>JACJNZ010000099.1 GCA_014695325.1 Cyanobacteria bacterium FACHB-502 | reverse complement strand
GCAACATTTTTACAATTGAGTGTGATTCGTCGGATTCACCCTATTTTTTCGGCTTTGGGTTGCCTCTGTCTGCCGCCAGGCTTACCTTCTAGCCTCGTTGTCACCCTCTGAGCAATACCAGCGAACATTGAGCAGGATGACCTCAGACAAGAAATGCCGCCACTTAAACAGAGGAGCAGTAGACATTGGAGAGCGATCGGCAGAGTTGAGCTTGTTTACCTTACCACTGATCAGTTTTTGCGACACGACCCATTCAGGCTCCACGGATAATTAACGTGGACAAGAATACTGCTTACCCGATGGCAATAAACGCCCTCAAAGCGGATGAGACGATCTGCTTCGCAGTTACCGCAAGGGTGCAAGGGTCGACCAAGAGACCGAACTAAGGCAGAGCAAATATTTGAATCATGTGGTTGAGCAAGACCATCGGAACATTAAACGAATTGTGAAACCGATGCTGGGGTTCAAGACGTTTAACAGCGCGAGAAGAACGTTGAATTGAATCGAAACAATGAACATGATTCGTAAAGGACAAGTAAAAGGAATAGACCAAGGAGATAGTGTATCTCAAGTCAGATTTATTGAAGCACTCTTTGGAATTACTGCTTAAGGGAATGCAAACGATATAGATTAGACCTCCTGCATGAATAGGCGGGAGTATGCCAGTTAAGGACATAAAGGCTTGCAAAAGCGGTGCGAGCATGGCAGAACTAGGCACAAGGAGGAATTGCCATGCCCTATCCAGAACTGCAACGCCTGAGTGCTGGAGAATTTAAGCGATTGTGCGGCGTGAGCCGTGAGACCTTCGGTGAGATGGTCGAGGAGTTGCGTCCCCACCTGGAACGCCAGGGAAAGCGAGGCGGACAAAACAAACTGAGTGTGGAAGACCAACTGTTGGTGGCACTGGAATATTGGCGGGAATATCGCAGCCAGTTTCACATCGGTACAAGTTGGGGACTGCACGAAACAACGGTGGGGCGAATCATCAGGAAAGTCGAAGACATCCTCGTTAAGTGCGGTAAGTTCCGCTTACCCAGCCAGCGACAGTTATACCAACCGGGATGGGAATGGAAAGTGCTGTTGGTCGACGTGGGCGAAGTCGAAATCGAACGTCCAAAAAAAACAGAAACGGTACTACAGTGGAAAGCAAAAATGCCATACGCTAAAGGCACAACTGCTGGTGGACTTTGACACGGGGCAGGTGATTGCCACTGCAACCGCCCAAGGCCAGACGCACGACTTCAAGTTGCTCAAGCGTAGCCGTTTACCCTTTGTCCCATCGCAGTTGTGTTTAGCCGACCGAGGGTATCAGGGATTTGCCAAGCGTCATGCTGGGGCTTGTACCCCAACCAAGAAATCGCGCAAGCAACCATTAGCCGAAGATGAGAAGCAGCATAATCGGGCACTGGCGAGACTGCGAGTTCGAGTGGAGCATGTCATTCGCCGCTTCAAGATTTTTCGCATCTTTTCAGGGCACTACCGCAACCGCAGAAGGAGATTCGGCTTGCGCTTAAATTTGATTGCGGGACTGCTCAACTACGAACTGGCACATCCCTCCTGATTCATGCAGGAAGTCTATTGTTTGTCCTTAAACAGCTTTTGCGACACAACCAGCTAGAGCAGGTAATTCTGGGTCTCGATCGTTAGGTGCCGGGCATCGGGTTTATCCATAGAAAACCTCCTTATCCCTCTCCTTCCGTTCTGACTCCTATTTCACTGCCAAAGTAATAATTCTGAACTAGTTCAAACACGATCGCTCTGATTTATTTTCTACTCTTCTTTGTAGAGTAGGTCACCAAATTTGTTCAACTCCTCTACTTTTCCCCTTTTTGTTCCTATTGTGTGGTCAGCCAGGTTGCTCTCGGCAATTCTTTATAACTAAATGGAGTCTTAGCAATGACGATCGAAGGAACAAGCGGCAATGATATTCTGCGCGGGCTTGATCAAGAACAATACATTTTTGATGGTGATGTCATATCAGGTCATGAGGGCGATGATCAAATCTTCGCTGGCACAGGGTATGACTGGGTTTACGGTGGTGATGGTAATGACGTAATTCTTGGCGAAGCCGCTGACGACCTTCTTTTCGGCGACGTTGTCGGTGCTGGTCGTGGGAGCGGAGGTAATGATCTGATTGATGGTGGCTTGGGTAATGATGAACTTAGTGGTGGTCCCGGCAGAGATATCTTAATTGGCAGCACTGGCGAAGATCGGCTAATTGGTGGATTCGGTAGCGATTTCTTTATCTTCAATAACTTGTTCGCTGATGGCATCGACAAGATTGACGATTTTGAGATTGCGCGAGATTACATTGTCGTTGATATAAATTCGGCTGGTTACAACAACGCCGGGCTCACACCTAACACCAGCATTACGGCTGATCAGTTTCATCAAGGAACAGCGGCGATCGATGCGAACGATCGCTTCATCTACGACAACACCACCGGCAATCTATTCTTTGACCCTGATGGCACAGGTAGTGCTGCCCAAACCCAGATTGCAAACCTGGATTGGAGACCCACGATCAGCCACTATCACATTTATGCCTATCAAGACCGCCTGCCAGCTCGGCAGATACCTGGCAACGTCAATAATCCGGCTCTGCTGCATGGGCAATGGACAATTACAAGCAATGGCACCACTACATACACGTTCAACCCCAATGGTACTTATGAATTTGATGCAACTACCGCCGGTCAGGTTGGAGTTAATTTTAAGGTGACTACCGTTGGTCGATATATCGTTGATATGAACGGAGTGATCACGATGACTCCAGTTCAAGAAACGACAAGGGAGTTCAACGGTGGAGTATATTCCACAAAAGTTAAAACGACGGGACTAACGACAGAGCACAAGCTTTGGGTTCAGGGCGAAGGTGCTCGCGGCAAATACATCTTGCTGGATGATGCAGTTTTGGTCAACGGCACTTATCAGCCCAAAGATCCTGATTCCAAACCGACTACTTATGAGTTGACTGGAGGTCCCAAAAACATCGATCTTCCAGGTTCAGTCACTCCTCCAGTCCCAGTCACTCCTCCAGATCAAGGGACGGGTGGTGGCAAAGGAACTCCTGGCAACGACAAGCTCATGGGAACTGCTGCTAAAGATACGCTGCTTGGCTTAGACGGCAACGACAAGCTTACAGGAGCGGGAGATAATGACATCCTCCAAGGCGGGAATGGTAATGATCAGCTATTTGGTGGTGCAGGAAATGACCAGCTTTGGGGCGGGACTAACAATGACGTGCTGAAGGGCGATCGAGGGCGAGATATTTTTGCCTTAGAAAATGGTGTGGGTCGGGATGTAATTAAAGATTTTAGCGATCGCCAGGACAAACTTGGATTGACATCAGGACTGAGCTTCAAAGACCTAAAAATCATTCAACGCGGCGGCAGCATCTTGGTGAGTGCTGGAAATGATCAACTAGCAATTATATCTGGAGTACGTGTCAATCAAATTACGGCTGCTGATTTTAGCCGGATATATTAACCCGGCAAGGAAAGAGAGGGCAGGATTAGGAGAGAAATTGTTAGCATAGAGGGTATGAACAAACCCGATGCTCGAACGCTGAATCTAGCCACTCAAAACTATCTGCCAACTAGTTGCGGGTTTTGCTCTCTGGGTGAATTTGTCTGGAAGCCTCTATCTGCTTCAACTTTCATCGACTCAAGCTAAAGTGACACAAGCCTTTTTAGCTGGATGAGAATTGGAGGA
>JACJNZ010000098.1 GCA_014695325.1 Cyanobacteria bacterium FACHB-502 | reverse complement strand
TTCTCATGCCCCAAACAGCCCCTCCTCCTGTTTGCGGTTCTGGGAATTCTTCTAGGCTTTAAGCAGCAGAATTCCCAGAACTCATAGAGATAGGAGCATAGGTAGTACAGCTTGTCCCAGGCTACCTGACTTCAAGGAGGACGAGTAATCAGTTTTTGAACGGGTCAGGAAAACAATCTCTAATCTCAAACGGCAGCAGCAGAAACAAGCGATTGAGAACCCTTTTGGGTCTAGAACACCACTTGGTAAGCCAGATGAGCGGGTCTCCCACTTTAGGGAACTGGCGAACCTAAAGGGCAGTACCAGCAGACGTTGAGCAGGATGATTTCAGGTAACAAATGCCGCCATTAAACAAAGAAGCAGTAAACACTAGAGGAAGAGAAAGTAAGGTTGGGCTTGTTTACCTTATCATCCACTAGTTTTTGCGGCACAACCTAAATCCGTAGCAACTCCTGATAATACTGCTCTGATGCTTCAGGTAAAAAAGCCATTGGCCTCAAGGTTTGATGCTCAACCTTGAGTGCTCGCGTAACATGAATGCGGCTGAGAAAATCCAGATCGTGCGAAATTATCAGCAGCGCACCTTGGTAATAATTTAGAGCATTCACAATTTGATCAACTGTTGGAATGTCAAGATTGTTTGTTGGTTCATCTAGAATCAACCAATCGATTTGAGCAACGCTGATCATTGCCAGTGCCAATCGTGCTAGTTCACCGCCGCTCAAAACAGATGCCTTTTTGTTCACTGCCTGATCAAAAAAGAGAAAATGCCCCAACTGTTGACGCATTTGCTGATAGCCCAAAGCAGGATTGGCTGCTTGCATATTCTGCAAAACTGTGCGGTTGCGATAAATCAGTTCATAGCCCTGATCCAGATAAATCGCCTTCAAATTTGGCGACAGCAGCACTTCTCCTGCGATTAATTTGGCAGCATTAGAGCGGCGCAAAATGGCGTTGATCAAACTGGACTTTCCAGAACCGTTTGCCCCAGCGATCACAACGCGATCGCCTGCCACCAGATGAAACTGGATATCTTTGATCAGCGATTGATGGTTAACCTGAAGCGTGGCGTGGTGAACTTCAACCAGCTTGCGATGTTTGTGACTGCGTTCCTCCAGTTGAATTTGTGTTGCTTTTGTCGTTCTCAGTTTCGTCTCCTCTACTTTCTGTGCGGCAGTGGCGATGGTGGCTTCATGTTTTTGCTTCAGTTTGCCTGCGGTGACTTCTGCACTGCGCTTTCGTGCTCCGGCAACAATCGGCGGGAGACTCCCAGCCTGCCGACGACCATTGCGCTGAGACTGTGCCGCCCGCTGCTGCTCCTGCATTGCTGCTGCTTTTGCCTGTTTTAGCTCTTTGCGGGCAACTTCGTGCGATCGCAGTTTTACCTCTCGTTCGATTTGCTTCTGTTTCCGATAAGCGGAAAAGTTGCCGCCGTAAATCCGCAAGCCATCAGCAGTCAATTCCCATACGGTTTGAACAACCTGATCGAGGAACATCGGCTTGTGAGACACCATCACAAATGCGCCGCTAAACGATTCTAGCAATCGCCGCAGGGCTTCCAGTGCGTGGTAGTCGAGATGATTCGTTGGTTCATCTAGCAAGAGAATATCGGGGGTTTGTGCAAAGGCGATCGCCAGAAACAGGCGAGTTAGTTCGCCACCGCTGAGAGCGTGAACCGGAAGGGATAGATCAATCTGATTATGAAACTGGGTTTCCAGCAAGCCTGTCACTGTCCACCATTCTTCTGTCGTTTCCATCAGCATTTCCAGCACGGTTTTGTTAATCATCTGCTGATGAATTGTGCTGATTTGCGGTAAATAGTAAATCGAACCCTGTCGATGAATATTACCAGATGACGGCTGAAGCTGTCCTGCCAGAATTCGCAGCAGCGTGGACTTTCCCGTGCCATTAGCACCGACAAGCGCAATTCGATCACCGCTCTGCACCCTGAGTTGAACACAGCGAAATAGCATGCGATCGGGTGGCAGCATGCAGCTTAGACGATCTGCCAGTAAGCAGCAATGCTGTGGCATCATGCTTTCCTCCTAATAATGCAGTTGAGAAATTTTCAAACCAACGGTTTCACGTCCAATCTCGTCCAATCAGAGCAATAGACGAAAACGGAGAGTGTAATGATTCAGAACCAGTCTGAGTTACAGCGTTGTTAGGCTCATGGCAACTTTGTAGCGCAAATCTTTATGTACTACAGAATAGACTACATCCCGTAATTTATCAATTCCAAGCTCGAAGTCGTCAAAACGCTTCAGAAACAGCACTAGAATTTTCGGTTATGTCGCAAATTTCAGCGAATGGCAAGGTCGGCAGGACAATAAGCACATGCAGAATCTACCAGCAGATATATTCTCTCCACTATGATGCTCTCCAGAGGCTGCAAAACCAGGAGAAAGAGGTTGTGAGAATGTGCATTTAAGCAAAAAGGAGCAAATTTGATAGAAGCAATTAGCAGAATTAGCGAAAGGAGATTTTGAAAGGACCCAGCGGTAACGATATTGCTTTTGCTGCCTTTTTTAAGAGCTCCTGCGTCGTCGGCAACTCTGCAAAACGAGCCGCTTCAGGGGAACTCAAGGTAACAGTTCCTAGAGAAGAGCTACCTTCAGGAACAATAATCAGCAAGCGGAACGTATAGCTATCTTCTCGATTAAATGGTTGCAGGCTTAAATCAACCTGAGAACGGGGCTGACCAAAGCTAAACGGTGTGATAGGTTTAACTACTCGATGGCGATCGGGAGACTGAACTTCCATATGTACGATCGCAGCGTCAGACGCCAAGGCAATCCCGAACTCAAATTCATCAAAGTTCTGTCTGGACTGATTGGTTAGTTCCACCTGAACGGTGTGTAGGTCGCGGTAATTGTAGGAATTTTCGCCATTGGAAACTGTGATTAGCGACTGCAATTCCAGTGAACCAAAAAGGTCTTCAAGCTTCGGGATAATGTCAATTCTCTGTGCAATCACAGGTTTACGATCGAGGTAAGCAGCGATCGCACTACATCCCAGCACCCCTACTGCGATCCCACCGAGAAAAATAATTAGGGGAAGCGGTAGAAAGTGCCAGAGAAGTTGCCAAAGCGATTCAAGCATTGAGAGAGCAAAACAACCGTTAACGATGCAATCTTATCGCAGTTAAGGTTGACAATTTTGAGGTGAAGTAGCTTTAATCCAACCGCATACTGATCCCCCGTCTGGTGTACAGTGCCAAATTAGATGACATCGAGACAGATTAGTGCCGCTGAGCAAAACCTTCTCTGTGGAAGGAGCTCTTAGAGAGTTTACTCAATGACTTATCATCAAATCATCGGGATCGCTAAGCTGGCTTTAGGTAGAAAAGTAAACCAGGATTAGCTTCGCTTCTTTAGCAACACTAATTATGTCGCCAGGGCAAACAAAAAGTTACTGTACATTTTTCAAGCGGATGTCCCAATCCCCAACCCCTGCTTACTGCGCTGCAACTGCTGCCACAGCCCCTCGATCTGCTCATACGCATCCTCCGGCGACAGCTTCCCTGCCATCTCCAGGTTGGCAATATATCCCACGCGCTGAGCAAACTCTTGAAGGTTAGCATTAAACACCAACTGTTCTGGCTTAACCTCACCCCGATAACGGCTACAGGGATACAAAAACTCAGATCGATCCATCTATTGCCCCTCCTATCCATCATCCGCGAACGAATGAAAAGTGCTGGGCGTGCAGCCTCCTGACGGTGTCGGAGGCTCGGCGGCTGCATGATGCCGATCACGATGGGGACGGCTGCTGGAATGATGCGGTCTGCCGCAGGCGGCGATCGTATTACCGTAAGGGTCGGGGCAACCAGGTGCGGCGCAACCGCAGCTTGAGGAGGTGGTCGTGCCAATCCCGCCTGTGCCGTTTGTTGTGCTGCACACTTATGTGGAGAAGCCGCGTCAGCCCAACGATGAGATTGTAATTCATGCCCTATGTGCAGAGATGTGGGTGGGCAGTGAGCCGATCGCATTGACCCAGCCACAGCACACGTTTGGGTTGCCGCCCAGACTGGTGAAAGAGTATGCCCGACAGCTTCTGGAGGCGCTCTACCAGCAGTATGGCAACGGGCGGCGCAGTGGGTTTGAACGCTTTGCGCGGGAGGAACAGCACGCGATCGCTCAGTGCCCCATCCGCCCTTGCTCGTATCATGCGGAGCATCTTCAGTTTGTGGGAACGGGACGTAGTGGGTGAAAGCGAGGCAACTGGAATTGGATTTGTGGGAGCAACTGCAATTGGCGCAGCAAATGCCAGAGGCGATCGACCTGGCTCAGATACTAGATGCAGTGGAAGTAACAGCGGCACACCTGCCGGAAGCTGAACGATTGCGATTTGCTGGCGATGCCTTACTCCAGATTGCTGAACTGTGTGAGGCACGAGCTGGAGTGCTGATGACGCAGTGGGAGGAGTCATGCCGCGATCCGATTGTGGAGCAGGGCTTTTTCACTGATGTGGTGCGGCAGACGATGGCGGTGGATTTAAGCGACTTGATGGAGCCAGCCCGACCGCGCCAGCAAAGAGCAAAGCCGATTGCTAAACCGAAAGAATCGATTGCGGCTCCCGTTGACAAAGCAGCAGTGCTGGCAATGGTTGACCAGCTAGAAGCAGAAGACGAAGCAGCGCA
>JACJNZ010000097.1 GCA_014695325.1 Cyanobacteria bacterium FACHB-502 | reverse complement strand
GAATTCGGATTCTAACTTAAGTTAGAGCCAGCCTTATACTTTGCGATCGCATAGTTACTCTATCAATTTGTACTGTAAAAGCGTTAACTCACTATAGACGACGGCTTGAAAGCAATCTCCTATATTGAACTTATTCCGAAAGAAGCTGAGTACTAGAACTGGACACGCCCCAGATAGCTAGGAAAAAACGACATTGATTGAATTTGAATCAAAAAGGAGACAAACCCATGAGCAACACCATCGACACAATGATCGATCCTAATGACAGCGTGCTGCTGCTGATTGCTCATCAGAGCGGACTCTTCCAACTTGTGCGTGACATTGAACTCCCAGTCCTCCGCGCCAATACCACCCCAGTGTGCGGCATGTGCCGTGCGGAGAAGACCTTACAGGAGTAATGAAATGAAAGGCAATCAAACAATCAACGCAACACAACAGAGCCGCCGAGACTTTGCTGGGCGCGCTGGCCGAGCAGAGTTTGACGTCATCATCGTCGGTGGCGGATCCGCCGGCGCAGTGCTGGCCAATCGCCTGAGTGCTGATCCATCTCGCCGTGTCTTGCTGATCGAAGCGGGCAAGGCCTATCCCCCAAACGCCTATCCCGACCCAGTCCGCCGCCAGGACCTAGTGGGTGGCGATCCGCAGCACGACTGGGGCTTTTACAGCGAGCCTGGCGTGCTGGGCAGAAGGCTTCAGCTCAACCGCGGCAAGGTGCTGGGTGGCTCGTCTGCCATCAACGGTGCAGTGGCGATGCGGGTGCCGAAATACGACCACGATCGCTGGGCCAAGGCGTATGACCTCGACGCCTTGAACTGGCAAAGCTCGCAGGCCTTCTATCGTTCGCTGGAGCGTACCTCCGGCACTGGCGGCGACGGCCGCGACGGCTGCGTCCCCATCCACCAGCTCGGCGATGAAGAAGTGTCTGACCAGCATCGCGACTTCATTGCGTCGGCACTGGCTGCGGGCTACCAGCGCACATTGGGTTTTACGACGGGGCAGCCGCTGGGCGTTGGTCCCTATGTGATGAATACCCGCATGGGTGTGAGGCTTAACACAGGAATGACCTTGTTGGGCGATGCGGTGCGCGCCCGACCTAATCTGACCATCCGCGACGAGACGCTGGTCGATGCCGTGTTAATGGAGCATGGCCAGGCCCAAGGCGTCCGACTGGCTGACGGGGCGATCATCCTAGCCGGTGAAATCATTCTTTCAGCGGGCACCTATGTCAGCCCGGCGATCCTGATGCGTTCCGGCATTGGCCCCTCTAAGGTGCTGCGAGGCCTTGACATCCCGGTCGTGTCCGATCTGCCGGTCGGTCGCCGTCTACAGGATCACCCGATGGTTCCGACCGTCTGGTCGATTCGCAAGGAAGCAGTAGGCCTTCCGTATCCACCCATCGGCGCAATGCTGTGGACGGCATCCAACCACGCGACGAACGGCGAGGCAGATCTGAACATCAGCACCGCGACCCTGCCCGACGGTGGGCAGACTTCCGACGGCGCGATGTTCCTGCTGTTCGCTGCGCTCGTGAGACCGCGTTCCGTGGGTTCCCTCACCATCGCCAGCCGTGATCCCTATGCTGCGCCCATCATCGATCTCGGCTTCCTGACGGACAGCGGTGACCGCGAGCGCTTGGTCGATGGTGTCGAAGTCATCCGGAACATTGCGCGTCAGCAGCCTTTTGCCGATATGGTGGGTGCAGAACTGGCGCCGGGCGCGGCAAAGAGCGACCGCGCTTCGATCAACGCCGCGCTCGCGACCTCTGTGCAGAGCTATCAGCATCCGACCTCCACTGTACCCATGGGCGGACCGCGCGATGCCGGGGCCGTGGTGGATATTGACGGGCACGTTCGTGGCGTCAAGAGCCTGCGAGTCGTCGATGCCTCGATCTGGCCTGACGTGCCCTCCGTCGCAACGGCTTTCCCGACCATGATGCTGGCCGAAAGCATCGCTGCCCGGATGGCCTAAGAGAAGTACGCAATCAGTGAAAGCAACCCCGCCCGAAAGAGCGATAGCTCTGAGATTTGCCGCAGGGGCAAGTCAACATCATCAACCCCAACTTGGACACAATCACATGAAACAAGATCATCTCACAAGCGACGTCACGCTCGCCACCGCCGCACCCGCACACACGCAAGAGGCTGGCAAGGGTCTGACCGCAGCGCAATTGCTGAAGCGCAGTCTGGACACTTTCCTAGCCAAAGATATTAAGGGCTGGGCTGAACTCTGCGACGAAAACGTCGTCGTCGAATTTCCCTTCGCGCCCGACGTGGCGACCAGAAAGCTGATGGGCCGAGCGGCTATCTACGAGTATTTGAAGAACTATCCCAGCGTCATTGACGTGCAGCGGACTCCCACGTTGAAGATCATTGCTACCGACGACCCCAGCATGGCCATTGCCGAATGGAGCGTCTCAGGCCGGGTGATCAGCAACGGCAATCCCTATGAAATGAGCTACGCCACGTTTGTGACTGTCAAGAATGGGTTGATCGTCAATTACCGCGAGTACTGGGACCCGATGGTGTTCATGGCAGCCATGAGCGGCGCAAAGTTCTGGTGACCTTGGCGAGTTGCTAAAACCGTTCGTGTTCCTTGACCTAGCCAGTTTTGATACCACTGTGGGGAACCCTTGGTTCCCCATGCACCCGCACTCCGGCATCGCGACGCTGACGTTCATGACTCAGGGTAACTTTCGCTATGTGGACACGACCGGTCAGCAAGGCGTTTTGGCGGCTGGCGGTGTTGAATGGATAAAGGCAGGAAACGGCGTGTGGCACTCAGGCACCCCCGTTGGCGACACGCAGGTTAAAGGCTTCCAGCTCTGGATCGCCTTGCCCGCTGCGGAAGAAAACACGCCTGCGCATAGCATCTACCTGGCTCCATCCGACGTGCCGCAGGAAGGGCCTGCGCGGGCACTGCGTGGGCGCTATGGCGAGGCGCAAACACTGGCGCAGATGACATACCTCTCCGCCTCCATACGTCGTAGCCAATGCTTGAATTTCTGTTGACTTTCCATCGCAATATATTCAAAGGAATTTACGTTGATTGGCTACGGATTGTTGCGATCGCGCAGCGTGTGCATAGCACGTATCGCCTTTTCCAACCAATCTAAATAAGTCTGTTCCCGTTGCTTCACTAAGTCCAAAATCAGTCGATGCAGTTCTTGTTCACGCGATGCAGTCGGATTACTCAAAGATAGAGCCTCGATCACCTCACACTGGGCTAGCTTTTCTTGCCGTGCTTCCAGTTCCTGCTTTAGCAAATCCACGATAGCCTCATTAGGCAACTGAGCTGCAAAATAGAGTTGCACCAGCAACGGCTCTCGCAACACGGGCAACGGATGATGCGTCTGAAGCCAGTGGGTTAACTCTGCTTCGCCTGCTTCGGTAATCCGGTAAACCTTGCGATTGGGGCGATCGTGCTGAATCTCAACGGTACAGGTAATCCACGCCTGTGACTCCAGTTTGTCTAAAGTCCGATAAATCTGTGCCTGATCTGCTGGCCACAGATGGGAAATGCAATCGTCAAAGCACTCGGTTTTGAGGTCGTAGCCGGTTCGCTCCTGTTGTTGGAGCAGACCCAGAATCACATGGGCAAGAGACATAGGCGGTTTACCGAACGAACAGGGAGGACAAGCCCTACCCATAGAATTTATATCCTTCTATGTTAGTATATGATTAATCACATATAGGAAAAGTCTTATAAACTGTCTGCCTGGAGGCAACTGTATGACAACTCAAACTCAAACACTCCGAACCGTTGCTGGAATCATTAATAGTGTAGAAACGCTTGAAGGAGCAGGCTTCCTGGTGCGTCGTCCCTTTCCTAAGAGCAGTTTCTCTGAGTTTGATCCGTTTCTCCTTCTCGATGAATTGGGTCCTGTGAATCTGAAGCCCGGTCAAGCAAAGGGCGCACCGGATCATCCCCATCGTGGCTTTGAAACCGTCAGCTACGTCCTGGATGGACGGCTGGAACACAAGGATTCGGTCGGTCATGCCGGACTGCTCAATCCCGGTGATGTGCAGTGGATGACCGCTGGGGCAGGCGTAGTGCATTCCGAAATGCCAGAAGCTGAGTTTACCCGCACAGGTGGGCGACTGCACGGCATTCAACTGTGGGTCAACTTGCCGCAGCAGGACAAGATGATTGCTCCTCGCTATCAGGAAATTCCATCAGTGCAGATTCCAGTGGCTCAGACCAAAGATGGGTCCGTGACAGTGCGCGTGATTGCGGGAGAAGCGTTGGGGGCGAAAGCGGTGATTGAAACCCGCACTCCGATTATGTACTTGCACTTCACGCTCCAACCGGGAGCAAGCATGGTTCAACCGGTACCGAAAGAGTACAACGCCTTTACCTATGTCCTCGATGGGTCTGGTTTGTTTGGCACTGAGCAGGAACGGGGTGAGGATGGGCAAATGGTGATTTTTGCACCTGATGGTGAGGAAGTGGCGATCGCTAATCCTGCGGATGCCACCCAACCCCTTGATCTACTGCTAATTGCTGGAATGCCACTGAATGAACCTGTGGTGCGCTATGGTCCTTTTGTGATGAACACTGAAGCCGAAATCCTGCAAGCGATCGACGATTACCGAAATGGAAGGATGGGACACATTCATGCTTAACACGCTTCAAAACCGCATTACCCAACATCAACTGCTGACCAATATACGCATCAAGTTATTGCATTTGCATAAACTGTTGTTGGATACAGAGCGTATTCGTTACGAACAGGTGCGCGGACGGGTTTCTAAAGGTGAATTGCTGCAACTAGCGATCAATCACGATCAATTTGCCTGGTTGCATCGCCTCTCAGAATTGATTGTGCAAATTGATGAGTTAATCCACTCTGATGAGCCTATCACCTCAGAGGCGATCGCTGCTCTCATTGCTGATGTTCAGATTCTACTCACACCTGATGAAGTTGGAAATGACTTTGCTGTGAAGTATGATATGGCACTTCAGCGTAACCCCGATGTGGTGCTAGCTCATGCTGATGTGGTCACACTGCTAGCGACTAAAGTTCAACTATAAATGAGCAGTCGTCCAGGTTAAATTTAATCTGGACGAACTGCTTTTATGCATTGTGTTTACCGAGTCGTAAGCATTCGCGACGTGTTCAGGTGTTTATTGATTTCCTGATTCAACGATTTGGGAATCCGCCCTATTGGGAGAGAAACGTTTGACTGATGATACTACCTACTCTGATAGTCACTACAAACTGATGTACTCTCAAACAAATCAGTGTATCCGATTCTAACTTAAGTTATAACCAGCCTTCTACTCTGCGATCGCATAGCAACTCTATCAATCTGTACTGTAAAACTTTTAACTCGCTATAGACGACGACTCGAAGGCAATCTTCTATATTGAATTTATGCAAATAGAGATGCAGTCAAGTGATCGAGTAAGTTAATTGCAAGGTTTCCTGTCTGATACGAATGTAGAAAGATGAGCGACGATCGTAGCCACAGGTCTTTACTTGTACCACCTTCAACTCAAGATTGGATGCAAGGTGTGCTAAGTACAAGAGTCGTGCTGGTGATGTATGGAGACTATCAATGCCCTAGAAGTGCAAACGTTTACAAGCTGATTAAAGCGATAAAACGAGAGCTTAGTGCTGCTTTTGGAGAAGATTATTTATGCTTCTTCTTCCGTCATTTTCCACAAGCACAGATTCATCCCCATGCTCAACGGGCAGCCCAAGCAGCCGTTGCCGCCGCCGCCCAAGGACAGTTTTGGTTAATGAGCGATACCTTATTTGACCATCAACAAAGGTTGGAGGACGGTTATCTTGTCGAGTACGCCAATGATTTAGGGCTTGATATTCCTCAATTTCTCAAAGAGTTGTCTAAACAAGTGCATGTCGATCGCATCAATGAAGATATTGAAGGCGGAATAGAGAGTGGAGTGACGATTACCCCAGCCCTGTTTATCAATGGAAGTCGGTATATCGGGCGATGGAACACGACGGAGTTGATGACTGCCATAATTGCTGCAAGTCAGTAAGCTCCCCGATCTTTGCTTCCAATTCATATCTGATTTATCTGTAAGTGCTGTAAGCCATCTAATTTTGATGGCTAGATTTTGCCTGTTTCACTGAACAAAATTGCCACTTTTTGAACCATGACAACAGTTACCATACCAACAACTGAATTCCTGAGTATTGATTTAGTCAATTACAAATCGGTATTTCATTGAGGATAGTTCTATGACGCATTCACTAGTACAAGGCAAGAATAATTCTGGGCATGAAAGTACACCTCAGACTGATTCTCTTCGCGACTCCTCAGTTAATCATGCCCTGATTGCGATCGCACAACAAGTCACTGAGTTGCTGAGACAAACTTATCCGATACAAACTGATGAAATTGAAATAGGAGAAACAGAATGATACTGCAAGATAAAGTGGCGTTAGTCACCGGAGGCACATCGGGAATTGGCAGAGCAACTGCGATCGCTTATGCCCAGCAACAAGCAAAGGTGGTGGTGGTTGGTCGTCGAATGGATGAAGGTGAAGAAACAGTTCGATTGATTCAAGAAGCTGGCGGAGAAGCGATTTTTGTGCAAGCAGATGTCACAAAAGAAGCCGATGTTGAAGCAATGGTTGATAAGGCGGTTGGCGTTTTTGGTCGGTTAGATATTGCCTTTAATAATGCAGGAATGGTCGGCGAAAACCCCTCATTGATTGAGCAAACAGAAGCTGAATACGATCGCATTATGAACGTCAATGTCAAAGGCGTTTGGTTGTCGATGAAGCATGAAATCGCTCAGATGTTGAAACAGGGAAGTGGTTCGATCGTCAATACATCATCTGGGGCTGGAGTCATTGCAGTTCCTACCCAACCCCTTTACACCGCGAGTAAACATGCAGTAGTCGGTTTAACAAAAGCTGCTGCGCTCCAATATGCCAAAGCAGGTATTCGCATCAATGTCGTTGCACCAGCAGCAATCGAAACAGATATGTTTGAAGCAGCTACAGGTGGGCAGGATGAGGTCAAAGCTTACATAACAGGACTCCACCCGATCGGACGAATTGGAACACCGCTTGAAGTTGCAAATGCAGTTCTGTTTTTATCATCTGACCTGGCGTCGTTCATAACAGGTGAAACGTTGATGGTAGATGGTGGGTATGTAGCGCAGTAGTCGATCGGCAGTGCGAAATGTTTGATACAGCACTTCAAGCGACTTATACCAATTCAATAAATACCTGCTACAGATAAAGCATTGAGAATGTAATCCCAACCGGTTAAAGACGCAATCGTCTGGCGTTGCAACTGCTGCAATTGCTGAGTCAACTCTTC
>JACJNZ010000096.1 GCA_014695325.1 Cyanobacteria bacterium FACHB-502 | reverse complement strand
TCTCACGCGTTACTCACCCGTCCGCCACTAGATGCCGAAGCATCCCGTTCGACTTGCATGTGTTAAGCAGACCGCCAGCGTTCATCCTGAGCCAGGATCAAACTCTCCATGTTGTATGAGTTTGTTTAGCTCTTCTGGCTCCGAAACCAACTTTCGCTGTTTCGGTAACCTCATGTTTGCTTTGAGTCTTTGCTCAAAGACTTAATCTTTCAACGAGGTTTGATGCTTTGTTTGGCTTTCAAACGATTCAATTTTCCAGGTTCTTTGTGTCTTGGCTTTCCCTCGACACTTAATTCAGTATAACTAGATCGCAACTCCCTTGTGAGGGGCGGACAACCGTACTACTTGTGGGGTCTCAACAACCTTGAAGAGTGGGTTGGCGATCTGGCTACGGCGCCTGCGGTAAACTCCTACATCGTTCTCCGGTGTGGACAGGCAACAAACCCTTAAGCAGGGTAAACAATCAGGCCAGTAAATGATATTTTTACTACATCTACTAGTAGACTGGCTGCTGCAACACCAGATGTGGAGACATCTCGTTTGGCGCTTAACCACTCTAACAGATGGAGTGCGCAATTGTGTCCCTGAATTTGAAAAATTGGACGAGAATCTTGAGGTCTGAACTCTATTCCCGCTGCAATGACATCTCTAGCCCTTCTATTTTGGGAATGTCAGCAGACCGAGGAGGCGCGATCGGGTTGTACATAGGAGCGAGGTGCCCAAATCACATTGTCAGGAAAACTCGCTCTTGCATCAGTAGTTCGGGGCGGGCATGATTCGCCCCTTGTACAACCCGACTTCGATGTAGTTCAGCTTCAACATTGGTCGCACCTTTTTCTTGGTTTGAGGTCAGGTATTTACAGGTTGCTGTTCTTTCCAGAACTGCCCGGCAATGGCATGGTGAATTAGGTGCTTTGGTTTTGAGTCCATGCCCGTTTCGTGTAAGAGGTAATTGCCCTTAATCCCAAAATAGCAGAAGCGTTTTGTCTTAAGCTTAACCACACTTGAGCTTAGACCACAGCATGATTTCGATCGTCTCAATGGATTGCGTACTAATCGTTTAAGGAATTTGGAAGTGAAAGTTGTCTTAGAATTATCAGGTAGAGATAAGTGATGTTATCTCTACCTGAAATTGATGGAGCTTGACGATCGATGATGACTAATTCTCCCAGTAACCTTGTTCTACCGATCGTGATCGTGTCGGTTGCTTCGCAGTTTGCCGAAGGCGTAATCGAAGGTAGTAAGGAGAAGGAACCGACACGATCTCCTCGGGCGTTGGTTGGATTATTAGCAGCTTTGACGTAAGGGACTAAAGCGAGGGCGGAGTTTCAACTTGTCTTGAAATGCCGCCCTTATGTTTGTCTCTGGCTTCCACCCGCGTTCATGATTTCTGCAGGTCTGCGTAGCCTCAGCCTAGAATCACCGATGATTGGTTAAAGTTACGCCTAGAAACTCCTTGCAGAGGTTTTCGCTAAGACTGCGCGAAGGTCATAGCGATCGAGGTTCATCACCTTGTCCCACGCTGCCACAAAGTCATTTACAAATTTCGACTGCGAGTCCTCAGCTCCGTAGACTTCCGCAAGGGCTCGGAGCTGAGAGTTTGAGCCGAAAATGAGGTCAACACGGGTCGCGGTCCACTTGAGGTCGCCTGTTTTGCGATCGCTTCCCTCGAACACATATTCCTCCTCCGAGACCGCCTTCCAGGTCGTGCCCAGGTCGAGCAGGTTGATGAAGAAGTCATTGGTCAACGTCTCTGATCGATCGGTGAAGACGCCGTGTTTGGACCCTCCAAAGTTTGCACCCAAGACGCGCAAGCCGCCTAGGAGAGCCGTCATCTGAGGGGCTGTTAAGTTCAGCAACTGCGCCCGATCAACCAGCAACTCTTCGAGTGATTCACTGTGTTTGCCGCTGGTGTAGTTGCGGAACCCGTCTGCAGTTGGCTCGAGCACCGCGAAGGACTCGACATCCGTTTTCTCTTGCGACGCGTCCATGCGTCCCGGCTTGAAAGGAACTGTCACATCGTGACCGGCATTTTTCGCCGCTTGTTCGATGCCTGCACAGCCGCCCAGAACGATCAAGTCAGCGATTGAAACCCACTTTCCGCCAGACTGCGAGCTGTTGAACTCCTGCTGGATCCCCTCCAGGGTTTGCAGCACTGTTGCCAACTGGTCTGGCTGGTTGACTTCCCAATCTTTCTGCGGCGCGAGACGAAGACGCCCCCCGTTCGCTCCACCACGCATGTCGGAGCAGCGGAACGTTACCGCCGACGCCCAAGCGGTCGAAACAAGTTGGGAGACAGACAGTCCCGAAGCCAGGATCTTGGCTTTGAGGGCGGCGATATCCTGCTCATCAATCAATTCATGATCGACTTCGGGGATGGGGTCTTGCCACAGGAACTCTTCTTGAGGAACCTCCGGACCGAGATAGCGCGATCGAGGACCCATGTCACGGTGCGTTAGCTTAAACCAGGCTTTAGCAAACGCCTCAGCAAACTCATCCGGGTGCTCGAGGTAATGCCGCGAAATTGGCTCATAGATGGGGTCCATCTTCATAGCCATGTCCGCCGTGGTCATCATGGGGGCGTGCCGTCTTGACGGATCGTGTGCGTCGGGCACTGTACCCGCACCCGCGTCGCCCTTGGGCTTCCATTGCCACGCACCAGCCGGGCTCTTCGTCAGTTCCCAGTCATATTTGAACAGGGTTTCGAGATAGCTGTTGTCCCACTGCGTCGGCGTAGGAGTCCATGCGCCTTCGATTCCGCTGGTGATCGCATCGACACCGACACCCGTGTTGAAGGCGTTCTTCCAGCCGAGGCCCTGATCCATGACGGTGGCCCCCCCAGGGTCAGGACCCACGTGCGTCGCCTCGCCCGCACCGTGACATTTGCCAAAAGTATGTCCGCCAGCGGTGAGCGCAACCGTTTCGGCATCGTTCATCGCCATCCGCTTAAAGGTTTCACGAATATCGCGCCCTTCGCCGATCGGATCAGGGTGGCCGTCCGGCCCTTCCGGGTTCACATAAATCAGACCCATCTGAACGGCAGCGAGAGGGTTCAGCAGCACCCGGTCCTCCTCGTGACGCTCATTGCCAAGCCAGGCTTTCTCAGAACCCCAGTAGATGTCTTCCTCTGGTGCCCAGACGTCCACGCGCCCACCGGCAAAGCCGAGCGTCTTGAAGCCCATCGACTCTAGGGCACAGTTGCCGGCGAAGACCATGAGGTCAGCCCACGAAATTTTCTTGCCGTATTTCTGCTTGACTGGCCAAAGCAACATGCGCGCCTTGTCCAGGTTGGCATTGTCTGGCCAACTGTTGAGGGGTTCAAACCGCTGGCTACCCGAGCCCGCGCCGCCGCGACCATCACCCATCCGATACGTGCCAGCGCTGTGCCAAGCCATCCGGATGAAGAGCGGCCCATAATGACCGTAGTCAGCTGGCCACCAATCCTGAGAAGTGGTCATCAGCTCATAAATATCTGCCCTCAGGGCAGCTAAGTCGAGAGTCTTGAACTCCTCAGCGTAGTTGAATTCCTCACCCATAGGATTGGACTGGGGTGAGTGTTGGTGGAGGACGTTCAGATGCAAATAATGCGGCCACCAGTCTCGGTTCGATGGTTTATGACGAGGCTGATGTTTCTGACCTCCGCCCGCAAACGGACATCCGCTTTCGCTGCTCATAGTATTTTCCTATCCAGGTGTGTGGTGTGGTTTCTTTTGACGTGCTACAGGTATTGCAAACAAACAGCACAGGTGTAATTACTGGGATAATCGATGGGAAATACAATTGAGGAGAAATCGAGAAGAAAGATAATCAACGTTGTGATTTGAAACATGTATTTTTAATTCGAAATAATTGGTTATATTAATAGCCCAAGAGTGCGCCTGTGCAAGCATACCTATCCATACAATGCCAAGTTGAACTGGAAGTGGATATTTAACTTGGAGGAGTTTCCTCGGCATTGAAGGGTAGCTTGTTTCCCAGATTTTTCAGTTATTAGAACTTGACAAAGATTGCTGTAAGAGATTTCAAAGCTATTTAATTTCTTTCTATTAACGAAGCGTTAATCAGCAGTGTGGCCGTTGAGCATGTAAATAACATATCCGTTTGATTTACAGGTTGCTGGAGCAAGGGAAGGGCCCCGCTTACGCCAGTTTTCGTGTAAATAGGGGTGATTGAAGCGATCGTGTTACCCGATGCCATGAGAACTAACTCAGAGTCTGAAACAATGTGAACTCCTTGCAATCTCCCCAGAACTGCCCCTGAATATCCTGCTCGAACCTCAACTTTGATAGCCCGTGTTGGAGCGGTCGCGGTGGCAGTCGCCTCATTCTTGTTTTTTCAGCTGCAGCCTTAAGCTGCTCAAACGTCAGCCCGGAATTTTTTTCGATACTGTGTCCTACGGTTCCTTGCAACGTATTACGCAGCATTGCCTGCATTGCAGGATCGGATACTAGCACCTAACCATATAGTGCTTAAATTTGAGCCATTTTTCCTTTGGTTGGGCGGCTCGGCTATGACAAGCAAGAGTTCATGGGGGACGAGGCGATTCCTTGTGAAACGTTCAAGGAACTAAAGCTCACTACCAATCAAATCATCCAGCTCGGAAAAGGAAGTGGATGAGCGATACCCTCTCACTGGGAACGCCAATCACCTTGTGCTTGCCGGCTGGACCATGAAAGGAAAAGGGGAAGAATGGTCTGGTTTTCAGCGCGAGCCCCGAGCGGAGAAGTACACTAGCTCCGGCTTCTTGCCCAATCAAGAGAACGGATTCAGCCAAAAATTAGGATGCCGAGGTAGTAATCTAGGGCAACACAGATTTTCTTTCAAACGCGATCGGATCTATACTTTGCACATTAGTCGCACCTCAGCCCGATCGGTCGAGTGCCACTAGAGACCCAGTTTGTCCACCTAGCTAAGGGGGTGAAACTAACAAACAAATGCTCAAACAAACAAAAACCAGTAGCAGAAAGGCAAAAACCACTGGTTAACGAGGGACCAATCTCAACTACCAGCGGTTTTTAGTTCTTACACAGGCTATTTGGTTTTTCATAAGTCCCCCTAGGGGGTCAAATCGCTGAAAAAGTAACTCTTTCAGCAGCGGGGATTTTTGGTTTAAAAATCACCCAGACTTGAGACAAAGATAGCACACTGTCAGATCGGTGCGTCAATTGTTGCTGCAATTTTTCTCAAGCCTGCTGGGAACCCGCTTCATTCTTCACCCCCTAGGTCACCGGAAAACTCACGAATCAAGCAACCCATTCACGCAGCACTAAGAACGTCCCCATGAATATTTCATTGATTGGGACGAGAGTCTCCTCGTCTCCACAGGGTTTTGCATCTCAAAATTTGTCATGGTCAGAAAGGAACGAAGAAAACGGCACAAACCCACAAGCCTTCATCTCGCTAGAACAGTTCCGTAAAGCAATCGAGCAAGAGTTTATTCACGGCAGCGCGATCGACCCAGTCCTGTTTGCTGCCACTGTCCGAGTAGTTCCTGACCTGATCTACGAGCGCGGGGAAGTGCTTGAAACCCCGATCCATGATGCGCTGAACTGGAAATACACCCGCTTTTGGATTAGTAGACCGATCGCAACGGTCGCCGCACTGCTCTTGAATGAAGATGATTCTTGCTGGCAGGCAAAGCTCGGTCAGCCCAGAGTGAACCAGACAGGGAAGGTTTGCAAGTATGAAACCCCAGTTGGCAACGGGTCAAGAGCCTTTCTGCCCGACCTTCCACCTGCCATCCGACAAAGAATTACCGATCGCTACAGCATCGATGTCCCCTTAGACGGTTCATTCTGGGACTGGTTAGCTGCCCATCCTGAAATTCCGATCGTCTGGACAGAAGGCGGTAAGAAAGCCCTCTCCCTCCTGAGCTTGGGCTTTGTGGCAATCGCGCTTTATGGGGTGAATGGTGGCTACTCCAAGGATGCGCTTGGCGATCGCGATCTGATTGCAGAGGTCCTGCGCTTCTGTCAGGTGGGCAGGCAACATGTACTAGCATTTGACCAGGATGCAGAAGACAAAACGCGGCAGCGGGTGAATGTTGCGCTATCTCGCTTCGGCGGGCTGCTGCATCAAACGAATGGAACGGTGGCGATCGCCCAGTGGAACGGCAAAGACGGCAAGGGCATTGATGACCTGATCGTGAATTGCGGGGTTGAAGCCTGGGAAAAAGCAAACGCCGAGGCACTTCTACTGGAACACTGGCGCATCTGGCAGCAGTTCGCCCAGCAGCTTACCTGGACGCCGGCGATCAGGTTACAGACTGCTGACTTATCTACCCTGGAGCTAGAACGTCTCCCTGCGGAAGGCATAATCGCACTGTGCAGCCCCAAGGGAACGGGAAAGACCAAGTGGA
Source organism: Cyanobacteria bacterium FACHB-502 (assembly GCA_014695325.1). Taxonomy (GTDB): domain Bacteria; phylum Cyanobacteriota; class Cyanobacteriia; order Elainellales; family Elainellaceae; genus Leptolyngbya_A. The sequence goes on along the minus strand of JACJNZ010000096.1, from coordinate 4,824 downwards.
TTGCTCATCAGGTTGAGGGATTAGAGAAAGTCCTCTCTGCTGGACATCGGCGATCGCTGCAACGTTCCCTCAGCCAACGATTGAAGCTGGATTACATTGGCGACCTAGATAAAGCGAACGGAGAGTTTATCTCTGGCTCTGCCTACACCCTCCGCATCAGCTTTGTCGTTGATTCTCTGCTGGCGATCGACCCTGAGCAGTTCAAGGGCTGCGACTTGGTGATTGACGAAGCGGTGCAGGTAATTCGCCACTTGCTGGCCTCTAGTACCTGCGCGAAAGACGGCAAGCGCCCAGCCCTGCTAGCACGATTCCGGCAGTTAATTCGAGTTGCTCGTCGCGTCATTGTTGCCGATGCAGATCTGGATAATGCGACGCTGCACTACCTCAAAGCCTTGAGGGAAGATACAAGCCCTGTCTTCCTGATTCGCAACGACTTCCAGCCGCAAGGATGCATAGTACAAATGTTTCAGTGTCCTGATCGCACTGCAATCACGGCAGACTTGTTAGAAGACATCGCGACACTGGAATCTGGCAAGGTGTTGTTTGTCGCGACAGACAGCAAGGCAACCTCGAAGACACTGGCCAGGACGATCGAGCAGCAGTTTCCTCAGTTGCGGGTGCTGGTGGTTAATTCTGATACATCGGGTGGAGAGTTTGAGCGAGCCTTCATCCAAACCCCAGACTCAGTTCTGGAGCAGAGTGAGTTCGATGTAATTATTTGCTCTCCCTCACTGTCCACCGGAGTCAGCATTGAAGCTCAGGGCATCATTGCTAAAGTCTATGGCATCTTCAGCGGCGTCAGTTCCACAGATGCAGATATGGCTCAGGCGTTAGGACGAGTCCGGGAGCCGGTGGAGCGAGTGGTATGGTGTGCCAAACGGGGTAGCAACTATAGCAAAGCATCCCGGTCTACGAATTTTCTGGAGCTAAAAGCCCATCTGCAAAGCTGCACTTCTGCCACGGTTAGCTTAATTCGCTCATCCCTGCGGGAAGATGTCCCAGATCTCAAAGCCTATGACTGGCAAGCTGATCCTCATCTCGACTTTTACTGCCGCATTGCTGCCGCCCAGAATCGATCGATGCTACAACTGCGAGAGGCGTTAATCGTGCGGCTTCGCTTGGAGGGCAACCAGGTGACAATCCAGAACCGAGAATCAAATGGCAACATTGGCGAACTGCTGAAGATTGCTCGCGACGAGCTACGGCAATTGGACGCGGAGAGTATTGTGGCAGCAGACGATTTGACGATCAGCGAAGTGCTGCAACTGGAGGCGCAGGAGAGTATTTCTCCAGAGCAGCAGCGGGCGATCGCCAAGTTTTATCTGAAGGAGTTCTATTGTCTAGACGAACTCACGATCGAGGACATCCTGGCGGATAAGGAGGGGCGACGACGGGGGGAACTGCGGAGCCTGGAGGAATTGCTCTACCCTGGTGTGGCGATCGATCGCACCGTGAAGGCATTGGACAATCAACTGAGATGGAATCAATCGCTCTGTCCATGGGATATCTCCAGTGCTGAGCTCCGTCGAGCCTTACGGGAACAGCTCGGGCTAACTGATTTTCTGAACCAGGACAAAGAATGGACCAGGTATGACCTCTGCCCTTATGCGGCCAAAGCTAGGAAATGGGCAGCCCAGATTAAGCAAGCGCTTAAACTCACAATTACTGAAGAGATGAGTGATGTGCAAATCATCCACCAGCTTCTATCGCAACTGGGCATCAAAACTGATTTTCGCTGGTCTCGATTCGTAGCAGGGTATGAGGGCGAGAAGCTGAGGGTTTACCGATTGCATCTTCTGTCCTGGCAGGAGGCGATCGCGATTCTGGAACAGCGTAAAGCTAAGCGCGATCAAACCGTAGGTGCTGGATCTCCCCTCCTGTCTAATATAGAAAAACAGACGGGTGATCCGCCCCCGACCTCCTTCCAGCTTCTTAAAGCGTGGCATTCTCCAGAAACAATCGAGGATGTGCGGCAACTGTGGCAGGAAGCTGATTGTATCGAGGCTCAGGAGGAACTGAGGAAGATTATTCCGATCGCTGTGCTGGAGAGAGCAATTAACCCCTTGCAGGAAACATTGCTCCTTGAGGGCTTGAAGCAGTGAGTAAACTCACCCGATCTCGCTTAAACTTTTGGATAGCGTTTACCGGGTGAGTTCGGTGGCTCTGGTAATCACCATCTATAACCAGTCGGGTGGCGTAATGAAAACGTCACTAACCATGAATTTGGGCTATCACATGGCTCAGCATGGTCGGAAGGTGCTGCTGATTGATATGGATCCGCAGGCGAGCCTGACTGTTTTCATGGGCTTGGAACCTGCTGAGCTAGAACAGACGATCGCCAACTCGATCTTGAATGAAGCTCCATTAGCGATTCACCCTGGTATTCATGGAATGGATCTATTGCCTTCTAACATTATGTTGAGTGCCGCGGAGATGCAGCTTACTTCTGCAATGGCGCGAGAATGGCGATTGAAGCGAGTCTTAGAGCCGATTCTAAATCAATATGATGTTGTTCTGATTGATTCTCCGCCTAGCTTAGGGATTCTGAGTGTCCTCAGCTTAGTAGCCTCGACCCATGTGCTGATCCCAATTCAGACGCAGTACAAGAGCTATAAGGGAACGGAGTTGCTGTTAGATAGCATTCGGCAGGTGCAGTCTTACGTCAATTCGGAGTTAGAAATAGCAGGAGTTGTGCCTACGATTTATGCTGCAAGCAATGCTCAAGATAAAATGATTCTGGGGGCAGTTCAGGAGCAGCTTGGCGCAATCACAACGGTCTTTCCCCCAGTTCCGCGTGCAACTGCCTTTGCGGATGCTTCAATGGAACATCAGCCCCTTGTTCGATACAGTTCCAGTCATCCAGCCGTAAAGGTTCTGGAGGCGATCGCTACTCAGTTGGAGGCGTTGGCATGAGCAAGAAGCGAGTTGTGCCGGAGATGCGCGGGGTTAAAGCTTTTCTCAGTTCTTTGCCTGAGATTACCTCTGCCTCTGGAGAAGCGGCTGCTATAAACTCAATCGCGATCGAAAATATCCTCCTTCCCTCGAAGCAGCCCCGGCGATATTTTGACTCGGAGAAGTTAGAAGACTTGGCGGCATCAATTCGGCAGCATGGGGTTCTGGAACCAATTCTGGTGCGTCCCCTGCCGGATGGGAAGTATGAATTAGTTGCCGGAGAGCGTCGCTACAAGGCGTCTCAACTGGCTGGGCTGAAAGAGATTCCGATTGTAGTACGGGAGTTATCAGACCAGGGTGCAGTGCAGCTTGCCTTGGTGGAAAACTTGCAGCGGGAAGACCTCAACCCAGTTGAGGAAACCGAGGGACTACTGGAGCTACTAACTCTTAATCTACAGTGCAGCCGGGAGAAGATTCTGGACGCACTGACTCAGATGGCAACAGCTCAGAAAAAGGGAACTGATTTATCGGTCAATGTTTCCCGACGAATAGAATCGATCGCCAAAATTCTAAAGTCAACCGTTGGGATCACACCTGAGAGTTTTCGCACGTCAAGGCTTCCACTCCTGAAGCTTCCCCCAGATGTACTAGAGGTGTTGCGCCGGGGCAAGTTGGAATATACCAAAGCAAGGGCAATTTCACGTCTGAAAGATGACTCATTGCGGCAAAAGCTTTTACAGGAGGCGATCGCCCAAAATCTATCGTTGACGCAGATTAAGGAGCGGTTCCAAGACCTGACTTCGACGGCTGAAAAAAAGCCAACTTTGAGCGATCGCCTAGTGTCTGTTTCCCGGAAGGTGAAGCAGGGGCTAGATGACCCCAAAAAGCAGCGGCGATTAGAGAAGCTATTGCAGGAGCTAGAAAGCCTGGTTGAGGAATATTGATGAGCAAATTCACTCAATAGTGGGGCAAACGATGCCCGTAGTCAAAGCCGAACGCAACGTAGATACCTCACCTTAATATCTGCACCAGTCTCCTTTAGGCTTAATCAATAGCCATTAGCTGCCCTCGAATTGCCCCATCTGGAAACTCAGGGTTATGCACATTAATATAAAAGTTCTCCGGGTTGGTCAGAATGCGCTGAACAAGTCCTGCTTCGCCTGTAGGGAACTTGCCTTCTTCACCCTCGGTCAAACAGTCGCCGGCATTACCATCTTCTGGCCCAGCCAGGGCCACCACCACTGGTCCGTTTTCACCAGCTGTTCCCTCGTGAATATGGGCAGCCATTCCATCACCAACTGGAACTAACTGAAGTTCTGAGACTTCCAGAACATAACATAGAGTTTTTGGATCACCATCTACGCCAAACACATAAGCTGACCCCATTCCATCCGGGTCGCCTACCATGCGGTTATTGCTAGCATTACTAGGAACTTCCGCTCTACCATCTAGCTCTGTTGACAGCACCGCATTGGTATGACCAGCTCGAGCAATCTGAGGCAAAGCAACTCCAGACAGCAACACAAATAAACTCAGCATGCATCTGATGCTTGAAATCTTGGTTTTCATATCTTTACCTCTGAACGGAGTACATCTGTTTGTCAAATTTAAGATGGTTCAGCTATGCATCCGAACTCATCCAATCTGCTTACAGTACGTCTAAGCCGGGATTTCGGATTCACTAGAGACAAAATTGCAGCTCGGTGTAATCCAAATACATCCCAGTCTTCCATGCCGTCTTCCTGTTTCATTTCAGTAAGGCAAATTACTCATACGCAAAAGCCTCTCTTGCAAACGCAGGAGAGGCTTCTAACTTCATAATTACCCTGGCATCGAGCTATTGTTGCAGGAAGCAACCCTCCAACTATCGTCGCCGTTTCAGCGTTTCACACCTGAGTTCGGGATGGGTCAGGGTGGGTCCACCGTACCATA
>JACJNZ010000095.1 GCA_014695325.1 Cyanobacteria bacterium FACHB-502 | reverse complement strand
GGTGACAGGTACATTAATCGTGGCTGGCTTGAATCAGCAAGGGAAACCGCTTCGCTTCTGTGCCCTGAGTATCGGGCAAGAGGTCTGTACAACTAAATTCCTGCATTGAACCGGCACAATTAGTCTAGTTTTTTTGTAAGATTCAAGCTAATACCTTACAAAATTCCCCAGTTCTCGCACTTTTGCCTGAGCAGGGATTCGCCCTGCGTGGTCCCCTTAATGCGATCGTCCTCCCAGTTACCCTGCTGCTCTCACTGGGCACACTGCAAAAATCAAAACATCCTATGCCCGATTCCTACACATCGGGCTTTTTGATATGCCCGAATCCGCGATCGATCCTGCTGACTGGCTCTGGTGTGACGGTCTGAGCCGACTATCCCTATCAATCTCACTTAATGATTGGGTGAAACCAAGCTGTATTCTTGGCACTATCGTATTCAGTTCTGATTTGGTTGTTGCAGTGTGGGCAATCAATAGGTATGCCAATGTGCGGAATATGAACATCGTTGCCACAGTAAGGGCAATTGCCTGCTAGGAATAAAACAAATTCTTTAAGGAAGGCAGCAAGTAATCCCGATATCGAGATAGAGACCAAAAAGATAGGCCCAACTCCACCATGAGTCAGCGCACCACTCAGGATGGTAATAACCCAAGCAACTACAACGCCAACGCCGATTCCTATCAAAACTTTAACAACCAAGTTTGCCCTTTCAACCTTGGCTTTAACAGGCTTAGGCTTTTGATTTGGCTTGTAAATTGGCTTATGAATTGGTGCATGATTTTGCTTAGGCGTGGTCTTGCCCGCCTTCCATTGAAAGCCACACTTGAGGCAGGTTAGCTGCACCTTGCGAGCGCCCCACAAGCCAGTGGCTAAACCCAGTGGTCCCAGTAAGACTGCTCCTGCAATCGCTTTGCCGCCACTAAAGCCTTTCTTGTTCGCCCCGATCTGAGTAGACGTGCAGCGAGGACAGCGCACAGGATCGTCCTCCGACTTCTGGGAATGCGGCATGTCGCGATTAATCTGCTGAGGTTGGCTGCTTGATTCAAAAGGGGGTGCAGCCGATGCGGATGCTGGTGGTGAAATTGGTGGTACTGGAGGAGCGAAGCCTAATTGAATCTCTTCAATCCAAGCAGGTATGTCCTCACCGATTTGTTGACCGCAAACCTTAACGGTTGTAATGCCCTGGGGTGCTAGCTTATTCAAACCTCGCGCAATGAAGCTAACAATCTTCTGCTGTTCCGGCGGAGTGGGAGACTGGACGAGAAGCTGCAAGCAATTTCCTTTTACAGCAGCTCGAACCGATAGTCCTTTAGGATTTAGAGATTGATTCATTAATGTAGCGATCGCCCTTGGATCACCCTGCTTAGCAAGCTGCAGCAACTGGTTCATAATTCGCTTCCCCCCTGTAGAACAGGACTTTGCTTATATTTCCTGAGAAGCGAAAGGCATCCCGGATTGCTTCTTACAGAAGTTGGAAGAGGGGGCTGCTCTGCGTCAGTGCGATCGCAAAAATCGAAACCCCCTCAAATCGAGGGGGTTAACCATTTAGGCGGCTCCGCCAATATCAAACTGCAACTAACACGTATCTCATCCCTTGAACAGCAATCAAATAGTGTCCGGTGGGTAACTGTTTTCGCTCTCGATTGATCGCGTCTGCTTGGTCTGCGGTGTGACAGTTGATCAAGGTCAGTCCATCGGGGTCGGTTGCAATTCCGTCAATCTGTCTCATTTTCAAGCGATACTTTGCAAAGATGTTCTGGATCTCGTTCATCATTGGTTCCTTTAATTAACTAGGCTTGCTTTGGGGCGTTGATTCCCTCTGTATTTCACGCAGCAATGTCAGTCATACTTGATACAAGCAAATCGCGCTCCACTTCTGCCAGCAGTCGGGCTTGCAGTTCCGCTTTGGTGTTGGCGTTGTACCGGGGAAGCTTCACGCGAGAGGCGATCGCCTTCAGTTGTCTGATACTGAAGCACGACAAGTCGATTGACTGGGGTTGCTCCGTTTTCAGTGTGCGCCGCTTGAAGGGCAAAATCCGATGATCGAGTACAGGCGCGGGTGCGATCGGTTCCGGTTCAGACTGTGGCTCCGGTGGCTCCGGCTGCTCGATAGCAGAGAAATCGATCGATAGCTGTCCCGGCACGGTGCGATGACGCTTCATAAGTCCATTCAGAAAAAGTGAGCCGTAGAGGGCGATCGAGCCAAGAATGAGCAATTCAGCGATAAGGGTGAGAAAACCTTGTGCCGTCATGATTGGGTGTCTCCTGTAGCGACGTGCGTAGTAATTAGTGGAGCCAGCGAGTAGCCAGAATTGTGTGCTGTGGGTATTGGTTCGCGACCCGTTGCGCCAACTCGCAGCAGTCGAAATGGTCACAGACGATCGCGGTCTGGGATCGTGAACCGTCAGGCTTGCACAGCAGGACTTGAGCGATCGCAACTTGAGCCGGAACCGATGTTTGGGATTGCATTGTGAAAGGTCCTGTAAGGTTTGCAGTTGCCCTCTCCGGTGAAGTGGGGGAGAGGGCGGTTTGCCTTTGGCAAGAGCGAAGCTAACGAGCGTCTAAGCGAGATTCAGCAATTTCCCGTCAGAGGTTCGGCGGAAGCTGCGACCAGGCAGATCAGGACGGTGAACCAGAGGAACCACATTCATCGGCGCGACTGGCTTGATCGGTGCGATCGGCTTCGGTGCTGGTGCTGTGGGCATCTCAGCAGCGGTAATGAGTGCCAGTACAAACTTTTCGATCGCTGCCATCACTGCAACCTTGATATTTCTCACCACCACTTCAAAGGCAGTAGCGCAACGCTGGGCAGGACGAATTTCGACGCGAACCTGAAACAGATTGCTGATAGTCTTGGCGATCGTCTGCGCCTCAGGCATCGACTTTGCTCCCAAGTAAACCGACTTCAAGCGGGCTTCAGACTTGGTTTTGAGCAGTTCGTAGCGAGCGATGATTCTGGACTGCCAGGAGGCGAGGTATGAGCGAGCGGATTGAAATTTGATTGTGAGTTGCATAATTAGAGAATCCTTGTTTGGGATAGGGGCAGTGCATTGCTTTGGACGGCGGCACTGCCTTTTGATTTGGCAGTTTGTTAACGCTGTGCCTGCCAACAGCGAGTTTTACGCTCCCCTACGGCTTCGGATACCGCGTAACGGTGAGACGAGGGACTTGCAACCCTGCTCAATAAAGTGCTGGATCAGACAATCCAGCTTCGGCTTGCCCTCTCCGGCGGTTGCATCCTGTGCGCCGCTACCCCCAGTGGGGGGAGGAAGGGGACGGGGCATCACCTCCGAGGAGGCAGCGTTACCCGCTTGATTAATATATTAGTCGAAACGGCTAACAACGTCAAGCGTATCGGCTAAGGAAATATTTGTTATAGTTAACCTGTTAGCAGTAAGGGTTTATGTTAGCCGAAAGGGTTAAGGTAATATGGCAACGAAGATACAAGACAGCGTGATGCCGATTAAATGGCGATTAGCCGCAGTGATGGCTGATCGGGAACTCGACTACAAGCAAGTAGCAGAGAAGGCAGGGCTGCACCCTGTTACTGTTAACAAGCTGAAAAACACTTATGAAATGCCACCCAGGTTAGACAGGGAGACATTAGAAAAGCTGTGCCGGGTTTTAGGCTGTCAGCCTGGAGATTTACTGCGCTACCTTCCTGATGCTGAGTGAGGTGTAATTATCGGCGTTTACTGTGCTGGCTCCGAATCTGTCTGAATAGACGATCGCCCTCCATTCCCACACAGGTAAACCCCGACTGGATGCAATCAGAAGTTTGTCGTTAAATCGAAAACTATCGAGGATGCCTTAATGCAGGAAGATTTAACAAAAATAAGGAACCGGGTCAAAGAATTCGCCGATCGCCGCAATCTAACCCCCTACGGACTCTGGAAGGCGGTTAACCGATCGGGTTCAACTTTGTCTGAAACCACAGTCCGGAAGCTGTGTAATGATCCATCAATCATCCCCACTGGCAAGGTGTTGCAGGATTTAGCAAAAGCATTTCCCCGTAGCACTCCTAATGATTGGCTCAAGTTTCCGTTTGTGAACACAGATAAACCTGTTTTGACTCGAACGATTGAAAACTATGTTGAGCGTCTCAGAGAGGACTCTAATTGGCTCAAGCGACTTTCAGAAGCGGTAAGACAGGGTGATTACGCAAAAGCCAAAGAGATGGTGGAGGAGTTCGATCGTTCCATGAAAGGCAAAGAAGACTGACAAGGTTCTGCCTAACATCAGTGGCTACGTTGGCTCCAGTTCACAAGCCGAACGCCTAACTGCTGGGAGCCGTAACTCTAAACTGCAAGATTTCTCAAGCCTTCACCTGAAACGGTGGGGTTTTTTGCATTGGGCATCCTGAAGATGAATGCGAATTCGCCCGATCGCCCCTTGAGCAATTGCAGGAAATCTAATGGCACAAGATAACGCAGTCATCCGCCTCAAACTTGATACTGAACCAGCAAAACAGTCTGCTAATGAACTTGCCGCCGAACTTCGTAAGTCTCTGGGCGGCATCAGAATCGGCACAAAATTGGTAGACCTGAGCGATGCCAGCAGTCAGGTCGGGAAGTTGACCACTGAGGTTTTGAAAGCCAAAGCTGCACTTGAAACTGGGGCAAGGTCAAACGAGCTCAAAAAGCAGGCGGCACTCTTACAGGAAAACCTGCGATACGCGCAGGAGTTAGCCCGGATTGAACGATCGGGATTGGGTAACGATCAAGCAGAAACCCTTCGCACACTGGCAACCGAACTTAATCGAGTTAATCTCGATCGGCTCAATCAACAGTTCGATGCTCTTGGGCAAAAAATCGACGTATTTAAGGACGCAAGCGTTCAACTCGATCGGCTCAATGCAGAACTCCTGAGGACAAAAGCCGCGCTTGCCAGTGGCGATGAATCGAACGAACTGCGAAAGCAGGTAGCACTCCTGCAAGAAGCTTCTCGCTACAAACAGGAATTAGCGCGGATCGATCGAGCAGGGATATCGCCCGAAGATGCGGCAAACGCCAAGAAACTCGCGGATGAGCTGAACCGGATTAATCTCGATCGGATTACTCAGCAGTTTGATGCTTTCAAGCCTGCAACTGATCAGCTCAATCGATTGAATGTTGAGATTTTAAGAGCCAAAGCTGCGCTTGCCGATGGGAGGGAATCAGTTGAACTAAAAAGGCAGGTTGTCCTGTTACAGCAAGCGGAGAACCACAAAAGGGAATTAGCCCGAATTGATGGAGCGGGCTTTTCCCCCGAAGACGCTGCTAACGCTAGAGACCTCGCAGAAGAACTCAACCGGATCAACGTCGATCGACTTAATGGGGAGTTCGATCGCCTTGCCAAGAACGCGAGCAATCGCTTTAAGTTCCTGAATGGACTGGTTGAACAGTTCAAGCGGGGTGTGGCAAATCAGGCAGGAGAGCGGTTTTTTGATGCAATCATTAGCGCGGCGATCGCGGTTCCCCAGCAGATCGGGCAAGTCACCCTGGAGTTCGAGAAACTACAGCAAACCCTTCGTCAGTCACTTGGAGGTGCGGACGAGGCTGCTCCTGTGTTCGACTCTTTGAAGAACTTTGCTGAGCGGACACCGTTTGAGCTATCGGAAGTAACTGACGCTTACGTCAAACTGCAAAACCGTGCGCTCAATCCCTCGATCGATATGCTGCGACAGTTGGGCGACATTGCCGCCTCGCAGGGCAAGTCTTTACAGCAGATCACTGAGGCAGTTCTGGACGCTTCACAGGGTCAGTTCCGGCGACTAGAGGAACTAGGGATCGGGGTCAATGTGGTCGGCGACAAAGTGCGGCTATCGTTCCAGGGCATTGCAAAAGAAGTCCAGAACACGGGAACCGAAGTCACAAAAGCTGTACTTTCGTTCTCGGAGCTTGAGCGCGTCCGGGGCGGCATGGAAGCATTAGGGCGCACGCTGGGCGGAACGCTCTCGACCCTGACCGACAACGTTAAGGGCGCAGCGTTTGGTCTCGGCGAAGAACTCACGCCTACCCTGTTGGATCTGGTGCGCTACCTGAACGAAAACGGGGAAGAGATCCAGGAGTTCGCCCGATCGGTTGGTCAGGGGCTTGATCCGGTTTTGCAGCTTTTGGTTAATACGTTTAAGCTCACGGTCGAGAATGGCGAACTTCTTGCAAACGTGATCGGGGTATTGATTAGTCGAATGTTGGTCTTGAAGTCGATCGCGCTTGCGGCATCACTTCAGCAAGCGGCAATTAGTGCGGGAGTTTTAACTGTTGCAAATGGAAAGTTAGCAGTGTCTCTTACGGCGGCAGCCACCGCTGGGAAGGCTGCGCTGTTGTCGCTCGCTCCTTTGCTGGCTCAACTCGCTGCCCTAGCACTCGCGATCGAGGGAGTGAAGTTCGCCAAATTTGCGCTTGACATGGCAAGTTCAAATGATGCGTTAGAAGAATTCCGGGTGAGTGTTGAGGCTAATGCGGGGGCGGCAATCCAAGCGGCTCAGAAAACTAGATTCGCAAGTGAGCAACTGAACAAGTCCCGCGCCGATGGTACCGCCCTGACCAAAAAAGAGATTGATGGGGCAAAGGGGCTAGTCGCTGCGAACGAACTCCGCATTAAGCAACTCCAGGAAGATCTAAAGCTTTCAGAGCAGCTTCCTGCTCGCACACAGGAGCAGATCAGAACCAGGGAAGCTTTTAAGAATTCAATCCAGAGTGCGATCGGGGAACTGGAACGAGAAAACAACGCCCTCAAGAAATCGGCAGGCATCGCCACTGACACCGCCAAGGAAAAGACTCAGGCGGTAAAGGATGAAGAATCCGCGATCGAACGAGTGGGGCGAATTTATGGGGAGGAAACTAATAAGATTGAGCTTGCCATGACGCGGCGACAGGTGGCGATCGCGCAGGCGGTGGCGGCTGGAACCAAAACCGAGGAAGACGCTGCCCGCGAGATTTTCCAGATCGAGCAGGAGTCTCTACAGCAGCGAATTGATTTAGCTACCGAACAGCTTGAGAAGCTGAGCGCAATCAAGGCAAGTGACCCGAAAGAGCAGCAAAAGATCAACGCTGAAATCCTGTCCACTGAGCAAGAACTCGCCTCAGCACGATTGCAAATTGCTCAGAACGCTGCTCAGCAACGGCAGGAGATCGAACGAGCCGCGATCGCAGACTTAGAAGAGAGAACACAGGACGCGATCGCTCAACTGCAAACGGGAGCGGCAGAACGAACCGCAGCAATCCGACAATCCCAGGCAGCAGGCGTAATTGAGGAACAGGAGGCGCAAGAGCAAATTCTCGCACTTCAGCGATCGACTACTGAAGCCACGATCGCCCAGAAGCGGGCTGAAATTGCAAGCCTGAACGAACTAAGGGCGGCGGGAAGGATTGGCGAGGAAGAGGCGAACGATCGGATACTGGCGGCACGGCGGGAAGTGGCAACACTCTCGATCCAGATCTCAGAACAGGAGATCGCTCGCCGTCAGCAACTGTTGCAGAAGTTCGAGCAAGACCAGCAACGAGCCGAAGCCGCGATCGCCCAATCACAGCAACAGCGTATTATTGCCGTGCGCCAAGCCGAGCAGCAAGGCGTAATTGACGCGCAGACGGCACAAAATCAGATTGACGCGATCGAGCGGGACCGCGCCACAGAAACGATCGCTGCCAAACAGCGAGAGATCGATCAGGTTCGCGCACTCAGGCAGCAAGGTGTTCTGGACGCTGAAACCGCTGCCAACCGTGAGCAACAGTTGGCAATCGAAGTGGGTCAGCTCACCATTCAACAGATTGAGTCGGAGACGGCAGCCGCCCGCAAGGCAGCAGAGGAGCAGATTCAGATCAGGCAGGAAGGTGCCAGGGCTGCGATCGAGATGCAACAGGCGAATCTACAAGCTCGTGGTGCTGCGCTTCAGAACGAGTCAGATTTGCTATCTGCTCAAATTGATTTACAAACCTCGCTGAGTACGCTCCAGCAAGAACGCCTGAACACCCAGATCGCGCAGGCAGAAGCTGCCGGAAGATTGACTGAAGCCGATCGTTTGCGAGAAGAATCCCTAGAGGCACAAACCACTCAACTTGAGGCTCAGTTTGAGGCGCAACGACTGCAACTCGAAATTAAGCAAGAGCAACGAAGAATTGACCTTGAACTTCAGGCTCTTGCCGCAGAGCAGGCAAAACTGGACGCTGAGGTCGAATTAGAAGAAGGACGCGCTAACGACTTGGAGGATCGGAAGATTGCCAAGCTTGAGCGAATCCTTGCAATCCGAAGTCAGCAGCTAGGCCAGCTAAATAAAACGTTTGCCGGGTTGGAAGCGATCGAGGTGGCAGAGAACGAAAGCCTGGAAAACACTCAGGAGATTACCCGCGAAAAGCTGAAGCAGCAGCAAATTCAGCGTGAAGCTGCTCGCGATCAGCGGCGACTAAATGAGGCGTTAAACCCCAGAGCAGAACAGCTAGGCAGCCAGTTGGAATCCGAAGCCAAGAGACAGCAAACCGATCGCGAACAGCCACAAATTAAAAGCCAGGAGCAGTTGACCGAAGAGACCGATCGCGTTTCTGAATCATTCGGCGGGCTGGCTGAGGTTGCCGAAATTCTTAAAAAAGCGTTTGAGGGCTTCAATTTGCCCGCGATTCAGGCACGGCGTAACGGTGGCCCCGTGCGGGCAGGACAGCCTTACATAGTGGGTGAAGATGGGCAAGAAATGTTTGTACCCAAGCAGTCGGGCTATATTCTTACGGCAAAGGAGACCGCTCGAATCCTCGGACAATCGATCGGGGGGATTGGGATGAAGGCTCCAAAGTTGCCTAGTGGAGACAATTCCAGCTCCTTACTCAAGGAAGTCCGGGGACTACGATTGGACTTGCAAAAGCAAGTCAGCTCACAGAGCAATTCGCAGAGCAGTTCGCAGAACACCAACTTTACGTTTATCAACGAACAGGACCCTACCCGAAAAATGCTTGAAATTAGCGAACAAATGATGAGGCAGCGACTCAGGAGGCAAGGGCTATGAGCCGATGGCAAGTCACAGTCAGAGATCCGATCGTTGACCATTGCACCACTGCTGAATCCTCCAGACAACGCACCAGCAGGCACAGTGAGGTATCGCTTCTGGATGCCACAGAACTGCTCGATCGCTTGCACCGTTGAGGGTGTAACGGTCAGCTCCGACCCATTCACCAGCGGATAACCGATTGCCTTGGCGTTATCTTTGCGTTATGGCAGATAATCGTTATTATTTGCTATTGGCTTTCCCTCTGCCTAGCAAGAATTTCAGCCATTTTTGACGGATTGAAGCTTTATCAATAGAAAAACTCTCTTCAGTAGGGCACTCTGATCGGGTTGCGTTAGGTGCGTCCTGTGAAAATCCGTCTCTCTCGTCGTGCGATCGTCGTTTTAGTCCTGCTGCAAGTCGCGGTCGATATTGGGCTAATCATCAATGCTTGGGTGTCGGCTCGCTTCAGCAGCCAGATCACCAATCTGCTGCTAGGGCAGTAAAAAGCCCTCGACCAGTGCGATCGAGAGCGTGAGCGGAGTTTTCAAATTGAATTGATTAAGCCTTCCTACACTTCAACAGTTTCCTTTTGCTCCTGCTTTCGCTTGCGAAGGGCTGCAATACCCATGCCGATGAGTCCAGGGAGAAGAGCGGGGGTAGGAACTGGCTGCGCGGAAGATGCTAAGATACCTTTCTTTAGTTCATTTCCTGATTCAATATAGCCATCTATAGTAGAAAGTGCCTTATCTGTATAACTACCAGTAGAAAACTCTAAAGAATTAACAAGCAGGAGGTTTGTTCGGAAGATTTCTGCTTCTTCTTGCACGGTTGTCAACCTCGATCCAATACCAGTACCATCGGATTTAGGTTGATTCAATTTTATAAATGCTTCTATGGCATCAAACTGAAATTTTGATAATCCATTATTAAGCAGATCTGTTTGAGTTACTAGTAAATCATTACTTGTCAGAAAAGGATCAGTTAACTGGTCAGCCGCTTTTATTTTTGAGAGGAGATCAGAAAAAGAGTTAGCACTTGCAATTTGAAGCATACCCAACTCAGAAGCATAGCTTGTTGCAGCCACTATTTGTTTGTCTCTGGACGCTAGATCCCCTGCTGCTTCAGCTCCGTCCAGTCTATCCAACGAGACTATCAGCGCATCGAATATGCTCAATTCGTTCGCAATATCTTGCAGGCTCTTATTAAATGCTGTTGCGACTTCTGTTGGGAAGAACGTTTCTTTAGCCCAAAAAGAGTCTGGTATTGTGACAGATGTAGGTTGAACTACTGTTGTAAAATTCGGGTCTATAGGATCAAGAGCTAACCTTTCCTTATACTGTGCTCTCAGGTTGTAGAATGCTGCATACCCTGCAACAGATATCTCGCAAGCTATACCTAAATTTGGAATTGGCACACCTAATGCAATACAACCTGCGGAGCCTAGGACTGCCAGCAATGCTGCATTGAATTTATCTTTTTCAGCACTTTGTTTGAATGCAGCTTTTTGTTCGTTGGAAAATCTTTGGGTTGGCGTAATTGCTTGGACTTTTACGCTGTAACCTCCACTATTGTCACTGACGAAAGTATCTCCAACGCCGAACGTTAACGGTGAATTTGGAGATGACCCTGGATTAATAATTACAGGTGGGAGTGAGTAAGTAAACTGATAGTAACCAGTTGGATTTCTGGGCTGCAAGGGGGGTGATGAATATCTATTGATAACTAGACCAAATTCCCTTGCTGGCACAATGTTGCCATCAGACTCATAGAGCCAAAATGCATCACTATACTGTGAACCTGCTGCTAATCCCCCTCCTGCAACGGTAACTCGTACGTCACCTATGTAACGATTATTCGTGGTAACACCATTTGGTCCAAATACATAAGATACATTAAAACTCTCTTCTGGCAAATTAAAAGTTAAAGCTACTGACTTACTTGGTAACAATGCTTGAGTCACAAGGGCGCACATCGAAACCACACAAACAGTTAAATAATTCTTAGTCATTGTGTTCATTTCCTGCCCAGAAATCGTCTAGTTTACAAAGGCAGATGCAATCCTTTTGCCGATAGCCCTTTCCTCCTAATCCTTGACCAATCAAGGTTCTAGATTCTGAGGACAAATAACACAGGATCGGTGTCAGTTAGCGCGGTACGCGACAGCTGTCATCATTAATAATGTCAAAGCCATTAGCATCAAAACCAGCAAAATTATTACGACCAATACCAATCAAATATTCACCAGGGGTAAAGGTAAAAGTAATTTGAGAATCAAAATCTAGACCGTTGTCATCATCCCCAGCTAGTGGATTTCCTGCTCCTTTAAATAGGAGTAGATTGGCATCTCCAAAGATAAAATCTAGATCAATAGTGGCTGTTGTTAGAGTGTCATAGGCAAACCGGAACAAGTCGCCATCTTCCACCCCAAAATTAGTTCCAAGAATTTCAGTTGTTCCACCTGCCAATACGGTTTCGAGTCCGACAGTATTACTTACATCAGTTGTTTCAGTAAAAGTAAGAGCCGAAGCCGGGCTTGCGAAGCCGATCGCCACTGCCCCAGCGACAGCAGCACCAATTGTCTTGATATTCCCAGCACAATCTCCTTGCATTAGATGAATGAATACTCGGTAGATGCAAGGTAGTTATTGCAATAGTAAACCTCGGATTATACAGAGACAACAAGACCCTTCACGCTTTCTTCAAGGTTGAACTCTTTGCTTTACTCATGGCATCCTGAACTGCTGGTGAAAGACTTCGATTGGAATGCTCACCCCTTCACCCGTGCTTTCCTGAATTGCTCGATTGATGCCAATGACCTCACCCCGATCGTTCAGCAATGGTCCGCCACTGTTGCCGGGATAGAGGAAGGCTGACGGGGTTCTGATGCACTTTCGATCGAGTGCCTTCACCCCGCATAGGCTATCAGTTGCAATTACCTGGGCTGTGGTGTGCTTCCACTGTGCGCCCATCGGATGCCCGATCGCCTTCACCATATCCCCTGCTTGAACATTGGCTGATTGCGCCAGTGGTGCTGTAGGCAGGTTAGCGACTCCATCCAGTTGAACGAGTGCTAGGTCTAAACTGCTGTCACTGGCGATCGTCTTTCCAGTAAATTGCTTCCCGTCTTTGGTTTTGACGTGCAGCAGCCCATTGGCGATGACGTGGTGATTCGTCAGCACCAAGCCATCCTGTCTGATGATGATTCCGCTTGCTGGGGCTGCTCCTGCATCGGTCTGAATCCACACTTCGACGGTGAAGCGATCGGGGTCGGTGTTGGGTATGGGCAGCGATGGCAGTTTTAGATCTTGTGGCAGCTCCAGCTTTGCTAGAGAGGCAATCTGGGTGACTGGGGAGATCTGCGGGAGTGGGGGCTGCTCTGGTTGAAGGTGTTGATTCAGTGAATCAGGATTGGTTTGTAGGATGCCTGCAATTCGATCGCGCATTGCCAGAGAAGCGGCGTTTGCAGTCCGTGTTCCGGGTGCAAAAAAGTCCACAGAAACGTGAGGCGCGGTTGTACTGCCTTTCCGTCCCTGCGTTCCGATCACCGTACCGATCGAAACCTGCTGCCCCTTCTGGACTGCAACAGTGTCCATGTGGGCATAGAGCATATCAATCTCTTCGCCTGATACCTCGTCTTTCGCTCGAACCACTACCAGATTCCCGTAACCTCTGCGTCCGCTGCCTTTTTCAAGGTGAGTTTCCCAGTCTTCCGTATCGACAACTTCAACCACACTTCCGGCAACCAGTGCCCCAAATTCAGCCCCGCGCTGACCGCCAGAAACCACATAATCCAATCCCGGTTCACCGCTGGCATCTTTAGCCGATGTGACCTGAATTCCTTTGAATGGGGTGGCTTTTCCTGCTGCCGTGCTGCTGGTAGCTGTTGACGCTTCCGACTGCCGATTGCTTAGCCTGTCTCGATAGACCTCCAGCAGCTTGCTCATTGGCTTTTCTGGCTGGTCATAGCCTGCGCCGGGAAAGCTTGCCCAAACCGATCGAACTGATTGAATTGCTCCTTCGATATCGCCTGCAAGAATTTTGTCGTAGGCTCCATTCGCCTTCAAAAGCTGAATCGCGGCTAAGTCCTGCGATTTGGGTGAAAAGTCTTTCAATCCCAATGCTTTCACTTGGCTGTCCCAAGTTGTTGAAAGGAACTGATAGCGACCGCTGGCATCGCTGCATAGATTGCCGCTGCACTTCACCTCTCTGGGATGGTCATCAAAGCCTGAAAACTTAGCGTGGGTAAAGATCGTTTTGTAGCCTGCATCGCCCTCTGTGCCCTCGGCATAGGCGATCGTATCGAGAAACGCCATCACTTCAGGGCGATCGACTGCATTGGGGTCTTTTGCGTCTGAGGGCGCAACCAATCCAGTGAGCCAGTGCAAGAACTGCGCTCCCTGGTAGATAGCTGAAACCGTGTCATTCACTGGCTTAACAGCGATGAACCCGAGCGCAGGACTGCACAGCAGCAGTGCGAAGATCCAGCTTCGCTTGAGGCGGTTGCGTTCCCGTTCCCAGAGCTTGAATTGAAGATCGGGCGATAGTGCCTCGATTGGTGGTGGCGTGGATGGTGCGAGCATCATTTCTGTTTGAGGAAGTCGTAACCAACTGCGACGTTATTCACAAACTCAATGCGGAGGAATAGCTGCTGATTGAAGAGGGGTTGCAGCTTCCAAACGTAAATCTCTTTGCCGTTCTCGCTGGTGTGGCAGATTGGCTTGCCGAGTCGTCTGCGCCAATCTTCTAACGTCGAGGGCATCTGCAAGAACTGAACGATCGAAGGAATGCCAGGGACTTTCAGCGCGTTTGCACTTGGGCAGCTCCCCCAGTTCCCAATGAGGCGATCGATCTGGCTCCAAGGGATCGGGTCATAAAGCTTGAGATAGCCTGGCTCCTTCAGGTCAAGGTAGGCAACTCCCCAGACAGCAGCAATACAGCCAATCTGGAGAGCGCGTCTGCCCCATCGGTTCAAAGCTACGTCAAGGCGATCGATGAGGCGTGACATTGGCTTACATCCGAGGCTGAGGGTTGGCAGGGGCTTCGGGCTGTCCCTGTGTCTCGTTCAACTGCATTCGGATGAGCTGCTGCCCGGTGTTAATGCCAGGGCGCACTGCATCCACTGCTGACGCTCCCCAAGTTGCAGGTCGCCATAGGTCAAAACTGGTTGTGCCGGGTTGTCCTGCCAGGAGATAGGCTACTCCGCCGATGATCGCGGCTGTGCCCGACCACATTCCGATCACGCCAACGGTGCGAAGGAAGGACTTGCCGGGGTGAGTGATGGTCCAGAGGAATCCCTGCATTCCCTGTGCAATTTCGCCTACCATTCCGCGTGTCGCTTGCCCTGCTCTGTAAGCACTATCGCGGGGGCTATTGTGATTAGTCGTATGAGTCTCTTGAGACATGATTGGTTAACTCCTGAATGTGTTTTGAAGGGACAAATCGATCAATGTTTCTAGGGCACTATCACCCCCTTATTTGGAAATAGTTGGAAAGCTTGTTTGTTCAGGCTGCTATGAGCCGATCGCCTTTAGGCGTGAGGGTCAGGCGTGACAGGCGTAAGGGTCAGGCGTGGAGTCAGGCGTGACAGGCGTAACAATCGAGGGTCAGGCGTACTCAAACCTAGACAGAGCAAGCAACGCCTGTACGCCTGCCTTACTCCACGCCTGTCGAATCTTCGGGAGGAAGGTCAGTTTTGGCGATTCTTGGCTTCCAGCGATTTTCCTGCATCAGTGCAAGTTCGGTTGATATAGTTTCTGCCAGAATTTCCTTGAACTGCTCCGCCAAAATCCCCTTATGTTTCGCCCAATTTTCCCGAAGAATTTTTACTTCGAGCCATCCATCCGAATCGATGTATTTCTGTCCTTTGTCGAAGTAATAGCGAAACATCTGAACCGCACTATTAGACAGGCTAGAAACTGCCTGTGCTGGGTCGATCGATGTGCATTGTGTCTCCTCTGCCGACGCTTGATAAAGCCGATCGAGTAAAGTCTTAACTCCGCTCAGATGCTCCTCAGACAACGCCTCATCAATCAGCTTCATCACAGTGGGGTTGTACTGCGGCTTCTGCTCCTGATGCTGGGCTTGCGTCAGTCCCAGCACAGCAAACAACTGGTGAAACTCTCGACGGATGGCGATCGGGTTGAGGAAGTCGGGAATTTGGATCGAGGTGTAAGCTGAATCGTCATCGAATGCCTTCCCCGCTGGCTTAAATCGGGCGCGTCCGGCAAACTCAGCTTCACCCCACATCGAGTAATCGGATTCAAGTTCCAGCACCATGCTTTTGTGAGTCCAGCTATCCAGATAACCGGAGGGCATTGCTTCACCCCCCATCTGCCCTTTCGATCGACCGTGGCACAGAAAAACAAAGTGATTGTGAAACTTGCGATTATCTCGAATCGCACTGCCCACGATATCAGAGGCAAACTTTGCCGTTCTGGAGTTTTTGTCTGCACCCAGCGAGCCAAATTCATCCAGCACAGCAGTACAGGGATTCGATCGGCTATGCCGTGCAGTGATTTCTTCGCCTGCCCCTAGAATCTCCTGCTCTGACTGGTAAATATCGCCAATCAACCAAATTCCCCGCTCAACATTGATGGCGGCGTGAGGGTCTAGCAGATGAACTGAATGGTTCCGCAGGATTGATCGCAGGAAAGCAATCACAGAGGCGATCGAGCTTTTGCCAGCACCAGCAGGCGCAATGATAATCAGCGATTCGGCGGCAATCGTCTGCATCAACCACGGATGGTCTTGCAGCAGTTCAACCAGGCGATGCCGTAGCGCGGTTAAGGTCTGATTGCGATCGATGATTTGCTCCGGCGGCGTGTCCGCTGGATCAAGCTGCTTAGGCAGGATACGGGAAGGAGTTGATTCAGCCACAATCCCAGCAAGGGCAAGACATCCAGCAGCAAAAGTCATCTGCACAATACCCAGCACAGCAGCAGTTTTCTGCCCTGCAAGACGAACTGCTTTCCCCTCAATGCCCTGTTCATGGATGGCTTGCAGGTCGCTAGCACTGTAGGTTTGAGGGTTGGCGATCGCCTTCCAACCCCCTTGAATCAGCAGCACTGCTGACAATCCCATCAAACCCGCTTGAATGGTGCGCTTCTGCCCTTTGCTGAGATACATTACTGACCTCCTGATCCAGGGAGAGGGACAGGGTTAGCTGATTCGATCGCGCTGGCTCCGTCCTGCTGCGTCAGCTTCGGGTCAAGCCTGGTTGCGAACGGGTCAGCAGATGGCAAACGCTGAATGATGCTGTAAGCCATCAGGCGATAGTTCAGCAGCCCTTGAAGAACCATAGAGCTATCAGGAGGTACTGGCTCGCTAGGATAGAGTGCAAGCAATGCTGCTCTGTACCGGGTGTAGCCCAGCGTGACCGTTTGAGCATCACGGGCGATCGTGCCCTCTTGAACCATCTTCAAGCCATCGCCCGCAAATCTGAGCAGGACGCATTTCTGCTGTGAAACCTGATCAGGGCACTTGTTCAGGTCGATATCTAAGGCTGGATCATTTGGTTGATAGCGCGACTCTTGAACCTCTTTCAGTGCCTCATTATTCAACCGGATTGCTTCATATTTCAGCATTTCGTCCATGTGGGTCGATGCCGTATCAGAGAGAATTCGCTCATAATTGGGGATGAGTTGATACAGCTTGCCTACTGCCTCATCCGGTGGCGTGTTTGGCGTGATGCCTGCCAGAGTTTGAGGGTTGAAAGCCTGCGCCAGAATGCCGGGAGTCGTTACGGCTGGGGCGATCGATGTTTCCTGCTGCCTGAAGACTTGCACCATTAGCATTCCGACACATCCCACGCCAATCGCACCAGCTCCAGCAATGCACCAGGTCTTCATGCTGACGCGCTGAATCTGGCGAGAGATTGCGCCGAAGTTTAACCGGGAAACTGGACCGCCACGCTGCTGGAGAGCGATCGCGGTAAAGGTTTGATTTCTGATTGGCTCAGTCATCCGATCGCCCTCCAGCCGTAGTATTCGTGGCTTGCCTGAGTCGATCGGCTCAGAATGCCGGAGCTTTCAAGGATGTCGTAGTAAATGCTTGGGTCATACTCAAGTTGTCTTGCGGCTACGACCTTCCCCGTATCCCCGGTTTGCTGGTTTCTGACTTGCGTTCCGATTTGCCATTCCATGATTAAATTGCTCCTCTGCTGGAGTAGTGCCCTGCTTGTGAATTGAGTCCCTAGCAGGGCATAGTTTCGGATTTAGTACAAATTGCGAGGGGCAGAGCCAAAGGGATTGCTACCTGCGAACCTACCTGATGAATCGCGCCAGGGCTGGGGATTGCCGCCAGGGGTAATGGTGATCGTGCGAGGCGGACTAACAAAGGTACTGCCTGCATCGGCAAGCAACTGATCGGGCTTTAAGCGAACAGTTGGGATTGAATTCTGCGCTGGGAAGGTGGGCGACGAATCGATCGGAAATTGTTGAATCGGCGTACTCTCAACGAATGGGGCAGCCATTCCGAACAGAGAGGCAGACAGCAGAATTTGAGGAATGAAGTTCATAATTAGGTAGCTCCTAGCTTTTGGTGAGTTTGGGAGTGATGCCCTGCCGTTGGCTGCAATCTCTGGTAGGGCGTTAATTTTTGGCACAACCTAAGAATCGTTGCGCGGCGTTCCGAATCCCGTCCCCGCTACCGTTTGCGACTTCCCAGGTGAGATCGTTTCGCTCTCGATCGCATCGTTGAGAGTGCTGCTGGAAGGCAACGAGGGCAACGATTGCGAGGCATAGGATTGAGGCAACTGCGGTACATATCGCCGAATTTCGGACAGCTCGATCGCCTCCAGCTCGAAAGGGATAAAGTCTTTTCCCTCCAGCTTTTGCAAGGTTTTAGCAGCGATTTCTGCCTGAATCGAAACGGGGTCAAGGATTTGAGCCAGCCGTTCGGCTTCGTGGTCAGTGACGAGTTCGCGCTGCTGTTGGGCTGCGTCTGCAAGTTTGCCAATTACGCCAGCCGATCGCCGAATTGTGCCTGCTGTGGTTTGCGCCAGGGTCGAGATCGCAGCAGTCTCTTCAGTTACGGCAATTGGCTGTGACTGGGATTGCTGTGACATCGATTGGGTGGGCTGAGCCGTAGAGGTCTTGAGTGCCAATGCTTTGCTGAGATCTTGAGGCATTTTGTTTCTCCTGTTGGTAAATCAGAAATTGCTTGATTGAAAAACCCCGACTTAGGGCGCGAATTAAATCCCGTAGCGTATCGAAGTCAGCTTGGTGATAGAAACCTTGCTCGTCAGGACGGATGCCTAACATCGATTTCCAATACTGGAAGGTCCTCTGTGGCACTGGTCGTTGCCTGCAACGGGCAAGGCTGGATTTCAGTTCCCGTGCGGTGTACAGGTGCATTGATCTAAGTAACGTTCCTGATTTCTTGATGTGGTAAGCAACGGCTACGCAATGCGCTAGAGCTTGCTTACCTTGTTGCTCACAGGTATGTTAGCATCTTTTGAGTGGCTTACAAGTTGCTTTTAGCAAAATTTTAGAGGCTTAAGGTTAATTAAGCGCCACAAACAAGCCGCTTTGAGTGGCTCAAGTGTAGAATTCTGGGGAGATTAGCGATTTTATGGATATGCCAAAGCGAGTTTATCTAACCCTGCCAGATGCCCTTTACAAGGATTTGGAGCGATGGGCGGATCTGCAAGGTCGCCCGATCGCAAACTTGGCTAACTACCTGGTAGAAAGGGCAGTAGAGCAGGCGAAAGAACGGGGGGAACTTCCCTTGGAACAAGGCAAGTAAGGCACGATCGAACCATGCCGCGTAATTCAGGAATTTCAGTAAGGACTCGATCGCTATGACAGCAGCGCAACAAGCCCCTAGATTCACGTTTGAGGAGTTTTTGGAATATGAGGATGCTTACGGCAATCCTTTCGAGTTGTCTGCGGATGGGTGGCTGATACCGATGCCTGCTCCAGACCAGAGACACGAATTGATTGTCAATTACCTCGATCGCACCCTTAGCACAGAAATTGAGCGGCTAAAGCTCAACTGGCTTCCGAGTCGTCGTCCGATCGAAATTCCAGTTGGGGGATTCAAGCGCGGCAGAAGACCAGACCTCGCTGTAATCGACTTAGATCCAGAACGCGACGGCGATCGAGCAATCTATCACGTGCCTCACATGATTATCGAAATCGCTTCGAGCAATTGGAGCGATGATTTGCGGCAGAAAACTCAGGACTATGCACTACTGAAAGTGCCTGAATATTGGGTGATTGATTATCGGGGACAAATTCCAGAAGAATATTGTGGGCGGGGCAAGGGCATCAAAACGATCGTTCATACCCTTCGCACAGCTCCCGCCTTCGGATATGACAAACAGGAGTTTATCGGCAACGAGGTTATTCCCTGCAAAACCTTTGAGACACTTCAGCTCACAACTAACCAGATCGTTCAGCTTGGGAAAAACCAATGACGACAGCGACGATTGACCTTCAAAGCATCAGAACAGTTTCTGGCATTCCACCAGCAGGTCAGCGGCATCTGTCCGTGAACCTAGCGATCGTCTCCCTAAAGGACGCGCTAGAGATTGCAAAAGACTTAGGATTTACTCCTCAACTAGTTCTGGTAAATTATCGCAGCGGCATCAGTGAGATTCACGCGCTGTTCTGGGAGGGAGCCATTGAGGAAACTCCTGCAAACTGGGATGAAACGATCGACCAGTTAGCCGATCGGGTCAATCCTGACGGCATCCGGCACTGCTGGGGTAGGCATATCAAAGTAGCGTGAGGGCGATCGGCAATGAGAAAAATAAGTGAATCAGATGTAGACGAGTCAGAAGTTTTGGAATTGATGAACAGCAGGTTGCTAGTCCCTCGCCTTCCATCAAAAGGGGAGCAATTGGCAATTACTCTAACTTTGACTGAGAGAAACATTGCTCTGCATTGCTGGCTAAAAAAGCGGAACAAGCATCACGTTGTACCGGCAAAGCGAAAATTGATAAAGCTTTTGGAACCTGAAGTTGAGTATTTATCTCGCCTCGATTTGCTGTGCATTGTGTGCCATGCTCGCAGAATGCTAGTTCCTGAAGTTGAACTATCCTACAAAGATTGGGCAGAGTGGTTTCTCTGCATCATTAAGGAATTCCGGCAGGAAGTCGTTAACCAGAAGTTTTCGGATACAGATTTTTGGAGCAAGAAGGGGAATCACAAGGATAAGTTCATTAGGCTTCTGCAATTGCAACTAAGGCAAGTGCGAAACGGAGAAAACCCTTTCGATCCCAACGTTCCAGGGAATCAGTTTAAGTTCCGTCATTTTTCGCTACTGCTCAACGTAGCGATCGGGCTGGCTGAGAATGACAGAGAATTTGAGCTTCAGTTCTGGAAGCCGTTTCTGAAGGCTTGGGACGGAAGAATTAAGATGCTTCAAAGCCCCAGCTTCAAGCGGCACGAGGCGGATGGAGACAATGTTTACGTTCATTCAGGAGGAAGGCAAAAAAAACGGATTTTGTAACCCTCGCCCAGCAAGGTTTTCAGGCGTTTGCCACAAAAAAGTAAATTCCAGTGGTTGACGTGATATCAAATTAATAGTTGATTTACTCCCCGACTACCACATCTAGTAAATCAAAAGCGATAGTTCAACTCCCCGACTACCACATCTGGGCTGAACTATCGCCTTCAAAAAACAGAACGGTCTTTCGCAAATCAATCCTGCTTCCCAGGTAACTGGGGGCAGATCTCGATCATGAAAACAAATGTAGCAAAAATTTCCGCAACTCCGGTATCCCCCGAACCATCAAGTTACAGATCGCGCTGGCGCGCAAAAGCCCAGAAACTGCTAGCACAGCAGGCTGAGGGCAAACATCTCGATCGCCGCGAGCGTCAGATGACGCAGAAGTTCATCGCTTGGCAAGCTTTAGAGACAGAACGATTTGGCGGTTCTGCTAATTCAAGATTTACACCTCAACCTGGCGCATCTTCACGGCGGGGCACCCTGTTTGTGAAAGCTAACCAAGCAGGCAAGATGAACCTTCTCCAAACAAAAAGGGGGGACGCATGAGCCGCGACCCCCTTTCAGAAAAATACTGCCCCAA
Organism: Cyanobacteria bacterium FACHB-502; assembly: GCA_014695325.1. Lineage (GTDB taxonomy): Bacteria > Cyanobacteriota > Cyanobacteriia > Elainellales > Elainellaceae > Leptolyngbya_A. The sequence continues at coordinate 11,757 of JACJNZ010000095.1, read as the reverse complement.
TCGTAACAAAAACAGAAAACAAATTGTAGTATTCCTTCCCTCCCATTTCGATCGCCTTTTAAGCGAGCCGTACAGCAGCGCGGCGTCAATGCAGGTCGATAACTGGCTGGACTACTGCGATCGCGAAGGCTTGCAATCGGTGCGGGCGGTGGCAAAATGAGCACTCACCTAAAAGCAGATTTCGATCGCCTACTCTCTGCATTCAAGGCAATTGGCGAACTCAAGACCGAACTGGAGCGGCAGTACTGGCTTAGCCGGACGGCTGCATTTCACGGGCTGACACGGGCTGAGATGAGAAGACTTTTCTCTCTCTGGCTGCTTGAAACGTTGGAGGGGCAGCACAATGGCTAGTCTCTCTAAAGCTGTTCGGCTTAAGCGGGAGTGCCCGATCTGCGAGGGTGCGCGGCGTGATTGCCGAAAGATTACCTATCTGAACGGCGGCATAAGCTCGGAAGTCATCCACTGTCGCAGCGAGGACGCAAATCCGATCGGCTACGTTCTCACCCGCATAGACCGGTGGGGCTTTGGGATGTGGGTGCGGACTGAGGAAGCTGAAAAGCAACAGCAGAAGAATCAGCGTCCGGAGAAACAGCAGCGCCAGGAACAGGCAAAAGCCTTGCTCTCAATTCCCGATCGCAATCGGCAGTATAAAGCGGTTGCGCGACATTCAGGGCTGAGTCTGGAGCATCGGCGTAAGCTCGCAGATCGGGGGCTGCTGACGGAGCAAATTGAGGCGGCTTATTCCCAGTCGCTTCTGTGGACGTGGCAAGGCAACTCAGACATTCCGGGAGTAACATCTGAGTTGCCCGGAGCTGATGCCAATGGTCGGCTGCGAAAATTCGGCTCTGGTTTAGCGATCGGTGTTCCGAATCAACTGGGACAGATTTTAGGGGCACAGATCAGGGCTGATAAAGTTTCGTCAGGTGGCAACCGCTATTTCTGGATTAGCAGCAGCAGCATCGGCGGCAACGGGATTGAACTGCCGTCCGGTGAAATTCCGATCGGCTATTACCTGCCTGTGCAGGAAACAGCCATCCGGGATGAAATCAACCTGGCTGAGGGATTCCTAAAGCCACACGTCATTGCTCAGAAGTTTGGAGTTCTCTGCCTGGGTGCATCTGGCGGCAACTTCCCATCCAGCTCGCAGCAATTAGCTTCCTATCTGGAAGCCGCAAGTCAGGCGACTGGCTCAAATGTTGTGGTTCTGAATGTTGATGCTGGCTCTGTCAAAAACGCTCACGTCCTGGAGCAATACCGACAAACTCATAATCTGGTGGTCCGTTTGGGCTATGAGTTCCGGGTGCGCTGGTGGGGGCAAGTCGAGAAGACCGCCGGTGATGCCGATGAGATCGACGCAGAAACCTTTAACAATGCCCAACTTCTGACGATCGAAGAATTTGAGGCGATCGCCCAACAGCATGAGCCTAAGAAGCCATCAGGCGGATTTGGGCAACTGGCAGAGCAACCGGCAAACAGTGAGCAGCAAGAACGCCTGCGGCTGATTCAGAAACGGCGGATTACCTTTCAGATGCGGTACTGGGAAATGCTGAAACGAGATTTCCTGCTGACTACGACTGATGGGCGATCGATCGAATATTACGAGGGGTTCTGTAAGCAGTTCAGCCTGCACGTTCCCACCGTCCTGTTGCGCGGCTGGCTGGGATCTGGCAAAACAGAGGCAACTTTGCGATCGTTGCTGGCGCGGCGGGAGTATCTGAGCAAACAGATTCTCCTGATTGTTCCTCGAAATGGACTGGGACGGCAGACAGCAGCACGAGCGGCAAGGCTAGGATTCCCTGAAATTCGGCACGTTCAGGACGACAACAGCGAGAACCGGGACAAGCTGCGTCGGGGTGAGCCAGGGCTATACGTCCTCTGCCCTGATTCGCTCAAAGACTATGCCGTGGGCGAGGTCTGCTGGGCGGATACGATCGTCGTTCTAGACGAGTTTGCCGGGATGCGATCGGAAATCCTGAGCAAGTCTGCCGTCATGCCAGAATTTGAACGGCTGCTGTCTGAGTGCTGGCGACTGATCGCCGTCGATGCCTTCCTGAGTGATGCTGACGCTCGAATTCTCAGCCGATATCGCAAGGGGCAACGGCTGATTCTGGACCAGAAATTTCAGCAATCCCCTAAGCCAGTGTTCTGGTTGGAGCAACTCAACAAAAAAGGCATGGTTAGCCTGCGGCATGATGGGATCGCCTTCGCACTCATCGACCAATGGGCGGCAGAGGGAGTGAAGTCGATCGCCGTGGCATCAGACAGCCTAACCGCATTAAAAGCGGTTGTGGCTCGGATGAAGCGACATGGAATGGATGTTCACGTCTGCTCCAGCGAAACGCCAGAAGAAAATGCTTTGTTCATGCCCGACCCTGACGGCTATTTGCAGGCGAGTGGCATCAGCTCGATCGCCTTCAGCCCAACAGCTCAGAGCGGACTTGACGTTCAAACACACTTCGATAAAGGGTTGTTACTCTGCAGCGGTGTGCTGCCACCGCTGCAAATGTTGCAAAAGATGGGGCGGGCGCGGCAGTGCCAGGAATGGTATGTCTCGTGTCCGCGTTTTGTTCAGGACTCGCCTATTTCAATTCGGGCGCTAGACGGCGATCGAGTGAAAGCCTGGGGCGATCGGCTCAAGGATGCTTTTGTAGGCGGCGGAATCCAACATAGCGATCGGACGCATGGCTGGGGACTGTGGCAGAGCGCAGTCGATGAAATTGCCCACTCATTTAACAGCGAGTACCTGCAAATGCTGCTGGAGCATTTCTTTGAACGGGTTGAAACGCTGGAGATCAAAGACGCACCAGTGCAGGAATGGCGGGACGCGATCGAAGCAGTTAAGCAGGAAGATGCAAGGCAGCTCATCAATGGCAACCTGGGGCGGGGATTAGATCTGCTGAAAGCCCAGAAAGCTCCTGTCTTTAATAGCGAGGTCTGGGATGTGCGGCTGGCGCAATTGCACGACAAATACCCAGAGGTGATCAATGACTTGATTGCGCTGGCAAACGATGAGGCGACAGACCAGGAGCAGCTAATTAACTTGGTGCGGATCTTCAAGTCGTCGCGGCTCGATCGAATCAAGTTTTGGGTCATGGCAACAGAGCCAAATGAACAGGATGACGGGGCAATTCTGGCGCTGCTGCGCGACAAGTTCACTTGCGCCAAGAGCGCCAAGCTGCGAGCGTTCCGCAATATCCGGTTATTCCGATCGCTCAACTTGGGACAGCTCGCCCAATGCAGCAGCACAACCGATGATGCCGTGGCAGATAGAACGCATTTCCACGCGGGATGTGAGAAGGTGCAAGAACTGTATGCGGAATTCCAGAAAGCGGATCAACTGCGGCAGTTCTTCCCACAGGTCGAAGATCTGTTCAGCTTTTGGGCGATCGTGCGTCAGTGTATGCGGTTTATGGGCTATCAGGGCTGCGGCAAAGCGGTCAGGGTGGCAACAGAGGAACTGCACACAAACGGTTATCACAAGGACGGCAGAAGACGCTACAGCAAATCGAAAGTTGTCTACATGAATGGATGGCTCGATATGGAATGTAGCGGTAACAAGCTGTTTCAGCAGATTTTCTGGGCTGACATTATCCCAGCGATTCGTAATCGACTATCTCTGGAACGATCGAGACGGGCAGAACACGCTACATCGCCACCAGAAGAACTGATAGCGGCATAGGGCGATCGTCCGAATTAGATTAGAACTGTTTACCCCCCAGAAATAGGGGCGGTTTTCTGCTGCTTGGAAATGCTGAGACTGTTCCACAAAGGGCATTACACATGATTTCTCTACAGATTGTGGTAGCGGTTTCAGGCTTTCACCAGATTTAGGGCGGCAGAATTAACGCGAACAGCAAATTATTGTCCAAAATAGATGTACTAGATCTCGTACTACTCATTGTAAAAGGGATCGATTGCCCAGTGTGTAACAGCCCTTATATAGATTCAAGACCTTTATATAGCGCGGCTTACACGCCTTAACGAGTCCTCAACCTGGAACAACTGCATGGATGAATCAGAAGCACTCCGACTGGAGTGCATCAGCCTAATCAACCGAATCGCCCGATCGCCCTACAACCTCAAGCTTTTGTTATCGGCACGGGCAGGGCTACAGATCGTCGCCGGGTACAAAGCACATCGATCGCAGCAAATGCGCCAGCGGATGCAAGCTAAATTTGGTAGATGATTGATGGTTGTGGAGAATAGCCGATGCCACGCTGGACAGCAGAAGCCCGTCAGAAGCAATCCGAACTGATTCAGCAGGTTAGACCCTGGAAACGATCGACGGGTCCGAGGACTCGCCAGGGCAAGCGGCGATCGAGTCAGAATTCGCTGAAAACTGGCGAGCATACCCAGTTAGCAAAACTAGAGCGCAGTCTTGCCCGATCGCTAGGCATCAGCCTGCATGGCTTGCGAGTGCCAGAGATAGACTACGCAGCGATCGATTCAGCATGGGCAGATTTTTTCCGCACTGCCGATTTTGAGGAAGAAACGAACTAGATGAAAGTACCACACAAGTACCTTAACGATCGCTGGAGTGCCCATCCTACGAGCCTTTTCGGTTTTCGCTTTGGTGATCTAATGGTTGTTACATGTAAAGTGTCACATCGCAAAACGAACTGAACAAAAGGCAATCGTTTGGTATCAGTCCGATCGCCAGAATCCCGACTCTACAAAGGTTTGCGTTTTGCACCCTTGGCATATTGCGATCGCAGTTTTACACCGCAGAAAGTGCAAAAAAGTGTAAAAACGCGCAGATTCAACGGGGCGTATGCGTTATTTTGTATCACCGCCCAATCTAGATACCGCCCTGAACCATCGCCAGGACGCGCGTGGAGGTAACACCTGGTAGTCGCTGGGCTGCTGTCGGAATAATGCACGCTGTGATGTTCGATGCAACTAGAAAGAAAGACCTAGTGCTAAACAAGCATTTCCACTAGCCGCACTGACTTCATAAGCCTCCGTTTCAATTGTTTTGGCGACAATCAACATTCTTTCGCCAAACGTCGTTCCATCAATGCTGCAACTTCCCTTAAGCACGAGCAGATAATTTCCGGTGTACTCATAACTCTGGGATGACGTGCTTTGGATGAACATAGAACTAATCCCACCTTGCGGATCTAACGGGATATTGTAAGTCGAGACACCATCTTGCATAGTCTCAAACGGATATAGCGCTTCGAGATCGGGAGCAGCTGTGTTGATTTGAACGGGGGTATACTCTCGAATCAAGTTTGTATTTGCAAAGTCAGGAGGCGCAGCATAGGCAAGGATGAAGAAGCCCGTGCTGTCTGAAACCTGGTGCCCGCTCCCAGGTGGATTGAAGTAAAGAGAACCTGTTGGGTAAACCCCTTTTGCATCGGTCTGTGTGCCTTCAATCGCATACACGGATTCGGTCATAGCATGATAATGTTGCCCTACACTCCCATTTGGAATGGTGTACCACAAAATACTGATGTGCTGAGTCTCTGGAGCCCCGGAAAGAATCAGCTTTTCCAGGTTTGGTCTAAACGTGAAAAAGTCGTAATTGCTAGGATTCGCTGTTAGATCGTTCAGATCAACAACGGTCGAGTTGCTCAAACCAGAATCGCTTTCCTCGAGTGCGATCGCTGAGCCAGTCACATCCATCGCCATTGAAACGCTTGTATTAAAATCGAAACCTATAAACGAAACAAACCCCAATGCAACCATAGATGCAGTTTTAACAAGCTTCATTATCGTTCACCCCTTCTTTTAATATCACCGAAGTTGATCGCAAAAATACTAAGGACTGACCTTAGCATGATGTGATCAAGCAATTTGTTTTTAGTTAACAAATTAAGGTGCACAAAAGCAGGAGAAGGTTCAGAAGTTTTACACCGCAGAAAGTGCAAGAAAGCAGAAAAAAGCGCAGAGAAAAGGGGGCGTTAGGTGAGCATCCCTGGAGTATGCCTGGGCAATCATTATCTGCTGACGCAGATGCTTGCTGGGAAGGCGATCGCAGCCTGAAGCTCAACGTGCTAAGTATTTATTCCTGCGGGACTGTACCCAAAAAAATGGGGAGCTTTCCGACTAGCCCTACAACCCAGAAGGCAGGATGATTAGTTCATACGAAAACCGCCAGCCGCACGATATTTAGGCTGGCATATAGAAAAAAGCCCTGACCGATTTGGTTAGGGCTAATTGTTTTATGGAACGCAGCTAATGAAAAGCCTCATCTCTGTTGGAAATGAAGCGAACAAGATTCACCTAAACAAAAGCAGCCTGGATTCAGGCTGCCAGCACAATAAAGCTGATTTAGCTTAACATTCAAGCTTTTAAACATTCAGGCATATGAATGCTTGCTGTTCGGGCGAATGTCTAAACATCTAAACATTTGAGTCTAGCCACTTCTCGATTAACTTCTCAATAATGTCGGACATTTCGCGTTCTTGGGCGATCGCAGCGGTCTTGAGCTTGCGATGCAGTGCCTTTGGTAGGTAGACGGTAGTTCGCTGGTAGTTCGGGTCCTTCCCTTTGGCGATCGGCTCCGCTGGGCTGTCATTATCGATTGTTGGTTGTGTCTCTGTTTCTGGTTCTTGCGGCTGCCGTGCTGCTCCAAAAAGAGCATCAAAACGGGTCTGCTGTTCCTTCTCCTTCTTGCTCACGGCAAAATCTCCTTGCCTACTTTGCTGTAGCAGTCCCAAGCGATACGAGCGTAGGAGTCGCCTTTAACTTGATTAACAGGCACGCCTTCAAGGGCTGCTTTTTGGAACACAGAGAGCCGTCTGATTCCTGCCTTGAACAGTGGCAAGCCTGCCTTTTCTAGACTGATTCTTGCCTCACTACCCTGCGTATTTGGCTTAGGAGGAATGAGGGTCAACAGCACCTTGTAAGCGGTGTTAAGTGCTTGAAGAGAATCAACCATTTGCAGCGTTGCTCCCATTGCTAAAGCATCAGGAGACGTAGGAAGGATGAGCAAATCGCATCCTTCAGCGATCGTCTTTAATTCATCCGTTGCGGGTCTTGCTGGCGTATCTAAAACAATGTGGTCGAATTGCCGCGCAAACCTAACGGCTTGCTTCTCATCCACTACCTTAAACGGTAGCCTCCCAGCGCTTGCCCATTGCAACGCCGATCGATTGAGGTCGCCATCTACCAGCAGGGTAGGAGCTTTTGATTGGAAGTATGCGGCGAGATGTAAGGCAGTAGTGGACTTGCCAACGCCGCCCTTAAACGAGGCAATCGTAATGATCATTTGAATTAGCTTTATTGTGCGATGGCGGCATTCTACCGCAATGAGGCGTTTAGATTCCTGAACGCTCAAACAGTTAAACATCCAAACATTTGAATGTTTGTTTTAGTGCTAGTGCGATCGCCTCTCTTTTGCCAGATAACAAGCAGGGGAAACAGAAGTTATCGTAATCTTCTGAGATTTACTCTAGGCAGGCTGTAGTTTTAACAGATATGATCTGTTAGATCTGCTTCGCAGTAGGGTCACGATTTTAATGGAGAGTGCCATGCAAACTTTCAGCGAGCGCACATTTCGTCAGAACACCTCAAATTCGGGATCAATCTCGCACTCTGAAAGGTTGAGAGCAATCGCTTTCAGTATGGACACCCTTATTCCAGGAATTTACATCTGGGCTGGAGAGTTCTCCTGGAGAGTTGGGGGATGTGTGCCTGACGACCAACCCTATCGCTATCCCGGCACGATTCATAGTAGGACTGGAATAGCAGTCGTTCTTCCTGGCTACAGGATTTTTACGACTTACAAGGGTACGTATGACCCTAGACAAACATCAGATTGACGGAATTCCAGCTTTTAAGAGGAGAACAGTTCCAGCTTTGGAGTTTGAGACTCTGATGACGGATGCAGGCTATGTGAGAGCTGGATCAAGTCAGGGACAATTAGAGCGAATAAAAGTTTGGTGGCAGCACTCAACTTATCGCAGAGTAGAAGCAATTTACAGTCCTGACAAGGCAGTTGTGATTACTGCGTACCACCCGAGCTAGCTTCCCAACTCAGAATCCGATCGCTCCTACCGCTGCCTCAACCTGCTTCTCCGACACCTCCAGATACCGCTGCAAAGCTTGCAGGCTACGATGCCCGGATATCTCCTGAATCACGCGCAGCGGCACACCAGCACTGCTCATCTGAGTTAATGCCGTCCGTCTGAAGCTGTGCGTCGAGATGCCCTCCAGACTGAGCCGATCGCACGTCTCCCGCAAAATCGCATCGGCTGAGCGTGGGTTGATGTGCCCGCGACCGTGCCGACCTGGGAACAGGTGAGTCTTGCCGCGATCGGAGCTGTAGGCTTCCAGATACCCGCGCAGTGTGGGATGGGTGACAACCTGTCGCGTCTCCGCTTTGCCCTTTGTGTTTGCCTTTCGGATGGTCACTTTGGCTCGCACATTTCCGGAGCCATCGAATACACCGGCACTCAACATCGTGCAGGCTTCATTCACACGGCAACCTGTGAACAGACAGATTCCGAACAAAGCCCGATCGCGATCGGACGGGAACGCATCAAACAGCAGCTTCGCTTCATCCACCGTCAAAACTTTGGCTTGTCCGTGGCGATCGACTTTCACCGTCTCCTCCTCCCCTCTATCTTCTACATGAACAAATTATAGTTTGTTCATGTAGAGGGGTCAAAGCCCTGATACTCCGTTGTTTAAGCTCATAGGTGAAAAAATCTATCGGCTTATTGAGAATGACCCCCCATTTGTTGCGAACAAGGCTAGCCCTGTTATCAGCTTGAGACTGGGCATACTCAGTGTAAGAGTTAACAAAGCTGACAGAGTAATCAAAATGGGCAAGCAATCAAACCCGATGATCGGATGTCGAGTCAGTTCAGAGTGGAAGGCAAAGATCGAATCGATCGCCTCTGCCAGCGGTCGAAATTCCAGCCAAGTGATTCATGAAGCGATTGGGGCTTACTTGGGATGCAATGACGCTAACACCGTAGGCGGTCAAGTTGCCTCGCTGGAATCACGGCTCTCTGAAGTGGAGCGCAAACTGGCAGGACTAACGCTGCTGCTGGGCAAGTAAGGTGCGGTAGGGGCGATCGATTTTTGAGGAGTGAGGGCCGCGATCGACCCATCGCCAGAAACACAACCCCCAATCAGGCGATCGAGGGCTGTGGGTGAATTTAGTATCTGCTTGCTATTCCCGTTGTATCAATGCAGAGAGGCTATCAATCTATAGAGGCTGAGTTGAAGGTGGAAGACTTCCACTTCAAGATTAAGAACCCTCGTCAGTATTTGGTCTTGAAGCAGGTTGAAGCTGTGTCTAAAATATTTATTTTTCGTAAATTTCAGCTTCGAATCACTGTCAGGTGTAAGTCGTCTGTGTATGTATTCGTATGGTTTGAGACGAAATACATGGAAGATCCGCAAGATCAAATGCAACCCATGCCTCAGGCAAAGCAGTATTCCTATAGACCAGAGATCGATGGAATCAGGGCTTTTGCGGTGACTGCAGTCATTATTAATCACTTTAACAAAGATCTTCTGCCAAGCGGGTATTTAGGCGTAGACATCTTTTTCGTTATCTCTGGATTTGTTATCACTTCTTCGTTAGCAGGTCGTCCCAGCAAGAACTTCCACGACTTTCTGGTTGGGTTCTATACTAGGCGGGTCAAACGCTTGATTCCAGCGTTGGTGCTGTTTGTGCTCATTACTAGTATTCTGATATGTTTCTTTAATCCCGCTCCAACGGCTTCGCTAAGGACTGGGATTACATCTCTATTTGGTCTTTCTAATCTCTACCTTCTGCGGCAGTCTATAGATTACTTTGCTGACTCCACAGAATTAAATGTTTTCACCCACACTTGGTCCCTGGGAGTCGAAGAACAGTTCTACTTCCTATTCCCATTTTTGGTTTGGTTCACTGGATTTAGTCGTCTGGCTACCAAAGGATCAAGAAATCTGTTCTGGGTGATGGGGGCACTATGTGTTGCTTCCTTAATTGCTTTTGTCTACAGCTACAAGACCAACCAACCTGCTGCTTACTTTTTGATGCCCACTCGCCTATGGGAGCTGGGTACTGGGTGCTTGTTGTTTCTTAGTCTAAAGCATTCCAACAGATTTTTGCATACCCTTAAAACAATCCCACCTTTGATAGTTACCGGCGCTATTGTTGGGTTTTTGTTTGTCTCCCTCCAGTTCGCTGTAAATGCGACCATTGCCATTGTAGTACTCACAGCAGTCTTAATTACCTGTCTTCGCTCAGGAACTACTGCTTACAACCTATTCACTCACCCGCGAGTAGTTTATATTGGTTTGATTTCCTATTCTCTATATCTCTGGCATTGGGGTGTTTTGTCTCTCAGTCGTTGGACAATTGGAATTCACTGGTGGTCGGTACCATTCCAGATTGCCCTTATGCTACTGCTATCCATCGCTTCCTATCGGTATGTAGAGAAGCCTCTTCGCCGTTCGGATTGGTCTGCTGTTCGTTGGAAGTCCATCGGATATGGAATGGGTACCTCTGCCACTACTGGAGTTCTGCTCCTTTCTCTCACCAAGATACCCAATCTGTCTCTATATACCGGTCGCTATCCATCCTTAATTGCAGTAGGAGTTCCCTCGCTTACAGACACATATTCACTAGAACAAGTCAATTCAATGTGGGAAGGCGAAAAGTGCGTCCTCTCTGACAATTCACAGGTTGGCAAGAAGATTTCTGTTGAAGACTGCACTCTGGGTAACTTCTCTAACGCCAAGAAAAGAATCTTGGTTATTGGGAACTCCTTTTCATCAGCATTCATTCAAGCGTTTGATGACCTTGTAGTGTCAGATGAGTATTCGGTCACGATTACATCCTCTTGGGGGGCATCTGTTGTAAATGAAATACCTAACAACAGCGCTTTGGACAAAGTGAACAATTACTACTGGGACAGCGTTGTTCCTCCTCTCATCGACCGCTTAAGCCCTGGCGACTGGGTATTTCTAATCAACGATATGGCAGAGTTTTCGCCAAAACATAGGACATCCGAAACAGATGAGAGTTTGAAGCAATTGGAGAGTGGTTTGGAAACACTCTCAAGCAAACTCTCGGCAAGAGGTATCCGATTGGCAATTTTACACGGTAACCCTTTCGCACGTGAGGCAAACTGTCAACCTGTAGTTGCAACAAAGCAGTGGTTCCATCCCTTTGGTAGTCCTTGCCGGTTGCCCAGTAGAAGCGAGTCACTTCTACGTCGTAACAATCTGAATGAAGTTCTTGTCAGGCTGGAGGCAGAAGAAAAACTACGCATAATAGACTTATTTAACGTTTTTTGTCCTGAAGAGCAATGCACCTACAATGCAAAGAACGGTCAGGTTCTTTACAGAGATGAATACTCTCACCCGTCAGTCGAAAGCGTTCGTCTGGCTTCCCCAATTATTCGCAAGGTTCTAACTTCCCCATAAGTTCTGAATCTTTACACTTTCTTTTGAGTTTATTGTGATGCAGTAGATATGGCGATTGTAGAGGTTGTGCCGCCAAACTCGGTATAACCATCTAAAAGGTTCAAGCCGCAACTATACAAAATTCCCGATTCCTGCGCGGCTTCTAGATGATGGAGCAACTCTCTACGCGGATACATGGCGTGAGTCTAGGGCAAGAGGAGGCACACTTAGGCAAGCTTCCGATGCTGCAAGTTCAGCAGCAGTACAGTATTTAGCAGGGAGAGTACCTGGTGACAGGTACATTAATCGTGGCTGGCTTGAATCAGCAAGGGAAACCGCTTCGCTTCTGTGCCCTGAGTATCGGGCAAGAGGTCTGTACAACTAAATTCCTGCATTGAACCG
>JACJNZ010000094.1 GCA_014695325.1 Cyanobacteria bacterium FACHB-502 | reverse complement strand
TCAGACTCGATCGCTTTACTATACTCTGGGTAATGAATTGCTGAAATATCGATGAACAAAGGTGAACTGGTAGATAAGATCGCTGAAAAAGCAGACGTTAGTAAGAAGGAAGCCGATGCCATTCCGACGGCTGCGATCGAATCTATTATGGAAGCGGTTTCTTCCGGTGAAAAAGTAACGCTGGTGGGCTTTGGTACATTTGAGCCACGCCAGCAGCAGGAACGAGAAGGACGCAATCCCAAGACTGGGGAAGTGATGACGATTCCCGCCAGCAAGGTTCCGGCATTCTCGGCTGGCAAACTGTTCAAGGACAAAGTTTCAGAATAAGAACCCTCTTAGGCATAAATGCAGCAGTAGCCTCAGCCGACCGCTTTAAGTTAGGGCGATCGGCTCATGTTTTGCATCCTTGTGCGCGGGTACTGTAGGAGTACCCACATGGAGCAGCCTACTTTTTCTTAGGTGTTCGCTGGGACAGGGCAGAACTGCGGTGGACAATGCGAGTATTCACCGAACCCATCAAGAAGGGAGTGGTGTTAGGTGGATTAACGACCGCTTTTTTTCTGGGTCAGTTTGTTTCACCCATTCTCAGCCAACCGTTGAGTAGTGTTGTTGGTTTAGATGTGACCTATCGATTGGCAGGTGGGCTGATGGTTGCAATGGGAGCGATCGCGCTGGCATTGGGTTGGCGTTGGCAGTAAAGCGATCGCTCCTACCTCAACTTCAATTAGCCTAGGCAGGGATGAGTTGGCTCAAATGGGGTAATAATTGTTCCCGCACAAATTGAGAAAATGTTGTGGGTGTCGTTGTCTGTGATGTGCGCGGTTCTGCGGGAGAATACTCCGGATGGCTCAAACTCTGCCACATCTCTACATAGTCTGCCGCGACACTCTCACTAGCGCCTATCCTCAATAACTCTGCTCGAAACTGCTCAGATGTAATCGACACATGGACAATCGATCGCCCTAACTCTTGACTCAAAATCGCTGCTGCTTCGTCAAAGCTTAAATCAGTAGGACCATGCAATCCCAATACAGAATGTCCGCTCCAATTTCGTTGCAACAATAACTCTGCTGCGACGGCTGCAATATCCTGGGTGGCAATTATGGCGAGACGGCGATCGCTTGCAATGGGTAAAAATACACTGTTTGCACTGCGAATTGGGTCAAGCTGCATCAGATAGTTTTCCATGAAAAAACCCGGTCTCAAGTGGACGATGTTTTGTGCAACCGCATTCAACTGCTGCTCAACCTCATACAACCCAGAAATAGGACCCATCCCCTGCGGTAAATGAGCTCCGTTACTGGAAAGATTGACTACATAGGGGATTTGATTCGCTTTAACAGCAGACGCCGCAACGTTGCCCACATGATGCTGATATGCCCGAAAATTGGAAGCACCAAAGTTGTACGGCACAACCCAATACAGAGCTTCTGCAGCTTGGGTTGCCTCAATCACAAACTGAATATCCTCCAACGAACCTTGATGGACGGTCGCATTTTGACGAACCAATGAACTCAGCTTTTCGGAATTTCTTACTAAAACAGTGACATCTGCTCCAGCTTCAATCAATTGTTGGGCAATCCGTCCACCTGTATTTCCGGTAGCTCCTGCAATTGCGATCGACATTGGTATGACTCCAAAAACTCAACTTTCCTCCAGTTATAAACCTGAGTAATTGGATATAGAATGGCAGAAAAGCTATTATTCCTATTCAATCGTCCAATTCTTGCTAATCAGATGGATGCTCTGACTGAAATTCTTAAATCTGTCAAATTAGACAGCACCGTCCATTGTCGCTCCGAGTTCTCAGCCCCTTGGGGTGTGCAGATTGAGGCGATGGCAGATGCCTCATTTCATGTAGTGATGCGCGGTCACTGCTGGCTGGAGGTAGAAGGGGTAGATGAACAAATTCCGTTGGTGGGGGGTGATTTGGTGGTGCTGCCAACAGGCGTTGCTCATGTCTTGCGCGATCACCCCGATAGTCCGGTCGTAACCCTGGGAGAATTGCTGTCTCATCGCCCCTGTCAAGGACAACTAACACTAAGCTATGGTGGTGGCGGAACAGGAACAACTGTTTTGTGTGGTAAAGCCAGTTTTGAAAACCGTGAGATCAATCCTTTACTCTCTGCCCTGCCACCGTTGCTGTTGATTAAAGGAGAAGAAGGACGAGCGGTAGAGTGGTTGGATTCCACACTGCAATTTATTGCCTGCGAAACAGCATCGAACCGTCCGGGTGCAGAAATGATGATTACCTACTTGTCAAATATTGTGTTCATTCAGGCAGTAAGAGCCTATCTCAGTAGCCTGAAGCCGGATGATAGCAATTGGTTGCGTGGATTGGTTGATCCACAAATCAGTATTGCTCTGGCTCTGATTCACCATCAACCTGAAACAAACTGGACCGTAGAAAATTTGGCGAAACGGGTGAATATGTCACGTTCTGGATTTGCAGCGAGATTCAAGTGGTTAATGGGAGAAGCACCGCTGCAATACATTACCCGTTGGCGAATGATTCGGGCAGTTGAGTTGTTGCGATCGAGCAATTTGACGGTAGGAGAGGTTGCTGAACGAGTAGGGTATGAGTCTGAAACAGCGTTTAGCAAAGCGTTTAAGCGTCAGATGGGACAGCCACCAAATCAATATCGCAAGCAATCTGTAGTGTCATGATTTTGCTTGATTGTTAACCTACCGCCAATCTTTAACCGTAATTTGTAGTTAAAGATGAACTCTAAAATTTATTTACTTCCACTCCAGTTTATTAGTTTTGGAGTGATGATGTCGGCAATTAACACAATCAGTACGTGAATTGGCAAGACAATTAGAAAGAGAATTAGAAGACGGACTATCGTCATTACAGATTCAACAATGGCGGGTTGTGGGGCGAGCCAATCAAAAGCAGAATCCAAAAAGTCTGCGACCTGTTGTTTACCCTCCATGCATAACCAGGGACTACGAGCTACGATCGCCCGTTCAGGCTGCCATGCTCGAATCGTCTGGAGGGCATTCCGTAAAGTCGAACGGTTTAGAGTATGGGCGAGTTGAATCCCAAGTGGAGTATGGCGATACATCTGATTCCACCGAGTTGTGACCTGGGCGATCGATGAAAAAGTGGCCGGGTCAAAGTCCATGATCAGATCGGTGAAAATGACGGTACCCGATGCCCGATGGAAGAAGACAATTTCATCAAACCACCCGTTTCCGGTTCCAAAAACACACTGTTCAATCTGACCCGCCCATTTCGGTTCAGGCGTATCAGCAGACAAGGTTTTGTCAAAGGTCAAGTCTTTGGGTTCTGTCGCAAGAATTTTTAACGCTGAATAATCTACATCATTCGCTCTGTTCTATGCAGCAATTCCAAAGATTGATTCAATAAACCTTACTTGAGACACACTATCCCCTTGTTCTATCCCTTTCACTTGTCCTTTTCTAATCATGTTCATCGCTTCAATTCCTCTCAAGGTTCTTCTAGCACTATTAAAGGACTCGAATCCCATCATCGA
>JACJNZ010000093.1 GCA_014695325.1 Cyanobacteria bacterium FACHB-502 | reverse complement strand
TGTAAAACTGGCTTTTCTTCTAGGCTCTGGCTACAACATTAAGCGGCTCGAAAATTTTCCGCTACAAGATTTGAATATAATTAATGACTTATGGATCAATTATAGTGGAGGATTATATGGATTTAATGTTCAGAAAGACATTTGGTTAAAACTGTCCGAGGGTAGAGATGAATTAGAAGTTTTCGATGTTTTTTGTCAGAGAGTTGGCTGGCATTTAAAGTGGAATTGGTTTGAATATCCAAAACAAATACTCAAATTACAGAATTTATTAAATATTAAAAAATTAGTTGAATTTGAGTCATTGTCACTTGCTCAAACTGAAACACATTTTAAGCGCATGGTTGATGTAGAAATCAAAGACCCTTACAAGGAGGGATGTTATCCATTTCTGGCTATCAGATGTTTCCGTTCTGGAAATCGAAAGCTTCTTGATCCGTTCGATTCAGATGTTGAGGGAAGGATTTCTGGGCAGCGAGCAAAAAGATCTGCTATTCAAGCCATCAAGGTTATTATCAGAGGTCTCGCAAAGTGAAGAGATTAAAGCTTTTCATTTAAGTAATGGTGGAGAATCAACGCAGTCTAACAATTCAAATGCAGCGGGCGGTCGAAGGCCACTAGTGCTGAGTTCAAGCTTATCTGCTGCCGCTGATTTGAGCCGTTAGTTAACCCTTCGAGAAATGATTAAATTCGATAATGGTAGACTCCCTTATATTTCTGCAACGGACAACTGGTGAGAGTTTCTACGATTGCAGCTAGGGAATTTTAGTATTTGTTTTTGGCAAACTGCCGATTTAGGTGTGCCAGTTAGATTTGTAAATAAAACGACCCTTTTATTTACAGTCTGCTTAGAGAAGGGCGATTGCCTCTTTTACGTCACCTGATGTGTAAATAAATCCCGTCAATAAATCTATGTTTCAAAATGCAGCAGATCTAATGAGTTCTGATACAGTAGCAGTACATTAGATCTGCTACTGCTATGCTAATCGGCTATCAACGCGTTTCAACGGATGACCAAAATCTTGCCTTGCAACAAGACGCGCTTCAAACCGCAGGGTGTGAAAAGATCTTTTCCGACAAAATGAGTGGTACTAAAGCTGATCGCCCTGGACTGAAGAAAGCCTTTGACTTCGCAAGGGAAGGGGATACGCTTGTCGCTTGGCGGCTTGACCGATTGGGGCGATCGCTTAAGGATTTGATTGCGCTGGTTGAGGAGATGGAAAAGCGCAAAATTGGACTGCGATCGCTTCAGGAGAACATTGATACGACCACAAGCGGTGGAAAACTCATCTTTCACATGTTTGGCGCACTGGCGGAGTTTGAGCGGAATCTAATTCGGGAACGAACTCAAGCAGGGCTACAAGCGGCAAGAGCCAGAGGTCGGAAAGGGGGACGACAGCAGAAGTTGACACCTCAAGAGATTGAGATTGGGCGATCGCTGGCAGCAGACCCGAAGCGATCCGTCACGTCCATTTGTGAACACCTTGGAATTAGCCGTCCGACCTACTATCGCTACATCAGTTCTGAATTGAGCAATATCACCGAAGATAGTCCCGTGACGAAGTTTCAAAAATAGTAACAACATGAAAAACTTATCAAACAAAGTCATTCTTATTACAGGAGCGACAAAGGGAATTGGAGCAGCTATTGCACGGAACTGTATTGAAGAAGGCGCACAGGTTATGATTACTGGTTTAGAAGAAGATCTTGCTAAATCGCTTTGCACTGAATTGGGTAGTCAATCAAGCTATCAAGTTGGTAATTTAGCAGATTCCTCTTTCTGTACAGATGTTATTCAGTACACTTTTGATAAATTTGGTAAGCTTGATGGACTCGTTAATAACGCCGCTTTGATCCAAAGGGATACTTTAGATCAGTTTCAACCAGAAACTTTTCTAGAAGTTATGAAGGTTAATGTATTGGCTCCACTTCTACTAATAAAGGCAGCTACTCCATTCCTCGAAAACACTCGTGGGTCAATTGTTAATATTGGTTCAACAAATGCATTGTGCGGGGAAGAGAACCAAGTTTCATACTCTGCTTCTAAGGCAGCATTGGTAAATGTTACACAAACGGTTGCAAATTACTTCTCTTTACAGCGTAAGGGGATACGAGTAAATCACTTAAATGTTGGGTGGGTTTTGACGGAGGCTGAAATAGAACGTAAAGTTGCTGATGGGTTTCCTCCCGGCTGGCAAAACAATCTACCAGAATCTGATATTCCTTTTGGTCGAATGATTTTGCCTGAAGACATAGCACATCAAGTTGTTTTCTGGCTTAGTGATAAATCTTTTCCAGCGACGGGAGCAATTGTTACAGTTTCGCAAAACCCTTACAAGAAAAAAACAAGAACATCTTTGGGCTAAAGGTTCGCTGATATATTTATACATTTAGGGCGAACGTTGCAAGTTAGAGAGCAAATTGTGAAATCCCCTAGCTAAATCCAAAACTTTGTCCTTTGCCCACTCATAGACTAAACCATACTGCTCTTGTAACTCATCTATCTGTGCAGATGCCTGCTCTTCCACCTCTGATTGGGTAGGAAACTGATCGTTTGAGTTGTACCTCTCTAATAGCAATAGCATCATCTCTGAACTAGCCATCCACATGTAATATTTAATTACTTGCTCACCCGGTGCAAGAAGAGACTTAGCTTCCTCCCAAAGCCTAGATGCAATATCTAGAACAATACGGGCTTCGTCAAGTAATGTGCTTTCTAAACCTCTAGAAACCTCATAGAAATATTTCCAAAGCTGAACTGTTGCTAGACCTCTATATTGATGTGCAATATCACCAACGGCTTGTGATGCACTTGTAAAACGTTCAAACTCTATCGAGTTTGTTGAAGGGTTCCAGTTTAATAACCATTGTGGTAAATGGGGTACTTCCACCAAGGTAATAGCAAGATGCTGTTGAAATTCTTGGGGAAATGACAAGCGAAAGTTTGCAGCCCTTAGAGTTGCTGCAAGGGAATAATAGCGGATACCTTGCTCAGATAAACTCTCTATCTCAGCAGGTTCAACAGTTGAGAGAGAACTAAATAATAGGCGTTGTAGTTGGTCAGTGACTTGATTACCTCGATGTCCCCAGTAGTGAGCCGCACGCAGTATGGATGGTAATACATCTTCCGACTCTGGCGGAACATTTATGTCTTCTAGGCTAGTAGGAAGTAACTCTGCTATCTGTGCTTCTAGCTCTTCAGCAGTTAAGTTTAGGACGGGTTCAGGAAGCTTGGAGAGTTGATTGTGAACATGGTCAAGTAGAAATATTTGATACCAAAGCCAAAGTTCATGATCAGCCCCAGTTACATCTGCTTGATCAGCACTGTTTGCTATCCCTTGAGCTTCAAGCATGCTTTGAATAGCTTGAAGTCTGTGTTGACCAGGATTAGCGTAGTAAGCATGACCAAGTAGCTTACCAACAAGCACTTTTGCCTTTTCATTAGGGACTTCTAATCCCTGCAGATAAGTCTTAGCTCCCTCTAATTTTGCGATTGCACTTTCTAAATAACCAGTGTCATAAATGTATTGCTGAAAACTATAGTAACGAGACAGTAGATCTAGAAAATCGAGAAGAGTTGTATCTATCTGCTCTGCTTTCGGTACACGAATTAGAAAGTTTAGGAGCGCCCTTAAATGAGGTCGGGAAAAGTTGCTTGCTTCTAGAGCTTGTTCTGCTATTGCAAGCATGCCTCTTGAAAATTCATGCTGAAGATCAGTCGCAATTTCGGTATATGATTCTTCATCTCGCTTACCTCGAAAGAATTCTCGAATCAACTCATGTAAACGAACTATTTGATTATTCACATCTTCATCTCTAATTAAGTTCAGAACTTCAAGTTCTGCAACTATATTTGAAGCATCTACCCCATCTAAAAAATCTGCTCTAATATCTTCTAAGATTAGGTTAGCAGTTTCATTAGGAGAGGATACATTAATGGCTTCTTCTACCAGTGTTAACGGAACTGGGCCTAGGTCAAATAAAGCTAATATATATCCCAGTTTTTGGGCTGGTTCAGATAATTCATCCCAACTTAAGTCAAAGGCAGCAGCTACACCTGTCTGATATTCCATTGTTGGGTCAGTTGATCTCATAGATCCATGCCTGAGGGAGTACTTTTCCCTAAGCAGATATAGTAAGCGCTCTAGGCTTAATCTCCTCATTCGTAATAGATATCTGCCAGCCAAATCCAATCCTAGCGGCAGGTCACCTAACCATGCACAGAGTTCGTTAGCAGCTACCGATTCTCTATTAACTCGTTCATCTCCAATTAAGGACTTTAGTAACTGTATAGATGCATCACGATCGAGTGGCTCCAAGGGAATTGACACAAGCGATGCTCCTAATGTCTTTCGAGTAGTAATTAATACAAAGAATTGTGAGTTTTGGCGTGGTAGGTATGGCTTAATTTGGGTGAAGTTAGTGACATCATCAAATACTATCAGAACATTTCCCTCTCTCCACTTCTGCCAAGTATTCCAACAATAGTTGACTTTGCTTCCTGAAACTTCATCAAATTTTGCCCCAAAATTCTCAACAGCAAAATTGACAATCTTTCTTTCTATATCTGAATTTTTGGCATCTATCCAACAAATACCGCCTGTATAATCCGAAAGATATTTTAGTCCATACTGTTTAGCAAGCTCAGTTTTGCCTACGCCACCCATTCCCTCTATGTGGCAAATTTCGGCTCCACCATTCTCTTCTAATATCTGATGCAACTCCTCTAGCTTTGACTCACGCCCGACAAACTCCTTAACGCTGCTAGGGGGTATGTTATTAGCATGACCAAACACTGAAGATTTTTTTGACAAACATTGAATCTGCTTATTTGGAAGTTTGATCCAGTATGAAGGCAATACCTTCTGTTTTTCAATGAAATCTGATTGAATTTGCTCTGCTATTGCTTTCATATTAGGCAATAGCGGTTGTTCCTGAAAAATCTCTAATACAGCTTGAGAAAAATGTCCTGTACCTGTATTAGAGTTATTGGTCGCCACCTCATACTCTGGCGAAGCAAATAAGATGAATTGTTCAGCCTGATCGAGATCACCATTAGCTGCGAACTCGACTCCAGCAGCAACGCCTTGCCTCGTCTGAGCCACTCCTTCATAGAATGCATTAGCACAAGCATCAATCAAAAATATCTGTTTTGAGAAACCCGCCCCATACGCTGAGGTGCTGAGCGCATCTACCAATGAATTAAAGTCTAGATTCCATTTAGTATCATCATCAGTATCTGCAAAAAAGAGACGTCGGGTAGTCATCCCCATCTTTGTAATAATCCCGTGTCCACCCCAGAAGACATAGAGCAGATCGCCTCGGCTCCTTTCATTCGTTAATCGAGCACGGATGATGCGAGCGATCCGGTCATGGGTTGCAGGTGAAGGCATCAAACCTTTATCCTCTGCTGAGGATAGTATTCCTTGATTTCTATCTGTGGGCGATAAAAATAGGTAAATATGCCCAGGTTCAACTCCGTGAGCTAAAAGCCAATTAGCAAACTTCAAAGCATCGTTAGCAGGTCCATCTAAGTCATAGTCCGAACCTGCTTGATATTTTTCGATCCCCACGATCAAGGCATAAACATTAATGGGCTGGATGGCAGCGGTAGTCATGGCAGTACCTTTTCAATCTCGTCCCAGGTCTGTTCGTTAGCCCAGTAAGCCCCATGAGCTTCTGGAAAGGGTTGCCTATTATCTACTGGAACATCTGTGAGTTTTCCGGGAAAGATCCCCTCGCAATTACCGATATAACTCAAAAAATCCCTTAAATCGTAAATATTGAGCCATTTTGGAAAGTGCTTGGGCAATAGCTCACCATAAGACAAAGTGTGTAACGCATCAATTTCATAGAAGAATGGTGCCTGCGATCCAACAGTAACAAGATATTTAACCTTGTCTCGTAAGTCGTGTTCGATTAGCAAATCAACACAGGCAATACCACCCAAGCTATGGGCAAGCAGAACAACAGGTGGCTGAATTTGCTCATTTTCAATCTGGCTCCGGATAAACTCACGGATCTTTTTGCCTCTAGCTTGATAGATCAAGATGTCTCCTGCAAATGGATAGGTTCCATCCATCACAGCCCCTCGCTTCCGGCTAATCTTATTCGTACTAACTCCTAAAGCTAACCCTGTAAGCTGGCTTTTAATCCAGCCTAAAAGGAAACCTCTTGAAGTTTCGTTACGAGTCAGAGTCTGCTGGATTGCGTCAACTGCTTCATCCCGCAAATGATTGTCTACCAAAAGCCAGGGATACATTTCCTGTTCCTTGCACAGAATTCGAGATACAGAGACAATCGCTCTTGCGATCGCAGCATAATCGCCATCTAAAGGTCGAGAGGTTGTCTCTAGTAACCGACCGAATGGTCTAGAGTTAATGCCCGTGATCACTTCACAAGCCTGTTTGAAAACAGCACCAATTCCTAAATCGTTTAGCTTTGACTGTAGTTCTACATTGGCTGTGAGGGATTCGGCTCTACTTCTCAGTTGCTGGGAAGGCGTGACTTGACCAGGGACAGATCTTTGCGCTTTTAGGGGTCTTAACCCTAATAACCGCATTTCGTAAAACGGATCTTTGTAAAGATTTTCCCATAGGCGAACACTTTCCTCTTCAAGGGTTAGCTCCTGCCCTCCTTGTGATTCCTCATAGGTAGGGATGGAAGCTCCTCCAGCATTAAGTTTTGCCCCTAAAGGATCGCCCCAGAGGCAGGGAACCAACTTAGCATCAGGCCTGCGTTTTTGAAGAGATTGCTCCATCTGTTTGAAAGTTTCAGCATAGGCTCCTTTTCTACCCCCAGTTCCATGCACAAAGAGTATAGTTGTCACCTTCTTAATTCCTTACTTCTAATAGGTTCTATCGTCAGCCCTACATCAGTGATAGGAAAACGACTTCAGTCATCGACAACAATCACTAGCACCTTGAAGCAATTTTATTTGAAGTACTTGGGAGACCTAGAATACTCAAGACTTTCTTTAAGGAGAATATTTACTGTCACTACAAGAATTTGCGCAAATTTGAACAAGCTGAGCTTGTCGAAAACATAGCCAAAATGAGGCATTTTCGGCAATGTTTGTAGGCTGAGCAGGTGGAATTGCCAAAGGACAAGCAAAACCTATTAGGGTCGAAAACGCGTTGTCACGACCCTTGCGGTATCTGCGGAGCAGCGCGCTATGCCTTAATCCCTCTCAGTCACATCAAGATACCGCTGCAACGGCGAGAGGCTTTTTTGCCCAGAGATTTACTCCGATACCCCTTCAGCAATTACTCCAATTCTAGGGACACCGGGACCGATCGCGTCTCCTGCTTCTCCTTTACCGTTGCCCACCGAAAGGTGATTCGATCGCAGACTCACCTATTAACTTTAAAGAGCTTTTGCTAACTGTGAGAGACATTAGAGAGCAAGCGAATCTCTCAGCTTGCTCAAGTCTGAAGAAATTTGATGCGTGTCAAGTTTGAAAGCAACTAGCCAAGTTTTGACACGCATCAAAACGATGATGCAGGTTCAGCTTAATCCGGTAGCTTCAACCCTAGCTCCGCTGCCTTCACTACTAATTGCTCTATCTTTGCTCTTAGTTTTTGCTGCTCTCGCGCTAATTGCTTGAGCCGCTTGCCTCGCTCGATCGCCGCTCGCATTTCTGCCACTTGGTCAGCTTTCAAGTAGCGCGCCTTCTGCCCCTGCACCCTCAAGCGATACTGAACTGAGGGTTGCCCTCCCGCTGCTTGAAGGGCAGCGATCTCTGTCTCTAGCTCTGCAAGTCTGGCTTTTAGTTGGAGGTACTTCAGTTTTGATGCGTGTCAAATTCGTAATGCTTGACCTTATTTTGACACGCATCAAGTTGAACTGGCATCTAGCAGTACCCCGATTGTCTTCAAAGGCTTGATTAAAGGAGCTTTGAGAAGATTGGACGTGGAAGTTGTCTTAGAATTGTCAGGTAGAGATAAGTGAAGTTATCTCTACCTGAAATCAACACAACTTCTCCTTCGACTATGCCTAACTTCCCCACGCGACACAAAAGGTTTGAATAAACCGGAACAACCGGTGTGCTTCCTGAATCGGGAATACGGTGGGGAAAATTCAAGCTGAAATTGATGGGTCATTGTCACAAACTGTTCAGCTTGCTCCCTATGGAAACTTATTCATCGCCATATGCTATGCCCCGCCTTTTCACGTACACTATCCCGATAGATGACGGTGCTGCCCCAAATCCCTTTTACGGAATGTGCTCACTTGCCATCTGCAAGCCCGGCATTCGTCGAACTGCCCAGGTCGGCGATTGGGTTGCGGGCCTTGGTTCAAAGAAAGCACCCAGCGGTGATCTCAGCGGTCGTCTGGTGTATGCCATGCAGGTGGAGGAGGTGCTTTCACTCCAGGACTACGATTATTTTGCCCCGACTCGCTGGACTCACCGCATCCCAAACGTAGAGAGCCTCGCGCTTCATGAACGGTTAGGGGACTGCATCTACAATTTCTCGAATGGTCGCCCTACGCAACGTCGAAGCGTACATGGACCGGGAAATATGGATACTGATCTACGGGGCAAGAACGTACTGATTTCACGCAACTTCTATTATTTCGGCAATAGAGCAATCAGGCTGGCAGAGCATCTCCGACCTATTTGCCACCAGACTCAGGGGCATCGCAGTAATTCTAATGCTTCCTACTTCTTGCCGTTTGTAGACTGGTTGAATTCCCTGGCGCTTGTACCAGGGCAGTTATATGGTTGGCCCGACACTGTCGTCGATTGGTCTGCTACGGTCTCGTGCGGTGGATGTACGAGCCGGAAAGATGACGATGAGTATGACCCGGACTGTTGACGATCACACCCATTCGGTGAGGTGAATTAGTCAGACCGATTGATTTAGGAACTAGTTGAGTTGTGAGGTTTGGGGTGTAATCAGGATAAGTGCTCAAGTATCCCTCTTGCTACTCACTTGCTAGCTATCACCCGCTGGAATAGGTCCGGGTAGTC
Organism: Cyanobacteria bacterium FACHB-502; assembly: GCA_014695325.1. Taxonomy (GTDB): domain Bacteria; phylum Cyanobacteriota; class Cyanobacteriia; order Elainellales; family Elainellaceae; genus Leptolyngbya_A. The sequence goes on along the minus strand of JACJNZ010000093.1, from coordinate 44,944 downwards.
TAACACGATACCATCTTCGTCCACAGGTAGCTGCGCCGTGAATCCGCTACCGTCAAGATTCTCGAACAGGTAGAGCCGATCGGACAGCCGCGTATAAGCCTGCGGTTGTGGCTGCACGGTTAGATCCGGCGCGGCAATCCACACCATGCGGAACTGCCGCCGCTCTCCAATAGCCAGCGGCTCGCGGCGAATGGGGAAGCTGTTAGTGAAAGGAGTGGGCCAGATATCGATATCCATGCAGCCATCCAGCTTTGCATTAGACTGTCCGTCACCGTCTCGCCATTGTCCTTGTCCGTCCGTTTGCAGACTTAGCGATTTAGTGGAGTGCTGCATGGCAACGACTAGATCTGCAGTGCGGAGCTGCCACGATTCGTTCCATCTCAGGCGATAGGTGAGGCGGAATGGGCCGTGCTCTTCGTCAAACGCGAGCACGACGCTGTCAGCTGTATGCTCAGTTAGAAGGAGATGCTCCAGCCCTATCCCCTCTCGCTCCTTGTTCCAAATCGGTGTCCAACAGATCGTTCGGCACGGCATATCTGCCCTCATGGCTCCGTTCGTACTGCCGCTTAACCCCTCAATCGAGTAGTGACAAATTGCTTCATTCCAATCTAGGGTTCATACTGAGGCTGCTTATGTAGAACAAACTTCACTTATCTCTATCTGACAATTCTAAGACAACTTTCTCTTCCGATTCTCTCAAAGTTCCTCTATTCAAGCCTTTGAAGACAATCAGGGGATTGGAACAGGATACGTGTAAAAACCTGCAAGATAGCCCTCTAAGCCTTAATTTTCATAACTTCTGGCGACTCAGCATTAGATGGAATGAACATCCCGTGTAGCTGCTATGTAATGCAACTACTTAACGAAAGAATGAGGGTTTCAGCCATCAAAGAGGCTAAAAAAGCGGGTGTGTACTAGTCATTTTTGAGTAGTACTTAGTCCAAAAATAGCCCAAACATGTACTACCTAAGGAATTTAAGCATTTATCGAATATCGAAAGAAGCAAACGCTGAAATGCTTGCAAGATAAGGAATTAAACCTCATCTTGTAGGTTTTTACATGTATCCTGTCGCAATCCCTTGCTGATTCGCTGGCTCCAATCCCATAAGCATGAACTAAATTTGAATTACACTCCTGGATGTCAAAACACCGAATCTGGAAAGACCTGAAGCGAAACACAGCAAATGCTACAAACTAATGTTGCTTTACGAAAAACAGGCAATGGGTGGGAATTTGCTAGCGAAGCCGTTTTAGAAGACTTTATATGGGCGAATTTGAACCAATTGTTTAGCTTGGACCCTCTTGCGCGTCAGCTAGGTATTAACGGTGAGATTTGTGACATTGTAGCGGTAAGCAGTGACCGCTCGCTGACCATCCTAGAGTTGAAAAACACAGAGGATCGCTATGTAGTTCAGCAGTTAACGCGGTACTACGCCAACATGCTTGAAGTGAAGCCGTTTCAAGACCGAGTCGATTACGACAAGCCAGTTCGTTTGATTGCGCTTGCACCAAGCTTCCATCGCCATAACTTAATTGATCGTAAGTTCAACAAGCTTCTGATTGAGTTCCTTGTTGTTAAGGTTATTCAGGAAAACGACACGTTCCTCCTTTGCCTCACGGAGGGCGAAAACCAATATAGAAAAATTGTCATTCTGTATCAAGAAACCGATCTTTCCCATCTTTTTGACAATGTTCCACCTCCTCCCAGACGGCTGCTTGATTCTTTAGGAGCCTGTACTCCTTCAGAGCAAGAACAGATGCTAAAGGTGCGTGCAAAACTGATGACCTTTCACCCTCAAATACAGGAGATTGTGGAAACGGCAAGTATTACCTACGGAGCCGGGCAGAAGAAACTTTGTGCAGAAATCAGGTTTTCAAGGAATCCCCTCAAGCCGGTTCTTTTCTTGTGGTTGCCCGGACCCAATCTTCTGACAAATAGAAGACAAATAGTTGGACGAATGCGACTGTGGAGTAATGGGCAGGATATAACCCACATCGGGTATGTGCCAGAAGGGATGGGAACTATGAAACTGCTTGCAGAGTGGAGAACCAAGCTACAGCCTGAGAGCGAAAAGCTCAGAGAGCATGAAGTTATTTTTGACTTCGGGAATGATCGGTATATGGCGGGTAAACACGTCATGCAAATGAGACTGCGTAGAGATGGTGCTCTCAATTCGCACATACCGTTAGAGATTGAGAAATACTTCCGCTCTCTCCCAGAATTTATAGAGGATGCCACACAGACAATCCTTTGGGACTTGCTGACAGATTTAGCACTAGAGTACTGGCTGAAACGGCTGTAACTGATTGTTGTTGAGTATTTAGGTCTCGTAATCTAAGCAAGAAATCTGCAACCTTACCTTTCTGCTGACTACAGCAACTAACCAACCTGTTCATCCCATTTAGAATTGAATCGCTAGAAGCTTTGCAAATTAAGGCTTAGAGGGCTATTTTGCAGGTTTTTACGTGTATCCTGTCGCAATCCCATGATATAAGTTGATGTATTAACCTCAAATGCTAATTTTCTGGTAAGGCTTGACTTGAAAACCGGTTGAACTTAAAGAAAACTTATGAGTGGTAGGAGAACAAGAACAACCGCCCAGATTTTTGCTATCCAAGCGGAAGAATTTCAGAAATAAAGCTCAAGCTAAGGACAATCCTGCAAACTATGCTGACTTAGATCCAGCAGATGCTGTGATTTGAATTGCTTCTTTTGTAATTATTATCGATATGTCAAACGCCTTGAAGATGATGAACCATCCGGCTGCTAGAGTCAAGACACCTGTTGCAAGTAAAGACATTATTGCTTGTGTTCCCTTCATAAGCACTCCTGGTGCATCTGCTATGCCTGATAAGGAACTCTGCAACCAACTCCACGCAGCTTGAACTGGAGCCTTTGCGATTGTGTCCAACATGACTCGCTTCCTTACTCTTGGAATTTACTAGTATTTCTCCAAAATATCTATTTATCCCTTCTATACATAGCGTAGGATCACTTATGTTACTTCAATAGATGTAAAGATCTAAAAAAGTTCTCATTAGTCCCGTTGTAGCAAGAAGAGGTTAGCTTAGTCGTTGCAATCAATTCTCAACCAAGCAAAATTCAACTAGAGGAGAATGAAACTGACATAAGAAGGAGCTGAATGAAGGAAAGTACTGCCCTGTAAGGATTTGAGCTGACAGATAGCTGGTCTGCTGACCGACTTAATCAGTTCTGGGCACAAGCAGTGCCTTGCCTATAAGTTCCAGTCTTCCGTTAAGCCAAACATAAGGAGGTCAAGTGCCGGCTCTTGAATCTCATATCTATCAGAATTTCTATCTTATGCCAGTGCTATTCAACTAGAGGATGTTTTAACATTCAGCACAAGCTAATCTTTCAAAACTTGGTCTTTAACATAAGTTATCTCGAAAGCTTTGCATGCTCTGAATTGCTGAAGCCGATTGGTAAAAGCAAAAGCATCATTCATATCGTAGTGTTGGAAGATGTCTAAACCTCGATCTAAAAGAATCTTCCACCCATGGTCCGTTAGTATGTGTCGGGCATGGATTGTTCCGCTTTCGTCAAACTTCCACGTGAAATCTATGCCTACTGTGCTACAAGATTCCCGAATTCTTTGAAAGTACTCCTGTTGCTGAGTACCCTTGAAATCGTCTTCTGCTGTAACTAGGTGAACAGAAACTTCTTCCTCACAATTCTTGTATTTCACAATTGTTTCGAGGAGTTCCATAAAGTTACGCACTTGGTAGAAGAGACGTATGTAAGGGTCAGTAACAATAACTCTTTTTACCCCCTGCAAGTAGGAGCCAAACAGCGTTTCAAAAGAAACGCCCCGTTGATTCTCCTGAAAAGTGAGATGTTTTTCCTTCAGGTCAACATTCGTTAGTACAGTAGCATTCTGAGAAACAGACGTTGCCTGTAGAGAGTTGTCAGCAAGCACAGCATCTTCGATGCTAGTTTCATCTGCAATCCTGTGGTAGTAATGAGGATACTCTTCCTCCTCTAAAGTGGTAACTGATTTGAAGTGGTTTGAGCTATCAAAATAGATAAATTGGACAGTTGAGTAGGTTGAATCAATACGCATCAGCTGATCTTTAACCCGCTTCCGTCCTTCAATTGCAAACTTAAGGAGTTCCTCAACCTCCTGTGTAGTAGCTTCATTATGTGGAAAGAGTATCTTCATTAAGCCGGAAAAAGTTTTATTAATTCCATCCTTATCTCGAGTAGAAATGTCTGAAGATAAGGAGAACTGCTCTTTGTAGCGATCTGAATAATCACGACTCCTAAATGCCCGGAGGATCTCAGCGAGGTAGTCTACTACGAATCCATAGCCACTTGAAAACATTTCACCTCGAATGATGTCTACTTCCCATCCGGGAATGTAGAAGTGAATGCGATCAAGGAAAGCAGAATCGTAGAATTTACTGGGCAGCTCTTCAAACAGATCAGAATGTTTAAGCATGTAAGGAACAGTGTGTTGTGTGTTCCCTACAAAGACCATTGAGGCTTCTGCACCCAGCGTTTCGACACCACGCGAGAAAGACTTGTTTGCCATGTAGTTCTTCATGATGTCCACAAGGGACTTATCGACCCGCTTCTGTTTCCCAGCAAACTCATCAAAGGCTACGACGTCCCAATAGCCAACCAAGCCGACCTTCCCAGAAGCGTTGTTGACAAAAAGTTTAGGGACAGTGACTTCACCACCAGAGAGCAGGATGCCGTGAGGTGAAAATTCAGAGTAAATATGGGACTTGCCGGTTCCCTTGGGTCCAAGCTCAATCAGGTTGTAATTGCGTTCACAGAAAGGGATTAGACGGATCAGCTGCATCAGCTTGCTCCGCTTACCAAATAAATCTGGATTGAAGCCAATGCTCTGAATGAGCAGATCAATCCACTCATCTGTCGTGAACTGCTTCCGAGCCTCTACATAACCCTCAAAATCGAAGTGAGATAATTGGATAGGTTTCAGTGTAGACAGGATCCAGGGGCTGGTATTTGTATTTTCGGTGAACTCATATTCGATGTCTGCAATACACCAGACCCCACTGACTAATAATTTGGGATGGACTTTAACTGTGCCAGAATCAACCAGCACTTTCTTGATGCCAAGATTCGCGAACTCAGCCTCGTAGACATCAGCTTTGTCATTTAAGGCAACGCTGATTTTATCAATAACTTTGTAGCGACCTCTTTCCTTAATGTTGGAGCGTACAAGTCCAGCCTCGTTTCTATGTACGTAGTGCTTAAGTAATATTTCCTTGACAGTTTCTATTCCCGTTTGAATGGAGGCTTCGTCATTGGTCGCACAATACTGACCTAGCAGATATTCCAGGACATAAGATGGGACGATCGCATTTCCCTTGACAGTCTTGACAAGATCTTTCCGAACAACGAGTCCTGGAAAAAAAGTATTTATCTTTTGGTCAAGATCAGTCATGATTCACCTGCCCCTAAAAATCAAAATCACTGGTAAATGACCGTCGCATCATATACCGAAGTGATTTGTACTCTTTGTAATGTGAGGTGCCTGTCAGCTTTTCATCGAGTCGCAGAATGACCTCTTGTCCGTTAGCGTCATCAGCCTTGCGGGTCAGCACAAACCGAACTTGCAGCTCCCGTTCCCTTGGATTATCTGAAGTTAAATCAAATGTCAGGTCGTGGGAATCAGAGATTAGATCTCCAGACTGAGTATAAATGCCAGCTCGCAGGTTCCTCGACTGTACTTTGTCAGTTACGGGTTGTGCTTGATAAAGGGTAACAGCCACTTGTCCAGAAGTGATTGCTGAATTTGAACCTCTGATAATCTCAACTTCTACGGTAGAAATATCGCTCTGTCGCTTTTTATTAATACGAATAACTGGAATCACGACTTCTTGCAGTGATGCCCCACCGTGGACAAACCGTATACTTGAGCCCTTAAGACGCAATCGGTTGATGGATTTAGGGATCAAGACTTCTATATCGCCCTTCAGTGCCAGTTCTGATGATTGGAACTTACGGAAGCTTGCTTTTTCCTTCAATCCTTTGCCAAGAACAAAGCGCCTATCTCGAAACAGGATTTGATTACCTTCTGCTTCTTCCTGGGCAAAGTCGCTCTCCTCAATCGCTTGATTCTGATAGATAAAACCATGATCAGAAGTCACTAGCAGATTACTGGCGTTAGCCCCCGTCAGCTTCTTAATCAATCGAATCAACTCTTGAAGGGTTTCTTCTACTGCATCAAATACCCGGTCTTCTGTAACTGGCTTACCAGTAGAATCGATGCGATTGTGGTAGATATAAACAACATCATGATCACGCACGAGCGATCGGCAGTCTTCTCGATTCAGCGCCATAAGTTCTTCTGCCTTGATCGCCGTTGCTCGTTGTGGATTGGAGCGGTCAAGGATTTTGATGCGGTTAGCAGTGCCTTGTGAGCTTTGCCCATCGACTTCTACAGTTCCAGTTTGATTGTCTGCCAAGGTCAATACTGTATTGGGTAGCAAAGCCGCCATGCCTAGCTGAGTATAGCTGGGCAGCATAGACAGGGCAGGTTCTAGCGTGGCATCATACCGATCTTCCTGGCGAATGAGGCTTAACAACTCATCACCAATCTCATACCGGAAAGCATCGGAGATGATGACATAGACTTTATTGTCTTTCTCTAGAAAGGGTTGTACCCAACGCTTGAAAAAGTTTTTCTGCAGGGGAATAGATGCTGCTTCCCATTTCGTTACAACATCAACGAAGGACTGCCAGCGATCGTTCACCTTTAGTAAGTAGTTATTGGAATAAAGCTTCTCAATTTGGTCGCTCAATGTAGCCATCAAGGAAGCCTGCCCGGAGCCTCGGACGTGGTAAACAAACTTGCGATAAAGCTGGTCTATGCGAAACCAAGAACGGGTATAGCGCTCAATGCCGTCTGTTAGAGAGTCCATTGTCAGGTTCGCTTCATCTAGAGCATGGATAAATTGGGATGCGTAATCTACAGCTTCATATAGATGCTGAAATTCACGATACCAATGTCCTTGTCGTCGTTGGCGCACCCAAAGAGTCACATCACCACTAGAGACGGTTCTTGAAGCTACCGCACGTACCAAATCGCTGACGATCTTTTGGTCAATTAAACGGAAGTAATCTAGCTCCAGCAGTTCACGAAAGTCTCGCTTGCCTAAATCATGCTCAATCCCAAGGATCTCTGCACACTCCTCAGAAAGAGTTTCAAAGGACTCCTCAAATTGGCGGCTGTCCTTCCAACGCTTCAAAAAGACGATCGCATCACTGGTCAGTTGAACCTGTCCATCGGTTCCCATGGCATAACAGGACTTGAATAGCTCAATGCTGAAGTCTTGGATACCAGGTTCCTTGGAATCGTAGCCATAGTGTCGCTTCATCTGTTCCCAGAGAAACTTATCCAGACTGCAACGCTGAATCAGTTTAATTTTTTCATCCCGCTTGTCAGATAGCTCTGCTAGAAGATTTTCTAGCACTGAATCAATGCGGGGTTCTGAGCCTGCACACACAGCTAGCATCTTGAGCCGAATCATGCCGGGTGTGTCATCTGGTTTAAGCAGCCGCTTCAGAGCATCCTTGCGCTTAATGGCTCGATAAAATTCTGCGTGAGCCTGCACCACATCAGCAAAATCGAGTCCCAATTCCAGTTCAGAAAGCCACAGTCCTATTTGATCAGTGCGAAATTCACCATGGGCTAGTTGGACATCGAGCAGCCAGTTGTCCAGGTCATCGGGTTGGGATCCTTCCCGGTAAAGCAAAAACTTCTGTGCCGGCTGCTCTCGCAGAATGCGGTACTTCACCCCAAACTCATTGTTGGTCAGTTCGATCTTTTCAACACCTGCTAATTGCAAGCCCTCAAAGTCAGCTCGCAATTCTCGTTTAACGTCGTACCAGAAAATAATACGATGTCGCTCAAATAATCGGGTTAAGGCCTGGGCAATCCGATTTTCCATTAGACCACCTCTCCAAGAGATTGGAAGAGCTGTTTCAGATGCTGCGATCGCGCCCAGAAAAACGTCTGAAAGTCCTCAAAGTTCAAACTGGTTCCATCCGGAATGTGTAACTGTGTTAGAGTTAGCCCCGTCTGCCGCGCAAACCAGTCTTTTAATGGTTCATCCAGCTTAGAACGGTTTCTGGAAGCGTCTAGTAGTTGTAGATTGACGATGCTGTTCCAGTAATCTGGATTCTGGTAAAAGGCTCTCAGGTCTGCGTCATCGGTTAAAAACTCATACGTATCCAGTCGGTTAGGGGAAAACGCGATTCCAGGATGCAGATGGTCTTTGTCTAAAGCCAGGTTGTAATTCAGATCAGGCTGAATCAAAGCCAAAATTGAGAAGCAAGCAGGGTCGTCTTTCTGAGTTTTGAGCAGGCGATCGATGAAGTCGTCGTCGAACCGCAGATCCTTACTTTTCCCACGGTATTCTTCAACGATGTGAGCCAGTGGAAAGAGTGGCTCAGCGAGGTGGTCTCTGATCACTTTTCGGAGGTTGGTGAGGACCGAATCGGCTTGTCCCCCAAACACACCCTTCAAGAGCGACATATGAAGCCACTGCCGGATAGCCTTGCGTTCAGGGGTGTATTTCTCTAGAGGCTTATTAATTTCTGTCCAGAGATGCTTCTTGTAAAGATAGTAAGCAATGGGAATCGCTGCATTTTTGGCGCGTAGGGATGAATCATTGAGACCAAAGGATCGAATGAGGCGAAAAGTTGCCAGAATGCAGGCTTTAATGTTTTCCCATTCTTGCTCGACCTTGCCCACCTGATCGTTGGTGAAGTTCTTCACTTTAAATCGGACATCAGCATCGGTTAGCGTCAAGGCTGTCTTCAGTACGAAATCTCGATTGATCGAGAACTCCATATCTGCGCCGAACCGCACTGCATCTACCAGGTCATCGATCTGTTGCCGAGCGTCGTGCCGCCAATTAGCAATGGCGATCGACATTAATAAGTCAGAAAATGCCAGAGGGGTGCCGCCGTGGTTGGTGCGGATGAAGATATCCAACACATGATCGATGGTCTGGTTGGTTTCGTTGTAGTAGTGGATGACCTGATCTCGTCGGATCGCAAAGTAGAGACGGGTCAAGGTCTTGCGGGCAAAACGATTTTCGGTTTGTCCTGCCTTTCCCAGAAAATCCATCACGATATCGAGGATGTCATCGTCGGCTTCAGCGTTGGGCCAGTCCAGAATATCGCCAACCAGAAACCAGAATTTGTCTGGTTTGGCTTGGTCGGCTTGCCACTGAGAAGCTGTCAGAAAGCGGAATTCATAGCCCATCATCTCCTCGTTTTCTTCTTCGTCTAGCGGCTTGGCTAGATTTAGATAGAGGCGGCGAGGGGGAAGAATACTATCGTCCTTCGTTTTGGGCCACCACTTGCGGGATAGTTTGTAGGCGTAGGTGCCCTTCAAGCCGATGTATAGCGAGGTCAGGCGCTGCTGACCATCAATCACCGCATGAAAATCACCATGCCCAGTAGTGCTGAATTCTGGATTATTTTCTTCAAATCGCTCACAGTAACGTTCTAAGAACTGATAGAAACGGAAGCTCTTTTTGACTTCAGGGTCTTTGACTTCCCAAAACATAAAGGTGTTGATGGGGTACCCCCGCATGATGGAGTCAAAGAGGGTGCAAATTTGCGAACTGCTCCAGGTGAATTTTCGCTGAATGGCAGGCAGCAGATACTTACGGTTCACCACATGCTGAACCGCTCTCTCAATAGTGATTGCCTTTTCGTATTCGCCAGCCATTGCTAATCTTCTACTGCCTCAAGACCCGGTATTTTTTTCAGAGCTGCACCAAACTTGCCGTAGTTTATCCTAACGCCATCGTCCAAGTCGATTTCTACCCGTTCTGTTGCCAAAGGATAAAGTACTTCCCGCTCGTAGCTCTCTAACTCATCGATCGCCTTCCTGAGATTTTCGATTTCCTTCAAGGCTTTGGTCTTTTCTGCGGCAGAAGCAGCGGTGCTGATGCTCACCTGCTCCAGGTGGTTCCTGTGGGCGACCAGCTTAGTGCGGAACTCGCGCAGGTAGTCGTTGAGCACGACGCTAACGGTGTCAGGACGGTAGCGGTGCATGTAGATGAGGGCGTTGAAGGTGCCTTTGGGACTGGAGAAGAGCCAGTAGATCGGGCGCTTTTTGTAGCGACGGACGTGATCGTTGTAGAAGTCGCGCAGGAAGTACCTGCGGATGTCTTTGCCTAGAGCTTTTTCAATGAATTTGAGGTTGGCTTCGTAGTGTTCTTCACCGAAGGTAATGCGCAGGAACTTACGGAAGCGTTCGGAGATGTCGTCAGGGAACCAGTCTCCGTCAAGCATGGGGATGACATTATCGGTGTCAGCGGGGAAGGTGGGGTTAGGAATTTGCTGGAGGTAGTCTTCGATGGTTTCGCCCTGGTTGGCGAGGATAAGACCGGGTTTGTCGAGGGAGTAGCGACCAAACATACAGCCGACGGCGTAGGAGATGAACTCGCGCATGGTATCGGCTAGCAATAGAGCTTCTAGTTCATCTTTAGTTTTGTCACCGCCATAGCGATAGAGGGGGTTGCAGTTGATAGTAACTTCATTAAGAGGAACGTCGGGTGTGAGTTCGTCCTGAAGTCCGTAGGCTTCGATGAAGATGCAGTTGTTTTCTTCCTCAAGCTGCTGCATTTTTTGAGTCATTTCCCACCAATAGGCGCGGAGCCTTTGGTATGTGGCGTTTATGGATGGCTGACGTAAATCTCTAGACAGCAGCGTTAAGTTCGTAAATTCCCATGAAGTCTCGGCAGAGTCCCAATCTTGCTGGGAAAGTTTTTGACAGCTTGCAACTATCATTTCAACTCTCGGCCTAATACTCGAATTAAGATCGAGTGTAGGTATATTCCTAATATCTTTTAGCTGAAAATTTATCGTTGGATTGAAAGCACTAACAATTTTTAATGCTAGGTTCGTGTTGAACAATCCCAGAAAATAATTGATATCAGAATCGTCTTTAAAGAATATTGAACTTCCACCTACGTCAAAAACTGCTGCTTCCGGCAACAATCTAAAACTTGGTAGTGTTGTTGTGATGAAACCCCATGTGATTCCTGGTTTATACCAAATATACTCAGGAATAATACGCGGAACTTTGGAAGTCCGATAATGTTCAATTGCCTCATCACTCCAATTAATGACGTTATTAAGATTGCCATACCACTTACGAAATGGCCCACCTTTCGCATAAGATAGCCATTTTTTTTGGTATCCAAATTTATTGCGATCGATTTCCCAAACAAATCGCAAGTACTTGTCATTGTTTCCTGTAAGGCATTGGCTGCTTTCAGCAATAGAATATTCAGATACTTTTGGATTTCTAAAAATTTCGACAAACCTTGTACTTAGCCAGTAAGAGATCGGACTACCAGGAATTTTCGTGAAGTCTGCTGAAGAGGCACGATAGAACCAACCACAGTTGGGATTGACGATTGCCTGTTTTAGGGCGCTATCTTTTTCTGCTTCAGATTGACCATCAACAAGGCGCAAATATTGCCCTTTCAAAGCTTCATGATGGGCATTTTCTAATACAAAGGCAGTAGTAGACACTACCTCGCCTCCAATGCTGTCAAACCCCCGCGCTCCAATGTGCACCATTGATAGAATGGTTTTATAATTGAGCAAGTGCAAGCGCAGTTTTTCAAAAGCTGACAAAAACATCCAGCTTTGCATGGTAATCATGCTGACCATGCCTCGATGTTGTGCTAATTCCAGATTTCGCTCGATGAATACGGCAAAAAGATCAGACTTACTGTCTGCATAATTATCTTTTATCCAAGCGCCAAGCCGACCATTCATTCCCCTTCCACCCATATAAGGTGGATTAGCGACCACTATATGGTACTTAGGGCTAAGATAGTCTGCCTGCTGCAATACTTTCAACACTTTCTGATGAATTTGATAAAGCAGTAACTGTCCCCCAACATCCTGCTCTTCTAACAATCTCAAAATATCTTTGACATCTGTCATCTCTGGACGAATTAAAGACCCAAAATTGTCTGCTTCTCTAAACTGATGCAGAGTTTCTAGTAGGGGAGCCGTAAACAGATTCCGTCCAACAAAATCCATGTAATCCTTCAGTTCACCGTCACCAAACTGAATGCTTTCTAATATGCAAATATTTGGTTGGATCGGCTTACGGAAGAAACGACGCTGTTTAGCTCTTGCTTTCATCGTCAAAGCAAAGGCTGCTAATGTCCCAGCTCGTTCATCAATCTCAATGCCATACAGGTTATAGGTCAAAATCTTTTCTGGTATTTCCGACGGCTCGTAGCCTTCCTCTTCATAGATGGCGTACAGCAGGTCAAATGCATAGACCAACATATGCCCAGAGCCACAAGCAGGGTCGCAAATCTTGATGTCTTCCGGTTTGCTGATCCGCAGAAATTCTGTCTCTGCCTGGTCGGACTGGATGTAATACTCCATTTGCTCAATCAGCCGCGACTTGGGACGGTTCAGCAGCCACAGACGACCGAGCGAATTCTCCACCAGGTAGCGCACAATCCAATGGGGCGTGAAGAGTTGGGTCGCTGCCGGGATATTCTCTGGAGTGATCTTCTTATTCTTCTTGAGGTCGGTAAACACCGCATCTTTTTTCTCAGAGATGTAGAACTGGTACAGCCAGCCCAGTACTTCCACATCCTCACAGGCATCCGGCGTCATCGCCTCGCGGGTGTAAGCCAGGATGGAATTACCAGAAAGCAAGTCATCTGGCATTAGCAATTCAGTGTAGTCATCAATCCGCTCAAATAAGTAGGGCATTGCTTTGTGGTAGCTATTGCAGGCGGCAACTACCAGCAAACGATATGCTTCAGTCTGTGAATCGGGACTAGGCAAAGAGCCATCTAAGAAACCAAAAATCTTTTTTTGAATTGGCTGAGGCACCATTTCTTCATCGATGTGCCCCATCTTTGCCTCAGCCAAAATTTCTGGTTGAAACTGCCCTTCTGCTGGAGACACTACTCCAATACGGGTGTAGCGATTCACATCCATAAATCGCAATGCACAGAAGCGGTTGAACCAAGTGTAGGCTATGCGTTCAATTACCCACTCTTGGCTATGGGATTTAATCTGCTCTTCTAGTTTCAGCACAGCTTCCCCGCTCTCCCGCCGCGCCACACTATCTTGAGCCAGCACCAATTTCAACTTGGCTGCAACCTCCTCCATCAAGCGACGACGTGCAAACTGAGCAAACTTCTTGAGTTTTGAGGTGTCCATAATGCCTAAATGCCTCCTGAGACAGCGGTTCCAGTCAGCCTTTTGATGGGCCATTCAGGAAACATTGCATTCCAGCTATCAACTGACAATACTAGGCAATCTTGTATGTGTTTGCGTTTCCACGCCTCGTAGGCTTCACAACGAATATCAGCCAATAAACGATCTTTAAATCCAGTAAGAACTGCTTTCTGATGATTTGCATCAAATGCATCAAGCCCAATTAAGACAACATACTTAAATGGTTTACTATCCTGTTCCATAAGATGCAAAAAGGCGTATGAATCCCTAGCTTTGGGTGTCAATTCTTGCGTCAAGATAGAGTTATCTAATAATCGCTTTAAGTAACTATTTCGCTCATTATGAGGAGATTTTGAATGCGATGGATCTTTAATCTCAACAAGTAGTACATCTTTTTCCCTTTCTATAACGAGATCAACAAACTTCATTCGAACTGGTAGTTTGACACCTTGTCTATCAAGTTCGCTCCACTCAAGTTCGTCAGGAAAAGAGAAAAGTAGTTCCGCATTGGTTTCTGCCTTGTATGTTTGCATTCTTTTCCTACTCCAATGCTCTTCTTACATCTGCGTCGTAAAGTTCAGCAAATGTATCCGAAATTGCTGATTTGCTTATTAAGTTGTAATCGTCCATGCTTTCTATCCTGATCTCGTGAGATTCAGCATCTCGATAAAGTGCATGGAATCTCACATGATCTTCCTTGCCCTTGTCCATTAATAAGTCAAACCATTTGAGCAAAACATAATCATGCGTTGCAAGTATAATTTGCTGACCATTTCGAGATAGCTCCAATAGAACCTGCACTAAATGCTTCATCATCTTGGGATTCAGATTAGATTCAGGTTCATCCCAGAACAATGGACCACTCACACCAGGGTTCAACGTTCCGTTGCAGAGTAATCGATGGAGTATCCCGATCTTTCTAAAACCTTCAGCAGTCATACTGCTGGCGTACACTGGATCCTTGGTCGGTTTAAAGCGAGCTACTGTAGAATCCTGATAGCTCTGAGCATGTTGACCTTTGGGTCGATCTGGATCAGCTTTCTCTTCATAGCTCCCAGATTGGAAGTAAAAGTCGCCACCTTCCCAGCAATATTTTCCTCCTATAAGGTTAACTAACATGGGAACTATAGAGCTAAACCGTGGGTCAAGGGCAAGTTCGGCTTCAGGGTCCTCGTAGCTGGGACGCATAAGGTTTGCTACAAGATCAAGGTAGCTAGCATCAAAGATAAGCTCGACAGTTTTTGGATCATGCTCTTTATTGCTTATGCCCTTGATCAAGGAAAGAACTTCTTTTGTTGGAATATAAACTGCTGCTTCCTGGTATTCACCGTAACTATTACTATCCTGAATAGTTAATACTTTCGAGTTGGAATGAAAAGACAGCTTTAATTGCCCACCCAGTGCAAAATGAGCTTGCATTTGAGCATTTTTTTTTGCACCATAGCGGCGCAGCTTGCCAAGTTTTCCTTCTATAGGCGTAAAGAGACGCAGCAATTTGGTTGTAAGCGCTGCCTGGATCTCGGCTTCACTGGCATCTGGCTTGTCTTTAAAGATAGTTGCACCTGCACAAAGGCTATAGGCAGCTTTAAGCAGATGTGTCTTTCCAGTGCCGTTATGACCGACAATTAAGTTGACTTTTGGTGAAAAATCAACCCCTAGTTTCGTAAAAACAGTAAAATCTGTGAGTTCGAGTCTTGTGATCATATTTGAATTCTCTTCCCACTCTGAATCTCTGCCAGTAAAGTTTTCCGCATAGCAGCTAAATAGCGATCTACATCTGCTTCGTCAGCCAACCATGCTTTGTCAAATGGAACCCGCACAGATTTGCTAGAAACATATTCAATTTTGGGTTCTGCAACCGTAGTTCTTGCATCTGAGGTGCTAGCACCGCTGTAAGAGGTAGAGGGTGTTGTATCGGTTGTTCCTCGATTATCTGCGGGAGAAGGAACAGACTGTGCCCAAGTGGTCATTCGCGATAGCAACTGCGGATACTCGGTTTCCTCAAATTGTCGTAACGTGTCGCGAATCACAGCAATGAGTTTTTGCTGGGCGATCTCAGCTTCAAAAGCACCGAACGGTCGGGTCAACTGCTGCTGCTGTTCTGGCGTGAGAGCAGAAAACTCATCCATACTACACAAACGGCTTCTCAACACATTCACCGCTGTTTGTGCCTCAGTTATTTCCAGAGCAATTTGGGCTGATACCGTGGACTCTAGAGAGTCGATCAGCACCTTCAACTGTTGCATCCGATTGCCCTTGAAGCACTCTGGATCTGCTAAGGCTGCAACTACCTGCCCAGATTCATCACCACTGATATAGGCAAAATTTGGTTGCTGAGCTTGTACGAACTTTGTAGCATCATCAAAAATCCCCTTCTGCGGTCCATTCATGAACTTGCGGACTGGATCAATCACCTTCTCCTTCAAATCAAGAAGGGCATCTTCTTGTCGAAGTAACTCGGTGAGATACCAGGTATAGGGTTTGCCACAAATGTCCTTAAGCGTGTTGAGTACTGGAGTTAGAGCGCTAAGGAACGGGTATTGAGACACTTGAGACGCTAATGGTGTCAAAGAATGTTTCAGTTCCTGAAATGCCACACCTGTTTCTTTCCCTAAAGCTTTTGCCTCCCCTGAACTAGGTGGGGTGTCAAAAAAGTCGGCATAAAAATCTTTCAGATTGCGAACCTGGGATGCCGTGAAGTCAACCTGCGGCTCAAGAACTACATTGGCATGTCCATGGGAGTTACGAATTGCCCGTTCCAGGTCATCATCTTCCAGAAGGTTTCCGTCCGTTCGCAGTTCTACCTTGCCCCGGGCGCAGAGTTTTGCCAAATTACAAAGGATTGCAGCGTAGTACCATCCGTAGGGCTTGCGCTCAAACCGCTCCAGCAAAGATTTCAGAGTAGTGCGAACACCCCCTCGATGATTGCTTTGAATGAAGGCAATCATTTCTTGTTCAGACTCTGCCAAGCTTGTAACATCACTACCAAACAAACTCTCTTGGGAGTGGTTAAGGCAGTTACCAATATCAGCCTCAGTATAGAGAACCCCCCGTAGCATCCTTAGATTGGGATACACTCTTGTAACCAGTTCGTGAAAGCCCTTGATAATACGGCTTTGAGCATCCTCACTCCCAATCTCAAGCTCTGTACCAGAAACAAAAAGCTTTGCTTTACCCAACAGTCTTTGCAACAGTTTTTGCAATTCGGTATGGCGTTCCCGGTTGTAAAAACCCTTGTCCGTTAGAATTCGCTTAATTACTTCCTGCTGGGTTACAGACATATTCTGCTTAATGTACTTCTCAGTCCGCTTATACATTAAGATGTCCCTAACCAGGAGATCGTCTGATGGCATCACCACCAACAGTTCATCTCGACCCATGCTTTGCATCTGCAAAACCGGCATGTCGTCTGCATGCTCATGGAAGGGGGTAATGATATGAATGGCTAACTCATACTCGCGACTTTGAAGGCGATCGTCGAGCTTTCGAGAGTACGAGTAGTCCTGCCCATTATTGTCGTAACGAATCTTGCGAGTCTTAATAATGTGGTCGAAAATGAGCTTTTCTAGCTCCTCAGCAACATCGGATGCTTCTACCTCCGTGTTCTTAATCTCCTGCTCAACGTCTTTCTCCTCATCGGTCAAATACTCATACATCTCACCATTGCGCTGGATGTAGGTCTGCTGCTCCAGAAGGCTGAGTGCTTCCTCAACTTGCTTACGTAACTGGGTTAAATCCTGCTCAAAGCTCTCCAGCATCAAGACACACAAATTTCGCAGTGTCGGTTTAAACTCCTTGACATACTTGACCAAAAAGAGTGTTTTCAGCAAACGAATGGCAAAAGGACTGTCAAGATGGTTCTCGGCTTGCAAAACGGAGCGTTGAATATTTGATTTTAGTGTGGTGCGGATGCCCTCAAACATAAGGTCAAAGGTTGCGAGCCGCCCCAAATCCTGAGAACCAATTCGAACCGCGACCTCTTGAAAGACACCTAACATCGATCGTTCGCCGACGGAGCTATGTTTCCCTTCAAAGGCGTTATGCTGCGATAGGCACTTGATGGCAGCTTGAAATAACGCGAATTGGTAGGGAATGAAGGGATAGCTATGGATGAAATGCTCCTGATCCTGAAAGTTTCGGTAGGTTTGTGAGCCATCCGCAAAATCAAACAAAGTCTTGAAATTATTGACTTGATTTCGATAGACATCCGTAAGTAGCGTTGTACCCTCCCCATTCTTCGCCAACAAGCGCTTCTGGATAACTTCTGCTACGTCCTGGCTGGTTAGCTTCATGCGATTTGCAAACCGAGCTTGAATCTTTGTAAAGTCGTTACTTTGCTGATGACCCATCTCCCCAATTACCGCATCCATGTCTTCTTGGGCAGTAACAATTACCCAGGCCCGCCCTCGACACTTAGTTGCTAGACTCTCTGCAATGGTTTGCAGATTAGTCATCAGCTTCACGTTTTCAGCGATGTATTGCCCAACCTCATCAACAAAAAAGTTCAACCGAAAATTAGGTGCTTGCTTGTCTACGAAGTCTTTTACCTGCTCTGCAAAGTCCTCAATAGACACTTTGTACTGGCTTCTGTATCTATCAAGAATTCCGGCAGCAGAATCCTCTAAGTCACCCGTAACTTTTGAATACGCTTTTGCAATATTCTTGCCTTCTAGCAGCGCTTGTTCCCTACCCATATGCCAGGGCCTACCTGTAACAAGTTGATACTCTTCCTTAAAAGCATCGTACAAACCGCGACTATCAAGATGGCGCTCAAACTGGGCAATATGTCCTTGCTTGCCATAGTACCCACACATTTCATCGAAGACTTTTACAAAGACCGACAGTAAGGCATCGAATTCAGTCTTGCTAATTACATCAGCCTTCTGGTCAATATTGAACAAAATGCTTTTTGACGGAATGGCAACAGCTCGTCTTAAATTGCCCCGAAGGACTTCATTGTGGTTGCACTTCGGTAAAAACCAATCAATCGCAGGCGTTCCCTCAATTTCCCGATTCTCCAGCAACAGTGCCAGCATTTTCAGTAGGTGAGACTTGCCAGAGCCGAAGAAACCTGATAGCCATACCCCATTAGCCCCCTCATAGCCAATGTATGCGTCTAGAAATGCTTCAAGTCGCTTTTCTACTTCACGGGTTAGGATGTATTCCTCAAGTTCTAGCCGGAGACTCACCTCATCATCTGCCTTGATAACCCCCTCAATTGGGCGATCGACAGGTTTCTCGAAAATAGTGCTTAGCATCATGGTGGGTTTCCCGCTTAGACTTCGCAGTGAAAGATATTGAAGGCTCGGTAGTATTTGTCGTCGTGCAGTCTGCCGAAAAGATCAAGGGATGCACCAGATTCTAAGGAATGGGTGTAGTCACCCGGAAAAAACATAACCGTTGGTTTTTCCTTAGCTGTACTTTGCAGGTTGTTCAACACATTGTGGGAACGGATGTATGGAAAAACTTGTCCTACTCCTGATATGAACATCACATCAAACTCAGTGCTTTTGATTTGGCTTGCAACAGCAGGAACCAAATGAGTTTCTGGATCAAGGACACCCTGTAAAAGCTCCTTCAGTTCAGCTTTTGAAGTAGACTGCTCCACACTAAGGATTTGCTCCCAAATCTCCCGTTCTTTCAACAGCTTAACCGAGAGATCGTAGAGATTAATTTCTAGGACTCTGACTCCAGACTGTTCCAGTCGATTGACAAGCTGCTTTTGCAACTGTTCCATTTCAACGGACTCTTCTGGCTTGAATGGGCAGATGAAAAACGGCACCTCATTACCCAGTCCCTGCTTCTGGAGGAAGCGTTTCCCAGCGATAACAGAGAATAAATGATGAAACCGTTCTTTCATATTGTTTTTACTTACGACCAAGTTCATTATGCCCATTCCTTCAAGTCGGATTCAAACGCTGGAAAAATCAAAATATCCTGACGATTGTCCTGGGAAATAACGCTAAGGAGTTGAGGACTAAGCAGGGCTGCGTTGATTATGTTATTAGGGGTTAGGAGATCCGCCTCTCTCAGCATCTTGAAGAGAATCTGACGTGTTTTCGTTCTTGTTGCTGGCTTAATCTGGTCTAATTCCCCATGCCATTCGGACTTTTTATTGAAGAAGAAGTCAAAATCGTCATAATTGAGCGCAAATTGCAAGCTGATATACTTTTCCCTAACGATTTCTACAGCAAAATCTGCAATGAATTTGTAACGGCGGCAAACAGCTAGCCACAAGAGGTAGCCTTGATCCTGGGTAGACCCATGAACTAGTAAATCAAGCTGCGCTGCACTAAGAGTCCTCAACCTAGAACAAACTTCCCTACAAACTCGTTTTGAAGTGTTTACAGTTCGAGACTGTAAAAGATTTTTTGAGAGAACGGCACTCCGAACGAGATTCCAGTTCTGAAACTCCAGGAACAATCCGGCAAGCTTCACTGACTCCTGATGAAATAAAGTGCCTGTTGTAAAAGACATACTATATTTCATCGTCCCCCTATCTAACTCTAATTTGTTTTTATACACCCCATTGCCTTGATTACCTTGACCCACTCATCTACCTCGTGAGTACTCGTGCTTCCAATCAAGATCCCTATCTAGTAGCAATTAGTCAGTATTACTAATCAGAGTTTTGAGATCCGCCAATATCTTTTCTAGTTTTCGTTGCTTCTTGGGGTTATCCCAAACCTTAGATCGCTTTGCCAACTGCAAGACGTCATCAATCTGGCTCCTTAGAGAAAGCTCGCTGTCATTGCTCGTCTTAGGAGATTTGAGAACAGCTATCTTGTCCTTAATCTGACTTAGAGACAAGTCTTGTGAAACTGCTTCCTCTAGAAGTTCCTTGCGCTGATTATCATCCTTCACACGAGCGATCGCCTGCGCTTTAGTGTAAGCCAGCTTGCCACTGCGGAGAGCCTCAAGAATTTCTGGTGGCAACCGGAGCAGGGGTAGCCGACTTGTCACAAACGACTCCCAGGTAATCGTTCCCACTTCAGCAAAAACAGCTTGAACTGCCTCCGCTTGAGAGTTAATCAAAACGTTTTGATTAACTGTGCCGATCGCCTCATTTCGCATCTTGTAGAGGAGAGGAGGAACGTCGATCGGTTCGATTTTGAGCCTGAGAGCTAGCAATTGCAGAATTCCCTCTGTCTCTTCAACAGGGTTTAAGTCCTCACGCTGCAAGTTCTCAACCAGGGCAAGCTGTAGAGCTTCCTCATCACTCAATTCTCGAACTGTTACCGGGATATCAGTCAACCCCACTTCCTGGGCGGCTCTAAATCTTCGTTCCCCAGCAACCAGCTCGTACAGACCTTCCTTCCCAGCAGGTCGCACCAGAACAGGTTCAAGAACTCCGTGCTGTCGAACTGATTCTGTAAGCTGTCGAAGCTTCTCAGGGTCAAAGTAGCGCCGGGGCTGACTAGGTGGCAGGACGATTGAACTAATTGGGAGACTTTGCTTATCTGAAGTGCTTTCAGCCTCAAACTGCCACTCATCCTTTAAACTATTTCGCCTTGCCATAGCTCAGAGCCTCTTCAAACAAACTGGTGTAATCTTTAGCTGCTGAGTTTGCAGCTTCTCCCGACATCGTGAAGACTGTTGCTGCCTGTCCCGGCGCATCAGCGATCGCCTGACGCTGGTAAATTACAGAATTTAGCAGGGCAAAGCCTTGGGTATTGCTCAAAGCTTCCTGAGCTTCCCGCATCAGTACTGTCCCGCGTGCTGCACGGCTGAGGAACATGACAGCTTTGGGGATGCCCCTTCTGATCTTCTGTGCCTGGTGGACGAGGCGCACAATATCCTTAGCAGAAAGCAGATCTAAGTTGGAGGGCTGCACCGGGACGATCGCGAGGTCCACACTGAGCAATACAGACTTAGCCGGTTCTCCCAAAACAGAAGGAGAGTCCACAATAACCGAATCGTACTCTTCAGATAGCTTACTAATCTGATCAAACAGGTCATCGGGATCGTTGATTACAACAGAGGGCATATCCAGCTTCTTGAGCCACTGACTTGAACTCATCTGCCCGTCCGAGTCAATCAAGACGACTCGCTGGTGCTGTTGTGATAGCCAATATGCCAAGTGAACTGCTGTTGTTGACTTACCACATCCCCCTTTTCGATTCAGGACTCCAATAAGCATTGCTGTTCCACTATCCCTTCGCACTCAATGATGCCAGAATCGTATCCCCAATACACGCAAAGTTCTACGAATTCTAAGCAAAAATATTGGGATCATGTCATGATGAGGGACTGAACCAGAGCCTTTCAAAACCCTCTTCTTGTGAGCGATCGCCGACTTTCCCTACCTCAAGGCTACGATGATTTTCTGAACCAACTCAAAGAGCGCATCAGAACCGCTCAAGTCAGGGTGTCGCTAGCTGTAAACCAGGAACTAATCTATCTCTACTGGCAAATTGGGCAATCTATTTTGGAACAGCAACAAAGTGAGGGATGGGGAAGCAGGGTTATCGAACGCTTGGCGACAGACCTACGAAAGGAATTCCCGGAGATCAAAGGGTTTTCTCGTTCTAACCTGGGCTACATGAAGGCGTTTGCAGAGGCATACCCAGATGAAGCAATTTACCAACGCTGCGTTGGTAAATTACCGTGGCGGCACAACATTGCCCTCATCGATAAGCTAAAGACTCAGGAGCAACGACTCTGGTACGCAGAAAAAGCGATTGAAAACGGCTGGAGCCGAGATGTCCTGGTCTGGCAGATTGAAAGCAATCTTTTCGGACGGCAGGGCAAGGCTGTCACGAATTTCGATCGCACGCTGCCTAAACCTCAGTCGGATCTGGCAAAGGGGCTAATTAAGGACCCCTACAATTTTCAGTTTCTTTCCATACAGGGTAACGTGCAGGAACGCGAGCTCGAGCAAGCTCTTGTCCAGCACATCCGAAACTTCCTAATAGAACTAGGCATGGTTGTGTCGCAAAAACTGTTTAAGGACAAACGATACCTATCGAGGTCATCGTCTTAAGCAGTTACGCCAAAGAGTGCTTCGATAAATTTGACCTGAGATACAATATCCCCCCTGTCAATACCATTCACTTGTCGTTTTCTCATCATATTCATTGCCTCAATCCCACTCAAGGTTCTCCTGGCACTGTTGAACGACTTGAACCTCATCATCGGCTTCACGATGCACTTGATGTTTCGATGATCCTGCTCAACGATGTTATTTAAATATTTGCTCTGCCTCAGTTCCGTTTCCTGTTCAATCACCTCATCCGCTTTGAGAGTCTCCATTGCCCCTGGGTAAGCCGCATTCTTATCCACGGTAATAACCCGTGGTGCTTGGGGGTGCTGACCCTTCAGGACTTTGCGAAGGAATCGTGCAGCTGCCTTGCCATCCCGCTTCGCACTGAGCATAAAGTCGAGGGTATTGCCTTGAGAATCCACTGCGCGATACAGATACTTCCACACGCCCCTAACTTTGATATAGGTTTCGTCCACCCTCCACGAATTGCTCGTCGGTTTCAGGTGCCATCGAATTCGTTTGTCTAGCTCTGATGAGTACTGCAAAACCCACCGATTGATCGTCGAGTGGTCAACTTTCATGCCCCGTTCCTGCATCATCTCCTCTAGGTCTCGGTAGCTTAAGGAGTAGCGGCAATACCAGCGCACATTCAGCAGAATGATTTCAGGCAGAAAGTGCCGCCACTTAAACAGAGACTGAGGAGACATTGGAGGACAGGGAGGAGAGGGGGTACTGCTTACCTTACCATTCGCTGGTTTTTGCGACACAACCAGCTACCCTGAGGGTCCATGTACTAACAGAACCCGGTGCTGTTTCTGTGCCAGGTGATAGCCCAGATTCATCGTCAGGGTGCTTTCGCCAACCCCTCCTGCCTGATTAAACAGAGAAATAACTTTAGTCATCTGGCTTTACATCAGTTGATCTGACAAGAAACATACTTTAACAAGAAGCGGTGGCAACTTCGTCATAACCACCCCATTGAAATAGATGAAGTTATCCAATTTCCTGCGCTAAGTCTACAATCGCTGCATCCAACTCTGTCTCTAGCTGTTCAACCGTCGGCAGGCTCTTCTGAAGCCGCTCGGGCAAATTAGTCGCTAACTGGAAGGTGGATACCCCGATCGGTTTCTGCATTCCTTGCAGGGCATATTCTACGGTTGTTTTATCCTTCGATTTACAAAGAATAATCCCAATGGTTGGATCGTCTCGGTCCGTTCTCAGCAAATTGTCTACTGCTGCTACATAAAAGTTCATCTTGCCCGAAAACTCCGGCTCAAATTCTCCTGCCTTCAAGTCAATTACAACGTAGCAATGAAGTTGAGCGTGGTAGAAAAGCAGATCCAACCGATACTCTTTGCCGCTCACCTCAATGGGATACTGACTACCCAGAAAAGCAAACCCAACTCCCAGTTCCAGCAAGAAATCTCGAATGTGATCGATCAATGCCCTTTCTAACGCTCGTTCCGATCGCTCATCTCCCAGTGTCAGAAAGTCAAACACATAAGGATCCTTCAAAACTTGCTGCATTAGGTCTGACTGGGATTGTGGCAGCACTTGATTAAAGTTCGTAATCGCCTCACCTTGCCGCTGATATAGATCACTCTCAATTTGAAGCCCCAAAACGTTTCGGCTCCAGCCTTGCTCTACCGTTCTCTGGGCATACCACAGCCGTTCCTCTAAGGATTTGACTTTGTCTAAAAGAACACAGTTATGAAACCAGGGAATTTGTGCAGCAACCTGCTGCACAATTGCTTCATCCGGGTAAGCCTCTGCGAAAGCCCGCATGTAAGTAAGATTTCGTACAGAGAACCCTTTCATCTCAGGAAACTCCTGCTGCAAATCTTTTGCAAGGCGTGAAATCACCTTGGTGCCCCAACCCTGCTGCTGCTGCCGAGACAAAATCTCTCGTCCAATTTGCCAATACAGCATTACCAACTCTTGGCTTACTGCTAACGCAGCCCTTACTTGAGCGGTGCGAATGCGAGCCTTTAAAGCTTGTAGAAAGATAACGTAATCTTCCCCTGCGGGAAATGATGGCTGCTTAGACATGGAGGTCAGAAGAGGGCTGCACTAGCTTATTACATTTGGCAAGGCACTAAACCTCAACATTTCGCCTAAAACAATGATTTCTGGTGTTCATTCTCAACATCTGCTCATAGAGTTTTTTGCGGCACAACGGCACCGTGCAGCTCCTACGCCCCATTGGAGAAGAATTCTTGAGACGGCAGAACGGTTGAAACATTTGCCTCACTAAAAATCAATCGCATCTCGCCGTGAATCCATTATCACTGCCCACAACTGTCGTTTTTGATCCTCATCCCAACAGTTCCAAACCGCTCGTAACGCTTCTCCATCTCTCAAGTGGATCGCTATCTCAATCAGGCTCAGAGCATCTTCAACATCTTCTGGAGACAAAAAAGATTTTTCCTCGGTAGCCACACACCCCCTTTTATTTAGATTGACATGAAAAGTACTCCCTGTGACTACTCCTTCTTCAGAAGCCTGGACTAAAGACTGTGCTTGCTTTTCGCGCTTCAGACGACGAAATTCCAAGACATCCTGTGCTAACTGCCATTGAATGGGGCAGAGACGATATACTCGCATTTGTTCCCCCCGCCCCCCAGCCTTACGCACACATACCAATTTCATTCCCGCCTGCTCTAGAAGCTGCTGCAAAATGCGGATAGGGGTGGCGTCTTTGCGGATGGTGATGCCTAAAAACTCCTTGATCACAATGGCTGACTTTTGCACCTTCTTTTGTAGCTCGATCAAGTCTGCATCGTTGTTACAGAATTCGCGCTCAGGTTTCAGGAATTGCGGTAGCCCTAACTCAACTCGTAGTGACCAAGCAACTGAATAGTTGTGCCAGTCTAGCCCATGAAACTTTTCTCGCTCGGTTCGATCGCGTTGTGCCACCAACTCTGGTGGAAAGAAGATCCGCTTACCATTGACGAGCTTCTTTTCAGCCGATGACTCCAACAACGACTCCAGCACCAAGAACTGCCGAATCGTGCGTCCCCCCTGGTCCAAGTCAATCAGTGTTGCATCAATCTCTCTACCCCAAGCTGCCTCAATTCGGTGCCGTTCCAGTTTATGTAGGTCTTCTAGCGTGGGGCGCTCCTTTGCTTGTAACTGTCGCGCGATAGCGTCAGAAATGCGATCGGCATTCAAAATCCCCTGTTTCCTGGTCTGTTGGTTGATCTCCCGCGCCAGCTTTAATTCAGTCTGAGTTTCTGCATCCACCACTTCACCTACTGCAATCATCTGATGCCCCTGCCGCTCAAGCAGGTATTTCACATCGCCACGTAGGTTATTAAGAGACTCATTTCGCCGAGCCGTCAGAGTTGCCCAAGCCTCCCAGGCAAACTCATCTTGCACCACCCGCTCGCCCGTGCCAGGAACAATGCCCAACAGAAACCCGCACAGGTCGTTCCCTTGAAGCTTGTTGTGCTTGATCCGATCAGCATTAGTCAGACGATAGCCCCCGATCGGTTTGTTGCCCACCCAAACATGCCACTCTACTTTCGGGCGATAACGGTTGAGTGCCTGTAAACAGTCAGTACCAGCTAATGCTCCCCCAATGAACACCCCAAACACGCGATCGAAGTGTTCCACATCAATACTGACGCCTGTGTTGACCGAGGGGGAGTAAATCAAGCAGTCTAGTTCCGTTACTTCCTCGTTGATCTTCTCAATCAGCGTCTTTGCCCAACTCTCCCCAGAATTCTCAGAGTTAATGCAAGTAATGTTCTTGTCTGGATAGAGAGTTTTTAGGGCTTCAAACAGATCTTTAGAGAACTCTAGCCCGTCGCAAGCGACGATAACCTTTTGATCCAGGAAGAGTGATTCTTTAATCGCTTGCACAATCCCCGATCGATCCTTCCCTTCATACCAATACACCCGACGATTTCCATTGCAGAAGCGGTTGCGAATGACAAAGGGCTGCTCTTGTGGGTCAGGACGCATTGCCAGGATGAACTTGATAGAAATATCTGAAAGGTGAGCATCGCTGAGAATGACGCACTTGGCAGAGTAGATGAAATGCTTCAGCGCCTGAAGGATCTCATGACGATGTTCTTTGCAGGTATCCGAGCAAAGGACGTGCTGAATGAACTGCTCAACCTCATCGAGAAAAATGAAGTCATACACGTTATTCTCTGTCTTCAACTTATAGAGGCTATCGGCAGTGAGTGAGAGCCATGTTTCCTGCCACATGCTCCAACCGTAATCTGAGTAGATGGCAGTGCCAATGCGGTTGGCTAAATTCCTCAGCAGCGCCACCCTGTGCCCCAAGTTCAGAATGCGGGCATTGGGATAAGTTCGTTTGAGCAGTGCCAAAAGTTCGGTTTTGCCTGTGCCCATGTCTGAGGAAATCGCAATGACACCGGATAGCCCTGGTGACGAAGGGCGATCGCCC
Source organism: Cyanobacteria bacterium FACHB-502 (assembly GCA_014695325.1). Classification (GTDB taxonomy): domain Bacteria; phylum Cyanobacteriota; class Cyanobacteriia; order Elainellales; family Elainellaceae; genus Leptolyngbya_A. The sequence goes on along the minus strand of JACJNZ010000093.1, from coordinate 18,304 downwards.
TCTCTGGTGGATGAGGCAGGATCTTTTAGAGTAACAACACCTTGCTCTAAGCGTTCTGCTAATTGTTCGATCGCCGGATGCGCTGACTTCGCCCAAGCCTGGTTAATGCCATCCATGAGGTAACGACAATTGAAATCGAGATTGATGGGGTAAGTGAGGCAATGACCACTGAGCCAACTGCGGCGTGCTTGCTCATAGGTTCGCAGACTAACTGCATCTAGGTAAAGCTGGTCAAAAGCTTCTGTGCCTCTCACCACGATGAAGTCATCAACTCCCTTTTCGGGACCAGGCAGACGAATAACTTTGACTGAGCAGCCTGCATTCTCAAGTAGTTTTCCGGTACGAACTAAAGCATTGCTGACCTGAATCCGAGTTTTGAGCTTGGGATCGTGGTCAAAGCAGAAGTAAATGTCACGACCAGCAGTAGCAAAGTATTGCAAGTCAGGAATCAGGTGTTCCGGTGTGTTGCCGTTGCGCTTCCTTCGTCCGTTCCACACCCCTGGTAAGGCGATTGCCACATACCCCGCCGACAATAGTGCGGCTGCCTTCTTTGCCCCCTCACAGATGATGATCGGCAGATTATAGGTCCAAACCCATTCCCAAAAGTGAGGGTAGGGGTTGCGATCCCGCAATCCTAGCGAGAGAGGAGTGAAAGGAACCTTATGGCGACGAGCAATCTTTGCCCAAGTCTCTTGATCCACTTGGAGCAAGATAGGGAGAGTTTCATAACCAGATGGATGTTCATATTTGCGAGCTTTACCCTTGCTGATGTCGAGAAGAGGGGCATCAGGTTTGAACGGTCCCCAGCTGCGGCGTTCTCCGCTTTGAGGATCAAGGGTATGACAGTACCAGCCGGAGTCAAAAGGGCAGGACTTCCAGCGCTGGGTTGGCTTCCAATTGAGCCAATTGCGAATAAACCAATTGTCGTTAGTGGAATGAAAATTGAGTTGTGCCAGTGCTGGGTCGATCGCGCTGGCTTGAAATTCTTTTTGGTGGTGATTATAGATCATGTCTCTGTCCCTAATGGATTGGGGCAGACAGAACGATGAAGCTGAACCGTAAGCCTATATTTCTATGGTTAGAGAATAGAAAATTACAACGATTCCATTCCGCCCTGTCTGGAAGGTGGGGCGAGAAAGAGAACTTTGTAGCTGATCAGCCCGACTTATCGTTAAGCTGCCGATCGATTACAAACTTGTTTGTAAGCCGCAAAAAGCTCTCTATCCCTTATGTGGAGTGGAATAGAGAGCATGTGCTAAGTACAAAATCACAATGAAAGTATTGTCAACTTACCGAAAGTGACTTTAAGATAGACGCATGACAATATTCGGTGACCTAACTGCGCCGCCAAGCTAACAGGTTAGAGTCCCGACTCTATTCCAAATAACTTTTGAATACGAAATCAACGAATCCCTTCTGTTTCCAGCAGTTGGGATTTTTGATTTCTAGGGTGTCCTAGAACATAAGCTTCACCTCACGCTTTTCAAAGGAAAAACCTGCGCGATCGGCTACTGCCCCACAGATGTAGCGTTGGGTGAGGCAAGTTTGGCTGCGGGTTGTTGACAAGTAGATTGCAACCATCACCAATTCAGAGTTCATAGGCTTAAAACTACCTGTAAAGGCAAAGAAAGATCAAGGCTTTGCAACAGAGTGTGAGTATGAGGTCACTGGTCACGCTCATCATCTCGCTCTCTGCTCAAGGTATGGTGCATTACCTGTTGTGCCTTGACTGCTCCAGTCATAGCGATCGTGCCTCACCTGTCTTTAGTTTTTGTTTTTGGGGTGTATTCCCCCTTTTCTTTTGCCTGCCTAATGCCCAACTCGACTAGGAAAGAGGCTAGATTCGCAGTCGGTCTACCCTGCTGGTCTGCCCACTCCTCCAGTTCCTCAAACACTGAGTCTGGCAACGTTATTGTTGTACGTTTGCTCATTGCTTCAGCCATACTTTCACCTCGCATCTTAGCTGTTCTATGTAAATCTGAGTCCAAAAGCACACTAATGTATGCTCATTATATGCGAATCGTATGCTACAGTCTAACTGAGAAACCGACAAACGATCGACCAACGGTAAAGCAACGATGAAAACCGTTGAAATCCAGCTAGCAAGCACAGAAAGTCAGTGGTACACCTTCCGAGAACTGCAATGGCACTTAGCCAAGTTCAGAGGCAAGCGTGTTCCGCCAACAACGTTGAAGGATTGGCTCAAGGTGCTGTCCATCCAGGCAGATGAGGAGACAGGTTGCTACTCCCATGAGGACCTCAGATGGCTTGCTCGCTATTGCCTCTGGTTGCGTCGCGGCGGAACTTCTAAGGGTTTTCAGTCCATTCAGCACGATGAGATTAGGAGAAAAAGTTATGCCAGTTAATGAGCAGAAGATTTTGAGCAACGGTAAGGCACAGCAACCAACTGCCCAACCTCAAGTAAGCATCGACGAAGCCACCGCCCTCACTTCTCTGACTCAAACCGCAGCGGGCACAATCCGCGAATCGATCGGAGCAATGACCCAGTTAGCGGAAAAGTTAGAAGACCAGCGCGACTTGGTGACTGACCATGCCGCAGATCGCGTTGCCGCTATTCTTGACCCGCAATCTATCCAGGCAGAAATCGCCGTCAAAACCCTCTCGCGGTTGGAGGGCAAATCCTTCGTCCCTTTCGAGTTGGAGGCGATCGAGTTACCCGAAGTGCGGCAATATGTGCCGCAGTTGCCTCAGTCCTATGCTGTGGCGGCATTGCCTTCCTGCTCCAACAATGGCAACAGCCCGACCGATGCCACAAGGAGCGAAACAACCTCCAATGGGAAACCCAGAACGGAAGTGGGGAAGGGGTTCGGTCTGCCGCACAGCAATTCTTAGATTGCCAAGAGTGAGCTACGACCGCATCTACCGCCCCTCTGAGCTCCAGCCTTTTGCCAAGGACTTTCCATCATGGATCCGATCGACAATCGCACCTTGAGCCAGCTACAACTCAGCCCCACTTCTCCAGGCAAGCTCTCCCGGTTTAACTTCGGCTCGATCGTCCGACAGTGCCAACGCATCTCTGCTAAAACCTGGCTCTGGCTCGCAATTGGCGGGATGGGCATTAGTTGTGCTGGGTCGCTGTTCTGGCTCATATTCCGTCAGGATGGACTGCAACTCGCTGCCACTCCGCCCCAGGAGTCCTATCTTGCCAAGGACTTTAGCCCCGAAATGCTGGCAGGGATTACCCCCAAAACGCCAGAGCCAGAAGCGATCGCCAAGCTCTATGCCATCATCCCCAACTACGAATACATCCTGTCTGAAGCTGCTTCAACTCACATGAACACCATGCTGCGCTACGAGGCAGTGCGGCTGAATAACGAGGCATTAAAGGAGGTGCAGGAGTCTCGCTATGATGCCACTGACCCGGCGATCGACATCGACTTAGGCAAGTGTCCTGACGTGGTGAACCGACAGCGGTGTGTGTTACTCCGCTTTGCTGGAGACGGACTCAAGCTGATTCAATCGGGGACGATCACTCGGGATGCTCAAACGGTTGCACTGGGCTATACCCGCTATCGTGCTGCCTTACTCGCTCTTTACCCCCAAGAGCCAACCCCACCCGATAGCTCAATGGCACTGCAAGGACTGCTCAACTATCGATTGTTAGCCTATGCCCTGTTGCAACGCTTACCGTCTGCTGATCCATTCGCTCAAAAGCTTGACCCTAAACTGACCCAACAGGATGGAGCCAGAGCGATCGAGCAAACCAATCCCGTTCCTATGGGAGGGCAATAGCATTATGTACCTCAGCAAGGCACAAAAACGAGGCATGACGGCAGGCTTACTCGGTGTTGCTGCTCTGCTGTTTGTGCATGGGGGGAGCAAGGTCTTGAGCAACCCGCAAACCTTCACTGCCTCCGAGGTGCAGCGGATTCATGATTTGGGCATGAGACGACAATCGATTGCCCTAACCGGCAAAAAAGAATCAGCAGTGGTTGGCGTTTTAGAGATGGCGTTAGCAATGGGCTGTCTGATGCTGGCAGTCCCTCTCTCCGAGGCAACCCCTCGCCGGATTCTGCCCAAGTCGCTTGACCCCGCTGATACCCCCAAGAGCAACATCCCAGCTCCCCCGGATGCCCTGGTACTTCTGCGATCGCGACTGGCGGAACTGCTGAGTGACTATCCCTGGCTGAAGCAGTGCATTGCCTGCGAGAGTCTGATCTTGATCGCTCCTGCCGGGGGTGGCAAAAGCTCGATCGCCTCCGTCATTGCCTTCCTGCGAGCCATCCTGCGGGGACATCGGGTGATCATCCTTGATCCCCATGGCTCCATCAACATTGAGCGAGGGGTTTGGCTGGTCGGAGATGTGGTTCAGTCCGAGACGGACATCCTGGGCACGCAGGCAACGATTACAGCGCGTCACAGCAAGCAGGAAGCACACTCCGCCATCCTGGACGAGTTCGGCGCACTCTGTGCGGACAAGAACTCTGCGACCGCCCGGTTTGCTGCCGAGATTGTTGGCAACGCCATCCGCAACAATCGCAAGTTCCACAACCACTACATCTTTCTCTGTCACGGTCGGGCAAAAGGACAGATGGGCGGTGAAGCAATGCCCTCCGGCTACCTGGATAGCTGGACCTACAAGAGTGCAGTGCTGGAACTAGAAACGGACTACGACGAGTGGGGCGAAGCCGTGTTCTCAGGACGCGCCCGGTTCAAGCCCGGTGGAAACAACTTCGACGATGATGCCGCATACACCCCACTGCAGATCCCCGACTTCCTCAACCCGATCGCTATTCGCAACGAGTTCACCCACCTCTTTGCTCACCTGGGACTAAAGCAGGCAGAGCAGGCGCAGCAGCCTCAGTACGACCCCAAGATCGAAAAGCTGATTGACGAGGCACTGGCAGAAGAAAACCTGCCCCAGATCAAAACCCTGCTTGATCGGATTTATGAGTCATCTAAGGAAGTGAATCAATGTACCTCGATCGACCCGATCGAAATTGTTTCACAGCTATCCGATGCTGCTAAACAACTGCTCGTTTACTACTTCGAGAAAGGTCAGAAATATGCCAATTCAGAAGGATGGTTGGAGGTAAAAGTGCTGCGAGAAAATTGGGCAAAAAACAAAGGCATTCTGGCAGATCAGCTAAAGGTCATTCTGATGGAAACAGTGACGGCTGAGATTGCGGTTTTGGAGCGCACCTGCTGGAAGCCGAGGATTGCTAAATCAGACTTGCCGCCCAACTTTGGGCAGGTGTAGGTGTCAGCAGGTGTACAGGTATTCCTTACTCGATCGCAGTTTCAGCACACCTTTCGTTTAGAACTGAGCAGGTCCACACCTTTGCTAAATCTGTCAATGGATCTGTCAATTAGGATTACCAGAAACGAACAAGGCTTGTCAAGAATCGATTCGACGAACGAGTTTTCAACTGTTAGCAAATAGGAGCACTCAAAATGTCAAATCAAAGCAACAATTCAACCCATGACACGGCTTATCGAGCCGGTCAAACGACACGCGGATTTGTGGGGGAAATCGCCACCGGAATGAGTGGGTTTATCTGGACTATCACTCACCCAGGAAAATCATTCCTGCGAACCGTCGGCGTGATTGGAATTTGGAGCGGCACTGCTGCAATCATTGGTGGCGTTGCCTACCTGCTCGCAGGGCAGCCGGGAACCAGCCAGTTCGACCTGTGGCGACCGGCGACCTGGGGTGCGAGTGCTGTCGATGCAATCCGTCCCGGCATTAACACCGGACAGCAGCTGATCCGCATGCAGTTAAACGAAGTGCAGCCGGGAGAACCCGGACAACCCGCAGACGAACCGGGGTATCGGAGATAGCTCATGCGACGCTGGATCGATCGCCTCGATGTATCCCTTAATTGCTGCAGCAGGCGTGTCCTTCAAATCGGCGTTGTCGCTGCAGTCTGGGGAGTCACTTACCTGGACCTGAAGCAGCCAGGCTATCTCCAGTTCTATGACCCCATCCCCTGGAGTGCGATCGACCAGCTAATCGGGAACTGGGGGGAATGCCCGGCAGCAGATGCTATCAAAGTCCCTGGCATTCCCTCGATCGTTCGCTTTTTACAAATGCCCTCGACGCTAGAGGATTGGCGGCGACGACTGGGTCAGCCCACCTGCTACAGCAACGAAAACGGTAAAGAAATCTACATCTGGAAACTGCAAGCCCTCTTCAACCAACAGCTATTCCTCCGCATTGAGTTCCAGCAAAATGCCGCCACCGGCTATGAATTTCTGAGACAGCAATGACACGCTTTCCCGCCACGCCTCCTCCGGTCGAAGCGCTCAGTCCTGACCTTCAGTTCCAGCTTTGGGAACGGGAACGCCACCGCGTTGGGAGAAGCTGGCTGCTTACCTGGTTGCTATGCAGCCCGGCAATCACCTTCGTGGTGTTTAAGCCAGTGCATGACATGGTTGAGACGGTTTATCGAGGTACGACCTTTCTCCACTGGCTCACCGGATTGGTTTCACTGCCTCAGTCAGGGACGGGAGCAGCAACGATCCCAGCAGGAACGGCAGGATTGAATGGGCAACAGATCGCCGTTGCTCAAGAAATTATTCAGGCAGGGATCGATCGCGGGTTAGACCCAGCAGACATCAAGCTGGCACTGATGACAGCGATGCAGGAATCTACGATGCAGGAATTGGAGCACGGAGACGACTGGTATTTTGAAGCAATGGGTTGGGGCAAGTCTGACTCCCTCGGTCCCTTTCAGCAGCGGGAGCGTGGCTGGGGGAGCCGAGAGTGCCGCATTGATGCGACTTGTTCTGCAAACTGGTTTTATGACGCGCTCTTGAAAGTTCCCGATCGCCACACGATGCCGGAATGGAAGGCGATCACTACCGTGCAGCGACCCGCGAAGGAATACGAGCAACATTATCAGCAGTGGGCAGAAACAGCAGGCGAATTGCTGAAAGCGGTTAAAGCAACGCCTGCTAGCAGCGCAGCATCAGGCAAAGCCTTTCCGATCGCCGGATCCACGATGGCGAACATCAATTCAGCCTACGGAATGCGAGATGGCAGGATGCACTACGGGGTTGATTTAGCAGCGGCGATCGGGGTTCCAATTTTGGCGACGCAAACCGGGAAAGTGACAGTCGCGCAGATGGGCAGCGATGCTTGTGGTGGACAGGTCGAGATTCAGCACGGCGACGGCAACGGGGAGCGAATTTGCCATGCTTCTGAGATTTTGGTGCAGGCAGGTGAGCAGATTAGTGCGGGGCAAGTGATTGCTAAAGTGGGCAGCACTGGACGCAGCACGGGACCGCATTTGCACTTTGAACGGATTGAGGGAGGGCGATCGATCGACCCTACGCCCTACCTGGAGTCGATTGACAGTGCACCCCTTAGCAATGAAGCAGAAAACAACGTTAAGCCTGACACAGACCCTCAGGAAAGAAGGCAGTGGGATCTATCCAAGATGCAGTTGCCTTCTCTCCCCTTTGCTCAACAGACCCAGACGATCGCGAGGAATGACCCCAACCGCTTCACTGTCGAAGTCTGGATTCAAACTAACGCAGGCGCAGCTCCAGCGAGTGGCATCATTATTCGAGAAGACGGGCTAATTCTGACCAATCATCACGTCATCGCGAACGGGCTGCTGTACGTGAAATTAAAGGACGGACGGCAGTTTCAGGGACGGACGATCGCTAGTGATAGCAGCTTAGACCTTGCCCTAGTGCAAGTTGATGGAGCCGCCAACTTGCCTGTTGCGCTGCTTGCCGAATCAGCCAATGTGAAAGTGGGGGATGTAGTGAGGGCGATCGGCTCTCCAATGGGAAGCCAGTGGAAGCATACTGAAGCCTCAGTTATTGCCACATACAGCGATTGCGGGCTGCAAGCTTTAGATGGCAAGTGTATCAGAACACCGTCTGGTTTCCTTTATCCCGGTAACTCTGGAGGTCCACTGTTGAACGATCGGGGTGAGGTCATTGGCGTGAACCGGGCAATTCAGGAGAGCAGCGGCGAGGGTGTGAGTATTCCGATCGAAGTCTTTCATCAGCAGTTCAAAATGCCGTAAGACAAAGTTGCTGCATTCAGACACTTAGAAACTCAGGGGCTAGAGAGAGTAAACTTCCTGACTGCTGGGTAAGCTGCCCTAACATAACCCTAACTCAGTGGATTATGGAACGACCAAATGCATAGATGGAGTGGTGTAAAAGTTTGGTCAAGAACTTCAAGCGGACGTTTTCCAGCTCTGTCTCCGTAAAAATACTCTTGCGGGCATGCAATAGCTTAATTACCTTAGCGTTAGGAGGGCATTTGCTGCCCTTCGTCTTCTCCTCAGCAGCCATCCCTGGAGCGAGAAGAAAACAGTTCTAACAAATAGAAGATCTTAAGTTTCAAGACAGAGATCAGTACTCCTAGGCAAGACCTAGAGGCTGGTCTCTGTCTTGCTTTTTGTCTATCCAACAGTTGAATTCACTTCGGATATTTTTAGTTCCCTCTACAGAAATGATTTTCTCTAAATTCCATTTCTGCATCTTTGCTTGGTTCAACGTTGTGTAGTTTGTGCAGGATTTATCTGAATGTACCCTGAAAGAACTCAAGTCCAATTCCTAAGCACCTGATGTCTACCTAATCTCTCAAAATCCTTACTCTATAAGCAAAATGGAGGTTCGCTAAGTGCACAACTTTTTTCAAACGATCCCAACGGAATCACACGTTGTTGAAAAAGTTGTCCCATTCCCTACCCCTCTATCTCCAACTCCATCCCATCTACTAACTCCGGCTTATCGCTTGGTACATCCATTCCCTCATGCTGCTGAGCCTCCTCCGTAAGTCAATTTCGTTCATTACCCAATGGATTAAGACAATCATGAACCAAATCACAGCGGCCTATGGTCGCGTCTCTTCCCAGGAGCAAAACCTGAATCAAAAAGCTGCTGAGCAACAGGTGCACTTGCTCAAGAAGTACAACCCTGACCGAATCTACTTCGACGTTGAAAAAGGAGGTGTTAGCGATCGCGAACAGTTGTGCAAACTCCTCGCTCTGATGCGTTCCGGTCATGTTAAGACCCTCATTGCTGCTCGCTTAGATCGACTCACCCGCAATGATGATCTCTATGCCGACCTCAAGCGTCTGCTTAAGGAGCATGATATTAAGCTCTATCTCATTGACCTCGGTGATGTTGACCTAAACACTGCTTCTGGTGAACTTAATCTGGATATTCGGTGCTTGTTGGCAATCCACGAGCGTCGTGAACTGCGAGACCGGGTTCGCCGGGGGCACCGATACCGTAGGGAGAGAAAGGCTCCTTTTGGTCGTGCGGCTTGGGGCTTTGTGGTTGAAAACGAACGGTTCGTTAAAGATACTCATCCCCTGATCTGCTTACTCAAACAACGCCCTGAACCCTACGAACATCTGGTGAATGAGCCGGATGATTCCTCACAACTGATGCGCGGTATTAGCCGTGCTGATATTGCCCAGGAGGCTCTCAATTTGTTTCAAGAACTCAGGCATCCTGGTCCAGTTCTCGGTGCACTTCGCCAGAAGTATGGCATTCCCCATAAGCGGGAAATAGCCATCCTGCAGGACGACCGGGAACGCCGTGCTGAGGTCTTTAGCGGTGTCTACTACACTGAGAAGACTCGTAAGAGCGTTGACCCGACCACATCTAAGGAATTGTTGCTCTATAACGCTCCCCATAGCCTGGTGGAATGGATTCTTAATCCTGTTCTGCGGGGGCATACTGTTTACAACAAGTATGACAAAGCCAAGCGTGAGCTTCCCCCCGAGCAATGGGATATCCAGTACAACACCCATCCGCAGCAGCGTTACCTCTCGGATGAACAGTTCGAGGAGCTGCAGGCTATCATCAAAGCCAACCATCGCAGGGTGGGAACGCCTGGGGCAACCTTCTATCTCACGAGCTTGATCCATTGCGATTGCTGTGGACATCCGATGGTCCTCAAGTATCGTCCAGCGTACAAATACTATGGCTGCCGCAATACCTCTGCCCATTGTCAAAACCGGGGCTGCATCCGTACTGAAAAGTTAGATGAGGCAATTATTCGCAGGATTGTCGAACGCGCTGTCCAAGTCGCTGGGGCTCCATCAGCGGCTCGAATTTCAATGCTGGAATCACCCGAGGTTTCGGCATTGCGAGAGCAGATTGCGGAGACGGAACTGTTGCTGCAAAGACGTCCAACAGCATCACTGAAACAAGCCTACAGCGACATGCAGAAGGAGCTTCAGGAGTTCATTCGAAACTCACAGTACCTCGCCTTTGTCAGTGCCTCAGCGGAGGAGATCCTGATGTCTCCCTATGCCCGCAATGTGGCGTTCTGGTACAGCCTGATTCAACAGGAACGGGAGTTGCTTTATGGCATGTTAGTCAGGCGGGTAATGGTGCGGGATGGGGAGGTGGTGTCTGTGGCACTCCATTCCTAGTGGTTCATGAGTTTAGGGCGTTAGATAGACAGTCTATTCTCACCCTAACTTTGGATCTAGAAAACGTATGTTGTTATTTATTGAGGAGTATCTTATGTCATCTCAATTAACGTTAAGCACATTGCAAGCAGCTGCTGAACGTTACGCTGAAGCTGCAGCACAGGCTCTGTCTGAATGGAAGTGGGTGTGTGAGTGCGCATCACCAGGTCAATCCTTGGCATGTTTGGACTGTACAGGCTTCAAATTATTCACCGAATTGCTGCAGAAACAGGTATGCCCAGAGGCTCCTGGAGAGTTCTCGCGCATTCTTTCAGCAAGGCAGTTGCCTCCATACTCTGCAACCCTCAAGCGAGACTGCATTCTCTTGTTCCAGAAGGGCTACACCACAGAACAAATTCAATACTTTACAGGCATGGGCAACCAAACCGTACTCCTGAGTTGGTTGCGAGAAGCAGGATTGATGGGCAGTTCCACACGAGATTATGAGCATCAGAAGCAGCAGTGTGTTGAGCTTTCCCTCAAAGGTCTACTGCCAGTGCAGGTGCAGGTGGAAACTGGGGTTCCCGCGGATATCGTGAGTCGTTGGCTCAGAGACGTCAATATTCAGCAGAATCGGCGGCAGTTTTCTCAGGAGGATAAGCAACGCTGCATTGAGCTTTACCTAAGCGGGAAATCATTGCTGACGGTTTCCAAGGAAACGGATATTCCACAGTCTACAGTGGAGAGTTGGGTGAGGCGATCTGGAGCCAAGCGAGCTCGGATTAAGGGAGGCGGGAGACCCCCCACCTATTCAAAGACGTTTAAGTTGGAGTGTGTCGCACTGGTTCGAGAAGGAAAGAGCTTTGTCGAGGTGGCTGAGATCAAGGGGTGCTCTGAGACTGCTGTCCGGGAGTGGTGGCAGAAATTTAAGGACGTTGCTTAGATTCTGCACAACGTTACTACCGAAAATGCCTCTTTTCGGCGATGCCACTGCATGGGTAGGTTCTGAAATTGCTAGCCTAGATGTTCCTCACAAGTTCAGTGGACCTCTCACTCCTTGCCCCCCTCGTTGCATCTTGCACTTGATCCAACAGCTTCTTTGGAGGTTGCTGCATAAGAGTAGGGAATAGGCAGGATGTGAATCGTAAGAAATGATACTCACAAGCTCGTCAGTAGTACATATAGAGACATACGGAAAATTTCTGCCGATCCACCTAAAAAAGCCTATTATGCGGAAAAACTCCGTCGATCCACCCAGTACTGGAGGATCAGCAGAATTATTCTTCCTAATAATAGTTCTGCTGCTTAGGTTATCTATTGGGACATAGTTGCAGGGTTATTCGTTAACGTTCAGAACCAAGTTGCTCCAGTTAACCGATATTCCGCAGGTTACTTTAAGTTTTCGGAAATTTAGTTCATCTGAACTAAAGAACTCCCAGCTAACCATCCCGCTGTTGCGTATTGGCTCCGACAAATGTAATGGAAATCACATTAATTTGCCTCGGAAAATTAGTATTTATACATATTGCAGCAAAATTACTGCAAACCTGCGGAATGTCGGGTTAAGCGATCGCCCCTCCCCCTCATTGAGAATTCCTAATCCGCTTCATCAGGGCTTCCCGTATTTGTTGTGCCGCTTGGTGACTAGGAAACACTTTGAGCAAATCCTCTAAATCATGAACTGCTTCTTGAATTCGAGCTTGAGAGGCACCCCGATGCAGAGCATGACTGTAGAAGTGCTTTGCTTGCTCAAGCTTATTTGCAACTAGATAGTAGATTGCTAAATTTAATGTATTCCGGTGAGCGTCAGGATTGTCGTTATAATTCTGTTGAGCTAGATGAATTGCGCGATCTAGATCAGTTTTAGCATGGTCAGCTTGATTGAGCGCAAGATAAGCTAAAGCACGAGTATAAAAGAACCAATCTTTTTGTGGATTCAGATTAATGGCTTGATTAAAGTCAGAGAGAGCTAATTGGTAATCTCCCAAATACAGATAAACTTTTCCCCGTTTCAATAAGAACCAAAAAACGAATTTAGGATTTGATTCAATAACTCGATTGAAATCTTCGAGTGCTTCCTCATAACGACCGAGCAAACAAAGTACAGTTCCTCGATCCCTCAAAATCCACTCATGTCCTTCAATAGATTCAATCGCCTTTAAAGCTTGGTTGTATGCTATGAGTGCATCGTCATAACGTTTGAGTAGGCAATAAGTTTCACCCCGACTTGCTAATGCCCAAGCATCTTGGGCATTAAGATTCAACGCTCTGTCATAATCCTCAAGAGCTTTATCATATTGCTGTAGTGAGTTATAAGTCCATCCGCGTCGAACCAGTGCCCAACCATTTTGGGGATCTAGATCAATTGCTATATTCAGATCTTGTAGAGCTTCTTCATATCGTTCAAGATGGAGAAAAACTGTACCACGAGTTGCTAACGATGGAGCATGGTTAGGAGAAAGGATAAGGGCTTCGTTCAGATCTTTGAGTGCTTCTTCGTTACGGTGTAGTAGTCGGTAAGCGCCTCCTCGTTCAAATAGTGCCAAACTCCGCCATTTAACATCCAGATCAGGATGCTTCAATATGTCAGTGAATATTGAAACAACCGTGTTGTTTTTATCTTGTCCCATAAACATTCGATCAAAACATCTCAGTAAGCGCTCTCCCCAATTTTGCACTGTGCCTATTTCTGTATCTTTTCCTGCTTGACATAAGATTTCAGCTTGGCTGAGAGCAAAAGGTCTGGAATAACTGTAGGCACAAAGAAACATGTTGAGTGCTACCCCCAAGTACTGTTGAGGCGTTTTACACAAATGATGGTACAAGCTACTCAACGTGTATTCTTGCCATTTAGCATCCTTTTTCAGCTGATCTTCTGGTAGCGATAATGCTTGCTGAAGTCGATTGTAATAATCTGCCAGTTGAGTATGTAGAGCTACCCAACTTTGGGGAGAGGCAAGTCGTTTATGACGAAGCATTTGAGTTCGGGCAATGTCATGGTATGCCCAACCGCTAGGACACTCCTCGACAAAGGGCATCTGTTTGAGCCAATTGAATAATTCATCTGCTGATTCTTCACCATGCAGAGTAGCAATCACATCTCGATTTAGGAAACGTGGCAATGCTGCATCTAAAGCAACTTGGCGACGTTTAGGATCATCAACCCATTGTAAAAACCGTTCTACAGCTGTTCCGCTTGGGTCACCAATTTGAGTTGGGTCAGACGGGCTTTCAGCAGCCAGGGTTGCTATCAGCAGAGGCAATCGTCCGGATAACCGAAGAATTACATCAATGACTCGTGGATTAGTGATCCCTTTCCGATCGAGATATTGTCTTGCTTCTTCTTCCGTAAAAGTTTCTAGAGAAATGCGGGAAATTACTCCCTGATAATCTGCCCAACGATTTCGCTCTAATTCTTCTCGTCCAGCAATGACTAAAATAATATTGGCAGGCAAATCGCCATAGCTGCCCTCTAAAATTTCTCGTAGCCAACTGTCCAGAAATCCCTCTGTTCGTTCATAAGTATCAAACAGCAACAGCAGGTTTTTCTGCTCGGTCACCTTACTCAAGTCTTGCAGAAATAGTGGTGTCAATACCTCGATCGGTTTCTGTACCAGTTGTACCTCGTCCTTGTTACCAATTCTCTTAGCAACGTAGGATGCCCAATCACCCGCTTGATTAGCGATCGCCTCTTCATCCAAAAATGGTGTAATGGCTCCACTCCCAGGAACTTGTTTCGCTAACCCTAAGCTGGCTTTAGCGATCGACTTTCCCAAAAAAACAGAGAATCCTTGTGGAGCATCTGGATCAGCCTCTAATTCTTGCTTCTTCTGAAGATAAACTTTGTATCGTTCCGCAAACCAATCTAGCCTGTGTTCCTGCTGCTCTAATTGCTCAGTGACCCGTCCCATCACCTCAAGAACATTACTATCCGCGTCACTAGTATAGGCTGTCAGAAAACCCGATTCCTCCGCGAGCCGACGAAATTGCCGCAATAACGTACTTTTGCCGACTCCTCCTTGTCCCCATACATTAAAGAGAAAACACCAATCCACTGGAGGCAACACCAGATTGTATCGAAAGGCTGTGATGTGCTCCTCTCGTCCAACAAATGTGGACTGTTGCTGTTTCTTGAGGATCTCCTGACGGCTTTTTGGCTTTTTTTGCGGATTCATGGCAGCTTGAGAAATCGTGGAGGCTTTCGTATAATCTACTCCTCTTTTCGTCGCACCCCAATTTCAGAGTAAATTTCTGTGTCGATTCCTATGGCTCCTTTAGAATCGGCGTAGACAGCGCAGCAGAATCGGGTCGAGGAGAGCTATTTAACTCTCCCCTCCCACACCACCTGCCATGCGGCTCCGCAACAGGCGGTTCATGAAGACGCGCAAACCACACTAATGGCTTCAGGCATATCCTTGAACTTTCATCCAAAGCTGCCGAATCGATAACAATCCCTGTTGTTCCAACCATTCATTCGTCATTCCCGTTTGCGTCGCCAACGTTTTCGATAACCGCCAATAGCCTTTGCGACTAATGCCAGTCAAAATCGCGTGACGCTTACTTGTCCCCAGTTTGAGCAGGTTAGCAATGCGGGTTCTCGGTCTGCGCCACTGCTTCCAATAGCACATCCGAATCCGCCGCCTCAACCAACCGTCTAGCTCTTCAATCGGGGTGTAATGCTGGGAAATACCAAAGTAATTCATCCACCCACGCAAGTATCGGTTCAATCGCTCGAATCGTTCTGCCATCGAGACGCCCCAACTGCGTGACGTGAAGCCGCGCAATCGGTGCTTGAACGCTTGCATAGCAGTATCAGAGGCAAAGATGCGAATCCCCCGGAACGTAAATCCCAGGTAATTCAGATCCTCGACCTTGACCACTCGGCTCTTGTCCCGATTCACCTTCAGCTTGGGAACTTGTGTCAGATAACGGCTAATTTTCACCATCACCCGTCGCCCTGCCCGTCTACTTTTGACCAGAATGACCAAGTCGTCTACATAGCGAACAAAGCGATGTCCTCTTGCTTCTAACTCTTTGTCCAGGTCATCCAGCAGGATGTTGGACAATAGGGGTGAAAGCGGAGACCCTTGTGGTGTTCCCCATTCGGTCGGTTCTACTGTGCTTGCGACCAAAACTCCGGCTCGCAGGTAACAACCGATTAACCGCAACAGCACTTTATCAGCCACTTTGCGGGCAATGCGAGACATCAAGACATCGTGGTTGACAGTATCAAAGAATTTCTCCAGATCCAGGTCTACACAGATGCGATATCCCGATTTAATGATCGTTTTCACCTGTCGGATTGCGCCGTGAGCCGAACGATTTGGGCGACACCCATAGCTTGAGGGGGAAAACCCAGGATCAAAGATGGGCGTCAGCACTTGGAGGATGGCTTGTTGGATCACCCGGTCTACGACACAAGGTACACCCAACTTGCGTTCGCCCTTGCCTTTCGGCTTGGGGATCACAACCTGCCGTACCGGGCGAGGTTGATAGCTGCCCTCCATCAGGGATTGGCGAATCTCATACCAATGTTCGCGGGCATAGGACGGGAATTCCTCCACGGTCATCCCGTCACTGCCGGGCGCACCTTGGTTGGATTTCACCCGTTGCCAGGCTCGTTGCACATTGTCGCGCTCTAAGACTCGCGCCATCAGGTTGTCTAAGGCTGGCTCTCTGTCAGCACGCCAAACGCCATCTCCCCCATCCGGGTTCATCGATGAGTTTGAGTTGTTCATCGCTCCTCCTTAGTTCGTTCATGTTCGTCCCTTCGTCCCCCACGGGAACTACTATGGACTCTGCTGACTTCTGTGCGGTGAACGCTTGAAGTTGCCCTCAATCGCGCTGTCTGGTTCTCCTTAGGGTTCTGTGGCTCCCTCGCCGTTTCCCGCGAGACCTCAGTCAGACTCCCATAGATTTTCAGACCGCAACCGCACAGAGCTCCCCGGATAAGACCGTGAACTATCCCTGCACGACCGCGTCATTTACTGTGCCTCTTGAACCAAAGGGTTTCGTTGTGTTGTGCCAACTCACCCCAGAGGTCTCAGCCTTCTATGACGTTTCTGTTCGTCGGCTCGCAGGTTTGCCGCTGGCTTCCTTCAGACCCTTCCTCGCGGAAGTGCCCTTGCCTTAAGCTAGGAGTTGTCGTCACTCGGCTCCAAGAACTTTCGAGCATTTGGACGCTGGTTCTCCTCCAGGGGACTTTCACCCCATTAGTTCACGCCCATGCCGGGCGTACACAAGTCGTTGGAGCCGACCACGAGAGCTTATCTGTGGGAATCAAAGCCTGTCTGCGGCGGCTCAACTCAATCGTTAGACCGCCTGCCTTCCTTGTCAGGCAGTGCTAAAGACTATTGGTGAAGCAGATTATGAATAGTCTTTAACATTGCGTATTAAAGTTAAAAGACTATTTACAGGAATTAGGGTGTATCAGTCTGCATCCCTCTGTTCTGTCTAACTCTCTCTCATGAGATAGGAAAATTAGTATTATGCTAAGGAGTACTAGAATTATCAATTGCCGTACAGTTACGTGCTTTAGGAATCAAGCTCAATGCCTACTAAACTTATTAAGTTAGAAGCGGAAAGTAATGAAGATGATACCCCAGTGCTGATAGAGATAGAAGCACCCCCAAACAGCCAATTCTACGAAGAGATTTCCGCTGGCTCTGCCACTGTAGTCGATGCAACTTTTGATAAAATTCAGCCTCTCTTAGTTAAAGCCTGTCGTCCTGTTGTTGCTTCTCTTAAGGAGATTAGTCAAGAAGCAGATGTTGAGAAAGCTGAGGTGCAGATGGGTTTAAGCTTTGAGATGGAGGGCAACGTATACATAACAAAATTTAAGGCGAATGCTAACTTGATTGTGAAAATAGAACTTAAATCCAAGAGATAATTCATGAGTTCAAGAAACTTAGTTCAACAATCTATTGTGGAAATCACCAGTAGTGATGACACAAAGTTAGACAGACACGGTACTGGATTTGTAATTTATCGAGATCAACAATCAACTTACATTGCAACATGTGCTCACGTTGTCAATGAAGTTGGTGGTGAAGGGAAGTTAAAAGTTGACGATAAAGATGCAAAGATCCTTGTATCTGAGGAGCAAGCTGATTTAGCTGTCTTACAAGTAGATGCTTTAGACAAGCAACAAGTACGCCTTATCAATGCTGGTAATGAAGGTGTCCCTTGCTTTATACACGGTTGCCGAAATCTTAGAGTACTTAACGTAAAAGCTAAATCATATGTAAGGGAGATTGGTTCAATTCATGGGACTCTTTATAGATCAGTTTTGTGGCCCGTCAATGGAAGCCGAACCCAAGCTTGGGAAATAAGAATTGATCCTAATGAAAATTTAGATCCTGGTTACAGTGGTTCTCCTGTAGTTATTGAGAGAGATGCTTCAAACTATGTCATTGCTATTATGAGGCTAAGACGGGATAGTAGCGAAGGGAGAGCCATTTCTGTAGAAGCTCTTAATAAAATATGGCAAAAAATTCCCTCGGAGGTCTTCTCTAATGGTACTCGACCTGACCTTTTTGCTGACTATCTTCGTATAACTGGAATAGATTACACTCAACTGCGCGACTATTTGGCTCAAAGGAAGTGGGAAGAAGCTGATTTTGAAACTGCATTCATAATGTTACATAGAGCATCTTTACAAACGAATATAGATAAAAGCAAAAGCCAACTAGAAATATTAGAAGAATTTATTGAAAAATCTACTAAAACCATTGGAAATCTTTTCAACCCTAAACACATTGAGGGATTGCAAAGGTTCGTTGAGAATAAATACGTTCAACGTGGTGCTCAAATTAGTGGATCAGCTATGAGCAGCTATGTAAAACTGGCTTTTCTTCTAGGCTCTGGCTACAACATTAAGCGGCTCGAAAATTTTCCGCTACAAGATTTGAATATAATTAATGACTTATGGATCAATTATAGTGGAGGAT
>JACJNZ010000092.1 GCA_014695325.1 Cyanobacteria bacterium FACHB-502 | reverse complement strand
TAGATCAGGGAGCCTGCTACGGGTTCACGGATGCCGTCGATGTCCACAGGCGGAGCAGCGATAAAGGCGATGATGTAGCAAGTGGCAGCAGCTAGCAGGGTAGGGATCATGAGAACGCCGAACCAGCCGATGTAGAGGCGGTTGTCGGTGGAGGTGATCCAGGTGCAGAACTGCTCCCACAGGTTCGCGGAGTCGCGACGCTGTAAGGTAGTCGTCATATTTTCGATGAGTGCTATTGTTTATTCGCAATGAAGCAAGTTGAATTGCCTCTAATCAAATATTAAGGAAAATATTTCAATTTGTAAAGCGAGCGGTGAATTTTTCTCATCCCACTCCTAAAACCGACCTAGAGTATGACGCTGGCTCAACCGGGGGGCCAACCCAATGGACGACCCCCAAGCAGGTGCAGATGCAGATGGTAAACGGTTTGTCCGCCATCCTCTCCTGTATTAATCACCACGCGATAGCCGTTCGTTAACCCCATCTGGTCAGCGACTCGCTTTACCGTCAGCAGCAAATGACCCATTAGTGCGTGGTTTTGAGATTCTGCATCCGATAGTTTTGCGATCGGCTCCTTAGGAATTACCAGAACATGAACGGGGGCTTGAGGATTAACGTCTTTGAAAGCAAGGCAAAGATTATCTTCATAGACAATCTCCGCAGGGATTTCGCGACGAATAATCTTGCTAAAAATCGTGTCAGAAGTTTCCGTCATAGGGCTTTACAAAATTAAATCTCACATCATGGGATTTGCTGTCATTCTAAGGGGTAAGAGCAGTTTGCGGCATTGCTTTGACGCGATTACTTGAAGGGAAAGTGCTTTGCAACGGCTACTGCTCTTAAATCGTCTAAATGTTCGATGAGTGCTTGAAGCTTCCTGACTGTAAGGTTTGGGAGCTTTTTTATCAGGTTTAAACCGTTTAGTTTTAAAGGCGATCGCTCAAGGATGCTGTTAACAGCAATGGACTTTGAGAGGAAAGGCAAGCAAGCTGTATGGCGGCAGGCACAATAGCCATAGCGACAGCATTACTGAGGGCTCAGGGACTTGTATCCAGTCGTTCAGGCACTCGCCGTCCTTTGTGCAGGGCAACGCTCATCTCAACAAGTTACTCGAAGCTTGACGATCGCATTTCAATCCTCTTTGAGCCTATCCATAGTGAAATGGGCTTGCTGTTCTTCTATGATTAGGAGTTGAACGGATCAGGAGTTGAACGGTTTTTTGACACGTTGTGATAGTGCTTTTACAACTTTGTTAAACCGATCGATGTTCAAGTCATCGAATGCTCCTCCATAAACACAAGCTTGCATCGTTTGCCGCCATGAGTAACGTGCTTAGATCATCTGCTCAGATTAATTGTCAAGCAGTCTTTTACTATTTTCTCGAAGCCAGGTATTGATGTTTTGTAGCATGGGGGAAATTGCAAGCTCAAAGTCTCCCTCAAGCATTTCCTTCCCTCAAACATTTCCTTAAGGTCAAGGATGAGAAGAACATCTGTGGCCCGGCTCATCAGTCATTGCTCTTGCTGCACTGGTGCAATCTTTCGGATTTTGGGCATTCTACCTGAAATATTTTATTTCTCTAGGGTGGGAAACGGTTTTGCGTCTCCTGAGAAGTTGCGCTTGACAACCGCCACCGGAGCAGTCGCGGAAAAACATTATGCTGGCTAGAGTCTGGAGTGCATCGCTGGTTGGGATCGACGCAGTGAAGGTGGGCGTTGAGGTGGATGTGGCAGGGGGGCTGCCCGGAATCGTGGTGGTGGGACTGCCGGATACTGCCGTTCAGGAAAGCCGGGAACGGGTCAAAGCTGCTTTGAAAAATGCGGGCTATACCGTTCCCATGCGAAAGATTGTAATCAACCTGACTCCTGCCGATTTGCGAAAGGAAGGTCCGAGTTTCGACTTGCCGATCAGTGTGGGCATTTTAGCGGCTTCAGAGCAGGTGAGCCCGGCAATTTTGTCTGACCATCTGTTTCTGGGGGAAGTGTCGCTGGATGGGTCACTGCGTCCGATCGCAGGAGTCTTGGCGATCGCAGCAACAGCTCAGCAGGTAGG
This sequence comes from Cyanobacteria bacterium FACHB-502, assembly GCA_014695325.1. GTDB lineage: Bacteria > Cyanobacteriota > Cyanobacteriia > Elainellales > Elainellaceae > Leptolyngbya_A. The sequence continues at coordinate 299,076 of JACJNZ010000092.1, read as the reverse complement.
CATGAAAGGGCTAATTGTTCCGGCAGACAATGCTCGCGAAGCAGCGGTGGTGCAAGGCATCTCAGTTTATGGATTTCAGCACATTTCGGAAGTTGCGGATTTTCTGAATCAACCCGATCGTTATCAGCCGCTCAAACTCGATGGTCAGGCAGAGCTCGTTCGATCGCGTTCTCAGAGTCTCGACCTGAAAGATGTCAAAGGGCAAACCCAAGCGCGCCGGGCATTAGAAATCGCTGCCGCAGGAGGGCACAACCTGATTTTCGTAGGTCCACCCGGAAGTGGAAAGACGATGCTGGCGCGAAGATTGCCGGGAATTCTGCCACCCCTTACTTTTGGCGAGGCATTAGAGGTCACACAAATTCACTCAGTCGCTGGACTGCTGAAAGACAGAGGCAGCCTGATGGGCGAGCGTCCGTTTCGCAGCCCGCATCACTCGGCATCGGGTCCATCGCTGGTCGGCGGCGGCAGCTATCCGCGTCCGGGGGAGATTTCGCTGGCGCATCGAGGAATTCTGTTCCTGGACGAGCTAACAGAGTTTAAGCGGGATGTGCTGGAATTTTTGCGACAGCCGCTCGAAGACGGTCATGTCACGATTTCGCGGACGCGGCAGTCAGTTTCGTTTCCTGCAAAATTTACGCTGGTTGCCAGCACAAATCCCTGTCCCTGCGGTTACTTTGGCGATACGATCCAGCCCTGCACCTGTAGCCCGCGTCATCGGGAGCAGTATTGGGCAAAGCTGTCGGGTCCGCTAATGGATCGAATTGATTTGCAGGTGATGGTCAGCCGCCTTAAGCCGGAGGAGATTACCCAGCAGACGATCGGCGAAGATTCAGTCACGGTACAGGCACGAGTTCAGGCAGCGCGCGATCGAACCCTGCATCGCTTTAAGGAAGAAACATTGCGATCGAATGCAGAAATGCAGAGCCGTCATCTGCGGCAGTGGTGCCAACTAGACGACACAACACGCAATTTACTAGAGAGCGCAATTCGCAAACTAGGACTATCTGCCAGAGCCACCGATCGCATTTTGAAAGTGTCTCGCACGATCGCTGACCTTGCCAATGAAGAGAGTTTGCAGACACATCATGTCGCAGAGGCGATTCAGTATCGGACGATCGATCGAATGCAATAGCCAACCTGAGGAATGAGCTACGATTCGGTTACAGATTGATAGCACCAGCTCAGCAACATTGCCCCGATCGCGAGTTTGCAAACTTCCAGCAGCCAGTAAACGCCCTGCATCTGCACCATTGCGCCAGAGAAAGCCGGAGTCGATTCAAACCAGTTGAGCTGAAGTCCCAGAGCACTCATTTCTGGGGTAAGCCCGTAGGTGTAGCAGCAGACGATCGCCAGCAGAGCTAGAGCTGCCGGAATTGCCCAGCGGTGTTGAAAATGGGTGGAAATTGTGCGAAGCACCAGCATTCCGGTTAGCACCAGTGCAGCCATGAATAGCTCCAGGTGATTAAATACCCAGAAAATCGAATAGCCCGCAGCCGCAAAGCCGGGCTCGGTCAGCATTCCTGCCATCGACAGCATGGGCATAATCACCAGATCAAGCAGCAGACTAGCACTGAGCCAGAAGGCGAGTACAGCCAAAACCATTGTGCGCCAGCGGGGACGCAGAGCTTCCGAATGAACGATCGCTGACATATTTTTAATGAATGAAGCGTGTTATAAATTCCTTCTCTGAGCTTAGCGAATCTGGCTCTGCAGTAGCGTAAACGATTATTGCGCGGGTGTTAAGGGTTGTGGCGAACTGAGCGTTTGGCTGGCAGCAGATTCGTCCGCAGGATAATAGGTAAACGTGAAATTGACTCGCAACTGCGATTCAGTCGTCTGAGTCGGAAAGGGGGCAAAGGGCGCAGCCACCCGCACTGCCTGAAGCGCAACCGTATCTGCGGATGGGTCGCCGGAAGACTCCACCAGACGCAGATTGATTAAGCGACCCTGGCGATCGATCTCAAACTGCACCTTTGCCTGACGCAGTGCTGAAACCGTAATTCTTTGCCAGTTCTGGTCAATTTGGCGATTGAGCGTCGAGACATACGCACCCCACAGCTCATCGCCAGCAGCATCAAGGCTAGCGGGCCCAGGGGCTGTGCGATCGGGGTTGATTTGCCCGTCGAGCCCCTGCCCAGACTGAGGATTGATTGGCGGGGCTGCCCCCCCCACTGGAGCCGCAGGACGGGGAACCATTGCGGTCTGGGGAACGGCAGGTTGGGCAGAACGGGGGACGGCAGGCGATCGAGTCGTTCTCTGAATTTCAGATGGCTCTGAAGTTGCAGGGCTGGGACGGGGAGATGGAGGAACGGAGGACGGGGCAGGATTGGCAGCAGCAGGCTGAGGCGCAGACTGAGGCACAGATTGAGACACAGACTGAGGCGGATTAGGGGTACTGGGTCGATCGGGAATCGGTTGGGGGGCTGTGCTCTGGCTCGTCTTTCCGGCACTAGGTGGCAAAGCTTCATTTCTTGAGCCGCCTGCATTGGAATTAATTTGTGCGCGACGCGAGGATTCGGTTTCTTTGGACGGGTTGATCGCCGGATCAAGGTAAACAAATTCAACGCCGATCGGGTCTTTTTGAGCCTGCCGATTTTCGCGCTGCTCTAGCGACCATCCGACAAACAGTAGCGCATGGGCGACGATCGCGACTCCGAGACAAAGGGTGAGGCGTTTTTTCTGCCGGGTGTGGTGTTGCGATCGGGCGAGTTGGGAGAGGGACATGGGAAGAGGGGTGGGGGAAGGGGAAAGGGGGAATCTGCTTGGCGTGACGACCCTGAGTGAAGACCGTTTGCATTATGATCAGATTTGTAATGCTTCGATGTCTCTCTTGATTAACTGCTCATGGATATTTTGACTTTAGGATGGGTTTCTCTGCTGTCCGTATTCACATTTTCGATCGCGCTCGTTGTTTGGGCACGAAACGGACTCTAATTCTGGAGGCATCCCGATTGAGTGATGCGGGTGTGTTGATGAAATTTATTCGGGCGGAGCGGCTATGAGTGAATCCTCTCCTCTGCTTACCGTTTTGGCGTTTGCAACTTTGGGACTTTTAATCGCGGTGACCGGTGGTGTTGCGTATCTGACCACAATCGAGTGGCGCGATCGACGCAGCAGAGAAAAAGAAAAGCGGGGAAAATAACTTTCTCCGCTCTGAATCAAAATAAAGGGCAGCGCGTCGACTCGACCTGCTGCTTTTTTGTGAGTTGCGATCATGAACTGTGTTGAGCAGTATTCATGAAATTTCGTGAAACCTTGTTTTTAAGGCAGTTTGGAGTAAAAACAGCGTGACTAAGGAGCAAGCTCAGTGCTGATTTCATTGACGGGTCGCCGTCTCAGCTCTGTTGACTCCGATCGCGGCAGCAGGTTAAACACTTCACGCAACACATCATCAATCCGCTCCAGGGAAATCGAGCCTTTTTCGTTCAGCACAATTTTGTTGGATTGATCGAATATTACGGTTTGAGGCACATAGCCTTTGTAATAGTAGCCAGGTTCATCCGAGCGATAGCGGTCTTTGAGCGGCAGCGGGTCTACGCTTAGCGCAATCATGTTCATTGCCCACCCATACAGCCCATCGATCCGAGAAACGACGAGCGCGTATTCTTTGCAGTCCAGGCTGTCGTCTGTATAAAGCATCAGCAGCGTTGGCTTTTCATTTTTGAATGCTTCTGCCAGCGTGATGTTGGGCGGAACGAGGGAGCCGTTGCCCGCATAGAGAGGGAAGATGTTGCCGTCGAAGCGATCGTCGGTCAGGAGTGCGGATGCAGGCGCAGTATGGGCACAAAAAATAACCAGCCCCAGCAGAAGGCTCAAACATAGACGAGCGATAGATCGACGGGTCAGAGAGGGTTGCCAGAATTGAAAACGCATGAACAAATCACCCGAATGGTGAATGATGGGCAATGTAGCTTGAGAGGATGTTTGAAAGTTGTCATCCGAACCGCCCGTCTAGCCCTCTTCTGAGGGGAAACCTCGCTCTTCTTCTGAATCTCAAAGTCCCCACATTAGAGAAGTTAGGGGGCGATGTAGAATACCAAATCCTGTTCAAACAACCTCGAATCAGCCACTCTCCTGATTGTAAAGCGTCAGGTGATTGTAAAGCGTCAGGGCATCGGGCATCCGACAAGGTGAGGTTCGGCAATTTGTCAGTTAGAGATTCAGTTAGAGATACTGCTATTTTCGAGGGGGGCGATCGTCTTGCATCACATTGCCAATGCCTTCGACGATGCCGCGACCGATTAAGCCAATCCCCCGCCCGATCACGTTGGTCAAGACATAGATTAAACCATTGCCGACAAACGCAACCACATTTTGCAGGCGCGGGGCAACGGCATCGCGGGTTTCGAGGGCGAGGGTGACGACAAAGGGAATGCCGCTAAGCTGCACGAGTTCGGGGTTGCGCGGTGCGTAGATTGGCACTTGCTTGATGCTGCGTCCGGTAAAGACAAACAGGCGATACTGGCTTTCAAAGATATCCTTTGGCTCACTGTAGAGTCGCTGAAGCCGATATCGCCAGGATAGATCGTTGCGAAACCGCTCGACTTCGCGGGTGGACAGCAGGCGGCGATCGTAAAAGTTTTGCTTGATTGCTTCCACATTGGCAAAACGATTCAGCAGGGGCTGAATTACGGCATTTGCGACTTGAATCATCAAGTTCTCCAGCAGAATTTCGGTTCGCGCCAGGGATTCGGGGTTGCCTGCCAGGTAGGGTGTACTGCCCACCAGGAGCGGCGTTTGAAACAGCAGATGAGACAGCAGCTCAACCACGCCCGGAACTTTGTTGAGAATGGCAGCCTGCACCGTTTCTTCGTCTTGCAGCAGCACATTGACCAGATCAAACTCGATGCCGTCTACCATCAGCGTGGCATAGCGTCCAAAAAAATCCGAGGTAGTGTTTTGCCACAAATCCCGCAGGAGGGACGATCGCTTCTGATCCAGCAGATCCGGCGATACCTGGGAATAGCGCAGCTCCGACAGCAAATCTTCCAGCTTTCTTAGAATCAGGTAGAACAGTTCGCGCTTTTTGTCTTCTCGCAGAATGTCCGTTTCCAGCGGAACGTCGGTCTGATTGACCAAACTGGTTTGCAGCTTTGAAAAAACCGCATCAAAGACGATCGACTGCACGGTGCGGGAATCCGCAGGGACGATTGCCCCAGCAGCAGCAGGGCTTTGAATCGCAGTGGTTGTCGCTCCAGGCAGCGCGAGAGAACGGCTTGCAGGGTTCGGGACATCCGCAGCGGAGCCAGCTGAGGAAGGGACTCCCTGGGCAGTACTGGGCAGGCGATCCTGCAATTCATCAGCCCCTGGAACAGGCGGCAGCAGGCGATTGAGTACCCAACGGGCAGCTCGTAGCTCACGCGATTGCCCCGCCAGAACTGCCCGATCGATCGCTGATAAATCTAAATCTTGCAGGGAAGCGCTGATTTCAGCGAGGGCACGATCGATTTGACGGTTGCCAGAGCTTCGCCAGCGTTGCAGCAGCCGAGTCACGGCAGAAGAAGGCGCGGTTCGAGGATTGGGTAAGGTTTGGGGCGATTGCTTCGCAGTTCTCCGAAGGGGTAATTGTTGCTCCAGTCTTTGATCAAATAGGCTTTCTGTTGCGTTTGCCGCCTCGACCGTTTCAGAAAAACTGCCTCGCCCGGCTGCTTGCCGAATCGCTGTTACCAAGACAGGCACATCAGCAGTTTTGGCACAGTAGCCGCTTGCCCCTGCCTGTTGCGCTGCCGCTCGGACGATCGGTTCGGAATTGGCACTGAGCAGCAGCACGGGCAAATCGGGATACAGAGCTTTGATTTGCTGACAGAGGGCTAGTCCCTGAATTTGGGTGGGGTCTGTACGTCCTAGGCCGACATCGAGCAACACCAAATCAATTCCTGCGGTCAGGTTGGGATTGGCATCGATCGGAGCATCAGCAGGACGCTCGGGCACCGAATCAACCACCACCGCAATATCCGTCACGCTAAAGCGATCGGCAAGCGTAGCGCTAAAGCGATCGGCAAGCAGTTGCAGAGCAGTTTCACCGTCTGAAGCTTCGGTCACCAGTTCCAAATCGCGAAACGGCGCGAGTGCCAGCCGAAGTCCCAGCCGAAACACGGGGTCGGCATCAATCAGCAGCAGCCGCAGCAAACGGCTTGGCAAAGCATCGCGCATGAAGGCACAACGTCACACAAGAATTATGGGACACACCATACCAGAACTAGGGTGCGAGATATAGTCTAGGGGTGAGTAATTCTAATCATGACTAGCCCTAGTTGTTGTAGCGATTGTCGTAGTAGCCGTCAAACGGAGGCTCTTCGGAGGATGGCTCTGCCTGAGGGGCGGGGGCTGGTTCGATCGCCTCTGGCGGGGGTGGCGGGCCGGGCTCGGTTTCAACAACCACTGGCGAGGATTCTGGAGCGGGCACAGTTTCGATCGCCGAGGGCAGTCCTCCGGTTGCCGGATCAGTAGAATTTGAAAATGGTTCCGGCGAGGGACTCCACTGGCTGTCCGGTGCAGGACTGTATTCGGAATCGTCGGGCAATGGCTCACTGTAATCGTCAGAAACATCAGGCTGGGGGTTCCAAAGCCGATCGCGTTCTGACTGCCAGCCTCCGATCGCACTTTGCGCCTCGCCGTATAGGGCACGTCCAGGGTCGATCTGGCTTGCCACGCTGATTGCAGTGGACAGGTCGCCATTTGCTGCCAGCGATCGCGCTCGATCGAGAATGGGACGATCGGCGGCAATTTGCGCTCGAACGATGAGTTCGGTGTTCCAGCGATCGACCAGGGATTGTGCCTCACGATAAAGTACTCGTCCGGGAGCCACCTTCTTCACCACGGTAATTGCGGTGTCGAGGTCGCCATTTTCCGCCAGTAGCCACGCCTGGTCGAGCAGCGGCTGATCTTCGATCCGTTCGATCTGATCCTGCCAGGAGGCAATCAGGGTTTGCGCCTGGAGCCGTAGTGAGCGTCTGGGCTGGACTCGTCGGGCTTGCTCAATTGCATTTTTTAGCGATCGGCTATCTCCCGGTTTTGCCAGTGCCAGGGCGCGCTCGAGAATTGGCTGGTCTTCGATCCGCTCTGATTCTTTCTGCCAGTGAGAAACCAGCGTTTGTGCCAGGAGACGGCGCGGATTTTTGGGGGGAATCTGACTTGCCTGAGCGATCGCCCACTGCAAACTATTGTGCTGTCCCACTTCTGCCGTCATGTAGGCGAATTGAAGCTGAGTCAAATCCTGAAGCTGTGCCTGCCAGTTTTTCTGGAGGCTTTGGGCCTGGGCATAAAACGGACTGCCAGAGGGAATTTGCTTGAGTGCGCCGATCGCTTCCATCAAGCGATAGAGCTGCTCTAGCGACGGCATCCATTTCGAGGTTGCCCCGCCGATCGCAAGCTGATATGCCTGCGCGAATCGGACGAGATCCTGCACTTCTGGCAGTTTGACGGTTGCGGGAACCGAGCGAAGCAGATCGACTGCTGCCTGCGGGTTGCCCTGCTGCCATTTCTGGTTTGCCAGCGTCAGCAGCTTTTGGCTCCACTGTTTCAGCAAAGGACTGGCTTCTTCAGCCGCATAGGTTCCGCCCGAAATTTGGGAAGCGGTGGCGATCGCTACTCCAAGTTGAAGCGAATCGGGATTGGCAGCCAGTCTGCGTGCCTGGGAAAGCGTTTGGCGTGCCTGTTTTTCTGCTCCAAGCTGTTGACTCAGAGCCGTTGAGCCTTTCTCAAGCTGCCAGTAGGTTTGCTCAAAATCAGACAGAGCGAGAATCTGTTCGGCAACAATATCCCATTGCTGCTGCTTGAGCGCGGTTTGGGCTTTGGCATACATCACGGCTGCCTGCTGCGCGTATTTTTGCCAGATCGCCACCGATTTTTGTGCCTCTGCGTAAACAGGCGTCGTTTTCGGAATTTTCTGAACGGCAGCCAGTGCGCCTTTGAGATCATTTTGCTTGACCTTGGCGCGGGCGATTTCGAGAAGCTGCCCAGACCACGTGGCAATTAAATCCTGGGCTTGTCCGTGAAGCGGATGATCAGAAGACCATTGATTCAGCGTCTCGATTCCTGCGACCAAATCTTTTAATTCGCCCGATCGCGCTGCTTCTTGAGCACAGTAAAGCCGCTCCATATCTGTACTCTGGTCAGACATCTGCTTGCATTCAACAGGCGGCGGCAGCATCACCAGCCAGATAAACGCCGAAGTTCCCATGCCGCAAAAGATCGCCAGCACAACCAGCCAGGTCAACGACCATCGCCAGCCCGGAACAGAACCAGCTCTTGCGGTCGAGCCTTCCATCGGTGAGCTGTCCGGCTCTGCAACTCCCTCAGCCGGAGACAAATCTGCCGGAGTATTCTGTCGCGCTGCAAAGAAGCTTCGCAGAACAGGCGGTGTTCTTTTTTTCTCCAAACGATCCCAAAACGGATTTTTCACCATATCGCCTTCATACACCCCTTCAGAGCATCTGTCAGGTTAATTTTTGAACAGCGACACCAACTGAAGAAAACGAATTTGTTTTGAATCAAGCGTGACTCTAACCGTAGCAAAGGTACAGCTATCAAAACCTTTTATTGAATCTGTCTACCGAATAGTAAACCGATCGCCCCTCGATCGCTAACCTATCTTTTGACAGAGGAAGGGCGAAGAGCTGCCTAAAACAAATCATCCGCTTCGTCTGCATCGCTGCTAAACGCATCACCATCTCGCTGCTTCAGCCATTGCCCGATCGTCCCCTGCGCTTCGAGATACAAATCCCGACCCGGCTGGATTTCAGCTGCGGTTGCAATTGCTCCGGTCAAATCCCCTTTCGCTGCAAACGCTTTTGCCCGATTCAGGATTATACGATCGGCTGCCATTTCTGCGCTGCGAATCGCCATCTTCCAGGTTTCGATCGCCTGTTGCACCTGGGGATACAGGGCACGGCTGCTGCCAATCTTCCCAACAAGGGCAATGGCTTCGGTGTATTGTTCCCGCTTTGCCAGAGTTTGCGCCTCGTTCCAAATCGGCTGATCTTCAAGCAGTTGGATCTGCTGCTGCCATTGAGACGTTAGACGCTGAGTTTCGCTCCAGGTTGCCCGATCGGACGGAATTTGTCGCAGGTGAGCGATCGCCTGTTGCAAGTCGGGAATCGTGTTTCGGGCGGCGACCGTCTCTGCTGCATTCAGAATGGGCTGATCTTCGATAATTTGAATTTGCTTTTGCCACTGAGCGATCAAATTTTGCCCCTCGTTCGTCATCGAACTTCGACCAACGATCGGTTTCGTTTGCTCGATCGCCCAATTCAACGTCGATTGCTGCCCTAGCTGTGCTCCCAAGGTTGCCCACTGAAGCTGAACACCGTCTTGAAACTGTTTTTCCCAGGTTTGCTGCCTTGCCTGCGCCTGCGGATAGAGCGGACTCGAAGTAGAAATTTGACTCATTGCCGAGATGCCTTCGATCAGGCTCCAGATCTGCTGCCAGGAGGAGTCTTCATTGACCTGAGCTACCTGCTTCTCCGCATGGCTGAACTTGACTAAATCCTGCACTTCGGACGGCAGCGGCACATTCAAGGGAACCTGCTGAACGGCAACGATCGCCCCATTCAGATCGCCCTGCTGCCACTGACGCATTGCCAGATCAAGCAGCGATCGCCCCCATTGTTCAAGATCTGCCTGCGCTGCTTGCCAGGCATAGGTTTGGGGCACAATGTCTTTCACCAGCCCGATCGCCCCTGCTAAATCCGAAATCGATCGGCTTTGCGCCACTTTTCGCGCTTTGTTGAGTGCCTGCCAGCCCTGCTTTTCTGCCTGAATTTGCTGCGCCAAACGATCGGCTTGAGTCACCCGCCAGTAGTCTTGCTGAAGCTCATTCAGCGTCGCAATCCAATCAGATGCCTCTGTCCAATTTTTTGCCTGCATTGCGGCTTGAGCGGCGGCATAAATCTGCTCTCCCTTTTGCCACTGCTGTTCCCAGTGGGCGATCGTTTCCTGCGCTTCGGGATACACCGCGCTCGATGCTGGAATCTGGTTTGCCGTATCAATCGCACCCTTCAAGTCGTTTTGCGCCATTTGATCGCGAGCCGCAATCAGCACCAGTGTTGACCAATCCGAAATCGATCGCTGCACCTCATCGTACAAAGGTTCCTGCTCTGACCAGCCGTTGATTAGTGCCATTGCTGCCAGGAGATCTGGAAGCTGACCCGATCGCGCCTTTTCCTGAGCGCAGTACAGCCGCAGGTTTCCGGGCGAAGTCCGGGCTATGGAACGGCATTCGGGCAAGGGAGGCAGACTTGCCATCCAGGCAAAAGCAACAATGCCCAAGCCACCGAACGCACCCAGTGCCCAGAGCCAGACGATCGACCACTCCCACGGTTTCGGCTGGGTCTTCAGGAAAGCGGGCATCGGGGGCAGGGGAATCGCAGGCAGTTTGACCGCAGGAACGGTGAGTTTTGGTTGAGGTAGCCGTTTGAGCTGGGCTGCTGCTGGGTTGAGTAAGTCTGTTTTGAGATTGAATTTGAGATTGAACTTTAGCTTGGGCTTTGATTTTGATTGCCGCTTCCCGACTTTCCCCACCGTTGACTTTGCGGGTGGCGGCTGAACCGCTTCTGAAGGCTGTAGGGGGTGATTCGGCTCAGGGAGGGGCTGCGCCTGCTGCACTGGAGGCAGTTCGACCGATCGCCTGCCCTGGCCAGACCCATCCAACCGAGGTTTTAGAATGGGGGGCAAATTGAACTGAGACTGGGAAACATTCCTCACACCGACACTCCGCCTGAACGCACCATGAACTGATCGAACTCAATCGACATTTGCGATCGGTCTGGATGATCAGCTTACTCACAGATCACAAAATTGGATCACAGTTCAGGCAGAAATTGTGCAACTTTTTATGATTTTGACCCTACCAGTGCCGCAGTAATCGCATCTACCACTCTAGATACGGACACGATCTCCATTCCAGGGATCGAGATACCGTGGCTCGACGGAATAATCGCCCGCTTAAAGCCCAGCTTTGCCGCTTCCTTCAAACGCGGTTCCATCTGGGAGACAGGACGAATCTGTCCGCCTAGTCCAACTTCCCCAATTACCACCGTTTCCGGGTCAACCACTCGATCGCGGAAGCTGGCCGCAATCGCCACTGCTACGCCCAGATCGGCAGCGGGTTCCGCCACGTTCAGACCCCCCGATGACGCAACGTACGCATCCAGCTTCGACAAGGGAATACCAACGCGCTTTTCCAGCACCGCCAGAATTTGCAGCAAACGGTTGTATTCCAGCCCCGTCGTCGATCGCCTCGGTGAGGTATAGCTTGTCGGGCTGACCAACGCCTGAAGCTCCACCACGAGCGGACGGGTTCCTTCGCAAGCCACGATCGTCGCCGTGCCCGGAGACTGCTCATCCCGGTTGCCCAAAAACAGCTCCGACGGATTGCGGACTTCTTCTAAGCCACGGTCTGCCATTTCAAACACGCCCAGTTCATGGGTCGCGCCAAAGCGGTTTTTTACCGATCGCAAGAGACGATGGCTGGCAAATCGATCGCCTTCAAAGTACAGCACTGTATCCACCAGGTGTTCCAGCACTTTCGGTCCGGCGATCGCGCCTTCTTTCGTGACGTGCCCGACAATGAACAGCGTAATGTGGTCGCGCTTGGCAACCTGCATCAGTGCCGAGGTACACTCCCGCACCTGAGACACCGAGCCCGGAGCGGATGCAATTTCCGTATCGTAGATTGCCTGGATACTGTCGATAATGGCAACCTGAGGACGGAGCGATTCCAGTTCACGCACGATCGATTGCATATCGATCTCGGGCAGCAGGTAAAGGTCGGCATCCTCAGACCGGGGCGAATCATCCACCAGCAGCTTTGGATGAATGGGTTGGGCATCTTCGGCGAGTTCAGCCAGCCCAATTCCCAATCGCTGCGATCGAAGTTTCACCTGCTGCCCAGATTCCTCCGCACAGACGTAGAGGGTTCGATGCCGTTGAGCAAGCTGATTTGCAACTTGTAATAGCAGGGTTGATTTCCCGATGCCAGGGTCGCCACCAATCAAAACCAGCGAACCGGGGACAATGCCACCGCCCAACACGCGATCGAGTTCCCCATAGCCCGAGGAAATACGCGATCGGGGATGGTCATGAATTTGGGCAAAAGTCAGCGAGGCAACGGCTTGAGGAGCATCTGTTTTCGATCGGCTACCATTGCGGGCAGCAACTGCGGTAGCGCGTCGGTTAATCGCGGCAGGCGCGGCAACCACCTGTTCAACTAGGGTGTCCCACTCGCCGCAGTTCGGACATCTGCCAAAATGTTGCAGCGATTCTCCACCGCAGGCATTACAGACATAGAGCTTTTTGGGTTTAGGCATTCTTGGAGAGAAAATAATTTGAGAGTGCTTAAAGAATCTTCAGAAGCGAAATGACTCTTAAGAAAGAGTGAAATGTTAGAACAATGGGAGATGAAGGTCTCTCTGTTGAATTAAGTGAGCTAATATCTTAATGATAAAGTGACAAAAATTTATTGATAAAAACACGCTTCAAGGAGTGTTAAGTCAGTTGGAAAGCCATAAAGAAAAAATCCTGGTGGTCGATGATGAAGCCAGTATCCGCCGCATTCTCGAAACTCGCCTTTCGATGATTGGCTACGATGTCGTCACGGCAGCCGACGGTGAAGAAGCCCTCGAAACATTTCGCAATGCAGACCCCGATCTGGTCGTGCTAGATGTGATGATGCCCAAGCTCGACGGCTATGGCGTTTGTCAGGAGCTTCGCAAAGAGTCTGACGTGCCGATTATTATGTTGACTGCGCTAGGAGACGTTGCCGATCGCATCACAGGCTTAGAGCTTGGCGCAGATGATTATGTCGTAAAACCTTTCTCCCCCAAAGAACTGGAAGCCCGAATTCGATCGGTGCTGCGTCGCGTTGAAAAAACGGGCACGTCCGGCATTCCCAGCTCTGGTGTCATTCAAATCAACAACATTCGCATCGATACCAATAAACGCCAGGTCTACAAAGGCGATGAGCGCATTCGGCTCACGGGTATGGAATTTAGCCTGCTCGAACTGCTGGTGGGGCGATCAGGTGAGCCATTTTCTCGCGCTGAAATCTTGCAGGAAGTCTGGGGTTATACGCCAGAGCGTCACGTCGATACGCGAGTGGTGGATGTGCATATCTCCCGCCTGCGCGCCAAGCTCGAAGATGACCCCAGCAACCCGGAGCTAATTCTGACCGCTCGCGGCACGGGCTATCTGTTTCAGCGGATTGTACCACCCGGAGAAACGGAGTAATCCGCAGTGTGCAGCTCCAATTTTTTGGTAGGATGAGCCTCTTGCCCGTCCGGGTTCGGGCACCGGTAAGATAGTGACTCCAGAAGGTAAACCCAGAAGGCACGCTTATAAAACACAAGAGTTTCGCTCATCCAACAGTACAGAGCATGAAAATTTGAGCTTCTCTCCGTGAGATCTCTGCTAAATCTCTGCGTTAAGGAGTAGATTTCATCTGATAAAATTTGTGAGGTTTCTATCACTTTGATCAATGGGATCGACTCAGGCACGGATCGCAGTGGACGCGATGGGAGGGGATTTTGCCCCAGGCGAAATCGTAGCGGGCGCATTACGAGCACAGGCAGAGCTAGGGGTAGAAGTCCTTTTGGTGGGCGACCCTGAGCAAATCAAAGCTGTGATGAAGCAGCACAACACTTCGCTTCAGCTGGAGATTGTTCCGGCTGAGGGCATCATCGAGATGCATGAGGAGCCGTTGAGCGGTCTGCGACGCAAGCCCAAAGCATCTATCAACGTTGCAATGGATTTGGTAAAGCAGGGACGGGCCGATGCGGTCGTTTCGGCAGGTCATTCGGGGGCGGCAATGGCAGCAGCTCTGCTGCGCCTGGGTCGAATCAGGGGCATCGATCGCCCCGCCATTGGAACTGTCCTACCCACGATGGATGCGAATAAATCGGTGCTGATTCTGGATGTGGGCGCAAACGTAGATTGCCGTCCGAAGTTTCTGGAGCAGTTTGCGGTGATGGGAAATGTCTATTCTCAGTACGTACTGGGTGTAGATGCGCCGAAGGTCGGCTTACTCAACATCGGCGAAGAGTCTTCCAAGGGCAATGAACTGGCCCTCCGCACCTACGAATTATTAGAAAAGAATTCCAGCCTCTCGTTTGTGGGCAATGCTGAAGGGCGCGATGTGCTTTCCGGTCGGTTTGATGTGATTGTCTGCGATGGCTTTGTCGGCAACGTGCTGCTGAAATTTGCCGAGGCGGTTGGAGAAGTGCTGCTGCAAATTCTACGGGAAGAACTGCCGCGCGGCTGGCGGGGGCGTTTGGGCGCGATGCTGCTGAAGCCCAACCTGCGCCGGATCAAGCAAAGAGTTGACCACGCAGAACACGGTGGCGGACTGCTGCTGGGCGTGGATGGCATCTGCATTATCAGTCATGGCAGCTCTCAGGCTCCGTCAGTTTTTAATGCGATCCGGCTGGCAAAAGAAGCGGTGGATCATGATGTCCTCGATCGCATCCGATCGCAGTATCAAAAAATCCAGGCAACTGCCACCAACGAGGAATAATGTCAAACCAATCAGGAATCGGGGTTGCCTTCACCGGAAGCGGCTCGGCTGCACCGGAGGCAGTTCTAGATAACGAGAATATGAGCCGGGTCGTTGAAACCTCGGACGAGTGGATTGCCAGCCGTACCGGAATTCATCAGCGGCATCTGGCAGCCCCGGGGGAATCGCTCAAGCAGTTCGCAGCGCAGGCAGCTCAAAATGCCCTCAACATGGCAGGCATCTCCGCTGCCGATGTGGATCTGATCATCCTGGCAACTTCCACAGCAGACGATCTGTTTGGCAGTGCCAGTCAAATTCAGATGGCGATCGGTGCCCATCGAGCCGCAGCTTTTGACCTGACCGCAGCCTGTTCCGGTTTCGTTTTCGGCATGGTGACTGCTGCCCAGTATATTCGCACTGGAGCTTATCAAACCGTGCTGCTGATCGGGGCAGATGTCTTATCGCGCTGGGTAGACTGGGGCGATCGTCGCACCTGCGTTTTGTTTGGAGACGGGGCAGGCGCAGTCGTGATGCAGGCTTCGAGCGTGGGCGATCGACTCCTGGGATTTGAGCTTCGCAGCGACGGCAGCCTGAGCAATTATCTGACGTTGGCCCATGAGGGACAGCCAAGAGAATTAGTTGATGATGTGGCGATCGGACAGGGTAGTTATCAACCCATTCAAATGAACGGGCAGGAAGTCTATCGCTTTGCGGTGCGAAAAGTGCCGGAAGTGATCGAGAAAGCCTTATTTCGGGCAAACCTGACCGTGGAGCAAATCGACTGGCTGCTGCTGCATCAGGCAAACCAGCGCATTCTTGATGCTGTAGCGGATCGGCTCGCGCTGCCTAAAGAAAAGGTAATCAGCAACATGGCGCGATACGGCAATACCTCAGCGGCATCGATACCGATCGCCCTGGATGAAGCGGTGCGGGCAGAACATTTGAAACCCGGAGACGTAATTGCCTCTGCCGGATTCGGGGCAGGTATGTCCTGGGGCGCAGCTATTTTTCAATGGGGCAAATAGCGACTGTTGTATCACTGCCCTGAAATTTAAGTCGAACCAATCAACCCGATCGATCAATTCACTCAATTCACTAAAAATTTAGATCAAGAACTCGGACAAATTGCAATGAAAACAGCATGGGTGTTTCCGGGACAAGGTTCCCAGGCTAGCGGCATGGGCAGCGATCTGCTCGAAATCGAGTCTGCGAAAGCGCGCTTTGTTCAGGCAGAGAAAATTCTTGGCTGGTCTGTGCCCGAAATTTGCCAGAGCGCAGAAGATAAGCTCTCCAAAACGCTGTACACCCAGCCTTGCCTGTATGTGATTGAGGCAGTTCTCACCGATTTGATGCGCGATCGGGGACTCACCCCAGATGTTGTTGCCGGACATAGCCTGGGTGAATACAGCGCACTCTATGCCGCAGGCGTGTTTGATTTTGAGTCAGGACTGCGATTAGTAAAGCGGCGATCGGAGCTAATGGAACAGGCTTCTGGTGGTCTGATGGCAGCTTTGATCGGGTTCGATCGCGCTCAGCTTGAAGCACAGCTTGCTCAAACGCCTAGCGTCGTCCTTGCCAACGACAACAGCGATGCCCAGGTCGTCATCTCCGGCACTCCCGAAGCAGTTGAGACAATCATGGCAAACGTGAAGTCCAAGAAAGCAGTGAAGCTGAACGTCAGCGGGGCATTTCATTCGCCGCAAATGAGCGACGCGGCAACAGAATTTAATCAGGTGTTAGAGACGATCGCCTTTCAATCCGCTCAGGTTCCCGTGCTGTCGAACGTTGACCCCACCCCTGCCACCGATGCTGCGCTGCTGAGGGATCGGCTAATGCGGCAGATGACTGGCTCAGTGCGCTGGCGCGAAATTTCCCTGGCGTTTACAGACCTGGAAATTAATCAGGCGATCGAAGTGGGTCCAGGCAAAGTGCTGACCGGACTGCTAAAGCGTGCCTGTCCTGGAATGGAACTAGCCAATGTGAGCAGTCTTGCCGAGATCCCAGCTCAAGCCTTTTGAGGAATACAAATCCAGCATTGTTAGGATGGGTTAGGCAAAGCCGTAACGCATCAATCTTGGAAGCTTAAAGCCCCATGCCTTATGCTTTGCTAAAGTATCCTACGCGATAATCAATTTGCCATTTTGAGCAGAATCTATGCGTCAGCGTGAACCCCGAATCAGCCTTGCGCTCTACCACCTATTCAAATGGTCAGTGGTGGCTCCGATGCTGCACGGCTACTTTAGAGGGCGAATTCATGGCGCAGAAAACGTGCCTAAAGCAGGACCGCTGCTGGTGGTTGCGAATCACGCTAGCGATTTCGACCCGCCAATCGTCTCTTGCTGTGTACGTCGTCCGGTATCTTACATGGCAAAGGAAGAGTTGTTCAATGTTCCTGTGCTGAGTCAGGCAATCCGGCTTTATGGGGCGTATCCGGTCAAGCGGGGTTCAGCCGATCGCAGCGCAATTCGAGCCGCTTTGGCACAGTTAGAGCAAGGTTGGGCAGTGGGCGTATTTTTGGAAGGGACACGCACCCCAGATGCCCGGATTCATTCTCCGAAACTGGGAGCCGCAATGCTGGCCGCTAAAACACAGGTTCCGCTGCTGCCCATCAGCCTTTGGGGAACTGAGAAGATTCTTCACAAAGGGGATAAGCGACCTCGGCGTGTGCCCATTACCGTGCGAATTGGGGAGCCAATTTTGCCTCCGATGTCTAACAAGCGAGAAGAGCTAGAAGCCGTGACGCAGCATTGTGTCGATCGCATTCATGCCCTGCATACCCTGGGACGATAACGGGGTCAAACTGCCGCTTGTTAGAATTGTGAAATGCCGATTATCCCTTTGGATTATGGACTTAAGAGCTGATTTAGAAAAAATGGTGGACGAGGCAGAGTGGGACTGGCTGATTCCCCATGCTCAGCGCGATGCCGTCGTTCTGGTCGATCCGGCTCTGGATTTAGTCGATGTGGGCATTGCGATCGCGAATGATCAGGTGGCGATCGTGCAGGAGTGGATCGTGGCTCAAAAAATTCAAAAACCCTCTCAGCAGCAGCTTTCTGACTGGGGACAGGAGCGATCGCGCCGCTTTAATGCGCTGATTGTGCAGCCTTATGTGCTGATTCAAAGTCGATAAGCAAACTTTGCATAAGCCTTGAGAAAATAGCCTTCCTGCCAGAGTCAGAGCGGAATTCTTTGAATTTGTACCGCTTTGCGTCATGCTAGATCGCGTTTGTCCTGCAAATGAAATGCAGGTCGAAGCACAAAAGACATGAGCAGAGGAGGCGTTTGATATGACGGCAGGAGTTGATCCGGTCAAGGTGATGAAGCAGGAAGTGGGCAGATTAGCCGCTAGCCGGGTGCAGTCAGGGGCGATCGTCGGTTTGGGCACAGGGTCAACCGCAGCCTTTATGATTCAGTTTTTGGGCGATCGGCTCAGATCGGGCGAACTGAAGGACATCAAAGGCATTCCCACATCATTTCAGGCTTCAGTGCTGGCAAAGCAATACGGCATTCCGCTCACCACGCTGGATGAAGTCGATCGCATTGATATTGCCATTGACGGCGCAGACGAAGTTGATCCCCAGAAAAACCTGATTAAAGGCGGCGGCGCAGCCCACACCCGCGAAAAAATTGTTGACGGGCTGGCAGAACAGTTTATTGTCGTCGTTGATAGCTCTAAACTCGTCGATCGCCTGGGAGCTTTCCCGCTGCCGATCGAAGTGCTGCCAATGGCAATGACCCCCGTGATGAAGGCGATCGAGAAGCTGGGCGGTCAACCCGAAATCCGGATGGCGGTTAAAAAGGATGGTCCGGTGATTACTGATCAAGGCAACCTGATCATCGATGTCAAGTTTGGCACAATCGACAATCCGGCTGAACTGGAAAAAACACTCAATAACATTCCAGGTGTGCTGGACAACGGGCTGTTTGTGGGCGTTGCCGATATTGTGCTGGTGGGCGAACTCAAGGATGAGCAGCCCAGTGTGCGGGAGTTTTAGGCAAGGATTGGGGGATGAGGAGACAGGGAAATGAAAGGGTGAGTGAGGAGCAGGTTGGGGAAGGGAAGGGGCAGGCCTGTGAATGGGTGAAACTATCCCTCACTCCCTTGCCCCCTTTACTCAAGCCGGCTTCGAGAGATGATTATGACGGCGGGCAAACTGTTTCATCTTTAGCCCGTATTCGATCGCCTCTAGCACCCGCACCACTCCGGTAGTGTTAATCATTTCAACGGCTTTTCCGGTTCGCTGGGCTGCCTGAGTTGCCTTGTCGGTTAGTTTGTGGCTGGTATAGGCGGTCATGACCAGAACCAGATCTGCTGTGGCAATGTGGCTTTCTGCCTGCTCTGCGATCTGGGGTCCTGCCTGAGCTGTACACCAGATTAAATTCACGTCTGAGTCGCGCAAGCGGTTGCGAATTGCAGTTTCAAGGCGATCGTGTCCGCCAAAAATTACCACCTTGCCTTCCAGGGAACTGTAGGGATTGGGGCGTTTTTCAAAAGTGCGATGGCGAACGCGAAGCTGAACATCCGGGGCACGTTCGACTCTTGCCCGGTTTTCTAGAGCCTTGTTGTAGATAAAGCCGAGCGTCTGTTCATAGCTGCCTCTGAGCCGGGCAACCGGACCTTCTTCGCTGCGGTGGTTAATCTGGGCAATCAGCGCACCCACGACGTCCTCCAGTGCCCCGATCGCTTTCAAATCATGCAGATAGGCACGCACGGCGATCGACGCCTCCGTGGCGCTATAGAAATCCTCCTGTTCAGCAATCATCTCTAGCAGGTCGGCTTTGAGTCCCTGTCGCCAGCGATTTGTCTGCTCGGCGAGCCGTTCATCAAGCAATCTTTCTTCGTGGAGAATAAGCTGGCGATCGACGGTTTGAGCTGCCAGCAGCGGGGCGTTTTCGATTTTTTCTCTTAAATCTGCGGCTTTTTCCTCTAGTTTGAGCCGCGTCATGCTTTCACCAAATGCCTCTAGGGTAAGCTGAGCCAGCATTTGTTCAACCTGCGCTAGCAGCGGCTCCAGCCGTTCCTTGATTCGGGCGGTTTCCTGATCAATCTGTGCCTGACGCTGCTGCTGTAGGCGGCTTTCTTCTAGCTCTATTTGCGCCATCGACAGTAAATCCTGGACAGCATTTTCAAGTTCATCTAAATCTGAGGGGTCCATATCAAAAGAAATAATGCGATCGTTAAGAGACAGTCTGGCTTTTCCTGTAGAAAATGCTCAAGAATTGCCGACTGCATAAAGTTTCGTTAGTTTTATTATTGCCAGTTTTAGGGCGGAGCGGCTTGCCTTCGCCATGATACCTTCCTGACGAGTCGTGGGCGAAACCTTGATGGAATACCGAAGATTTGGACGAACCAACCTGTTGATGCCTGTGTTCTCCTGCGGTGGAATGCGCTATCAGTACAAGTGGCAGGACGTTTCACCGGGCGATATCCCGGTAGATAACCAGGCAAATTTAGAGGCAACAATTCGGCGGGCACTCGAAGTTGGCATTACTCATATTGAAACCGCGCGAGGCTACGGCACATCCGAAATGCAGCTTGGACGCATTTTGCCCAAACTCCCTCGCGACCAAATCATCGTACAAACAAAAGTTGCCCCGACTGATAGCCCCAAGGAATTCGAGGACACTTTTCACCGATCGCTGGCTTACCTGAAGCTCGATCACGTCGATCTACTGGGGCTGCACGGCATCAACAACGCAGAGCTACTGCATCAGTCGATTCGCCCCGGCGGCTGCCTGGAGGTGGCGCAGAAGCTTCAGCAACAGGGTAAGGTGCGCTTCATTGGCTTTTCGACCCATGCCCCGCTCGATGTGATCATCCGGGCGATCGACACCGACCAATTCGATTACGTCAATCTGCACTGGTATTACATTAATCAGACCAACTGGGCAGCGATCGAGGCAGCAACCCGGCATGAGATGGGCGTGTTTATCATCAGCCCCTCCAATAAGGGTGGAATGCTCTATCAGCCCTCGCAAAAGCTGATCGACCTTTGTGCCCCCCTGAGTCCGATCGTTTTTAACAATCTGTTTTGCCTCAGTCAGCCGCAGGTGCATACCCTAAGCGTCGGAGCCGCCCGTCCACAGGATTTTGACGAACATCTGAAAACGCTGGATTTGCTGGAGCGCGCTGGGGAACTGCTGCCGCCCATTTTGAATCGATTAGAGCAGGCGGCGATCGAGGCACTGGGCGAATCCTGGTATCGAACCTGGCATGTTGGCTTACCGCAGCCCGAAGAAACCCCATACCATATCAACATTCCTATAATTCTCTGGCTGTTTAATCTGGTTCAAGCATACGATATGCACGACTTTGCCAAAATGCGGTACAACCTGCTGGGAAACGGCGGACACTGGTTCTTCGGCAGAAAAGCCGATTGCGCCAGCGAAGTTGACTTCACGCAATGCCTGCGAAATAGCCCCCATGCCAGCGAGATTCCTCAGATTCTGCGGTCTGCCGATCGGCTACTGGGGGGTGAAAGCGTGCGTCGCCTTTCGCAGCAGTCGTCTTAAATTCTCACGTTTTCAAGTTCTAGAGCGTGCCATTCGGAAAAAGGAGCCGAGGGATGAGCAAAAAGGTAAAATTGGGAATTCTCTTTCGCAGCATCCCTTTGCAGCATTGACGAACGGTTGATTCAAGGCTGCGGCAGTTTTGTTGTCCTTCCAATCTTTTTTCTCTGAGTTTGCTACATTCCGTTCAGGAATTCATGCTTGAGTAGCGTCAGCGATGAAAGTCTGGCTGGCAATGAGGAAGCACCGCTTTCACAAAACGACTGTCCGCTATATAAATGTTTCAAGTCACTATCGTCTGGAGGTTCAATGAAAGTCGAAAAGCGCGGATTAACAGTCTGGTTCACCGGGTTGAGTGGAGCAGGTAAAACCACCATTTGCCAGGCAGTTGAAAAAGAATTGCGGGCACAAGGCTACAAGCTAGAGGTGCTGGATGGCGATGTCGTCCGTGAAAATTTGACAAAAGGGTTGGGCTTCAGTAAAGCCGATCGGGATGAGAACATTCGCCGGATTGGCTTTGTGGCGAATCTGCTGACCCGGAATGGGGTCATTGTTTTGGTCTCCGCGATTTCGCCTTACCGTGAAATTCGGAATGAAGTGCGAGAGAAAATTGGTGACTTTATGGAAGTCTACGTTAGTACGCCGATCGAAGTGTGCGAACAGCGTGACGTAAAAGGACTCTATAAACGGGCAAGAGCAGGCGAAATCAAGAATTTTACCGGAATCGATGATCCTTACGAGCCGCCGCTCAATCCAGAAGTTAACTGCCAGACGCACCTGGAAATGGTGGAAGAGAGCGTTAACAAAGTAATGGCTCAGATCAAGTCCTACCTTCATCCCGAAGCACCGATCAGAATGGAGCCTAATTCGGCACAGCGCAGCGTCGCGTAGGGTCTGAGCTGAGGCGCGTTTTATTCGATGCTACAAGCAGGTGCGGAAGCGGGGTGAAAGTTCAGGGTAAGCGAGGGCACATCCCGTTTCCGTCCTTGCAGCGACTTATGCCACGGTTGCCGGGCTCCAGCCAGCGATCGTTCCATCGGCTGAATCAACGCCGCAGACTGCCTTTGATCTAGCAGGAGTGCGCGTCCTGGCAGTGGATGATGAAGTGCCGACGCTTCAGTTTGTCCGGTTTGTGCTGGAGCATGAAGGGGCGATCGTCAAGGCGGTTACTTCTGCCGAGGCAGCTTTGCAGGCACTTGCCGCAGACGAATCAGAGAGCCAATTTGATCTGCTGATTAGCGACATCGGAATGTAAGAAATGGACGGCGATCTACTAATGCAGGAGATTCGCAGCCGTTCCGAACTTTAGAACCATGCCCTTTCCGGAATTGCCCTGACTGCCTACACCTCTGCCAACAAACGGCAGGAAGCCATTGCCGCCGGATACCAGTGCCACCTGTCAAAGCTTTTTGATCCTGAGGATCTGATTCAGGCGATTGGGCAGGTTTTGGGTAGGCAGGAATCGGCTTAGGAGCAGGCGCGAATCTGCTCGATCGCTTCCTGGAGCCAGTCCAGATAGGTTTGCTCTTTGCGGCGGAGCAGTTCCAGCACGAGCTGATGAATCACCTTTTCGCGGCGGGCAGGCGGCTGCAGTGAAGGCATTTCCTGAGCAAGAGGAACATCGCGCTGCACGGCTTCACACTTTGCCAGCCGCATTTGATGGGCAGTTTGCTCTTGTTCGAGTAGGGCAACGATTGCTTCATTCGACAGGTCTGAGGCGAGGTAAAGCTGCATGAGCAACGGTTCCCGCACGATTGGCAAGGATTGGTGGGTCTGAAGCCACTGATTCAGTTCGGCTTTGCCTGCCTGGGTGATTTGGTAAACCTTGCGATTGGGGCGATCGTGCTGAATCTCGACGGTGCAATCTACCCAGCCCTGTGCCTCTAACTTTTCGAGTGTGCGGTAAATCTGCGACTGGTCTGCCTGCCAGACATGAGCGATGCAGTCGTCAAAACAGCCTGTTTTCAGGTCGTAGCCCGTCCTTTGCTGCTGCTGAAGCAGACCGAGAATGATGTGCGCGATAGACATTGATTCTTGTTAGGACGGCGACCCACCACAGGCAACGGGTGAGCAGGCGGCAGTTAGTGAGCAGGGTCTGGGGTGAGAACGCCATTCAGGAAAATATCTGCCATCCCTTCTGCCATTTCGATAAATGCCTGCGGCGATGCGCCCTCGGGAATAATCGAATCCTGGCTAAATCCGGCGATCGTAAACATTCCTAGAAACACCTGAGCCACAACACGCGGATTCATACGGCGATAAATTCCTTGATCCATGGCGGTTTGAAAGAAGGCTTCTGCCACGTCAGTCATTTTGACGATCACATCGGTTTGAATCTGCTGGCGCAAATCGGGGTGAAATTGCGCTTCTAGAAAGCAGACTCGCAGCAGGTCAGCGTTTTTGTGCAGGTTGAGCATTCGCTTTTTCATCACTTGGGCGATCGCTTTATAGCTGCCCATTTCGCTCAGTTCCGTCAACAGATCGGTGAGCAGTTCCACCCAGCCCTGCGTTGCGACTTCGATCAGAATCGCCTTCTTGCTTTCGAAGTGACGAAAAATTGTGCCTTCTGCCACGCCCGCAGCTTGCGCCAGATCTCGCGTCGTCGTCCCGTCATAGCCCCGCCGAGCAAACAGCTTTTTGGCTGCCTCCAGGATTCGGGTTTGCGTTTCCACTTCAGGCGGAACAGAGGGACGTGAGAAGCGCATAGTCGATCGGCATCCGGTGATGAGAAGGGATATGGCGATACTAGCGAGATTTGCGATCGAAGGGATTAATCAATCCGTAAAACTTTACAGAAGGTTAGGAAGGGGGGAGTTTGTTAAGTGAAAGAAAACAATAAAGGTTAGGGCAAATGTTGAAGGCGATCGTGATTAGCCGTTCGTGGTGATTGGCAACTGGTAACGGATCATGATTCATCAGGGTCACGAATGACCAATGACGAATAACAATTACTAAAGTAATCCCCCTGCCCTGGTTCTCCCACAATCCTTCCTTGAGTCTGCTCTCGAAACGGCTGCTCTTTCCATTGATGGATTCTCTGCTTTGGCGATCGAGGTAGGCTGAGTGCCTGTTCTGCTTTGCCTTCGCAGTTTTTTTCAGGGACTATGCAACTCGAACCGATTGTTTCCTTTGCTCTGCTGCTGGCAGTCATTCTCATTGTGCCGATCGCATTTGAGCGGATTCGGCTGCCCGGACTGCTCGGACTGCTCATTGCGGGCGTGATTTTAGGTCCAAATGCGCTGCGGCTGCTCAGCAATGAGTCGGAAACAATGCACTTACTGTCGGATATCGGTTTGGTGTACCTGCTGTTTGTTGCCGGGCTAGAAATTGACCTGGAACAGTTTCGTGCAACTAAGCATCGATCGGCGGGGTTTGGGTTTTTGACGTTTCTGTTTCCCCTGCTTACAGGGATTGCGGTCGGGCGAGTGTTTGGCTTTGGCTGGAATTCCTCGGTGCTGATTGGATCGCTGCTGGCATCTCATACGCTGCTGGCGTATCCGATCGTGAGTCGCCTGGGTTTGGTAAACAATGAAGCCGTGACGGTGACGATCGGCGCAACCATTTTTACGGACATTGGTGCGCTGCTGGTGCTGGCGATTTGTGTAGGCATCAATAAAGGAGATTTCAGCGTTTTTAGTCTGGCGAGCTTGCTACTATCGCTGCTGATCTATTCTGCGGTTATTCTGTTTGGCTTTAACTGGTTGGGCAAGGAGTTTTTTCGGCGATCGGGCGATGCAGAGGGCAATCAGTTTTTGTTTGTGCTGTTGGTGGTGTTTATTGCATCGATCAGTGCAGAACTCATTGGCATTGAAAAAATTGTCGGTGCGTTTTTAGCCGGGCTGGCAGTCAACACTGCGGTGGGAGAAGGTTCAGTCAAGGAAAAGATCCTGTTTGTGGGAAGTGTGCTGTTTATTCCCATCTTTTTTGTAAATACGGGGCTGATTATTAACATTCCCGGTTTTATCCGCAGCCTGGGCAATATCGAACTGACGCTGGCGATCGTCCTGGGCTTGATTGGCAGTAAGTTTTTGGCAGCACTCGGCACTAAGTTTCTCTTTGGCTACGGCTGGCGAGAAATGATTACCATGTGGTCGCTGTCGCTTCCTCAAGTTGCGGCTACTCTGGCAGCAGCGTTTGTAGGCTTTCGGGCAAACATTATCAGCGAAGATGTGCTAAATACCGTCATTGTCATGTTTGTGGTGACGGCAACGCTGGGACCGATTATTACTGCCCGTGCAGCCAGTGGCTTAACCCCCAGCACTAACCTACCCGAAGCTTTGGCGATCGACTCTTTCAGCGACGCCCCAGAAGCGCATCGCCCATTAACGATCGTTGTGCCGATTTACAACCCCCAAACGCAGCGTAACTTGCTGGAAATGGCGGCTCTTTTCGCACGGCATGAGGCAGGCAGAATTGTGCCTTTGTCGATCGCGTCAGGTCATGTTCATATGGATTCGCCCCAAGTTGACTCTGACATTCAGCAAGGCGAAGCATTTTTGCGGCAGGCAACCGAAACTTGTCAAAGCCTGGGTGCAAACGCAACGCCCGTTTTAAGAATTGACGATGAAACCGCTCAGGGCATTAGCCGTGCCAGCCGAGAACAAAACGCCAATCTGATCGCGATGGGCTGGGGCAGAACGCAGGGCATCCGCGCCCGACTATTTGGTAACGTGATCGATCGCGTTTTATGGGCATCTCACTGTCCGGTGGCGATTATGCGCCTGCTCGATTCGCCCTCGAATTTCCGGCGAATTCTGGTTCCGATCGACAATCCTACTCGTGAGTCCATCCAGCTTCTGCTGTTTGCTGACATTCTGGAAGATGCCAACAATGCAAGCATTACCTTGCTGCATGTTTGCGATCGCTACAGTCCACCAGAGCGCGAAGCCTGGATCGAATCTCAGCTCAGGATGCTCGTTGCTAAATATGTGCCCTTTGTCTATCCCAATATTCAGATTGTGCGATCGGGCGATATTGCGGGGGCGATCATCGAAGCTTCACGCGCTCACGATCTGGTGGTGATGCGAAATTCACGACGACGCGATCGGGCGGCAGGCGAACTAATTCTGAGCGATATTACCAATCGCGCCCTGCGACACATCCCCTGCTCTGTTGTGATGATTGGCGAACCCCATGGCCACAAAGGACTGATGATGATGCGGCGGGCGCGACCGGTTCAAGAAGTAGGCGGGTCAATCACCTGAGGCAACCAGTCAAGGCAATTAATCGAGGCAATTAATCGAGGCAATTCAGCCAAAAGTTTCAATAAAAAACCCAGCAGCCCCCTGCTGGGTCAATTCCATGAACGTCACTTATCTTTCCTTAAGATACGAGGGTCGATCGACGTTCTACTTCGTTAGGGTGGATCACCCAGGCGGGTGATCTTGCAATTGCGGTTATTCCACGCCTTCGATCCGGTCTTCCACTTCCTGATACAGCTCCCGCAGCAGATCCAGGTTTTCCTCGGAGGTTTCCCAGTAGCCGCGCCCGTTCACCTCCAACAGAGTTGTGACGACCTTGCGGAACGAGTGGGGGTTGAGGTTCATCAGGCGATTCCGCATTTCCTCGTCTTTGATGAACGTGGTGTTGGTGTCTTCATAGATCCAGTTGTCTACTGCCCCTGCGGTCGCAGACCAGCCCATTGTGTTCACCAATCGCTTCGAGAGTTCGCGGACTCCTTCGTAGCCGTGGGACAGCATTCCCTCATACCACTTGGGATTCAAGAGTTTGGTACGAGCATCGAGACGGACGGTTTCCGAGAGAGTACGCACCTGGGCGTTTGCCGTCGTCGTGTCTGCAATGTAGGCAGTAGGCTTTTTGCCGTCCTTCCGCAGCGTTTCCACCAGCTTTGTCGGGTCAGAGTCGAAGTAGTGGGATACGTCCGTCAGCGAAATCTCCGAGGAGTCGAGATTCTGGAACGTCACGTCTACCGTCTTCAGGGCAGAGGTGAACAAATCCTGGTTTTGATCCATCATGCCCGGATTGTCCGAGTTGAAGGCAAAGGATTTGCGCGACAGGTACATATTTTGTAGCTCTGCCTCGTTTTCCCAGGTGCTGTTTTCCACCGCCAGGTTGATGTTCGACGAATAGGAGCCAGAAGCATTCGAGAAGACGCGGCTGGCTGCCTGACGCAGGTTGATGCCCATGTCTTCTGCTTGCTTGATCGCGTGTTTGCGAACAAAGTTCATTTCCACAGGCTCATCGGCTTCCGCTGCCATTTTGATGGCGCGATCGAGCAGATTCATCTGGTTAATAAACAGATCGCGGAACACACCAGAGCAGTTCACCACCACATCGATCCGGGGGCGACCCAGTTCTTCTAAGGGAATCATTTCCAGCTTGTTCACGCGGCCCAGCGCATCGGGGACCGGACGCACGCCGACGAGCATCATTACCTGCGCTAGGGATTCGCCGTAGGTCTTGATGTTGTCTGTCCCCCAGAGGACGAAGGAAATCGTTTCCGGGTACGCACCGCCGTTTTCAGCCTTTTGGCGATCGAGCAGTCTTTCAACCACAATTTGCGCGCCCTGAACGGCTGCGGTCGTCGGGATGGATTGGGGATCCAGCGCGTGGATGTTCTTACCTGTGGGCAGCACATCCGGGTTCCGAATCGGGTCGCCGCCAGGACCAGGCAGAATGTATTCGCCTTCCAGACCTTTGAGCAGTGCGCCCAGCTCGTTATCCGCAATCACCTGCTTCAGACAAAACTCCAGATACTCGAACAGGGGCTTGATATCGTCGGCATTGACCTTCGGATAGCCCGATTGGGTCAGCGATTCAATCCAGGGTTCCTTGCGTCCGATGTTGAAGAAATTGAGCTTGGTGACTTTGGAGACGCGCCCTTCGGCATCGGTTTGTTCTTTCACCATGGCTGCGACTGCCGATCGCACCGCCTGATTGATGTTGAACAGCAGCTCCACATCCACCAGCACACCCCGATCGGAGTTTCGGTAAATCTCGTCCATCTCGCGTCCGATGCTTTCGGCAATAATGCGCTGAAGGCTCTTGATGCTTTCTTCGGGGCGATCGAGTCCGGCGATATTCACCAGAGTTGCGACGGCTTCTTCGGCAGACGGCGGTTTACCCACCACATGCAGACCACAGGGCAGCAGGCGCGACTCGATTTCCATCAGTTTGATGTAGACCTTGCCGATTAGCGAATCGCGATCGTCCAGACTCAGTTCAGAAGCGTCATTTTCAGGCAGAGTGATGTCCTTATCGAGGTTGACCTGGCGGCACTTCTCGATAATCGCATTCACGATCGGAATCGCCCGTCCGCTCTCCTTCGAGGTTTGGTAAGACGCGATCAGTTCGCTCAGTTCCTTCAGCCCTTTGTAAAGTCCGGCGTTTTCGGCAGGCGGGGTGAGGTAGCTGATCGTTTCGGCATAGCCTCGACGCTTGGCGATCGTCGCTTCGGACGGGTTATTTGCCGCGTAGTAGTAGAGGTTGGGAATCGTGCCAATCAGCGAATCGGGATAGCACTCATTTGACATCCCCATTTGCTTACCGGGCATGAATTCCAGCGAACCGTGGGTTCCAAAGTGCAGCACGGCATCTGCTTGCCAAACCCGCTCCAGGTAAGTGTAGTATGCCGCGAAACCGTGGTGCGGACTTGCCGATCGCGAGAACAAAAGCCGCATCGGGTCGCCTTCGTAGCCAAAGGTGGGCTGAATGCCAATAAAGACGTTGCCGAAGTGCTTACCAAATACCAGCAGATTTTCGCCGTCGGTATTCAGATGTCCGGGAGGCGCACCCCAGTTTTCTTCGAGTCGCTGGGAGTAGGGGGTTAATGCCTCGTATTCAGGAACCGACATCCGGTAGGCGATATTTAGCTCTGGGCTGGTGTACTGCGCCTGAGCATCGTGGATCACTTCCTGCATCAGGGCTTCTGCTGACTCGGGCACGTCCTGCACGTCGTAGCCGTTGTCGCGCAGAGCTTTTAGCACTTCGTAAATGGAGCCGAACACATCCAGATAAGCCGCTGTACCCACGTTGCCCTTATCCGGCGGGAAGCTGAACACCGTGATCGCGACTTTCTTGTGCAGCTTCGGCTTACGGCGCAGGTTGGCCCACTTCATTGCCCGCTGCGTGATTGCCTCGATCCGGTCTTGCAGCGCGATCGCCTTGCCCGTTGCACCATCCCGCCCAGAGAGAATGATCGGTTCGATCGCCCCATCCAGTTCGGGGATCGCAATCTGCAACGCCACCTGAATCGGGTGCAGACCCAGATCGCTGTCCTGCCATTCTTCGGTCGTCTGGAACACCAGCGGCAACGCCACCATATAGGGACGGTTCAATCGCTTGAGGGAGTCGATCGCCTTCGGGTGATCCTGACGAGCGGGACCGCCCACCAGCGCAAATCCGGTGAGGGAAATCACCACGTCTACCAAGGCCTGGTCTTTCTTGATCGGGTCATAGAAGTAGGCATCGACGGGCTTCGAGAAATCCAGACCGCCTGCAAAGACGGGCACGACTTTTGCACCCATGCATTCCAATTCCTGCACCATTGCTACATAGTGCGCGTCATCGCCGGTCACCAGGTGAGTTCGCTGAAGCACCAGACCGACGCAGGGAGCCAGGGGATCTTTCACATCTTCGGGGACATCCTGACGGGTGCTGTACCAGTTCAGGTACTCCTTCAGGTCTTCGTACATCTGGGGCGCGAGGGGATGCCAAATGCCCATGTCAGGATAGGTGACGGGATCGCGATAGACGATCGCCTTTCCAGACGGATTGCCAGAGGGTTTGACGTACTTATCCGCCAGCATCAGCAAAAAGTTTTCCAGGTTCTCCGAGGAGCCGCCCAGCCAGTATTGGAAGCTGAGCATAAAGTTCCGGGCATCCTGCGCTTTGTCCATCGGCAGGTATTTCAGCACCTTCGGCAGCGTATTGAGGAGCTTTAGCATTGCGTCCTGGAAGCTGCTGCCCGACTGCTCTTTGCGCTTCCGCATGAACTGGGCGATCGCACTCTTCGACTGACCCAACTGCGCCATCGAGAAAGTCCCCATCTTGTTCAGGCGCATCACCTGCGGCATGGAGGGAAAGACCACTGCCACATCTAAGCGATCGCGGTGGGGTTCGACCGCAGCAACGACTTTTTCTGCCAGTTCTTCAATAAAGATCAGCGAGGCGATAAAGACATTGGCTTCTGAAACATCCTTCTGAAGGGCTTCGTAGTTTTCAGGGCTGCGAAGTTCTTCTAACAAATAGCCGCTAATTTCGATCGCCAGATTAGGATTGTTCGCGTTGATCGATCGGACAGCCGCCGAGAGGGCACTCTGGTACTGCGGCTCTAGCACGACATAGACCACTTTGATCAGCGATCGCCCATTGAGGTTGTCGGGCGCGATATGCCTGATCGCGGGCTTGACGTGGGTGAACATGCGGTTAGGCTCCTTGGATTCTAGGCTGAGGCACGGGCTGTCGGGGTCGGGCTGCAACTGCAGAACGCAATAAACGCCTACAGGAAGATAGCAGTTCAGTCCAAGGCTAGATGATGAGACTGACCGCCGACAGTTTGAGGTACATAGGTGTTTGTACCATGAAAAGCCTTACCAAAAGGGCGATCGGGCGCTTAAGTGACACAAATTGATAAAAAAACTGTGCGATTTCTTTACACTCCGTTACAAAATTGTGAGTGAATGCTCATTGAATATAAAATCAACTTAATCAATATTTTGGGATTGTTCTGAATAGGGAAATTTATAGAAGGGGGAGAGGATGGTTGAATCTTTGCGAATGTTCTGCATCGCCCCCTAAATCCCCCAAAATTGGGGGACTTTGAGAAGAGCTAGTTTTTTTGGAATTAAGGGCGGGGGACAAACTTAGCCCTATGCGTCGTAGAAAAGGCTTTTGAACATAGCTACCATGACGATCGCTGCCTCTACTCAGTTCTGTCCCTCAGCGAGGTCTGTATCGCCTGTAATTAGCCTGTAAGTAGGAAGTCTGCAGCTGGGGCGATCGCACAGGC
This sequence comes from Cyanobacteria bacterium FACHB-502, assembly GCA_014695325.1. GTDB lineage: Bacteria > Cyanobacteriota > Cyanobacteriia > Elainellales > Elainellaceae > Leptolyngbya_A. The sequence continues at coordinate 268,108 of JACJNZ010000092.1, read as the reverse complement.
TAAAAACTTGGCGTGTTTGGGATCTGTAGGGAAATCAATGGATAAATGGATTGCGATCGCTTGTTGTAGAGCAGGAGAAAGATTCACAGAACAGTGTTAGAGCGCAATCGTTTCATTTTAGTGTTTGGGGCGATCGCTTCTGATCCAATCAATTCGAGGCAGGAGATTTTGGGCAAACTTCAAACTGCAACTGCGAGCGGTAGAAGCAAACATCAAACTCTATAAAGATGTTGACTTGTCCTAGGGTATTGTTCAGCGTTACGCATTGTCCTGAGTTTTAGCCGATCGCAATACTTCTAACATCGTATCTGCTGCTTCTGTCGCATCGTAGGGCGACCATACAGGGTAGGACTGATCGGGTTTGATTAAATCTGTTTCTTGTTGAGCAAGTTCAGAAATTAGAACCTGCATGACGTAGAGTTTATCTGCCCGACTCAGCCCTCGCAATGTTGAGATAAGTTCTGATGAAACCATGCAAGTTATTCGTCCGTTGCATGATGCTTGTTATACTGCGATCGCCATCCTTGCTAATCAAGCCACTGCAAAACCTGTATGCTGTCGTATTTTGGGATGACGAAAACCTAATACGATATCTTCTCTAGAAACACCTGCTTGCATTAAATCTGTCGCTACCCCTTCCTCAGTATCATCGTATTGCACCCAAACCTTATCACCAATCAAGCTGATGTGGATTGGGGTCGCATGAAGGTAATTATCACCATTCCAGCCCATATCTAGAACCAAATACTGCCCTCGCTCATCATCAAAAATGAGCTGAGAAGTGTAGCCATCAGGCAGCGTAGCACGATAATCAGCGTGATTTTGCAGGACGCTCTTAATAATGTTTTGGTATTTTAATCGGGTATCCATCGTACAATCGCCTCACTTTCATCATCAAAGACAATTAACTTGACCACCTGATTCTTGAGCAATACCTGTCCTAATTCTATAGTGAATACGCTGTTAAAGGTTGCTTGAGAGACCGCTAGATAAAGGCTGCGCTCGATGCCCATCTCGCTAAGAATTTGACGATATAGGACGTACTGCCCCAGTGCTTGCTCTAAATCTTTAACATCAGACTGTCCTACAAAGCTTTTCACTTCAACAACGATTCTTTGCAATCCCTTTTCGGCACTAATTAAGCGCTCTGCGCCCAGATCAGCCGATAAGCGCTTTTTACCAATTTGAAGCGGGAATGGATCATGTGTAATTGTCCATTCATCTTTTTGTAAGGCACGCTTCACAGTGTCATGGTAAATGTCTTTTGCTGGCACAGAAACCCTGAAGTAATGGAACTGTTGTTGCCAATATATAGCAGTTACTGTTGCTTTTGCTACCAACAGATGAGCTTCAAGTACGTTCTTATCCGAGACCAAGTGGCATAACGTTCCCGCTCACGGGACGCAGACAGCCTCTGCATCCCATCAATGACCAAATTCGTTCCGATGCAGCGGGATTGCTGAGCTGATGGCTGACTTAATATTGCATAAATCAAAGTTAAGTTAGATCAGTCTATAAGAATAATAATTGTTAAGATTCCGGCGTGAATGTCTGATCTTTAATTTTTATGCTAAAAACAGCTTAGTCTCAGTAATTACTTAACTTCTATGCGTCCCAAAAACAGCGCATATTATGAAATTAAATTTTGGCTCAGTAATATTACTCCAAGAAGTATTTTGTTTTCATGCTTCATTATCTTTAGCTCAGTAGTCGTTGGTTTAGGTGATGCACAATCTTTTTTCACAGGAGATAGCAGTCCTATCCCAGAGTCATGGACTACTTTAAAGAACAAGCGAAATGCTCGAATAATTGCCACTTGCTTTATAGTTTTACCTGGGATAGCTGTTTTGATAAGTGACGGATTAGAAAAGAAGAAGCAATTCGAAGAACTTTCAAGAATCACAAAAGATTTTACTTTTCCACACTTAGAAACAAAATTAAATGAGTTTTGTGAGGATCTCAAAAAATCCTTTGGGTTGAGTAATGAAGTTAGAATTTATATTGCAATACCTATCAGAAAAGGATTCATTAACTGGAAGATTCAAATAGTTTGTCGAAGCAGGAATGTTATTGACAGGGAATTGTATGCTTCGTTTGAATTTGGTGAAGGAGCGTATGGCTATGCATTTAATACAATAGACAAGAATAATCAACACAGGACTCTGACTATTCAACTAATGCCACCCTCAGAAATTCCTTCCAACTATAAACACTTAAGTGATAACAACAAAAGTTTTGTAAAATCAGATTTAATAGGATTCCTCATCACGCCGTCTTTTGAAAAAGATTTCTTGAACGGTGTGCTTATTATTGATACAAGTGATCCCTCTGATATGTCTAAACTAATTCAACCAAGATTACAAAGTCACGTTCTCGACTGGCTAGGCGTTGATACTCAGGTGATAACTCTCCTTTGGAGGATGACTACATATGGAAACTGGTGATGACAATGTAACCTCAAGAGAGCTATCTTCCCAACAAGATATGAATACTAGCTCTGAAAATCAGTACGTCTATAACCAAGTTCAGATAGGCTCTGGCTCTCACCAAAGCTATGTCGTCAATATTACTACTTCTGATCAACAACTTATTCAACAGCTAATACAACAATCTGGTGACTCTATCCGTCCTCGTATCGAGCAAGCTCTTTTAGCTGTTGTCAAAGAGGAAATAGTTGCTCGACTAAAGTCTTCACTGCACAGGGAAGTGCTAATTAATCTGGATAAACAAAACCAATCTCGCTATGTAAATCCTCGGAGATATGAAATTCAAACTGGAAGTGTATCTACTATACAAGTTTCACCTGAGGCAAGGACTATAGATGTTTTTGAACGAGCAGATATTGCAGGTAGATTGCTGATTTTGGGTGAGCCTGGTTCTGGTAAAACGACAACATTATTAGATTTAGCTCAAGATCTACTTCACAAAGCCGAAGTAGATCCAAATCATGCTATTCCTGTACTGTTTAGTTTGTCTACATGGGATACTTCGCACAGAGTAATACAAGATTGGCTAATTGCAGAACTGAAATCTAAATATGGTGTTCGAGCAGATACTGCTAAAAAATGGATTGAAAACCAAAAACTTTTACCACTTCTAGATGGATTAGACGAAGCAAGAATAGAGCATCAAGCAGCTTGTATACAGTCAATTAATCAATGGCTACAAAGCAAACCATCTCTATCTATGGCTGTCTGTAGCCGCCGAAAAGAATATGAGCTTCAGGCACATAAACTACAATTAGAGGGGGCAATTTATCTACAAGATTTAACAAATCAGCAGATTCAGGATTATCTTACACTGTTGGAGAAATCAGCTCTTTGGCAAATACTACAAGCTATTCCAATACTGTTGGAGCTGGTGCGAAAACCTTTGTTGTTAAACATCACAATCTTGGTGTACCAAGAGATTGAGATCGAAAATAGAAAGAATTTAACCTCTACTTCAGATTTTCTAGAGTATCTCTTAGACTCTTATGTGCATAGAATGCTTAGTCGTCCCCTAGATACTTATCTCTATACTCAAAAGCAAACACCATCGGCAAGACAAGCTCGACAATGGCTGGTTTGGCTTGCTCAACAGATGGCATATAGAGGATTAGATGAATTTTCAATTGAGAGAATAGATCCTTCTTGGCTCAGAACCCCATCTCAAAAATTTAGTTATAGGTTGATACTAGGAATAATTCTTGGAATGATCGGCGGCTTAATTTTTGGTTTGATTTTTGGATCTCTAACTGAAATAGTCCTTGGTTTTTTTGGATGCTCAGTTGTCGGTTTTACTTTAGGAATAACTAATAGAATAAGCTATTCCCAAGATACAGAAACTCAAAGATTACCAAACGGTACAATCTATGAACTTGGGAGGACTGCCATCATAACAGGAACATTTTCTGGACTGCTAACTAGCTTGTTGTTGATTTTGCAAAGTCTCGTTACAGGTTTCAGAATTGGAACGGGTATTGGCTTAATCAGTGCATTATTTTTTGGTGGTTTGGTGTGTTTACAGCATTTTGTATTACGGCTTATTCTTTGGAAAAGCGGAAATTCACCTTGGAATTATGCTCGTTTTCTCAACTACTGTACTGAAAGGTTCATACTTCAGCGTGTAGGAGGTTCTTACCATTTCATTCATCGATTAATGCTAGATTATTTTGCAGCAATGCCGTATTAGGAAAAGTACCTTATCCCAAAAACTGTAAATTCCGATTCCTTCAAGTTTAAGCTCTCTCAAAGGCTCTGAACCCTAAATACCTTTCAAACAATTCGCGATGTCTCTACCAAGATATGAAGCAGCCCAACTCTTGATTAGACTGAACTCATTCGGGCTATCTGCCCTCCATAGGTGGTTAGACTGAATTTATTCCGTCTAATTGCCTAAACTCGATATTAGCCCGGCAATTGTTCTGCACAATATCCCAAACAAGAACATTAGCCAGAATTCCTCAGCGTTTCTTTACTTTGTGTGTCCTTCCATCCGGTCTAATCCGCTAGGACAGGAATTAGCAAGAACGATCGGGTTAAAGGAAAATTCAATGTGAAGCAGTTTTTCAAGGAAAGTTGCCTAAGAAATCTTGGAGTACGCTTGTCTACAAAGAAGGTTTCCTCTATCCTGATCAACACTGGTTATTGAGTACCAGTAGACAAAGCTTAAGGTGAGGACGCTGATTAGAAGTGTTGGCGCACGACTAACCAGCTAACCTAACTTCCTGAAGGAGCAGGAGGCTAGGCTGTGATGATCTTACGATCGATCGCCTTGCTAATGCGAAATGAGTGGTTGGGAAAACCACGCCTTAGGCTTTTCTTCTCTACAAATCAACGCTTAGCGAGGCAAAAATATCATGTCTACAGAGTTCAGTGAACTGCTGCCATTTTCCGATGGCGAGAAAGGGCAAATTTGGATCATTGGTTCACGAGAATGGGTGAATCACCGGATTAACGAGTTCTATGTAAAACGGATTGCAACCGATCGCGTTCAATTCACGCCCATTATTCCGGCTCCGTTTGCGCCAGGGAAATTTATGAGCGTGCTTGAGCAATAAGCGAGGCAAAAAAATCAGGGGTGGAATTGTCCCACTCCTGATCGAAGGCTCAAACAAATTTGTCGATCGCCTGAAGTTTTACTGCTCTACTTTGACTCAGGCAGCATACATTTGTCGCTGTCACAGCCTGCCGGACCCGCTTCGCTCAGTTCTCCCGAATCGTAGCGGCTGAGGGCATAGTGGAAGTCATCAGTTTGACGACGTTCGACCACTTCACGGCTGAGGCGATCGTACTCTTCTTTTGTAATCGGCTCAAAGGGCAGACGCGGGAAGGTCTGGTGATCATCGAACCGGGCCAGCAGCGCGGCAGAGATATAGCCTTCGTTGTTCTGGATTGCGTCGTAGATTCGCTGTGCCAGTAGCTCCACTTCGGCTTCGCGGAGTTCGATCGTTGCAGACGTGTTGTGCGTCGTGTAGTGCCGCTGCACCTGCATATAAAAATCCATCTGCGCCAATGCATTGAACTTAGAGATCTCGACGCGATCGGCTCCTGGAATATTTGCCCAGGGCACTTCGACCGGAATCTCAACCAGCCACTCGGTACAGCGCGGATCAAAAGCATCGTCTAGCAGCCGTCCCTGTTCGTCTTTATCGGACTGAGAGGGAACAATCTTGTAGCCGTACTCCAGACAAGCGAGCGCGACCGGATCGTTTTTGCGGAACGTGATGCGGCGAATAAACCGCTGCGCTTTGGGCGGATGCCAGCCCGGACTTGCACTTGTCAGGAGCGACTTGGTTCCCGCAGGCTGAACCGTCGTACAGCGATTGGGACGCTGCAATTTGTGACGATCGCAGTAATCCCACACCACGCGCTGCACCGTTTCCTTCCATCGCATCAGATATTCTTTTTCGCGCTGCTTGAACTGCAAACCCGTCATTGTATCAGGACGACCCTGCTCCCACCAGTGCAGCCACTCCACGCCAAATGCCTGCACAAAGAAGTCAAACAGCCCGGTGAACGAAACGCCCACAATCGGATCGATCGATCGAGAATAGCGATAGCGCGGCTCCTGGAACTGGTGATTCAGCAGGGCAGCAACCGAAAGGGCAGCAGCAGTAAAGGCAGCTTCCTGGTCTTCCAGATTGTTGGGATTGAGCTGATTGAGATGGACTTCCGCTAAGTTGCAGTGGAAATTTTCGCCCAGGATCTCACCACAGGGGTTCAGCCCATAGCGTCCTAGTCGATGCTGTATCTCCTCGTCAGCAATTCCTGGAACCTGCTGCTGAATCCAGGCGGCGCCATTACCCTGCACATAAGCCTGGAGGAATTCAGATTTTAATTCAGCCGTTTTTAGCAAATCGGCATTGCTGCGGGCGATCGCCTCTGGCGCAAACTGAATCGCTCCTTCCCCCGAATAAAACTGTTTACGAACAGCATCAGTGCATTCTTCCAGGGTTGGCTTGCGATGGAAGACACGAGTGTGGTTTGCCATTCGCAGCACGTCACGTTCCGGGTCGATGCGCCAGTTCCCCTCCGCATCCTGCATCCAGAGGTTGTCTTTTGCAGTTGCGCCGAGCTGATCATCGGCATCAAACTGTCTCATCCCTGCGCTGCGCCGAATGTTTCCGGCAACCACACAGGCAGCCGCTTCATCGATCAGCAGGCAGCACTCCACCGAAGTCAGCTTTCGTCCGCTCCCTCCATTCTGCGAAGCACTCGCCTTGTTCAAAATTGTCGCGCAGCGATCGTAAAGCGCAGGCAGACGAATTGGGTTTGCCATGCCGCCAAAGCCCTTGAGCCGCTCACCTGCGGGACGCACCTGGCTGAGATCGATCGTGACTTCTACAGTGTCAGTAAAGCGTTCATCTGTAGAGAGTTCCAGCAAAGTCTGGTAGGAATCGACCCATCCTTTACGGCTATCGCCCACGCGAATTAGCACCTGATTCCCGTTGATTTCAACCGTCGTTTCATCTTGTCGGGTTTCAGCGGAAGCCATCCCAACGTCGCCCTGCATTTTTACCGTGAGGCGATTGCGGATAGCAGGCAACAGAGAAATGTATTTGGGTTCCAGCATTGCGCCTGTACCGCAGCCCATCATGGCGAGATCCATCATCAAGCCAAAGGCACGCCAATCCGTGACGTTTGTGCTGGTGCAGTTGTATGCGCCGGAGAAGTTTTCGGGCTTTTGAATCCAGCTCGTGCCGCCCACCCACAGCCAGCGACCGGAAGGTAAGCTTTTTAGCTCTTGCTGCATTCGCCGCAGCAGGTCGGCTTCTTCGGGAGTCAGGGTGCCCAGTTCAACAATGCCGCGCAGCGTTCGATCGCAAACCTCATCCCAGGATTCGCGCAGATTTGCCGTTTTCTCACCGCGACGGCTATAGGTGCGGAAAAACACTGGGTTGGCAGCAGGAGCCGCTTCAGGGAATGGTTGAACGGTGCGGTTGCGTTCGAGGTCTTGAACCATGGTGCGTCCTCGTTGGGATGACAGCAAGCGTAAATGACAGGTGGTTAAAAAACGAAATCAGGCGGCAAGAAAACCCTATGGGTAGGGATGTCTGGCGTTAAGCAAAACTATCCTACTCTAGATCTAGAGATTTGACACCGATCGATCAAGAACCGATTGGAGAAAGCTTAAACGCTAATTCTGGGTAAAAATCGCAGTCCTTCTCCGCTTTATTGTGACAACTCTCCCAGGGGGGATGATCTGCCGCAAGGGACAGACTATGGGTTCGGAGAAAGTTTGAAAAGCCGTCGGTGATTGAAACTGCAAATTAAAACTGCAAAACACCTACGCCACATTTGCCCGTGCGCCACACTGAGCAGCATAAGCGATCGCCAATCCATCCGCACTATCATCGGGGGAAGGCGGCTTGGGCAATCCAAAAATGTGCATCACAGCCTGCTTGATATCGTTTTTGCTGGCTCCATACTGAGCAACAGCAGCTTTCACCTGGGACTGGTGCAGAAATGTGATCTCGCTCAATCCCCAGTCGCCTAACGCGAGTTCGATGACGCCCAACGCCCGCAGCACCTTTCCCGCATTAGTGTTATCGCGCCCAAAAAAGGGCATCTCGACCGCCGCAATATCGGGCTTCACCATGTCGCACAAAGCTTTAATGTCTGTGTGAATCTGGCTGAGGCGATCGTACATGGGCGATTTTGCCGGGGTTTTAATGACGCCGTATTCTAGTGCCTCACTGCCCCGAATCACACCAAAACCAATGGTTGCGATCGCAGGGTCAATGCCGAGAATCACGCAGTTGTTGAGATCGAGTGAGATAGTCATACGAGCAATTGTACTGCTCATCACGATGGTAATGAGTGATTTACTCGTTTGAGCCGCTTTTTTCGTCACTTTTTTCACCACCGACTCGAAGCAAATCCGGCGATTTGGAAAGGCAGTAAAGGTCTTTCGATAGCGTGTAATCGGAGATCGACTGACCTCAAAGCCAGTAATTTTGTCAACGCTCATTGCGCGATCGAATGGAGTTAATTGATCACCTCTCTATAATGCAGCCCCCTAAATAAATAAGTAGAGTCGAGATCAGGCATTTTTTCGCCTTTCAATGGTAAATTAGACGGGATTGAAAAGCATTTAGATCGTGAGAATTATCATTCGGAGAGAGGTCTCGGAGCAAGGTTTAAAGAGTTTTAGTTCAATCAAAAATTCGGCAGAACTGGATGAGCTAAGCCTCCAATTGCTGCCGAAATTTGCAATCTTTTGTTTTTAATCGAGGATTGTCCTAAAATCCTCCAAACCCAAAAGGGGTTAGAGAATTATTCGTCAAGATAAATCTTTTCACCGTGTTCTTCGATATACATCGGCGGCTCGATCGCAAAGTTATCAATTCTGCCGGACTCGTCGATCACATAACCGTCGGTCGTGTGAAGGTCGTCTTCGCCACCTTCCTGCTTTGCAAACTCTTCGAGCTGGTGAATATTTTGCTCAACATCGACGTTGGAGGGAATCCGCGCTTCAGGGTCATTCACCGCGATCGACTGAGCGGTTTGAACGCCCCACTGGTCGCCAGGTGCACCCCGACCGGGTTCTGCTTCTGCCGGATCACCCATGTTCGGATTTTGATTCGTTGTTTCTTCCATGATTTTTCTCCTTAAATTCAGCGCAGTATTGCTCTTTTTCTGGCAACCCGCTTTTACAACACTTCTTAGATAAGGGTGCTAATTTCGCTCGGCAATGTCCTTTTATCAGTCCTCAAAAGAGTACAGCGATCGTGAAATCGAGCGATTCTCCCGTTTGAGATAAATCCAATCGATCGTCTTCTCTCTCCCAGGTGGAATTTCATCCTGGCGTTTTACCCTGAATGAGGGTGTAACCGATTACGGCTCAAGAATTGTCGGGATTAGCACTGAATCGATCGCGTGAATCACTCCGTTATCGGTCAGAATATCCATTTGTATTACCTGAGCATCATTCACCTTAATGCAGTCTGCATTCTGCTCCACAATCACGATCGATCCTTCTGCCGTGGGTGCTTCGTGAATTTCTGCCAGATCATCCGATCGCACATCGCCAAACAAAACGTGATACAGCAAAACCTGCTTCAGCTTGTAGGTATCCTGCATCAAATCGTTCACAGTTTCTTCGGACAGCTTTGCAAAGGCTTCGTCAGTGGGAGCCAGAATCGTATAAGGTCCTTCTCCCTGGAACATTTGCTCAATATCAGCCGTTTTAAACGCATTCATGAGTTGGCTAAAAGAGCCAGCCTGCGCTGCGGTTTCAAGGATCGCGGTCATGGATTATTCTCCTGCTCAAAAGAGGGTCTCTTCCTAAGAGATAGATGGAATTAGGAAGCTCTACATCCTTCAAAGGGCAGTGTTGTGGGAGGAGAAAATATAGCCGGACCTAAACTACCCCCTACGACCCAAACGGCTTCGGCTCGATCGCCATCTTTTGCTCGATCGCCTTAAAAAACCGTTCTGCTAACACAGCATTTGCCTCATCGGTAACGCTGGTGGGACTGAGGAAAACCTGCCCGGGGGTGTTAGCGTAAAGTTGATGCAGGTCTAGCACAGTGGAGTTGGCAGTGCCTTTGGTGACCTGCTGAGCCGCAGCGACAAGTTTGGGGTAAGCCGTCTGGACTCGCTTCGCGTAGCTGTCGCCCAGTTCCGTCAGGATGGCTTTTTCTTCGGGCGTGAGGACGCTTTGCTGACGGGTGCTGATTTCGGGCTGGAGTCCGATCAGGAGCCGCTTTTTGCTGGCGGTGGTCCAGCGCACCATTTGCAAGAGATGATTTCGGTAGCGAGAAATTCGCTGATCCAGCTCGGTGGTATCGGTGGGCAGGCTAGCATCAATCGTCCCTGTTGCCGAGAGCAGATTAAGCGGAGCTGTAGGCGTTGTTGATTCTGAAGGCGATCGCAGCACAAATCGCTGTGTTCCCTGCACCAAATAAAGCTGATTCAACCAGCCCTGAACGGTTTCTTTCGCTTTTGCTCCTACTGGGTCACGATCGCCCTTCAGCAGGGCATCCAGCCCGGGAATGTCAACGCCTGCCTGAGCGCTGGGCAATAGCAGATCCTCGTAGCTGTTGAGGATAATGATCCAATCAGGATTGTAGTTCGCGACCTGCTGCATCAGCATCGACAGATCGTTGCCGGAGGCGTAGCCGGGAACCGCCGCATTAATCACGCGATACTGGCGTTCCTGAATCCGGGGAGGACGGGTAAGCACCTGCTCGACCTGATCAGCACGGTAAGGCAAAACCGTAGGCTGAAACTGGTTGGGTTTACCGCGCTGTGCCTTAACGCGATCGTTGAGCAGCGTTTCCAGCCGATGGGTAAAGGTTGCCTGATCGTTGGAGCTAAGCTGTCCAAATGCCATGCCGCCGCCCAGCACAAAGATTCGCATCTCGCCTTCTGGCTTCTGAAGCGGAACCGGATCGGGGTCACGAAATCCCTGAGCGTTAATCGTCCAAAAAGAAGTTTTTTGATTGGGCTGAAGCTGGTAGCTCATGAGCGGATTTCGCAGCGCACGCAGGTTTCCCTGATAGGGCAAATCCTCATAGGCTTGTCCACGCGGGTCAGCAAAGCCAAGCTGGTACGCCTGCACTTGCTTTGCCCAGGCGGATTCGTCGCCAAACCACCGCGTTGCACCACCCGTTGTCCCAACGATCGCCCGCATCAAAAACTCTAAGCCGATCGGCAAACTGAGAATCAGCAGCACATAGAGCCACCAGGGGCGAGACTGCGTTTTGCGTTTCCAGGGGCGATAACGAGGGGAACGGCGAAACATAGTAGCAATCCTCATTCACAACTGAACTGCATTGGTCTGTTTTTGGTCTGTTGGTTGAAGGGCGATCGATTCCGATCATTCAACCTCGCTTCCGATCATTCAACCTTGCGATTGAGAACGCTGATATTGAATTCTCGGACAACTCCCTTCGGCAGCACCCAGACTAAATACAATCATTCGTCTTCGTCCTAATCTCACGAATTCTTTTCAACCCTGCTGGCAAACTGACTGAAACCTACTCCTCTAGCCCGAACCAGTAATCGATCGAGAATAGAACTCATATCGGCTAAAATTTGCGATCGACTTTCCTTGGTTACAACAGGAATATGCACAAACAAACAGTCGCAGGCTGAAGCTTGATCCCAATCATTCAAGGTGTAATCCAACATTGCATAATACAGGCTATTGCAGACATACCGCCCTGCATCTTGACTAATTTCTGTAATCAACAGCCCTTCCACCAAAGAATTGAGATCAATCAAAGTTTGATACGTCCTGCCCCGAACCGTCGCCTGCTGCTCTAAACTAATCCGCGATCGAGACTCCGCCAAGCCGCACAACACCAAAATTTTAGGCTGAAGCTGCTTGAGTTTAGCGATTGTGATTTCTTTCGCCACGGGCAAATTTACAGGTAACTGCCGCACCAGTGATACCGACTCAGGCAACCCCCGCTCCTGCAAACCCACCAGCACATCATCCGACGCATTCGATCGCTGATGCTTCCGCCAGGGCGCAAAAGAAGTCAAAATCAACGCAGTTTCCATCGCAATTCGCACCGCTTATTCAAAAATCACCAGAAGCTAGCCAAAGCGGATGTTTGAAAGAGTAATAATCCTGACTCAAACCACCTCCGTGACCCCAATCCTGGTGAAACCAAACCGCCCTCACGCTCAAAATCCCCCAGAACATCCTCAAACCCGCACAACAAATCCTACCTCATCTCCCATCCCCTCATCTCCCCATCCCCCCTCATCTCCCACCCCTCACCCCCATTCCCTGCTATAACTAAAAACATCCCAATGGAGAACGATCAATGACGATCATCGCTGTGGTGGATTACGACATGGGCAACCTGCACTCTGCCTGCAAAGGCTTAGAGCGAGCAGGCGCAACGCCCCTGATCACAGACTCAGTGAAAGACCTGGAGCGGGCAGATGGGGTGGTGCTGCCGGGTGTGGGTGCGTTTGATCCAGCCATTCAGCATCTTCGATCGCGTGACCTGATCCAACCCATTCGCGACATCATTGCCAGCGGCAAGCCATTTTTGGGAATTTGTCTGGGGCTGCAAATTCTGCTGGAAGGCAGTGAAGAAGGGCGAGAACCGGGGATTGGCGCAGTGCGCGGCGTAGTGCGTCGATTTCAGCCAGAACCCGGGCTGACGATTCCCCACATGGGCTGGAATCAGCTTCAGTTGACGCAGCCGCAGTCGCCGCTCTGGAAAGATTTGCCGAATTCCTGGGTGTATTTCGTTCACTCTTTTTATGCTGACCCAGTGCGAAGCACTTCCCTTTCTGAGGGAATCGATCCTTCTGTCACAGCAGCCACCATTACCCACGGCAGCCAAACGGTGACGGCAGCCATTGCCCAGCAAAACTTGATGGCAGTTCAGTTCCACCCAGAAAAATCCTCTTCTGCCGGGCTGCAAATTCTCTCGAACTTTGTTGCTTTTGTGAAACAGCAGCAGCCTGTGGGAGCAGTTTCTCGCTAGCGTTCATGTCGCTTCGGATCTACGGCAATCGTCTCCTCAAAACCTTACCGGGACAGGCAACTCGTCCGACTCCGGCACGGGTGCGAGAGGCAGTATTTAACATCTGGCAGGGCACGATCGTAGGCTGTCGCTGGCTGGATCTTTGCTCTGGCAGTGGGGCAATGGCAGCAGAAGCTCTTTGTCGCGGTGCATCGTCGGTTGTGGGCATTGAGCAGTCGAGTCGGGCTTGCACGGTGATTCGGCAAAACTGGCAGCAGGTCGCCAAACCCGATCAGACCTTTCAGTTACTCCAAGGCGACGTGGTGCAGCGATTGCTCACCCTCAAGGGACAGCAGTTCGATCGCATCTATTTTGACCCGCCCTATGACGGCAATTTGTATGAGCCCGTGCTGCAAGCGATCGACCAGCATGATCTGCTTGCTCCAGCAGGAGAGCTAGCTGCCGAACACAATCCCAGCCGGGCAATGCCAGAAGCGATCGGCACACTGGTGCGCGACCGGCAAAAAGTCTACGGCAATACGGCAGTGAGCTTTTATCGATCGCAGGCGTAGGACATCAGCTACAGCAGCGAATTCACAAAATCGGTGAGACGCTGCATTCCCTCATGAATGGCATCCAGGCTGGCGGCATAAGAAAGGCGAATACAGTCATCTGCGCCAAAGGCAATTCCCGGCACGGCAGCAACCTGCTTTTTCTCTAGCAGCGCATCGCAGAAATCGAGCGACTTCACTCCCAGCTTGCCAATGTTGGGAAACACATAAAATGCTCCGTTGGGCGGCGGACAGGTAAAGCCAGGAATGGCATTGACATAATCTAAAACCACCTTGCGCCGCTCTGCAAAAGCATTCACCATTTCGGTCACACAGTCCTGGGAACCTTCGTAAGCCGCGATCGCCCCATACTGAGCAAAGGTGCAAACGTTTGAAGTGCTGTGTCCCTGGAGCGTGGAAACCGCTTTGACGATCGGCAGGGGAGCTGCCAGAAAGCCAATTCGCCATCCAGTCATCGCATAGGTTTTGGCAAAGCCGCTGCTGACGATCGTTTTTTCAAACAGTTCGGGACTCACCGCGCCAATGCTGAGATGCTCCGCTCCGTCGTATAGAATCTTTTCGTAGATTTCATCGGATACCACCCAAATATCATGCTGAGCCACGATCGCCGCCAGCGCCCGCACTTCTGCCGGAGCGTACACCATTCCGGTCGGGTTAGACGGCGAGTTGAGGATAAACATCCGGGTGCGCGGCGTGATTGCCTGCTGAAGCTGCTCTGGCGAGATCTTAAAGCCGCCTTCGACCGTGGTGGAGACGATCACGGGTGTGCCGCCTGCTAGCTTCACCATTTCGGGGTAGCTGACCCAGTAAGGCGCAGGAATGATCACCTCGTCGCCCGGTTCGATCAGCGTCATCAGCAGGTTAAACAGCGAGTGCTTGCCGCCATTCGTCACGACGATATTTTCCGGCTGATAGGGCAAGGCATTATCTTTCTGAAGCTTGTGAGCGATCGCTTCTCTGAGTCTCGGTTCGCCTGCCACTGCCCCATAGCGGGTTTTACCTTGCTTTAACGCGGCTTCTGCGGCGGCTCGAATATGCGCTGGAGTATCAAAATCGGGTTCGCCTACGCTGAAGCTCAGCACGTCGATGCCTTCCCGCTTCATTGCCTTTGCTTTGGTATCGATCGCTAACGTCAGCGATGGTGTGACATCCCCAATCCGTGCTGCCAGTTTCATGCTTACCCCAAGACTCACAAAACTCTGAAGATTAATCGCCGCGATGCGCGTTGCCAGTTTCCCCTACCGGGTCATCGACTTGCGATCGGGTCTTTTCCACTGTAATTCAATCCACCCTACTGTATTGCAAAAGCAGGTATCAGAATGTCATGCCATCGTTATATTTATTAAGCCTAAGATATTTATTCTGGTTCTTTTTCTTTAGCGAATGCTGTCCTTGCAGTACCACACCGTTTTTGTTGCCCTTGCCGATCGCGATGGCCGGCTTGTCCCCTTCTATCAAAATCTGCTTGGACAGCCTCCTGACTTAGAGCTTCCGGGCGTTTATGCCGAGTTTCAGCTTGCCGGACTGCGGCTTGGTATTTTTCAGCCCAAAACCAATCACCAATCCGAATTTGAATCGCTATCCAGCGGCAGTATGAGCCTTTGTTTTGAAGTGCCGCAGCTTGAAGTGGCGATCGATCGACTCACCGCAATCGGATATCCACCCCCCGGAACGATCACCACTGCTTCCCACGGGCGCGAAATTTATGCCTATGACCCCGCCGGAAATCGGCTAATTTTGCACGAATCTTTGCAATAAACTAAGCTTTTGCCCAATCAGATGCCATTGAATGATCGCAAGTAGTAAGTTAGTGAGAGCCTTTCCAATGTTCTTTTCGCTTACTTTTTCTCATGCTTACGTCGGGATTGTCTCTCTGCTTTGCCGTTTTCCTGACCCTGATGCTTTGGTTAGGAGCCGCTGCAAATGTGACTGCTCAAACCTTGTTTCCGGTTCCTCTGTCTTCGCCTGCGATCGCCTCAACACTGTTTCCAGATGAAATTGCAATGGCAGGAAAACCGCTCTTTCACTTTTCTGGTCAGCGTCCCGACCACTTAGGCGCTGCATCGGGTAAATTCGCCCCCTGCCCTGCCACGCCAAACTGCGTTAACAGCCAGACTACTCCCACCGATCAGGAGCATTTTATTCAGCCGATCGCCGTTCGCTCTAACCCCAGCCAAGCAATGGCAACGCTGAAGAACGTGATTCAAGCCCTCGATCGCACCGAAATCATCGCTGATTCACCCGGCTATCTTTACGCTGAGTTTACCAGTGCCCTGATGGGCTTTGTGGATGACGTCGAATTTGCGATCGACCCAGCAGCAAGGGTGATTAATGTGCGCTCTGCTTCTCGTCTGGGCGAGTCTGACCTGGGCGTTAATCGCAAGCGCATTGAAACGATCCGGGCGAAGTTTGCACAGCTAGAAGCGAATTCTCCTAGCTAAATCCAGCAAGTACCAGCACCGCGGCTGCGACCAGCGCCAGAATCGTCAATACTCGCCCCGCATTCGGACTGCCTTTCCAGGAGTAATTTTTATCTTTCATCAGGTTATTCCTGCCCGTTAACGTGCTGCCTTGGATTTGCCTTATTTTCCCACGTTTGCCCTACTTGTCTTCTGCTTCAAGAAGGACTACCTGCTCTAGGCAAAGCCCTTTCTAATGGAAACCTCACTGCACTCCGAAGACAAGGTGATCGCGCGGTGACGAAGATCACACCAAAGGATGATTACGATCCTGTTACCCGCGCTTGTAGAACTGCATACTGTAGAAGACTCAACTCTAGCCGAGTCATCAACAGGGAACACACGACTTGCCGACAGCTTCTTTTTGGACTGTCGGTTTTTTGTTGGCTAACTTTGCAACCTTGTATTCCCAAATTTCCCCCCTCGTTATCTGCCAATCTCCAGCCATCCCCTCCCAATTCCCCCTTTGGCAGTTGGACGATCGCCCTTAGATGCCTTAAGATACAGTCTTTGCAAAGAGAAATTCTTATCCGACTGAGCGCACCCCCACGCAAGACTCATGGCTAGTGATGATCAAATGGATCTGTTTAACCTGGCGGGAATGGCTCCTGCCGCAGATTCGGCTCCGGCTGCTAACTTTAACCCTGATCTAATTCCCACCGATGTCAAAGTTCCGATTCCATCTGGGATCTATCGCTCAATGGAGCAGATCTCAGAGCACTGCAATCGTTGTCATCGCTGCGAACTGGGCAAAAATCGAACTCATGCAGTCGTGGGGCGAGGCAATGATAAGGCTCCGATCCTGATTGTGGGAGAAGGTCCGGGGCAAACCGAGGATGAAACCGGACTGGCGTTTGTAGGAAAAGCAGGACAGCTCCTGGACAAAATTCTGGCATCGGTGCAGATCACTGAAGACGACTACTTTGTCAGCAATATCGTCAAGTGCCGTCCTCCCGACAACCGAACTCCAACCGTGCAGGAAATGGATGCCTGCCGTCCGTATTTGATGGAGCAGATTCGCATGATCGACCCCAAGATTATTCTGCTGTTGGGGGCGGCATCAGTGCGGGGGATAACGGGCGACAAGCGCGGCATTACCAAGATTCGCGGGCAGTGGATTGAGTGGGACAATCGGCTCTGTATGCCCATGCTGCATCCGGCGTACCTGCTGCGAAACCCTTCCCGGGATAAGGGCAGCCCCAAGTGGCTTACCTGGCAAGATATTCAAACCGTGCGATCGAAGCTCGACGAAATTCGACAGGAAATGAGTTAATCCGATCGCCAGGAAACCTGATAGAGTAAGGCAGCCTGCGGGAACGATAGCCAAATCAGGGAGCAAATTAGGGAGCCATTTTCGCTTCCGGGACTTCCACTAACGCTTAATAAGCACACCAAAAGAAGCACACCAAAACTCTGAGCCAGCTTTTGCAGCGCAGTAGAATCTACGATCGCTCAGCGGTTTGCTTAGGCGTACTGTTTGATACTGGCATTGGTTGATGGTGGCATCGGGAATGCTTAGCGATGCGAAGCCGTTTTTCCTTCTGGGCAATCAGAACATTTCCTGAGCGTCCAACCTTGAAATGCATCTATTCTCTAGTTTTGAGCCGGACTCGCCCCATGACTTAACTGCGACTTGACAGGGACTACAATCGTAGCCTTTAATCTATTTTGCTCTTGATGAATCGCCCTGCTAACTGAGCCGTTAGGAGCGCGACAGCACAGTATTTTCCATAATCAGGATGTGATTTTATGACACCCACCGAAACGCCCGTGGCGGCTGATTCTGCTGCGACCCTTTCTTCTGCCACGGTTCCTGCTGTAACTTCTCCTCTAGCCCCTGCTGCACCTGCGACTGTGATTGAAGCTGCAAGCGTTGAAGCCACCCCAATTCAGTCTTCTGCCTACCGCGATCGCCTTAATCCCTGGTGCGTGGTACGCCTGTCGGAGCAAGCTCCGATGACGGTGGCTCGCTTCCGTCGTCGTCCCGATGCCGAGGCACATTTGCGGCTGCTGAGCCAGGCAAAACGCGATAATTTTGCGATCGTGTTTAACAATCCTTCCGAGATTGTCCCTGAGTAAAATTGTTACTGAGTAAAACTATCACTGAGTAAAAACGCTAGGTGCGCCTCACTGTTGCCCCGATCGCTGAAGTGGTTTTAAGCCACACTAACGCGATCGGGGTTTGCTTTGTCGCTGATTCAATACTCCCTTCTAGGGATAAACGCTTCCGGCTTCACAATCCCTCAACCATAGCCGAATTGCCTGAGCAATCACCCCCTGACTGCTATCTTGAGGCGGCGTAGGAGGTTCGGGGTTTACCGGATCAGGCGCATGACCAATCGCAGACTGCATTAGAACTAATCGCCAGCCCACCCGCGTCTGCGTGAGAAATAGCCAGTGGAAGACTTGCAGGTTGACGGGGCGATCGTGAATGTACAGTCGTTCTAGCGTCGTGAAAAATACCTGTGGCAGGTCGCTCTCGGTCGCGGGCAAATATTCTCCCGGTCCCTGAGTCAACGGCTCATACTCAGCGCGACCCGCAAGCAGCACATAGGTCGCACTATCCGCTGGATCGTCTGATAGGGCAGCCCGTTGACTGACACGATTGGCATAGCCGGGCAAATCCCGCAGCATTGGGGAAATGAGTTCTGATAAGCGGGTAGGGCAGGTAGCACGAGGACGAATATAACTGGAAGCTGCAATTCTTTCGCTCACGTCACTTTGATCGATCGCCATAAGTGGACGTGATGCAGCCAGCGCGATCGGGGACTGAAGCACTCCATTGCTCAAACCCACGAGCGCCCCTACCACTTTAGTAATCCAGCCCGATCGCTTCAGCATTCGGTTGTCTGCGTTCATTTCCTTGATCAATTCAGCCCAATTCCTCGCAGATCCGCGCAAAAGCAGCAACGGGATCATCGGCAGCCGTAATCGGACGACCAATCACTAGATAATTTGCTCCTGCTTTCAGTGCCTCTGAGGGGGTGAGCGAGCGTTTTTGATCCCCGGCTTCTGCCCAAGTCGGACGAACGCCCGGGGTCACCAGCAGAAAGTCTTCGCCGCAAACCGATCGAAGTTGGCTTGCCTCCTGGGGCGAACACACTGCCCCCGCCAGACCGCTTTCCTTTGCCAGTAATGCCATCTGAAGCGCGTAGTCGTTTAGCTCCAGCGGGATCTTTAGCTCGAATGCCAGTGCCCGTGGCGTAATGCTGGTCAGCAGCGTAATCGCGATCAGATTTGGCGGCGAACACCCAGCAGCTTCGGCTCCCGCGATCGCGGCTTGTTGTGCCTTCTGGAGGGCAATTTCCCCGGCAGCAGCATGAACCGTGAGCAAATCAACGCCATATTGAGCAGCCGATCGACAGGCTCCTGCCATCGTGTTTGGAATATCGTGAAACTTCAAATCCAAGAAGATGCGCTTTTGTCGAGCCTTGAGCTGCTGGAGCACTGTACCGCCCGTGCTGACAAACAGTTCCAAACCCACTTTCCAGAAGGTGACCTTTGGCAGGCGATCGACCAAAGCCAGAGCCTCTTTCTCGGTGGGCACATCCAGGGGAACAATAATGCGATCGGCAGGAGACAGATGAAGCATTGCGGCAGACCCTAAGCGACCAGACGAACAAACTTGCGCTTGCCGACCTGCAAAATCTTACCGTTCAGTTCCTCCGGCTGGTTGAAGGTCAGATCCACATTGTCGATCGGCTGTCCGTCGAGCTTGACTGCTTTGCCCTGAATCTGGCGGCGGGCTTCAGAGCTGCTGCTGCAGAGTTTAGTTGCACTGAGCAGGTAAAACAGCTTGACCGGAAACTGCATCAAGGCGATCGAAAATTCCTCTGCATTCGCCGCTTCAGCAACGTTTCCGCCCGCAACCGCACTCGCCGCCTGTTGTGCGTTCTGGGCAGCTTCCGCTCCATGGTATTGGGTCACGACTTCCAGAGCAAGGTTAATCTGGCGATCGCGAGGCTGTTCGGGAAGCTGATCCAGCGGCAAGTTCGTCAGCAGCTCGTAGTAGTTCGTGAGCTGACTATCGGCAACCTTTTGCAGCTTGTTGTACATCTCCTGCGCCGACTCGTTCAAGCCCACATAGTTGCCCAGGGATTTCGACATTTTCTGCACCCCGTCTATACCAATCAAAATCGGCATCAGCAGACCGAACTGAGGACGCTGCCCAAAATGACGCTGCAAATCGCGCCCAACCGCCAGGTTAAATTTCTGATCGGTTCCGCCCAGCTCCACGTCTGCTTCGACTGCCACCGAGTCGTATCCCTGCATCAGCGGATAGAGAAACTCGTGCAGGTAGATCGGCGTCTGTTTTTCGTAGCGTTCGGCGAAGCCTTCTTTTGCCAGCATTTGTCCTACCGTCATCGTTGCCAGCAAATCCTGAATCTTGTCCAAATGCAGTTTGGACAGCCACTCGGAGTTATAGCGAATTTCCAGCTTTTCCAGGCTAAAGTCGAGAATGGGGCGCACTTGGTCGAGGTAGGTCTGGGCGTTTTGAGCTACCTGTTCCGCCGTAAGCTGCTTACGGACTTCCGATTTTCCCGTCGGATCGCCAATCCGGGCAGTAAAATCGCCGATAATCAAAACGGCTTTGTGTCCGGCATCCTGAAACGATCGCAATTTGCGGAAGACAATACTATGCCCCAAATGGATATCGCTGCCCGTCGGGTCGATGCCAAATTTGATTCGTAAGGGGCGATCGGCTTGCAGAATGCGCTGGGTAATATTTTCGTTCGGATCGGTGGAGTCTGGCTGATTGGGGAAAACTTCGCTTGTGCCGCGCCAGAGCCAGGAAAAAGAGGATTTGGAGGAGTCGATCGAGTGTTCAGCAGGCATAGGCGGCAAGATTTAACGAAAACAGAGTCTTCCAGGAAGAAAGACGTGGTCAAGATAAAACAAGATTGGTTACACTTCCAGCATTAGCCTCTGCCAGAAGGGTCACTCGCTACGCTATAAATGGGCAACCAGACTACTATAATTGCAAAATTCTAGGGAAATAACACGACTGTGTCTTCCAACACCGCTAAACCGAACCCGGTCAATCCGCGAAAAAGCGCGAAGAAGCCCCATCGAGCAGGCAAGTCTTCTCCTGTCCTGCAATACCTTCAGGGAGTTGCTCAAGTCAGTGCAGGGACACTGCTGGCGCTCACGATGCTCTCCAGTTCGGTCGTGGCGGGAGGACTGGTCGGGCTGGCGTTGAGCTTTCGCAACCTGCCAGATGTACGCGTCCTGCGGAACTATGTGCCTTCTGAAACCAGCTATATCTACGACATGAAGGGGGGGCTACTTGCCAGTCTGCACGGCGAAGCCAACCGGGAAGTCGTTGACCTGGATAAAATTTCCCCCCAACTGAAGCGGGCTGTGCTGGCGATCGAAGACAGCTATTACTTCTCGCATCATGGCATTAATCCCCCCAGCGTTGCCCGTGCCTTTCTCGCCAACCTGGAAGAAGGGCGAACCGTGGAAGGCGGCTCCACCGTCACCATGCAGCTTGTAAAAAACCTCTTCCTCGATCCGCGCCGCACGATCAACCGCAAGGTGGCAGAAGCAGTGCTGGCTTTACGGCTAGAGCAGGTGTTTACCAAAGACCAGATTCTCGAAATGTATCTGAATCAGGTTTACTGGGGGCACAACAACTATGGGGTTGAAACGGCAGCAATGAGCTATTTCAACAAACATGCCTCAGAGCTGACCCTGGGAGAGTCTGCAATGATGGCAGGGCTGATCCAGGCTCCCGAAGACTACAGCCCGTTTGTTGATTTGCAGCTTGCCAAGCAGCGGCAGGCAACAGTACTAAACCGAATGCGCGGCTTGGGCTGGATTACCGCTGCAGAAATGAAGGCAGCGCAGGCAGAACAAATTAAGCTCGGACAAATTACGGCATTTCGCGGCAGTCAGGCTCCCTATATCACCGATGCGGTGGGGCAGGAACTCAGCGATCGCTTTGGCAAAGATGCCGTCCTTAAAGGCGGAATGCGGATTCAAACCACAGTGGACATGAACCTTCAGCGCATCGCTGAGGAAACCGTGCGCCAGGGCATGG
This sequence comes from Cyanobacteria bacterium FACHB-502, assembly GCA_014695325.1. Lineage (GTDB taxonomy): Bacteria > Cyanobacteriota > Cyanobacteriia > Elainellales > Elainellaceae > Leptolyngbya_A. Next base: position 246,115 of record JACJNZ010000092.1, on the reverse strand, counting down.
CTTCGATTCAGGGACAAGGCGTTTATGCCGATCAGATGTCACTGGTTGCTGTCGATCCGCGAACCCACTATGTGAAAGCAATGGTGGGCGGCATAGACTACAGCAAGAGCCAGTTCAACCGCGCCACCCAGGCACTCCGTCAGCCCGGATCAGCCTTTAAGCCGTTTGTTTACTACGCTGCCTTTGCAGCCGGACAATACGACCCCAATTCCACAATTTCTGATACGCCTGTCAGCTATCCTGATGGCGATGGCTACTACTCACCACAAAACTATGACGGCAGTTTCTACGGACCAATCTCGATTCGGCAGGCACTCGCCGTTTCGCGTAACATTCCCGCCATTCGTCTGGGTCAGTCAGTAGGGATTAACCGTGTAATTGAGATTTGCCGTACGCTGGGAATCAAGAGTCCGATGGATCCGGTAACATCGCTGCCGCTCGGTTCGGTCGATCTGACTCCGCTCGAAATGGCAGGGGCTTATGCCACGTTTGCAAGCGGCGGCTGGCAATCTCCCACAACGACGATCGTTCAAGTAACCGACAGTCAGGGCGCAGTCTTGCTTGACAACACACCCAAGCCTCAGCTTGTGCTAGACCCCTGGGCAACTGCTGCGCTGAATGACGTGATGCAAAGCGTGATCAGCAGCGGAACGGCAACCTCTGCTCGGATTGGTCGCCCGGCAGCAGGCAAGACAGGAACCACCTCCTCTGAGCGCGACATCTGGTTTGCGGGCTATGTGCCTCAGCTCTCTACGGCAATCTGGGTCGGAAACGATGACTATACCCCGATCGGGATTGGCGCAACTGGTGGAACGCTGGTGGCTCCGGTCTGGCGCAATTTCATGAACCGAGCTTTAGAAGGCGTACCTGTCGAGACCTTCAAGCCGATGTCAAACTTTACTCGTCCACAGTAGGCTTACACTCGGCCCCGATCGCGCTCCAGGTCATAAATCACTTTTTCAACGTACCAGTTTGGAGATTGACCAGGATAGCGAATCTGTGCCTGAGCCACGAGCCGGGAGGCCGCAGCGCGATCGTCATGCAGCAGGCGAACCAGCCTTTGCTGAAGCCGGGGACTGGCAGTGTGAAACTGGGTGCCCGAAGAATAATTCACAGCCCCACGATTTCTCCGGCTACGCGGCTCTAGATGCTCTTCTGCCCAGTTGGGGTGCATCTGTCGGTGAATGGCACTTAGGCCCACGCCTGTGGCAATGCTTCCAGCCAAAGCCAGCGCGAGGACAGCTTCTCGATTCACCCCGACGGGTTCTCCCGCACGATTCAAGCGAACCTCGGCAGACGTGAGAAGCACAGGTTGGGTAGCATGGGCGGCGTGATCAGCCGGATTTGCAAACAAACTTCCAAAGAGGGTGGCTGCCAGCAGCGAAACAGCAAACCCAGCGTGATTCAGGGAACGGGTTGAAACCATAGTGGGATGGAGCGACCGGAGCAAAAGACGATCGCAAGCAATGTTCTTTTATTATGAACAAATTTTGTGACGGAGGTGTGTCACTTGTGCTGCTTTAGTCAATCGCTGACCGTACCGTAAAACCCGTACCCGCTCGCAGTTTTAGCCTTTAGCCTGCTTTCACAATCGCTCCAAAATCTGCCAGAACGCGGGCATGGTTTCGCAGCAGCCCCAGCAGATTCAAACGGTTTTTGCGAATGTCGAGATTTTCGTCCATCACCAGCACGCTCTGCGAACCGTCAAAGAAATTGCTGACTACAGGCGCACTCTGACCGAGAGCCTCCACCAGCTTTTGATAATCGCGGCGATCACGGGCAGCAGTCGTTTGTGGCAAGAGTTGCATCAGCGCGTCGTAGAATGCCTGCTCAGAAGGCTGCTGAAATAACCCCGGCTGAATGACCAATTGCGGATCGAGCTGCTGCGTATCCAGGTTGCCCTGCGCTGCCAGCCGAGAAGCCCGATTGACCGTTTCGTAGATTTTATCGAGCATTCCGTTTCGGCGAATCGTCTGAAGGAACTGCGCTCGATCGCGTAAATCCAGCAAATCATGCAGGGCACGGTCGGTATATTCGGGGTCGTTTTCGCCCAGCACAGCATTAATCAGGTCATAGTCGATGGCGCGATCGTCCTCTAACAGAGTGCGGATGCGCTGTAAGAAGAAATTGCGGAGCTGAATTTGCAGGCTGTCTGCCTGGTCAATGCCTTTAGGCAGAGCGGTTTTGAGGAGATGGATGACCTGCCCAATCAGGCGATCGAGATCGATCGATAGGTTTGCCGCCCAGATAATATTTACGATCGCGGTGGCAGCCCGCCGCAACGCAAATGGATCAGCAGAACCTGTTGGAATTTGCCCGATGCTAAAAATGCTTACCAGCGTATCCATTCGGTCTGCCAGCCCCACGACTTGACCCAGCAGCGATATCGGCAGGCGATCGGCTGCACTGCGCGGCAGGTAATGCTCGTAAATTGCCTTCGCAACAGCAATCGGCTCTCCGCTGACCAAGGCATATTTTTCGCCCATCACCCCCTGCAATTCAGGGAACTCACCCACCATTTGCGTCACCAGATCAGCTTTGCACAGCAGGGCAGCCCGTTGAACACTCGCCCGATCGGATTCGCTCACTCCAAGCTGATCGGCAATGGCAGCGGCAATTTGCACAATTCGATCGACCTTCTGGCGCACCGAACCAAGCTGTTCCTGAAAAGTGACGGTTTCTAACCGGGGCAGATAGGCTTCTAGAGGCTGTTTGCGATCGACATCAAAGAAATATTTGCCGTCCGAGAGCCTTGCCCGAATCACGCGCCCATTTCCGGCAGCGATAATATCTGCTTTTTGCGGGTCGCCATTGGAAATCGTAATAAAGTAGGGCAGCAAATCAGACGATTCCTCAGACTTCAGCACCGGGAAATATCGCTGATGGCTTTCCATCTCGGTTACGATAACTTCTGCCGGAAGCTCTAGAAATGCTGCGTCAAATTTGCCGACCACTGCAGTGGGATACTCCACCAGATCGCGCACTTCTTCCAGCAGACCTGGATCGATCGAGGCATACCCTCCCACGGACTGAGCCACCGCCTGTGCCTGATCCTGAATTTTGATTTCACGCTGCGTCGAGTCTACCTCGACAAAAGCATCTCGCAAGCTAGACACATACGATTCTGCCTGACTAAGGCTAATGGGCTCAGGATGCAGCACCCGATGCCCCTGAGAAATTCGATCGCTTGTGTAAGTTTCGGAGCCATTTACGAGCGTAAGCGGCAAAACGGCATCGTTCAACAAGGCAACCAGCCAGCGAATTGGACGAGGAAAGCGCAAATCGCCATCGCCCCAGCGCATAAACCGCTTGCCTTCTAACCCAGAAATCCATTGCGGCACGAGTTCGGTCAGCACCTCGGCGGTTGGACGACCCGCGATCTTTTGCTGCACAAACACAAACTCGCCTTTGTCGGTCGATCGAATTTCTAGTGCAGACAGATCCACCCCCCGCGATCGCGCAAATCCCTCAGCCGCCTTGGTGGGCTTGCCGTCTTTAAAAGCTACCTGAGCCGCCGGACCCTTAATTTCTTCTTCGCGGTCGGGTTGCTGGGCGGGCAGTCCTTTCACCAGAACCGCCAAACGGCGCGGTGTCGCGTAAACTTCAACGGCATCGAACCCCAAAAACACTTCCGTCAGGCTTGCGGGAACGATCGATCGCCACTGAGTCAGCGCGTCGTTCACAAAACTAGCGGGTAATTCCTCGGTTCCAACTTCCAACAAAAACGATGTCATAGCTCCCACTCGCCCAAACAGACACGGTCAGCCTAAAAGCCAATTTTTCTAGTTTAACCTGCTCTGTCCACTTGAACCTTGCCGTAGCGCAGTAATTCGGCAGAGCAAAGTAAAATAGCCCCGATCGCCCCAGGGCAGAAGTGGGCAAAGCAATCTTTTGATATTGACCTGAGATTGAAGCGATCGATCCAAATTTGACTTGAATCAACCCTAACCTGAACTTTTAGAAGCGGGCACCGGGAATCGAACCCGGATCAATAGCTTGGAAGGCTATGGTTTTACCACTAAACTATGCCCGCAGGAGCCTTTTCAAGGCTTACGTTCAAATCTTGATCAGAGCCTAAATGCCGAATCAAAGTCGATTAAAGACTTGATTTGAAACTCTGCATTCGTAAAGTCACGTGCGATCACCGTTTCATCAATCGCAGGAAGACCCGCAATATCAGGAAAGCAAGACTTGAAAACAGTCTGTATCGCACGATTTCCAATCTTAAACAACCTGCTGCATTTTTGCAACTCTTTTCTGCGCGGTTTTGGATAAAGCTTTTTCGAATGACTGGTTTTCCACTACAAAGATTTTGTAAAGCTTGCGGATAAGCAGGGGCAACCCTGGAAAAACTTTTATAGTCTCAGTAGGGTCTTTTGCCAGTCACTCTGGGCTGAGCATTGGCTTGTGGTTGGTCATCGATCCAGGATTTTATGAAGCAGAGGAATATGCCTTGATGATTTTTGGCTGTTTCTCCTAGTTTTTGGATGCCGATTCGATCGCGCACCCCTTCACTGCTCCAGGTAGAGCCTTAACTTCTCCAGCAGAGTAATGATGCACTTGATGATATGGTGAGAAGCATTGTTTCTAAAATTCTTCAATCTGGCAGATTTGCAGTCTGGAACGATCGCATCTGTCTGTTTTTTCCTGCGGTTCAGCCAGTGTTCCTGATTGAGTTGGTGTGCAGTCCTGTCTTTACTGCTTCTCCTTAAGAGATTACAAGAACGAGATAACAGAATTTTTTACTGAATTATATTGCTCCAAAAAGGGCACATTAACGCCTGATAAAGGATGTTGACCAGGCAATGACTGGTTTGTGTATCCTTGCTTTTTGGTTTGTTGCTATCGGCATCTGTTCGGTTCGCTCATGCTAACAGTCCTCTCCGCTCTTTCCCTCGCGCAAATTATTGCCCCTCGTCCTGGGGTTCCTGTTATTCCCCCCACTGAAATTAGAAGATCCCCTGCCGCCCCCATTCAACCGCCTCCAACCATTCCCCAGCTGCCGCTGAATCCTCGTCCGATCGAAGGTCCGATCGAGATTGTGCAGGGGCAGGAAGTCCGTCCACTTCCAGGGCAGCTTGATGACACCCCTGTATTTAACAGCAATAGTCCAGAGCTGATTCAAACTGAGGGGATTTTGCTTTCGACCTTTTCTCCCACGGGGATGAGAAGTCCAGCCGCCCACCTGAACTATCCATTTCAGGGGCGATTTGATATCTTTGCCCATCACATTGCCAGGGGCACCACGCCTGACGACGTGCGAACCCTTTATGTGGGAATTCTGATCGCCAATCCCAGCAGGCAGCCCGTCAAAATTGAGATTGGGCAGGGAGCTAGCTACCTGAGTCAGGAGGCTCCTTTCCTCGACTTGCCCGCTTATGTGGCGAACCCGATGGGAACCGTCTTTGCAGGACCAGGTAGCCGCACCACCAACGACGTGCTGCGAGGGCAGAGACAGACGCACTGGCCCACTCAAATTACCATTCCGCCTGGAGGAACCTATCTTCTGGCAAACGTGCCGATTCCGCTGCGGCGATTAACCGTGGCAACCAACGGCACACTGCCCCCTGGCTACATTATTCCCGGCTTACCCGCCCCTCCCGCTGCATCCGAAGAAGCGCAGACCGATCCAGAAGGCAATCCGGTAGCGCGTCCGCTGGCAACCGGTATCAGCACAAACAACGCGGCCGCGGTCAGTCGTCCGCCTGTGCGAGATAATCGTCCGCTCCCTAGCAATGGTCGAACGATTCTGATGCAGTTAAACAGCAATGGACCTGTTTATGTCGCCAGCCTTGCGATGTACGCACCCCAAATTACAAGAGGGGTAGAACGAGTTCCGACTCAGGTGGAATGGGAAAATTTGCTGAGGAACGGAACGTTTGCGGGTCCGCGTGATCGAATTCCGACGCCGCCCAATAGCCGATCGTTTACACGATTCTTCTACGGCCGAGTGGCAGGTGTTTCGCAGGGGACGCAGTGGACTGCAACAGCGACTGATAACTCCTCGGTAGACTATCTCAGCATTCCGCAGCCGGGACGGGCTTTTTCCTATGTCCTCAGCACGGTCGATCGCAATACGTTTGGCACAGGGCAGATTCAAAGTGCCCCGATGCTGGTACGCTACCCGGACACGGCTTATCGGGCCCATGGCAACTATGGCGTGCAGTACAACGTGACGCTGCCGCTGCAAAACAATACCGACACGACACAGCAAGTTGCCGTGATGATGCAAACTCCGATGCAGGACGAGCGACAGCGCGATGGGTTACGGTTCCGCAATCCGCCCTATGATCAGATCTTTTTCCGGGGGACGGTGCGGATTCGCTTCATTAACGACTTTGGCATTCCCCAGACTCGCTATATGCACCTTGTGCAGCGACGCGGACAGGAAGGGCAGCCACTCATCCGAATGACAGTGCCACGCGGGGCAAGGCGACAAGTTGAGCTGCAATTTATTTATCCGCCTGACGCAACGCCTCCACAAGTCGTTACGGTAAGAACGATCGAGAATCGCAGTGTTGCTGATGCCGCCCCGTCTACGACTCCTTAGAGAGTGGTTGAGCTAGAGGGTGGTTGAGCCTTGTGCGAGGGGCTTATCGGGTGGATGAATTCCTCTGGATGAATTCCTCAACAGCAGTTCGCGAACCACCCGATCGCAAACAAACCACAAACGTACTAAAGATGGCTGTCGTTTATCTAAACTAGCTCCAGCTCGTTTTCGCGCAGGTGCACCTTAAATTTATTGTCAAACCTAACCAGAAGCGGATAGTTTGCGCTGATCGGCTTGCCATGCCATTCGTTAGCGAGTGCCATTATCTCTCCTTCCATGCCCTGAATGTCAAACGCTTGGTTACGGTGAGTGGGATTGTTGTAAACCACAACTGATTCTTTGACTCGTACACGATCGCCAACTTTCATAAACAACGTCTCAAAAAATAACCTCGCAACTGCATCCTGTACCCGAAGCGGCACAGTTTGATTTGCGTTCAAATCACTTTCCTATCTTTGCATAGGTTGATCCTGGTAATTAAGGGCACTATAAAGTCGGTTGCCCCGTCTGCTATACAGCAAACTTGACCGAATGAAGTGTAACCTGCGGATACGGAGATGCTAGGATAATGGACTGGGCAGACTCCCGCAATTGTGCTACACCATTTTGCTTCACCCTAGTTTTGCTCCATACTGGGCAAATCCAACTGAGCAATCTACTCTGGGCAAATCTACCCGGGTAAAGTATGGTTTGCTAGAATCTCTGCTGATTTTTCTTTTTGAGGGTAATGCAAGCAAGTAGTCCACCCACCCCATCAGTTCCGGCAGTTTTATCACTCCTCCCTGACCCCAATGTGCCGGAAGGAGTTTGTCCGCGTCGGACTCGTCAAGATATTGATTTGCTGCTGCTAGCTATCGAAGCTCTGGATCTAGGCGGTTCCGAAGCAATTTTAGCGGCTGCCCGACAGCTAGAGCTAAGCGACGTGATTCCGAACCGCGTGGCACTGTGGAAACTGCGAGCAACAAACCCGCTCCGACGAAACAGTCAGCGTCGTCCGCTCAGCCTTACCGAGGGCAAAGCATTAGTCGTGATTACCTGCCATCTTGCCCGTCGGCTCACGGTGCTAGTGCGGCAGCTTATGTTTGCCTACGAGCAAATGGTCGAAAAACAGTTTACTCCCGACCACCATTTGCGCTTATCGAATTACCTGGAGCGGTTTCGCGCCCATTTTCGATCGCGGATGAACCCAAAACGATCGGCGGTCACTGCCTACAGCTCTGATGAAAAGCTCAACGAACTGGCACTTACCCTACTGGGTCAGCTCCTGTTTTGTACAGGCACGGCAGGAAGCCAGCGGCTCTGGAGCAGCCTGTTTGATGGAGAAGTGTCATGACGATTCAACGGCAGTATAGTTTGCCGAATTGCACCCTAGTTCTGCAAGGGGTAGGCGATCCGGCTGCTAGTGGCGGTATGGCTCATTCTTTGCTATCGATGGTTACAGGCTTTCAGTGCTATCTGGCAGGACAGGAAAAGCCGTTGTCCGGCGGGCGAGATTTGCTCAACCAGCTCATAACCACCGTGAGCGATTATGCCCAAACCTACCTCAGCGGCATTCCCCATCGATCTAAGCTTGCTAGCAATGCGGCAGGAGTTGGGCAGCGCGGCGGATCATCAGTTCAAATTGCCCAGGTCAGTCCTACGCTGCATCGCCTTTTGGTTCAGCCGCAGGAAGTTCACGTTGATAGCCCCGTCAATCCCACGGCTGCCCAGTTTGACCTGACCACCACTCAGTTTTTTGATCTGGTTGAGGCGATCGACCAAATGCTGGCAGATGGTCAAACGCTGCCCGATCTGACGCTAAATCTATCGCCGCTCCCGAAACGACAGGCTGCGGTGCAAAAACCTGCGACTCAGCAAACCGTGCCTGCCTTGCTAGGGGTTGCGGGACTGGCTGCCGCCGCCGCCGCGCTGTTCTTTGTGCCAATTCCCGAAGTGCGCCGACCGGAGCCTGTGCCGAACGCCACCAGCCAAACGCAGCCCGGAGCCTCGCCTGCCGCCAGCCCTTCTCCTGGCAGTTCCCCTGCCCCAAACGAGTCGCCTTCGCCTGAGGCAACTAACAGCTCGACCGAATCTTCGCCGATCGCTTCTCCTGTTGAGTCGCCTGCTGCAAACGCCAGTCCCGGAGCTGCTACGGAATCTGCAAATGCGGCAACCAATCCGGCGGCAGCTGCCATTCTCACGAACCGACCTGAGATTACAGAGCCAATCGAGCTTGAGCGGCTGCAAGTTGCCCTGTACGAGCGCCTCGATCGCGCCTGGAGAACTGAGCCAACTTTCAAAGAAGCGTTAATTTACCGGGTCGGGGTTGCCCCGTCAGGAGAAGTGCTGGGCTTTAGGTTTGCCAATGACCCTGCACTCAACTTTGTCAACGAAACGCCCCTGGTCGATCTGCGCTATCCCCCCAACGAGGCAAACAGCCAGGAACCGCTGGCTCAGTTTCGCGTGGTGTTTCAGCCGGATGGTGTGCTGGAGGTAAGCCCGTGGAATGGACAGGCGGAAGTCTTACCCTCACCTTCGCCCTCGCCCTGAGCGGCTATTTAAGCAGGGAAAGAATCTAGAGCAGAATCAAGGACGAACGTACGCCTGTGGTCCTGCCCAAATGCTGTTGACCGTTTGCCCGAACACGATCGGCTGATCTTGAGCCATTTGGCGGGTTTGACCGCTGGCATCGACCGCATAGAGCAACCATTCGGGATCGCCCAAATTGCCCGCTCGAAAGAGCACCTGATTAGGATCAGTCTGGCTCCAGCCCAGCAGCACGGCATTGCTGTAGTCTACCTGGGTTGGGGCGATTGTGCGGGTCAGGTTAGACGATCGATGCCAGACAACGGCAAAATCAGACGCAATATCGCTGCCAAAAATCGACTCAAACTCACGGGCAAGCACGCGATCGCCCGACTCAGACCAGGCAACCGGAATCAGAATGGCGATGCGCCCTGCCTCTTCTGGCTCAGCTTCTGCCATAAATGGGTTATCGGCAAACGGGGAAGAAGCGGTAATTGTGTGCAGATCACCCGTTTTCAAATTCTCAAGGAACAGAACGCTTGCCACTCGGCTCTGAGTGAAGTGCGTTCCCAGTTCCACCTGAATCCGGCTGTAAGCGGCGTACTCTCCGTCGGGCGAAATCAGGGAAGGACTGCGGTAGTAGCGAAATCGCGGCGTTGCGTCTGCTTTTGCTTCGGTCAGCACTGCCATAATCCAGCTCCAGGGAACCGGATAAGGACTATCGAGCGGGTCAAGCTGCACAGGGGTCATGGAATTATCGGTGTGAGGAGGATGGTCAGACTGGGGAACAGAAGTATCGGTAAAAAGCGGAGCGTGATTTCCCGATTGGTCAGTTGTGAAACCAACCGTGGAAATCGAAGCAGAAGTCGAGGTAGAAGTCGAAATCGAGTCAAAAACTGAGCGAGATAAAGCCCAGCGCGAACCTGCACCCCACACGGCACACGATAGCAAAAGTACTGACAAACACAGCCGGGACGGGCATTGCGCCGATCCCGTAGGAAGCCGTGAAACCATAGAAGTAGCCTCTGGACGACGGTAATTGAAACAGTGCGCCCAAACAGCAAAAGCTTTCTACTTCCATGTATAGCAAGGGATTACCGTTCAGGATGGTTTGCTTAGAAAATCTTTCAACTTGCCTTAATGTTGCGAAATACAGCTTTGCTACGGGCTGCTCAATCCTCAGCGATGATTCATTTCACCTCGATTACAGGTATTATTCCCGGAAAGTTTATTTTTAGCGCGAGTCCTGATCGGGAAGAAAAAACTGCCGCAAAATGCTGGACTTTGTGACCAATTGAGTTAGCATCATCAGGAATGTAAGGACGTGCATGAGGTGTGTATGACGCAATCCCCCTCGACTTCTCCCTCTAACACCGCAGAGCCAGTGCAAAGCAGTTCGACCGGGGTCAATGAGCCAATTCCCCCGCAGGCAGCACCGCTTGACCCGCCAGCAAAAACAGTCGTCGCGAAACCTCGTAAACGCGGGTCAGCCCTGGTTTGGCTATTTCGGCTGATGCTGCTGGGCACAGGCGGGAGCTTTGCGGTGATTGCAGGCGTGGCGATCGCTCATTTTTATCCGGCTCAAACGCAGGAAATGCCCTTTGTCGAGCGGTTGCTGAATAGCTCGGAGACCCTGCTGAGACAGATTGAGCGATTGCCCCAGACCTGGCAGGGCAAGACTGCTTCGCCTGATACCTCGATCGTCGCTGGCAATTCGCCTGCCGCGAGTCCTGCTCCTGCAACAACCACCGTAACCGATGCGGCTGCATTGCCCCTGGCCAATACCGATCGTCAAAAGCTGCAAGCCGAACTCATCAAGCTTGAGCAAGAGCTAGACCGGATTAGCGATCGCGCTACTACAATTGAAAATCGCCTGGGAACGCCGAATCGCAGCAGCGATATTACCGCCCGGCTTCAGGCAATTCAGCAGCAGCTTAATCCGGGTGTCTCTCGTTCGACTGCCAGCCCCAATCCGGCAACAGCTGTGCCTCCGGCAGCAACCAGTACGGTGTCTCAGGACGATCGGCTAATGGTGACGCTGCCCAGTGATGCTTTATTTGAGTCAGACCAGACGACGCTGAAGCCGGGAACCGATGCGATTTTAAACAGCATTGTCAGCGACCTCAAGCAGTATTCAGGCGCGACGATTCGCGTGACTGCCCATCTGGATGCTCAAAGCACCGAAGCTGCCGATCGAGAGCGATCGTTTCAGCAGGCAAAGGCGATCGAGCAGTATCTGGGGGGTCAGCTCAAGGAGGGCTATCACTGGCTGGTCGAAGGCTATGGGCACAGTCGCCCGATTTCAGCAAACGATACGCCAATCAATCGCCAGCGCAATCGCCGAATTGAAATTATTATCGAGCCAAAATAAATCAAATCCGAAGTCCATCCCATTAGAAGTTCGGCAACTCAATCGTTCAGCAGCATGATTCGGCATGATTGCGATCGCCTGCTTTTTTCCTGTGGTCTCCTATGAAAATTATCTTTTTTGGAACTCCTCAGTTTGCCGTGCCCAGCCTGGAACGGTTGGTTCGTCATGAGGCGATCGAGGTGTTGGGCGTGGTGACGCAGCCCGATAAGCGACGGGGACGCGGCAATGAGGTCACGCCTTCTCCGGTGAAAGCTCTGGCGATCGAGCAGGGGCTAACGGTGTGGCAGCCGCAGCGCATCAAAAAAGATGAAACGGTGCTGCAAACTTTGCGTCAGGCAGGGGCAGATGCTTTTATGGTCGTGGCATACGGTCAGATTTTGTCACAGGAAATTCTTGATATGCCGCGTCTGGGCTGCATCAATGCCCACGGGTCGATTTTGCCGAAGTATCGCGGAGCTGCGCCGATTCAGTGGAGCCTTTATCACGGCGAAGCAGAAACCGGAATTACCACGATGCTGATGGACGCGGGAATGGACACAGGCGCGATGCTGCTCAAGTCTGTGACGCCGATCGCCCTTAGCGACCATGCCCTCGACCTGGCAAAAACCCTGTCCTTTGATGCGGCGACGCTGCTAGTAAACACACTGTTTGGTTTGGAGCAAAACCTGATTCAGCCTGTGCCGCAGAATGATGCCGAGGCAACCTACGCGCCGCTGATCAAAAAAGAAGACTATCAGCTTCACTGGACGCGATCGGCTCTGGAGCTACACAATCAGATTCGCGGCTTTTATCCGAGCTGCGTGACTCAGTTTCGAGATGCGCCCCTCAAGATTAGCGTTACTCTTCCCCTGGACTGTTCACTTTCCGTTATGCCGCCAGAACTCGGCAAGATCCAGCAGGAATGGACCCAGGCTGATGCACTGCAAGACGCGGAACCGGGAACGATCGTGGGATTGCTGAAAGGTCAGGGCGCGGTGGTGCAAACCGGGGCAGGGGTGCTGTTGCTCAAAGAGGTGCAGCCTGCCGGAAAACGATCGCAGTCCGGCTGGGATTTTGTCAACGGGATGCGGCTCCAGGTAGGCGAAAAGCTGGACAGGCTGTGAGGCGATTATCTCTCCAGGAACGTGCGAAGCAATCGGTGGGGCCGTTTGGCAAAAGCCACTTCAGGCTTCGGCGATCGTTTCATAGTGGCTGCATCCTTCACAGGGACCAGACGGATTAATCGCACACCGAATTAGCTCCGATCGCGCACTGTAGCGACAGGTCGCATCGCCAATAATCCACAGTCCATTAAACTCACTCTGCTCAGCCGGACGCTGAATGGACTGGACATAAAGGGCAATTTTTTGCAGACAGTATTTGCCTGCCTTGAACTGATAGCGATGATGACGCTCCAGCACTGCATAGGTTTTACCTTCGAGATCGAGATATGCCCCTGGCTGTGGATTCCAATTCAGGTGCAGGCTACCAAGCGATCGTTTTGGGTGGCTGAGAATCACCTCAGTGGGCAGTGATGGCTCCATAGGAAGTAAGGAAGTTAAAAAGTGTAGTGTTGCCAATCCATTATTTAAGGATGGTATCGTACCAGCCCCTCGATCGACTTCAAGCTCCATCAAATTCTCTGAAAGCTGCTGCATCGTCAAGCTAATGGACTCGCTGCATCGCGATTCACCGAACTCGAAGCTACCCAGCTACAAAAATTAAGACAGCAGGAGAACCTATCAGGAAAATCATAGGGGATGAAAAGGGATCAAGGATTATCTGCACCGAAGCATCATTAATTTGTAAATAATTTATAAATAGTTTGTAGATAGCTTATAGATGATTTGTACAGTTTTAGATTGAGTATGTAGAACTGAAAGAACGTTCGCAGTGACGATCGCGTGAACATTATTGCTTGCAAAAAAGTGTAGAAAACTGAGAGCACCGAGGCGATCGCATTCTGCTGCGGCTGGCAGTTCATTAAGGGCTGAAATACCGATACCCCGCTCAATGTTTCAGCGAATGCTTTTAGACATGCGACAGGAATCCTTTTCGCAGCCGTGTTGTTTGCTCGCAGTTATGTTGTTTTACTCGCAGTCGTGTTGTTTACGGATGCAGTAGAGCTGCAGCGCGCTTCAAAGGTAAGGATAAAGGCAAGAAAGGATAAAGGCAAGAAAGGAAGGGCGATCGTAGCCGCGTGTCCTGCCTGTTCCCCTGAAGGGGAATGTTGCTTGATTAACATCGCGATTAAGATTGGAGAGTATCAGGCAGTCGGGCTGCTTGAGTGCTTTGGAGGATGCCATAATGCAACACAACAGTCATGCAGTCGTGATTGGGGGCAGTCTGTCAGGGCTGCTCATGAGTCGGGTTCTGGCAAATCATTTCGATCGCGTTACCGTTATCGAGCGCGATATTTATCCAGATGAGCCTGCCCCCCGCAAGGGAGTGCCCCACTCTCGCTTTCCCCACACACTGATGCTGCGAGGGCAACAAATCCTGGAACAGCTCTTTCCCGGACTGAAATCAGAACTGCTCGACAAGGGTGCGATCGAGCTAGACAGCATAAAAGACGTTGCCTTCCTCACACCGAACGGCTGGGCAGCCCAGCGTGACTCGGAGCTGGCACTGCTTGCCTTTAGCCGGGACTTGCTGGACTGGAGCATTCGCCGCCGATTAGCCGCTTTTTCCCAGGTGCAGTTTCTAACAGGAGCCAGCGTGACTGAACTGTTAACCGACCCGAAACGCCAAAAAATTCTGGGGGTATCGCTGCATCAACACAAAAAATTCAATCCTGAATCTAATCCTGAATCCAACTCTGAACTCAATTCTGAATCCAACTCTGAATCCAATCAGAATTTGTACGCGGATCTGGTTGTGGATGCCAGCGGTAAGGCTTCTCATACGCCGCAGTGGTTACGGAAACTAGGGTATGAAGCACCGCCCGAAACCGAGATTAATGCCTTTGTGGGTTATGTAGCTCGGATTTATCAGCCCCCGCCCGATTGGGATGTGAATTGGAAAATGGTGTTTATGCCCACTGCCCCCCCTCAGCAGATTCGAGGCGGAGCCATCTTTCCAATTGAAGGCGATCGCGACAATCCCAACCAGTGTCGCTGGATTGTGAGTTTAGTCGGCGGCGATCGCGATTATCCTCCGACTGATGATGCAGGATTTTTAGCGTTTGCCCGCAGTTTGCCCTCGCCTGTTTTGGCAGAGGCGATCGAGCGAGCAACCCCACTAACGCCACCTTATGCCTATTACGGCAACGAAAATCGCCAGCATTACTATGAGCAGTCCCCGCTGCCTGCCCGTTTAGTTGTCGTCGGACATGCGGCTTGCTTGCTGAATCCTACCTATGGGCAAGCCATGACCGTTGCTGCCCTTGAAGCCATGACACTGGATCAGTTTCTTCGGCACCAGGCGATCGACAAGCTCGACCAGCAAACTCACGCGCTGCAAAAACAGCTTGCCAAGGCGCATCAAGAGGCATGGACGGCTGCAATCAGCATTGACTACCGCTATCACAGCACTCAGGGCAAACCAATAAACGCTGCCACCCGGTTCACAAACTGGTACTGGGATCAGCTACTAGAACTGATCGTCGATCGCGCTAGCATTCATCACACCTTCCTGGAAGTGCTGCATTTGCTCAAACCCTCGAGCGTACTGTTGCAGCCGTCGATTTTCGGTCAAATTTTAGCGCATTCCTTTAGCAAGCGTTGGCAGCGATTTACATCGCCCTCGGAATCAGCCATTTCCACCCGTTGATTGATGCGGCTGATGGTGCAGCAAGTCCTTCCCAAAAGCGCAGAACTACAATTCAAGCGTTCTGTAACACTCAATCACAGCTCTGATTGCAACCCTGGCGATCGAGATAAGATGCGGATGAAGTTACCCACGGTAGCCATCTGGGGAGGAACCCATGACACCTGCGATCGGAGAACGTCCCAGCTTTAACATCCCAGGTCCGCGTCCATTGCCCCTCCTGGGTTCTACGTTCAACAGCCTCCGGTTTGCCAGAGATTCGATCGGTTATAGCCGCCAGCTTTTTCGCGACTATGGCACGCTTGTTGCCCTGTCCCGGAATGGAGGAACCCGCATCTACTCCCCCCGTACTCACTGTCCCGGAACGGTCTTCGCTTATGGTCCTGATCTGGTGCGTCAGGTGGCAACTCAGCACGACGTTTATTACAAGTATCCGCTGACCGGACCACTATACCGCTTCCGAAACACCTCAGAGCGCACCAAGCCACTTCAGCATTTTCTTGCCGGACTCTTTGGGGTCAATGAAGACCACCACCTGCAACAGCGCAAATTGATGATGCCTGCCTTTCATCGTCAGCGGCTCGAAACCTATGCCAGCGACATGATCACCATTACAGAGAACGAGCTGAACCGCATGCAGCCAGGGCAGGTTCATGAGATTGCTGACTGGATGCGACAGCTCACCCTTCGCATTGCAACCAAATCTTTGTTTGGAGAAGATATTGGAACCGATCGTGGCGCAGGGCAAATCATCTACGATGCATTGCATTTGCAGGGGAGTCTGCTACCGCAGCTCTTTCCCCTGGATGTGCCCGGTTCACCGTGGTGGCAATACTTAAACCGGGTGGCTCAATACGAAGCGAAAATGGGCGCGTTAATCAAAGCCAAACAGCAGCGGGGTGGCGATGAACCCGATGTGCTATCGATGCTGATTCAGGTACGGGATGAGGAAAGCGGCTCTCGCCTGAGCGAAGCAGAACTGCTGGGGCACGTTGGGGTGATATTTGTAGCAGGGCATGAAACCAGTGCCAACGCCCTAACCTGGACTTTATTCCTGCTCTCACAGCATCCGCA
The DNA here is from genome assembly GCA_014695325.1 of Cyanobacteria bacterium FACHB-502. Taxonomy (GTDB): domain Bacteria; phylum Cyanobacteriota; class Cyanobacteriia; order Elainellales; family Elainellaceae; genus Leptolyngbya_A. The sequence goes on along the minus strand of JACJNZ010000092.1, from coordinate 229,868 downwards.
GATTTTAGGAGATTTGGTCGATGAGCTAGACTCCGTTCTGCACGGAAGTGCGCCGTCGCTAGAGCAGTTGCAGCAGTTGCCCTTGCTGGAGCGAGTGATTAAAGAAAGTATGCGAATCTTGCCCCCCGTTCCCTGGAATGGTCGCGTCACTGCTAAGCCAACTGAACTGGGCGGTTATGCCCTGCCCGAAGGAACCGAGGTGCTGGTCAGCATTTACCAGACGCACCAAATGCCCGACCTTTATCCTGACCCTGCCTCTTTTAACCCCGATCGCTGGACAACGATTACCCCAACCGCATACGAATACAATCCCTTTAGTGCGGGTCCTCGGATTTGTATTGGCGCAGGCTTTGCCATGATGGAGATCAAGATCATTCTGGCGATGCTGCTCCAGCGATACCGTCTTCAGTTTGTGCCCCGCCGCTCGATCGAGCGCTCAGGTGTGATTGTGATGGCTCCCAAATACGGGCTGCCAATGATAGTACAAGCACAGGATCGCCAGTTTTATCAGGGTGTGGGCGGGGTACGGGGCGATATCCGCGAGATGGTGAATTTGCCTTAAGAGTTGCCTTAAGGGTTTGCTTTCAGGGTTTGTCTAAGGTTTGTCTTAAGAGAATGACGGGCTATAGTCGATCGATCGGAGCTTTTCTTCCCAAACCCACCAGGACAACTACGATAAACGCCGTCCCAATCGTGAAGAAGGTAATCGGTTCGTGCAGCAGCAGGGCAGAGGCAAAAAGCGTCAAGAAAGGCTGCAAAAGCTGAACTTGACTAACTCGCGCCACGCCGCCGATCGCCAGCCCGTGGTTCCAGGCAAAAAAGCCCAGAAACATACTGAACACGCTGACATAACCAAAGCCTAACCACGATTCAAAGGAGGCGTGCAGTCCTCGCTCAGCAACGGTCAACGCAACGGGCACAGCCAGAAACGGCGCAGACAAAACTAACGCCCAGCAAATCGTCTGCCAGCCGCCTAGCTCACGCGATAAGCGTCCTCCCTCGGCATACCCGATCGCCGCTGATGCAACTGCCCCCAGCAATGCAAAATCTCCAAGTTGAACGTGTCCCCCGCCTGCTAACACCGCAAACAGCACAACCACTGCACTTCCTAGACCGCTCCAGAGCCAGAACAGCGCAGAGGGACGATCGCCCGTTCTCAGTACACCCGCCCCAGCAGTCGCCAACGGCAAAATGCCCAGGATAATCGCCCCGTGAGACGCAGGAAGCGATCGCATTGCCCAGGCAGAAAGCAGCGGAAACCCCACCACCACGCCAGCCGCAATCACAACCAGGCTTGTAAGATGACGCTGAGCAGGTCGCGGTTGCCGAGTCACTTTCAGCAGCCCGGCTGCCAGAATCGCTGCAACGATCGCTCGTCCTAACCCAACGATGATTGGATCAAGTTCAACGACTGCCATGCGGGTTGCCGGAAGCGTCAGACTAAACGTAAGTACTCCTAAAAATCCGTAGGCTAAACCGATCGTTTCAGGCTGAAATCTTTTGGAAAAATCACCCAGCAAATACCTGAATTTCGCGCTCATTCCGCCGCCTCCAGCAGGCTCCTGCTGTACTGCTGCACTGAAGACGGCACATCCACATTGACCGAGAGCTGAGGATCGGCAACGGGAGCCAGGGGAGTCAGGCGTAAAGGCAATTCTCCTGCCCAGATCGGCAATTCATAATCGGCTTCATCGTCTTTAGGCGGTCCCGTTCTCACCTTGGCAGAGGCTTCGTTCAACGGCAGCGAGAGCACCAGCGTTCCGGCGATTTCCTGTTGTGTAGCAGGACGCAACTCCGACCAGCGACCCGGCATGACGTGTTCTGTAAAGGCTTTCAATGCTGCTATTTTCTCGGCGGCATCTTCAACAACTTCTGCTCGCCCAAAAACCACCACCGAACGGTAATTCATAGAATGGTGAAACGCCGATCGCGCCAGTACAAGTCCATCGAGCAGCGTCACCGTTACGCACACCTCAACGTCCTGCTTCAGCGTCCGCAGCATTCGGCTAGCAGGCGATCCGTGAAGATAGAGGCGATCGTCTACTCTACCGTAAGCCGTGGGAATGACAAAGGGCTGACCCTCCACGACAAATCCAACCTGGCAAATTAAGCCTTCATCCAGGATTTGGTGAATCAAAGGGCGATCGTAGTTACCACGCTGCGGGAGCCGCTTGATTTGGGTGCGCTGGGTGATCTCCAATGAGTTCGATTCTGTATCCCTATCGTTTGTCTCTGGATTCATTCCGGTATTGATTGATGTCATCGCATTTGTTCTCAACTTTTAATCTCTTTTAGTCTCTTTTGGTCCGAATTAATGCAGATTGACATTTTGCTGCTGTAAATCAAGCCGCATCAAATTACCCTCCATAAACCCCAGGCGAGCGTAAACCGGCTTGCCCGATGGAGAGGCATTGAGGACGGCATGGGTGCAGCCGATCGTCCTCAGATAAGCCATTAGCTGCTGGGTAAGTTGAGTTGCAATTCCGCGACCTCGATGGGCAGGCTCCACATAAACGCCCCAGATGTATCCATCACATCGATCGCAAGTTTTAATCACCCTGGGGTAAAGTCCGGCAAATCGCTGACCTCCGGCAGAACCAACCACTCGTCCTTCGACCTCTGCCACAAACGCCTGATATCCCAAGGTATGACGAGCCTGCTGGATAAATTCGAGGGTAATTTCTAACCAGTCAGGTGCGATCGATTCTTCAGCAATCTGGTTGTCTAACCACATCTGATAAAAGTGATGGGCAATTAAGGCATCTTCTGCGGGAACGGCTGCCCGAATCTGGAAGCACTGTTGCATCTGGTGTTGCATTGAGTGGCATCGCTTAACATCCTGGTATTCTGAGCCTAGCCCGCCTGAGTGGACTTTCACAATAGCCAATTGTATGCTTTTCTATCAGTCCACTTTGAACACAAAGGAGCGAAACCGGAGATGGACTTAGCCATTACCCTCGATAGCAACGCTGCCCTGCCGCTCCATCAGCAGCTTTATGAGGAACTGCGGCGATCGATTCTCACCGGACGATTGCTGCCCCGCCAAAAGGTTCCCTCTACTCGATCGCTGGCTCAGTCTCTGCACATTTCGCGCACCACCGTCACGCAGAGCTACGATCGATTGCTCAGCGAGGGCTATCTGGAAACGATCGGGGGTTCTGGAACCTATGTTTGCGCTCAGCTTCCTGATGATCTGATGCAGTCTGCGCCGATCGAAATAGAACCCGTTTCTCCTACCCAATCCGTTGCGCTGTCTCACTACGGCACTCGCCTGAGCCAAACTTCTTTTTTACCGCAGCCCAGTTCAAATTTGCCGATCAGCTTCCGCTATGGGCAACCCGCACTTCAGCATTTTCCGATCGCGCTCTGGCGCAAATTGTTGTCGCGCTACTGTTTGTCAAACGATCGCTGGTTAGACTACACCACTGATTTTCAGGGCGAGCAGGCATTGCGGCAGGCGATCGCCGGGTATTTGTCGCGGGCAAGAGCGGTGCAGTGTGACCCTCAACAAATCATCCTCACCAACGGCACGCAGCAGGCTCTCGATTTGATCATGCGATTGCTGATTAATGCCGGGGATGGAATTGCGATCGAAGATCCGGGGTATTTGAGTGCGCGTCGCGTTTTTCTCAGTCACGGAGCCACCCTCTTTCCGGTCCCGGTCGATGAGTCAGGCTTAAGGGTCGAAAAACTTGCCAGTTTGAATTCGGATACTTTGCGATTAGATACTTTACGATTAGTCTATGTCACGCCGTCGCATCAGTTTCCCACCGGATCAATTCTGTCGCTTTCCCGCCGCCTGGAACTATTGAGCTGGGCACAAAAGCATCGCTGTTTAATTCTCGAAGATGACTACGATAGTGAGTACCGCTATGGCGATCGACCAATTCCCGCATTACAGGGATTAGATCAAAATCATTCTGTTATTTATATCGGCACGTTCTCCAAAGTTCTATTTCCTGCGTTGCGAATCGGTTATCTTGTGGTTCCTCGATCGCTGGTGTCTTTGTTCACCCAGGCAAAATGGCTAAGCAATCGTCAGCTTCCCACACTCGAACAGCAAGTTTTAACCGAATTTATCAAAGCGGGACATCTGGAGAGCCACATTCGCAAAATGCGATCGCACTATGACCAGCTTCGCCAAACGCTTGTACAAGCTTTGAAAACCCATTTTGGCGATCGGGCGATCGTTTTTGGTGAAAAGGCGGGAATTCATATTATGGTCAAGCTCGATTCGCCCTGGAGTGATGCAGAAGTGATCGAACGGGCTGCGAAAGCCGGTGTAGGAATCATGCCTGCTCAATTTCACTATCTCGATTCCGGCGATCGAGGTGAATTTATCTTGGGCTATGGAGACCTGGATGCAGAAACAATTGCAGTCGGGATCGATCGTCTGGCTCAAGGGCTAAAGGGGTAGCGCATCACCCCAATATTCTTTAAAACTTATCTCTGTCCAACAAAAAGACGGCTGTTGGACTTTCAGCCTGATCTCGCATAATGACATGGCTTACCAGATTCAACAAAGGAAATTGACGCTCCATTGGGGGCAGGCATTGAACTTTATTGAGCGGAAGCTTCATCAAATTTGGCGGCTCATGCACCAGAATTCCATACAATTTCTTTTCAATGCCAGCAATGACAATCAAAAAGTTCTGGCTTTTCCGGGACGACTCAACCGAATCGATGTCTGGCCACCGATCTAGATTAACGACCCGAATGAGATGTTGCCCGATCCGTAGCAATCCAATTTTGCTCAGCTCATCTTGAGCAATTGCCGGGCAGTTCACAACCTGTAATACAATTTCGATCGGCAGAGCTAAGTGATATCCTACGATCGCAAATACAACAAACGTTCGTTCTTCTTGCTCGCGCTGTATCATTTCTTCTTTGCTCGTCGAATGGTTGATTAAAAATCACCTCATCATTGCTTGCTCAGGATGATTTTCTTAAGACGGTTTTCTCAAGATAGTTCTCTCAAGCAAGTTCTCAACCATTTCTAGCAGCTTATGTTCCATGTAAGGCTTTGTCATATACGCGGCTGCCCCTAGCTGTGAAGCCACCAAACGGTAGCTTTGATCATTACGTGAGGTCAGCATCAGAATAGGAATATTGGCAAGGTTTGGCTGTTGCTGAACCCGTCTCAAAAACTCAAAGCCATTCATTCCCGGCATTTCTAGATCGCACAGCACAAGCTCAATTTTCTGTTTTTCGAGCTGTGTTAACGCTTCGTATCCATTCTGCGCCTGATAGACCTGATAACCCGCTTTTTGCAGCATCAAGACGATCGCCTGACGGGTTGTGATGGAATCTTCCACCACCAAAATCTTGCGACTGGGATTAGCCGGAATCACAAAATTGGGCAAGCCTGGTAAAGCAGCTTGAGCCTGGGGCTGAAGCAGAGCCGTTGCGGCATCGTCCTGCGACATTTGGCTCACTTGACTGTTCCAATGGCGAGCGATACTGGAAGCCACTGGGCTTTCAAGTGCTTTTTGCATTAATAATGCACCATCAATGACCAGAGCTAAGCGACGATCAGGTAAAACGCTAACGCCGTGAATGTAGTCAGGAGATTTCAGCAAACTTCCAAAAGGGCGAATGACTAATTCTTGTTCGCCAATCAACTGATCCACCTCTAGACCTAATAGCGTATCTCGAAAGCGAATCAGAATTACAGGTCTAATTCCTTCTTGAACAGGCAAATTTTGAATTTGAAACTGAGTCAAGTCAGGAATTAAAGCATCATAGTTCAGAAGATCTTTTAGCTTGTAAAGTGGAACTAATTTTGTATCGTTCCCTTTGCCCCACTGCAAAATTCTGCGATCGTTTCGCATTAGAACCTGAGCAGATTGAGGAATAACAATTTGTTCGATCGCGTCATCAAGCAGCGCATATCGTTTCGCATCAGCTTCAAAAACCAGCAGGGGAGCAACAGTCAAATTGAGCGGAATTTGCAGTACAAAACAGGTGCTTTCTCCCCTTTGCGATTCAACCGTGACAGAGCCGCCCAGGGCTTGAATCTGATCTCGTACAACATCTAGCCCAACGCCGCGCCCCGACAAATCACTGACGCGATCGGCAGTGGAAAACCCCGGCTCAAACAAGAGATCAATCAGCTGCGACGGTTTAACGCTCATTGCTGCGTCTGCCGAAATGATTTGACGCTCGATCGCCCGTTTCAGAATCTGGTCAAAGTCCAACCCTTTTCCATCATCCTGGACTTCAATCATCAGGTATTTGCCCTGATTCCGCGCAGAGATTCTAATCGTGCCATAGCCAACTTTACCCTGCTGCTGTCGGAGCAATTGCGGTTCGATGCCATGATCAAACGCATTCCGAACCAGATGCAACAATGGGTTGTATAGCTTCTCAGCCACCACCTTATCGACCAGCACTTCAGTGCCATTGAATTCCAGCGTTACCTGCTTATTGTGAAGGGTTTCAAGCTGCTGCACGATCGGCGGCAGGCGATTGAGAATTTCGCCCAGCGGCAGCATTCGAACTTCAATCAGAGCGCGGCGCGTGTTGGTTAATAGCGATCGCTGATTTTCTAAAGTTTGACTGGATGTCCGGGTGAATAAATCGATCGCATCTGCAACTTCAGTAAGCTGAACGATGTCATCCAGCAACGACTGGATGAGCTGGGGATTAATCGGGTTAGAGCCTGGAGAATCTTGAATCCTATCTTTTCGATTGATGCGATCGGTCGCTTGTTGATGAGCTGCGCCATTCCGCGATGAACGTTTTTTTGATTTTCGCGGCTTGCGTTCTAATCCGCTCGTTTGCCAGATCGACGGACTTCGGAGCGGGTTGAGGCGTTGTTGATGCTGCCGAATTCGACTGATTAATGCCTGGGCAGCCCCCTGAAGCTGTTCGACCTGAAGGGATTGGCGACTGTGATTGGTTAATAGCTCACCTGCCAAATAAGTTAATTCATCAAGGTGTTTAACGTTCACCCGAACATGGACAGGCGGATTGCCCGGCTCCTTTGGGAAAGGCATCGCCGAAGTATCGCTGGCGATCGGGGATACATCAATTTGATAAGTTGAATTGTTCTCGGCCGGAGGCACAACGGTGATTGCAGCGAGTTGCTCTGTCTCCTCTTCAGAATTGAGACTCTCGAGGTCGGTCAATTGACCCCAAATATTCTCAATCAGAGAACCTCCTGAGGCATCTGAAGACGGGTCTGACTCCTGTGAATTAGATGGGTCTGATAGATCTAATGCATCTGATAGATCTAATAAATCCGCTGAATCTAATGCATTTGATAAATCTGATAGATCTGATAAATTCGCTGAATCCGCTAAATCCGACTGATTCGGTAGCTCTAATTCAGGAGCCGAAATTTCCACGACACCGAAGATTGCCTCATCAACATTCTGTCCTGCCAGTTGCTGCAACGCCTCTGAAGGGAACCCGCCCTGACTTCGATCGCCTTCAAGCACTGCACTTTGCCCGGCTCGAAAATCAGCTAATGCAAGGGCTGCGATCGTTGTCGCCTGCTCAGGGTAATGGTTGAGTGCCAGCAACGTTGCCTGAGCAATTGCGCCAAATCCCCGAAGGTTGAGCGACTCTGCCAAACCCTGAAACACCTCTGCCTGAGTTTGGAGCATTGCCACTAATTCGTCGGGCTGGGCATTGGACAAGGCGGCTGTCATCTGATCTAATCGCTGAGCCACGCCGACTTCAAAAATCGATTGTGTGACATCGAAACCCAGTTCGGCCGAGGTAGGCAAGGAAACCGTTTGATCAAAACAATCGCCGAGCTGCTCCTGCAACTGAGCAAAAATCGTAGCGGCTCGATCGAGAATCTCGGAATGGTCAACCGCGCCTCCGGTAAGTTCTGCCACGAGCGGCAAACGCAGACACTCCACGCCTTCAAAAAGCAACGCTTCGGTTTCAGAATTAATCGGGGCCTGAGGATTACACAAGGCTCTAAAAATATCTTCTAGAGAGTGAGCAACAGTGGCGATCGTTTCCAGTCCTACGCTGGTTGCTGCCCCTTTTAGCGTATGCGTCACTCGCATCAAGTTATTGACTTGATTGATACCATGTTCTTCTTTGAAGCTGAGCAATCCCTGTTCTAATGCTTGAAGCAATTCTGGTGCTTCTTGAAGAAAATATTGATAAGTTCTCTCGCGAATCTCTGAATCTGTAGTCATTATTTTGCTAATAACTGATCGCTTTTACTAATAATTGCTGTGCTAATTGCTGTGCTAAGTAGGTAGGCGTAATTAACCGTAGAGTGGGTTGGGCAAAACCGTAACGCATCAATTTCTAGAAGCCCTGACGATAACGCGTTACACTGCGCTAACACATCTGACAAAGACAACAAAGACTCCTGAGAAAAGGCGATCCTTGTGTTCTCAAAGTCCTCTAGAGTTGAGGAATATAGGGGGCACTGTAGGATCTCTAAGACTCCTCAAATTCCCCCAAAACTTTACTCAACTCCTGAGGAGCGATCGCATCAATCCACCTTGAACTGTTCACTCTTCGACTGCAGATCTTGCGCCATCGTCAGCAGATGCTTAAAGGAGGTTGCAATTTCCACCGCATCACCTGAGGTTTTATTGGCGATCGCTGCGACTTCTGTCATTGTTTGTGTCACCGACTGGCACTGGTGCGTTTGCTCTTGCGTTGCCTGAGTAATTCCTGCAACCAGATAGCTAATTTGGCTTGTCGCATCCACGATCGCATTCAGATTTTCACGCGCATCATTCACCACTTCCGTTCCTGAGACCACCCGTTTAATGCCCGTTTCCATCGCGGTAGACACTTCTGCGGTTCCCGCCTGAATTTCCTGGACAAGCTGTTCGATCTCAGTTGCAGCATTGGCAGACTGGCGAGCTAGCGATCGGACTTCATCCGCAACGACTGCAAAACCTCGTCCATATTCTCCAGCACGAGTTGCCTCGATCGCAGCATTCAGTGCCAGGAGTTGAGTCTGCGTTGTGAAGTTACTAATTAAGCTCACCACTCTGGAAATCTTGCGGGACGATTCGCTCAATCGCTGAAGCCGATCGTTTGTTTCGGCAACGGTTTCACGGATGCCTTCCATTTCATCGACGGTACGATCCATTGCGGCATCCCCGGTGATCACAATCTGGTTTGCCTGTTGAACGGCAGCTTCGACCTGTTGCGCGTTGGTTTCTACGGCTTGCGTCGAGCTGACCATCTGCTGAACTCGTTGGAGCGCCTGCGTTAACGCCTGAAACTGCTCCTGTGCCTGAGCCGTGAGGCTGGCGATCGAAGATTCGCTATCTTGAGAAGTCTGAGCGACCTGATTCGCTGCGGTCTGCATCTGCATGACAATCTGCCGTAGACTGCCCAGAGTATTGTTATAGGCGGCAGCGATGGTGCCAACCTCGTCGTCGGTCACTGGGGCGCGAACGGTGAGATCGCCATCCAGCGCAGGACGAACGGCAGAGAGAAGCTGAATGACCTCTTGCTGGAGCTGCTCTTTGGCAACTTTCTCTCGATCGGCAACTTCTGCAAGCTGTGCGGACTGAGCCTGCAATCGCTCCACATATTCGCCCTGCTGAATCGCCACGTTGAGTTGAGCCGCAATCTGCTTGGCAAATTCAATCTCAGTTTCCTGCCATTCTCTGGCTCCGCTGCACTGGTGAATACAGAACAAGCCCCAGAGTTCCTCACCTTTTAACAGCGGAATCACCAGATTTGCTCTGACCTGAAATTGGCCCAAGACTTCGATGTAGCACGCTTGCAGGTTTGCCTGATAAATATCGGCAGTTGCCCAGACTCGTCCCTTTCGGTATTCCTCGGCATAGCGTTCATTAAAGCAGTGATCAACCACCTGAACTGCTAAAGCAGAGGTGTAGCCGGGGCGCACGTCTTCAGCGATCGTTTCTCCGGTGGTGTAATGGGAATCCGCATGGAACTTGAAAATCGCAACGCGATCGACCTCCAGAAAATTGCGAATTTCTCGTGCGGTGGTTTTGAAAACCTGCTGCAAATCGAGCGATCGACGAATCCGATCCACAACTGAAAGAATAAAGCGACCCTGCTCCGCCGATTGAGCCATTCGCATCGATTGTCCTCGAAGCTGCTCGAAGGATTCTGCAAGCTGCAAGGCCAGCCCGACCTGCACTCCGACCTGAGCCAGCAAGTTGATATCAATCTGTTCCCAGTGACGCGGACCGTCGTTCTGAAATGCAACAATCAATCCCCAAAGCTGTTCTTCTTTGACGATCGGCGCAGCCAGATAGGCACTCGCGCCCCATTCCTGTAAAAGCGTCACCGGAAAATCTGACGACTCATTCACCGAAATATCATCAACGCAAAGCGTTTCCCTGCGACGATAGCGTCCTCCCTGGCTCGTTTGCAGACTATCTTCGCCAAATACTTTGAGATGTGCTCCCACGATCGAATAACAGTTACGATCGGCATCTTCGATAATAAATTCACCGCTCCAGTCTTCATTGAAGCGATAGAGCGCAACACGATGGTTGCCCAACTGTTGTCGCACTTCTTTAACAACGAATTGCAGGATGTGATCGATCGAGAAATTCTCCTGAAGCAGAGCAGAACCAAGCTTGTACGTCAACTTGCTGTAGGAAACGCCCCGTTCGACTATCTGGGCTAACCGCTGAGATTGGCTTTCAAGCTGTGCTGACTTTTCCTGAACTCGACCAATAGATTCGAGCTGCCGCAAAACGGTACTGAGCCGATCGCTCAACAACGAAAGTAGCATCACTTCAGAATCCGTCCAAACTCGCGGAGCCGTACACTGATAGACCGCAATTAAACCCCACAGGCTATCTCGCTCAAACACAGGCGCGATAATGTAAGCTTTCGCTTGATACTTTTCCAGGGTGTTAATATAGCAGCTCGAAAAGCCAGCACTGTAGATGTCATTCACCCGCTTCACCTGCTGCCGTCTAGTGTAACTGCCGCCCTGCGTATCTTCCAGGATTTTGTCTCGATCATCATTAAACGCGGGCGCACCGTTTCGCTTGCTCACACAGCGATCGTGGCTGACGATTTCAGACGAGGTCAGGCTAGGATCATCTGCCTGAGCATCCACCAGCGAGAGCCAGCCCGCCCCAACTGATTCGGCAACGAATTCCCCCTGCCATTCCGGGTAGAAGCGATACACCACAACCCGATCCGCTTTATAAAACCGTCGCAACTGTTCACAGAGATTCGCCAGGGCAGTATAGGTATCTGAAGAAGAGTTCGTTGATTCTATTATCTGAGCCAGAACGGGTTCCATTCTTGCCTTTTGCTGCCGTCGATCGCGATATTCGATCGGCTGCATTTGCAGTTGCAGTTCCGTCGCGATTTGACGCAGCACTAGAATTTCCATATCCTGCCACTGTCGCACCCGATTGCACTGCTGCACCACGAGCAGTCCCCACAGTTCATCTTCGAGCCAGATCGGTAAGCTTAAGCTCGCCTGCACCTGAAATCGATCGAGCAATTGCACTTGGTGGGGGGTGAGCGATGCCCTTGAAGTCAGATCCACGGTCATAAAGGGCTGGGGATCTTGCGACATTGCCGCCCCAAAAGCGATCGCGGGCAGCGTTTCCTCCAGGGTGGGGGTATAACCTCCGGTAAGCGATTCTGCCAGCACAATGCCCTGATTCTCGCTTTGAAACTGATAGACGATCGCCCGATCGACTTGCAGATATTGATGAATTTCTTTGACAGTTGTTGCCAGCAGCGTATTCAGGTTGTCTGCCTGCTGCATCTGTTTGACGATGGTAAAGGCTTGGTTCAGATCAACCGTTTTTATTTCATTCCGTAGACTGTTACCACCGGGGATCGCAAATTCATCCACCTTTGTTTCGACGCTCGTCGTGGGCTGCATTCTGGAACTATAGTCCTGCTGGTATTTCTCATGAGATCTTTCAAAGGCTCGCATCGTCGTATCCTCCGCAGTCGTGGTATCGCTATTCTGAATTGCTGAAAAGTCCTGATCGGAACTCGCCACGATTTGCCGGGCGAATCGCATCAGGGGCGAGGCATTGGGATTCAAAAATTTCAAACGCCTTTTTTCGGGTATCTGTTCCATAAAGGGTATTGAACGATCGCTTGAAGATTTAAGACCGCATCACAGCTTTCGGGCAGAACTCCCAAAACAAGCGGCAGCAAATTGGGAGAAAATAAGCCAGCAACTACGGGCTGAAGCTGCTGCAAATTATGTAATTCAATATCCTTAACCTGTAATACTCGAATTCCAACAAAGGCATGGTTGATTTGAACCACAAGAACCGTGAAATAAGAGCAAGCCTGCGCGTGGAACGGGGAACCAGGAAACCCAATGAAATGATTCAGATCGATCAGCCATAGCATTTCCCCTCTCCAGTTGCCAATTCCCAACACATAACCCGGCATTTCGGGAATGGGTAAAATATCGACCGGATCGATGTGAAGCACTTCGGTCACTTGCTCTAAAGGAAGGAGAACTTCGTCCCGATCGCTCAGGACAAAGCGCAGTAATCGTTGGCGAACTTCGGGCGGGAGCGGGTCCAGCAGCAATGTATCAAGGCTGCTTGCGGTTAGCTCCAGGTGCAATGATTTTTCCATCTAGTTATTCAGCCCTTTTAACCGGATGAGTTCTGCGATCGTGTCTAGCAATTTGTGTTTATTAATTGGTTTGGGTAGATAGGCATCCGCACCTAATAAGCATCCCCAAAGTTTATCCACATCGGTTTGCTTCGTTGAGCATAGAACGACTGGAATATGTCCTGTCGCGACGTTGGTTTTAAATTCATGGCAAAGTTCAAATCCGCTTTGTCCTGGCAGCATCACATCTAAAACCACCAGATCAAGTTTGTGTAACTTGAGCGTTGTACGAGCTTCTTCGCCGTTCGTGACTTTGACAACAGCAATGCCGATTTGTTGAAGGTAGGAAATTAATATCTCAGCATCGGTCAAACTATCTTCAACCAGGAGAACTTTTGGCATTCGATCTAATCCTAAATTCATTGGAATTGGCTTGGAGCATTCCTTTTAATTCTTGGAGAATGTTTGAGGACTATCAAAGGTGCGACCTTGTCCCCTAAATTCTCTAATACTGACTACTGTATAGACACAAATTCATTTTGCTAGCCTTTCAGTTTTTGCAGCTCCCTAAATCGGTCAACGCTGTAAAATTTTGAAAGTAGCACTGAAAAGCAACCCTGAAAAGTAATCGTAATTGGCTTTTTCCCAACATTGACCTGGGAGCAGCATCGTTCAAGGCATCATCGCAATTGTTCAAATATCCTCTTCGATCACCTCTTCAATCATCGCTTTGGTAAAGCGCGTTACTTCCTGAGTAAAACATAAAAGTCCGTATAGATTTCACACCAAGGCTGTATCTTTAATACACTCCTACTTTGTTCACCGTTTGTTTGCAAATGTCATGCCAGCAGACACTATTCAATCTACTGTCGATTGAGAGACGTTCAGCAACTTTTTAGATAATTTTCTAAAACACTCAATACTTTGTCTCGCTCGATCGGTTTAGTAATGAACTCTGAAGACCCTGCCAGCTTTGCCCGAACGCGATCGACGATTCCATCTTTGCTCGTCACGATAATGATCGGCGTGTCTTTAAAGGCTGAGATTCGTCGAATTTGGGTGCAGACTTCATAGCCATTGGTCACGGGCATCAGCAAATCTAGAAAGATGAGACTTGGCTTCTGCTCCAGCAAAATGGGCAATGCCTCGATCGGGTTTCGCACATTAATAAATCGGTAGCCTGCTTGAGCCACAATTTGACTCATGGCAACACTGTCAAAGCGGCTATCTTCGATATAGACAATTAGCGGCGTTGATCGCGCCTGAGCAGCAACAGCCGTTGGCGGAGTTATGCTGGGCGGAGTTGTGCTTGGTGGAGTTGTGCGACGATTCGACAAAGACATTCGATCGCGATCCCAATCCCCAACCTGGTCTAGACCAACAATTCTGCTCTGAAGGTAGGGCAACAGGGAGCGGGTTAGCGGCACGAGGGGCTGTTTTAGCTGAATTGCAATGTCTCTCAGAGTGCGATCGCCGTCTGCCAATAATGTGAGATTGTGATACGCCAGGAATGACATTTGCTGCCGGAGTTCCTCAGCGTCCCAAATTACCGGGGCTAAATTGGGAGACCACGGGCTCAGGTTAGACTCTTGCCAAACTTGCCAAATTTGCTGCGCTTGCTGATGAATGCGACTGATTGAAGGAAAAACCAAGTAGGGAGGCAGTAGATTTTCTGTGAGCGGTTTGCAGGTGAGCTGCATTTCTGCATTCGTTTGGGCAGCGGTTTGAGTAATATCAAACAAAATCTCAATCAGGTTGCCTTCAACCACTGCAGCCAGCTGCTCATGGGTTATCCTGCCTTGTTTTGTGAATTCAATTAAGCCATTCTGACTCCAATACTGAAATTGAGGAGATTGCTGTGAAGAAGATGCCGTGAGGTGGGGACAGTATTGAGCCACTTGGCGACACCACCGACGAACTGGATGGAGGCTACTGCTTCCTGCGAATAGACGACCTGATCTGAAGAACAGGTTTGCCTGGAAGCTTTGTTGACCCTTGACCGTTATCTCTAAGCAGCCTGTAAACTGTGTTTGGATAAACACCTGAACTGCTTGTTTCAGCTCATTGATGCTGTTTGTGTTGTTGACGTTCAAAGACTTATCGATCGGACTAATGGACAAGGAAGTATTCATTCGTTAAGCGGGCGAGACTCACAGTTCACCGAGGCGGAGGGAGAAATTATTGAGTGGACAAGCACCTCAACTGCATCCCTGATCACTGCACCGCAGACTGAGCGAAACGCGGAGTCTTGATTGGAGCTGTGCAGCCGTTAGACGACCCATGCCCCAATCCTAGATAGAATCTTTTACTCTGTGGTTCTGAATTGTGTGGGTAGATGAGGTCACTCCAGAACGAATCACGTTCGGCACCGTAAGCCTCAGATATCTTGCATCTTTGCACTTCTTAATAATTACAACAAAACTTTTGTGGCGCAAGGATTTCAAGTAATCTTCATAGTGTTTATCAGCAATTCGCCCTATAAACACTAGATTGATTGATTTGTCAATCCTCCCCTGGATAGGTCTATAAAGAAATAACAGCCTTATTTTTGACGATCGCAGGTACTTGGGATACTTTACCTTTACAACTGTAAAGCCATGCTTAAGGTTGTTTGAAACGCTACAAAAAGACGGCTGACATTGCTGAATTGGACCCGATCGCATCTTGCCGGGGTAAGACCTGCTGCGCGAGTGCTCAATCCGCAGCGATAACAGCACGGTCAACCGCAAACGACCGCTAGCAATCAGATCGCCAGCAGTTCAATGAATTCAGCACTGGATTCAGCAAGCAATGGACTCAGCCGTTGATTCAGCAATTCACTCAGCAGAATCGATCAAGCAAAACCGCTCAAGCAAAACCGAAGCCCAACCTTTAGAATGATAGACGTTGGATCATGACCACTCAAAAGTAGTAGACAGAAAACTCTTGCTAGCCCTCTCAAGTGGCTCCTCCAGCGATGGCTGCTTAAATAAAACACTCCAATACAACAACTTGGGAAAACGGACATGGGAAAAACGGACACGCAACCCCTTCTCATAATTTATTGAGAATTTTCGTTTCTGATAGTTTGTAACTTTATTTGTAATTTGCTATGGCAGAAGCCGTGCCCCCGCCCATTCCTAAGTCTGCTGCTCGACCTGTCGATGAAACGGAACGATTAGAGGCACTGCGGTACTACAACATTCTCGATACGCCTTCCGAAGCAGCATTCGATCGCATCACGGCTCTGGCTGCGCGGCTATTTGATGTACCGATGGTGTTTGTATCTCTGATGGATGAGTCAAGGGCATGGTTCAAGTCTTGTTACGGGTTTGATCAGCAGGAAATTCCGCGAGATGTTTCTCTGTGCAGCTTCGCGCTATTGGGTGACGATGTTTTGATCATCCCTGATGCGCTGCAAGACGATCGCTTTAGTCGCAATCCTTTTGTGCAGGGTGAACCAGGCGTGCGCTTTTATGCAAGTGCACCGCTGCTAACTGAAAACAGAGTGAATCTGGGCACGCTTTCTCTGGTAGATACGAAACCGCGTCCGGGTCTGACCGATGAGCAGCAAGCAACCCTGATTGACTTAGCCGCAATAGTAATGGATGAGCTGGAGCTACGGTTGGCGGCTCGTAGAATGGCTCAGGTTGATGCAGCTCTGCTAAAGGTCACGCAGGGCGTTTCGGCAGTAACAGGCAAGGCTTTTTTTACTGCGCTGGTACAGCATCTCGCCACCGCCCTGGGGGTGAATTACGCCTGCATTACTTTGCTGATGGACGACAGCCCGGAAACGATCAAAACGATCGCCTTTTATGCTGAAGGCAAAATTGCTGACAACCTGGAATATCCGCTCAAGAATACGCCCTGTCTCGAAGTGATTCGTCAACGGAAAATTGTCTGCTATGGCAGTCAGGCTCAGGCGTTGTTTCCTGACGATCGCTTTCTGGTTTCATTGGGAATTGAAAGCTATGCCGCGATTCCATTCTTTAATTCACAGGGCACGCTGTTAGGCTTACTGGGCGTAATGGACAACAAGCCGATAGAAAATGTCCAGCTTGTTGAATCCTTACTGACCCTGTTTGCCGTGCAAATTGCAGCAGAGCTAGAGCGACAGCAGGCAGAAGACATTCAGCAGGAAGCCGCACAGCGTTTGCAGCTTTATGCGGATATCGTTCGCAATACTCAAGTGGGGATTGTCGTCTGGCAACTGGAAGACCCCAATAACCCCGAATCGTTTCGGCTGCTCATTGCCAATCCTGCCGCTTCGGAAACAGTTGGGCTGAATTTTGAACCGCTGATCGGCAAAACGATGGCAGAAAGCTTTCCGAAGCTGCTGCAAACCCCATTGGTACAGCAATACCTGGAGGTGATTCAGACTGGACGACCAATCGATTTGGGCGAAGTTTCCTACGGTGAAGACGGTATCTCGACTGGATTTTATGCGCTCAAAGCGTTTGCCCTTCCCGATCGCTGCCTTGGACTTGCCTTTGAAAACATTACGGTTCGCAAACAGATTGAAACCCAACTTAAGGAAAGCCAGCGTTACAGCCAGCAGATCGCCGAAGCGATGCCCGGTATCCTGTTTGTCCATGACATTCTGGAACAGAGAAATATTTATACAAACCGCCAAATTGCTGATTTGTTGGGATACTCTTCTGAACAGATTCAGGCAATGGGAACAGACGTTATCGCAATCCTGATTCATCCTGACGATCGACAGCGCGTATTATCCTATTCTGAATCGTTCCAGACCGCAGCCGATAATGAGGTGCTGGGCATTGAGTATCGCGCACATCATGCCAATGACGAGTGGCGTTGGTTTTATACGCAAAGCGTTGTGTTTAACCGCACTACAGATGGTTTGCCTTGCCAAATTTTGGGAGTCTCGATCGACATTAGCGATCGCAAGCAGTCTGAACAAGCCCTGCAAGAAAGTGAAGCATGGACTCGGATAGCAACCCAGGTGGCGCAGGTAGGAGGATGGCGGCTGCATCTGGAGACAAACCTGGTCGAAATCGATCAACGAATGCGTCAAATTTGGGGTGAGCCAGATGACCTGGTTATGATTCCGCTCTCGACCGTGCTGGAGCGCATTCATCCCGACGATCGTAAATCGGTTGCGGAGGCTGTGGCGGCTGCACTCGATCCCGCTTCAGCGGGAACGTATGAAATTGAGTATCGGGTGGTGTGGAATGACGGCACCGAGCGATGGATATCTGCCAAGGGGCAAGCTCGATTTGAAGGGGAAGGATCAGCCCGCCGAACCGTTGACTTTTTTGGCACAGCACTGGATATTACCTCAGCAAGGCACGGCGAAGCAGAACGCAAACGGGCACAATCAGAATTAGTAGAACAGGAACAGCGTTATCGCTACATCTTTGAATCAGTCGGCGTGGCAATTTGGGAAGAGGATTTTTCGGAAGCAAAGGTTGCGATCGACCAGCTCAAAGCAGCAGGAGTTCAGGATTTTCGTCAGTATTTTGCGGATCATCCCGAATTTGTTCAGCAAATGGCACAGCTCATCAAACCTCAGGATGTGAACCAGGCTGCCTTAACCATGTTTGGCGCCCAAGAAAAAAGAGAACTGCTCGCGTCCTTAGAGAAAATCTTTGTCCCGGAAACGCAAGCCGCTTTTGCCGAAGAGCTACTCGCGATCGCCAACGAAGAAACCTTTTTTGTCACAGAAACCGTTCTGCAAACTTTGCAGGGTGAGCGGCTCCATGTCTGGTTTAGCATCACGTTTCCACCTGCCTCAGAGTCGTATGATCATGTGCTGGTTTCGCTACTCGACATCACCCAGCGGAAGCAGGTAGAGCAAGCCCTCCAGCAGCAAACCGAGGATTTAGTGCAAGCCAATCGCATCAAGGATGAATTTCTGGCAGTGCTATCCCATGAATTACGATCGCCCCTGAATCCGATTCTGGGATGGTCAAAGCTGTTACAAACAGGCAGGTTTGATGCTCAAAAAACACAGCAAGCATTAGCAATTATTGAGCGCAATGCAAAACAGCAAACGCAGCTCATTGATGATTTGCTAGACATCTCTAAAATTCTGCGCGGCAAGCTCGCTTCAAACAAAGCCCCTGTTAATTTAGTCCTGACGATCGAAGCCGCGTTAGAAACCGTGCGATTGGCAGCCGAAGCCAAAAATATTCAGATTAAAACTGACTTTGATTCGTCCTTCCTCCCTGTCCTAGGAGATAGCGGACGTTTACAGCAAATTGTGTCAAATCTGCTTTCCAATGCCATCAAATTTACTCCCAGTGACGGACAGGTCGAGGTGCAGTTAAAGCGGGTCGGGTCAGAGGCGCAGCTTCAAGTCAGAGACACGGGCAAAGGCATCGCGCTAGACTTTTTACCTTATGTCTTTGAGTCGTTCCGGCAAGAGGATGGGAAGACCACCCGTAAATTTGGTGGATTAGGGCTGGGGCTGGCGATCGTGCGTCAACTGGTCGAACTGCATGGAGGAACCGTTCGGGCTGAGAGTAAAGGAGAAGGCACAGGAGCCACCTTTACCGTCAGGCTACCGCTGCTGAAGCGAATCAGAGCCGGGGAGATGGGGCAATGGGATGCAAACAGTTCGCTGACTTCCTTACCCCTCCAACCCCTCACCGGCCTACGAATCCTGGTAGTCGATGATGAAGCAGATATGCGAGAGTTAGCCGTCGCCATTCTGGAACAGGCAGGAGCGATCGTCCAGATTACAGCGTCAGCAGCTGAAGCTCTGGAAGTTTTAACCGGAGTCGATCGCTTTCAGCCCGCCCTGCTCATCAGTGACATTGGAATGCCAGACATCGATGGCTATTCGCTGATACAGCAGGTGAGAGCCTTACCTCCAGACCAGGGAGGACAAATTCCGGCGATCGCGCTGACTGCCTATGCCAGCAAACTCGATCAGCAGCAGGCACTCCAAGCCGGGTTCCAGAAGCACATTTCCAAGCCGATCGAACCCGAAGTCTTTATCCAGGCGATTGTCAATTTAGTTGGATCTGCCACAGTGCAGCGAGAGCCTGTTCTCTTTCAACAAGATGTCTATGAATGAATCTGAGAATGATCTGAATTCAGTTAACTTTTGGCAGTTTATCGCGGCGATTGAATGGGGCAATTTCATGCACCAACTTTTAAGGAATGATCTTCAAGGGTGTATAAATCGCATTGAGCACGATTTTCGAAATCAATAACCGCATGATTGTCAAAATCGATAACTGCCCATTCTCTACAGTGTTCTCAGGATTTCAAGATCACGGTGAATAAAGCACTGGGAATCAGCATTGAAAACTGGCTTGGCAAACCCCAAAACTTCCACAAGGAAACCACGCCATTATCGATAGCGTTCTTCTAACCATTGACGAACTTCCAGTTCAGAACCTAAGAAAGCAGTTCTCCCAGTTTCCGGGTCAAAGACCTGCCAGCCCATCCTCAATCCCTGGCGATCGAACTTTTCTGTGATCCGGGGTTCAGGACGAGCCGCAGCCCAGTTCAAAAAAGCCTGCCAGAGCGAACTCAGCGATCGCCGCAGCGAAATAGAAGACTGGCGCGAAATTCTGGCTTGAAGCAGGGCAAGATCTTCATCGGTCAAGTAGCGATACTCTGGCGTATTCATCGCAGCCTCCTTAAAGGGGAATTGGGGTGAATAAGGTTAATCAGTCATGAGTAAAGTGAATCGGGGTGAATGAGTCGTGAATCAGTATTGTTCTAATTTGCGCTGACTTTTCTTTGAGGAGAAGGTACAGATTCGATCGCTTTTGCTAGTACAGTTCAAGATTTCTAAAACTGTTCTGTTCAAAATTTAAGAAACTGTACCAGGACATTTCCAGGCGAATGAGCGATAAAAGCGATAAGGTTCAATTCTTTGCATTGTTGAATGCACTTGCGCTATGCAAATTCCCCTCGATCGCCAGGCAGAGCAGCCAATTTATTTGCAGATTCGCGATCGCATTCGTCGTCTGATCAGTTCCGGGGCACTGCAACCGGGCGATCGTTTGCCCTCGGTACGCGAATTGGCGAAAGAAGCCGCAGTCAACAAGCTCACCGTGATCGAGGCGTACAGCGTTTTAGAAGCAGACGGGCTAATTCACGCTCGTCAGGGGTCGGGCTACTTTGTTAACTGCTGCCCTGAAATCCCGCTCAATCTAGTTTCTAGCTTTGCCCCGGCTCAAAGGGTAGTCATTCCTCCACCCCAATATGGAACATTCTGTAAGTCTTACATGACTTCTTTTGAGGCACAGCGACAGCCAGGCATTCTGGACTTTAGCAGTGGTTTTCCTCAGGCATTTGGCTTAGAAGACTTGCAGCGGATTGCCCGTCGTGCCATGAGTCAGATTGCCGATACGCTTTATCAGTACGACACGCCACGCGGATTGCAAACCCTCCGGCAGCAAATTGCTCAACTGCTGGTGCAGCGCGGTCTGATCGTTTCTGCGGATAATCTGATGATCACCACTGGCTCAATGCAGGGAATTTCGCTGGCACTGCGCTACTTTGTGCAGCCGGGAGATTGGGTAATTGTGGAAACGCCCTGCTATCACGGCGCACTATCGATTTTGGAAAACCTGCGAGCCAGGACGATCGGCATTCCCATGACCCCCGCTGGAATGAATCTGGAACTGCTTGAACAATACTTAAAAAGCCATCGTCCCAAATTAATCTACACCGTCAGCACGCTGCACAATCCTACGGGAATCACTACGTCGCTTGCCCACCGCAAACAGCTTCTCGCCCTGGCACAGCAGTATGACTGCTTCATTCTAGAAGACAACGCCTATGAAGGACTCCAGTTTGAACCCGTGCCGCCGCCCATCAAAGCCCTCGATCAGCAAAATCGGGTGATTTATGTCAGCACCTTTTCTAAAACGCTGATGGGCAGTTTGCGGGTGGGCTATATGATGGTGACGGGCGAGCATCTGCAACCCCTGATCGAGCAAAAGCTGATCAACGATCTGCACACGCCCACTCCTTCACAGGCGATCGTCAGCGAATATTTGGCATCGGGGCACTATCGCCATCGGCTTCGCGACTTGCAGACCTATCACCTTCAGAGCCGCAATCAAATGCTGCAAGCCCTGGAAGATCATTTTCCCGCAGAGGTAACCTGGACTGTGCCCATCGGAGGACTGCTGCTGTGGGTACAGCTACCCGATCGGCTACCGTTAGAGCAAATCTGCCACACCCTGCGCGAACAGGGCATCCTCACCACGCCCGCAACCGCCTTCTTTCCCGATCGCAAAGGCTATAACGCGATGCGCCTCAACTTCTCTCACCCGCCAGAGTCGATCGCCTGGGGAATTGCAGCGATCGGAAAGGAGCTAAAGTCTTATTGATCATCTTGAGCCGTTCTTACTTGAGCCGTTCTTGAAGGAGGGTTTGAAAATAAGGGTTTGAAAATATGGCACTCTGCAGGCGGCTCAAAGCATTCCTCCCAGCAGTTCTTTGCAAATAAATCTATCCTTAGTAGACAGATCTATCAAAAGTCAGTTGTGCCAACTGCTCTCACACCTTTCGATAGAGAGTACATTCCCTAACGCATTTTCCTTGAGGATTTTGCGAGTATTTTTCCGTTAAGGTAAAACGACAAAGTTAAACGGCCAATCGGCATGATTCAGTACATGATTCAGTATGAATACAGCCAACACGGACTTTGCCAGTATTGATATTCTGATTCCCTCTGAGCGCGACTTGTGTAGATTAACGCAGGAGCAGTTTGCTGCTAAATTAGGTGTGTCCTTAGTTACAATCAACCGGTGGGAGAATGATCGTGCCAAGCCAATTCCGATCGTCCTGCGGCAAGTCAAATCATTGCAGGTTGAGCTGACCCAGCCTGAACGGGTATTGGGCAGAACTCCGAAGAAATCGAGGCAAACCAAGCTACGGCGAGTCGGTTGTTAAAGCAATATTTCTCAGAAGAGTTTTAGCTTGTCCTGACTTGTTCCCAATCTCGGATGCTAACTATTTCAAGCCACAGCGGGGGTATCACCAATGATGGAATTGTCTACAGGCACAAGTCAGTTTCAATCGCAGCAGTCTGATCCCTACGCGGCAGAGCTTGACCAGCAGCAGGCACTCCAGGCAGGGTTTCAATGCCATCTGGCAGAGCCGATCGAACCAGTGGTGCTCATCATAGAGATTACCAGGCTCTTGAAAACTCGCCCGCCAGTTTGATGGGTCATAAATCGATCATTTGTTAGGGTGATTGAATGAACCACACTAGGCAGCACTTTGCTCAAACACAGCTTCAGCAACGGCTAACGAAGGCGTTCGTCCTTCCGATTGTGCTGCTGTTACTGGTATCGGGCATCTTCATCGGGCAAACGCTGCACCTGATGACAGCCCTGCAATGGGTCGATCACACCGATCGCGTCATTTCCCACGCCAATCGGGTGCAAAAGCTGCTGCTCGACATGGAGACCGGCAATCGCGGCTATTTGCTCACCAGAGAGCCAATCTTTTTAGAACCCTACGAGCAAGCCCGCAGCCAGATTGGGACTGCCACAAATCAGTTGAAACGTCTGGTGAGCGACAATCCGAGGCAGGTGCAGCAAGCCGAAGATCTACAGCAGCAGCAAATTCAATGGACGCGGGGTGTGCCGCAAGTCCTTGCCCTGGTGGACAGCGATCGAGTCACCCTGCGAGCCACCCTGCTGCGCCGCAAAGGGGAAATGGACAGGATGCGAAGCCTGATCACAAACTTCATTGCCATAGAAGAACAGCTCCGAGCCAAGCGCGTTCAAACGGTAAGCCAAAGAACGGGCTTTGTGATCACCAGCAGCATCGGGCTAGCAATCGCGAGCGGGGCAATCTTGGCATACCTTAGCGGGCAGCAGCTCCGAAAAGTTGCGCGAACCTATACTCAGCTTGTGAATTCGCTTCAGCAAAGTCTGGACGATCGCGATCTGGCGGAAGAGGCACTGCGGGACAGCGAAGAACGATTTCGCCGCGCCATTTTAGAAGCTCCGCTGCCGATTATGCTGCATTCCGAAACCGGAGAAGTGCTTCAGATCAATCACCAGTGGGAACAGATCACAGGCTATCAGCTTTCGGACATTCCCACGATCGCCGACTGGACAGAACGCGCCTACGGCGATCGTCGCCAAACGGTTCAGGCTGAGATCGATCGACTGTATGACTTCCAGAAAAGCCTTGCCGAAGGAGAATTTGTGGTGATGACTCGCGCCGGAGAAGAGCGCATCTGGGAATTTTTCTCTTCTCCAGTCGGGAGGTTGGCAGACGGACGGCGATTAGTGATTAGCACCGCGATCGATGTCACAGAGCGCAAACGTATTGAACGGCAAGTTCAGGAAAATTACATCCTGTTACAATCTGTGATTAACGGAACCACTGACGCGATTTTCATGAAAGATTGCCAGGGGCGATACCAGCTTGTGAATCAAAGAGTGGCTCAAATTATGGGTCAATCGGTTGAAGGGATGCTGGGCAAAGATGATGCTGAATTTTTACCGCCTGATTTACTCAGTCAGATCCAAGCCATCGATCGCACGGTGATGACCACAGGACGATCGCAAATTTTTGAAGAACAAATTCCAGAGAATGGCGAGATACGCACCTATCTCAGCACCAAAGATCCCTACATCGATGCTCAGGGAAATATTACAGGGATTATTGGCATCTCGCGTGACATTACCGATCGCAAACTTGCCGAAGCGCAGCAGCAAAAATCAGCTCAGCGACTCGCCGCCCTGCAAGCGATCGATCGGGCAATTTTGCGCCTTGATGCTCCCGCAAGGATTGCTGAAGCAGCGCTGTCGCGGCTCGTGCAAGTTGTCCCGGCAGATCAGGCGGCGGTGCTAGTGTTTGACTTGGCGCAAAGTCAGCTTCAAGTGTTAGCCGGAGAGATTGATACTAACCCTGCCGGAACCGTTCGCCCCATCCTCGATTTCACCACGCCAGAGGTTCTGGTCAATCGAGAAGCGATCGGCTACATCAAAAATTTAGCCACCCTGATTCAAACGCAACAATCCCCGCTGCTTCAGCGATTGCTAATAAAGGGCTATCACAGCTTTCTTGCTGTCGCCCTGCGTGCAGATGGACACTTTTTGGGAGATGTAGTGTTGATTCACCGTGAAGTAGACGCGTTTTCAGCAGGAGATTTAGAAATTGTGGGCGAAGTCGCAAACCAATTAGCGATCGCGATTCAGCAATCTCAACTCCGCGACCAGCTCCAACACTACGCCGCCGACCTCGAACAGCGGGTTGCAGAACGCACCGCTAAGCTTAAAGCCACCAATCAAGAACTCGAAGCCTTTACTTACTCGGTATCACACGATCTGCGGGCACCGCTCCGCACCATGCAGGGCTTTGCTCAGGCCCTCATCGAAGACTATGGCGACCTGCTCGACGACACTGCCAAAAGCTATATCGAATCGATCGTCGAAGATGCGGTGCAAATGAGCGGCTTAATCGCAGACCTGCTTGCCTACAGCCGTCTTAGCCGAAGTCAAATTAACCTTCAGGAAGTGAACTTAAAAGAAGCGATCAACGATGCGATAAAGCAGTTGGCGGTTGAAATCCAGGAAAAACAAGCAGAAATCATCCTGCCGGAGGAACTGCCCTCGGTAGCAGCACATCGATCGACGCTGGTTCAAGTTATGGCAAATCTGTTTAGTAATGCGATGAAGTTTGTCGAACCGGGAACAGTGCCGCAAATTCACACCTATTTTCGCGAGGAGCAGCACGAGCATCAACGCTGGGTTAAATTGTTCATTGAAGACAACGGTATTGGTATTGCTCCTGAGCATCAAGAAAGGATCTTCCACGTATTTGAGCGGCTGCACGGCGCAGAAAGCTATCCCGGCACGGGCATTGGACTTGCCATTGTGCGGAAAGGGCTGGAGCGCATGGACGGTAAAGTGGGCGTAGAGTCTGCGCTTGGACAAGGAAGCCGATTTTGGATTGCACTGCCAAAAGCTGTTCTCCCGGATCGAGGAACTCATGACCCAACCCATTCAACTGCTACTCATTGATGACAACCGCAGCGATCGACTCCTGGTTCTGCGCGAACTCCAGCGCGAATTCGAGCAGTTAAATGTACAGGAAATTATTAGCTCTGGTGAGTTCAATCGTGCCATCAGACAGGGCGGTTTCGATGCCGTGGTTACTGATTTTCAGCTTCGATGGACAACGGGTTTAGAAATTCTTGAAGCCATTAAGGAACGATATCCCGATTGTCCGGTGATTATGTTTACTAATACGGGAACCGAAGAAATCGCTGTCGAAGCGATGAAGCTGGGACTCGATGACTACATTCTCAAAGAGCCAAATCGATATGTGCGAGTTCCGTCATCGGTGCGGGCTGGGATCGAACGGGCGATTGCTAAAAAACAGGCTGCACTGCTTGAAATTCGCTTTCGTGCCTTGCTAGAGAAGCTGAAAATTGGCGTGTTTCGGGTGAGCGAAGCCCATGAATTGCTAGAGTGTAATCCGGCTTTTCTGACGCTGCTGGGCGTTGAGTCGATCGAGCAGGCACGATCGCTGCTGAGATTCAGCTTTTTCTCCAGCTTGATTCAGTCAGCGTCAACCGCGGAGATCGAAAAGCAGGAGCTTGACCTGCAACGGGGGGATGGACAGCACATTAAAGTGCTACTCACCATGATCGTAACTCGGGCTGGAAACACAACCGTCATTGATGGGATACTTGAAGAATCAGTATAATCTTTCCAAATCAATACAGGATGCGTTAAACAGGATGCACTAATTAACTAAAATTTGAGTGAAGTCATTTCGATAAAGTAAGCCATCATTGGTTTAGCAAATGCTAAAGGGATATTTGAGAAGTACCGAAAGTTTTAAATTGAATGATCATTTGAAAAATATCGGATACACATCTACCATGCAGCGAATACACATCAAATACGCAGCGAATACACACCGAACCGAAAGTTCTACCGAGGCAATGGTGGAGAAATCATATCGTAGAGAAATCGTATCGTGGAGAAACAAGAGTGAGTGCAGATCAAACAATCTTGTTAGTTGAAGACAATCCCAAAGATGTATTTCTCGTTCAGCGCGCATTTCGCAAAGCCGAGATTACAGTGTCTATTCAGGTGGTCAATGATGGCGATAGCGCAGTGATGTATCTGTCAGGACACGCTCCCTATACCGATCGTAGTCTTCACCCGTTTCCCGCACTGATTTTGCTCGATCTAAAACTGCCACGTCGATCGGGCGCAGAAGTGCTCATGTGGCTTCGCCAACAGCCCACGATTAAGCGTATTCCCGTTGTAATTCTCACGTCTTCCCGGGAGTTTACTGATGTCAACCACGTCTACGATTTAGGAGCAAACGCTTATATGGTCAAACCGCCCACGTTCGATGATCTGGTCACAATGCTAAAAACGCTCGATTTGCACTGGCTTAAGTACAACGAAAAACCCCAGCTCGGCACAAATTAAGGCCAGAACTTCTGCTCAGAAAGCGCGAGGCAAGATCAAATTTCTGATGCCGCTTTTCACATTGTCCGGCAAGCGGGTGGCGATCGCGTTAAAAGGATATTTGAGCAGGCTCATCGCTTTGTCTACAGAGTAGGAAATACTGCCATCTCTGTAGAATTCGATGTTTTCTGCGATCGAAAATCTTCCTTTCAGTTTCGTTAACGGCTGTCGAATTCCCCGAACGCGATTAGAAACATTTTTGTCGTGAATCACTTGAAGCCAGCTCGGCTCGGTCTTGATTTGCTTTAGGGTTCCGATTTTTGCAACCTGAGTATGACTTCCACACAAAACGGTTTTAAATCCACTCACGGTTCGATCGCGAATGCACTCAATTAAGCTCATAAAAGGATTGCTCAAGTATTCAAAAGAGTACAGTTTTCCATCCTGCCACACATAGCCATTAGGCAAGTTAATAAACTGCATCTCCTGTTGGGCAAAATGACTCTGAACAATTGCAATAAATTTGTCGCAGATTGCATCGTCATTATCCAAACGAGTTGTGATTAAAAAATCAGTTTGCCCATCAAGATAGCTGAGAATTACCGATCGATTCACTTCATCAGTAAACGGTTCGCTCAGAAAAATAGGGATAAAATTTTGCCATTTTGAATATTCAGAAATCTTTGCTTTGAAACAATCAGGGGTATCCGCATCAAAGTACACCAACCACTGAAAGTTTTGATTAGACTGGGCTTGAACTGAGGGATAACAAAAGCGATCGAATAAATCGAACCGATGCGCCAGCCATTCTGGATCAAGCCCGGCAGAAGAACTGAAATTGACCTTTACATTGAATCGGGTAATAAGAAAGTGCTGAAACTTTTTCATGGTTAGAAGTCAATCGATTAAAAGAAGATGAACTGAACGTTTTAGAGATTGTTAGAAAAATCGCAGGGGTACTACATTGCTCCCTGGATTTGCCCTGAACGGAAAACCTTGAAATTCTCGTGAGTCATCGCAAAACCTTCAAACATCTTTTTAGAGCGTGAACCGCAGAAAACTTTCAACGGACGATCGCGCCTAAACCAATGCGATCGAGTAAAATCGACAGCCTCAAAGAAAGCAAAAATAAAACAGTCCATCCGATAAGTTTAATCAGCAGAATTTCTGCCAGGCTAAAAGTAAAGCCGCTTGCCACACGGCTACCCACAGACAGAAAAATCTCACTTGCAATTCCATTAATACAAAAGATCCCCAAACTATAGCGAGACACCAGCATAATGCAGTTGCTCACAGGTTCAGGCAGCTGCTCCTGCTTAATCGATGCAGCACACAAAAAGATAATGGGAGTCATCAGAATACAAATTAGCAAATTGTAGTCAAAAGGCGGAATATCACCGTTTGATATCGTAAAGAATATCGATCGCTCAACGAGCACCAGCAAAACTCCAACTCCTAGAAATGCAAGCTTTACAGAAATCGGGATGCGGCGCGATCGCTCTACTAATTTTGACCAGTGCTGCCAGAGATAAATCCCCAATACGCCATAAACAAGCCAGTAAATCAAAAAAGGACGACCGACCCCTTCTAGAGATGATAAAAGGGCTGAGAATTGATTTGCCCTAGCGAGGATGAAATAGATTAACAAAAAAATAATAGTTTGGAGAGCTATGATGAATCCGACTGCTTTCCGATATTTAAACCGGCGTCTGCACAGGATTAACAGCGGCATCATCTGAAACAGAACAAGGAAATAGTAAGCTCCCTGAAAAATCGTTCCATTTGCAACAGCCAGCAAAAGATCAGGAAATGAATTGCGACCTGTGCTGAGTTTAAGAATGACAGCCAGACTAAACCAAAATAGAGTAGGAATGGCGAGACGAGAAATTCTCTTCTTCAAGATTTGCCAGTCGGGCTGACCAGCAGAGTGCTCAATTCCTCTTTCAAACAATAGAAATGAAATTGTAAATAAAACAGGAACGCAGAATCGTAGTGGAGCAGATGCAATATCGAGAAAAAATAGGCTGTCTTGATAGGCTGAGCGAGGAACAAAAATCGCGTGAAACGAGACAACCGATAGAATACTTGCTGCTTTTAATAAATCGAGGCAAAAAAGCCGATCAACAGAGTAAGAAATGGCTTTTTTAGGTAGTACGCCCTGGCTCAAAGATTTCTGATTCATATTCACTTTAAGAACTGGGATAAAGCTCGTGATAAACCTTCAGCGTCTCCTCCACAACGCGATCGACCTTGAACCATTCAAGATTTTTTTTCGATCGCTGTTTGTACAGGTTCAATCGCTCAGGATCCTGAAGCAACTGCTTTAATGCTTCTGCCAGCGCACCGCTATTTTTGGGAGGCACTAAAACTCCGGCTTGTCCACGATCGAGTGCTTCAGGAATTCCATCAACATCAGTTGCCACAATTGCACAGCCTGCCTTACGCGCTTCTGTTAACACCAGCCCAAAAGGTTCTTGGTGGGATGCCAGCACAAAAATATCTGCGGAGGCGTAGTATTGCTCAGGCTGGGGCTGAAATCCCTCAAAGTGAATCCGATCGCTCACTGCTGTTTGCTGAGCTTGGTGTTCAAATTGAAGGCGATCGGGACCATCTCCAACCAAATAGAGGTGAGCTTGAGGAAACTTAGGAGCAATGATTTTAAAGGCATCAATCAAATCCGCAATTCCTTTGCGCTGCTGCATTCCTGCCACTGTTAAAATTGCAGGTTGATGTAGCTTCTTCGGGGGATAATCCTCAATCGATCGCTTACGAGGGCTGTCTAACGTTCCATTCAAAATGATTCTGACTTTCTCCGCAGGAATTCCACGACGAATCATTGATTGACCTACTGCTTGGCTAACCGCGATAACGCGATCGGCTAAACCCGTAAAAATTGCTCTCCACTGAAACTCGTTGTGGACTGTAGAAACGATCGCATATTGAAACTTGAACTGAAGGATACGGGAGAGTATGACTTCCCTTGGAATGTGGGCGTGAACAATATCTGGCTGAAATTGATTAAAAATGTGCCAGTAAAGCTTGAGCGCGTTGAAATGACGAAGCAATTTGCCGCCTTTTTCTTTGCGGAGAAAATGCTTAACACCATAAGTTTCCAGCAGTTCTTCATATTCGCCTCCGCTAGAGATAACACTCACCTCATGCCCATATTTAGCCTGAAGACAAGCCAAATCAACTGCTGCATTGACAAAGCCATTGCCCGCTTCTCGAATATGACCAACGATGTGTAATATTTTCATCTGCGGTGCCTGAAAAAACTGCCTCAAAAAGTGCCTCAACAATTGAGTAATTCTGAAAGTCTCATGCGTTTTTAGCTCTCGCCACCTCTCGTTTTCAACAGCTCCTTAATAGGTGAAATAATCTGAGCAATCTCTTTAGGAAAAAGGACAACAGAGCCACCTGCATATAGAACAATCAGAGCAAAGGGCTGTAGATAGATTTGCCAGGGATTGATGATGGGTATAGAGAGAACAATCGCCATCGCGATCAAAATCATAAAGGTTGGCAACAGGATAGGCTTTGCCAAAAAGCGAATTTCATACTTTGCCGACCTGCAAATTACTAGCAGAAACCAGAGGGTTGCCAAAATTCCCATGACTAGGGCAACGGCAATCGCAACTCCCGCAATTCCGCCGACCAAAGCACCTGCAAGATAAGAAGGAACAGAAACTAAAACCAGTGCCCAGTTAATCATGGCATTGGTTCTTGTCTTGTTTAAGGAATCTAAAACGGCTCCCAAAATTGACATAAATCCGCGCGCATAAGCAAAGATCAAAATGAGCTGAAAAATCTTCGCTGCTTCTGTCCACTGGGCACCAAAAGTTATGGGCAGTAGCCAAGGAGCAACTAGAAAAGCAACCCCATAAATCGGAGCAGAAATTACGCCGTAAAACCGCAGCGCATGACCCGCATATATCTTTTTCTCAGCATGATTTTTCTGGGTTAAAACGGAGAAATTAACGCGATTAATTTGGGTCAGCGCAAAGACAGGCAGCATCGCGAGCTGATAAGCCAGGTTGTAATAGCCCAGTTTTTCCGCTCCTAGCAATCTGCCGATCACTAAATTATCGCTGTTGGTATTGGTATAAACCGCCAGGTTAGATCCAATAATGCCGCTGATGTAATTTTTGACCTCTGAAAGCGCGGCTGTATCAGGGAAAAGATGGTACTGAAATGTATAACGGCTTGACCAACGTTTCATCACAGAATCAACCGTTGCCATCGACAGTTCACCGATCGCAAACGCCCAGACTCCGCCTCCTAATCCTGCACAAGCTAACGCGCCGGCACATCGGGCAAACGCAGCCGCTGCATCACACAGGGCTAAATCCTTGAATCGCATCTGTCTCTGCATCACGGCAGCGTGAGAGCCTGCTCCTGCACCGATCAGAAAGACCAGCGACACACACACCGTCAGCGGTAAAAGAACAGGCACATTAAAAAAACGCGCTAGCGCAATCCCGCTAACCGCCTGCAAAATGCCCATGCCGATCGAAACGTTTACCCCCAGACTATACACGGCATTCACTAGCTTGCGATCGTCCAGCCCCTTATAAACCAAAACGCCTGCGATCGCCCAATCTTTGAATAAATTCGAGAGGGTGGTTACCAGCAACACCATCGCCCAAATACCGAATTCTGCTGGGGATAGCAAGCGGGCAAGCACGATTTGGGTTAAAAGCTGGGAGGCACGAATGAATACAAAACCACCCGTGACCCAGAAACTTCCACCAACGACTTTAGCCGCACTTACTTTTGACATATTCATCGGGCGATCGCTTTATCATAAAGGGCTTCCAGCTTTATCGACTGCTTGCGAATGTCAAAGTGTTCACAAACGAAGCTGCGTCCCTGCCGTCCTAAATCAAGAGCTTGCCCTGGCTGTTCTAGCAATGCATTGAGCTTCTCGGCAAATAGCTCATCGTTCTTCTCAGGAACTAAAAAACCTGTTTGTTCGTTCAAAACCGCTTCTGGAATGCCGCTATGCCAGGTAGAAACCACCGGAATTCCTGACGCAGAAGCCTCCAAAATCACAAAGGGTAATCCTTCGCTGTTTCCGTCTTCTGCCATTTGGCTGGGTAGGGCAAAAATTGTGGCATTTCGCATTAAATTTTGCACAACATCATAGGACTGTGCTCCCAAAAACCGAACTCGATGCTCGATGCCGAGCTGCTGTGCCAGAGTGTGCAAATCATGGCTCATTTCTCCTGTCCCAACCTGGACAAGAGACACATCAGGATGATGATGGGCAATGCGAGCAAAAGCCCGTAAAAGTGTATCAATTCCTTTCTTTGGCGTATGTCTACCCACGCACAAAATATAGCGTTCTTCACCTATGTTTGTAGAGGGAGAAAACTTTTGGGTATCGATGCCAATGTAATGCAATATCACCTTGTCGGGGGGATAGCCAAACTCGATCAGTTTCTTGCGGATGTAGTCTGAAACCGCAATGAAGAGTGATGCTTTTTGCTTCAGTTCATTTTCATGCCGAAGAAACTGATAATACGCAATTTTTCCAGAGCGGAGCATTGCTTTTCGAGAAACAGTAATGTCATGACCGTGGAATGTCACAATCAGCGGGATCTTAAACTGCTCTGCGATCCGCATTGCATAGATTCCATCAGGTCCGAAATGAGCATGAATCAGAGCCAGCTTTCGCAGATGTTCGATCGCTTTAAAGGAACGGGCTGAAGTCGTGAGGATATGAAACGCTTGCTTGACCTTCCAAAAATCAATTTCGCTCAGAGCAACGCAGGGTTGAGGAATGGGTTTGACTAACTGGCAGGTAATAAAAGTAGGGTGATAGCGAGTGAGGCTGAGCGACTGCTCCTGAATAAAAGTTTCAGAAACTCTTGGAAATGCTTTTCTATAGATTCCAACGTCTTTCATTGAATTCATTGCAGGAATAGGAAAAGAATAAGAACTTAGAGATTATTTGAGGGATATTAAAGGTTCTACATTACCCTCTAAACCTCCTAACAGGGAAACTTTGAAGCTTGGAGAAGAGCCAGTTTTTTAGAATTCAATCTTCAATCTCGTTGCAGGCTCTTGCAAACATTTCTAAGTCCTGATTCCGACAATTTCCAATAATTGATTTTGATATTCCGAAATACTACAACGTTTTTGCACCCAGGCTTGCGCTTGCACTTTTACGGCATCTTGAGAACCGGAGGTCACTTCTAAAATTTGGTCTACGATCGCCCCAATATCTCCCGGATCAACCGCCCACAGAGCAGCGCACTGCTGAAGAATTTCGCCAATTCCGCCTGTACAACTTCCAACGACAGGCACACCGCAGCTAATCGCTTCGACAATCACCCGACCAAACGGCTCTCTGGGGGCAAGGGTCACGACCACATCGGCGTGGCGATAGTAATTTTCAATCTCGATCGCCGCAGGCAGAATCGTCAGACGATCAGCAACTCCCGCATCAGTAGCACGATTGAACAGGGATTGGGTATTGATTTTCCCAGGCGATCGATCTTCTCCAATAATGACGCTGTGATAATGAAATCCTCTAGTCTTTAGCTCGGCAAGTACAGGAATCAGAGTTCGCAAATTTTTATCATTCATGATGCCTGCCTGACTAATTCGAGAAGGCGTGAGCATAATTTTTGCGCCCGACTCTAGAATGGGCTTAAGCGAAGCAGGAGGCAAAACCGGAGCAGAATTAAATCGATCGAAATCAACAGGCTGATACAAAATGCCCTGAATATTGGGCATGATTCTGGAAATATGCTTTGCTGTAAAACCTGAGTTACAAATTGCCTGAGGGGCAAGCCAAGCAAAAGTCATTTTTCGCAGCACATTTCCAAGCAAATTATTAGAAAGTGCCAGATCATGACAGAAGTGATAGATCGGACGACGGCTCAACCGGAGTGACGGGATAGATAGAAGTAAGGTTGGGAGAAGCGATCGTTCAACGCAGTTATCCAGCAGTAAAGGATAAGACTGGGGTTGATGATTGACCCAATCGAGTGCCCGACGCAGAAATTGCTGTTGACTAGATGCAGAAATCAAATGGAGATAATTAGACTGTCCGGCTTCCTGTAAATAGCGGTGCATCACAGAATCCTTCCGGACTAGAACTGTTACCGGATTCAGGCTCGATTGCTCAATTCCCTTAAGCAGCATTGAAAGCGTGATTAAAGTGCCGCTCAACGCATCACAGGATCCTGGCAGGATCAAAAGCTTAGACATATCGATACTTCGGGCGATACTTCGGTTTCGGCTGAGCCAGCTTCGGAACGTAAGTAATGGCGCACAGAATCAAGATGATCGCTTCTAGCGGCGAAAACTCTGTAACGGCAGAAGAAAGAGCCAGCAGCAGCAGCATTAGAAAACAGCACAGCGGGCGATCGTCACGGGTTCGCCAAAGCCAAGCCAGGAAAGAGATTAGAAACACTAGAAACATCCCTGTTCCAAGAAAGCCTGCCCGATAAACCGTCCCCAAGATGAAGCTCTCTGTGCCAACTCGACCAAATTCGTAGCCGGGAACAACCTCTTCACCGGGGACGGCATGACCAATCACGGGAGGCTCAGTCAGAATGCTTGCCCAGGTTTTGATATAGATATCTCTCCGAACATCTGTGGAATCCTTACGGAGATTGCCCGTTGCCTCTGCGGTTGTTGTGACTCGATCGGCAAGCTTTTCTGTCACCTGCGGAATCGAAAGCGTCACAAAACTAACGACTGCCAGAGCTGCCATGAGAGCCGAAAGTCCTCTCGTTTTTCCGGTTGTGATCAGCCAGTGAACCAGAACTACGATCGGCAGCACCAACCAGACATTGCGCGACTGACAAACCAGAATCAAAAAAGCAGATGCCCCGATTACCGTACTCGACCACAGCCGATTTTTGAGATCGAGTGCAATCAGCACCGCAAATGCAAACACCTGGGAGGAGATAGTTGGATGCTGAAAGAAGAAGGTGTAGCGGACTAAACCGCCGGGTCCCCTCACCGAAGGATTATAGGGGTTCAGAAAATTGCCAACCGCACCCAGCTGTGTCGATCGAAACGTTGTATTCCCCAGAAATGTTGCGATCAGGTTTGGGGATGGAATAAAAAAGGGTTCTCCAAGCACAAAGCGAGCAAACAACCAGTAAAGAACCGCCTCAAGGACGACGACCGAAAATGCCCATGCCACAACGGTGAGCCGAATCCGAATTTTCTGGCTCTGGACATACCAGAGCAATGCTGTCGCCGTTCCCCACATTTGCAGCAGTCCGATGATTCCTGTCGGTCCTGCATCCGGCACTCTCAAGCGGTATAGAACAATGAGATAGCCAGTAAATAACAGAAGGGCTACCACAGGAAGGCTGGGACGAGTTAACCCCAACTGCTTATGACGAACAAGGTGGTATGCAAAAAGCCCGAGCGTCATGAAGAGTGGCATGTAGCTCCAGCTAATGAACCACCAGACCGGAGCCAGAACAATTGCAAGACCCACAAATCGCTCCGCTCCAGTCAAAGCCTGCCAGCGAATCAAACCATTGTGAAAGAGCTGATTTCCCCCTTGGGGAACTGCGAAGCAATCGTTCTGCTGATCCTGAGCGGGCTTTTGCCAGAAGGATTGGGACGCAGAAATTTTGGGATGTCGATTCATGAGGAAGTACTAGAACGGCTAAGTTCGTAACGATAGGCTTCGCGCGGCTCAACGCCATTCACCGCCAAACCAATGACGTGTGACTCTTGGCGAATCAGTTGCTCTAAAGCCTCTTGAACCATCTGACGATCGCTCACTTCCAGCCGCACAATCATCAACACATTTTGAATCGCTTTTGCAACCAAAGTCGTTTCGCTGGTTAAACCGATCGGCGCACTGTCCACAATCACATAGTCGTAGTTTCCATTTGCCTGAACTGCATTGAGGTGCTGTTCAAACTGACCCCGCGCCACAAACTCCAGTGCTTTTTGCTGGGTTCCCCTAGCGGCAGGCAGCAAGTCTAACCGAGAACGAACCGGAACCGGGCTGGAAAGACATCCCATTTCGGAAGACAGGGTATAGCCCAGACGTTCGCTCAAGTCGGCTTTGTGAAAATCGGCGTCTACCACCAAAACGCGAAAGCCCAATTCCACCAGTGCCATCGCCAGCACTAGGGCAACCGTTGTTTTTCCTTCTCCGTTAATGGAACTACCGACCATCAATCGCCGATTTGATAGCTGCATCAGGCTAATTTTTGAGGCAAGCCGCTGAACTTCAACCTCCGTTAGCCCAGTTTCAGCAAGGGCTTTGGCGGTTTGCTTCATCTGCGGGATGCGAACTAAAACGGGAAGCTCGCTATTTTCAATATCCTTCGGCTTGAGGAAGGGATTCCGTGACTCCATAAAGGACACGAGGGCGGCACTTCCCAACAGTGAGCTGAGCAACCCGCCGAGAAGGATAAACGACAGTTTGGGGCTGATGGGCTTTGGATTGACCGCAGGCTTATCCAGCACCTGCACATTGGGATAGGAATCAAACGCAGTCAGACGAGTCTGCCCTAGCTGTGCCACAAGCCCCTTGTACAATCCCTCTGCAATTTCATAGCGACGCTCAAGATCCGATAGCTTTGACTGTTGGCCTGCGATTCTACTGAGATTGCCCTTGAGCTGGTTAATTCGCTGTTGAATCTGGTTTGCCTGCTGCTGATAGGATTGACCCTCGCTTTCTGCCTGAATCAGCTGAGTGATGAGTTCAACCGTCCCGTCACCAGACGCGTCTCCGCCCAAACTCACATCGACGCCTACTGTATTGGGGACAATGGCAGCAACGCGCTGATTAATCGCTGTCCTCAGTTCATCCCGCTGTCCCAGAAGCGCTACAACTTGGGGATCATTATCGGTAAAGGCACCCCGACGAGTTGCCAGCTCAGCTTCAACCTCCGTTAGCGCCGTCCGCAGGTTCTGATATTCCTTATCCTGCCCGAGGCGCATTGAATCGATCGCTTTAGCAGGGGAGAGATTAAGCCGGCTTGCAAGCGCGCTCGTGCGAGTTTGGGCTGCTTTGCCCTGAGCTGCAATTTGCGCCTGAATTGCCACCAGCGTATTGATGCTAGCATCCAGATTCTTAGCTTGCTCTTCGCTATCTACCAGCCCAGTCGCTTGCCGAAAGGCAGCTAATTCGTTTCTGGCTTTTGCCAATTCCCGTTCAGCCTGGGTGAGCTGATCCTGACTAAACCGCTGACGGGAAGCAGAAGTCCCCTGGCGCAGTTCATTTAAGCGTTTTTGGTAACTGCTGATTAATTTCTCAACTCGCTCTTGCGCGAGCTCAGGCTTCGATGCCGTGACTTCGACCTGAATCGATGTGGCTTGATCGATCGGTTTCGCCTTAAAAAGCTTTCTGTAGCTCTCCAGATTACTGAATTCTTCCCGTTCCGGGTCAGATTCCCAAACTGAACTGATCACATCATTGCTGGTGATAATTGAAGCTTGCACTTTCAGCGGACTCAGTTCATTGGTAAACGCAACTCCTTGCTCTCGTAACTCCCCAAGCGTGCCCAGACTAGCATTCAAGTTAGTCGATGTATCGGGGAGAATAAGCTGGGCATTCGCCTGCCAAGTGCGAGAAGCGTACATTACATTAAAAGCGGTCGCACCGATCAGAAGCCCATTTAACAACAGTAGATGCTTCCAGTATCGACGCACGACTGCAATTGCATTGTTCATAATTAACCTTCCCAACTTCGTGCTTAACAGTACTGAATGCGTTCCGCCTGCCTGGCTTTGCAGGTACGCCCCAGATAGACTAATCCTTAAACGATCGAGTAATCATTCTTAAATCAAGATTGACCTCCATAGGTTTCTAGCAAATGTTGCGACAGGCTGGGTTCGGTAAATAGGGTCTGCCGAAAGCGCGAGGGTGGATTCAGCACTGCCTGTTCTAGCTGCTCTAACGAGAGACAGTGCCGCACACCAAACGCCTCAACTGCCTGAGCAAAACTGAGCTGATGATCGTCTACGTGCTCACCGTAGCTCTTTAAGCGAGGCAGCAAAATAAAAGAGCAACCCCTCGATGCAAGCATCTGAGTCGAACCCTGTCCTGCATGGGAGATCACCAGCCGCGCTCTGTCAATTAAACGAATGAGTTCTTTTGAATCAAGAATGGCATCAGCAGTGACCAGAGGACATTCAAGCAGAGTTGAAATGTCACTCACCCCGTATTGAATAAAGACAGGTTCTGCGATCGTTCCTTTCTCAATCAAAGTTTTTACCCAGGTCAATGCTCGGTTGAATGGGTATGGAATAGTTCCAAACGACACGACAATCATGCAGCATACCCTTTAAACACGGCTTTAGGATATTTCTGACACAGATCGGGCCACTGAACGTAGAATTCGTCTGCGATCGGATACACCAATCTTCCAGAGATACTGAGTTCTTGTGATCTCGAAATGCTCTCGACATAAACGATACGAATGCCTAAAAGCCACGCAGCAAAAGCAAAATTAACCGCAACACTTGCGCCAGTCGAGATTACTACATCGGGCTTTTCGATCCATAAAATTCTGAAGGTGGCAGGCAGATTGGCAATCATGCGAATGACATCTCGTGGCGGCTGATAAGGAAGCCAGTGAACCGCTTCAGATTGTTCTAGAATCTGCGTATCTTTTTTGAAATCCGTTGCCCAAACGCGATCGTGCTGCGACCAGAAAGGCTTTAGCCTACGCATTGTTGCAAAATGACCACCCGATGAACATGCAAGAAGTACCTTCATTTCCCTACCGAATAGATAGACAACCCATTTTTAACGGAAAGTGAAAAGTTTGCTGTAGATAGCCGGGATATGCCCATCAGGTTGAGTCAACCCGATGACTATCTCACGCAGCAGACAGTCTCACTCATGTGGCAGACAGGATTGTGGATTGAGTGTACGACATTGGCGTAAGGCAGTGATACACAAAACCTTTTGAAAACCTGTTCTGCGCCTTTTTGGAACTAAATGATTTTGAGCAGAGCAGCTTCCGGGGTTGCCGCCCAATTAGAGCGGTTATCTAAAAGCATTTGCTTTCCCATCACACAGCTTTTCATCCCAAAATCCTCAGCTTCGCTACAACCCATCTGAAGGGAAGCATCTGGATGAACGGAGTGAAGCTCACTAAATTCATTCACTTTCCGCTGAGCATTTCCCATCAGAATTTGTTTCGTCATCGCGCAATATGCCCTCACTGCATTAGCGAAAGGAAACTATACTGCTTAAATGGCGAACTCACAATAGGGAACAACTGAAGATAAACCTGAAAGAATCGATCGCTTGAACTAACGACTCAGATCCTCTAAAGAACTTCTCCGAATTCAGAGAACAATCAATTTAGAGGATTCAGAGCGTCAAAGGTTAGGAATTGATACAACCTAACCTCAAGCTTTTAAGTAGCATTACTCGGACTGGCTTGCGTAATCCACCGAAGAGTAGCTTACTCTTCCCAATATAATAGTCAAGCTTGATACATTTTGCAAAAAATCTGAAAATTAGCAAATTCATGGTAACGATAAGCCCCTACTGATGGTTTTCGGTGTTTCGTACGCTCATGAACTAGACAAGAAACTTGAATCCCTGAAGGATAGGGCAGGCAATCCTAGAAAATACCTGAACAATACGGAGGAAAGCAGCAACAGCGTTCAACGCTTAATCACAGCAAGAGAGAAAAGCGACTTGTACTGGGTCATTTTGATAAAACTCCAGGATGACGGAGCAGGGAACCCCAAGTATTGCAAGTTCGATCAAATTAGAGAGTTACCCTGGGAATGGAGTTAGGTAGTCTCTAGACCAGAAGTTCCATTTATACTGCGGTATTTTCGAGGGAACCAGCAGTGAGCTACGTCACTCCCCAACCTAATAAATCTACGAATACTGTATCTTAATAACGCTCTAATTCCCTGGAGGTTGCTTGAATATGCACTTCAGTATGAGCAGCGGGGGATTCGGTGTAGACGGTATAGAACGAGTCAAACAAGGAACTGACAACACGCTGATGAAAAGATTGACGATCGATCCTAATTGCAGGTTAGACTATTCGCGTTTGTAAAATCGATCGCACAAGAGACTGACCTAAGTAATCCTTAATACAATAATCCTTGACACATCCTCAACTCAACAGGAAGCAAGTATGAAGAAACCTGTAAGTCGGATCATGAGTATGACCGTATTAACGCTTGCAGCCCTCTGGGGGAATGGGACTGTTGCACAGGCGCAAACACAGGCGGAACAAGCACCGCAAGCACCACAAGCCGCACCAAATTTAACGGTTCAGGGCTCGGCAAACCAGACGGGAACTGAAACTCCTTCCCTGGATGCTTACATGTTAGGGGCAGGCGATCAAATTAGTATCATCACGTTTGGCGCAGAGGAATATAGCAGCGAAACACTCGTATTGCCTGACGGATCGCTGAGCCTACCCGTGGCAGGAACCGTGATGGTGGGGGGAATGACACTGAGGCAGGCAGCAGATGCGATCGCGACTCAGTACAGCACTTATATTAAGCGTCCAGTCGTTACCGTCAGTCTGATTGAAATGCGCCCGATGCGTGTGGGCATCGCAGGCCAGGTCAACCGTCCCGGAACCTATAACCTTTCGAGCGGGGAAGAAGCTGCTCAATTCCCAACCGTGACTGAAGCACTTCAAATTGCAGGTGGCATCACCCCTAAAGCAGATTTACGTCAGGTACAAGTGCAGCGGGTTCAGCGAGATGGCTCCCGGCAAACAATTAATGTGAACCTGTGGGATTTGTTAATGACAGGTGATCTGGGCAAAGATGTCATACTCCATGCTGGAGATTCAATTTTTATTCCCACCGCAACAGCGGTGAATCCATCAGAGGCAGTTCAGCTTGGGGCAGCAAGTTTTTCGCCAGAGTCGATTCCAGTCTACGTGGTGGGTGAAGTAATGACACCGGGTATGGTAGAAGTGCCGCCCAATACGCCCATGAATCAGGCACTGATGGCAGCAGGTGGCTTTAATCTCAGGCGTGCCAGAACCGGTGAGGTCAAGCTTGTTCGCTTAAACCCGGATGGCACGGTCAGCCAAAGCGAAGTGGAGATCGACTTGAGTCAGGGAGCCGAGTCTGCCAGTAATCCGCCTTTACAAAGAGGAGATGTAATCGTCGTCGGGCGATCGGGGCTTGCTAGCTTCTCCGATGCCACCGAAGACACGCTGGGACCGCTGGGACGAATTGTATCTGGCATCTTAGGACTATTTCCGTTGTTCAGGTAGGACGCACTCAACTTCTGCTAAAGCATGCAGGAAATCCAGAACCTTCCTGCAAGCAGGTCTTTCAATCACCCTAGATCTAACATCGGTTCGCCATTGGGCAAAAGGCATTTTGCAACCGTGTACCAAGCCGATCGCCATCCGGTTCAGGGTCGAAAGCCGTACTTTTGTCTGATTCCCCCTCAAATTCACTGGCTGATTCACTGGCTGATTTAATAAACCTCCTACCTAGATCGGAAAGCAATCTCAAAGTTCCTCTTTTAATTTTGGACGAGGAATTTTAGGGAGAGGGCGAGCATTTATGCAGGAGGTTTACTGTCTGAATTCACTATTCAATTCACTTTCTAATTCGCTCTCTGATTCACCTTTTGATTCAAACGTTCCACCCAGTGGTGTAGCGATCGAGCCGACGCTGCTGAAATTCCTGCTGTGCACCATTTTCATCAATTAGATATCGATCAAACCTCAACATCTAATTTTTTCTAGCTTTTTCTGGCTTTTTCGGACTGGCAAAACCGAACCGATTGCTTAATCTGGGTCTTGAATGCAGAGACAAAACATTTTCTCGCATCCTTCCCTCGGAATTTTACTTTCAGCATCTTATGAGCCTTACGGGTTGCAGGCTGCTGCCCTCATTTCAGCGATCGCACTTTACAAAAACAAGCGCGGAGATGGAACAATGGCTAACGAAAGAATTATTAAACGTGGTTCAAAAGGAAAAGATAAATTTGAAGGAGATCAATTGAATTCAATTGAATTGTAAATATGATGGACGGGGAGAAACCGATCGACTGCACGGATAGGGTGGAGATGATATTTGCAGTGGCGGAGCCGGGAACGATCTTGTTGATGATGGTGAGGGCGGTGGCGATATTACTGGAAGAACCAAAAACGATCGACTAATTGACGGCTTGGGTGA
Organism: Cyanobacteria bacterium FACHB-502; assembly: GCA_014695325.1. Lineage (GTDB taxonomy): Bacteria > Cyanobacteriota > Cyanobacteriia > Elainellales > Elainellaceae > Leptolyngbya_A. Next base: position 187,854 of record JACJNZ010000092.1, on the reverse strand, counting down.
CGATACCATAAACGGCAATGCCAGAAACGATCGCATTGAATCGGTTTGCTTAGCAGTCACAAAAAACAACGCTCAAAGCGCTGGGGGCTATCAATGAGTAGAATTTCTATTCGAGAAGAGCTTGCTTAGCTCTCTCTATTTACCTAGCTTTTTTGCTTAGCTTTTACGGGACTGACGGGGCTCGAACCCGCAACTTCCGCCGTGACAGGGCGGTGCTCTAACCAATTGAACTACAGTCCCTTAATTTCGCCTTTATTTGGCGCGATTTCTATTATGCAGACTCTCTGGAGGTTTGTCAAACAATTTCTGCCAGATTCCTACGAGTCCTACAAAAATGAGATTTTATCTAGCTCCTAACTGCTTCAGCCCAAAGGAAATTTAGAATCTGCAGCATCGAAGGCGATCGAGACTCGCTAGAATTCTAAGAATGTCCAAGCGCGGGAAAAATTACCGCTGTTCTTTCACTGTTGGATTTTTATGTCTGTTCGCGTTCGTATTGCTCCCAGTCCCACCGGAAATCTGCACATTGGTACTGCCCGTACTGCGGTCTTTAACTGGCTGTTTGCCCGCCATCAGGGGGGACAGTTCATTCTGCGGGTGGAAGATACCGATCTGGAACGATCGCGCCCCGAATATACCCAAAATATTCTCGATGGCTTGACCTGGCTGGGGCTGACCTGGGACGAAGGACCGTTTTACCAGACGAAGCGGCTCGATCTGTACCGCGCCAAAGTGAAGGAACTGCTCGACAAAGGCTTAGCCTATCGCGCCTACGACACCCCCGAAGAGCTGGACGCGATGCGCGAGGCACAAAAAGCGCGAAACGAAGCCCCCCGCTACGACAATCGCCACCGCAACCTCACCCCCGAACAAGAAGCCGCTTTTGTGGCAGAAGGACGCAAGCCCGTAATTCGCTTCAAGATCGAGGACGATCGTGAAATCACCTGGAATGACCTTGTGCGCGGAACCGTCACCTGGAAAGGGCGCGATCTGGGCGGCGATATGGTGATTGCGCGGGCAGCAGCAGCAGAGGATGTCGGACAACCGCTCTATAACTTCGTGGTGGTCGTAGACGATATTGATATGCAGATTAGCCACGTCATTCGCGGCGAAGACCACATTGGCAACACGCCTAAGCAAATCCTGCTGTATGAAGCGTTAGGAGCCACCGTGCCCCAGTTTGGACACAGCCCGCTGATCCTGAATCAGGCAGGCGCAAAACTCTCGAAACGAGACGGGGTGACTTCGATTTCTGACTTTCAGCGCATGGGCTACACCGCAGAAGCGATCGTCAACTACATGACTCTGCTGGGTTGGTCGCCGCCAGAAGGAATGTCTGAGCTGTTTTCTCTGCAGGAAGCGGCACAGCAGTTCAGCTTCGATCGCGTCAACAAAGCAGGCGCAAAGTTTGACTGGGACAAGCTCAACTGGATCAACAGCCAGTATATCCACGCCATGCCGATCGATCGGCTGACGGATTTGCTGATTCCCCATTGGCAGCAGGCAGGCTACCCAGTGAATGCAGAAGGCAATCGTCCCTGGCTAGAACAGCTCACCGCACTGATCGCCGCCAGTCTAGAACGGCTCGAAGACGCAGTTCCCATGACGCGTTATCTGTTTGACCCTGAACTAGAGTACAGCGAAGCCGCCCGAACGCAACTCGTTTCGGCAGGCGTGGGAGACGTGCTCAAAGGCGTAATCACGGAATTGGAAAGCGTCACTGATTTAACCGCAGAAGGGGCACAGGCGATCGTGCAAACGGTGGTGAAAGCGCAGAACATCAAAAAAGGACTGTTGATGAAATCTCTGCGGGCGGCTCTCACCTGTGACCTTCAGGGACCGGATCTGGTCGAGTCCTGGCTGCTGCTGCATCAGCACCAAATGGCGTTGCCCCGGCTTAAGCAGGCAGTGGCGATCGCTGAGTCTGGTCAATAAAAGCACAGGTTAAGAAAAGCACAGGTTAAGGAACAGTTTAGGATTGCCTCTGGTCATGTTCCCTGGTTCACTTGAGCTTAGGGAAATAAAATTTGCACGTTTTTCCCTGCATCACCAGACTTTCCATGAACGAAGTTCTTTAAATCACACTATGAATCAGCCAGGGTTGAAAATCACTCGTCGATCGACAGGATTTGCATTTGTTTTAGCTGGGCTGCTGCCCGGAGTCTTTAACATGACTTTTGACATTGCGGCTGCCAGTGCCCAAACTTCACCCGCTCAACCCTTGACGATTTTTGAGAACGTCACGCTCAGCCCCAATTTCACGCCTGATCCCACAACCCTTCGCGGCATTAGCGGTGGCGATCGGGCTGCCAATCAAATTACTGGGCGACCCAATACGGCGACGGGCCCCTGCAATGGCTTTGTTGATGCCCAACCGGATCACACGATCGTCCTGACTCAGTTTTTTAGCCGTCTCAGCCTGCAAGTGCAAAGCACCGAAGACACCACGATCGTGGTTCGTGGACCGGGCGGAACCTGGTGCAACGATGACACTTCCGGCAAAAATCCTGGGATTGCAGGACAGTGGCTCTCCGGCACGTATCAGGTTTGGGTTGGCTCCTTTGCTCAAAATACCTACTCGCCTTACGTCATTCGCATCAGTGAAATCAACCCCTAAAAGTAAAGTTCTTCTCATCCTGCTTAAAAATCCTCTAGCAGGGCAACCAGGCGATTGAGCAAAGGATCGGCTTCACGAACTGGCATCCCGGGAACCGCAATTTTTGTACAGTCCTGTGGCAGTTCCAGCGGGTCGCCCTCGGCAGCGCACTGCTCCAGGTGAGCCACTCTCTCCATCAGTGCGGTAACTTGCGCTTCGAGGACAGCGATCGGTTCAGCCGGGGCAGGGGCAGGAGCCTGAGACAATTGCTGCGAAAGCTGATTCACCTGAAGCTGCAAAGCTACTATCTGCTGCTGAAGCACAATCAGCGTTGAATCTGCCTGCGGATCATCGGGCAGCAGCCAAGCCCGGAGTGCCTGTTTACACAGCTCGCTAAAACTGCTGTAGTCTCCTGCCTCCAGAAGGTGGTCGATCGTTTGCAGCAAAAGCTGGTCGGCATCGGTCACAGCAAACCATACCGATCGATTGCAGTAGGAAGTTTGATTGCCGATGAAATGAGTTCCTGTTGAAAGTTGCTGGCGATCGAGCATAGGTCAATCTCCGGTGAAGGATATTGGGCAAGGCAGGAGGCGTGCTGTCAGTACATGAAGGGACATTCAGCAAAGGCGAACCAGTTCAGGCTGCTTGTTCAGGCTTTCGCGGCTGCCTGGCTCAGCAAAATTAAGGCTTGTGCCTCGCCATAAAGAAATTGACCCAGCGCATTCGCTTTGCGGGAAGGCTTTGCCAGATGTCCTTTCAGTCGAGCTTCCTTTAACAGGGGACGCAGCTCGTTCCAGAAAAATTCGCCGCCGCCGCCACTCACAATGACATCTGTTACTCGCTCCGGTAACCATTCCACAAAGCGAACAGATAACTCGCGGGCGAAGCTACGCCGCAGACTGGGCAGAATGTCATCTAAATTCGTGGGAGTCGTTGCGCCACGCGGACGGAAGAAGCGTTCGCCTTCCGATCGGTTCACTGCCTCGATCAACGAGAGCGACTGGCTATCTGCGCCCTGAATCTGAGCCGCCACCTGCTCATAAAACTGGCTCATTGCAAACGGTTCGCTTTTAGACGCGCCTCGGGCAAACCGGAAGCGATCGATCGTCAGGAAGTCAGTGGTTTGATGCCCGATATCGACCACGGCAACGGAAAGGTTCGGAAAATCTGCACCGGATGCCTTTTTGTCTGCCTCGCACCAAATCAGACTGCCGTAGCCTTCCGGCATCACCCAGACCTGCTCAACGTCGATCGCGACCAGTTCCCCGCGATAGCTCATCACATGGGGACCGCGCAGCAGGCTAGTCAAATGCTCTTTTTCTCGATCGAACTGCTCTTGTGAGTAGTAAGGTAGCCCTAGCACCACCGAGATTCGATCGCGCAGCCCAAAATAGCCGACGCAAGCCAGCACCTTAATCAGCGCATCCTCAACCTTCGATCGCCCTACGCCCAAATCCGCTCCAAAGTCTGCGCCCAGTTGGCCGACCGCATAGCCCCGTCCCTGAAACTCTAGCCAAACATCCAGCAAAGGATCGCTGGGCTGAGATTCAAAGCCACCGCGCCGCACCTGCTCAACTGTGAGATGGGCAACATTCGCGGGAATTAAAATCACCTGATCGGGATGCCGTCCAACACTTGCTTTCGTTGAGGTGCGCCCTAAATCGACGCTCAGAATAGACGGGGACACCAATTGGGAACTTGCGGGAGAAGATTTACCTGCCATAGGGTTCGATCGCCTCATTGCATAATTGTTGATAAAGGGGGCTATCAATAGGAGATTTAATGGGAGATTTGCCAGATCTGCCACAGACCAGCTCCAACCGAATTTGATACGTTTGTTCTATCACGATTCCTTAAATTAGTACACCCGTTCCAGGTATTTTCATTTTTTCCTCACTCTGACGAATCCTACCCGTTTCGCGACTGCTCATCGATCGCAGGCATCAAAGCATCAACGGCAGAGCTGAAGCAGGAAGACAGGGCAGAAGACCAGAGGAGAAGTTGCCCGAAATCTCGTAATTACGTTAAATTTAGTTAAGATTCGTTCTCAGCAATTTCGGCAGCGTCTCTGCTTCGCCTGTCCTTCGCGGAACAGCAGAGGAGAATTACACTGAAATTACAAGCGACTAAATCCAACTGATGAATCCGCTCCACAAGTGGAATTCGCATACTCCTATAGCAAATCCTTTTGATTCAGTCGCTGCTGAACCTGCTGCATCCATAAGAGGCAACACACCACTATGAAACTTTCCTGGAGAGCCATCCTTCTCTGGACAATGCCAGCCCTGATTATTGGCTTCTTTCTGTGGCAGGGCGCATTTTCGACCGCTCCCATGAGTGCGGCGACTAACACAGCAAGCACTCGCATGACCTACGGACGCTTCCTCGATTATCTGAATCAGGGGCGCGTCACCAGCGTTGACCTGTACGAGGGCGGTAGAACGGCGATCGTTGAAGCGCTCGATCCCGATCTAGACGGTCGAATGCAGCGGCTCCGGGTTGATCTACCGGGCAACACGCCTGAGCTAATCACCCGCCTGCGGCAAGAAGACATCAGCTTTGACTTCCATCCGCCCCGCAACGATGGTGCAGTTTGGGGTTTACTGGGCAACCTGATCTTCCCGCTGCTGTTGATTGGTGGACTATTCTTTTTGTTCCGTCGCTCCAGCAACGTTCCTGGTGGTCCGGGTCAGGCAATGAACTTTGGCAAATCCAAAGCCCGCTTCATGATGGAAGCCAAAACGGGCGTTATGTTTGACGACGTAGCAGGCATCGAAGAAGCCAAAGAAGAACTCCAGGAAGTCGTGACCTTCCTCAAAAAACCCGAACGCTTCACCGCCGTCGGCGCAAAAATTCCGAAAGGGGTGCTGCTCGTTGGTCCTCCCGGAACCGGAAAAACGCTGCTGGCAAAGGCGATCGCCGGAGAAGCAGGGGTGCCCTTCTTCAGCATCTCTGGCTCGGAGTTCGTAGAGATGTTTGTGGGAGTCGGTGCGTCCCGAGTGCGCGACCTGTTCAAGAAGGCGAAAGAGAACGCGCCGTGCATTATCTTCATTGATGAAATTGACGCAGTCGGACGGCAGCGGGGGGCTGGAATTGGCGGCGGCAACGACGAGCGCGAGCAAACCCTGAACCAGTTGCTGACCGAAATGGACGGCTTCGAGGGCAACACGGGCATTATCATCATTGCGGCAACGAACCGTCCCGATGTCCTGGACTCCGCGCTTCTGCGCCCCGGTCGCTTCGATCGTCAGGTGACAGTAGATGCACCGGACATCAAAGGTCGTCTGGAAGTGCTGCAAGTCCATGCCCGCAATAAAAAGATTGACCAAGCCGTTTCCCTGGAAGCGATCGCCCGCCGGACGCCCGGATTTACTGGAGCGGATCTGGCAAACCTGCTGAACGAAGCGGCAATTCTCACAGCGCGTCGTCGTAAAGAAGCCATTACGATGCTCGAAATTGATGACGCAGTCGATCGGGTTGTGGCGGGAATGGAAGGTACGCCCCTCGTAGACAGCAAGAGCAAGCGACTCATCGCCTACCACGAAATTGGACACGCGATCGTCGGGACGCTGATGAAAGACCACGATCCGGTTCAAAAAGTCACGCTGATTCCACGCGGACAAGCGCAGGGTCTTACCTGGTTTACGCCCAACGAGGAGCAGGGTCTCATTTCTCGATCGCAGCTTATGGCAAGAATCACAGGCGCACTGGGCGGACGCGCTGCCGAGGTGGTCATCTTTGGCGATGCAGAAGTCACGACAGGCGCAGGCGGCGACCTTCAGCAAGTGTCTGGCATGGCGCGGCAGATGGTCACTCGCTTCGGTATGTCTGACTTGGGACCGCTCTCGCTGGAAAGCCAGCAGGGTGAAGTGTTCCTGGGACGGGATTGGATGTCTCGCTCGGAATACTCAGAAGAGATTGCTGCCCGGATTGATGCTCAGGTGCGATCGATTGTCGAACACTGCTACGAGCAGTCCTGCAAAATCGTTCGCGATAACCGCGAAGTCATCGATCGATTGGTTGATTTGCTGATTGAAAAAGAGACGATCGACGGCGAAGAGTTCCGTCAGATTGTGGCAGAATACACCGTGGTTCCTGAGAAAGAGCAGTACGTTCCGAAGCTCTAAGTCAGTCCTCCCAAGCGGAATATCTTAGTTGTTTTGAGTTAGGCTGGGCAATGTCCCAGTCTTTTTTATTGAGCTAGATTTTTACTGAGCTAAATTGGGCCTTAAACTGCCATTCAGGAAGTTGATAGGCGTTTTGCTTTGCCGATATACATGACCGATGTGTTGTCACTGAAGCGAATCTTAAATGCGCCTGTTTTACGATAGTGCAAATAAGCTTCAATATTTTCTCGCACCGTTTCACCTAACACATTAAACCCTTGAATTTCGATCGCCTCAAAACCCTTTTTCACCATTAAATTCTGAAGTTCTTTTGGCTTGATAAACTTTTGCCAGTCGTGAATCCCACGCGGAATCTGACGCAGCCAATCTTCCAGCAGCCAGACCATAATTAGCTTTGACTTAAAGGTGCGGTTAATTGTGTCAAAGCAAAACATTCCCCCTGGTTTCAAGACGCGATGAATCTCAGCGATCGTCTGCTGCAAATCTGCCACATGCTCCAAAACATCCACGCAGACGACGACATCAAAACTTTGATCTGGATAGGGCAAAGATTCGGCGTATGCGTGACAGTAATCGATTGCCAGTTGACTCACTGAGGCGTGTTTTTGAGCCGCAGCAATGCAGCTTGGTGACTGGTCAATACCATGCACGATCGCGCCCCGCCTTGCTAAATATTCACAGGAGAAGCCGCCGCCACAGCCAACATCTAAAACCTTTAAGCCTGCCCAACTAGAAATATGGTGATCAAAATACTGGAAGCGGGCTGGGTTCAGGTGATAAAGCGCGTAGATTTTCGCCGTTTCGCACCACCATTCGTCGGCAACACGATTATAAAAATCTAGATCATTTCGCTGGGGCATTCGCTGCTTTGATTGATTGTTTTGAACAGATTGGGTGAGATCCAGTTTTCAGCATAAATCACAATCCAGCATTCGATCGGGCATCGGACTTCGATGGATGGGTGAGCGATACAGCAGGTTTGTCAACTGAAGAACTGGGTAAGCCAATAATGGTACTATGCCAAGCAATAGCACTGGAGGAGCTGGACAAGAGCGATCAAAAGATAGGGAACCGATCGCCCCAGAGGGGAACTGCTTCACATCGTCCTCACCTCGCAGCTTCGCCTTCTGACCTATCAACAGTTACAGAATCAAAAGGAAAAGATGGCTACAAAAAATATTTATGTGTTCGGCGACAGCATCTCTGATACAGGCAATGCCTTTGCTGCCAGCGGAAGACTGATTCCTCCAAGCCCCCCTTACTTTAATGGGCGATTCTCCAACGGACCCGTCGCGGTTGAGCAGTTGGCAACCCTTCTGGGCACTGGCTACAGCTTGCAGCAGCCTAATAACCTTGCATTTGGCGGGGCAACCACCGGACGGAGCAATGTTCTTGAAGACGATGTCAGGCGGGACCTTCCCGGCTTACTGGATCAAATTGATGCTTTCAGAAGTAGGGTTGGCACGGGTAGTGCAGACCCAGATGGGCTTTATATTGTTTGGGCAGGTTCTAACGACTTCATCGATACCCTCAGAGGATCACCCCTACCAGACCCGTCGGGCGCAGGTACAACCTTTGCAGATCCAGCGGCGCTGCTGCGGGAGGGAAGTCTCAATATCAAAAATGCTGTTTCAACTTTAGAAAGTGCGGGCGCGAAGAACTTTGTTGTTCCGAACGTGGGAAATCTGGGACGGTTACCCGCTGCCGGGGGAGCTTCAGCAGAACTCACTGCGATCAGCAAAGCCTTCAATGCGGCTGTTGACCTGGAGTTAGGCAATTTGACGTTTAAGACCACGCGGGTCGATCTATTCAGCCTTGGAGAATCCATTGCCTCGGATCCTGCTAAGTTTGGCTATACCAACATTACAACTCCGCTGCTATTCTCGCCTCAGTCGAATCCAAACGAATTTTTCTTCTGGGATCAGTTCCATCCCACGACTAAAACTCACGGGATTTTTGCAGATACCATCAATCAAACCATCACAGGCACAATTCCCCAACCCTCCTTCAACCGCGTTGCAGGCAACAATAGAAATAACATTCTGGTAGGTACTCGAGCCAATGATGATATAGACGGTTTTAGGGGAAATGACCTTTTAAGCAGTCGGCAGGGGAATGATCGCATTGAAGGCGAGCAGGGCAACGACATTCTGTTCGGCAATCAGGGAGACGATGTTCTCAGCGGTGGCGAAGGTTTTGATGCTCTCACAGGCGGTCAGGGCGGCGATATTGCTTTTGGTGGAGCCGGAGTCGATCGCCTTTCTGGGCAAGCAGGCAATGATATTTTGGTAGGGGATGACAGCAAGGATTTTCTTGTCGGCGGTTCGGGCGATGACTACCTGCTAGGTGGAAACGGACAAGATGACCTTCAGGGAGATGCAGGACAGGACATTCTGAATGGTGGATCGGGTTTAGACATCCTGAGGGGTGGTGCAGGCAACGATCGCCTAGATGGTGGCACGCAGAACGATCGGCTCACCGGGGATGAGGGAAATGATCAATTTGTCTATCGTCCAGGTGGCGGAAAGGACGTGATTACCGACTTTGAAAAAGGATCAGACAAAATTGACCTCAGCAGTTTCCGCTTCCAGGGCTTTTCTGACTTCACGTCAAAAGCAACCTTGAGCGCTTCTACCATCAACTTTGGGAACGGCAATACTCTGCAACTCAATCGGGTTAACGTAACAACGCTGTCTGAATCTGACTTTAGCTTTGCATTAGCCTAAACCGAATCTCTCTTCGGCTACTGTGTACACCGATCCATCCATTGCTCTAGATATTGATCTAGATGATGTGATGTAGATGATGTAGAAACTGCCCTATTCTGCCCCACCCCCCTAACTTGGGGGGAACTAAGACTTCTCTTTGTTGCGGAGTCTCCCAACATTGGGGCATTTAGGGGGCTGCAAAGCCTAGAACAGTGACTCCATCGACTGAACGATACACAGTAGTCCGTCGTATAAGAGGCATTTAGGACGAGGGCTTCGATATAGACCGGTTGCCGATCGCCCCATTTCTAAATTAAAGCGTTTGAATAAGCTGGCGACGCAGATGCATCTGGCTAGGTTCAATCTCAACCACAGCTTCTGCCAGCGGGAGCGATCGGCTAGCTTGCTGGAACACGTTGACCTGATAAACCTGCTGATGGGTCATATCTACAGCAGTCAGCCAGCCACTTTTGGGGTGATATGCGCCGGTATCAATGTTGAGCCATCCCTTTCCTCTGGCAACTGCCCCCGCGGGCACACCAGGCAGCGTGAAGGTGATGGTATGTCCAGTAATAATCAGCTTGTCGTCAAAATAGGGTTTTGGTGTGCTGTGAAACTCTTCACGAATCCAGCAAAACTCGTGGGAAGTCTGCGCTTGAATCGGCAAATGGGGATGTACACCCGCATGAACGAGCCAGAGATCGCCCAGGTCTAGATAGGGCGGCAGGCTTCGCAACCAGACAAGATTTTCCAGCAGGGATTCAGGAGTCGCATAGCTGGCAACGGTTGTATAGCCGCCGCTGTGGAGCCACGCTTGCAGGAGGTGCTGAGACACTTTGCTATCGGGAAACGCCTCCAGCAGCATTTGTTCATGGTTTCCCATCACGCAGCCATAGCCCTGCGATCGCACAAACTCAATAACCTGAGCACTTTTAGGTCCGCGATCGATCAAATCTCCTACAAAGTAAATTTGATCATCAGAATTAGGCGCAATCGTTTCTAGAAGTCGCATCAGGGCATCGTAGTGACCATGAACATCGCCCACGAAAATTCGACGACTGCTAGACACGGGCATTTATCCTCTTAAGACGCTCAACAAATCACATTCAGGCAAATCACATTTATAAAGACAGACAACCTGACTAAAGCAGCATAACAACATCGGTCAGCAAAAAGCCTGCCTTTACATTTCAGCCTTTACACTTCTCAACATTAAGTCCTTATTCTAATTGTGCCCAACAACCTGCGCTTTTGATCGCTTGTCCTTTAAAGCTATGTTAAATAAATTACAAATTTTGCTTCTGACACAGCGTCCTCCTACTGGCTTAATGCCCGCAGAAATTGCTGAAGCGAGGACAAAATGCCTTTCCGCTGGGGCGATCGAGATGAGGTAGCTGTTTGCTCAGAGACATTTTCCTGTGAATCAGGCGCAGAAGAACCCATCAAAAGCCCTTCCAGCATTTCGCTATTTGGCTTTTGAGAAAATTCTCCGGCTAGCTCATAGTCATCCTCGCCTTTTTCCACCCAGACCTGCCAGGAGGAGGGATATGCTCGCAGAATTGCTGCTCCTGGAATCGGCTGAAGGTAGTAAGCGGTATCAAACTGCTTCAAGAATCGCTCTCGAAGCTGCCTTCCGGCGTAGCCAATCCCGATCGTCACAATGTCCTCCATTTTGGGATTGAGCAAGATCACTGCCCGATCGCCTGCCTGCTGACAAATCTGCTCCACCTCGTTGACTTCCACCGAAGACGGCTCGACAAACAGCAGCAGTTCTTCGTCCGGCTGAATTTCTGCTTTAAGATCGCTCAAGCCGCGAATGGCAAACGGTTTTTCGCCCCAGTCGCGTCGGGCAAGAGCCGCAGCCCCTGCATCGGTGAAATACACCCGCAGCTTGCTTCCCAGAGGCTCAAATGGTTCTAGAAACTGAGCGGCGACCGGCATCGTTTTGAGTTCGGGAAAGACGATTTCGACCTGAAGCCGCTTGTAGCTATCATTGATCGCTGCCTGGGTCGAGACTTTTGCCTGTTCGATCGCTTCTTCGAGCGTTTTGGGAAGAGTCATGGGAAAGGGAGTGGATGGGTGGATGGGGAAATGAGGGGTGGTTCGTTCGTAGGACTAGGTTAGCGCAGCGAACGCATTAACCTCAGAGCTTGATGGATCAAGGGATTAATTGATATTGGGGTCAACGTAGCCCTGGAGGCTTTCGGGCTCGAATTGTTTCAGGATGCTGGAGGCTTTGTTGGTGATGTTGGGCGCGCCGTTGACTGCAACAATGTATTTGCCTTCTTTAAGACGATTGCGGTAGGGAAGGGCATCTCCACTGCCAATAGATGCGCCTGTGAGCCCGCCCACAAAAAAGCTGCCCATTGCGCCGCCGATCGCCCCCAGAATGCCACCGAGAATGCGGTTTCCGAAAAGTCCAATTTCGGGGATGACTTCATAGTTTGTTGCCAGGTTAAAGGCGATTCCGCCAATAAAACCAAAGGGAACCAGCCAAAAGGACATCAAGCGAGCCTGTTTGCGGGCAGGCTGTTTGGGATCGATAAAGCCAAACTCATCAGCAGTTTTATAGCCTCGACCTAAGATGCTCATCTGGTTTTGCGGAATGCCTTCTTTCTCAAGCTGAGAGTAGGCGGCTTCGGCTTGAATGCGATCGGCAAGAACAGCAATAACGTAGTTCATATCGATGGATATCAGTGTTTCTCTTTATTGATTGAACGATCGGCAAAAGAATAAAGACTATCTGCTTAAATTTGCTTTTAATTCCAAGATACCAGGAAGGAGGAAAGCCTGCCGGAGCAGTCTCAAACGCTTAATTTTGTCTCAGGTGCGCCACGGTGAACAGTCTCTACGGTATTGTGATTGAGAGACGCTCATGTTAATAAATTTCTTTCAATGACTGCTATTACTCCTGATTCCCCCCAGCATCAAAACAAGCATCAAAAAGCGAAGGCACTGAAGCCCGGTAGCCGCCGTCCGGCAAAAGAACTGTGCAGCGAATGCGGGTTGTGTGATACCTACTATATTCACTACGTTAAAGAAGCCTGCGCCTTTATTAATCAGCAGATTCCAGAGTTAGAAGCGCAAACCCACGGGCGATCGCGCAATCTGGACGATCAGGACGACTGGTATTTTGGCGTGCGGCAGGACATGATGGCAGCCCGCAAACAGCAGCCGATCGACGGAGCGCAGTGGACGGGCATCGTGAGTTCGATCGCGATTGAGATGCTGAATCGGGGCATGGTGGAAGGCGTGGTGTGCGTCCAGAATACGAAGGACGATCGGTTTCAGCCGCAGCCTGTGATTGCCCGCACGCCAGAAGAGATCTTGGCAGCGAGAGTAAATAAGCCAACCCTGTCGCCCAACCTGTCGGTGCTGGAGCAGGTGCAGCAGTCGGGCATGAAGCGGCTGTTAGTCATTGGCGTGGGCTGTCAGATTCAGGCACTTCGCGCTGTAGAAAAGGAGCTTGGTTTAGAAAAGCTCTATGTGCTGGGAACGCCCTGTGTGGACAATGTGACCCGCGCCGGACTGCAAAAATTTCTCGATACCACCAGCCGATCGCCCGAAACGGTGGTGCATTACGAATTCATGCAGGATTTTCGGGTGCATTTTAAGCACGAGGACGGGTCGATCGAGAAAGTACCGTTCTTTGGACTCAAAACCAACCAGCTGAAGGATGTGTTCGCGCCGTCCTGCATGAGCTGCTTTGACTATGTGAATTCGCTGGCGGATCTGGTGGTGGGCTATATGGGCGCGCCGTTTGGCTGGCAGTGGATTGTGGTGCGAAACGATTGCGGTCAGGAAATGCTGGATCTGGTGATGGATCAGCTTGACACGCAGCCTGTAATGTCGCAGGGCGATCGAAAAAATGCCGTGCAGCAAAGCATTCCGGCTTATGACAAAGGCGTAACCCTGCCAATGTGGGCAGCAAAACTGATGGGCGTGGTGATCGAAAAAATTGGTCCCAAAGGGCTGGAATATGCGCGTTTTTCGATCGATTCTCATTTCACGCGCAACTATCTGTACACCAAGCGCAACCATCCCGAAAAGTTAGAGGCTCATGTGCCGGAATATGCAAAGCGCATTGTTGGGCAGTATGAGCTACCGAAGGAATAGGGCGATCGAAGCAAAATTGGAGGACGAAGGGTTGCGCGTGACAACGCTGGACAGCCCCCTAAATCCCCCAATTCTGGGGGACTTTGAGGGTTGAGGAGGTTTCTTGGCAGGGATGTAGTTATCCCGTAATTCGGCAGCGATCGCTCCTACAGGGGAATAGTCTGGATGGTGATGGGATACCAGCGCTTGTAGAGCCGGATCACTTCACCTTTGTGGAACTGAATAATTCCTCCCTGAGGAGAACTGCTTTGGATCACGGCATTCTCAGGTACAGGAATCGGTGGACTCCAGGCGTAGCTGTCACAAAAGCCTCTGCGCTCTAGCTCAATCACACACTGATCCACGCCCGCAGGCTTGCCGATCAGCGCAAGTTTGACCGCTTCTCGATCGCATCGGTCGCGCAAGGTTTGACCGATCGCAGATTGCGGTTCGGTAGGGTAAGTCATATTCAAGATCTCCGAGGGTATAAGAACCCTAGAGATAAGAGCTGAATACTGTTAAACAAGACTGACAAGCCAGAACTTATAATCGTTCTAGCCTTTCAGACTGCTCGTACCAGTCCGGGAGGTTAGCTGGCTTTGAGTGGTGCAAACACTCTTAGTCAGCGATCGATACTCTTTGTGAGTGTGAGTCGATCGACTCCCTCAGTCCATCTCTAGGAAGGGTTAGTGACTCACTTGTTGCAATGGAAGGAGCCACTCGTTCAAGCTATCAGAGTTTTTCTTCGATCGCAATACTAATGTTTGGGGCGATGCGAAGCAGTTCCCCTTCGGGGTAATCGTGATTGATCAGAAATAGCTTTGGTCTAGGCTGTAATTCGATCGAAATACCCTTGATTCAGGCTAATTGCGTTTTTAGAATCTTAGGCAGAATAAAAGGCAAAACAGACCGAAGAAACGCTCTCAGGATTCGGGCTAATGGCTGAAATCAGGGGGATTATGCGGAAACTATGTCGAGCTAATGTCCAATTGGAGCGATTAGACAGAATTCACTCAGCCTAATTGCCTCTACAGGGTAGATAGCCCGAACGAGTTCAGCCTAAATAATAGTTATACTGCTGAGTTCTTGGTGTGAGCAGTTACCTGAAGGTGATCTGTTAGACTCTAGTTTCCCAAGAATTTATTTAGGGATACAGCAAACGAAGGTCACTATGGCAGAAGATAAAGTTGTGCAGGTGCAAGAAGTTTATGAGCCTAAGATTATCGATGATTTTCAGTTAGCTGGACTTGCTGCTGAAACAATCTTGCCAGGAAAAGAAGGAAAAGTAATTCAGAAAATGTTCACTTCTTCTTTAGATGAACACTTTCCTCTCTTTGCAACGCAACTTCTGTCTCCAATTCTTGGGACAGATCCTGGTTCATTTCTTAACTCACTTTTGGTACTTATTAAACCTAATAACAAAGCTTATGTCTACCAAAAATTTCCTTTTGGTGTGACAGCAATTTCTAAGACTCCTATTGAGCCATATCGAGCCGTTTTTAAGAACAATTTGGCGGATATAATTGCGGTTTTCTTTCAAGATATTGTAATTGATTTGAATCCAGAAGACGGAGACAGGATTGTCTGGCTGTTCCGCGAAAACTGGCATTTTGGTCTGTTTTTTGATTTGAGTGGAAATCTCAATGGTCGTTCAACCTTAAATGAAATGGGGGCGTGTTATAGGAGGCTTGCTTACCTTAGCGAATATTTGTTTCTAGAGAACAGCAGTAATTTTAAGCAAATGGTAGAGGATGGCTGGTTTCCCTTCGTAGCTATCATTAATAACGGCATGGAAAAAGTACAACTTTACTATCAGGAAGGCGGAAAATATCCCTCCATATTACAAGAGTTGATAGATTCATTTAATGAGCAAAGAATATCAACTCTCATATCAAACTGGTGGCAGAATTCTCTTTTCGCTAGAAATAGAAAAATTATTCAGGCTGGGATTAACAGTTATTTGACCAACACAGAAGATGGTTATATTAGTGCTGTTAAAACTTTGGCGACTGAATTGGAAGGTATTATTAGAGTTGCTTATCATCAAGACTTCGGCAAAAAACCAAATTTTAGAGAATTAAAAGAATACATATCAAATCAAGGAAAAAATAAGTTTAGTAGTCTAGGTTCTTTGTGTTTTCCAGATAAGTTTCTAGATTACCTGAATGATTATGTATTTAGAGATTTTGATGTTCAGGCAGGTTATGCACCTGAGAGCAGGCACTCTGTTGCACACGGGGTAGCGCAGGACGATGTATATACTCAGGAGTTTGCTCTAAAGCTGATTCTAACGCTTGATAACATCTACTTTTTCTTGGGAAATCGTTGATCTAATTCAATTATCTTCGTGTCATTACTTAGAAATTACCGCAGTATAACAATTCGGGGGCAGCGGACTAACCGAAGCCGCTTGAGTTGGATGCCAAGGTGCCAGCAACCGCTGACCAGAACCGTTAGCTGGCTTCGTTCAAAAACTTTGCACTCGTAATCCAATGAGCGATCGCCTTGGTAACTCTTTGACAATCGCTCAGAGTGTTTTGTCAGATTACTGGCTTAACAACGTTTGCAGCATTTAGAAGTTCTCGCTCCCATTTATTGGTTGCCGAGCGATCGCATCTATCTGTACCAAGGATAACGATATATCAGATAGCTCAGCCTCTGATGGTTAAAGCAGGACAGGCAAGGACTTAACGCCATGCACCCCCGTTGAGGGAATAAATTCCAGCGTGGCGTTTGGATCCATGCGTAGATTGGGCAGGCGTTCTAGCATTGTACTCAGCACGATTTTGCCTTCTAGACGAGCTAGGGGCGCACCCAAACAAAAGTGAATGCCATTACCAAAAGCCAAATGTGGATTAGGATCACGATCGACGACAAATTCATCAGGGCGATCAAACTGAGACTCATCCCGATTGGCTGACCCCATCCAAACGATTACCATTTGTCCTGCCGGAATCGTCTGTCCTCCCAGTTGGGTTTCGACTTTAGTAAACCGTTCTATCCCCTGGATTGATGATCGATAGCGCAATACTTCCTCGATCGCTAATGGCAGCAATTGAGGCTCCTGCTTCAACCGCTCATAGGCTTCTGGATATTCGTAAAAGCAAAGAATGGCATTCCCCAGCAAGTTGGTTGTGGTTTCATTGCCAGCTATTAGCAGCACCATGCAGAAATCCACCAGTTCTTGAGCCGTCAGCGCTTCACCAGTTTCGTGAGCGGCAATTAAATCACTGATTAAGTCTTTGCCAGGATGCTGTCGCCGTTGATCTAGCAAATGCCGGAAGTAGTCAGCCATTGCTTTCAGTGCGCTCGTATCATACACGACAATGCCATCTGACCATTGTTTAAAGTCATCGCGATCTTCAATCGGAATACCCAAGATTTCAGCGATCGCAATGATTGGCAGTGGAATTGCCAAGTCATGCATGAAGTCTATCCGCTCTTGACCCTGAACTTTATCGATCAATTCATGGGTAATTTGAGTAATACGCGGTGCTAGTTCTTCTACCCGACGAGCCGTAAATACTTTGCCAACAAGCGATCGCAGCGACTGATGTTTGGGCGGGTCGGTGTAGTTCAGGCTTTGGGTTAAATCGGTTTGCTCTGGTGGATGGGGGATTTTTGATGAAAACGTTTGCCAATCTGCAAATATTCGTTTCACATCTTCGTAGCGAAATACCATCCAGCTTTGCTGCTCTGCGTCATAGAACACGGGCGCTTCACGACGCATTTTGGCATACCAGGGAAAGGGATTGCCAAACAGTTCAGTCATTGGTGTTGTAATCGATGGTTGATTGGCTTGCATGATCAATTTTCCTGTACATGAACAAACAATTTGCAGATTGAACCGAGCCAGATTCTCGCGATCTGACGGATAGGTGACAAACAAGTTAGAAACTGAATGTTGGAGTTGGAGCTTAATGGTGCATGAACCAGCTCATACCAGAAGCGATCGCCACAGCCGTAACCACGCCATAGAGAGTGATGCCAATGAATGAAAATAGGAGTATTCGCCTGGGATGGATACCGATGATGGGGCTAACAACGGCGATCGTCCAACTGCCAAGAATTGGGGTCATAAGAATCAGAAACCAGGCTCCATAGCGATCGAAAGCGTGTTTTACTCTTTGTCCACCCCGTCTTTCCATCCGCAATAACCAAGCGCGTAATTGAGGAACACGCATCAGGCGGCTATAGCCCCACAACAGCAGAGGGATGGGCGTAAAGTTGCCCAATACTCCCCAAACCACCGATGAAACCGGATCCAGTTTCATTGCCATCCCCGCTGCGACTGCAGCGTAAACCTCAAAATAGGGAAAAAATCCAACTGACCAGGTTGTGAGTGCTTTGGTCATGTACTGAATAATCGGCATGATGAGTATGCAATTTAAGGTGGTAAATCACAAAACATTTGCAGGACAAATTGACTGAATGAACTGGAATCATCAGCGTTGAATCAACAGATTGAAAAAATTAGCTAACTCATTGGTCGATTCGTGTCATCGCAAGCAACGTTTCCACAACCTGAGTGAGACGAGGTTCGTCTAGAGTGCCAACCTGAAACACTTCTGAGAGCCACAAACCATCGGTCGCCAACAGAATAATCGTTGCTTTTGTGGGATCAATCCCACTAGTTTCAATCCGCTGTCGCGACTGCTGTTCGTAGGCTTTGGCAGCTTCAAATAGATTAGGCGAGTCAGCCGCGATCGAAGTAAGACGGGCAATTAATGCTAGCGATTGTTTGCTAAAGCGTAGCGTTGCTCGAATGTATGCCCGCACCCACTGTCCTGGTGTTCCTGGTGCATCATCCTGGTCAAACTCAGTTTGCAGCACCGTTTCAAAATCCTGAATCAGTTGTTCAACCATACCTCCCATCAACGCATCTTTGTTAGGGAAATGATAGAGTAGCCCTCCCTTACTGACTCCAGCTTGTTGTGCAACAGCATCTAGCGTTAACGCCTCAACACCCTTGTCAATTACAACTTGACTGGCAGCTCGCAGAAGTATTTCACGAGTAGCTGATCGAGATTTTGATTTTTTGGTAGTAGCCATAGAAATGACCAAGAAAGTAGCAGGAAACGTAGATGCATTACACTCTTGAACAATCAAGAGCTAGATTGCCAAAAGCGTGGAAGTGCCTATAAGTTAACTGTACCGTCTGGACGGTTTTTATGTCAACCATTCATAGCATTTCAATTTTTGCTGGCTACAAATTCTGATGCTGCAACCATCTGGAAAGACATCCGCAATCCAGAATCGTAGATTTAAAGTCTCAAATTGGTATAGCTCATCAATTGTTATCGGTCGATTCTCAGAAAATTTAGACTGAGGCACATTCATGAAAGTAATGGGTGAAGGCTAATGTAAGAGGGCGATTAGTCATGGTAGTACGGTAGAGGCTTGTTTTTGAACTTGGGTGGTGGCAGCCAGCTAGCATGTCATGGTAGCGGACTGCTGGTTCAAGCTGGCGGTATTACCAAGTTCCTATCAACCGCTGCATTTGCCGTTAGGCTGCAGTCTATTCTAAGTACAGCTAGAATTCATAGAATAAATATTAAGGAAGCACAAAATGCAAAGTCAGAATATAGATTTAATCCGAAACCTCTTTCAAAGCCGCTTAGCAACTCTTGAGCATCTCTTGAAGTCAGCTCAGACTCACTTTTGTGATGACGAGTCGTTCCTTCAAAAACGCATTGCGGTTGATATGCTTCCCTTCGGTACACAGATTGCTTTCACCTGTAATCAACCACGTAACTTTGCTCTTTGGTGTGATGGCAAACCTGCAAATAATCTAGATCCAGACGTCATATCTCTCACGCAGGCATACGAGCATATAGCAAACACTAAGGAACTTCTTTTGGGTGTTAACGCTGAAGATGCAAAGCTAGCTGAGGTGACGCGCATTGACTTGGGCCAGAGCCTTTACATCGAGTTGCCTGGTAATGCCTACATAAATGAATTTCTAATTCCAAACTTTTACTTCCATATGGTCACGGCTTACGATATTCTTCGCATGGCCGGTGTGCCAATTGGAAAACGAGATTACATGCTGCACTTGGTGCCATTAATCAGAAAGAATGAAGCCTAACTATTCAAATGCAGCGGACGGTCAAGAGTTACTCGCGCTAAATTTGGAATTATTGCCGCCGCCGATTTGAGCTGTTATACCGCCAGGCGATCGGTTGGGTTATTCCTTGGAGACAGTCGGTTAGCATTAAGCATCAACTTGAAATACAGGTCTTGCACTTATGGCAATTTCTGTTCAATCCAAAGTCAATAACCCTTGCATCATTACCAATAGCTCTCGAATGTCCGCTTCAACGCAGGGTTATACCGGAATCGTAATTCGTGTTTCTGTTCGCATCGGCAGCGTCACTGTAAAAGTCGTGCCTTGATGTAACGTGCTTTCGACCTGGATTTGACCATGATGATTTTCGACAATAACTTTGGCGATCGCCAATCCCAGTCCTGATCCGGTGGTCTTTCCAGAGGGTTTACTGCTATTGGAACTCCGAGCCGGATCAACGCGATAAAAGCGATCGAATAAGTGGGGCATCGACTCTGCCGGAATGCCAATGCCCGTGTCTTTGACCTGCACCTGGAGAATGCCGTTTGGTTTTAGTCGTTGCAGCGTCACTTCGACTTTGCCATCCGCAGGAGTGTACTGAAGGGCATTGCCGATCAAATTAGTGAACAGACGAGAGATTTGGTCTCGATCGCCCTGCATTCGGTAGCCTTCTTTGTGAGTTGGGGGATTAAAGCTGAGGGCAAGGTTTTTGTCAGTGGCGATCGCCTGCTGTTCTTCGATCACTTCTTTCAGCAGGTAGTCCAGGTCGATCGGGTCGGACTTCAGGGGAGCAAGGCTGCTATCCTGCCGTGCCAAAAATAGAAGATCGTCTACCAGTCGTCCCAGGCGGCGCGTCAGGCGTTCGATCACCTGAAGCTGATCTTGCTGAAGCGACGGATCGGGGTCTGCCAGGGCAACCTGTACATTCGTTTGAATCACGGCGATCGGGTTTCGCAGCTCGTGGGACGCATCCGCCGTAAATTGACGCAGTCGCTGATAAGAGTCTTTCACCGGAGCCATTGCCAACCCTGAAAGCAGCCAGCCAATTCCCGCAACTGCTATCAGTCCTGCGACCATCCACAGGCTCAAATCCACCATGAGCTGTCGCGTTGGCTTTGTCACCTCAAACCAGGGATGGCTCACCCGCAAATAGCCCAACACCTGTCGCCCCACCTGGACGCGCTGCGTTACCTGCCGGAGAAGCTGATCGTCCTGGACGCGCACCGTTTCACCGCTGCTAGGATGCACAGGCACGTTGAGCGTCACAGAAAACGTAGACCACAACACTTCCCCAGTCGGGCTGAACCACTCCAGATCGATATGGTCATCATCGATCGCCTCTGCATTGCTGCGAAAACTGGCCTCTAGATTAATTTTGAGGCGCGGATTTGCCAGCAGATCGTCAGGATTCACAGGTTCGATCACGAGCGATCGCTGCACGACCTCGACCACATGACTGAGGGTGTCATCGATCCGCTCAACCAGGGTATTTCGCACATACCCATAAACACCGATCGCAAACAGCAGCAGCAGCACCGCCGTTACTGCCGTGTACCAGAGTGCCAGCCGCCGCCGAGTTGCCTGAAACATGGAATTTTTCAGCTCCCTGGTGATGCCACCACGTCTTCCAGATCCTCCTCGGACTGAAGTTCAGGATGGAAGTAGTCGTAGATTTGCTGCGCCAGCTTAGGACCAATCCCCGGTACTTCTGAAATTTGCTTCGGGCTTGCTTCTCGCAAATAATCAATCGATCGAAAATGTGCCAGCAGCTCTTTCTGGCGATGGTGTCCCAGTCCGGGAATCTCATCTAAGCGGGAACGCCGCATTCGATCGCTGCGCTGCTGTCGATGGAAGCTGACAGCAAATCGGTGTGCCTCATCCCGCAGACGACGAAGGAGCTGGACTCCGGGCTGTTCGGCTTCGGTTTGCAGCGGCAACGACTCACCGGGCAGGAAAATCTCTTCCCGCTGCTTTGCCAAACTGACGACCTTGACATCTTCCAGCAAATTCAAGTCCCGCAGCACTTCTACCACGGCTGAGAGCTGACCCTTCCCGCCATCGATCATCACCAGATCGGGAAAATCGGGGTTGCCGACGCGCTTAATATTCGGGTCTTGAGCATACTTGCGGAACCGTCGCCGAATCACTTCTGCCATGCTCGCAAAGTCATCCGAGTGACCCGATCGCACCGTCGGATTCTTGATTTTGTAGTGACGATAGTGCTGCTTGCCGGGAAGTCCATCGATAAAGACCACTTGGGAGGCGACCGCATCCGACCCCTGAATGTGGGAAATATCGTAGCCTTCGATGCGGTGGGGCAGATCGGGCAAATCCAGAATCGTCGCTAGATCAAGCATCGCCTGATTGTTGCGATCGGCAAATCGCTGGGTCCGGGCAAGCTCATAGCCAGCATTGCGCTCAACCATCTCAATCAGGTCTGCCTTGGTCTGTCGCTGCGGCACATAGATATTGACTTTGCGACCCCGGCGATCGGACAGAAACTCAGACAGCATCTCCTGTTCCGGTAGCTCATGCTGCGTCAAAATCTCGGCAGGAATTTCCACCGGATCAACCGTCGAGAAATGCTCTTCCAAAACGCGCTGCAAAATCGCGCCCGGTGTCCCCGACTGAGCATCTGCCACAAATCCCAATCGACCGACCAAACGACCCGCCCGAATTTGGAACAACTGCACGCAGGCATGGTGGTCGTCTGCCATCAACGCGATCGCATCTCTGGAGACCGTATCGTCTGGCAGTGCCACCTTTTGATCAGCAGTCAATGCCTCAAGTCCGCGAATCTGGTCCCGGAGCCGCGCGGCATGCTCGAAGTTCAACGCCTCGGCAGCCTTCTCCATATGCTGCGTCAGAATTTCCTCGAGTTCAGTCGTCCGTCCCTGGAAGATCATTGCGACCCGCTGCATCATCTTGCGATAGTTTTCCGTGTCCACCATCTTCTGACAAACGCCCAGACAGCGACCAATATCGAAGTTGAGACAGGTTCGATCTTTGTGTAACGGCTGAGGACGCTGACGCAGCGGAAAGATCCGCTTCACCAATCGCAGCGTACTTCTGAGCGCATAAACATCTACATAAGGACCGTAGTAGCGATCCTGCGCCTTGCCCGATCGCCGATTGCGCGTAATAAAAATCCGGGGATATTCCTCTGACCAGGTAATGCAGAGATAGGGATACTTCTTGTCGTCCTTCAGCAGCACATTGAAGTGAGGCTGGTGCTGCTTGATTAGATTCGCTTCCAGCGCAAGTGCTTCGGCTTCGGTGTCGGTGACGATAAACTCAATATCCATCACCTGCCGCACCATTAGCGCAATCCGCTCGTTGTGGCCGCTATGCTCCCGGAAATAAGAACGCACCCGCGCCCGCAGTTTCTTGGATTTGCCGATGTAAATAATGCGATCGTCCGCATCGCGCATAAAATACACCCCCGGCTCAGGGGGAATTTCTTTAAGGCGGGCTTCCAAACGATCGGGATCTTTAACGAGGGGGATGGGTTTGGTAGTCGTCACAGGCGATCGGGGGTGAGGATAGGGGCAAATATCCGCTCAGGTCTGCTCAGGTTTGTCCAGAAACTTAGAGCATCCGTACTTTTAGGATACTGCGATCGAATACCCTGTGCCGAGGGGGAATGTCCGATTAGGAATGGGTGGGGAGTTCAACCGCAAAATAGAAGTGCAACTCTGCGGAGTGGCTGGATCGTTGAGCATGATTCAGAGGTTCCAAAATTAACAACCTGCTATCCTTTGTAGGTATTGGAGGGAATCAGCGTGGGAAACAATACAGTGAAATTACTTGACGTTGTTGCCCTGACCGTCGATTTGCCTCATTACAATTTGTGGCGAGGGCAAGTTGGAACCGTAGTTGAGACATTAGCCGACGGTGCAGCGTTTGAAGTGGAATTTAGCGATCGAGACGGCAGAACCTATGAGTCCTTAGGTTTACGTCCAGAGCAACTTATGGTGCTAAGGTTTGAGCCTGCATCGCCTGAGCCGGAAGTAGCTAAGGTTTAGTACGTTATTCCTATTCCTGCTTCGCTTGCTGGAACTGCTCTAAAAGTTTGTTGATGAACGCTTCGCCGTCGATCGCTGTTGTAGGATTCAAGGCTCCGAGCGCCGCATCAGTTCTTGCCCGAGCTCACTTGCCTTATTTAGATTTGGAGCGATCGCAGCGTAATTTCCAGGATTTCTATGAGAACTCCCTCAGTATCGATTCAACTCGATCGGGCAATTCTAGCAACAGGCGCAGCTGCTCAGAAGATTGAAGGGGCGATCGGGCAAGCAATCTAAACTCAAGTATTTATATCTGGCTATTTCAAGGGAGTACTCAACGCCTCAACAAGATCATCCTTTTTCATTTTGCTGATACCAGCAATTCCTCGTTTCTTCGCCATTGCCTTTAAGTCTGCCGTTGACATTGTTTTGAGAATGCCAGCATCGGCAATTGTATCGGGCATCGGCTGAGGGGTTAAATAGAATATCTCCTTTAGAGCGTCGAGCTTTTTGCCCTTCGTGATGCCACACTTTAAGTTAATAATCGGGTCTAACGTTTTCCAATACTGGCGAGGAGCCTCATCAATGCGATTTGTAGCTACCGCAAGTTTAACGGTTTTAAGAATGCTTCCCGGTTGTTCAATCAAGTATTCCAACCCTGACCTGATATCATCTCTAGATGCCTTCGAGAGGTTAATTTTTGGTATATCTTCACCCGCAAGAACTTTGACGACTTCAGCCGTTTCGCTACTATCATCAGCGATAATACACCAGGCTCGCTCTAAGCCAGCCTCTTCTGCAACGGCATAGACGAATGAGTTACCGATGACCTGATATTTATCCTTTCCAGTCTCTTTGACAATTACAGGAATCCAATTCCTTCCGCCTTTTTGATTGAGGAGATGGGCAGAGGCTTTGATCAGAAATTCTGGAGCATCGGTTCCTTCTCCCGGTTCAATTTCATCCAAATACAAATACATTAAAGTTCCAACATAGTTGAGGTTACTCATTGTAAGAAATACTCCTTAGCTAAATTCTTGTAATACTCATGAGCCGATCGATCGCGATAAACGGCAGGAGTCCGAGAAAATGCAGCACCCGCGATAATGGCGTAGCTGGGTACTTGAAGAATGTGAAGGTCTTTTGTTGCGGGAGTGTACTTGGGAAAAAAGTAAGGGACTAAATTGAATCCCTCTCCTTTAGATGTTTGAAGAATGCTGTGAATTTCCTTCTGGGCTGTTGCCAGTTGAGGTTGTGTAATCTTCTCTCCATTAAAGAAAACTGGCAATGCAACGGGGCTTCCATCAGCTTTCTCAGCCTGTATCTCAGGAATAAACTTCTTGATTGCGGTTGCTGCATTCTCTAAGGAGAAGAGATTGTTATGTTTTGTAGGAATGAGAACAACATCAGCCGCAAAAACAGCGAGTTTGCTGAAGGTGCGCCAATTGGGTGGAGAATCTATCAGAATGTAATCATATTCCTGCCTTGCAAATTCTAGCTTCCTATGCAAGATATTGCGTCTAGAAAATGGATCAAATATAATATCTCCTGCAGTTGCGAAATTTCTATCAGCCGGAATTATATCAAATCTAAGCTCCCCCCTTTTCAGAGGAAACTTGTAATGATGTATCGCGCTTTGGAGTTCCGTATCTCTTTCTGTAAGCGCCTTATAGACAATGCCATCACTTAACGGAATACCTAATGCGCTCGTTAAATCCTGCTGGTTTGGATCAAAGTCAATCGCCAAAACTTTCTTTCCTAGAAAAGCCAAAATAGCTGCCAGATTGACTGTTGTTGTAGTCTTTCCGACTCCACCCTTGTTGTTATAGAGTGCAACAGTTAAAGCCTTAGTGGGGGTTTCAATCTTTTTTCGGATTGAGGCAACCGTTTCGTCAATGTTTTCGTTATTTAAAGGAATACATTGAGTTGCAGGATACACTACTTTTCCGTGCTTTCGGAATAGCTGTATATGGCAGGAATTAACAATAATTCCCCACTGCGCAGTTTTACAATCGGGCGCAAGTAGATATCGCTTTATTTGCCTAACTGCATTTTGATACTGTGCAGAATTATTAGATAAATTGATATTTCTTCCCTTCCACTCTATAAGAAGATAAGGATTAGATTTTGTATATAAGAAAATATCGTCTCCAACAGTTTTTCTAGCTGCTTCATCGACCGATTCTCCATTTCCAGTAGAGTACTCAGGATAAACCTCCTGGGTTTGAAAGCCTAAAGCTTCTAGAAATTGAGGTGCAAAACACTTCCTGACGACGTTTTCTGGAGCACCATTAGGAAGGCTGTTCAAAGCGGATTGAAGACTGGTGGTTGTCATGCTCATAGTGTGGAATACTTGCCGTCATGCCTGATCCCAGTGTGCCGAGTTCGACGGGATAATTCATTCAGTTATTGATGATTTATCAGGAAAATCACACAAGCTTTATGTACTGCTTGTAAAGACTGACAGTACAACATCCGTACAGATACTCAAACGTGAGCTTATCGACAACCTCATTGTCTAAATCTACGAGGAGCTTCGCTAAACATCAGTATTGCTTCCAGCGAAAGACTCTGATACGTTGAAAAGTGGCTACCTTCATTGCAACAGGCTAGCCAGTACTTACCTAGAGATGGACTGAGGGAGTCGATCGACTCACACTCACAAAGAGATCGATCGCTGACTAAGAGTGCTACCAACACTCAAAGCCAGCTAACCTCCCGGACTGAGCCAGCAGTCTGAAAGGCTAGAACGATTATAAGTTCTGGCTTGTCAGTCTTGTTTACCAGTATTCAGCTCTTGTCTCTAGGGTTCTTATACCCTCGGAGATCTTGAATATGACTTATCCTACCGAACCGCAATCTGCGATCGGTCAAACCTTGCGCGACCGATGCGATCGAGAAGCGGTCAAAATTGCCCTGATTGGCAAGCCTGCGGGCGTGGATCAGTGCGTGATTGAGCTAGAGCGCAGAGGCTTTTGTGACAGCTACGCCTGGAGTCCGCCGATTCCTGTGCCCGAGAATGCGTCAATGCCAAACAGTGCCTCCTTAGGCGCGATCGTTCAGGTTCGATCGGGCGAAGTGATCCGGCTCTACAAACGCTGGTATCTACCCACCGCTCAACGCATTTTCCTCTAGCATCCCTGCCAGAAATCAAGCTCAAAGTCCCCCAATTTTGGGGGATTTAGGGGGCTACCCAAGCGCAACTTCAAACAGACCACTGGCAGATACACCATCGCTTTTGAAAGGGGATTGTAGGAGATCTCAACTCACCAAACTCCGATCAATTTTCAGGTGTCATAATGCGAAAGAGAGGAGCCTATGACCGACGACACCACCCCCAACCCCAATTCTCCCGACCTCAATTCCCTCCAGGAGGGAACAGCTTTGCAGCGCCAGCTCGAAGAAACGATCGCCAGTTTTAGCAACCTGCAAGCCGATTTGCACTATCGACAGGCGCAGGACGTGTTGCGCGATCTGGTGCAGCGGATGAAGCTGACTGCGAGAGAGCGATCGGAATTAGAAGGGGAGCTGAACAGCTTGGAGACTTTGCGAGATAAGCTCGATCGCCAGGTCGTGCAGATTGCGGTGTTTGGCATGGTGGGGCGGGGCAAGTCTTCGCTGCTGAATGCTTTGCTGGGGCAGGAAATTTTTGAGACGGGGGCGATTCATGGCGTAACGCAAACGGTTCAATCGGCAGAATGGCAAACTACACCCTGGCAAGCCGAACGGCAGGCACTTCCGGGCAGTGATCAGGAATTGTGGAAAGTGTCGCTGCGGGGGACGGGTCAGGTGCAGGTCGAGCTGATCGACACACCGGGAATTGATGAGGTTAACGGCGAAACCCGCGAACAATTGGCGCGGCAGCTAGCAGAGCAGGCAGATTTGATTTTGTTTGTCGTCGCAGGCGATATGACACGGGTAGAATTTGAGGCGTTGTCGGCACTGCGGCAGGCGAGTAAGCCAATTTTACTAGTGCTGAACAAAATGGATCAGTATCCCCAAGCCGATCGCCTTGCTATCTACGAAAAGATTCGCGATGAGCGGGTGAAAGAACTGCTGTCGCCGGACGAGATTGTGATGGCATCGGCTGCCCCCCTCGTTGCCAGAGCCGTGAAGCGATCGGACGGAAAGCTGGTTCCTCACCTTAGCCGTGGGTTGCCGCAGGTGGATCAGGTCAAGCTAAAGATTCTCGAAATTCTGAATCGGGAAGGCAAATCGCTGGTCGCACTCAACACGATGCTGTTTACTGACAACGTGAACGAGCAAATCGTGCAGCGCAAGCTCGAAATCCGCGATCGGAGTGCAAACGAAGCGATCTGGAATTGTGTCATGGCAAAAGCAATGGCAGTTGCACTAAATCCGGTGACGATGCTGGATCTGGTCGGCGGGGCAGCGATCGACGTGACCTTAATCGTAATCCTATCGCAGCTTTACGGCATTCCCATGACTCAGCAGGCGGCGATCGGGCTACTGCAAAAAATTGCGCTGAGTATGGGCGGTATTACAGCAAGTGAGCTGTTGCTAACCCTGGGGCTAGGTTCTTTAAAGAGCTTGCTGGGCGCGGCGGCTCCGGCAACCGGGGGGCTTTCGCTTGCGCCCTATGTGTCTGTAGCAATCACGCAGGCAGGCGTAGCAGGCGTATCGTCCTATGCGATCGGTCAGGTGGCAAAAACTTATCTAGCAAATGGCGCAACCTGGGGATCAGAAAGTCCAAAAGCCGTGGTTACTGAAATCTTGTCTTCCCTGGATGAAGCCTCAATCTTGAGCCGCATTAAAGCAGAACTCCAAGCCAAACTCGATCGATCGGCTTGATCGGGAGCGCAATAGCCAACGCAATAGCCAAGGCAATGTATCAATAAGGCGATATACGCAGAAAGGCGATACACAGAGAGATACAAGAGATATACAAAGCGAGTGCAGGGCTTCATCCCCAGATTGGGATTTTTACCTCTGCACTCCGTTTTTAGCCGATCGCGAGTCTTGCAATTAGACGATTAAAATACTCTGGCTTGTCAGGTTAGGGCTTCCTTCAAGCTGGGCAAACACGATTGCTTTACGGCTACCCGTGCCGTCTGCATCAAACGCGAGAACGCCTGTCCTCCGGTTATAAATAAAGCGATCGTCTGCGCCAAATGCTTTTGGCCCCATGTGGAAGTGCTTTGCATTCAACGTTCCTGCCTTTAGGCCACCCTTAAAGCTGCGACCGAGCACAACAATTTGATCGCCTTTTTCAAAGTCTGTAATTCGATCGGGTCGCTCTGCTGGCTTCGCAAAAACAAACATATCCTTACCGCTGCCGCCTGTAATCCTGTCTTTGCCCATCCTGCCCAGCATGATGTCGTCACCATCTCCGCCGACCAGGAAATCATTACCCAATCCACCGAAGATCAGGTCATTGCCTGCGCCGCCCTCAATGTAATCTTTGTCGTTGCCACCCGATAGAAAGTCATGTCCATCTTTACCCAACAATCGATCGGCGTTGTCGAGTCCCCATAGGGCATCATTCTCACTGTCGCCTTCATAGCTGTCGCGATCAGGAGTGCCCTCTTTGGTAATGCGATATACCACTCCGGCGATCGGATTATTGCGCTTGAGGTTGAACGGCAAAGAGGCAATAAAAGTGAAAGGCTGAGGCGGCTGGGAAGTAGGCGATTGGGGAGTAGGCGATTGGGAAGTAGGCGAACCTGGCGAACCCGGCGAAGATGGGGACACCGAGGGCTGCTGTACCGGATCGGATGCTTCTTTGACATCACTGACGCGCAAGTTAAACGTCTGACTCACATCGGGTTTGCCTCCCACCGTCGGGTCATCGACTTCCACTGTGACGCTGTAGCTGGATTTGGTTTCGTAATCAATGGCTGTTCCCGCTTTCAAGTAGAGAACACTGTTTTCGATTTCAAACAGGTTTGCATCTGCCCCAGCAAGAGAAAAAGTTTCCCCGCCCAACCCATCGTCCGTGACCGTGATGTTAGCCATTTTGAGACGAGTGGTGGTGTTGGCATTCTCGGCGATCGTAGAAACGGGGTTGAAGAAGTTAAGGGCAGTGGGAGCTTCGTTGACATCAGTGATCGTAAGCGTCAGAGCGTAGCTGGCAGACGGGGCAGAGCCGATCGCTTCATCTTTCACATTGACGACTACGTCATACAGATCTTCCTGCTCGTAATTAACTACTGTTCCTGCCTTTAGATAAAGGGCGTTGTTGTCAATCTCAAATAAGTCGGCATCTTCCTCAGTGAGGAACAGGGTATTGGTGCCTTTTCCATCATCAATGATGCTAATATCGGCGACTTTGACGCGGGTACTGGTGTCTGTATTCTCGGCGATCGTGGTTGCAATATTCGTTAGCTTTAAGCCAGGAGCTTTGTTAGCACTCGTAACGGTGAGCGTGAAAACCTGAGATGCGTCAGGCGTAGCGCCGAGGGCAGGGTCATCGACATTGACCGTTACACTGTAGTTGCCCTTGGTTTCCTGATTCAGAACCGTGTTGGCTTTGAGATACAGGGTGCTGCCGTCAATCTCAAACGAACTCGCGTCGGTTCCGCTCAGGCTTAAAGTGTTGGTTCCCAAGCCGTCATCGCTGGCATTAATCTCTGCAACCTTGGTGCGAGTGGTGGTATCCGTGCTGTCTGCGATCGAGGTCGTGGTATCGGTGAACGTGACGGCAGTGGGAGCTTCGTTCACATTGGTGACGTTCAGCGTGAAAGTCTGACTGGCATCGGGGGTCGCGCCCAGCGCAGAGTCATCCGCATTCACCGTAACGCTGTAGCTGTTCCTGGCTTCGTAATCGAGAACGGTGTTTGCCTTCAGGTAGAGAACATTGCTCTCAATCTCAAACAAACTGGCATCCGCACCGCTCAAGCTCAAAGTGTTGGTTCCCAAACCGTCATCGGTGATGCCAATATCCGCGACTTTAATGCGGGTGCTGGTGCTGGCGTTCTCGGCGATCGAGGTGGTGGTATTGGTCAGCGTCACGGCAGAGGGAGCCTGGTTGCCTGGATTGACCGTGAGCGTGAAGGTTTCTTGTGTTGCGTCTACGCCTCCGTTCGCTGTCCCCCCGTTATCTTTCAAAGTGACGGTGATATTGGCAACGCCAACGACCGCACCTGCCAGCGTATAGGTGAGCTTGCCCGTTGCAGGATCGATCGCAGGTTTTGTCGCAAACAGTGCATCGTTATCAGTTGTCACCACAAAGGTGAGCGTTTGTCCTGCCTCAATCGCGCTGATGTTGGTTGCCCAGTCGATCGATTGAGCAGGCGCATCTGCATTAATGACAATATCCTGACCTTTTGTGAAGATGGGGGCATCATTCACCCCAGTAATATTGATCGTCTTGATCAGGGGCTCACTGGCAGTGCCATCAGCTTCGGTGAGAACAAAGCTGACCGTGCGTGAAGCAGGCGGATCATTCGCAGTGCTGGTATAGCTAACGCGACGTAGCAGGGCAGTGACGACTTCTGGGGTAGCGCTGCTGCTGAAGTTAATCACTAAATTGCTGCCATCGCCACCGCTGATAGAGCCAAGCAGACTTCCCTGGTAAGACAGGTTAAATCCGTCTAGGGTAAAGTCGGCATCGGCACTAATCAACAATCGATCGCTGCTGGTGATGCTGTTAATGCCAATGGTGAGGCTACCGCCGTTAAAGTCTGCTGAGTCAACATCAGTAACGGTGAGATTAGGATCAATGAGCGCGGCGGCAGACTGTTCTTGATAGGCGAGGGCGGGAGCCGTGGTCGTGGTAATGAACTCGTAGTACTTGAGTGTGCCGTTCGCTTCTCCGACGATCGCGTCAAGTTTGCCATCCTGGTTCAGATCAACAAGGCTGGGACTGCTGTAGCCGCCCACATCAATACTGCTGATAGGATTTTTGCTGCCTGTTTGCTCCGCAAAGGTCAGGGCAATGTCGGTGCTTGTATTCTTGTAGTACTTGAGCGTGCCGTCTTCTCCCCCCACGATCGCGTCCAGCCTGCCATCGCCATCAAGGTCAGCAAAGGTTGGACTACTGAAGCCGCCTACATTGATGCCATTAAAAGGATTACTGCTGCCTGTTTGCTCTGCAAAGGTCAGGGCAATGTCGGTGCTTGTATTCTTGTAGTACCTGAGTGTGCCGTTGATTTCTCCCACGACTGCATCTAGCTTGCCATCACCATCGAGGTCGGCGAAGCTGGGGCTGCTGAAACTGCCTACATTGATACCATTAAAAGGATTACTGCTGCCTGTTTGCTCTGTAAAAGCGGGTTCAGTTGCCGTGCCCGTATTGAGGTAATACCTGAGTGTGCCGCTGACTTCTCCCACGATCGCATCCAGCTTGCCATCGCCACTGAGGTCGGCAAGGGTTGGTCTACTGTAGAAGTTTAGATCAATGCCATTAAAAGGATTACTGCTGCCTGTTTGCTCTGTAAAAGCGGGTTCAGTTGCCGTGCCCGTATTGAGGTAGTACCTGAGTGTGCCGCTGACTTCTCCCACGATCGCATCCAGCTTGCCATCGCCACTGAGGTCAGCAAAGGTTGGACTACTGAAGCTGCCGACGTTAATGCCGCTCACGGGATTTTGGCTGCCTATTTGCTGGGTGTACTGGCTACCAAAGCTGAGAACGGGGGCTTTGTTACCTAAGGCAGGCGTACTGAAGCTGTTCATACTGAGACTATCAACAGGATTTTCGGTACCAGTTTGTCCGTTAGGAGAAGTCATTGTAATTCCTGAGCGTAAAGGCAAGAAAGGTTGGAGAACTTGATCAAATCAGTTGTCAGAAAGCTACAGGTTTGTCTGCAAAGCTATCCTGCCTTGGATGGTTAGACAGGGTATTAAGCAGAGCAAGAGAAGCATCTGCACTTTGAGCAAAACGAAGGAAAACAAAAAATCAGAGCAATCCGCTTCTTTTGAGATTCAACAACAAATTAATCAACCGTGGCTCTACCTGAAATAAAGCGGGTGGACTACTTTTAAAAGAGAATATAATGGCATCAGCACCTCACAAATAAAACCTTGAATTGTTAGTAGTTAGTGCAATTAAATAGCGGATGAATTGGGGGAATGGAGAGAACTTTACCCACCTTTCAGGAAAGCTCCAAGCCCGTACTTGATCTCACAGCAATTTGACGCCAGCCACCTCCAGCAATCGCAGCTAACTAGATTTGATACAAAGAAAAGAGACTTGTACAAATGGTTCAATCAACAAGTCGAACTCTTTGGATTATTCCCTTGATTTAGAGATTTCTTGACAACCGTTGACGGGCTTTACAAGATCCTGAAATTGAGATGAACCCTTTTTCATAAATTAGAAACATACGTAAGTAGTACAGAGTAATTCTATGGATTAGAAATGTAGAAATTACTGGAACTGAAAATTTCACTGACAGGAAAAATAGTATTTTTACGGACAAAAATAAGTAAAAGCCGATCGTTGACGATCCGCCTTAGTACAGAACGGTTCTGTATCAAGGTCTACCAAAAGGAGGTTCTGGCTTATTTTCTCGTCGTGCGACGATAACAACAATCAAATTAGAAAAATTCCTTTTGGATGGCAGTATGGTAGAGAGCACAGAAAAGCCGTTTACGTCCGGGGCGGACAGTGTAGAACTGCCGGAAACGCATGGGGCTCTGATTATTATTGGTGGTGCAGAAGATAAGGACGGTGACTGCAAGATTCTCCGAGAATTTGTCCGTCGTGCTGGGGGATTGCAGGCTCGCATTGCGATTATGACGGTTGCAACGGGTTCTCCTAGAGAAGTGGGCGATCGCTATACAGAAGTCTTCAGACGGCTCGGCGTGGAAGATGTGCGGGCAGTCGATACGAGTCGGCGCGAAGATTCCAGCGATCGCGATGTGCTGTCGGCGGTTGAAAATGCCACCGGAATCTTTTTCACAGGCGGCGACCAGGCTCGCATTCTAGAAATTATCAAAGACACCGAACTCGATGATCTGCTGCACAAACGGCTGGCTGGGGGAGCGGTGGTTGCCGGAACCAGTGCGGGTGCTGCCATGATGCCCGACAAGATGATTGTGGTGGGCGAATCTGAAACCAATCCTCGTCCCGATACGGTTGAAATCGATCGCGGCATGGGCTTTTTGCCCAATGTGGTAATCGATCAGCACTTTGCTCAGCGAGGTCGCCTAGGCCGCCTGTTAACTGCTTTGGCTCTGGAGCCTGCAACGATCGGCTTTGGCATCGATGAAAATACTGCCATTATTGTAGATGGTCATATCGTTGAAGTGGTTGGCGAAAGCTCGGTCACGATCGTTGATGAGTCCGAAGCAACCCTCAACAACGTTAACGAACTGCTGAAGGATGAGCCGCTCGCTCTGGGTGGGATTAAGTTGCACATCCTGCCCGCAGGCTTCCGATTTGATCTGAGAACGCGCTCTTGCGTTTGTTAGAAAGCGAGTTCTGCTGCTAGCTGTAATTCTGTTTGCGCTATTCTAGGACGGGCTGCGATCGCCGCAGCTTGTTTTTTTATGCGTTTTTGAGTGCAATTTCTTGAGTTCAGCATGATCGCTTCTGAAGGGTCTGTCCAGGTTGCAGAGATAACCCATTTTGTTTACCAACCGCCTGCTACGGCGCAGAACGCTTGCCGAATCCTCGTGAAGCCAAACCTGGGATATCCCAAAAAGCCGCCAGTCACAGTAAGTATGGGGGTACTGAGTACAGTGCTGCGCGGATTGCGGCAGGCAAGCCCCAATGCAGAAATTTTGATTGTGGAAGGCGTTTGTTCCCCCGTTTCCCTTGGTGAGATTGCCAGTCGCAATGGACTGTATGACGTGATGGATCAGGGAATGCAGCTCATTGATGCCGATACGCTGCCGATGCAGGAATACCCCAATCAATCTCCTCACCCTGCCCGATTTCCCTCAATGCTGGCTCCCACCCTGCTGCAAGAAGTAAACTGTCGGATTAGTGTGGGTGCGCTGAAGCGAACAGTTCTGAAAGAAGAGCCGCTCATCTCTGCGTCGCTCAAAAATCTGTACGGGCTATTTCCCCGCGATCGCTACAAAGCCCGAAGTCCCCATTCACGCGGACAGTTGCATCGCCCCTCCGTGCCCCTTGTGTTGCAGGACGTTTATTTCACAATCGGTCACTTGTTCGACGGAGCAGTGGTCGATGCAAACGAGAAATTTATCAGCGTTGATTGGCAGCCCGATCGTGGCAGTGCCGTTCCAATCGGCAAGGTAATTTGGGGTAATGATTTATTAGCGGTCGATCGGGAAGCCTGCCGGATTGCAGATGAGTTAACGCCAGACTATGTAGAGGCGATCGAGAGAATGAGGGATGAGATTAGAAGCTAGCCTTGAAGTTCCCCTTCTTAAATAAAAAACTTAAATAAATTCTTTAAACAAAAGTAGTAGGGGGGATCTCCAAAAGCTCCAGCACTGACTAACCACTTCTCAAATTTCCTCTCCACAATGCTTCATCCGATCGGCTCATTGACCCACTTCACCGATTTATCAGACGATCGCTCGCCGTCCTATTGGTACAGGGGGCACTGTCCCCGTACGGGAAAGTTATTGCAGCTTCCGCGAACGGAATGGGTAGAGTCGATCGCCCAAGGACTAATGCAGCAGTTGAGCCAGTCCGAACATCAAGCAGGCAAAATGTACGGCGTGCTGCTGGTGGAAACGCCAACTGGAGAAAGGGCAGTTCTGAAAGCTTTCTCAGGATTGCTCAATGGCAAAAGCACGATCGCAGGTTGGGTTCCCCCAATTCCGGGACGCGATTCAGTGGCATTTCGTGAAGCAGAAACGCTGTCACAGCTTCAGGCAATCAAGCAAGCGTTAATCGCCCTGCAAGAAATCCCGGAGCGGCAGGAGTACCAGGATCGATCGCAAATCTGGCAGCAGCGATTCGCAAACCTCACCACAGAACAGCAGCAGCGCAAGCAGGCAAGACAATCAAAGCGTGAAATTTTGCAAGCGACTCTTGCAGATAACGAATTAGCCCAGGCACTTGAAACGCTGGATAACGAAAGCCGCCGCGACAAAAGCGATCGCCACTATCTAAAACAGCAGCGCGACGCAGAGCTTCAGCCGTTGAAGCAAATCATCGACCGCGCCGATGCCCGAATTGCAGAACTCAAACGACAGCGCAAAGATCGATCGCGCAACCTGCAAGCCCAGCTCTACACCGCATATTATTTGACCAACTTCGCCGGGAAAACCGTTTCACTCAACTCCCTGATGTCCCAGGGCTATCTTCCCACCGGAACCGGAGACTGCTGCGCTCCCAAACTGCTGCATTATGCCGCGACCCATGACCTAAAGCCGATCGCCCTAGCCGAATTCTGGTGGGGCGAACCCTCTGCCGATGGCGACAAAGTGCAGGGACAGTTCTACGGAGCCTGTGCAGAGCGATGTCAGCCGATCATGGGATTTTTGCTGTCAGGGTTGTCACAGTCAGTTCAACCAGGGATTCGCCCCCCTAGTTCCTCAACCTTGGGAGAAACCGAGCCGCAGGCATTCCTTTTGCAAAAGACTGTTCTCACAGCTCAAAGTCCCCCAATTCTGGGGAATTTAGGGGGCAATGCAGGATCTCTCCCACTCCTCCAACACCCTCTAACCATCCTCTACGAAGACGAGTATCTCATTGCGATCGACAAACCCGCGGGGCTACTCTCCGTTCCCGGACGGTATGGCGATCGACAAGATAGTGTACTAACCCAATTGATCGCGAGAGGGGGGGATGGGGGGAAACTGTGGGCAGTGCATCGGCTAGACCAGGATACATCCGGGGTCTTGCTCCTGGCGAAGGATCGGGAGAGTTATCGGGCGTTGAGTTTGCAGTTCGAGCAGCGACGGGTGCAGAAGACATACGAAGCGATTCTGGACGGGGTGCTGACTCAGACGGAAGGGACGATCGATTTACCGCTATGGAGCGACCCCGACGATCGACCCTACCAAAAAGTGAACTGGGAGCGGGGCAAGCCGAGTTTGACTCAGTTTCGCGTTATGGAGCGATCCAATGATCAAACGCGGGTCGAACTGCTTCCCCTGACCGGGCGAACTCATCAGTTAAGGGTACACCTGGCGATTGGGCTAGATCTGCCAATTATGGGCGATAGGCTCTATGGTAGGAATGATGGGGACGAACGGCTTCTCCTCCACGCCAGGACATTGCAAATTCAGCATCCGCGATCAGGACGCTGGCTGCAAGTCATGGCAGCTTTGCCATTTTAAGAATTCCTACTTGGCAGGATGAGAATTGCGAAACCGGGTCCCGATTCGGATTAGAGTGACAATATTCAATAGCCCATTTTATAGCCTGGAAGGTATTCACTTGATATGCATCTGAGCGAACTTACCCACCCCAACCAGTTGCATGGTTTATCGATTCATCAGCTTAAGCAAATCGCTCGACAGATTCGCGAAAAGCACCTGGAAACCGTGGCAACCAGTGGGGGACACTTGGGGCCGGGGCTGGGAGTCGTCGAGCTGACAATCGGACTATATCAAACACTGGATCTCGATCGCGACAAGGTGCTCTGGGATGTGGGGCATCAAGCGTATCCTCACAAGCTGATCACAGGTCGCTACAACGAGTTTCATACGCTGCGGCAAAAAAACGGCGTGGCGGGCTATCTGAAGCGCAGCGAAAATCAGTTCGACCACTTTGGCGCAGGTCACGCTTCGACCAGCATTTCGGCAGCATTGGGAATGGCTTTGGCGCGGGATATGCAGGGCGACAACTACAAAGTGGCAGCGGTGATTGGCGACGGTGCGCTGACGGGCGGTATGGCTCTGGAGGCAATCAACCATGCCGGACATCTGCCGAAGACGAATCTGCTGGTGGTCTTAAACGACAACGAGATGTCGATCTCGCCCAACGTGGGAGCGATTTCGCGCTATCTCAACAAAATGCGGCTCAGCCCGCCGATGCAGTTCCTTACGGACAACCTGGAGGAGCAGTTCAAGCATCTGCCGTTTAGCGGTTCCTTCAAACCGGAACTGTCTCGCCTGAAGGAAGGTATGAAGCGGCTGGCGGTTTCCAAAGTGGGCGCAGTGTTCGAGGAACTGGGCTTTACCTACATGGGACCGATCGACGGTCATAACCTGGAAGAGCTAATTACCACGTTTGAGCTGGCGCATCAGCACGGCGGTCCCGTTCTGGTTCATGTCGCAACGACGAAAGGGAAGGGTTATGCGATCGCCGAGCAAGATCAGGTCGGCTACCATGCCCAAACGCCCTTTAACCTGGCAACCGGAAAACCCCACCCCGCCAGCAAACCAAAACCGCCTAGCTACTCGAAGGTGTTTGCCCATACGCTCACTACGCTGGCGCAGAACAACCCGCGCATTGTTGGCATTACCGCAGCGATGGCAACCGGAACCGGGCTGGACAAACTCCAGCAAAAATTGCCGAAGCAATACGTTGATGTGGGCATTGCCGAGCAGCACGCCGTTACTCTGGCAGCGGGGATGGCTTGTGAAGGAATGCGTCCGGTCGTGGCAATCTACTCCACGTTCCTGCAACGCGCCTACGATCAGATCATCCACGATGTCTGCATCCAAAATCTGCCCGTCTTTTTCTGCCTGGATCGATCGGGCGTGGTCGGGGCAGATGGTCCCACCCACCAGGGAATGTATGACATTGCCTACCTGCGCTGCATCCCCAACATGGTGCTGATGGCTCCCAAAGACGAAGCCGAGCTTCAGCGGATGATTGTGACGGGCGTGGAGTACACTGACGGTCCGATCGCAATGCGCTATCCACGCGGCAATGGCTTTGGCGTGCCTCTAATGGAGGAAGGCTGGGAATCGCTGCCGATTGGTAAAGCAGAAATTCTGCGAACCGGGGACGATGTGCTGCTGCTGGGCTACGGCTCGATGGTCTACCCGGCAATGCAGGCGGCGGAAATTTTGGGTGAACACGGCATCGAAGCCACGGTCATCAACGCCCGATTTGCTAAACCGCTCGATACCGAACTGATTGTGCCGATCGCCCGTCAAATGAAGCACGTCGTAACCCTGGAAGAAGGCTGCATTATGGGCGGCTTTGGCTCTGCGGTTGCTGAATCGCTGCTCGACCACGAGGTCATGGTTCCCGTGACGCGCCTGGGTGTTCCCGATATGCTGGTAGACCATGCTACACCGGATGAATCCCTCACCGATCTAGGTCTGACTTCACCCCAGATTGCCGATCGCATTCTCAAGCTGATGGCTCCCTCAGCAGTACTGAGTGAGACTGCAAGCTAAAAGTACGATTCACAAAAATCAGAGACGCAGAGTTGGGGTGGTTGTCTGAAGTAATTCAGCGTTTCCTTAATTTTGCGTCTTTGCTTTAACGCTCTGAAGCTGGGTTGTAGAGAACAACGTTTTCCTGCTCATTAGGATCGTTTCGAGCAACCAGCGCGTGAGCAGGTTCAGTGTCACTCAGGTTATGAGGCTGATGGGGAACGCCCGGAGGGATGAAAATAAAATCACCTGCTTCGTTGATAACTGTTTGTTTGAGTCCCTGACCATAGCGAGTTTCAACGCGACCTTTAATCAGATAAATCGCTGTCTCATAGTCACGGTGTAAATGCGGTTCTGCTGAACCCCCTGGGGGAATGATTACCAGGTTCATCGAGATTCCCTTTGCGCCTGCTGTGGTTTCAGAGATGCCGATAAAGTAGGGCAATCGTTGACGGGTCAGGGTTTCAGCATCAGGGCGTACGGTAACGATTTCGGTTGGCTTGCCAGCAGATTGGCGATGCGAAGCAGTTCCCCCTTCAGGGTAATCGGTATCAGAATGATTAGAAGATGAATTTTTTTGCAGTGTCATAAAATGTCTTCCTCTCTGGGTCTCTACTCTTCGTACTCTTCCTCGCTGTATTCCTCCTCTTCCTCATTGTATTCCTCTTCTTCCTCGCTGTATTCCTCCTCTTCTTCGCTTGCGTCTGACTCTTCCTCGCTGTATTCCTCCTCTTCTTCGCTTGCGTCTGACTCTATGTAGTAGCCATAGTCCTCATCGCTCGCGTAATTTTCGCAGAGAGTGTCTAACTCCTCAAGAAATTCATCTGGGTCATCGATCGTCAAATCAAAGCTATTGACGTGAACGATGTATTCCTCTTCGGTTTCTTCCTCTTCGTAATCGAAGTAGTAATCTTCTTCGGTTTCAACATAGTTTTGGCACAATGCGTCAAGCTCCTCAATAAAGCCTTCAGGATTGGTGGTGCGAATGTAAAAATCGTAGAGGAGGAGTGATCCTTCATCTGCAAAAACAGAGTCTCCTTCTTCCCAAACATCCACACTAAAATCGAGATCGTTTACGGCTTTAATAATCCAGGAGTCGTGACCGTTGTAATCCAGGTGCATCACATAGTCATAGGGAATGTAGCAATAGCCTCGATCGCCCCACGCTACGCCCCAGGAGTTTCGCACAATAAACATTCGATCTTTGTCAGAATAGCCAACACATAGCATCGCGTGCCATCCATGCGTTTCCCGCACGTTATCCAATCGCTTGGGCATGGGAACGCGACCCCGATTTTGGGTGGCATCATCAAATGACTCAAAGGTGTTTAACGCAAACGCGATCGGATATCCTTCTGCTAAGGTATGCCGCCAGAGATCTAAATCAGTTTCGATAAACTCTGCTTCTGTAATTTTGAAGTTTGCAGCGTGTTCGTAGGCATTTGTATCGGGTTCTTCGCAGATTAGCGATTCATCATTTGCCCAAATGTCTTCGCAGCAAGCCCCGTATTCAATCAGACTATCGATCGCACAATACATTTGTGAGCCGCAATCGTCGTTTTCATAGCCTTCTCGTGCCCGTGCATTGTAGTAGACAAAAAGACGGCTGACATTGCCCGCTTCGCCCAGATCCCGTTTGGCAAGATATTCATATGCACCGACAAAGGCATTGGCAACGCAGCTATTGCCGACCTGCTCTTCCACTTCGGTCATGTGCTTTCGCAGATCGACTTTGCGGGGAAGCTGATCCGCCTGAAAGCGATCGCTGTGATGATATTTCGTATTCTCTGGCTTCCGCCCAGGACGATAACCCCCGATGCGATATTTCCGATTCTGCAGTGAACTCAGCACCATCCTCGCGGCTCCTTCTTCAGCATTGAGTATTTCTACTAACGCTAAAATGCCCGGACGGGTAACATGGCTCACGATTTGTTTGTGAAGGTTTGTTTGCGAAAGTTAGTGATCGTAATAAACCTGTTCAATTTCCGCAGGATCACACAAGCCACAGTTCTAGTTTAAAAACCTATCTGAACCGATCGCTCTAAAATGAGCGGGAACTGAAGCCCTACCCCAAGCATCAGACGACGCACTCTTCCCGCAATTTAGTCTTGCACGTTGACAAACACCTTTTGTGTTTTGCCACGACGTTGCTGAATTGGAGTATGATTAGCCCCCCTAGCCCCCCAAAATTGGGGGAAACTGATCCTCAAAGTCCTCCAGCATTGGGGGATTTAGGGGGCGATGCAGGGTCTCAAGTTGTGTCTTCATCCTTCAATTCAGCAACGCCTGTTTTGCCACAACCAGAAACAAAGACTTCTCTAACGTTCTGCTTAACCCGCCGTAGATAGCTTGAACACTTTATAGATTAGCCCTCAACGGTCGGGTTCAAGCGGGTTGTTAGCTGCAACCGCAATTTGCAGCAATAGTTACCTCTGTGCGTCCTAGTTGACTAAACTGATTTCGCCTGTATCCAGGTCATAGTAGGCACCCACAACTTTGAGTTTACCTTCTTGTACGGCTGAAGCAATTACAGAAGAGTTT
This sequence comes from Cyanobacteria bacterium FACHB-502, assembly GCA_014695325.1. Lineage (GTDB taxonomy): Bacteria > Cyanobacteriota > Cyanobacteriia > Elainellales > Elainellaceae > Leptolyngbya_A. The sequence continues at coordinate 146,557 of JACJNZ010000092.1, read as the reverse complement.
TGCAGCCGCTGTACCTGTAAGCTCACATTTGACTTGATTGCGTTTGTAAGGCGATCGCCCGATTTCCCCTCCGAAGCTTGAACTGCTGGTCGAATTGCAAATACCAGTGATTCAATGACACCTGGCAATTCTCCCCCTTCCAGAGCCGCTGCCACGGCACCACATCGCTCATGTCCCAGAACCATCAGTAGGGGTGTTCTCAAGACACCAACCGCATACTCTTCACTAGCAATGTCTTCAGTGATAGCAATATTACCAGCAACACGAACTACAAAGAGATCTCCAATTCCCTGATCAAAGACAATCTCTGGCACTACTCGTGAGTCTGCACAACTCAAAATAGCGGCAAAGGGTGCTTGCCGTGACGCAACTTCAGCTAGGCGGGCAGCATCTTGATTAGGATTGAGCCGCCTTCTTTGAACAAATCGCTGGTTTCCTTCCATAAGTTGCGCTAGCGCCTGATCAGGAGTCAAAGTACTTTGGGAATGGGCACTCCCAGGATCAGCATTAACAGATTGGGCTTGCTTAGTACGGGATGACTGATCTTCGGCAGCTTGGGCTAATGCGCCCGTTCCCAACCAAGCTGTTAGCGAACCTGTACCAATCAGTCCTGCACTAAATTGAAGAAGATTTCTTCTTGAAAGCCTTTGTTGATTGGAGGATTGTTTCATAATTGTGTCTTGAACAACGAAAGCATTTTTAGAACAAGCGCAAATCGTTTAAAGCTCATTCTTAAATTGAATCTTCTCTGTACAGGTGACACAAAAACTGCTGTTGAAGTAAATCTTTAAACTCAAGCGAAAGTTCTGAAGGGACACGCAGGCTAACGACCCGCTTCACCCGCCACCAGTAACTTCTCGAACTCAACCAATCATATCTAAACGGTCGGTGTGCAAGCGGATTGTTAGATGGCGGGTTACGGCTACCAACTTATGATAAGTGGCAATCCAGGGCGAAAATCTATTTGATGCCCCTGCACTTCCTCATCAAAACCAAGCTCTACGCAATATTCTGCTCCTAATCGTACCCTGACCTGATTGGTGTCGATCACCGTTTGATATTCTGGTGACGGATTATCTGCGGTAGGACTGACCAACTCTACACGAGTTATTTCGCGCAAACCAACATGATGCTTTAGAGGCTGTGCTTCTTCAGCCGGGTATTGGTCTGGACGTTTACCAAATGGAGTTTGAAAGAGCATTGGCTCTGTTAGCACATCACTATTTGTACCCACCGCAATACTTAGTGTTTCAGGCAGATAAGGTGGACGATATGCCCAACTGGAAAATGCAGCGGTGTCACCATCACTTGTTCCTGAACGCAAACAAACTCCAAATGGACATGTGCCATCCTTCCGATTTGTCCATCGCTCCCAAAGACGAGTAGGGCGAATTGGCTCTGATTTCGCCTCTTCTGTATCATGAACCCACAACAATTCCAACAATGCGTTGTGGAAGAAGAAACGGCGATTGGCTGTTCCTTGCCCAGGATGTGTATTAGATGCCCCCTCCACTAAACCAAATGATACTAAACGATCAGCTTCGTCAGCACCAATATCAGTACAGATAAAGAGATGGTCAAATTCAAACGCCATAGTTTCAAAGCTACTTTAAGGATAAGCTTACTCAGCTTCTCAAGTTTAATGAGTCTAATCAACAAACTCCAAGTACCGTCAACACCAATAACTGAAGCCACCTAACGACCCTGCTCACCCGCCGCAAATAACCTTTGCAACTTAACCGAGTATATTGCTACGTTCCGGTGCAGCACTGTTGTTCGGCAGCTGTTGGTGAGTTCAGCAATGTCTTTTGCCGATGTTTAGAGTGAAGTTTCATAAGTTGTCTTCGAACTCCTGTATGAACCACGCAACATCTTCGCGCTTGAGGCCGGTCGCTTGATAAAACGCAACAGCACGAGCGTCATCGGCCATTGCAGGAATATAGAGTGCGCTCAGGCTGCGCGAACGACATAGATTTCTGGCGAACTCAATCAAGGCACGCCCCACGCCCTGCCGCCGATGCGCGGTGGCAACGCCGACCTCGTAGACGAACAATTCCGTAGCCGCTTCGGTATACATCTCCAACTCATAAGCTGTCAGTCCGCCGATGGCTTCATCCTCGCGCAACGCAGCAACGGCGTGAAAATCGGGGCGTGACAGCAAGCGCAGCAGAGTTTCAGACGAAGGCGGCGGTTTGGTCACGTTGTCCTCTTGCCGCCACATCTCGAAAAGCTGCTGTGCCGTTGCCAAATCGTTTGGGCCAAGTTCTCGAATGGAAAATGTCATTTCAAATAGCCCAATAGACATGGAAGGGATTTGCAGTTCATCAAGTCCTTCCGCATGTTACACACTGAGTTTTCTGGTGCAGCCAGGCCGTGCGCAGCAGCCGAACGGTTCTGGTCAGCGGTTGCAAACAATCTGAGCAATGCACTAAGACCTCTCGTCAATCCACTCCAAGCGAATTGTTATGCTGTCCGTTGCTAAGAGTATTTTCCAAGATAGTCAGATTATAATATGCCCTTCCAGATACGTTATTGCTTCTCCTGAGATTAAAACTCTTTCACCTACATCTTTGCAAAACAGTTTTCCAACTCTCGATGATAATTGCAAGGCAACCATAGAATCCTTACCAAGTTTCTCACTCCAATAGGGAATCAACGAGCAATGAGCAGACCCTGTTACGGGATCTTCAAAAATACTCGCCTGCGGTGTGAAAAAACGTGATACAAAATCTACCCCTTCTCCTTTGGCTGTCACAATGACACCACCGGGGTCAAGATTGATTTGGTTAAGAAGGCTTTGATCGGGTTCTAGATGTCGAATCACTTCTTCATCTTCAAACACAAGCATATAGTCTCTAGACTTCAAAATCTCTACAGGCTTATGCTGAAGCGCATCCAAAATTACTTGTGGAGCTTCCCTCGGTTCAGGTTTACGAGAAGGAAAATTTAAGGTTAGTAACTTCTCCTCAACTGCCACTGTAAGCTCTCCACTTTTCGATCGAAACTGGATGAAAGGTCGTGAGAAATTGAGATGCCTTGCTATGACGTGTGCTGTTGCCAATGTTGCATGTCCGCACCAATCCATTTCAATTTCTGGTGTAAACCAACGTATCTCAAAGCCCTTATCTAACTGAATGAAGAATGCTGTCTCAGCAACAAAATTCTCCATTGCTATTCGCTGCATAACATCATCAGGTAGCCACTGTTCAAGAGGGCAAACAGCAGCAGGATTGCCACCAAACACTTTGTCTGTGAAAGCATCAACTTGGAATATTGGCAATTTCATAACAAACCTGAAGCACTGACAGACACTTTTCAGAACACTACCTTACTAATAACTAAAGGCGGCATAACGATACAGCTCAGCCGCCGCTAGAAGCGTAGTGAGGAACAAACGAAGCTGTAAGCGGTCGGTTGCAGCGCCTGGTTCTGCTGCTTGATAGTGACTCTTGCGAATCCTCAATTCTGTGTCGGATGTACGTCCTACGCGACGTCAATCACGACTTTGCCGAAATGCTGTCCACTTGCAAGGTACTCAAAGGCCGCTTTAGAATCAGCGAAGCCAAAGGTCGAGTCGATGACGGGATGCAACTGATGAGCCTCTGAGAAAGCGATGAGGGCTGCCAAATCAGAGCGTGAGCCAGCGTAGATGCCATCAAGGCGGACATTGCGCACCATGAGAGGAAACAAACTCCCGCTTGGCGGACCAAATCCGGTGAGCACCCCAATGAGGCCAATTTGGCCTCCTGCTGCGACACAGTTCGTCGACTTTTCGAGGGTACCAGAGCCCCCGACCTCAATCACATGATCCACACCTTGGCTCTGGGTGTGGCGCAGCACCTCTTGGTCCCACTCAGGGGTGGTCTTATAGTTCACGGTCTCCCAGGCCCCCATTTCGCGTGCTCTGGCCAACTTTTCATCGCTGCTTGAGGTCGTAATAACCCTGGCTCCGGCAGCGGAGGCTAATTGCAGCGCGAAAGTCGAGACGCCACCAGTGCCCAATGTGAGAACCGTGGCGCCTGCTTGCAAGTGACCGCGTGTAAAGAGTGATGCCCATGCGGTCACGCCTGCCACTGGCCATGTGGCAGCCTCGGCATAAGAGAAAGTCTCCGGAACTGGCACCAGCGCCCATTCCGGGGTCGCGATCGTTTCGCGCAGCACGCCGTGAATCGAGCCACCACCAGAAGCCTTGTGATAGTCGAGCGAGAAGCGACCTTCTATCCAATCGCGAAAAAAGCCTCCGACGACTCGGTCCCCTACCTGGAATCTAGTTACCTGGGTGCCGACTGCGACCACCTCACCCGCTCCATCGGAACAGGGGATGAGCGGCGGTGCCAGATTGCCCGGCCGCGCGTTACGTAGGGTGCCGAGATCGCGGTAATTGAGCGAGACCGCTTTCATCGCGACCAAAACATCATGGGGACCGAGTTCAGGCTGCGGCCAATCCACAAGAGCTAGGCCATCTGTATTTCCATGCGCTTCAATAATCCAGGCTTTCATCACGATTTAAGACTAAACAATTCAAGAAACACCTGCAACCACACCGTAACGCGACCGTAAAGCGTAGATTAGGCTGTCACATTGGGTCTGTAATTCTATAAAGGCAACACTGGACGCAAGCAGCAGAACTATTCATAGACTGAAGATTTCCGCCTAAAATCCCATAGTAGGTGGATAGGCAGAATGATTCTGCATAACATCCCAAACTTACTAATTATGCAGATTATTTCCGCATAGTACGCGGCTTAAGCTGAATAGCCAGAATCTTTCCGCATATTTTCAGATTCCTCATGGAGGCGATTACCCCGCAGGGGAACTGCTTCGCACTGCCGTGATCCAACAGTGTGACGATATTTATTAACTGGTCGTGAAGCTACTGTATGGGAGCGGGCTTCGCTTAATTGAAGGTTTGCGATTGCGAGTCAAGGATGTTGCCTTTGCTCAACAGCAAATTGTAGTCAGGGACGGCAAAGATAGCAAAAGTCGTGTGACGATACCGCTATCGAGCGTAGCAGAGGAATTGCGAGATCATCTAGTGGGTGTCTAACTACAGCACCAGCGGGACTTGAGCCGAGGGTTTGGAGCCGTGAATCTGCCGTTTGTGCTTGAGCATAAATATCCGAACGCCGATCGCAAATGGATCTGGCAGTTTGTATTGCCTGCAACTGGTCTGACTCGCGACCCTTCCATATCCCCCTAAAAAAAAGAGGACGGTCAAGCCGCCCCCTGATTTAATCTATGAAATTAGCGAAGTGGTATCAGATTCATTAAGGAATCGCTGCCACTTTCACATCGCTGGTTGCCAACAGCTCTTGCAGTTCTTCCGAGTCTACGGTTTCCCGCTCAATCAGCATATCTGCCAGCATGTTTAGCACCGCGTGGTTTTCTTGCAGTACTTGCTTTGCTCGACGGTATGCCTGGTCTACCAGGTTTCGCACTTCGTCATCGATCGCCGCCGCCGTTTCTTCGGAGAAATCGCGCTCAGCCATAATGTCGCGTCCGAGGAACATTCCGCCCTGAGCGCGACCAAGAGCAACGGGTCCAAGACGATCGCTCATGCCGAAGCGAGTCACCATTTGCCGTGCCACCCGTGCCACCTGTTGCAGGTCGTTCGAGGCGCCGGTGGTGACTTCTTCTTCGCCGAATACCAGCTCTTCCGCAATGCGTCCGCCGAGGGCAACTGCCATCTGGTTTTGCAGGTAGGAGCGAGAGTATAAGCCAGAGTCCATCCGGTCTTCACTGGGAGTGAACCAGGTCAAACCGCCTGCGCGTCCACGAGGGATGATGCTAATTTTTTGTACCGGGTCATAGTCCGGCATCAGGGCACCAACGAGCGCGTGGCCGGCTTCGTGATAGGCAACGAGGGTTTTGCGCTTTTCGCTCATGACGCGATCTTTCTTCTCTGGACCTGCCAGGACGCGATCGATCGCATCGTTGACTTCATCCATTGAAATTTCGGTCAAGTTGCGACGAGCTGCCAGAATTGCGGCTTCGTTCAGCAGGTTAGCCAGATCCGCACCCGTGAAGCCGGGAGTCCGGCGGGCAATTTTCTCTAAATCCACGTCCTTCGACAGGGTTTTGCCGCGAGCGTGAACGTTGAGCACTTCCAGTCGTCCGGCATAGTCGGGGCGATCGACTACGACCTGACGGTCAAAGCGACCGGGGCGCAGGAGAGCTGCATCCAGCACATCGGGACGGTTCGTTGCCGCGATGATGATGATGCCTGTATTGCCCTCAAAGCCATCCATTTCAGTGAGCAACTGGTTCAGAGTTTGTTCACGCTCATCGTTGCCGCCGCCTAAGCCTGCGCCGCGCTGCCGTCCCACTGCGTCGATCTCATCGATAAACACAATGCAGGGAGCGTTGGCTTTTGCTTGCTCAAACAAGTCACGCACACGAGATGCGCCCACCCCAACGAACATCTCTACGAATTCAGAACCCGAAATGCTGAAGAAAGGAACACCTGCTTCGCCTGCAACTGCCTTTGCCAGCAGCGTTTTACCCGTTCCGGGCGGACCGACAAGCAGTACACCTTTCGGAATCTTTGCGCCTACAGCTGTAAAGCGATCGGCATTTTTGAGGAAATCTACAACTTCTGCTAGTTCCAGCTTTGCCTGCTCAATGCCTGCCACATCGTTAAACGTGACTTGCGTTTGCGGCTCCATCTGGACTCTAGCTTTTGATTTGCCAAAGTTCATTGCCTGACTGCCAGGACCGCCCTGTGCCCGTCGCAGCACAAAGAACAGCACCACTAGCAACAGGAACGGAATCAGCAGCGTGCTGAGGACTCGTGCCAGGATATTGTCGTCTGCCTGACGAGAAACGGCAATATCGACACCATTCTCTTGCAAAATATTGAGCAGTCCGGGGTCGTTGGGCAAATTCACCGCAACGCGCTGACCATCGCTGGTTTGTGCCAAAGCTTTGGTGCGATCGGCACTGATCATGACCTTCTCAACCTGACTAGCCTCGACGCGGTCGATAAACTGGCTATATTTCCAGGTTACTGCTGACTGGGGCTGCCGCTCGATTAACGTCGTTGCCAAAAACAGAACAACGATAATTAAAAGCGCGTAAAGCCCCGCATTTCTCCACCGTTTGTTATTCACCGGGGGTTCTTCCTCCTAAAATGTCCGTGCGAGGGGGGAATCTAACCTCTTAATATTAATTAATGTAACTCAATCCTATCAGGATTCTCAGAAAGTGGGTTGGACTCTCTGTTATTCCTATTCTGCCACTCGAAATAAAGGATGGTAGGCGCAGAAAGGCAGGGATTTGCAGCAGGGGCAGGCAGCCGTGCCAGGGCAAGGTGTAACGGCAATATGAACATTGGGTGGGGAATTCGTCCTGAAGATAGACGGGGCGGTCGGTTTCCCAATTCCCTTGGTAGAGGTTTGTAGCGGGCATAACTCTTTACACTGCCCAATGTACCTAGAGATAAAAGTTCGATCCCTTTGCCTTCTTATTGGTTTGCCTTCTTATAGCTTGAGAAAGCTTGGTTGAGAAAGCGGCTTCAGGAGCGATCGACGTTTGAAACTACACTCTCGAAATCAAGGCTTATTATTACAATGAAAGACTTTAATCGTATTGCTTTTGTGAAGCGTTTTGCAGGCGTTATCAGTGCTGCTGCCCTTGCTTCGGCAGTAAGCTTGCCTGCGCTAGCACAAAGCCGTACCGAGCAGCCGTTCCAATCTCCGATTGGTCCCAGTGAATCTCCCTCGGGCAGCCCCAGTGTTCCTGGTTTTTCCTCGGTCGATGACCCCGGTATGGGCAATGGGACGAATCCTGGCATGGGCAACGGGATGAATAATGGTTCCTCAATGGAGCGCGAGTCTTCTAACAGAGTAGAGAGAAATTCATCGCGATCGATCCAGTCAGGTGATCAGGTTCGCTCCCTGCCGTTCCGCACAATTCCGGGACCGAGTGAAACCCCTTCGGGTTCGCCTGCGGTCGTTGGCAGTAACTCCTCTGATGACCCAGCGCGGACGCTCGATCGAAGCAGTGCAGATCGGGTTGAGCAAGCAGAAAGACGGCTTGAAGCGCGAAACATCAATCCAGACTCAGGAGCATCTGAAACCCAAGAGAATAACAGCCGCTCCACGCAAATGAACCAGGGCATGCAAATGAATCAGGGCATGCAGATGAATCGGGGCATGCAAATGAACCAGGGCATGCAGATGAATCGGGGCATGCAGATGAATATGCCGATGAACCAGCAGGGTGTCGATCGCAATTCTTCCGGCGGCATGATGCAAAACGGCATGATGACCGTAAGCAGCCTCGATCGTGAGTTCATCCGTATGGCAGCGCAGGGCAACAACGCAGAAATCGCAACTTCTCAGCTCGCTTTGCAAAAGTCGAACAACCAGGAAGTGCGTGAATACGCCCAGCGCATGATCGATGAGCACACCCTTGCTAACCAGCAACTTCAGCCGATCGCAGCTCGGTATGGTGTTCAGCTTCCGACGGGTGTTGACCCTCTGAGTGCTGCTATTTCTGAGCGTCTGTCCCAACTGTCAGGTGCAGAGTTCGATCGGGCATATATGGAAGCTCAGACCACGGCTCACCTGCGGACGGTTGCTCTGTTCCAAACTCAAATTGCTCAAGGACAGGCACCCGAAGCAAAAGCCTATGCTTCTACCCTGCTGCCCAACATTCAGGATCACTACCAGATGGCAAACGCCATGAGCAATACGTTTAGTGCTCAGCGCATTACGCGGTAGGAACTTGTCAGGCTCATTCGCCAAATGAAGCGATCGATCAAGCCTTTCATCTCCTGATGCAATCCTGATGGAATTTAGGGGCAAGGATGAATCGATCGCAATGCTAATCAGCCGGAACGGAGGACGTATCTTGTCTTCTGCTCCGGCAATTTTCTTTAGTATTAAACTTAAGTATTGAACTTATCTTTATTAGTCTAAAGCGGGTAGATAAATCGCGTAGCCCCGTGAGGTGTAAAACACCATGAGAATTCTTGAATCAGGTTATACAATTCGTTTTGCTTGTGCTGAACAACTAACCCTACTGTCTCAGGTTGAGCAATTAGCCAATCGCTTATTTCTTGACACTCCCTATTCTTTCCTGGTGAGTGCTGAACCACTGCCACTCGATTTGATTCGAGAAAGATTTCAAGCAGGGCAGGTATGGGTTGCAATCAATAACCAGGATGCTGTGGTTGGGTTTGCCATTACTCGCGAAGTTGATGACACCCTCTATCTCCAGGAAATTGATGTGAATCCTGAACATGGACAAAAAGGCATCGGATCAGCACTCGTGAATGCGGTTTGCTCCTGGGCAAAACTTCAGGATTATCGGGCGGTAGCGTTATCGACTTTTCGGCACATCCCCTGGAATGCGCCCTTTTACTCAAAATTGGGATTTCGCATTTCTGACGAATCAGAACTAACAATTGGTTTACAGCAAATTAGACTTCAAGAAAGGGAAGCCGGATTACCAATCTCCGATCGCGTGATAATGCAACTTGAGCTATAGCTCTGATTTGGCTGGACGTACCATTCACCATAGAGCCATTACAGCTAAAATCGATTCACTGCCCTATTGTTAGCTGATACAGGAGAGTTTAATACTGTAGAATTTACTCTATTTCAGTAGTTAAATTCGTAGCGAATTTCAGCAATTAAAGCAATTAACCAGTAACAAGAAAGAAGATATGAGCGCGATCGTTTTTGACTGTGATGGCGTGTTAGCTGATACCGAGCGCGATGGACATCTGCCTGCATTTAATCAGATGTTTGCGGAGTACGGGTTGCCTGTGCAGTGGTCAGAGTCCGACTATACCGAGAAGCTCAAAATCGGCGGCGGCAAAGAGCGTATGGCACGTTTGCTCACGCCGGAGTTTGTAGCACAGGCTGGATTGCCCACAAACCCAGAAGAACAGCGTCAATTGCTTGCTGAATGGCACAAGCGCAAAACTGCCATTTACAAAGAAATGGTGCAGAGCGGCAAACTGCCTGCCCGACCGGGGATTAAGCGAATTACAGAAGAAGCGATCGACGCAGGCTGGACGCTTGTTGTTGCTTCCACGTCCGCAGAAGAATCGGTGCGATCGGTGCTGGGGTTTGTGGTGGGAACAGAGCAGGCAAAGCACTTCAAGGTTTATGCCGGGGATATGGTGCCGCGCAAAAAACCTGCCCCTGATATTTACCTATTGGCAAAGGAGCAGTTGAACTTATTGCCTGAAAGTACGCTAGTGATTGAGGATTCGCGCAATGGACTAGTGGCAGCGATCGCAGCAGGATTTCGCTGTCTAGTGACGACTAGCAGCTATACGCAGCAGGAAGATTTTCACGAAGCGATCATGGTGGTTTCAAGCCTGGGCGATCCGGCTCTACCAATGCAAGTGATTGAAAATCGCAGTGCTAGTCAGCCCGGAGATTACCTGACGCTTGCAGAGATTGAAGCCTGTTTCAAATTGCCGTTTCAAAATAGGGCGTAGTTCAGATAGAGACGATCGCCTTACGCCAGAACATTCTTACTGCTCTTGCGGGATAGGCATTTCACCTGTTTAGGCAGGGCAGGCAAGATGCCAACCCCCCAGAGCGCAGTAGGTTATGAGAACGCAGGAATCGTTCCAGTCCAAAAGTCTACGCCGACTTGCTTTTATCGCGGTTCTGGAAGGCTTTGTGGGTGATCCACTGCATCACGCCAGGGAGAATGCTGCTTACGCCCAGCGATAGCTTTGCTGAACCGACGACCACTTCTGTTTTTTGATTTTTCACCGCATCCCAGATAGAGTTTGCCACATCTTCCGGCTTTTCCACCACGGGCACTTGCAGCACTTGCTCAAGCTGTCTGCGGCGATCGGCTTCGTCCTGCTCATCAATGCCCCGAATCACTGCCTTCCCTATAAAGTCAGACTTGATAATGTTGGGGTAAATGCCGCAAACCGTAATGCCTTTGGGCGACAGTTCTGCATGGAGGGATTCGGTGAGTCCTGTAACGCCATACTTGCTGGTGACGTAGGGAACGAGATACGCCGAGGAAGATTTGCCAGCGATCGAGCTGAGATTCACAATCATGCCTTTGCCGCGAGCAATCATGTGAGGCACAACCGCATGGATCATGTGGATATAGCCCCAGAGGTTGATATCGATGATCGTATGCCAGTCTTCCAGCGAGAACTGATCAACCGGTCCAGTCGCAAAGATTCCAGCATTGTTAATCAGCACATCGATCGCGCCAAACTGCTGAATTGCCTTTTCGACTAGATCTTTAACTTGATCGGGGTTGCGAGTGTCCGCAGGCATGGCAAAAACGGGATGATTTGCGGCGCGAAAGCCTTGCGCTACTTCTTCGAGGAGCTCAGCTCGACGTGCGGTGAGAACAAGATTGTAGCCATGCTGGGCAAACAGATTTGCGGTCGCTTTGCCAATGCCCTGCGAACCGCCAGTAATGAGAACGGTGGGAGCCATAAAATTCTTGAGGAATAATACTACAACAAACTTTATCTTTTAGTTTGAGCAAAGGACGATCGGAAACCGTCTCACTTTTGCGGGATCTTTTTGTGATAGGAATTTGTGAGCTGCACGAAGCTAACGCGATAAAACGCTGTGAATCCGACGCAGAATTTGAGGCAGTGTCGATGGTGGAACTCCCGATCGCCCCGCTTGCACAAACACAGCATCTCTGGATTGCGATCGATCAAATCATGGCAACTCAAACCGTTCTACCTGGATTATCGCCCTGGCAACTCTGCTGACTTCAGCGACACTTCGATCGCCTGCTGGCAAACTTCCACAGGCTGACGCTGTTCCATTGCCGTCACTAGAGCCTTATAGGCAACCGTCTGGTCTTGCAGCAGTGTTTTTGCCTGAAGCAGTGCCCATCGCTGTTTGAGATCGGCTTCCCCCATCGATCGCTGAAGTTGCATCCACAGCAGTCGAATTTTCTGGCGATCGTCTGTGCCACCCTCAGCATTACCGTATTCGATTTGTTCCGCTGCGATGCCCGACATCCAAACTGTGCAGTAGCGGTCGATAAGCTGAGTCGAAAGCTTCCCAGTCGTAATTTGTGCTTCCAGTTCTGCTGCACCAAAACTGACTCCGCCCTGCCCGGCTTGCCCTTGCCGTAAAGCTTCCCAAGCATTGAGCGTGTAGCCCGTCACCGGAATTTCTAACAAATGCGCCGCCAAAAAATGTCCTGCCTCATGGCGCACAATCCGCGATCGGTGTTCCTCGGAAAATTGGGCGATCGTGTCTACGACCAGTGTTCCTAATCTGCCCTGAAGCGAGAACGCATCGAGCGTGGCAATGCTGAGCAGACTAAATGCCGCGACTGCCGGAACAACCGGAGACAAATGCAGCAATGGACCCAGCAGACTCGCCATCACCAGGGAAAAGATCGTGATCGCAATCAGGTTTAGCGTAGTCTGGCTCATTGGGGTTTTGGTGGGGTGGTCTGCTTTTCTTGGGGTCTGCTTTTCTTACTGTAGAGGAAGTAGAGGAATTGGTGGGAGAGTGGGGAGGTGAGGGAGCGGAAAGATGAGGGGTAAGGGGGAGTTAAGGTCGGGGGGTTTCTCTTGCGCGGTAAAAGGTTTCCAGGCTGTTTCGATCGCCTACAAATCGCCAGTGCCAGGGTTCGTAGCTCACGCCCATCGAGTTGTTTTTAGGAAAGGACAGCTCAAAGCTATAGAAGGCGGCATTCTGCTGGAGCCAGCGATAGGCAGCCGTGGTCTCAAAGCTTGTTTGCAGGTCAGAGGCAGGTCGCTTACCGTCGCCGATGTCGATCGCATAGCCGGTGTGGTGTTCGCTGTATCCAGGAGGGGCACTGACGGCTGCCCGTTTTTCGGGATCTTCACCGCGCTGTGCTTTCGTATCAAAAAAGACGTGATCTTGCTCTGCGATCGATCGAAACCCGGAAAGGGGAGCCAGGATGACTCCGTTTGCTTTTGCCGCTGCCGCCATTTCCTTGAATTTAGCTGCCGCCGAGCGCCGAAGTAAGACCTGTCCATCGGATGAAACGGGCTTCAGGTCAGCACGGGGTGCCTCTGCATAGGGCAGATGATTCAGTAAAGGGGCAGCCTGTCCGTTGAGTAGGACGATCGCCTGTCCCATAATCTGCGGAGTGATGTTTGCGAGAGGTTCGATCGGGGCAGAAGCCGCTCGCAGCAGACGTGGCATGAGCCACAGCCCAAGCAGCAGCAGGGCAATCAAGCCTGAGCCTAATCCCCACAGAACTTTTGTTTGTTTATGAGAGGAGGAAGTTTCTACGAGCGGCATTTCCCGCACTGCCTCAGGAATATCTGAGTGCGGCAGATCAGCATAATCGGGAATTTCAGCCGATTCTTGCGGTATTCCTGGGGGTAATCCTGCATTATTCACAGGCCATTCCTCCTATATCTGGTGGCAATCCTGCTTATTCTAAACCGAGCTAGTTTTCGTACCACTTTACCGTAATGGAGGAATGCAAACGAGCCGCAAGTTCTTAGGATCACTTCATGAACCAAATGATGCGCCTGCTCGGACTCTATCTACCCCTGGTTGGCTGGGTCGGCTTTGGCTTATTTCTAGGACGGGTGCTGCCCCCGCGCATTCCTGCTCTGATGGGCAAGTTTCTGTTTTGGGTGGGTATCCCGATCGGGATTTTTGCATTTTTGCGGCAGGCAAATCTATCGGCTTCGGTGTGGCTGGCTCCGATTGCCGCCTGGGGAGCAATGCTGTCTGCTGTGCTGCTGGCATGGGGCTGGATTAAAGCACAAAACTACCTGTCACAGAGGATTCAACACCAGCGATCGCATCCCTGGACAAAATATTTGATTTCAGATCAGTTGCAGCAGCGATCGACGCAGGGCAGCTTTTTGCTGGCAGCAATGCTGGGCAACACAGGATATTTAGGCTATCCGATTTCGCTGACGCTAGTGGGACAGAAATATTTTGGCTGGGCGGTTTTCTATGACACGCTGGGCAGTACCCTGGGCGCGTACGGGCTGGGCGTTTTGCTGGCAGCCTACTTTAGCGATCGAGCGCAGCAGCCAAACCAGACTCGCTGGAAACAGATCGGGCAAGCTTTGATTAACAATCCGGCACTCTGGAGCTTTTGGATTGGCTTAGCAGGTCGCTCGCTTGCACTGCCTCAATCAGTCGAACTGGGACTGAAAGGATTCGCCTGGGGCACGATCGCTCTCTCACTGCTGCTGCTGGGAATGCGGTTAAGTCAATTGGCTTCGTGGCAAAAAATTCAGCCTGCGATCGTCAGCCTGATGATTAAGATGCTGATCGTACCGCTGGTGCTAGGGCTAGAACTGTCGCACTTGGGCTTGTCTGAACTGCCACAGTTAACGATCGTGCTGCAAATGGCAATGCCGCCTGCGTTTGCAACGCTATTTATTGCTGAGGCTTATGACCTCGATCGCAGTTTTACTGTAACTACGCTGGCACTGGGATCGATCGCGCTACTGCTTGTTTTACCGCTCTGGCTCTGGCTATTTGCGCCTTGATGTTCTTTTTGCCTACGCCACTATCACGTTTTAACCTATCGCGTTTTAACCAACCCAGTTCACTTCACTATCCGAGGAATTTATAGGCGGCAGGGGTTTGGCGATCGGTGCATCCCGACGCACAAAGGGCCTTGCTCCATTCGCCGTGGTTTCAGAGGGCTTTGGCGGTTGAGCAGTGGCTCTGGAAGACTGTTGTTTTGCTTGTTGTTTTGCCTTTTGAGAAAGCACAGTCTGGATTGCTTTACGCTCAGGCTCGATCACCTTTGCCATGATCCATTCGATCGTTTGTTCTTTGAGCCAGCCTCTGGCAACAGCAATATCACCAAACCGCATTCCAGTTGCCCGCTGGTCATTCAAAATGACCTGAATCTGGTCAGCCGTCAATAGCCCTGCTTCGGTCAGATAGCTGCCGATTCGCTTTGGCGTTGAAAGCCCACCCGGTGAGCCTTGATAGAGTGAGGAATTGAGCATGGGTCACTCCGGGAAAAATTAGAGCGGCGATCGAGGGAGCAGATGCCCGATAACAAAAAGGTTAAGAACTGGTTTAAGAGATTCTACCTAGTATAGCAACTCTGTTTATTCGACTTGAGCTACAGTTCATCTTTTCGGAAAGAAGAAAAATGAAGTTAAGCTAAGCATTCCGCAATACTACTGAGCCTTCTAATTTTTATACCATCAGGGATCTAAGTATAAACATCTGGATGAGGACAGAGAAAAGCAGAATAGTAATCTATACAATTTGACCGAAGGCATCAGAGCAAGGGCATCGTTTCCACACCCTGTTTCTTGGTGTTCTGACGCACGAGGCGATCGTCACTGGATGAAACTGGATGAATGGGTGTATAAATTCGATCGCGTGTTAGTTCAGTTGGGCGATCGGGCATGACTAAGCAGGATGTTTTGTCGGGTCTGCATCGTGCCTCTTCCTTCACCTCCTCCTTCACGTCTGCTGAATTCGCTCTGGTTTCGCGGGTTGGTTTTGTTTGGGTTGGGGCTACTGCTCGTGTGGCTCGTCTCTGCCCGTCGTCCGGTCGCTGCCTTTCGTCCCCCTTTGCCGCCCCTGCCGCAAGATCCGATTATTCAGGTGTATTTCAATCAGTCACAATCCTCGTTTTACACAGAACCTTATCGACAGCAGCAGCGATTGGGCGATGACCTCGAACAGGTGATTGTGGAGGCGATCGATTCAGCTCAAGTCTCTGTAGATCTGGCAGTGCAAGAGTTTAATCTGCCGAAAATTGCTCAGGCCTTAATTGCGCGGCAGCAGGCAGGCGTTCCAGTACGGGTGATTGTGGAACATGAATATCGCCAATCCCTGAGCAAACTTACACCCCAGCAGGTTTCTCGGTTAGACGATCGCGCCCAGAAGAAATATCAGGAGTTTGTGCAGTTAGTCGATCTGAATCGAGACGGTCAGCTTGCCCCTGAAGAACTGGCGCAGCGCGATGCGATCGGGATGCTCGAAACCGCCAAAATTCCCCTGATTGATGACATGCAAGACGGTTCGCGCGGCAGTGGCTTGATGCACCACAAGTTCCTGGTGATCGACGGGCAAATGGTGCTGACGGGATCAGTGAACTGGTCATGGAGCGAGGCTCACGGGGATTTCCTCACGCCAGAAAGTTTAGGCAACGCAAACCATCTACTCAAAATCCAGAGCGGCAGAGTCGCTCAACTCTTCACCCAGGAATTTAACCAGATGTGGGGAAACGGCACCCCCACCAGTCGCAAGTTTGGCTTAAAAAAGCTCTACCGTCCGCCGCAAACTATTTCCCTTGCTCCCAATTCCTCAATCACCGTGCAGTTTTCGCCCACTTCGACTCGTCAACCCTGGCAACAGAGCGGGAATGGGCTGATCGGTCGTGCCCTCAGCCAAGCGACTCAAGCCGTTGACCTAGCTCTGTTTGTGTTCTCAGATCAGCAACTGAGCAATATTCTGGAAGCCGATCGTCAGCGGGGAGTCCAAATTCGCGCTCTGATCGATCCCCAGTTTGCTTTTCGGGAATACAGCGAGGGACTAGACTTGATGGGCGTTTCGCTACCGGACAAAAACTGCCGTACCGAAGTCGGAAATCGCCCTTGGAAGCCGGGGATCAATACCGTCGGCATTCCAGCTCTGACACGCGGCGATATCTTGCACCACAAAGTCGGCATTATCGATCGCCGCTGGATCATTACGGGATCGCAAAACTGGAGTGAAGCCGCAAACGCCACAAACGACGAAACGCTGTTGGTCATTGACAATCCTACCGTCGCAGCCCACTTTCAGCGCGAGTTCGATCGCCTTTACAGCACCGCAATCTTAGGTCGATCGCCCTCCCTTCAGCGCAGACTCCGGGAGCGGGAACAGTGTCGAGTGCAGACCTGATCGAATGCAAATTCCTCCAGAGTATTAATCGATCGCCTGAAAATCTAAAGGAAATTAAGAGAGCCAGATGTCTATAAATCAGCAGATGTTAGACTGCTGGCAATCTTACATAAGAAAAGAAGGCTTGAGAAAAGAACGATCGTCGCTGCAAAAACTAAATCAGTATCGATTGACTCAAAGCTTTGAGACTGTAAGCCTGATCAAAAGCTTGACTGTGAACTTAACGAGAAGAACTTAGTTACAAGGAGATTGAATCATGCCCGTTAAAGTGGGAATTAACGGCTTTGGTCGCATTGGGCGACTCGTCTTTCGGGCAGGCGCGAAAAACCCGAACATTGAATTTGTCGGCATTAACGATCTGGTTCCGCCGGACAACCTGGCGTATTTGCTGAAATATGACTCCACCCACGGTCGCTATGACGGCACAGTTGAGGCAAAAGAAGACGGCATTGTCGTAGACGGCAAATTTATTCCCTGTATGGCGATGCGCGATCCCGCAGAACTGCCTTGGGGCAAGCTGGGTGCGGATTATGTGGTGGAGTCAACCGGGCTTTTCACGACCCACGATGGGGCATCCAAGCATCTACAGGCAGGCGCGAAGCGGGTGATTATCTCAGCTCCCACTAAAGACCCGGATCAAGTGAAAACGTTTGTGGTCGGCGTCAATCATCAGGAGTTTGACCCCGCAAAGGATACGATCGTCTCCAACGCAAGCTGCACCACCAACTGCCTTGCTCCCGTTGCCAGAGTCATCCATGAAAACTTCGGGCTGGCAGAA
The DNA here is from genome assembly GCA_014695325.1 of Cyanobacteria bacterium FACHB-502. Classification (GTDB taxonomy): domain Bacteria; phylum Cyanobacteriota; class Cyanobacteriia; order Elainellales; family Elainellaceae; genus Leptolyngbya_A. The sequence goes on along the minus strand of JACJNZ010000092.1, from coordinate 128,956 downwards.
GGCTTGATGACCACCATTCACTCGATGACTGCCACTCAGCCGACGGTCGATGGTCCCAGCAAAAAGGACTGGCGCGGTGGACGGGGAGCGACCCAAAACATCATTCCTGCCTCCACCGGAGCCGCAAAAGCTGTCACGCTGGTACTGCCTGCCCTCAAAGGCAAGCTCACCGGAATGGCACTGCGCGTCGGCACGCCCGATGTGTCTGTCGTAGACCTGACCTTCAAAACTGAGAAATCCACCAGCTATGAGGAGATTTGCGCAGCAGTCAAAGCGGCAGCCGAAGGCGAGCTGGCAGGCATTCTTGGCTACACCACTGAGGAAGTGGTCTCAAGCGATTTCATCACCGATCCCCATTCCAGCATTTTTGATGCCGGGGCAGGAATCCAGCTCAATCCCAATTTCTTCAAGGTTGTGTCCTGGTATGACAACGAGTGGGGCTACTCTTGCCGCGTGATTGATTTAATGCTGTCGATGGCAGGCAAAGAAGGCTTGCTCTAGGCTTACTTAGCTCGCGTTAGCCGTTGTCGTATTGCAGAGCCAGGCTAGAACGCAGGAAAAATCTAATTTCTATGCAGAAGGCGATCGCTACTTGTGGGACGATCGCCTTTTTTCATCACTTCTCTAGGGGGATCGCTATGCTGAGCGAGCTTACACCGCGTCAGGTCGCAATTTAATGCAATTTAACTGGGATAGCCCATTTCCCCTGTAAACACTAATTCTGCGGGTCCAGTCATATATAGCCGATCGTCTGCCGCAGACCATTCAATTTCTAAACAGCCACCCGGCAGTTCCACCGTTGCGCGGCGATCGCATCGTTCAGTCAGCACGCCTGCCACCAGCGACGCACAGGCTCCAGTTCCACAAGCCAGTGTGATCCCAGCTCCTCGCTCCCAGACGCGCATTTTTAGATAGTCAGACTTCACGAATTCAATAAACTCGGTATTGGTGCGTTGAGGGAATACCGAATGATGCTCAAACTGAGGCCCGATCACCGCTAGAGGAACTGCGGCCACATCGTCAACAAAGGTGATGCAGTGAGGATTGCCCATGCTGACACAGGTGACTTCCCAGGTTTGCCCTGCCACTTCAAGCGATCGACTAATCACCTTTTCTTCTGCTTCCGCTAGCGTTGTAGGAATTTCCTTTGCCAGCAAGCGTGGTAGCCCCATGTCCACCGTCACCCGTCCATCGGCTTCCAGTTTAGGGATGATCACGCCTGCGAGGGTATGAATCTGATAGGCGATTGTATCCGTCGCGGAGCGTCCTTCCAGATCGGCAATGAAACGAGCCAAACAGCGAATCCCGTTGCCGCACATCTCAGGCTCAGAGCCGTCTGAGTTAAAAATTCGCATGGTGTAATCAGTGTCGCCCTGTCCGGGTAGCGCAAAAATTACGCCGTCTGCACCAATTCCAAAGTGCCGATCGCACCACTTCACCGCCTGCTCTGGCGTAATGCAGGGTTCGCTCTGGTGGCGATTGTCCACCAAAATAAAGTCATTGCCTAAGCCGTGATATTTCGCAAACTGAGAGGTCATGGGCGACTCCGGTTAGAAATTGCAGGAGGTGATGCGTCTCCTGTCGAGTAATCAGGATCAAAAGTTATTGTTGCACAAACAGGATTCTGACCCAATTCAGACCAAGAGAAGGGAAAGACGGTAACGAAAATTTGTATTTTTGCGGTGAATCTGGGTTTTATAAAACGGGAAACTTAGAATAAACACATCATCGATCGTATTAGCCCCACTTTTTTATGACTACCGACCTGCCTACTGGATTACCAAGTGTCCGCCAGATTCAAAGCCTGATCCGCGAAACGAGCGAAGTCGAAATTATGATCAGCACCAAAGATCTGCTTGTGGGCAAGATTCGCTGGCAGGATACCGACTGCATTTGTCTGGTAGACCACTACGATCAGCCAACTATTATCTGGAAGCAGGCGATCGTTTACCTGAAGCCGAAAGCGTAGAGTTATCCATAATCGACACAGGCTTTGTCTCCCTTAGGCCGAGAGCTTAGACTCTTCTTCTGTTAGGGGTACATCGATCGATAGCAGTTCTGCCACAGGTGTATTGGCGATTGTCCCGTCGGAGAACTGCGACGCAGCCGAGATTGGCAGCACCGAGGCTTCAGAGCGGCTGGGAGCAATCCACCGACTCGCTTCAGCCAGAGCATGAAACTTACCACATAGGAGAAGCCGATCGCCAATTTGCAGGTCGCTCTCGCCGTGGGGAAAGCTGATGAACTTACCTTCGCGCCGGATTGCCTGCACTAGAATGCCAAACTGTCTGCGGATATGCAGATCTGCCAGCGTTTTGCCAACCACCGGGCTGTCTTCAGGAACCAGCAGCCACTGACAGGACGCATTCTCGGTCGGAATTGCTGCCTCGCCTCGTGCCAATTCAGTCAGTGCTACCAGCTCACTTGGTTCGCCGACTATCAAAAGCCGATCGCCTTCTTCGATAATAGTTTTGGGTTCTGGATAGTCAATTTCTTCGCCGTGGGCGCGACGAATTGCCATCAGACTGACTCCTGTAAGGCGGCGCAAATTGGTTTCTTCCAGCGTCATTCCGGCTAAGGGTGACCCGGCAGGTAGACTGACCCACTTGCTGTTCATATCTCTGGCTGCCACTTCCAAATCATGCGACACTTGACGGGGCGATCGCTCCGATCGCAGATCGAGATAGTGGGAGCTGCGAATTTGCTGTGCCTCGCGCTGAATAATCGGCAGGGGGATGCCCAGCCCAGTCAGAAGATGGCTGGATAGCTCCAGGCTTGCTTCAAATTCTGGCTGCACCACTTCTTTTGCGCCAAGCTGATACAGCAGTTCAATATCCTTATCCTGGTTTGCTCGCACAACGATATCCAGATCCGGCGCGAGTTCCAAGGCACGCTTAATCGTGAGGCGAATGCTCATCGGGTCAGGAAGGGCGATCGCCAATCCTTTTGCCTGCTCGACTCCGGCAGCCTCCAGCACATGCAAACTGGCAGCATTGCCATAAACATAAGGAATTCCCGCGTCCCGAAGCTGCTGAATCACCTGCTCCGACTGGTCGATCACCACCACAGACTGGTCATGGCTTTGCAAAAGCTGCAAAATATTTCGCCCGATACCACCATAGCCACAAATCACTAGATGCCCCTGTCGCGGCAGATTCTCAGGCACCTCCATTGGCTCCTCGCCCCCATCCAGCAACGCTTTCAACCAGGGAACTGCATCTGCCCAAACGACCAACTGAGGCACCAGGCGCAGCACAAAGGGCGTAATCACCAGCGTTACCGCAGTCGTTCCCAGAATCAGCAAATAGACACGGCGAGAAACTAATCCCAAAACCTGACCCTTACTGGCAAGCACAAAGGAAAATTCCCCGATCTGCGATAGCCCCAGTCCCACAATTAGCGAGGTTTTTAGCGGATAGCGGAAAGCGCGAACCAGCGGGGTTACAATCAGGAATTTGCCAATAAACACGATCGTCACCAGTCCCAGAATCAGCTCCAGGTTGTTCCAGATAAACACTGGGTCGATCAGCATCCCAATCGCCGCAAAAAACAGACTGGCAAAAATATCCCGAATCGGCTCCACGTAGGTGAGCGTCTGGTCGGCGTATTCCACCTCCGAGATCATGAGTCCAGCGATGAACGCTCCCATCTCGATCGATAGCCCCAGATACTCAGTCATCAGCGCAATGCCGAGACAGAGGGCAACTACCCCCAGCAGAAATAGTTCGCGGCTTTCGGTTTTTGCCAGAAGGCGCAGCAGGGGAGGAATCAGCCAGATCCCGGCAACGATCGCCCCACCCGCAATCAGAGCCGTTTTCAGCAGGGCAATGCCCACTGCCAGCCCAATTTCCTCAGACGGACGGTTAAGCGCGGGCAACACCGCCAGCATTAGCCCCAGTGCGAGATCCTGCACGACCAGAATTCCCAGCATGACGCGCCCGTGAGCGGTTTCGGTTTCACCCTTTTCCATCAGGCACTTCAGCACCACTGCCGTCGAAGACAGCGACAAAATCGCGCCTAAAAAGACTCCCTGGGTTGGAGACTCCACCCAGCCCACACCGATCGCCACCAGTGTCGTCACTAGGATTGTGGTGAGAATTTGCAGACCGCCGCCGCCCAGACTAATGCCCTGAACTTTTTTCAGCTCCGCAAAGGAAAACTCAACGCCCAGCGCAAACAGCAGAAACGCCGCGCCAAACTGTGCCAGGGTTTCCACCTGAATTAGTTCTTTCACCAAGCCGAGTCCCGCTGGACCAACGATCGCTCCACCTAGCAAATACCCAAGCAGCACGGGCTGTCTCAGTAATGCCGCCAGCAGCCCCCCGCCTGCCGCAGCCGCAAGTACCACCACCAAATCGACAATCAGCCGAAAGTCTTCTTGCACAGGTTTCTTATCAGAGTGAGAAAAAAGTTAAAGTCTTTTAATCTAAAGCATACAGACTTTTCCGTGCCCTGGGGATCTCCCTTACAAGGATTGCGTGATAAAACCTGCATTCTGGTTGGAACTCTGGGGCAAAAATGCTAATCTTCTGTCCAAAATGCCCTATCCCTCCTCACACCCTATGTCCTACCTTGTTTCTCGCGCTGGCTTAGTTCGGCGTTTTCTGTGGAAATTTCGGCTTCAGCTTGGAATTTTGCTGAGCAGTGCGGCGATCGTTCTCTGGCTTTCGACTCCGGCGCACGCAATCCAGGCGCAGATCACTCCAACCAATCCTCAGCTTGGCGATACCCTTTCCGTTGTTGTGCAGGGCGATGGGGCAACTGTTCCCACCGTCACTTTTCAGCAAAAAACTTATCCCACCTTTGCGATCGGCAATAACCGCTACCGGGCACTCTTGGCAACCACGCCGCTCGATCGTCCCGGACAATTGACGATCCAGGTGAAAGCAGGCGATGCCGTGCAAAATCTGGCAGTCCAGCTCCGCAGTCGATCGTTTCCGAGTCAGAGTATCTGGGTGAGCGGCGGCGGCTCCGATGGCACGAATGCTGAATTCGATCGAGTGGATGCGTTTAAGGCGATCGTCTCTCCGCAGAAATTCTGGAACGGAGCATTTGTGCGTCCGAACCAGGGGGAAATTACGTCCGTGTACGGAGTTCGCCGCTACTATAATGGCGAGTTTGCTCAGGACTACTATCACCGGGGCGTAGATTACGCCGCTCCCACAGGTGATCCGGTAGTGGCTCCAGCGGCGGGGCGAGTTGCGCTGGTCGGGCGTGAAGCTGAGGGTTTTCGGCTGCACGGCAATACGATCGGCATTGATCACGGTCAGGGAGTGACGAGCATCTTTATTCACCTCAGCCGGATCGACGTGAAAGAAGGCGACTTTGTGCAGTCAGGTCAGCGCATTGGCGCACTGGGCGCAACCGGATCGGCAACAGGACCAAATCTGCACTGGGGGCTAAATGTGCATGGCGAGTCCGTAGATCCCGTGCCTTGGCGATACACGGGCTTTGAGTAATGCTCATTTAATCTTCACTGAATGCGGTTTTTAGCGATGTGATTTTTGTTAGGAGGCGGGCAAGCTAGAAGCACAGCAAGCTTTCAAGCAGCTCGCGATCAACTCAATAACGGCTCGAATTGAAATACCAGGCTGAAACTACCGCATTTCCAGGAAGAATTCTATGAGTATCGAGAAAATTGTTGAACAGGCTCTTGAAGATGGCTATCTCACGCCTGCAATGGAGGCTGAAGTGGGGCGCATCTGCGATACGACGGCTGAACTGTCGATCGAAGAGTACATGGCACTCGATCGCTTAATGGGAGCCTTACTCACCGGAGAAGTGGTGGCAGTGCCGCGCAAGCAGTTTATTAACTTGATGGAAGAGCTAGTGCTCACGGAAGCGATCGCCCGCGTTGCTGAAATCGAAGCTGCCAGCGATTGCACCCTCGATCTGGGCGATATTGCTGCCTACGCGCTCAACCGCCTGCCGCCGCTCTATGCAACCACCGAAGAAGGCGCAGACTATCAGCGGTTCCGTGCCAGAGAGGAGCTTCAACCCCTGATTGAAGAGCAAGTCAAAGAGGCGATCGCTTGCAACCTGAATCAGCCTGTCTTCTTCCCAGAGCGACAGGCAATCGCTAAAAATAGCGGTAGAGAACTTTTAGACCAGGTGAGCGACCTGCTCAAGACCTATGCCTATCAGTTTGAGGCAAAAGCATCTTAATGCCATGATCTGGATGCCATTCTGATCCTGCACGGGCTGTAAACGACTGCATGAATTACTGGTTAATGAAATCTGAGCCGTCGGTCTACGGCATTGACGACCTAAAACGTGATCACCAATCCCTGTGGGACGGGGTGCGAAACTACCAGGCGCGTAATTTTATGCGGTCGATGCAGGTGGGCGATCGGGTGTTTTTCTATCACTCCAATACCACGCCTCCCGGCATCGTGGGGCTGATGCAAGTCGTACAAGTGAATCTCGCTGATCCCACTCAGTTTGATCCGCAAAGCGAATATTACGATCCCAAGTCAACCCCCGACAGTCCCCGCTGGCAAACCGTTCAGGTGGAGTTTGAAAAAAAGTTTACCCAAATCCTCAGCCTGGAAATGCTGCGGCAGCAGTTCACCCCCGAAGAACTCTCGGTTATTCGTCAGGGAAATCGATTGTCAGTCATGCCGGTGGAAAGGGCGATCGCGCAAAAAATTCTGAGTCAGGTGCAGATCGTTTAGGCACAGTTCACTAGCTTTTGATTGACTGGCTTTTGGAAGCTGTTTAAGAAGTATCGGAAACCCTGCATCGCCCCTAAATTCCAAACTTTGGGAAGCTTTGAGCAAGCAAGGTAATCAGAATTTTCAGACGTGATTCAATCAAACCATTGCGGTTCTTGCGGTTTGGAGTCCTGTCATCACGGCTGAAGCGATCGCTGTCCAGCCAACGATACCTCCTTGAGCGCGAACCATTTCTAGCGTCGCCTGCTTAAATTCGGGGAAATAGCTTTCGGTGCAGTCTTCAACCATCAGGCATTCATAGCCGCGATCGTTGGCTTCGCGCATCGTCGTTTGCACACAGACTTCGGTTGTAACCCCTGTAAACAGCAAATGGGTAATGCCGCGCTCCTGCAAAATCGACTGAAGCGGCGTCGCGTAAAATGCGCCTTTTCCAGGCTTTTGAATCACAATTTCGTCAGGGAGCGGCTGAAGCTCTGGAATAATGGCATTTCCCGGTTCATCTGCGATCAGAATACGTCCCATGGGTCCCGCGTCGCCGATCTTGAGTGTGCCTTTTCCTCGATCGCGCTTTGCCAAAGGACAGTCGGATAAATCTGGTCGATGACATTCCAGCGTGTGAATTATAGGTAGACGGTTTTCCCGAAAACAGGTCAGCAGCGATTTGAGCGTAGGGACGATCGCCTGAAGTCGCGTGACATCGTTACCCAAGGCATCACCGAAGCCGCCCGGCTCTAAGAAATCGCGCTGCATGTCAATGATTACAAGTGCCAGACGATTTAATTCATCAGGAAGGCTGTACGGATAGGGCTGTGCATTAATTAAGGTCATATTGTTTCCAGAAAAGAAACTTTATTTGCTGGGAGAACCTGTCAGAGCGGTTGCCATACCCAGCCCAATGTAGGTTCCACCTGCGACATACTTTTGCGTTTTACGAAAGCGGCGATTTTGGCTGAGCCAGCCACCCAGCGTTCCTGAAATGAGGGCATAACCGCTGTCGATTACGTTAGCAACAAGGGTGAACACTGCACCCAAGAACAGCACCTGCGCCAAAACACTTCTCGTTGGATCGATGAACTGCGGCAAAAACGCGACAAAGAACAGAGCGGCTTTCGGGTTCAGGGCGTTGACGACGAATCCCTGAGCAAAGATTTGTTTAAGGCTTTGGGGTTTTGGCGTTTGGAGGGTGGGGTCAGGCGATGGGAAGCCATTCCCCCTTTGAGGCGATCGATCGAGGAACTGCTGAATTCCCAGATAGATCAAATACGCCGCACCCAAATATTTAACGACGCTAAACGCCAGAGCAGAGGACAGCAGCAATGTTGAGATCCCGAGTGCGGCTGCCGCAATATGCACCAGATTCCCCGAAGCAATGCCCCAGGATGAGACAATGCCTGCTAATCGTCCCTGATGAATGCCTCGCGCCACAATGTAGAGCGTTGCAGGCCCGGGGATGAGGGCAAGGGTCATGGCAGCCAGGGAGAAGAGAAGGAGGGAGGTGGGGGGAAGGGACATGGATGAGGATGGAGAGATGGAGGGGGAGGAATTTAGAGGGTTAGGGTTAGTGTCCTGCCATGCTGTGGCTGATTTGGGCAAAATCGGCAGTAGCAGTGGGACTTTCGTAGGCGAACTGTCCGCCGCTGATCACGATAAGGCGATCGGAGAGGGTGAGCAACTCGTCCAGGTCTTCGCTAACCAGTAGAACCGCGACACCGCGATTTCGGGCTTCAACGATCTGGGCATGAATGAATTCGACAGCAGAGAAATCTAAGCCAAAGCAAGGGTTTGCCGCAATCAGCAGATTGATTTGCTCTGAAGATAACTCTCGTGCCAGGACTGCTCTTTGCACATTGCCGCCGGAGAGATTGTGAATTGGCGTTTCGGGAGAAGGGGTTTTGACAGAGAACTGTTGAATCAGCCCGACTGCCGCCTGCCGAATTGCCCGCAGAATGAGCATGATGCCTTTGGATTGCGGGGGGCGATCGAAGGTGCGGAGTGCCATGTTTTCAGCCACACTCATGTGAGGCACACAAGCATTGCGAAGGGGTTCTTCGGGCAGCACAAAAACGCCCTGCTGGGCAATGTCAGTGCGGGTGGCGCGGTAGGGTTTTCCGTTGACTAGCACCTGTCCTGCGGTTGCCGATCGCTGACCTGCCAGCACTTCCACCAGTTCTTTCTGTCCGTTACCCGATACGCCTGCAATGCCGACGATTTCGCCTTTGTGAACGGTCAGGTTGACTCCTTTGACCGCTTCGACGCCGCTGTCTTTATCTGCGTGCAGATCGATGATTTGCAGCACAGGAGTTTTCTGTTCCTGAGGCGTTTTGGGCACTTCTCGCGGTTCGCGACGTTCCCCCATCATCATTTCTGCCATGTCTGCCACGGTCAGGTCAGAAACATAGCCATGTCCGGCAAACTTGCCTTTGCGAAGCACGGTCACTTCATCGGCAAAGGCGGTCACTTCCCGGAACTTGTGGCTAATCAGCAGCACACTCAGCTTTCCGGCGGTTACTTCCTGGCGAATCAGCCCCAGCACTTCATCCGCTTCGTCGGGGGTCAGCACCGAAGTCGGCTCATCCAGAATCAGGATTTTGTTCTTCAAGTAAAGCTGCTTTAGGATCTCAAGCTTCTGCTTTTGTCCAGCAGCAAGCTGGGCGATCGGCAAATCGAGCGGAACCTGGAATGGGGCACAATCCATAAATGCTTGCAGGCGATCGAACTCCTGTTTCCAGTTGATCAGCCGCGAACCGTGTGCCTGGGACAGCACCAGATTTTCTGCCACGGTCATCGCCGGAACCGACGTGAAATGCTGGTACACCATGCCAATGTGGTATCGCTGGGCATCGCGCGGACTCTCGATCGATCGCGCCTGTTTTTGAAGCAGCACTCCGCCTTCATCAGCGCGGTAAAAGCCCATAATGCACTTCACAAGCGTACTTTTTCCGGCTCCGTTTTCGCCCAACAACGCATGGAATGTGCCGGATTTGAGCGAGAGGGAGACGCGATCGAGGGCAACCAAGCTCCCGAATCGTTTGGTCATATTAACGACTTCGAGTTCGGGGGGTTTTTCGGTTTCGGCGATCGATTCAAGGGCAGAGATAGTGGTTGTCATGGGGTCAGTGGGGGAATGGATTCAGGGAGAGAGGGGAGTTAGGGGGAGACGGAAAGGAGGATGGAGGATTCGATCGCTTCCAGGACAGCCTCGGAGGTGGAGACCGCACCGAAGACCCCGCCCTGCATCGTCACCATTTTGAGGGCAGCGAGGTAGTTGCCATAGTCGGTTGCACCTGTGCAGTCGGAGAGGATAAGGCATTCGTAGCCGCGATCGTTTGCTTCGCGCATCGTTGTGTGGACGCAGACATCAGTGGTGATGCCCGTGAGAATCAGGTTTTGGATACCTTTGCGCTTCAGCAGCAGATCCAGATCGGTCGCGTAGAAGGAGCCTTTGCCCGGTTTATCGATGATCGGTTCGCCGGGAAGGGGAGCAAGTTCGGGGATAATTTCCCAGCCAGGTTCGCCTCTAACCAGGATTTTGCCGCAGGGTCCGGGATCACCGATGCCTGCACCGATTTGCCGCGATCGCCACTGCTTGTTCTCCGGCAGATCAGATAGATCGGGGCGGTGTCCTTCGCGGGTATGGATAATGTGAAAGCCCGCTTCGCGCATGGTTTTAAGCAATCGCTGGAGAGGGGCGATCGGTGCACGGGTGAGGGACAAATCATAGCCCATACGATCGACGTAACCACCTTCACCACAGAAGTCGATCTGCATATCGATGATAATCAGGGCGGTGTTAGCAGGGCGGAAGTCACCGTTGTAGGGGTAGGGATAAGGGTCGGCGGGGAGGAAGATACCCATAGTTGGCAAAAGTTTTAGTTGGCAGAAGTTTTAGTTCGTAGGATGGGTTAGCGAAGCGTAACGTATGGGTTTCAGGGCTTTGGGGGCGATCGGACTAAGCAGGGGTTAGATGGGATTAGCGGTTCTACATTGCCCCCTAAATCCTCCAACTTTGGGGGACTTTGAAACAGTTAGAACTGCCTGTTACAAGCTACCTGTTACAAAAGGAATGCCTGCATTGGTTCGGTTCCCCCCAGAATTGGGAAACGAAGGGGGCGGCGCGGGTCAGGATCATCCCTTTTTGAAACATCTTCCCTGGAGATTTCTGTTAGTGAGAAGGCTCTGGAACCGAAGCAGGCATTCCTTCGTAGGTGCGGGTGGGAGCGGGAAAGCCACAGGATGTGCCGTCGGTGTGGACGACTGAATCTTCCCAGGGAAGGCGATAGTTGCCGTTAACAAGATCCTGCATATAGGTGTAGGGGCAGTCCTGTGCGCCGCCTTTAACTGCCACATAGCCACGATGTCCGAACTGGTAGATGTTATTTTCGACGCTCCATTGCTGACGGGCTTCGCGTACCAGATCGGGGCGCAGTTCTGCGGTAATAATCTCATCCGGGCGGTGGCTGCCCATCACGAGCGGCGTGCCGTCGAAGTTGACAAACATTCCTTCGCCCATCGAGTCAAACGTGCCGTCGCTGCCACACATACAGACCGAAGCGGTGTACATCAGATTACAGAAAGCGTTTGCTTGGTTGGTGATTTGCCAGGAGTGGCGAATTGGAGCTGTGTAGCCTGCGGTGCGAATCATGATTTCTGCGCCTTTGTAGGCACATTCTCGCGCCATTTCGGGGAACATTCCATCGTGGCAGATGATAAGGGCGATCGTGCTGCCATTGGGTCCCTCACAGACCGGAATTCCTAAATTGCCTGGCTCCCAAGGTTCAACCGGAACCCAGGGATGCAGCTTACGGTAGTAGAGCTTAAGTTCGCCTTTGTCGTCAATGATGATGCCGCTGTTGTAGGGGTTGCCCTGCGGATTGTATTCCATGATCGAGAAGCAGCCCCAGATTTTGTTGTCGCGGCAGGCTTGCTGAAATGCCCCAACTTCTGCGCCATCCAGCCGACACATGATTTCTGGATTAGTGTCCATTGAGAGCCCATGCAGCGAATATTCCGGGAAGACCACCAGATCCATCGTCGGCATATTTCGTCTTGCTTTTGCCACCATGTGGCAGATGCGCTGCGTTTGCGCTGCCAGATCAGCGGGCGTGACGACGACGGGAAGCTGAAGCTGCACCAGTCCCATCACGACACCATTCGGAGTTTTGTTTAAGCCACCCAGTCCACTCATGATTGGATTCCTCAGAGTTACAAGAATGAATTCGATCGATCGCCCCGCTAATTCTCCATGCCCAATGCCCCTGGTGCGCCAAAGAGCGATCGTTTGGGAGAGCAGGTGAAGATCATAATGAACAACGTCAGTACATAGGGCGCGGCATTGAACAGGTAATAGCCTTCCTTGATGCCCACCGATTGCAGGGCCGGTCCAAGCGCCTGTGCGCCGCCAAACAGCAGCGAAGCCCAGAGACAGTTGACTGGATTCCAGCGGGCGAAAATCACCAGCGCGACCGCCATCAAGCCTTGTCCGCTTGAAATGCGCTCTGTCCACACGCCCGGATAGTAGAGCGATAGTGCCGCGCCGCCGATGCCTGCGAGAAAACTGCCAACAATCACGCTGATTAGCCGCACTTTGAAAATCGAGATGCCCATTGCTTTCGCTGCCTCAGGGCTATCCCCGGCTGCCCGGATGTAGAGGCCCCAGCGGGTCGATCGAAAAAACCAGCGCATTACAGGAGCGATCGCCAGCCCCAGCAAAAACAAAGGACTAACTGCCAGCGCAGACTGTACTGCCGGATTACCGCTCCAGGCTCCCAGATTAAAGGTGGGCAACTGCGGTGCAGAAGGCTGAATAAACGGCTTTCCAAAGAAAAAAGCGAGTCCGCTGCCAAAAATAATCATGGCAATGCCGACCGCCACATCGTTGACCCGAAACTGCTGCGATAGCCAGCCGTGAATGCAGCCCAGAAACGCTCCTGCTAATCCTGCCGCTAGCACTCCCAGCCAGGGCGAACCTGTGAGATAGGATGTGCCGTAAGCCGCCATTGCACCCAGCAGCAGCGTTCCTTCTAAGCCAAGGTTAATTTTGCCGCTCTTTTCGGTCAGGCATTCTCCCAGGCTGACAAACAGAAAGGGTGTGCCGCCGCGCATGGTTCCTGCAATGATCGCCAGCGGAACGCCCCACCAGCCAAGTGCCTGCGTAACTTCTGTAGTCATCGATCGACTCCTTTTAGATGCTGCGGGGTTCAGGTGGGAACAGTGGGACTTTGCACAGTCGGGGCAGGGGGCGGGGAAGCCGGACGCTCCTTAAAAAAGGCAAACTTGCCAAATAGGGAATCGCTGTACAGCACGCAAAGGAAGATAATCCCCTGGAACACCAGCACGGTGGCATCGGGTAGATTGTGGGCACGCTGAAGAATGCCGCCGCTTGCCAGAATGCCGCCCACTAGCAGCGACACCAGCACCGCTGCTAAGGGATTGTGTCTTGCCGCAAACGCGACGAGAATGCCGCCATAGCCATACCCGACGTTCAGGGATTCATTCGCTGCGCCCTGCACGGCTGCGACTTCCACCATGCCTGCGAGTCCAGCACAGGCTCCTGCCAGAAAGCACACCATCAGCGTCAGCTTGCCGACGGGAAGACCTGCAATCCGCGCCGCTCGAATGTTGCCGCCTGCCGTGCGTGCCGCGAAGCCAAACACCGTGCGCTGCATTAGAAAATAGGTAATGATGCAGGCGATCACGCCAAACACCAAGCCCCAGTGAACTCGCATTCCCGGAATCACGCTTAGCATATTCACTTCTGCCAAGGGATAGGTCGAGGGTTTGTTGAGCGAGTTGGGGTCGCGCATCGGTCCGCCCACCAGATGACTCAGCAGGGCGATCGCAATATAGTTCAGCAACAAACTGCTAATCGTTTCATTTACCGCGCGGTAGTGGCGCAGCCCACCTGCAATCGCAATCCAGATACCACCTGCGATCATGCCTGCGATCGCCATGCCAATTTGAACGATTGTGGGCGCAACCGAGGTTCCCAGTCCTAAACCGATCGCCACTGCCGCCAGTCCGCCGACCACGAGTGCCCCTTCGTTGCCAATGATCACCAGTCCGAGTCGAGCGGGTAAGGCAGTACAGAGGGACGACAGCATCAGCGGAGCCGCCCGGATCAGCGTATTTTGAAACGTATTCCATCGACCAAAGGCAGATTTCCAGATCGAACCATACACGGCGATCGGGTTTGCGCCCACTGCCGTACAAAAGACACCAAACAGCAGCAGCCCCACCAGAATGGCAGCGATCGGCAAACAGACTGCTTCGAGCGTTCTTCGCCAACTTTGCATAGGGTTAAGGGAAATGATAACTGAGTGAAATGTTGAGTTCTGAAGTCTCACAGGATGCGTTACGGCAATGCCTAACCCATCGGTCTTCCAAGCGATAAAAAAGCGGGCTTGTTTGGATGTATCCCACGATCTGTAAGGGTGCGTTAATGCTTGGCGGGTGAGGCGTTACACTGCGTTAACCCATCCTGCGACTACAACCTACTAACCGAGCAGAGGCTTGATTAGCTGCCGATCGACCCAATCACTCCTTCCACGAGGTAGTTCATTTCCTCCAGTTTGGGATCTTGCTGCTTTTGGTCCTGTCCGGCAGGGATAATCACATTGCCTTTGTTGTCCTTCAGTCCGCCCTTATAAATGACCATGCTGCCGTCCATAAACTGGGCTTTCACGGCATCGGCTTTTTGCTTTGTTTCCGAGCTGACTGCCGGACCATAGTCTGAAACTTTACAGAATCCATCTTTCAAGCCGCCCCGCAGTAGATGGGGAATGCTGCCATCGCTGAGGGTTTTGCCTGCTTTCACATCCTGAGTGATGCGCGAGTAGATATTCGTCCAGTCCCACTCTGCGCCCGTAAGATAGCCTTTGGGAGCCAGCGCAGACTGATTAGCATGGTAGCCCGAAGAGAAAATGCCGCGCTTTTCGGCGGTTTCCATCACAACTTTGGGGCTATCCACGTGGCAGGTGATCACGTCAATGCCCTGGTCTGCCATGCTGTTTGCGGCTTCGGCTTCTTTGATCGGCTCTGCCCAGTTGCCTGTGAAGACCACCTGCGTCGTGGCAGACGGCTTGACGCTCCGCGCTCCCAGGGTAAAACTGTTGATGTTTCGTAGTACTTGCGGAATCGGCTTTGCCCCAATGAAGCCCAGTTTGCCCGTCTTCGAAGTCAGTGCGGCAACAACACCTGCCACATATTGCGCTTCATCGATGTAGCCAAAATAGCTGCCGACATTCTTGGGATGCGTCCCTTCTTTGTAGAGCCCGCCTGCGTGGAAGAACTGTACATCTGGGTATTCCGCTGCCATCTTGAGAATGTGGGGATCAAAATAGCCAAAGGAGGTTGGAAACAGCACCTTCGCGCCGTCGATATCGATCATGTTGCGCATTGATTCAGCAACGGCTGTGGTTTCAGGCACATTTGCTTCTTCGAGCAGCTTTACACCTGGGACTGCCTTCGCCGTGCCTGCCGCGCCTTGGGCATGTGCCTGGTTATAGCCATAGTCATCCTTGGGGCCGACGTAGATAAAACCAACGGGCAATTCCTCAGCGCCCCCGGCTGCACTGCCACCCACACTGGCCTGATTCGTTGTGCCAGACGGACTACAGCCCGTGCCCAACTTTGCAGTGATGCCAAAGGCAGTGGTTGCTAGCAGACCCCGAACAACCTGACGACGCGATAGACCAAAATACTTTTTACTACTCACTAGCCCAATCTCCAATGTGCTTGCAATACTGATCCCGACAAACTTGTTCCCGACTGCCTGTTGTCCCGATTCACTGTTATGGTTTCAGGATTAGAGCTTCCCTAAACTCTTCTCGCCGATCGCCCGACGCGACTTTTTTTCAGCCAATTGCCCTTAAGGGAAACTGCTTTGCCTCGCTCTCATTCCGACCTCACAGGGCTCATGGCAACCTCTTTCAAAGCCTGACCCCACACTGCTGTATCCAGACATTTCTACAGCAGCATTATATTTATGCTGTCCTTGTTCGTTATCCTCTAAAGCAGAGTGAGATTCGGTAGCAGAGAGCACAATCTAAAAGAGGAGACAGTAAATCCTTATCCAGAAACGATCGCAGCGGTTCCCCGTTAGGTAATCGAATAGGCAGTAATTCAGAATCCTCCATTCGGGTGTAGCGGTAACAGTTCAGGCATCCAGTATTCTGAGAAGCACTTTGGAACATGTCAGTTTATGCAGCGATCGAGGTGTTGAGCCTTTCTGTTAAAAACCTTAAGATTCATAAAGAGATTCATAAACTGTAAAAAACGCTCTTCGGCTCGGTCAGACTACGAAACTCATTCCCTGCGAATTATTGCAGTCAATTTCCTCAAGTAATCACTCCTAAGTCATCACTAATCATCGTTTGAGAATGGTTTGAGAGAAGCACCGCAAAAGCTTTCACAAAGGACGATGTTATGAGCTAGCGCATCTTTCAACCCGGACAAGTTTGGCAACTCGGACCATTTTGGGTCAGCCCAATTCTCTCCCAGGAATCTGCCCAGCAAACCGCTTTTCCCTCTGCTTTTTCCTTAAGTTCGATTTTTCCTTAAGTTTCGATCGCACTCATTTCTTCTTCTGGTGTTCAGCATGGCTAAATTGAGCAGGCTCCCCCTCTCTTTGTCGCGTCAGATCCTCGGCGCAACGCTAATGATTTCTGCGATCGTGACTGGATGCAGTCGTGGCGGCGAAGGCGGACCTCAAGGACCCCCCGCTTTTCCCGTTCAGGTACAACCGATCGAAACCAACCGGGTTGAGACCACTTCTGAGTTTGTCGGCGCGTTAGAAGCCCAGCGTAAAGTTGAGCTGCGTCCCGAAACCGATGGGCGAATTGTGAATCTTTTTGTCGCGTCAGGCGATCGGGTGCAACCCGGTACACCGATCGTGGAGCTGAGCGCAGAGCAAAATCAAGCCGAAGTCAGCGGCGCAGCGGCAGATGTAGCAGCAGCTCAGGCAGCTCGCACCACGGCACAGGCCCAGGTGAGTGCAGCCCAGGCAGAAAGACAGCGTGCCCAGGCAGATGTGCGGCTGCAAGAATCGGAGTTTGCCCGGTTCCAGCAGCTTACTGCAGAAGGGGCTGAGTCACGCCAAAACCTCGATCGTGCCCGGAACAACCGCGATACGGCGGTGGCTGCCCTGCAAGCAGCAGAACAAAACGTGCGGGCGGTGGTGGCTGCTTTGAATGAAGCAAATGCCCGTGTCGGTCGTGCCCAGGCAGATCAGGCAACTGCCGGAGCGGATTTGAGTGAAAGTCGGGTGACTGCCCCGATCGCTGGAGTAGTCAGCACCATCCCGGTCAAGGTGGGTGACTTTGTAACGTCGAGCACCGTGATCACCAACATCATTCAAAATCAAAATCTGGATTTGAATATCTCTGTACCGATCGAGCGTGCGCCTGAACTCCGCATCGGGTTGCCGGTGCAGTTGGTGAACGAGCAGGGACAGGCGATCGGCTCTGGACAAATTAGCTTTATCTCGCCGCAGGTTAATACGGCACAGCAATCGGTGCTGGCAAAAGCGAGTTTTCCGAGCGGAGGTCAGTTGCGCGACGGACAGTTTGTGCGTGCCCGCGTGATCTGGAACAGTCAGCCTGGCGTGCTAGTTCCAACCGATGCAGTAACGAGGATTGCAGGTGAAACATTTGTATTTGTGGTAGAACAGGGTCAGCCCGGACCCGATGGACAACCCCAGCAAATTGCTCGTCAGCGCAAAGTCGAACTGGGCGACATTCAAGGCAACGCCTACCAGGTGCGATCGGGCTTGAATCCGGGCGATCAGGTAATTGTCTCTGGCGTGTTGAACCTGACCGATAGCGCACCCATCACGATCGCTCCCGCAGGCAGCCCGTCTCCCAGTCCTGCCACCAGCCCAAGCCCATAAGGAATTCACGCTCCATCCCTTTATTCCCTATCCCATATATTCCCCATCCCACTATTTCCCATCCCACAAGAGATTCAATCCGCAATCCTCAACTTTCCAATGCGCTGGCTCTTCTGACCTCTCACCCGCAATCCTCATGTTTGCCAAATTCTTCATCCAACGTCCGATCTTTACCGCTGTCTGTTCCATTGTCATTGTGTTTCTGGGGCTGATCGCGCTGCCCACACTGCCGATCGCCCAATTCCCCGACATCAGCCCCAAACAGGTGGTCGTTACGGCAAACTATCAGGGCGCAGACGCAGAAACAGTCGAAAGCGGCGTCACTAACGTACTGGAGCGCGAAATCAACGGGATTGAGGGAATGCGCTACCTCAGCTCGTCTAGCGGCAGTGACGGCACTAGCCAGATTACGGTTACGTTTGCTGCCAACCAAGATCCGGACATTGCCACGGTAAACGTACAAAACCGGGTATCGCGAGTTGAACCGCTTCTACCGGAATCGGTGATTCAAACCGGGGTGACGGTTAACCAGCAGCAAAGCAACTTTTTGATGGCGATCGCCCTTTACAGCGAGAACGGCGAATACGACAGCCTCTTTATGAGCAACTATGCCGATCTGCTGATGCTGGACGCGCTGCGGCGGATCGACGGTGTGGGCGATATCCAGATCTTCGGGGAACGGCGATATGCAATGCGGCTCTGGCTTGACCCAAATCGATTGGCAAGTCGCAGTCTCACCGTGCAGGATGTGGCAAGCGCAATCCGCGAACAAAATATTCAGGTCGGAGCCGGACAAATCGGTCAGCAGCCTGCGGCGGATAACCAGGACTTTCAGCTTAGCCTGCGGGCAGTGAGCCGCTTGAATAGTGCTAGCGAATTTGAAAATCTGGTGCTGAAAACGGGCAATGACGGCAGCCTGACTCGCCTTAGAGATGTCGGACGGGTCGAACTGGGCGCGGAAAACTACGGCACGTTCCTCACCTATAACAACCTGGAAGCCGTGGGTCTGGGGGTCACTCAGCGTCCAGGCACAAACGCAATCCAGGCAGCCGAAGCAATCCGTAGAGAGCTAGAGCAGCTCAGCAAAACCTTTCCGCCCGGCTTGAAGTACGCGATCGCCTTTGATACCACCATGTTCGTGTCGGAATCGCTGCGCGACGTGGTGCAAACCCTGGTCGAATCGGTGATTCTGGTCGTTTTGGTGCTGTTTTTGTTTCTGCAAGACTGGCGCACCATTATCGTGCCGACAGTGGCAATTCCTGTTTCGCTGCTGGGAACCTTCCTGTTTGCGAAACTCTTTGGCTTTTCCATCAACACGCTAACCTTGTTCGGCTTGACCCTGGCAACGGGGATTGTGGTGGACGATGCGATCGTGGTTGTCGAATCCGTCGCCGCCAAAGTGCAGGATCGAGGCATGACTCCCTATCAAGCTGCCGTGCAGTCCATGAAGGAACTGAGCGGAGCCGTGATTGCAACTTCGCTGGTGCTGATGGCAGTTTTCATTCCCGTGGCATTTTTTCCAGGAACCACCGGGGCAATTTATCGGCAATTTGCCTTGACGATCGCCTTTTCGATCACGATTTCTACCTTTAACGCGCTCACGCTGTCGCCGATGCTGTCTGCTCTGCTGCTGCGAGAGCGTCGTGAAGGTCGCGGACCTTTAGCCGGATTCTTTAGAGGGTTTAACCGCTTTCAGGAAGCATATCGCCGCCGCTATCGTCGCCTGTTGCACAGCGTGATCCGCTTCCGCTATTTAATGGTGGTCTTTTTTGTGGCGGCACTTGCCTTTACTGCCTGGTTCTATCGTTTCGTTCCCTCGGCGTTTCTACCTGCAGAAGACCAGGGCTACTTTATTACGCTGGTGCAGGCTCCCGAAGGCGTGTCGCTCAACTACACGAAGCGCATTATGGATCAGGCATCGGAGCAGGTGCGGCAGTTGCCCGAAGTCGAGTCTAACTTTGCGGTGACAGGCTTCAGCTTTGCCGGGGTCGCGTCGAACCAGGGCATTATGTTCACGTTGCTGAAACCGTGGGAAGAGCGAACCGCCGCCGAACAGCGCGTCGAGTCAGTGATTCAAAAAGCGCAAATGGGCTACTTTGGCATCCCGAAAGCGAGAATCTTTGCGCTCAATCCACCGTCGATCGAGGGAGTCGGCAACTTTGGCGGCTTCCAGATGGAGTTGCAGGATCGGCGCGGCAACCTGCCCCTAACGGCGTTTTTGGGCGAGATGCAAAAATTCCTGGGTGCGGCAAACCAGAATCCGAGCGTGCAGGGCGTGTTTACCACCTATTCCGCCAATACACCGCAGCTCACGATCGAAGTCAACCGCGAACGGGCAAAATCGCTCGGTGTCAACATTGACGATATTTTCAACACGCTGCAAAGCTTTCTGGGGTCGCAGTACGTCAACGACTTTAACCTGGATCAGCGCAACTATCGCGTTTATCTCCAGGCAGACCAGCAGTTTCGAGCGAACCCCAATGACATTGGGCAGTTCTACGCGCGATCGGCAAGCGGACAGATGGTTCCCCTCAGTAACTTGGTCACGGTGACTCCGGCAACGACCGCCCAGACCATTACCCACTACAACCTGTTTCGATCGATTTCGATTCAGGGGAATGCGGCTCCGGGCGTGAGTTCCGGTCAGGCACTTGACACAATGGCACAAACCGCTCAGCAAGTTCTTCCCGCAGGCATGGGCTTTGAGTGGACAGGAACCGCGCTAGAGGAAGTCGAATCGGGCGGTCAGGCTCCGATCGTCTTTGGCTTAGGGATTATTCTGGTGTTTCTGGTGCTGGCAGCGCAGTATGAAAGCGTAGTCGATCCAGTGATCATTCTGCTGACCGTGCCGCTTGCGGTGCTAGGTGCGCTGGGAATGCAGTATTTCCGGGGCTTGTCGAACGATATTTACTGCCAGATCGGTCTGGTGGTGCTAATCGGCCTCGCCAGCAAAAACGCGATTCTCGTCGTGGAATATGCCAACCAGCTCCGCGAAGAAGGACTGACGACAACCCAGGCGGCGATCGAAGCTGCCCAGGATCGTCTCCGCCCGATTCTGATGACATCCTTTTCGGGTCTGGTGGGCTTCTTCCCACTCCTAATTGCAACTGGAGCCGGAGCAGCCAGCCGTCAATCGATCGGTACTGCCCTGTTCGGCGGCTATTTAATCTCGACCTTCCTCAGTCTGTTCATTCTGCCGATCCTGTACATCGTTGCGAAGAACGCGACTGATCGCATCTTCCCGAAACACAAGCGCGATTTTCGTGACCCAGAGCCAGCGACAGAATTGGAGCAGCCAGAAACAGTGAGGTCGGAAGTCTAGCTCCCATGCAGATCCGCCTTGCCCGTTTAGACGACATTGAGACGCTGTTTCACATCCGAACGAGCGTGGTGGAAAACCATCAGTCGCGGGAGGAACTGGCAAGGCTGGGCGTGACTCCTGAAACGATCGCCCAAATGCTACAAACCCATTGCCGCGCCTGGATTGCAGAAATCGACGGGCAGGCAGTGGGCTTCTCTTTTGCAAATGCGGCTGAACGAATGGTCTTCGGGCTGTTTGTCTTACCTGCTTTTGAAGGTCGCGGCGCAGGTCGGGCACTGATGCAGCAAGCAGAAGAGTGGCTCTGGTCACAAGGCACAACCAAAATTCAGCTTTACACCGGAAATCAGCCCAGCTTAAGAGCATACGGCTTTTATCAGCATCTTGGCTGGGAAGTTGGGGAAGTGCAAAGCGATCGACAAATCAAATTTGTGAAGCGAAAACCTGTTTAAGTCCGATCGTAGATCTTGTAGGATGCGTTAGCGACAGCGTAACGCATGACCCAAACCCCAAACACTCCCCTCAAACATCCAACAACCCTTAGCGCAACATTCTCATCATCCATCGCCCCCTTCCAAAAACGGCACCCATTCCCCCCGCATTCCCCAATCCTTCGAGTACACCCCCTGCGCCACAAACCGGTGAAAACTCGAATACTGCCAATCCACTGCCCGATTACCTCAGAAGGGGAACTGCAAAGCAACCGCATAACCCATGTCGCACCGGGTTGTAATGAATATAATCACAATGCCGCGCAATCCGCCTCATCCCGAATCGTATGCTCCCAAAAGCGTTGCTTTACGCTACCAATTTGATCACAATTTCCCAATGCAATTCTGTTAGGTGGGATTCACAAAATCATTCAAGATGTCTTCTGGAAGAGGTGCGTTAAAGTCAGGGGCAATCATCACTCTGCCTTTGTCCTGTCCAGGAATCCGAGGATGGGTGGGAACCAGGTGAGCGATTGCGACTCCTTCTTTGATCAGCAAAAGCTCTTCGCCTGCCTGGATGCGATCGATTAAAGCCGCAAGTTGTTCAGGGGTTTCAGGTAGGTTGACGCTGATGGACATAAACGCGGAGAGTTGTTTTGTGCTTTATTGTAGCGAAGGGGTTGGAAGGCAAGCGTCTGAGGACTGATAGCAATATCTTGGCTAAAACTATTCTCACCGCTTCACTCATACGGGAAAAATCCAGTTCCCCCCAATACTCTATTAAAAGTTTCTTTCAGAGGCTCTGGAATTTCCGATGGCAATGATTGATGTTCAATTACCTGTTCATTCTTAAAAAAGATGAGTGTACATTCAGAACGTACAATATCAATCCGGTAGCCAACAAGCCCCTGAGTATTGCTAATCGTTGCGAGCCAATCCAGGAGGAACCATCCCACGTTGTAGAACGTGTCGTCGTCTAGCAAAACTCGAAAGCAAAGCTGATTATTGCTCAGTACACTTCTGCAAGCCTGAGGAGAAAAATCCTCTCCGCCCCGTGGGTAATTATTGGCAATGATAATTCTCCATTCGTCGCCAAAGTCAACATCAAAAAAAAGGTGGCTAATTGCTTTAGGAAAATCGTAATCCTGTGAGCGCGTTAGATAGTTTAAAGTCTCCATAATTTGCGGAGACAGAGTAGGTTTTAGGTTACAAACTAAAGCAACTTCGTATGCTGTTCCCATAATTTCTCCGATAGTTCGTCTCGAATTCCTCAAGCCGTCATATAGGGCAGCGGGATCATGCATTACGCTGTCGCTAACGCATTCTACAAGAGCCTAGCCAATTACAGCCTTGATGAGATCGTCATCATTAAGAGTTAGAAGCAGTTCAGTGCCGGTACTAGCCTGCTGATACTTTTCAAGCTGACTGTTAACAAAACTATAGTAGGTGTAGAACCTTTGTGATAGCGGGGATGCTGACTCAGATCTGTTAAACCCATTGATGAAAGTACGAAAGTGTCTAAAGGCTTCCGCGTATGTGCATCCAAGCAAGTGTTCGACTGTTTCAAATGTCCCTACAATGATGTAAAACTCTGATTCCATGCATATAATCATCCAATTGGGTTTTTGGTCTCCACTAAATAATACAGGGCTAAAGGGTGAAGCCCCTAAAATAGAGTAGAATTCTTGAATTCCTTCGGATGATAAAGGAACTTCACAAACAGAAAAAGGGATACCAAATATCGGTAGAATAACACCATACAAATTCTTGTTATCAGTATTCAGTTGTGTCTGACTTTGATACTCTAAAATCAAGTTAAAATTTGGAAAGCTTAATGTAGGAACAGCGATCCATTCTGCTGTTTTTATGAGAATTAAATCTCTAATCAATGCTGATTTAGGTTCGGAACGAATTACCTGACTAATGCTTCTCTCAATTTGAATTAGCTTTTCAGAATCGTTAATTATTTGCAAAGTCTTCGTGCCAAGATGATTCATAGCTATTACCAAAATCAGGACGATCGCCCATCTATCAGGACACCTTAGCAAAAGTCCGGTTCCGCCCAGAATTAGGGGGCTAGGGGGGCGAGTTCGGATAAATTCTTCCAGTACGCTTGTGCGTATCAAGTCTTTGCCCTATCCTGATCAACACTGGTTTTTCAGTACCAGTAGACAAAGCTTAAGGTGAGGACGCTGATTAGGAGTGCGGGAACACTGCCTAACCAGCTAACCTAACTTCCTGAGTTGGCAGGAGGCTAGGCTGCATTGATTTTATTCGATCGTGCCTCGCTGATGCGAAATGAGTGGTTGGGAACCACGCCTTAGGCTTTTCTTCTCTACAGTTCACACTGCATCAGTGAGGTAAAAATATCATGACTACAGAGTTCAATGAACTGCTGCCGCTTTCGCCTGACGAAAAAGGTCAGGTCTGGATTGTTGGCTCAAGGGACTGGGTGAATCACAAGATCAACGAGTTCTATGTGAGGCGATTGGTGAACGACCGGGTTCACTTCACCCCCATTATTCCGGCTCCCTTTGCCCCAGGAAAATTTATGAGTGTGCTGGAGCAATAAGTTAGCAAAACGAAAGGGGCGAGACGATCGCCCCAAAAACTTTAAGAACCTTAAAAGTCATCCCCCTGCGCCGAACCGCCCCCCGAACCCCCCAGTTCTGAGGGAAACCGAACCAACGCAGACAATCCTTCTGCAACAGATAGGTTTAACGTTTCAAAGTCCCCTAGCATTGGAGGATTTAGGGGGCGATGCAGGAGCTTTGCGACTAATCAAACAGACTCTAAAACTCAACAAACTACAGCCTCAAGCTAAACTCCCTGCCGCAGCTTGTCCAAGACCGATCGATCTTCCAGGGTTGAAGTATCGCCAGAAACTTCTTCGCCAGCTGCCAGAGAGCGCAAGAGTCGCCGCATGATTTTGCCCGATCGCGTTTTGGGCAAGGCATCGCTGAAGCGAATTTCTCCTGGACGGGCGATCGCGCCAATTTCCTGACCGACGTGCTTTTTCAGTTCGGCAGCGAGTTCTGGGCTGGGCGAGTGGGTTCCTTCCAGGGTGACAAAGGCGACGACTTCGCTTCCCTTTAGCTCATCGGGTTTGCCGACGACAGCGGCTTCTGCCACAGCAGGATGAGACACCAGCGCAGACTCAATTTCCATCGTGCCCAGGCGGTGTCCTGCCACGTTGATCACGTCATCCACACGACCCATCACCCAGAAATAGCCGTCTTCATCCTGCCGTGCCCCGTCACCTGCGAAGTAGAAGTAGTTGCCCTCTCGCGGCGGAATGTGTTCCCAGTAGGTGCGTCGGAAGCGATCGGGGTCGCCGTAGACCGTTCGCATCATGCCAGGCCAGGGGTGCTTGACTGCTAGATAGCCGCCTTCATTGGCCGGAACCGAATTGCCCTCCAGATCGAGGATCTCTGCCAGAATGCCGGGGAACGGACGAGTTGCAGAACCCGGTTTTGCCGGAATGGCACCCGGAAGCGGGGAGATCATGATACCACCCGTCTCGGTTTGCCACCACGTATCGACGATCGGACAGCGTTCGCCGCCAATCACACGGTGATACCACATCCAGGCTTCGGGGTTAATGGGTTCGCCCACCGTTCCTAGAAGCCGCAGCGAAGACAGATTGCGAGCATTCGGTATCTCTTCCCCCGCTTTGATAAACGCCCGAATCGCCGTGGGAGCCGTATAGAAAATATTCACGCCGTACTTCTCGATCACATCCCAGAAGCAGCCCGGATTAGAGGGACGCGGCGCACCTTCATACATCAGCGTGGTTGCCCCGTTCGACAATGGACCATAAACGATATAGCTGTGTCCGGTGATCCAGCCCACATCTGCCGTACACCAGTAAACATCCGTATCGCGCAGATCAAAGATCCACTTGGTGGTTATGTGGGTGTAGAGGTTGTAGCCGCCCGTGGTGTGAACCACGCCCTTCGGTTTGCCCGTACTGCCCGACGTATAGAGAATAAACAGCATATCCTCGCTGTCCATCGGCTCTGCGGGACAGTCTGCCGAAGCATTCGGACGCAGGTCATGCCACCAGTGATCGCGTCCGGGTTCCATTTGAATCGATTGCGCCGTTCGCTGCACCACCAGCACGTTTTCCACGCTTGGAGCCGCCCCATTTGCCAGTGCTTTATCCACCTGTTCTTTGAGGGGCACGATCGCATCTTTCCGCCACCCTCCGTCTGCGGTGATCACCAGCTTTGCTTTGCCGTCGTTGAGCCGATCGCGCAGGGCATCCGCACTAAATCCGCCAAACACCACTGTATGCGGCGCACCAATTCGGGCACAGGCAAGCATCGCGATCGCTGCTTCGGGAATCATCGGCATATAAATGCCCACTACATCGCCCTTTTTCACGCCCAACTGCTTCAGCACATTGGCAAATTGACAGACCTCCCGATGAAGCTGGGCATAAGTGAGCGTGCGCGAATCGCCCGGTTCGCCTTCCCAGATCAGCGCAGCTTTGTTGCGTCGCTCGGTGGTCAGGTGGCGATCGAGGCAGTTGTAGGAGATATTAATTTTGCCATTCACAAACCACTTGGCAAACGGTGGCTGCCAGTCCAGCACTTTGTCCCACTTTTGAAACCAGTGCAGCTCCTGTTCTGCCAGTTCTGCCCAAAACGCTTCTGGGTCAGCTTTGGCGCGATCATAGAGCTGCTGGTATTCCTCCAAGCTCTTGATCTGGGCCTGCTGGGCAAATGCGGCAGTCGCGGGGAATAAACGATTTTCTTGCAGAATGGATTCGATCGTGGATTCACTCATAGCGCATCTAAAATAAACGCAATAAAATGCCGAAGCTGGGACAGTTAGAGTCTTGCCCGCAGTGCCCCGATCTAAAAACATACTGGGCTGGTGTCCCTTTTGAGTCAATTAATTAGGGATTCTTCAAGTTCTGAACGCAGCAGAGAATTAGGTTTTGCGTTTGGCAGATTGTAAAGTTGCATTGGCTAAACTAATCGGCATTAGTCATGTCTAACGCTCATCCTCAACCTAAAGTGAGGAGACATTAACCGGTGCGAGCAGCCCGGCAGAGCCTATTTGAAAAGTCGCAATCGAGATCTGAATAGCACTCGATTCAAATCTCCCTCCTTTGCTACAGGTTGAGATCTCTTAGATCTATCGCGAGAAGATTGAGTCTGATTTTGGTAAGACGATATACTTCACAGCATTCTTTCAAATGCAAAGACAGTTTATGGAACTTGCTCAACCGATTCAGCCAATGCGGGCAGTCATTCGCTGTAAGGCAAAGCAACTGCTGATTGCTGACTCAGAACTGCGGGAAACGATTTCCTGTTTTGATGCAGCATTGTTTCAAGAGTTAGTCATCACGCTGTTCCGAGCAGAAAGTTACCAGAAGCTAGCGAATTCCTGTCGATCAAAGCAAACCGCAGCCGCGATCGAAGACCGTCTCGCAATGGGTTTAGCGATCGCTTACAAACGGATTAAGCAACAGCAGCGCGATCCGCTCGTACAGCAGCTCAATCAGCTTTTAAAAACTGCCGGATAGTTAATTCTTGCCAGGAAACTGCTTTGCATCAACCTCTTGCTATCGAGTGATTGCCCTAAAGCTAAACCAGAGCTAGATTAGAAGTACGCTGGTTTATTGTTACTGTTTTCCATCATTAAGTCTGTGCAAAATCGTTTCGATCGCTCATCGTCTGCGTCTGAGACTTCCTTTGATCAGGGCTTGCAAAAGCTGATTCGACGGCTGTCGCACAATCTTGAGCGCGATGATTTAGTCCAAAAAACAGCCAACGAATTGCGCGAACAGCTTCAAGTCGATCGCGTTGCCCTTTATTACTTCTATCGAGAATGGGAAGGGCGCGTCACCTTTGAAGCTCTAAGCGACACAAAATATTCCATCTACGGCGAAACCGGACCCGACGAGTGCTTTAACGGCGAATATGCAGAGCAATATCTAAAAGGCAGAGTTCGAGCCATATCTGATATTGACACTGAACCGATCGCCGAGTGCCATCGGAGTTTCCTGAAAGGAATGCAGGTACGAGCGAATCTCGTCGTGCCGATTCTGGTTCCGCTGCAAGATGAATCAAATCAGCAGGTGCGTCTGTGGGGATTACTGGTTGCTCATCACTGCCAGAGTCCGAAAGACTGGCGAGAAATCGACGTGCAGACTATGCAGCAGGGTGCAAAAACGCTATCAACGTCTTCTGTGATCGTGAATATCGATCGCCGCAAAACAGCTCTGCTTGAGGATTAGCCTGGAACACAGCATACTTTTCTCACTGCAAAACCTTAGCGCCGATGTTTGAAGATGACCGAAATTGAATCGGTTTTTGCTGTGGTAGTTTATATCACTCGTTCAAATCGCTCTGCGACTCTTGACGAGTACCCAAGGGGAAGCAAGCAGTCCATGAGCCCCCATAACTGCCTGCCCCGGTCTTGGGTAGGGTAGTCACTCACCCTGCTATCAGCCTAATAGGCATCTCCTGAAATTGGTCAAAGTTGCCATAAAGAGATAGCAAGAAAATCATGAATCTCTAGCAGATAGCTGTGTTGCCCTACCCCTTTTTCTAATTCAGGCTCTTCTTGTGGGTTGAGCGATCGCTTTTGCAAGGTTCTTCTTCAGAACGATCGCTCAAAATCAAATTTTTCAGCTTGGCGAAAGTATCCTTGAAACAAAAATATCTTTGAAGCAAAAAATACAGTCAGACTTCAACTACGAACCTGAACAGGCATCACCAGGTAGGTCATCTTCACGCCGCCCACTGGGGTCAGAATGGAGGGGCTAGTTGCCGTATTAAACTGCATCTGTATCTCTGTGGTATTCAATGCCTTCAGCCCTTCCAGCAGGTATTTCACGTTAAAGGCAATCTCTAGATCGTCACCAGAAATTTGAGCGGCGATCGCCTCCCGCCCACTACCTACATCCTGCGCGTCTACCGAGAGGACAAGCTCCTGCACAACGCTGTTGAGGCTGAGTTTGACAATGCTATTTTTCTGGTCTGCCAGGACTGCAATTCGTTCCAGCGCGCTAATGACCTGGCGGCGATCGAGTGTCATCTGGCGGGAAAACTGGCGAGGAATAAGCTGGCGATAGTTGGGATACTGCCCTTCGAGCAGGCGACTGGTGAGGCGTTGATTGCCTTCCCAGACGAAGATAAGCTGTCCCTGGTCAAACCGTACCGTAATCGCTGTTCCAGTTCCATTAGTTTGCAGCATCCGCTCCAGCTCCCGCAGTGCCTTGCCGGGCACGGTGACGCCAAACTCCGCCTCGTTTTGATTATCCTCACTCACGGTCTGCACCACGGAGAGGCGATGTCCATCAGTGGCGGCAAATTCTAATCCGTCGGCTTCTGCGGTAATGTGAACGCCCGTGAGCACCTGCTTCGACTCGTCAGAACTGGTCGCAAAGAGCGAACCGCGCAGCCCTTCAATCAGTGCCTCAACAGGAAGCTGGGCAATGTTTCCATCCTCGATCGCAGGCAGTTCTGGATAATCTTCTGCCCCCATACCCCGCACCTGATAGCGTCCCGATGAACAGGTGAGCGTCACCAAAGCTTCATTGCCCTCGTCAGACAGGGTAATTTCGCCTTCGGGCAGCCGAGAAACGATGTCTGACAGTAGCTTTGCCGGAAGCGTTAGCGTTCCTGCCTCCTGAACCTGTGCTGCAAAACTGGTTTGAACGCCCAGGCTCAGATCAAAGCCTGTTAGACTGACCTGCTGGGTTTCGTCATTCGCGGTCAACAGGACATTTGCCAAAACCGGATGACTCGGACGGGAAGGAACCGCGCGACCGACCAGGGAGAGATGCGTATTCAGTTCGCTTTGGGTGCAGATGAGTTTCATGGACGGAAGTGAACGTAAACGGGGGAGGAAATCGCAGACAGGCGGAACACGGTTTGACTTCGGGTTGCTATGCCAAAGAACCCATGCTGGCAGAAATATAGCGTGGATCTGAGAAAGTGAGTAAAGGATTTCTCAGGGTTTGCCTACACGCTTCCAATCTGGATGCAGATCGTAACACCCTTGTCGATTCGCATTCAATCAAGCCTTTTTGCTCGATCGCTCGATCGTTTGATCTGATTATTCTTAAATAGTTTTAAAGAGATCTAGCAGTAATAGAGCCTGTGGAAAATAGGGAAAAAGTTGCGAAATGCTTAGATGAGTTGAGGTTCAAGTGATCGTTCCTGTGGAAAACCTGTGGGAAAACTGCTGCTTTTATCACATAGGTAATTATACTCACTTTCGCTATCCCCTTTAAAGAATAGCTTTTCCACTACTTTTCAACAAGTTTTCCACAGGAAAGACGCAAGTTTTCCACAGGCTAAATTTGCTTCACATTTCTTAACTTTTTGCAGTAAAGTTTGTTTTTAGTAATGGTAGTTTTTACCAAAACTTTTAAAATGGAAGTGTGACAGTTGCTCGCTCAGGTTAAACGATAGCGAACAAACGATCGCTATCGCTGCAATTGCAACGTTCCCCTGCTGCCAAGACGATCAATTGCCCATTGTGCTTGTTTCTATCAAACGCTCTATCAAACCTATCGAGTAATCTCAGCGAAAGTGTCAGAGTTAAGTACTCAAATCACAGTTTTTTGTGTCACTTTCTATTGTTGCAAGCTTTTTCTTTCCTATCTTTAATCAGATAGCTTGAAATAGACGCTGTAATTCGCGCTCTCGTTCAATTACCTATCCCTGTCAGAAACATCCCTGCATAAGTTTCCCGGTCTTAGCTCTACCCCAGGGAATCAAGCTTGTCGGTAGTTCTCGTGTACCCACAAGCTTCAGAGAAAGAAAAAGCCCCTCCTGAAAGGAATAGGGCAAAAATTATGACCATTTAGTTATTTCTACAATAGTAGGCAGTGATGAAATTGCGATGAAATCCTTGCTTAGTGTAGCGATCGGACTTTGACTACCTGTAGCCCTCTTCCATCATTTAGGTAGGGAGTAATTAGACTGGAAGAGTGTGTCTACTGGGGTATACCGATCGTCTCCAGGGTGAAAGTGGCAGCAACTTCATCAGATTTATCCTGGGCATTCCCCTTTTCTAGGACTTTGAGACTGAATCGTTTGCCCTACTTGAGGGGCCACCACGATACTTTATCTCTGGTTGCGCTGTAGGTTTCCTTTAAACCTTCTGCATCAATCACGCGCAAAATATCATTTGAGGTATCGCTATCTTTTGTGGGTTCAACCAGTCCGACTTTGTGCATTCCTTTAATCACTTGCTCGACGGTGCGATGATTTAACTGACAAGCACGGGCAATAATGTCGATCGGTAAATCAAAGGTATAAATGCCTTCTCCGTTTGGTTGATTGCCCAGCGATCGTTCCTGATACACGAGTGCTCGCAGCAGTGATGCTACAGCTTGAGGTGGGTAGGTGCTGCAATTGAGCAGGTGATATTGAAACTTTTCGCGCAACTCGAACAGCTTATCGTAGCGACTGCGGAAGGTTTCATTTGTTTCGTAAATCTGTTGTAAAACGGTGAGCGGAATTTTGATCACGCTTGTCGTTTTGTATGCTTCAACTTGGCTGGGAAACGCATAGCCTGCACTGCCATAACCAACAGGTAAACTGCGCATCCCAAAACAGCCGCCCGGATAGCTGAGGGCAATAATGCGATCGAGTGGGGCACTACGAATAATCACAGGTCCGCCTTCCAGAATCAGGTACAGCACCTCAATGTAGGAATCGGGACGGAACGCGGTGTAAACCAATCGATTGGAATAGATCTTTTCGGCAACCAGAGTCTCGACCGGAAGGTGTGCTGCCAGCCATTTCTTATCCAGATTCTTGAACAGGTAATTCTGTTGAACCAGGATGTCTAGCAGGTTGCGTTCGGTGCGCTTGCCCATCGCCCAAAGTGCCAGTCTGAAGGTCAGATTTGCCGCTCAACTATCTACCCATCATCGCATCTTCAGGGGGCGGCTTCAAGGGACTCTGCTCTTGACATAAATTCTGGCTGAATTACAATTCAATTGAAATTCAATTTCGTTTCATCCAAGCAGCTCAGAAACATTAGCCAGCAAGATTAGAAGGATTGGAGAGCCTGCATGACTCATTTGATTGATCCTCAACTGCTTGATTACACCGAGCGTGAAACGGCTTCACAGTGGCTCAGCGATCGGACGATGCGCACTACAATCCCAGCAAAATCGTTCGCCTCAGCTTCTATGAGGATCGGCATTGTGGGTGGTGGGCTGAGTGGCGTTATGGTTGCTGTTCATCTACTGAAACAGGCAACTAACCCTCTAGAGATTTTTTTGATTGATCAAAATTCGATCGGTGAAGGAGTCGCGTACGGAACCAGGCAGGATTGCCATCTGCTTAATGTTCCTGCCGGTAAGATGAGCTTCTTTGCGGATCAGCCAAATCATTTCCTGCACTGGCTCCAGCACAATTTCTCGTCCGATGCTGATATTGCTGCTTTCGTTCCCCGCCGAATTTATGGGGAATATATTCAGTCGGTGCTACAGGATGCAGTCAGGTATTCCTCGATCGCTCATTTACGATGTCATAGAGATATCGTCACGGCAATTCATCCCCAGCAATCTCAGCTAGAACTTGTTTTACAAACCGGAATCTCTCTCGTTGTCGATCGCGTTGTTCTTGCTTTTGGCAATCCACCACCTCGTAACCCGGCGATATCAGATTCTCGTTTTTATGAGAGCGATCGATATGTGAGATCAGCCTGGAATGAAGATTGGCTCAGCCGTTTATCCTCCTCAGCCTCCGTTCTCCTGATTGGGTCAGGGTTGACGGCGATCGATCAGGTAATGACCCTGAAGCAGCGCGGACACTGCGGAGCAATTCATCTGGTTTCCCGTCGGGGTTTAATCCCCCAATCACACCAATTGGTTCCGGCTTACAACGTTTCTTTGCCTGAAGGCAGGACAGTGCGATCGCTCTGGCGATGGGTGCGGCAGGAAGTCGACCGGGCAAGACTTCAGGGGTATGACTGGCGATCGGTCATGGATGCACTGCGCCCCCAAACAGAATCGCTCTGGCAGCGTTTGTCCCTAGAAGAACAGCGTCGCTTTTTGCGGCATCTGCGTCCCTACTGGGAGGTGCATCGACATCGAGTTGCGCCCACGATTGCCCAGGAATTGAATCAATTGCTGCATACTAGACAACTTCAGATCCATGCCGGACGTATTCAAGCTTTCCACGAAACGCGATCAGAGGTGACCACAGTCATTCGCAAACGCGGAAGTCAGGATTTGATCGAGGTGCGATCGCATCTGGTGTTGAACTGTACTGGTTCTGAATGTGACTATCGCCAAGTTAATAGTCCTCTGATTGAACAGCTTCTGGCTACAGGACTTGTTTGTTCTGATCCGCTTCATCTGGGCTTAGCAGTTGCAGAAAATGGGGCATTGATCGATGACGAGGGCAGGATCTCTCAACAAATTTTTACGATTGGTTCTCCCCGAAAGGGCAATTTTTGGGAAACCACTGCTGTTCCAGAAATTCGCATCCAAGGGCAGCGAGTTGCCCAGACGCTCCTCAAATCCTTTACCAATAACAAATCTAAGTTCAGCGGCAACGAAGCAGTTTCTTCCGATGAAGCAATTGATTACCGAAAGAAAGTGATAGCCTGCGACCACTAACTTGCGATCTCTAATTCAAGCCAGATCGAATTGAAAAACGCTTGCAATTGCGATCGCACTATGGCATAGTGCTGTTTATGCAAATATCGGTAACCCTACCAAATTACCGTAGATTCGTTTCTGGCTCTTCCTTAGTTCAGGATTGCTTTAAGGTCAATACAAAGCAAGTTTCCTGGAAGAAAAAGGTTGATTCAGCATCAAGAACACTTCCCCAAAGGACTTGATTTACAGCCTTAAATTGATTGGTTTTGAACAGATTGATTTGTACAGCTCGATCGCAATAGCGCACATTAGTTGGACTTCAAGCAACGTTTAAGGCTTCTTACTCAGACTTAACTTCTTCTGGAAATTCTCATGTGGCGATGGTTTGATTCTCTTACGGTAAAGCTTTTCTCTGGCGCATCCCGCTGCTATCAAGCAATGACACCCTCCAGGATGCGCCTTTCCCCTACCCGACGCTTCTTCTTGCTCATGGTAGTAAGTTTGGGCTTAAGTCTGGCGGTCGCTGCCTGCACGGCTCCCAGTGCAACCAATCGCCCTACAAATGCGCCTGCGGCTCCTGCGGCCACCAACTCGGTCGTGAGAATCGGTTATCAGAAGTCGGCAACGGCTCTGAATCTCCTTAAAAGTAGGGGTGATTTGGAGAAACGCCTGCAATCAGAAGAAACAACCGTCGAGTGGAACGAGTTTGCTGCGGGACCGCAAATGCTGGAAGCGTTGAACGTGGGCAGTATCGACTTTGCCTACACGGGAGAAACGCCACCTGTTTTTGCTCAGGCAGCAGGCGCACCGCTGGCTTACGTTGCCTATGAGCCATTGGGTGGAGCCGCAGAAGCAATTTTGGTTCGCAAAGATTCACCAATTCAAAGCGTGGCTGATTTAAAGGGCAAGAGAGTCGCGCTCAACAAAGGCTCCAACGTCCATTATCTGCTGGTAAAAGCGTTGGAGGAAGCAGGTTTGAGCTATACCGATGTGCAAACAGTGTTTCTGCCGCCGGGTGATGCGCGTCCTGCTTTTGAGCAAGGTGGTGTGGATGCCTGGGTAATTTGGGATCCGTTTTTTGCCGCGACCGAAAAGGCACTTGGTGCAAGAGTCCTTCGTGACGGCAAAGGCATTGTGGCAAACCATGGTTTCTTCCTGTCCACCCAGAAGTTTACAAGCGAACAGCCTGCTTTGGTAAAAGCTGTTGTGGATGAACTGACGAAGGTAAGCGATTGGGCAAAAGGGAATGCTAATGAAGTAGCGCAGTTTCTTTCAGCGGAACTAAAGATCGATAAAGCGTCATTGGATCTGGCAGAAACGCGACGAGGATACGGTGTTAAACCGATCGATTCCCAAGTGGTGAATGGTCAGCAGCAAATTGCAGATACATTCTACAAGCTGAAGCTAATTCCCAAATCAATCAACATTAATGATGCTGTGTGGAAAGGTTAAGAACTTGTTTGAGAAGTGAAAATTCTGCATTGCCCCCTAAATTCCACTAGGAAACTTCGAACCGATCAGCAAGTGCAGTTTCCCAGAATTAGATAGCTAGAAAGGCAGTTTGGATCAGCACACCACCTTCTCAAATAAATTCTGAATGACTTGACTCACTCAGGCTAACTCAATTGCTGCAACATTTGGTCGTCAAACGAATTTGAGGCATTTTCGATGAATGTACTTTGGTTTATTCCCACTCACGGAGATGGTCGTTATTTAGGCACCTCGGTCGGCGGCAGAGCGATTACGCCCGAATACCTGCGCCAATTAGCAGGCGCGATCGACTCACTGGGCTACTTCGGGGCACTGCTTCCCACGGGCAAATCCTGTGAAGATGCCTGGATTACAGCTGCGTCTTTAGTTCCGGTGACGAAGCGAATGAAGTTTCTGGTGGCGATTCGTCCCGGTTTGACTTCTCCTGGCGTTGCGGCTCGGATGGCAG
Organism: Cyanobacteria bacterium FACHB-502; assembly: GCA_014695325.1. GTDB lineage: Bacteria > Cyanobacteriota > Cyanobacteriia > Elainellales > Elainellaceae > Leptolyngbya_A. The sequence continues at coordinate 94,121 of JACJNZ010000092.1, read as the reverse complement.
CTACATTCGATCGCCTGTCTCAAGGTCGCTTACTGATTAACGTCGTGACAGGTGGCGACTCCGCAGAAATGGCAGCAGACGGTGTGCATCTCGGCCACAGCGAACGCTATGAGCTAACGGATGAGTTTCTATCGGTTTGGCGCGAAGTGATGCAGGGTGAAACCGTTAACTTCCAAGGTCAACACCTGGATGTGCGAAACGGCAGACTGCTATTTCCCCCAGTGCAAACACCCTATCCACCGCTGTATTTTGGGGGATCTTCTGCGATCGCCAAACAGGTTGCGGCAAAGCACGTCGATCTCTATCTCACTTGGGGCGAACCGCCTGCACAGGTTGCAGAAAAAATCAGCGAGGTGAAGCGATTGGCAGCCGAGCAGGGACGCACCCTCCGATTTGGAATTCGTCTGCACGTTATTGTCCGTGAAACGACAGCGCAAGCCTGGGATGCAGCCAATGATTTGATCAAATATCTAGACGATCAGACGATCGCAGCAGCACAAGCAGCCCTGGGTAAAGCCGAGTCAGAAGGACAACGTCGGATGTTACAGCTTCACAACGGTAAGCGTGACAGCCTGGAGGTCAGCCCTAATCTATGGGCAGGCGTTGGTCTAGTACGGGGTGGTGCAGGAACTGCTCTGGTCGGTGATTCAGATACGATCGCGGCAAGAATGCAGGAGTATGCCGATCTTGGCATTGACACCTTTGTACTGTCCGGCTATCCCCATCTGGAAGAGGCGTATCGCTTTGCCGAACTTGTTTTTCCGAAACTGCCGCTGGAGAATGTGCCGCTGTTGGCTCCCAGTCGTTATATGAGCCCGATCGGGGAAATTATGGCCAACGACAAGCTCCCCGTCAGTCCCAGTTAGAGAAGTATCTTGTGTTTTGCATTCCCCTCTAAATTCCCCATTTGTTGATTGCTGCTTTGAAAGCGCAAGGGGAGACTTTGAAAATTTTAGGAGTTGTTTGTCATGTCGAAGGTTGTTCTAATTGGTGGAAGTCCGGCGCATCCCTCCCGAACCTACGCAGTTCTAGAGTACGCTCAGAAGATTCTTGACCGTGAACAAATTGATCACCAGATTGTCTCCGTTCGAGACATCAATGCGGAGGCTCTGCTGTTTGCTAAATTTGATCACCCGGATATCAAGCAGGTTGTTGCTGCGATCGAATCTGCTGATGCAGTCATTATCTCTACACCCGTCTATAAAGCTGCTTATACAGGCGTCTTAAAGGCATTACTCGATTTGCTGCCGCAGAATGCGCTCTCTCGTAAAGTCATTCTTCCAATCGCAACAGGAGGCACGATCGCTCACCTTTTGTCGATCGACTACGCACTGAAGCCTGTTCTCTCCACACTGGGCGCAAGAAGTATTCTCGCAGGTGTGTACATTGTGGATTCGCAATTACAAAAGCAAGACAGCGGCGAATACCAGTTTATTGATAGCGAAATTGAGCAGCGTTTGCAAAATTCTGTGTATGAGCTGGTTTCAATCATTCAGCCTACTCGCTTCGCGGTTGGTGCAGGTCGTTAAATAACGATTGTGAACCTAAACTGCAAACATTCTCTTCCACGTTCCTAGCTCATTAATCCGATCGCCCCCCCCATGAAAACGTTCAGTCGATTCATCGATCTCAAAGCAATCCGTCGCCGCTTTACGGCTAAATATCTACCCGGATTTGCGGCTCTATTTTCCGTTGCGCTTAGTCTAGTGCTGGTCGTTAGCAGTTGCAGTAGTCAAACGGCTCAGACGGCTCCAAATGGCTCGGCTGCTGCTAAACCTGACACAATTAAAGTGGATTACGCCTACTACAATCCAGTAAGCCTGGTTCTCAAAGAAAAAGGCTGGCTGGAGGAGGAGTTAGCGAAGGATAACGTCAAAGTAGAATGGACTCAGAGCGTCGGCAGCAACAAAGCTCTAGAATTCCTCAATAGCCGCAGTATTGATTTTGGCTCAACCGCAGGGGCAGCTGCACTGCTTGGAAAAGCGAATGGAAATCCCATCAAAGCAGTGTACGTTTACTCGAAGCCAGAGTGGACGGCTCTCGTAACGCGGGCAGATTCCCCAATCAACAAAGTTGAGGATTTAAAGGGAAAGCGTGTTGCAGCAACCAAAGGAACTGATCCTTACATCTTTTTGCTACGTGCTCTAGATGAAGTTGGGCTCTCTGAGAAAGACATTGAACTGGTTCCACTTCAACATACAGACGGTCGGGCGGCTCTGGAGCGGGGCGATGTTGATGCCTGGGCAGGACTCGATCCCCACATGGCAAAAACGGAGCTAGAGAAGGGATCTCGCCTGTTTTATCGCAATCCGAACTTCATTAGTCAAGGCGTTCTGAACGTGCGGGAGGCATTTGTCCAGGAATATCCTGCCTATGTGGAACGGGTGATTGCAGCCTACGAAAAGGCGCGGCTGTGGGCGATCGACAATCCTAGGGAATTGAGGGCAATTCTGACGAAGGAAGCCAAGTTGAGCGATGCAGTGGCAGCAAAGCAGCTTGAGCGAACCGATTTATCGGACTCTACGATCGGCGATAGTCAGAGAACCGTGATTACAGCCGCCGGAGATGTACTGAAAAAGAGCGGTGTAATTCAGTCTTCGATCAACGTGGAGCAAGTTGCAACAGACTTAATCGATCCAGAATTTGTGAAAAAAGTGGTCAAGCCTTAGAACAGCTTTTCAAATTTTTCAGTGAATCTTTCCAGTGAATCTTCAACGGGTTTGCCCATGAATCGTTTTGCTGCACCGGCGTTGCGCATCTTCAATCGAGTTCCTTCTCAAAGTCAGTCGTCTTCCAGTGGATGGGTTGGGCTGCTCATTCCAGCAATTTTGCTTGTCCTCTGGGAGATTTTCTCTGCGGCGAGTGTCTTTCCTCCAAATCTGTTGCCTGCGCCTTCTACGATCGCCTTTACCCTTCTGAGCCTCACGTTGTCCGGAGAGCTATTCGAGCACATCACTGTAACTTTCTATCGGGTATTGCTCGGATTTTTCCTCGGAGCATTCGCCGCAACGATTCTGGGATCATTCACTGGCTATTCTCGTGTAGCTTATCGTTTGCTTGATCCACTGCTTCAGGCGTTGCGTAATATTCCCTCTCTCGCCTGGGTTCCCTTATTCATTCTCTGGTTGGGCATCTATGAATCTTCTAAGATTACCCTGATTGCTGTAGGCGTATTCTTCCCCGTGTATCTCAATCTGATGACTGGAATTCAGCATGTCGATCGTAAATTAGTTGAGGTCGGTAAGGTTTATCGGCTCAGCCAATTCAAGCTCATCTGGCGTGTGTTTCTGCCTGCAACACTGCCTACCTATGTTGTGGGACTGCGGAGCGGATTGGGGCTAGGCTGGATGTTTGTCGTTGCAGCAGAAATTATGGGAGCCAGCAGCGGACTGGGCTATTTACTAGTAGACGGACAAACGACGGGACGACCGGACATCATTATCGCTAGCATTCTCCTGTTTGCGCTCTGCGGCAAATTAACAGATCTGCTGTTAGCGGCGATCGGCAAGCGGTTTTTAAGCTGGCAAGATTCCTATCTTTCCGCCTTGTAATCGTTAGGAAAGCCTTACATTACTGTTCAGAACGGTTCAGACAAAAAATTAGGCAAAAGGCAACTCTGAAAATGCTGCGGATCGAGAACGTCTACAAGCGATTCAAAAATGGCTTCATTGCGCTAGACAATTTGAATCTCCAGATACAGCCCGGAGAGATTGTCAGCCTGATTGGAACGAGCGGCTGCGGTAAAAGCACCTTGCTGCGTCTGATTGCAGGACTAGAGCACCCCACGGCAGGAACAGTTTCGATCGATAATGAACCCATTACTTCTCCTCATCCTGAAGTCGGCATTATCTTTCAGGAACCCCGTTTGATGCCCTGGCTTACGGTTTGGGATAATGTGCGGTTTGGTTTAGAGAAAATGGCTCCTGACCAGCAAACGCAACGGGTCGCCTCAACGCTGGCAAAAGTAGGACTGACCGAATTCGCCCACGCTCTGCCCCGTCAATTATCAGGAGGAATGGCGCAACGTGTGTCGATCGCCCGTGCCCTAGTGACTCAGCCTTCGATTCTGTTACTGGATGAGCCGTTTAGCGCCCTGGATGCTTTTACTCGCATGAAACTTCAGGATCACTTGCTGCAAATCTGGAGTGAAGATCGCCCCACGCTCATTTTCGTGACCCACGATGTTGAAGAAGCTTTGGTCATGAGCGATCGCATTATCGTGATGCGCGGCAATCCTGGACGAGTCCACCGAGAATTTAAGCTCAATTTCCCTCGTCCCCGCAGACGCACGGAGCAAGACCTCCAGGAGTGGAAAGAACGCCTGCTCCTTGAGCTTGATCTTTCCCTCGAAGAGCTTCCAACCATTGAACCCCTGAACGATCGCCCCCTGATCAAAGCAAGTTTCTAATCACCCATCGACTCATCTTTCTCCTCCACCCAGCTAATCTCATGCAACTTCTTCCCAAATTCACCTCGATTGACTACCTCGCTCAAGCCAATACTCTTGCCGCTGAGTTTGCTCAAACTGCAATCGAGCGGGACAAGGCGGGTGGAACACCGCTAGCAGAACGCGATCGTCTGCGGAAAAGTGGCCTGCTGAAGCTGATCATTCCTCAGGAGTATGAGGGATTGGGAGAAGGATGGGATACAGTTCTCAAGATCACCCGCAAGTTCGCCGAAGTCGATAGTTCGATCGCCCATGTGTTTTCCTATCATCATCTGAGTGTCGTTTCCCCTCATCTCTTTGGCAGCCTTAAGCAGAGAAAACACTACTACACACTAACGACAAAGAACAATTGGGTTTGGTGCAATGGGTTTAATCCGCTCGATCGTAGAGTGATCCTAACGCCCGAAGGCAGCCACTTCCGCATCAATGGCACGAAGAGTTTTTGTTCTGGTTCTGTCGATTCTGATTTGATTCCGCTCACCATAGTGCAGGAGGACGTTGAGGGCTTTCGGATTGCGATCGTCCCCACCCAGCGAGAGGGTGTTGTGGTCAATCAGGATTGGGACAATATGGGACAGCGACAAACAGATAGCGGCAGCATCACGTTTAACAATGTATTCATCGAAGCGGATGAAATTCTTACTCCCGATCCTGCTCGCGCAGTCTTCAAAACTTTTCGCTCCTGTTTAACGCAAATCACTTTCACCAATATCTACTTAGGGATCACGCTCGGTGCTTTTGCAGCGGCAAAGGAATATACACAAACCAGTACCCGTGCCTGGCTGACCTCTGGTGTTGAAAAGGCAACTGATGATCCCTACATCCTTCAACACTACGGGGAAATGTGGATGAACCTGGAAGCAGCAATCTTACTGACCGATCGCGCGACCCAGCTTGTTCAAACCGCCTGGGAGAAACAGGAGAATCTTAGTGCAGTCGAACGGGGAGAATGTGCGATCGCGATTGCAACAGCAAAAGCCTTTGTCACTAAGTTAGGACTGGAGCTTACCAGCAAAATTTTCGATGTGATGGGAACGCGCTCGACTCATTCTCGCTATGGATTCGATCGATATTGGCGCAATCTGCGGACCTTCACCCTGCACGACCCAGTTGATTACAAAGTGAAAGCGATCGGTGACTGGGTATTGAACGATCAATTCCCGACTCCAGACTTTTATTCGTAGCTCTTAACTGACTTGAAGCCAGATACCGTGAAGCAGTTGGGGCAGGAACGACTGGTCGAACAGGTGGAGCCACTTACTGCACAGGTAATTGACGGCATTCAAGAGCGGGCAGATTGGATGTACAGAAGGCGGTTTCCAAATAAATTGATATTTGCCAATTGCTTTGTCCGGCAACTTCTGGGCTAGAGACGTACACCAATCTGTAGCCGCAATCGCAATTCTTCGCTAATTACGCTTTTACTGATTGACTCACCTATTGATTGACTCACCGACCTACTATGCAACTCCTACAAAAAAGAGGATCACGATTAAGCTGGGAACGGCTTCCCTGGCAGCAGTTTCTTCCCTGGCTTGTGCCGATCGCCCTTCTGGTGATCTGGCAAATTCTTGCTCAGGCAGGACTGATTGCCACTCGCATTTTGCCTGCACCAACACAGGTTTTAGACGCCGCAATTAAGCTCACGGTTAGCGGAGAACTGTTCAAAAACGTCCAGATTAGCACCTGGCGAGCGTTAGTTGGGTTTGCAATCGGCGGGGGCATCGGCTTATTCCTCGGCGTTCTCAACGGCGTTTCTAAACTTGCCGAAAGTTTTACCGATAGCTCAGTGCAGATGATTCGTAATATTCCGCACCTGGCGATGATTCCGTTGGTTATTCTCTGGTTTGGCATTGGCGACCCGGCACGAATATTTCTAGTCGCAATCGGCGTTCTCTTTCCTGTCTATATCAATACCTTTCACGGCATTCGATCGATCGATCCTGGTTTAGTTGAAATGGGAAAAGTTTATGGACTCCGATCGTGGGAACTGTTCTGGAAAATTATCCTGCCCGGTGCGTTACCAGGAGTGCTAGTGGGAGTGCGGTATGCGTTGGGCTTAATGTGGCTGACGCTGATTGTAGCAGAGACGATCGCGGCGAATTCAGGCATCGGCTACATGGCAATGAATGCCAGAGAGTTTATGCAGACGGACGTTGTGGTGCTGAGTATTTTGCTGTACGCGCTGCTGGGTAAACTGGCGGATTCGATCGTGCGCGGCTTAGAGCAATGGTGGCTGCCCTGGCATCCTAGTCAGAAGTTAGATAACGAATGAAAAGATAAGAGAATGAAGGTTGGAAAGACAAGAGATGACTAGGTTCCAGAATAGAAACAGAAAATTTTTGGATAACTAAATAATTTGATGCAATGGCATTAGGGAGGAGAGTATGAATACATTAAGGCAACCCATTGAGAATCGGTTTTCTAACGAAAAAAACGATCGATCAAGGCATAGTTATGGAACTGAAATTAGAATTCATCAGCTAGAAAAATCCTTTGGTTCGGTTTCGGTTTTACAAAAGATCAATCTATCGATACGTCCAGGGGAGTTTACTGCGATCGTTGGGCGAAGCGGCTGCGGTAAGAGCACACTTCTGCGCCTGATTGCTGGATTAGATTCTCCCACAAACGGACAGATTAACCTGGATGGGCAACCTGTAAATGGATTAAATCCTACTACAAGAATCATGTTTCAGGATGCGCGACTCTTACCGTGGCGGCGAGTCCTGGACAATGTAGCCTTAGGTTTGAGTAAACAAGGGCGGCAGCGCAGCCGGTGGGCACTGGAACAGGTTGGTTTAGGTGATCGATCTCAATCATGGATCACGCAGCTTTCTGGTGGGCAACGGCAGCGAGTTGCTCTTGCACGTGCCCTGGTCAGCCAGCCTCGGCTTCTACTGTTAGATGAACCCCTGGGTGCGTTAGATGCCCTGACCCGGCTTGAGATGCAGCAGTTGATCCAAACGCTCTGGCAGGAGCAGCAGTTCACTGCCATTTTAGTGACACACGATGTCGAAGAAGCTGTTTATCTTGCCGATCGCGTCATTGTTTTAAATCATGGCAGCGTTGATCTGGATCTATCGATTCCCCTTCCGCGTCTGCGCAATCCTGGAAGTGCCGCTTTTGCCGATTTGAAAACCCAAATTCTCGATCGTATTTTGGGCACGTTCCATTCCTAGGTTTTGCTTATCCCAATTCTCAGCAATAACAATTTCAGCAATAGGAATAAGCGATGACTGCTGTAACTCTCCCACCTTGGAAACAGGCAACCCCACAGTTCTCTGTTCACCGATTTAATGCCCGTAGTGTGATTGACTGCCGCTCCAATATACTCTGGAAGATTGAATCAGGATTTGTCAGAACAGTAACTTGGTCAGAGGATGGAACGCTTATTGTACTCGGTCTCTGGGGAGCAGGGAACTGCGTTGGACGATCGCTAACTCAAGTGAATCCCTATCAAATCGAGTGCTTGACTCCAGTGAAAGCGACTCCGATCGCAATTAATGAGGTTCCGGATTTAGCAGATACGCTACTAACCCATGTTAACTACCTGGAAGCCCTAATGGTCATTCGTGGTTCTAAGCGTGCTGATGTCATGCTGCTGAGGCTGCTTCAGTGGTTAGCCGATCGCTTTGGTCAAACCACGGTGGACGGTTGCTTGATTGATCTACGCCTAACGCATCAGGATTTAGCAGACCTGATTGGCATTACTCGAATTACCGTCACCCGAACTTTGAGCCTGCTTGAGCAGCAGCAATATATTCAGCGGTTGCCACTCCAAAAAATTATTTTGCAGCAGAAGGAGTTATGGCACTATGAGATTTAAGTTATCCGTTGATCTTATCTGTGTTCTTGCTGCTGAATAAGCATATGATACGCCCCCAGCACTGGGGGATTTAGGGGGCAATGCAGAAGCTAAATTTGCACCATTCACATCCTAATTCAGCAACGCCACAAATCCATAACGCCACAAATCCATCGCAATTTGTAAGACGCACATATCAGTGTCGATTCCAACCACGGCAACCTGCTGAAGCTGATGATCACAAAGGTAATCTACCAATTGTTGCCGCTGCTTAAATAGGCGAAACGGGGGAAAGGATATCTGAAAGCAGTCTTTTCCGATCATTATCCACTGCTTTGGGGATTTACCAGTCCAACATCGGCAAAAGAAATTTGAATGTCCTCTGCCTGTCAGCCCGCGCAATGCTTCTGTGGATTGGGTTGACCCAGACACCCTGTTCCCACCCGTTGTTTGACTTAGCGGTTTCAATTGCTAGGAGTGGCAGCATTTACCAAGTCAGGCTGCTCTGGATTGGGAGGGGACGCGATCGCCTGATCCACTGTCGGACGCTGATGCTCATCTAGCCGCGCAATCTTCACCGGCTGACCGGTTTTGATCGATTGGTAAAGCGAGCGAATAATGCGAACATCGTTTAAACCTTCTTGTCCCGATGGCTCTGGCTGTGAATCTTGGAGAATACAGTTCGAGAAATAGGTGAACTCAGCAGCAAGCTGGCTGTGGTCTGGGAAACTGCGTTCCTGAGTTTCACCGTTGATTGTGAGGTAATGCTTCAGTTCCCCGTTCCAGCTATAGGCAGGATCTAACCGCAAATCGCCTTTGGTTCCAACCACCTGATAAGTTGAAACCGAAGCTGCGCCAAAGCTGACAGTAAAGGTTGCCAGTCGTTCATTCGAGAAGCGCAAAATTGCGGTCACCATTTCTTCGACTTCGCTGAATCGCTTTTCTCCACGGTTGGCAGCAAAGGCAAACACTTCAGTGGGTTCGTCCTGGAATAAATACCGCGCTGCATTGATGCAGTAGATTCCAATGTCGTCGAGCGTGCCACCCCCTGTTTCATGCTGTAAACGAATGTTGCTTTCGTCAGTCACCTGTTGGGTGAAGACCGAGTTAAAAATGCGCGGCTCGCCGATCTGCCCGGATTGCACCACTTCGATCGCTTCTAGATTGGCGGGTTCCAGGTGTAAGCGATAGGCAATCATTAGCTTGACGTTTTTGCTTTCGCAAGTGGAAATCATTTCCTCACATTCTTCTGCGGTGACTGCCATTGGCTTTTCGCATAGCACATGAATTCCCTGCTCGGCAGCTCGCACGGTATATTCGCGGTGCAGGTGGTTCGGCAGCGCAATATAAACGGCATCTACTGCGCCGCTGGTCAGGCACTCTTCGTACTGCTCGTAGGGATAGGTATGTTGTACGTTGTACTTCTGACCCAGCTCCTGAAGCTTAGTCGGGTCGTCAGAAACAAGGGCGACTAGCTCAGAATTCTCGGATTGGGAAAAGGCGGGCATTGCAGCTTGCTGGGCAAACCAGCCAAGTCCAACAATGGCATAGCGAATTTTGTGATGATTGTTTGCAGATGGGTTTTGAGAAGAAGTCATTGAAGTTTCTCCGATTATGCCGTTTCATCAATCAGATAGGTCGAAACTGATACACCGAGCAGACCAACCTGGAGAACGCGGAATCCAGTCGAGAGAAACATTTCGCCATCATGACAGCGAAACGCAGTAGACACATCTAAATCCTGATTAATTGGATAGATGAGAAGGTGAGGCAGGTTTGCTCGTGTTGCAAAGTCACAATCTCATAGTGCTGAAGAAGCGATCGCCCGATCCTCGCTCTGTGGGCATAGATGCCTGCAATATCAACAAGTTAGAGGACGGCATACAGGCGACCACAATGGATGCGAGATGCAGTCGCAGGGCACAAGGCTGTGGCTATTTTGCGCCTTGCGGCAAGAATGCGGCGGAATCATAGTAAGTGCGAAAATGTTGCACTCGCCCATTCTTCGTTTCCAGAATGCTTACCCCTCGATAGCTGAAAGGTTCGCCCGATGACAAAGCTCCTTCTGAAATCCATTCCAGCGTAATCGTTCCGTTTCCCTCTGCCACATGGGTAAAACGGGAATGAATGCGATCGAACACCGACAGATATTTTTGCCAGAACTGCCGAATGTGCTGCTGTCCCTGAAGCGGTTCAGACATTGCCAGATTAAGAACATCCGCGTTGTCTGCAAACAAAGCAACAAGTGGTTCAACGTCTCCGGTTACTTCAATTTGCTGTAGCGATCGCATAAAGCGTTCTGCTATCTCATCCTGATTGCGCTGGTTTGATGTTGGGTCATCCGTTTGAACAGAGGAACTTAGATGATCATCTACAAGCTCTCTATCGTGAGCATCGTTCTGCTCTACTCGGTCACGGTAGCGTTGTTCATTCGATCGCATCGTACTGCTCCTGCTGAACTTATGCTGAACTTGTGCTGAACTTTAATCTTTGAGCGGTTCATGTCCCCAGTTCTTTAATGAATACCGCCAGCGAGTATGAGTGATATCTCCATCCAGTCTTTATGCAGAATGACGATGAATATAGCTCACCACACGGCGCATCTGGTTATAGTCATCCTCGCTGTAGTCTGACCGTTTCTTGTGCAGTAGTTCTACGAGATGACGACCTGTTTGATGTCCCGTAGATTCGTCACCTTCGTGTTCTTTCATGCCTACCGACTGCGACTCTTCGGTTTTTAGCCAGTGTTCAAGTTCCTTCGCAGGCATATTAACCGCTTCTCGAAATTCGCGTAGAACGGTTTCGTTTTCGGTGTCCGTGTGGTGTACCATGCTACTTCTCTTTCACTTTCCTCAGTTCTTCGGCTTTATGAATTGCTTCTTTGCCGCTTTTTTCACTTTCAACTAAATACTCAGGTTTGTCCTTCGATGCTTCAAAATGATGATTCTTGAAATCGGTGGGTTCAGTGATAATTTCTTTAATCACGCCATGAGTGGTTCCACCCGAAGAATCCCATTCAACCTTGTCGCCCTTCTTAAACTGCTTTGTCATTGTTCTGCCTTAAGCTAAATTCTTGCGTTGCGGACGATCCTAAAAAGATTGCCCCCCGATAACGTCTTTCCAATGACGGATCGCAGTGCTTCAAATTCCTGCCTGGCAATCTACAACACTGCTACGTCATAACTGCCAGGGTCAGAAGGCTAGGGTGATTTACACTTCCGGTATTTCTCTTGTTGCTCTGATTGCCTGGTTTAATGGAAATCGATCACGGGTTGCAGCAGCAGCATGATTGCTCCAACAACGACAAACGAAAGCGTGATCCAGAGCAGCATTAAATTCAATTGCATTGTAATTCTCCTTTACCACCCAAGTTGCTACCGTTCATTGGAATTTACCTTGCTCTCAGGGATGATTTTAGGTGTATCAGAGTCTGGCTCGATCGCGCCCATTGTTTCTACAGCCTCATCGGCTCTAGTCAGCCACCAAGCCCAAAGGACTAAGCAGACCTGAAAAGGAAAACGCAACCAAATCAGCGGCGGATCATGCGGCATTGCTGAGACTGGAATATTATGAATTGCCTGGTTGAGGTTCGCTGGAAAAATAGCAATGAAAAGTACAACCAAAACCCAAGCGGCTGCATGACTGGCACGAGGAATGAGCAACCCAATTCCAGCAAGGATCTCAATCACTCCACTCCCATAGACCAGTGCCAAGGGATGAGGAAGGACGGATGGCACAATTCTAATGTGGGAGTCTGGGCTGGTAAAATGCGTAGCACCGATCGCCACCACTGCCAGGGCAAGAATGAACCGAAAGAGCGGTTTGTACTGCTGCATCATACTGCTGAACAAAAAATGAACAAAAATCTGTGCTTTGTATTTAGCTAATATATTCGGCTAAATCAATTCTGAGTTGATTGTCTTTGGCTTCTACTAACTTGGGTGAGTTAAAGCTGCGATCGTCTATAGGGAACTTGCTTCACCAACTGCCTGAATGACAGAATCATGAGATGAGAGAGCAGGCGATCGCGCTAGTTCAGATAAGCTAATCTATTACAAACTGGTTTAGCAAAACCCATCTTAAGGAAGAAGTAGAAATGAATGAATTTTGATAACTAACCAGATTGCTGCTGAACAAGTTAACCCCAAGCCGACATCGGCAGCCTGCGAGGTTTACTGCATCAATTGCAGCAGGTCTTTCAGGCGATCGAAGTCCACTCTGCGTACTAATCTCTTCTAGAGTAAACAAACAACCTACGAACTGAAAAATACTGAGAAATATGAATCCATTTCTTGCCCGCTACTCCCCCTACATTTACGCAATTTTGCGAATCGTTGCAGGATTGTCCTTTGCTCTGCATGGCACTCAAAAGATATTGGGTATTCCAGGTGGTAAACCACCCCTCTCCATCACCTCATTCCTGGGATTTGGGGGACTGCTGGAGTTAGTTTGCGGCTTATTGATTGCGATCGGACTGCTGACAAGCTATGCGGCCTTTATTGCCAGCGGTGAAATGGCAGTCGCTTACTTTATGCTGCATGCTTCAAAAGGCTTTCTCCCGATCGTTAACGGAGGTGAGTTAGCCATGCTCTACTGTTTCCTTTTTCTCTATATTGCGGCTCATGGTCCAGGGATCTGGAGTATCGACGCATCCAGGAGAAGAACAAGGGCAAAATCATCTGCTTCGCTGAGGCAGGAAGGTTAATCGCACCGTGAATTAAATAGCGTGAATTGAACTGAATAGAAAGCAGTGGAATCCGCTCAAGCGTTGCTCGTGATGTGTAGAGCGCAGAAACTTCTGTAGAACGATTACACGCTACCCGCGCCAATCCTTTATCTGCCTAGTCATAATCCTTCACGAAGGGACGAGATTACGCCATCAAAAGGTGTGATGCCCGATCGCCTCGTCTTCATAATTCTCCCTAAAATAAAGTCACTGGGGTCAGTGGTATTGAGTGGCAGGTGAGCGGCATCCCCATCACTGCTAAAAGTATGACCCTGCGATTCTTCATTCCCCTCAGTGCCTATGCAGCCAACTAACCCAAATCAATTCACTGAGAAAGCGTGGGAGGCGATCGTTCGGACTCCCGATATTGCAAAACAGGCACAGCATCAGCAGCTTGAGTCAGAGCATTTGATGCTGGCGATTCTGGAGCAGCCAGAAGGACTGGCAACGAGTATTCTAAACAAGCTCGGTGTGAACGTGCAGCGCGTCCGCGAGTACACGGAAAAATACATTCAAAAACAGCCGAAAGTGTCGGGTGCAGGCAGTTCGGTGTATCTGGGTCGCTCACTCGATACTCTGCTCGATCGGGCTGAAACGCTGCGGAAAGAGTATGGCGACGAGTATATTTCGGTCGAACACCTGCTGCTGGCGTATGCAAGAGACGATCGCTTCGGCAAGAGCTTGTTCCAGGAATTTAAGCTAAACGAGAATAGACTAAAGAATACTGTGGATCAGGTAAGAGGAAACCAGAAAGTGACGGATCAAAACCCAGAGGGCAAGTACGAAGCTCTAGAGAAGTATGGGAGGGATCTGACCGAGGCGGCGCGTCAGGGCAAGCTTGATCCGGTGATTGGACGCGATGACGAAATTCGCCGCACGATTCAAATTCTCTCGCGCCGCACGAAGAATAACCCTGTGCTGATTGGCGAACCGGGCGTGGGTAAGACGGCGATCGCGGAAGGACTGGCACAGCGCATTCTGGCGGGTGACGTGCCCGAATCGCTGAAAGACCGCAAGCTGATCGCGCTGGACATGGGTGCACTGATCGCCGGAGCCAAGTTTCGCGGCGAGTTTGAGGAGCGGCTCAAGGCAGTGCTAAAGGAAGTCACGGATTCCAATGGCAGCATTATTCTATTTATCGATGAAATTCACACTGTTGTCGGTGCAGGGGCAACCCAGGGCGCGATGGATGCGGGAAACCTGCTTAAACCCATGCTGGCAAGAGGGGAACTCCGCTGTATTGGTGCGACCACGCTGGACGAATACCGCAAGTACATCGAGAAGGACGCAGCCCTGGAGCGGCGATTCCAGCAGGTGTATGTGGATCAGCCTTCGGTGGAAGACACGATCTCGATCTTGCGGGGTCTCAAGGAACGGTACGAGGTTCACCACGGAGTCAAGATTTCCGACTCTTCGCTGGTGGCTGCGGCTACCCTGTCGAACCGCTATATCTCCGATCGCTTCCTGCCAGACAAAGCCATTGACTTGGTAGACGAAGCAGCTGCCAAGCTGAAAATGGAAATCACTTCTAAGCCGGAGGAACTGGATGAGGTCGATCGCAAAATCCTTCAGCTTGAAATGGAAAAGCTGTCGCTGCAAAAAGAAAGCGATGCGGGTTCCCGCGAACGGCTCGATCGCCTTGACAAAGAGCTGTCTGATCTGAAGGAAGAGCATACTACGCTGAATGCTCAGTGGCAGTCCGAGAAGGAAGTGATCACTGAGATCCAGACGCTCAAAGAAGAGATCGATCGCGTCAACCTGGAAGTGCAGCAGGCGGAGCGCGACTACGACCTCAACCGCGCAGCGGAACTGAAATACGGCAAACTCACCGACCTGCAACGCAAGCTGCAAGAAGCTGAAAAGCGGCTGACCGAGACGCAAACCAGCGGTAAATCAATGCTGCGCGAAGAAGTGACCGAGTCCGACATTGCGGAAATCATTTCCAAGTGGACGGGCATCCCGGTGAGCAAGCTGGTCGAGTCTGAAATGCAGAAACTCCTGTACCTGGAAGACGAGCTGCATCGGCGCGTTGTGGGTCAACATGAGGCAGTGACGGCAGTTGCAGACGCAATTCAGCGTTCTCGTGCTGGGTTGGCTGACCCCAATCGACCGATCGCCAGCTTTATCTTCCTGGGTCCGACCGGGGTCGGTAAGACGGAATTGGCGAAGGCTCTGGCGGCATACCTGTTTGACACCGAAGAAGCAATGGTGCGAATCGATATGTCTGAGTACATGGAGAAGCACGCCGTTTCTCGTTTGATCGGTGCGCCTCCCGGATATGTGGGATATGAGGAAGGCGGTCAGCTGACCGAGGCGATTCGTCGTCGTCCCTATGCGGTAATTTTGTTTGATGAGATTGAGAAAGCACATCCCGATGTGTTCAACATCATGCTGCAAATCCTCGATGACGGTCGCGTGACGGACTCGCAGGGTCGCACGGTCGATTTCAAGAACACCGTGATCATCATGACCAGCAACATTGGGTCGCAGTACATTCTCGACCTGGCAGGCAACGATGAACTTTACGAGGAAATGCGATCGCGCGTGATGGATGCTCTGCGATCGAACTTCCGCCCAGAGTTCCTGAACCGGGTAGATGAGCTGATCATCTTCCACAGCCTGCAACGCTCTGAATTGCGGCAAATTGTCCAGCTTCAGGTCAATCGTCTGTCCCAGCGTTTGGACGATCGCAAGATGTCGCTCCGCTTGTCCGAAGCTGCCCTCGACTTCCTGGCAGAAGTGGGCTACGACCCGGTATTTGGCGCACGCCCCCTCAAGCGAGCCATCCAGCGCGAACTGGAAACGCCGATCGCTAAAGCCATTCTGCGCGGAGAATTCCACGACGGCGATACGATCTACGTCGATATCGAAAACGAGCGGTTGGCACTGAAGCGCCTTTCGGCAGAACTGCTGGCAGCTCTGTAGGTTGCGGTCATTAGCACGATCGTTTAATTGATTAACCCTCTGTCGATTCGCGGCAGGGGGCTTTTTTAGGGGGTGATGGCGGCGATCGTCTCTGCCAGTCGTACAGTATGGCAAACAGGAGATGAGGCGATCGCAGCTCTTCTCGTTCAGGTGGTTTCCGATTTATGCGAGAAATATAGTCCGCAGATTATTATCCTTTACAGCTCTCGTGCCAAAGGAGACCTTACCCCTGCCAGCGATATAATATCGTCTGCTTTACGGCTCAAATCAGCGGCAGCAAGTAACTTCAAACCAAGTAACCCAAACTCAGTACCGGCGGTTTTCGATCGCCCGCTGCCATCATCTGTTAGCCGGAGCATGTACTGTTTTCCCCTCAATCTCATCGACGAACAACCTCTTGGGTCGTTTCAGAACGGCAGACCGCTGTTTGAGAGTTTTGGGGAATCACAAATAACCTTTATTTTGCCAGTTCTAGTTCGACAGCTTGGTAGAACTCCTTCACATGCTTAGGAGACTTAAGATGATAGACTCGCTTGCTTTCCTTAGATTTATTCACGTACTCTCGGTACTTTGGAGTCAGCTTCTTATGGCACAGCCACACCGTGTAGTAGCTGTTTAACGTACCCTTTAAGAGCGGGCTATTCTCAGGCCAATTTGTTGGTGGAACTAGAAAGCCCTTTAAGAATCGCTTCGTTACCCACCAATAGTGTTGGAGAACTGGCATATCTACATAGACTAAGGTATCTGCTATCTCCAGTCGTTCCCATACTGTATCCAATGACCCATATCCATCAATTATCCATTGGTCTTGTTGGAGGAGTTGATTATGGGCAGCTTTATATTCCTCGTAGGAAACTTCGCCACCGCCAGGTGTATACTTCAACAGGTCTAAAGCAACCATGGGTAAACCTGTCATTTTTGCTAAACGGTTGCTGAGAGTAGACTTACCACCTCCAGCATTACCAAATACAGCAACTTTATTCACAGGATTGCCTTCATGAGTGTTGCCTTAAACTACTCCTTAGTAATGCACTTTTACGGTCTAACTTACAGCACATTGATAAGCTCTTTCAGTATCTGAAATAGGTTCTAAGTGTTGTAGTAGCCTTGCGGGTATTTTCAGATAATTTGCCCTATCAAAAATTCCTAAACCTATCTCAACCAAACCTCGTGCTCGGGCATCTCCATAAGAACTTGCAAGCTAATGGCTAAAGTGAGCGGTGACAAACAACATTGAAACGAAGCGCAAAGGCTCTTCACGTTCGCTCCACTACTGTGTTAGCTGGCTCCTGTTCGAGGATGAACTGATGCACTTTCTCTGCAAAGCTTGCATTGCTGACTAAGCCGCCATCCTTGAACCCCACCCGCGCAGCGACGATCTTTGAATACTGATTAGCTGGCACAATCAAAGCGATCACTCGACGATAGCCAAGCTCATCAAGGGAGTAACGAGCAAGTGCGGTAGCGATCTCTGTTGCATACCCTTGCCGTCTCGCGCTCGGCATCACTGCGTACATTATTTCTATCGTCTCTTCGTCGTGCGGATTCAAGCCACAGAACCCCACAAACTGCCTGGTCATCTGTTCTTCGATCGCAAAGGCAAGCATGGGATGTGCAGAGCTATATGACTCGATGGTGGACTCAACAAGCTGCTTGGCTCCCTCTCTGCTCTTCTGCTCCTGGGCAAAGGGAAGAAATGCCGTGGACTCGCAATCCGTCATAAAGCTGATGAACAACTCAATATCTTCGCGAGTGAATCTGCGAATTCGCAATCGTGCTGTATCAATCTGTTGTGTGGGTAGAGGTGGAGAGATCATCGATATCCTCCTTGACAGCTAACGGTTCCTATCACCCGCCGTAGAGAATTTTTACATTTGACAGACAACCTTTCAACGGTCAGTGTGCATGGGAATTGTTATGCGGTTCACAGTGGGTATTCAGCCGACAGTGCAAGTCCAGGTTCTTATCTATCTAAACCTAGTTCACTGATTTCTTCAATTGAATCTTCTGAGATTGCTCCGAGGGTAATGCAGTAGGGAAGTTCCCGGTCTTCTCTATGGAAGGCAACATATGCAATTCCTTCTTCTTTGATCCAATAACACATTTCAATCGCCCAAATTCGGAACCACTTTGGATACCCTCCGTTTTCAGGGTTACCCTTAAAGTCAGGCTGTCCCCATTCCTCTTGAATTTCTGATACTACTCTTATATACTCCTGCAAAAATTCATCCTCAATAGCTTCCCAACCTGAGTAATCGTATTCAGAGAAACCGCGTGAGACTTTCCAATCACAGATTTTCCCGAATGTACTGTAGTTGCCGGGGCTCAGTTCAAGGAGCAACTTCTTTAGAATATCTTTAGGGCGTTTATCAGCAGGGCGTTCTAGGGCTTCCATTCAAACCCTCCATAACGGCAGCATGAACACTATTAACAATCTTAGAACACACTCTAATTGAGAGCCTCTTGCTATTTCAATTTGAATCTCAGCAAATGAATGTTTGATTACACCCAAGGCGTAGCCGCATAACGATTCGCTTGAGCGGCTGTCAAGGACTTATGTAACATACCAAAACCCTACGGTAGTCTGCTCCAAGCGAATTGTTAGCCTGCGTCATAAATCAAGCGTATCAATAAAAGCAATAACCTCAGACATCTCACTGGGGCTGTAATCTTGTTCATGAATCATGATAGTCAGCCTTTTCGTAATACGAAACTCGCGATTTGAAACTGCAAAAGACATTAAGATTAGCTGAATTAAAGAAATGCGAGATGCAGGTGCTCGACCAAACCCTGCACCTAAAACAGGAACAATAACAGGATAGTTACCACCTTTGTTTTTGACAGCCTCCCACAAATTGCATAGTGCTAGCCATAAATTCTCTTTACTAATATTCGTTGTCTTACCAACCACCTTTTCCTTATTTACTAAACAAAAAGTTTTGATATCACCTAGTTTAACTATCCCCACACTCCCAACGGGAACTTTATATGTTTCGCTAACTTCATCTACAAGTCTCTTTTCATTAAGAGAATCTACAATATCCTTGTCAAATAAATGCGACTTCCCTTGATAAAACTTGTTTACAAGTTGAGAGCGAATGCTTTGTTTACCTGCTATTTTCTCCGTTCTAATAGTAAAGGTATCATTTGCGCCGAAAACAACGTTACAAGCACCATTTTCAATTTCTTTCAAAACATCGCCAACCTTTACAGCGACTTCCACATTCAGCCTAGTAAATGCTCGACTATATTGCAATTTAGGAAAGGATAAAGCCAAGGATGAGATAAAAGCACTTGCAATAATCACTAAAAGGAGTACTGAGCGATAATTGCTTAAATATTCATTAAAGAAGAACGCAGCAGATTCCGTAAAAAGCCAAAGGGTACCGAAAACTACAAGGAAGCTATTTGCAACTTTAACAAGAGTTTCTCTTCTCAAGAAATACTCAAGTTGCTTATTCAGGGTGCTTGACATAAGTGCTGTAGTAGTGGTTTTTCTCTTCTACTATAGAATTAGTGGTTCTAAACTGAACCATCCAAAGTTTAAGGACGGATTTGTGCCTAAGCTTGATATGCATCCCCTCCGAAAGCTTAGCAGGCTAACTCTTAATTAGGCTGAACACGTTCGGGCTATCTACCCTATACAGGCAATTAGGCTGAATGAATTCCGTCTAATCGCTCCGATCGAACATTAGCCCGACATATTTTCCGTATAATCCTCCTGATTCCAGCCATTAGCCTGAATCCTAGAGCGTTTCTTCGGTCTTTTTTTGCCTTTTATTCTGCCTAAGATCCTAAAAACGGAATTAGCCCGAATCAAGGGTGTTTCGATCGAATTACAGCCTAGACCACGGCTGTTTCTGATCAATGACGATTACCCCGAAGGGGGAACTGCTTCGCATCGCCCCAAACCTCAATATTGCGATCGAAGAAAATTGGTAGGTTGAGCGAATGGCTTCTTGCGCTCCACTGAGAGAGCCATGACCCTTCCTAAAGATGGACTGAGGGAACTGGTCGAATCCCGATCAAACGAGAGTCTGACGATTTCTGGGCCTGAGAATGCGGTGATGCTCAGCAGCTCCCTCTTAAGGGCACTCGTTCAGGTTCGACCGGGCGGAGTGATGCGGCTTTACAAACGCGGGGCTCTCATCACCATTCAGACCATTCCCCTGTAGCGTAGCTGTTGTCGCTCTAACTCCGATGCAGAAGGTAGGGGAATCCGTAATCCTTCAAGTAGGGTCAACCAGAATGATTACAATGGGAACGATCGCCTAGTCTAGAGAATCATCGGACTGGCAAAAGTTTGTACTTGTAACTTGTAACCCCTGCGGCACTAATCTATGACCACGATTCTGGAACAGGGCAATATCAGCATCCATACGGAAAATATTTTTCCGATCATCAAAAAATGGCTCTACTCCGACCACGAGATTTTTCTGAGAGAGCTAATTTCCAACGCAGTAGATGCAATCCAAAAGCTGCGGATGGTGTCTCGCTCTGGGGAATTTACGGGCGACGCGGGTGAACCGGAAATTACGATCGCCATTGATAAGGAGAAAGGCACGCTGTCGATTTCCGATAACGGCATCGGTATGACGGCGGATGAGGTGAAGAAATACATCAACCAGGTCGCCTTCTCTAGTGCAGAGGAGTTCGTCCAGAAATATAAGAACAGTACCGATCAGTCGATTATCGGTCACTTTGGTCTGGGCTTCTATTCATCTTTTATGGTGGCGTCGCAGGTTCAGATCGATACGCTGTCTTACAAAGAAGGATCGCAGCCCGTTCACTGGTCTTGCGACGGTTCGACTCAGTTTGAGCTTTCGCAGTCCGATCGCCAGGCGGTTGGCACGACAATAACGCTGACCTTGATGGAGGAAGAAAAAGAATATCTGGAGCCGTATCGGATTCAGCAGTTGGTCAAAACCTACTGTGATTTCATGCCCTTCCCGATCAAGCTGGACGGCGAACAGACCAACAAGCAAAAAGCTCCCTGGAAGGAGTCGCCCAACAGCCTCACCCAGGAAGACTATCTGGAGTTTTACCGCTACCTGTATCCGTTCCAGGAAGAGCCATTGCTCTGGGTACACCTGAATACGGACTATCCGTTTGTGGTCAACGGCATCCTCTATTTTCCGAAGCTGAAGCCGGATGTAGATGTCACCAAGGGGCAGATCAAGCTGTTCTGCAATCAGGTGTTTGTGAGCGACAACTGCGAGGAAGTGATTCCCCGCTTCCTGCTGCCCCTGCGCGGCGTGATCGACAGCTCCGATATTCCACTCAACGTTTCCCGCAGCTTTTTGCAGAACGATCGCACTGTCCGCAGAATTGCCGACTACATTGCGAAGAAAGTAGGCGATCGCCTCAAGGAGCTTTATCGGGACGATCGGACTCAGTATATTCGCTGCTGGCAAGACCTGGGAACCTTTGTCAAGTTCGGCTCGATGAACGACGACAAGTTCAAAAAGCAGGTCGAAGATATCCTGATCTTCCGCACCACGTTTGAAGGGACACCGAAGAGCGATACGTCAGCGGTTCAGGTGCAGTCGGCAGAGGGCGATTTGTGGCAGGACGTTGAGCCAAAGGAGCAGGCAGCAGACAGCCTGGACGGCAAATTCTACACCACGCTCAAAGACTATCTGGAGCGCAACAAAGCCCGCCACGAAAATCGGGTTTACTACTGCACTGACCCAGCCTCTCAGGCGACTTACGTGGAACTCCACAAGAGCCAGGGCTTAGAAGTGCTGTTTATGGATTCGTTCATCGATTCCCACTTCATCAGCTTCCTGGAGCGCGAGCATCCCGAAGTCAAGTTTTCCCGCGTTGATTCTGACTTGGATGAAACGCTGATTGATAAAGAGAAATCTAGCGAAATCGTTGACCCGACGACGAATAAAACTCGCAGTGAGCAGGTCAAAGAGCTGTTTCAGCAGGCGCTAGGCAAGCCCAAGGTAACGATTCGCACCGAGGCTCTCAAGTCTGACCACGCAGAAGCGGCTCCTCCAGCGATCGTCCTCCTTCCCGAAGAGCTGCGCCGTATGAGCGAAATGACTGCCCTGCTGACGCAGCAAACTGCTGAGTTCCCGGAAGAACATACGCTGCTGGTCAACACCGCACATCCCCTGATCCAAAATCTGCTGACGATCAACCAGGGCAAGATCCTTCAGGCGGGCGGTCAGTCTCCCTCGGGCGAATTGTCTACGCTCATCTGTCAGCACGTTTACGATCTGGCATTGATGGCGCAAAGGGGCTTTGACGCAGACGGCATGAAATCGTTTGTGGAGCGATCGAATCAGGTGCTAACCCGCCTGACGCAGTAGTAAAGTAGCCGCAGAGCAGGACAGGGAGAGAAGCTGCTCGATCGCTTGCAATCCGGCTGCGATGCTCTGCACTGCTGCTATACTAAGGGATTGTGTCCATCGAAGTCGAAATAACCAGGTCAAATCCTATGGCTCGTCGCTGTCAAATTACTGGCAAAAAGGCAAACAACGCCTACGCCGTGTCTCACTCGCACCGCCGCACCAAGAAATTGCAGGAAGTTAATCTTCAGGAAAAGCGCATCTGGTGGGAAGGGGGAAAGCGGTTTATCAAGCTGCGTCTTTCGACCAAAGCAATCAAAACGCTCAACAACCGGGGTTTAGATGCAGTTGCCCGCGAACTGGGACTGGATCTCAGCAAGCTATAAATTCTGCTTTCTGCGCTTTTTATCGGGTGTTGCTGCGCTTAATTGAATTCATTTCGATCGCGTTATTGACTATCAAAATTCGCTGTCGAAACCTTCTCAATCGAGAAATTCTATTTTTTCGAGCTTTCTATTTCAGAGATCTTTCTCAGGCAAAAGCCCTAGTGAGAAAGGTCTCTTTTATTTTGCTGATCTTTTTGCTGATTGCGGCGGCGTGTGCTTGAGGGCTGTGCTCAGAGGAGCCTTCATGATTTGGGCTTCATCTTCGTGACTCTGACGATCGCTTCATCGGATTTTATAATGCGTTGCGGTTCAAACCTGCGGCTGCGCTTGATCGTTTCTCCAGTTGGGGCGGGTATCCTATGCGGCAATAGGCGCAAATAGGCACAATCCGGGCAGGGTTTACTCTGGTTGACATTTCAGACCTTTTCCCTCGATAAATTTACTGAGACTTGTTTAATAATGTCTTGTTTACTTTGAACAAATTCGAGTTTCCCTGTGATTTCCTGCGCGTGATTCTCCTGTTGTTCCAGCGGCTAGAAGTTGTTAAGACGGTGATTACAGAGACCGATTGGCAGAATTGATCCCAAAAACACGGTTCAAATGTGAAGTTTTGAAAGGTCAAAATCTCATTTTCTCGAACCTCACTGACTAGGCAGAAAACAGGCAGACAGATATGTCAACCCCACGGAAAATCAGGGCAATCCCTAAACTGATGCAGCACCTTATCAAATCGCCACGTACCTGGATTAAAGGCTTCGTGCGCTGGGTCATGCGTGTGTTGCTCTTGATTGGCAGACAGCCTCAGCCTCAAGCAGGTTTTGTGCTGCCCACCACGGCACTGCTGCTGCTGGTCGTCACGCTGACGGTTGGCGCGATCGGCTATCGCACTTATACCCGGACGCAGCAGACGATCGGCGAACGGCAACAGCAGGTTATTTACAATGCCGCAACTCCGGCGATCGATCGGGCAAGGGCAAAGCTAGAGTTTTTGTTTGATCCGCTTCGTGATCCTCGTGCAGGGGGCGTTCCCAGCCAGCGACAGTTGCTTGGCATGATGCTCAACGATGGGCGGAATATTGCAGGTTCCCCCGGACCTCAACGCTTTCCATCTGATCCCAATGCTCCTGATCCCTACACGCTGCCAGGGGAAGAACGTCTCGACATTGACGGCGATCGTTTACGGGATAACGCCTGGAAGTATCCTGCCGATACAAACGGTGACGGTGTAACCGATGCAACCGTTCTCTATTCCATTATCATGACGGCTCCGGCAAACAATGCGGCTGGCGTCACCCCTGTCAATCCGCTACAAGATTCCCGGCAGACTGCCCTGGAGGATCGTGCCGAACGGCTGCAAGTGCGAAACGCACCGCTCAGTAATACTAACCAGGCAAACCTGGCTTGCCAGCGTTCTAACGGAGGGGCGGCAGGCTTGAGTCTTGTAAACGGCGACGGCTGGTTTCCTGACCCTAACAACCGCACCAGGCTGCGGAAGAATTTTCAGGTCAATGCCTATGTCGTACCGAATTCGCAAAACGGAACGGTATCGACGCTAGAGTTTCAGCAAGACCGGGAAGCAACCCAGGGCTTTAAGTGGGCTGCCTGGTTCCGCAATGACCTCGAGATCTTTCCGGGTGCGTCGTTTAACTGGAACGGGGCGATGCACACCGAGGGCAGCTTTATTTTGGGTGGAAACAACTTCCGCAGCTTTTTGGTGAGTTCGGCAAACTCCTGTATTTTTGACAAGTCGGAGTTGACCGTTGCTCGCAATCTGAATAGCACCAATACAGAAACCTTTGCTGGGCAGTTCATTCTGGGCATTACCAGAGACGACACCGATAACAGTTCAGTCAAAATTGATGCGGATCTGGCGCAGTTAAATCAAACCTTTGATAGGAACAACGATTCGGTCGATCGCACCCGTGTTTCGCCGCAGCCTTCAATCACCGACTTAACGCTGGAACCTGTAGTTCTGCAAACTCAGGACGAGTCACGTTCTCGTGGAGCCAGCATTACCAATGGCAATCCTCAAAATGCTGCGGATACGGACTGGGTGGATGGGATATTTAACAATAGTGCGCAAGGCAGACTGATCCAATCGCCCCAGCCCACACCCTACCTGGATGATATTTTCCGAGCGGATAATCGCCTTGGTCCAAAGCCCAAAGTCGGACGCCAAAATCCCCTCCCAGTTGAGCAAGTGATCGTCGGCAGCACGATCGGGCAAGACATCCCTAGCGATCGACAAGATCTCATTAGTGCTGATCCTCCTGAGGGCGGCGCAAACTCAGAGGTTGGTCTTGATGGCTACTGGGAACGACGGGCAAGGCTCGAAGGTTTGCGGCTGGTAGTCGGGCAGCGGCTCGAACTCGGCGACGCGGCAGGCTGGGGCGGACCCACCGATGCAAGTGGATTTTCAGCGGACGGTAATCCCCTGGGTGCGGGATCAGAGCCGCTTCGCCCCTGGCCCGGAGGTTGCTCCTCGGCAGCCAATCGCTGCAACGAACAGCGACAGCGACGCACCCTGTTCGATAATCTGCCAGCGGTTCAGGCAACTGCGGTCTACCATGCCAGTGCGCAAACGGGTCGCGACTTTCCCCTGGCTTGTATTGCCACCACTGTACATCCGGGAACCGCTGGAACCCTGGATAGAAGTTCAATATTTGAAAATTTAGCGACTCCCCTTCAGGGAACGGCAGCCATTCCTGGGTACAGCGATCAGGCAACCCCAATGGTGATTAGCGATTTCTTCCGGGGTCGCGGTACAAATGGCTGGGAGTTTGAAACGCCCAGGCTGGACGAGTTTACTAACCCTAACAGTAGCCTGATCACTGCCCTGAAAAATCTGGCGAACTTTGCAGGCGATCCCAACGGCGGCGCGCCCTCTTTCCAACCTCCAGCAACGCAAGTAGGTCGAAACGAAGTCCATCCCTATCCCAGCATGGCGATGTGGGGTGATTTCTCGATGCTGCGGAGAGTCCTGGCTATCTATGGAAGTCGTGGTTATGCTTCCCTGAGTCCTGCTGATAAGACAACGCTCCACACCGCTGCCTGCACCCTGGGTATGCTGGCATACAACGTCGATTACCTGGAAAAGCTTGATTACGCTACCCTGGAAGCCATTCCATTACCCGGAAGTCCTACCCTACGACTACTGGGTAGCCCTCTTCCCCCAGGAGTCACAATCACAGTTGATAACTTCTCCAGCCTGACGAATGATCAAATCGTCACGTACTTCTCTGGTCTGCGGGGACGCATTCGCCTGATTAACCTGATGATTGATGCTGAGACTGAGGTGGCTGCGAGTGAGATTAACGAAAAGGTTCGCAGTGCCAACCCAGCCTTAAACTTAGCCCTGCCTGATTCAGTTTCAGGCAGCCGCATTCTCAGAGATCTGGCACTGATGAGGAGTACGGAGCGGGAGTTCATGACCGCAGTGAAACGTAACAGCAACCCAGAGTTCTACGTGCGTCTGTTAGAACGCTGGCGCGACGATCCGGGTGCTGGAAATGTGGCAGCCCGCCGGGTTATCCAAGACCAGATCTACCTGGCTCAGCTCATTATTACGAAGGAGCAAGTTGCCCGCGATCGACAGTTTGGCTTTTACGGTGCCTATGGGGAAAACACAGGCGCAGAAGAAGGAAACGAAACAGAGCGGGTATTAGCACAGGCTCCATTAGGGCAATGCCAAGCCTGGAATGCCATTGCCACCGACACCACGCCCAAGGATGCGCTTTTCAATCTCTGTTCCTATCGTCCTCGCTATCCCATTCTCTATTCGCTCTTTCCTGCGGGAACCAGTGATACCAATCCGACCCCTGCCCCAACGGTTGCCGCAGCCCTTGACGGTGCTGGAACAGACGACTTTATCTCCCATCCTGACTACCAGGGAATTGCAGGCAGTGAAAACGACCTCTATGTCCGTGACTCAGAAGACCGGAGCACCAGAGGAACCTATATCTCACTGCAGAATTCCACGGTGACCTATAACGTGGTGCGTCCTGAGAATGTTGCCCTGCGTCCTCGCAGATTGCCAATGCCCAATGCCAGCCATACTGCTCTGGGTGGGGCACTCCGCGATCGATCGACGGGAACGATTATGGCGGGGCAGGATTGGCTGCTGCCTACAGGTGCTGGGCTATCAGATAGTGTCACTGGGGTAACGGATGGTCGTACACCCAACGGCAACGCCCGTAACTGGATTAAGGTTTGCTCGGTGTCCTGCTCCTTCCCGGCAGAAAGCTCCAACAACGCAAACTATCCTCGCCTGCTCCAGCTGACTAGCGCGACTGGCGCAAATAACACGCCTGGCGCAATGTTCCCCGTCATGTTTAAGGATCATGCCTTCTTTAACGGACGGGAAATGATGACGGTCAGAAGCCTGGATCTCGACCTCGACCTGATGCGGAATAGCCAAAGCAGCGTGGGCTCTGACTACTGGCTTCCCAGAAGCGGTATTGTGTACGCCTTCCGAGAAGATTCAGTATCTGAGGCAAATATTGTTCGTCCGGCTAGCAATCGCTGGAGCAGCTGCAATACCGAAGCGCGTATGCAGACGACCGCGACCTGCCAGATGAATACCTACGCCGATGCCTATGCTTCAACCGACCCCCCTCTGAACGCTGCCAACCGGATCACGCCAAAACCTGTGGATTACCTGCCTGATCCCGATCGTCGTCCGTACGGGTTCCGCTTAAAGCAGGGCATCTCTCTGGTCAGGGGCGGAGCTGCTGCCAATGAAAACAACCTGTGGCGGGGCCTCTCCTTTGTGACAGCCAACCCTGCCTACATTCTGGGCGACTTCAACCTGCACCGCACCTTTGATGCAGCCCCCGCTGCTCTCGAAGAGTTTACGGCTCCCCTGGCAGCGAACTACGGTAACTTCTACCAGCGTGGCTCCGGTGGGGCAAACGGAACCTTAAACGAAAACTTTGCGAAGTCTACAACCGACCAGTTCCGACCGAGCGAAGTTGTGGCAGATGCCGTCACGATCCTGTCGTCTAGGTTCTGCGATGGCAGTATCCAAGATGCGATGACAACCGCAGGTCGGCGTGGTCGAACAGTGGAAGTAGAACCTTCTTCGCTACAGGGTCGTTATGGATGCAGTACCCGTACCACATCGTTCCTGAACCAAAACCGTCCGACGGTTCTGCCCAATGCTGACCCGCCTAACACCCAGAAACAGGCGCGCTGGGTGACTGCCAACATTGCAGATAGCTATCCCCTGATTCTGCGAGATTTGGCATCTGGCAATAACCCCGATATTGGGGATTCGCCCCTCTTGATTAGCCGCAGTGGAATGCCCATTCAGTGGAATGCGAACGACGGCTTCCGGGAATACCGCGCAGCTGACGGCTTTTATCGCACGAGCCAACGACGGGCAATCAACGAGGCGCCAAACGCAACACGAATCAACACGATCGTGGTAGGAGGTCTCGTTCCGACGCGCTCTAACCAGGGCTACGGAGGGTTGCACAACTTCCCTCGCTTCATCGAGTGGTGGAAAGACAAAGACCTGTTCTTCTCTGGAGCATTCCTTCAGCTCAACTTCAGCAGCTATGCGACTGCGCCGTTTGACCTGGATGCCTGGGAGCAGGGAGCCACGCCTGCCAGGGGAGCGGGTTGTCCACAGAATGATACGAGCACAGAAGACATTTGCTACTACGAGGCTCCAGATCGCCGCTGGGGTTATGATCCGGCACTGCAATACGGACCTCCGGCTCCAGTTGCCGAACGATTCCAGCAGCCTGACTCAACTCGCAGCGAGTTCTACTCAGAGCCTCCGGCGGATGATCCCTATATTGCACGTTTGAGCCAATGCGTCGCGCCAAATAGCTGTCGCCCAAGCTAGGCAAGATCGCCCAATGGAATGTCCTTGCTGCTAACCCCTGCGGCAGGGCATTCCCTCAAGCCCATCTGCGTTTGCCTGTCCTAGAGTTTGCTTGTCCTAAAGTTTGCTTGTCCTGCATTTGCCTGTTCTGGAGTTTGATGGTTCTGGAGGAGTTCTGCCAAGGAGATGTCTATGTCTGCCCATCCTGCCCACCGTTTAATCTGGTTTCTGCTCTGGCGATCGGGTCGCCAACCGTCGATCGTCTCCCGATCCGGGTCTGAGCAAGGCTTAACCATCATGGAATGCCTGGTAGCAGTCATGCTGATTGTCATTACAATCGCAATGGTTGCCCCGCCACTGGTGTTAGCCACCGCTACACGAGTCCAAAATCGCCGGGCAGAACAAGCCCTCCAGGTCGCTCAGGGTGAGGTCGATCGCATCCGGGCACTGGTTTCAACGGGGCAGCACGCTCCGGCAAGCCTCCCTGCGTCAGTGGCTGGAGCAACGGCAGGAACTCTGGCAAGTGTGGCTGCACCGACTCAGATCGATGCACGGCTACGAAGCCTGAACCCGACCGGAACAGAATGCTCGAATCGGTTTGACCCAAGCTCATCTCCCCCTGCTGTTGCCGTTAACGCGGTGTTGCCCATTGATGTCGATGGCGACTGCGTGCCGGAGTATCTAATGCAAATTTTTCGTACCCCTGGCTTAGTTTCCAGATCAGAAGGAGCAACAGGTCAGCAGTCGCGCCCCTCAGAGTTTGATATTGGCATCCGGGTTTACCCGATTCAGGCAGCTGAAAACTTTTCGCCGCAAGCATCCCGCAATGCGCTCACGTTACCCAACGACCTGAGAACCGAGCCTGCCCAACTTCAGCTCACCAGCGGCACTCTCCGCAAACGTCCCCTCGCCGCTTTCTACACAAAGCTAGTCTGGACCGAAGAAAGAACCTCGCTGTGCAGCTTCTTTTCCCAAGCCGATCGCCAAAGAATTGCGTCCTGTTCTAGCGTATTTCCGGCGGGTTCTCCCTGACGCTCAATGTTTCTGATAACTCCGTGCATCCTTAGAGTACCCAACCCCTATGGCTAGACGCTTCCTTCTATCGCGGCTCAAACGCCTGCTGATTCCTCAGGCAAAGCCAGAGCAAATCAATTCGAGTCGGGCAAAGTCGATGACCCCCCAGGGGAAATTGCTTCCGATCGCAGCAACACCGAGCAACCGAGGATTTACACTGCTGGAACTGCTTGTCGTTGCCGTGATCGGTGGCGGTCTGGTCTCCGGCTTGATGTTTATTGTGGTGCAGCTTATGCAAGCCGATCAGCGCGAGTCAGCTCGCACGGAAACGCAGCGCGAAATGCAGCTTGCAATGGACTACATCAGCAATGAACTTCGAGAAGCCGTCTTTGTTTACACCGGCGAATATATGCCAACCCTGACCCAGCATTTGCCTGCATCCCTTACTGAGTCAGGGAAGGTGCCGATTCTTGCATTCTGGAAATATCAGCCTTTCCCGGATGCCGTTAAAGCTGCCTGTGTTTCTGCCAATCCACCCGCTGGAGTGGGCTGTATGTCAGGTCAGTCCTACGCGTTAGTGGTTTATTCGCTCGAACGAAGACCTGCTTCAGGGACTCCCTGGCGAGGAGGAGCGAGAATTACGCGCTATGCATTAACTCAGTTTGAAGGGAATAGCACAACCATTACATCTGGCTATGTCAACCCTGGCGATGAAGGAAATTTTGCAACGTGGCCTTCCATGGGCGGTGTAAACCTGCAAACTGCTGCAGGAGGTCGCCCTGCCGCTTCCTCAGGCACGGTTAACACGCTGGTTGATTATGTAGACGGGCAAACCACCTTTAACACAACCGTTCGCTGTCCTGGTGACGACGGAACAGCTGCAAGAAAACCCTACAGCCTCTCTCCGCCAGACTCCATGCTCAGTGTTTCTTCGCCCCCAATGCCTCGTAGTTTCTATGCCTGCGTCATTTCTACCCAGGAAGTAGCCACAGTAACCGGTACCCAAAACTTGCAAACGGTCGGTGAATATCAGGATGTCGTTTTATATCTACGCGGTAGTGCGGTCGGCAGACCTGGAATCTCCACGGCTCTGAGCGCTCGATCAGCTGAACTGCTGCCCACACTGGAGACCAGAGTACTGCTGCGCGGTGTCCTAACCCGTCAACCTTAGGAGTGATTCCGTTTATTAGACCCTCGCCCCTAAAAAGAGACCAGCGAGAGCGAGATCAACAAAGAGGGCAAGGATTTGCAAAAGAAGGTCTATCGTCTTGAAGCGATACCACGAGAAACCAGGAGACAGACGATGAAATATGAATTTAGGCAGACTGCACCAGCCGGATTTACGATAGTCGAGCTGCTTGTCGCAGTGCTGATGTCTGGCATTCTCGCCGCAATTGCTGCACCAAGCTGGCAAGGATTCGCCGCTTCCCGACGGGCAGACACGGCGCAAAATGAAATCCTGCAAACACTGCGGCAGGCACAGGCAGATGCAATCCGCACGCGCCGATCGCAAACGGTGACCTTTAACCCGACGGCAACGCCTCCAACTGTCCAGGTTGGTAGCCGATCGCCAGTACGATTGGGCGAAGAAACAACCCAGGCTCAGCTTCGACCTGGAATCCTCTCACTCGCAGTGAGCAATAGCAGCACTACCCCCAATAACGTTGTCGAATTTGATTCGCGTGGAACGGTGACAAAAGGCGTAAATATGATTATTACCGCGACTTCGGCTGGAAACAGCAACCGAAAACGCTGTGTAATTGTTGCAACACTTCTGGGGACACTTCGAACGGCTCAAAATAGTGATTGCAACTCGATCTAGTTTGCTCCAGCTGGGTTTTTCCAAACCTATTTCTTGAGCAACCAGCAGTCCTAGCCCAACCGTAAGGAAAGGATCGTTACGGATTTAGAACGGATTCAGAGTTGAGATACGCTCCTCCTGTTTTAGTTATCTAAGAAGAGATTTTGACTCAAGGCTGTATCAATGCAGTATCGATGTAGCAGCAATGCAGCGATCGTCATACTTCCTGCAAATTCCCAATTCGCTCCAACCACTTAGGCATCAGCTATTAATCATCCTTTTAACGTGCTGCTGACCTGTGGCAAGATGGCATCAGTCTAAATTTCGATGCTGTGTCTGTTAAGAACTCGTGCACATAACCCGATCGCTTCTAAAAGTTTTTGAGAGTCGTAAAATTGCCGCGCTGCTACTGCTAGGATTTGCCTCTGGGCTGCCGCTGTTTCTGACCAGTCGAACCCTGCAAGCCTGGATGACAATGGAACAGGTGGACTTGAAGGCGATCGGCTTATTTAGCTTGGTGGCACTGCCCTATTCGCTCAAGTTTCTCTGGTCACCGCTGCTCGATCGCTATGTGCCGCCGTTTCTGGGACGCAGACGAGGCTGGCTGCTGGTCTCCCAAGTTTTGCTGACGCTGGCGATCGGCTTGATGGCACTGCAAAACCCCCGACAGACCCTCCAGTTGCTTGCCCTGAATGCGCTGCTGATTGCCTTTTTGAGCGCGACGCAGGATATCGCGGTTGATGCCTACCGAGTCGATGTGCTGGAAGAACGGGAAACCGGAGCCGGAGCCGCCGTTGCCGTATTGGGGTATCGCATCGCGCTGCTGCTCACCGGATCGCTAGCGTTGATCCTGGCAGATCGGATTTCCTGGCAGCTAGTGTATCTGTGCCTTGCCGGACTGATGGCGATTTGTATTGGTTTTACGCTGTTTGCGCCTGAACCTGATTCATCCCTGGGCGAAAATCGTCCGCCTGCCACGCTTGCCGATGCCGTGATTCTGCCCTTTCAGGAATTCTTCCGGCGCTCGGGCCTGGGAATGGGACTGACCATTCTGCTCTTCATCGTGCTATATCGCTTTGGCGATGGATTAGTGGGCAACATGGCAACGCCGTTTTTGTTGCAAACCGGATTTAGCCAGACGGATATCGGCGCGATTCAAGGCGGAATGGGGCTGTTGGCAACGATCGTGGGTGCGCTGGCAGGGGGCGCCATCTTGGGGCAAATCGGCATTTATCGATCGCTCTGGGTCTTCGGCATTTTTCAGGCAGTCAGCAACCTCGCCTATTTCGCCCTGGCGCAGTTGGGGCAGAACTATCCGGCAATGGTGCTGGCAATTAACATCGAGAATTTTTGCGGCGGGCTGGGAACGGCTGGCTTTGTTGCCTTTTTAATTAGCTTGTGCAATCACCGCTTTTCGGCAACTCAGTACGCGCTGCTGTCGAGTCTGGTGGCAGTTAGTCGGGATATTTTGGTCGCGCCTGCCGGAAGCGTGGCACAAGCAACAGGCTGGTCTACTTTCTTTTTGCTCACCCTGCTAGCGGCTCTGCCCGGACTGCTGCTGCTGCCAATTTGCGCTCCCTGGAATCAAAAGCCCGCATTGGCGAACCCTCCAGAGTCTTATAATTCTGAACTGGAGACAGACGAAGAAGATCGATCGCAGTTGTAGGATAGAAATATCAAGCTTTTTGCGGCTCAATCCTTATCGCTGCTGTTCCCAAGCATGGCTATTTTTCGTCAGTATATTGCCCCGCTCATTGTTGTTCTAATTTTCTTTGTAGCTCTGATTGCCGTCAGTGCTCGTATCTTTTTACCGTCTGACCTGGCGGCTCCTGCCCCCATCGAAGAAGTCCGCCCGGAAGGAGCTTCACCCACAAAAACCGCTGCCGCAGCGATCGTTTCTCCTGCCCTTTCTTCCACAACGGATGTTGGCGTTGCCGATCTGCCGCCCACTCTGGAAACGCTCGTTCGCGGTTTTCCGTCTGTGGATGGCGCGATGTAGTAAGATTCGGAGCAAAGTTTGGGTCATGAGTAGCCGTTTTGCTTGCGAGGTCAGCGGGTGAACCTGCCATCCGGCTATCGGTTGCGTTCTGGCTCAGGACTCGATCGCGCCCTGCTGGTCAAATTTATGCAGCGCACTTATCAGGAACTCTTTCCTGGGAACGGATTCGCGCACCTCTCGCATACCGTCGAGCAATATCTTTCTGCAGAAACGCCGCTATTCTGGGTCGAACATACCGCATCGTCCTTTTCCTCACCTTCCTCACCTTCCATCGCCTGTCTCTGGATGGGAACCGCGATCGATCAAATTGAGGGTGATCGATATCCCTATATTTTTCTGCTGTACGTTCATCCCGATTATCGACACCTGGGAATTGGAACTGCCCTGATGCAAAAAGCAGAAGATTGGGCGCGTGAAAGAGGCGATCGCCAGGTTGGTCTACAGGTGTTTGTGCAAAATCAGGCTGCGCTGCGACTCTACGAGAAATTGGGCTATCAGCCGCAGTCGGTGTTTATGGTGAAGCAATTTTCAGAATAAGACTCAAATATAAGACGTAGGCATCAGACATAGACATAAGACTGAAACCAGAATAGAACTCAATTATTTATCGCCAAACGGTCTCACATACGCACCCTGCCCTGCATTCCCCCCCTACCTTCTCATTCCCCACCCCCTCATGCCCCTCACACAACTTCCGCTTCATGGCTCAGAACCCCTTTGTTCGCGTCTGATCTTCGGCGTTTGGCGCATGGCGGAATGGCAGATGACTACGGCTCAGATTCGGGAACTGATCGATCGCCTTATAGAATGGGGCATCACGAGCTTTGATCATGCTGATATCTACGGCGACTACACCTGCGAAGGTCTGTTTGGGGCAGCTCTGGCAGAAGATCCAGCGTTAAGAGAGCAAATCCAAATCATTGATAAATGCGGAATTCGGCTTGTGTCCGATCGCCGTCCCCAGCATCAGATGCACGATTACGATACGAGTGCTACCCATATCCATGCTTCTGTAGACAACTCCCTGAAGCAGCTCCACACAGATTATCTGGACGTTTTGCTAATCCATCGTCCTGACCCGCTGATGGATGCGGATGAAGTTGCCCAGGCATTTATCGATCTAAAGCAAGCTGGGAAAGTGCGTTATTTTGGTGTGTCGAATTTCACGCCCAATCAGTTTAATCTGCTGGCTTCGCGGTTGCCGTTTCCCCTGGTTACGAATCAAATCGAAATTTCGGTGCTCCATCTAGAACCCTTCATGAACGGAACGCTGGATCAGTGTCAGCAGTTGCGGATCGCACCAATGGCCTGGTCGCCGCTGGCAGGAGGTCGTTTGTTTCAACCTAAAGACGATCGCACTCAGCGAATTCAAACGGCACTGCAACATATTGGCGAACAGTTCGGCGGAGCCACGATCGATCAGGTCGCCTTTGCCTGGCTGTTAACCCACCCCGCCCGGATCATTCCAATTCTGGGAACCGGTAAGCTCGATCGTATTCAGGCAGCAGTCGCGGCTGAACAATTACGGCTAACGCGAGAGCAGTGGTTTACCATCTGGACTGCTTCAACTGGAGCCGAAGTCCCATAACTACACCAAAATAAGACATAAAAATAAAAAGCGTGGCAGGGTTACCCACCACACTTAATAGAGTTACTCAGAACTACTGAGAATTATTCAAAAATCCAAATCCCGATCGACCTAAAAATACGATCGCGATTTCAGATTGATGCAGACTACACCGCAGCGAAGAAATTCTTCGACTTCACGGGGTCAGGAATCATCGTGGCTTCACCCGGCTTCCAGTTGGCAGGGCAAACTTCGTCGGGGTGAGACTGAACGTGCTGAATCGCTTGCAGTGTGCGGAGGGTTTCGTCCACACTGCGACCAAATGCCAGGTTGTTGATCGTGGCGTGCTGGACCACACCATCTTGGTCGATGATGAATAGACCACGCAGTGCCACACCTGCTTCCGGGTCAAGCACGTTGTAAGCTGCGCTGATTTGCTTTTTGATGTCAGCGACGAGCGGATAGTTCAGATCACCCACACCACCAGCCTTACGATCGGTCTGCGTCCATGCGAGGTGAGAGAATTCGCTGTCTACCGATACACCCAGAACTTCGGTGTTGATGCTCTTGAACTCATCATACCGATCGCTGAACGCCGTAATTTCGGTTGGGCAAACAAACGTGAAGTCGAGCGGGTAGAAGAACAGCACGACGTATTTGCCGCGATAGTCAGATAATTTGATTGTCTTGAATTCCTGATCGTACACAGCCGTTGCCGTGAACTCAGGGGCAGGCTGACCAACTCGGAGGCATCCTTCCATGCTGTAGGTCAAGGTCATGAATTACTCTCCTTAAATGCGTCTTAATGCGTCTCAGTGCGTCTAACGAACATGAACCCGATGAACTCTTCACCGAACCGTGTCCTAAAATTTGTTCAGGTCACTCGGTGCAGAGCGATTTCAGGATAATTCAGGTGACTTAGGGTTAGGTGGACTTGGGCCACAATTCAAATGACGGGAAAGACAGAGAATCTTTGATCAAAACTTTTACAAAAAGCTTCAGAGATTCAAGCCTGCGCTCGAGCGTCATTACAATCTGTTACGACTATATCATACTCATAACGATTTTGAGTATCCCGCCCCAAAGCAGTTTCCCTTATGCACTCCTCATCTCCTTATCCATTCCTAGACCTACTCACTCCCTGCCTCACCTTTAAACTTCTCCACGTAGGATAGAAATACCCACTATCCTAAGGAGACCGGATTGGATCGAATCGATGAGCGAGATACCCGCGAGTGGCTGCTCACCAACGGCATCGGTAGCTTTGCTTGCGGAACAGTCTGCGATGCCCATACCCGCACTTATCATGGCTGGCTAATGGCGGCTCTGGAGCCTCCCGGTCGGCGAACGCTACTGCTGTCGCGGATTGATGCAGCGATCGAAATTGGCGGACAGCGATTGCAGCTCGGCGTGAATTTCTGGATTAGCGGCGCGATTTCTCCGCAGGGCGATCGGCTACTGCGATCGTTCACGGTTGATCCGGTTCCCGCCTGGATTTGGGGACAGGAGCACTGGCAGCTTCAGCGTCGCCTGGTGATGCCCTACGGAGTGCTGTCTCCCCAAAACGATGAGCCGCCTAGACTCAAAACCCGAACGCTGATTCACTATCGCTATGAGGGCAATCAGCCTGCCCTGCTTTCCCTGCGTCCCTTGATTGCCGATCGGGGGCTGCACTATCAGCAGCAACAGCAGCCTGAGCTGGAGTTTGCTCAACTTGTCGAGTCGAGTCGGCTCTTGCTGCAAGCCAAAACGCCGACCCGAACCGGAATTTCCTGGCAGCTTTCCTGGACAACGGGCACTTATCAGGCTGACGGAATGTGGTACTGGGGCTATCGCTATCCAGAAGAAACGAAACGAGGACTTGCCGATCAGGAAGATCTCTACAGTCCTGGAGTGCTGACGGTTCCGCTTCAATCTGGAGCATCCGTGACGATCGAGGCAAGAGTGCGAGACTTCGATCGCTATCAGGGACGAGCAACGCTAGATGAAACCACGTTTGATCAAACCATTGCCGCCGAGAAGGAGCGATTAAAGACCGTATTTGCACTATCCAAGAATCGATTGCACAATCAATCGCAGCATCAATCGCACAATCAAAAGCGAACCGTGCCGCCACAGCTCCTTCAGGCGAGCGATCGCTTCATCGTATATCAAGCAGTCAAAAATCGTCCTACCCTGATCGCGGGCTACCCCTGGTTTAACGAATGGGGGCGCGATACGCTGATTGCCCTGCCAGGAATTGCACTTACGACTCAACGCTATGAATTAGCAAAGGATTTGCTGCGGACTTGCAGCGACTACTGCGATCGAGGTTTGATTCCCAATCGGTTTGCTGACGAGGATGCACTGTCCTACACCAATATGGATGTGGGGCTGTGGTGGATTGAAGCCTTGGGGCAATATCTGGAAGCAACGCAGGATTGGGCATTTCTAATAGAGCAGTACCCTACGGTCGGCAAGATTTATAAGGGACTGACGGTAGGAACGCTGCACAACATTCGCATCGATGCCTCAGACAATCTGGTGACGTGGGATGCGCCCAATATTGCCCTGACCTGGATGGATGCTTTGGTTGCCGATCAGCCTGTGACGCCAAGACGGGGTAAGCCGATCGAAGTGAATGCTCTGTGGTATTCCGCGCTGTGCTGGGCATCAAAATGGGCAGAGCAGCTTCAGAAGTTCGATTCGGCGTCTGATCTGGATCAGGGAACGCTGGCAAACCAGGCACGCCGCTACAGCCAACAGGCAGAGCAAGTGAAAGCATCGCTGCAAAAGTTCTGGAATCCGGCGCAGAATTATCTATTTGATGGCATCTCGCCGGACGACTATCCCGATTCCAGTATCCGCCCGAATGCAGTGATCGCCCTTTCCCTCAGCCATTGCGCTTTTCATGCAGCGATCGGGCAAGCCGTGATGCAAACCGCCTGCGACCGGCTTTTGACCCCCTACGGCTTACGATCGCTCGACCCCGCAGACCCCCGCTATGAAGGCAAATACGAAGGTGGCATCTGGCAGCGCGATCGGGCATACCATCAGGGAACGGTCTGGAGCTGGCTCATTGGGGCGTTTGTGCGCGGCTGGCAGCGATTTTATCCGGGTCAAGCTGTTCCGTTTGATCCAGAACCGTTATGGCAACATTTTCAGCAGCAGGCAGGCTTGGGGTTTATTTCTGAAGTGTTTGACGGCGACCCGCCGCATTTGCCACGTGGGGCGATCGCTCAAGCCTGGTCGGTGGCGGAGTTGTTGAGGCATTGGGAGGAGATTGCCAGCCGCAGCGATCGATAAGCCTCGGCTAAGTCCTGAAGCTGATAGTGGGCGTTTAAGCCACTTGGATTCGGCAAAATCCAGACCATCGCCCCGTGCCAGTGTTCAGGCTGCTGCCCCATTTTTGCCTTGGGCTGCTGAAAGGCTAAGCGATAGGCACTCACACCCAACACCGCTAGACAGCGCGGACGGTAGGTGTGCAGCTTTTCGGCTAGAGCCTGCTGCGCTGCGACAAATTCTGCGGCTGCGACTTCATCTGCCCGTGCCGTTGCACGATCGACCAAGTTGGTAATGCCGTAGCCCAGTTTCAGCAAATCCCGATCTTCATCTGGGGAAAAGAGGCGATCGGTAAAACCTGCCTGATGCAGCGTTTTCCAGAAGCGATTGCCAGGACGCGCAAAGTGATGCCCCACCACAGCACTGTAAAGGCTGGGATTGATGCCGCAAAACAGAACGCTCAAATGATGGTCAATAATATCGGATACGGTGGAATTGTAGGCAGCCTGGATATCGGCTTTGGTGGGCTTAACTTTGGTGGGCTTAATTGGGCGCTGCATTGTCATGCTGTAATTGCCATGCGGTAGATGATGAAGATTTCGCTGCAAGATTAAACTGCGGATTACGATCGATTGATGCTAATTGCTACGCTGCTCAGGAGCGCATTCTGTAGGATCGGTTGACTCTGTAGGATCGTTTGATACAGCGTAACGCATTAACCCTGAGCCTCCCAATCGATGAGCTACGCGTACTCCCTAATACACCTTATGGAGAAGACAAATTAATGAATTTGCGCTCCCCAGGAGCAGGACACGATTTAACCAGAAACAAGGGAAATGTTATTCATCAATTCGTAAACACTAATTTATAAACACGAGTGGGAAATGACGAATGACAAACTAAAAACTTGCTCGATCGTAGTGTAAAAATCAGTGCAGCGACAGTTTCACAGAACTCTCATTATGGCGCATCCCAATCAGCCGATTCCGCCCGAACCCTTACCGCCGGAAGAAAAGGTTTTGCAACTCAAAGGTCGAATTAGTGCAGAAGAGTCGATCGCGCAAGCCAAAAAAATGGTTCTGCGTTTGCTAATTGGCGGGTTGGTGCTGGGAGTTATTACATCGATCGCAATTATCAAACTAATTGATCTGCTGGATAAAACCTTTGATACTGATCTGGCTCCGTCTCGTTCACCGAGTTATCACCAAAATCGTTAGCCTGCAATCACTTCATAATCAATTTGAAATCACAAATCTTGTCCGTTGCTTAACGATCGTGAAGTGGGAACTACAGGGTCGCTTTCCGTCGCAGGAAAAAGCGAACGCCCAAAATGCAGAGTGCAATGGCTCCCACACTCATCAAAAAGAGGGTAGTGGTTGA
Source organism: Cyanobacteria bacterium FACHB-502 (assembly GCA_014695325.1). Taxonomy (GTDB): domain Bacteria; phylum Cyanobacteriota; class Cyanobacteriia; order Elainellales; family Elainellaceae; genus Leptolyngbya_A. The sequence goes on along the minus strand of JACJNZ010000092.1, from coordinate 54,681 downwards.
GCTGAAGTAAGTGTTGATTAGCTCGTATCGGTCGCCCAGCACATACCCGGTGTAGGTCAACAGCGATAGCCAGCTTACCGCGCCGCAGCTCGTATACAGCAGAAACTTTAGCGTAGACATTCCGCTAATCCCAGCAGGGACTGCCATGATATTGCGAAGTCCGGGCAGCAGCAGGGAAATGAGCAACGCCTGCCCCCCGTAGCGACGGAACCAGCGATTTGCTTTTTGCAGCTTTGCCGGAGAAACCGTGAGCCATTTCGGCTGTCGATCGATCAGCTTTCGCCAGCCTTGCTTTCCCAAAATGCGACCGCCAATGTACCAGGGGAAAATGCTTAGCAAAAAGCCCACGACCCCGGACAAGACAACATAAACAAAATGCAGTTTTCCCTGCGCTGCCATAAAGCCTGCAAGCGGCATAAACACTTCAGGTGGAACGGGGGAAACCACCATTAAAATCACAATTCCGAAATAGCCAGTTTGCATAGCTGATGTTTAAGTTTTCCTGTCCTTGACGTAATCGGGGGCTGAGAGTTTCAAGCTGAGTTTTAGTATTATTTGATGCAATTTCAATCGCTTCGCAGTTCCCCAAAGCGTAATCGCATAATTCTGAACACGGATACTAAGATGAGCTAAAAGCTGTTCGCTCAAAACCGCTCTCCGTTCAGGCGATCGCCCGTTGATACTGCGTTGCAGCTTTAAGTTTAAGCTGTATTGCTGCATACCGATTCGACGATCGGTCACTTTGGGTAGCGTAACAAGCAGAACCTCGAGCAGCGACTACCCGACGACTAGTGTTTTTTCTAGAATTTGCCGTTTCTCAGGACAGACTGAGGCAAGATCCAAACCAGCCTTCGGATAGGGTTCGTTATTATAAAAGAAGAGTGGAGCAAATCAAAAAATTGGAGGGGTTTCAGTGAGTTAATCAAATCACGCACTGAATGAATTGTGAATGAAGCGATTCGCATTTTCAATCAAGTTTTCAAACCATTGGTATCTTTGCTTCTTCACCCAAAACTATCTTTTGACCCTTCACCCTCTCATTAATTAGTTTGTGCAAACCACCCCTTCAAAACTGCTAAAAAAAGCCGTCCGTAAGCGGCGTAGAGGTACTGCGCTCGTTGATACGCCTCAGGGTGTGCTGCTCGTGGCGGGCAAGAGCGGACGATTTTTATTACCTGGAGGAGCTGCCGAAAAAGGAGAATCGCGCAAGGCGGCAACGATTCGGGAACTGCAAGAAGAAACAACCCTCAAAACAATTTCAATGCAGTATCTCTTTAGCTACACCGGACACATTCGCTGGCGTAAGTCGGGCTGGGTGCGCGATGAGCACAAAGTATTTCTCGTTGAAGCGCAGGGAACGCCGCAGCCAACCCACGAGATTCGCGAACTGCGGTTTTATCAGCTTGGCGACCAAGTGCGAATGTCAGAAGCAACCCGCGCCATTATCGATCGCTACCTGATACTGAAGCAGTTAAAAGAGAAGTCGCCTGACTCCTAAGAGTGGCTCCTGATACTGATTTCTGCTGCTGACGGTTGATGCAGTTATCTCGATCGGCTTACGCCTGATCCTGAGTATCTGGGCTACACTATGAAGTAATTGTAAAGTTTTATAAAGCAAACAATGGATATCCTCTCGATCGGCTCTAGCGGTTTGACAATCAAGCCTCTGGGAATCGGCACCTGGCAATGGGGCGACAACCTGTTTTGGACTTATGGCAAAGATTACGATGCAAGTTCAGTCGAGCAGGCATTCAAGACCGCTCTAGAGTCAGGCGTTAATTTTTTTGATACCGCAGAAATCTACGGATTGGGCAAGTCAGAAACGCTGCTGGGACAGTTTATGCAGCAAACCAATCAGCCTGTCTACATTGCAACGAAGTACTTCCCGCTGCCCTGGCGGTTTGGAAAAAGTGCTGTTGCTGATGCGCTGACTGCAAGTTTGAAGCGGCTCCAGCGTGACACCGTAGAGCTGTATCAAGTTCACCAGCCCTTTGACTTTTTCATGGGACAGCCCACCTTGATGGAGGCACTGGCTGACGAAGTAAAACGCGGCAGAATTAAGGCGATCGGCGTGAGCAACTATTCGGCGGATCAGATGCGACAGGCGCACGAGCTACTGGCAAAGCGCGGTGTTCCTTTGGCGGTGAATCAAATGCAGTATTCGCTGCTGGCGCGTCAGATCGAGCACAATGGCGTTATGGCAGCAGCAAAAGAGCTGGGCATCATGATTCTGGCTTACAGCCCATTAGCGCAGGGTTTGCTTACCGGAAAATACACTCCTGAAAATTATCAAGACCCGACGGGCGCGCGCAAGCTAGACCCTCGCTTCAGCAGAGGTGGCGTGGAAAAATTGGCTCCGGTGATAATGTTGCTAAAGCAAATCGGCGAAAAATACGATCGCACTCCCGCCCAAGTTTCGCTGAACTGGCTGATTGCTCAGGGTAACGTTGTCCCAATTCCAGGTGCAAAGAATGGGAGCCAGGCCCAACAGAATGCAGGCGCACTGGGCTGGAGCCTCACGCAAGAAGAAATTGATCGCATCGATCAGGCAACTCGCCCGCACCAGCAGCGATTTCTTTAGGCTTCGTTCGTAGGTCGCGGCAAGGATTCTGTGTATGACCTTTACACGCTCAAAGCCCTCCAAAATTGGGAGATTTAGGGGGCTGCCCAGCCATGTTCAACTCAACCATTTATCCTTCGATTGAGCAACGCCCCGCTAATTTCCTACTGCTTTTCTAGCTCGTGCGGAATGCCCAGGATCGGGCAGGGAAACGCTGGGGTGAGCAACTGCTGGATCAGGGAATGTTCTCCGGTCGTACAGCCTACCATCAGCACATCTGCCTTTACAGCCTCCACTACCTGACGCAGCTCGATCGCCACTGCCCCAAAGCGCAAATGTGCCTCTAGAGAACCACGCCATTCATCAGCTAGACAGCGAGCCTGCCACAGGATGCGATCGGCAGTCTCAAGGGAATCGGTTAGCGATCGGGCTGACTGGGTTTGAATCGTTCTGGGTTGATAGACGGCTGCTGCCTGCGATTGGGGTTTGGATTGAACTGCCGTTGCAGTTTGCTTCTGAATCGAGGGGAGACCGCCAACCTGCGCTTTTTGAAGAGACTGCGATCGGAGTCCGTTCAGATCAGGAGCGGCAGCGCAAGTTAACTGGAGCGAGTTGCAGCTATCCAGCACATAGACGACGTGAACGGTAACAGATTTGTTGGTCGCGAGTTTCGTTTGATGAGCAATCCAGAAGGCAAAATCGAGAGCAGTTTGGCTATTCGGAGAACCATTGTAGCTGATGACAATATTGGTCGTTTCGTCGATCGATTCCGAAGTTGCCTCAGTAGCGTCAATTGCTCCCTTGGCGGAACTGCTTGACATCTCAGCAAAAGAATTCTGCGTCGGCGCGACACCCGGATACAAAAGCATTTGCTCACTGAGGTTGTCTTGTCCAAGCGCGCTTTGCAGGCGCAGCAGCATCGGTTGAATTCTCATAGTCGGTGTTGGAGGAGCAAGTGAGGAAATGGAAGCTAAAAGCGGCAGACGGGTCAGCGTGAAATTTAAGCGATCGCTTTACAGTTTCCTAAGGGAAACAAGCTTTGGGATCAATGAAAAACAGACAGGAATCAACAGAAACATTAGAGGGATCAATTGCAGTGTAAAGCTTCCTATTTGCCCTACACAGTCCTCTTTAGGAATAGAACGGGCTTAATTTAACAAAGATTAAAGTTGGTCATCGTGTCCGAAATGACGATCGAGGAAGTTGAGCGCGTGGTTCCGCAGTTCGTAGTATTCAGGCAGTTCTCGCAGCTCCTTCGGCTGGCGCGGATGGGCAAAGGGAACTTCCAAAATTTCGCCAATTTGGGCAGCAGGTCCATTCGTCATTAAGATAATTCGATCGGACATATACAACGCCTCATCCACATCGTGAGTAATCATCATGACCGCCTGACGGTGGTTTTCCCAGATATCCAGGACTTGCCGCTGGAGCTTGCCCCGTGTCAGCGCATCGAGCGCGCCAAAGGGTTCATCCATCAGCAGCACCTTGGGACGAATCGCTAAAGCGCGAGCAATCCCCACTCGCTGTTTCATGCCGCCCGAAAGCTCATCAGGATATTTTTCTGCCGCAGGGGTCAGATTCACCATTGCCAGATGTTCGTTGACAATTTCCCGCTTTTCTGCTGAAGAGAGGTTCCTCAACACTTCATCCACTGCCAGCCGAACGTTTTCTCGCACCGTGAGCCAGGGCAGCAGCGAGTATTGCTGAAATACCATCATGCGCTCCGCTCCGGGTTTACGCACTTCGCGCCCTTCGAGCCAAACAGAACCAGACGTTGCCTGTTCTAGACCTGCCACAATCTTCAGCAGGGTCGATTTGCCGCAGCCCGAATGCCCGATGACTGAGATGTATTCATCTGCGCCGATCGTCAGATTGATGCCATCCAGAATCACGGTCTGGCCACCTCCGGCGGCAGGATAAGCTTTGGTTACATTCTCAATCCTAAGAAACTCGGCTGGGTCACGCAGGCGATCGGTGGCGGGGAAGGTAAGCGGTTTGATCATGAGGTTCTCCGGGTGTGAGGGGGTGAGTAAGGGGTGAGGGGTCAGCTAGGATAAATAGAAGGGTTTGGGGCGATCGGCTCGAATTTCAAAGCTTTTCAAGTAGCCGACCGGGTCGCTGGGATCGAATCCTTTCTGGTCGATAAAGACAGTAGCGGGTTCTACTTTGTAGTCTTCGCTGGGGCAGTTAATGCCCATTTCGGCAGCGATGTCGCGGTAGAGGTCCGATCGCCAGGCTTTTTTCGTCAGCTCGTCTGCGTTTGCCGGAATTTCGGGAATCTGTCCCCAGCGGGCGGCTTGCGTCATCAGCCAGAGACTTTGCGATCGCCACAAGAAGGTGGAATGGGCGTTGGCGGGTTCGGCGAGGTCGGTTGGGAAGTCGTAAAAAATGGTGGTATCGGCGGCAGCGATCGTCCGGTCTTTGCTATCAAAACCGCCATAGTTATATTCGCCAATAATGCCTGGACCCGTAAACTTGGTTGCACATTCGGGCAGTGAAGGCAGATTGTCCGGCGTGATCAGGGGCGGGGTTTTGCAGGTTTTCGGTCTGGCTCCGGTGAACGATCGCCCGGTGATAATCTTTGCAACTTCGGCGCGATTCTCCGGCTTGCTGCAATACTGACAGGCTTCGATCATGGCTTTCACCAGCGATCGATACGTCTTGGGATTTTCATTAATAAAAGGCTCCATCACTGCTAGCAGGCGATCAGGATGTCCGCGCCAGACTTCCTTTCCTTGAGCAAAGGTGAAGCCAATTCCTTCATTCCCCCGAATTGCGCGAGTGTTCCAGGGTTCTGCCACCATGTATGCCTGCATTGCACCAATTCGCATATTCGTTACCATTTGGGGCGGCGGCACAATAATCACGCGAAATTCGCTCAACGGATCAACGCCTGCGGCAGCCGAGACATAGCGAATGAAATATTCATAAATCGCCGAACTGAGAACCACTGCCCAAATTCGCTGATCCGAGGGCAGACCTTCAAAATAGCGACGGAAATCCCGCCCGAATGCCTCCAAATCACCCTTGTACTCATGCCAGGGGCGAATCCCCGATTCCCACATGGCACGATTCATGGTCATTGCATTGCCATGGCGGTGGATGGTCATTGCGGCACACATCGGGGCATGGCGCGCACCTTCTGCGCCAATTCGGGCATTGGTCACGGCTCCTGAAACCACGGGTGACGCATCCAGCCGACCAAAAATTACGCCATCTCGTGAGGTTGCCCAGCTTGCTTCGCGGCTAAGCTTCACGTTCAAGCCATATTTGCGAAAGAAGCCTTTTTCCCAGGCAATCGCAAAGGGAGCGCAGTCATTGACAGGTACATAGCCAATCGTTAAATTCGGTTTTTCCAGCGTTTGGGGATCGATGATCGGTTCTACTTCAGCCGCCATTTGCGGCAGTCCTTGCGGCGCCCTATTCGCACTTACCGCACAGGAAGCCAGCGTCGTTGCAGCGACCGAAGCTCCGAATCCTTTTAAGAAGTCACGTCGATTGAGACGATCGTGGTTCATATTGGTTTGGGGAGTGGGGAGTGGATAAAGGATGGAAAGTCGGAGGGATGAGAGAATGGGGAGGTGAGGAGCGGGTTTTGCGGTTCGTTCTATAAATGGGGAGCGTCTTGCTGCTCAACCTGATTCAACAGACAGTAGAGAGACTGTGGAAATGATTGACGCAAAGCTGATGAAGTAGATTAGGAAGCTCTGACGCAAGGGCGATCGAGAGATTTTATCCCCTGCTCACTTACCCCTCACCCCCGGATTCCCCCACTTGATTAGGCTGCCGACTGCGATCGAAAACGACGACGAGTGACAAACTGCTGAATTTTGACCACGATAAAGTCCAGAATCAGCCCGGTTAGCCCAATTACAACCACCGCCAGGAAGACCGAGCTAAGGTTCAAGCGGCTCCACTCATCCCAGACAAAGAAGCCAATGCCTACACCTCCGGTCAGCATCTCGACTGCGACGATCACCAGCCATGCAATGCCCAGGCTAATGCGCAGCCCGGTGAAGATATAGGGCAGACTGGCAGGCAGAATAATTTTGATAACTCGTCTCCACTGAGGCATTTCCAGGACTCTCGCCACATCCAGATAATCTTTGGAGACGCTGGATACGCCAAGTGCAGTGTTAATAATCGTTGACCAGAGCGACGTAATGAAGATGACGAAAATCGCAGAAGGGTCTGCCAGGTTAAAAATTGCCAAGGCGATCGGCAGCCAGGCCAGAGGCGAAACGGGCTTCAGGATTTGAATAATCGGATTGAGTGCCAGCATTGCCTGACGCGACATCCCAATCAGAAATCCGGCGGGAATTGCAACCAGTGCGCCTAGGCTAAAGCCAATCAAAACGCGCCGCAAACTTGCCATCAACAGCCAACCAATTCCCAAATCGCCAGGACCACGACGATAAAACGGATGCAGCAAATAGTCCATGTTTGCCTGAAGTGCCTCTGGCGGGGTGGGCATCAGGTCGCTGTTAAACAGGGCAATTATCCACCACAGCAAAATCAGACCTGCAAATCCCAACGCAGGCAGCAGCACAGTTTCTTGCAGCACGACTGGCTGCACACGCCTCCAGGCTGCTTGTCCGGCAACGGCGATCGAACCCACAAATTGTACAACCATCCTGAACTCCTCAGGGTTGAAGGTGGACAGAACAACGGAACCACTGTCCAACAGTCAAGGATACTGACGAGCTTTAGCACGGTTGCCCAAAGACGGTTATCCAAAGACAAATTGCCAAAAGCTTCAGTCTCCCCTCAATGCCGACGGAGTTAGCTGACGGGCTAGGACTGAGAGGTGTCCTTCTTGCGATACGCCCCAATATTGGTTCCTCCGCTTCAGTCTTCTTTGGTTAGGGTGAGACTGAATTAAGCTGACTGTTCGAGATTAATTTGAAGTGCATCCATACTAACATCGCCCATTGCGTCCGTCAATCTCTCTACTGCTAAAGCAATCGAATTGCTTTCACCATTGTGTTTGCTTATTCAGCCGAAGGTAGGCGATCGATTTTGCGAATTTTTGATTACAAACGTTGCGTTTCTAAGTCGAACGCAGAAATAAACGCTGTAAATGATTTCAATAAAGTTGGTTGAAGAACGGTGAGTGCAGGTGAGTGCAGTAAATATGAATGTCAAGGCAGGTTTAGCAGGAGTAATATCAGCTTTAGCTTTAGGATTTGATGCAGAAATTATGATTTGATGCAGAAAATTGATGCATTGAAGATAGATAAAAATTGGTTTATTAAACCATTGGTGTACCAATACAAAAATGGTGTACCAATACAAAAATACAAAAAAGCAAGAGGCGATCGACCTCCTGCTTATTGCGCTATCTGTTTAACTCAAATCTAATTTGTCTAATTTGCGTGTCGCTTACTCCAGAGGCGGCTCAAAACCGCTTAAGCTCTTAGCTGTTGGCTTCGGTAGCCTGTGCCTCATTCGATCCGGTGACGGCTGCTGTCGCGGGTTCGGTCGTCGGCTCGATCGTAGGCTGAGCCAAGTCTGTCAGATTCAGCTTCACCACTTTGTTGCGAACTTCGACGACTTTGGGCAGCGTCAGGGTCAAGATGCCATCTTTGTATTCGGCTTGAACCTGATCGTTCTGCACAGTAACCGGAAGCGGCACAATGCGGCGGAATTTACCGTAGCGAAACTCGGACTTCATAATGCCGTTGGTTTCGCCCTGCTGCTCACTGCGATACTCACCGGAGAGAGCAACTGCTTCACGGCTCACTTCAACGTTGATATCTTTCACATCCATGCCGGGAAGTTGAGCTTTCAGCGTAAATGTTTCACCGCTATCATGTAGTTCGATCGCCGGAGCCCAGCTGTATTCGCTCGGTACTGCAATCTCATCAAACACTCGATCCATTTGACGGCGGAGCGTTTCCATTTCGCGCCAAGGATTCCAATATCTCACTAACATCGCTCTATCTTGTGTGGGGTAATTGAAACGTTTAATCCTCATGTTTTGATTATGTCTTGCACCTCAACCCGGAGACAGTGGGGAGAACTGTACAGGAATGGTGAAGTTTCCCGAAAAAAGACGATCGAGTGAATAAGTAAGCGCATTGTACGCAAACAATTTTTGAAGCTTAAGTCGAGTTGAGAGGTAACAAAGCGGTTTGCTAGCTTGAAGGTATGGCAAAGTACTTCAAATTTCAGTCGTTACTTAAGTAAGTTACTTGAGTAAACGGACAAAGCCTGAGCCTACCAACTGCTGTGCCAACACTTGTAATCCGATTTCTTTTGGAGATTTATTCAGGCGAGTAGGATAAGAACGGCTCCCTCTTTGCTGATGCTCGAATTCAGTCTGCTGAGTCAAGCCCCTAGGCGGTAGAAGGAAAAAGTTCTTGGTGACAGAACGAGAATTGCTCAGGAGTTGAATTGAACACTGCACGATCGCAGAAAATCTGGTAGGGTTTTAGTTTCCGGAATTCAAGAAACCCCTACTATCAAGCTTCAGAAATGAGCGTAGCGACATTATATGGGCGGGATCTGCTAAGCATGGCGGATTTAAGTGTGGCAGAACTGCGGGATTTGCTGGATCTGGCGATCGACTTGAAAGCAAAGAAGCTCAACCCGCGCTGCGAAAAGATTCTGGGTCTGCTGTTTACCAAAGCTTCGACACGCACCAGAGTTAGCTTCTCGGCGGCAATGTATCAAATCGGCGGGCAAGTACTGGATCTCAACGTCAACGTCACCCAGGTGAGCCGGGGAGAACCCGTGGAAGATACAGCGCGAGTGCTCGATCGCTATCTGGATGTGCTGGCGATTCGCACCTACGAGCAGCAGGAGCTTGAAACCTTTGCCCGCTATGCCAAAATTCCCGTGATTAATGCTCTCACCGATCTGGAGCATCCCTGTCAGGTGTTAGCCGACTTGCAGACCATCAAAGAAGAATTTGGACAGCTCGACGGTTTAACGCTTGCCTATGTCGGCGATGGCAACAACATGGCAAACTCCCTGATGTTGGGCTGTGCCTTAAGCGGTATGAACGTTCGGGTTGCTGCTCCTGCTGGCTTTGAACCAAACGCCGGAGTTCTGGAGCAGGCAAAAGCGATCGCAGGCGATCGAACCGAAGTGACCCTCACTCAGGACGCGCAAGCCGCCGTTCAGGGCGCACAAATTGTTTACACCGATGTTTGGGCGAGTATGGGACAGGAAGATCTGGCAGACAGCCGCATTCCCGTTTTTATGCCCTACCAGGTGAATGAAGACCTGATGAATAAAGCCGACTCAAAGGCGATCGTGCTGCACTGTCTTCCGGCACATCGCGGCGAGGAGATTACAAACGGCGTGATCGAAGGCAACCAATCGCGGGTCTGGGACGAGGCAGAAAATCGGCTGCATGCTCAAAAGGCATTGCTGGTAAGTGTGTTGGGCGTGGAGTGAACAAAGTGGATTGAAAGAGAGGGAATTGAATAAAAAAAGAGGGAAGAGATAGTGTCCCTTCCCCCGATCGGTTTGAATTTTGATTAGATGGGTTGCCGTCCTTCAGTTTCTTCCGCAGCATTTGAGTTTGTTTGCGGAGCTGTCGCTGTCGGGCACTGCCGCCTTTTCCTTTATCGTTTCTGCCCTGCTTGCGGGGAGATTCCCATCGCTTCAACCGTTGAGCCATGATCCGAACCCTCCTCGAATTTAATCTTGCTTGAGTAATTCAGCTTTACTAATTCACTTCTTTACTAATTTAATTTTAGTAATTTACTTAAGTCTATGGGCAGAGGGAGAATCGAACTCCCATGAGGGGTTACCTCGCCACATTTTGAGTGTGGTGCGTCTACCAGTTTCGCCATCCGCCCTTTTCAGCCTCATCATTATAGCGCATCGATCGCTTCTGGAGAATCCCTGCGTATTCCTGGCTGCTTGCCCAACGATCGACTTCTCTAGCTCTAAGTACCGGGAGGGGATGGCTTAGCGGCGTGGTTTGCATCTGGCGCAGCAGCTTGCCCACATCATCGGTGGTCATGGTGTCATACGATCGCGCCTGTGCTAAAAATGCATCCAGATTGAGCTGAGAGGCAAGCGTAGGCGAACCGCCACTTAGTTTCATGAGCACCGAGGCAACCACACGCGGCTCTTGAGCAACCAGCAACGCAGCGCGATCACAGGTAAATTCTGCACAGCGCACCCATTCCATTAACTGAGTCTGCAAACTCTGTGCCAGCACCGCACCCCAGGAGGGAACCTGTCCGGCAGCCAGCACCAGCACATTCACTAGGGTCATATAAACACTGTGTTCGCACTTGAGATGCCCCAATTCGTGAGCGATCACTGCCTGGGTTTCTTCAGATGTGAGCATATCAATCAGCGATGTATGCAGCACAATAAACGGCTGTTTGCCTCGCATTGCAAAAGTGTAGGCATTGGGAACCGGATGCTGCCGCACATAAAGCTGAGGCGGTTCCAGGTCAAGAATTTTGCAGGCTTCCAGCAGCAGCTGATGTAAATGAGGCAACTGCTGATCGCTCACCAAAATGCTAGACGCAATATTTTCTAAATAGAAGAATCGTTCTGCCACAGGTCCAAGCACCGATCGCACAACTAAATCCATCCCCGGAATCTGCTTGAGTGCCTGAGTTGCCTCACGATCGAGCGGATGGCGAAAGTCGTTAGAAGTTAAACCGACCAGCAGAGATTTGGGAAGAGACATAGGGGCAATCGTGTGGTGAAAAAGTGCCTGCTCCCATTCTAATCAAACCCCCTACATACCCACTGATTCAATCTAAACGCGATCAAGACGCTCACCCCCTCATCTCCCACCCCCATTCACACTAAAATAAAGCGTCAGCCCACCTCCCTCCACCTCCCACCGTGCAGCAACGACTCACCCAACAAATTCAATTCATCCTGGAAATTGATCGCCTTAAGCACATCCTGCGGCAAACCCTGCTGGTCGATGCATCACGGCAGGAAAACAGCGCAGAGCATTCCTGGCATCTGGCAATCATGGCGATCGTGCTGGCAGAGTACGCCCCTGCGGGAACAGACATGAGCCGCGCGATTCAAATGCTGCTGATTCACGATCTGGTTGAAATTGATGCAGGCGATACCTTTTGCTACGACGTGCAGGGCAATCTGGACAAAGCCGATCGAGAACAGCGTGCCGCCGATCGCATTTTTGGCTTATTGCCGCCGGATCTGGAAGCCGAGCTGCGTCTTTTATGGGAAGAGTTTGAAGCGCGGGAAACGGCAACGGCTCAATTTGCGGCTGCACTCGATCGCATTCAGCCCCTCTTGCACAACTACAAAACGGCAGGCGGAACCTGGAAGAAACACGGCGTTTCGATCGATCAGGTCTGGAAGCGGATGGAACCGGTTAAGCAGGGCACGCCTGATTTGTGGGAGTGGGTCGAAGCAATTGTGGCGGAGAGTGTGGCTGCGGGATATATTCGATTACCCCTGCGGGAAACTGCGGAGCAAGCGGCGCAGCAGGCAACTCTATAGGAAATGACTGAGGCAAGCAGCCCTTTGTCATCAGCCCTTCGTAAATCAAGCTAAAACGCTAGACTCAACAGTGAAGCGTTCCGGCTGCTGTTATGACCAATCGCCTCGCTCAGACTCAGAGCCTTTATCTCCGCAAACATGCCGATAACCCGATCGACTGGTGGTCGTGGTGCGATGAGGCATTAGAGAAAGCAAAACAGGAGAACAAGCCGATTTTTTTGTCGATCGGCTACTCTAGCTGCCACTGGTGTACGGTGATGGAGGGCGAAGCGTTTTCTGATCCGATCGTTGCCGATTATCTAAACGCGAACTATGTGGCAATTAAGGTCGATCGCGAAGAACGCCCGGACATTGACAGCATTTATATGCAGGCACTCCAGCTCATGACGGGACAAGGCGGCTGGCCCCTGAATGTGTTTCTGTCGCCGCACGATCTCCTGCCTTTTTATGGGGGAACTTACTTTCCGCCAGAGGCGAAGTACGGGCGACCGAGCTTTTTGCAGGTCATTCAGGCACTCCGAAATTTTTACGACACCGAGGCAGTCAAGCTTCAGGCAGTGACGGACGAGCTGCGGGAACGGTTGAAGCAGGGCGCGACGATCGAGGGAAATGGCGAACTCTCTGAAGAACGCTTGCAGGAAGGGCTACGGGTCAGTCTGACGGTACTAGCCGCGAAGGGAGGAGGGCCAAAATTTCCCATGATTCCTCACGCGATGACTGCCCTGCACAGTGTTCGGTTTCAGCACAATGACCCGGATTTGAATCGGCTGACCGTTTGCCAGCAGCGCGGCATGGATCTGGCATTGGGTGGCATTTATGACCATGTGGCGGGTGGGTTTCATCGCTATACGGTTGATCCGACCTGGACAGTGCCTCACTTTGAGAAAATGCTTTATGACAACGGGCAGATCATTGAGTATCTGGCGGAGCTGTGGGCGATCGGAATTCAGGAACCTGCCTTTGCCCGATCGATCGACGGTACCGTCCAGTGGCTTCAGCGCGAGATGACGGCTCCTGAAGGGTACTTTTATGCGGCGCAGGATGCGGATAGTTTTCCTCGTCCAGACGATCGTGAACCAGAAGAAGGCGCGTTTTATGTCTGGAGCTATCCAGAACTAGAGCAGATTCTCACGCCCGAAGAATTGACCATTCTGGAAGCCGAATTTAGCGTCAATCCGGCTGGCAACTTTGAAGGCAAGAACGTTTTGCAGCGATCGAGGAGCGGTGAACTTGCTTCGACCGCAGTCGCCGCGCTAGAAAAACTATTTACCGTGCGCTATGGAGCCTCTGCTCTGGACACCACCACATTTCCCCCAGCACAGAACAATCAGCAAGCAAGAACTTTGCCCTGGAAAGGACGTATTCCGGCGGTGACCGATACCAAGATGATCGTCGCCTGGAATAGTCTGATGATTTCGGGACTGGCACGATCGGCTGCAGTCTTGCAAAACGGGGCGTATTTCGATCTGGCAGTCAGGGCGGCACAGTTCATCTTGAATTACCAGTGGCAGGATCACCGTCTACATCGGCTCAACTATGACGGGCAGGTCAGCGTCATTGCTCAATCGGAAGACTACGCGCTACTCATCAAAGCTTTGCTTGATCTGCATCAGGCAAGCTTGAGTCTGGGACAGGACGGTCAACAATGGCTCGCTCGCGCCCAGGAAGTGCAGTGTGAGTTTGAAGAATTTCTCTGGAGTCGAGAGCAGGGTGGCTACTACAACACCGATGCAGTGAGCGATCTGGTTGTGCAGGAACGCAGCTACGGTGACAATGCCACACCTTCTGCAAATGGAATCGCCGCGATGAACCTGATCCGGCTGTTTCTGCTCACGGAAGATTTGCAATGCTTCGATCGCGCCGAGCAAACGCTGCAAGCTTTTAGCACTGTGATTGAGCAAATTCCGCAAGCCTGCCCTAGCTTAGTGAGTGGGCTGGACTGGTTCCGCTATCCGACGTTGATCCGAACCACGCCTGACGAAATCGCAAACCTTGCTCAGCAGTACTTGCCAACGATCGCCCTTCGCCTCGACTCACACTTGCCCCCCGGTGTAATGGCAATGGTCTGCAAAGGCTTGAGCTGTCTGGAGCCTTCTACCGAAAGCGAACAAATGCAGCGTCAGATTCAGAAAGCGTTGGGCGTTTAGGATCTGTGCCGATCGAATTTCGCCATTTACGCTACTTTGTCGCGGTTGCTGAGGAACTGCACTTTGGTCGTGCCGCCGAGCGGTTGCATATTGCCCAGCCACCGTTGAGTCAGCAAATTCGGCAGTTAGAAAATGAGCTGGGTTTTCAGCTGTTTCACCGCACAAAGCGATCGGTCGCCCTGACCGAAGCCGGAGCCGTTTTTTTGCAGGAAAGTCGCCGGCTGCTTTATCAGCTTGAGCAGGCAATCCAGACTGGACGGCAGGTTAGCCGGGGCGAACAGGGGCAACTCGTCATCGGGTTTGTCAGTTCTGCGGCGTATAACGTGCTGCCGCCGATTCTGCGATCGTTTCGGGCGGCTTTTCCTGAAGTGAAGCTAGAACTGCATGAACTGACGACCGATCACCAGCTTCAGTGGCTCAGCGATCGTCGATTAGATGTGGGCTTGGTGCGTCCGCCGATCGACGATCTGCTGTTACAGGTGCAAACTATTTTTCAGGAACCTCTGGTGCTGGCACTGCCCGATCGCCATCTGTTTGCCCAGGAGCCGATAATTTCGCTCAAGGCGATCGCTGCCGAGCCATTTATTCTGTTTCCGCGATCGCTGGCTCCCGGCTTGTATGACCAAATCATCAGCCTGTGTCAGCGAGCCGGATTCAGTCCCACCGTTGTACAGGAAGCGATTCAGATGCAGACGATTATTAGCTTAGTCGCCGCCGAAATTGGGATTGCGATCGTCCCCGTCTCCCTCAAAAACCTGCAACGAACGGGGGTGATCTACAAGCCTTTGCAGGAAGAAACACCCCAGGCAGAAGTGGCGATCGTTTGCCGTAAATTGGACGTCACGCCAACTGTCCAGCGATTTTTAGATTTAGCCACTCAAATGACTCAAAGTTAAAAATTTAGGCATTCCTGAATCAGGAAATCATTCTCGAAACCATTCTGCTGTTTCAGGGTTACAAATATTCTGTAATCAATTGGGCGATCGTCATCTTAAAGCATGAGACAAATACTGACCTGTTTCCTGCTTTTTCAGCACACTTTTCTTCAGCACACAAGCCGCTTTACCCGTCGCAGATTACCTCAAACTTCAATTGTTGTATTGCTTACGCCACAAACTCTTGATACTTCTGCTTTAACCTTTCTGGCATACGAATCGGCTTGTTGTTTTGTAAATCAACAAAAATACCAACTTGTTCACCAAGAGCCGCTACTTTGCCATTGACAGAGATCACTGCATTAACAGTCCATCGCAGCGATTCCATTATCTCGATCCACATCTTGCCGGTTGGAACGTCAGAAATTTTGATGGGCTGCTTGTAATCAATTTTTGTCTGCACAATGACAGGCGCAATTCCATTTTTGAGTTGTTCGTCCAACGGGAAATGACGGGCTAGCATCTCTAAACGTAAATCTTCTAACCAACGAACGTAAACAATATTGTTGACAACACCCGCAAAATCAATATCGTAAGTTCTAACGGGTAGATGAATTTCGACCTCAAACAGTTGCTTCTGTGCCGTTGTGTCCATGTTTAGCTTTTAATTTGCAAGTTAGGCTGTAGCTTAGCAAGAATAGCTTGTAAAATGCAAGTAACTAAGCTGCTATATCTAGCCATGATCCAGCCAAAACGCTCTTCTTGCCCTGTCTCCTGTACGCTAGATTTGATTGGCGATCGCTGGACGTTACTTGTCATCCGAGACATGATGTTCTTTGGAAAGCAACGATTTGAAGAGTTTTTAGAATCCCCTGAGGGAATCTCGACTAATATCTTGGCAAACCGCCTCAGACTGCTTGAAGAATTAGGTTTAGCAGAAAAGCAGCCTTACAGTAACCATTCCCGTCGAATGAACTATCAACTCACCGAGAAGGGAAAAAGCTTGCGTCCTGTTTTGAAAGTCATCACTGCTTGGGGTTTGAAGCATATTGCTGACACACAGATTCCTCAAAGTAATCCGTCGGATGCCAGTAACTGCAAAGCAACTGAACCATGAATCCCGATAGGCAAACTTTCAACCATCGTCGCCACAGACATCTTAAGCAGTACAACGTTCCCCTAGGCGCTAGTAACCTTGAACTCAGCATCAATGACTTGCGACTTGCGGCTGTAAGGGGGTTGTTATGAGGCTGGCTTGTGCTGCGCCAGCTTCAACGCTGACAATAGTAGAATTGGGCCCAAGATTAGATACAACAGAGAACTTGATACATACCTTAAAAGATTACTGCCAATAAATGCACCCAAAATTGAACCAGATGCCATTGAAATGATAAATCTTTGCTCTGTTTTAACTTCCTTAAGTCTTTGTTGGCTTCTGTACTTAAACAGACCCATCAAAATTGTCGGAATGCTAATCGCAAGGCTCAAACTTCCTGCCAGCTTAATATCAACGGAAAATAGCAAAATGATTGTTGGGATAATCAACTCTCCACCTGCCACACCCAACATACTGCTGAATATGCCAATTACGATTCCTGCCAAAAATCCAAAGCTGATTCTTAAAAGGCTTGGTAGTTGCAAACTCTCAAGACTGAAAATGAGGTTATGCCCGACCAGCACAACGCTAAGAAAAATCAGAAAAGCGATGACAATTCGGTTTAATACTCGTTCGTTGATTCGCGTTGCATAATGAACTCCAACATAAGAGCCGATTAGAGAGCCTGCCAGAATGTTGATGATCACTGCCCAGTTCCCAGCAACATTTTCCAGCCTCACAACGCCGCTTCGAAAAATGAATGAAAATGTCACTGTGACAAGGCTGACAATGAGGTTGATGATAATTGCTTGTAGAGTTCGATAGTTAAAAACGCTGACTAGGACAGGTAAGCGGAACTCCGCACCACCCAGACCTATCAGTCCGCCAAGCACCCCAACCAAAGCACCCCAACCAAATGCCCAAAAATTTCGCATTCAACTCCTCCACTTCGTAACAGAAGTATTATGAGCGATGTGCTTTGAGGTTGAGGTAATCAATAGCAGCATTTAACTCTGACTCCCCCACAAATGGTTTCTAGCTGCACCCTCACCCGAAAACGAAGCCGGATAACTACTGATTGGGCTGGATATTTCCGTCTAAGACCCTGGAGTAGCGATATAGGCAGAAATAGTTTCGTCTAAGATCCCGATTCAGCTAGTTAGGTAGAAAAATTCAGGATAACTCCCCTTCATTGCCTCAAAGCTCGATCGCCTCAAACCAGTTCTCGTGAGCAGGTTTAACGAACTCTGCCCATTCCGCCTGATGAAAAAGAGCAGATCTGAAGTATGGGAACAAGAAAGCAAGTGAGCAAAACGATCGACAAGTTTTACGTGAAGCGAATCGCCAGTAACAGAGCGCAGGTGACTCGATCGTCCGAGATGCGTTTGTGCAAGGCAAATTGATGAGCCTTCTGGAGCGATCCGCCCAAAAAATGCTCAACCCCTCGTCCCTTGATTAAATCTAACGGGGGAGGGGTTTGGAGGAGGGAGGTTGGGCTTTGCCAATCGCCTAATCCTTAAATCGCCTAATACTTAAACAGTCCGGCTCCCTGAACTTTGTATCCGGTGGGTTCGAGGATGCGGGCAGCAGCTTGCTTGCCGGAGATGGTTGCGCCTTCCATGCTGTCGATATAGTCCTGAGCGGTGTAGCTACCTGCTAGGAAGAAGTTGGCGATTGGCGTTTTTTGGGATGGGCGGTAGGGGTCCATGCCGGGCTGTTCGCGGTAGAGGGACTGCGCCAGCTTCACCACGCCAAACCAGGTCATATTGAGTTCGCGGGATGAGGGAAACAGATCGTGAATTTGCTTCAGCGCGTGTTGAGCAATTTCCTCGTTGCTCATTTTGATAAACGGATCGCCGGGAGTGAGAACTACCTGCATCAGCGAACCCTGCCCTTCCCGGTAATAGTCCTTGGGACTGGTGAGTGCCAGGTCTGCAAAGCAAGAGAAATCGGCATCTGCGCTGTAGAGCAAATTGTCCATGCCTGCGGCGCGATCGACCTGCTTTCGCAAAGCCGGATCATTCATTTCTGTGACCCAGCCATCGAAGCGCATTTGCACCGTGACGACCGGAACCGCTTCCAGCTTGTAGATGTTGTTAAACTCCTTCCACTGGCGCCATTCCTGCGGCAGCAATCGCTGAATTCCGGGCACATCACAGGCGGCAAGGTAGGCATCGGCGGTAATGGTTTCTTCGGTGTTGCCCTGAGCAATAGATAAACCTGTGACGATCGTTTGTCCGTCGCGTTCCTCAAACAAAATGCGGCGCGTCTGGCGACGGGTGTGGATTTTTGTGCCCCGGTCTTCCAGGTATTTGACGATCGGCTTGTGCAGATATTCGTCGGGGGAGCCTGCCAGCAGATTCAGCCGTGAGGCTTCGGTTTTGGTCGCAAACATCAGGAAGATTGTCAGCATGCAGCGTGCCGAAATTTCCTCAGTGTCGATAAAGCCCAGGGCGAGGGCGATCGGGTTCCACATCCGCTTGAGGCTATTCTCAGAGCCACCATGACGGCGAAACCAGTCGGCAAAGCTGATGTTGTCGAGCGATCGAATCCACTGCATCGCCAGGTCATAGCTCACCAGACCGGGAACGACAGGACTTGTGCCAAGGGCGATCGCATTTTGCAGCTTGTCGATCAGCGAGAGCTGTTCGGTGGTAAAAAATGCCTTTAGCCCGTGGAACGGCGCACCGAGCAAAAACCGGAAATCGAGTTTGCCGACCTGCCCGCCGCGATTAATGAAATTGTGAACGTGTTCCTTGGGCAGCAAATTCTCAAACGCGCCCACATGCTTCATCAAGGCAAACAGGTTGTAATAGTTGTTGAAAAAGACGTGCAGTCCCATTTCTACATGGTTGCCGTCTGCGTCGATCCAGCTTCCGGCTTTGCCGCCGACAAACGATCGCGCCTCAAAAATCTCAACTTCGTGCCCTGCATCGACCAGCTCTACTGCTGCCGCCAGACCTGCCAATCCTGCACCAACGATCGCAACTCGCATTCCGCCCGTCCCCTAAGGTTCTCTTTACATATATTAAAGGAATGGGGAATCCTTGTAGCCGCCGTTTATTGCATCATCTGCTCGACAAAATTGGTGTAAACTTCCCCTTTCAAAAACTGCGGGTTGTCCAGAATCCGCTGATGAAAGCCGATCGTCGTTGAAAGCCCGGTGATCGCACATTCGCGGAGTGCCCGTCGCATTCGCTCGATCGCCGCTTCTCGATTGTGTCCCCACACGATCAGTTTGCCGATCAGCGAATCGTAGTAGGGCGGAATTTCGTAGTCGGTGTAAACGTGGGAATCCATCCGCACGCCAAAGCCGCCGGGGGGCAAATAGCCGCTGATGCGTCCGGGGTTAGGACGAAAGTTGTGGTCGGGGTCTTCGGCATTAATGCGGCATTCGATCGCGTGCCCCCGAAGCTGCACCTGATCCTGGGTCAGGTTGAGCTTTTCGCCCTGGGCAATCCGAATCTGCTCTGCCACCAGATCCAGCCCGACGATCATTTCAGTGACGGGGTGTTCGACCTGGATGCGGGTGTTCATTTCCATGAAGTAGAAATTGCCCGATTGATCGAGCAGAAATTCGACTGTGCCCGCGCCGATATAACTAATTGCTTGAGCCGCTCGAACGGCAGCACTGCCCATTTTTTCGCGCAGTTCGGGGGTGAGGGCTGGGCTGGGGGCTTCTTCGAGCAGCTTTTGGTGGCGACGCTGAATCGAGCAATCGCGTTCGCCCAGGTGAATCACGTTGCCGTAGCTATCTGCCAGAATTTGAAACTCAATGTGGCGCGGACGTTCAACAAACTTTTCCAGATACACGCCTGCGTTCCCAAAGGCGGCTTCTGCCTCGCCCTGGGCTGCCAGGAAAGATTTGATCAGCTCATCCTCCGTCCGTACCAGGCGCATTCCCCGTCCGCCGCCGCCCGCTGTGGCTTTGATAATGACTGGATAGCCGATTTCCTGGGCGATCGCCAGAGCCTCTCTCTCGTCCGTGAGCAATCCATCGCTGCCGGGAACGATGGGAACGCCGATGCGCTGCATAGTTTCTTTTGCAGTGGACTTATCGCCCATCGATCGCATCGCTTCCGGGGTGGGACCGATAAAGGCTATCTGGTGGTCGGCGCAAATTTCGGCAAAGCGGGCGTTTTCTGCCAAGAAACCATAGCCCGGATGAATCGCAGTCGCATTGCGGGTCAGGGCAGCAGCAATAATATTGGGAATGTTCAGATAGCTTTTGCTGCTGGGAGCCTCGCCAATACAGACCGCTTCGTCGGCAAGCTGCACATGAAGCGCGTGGCGATCGATCGTGGAATGCACTGCCACGGTTGCAATGCCCATCTCCTCGCAGGTTCGCAGGATTCGCAGGGCAATCTCCCCCCGATTTGCAATCAAAATCTTTTCAAAATGCATGGGTCGTCGGCTGAGGGATAGGGTCGTTGACCGCTTCCGAATTTCCGTGGCAGATGACGCGCTTACAGCAGCAGCACGGCGACAGCGACATTCTTAAACCGGGCTTCGAAAGTGATCCAGGAAATCATCGTATCACGCGACGGCTGAGGCGATCGGCGTTTCAGACCTCAGCTTGCAGCGCAGCCCGTCCCTGATCAAGGGCGATCAGCATGGCGCGGAATTCAATCTCTCGCTGGAGTCCGTCAATTTCAATCACTCGATCGCCCTCTACCGAATCACTCATTACAATTAGCAGCACCGGATCGGGCTGTTTCACCCATAGCGTTGCCTCGATCGCATCCAGGGAAATCTGGGCAAGCGGTTTGGTATTGCGATAAAAGGTGAGCCGGTTGCGGTTTAGCAGCAGATGCTCTTCAAAGCTGAGCCTTGCCCCCTGAATCAGCAGGACGAGCAGCGTGAAGCCTAACTCCAGGGCGATCGTCCATTTCCACGGTGGGATGAGCAGCCCGATCAGATCAAAGAGCGAACTACTCTCCCCAGGCGCGATCAGCAAGAAATGAAGAAATGCGCCCCAGTACACCATAAAGTTCGACATCCACAGCACAAACAGCAAAAATCCCGTTCTTTGCCCAATCTGTTGAATCAGCAGCCAACCACTAATCCACCGCCAGCGCGAAGAAATTTGCCACTGCTGCGCGGTTCTTTGCACCTGGATCGTTTTTGGAAATGTCTCAGAAAATTCGATTAGTCCGTCGGCTGGACTGCTTCGCATCATTCCCTCGTCGATCGGCTCCCAGGCAAATTTTCCCTGCCCTTCACTCTGCTTGAACGCGATCGGCACATGGAGCTGTCCTGCAAGCGATCGAGCAATATCAAGGGCACGGCTGACCTGCCTTTGCTCATCGACTAATAGCTCTGAGGCATCGCATAGCCGCAGATTGATTTGCCAAACCACGCCGAGCCGATCGTCAAACACGCCGCCGTAAAGTTCGCTGCGGTGAATCGTAATCTGTTCAATTTCGGTTTGCCTCAGCTTCAGATGATTGTGCTGTCCATCGGGAAGCTGCTGATCCCAAACCAGCCAATGCTCGCTGCCATGTAGGTGAATAATGCTGCGGCTGCCTGGCGATCGAAACCGATACCGAAATTCATACAGCGCAATCTGCCGATCGATCGTCCAGATCAGCAGAAAGGCGATCGTGATCGGCTGCTGTAATGTACCAAAGCGATAAACCATCAGTGAACAAACGCACAGCAGCAGAAAGAGCAACGCGGATAAAAGGCTGTCTGTCTGTTTTCCCTTGACCAGTTCAGCCCAGACCACTTGCAGCAGCAGCTGATAGAGGGCAGAAAATCCTTTTTTGATCAGGACGATCGGCTTCAGGAGTGGCGCATAGGCAGGCGGTTGGGCAAAATACGCGCTGCCTTGAAAGTGCATTTTAGGCGGCATCTGGGACGACATTTGGGGCGGCATGATTAGTTCTCACGCTTCAGGCGTTTATGTCAAAGATGCCCGAATTGCGATCGAAACATTAGCCAATGATTGTGACTCCACAAAGCCCAGCCTTGTATTTCTGGAATTTCCGATCGCTTTTATCTATCGAATCCGCCTATCTCGAATCCGCCTATCTCTAATCTACCTATCTGCTCAATTGATTCAACCAATGCTCAGCGGGCGATCGCTAAACCCTTGAACAAACCCTTGAACTGTTTTAATCTATTCGGGTTTTCCCGAATTCTGCTCGATCTTTTCGCGCTCTATTTATTAATGAAGGATGATTAATGAAGGGGAAATGAGGGGGATTTGAACCGCGTAAGCCACAGGTCTAATCCCCTTCCCATCGCTGCCTCAGCCATTTCCTCAATCAAGCGGATTCCATGCAAGCTCAAATTTAATTGGGACGAATTCTCGATCGGTTGAGGCTGGATACAATCGATCGCAATTGAAGTTGCTGCTGATGATGGAGGAGCCGCACGCTGCTAAGACCTTAAGCTAAAGCAGTTCATTGAGCTTCGCACCGTCCTGTGATGCTTGCGCTTATGCCATTCGGATGAGCTGTTATTGTTCACGGTCGCTCACTGTCACGGTTGCTCACTGTCGCTTAAAGGACACTCTCATGGCTAATCAAGACTCGCCAGCACACCCTTTAATTGTCGTGGGTGGTTCAATGGGAGCAATTCACGCATTAATCCAGCTATTGCAACACCTGCCAGACAAATTTCCCGCAACGATTTTTGTGGTGATGCACACTCAGGCACGTCAGTCGCTTGCACTTGCCCAGACGCTACAACCCTGGAACGAAATTCTAGCCTGTGAGGCGATTGATGGCGCGAGCATTAAATCCAGGCACCTCTACACTGCAGTACCAGACCGTCATTTGCTCCTGTCTCTAGAAGGAATGCGTGTGGTCATGGGTCCGAAAGAGCACGGATTTCGACCCGCAGTTGACCCGCTATTTCGCACCGCTGCTGAACACTACGGCAAGCGAGTCATTGGCATCATTCTTTCCGGTGGGCTTTGGGATGGGACAGCAGGACTCGCAGAGGTTAAAGCTCGCGGAGGCGTTACGATCGTGCAAGACCCCCAGCAAGCCCTGGTTCCCAGTATGCCCCAAAGTGCCATTAACTACGGTGTTGCTGATCATATTCTCCCGATCGCCGGGATCGCCCAGTTGCTCGTCACGCTCATTCAGCAACAGGCGCATGAATCAAAGAACGCGCTATGACCCAGAAAGAACCCAGACCCGATGCTGCTCATTTAGAACAGGACGCTCTTGAGCAAATGATGGCAACCAATTCGCCTGCTGGTCTAGGCTGCCCAGATTGCGGGGGATCACTGTGGCACGTGAACAGCGGCGGCATAAAGCGTTACCAGTGTCATGTGGGGCACGCTTTTCTTCCCGAAAGTTTGATCAAAAGCCAGGGAGAAGAAGTCGAACGGCAGTTGTGGACAGCGTTACGGTTGCTGCGAGAACAAGCTGTTGTGGCTCGTTGGCTGGCAGCAGAAGCGCGATCGCAAAAGCGTCCAGCCCAGGAGATCGAGCAGATTGTGGCACAGGCTGAGCAAGCGTTGCACCAAGCCGAGACATTGCATCAGATGTTGCTGAGTAGTTCGGTGAGTCCGGTATTGGAAACTCGTTCAGAGTCACCGATATCTGATCTGCCAATGAACCAGTGAAACGAGGCAAGTCAAACGGGGCAAATCAAACTGCCTTTTACCCCTGGACAAGGAAGGGCGATCGCGACGCTGCTGTACAGTCCCTTTTTAAAGAACCCTCTTTAAAGAAAATTTCCTCAATCTACCGAAGGTTAGAGGGTAGTAAAGCACTGCATCTAGAATACTGGGACAGGGCAGTTTTTGCGGTTCTGTTTTGTTCTACCTGTCCTAATTGATTCGCTCCCCAATTGTTGCCTCCCAGGATTGCTGTGTCTGCTTCCAACTCCCGTATTCTGATCGTTGATGATTTGATGGACAACTTATTTCTGCTGCAAACCGTTTTGGAGGCAGAAGGATACGAAGTTGACATAGCAGATAATGGTCGGTTAGCGGTAGCAATGGTGGAAGCCAATCCGCCAGACCTGATTTTGCTAGACGTGATGATGCCTGGTATGGACGGATACGAAGTGACGCAGGAAATTCGCCAGAGGCAAGACCTACCCTACATTCCAATCCTTTTAGTGACGGCACATGAAGAGCCTAAAGCGGCTGAAGGGCTGAATTTAGGAGCTAATGATTTTATTCGTAAACCGGTCGATTTTGACGAACTGGTGGCGCGGGTAAAAGCTTTTCTGCAATTCAAAGACAGAATGCATCCTGTCTGATCGCGATTAAAATTTCCCTTGCTGTTCCCAATTCTGGGGGAAACTGAACCATTGCTCCGTTGCAAAGTCCCCCAAGTTGACTCATGTAAGGGGCGATGCAGCACTTTTGATCCCTCTAAAGCAACCTCCTAAAGGAATCCGGGTCACAATCTATTCCTTCCAGTTCATTCTTTTTCTTACCCCTGACCGAAGAAATAGGGCTGAAGAAGTTTCACGATGTGAACTGAAAAATAAAATTTTTATCATGTCTGCGATTGATTCTTTTAATTCTTCGCACTTTCCCGCCCCTTATATTCTGGTTGTGGATGATATCGAAGACAATCGAGCACTGCTGCAAGTGCTACTGGAAGGTGAAGGGTATGTGGTCGAAACTGCGTCAGAAGGCTATGGTGCGATCGCCAAAATCGAACGCCATCCTCCAGACCTGATCGTGCTGGATCTGATGATGCCTGGCTTAGACGGCTGCGGCGTTGCCGAGTGGCTCGCACAAAACTATCCATTTATTCCGGTTCTGGTGGTGACGGGCTGTTCTGAGTTTCCAGATTTCTGTCATCGATATCAATTAGTTGCTGACTGTATCCGAAAGCCAATTACCTTTGAGGAGTTGCTTGAAAAGACGCGAGCTTTTGCAGCAGCCTCACAACATCGCAGGCAATCTATCTATCACTTTCTGGATCGAAATTAAGCCAGGGGTCAGAATCAAACTTAGTCTTTTGTAAGATGAACCAGCGCAGCGTAATGCCTGATGCTCGAAGGCTCACTGCGTTACGGCTTTACCTAACACACCCTACGGTTAATTACTGAGCGATGGTTCAGTTTCCCCGGGATTGGGCGCAGTTCGAATCATCGTATCGCTTTTCAAAAGTCTGATTAGACTCGATCGCCGCTCAACGGTTGCTACGGTAGGCAATATCGTAGACAAAAGGTGATGGGAGAACTGTAATGAGCGAACTATATTATTAGGCGAACTATATAATGAGCGAACTACGATAGACGAACTCTAATGGGCAAACTAATGGGAATGGGCAAACTAATGGTCAAACTGTGATAGGCAAACCGCGATCGTTTACTTTATTGCAAGTGTAAGAACCAGTAGTGTCTATATATTGCTGATTCA
The DNA here is from genome assembly GCA_014695325.1 of Cyanobacteria bacterium FACHB-502. Classification (GTDB taxonomy): domain Bacteria; phylum Cyanobacteriota; class Cyanobacteriia; order Elainellales; family Elainellaceae; genus Leptolyngbya_A. Next base: position 29,204 of record JACJNZ010000092.1, on the reverse strand, counting down.
AATCTTTATGGACTTGAGAAACTGGTTTCTTGCTCCCGATTGCCCTGCCGACAGAGCTGCTTCCCATCGCCAGAGTTTAAAGATTGCGCGAGTTGCCAGTGGTCTGGTCGTGCTGTTGGGATGCCTGGTTCTGCTTGGCTGGAGTTTGAATCTCGCATTCCTAAAGAGCGTGATTCCAGGGTCGGTGTCTATGAAGGCGAATACAGCCCTTTGCTTTATTTTGGCTGGTGTGTCGCTGGGGCTGCAAACTCGAACCCGCCGCTCTGCCACGACTTCCCTTGCAACAGGCTGTGCAGTTGCAGTCGGTGCGATCGGTTTACTGACGAGCAGTCAGTACGGGTTCGGCTTCAATCTTGGGATCGATGAACTGCTGTTTCGGGATACTCCGCTTTCTCCGGCAACGTCTCATCCCGGTCGCATGGGCATCAATACCGCTATCAACTTTGTGCTGACGGGTGCCGCCCTCTGGTTATACAGTCAGCGAGAGAAACTAAGGCAGCGATCGCATCAGCAAGCCAGGTTCGATCGCATCACTATGGCTCAAAGTTTAACGGCGGCTGCGGGTTTAATTGCGCTACAAGCAATGGTGGGCTATGCCTATAGGGTTCAAGTGCTGCATCGGGTCAGCAGTCTGACCACCTCAATGGCAGTTCATACTGCGTTCGCGTTTATCCTCCTTTGTGCAGGGATTCTGGCACTGGAAAGCGATCGGGGACTAATGCACACCCTGACTCGTCGAGATTCGATTGGAAGTGATGTCGCCCGCCGATTTGTGCCTGCCACGATCGTGGTGCCGCTGGTTCTGGGGTGGGTCTTTTTACAGGGGCAAGATTCAGACGCTTATGACCCAAACTTCGCGCTGTCGCTGCTGTCTCTATCGCAGATTGCTGTTGCGCTGGGGTTAATTTGGCTGAGTGCTGGCACGCTCGATCAGCTTGATCAGGAACGCAAGCAATCTTCCGAACGGCTGCGCCTCAGCGAGGAACGACTCCAGCTTGCTTTGCAAGGATCAAAGCAGGGAATCTGGGATTGGAATCTCATCACTGGGGTTTTGACCTGGGACGATCGCTGCAAAGAAATTTTTGGACTGCCGCCCGATGTTCCCGTGACCTGGGCATGGCATCTCGACGCGCTGCATCCTGACGATCGCCAGCGAGTGTCTCATGCGGCTGCGACTGCGTTACGCGATCGCGCTGAGTTTGACGAGGAGTACCGCATCTTTCAACCGAACGGCACAATGCGTTGGGTACTGGCACGCGGACAAGGATATTCTGACGCTGCTGGGGAACCTTGCCGCATGTCAGGGACGGTTCTCGACATTACCGAGCGTAAGCACATCGAAGACGCTCGCAGAATCGCCGAACTCAATGACCAGTTCCTCAACGACCTCGATTCGCGACTGCGCCAGCTTTCCGATGCGGACGCAATGGAATGGGAAGTGGTCAGTCGATTAGGCGAATACCTCAAGGTCGATCGCTGTCTGTGGCACAACGTTGACCTGCAAGCAGATATCATCACCGTCGAGCAGGATTGGCGATCGCAGGCAGAAATGCCCAGCATCGTTGGCACGTATCGCTTATCCGAAATGATGTTGCCCAACATAATTCATCAATACCAGCAGACCAGCCACCCTGCTGTCGTTCGGGATGTTGCAACCTGTGAGCATACTGCGCCTTTTGCTCAAAACTATAGGGGGCTGGGAATTCATGCCTTTGTCGCCGTTCCCTGCGTAAGAGCAGGACGCTGGGTTGCCCATCTTACTGTCAATTCCGCCGCCGTGCGCTCGTGGCGATCAGATGAAGTAATGCTCCTTCAGGAAGTGGTGGTGCGGCTCTGGCCGCTGATCGAGCAAACGCGAACGATGCAGGCTTTGCGCGACAGTGAAGAGCGGCTGCGCCTGGCTTTAAGGGCTGCGAACCAGGGCTTGTATGACCTCAACGTTCAAACCGGAGATGCGATCGTCAGCCCCGAATATGCCTTGATGCTAGGGTACGATCCAGAAACCTTTGAGGAAACCAACGCCAGATGGCGCGAACGCCTGCACCCCGACGACTGGGAACCCGTCAGCCGTGCCTATGAAGAATACATTGCTGGGAAACAAGATGAGTATCGGGTTGAATTCCGGCAGCGTACAGTCAGCGGCAGCTGGAAGTGGATTTTGTCGCTGGGCAGAATTGCTGCTTGGGATGCTGAAGGAAACCCGCTGCGGATGCTGGGCACGCACACTGACATTAGCGATCGCAAGCAAGCCGAACTCGAACGTGAAGAACTGCTTGCCCGTGAACAGGTCGCCCGCCAGGAAGCAGAGCGGGTAAACCGCCTGAAAGATGACTTTTTCTCTGCCTTGTCCCACGAACTGCGAACGCCCCTCAACCCAATTCTGGGCTGGACGAAAATGCTGCAAGGGCGCAAGCTAACTCCCGAAAAAGTGGCTCATGCACTGGAGACGATCGAGCGCAACGTGCGACACCAGATTCATCTAGTCGATGATTTACTGGATGTCTCGCGGGTGATTCAGGGCAAGCTGCGGTTAAGCTTTTGTCCGCTCGATTTGACACTCATTCTGACTGATGCAATCCAAACGGTGGAATTTGCCGCGCAAGCAAAATCTGTCACCCTTCAGTTCAACCCTTCAGAGCCGATTTACACGATGGGCGATGTCGATCGGCTGGGACAGGTCTTCTGGAATCTGTTCTCGAACGCTATTAAATTTACCCCAGAGGGCGGTCAGGTTGAGATTCAACTGTCGGTTTCTCAAGACGGCTTCAGCCGCTTTGCTCAGGTTTGCATTGCTGATACTGGAATTGGGATCGCGCCTGATTTTTTGCCCCATGTTTTTGAATACTTTCGTCAGGCCGAGGGCGGCTCAACGCGGAAGTACGGCGGCTTAGGGTTAGGGCTGGCGATCGTGCGGCATTTAGTCGAACTGCACGGCGGCACAATTACCGCAGATAGTCCTGGGCTAGGACAGGGTGCAACGTTTATCGTCAAGCTGCCCCTGCTGAACGAAGGCGATCGCTTTGAGCCAACCGATTTTGGCAGGCAAGCGGCAGACGACGGAGACAGTCATGGCTCAGCTGCCCAGGCTGCATCGCCCCCGGACGCGATTGCTTTATTCTCTGGGATGACCACTTCGTTCGGTGCTTTGGCGGGCGTTCGCATTGTGCTAGTCGATGACGAGCCAGATAATCTAGAGCTGCTGCGCTTTTTGCTCACCCACGAAGGCGCAATTGTCACTGCCTTTACCTCGCCTTCAGAAGCATTGCGGCACATTGCCCAATCTCCGCCCGACCTATTAATTAGCGACATTGGAATGCCAGAGCTGGATGGCTACGAGTTCATTCAACAAGTTCGATTATTGCCATCGCCACAATTGCAGGCTATTTCAGCGGAAGCTACACTGCCAAAGACGGAAGCTGCACTGCTGCCAAAGGCAATTGCACTCACCGCTTTTGCCCAACCCTCCGATGAGCAGCGAATTCTTGCAGCAGGCTTTCAAGCATATCTCCCGAAACCGATCGACCCGCTTCAGCTCATTGCAGCCGTCAAACAGATTTTGTCTCAACCCTGACGTTCAACCCTAATCCTCAAGCGAATAGAGCATTGCGCGCCTTCTTGGAAGAATCCATTTAATAAAAAAATGGGCAGAAAAAAATGGGCAGACAAGATTTGTCCAACCCACCGTGATGTCTGTAACGTGATGTTTGTAATAGGGCGATCGATGCTCAATTCAGACTCTTCATCCGCAGAATCGATCGCCTAACGACAGAATAAGCGACAGAACAGGGCATAGAACAGCCGGAAATTACATCATTCCCATGCCGCCCATGCCGCCCATACCACCCATACCACCCATGCCGCCCATGCCACCCATGCCGCCCATGCCGCCCATATCAGGAGCAGCGGCTTTCTTCTCTGGCTTATCGACCACGAGAACTTCGGTGGTGATCACCATGCCTGCGATCGATCCGGCATCTTGCAGCGCAGAGCGAACCACTTTAGCAGGGTCAATAATTCCGGCAGCGATCAGGTCTTCATAGGTGTTGGTCAGGGCATTGTAGCCGTGGTTGAAGTCCATATCCCGGACTTTCTCGACGACGACAGAGCCTTCTGCCCCTGCATTGTCTGCAATCTGACGCAGTGGAGCCTCGATCGCCCGCAGCACAATGTCTGCTCCGATCTGTTCTTCTACGTTGAGGGTTTGCTTGAAATCTGCCAGATTCTTAGAAACGTGCAATAGCGTTGTACCGCCACCAGGCACAATTCCTTCTTCAACAGCGGCTTTGGTTGCATTGAGCGCATCTTCCAGGCGCAGCTTCCGATCCTTTAGCTCCGTTTCGGTTGCAGCTCCCACTTTAATGACGGCAACGCCGCCCACCAGTCGCGCCAGTCGCTCTTGCAGCTTTTCGGTGTCGTAGTCAGAATCGGTTTCTGCCAGCTCACGCCGAATTTGGGCAATCCGCTTTTCGAGGGCGGTTTTGTCGGGGGCTTCTGCCACGATCGTCGTCGTATCTTTAGTGATGGTGACGCGCCGCGCCGAACCCAGCATTTCTGCGGAAATGTCATCCAGGCTCAAGCCAATATCCGGTGAGATGACCTGCGCGCCAATCAGAACGGCGATGTCTTGCAGCACTGCCTTGCGTCGCTCACCAAACGACGGAGCCTTGACTGCCACCACGTTCAGCACACCGCGCAGCTTGTTCACCACGAGCGTTGCCAGAGCTTCGCCTTCGATGTCTTCGGCAATCAGCAGCAAGGGTTGTCCGGCACGAGCAACGCGCTCCAGTACCGGAACGAGATCTTGAATATTGCTAATCTTTTCGCTGGTCAGCAGAATCAGCGGATTTTCCAGCTCCGCGATCATTCGCTCTGCATCGGTGACGAAATAGGGCGAGATATAGCCGCGATCGAACTGCATCCCTTCCACCAGTTCCATCTCGGTTGTGAGGGACTTGGATTCCTCGATCGTGATCACACCATCCTGACCAACTTTGTTCATTGCCTCAGCAATCATGCCGCCCACTTCGGGGTCGCTGCCTGCTGCGACGGTCGCCACCTGCTCGATCGCATTGCCTTCAACAGGCTTTGCCACATCTGCGATCGCGTTTACAAGCTGAGCGATCGTCTTCTCAATGCCGCGCCGCAGCGCGACCGGATTGCTGCCTGCCGCCACGTTGCGGAGTCCTTCCCGGATGAGTGCCTGCGCCAGCACGGTTGCGGTCGTGGTTCCGTCGCCTGCCAGGTCTTTCGTTTTTGAAGCAACTTCCTGGATCAGTCTTGCGCCTGCGTTTTCGAGCGGGTCTTCTAGCTCGATTTCTTTGGCGATCGTAATTCCATCATTCACGATTTGCGGTGCGCCGTACTTGGCTTCTAGTACCACATTTCGACCCTTCGGACCTAACGTAATCCGCACTGCATCTGCTAGCGCATTAACGCCGCGCTCCAGTGCCTTCCGCGATTCCTCGTCGAATACTACAATTTTGGGCATACTTCTCTACCATTGCTCCATTGTTGAATTTAGCACTCCAGGCGATCGAGTGCTAATTTTGAATGGAGGGAAATCCGAACTTTAGTGTTTAGAGCTTACCCCTGGCTGCGTTTGATGTCCTCGATCGCTTGCTGAAGGGACTCGATTTCGCGGCGGAGGCGATCGACTTCGCTTTCCCCAGTTGCGCTGATAGAGTCAGAGGGCTGCGGCGGCACGTTGACCGCTCCCTGATTGGTGCGCGGATAGTTGCCTGTTTTGATGCGGCGATAGTCTTCTGAGGTTGCCCAGTCCTGGAGGTATTTCACCCGTTCCACAGTAAACGGATGGCTCAGTGCGCCCTCAGAAATATTGTTATACAGCAAAAATTTGTAGACCTGGTTCAGTCCGTCCTGGTCGAGCTGCTGATAGCGATCGGACTGGCGAATAAATTCTTCCAGGTTTAGCTCGCTAGCATAGCGGACGCTTCCCCCCGCAACCCGCATCATGGAATGGAGGATTGGGTTCAGGTCATCGGTGACGAGCAAGGCTGCGCGATCGGCAGAGAGTTCAGCTTTTCGCAGCCATTCATAAAAGGCGGCAATCAATCCGGTGCTGATCAGGCTACTCAGCCCAAAAGTTGCTCCCGCCAAACCAAAGACCAGATTAATCGCCCAGAGTGCCATTTGATTAAGCGTGGTATGTCCGCATTTGATGTGTCCTAGCTCGTGAGCAATGACCGATCGCAATTGGGCTGCTTCCATCAAATCAAGCAAGCCCGAACTCAGCACCATACAGGGGCGTTCCTGTCCCAGCGCATAGGCATTGGCGATCGGAGATTGGGAGACAAATAGAATCGGCTCTGAGCTAACATCCAAATCGCGCACCGCTTCTTGAAAGATCTGATAAATCGAGGCGTATTGACGTGGACCGACCTCGATCGCATTCCCGGTTAAAAAGACCTGCCTCGGACGCTCGTAGATAAATTCCACAAACTTTCGCGCCACCAGATCAAAGCCGGGAACACTCCGCAGCGTTTGTTCTGCCTGAATATCAAGCGGATGGCGAAAAGCAGTGCTGGAAATTCCAGAATAGGTCGGCATAGGTTAAGCGGCGGTTAAAAGTTGGGATGCTTCAGCGTTAGCGTAGCGCAGCGATTCCTTCAGCAACAAAGGTTACAGCTCGTCAGCTAGTCCAACACACTGCTCAGACATCCTCTCACTTTATTCCTTCTGAGGGATCTCTCGCCAGAGTCACTCTTCAACACTAAGAAGTGAAGTGCCAGAGAAACCCACATGACTTCCAGCGAATCCAGTCCGTCAAATTCAAATCCGGTATTCAACACGCCGCAGCCGACTGAGCTACAGTCCGAAGAAACAAGAGAAGCGGTGCTAGAAAGGCTAGCTGCCCATCAAAGCCAAGAATCAGACGCGATCGATCCAGAATCAACGCCCAATCCAAACGCAAAAGATGCCGCCTTCCTCGATAATGTGGATGGGCTGGAGAACCGCCATATTACCCGGTTAGACAGTCCTCCAGGTTGAGTAGTTTCACTAGCGAAGAGCCTGACTGGAATTTCGTTCGAAGTTCGATTGCAGGGTTAACGCCAGATCTGTATCAGGTTCTACCACTACCACTTCGACTTCCCGTCTGTCGCGCAGCAGCACTTCGCCCAGCACGCCGACTCCAGCTCCACCAAGAATTTCCAGGAAGTCAATACTGCCGAAAATTTCTCCCAAAACTGCGCCTGCGGCTGCCCCGATCGCCGCTCCCCGGAAAATGTTGGGATTGGTGCGGCGGCTCACGGTTTCGGTTCGGGTGATTACATCCGAAGTAGCATTGATCGCAACGGGTTCTGCGTCTTCAAATAAGGTAATTTCTTCAGCCACGAACTGAGTGCCACCCGATGCAGGCTTCAGCTCTCCCTTAATCTGGCTGCCTGCCGGAATGAGCACACTGCCTCTGGTGCTAGTGATATCGCGAGCGACGGTCAGCGTCACGGGCACGGTTTCTTCTGGAGTCAGAACGATTTTCTCTGATTTGTCATAGCGCACCGGAATCTGTGTTCCTACGGCAACCATCGGCGTACGCCAGCTATCGGGGAATCGCTGGGCGATCAAATATCCTTCGGACGAAGCGGCATCAGATTTGGCGATCGACAAGGGAAGGGCGACTGTTGAAGCGGCAATGGTTGCCAGAGTAACGGCTAAACCAGACTGCCAGGGATGAGAAAGCTGCATGGGTTCCTCCAAAATCGAGATCAGTTGAGATCCGCATCTGGATGCTGTTGACTTCAGCAAAACCAGAAAGTTCCTCAATTTTGCTCTAATGTACCCAAATTATTCCTAGCGGGATGGTGAGGCATCAGCAACTACTTCCCGACAGCCTGCAATGCCCAGAGCAGGGTTTTGGCGATAGGCAGCTTCGGGAACCCAGATGCGCACTCGGCGATCGGCAGCGATCGTATAAAGATAGTCCACATCCGGGTGATAGTCTACGCCCACCTTGAGATTCGAGAAATCATCCTCGCAGAACTCAAAGCCAAACCGCACCACCATTTGAGCCACTAAACACTCTGGCGTATCGCTCGCTTCTCCAGAGGCATCCCGCTCCTGCCAAAAGGTTTCGAGAAACGGGGTGAGAATCGCCAGCACCTTGTCCGGTGTTCCTCTGCGGCTGGCATAAACGATCGCTGGATTCCCTTCAACAATCAGATGATACGATTCTGACATTGGCTTACTCCTGCTCGATTCCTGACTGAATTTCTGATTATCTGATTACAAGGTTTGACGCTACTTCTGAGAAACACGGTGCTGGAGTCGATCGGCAGTCCGTAAAATTTGACCTGCCAGCACTGCCGCCCCAAACCCGTTATCAATATTCACCACACCGATTCCGGCGGCGCAAGAATTCAGCATGGTCAGCAGAGGCGCGAGTCCGCTAAAGCTGGCTCCGTAGCCAATACTGGTGGGTACGGCAATCACCGGACAGCCTGCCAACCCTGCCACCACGCTCGGCAACGCCCCTTCCATCCCTGCCACCACAATCAGCACATCCGCATCTGCAATCACCTGCCGATTGCTCAACAAACGGTGAATTCCTGCCACGCCCACATCCCACAGCCGCTTCACCTGAAAGCCCGATAGCTCAGCTGTCACCGCCGCTTCTTCTGCTACTGCCAAATCCGCCGTTCCTGCCGAGAGCAAGGTAATTGTTCCTGGATAGCGGGGTTTGAGATCCGGGGGAACGATCGCCGCAATCCGAGCCAGTCGATAATATTGCAACCCTGGCACGCGCCCCTGAATCTGCCCATAAACCTCCGGCTCGATCCGCGTTGCCATCACGAGGGGGTTTCGCTGCCGCATCGTCTGCATGATTTGCACAATCTGCTCTGGCGTTTTGCCCGGTCCCCAGATCACTTCGGGAAAGCCCGTTCTGAGCGATCGATGGTGATCGAGATTGGCAAATTCATCAACGGGTTCAAAATCAAAATGCTTGAGCCTGTCCAGAGCCGCTTCGGGACTTACCGCGCCTTGGGCGACAGATTGCAAAAGATGGTGGAGAGCTTCGGGGGAGGTCACAAATCGTAAAAAGGAGAACAGTCACAGTTCTTTCCTATTCTACTGGGAGTGCGATCGTGCCGGTGACTTTAAGCGTTTAGAGGTCTTGCCCTGGTAGAGGATTGGGAGTAAATTCGTGCTGTGGTTTAGAAGAGCCGATGACTATCGCCTTCAGGAAGCCCCTAATCTGCGATCGTCTCCAGCAAGCTAATTTTCGATGAGCTAATTTTCGATGAGCTAATTTTCGATTTGCTTTTGCCCGATGCGCGGTTCCGTTCCTGCCAAAAGTCGCCGGATGTTTGCTTGATGCCGCCAGATTACAAAGAGCCCACCAACGATCGCCATGAGCTGATAGGGCAGCGGATAGCCCAGACCGATCATCAGTGCCATGCCTACGATCGCCGCAATAATCGATCCCAGTGACACAATGCGCGCCAGTGCCAGCACGATGCTAAATGCTGCCAGTGCCCCCAGCCCAACCTGCCACGACATCGCCAGAAGTACCCCCAGTCCGGTTGCTACGGATTTGCCACCCGTAAACTGAATCCAGACTGAGCGGCTGTGTCCCAGCAGTGCTGCCAGAGCCGCCAAAGGAACCATCCCGTCTAACCAGGTTTGTGGATCAATGCCCGCAGGCGCAGCAGCAGTAATTATAGGCAGCGAGAAAAACCAGCGCGTGAAAGCGATCGCCGCCACACCCTTGCCGATATCGATTAGCAACACTGCCAGAGCCGGAAGTTTGCCGATCGTTCGCAGCACATTCGTTGCGCCTGTAGACTTAGAGCCATGTTCGCGGATGTCGATGCCCTTCAGCAGCTTTCCCGTCCAATAGCCCGTCGGAATCGATCCACAAAGGTAGGCAACGAAGAGAACCAGGACGCTGTATCCGAACCAAACCGCCATGACGCTTGCTCCTGCTGAATGCAATTCCAGTGTACAGCGATCGATTCCTCAAAAATAAGCACAAAAAATAAGCCTCATGCCCGCAGACACAAGACCTATTTTGTTTCAATCATTCAGGGTTGCCTTTTAAAACAGGCGCGAACTATCGCGAACTATATCGTTCTTCTGCCCAGGGTTCGCCGCGATGGTGGTATCCGTTGCGCTCCCAAAAACCCAGATCGGTGCGATCGAGGAATTCCAGCCCGTTGATCCATTTGGCACTTTTCCAGGCGTACAAATGAGGCACAACCAGGCGCATCGGTCCACCATGATCGGACGGCAGCGGCTCGTCAAACAGGGTATGGGCAAAGAAGTTTTCTTCGCGCAGGAAGTCTTCCATTGAAATATTGGTCGTGTAGCCGCCGTAGCAGTGTTCCATCAGGTGAACTGCCTTCGGATTGACTTCGATCTGCTGCATAAAATCGGTGACTTTGACCCCACGCCACTTCACGTCTAGCTTCGACCAAGTGGTGACGCAGTGAAAATCAGCGGTGAACTCCGTTTGCGGCATTGCCATGAAGTCCTCCCAGGTGAAGGTTTTGGGAGTGGCTAAGCCCCAGACTTTAAATTCCCACGTATCAATATCAACCGTTGGCGTTTGTCCGTAGGTGAGTACGGGAAAGCCGCTTGCAAGATGCTGTCCGGGCGGAACACGGTCTTTTAGCTCAGAGCTTGGTTTTTGGAAGAATTTGCCTAGCATAAGCCCAGTAGAGGTGAGTGAGGGAAAGACTGAACTTGCGGTTGCCGATGCGATCGATCACCCATGACCGAAATCTTTTGACTAGAAGTTAATCTTAAATCAAAAACAGAAACGCGGATGGCTGAACGCAATGGCTGCATTGCGCTAGATACACCAGCTTTAACTGCACCAGCTTTAACTGCACCAGTTCTAGCCGTCCCTCCACTGTCAACCTAACCCTACTCTTCTTCCTCTTCCTCGTTCTGCGGATAGACGAAGCTCGTGGAACGACCTGTCAGCACAGACTTGCCTAGGGACAATGCTTTTTGCGCTGCGACAGAAGCTTTCCGCTTCCAGGTGGCTTTGCGCTTATCGCGCTTGGATTTCGAGGTTTTCTTCTTAGGAACTGCCATGGCCGGGAGAAACCGCAAATTACACTACAACCTTTCTAGTTTAGCAGCAGTCGGGCGATCGAGTTCAATTGTTTTTCGGAAAAACTCACCTCTAAACCAAACAGGTAGACTGGATGAGAAACGGCAACAGAAAAACAGCAATCCGGGCACTCATGACAATTTTTACGCTGCGATCGGTTTCCAAAGACTTTGGCATCAAAGAAATCCTGAGAGATGCCAGTTTCAGCCTGGAAGAAGGCGATAAGGTGGGGCTGATTGGCATCAACGGTTCCGGGAAATCGACGCTGCTGAAAATGATTGCCGGGCTGGAGCCGATCGATCGCGGCGAGATCTGGAAAAATTCGGGCACAAAGATTGTCTATTTACCGCAGCAGCCCGACATGGACGAAGACCGCACGGTGATCGATCAGGTGTTTGCCGACGGCGGTGAACAAATGACGCTGGTGCGCGAATACGAAGAACTTTCTGACAAGCTTACCCATGGGCACGGTGACCCAGAGCGGCTGATGGCCCGGCTGACTCAGGTGACAGGAAGAATGGAGGCGATCGGCGCGTGGGATGCGGAAAACAACGCCAAGAGCATTCTGAGCCAGCTTGGAATTCAGGACTTCGAAGCGCGAATTGGCGATCTGTCGGGCGGCTATCGCAAACGAATTGCCCTGGCATCGGCATTGCTATCTGAACCGGATGTGCTGCTGATGGATGAGCCGACAAACCATTTGGACGCGCTTTCAGTCGAGTGGCTGCAAAGCTATCTCAATCGGTTTCGCGGCGCGCTGCTGCTGATTACCCACGATCGCTATTTTCTCGATCGCGTCACGAATCGGATTATTGAACTTGATCGGGGCGAGCTGTTCAGCTATAGCGGCAACTATGCCTACTATCTGGAGAAAAAAGCCGAAGCCGAAGAAGTCGCAGTCAGCAGTCAGCGCAAACACGCCGGAGTTTTACGACGCGAACTCGAATGGCTCAAACGCGGACCCAAAGCCCGCAGCACCAAGCAAAAAGCCCGAATCGATCGCATCCACGAAATGCAGGCGCAGGAGTTTAAGCAGGCGCAGGGTAAAGTTGCCATTTCTACCGCAGGTCGGCGGATCGGCAAGAAAGTGATCGACCTGGAGAACGTGGGGAAGGCGTTTGGCGATCGCGTTTTGATCAAGGGCTTTACTTACAGCTTTAGTCCTGAAGATCGGGTGGGCATCATCGGCAGCAACGGAGCCGGGAAATCGACGCTGATGAACATCATTACCGGGCGGCTGGAGCCAGATGGGGGCAAAGTTGAACTGGGAACAACGATTCACATTGGCTATTTCGACCAGCATTCCGAGGATGTGTCGATCAACGAAAATCAGCGTGTGATTGATTATCTCAAAGGCGTTGCAGAGCTGGTAAAAACGGCAGACGGCAGCATCATTACGGCTTCCCAAATGCTGGAGCGATTTTTGTTTCCGCCGAATCAGCAGTATGCGCCAATTAATAAACTTTCGGGCGGCGAAAAGCGACGGCTCTTCCTGCTGCGGGTGCTCATGGCTGCGCCGAATGTGCTGATTCTAGACGAACCGACGAACGATCTGGACGTGCAGACATTGGCGGTTTTAGAAGAATATCTGGAAGACTTTAACGGCTCTGTGATTGTGGTTTCTCACGATCGCTACTTCCTCGATCGCACCGTAGACACCATTTTTGCCTTTGAACCAGACGGCACCCTGCGCCAGTATCCGGGCAATTACACCACTTATTTGGACTTCAAAAAAGACGAAGAGCAGAATACTGTGGTGAATGTGGCGGAGAACAGCACGAAGAATCGTTCCGCACAATCTGTGAATGCACCTGAGAAAGAGGCGGAGAAATCGGCAGATCGATCGCAGCAAAACGGAACTTCTCGCAAACTGTCATTCAAAGAGAAACGAGAATACGAAACTTTAGAAGCGCAGATTCCTCAGCTTGAAACTGAAAAAGAAGAACTCGAAAAGCAGCTTTATGGTAATCCGCCCAGTGACTATGCAGAGATGCAGCAGCTCACGGAAAAGCTAGCCCATTTGAGTCAGACGATCGACTCTGCGACAGAACGCTGGCTAGAATTAGCTGAACGTCAAGGATAATCGCGATCGTGCAATCTTCTTTTCAGATCGCCTATGAGCGGAATATGAGTGCGGCAATTTGATCGCTTCGAGAATCCTTTGAATGACTGGATGAATTAGATTCAGTACAGCTCTAGGCAATGCAGGTTTGAATTCGTGAGTAGTTCCTGGATCGCCTCTGATCCATTGCGGAGAATTGCTTCCACTTGATTTGTTGGCGCATTGCCACAACGCAGCCATACGACCTTCGGCGGTGAACCATACAGGCGGCTTCTTTCTGCAAAATCTGCATCCTGAGTGACGATACAAAAGTCGTTTGCTCTTGCAAATTCCCATATTTGGGTATCGGTTTGCTCTGCTAGCTTATGAAGCTGAACATAACTGCAATCCGAAAAAATATCTGACAGCCGAGTTACAAGCTTGCGGCTCAAATTTTGATCAAACAATAGCTTCAAATCGTACCTACCGAAGCAACGAGACGATGTTCACGATCAGCAGCAAATTCTAAACAAGCTCTGATATCGGTTTCTGTCAGTTCGGGAAAGTCATCCAAAATCTCAGCATGAGACATTCCCGCCGCCAGCCAGCCCAGGACATCATACACAGTGATCCGCATCCGCCGAATACAGGGTTTGCCGCCTCGCTTGTCTGGCTCAATGGTGATGATGTCACGATAGGTCATTGTGATCAGATATTTAGTATTTCTCCGAGTCTAAAGCAGGCGAATATAGTGCTGCAACACTGCAACAGTAGGATCGTTGATCTTGTAGGATGCGTTAGCGAGAGCATAAGGCATGACCCAACTTCACAACCCACACAGAGCAACGAAGGGAACATCTACCAGGGGACTCGCGTAACGCTAACCCGAACCCTGCAACTCACCCATTCCCTCCCTCCAACCACGGCATTTCATCCCCCTTCAAGCCCCAAGCCTGCAAGTACACCCCTTGCGCTACAAATCGGTGAACTCGAATACTGCCAATCCACCGCCCGATCGCAACAAAGAACCGGAAAGGTCGCTACAGAGCCAGGGCTGTCTTTGATGCGTGACCTGCGTAAAAAAATACGTGCCGCCTGCAATTTTGCTTCTGCGGTAGTAGGGCATGATATGAGGCGAAACGAAGCTGTTCCCCCTTCGGGGTAATCGGGTTTTGTGGAGGAGTATTCCCCGATCGAGCAAATGACGCTGAATTCAAATAAAAGACGATTACGGCTTGAGAGGCTTTGCAGTTTTGGAGTGAAGCGTTTCGATGTTGGGAAGTTATGCGTTAGCGTCAGCGTAACGTATCCTACTCGCTGAATCGATCGCAACCAAATCACCTCATTCACCCGATCGAATGGGTTTCAGCAATTTTTGACCTGATTCAGTAATTCCCACGATATTATCCAAGAAATAGGGTCGTTCAATGGCCACTCCATCACTATCTATGCAAAAACGAATGTTTCGCCGCCAATTGATCCGGTTTCTAATTTCGCTAACGGCTGTGACGGTGACTGCGACTGCCTGCGGTTCTCAGTCGGAAACGGATGCAGGCTCAACAGCAAGCGGAGGTCAGTCAGGCGCTCAGCAAAAGGTTGGCGTTGTTTTAGGCACAGGCGGCGAAAATGACAAGTCGTTTAACGAATACACGCTGAAGGGAGCCAGAGAAGGTGCAGAGGCTGCCGGAATGGGATTTTCCTACGTTAGCCCAACGAGCAACAGCGATTTTGAAAAGAACATCGAAACCCAGATTTCTGAAGGTGCGAATCTAATCGTTTCAGTGGGTTTCCAGATGGGCGACGCGACGGCGGCGATGGCAAGAAAGTATCCCGATGTGAAGTTTGTGATCATCGACTATGCCTACGCCCCAGAAAATGGCGGAGCTGACCCTTATCAGGGCGACCTGAAAAACGTCACCAGTCTCATGTTTGCTGAAGATCAGGCGGGCTACCTGGCGGGCGTATTGGCAGGCTGCGTCAGCGAAACGGGCAAAGTTGCCACGGTTTCTGGGATGGAAATTCCGCCTGTGGTGCGGTTTGTGCAAGGCTTCCAGAGCGGTGCGAAGTCGGTGAATCCCAATATTGTTGCCTATAACCAGTACATTCCTGACTTTGGCGACCCGGCGACAGGAAAATCGGTCGGGCAGAACTTCATTAGCCAGGGTGCGGACGTGGTTTTTGGCGTGGGCGGCAACACGGGCAACGGTGGACTGCTCGCAGCGAAAGAGGCAGGCAAGAAGGCGATCGGCGTAGACGTAGACCAATATCTCTCTTACCCAGAAGTGAAAGACGCGCTGATCACCAGTGCCGTGAAAAATATTGATCTGGCAACCGCAAACGCCGTGAAGGAATTTGCTGCGGGTCAGATCCAGCCGGGAATTCAGCAAGCAACGATCGAGACAGGTGGAGTCGGCTTGGCTCCCTTCCATGACTGGGACAGCAAAATTTCCCAGGAGTGTAAAACGAAAGTGACTCAGGCAACCGCAGCCTTGAAAGCAAACCCCCAGCTATCAGGAGCAAAATAGCGTGTCTGCCGTTCTGGAAGCGCGAGGGATTAGCAAGCGATATGGTCGGGTGCTGGCAAATGATGCAATCAACTTTATGGCGCGATCGGGCGAAATTCATGTGCTGTTGGGCGAAAATGGCGCAGGCAAAACCACGCTGATGAACTTGCTCTACGGCTTAGAGCGTCCTGATAGCGGCGAAATCTGGGTGGATGGAAAACCGATCGTCCTTGCCAGTCCCAGAGATGCAATTCATCACGGCATTGTCATGGTGCATCAGCACTTTATGCTGGTTCCCGTGTTTACGGTGCTGGAAAACGTAGTGCTGGGCGTGGAGCAAACTCGCGGGCTGAAGCTGGGCAAGTTGGGCAGGCTGGAACGGGCAAAACCAGAGCGGCGGATTCGCGATCTGGCAGATCAGCTCAGCCTCAATCTGGATCTCAACGCCAAGGTTGCCGACCTTCCCGTCGGAATTCAGCAAAAGATTGAGATTATCAAGGCACTCTATCGCGGCGCGAGAATCCTAATTCTGGACGAACCCACTGCCGTCTTGACTCCCGCTGAAACCGCAGAGCTGTTTGATCTGCTGCGAAAGCTGACTCAGCAGGGCTTGTCGATCGTCATGATTACCCACAAGCTAAAAGAAGCTCTGGCAATCGCCGATCGAATCTCCGTGATGCGCCAGGGTCAGATGGTGGGCAGGGTCAATCCGAGAACGGCAACCGAGGCAGAGCTGGCCGAACTGATGGTCGGACGCAAAGTGATCTTGCAGGTCAACAAGCCCCCTGTTCAGCCCGGAGAACCGATCGTCACGGTGCGCGATTTGCGAGTCTTAGACAATTACCCCTCCGGGAAACTGCGAAGCAACCGCCAGCACATTGCCGTGAACGAGGTCAGCTTCACGATTCGCGCCGGAGAAATTCTCGGCATTGCCGGAGTCCAGGGCAACGGACAAACCGAACTCTCGGAAGCCTTAGCGGGTCTGCGTCCGGTGGCATCGGGTCAGATCACGTTTCTCGGTCAGGAGATCACGACTGCCAGCCCTCGGACGCTGATCGATCGCGGCTTGGCGCACGTCCCCGAAGACCGGGGCAAAAACGGCATCGTCAAATCCTACTCCCTGGCAGACAATATCGCCCTCTGCACCTACTACAAACCTCCTTTCGCCAAGGGATTGCAGCTCCGAGAAGGCGCGATCGTCCGCCAAACCACCCGCTTGATCGAAGAATTCGACATCCGCCCCGGCAACCCCAACTATCCCGCAGGCTCGCTCTCTGGCGGCAACCAGCAGAAGCTGATTATGGCAAGGGAACTCTCCCGCGACGCCAAATTTCTGATCGCCTGTCAGCCCACCCGTGGGGTCGATATTGGCGCGATCGAGCTGATTCATTGCCGCATCATCGAAGCTCGATCTCAAGGAATGGCAGTCCTGCTGATTTCCTCCGAATTGGACGAAGTGCTTGCCCTCTCCGATCGGGTTGCGGTGATGTTTCAAGGACGCATTATCGAAACTTTGTCGATCGAGCAGGCTTCTCGCGATCGAGTGGGGCAACTGATGGGCGGCAGTACCCTTTCCTGACGAAGCAAAAGATTCAGCATATAAACCCAAGGGAACCGAGCCAATCATTCTAAGTTTCAAAGTCCCCCAAAGTTGGGGGATTTAGGGGGCAATACAGCACTCCTCACTCCCCTCAAACACCCTCATCTCCCCACTCATCTACCCCTTTCCCACCCGTGCCCTCTACCCTCAAACCCTACCTCCGCCAATTCGGACTTCCCCTCCTCGCCATCCTGACCGCGATCGTCATTACCGTTCCCGTGATCGGCTTTGCGCTGGACTGGAACTGGGCGAAAATTGCGACGGCCTATGGCGGATTACTGGATGGAGCCTTGTTTAAGCGATTTGCCTTCGCGAATACCTTGGTGGCGGCGATCCCGCTGATGTTCACCGGGCTTGCGCTTGCCCTGGGCTTTCGGACGGGCGTGTTTAACATCGGCGCACCGGGACAGTTTTTGATTGGCGCGACCTGTGCGGTTTTTGTGGGATACGCGATTCCCCTGCCACCCCTGATTCACCCGATCGCCGCACTCATTGCCGGGATAGTCGGAGGCGGATTGTGGGGCGCAATTCCCGGATTTCTAAAGGCGCGGTTTGGCTCCCATGAGGTGATCAATACGATCATGCTCAACTACCTTGCATTTTTCTTGCAGGATTGGCTGGTCAAGAATCCGCTGAAAGACCCCAATCCGGCAGTCATCCGCACTCCAGAAATTTTAGCAACGGCAGAACTGCCCCGCTTTTACGATCGCCTCCATATCGGTTTATTTCTGGCACTGCTAACCGCGTTTGGCGTCTGGTATCTGCTAAGCAAAACCACGCTGGGCTATGAGCTTCGCACGGTGGGCAGCAACCCGGAGGCGGCAAAGTATGCAGGCATGAAGCTGGGACGCTTGACGGTTCTCAGTCTTGCTTTATCGGGCGCATTGGCAGGGCTGGGCGGCGCAGTGCAGATCCTTGGAGTCGATCGCGCGATGCCTGTGCTGTATTCCAGCGATTACGGCTTTGATGCAATTCCGGTGGCTCTGTTAGGGCAGAATCAGCCGATCGGCGTGGTGCTTTCTGCGATTTTGTTTGGCGCATTGCGAAATGGCAGCGACCTGATGCAGCTGCGATCGGGTGGCACGGTAGCGCGAGAAGTGATTTTTATTGTGCAGGCAGTGATTCTCTTATTTGTGGCAGCTCCGGCGATCGTGCGCTGGCTCTATCGGCTGAGATTGCCGCAAAGCGAGATCGAAAAAGAAGGTGGACTGACGCGAGGATGGGGCTAAGATGGACGACCTGAGTGGATTTCTGAAGCTGGCACTGATTACCGCAACGCCGATCGCTTTAGGCGCATTCGCCGGAATTATGTCTGAACGGGCGGGCGTCGTGAATATTGCGATCGAAGGCATGATGCTCACCGGGGCAATGGTGGCCCAGTTAGTGGCAATGTACCTGTATCAGCCGCTTCAGAGCGTTTTTGGCGGTGCAGCAGTTCTGGTGAGTTTGCTATTGGGAACGATCGCTGGAATTGGCTCTGGGGCATTGCTGGGCGGTCTGCACGGCATCACCTCAATTCGCTTCAAGGCAGACCAGATCATTAGCGGCACGGTGATTAACCTGCTGGCGTGGGGCGTCACAGGCTGGGTGTTTCAACGCTGGATGACCACCGGTGCGCCCACCTCTCCTGGAACCTTTCCACGGCTGCCGATTCCGTTGCTGAGCCAGCTCCCGATCGTCGGTGATTTGCTATTCAACCATCAGCCGTTGGTCTACACAATGTTTCTGCTAACGGGCGTTCTTTACTACGTCCTGTTTTACACACCGTGGGGTCTGCGGATGCGGGCAGTGGGCGAACATCCTCGCGCAGCGGATACGGTGGGGATTAATGTCCCGCAGGTCAGGTATATTTGCACGATCGTTGGAGGGGCGATCGCCGGGCTTGCCGGAGTATGGCTGACGCTAGAGCAGGTTGGAGCCTTTTCACTTCGCATGAGTGCCGGACGCGGATTTATCGCTTTAGCCGCCATGATTTTTGGTCGCTGGCATCCGGTGGGCGCACTGGGAGCCTCTTTGCTGTTTGGACTCGGAACTGCAATCCAGATTCGAGCCGCTAGCCTCACTGCAACCGATTCCGCCCTGGCGTTGATTCCCTCCCAGGTGTATCAGGCAATCCCCTATCTGCTGACAATCGTGGCTCTGGCTGGGTTTGGCGGCAAAGCGACTCCCCCTGCGGCAAGCGGTCAACCCTACGAAAGCCATCAATAGAAAATCCATCCCCCCGATTTCCGTCGATCGAAAGACGTGATTCCGCCAGAGGTCGTTACGGTGAAAGTATCTCTCATCACCCGAATCGTCCTCTATGCTCACCGCGACGCCTAATACCACCCCGACCCTCGAAGCCGCGCAGCAAGCTTTTCAGCAGTTTATCCAGTCCTGCTCGAAATCCGATCGCCTTGTAACGCTGCATGATTCAGATGCAGATGGACTGACCGCCGGAGTCGTGTGGCAGCGTGCCTTTGAACGCATGGGCTTTGAGTCTGTGGTGCGGGTTGTGCCCGATCGCGAACGCAATGCCTGGACGACCGCAAACCAGCAAAAAGTACAGGCAGCCAACCCTGATCGTCTGTTTGTGATGGATCTGGGCAGTCAGGATCAGGCGGTGATTCCGGGTGTGCCGACCTGCTTTATTGACCACCACCATCCCGAAGGCGTGCCCGCAGGCGATACGCTGATCAGTGCCTACACCTGGGAACCTGTGCCCAATACGTCTTTAATGATTTGGGAGCTGTGTCGATCGCTCGTGGATATTGCTGATCTCGAATGGATTGCAGCGATCGGAACTGTGAGCGATTTGGGCGATCGTGCCCCGTTCGAGCTGCTGACTTCTGCCAAGAAAAAATACACTGCTAAGTATCTCAAAGAAGCCACTGCGCTGATTAATGCTTCGCGGCGAGCAGGCGAATACCATCCTGAAATTGCGGCTCAGGCATTGCTGAATCACATGAATCCGAAAGAACTGGTCAACTCAACCGCGCCCGAAGTCGAAACCCTGCGCCAAATGCGATCGGAAGTGAAGCAAGAACTCGAACAAGCCCGCCGCGCTGCTCCCACCTTTGCTGGAAAAGTTGCCCTGATTCGGCTGCATTCGCCCTGCCAGATTCACCCACTGATTGCCCAAAGCTGGCGCGATCGACTGCCCCAATACATTGTGATTGCCGCGAACGACGGCTATCTACCGGGACGAGTTAACTTCTCTGCGCGCTCGAACAGCCAGAATGTCCTCGAGTTTCTGCAAAGCCAGCCCATTAGCGACGGCGAAGGCTCATTTGGGCACGGTCACGATCAGGCATCGGGGGGAAGTTTGCCCGTCGATCGCTGGAATGAACTGCTGAAGCAGCTTGGCTTTTCAAAGCAGGTTTTCGCAAAAGCGTCTTGAGCCGACTTGAAGTTTGATAACCCGTGCCTGATTCAGGGAAGATGTCATTGCTCAGGCTGGGAGTCTTGAGCGAGAGCTTGAATATCCTGATGGGCGCATTCTAGCTTTGTTTGTGTTGCTTTTGTTTCTCCTTTAGAGGACTCCATTTCTCGCACCTGCAAGCCATCCCTTTTCACGGGCAGGTTTGGCTATTTTGCCTGGCAGTTCGTCCGGCGATCGACGTTGCTGCCTTCTGCGATCGCTGGGAGCTAAACGATGGTAACCTTTACAAAGCTTTAGGAGATCTGAAAAAAAAGGGCATTGTCATCTCTATCTCCAGCCAACTGAACCTTCAACTCTCCTAGTCTTCTCTGGAGTAGAACTGCTGCTTGCCCAACTTCAGGGTGCGCGAAGCCGGGTACATTATCTGTTGTGATCTGGGCTGATAGTGGAAAGCAGGAACCGGGCTCTATCCACTTTGCTATGGTTACTAACCTTTGGATTGAGCAAAAAGGTAAAGGTTAGGGCATGATGTCATCCAATCTTAAATTCAATCCAGGAAATAGAGTGGAGGCGATCGCCTCTCCCATCTGATATCGTTGTTGAGCATATTCCCCATTTACCAATTGGCAAACAATAAACGTAGGTTGTTTTGGTTTCCCGATAAAGGCAATTCCGCCTAAACCCCGGAAATCTACAATCCAATACTCCGAGATGCCCAGCAGTGCATATTCTTCCACCTTACGGGCATAATCATCCTGCCAGTTAGTACTCACTACCTCCGCTACTAACCGAATCGCTTTACCACTTGTTAAAACAGGCTGTTTCTCCCAAAGCGGTTCTGTTAGCCAACTCAGCTTCATCCAGCACAATTACATCAGGACGGAGGGCTGTCGCTTCAGTCTCAGGTGGGCGAATCAAGCAGTTTTTAGGAATTGTCCATTTCAAGTTCAAACGCAAGATCTCAGCGAATAACCTCCCAGCCAGTTTTCCTGAAGTGGATTCGTGAGGTCCGGTTGGTTCCATGTCGCGCAGTTCACCATCGATTAGTTCATATCGTGGGTCATCGCCATACTGTCTTAGAAAGTCTTCAAAGGAGAGGATTTTAGAGGATGTGTAAGTCATCATTCACCCCATTGGGCTTAGCTTTCAAATACAGATCAAGTACCTTGTTCCCAATTGCTTCCGCCGCTTTCTCAAACACTGACATTAGATCCTCCCCAGTACACGCTTACATTTAGAGGGCATATAAAGGGCTGAGACTCTCAAAAAATGGTGATTTAAGGTCAGCAGAGCAATACCTCCTAGCTTTGCTAACTCGATAAGGGCTTCTAAGCATTCCACTCTCCACTGCTCTAGCTGGTCCTCGTACTGAATCAATTCCTCACGCTCAGCTTTAACTAGTTCGCCCTGCTCACAGCGATTGCGCAACTCGTTCAACTGCTGCTGCTCATCCGTAGGAAGACAACGCTGGAGCACGTCAATCAAAGCCACTTCTTCAAGACTAGCTACAGCTTGCTGCGTAGGTTCAGATAAAAACTCCAATAATTGCACCAAAGCAGTGAACCGATTGGTCAGCAACCGCTCAATCAGTTCGATCGCCCTTCTACAAATATTGGTAGCTGGAGTCATAGAACGCTAAATAGATTTGTGCTTAATCCCAATTGTACTAAAGCTCATCCCAAAGCTCCTCAGGTAGGGTATAACCCAAACTTAAGATTTCTTGTTTTGACAGGTGAGGGCAATAGCCGTTCATCTGATGAATTGAAGGTAGTCTGGACTGTAAAAACAATTCAGGAGCAAAAGGTTGCTGTGGAGTGTGAAACATTAAGTCGTCGCGTTTTTCCACCAGCTTGGTTGGCACGGTATGAGTGAGCAACCGAATAGAGTTGAGAATTTCCAACTCTCTCAACTACTTGGACAATACCTCAATCTTGAAAAGTTCTGCACTTGCACTCAAACCTACCAGAAGTATGCCGATCAGATTGATCCGTACCCCGAGAACTTAGAAGAGACTATCCCAGCACTAAAAGCTTTGTGCCAACACATCCTTGACCCCGCGATTACTCACTTTGGCATGGAGCAATTTCAGTTAACCTACGGATTCTGCTCAAAGGATCTGAAGCGGTTCCTGGCTCAGAAAGACCCAGAGACAGGGATTAAGAATGGACGGGTTGATCCGAGTCGTGACCAGCACATGGCCCATGAGAAGAACCGAAATGGCAAGTATTACTGCGATTGCCTCGGTGCTGCCTGCGATTTTCGGATTGTGAAGTTGGAGAGCAATCGTCTTGTGGAATGGATTCTGGAACAGCAGTTACCGTTTGACTCGCTGTACTACTACGGGGGCGATCGACCCATCCACATCAGCTATAGCCCAAAACAAAGGAAAGCTATTTGGGTATTTACCGATGGAGGAGTACCCACAAGGAAAGGGATTGAGCATTGGATAAAAGCACCAACTTAATGGAGCTAAAACTTTATGTTTCCTACTGATGGACAATCACAGAGTCCCTACTCAATTCAATGTAATTGTGCTGAGATAGCAAATTAACGATGAGGGATAGATTTGTAGTGAAAAGAATTTCTAAGTCTGCGTTTTTGATATTTCCCGTTGTGACGAGCAGAAGTTTATAGAATTCATTTGATATCTTTTTAGGGTGTAGCTAACCGCTTCAGCATGAGCCGGATAAAGCAAAGATTGAGCTTTGCCCTCGCATGGTCTAAAGTCCACTCAAAGTTCTTCACTAAACTCTTGCACCGCTCCACCCAAGCATTCGACCGTTCCACAATCCATCGAGTGGCTACTCGGACAAAGCCAGATTTACCCTGAGCCTCCTTTTGCGCCTTCGACGGTTTGGGAGAACGCTCAAAGCGAATCTTCGTCATAATCTGGGGATAAACGTTTTTAAGCGCTTGCTTGATCTTGTCTGGATGATACCCGTGGTCTATGAGGATTGTAATCTTGGGAATATTGACAGGTTTCGCTTTGAAATAAGCGATATTGTTCGAGAGCATCTCAATCAATCCCTGGTCATCTGTCACATTTGCTTTGGTGCAGTGGGTAAAGAAGGGAAACCCTAAGGTATCCACTGCTAGATGTCGTTCCATTCCATTAGTTGCTTTGTAATGACAGAACCCTTTGGAGGCAGCACTCGCATTGCAAGTGTTCTTCACTGCCTGAGAATCAATGATGATTAGGGTTGTCCACTTCGGTTTTTTTGAACCTGTTGCCGCACTTTTTGATGAAGTGCCTCGAGAATCTGGTCGAGAGCTCCAGTTTCCCGCCACTGCTTGTAGTACCAGAACACGGTGGAGTAAGGGGGCAGATCTCTCGGCAGGTCACACCAGTTACAGCCATTCTTGAGCTGGTAGAAGATGCCATCAAGAATTTGACGTTTAGTCCACAATGGTGGTCTAGTCTGCTTCTTGGACGGCAAGAGTGGCTCAATAATTTTCCATTCTGCATCGCTCAGGTTGCTGGAGTATGCCATTTTTGCTTTAGTTTAATCCAGCATCCTCAAAGATCTCAAATGAGTTCTATAGGAGTTGAAGTTTTCAAGGGCAAGGGCAAGGAAAATCATTTAACCAGCGGCATAATCGGTAAATTGACGCATAAAGGGTGGTTGAAAACCGAGAACAATGTCTTGAGTGGGAACGCCCAGGGCAACCAGTTCCGCTGCGATGTCATCTTCTGTGCCATTCCATTGAATCCAGATTTTGTTGTCTTTAATATCTAAATGAAGGACAGGTCCAAAAACATGGCGTTTGTTATGCCAGCCAATATAGATAAGTTGGTAGTGATCTTGTGTTTGATCAAACAGCGTCTGCGCTTCCACTTCTTGGTCGCTGCCACGGTTTGCTTTTTCTGTTAGCAAGGTTTGAATAAAGGCTCGGTACTGATCTAAATTTGCCATTGCACGATCGCCTCCTGTTCAATGTCATACAGCCTTTTCCAGGCTGGCGAGGTACAAGATAGAGTAATGGAAGTGCCATCTAGAAGCTGCCTGACATGAAACCCTATTCCCGTGACCTGCGCCAGAAACTCGTAGAGCGATACCAGGAGGGCAACATCTCTCAACGAGAACTTGCTCGTCAGTTTCGTGTCGCCACCAGTTTTGTGGAAACGCTGCTCAAACGGTATCGAGAAACCGGAAGTGTTGAGGCAAAAGTTCGCAATCAACAAACCCCCACGAAACTGAATGCAGAGCAATTGCAGGTGTTGGAGGAATTGGTCGATGAGCAAAACGATGCCACGTTGAAGGAACTGCAAGACCGTCTGGAGCAAAAGACGGGGGTGCGGGTTGGTTGCACCACGATCCACCGGATGTTGGTCAAGTTCAACCTGAGCGTCAAAAAAAACCTTTCATGCCAGTGAAAAGGAGAACGAGCAAGTGCAACAGCAGCGGGTCGAGTTCTGGCAATGGGTTGGGAAGATATTGGCAAAGGATTTAATTTTCATTGACGAAGCGGGAGTCAATCTGGCGCTGGTGCGCTTGAGAGAACGCTCCCCCAAGGGACAACGGGCAGTTGGCAAACGTCCGCAAAAGCGGGGCAAAAACGTCTCAATGATTGGGGCAATCGGAGTAGCGGAGGTGATTGCTCACATGCCGATGTTGGGTGCCGTGGATGGACTGTTATTTGAAGCTTTTATTGCCCAGAAACTGGTGCCCAAATTGTGGAAGGGGGCTTGTGTCGTTCTAGATAACTGCTCGATTCACAAGGGCAATCCGGTCATTGAATTAATTCAACAAGCAGGCGCAACGGTTATCTTCTTACCGCCTTATTCCCCAGAGTTCTCCCCGATTGAGAATTGCTGGTCAAAGATCAAAAATGTGTTGCGTTCGTTGAGTGCTAGAACGTATCCGGATTTGGTCAAAGCTATTGAGCAAGCATTCAATCAAGTCTCAACCGCTGATCTGCAAGGCTGGTTCACTCACTGCTGTTACTGTACCTGATTAGATTGGAAAAGGCTGTAAACTAAAAGATTGAGTTGACTGTGAAACAACAGATTGAATGAAAGGGAGTTTAAAGAAGTCGTTGTAGGTGTTTTGGGGAACTGCAAGATATAGAATCCGTTCTGGATCTGCGTCTTCTAAGGCATAGCGGTAGTTAATGAATTGACCGATCGCCAAATGAAATTTAGAAATCGTAGAAGCACCAATAAAGCTTTTGATTTCAACGGCTATTTTTTGCCCCTCTTTTTGAGCAGCAATAATTTTTTCTGCTCCCAGGTCAATATACATATCAATCACGCCTCCAATTCGAATATGAAGTGGATCATCTGTAATAATCCACCCATCTTTTTCAAGAGCAATTTTGACGGCATTATGAAATAAATCTCTGGCAGACATTTCTCCTCTTCATTCTCCCACTGCAATTCCTTCTACTCTATTATCTCTTCATTCTCCCACTCCCTCATTTTGCCTCGCCTTAAACTTCATTGCAGCCCAGTCACTGGGAGCTTCAGACACTCTGGCACTGCTCTTCTTAGTAGCTTGCTTAACTGCCTCGACATTACCCGCCTCAACGGCTTGTTTCAAATCGCGATCGCGGTGTGCGGCTTGAATTGCAGTTTCTTTATCACGGGAACTGGTATCAAACACTCTTTTTAGATCTTTGAGAATGCCGGAATGGTTGGAAGCAAGCTGATATTGGCGTTCGGTATCGAGCAGCTTTGTCATCAGTTCGAGTTGCATGGAATCACCTTCGCAGAGTTCTTCGAGGAGCTTCCATTCATCAATTCCTAGTGAGTTTTGATTGGAGTTAGGGCGGGGAACGGGCTGAAATTTTGCATCCATTGGTCATGATCAATTTGTGCCAATCATGCGACTGGCAACACTAATGACCTCCGGTGAGTTCTTGATGACGACTGGGCGGCTCCATTCACTACCAGCGATAATGCTGCGGTTATGCAGCAACAGGATCATTCGCTCAACAGCTTGACGAGAAGCGGTTAAGGTCATTTTCACAGGCTCCTCGTGTGGGGAAGATTGAGCAGAATTGGCTTCAGGTGGTTGCCCCGCATCATTCGCAGAATCTCTGTCAATGAACATTACAAATACTCCTAAAACGCAGGAAAGACTGGCACATTAAATTGTCACAGTCCAATTAGTCTTTATATAGGCTACCACAGTCCAATTGGACTGTATACGAAGATGCAAAGCTCTGACACGATTGATCATGCTTGAGGTAAACCGTGTTTAGAGAGTATGGGGAAAGCGGGTAGAGTTCTAAAAACAGTCATGCAGAGCTACGGCATTAGTCAGGGAAAACTAGCCGCAGCGATGGGGATTGGTGCATCTAATGTTTACCGATGGGCCAATGAGATCCGAGATCCCGGATCTGAAACGGTCATGAAAATTTTGGAAGCACTTGAGAACTTAAACCCTGATGCTGCCACAGAATTTAGACAGCTTTATATGAATCCTGATTCAGAGACAGGGACAGAATCAGATTAGGCAATTTTCCAGAATGCGCGATGCCACTGAAGAGAATCAATTCTTGGATTGTAAATCTTCTGGTTTGGCAGAAGAATAGCTTCTCCATCAAAATCTTTTAGTGGTCGTATATCTGTTGGGCTTTCTTCATGGAAGCGCTCGCGTGGAATAATAATTTTGTAATCATCACCAATACCAAACCAACCACGATCAAATGCCCAATGATGATTTTTACAAAGAGCAATTCCATTATCAAAGCGATCGTCGTGAAACTCTGAAAATGGTTTGATATGCGCTCCATCTACAATGTTCTGACTATCTTGGCTAACGATCTTCAAACAGCAAAGGGCACAATGTTGTAGATACAAGGAGACTACGTTACGACGGAATGCAGCATTTCTAACAAATGTCTTATCTTGGTCTTTAATATCTTCTGTTGTGTAAACAGCACCGCCTTTTTCCAATAATCTCAACTGAATATTATCTAGCTCATCAACTTCATAAAGTTTTTCTAGCTGTTGTGTCTTTGCTGGAAACCATGTTGAAACTAGAGTTTCAGCCAAATGAACCCTTGAACTCACATCCTGTAAATACTCAAATAATTCATCATCTACATACGCATATTTAACTGTATTTCGGAGTGCTGATAAACCTTTAATTTTAGTTCTACTTGCAATCGTTGCCTCGAAACCAGGATTAGGCATAAGATGCCAAAATTTATCGCCTGTGAGATGAAAGAAAGGTAAGGAAATATCTGAGCGATGATCAGTGGTTACTAAATTTGACCAGTATTTGAGGAATGTAGCAATTAGCTCAGGAGTTAAATAGATTTGATTATGCTGTATTCTACCTTTGTCAAATTGTTCAATCACAGAGAGTAATAGAGTTGGTTTGTGTGGTACAGCTCCATGGGCGCGATCGACTCCTAGCTTTGTAAACTTTTTAGCGTAGTAGCTTAGGTCTTTCTTCATCGCTAGTTATAAAGCTCCCAATAGCCATCTCTGAGGTACTCTGGCGGATCTCGAAATTCATCGCTTTGCGAAATCTCTTCGACTAACTCAACCTTACCCGGAAACCATCGAGCAACTAACACAGTAACTAAACTACTTCTTAGAATTGGGTCTTGTAGAAATTCAAATAGTTCTTCATCTAAATACGCATATTTAATTGCTTGCTTGACTTCTGCAAAAGTTTTCAACTTCTCTTTAGAAGAGATTAGTTTTATATAACCTGGATTTGCCCATAGATGCCAAAACTTGCCACTTCTCATGTGAAAGAAGGGTCTAGAGATATCAGGATTGTGGTTGAACGAGCCTAGATAACTCCAGTATTTAAGAAATGTTTGAATCAGTTCAGAAGATAAATAAATTTTGTCCTCTGTAATAATTTCTCTTCTAACTTTTTCAATGACGGATAATAACAAAATGGGTTTATGAGGGGCTACACCATGAGCACGATCGACCCGTAAACGTTGAAACTTTTTTGCATAATAGCTCAATGCTTCAATGTCTCTTATTGCTTTTTTATGTTCATCCTGAGGCATATCAAAATAGTTGATCTAGATCAAAGTCTTCTGTATCATCCTGTTGTTTCTGCTTCTCTAAATACAGGATTAACAGAGTTCGCTCTAAAGGCTCCTTAATTCCATACAACTCCCTACTCAAAATCTCAAGTCCACCATTCGCATACTCTTGAAATATTTCTACTCTTTGAAGATCAGTTTCTGGATCAGAAGCCAGAATTTTGGGATCGTTGGTTTCAGCGATCGCGATCAAATCAATAATCGAACGATCTCGAAACTGCTCTTGCAATACGGCATCAGGATCTTTTCTAGAAAACTTCCCTAAAGGAACTTTTTTCCTGTGTTTGAAGCCTATGGCCGCAGCAAATGTTAAGACATCGGCATAAGTTGAGAATAAGCCCGTTCCGTCTTCTTTAGCTCTCAAAGCTTTGACCATCTCTGCTTTGTCCTGAGATATTTGAACCCTGGCTAAAGGCATCTGTGAATTAAATAGAAGCTATTCAGTTTTTATAACATTAAAAGCTCTCAGGGCTTTGACCAGTTTTGCTTTATAGCTTTACGCGATTAGGTTAGAACGCTAGGCTAGGGGAAAACCAGCGTCTAGAAGTGCCTATGCCTTCCCCTTATGGTGACGACCTGCGTCGCAAAGCAATTAATGCCGT
>JACJNZ010000091.1 GCA_014695325.1 Cyanobacteria bacterium FACHB-502 | reverse complement strand
TAGATCAGGGAGCCTGCTACGGGTTCACGGATGCCATCGATGTCCACAGGCGGAGCAGCGATAAAGGCGATGATGTAGCAAGTGGCAGCAGCTAGCAGAGTAGGGATCATGAGGACGCCGAACCAGCCGATGTAGAGGCGGTTGTCGGTGGAGGTGATCCAGGTGCAGAACTGCTCCCACAGGTTCGCGGAGTCGCGACGCTGTAAGGTAGTCGTCATATTTCGATGAGTCCGTTGTAAAGGTACGTAAACTTATGTATGTCATTCAATGTAAACGAAAGCTTAGAAAATGTGAAGGAAACTAAACATAAACATTTCTTATAAGCAGCATAGGCTCAGCTAATCTATGGCTGTAGTGAATGATCCCTTGATGGAAAAATTGGAGCTTGCCCTGGCAGGAATCGTATTTCTGCTCTCTAAACTTGCCGCTGTCCTTCACGCACTATTCCAGAGCGCTAAACTCCAGAGCGCTAAACAAACTTTCGAGCGTTCGGAAGCGGAGGCACGATTAAAAAATGTTAAGTTTGAGACTGTTCAAGAATTGTCTGCATTCTCTAAGAATTTGCTATGCGGGTATTTCAGTTGTTCCTGGGTCTAATTGTCTTTTGTTATGTGATGCTGACGGCTGCACCGCTTCCGGTCATCGCTGCAAGTTCTGCTGCAATTCGCGCCTTTGATGACGTTCAAGCGGATACGAAAGATTACGCCGGACAGGATCTTGTCAAAGCGGAATTTGCGAACGCGAGATTGATCAAAGCGAACTTTAGCGGTGCAAATTTGCGAGGAGCAGTCTTCAATGGCTCTGTCTTAACCAATGCGAACCTTCACAGCGTCGATTTTAGTGATGGCATTGCTTACTTAAGTGATTTATCTGGTGTTGATTTAACTGATGCAATTTTGACTTCCGCGATGATGCTTAAATCAAGCTTTAAGGGTGCAAAAGTAGATGGCGCAGACTTCAGCTTTGCCTTACTCGATCGCGACCAAGTTCTTGAGCTATGCAAAACTGCAAATGGCGTGAATCCATTAACGGGTGTGGATACGCGTGAATCCCTGGGTTGTCGGTGAGCATAAACGATCGCCTGTAATCTCCTACAAGCGCGGTGTGAAAACCTTAATGCTGCCTATGAATGATTTGTTGAAGCGAGCCGCTCACTTAACATCCGCGAAGCGATTTCACCAATTATTGGTTTTATTACTAGCAGGGTGTTTGACTACAATGACCGGGAGTGTAATCTTTCCGGTGTTGCCAGAAATGGTGCAGCAGCTCGCACTTGACCCCCAGTGGGCAGGAACACTCGCTAGCATTCATGCGCTAACCTCTGCTTTGTGTACCCCAATTCTAGGAGTCGTGGCTGATCGCTTGGGTAAGCTCAAAGTGATGGTTCCTTGCCTAATTCTGTACGCTATTTTTGGGCTATCTACCGCGTTTCTTACAACAATGCCCTTACTTCTAACCAGCCGAGGGTTGCTTGGGGCTGCTAGCGGGGGTGTTGCTGCTGCCACGATCGGCATATTAGGCGGCATGTATGAAGGAGAAACGCGATCGCGCATCTTAGGCTACGCAACGAGTGCCATGACAACCGCGGCGATTTTCTTCCCGTTGTTGGGTGGCTGGGTTGGTGGTATTCAATGGCAGTTTGCTTTTTATCTGTACGGGCTGGGCATTCCCCTGGCAGTAATTGCGGCCCTTGTCTTGAGGGAAAATGCTTCTCCTGCTGTGTCAATGATCCAGACAAGCCAAAATCAGCAGCTTAGCCAGTTGATTCGTAATCGCAGTATTTTAACGGTGTATTTATTTATCTGGGCAGCCGGGCTGATGATGTATGCCGTTGTGGTTTATACGCCGCTCTACCTTAAGCAGGCGATCGGGGCGACTCCTGAAATCAACGGTATTGTGTTAGCAGTTCGTTTGGTTGGAGCCGCTTTAATTTCTGCTTTTGGGGCAAGTCGAATCAGTCAGCGGATTGGGCCGAGTCGAGCGGTTGCTTTTGGCTTCAGCTTAATGGCAATGGCGATCGTGACCATTCCTTTTTTGACTGAGCTGTATTTGATTATTCCGACCGCAATGCTTTTTGGGGCAGGTTTTGGCATCATTACTCCTAACCTGTATGACGTACTGGCAGGTTTAGCGCCCCTCGAAGTGAGGACGACGGTGTTGGCGATCGGAACTGGGTTTAACTCCTTAGGGCAGTTTATTTCCCCTGTGATTTTAGGTCCCATCTGGAAATATGCGGGTTTACCGCCCGTGTTTTATGTGGCAGGCGCAATTGCAGCGATAGCGAGTGGGTTGAGCCTCACCGTCGTGATGCAGCCAAATCGGGCACCTAGCTAAAGCCGCTGCGTTCGGGCAAGCCTTTCGGTTGCATCTGACTAAACGATGATCTTCAAGCGGGTAGAGGGTTAGAAGAAAGAGCTAGCGCAGCATTTCCTCAAACTGTTTTTCCCAGTTTTGATGATTGCCTTTCGCAACTTGAATGATCGGAGAAAAACCAACCAACCGATTCACAAGCCAGTTAACGATCGACAAGGGAAAGCGCAGCGGGCGAGCAATATCAAGAAATAGCACAACCCGATAATCATTCGTGTCGTTCCAAACTTCGTGGGGATAGGTGTCGTCAAAAAACAAGGTTTTGCCTTCCTCCCAGTAGGCGACCTGCTCGGAAACACGAATGCGGCACTTTTCTCTGGGTTCTGGCACTTTTAAGGCTAAATGACACCGAATAATCCCCTTGTGTTTGCCCCGATGCTCAGGAATATGTTTTCCCGGAGCCAGAATTGAGAAGAAAGCAACCTTTAAACCTGGAATTTGTTCCAATAGCCGAGTTGTTTCTGGACACCGATCACAATTTTTTTGGGAGCGATAGCCAAAGGCAAAAAAGAAGTAAGTCTTCCAGAGATTATCGGGGGAAATGCGGTTCTGGCGAGGAGAAATATCCTGGAAATTGGGGAGTACATCTGTGTAGGGAAGCACTTGATCTAGCTCTTGGCGAATCCCCTGCCAGTTAGCTTCTAGTGCTTCTGCCCAGGGAAACTGGTCTTTAGAGAAAAACACTGATTCGCCAACAAGAGAATACTCAGGTACGAGGCTCTCAATTTTCTGGATCAGGTTTTGGACCAGGTTAATGTTATTAGGGCTAATACTTTCCAGTTTCATGGTAGTTGATTGAACGAACCCTTTCATGCACGCCTTACACTAAATCATCTTAGAAAGTAATTTGGGGCAACTTTATTTTAGGCAGAAGCTTCACTCCTCCATTGCAATTTCTTGCGCGATTGTAAGTCCCGTTAGCAGATGGCGATCGTCGCTAATATGGGGAAACTTCAATTGGGATTCTGGAATGCCGCGCTTTAGCAATCGCTGTTGCAATGTGGCAAAGCTTCCAGAGGCTAAAATCCGAAGACGGGGGGGTGGAATTGTACCCGGACGCTTGACGGCATAAGAAGGCTGAACCTCCTGAAGGTAGCGATCGAACTGCTGAATGAAATCCTGGGAGTGGGTAAGCCGTTCTCCAGAAGCCAGTTCAATATTGACCAAATAGTGAGGTGGAATTTCGTGTTCGGATAAGGTAACGCAGAAGTTTTCTAAGGCGAGATTAAAATTTTGCTGTAGCCGCTGCATGACCTGTGCGACGTGAAATTCTGTCGTCTTCTCCGTAGTCGAAGAGAGTAATCCGCCCAGGCGATGTCGAAAAACAATGATTGGTGCTTCGTTGTAAAAGCCCAAAACCTCGACAACATCATTAATGTCATAGCGATAAAGCCCGCTGTAATTTGTTACAACAATTCGGTAGTAGTTTCCGGGTGTGACTTCACAAGGCAGCAAGGTTTTGGGTTGAGCGGCTTGCCACTGATCTTCAGCGATGAACTCAAAAAAACCTGCGTTCACCGCTAGCACCGCTCCCTCGTTGTTCAGCTCATAGTAGGTGCCAAAAGCTGCTTCTGATGAGGCATAAATTCCACCGAAAATGGGAGTGTCGCCAAAGTAAGACGGAAATCGCTCCAGGTAGAAGCTAGATGTACCGCCCAAAGCCGTCACGACGGCAGACAAATTCCAAACCGAGTGGGGCGTCAGCCGTCCTTCTGTTTTTAGAAGATGGCGCAGTTCAGCCGCTCGTTTTGGGTGACTCGACCAGCATCGTTCCAACTTGGCGCGAATCTCCGGCTCTAACTTCAACCAATGGGCAATCTCGCCTGTTTCAATATCTTGAATAAAATCTTCCGCGTAGGATTCCAAGTAATGGCTGAGCTGCAAACCCAGCACTGGAAAGTTTGCCCCAATGATGCGCGTTTGTGGATCGCTTAGCGCAAACAGCAAGCAAACATAGTGACGAGCCAGACTATCAGCCGATTGCAGGGCTTCAAAAGGCTGGGCAGCAATCTGCCGGTAAAGCCCGCTGTTGAGCCGTAAATCACCTGCGCTCACAAAGCCATAGTCGATACCGCTGCTGGTCTGCCCAACGGCTCGTGCTGATGTGGTTACAAGGATCTTACCGATCGGCAGTTTGCGGCGCTGCAGTGCTTCAATCAGGAATCCGGTGCTGGTCTGATTGACTTGACTACGAACTCGGCGAGATCGATGGGTAACAGGAATGAGTTTTTGTTTTCCGGTTGAGCCACTGCTCAGGTTCAGGTAAATTATAGGGTCAGGAGTCAGAATATTGGGCTCGCCTTGAGCGATGCGCTCTACATAAGGCTCGTAATGGCTGTAGGACAAAACAGGAATCCGATCGCGAAATTGAGCAACGGTTTTAACCTCTGCAAGTCCATACTGCTTGCCAAACTCTGTGTTCTGGTGCAATCGCAGCAGTGATAGAAGAAACTTTTCCTGGGCTGCGGTAACGTTTTGAGTATTTCGGACAAAGTTGGCTTTGACTCGCTTCGTTACTGTAGAAACCAAAGATAGCACTAGGTTGCTCATAGGCTGGCTGTGGCAGAAAGTTAGATGAGTCAGTCTCAAAGGAGTCAATGGTAGGTGGGCTAACAAGCGTCAGCCTTCTAGAGAACGTCATCGTACCACCCATCGCCTTATCAGCACAAAATAACAGCCCACAATAAAACAGCCCACAATAAAAAATGGGTGAGCTATTGCCCACCCGATCGCATGACTAAGTTATTGAAATTAAGACTAAATTAAGGAGCCAGGGCATTTCCGCGCAGCAGGCTTGCGATCGTCTTTGCAGTGATCTTAAGCTGCACTATGGGATTAGCAGGCACGACTGTTTTATACAGGTAGCTGTCAAATGTCAGCTTCTGCACGTCGATGTCAGAACACATTTCGACGAAGGCTTCGCGAGTTGCATCTGAGCGGTAGAACACGCGCTGCAAGATGTCTAGCACCAGATAGGTCGCTCCATAGGTTTTGTCCCATCGTTTCAGGTACACCTTGAGATCAGCCTCGGTGGGAATGCGCTCTCCCTTGTTTGACAGTTCGACAATGGTTTCGGCGCACATCCGACCTGACTTCGCAGCAAAGTAAATGCCTTCGCCCGAAGACTTGGTAACATAGCCTGCGGCATCGCCCACCAGAGCCACACGACCCACCACACGACGCGGACGGGGATGCTCAGGAATGGGATGCGCTTCGACTTTGATGATTTTGCCGCCTTCCAGCTTTTTAGCAGCGCGGGTGCGGATGCCAGCTTGCAGGTCTTTGATGAGTGCCTTGTTCTTTTTCATCGTGCCTGTGCCGACCGCAACGTGGTCATACTTGGGGAAAACCCAGGCGTAGAAGTCTGGAGAGACATCATCTCCCACATACATCTCGGCGAGTTCCTCGTAGTATGCCATTCCTTCTTCGGGCAAGCGGATGCGCTCCTGGAAGGCGATCGCGTAGTTGTAGTCTCCTGCATCGATCGCTTTGGCAACGCGGGAATTTGCACCATCTGCACCGATGATCAAATCAACTTGCAGCGTTCTGGCTTCACCTTCCAGCGCACCGTTCGAGTGATCGGCGTAGTGAAGGGTGTAAGGAGCCGTGCTGCTTGTAGGAAGGTCGATGCCATGCACCGTTCCGTTGATTAGCGTTGCGCCCAGTTTGGCAGCCCGATTTCGCAGGAAGCCGTCCAGCACCTCGCGGCGGCACATTCCAATATATTCATCATCTTTAAGCGTCTGACCAATGTTCACCTCAATATTTGAGGGAGAAATCATCTTCATCTTGCGAACTCGACGATCGATGATTTCTGGCGGCAGATCAAACTCGCTGACCATGCAGAGGGGAATTGCCCCACCACAAGGTTTGGCGTTATCTAACTTGCGTTCAAAAAGGTAAGTTTCAATTCCAGCTCTTGCTAATGTCTCGGCAGCCGAGGAACCTGCCGGACCCGATCCAACAACAGCAACCCGTAGTGTCAAAGGTCTTCTCTCCTATGTCTCCCAGAGGCCACGGAGTGCATCCTATCACGGACACTCCGCTGGATTACTGTCTGAGGCCGGAGATAGGAAAGAAATGAAACAGAGCTTAATATATTGACCCTGAGGGAGCAGCGATAGCAGTCATCATTGAGAATTCACAATTCTAATCATTCACAGTGCCATTGGTAAAAGGAGCAAACCGTGAAGTGCGACTGCAAGATCAGGCAGCAAGGGGAACAGAAGGGCAAAAAGTAGTTTGAGCAAGCACGATCGTTTCAGAAGCTTGAACGGTGTCTTGACCGCAAATCGGCAAGCGCAAAATCAAATCGACCAGTTCTTCAAGCTGCTCGAAGGGTTTACTCACGAAAATTGTGTTCTCAATCCAATACAGCAAAACATCGTCTTGCCCACTCATGTTTAGACTGCACCCTCTGCTAAACGCGAGCTTAGAAATTTCAGCGGCACCCATAAGTTATGTTTCAACTCCACGAATGGCGATTGGCGATCGGGATGAACTGGTAGTTATTCACCCTGTCTCTAATAGAATCTATTATTTAATATTTTCTTTAGATTCCTATCCGTATTCTTCCGTGTTATTGCCCGCGTAGCGATTAGAAATTCCGTTGAAATACTGACTGTAGAAATCCTGTAGGCTATTGAAAGCCCTGTTAAAAGCTCTGCTGCGATCGTCATGACCCTGAAGCCGTCTCAGATTCATCAAATTCTTACGAACAAACGCGAGGAATTTACTGCCTTTAATCGGGAGGTGTGGGAGCAGTTGCAGCAGTATCGCAGCGCGCTGCACGTTTTGTCTGCCCAGGGAGAAGCCGATGTCCGGCAGCGTCTTGCTAAGTATTCTGGGGCAACCGGAGCGCGGCTGTTAGAGTCGCTGTCTGAGGCAAAGAACGGCGTGATTTCCTGTGGGCTGGTGTGGCAGAACAAAGAGCAGAGCCTTGCTTGGGTACGCGATCGGCTCACTGGAATCCGCACGTTTGCGGTTGATGGCTCCCAAATCTATCCGGGGAAAGATCTTTCGATTCCGATCGCTCTGGTGCAGATTGGCTGGTTTGAAAATCCTCACCTGCCGACAGGCGGCTACGAGAAAGACATTGCCCTGGATGTGATGACCCCGATCGATCTTCAAGCTGGGAATAGCGGTGAACCTGTCGATCGACGAGTCAATATGCGGCGGTTTGAGATGGAGACGCAACGACTGGTCGATTACATCAAAGACCATGCCCATGCCGAAGACTGTCTGGTATTTCTGGATGGCTCTCTGGTGGCGACCTTTGCTCAAGTGTTTGATGGGAGCAGCCGTCAGTTTTATGTCGAATGTCTGCTGAATTTGCTGCGGGCAAGCGAGAAATACCGGGTTCCTTTGGTTGCCTATATCGACACTTCCTACGCGCAGGATCTCGCGGTAATGCTCCGCACGCTTTATGATCTGCCTCCATCCGACACCATTCACGATGCTCAGTTGCTCAACAAATTTATGGCGTGGGGCGATCGAACTCCCCTGTTTCTGTGCCAGCGATCGGGCATTTTAGACCAGTATGAAGAGCAGCGCGATCGGGTTGCCTTTACCTACTTAAAAACCACTCGCGACAACTATCCTGCCCGGATTGAAATGCCTCTATGGATGGTGGAAGCAGGGATTAGCGATGGAATCATGGACTGGGTACGCGGCGAAGTGATTATTGGCGGCGGCTATCCTTATGTGATCGAAAGCGCAGACCAGACTGCCGTGTTGCAAGCAAACGATCGACAGATCTTTTTCCAGATTTTGCAGGATTGGGCAGAGTCAGAGGATTTAAACCTGCGATTTTCTCGCAAAATGGTGAGCAAAGTCAGGCGACGTTGAGTAACGGTTAAGGAATTCAGTTAAGGAATTCAACCGTTTTTCCGGAGCAAACCGTCAGGACTTCGATAATGCTGCCATGGGGTTTGTGAGTGGGTGATGAAACGATCGTTGGCGAAATCGATAACTGCGAAGGGGGAACTGCTCCATCTTGCGTTTGGGGCGATCGTGCCTGGGCTGCTTGTTTCTATCCCTGCTCAGGCAGTGGCTCTAGCGGAAATTCTGGCTCAGACTCCTGTTCCCACAAATCCTGAGCCTTCCTTGCTTCAGCCTGTGCCGCCTGTTCCCTTGCCTGCTCCCGCTCCAGCTGAATCGATTCCGCCTGCGCCTGCGCCTGTGACTGAAACTGCCCCGGTTCAGATTCCCGTCCAGCAGATTGAGGTGGTGGGAAGTACGGTTTTTGACGAAAACGATTTTGCGCCGCTCGTCCAACCTGTGCAGGGCAAATCGCTCACTCTAGAAGAGCTGCGGCAGGTCGCGGATCAGATTACCCAGCTTTATCTAAACGAGGGCTATCTCACCTCCAGAGCAATTCTGGTCGATCAGCAAATTCAGGATGGCGTTGTGCAGATTCGCGTCATCGAAGGCAGCTTGGAGGCGATCGAGATTGAAGGAACTCGCCGAGTCAATCCTGCCTATGTTCGCAGTCGAATCCAGTTGGGCAGCGGTACGCCTTTGCGTCAGAGCGATCTGGAAGATCAGCTTCGTCTGCTGCGAATCGACCCTTTATTTGACAACGTGGAAGCCAGCTTACGCGCAGGCAGCGGGCTGGGGCAAAGCATTCTGTCGGTGCGTGTAACCGAAGCAGAAGACTGGATTCTCGATCTGAGTGCTGATAACCTGTCGCCGCCCGATGTGGGGTCAGAGCGCATTGGGGTTGTGATAGGACAACATAATTTGACTGGAAACGGCGATTTGCTGACGGCGGCTTATTTTCGATCGACCACAGGTGGATCAAACGTTTTTGAATTCAACTACGAAATTCCACTTAATCCGCTTCAGGGCACCCTTGCGCTCAGGTACTCACCCAGCAACTTCGAGTTTACACGCCGTGATCCTGACGATCTCGATATTCAGGGCAGCGCGAACCTGTATGAAGCCAGCTTTCGGCAGCCCGTGATTCGATCGCCCCGCGAAGAGTTCGCCCTTTCTACCGAATTCACGCACCGCACCGGACAAATCTTTGTGAGCGAATCGCTGATCGACGATACGACGACCAGTGTTTTCACCTTTGGTCAGGACTATGTGCGGCGTGACCCCCAGGGAGCCTGGGCAGGGCGATCGGCATTCAATTTCGGCACTGGATTATTGGGTGCCACCACAGACCCCCCTGACAACACGCCAGACGGGCTATTTTTTACCTGGCTGGGACAGTTTCAGCGCGTCCAAATCCTGAATCCAGGCAATTTACTGATTGCTCAGCTTGATGTGCAGCTCACGCCCGACGCGCTCCCGCCCTCACAGCAGTTTGCGATCGGGGGTGGACGATCGGTACGCGGGTTTCGGCAAAATGCCAGATTGGGCGATAATGGCATTCGCTTTTCTGTGGAAGACCGGATCACGCTTGCCCGCAACGAGGCAGGAGAGTCAGTGCTGCAAGTTGCGCCTTTTATCGATTCTGGACTGGTCTGGAACGATAGCCGCAATCTAAATGCTTTGCCACGTCAAAATTTTCTTGCGGGCGTGGGGTTAGGCATCCTATGGCAGCCCTTGGCTGATGTGAATGTGAGAGTAGATGGCGCAATTCCCCTGGTGAATCTGGACGATCAGGGAGTGAATGCTCAGGATTTTGGGGTTTATTTCAGCGTGGATTATCAGTTGCGGTAGGTGGATGAGTGGAGGGGAGAGATTGTGCGATTCAGTTTGAGCCTGGGGTGGTGTTGCGATCGACTTGTTTGGAAATGGATTTATTTTTGCGGTTCTTTCCAGCCTGTTTCTGCCTGGTCAAGAACGTAGGCGGCGACATCTTGAATTTGCTGCTCAGTGAGGCGATCGTGAAAAGCAGACATATTGTTTTTGCCATGGGTGACGATTTGGGCGATCCCCTCTAGAGAATCCATACCGTTGCGTTGCAGGGCGTTGAGTTTCAGGGTTTTGCCGCGTCGGATAATGTTGCCGCCGTTAATGTGGCAGCCCTCGCAGTGCGCCTGAAAGACTTGAGAGCCGCTTGCTAAATCCGTTGAATCCGCAGCGATCGCAGCAGGCATGACAAGGATTGTTGCAGCCCCAATCAGGGTCATGCAGGCAAGACCTACGAGTCGCGTGAGGAGAAATCGGCTTTCGGTTCCCTGACTCCACCGATCGCATTTAGACATTAGCCAGCCGAACACCAATCGAATATCGAACACAGGAGAAACCTCTCAATTTTCTTCTCCAGTTTATCGATAGGGTCCACAAAATAGGGTTTACGAAAGGGTTCACCCATAGGTTGTGAAAGCTCTGCTCCGAGGGTGTTTGAAAAGCGTTCTCTGTTCTACATTGCCCCCTAAATTCCCCATTGATTGCTTGCCGCTCTAAAAGAGCGAGGGGAGACTTTGAATTTTGAAAGTGAGCCAGGTTGCTTGAGCATTAAGCAAGTTGAGTGACGGTGGCGATTCAAACATCCTCTCATTCTTGTAAGGAGATTTGTTTAACGATCGAATCGCGATCGAATCCAGCCCAGCTTGAACTGCAATGCTTATCCGCACCGACAGAATTTATTGCTGGAGTAGCAGCGTCCACTCTTGCTGAGTCGCATTCCACGTTGGCAGGCTCGTTCTACCAACCACAAACGGACCCCAGTAGCGGCGTGAACCGTCTTCTGCAAATGCCATCAGCACATCTCCCGCTTTGACTTGCAGGTTGCTATCGGGCAGTGAGAGTAATAAGCCAGTATTTCCCCCTTCGCCCGGTGCAAAATCCCAGTGAACGGGCTGGTTGTAGGATAGTTGTGCCGTAGATTTACTGTTTGCCTGCTGAAACAGCAAAGCCACCCGTACCGGATGTGTCGTTTGATTGCTGACTTTGAGGTTTCCCAAACGATCGCTTGCTGCCGCAGGATTGGGCGACTGAGAAACGGGCGGTGGACTAGGAATCGGGGTCGGACTGGGGGATGGGGTGGGAGAAGGTTCGATCGCCGGAGTTGGGGCAGGCATGGGAGACGCGGCAGGTTCCGGGGGAGCGGTTTGCTCGGGGGAAGTCGGCAGAATAATATCAATTCGGGTAAAGAGCAGTGCCAGCAGACAAACGCCCATGACCCCGATTGCCACAGGGTAGAGCTTGAGCTTTGTCTCATCTGATATCTTCACTCCCGTTCCCTCCCGCGTGTCATTTCTAATCTAGACAGGGATCACGGTCTTTGCACGTATCCAAAGAGAGTTTCTGCGGCGATCGTTTTC
This sequence comes from Cyanobacteria bacterium FACHB-502, assembly GCA_014695325.1. Taxonomy (GTDB): domain Bacteria; phylum Cyanobacteriota; class Cyanobacteriia; order Elainellales; family Elainellaceae; genus Leptolyngbya_A. Next base: position 44,345 of record JACJNZ010000091.1, on the reverse strand, counting down.
CCTAAGCGATGGACTGGGGACGGCAATCGGAATCAGGGCTTTCTGTCCTTGTTTTCTGCTTCTCTACCTTTAAAATGCTGATATTCAACTTCCGCCCCGATTTGTCCCCAATTTATCCCCAATTCATGCAGAATACTCGGCTCAGTACGGTTGTAGACAATGCGCTAGGACGATTTAGCCGATCGCTACAAAATCCCTGGCGGCGGTTGTCGCTGCTGCTGATTACAGTTTTGACCGGAAATTTTCTTGCTTCGACGATTTCGACCGTTGCCGGACAAAAGGCAGAATTAGACGTGCTGGCAGCGTTTCTGTTGGTGTTGTTTAGTGAGTTGATTAGCTGGCTAGTTTATCGCGGCGATCGTTCCCGTTCTTTGGGACAAGCGAGGCCTGCTGCCCGATCGCTGTTGCTCGATGTCTTGAACGGGTTAAAGCTGGGACTGGCTTATGGGCTATTTCTGGAGGCATTTAAGCTGGGCAGTTAGCGAATGAGCGAATAAAGGAGCGGTAAACGATGGCAGAAAGCAGGTCAATTCATCAGCAGGACGAAGCTTTTTTTCAGCGAGTTTTTCTTCGGCTCCAAAACTTTTTTTATCAGCAGGGCTGGCAAGATAGTCCGATTACCCCCAAGGAGGAACTGCTTCGCATCAAGCTTTTACAGCAGTTTTGGATGCCTTTAGCACAACAGATCGCTGAGTGGCGGCAGCAGAAAACGCTAATTCTCGGGATTCTGGGCGGGCAGGGAACGGGTAAAACGACCCTTGCCGCTATCCTGACTGAAATTTTGGCAGAGATGGAACTTCAGGTTTGTCGTTTATCGATCGACGACCTTTATAAAACCTATGCCGATCGGCTTCAGCTTCAGCAGTTTGACCCTCGCTATCGCTGGCGTGGTCCTCCGGGCACCCACGATGTCTCGCTGGGATTATCGGTTCTGAAGCAGCTCAGACAGGTTAGCCCGCAGCACCCGGTTGCCGTGCCTCGCTTTGACAAGTCGCTGCATCAAGGGGCAGGCGATCGAATTGTGCCAGAAAGGCTTACGGCTGCTGATGTGGTGCTGTTTGAAGGCTGGTTTCTGGGGGTGCGTCCGATCGATCCGGCTTTGTTTGACCATGCCCCGTCGCCGATTATCAGCGAGTCTGACCGTACCTTTGCCCGTGACACCAACGATCGGTTACAAGACTACTTGCCGCTGTGGGACGAACTCGATCGCCTGATTGTGCTGAATCCAGTAGATTATCGATTGACGCTGCAATGGCGCAAAGAAGCAGAACAAATGATGAAAGCGACCGGGAAGCCGGGCATGAGCGATACCGAAATCGAGGAATTTGTGCAGTATTTCTGGCGATCGCTTCACCCTGAGCTGTTTATCCCGCCGCTTCTGTCTCAGCCTGAATGGGTTGATTGGATCATTGAGCTTGACGAAAATCGGTTACCCACTTCGATTTATTGTCCGTACAATCCCGGTTTAGACTAAACGCTTCGCAAATTTTCGACCAGTTGCTTCGATCGCGCCTCAACGATTGACCAGTCGCCTGCCTCGATCGCCTGTTTTGGAAAAAGCTGTCCTGCCAGCCCTACAGCGATCGCGCCTGCACGAATGAACTCTGCTGCATTGTCGATCGTGACACCTCCGGTTGGAATGAGCGGAATCTCGCCGAGCGGCTCCTGCAAACTGCGAATATAGCTTGCGCCACCCACTGCTTGAATTGGAAAAACCTTGACACAAGCTGCCCCTGCCTGTGATGCCCTCATAATTTCCGTGGGCGTCAGTGCCCCTGCCACGATCGGAATCTCCCGCCGCACTGCCGCTTCAATCATCGAAAAATCCGTATGCGGCGAAAACAAAAACTGTGCCCCCGCCTCGATCGCCTGCTGCACCTCATCGGTCGATCGCAACGTTCCGGCTCCAATCACACAATCTGGCAAATCATTTTGGATCTGTTGGATTAGATGATGGGGACGATCGCTGTTCCAGGTAATTTCAATCAGCCGCATTCCGCCTGCCGCCGTTGCGTTTGCCATCTCGATTCCCACTGCCAGTTCGAGGGCGCGAATCACTGCGATCGATCGATGCTGTTTCAGCAGTGCAAGCCATGCTGCGGACATAACCTAACCACCCAATTTCGAGTCAAAGAACCGAAGCCTGATTTTGCCATGTTTTAACTCATTTGACAGTCATCTCACGGCTATGTACTGCTTTATTCCATTCCTGCGGTATAGAAAGCTACCCTCCTCTAGGTGTAATAAGTCGTTGGTACTGAATGGCTATTTTGGAACTACGGGTGCAACAGATTGGAAATTTCCAACAACAAGATCTGTTGAATGTCAAAAGGATTCTTGTTTCATTACACACGTTTTTGTACATCCCAATGCTTTTGAGATCGAGGAGGAATTGAACATGAGAAATTTACGCGATCGGGAAGTTTATGACAATGAGCTACGGCGGCAGGCTCAGATCGATCGAGAGAACAGCAGTGCGGCAAGTGGGGTTGCCCTTGGAATTGCGATCGCAGGTTTAGTCGGTGCAGGAATTGCAGCTTACGCCTTTTTTAATCGCCCGTCCGAATCGCAAGCTCCACGCCAAAATACAGTCATTGAGCGAACCCGAGAAATTGTTCCGGCTCAGCCTCAAGCTCCTGATGTGAAGGCTCCTGATATCAATATCACAGTTCCTAACCCTGCCCCGACTCAGGAGTCTGAGCTAACTCAGCCGGAGTCAAACGCTCAACGGTCTTCTGACAGTGACTCGTCAACGTCCAGCCCAAATCCTGCACCACCCTCTGAGAATCCATAATTGGGTTTTATCTGTTTCTCGGATTCTCGCAATTAAATAAATCTCACTCTGGAAATTTTCTCAGCCGCCCTAGCTTCACTCTGGGGCTGGCTGATTTTGCAAAAGGCATAAAGAACTGGGAATGAGGGCAAATTTGGGACTTAGGCAGGTGTTCTAATCCCGATCGCAAAAAGCGCAGCCTGTAATTAATCTCTCAGTTGAAGGATTCTAGACTCACCCCATTTATCCGATAGTGATGGTCTACTGTCGCTTGTGAGGTGGGCTTGTGAAAGCACTGCTGCTGGTCAACCGTCAATCGCGCCACGGAAAAGACAAGCTAGAGGAGGCGATCGATTATCTGCGCGAGAGCGGGCTGGAATGGATTGAGGCGACGCCCAAAAATCCGGGCATGATTGCCAACCTAATTCGACAGCATCAGGACAGCGTGGACTGTGTGATTATTGGCGGCGGCGACGGGACGCTGAATGCTGCAATCCCCGGTCTAGTCGAGACGCAGCTCCCCCTCGGAATTCTGCCGCTTGGAACTGCAAACGATCTGGCACGGACTCTCAACATTCCCACCACGCTCGCCGAAGCCTGCCAAATAATTACTGAACGAAAGATCGAGCAGATCGATGTGGGTTGGGTCAACGGCAAATATTTCTTCAACGTTGCCAGCATCGGCTTGAGTGTGCAGATTACGCGCAAACTCAACAAAGACACCAAGCAAAAATGGGGCGTTTTCGCTTATCCGATCGCCGCAATCCAAGCTCTAAGGCATTCGCGTCCCTTCTGGGCTGAACTGGTGCTGGATACCGGAGAACATCGACGAGTTAAAACCATTCAGATTGCCGTTGGCAACGGACGATACTATGGTGGCGGAATGACCGTTGCCAGCACTGCAACAATCGACGATCAGCAGCTTGATGTCTACAGTCTGAACCTGAAACATTGGTGGCAGCTTTTTGCGATTTTGCCAGCTATGCGATCGGGCGATCAAACAAGCTGGTCGTTTGTCGATGGTTTCTCCTGCCGCGAGGTGAAAGTGCAGACCCGCCGACGTTTACCGATTAATACCGATGGGGAAATCACAACCCAGGCTCCCGCTCATTTTCGCGTCGTGCCACAGGCGTTAAAGGTGTTTGTTCCATCGGTAGAAAGTTCGAGCTAATTGTCTTCGATTTGCTTTACAGGCACTTCGATCGCCGTCACATCCACCGTTCCAGGCAGGGTAAGCCGATGAAAATGCCGTTTTTCAACCTGAAGCGGTTCGCTACAGCTTGGACAACGGAGCTGAGTGCCGTTAATTGCGGCAGATTCGTAATCACATACCGGACAGCAATCGACGACAAGGTTTCGCTTGATCCACCAGCGAAATCCGATGAACGCCAGTAAGGGCGTAACGACAACTAAACCAGCCAAAACAATAACAGACTTGACCACCCATCCCAGCCCGATCGAACCCAGTAGCCAGATCAGTGCCAGGAGGGTTAGCCAGAAGCTAAATCCTGAAAAATTAAATTGCAGGCTTTTCATGCCGTTTTGATTCACCTTAACCTCCTGCCCTTGCCCGGCCTAACCCACCCCAGTTTGCCAGTTTCAGTAAGCGGCAGCATCTTTCAGCCGGGGTAACTTCTTCCAAGATAAAACATCCTGGTTGCGATCGCAGAATTGCGATGGGGGAATCTAACCTTCCTGTACGAGCGCATAAAGCTGGCGAGCGAAGGCACGGCGACCAAACTGCTCCAGAGTTTGCTGACGTAGCCACATTCCATCACAGCGACGATGTAAACCCGTTTCCCCAGCGGAACCACTCCCCTGGAGCAGCGCAATACAGGCATCTGCAACTGCATTGGAATCTCGGTGAGGCACTCGCCAGCCCAGCTTTCCATCCTGCAACGGGTCAGCCGATCCATCCGCATCCCCTGAAACTACAGGCACACCACAAGCCATCGCTTCCAGATACACAATGCCAAACCCTTCCTGAGAAGGCATCACATAGGCATCGGCTAAACGGTAATGCTCTACTAGATCCGCTGTCGGCACAAACCCGGCAAAAATCACCCGATCGCTTACCCCCAAATCGATCGCCAACTGTGCCAGTCGCGGCTGATCGTCCCCCCGCCCAATCACCAGATATTTCACGTTGGGAATCGCTTGTACGATCGTGGGCAGTGCCCGCAGCGTTACATCCACCCCTTTGTAAATATCCCCCGACCAAAGCCGCGCCACCGTCATGATGACCGTGGAGTTTGCAAGCTGGTAGCGTTCGATCAGCGTGGAAGCAGCCTCACCGGGTGTAAATCGCTCGTCATCCACAGCACAGGGCAAAATTTGCACTTTCGCTGGATCAATGCCATTTGCAGCACAGGCTCGATCGCGGCTATAGCGGCTAATCGTCCAGAGCCGATCGGCTTGCTGAAGGGCAGTTCTTTCCCTGGAAGCAAGGGGTTTCCAAACTTCTTTGCCGTAAGTCAGCACTGTGTAGGGAATGCCTAGCGGTTGACAGAGCAGCTTTACCAGCGGCGCAAGCTTGATATGTCCGCAAAATACCCGCTGGGGTTTGTGCTGAATCAAGGATTTGAGCAGGGCGAACGTGAAGCGTAGCCGTCCGCGCGGAGAAGACTCGTCGTAAAAGCTCTGAAACGAGAGCTGAGGCAGAGATAAGGGTAAGTCTGTAGGACGATCGCGCAGCAGCAGCACTTGAGCAGGCGGCAAATCTGTCTGGGCAGAATAGCTCTGCAAAATGTCCTGAACGTAAGACTGAATGCCCCCCTCCTGTGAGAACACTTCCAGAAAGACAAATAGATACGGTGCAGCAGTCCGATTTCGGGTGTCAGAAGCTTGTGGCTTGAGGGAGAGGCGCATAGAAGCGATCGACTTAGGCTTTTTGTTCGCCTTTAGTATCGACAGATTACCTGTGAAACTCACGCCTTGTGGCAGTTTGATATTTGCCTAATCCATTTTCCGAATTAATACAAAACACCTGCGCTCTTGTTAAAACGGGGTAAAACCGCTCAGACCAGAACACAGGCGTTTGAATGATTTAGTTTGTAAGGGAAAACCTAGAACAAACCCAGCGTCAGGGATTTGTCGATCGGGAAGGTTGCGCCAATCCCAAGCCACAGTGTGACCAGCGTACCGAAGAGGAATACGGTGGTTGCTACGGGGCGACGGAAGGGGTTTTGAAACTTGTTAACGCTCTCGATAAACGGAACCAGCATCAGGCCGAGCGGAATTGCTGTTTGCAGCGCAATTCCAAGCAGCTTGTTCGGCAGAATTCGCAGAATTTGGAATGCGGGGTACAGATACCACTCCGGCAGAATTTCGAGCGGCGTAGCGAAGGGGTTTGCCGGTTCGCCTACCATTGCCGGGTCAAGCACTGCTAGTGCGGTGCAGCAGGCAAGCGTACCCAGAATTACAACGGGGAAGACGTAAAGCAAGTCGTTGGGCCAAGCGGGTTCACCATAATAGTTGTGACCCATGCCCTTCTTCAGTTTCTCACGAAGTACGGGATCGGCAAGATCCGGCTTTTTCAGAGTTGCCATGCTGAATGCTCTCCTTGAGGATCTTTCAGAAACGTTTTGGTCAAAGAATAACAGGATTTTCGCTAGGCTTTAGCCCAAGTCGATACCTGTCAGGAGCTGAATCAGACCGAATTAGACCTAAATTCAGAATTTATAAAGGACCGGAAATTCCCTGCTTACGAATCATCAGGAAGTGCAGCAGCATAAACACTGCGATCGCCCAGGGCAGCACAAAAGTATGCAGGCTATAAAAACGAGTCAGGGTGGCTTGACCCACGCTCGAGCTACCGCGCAGCAGCTCCACCATGGTCGTACCGACAACCGGAATCGCTTCAGGAATACCCGACACGATCTTAACTGCCCAATAGCCTACCTGGTCCCAGGGAAGCGAATAGCCCGTCACGCCAAAAGACACGGTGATCACTGCCAGAATTACGCCTGTTACCCAGGTCAGCTCACGGGGTTTCTTAAAGCCGCCCGTCAGATAAACGCGGAAGACGTGCAGGATCATCATCAGCACCATCATGCTGGCAGACCAGCGGTGAATGGAGCGAATTAGCCAACCAAAGTTCACATCGGTCATCAAATACTGCACCGAGGTAAATGCTTCTGCAACGGTTGGCCTGTAGTAAAAGGTCATTGCGAAACCAGTCGCAAATTGGATCAGGAAGCAGGTCAGCGTAATGCCACCCAGGCAATAGAAGATATTGACGTGGGGCGGGACATACTTGCTGCTGATATCGTCCGCAAGGGCTTGAATCTCCAGACGCTCCTGAAACCACTGATAGACTTTAGAGTCAGTTACCTGCTTTGTAAACATGAAACCAGAGTTCCGAAGAATATTATCCACCGTCAATAAATGTAACATAGCTAGAAGGCATATTGCATGGCGAAAACATTGACAGATCCGGGTTTCGAGGCAATTCTGATACGATAATTGTTCTATGTAAAACATAGGACTTTCCCGATTAGAGAGGGTTTCGGGAACGTTGGTTCATCCCACTCGTTAGAAAATCGTGAAGCTAGATAGCGTTACAAAAATTCATATCTTCTCTCAGTTTTTGTCATTCCCTTGTCTGTCGTAGTCGATCGCCTTGTCCGCAGTTTAAAATCTGTCCCATGAGAAAACAGATCGCGTGTGCTGGATTAGTTATTGGATTCACGATCGGATTTGCCTTCATGCTGGCAACCGTGCTGGGTGGAATGCCCTCAGCGTATGCCTTTACCGAAGAACAGCGATTAGTCAGCGAAGTTTGGCGACTGGTCGATCGCGCCTATGTCGATGATTCTTTTAACCATCAGAACTGGTGGCAGGTGCGGCAGAAAGTGCTTCAGCAGCCGCTCCAGAATCGGGAGCAGACTTATACTGCTATTCAAAAAATGCTGGGGTTGCTGGACGACCCCTTTACCCGCTTGCTAAAGCCAGATCAGTACCGCAGCCTGCAAACCAATACCTCCGGTGAGCTGACGGGCGTGGGACTCCAGATCGCCCAGGAAAATTCGACCGGGGAACTGCGCGTCATTGCCCCGATCGAAGGTTCTCCAGCAGCGCAGGCAGGAATTAAGCCTCGCGATCGAATCATTAAAATCAACGGCTATCCCACGGTGAAGCTGAGCCTGGATGAAGCAGCGGAACGGATGCGGGGTCCGGCCGGCAGTCGCGTCACGCTTACCATTGCTCAGGACGGACAGGAAGAGGCGCAGGCAAAAGATGTGCTGCTGGTGCGCGATCGAATCACGCTCAATCCGGTTTATGCTGCGCTTAAGGCAGAGTCTGAGGAGACCCAGGTGGGCTATATTCGGCTGAGCCAGTTTAACGCGAACGCTAGTTCTGAACTTGCTCACGCCATTCGCAATCTGGAACAGCAAGGCGCGAATGCCTATGTTCTCGATCTTCGCAGCAATCCGGGCGGACTGCTTCAGTCTGGCATTGATATTGCCAAGCTCTGGCTAGATGGCGGAACCGTGGTTTACACCGTGAACCGAAACGGCATTCAGGACAGCTTTACCGACGATGGATCTGCTCTGACCGATGATCCGCTTGTGGTGCTGGTAAATCAGGGAACTGCCAGCGCGAGCGAGATTTTGGCAGGCGCATTGCAAGATAACGGACGCGCCCAGCTTGTGGGAGAACGCACCTTTGGCAAAGGATTGATTCAGTCGCTCTTTAGCTTGTCCGATGGGTCAGGCTTAGCAGTGACGATCGCCAAATACGAAACGCCAAATCACCATGACATTAATAAACAGGGCATTATCCCCGATATTGTTGTGCCGCTCGACCCGATCGATCGCGATCAGATTGCCACCGCTGCCGATCGCCAGTATCAAGCCGCTGTTGATCTGTTAACTCATCATGCAGTCTTGGCAGGAGCCGCGTAATCGCGAACGGATCTATCATGATCCGCTGCATGGGGCGATCGTGCTCAACGGACGCGATCCATCTGAGGCGCTGCTGATCCATTTGATTGATACACCTGCTTTTCAGCGATTGCGGCGGATTCGCCAGTTGGGTCCGGCAAGCCTCACCTTTCACGGCGCAGAAACTTCCCGGTTTACCCATTCCCTGGGAGTTGTTGAAGTTGCGCGTCGGGTGTTCGATCGCGTGTCGAAAGACTATCCTCAGCTTCAGCCTTACCGGGCTGTGGTGTTGTGTGCTGCGTTGCTGCATGACATTGGGCACGGTCCCTTTAGCCATACCTGTGAGGAAATTTTTGGCAGCGATCACGAGTCCTGGACAAAGCGGATCATTACAGAGTCGGAGCCAATTCGCGAATGTCTCGATCGCTTTGACCCCGATTTACTGCCGCAGATTCATCAGGTTCACCGCAAACAGCATCCCGTTCCTCTAGTGTGGCAGTTGGTCACGAGTCAGCTTGACTGCGATCGCATTGATTACCTGATGCGCGACAGCTATTTTAGCGGAGCGTCCTACGGCATTCTGGATCTCGATCGAATTTTGTTGGCTCTGCGATTTGATCCAGTGACGCAGCAAATGGTCGTGGCTCAAAAGGGCATGGCGGCGATCGAGCATTATTTGCTGGTGCGATATTTTATGTATGCTCAGGTGTATAACCATTCTAAAAATCTGGCAGCCACTTGGATTTTATCGGGAGCCTTCCGACGGGCAAAGCAGCTCTTGTCGCAAGATGAACTGTGGGCAGACCCGAATATGACTGCCTGGTTAAGCCAGGACTGTAACCAAATTACGCTTGAGCAATATCTTGCCGCTGATGATGGCGTGTTTTTTTATCACCTGCAACAGTGGCAGCACCTGCCTGATCCGCTTTTGGCTGATTTGTGCCGCCGCTTTGTCGATCGCGATTTGTTGAAAGCCTGGGATATTTCTCAGTTTGATGAATCCACGCAAAAAGCTCTGCTCGAGGAAGCCCACTCGAAACTAGAACACTTAGGCTTTGTGCCCGATTATTACGCAGGCATCTGCAAAACGGTGAGCCGGGGCTACACCCTTTACCAAAAGGGAATTAATCTACTCACCGACTCCGGACTGCAAGAAATTAGTGAACGATCGCCCCTAGTGCGAACCCTGACTCACCCTTGGCAGCGAAGCTGGTTGCTGTATCCTCGTCAGTTAAATGTAAGCGAACTGATGCAAAGCATTTCTGCTTGAACGGGAATGGGGCTAAAGCGCGAATCAAAAACGAATCAAAAAACAGAATTAAAAAAGGCAGCCCTGAGACTGCCATTGAGGCAACATGCTTTCGCAGTTTGCTGCTTGAATGAGACCACCCAATCGGGGAATTTGAAGAACCAGAAGAGTTGCCTGCCCCCTGACTCCTCAACTTCGGCAGAAACTTCGCTTTCCTTAGAGTCTCAAGGTTCCCTATGGGGGAGGAATTGAGGGGGCACGGCACTTTTGATGCGTTTCAAAAACCCTGTTCGTTTCAAAAAACCTATTAAATGAAATAGTTCGTGGCTGCCAGTTTGCCCAAGCGATTGTCTCCTGTTCTAAAGCTAATTCCAGTGACTTCGGCGACCAGATCATTTTGGGCTGAGAAAGGAGCTTTGCCATCATTCACAGATAGATACGTGCGGCTGCCCACCCGGAAGAATACTGCCTCATCTGCCTTGAGTCCCTGATTGCCGCGCTTTCGCTGATCTTTGTCCGCATAAGCAGATTGGATTGCTCGTTGCAGGTTGCCCTTGAATCGTCCAGCATTGAACACACCCTTAGGCAGCGATGCCGTTTGCCGATTATTGTCAAAGTCCAGCTCAAACCGATCGCCTTGAGCCTGGTTAAAGTCAGTAATAACATCGCGTGAACGCAGCACCGAGGAGCGGAGGGCTTCTGCCTTGGTTGCTCCGGTAAACAGAAACCGATCGCCGCCTACGCCGCCCGTGATTGTGTCAGTTCCCGTGCCGCCTGTCAGTGTATCGTCTCCGTCGCCGCCCGTGATTATGTCAGTTCCCGTGCCGCCTGTAATCGTGTCGTTTCCGCCGCCGCCTGTCAGCGAATCGTTTCCGTCGCCACCTGTCAGCGAATCGTTTCCGCCGCCCCCTGTAGTAACATCATCGCCGCTACTGCCCACGAACGTTAGGTCATTAGAGAAAGCACCACCGATTGGTACACCTGCCAGGGTTGTCACCTGGAAGTTGCCAACCTCGTGGATGTTGTACTGTGCGCCCGTGGAAGCCGCGAAGCCAAAGCGAATCTGGTCTGGAACGCGCCCATTAACAGCAGCGACATTGAAGCTATTGATGGGAATTTCTCCAGCATCATTAAAATCGTCATCCCGGTTGAGGTCAATTCTGACCGTGAGAATTCCCTCGGCGGTTAGCTCAACTTGTGCCTTACGGCGAGCTTCTTCTCGATTGGGCGAGGGAGTATCGAGGCTTTCAACCAGTTGTTGTCCGGTGAGATATCTGTAATTATTTCCCTGGCTGCCCCGAATGGCGATCGAATCAGGGATTGCGCCCGGACCTTCGACTCGTCCTTCGGTTGGGTTGGAGAAGTTGCCAAACGAGTCAAACCCAATTCCCAGGTAGCCCCCCACCAATCCAGGAATTCCCGCATCTTCGCGGGGTGCATAGCCCAGCGAGCCACCATTTCCGCCCGGAATAATCGTGGTCTGACTGCCATCTACCAGGAAAAAGCCAATTCCATCGCCGCCTGTGCCGCCATAAGCATAGAGGTCAAACGTGACAGAAATTCCCTGACTAGAACTAACGGGAGTTGCCGATCGAAATGGTGCAAAACCTGCCTGATTAAAAGCGGCATCTGTAAGTTTAATTGGTTGCGTAGCCATAGGAGTCAATACTTAACGCCAAAACAACATTGGTGGTAGACATTGCACCAGAGGACGTGGTCCCTATGCAGGTTTAATTAACACCGCCAAACTGGAGAAAGATTTATTAAAAACTCTCCCAGTGCTGACTTGAAATTGACGGAATTCCTGCATTTGCTGAAGCAAAGCTGGTCTCAATACAGCCTGTCATCTAACTTACTCGATGCAAGGTGTGCTTTAGGCGGATTTACTGAAGATTAATCGGGATTCTTACTTGCGTGAATTCCTGGTGAAGCCCGTAATTCTAACGAAACTTCTGTCCGTATCTTCCCTGACTTCAGGAGTAATTCTGGTGTGGGCGATCGATCGTGACCGAGCAAGGCTTGCTTCGATCGGGCGAGTGCTGTGGGTCACCAATCGGTTGATAGGTTACTTTGAGCAGAATTCTTTTGGGCGAGATTTTCCATCTGTTCTTAGCTTGTAGAGTCGCGAAAGAGTAGTGAAATGCACTGAGCTAATCCCTGTCCGTTAGCGTTAAATGCAAGATGCTCTGGCGCGAACTTGCTGCGACCAACTTCATGTCTGTGCAGCAATAAAGGGTTATCGTCTTGAATGATAGCTTGACTGTTAAACACAAAGAATTGCTTTCAATCCGCTTTTAATTAGATGAATAGCGGGCAATCAAACCTATGATTTCTTGTTTCAGTTCAAGCTGGGTTCAATTTTGAAAAATGTTTCTTTTCGAGTGGTTTTGGTAATTTACTCTTGAAATTTGGGTTGTTACACCCTATTAAATAATAATAGAAAAGCGCACATTAAGCGCAACTGGGTTAGGACGGGAAATGTGATGTGAAATAAAGGCATTGACAGATGCAAAAATAGTTTAGATGAATAAATAAATCAACCAGCAGATGAATAAGATGAATAAACAGATCCGAGGCAGAAATTAATTCTGTTTAACATTAGGAGAAACTGCTTTGCATCGTTGGCTGAACCTGCGAGAATAGGGTGACGGGGAAAGAGGAACTGCGATAGATTCAGGATTTTTTAATTTACTGATTATTCTGGGAAGAGGGTTTTAATCAGCGATCGTTGGGAGACAAGGGATATGGAATTTGATCGCCCGGAACTAAAAACTGCGGCTGACTCCCCCACACCCGAAACGGTTTCGCAGCGGGTGCAGTGGTTGCGGCAGGAGACTCCGCTGACTGCTTTGTCAGATGCAGTCCTGACCACGATCGCCTCACAGCTTCGGGTGGAATTTGTGCAGGCAAATCGGAGACTGGTGCTGGAGGACACGCCACCCGCCGCGCTGTATCTGCTTAAGTCGGGACATTTGGAGGCTTATCACACCAGTTCTAATAGTGTGGCGCGGGCAAGCAGTTTGCTGCCGGGGTCGATTCTGCATCTGAAAGAGCTATTGCTCGACCAGCCTGTAACGCAAACCATTGTCACGCTCGACGACTGTGAGCTTTGGCAAATCCCGCGATCGGATTTTTTGCAGCTCGTGCAGGACTATCCAGAGATTCAGTTAACTTTTACGCGCCAGCTTGCCGCCGAACTGGCTCAGGTCACTTCCCAGCTTGCGTTTGAGCAAGAGCGACAGACTGCCCTGCGTCCCTATCTTGTTCCTAGAGTGAGGCGGGGCATTATTGGCTCCAGTCGGTATGCTATGCGGCTGCGGCAGGATATTAAGAAGGCAACGATTGATCGTGCTCCCGCGCTGATTTTTGGCGAACCCGGACTGGGCAAAGATAATATTGCTGCGCTGATTCACTTTGGCTCTGCCGATCGCAAGCAGCCGCTGATCAAAATAAACTGCGATGCGCTTCAGGTCAGCGGCACAGATCTATTTGGGCGAGCAGGCGGTAAACCCGGACTGCTGGCATGGCTGGGGCGGGGAACTTTGATGCTGAACAATATTCAGGATTTTCCCGCGCACTTAAAGCCCAAGCTAATTCGCCTGCTTGCCTCCGGGGAATATACGCCAATGCCTCGTGAGGGGGAACCGGAACCTGCGCTGCAAAAATCAGAGGCGCGAATCATCATGACCTCTGAGAAAGCAATGCCTGAACTCGATCGGCTTGCCGCTACGCGGAGTGCCGCAGCGCGGAGCGATCGCCAAAGATGCATCAAGCATTCGATCAAAGTGCCCCCACTGCGGGTTCGTAAAGCCGATATCGAAGCGCAGGTGAAATACTACATCAGCCTCTCCTGTCGAGCACGGGGACTGTCTCAACCTGAGGTCGCGCCCGAAGCTCTGCGTCGTCTGCAAGGATATGACTTTCCCGGAAACCTGACTGAACTAGAAAATTTAGTGACCAGGGCGATCGTGCAGTCGAACGGTGCGCTCGTTTTAACCGAAGAAGTATTCTGGGCAGTGAGCAGCAAGAGCAAACGGTTTCGGCTAAATTTGCTCAACACCTATCCGCGCCTGCGGCAGTTTTTGAGAAGCGAGTGGTGGCCCGATCGCATTAACTACGGATTCACACTCTGGGCATTTGCGGCAGCTGTGGCGATCGGCTGGCTGGGTCCGCAAAGCCGCGACCAAAATTTTGTGCTGAATCTGTTTTGGGCGTGGTGGTGGCCCCTGATGCTGATTCTGTTTCCATTTGTGGGACGGGTTTGGTGTGCGGTTTGTCCGTTTATGATTTACGGTGAACTGGCGCAAAAGGTTTCTCTGAAGCTGTTTCCGCGTAAACTGCTGCCTTGGGCAAGACAGCCTGCGGAGCGATGGGGCGGCTGGTTTTTATTTGGGCTGTTTGCCCTGATTCTGCTGTGGGAGGAACTGTGGAACTTAGAAAATACTGCCTATCTCTCAAGCTGTCTGCTGCTGCTCATTACTGCCGGAGCGGTGATTTTTTCGCTGCTGTTTGAGCGTCGTTTCTGGTGTCGCTACCTTTGTCCGATCGGCGGCATGAACGGTCTATTTGGCAAACTGGCAATAATTGAGCTGCGGGCGCAGCAAGGAATTTGTGCAGCGACCTGTAACACGTATCACTGCTATAAAGGCGGTCCTGCGGAGGGAGAAGGGCTGGAAACAGGGGGCTGTCCAGTTTATTCGCATCCGGCGCAGCTTGAAGACAACAGAGACTGCGTGCTGTGTATGACCTGTCTCAAAGCCTGCCCCCACCGATCGGTCGAGCTAAATCTACGTCCGCCGGGCATCGAACTATGGACAACCCATCAGCCGAGCTACTCAGAAGTTGCGCTGCTGCTGCTTTTGTTTGGTGCAGTATTTTTGCATCGTTTACCTGAAATCGCCGATCGCTTTCATCTTCCCCTCAATCTCAGCAACTTCGGCATTCACACCATTGTTTCTGTCGCAGCACTGCTATTTCCAGCGATCGTGGTTTTGTGTGCCGATCGCCTCATGCGCTGGGGGGATCGATCGCTCAAACCTCGACCTTTTCTGGAATTGGCGTATGGCTATTTGCCGCTCGTACTGGGCAGCAGTTTGGCGCACTATCTCCGCCTAGGCTTGACCGAAGCCGGACGAATTCTGCCCGTTACGGTTGCCACGTTTGGTTTAGGCGATCGAATCACCGTGCCTTTGCCCATAGTGGTGGCAGATTCGGCAGTGATTGCCTTTCTTCAGGGCGTAACGCTATTCGCTGCTGCGCTGCTGAGCGTTGTGCTGACGCAAAAAATTGCCCGCCAGCCGATCGCCAATTTGTTGTTGCAGCATTTCGCGATCGGCGGTTTGACCGTGCTGCTGTGGCAGATTATCCTTTAGCCACTGATCGTTGGTCATCTATGCTGAATGACTTACAAATGCCTGATGACCGATCACAGCTCAATCTTTTTTGCTACTGGTGGTAGATCTGCTGCTGATTTAGATGTCAATCACTTTAATCAATCCCATCCGCAGCCGATCGTGAATCAGCCGAAGCTGCGCCAGTTCCGTCTCAGAAAATCGCAGTTCAGAAATTCCGGCTTGCAGAAGCCACTGGCGCTCAGTGGTGGTAATTCGACCAGAATAAAGAATTTGTTGAATAATCTGCTGAGGCGAAATGGAAGGGGTTGTCCATCTACCTGTTGAAGCATTCGTTGAAGTATTTACCATTGTTGAAACTCTCTAGCATCGATGGGGGTTCGTGCTGAAGCAAATCGTTATGAAGCACGTCAGTAAAACACGATACAAACCATCATATCGATCGCAAAACTTCTGACTTCACCCGAAAGGATCCTTTGCGGCGAAATTTAGACAGAGAATTGTAAAAGCAAATTATCAAATTGTTAACTCTTCAAACAAAAGCTAGTTCGTTGTCAGACACTCTTTATAGTCTGTCTTGATTCAACATTGTTTCAACGCTGATTCGACAAACGCTTATCCAAAGCTAGGAGAAAAGACTGTGGTTTATCAGATGCTTCTTGCCGAGGTTGCACCTCGCGCTGTGCAGTGGTCGCCGAGCGTGGCGATCGTGATGATTGGCTGCAATTTGTTTGCAATTGCGATCGGCTATTACGCGATTCAATATCGCGGCGTTGGACCCAAGCTGCCCGGTGAAATGCCTGCCATGTTTACTGGGTTTGGGTTGCCCGAGCTGCTTGCCACCGCGAGTTTTGGTCATATTTTGGGGGCAGGGATGATCCTGGGTTTGTCGAACGCTGGTGTTTTATAGTCGAACGCTGGCGTTTTATAACAGAGTTTGGAGCACGGTTTTCACGCCAGGGTTTTGCCTGTTGCTGCGCCCCGTCTAACGATAAATATTTGTAAAATTGAATCGTAGACATAATGCAGGATGGCAGCCATGAGGTCAGGTTGGCAGGTTGGTCGGATTTTTGGCATTCCTTTGCTGCTTGATCAATCGTGGTTTTGGATTCTGGCTTTGATTTCTTTTCAGTACGGCACGATTTGGCAGCGCGAAGGTTGGGGAGGATTGCTGCCCTGGTTTGCCGGATTTGCGATGGCGTTGCTGCTGTTTGGCTCTGTGCTGCTGCACGAGCTGGGGCATAGCTTAATTGCCCGATCGCAGGGCATCAACGTCACCTCAATCCGGCTGTTTCTGTTTGGCGGCATTGCCTCGATCGAGCAGGAATCGAAAACGCCAGGGCAGGCATTTCAGGTGGCGATCGCGGGTCCAGCCGTGAGTTTCAGCATTTTTCTTGTGCTGTCGCTGCTACGCCTGGCACTGCCCCTGCCCGAACCTGCCGAAGCCGTGATCGGCAACTTGGCAGGAATCAACTTTGTATTAGCCCTGTTTAACATGATTCCAGGCTTGCCCCTGGATGGCGGACAGGTGTTAAAAGCAGCCGTCTGGAAGGCAACCGGAAGCCGGGCACAGGGCGTTCGCTGGGCAGCTCGTGCAGGGCAGACCCTTGCCTGGACAGCAGTGATTGTGGGCATCTTTTCCTTCTTCTCAACCATGCAACTGAGCTATCTGTGGCTGGCACTACTTGGTTGGTTTGGGGTGCAGAACGCGAGTACCTACAGTCGGGTGACGGATTTGCAGGAAGCATTAGCTCAGCTCACAGCAGCCCAGGCAATGACACGCGAATTTCGGGTTGTTGAAGCCGAGATGACCCTGCGCGAGTTTGCAGACAAATACCTGCTGAACGAAATGAAACTCACTGTTTACTACGCTGCCGCTGATGGACGCTATCGCGGGCTGGTAGCTCCAGAGCGAATGCAGACGATCGAGCGCAGTTCATGGGACAGTGCAGCTGTGCAGGAATTGGTTGATCCGCTCAGTGAGATTCCTGCTGTTGCTGAAAATACTTCTTTAATCCAAGTAATCGATCGCCTGGAAACTGAAACCCTGCGCCGAATTACGGTACTCTCTCCGGCAGGTGCGGTGGCAGGCGTGATCGATCGTGGTGATATTGTCCGGGCACTGGCAGAAAAACTCAAAATTGCCCTTCCCGAAGACGTGATTAATCGCATCAAAGAAGAAGGGGCATTTCCACCCGGATTACAGCTTCAAGAAATCGCAAAATCAGCAGGTGGCGATCGATAATGGGCGAACATCTCTCTGTCTCTCTTCAACCTCAGCCCGTGCTGACCACCGATCGACTGATTCTGCGTCCGCTTTTAGAAAACGATGCCGCCACAATTCAGCAAGCGTTGAGCGATCGGGCCATTGGTGACACGATGATTTCGATTCCGCATCCCTATCCACCAGGAGCAGCCGCAGCCTATATCAGTCGGCAGCAATCGGCGTTTGAGGCTGGGGAAGCCGTCGTGTTTGCAATTGAGCAGGCGGCACAGCAGCAGTTCATCGGGGCGATCGAGATTCGTGAGATCGATCAAGAGCATCTTCAGGCGGAGCTGAGTTTTTGGCTGGTCGCAAGTGCCTGGAATCAGGGCTATATGAGCGAAGTGCTGCCGCCAATTTTGCAGTATGGCTTTCTCGAGCTGGGGTTGAATCGGCTCTATGCCTATCACATGGCACGAAATTCAGCTTGTGGGCGAATGCTGCGAAATAAGGGATTTGTGCAGGAAGGTGTTTTGCGGCAGCGCGTTCGCAAGTGGGGCGTGTTTGAGGACGTCGTGCTAATGTCGATTCTGCGCGAGGAATGGTAGGGATTTTTGTCGTGGCATAAAACAAAAACAAGGGGCAGAAACCCCTTGCTGTAAAAATCCTTCTCAATCTAAAGCACAGCTTTATTGCACCAGATTGCCGAAGGTTTCCAGAACGCCCGACTTGAAGATCTCATACACAATGTAGGCAAACGCCGCGCCGCCGATCCCGCCCACTAGGAAGCTTCCTGCAAACTCGCTCCAGCCTTCTGAATCTTGCAGATTGCTGGGCGTTTTTGGTGTGGTAACGGTGCTAATTGGCTTTAGCGGATTTACGCCTGCATAGAGGGAAAGGCAAACGGTCAGAATGACAACCAGAACCACGGCTTCGATCAAACCGACGATATCGGAAACGCCAGTATTACGAAATTGGCTGGTGAACGCAAACGGTCCAAACAGCAGGTAGCCGTGTGCCATGCCGATTTCCAGTCCACGACGCTGAGGCGACAAACCTGCCCGGTAAGCAGGCAGATTGTTAATCAAAGCCTTCGTGAACGCAGATGAATTGATCGGCGTTGCCAGGTTGCCAATCTGAGGATCATCCGCAGGCTTAACGACCTCCATATTGGCTTTTGAAGGAACGCTTGTCATGTTGATTTGTCTCCAGAAACTGCTTTATCTATGGAATGAATGGAATTGAGAACACAATTGGAAATTAAATCCCGCTTGGATCTTCGCGCTCGATGTAGATAAATAGAAATGCCATCGCCACAGCCGGAAACACCCAACCGACGATCGGAACCAGAATAGAAGGCAAGAAAGAAGCTGCCATGCTTAAGATCTCTCCTCGTTTACACAACGAATTCCTGTGCCAAATGTACTGTGAATTGAGTGCAAAAGCCGGACTGCTAAGAAATTTTAACAACCGGGAATTTGTGATCTAGAGAGAATGGGTAGACGAGGAGGGGTGAGGGCATAGGGAGATGAAGAGGGGGGTTAAACGTCGATCGAGTCGTAGGTGAACTGGGAGAGGGGCGGTTCGATCGATCGGGCTTCGACTGTTTTTTCGCTTTCGCGCTGGGTCATGATTTCGACGCTAATAGCTTCGACCTGTACTTCTAGGTAGCCCTGGGGCAGAAATAGCTCGATGCGGTTCATCCATTGTCCAAAGCCGTCAGGGGTAAAATCGGTGAGCCAATGGGGTCCGTCTAGCAGGAGGCGGCTCTGGCGATCGATCAGCCACAACTTGACCGCTAGCTTTGCCGGGCAGTCGGGCAACTTGACCAGCACCAGCGTTGAACTGCCGCTCATCAGGTTTTCACTGGGGAGACGCAGCACGGGAACGGGCAAAGGCTCGTCGGGTGAGAGGGTTAATCCGGACGTTGGGGGAGATTGGGACGCAGTTTGCCAGAACTTTGAGGGGGTCGAATGCTTTGCGGTTCCCCCCAGGGGCGGTTCCTTTGGAGTTGCGCCTCGCGCTAACTGCTGCATCGTTTCCATTTCTTCCCAGCCTTCATCAATGACAAACTCATCGTGCGCCAGGTGTGCGTCTTCACCGATCGGCTGAGTGCGATTTTCCTGGGACAACGGTTTGGGATCAAACACAGAGGTGATTGGCGATTCAATGGCGTTGGGTTCATTGGGCTGAGCAGGAATTGTCTGATCGGTCTGGAGAGCGGCAGAAAGTTGACTGTCGCTGGCAAGGGACTGTAAGCGCGACAAAAAACGCTGCTGCAAGTTGAGCGATCGAAAGGCGATGTCTTCGGGAGCGAGGGGAGCTTCTGAAGCAGACTTGCGAGGTTTCTGGAGGTCAACGTGCTGCCAATCGAGTGCTGGATCAGTGTCGTCAATGATGGGTTTACTGGACTGAGGCGATGTGGTGCCCGTTCCATTCTGCGGCAACCGGGCAGAAGGGGCATTTTGGGGCAGAGCGGTTTCAGTTGTTGAATCTGGCGATGCTTTGCTGACGAAATCCCTTTGA
The DNA here is from genome assembly GCA_014695325.1 of Cyanobacteria bacterium FACHB-502. Taxonomy (GTDB): domain Bacteria; phylum Cyanobacteriota; class Cyanobacteriia; order Elainellales; family Elainellaceae; genus Leptolyngbya_A. The sequence goes on along the minus strand of JACJNZ010000091.1, from coordinate 24,358 downwards.
GTAGGCTCAATGCCTCTCTCGGCAACGCTAATTTCAGGAGAATGATTTGCCGTTCCTGATACCTCAGTTAGAAATAGCTCGGTAATAGAAAGGTTATCGATGACCGGAGCAGGCGTGTTTGCGGACTTCCCTGATTCTGTGGTGCTGGCTGGAACTGACTGGGATTCTTGCAGCGGTTCCTGAGGGGCAGGTTCTTGAGGAATGGTTTCTTGAGGAATGGCTTCCTGAGCAGCAGGTTCCTGAGCAAAGGTTGGCAACTCGATCGCCCGTCGCTCTTTAGTCGCTTCCTTCTGTTCAGGAGACATCGATCTCAGTTGAGGCGGCAATATCGATTGGGCAGGCTGAAACTGAACTGTTGGCGGCACGGTAGGTTGAGCAAAACCAGGCAGCTCTGAGGGCAGCGAAATGGCTTCCAGGGGCGGTAGTACGTCGGGCAAATCGGTAACGCTATTGCCGTTGCCTCCTTCGGAGAACTGCGAAGCAAACGATTCCAGCAGCTCATGCAGGTCGGTTGTAACTTTGAAGGACTGGCTGGTGATTTTCTCTGTGCCGCTTGCAGAAGTTAGCTCGACGATCGCTTCTCCCAGCACCAGGTAGGTTTCGTAGTGATGGGGAAGCGGCACCGTGCAGGTAAACGGGATCGGCAGCGCAGCCGGACTGAGCGGATAAACCAGGTCAAACAGCACCTGAGAATTTTGGGGCGCATAGAGCCGCACCCGTATCTGAAGCGGCAATTCTGGCGACTCTACGGTAGCTGAACCAATCTCGCCGCGCAGGATTAGAGCTTCGCTGCGCCGCACGACATACATTTCCTGTTCCAGATGCAGGCTGAGCAGTGGCAGGGCTTCGGACAGGATGACTTCCGGTGAAGGAATTTCGGAGCCTTCGCCCTCAGCAGAATTAAGCTGGGATTCAGCCAGAACAGGCTGCTCCGTATCCTCCAAAACCAGCGATGCAGCAGGCTGGAGAATTGGCGTTTCGACTGGCGTTTCGACCGGCGTTTCTGGGACAGCGATAAATGGGATAGCAAGGGGGGGTGATGACAAGGCAGCCGCATTCGAAAACCCAACGGAAAGGGTCGGGAGATGAGCAGCGGGTTGTGAGTCAAGTTCCCAAGCTTCCGCTTCCTCAACGATCGGCAAGACTTGCAGCTTCACGCCATACTGCCAGCCTTCGCCCATCATGTCTGCCATCAGGTCGCCTGTGCAGTAGAGTTCCCAGTCCCCCGGCTGAAGCTGGGTAAAGGGCATAATCACCACCAGGCCATCCTGATTCGTGCAGCCTGATCGCTTCTGGGTACGGCGGACTGTTACAGCATCGGTGAGGACATCATGAGCAATCCGAATTTCGATCGGGGTATTGATGCGGCTAGAGCGACCGACCACGCGATATCGCCCCTCCAAAATTTCCACCGTAGGAGATTCCAGTGGCAGCCAAGAGCGATCGCCATCCTTTTGCAGCAAAAATTCCCAGAACGCCATGTCCAATCCTCTTATGTCCCTTATGTTCGAGATGTCCGAACTAACTTTCAGATTCAGCCGAGCCTACGGAAGAAAAGATTACACGATCCACAAGGGAATTGGACTTGTTGCTGCCATTTGTTAACCAGTAACTCCCCTGCGCTCAGCAAATCGTAATCTGTTTTGCCTTCGATGAAGATTGTTGAAACAGGGCTGAGAGCTTGTCAAAGCTTGTACTGTTCCCCCTAAAGATGTTTCCGGGTTCGCGATCGTGATCCGAAAGCCCTCCTCCACAAACGGCAATGGGCGTACCCCTCTCTGATTAACTTCTGATTAACTACTGCAACGAGCGCCCTAAATATCCAGATAGTCTACACGGTTCCCCGACAAATCGCCGAAAATTACCCGCTAGCCCAACATTGGGACTCAGCCCATTTGCAGTCCTTTTAGTAATCGGCTCTGCGCGTCGCCTGACAATCCCTTTGCCTGAATCAGCACCCCAAAATTGCCCAGCCCCATCGGATTTATGAGCCCATGTAGTGCTTCTCGCCGTTGCAGAATAATTTGCAGCGTCAGATCAGGATCGGGCTGAGACAGTGCGGTAAGTCGATCGCCCAAGCCCAACGCCATCAGAAACAAGCCCTGCTGCGTGAAGCCGATCGGGTCTAGTCCTGCTGGTGTGCCGTATTGCTCCAGAGCCGTGAAATCGACATGAGCGGTAATATCTTGATGACCGATCGCCCGATAGGGGTTGTCGTGATGGGCGTGGTGATAGTAGCACTGAAGCGTCCCTGCACTGCGGGTTGGGCTGTAGTAGCGATGGGCAGGATAGCCATAGTCGATCGTCAGCAAATAGCCCTGATGGAGCCGATCGGCAACGGTATGCAGCCAGTCGATCGCTGCCAGATTGACTTCGGTGCGGTAGCCGTCTGGGTAGGGGGTCAAATCTACTCCGATCTGCTGAAAATACTCGGCAAAGCGCGGGGTTGAAAGTTCGCCGATCGTCTCTATAAAATGGGCATCAGCAAAATGGGCATCGGAGGCAACGGCAGGATTGGGTGTCGGTTCACTGCTTACGGTGATGTAAATTTCTTGAAGCTTACCGTTTGCAATTGTCAGCCGATGTACGGGAAAAGCATCGACTAATTCGTTGGAAAAGCAGCAGCCAACGATCGAATCTGAAGAAATCTCGTCCCAGGTGTGCCATGCCACTTCGCCCCAGGAGTCGATTAGGGAGCGGAGACGGGCTTGCTGTTCGGCGGCAAAGGCAGGTGATTTTTCGACAATTACATAGCGCAGCGCGGCAAAGCACTCGAAATAATGTCGATGCAGATAGCGCACGATGTCCTGTGCCAGAAGTCCCTGTCCGGCTCCCATCTCAACCAGCGTAAAGGGATTGGGGCGATCGAGCTTTTCCCACATCTGGGCAAATTGAACGGCAAGCAGTTCTCCAAAGTCTGCGCCGAGATGGGGTGAGGTGGCAAAGTCTCCCTGTGCGCCAATCTTTGACTGAAAGCGAGCGTAATAGCCGTGCTGTGGTTCGTACAGTGCCAGATCCATAAACTCTGCAAAGGTGACGCGCTGCTGCGGACTGGCGGCAATGCGATCGGCAATGATCTGACACAATGCAGGATTACTCGGCTCTAGCTGCAAGCGTCTCGTCATGCGTCACCGTCCTCCCCAGACTTGCAACACCCGTCCTCGAAGCGTTTGATTGAGCCAGGGGGTGTTAGTCGATCGCGATTTGAGCGTGCGAGAAGTCACCTGCCAGGCATGATTGGGGTCAAACAGCATTAGCTCGGCGGGCTGACCCGGCTGAATGCTTGCAGGAGATTGGTTTAATAGCTGTGCCGGATTGGTGCTAAGTGCCCGCCAGAGGGTAAGAGCAGGGATCTTTTCAGAAACGACTAACGCCTGCCAGAGCAGCGGTAAAGCCAATTCCAGTCCGATCGCCCCCGGTGGAGATTCAGCAAAAGCGACAGTTTTTTCTTCGTAAGTGTACGGACTATGATCAATCGCAATCGCATCGATGATCCCCGATCGAATGCCCTCGATTAAGGCTGCCTGATCCGCAGGATTGCCCAGGGGCGGTTCGACATGAAGGCTGGGATCGTAGCTCTGCACCGCTTCAATGTTGAGCAAAAGGTGCATCCAGCTGGTGCTTGCTGTGATCGGTAGCCCGGTTGCCTTTGCCTGCCGAATCAGATCAACGCTTCGCGCGGTTGAAACTCGCATTAAATGCACCGGAGTTCCAATTGCCGCGAGGCATTCCAGCAGAGCCGCTAAAGGGGCAGTCTCCGCGTAGTCTGGGCTTCCGGGCAGTCCTAACCGCAGGGATTCCTGGCCTTCGCGCACCACGCCATTGCCGCTCAAGGATCGATCGCAGCACCATAACGCGATTGGCTGACTCAGACCTTGGCTGTACTCTAGCAGGCGACGCAGCAGAGTCATGTTTTGAATCGGCTTGCTGTCTGCAAATCCCGCGATGCCCGACTCTGCCAATTCTGCCAGTTCCGTCATTTGTTCGCCTTTGGCATCCAGCGTTAATGCTCCCCAGTTGCGAATTTGGGGGACGGTAAATTTCTGGCACTGAGACTGAAACCAGGCAACAGTCGCGGGATTATCGACTGCAGGATGGGTATCAGGGAGCAGGGTTAAGCGGGTAAACCCTCCAGCAACCGCCGCCGCTGCCAAAGAATCAATCGTCTCCCGTTCCTCAAATCCCGGCTCACCCGAATGGCTGTATAAGTCCACCAATCCCGTGCCCAGAATTAGCCCTGACCCATCCCGGATTTGAGTATTATCCGGGTAAGAATTAATCGCTGCTTCGACCGACTGAATCACGCCATCCCCGATCAAGACATCTGCAACCCGATCGCCTCGCAGTTCCCCAGAGGGGGAATCACCCAGGGTCACAGGGTCAAGCAGGCGAACTTGTCGGATTAGCTCAGCGGTCATAAATTCGTTCCTGTGATTACCAGTCCCGTGGTTACAGTCCCGTGGCTACAGTGCCCCGGCTGCCGTCTTGTCGAGAACGCCTCCTAGATGGCTTGTGATGTTGAGGGCATGAATCAGCGGTTTGCCCTGGTTGCCGAGCGGATAGTCGATCACCGTTACGGCTCCGTTGCCTTGTTTAAAGGTCCAGAAGGTCTCAGGACCGCGATCGATCAAATAACCCAGAATTGCCTTATTCACGGCATCGTGAGCCACCACCAGTACGGTTGTCGGTCTATCATCCTGAGACTCTGGCGTTGAGGCAACCAGATCCTTCCAGGCAAGCACAACCCGATCCCACACCTGCTGAAGATTTTCGCCTTCAGGCATTTGCACGGTTTCGGGCGCGATCTGCCATTGCTTTAGCTCCCCAGGAAACTCTGCTTCGATTTCGGCTTCCAGCTTGCCTTCCCAGAGCCCGTGGCTAATTTCGCAGAGGCGATCGTCCAGTTCTAGCGTCACTTGCGGGTGATGTTGCAGAATAATTTCTGCCGTTTCTTTTGGGCGGAGCATCGGGCTGCTGAGGGCGCGATCAATTGCGACATCCCGCAAAAATTCGGCTGCCTGACCTGCCTGTACCCGTCCTTGATCATTGAGCGGCACATCGATCTGTCCCTGAAACCGCTTGTCTCGATTCCAGTTAGTTTCGCCATGGCGCACCAGCAAAAATCTTGCGCCTTTTGTGTCTTTGCGCGGCTTTGGGATCGGTTCGCCTAGATGCGCCGTCAAATTTACAGACTCAAGTTGCACTGGATCGCCTAGACCGCCTGCGAAGTTCAGTACGCTGATGCCGCAATTTGACTGGTGCATTGATTTATAGCTGTCTGCGTCCAGCCCGACTGCTGCCCCGATCAAACAGCGATTGATACCGCTATGCGCCACAACCAGAATGGTTTCACCTAAATGCTGCGGTAAAATTTCCTGCCAGAACTGCCGTGCCTGCTCATAAAGAGCCATGACCGGATAGAAATCTGTTGTGCCTTCTGGGGTTTCCATGGGCATTTTCAAATCCTTCGGGCGATCGCGCCAAAGCAAAAATCCTTCGGGAAACTGCTGCTCGACTTCTTCAAAGGTGAGTCCTTCCCATTGCAGCAAATTGATTTCCTTCAAGTTGTCTGTCAACCGCAGATCAGGGATCGGCGTGCCCTGCTCGTTTAAGCTCGATAAGATAAGCTGCGCAGTTTGCTTAGCGCGTTTGAGCGGACTGGAATAAGCCGCATCGAACTTCAAACCCTGCAACACTGCGCCGACCTGCCGCGCTCCTGCCTGCCCTTTTTCTGTTAAGTCAGACAAATCACAGTGTCCCTGCACCCGCCGCTCGACGTTATAGGTGCTTTCTCCATGCCGAACCAGAATAACGCGAGTCACCGGGGCAATCCTCCCATGCGCTGAAAATCTCTAAAGCCGCTGAACGTTAAAAGTCCTTTGCAATTCTACCGTGATCGGGACAGGAAGAATTTGTCTTGCTTCCTCCCTCTGGCTTTTGCGATCGCCACCCTTACAATGCAATTATTCAATGGAATTATTTTGTCAAATCATTTCAAAAAAATTCTGTAAATTTCTGTCCAGCGATCGGGTCTGAATCGATGAGTCAAATCAAACGGCTAATTTTAAGCGGCATTACGCTTCTGGTGGTTCTATTTTTAGGTGGTTCCCTGCTTGCCAGCTTTAGCGAACCCCAAATTACCAATCGCCTGGAGCTTTACCAGACCGATCTGCTGCTGCGAGCCAGCGAACTCAAACCGAATGCGTCAGATCCCGCCAATCTGGCTGGGGTAAAAAACACCTTACTCGGTCAAGACCCGGTTAAAACTGCGCTGGAGCAATATCAGTCTGTGCGAAACTCCGCCGCCGAAAATCTTCAGCAGCTACAGACCCGCCTCACCGTTTCTCAGGACAATCCTTTCCCCGAGGAAGCTGTCCAGTCTTCTCGTCCCACTGATCCCGACACGAGAACTACGCCTGCGCCCACGGAGCCTGCCACGATCGAAGAACAAAACAAACAGCTTCGACTCGCCGTGCTGCAGCAGCAAACCCTGATCGATCAGCTTGATCTGCGGATCGGGCTGCTTCAGGCAGAGCAAAACCACACCGATGCGGCGATCGAATCCTGGCAATCCCTTAAAGATCGACTTGCTTCCTTTCAGCCCACCGCTCAGCGTCCATCTGGTAAGGTTTCCGATAAAAATTCCACCGCTTCGATTAGAGCAATTACTCCCGTTCTGATTGGCTTATGGAATGAGCCACCCCGTTTGCTTCCTGATGCCGAATCCCAAATTCAAGCCTCGCTGGATGGTTGGTTTCGCGATCGGGCACTGCGGCGACTCTATGCCCTACAACAGCGACCCGATGCGCTGGCCGCCCTGGAAGTAACTCAACAGCAGGTGGCTCGTCAAACGCTGGTGAAGCTAACTCTTGTGGGCGTTGCTCCGGCGATCGGCGGCTCTTTGGGGATCGTGCTGCTACTGATTGTGGTTGGACGCTGGCTCATCCGGGCAAAGCAAGCTCCTGCTGAAGCAAACAGTCTGGCATGGCAGGTTCCCTGGACTGGGGAAACTGTCTGGCAGGTCTTGATCGGCGGCTTTTTCTTTTCAGGTCAGCTGCTTGTGCCCTGGGTGCTGCATCTGCTGCCGCTTAATTTTGCTGCTTTTGGACAACGGGCCCAGGCGATCAATACGCTTTGCTATTACTTACTGATGGCAAGTGCAACGCTGCTCACTCTTTATTTATCGATTCGAGCGTACTTTCCTTTACCAAAGGACTGGTTTCAGCTCAAGGGCAAACGTAACTGGTTTCTATGGGGAATTGGAGGCTATCTGGTCGCATTGCCGCTGATGCTGGCGGTTTCCCTGGTAAATCAGCAGCTTTGGCAGGGCCAGGGAGGCAGCAATCCGTTATTACAGATTGTGCTGGAAGAAGGCGATCGCGTCGCCCTAGCAATTTTTCTGTTTACAGCGGCAGTCGCGGCTCCGGTCTTTGAGGAACTGCTGTTTCGCGGATTTCTGCTGCCCTCGCTGACACGCTACTTTCCCGTTTGGGGATCGATTGCCCTGAGCAGTGTTTTGTTTGCCATCGCCCATTTAAGCCTGTCGGAAGTGCTACCGCTGACGGTGCTGGGATCAATCCTGGGCTTTGTTTACTCTCGATCGCGCAGTTTACTGACGCCAATGCTGATGCATAGTCTATGGAATAGCATCACCATGCTGGGGCTATTTATTTTGGGTCGCGGATAATCTCAACCGCAATGTCCAAATCGGTAAATCTGATACAAATTCTCTGTCTTTTTTATTTGTTCATCGCTCTAAAACAATCGTCGGAAAGTAATTCCTGGTTGATTTCTCGACTGTGCTAAAAAATATCATTTTCATTCCATCAAGTAATACGATTGGGTGAACCCGATTGTCCTCATCCTATGGCATGATGTTTATGGCTACAGATAGGGATTTATATTACAAATCCTGAAGGTGCAGTCAAAAGAGTGTCACACCGACTACCTCACTTTTAGTTCAATAAGTCACAACAGAAGCAGAGAAACTTTGCGCTGTTCATGGCAATTTGACTAAAGCTGAATTAAGCAAACTTCATTTCCTTCGCAACATTCAGATCAGTCGAATCGTCGTTTGCTAGTGGTGTGTGTTTATGGAGTGGTTCATGCGATGGAACGGTTTGTCGGTGCTCTCTCACTAACCCTATTGCTGTCTGGATTGGCAGCAGTTGCTCAGGTTTCGCCTTCTCAAACTCCCACCTCTAACTTAATTAATGCGGAAATCCTGCCTGCGCTTAAGGGCGACCTGGCTCAAGCAGATGCCGCAGTGAGCCGCGCTGAACTGGCAAATATCTTAGTCACCACCTTTCAACTTGACCCGGCAAAACAAACCGCTGCTGCCCCTGCGTTAGCAGATGTGTCGGTCTCGCACTGGGCTTACAAAGATATTCAGACGGTTGTAAAAAGCGGTATCATGACCGTTCAGCCGGGAGGAAAATTTCTTCCCGATCATCGAGTCTCTCGCGCTGAGGCGTTTTCTGTAATCGCCAAAGCATCGGGCAGTGTTCAGGATTCGGACCCGACCGCTACTGGGATTTTGGCAAACTATGCCGATTCCTATCAGGTTCCGCCTTGGGCACGCCAGCAGATTGCAGCGGCCCTGCATCGCGGATTCGTCAACATACGATCGGATCAGCGAATCGATCCCTTGAGCGTCATGACTCGCGCTGATATGGCTCATGCCCTGAGACAGTATCATTTTCAGGAGATTCCTACAGGACTGCGCCGTTCGTTTTCTAGACCAATTGGAAGCTGAACGTAACCCTGGAAAGTTTACTGGGGCTTCAGGAAACCCAAATTAAGGTTTTCAATTCCTTCACCTGAACCCTTTCCTCACCACTTATGCTGGATTCAACCAGCGCATTAAATTGTTTAAGCCTGCTTCAACTTGCTAACTTAACGATCGCTTACCTTCACTCTGGCTAGTCCCACCGCGATCGTTTCCTATGATTCCACAGGTGAAATGATGAATAGTTCATCGACACTTCATACAATTCATTCTCCCAGACGTGATCCCCTCCAGCCTATCCGTCTTTGGGTAGATACTCTTCCTGTCCAAGACCGCACCTTTGCCCGCCGCATTGCTAAGCTGATCCCGCCGCAGTGCCCGTTTGAGCGCGACATCAAGGTGTTCGGGAAAACTCTGCTGCACATTCCGCCCCTCTGCAAGCTCAACCCTCTTTATGAAGAGCTAGTCGGACTGCGGTTTCGTGCCCTCTGCTATCTGGCAGACGAATGTGGTGAAGATATTCGCCCTTACTGCTAAGCCAGATTGCCAGTTGATCCCTGGATTCCCTATTAAACCCAATTAAAATAGTTCCACTTTTGCAGGCTTTATGCCTGCTTTTTTTATCAGCTTGAAAGCTGCAAAATCTTTGCCTCCGGGGAACTCGTGATCCCCAAGGGAACTAGAGAGCTAGTGTAAAGCAACAAAAAAGGGGGCAAAGCCCCCAGAATTATGTACTCGTGCTATCAACTTTGCTTGATCAAATCAGGCTTACGCGATTGCTTCGCAGTTGCCCCTACGGGGCGATCGGTGCAAAGCTTGCTTTTTCCTGACGACAAATCTGGATCTGACCATCATCATCAACATCGGCAAAAGCAGTATCACCGTCCCGAACAGTACCCGACAGCATCGCTTCTGCAAGATTGTCTTCGAGTAAGCGGGCAATCGCTCGACGCAAGGGGCGTGCCCCATAGACGGGGTTAAAGCCCTCGGAGACCAGACGCTCCTTAAAGGCAGGCGTGACTTCCAGACCAAGATTCTGCGCTTGCAGACGAGCTGCGACTTCTTGAATCATCAGGTCGGCGATCTGAGTGACTTCTTCGCGGTTGAGCTGACGGAAGACAATGATCTCGTCAATGCGGTTCAGCATTTCAGGGCGGAAGTAAGCCTTCATGTCGTCCATCACGCGCGATCTAATCTGGTGATACTGAGCGGTTGCGGTATCTTCTGCGGTTGAGAAGCCAAGGCTGCTGCCACCTTTTTCGATCGCCTTCGAGCCGATATTCGAGGTCATGATCACGACCGTATTCTTGAAGCTGACCGTGCGACCCCGCGAATCGGTCAAGCGACCGTCTTCGAGCAACTGAAGCAGCATGTTGAAGACATCAGGATGCGCTTTCTCGATCTCGTCCATCAGGATCACGGTGTACGGCTTGCGGCGAACTGCCTCGGTCAACTGACCGCCTTCGTCGTAGCCCACATAGCCCGGAGGCGAACCAATCAGCTTGGAAACCGTATGCGACTCCATGAACTCAGACATATCGAGCCGGATCATCGCTTCTTCGGAACCGAACACGGCAACGGCGAGGGCTTTGGCAAGCTCAGTTTTACCCACGCCCGTCGGACCCGAAAACAGCAGACTGGCGATCGGACGATTGGGATCACTGATGCCCACCCGAGAGCGACGTACGGCACGCGACACAGCTTTCACCGCATCTTCCTGACCGATCACCCGCTCATGCAGAACGTCCTCTAGGTGCAGCAGCATCATCGATTCAGATTCGGTCAGCTTGCTCACCGGAATGCTTGTCCAGGAAGCAACCACCTGAGCAATGTCTTCGGCAACCACCACGGGTAGGTCAGCCTGCGAAACGGTCACATCTCCGTTCTTGAGCGCCTGAATCTGCTTTTCTAACTCCAGCTCGCGATCGCGCAACTGTCCGGCTTTGTCGAAGTCTTGCTCGGTGACAGCGGCTTGTTTGGCGGTAGTGACTTCCTTCAGCTCATGCTTAAGATCTTTAGTGGGCGAGGCTTTGCTGTTGCGAAAACGCACCATTGATCCGGCTTCGTCAATCAAGTCGATCGCCTTATCAGGCATGAACCGATCGGTGATGTAGCGATCGGAGAGCTTGGCAGCCGCATCCAGTGCCTCGTCAGAAATCGTCAGGCGGTGGTGCTGCTCATAGCGATCGCGCAGTCCGTGCAGAATGGCGATCGTTTCTTCTACAGAAGGTTCACCCACCATCACGGGCTGGAAGCGGCGTTCCAAGGCAGCATCGCGCTCGATGTGCTTGCGGTATTCGTCCAGTGTGGTCGCGCCAATCACCTGAAATTCACCTCTTGCCAGGGCAGGCTTCAGCATATTCGCTGCATTTGTACCGCCTTCGGTTCCGCCCGCACCCACAAGGGTATGAATCTCATCAATCATAAGAATGACATTCTGCGACTCGCGGACTTCCTGAACAATCCCCGTAATGCGCTCTTCAAAGTCACCCCGGAGCTTTGTGCCTGCCAGGAGGCTGCCCATGTCAAGCGAGATGATTTGCTTGTCCAGCAGAAGGTCGGGAACCTGACCATCTACGATACGCTGTGCCAAACCTTCGGCGATCGCAGTCTTGCCGACGCCAGGCTCACCCACCAGCACCGGATTATTCTTAGTACGGCGACCCAGGATTTGAATCACACGCTCTAATTCGGGCGATCGACCCACCATCGGGTCAAGCTTACCGTCTTTGGCAAACTCGGTCAGATTGCGACCAAACTCGCTCAGCATCTTGCCTATCCCCTTGGAGCTGCCCTCCATCGAGCGACGACGTGCCCCAGCCGTAGCAGGTTCGACTTCATTCATTGCCTGAAGGAGCTGCACTCTGGCGGAAACGGCATCTACGTTCATTGCTTCCAGAACTTTGTTGGCAACATTGTCACCGTCCTGAATCAGTGCCAGCAGAATGTGCTCTGGCGCGATGTAAGGCGTATCAAGCTGCCGTGCCTGCTCGAAAGCTAGCTCAAAAATGCGCTTTGATTTAGGTGTAAAGGGAATATTGACTGGGACGAAACCAGAACCGCGTCCCACAATTTTTGTGACTTCGCGTCGTGCGGCTTCCAGCGTAATCCCTAGCTCGGTCAGCAGTTTAAAGGCTGCCGTGCCTTCTACGCGGATTAAGCCTAATAAAAGCTGCTCGGTACCGACATGAGCATGACCCAGCCGACGCGCTTCTTCCTGGGCAGCCATGACAACGGCGATCGATTTCTCAGTGAAATACTCAAACATCTTGAGGTGGTTCCTGAATGGAAATGGCAACTAAATAAAGTGACAAAACTAAAGTGTCAACGTGCATCAGGTTCTGAACTGAATTGAAACGCGATCGAATCAACAAATGGCTGTACCACAGGTCAGAACCGGGAATACAAAGACCCAGTGCTCACTAGGACTGATCAGGGGCAGGGTCGGTGAGGTCTTTCAGAAAGTGATGTTGGACGACAACTAGAGCTGCGCTGACACAGCCCATAAACGAAAGGGCGAATAGCATCGACATCGCAGCACCTCGCTCTATGAAGATGTGTGTATTACTTATTACTACTGTATCGATCGAGCCGAGCTAGGGGCAGGGAGGATAACCGTAGAAGGGATGGGGGGTGGATGGATGAATGAGGAGGTGAGGGGGTGGGGCGATCAGCTTGTTTAACGCTAGGCAATCCGTGAACTCGCGATCGCCGCTTTGACCTGATTTTGCAGCATGAGTCCGTACTCTAATCCGGTGACTACTGCCTGATAAGAGGCTTCAATAATGTTGCCGGAAACACCCACGGTTGACCAGCGTTGTAAACCATTGCTGCTTTCGAGCAGGACTCGGGTTTTGGCAGAAGTTCCGGCGGGGCTGTCGAGGATGCGGACTTTGTAGTCGGTGAGGTAGAAGGAGGCGATTTCGGGGTAGAAGTTGGTGAGGGCTTTTCGCAGGGCTGCATCGAGGGCAGAGACGGGACCATTGCCTTCGGCGGCTTCCAGAATGTCTTCTTCGTTAACAGCGACTTTGATGGTGGCGATCGATTGGCTGCGCCACTGTTCTGGATCGCGAAGCAAATTGCAATGAACGTTGAAATCTTTGATCGTGAAAAACTGCTGTCGTTGTCCGAGAGCTTCGCGCATCAAGAGTTCAAAACTGGCTTCGGCGGCTTCAAACTGATAGCCTTCGTTTTCTAAAGTCTTGAGATGCTGAAGGATCTGGCGACTTTGAGGATCGTGGCGATTGAGTTCAATCCCAAACGATCGTGCTTTTGCGAGTAGATTGCTCAAGCCTGCCTGATCGGAGATGACAATCCGCCGCTGATTGCCTACCTGCTCAGGTTGAATGTGTTCGTAGGTTAGCGGGTTTCGCTCAACTGCGCTAACGTGAATTCCACCTTTGTGGGCAAAGGCAGACAGCCCGACAAACGGCGCATGATCATCGGGAGCCAGATTCACCACTTCGCTAATCAGGCGGCTCGATTCGGTGAGCTGGGCAAGCTGAGCGGGCGGAATGCAGTCAAATCCAAGCTTCAGTTGCAGGTTAGGAATTAATGTACAAAGGTTGGCATTGCCGCAACGTTCGCCGTAGCCGTTCATTGTGCCCTGCACCATCCGCGCCCCTTCCTGAACTGCGACGATCGCATTTGCCACCGCCGTGCCGCTATCGTTGTGCGGGTGAATTCCAATCTGCGGCGGGGTTTGTTCTCCGCGAATATTTTGCACAAACTGTACCACTTCCCGAACGCTGGCAGAAATTTCGTGGGGCAGGGTTCCACCGTTCGTATCACAAAGCACGAGCCATTCTGCACCACCCTCGATCGCCGCCTGGAGAGTCTGAAGGGCGTAGTCGCGATTGTGCTTGTGTCCGTCGAACCAGTGTTCTGCGTCGTAGATCACCCGTCGTCCCTGAGTGCGGAAAAAGGCGATCGTTTCCCGAATCATTGCCAGGTTTTCGTCCAGGCTGGTTTGCAGTCCTTCCGTGACGTGCAGATCCCAGGATTTGCCGAATAGCGTGATCCAATCGGTGCCAGCCGCAAGAACCGTTTGCAGCATCGGGTCGGCTTCTGCGGACTTGCCAGGGCGACGGGTTGAGCAAAAGGCGACAACTTCTGCCTGGTTCAATGGCTCTTGCTGAAGCTGGGCGAAAAACTGAGCATCTTTTGGATTTGCACCGGGCCAGCCGCCTTCAATAAAAGGAATTCCCAGGCGATCGAGCTGACGGGCAATTCGCAGTTTGTCTTCCAGGGAGAGTGAAAGTCCTTCGCGCTGGGCGCCGTCTCGGAGGGTGGTGTCGTAAATGTGGAGGGGGGGCATGAGGGGTAGACGGTGGATGGGTGAGAGTGAATGGGGGGCGAGGCGATCGAGAGAGAGGAGATCGAGAAGTAAATTAGGGTTCGATCGCGATGCTAGACCAGGCAGGGTCAAGAAGGGTATGAAGAAACGTAAACTATGAACAAGCTTGATGTAGAACTTTTAGACCTGGAGGATTGGAATGCCCAGAATGACGGCGCAGAGAAAGACGTTTGAGTGCGATCGGGGGACGAATTTACGTTAAGTTCTCCTGAAAAATGGGGTTGCGCTGCATAATGGTCAGTCTAAGATCATCAACTGCAAAGGCATTGGAACCTGTGGAACCTGTGCGGTTCAGGTGGAAGGCGAAGTGTCTGCGCCTCAGTGGAAGGAAACTGCGCGTCGCTCATTGCCGCCCCATTCCTTAGAACAAGATCGGCGGCTTGCCTGTCAAACCTGCGTTTTAGGAGATGTGAAGGTGACAAAGTTTGATGGATTTTGGGGACAGGGAAATCAAGTGGTCTGGTAACCTTCAGGTCGAAAAATTTGAGCTTCTGCCTAAAATTAGCAGTGCAACATGGGGAAAGCGATGTGGATATTCTTTTAGGATTGTTGTTGCTGAGCGGCTTGTTTGCCCTATTTCAGTTGCTCCTGCCGGGAAAACAAGGAAGGGGAATTGGCATTGCCCAGTGGATAACCTGGATTGCTCTGGCAACGATACTGGTTGCTTTCTTTGGCTCAGGACGCGCCGGAGAAACATTTAATCGATTTACAGGCAATTTTTTCGATCGAACGCCACCCGCCTCTAGCCCAACCGTTAGCCCTATCGTTCAGCCTACGCCGATCGACTCCCAACCGCTGCCCTCGCCAACCGTAACGCTTACCCCTCTGCCTCCGCCTCCTAATCTAGACAGTCCGTCTTCTGGTGAGGCACGCCGAGGTTTAAACGAGATTCTCTCGATCGCGAATCCGCTGCTTGTGCAGCCTTCCCCCAGTCCGTTCCCCGCTCCAACTCCTGCTCCCACTCTGTTTCCTTCTCCCAGCCCGCTCCCCCCTCCGACCCCTTCTCCTTCTCTTTCTCCGAGTCCGCCGCGAACTGATAATCCCCCTCCCCCTCCGGTTTTTCCGTCTGCTTCCCCTCCTGCCCAACCCCCAATTAACGGGCTTTGGTAACGCAAATCTGATTGCCTGGGCGATGATAGGAATATCAGAATGGGAGTATCCACCGTGCCGGAACCGATTACCCTGCTGATTGCGCTGGTGGGAATTGTGCTGCTGGGCTTTGTTTTTAACACGATCGATGTTTTCAAGGATGTGGGTCGAACGATCGCGCTGGTGCTACTGGCGGTGCTGGTGGTGCTAATGAGCGATCGGCTAATTCCCTGGTTTCAACAGCAAGGGTTTTCCTTCGATCGATTGCCAGATCTGCGAAATTTTCGTTTGAATCCTTTTGCGGTGGGAGTTGTACAACCCGGATGGCAGGATCTTCCTTATCTTTTGTCGAATCAGCCGCCGCCCGTGCGACCTGCCCCCACCGTTCCGATCCCAACTCGTCCTCCCAGAACCAGCTCTGCGGCAAACTATCCGCAAACAGTAGAGCCCTACCAGAATGGAGGTGTTGCTCCCCCTCCGCCGATCGTGCCGCCTTACAGTACTCCTTCTCCCTCTAACCCTTCTACCACGCCTCCCCCGCTTGGCAGAAACCCGGTTACAGGACTGTGGTAGGTTAAAAAACTCTGGAGATCCGTCCTTACTTGCAATGAATTCAACGTCTGATGTTTTGATTATTGGCGGCGGCGTGATTGGGCTGTCGATCGCGATCGAGCTAAAGCTGCGCGGAGCCTCTGTCACTGTTTTAAGCCGAGATTTTCAGGAAGCTGCCAGCCATGCTGCTGCTGGAATGCTGGCTCCCAGTGCCGAAGCAATTGCCGATGCGCCGATGCGTGAACTGTGTCTGCAAAGCCTCAGGCTCTACCCAGAATGGATCAGCAAACTCGAATCCCTGACCGATCGCTCCACAGGCTACTGGGCTTGCGGCATTCTTGCCCCCGTGACTGAAGCGGCTGATTCGCAAAACCCTCCAGTTCTGGATTCCCTGCCTGCTTACTGGCTCGATCGCCCTGCAATTCATCTGGTACAGCCTGAATTAAGCGAACAAGTGATCGGTGGCTGGTGGTATCCCGAAGAAGGACAGGTTGATAATCGTGCCCTGGCGCAAACGCTACGATCGGTGGCAGAAATGATCGGCGTTGAAATCCAGGAAGGCGTGACGGTCACAGAAATTGTGCAGCAGCAGGGGCAGGTCGTCAAGTTGCGATCGAATGGGGGCGATCGATCGGCGGGGCATTACATCCTGGCAACCGGAGCCTGGTCGCAGTCGATTATTCCAGTTCCGGTGCAGCCTTGTAAAGGACAAATGCTGGCGATTCGCGTGCCGTCAGAAATTTCACCCCTACCGCTTCAGCGGGTACTGTACGGCGAAAACGTTTATATTGTGCCGCGTCAAGATCGACGGATTGTGATCGGGGCAACCAGTGAGACGATCGGCTTCACGCCCGGCAACACCCCCGCAGGACTACAAACCCTTCTGAATGCTGCAATCCAGCTTTACCCGGCACTGAAAGACTTCCCGATTCAGGAATGCTGGTGGGGCTTCCGTCCTGCAACGCCTGATGAAATGCCTATTCTCGGTGATAGCCTCTGTGATAATCTCACCCTGGCAACGGGACACTTCCGCAACGGTATTTTGCTCACGCCTATTACCGCCCGGTTGATTGCCGATCGCGTCTGGAATGGCACGATCGACCCATTGCTCAACGAATTCTCCTGGCAACGTTTCCTCTGTCCCACCCAATCCCCATCCCCCCTCGCACCCGTCTCAACCCAACCTCCTATGCTGCAATTTTCGACCCCTCAGATCCCCGCTTCCCCAGCTCCTGCCCCTTTTGCCGATGAGCCTCTGATTATTGCCGGACGGGAGTTTCGATCGCGCCTGATGACTGGAACTGGAAAGTATCGAAATGTTGCCGAAATGCAGGGCAGCATCGTCTCTAGCGGCTGCGAAATTGTCACTGTGGCAGTTCGGCGTGTACAAAACAACGCCCCCGGACATGAGGGTTTGGCTGAGGCGATCGACTGGCAAAAAATCTGGATGCTGCCGAACACCGCAGGCTGTCAAACCGCAGAAGATGCGATTCGGGTGGCGCGGCTTGGACGCGAAATGGCAAAGCTGCTGGGTCAGGAAGACAATCACTTTGTCAAATTAGAAGTGATTCCCGACTCGAAATATCTTTTGCCTGACCCGATCGGTACACTCGAAGCCGCCGAACAGTTGGTCAAAGAAGGATTTGCCGTGCTGCCCTACATCAACGCCGACCCGCTTTTAGCAAAACGCCTGGAGGAAATTGGCTGTGCGACGGTGATGCCCCTGGGTTCCCCAATTGGCTCAGGACAAGGCATTCGCAACACGGCAAATATTCAGATCATTATCGAGAACGCCAAAATTCCCGTCGTCGTGGATGCCGGAATCGGTACGCCCAGCGAAGCCGCGCAGGCAATGGAAATGGGAGCTGATGCACTGCTGATCAATACGGCGATCGCCCAGGCTGAAAATCCGCCCCTGATGGCACAGGCAATGCGATTCGGCGCAGAAGCAGGACGGATGGCGTATCTGGCAGGACGAATTCCGGTCAAGGCTTTTGCCAGTGCGAGTTCGCCCCTAAGCGGCCGAATTACCGAGTAGGACTGATCTCTGTTTCAAAGTCCCCCACTAGTGGGGAATTTAGGGGGCAATGCAGGATCTTGAGGACTGGCTCAAATTCAAAGTCCTTCACGGGTGGGGAATTGAGGGAGCGATGCGGGATCTCGAAGACTGGCTCAAACCTTCTCTTAAAGAATCTGCGATAGAAACTTCTTCGTGCGATCCTCTTTAGGATTGTTAAAAAACTCGTTTGGCTCCGCTTCTTCCACTAATAGACCGCTATCCATTAGCACGACGCGATCGGCAACTTCACGGGCAAATCCGACTTCGTGAGTAACGCACACCATCGTCATGCCGCTTCTTGCCAGGGTTCGCATTACGTCTAGCACTTCGCGCACCATTTCCGGGTCGAGGGCAGAGGTGGGTTCGTCGAACAGCATGATTTTGGGCTGCATTGCCAGGGCACGGGCGATCGCCACCCGCTGCTGCTGACCGCCGGAAAGCTGACCTGGAAACTTTTGCGCCTGATTCAGGATGCCGACCCGTTCAAGAAGCTGCATTGCGACTTCTTCGGCTCTAGCTCTCGTCCAGCGGCGCACCCAGATCGGAGCCAGGGTGACGTTTTGCAGCACAGTCAGGTGAGGAAACAGGTTGAACTGCTGAAACACCATGCCGACTTCGCGGCGAATTGCTTCGATATTTTTTAGGTCATGGCTGAGGTGAATGCCGTCGATCGTAATGCTGCCCTTTTGATAGGTTTCCAGCGCGTTAAACGTCCGAATAAACGTGGATTTCCCAGAGCCAGACGGACCCATGACCACCACCACTTCGCCTTTGCGGACGGTGAGGTCAACGCCGCGCAGCACATGAAAGTTGTTGTCGTACCACTTTTCGACCTGTTGAGCGACAATCATTGGTTCGGTTGAGGTTCCACCATTCAGGGTGGCTTCGGGCTGGAGTTGAGTCATCGGTTATTCTCCCTATCAGGCATTAAAAGATGAGATTTTTTTAGAGATGTTTGGAATTGTCATTTGGGATTATTGAATCTGCGTTAGTGCTCACTATTCAAGCTGGTTTCAAGCCGTCGAGCTGCCCAGGCCATGGTGTAACACACTGCCCAGTACAACACACCGATAAATAAATAAACTTCGGCGTATCTGCCAATAAACAGGGGGTTTGCCAGAATCGATCGACTAATCCCCAGCAGGTCTGAAAGTCCCACGATCGCTACCAGGGTTGTATCTTGCAGCAGGCTGATAAACAGTCCCACGATTGCCGGAATCGAAATCTTGAGTGCCTGGGGCAACACGATCAGTCCCAGCGTCAGCGGTGTGTTTAGCCCCAGTGCGCTGGCTGCCTCAGATTGTCCTTTGGGAATTGCCTGGAGTCCACCCCGGATGGTTTCGGCTTGGTAGGCAGCCGCAAACAGCGTCAGACCCAGAATTGCTCGCAGTACCAGATCTGGCCGGCTTCCAGCAGGCAGAAACAGCGGAACCATCACCAGACCGATAAACAAAATCGAGATCAGGGGAATGCCGCGAATGACTTCAATATAAATTGTGCAAAGCCAACGAATCACGGGTAAAGAACTCTGCCGCCCCAATGCTAGCAGCAACCCAAACGGAAACGACAGGGCAATGCTCACGACTGACATAAACACTGTCAACATCCAGCCGCCCCAGGCAGTGGTCTGCACCAGGGGTAGCCCGAAGCCGCCGCGCATCAGCCAGAGCGCGATAAAGAACGAGAGAATCCATGCCAGGGGCAACCATTTAGCAATGCCCGGAACTCGTCTGCCGATTTGTTGACCTGCCCCGATCGTCCCCAGCACCAGGGCCTCGATCGCCAGCAAAATTAAGCGATAGGCAAACGGCGTCGGCAGCAGCAGCAGCACCAGGGCAAAAATACCAAACCCAATCAGTACGTTCCGCGACAGGAGCTTGGGCTGATTTCGGGCAACCACACCCCAGGTTAATCCGCCGAGTCCACCAATCATTGCCAGCATTAGAGCCAGCCGCCAGTACTGATTCGCCGGGAATCGTCCCACAAAGAAGAGCGGCAGGTTTGCGGGAATGACTTGCCACTTCGCCGTGGTCGTTGCCCACCAGATAAAGCCAAACAGCGTTCTGCCCAGAACAAAGACAATCGCGATCGTCAGCAGCGAGTTAAACCAGCTATTGAACAAATTTTTGCGAAGCCAGGCGATCGGTGTGGATGCGGGTTGCGCGGGGGCACTAGTCGGAGCAGTATGCAGAGTGGTCATAAGAGGCGCAGCTGAAATCGGAGAAATGGTTAAAAAGAAGGGCTAGAAACGTTTTTATCGTTCTGTAATTTGCACTAGGCGATTGAGCTGGTTCATAAACAGAGAAATCAGCAGATCGGCGATCAGGTAGGTCAGCATGATCAGCAAAACGACTTCCACTGCCCGTCCAGTTTGGTTTAGCGTGGTTTGCGCGGTGGCAAAAATATCGGGATAGCCGATCGCCAGTGCCAAACTAGAGTTCTTTGCCAGGTTAATGTACTGGCTGTTTAGCGAGGGAATAATCACGCGCAACGCCTGTGGAAACACGACCAGCCGCATCGCTAACCCAGAATGCAGCCCTAAGGCTCTTGCTGCTTCCCACTGCCCCTTAGAAACGGACTGAATCCCTGCCCGGACAATTTCTGCAATAAATGCCCCAGTATAAAAGGCAAGACCTGCTAGCATCGAGCCATACTCCAGCGACATTCGCAGTCCGCCTTGAGTATCGTTATTAGCCACCTGTGGAAACTGCCAGCCCAAGCCAAACAGGAAGATAACCAGTGCCGCCACAGCCATGCCGATAAGCATATAGCGCTGCGGTTTGCCGGATGCGCCCTGTTCTTCCATCACTTTAATACGCTGCCGCCAGACGATCGAAGCCGCGATCGCTAGCCCAATCAACGCAGTCAGCGATAGCCAGGCGATCGGTTGGTTGGCGGGCCACGGAATCACAATTCCTTTCTTGCTCACCAGCACCGATCCAGGCAGACGAGTAACGTTCGCACCCTGCGACATTCCAAAAAAGACGGCGAAGTACCAGAAAAAGAGCTGAAGCAGCAGCGGCGTGTTGCGAACGATTTCGACGTAGAACTGACTAATTTTTTTGACCAGCCAGTTATTAGAAAAGCTGGCAACTCCGGCAAGAATGCCTAACACCGTTGCGGCAACAAACCCGACCAAGATCAGCCGCAGCGTATTAGTAAAGCCAACGACAAGTGCCCAGAAATAAGTGTCTGTAGGCTTATAGGAAAGAATTCCTTCACCGATATTGAAGCCAGACTGATTTCGCAGAAAGTTGAAGTCAAACTGTCGTCCAAGCTGCTGAAGGTTACGGCTCATATTGCCCATCAGGATCGCGCCGACCGTCACGACAGCCAGCAGCACGATCGCTTGAACTGCAATTCTGACAAAGCGATCATCACGCCAAATGGGAATTTTTTCAGAAGAAGGATCAGTCGAAGAAGTCATAGCGGGAAAGGTATCAAGGCGGCAGAATCACGGAGAGAATGAAAAGCGACCCGTTGAAGCGATAAAGACTCTCCAAGGTGGAAAGTCTTTATCACAGACAGATAGAGTCTAGCGGAATGGCGGCGAATACATCAGACCGCCCTTCGTCCAGAGGCGATTTTGACCGCGATCGATCTTGAGCTGAGAGTTTGTGCCTACATTGCGCTCAAACACCTCGCCGTAGTTGCCGACTGCCTGAACCGCTTTCACCATGAAGTCATTCGACAGACCCAACTGAGTTCCCAGCTCGCCCTGTGCACCCAAGAAGTTTTGGATATCAGGGTTTTGGTCTTGCACCTTTTGCTGCACATTTGCCTGCGTGATGCCAAACTCTTCTGCCTGGAACAGTCCGTAGACAACCCATTTCACGGTGTCAGACCAGCGCGAGTCGTTGTTAACGGTCACAGGAGCTAGCGGCTCTTTTGACAGCACATCCGGCAGCAGAACGTGATCATCGGGCGTCGGGAAGGCACTCCGTTTTGCTGCAAGCTGCGATCTGTCAGTGGTCACCGCTTCACAGCGTCCTTCCTGATAAGCCGCGAAGTTGGCGTTGGAGTCCTGGAACTTCACTTCATTAATCGTGACCCCTGCTTCTCTTGCCCGTGAAGCAAGGTTTAGCTCAGTCGTCGTTCCGGTTTCAACGCAAACTGATTTACCGTTCAAATCCCTAAATGCTCGAATTCCGGAATCTTCTTTCACCATCAAGCCCTGACCGTCATAGAAAACAGTCGGCGCAAATTCCAGACCGTTTCCACCCGTCGAATCCCGGCTACTCGTCCAGGTCGTGTTTCGGGATAGCATATCGACTTCGCCGTTTTGCAGTGCCGGGAAACGAGCCGAAGAATCGAGGTTGCGATACTCTACTTTGGTCGGATCACCAAGAACGGCGGCTGCCACTGCTTTACAAATGTCAACATCCAGTCCAGAGTAGTTACCGCTGGAATCTACAAAGCTGAAGCCAGGAATTGTACCTTCTACGCCGCAAATAAGCGATCCACGAGACTTGATCGTATCGAGACGGCTGCCTGTATTCGCTGCCGGAGCAGCAGCTCCACCTCCTGCTCCAGTGTTCGTCGTCGCTGTGTTGCTTGCGCCCGATCCACAGGCACTCAGCGTTGCAACCGTCAGGGTTGCAGCCAGGAAAAGGGAACCCCACTTCCTCATATTTATTTCACCCACTTTATTCATTAGAGAATCGAAAACAAGAACAGCTCTAACTATTCACTCTGACCCTAAACAGAAGCGAGATTCAACAAAAGCAGCACCAATAAGCCAGTACTGCCCGATTTACCTAAACCTTGCCAGAGGAATGAGAAGTCATTTATCCAGGGTTTCAGATCCAAATCAGAATGGGATCAATCTCGCCTGGATTCTTCTCACTTTTTTACATTCTCCTGGTTTGCGCTTCAGTTTTGTATCTTAGTGTACAGGTTGTCTATCGTAAGTTGGATTCTCCGATGTTCTATAGGTTCTAGCGAATTATTAAAGGAGTTAATAGACGTGAGAGAAAAACTGCGATTCCTGCGCCATGTCGCGAATCAGGGCAATTCGCAGATGAATATAGTTGCTCAGAATGTCTTGCTGTTGGCGATCGAGCAGCTGTTCAGACCACACCTGGCGCAGCAACCACTGCACTAAACTCAGATCGTCCAGGGCTAGAGGAATTGTCGATCGAATCTCATCTACGAAAGCCCAAAACTGACGCATCATCGTTGGACTCATGTCAACCTCTTAAGGTTTGCTTTAGATTTCACTAAGTTACCCTGATTTTTCCTGGTCCTCCCAGTTCCAGATACAAGAAGAAATAAGAGTTACAAAAGCTTCAAGGAGCGATCGATAAATTGACTCCGATCGGCGTTTTACGGGAAAAGAGTCTAACAAAAGAGGGATGACGCTGCTCTTGAAATAAGCAATTTCATCCCTAGTGTTCATAATTTTGCTGGTAGTGTTCCAAACTAGGCTGGCGGTTGCACAGCGATCCCAAAAGGGGATTTGAGGAGTGTTTATCTCCTACCTTGCCCCTAAATCCCCAGGGCTAGGGAATTTCGAGCATGAGCATGGATTGGACGCAGGTTCCCCAGAATGAGGCGGCTACAGGGCAGTTTGAGTTGCGATTAGCTTGTGGTTGCCGTAGTAAGCTGCTTTTCAGGAAGCTCAACGTACTGGGCAACTAGCTTACGGAACTGTTCCCCGTCGATCGTTTCTTGCTCTAGCAGCATATCCACAATGCGATCGAGCAATTCGCGATGGTCGCGCAGAATGCGGCAAGCTTCGGCATAACAGCGCGTTGCAATATCTCGCACCTGATGATCCACACGGGTTGCTACTTCATCGGAGTATTCCGATCGCGACATCAGATCGCGTCCCAGAAAGACTTCCTGATTGTGGCTTTCCAGAGCAAAGGGTCCCAGGTCAGACATTCCGTAGCGCGTTACCATTTCTCGCGCCAGATTTGCCACAACCTGAATGTCATTGCTTGCGCCCACCGTGATTTCAGCATCGCCAAAGACTTCCTGCTCAGCTGCCCGTCCTCCCAGAGCGATCGTAATGCGATCGAGCAGCCAGGAACGAGTGTATAAGCCGCTGTCAATCATTTCCTCGTTAAAGGTCTGCTGGGCAAAACCGCCGATGCCCCCCGATCGCGGAATGATCGTCACCTTGTTAAGCGGGTCAGAGTTCTTCAGCAAAGTCATCAGCAGTGCGTGTCCTGCTTCGTGGTAGGCAATGAGCCGCTTCTTCTTGCTGTCGAGCAGGGGAGTCAGCGTCATTCCAGTGGTTACGCGATCGATCGCGTCGTCAACTTCCAGCAGTGTGATCGCATCTTTGCGTCGTCGTGCCGTCAGAATTGCCGCTTCGTTGAGCATATTTGCCAGCTCTGCCCCTGAAAATCCGGGCGTACGGCGGGCGATCGTTTCCAGCGACACATCTGCGTCAAGCTTTTTGTTGCGAGCATGGACTTCCAGAATGCCTAAACGTCCCTTGTAGCTCGGCAGATCGACTGACACTTGGCGATCGAAGCGACCGGGGCGCAGAAGCGCGGAGTCCAGGACATCGGGACGGTTCGTTGCCGCAATGATGATAATGCCCGTGTTGCCCTCGAAGCCGTCC
>JACJNZ010000090.1 GCA_014695325.1 Cyanobacteria bacterium FACHB-502 | reverse complement strand
CTGGGCGATCAATGTGTTCCGCTTAAATGGAGAACCTTCCATTACCAAAGCCCAACGTCGAGTCGCAAATGACATCGAAGCTCTTTTCCTACTCCTACAATGAATTAACCCTGCCCTTGCCCCTTTAACCCCTGCCAACGCGATAACAGCAACAGAATCGCTGAAAGCATGAACCCGAATCCAAATGTTAGTCTAGAGGTTGATGAATTTTCTCAGCTTCCTGCCTCAGGGTGCTTGCCCACTGTACTCTTTGTTTTTCTTTTCATTGCAGACTCATGAATAAAGTCGCTGTTGGTCTTTCTGGAGGAGTCGATAGTTCAGTTGCGGCTGCCACGCTTCATCGCCAGGGCTATGAAGTGGTTGGAGTGACGCTATGGCTGATGAAAGGAAAGGGGCAATGCTGCTCTGAAGGCATGGTCGATGCAGCACGGCTATGTGAAGAGCTGAATATTCCCTATCACGTTGTCGATAGCCGGGAAGCGTTTGAAAAGAATATTGTTGATTACTTAGTGAGCGGCTACGGAGCTGGAATCACTCCGCTGCCCTGTTCTCAATGCAACAAAGCGGTCAAGTTTGGTCCAATGCTGGACTATGCTCAGACCGAGTTGGGAATCGATCGCATTGCAACAGGGCACTATGCTCGCATCACCCAGTCCCCTGATGGACGCTATGAGCTGCGCCGTGCAGTTGATTTGAGCAAAGACCAGTCCTATTTTTTGTATGACTTGAGCCAGGACATTCTTGCTCACGTCCTGTTTCCGCTGGGCAACCAGCCCAAAACTGAAACTCGACGCATGGCGGCAGAATTTGGGCTGCACACTGCTGAGAAACCCGAAAGTCAGGATCTTTGCCTGATCGAGGCACACGGCTCAATGCGGACGTTTCTCGACAAGTATCTGGCCCCTCAAAAAGGCGAAATTGTGGATGTTTCAGGTCGAGTGCTGGGTGAGCATGACGGCATTCATCACTATACGATCGGTCAGCGGCGGGGCATTGGGATCGCCCACTCAGAACCGCTTTATGTCGTGGGCATTGATGCGGTCAGGAATCAGGTTGTGGTGGGCGATCGCACTCACGCACAAAATACAGACTGTACGGTACAGCGCGTGAACTGGGTATCGATCGCAGAACCCACGGCTCCGATTCGGGCAGAGGTACAAATTCGCTATCGATCGACGGCTGTGCCCTGTACGGTGATGCCGTTCACGAATTCTCGCGCCAAAATTATCTTTGATGAGCCACAGTTTAGTATCACGCCAGGGCAAGCAGCCGTCTGGTATCAGGGCGATTTGCTCCTGGGCGGTGGTGTGATTGAGCAAATTGAGCAAGAGGCTCCCGCGTCCTAAAAGGTTGTAGCACAAGAGGAAACCGCGATGAACAAATCCGGGACAAGCTACTTGCTGTGGTTAGGTTGGCTGTTTGGCATTTCTGGGCTGCATCGCTTCTACAACGGAAAGCCCATAACAGGCGCGCTATGGTTTTGTACTTGGGGTTTATTTGGAATTGGACAAGTGATCGATTTGTTCCTGATTCCCGATATGGTGGAGTCGCACAATGTCAAAAGCAAAGATCGGCGACTTTCGGAGTTGCTGTCTGCAAGTACCGGAGCGGTTCAGCCCGTAGCTGAGAAGGTTATGGTGCAATCAAACTCAAAGCTGGCTCGACAAGAAGCTCGACTGAAGCTGCTCAAGGCGGCAGTTGCGCGAGGGGGAAAACTATCGGTGACGCAGGGGGTTCTGGATACAGGGCTTGATTTCGATGAAGTGGAAGCTGTCCTGCAGGAAATGGTGAAATCGGGCTATGTGGGGGTCGAAAACCATCCTGCAACAGGTGTTGTTCTCTATCACTTTCTGGAGCTTTAATCGCTTCCACAATTAACTTCCACAATCAATCTTTCAATCTTCAATTCACCAGTTAGTCCAGTTAAACCACCCAGGTAGTAGGTTGAAGAACTAGTGAGTTTGCTTGTCTCGATCGAATGAAACAAAAAGAAAATAAACTGAGCGATCGACTCGAACCAGGATTTCAGACTATTTTAGTCAGACTATTTTAGAAGAATTGCGTTTGGAAGAATCGCGTCGCTCCTAGTAACAGCGCATCGGGTCACACGGAGGATTTTTTGCCTGGAAATCGAGCAGGTCTATAGTTTGCTCACTAAGCTGATTCCCACTGGGGCCGATCGCTTCGAGAAGCTGCTTGGGTTCAGCAACAGATGATACAACAGAACTTAGCAGAAAAACGGTACTTAGGATGAAGCTCATAAATGCTGGTAGACGCAACGTTTGATAGTTAGCATGATGGCTTTTGAGCAAGGTTAGCTCAATCAGGACATCTGCCTAAAGTTGTACTTGCGTCTCTGCCATTATCCGTAATTCTACAGAGAATGACAAATTGAAAGCGTGGGTAGAGGCGTGAGGCGATCGAGAATTTGCTTCAGCACCAAGGCAGTCCAGTCAATATCTGCTTCAGCTGTGAGTCGTCCGAGCGTCAGGCGGATTCCTGATTTTGCAGCGCGATCGTTCAGCCCCATTGCCGACAGTACCGGACTGGGAACCAGTTTGCCGCTATGACAGGCTGACCCGGCACTGATGGCAATTCCCGCAAGATTCATCTGCCGCACCAGCGTCTTGCCGCTTAATCGCTCACCGTCGCCCGACCGCCAGTAAAAGCTGACATGGTGGGGTAGCCGATGCAGCCGATCGCCTGTGGGAGTTAAATCTGCTACCTCTGCAAGCTGGTCAAAGAGCCGATCGCGTAGCCGGATTAGGCGCAGGGATTCTGTCAACAGGTCTGCAGCAGCGAGCTCTGCGGCTAAACCAAAGCCTGCAATGAGCGGCACGGGCTGAGTTCCCGATCGCAGTCGAAACTCCTGTCCGCCACCCGTCAGCAACGGCACCAGATCAATACCAGGACGGACATAGAGCGCGCCCACTCCCTGAGGACCATAAAGCTTGTGGCTGGACACCGAAAGCAAATCAACAGGTAACTGAGCGACCTGAATCGGCAGTCTTCCAGCGACCTGAACGGCGTCAGTATGAAAGATTGCCCCATGAGCGCGGACGATTTCCCCTAAAGCTTCGATCGGCTGAACCGTACCAACTTCACTCTGTCCATAAATAATCGACACGAGAACGGTGTTTGGACGCAGTGCCGCCTGCAAATCAGCCGGATTCACCCGCCCCAGACTATCCACGGGCAACCGAGTGACCTGCCACCCCTGCTGCTCTAACCACTGCACAGGCTCCGAAATGGCAGAATGCTCAACGCTGGAAATGATTAGGTGCTGCGGTTGCCGATACTGACGCGTCACGCCCAGAATGGCGAAATTATTGGATTCAGTGCCGCCGGAAGTAAAGACAATCGACTCTGGAGACGCACCTAGCAGCGCTGCTACTTGCATTCGGGCTTGCTCTAAAACCACTGCCGATCGCTGCCCCCACTGATGCAAACTAGAGGGGTTGCCCCACTGCTCCTGCATCACCTGCTGCATTCGCTCAATAACTTCCGATCGAGGCGGAGTCGTTGCACTGTAGTCGAGATAGATTTGCATGATATTGAGCGGCACTCAGACTGCGAACAGGACAAGCAATTCTGCTCTCCTTTTTTCAGGATAGACTGCCAATTCTCTTTGAACACGGCGCATCGCCAAATTATTTGCAATTTCCGATTGAACTGCTAAGCCACTTAATTATCCGCTGAGAAAAATTGCTTGGGCGTGTCCTGGTTTGTGAATTCTGGATAGGTCTGGGAAGTGATTTCAGTTGGTGCATGAGAAGCATCCTGACCAGAATGGCTGAGGCGAGCCAGCATCGGATTGCGGTTTAGTTCTTCCAGTGCCGACTCGTTCAGACGAATTTGCAGGTTGGGTCCCGATCGCGCTAATCGAATCACGGCTCCATCCATCACAGGAACCTGCGTCACCCGCTTGCCTTCAAAGTAAGTGCCATTAGTGCCTAGGTTGATCATTTCCCATCCTGCTTTAACCCGGTGCAGCTCTACATGATGACGAGAAACCACTGCGCTGTACAAAACAACTTGATTGTCATTAGATCGACCGATGCGAATCACAGATTCCGAGTCTGAAAATGTCCAGACCTGCACCGGGATTTGCTTGACGGGGTGGAGAAGAGACAGAATGATCACACAACTACACAAAGGAGGGTAAGAGCACTTAGAGAAGAAATCATAGCAAATTCAAAATTAAGGTTCCATCCTTGAGGGGCGGCACGAGCAAGAACAGCAGCAGAAAGAAAAAGGAGTTGATTTGCCTTTCATCGTTGCTCGCCTATGAAACCTGAAACAAAAAAGAAACCTTATCTCCTTTTCCTAGCGCAACGCGATCGCCCGATCGGAGCCGATGACGATTGCCTGGGGGCAGGGGCGTATTGTTGATATAAGTGCCATTCGAGCTGCCCACATCCTCAATATAGTAGAGGTCGCCTTCGACGCGAATATCTGCATGAATTCTAGAGACAACTTCAGAATTGGGAAACCCTGAAACATCTACATCCGGCGGGATGCGATCGTTGGGTTTGCCGATGTGGATAACCGTCAGAGCGGGGGAAAGCTCGATCGCAGTATTAGTCTGAACGTGCAGTAAACGGACGGCTTGAGTCTGGAGCTGAGTTTTAGAGCCGATTCCCGCAGCACTTGCAGGGAAAGCCGGGGTCACAAATGGCTCGGTTGCAGCGATCGCAGGCGGTGTTATCGGGGGAGGATTATCAGGCTGAGGTGCAGCTGACTGAGGTGCTGCGGCAGAGGACACCGGAGACACAAGCGGGTCAGGAGACACCAGGGGGTCAAGGACAGACAGATCAGGAATGTCCAGATCAGGCGAAATAGTTGCTGGCACGGCGTCGGGCGGCATTTGCGCTGAACCTACTTCAAGACTAGAGCCACACTGACCACAGAAGCTTGCATCCGTTTGAACAGACGCGCCACAGTTAGGGCAGCTCATCATGGCAGGCAGGGGCGTGTAGCACGCTTCGCACTGAATCGCGGCATCTGGATTCTGGTGGTTGCAGTTCGGACAAACGATCATGCCCTGTCTCCCGGTGGTGACGCTGACTCTATCTTATTTGCTTTGTGCCTTATTTATCCTACGTACTTTATCACTGCCTTTAAGCTTGCGGTAGGTTTGCTCCTGCTGCTTGATCAAGCAACCACCACAGTTCGCCATGCTCAGGATGAATCAGGCTCGATGGATAAGTTTCAGTATCGGGGTCAGGCGCAAAGATTTGGGCAAGGGCAGCCTGCTTGTTTTCACCTGCAACGACGAAAATGATTGCTTTCGATTCGTTAATCACTGGAATGGTCAGGGTAATTCGAGGCTGGCCGTCTTTGTTGCCCACGGTGACGAGCCGATCGCACACTTGCAGCGCATTCGTACGGGGAAACAGAGAAGCGGTGTGTCCATCGTCACCCATGCCCAACAGCATCACGTCAATCTGAGGAAATTGACCCTGCTCGAGCTTTAATAACTGCCGCAGTTCGCGATCGTATCGGGCAGCTGCGTCATTTGGATCGGATTCGTCAGTTGGCATGGGATGAATATTTGCAGCCGGAATCGGAACTTTATCCAGCCATGCCTGTCGTGCCATTAGAGCGTTGCTATCGGGATGGTCGTGGGGTACATATCGCTCATCGCCCCAAAAAATCTGAAGTTTTTCCCAGGGCAAATCCTGTCGGGCAAGAGCTTCGTAAAGTGGTTTCGGCGTGCTGCCCCCTGAGAGGGCGATCGTCGCCGTGTTCCGTTCAGCAATCGCCTGTCGCAGTTTTTCCAGCACGAGCTCGAGCGATCGTTGAATCAATGCTTTTGAGTCTGGCAAAACTTCAATGTGCTTACTCACGTCATCCTCCTCGACACCCTATCGCGATCGGTCATGCAGTCTAAGCCCGGAATGAGCCGCACTGAATGTGCCGAATGATTTTATTTACTCAATAGTGTAGGCAAATTTTTAAAGCAGGAGTGACGATGTACTCAATTCTTTCAGCTCTAACCGCAGTTTTCCTGTAAGCTGATGCGTTTTTTAGACGGCAGGGAAAGCTACACTGAAGAGTCGCTGTTGCTCCACTGTTGCATCCCGATTGCTTTGAAGCCCCTTGCACTCCAGAATGAAGTCCGTTGCCGTCAAACATTACTGAACCATGACTTTGAAACAAGCTCCAAACCAACGCCCCTACTCGGTTCTGGTGTCTCGCGCCCTCAAAATTGTGGGTATTGTAGTCACCCTGGCAGCCCTAATCGATATTCTGATTCTGCCGATTCCTTACCAGATTGCCGATCGCCAATGGCAAATCAATTTTGCGGCTCAAATGGTCGATCGGGGGGTAGTGCCGCTAGTTGGTATCGTGCTTTTTATGGCAGGCTTTTGGGTTGATAGTCTTTCCGGAGCGCTGGCAGAGCGAAAGCGGCTGTGGCAAGATCCTCGCTTTTGGGCTTGTGTTTTGTCGAGCCTTTTGGGTTTGCTGTTTGTGCTGCTGTTTCCCCTGCACCTCAACAATGTGCGGTTAGGCAATACGGAAGTGATTGGGCAGATTGATCAGCAGGCGACTCAGGCGCAAAGTGAGCTAAGCACTCGCCTTCAGACCGAAGTGCAGTCGCAGCGACAGCAGATCCAACAGCTTTTAGGCGCGACAGACGAACAGATCCAGCAGCTTGTTAGTGCCGGACGGCTCAGCCAGGAGCAGGCAAACCTGGTCAAGCAGTTCAAAGCAAACCCTGAATCACTGGATACGTTTCTGCAACAGCGCGAAGGGGAACTTAGAAATCAGCTTCAAACTGAGCTTGGCGTTCGCAAAGAGCAACAGCAAAGCACGATCAAGACCGAAGCTCTCAAGTCAGGCTTGCGCGTGGGCATTAGCAGTCTGCTGCTGGCGATCGGCTTTAGTGCAGTAGGCTGGCTGGGGCTCAGAAATCTGGCACAGCGATAGGCGATCGGCAAGGGGCTAATGCCAATTCGGATTCGGAGTTCGCAATTCCTAGCTACAAACCGCCTCACCAGTCTGCGTCTGAGAGCTTCGACTCGGAGTCGTAACGGAGTGAATTGGGCTAACCCCACTACGCTCATTTAAGCCTGCAAACGAAACTGATAAAACTCCTGAGCCTTACTGAATCGAAATATGAAGAACCCAATTGAGCTCCTGCATCGCCCCTAAATCTCCCAATGCTGGGGAACTTTGAGGATTAGTTTGCCCAATGTTGGGGGCTAGGGGGCGAATCATACTCAAATTCAGCAACGCCAAAACTCCTGCTTCCAGGCTTCACAGTTCCGAATTCTCCATTCCGCATTCTGAATTCATGCAGGGCTATGTTCTCGATTTACATTTTGACCTTCAATGAAGAGATTGATATTGCTGCCTGTATTGAGTCAGCCTTGCTTTCAGATGATGTGATCGTGATTGACTCATGCAGCACTGATCGCACGGTTGAAATTGCCAGCCAGTACCCGGTGAGAGTGGTTCAGCATCCGTTTGAAAGCCACGGCAAGCAGCGCACCTGGATGCTGGAATCGGTTCCGCCCAAGTATGAATGGGTCTACATTTTAGAAGCCGATGAGCGGATGACACCCGAACTGTTTCAGGAATGCCTGAGCGCAATTCAAGACGATCGCTTTGTGGGCTACTACGCTGCCGAGCGGGTCATGTTTATGGGGCGCTGGATTCGTCGCAGCACGCAATACCCCCGCTATCAGCTTCGGCTGCTGCGGCACGGCAAAGTCTGGTTCAGCGACTATGGACACACGGAGCGGGAGGTTTACGAGGGGCAAACGGGATTTTTGCAGCAGACTTACCCGCACTACACATGCAGCAAAGGCTTGAGCCGCTGGATCGAAAAACACAATCGCTATTCTACGGATGAGGCGATCGAAACCCTACACCAGCTTGAGCAAGGCAGCGTCAATTGGCGGGATTTATTTTTGGGAAAAACCGAAGTCGATCGGCGGCGTGCCCTCAAGGATCTATCGCTGCGGCTTCCGTTTCGTCCTTTTATTCGATTTCTGTATATGTATTTGCTGCTGGGCGGGTGGCAAGATGGTCGAGCAGGCTTCGCCTGGTGTACGCTTCAGGCATTTTATGAATATCTGATTGTCCTTAAGGTGTGGGAAATTGGGCAGGCATCCACGAACATAGTTCGCTAGCAAAGAATTGCTCAGGCTCTTGCCTGCAGGACTCTCGCCCGCAATACAGCGCACCAGCAAGACAGCACAGATAACGACAGAATTCATCGGTAGCAGCGATAGCACCAGTTCCGATAAAATCAGTTCACGCTGAAATCCTACTTTAGGGATAAGGCAATTCAGGAATAACCGTCACAAGGATGACCATCACAAGGTACCTCGTACAGGAAGCGCCCAGCAGCTATTTTGAGGGCAATCGTTGCAGGTGAGTCCTCAGGCAAGAAAGCAGGTCTATTGATGTGAAGGTGGAGAACATGAGAAATGGAAACAATTCTTCACAAAATTGCGATTAAATTATATTGATAAATATTGACAATGAAGATCGATGCTAGTGGGCTGCATCCTTCCAGGCGCTCGATCAATAAAAATCAATGGACAAGACCTTTACCGGATAGGATTTAGCTAGGTCAGTTGTTGCGATCGATTGCGGTGGTTTACCCCCAAGGTATTGAAAGGAGCGAAAGTTGTCTGTACTCCAACGATTGAAGCAAGACTTCAAAAATGATCTGATTGCTGGCCTGCTAGTGGTCATTCCGCTGGCAACCACAATCTGGTTAACTTACACTATCGCAACCTGGGTCATCGACTTTTTAACCCGAATTCCCAAACAGCTTGACCCGTTTAATGGGCTAAATCCGCTGCTGGGCGATTTGCTGGATTTTGCGATCGGGTTAACCGTGCCGCTGGCATTTATTCTGCTGATTGGCTTAATGGCGCGCAACATTGCCGGACGCTGGCTACTCGATTTTGGCGAACGCCTGCTGCAAGCAATTCCCCTGGCGGGTTCTGTTTACAAAACGCTAAAGCAACTGCTCGAAACCCTACTGCGGGATACTAATAATAAGTTTCGGCGCGTTGTTTTGGTGGAATATCCGCGCAAAGGGATTTGGGCGATCGCCTTTGTTACCGGGGCAATGAGTCCCCAAATTCAAACCCATTTGCCAGAAACGATGCTGAGCGTTTTTATCCCGACGACGCCTAACCCCACCACCGGATGGTATGCGGTTGTGCCGGAGGACGAAGTGGTCAATCTGTCGCTCTCGATCGAGGATGCGTTCAAGATTGTTGTTTCAGGCGGAATTGTGAGTCCTGGGGCAAATAATCTGCCTGCACTGGGCGGCGAAGA
This sequence comes from Cyanobacteria bacterium FACHB-502, assembly GCA_014695325.1. GTDB lineage: Bacteria > Cyanobacteriota > Cyanobacteriia > Elainellales > Elainellaceae > Leptolyngbya_A. Next base: position 47,807 of record JACJNZ010000090.1, on the reverse strand, counting down.
GCAGCAGCGATCGGTTCTCGGATCTTCCGCTTTAGAAAAGAAGCTCCAGCCTGTTCCGGCAATTCCAAGCGAGGACGCCTAAAGAATTTTCTGTGCTGGGTGTAGACCCCGCAGCCCCAATTGGGAAAGGAGTCGTTTCGATCGCAAATCTAACTTTTCAGACTTCGGCTAGAAACGGTTGACAGTCCCAGATTGAGACTTAAATCTCGTTACTCTGGCTCGATCGACTTTCAATCAAGGGGCACAGAACGGGTTGCTTATCCGTCGTGATTGCAATACGATCCAGGCATTGTGTGAGGAAGAACTGTCCATGCGGATTCTGCTCGTCTACCCGAAGTTTCCGAAAACCTTCTGGTCTTACGAAAAAATTCTGGAACTGGTGAATCGCAAGGTGCTGCTGCCTCCGCTGGGCTTAGTCACCGTGGCAGCCATTTTGCCCCAAACCTGGGAGTTTAGGCTGGTCGATCGCAATATTCGATCGGTTACTGAAGAAGAGTGGGCATGGGCAGATATCGTCATCTTATCCGCAATGATTGTGCAAAAAGCGGATTTGCTTGACCAGATTCGGGAGGCAAAACGTCGGGGCAAGCGCGTTGCCGTGGGCGGCCCTTTTCCCACTTCTGTGCCTGAAGAACCGCAGGCAGCCGGAGCGGATTATCTGATTCTGGATGAAGGCGAAATTACGCTGCCGCTCTTTATTGAGGCGATCGAGCGAGGCGATCAGCAGGGAGTCTTTCGATCGAATGGCGAAAAGCCGGATGTTACCGGAACCCCCGTCCCCCGCTTCGACCTGCTGGATTTCTCCGCCTACGATTCGATGTCAATCCAGTTTTCGCGGGGCTGCCCCTTTCAGTGCGAATTCTGCGACATTATTGTCCTCTACGGGCGCAAACCTCGCACCAAAAACCCGGAGCAGTTGCTTAAGGAACTGGATTATCTTTATGAGCTGGGCTGGCGACGCAGCGTGTTTATGGTGGACGACAACTTCATCGGCAACAAGCGCAACGTCAAGCTGCTGCTGAAAGAACTCAAGGTCTGGCAAAAAGAACATGGCTATCCCTTCCGCTTTAACACTGAGGCTTCTGTCGATCTAGCGCAAGACGAAGAGCTGATGGATCTGATGGTGGAATGCTTCTTTGATGCGGTCTTTGTGGGCATTGAAACCCCGGACGAGGATAGCCTGTCGCTCACCAAAAAGTTTCAAAATACCCGCGGCTCACTGGCAGAGTCGATCGAAAAAATTACCAGAGCCGGACTGCGCGTGATGGCTGGCTTTATTATCGGTTTCGACGGGGAGGAAAAGGGTGCAGGCGATCGGATTGTGCGATTTGCGGAGCAGACCACGATTCCCACCACGACGTTTGCCATGCTTCAGGCATTACCCAATACCGCGCTGTGGCATCGCCTGGAAAAAGAAGGACGGCTTCGCTCTGGCAAAGATGGCAACATCAACCAGACTACACTGATGAACTTCATCCCCACCCGTCCGCTCGAAGATATTGCGCGAGAATATGTGGATGCCTTCTGGCAGCTCTATGAGCCAAAGACCTATCTCGATCGCGTTTATCGCCATTTCCTGATTCTGGGTGCGCCCAAGTGCAAGGCTCCTGCCAAACTGCCGAGCTGGATTGATCTGCGGGCGTTGGCGATCGTCTGCTGGCGACAGGGCGTGAAGCGATCGACCCGCTGGGCATTTTGGCATCACCTGTTTGGCATTCTGCGGCAGAACCCCGGCGTATTTGAGCATTACCTCGCGGTTTGCGCCCATAATGAGCATTTCCTGGAATACCGCCAGATCGTAAAAGACGAAATCGAGGTACAGCTCCAGGAATTCTTTGCCGACGAAGCCAGGCTTCAAAGCGGCGTGGAGGCAAACGCGGCAAAGGCACTGGCGCAGTCTGCCTAGTCAATGCCCTGTAAAGGCTCGGCATGATTTCCAGGAAAAACAGGAATCAATGTCCTGTTCCTGCCTGCATGGTAAGCTCATCGAAAATACTCAATCGTTCAACTTCCAATCATAGAGGTGTGAAGCCTGATGCGTGTGCTGCTGCTCTATCCCCTGTTTCCCAAGAGTTTCTGGTCTTTTGAGAAGGCATTGGAACTGGTCGATCGCAAAGCACTGCTCCCACCTTTGGGACTGGCAACGGTAGCGGCAATTTTGCCCCAAACCTGGGAATTTAAGCTGGTCGATCGCAATGTTGGCTCGGTCGCTGAAGAAGACTGGGATTGGGCAGATTTAGTCATTCTGTCTGCCATGATTGTGCAGAAGGAAGACTTTTTAGCGCAGATTCAGGAAGCCAAGCGGCGCGGCAAGCGGGTTGCGGTCGGTGGCCCTTATGCGACTGCCCTTCCTCATGAAGCGGAAACGGCTGGAGCGGATTATCTGATTCTGGACGAGGGCGAAATTACGCTGCCGCTCTTTATTGAGGCGATCGAGCGAGGCGATCAGCAGGGAGTCTTTCGATCGAATGGCGAGAAGCCGGATGTCACCGGAACCCCCGTCCCCCGCTTCGACCTGCTGGATTTCTCCGCCTACGATAATATGTCGGTTCAGTTTTCGCGGGGCTGTCCGTTTCAGTGCGAATTCTGCGACATTATTGTCCTCTACGGGCGCAAACCTCGCACCAAAACTCCGGCTCAGCTCATTGCCGAACTAGAATGCCTTTACGAACTGGGCTGGCGACGCACAATCTTCCTGGTAGACGACAACTTCATTGGCAACAAGCGCAACGTCAAGCTGCTGCTGAAGGAACTTAAGCCCTGGATGGCAGAACATGGCTATCCCTTCGCTTTCAATACCGAAGCTTCCGTCGATCTGGCGCAGGATCAGGAACTCATGGATCTGATGGTTGCCTGCAACTTTAATGCTGTCTTTTTGGGCATTGAAACGCCGGACGAAGACAGCCTTGCCCTGACGCAAAAATTCCAGAACACCCGCGACTCGCTTTCTGATGCTGTCGATGCGATTATTCGATCGGGTCTACGGGTGATGGCAGGCTTTATCATCGGCTTTGACGGCGAAAAACCGGGGGCAGGCGATCGAATTGTGCAGTTTGTCGAAAAGACTGCGATTCCCACTGCTTTCTTCAGTATGCTGCAGGCACTTCCCGATACGGCACTCTGGCATCGTCTGGAAAAAGAAGGACGACTAAGAGGCAGCGGCAATATCAATCAGACTACGCTGATGAACTATGTGCCAACCCGCCCACTAGAGCAGATTGCACAGGAATACATCGACGCTTTTTGGCAGCTTTATGACCCATTGGCGTATCTCAACCGCACCTATCGCCATTTTGAAAAGCTGGGCACACCTGAGCATAAGTCACGCTTGCGGAAAGTAAGCTGGGTCAGTATCCGGGCAATGCTGATCGTTTTCTGGCGACAGGGCATCTTGCGAAAAACTCGCTTTCAGTTCTGGATCAATCTGATCAAAATTTGGCAGACCAATCCCCGTGTTTGGGAGCATTATCTGTCAATTTGCGCGATCAACGAACACTTCCTGGAATATCGCCAGATCGTGAAGGATCAGATCGAGGCGCAGCTAGCCATTTATTTGGCAGAAGAGGCAAAATTGGAAACGGAAAAGCGAGAAGGAGAAAAGGTAATCCAGGGAGCGGTGTAGCCTTTATCTAGCCCTGATCAACTCAATTTCTCTGCAATGGATGTAGAAGATCTCCATGCTTGCAGAGACGGTCAATGAATATGTCTTTAGTGCTGGATAGCCCATTGTCAGCACTGGGAAGCGCCTGCGAAAAGAGAAAAGAGTCGTCTCAAGAGTTTTAGCCGATCGCCTCCCCTGAAAATGGTAAAGTTTTCGCAGGGACGCTAGAGGTATGAAGCGATGAAAGCACAGGTATTTCGCGGAGTGAATCAGCTTTGCTACGAAGAGGTTCCCATTCCTGAAATTGCGCCGGATGAAGTGCTGGTGCAGGTCAATGTGGTGGGGCTGTGTCAGTCGGATATTAAAAAGATTCGCTATCCCCTCTATGAACCGCCGCGTATTTTTGGGCATGAAACGGCAGGGACGATCGCCAAAGTGGGTTCTGAGGTGAAATCCTGGGCGGTCGGTCAGCGGGTGGTGGTGCTGCATCACATTCCCTGTATGCACTGCGCCTATTGTCTGAACGAAAATTTCTCGATGTGCGATGTGTATAAGAACATTTCCACCACGGCTGGCTTTGCACCAAGTGGCGGCGGCTTTGCGGACTATGTGAAAGTGCCGGGGCATATTGTGCGAAATGGTGGACTGATTCAAATCCCGGACAATATTACGTTTGAGCAAGCCAGCTTTGTGGAGCCGACGAATTGCTGCCTGAAAGCCGTCAAAAAAGCGCAAATTCAGCCGGGGCAAACAGTGCTGATCACCGGAGCAGGTCCGATCGGCTTAATGTTTATCATGCTGGTGAATTATTTTGGGGCAAAGGCAATCGCCACCGATCTCATTCCTTCTCGTATTGAGAAAGCTCTAAATGTGGGAGCAACGGCGGCATTCGATGCGCGTGATCCAGACCTGCCCGCCCAGATTCAGGGAATAACCAATGGCATGGGCGTAGACGTGAGTTTGCTGGCGGTTCCGAGCGAAAAAGCCTTTTTCCAGGCGCTTGACTGTACTCGTAAAGGCGGCAAGATTCTCTTTTTTGCAGAATTCCCTGATGAGCTGGAAATCCCGATTAATCCAAATATTTTGTATCGACGCGAGATTGACCTGATGGGCAGCTATAGCTCCTCTTATCGAGTGCAGGCGTTGGCAGCAGATATTGTGTTTAGCCAGCGAATTGATGTGGATGCGCTGGTGAGCGATCGATTCTCGCTCAAGGATTTGTCAGCAGCGGTCGAGAAAGCCGTCTCTCCTACCCCGGAAACCCTGAAGATTTTGATCTACCCGGAAGCAGAATTGGCGAAGAAATAACCGCAAAGAGAAAACAGCTCTGCTGGTAAACTACTGAAGAACAAAGCCGAGGAGATTGCTGTGGCTCTAAGCGAATTTGCCTTACTTGTAGGGGCGGTACTGTCGAGCGTGATCGGTCAGTTTTTGCTGAAAGCAGGTGCCTTAAAGCTGGGCAAAGTGAGTGCAGAAAACGCAATGAGTCATGTTTTGGGAATTGTCACGATTCCTGAGCTGGTCGGTGGCTTAGTGGTTTACGCCCTGGGGGCGATCGCCTACATTTTGCTGCTGACGCGGGTGAATTTGAGTATCGCGGGCCCGGCAATTGCGTTGAGCTATGTGTTTGCAGTCATTATGGGCTATTTTGTGTTTCGTGAAACAATCCCGATCGCCCGTGTGATTGGCGTAGGGCTGATTGTCTGCGGAGTGATTTTGGTGATTTGGCAGAAGCCGCAGGGGTGAAACTCTTATCCTGACGATTTGACTAAAGGCTTGCTCGGATCAGCAAAAGATGCTGTAAAATTTAATGCCTCATCAATTCGTTTGTACTGTTGCAGGAGCAAACTTTGACGCACTTGAAACCGCCGCAAGCCCCGTTGCAGCCTCCTACGCTTCGTCCTTACCAGAACCAGCTGATTAAAGATCTCTATGTAAAGTTGGGGCAGGGACATCGACGGATTGCCATTATTGCCGGAACTGGGGCAGGCAAAACGGTGATTGGCGGCAAAATCTGTGCAGATACGGTCGCTCGCGGGCTGCGACTAATGTTTCTGGTGCACTTGGATGTGCTAGTGGGGCAGACCTACGAGAAGATGCAGGCGTTTGGGCTGCGTTGCGGGTTTATCAAAGCCGGATGGAAAGAAGACCCGGAGGCTCCTATTCAAATCGCTAGCATTCAAACGATGGAGAAGCGATCGTGGTGGCGCGATTGGAAAGCCAACGTCGTGTTTTTTGACGAAGGACACACCACGGTATTTAGCCAAATTGGGCAAGAGATAATTTACCAGACTCACCCGAAAGCCGTGCATCTCGCCATGACTGCAACCCCCTACCGTATTGGGCGAGAGCAGTTGGGCGATCACATGGAAACTTTTGTAGCATCGCCCGTGCCGTCAACGCTTCAGCAAATGGGCTATCTGGCTCCGATGCAGTATTACGGGGTTGCTCCCGATAGCCAAATTAATCTCGATGGCGTAAAAACGATCGCCGGCGACTACGATGAGCGCGATTTGAAGAATGCCTGCGATCGTCCTGAACTCGTTCAAAGAATTGTTGAAGAATGGCAGCGGCTCACACCGGGGAAACGCACAATTGCCTTTTGTGTGGATGTGGAACACGCTCGCCACGTTGCTGAAGCGTTTAAAGCCTCTGGCATTGCTGCTGCTGTGGTGGATGGCAGTACCCCAATCCGAGAACGGCGGCGGCTCTACCGGGCATTGGGCGAAGGAAAACTGCTTGTTTTGACCTCCTGTAATGTGATCAGTATCGGGTTTGATGAACCGAGCGTTGAAGTAGGGCTGTTGCTGCGTCCGACTCAATCGCGTGCGCTCCACTATCAGCAGGTAGGGCGGGTTTTGCGAGTTTCGCCTAAGACAGGCAAAACTGACGGAATTATTCTTGATCAGGCAAATAATCTCAAGCGGCTCGGATTTCCAGAAGACATCAAGGCCTATTCCCTACCGACTCAAAAAGAGCCAGGAACCCATGAACCGCAGCCGACCAAGCAATGCCCCGACTGCAACCGCCTGATGTGGGGCTTTGTCATGACCTGTCCCGGATGTGGCCATCGGTGGGAGACCGAAGCCCAGGTTCACATCGAGGAACTGGTCGAAGTTCACAGCGAGGAAGTGTTGCGGCAGGCAGAACTGCGACAGCAAATTGCGTTTTTTCGGCAGCAGCGTCAGAAGGCTTATCGGGAAGGAGCGGCTCCTAACTGGGCAAAGCACGTTTTTTATCGAGAATACGGTTATCTACCAGAACCACACTGGTGTCTCGGCTCAATTTTTGGCATTAACCCCACTCCACAAGAGATGACCGCTTACCGAAACTATCTGGCCCGCATTCAGCAGCAGCAGGGAAAGCCGATCGCCTGGGTGTTTGACGAATTTCAGCAGGAGTTTGGTGACCAGAGCGAACCCGAACTGTTGTGGCGGTAATTCATTTAAAGTTCAATTAGAATTCAAAGTTCGAGATGGGTAATTCGGAATTGCGAACGCTGGAACTGACGATCGGGGCATGGCAAGCAGGGGGTTGGGGTTGATGCAAGGCTCAGGGAAGGTCGGTCTTTTTGCCTGAATCACGCATTAATCTTAATGAAGTTTTGAGACAAGTTTGGAGACAGGCCTATTCGCCTGATCAAGACTCTGGATCAAGGCCAGGAAACCTTTAATTACCCTCAGTTTTGCAATGCCAAATCCCAAATCCCCAGGGACGAATTACCGATCGCACTCTTTCCTTCAGACACCCAAACTGGATACAATACTGCGATAGCAGAATCACCGATCGTCATCCCCAATAATTACCCGATAACTATGAGTGTAGTAACCAAAGTTATTCTCAACGCTGATGAAGAACTCCGTTACCCCAGCAGCGGTGAACTTAACAGTATTCAAGACTTTTTACAAACTGGCGAACAGCGTGTTCGGATTGCTGGCGTTTTAGCAGAAAACGAAAAGCGAATCGTCCAGGAAGCCAGTAAGCAACTCTGGAAGAAACGCCCTGACTTTATCGCTCCTGGCGGCAATGCCTACGGTGACAAGCAGCGTGCCCTCTGTCTGCGCGACTATGGCTGGTATTTGCGCCTGATTACCTACGGAGTCTTGGCAGGCGACAAAGAGCCGATCGAAAAAATTGGTTTAATCGGTGTGCGTGAAATGTACAACTCCCTAGGTGTTCCGGTTCCGGGCATGGCGGAGTCAATTCGCTGCCTGAAGAATGCATCGCTGTCCTTGCTGAGCCAGGAAGATGGCGTAGCCGCAGCTCCCTATTTCGACTACATCATTCAATCCATGTCTTAATTGCCCGCAGCAAATTCAATTCTTCAGTTTAATTATTTTGTGAAAGGGGAGGTGTAATGCCTGCCCTTTTTTTTGAATGCTGGAAATTCAGATGCTGGAAATTTAGATCAAGCAGGAAATCAGCAGGACATTAGCGGACTTCTGGATTGGTGTAAGGGGCAGTATTCGGGTCGATCATCGGCTCTGGACGCGGATCGGTGTAAGGTTCAGTGTTAGGGTCAACCCTCGGTTCAGAGTTGGGGTCGGTGTAGGGGTCAAGATTGGGGTCAATCACCGGAGCCGGATTGGGATTGGTGTAGGGAGAAGTATTTGGATCGATCGCCGGATCAAGGTTCGGAGAGTAAGTCATTTAATTTTTTCCTTTTATGATTTGTCTGTTTGCTCTGATTCTAGATTTGAGCAGTCATCACTTGATTCTGTAAGAAGGAATAGGTATTTCGTTTTTCTTCTTTTTTCCTCCTTCAGGTGGAAGAGATTACTAAAGTACATCGCTCTCCTACAAACGGATATTTCCTGCCTGACGAATGCAGCTCTGATTCATGCAGCCTTGATTGATGCCGCAGGTCTCCTGAAGCTCATGCGCTACGTTACAAAGGCACGTTTAATGCCAGCTTGAGAAGCTAGGATAGATTTTGGCAATCTTTCACTTCACCCTATGTCGATCGTTGTTGCTGCCTTTTATAAATTCGTCAAGCTGCCCGACTATGCTGAGTTTCGATCGCCTTTGCTCGAACTTTGCCTGGCTCAGGGAATTCGCGGCACAATTCTATTGGCAGCCGAAGGAATCAATGGAACGATCGCGGGAACGCGCCAGGGAATTGATGCGGTATTAACAGGTTTACGGTCGGACGATCGCTTTGCCGATTTAGAACAGAAAGAATCGATCGCAGATGAGATGCCGTTCGATCGGCTCAAAGTGCGGCTGAAGCGGGAAATTGTAACGCTAGGAATTCCCGAAGTTGACCCAACTGAGCAGGTGGGAAGGTATGTGGAACCGCAGGACTGGAACGAATTGATTACCAATCCAGAAGTGACGCTGGTGGATACGCGCAATCAGTACGAAGTTGATATCGGCACATTTCAGGGCGCGAAAAACCCTGAGACGGCAACGTTTCGGCAGTTTCCGCAGTACGTTGAGCAGCAGCTTGACCCTGCCCAGCACAAGAAAGTCGCCCTGTTTTGCACGGGGGGAATTCGCTGTGAAAAAGCAACTGCCTACCTGCTGGCACAAGGTTTTGAGGAAGTGTATCACCTGAAGGGCGGCATCCTGAAATACCTGGAAGAAGTGCCCCCAGAGAAGAGCCTGTGGCAGGGCGAATGTTTTGTGTTTGATCAGCGAGTGGCAGTGCAGCAGGGTTTGGAACCGGGAACCCATGAGATGTGTTTGAGCTGCGGTCATCCGATTTCAGAAGCTGACAAAGCCTCTGCTGATTATGAAGCGGGGATTTCTTGCCCGTACTGTATCGATCGCCTCACCCCCGAAAAACGGGCTCGCCAACGGGCAAAACGCCAACAGCGTTAAGTCATCTCACCGAATCAGGAAGGGAAAGAACGTCCGAATTGTGCGGCGCAACCTCAGCAGATTCACCACCCGACGCACCTCCGGCGAAACCGTTGCCAAATTTTCTCGTGCGGCTTCTTCTCTGGCTTGCAGTTCGGCGTATTCCCTTGCCGTCAAGGGCTTTCCGTCCACAGGCGATCGCGCTTCGGTGATCACTTCAGTTCGCAGTACTTCTTCGGGCTGGTCTTCGGGGGGCGGGAGTGCCAGGGCAGGTTGAGCGACAATTGTGCTGGTGAGCAGGAAGGTAGGGAGAAGTTTTAGGAGAGACATGGTGAGGGAATGAAGGGATGAGGAGGTTAGAGTTTCAGCCAGGACTCGATCGCTTCAGTAGATTGGACGCGGTGCATTCCGGCATTGGCAAAGCGTTGGTAGGTAGCATCGGCGGCGTCAGTGAAGTCTATGACATTAGGAACGACGACTGGAGACGAGCAATCTTCAAGCAGATAGACTTTTTGCGCGAGCGCAGGATCAATTGCTTCAATTTCGCTGAGCAAGTCTTCGATCGTCCAGGCGACGCAATGGCTTTTTGCTTGTCCTGCCACAATAAGGGCATCGTAGCGCAGCAGTTTTTGCAGAAAGGCATGGTTGGTTTCGCCGATAGCCTCTTGCTCATGATCATGGGTGACTTCCGGCTTCAGTACCGAGTAATTTTCGGTCAGGGGATGGTTGCCTTTGAGTTCAAAGTAGGTTTGGCTGTCTCGCGCCATCGCGTGAAAAAAACAGGCTTCTTCGACAGCAGAAACGATCGCGTGTCCGATTCCACCCAGCATTGAGTGATAGGGCCAGATAGTCAGCAGGTATTTTTCGTTCTGCTGAAGCTGACGGACATAGTGCAACGCGTAGTTTTGCAAACGATTGAGATTTCCTCCAGCAATGTAATTCAGAATTGCTGGATTAACTTTCCAGACGCCTGTTTCGACATCGCTGAGTGAGATCATGGTCATCGCGGCAGGATGCTCCCCTGCATCATTGATCCAGAATACAGGATGAAAAATCTGCGTTGCCATGTGAGTGTCCATCGTGACAGCAATCTCGCTGATGGCTGCCAGATTGCGATAGATAAATTCACATAGGCGGATGTTGTCTTCTACTGCGCCCAAACCCGATCGCCCACCGACAAATAGTTCAAATTCGGGAATGCAAAAGGTATTCTGCACATCGATCAGCAGCAGCCCCACACGATGACGATCGGACCCGGCAGGCGGAATTCCATGCTGTTTTACCCAGGTTTTTGCCTCAGTTGCCCGCGCTTGATAGGGAACTCGCCAGACTCCATCCACATGACGGCGATCGAAATGGGGAGGGAGGGGGAGTTGGGTTAGCAGGTTCATTCGGTAAACTCCGGGAGTGGCGGGGTTTTATTTATTGTAGGGGTTGGGGCGATTGTAGGGGGTGGGGTGATGGGTGGCTGAGTTGGTGGATAGATGAGTTGGTGGGTGGATGAGAGAAAAGAGGAAAAGTTGAGAAATACAGAAAGTGATGCGATCGTCCCAAGATGCGGTAGAACATAAGTATTTATATTTAAGCAGCAGAATCAGGTTCACAATGCTTAAGTAAGTGGGAGTTAGCGCAGAATCATGATCAAAATGATCAAGAAGGTGCTGGGGGGATTGGCGATCGGGGTGATGGTGCTGGGGGGAACGATGCTTCCGGCAATCTCGCAGACTTGTACGGCAAACTGTCGGGCGAGGCAGATTCAGTTTGTGCCGGGGCAGCGAATTCGCTTGCAAATGGTGAATCAAACTGCCAGCTTGGTTCTGGTGGAGCAGGTTTTTAGAACAAGTCCTGTGCCAATTTTGCCGGGGCAGGAGCTTGAGCTTGACCCCAACTTTGGCACCGAACCAAATATCTCCGTTGTGTTCTGGGATGAAACTTCGTTACCACTTAGCGCGATCCTGTTTCGCCCAACCCCAAATACCCTTAGAATCGAAATTCGTCCGGGGGGTCGTCCTCCAGGCGATCGATCGATTTACATCGAAAATGACGGCAAAGTTTCGATTTTGTAGTTTCAATCGTCGTTCCTCACTACAGCCGAGCAATCATTCCTGTGCCTTCTTCCCGTTCCTCTCGCTATCCGATTCAACGCTGGCAAATTGCAGAAGCCCAGCCCGATCGTGCATCCCGGCTTGGGCAGTCGCTCCAGCTTTCGCCGCTGGTGGCACAAATTCTAATCAATCGCGGTGTTGCTACGCCTGAAGCAGCGCGTGAGTTTCTAGAGCCAGAGCAGCAGTTTTTGCCTTCGCCGCTGGACGATTTTCCCGATTTGACGATCGCGATCGAGATTTTGCTCAATGCGATTTCTGGCAAACAGTTTATTGCGATTTGTGGCGACTATGACGCAGACGGCATGACCAGTACGGCTCTGCTAATGCGGGCACTGCGCTACCTGGGAGCGGTGGTAGACTACGCGATTCCCAGCCGTATGCAGGAAGGCTACGGGATTAATCGCCGCATCATCGAGGAGTTTCACCAGGAAGGGGTGAGCGTGATTCTCACGGTGGACAACGGCATTACTGCTCATGAGCCGATCGCCCTGGCGCGGGAATTGGGCTTAGCAGTGATTGTGACCGATCATCACGATATTCCGCCGACGCTGCCCGATGCGAATGCAATTTTGAATCCGAAACTAATTCGGGAAGATTCGCCGTATCGAGGGGTGGCTGGCGTTGGGGTTGCTTATATTCTGGCGATTTGTCTGGCGCAATGTCTGCAAAAAACGCAGGATCTCACCACGCCGCTGTTGGAACTGTTTACGCTGGGGACGATCGCGGATCTGGCTCCCCTGACGGGAGTGAATCGTCGCTGGGTGAAACGGGGGCTAAGGCTACTGCCGACTTCGCGCAATCCGGGCATTGAGGCGCTTGTTCAGGTCGCAGGTTTGAGCAACGAAAAGGCACTGAAGCCAGAGGCGATCGGTTTTCGCCTGGGTCCAAGGATCAATGCGATCGGGCGGTTGGCTGACCCGCAAATCGTGATCGAGCTGCTGACAACCGAGGAAGACGGACGGGCGTTAGAGCTGGCGATGAAATGTGAGCAGGTGAATCAGCTTCGGCAAAAGCTGTGTGAATTGATCGAGCAGGAAGCGATCGCCTGGTGTGAGCAGACTCGATTTCAGCCGCAAAAGGAGCGGGTTTTGGTGATTGTGCAGCCGAACTGGCATCATGGCGTGATTGGCATTGTCGCGTCGCGGCTGGTAGAGCGGTACGGTGTGCCCGTGTTTATTGGAACTTATGAAGAGGAATCGGAACAGCAGATTCGCGGTTCGGCGCGGAGCATTCCTGAATTTAATGTGTTTGAGGCGTTGCAGTTTTGCGGCGATATTCTCGAAAAGTTTGGCGGGCACCGGGCGGCAGGCGGATTTTCGCTCAAGGCAGCTCACCTGGAAGAAATGCGATCGCGACTGCGCCTATTTGCCCACAATCAGCTTCAACCGCAGCACCTCAAGCCCCTGGTGACGATCGACGTGCAGGCAAACTTCCGCGACCTGAGTCATCACCTCTACGAACAGCTTGATGCTCTGCACCCCTGTGGCATTGAAAACCCCGATCCGGTTTTCTGGACACCCAATGTGCGCGTGATTGAGCAGCAGACGATCGGACGCGATAAAAATCACCTGAAAATGACGCTAGCAGAGGCAGATGATCCGACAATGGGCATTCGAGCCCTGGCTTGGCGATGGGGAGAATTCTACCCGCTTCCAGATCGGGTGGATATTGCTTATCGTTTGCGGTTGAATGATTGGAATGGCGTTCAGTCGATCGAGCTAGAGCTGGTCGGTGTTCGTCCCGTAGAAATGAAGACTGATCCCTTATCGCTGGGTTTAGCCGATGCCTTTGCCCCGAGCGAAACAAAGCTCGATTTATCAGAAAAATCAGAAATACCTGTAGAGGTCGGTTCATCTCAGAAAGCAGGCGTTAAAGCGAACGGTAAACTGAAATCGATCGCGTTATCTGTTAATTCGTTATTGGATCAACCTGTAAACGATTGCGTGAATAAAACTTCTAACACATCAGATAATCAATCTTCTACCCGAAAGGCTGATCAAACCGTTCATCAAAAATACGATTCGGCGAATGACCTGGCAGACGCTTCATTTATTCCGTTTGATTATAATCATCGCCAGTACGTTTGCTGTATTAAGCAATCTCTAACAGGAACAGGACGCGAACTTAAAATTCGCAATGCTGAAGAACAACTGCTCACGATCGACCCCGATCGACAGCAGGGGTGGATGGGCGACAGTCAGGCAACGGGGCAGGCGATTGATTTGGCTCAGGCGTTTTACTTTAACCTGATGCGATCGGCTCTTTGCGCGGTCGAGCTTGCCGAGAAAGACCAGTTGCTTCAGGAAAAGGATCGGCAAATTACTCTGCTGACACAGCAAGTCGAATCGCTGAAGCAAAAGCTAAGTCAGGTTTCTGCGCTATCGCCTGCCGTTTCCGCTCCGGTGATCCGTGTCTCTCCGAGTTCGACTGCTCTCAAGCAGCCTGTCCCAAATTCTGAAGGTCAAATCGCGGCTTTGGCGACGGTGCTCTCTGCTGGAGCGCAGCGCGAAATTATTTCCATCGATCCGGCAGAAGCCTATCAAGCAGACCTGCTTTCAACCAATGCAAAATCGATCGATTTCTCTGCATCCGGGCTACGCCTGTGTGAACTGCTCGAACGCGAAATCGTGCAGCCTTTTTTCGATCGACTTCAGCAATCTTTCCTCGGTCGAAATGGCAGAACTCCGCTCGCATCGATCGTACCCCCTGTAAGCCCCGCAATTCATCACCTGCCTCCCTTTCTAGCGAACGAATGGTCTGTGCTGCGCGAAGAGATTTTGTGTTCTCCTGAATATCCTCAGGAATACTGGTACGACGATGTAATCTCTGATGAAGTGAACGAAGCCGATCGCCAGACAATTCACGCTTTCCTGGCAGAATGGCAAACCCCGATCGCTTTTTGGCTGCTGCATCCCCAAGCCGCTTCGATTCTGAGTCAGATCGATCAGCTTCAAATCATTGCTTTAGATGCTGATGCTTGCCTGTATTCCTGGCAATTTGATTTATTGCGATCGTTTATTTTAGGGGGTGGTTAGCCTAAATGTCTCAGTCTTTGTCCGGGCAGGGACGAGCAGGCAGAATGGGACTGTAGCGGCGAAACTCCGAGAGGTATTGCTCCAGGACAACAAATTGCGGCAGATTCAAGCTGTAGTAGATCCAGCGTCCTTCCTGGCGCGATCGCACTAAGCTTGCATCCTTCAGGGTCTTGAGATGAAACGACAGCTTCGATTGAGCCACATCCAGCAACTCACAGAGGTCACAAACGCAAAGCTCATTCTCCCGCAGCAGCTCCACGATTTTGAGGCGCAATGGTTCTGAGAGTGCATGAAAGCCAGCCACAACCAGTTCAGAAGGAGAAGAGACTGCCTTAACCATTCGGATTCACCGTATCTTATGAAGCTTTATTGATATAGCCTCTATCCTAAAGCATTCATCTTCGTGCTGACAGCTAAGACTACCCGGACACCGTCTCAACGCCACACTCTTAGAACGATTGAAGTATAAAAAATGGGGCACAGCCCCACATCCCCCGTACCTTACGGGAGTGAAAAACGCTGCATTAAAGAAGGTCGATAGGAAGATTAAGATCTTTTAGGTTTCCTTCTGACCTCCTTGTCACCCCTTGAGCTTTTTACCTCCTTATTCACCAGACCTATCTCCGATTGAACTCTGTTGGTCGAAACTCAAGCAGTTTCTTCGCTCAAAAGCGGCTCGCACCGATGAAGCTCTCGACCAAGCAATGACCGAAGCGGTTCAGTTCATTACTGAAGATGATGCCATTGGTTGGTTCAATCACTGCGGTCTATTCACTTGAAATTTGCTGTAAATAAAAATACAGCCATCCTTGATTGGATTGAAACGGGGTGCAGGGGTTATCCCTAATTGGGGGCACAGCCCACACACCCCTTGTTCACAACCTATTTGTCAACGCTTAGAACTCGTAGGAAATGGTTGCACGAACGTTAAAAGGTGCGCCGGGATACACGATTCGAGCCGTTTGGCTAGTTTCATAGTACTCCGTGTCAAATAGATTCTCAAAGTTGAGCTGCGCTCTCCAATTATCTCTTCGATAGTAAAGGGCAGCATCAGTGCGGAAATAGCTGGGTAGCTCAAATCCTGGTGGATCAAACGAAAATCCACTGCGTTCTGAAACATAGAGTAAGCCAAGCCCAAATCCTAAGCCTTGCAGATCACCGCTTTGAATTTCATAGGTTGTCCAGAGGCTAGCAGCGTGTTCTGGCACGTCATCTAAACGGCTGCCGATCTCAATATCGTTGTCTTCTGTGACTTCCGCATCCGTATAGTTATAAGCACCGATGATATTCCAACCGGGAAGAATTTCACCAACAATGTTGAATTCAATTCCCTGGCTGCGCTGTTCACCGACTTGAATTTGGAAATCCGAATCTTCTGGATCGCTCGTCGCCACATTGGCTTTGGTCAGGTAATAGGCAGCAAGGGTTGCAAATAAATCATCTGTGATGTCTGCCTTGATCCCAATCTCATACTGCGTACTCCGCTCTGGCACGAAGGCTTCTCCAGTCCGAGACAGCCCCGTCTGCGGCACAAAAGATTGGCTGTAGCTGGCATAGAGAGACAGCGGCTCGATCGGCTGATACACAATCCCGATTCGAGGACTAAAGGCATTATCGACTTGATCAACTACGCTGCCAAAGGACACTCCTTCTTGATCAAGAATATCAAATCGCCCGCCAACCAGCAGATGTAAATTATCGAGCAAATCAATTTGATCTTGAATGTAAATCCCTAAATTATCAGTGCGAACGTTTTGAGAGAAGCTGGGCTGTAGCTCTGGAACTTCAATATCGTAATTGGGATCGAAGATATTGAGAGAGGGTAAGTCAGTGTCTCTTGAAGTATAAACACTGGTTCTGCGGTTTAGATCTAAACCAACCAGCAGCTGATGCTCGATCGGTCCTGTGGCAAATTCTCCAATGACTTCTGTTTGCAGTCCATAGTCCTGTCGCAGAAAATCATCGTCTACATACTCCATTGGCAGCAAGCCATTCTCTGGCAGACCAGTAGATTCTGTTTTTGTCCCATTTTGCAAATCACTGAAGAAGGAAAAGGCATTACGCACTCGCCAGTCATCATTAAACTGATGCTCAAACGTGTATCCTGCCCGAACTTGCTGTTGCTCATACTCATCAAGTTGGGGGTATCCCAAAAAGCGATCGATCGGCAAAACAAGTGAACCATCGCTCAAAGCCGTGACACCGCGATCGAACACGGGATCATTGTACAGATACTCAAATTCAAAAGTGAGGGATGTATTGTCACTGATATTCCATCGCAGCACAGGGGCAATAAAGAATCGCTCAGTATGCACCTCATCTCGGAAGCTGCCAGAGTTTTGGTATGCCACATTGAGGCGATAGAGCAAGTCGCCATTGTCAGTCAAAGGTCCAGAGAGATCGATCGACGGTCGATAGAAGCTAAATTGCCCTACGGTAAACTCGGCGGCAAAATACGGCTCGCTCAAGGGTTGCTCTGTAACGATATTGACAACACCTCCAGGCTGCGTCTGCCCGAACAACACAGAAGCGGGTCCTCTGAGAACTTCAATGCGTTCAATATTGGCAGTTTCCGAAAGACCGTAGAAATCATTGCTGCGGAAGCCATTTCTGAAGTTGAAATCTTGCGTGAAGCCGCGCAGGATAAATGAGCCTGCTCCCGTACCGCCATAGTTGCCATCGGTTGTAACGCCTACATTCTGTAATGCATCCCGATATTCAACAATATTCTGGTCTTCCAAGACCTGTTGTGGGATCACCTGAATTGAAGCGGGAATATCACGAATGGGAGTATCTGTGCGAGTCGCAGTCGTTGCCTCAGGCGTATAGTAGTCGTCCTCGGTTTCGTCTCCCGTTGCCACCACCTGAATCGCTTCTTGATCTTGAGCAACTTCTGTTGCCGAACCTGTTGTGACACCCAACACTAAATTCTGTGCTTCTGCCCTCACATCAGCTGTAGGGGGTGCATTCAGTCCGGTAATCGCAACACGAATGCTGTTATCTCTGCGGTTGGTTACAGTAACGAGTGCAATGCCTTCGGCAGGATTCACCTGCTGAAATTCGTCGCCATCTGACAAGGACAGCACTGTGTTTGGAATATCAGCAATCAATGCATTGCCAATCACCGAGGTTTCGACGGGTGGCAAGGCTTCTGCTGCTTCCAAGACTAGCTCGAACCCATCTGCTGTTGCATTCAATTGCACGCCTGTTACTTGCACGATCGAGGCTTGCGCGATTTGCTCAACCCAGTCATCAACAGTTGTTGCAGCAGGTGCAATGTCGTTAAGACGAGGAATTGCTGAAGCTGAAGTTGATGTAGTCGAAATCGAAACAGCACGGTTGCCTTCTTCCTCAACACCCTGAGCCAGGGTAGACTGCGCTACGCTGAGCAACATGACACCGACTAACTTGAGAATCAATACCAGTTGAAAATTTTTCACAGTAAAATTCCAAACCTCACAGCCGAAATCAACAAGAAATAAACAATAAAGTTTCTGAAAGCACGCTCTACTGTTGAGCTACTTTCTAGCTATCTAGATAAATCTTTGGTTGGAGCTGTCAGTAATGCTACATCCTATCTGATATTACTTGATAATAGTTCCTAATAAGCAACCAAGTCTAAAAGTATCAGAATTGTGTCAGAACAATTTGGTCGTCTCAGGTTCGATCGGCTTCACGTTCACAGTTGGAGTTGGATAAAGCTGCCTGCTGATCTGTGTCGTGATCTGAAACATTCATTTCTACCATGCGTAATGACTCAACGGCATATCCGCCCATGCCAACCAGCATTAAAGTTACGGATGTGATCACGTACAGTAAAGCCATGCCTGCACCGGAACCTGTCCCGAATATTCCACCAAATGTTTTGGCTAAATAACCACCTGGCATCATTGCAGGTTCAAAGACAAAATCAGCGAGCGGTCCAGCAATTAAAGCAGCGATCGTCGAAATTAGAACGAGCAGCAGCGATCGGGTAGCAAACACGCGCCCTTGGATTTCTGGTTTGATTTTTGCCAACCAAATTGCTTCACTTGAACTGCCCAGTAATGGAAAGTTAAGCGACGAACAAAACTGTGCCGGCAGCCAAATCGACGGCAACTGCCCTAGCCCAAATAGGGTTTTGCTGATCCCTGCACCAATCATGCCTCCGAGAAACCCGTGAATCTTTTGCCGAAAACCACCCCCGATGCTGACAGCGATTGCGCCAATGACACCAGCAACACCCGCCATCGTAGACAAACTGGCTAAGATGGCTGCATTATTATTGCTGCGAGCTAGAATCATGGCTGAGTAAAGCGAACCGCCTAAGTCGTGAGCAAACCAAAACAGCAAACTTATCACGAGTAAAGCGAACAAGCCTGGTCTTGCAAACACATAGCGAAAGCCAGAAGAGATGTCTTGCCAGAGACTTGCCTGGTTCTGAAGCTGGGTTTCAGGAACAACTGGCTGGGGAATTTGAGTTCGCAATACAGTGAAGATTGCAATGCTAAAGGTGAATAGATCAATCCATAGAATGCCAAATAACCCAATGATGTAATAGAGGACACCTGCCAGGGCAGGAGCAAAAATACTGGGTCCATAATGCAGCATTGAAACCATACTGCTGGCACGAGTATAGTGTTGCTTCGGTAACATCAGAGCGATTGACGTAGAATAGGCAAGTTCTTGAATATTGCTGAAGATGCCGTTGATCGCACTTGTTACATAAAAGTGCCAAACCTGAAGATGTCCAGTGAGGTGGAGTAAGAGAATTGCAACAGTAGAGAGGGCTGCAACCGTATCGCTTAAGATGATGAGCTGTTTGCGGCTCCACCGTTGACCAAAGATCGGCCGGAGACCATCAACAATGACTCCAGCAAAAGGAGCAACCAAAAGGCTTGCCGCTTGGTTAAAAAAAACAATCAACGTGAGTGCAGTTGCTTGATCGGTAAGCTGCCATGCCCAGAGCGTGATGGCAAAACTAGTCATATAGCTACCGATCGTCGAAACGAACTGACCAGTCCAAACAATGACGAAAATACGCATCTACCGTGAGCTAACGAGAGATGACATTGAGAGGAGTGGGGCTGATCGAAGTGCAGCAAAAGCAAGAGTCTGATTGCGATCGAGCCTGAAGGATTGGAAGTTGCACCATACAGTCTTAAGTGACGATTCTAACCGGGGGTCAAGTTTTAGAAACCATAAAAGCTTATTGCAAGCAATTTGCAATACTTGAACTACTTATAGCAGGTTCATTGCCTCTGTTCAAGATTTGCTCTTAAATTTCCTGGCTGCACGGCTACTGGTTTTTAATGATCTAATTTTCCAGAATGTTTTTTTAGATCTTTTGCAGTTCGAGTCGGAACGCTGCTAGAAAAATTTCCTAATAGAGCTTGTCAGAAGTAGAGATTTGCCGTAAGGTATCAATGATTTAATGCGAATTAGATGCAATAGGCAGAAGTCACTTCAATAGGAAGACTAGAACAGGAAGGCTAGAACTGCAAAGAGTCCTATGAACCAGTCCCCCACAGACATTTCAGAAATTTTCCACAACCTATCAGGATTCCGATATTGTTTATCCAGTCGCGCCAATCAACTTGAGGGCGAAGGTTTCCTATACGTTACTAATTAGGAGAAATCGCTGTGAGAACTCGACAATGGTGGAATTGGCTTAAACGATCGCTTTTAATCTGCATGACATTTGCGCTGGTCACGGCTTGCCAAAGTTCTGGTCCTCGCAATCTAGCTGTTAATCGTGATCAAGCAAATCAATCAATCGAATCTCCTGCATCCTGTCGGATGGTCTCTCATGAGGTAGGAGAAACTGAAATCTGTGGACAACCTCAGCGAGTCGCCGCGCTCAGTCCCCATATTCTGGATTCTATTCTGGCACTGGGAGTACAGCCTGTGGCTTATGCCGAAGTAACTGCCCTGAACCTGAAGAAATTTGACAATCCAAGTCAACAGATTCCTTATCTGGGCGATCGCGTTACAACACAGCCTGTGAACCTGGGCGATCGAAAAAGTCCATCGCTAGAGAAACTGGCTCTCATCAAACCCGATTTGATTCTTGGTGAGAATTGGTCAATCGAAAGCCAATACAAATTGCTTAATCAAATTGCGCCGACTTTGTTGTTTACAGACATGAAAGACAACAAGCAAGTCTGGTTTAATGACATTCAGCCTATTGCGAAAGCACTAGATCGGGAACAAGAAGCTGAACAGTTATTAGCTGCCCATGCTGAACAATTAGAAACAGTTCGATCGCAGCTAAAACCCGCTGTTAACGCTTATCCTAATGTTTTAATTCTGGCAGTCAATACATTGTTGAATGATGTAGCGATTGCTGCTGATAGTACCGCAGGGCGTTTGCTAGAGGAAATCGGATTTCATCTGGTTTTCCCTAAAGCTGTTCCAGCAGGAGAAACGCGATGGATGCAAACTTCGGTGGAACTCTTGCCTACCCTCAACGCGGATATTGTTTTGGTGATTGCCTGGGATTTTTCAGACCCTTATAATCCCAAAGACCCGCTCAGAACGAAATGGGATCAAAACCCCATACTAAAGAAGATTCCAGCGTCCCAGTTCGGTCGAGTCTTCTTTGTAAATTATCAACTCTGGGGTAGCGTTACCCGTGGACCAATTACAGATGAACTGATTTTAAAGCAGCTACCTGAAATGTTCCTCCCTTTATTATCTAAAAGTTGATAATGTTATCTAAAAATTGATAATACGCCCATGCGATCGAATTCATCCTTATCATCGGCATATTTCTCCGTTGCCCACTTCAAGGTTCTCTTTTCACTGTTGCCAATAGGTTTCGCGGGCGATCGTTTCTGTCGTACCAATCTTGTTGCAGAAACGTTCTTTCACAAATCATCTCTGACTAATGTTCTTTGGCTGATCGGAATACACATCGGCGTTCCTGTGACCGGGTCGGGCACAATGCGGCTCTCTAACCCAAAGACCTCCCGCACCATTGCCCCGGTCATCACTTCAACAGGGGAACCCTGAGCATAGATGTGTCCCTGCTTCATTGCGACCAGATAATCGGCATAGCGACAGGCTTGATTCAGATCATGCAATACCATCACGATCGTCTGTCCCCTGGTTTGATTCAGGTCATACAGTAAATCCAGTACTTCGATTTGATGCGCTAAATCCAAAAACGTGGTGGGTTCATCCAGTAACAAAATGGGTGTATTCTGCGCCAGAGCCATTGCGATCCAGGCACGCTGTCGCTGTCCACCCGAAAGGCTATCAAGCGGGCGATCGCCCAATTCTGTCATCCCGGTCATTGCCAAAGCCTGTTCCATGAACTGCTCATCCTCCTTTGACCACTGCTGAAACCAGCTTTGATGGGGATAGCGTCCCTGCGCCACTAGCTCTCGCACCGTTAAGCCCTCGGGGGCGATCGGACTTTGAGGTAACATGCCTAACTGTTTGGCAACTTCTTTGGTTGCAAGTTGGGCGATCGCAGTTCCATTCAGGTAGACGATGCCGCTTTGGGGCTTTAACAGTCGTGCCAGTCCTTTGAGCAATGTCGATTTACCGCAGCCATTTGCCCCGACCAGAGCCGTAATGCGATGAATCGGAATGTCTACGTTTAACTCCCGGATAATGGCCGTGCGATCGTATGACAGGGTGAGTTTTCGAGTGGTGAATGCTGTTTCCATTGATATTGGTGATATTGGAGGGCTGATTGTAGAAGGACAGAGTGCAGGAGTGGAAAGGTTCTTACGCATTCCGGTTGCGGTAGAGCAGATACAGAAAATAAGGTGCGCCAACTGCAGCTGTCACGACACCACACGGAAGTTCGATCGGCGCAAACAGCGATCGCCCTAAAAAATCCGCCAAGGCGACAATCAAGCCTCCCAGCAGGGCAGCAGTTGGGATCAAGCTTTCGTGCGATGTACCGACTAATTGACGAGCTAAATGGGGAGCCATCAACCCCACAAAGCCGATCGTTCCTGCCGTTGCCACACTTGCCCCTGCTAACGCCACGCTGATGAGCAATAAAAGCCCCCGCTGCCACTCCACTCGGCTCCCCAGCCCCCGTGCAACCTCATCCCCTAAATTGAGGGTGTTTAGCTCACGCGCACTCACCAGAGCGAGG
Organism: Cyanobacteria bacterium FACHB-502; assembly: GCA_014695325.1. Taxonomy (GTDB): domain Bacteria; phylum Cyanobacteriota; class Cyanobacteriia; order Elainellales; family Elainellaceae; genus Leptolyngbya_A. The sequence goes on along the minus strand of JACJNZ010000090.1, from coordinate 25,169 downwards.
GGAAGCAATACAATCAGCCAGGGAAGCAATGCCTGAATATGCTCCCATGTGCGTCCGTAGACACTTCCAGCTAACCAGACTAACGCCTGACTCACATCGTTTATATTGCCAAAGGTGATCATCAAGCTAGTAAAAGCGGAGGCGATTGCCTCGATGCCCACACCAACCAAAATGAAGCGAATGGGTAAACTTCCGCCATTCCACGACAGCCAATACACTAGCAAAGCGGCAATCAAGGCTCCTGTAAAAGCTACGATCGGTAGGAGAGATACCGGAATCGCAGGAAACAGCACAATGAGCGTCACGGCTGCTAATCCTGCCCCTGCCACAACGCCCACAATTTCAGGGGCTGCTAGAGGATTGCGCGTCAGTCCCTGCAAAATCGTTCCGGCAACGGCCAACGCCATTCCGACTAAAAAGGCAACAATAACTCGCGGCAACCGTAATGTATAAATGACGAAGCCATAATCAGAATTACTTGTATCGAATCCCAGAAGTGTCTTGATGACACTCAGCGGCGAAATTGGATATTCTCCATATCCCAAACTCAAGACCAGCACAGCAAATGAGATCACCGCAAGGGCAAACACGATCGCAGGCACTCTTCGATCAACTCGAATTGACAGCGGTACTTGTTTTGAGCGAAGCACTAACCAGGATGAAGGCATGGATTTAAACCTGTCACTGTTTTACGTTGAGCCGCGCGAGATACATGAAAAATGGCGCACCAATGAGTGCCATCACGATCCCCACGGGCAATTCCTGCGGCTTGATGATGAGTCGTCCTACGAGATCCGCGATCGATAAAAGCACAGCACCCCAGATTGCTGAATAGGGCAGTATCCAGCGATAATCAACCCCCGCCCAAAAGCGAACCACGTGGGGAATGACTAAACCGATAAAGCCGATCGGTCCTGCGAGAGCGACTGCACTGCCACTTAACAAAACAACGATGATAGAGGCGATCGCCTTAACCCATCCGACTCGCAGCCCCAGCCCCTTCGCAACTTCTTCGCCCAACGTGAGTGCCGTGATTTGCTTGCCCATGCCAAAGGCAACCACCAGCCCAATGCAAAGGTACGGTAGAACTTGCAGCAGCACATTGAAGTCTCGCCCAGCGACCGATCCGGCTAGCCAAAAACGAACTTCGTCCAGGGTGCGCTGATTCAAAATCAAGATTCCCGTGGTGAGCGCAGACAGCAGATAAGTTAAAACAGACCCTGCCAGAATCAGCTTTAGCGGCGTTGCCCCGCTTCGTCCCAGTGAACCGAGGGTATAAACTGCAATTGCAGCGATCGCTCCTCCGGCAAAAGCAGCCCAGGTGTAAACCTGGATCGACCCAGTTCCAGCCAGAAAAGTCGTAACCACCACGGCAAGAGTAGCTCCAGCACTGATCCCCAAAATTCCCGGATCTGCCAGCGCGTTGCGCGTTAACCCTTGCATTAGCGCTCCCGCAACTCCCAAAGCGGCTCCGACCACTAGCGCAATTAGGACTCTGGGCAGCCGTACGGTTGTAATAATCAGATGATTTGTTGAACCATCAAATGCGGTGAGTGATTCCCAAACGGTTCCAAAATCAATGTCTGCTGCGCCTAGGGTCACGCTAATCACAAGGCAGCCGACCAGCAGCACAGCGCTAAGCCCCAAACCCAGCAACCGCATGGTCACAAGTTGATTGCCGTTTACCCGTTTATCCATCACTGATCCACGCTTTAAGGACGACGAGCTGAAATGCCTAGCTTTACTCCTTGAACCGATCGCAACTGATCCATCACTGCAATCACCTGTCCATGTTCGACTTTTTCGTCAGCATTAATCACCACTAGTCGCTCTTGATTACCAATTAATGCTTTCACGCGATTGGCTAAATCATTCACCTGAATGGGCTGACGATCGAGAAATACATCTCCCTCACGATCGATCGTGACAGTAAGCTTACTCTGCTGCTGAGATTGAGCCGTTTGTGCTTGCGGTAAATTGACAGGAAGCCCTTCAGAACGACTCAAAAACAACGATGACATGATAAAAAACGTCAGAATTGCAAAGACAACATCGATCATCGGCACGATGTTGATATAAGGCAGATCATCAGGCTCTTCAGGAATATTCATAGCGATTCACTCATTGCTTTCGATGCAGAACCAAATCCTTCATAGCGGCCTAGATGCAAAACTTCAAGCTGGCTGCCAAACTCCTGAATCATGGCAACCTGCCGTCGATAAAATCCTCGAAACAGACTGCTAAAAAATAAGGCAAATAACGCCACGATTAAGCCTGCTGCGGTAGACACTAATGCTTCGCTAATGCCTCCTGTCACTTGCAATGCACTCTCGCTACCTCCTCCACCCAGATCAATCGCACCAAAGGATTGAATCAACCCCAAGACCGTTCCTAACAATCCCAACAGGGGAGCTGCGGTAATAATGAGGTCAAAAATGGAGTTGAATCGTCGCAGGATCGGAAGTTCTGCCTGTGTTGATCCTTCTAAGGTGAGGCGAAAAGCATGGGGAGGAAAATGATCGACTTCCAACGCCTCTAGAAAGATTCGAGCAATGGGCAAATCAGCATTCTGCTTGAGTTTCAACAATGCTGCGTCAAAATCATGCTGGTAAATTCGCAGCACGTCACGCGCAACCTGCCGTTGACGACGAGTAATCCGAAACCAAAAAACAAGACGCTCCACAATGAGGGCGATCGCCACGATCGAAAATGCCAGCAGGGGAAACATCACAATTCCGCCTGCCCAAAACAGTTCAATAATTAGCATTTCAAACTTCCATTGGCTACAGCCAACTCAGAGAGCTGGCAGACTAAGGATTGCTTACTGATAATTAATCTCAAGAAGAGAGTATAGGATGGCGCATCTTATGTCAATACTTCTCAAAATGTACTTACCAATTTACCGGGCGATTTTCTAATCTAAGGCAGTCTTTGAACTGTGCACGATCCTCAAACCGATTAGGTAGTAAGGTCTGCAAAACTGCAAAAAAGTAGCCGAATTAGCGAAATAAATAATTATATTGACAGGAAGACAGCCCAATCTTAGGATGAGCAAGTTGTAGTAAATATTCTCAACAGTCGGTAGGTAGAGCGAATGACGTTTTCAGATACAGTCGCTCAACAGCGCGAAAAGCAAGCAAGAACGCTCAGGCGATTCATTATGGTCAGCCTCGCGGGATCAGTTACCCTGCATAGCGGCGGCTTGTTTCTTAAAATCAGCGATCTTTGGAAGCCAGATAAGCAAGTATCCGAAGAAATAACGATCGTGGTCACTGAAGAGGACGAAACGGAAACCTCGATCGCGCCTGAAGACGAGTCGGGTGGCTCAGGGTTCGCAGCGTCAGAACCCTCCATGCAGTTCAACGAATCTGCCGCTGTTGATCAGCCTGCTGCTCCTGCTCCAGCCATTGAACCACTTCCAGAAGAACCACTCTCAGAAGAACCACTCTCAGAAGAACCTCCAGAAGAACGCATCCCTGTGCCGCTTGCAGAAGACGTGATTCCAGAACCCGCTACACCTGCAGAAGCACCTACCGAAACTGTAGAAGAATCGCCCCCTGCACCTTCACAAACGATCGCTAGCCCAGCCCCCAATCCTCGTAGCTTGAGCGATCTGCTCTCAGAGATACGGCGGGCAAGACAGCAGACAGGCGAATCCGCAACCGCCGCAGGTCAATTCGGTTTGGAAAATGGTTTGGGAAGTGGTACGGGGAACGGTTCTGGAAATGGTTCCGGGAATGGTTCCGGGAATGGTTCCGGGAATGGATCAGCAACTGTTGCTGCACCCCCTCGTCCGGAACCGATCACCCCGCCTGCAACCCAAGGCAGCCGATCGCGTGAAGTTTCCTGTCGCGGCTGTGATTTTGACTATCCGGAAGAAGCAGATGGTGCAGAAGGAACGGCTCAGGTAATTGTGGAAACCGATGACCAAGGGCGCGTTGTTTCTGTAATGCTTTCACGCTCTAGCGGTAATGCTGCGCTGGATCAGGCTGCTTTAGAGCAAGCAAGGCGTCAAGTTCAGCTCAACAACGCTAGAGCCGGAGAGAGCTATCCGATCGATGTTGACTTTGTCCAGCCCAACTCGGAAGCAGCAGAACGAGTTAGAGAACGAGGCGATCGACGCAGTATCACGGTGTCTGATCCTGAACCTGCGATTGAAACACCTGCTCCGACTGCCACGACAGCCCCATCTCCAGAACCCACTTTGTCTAGTGAGCCATCCCCAATTCCAGAGCCGTCTATTAGTCCAGAACCCTCGATCGCTCCTGATGTGGAACTGCGCCCTTCCGATACAGGAAACTCTGAACCCGCAGACAATAATCCTGTCTCTGAACCCGCAGCAGCTTCCGACTCACCTTCAGAAATTTCATCTCCCTCTGAGCCGGTAGACTCCACACTCCCTGCTTCCGAACCTGAACCGATTGCGATTCCTGAGCCTGAACCTGAACCAATCTCAATTCCTGAGCCTGAACCCGAACCAGTTCCGATTCCTGAACCAGCTTCTGAGCCTGAACCAGTTCTCCCCCCTGAAGCGGATGCCCCGCCTGAACCATAATCCGATTTGGTTCATACCCGCTATCCACAGCAATATCAAGTTCTTGACTACTCTGCTGCGATCGAGATTCTTTCGATTTCGGTTTCTGGGACGGCAATCACTCCTCTAGTGCCAGGTCTCAGTAGAAGGCGTAGCGGCAATACTAGCGAACATTGAGCAGAATGATTTGGGCAAAAAATGCCGCCATTTAAGCCGCCATTTAAACAGAGCAGGAGTAAACATCGGAGGGCAGGGAGGAGAGTATAGTCCTGCTTACCTTACCATTCGCTGCTTTTTGCGACACACCTTCTGCTTGATCAAGTAACCCTCCTGCTCATTCTGTCTCGAATGGCTAAAGTAATCCGCAATACAAACTGTGGGTTAGCCCCTCTTTATGATCTTGTAGCTTTGTTTCTGGTTTCGCGAAACAACTATGTCTGATCCCAAAGAGCATTCTCATCACGCATCTCATTGTCCAACCTGTGGTCGTGCTAATTCTCATGCTCATTCCCACACTCCAGCTTCCCCGATCGAGGATGAACCGGAAGACTCCCCTTCTCCCCTTACCGGCTACCTCTCGAAACAGTCCAGACGGGCATTCCTCACATCGCTAGGCGCAGCGACGGCACTGGGGTTGAGCCAGGTCGGCTTTCGTCGTGATCCGGCTGAGGCGAAAGCCGATTTAATGGCAATGGCAGATACGATCCGTGATGCGGGCAACCTGCACATTTTGAAAGCAACCCCACAGAATTGCTTTTGGGGTTACTTCGATCGCGATCAGCCGCCTGTTCTAAGTGTCAACTCCGGAGACATTATTTACATTGAAGCACTGACGCACCATGCCGGAGATGCGCCGGATGTGCTGATGGACGATGGTGTGCGAGCCGTGTATGAGCAAGTCACCGATCGGGGTCCAGGGGTTCACATTATGACCGGACCGATCGAAGTGAAAGGGGCAGAACCGGGCGATACCCTGATGGTTCGCATCCTCAAGACTCAGCCGCGCCTGCCCTACGGCAGCAACATCGCCGCTCACTGGGGCTATTTGTATGATGCATTTCAGAAGGAGCGCATCACGATCTACAAGCTCGACTTTGAGGCAAATCTGGCACGTCCGGATTTTGCGTTCGACTTCAAGGCGCGTCCCAAGTATGATACCCCAGGTTTTATCTCCACGCCTGACCCGGCAGCACGCCAGCCATTCCAGAGCAAAATCGCCATTCCCATGCGTCCGCACTTTGGCGTCATGGGTGTTGCGCCTGGGGAAAGCGGACGGATTAACAGCATTCCGCCCGGAAATTTTGGTGGCAATATTGATAACTGGCGCATCGGTGCAGGCGGCACCATGTATTATCCCGTCTTTAACCAGGGGGCGAAATTCTTTGTGGGCGACCCGCACATGGCGCAGGGCGACGCAGAACTGTCAGGAACGGCGATCGAGGCATCGCTGAACGGCTACTTCCAGGTGTTTGTGCTGAAGGATTTCCCGATTACGAACCCGATTCTGGAAACGGAAAGCCACTGGATTACCCACGGTTTCAACGAAGACCTGAACAAAGCGATGCGTCAGTCCGCAGACCAGATGTTGGATTTTCTGGTGAACAAGCGACGCATGAATCCCGATGAAGCATACACAATGATTTCAGCGGGGGTAGACTTTGGCGTAACACAAGTGGTGGATATGCGTCAGGGCTGTCATGCGGCGGTGCCCAAGAGCCTTTTTATGCCGAGCTAACGGCAAGATCGTGATCCTTGAGAATCGCTGCATCTTCAGGCGAGTGAAACATTGTTTTAGGCAACGGACGATCACTTGAGGAGCAGCGTTCTTATCGCGGGAATAGCCCATGCAACTAAAATGACAAAATTGTCAGAACTGAGTATTCAAATCCCATCTCTTCTTCATAAATATATCTTCTCTCCCTTTTTCTTTGTTAACCAGCTTGAAAGATCGCTTATCGTTCATTAACTCGTTCTATAAATCGTTCTTTTTTCTCCAATAGAAACACTACTTCTGCCATATAGGGAATGGCTAATTAGCTCGCAGAACAAGGGCTTGGACTTGGAGCAGGGCTAGCTAACAATTCGCTTCACTCGCCGCTAGTGGCTTTTCGAACCAGAATATCGAGTGCCATGACATGGGATGCGCCTGAGAGACCCACTCCAAATAATGGAATCAAGGCAATAGGATAAGTCGCAATTGTCTCCATCATAGGAACTTGAAGCAATGCAAAGGTTAAACCTGTGCCAACCGCAGTCACAAAATCTGCTAGACCAAAGAGGTGAAAGCCCCAGTATTTCCAATCACTCTTTGGCAATGCGACTACCACGAGTACCAACAGTCCCGCTGCTAAATCCCCCCAAGCTGCATTTCGCACAAAGGTAGATGGTAACAAATGTTGACTACCGTAATAAAAGAAAATGAGCGCTGCTGGAATGCGCCAAATGTGAAATAGGGTTAGGTAATTGAGATGGAGTCCCTGGATATAGGTTTGGAAGACTGAGTTCCCGTAATAAATTGCTAGAGGCAGAGTGATGCCCATTGCAACGAGCAAGGCAAACCACGGTAGGGGAAATGTGCTAAAGAGTCCGAAATAGCTGCCGACTGCCACACCCAATCCCCAAACGCTAATGATGGAAAGTAACCGTTGCGTGATTTGATTACGTTGATTTAAGGATAGAGAAATCATAGAAGTCTCCAAATTTGATTGAACGATTTGACAGGAATTTTTCAGGAGATTCAGACGAAACAAAGGTTTTTTCAGTGTATATACACTCTTTGTGGAAAAATTTTAGACTCAGCGAATTAGCGCGATCGTCTCAGCTAAATGTGAAAGCAGAGCACTCCATCGCTCTTGCCCAAGCACCTCCTCCACACTATCTTGAGCTTGTTTCCACAACGGCAGTGCCTTTGCTAACGCAGCTTTTCCGTTAGGTGTTAGGCTAACTACCCGAGTTCGCTGGTCTTGCCCAGGCTCAGATTTCAACCATTCCTCGCGTTCAAGCGGTTTGAGATTCCGGGTTAAGGTAGTACGATCCATCACTAGAATCTCCGCCAACTCATTGATCGTTCCCGATTTCGCCAGTGCTACAGCTACAAGAATTGTGAATTGAGTAATGAGCAATCCGCTCGGCTTGAGAATTTCATCAAAGTGTTGCGTGATAACACGAGAAGTTTTTCGGAGATTGAAACAGGCGCAGGTTGATACCACTTGACCTAGTTCAGTTGAGTTAATTGGGTCGATGTGTTTCTTCATACTTTTAAGTGTATATGCACTTATTCTAAATATCAAGAGGCTGCATGAAATCTGCTGCTCAGCGACCATTTCAAAACTTTGTCTCACTGAGAGCCTCAAAACAACTAGCCTCAGACACCCCCTCAGACACCAACAGATCCGTTTTAAGCAACCGCCACAACCCGAAACGCAAGCGGCAAAACGCTAGAGTTGAGCTGACGCACTTCATCTTCAAGCTTAACTGGTCGGCTTTGATATTCGGCTCTAACCCAGTGTTCGGCTACTTTGAAGCTTGGTCTGATTTTACGTAAAAAGCAGTGCGGGAGGGAGAGTTCGTTGGGCTGACGTTAGATGCAGACAACCAGGCTGAACTGACCGAAGAACAGATTAAATCCTGGATAGTCCAACTTAAGACAGAGCTTGGTGTATGACCCCTTGACTTTCCAGTGGACTGGAAGCTTCAAGATGAAGCTAAGGACTTAACCCCTTTTAGTCCTGCGTTCAGGAGGTGCTGTTATGCTTGTCACTACAGAAAAGCGACTCAAAATTGGTGAAGTGGCTGAGACCAGTCAATTGCCGATTAAAACCATTCGCTACTACGAAGAATTAGGATTGCTAACCCCCACTGTGAGCCGTTCAGGATCCAACTACCGTCTGTTTGAGCCAAGCGTTCTTCAGCGGCTGGCATTCATCCGGCAATCCCAGGCTTTGGGACTTAGCTTACGCGAAATTCAGGATATCCTTCAGGTTCACGACGCGGGGCAACTTCCCTGCGATGAGGTCAAACAGAATCTTCAGCGTAAAGTGCAGCAAATCCATGAGCAGATTGCATCACTCGAACTCCTGCGATCGCAATTAACTCAGTTGCTCAACGGCTGGCAGGAGTTTCCCCAATCTGAAGTTACGGAAGAAACAATCTGCCCCAATCTCGATACCGTTCCAGACTCTCTTTCTGACCCAACCCATTGGCAAACTGCTTTGAAAAATTAATCGTTTCTCCCTTGACTCTCCCGTCTACTGGAAGCATCACACTGAAATTTATCCACTCATATCAACAGTTTGAGACATCGACCGTTTGAGGATAACCACAATGACGCTACAGCTTACCGTTCCTAACATGGCTTGCTCTGCCTGTGCAACCACAATCACGAAGGCAGTTAAGGCGGTTAGCGCTTCACGCAACTCCCAAGGAACCGCTCCTGCTGCCCAAATCAACGCTGATCCCAAATCAAAACAGGTCAACATCGACACTTAGGCAAACGAAGCAGCCGTTCGAGACGCAATCGTTACTGCTGGATACACGATCGCTTGATTGTCCGCTTTCCATACTGCACAAGCTTTTGAAGGAGATGATTTATGGCATCAGACCAAGCAACGTTAAAACTACGCGGTATGAGTTGCGCTTCCTGTGCCAATAACATTGAGCAGGTAATCAAATCAGTTCCGGGCGTAACGGAATGCTCCGTCAACTTCGGAGCCGAGCAAGCCAGCATCGTCTACGACCCTCAGCACACCGACCTGGGAAAAATTCAGAATGCCGTGAGCGAGGCCGGCTATTCCTCCTTCTCTCTACAAGAGCAGGAAATGGTGACGGGTGAAGACGATGCTGAAAAAGCGGCTCGACTGGCAGAAAGTCGTGACCTAAGGCGCAAAGTCTGGGTTGGCGGCATGATTAGCGCGATTCTGATGATTGGCGGACTGCCCACGATGACGGGACTGCATCTTCCGTTGATTCCTGCCTGGCTGCACAACTTCTGGCTTCAGGCAGTGCTGACGGCTCCGGTGCTGTTCTGGTGCGGTCAACAGTTCTTTGTGAATGGCTGGAAAGCGTTCAAACGCCACAACGCCACAATGGACACTCTGATTGCTCTGGGAACGAGTGCTGCTTACTTTTATTCGCTGTTCGTCACGATCTTTCCCGAATTTCTCACCGCCCAGGGGCTGGCTCCGGCAGTTTACTACGAAGTTGCGGCGATCGTTATTACCCTGATTTTATTGGGGCGACTGTTTGAGAACCGGGCAAGGGGACAAACCTCCGAAGCGATTCGGAAACTAATGGGCTTGCAGGCGCGGACTGCCCGCATCGTTCGTAATGGCAAAGAGCAGGAAGTACCAATCAATGAGGTGTTGCCAGGTGATATCGTTGCGGTGCGTCCTGGCGAGAAGATTCCGGTGGACGGAGAGATTGTTAACGGTGTCTCCACGATCGACGAGTCGATGGTGACCGGGGAAAGCATTCCGGTTAAAAAGCAGGCAGGCGATGAAGTGATCGGCGCGACCATTAATAAAACAGGCAGTTTTCAGTTTCGCGCGACGCGAGTGGGAAAGGATACATTTCTGGCGCAGATCGTCAAACTGGTGCAGGAAGCGCAGGGATCAAAAGCTCCGATTCAGCGACTTGCAGATCAGGTGACGGGCTGGTTCGTCCCCGTGGTGATTGCGATCGCCTTGCTCACCTTCCTAATCTGGTTTAACGTCATGGGCAACCTGACGCTGGCGATTATCACCACGGTTGAAGTCCTGATTATTGCCTGCCCCTGTGCACTCGGACTGGCTACACCAACCTCGATTATGGTGGGCACGGGCAAAGGCGCAGAAAACGGAATTTTAATCAAAGGAGCCGAAAGTTTAGAGCTGGCACACAAAATTCAGACGATCGTGTTAGACAAAACGGGAACGCTGACGCAGGGTAAACCCACGGTCACAAATTTCATCACCGTGAACGGAATTGCGAACGGCAACGAGATAAAACTCATACAGCTTGCTGCATCCCTTGAGCATAATTCAGAACATCCCCTCGCAGAAGCCGTGGTACGCTATGCCGAATCTCAGCAGGTTGAACTAAAAGACGTTCAGGAGTTTGAGGCGATCGCTGGAAGTGGCGTTGAGGGATACGTTTCTGGTCATCTGGTGCAGATTGGTACGGGACGCTGGATGCGTGAACTAAACATTGATACGCAAGCTCTCCAGGAACACAAAGATCAGCTCGAAGCTGCCGGAAAAACTGCCGTCTGGCTGGCAGTGGATGGCAAAATGCAGGGCGTAGTCGGCATCGCAGATGCCCTGAAACCTTCTTCTATAGCGGCAGTACGCGCCCTCAAGCGATTAGGTTTGCAGGTCGTGATGCTCACAGGCGACAACCAGCGCACCGCAGAAGCGATTGCCCGCGAAGTGGGAATTGTCCGAGTCCTGGCAGAAGTCCGTCCTGACCAGAAGGCCGCTACTGTTCAATCGCTCCAGTCGGAAGGCAAGATTGTTGCAATGGTGGGAGACGGCATCAACGATGCGCCTGCCCTAGCTCAAGCCGATGTCGGAATTGCGATCGGAACTGGGACCGATGTGGCGATCGCTGCCAGTGACATCACGCTCATTTCAGGCGACTTGCAGGGAATCGTGACCGCCATTCAACTCTCGCGCGCCACACTGCGAAACATTCGGCAAAATTTGTTTTTTGCTTTCGTCTACAACGTCGCTGGCATTCCGATCGCCGCTGGCATCCTGTATCCGTTCTTCGGCTGGCTGCTCAGTCCTGTAATTGCAGGTGCAGCAATGGCATTCAGTTCGGTATCTGTAGTCAGCAATGCCCTGCGTCTGCGAAATTTTCAGCCTAAGCACATTCAGTAGAAGGATGATAGAACGATGAAATTCCGTCGATTAATTGGAACGCTGGCAGGCTTTGGGCTAGTGTTTGGAGGGGGTGGGACGATTGCATTAACCGTTGTGGAAGCAGGTGTTGCCGCTCCTGAAGCCAGCATGGAAATGCCACATGGTTCGACCTCTACACCAGAATTCCAGAAAATTGAGCAACCTCTGGGCGTAAAGCTGGGAGTCACCGCAGGCGGAGTGGGTTTGATCGGATTGGAACTGTGGTGGTTTTTGGGAAGGAAACCCAGATCGCAAAAGGCACAGTCTCAAAAAGGTATTCAGGAACTTGATATTGCAGTTGATGGTGGCTATGAGCCAAATCGCATCGTGGTTCAGGCAGGGCAACCGGTGCGGCTCAACTTCTTCCGCAAAGATCCCACCCGTTGTTTAGAGCAGGTTCTCATCCCAGACTTTCGGATTGCGAAAGACCTGCCGTTCAATAAACGCACGGCGATCGAATTTACCCCCCAGCAGCCCGGTGACTATCCCTTTACCTGCGGCATGAATATGTATCGCGGTGTGATTCAAGTCGTGAATTCAAACCGTCAATCGACTTCTCCAGAAGCCAACCCGCACTGTTTCATGCCTAGACTCGAACCTTTACAGTAAGAAGAATTCGGCAATATCCCGAAAGCTGAGCTTGTAGCGCAACCGACACAGCAGCACTTGGAACACGATATCAGCGGGCACCTCAATGAAGTTGAAGGTTGAGGGCAGTAGTCAGTTTATCAAGCCGGGGCTCCTACCCTCAATTTGAGTACCCAGTTCTGGCAGTTTCCTTGCATCCGATAAACAGAGCCGAGCAAAGCCCGGCTTAGTTACGATAGGCTTGCTACAAGGTTATCTATCGCGTTTAAGCGAATTCACTTGCTGTGATCAGATCAGCATCAACTCCTTTCAAAACTACTAACACGTCCTTATCCAGCAGAATACGAGTATTCTGTCCAACTTGAGTAATTATCAAATCATCAAATTGGACTTCCTGACTCAGCTTAAACTGGTCTAATTCAACTTTGTAATCTTCAATCACATCTCTTCCCAAACCTGTCTTCAGAATGAATGTCTTCCCTATATTTCGATCGCTACCAGTTCCTCCATAAAGTAATTTATCAACAGCTGTGAGATCGGGTGTTGTACCAGGTGTTTTGCGGTACTTTGTAGCTTGCTCAAAGTCGAAAGCGTAGCCTAAAATTTCTGCTTCACCGTAGTAATCTCCCATAAAACTGAGGGAAGCAGGAGCACTGCCCTTCGTATATCCCATTGGAACTGTGACAACGGGTAAGCCCATCACGTTTGATTCAGCATCAGCGTTTCGATTAAAGGGAATAGGTCCTGTTGGTCCAGATTCATCTGGGATTGCAGCACGTAGAGTCGGAAACACAAACGCATCAATACCCTGTTTTTTAACAAAGGGTTCAAAATCATTGACGCGCCATTGCTCCAATGCTTTCAGAACAGTCTGTAGGGCTTCGTCTTCAAATGAGCGAGGGGTTCCTTTTTCAAGAGCTTCTAGAGTTTGAACTAGAGCAGTATCGGAAAACTCTCCAGTAATCGCAGTTTTTACATCTAGCAGTGAGTCAATTTCTGGATTGTTGAGATCTTTGATAAATTCTTCCAGATAGTAGGCAGCGCTTTCTCGATTCCAATTAGGAAACTGTTCGTCGGACCAGCCATAATCCCACTCTTCCTCACGATTGATCCATTTAGAAAGGTAAGGGGCTGTGTCTACCTCAATTACAGTTGCGCCCTGCTCTTTCAGAGTTTGCTTGGCATCCTCAAATAGCTTTTCAATTTCAGGATCAAGCTCAAATCCTTCTCCCAATTTTTGATCCTTACCAACATATATTTTGGGAACGGCAAGAACTTTTCCTTCTAATGCCTTTTCGTTCAAAACCTCTGGCGATGCGTAGGACTCTGGGCGATCGTTAGCCCCCTCTGGTTTATAGGAATACCAGAGATCTTCCGGATCTTCCTGCGCCAGTACATCCATCATGATTGCTGTGTCTGTCACACTGCGCGTCATGGGACCAATCACATCCCGAAATGGGGAAAGTGGAATAGTTCCATCAACTGAGACAAGTCCCCGGCTCGGCTTAATTCCGACAAGCGAATTTGCTGCACTGGGGATAACGATTGATCCTCCCGTCTCGCCCCCCATTCCTGCAATTGCAAAGTTTGCTGCGATTGCAGATCCAGTACCAGAGCTTGATCCTCCTGTTTCCTTGTTCAGATTGTAGGGATTGCGAGTGCCACCAAACAAGTTGCTAAAGCCGCGAACACCACTGGCAAAGCTGTCCATGTTTGTTTTGCCCAGGATAATCGCGCCTGCTTCTCGCAATTTCTCTACTACAAATGCATCGTCGTCTGAAACAAAATTCTCAAAACCTCGAACTGCACCTGTGGTTGCTAATCCTGCTACGTTGTATGAATCCTTGACCATTATAGGAACGCCGTGCAGTGGTCCAAGAATTGTGCCTTCGGCGCGCAACTGGTCTAGTCTTTCAGCCTGTTCAAGCGCATCGGGACTGAGAGTGGCAACGGAGTTGAGATAGGTTCCAGTGAGTTCATCGTCATATACCGAAATTCGATCGAGATAGTACTGAGTTAACTCTACAGCTGAGAGTTCTCCGCTCGCCATTGCAGCTTGTGCTTCTGAAATGGTTAAGTCTAGCAATGAAGGCTTAGATGTCATAGAACAAATCTCCTCAATTGGAAATACTAGTAGTTAAAAGCAGCAGAAAAGTGTGCCTCATTACAACTTCTAGAAAGTCTTGAATTTTCAAAATGAAGGTTGAGGCAAAGGGTGACTCGAACCGTTTCCAAAGTTCCCTAAACTTGAGAAACTTTAAATGGAAACTGAGTCAGGAATCCTCTGGAATTACAGGCTGCAAGATGAATGCAGCACATTGAATACTCTCAAAGCATCTTCTAAACAAACACAAAGTTATTTGCTGTTAATGCATCTGCCTCAGTATTCAACAGCGTTGCTACAACTGCATCGCCCACACGGATATCTGTATTTTGCCCGACCTGGCTGAAGGATAAATCTGTGAAACGCAGGCTTAAATCACTAATTCCAATCACGTCCGTTCCAATCTCATAATCTGCGATCGTGTTTTTGCTGATTGGTAGTTTTGCCTTAGCAATCCAAAACTGGTCTGTTCCTGTGCCTCCTGTCAGTAAATTATCTCCTAATTCACCAACGTATAGTTTGTCGTCTCCCTCATCACCAAAAAGCTGATCTCTCGTTCCTGCAAAAAGTTCATCATTGTTTAAGCCGCCGTAAAGTAAGTTGTCACCTCGTCCTTTTGAGGCATCTAAAATATCTGCTCCCGCTTCTCCAAAGACCTGATCGTTTCGGCTTGCCAATACCTTATCCGCACCATTTCCTGCATAGAGACGATTGCGACCTGTTAAGGCTGGAGTTGTATCGATCGAGTCATTACCATCGCCTGAGAAAACAATATCCCCATTACCGTCAAAATCAGTAATCTGCTTTGCAACAATAACGTCATTTGCGGCATCCCCTGCAACCAGCACTTCTGTCACGTACTCAAATTCTTCACCTTCAAGTGCGGGCAATAGCGGAGAGGCAGCTCGGTGTTGGGTTGCTTGCTCAAAGGAATAGGCTAAACCCAGTAAGGCCGGCTCACTGTAAGGAACTCCTGTAAAGGAAATGGTAATTGGTAAGCCGTCTTCACTCAAGCCTGCTGGAACCGTGATATCTGAGAAACCAAGCAGACTAGCAATCTCTACACCACGAATTGGCGGTGCTGGTAACACTTCTACGAAAGTGGGATCGGTCACTCCTTCAAAGGGGGAAGCAAACGTTCTGGTTGTTGGAAAGACAATCGTGTCAATATCATTGCTTTCATAAATATCAAAGAACGTCTCTCGCAATGCAGGAATAACATTCTGCACTACGTCAATGTACTCAGGATTTTCCAGTCCACCGTAATCTCGAATATTCTTTAACCCTTGCAATCTGGAGGGTGGCACTAAATCCGCAAATTCTGGCGATTCTGCGATCGCGATAATATCATCCAGCGTCTTAGGATAGCCCTCCTCCAAAGTAGACAGGTACTCAGCGAGCTGAGATGGGAACTCCGCTAACCCAATTGATCGTGAGGCATTGATCATGGTGGTTAGCAACTCGTTTGATAAATCGAGTTCAACGATCGTGGCTCCCAGATCTTCCATTACCTGAATAGCCTCATCGATCAGGCGATCGACTTCCGGATCACCCCCAAACCAGACACGACCTACCCCAATCCGTGCCCCTTTCAATGCATCAGGCTGTAGGAATTGGGTGTAATCCTCAAAAAATTTGTCGGGTTGTGCTTGAGGAGCTGGAATAGGAGTTTTAAAAATAGGGTCGTTAGGATCGTATTGCACCATCGATCCTAGAGCAACAGCAGCATCGGTGACGGTTCGTGCCATTGGCCCAATTCCATCACGGGAAAGGGCAAAAGGAACAATACCATCCAGGGGAATCAATCCACGTGTAGGACGAATACCCACCAAACCATTGAAAGAGGAAGGCCCACGAATAGAACCACCAGTATCACTTCCAGTGCCAAGAACTGCAAAATTAGCGGCGATCGCTGCCCCCGTGCCGCCACTGGAACCAGATGCGTTCCGGTTAAAGTTATAAGGGTTACGAGTCTCGCCTCCATACTCTGTGTAAACGCCCAGCCCGCCTCTAGCAGCGAACTCACGCATATTAGCTTTACCTAAAATGATGGCTCCATCTTCTCGCAACAGCTCTACTGAACGCGCATCATCTGGCGGAACCGAGTCTTTCAGAACGATAGAACCAGCTGTCGTTGGCAAATCAAAGGTGTCAAAGTTATCTTTGAGCACGATTGGAATGCCGTGCAACGGTCCCTTTAGCGTTCCTGACCGACGCTCTTCATCTAATTGTCGAGCCGTTTCAAGTGCGCTTGGGTTGACACTAATCATGGAGTTGAGTGTCGGTCCCTGCTGATCGTAAGCTTCAATTCGGTTTAAATAAAGCTGTACAAGCTGTTCAGCCGTCAGAGCTTCAAATTCAAAAGCTTTCGTAATTTCCTCAATCGTTGCCTCTATCAGCTTGAATGAAGTGGGGGCTGATAGCCGGGTTGTCGTTATCATGGTAGATTTCCTGTTGATTAGTATTCCTCAAAAATGCGGCGAATCTCAGCCGGATCACTGGTTTGCGTTAACGCTAACATCAGCAAGATACGGGCCTTTTGAGGCAGTAGATTATCGCCGGGAATAATCCCTGCATCGACATATCTCTGGCGATCGAGAACTCGCCCGTTGCCAACTCGGCTTGATGCAATCACAGTGACTCCACGTTGAACAGCTTCCTTTAACCCTTCAAACTCACGGGGTGCTGCTCCGCCCGCTCCTGTTCCTGCCAAAATAATGCCCTTCGTCCCTGCTTCGACTAGCGCATCAACTGTGTCACGAGATGCTTCAGCGTAGGAGTAAACAACGTCTACTCTCGGTAGTTCCGTCACACTGGTAATATCAAATTCCGACCGCACGGTATGGCGACGCATTGGAGAACGGTAGTACACAACGCGATCGGAGTCTGCATAGCCAAGAAACCCTAATTCACCAGATTGAAAAGTTTCCAGGCGAAACGTATTTGTTTTTGTGACATCTCTAGCAGAGTTGATTTGGTCGTTCATGACGAGTAGTGCGCCCATTCCTCGCGAATGAGGAGCCGCAGCAACCCGAACAGCGTTGATTAAATTGAGTGGACCATCCGCACTAATTGCAGTTGCAGGTCGTTGCGCCCCTACCAAAACGACAGGTTTATCTGATTGAACCGTAAGATGCAAAAAGAAGGAAGTTTCTTCCAGCGTATTGGTTCCATGCGTAATCACAACCCCTGCTACGTCTGGCTCGGTGGCAAAAATTTCGTTAATTCGCTTTGCCATTTTTAGCCAGATTTCGCTAGTCATATCAGGACTACCGATATTGGCAATTTCTTCAACTTCAACGTTGGCAAAGTTTTGAATCTCTGGTACAGCTTCGACCAGCGCATTCCCTTCAACTCGACCAGCTGTATAGTCTGACAAAGTGAGTGGTGTTGCTCCACGGCTAGCGATCGTTCCTCCCGTTGTCAAGATTTTTACTTTCGGCAGTTCGGTAGCTGTTTCGGCTTGAGCAACCCTGACTTCGGAAGAGTTTGTGGCTAAGGAAGTAACGGGTAAAGAATAAACCGCGAATGGGGCAGCAAGAGCAGCAGGACTTACCAGAAATATTCCTGGTAATAGACGATGGATAAGTTTGTTCATTTCTAATTTACTCCTCACTTAACTCATGCACCCAAGATTTTCTGAGAAATTAATGTAATTATTGGGTAAACAGAGTAATGCAAGTAGTGTACATAGCAACATATTTAATTGGATTTTGCAATGAACGGTATGCCGCTCCTCAATAGACAAATTACAATAGACAAACTGATATATTTAGAAATATTTTGTGAAGCTCAGGGTGCGAAATATCTTTTATGTTTCAGTAGGCTGCGTTTCTCTTGTCAGGACTGCAAAAAACAGCGTTGAGATAATCACCAAAATGCTGTTAAACATCAGGCCACCAGCAAGCGTATAAGGAGTTAAATCAGCAACTGCGCCAACGAGAACGGGACCAACCATAAATCCCAAATCGCTGATAGCTCTTAAAAGTCCCATTGCAGGTCCGAATCTGGCTTGAGGCGTAACATCGGCAGCATAGGCAGCAGCAGCAGGAGAACTAATTCCCATTGCAACTCCCAGAATAACGATAGCAATCCAGAAAAGACTGGGAATCGGCGACCAGGCAACGAGAATTAAAGCAGCGGCACAAGCTGTTTGAGCGGGAACAATCACAATTTTCCGGCCATACCTGTCCATCATTCTTCCGGCAAGCGGCAGGGCCAGAAAATTAGCCAGTGTTGCGATCGTTAAGATTAGCCCGATCTTATCTGAGTTCATCTGAAACCGATTGAGTCCAATTAATGGAATCAGCGTGAACTTTGCAGCGGTTCGGGTAAAGAAGATAGCAAACGAAACAACGGTAATCAGCAAAAATTTGCGGCTGGACATCAGTAATTTCAGGTCGTTGAGTCCTCCGAGAGATTTCCGTTCTCCGGAAACAGAGTTGACTGTCAAGTCCCGGTTGAGTGTTTCTGAAACCGAGCAGAATGCAATCAATGCCGCGATTGCAGAGACAACACCAAATAGCCAGAACGGAGCCGCATACCCCCAAGTACTGGCAGCAAAACCGCCCACAACAGGTCCTAGTGAAGTGCCCGTTAGCAGCGCGGTCTGGTAAAGTGCCATTGTTCGACCGCGAGTTTCAGGGGTGCTGAGGTCTGCCACGGCTGCCATTGCTGCAGTCATGTAAAGAGCTGACCCAACGCCTTGTACAAATCGCCAGGCCAGGAGCCAGGTGAAACTATGGCTTGCTCCTGCTGCAAAAGATGCAATTGCCAGAAGTCCGGGACCACTCCACAATAATCTTCGTCGTCCATACCGTTCTGAAAGTGTTCCTGCTGGAATGTCAACTAATAAGCGAGCAAATCCAAACACGGTAACGGTCATCCCAACCATTACGGTACTGACATTAAAACTGGAGGCATAAAGAGAGAGTACGGGAACAAGCAATCCCATACCCATCATTACGCACATAACAATGATAAGCAGAGGAATTAAGGCTGGCTGTTGCCGTAAAACCAGCATAAACCCTGTGCTTTCAGGATGATGTCGCATGAAAACATATATTGTTTTACTGACAAACAGCAAGGCTTACAGGTCATTTGCGATCGTTGCCCGGTTTCGCTCCGTAAGCCTTGTTAATTCTGAAGTAAGTTTTATATAACCACTATCAGACAGCTGCCTATACTGGATCAGCGATTGAGATTGCTCCCGCAACCTGCATCAAATAATCGATCGCGATATCCACAGAAACAACATCTGCATATTTCATGTGTAGATCAAATAAGCTTACTTTGTGAGAAATTTGACTGCGATCGGCGCAGCATTCATGGGGAATGATGACATTGAAATTGTACTGGAAAGCATCTAGCACCGTTGCCCGCACACAGCCACTCGTCGTCATTCCAGTAACGATTACCGTATCCACTCCTTCATAAACGAGATAAGACGCTAGGGGGGTTCCAAAAAAACCGCTGGGCTTTGACTGCTTGTCAATTACAATTTCTCCCGGAAGTGGAGTTAAGTTCTCGACAATAACATCCCCAGGGGGTAAAGCTGGATCAACGAGAGGTCGTTTTCCAGTTTTCCATCGTCCTCGCTGGACGGGTTTAGGTTTATAATCTGGTTCTGCATAGCCCTTTGTGAAATAAATAGGAATAGTCGCTTTTCGGGCAACATTCAATAGCTTGCGGTTAGCTGCAACTGCGGGATACCCTGTTTCACTCCATCCCGTTGGATAGCGACTGTCAACAAAAGCTCGTGTCATGTCTACGATGATCAGAGCAGGTTTTACTCCGGCTTCCAGAGAGCATTCTATCCCCCGAAAACCAGAACGAAAGCTCATCATATCCACGTTTGAAATAATGCCGTCCCAGGGTTGCATGGTTAATTTCGTTGAAGGATAAAATGAACGTGGTGATTATCTTACAAACGGGAGCTAGAAATTGCTGCTTGCATAAAACGCATGTCAATCACCGCATCATAGGAAACATCTTCTTTTAAGATATTTGCCTTTCGCACTACCGCATGTCCCGTCTTCCACGCTTCAGGTTTAACAATACCGTCTGAGCTCCAGAGCTGATCCGCAAAGGCTCGATCGAGTGTTGCCTTTAGGTCATCTTTTGGCATCATTGGAAATTCTTTCGTCGCAATCTCAAATGCTTCATCTGGATTGTCGTAAACAAATCGGATCGATCGATACAGTGCGCGGGTAAAACGCTCTACGGTTTCAGGTTCCCGATCGATCGTCTGTTTGTGGACATTAATCGTAGAGAAAGCATACGAACCCAACTCTTCTGGAATGCTGTAGACGGGTTCGCCCCAGATTCCCTGACGAATTCCTTGCGTTAAGATTGGCTCTGTTGTGATCGCAAAGTCTGCTTGTTTAGTTTTCACTGCGGCAAGTGCTGCCGTATGCTCTCCTTCAATCAGTACTGCGTCTTTCTGCGGGTCCAACCCCTTCTTTGATAAAACATAGCGCAAGATAGAATTTGGAGTGCTACCAAAGTGGCTGACAGCAATTCGCTTCCCCTGCAGCAGCTCTGCTAAATTTTGCTGAAGTTCAGCTGGGGTAAAGTTGAGATGATTCCCTGCAACAAGATACACATTTCCACGATCGACTACATGAGCGATCGCCCGCAATTCAGCTCCTTTTATTTTGGCTAAAGCATTGCGTTCAGGTCCACCAATAAATGCCCAGGCATCTCCTGCAAGCACTGCGTTGGTATGCGCTCCTCCGCCCTGAAAAGTCACAACTTCAACGTTCAGCCCTTCTTTTTCAAAGAATCCTTGATGTATCCCTACATAAAGCGGCAAATATCCGGTTCCATGCAACGGTTCCGCGATTACAAGCTTGGTTAAATCACCGCTGTCCCCAGGAGCGATCGCAACACTACAGCTAAAAGCTGCAAACGCAAGCAGAATAAGCCCAAACTGCTTCCAGCACTTCAATTGAGATCGTAAACTCATTAATCTCCACGATAAGAAGTTGAAGCTCCACCCACTGAAGTTCCACCCCCTGAAGCTCCACCCACTAAAAAGCCATCCCTTCTGCCCTTTGCCCTGAACGGCAGTTTTACTCTTTGATTGGCTGAGTTCCATGCATTACTCCTTTCAACAGAAGCTGTTCTAAATGTTGCACAAAGGCGTACATCACCACTGAAAGTGCAGCGAGAACGAGTACGCCAACCCAGACCAAAGCAATGTCGTAAGTTTGCCCAGCATAAAGAATCAGCCGACCCAGCCCTGCTTGAGATCCAAGAAACTCACCGACGATCGCCCCGGAAAGTGAAAGCCCAATATTGACTCGCAGGGACGAAATAATCCAGGGTAACACCGACGGAATCACAACTTTTGTAAAAACCTGCCACCGAGTTGCTCCCAGTGAGTACATGAGCTGCTGTAAATCAGGATCGACAGCTTGAATACCACTGTAAGTAGTCAAGACGGATATCACGATTGTCAACGCAACTGCCATTGCAACCTTAGAAGCAAATCCCATCCCAAATACGAGGATGACGAGCGGACCTAATGCCAATTTAGGAGTCGCATGAAAAGCAATGATGAGCGGTTGAGCAATTGCAGCATAGTTGCGCGACCACCAGAAGGTTAACCCAATTGCTGCACCCAGACCTGTACCGATGAAAAATCCAGCGATCGTTGAGCGAAAAGTAAACCAAATATCGCTAACTGCACTGCCCTGACGAAAGAAAACAATTCCAGTTTTTAAAATGGTGAACGGGGAAGACCAGAAAAAAGCGTCGATCCAGCCGATGCGAGTTCCCAATTCCCATACTGTCAACAAAGCGATTGTGATACAGATCTGCCAGAGTACAATGATGTGTTTAGACCAAATCCGTTCGTGTGGTAGCGAGCGCCCCTGGCATGAAACTTGTCTTGCCCAGCGCATCGAGTTAACCGGAATTGGAAGTCTAATCATCGCTGCGCTTTTCCTTTTCTTGCGACATCCCGACTGAGCTTTAAAATTGATCCTGCAATGTCTTCATCCGCCAGCAGTGCAAGGCAGGTTTCCTTGAGACGAATGAAGCTTGGATCAGTCACAATTTGACGAGAACGAGGGCGATCGAGCGATATCTCAAGCCGCGCTTTGATTGTTCCGGGGCGAGCCGTTAAGACAAATACTTCATCTGAGAGGTAAACCGCTTCGTCTACATCATGTGTCACAAATAAAACCGTTTTGCCGAAGTCACTCCAGAGCTGAAGCAGCCATTCCTGCATCTGGGCGCGGGTTTGTGCATCTAATGCTCCAAAAGGTTCATCTAATAAAATTAGCTCAGTATGACACAGCAAAGTACGTAGCAACGCTGCTCGCTGACGCATTCCGCCCGACAATTCAGCCGGATAATGATTTTCAAACCCACCCAGGCCATACTGGTAAAGATATGGCAGGGCCAACTGTCTGGCTTTACTAATGGAAATCCCCTGAAGTTCCATCCCCAATACAACGTTGTCTAAAACAGTTCGCCAGGGAAGGAGCAGGTCTTTCTGCATCATGTAGCTTACCAGCCCAATTTTGCCTGTGACATCCCGCTCGTCAATTAAAACTTGACCTGCTGTAGGCTGCTGCAAGCCCGCAATAATGTTAAACAGCGTTGTCTTTCCACTTCCAGAGGGTCCAATCAAGCTGACAAAGCGACCTGCTGAAACTTGCAGACTGATGTCTTCCAAAGCATTGACTGGCCTTCGATCGTGGCTTTGAAAAACATGGCTGATTTCACGTAGCTCTATTTTGCTAGAAAGCCAGTTCATCTTCCGTCGTGTTCCCTTGTGTGACACCGACTCAACCTGCCGAACACACTTGAGTTGAACCCCAATGCGCTACAGGAGTTCTGCGGCTGGAATGATAGCAACTCTTTGCCTCCAACCCTTGAAATCCAAAATCAAGTTAGGGGATTGAGACGGCTGGAATCGTACTTTTCATCACATTTCCGATTACGTTCTAGAATTCCTGCTATTTGTGAATCCAATAGCGCCTTCTTTATCGAATATCATTCGGCCGGCGCAGAATTACCTATGCTGAATTACCTATCTTAGGGTTTGCCTGTATATTTTTTAACAAACAGAGCAATATTGTGGCGAAATATAAGTGCTCCCTGGCTTAGAAGAGTTCACTGACTTTAATGTAGTTAATAATACAGAAAAGTAGGCTTGGCAGATTTAGATTGTCCTGAAAATACGTGCCTGAAGCTATTTCAGTTTAATGCGTTAATTTTATCCCTGAGCAGAAATATTGCCAGCCAATAGATTTACCTGTAGAGTAGCCGAAAAATGAATAAACACAAGGTGGGGCATCTAGATTTTTCAGCCTTGATTTCATTTGTTGAAGTTGCGGAGAAAAATAGCTTTACAGATGCAGCAGTTGCGCTGAATTTATCGCAGCCTACTGTGAGTCAGCACATTCAGAGACTTGAGCGATTTTTAGGAGTTCAACTTCTACATCGGCGATCGAATGGGGTTTATTTAACAGAGGAAGGTAGGGTATTCATCCGCTATTGCCGAGATTCTTTACAAGCAATGCAAGATGGTGCATTTGCAGTTGCAAGGATGTCTCAAGCGGTGACAGGCATTGTAACGCTAGGGTTAACTCCTTCCTCGTCACAGCGATTTTTGTCTCAGATGTTAAGCCGTTATCATCAACAGTATCCTCAAGTTCATGTAAAAATTTTAGAAGACTATACAGAGGGGCTAATTAAGCAAATAGAGCAAGGCTTGCTTGATTTAGCAATTTTGTCGCTCCCTTTTCCTCAGGACAATGTAACCTGCGAAGTGCTTTACGAGGAACCAATTCTGCTAGTGATTGGTGCAACCCATCCTTTAGCCACTTCTAAGAAACTTTACCTGGAGGAGATTGAAACATTACCGCTTGTTCTGCATCGGCAGAAATCAACATTCGGTAGCAGCCCTTGTGGAATTGGTAATATCGTTGAGAAGATTTATCAAATTCATCAGCATCGTTTCAAGATCGTTGCCGAGGTCAAAGGTTTTCAGTCAGTCCGGCAACTTTTACTCTCTAACTTCGGTGCAACATTCGCGCCCCATTCCTTGGTTCAAGAAGATTTAGAAGCTGGCAGACTTATCGTGATAGAAGTGTCAGAATGTTCTTTGTCGCGATCGGCAGTTCTTATCACAAACCATAGACAGCATTTAAGCCTGGCTGCGGAAAAGATGGTAGAAGTAATTCGGAGTCGAGCAGGTTGTGTCGCAAAAACTCTTTAAAGACAAACAATTTTTATCAATCTCATCGTCTTAAGCAGCTACTCCAAAAATTGCTTCAATAAATCTGGCCTGGAATACAATCTCCCCTCGATTAATGCCATTGACTTATTCTTTATGAACCCTATATCATCGCTTCGATCCCACTCAAGGTACTCCTTGCCCTGTTGAATGACCTGAACCCCCTTATCGGTCTCACTATCCGCTGCTGGTTCGATGATCTTGCTCAATAATATTGTTCACATACTTGCTCTGCCTCAACTGGGTCTCCTCGGTGATTGTCTCATCCTCCTGCAGCCCCTCAATTGCTACCGAATAAGCAGCATTTTTTATCGGCAGTAATTACGCGCGGAGCCTGATCGTGCTGAGGTTTGAGCACTTTGCGAAAAATCGGGCGGTTGCCTTGCCATCTCGCTTGGCACTAAGCATAAAGCCTAGGGCATTGCCCTCCGAATCCAGGGCGCAATACAGATATTTTCACGCTCCCCTGACTTTGATATAAGTTTTGTCCACCCTCCAGGAATGATTCGTGGGCCTGGGGTGGGGTCGACTGCATTTGTCCAATTCCGGGGCATACTTCAAAACTAACGGCTGATCGTTAAATGCTCCACTCCCATGCCGTGCTCCTGCATCATTTCCTCCAACTCTCGGTAGCTAAGGGAGTAGCGACAGTACCACTGCCCCTTGAGTAAGATGATTTCAGGTAGAAGGTGCCGCCACTTATTAACCTGGCAAGTATAGAGAGTGCATAAGGTCAGGCAGCATAAGCAATGGCAGGATGTTTAAAGTACCGCACGATGCGCCCCGGCAACTTCTGAAGCTTATGCAGATGAG
>JACJNZ010000009.1 GCA_014695325.1 Cyanobacteria bacterium FACHB-502 | reverse complement strand
GCACCGATCAAGCCCTCGACCAAGCGATGACGGAAGCAGTTCAGTTCATTACTGAAGATGACGCCATTGGTTGGTTCAATCACTGTGGTCTATTCACATGAAATTTGCTGTAATGAGACTGAGATGCTTTTTCCTCAGATTGAGCGAGTCCAGCCGGGCGAACTTCTTACCCTCAGATTGAAGGGAAATCTGTCGCTAGCAACCGCCATTCAAGCTCTGAGCACAGCATGAGCCAAAGCACAACGCAGTGAAGCAACCGGGGCTGGCAACCCGCTGTAAGCTAGATGTCGCTGTGCTCCGCTCCCACATGAGTAGACCCTCTCCTGTTTTGTAAGGTTCAAGCTTCAACCTTACAAAGATTGTTAAGGGAGGTTGAAGGACTGTACACTCTCAGCCTCTCATAGTGTGCCGAACCAGACCCGCAGCTATCTGCGATCGCATAGACATGCTGTTGTGTGGCTCTTAGAAATCATTGTTCTCTTGAGAGAAGTGTTCACATAGATTTCTGAACACTTTTTCGTGTTTTTCAATTTGGTATGGATTTCATACTGATTCACGATCTTGTATGGAATCCATAGTTATCTATTGTTTGCTTTTAATTTAGTGTTCTATGTTTAATTCACAAGAAGTTCACCTGAATCTGACCAGAATCGTTTGACTTTCCGTTGAGATTCCGTTGAGGTCTGTATGCAAGCAGTAAAAGCAACCGTAGTTGTGAACTCAGACGGTTATACGCGAGATGAGCTTCGTCTCGCACTCTATGAACACACAAGCTACCGGTTGGAAGCGAAGCAGTTCTACCCCTGGCTACCTTACTGTCTGAGCCGTCGAAAAGCTCTTTACTCCGAGCGCGACCTGGCAAAGTTTGTTTTCGTGGCTCAGTTTATAAAGCGGGTACGGAGTCTAGAACTCGCTCGTGATGCCCTGATTGAAGACATCCAACAAAATCCACACAAGTACCCGGAGGAAATGCTGAATGTTAACTGAAGAAGAACAGCAAATTGCAAATGGGAATGGCAAATCATCCAATAAGCGATTGTCCAATAAATCGTCTAGCCCTGTTCCACCTGTTGATCCTGAAACGGCAGACGATGAATTGCTGGCATTGACCGCTGCCTCTGATGCAATTACAGGAACTCTGGCTCAGGCGGTTGAAGATTTGGCTCAATTGACCAGTGGAATTTATGACCAGCGCGATCGCATCACCGACGCTGGAGCGAAGGCGATCGCAACCGCTCTGAATCGCAATTCTATCCAGTGTGAAACGCTGATCAAGGCGTTCTCACGGGTACAAGGAGAAGCTCCTCGCCCTTTTGCTGTCGCGGTAGTCGATCTCTCTCCATTGCAGGTATCTTCGCCCTCACTACCGCAATCCTATGGCTCTCTGCTATCGCTACTTTCCTCTGGATCTACCGGGAGCAAACTGCCTGTGCTCGAGAACGCAACCACCTCGAATGGGAAATCCATTACGGAAACGACGAAGGCATTAGAAGTACAGCCGAGCGGTACTTAGAGTGCAGCCAGTAATCATGCTAAAGCCCTTCATTCTGGCAAACTATTGGAGATTTTCATGAATTCAACCGCATCCACGATTAACCTTCAGCAATACCTTGACCCAGAGTACGGATTGCTGATTCCGAGAATTAACGTTTTGATTTTGCTCGGGCTGAACGAACATGGACTGAGAAAATTTCATCCTCTCCTGACTTACGGGACAGATTTCATCAAAGTGCCTGGACAGGGCGCGATCGAACGCATCTTTTATAGCACGGCGGGGCTGCTCAAGCTGTGTGATGCGGTTGCGACTCCGCAGGTGCAGCAACTCAAAGGTGAACTTTCACAGTATTTGCCCAATCAATTTGCCGTCGCACCCCCTCAGTCGCCGCAAACTGAATCGCGGTTGCCGCAGAACTCTGCCCTGATTCATTCTCCGGCTCAATCGTTCACGATGTCGTCGCAGGGGGACAGCTTTGACCCGTATGCACCCGCGCAGCACACCGTCGCACCGTCGCACATCGTTCCTGCACCGTCGTCGGGGAACTACCCCGCACCGCCGTACCCCGGCGTAGAACGCTCCGATGACCCCGCCGCGATGATTGCTCAACAGCTCGCCCCCCACCTGTCTACTGCTGTCGCCGCGCAGGTTGCCCAGCAAGTGATGCCGCAAGTTCATCGGGCGATCGCCCGGTTGGAGGAACGCCAGTTGCAGGAACCGAAGGAGTTGACTCAGGCGGAGTTGCTGTTTGAACAGCAGAAGATCACGCTTCAGCAGTTTCTAGAAATGCAGCAAATAATTCTGGGCGCACAAGCCGCAGGCATGGACCAAGCAGCCGCGATGATGGATTCTGCCCCCAAGCCGCAAGCTTTCTTCCTCCAGGGCGGTAGCGGGTTTGAGGATCTAATTGCCCTGATGAAGTCGGAAGGGATGCAGATGCTGATTGGCTTGGTTGCCTTTGCCTTTGCCTTAGTTGCCTTGTTTGGATTTCTCTTCAGCCGATCGTTTGACCCAGTTCCTTTGCCTGACCCCTCAACGATCGCCCCCATTGCCCCGACTCCGGTTGCTCCCGTCGCCCCCGCCCCAACTGCGCCCCCCGCGGTTGCTCCGGCAAACCCCGTTCCTGGTTACTACTACCAACCTCAGACCACTCCTCAGTAGTCCGAGGGGTAGCGATGGAACATCCACTGTCAAAAAAAGGAGACGTTAACCTATGCCAGCAGGCATTTCAGAGTCCGAATTCAAGAAGCAGTCTGAACGCATCCTGCGTCAGATTCGCTCCGTCAAGATTCAGGGCTTGCAAGCCGATCTTGAGCGCGAACAATGGACTACCAAGCGCAAGCAAAAAAGTGTTGAAGTGGCGAAGGAGCAATATCGACAGGAAGAAATCAAACTCTCAATCGAGCAAACCCGCACCGACATCTTGCGGAACAACCTGAAGCGGACGCAGGTAGAACTGTCGATCAGCGAGGTTGAAATTACGGCAGCACAGGATCGCTTGAGCTTTGAAACTCAGTCGGTAGACATCAACCGCGATCTGTTCCGGCAACGGCTGGAATCGCTGGATTTGACCCTCGGTGAAGCGACCTTCAACAACGACGATCGCCGCGCTGAGTACCGCGAGAAAGAGATTCGCGTCGGCTTGCCGCGCTCCTTCTCCTTCGCAGGGGCAGGGGTAGGGAACCCCAACCTCAACTAGCCCGTTTTCTGTCGTTTCTACCGCCCCGCCGTGGGGCGGCGTAAACCCCACAATCATGGAACAACGTATCGCGGTGGGTTTGTCCGCTCTCCTTGTCTCCGGTGTGATTGCCCAACTTTTTAAAGTGGTGTGGTTTATCCCGTTGATTCCGCAGGGTGTCACCCTGATCGCGATCGTTATTGCCCTCGTATTTGGACTGGCAGCGTGGATGAAGTGGCTCAAGATCCTGCGTCGTCGTCAGATCAAAGCCGCAAAACGCCTTCAGAAGGACGCTGAGAGCTTTTCCTACCTCATTCAGTCTGAGCTTGTGGAGCATGAGCTAGATTTGTCGCCCAACGACCGACACGACCTGCAAACGACCTTGCTGAGAGTCGATCAAATCCTGCCCTTGGTGATGGGGGCGATCGGTATCCTGTTGGGACTTTTTTAACTGCACTTCATTTCACACTCTATATGCCTCAAAACCGCAAGCACATGGTCATCTTTCGCAATCCAGACGTTGATTTTCAGACCGATGCCAACTGCACATCTGATGCGATCGCTATTGCTCTTGAACACACAGGATGCCCTATCTCTGCCCTGGTTGAAGTTCGTCAGCCTGACCCTGACGACCCGTTCAACCCAAACAGCTTTATCTCCCTAGCAGGAGCTGCGCTCGATATCTGGCTTGAATCCTGAAATGGCTTTCTTCCTGACCCCCGCATCCCGCCTGGTGCAGCCATGACTTTCTATCCCCGCATTATCCCCACCGAAAACCCTCTGCGTCCCCTCGCTGCCCGTCCTACCCGCGAGGTAAAGCCGCGACTGTGGCTGCTCGTTTTGGCAACCTGTAGCACCCTCACGTTTGGCTATCGCCCCCAAGAACCTCTGCTTGCTACGCTCATGTGGGCAATCCGGCTAGGGGGTGCTGCCTGTGCGGTTGCCGCGCTCTACCGCGATCCTGAAATTGAGATTTACGATCCGATCGCCGAGGAAAAGGCACTGCATGAATTTCAGATGGCGCGGTTGCAGGCGGCTCACCAGGCTGCCCTTCAGCAAAAGCAGTGGGAAATCCAGCAGTATTACGACGCGCTCACGACTCAGCAGATCCAGCAGACGATCGACCACTATGCTGCGCTGTTGCAGCAAAAGGAATATGAACTGCTGCAATTAAAACAGGGATTGGCGAATCAGCAGGTTGAGTTTGAGACGGAAAAGCAACGCTTGACGCAATCCTGGCAAAGTCAGTGGGACAGGCTAGAGATTCAGACGGCTGAACTGGAGGTGATGAAAAACCAGCTCAAAGCCGAGCGCGATGCCATCTACGCTTGGGCAGAAGAAAAGGCGGCTGAACTGGACGCAGCGGAGCGTGACGCACGAGAGCAATTGAGTGCCCGTGCTGCCAAGCTAGAAAAAGACCTGGATAACCAGCGCAATTTGCTGATTGAAGAGTTTGAGAAGCAGCACAACGCCCTGGTTGGGGCTTGTCAAAAGGAGATTGAGAATTATAAGCGGCTGATTGCGGATATGGAAGCGACAATCGAATCGCAAAGGCTCTATCTCTACAACCTGCAACAGCCTGAACTGATCAACGGCTCCACGACCTACGAACTGCTGGCAGACCGGGTGATTCAATTTCTCTATAACCACGGCGTTATTGTGCGTGACCCGCGCATTGTGCCGTTTACAAAGAAATTCCAGTTGAGCTTCAACATTCTCCCGATCGTCCCCGGCAAAAACGATAAGGGCAAGTACGCTGAGAATTTGATTGATGCCTACAAGCGGATTCACGACCGCCTCTTAGAAGGCATCATGGCAGAGGTTCCCAACTGCAAAACTAAACCAGGGCTGGAAATGAGCAATCGTCGCATTGTGCTGACGATCGACATCTCTGGCGTTGATTGGGAAGCCGAAAATCAGGTCGATCCGATCGTCGAAGCCGACCCCGATTGGCCGCTCACGATTGTCCGCATTGCCAACCACTTCAGAGTGACCGGCAACACCGATACGGATAAGTCAACGCTGGTGGATAACCTTGTGGGTGCGATGCAGCAGGTGTGGGTAGAGCTGCGCCTCAGCGTGGCAGACCCCAAGTATCCTTTTACCGAATGGTCCACGTTCACCCCCAACTACAAGGGCGTGGAGGAGTCGTTTCGGGGCGTGAGTGCATTGGAGCAAATTGTCGATTCTCGCTTCCGATTGGCTCGCAAAGCAAAAGAAGCAGGAAAACCCTTACCAGAGTTTGCGCCTGAACTGTTTGTGCTAGATGAAGCTGAGATTTTGATGGACGAAGCCCGTGCGATCGATGAAGCAAACCCGCCGGAGCGCGGCAAAATTTCGCTGCAAAAACACCTGACGCGGATGCTCAGGAAGGGACTGAAACTGGGACGAGGCTTGACCAAGCAGAGAGGTAAGGGGTTGAAAGTGGCGTATATCGCCCAATCCCCGCTCTGCTC
Source organism: Cyanobacteria bacterium FACHB-502 (assembly GCA_014695325.1). GTDB lineage: Bacteria > Cyanobacteriota > Cyanobacteriia > Elainellales > Elainellaceae > Leptolyngbya_A. The sequence goes on along the minus strand of JACJNZ010000009.1, from coordinate 1,830 downwards.
CCGGCTGGGCATGAACCGGGATGACTTTGACCAGTCCGTCAACATCTTCATCGGGGAGAACATCCCTCGTGCTCTGGAAGAAGAGCTAAAGACAAAGATCAGCAATGCCGATAAAGCTTTTTGGAAGGAGCAATACCACCTGCGCGTCGAACGGGGAGATCAATACTTCTGCCTAGTCAAAGCCCCTGGTTTACGTCCGTTTATTGCAACCATGCCCCCGCCAGGACATTACGCCTTGGGCGCGATCGAAACCGTTGCGCTGGCGGTGCCTGCCTCTAGTCAAGAGGAAGAAGTGCTAGAACTTGAAGCCTTTGATGAGGATGAAGAGGACATAGACGAGGACATAGACGAGGACATCCCGGTGGATGACGACGGTGAGGCGATCGCGGAGGAATTAGATGAACAGCGCGATCGGCTGGAGGAACGCTTTAACCTCCCTGACCTGACCCAACTGCCAGAGCGAGGGCTAGAGCTACTGGGATACGTTTACGGAAAAGGTAATCGCTACGCCGACGCGGAGGGCTGGTTTGTCGTTGCCAAGCTCAGAGACAACTGGGGCAAGGACCGTAACATCGACACGGCTGCGCTAAAAATCCTGCTGCACCAGCTCAACGATCTGGGCATCGGGGAGTTTCGTGCCCGTCCCGATGAAAACCCCGAAGCCTTCTGGCGACCCCGAATCGATCCCCGATTTTTACCCCGAAATGAGGAGTAAATTGGCGGGAAATCGGCGGGGTTGGGGCTGAACTGGTCGGGGTAGGAGCTTTACCCTGATAATCACTCCGAAAAACCCCGATCGCCCAAATGCTTTTCCTACCTTATTTCCCGCGATTGGCTGACTTACCCCGATTACCCCGAAAGTACCCCGAAACCCCCAAATTTGCAGTTTGCATCTAACTACCCCGAAACCCCGATTTTCCTCCTATTAGGAGTCCCCCATGAAACTCAGCCGAATAATTTTTTATGCAGGGATAGCAACATTTGGTGTTACTTCTGCGTTGGCATGGCAGCAGTCCAAAGCAACTGCATTAAGACAACGACGAGTTGTCTCCAGCGCAATGATTCAGCCTGCTGCTATCGCTGCGACAGCAGCCCCTTCCCCAATTCAAGCAACAGCAGCACCATCTGCTCAGTCTGCTGCCCCTGCTCCTGCTTCTACAGCTTCTCCGGCTGTTGCCGCAGCACCCAGGCAGCCTTTGATTACGCCAGCGCCCGCCGATCAAAGCGAACAAATCGATATTTTGACCATCAAGTCCTGCAACAGAACACCGGGGAACGCAAACTTTCGATCAGCGCCCGATCCTGACCCTCGCACTGTAGTCGGCGTGGTTCGCCAGAGCGATCCGGTGCAGCTTACAGGCAGGACTGCGGGTGAACCAGACAATCTTTGGTATGAGGCGATCGCCCTCACTCCTCTTTTTGCCAGTGCCCATGATCTTGCTGCTAACACGAAAGTTGGGCAGCGAGGGCTGCGAGGTTGGCTCTCTGGATGCTTCGTCAAGGGCGAGGCGTGGTGATGGGAAAGCGTGCTGTATCCCCTCAATATGTTGCCTACATCAACAGCAAAGGCTGGAAGCAGTCGCTTCGGCGTCAGATTGCCCTCAATCTTCTGTTTGGACGTGACCCGATCATTCCCCTACTGAAAGCGCACGATGTAGAGCATCTGAGCTACAAGCGGGTAGATTTCCCAAATTGCAGAGGGCATGAAATTCCGTTTCGGCTCATCCCATCTTTTGGTGATCCAGCAGTAGGGAGTACAAGCAAAAGCCTCTCAAACTAAGGGTTAGCGGCAATGTTTGAGGTTTAGAGCGTCTGAGAGCAACAAGATGA
>JACJNZ010000089.1 GCA_014695325.1 Cyanobacteria bacterium FACHB-502 | reverse complement strand
ACGGCATTAATTGCTTTGCGACGCAGGTCGTCACCATAAGGGGAAGGCATAGGCACTTCTAGACGCTGGTTTTCCCCTAGCCTAGCGTTCTAACCTAATCGCGTAAAGCTATAGTAAAGAAAGTTAAAGTAATCTCATTACATTCACTTAGGCAATTCCAGAATGACCATTGCTACGTCATATACTGCCTAAGAGCAAGGTTGCTTTTCGGGAAGAACTTTAAACTTTAGTAAAGTAACGGTCACAGCTTATCCTCACTCCCTCGTCTACCCATCTATCCCCCATGTTTGCCCGTTTTTCTGATTCTCAATCGGTTGAGTTAGCTGTTCCTAACCAACCCGTGCCGCTTCAGCATTATCTGCGTCAGCCGCAGCGACTTGTTCGTGCTCTAGTTGATCCAAGCCGAATTCAAATGTTGAGGCAAGATTGCTTTCGGCTGAAAATGCGTCCTTTAAGCTTTCTGATGCTAACGCTCCAGCCTACGGTAGACCTGCAAGTTTGGGCAGAACCAGATGGCAGTATTCGGGTGCAATCGATCGCTTGCGAAATTCGTGGGATTGAATACATCAACCAGCGATTCAGCCTGAATCTTACTGGAGTGCTGATTCCCGAACAGGACGGCGAAGTGACTTATCTACGGGGCAGAGCTAATCTGCAAGTACAGGTGGATGTACCGCCGCCGTTGATGCTTACCCCCCAGCCTATCCTAGAAGCAACTGGAAATGGTCTGCTTCACAGCGTTCTGCTAACTGTGAAACAGCGTCTAATGCATCAGCTTTTAGTGGACTATCGGGAATGGGCAGCGCAGCAAGACAGGGAAACTTGGCACAACTCGCCTAATTCTCTGGCTCCCAACGGAGAACCATTTCCCATGGCCGGCAGCAAGCCTGAATTGGGATAAGCTTGAGGCAACGCGAAAATTCTGTCTCTTAGTGATTACGATACGCTAGCCCTAAAGTTGCTCCAAGGATAGATTTGATGCAGCACAAGGGCTAAACGATCGTCGATGCTGACGCGATGCGCCTTTCTGCTGAAGCGCAAGCCGATGCTTAACGGTGCCATAACCTTTATTAGATGCGAGGTCATAGCCGGAATATTTTGCGGCAAGGCGTAGGATCAGTGTGTCCCGCCAGACTTTTGCCACAATACTGGCTGCGGCAATTGCAAGCGATCTTTGATCCCCTTTAACGATCGCCTGCTGCGGTAAAACAAGCTGCGGCACACAGTGATTTCCGTCGATCAGGCACAAGTCAGGTTGCGGACTGAGCCGATCGACTGCGCGACGCATCGCGAGAAACGTCGCCTGCAAAATGTTGAGTCGATCGATTTCTTGCACTGAGGCAATCCCAATTCGACAATCAATTGCCACCGCTCTAATTTGCACTGCAAGTTCCTGTCGCTGAAAGGCAGACAGCTGCTTGCTGTCTGTGACCCCTGCTGCTGAAAGGCGATCGAGCTGATCAGTCGGGAGAATTACAGCTGCTGCCACTACAGGACCAAATAAAGCTCCTCGCCCAACCTCATCCACCCCTGCAACCAGACCCAGAGCAGAAGCAGCCTCCAAGTCTGGCAGCAGTAGATTGAGCTGTAGTGCAGAACTCTCTAGAGAATTAGCCGACATCCGAACTTGGGTCATCAGTCGCAACCAGGGAAGAGCGACGGCGACGGCGGCGACGAGTTGAATCCAGGCTGAGATCAGAATACCCCCCTTCGTCAGATTCAGCCGACTCAGCCGTGTATCCATTCGACTCAACTTCTGAAACCGAGGCTTCTGGTACTGCTGGCAACTCGTCCAAATCAGCCGAAACTTGCTCTGCTGGTGGAGCTACCGCTTCAGGAATCGTTGGTTGCTCCGGCAAACTGACTTCGCGTAAGCTAGCGGGGTCCTGACGAACTCGCTGTCCAGGCAGTGTGACTGCAACGACCGTAGACTTTAGATCTTTCACCGTCTCAGTTGAAAGTACTAGGGGCGAGATGCCCATTAGAGCATAAACGTCCTGTTCCTCAGGGGTCATTTCGACTGAGATTACCTGGGGTGGTTCTGCCAAGGGTCTTTCCCGGCGCGAAACCCGACTGCGATCGAGTTTTTCCGAGCGATTGTCCCGCTCTCGCACGCCGCGATTTTCTCGGTTTTCCCGACTATCTCGGTTTTCTCGACCGTCCCGACTATCTCGGCTATCTCGGTTTTCCCGGCTCTCTCGGTTTTCCCGACTATCTCGGTTTTCCCGACCGTCCCGACTGTCTCGGCTATTTAGAATCGGCGTTGCGATCACTTCTTCCAAAGGAGCAGGCTCCAGATCTAGCTCCGGCTCGACCCGTCCAACGGTTGGCTTCAACGTTGGTTCACCGACCTTGACTCGCCCACCCCGACGACGACGGCGATTATCTCCTCGATCGCCCCGGTCATTGCGGTCATTACGATCACCCCGATCGCTGCGGCTTCGCTCCCGATAGTCAGGATGATTAGTTAAGTTTAGTTCCTGCAAATCGGCAGCTGGATCTAAATCGGAATCATCAGCCGATCGCTCCCAGGTATCGCGGGCGACTGGACGGGATTCGGCTGTCGCAGGAATTCGCACCGGATCGAGCGGATCAGACAGCGCAACTTCTGTTTCGCCAGGTAGATGAACAGTATGACCCAAGCCACCGCACTGAGAACAGGTGCGCCCAAACAGTTCGTAGATATTTTGTCCTTGACGTTTACGCGTTAGTTCGACCAGTCCCAGTTCCGAGAGCTGAGCAATTTGAGGACGGGCTTTGTCTGCTCGCAGTGCCTTATTAAACTGTTCAAGCACCTGCAACTGATCGCGACGCGAATCCATGTCGATGAAATCGACAATAATGACTCCAGCAATGTTGCGAAGGCGGAGCTGTCGTGCAATCTCAGTTGCCGCTTCACTGTTCGTCCAAAGAACCGTTTCTCTTGCGGTCGCCGATCGGGTAAATGAACCAGAGTTCACGTCAATTACCGTTAGGGCTTCAGTACGTTCGATAATAATATAGCCACCGGAGGGCAAATCGACCCTTGGCTTCAGAGCCTCCCGAATTGCCGCATTGACTCGGAAGTATTCCAAAATTGAGGTACGTTCACGGTGATGGTCAATCAAAATCCCTTGCGGCGATCGTCCTCCATTCCAGTTCGTCAGGTGTTGCTTAACACGCTTCAGCCCGGTATGCGAATCGACAACAATTCGGTTTACATCTGCGCTGTACACATCTCGCAGCACCCGCTGAATAAAGTCATCATCTCGGTTAAGCAAGCAGGGTGGACGAGAGGACAACGCTTCTTGTTGGATGCTTTCCCACTGTTTTTGCAGAGCTTCCAGGTCTTCTAAAATTGCTTCTTCGGGCATTCCTTCAGCTTCAGTTCGCACCAGTAGCCCCATTCCTGCGGGCTTAATGAGAATTGCTAATGCGCGAAGCCGATTCCGTTCTGCTTCGTTGCGAATGCGTCGGGAAAGGTTGACGCCTCGACCAAACGGCATTAGTACCAGATAGCGCCCTGGAAGGCTAATATTTCCGGTCAGCCGTGGACCCTTGTTTCCAGTCGGCTCTTTCATAATCTGAACCAGCACTTTCTGCTGAGGCGCAAGCAGCTCTGTGATCGAGCCTGCCGCCTTACGAAGCCGTAGCGGACCTAAATCGGAAACATGGATAAACCCGTTGCGTTCACTATCACCAATGTTGACAAAGGCTGCATCAATTCCTGGCAGCACATTTTCCACAACACCTAGGTAAATATCGCCAACCTGATGGGTTCCCTTTGCAACGATTAATTCTTGAATCTGATCTTCTGAAAAGACAGCAGCAATGCGGTGCTGCTCAGCGATAACAATTTGTTTTGACATTCAATTTCCTCAAAGTCTGGCAGCTTGGCAGCACTGGCTCCGTCATGCTACTTTCGCTGGAATAAATCAAAGAACGCCGCGTCAGCAAGCAGCCGTTCTGCAAAATACCTATGAAGTTCCTGCCAAAAGCGATCGATTTGACAGGAGAAGCCTTGATGAGAAATCAGCACACCCAATCAGTTGGAGAACTAACAACCGATCTTGAATGCCTGAATAGAAGAAACCTGAGTGAAAGGTGTCTGTACGGAAGAATCTGCTTGAAAGGAGCAGGATCTTACGTGAGCAAGGGAGTGAAAAGCTTTACAGAAGCAGACTTTACTCTGGGTCTGGTGCCGCTCGAATCGTTTTTAACCCTGAGTTTAACCCTAAGAGGTTTCGATTCGCTACGGCTTCTCTTAGTTACGCATTATAGCGCGATCGTCAATGCACGCATCAGTATGTTCAACGTTTTTTGGAAAATACTCAGCTTAGGAAATGGAAAAGGGCGGAAGTTGCAAAAAGGGAAGATTTCTCTGGAATGAGAATTTAACTAGCAGTCCTTCTTGCAAAATAGGCTTTTTCCGGCAGTTGAGGAAACCCAACACGCGGTCGATTGAATCCGCGGTCTTCGATCAACTGCTGTACGCAGGATTGCAAAAGTCAAGAAATCCTTAACCTTTCAACCATCCATCAAGAAAAGCTGACACCGATGAATGTGCAAAAGCCGAAACGATTGTTGAGTTACCTGCTCCAGCATTTGCACCAGATGTTCTGGACGCAGCAGAATTCCATCATTGCGGCAGCTTCCCACAAAACGCAGGATTACAGCATCCTCAAGGGATTGTTCCCGCCGCAGTCCCGGAATCGATCGATCGAGCAATTCGAGTTCAAAGAGCCGTTCCCGCAGATTAACTGACTTTTGCTTACCTGATTTCGTGGTTTGTTCGACCCACAAACTTTCCGCTTCCAAAACAGCTCGAATCCAGCCGTGCCAGTCAGACGCTCCCCCAGGCTGTGTTTCAGCTTCTTCAAAGAGAGGCACAACCGCGATCCAGTATTCTGCTTGCTCCATTGCATGAGTTGCCGCAGGCGCATTGAGGGCGATTGACTCAACGCTAAATACAGGCACCTCCGCAGGCAGTTGAGCACCGAACTTTTGCTGAAACTCTGCCGGGTTCATGGCTTCGGTCAGGTCGAAATCCACAATTTCCCCCAGACTGCTTGCACCTAGCGGTAACGCACTGGCGATCGAGATACGCGGACCCGGATGAAACCCGCCCGTAAAAGAAACCGGAATCGCAGCCCGCCGCACAGCGCGATCGAATAAACGCACAAGGTCTAAATGGCTTACCAGCGTCATGTCGCCCAGTTTGCCAAACTGAACGCGCATTCGCTGCGCCCGCTCCTGATTCGGCACAAATTGCCCCTGAAAGGCGGGAATGGGCGGCGGCGGCACGACAATGTTGTGTCCAAAGTCTAGACCGCAGACACCGCAGTGGGAGCAGCCCTCAAACGAGCAGTCTGGAACGATCGCAGCTTCCAATGCCCGCTGAAGGTCTTCTTTCAACCACTGCTTATCAATCCCTGAATCCAAATGATCCCAGGGAAGCGGCTGATTCAGCGTCTGCTCAGCCTGCAATGAACCCGCATCCCCAAAAACGTTCCACTCCCCGTTTTCGACCTGGCGATATTTCCAGGTGAGTTCAGAAGCAGCAATCGCCTGCGTCCAGGCAGCAAAAGCCCGATCGAGACTTTCCCACCAAGCGTCCATCCCGGCTCCTAACTCCCAGGCATGACGAATTACTGCCGCCAAACGCCGGTCGCCTCGCCCGACAAAGTCCTCCATTGCCGAGATGCGAACGTCAGTGAAGTTAGCTTTTACTCCCCGAATGGTGCGGAACTCTTGCTGAAGGAGTTTCTGCTTTCGGATGAGTTCAGCCGTTGCGACCGAGTGCCACTGAAAAGGCGTGTGAGGTTTCGGTGTGAAGTTTGAGATGGTGACATTAAAGCCAAGCGGCTTTCTACCCTTAATCTGACACTTTTGCTGAAGCCAACGCATCGTTTCAGCAATGCCCAAAACATCTGCGTCGGTTTCGCCCGGTAGGCCAATCATAAAGTAGAGCTTAACCCGATCCCAACCCTGCTCGTAGGCAGTTCTAACCCCGCGCAGCAGTTCTTCGTTAGTTAGCCCTTTATTAATAATATCTCGCATTCGCTGCGTGCCTGCTTCCGGCGCGAAAGTTAGCCCCGATTGCCGCGTTCCGCCCAGAATATTGGCGATATTTTCATCAAAGCGATCGACTCTCTGACTAGGCAGTGACAGCGAAATATTTTCACCCTGCAACCGATTTTTAATCTCAACGCCCACCGCGGGCAGTGCCAGATAGTCAGAACAGCTCAAAGACAGCAGCGAGAACTCGTTGTATCCGGTTGCCCGCATTCCCTGCTCGATCGCCTCTATGACCTGCTCCGGCTCTACATCCCTGGCTGGACGGGTAAGCATCCCCGGCTGACAAAAGCGACAACCCCGTGTACAGCCCCTCCGAATTTCGATCGTCAGACGATCGTGAACCGTTTCAATGTAGGGCACTAAACCAATCGAGTAGGCAGGCAAAGGCGTTGCCACCCGCCGCAAAACCCGGTCGGGCACATCAGGACGGCTGGGATGCACCGAGCCATCGGCTGCCATATCGTAAAACTGCGGCACGTACACACCGGGAACCTGTGCCAGATCCAACAAGATTTCTTCGCGGTTCAGTCCCGCAGCCTTACCTTCTTCCAGTACCAGACCGATCTCCGGCAGCAGTTCCTCCCCGTCGCCCAGCGCAATGAAGTCAAAAAAGTCAGCGTAAGGTTCCGGGTTTGAGGTTGCCGTTTGTCCGCCCGCAAAGATAAGCGGATAGCTGCCCTGCTCCACATTCCATCGGTTCTGATTAGCAGGTTGCTTCGCAGTTCCCCGAGAAGGTAATCGCTCTTTCCAGGTGAGAGGGATGCCTACTAAATCCAACATTTCCAGGATGTTGGTTGCTCCCAGCTCATAGCTGAGGCTAAAGCCCAAGACATCGAAATCGGTCAGCGATCGGCGTGACTCGACTGCAAATAGCGGGGTTTGAGTAGAGCGCAGTTTTGCTGCCAGATCGGGCGCAGGTAGATAGGAACGATCGCAGAGTTGCCGAGGCTGAGCATTGAGAATGCTGTAGAGAATGATGTGACCTAGGTTAGAAGCACCAACCTCATAAATTTCCGGGTAGGTAAGCACCCATCGGACTGCTGCGGCTTCCCAAGGTTTGTGAACCGCTCCCAGCTCATTGCCCAGGTAGCGAGCGGGCTTTAGGATTTCGGGCGTTAATAGCTGTTCAACTGCAACTGCCACGGTAAAGACAAGGAGTGACGATCGAGAAATTGAGAAAATCGCTGCGCGTCACCCCAAAAGGGGAACTGCTTCGCATCGACCTTCTCTTCCTGTTCACTATACCGGATTCAGGCTTAGCTCGTCGTCTAACAGAAGTCGTTTAGCAGAAATCGTTATAACAAAAATCGAACGACTCAATCTGCGAATGACAAACTGACTTGCAGGTGACCGGAGATGCACGAAGGATAGAAGGGCTTGTGAATGGCAAACTTAACGATCGTTTAACCTCAAACCGCTTTATCAGGCAGCCGTCAACTCGACCAAGGATTGTCCGTCCAAAATTTCAAAAACGCGATCGAGCTGGGTTAACTCAAAAACAATCCGTACAGAGGGAGAAATCCCAAATAGGATAAGCTGCTTACCAAGCTGCTGCGCTAGGGTCAGGGTCGAAACAAAAACCATGAGCCCTGCGCTATCAAGGGATTTAACGCCAGTCATATCAACTAACAAGTGTGAATATTCGATTGCGGTTACGGTTGCTGCAAGCTGCTTCTGCAAGGATTCAGCATTGTTGACGTTGATGTCGCCACTGGGCTGAACAACTACCTGTCGAGAGTATGTAAGGGTGCTGTGCATCATTCGATCCTGTCTGACTACAGATGGTTGAATTGAGACTCGAAGCTGGCTCTTGGAATGTACTAGACCATAACCTTGAAAATTTCTTGCATACTAGCCTGGAAGGAGAAATTTGCAGAATCTTTAACTGACAGGATTTCAGATTAAATCCTGATAGAATCACGCTTGTGCTGATGTATTGATAGTTACAAAAGCTGTCCGTACTTTATCTTGACTCTCCCTTTGTAACATTACTTGTCACACCAAGAACATCTGGTGCAACTCAACACCCAACACCTGTGGAAGGGTTGAGAAATGCCGCTTAAGGGAGAATCAGGAAATGGGAAATTAAGCCAAGCTGTTTGTTAGCCAGGCTAGCTTCATCACGACTTAATAGTGGATGAAGATCGATTAGGTGTATTCCAGCAGATAAAGAACTTTAGAAGTAACCATAGTTACTAATTTGGAAGTGGTTAAAGGTACATCTACCAACAGGAAGATTACTCACTTAAACAAACTTGATACCTTAGCCCAAATAACAGAATAAATATTTATCTGTTATTCTCCTGGTATAGTGCTTTGCAAAAGAGCATATCGTGATTTAAATCACAAAGTGGACAGCGTTGGATCATCGAAGTTGCAGCGGCGTTTCATGACAATGAAGTCCAGAGGTTGGTTTTTCCTACTTAACGCAGGACTTTCTAATAATGAAAACAACCCACGTAATTCGCCAGCTTGTTGCAAAGGCATTGCACATTAAGCAGCTCACTCCCGATATTGAAAATGAGATTAACTACGAGTTAACTCGTCTGGGCTACATCTCTGATGTGGACTATGAAGCACTGGAGCTGTTAATGGCGGAGATGGATGCTGGAAGGGTGCGGTTGGTTCCGAGCCCTTAGCAGAGGCTGCCTGCTCCTCAGGTCATCGCCTTGTATTCAACTGGTTTGCAAAGCAAGTCGTTCTGAGGGTTGCCATATCCGCAGTCTATTGCTTGTTTGTTTCTTCCCGATCGGGATTTGCATGATTCTGATTTGCAAGGCAAAGTGCCCGAATAAATTGCTGAAGCTGTTCTTGGGCGGAAGGATAGTGATGCTGCACAATCGCTTCATCCGAGGCTGAATAAGGTTCAGGTTTTAACCCGCTGAGCTTTGCCAGAACTGGAATCACCTCAGTATCCACTGCCATCTGAAACCAGGACAGGGGCAGCAGCAGATCAGATTCCTGCCGCAGGTCAACCAGCATTTCCAAGGCAATTTCGCTTGTCTGCCAATTGTCCCAGAGGGGGTGTTCTGCATCACTGAAGCCTCGGCTAAGTATAACCAAAGGACGTGCCCAGCAGAGCTGTCGATCGATCACCGTTTGAATCACCTCTGCATACAGACGCTTTTCTTCACACTCCAGAAACACGATTTGATGCGGTTGATACTCAACAAAGCTCATAGGCTGCGGTCAAAGGAAGATCTGCATTGGGCAGCGTTGGGGCGAGTAGCACATACTCTGATTCTAAACATACTCTCAGGGCTGCGTCGAAGTTCAAGAAGGCAGCAGGCAAAGGGTAGCAGCAGGCGCATCGGTCGATCGCTCAAGGTTTATTATTGCACTGCTTTGCCTTAAGGGAATTGTGGCTGAACCTTTAGCAGGGCGAGCGATTGCAAATCATGAAGTTTTGAAGTTCTACAAACAGGCTAATGTCTTCCGGTAGACTAGCCGTATGGGTTGATCAGAGGGAACAATGCGTGAACTGTATGCTGCGATCGAGCCATACACAACTGGCACACTCCAGGTTTCTGACCTGCACACTCTTTATTACGAAGAAGTAGGCAACCCTAACGGTAAGCCGATTGTCTTTCTACACGGCGGTCCGGGGGGCGGTATTGATCCAATTCACCGTCGGTTTTTTAATCCTCAGAAATGGCGCGTGGTGCTGTTTGATCAGCGAGGCTGTGGACGCAGTGTGCCCCATGCAGAACTCCGTGAGAATACAACCTGGCATTTAGTGAGCGACATTGAGCGACTGCGGCAGCATCTCGGCATCGATCGCTGGGTAGTGTTTGGCGGCAGTTGGGGCAGTACGCTATCGCTTACCTATAGTCAAACTCATCCTGAAGCCTGTAAGGGGTTGATCCTGCGAGGTATCTTTCTGTTGCGACAAAAGGAGCTGTCCTGGTTTTATCAGGAGGGTGCAAGCTACTTTTTTCCTGATGCCTGGGAAGCTTACCTGAAGCCAATTTCCCCCACAGAGCGTCACAATCTCATCACGGCATACTATGAGCGGCTCACCAGCGACGATCGCGAGATTCGCCAGCAGGCAGCCCGTGCTTGGTCAGTGTGGGAAGCTTCGACCAGTAAGCTATTGCCCGATGTGGGCTTGCAGCAGCGATTTGGCGAGAATCAGTTTGCCGATGCCTTTGCCCGAATCGAGTGCCACTACTTTGTGAATAAGGGTTTTTTTGAACAGGAAAACCAGCTTTTAGATCAGTGCGATCGAATTCGACATCTGCCAGTTGTGATTGTGCAGGGACGCTATGACGTGGTTTGTCCGCCAATGTCTGCTTGGGATTTGCATCAAGCACTACCTGAATCCGAGCTAATCATGATTCCCGATGCCGGGCATTCCATGACGGAACCTGGTATTTGCCATGCGCTGCTTGAAGCAAGCGATCGGTTTGCAGAGCTGTAGTTCCAGACTAGGTTTTAGCTTGAGCTTAACCTCTAGCTTGAGTTTTTAACTCGAAAGCGTCGGTTGGGGAGGCTGTATGAGTCGAGAAGACTGCATCAGCTCATAGAGATTCACATCTTTTTCGAGCAGGCAAGCGTGACCGCTATCCGGCAGCACAATCATTTCCGCATTGGGCAGCAGATTGACTAAGCGACGGGCTTCTGAGACCGAGGGAAATAGCTTATCTTGGGCACTGGCAACGACAAGCGTTGGTAGCATAATGCCACGAAACTGATATTCACTCACGTAAAAGTCGCGCAGTAGCGACTGTCGCCAAATGGACGATTGTTGCGTCACAAATCGCACTGCATCCAGCAACGCCTTCCGGTCTTCAGGCAGAATTCGGTCGAGCGATGCCAAGATTGTTAAAAAACTCAGCGTCGAGAGCTGATAGGTGTGTTCAGGCAGCAAGTGACTCAGGTAAGAACCCCAGTACACCCATGGACGCCGATTAAACGAAGAAGCTGGATTGACCAGAATGAGCCGATCGAATAAATGAGGCGCACGCAGAATCGTTTTAATCGCTAAACAGCCGCCAAACGACTCGCCGCAAAGATAAACAGGCTGATTTGGCTTTCGCTCTCTCTCCGCTTTCACCAGCGTGACGACTTGTTCCGCGAGCTGTTCCCATCCTGTCAAATCATCACCGGGGATTGATAAACACCGAATGTCAAACGCTTTCTCAACCCCAGCCACCTGAGCGCGGAAAAGCTGTCCGGTTCCATCCATGCCGGGTAGAAAGATAAATAGGGGTGCGCTGGGATTAAGTCGAGTCGGTGTACGGAAATAGGCGTGGGGCTGAGTGTCCGTCATAGGCGACATTAAGCTAATGCAGCAAATTAGTGCAACAGGCGATCGATTTCTTCACGGCAGTATTGGGTCAAATCAGCGACAACAGTTTTCGCCTGTTTTCCCTGGTAGCTTTCCCGCTGAGCAGGAGTCACCCACATGGGACGCCCCACAATCACATCTACTTTTTGATAAATCACCATTGGATGCCATCCAGGTTGGTCAAACAGCGGTTCCGATGGATCGAACCAGCTCAGCAGCTTCAGCGGGACTGCAACGTTATTGGTTTCGTCTTGAGAGGCGATCGCCACAGGCAGAATGGCTAAATCTTGAATTGGAGCACGCAGGGCAAGATGGGCGAATCCGCGCTGAAAGTTACCCACCTGATGTGGATCAGTGTGCTGCACCATTGGTTCAGTTCCTTCGGGGAAGATGCCGATTGCCTGCTGAGACTGAAGTAGTTGAATTGCCTGGTGAAAAAAGCCTTGCTGACGGTGATCGGGGGCATCAAGGGGAAAGCATCCTAACCGTGTCACAAACTCACGCATCAAGGGAACCTGACCCATATAGTGATGGCAGGCAAACCGGACCGATCGATCTAGCGTTGCCATCAGCAGAGGGGCGTCTAGAAAACTACGATGATTGCTGACGACGAGAACAGCACTATTTTGCGGAACACGATCGCGATGGTAAAAGAAGACGCGTGTCCCCAGCATATTGAGCAGCTGTTGAGAGATCAGCAGTGGGTTGTTAAACATCATGCTCCAGGAGGACTTGATTTCACTCTTGTAATATTAAGCAACTAAAGAAAGAGCGGTGCTGCCCACCGCGACCACTTTGGCAAAAAGCAGCTTTTGTAATTCATATCCTGACGCAACCTATGAGCTAATGCCCTCAACTAGGGGACGGATTTCGCCGATCGCGATTCAGCCTAATGAGCGACTTCTAGAGGATGAATGCAGTTCGATCAAGCGGAGCAGCACAGCTTGCTTTACACCTTGCACTGCACAGGAGATAGATTGAAAAACTGCTTAAACCGGAGCAGCTCGTCAAGGGCAGGTTTCTATTTGAGTCAGCGAACAAATCTTAAATGATTAAGGATTGAGTAAACTTATGTGAACAGCAAATGCTACCTTGGTATCGTGACCTGGCTTAGAAATTGTTTTAGAAGGATCAACCGTACTACATTTTCCCAATTCCAACTTAAGACAGGCTACCAAACCGCTACTTCGTTCACCTCTCAAGGTTAAGGAATTTAGGGAACGGTTCGGGCAGCCCTTACATGGCTCAATCAGACTCGCTTAATCAGACGCTTAGATTCGATCGATCGATTTATGCAGAATCTTCCTGGAATTTTCCCATCTGCAAGTTAAAGGCTAGCAGTTAATATTCTCTGAGGAAAATAACGGTATTGGAACTGAAAAGATGAAAAACAATTCATATCCAAAATAACGGCTCTTTACTCAGGAAAAATGCCCTTTAAGACCGATGAAACATTAATTGTTCAATCGTAGAAGTAACATACATTTGATTTACGACTTTTAGTAAAAGTAGAACTTTAAGCAGGAATTGTTACTTGTAGGCTTAACTTTAGTCAAAGATCTTGACCTGCTGAGAAGACTCAAGCAGCTTTCCCTTAATTAGGGATGAATCACAACAACCGTCGGGTATATTTGATAAATATTTTCAGGGTATTCTTTAATTTATGACCTTTAATACAAACCCTCAGGCTCCCTTTGCCATTACAACTCCGCTTTATTATGTCAATGATGTTCCTCATATAGGCAGTGCTTATACAACGATCGCTGCCGATGTTGCAGTTCGGTTTCAGCGACTCCTAGGCAAGCCTGTCTTGCTCATTACAGGAACGGATGAACACGGGCAGAAAATCCAGCGCACCGCAGAAGCCGCCGGACGATCGCCTCAAGAACACTGCGATTTAATTGTTGAAAGCTTCCTTTCCCTATGGGAACGGCTTAATATTCAGGTCGATCGCTTTATTCGCACAACCTCCTCCAAGCATGAGGCGATCGTCAAAGAGTTCTTTCAGCGCGTCTGGGATCAGGGTGACATTTACCTGGGGCGGCAGCAGGGCTGGTACTGCGTTTCCTGTGAGGAGTTTAAAGAGGAGCGAGAACTGCTGGAGGGTCATCGTTGCGCCATCCATACCAATAAAGAAGCCGAATGGCGGGACGAACAAAACTATTTCTTCCGGTTGTCCAGTTATCAGGGTAAGCTAGAGCAGCTTTACCGCGATCGTCCCGAATTTATTCAGCCTGAGAGTCGGCGCAACGAGGTCTTTGCCTTTGTCGAGCGCGGCTTGCAAGACTTTTCTATCTCGCGGGTCAACTTTGACTGGGGCTTTCCGATTCCTGAAGACCCTAGCCATGTGATTTACGTCTGGTTTGACGCGCTGCTGGGTTATGTGACCGCACTCTTACAACCCGAAGACGCGCCGACGCTGGCAAACGCGCTGGCAAAATGGTGGCCCATCAATACCCACTTAATCGGCAAAGATATTCTGCGCTTTCATGCGGTCTACTGGCCTGCGATGCTCATGGCGGCAGGGCTAGAGGTTCCCCATCGGGTATTTGGGCACGGCTTCCTTACTAAGGACGGGCAAAAGATGGGCAAGAGCCTGGGGAATACGATCGACCCTGTTGCCCTAACCGATCGCTATGGCTCTGATGCCGTGCGCTATTACTTCCTGAAGGAGATCGAGTTTGGACGCGACGGCGACTTCAACGAAACGCGCTTTATCAACATCCTGAATGCAGATCTGGCAAACGACCTGGGCAATTTGCTCAATCGGACGCTGAAAATGGCACAAAAATACTGCCATGGACAGATCCCTAAACTTGATCCCGCCGCTATTCCAGAAGATAACCTGCTGCGATCGAAGGGTGAGGGGTTAGGACAGCAAGTGCAGGAAGCCTTTGAAAGGCTGGGCTTTAGTCAGGGGTGCGAAGCCGTTCTAATGCTGGTTCGCGTGAGCAACAAGTTCATTGACGAGCAGGCTCCCTGGACGCTCTACAAGCAGGGCAAACAAGCCGAAGTTGAGCAGGTACTTTATAGCGTTCTGGAAACAGTTCGCCTTAGTGCCTACTTGCTGTCACCGATTATTCCAGGATTGAGCAACGCGATTTATCAGCAGCTTGGCTACCAGGTTGATTTCAATCAAAAAGACACTGGAACCGTTGTGCCTTTTGCAGTGCATTCTCAATGGGGCATTTTATTGCCAGGGCAGGAGCTGGGTGCAGCACAACCTATTTTTCAGCGGTTAGAGCTGCCTGAGAACGCTGTTTGATTTTTCTGTTTTAGGATAGGAACGATCGCCTGTTTACAGGCAACTTATTAAGAATTTAGCTGATTTAATTTCCCCTTAATAAAATTTTTGAGGTTTAACAAATCATGTTCAGTAACAATAACCATCATGGCGAAAACAATTCTATATTCACACCAGAACAGGTTCTAGAAAATCGGGGGCGAGTTGCTATCTTTATCGATGGTTCTAATCTGTTCTACGCCGCTCTCCAGCTTGGCATTGAGATTGACTACACCAAGCTGCTTTGCCGTTTGACGGCGGGATCACGGCTGCTGCGATCGTTTTTCTACACCGGGGTCGATCGTACAAATGAAAAACAGCAGGGATTTCTCCTCTGGATGCGGCGCAACGGCTATCGCGTGATTTCTAAAGATCTGGTGCAGCTTCCAGACGGCTCCAAGAAGGCAAATCTAGACGTCGAGATTGCCGTTGATATGATGGCATTGGTCGGTTCCTACGATACGGCGGTTCTGGTGAGCGGCGATGGCGATCTGGCGTATGCCGTGGATGCGGTGAGCTATCGAGGAGTACGAGTTGAGGTAGTGAGCCTGCGATCGATGACCAGCGACAGTTTGATTAACGTTGCCGATCGCTATATTGACCTTGACTCGATCAAAGAAGACATTCAAAAAACGCCGCGCCAGGGCTATACCTATCGTCCGCTCAGTGGCATTGGCTTGGTTGAGGAGCCAGAAGACAAGCCATCGTTTGAGCCGTAGCACGAGAATTCTGGGAGCTTTTTCCCAGGGCAAGCGTCTGCTACATTCAGATTGCCAGGGCAAGATGCTGGATGGCATAAGCAATGCCGCCTGGAATCAAAGCCCGGGATCAAAACAAAGTCTGGGATCAAAAAAGCATGGGCTGGATAAAGACGATCGGGCTGCCTTGTGTGCTGCTGGTGTTGCTTGGGCTGGGAAGCTGTCGGCAGGAGAGCCGCGGCGCAAACCGGTTGGCAGAAGACACAGCCGCCGCGCAGCAGGTTGATCCCAACCTCACGTTTAACAACATTACGCTGGAGCAGCCCGATGAAAAAGGACAAACCCTCTGGAAGGTGAGGGCAAAACAGGCAGTCTATACGCCCGATAAGCAGCTCGCAAAAGTTCAGAGTCCGAGCGGTGAACTGTATCAAGACGGCAAACCTGCCTACAAGATTCAGGCAGAAGAAGGGGAAATTCGACAGGATGGCAACCGCATTTTTCTGCGCGGCGATGTCGTTGCAACCGATGTTGAGAGTGGGGCAGTGATGCGCGGTAACGAGCTGGAGTGGCGACCCAAACAAGATCTGATGATTGTGCGCGGCAACCTGCGCGGAACCCATCCGAAGT
This sequence comes from Cyanobacteria bacterium FACHB-502, assembly GCA_014695325.1. Classification (GTDB taxonomy): domain Bacteria; phylum Cyanobacteriota; class Cyanobacteriia; order Elainellales; family Elainellaceae; genus Leptolyngbya_A. The sequence goes on along the minus strand of JACJNZ010000089.1, from coordinate 74,704 downwards.
TGACCCTCAGCGCAAATGAGGGCAGAGTTCAGCGACGACAGCAGCGCGTTGAGCTATCGGGCAATATTATTGCGGAAACACGCGACGAACCGAAGCTCAAGCTTCAGGGGGAGAAGATGGTGTGGCTAATGCAGCAGGATCGGCTGGTGAGCGATCGCCCCGTTCAGGCGCAGCGCATTGCCAATAATACACAAGTTACCGATCAGGCAAACGGAGACACCGCAGAAGTGCTAATCGGCAGCCGTGTCGCTACCCTTCGCAAAAATGCCCGTGTGCTCACCGTCGATCCGCCCCTGCTGGTAACAGGCAACTCGCTGATTTGGAATCTGAAACGGCAAACGATCGAAGCCGATCAGCCCGTGACCGTGGTGCATCAGCAGGAGCAAACTACCCTGACTGCCGATCGCGCCAGAATGGACTTAGAACCAAGAGTAGCTCGCTTCACGGGTAATGTTCGGGCGATCGGGCAGCGCAATGACTCTGATCTGGCATCCGATACCCTGGTCTGGACGATCCCCACCCAGCAGCTTGTGGCAGAAGGCAATGTCGTTTACAACCAGGCAGATCCACCTGCTACGGTACGCGGTCCAAGAGCAGTAGGTCGATTGCAAAACCGGACAGTGGTGGTCAGCGGTGGGCGAGTGGTAACGGAGATTGTGCCGCCTAATCCTTAACCATCAGAGCTAAAAACCATCAGAGCTAAATTAGCCGAATATATCCGTTGATATGCTGATCAAAAGGTCGGTGAAAAATCCCCGATCGATTATTCACATTGCCTTCAGCAGTTATGATTTCTCCCGATCGCACCTCTACCACAATCCCAATGTGATCGAGCGCAACGGGTTCAAGCAGGCGATCGAACAGCACAATATCGCCTGATTTGGGTTCAAAGTCAGAGCGGTTTGCTGAGCAATAGAACTGATTTTCGAGAAAGTTTGCCCATTCGTACCATAGGCTGACAAATCCCAGCGTTGAACGGCGATCGGGAATGGGCTGAATCGGCGGAGAAAAGCCTGCCTGAAGACAGCAGTAGTAAACAAAAGCACAGCACCAATCAAAACCGATCGTCTTGTCAGAATATTTTGTGGTGCAAGCGATCGCGTTGAATTCTGCTCGAAAAACATTCAGGTATCGCTCGATTTCTGCCCCAGCTTTTTGTTCATTGCCCTGCCGCCCTACCTTTCCTTCCTGGTAAGCAATTTGGGCAAGCAATGCCCGTTTTTCTGCTGCCGTATGGGTCAAAGAGAGTTCATCCTTGCTTAAGTTCGACTATTGTCGCCTTTTGCTTTATCTGCTTTATCCGCTGCTTTATCTGCTTTATCCGCTGCTTTATCTGCTTTAGCCGTCTTGGGATTTGACTTTTCGACAGTAGCAGATTCGCCGTAGAGTGCCTGGTTCAGCAAATCGCGGGCCGCTTCTGCCTGAGGAAGAGAAGATTGCAGCTTAATGTGATTTTGTGCAAAAACTTTCAGCGTTTTGAAGCCCTGCTTCAGGCTATCAATCTCTTCTTCCTCAACGGGTTCGCTGCCAAACAGTAAGCGATTGATCACGTCGTACACTTCGAGCGCAGCCTGCCGGTCTTTTTCCAGGTCAATCTTAAGCAGTGCCAGATTAGAAAGGGTTTGGACGGCTTGCAGCACTTCGTTGTTTTCGTCTAAGGCTTGCGGCTGGTTCATTTTACTGCTATCAACTTCAATAAAGTCCGAAGGATCTACCCCATTGGGGAACGCATCAGCCGGGATTTCTTCGTTCTCAATCCGGTGGTGAAGCTGCTCCATCGCCTGCTGACGGGATTTCTCGGAATCTTTGCCACGAACAGAAAAGATTAGATCGGGGCGTTCTGGAAGGGTATAAGCAACCATATTTTTAACTGGAGTGATTTGTTTATCTATAGATCTAGTGTACTAAATCCATAGACTTTTCCTTAAGCTAAGTAATTGTAGAAGTTTAATACCCATTCCCGAAAGTTGGGTGATAAATAATGTCAGGGATGAGGGCTACCGTCCGGCATTGTTGCCCCCTGTAAAATTGCACCTTGCAAATTGGTGCTGCTTAACTCTGCTCTGGTCAGGTTGGCATTTGCTAAATTCGCCTGCATCAGATTCGCTCTGGCAAGGTAGGCGTCCACAAGCTGGGCCTCGCACAAGATTGCCTGCCAGAAATTAGTACGGCTCAGGTCGGCGCGAGGTAGACGGGCGGCAGTGAGATTTGCTTTTGCCAGATGAGCGTTGGTCAGTTTGGTATCTGCTAGCAATGCCCCTTGCAGGCTGACGCTTGCCATATCTGCCTCAACCAGGATCGATCGCTCCAGACGGGCATTAATCAGCGATGCACCTCGTAGAATCGATCGCGTCAGATTGGCTTCGGTCAGAGAAGCATTGTGTAGATTTGCCTCAGTCAGGTCAGCATTGCTCAAATCAACTCCGCGCAGGATTGCCTCACTTAAATCTGCGCCGCGCAGATCAACTCGCGACAAATCCGCTCCGGTCAGGTTTGCGCCGCGCAAATCAGCTTTTCTCAGCGTAGCTCCGCGTAGGTTCACCGTGTAGCGATGATTCTCTTGGCGCAGGTTTGCCCCGCGCAAACAGACTCCGGTTAAATTTGCGCCGCCAAGCTGAGCATTTCGTAGATCTGCATTCTGTAGATTCGCATCCAGCAGGTTAGCCAGCGATAAATCCGCACTGCGAAGGTCTGCTCCTGCAAGAATGGCTCCATGCAGGTCAGCGTCTTTGAGAATCGCGCCTGTAAGTTCTGCTTGGGTCAGGTTTGCGCCGCTCAGCTTACTGGCAGTCAGGTTTGCCTTGCTCAGCTTCGCTCGGTTGAGATAGGCAAATCGCAAAACGGTACGCTGGAGGTCTGCCTGGCTGAGATCAATCCCAATCAAATCCGCTTCAGCCAAATCCGATAGTGCCAGCCGTACCCCATTAAAGTTCGTTTTGCCTACACCATACTGCCTGAGCAGATCGGCTGCTTTGATAGCTTCATTCATAGGTTGGTTCGGTGATAGGGTTGATCATCTCAGCCGATCGCCGTCAGGGAAGACAGATGGAGATGGAGATGGAGTGGGAGCAGTCTGAGTGGGAGCCGCAGTATGGGGCAGGGGACTGGTAAGCTGGGAAAACTCCGGCTGAGTGGCTCCTGAGGCATCACCATTCGCAGGCAGAGCAGATGAGCCAGACGAAAACTGTTGGATTGCTTGTAGCAATGCATCGATTGATGGCTGATAAGCCTGGGGATTAGGCAATTGTTTAACAATTTGACCCAGCGCAGTGTTGAGGTAAGCCGCCTGACGATAGGTCTGCATTGTCATTTTCAGGAGGTCATCGAGATCGTAGTCTTTCAGGATGCCTTCGTGCTGCTGTAGCTGAAAGGGTTCGTGCAGCAAAGAAAACAGCAAAATTTTTGTGCGAAGTGGATTGCTTGCCTGCACAACGCTCTGTCGCAGACTAAATCGTTCACTCAACCTCAGGTTCGATGGCTTCAAGTCACTTCCCTGCAAGTCACTTCCCTTAGAGGAAGCCAGGGTTTTGCCTGCGATCGCAGAAGATCCACCATTCGATCGCTTGTTTTGTTCATGCAGTAACGCGGAGAGTGCGGCTGTTGCTTCTGCAATAGTCGAAAATTTTGTGCTACCAGAGCGAGAATTCAAGCTGCTCGTTGCGTCCTCCTCAAAGCACTCCGCCTGAGTGTCCTCCAAAACCGTTGGTTCTGCTGCGACGGTTTCAGAGTCGAAATAAAGAGGCTGGAAAGCTTGAATCAAACGATCGGCAAGCAAGCGATATTGGGCGGATTTGCTCAGCGTTTTCACTACGTTCTCAAGCAGAACACAAAGAACTGTTTTGGTTGGCGTCAGGCTGTGCAGCGTTTGGATAAGCGGCAGAAGCGGTGTTTGCTCTATTGTTTTTCGATCGGACTCCCACTGATGAGTACAGGCGAGGATGAGCAGTTTCTTCAGGCGCAGTGGCTCTGGATCGATCGTGAGCTGTTGGGCAATCGCCTCGTAAATTTGAGGATCTACCGTAGGAATGAGCACGGCGTCCAGATAAATGGGTTTCAGCAAGCCGAGGAGGGTATGGGCAACCAGGATATACTCTGCTGGTCTGTTGAGATGATGTGCTGCCTCTGTTAGACGGGTTTGCAGTTCCTGCCAAGTGGGAGCCAGCGATCGCAGGGTGTGAAGCAAATCGGAAAACTGAACTGCCTCTAATCGAGCTGTGTCACTCTCCCAGGTTCCAGTGCAGCTATAAATCAGCAGCTTTTTGAACCGGAGGCTTTGTGAGTCTTGCGCTAAAGCTTGCAATACTTTAGTTGCCTCAGCTTCACTGGCATGACCGGAAGTAGGAACTGTCGAAACAGAAGAAACGGGAATCATGCGCGGGATACAAGCAAGGAATTAAGATGCAGACTGACAGCATTAGAATGCCCATTACCCCAATCTAGGGATGCGCCTGGTTAATGTTATTTTTATCAAGACTAAATTAACTATCTCAGCGGAACTACGGCAATACGAGAATGCTAGCGTTCAAGACGCAATTACCCCAGAGGAACAGGTTTCGCAGTTGAGTGCAGTTTGCCGCAGAACCACTGGTTGGCCACAGAACTACTAAGGACGCGAGAGGGCTTGTGGCAAAAAGTCTGTCAGTACACGGATAAATCGGGCTGCATAAACGCGATCGAGGAACTGAAGCGTAGGCGATCGTCAGGATACAAACCGTGAGCCAAACCAAACGTGAATCAAAAGTGTGAAACAGAACTGTGAGATAAAACTCTGAGATAAAACAAAAAAGGTAGGCTCAAAACCTACCTCGATGAGACGAATTTTATGAAACTAATAACGAATCAGAAGTTTAGGTAAGGTAGACCGCGTGTACCCTGAAGAGATTCCAGCCCTTAGAGCGCATCCATTAAGCGTTTAACCCGCTCAACAAGAGGCTTGTGCTCAATTTGTTCGCTCAACTTACGAGCATCTTTGTAGTAGGACTGTGCCCATTCTTTCTGGTTCATCGTGGCATAAACCGAGCCAATGTTGAGTAGGGTTGAGATTTCGCCCAAACAGTCACCCAAATCCCGGAAGCGGTTAATGGCTTTGTTATAGAAGCTGAGTGCTTGCTTGCGTTCGCCCAGCAGACTGTAGGTAAAGCCGATGTTGTGCAGCGTATTTGCCTCGCCCGATCGATCGCGCATTTCTTTGCGAGTCAGCAGAATCTGGTGATACAACAGCAGTGCTTCTTTCGGTTGACCCATATCGCTGTAGATCGAGGCAATGTTGTTGAGAGTAGTCGCCTCGCCCGAAAGGTTTTTGATTGCCCGCTGGATCGATAGAGCCTCCTGGAAAAAGCCCAGGGCTTGCTCTGACTTGCCCATTGCCGTGTAGGCAAAACCAATGCCGTTGAGGGTAGTCGCTTCACCAGAGAAGTCGCTCAACATTCGACGCATTGCCAGAATTTGATAATGCAACAGCAGGGCACGCTTCGGCTCATCCAACTTAGTATGAATCAGAGCAATATTGTTCAACGTCGAGATTTCGCCCTGCGTGTCTCCCAGGCTCTTGAAAATAGGCAGTGCTCGGCTAAAAAATTCTAGAGCCAACGATAGCTGTCCGAGATGATTGTAGGAGGAGCCAAGATTGCAGTAGCTCGTTGCTTCGCCCTGGTTATCGCCCAGTTCCTGAGTGCGTGAAAGTCCCTGATAGAAGAATTCAAGGGCCTTTTGAGGCTGCCAGCAGTGAATGTAGGCTAAGCCAACATCGTTGAGCGCATGACCTTCTCTGGTGCGGTCTTGCATCTCTCTAGAAAGGCGGAGATTTTGTCTGGAAAGGTCGAGATATTCTTTATATTTTCCCTGCTTGTAGAAGGCGTTTGCCTCTGTACGGCGGGTTTCCCATTGCTGAAGCTGACCAAGTAACTGCGCCATCGGGGTTTCGTGAAGATTCATCAGGTGGACTGGATTGCGGTACGGTGACTACTCTAAGGTAGTCATACTGATGACTAAATTACTCCCCCAGTTAGGGAAGCTTATCTATCATTCTCTACCTTTTGGTACAGGACGTAAAGCGGCAAATATGCTGAACTCTTAGACTACTTTTTCAGTGGGATTCGCAAAACTGATACTCTCACTTCATCAGAGAATTTTAGGTATAAATTTCAAGCCGTTTTAATTGAAAGAACTAATCAAGATTCAGAAAAAAATAGGCTGATTCTCTAGAAAAGAAGCTGAGCTTTAGTTTTGCGCTGATCGCATTACTTTAGCCAGATAGAAACTTAGCCGAGCCCGAAACACAATACCCACTATGCTGCTGTTCGAAGTACGTGTGAGCAGGTTGTTCCTTTATACGTGTGGCGAAGCGATGACGCCGTTGAAGGGGTTGAGAAAAATCCGTTGATGTGACTCAAAAAATTGACTTATGAAGACCAGGAACGACGGAGATCAAAATAGCGATCGAGCCAGGTGCGCTGTCCGGTCGTTAATCTCTGGTATCGCCAGGTATAAGTCAGGGCATGAAGCATCTCTGCAAACGTGGGGGATGGAATCGGCAGCTGCGCCAATTGCGCCATCGACAAGTTTTGCTGCATTGCCAGCGTCAGAATACTGATCCATTCACTTGCCTGAGGTGAAACGATCGTTGCCCCCAGAATTTTACCGTCCTGCCGCAGGATAAGTGTGCAGAAGCCAGCCATTTCTTCTTGAAGATAAGCTCTGGCGATCGTCTGGGTTGAAGTCGTCAAGATCCGCACCGCTTTGCCGTAGGTTCGTCTGGCTTTTATCTGATTCATGCCCACCTGAGCAATCTGCGGATCAGTAAACAGCGTCCAGGGCACAAGGTGAGACTGAACCTTTCGCGGCGAGAGAAGCAGCGCATTATGCAGAACGAGATCGGCTTCTTCCCGAACCAGCTGGGGCAGCGCGAATCCGCCTAGAGTTTCGCCGCAGGCATAAACACGCGGATGGGTCGTCTGGAGCATGCGGTTAACTGTTACCCCGTCTGGAGTCCACTTCACCCCGATCGCTTCTAGCTTCAGGTGCGCCAGATCGAGCCGTCTTGCTGTTGCTAGCAATAGCAGATTTGCTTCAATGCAGTGTGCTTTTCCACTTGCATCCTGTCCATAGAGCCGAATGCCAGAGTTCGTTGTCTGAACCTGTTCGATGCTGACTCCGGTAAAGAGCGAAACTCCTTCGGCTTCAAGCTGCGCCTGGATGAGCCGGACTGCTTGCGGATCAAATTGGGGCAAAAACCGTGATTGAATCAGCGTCACCTGTACGCCAAGCCGCTGAAGGATCTGGGCAAATTCGATCGCCTGCGGGTCGTCTCCCAGAATTGCAATTCGCTTGGGCAGCGTTTCTCCCTTAAACTCAGCCAGTGCATCCAGCGTTAAAACAGTAGCTCCGTCCAGTCCGAGAATTGCAGGATAGATCGGTAGACCGGGCAGTGCCAGCAGGTAGGCCCGCGATGAGAGCGATCGTCCGTTCACCCGGTAGCCCAGGCGCGGTAGTCGATGAAACTCACCCTGCCCCACAATTACGTCTACTCCTGCCGCCGCAAGCTGATCGAGGGACTGCTGCTGCTGGATCATTCGCGTTTCGGTCAGTATTGGAGCAGTTTGAGCAGCAAGGTTGAGCAGTTCGGGGGGGGAGGTGAGCCGAGTAGGGTGGGGCATTTCTTGTGATCGGGGCAACTGCTCTATCCGATAGCTCAGGTTTGCCCATTCGCTCAACAGCATCCGAAAATTATCAGTCCCTCGAGGCGGCTGTGGCTCCACTAAAGCAACCTGCGCCTGAAATCGACAGGCCAGCGCGGCAACCGATCGGGCAACGGTCGTACCGCCCAAAATCACAAGGTCATAGTCTACAGCCATGAGCAGATCAAGATGCAGGATGGGGCAGAACGACAGTTACTTCTAAACCGGTTACTTCTAAACCAGTTACTTCTAAATAGAATGGGGCAGCACTTGAGCCAGGGCATCGAGCAATCGTCTATTCTCAGACTCGGTGCGAACCGCAACGCGAAAGAAGCGATCGCCCAGTTCAGGAAAACTTGTACAGTCGCGAATCAGGATTCTGTGCTGCTGAAGAAGCTGGCGCTGCAATTCGATCGTAGACCCCTGGAACCAGACCAGCAAAAAATTTGCCGCACCGGGCAGCGGAGACAAACCGGGCAGGTCAGCCAGTCCTCGATAAAGCTGGTTTCGGGCGATCGGGAGCCAGTCGAGGGTTTGCTGCTGAAATGCAACATCCGTTACAACTGCCTCGGCTGCTACCGCCGCTAGCGTATTCACCGACCAGGGATCGCGCCACTGCTGCCAGCGATCGAGGCGATCGGGGTGAGCAATCACATAGCCAAATCGCAGTCCCGGAAAGCTGTAAAACTTGGTGAGCGATCGAAGGATGACCAGATTGGGAAAGTCGGTGATGCGATCGATCAGGCTTTGCTGTTCGTCTGGCGGTAAAAAGTCCATAAACGCTTCATCCACAACGACCAGCGCGTAATGTTCCAGCAGGGGCAGCAGGGATTGTTGGTCGAACAGTTGCCCAGTGGGGTTGTGAGGGTTGTTGAGGAGAAGCCCGGTGGAGGAATGGGGGAGTGAAGGCGTGAGGGGAAGAGGAGATGAGGGGGTAGGCGGTAGAGGCGAGGTTTGCTGTTCGTTCTGGATTTTGAGCAAAAACGCTTTGCCAGACTTGCTTGGTTCGGAGGACGAGGGAAGGACGATGGGACAGGGGACGATTTTGGCGTCGAATGCCCGGAGTGCCCGCAGGTAGTCGCCAAAGGCAGGGGTGAGCAAATGGGTGGCGTTGAGTTCTGCCAGTTCGCGGCTTGCCCAGGTCAGCAACTCGGCAGAGCCGTTGCCGGGGAGAACCCAATCGGGGGAAAGGCCGTGGGTGGCTGCGAGAGCTTGCCGCAAGGAGGTGTAGCCCGGATCGGGATAGTGGCAGAGATCGCGGAGGCTGGACTGGATGGCGACGATCGCAGACTGAGGTGGACCGAGCGGATTAATGCTGGCAGAAAAATCCAAAATCTCAGAAGGGGAACAGCCTGCCAGGGATGCTGCCCAGGTTAAGTTCCCCCCGTGTCCGGGTATCCGGCGTGATGGTTGCACGATGTTCGCGGCTTGTGGGGTTATTTGCCCACCATTTCCTTAAACAGTTTACCAGCCGAGAATGCTGGCACTTTCGTTGCCGGGATTTGCATCGCTTCTCCGGTTTTCGGGTTGCGACCTTCCCGCTCTTTGCGCTCACGTGGCTCAAAGGAACCGAAGCCGACTAGCGTGACTTTGTCGCCGTGGGAAACTGCTTCCATAATGGAGTCGATCGCAGCCGTTAAAACTGCATCAGCTTGCTTTTTGGTGACGTTTGCTTTTTCTGCAACCTTGTCCACTAGTTCGCCTTTGTTCATGGTTATCTCCTTGCAATGGTAATCAGCGAAGTTAATGATTAGACTCTCACGAATTAGCATCGTTGATCTAATCGGTGGAATTCGAGAAGGAAATCAGACAGCGATCGCTGAAACCCTTGTTAACTCGAATTTTCAATGCTTTATTCTAAATGCAAGATCCCCAATATGGATCGATCAAACCTTTAATTTATGTAGATTTGAAGCACTTTTTAAAAAATTCCTGCCGATCGACGGGGTTATGACAGCAGAAAGCTGCAAAACTGTGTACAAATACTTATGAAATTCACGTTTTTACCATCAGGAAGAAGTCTTGCGAAGCCCGTGCTGCTCACTCCTGAGCAAAAACAGAGCGGAATAAGTTTTGCATCATTTCGAGAAGGAATTACACCGATCGACCTTATCCTTTTAATCCTTTCTGATTGAAAATCACGAGTCGATCGATCCGTTGCCGGAGGCAGAAAATCAACTCGTGATCGTTTAGAGGATGTTTGAGAGGTTACGACTATTTCCCGAACCGCCCCTAACTCTCAATTCGGGGGGAACGGAGTTGCCTTAGGGAAGCTGAACCCCCTGTCGGCGTAAAATCTCATCGGCTTCTGGGCTAGGCGTATAGCGATAGCCAAAAGAAGAGAAGTCTGAATCATCGAGCACACGCGGGGTCAGCAGCACGATCACTTCTTGACGCGTGTTGTTGCGGTTGGTTCGTCTGAACAGCGCACCCAGGATCGGAATATCGCCCAGAATTGGTACTTTGCTGACGGAAGTACGATCGGTTTCCTGAATAATACCGGACAAGATTAAGGTTTGCCCGTCTCGAATTCGTACCTGACCGGAGGTTAATTGCCGTACTGAGAGTAGCGTTACCTCCCCATCACCAACTTGCCGCGTTTCAACTGGAGCCGAAACAGTAGGAGCGATCGCCAGGGTGACAAACCCGTTATCGTCAATACGGCTGACATTTACCTGGAGCTGGAGTCCTGCGACGGCTTTTATAATGTTGACCTGTTCCCTTGTGCCGCTGGGCGTGTCCACACGCTCAATTTCAGTTTCGGAAATTACTTCCTGTCCCAGGTTGACAGTGGCTTGCTGTCCTTCCTGGATTACCAGCGTTGGATCGGTCAGGATTTTGGCATTGCCGCTGACAACCTGGGCTTGCAAGCTTGCCAGGAATCGCGTCGGATAGCGGAAGAACGACGGTAATCCCGATTCGGCAGTTCCTACTTCGCCTCGCTCAACGTTGGCGTTGCCGTCTGCGTCAATTGTAATCACCGTATCTTCTGCCAGTTCAACATCGGTGATTCCAGTCTCGAAGGGATCAGTCGAAACCCCGCCAACACGACGCAAAAACTCGGCTGCGGCTGAGGCTGCTACACGGCGCACAGTTCCGTTTCGCTCATCAATGATAATTGTCCCCGGTGTCGTTCCTGGAATGCGGATACCCGGTTGATCAACATCAAGGAACGTATTGCCGCCCGCAAACGGGTTAGGAATCGCGGGTGGACTCAGCACGCTGCTGCCTGCGGTTGCTGCATTAGGCGGATTGTTGCCGCCGTAGTTGATAAAGGCATTGCCCCCGTCACTCAAGACAAAGGTATCGCCCACGCCAAACGAGAAGCTGGTGTTGAGGTTATCCGTTGCTGCCAGGTTGACATCCACAATTTTGATGTTGACTGCCACCTGACGCTGGCGCAAATCAAGCTGAGACAGCAGTGACCCGGCGACTTGTACCTGCTGGGGCGTCCCCACCAGCGTGACAGCCTGAAGCCGTTCATCAGTTAGTACCGATAACCCTCTCAGCAGGAGTGGACCTGCCCCCGCCGTTGCTGCCAGAGGAATAATCTGAGTTGTTGTGTTGTTTGTGACAATCTGGTTTGCGCCTTCACCCTGCACGGTCCGAGTCGTGGACTCAACCACCCGCTGGGTTTCTGCACCCTGAGCACTGAGGAAAGAAGCAGCAGCGGCAGCTGTGACCTGATTCAGGCGCAGCGTACGAATAATGTTGTTTCGGGCAGATGCCGGAAGCAGCGTTCCCACAAAAATGGTTCTGCCGCTACGGTTAGCTTGTAGGTTTGCGACGCGCAGCACATAGTTGAACACATTCTGGACTGGCTCATTTTCAATATCGAGGGAAATCCGCACATCTTGCGGTGCGCCCCCTCCTTCGGCTGGAGCCGCAGCTTGCCCCGGTCCTTGCGCTTGAACTGCCTGATCAAGATAAGCTACGTTGAGTCCCGCAGCCCTTGCCAGCAGTGATAAAACTTCCCGTGCCGGAGCATCGCGCAGCACCAGACGCGGCACAATTTCGGATGTGCCCAGATTGATTTCTTCGGGGGCAGCATCTGTACTGGAAACCGAAATATCGCCTAATGGCGGCGCAACCGCTCTGGGTAGCAAAGGCGGGGCTGCTTCACGCGAGGGCTGCACCACCGGAACTCCCTCGATCGTCACTTGAGGATTGGGAACCAGCACATCAGGCGCAGGCGCATTCGGGAGAGGAACTGCCGGAGCAGCTGGAGCCGGAGCAGCCGGAGCTTGAGCCACCTCAGGCGCAGGAACAGGAATTGCCGTCGCTGTTGAGCTGCTGGTGTCATTGGCTGAGCTGCCTTCGGAAACCCCATTGACATTAAGCACAATGCCACGCTGTCCCTGATTGATCTGTCCATTGGGGGTGCCGCTGCCGCCGTTGACGGTAACTCGCACACTGTTTGTGTCAAGCTGGGCAACGCTGACCGAGCTGATCCCGGGAGCCGGATTGTTTTGCACAAAGCCGCTGTTGTCGGGCAGGCTGAGCTGAGTATTAATTAAGTCTGCGATCAGGGCATTGCCACGATTCACAGTGAATACCTGAGGTCGATCGCCCTGACGGGTTTGCAGCACTACCTGCATTCCGCGATCGGTTTGATTCACCTGTACATTTGTAATCTGGGTTGCCGCCGCACGAGCGGGCTGAGCCGAGACGCAAATTATCGCTGCCCCTGTCAGGAGGCTTCCCCCCAAAATTCCACCAAACTGATAATGCCGATTCACGATTCACTCCTCCTTCGGGCAATGGGTCAACTGGAAAGAAAACAAAACTGTCATGCCCTGGTCAAACACACACAATCAAACACACAATCGAACCCGCACAATAGCAAGCAAATCCACTTAAACTTGCCGACAGACCCGGAGGATATTTGATTTGAAAAGTCATGCTTGCGGTTCAAGCTGCCCCCAGACCTTTAATTTTGGGAAAACCCGACTTCCTCCCAACTCTCAAAGCCCCCACCGAAGGGAAATTTAGGGACAATGCAGCACCGCTCATACTCCTTAACCATCCTCTAGGAACGACTTCCTTTAATCTGGATACTTCACCTCAGGCTCTTGCAATGGAAACAGCCTTTACTGCGCTGGAGGGCTTGCCGCTGCCGGAGCAGTTCTTGCGGCTCCAGGTGGGTTAATCGGCACTAAAGCCTCCAGCCGGAAGCCAGTCTCCACGCGGGTTTCGGGCTGCCCTGCCGGGACAATTTGCCCTTGCGGACTCAGCACAATTCGCTGGGTGCTGCGATCGAGTTCGGACCTGAAGTTATCCACGACCAGCAAGGGCTGAAGCCGCTCGATGTTGCGAATCACCGACTGCGTCTGCGGGAACGACCCCAAAACCTGGACATCATACACCCGCCGTTCGAGCTGGTTATTCACCGCTGCACCGAGGGAGCCATCTGTGACCGGACCGGAAGCATCGGGCAAAAAATTAAACCGAGAAAGTCTTGCCCGTCGATCCGGGTCTTGAATTCCCGCATTCACAGACTGCACCCGCTCGTTCACATCCAGCAAAAGCGTATCCAGGCTTTCCTCGGTGGCAAATAGCCCCAGCACATCTGCCTGAAGCTGCTGAGCCGATCGCAGCCGTTCTCTCGCCTGAGCAATCTGCTGCTGAGCATCGCCCAAGTTGGCAAGTTCCTGCTGCTTACTTTGAATATCGGTCTGAAGCTGCTGGTTACGATCGAGCGTAGGCTGCACCAGATTCGCCCAGAGCAAATAAGCCCCGACTGCTCCCGCAACTGCCAGCGCAATACCGCCGACCGTAGGCGTGAGGCTAATGCCAAACACCTTGGGGTACGACGGTCCTTCCAGATCGCGACCTTCTGTAGGAATAAAATCTCCGCCAACGGTCATGGTTTCAAAACTCCTCTATCCCGAAGTGCCTGAATTCTTGAAGCCAGTCCTACAGACAGCGTGCGTTCCAAATCGCGCAGCAGCTCTGACGCAGGCAAACTGGTCAGATTGCTCTCTATTGTGTATTCCACCACTTGCGGTAGCTCCACAGTAACCGCTCCGCCGCCCTGACCCGAAAACTCGATTTGCGTCGCGTTGTCTATTAGCCGCGAACCAACTAGCCGCACATCTTCGCTGTCCAAAAAGGGCGATCGTTGCAGCGTCAGCACAAAGTCATTCACATCATTAAACGATCGCGCCTGTCCAGTAATTCGCACTCTGGGCACGCCAACCGAAGCAGGGGGCGGTGCTGCCTGAGGCACAGGGCTGGCTTGTGGACTGGCTCCCGGACTTGGGCTGGCTACCGGACTCGGACTGGGCGCAGGGGCAGCCGGAGGGGGTGCGGGTTCAAGCTGCTCGATCGCCTGAATCTGCACATTGCCGGGAACCCGTGAGCGAACATCCTGCAAGATGGCAGACCAGGGACGAATCTGGTCAAACACGGTCGCGAGCGCCTGGTTCTGTGCCTCGATTGCTTGCACCTGCTGATTAATGCTGTTGACTTCCCCCTGCTGCACCCGAAGAGCGGCGAGCTGATTGTCGAGTTCAGCAGACTGTTGTTCCAGGGTACGGTTTTGGTTTTGCAGCAGCAGCCAAGCTCCACCTGTGAGTGCCAGCAGCGCAACGCCGACCGCTGCCCCAATGTAGATTGGACGCGGATCATCCCGCACGACTGCCCGTCGCTGGACACCTTTGACTGCCTGCCGCTCGGAGCGATCGCTAAGAAAGTTGATATCGAGACTATACATTTACCACGCCTCCCGTAAGCTCAAACCCAGAACGACCCCCAGCCCCACGCGCTGCATTAGCGGAATATCCTGCTCAACTTCGAGCGATAGGGCATTCACCGGATCAACCGCGCTTGTCGGTAGACTCAACCGCTGGGAGAAAAACTCATCAAGCTGCCCGATCGCCCCGCCTGGTCCTGCCAGGAGGAGCTGAGCCACTTCCATGTTTTCGCCCTGGTTGTGATAAAAGTCGATCGATCGGCGCAGTTCGTCTGCCAGTTCGCCCAGAACGCGCAGCATTGATGCCGTACCCGGATTCATACCGCCCTTAGGTGGAGCGGTTGTGCCCATACTGTCCATCGGCACGATCGGAATCGTCATGCCTTGAAGCAGATCGATATTGCGCGACGGCGGCAGATTCATTGCCCGACTCAGAGCCGTTTGCACTTGGTACGTCCCGATCGGCACAGTGCGCGAAAACTGCGGTACACCATCTACCACGATCGAAATTTCGGTGTTTTCAAACTGAATATCGACGATCGCGGCGGCTTCCTGCGGCGAAAACTGGCGCAACTGCTGCCGAATCGTGCGGATCAGCGAAAAGCTGCTGATTTCCAGCACGTCCACAATTAGCCCCGCTTGCCGGAAGGTATCGAGATAGGAATCAGTTACTTCTTTACGGGTTGCGACCAGCAAGACCTGCACCTTCTCAATGCCATCTTCGTCCACGAAAAAGCCGAGTTTTTGATAGTCTACGTCAGCTTCCTCCCGGGGAAACGGCAGATACAATCCCGCTTCCTGGTTCAACACCATTTCGCGCAGTTCGCGATCGTCCAGCTCAGCCGGAACCGGAATGATGCGCGTCACCGTGTCCCGCCCGCTGGGAATTGCCGTTGCAGCGTGTTTGACTTTCAATTTGCTTTCTGCCAGCAAAGACTGAAGAATTTCTGCCATGCCTGCCGAATCAACAATTTGTCCTTCTTGAAACACGCCCTCTGGCACTTCTGCAGAAGCCAGGGTGGTTAGCTGAAAGCCCTGCCCCTTCTTCTTTAGCCGCGCAACATTGACGCGATCGGGCGTTAACTCGACCCCGATTCCTTTTGTTTTTTTGGAAAATAGACTTTTGAGGTTACTAACCACCGTTTCTATCCGTATCGCTTAATAAGAAAGCAGAAATACCGAGAGGATGAGTTGAAGTCAACTCAAGGACAAAACTAGATAACAGTCCAACCCACTCTGAGCCACCATTATGCTAATCCAGGATACCCAATCTAAATCACTTTAGATCGTCCTATCCTTTGCGAAAAATGAATGACGACAGAAATTGATCCTCCTATCAAGATAAAAACCTTGAAACTGGAAGACCTGTTCTGGACTTCTTGGACTCGATCGCTACTTGTGAAGTTCTGAAAACTAGACCCGGCAAACCCCAAATTCCGCCGTAAAGCTACCTGAGCGATTTAATAACGTTTCAAACCGCAGATTTTACAAACCGGAATTTGGCTCAACATATAGAGAACTTCTGGCGAGATGATAACTCAATTTCTGAGAAGTGGAACGAAATTGAACAAATTTTTTGCGGGCAACATCTCGAAATTCGATTCAGTCTTGCCAATGGAATTGTAGATTGATTAATAGAGCCATTTATTATCTGTAATTTCTTTCGCGAGATTTTCTATGTGCCCATCCCCATCTGCTCTGCCCTGGCAACCCTGGGGCACACCGCTCACGCCCTCTGCTCAACGCCTGCTGCTGCTGGGTTCAGGAGAACTGGGGCGAGAAGTGGCGATCGAAGCGATGCGGCTGGGAATCGAGGTCATTGCAGTCGATGCCTACGCGAACGCCCCCGCAATGCAAATTGCCCACCGATCGCACGTTATGAAGATGCTGGACGGTGATCAGCTTCGTCAGCTCATCGAGCAGGAGCAGCCCGATTTGATTGTGCCAGAAGTTGAAGCGATCGCCACCGCCACTTTAATCGAGATGGAGCAGGAAGGCTGGCGCGTCATTCCCACCGCAAAAGCCACTTATCTCACCATGAACCGGGAGGGCATTCGCCGTCTGGCAGCAGAAGACCTGGGCTTACGCACCTCTCCCTATCGCTTTGCCGAAACCGAAGCCGAGTATCAGGACGCGATCGCCGCTCTGGGATTGCCCTGTGTGGTGAAGCCCGTAATGAGTTCCTCAGGTAAGGGACAAAGCACCATTCGCACCGAAGCCGAAATTATCCCTGCCTGGGAATATGCCCACGCGGGAGGACGAACCCAAAATGCACGGGTGATTGTTGAAGGCTTTATTCAGTTCCATACCGAAATCACGCTGCTCACGGTGCGGGCGACCGATGGCACTCACTTTTGTCCGCCGATCGGTCATTTGCAAATTAGCGGCGACTATCGCGAATCGTGGCAGCCCTGTCCATTGCCGGAAGCAACGCTGAAACAGTGCCAGGACATTGCCGCTAAAATTACCGATGCCCTGGGCGGCTATGGCATCTTCGGTGTGGAGCTATTTATCGAAGGCGATCCAAGCGGTGAACAAATCGTGTACTTCAGCGAAGTCAGCCCGCGCCCGCACGACACAGGCATGGTCACCCTGATCAGCCAGAATCTTTCGGAGTTTGAGCTGCACGTTCGCGCCATTGCCGGATTGCCGATCGGATCGATCGACCTAATTCAACCCGGAGCCTCAGCCGTGATTCTGGCAGACACCGCAGGCGAGAATCCTCAGTTCACCGGAGTCCAGGATGCGCTGAAAGTGCCGACTAGCAAACTACGTTTGTTTGGCAAACCGAAATGCCACAAAAATCGCCGCATGGGAGTTGCGCTGGCACTGGGAGAAACAATCGATCAGGCAAGAGAACGGGCAAAAGCCTGTGCTGGGGCAGTCAAGGTGATTGTTTAGAGAATGGTTTCAAGCTGCTGATCAAGGGTTCAAGGGGCGCGCAGATAATTCAGGCATCCAGATGTTTATGCAAGAGAATCTGATAATGGCTTGCTGGCAAGCGGTGCGCGGGTGGCAGGCGAGTTTTTGCTGGCAGCAGTGATTGGATTTCCGAGCGGGATATTAAACCTTGCCATTCAACAATTCGATTCAAACAGCGAACTAGGTTAGGCACAGACTGCAACGCATCCCATCGCTAAACAACACAGGTCAGGCGATCGCGAACTCATTCTGCTTCTGGCTCACGCCTCACTCAGCCAAACCCAACAAGGCCTGGATCAATGCGATAGGATGAAAGCTGCAAACGTGTTATTAAAAAGTGAAATTGTTACGGTGGGCATTAGTCGGATCGACCAGTTTGAAAAAAATAATTTTGGCTATTACGTGAGGCTAAAACGGCAGGGAAAACAGGTTGCAAAGTTCTTTTCTGACAGTAAATATGGCGGACAGAATAAAGCACAGCAAGCCGCCCAAACTTACTATCAAGAATTGCTGGAGCAGTTTCCCGCAGTCTCTCAAGCCGGACGAAAAACCGTTCGCAATACAAGCGGTTATGTGGGCGTAAGCAAAACCAGTTCGCTCCGCAAAGGACACGAATACGAATACTGGCAGGCGTGCTGGGGCAGCGGAGCCGATCGCAAAAGCGTCAAGTTTTCGATTCAAAAATACGGCACGATTCGAGCAAAACAGCTTGCAATTCAAGCAAGACGATCGTGGGAACAGGAAGCCGTTCAGCCAGCATCAGTTTCGCAGGGGTAAGTCGATTGTCTTGAAACAGCCTCTTCGATCGGTCGCGGCTTAGACTCCCCACTCTAGATTCCTCGATAAGACAGCAAGAATTAAGGCAGCCAGAACTGAGGCAGCAAAGACTGACTGACCTCGCGGATCGATCGATTCACGCTGCGCGCAAGCTGAATATGGGGTTCGTCCGGTTCCACAGGTAGAATGGATGCCGCTGTGCCGCGACGAAAACGATCGATTACCTGATTGGCGGCTTCGAGTCCGGTGACATACGCCTTTTCCTGCGACCAGGAGCCGTGGCGCGTCACAATCCAGTCACCGCTCATATAGAGATTGGCGATCGGCGTGGTGACGGGCAGCATATTCGGGTAGCTTCCGGGGGCGAAGTGGGTGACGGCTCTGGGCAGACGAATCACGCTGCTGTCGATTACCTTTGCCTGGGCAAATTCGGGCACACAGGTTGCCAGGTCGCGCTGCACTTTGGCGATAATTTGCTCGTCGCTGCGAGGCAAAAGCTGATTGGCGTGGTAAAAATCTACCTCAATTACGCTGCCTGGCTCGTCCCGAAATTCGTCGTGCAGGGCGTTTAGATCAAAAAATGTCCAGCCTGTGGTTGTGTCAAAGCCAAAGCAGGCATTTGAGGGCAGCGGTACGTTCACTTTGCGATCGAACCAAAGCCGAGTTGCCAGGACATCGATCGCTCCCAGATTCATTAAATTACAAAACTCGGGGAAGCGTCGCAGAGTTGCACTGTTGCTGACAATTTTCTGCATTCCCGTCACGCCTACGGCAAAAATCACCGCATCGGCTTCAAAGGTTTCTTCGCCGCAGATGATGCCCTTCACCTTGGGTTGATCTGATTCCTCGTTTAGCATCAAATCACTGACCCGTCGATTGGTCAGCACCCTGCCGCCCGCCTGCTGAATTCGCTCCATCCACGGACGAGAAATCGTTGTGCCCACGGTGCCGCGACACCAGACTACGTCAAAATCGGGCTGGTGCGCAAGGATGAAGTAATAGAGCATTCCCAACGCTGCCGCCGCCGAACACTGCTCTCCGGGGGCAAACAAACCCACCAGCAGCATCGGTTCAAATGACTCTTTGTATAGCCGCGCCGACACGCCAAACTGCTTAAACAGTTCACGGGCAGTCACGCCGTCATAGCGTCGCCAGGCTTCATCTGAGTTATCAAAATCTACCAGAGCATAAAGCAAGGGCAGCGCAGACAGACGATCGACCAGCGGCAATCGCTTAAACTTGGTGTAGAGAAACGTCCCCAAAGGTGTGGGCAGTCGCGGTTCCTGCTGAAAAATGGGCGATTCCACTTCTAACCCAGCAGGCGAATACTGAGACGATCGCGTCCACTCTGTAAACGGCTGAATGCCTAATTCATCGACGAGCGAGAAAATATTGCGATAGGGATACCAGAACCCGTGGATTCCGGCTTCAACCGATCGCCCGCCGGGGGTTTGCCAGCCTGCCACCAGTCCACCCGGATAGGCTCCCGCTTCCAGCAAGGTCACGTCATAGCCCTGTTTTGCCAAATGATAAGTTGCGCCCAGACCTGCCCAGCCTGCTCCCACAACGACCACTTTTGGAGCTGCTAAGCCAGAAGCATTAGCCACAGCGTCCGCCTCCCAGCGTTGAACCGCCATTTCCTGCAAGTACCTGAATCCACCCTTCTGCTGGAGCCACAATATAAGCTAAACGCTGGCTGCCGATCGTCTGGGTTGCGCCCGTAAACTGAAAGTTATAGGTTCCCACAGGAATAATTGAAACACCTGTGCTGTTCAGATCGGGCTGTCGGCGTACCACTAAACCTTCACGCGGCAGCACATCGCACGTGGTTGTCACGATCGCCCTCCCGGTTGGAACAGGCTGAGGAGAGACGATCGCAGGCAGAGGCGGAACCGTGGGACGAACCGCAATATTATTGGACTGGTTATTCGGTTGGGGTGTGGGCTGCGGAAAAGCCTGGGGCTGCGGAAAGCTCTGCGGAGCAGCAGAAAGGGGCGGGACGGTGACCTGCGATCGTCCAGGCGGTAGGTTGGGCTGTGGGAAGTTCGGTGGGGTGACAGAATTAACGGGCGATCGGGTGGCAGCAGGCTGCGCTGGGTTCACTTGCGGGAATGAAGTTGGATTGACACTGGCTTGCGTCACACGGGCTGGAACCGATCGCTCAGGCTGAGCCGAAACGGGATAAGCACAGGGAGTCGGGGGCGTGAGATAGCGGGCTTCGACCCAACCTACGATCGGTTCCCGAATGCGGCTCCAGCCCGTTCCGGTTCCGATAACTTCCAGGCGCACAGTTTGTCCGGCAGGAAGGACTCCCTGCGAAACGCTGATGGGGTCGGGCTGCTGGTAAACTCCGGCAACGGTATTGGTCTGGCGACAGTTGGTCTCGCCTGCCTGGGCAATTTGGAACGATTTCGGATTTGATCGTTCATTCAGGTCAATGGCAGCGCCTGGCAAACTGCTGAGCACGATCGCCAGCCCACTTAAAACCGCAACCTGACCCAGTAAATCAATGCCCATCTTTCCCCACCCACAGAACAAAATTCTAGATGCGAGGAATGATAGCACGGGATTAGCGGGCAGACCTTAGACCGACAGGAAGGGACGCGCCAGGAAAAAGCTGCAAATTGATTTCGCGTCGATCGGTTCTCCGTTTGAAATCGATTGCTCCAGTTCCTCAGGCGACATCAGCACCGTTTCGATGTCTTCATCTTCGTCCTGGTTGGGCGGCGTTTCGAGCTTTTTTAAATCCTGCGCCAGAAACGCATAGATAATCTCGTCGGAATAGCCCGGAGCCAGATAAAACTGCCCCAGTTTCTGCCAGCGATCGGCGTGATAGCCCGTTTCTTCTTCAATCTCTCGCTGAATCGTGGTGAAGGGATCTTCATTCGGTTCGATCGTGCCCGCTGGAAATTCAAGCAATCTGCCTTCTGCCGCAAAGCGATATTGCCGCACCAGCACCAGTTTGCCCTCTGGTGTGACGGGAACTGCCAGCGCACCGCCCGGATGCCGCACGCACTCCCAGTCGCCGATCGCGCCATTGGGCAGCCTGAGCCGCGCTACTTCAAAGTTAAACTTGCGTCCACGGTAGAAGAGTTTGTCTTGCAGGCGATCGGGGGGTTCGAGCATCGGGGTGGAGGCGTGAGTGAATGGGGAGGGGGTGGGAAGGGAGTTCAGCGCTTGGCTTGCCTTTGATTGAGTCGAGCTTTGGCAGGGGTTATGCGAGTTGCTGGACGCCCGATCGATCGACTTGCTGGGCGAGGGTAGCGATCGTCTTTCCAGAGACAGGTTCTATCCAGTTAGGGGCGATTTCGGCGAGGGGAATCAGGACAAAGGCGCGATCAGCCATACGCGGATGGGGAATTTGCAGTTGGGGGAGGGTCAGGGTCAGATTGTCGTACAGCAGTAAATCGATATCGAGGGTTCTTGCGCCCCAACGTTCGCGGCGGACTCGCCCAAACTGTTTTTCGATGTTAAGCAGGGTGTGCAGCAGGGTTTCGGGAGCAAGCGAGGTGGAGAGGATGGCACAGGCGTTTAGATAGTCGGGCTGAGGGGGACCGATCGGCGCAGTTTGGTACAGGTGCGATCGAGCTGCGACGTGAATTCCCGGAATAAAGTCAAGCTTGCTTAAGGCATCCTTCAGCGTGGCTTCTGAATCGCCCAAATTGCTACCTAAACCGATCGCCGCTTGATGCCCAACGCTCAATGATTTCTCCTTTTCTCCTTGCTAAACCCCTTACCAAGTCGGATCAACAAATAAACTAATCGTGAGTTCTGCCCGTCCCGGAGGCACGGAGCTAATGCAGGCACGAATGGGCTGACCGTCTTCTAGCTCAACCTCGCAGGCATGGCACGACCCCATCAGGCAACCTGTGGGAATGACCAGTCCGGCGCGATCGGCAACCTGAAGCAGCGGCTCTCCCACCTCAGCGGCTACGGTTACATCATCGGGTAAGAAACGCACCTGTACGCTCATTAGGGCTCTTCCACTGCAAAGACACTGCCAAGATCAAGAATTAGGATAATCACTTGTCGAGGTGTTGCAGAATCGGGTTCAAGTCAAGATGCTGACCCACTGCACTCGCCAGTGTATCAAACATCGCTTCTCGCTGTTCCCGATAGTTGGGAATGCCCGTGGGCAGAGATTTTAGACCGCGCTGCTGCCGGAGTCGATTCAGCCAGGCTCGCCGCCAGGGACCGTTATCGAAAATGCCGTGCAGGTAAGTGCCCCAGATCGACTGGGTGGTATCAACCACACCGAGATTTTGGTCTTCAAACAGCGGCTTAAACACGGGTTCGTTGCCTTCGCCGTCTGACTCTGCCAGGTGGCTGCGTCCCTGGTGAATTTCGTAGCCTGCTACGGGCAGTCCGGGCTGGGGAAAATTAGACGTGACCAGTCGTTGACGGGCTACTTTTTGTCCAGTAATCACCGTCTTTAGCGGCACAAGTCCCAAGCCTTTGTATCGTCCTTCCTGTCCTTCCAGTCCTTCAGGGTCTGCCAGCAGTTTGCCCATCATCTGAAAGCCCCCGCAAATACCCAGAAGCGTGCCACCTGCCGCGACGTAGTTTTGGATTTCTTCTGCCATTCCAGTGCGTTGCATTGCGACCAAATCGGCGATCGTCGTTTTCGATCCAGGCAAAATCACCGCATCGGGATAACCAAGGGATTCTTTCAGCGTCACATATTTCACATTCACCGAGCTTTCCGATTCAAGCGGGTCAAAATCTGTGAAGTTCGAGATTCGGGGCAAACGAATCACCGACACCATCAAATCAGCATTGCTGTTCCGAGCGGGACGATCCAGCAGTGACAACGAATCTTCTGCCGGAAACACTTCTTCAAACCAGGGAATCACCCCCATCACTGGAATGCCCGTGCGCTTCTCCAGCCAGTCAATGCCGGATTGCAGCAGTTCCCGCTGTCCGCGGAATTTGTTGATTACGATGCCACGAATCAGTGCTCGCTCTTCGGGTTCCAGTAGTTCTAGCGTACCGATGATATGGGCAAAGGCTCCACCCCGATCGATATCCACCACGAGAATGGTCGAAGCATTGAGATATTTGGCAACCCGCATATTCGTCAGGTCGCGATGCTTCAGGTTCACCTCTGCCGGACTGCCCGCCCCCTCACACACGATCAGGTCAAACTCCTCGCCCAACCGCTGAAGCGATTCCTCGATCGCCTGCCAGCCCACCTCAAAAAACTGGTCGTAGTAGTCGGCGGCTCCCACTCGTCCGGCAACTCGCCCCTTAAGAATGACCTGAGAAGTCATGTCGCCCTGGGGCTTTAGCAAAATCGGATTCATCTCCACTCGCGGCACAATTCCCGCAGCCCAGGCTTGAACGGCTTGCGCATGACCAATTTCACCGCCGCTCGGAGTCACGTAGGCATTCAACGCCATATTTTGTCCCTTGAAGGGAGCCACTCGCCAGCCGCGCCGCGTCAGCATCCGGCAAAGTGCGGTTGTCAGCATAGATTTCCCGGCATGGGATGTAGTTCCGACAACCATAATTGCTTTCATGGAGAACCTCCGGCAGTAAAAGGGAAAGTAATGGAAGCAGACGAAACTGAGAGCTGAGCCAGAATCAAGATTTTTTCGATCGCCTCAATCTTAGACCTGAAAAATCGGGAACCGAAACATCTAACGCAGCCAGTCGGGTAGGTGGAGCCAGCGTTGAGCCATATTCATAAATCGATCGCCCCCGCTTGCAGGCGCAATTTCACCCTGACCCTGCCACTTTTCAGCCAGCAAATGTCCGAGTGGGGTGAGTCTAAAACTATCGGTTAACCCTTGCCCATCTACTTCGCGCCGCAGCAGCCCGACCTGAATTAGCCACAGCAAATTATTCTCGACAGATAGTTCAGCGATCGACTGACGGGTGTATCCTTGCTCAACACCTGATTGTCCAGCAATAGCGCGCAGTTCGACACTTTGATGTTTCATAGTGGCAAACAGCTTGAGCCGGAAGGGAGAGCATCGCAAAGCACGATCGGCACGATCGATCGTCGCCGAAGCATATTGAATCGGCTGAGAGGGGTGGGGGCGGGTCGAAGTCATGAAAATTACTGTCAACGCTGTCAAAACTTAACGAATTGAGGCGGTAGAAACGTCTGCACCCCAAAATTTACTGACCTTTCCTATCTTATGATGTTTCCCTAAACCGACAATAAAGTTAACGCATTACCCCTTTACAGAATCTTCTTTTATCCCCTTCGTTCATCACCGATTGAATTTATGAGCAACATACCCCACACCGATGCCGCCTTTGGAATTGTCCCCATTTTGCCGCAGCCAGACGGCTACCAATTTCTCTTGATTCAGCACTGGGGCGGACACTGGGGTTTCCCAAAAGGACACGCCGAAGCCGAAGAAACCGCGATCGCCGCTGCTCGCCGCGAGTTTGAAGAAGAAACAGGAATCTCGGCTTATGAAGTGATCGAATCGGTTTCGTTTGTAGAACAGTACCGCTTTTTTAAGGACAAACAGCCAGTCGACAAAACCGTGACCTATTTCCCCGCCTGGGTAAAATCCACGACCGTGATTCGCCAACAGGAAGAAATTCAAAACTACTGCTGGCTTCCTTACGAAGACGCGCTTAAGCAAATGTCGTTTAAGCAGGGCAAGCAAATTCTCCAGCAGGTGCAGCAGTATTTAAGCCAGATTGATTTGAGCAGGAGAAATTCAGCAAAAACCGGTGGAATTTAACCTAAGAATTTAATGCCCCAAAGGAATACCCGCATAGAGTGATGTCGCTGCTAAAACCAGCGGGTAAAACCAAAATAGGACTGCAAAAACAGGACTGCAAAAATTCAGGTATACCAGGCTCCTCTAGATTAGGGCGCGATCGAACACAATTTAGGGAGTTTTTGAAAAGCTTGCTGATGCTCATTGCCTACCCAGAGTTGAATTTTGTATTTCTAGCTACCAAGGTAAACTTGTCTTAATTTATATTAAGAAGTGTGACAAGGGTGTTACATCATCCCGCGTCCGGCTCAGGTTAATTTCAAGCTGCAAGGAGTGATACTGTGACTGCTTCCTTACTGACTTCATCGGCAATCAACGAGTCCCTGATTGCAGAGTTTTTCAGCAAATCTGTAGGACAGTGGCGATCGGAGCGTCGCTACTACACCTTGCCCGATGGAGAAACGAAGGAAATGGTCAGCATTATCCAAATTCGCTTTCTGGAGCAGGGTTGCCCGGAACTGCGAAAGCTTGCACAGCTTCATCAGCTTGCCGACGAAACCGCCCTCATCTGCGGCGCAGAAGTTTCCTGGGATGCAGCGAATTCAGTCAACGGGCGCAGAGAGTCCAGAGGTCACACGCTGTTCGGCGCACTCGGGTCGATTCTGTATCGCGATCGAGGTTTTGCCACCCCCAAGCCTGTCACTGCTGACTACCACTTCATTAACCCCAATACGCTCTGCCTCCGCACTGAATACAAAGGTTCCAAATTCGAGGAAGAGCTAAAACTCGTGGGCAGCCAGTATCGCACCCGCCAAACGATCATTTCCCATGAGGGAGAGCAGCAGATGATCGGTCAATATCTGGAAAAGCGCATCAGTTAGGGAATACAAATTCTAGGGACGATACATTCGATCGATTGAGTGTTCCAGTGCCAATGGGCGTTTTGTGGCACAGGCGTTCTTCTTCACCCCGATAACAGAGCTTTCGTCTTACTGAATTCGTCTTACTGAAACTGAAGCGGTCGGGCACCCTGCTCATTCCATAAGAAGGGTTGCTAAGAAAGGCTGCTGATGGAATTCCTATTCTTTACGTGCCTACTCACGTGCATCTCAGATGATTAAGGCTCGATCGCGGAACCGCTTTCCTCGATCGAGTTTGCCTTTTGCATGGCTCAGAATGTGATGAAGCCGTGATGAATTTATGCCTCAACAACTTAATAAAGATGAAAAGACTGGGAACACGCTTTGTTAAACTGAGTACAAAACCGGACGCAGGAGAGAGCTAAAGCAAGCCATGACCCAAACCGCACCCCGCCAAACCGTTATTGCCCCTTCGATTTTATCGGCAGATTTTAGTCGGCTCGGTGAAGAAATTCAGGCAGTCGATCGCGCTGGCGCAGACTGGATTCACGTCGATGTAATGGACGGTCGCTTTGTTCCAAATATCACGATCGGTCCCCTGATTGTAGAAGCGATTCGCCCCTACACCCAAAAGCCGATGGACGTTCACCTGATGATCGTCGAACCCGAAAAATACGTGGCTGACTTTGCCAAAGCGGGCGCAGACATCATCTCTGTTCATGCCGAGCACAACGCTTCGCCCCACCTGCACCGCACCCTGGGTCAGATTCGCGAACTGGGCAAGCAAGCCGGAGTGGTGTTGAATCCCGCTACGCCGCTCGAACTGATCGAGTATGTGCTGCCAATTTGCGACCTGGTGCTGATCATGAGCGTTAACCCCGGCTTCGGCGGACAAAGCTTTATTCCCGATGTGCTGCCCAAAATCCGCAAGTTGCGTCAGATGTGCGATGAGCGGGGCCTGAATCCCTGGATCGAAGTCGATGGTGGTCTAAAAGGCAACAATACCTGGCAGGTGCTAGAAGCCGGAGCCAATGCGATCGTCGCGGGTTCTGCGGTATTCGGAGCAAAAGACTACGCTGAGGCGATCGAGGGGATTCGCAACAGCAAGCGTCCACAAGCAGAACTGGTTACGGCTTAGCCTTACTAAGTTAATTCATAAAATAATCTGGGGCGTAGCTAGCTATGCCCTTTTTTGTGTCGCAACCAAGCCGTTGAAACGCCTTATCCAATGCCTGCCAATCGCCATCCGGTCTCAACTCATCCGCTTAACCCGGCTTCATACAGTCAAGGGGCAGCAGGATTACTATTCTCGCGAATCTCCCACCGCCATAAGGGTCCGTCCTCAGGATCGATAATCTCTGAAACTTTGGTCATTCCACACTTTTCTAATACGCTTGTTGAAGCATTAGGCTCTGCCAGGGTATGAGCGCAAACACAGTCAACCAGAGCAGAGGCAAACGCAATTTCAATAAGTTGGCGCGCCGCAGACGTTGCAAACCCTCTACCCTGATAGCTTGGGGCAACGGAGTAGCCAATCTCAACCGTGCGGTGAGCATCAGGAACCGATTTAAAGCCGCCAAACCCAACTAACACCCGCTCAGGCTGAAAGAGAAGCAGATACGGCAGCCACGGATGCCAAATCTCTGAAGCCTGCATACTGTTAAGGCTGTATTGAAGTGCCCCCTCGAAAGGTAAATAGCGATTGGCAACCTGAAATCCGTAAGCAGCTTGAAACGCATCAGGCCCCTCAATCAGCTTCTCAAGGTGTTCAGCAGAGCAAGGAACAATTTCGATATCCATCACTCAGACTTCCTCACGTTGCTAGGCTACTGCACCAATTGCATTGAACGATTTTCCACAAAACGCCAATTATTAACTCGAAAGTATTAACTCGATAGTTCCGTGTTTTGGCTTTCGCAGGGTATCTAAGAGCGAGGGTCAATGTTGCCGTCTCTCAAGCAAATAGCAAGCGAATAGAAGACAGGATAAGGCTACCGGAGCCGGTGTAATTCAGTAAAGATTTACTACAGTTTGCCTAGCCCATCCTGCGTCTTCTATTTGTCCTGATGGCTCTATGCCTCGACCTTGACTCCGCGCCAAAAAGCCACATAACCCTCGATGTTCTTTGCGGCATCCTTCGCTTGCGGGTAGTACCAGGCAGCGTCTTTGTTTTCCTGTCCGTTTACTTCGATCGTGTAATAGCTGGCAGTGCCTTTCCAGGGACAGGTAGTGTGGGTGTTGCTCGACTTGAAGTATTCGGACTTAATCGCGTCGGGTGGAAAGTAAAAGTTGCCTTCTACCTTTTCGCAGCGATCGCTTTCCGCTAAAACTGAACCATTCCAAATTGCCTTGGGCATAATCTTAAACTCCTTTCGCTCAAACTTTTCCCGTTATTGCTTTGGCTGTATGTATTGCTTTGGCTGTATCTATTGTGCCAAGTCTATTGCGCTGCTGGGGCATCTCAATTGTCAATCTTGATGTGCAGCTGAGTTTCTGTCTACATTTCTCGCCGATTATAGGAGATTAAAGAGAAGCTAGGGAAACGATGTCCCAGGAGGGTGATGACGATGACAGCTGCTGCAATACAACCCACATTTCAAGACCGATTTGACTACAGCAAGGCTTCTGCTCTGCCTGACATTTGGGCAATTGTCACCCAGTCGCCCGATGTTGCTCGAACGATCGCACTGCGAGATCCCCATGGCAAGCTTGCGATCGAGTTAACCTATGGGGAACTGTATCAGCAGATTCAGTGGTTTGCGGCAGGGTTACAGTCTTTAGGAATTCAGTCTCGCGATCATATCGCGCTGTTCTCGGATAATAGTCCACGCTGGCTAGTTGCTGATCAAGGCATGATGCTAGCAGGGGTGGTGAATGCCGTTCGGGGGGCACAAGCCGATCGCGAAGAACTCCTTTTTATCCTGGAACATAGCGACAGCGTTGCGCTGGTCGTGCAGGACAAAGAGACGCTAGGCAAAATTGCGGCAGGATTCCCAGATTTGCCTTTGCGGTTTGTGATTGTGCTGTCCGACGAAACGCTTGAGCTGGAAAATCTGCGGGTGATTCCGTTCAGTGAAGTGATCGAAATGGGCAAATCCCATCCGCTTCAGCCCGTTGCCCTAAGTCGTGATATGACGGCAACCCTGATGTACACCTCTGGCACATCCGGTCAGCCAAAGGGAGTCATGCTCAGCCATCACAATCTCTTGTCGCAGGTGATGGGAGCCTATCAGGTCGCGCAGCCCCAACCCGGCGAACGAGTCCTCAGCATTCTTCCGATCTGGCACTGCTACGAGCGCACCTTTGAGTATTTCGTGCTGTCTCACGGCTGCACTCAGACCTACACCAGCATCCGCACCGTTAAAAAAGACTTAAAAGATGTGAAGCCCCATTACATGGTCGGGGTACCGCGTCTGTGGGAATCGATCTACGAAGGCGTGCAAAAGCAATTTCGCGAACAGCCGATCAAAAAGCAAAATCTGGTCAAGTTTTTCCTGGAGAAAAGCGATCGCTTCATCCGTGCCCGCCGCCTTGTGCAGGGCTTGTGTCTCGACAATCTGAAGCCTTCCATAGGAGAAAAGCTAAAAGCTTCACTGCAAATGGCAGCTCTCTGGGTCGTGCATCAAGCAGGCGATCGACTCGTGTACCGTAAAATTCGGGAGGCAACGGGTGGCGAAGTCAACTTCCTGGTAAGTGGCGGAGGATCGATCGCTGAACACCTGGAGGACTTCTACGAAATTATTGGCGTTACGATCCTGGGCGGCTACGGGCTGACGGAGACTTCACCGATTACCCATGTGCGTCGTCCCTGGCGCAATCTGCGCAGCGCAGACGGAGAACCGCTTCCCCATACCGAAACTCGCATTGTTGATCCGGAAACGCGCCACATCCTGCCGATCGGTCAACAGGGCTTGGTGCTCATTCGTGGACATCAGGTGATGCAGGGCTACTACAAAAATCCCCAGGCAACGGCAAAGGCGATCGACTCAGAAGGCTGGTTCGACACGGGCGATCTGGGTGTGGTCACAGAGTTTGACGATTTGATTATCACCGGACGCGCTAAAGATACGATCGTCCTCACGAACGGCGAGAATATTGAGCCACAGCCGATCGAGGATGTTTGTCTTCGCAGTCCTTATATCGACCAGATGATGCTGGTCGGACAGGATCAAAAAGTCCTGGGTGCGCTGATCGTGCCCAACCTGGACGCACTGCATCTGTGGGCAGTCAATCAAAATCTCGCGCTCAAGCTTCCGAGTGAATCCCCTACAAGCGGAGGCGAACCGATGCGAAACAGCTCTCCAGAAGGGGTAATCGATCTCGACAGCAAACCTGTGCAGGAACTCTTCCGGCAGGAACTCAACCGCGAAGTCAAAAATCGCCCCGGCTATCGAGCAGACGATCGCATCGGACCCTTCCGCCTGCTGTTGGAACCTTTCACGATCGAAAACGGAATGCTAACCCAAACGCTCAAAATTCGCCGAAACGTGGTGGTCGATCGCTATCGTAAGACGATCGACGAGATGTTCGTTTAATTGCCACCCATGGCATCAGTGGGTCTGTATCTTGATTGGCTAAGCAGCTAGTCGAAACGGCAGCTCGAGTGCCTCAGGATCGATGTATTGAGTGATTGCATCAACGCAGGGGGTTAGATTTTCGATTTTGTTGAGTCGTCGAAACAGACCGCTCAGCAGCAAATCGAGCAAGTCTTGATGATAGGCATCGATTTGATTGTTGTCAGACGACCAATATCTGGGATCAAAGCCCCATTTCCAGATATTCAGCAATCGGGCAGGGGGAGCTTGTTGGAAAGTGGAAGTGGCAATCGCTTTTATTGCGTCGCCTAAT
The DNA here is from genome assembly GCA_014695325.1 of Cyanobacteria bacterium FACHB-502. Classification (GTDB taxonomy): domain Bacteria; phylum Cyanobacteriota; class Cyanobacteriia; order Elainellales; family Elainellaceae; genus Leptolyngbya_A. The sequence goes on along the minus strand of JACJNZ010000089.1, from coordinate 44,244 downwards.
CCTTGCCGCAGGTCGGCTTCTGCGGTTTCCAGATTGTCTGTTAGCGATCGCAGCAGCAGCAAATGTTTTGCCAGTATCGAAGCTGAAAACGGAGCGATTTCTGACACAATCATGTCGCCTGAGGCATCGATCGATCGCCATTGGCACTCAATCACATTGATCAGCGTATTGACCTCGCTAGGCTGGCTCCAATCTACTTGACCCCGAAAAAACGGCTCTTCGTATCCAGCGACCAGCCCTTGAAAGTACAGCGGAATTTTTTTGCCAGACTGAAGACTCGTCTGAAGAATTTTGTGCAGTGCAACTTCGAGCGTTTCGACGGGCCAGCCCAGATTCCGACAGAGGAAGAATTTCAGGCGATCGGGCTGCGATAGCGCAAGCGCGTTCAACAGCAGATGGACTGCTTCACCCACATTCTGACCAACTACATAGCGGTGCGGCGCATGAACTTTGACAATTGCATCCTGCTGAAGTTTCTGGTCAAAGTACTCGCAGAACGAGCTGTTGTCCAGCATATGGGTAAACCGCACCATTCCGTAGCAGGTATGCCCTTCTCGCGATGCCTTAGCAAACTGCCACTCCGTCATTTTTTTGGTGGCGGCGTAAACTTCAGCCGTGTAATATCGCGATCCCTTCCCGGTTGAAGAATAAATGCAGTGTTTAACGCCATATCGTTCACAGAGCTGAATGATATTTTGTGAACCGCAAATATTTGTCGTCACCGTTTCACGGATTTGCTTTTCTGCCAGCCAGGGAAGCCGCTGAGCCGCTAGGTGAAACACCACTTCAGGACGCTCGGCTGCAAAAATTGCTTCTAAGTCAATCAGGTTGCGAATGTCAGCCACGTAGTAAACCACCGGAACTTCAGTGGCGATCGCGTGCTCCGGCTCAGTGCTGACCAAGCATCCAGCCTTGCGAGCATGGTCTACAGAAATAATCTTTTTTGCACCCAGGCCCGTCAGTTTTTGAATTAACGCGCCACCGACACATCCCTCACCCCCCGTCACCAGCACCGTTTTTCTCGTTAGCCGCTCGCGCACTTCTGCCTCATACAGATAAATGTTGCGCTGCCACACTTCTGCAAAGGGATCACCTTGCAGCATGCCATCGGCTTGGTATGCCTTAATGAGCTGGGCAGTTAGGCTTTGTAGCGTAGCGATCGTTTCTGGCTCCTGTGGCTCTGGCGACCCGGGCGGCACCAGTTCTTGAATCGCTGAGATAATTGCGGCTTTGCTGAGTGGGCTGATTGAGTGGTTCATAACATAAGCTCCCGGGCGATTGCACTGAACTAAAGCAAAGTTAAGAGTTAGTCGTGATATTGATGGCTAAGACTTTCCCGACTGCCTTGTTTTCTCAGCTCAAAGAGGTGTTGTAAATGCCTTCTTAACCAGGCTAGGGTTAACGCTAGCCTCATCAGCAGTCCGGCTGAAATCACTGAAAGTGCACGTCACGTCATACTTAGTAAATGACTTAACCCTGCTGTGAAGCCGTAGCGAAGAAACACTAACCCCTTTGTATCTGGTTCTAAATTTTTCTGTCGAGAGACTTCATCGAGATTTCATTCAGCTCAGGTACAGTTGCAGCCCAGCCCCTCGTAATTCATGGCTCCTGCAGAACCTTTTGAAGCTCTCATCTAGAAAAGATTTCAGTAGTCTCACGACTTCGGTGTGCGATTTTACACTAGAAATTTAGAACAGGACGCAGATCAGAATTTGGAATGGTTTCAGTCTGAAAAATTATTCAGGTTGGGTGTTTTCTACAGCTTTACGAAAACTTATCCTTCTTGTGGTTCCTCTGCTAGAGAACAAGCTGGAAGTCCTGCCGCATCGGTGTCCTGCTTCCTTCCTTGTCATTCGTGGAGGACAATGCAAAATTAAGATTGCAGAATAAGAGACAGGGCTTTCAGGACGGGCGGCGGCAACCAGGCTTGACCAACAAGTACCTGAGAAATTACGTGATTCATCTCCTGATTGATGCGCTTCTAGAGGATCGGCTTGGTGGTTTTACCCAAAGTTTTCACTAAGCGTCCATTCTCATAGAAAATAAACAATGGGCTGTTGTCACAGGAAGGACTGACGGCACAGCCGCTCTAGCGTAAAAGCTTGTTGAAAAACCTACTCTCCTAGCCTGCGTTCATGGAAATCTCCAAACCCCATCTGCTTCTAAAACGAGTTATTAATGTGAAGGTGGTCGTCACGCCGCGCTGGAAGGAAGATACCCAACAGCAATTGCAAGCCCAGATCAATCAGCTAGATGGTCAGCTTCAGCAATTGGAGATTGACGGGCAGCGGACGATCGGTGAAATTCAGCGACAAAGCACTAACCCTTCTGACCCGGTTGTGGTGCAGCAGGTGAATAACGTGCAGGTGCAAATCAATCAGCGGCGCAGCGACCTGCTCGGTAAGAAAAACCAGATTTTGCAGCAACTTCAGCAGGTGCAATTGCTCGATCTGGATCAGGAAGTCAGCACCGGACAAATTGAGGGCTTTTTCCGCGTTGAAACGGGCGACAACCTGATCCGCAAAATGCAGGTTGAACTGCTGCTGCGCGACGGCATTGTTGAGGAAATTCGCGGAGACGTATAGCCATGATTAACGAAATTTTTATGCCTGCCCTCAGTTCGACGATGACGGAAGGCAAGATTGTGTCCTGGGTAAAATCCCCTGGCGACAAGATCGAAAAAGGCGAAACCGTGGTGATTGTCGAGTCAGATAAGGCAGACATGGACGTGGAATCGTTCTATGAGGGCTTCCTTGCTACGATCGTTGTCCCGGCAGGAGAGTCAGCCGCCGTCGGAGCTGCGATCGCCCTGGTTGCAGAAACCGAAGCGGAAATCGAACTGGCAAAACAGCAAGGATCAGCAAACGCTGCTCCGGCTGAAGCCACGGCAGATGCTCCGGCGCAAATGGCAGCAGCAACCGCAGTTTCTCCTGCACCGCTGGAAGCTGCAAACGGCAACGGTACGCCCAGCCGCAACGGACGCACGATCGCCTCACCCCGCGCCCGCAAACTTGCCAAGGAACTCAAGATCGACCTGGCAGGACTGCAAGGCAGCGGACCCTATGGGCGGATTGTGGCAGAAGATATCGAAGCGGCAGCCGGGAAAACGTCTGCTCCGGTTCCTCCGGCTCCCCCAGTTTCCCCTGTACCTGTCGCTCCTGCACCCGTGGCTCCTGCACCCATGGCTCCGCCCGCACCCGCTGCCGCCAAAGCTTCGATCGTGCCCCCCGCTCCTGTCGCTCCTGCTGCGCCCGGCCAGGTTGTGCCGCTGAACACGCTGCAAAATGCTGTGGTGCGAAACATGATGGCAAGCCTGCAAGTGCCCGTTTTCCGGGTCGGCTACACCATCACAACAGACAATTTAGACAAGCTCTATAAGCAGGTGAAATCGAAGGGCGTTACTATGACGGCTCTGCTGGCAAAAGCGGTTGCTGTCACGCTGCAAAAGCACCCGATCATGACTGCCTTTTACACCGAGCAGGGTATCAACTATCGCTCATCGATCAACGTCGCGATCGCAGTGGCAATGGCCGATGGTGGACTGATTACCCCCGTGCTGCAAAACGCCGATCAGCTTGACCTCTACTCGCTGTCGCGGATGTGGAAAGATCTGGTCGATCGCTCGCGCTCAAAGCAGCTTCAGCCCGACGAATACAGCACAGGCGGCTTCACGATCTCTAATCTGGGGATGTTTGGGGTCGATCGCTTTGATGCCATCTTGCCACCCGGACAGGGAGCAATTTTGGCAGTGGGGGCTTCTCGTCCACAAATGGTCGCTACATCGGATGGACTATTTGGCATGAAGACGCAAATGCAGGTTAATCTAACGTGTGATCACCGGATTATCTACGGCGCACACGCAGCCGCATTCCTGCAAGACCTGGCAAAGCTAATCGAAACTAATCCGCAGTCGTTGACGCTGTAGGACGATCGAATGGTTAGCAATCGGTCACACCGATCGGTTAACCAATCAATCAGCAGATCATTGAACAATCAGTTAATCAATAACAAACCGAGGGGCAGCCGCCCCTTTTTTGCGGCAAAAATTGCAGAGCGAAGTAGCCATCCTGAACTGACCTCCGCTATCCCGCAGCCTCTTCTCCCACTCGATTGAATTGAGGAGGCAAAGGGGAGCAGGACGAGAAGTCCGTGGAACTCAAGGCTGCTCTATCGTTCTGGGAGCGGGATCAAGAAGGAAAGCTAGCATTCTTGCAGGCGGTCTAAAAAAGTTTCTTCTGAAAATATGCTGAGCAGATCAAGAGTTCAAGTTTCAAACTTTACCTGGAACTTGTAGAGAGAATCCGGTTTTCGTCAGACTCCAATCGCTCCTGGAGGAAAGCTAATCAAGAGTCGTTTTAAGCAAATGGAGATTTGCTGTGCTTTCTAAAATTCAGATACAGGCAATTGCTGCAATGGTTTTTGCACTGCCCTTGGTGGCGATCGGTGCCAAAAGTGCTCTGGCAGAAGACGTGCAGTTTACGCTAAACAACGCTACCAGCTACACCTTGATGGAATTTTACGCGTCTCCAACCGATGTGGAGAACTGGGAGGAAGATATTCTGGGGCTTGATGTCCTGGGGTCAGGAAAAAGCATAATAGTGACGATCGCCGACGATCGCACTCAGTGCGAATACGACATTGAGGGCGTGTTTGAGGACGGCGAATCGATTGAACAGGCTGCGGTTAATTTGTGTGATCTAAATGGCGGCATGTATCAGTTCAGTGAGTAGCGAAATTCTTTAATTGGACGCTTTTAAGGATAGGGTGGCATTGCTCACCTTACTTTTTGATTTGTCGCTTTATTTTTTACAGAAGATTACCGTCTTCCGCCCGATCGCAACTGCCGCAGATAGTTTCCCGGATCCTGCGCCACCCAGCCTAAATCAGAATTCGATCGCACTTCAAAGGTGAGGTAAGGTTGGCTTTGCCCCGAATTGCTTCCCGAATTGCCGACTGAGCTACCGCTCGAATACCCCACCGTACCGATCGTCGTACCTACGCGAACCGTCTGACCAACGCGCACATTCATCCTTTGCAGATGAGCGTATCGGGTCTGAAGTCCCTGGCTGTGATTAATCACCACCAGATTTCCATAGCCTGCCTGATTTCCCGCAAAGGCGATCGTCCCGGATCCTGCCGCATAAACCGGGGTCCCCACTGCCGCTTCCAAATTCACGCCGCTCTGAAATACCACCCTGCCGCTTGCCGGATTAAGCTGCCACCCATAGCGAGTCAAAATTGGCGCAACCGATGGCAGAGGATAGCGATCGATCGGGCTATTGGCAGTGGTCGGAGCCGGATTAGGCGACCAGTTGACCCCCGGTACAAAGACAGTCCTGGGAGCAGTCTGGCAGCCATTAATTTCAAACAAAACATCCGGACGCACGTTGTAGCGTCTGGCAAGGTTCCGCAGGCTGGTTCCGGTAGGCACATCAACCCGAATACCGTTGTAGGGCGGAATCACAATTTCGGTTCCAACAGGGGCAGAGCCGCTCCGCAGGCGGGGATTAAAGCCGATCAGCGTCGCCGGAATCAGGTTATATCGGGCAGCAATGCTCTCTAGCGTTTCGCCGGACTGGATGCGATGGCGGTTGAGCTGCGATAGGGCAGGGGCAGGACAGGTCGAAACAGAAGGGGTGGGAACGGTCAAGGTTTGAGCTTTCACAGGCTGAGTTAACGTATCCCCCCCACTGAGCCACCCGGTGAGAAAAATACCGATCGAGCTGATGCAAAGCACTTCCTCCCGCAAGGGAATCGGTCGCTTCGCTGTTCCCCTAAGGGGTAATCGCTTGGCGCAGTCCCAGGAGAATTGCAGCCCGATCGCCAACCAATTCTTAAAAAACAAGACACCCACCAAAGTTTCTTATCCTTCTACACAAGCTTGACTCAATTCTGACAAATTCTGCTTATGGTTGCGGCTAGCTGAATTGCCATTACCAATTCCCAAGCGATTCTGGTTAGTATTGGGGGAGAATATGAGCCGTGCGGATTGCGAAACAGCGAAATATGGGCTTGTCAATGAAGAACGTGGGATTTTATGCCGTCTTGCTGGCGATCGGGGGCAGTGCAGGCTGGGCAAGTGCCTACTATATGCGATCGGTCACTCGTCCGACTGAACCTACTGCATCCCCAGCACCAACCCATTCCCCTGTGCTGTTTCAGGAAACTCAGGCAGTCGCTCAGGTTCCCCTGCCGATTGGCAGCAATCAAAACTTCATTGCCGATGCTGTGCAAAAGGTGGGTCCTGCCGTGGTGCGGATTGACTCTGAACGATCGGTCGAGTCTCAGCTTCCTGACGCGCTGCAAAACCCCTTCTTCAAACGATTCTTTGGCGAAGACGTTCCCATCCCGCCTCAGGATCGGATTGAACAGGGCACGGGGTCGGGCTTTATCGTCAGCCAAGACGGGCGAGTGATTACCAATGCCCATGTGGTTGAAGGGGCAAGCACCGTAAAAGTCACTCTGAAAGACGGACGCACGCTTGACGGCAAAGTGGTGGGCATCGATCCGGTCACTGACGTTGCAGCCATTAAAATCAATGCGGCAAGCCTACCCACGGTGACGCTGGGCAAGTCAGAAACCCTGATTCCGGGACAGTGGGCGATCGCCATTGGCAACCCGCTGGGTTTAGACAATACAGTGACAGCAGGCATTATCAGCGCAACGGGGCGATCGAGTTCTCAAGTGGGCATTCCCGATCGGCGCGTTCGATTTATTCAGACCGATGCGGCAATCAATCCGGGTAATTCTGGCGGACCCTTGCTCAACGATCGCGGCGAAGTAATTGGCATCAATACTGCAATTCGAGCAAACGCACAGGGCTTGGGGTTTGCAATTCCGATCGAGACAGGCTGGCGCATTGCTCAGCAGCTATTTGACAAAGGACAGGCTCAGCACCCCTATTTGGGGATTCAAATGGTGGATCTCACATCGGATCTACGCGATCGGATTAACGAAGACCCAGAACTCAATCTAAAAATTAGCGATACGCAGGGCGTTATGATTATTCAGGTCATGAAAAGCGCCCCTGCTGAGACAGCAGGAATCCGTCCAGGCGACGTGATCCTTAAAGTGAACAATGTACCCGTTGCCACTTCTTCAGATGTGCAGCAACAAATCGAGACCAGTCAAGTCGGCGGCTCTGTCTCGGTTGAGGTCAAGCGTGGCAATGAAACAAAAACTATTCAGGTTCGCCCGATTGCCTTTCCGAATCCGTGAAAATTGGGTCTTGCCTTAGTCTTCGAGGTCAAGTCCCATCGAAATTGAGCCTTTGATGCTGGCTTCTAGCTCCATGCGCTGTTCCATGCGCCGCAGGAAGTACCCGGTCATCATTGCCGATGCCAGCAGACCTGCAAGGTTGTCGCGATCGGTTGTGACCTGCACGTTGAAGGCTTCCGAAGGCAGAACGCCAACCAAGCCCTGGACGTTTTGAGAAATAATCTGCTTAATTTCTGGGCTAACCGATCGAGCGACTCGCGCCAGAACCTCAGGAGATTGGTGCTGAAGGTACTTCAACAGTTGATTCGCCTGACCCTCTCCAGTATCACTACCGAAGAACTCAAAATCGTCAGGGTTAAACACCATAGCAAGCCTCAATTTTAAGTTACAACTGTTTGAACATTTATTGCGGTCTTGTCGATCTATTGTGCCATTGTTACCTGCTCCTGTGCCTAGTAGTCTTAAGGTAGCATTTTCGATTTGCTAAGTCCTGCCGGAAGAAATACGGAGCTGGAGAGGGGCCGGAAGCAGAAGGGGCCGGAAGCAGAGGGAGCCAAGAATCAAAGAGAGTCGGAGAGCGGGGGCAACTGGTCGACCTGAAAATACTGATAAAACTTGTCCGTGACTTGAAGCCAATAAGATCTGCCGTCGGACTGTCTCCACTTCCGCACAAAGCCCAGCTCCACTAATTCCTGAACGTGCTGATAAGCACCTGAACCTCGCAGTTCGACCAAATCGGGCTGACTGATAGAACCTTTGAGGGCGATCGCCGCCAGGGTTCGCAGTGCCCCCCGCCCTAAATCAACCGGAATCAGCGTTTGCACCAAACCTTGATAAGCTTCCCGGAGCTGAAGACAGTATCCGTCTGGCGTTTCAACCACTTCCAGCGCACTGTCTCGATGGGCGTAGTCCGCCATTAGCTCAATCATGCCTTCCTGGATCTGTGCTCGATCGCACCCAGAATATTCTGCGATTTTGGCAATCGTTAGGGGTTGAGCTTTCAGGTAGAGAATCGCTTCTATTTGTGCGGCAAGGCGAGGCATTCTGGCGCAAGGAGAAACAGATTTTGCCTGATGAGTATAGCGGATTCTGGCAAGAGGGTGAGTGAGGGGATAGGAAGGGGTGGGGTGGAGGGATAAATGAGCAAAAGAAATTGTGCCCTGACCAAAACTGACTCGGAGGGTAAAAGATATAAAGATAAAGAGAGGATGGCTAGTGTTTTGAGTGGTGAATTAGTCGAGATTGCGTCCGGTGAGTTCGACGAAGATGTCTTCCAGGTTAGAGGGGCGAATCATCATCCCTGTTTTGTCGGGCTGGTGTTCTAGATAAGTTTTCGCTTCGTCCAACGTCGGGAAAAACTGATAGTCCCAGCGATCGCCATTTTGCTTCATCACCAGTCCTTCCCCGTGTCGCTGTCGCAGTTCTTCTAACGTACCCAGCTCGATCAGCTTGCCGCTGTCCATAATGCCAATGCGATCGCACAAATACTCGACTTCCTCCATATAGTGCGTGGTGAGCAGCATTGTCATGCCCTGCTGATTTAGTCCTTTGATGATTTCCCAGAGACGGCGGCGCGTTTGCGGGTCGAGTCCAACCGTGGGTTCATCCAGAAATAAAATTTGCGGCTCGTGCAGCAGTGCCCTGGCAATTTGCAGTCTGCGCTTCATTCCACCTGATAGCGTTTTTACCATCGCATCACGGCGATCGGCTAACTCCACGTAGTCCAGCCAGCGGCTGATTTCCTGCCTGCGTTTTGCCGGAGACAAATGGTGCATGCGCGCATGAAATTCCATGTTTTCCCAGACGGTCAAATCTTGATCAACGCTGAGCTGTTGCAGCACCACGCCAATCTGTTTCTTCACGCCAAAGGGCTGCCGCACCACATCATAGCCCGCCACCACAATATCGCCTTGAGTGGGCTGCGTCAGGGTGGTCAGCATCCGAATCGTCGTGGACTTCCCGGCTCCGTTGGGGCCGAGCAAGCCGAAAATTTCGCCAGGTGCGATCGTCAAAGACAAATCGTTCACCACCTGAACGTTGTTGTAGACCTTATAAACACTATGGAGTGCAACCGCCGCCGTCATAATTGAACCATCGGGAATGAACAGTTTTGATCTTATCGTTCCATTAGCTTTACACACTTGGACAATCGCGCCTTCAAAGAGCTACGCCGCTTGAATAAACCATGAGGCAAACGACTGAAACTGGAGCCGTGAAGGGTGCGAACCGTAAGGTAAACTATTGTTTAGAGATTTCCAGCAAAACTTCCCCTAAGCTCTAGCAAGCACTCCCTCCTGGAGTGCCCCTTATCCTCTCACCCCCCTATCTTCCCACCCCTTCACCCCTCTCCCTCACATGGTCAGCACCGATCGCAAACCCATCCTGCTCGATTTTGAAAAGCCCCTGGTAGAACTGGACGCACGAATTGCCCAGATTCGGGAACTGGCAGAAGAAAATGATGTCGATGTGTCTGATCAGATTCTTCAGCTTGAGGCACGAGCGGTGCAGCTTCGGCAGGAAATTTTTAGCAGTCTAACTCCCGCCCAGCGGCTTCAGGTGGCACGTCATCCCCGTCGTCCCAGTACGCTGGACTACATTCAGGCAATCAGCGATGAGTGGATGGAGCTACATGGCGATCGAACCACAGGCAGCGACGATCGCGCACTGGTAGGCGGCATTGCTCGCTTAGAAGGTCGTCCGGTAGTGATGCTGGGACACCAGAAAGGGCGTGACACCAAAGATAACGTCAGCCGCAACTTTGGCATGGCGTCTCCAGGCGGCTACCGCAAAGCACTGCGCCTGATGGATCACGCCAATCGATTTGGAATGCCGATTATTACTTTTATCGATACGCCTGGAGCTTATGCAGGCTTAGAAGCGGAACGGCTGGGACAGGGAGAAGCGATCGCCGTCAATTTGCGAGAAATGTTTCGCCTGGAAGTGCCGATCGTTTGTACAGTGATTGGCGAAGGCGGATCAGGTGGTGCGCTGGGCATTGGCGTGGGCGATCGGCTCATGATGTTTGAGCATTCGGTCTATACCGTTGCCAGTCCTGAAGCCTGCGCGGCGATTCTCTGGAAAGATGCCAGCAAAGCTCCCCAAGCAGCTGAAGCGTTGAAGATTACCGCAGCAGATCTGAAGGCACTCGGCATTCTAGATGTAATTTTGCCGGAACCGATCGGGGGAGCGCATTCTGCCCCGCTTGCTGCCGCTGCCACACTGAAGCATGCTCTGCTGGATAATCTCCAAACACTAAGCCAAATGACCCCGCATCAGCGACGTGAACTCCGCTATCAAAAGTTTCGCCAAATTGGTCAATTTCAGGAATCGGCTTAATTTGTCTAATGCGATCAATGCTCAACCTGAATTAGCACAATTCCTGAGCCTTGCTCTAGCACTTAGCTGAGGCAAAACTGTGAAACATATCAGGAAATTTATCGGACGAAAGTTGCTCGACCTGGAATTGCACTGCAAGAATCGTCTAAGATCAACGATGAACGTTCAAAGTCACCTACCTGCGGAAGGAATTCATAGGAAAAGTGATGATCGATCTGCGAACACCCGACCGCCAATGCTATAATTTTTATGTAACATTTGTTTACATAAAACCTTGCTGCTGACGCAGGTTAACTGGTTCAAACTCAGGAGGATAGGCAGTATCGCGATCTGCCTGCACCTCTTTGATCTTTTATCAGTTTAGTCTCTGTCCCCCGTCCATTTCTGGCGCAGCACTGTACTTCTTCCAGTTCCCAGATTCAATGTTCCATCTGTGAACCTGCTTTTTCAAGGCAATCGGCTTTTTGCATAAGCGCATCTGACTTGGGGTTAACCGATTCTTCTCCAAAATGGGTTTATCCGCCACGGCTTCGCTAGATATTTCTCTAGCAGGTATTTTTCGCTCGCTCCTTCTGCAAGTATTTGGAAAATTTCATGACCGCTCAAATTCCTGAACGTGCCCATCAACGTGCTTTAATCACGGGCGCAAGTAGTGGCATTGGCAGAGCAACTGCGCTTTTATTTGCCAAAGCCGGAATTGATCTGGTGCTTGTAAGTCGCTCCCAGAGTGCCTTAGATGCAGTTGCCCATGAGGTCACTCAGCTGGGCGTTCAGGCTGACGCTTATTCGATCGATCTGGCAGCGATTGATTCGATTAAAGCTCAGTTTGAAGCGATCGATCACAAAACGCCGATCGATATTCTGGTTAACAATGCTGGAATGGGCTATACGGGAAACCTGATCGATACCCCTCTATCGGACTGGCAGCAGGTGATCAACCTGAATTTGACGAGCGTGTTCCAGTGCATTCAAGCCATTCTGCCCGGAATGCGACAGCGTCGGGGGGGCATGGTGATCAATGTGGCATCGATCGCTGGCTATCAGGCGTTTCCCGGATGGGGCGCATACAGCGTCAGCAAAGCGGGACTGATTTCCCTCTCTAAAATCCTGGCGGCAGAAGAGCGGGCAAATGGGCTTCGGGTCGTTACGGTTTGTCCAGGTTCAACCAACACGCCGATTTGGGATACAGAGACGGTACAGGCAGATTTCGATCGCACCCAAATGCTCACGCCCGATGTGGTGGCGCAAACCATTCTGCATGCTGCCCTACTGCCGCCCGGTGCAGTGGTGGAGGAACTCACCGTCATGCCCAGTGGCGGAGCTTTGTAAAACCTCTTTCACCCCTTTTGATTTGTTTCTGACATCTAATTTGATTCTGAGATCTACCCTTACTGAACTATGACTATTGCTTCTTCTAACGGTTTCAACGGCGGTCCCTCTCCCCAAGCAAAAGATTCAACGGTGGCGGATTCGGCTAACAATGTCACTCGCGTCACGACTCGTCCCGATCGCACCACTCGCTCTGGTGAAGAGGCAAAGCTGTATCCGATCCCAGAAAGTGCTCAAGAAACAATGATGGCAGCGGTGCACGATATGCTGGTCAGCGTTGGCGAAGACCCAGAGCGCGAAGGATTGCTGAAAACGCCAAAGCGGGTGGCTGAGGCAATGCGGTTTCTCACCAGCGGCTACCAGCAATCGCTCGAAGAACTGGTGAACGGAGCCATCTTTGACGAAGGGCACAATGAGATGGTGCTGGTGCGCGACATTAATTTCTTTAGCCTGTGCGAACACCATATGCTGCCGTTTATGGGCAGAGCGCACGTTGCCTATATTCCAAACCAGAAAGTCGTTGGTCTGAGCAAGCTTGCCCGCATTGTCGAAATGTATTCGCGGCGGCTTCAGGTGCAGGAGCGTCTAACGCGCCAGGTCGCAGAAGCAGTGCAGGAAATCCTCGAACCCAAAGGCGTAGCGATCGTAATGGAAGCGACTCATATGTGCATGTCGATGCGCGGTGTGCAAAAACCCGGTTCCTGGACGGTGACAAGCGCGATGCTGGGTGTTTTTCAGGAAGATTCAAAGACCCGCGAAGAATTCCTCAGCCTGCTCCGTCATCAGCCTGCTTTCTTCTAAGCTTGCTTCTGGGACGATCGCCAATTTTGGTCTGATAAGGTTGTTTGATCAGCCTCAAAAGTTTTACATCGCCCCTCCGAGTCCGTTGATCTGAGGGGTTTTCAGTTTGGTTGAAGTGTACTTAGAAGGGTACTCTAAAAGGGTACTTCAAAGCTTAAGGAGAGCTACTCTGCATCCCTTTTATCAATAAAGCTCGACATGGAGCAGCCTGTTACGAAGGTTTAGTTTGAGGATTGCTTGTGTACTCTCAGCGAGGGAAATAGAAATGCAAAGGTTGACGCAGATTTATTGCTCTCAGGAGTCTAACGGGCTTTAGCGGTTGGAGTGTTAATTACTTATTTGATAGAATTTATCTGATAGGTTTAAGACTTAAACTGCTTCTGCAGTATCGTTTGCTTTGTTCTGATTTCGTTTTGTCCTGATTTTGTTTTGTCTGCGTCGAATTAGTTCAGCCTGATTGCCTCAGCTACAGGTTAGGCGAGAATTAGTTTTTGTTTTTTGGAAAGGTAGGCTTGAATCGACGACTATCATCCTCAATGTGAATCGATATTAGACGAGATTCAGTGTTATGCCGATTGACGGTGTCCATGAGGTACTGCGATATCAGTAAAAAACCTGATCCTCTACCTATCCTGATTGAACATACTGGTGAAGATACAAAAGTTAAAGCCGCTAAACGCTAAGAGAAATTTTGTGCAGCACCAACTCGCGTTTCAGAACGCTGAAGAAGTTGTCTACCCTCACTCTTCACTGTTTATATTCGTAAGTGAGACATTCCTGTGAACCGCTTCGATTCAGATAGACCCAAGATTCTGGTTGTTGACGATCACCCCTCCAGCAGAACGACTGCGGTTGCATTACTCTCAGTTGAAGGCTACGAGGTTTTAGAAGCTGAAAATGGGCAAGCTGCTCTCAATTGCCTTGCAGGAGCCAATCCCGATTTAATCCTCCTAGACGTGATGATGCCGGGAATGGACGGCTACGAAGTGTGCCGACAGCTTAAGCAAGATGAGCATACACGCTTAACCCCCGTAATTTTTGTGACGGCTCTGAACGATCGACGCGCCCGGCTTCGAGGTATTGAAGCAGGCGGAGATGATTTCCTCTCCAAACCCTTTGATCAGCTAGAGCTATCTGCACGAGTGAAGTCGCTGATTCATCAAAAACGCCTCAACGAAGACCTGGATCATGCGGGAAAAGTGCTGTTTTCGATCGCCCGGACGATCGAGAGTCGCGACCCTAACACGGGCGACCACTGCGAGCGACTGGTGCAGCAGGGTAAAGCCTTTGGTGAGTTTTTGCGGCTTCCTCGCAACGAAGTGCGCGACTTGTCGTGGGGAGCCTATCTGCACGACATTGGCAAAGTCGGTATTCCTGATGCAGTCTTGCTGAAGGCTGGCAAGCTCAGTGACGCCGAATGGGAAATTATGCGACAGCACGTTTTAATTGGTGAGCAAATTTGCCAGCCGCTGCAGACGATGCGGGGCGTAACGCCAATCATTCGCCATCATCATGAACGCTGGGACGGGTCAGGCTATCCCGATCGGTTAAGGGGTGATGAGATTCCTTTTCTGGCGCAGGTGTTTCAACTCATTGATATCTATGACGCGTTGACGCATGAGCGCCCTTACAAACCCGCTTTTAGTCCCCAAGAATCACTGGAGATTATGATGCAGGAAACCAGCAAGGGCTGGCGAAACCCGGATTTGATGAAGCGGTTTGCTGACTTTGTTTGTAGTCACGCTGCAGCGGCTTGAGCCGTCTTCTAGTTTCTAGTCTTATCGAGAAAAGGTTTGAGAATTAGGTAATCGCCTTGCTGTAAGTCAGCCAGGTTTTAATTGGTTCAAAGCCAATCGACTCATAGAGCGAAAGTGCCTGATTGGGGTTGTTTAGATCCACGCCCAGATGAGCGATTTCCATTTCGATCGATCGCAAGCGATGCAGTCCGGCAAGAAGCAGGGCACGTCCTAACCCCATCCGGCGAAAGCCGCGCCGCGTTCCCAGAGCGTTAACCCAGCTAATTGGCTGTGGCTGGTGTTTGTTCGCTTCGGACTGAGACGAGCAGAAGCAGAAGCCCGCATAGGTTCCGTCAGGGGCAACGGCAACGAGATCCAGTTCAGGACGATAGTTTGGCTCTGCTAACCAGTGCTGCAACTGTTCGATCGTTAAAGGATGAAAATTCCAGTGGTCGATAAAGGTCTGGTTGTACAGCTCCACGGAAGCGGCCTCGTCTAGCTCATCGCACCCGTCCAATAGTTGATATCCGACAGGAAAAACCGGATCGGGAATGGGATCAAGCAACGATCGCCGCATGGTGAAGAACTGCCGCTCCAGCACAAAACCAGCTGTTTCGATAATCGCAATGCGATCGTGAAAAATATCCTGGCTGCCGCATCGCAAAATCGACTCCTGCTGGCGGATCTGCCCTACCTGCCGCATTCGCGCTTCTGCCCAGGCGATCATTTCTGGCTCCAATCCCTGATAGCGACGATCGGGATGCACATAGAGACAGAGGTAGCCGCTCAGGTTTGGATCGTCTGCTTGGGGAAGCCAGATCTGAGCCACTGCCAGAATTTCTCCTGATTCCTCCCAGAGGCGCATATCTCGCATTGGGTCGAAGCCAGGAGAACCAAGCTCTTGCTTAACTTCTTCGATCGTGGAAAGTTCCTCTTCGCGATCGGCGGCTTCGCACTGGTTAATCAAATTTGTCAAGGGCTGAAGGTCAGCCTGACCAGTATAGGGGCGAGCAGTTAAGGTTAGCATTGGTTTCTCCTGGAAAAGTACAGGGAGATCAGTTTGATCAGTTTAAGGAGTGCGACCGATCGGACTGATAAATATCAGAATGACCACTTACTAATGTGGTCTTATCTTTTAAATCAAGCGTGATCAGCGAAACTTCGGAAACATCAGACGGTGAATATTTGAAAGAGGGTAAATCTAATTTTTTGAGTCCCAATTTGAGATAAAGGTTACCGGGATCAGGAAAGGCAACTGCCGTCAACACATAGTCAAAGGTTTGGCAGATTTGCTGATAGGTTGAACGAGCAAGGTGGAGCAAAATCCTTGAAGTATGACGATAGCGAGGATGAATGACTAATCGGGTCACTTCTAGATTATTTGATTGTTTTAGAAGAGCTGGAATTGCATGATAGCGTTCTAGCTCAAAGCGATCGTCTAACGGAGTACAAAACCGCCAGCAGGCAATCAGGCGATCGTGATGAAACGTGCCAAACCACTGAGAAGCTGAGTCATAGTCATCCACAAAAATTAGATCATTCTGCCAGGTTCCAAACCGAATTCCAGAGGGATTGTTTACCTCAGGAACCCAACCCATCTCCTCAACAAAAACTTGATAAACTAGCCTTTGGGCAAGCGGAAATTCTTCCTGGGTTAAGGCTCTGCTGATATAAGCATGATTTGACTTTTCGGCAGATTGCGATCGCTGAATTAAACCTTTCATCTTGAATGTCCTACTTCCAGGAAATAAACGCATTACTTCCGATGAAAGTAGGAGACATTGCCTACGAACAGATACTAACAGCCATTAGGGAAAACGAGCGATTTGCATCTAATCAATGTTAGGGATGTTTGAGAAGTAACATTCATCAGGCGAACCACTCCCTAACCCCCTAACCCTGGGAAACGTAGCCCTCCTCAGGATTCTCAAAGTCCCCCGAAAGCCAGGGGATTTAGAGAACGATATAGAACCTTTAAGATTTCTCAAACAATCCCTTAATCAATTAAAATTTCTAACTTCTAAAGTTCAAGCCACCTCCACAGTAGACAATCAAAGAAATTCAAGACAAAACTACGATTCAAATCCCTCTCAATATTTGAGCGGAGAGATTTCCATTTCTGACATTTGCCATAGTTCAAACAACAACGATTCAATCGCCTGATCGATCGCTATCACAAAAACGCCTTCGGCTTCGTGAGCTATAGACGCAATCCAGATTCCCCGCAGGCTGATTTCGACCGATCGATGGTCAGCAGGCGTGATAGTAATTTCTTGCTCGGTGCGGTGGATCAGGCGATGCAAGCGGATTAATCCTTGCAGGTTGGCGGGCAGCAGAAATGAGGCGGCTCCTGGCTCCAGGTGAAAGCACTGGCTGGTTCGCAGGGAGAGCGTCAGCCGCAGGTGTAGCCATTCCTCGATCGATTCCGGCACAAGTTCCAGGTACAATCCTGTTTCGGTATAGGTCAATTTCAGCATGACCAAAAGACTCCGGGGCAGTTCAAGAGTTCAGCAAAAACTTCAGCAGCGAAATTGCAGATCGAAATTGCAGATCGAAATTGCAGCAGAACTGGAGACGGAATACCAATTCGTAATTCGTAACTCGGAATTGCGGGTTTACTGGATTGAGTGAATTGATATGGGGGGGTATTGAGGCAACTGATGAGTGCAATCGATTTAGACAGCAACAAGCCCCGCCTCCAAAAATCCGTAAGAAGCGGGGGATTAAAACTCAGATTGAGGATTTAACAGGGTGTTGATCCAGCAAATAACTGCCATCTTGCCCTCCCGCTTTGCCTGAATAAATGACTTTCTGGCTGTTCCAGCAGTCCTGCTTCAAATCGGGTAAAAAATAGTGGTGCAAATCGTAGTGCGAGTCGCAGTCGCAGCAGGGGCAGCCCCGATAGGAACAGTGGATAGAGCCAATACTGTGCGTCCAGGTTCTCGCCATGATTAAATTCACGATCGAAATCGTCGCCACGCAGAGCTAGCCGCATCTCTGCCGCGAAAACGAGCGACTGAACCAGAGCGATCGAGAGCAATGCGTTCATCATGGCTAAACCTCGCAGGAGGAAAACTTGCATCTTTCAGATAACATACTACACTTGTATTACGATGATGTCTACATAATTGGAGAAGAAAAGCATGTACACGCTGAATCGCACCGCAACGACAGAAATGGAAGTGACGAGCATTCGGCTAGAGCGCGAACTGAAAGACAAACTGAAAGAACTATCCGGCAACCAGGGTTATCAAGCCCTCATCCGCGACATTTTGTGGAACTATGTGCATCAGAAGTCCGGCGATGCTCAGCCTGTCTTATCGCGATCGGACATTCGCATCACAGTGCAGGCGCAAGCCACTCAGGAAGAACGATGTGCCCTCACGGGTCAATTCATTAAACCCCAGGAGCCAATGCTTTTGGGACTTACGACCAGCGGCGAGATGGTTCCCCTCAGTCTTCACAGTCTCGATTACCCCACAGGGGGAGCTGCTTCGCATCGTTGACGTTCAAGAATTTTCCCAATTCGCTTCAGATCACGCTACCGGGGTAGAGTTGGTTCGCCGCTCTGCCCTGATTGCGTCTAAGGACAAATTTCCCTGCTAAACGTGAACGATCGACACAAAGCGATGAGATAACCTTTCTGTTTGATATCGCTAAGTATGGGTAAATGTTATGAACGTATTGATTACACCTCCCGATCGGCAAACCGGAATGCAGCTTCGCGATGGTCGTGTACTAGCTTGGTCGGAATGGGGAGCGACTGAAGGATTGCCTGTCTTATTCTGCACCGGAGCTGGGATGAGCGGATCACTGGGATTTGGCACAAATTATCTCCTAGAGCTTGGTTTAAAACTTATTGCCATTGATCGTCCTGGTTTAGGTGCATCCGATGCTCACCCCACCAAAACACTATCGTCGTGGGTTTCAGATATCCAGGAATTAATTGAGGCACATCACCTCATGAACGTTACCGCCGTAGGATTTTCTCAAGGCGCACCTTTTGCATTTGCGCTGGCAGGAGCAGGGCTAGTCGAGGCAATCGCGATCGTATCAGGGCAGGATGAGCTAACCCATCCCCAAATCAGACCGCTTTTGCATTCTGATGTTTCGCGAATGATTGCGGAAATTGAACAGGATGCAGCAGCATTTGAGCAATACTTTTCGCAAATCGCAACTCCAGAAGGGTTATGGCATCTCATTATTGAAATGAGTGCAGCGTGCGATCGATCGCTTTATCTCAGTGACTCATTTGGCAGAGCATATCAGCATTGTTTGCAAGGGGGATTTGCACAGGGAACACAAGGTTATGTACGGGATCTGGTCAATGCGCTCAGCCCCTGGACGATGAAGCTAGAGGAGATTAAAATTCCCGTAGACCTTTGGTACGGTGGTTTAGACACCAGCACCGTTCACTCCCCAGATTCTGGGACGACCTTGGCTCGTCGTTTACCAACAGCTTCGCATACGGTCGAGCCAGCAGCAGGTGGTTCAATTCTCTGGACGCGAGCGCAAGCAATTTTGACCCAACTCAGATCTCATCTGTTGACCGAATAGACTGAATAGAGCTTCGTTTTATTACAAATTCGTCATCAAAAAATTTGTATTGGACTCCTCTAAACCTAAAATGGCTCCGTTATCCTGAAATGGACGAGTAAGAAACAAGCTGTGAAAGCCATTCTAATGACTTCCCCTGGTAGTCCCGAAGTCTTGCAGGTACACGACGTACCACCGCCACAAATTCGGCAAGCGCGGGAACTGCTAATTCGTCTCAAGGCAGCAGGCATCAACCCGATCGACACCAAACTGCGGCAGCGCGGCACTTTCTACCCAGAGCAAATGCCCGCCATTCTGGGTTGTGATGGAGCAGGAGTTGTCGAGGCAGTTGGCTCTGGTGTACAGCAGTTTCGCGTAGGCGATGAAGTGTATTTTTGCAACGGTGGCTTAGGAGGGCATCCTGGCAACTATGCGGAATTTGCGATCGTCGATGAGCGATTTGCCGCGCTAAAACCCAGCTCGATCGGCTTTACAGAGGCAGCAGCGGCTCCCCTGGTGCTGATTACAGCATGGGAAGCATTATACGATCGGGCGCGGTTGGAAGCAGGGCGCAAGGTTTTGATCCATGCGGGGGCGGGAGGTGTAGGTCATGTGGCAATTCAACTGGCAAAGCTGGCAGGGGCAACAGTTTGTACCACGGTCAGCACGCCGGAAAAGGCAAAGTTTGTGCGGCAGCTTGGAGCAGATCACGTCATTTTTTACCGGGAGACTGACCCAATCGAGGCAGTGCTGAATTGGACAAACGGCGAAGGCGTGGATTTAGCCTTTGATACGATCGGCGGTCAAGTGCTGTCTCAAAGCTTTGCCCAAACTGCGGTTTATGGAGACGTGGTAACAATTCTCGCCCCTGATTCTCAGACCGATTGGAAAACAGCTCGCGATCGAAATTTGCGCGTGAGCTACGAACTGATGCTAACCCCCATGCTGAGGGGCATGACCCAGGCGCAGCAAGATCAGGCAAAAATTTTGCGGCAGTGTGCCCACCTGATCGACCAGAAGGACCTCATGATTTACCTGAATCGAACGTTTCCGCTTGCAGAAGCCGCTGCCGCCCATCGATTACTGGAAATGGGTTCGCTCATGGGCAAGCTCGTTTTGCTTACAGAGCCGTAATTCGTCCACCGTAGCTATTCTGGCAGAACCTCGCTTGGTTCCGGTTGTCACAGTTCCCCTTAATCACAGTCCCCCCTTAATCAGGGATTTAGGCATGGGAAATTCAGGGCAACATCGACAACTTACAACTTTTCAAAAATCCTTCTTTGCAGAGCTTCGGTGCAGGACAGGACACACCATACAAGACAGAGCAAAAAAAGAGACACGCGATCGTGCCTCTCACAGGTGAATGAGAACTCAACCAATCAATAAATTGAGAATCAATTGAATGAATATGCCTTAAAAGAAAGTTTGACCAGAAGCGTACTCAACATCATGAGATTACTTCGAGTCAAACCTTCTCCGCGACAGGAATGCGCTTTTAGCAATTATTGCATCGGCTTTTCGTGTGCCTTTTCCTGAGCGAAATCTTTCAGCCGCTCGACCACATTGTAAGCACCCGGACCCGGAGACTCGTTTGATGCAACTCCTTCAATCGAACCTTCGATTTCGCGCCATGCCTTAAGTCCGCCCTTTAGTTCCGCAACATGCTGGAACCCTGCCTGACGGAGCAGTTGAGCCGCTTGTGCGCTTTGCTCATCGTCATTGCCATAAACATAAAGATCCCGCTCTTTGCGGATGGTTGATTCTGCCAATCCTGGTACTTTATCCATCGGCATTGTCATTGCGCCCAAGATACGGCAATCGTTGAATGCGTCGTGGTCCCGCACGTCCAGAATTGTCAGACCCGGCTCTCCCCACTCTAAACGAGACTTCAGCTCATAAGCGGTGGCTTGGGAATGAAATTCTGGGGGCGTGGGGGTAACATCGGGCAGGTTATCTTTTGCCTTTACAATCAAGTCTTGAATGTTGTCCATTGTTTTTTGTGTTTATTTTTTGTTAATCACCTTTCAAGTGATAACGATAAACAAGTTGCTTGAATGCTGCCTCTCCCCTGGGGGATAAGACAAATTTGCAGCCAAAATCGAAAGAGAGAAGTTATCCTCTGCGTGTGCTGCGAGCAGGCAGAAGCAGCGTGATGAAACGGGCTTCAGACAACCGTTTTTCGCCCCTCACTCCTGGGAAAACGCTTTCGATTTAGTTCTTGCCAGAGGGTAGGCGATCGGTTTAGGTTAAATGCTGCAACGCTTATCAGCAGTTTTTGAACCATCCATGACCCAACCTAGCTCCGAGCCGAAACAGGTCTTCATTTGCGGTTCTGCCTTGCGGGGACAGCCAGACCATCAAAATCTACAGTCTGCTCGTTTCGTCCGTGAAGCGAAGACTCAACCCCTGTATCGCCTTCATGCAGCACAAAACGGCTGGCATCCTGCCATTTATCAGGTAGCAGAGGGAGGCATCTCTATACCGGGGGAGCTTTACGAACTTAGCTCCGAGCAATATGAATACCTGGTTTCTACCGAACCGCCCAATATGTATCCCGGCGATGTTGTGCTGGAGAGCGGAGCAGTGGTAACGGCAATGCTTTACCCCCATGAACTTGTTGAACAGTACAGTTGGCCCGATATTTCCCATTTGGGCGGCTGGGCAGCTTATAAGGCAAGTGGCGAATCGACAAAAGCTTCCGGGCAGGCTGAGGAGGCTTAAACCGCGATCGTTCGTACCCGACGAGCCGCGTATTCGGTTCCTGATCGCCGCATTAACGCTCTTCCTTTCTGTAATTTCTGACTTGAGCGGGAAGCTAAAACTTGGAAACAGGCTCCCAGCAAACCTATGATAGAGACAGAAGAGCAAATCGAAGCCGGACTGCGTTATCGCTCTGGGCAGTTTGCTGTGCTAAAAGGCAATTGATACTGCGATCGTATGGTCAAAACTGTTGATGTTCTGGGGTTTCCCCATGCCTACGAGCTATTTGCGCCCACCGATGCACCCACCGATATGCCAATTGTGGTGTTTGTGCATGGTTGGCTACTGAGCCGGGCTTATTGGCAGCCTGTGATTGAGCAGCTAGCAGGAAACTATCAATGCCTTGCTTATGACCTGCGAGGTTTCGGTCATTCTCAAAATTTTCCTAACAGCGCGCCTGCTGCCCAAGCCTTGCCTCAAAATTTAACCGAACTCGATTTAACCGAACCCGTGCCTGAAACCGTGGTTCAAAGAACAGCCGTTAGTGTGGCAAGTCCCACTTCAGTAGCGATTGATCACCCAACATTAAATCGTGAGGCAAGCAGTGGGGCAAGCGGTTCTGTCCCGGTTTCCCTACCCGATCAGACAGCGGCTGATCAGGCTGAGATAAGCTCAAATCGCTATACCCCTGCTGCCTATGCTCAGGATCTCGTTCACCTGCTGGCGGAACTGCAAATTAAAAAAGCCTGGATTGTGGGTCATTCGTTGGGCGGCAGTATCGCACTATGGGCAGCCCATCTCGCGCCTGACACAATCGAGGGTGTGGTTTGCGTGAACGCAGGGGGCGGGATTTATCTGAAGGAAGAGTTTGAGCGGTTTCGCCTGGCGGGAGAACAGTTAGTCAAGTTTCGTCCGCGCTGGTTGTCCTATCTGCCGTTTCTCGACCTGCTTCTGACCCGAATTAATGTTTATCGTCCGATCGCCCGACGGTGGGCTAAGCAACGTCTGCAAGACCTGCTGGTAGCCAATGCAGAAGCTGCCCTCAGGAGCTTGCTCGACTCGACGACCGAAGCCGAAGTCCATCAGCTTCCCCAGGTAGTTGCTCAGCTTCAGCAGCCTGTTCATTTTATTACCGGACAAAAAGACACGGTGATGGAGCCGAAATACGTCCGCCATCTGGCAAGCTTTCATCCCTCTTTTGAGTTTTGCGGTCACAATGTCAGCGAAATTTCAGATTGCGGTCATCTCGCCATGATTGAGCAGCCCGATGTGACGGTTGCTGAAATTCGGGCAGTTTTAGAAAAGTACTCGGCTTAGCTTGCTTCGTTATACAAATCCATTACCGCCCCCAGCGACAGCCGGGATTGAACACCTAGCGTTAGTGGGGAAACGTGACCACGATCGAGATGCTCGGCAGCCGCACAAGCAATCATCGCTGCGTTGTCGGTACAAAATTTGAGGGGTGGAAACAACACACGCAGACCATGTTCCTCCGCTGCCGATTGCAGGTGATGGCGCAAACCGCTATTCGCCGCAACGCCTCCGCCAACTGCGATCGTTTTCAGCCCATTGTCCAACGCGCAAGCGATCGTTCTTTTGGTTAAGGCTTTAGCAACCGCCGCCTGAAAGCTAGCAGCCAGATCAGGCACAGAGAGATCAGTTGGTGAAACGGTTTGGGTCAGGCGCAGCACGGCAGTTTTTAAGCCGCTAAAGCTGGAATCATAAGGGTGATAGCCGCCTTCGGGCAAAGAGATTTTGCCTTCGGGCAGGGCAAACGCGGCGGGGTTTCCTGCTTTGGCAAGGCGATCGATCACGGGACCACCCGGATAGCCCAAATCGAGCAACCGCGCTACTTTATCAAACGCTTCTCCGGCAGCATCGTCCCGGGTCTGCCCCAGCGTTTCATAGTGTCCGCAGTCTTTCACATTAATTAGGCTTGTGTGCCCACCTGACACGAGCAAACAGAGAAACGGCGGCTGAAGTTCCGGCTCGCTTAAGTAAGAAGCGTAGATATGCCCCTCCAGGTGATGAACGCCCAGAAACGGCTTTTGGTGCAGCATTGCCAGCGTTTTGCCTGCGGTCACACCCACCAACAGCGCACCAACCAGACCAGGGGCACAGGTCGCAGCAACGCCATCAATGGCTTGCCAGTCCAGTTTTGCCTGCTGTAAGGCTGCGTCGAGCACCCAATTAACGGTTTCAAGATGCTGTCGCGAAGCCAGTTCGGGCACAACGCCGCCATACTGCTGATGCAGTTTAATCTGCGAAGAGACAATGTTACTCAGCACCTCCCGATCGCGTACGATCGCGACAGAAGTTTCATCACAGCTTGTTTCGATTGCCAGAACGGTTGCCATAGCCTTGTGAGAGTTCTTGATGATGCTTGATTGTCGTCCGAAGCGATGCCTCAAACTAAATTATGAAGGATTATTCCTAGCCTCTTAATCAATTTGCAGCCAAGCAGAAATCTGTTTGCAAAAATTAATCAACCTATTACGATCTGAATGTGCTCCGAAAAAAACATATAGAGTTAAAAATTGCAAACTAACCCTTGACAGAAAATTGCTGAAAACGAGGCAGTGAAGGCGAATGGCTAACGGCAGTAGGGTTTTCGATCGATCGTTTGAGCGGTTTGATTTAGGCGTAAAGTTCTTTTAAAAGCTTAACTTTACGAGGTTTCCCTGGAAGAGTATGATTGCACTGAAACGCTAATCTTCTTTGTACAAACTCCTTAACAATTTGTACAAATTTCTTTGTTTTTTGTAATAAAGGGAAACAACTCCATGCGAAGATTGTTTGCTCTCGTTGTCGTTCTATTCCTGTGGGTTGGGTTCGTGCCCCCTGCTTCGGCTGATATCGCTGGACTTACCCCTTGCAGCGAATCTCAGGCTTTCCAGGCCCGGGCTGCCCAGGCTCGGACTCCTCAGGCAAAGGCTCGCTTCGAGGCTTATGCTAACTCCCAGGTACTCTGCGGTCCTGACGGTCTACCTCACCTGATTGCAGATGGTCGTCTCAGCCACGCCGGAGAATTTATGATTCCTGGCATCATGTTCCTGTACATTGCAGGCTTGATCGGTTGGTCGGGTCGCTCCTATCTGATCAACGTGCGGAAAACCAAGAACCCCGAAATGAAGGAAGTTCTGATTGATGTGCCGCTCGCCGTCAAATGTGTTGTGTCTGCCCTCGCCTGGCCCCTGGCTGCCCTGAAAGAGCTGACCACGGGTGAACTCGTCGAGGCCGACAACAAAATTCCCGTCGGACCGCGCTAGTTTCTGATTCTCTCTTCCGTTCCTCTGGAGCTATCCTATGCAAAACTTCGTCAAGTACCTCTCTCTCGCACCCGTGGCACTAACGGTCACCCTGGTCGTTCTGTCAGCCACCGTGATTGAGTTCAATCGCTTCTTTCCTGACCTGCTGTTTCACCCGATGCCGTAGGCAATTTAGCTGAGCGATCAACGTGGGATTATCTTCGATCGGCGATCGATCAGTCTAATCAAACTAACTCACAAACAAATTGAGGCGAATCATTGAGGCGGTAGCTTGCAAACCAGCAAGTTCTACTTCAAGGGTTCGCTTCTCTGCATTCGCTGTTGCCCCAATTAAGACTGCTGCTGAATGCAATTTGCATCCAAAATTCGAAAGCGGCGAATTCGCGCCTTTGTACAGGCTCGTGCAGTTTGTTGCAGGGCAGCATTGCCGGGTTGAAGCTGCTGAGAAACTGCTGGAAACTGACGAAAGATTGAGTTTTCTTCCAGGTATTTTGGCTCAAAGGACGATCGCTCAACTAGCCAAAAATCCACGTCATATTTCTGAATAAAATTCTTTACCTGATTTAGATCAGGGCTATATTGCGCCTGCATCAAATCGGTTGTACGCTGACTCATTTCCTCAAAGTATTGAATGTGATAGGGCAGCAAATAACCCTCACCGCCAATCAGAATCGATCGCTGAGCAAAACTGGGAAGCTGATTGGCTTCAACGCTAAGCGATGCGATTTGAATCTCTTTGGGCTGCTGCTGAAAGAAACGGTACAGTTCTGGAAATTCACCCGTGACATATCCTGTTACGGGAAACGCATCGCCATCAATTCGCAATGTATAGGGATACAAAAAGAGCAATCCGGCAGCAAGGACAGACAAACCAGAAACTACGGCAGCCTGAACTCGACCGTTCATTGGTTTACGAGTTAGCAGGACACGCATTAGGGAATCCCAAAGAATGACGATCGCTACACCAGCCGCTAAAGCAGCGATCATGCGAAAACTATGCTCGGTGTAGCGATTGGGGAGATGCAGCCGAAACAAAACCAGATGCGCTAAAAGGAACCAGCCCAACGATACGATGAGAAACTGTGGCAGCAATATAATTTGCGATCGAACCTGATTGGCGAAAGGAAACCGATTTCGGAATTTTAGAAGGAGAGGCAGCGATACAACGAGCCAAAGCTGCGGAATTCCTAGCCATCCCAACGCATTGCCTTCTCTGGCTAAATCACACCATTCAGTGGGCATCATGCCACTTCGTTTACCGCATAACCAGAAGTCAGTGAAATGATTCACGAAAAACTTTGACCAACCTATTTCACTAAACGCAGGCAATAGCCTGGCTTGATCTGCGGTAATTATCGGTGAATAGGGAGAGGATTGCAGTGCATACGGCAGCAGGATCAAAAAAGCAGCAATTAATCCGGCGAGCGATAATCTTAAATGCGATCGATTCAATCCAATTCCACCACGAAATTGCCACAGGCGAATGAATAATAGCCCCGCAGAAAGAAAGACGCTTTGGGGATAAAATAATCCCTGCAAAACAATCACAATGATTAAGGGAATAAGCGATCGACGCAGTAAAAAGTAAAGGAACGCCAGAAATAACGGATAGATGAACGCTACAGGAGTCGATGAAACAATATCATCGCGCATCCAGAGATTCTGATTGAGCAGCAGCGCACAGGCAAATCCGGCGATCGGTAGCGGCAAAAACTGCATCCCAATGCCAAAGGCAAAGGCTGTGCTAATCAGTGCCAAAACGGGCGGCAGCAGCTTACTGAGAAAGACGGGATCGATCCCAATTCCGGCAAAAAAACGATAGAGAGTTGCATAGCCATCGGGGGCAGCGGACTGAAAATAATCGGCAATCAAATCATTGGGAAAAAGCTGCGGATCGAGAAACCGCCTGGCCCAAAAAACGTGCTGCCGCGCATCGTCCTGAATTACATATTCATTGCTGAATGCCGTTATCAGAGCCGGAATGCAGTAGACCAGCGACATGAGCAAACTCAGACCGAGCCAAAAGATCAGGCGCGATCGATCAGACTTCAAAGGCAATCGATTAGGCAGGTGCATCATGATTTAATCCGCCGCATTTCCCGCAGGGTTGACAGGTATTGTCCCAGAAAAGGCAGTCCGCCGATCGCAGGCAGCAGATATCGCGAGGTGCAAAGCAGCCCCAAAGCCGCCGCTGTCTGAGCATTGAAATAAGGCTGATAAAACAGAATTAGAGCTGCATCACGGGTTCCCACGCCTGCAAACGTCAGGGGCAGCAGCCCTGCCAGGATGGCCAGGGGCGACAGTGCCAGATTCACCAAAAACGGAGTCCAGGCGTTGAGTGCCAGAATAAAAAACCAGATTTGCAGCAGGTGCAGAAACCAGATAAACACCGACGTTACGGCAATCTTTGTGAGCTGAAGCCGATCGCGCCAAAAGTAATCGTGCATCTCCTGCCAAGAACCGCTCAGTTTTTCCAGCTTGGCTTTCAGCTTTTTAGGGGCAAGGGCCTGCGCCATTTGAAAGAAACTCTGGGCAAAGCGGGGCAGTCCGATCAGTGCCAGTCCAAGCATTAGCCCGATCGCTACCGTCGCCGTCATGATCCAGAATAGCCAATCTTTTTGCGGGTAAAGCAGCAGCCCAAATACACACCACAACAGCAGCGACAGCAAATCGCAGGTTTTCTCAAACACCACCAGCGACAGGGCAAGCGTCCCACTCAAATGCCCCCGATCGCGCATAAAATACGCCTTCGCAATGTCCCCCATCTTGGACGGCAGCACCATATTCAAGACGCTGGCTGCCAAAATAAGCTGATTTGCCTCGCCAAATCTCAATCGCGTTCCGGGCGGCATCAACTGCTGCAATCGCCATGCAGTGAACATGGTTAAGGGAATCACCATCCCCAAACTCACGACCATCCACAATCGATCGCTGTCCTGAAATACTTGCAGCAGTCCAGCAAAGTCAATCCTCCAGTAAATGACTGCGAGAATGATGAGGCTAACGGCGATCGAGATCAGGCGTTTCATAGAATTAATTCAGTGAGGCACTGGACATGAGATGGATAGGACAGAGAATCATGCTCCGGGTAGTCAAATCGATTCGGACGATTCCAGGGCGAGAATCCTGGTTTTGGGCAGTGGGGCTGCTGTTGCTCTATGGACTGATTTACCTCCCGATCGGTTTCGGCTCGCAATTCCTGACGCTGGATATTCAAACTTCAGGTTGGACGATCGCAAGTGTTATTGTACGGGCATTGATTATGCCGGGAATGACCGAAGAACTCTTTTTTAGAGGATTACTGATTCCACATTCGAGTGAAACGGTGAGGGTGATCGATCGCTGGCTCTAGAGCAGCATCAGCCTGATTAGTTTTGTGCTTTATCGTCCATTTAATTTCTTCGCACCCCCATTCTTCTCGCTCGCTGTCTAGTTTTGGCAATCGATAGTTCTCAGTGCGGCGACAATACCGGTCAAACCATTCCACTTGTAAATGCTCCTGAAGCCAGTTTGGAGCCACAACCGTTAAGCTCTTGAGCACAGCACGAAAGGTTTCTCCTATGTCTCTAGTCGATGCAAGCTCTGAATTGCCCCGAGAACATGAGTTGAATCTGTTCGTTGCCGTTTATGTCCTTTGAGTAGTTTCTTTTGGCGTAATTGTTCCAACAATTTGTCCAGCAACAATTGCTCTGCATTGCCTGCAAGCAAACGAGTGCGGAACTCACTCAAAATGGAGTAATCAAATCCTGGATCACTCAGCGGTAAGCTGAGAGCATACTTCCAATCAATGCGAGCACGAACAGCATCTGCGGCTTGACGGTCGGATAGATTCTCTATGAACTGCATCACGCAAACTAATGCTAACTGCCAGGGAGCTTGAGCTGGTTGTCCGCGTCTCGAAAAGAGCGAGGCAAAAGTTTCGTCCTGATAAATGCTGCCAAGGGTAGCGTGGATCTGGAGATAAAGGTTGCCTTTCGGAAAGTCGGTTCGTGCAACTGCTGCAGCGTCTTCTAGAACTGGAAGAATCGGTTGGGGTTGCATGGACATAATGCACCTCTGTTCAGCCATGTACCTTTACCCTCATCTCATGAGAGACCTTTCGCCTAGATTTTCTCTAACGAATTCGCCAACGGTATCTTCGCTTCCCACACCTTATATTACGGCTCATTAAACGTTTCTATTTCTGATAAGGGTTCAGAAATAGCCTGAACTATCTTATCTATCAGAAGATTATCTTTTAAATCACGGACAGTTTGGTGAACGGTGACAACAGTTTTAAATTTAATCAAGTCTAGCTATTTACAAGTATTCTTATTGCCAAGCAGAGCATATCCATTCCTTTAGCCGGATACTGAGAAAAACGACATAATGTTTTCAGCAATTGCGTTATGGTTGTTACAGACACATAAGCTAGGTAAATAAATGTCTGACATTGTTGATACTGCCGTAAACGCTGGTTCATTCGGCACCCTAGTTGCTGCTGTCAAAGCTGCTGGCCTCGTAGAAACCCTCAAGGGTGCTGGCCCATTTACACTCTTTGCACCGAATGATGAAGCATTTGCAAAGCTTCCTGCGGGCACGGTTGATTCTTTGCTCAAAGATATCCCGAAGCTCAAGCAAATTCTTACCTACCACGTTGTTTCTGGCAAGGTGATGGCGGCGGATGTGGTGAAGCTGAAGTCAGCCACGACCGTTCAAGGTTCAGACGTAAAGATTGATGCCTCCCAAGGTGTTAAGGTGAACAATTCTAGCGTGACAACACCAGATGTTACTGCTGATAATGGCGTCATTCACATCATTGACACTGTGCTAATTCCTGCATAAGCAATTGTCTAAGTAGCGCGGTATTTTCGGGGCGGCGACTGTAAAAAAGTTGCTGCCTCGAAGTTTGTTTAAGCGTGTGTAATTGCTGTTTGGCTCGCCATTTAATTGAAAGCCAATCATGTTGTCGCGTCTCTTGCTAATTGGACTCTTACGCAGTTTTGATACTGCTGGCGAAACATCGCTTAACACCCTGAAAGCCTTACAAGTTCATTACAATCAGAAGCGAGATGTTCGAGTTTTGTAACCCAGGAAACGGCAAAATCAGGGCTTCGGATATGAAGAAATAATTTGCCAGCAGTATCTGTCCTGCATTGTCCCCAAATATTGTCCCCAAATGCTCTAATTTTGAGAGACTGCGAGCAGCTTAAAGAGTGCCAGGTTCCCTCCAGCATTAGCGGGCTAGGGGGCAGTTCGGGTCAGGGTTATCCCAATTCAAACCTTTCCTAAAGGGTTCGATCGATCGTTAAAACTTCCCCCATCCTCAGCGACTTCACCTTCTCGGTCAAATCCAGCCAGGGTTGAAGCTGTCCGACTTGAAACGTGCGGCTCATCACCACATAAATCGAAGTCTGATCGCCGCCAATACCTGCACTCACCACATTGAACCAATCGTTTGCCTGAAGCTGATCCTGCACTTGCCAGTGTCCATCCTGCCAGATTAGTCGGCGTGTGAACTGAAACGGCGCGTCTTTCTTGCCCACAATCAGCACTTTTTGCAAAATTTTGCGAATCAGGTTAGGGAAAAAGCGTCCGATTGTCAGCATCACGACTCGGAGAATCATCAAATTCAGGGGAGTCATTTGCTTTTGTTTTGCCCAACCTAGCCTGCCACGAACTTCAATTTCGTTGGGCTGAAGGTCGATCGTGTAGTCACTCACCAGATGCCCCACCGCATTTTTGAGCTTGCCGCCCTGCCGCACCTGCACGGAAAACTGCGTATCGGACGCAATCAGTTGATTGTCACGGAAAAGTTTGAATGCGCCGCCTTTATTTAACGCCAGATACAGCTCAGTATTCTCGCGGCGATCGATCAGCAAACCCGCCTGCTTCAGCCAAACTTGACCCTGCGATCGAGTTGGAATTGCCGGACGAGACTCGACAAAATCTTGCCATGCCAACAGATAGTTCCAAGTGTGGTGTCCGATGATGTGATCGTCCGCGTAGCAGGGAGCCTTGGCGTTTGCCAGTCCTTGCAGGAAGCGATCGTTGATTGCCAGAGCTTCAGGGAGCCAGCGTCCGACTCGCTCAAAGCCATTGGGAAAGAAATTATAGGTGTTGCGGCTGGTGTATTCGCCGCCGTAGGAGCCGTCGGGATGGACGAATTCTGCCGCTAGTTTGACGGCTTGGGTAAGTGATGCTTGCAGGCGTGGATCGGGCGTGAGTTCATACAGCCATGCCAGACAGGAAATGGTCAGCGTGTGGTAGCCCGGATCGCAGCCTTCGTATTCCTGAAACCAGCCTTCTTCGTGCTGCCAGGAAAAAACCTGTTCGAGTCGCTGCGCCTTTGCCCGATCCCAGCGATTTGTCTTTAGCAGTCGAGAAAGCAACTCCAAACACAGCACGATCAACGCCTGATGATTCGTGAGCCGCCCACTTTCCTGGTGATGCGCCAGCCAGTCTGCCCGCTGGCTAAAAAATTTCAGCATTCGCTCGTCCTGAAACTCCAGCCGCCGATAGCTTTCCAGACAGGCTAACAGCGAAAATGCTGCCGCACCGCCTGCTCGCTCAAACGGAAAATAATCGTCGCAGGAGCCGTCTGCGTGAGCACTTTTTGCCGCGTAGAGAATGCCTGCTTTCACCCATTCACGAATCACAGGCTGCTGATAGTAAGGGTTGCCCGGCAGGTTAATTTCATACGCCAGCGTCAGCGGCAGCACAAACTCCTGGGACATCCCGCTTGGGAAATCAATGATTTTGTAGTGCCAGAAGTTGCGATCGAAACAGCCATAAGTTGGACTGTGCGGATTGCGATCGAGCAGCGTCAGGATTTTGGGAATCTGAGCCAGGGCTTCGCGGGCAAAGAGGTCTTTCATTGCAACAGTGTATCGGGGTGGCAAATCGCAGTGGCAAATCGCAGTGGAACACAGGCAGTTTAACGACCTGTCCTGAGCAAGACGCCGATCGGTCAAGAACAGTTGCTATCCTACAGTACAATCTGTCCCCGGTTGTGGTTCAAGCGCAAACCAACTATCCCCTACACTTGCTGATACCGCCCCGCAAAGAGACCAAAAATGAAAGTGCCCCTTCGTACAAATGGGTACTAGGCACTTTGATCGACGAACCAATCAAAATCGGCAAGCTGCATCAGTCCAAACTGTTCGGCGATCGCCTGACTCTCTGGATTAAGCCCGCTCAGTGTTACTTGTTTACCGAGGATTTGATACTTCTTGACGACTTTTGAAACTGCGTCTGCGGCTGCCCAGTCCCAGAGACGAGCTGCACTAAAATCAAGAACGATGCGCTTGGAATTGTGCTGATAGTCAAATAGTTCCAGAAACCGGTTTGCTGAACCAGAGAACAGTTGACCCGACAAATGGTAGGTCTTTACCTCACTGTGCTGAGTCGTCGTTGCTCTAATCTGAGCTGCTTGCCAGCCAAAGACAACGGTACTGAGGATGACCCCCACCAAAACCCCTTTCGCCAGGTCATGGGTCCAAATGACAATCGCTACCGTGATTGGCATAACGATCGATTCAGGCAAAGGCGTTTTGCGGAGCGTTTTGAGCGAATTCCAGTCGAAGGTTTCAAACGCAATCATGATCATGACTCCGACCAACGCCGCCATTGGAATCTGCTGCACCAAATCTCGCAGCACAAAAATGGCAAACAGCAAAAAAGCACCGGAAACAGCGGTTGATAATCGGCTCCGTCCGCCCGATCGCACGTTGATAATCGATTGACCAACCATCCCACAGCCTGCCATGCCGCCCAGGAACCCCGTCACCACGTTGGCAATCCCCTGTCCTTTAATTTCCTGGTTTTTGGAACTGCGAGTGTCCGTCAACTCATCCACCAGGGCGGCAGTTAACAGCGACTCCAGCAACCCGACGATCGCCAGCGTCAAAGCATACGGCAAAATGATGGCGATCGTTTCTAGCGAAAGGCTTACGGCAGGAAGGTGTACACTGGGCAAACTGCGCGTTATTTGGCCAATGTCGCCAACCCGACGCACGGGGAGGTTCACGGCGATCGCAAATAGGGTCATTGAGACAATGGCAACCAGCGGAGCCGGAACTGCTTTAGACAATCTGGGGAATAGATAAACAATCACCAGCGTCACGGCAACCATGACATACATTTGCCACGGTTCTCCTACAAACTGCTGCAACTGGGCCAGAAAAATCAAAATTCCCAGCGCGTTGACAAACCCGGCAATGACCGAGGGTGGAATAAAAGAAAAAAAGCGTTCTAACTGAAGAATGCCAATCAAAATCTGAAGTACACCCGTGAGAACAGTTGCGGCAAAGAGATACTCAACACCGTGTTTTGCCACAAGCGTGGTCATCAGAAGTGCCATTGAGCCAGTCGCGGCTGAGATCATTGCCGGACGCCCACCCGCGATCGCTGTGACCACTGCCATGCAAAATGAGGTGTACAGCGCGACCATTGGGTTGACTTTGGCGATCGCCGCAAACGCAAGCGATTCGGGAATTAAGGCTAGTGCTACTGTAATTCCGGCTAAAACTTCAGTCTTGAGGTTTGGGCTTTGCGCTTTTCTCCGAAGCTTCGATCGCAAAGCTCGAATCCGCCTCGCTTGGAACAGACTAATCACTCGGTATGACATTTCTTCGCCTGAATAGTTCAAGATTTTGGCAATCGTAAAATCAATATCAATCGGCCGATTGGGCGCGACCAAACCACCGCAACCGCTAACCGATCAATTCAATTCATCAATTAGTTTGTCAATTCAGTTCATCGAACAGGAACAGTAACCGCCAGGATTCCCAAAGCAATCAGCAGCAGAATACAAGCACGATCGGCATTTTCAAGAATGCATTGCCGCGATCGTAGTCAGCAGTTTGCCCACCAGCACCACACAACCCAAACTCACGGTGGAGTCAAGCCACCCGGAATACGCACTGCTGCAACTGCCTGGATAACCGAATTAGGTTTAACCCAAATAACTCCTCGAAATAGAGGATTCTGAGCCTGGGTTAAAAGAAATAATTCTGTGCAGCCTGGTCTGTACATACAAGAACCTTGGAAGACTACCTCAGGGTTGCGATGTATCGTTCACCGCTATCACCAGATGGATTGAGTTCCTCGATACCTTACCATCGAGCACTACCGTAGGAGCAGGGATTTTAGGCTGCTTATTGGAAGCTTCACTGTACCGGGGACAGACTTTATATAAGGAATAAAACTGAATCATAAATGAGTCATAGAGCTGAGCCATAAAACTGCTTCCTTTCTCAGCTAGAAGTTATGAGCTAGAAGCAGTTTAAGTCGATCGGCAGAATTAAAATTCGTAAACTTTAGTGAAATGTCTCAACCTCAAAATAAGCTCTGGATTCCGCTGACGGTTCTCGCCATTGCTCTGCTGTCTTTGTTGGTGCTGAGTGGCTGGACAGTACAGGATTTGCTGCATGACGTTCTGTGAAGCAAACGTTCTCCAAATCCCCTCAAGGGAACGATCGCCAACCTGTGAACAACCCTTACACTTGGCTGATGTGACTCGATCGCACTAGACTTGAGAGAACGGGTGAGATACCATCTCAGTCCTAAGTTCTTCATTCACAAATTCGCTGTGACTGCTAGTTTACCGTCTGTTAATACACATAGTTCTGGTTCGTCTGGTAACGCTCATTTGGCAGCTCAATCGGTTGCGGGTCAGAGAGGCTGGCGCGGCTTGATTGAAACCTATCGCCGCTATTTGCCCGTCACCGATCAAACCCCTGTGGTGACGCTGCTAGAAGGCAATACGCCCCTGATTCCCGCTCCTGCGATCGCCGCTGAGATTGGACGCGGAGTGCAGGTGTGGGTCAAGTATGACGGTCTGAACCCGACGGGCAGCTTCAAAGACCGGGGCATGACGATGGCAGTCACCAAAGCGAAGGAAGCCGGAGCAGAAGTGGTGATTTGTGCCAGTACGGGCAATACCTCAGCCGCCGCTGCTGCCTATGCAAGACGAGCCGGAATGCGGGCCTATGTGCTGATCCCAGATGGCTATGTGGCGTTGGGCAAGCTGGCACAGGCGTTGCTGTATGGCGCAGAAGTGCTGGCAATTCAGGGAAACTTCGATCGTGCCCTGGAAATCGTGCGGGAAATGTCAGAGCACTACCCGATCACGCTGGTTAACTCAGTGAACCCCTATCGATTAGAGGGGCAGAAGACCGCCGCTTTTGAAATTGTAGACGTGCTGGGTGACGCTCCCGACTGGCTCTGTATTCCGGTAGGCAACGCGGGCAATATTACCGCTTATTGGATGGGCTTTTGTCAGTATCATCAGGAAAATCGCTGCAAGTTGCCTCGGATGATGGGCTTTCAGGCAGCAGGCGCGTCTCCGCTGGTGACAGGCCAACCCAATCCCAACCCGGAAACTTTGGCAACCGCAATTCGCATTGGCAATCCGGCAAGCTGGAAGCAGGCAGTTGCAGCAAGAGATGCCAGTCAGGGACAGTTCAACGCTGTCACCGACGAAGAGATTCTAGACGCTTATCGCATGCTGGCTTCTCAGGAAGGCATTTTTTGTGAGCCTGCGAGTGCAGCTTCAGTGGCGGGACTGCTGAAGGTGAAAGATCAGGTTCCGGCAGGCGCAAAAATTGTTTGTGTTCTCACCGGAAACGGACTTAAAGACCCGGATACGGCGATTAAACACTGTCAAAACCAGTTCAAAACCGGGATCGAAGCTACTCGAAGTGCGGTAGCTCAAGTGATGGGGTTTTAGACGCAGGCAAAACGGCAGGTATTTCGGAGAGAACTGAATCTTCGAGCTTGCCGCTATCCGGGTTGTTATCCGAATTGCGGTTACGGGTGCGTTCCTGAGTGAGCCGATCGATCGCATCTCCCAGGGCAGCTGTCAACTCGACGCGGGTCTGCTGATGGGCTGCTTGCTCAGACCGAAGTGTCTGCTTCAGGCGATCGGCTTCTAGCAGTGCTTCACTCAGGCGAGCTTGCAGTGCCTCGATCGT
Organism: Cyanobacteria bacterium FACHB-502; assembly: GCA_014695325.1. Classification (GTDB taxonomy): domain Bacteria; phylum Cyanobacteriota; class Cyanobacteriia; order Elainellales; family Elainellaceae; genus Leptolyngbya_A. The sequence continues at coordinate 8,364 of JACJNZ010000089.1, read as the reverse complement.
GTCGAGCTGGCTGACCTGCTGCTGAACCGTCTGGGCACGAGCTGCATCTGGCTCTGAGAAAGCGGCCAAATCATTAGACAGGGACGGAGTTGCTTTTAGCGCGTTGAGTTCCGCTTGCAGGGAATCGACCTTTTGCTGCGCCAGTTTTGCCTCGGTGCGTCGCTGGCGGGCTTCAGTTTCATATAAATTGCGCCAGTTTGCTGCACTCTTTAGCGCGTCATCTCGTTCCTGCTGCGCTTCGGTCAGCTTTTGTTGCAGGGCTTTTATTTCGCCTAACCATTGCCGGACATCCTGGGTCATGACTCTATCCTTCAGGCAGTGTACTAGAGTCTAAAACAAAACCCGGAGAAGTGGAGCAGGCGCGGGCAGAATAATCAGCAGCAGCAATCCGAGTGCCAGGATTCCCAGCAGGTCGCGGGCATTATTCAATTCACTAACATCATTCAGAACTGGCTCATCGATTACGGGCATGAGAAACAGCAAAATTGCCCATACCCACAGCAGCGGTTCTCGCTGAACCCATGCCAGCCCAATCAGCAGTAACCGAGCCACCTGACTGATCACCGCCCCCGATCGCTGCCCCAGCATGGCGTGAACAATATGCCCGCCGTCGAGCTGACCCACAGGCATGAGATTCAGCGCAGTCACAATCAGCCCCAGACAGCCTGCAATTGCGACCGGATGCAGGTTCAGGGCACTGTCTATCGCCATGCGATCGCCCAGCGCAATCCGACTGAGCACGGTCAGCAGCACCGACGCGCTGGACTTAAACGAAGCCGCGTTCAGCAGTCCAGATTCCTCGGTTACGGGCACTGGGGAAGACTGCGCCAAACCCCACAGCAAAACGGGAACCGTCACCAGGAACCCGGCAAGCGGTCCCAGTAGCCCAATGTCAAACAAGGCCCTGCGATTGGGAATGGGCGATCGGTGCTGAATAAACGCGCCTAATGTCCCAAAAGGAAAAATACTTGCAGGCGGAACCGGAATAAAGTAAGGCAAAGATGCCCGAATTCGGTAGCGCCGGGCTGCCCAGAAGTGTCCTAGCTCGTGCGCTCCCAAAATTGCCAGCAGCGAAACGGCATAGGGAAGTCCGGTCAGCAGTTCGGCAAAGGTCGTTGGAAGCTGAGGATTGGTTTTGCCGATCAAAAACCCTGCCAGCGTCGTGGTTAACAAAGTGGCAAACAGCAGGATTAACGCAATGCCAGGGCGATCGCCCGTTTTCCGCAAGGCTGCACCTGCCTGCTGGTAGGGATTGGGAACCAGGGCAAAAAAAGGCTTGCCGTTTAAGCCTTCCTGAAAAACGACGAGGAACCGATCGCGAAACTGCGCTTCCACATTTTCCCGCACCGTTTGATACGCCACTTCCGGCGAGGTTCGGAGCTGCCCGCGACAGATGAGCGCCTGGGGGCGATGCTCGATGTTTTGCAGATAGAACACCGACCAGGGAAAGCAGTTTTGCAGGCTGGCTTCTTCTTCGCGATCGATCGATCGGGGAGGTGGAGTCGGACGGACATTCGCCACAGACGCAGGCTGTTCGGACTGGGCAGATTGCGCTTGGGCAGACTGAGAAGGCGGAATTCGTCCTTTTTGCACCAGCGTCCAGTACAGAATCGAACTGCCTACAAATGCAGCAAACAGCAGCTCAAGGGGAATTGGCTCCGCCACTCTAACAACCGCCCAGCTCGCCCAAACAAAAGCAGGAATCATCATGACCAGCCACAGTAGCCAGACCGGGGTGCGCGTCAAATTCGCCACACTGCGCTGAACCACAAAGTAGGTAATCGATCCAATAATCAGGAGCAGCAAGATCATGCCGTCAATTTCACCTTTTATTCCCGCTCAATCTGAACCATGCTTCATCCAGAATAGCTCGGTTGCATGATCGCCAAACCGTTTTTAGCTGATTCGCCTGTTATCGATTCAATTATCCATCAGGGAAAATTGAGGGAAGATTGCTTCGATCGCCAAACTGCTCGACGCTTTTGAAGGAGTCAGGATAGGAGTTTTAAGATGAAGAGGAAAACAATCGTGGATAGAAATAATTTTTGTCTTTTGAGTGTTTGATATGGTAATTTAGCGAACTGCGGAGCGATGGGGAGAAGAACTGGGAATTCTCCAGCCTTTTCGCAGAAAACGAGGCTTTCCCCAATATGCTGAACCCGAAGACTGCTCATGCAGCATGATATGGCAACCCGTCTTTTACTCACCCATGCGAAGCGACCCCTTCAGCCTATCCATCTGGTCATGTAAACCGTCACAGTAGTCTTATCACCGTCAGTCTTATCATCGTCAGTTCTCACTACCGCCCTTTTCTCACCCGCTTCCCGTGATTAATTCCCCTGTGCCCAATTCATCAGAAACTGCTTCAAACCCTTCAAACGCTGCTGTCAAACCGCCTCGCCCCGTGTTTGAAACCGTGTTTGCCTTTCCTCCCAACCGCGAGATTGCAGGCGGCACAGCTTACCTGATTCTGCAGGAGGGCGGCAATATGCTGGTTGACTGTCCTGCGTGGGATGCCGCAACTCGATCGTTTCTTCAGGCGCAGGGAGGCGTGCGGTGGTTATTTCTGACTCATCGGGGGGCGATCGGTCAGGTCAGGTCAATTCAGCAGGAAACGGGCTGCGAAGTGCTGATTCAGGAGCAGGAGGGCTATCTGCTGCCCCAAATGGAAATCACAACGTTTCAGCAAGAGTTTCGCCTCAGCTCCAGCAGTCTGGCAATCTGGACACCTGGACATTCTCCCGGCTCTGCCTGCCTTTATCACGATCGCTTTGGCGGCATTCTGTTTACCGGACGGCATTTGTTACCGAATCAGCAGGGAAACCCGGTTCCGCTCCGCATTGCCAAAACTTTTCACTGGCCGCGTCAGCTTCGCAGCATTGCAGCCCTGCGCGATCGATTCACGCCAGAAACGCTTCAGTTTCTCTGTCCGGGCGCGAATACAGGGTTTTTGCGAGGACAGCGATCGATCGATCGAGCTTTCGATCGGCTCAGTCAGCTTGATCTGGAGGCGATGCGGCTAGAAAAGCCTGGACTCTAACAGCGCAATGACCTCTAGCTGACATTGAAATCATTTGCGCTTAGCGATCGGCGGTTGGGTGAACTGAGAACGGCAAACACTCCGCCCTGAGCAAAGCCGGGAATTGCACCGTCGGGATTGTAGTAGAGCCGCCCGGTCGATTGCGCGTAGACAATTGCTGCGCTGCTGGCTTGTGCCTGGGCAAAGGTCGAAACTGCCTGAAAGCTAATCGATCGGGTCAGGGTAGGGAAGGTTTGGCGATCGAGGACAATCTTGTCTTGACGGGGTGTGAAATCAGTAATGCGGCTGGGCGGATCTTGCGGGTTAAAGGGTGCGCCTGTCGCAAAAATAAACCGATCGCTCCCGGCATCTCCAGTAAGCGTATTTTTTCCTGTGCCACCGCTGAGGGAGTCATTGCCGTCCCCTCCCAGTAAGCGATCGGCTCCCGCGTTGCCCAATAGCGTATCGTTGCCGTCCAGCCCGCGTAGAGTGTCCTTGCCTGCTTCCCCGGCTAGCGTATTGCGTCCGCTGCTTCCAGTGAGGCTGTCCTCAAGCTGAGTGCCGATCGCGTTGGCGTAGTTTCTGATTGGATAGCGAGTCCGGGGGCTGGTGTTGAGCTGAAACGTTGCGTTTGCCAGGTTAACAGAAATCGACGTGCGAGTTTCCTGGGAACCGTTGATCGTACCTGCGCGACTGCGGGTAGGACGCTGCAAAAATACAAAGCTGGTGCGGTTCAGCAAAACCCGTGCGTTGTTCGAGCCACTGCTAGAGACAATCAGATCGGGCTTTTGATCGCCATTCAAATCACCGATCGCTGTTGCAGAAGGGTCACTGTTAGCTAGGGTGAAAAAAGGACGGCTGAAATTGCCTTCGCCATTGGTGAGAATAGTCGCCAGCGAGGAACCATTTTGCAGTGTTGCAATTAAATCAATTTGACGATCGCCATTCAGATCTGCTGCCCGAATCGACGTGGTTCGCGTGTTGGGAAGCAGGGTTTCTCCCCGCGTAAATTCCCCTTTGCCGTTGCCAAACAGCACTGAAATTCCCGCAGAACGAGAGCCATTATTTGCTGTCGCCACATCCTGCCTGCCATCGCCATCAAAGTCTCCAGTTGCCACCCCAAACGGTACAGCTCCCCCAGAGCGATAGCTTTTCGACTCCCGAAAATTGCCGTCTCCAGTTCCTAGCAGCAGCGAAACCGTATTCGAGCCAGCATCCGCTGTGACCAGATCGAGCCTTCGATCGCCGTTAAAGTCTCCGGTTGCCAGCGCGAGCGACTGCCCTCCCAAAATGCGATTGGTCTTTACAGCACGAAACGTGCCGTTCCCGTTGTTTAGCAAAATCGAAACACTGCTCGACCCGCTTCCAAAGTTAACGGCTGCAATATCAGGGCGATCGTCTCCGTTAAAGTCTCCAAGGACTACCTCTCGGGGCTGCGTGCCGACCTCAAGCCGAACAACGCTGCGAAAACTACCGTCTCCGCGACCCAGCAGCAGCGAAACCGTATCTGAGGTGCGATTTGCAGCCACAATATCAGCGAACCCGTCGCCATTTAAATCGGCGGCTGCTAGCCCACCCGGATTGTCACCAATTTCTAGCTCGATCGCCGGGTTAAACGTGCCCCGACCCGTACCCAAAAACAGCGACGCATCGGTATTGAAGGCAAAGCCAAACGTCGTGATCACCGTATCCAGGTTGCCGTCATTGTTGAAGTCAGCGATCGCAGCACTGTTAGAAAAGGCGTTGAGCGGCAAACTCCCGCCCGACTCAAACCTCAGGTCAAAGTTCAGCAGGTCTTTTCGGTTTGAAGATTGACGCTGAGCAGAAGACAGTTTTTTTGCAAGGGTCATCGCAGCCTCACGCACTCACGGCAGGTCTGCCATATCCAGAGCCTTTTCTCAGGACACATCTAGCCCATCAGATCAGTTTGCTCTCCAGATGTAGCGTCTAGAAGTGTAGCTTACCTGGGGCGATCGGCAGTTTTATTTCTTAAAGTAAATAAGCCCATGACGAGGATTGAACTCATGACCTCACCCTTACCAAGGGTGTGCAAAGAGCGCATTTTGTAAGGATTCTGAGCGTTTGGTCTTGAAGCTGTACCCAAACTGTGCCCAGTATAGCCGGAATGTCTAGGAGCTAGACAGGATTCGATCGCTTCAGTGCTCTCTTTCCTTAGCTCCTTGCCTAGAAGCTACCGTCGCTACGGTTTCAACGATCACGGTCACGTCTAAAGGTTTAGAGACGTAGGTTTGAAAACCTGCTTGATGGATGCGATTCCTACTTACCTCTCTGTCTGAATCAGCGATGATAATTGCTGGAATTGGCTCTATCCCTAGCTCTACCTCTTTGTCTCTCCACAGACCGATAAGCATATATCCGTCTCCATCTGGTAAATGAGTGTTACTGAGGATTACATCCGGTATAAACCGATCTAGAGCTTCTATCGCCTCATAAATGTGGATAACCGCTGTAACCTCTGCACCCCATAGCTGGAGAATGAAGGTAATTAGTTCTCTTGTATCCTGCTCGTCCTCAATAACTAGCAGATGCAATCCTTCAAGGGGCTTACCAGAATCACTCATTTTCCTAAAGAGACTTGCCAATAAAAAGGATAGAGAATTATTGATATCTCGGAATCTATCCTACGACTGGCTAAGTATAAAAGCCTATTCACCTGCCAACAATAAAACAAGGAGAATTCACAAAATCGCCTATCCAACGCGAGAGCTTGAACAGACTCTAATAAGGTTAACCTTGCTATAGACTAGCTCAGGTGCTCAGGATGAATAGCGATTATAGGGACTTACTTGCTAAAAGAGCCAAAATACTAGCAACAATCCGATATGCGTTGAGTCGCATCCGCTCAATAACTGCCTATCTTCAATCTGAGTCGGAAAAACAACCTCGCTGTAATTGCTGTACGAAGCAAGACAAGCAGGATTCAAGCGAAATGAGGCCAGGCTCTCCCCACTAAAGCCCTGGTCGAGTCATCAGATTCTAACAAATACGCTTTCGTCTAACTGAGTGGTTGGCTCAGGCTCCCAACCGTAAGGTGAAGTCTGAGTGGAAAGAGACGATCGCCAAAACGCTTGATGTTACAACCTACCAGGTTGAGCGGCTACTCAATCAATACAATGCGGATCGGTTGTGCGAAACCTCAGGGGTTGAACGTGGTGGCAAAGAGTATCATTGCATCCTATGAATACTGCTAGCAATCTTCTATAGGGGCGATACTGGATTCAAACCCATGGCTCTGACTTGTCGCCCTTAAGTTTCCTATCAGACGCAGATTGTTGAGACGATCGCCGCCTAAATGCTTGTGCTTAAGCTGATGCCCAGTATGGAGCTATCAAAATCAATGCTTGATTCGGACGATCGCCCAAAGCTAAAACCGCCATATAGACTAATACTGGTCTTGCGAGAAAGATTGTAGCTCAGTTGAGCGGTTAGTTGATGATAACTATCCTCGCGTTCCTGTTGAGTAAAGTTTGTCAGAACAAACTGATAATCTAACCCGGCTTCTAAATCGCGTTGAATTTCGTAGCTCAAGTAAATTCCTAGCGTATTCACTAGACGGCTGCGATCGGCTGGATCAGCAAAGCTGAGGCGGAACTGATAAAAACTATCTAAATTAAGTCGAGGCGCGAGCTGGTCACGTCGCCACAGGGAAAGCCGAATTGAATGATCATTCAGGAATTGGTCACCATCATCAGCAGAAAACAATTGTTGATTCGTCCAACTCAATTCCCCATAAGTGTTAGAAAACAGATTGTGGCGTACTCCAAGGCGAAACTGAAGATTGTTGTAGTTAAGTTCTGACAAATCGCCATAGCGAGCAAGGCTAGCGCCGACAGAGGCAACTAGGTTAGTTCGAGGTCCAATGCTTGGAACGCCTAGTACGGAGATGCCAACCGTGATTAGCTGATCATCTACAGGATCAACGTCATCTAGCAGAATATTATTGCTTCTAAAATAGTCAATTCTGCCTTGAAAAAAGACGCTTTGCTCCGGTCGCCGTTCTGCAAGCTCTCTTTCACGGAGTTGAAATTCACCTAATTCCGGATCACTGGCTTGCTGTTCTGCTAACTGCCTTTCGCGCAATCGCAGTCTCCCTAATTCTGGATCGGTCGATTGTGGCTCTACCCGTTGCGTTTCACGAAGCCGCAGTCTCCCTAATTCTGGATCGATCGATTGCGAAACAGCTTCTTGATTGTTTTGCGTTTCTACGAATTCCTCTATCTCATTAGCGATCGCTGTAGGAACAGGAGGAATTTGAGATTCCAATGAAAAAGAGCGCGTTTCCTGCTCTTGTTGCTGTTCCTGTGCCGGGTTCTGCTGTTCCTGATGCGCTTCTAAGCTGGATAGTTCATTCAGAACTGTTCCACGAATCTGGGAATCGGCTGTGAAATTCAAGTCTGGAGCAAGGCTGTTTGGATTAAACGCTTCTCGTGTAGGCAGAATGATTTCCGCAGGGGCAATATTTGGAGTCCAGAGAGGATTGCTAACAGCATGATCGCTCTCGGCAAAAAATTGATGTTCAGACTGAGCAATGTCATGCAATTCAGCTTTCGATGCTCCGTCTGATGCGTCTGCTGTCGGAATTTCAGCATTCATGCCCTGGGCGCGGCTGCACAGAAAACCAGCCCACAAGATTGAGTAGCTCAGTAAACACCCCTTAAACTTCACGCGGCTAATACGTAATCTCAATTACGTCGTTCGTTGTCTCTATCAGGTCGATTATTTCCATTGCCGTTGGGTGGTCGATTATTTCCATTGCCATTGCCATCGCCATTTCCATTGCCATTTCCATTGCCAGGACGATCGTCTCTATCGTTATTGCCGTTGCCGTTGCCAGGACGATCATCTCTATCGTTATTGCCGTTGCCGTTGCCAGGACGATCATCTACATTGGGTCTTTCATTATCGTTGCCATTTCCATTGCCAGGGCGATTGTCTACACTCGGTCTATCATCACCATTCCCATTGCCATTGCCATTACCCGGACGATCGTCTACATTCGGTCTCCCATTGCCATTACCCGGACGATCGCCTACATCAGGTTGTCCGTTCCCATCACTGTTACCAGGGTTATCGGGTCTTCCGTTGCCGTTGCCATTGCCGGGGCGATCGTCTACATCAGGTCTTCCATTGCCGTTACCCGGACGATCGCCTGCATCGGGTTGTCCGTTCCCATCACTGTTGCCAGGGTTGTCGGGTCTTCCGTTACCGTTGCCATTGCCGGGGCGATCGTCTACATTCGGTCTCCCATTGCCATTACCTGGACGATCACCTACATCAGGTTGTCCGTTCCCATCACTGTTGCCAGGGTTGTCAGGTCTTCCGTT
>JACJNZ010000088.1 GCA_014695325.1 Cyanobacteria bacterium FACHB-502 | reverse complement strand
CCGTGATTCAATTGGGTCAGTGCTGGTTTGATAGCGAGTTTTGAGTTCCTCACTACTGAGATGTTTTTCCAGTGTCAGTGTACGTGCCATGCTCCTATTTTATAGTGTTACTGATTAGCCGGATTTCGTATGAGAAGGTTTTCTCAACGGGATTATCGGCATTCCAGGTTGGTAGTTCATCATTATCGACAAAGCTTGCCTGAGAAGTGTAAGACTCCTCTTGCTCAAATACTTCCATCCCATCCTTGGCAGCAAAGTGCTTGATGTATTCGACCATCCGGGCATGAGGAATGAAGACAAATTTCTGGTTGTTAACCTTTCCTAGATTCACTTCCTTTTTGATGCCTGGGTTATAGCCAATCACAATCTTAGAAATACGATTGGCAATGCAGTGATTGACAATGAGCCGAGCAGCCTTCTTAATGTAATCGTCCACTCGAAAATTGCGCTTGCGGGTCAATGCAGCCTGACGATTAGTAAATCCTTTGATTCCCTGCTTGTCTTTGGTAGACTGCAATCTTGCCATTTCTTTATTGAACCACTGGTTAATTGATTTAAGTTTCCTGCCGTCAATTAGGAAGGCAGACCCATTGGTGTCAACACAGGCAGCAAGATTATTGATGCCCAAATCAATACTTAAGACAGAGTTGGAGTCTAGATCGTGTTTGGCTTCCTCCACTTCATAGACAAACTGAACTGAGAAGTATCGAGCATTAAACCGGGGAACAATTCGTAGCTCTATTATTTTCTGGTAGACCAGGTCAGGAGGAACCCGGATTTGCAGAGGCCTAAAGGTTTTCTTGTATTGTGTCCGATATTGTTTCCTCCATTCCTGACTAACTGGAAGCCTGATGATGCCGTTTTCCACTATGACCTGGGGATAGACCAGTGGAAAGTAACCTTCCTTATCGAGATAGCGAGGCAACCCCACTTTCACGCCAATTGAGCCTTGTTTCTTCATCGCCAATAGCTTGAAAAAACCTTCCATCGCCTCATTGACCGACTTCAGGCAAGATTGCGCGACTTGACTATGCAACAGAACATAATTCTCGTTAGTTTTGCAGTGATGGTAATTTGCCTCATAGGGCAGATACCGTTCCTCTGCAAAGAAAAATTGCCGCACCCTGTAAAGCCCAACGTTGTACATATTCTTAGCAAGACGGCATTGAGTTCTCAAAAACTCAAACTCGTCTACTGATAAGTGTCGAAGTTGATTGACGCGGGTTTGTCGCAGCCCAATCACCCCCCATTTTTTACTAAACTAGTTTGCTTTCAGTAAATTATAGAGCAGTTCAGAACAGTTGTTCGCCTACGGCTCACTCGCTATCCATCCCCGCCGTGTAGACGGACGGGGTATTCCGCGAAATCAGATAAATTGTTGAATCTACTGTACAAGCAGGCAGAATTGGGGATCTCGTTCTTGCCAGTTTGTTGGTAAACTTTTCCACCTGCCCTAGCGATATGTGCGGAGCAGAATTGGAGGTTCCTAATATCTCTTCTTTTTTGTAAGTTTTATATTTTAACCTTACAAAATTTTGACAGTATTACAAAAGGGAGCGTAAAGCCCATCAGCTTTAAAAATCAGAACATTGTTATTTTAGTGGAGCAGCTTGGATTGGGTCCTGAATTTGCGTAATCGTCAGTAAGTCTCCGACTTTCAAATCCAAGTTGTTAGCCTGTCCTGCTGCCAGTTCAATCACCTGATCAATTGGAGTTCCTGCCTGATACGTCGGGCAAACTTTAGTTTGACAGGGCAGAGCTTCTAGCTGAATTGCCTTGATTCTGCCGTTTCGTAAAAAGATGATGTCGATCGGAAACCGCATCTGCTTCATCCAGATTTCAACGTCGCGTGGAGGGCTAACTGCGAATCCCATGCCCCGATCGGGATCAATCCGGGGACGATTCATTAGCCCAATCCGCCGTTCCTGGATGGTTCGCGCAACCTCTAGCTTGATGACACGATTGTTCACCCTGAACTGAGCGGCAATCGGCAGGGCTTGAACATCTAAGACTGCCTGCGGTTGGGATTGAGAAATGTGGTTAATAACGCTTTGTTCTAGCGATTCCACGGATGCCATCGCAACCATAAACCCAGCTACCAGGACAATCAATCCAAACAGTGTTTTTCGATTAAATGAAACCATTGTCTTAAGAGTTAAAGGGTTGATAGCTCAAAGGTCAAGATCTGCCTGCTGGACGTGATGCCGCAATCGCCGCCGCTCCTGTTCATCCTCGTTTCGCTCAAGCTGCTGTTCTCTGAGTTCGCGGAAGCGGTCGTCAAGCAATTCTGAGTGCTGTAGGTTGCCTGGAACTCCTATACTCTGCGTTTCCTTTTGCCACCGTGCTTCAAATGCGCTGTCGTCGCTCTCGTCGTAGTCATAGGACTCTGACCACAGCACTCCATCGATCGCACTAACGCGCTGATTAAATTCAGCTTCCGAGACACCTTCAGCCAGCAATTGCTGTTTTACTGCCGCCGCTGCATCAATTAGTCCGATCGACTCGGTTTCCTGCGCCTGCTCGAGCAATCGCACGTATTCAAAAACGGCTGCATTAATTCGTTCTTCCTCCTCGCGCTGCCGCTGCTCCTGTTCCTCCTGCTGTTGCTGCATGGCGGCTTCAAGCTGATTCTGTAGAATCTGCTGAAAGGCTGCGTTTCTAATGTTTTGATCCTCGTTGCTCAGGGTGTAAGAGGGATCGTTGGCTTGCTTCTGGGCGATCGCTCCAGCCTGAGCCGCTGTGCTGGGGTCAACGCCAAGTGCCTGAAATTGTTGCTCATAGGGAGATAGTGATTCCATTGCCCTCAAATCCTCATGCCATTTGTTGTGCCTGCTGCTGGGTATGTTCTAGAAACTTTGTTGTCTTCTGTTTCAGAGCTTTCACGTCGTCAGTCTGTCCCTCCTGCACCACACCTTCAACGGCTTTCAGGAGTGTTCTGTCTTGTTTTCTGGAGAACGCTGTAAGAGTCTTCGTCGTGCGGTCAAAAGTAATGATGAGATCGCCATTTGGCTTCGCAAATTCGATACAGTTTGGATTTCCTCGTTGAGGCTTGCCCAAATCCCGTAGAATCTGCTGACAGTTGTTCATCACTGCTTGGGAGCGAGCATCCCCAATGTGCGACTTAATCCGTTCTAGCGTTTCTCCACTGATCCTAACGTTAGGATTTACAAAATTTGGATCGCGTTCAGACTTTGGCTTATCTGCTTCCGGTGTACCTGCAATCACCTGTTCAGCAATTTGGGCAATTTCGCTGGTGTCTCGACCCAATGATTGTGCCGCAATAAAGCACAGTCGCAGTTGGCTGAGCGAAGGACTCCAGCCTTCCTCGTTCGGCTGCTGCAATGCCGCTACGGTCTGTGGGTCATGCTGCTGCATAACCTGCTGCGTCATGTCTAGAATTTTGGCAGTCTGATCAGGAATGGGCGGTTGAGGGTCGCTCTGAGGTTTTTCCTGAATGGGAGTCACGTTGCTTGATTGGATTACAGTCTCTCCCGCAGGCAAGGGCACTTCCGGTGTTTCGGCTACATTGGCATCTGCACTGCTGGAGATTGCCTCAGTTTCCGTATTAACAGCTTCGACAGATTGAGGTATTGCAGCGGTTGCGGCTGCTTCCGTATCTGCCTCTTGCGACTGCTGTTTTGTATAGGCTTCCAATGCCGCGCTGCCAAATTCCTGGTGAATCAGGTTACGCGAGAATACCGTGGCGAAGGAGCGATCTTGAGCGCGAGACTCGCCGCCTGAGAATGGATTTTGAACAGCCGTTTCTAAAAAGCGAAGTCTGAAGTCTCCGGTATCTGTGGGCTGAACCTGGAAGATCATTTCGCCATCGTGAACCAGTTCACCATCATAATCCCGGTAGTGGGTCAGATAGAGCTTGTCCTGGTGGCGTTCAATAACCAGAGGCAGATAAGGTTCGTTCTCAACTCGGAGATAGAAATCGTCCTCATTCAGATTGCCGTCCACAATCGCAGCCGTGAGTCCTGCTTGATTTAGCAGTTTTGCAATGTTCTTCTCCGCCTGCCTTAGCTGCTCACGCGCAGGCAGAATTCGAGGTGGCTCTGCGTTTGTTGCTTCTGGAGATTGTGCCTGTTCGGTCGTCTGCTCCTGCACAGGTTCAGGCGGAGCAGGTTGAGGCGAAGGTTCTCCCCCAAATAAAGGCGGAGCATCCAAAAACGTTTGCTCACCTGTCACCAGGCTTTGAATCACAATGCGCGATTGTTCCAATGGCTCTGCTTCAGATACCGTCGCAGAACTGACCTTCTCCTGGGTGTCAATCTGAGGGGTAGCGTTTTCTAGAGTAAACTGCACCACTAGCTTTTGCAGTTCTGGCGGGATGCCATGACGATCTGCTTCGGGGTATTGCGATAGGAAGTCATCGATTGCAGCAGGGTCATTCGTTTTCAGCCATCGCTTCAGAATGGGTAGAATGCGATCGCTCTCCTGTCCCAGATTTGCTAAGAATTGAGCATTCACCTCCTCGACGGCAAATCGAGCATAATCTTGAAGGGAATCAAACCCCTCCATCTGCTCAAACTCGGATTTGGGCAGAGCTTCATCTCGAAAGATGTTGGCATACCCGTGCCAGTTTGCTGTCACACCCTCAAACTTGAGCAGGTAGAATTCATCGTCATCAACGGCAGGAATAATCTGAACGCTTAGCTCTCCATACGGGCTTTCTGTTGTGGCAACGACAGAGAAGAATGCTTCATCTGCTTCGTCTTCTGGAGGAGGTTCAGGTGATGCTGCTTGGTCAGGTGTTGGCTCAGACTCAGGCGTAGGTTCGTCCTCCGGCAAATAACGGTCATCCGCAGAAGGTTGATCAATTGCTTCTGCCAGTTCAATCTCATGCAGCCGCTTTGCTTCATTAGTTGGTTCTGCTTCTGAATGCGAGTCTGAAAGGTTTATGCCCAATCCTTCTCGAATTGCTTCCGAGAGTTCGTGAACTTTGGCTTCGCTGATGGCAAGATCTTCTGCGGATTCAAACTCCAGCTTGCGGCTACGGAGATCTTCACCGACCTGAACGATCGCTTCGTTTAGCGTTTCTCCCGATTTCACCCGATCGGAAATTCTTTGGAGTAGATCCTGTCGGGCTGGCTGCGTGTCCTCCTCAAACAATCCTAGAGCCGAGTCCATTTGTTGCCAATATTCAGCCGGAAGCTGATCCAGCATGGCTTGAACCTCTGGATGCAGCGTCTTGTCTTCGTCTCTGAACAAAAACTCGTATCCAAGAGATTCTGCCATTACGCCCCGCAGTTCTTCCCAGGTACGATAGGCAGGTGGAGGCGTGACCGCAGGCAGTGGCAATTCAGATTTACCCCGTCCGTCGATCACAATCACATCAACTGGAAAGGTTGTGCCCTGCTTGTCGTAGAGTTTATCCCCAGTGACAGTGAAGTGCTGAACCACGTTGTAGTTGTTGTAGAGCGTAAAGAAGAACGATCGCGTCTGCCCTTCGTTATATGCCCCAGAAGCGTCGTAGCCCATCTTCTGCTCCATCGGCGCACCCAGGATGACAACCGCTTTTCCATCGTCTTTCATCGCGCTCAGGGACTTAAACGTGATGGCATGGTCTACTGCACTCGTTTCATAGGGACGCGTTCCCGGAGCCGGATCGTCAAGCTCGATCGTCCACCGCTTTGTGTGTCCGGTCGTCGGGTCCGTGGCTGCACCAAAGGGCGGGTTAAGGATCACCCGCTCTACCGACTTTTTCTGGGGTGCAAACTCCGTCGCGTCGTGCTGAGTGACAGCAAACCCTTGTGCTTGCAATTCACTGGCTCGCCGCCCATCGATTTCATTCACGATCGCTTTGTCCGGGCTGGCATTGGTCAGCAGTGAACCGTTACCTGCAGTCGGCTCATACACAGTCGTTTCAGGATGAATGTCTCCAAGCTGCTGTGCCAGTCGCCCGATCGGGGTGGGGGTACTGTACTGCTGAAGCAGAATGCTGGAGGATGTGCGCGAACTGAGGTGAGGTTGACGATCGTACAGATCAACCAGCAAGTCAAAGCTGGTCATCGGCTCTAGGGACTGCGTGATGTTTCGCGCTACCCGCACGAGTGACTTTTCGATACATTCATCCACCTGCTTGTTGGTTAGCGTCTTCGCCAAGTCACTGCCCCGATCCTGAAGCGTGGCAAGCGCAAACTTCCGCGCATCGGTGATGCGATCGAACCTGCCACCTGTCCCGAAATGTGCTTCAAACACCTGCACCAGTTTTTCTAGATCCGGGTGTTGGGAGACTTCTCGCTTCTGTGCTTCACCAGAGGGTTTTGCTGCATCGAGATCCCCAGACTGCAATGCTCGCTCCTGCCGACCACGTTCTTCATTTTCTTTCTTCTGCTGTGCCTGCGCCTTTTGTTCAGCAATGCGAGCGGCAATACCCTCGGTCGAGAATTCGAGTTCCTGAGCTGCCAGGTCAAGAGGCTGGTCGTCTTTGAACCACTCCATCATCTGAACCTCGCTGCCTGTGATTTCACGCGCCAGCGGTTTGTAGTATTCGTCGGTCACAGCAAGCTGACCGGAAAACTTTTGATGTAACAGGTCGAGAAATTCACCAATGCGGGAACTGGGAATAAAGCCCTGCATTCCCTTACTGCGCTTTTCAAATTCGCCGCCCTCGACAATCGCCATCAGATCAGCATCTTTGAAGTATTTGCCGCCGCCTTTTTTAGAAGACGGCACATCCAGCAGCAGTCCTGCCTGGGGTGATCCGCCAATTGCTCGTGTCGTGTGCTGAAGCTTTAAGCCTTCATCAGCCGTTTGCATCTTTGCGCCTGACCCTGCCGTTTTCGCCAGGAAGGTTGACTGCTGTTCGCGGGTTTTTAGCACCACAGGCATTTTCTCCAGAGCTTCCTCAATGTCATAGCTGCGCGGCAGCAGTAATCCCTGGCGTACCTGTCCGTGATTATTGGTGAAGTTGATGTACTTCCTACCTACCGGAGAAGCCAGCAGGTTGCCCGTCACAATCTGGCGTGTCTCGAACCGCTCCTGCTGAAGTTCGCTAAACATTCGATGAACCGGGATGCGATCAAAGGGCGGTCTGTATTGAACCACAGATTCAGCCTGGAGAACCTGTACTTTTTTGGGGACGTTGATATCGGATAGCTTTAGGGTCATTTCTTGTGCCCCATCCGCCAGCGCAAACTTAATCTTCCACGCGCCACCTGCGAGCGGATTTTTGATGCCCTCCACACGCTGCACGTTGGTCACAATTCCATAGATTGAACCGAGTTCTTTATCGTAAAGATGGACGGGTTGACCCACTGGACAAAGCTCAAGCCGCTCTTTGGTTGCCTTCCATCGCTCTTGAACGGATTCCTTTTGCTGCTGTTCCTGATAGGTATTGGTTTCGTTGTCCAGCCTAGTCTTTGCCTTGTTCTCAGCTTTGATCGCTTTATTCAGTTTGTCGATCGCCTCCTTTAATTCCTTGTTGGGTTCCGGCTTTTTAACCTTTGCCCTCGCTTCTGTGTCTTCTTCAGGGATTGCCTGAAGCTGTTGCTCCATGATCTGCTGCTGCTGTTCAAGGTGCTGCCGCTGCTGTTCTTCCACTGGCTTGAGCTGTGCGTGTAGATCATCAAGTCGCTTTTGAATAATGGGGGATTCTTTCTCGTACCTCTGTTTCTTAAAGTCAATTCGAGCGTCGAGCGATTTAATTCTATTCTCGACAACTTCCTGTACTGCCTGAATCCGAGCTTCCATCGCTGCTTTACCCAGCGTTCGCGGTTCTCCATTCGGTTCAAACTCGCGGATCATCGCTTCATCAACCTTGTCCATCCCCAGGCTTTTACGCACCTGATTAGCAACGGCTTCCTCAGTTATGGGTTTCCTGAGCGATCGTGCCTGCACCACTTCGACGTAAGTGGCTCCGGCAAAGAGGCTCTCTGATCTAGCCGGAGCGACTTCAATCCGCCCGATTGTTTTTGCCTGTAAGTCAAGGGTTTTGGCTTCCATTGGCGATTCACCGATCGCCTCACGCTGCGCGATGTACTCCGTAAAGTTTTGCTTCAGTGTGTCAAACAGTTTTCGCTGTTCGTCCAGCGGCAGGAGCAAGCTGCGCCCGGTCACTTTTGCCATTGCCCCTGCCACACTTTCTTTGTAGGGGAAAGGCTCTCCCAGCGGAAAATCGAGCTTCTCATGAAGTTCCGGGTCATCGTTCATCAAATCCCAGGCAACCTGATCGCCATAAGGATTGAGGAAATCCACATCGCCCAGATTCACGCCAGAATTGCGTGAGCCAGTGGTGTTGGCGTTAAGGCTTGCCATCTTCCGGTTGATGTTTGCCGTAATGCGTTCCTCATACGCTACGCCATCGGCATACACCATTGTCATAATGGGCAATCCAAATGCCGGAGGGATACCGTGATTGCCCTGCACCTCACCCCAGCCTGGATTCCCGTTGCTATCAGTCCAGTCCGGCTCATGCTGGCTTGGGTCAACCTGCCCAACGCGATTGAATCGTCCTAGCGACTGCACCAGCTTATTCCCGTCTGGATGCGCCTGCGCCAGAATTGTTTCCCGCTGCCGCTGGTCGCGCACTCCTCGGCTCGCGTGACCAGCCCAGCCCGTTGTGATGTTCGTGATCAGGGCATCATTCTCGCCGTTGTTAAAGCCGTTTTTAGCGGCTGCTCGCACGTCCCGATTGCTCGCATCCACTTCCCGGAATCGTGGCGTGTCGCCGCTGTAATCGATTCCCAGACTACGCCCCGACATTTCCGCGATCGTATAGCCTGCTGCCTCTACACGCTGCAACACGGCATCTACACCGCTAATCTTGATGTCGCCCCAATCGGTGTTCTGGCAGAGCAAGCGAATCTCATTGTCCAGAGCAACGGCTCTGCTGCCCAATTCCTCATCGGTCAGGTAATGCCGTCTTCGCTCACCGTAAGCATCTTTGATCGTGACCATGCGCGATCGGTCAAGCTGCCGCTCTAGCAAATCTCCCAGGTTCAAGGTAATCTCTGGGGCAGGCTCGCCCCGCAGCCATTCGTGATATCGCGTTCTAGCAACCTCCTGTACCTGCTCGTCCGGGACAGGCTCTCCTCCGTTCTCCTCCTGAAGCTCCTGTAGAACTTCCTGCTCAATATCCTCCCGCTTATTGTCCAGGTGGGTTTCAATCGCCGCCTGCATCGTGTTAAAGAAAATAATGCCGGGTTTGCGCCCTGCTTCGATCGATTCGATGGCTCGGTCTGCAACCGCTTCCGCTTTGAGGAAGAACAGAAATTGCTGCTGAAAATTAAATGCTGTGCTGGTGAAGTTGGTGGAATCAACGCTGGGAGTGCCTGCACTGCCGTCGCTGCCTTGAATGGCTGAACCTGCTCCGGCATACATATCCCTCAGCACTTCAACCGCTTCTTGCTTGGCGCGGTCAAATTGCACAATTTTAGAGGTAATCCGGCTTGCGGCATCGACCGCTTCCAGATTTACGGGAACTGCCTCGGTCTGAAAGGTAATCCCCTCCATGCTCTTTTCCAGTCGCACCAGTTCACCGGACAGAGCCAGTTTGTTAGTAAAGTCCTGCTGTCCTGGAATGCCCTGCGCGACCAGCCGCTCTGCCAGGGCTTCTCGATCAATGCCTGTCTCTTTGATTTCACTCTTGGAGTACAGCAGTCGAGTCATCACAAAGGGGTCTTTGAATGCCGTCGCTGATAGCAGCACATAGGCATCGCTGTAGGGCAGCACACTCTGGGTTAAGAATGTGGAGACGCTGCGAATATCCTGCCCCATGAGAGCGCGTTGTCGGTCTTTCTCTGTTAGGGGCGGAGTGGGACCAGATGCCCCACCGCCCAGGTCGCACTCATCTAGCACAAACGTTGCGTTGGGCGCGATCGTTTCAATCAGTTCACGCCTCAGTGACCCTTTCTGCGCGAGCTGGTCATAGGTGGTAAAAATGCAGTTGTATTCGCCCAGTTGCCCGGTTGCCCGGAACTCCTCAATCAAAGCTCGCGTGTCCGCCTGGTGCTGCCTACTAGAGGGCGTTTCGATCGTGCCCAGCACTTCGCCATCAGGAGAGGTCAGTTCAAGATTTAAGCCTGAATTGGTGAAAAATGGGCGTACCTGCTCTCGAACACCCGTATCGATCATGTCCCGTGCCAGCATATCGACGTAGAGATCGGGCTTGGCGGTAATAAAAACGGCAATTTTATTTTCGTCTGCTAGCACTGGCGATAGGACACCGCTGACAATCCGCCCCTTTCCGGTTCCTGTATCGTTGCCAATGAGCGTTGGTCGTCCACGATCCTGGTTCAGAAAGGCAATCGAGAGACAGTCAATTTGTTCTGCCGCATACCGCTGGAACAGGGTTTCCTGGTCAATGCCCAGGCGATCGGCGACAAACGGATCGATTGATTGCCCGGTGACGGCTTCTACCCGATCGAGACTGACGCTCATCGGCGTTGCCATTGTAGGAGGGCAAACTGTCTGAATCGATCGCCCCTGACTATGGGGACGGTAGGAAACCTGCGTGGGCGGTTCTGCTGCTTCGGATTGGGCTGATTCTTCAGAATCAGCGAGATCGGGGGAAAAGGGGTCAAGCTCAGCCATGATGGATTTTTATAAAGTCTTTGAATAAACAGGGATTGCGAAGAATCAGCTTGCTTCGATCAGCCAGCCCTTGAAAGTTGATTCATCTTCCAAACACGCGCCAAAGTCCTCGTCCGGCTCCGGCAGCGGCAGTTCAACGGGAAATTGGGTGTTGCTAAGTGGGGGCACGGTTGCTTGGGCGATCGCTTGCGCGACTTCACGAACCGATTGATCGGTCGATAGCTCAAGCGGAAAATATTGCCTTACCATTTGCAGCGTTCCATCCCAGACAGCTTCCGGGTCTTCGCGATCGACGCTGACGGGCAATTCGTCGCTGTACTGATCCAGCCAAATTTCAATCTGATGCTGGAGTCGCCGTGATAGCAGCATGAAATAGTCTTCCGGGGACTCCAGCACCGCTACTCCTGGGGGCGCAAATACAAGCCAGCAGTCAAAGCCATGCCGATTGGCTGTCCAGGAGGGCGACCAGGCACGTCCTCGATTCAGATATTCGCTGTAGGGAAGGTCAAAGTTGTCCACAAGAATCTCCTGGTATGGTTGGGAGCCTTGCTCTTTAGAGCAAGGAGGAAAACTGACTCATGCGGCTTTAGCCGCCTAAAATCCATAGCTGTAACCGTCTGCACGATGAATCACCTCTAGGTACTTAGGATGAACATCAAACACTTGTTTTCCTGAAAGCTTAAAGCTTGGTCTAGAGCGAACGCTGATGCGCCCAGTCCATCGGCCTGCATATTTTCCAGATAGAACGACAGCACAAACCAAGTCACCTGTTTGGAATCCAAACCAAGTTTTTTGATTGGCGCGATGTCGGATAGGAAATCCATACTTGTCCGTACCGCACATTTGGCGAGTGCCATGCCCTTTTGCAGCAATTAACAAAGGCTGAGCCGTCAGCAATTGAAGTGAATCAACTTGACCCACACAAGCCGCATCGATCCAATGCGCTTTAGGCAAATTGAGCCGAGTTCGATTGAACTTGGTTTGTCCTCCTGTCCCGCTCGTCACAGGCAAATCCGTCTCTTTCAGTGCATTAAACAATGCCCAACGAGTTGAATTAACCGCAGCGGCATCTTTAAGCGGTGATTTTGCTTGTTTGAGAATGCGGTTCAGCAAATCAGGGTTGTCTACCAGGAAGTCTCGAACATCCTGATTCCCCTTGCTTTGATTGCAAGGATGACAGGCAAGTGTGAGGTTCGATACTCGGTCTGAGCCTCCCTTAGAGCGGGGCTGAATATGCTCAACTTCAAGCTGGGCATTTTCAGCTCCACAATAAGCACATTTCCGACTCCACTTCTTCAGCAGGTATTCCCGGCACTCGTAGCCAGCGAGTTCCCCTTGCTGGTATTCCACCCCTGAGATTTCAGGGTTTTGCATCAGTTGCAGGTCGAATCTGACTAACTCTTGAGCAATGCTCGAAATGGGCGCAAGTCGCATGAATTTGCGTACCCAAGTGAGCGTGGTCAAAACACGATGCTGCAAGGAAGGAGCAAGCCAACCAACAGGGCGAGTTCGGTTCAGGAATCGTGCTTGCCGATAGCGAGTTTTGCGATTTCGCCTACCGCGCCGCAGCTGACGGCGAGACAGCAACACATCCTTAATCTGTTGTCCTCGATGTTGAAGTTCGGCTGCAAAGATAACTTTGTTGCCTTGCTTGAGTGCAATACCTGTAACCCTAGAACCTGGATCTACCTTGAGTTCTAGGTCTTGTACCGGAACATCAGGGTAAGCTTCTTTCAGGATGATAGTGAACGGATAGCGGCGAAAGACAGCAGCCTTCCCCTGATCGAGGAGAAGCCGTGCTTTTCCAGGAGGAACTGGATTGAGTCGTCGCTTGTGGGTATCAAGAACAAAAACGTGATTAGACATTGAAAGTCTCCGCAGTGCGGGTAATGTGTTCCTCGCCAATGTGTTCAAGGCTTGTTCGGCTAACGACACTTCTTATACCCCTCGTAGAGATGTTTAATCGTTAGCGACAGAGCTTAAAGCTGGAAAGCACTCTAAGGTGTCGTGACCTTGAAAACGTAGCCAATTAAGCCTGAGGCTGGTCAGCTAACTCAAGTCGGAGGCATGAAGCCCCGTACTTTAGTGCGGGGTGCTGACGGGTCTTTACTGTTAAATGAGGGTGCTTGCACGGCTTCAGACTTCGGGCGTTGAGGAAAGTTTTTGTAAGGTTCAGTCATCAACATTGCAAAAGTTCTGGGTTGGCTAGTGGAGTCAGTCCCTTAACTCGTTCCTTTCCACCACGCCCCGGTTAAGGTCATAAACCATCTGCCCATCGAAGAAAAACTGAACTCGGTGGGGCAGTACAGCCGGATTGAATGAAGGCGGCAGGGGAACCTCGATCCACCGCCCTCTCTCACAGCGGCAGACCTCCTCCCCGTTGTAGTGGATCGAGATAACGTCCGGTCGAAGTCCTGATTTCATAGTTCTGCTCCCTTTTCCCTGCGTGTTTTGTGTGCGGTCTTCTGCGGCTCTGGCAATGCCCTCAGTCGAGCAAAATCTTCTGGCTGTAGTGAGCTTTTAATCTCACCATCTGCCTGAATTATTAGCTTCGGTTGCTGCATCCCTTTTGAGGTCAGAGTGCGGCTACCGTCAGAGTGCTGCTGAAGGCGGTGGCCATTTTTCTCAACCACAGAACTACCTTCAGCCACCGATCGATCCAGTCTGCGATTGATGCGATCGACAAGCTGCTGCGTCTGCTGATCTCTAGCTTCCGCCTGCTTTTCGATCGGCGTTAGATTCCCCAGTTTCGCCGCGATCGTTTCCGCTGAATACTTCGCAAGATCAGGGGTCAGATGCTTGCGAGCTTGCAGGAAGTCCCGTTGCTCGAGTGCGTTCGGTTTACAGCAGGAAAATTTCGGTCCCAGCGGCGTTTGGCTGAAGCGCATGATTTCCTTGCCCATCGCATTGCTGACAATGTATTGATGGGTGTTGCAAACATGAATTCTGAAATTTCCCGTGTCAATTCCAACCACCTTGCGCCCCTCTGGGGCATCTGGGATAAATTTGCCAGCGTCCTGTACAGTTCCCAGCGTCTTCGTCAGCCTGACGACTGTATCTGCCATCTGACGCTTTCGCAGTTCTCCCGGAATCGCACTAATCTGGGAGATTGCTTTTGAAGTCAAATCCAGTGTTTGTTCTGGCAAATTCTCAGGGACAAGCCCTGCGGCTTTGTGTAATGGCTCTAGTGCTTTCTTTGCCCATTGCTGCGCGGATGGACTGAGGTTCGAGCGATAAAGCTCCTTCAACGCGATCGCCGCCGCTGGAACCTTGAGCTTATCTGTCCAGCCATCAGTCACGGTTGCAGCACTGGCAGCAATCGACTGAAGTGGGTTCTTCTGTGGCTGCGGATTAAGTCTCTGGTCAAACTGGCGCAACTCCTGCTTTGCCTGTCGATTGCTCCATAGAGTTTGGGCAGAGGCAGTTAGTTCACTGAGTTGAGTTTGAATTAATAGACCAGGCGTAGCAAATGGCTCTTGTTTTGGAAGTTCTGTTACTGAAGACAATGCAGATCCTACAGGAGCTAATTGTCGTTCCATTAACCTTCCGGCGATCGCTTCAACCTGGGAAGGGAATTGCTGGGCAAAAGCCTGTAAATCAGAATTTGTGGGAATTGCTTCTCTGACCCACCTGTTAACGGTTTGCCACACCTCTCGGTAGGCATCAAATCCTTCAGGGATGTCCTGCACGACCCGCTTCAGGGCATCGCCTGATCCCTCCAAAACAGCTTCAGTTACCGTATCGACTGCCTCGATTAGCTCCAGCTTTTCCTGTCCCCGTTGCTCGATCCGAACTGCAGCGAGTTCGTTGATTTTGACCTGTCCCCCCTCCAGTCGCACAACGCGACGATCTCCTACATCAATGTTGAGAACTCCGCGCTGCGACCCAGAAGCTTCGTTAGAGGATTCGCCCTCACTGACAAGATCCAGGACAGTATTCAGCACCCCCAAGAGGGAGGGGCGGTTAAGCTTATTCACCGTGGGATTGTCGATTGTTCCCTTGAATATGACTTCTCGCCCAAATTGAATTCTTACAGGCTGCCCTGAGTCAATGCCTGCCGCTTCCAGGGTCACTTTAAGCGTTTCCCGAAACAGTTGCTCAGGTTTTGGGCTATGAGAATCTATACGCTCCAATTGTCCTGGGGCGTTAGACTTCTGAACGGCTGTTTCTAGGGTGATGTCCATCGTTCAAAGCTCCTGATGGGTCTAAACGGGCAATCGATTGAGCAATACTTCATCCTGCGCTTTCAGGAAAATGAGCTGATTGTTCAGGTAGAAGGTAAGCAGTTCTGGTACAAAGTCGGCTTCGAGTTGGGCATCAGGCGGCAGTTCTACATCGTTCATCAGGACGACGATCGCATCTTCTGTCGCATCGGGTGGAATAGGAGGGAGCGATCGGACAGATTCCAGTTCTTCGGCGACCGCAGCGTAGTTTGATTGAAGCCAGGTGTAAGCGTCCATAAAAACCTCTGGAGAAACCATCTGAGCTAAAGTTCTATACCTCCTGATTCTTTTTCTCGGTTTCTTGCCCTATTGCTACGGACGGCTCGATCTCGTGCCATACCTCGAATTGTTTCCGCTTTTTCTGGGTCAGCCGGAGAGGAAGCAATGTCGCCTTTCAACAGTCCCATGCTTTCAAATGCCTGCTTAACTTTTTGCGGGTTTGCTTCAGGGTCACGCACGGCTACCGTGCGATCAATCTGCACCTGTCCGCTCGCAACCAGCAGATCAGGCTTACTCTGTCCGGGCATTGTTTCCAGCGTGGCAACAACGACATTGCCTGCTTCATCCTCAAAGCTAACGCTGCCCTCGCTCTTGATCTGCTGCATCAGGTTCTCCTGCCTGTCTTCTGCAACTAACCGAGCTAACTCTTCGGGCGCATTCTCAGCCAGGAAACGACGCATATCTAAATCAGCAAGGTAATCCCATTCTTGCTCCGGCTCATCGGAAGAAGGGGCATTACTGTTCAAATACTCCTCGTATTCCTCTGTATTCATCCCCATTGCTGCGGCTTCTCTGGCAAACTCTTCTGCGCCATAAGCCATCATTGCTTCGTAATCTAATTCCTCCTCAGTGGAATAGTCTTCCTCTCTTGCAACAGTGTTCGATCCGTATTCATAGCTGAATCCAAAAGACCCCAGCGTTGGATGAAACCATGTTTCTGAAAGAATTGCTCCTCCATGATCCGGAATCGTAGATCCATACTCAAATCCTGCGGTTCTCAATGCTTCAGTTAATTCGTATGTGTTGTCAATTTCGTTGAGATGTTCAAAGATTGGATCTAAAGTGTTTGAATATGTATCCAGTTCTTCTAATTCCGGCATGATAACCCCCTGGTTTAGGAAGATAGCTGTTAATGGATTGAGCTATAGTTCTGGCTCTGCTGCTTGCCTTTGAGATCTAGAAGCCGATGCCTGACTCGATCGCTGTAGTGGCTTGGACTCGCTGATATCAAACTCATTAAATCCGGCTTCCTTCAGCACTGATTTAACAAATTCCAGGTCTGACTCAGGCAGTCGGACATAGGGACTTTTATTGCCCATACTTAGATCTACGCCTTTTGCGGTTGCCGCGAATGGAGCCGCCGCCCCGACCACTACAATTTCCTGCTTCTCCTTATCTGTTTTAATAAAGGCTTTCGGTTCCAATTCCTCCGTTTTGATTGTGAATAGCCCTTCAAGAGCGGATGTTGCTGCCTCGATCTGGTCTTCCTTCAAAGTGACCTTTGGAAACGTTGCACCGTCTGCCTTGCGCGTTACCGACTCTGTTTCCAGGTTCAATGCTGCTGCTACTTCTGTCGCTGCTGCCCCAATGACGTTGCCACCCCCCATTGCATACAGGGTTAGCTTTGCCTCCGGCATCGGCTTCACTGACGTATCAAGCTGATCGCCCAGGTCGCGCACGATTTGTTTGCGCTCCTTTGCCGTCACTTCCATCATTGCCCGTCCGCCTGGAGTTCGATCCGGCTCTTTCCCCAGAGCTTTTGCCAGGTTTTCTGCCGATGTATCAAACACTTTGTAGTCGTCGCTATCGAGCGACTCGCGGAAGACAACGACAGGCTTCTTATTATTCGTTTCGCTCGGCTCCGCTTGATCTACTTCAACGACAAACTTTTGGTCTTTGAGGAAGCCAATCACTTCCTCTAGCTTCCCCTGGTCAAACTTAACTTTCGCTATGCCCGTTGTGGTTGCTCCCAGCGCAAAGCCAAACTCGTTGGCGATCGCGACGGCTGCATCACCACGAACACTTGCGCTCTTACCATGCAATGTAATTTCAGCGTTCTTTTGACGAACTTCCCACCCCTGTTCTTCCAGGACAGGAACCGCCGCCGCAACCTGCTCAGCGGTCAGCTTCACATAAGGGCGAGGGCGATCGCTGTTTGTGGTATGCTGCTCAACCCGAAGGGCATCAGCAACGACTTCTGCCGCCTTGCCAAACAGCATTGCCCCTGAACCTTTTCCAAACTCCCTGAACTCGGCAATCTTAATGGGTTCAGGAGCAGGTTCAGCAGATTGCTCTCTACTTCGGGTCAGTGCGGGGATGACCTTTTTGGAACGAGGCTGAGCATCCTCGATTGCCTGTGGCTCATCGTCCATCAATGCTGCCATTTCTTCGTTAATCAGTGGCATATCAATCTATCTCCAATCAGGGTGAGGGGTTTATCGATTCAAGATATAAACCCTTAAAGAAATAAAGGGTTTAAGGGTTAAAGTGAAAGCTGTCGTTGGCGGTTACTAGCACGTCCACCGCGCCGTCTTCGTTTGGTAGGTTTATGTTCGGGTGGAGCCACAACAGGGAGGCTTGATTGCTCTCCCAATACGATCGGTCTTGCCTTCAGCCCAAAGCTCCAAAAACCGCCGTTGCTGGACGAGTAATAGACCACAGGCTTATGGTCTTCGTTGAGGCGAGCGATCGGGTCTGAGCAAATCAGCTTGGTTTTGAGAGTGCCATCTTTGGAATAAGACGCTTCCTCTAAAGGCTGACCACAAATCGGACACACATATTGCGTCATATCGACCTCACACTGCTGTATGGGTTCGCTTCTTGCCCTTGCCTTCTGGAGCTTTCTCCACTGGGGCAGGTGCGGCTTCAGGCGTTTCCGGCGCTTTGGGTTGTGGTTTGCTGCCCAAGAGCTCCAGGCGGTAAACCTTCAGGGTTTGCTTGCTGCGATTCGCGCCTGTAGTGCGATCTGTCCAGGTGTCTGCTCGCACCGTTCCGGTCACACCAATCTGACTTCCCTTGCGGACATACTTTTCGACCGTTTCTGCCGTGCGTCCCCACACCTCGATATTGAACCAGCTTGCCTCGCCATCGGATTTTCCTCGGTCCACGGCAAGCCGAAATTTAGCAACCTTTGTAAAATTGCCGTCTTTTTGCTCAACGTCCCTTACTTCGGGGTTGCCGCCTGCCCGACCCGTCAAGCTTAAGGTGTTGAACGGAGCCAGCCGGGTTGCCGTCATCGTAATGATTTCCTGCTTTGCCCCACTGCGCTCGGTTTCCTCAATCTCAACGTAGCCTTCAACCGTAACAGTTATACCCTCGCCAATCTGCCCCAGTTCGCTTGCCAGTTCATCCCAGGCTGTAACAGGCAAAATAAACGAGGGTTGCTGATCACTTGCTGGAGCAATCTCAAGCCACACATTACAAACTGTTTTGCCGCTTTCTGTCTGACGCAGATTAGAGTTCTTAATCGTTCCTGTGAATAGTCCAATGTTCATGATAAAAATCCTTCAGTGAATATGAACGTGAACGCTAAGAGAGATAGCTAAATGTAATCGTCATCTTCCTCATCAGGTGGCAACGGTAACAGTCGTTCGGCTTCTGCCAGTCGCGCCTCAAGCTGTTGCAGCAGGTTGAGCTTGGGTCTGCGAGCGGTTTCCCGTTCGGTCAGGTTTTGCCGCAGCTCCGTTTTCCAAATTTCCTCACACTCTTTTTCTCGCTCGATATCGGCTTTGGGAACCGTTAGCTGCTTGAAATGCTGTGGCAAGTTGGCTCGCCCATTCGCTTTGTAGGCAGGATTGCGAAAGACGCATTCTCCGATATCGAATCCGTTAAACTCGTCTGCCAGCATCAGGGGTCGGGTTTGCAGTTGTTCACTGTAGGATGTGCCACCGCCCTTACCTGGATTCCAAGACTTATTGCGAACCTTGATTTCGATATTGCCAAGCTGCTCCTGGTACATTCGAGATTCATCATGGTTCGCAGGCAGAAACCAGAAGGTTGATGCAAGACCGCCTAGCAAAATATCTGCACCGTCTTTGCCGTACCCTTCTCGAAGCTGTGCTGCTGACTGGTAGCCGTACAGTCCCGTGTATCCCTTCGAGCGGTGTTCGTTTGCCCAAGTTGGTAGTTTAGGCAGATAGATACTGGGCAATTCATCTGCACTGAACGCAATCGGGCTGGTACGGGCGATCGAGAAGTTTTTGTTCATCACGATGTTGATGATCGCTGCCAGCAAAGGGTTAACGACCGACTGCCGGAAAATATCAGACTGAAACACAATCATTTCCTTCCTGTTCAGGATGGAGGAAATGTTCGTTTTACCCATCAGTGATGGCAGCATCGTCGGACTGATAAATCGCGTCAGCAGATCTGATGCTGTTGCCTGAATGCCGGATGTGGTTTTATCTGCACCCAGCGTAGAAATGAACTGGCTGAAGCTCACGCGCACAAAGTACGGCAGCTTGCCTTGATTCGCTGCATAGTCGAGCCGTTCAACCAACTTGGGCAGCGACAGCACGTTAAACGCCATTGCCAAATCTGGATACTTGGTACTTTTGGCAAATTGAAACAGGGCTTGAATCAGTCGCTTCCCGGCAGAGCCAAAGAACTCATCGCCTTTTTTGCCGCCTCCGGTCAAGTTGGCGTGAAAGACTTCTGCCAGCACTGCTGCGGTGGTGTCGTCCTCGCAATTCTCCATGAAGTCGAGTGGGTTGATGATGCAGGTGTAGGGCTTTCCAGGGGCAAAGATATTGAGCTTGTAGCCATAGCGCACAGCCAGCGTTGCCAAATACGCCATTTGTCCGCCTAGACCTTGCTCATCGGCTTTGTACTCGTACAGCACAAGCGACATTCCCTGTTCGATCGCGCTAACGATCATTGGGTTGAGCGCACTGAAGGTTTTTCCTGAATTGGGTTTTCCCACGACTGCAACCGATCGGTTCGCCTGGGGTACATAAACGGTCGGCGGCTTGCCTGTCATAGTCAGCAGAATAGGCATAATGCCCTGAAGCTGCCACCTTGAGGCACTGCCAATCCAGAGGCACACATCGTTTACTTTGGTCGATTTCAACTGCTTTTGTGCCAGCCGAACTGCATTCAATTTTGCCCCGGTGGTTGCCCATTCTGCGGCAGTCAAAAGTCCTTTTCTCCTGGGACTGATGATCTTAAGTCCCAACAATATCCCCAATAGCATCAGCAGCATCCACCCTGTTCTGCCTCCCAATGTGTAGGAGAGGGTTGTCCACAGGTTTGTGCCAAGTGATGAGCCTGCCATGTTACCCTCCCATCAGGCTGTGATCGATCGCGCCGAACTTCGGACTCCAGAATCCACCCTTGCTCGACTGAAAATACACGGCTTCCTTGTGATCCCTTTTTTGTCGCGCTGATTCATCGCTGCACCGCAGCATCACCTTTTCCGCACCGTTTTTGGAGTAGATGTGTTCCTCCATCGGTTTTTGGCATACCGGACAGGGAATCGTCGTAATTTTGCCTGCCGTTTTGGGCTTGGGTAGCTCCCACCCTTGCTCGCGATCGTTCCAGAACATCACGCAGTCCTCGCAGGTTGGGCACTTGAGGAAGAATCCCTTTTTAACCTTTGCGCTCGTGATTTGCTGCATGAGTGTTTCACAGCTTGGGCAGCTTACCTCAGAGGTTGGATGAGCATGAGCGTGTTGGGGCATAATGCGAAGGGCTTTGCTCAGAGCGGGTTCAAACTGTGTTTGGTTCCACTCGATCAGCCAGCCTTCCCAATTCAATTTGCCCTCGGCAATTAGATCAAGCTGAGATTCCATCTCGGCGGTAAAGTCGGTGTCTACTAGCGTTGGCATTGCCTGAGCCAGGAATCGATCCACTTCCATGCCGCGATCGGTTGGCTCAACCTTGCTTTTCACGATGCGAACGTATTCCCGCTCTTTCAGCGTGGCGATCGTGGAGGCAAAGGTACTGGGGCGACCAATGCCTCGCCGCTCCATCATCTGTACTAGCTGCGCTTCGCTGTAGCGGCTGGGGGCTTGTGTCCTTTTCTTGACGCTGCCTGCTTCTTCCAGAGTGAGTAGTTCCTGGTTTTGCAGAGCCGGAAGTTCTGCATCTGCGCCCAATGACCGCCAGTAATGGGCAAACCCCTCAAACTGAACAACCTGACCTTTAGCAAGCCACTGAGCCGTACCGGACTGGGTGATGATTTTGGTTAGGCGTACCTGAGCAGGCTGACAGAGTGAAGCGAGGGTGCGGTTCCAAATCAGGTCGTAAAGCTCAATCGCTGCCCCTCGCAGGTCTGTTTTATCAGGTGTTGCCCATATATTTGTGGGTCGCACGGCTTCGTGGGCTTCCTGGGCATTTTTCCCCGCTTTGTGCTGAACCACCTGGGGCGGCAAATTGTCGGGATCGTGAAAGGCAATCCACTCCCGCGCCGACTGGACAAAAGGCGGAGCCAGAAACGTCGCGTCAGTTCTCATGTAGGTGATATAGCCACCTTCGTAGAGCTTCTGCGCCACTGCCATTGTGGTTTCCGGGTTCATCTTCAGCTTGGCACTGGCAGCTTGCTGAAGTGTGGAGGTAGTGAAGGGTGCAGGTGGCTGTTTCAAGACCGTTTTGCCTTCTATACTCACAACTCGGTGTGGTTGCGATTGCGCCAATGCGACCAGGCGATCGGCTTCTGCCTGGGACGTGACGCGATCGCCTTGGGCTGCCGCCTCTGGCGAGGCGTCCTCGTCGGGCTTTTCCTCGCCAGGGATCGCTGCGTCTGATTTCTCGGCTTCTGCCGGGGAAAATACGCCGCCGTGATAGAAGGCGCGAAAACCCTCTTCGTACTGCACGAATACCGTCCAGTAGTCCTGTGGCTTGAAGTTACGGATTCTGGTTTCTAGCTCGGCGACCAGATGCAGTGTTGCCGACTGCACTCGCCCTACGGACTTCGCTCCGTTGTTCAGCTGCCACACCAGGGGAGATCCCCTGAAGCCTACCAGCTTATCTAGCACCGAGCGGCACAGTCCCGCATGAACCAGATCGAGGTTGAGCGGTCTGGGGCTGGCGATCGCCGCTTTCACCGCATTCGGGGTAATCTCGCGGTAGGTTGCTCTGAGAGGGTTTTTGAGCCGCAGTTCCCCCGCCAGATGCCACCCGATCGTCTCGCCCTCGCGGTCTTCGTCCGTTGCCAGGATTACTTGGTCTGCTGCTTTCACGGCGGCTCGCAGTTCCGCGATTGTCTGCTTTGCTTGGGGACTGCGCGGTGTCCATCGGCAAACAACGTGATCGCCCTGTAGCTGAAACCCCAAGGCATCCTGCTTGTCTTTTGCCAATTCGCGGATATGTCCGCCGCTGGCTTTAATCGTCCAGTCGGGAAGAATCGCCTTTAGCTTTTTCAGCTTTCCCGGAGCTTCGATAATGAGGAGTTTGCTCATGATGCGGAAGAAGAATTTGAAAGAGCATCGGGGGAAACGTTAGGGAACTGAGAGGGATTGACTTGTCCGCTTTCAATTCCCAGTTCCCCTAGTCTTGCCAGCACTTGCGGCAGAGTTGGAGCAGAGGTCGCCGCAACAATTTCAGGAATTGATGCACCCTGACGCATCAGGGTCATTGCTCGCTGCACCTGCGTTACCACCGGATCATCAGGGCGGGTGTAGTTTCGCCCAATGGCAACCGAAAGCCCCCGACGAATATCCTCTGCCGTTGCCCGTCCCCGTGACGTAACAATCGTGGTTTGCCCAAAGGCAGCAAAGCTAAGTGAGTTACCCGGCACAATCGCCACTCCGCTAGGCTGATTGCGCGACTGTTCCTGGTGAACGGGCTGCAAATCGAAGAAGTAGGTTCCTCTGGTCGTGGTAACGGTCAGGTTCGGGCGTTCAGTTGTCAGTAGCCCTGGAAAGCGAAGCGGTCGAATCAGCCGTAGCAGAATAACGGTTGCCTGTCCGCTTTCAACGGGTGTATTGGTGTTGAACACGATCGCGGACGGGTCAGAAACCTGCAAAAACTGAATCCGCTCCCCGGTGCGAAACGTAATTGCAGAGTTACGTCCTGCATAAATGGCGACAGTTTGAGCGTACCGCTGCGCCTGTGCCTGCGAAACTTCAGTCAGAGTTCCTGGCGGCGTTGGCGTTTCCCATCGAACCCGTGGATTAATAGGTTCAGCTGGAGCCGGAACAGAGGTTGCTTTTGCATCAGGGGAGGCGATCGCCAAGAGCAGGGGAAACAGGGCAACGCTACACCAGAACTGCCTGCGCTTCAAACGTTTCATCGGGCAACCTCCAAAAGACCGTTAACAAAAACTGAGACAGGCTGCTCTTCATTCACTTCCAGAATGGTGCTTTGTTGGGCTGAATCTTGCGACTGAGCGCGGAACTGCATTCGCTCTACCAGGGGATTGAAAAAGCCATCCAGGGCAGCAGCAAGCACATTGGTATCACCAGAGCGACGAGTAATCGTTGTGGATGAGGAACCCGATGATCCGCCAGAACTGGAGCTAGACGAGAACACATCGCCCTGATTAATCAGTTCTCCCACTCGACCCAGTGCCCCCACTGCACCCAGCAACAGGTCATCACCCAGATCGCTGTTTTGGTGGCGACGGGCAATGAGCGGTTCATTATTTTCCCCACGTACCACGATCGTTCCAGGGGTAACGGGTTCCTGGCGAATTTGTCCGTCTGCACCCTGGTACACCACTGCCACTACCGTTTGATTCACAATACGGCTCTGGTCACTGCTAACTTCTGCCTCAGTGATAAAGGTCGTTCCAGCCGGAAGCGCAACTTCTCCATTAGTGGACATCAGAGGTTGCGACAGGGTTACGGCAAATCGCCCTGGAGTGCCTCTTCCCGCTCCACCGGGTTCCCAGTAAAGGGGCACAGTGACTTCAGCCTCCGCCGAGGTTCCCAGTGCAACCTGATAATTCCCGTTCGGAGATAATCCATTCCCCATTTCTCGCTGCTCTAAAATGCCTCTGGTTCCATCACTAATTGGGGCAGAGGTTTCAGGACTGATAACGTTTCCTGTACCTGCGCTTGATGCAATCAGAACCTCCTGGGGAATCGATGGTGACGTTTCTTCTGAAACGTCTGCAATTTCTGTAGATGCTGTGCCTACTATTTCAGGTTCGGGTGAGTTAATGCTTTGGCTAAAGCTGCTGTCCCCAATCACATCTGAAGGAAAGTTTGCTTGCGTCTGCTGCATTGACGAAGGTGAACGTTCAGGCGTGTTAATCAAGGACACTTCTTCAACAGGTCTTGCTGCCACTTCTGCGGATGCTGAGCCAATTGTGGCAAGCCGATTCCACTGATCAAAGGGATTGACCTCCGGCTGAGTGCGCTGCGGCATTGGAGCAGGACGAGGCGTGACTGTTCGGGGTGGTGGAGCTGGACGGGTTGCAACGGGAATTGGGGCAGGACGTGCCCGTACTGGAGAAGCGGCTGGGACTGCTCTAGGGCGAGCAGGAGTCGCGGTGGTGCGCCGAGGTGCGGTAGGTCGCTTGGGCGGGGTCGTGGGCGCAGCAGGATTTGGTTTTTGCTGCTGATCATTTTGCTGTTCTGCCAGTGCCAGCCGACCTTTATACAGGTCGGCATCTGACGGAGTAACGACATCGCTATCGGTTGCAGGCGGTGTCTCTGCAACCTGCGGCTGTCGCGATCGTCCAATTCCGGCAATCATCGCAATTCCTAAGCCAAAGGAGACAAACACGCCAACCGTTCCTAGAACAAATACGGTGCGTGAAACGGGAGATTGTGCCAGTTCGCGTTTGACCGGAACGACCTCTGGATCAATGCGATGCTCAGGTGCAATAAGGGATTGTGTTTCTTCGTCCAGTCCCGCAAGCTGTTGGCGTTCCGCAAGCGACAAGTCGCCTGACTCATCAAAGTCGTCTGGGTCGAGTTGAGAGACAGGACTGGAAGTAATCAGGGTATATTGGTCATCGGTCTTCATCTGACTCCCCCCCCTCCTCTAAAGATTTAAGGGCTTGACTTCGACAATCATCAGCCCGTTTTGGGTCAACTCATAAAGGGTTTTACGCCATACTTCCGGGTCGCTGTCTTTGAGCGCGGGGGAAATAGCTGGAACGGCTTGCAGGGTAATGGTGCGGTTGACTCTGATTTCCCCCAATTCCTGTGTGGCTGACCGCTCGACTCGTGTTGCCACGATGTCTATCTCCCATCGGTTCTTTGCCACCTGCCTGGGGTCAGACACGCTGTAAAAACGCAGAATTGATTTGCGTCGTCCGGTCATGACATCGATGGGGATGACTTCGGATGCCATCAGTCGCAGGAATTCCTGCCGAAACCCAGGCTCCATTAAGTAGGAGGCTAAATATGTTTTGGTTGGCACACGCTTGTTCGACTTGTCGAAATTAATGCCTTCATCGACTGCTTGATCCTTACCAGGAATGCGGTTATCCCACTCAAAAGCAAGCTGCATCCACCGCACTGCGGTTTCTTTAATAATCTCCGGTCGTCTGTAGTTGACATCAAACTCCTGTGCCAACTGAGTGGTTCCATCTGCCATTTGCACAAATACTTTGCCTCTTGTGGCAAGGGCACGGTTATTGGCAACCAGAATGAGCGTAATGAGCGATCCTATCCCTAGCGCGATCGCCAAGCCAAAGAAGGTTGCCATTAATTTTGACTCGCCCTGCACCAATCCACTGCGCGGACGGGTTTCATTTCCGCTGTAAAGTGTATCTTTTGGTGTTTTTCGCCTTAAAAGTTTTTGAATCATGCCTTAAAAAACTCCTGCTGCCAACTTGACTCCGGACGCGATAATCTGCACCCCTGCTTGAGCCAGTCGAGCGGCTCTCTGAGAAATTCCCTGATAAAGCTGCTCACCCCCGCCTTTACCAAGCGCAAAGGCTATCCAGGGTGCAAAAATGGCGATAAACAGCAAAAAACCATAATCTCCTGCGGCTGCAATGGCGTTCTGGGCATCGGTTGCCACCAGGACCGATGCCATAAACCCCACCAGCAGAACATATCCCAACTGAATCCCCAGGATTGAGACAAAGCCACAAAACCAGATTGTGAGTGCATTTCCGGCAAGTGGAATCAGCAGCATGGCAACAGCGATTGGCGCAAATAGTGCAGACAACAGCAGCGAGGCTTCTGCCATGTTCACAAATGCCCACTGAATCGCCAGCAAAATAACCTGGATGATTGGAACCGCTCTTGATTGAATAATCTGGGAGAAGGCTCCCTGAATCATTGTGGGAACTCCACCACCGACCGTCATGACGGCACTAAACAAATTGATCAACGCTTGAGCTGCCTGTAGCGGGACATTGCTTTGCTGACCCAGTGCATCCACAATTCCCTGTGCCTCAGCCTGCTTGGATTGAAGACACTGGGTTAGCGGTTCTCCGGTCAGCGTGGCACATTCCTGAAACACCTGGCGAATGCGCTGGACGGCAAACTGATTATTAATGACCTGATTAATTGCTTGCTCCATCGAAATGCCGCCAAGCTGAAGCTGAAGAATGCTGGTAATCAGCGATCGTCCGACTCCCCGAATTGCCAGAATGATGTTTGCCAGCATAAAGCCGTTACCACCCAGCAGAAAGATCACTACCAGCGGCGTGACAAACATTTCAACGATCTTGCTGAACGACTGCGTTTTCAAAATGTCATTGCCCTGCGACACGGCATAATAAACCAGTGCCAGCACAGAAATTGTGAGTGAGAATCGTACAATCGCAGTCCACAGTGAAAAGTCATCGGGTGCTTGCAGAATGGTTTGCCACATCTCATCCCAAGAAGCGGTGATGCTTCTCGAAAGATTGAGCGATTGCTCAATGACCTGAGCGGCGGCGGCAGATCCTTCCTGAGCCAGAAAAAACTGAATCATGGTCTTAGTCCCCGTCTTGCCGTTCGATTACGCCCGGTTCCTTCAGGATTGAACCCTGGCAAAGTAAACTGGCTTCCTTGCGTAATCGCGGCTGAATAGGCTGAAGCATCCATTCGCCGTTCTGCAATGTTTTCGCCCTGAATTTCATCCAATGTATTTGCCATCAGAATATTTCTCAGCGAATCGTCTCTAGCTCGCATTTGAGCGTCGATCGCAAGCAGTGTCCCAGTTTGCTGTGAAGCCTGCATCTGCCCGGAAAGGTTTCGCAAAATGTTCTGCGACACATCCTGATTCACAGAATCTTCTGCCAGTTGCCCTGATGTCGTCAAAGCTTGGTTTGCGGCTTCTGCGTTAGCTCGAAGTTGCTGCTGCCCCTGCGCCGATAGCGTCGTCGCTTCTCCTACTTCTCTCGTGGTGCTGGTCATGAGCAGAGACTCTAGATCCTGCTTAATGACCACACTGCCTTGCCCTCCCGTTTTCGCACCCAGAAACTCCTCGGTCGTCGATGTTTTGCCGTTAGCGATCGCGGATCGCGCCTGATCAATGTCCGGCAGCATCAGTGCCCCTCGGCTAACGAGTGAGCCGCCTTCACCTGCCTCTGCACCACCGGGCTTATCGGGTTTTGCCCCAATGTCCAGCCCACCACCAGGTTTATCGGGCTTCGCACCGATATCCAGTCCGCCGTTGCCCTCCAGTCCCCCAGCAACCGACTCAAACGTAGGATTCAGGTTGATACCCAATACTCCCAGCAGTGCATTCAGGTTGAACTGAGAAAATAAACGACCTAGGCTGTTGCTAATCTGACCGCCAATATTGCCGATGCGATCGCCAATATTGGCAATATCGTTAAATATCCCTCCTGCCTCCTGGACTGCCCCTGTCGCTTGCTGCACATCAGCCCCAATCCCGCCCAGATTGGCTCCGGTCTGTGCCTGCTGCTGCAAGCCTGCCTGTGTGCCTCCAGCCGGATTAAAGGGGGGTGTCACCCCGCCGTTTAGCAAATCACGGTTATTGAGCAAATCTCCATTTGCCGCAGAACCGTTAGCAGATGCACCAGGATTGAATGGAGGTGTCACCTGAGCATTGGCTTCACCCAGTGGGATCGCCATCAGTGCCGTGGCTAGAAAAATCGCTTGTGTCAAAGTTCTCATAGTGTTTAAGCACTCACTCGTCGTCGTGATTGGAACTTTTCAAGGTCAGATACCCCAATGTCCTGCATGGACTGAGAACCGCGCAGAGCCGCGACATACTCTTTGGTAAATGCGCTGAGTCCAGCTAGATATCCACGCTCGGTTCGCGGATACTGCATCAGTACCCGATTACGAGCAAGTTTCTCTTCTTCTTCGTTTGCCAGAGCCGCAACTGCCAGTGGTGGACTGTACGATCGCGTTTGCCAGAACCGTCCATTGCGCTCGATCATCCAGCGGGTGTACATTTCGCTGCGGTTGCCCCTAAACTTTTCTGTCGCGTTTGCTCCAATGATGCTGGGGTCATAGTGCAGGTAGCTGGTGTAAGCATCCAGGGCGGCATGAGTGGTGTACCCTGTGATGGTTGTCGTGATGTTAGCTTTGATTTTTGCCGCCGCAGAACAGGTGACAATAGCATCCAAATCCTGTGCCAGCAGCAAACTTGCGACTCCCTCTTTCCGTCCGGTTGCCAGCATTTCGCCCACCATGTCGGCAAATCCGCTCTTGCTTAGCAAAACCGATAGCTCATCGCCCACAAATAGCGATTGCGGAGCCGACAGCGCATTTCTTAAACACGCCATCTGTGCTGTAATCGCCATGATGTAAGCGTTAGCGTCGTTCGATAGCCCTGATAAGGCATAGAACTTGATGATGGGATTGGGGTTGACCGTGCTGGGTCGTCCAATCACATCGCCAATATTTGGATCTACCAACTTCGCGCCAAGCTGCGACACAATCTGGTTGATGGCACGGGCATCAATCTCTTCGTAGCTTTCAAGCTTCAGCTTTTCCCTGGAGCAGAACCGTAGCAGTTCATGCGCCGTTGGCATTAACTGCCATTCAGCGGATTTGAATCCACCCTCAAACGCCGCATTATAGCGATCGATCATCTCCGAATCCGAGAAGAACACCTCCAGAAGCCGCAGCGTGATTGAATCAACCCGTTCCTGCAACTCCTGATCCTGGATTTGTCCCATCGAAATCGCCATGATTGCCTGACGAATAAAGTCTTTCCACCGCTTAAAGCGAGGAATCGCGAGGTTCGGCGGCAAATTGCGTAGGTCAGGTGGCTCCATCAAATTCATTCGTTCGTTCAGAATATCGACGTAAACCCCTCGCTCGCCCAGCATCTCAACCGCAATACGGAATGTATTGTCTCCACCTGTAGACAAGTCCAATCCGACGACTGGAATGCTGCGAGCCAGAGCTTCTTCAATGAATCGCCAGCCCAGCACCGATTTGCCACTGCCCGATGTGCCTGTGATCATGATTCGACCGGGACTGCTGCCAAACAAATTAAGATGAACAGGCTGTCCACCTCGCTCCGTCAGAAACTCAACACCCTCGGCATCAATCGGTCTGGGTTTAACGATCGGCAGGAAACCGATAGCCGATTCACTGTCAAGCGTCAGCCGCCGTTCAGAAAAGGTGCTGAATTTCTTTAGCAGCAGTTCATCGTTAATCGGCAAGCTATCCAGCCACAGTTGCCAGGAAATATCGTCTTCTGTGACAGCCGTTGCGGTTCCAAACGACTTAGTAAGCTGGATAGCGGCTTCTTCGCATTCGGCTTCAGAGTTGCGCCAGATAATGAAAACTGGAGCGCAGTAGAGCGGCTTTACCCCTTCTAAAACTTTTCGCAGTGCGTCAGCGGCTTGCTCCCCTGCAAGATTGGCATGAACAACACGACCCGTTCCATCCTCGATCGCTCGCCGCAGTTCGGTATGGGATTGCCGTGACATCTTCTCCAGTTCATCACGAGTGACCCAAGTCTCTTTCGGTCTGACCTGAATAACCACTTCGGTATCACGCACATAGCTCGAACTCATCCTTGTCCAGATCCAGCTCAACTGCTCACGCGCATTGCGCCAGCCATCAGGCGGATCTTCTAAAACCACAACTTTGCCAACCTTCTCGTTGACATACATATAACCGTGCTGCTGTTTGTGTCGCGGCACACTGGTTTTTCCCTTCTCCCCCTGAATTAGCAGCGTGATGAGATCTTTCTGACCGCTCATAGGAACGTTTTCTGACAATCCCCGTTCGGTTTCTCGAATTTGAATGTACTGGTCCTTCCCCAAAGTGGGTGCAGGCGATTTATTAAAGCGATACCATAACCACTCCCACGCCTCCTGTGCTGACATTGGGGCAACCTCTAGCCCGCACTTGGTTTCGAGCAGGTTGCGCCATTCTAAATAGCCCTGTTCATAAACCTGTTGTGCCAGATTACGGTAGAAGTTGTTGAAGAAAGTTTGCTCTGTACCGACAAAGGAGCGGATGCCTTTTTGTGCCCATCTCTGCAAGCCCATCAAGATTTTGCCGATGTTGTCGGTTCTATTCTCCTCGCTATACTGCGCTGTCCATCCTGCCCAAATGCTCTGGCTCCAGACTTGCCGAACGCCCTGTTGTGCCAGTTCAAAAATGCGCTTTTGTTCATTGAGAAGCAGAACAGAAACCGGATTCAATGAAGTTGATTCAGCAAGCTGGTTTAGCTGCTCATAGCGTTCACGAATGTCCGTTGAGCAACCCAGATAGAACGTCAACGCTTCACGCTCCGGCAACTCTTGAAGCCCTCGCCGCAATAAGTCGATCGTCTCTTCTACCTCTTGCCGATAAAGTTGCGGATGCAGTCCCGTAAACTTAAACGGAATTTGCGCTGACCACTGATCGCTGCCAGGATTATGCAGCAGGAGACAGGCAAACTTGTGTCCTCCAATTTGAACTTCCGCAATTGAGTGCAAATGGCAGAATTTTTGAAACGGCATAAAACGTTTAACCCCCTCGTCCGTCTGCATCAGAATTGCGCCCTGAGACTCTTTGCGTTTGCGCTTCCACAGTCCGTGATCCGTCACCCTCACAAACAGCGAATCTCCATTGATCCAGTCCTGTCCTGGCGGTATTTGCCACTGCTTGAAGTACCGATAGGCACGGTTTCCTGCCAGTGCCCAGTAAGTGACTGCAAGCCAGAACCAGCAACCTGTCCAGAGGATGATGCTGCCAGCTAACATCATCCGAATGATGAAATAAGCAACAAATCCGATCGCCATCCAGGGAAACAGAAGGTCCGCAGGAATCGGACCAATGCTGGCGCGTTTCCCCATTGATCTGCTGACCCGAATCGGGTCTTGATCGACATCAATCTGCTTGCTCACTAATTTCTCCAATCTCTGTAAGATTTGGCAGGTAATCCATCTGGCAAGAAGGATAATGAGGAGCTAACCGACCGTAACTTCAAATCTCGCGGCAATAACCGGAATGATGGTTGCAGCATAGTCTTTGAATGCACCTGGGTTCATTGCACCAGCACCACCACCAAGACCTCCCAGCATCAAATTACTGATGATCTCAACGCCAATTACAAACGCCAGACCAATCCCGACCAACGTGGCGATCGGTTGCCAGTCCCCTCCTCTAAACATTTGCACCAGTAAACCAACGGAACCTGCCACAAATGCCAGTACGACGACAACACGGATCAAGATAAAAATGCCTGTTACTACGGCTTGATCAATCCCAGAGTTGGAGGCAGTAACAACCTCAAGAGTTGCTTGCTCTAGAGCATTAAAAAACTGAGCAGATGCAGGTTTAGTTCCCGCAAGGACCAGAATCATAGCAGCGGTTGCCGTTGCCCACTGTAGCTTCTTATCCCGCAACACTGCTTTCGCAGAAAAAGGAAGCAACATTGTTCCCGTAGCGGTAAGAATTCCTGAAATCGCAATCGCAGCAATCGGAGGTTGGCGAACTGCGAGATAAACGACGAGGCAGGCAAACACTCCCAGCATGGCAGTTTGAATCTGGTCGAGCTGCACTTGTTGCCCCAATACTGTAAATTGATACGTTGCTCTGGGCTTCTGTCGGCGTGTTTTTGGTTGTTTAGACATGGTTTCCTTGAAGAGAGTTATAGGGAGAGTTCAGGACGTGACCGCTGCTTTTTGTGAAGTTGGGTCACTTTAGATTCGGCAGATCGCGTCGCCTCTTGCTGATGCAGCAACGACTCAGCGTGTTCTTTTGGAACCTGCGCCTGGTCGATTTGAATGCTGCCATTTGGCTTGATTTGCGCCTGCATCACCACCTTCTCGGTACGTTGATCGATACCGATTACCGTTTTGTTACCGCTTCGATCTGTAGCGATGTCGAAGCGATAGCTAAATTTTTCATGCTTGTCGTTCCAGATGATTCTGCCTTGTTCGCCTTCAAATTCCTGTGAGGCGTGTTTTTGGAAATATCGAACCAGTGCTTTATTTTGCGTGACTGACTCGTACTCCTGCGAGGTTTGCGGCAGTTTTACAATTGTTTCTATTTCACGATCGGATAAATCATTTAAGCCATTGCTGGCAACTTCCCACTTACCGTCCTGTTTTGTTGCCTCAAACTTTGCGCCAAAAGGTCGCTCGACAACTGCAATTACGTCATTGCCGTTTTCAGAATGGGACAACTCAATCGTTCCCATTGTGCGCGTTTTTACAGGTTCAGTTGGCGCAAGTTTGTAATACTGCGCTCGCGCCTGGACGTAGTTTGCCAAACTTTCAGCTACCTGTTCAGGCGTGGGTTTGTTCGTAACAACCGTTGCTTCTGGGTGCAGCACGATCTCCAGCTTTTCCAGCCGTTCATTGAGCTGCTTTAGAGCCGCTTCCATCTGATCAAGCTGCTGATCGATTGAGGCATTGTGATCAAACTTCAGCGCGGGATAATCGACCGGAGGAAGTCCTGCCTGTCGTTCCAGTGGAACGAGTCGCTGCTGTGCCAGCCCAAAACTCTCTGCTAACGGGTCAGTGGGCGATGGCTGTTTAGAAGGACTTTTCTGTTGACTGGGTTGAGGTGCTGTAGGAGATGCAGGAATTGGAGGGGGGGGCGCCGTTTTGAATTCAGCAGGTGCAGCAGCGGGAGGTTTTGGCTGTGTCTGAACTGTTTCTTCTAGAGCCGTTGTCCGCTTCCCAATTTGCTCTAGCTGCTCGATTAATCTTTGGGCACGTTCGCTTTGCTCTCTCTCCTTTGCCTCTGCAATTCGCTTGAGAAAAGCATCCCCTAGCATGACCATAGCACCCGTCAGTTGGGTGGCGGCTCCGCCCAGCATCATGCCGTCAATTTCATGACTGCCCCCGATCGTCTGTCCCAGGTTTTCCAGGGCAGTTCCAGTTTCTGCCAGTAGGGGAGAGGGAACAACAGGTTCTCTGGGTTCTCGATCTGGCTGCGATTCAGTTTGACGCTGAGACTCTGGCTCCGGCTGGGGATTAACCAAGGGCATTTCCTCAACTTCAGGTGCAGGAATTACCTTTTCTGGTTCAGTCGCAGAGATCCCCCCTTCTGAAGCTTTTTGCATCAGGTCAGCCATCGACATTCCTGATCGCGCTGCATCACTTTGAAGCATGGTGCTATTCCTGCCTAAAACCTTTTCAACATGGCTGCGGGTGTAGGCTTTTCCAAGCTGGTAGCCTGCAAACGAAATGCCTTCTTGCTCAAACGAAATGCCTTCTGCTGCAAGGTTTGATTGAATACCCTGCGATTGCAGTGCGCGAAGGAATTCATCGACAGTCGTTGCCTGCGCGATCGTTTGATCGATTGAATCTTGAAGCTGAGTGCGAACCGAAGGAACACCGTCTCGCTGTGTGCGGTGGTACTGTGAGGCAGCATTCCCTCGGCAATCGACTTCCCAGCTACAGGGAACTGATTCAAGCGCATAGTCCCGTTCTAGCTTGCGAATAACCTCCTCAATATGAGGAAAATGCAGGCACAGAGCGCGAGCGTCTGAATTAATCGATTCAAACCGATTGATCACGAAATGCAAGTGGGGTCGAACCGTTCCGTCTGGGTACGTCGCATCAGTGTGCAGTACGGCGACTGCTTGATAAGTCTCGGCTCCCAGTTCGCTGAGAAAGTCAGCACTCATCTGATGCCAGTCTTCCATGTCTAGATGGTCATTTTGTGATGGGGAAAGTGAAATGTGGTAGCAGGGTTTGGGAGAACGATCGCGAGCTACTGCATTCATCGCCTGTGCAATTTGCAGTGGATCTTCAGTGAACGCTGCGGTCAGAGTCGCATCTATCGTCATTGCGCTCGGTTTGCTGTAGACATAGCGCAAGGTTGCTTCAAAACTATGGGAGAGCGTTGTCTTGCCAATCATCTTTGGGCTTCCTCCTCAATTTGAACGAGAAGCGCAATTGCTTTGCCGAACAGTTGTGAGGAATGCTCGGTGTCTGAAAGAACATGACGCAATCCGTTCAGGCATCTTGTGAGTTGTCGTGTGTGCTGCTGAATGTTCCGCAGCCGTTCTGCCGTTTTTATCTGCTCAGAGTCAGCAAGCGATCGAACATAGCGTGAAACTGTCATGTGTCGAGCTTTTGCCTGGTCACGAAAAAACTGATGCTCTTGCGGCGTGGCATAAACAGAAAAACGGCATTTGGATTG
The DNA here is from genome assembly GCA_014695325.1 of Cyanobacteria bacterium FACHB-502. Lineage (GTDB taxonomy): Bacteria > Cyanobacteriota > Cyanobacteriia > Elainellales > Elainellaceae > Leptolyngbya_A. Next base: position 56,128 of record JACJNZ010000088.1, on the reverse strand, counting down.
AGAAGACATTGCTCAAGAGAGACAAGTGAATACTGCTAAGGAGTGATTGCTCGCTTTCAATTAGTGTAATGTCCTCTTCCCTAATATTGGGGTATCGAAATAAGGATAAAAACAAAACTCAACAAATTAGTAAAAGTTAACTCAAAAGAATTTTTGAAGGTGTGTAGAACGGCTTAAGAACAAAAAGTATGTCGTTTTCATTTGCTTGCTACAATCCTTATTTGGTCAGGAGTATGGGATTTCGCGACCATTTGTGACCATTTGTGACCAGAAGCGACAAAAACGTGACCAGTTTGATGAATAAAACGCTATTTTTCAAACATTTGATTTCAGATTAAAGAAATTGGATAGAATTTTTTGTGATTAGAGTGTGACCAGAAGCGACAAAAACGTGACCAATTGTGCCCAAATGTGTCCAGCTATTTTACCCCTTTAGACAATACCAATTGACAGATGAATCTCAGTGCGAAAACACGGGATAAGATAGGGAGAAACAAAAGCATTCACAACAATTTATGCAGTCGGCTAAGTTGCAAATCGGGTTTGATCCTGGTGCTTCGCTGTCTAAGATCGTGTACTCGGTTAATGGCGCACCACCCAAAATACTGATGATGGAGCCAGATGTTCTCAATCTGCCAACTCGCTCAGTCAACCAGATCAACCTGACAGCGCGACCTGAAGACCAAGCCTGGATCAAGCTGAATCAAAACGCAGAGCGAATTCAGGTTTGTGGCTTTCTTGCCAGAGAATTTTCAGCGGTTGAACGCATTGAGATGTTGAAGTACGAACACGCCTTTTATAAATTCCTGGCTGCTGTAGGTGCAATTGCTTTGCAGGAAGGCACTGACCGAGTTGCCGTAGACGCTGCTATGCTGCTGCCCTATGGTGAAATCAATAGCCGAGGTTGGCTGAAAGAAAAAATTTCAAAAAGTCTTAAGAAATATTATTTCCAACACACTCTGATTCGAGGACAGCTTGTGTCCTACCACTGCGCCTCTGAAGGTACAGGCATGATGTGTCATCTGATTCGCAAGCACGGTATGGATTGGATTAGCCAGAACCGCATTAGCATTCTAATTTTTGGCTATCGAAATATTAGCTGTTTGACGTTGAACCGGGGTGTTATTGAAACTTGTCACAGTGCCACAACTGATCTAGGGTTTGTTAAGCTGATCGATAAGGTGATTGCTCGCACACCGGGACAAAATCGATATGCACTGGTTGAAGCGGTGTATGCTCTTGGCTCGGATTTGCGGACTGACCATCGTGAGTTGCAATTTCTCATTCGATCAACCCAGCCTGAAAATATCCATGCGGAAGCAAAACTTCTGGTGGATGCGATTGAAATTGCTCGGTACGAGTATTGGCAGTTAGTGCAAGACTGGCTTAATGCAGTTGTTCCTGATGATTTAAATCATTTGATTATCAGTGGTGGCACAAGCATCTATCTCAAACCGTTTCTCGAAAAGCACTTTGAATGGGCAACTCCCGAATGGCTTGCCAGCCACTCTGGGGAATTAAGCCAGTCTGATCCCTGTTTACAGTCTCGATTCGGAGATGTGATGACCCTATTTGAGTCCAGATTTCAACTTGAAAAAGCAGCATGAATTCAAACTCCTCATCTCTATTCAACATCCGACTTCGATTCAGGTACAGCAAAGACCAGCATTTTGCCTTGGTGCTGGACTATCTAGAGCGTCACGGTTATGCACTGCCGGATGTTTTGAAAGAACTACTCAAAGCCCGATTCTCTCCTGCTGCACTGGATGAGGAAGGCAAGCTCAATCGAGCCATTGCGCTGGAGTGTATTGGCAAACTTCGAGGCTACATCTACGAAATCGAGCAGCTTGCTGGGATTAAGCCCAGCGCTGAAAAAACAGACTCTCCTTCAATTTTAAACCGTAGTCTGGAGAATAGTGACGACCATGACTACGACAACCACGATGACGAGCCAGAGCCTGATGAAATTATTCCACCCCCGTCCCCATCAGTGGATTTGGACTCGATTGATCGAATGTTAGGGTTTGCTCCTAGTCGTTCTACTTGATGAGCATTTTTACTTCTTTTTAATCAAAAATGAATCCTCCAGTCGCACAGCCTGTCCCTTCGGAAGCTCCTGCTTCAACCATATCCGTTCCTTCACAAATTCACTTAGTAGGTGGTCGTAAAGGAGGAGTCGGCAAGACTTTTCTCTCTCGTCACTTAGCAGAATACCTCACCCAAAAACAGCAGCAATTTAGTCTGGTTGAAGCTGATATCACGATTGGGGATGTCGGTAGAGTTTACGGTGGCTTTGAAGGCGGCAAAATTACAGATGCCGTTACGATCTCGCTCAGTGATGATCCCCGCAAATACAGTGAACCTGACGTTATTTTTCAGCAAGCCGTTGAAAAACAGTGCGTTCTGGTGAATCTCCCAGCCGAAACCAATTCTGCCCTAGCTCGCTGGATGCACTCGGTCAATTTAGTTCAGCTTTGCCAGGATCAAAATATTGACCTTTACCACTGGTTTGTGACTGATGGGTGCTACGCCTCAATCCGGCTGCTGGCAGAGTCGATCGAGATGCTGGATGGCAAACTTCCCCATATTGTTGTTCGTAATGAGGGAAGGTTAAACAGCAAGAGTTTCGCATATTTAGAGAGAGAACCGCTCTATCAAAAAATTAGCGGCAACCCTGAGTTAAAGATTGATGCTGCCGCTAATCTGGTGTGTATTCGCGATTTTCCTGTTTTGGGCAGCGAGGAGCAATTTTACCTGGATAAGCACAACCTCACCTATGAAGCAGGCGTTGAGGCGTTTATGACTGAGCGCAGGTGGATTGAGGCACAGCGCGTCAAAACCTTTGCTGAAAGGGCAACAGAAGTTATAAACCAGATCTTCACGCTTGATTTGCCTGCGTTCCATGCAAAACAGCTAGAAGCATCGACAGCTAATAAATTATCGACAGGGGCTAAACGGAAATCTAAGGAAAAAGGGGAATCGGTTGCCATTCCACCCACTCCGGGTGCGGAGCCTGAGTCGCCCACCTTCAGTTAACTAGACTAGCACTAAAAATTAAGTCTAATTATTTCATTTGAGTTTGACTTAATTAGACTTAAATTCAAATCCTAGTCTAAATATCTCTGTCCAAGACCTGATCCAGAGCTAGGCAGAAAATAAATTGCTATGAAAGAAAACAAGCTGCTTGAAAAATTATTAGAGGGACAGGACGCTGCCACTCGTGCAAAGGTGATGAGTGTCGTTCATGAGTCAGGGCTGCGGGAAAGCGACCCGCTATTTCTGCTGATGGTGGCTAACTCTACCGTTCAGGTCTTGCTTAACCAAGCTCCCAACGACCTGAGACAGACGTTTAATGACTGTTTTGAAAGGCTGCGATTAGAGTACGGTGGCTACGAAAAGGCGGCACTGGCAGGCATGAAACAGGATATTGCCAAGACCGTTGATCAATTGGTGGGTGCTGCGATCGCTAAAGGCAATGAAGCCAAAAACGTAGTGACCTATAAATCTCTGATCGGAGCCGGATTTATAATGTTGACCCTGTTGCTCGTCGGTGCGCTCTCTGGCTTTGGCGCATCGCGCTGGCTAGTGCAGATGGATGGACGGGGACTGACAGCGGCTGAGGTTACAGCTTTGAACTGGGGACAAAGCAAGGAAGGTCGCTATGCGCGGCAGCTTTTTGACTGGAACCCGGACTTAATGAACGGCAAGTGTGAGGCGCGAGTTCGCGACGAGTTAGGTTCGATTCGTTTAGGCAATCGCACAGTAACTAGCGGCTACTGCTTTTTGTGGACTCAACCCCCTAACAAACGCAAACTTCAGGAGTAGGTCATGCTGAATGGATGGAAGCAGCTTGTCCAGAACGGTGATGTCGTCACTGCTGTCCAATGCGCGGTTTGCGATCGCCCCTACCTGCTACGGCAATTTGCTCAGTTTGCGGCAGAGATAAATCTGCCCCTGTTCTTCTGGAATCCTGCATATTCTGAGATTCAGCAGGTGCAACGAAGCGACGGCAAGGGACTGTCTCCAACCGCTCATTCTATTAATGGGGCAGTTCTGCCTTTTGTGGTGCAGATCAACCAACCAGGCATTTTCCTGATTGAGGGAATTATTGGGGATCTTGAAGACAACCCGACCCGGAGCTTTGAAATTCGCAATGCCTACTACGATTTGCAGCAGCAGAGCCAGGGCAATCAGTTCGTCGTGCTGGTGGATGACTATTTCGACATCCCCCTGAGCCTTCATCCACTGATGTCAGTGCTGGAAATTCCGCTGCCCACTCGCAGCGAGGTTGCTCAACAAATCAAAACTTCGCTTGCCGCGATTTCCCGCATTGATCATGACCCCAATCAGCAGAGATCGCTAGTACAAGCTTGTGCCGGACTGCCGCGAGGTGAAATCGATCTAGTGCTGAATCGTGGAGTTGCAGTCTCTCCGACGACTGGTAGTCTGACCGACTATGTGATGCAGTACAAGACCAAAAAGCTTCAAGGGCGCGGTATTACGCTTCTACCTGAGCCAGATGTGCAGTACGCGGGGGGACTGGATCTGCTCTACGAAACCTTAGAGAAGATCCGGCTTTTGCTGCAACCTGAAGCCGAACAGCGCAACCTCAGACCGCCTCGTGCCGTCCTGCTATGGGGGATTCCCGGCACAGGAAAATCCCTGGTTGCCAAGCTTGCCGCTAAACACATCGGCGCGACCCTGGTTGCCTGTGACTGGAACAAGCTGATTGGTTCAACCATCCGCGAATCGATGTCCAATCTGGATTACCTGCTCAACTTCGTGGGGCGAATTGGCACAGCCATCTTATTTTTTGACGAGTTTGAGAAAGCCTTTTTAGGGTGGAATTCCAGCGCAGAAGGCGGAGTATCAGGCAAACTTGCGGGTCGATTGCTGTCCTGGATGCAGGACCATACTGAACCCGTTATCATGTTTGCCACAATCAATCGCCTGGAGATGCTGCCTCCAGAAATGGTGCGCCGATTTGACTATACGCATTTCTTTGGAATGCCGCATGACGGCGCGATGTACCAAATTTTCAATCTGCACTTACAAAAATATTTCCGCTACAGCTTCACGGAAGCCGAATGGCGAACGCTCTTGCGAGAGTATCGCGGCTGTAGCCCGGATGAGATTGGGAAAGCGGTGAAGCGTGTTGCCGACAAAGCTTATTTCGACCAGATGCGCTCAGGCGGCATTGAAAGCGATCTGCCGATCGCCCAACTGCAAGATTTGGTGATTGAGCGCGAGCAGTTTGTTCCTGCAACCGCTCAACGCGACATCAGTAATCAAATCGCGGCGATTCTGAACAAAGCGGATTATGCCAAGCCCGTTTCCAGCGCAGATACTTCGATCTTCGCCCGTCCGCCGCAGCAATTGATGGGCATTGACGAGAATGCAGCGCGAACGGCGACGACTCCAAGCTTTATCGTCGTGCCTCGCCATCCGGCTGTGGAGGATGTCTGATATGCGTCAATTTCTCAAAGGCTGTGTTTTGGCAACGATGCTGGCAGGTTGCTTGAGTTTTAGCTGGGGAACTCCGGCTGCGGCTCAAACGTTCGACCAGGAATTTAACCTGAACGATCAGGGGCTAACCAGCATTGACTTTAATCAGATCAGTCTTACCAACCTGGGAAAAGTGACCGTAGGCGGCAAAGTTGCCTCGGATGCAGCAGCAGGATTGCCTGTGGATCGTCAGTGGAAAGCGGGAGATGCTCTGGCAACGGTACTGCGACTGGGAGATGTACCCAGTCTCGGATCTGGACAATTCTCAGTTGAGCAGATTGGGCAAATTGTTGAATTTACCCCTGATCAGGTGCAGCTTTCTCGCTTTAATCTGCTCACCTCACAGCCATTGCCGCAGCTCGTTCAAAGCATTCCCTATCTCAAAAACTTTCCGGTGCGCGAAGTGGCTCCGATCGCCGCCTTGGTTAATGCAGACGGTGATGATGCCCGCACGGTCGCAATGGTTGTAAGCCAACTCGATGTGGCAAAGCGATCGCTTGCCGATTTGGGCGATCGCCTAAAGCAGTTTCACTTGAGCGATCTTCCCAACGCAGCCGCGACCCCTTTACTTGCCTTTGCTGGATGGCAGCAACAGTCGTTCGCTGATATTCCGGGATTGAGCGAGGTTCCTCTGACCCAGATGCCGCAGCCCATTCTGAACGATGCTCCAAGAGTCGCCCGGATTGAGTCAATGGGCACATCGCAGGTAATTTCTAAAACCGTGACAGGCAGCAGTCAGATTGGGTTTCATGTTTCCTGTCCTGAGCGAAATTCGATCGTTTCCAAGTCCTGTACAGGACTTGTTCTTGCAGATTCCGTAGAGCCATCGCCCATGACAAGAAGGCAGTCTCGACAGGAGCGCGATCTGCATCAACTATCAGGTAAGCAGTGGGTGCTGGGGTCAAGTCAGTCTGTTCCTGGCGGTTACGGGGCACTGCAATTTCTGCCGTCTTCATTGGGCTTTGATCCTGGCTATGAGCCAACCGGACGGCATCCCTTTGGAGCAGCTTTCAAGCAAGTGCTGACCCAAATTGATGGACAAACCGTAAGCTCGGCTCTGGTGTTTCGCATTTGTGCCCGTGAGTCCTGTAGTCCGTACAATCAGTTCTCAGTTCCTTTCCTCCGCTACCCAGTGGGCAGCTCGATTGTGGTTGGCGCAGACAGTGAAAACTCTGGCGATTCTTCCAGCCTACCTGTCCTGCCGCTAGCGACCAGCAGCTATGAAAACGTGAACCCAGGTCGCTGTACAGGTGAGAGTGTTGGCGGCATCAGCGTTAGCACTCTCACCAGCGCGATCGCTGCCGTTGATTCTGAGCCGTCTGAACCGACCAGTGTTGGGCTATTTGTTTGCCATGACGGACAATGTGGGCGACTCCTGGGGCAGTACCAGCTACCGAGCAATACTGAATCTGTTCAGTCAGCCATCACCGCAAAACCAGGCGGCAAAGATTGGCTAGAGGCGATCGCCTCTGGCAAGAAACCTAAACCCGCAGAACTGCTGCAATATTTTCCGCCAGAGCTACAAACCCAGGTCTTAACGGACAACACTAAATCTCTGCTGAAACTTGCTCAAGCGCAGGTTGAGCCACAGGCAGGAACGACCTGGCAGGACAACCGATTAATCGAGCGTGTGGCTCAAATGTCAGCCGGAGGAACGGCTGCTGCGATCGGCGGTGATACTGTTGTTGGGTTAAAGGGTTTAACCCTTAAGCAGTACGGAGTAGAGTCCCGATTAAATTACGAGGCGCAGGGTGGTGGCGTTGGCTTGCAGTGCAGCGTGGATGACTTGCGATCGCAGTCAGCGGCACAAACTCCTACGGCTCAGATTGCATCAACCCTTTCACGCCTGGGTAAGTTCAGTACGGCTTCCAGTCCTGGGAAGGGAAAGGAGTCAGCAGCCTTGGCAGTGAATCAGGTGCTTTCGCAGGCTGGGATTCGCTCTTTAGGTGAGCATCCCAACTACATCCCGTCGATCGAGTCCGAATTACGCAATGGGCGTGGGGCGGAGGTTGCCCCTGACCAAGCAGAGGCAGGTGATATCGTCATCGCTGCAAAGGGCAGGCACATTGGCATCTGCCTGGACGAGGGATGTCAGACCGTGCGCTCGAATAACGGAACTCTCAAGTCGTTTGGATGGGATTCAAGCCGCGACTTTGACGGGAAACTGAATGACTCAACAATCTACCGCATCACTCAGCCATAGGAGACATCCAATATGGAGGACTCGCTTCATTCCTCATCATCACCCGATGCAACAATCCAAGCTAATCCCTCGACCAAGGTAACGCCGGACTCCTCTTCCCCGGTCCTGGTTGAAGACGAACCTGCTCCTTTGTGGCTCAGCAAGGCAGCTTATTTCTTTCGTCTGGGAATTACCATTTTCCTGGCGATCACCTGCTTTTTTCTGTGGAGCTGTTCGGCAACCGGGGGAATGACCTGGCGGGATGCAACCCAAGTGTTTAGCCGTGAGCAGGTGGGCGCACTGCTAATCGAAAACTCTACACTGACCCAGCCGAATGATGAGCAAATCGATCGTGTCCGTGCAGTCGCGATCGAGGATGTCGTTGTCTTGAATTTTAATCAGCTAGAGCTATGTGGCACTGGCGGTTGCCTGTATGCGATTTACGATAAGTCCGGCTCTAACGCTTTTCTAAAAACCTATCTTCAGCCCAACCTGCCGCCGAATATTCCCCTGATTGCTGCAGCCGGACAGTCTCTTAACAATCATCCCTGCCTGCAAATTCATCAGGTTGAAAGCGAAACGGCTGTAAAGCAATTCCTGCTCTGCAATACGGGTGGACATTACAGCGTGACGAACCAGATCGAGCGCGTTTTGAAAGACAAAGACTAATCATTTTTCTTTTGTATGACCCGATTCTGTTTTCTCTCTTCATTCATTCTCTATGCTGTCAAATTTTTGTCGGCTAATTTATCAAAGCGTCATCTGCTTCATTATCAGCGTTTTCCTTCTGCTGGTGTTAAACTTTCCAGCCCTTGCGGTTCCTGATGATTTGTCGCAGCTTAGTTTTTCGGATTTGCCTGCCATTAATAGCAGTGGCTCTATTGATCTAGATGATGGCACTCGCCAATGGGCTACGGGCCAAACACCTGACCAGTTTCTACGGTTAGGTGATATTCAATCGCTGCTGCCTCAATCCCTTTCGATCAACACGATTTCTGAAGCTCTGGGTCAGGATTTGTCCGGCACTTCGATCGAGAACTTTGCGCCTCTAGCAACGCAGAGCGTAGGCAGTTTGCTGGAGGCAATGCCAGAACTGGGGCAATTCTCAATGAGGGATTTGCCAGTTCTGCAATCTTTGTTCAGTGAGAAGGCATCGCTGAATCCAGGCCAGCTTCAGGAGGCTTCCTTAAGTCAACTGCTTCAGGATTATCCTGAGTTGAGTCAGCTTAATCTGGATGACGTTGATCTAAGCCAGTTTTCGATCGACAGCCTGCCCGGAGCCGATAAGCTGCCGATTTCCAAGCTGGACGGATGGGAGAAAACCACGCTTACAGAAGTGCCGGGACTCAACAAGCTGCCGATGGGTTCATTTCCCGGTGCGCCTCCCCTGGCTGGTGGTGGTATCATGCGAGTTGATTTTGTTCACGGACCCGAAGAATCGGAGCGTACCAATACGATTTCGGGTTCTGATGTGATGGGATTTCGTGTGCCCTGTACGATCGGCAACCCGGATGACTGCGCCTATATCGAACTCGATGATGCAGAGAACGTGGGGCGAACGGCACAGTCTCCGATGGAGGGAGTGCAGTGGATTTCGGGCAAGTACCAGGAAGTTGAAGGGGGGCACGGCGCGTACAAGTGGGTGAACAACGGTAAAGAGCCAACCGGACGGTTGCCGTTTGGCGATACGTTCAAGGTGGTTGTCTGGGAACCGGATGAAACGACTGATAGCGTGACCACTGCTCTGTTTGCTCGCTACTGCGACGACTGGGGCTGTACGCCCTATTTCATCGGACCCATCCCGTTCATGACCTATCACCGCGATGATCCGATTTTTGTCGGACTGATCACACCAGAACCCCCCACTACAGAATCTTCCACGCCAACCAGAGCTAAAAAAGGCGGGGGCTTTCCGCCCATGACCCAGTTTGACTCTAGCATCCTGGGCGGCGGTGGCGGCGGAGACGGACGCACCTGCACGGTCGATCCTTCCAAGCTGGATGGAGCTACAAAAGCAGCGATCGCATCGGTTGATCCGGCATCCCGTGAGGGCGCAATGGACATGGTTCCCTACATCATGAAAGCCTGTGCTGAGGCAGGTGTGACGGATAGTGATCAGCTTGCTTATATCATTGCCACCGCGCAGCACGAAACCGACCACTTCCGCACCATGCGCGAGTATGGTGACCCCATGTATGACGAATGCGGATCAGGCGAAGGCATGGTTCAAGTGACGTGGTGTGGCAATAAGGAGCGCGTCTTTCGTGAACTGGGACTGCCTGCGTATGGGGGGATGAGCGATCGTCGATTGCAGCAGTCGGACATCGCCGCGCAAGCGTTGTGCCGGGGGATGAAAGAGGGTTGGTACGGGCAGGGTCGCCCAATCGCCGAGTGTATTGGGGGTGGAAGAGTCGATTATCGCTGTGCCCGACAGCAGGTAAACGGGACAGACCGCTGGGAAGAAATTGGAGCTGCTGCCAATCGAATTAAAGCAGGATTAGTTCGCTCTGGTGGGTCAGGGTCAGATATTGGTAGTGGTGTGATTTGCTCAACGGCTGCGCCGGGTGGTGGAGCAGGTGGATCGGTTCCAGCAGGCGAAGCGAACCAGCGAATCATGCAGTCGGTGCAGCACATGGGTAGCTTTAGCAGCGCATCTGGTCCCAGGAGTGGTCGAGAAGCCTGTGCCTGGGCAGTCAATCGCGTTCTCTCGAATGCGGGAATTCGTCCTCTGGGCAACAACCCTAATTATGTGCCATCTGTTGAGTCTTCGCTTCAAAACGGTCGTGGGCAGCAAGTTGGACAGGGGCAGGCGCAGGCAGGCGACATCGTGATCGCGAAGGATCAGCGACACATTGGTATCTGTATGAACAATGGCTGTAGTCAGGTGCGATCGAATTCCTCTTCTGGTGCAACCTTTAACTGGAATTCAAACGGCAATTTTGACGGGGAATACGATCGGTATGGGGGAGCAACTCGCTACTACCGGATTACGCAGCCATAAGCGTTCAAAACTAATCTTATAGAACTACCGTAGGAGAACTGCAATGCGACGAATTTTGAGCTTGATGATTTGGGTTGTGACAGGAGCATTGATTGTGACCGTTGTGCCCAACCTTTCAACTGTGGCGCAAACTGTTCCAGCTCCATCAATAACAATTGCTCAAGCAAGCAGCCAGGATCAAATTTCCCAGATTGTTGTGAATTACCTGGAGAAAGATGGAGGGACTGCTCAGGCAAGTGTTTGGTCAGTGAAAGTAGTGGGTAACTATGCACTGGCTCACTGGCTTCAAGGACACGCAGGCGGACAAGCCCTGCTGCGTCGTGCCAACAACCAATGGGCAATCGTGCAGCTTGGCGGGGGCGCAATGGATGTCTCAACCCTGCGGCAGTTGGGTGTGCCTGACGATGCTACAGCGCGATCGCTCCTGGCAGAATAACGAGGAATCCTGAGCATGAGACGCTTTAATCTCAAGTGGATTTTAATCGCGCTGATTGGGGCACTGTTCCTGATTGCGGGGGGCAGTTGGTGGCTACGTGGCGTTAATGCGGATCAGCCTTCCCAAACTGCCCCACCGATTGCCAACGCGACCACCATTTTCCAACCTGTGCTGTCTCAGCTAGGACGTGCCCAGGTTCCCTTACGGCTACCGACCTACATCCCCAGTCGTGGGCAGCGGCAATCGTCTGAATTGCTTCCGGTTTATGCGACCGTAGACTCTGTAGAGTCCGGCAGCTATGCCGTGGTGCTGGGCTACAGCAAAGACTGTAATGGCAGCAATGCCTGTCGTTTAGGAACCGTAACGGGCGAAGTCCAGCCCACGAAATCAGCACAGGACAGCTATACAGAGTCAGATTATCTTTACCCCGATCGTCGCTCCGAGGAATCTATCACACAGGTAACACTTGCCAATGGAAGGACAGGAACGTTTCTGCCTTGGCGGTGCGCGACGAACTGCACCGATGCTCAGGTTGTGTGGGACGAAAACAGCTATCGCTACAGTGTTGGGATCAAGTTAGGCGATCGCGCCTCACTGGTGAGGATGGCAAATTCAGCGATCGATAACGGTAATGCGAATCAGAGAGGAGCGCAATGAAGTCACGACAGGCATTGAGATTCCTTTCAGGGACAGCGTTGATCGCGTTGATCTGGGTTGTCCTTCTGCCGCTGCCGACCTGGGCAATTGAACCTGTCAAAATGACTCCTACAGAACAAGCTGTTCTGGAGATTGTGAGGCGACATCCAGACGTTGTTTTGGAGTCCCTGACTGCCTACCGTGACCAGCAGCTTGCCGATGAAGCCGAGGCAAAGGCACAAGCTCTTGAGCAAGTGCGACAGAATCTTTCTGCCTTTGTGGGCAATTCTCCGGTGCGGGGCAATCCTGCGGCTCCGGTTATGCTGATTGAATTTGCCGACTTTGAATGCCCTTTTTGCGTTCAGGCATACCAGCCCATTGCAGCACTGCTTCAGCGTCACCCCCAGGTCGGGTTTGTCTTCAAGCATCTGCCCCTGATCGGTCTGCATGACCAGGCATTGCCTGCCGCTCGCGCTGCCTGGGCAGCCGGACAGCAGGGGAAGTTTTGGGAGTTTTATGACGAGCTTTTTGCTTCAGGTGAACCCTTAGCGGACGATCGCTATCCAAGAGTAGCGCAGCGGCTTGGGCTGAACTTGCGCCGATGGGAGCGCGACCGAAATTCGATCGCAGCACAGCAAGCGATCGATGCAAATGTGGTTCAGGCAGGTGAACTGGGAATTACCGGAACGCCGTCTTTTCTTGTCGTCACACCATCAAGCGTCGTTCCGGTTACAGGCGCTGACCTCATCACGATCGAGCAGGTGATTGATAGTTCCCTGGATTAGACGCTGCCTATTACATTAGGTAGCATCGATCGCTTGCTGTGCTTCTGACTGAAGATGGTCTGGATTGGGACGGGATCAAGGCGGACTTGCAAGAATTTGCCGCACGATGGATTCCTCCGGTTTCTTCAGCCAATCAGCAAGGGGTTGCTGCAATTGGGCAGCATGATTCCCCAACAGTTCGATTGTTTCTGCATCGCTTCTATGAACGCCCAGAGCTAGCGTTGCCAATCCTTCCCAACCAGCGGCTGAGAGTGAAATACTGTGCCGCTTGCTGCCTACCTGGGGCAGCTTTTGGGTTTTGCTTTGTCGTTTCTGCCTTTGTCGTGTCTGCTGCTCAAAAGACTGTTCCAGCACAGTGAGCAGGGGCATAGAGCGAGCTTGCGCTTCAGAGAGATTGAGTTGGGCAAGTCGCTGCTTGATGGACCAAAACAGATGTTCCGGACCCGGCAAACCGCAATATCATATAGCTAGTAGAGAAAATATAATTCTATGGGCTGGCTCGATCGATACAAACAACAACCCAAGGATCAGACGCAGCTTGACCTGTTTGGAGAGGGGCAAGCACTCACACCCTATCATCGGGTGGATGGCGCAACCGTGCAGCAGGAATTACAGTCGGAAGTTAAGCAGCGCGGGGGTACTGGAAAGACTCATGCCCAGGTGAACGCGATCGTGACCCGGAATGTGTTGGACTGCGATCCGGCTGACCTCTATGCGGAGACGGGTGGCGTTCCAAACGATCGAGCATCGCTGCCGGAAGAAGCTCAGAGTGCCTTAATCGTTGGGGATGTGGCAGCACGATATCAGATGCAGCGGGACGATGCACAGGGGCATAAGCAAATTCTGGACAGCGCCAATAAAGGGGCTAAGATTGCCCGCAAACTATTTCCCTGGTAGGAGGAAGTCATGACGATTAAACTTCGGCAGTTAAAAGAAGAAGCTTATTCCTCCTGGGAAACGCTCAATCTGCAGGATGGTGCAACTCCCACACCAGGTCAGTTCAAGGCAGATATTCGTCGCTATGGAAATGGTCAGGATCTGCGCCGAAAAGAGGTTTGGCTTCGTGCCTGCATCCAGCTTGAAGCCCTTTGGTTGCTGAAGGGAATGGAGAATCGAGACATGGTGCGCCATCTGCTCAACCCCGATACTGAGATCGCTAAAGCCTACAATACGGAAGTGTTAGAGGCTATTCTTCAGTACCCGTCTGGATTAGCTCAGGTTCGCAACGGACTGGAACGGCTCTACTACCAGCCTGTACGATCCAGCGACATGGGTGTAGCCGTGGAGTTCCTGAACCGGATTGCTCAGGTGCAGCAGATTGATATTGCCCTGCCGCCGTTAGCAATTGCGGGGTAAAGCAGGTCTGTGATTAGGGTATCTGCCTGATCGCCAAACTTCTTTCCCTGGTGGATAAAGCGATGAGACCGACGTTGAAGCAACTGAAGCAGGAAGCCGCAGATCTGTGGGGAGTTCTCAACGGAGTGGATGGGACAGACCCCGCGCCGGATCAGTTTCGCAAAGATATTCGACAGTACGGCAAGCTGGACGGAAAAGCCGATCTTCGCTGTCGTGCCACCTGGGAACGTGCCTGCGTTGCGATGGAAGCAGCCAGTATGCTGAAGTCTTTAGAAAACACCGATTTGGTGCTGTACCTGCACCGCCCGGACACTCCCTTTGGCATTGCCTACCGTGATCAGATTCTAGAGGCGGTGCTGTCTCACAAGACGGGACTCTTACAAATTAAGAACGGACTGGAACGCCTCTACCGTCAGCCTGTTAAAGCAACTGATCGCCAGAATGCAATCGAGCTTTTCAGCTACCTGGCTCAAACTCATGAGGTCGCGGTTGCGCTACTACCCTTGGCACTCATAGGGTAGCGCAATGAATGACCAGAAGACGGTTACGCGACTTCTCGAACCTGGCTGAGATCCAATAGGTTGATACCCTTTAGCCCTGGTGTTTGCAGAATTGACTTTGAGGCGATTGGTAAACTATTCACTGCTACAAGATTTGCTCTACTGGGTAGAGCATTTTGCTGTCCCTTGCCCGTAGCGGTAGCGGTGCTTTGTGAATGACTGAAGCTTTTTTTGGAAAGTGTTGGGTTGATTGTTCCTCAAGAAGAATTTGTAAGGTTCTCACTCTAACCTTACAAATTCTGACATAGTGAGCGATTTGATGCTGGAACAACGGCAGAGGAAACGCTGATGACAGTATCGATCTGCTGCTTCTCTGGAGCGGAACGAAGTACGACGAAATCTAGAACCTCGATAACCTGAAAGCGGCGATCGCTCCTTGTGCTGGATTCCGCAGAACATCCTCCATCATCATGAATTTGACCTAGCAGCCGCTCCACTTCATCGACCTTCTCCGTTTCAGGAGTTGATGGAGCAGTTATAATCAGATTTTTTGTAAGGTAGAGAGTGCAACCTTGCAAAAATGTTTAGCCTACACCTGCAAGCCAAAAAATAGCGTCTACTAAACTTCATCAATGCGATTCGCAAAAGCGGTAATGTAGCTCCAACTCTCTATTTTCTGAGCGTTGTTTCCACGACCTCACACGGGAAACCCTGTCACTATGCTCGCCTTGTGAAAGACCAAGTGGCGGAAAGCAGGAAGCCATCTCCTTGGGGAGGAAGGGCAGTGCGCGACACCAGGACTGGAAGCGACGAATTGCCTGCAGAGATGCGATCGTTGAACTAGAACAGCAGCTTAAGATTTTGGATGAGCTGATGCAGAGACAGCAGGAGCGATCGCATCTAGTTGAGTGCGATTTTGAGGAACCTGATGGGGATGCGTAGCTATTGTTTGAGAAGCCTGCCATTTTCCCGGTTTTAGTTTTTGCAGGATGAGAAGCTGTCTATATTAGCTTCCAGCTTCGCTAAACCATAAGTGATTGAATTAAACCACTTGAGTCGTTCAACCGTATTTGTGTTAAATGACATCACCCTTTGTTCATGAATCGAAAAACGCTTTTAGCAGGAGTAGTTTGTGTCGTTGTCTCAGCAATTTGTTTTGGGACGATTCCGTTGTTTTCTCAAATTACGTATCGCTCTGGCATTGACCCTAAAACGCTCTTATTTTTTAGATTTGGAATTGCTTCTCTGTGTCTTAGTGCTCTGGCTCTAGTGCAGCGACAGTCGTTCCCAATAGGGAGAAATTTGGTTTGGCTGATTGGGCTGGGAAGTGTGGGGTTTGTTCTACAGTCTTTTTGCTTTTTTTCAAGCTTAACGTTAATCAGCGGCAGTTTGGCGACGCTCCTGGTGTATCTTTATCCTGTTTTTGTGGTCTGTTTCTCCCTGCTGAGAGGCAGACCGATTAGATCTGACGAAGCTGTGGCTCTCATGCTTGCCCTGATAGGGTCGTATCTAACAATTGGTCCTACAATCGAGCAGGCAAGTTCTGGAGCGGTTGTAGGTATCCTGCTCGCCCTGGCAGCAGCGATCGTTTATGCCGCTTATGTAGTGATTGGCGAAAAGATTTTAGCTCAGGAACAGGCAGTGCCCTCAGTTGCGATTATGAGTGCAGCCGCAGCCAGGGTCTATGGTGTTGCTGGAGTTGTTCAGGGGTTCACTTTTCCTACTAATATTTCGGGTTGGTGGGCGGTGGCTTGCATTGGAATTGTGTGTGCTGCTTTTGCAATCGGATTGTTGTTTCAGGGCATCAAACTGATTGGCAGCGTCAATGCGTCGATTCTCTCCAACCTGGAACCGATCGTGACAGTGGTGATCGGAACGGCATTTCTAGGTGAGATGCTGACACTTGAGAAAGTTCTGGGTGGACTGCTGATTGTTTTTGCTGGAGTTGTTTTGGCAAAGCTTGCTTATCAAAATTAGGGATGCAGACAATAACGCTTATACTTTGGATCTCTTGATACCCTGAAAGGTGAGCATTATTATGCAGAGCGAGTTGCTATGCAAATCCTTCACGGAACCTGGATTCCTCGATCGCATGAGGCTGCAAGCGAAGAAAGCTTTTTCCAATCGGGTGCTTTCTACCTGTGGGTTGAAACGACCCAGAAGCACGAGCATCGTCAGTCGAGTCAACGCCACCCCAGGCAACTTGCCGCAGAAGACTTGGCACTGTTACTGCGGCAAGAGATCGGTGTGCAGCCTCCGAGTAATCTGCGAGATCTAAAGGATTTGATTTCACCGCAGTACTTTCTGTTACCGACCTTAGATAATCAGCCACTCCCTTCATTGGAGCTATCTCGCTATTTAGAGGAAGAATTACCAGAAGCCTTCCAGTGGCAATATTGGCAGATAGACTGCTACCCCACGATCGCCTCAACCCGAACAGCAAGTGCTGTCAGTTCAGTCGTCCCCCTGCTCAACGATCTGCACTTCCTCGCGCTCCACCAGCTTACAGAGATCCAGTTAGGGTCAGATTTACTGTTCTGGTTTCACTACACTCAGGCTCTCAAACGCCTGATCTTTAAAGATCAATACATTCCGGCACTCAAATATCGAGAACAGCAACCGAAACCTGCTGCTAAAACCAAGAGTCGATCGTCTCAGGCAAAAGCCGTGCCCGCTGAAATTGTCCCGACTCCCAAACGACAAACAGGTCGTAAATCTACGACCAAAAGCAAAACTCAAACGACTCGCCGGTTGGCAAACCTGGCCAAAAAAACAGCCGTAGCGACCCAAATTGTCGAAGAACCAGCCAGCCCGGTTCCCTTTGAAATTTACTCCGCCTGGGAATGGATCGGGGAAGAATACGAATCACTCATCCAGCAATACGTGGACTATATGCCCCTGGTTTGTGTTGCTGGATTTACTGAACCCCCAGAAACGCCTCAATTTTACGATCGCGAAACGCTCCTGCGGCACTTTTCTGAGTGTCTGTTGTCGGATATTGTCACCCATACGCCCACGACTCAGGCTTACGAAAAAACGATCGCAAATTCTTTGCTGTACTACTGTTTGCACCCTTCAGGAAAGCCCTGGACATCGGCAGACAAGTTGGAGCAGTACAAGCAATGGCAGGCATGGCGCGATCGCATTGTTCGCACGCAAACTGAGCAACCCTTTTATCTGTGTTTTCAGTTGCAAGACCCGGTCAAGCCTGAAGATCCGTGGGAACTTCAGTTGCAGGTAGCTCCCAAAAGTGATCCGTCACTGCGAGTTGCATTAAACGACTACTGGCGGATGCGCCCCAAACAGCAGCAGCAGGTAAAAAAGCAGATGGGAGAAGACTTTGAACAACACCTGCTGATGAATTTAGGCTATGCGGCACGAATCTATCCAGCCCTCTGGAAGGGATTGGAAACCGATCAGCCTGTTGGTATTCTGCTCAACTTGGATGACGCATTTACCTTCCTGAAAGAATCAGCCTGGGTGCTGGAGAACGCGGGCTACAAAGTGATAGTGCCCTCCTGGTGGACACCTCAGGGTAGACAGCGGGCAAAGGTGCGGTTAAAGGCAAAGAGCAAGTCGCGATCGAGCGGAGCCGATAAAAAGAAGAAATACTTCTCGTTTGAGAATCTGGTGGAATATCAATATGAACTTGCGATTGGCAGCGAATCCATCAGCGAACAGGAATGGCACCAGTTGGTGAATGCTAAAACGCCGCTGGTCAAGTTCCGGGGACAATGGATCGAGCTGGATCAAGACAAAATGCGGCAAATGCTGACGTTTTGGAAGACACAGCAGCAGGAAAACCCAGAACTCAGTTTGCTCGATTTTCTCAAACTCACGGCAAGCAGCGACGAGGCTGGGCTAGAAGTCCAGGTCGATCGCAACGATGCCCTGTCTCAAATGCTGGCGAACCTGGGCGATAAAACTCAGCTTCAACCGATCAATGATCCAAAATATCTGCAAGGCCAATTGCGCGAGTATCAGAAGCGGGGAGTGTCTTGGCTACAATACCTAGAAGAGCTTGGCTTAAACGGTTGTCTTGCTGATGATATGGGCTTGGGCAAGACAATTCAGGTGATTGCTCGTTTGCTGCAAGAGCGGGAACTGGCACAGAAAAACCGGATCAAAACCCTTCCGCCCACGCTCCTGATTGCACCCACTTCAGTGGTCGGCAATTGGCATCGTGAAATCCAGAAATTTGCCCCGAAGTTAAAAGCCATTGTGCATCACGGCAACCAGCGCACAAAAGCCAGCGAAGCATTTCAGCAGACCTGCCTTGAGCATGACCTGATTATCACTTCGTTTACTCTGGCACGAAAGGACATTCGCCTTCTCACCTCGGTTGATTGGCATCGCGTTGTATTAGATGAAGCTCAAAATATCAAAAACCCAAAAGCAGATCTGACAAAATCCATTCTGAAACTCACTGCACTGCATCGATTAGCCCTAACGGGAACTCCGATCGAAAATCGATTGCTTGATCTCTGGTCAATCTTCAATTTTCTTAATCCAGGCTATCTTGGCAATCAAACCCAGTTTCGACGTAGCTTTGAGTTGCCGATTCAGAAGCATAGCGATTTGCGTCAATCGGAAACCCTCAAAAAACTGGTAGAACCGTTTATTCTGCGGCGGGTCAAAACCGATCAAGCCATCATTAAAGACTTGCCGGACAAAGTAGAACAAAAGCTGTACTGTAACCTGACGAAAGAACAAGCTTCCCTCTATGAGGCAGTCGTCAAAGATGTCGAAGAACAAATTCAAACGGCTGAAGGAATTCAGCGAAAAGGGCTAATTCTGGCAACGCTCACCAAACTGAAGCAAATTTGCAATCATCCGATGCAGTTTCTCCAGGACGGCAGCGATTTCACGCCGGAGCGATCGCACAAGCTCTCTCGTTTAGATGAAATGGTACAAGAAGCGACCGCGGAAGGAGAAAGTCTACTCATCTTTACGCAATTTACTGAAATTGGAGAAGCCCTGGAAAAGTACCTGCGCTACACCGGTCGCCACAATACCTATTACCTGCATGGGGGAACATCCCGCAAAAAACGGGAACAGATGATTCAGGAATTTCAAGACCCGCAAACAGAACCCTCGGTCTTTGTGCTTTCTCTCAAAGCGGGTGGAGTGGGGATTACACTTACGAAAGCAAACCATGTCTTTCACTTCGATCGCTGGTGGAATCCGGCGGTTGAAGATCAAGCCACCGATCGTGCCTTCCGAATTGGGCAGAAAAAGAACGTATTTGTCCACAAGTTTGTGGCAATGGGAACGCTGGAGGAGCGAATTGACGAAATGATTGAGGATAAGAAAAAGCTGGCAGGGGCGATCGTCGGGGCAGACGAGTCTTGGCTCACCGAACTGGACAACGACGCGTTTAGAAAACTGATTGCGCTGAATCAAAATGCAATTCTGGAATAAATTCGCTTTGCATCTAGAGGAGATGAGCCATGAGTCAATTTAGTCGGAGCTGGTGGGGACAGAAATTTATCGCTGCGCTGGAGCAGTTTACTGATTCAGGGCGGTTGAGCCGAGGACGCTCCTATGCCAGTGGCGGCAAAGTCAAAAGTTTTGAAATTAAAGATGGCATTGTCACAGCTCGGGTGAGAGGTTCAGTCAATCCTTACTTTGGCGTTTACAAAGAACCGCTATACACCACAACAATTGAATTCCAGCCCATCAGTGCTGCAAAGTGGGCAGCTGTCATTGCCCTGATCGCCTCCAAAGCCAGCCTGATTTCTCGTCTTTTGCTGAACGAGATTCCTGATAATATCGAAGATTCATTTGCTCAGTTAGGATTAAACTTACTGCCTCACAGTCGCAAAGACTTTCAATCAGACTGCTCCTGCCCCGACTACAGCAATCCCTGTAAACATATTGCAGGGGTGCATTACCTGGTTGCAGCTGAACTTGATCGCGATCCGTTTTTGCTGTTTGAGCTGCGTGGCTTATCTCGTGAAAACCTGCATCAGGAACTGGCAAAATCTCCTTTGGGGCAGGCACTCTCTGCTGAGCTTCAGTTGCAGAAACGCCCCCCCGTAGCCGTTACTTCGTACTACACCCATCTCACAACTGAGCCTTTGAGCGAGAACCAGAGCCTGCGTGATTTTTGGCACGGTGCAAAACGTCTGCCCCAAACCATTCAAGGCAGTTCCTCCTATGGGGTAGCCAATTCCCGACCTGAAGCTTTAGTACCGGGAATTCCTGTCAAGAAACAGGGAGATTTTCCTGCCTTCTGGACTCGCGATAATTCCTTTATTGAAGCGATGGAAGCCCTGTACGAACAGGTTAGAAACAAGGGGCAGCTATGAACTACACCTACGCTATAGAACGTGGGGTTTCTGGCGTTTTTTCTTCTACGCTTGCTTCCACCCCCTAGTTGCCTGTGGATTGGAAGTAGAGGCTTGAGATCCACGCTTGAGGAGGTCAGTTCCTAACTCCCATGCTAAATTCAAGGACGCAAAGCCAAAATTCTGAGTTATTCAGCACAACCTGAGCTGCTTCAATTTCTGCCTCTGTTATGCGAGGAGTGGTAGCTTGTCCCTGGACAATGCGACCGTCAGGAAATTAAACAGTGAGTGTTGATTGATGTGAACCCGTGACCGCAAGTAGTAGTTGGCTGTCAGATTTTGCACGCTCTCTTGAACAGCCTAAGTTATCAAGCAGTTGAAGGATTTGGTTTTTAAGGTTTTGCTCATTCATCAGGTTTTTTCTTTGACAAGTCGAACAGTAATGGATACGTCGTTATAAAAACTCCCCTGCTGGCACAGCTCGAATTCTCCGAGCAATAGTGCTAACCAGGCTTTAACAACGGGTAGACCAGTCCCTCTAAGAATTTCTACAAACGATATGCTCTCCTGTTCCTGCGCGTGTTTCTGCATCCAGCTTTGGATCAAGCGAATCCACTCCGACACATTCTCATCATGCGCCACTGCCAAGGCTTGCGCTTTGGTTTGAATCGATTCTTCCTGCGCTTCGACAAATGCCAGCACTTTCTTTTTTTCAACAGGTTGAGCGATCGAGGGGTTGTCTTCTGACTCCGGCTGTTTCTTCCCTTTCGATCGCCGCGTTGGTTTCTTCGTCAGATCGGAGATGTCGAGGTACATAGTTCGCTGTACCAGTCCATCAAGCAAACCTTCTTGAATCGGTGGACCGAGTGGGTCATGCCGTTCTTCCCAGTCGAGCAGCAGCAGGTTTGCATAATTCTCATAACGTTCAGCAAGTTGAAGGATTACATCCCCCAGCAGGTGAAGCTGCTGCCAGTCTATTTCTTCCTGCTGTAATTGATCGATCGTCTGCCAAATTTCCTGAAGCTCCATGTTCTCAGGGTCAGCTTTTGCTGCCGCCACCAGGAAAGGCAAGGCATTGATTAATGGCTTCTCCTGGCTTTCCTCTGGCGGCATGGCTATAGCCCTCGCAGTGGACAGGGATTGATCGGGCACTCCTTGGGGTGCATCAGAATTTCGGGTTCAAATTCTCGAATGCCGTACTTCTCTTGCAGTGTTGCCAGGGTTTCTAGAAGGTACTGCCTGACGTGACGGTTTGCCATGCCGATGCAATGTTTGGGGGGAATGACGGCTAACTTCTGATCCCCCTGCCAAACACTAATTGCGATCGCATGGAGATGAGCATCGGGTCGATCCTCCCGATACAGGTAGAGCAATGCGACTGGCGGCGTTTTAGGAACGACATTTAATCGTTCAGTGAAAGGCACCTCGCCTACTTGCATGAGTTTTTGAAGCTCTTGCTCCGCAACTCTCTGTCCTCGTCGCTTTGCATTTACGTCCGGACGATTTCGATAATGCGATCGCTTCCGATGACAAACCGCAGGATTCCAGCAGCCGTCCCCACTTTCCCCATGCTGTTCGATCGCCTGCTCAATACTCAAGCGACTGCATTCCAAGCACTTCAGGTTTAGCGATCTGGGCATAGCCAAGGGGTTTTGGGTAAGGTTGATTGCTGGTGTAAGTCGTAGTGTAAGTGAAAGGAAAGTTGGCAGCAAGAGCAGGCTTAGCTTGATAGGAAAAAATACAGCTCCCTCAACTTCTCTCATCAAAAGTTGGTCTAAGGCAAAAATGCTGGGTTCGATCGGATGCGAGGTGGGGTCTGTGGCTCAAAGAGCTGCGGCTGTTTTCAGCCGATGTGCCAGCAGGGTGTAGCGTTGCTGATCCCGAACTTGACTAATTGCCATTGCGATCGCCTTTTGTCCACCGACCAGGATGACCAGACGACGGGCACGCGTTAGCCCGGTATAGATTAAGTTGCGCGAGAGCATGATTTGATGCTGCGTGAAGATGGGAAGAATCACAACCGGGTATTCACTGCCCTGAGACTTGTGAATTGTCGTCGCAAATGCCAACGTGATTTCATCCAGGTCAGCGTAGTCATAAGCCACATCCCGTTCCCCAAATCGCGCTAACAGCTCCTGTTCCTCAGTGTCGATCGCGCTGATGATTCCCAGGTCGCCATTGAACACTTCGCGGTTGTAGTCGTTTTTCAATTGCAGGATGCGATCGCCCACTCTAAACGTCATGCCTCCCCGCACCAGTTCTGCTTTGCTGGGATGGGGAGGATTGATGAGCTGCTGGAGGACTTGGTTCAGGTTGCGGGTGCCCATCTCGCCTCGGCTCATCGGACAAAGCACCTGGACATCCCGGGCTGGGTCAAACCCGAGCTGCGGGATGAGATGAGTTACCATATCTTGAATTCCGGCGACGCCATACTGAGGGTTTTCAGCCATAAACCAGAGACAGTCGGATTTGGGCTGATTGCCGACCCGTTCTAGCTGGGGCAGTTCTCCTCCATTAATCCGATGAGCATTGGTGACAATCGCGGACTGCTGCGCCTGTCGGAAAACCTGAGTGAGTCGGACGACGGGCATGAGTCCAGAGGCAATTAAATCGTTCAACACGGCACCAGGACCGACGCTCGGTAACTGATCCGTGTCTCCCACAATTAAGAGATGAGCATTGGGTGCAACTGCCTTAAACAGCGAATTGGCTAGGAATAAATCCATCATCGAAGCCTCATCCACCACGATCGCTTCAGCAGGGATGGGGTTGTCCTGGTCTCGCTTAAATTTCATCGTTTTGGGGTCGATCTCCAGCAGGCGATGCAGGGTTTTCGCTTCCTGCCCGGTCATCTCACTCAAACGCTGGGCAGCCCGTCCGGTCGGAGAAGCAAGTGTAATCGTCTTGCCCATTGCTTTCCAGAGCGCAACGATCGTTTTGCAGGTAAAGGATTTGCCCGTACCGGGACCCCCTGTAAGGATCAGTACCCGATGGGAGGCTGCCATGACCACTGCCTGCCGCTGCTGCTGGGACAATTGAAGTCTGGTACTGGTAACGAAGCGATCGATCCAGCGCTCCACGCGCGGCACATCGACAGTAACAGGCTGGCTCAGCAGGTGTTTCACTCGGTTGGCTAAGCCCTGTTCGGTGTGGAAGAAGGGCGGGGCATAGCAGAGGAATTGTCCCTGCAAGTCCCTCGTTCCCCCCTGCATCATCAGTTCCCCATCGATTGTCATGTCGGTGGTGAGGGCAAGGATATCGCTTGCATCAATGCGATGATCCGGGAGAGCTAGTCGTTCGACGGTACGTTCTACCAGTTCGGATTGAGGGAGAAAGCAGTGTCCCTCTTCGGCTGCTTCGCTGAGGATATGCAGCAGTCCAGCGCGATAGCGGAATTCGGAGTTGGGATGAATGCCAAGATTACGGGCGATCGCATCAGCAGTGACAAAGCCGATGCCGTAGACATCAGTAGCAAGCCTGTAAGGATTAGCTGTAACAATTTGAATGGATTCATCGCCGTAGCGCTTGTAGATTTTGACCGCATAGGTAGTCGAAACCCCATGCGTCTGAAGAAACAGCATGACTTCTTTGATCGCCTTTTGCTCGACCCAGGCAGCCTGAATCATTTTGATTCTTTTTTTGGCGATGCCGGGGACTTCGACCAGGCGATCGAGGTGGTGTTCGATAATATCGAGTGTTTCTACTCCAAAGTGAGCCACAATCCGTTTTGCGGTGACGGGTCCAACGCCTTTGATGAGGCCGCTGCCCAGGTACTTCTCAATGCCTGTTAAGGTCGCAGGCTTGGTTTCCTGATATTGCGTCACCTGGAACTGGGGACCGTACTTGGGATGTTCTCGCCAAGTGCCCTGCATTTGCAGTGTTTGCCCAGCCTGAAGGTTAGCGAAACTGCCGACGATCGTGACGAGTTCACTCATTCGAGGTGCTTTCAACCGTGCTACGGTGTAGCCTGATTCTGCTGAGTGATAAGTAATTCGTTCGACCACACCTTGAAGTCGCTCGACTGTCGGCTGCGTGTTAGGGTCAATGGACTGCTGCATGACATCAGTGGTCATTGTTAGCTGCAAGGAGATTTTCTTTCTCTTGAACTGAGCGGTTATGGCTTCCAGTGGTTTTCTTCAGGTAGCAATTCCTGAATCAATTGTCTGAATTAAGGTTCAAGTTTGGCTGATGCTTGAGTAGTCAAAGGTTAGATAAGTGAGTTTCAATCTCTTTAGCCTTCTCTAGCAGCGCTTCCTTCAGATTCCTCAGTTCTTCTGGCTCCACCCCAACCACTGGAATCGATTGCACCTTTTTGATAGCAGGGCTGATCTGTGGCTGAGTGGTTGCTGTGGTGTGCTGCTGGAGGGTCTGAGCAACTCTGATTTTGATCTCACTTAGAGAAAGGTCAGTTTCGACAGCTTCCTGGGCAACCTGCGATCGAATCTCTAGAGCTTTGTCCTCATCGACACCGAGATTTTTAGCGTTCAGCTTCTGAAGCTCTTTAATTTTGCTTGACTCTAGACCTGTTGATCGCACAAGATCCTTCAGATCATCAGTCAGGGTTAGCAAAGGAAATGCTGTTCTGGAGATTGTTTCTGGGTTGTACTGCATTCCCAAAATGACTTGAAAAACAGGGCGTTCGTCCTCTGCTAAAATCTCTCTAATCCAGGTTTGCTGTTCTTCGATTGAAGCGTTACGAATTGCCTTGAGATTGTCTATCTGCTTCGTCCGCTTGAGTCGGGTAATGACAGTATTCAGGATACGAGGAAGATTGCTGCTGCGTCCTGCCCACTCCGGGTAGCGAAGTTCTACCAGCCGCAGAATTCCCTCTGCTAGATCAAGGTCATGCAGCCGCTGGGCGTGAGCTGAGGTTAACATCTGCTTCTGAAAGCGATCGGCATCCACTGCCTGATGCACTTCAATAGGCAGAAAAACCGCATCAAGAGAATTCCATTTCAGATAAGTCGCTGCACGGTAGCGCAACTCACCCTCAAACAGCACATACCGACCATTAGGTTGAGGGATCAAAATGATCGGGCTGAGTTGTCCATTTCGGGTCAAACTCTGCGCTCGTTCCTCAATCACCGATTTTGGAAAAGTCTTTCGAGGTTGATGTGGGTCTGGGTCGATCAGACGCAACTCAACTTTGTACTTACCCCCGATCGCCTCTAGTTCTTGCTGAAGCTTTTCTACCCCAGACTGGTCATCGGCTGCCTGTTGTTCTTTTGCCACTTCAGCTTGCTTGATCAGGCTTGTAAGCTCAATTAGCCCAGATTGACCAGACGAGGACGGGCTAGTTGCCCTTTGACTACTGATCTCATGCAGGGCACTGCCAATCTTTCTAGGTTTTGACATTAGCTTAGTTCCACTCCCGCTGCAATTCGTCAGCCACGTTTTTATAGTCTGCGCCTGCTTCCTTGGCGTTCCTACCCTTCCATGCCAGAATCGATACTCCATCCACGACCGATTTCTCATGGCCAGCATAGAGGCGAACAATCGAACTGCAAACCGGGATGCCGTCTGCTCTTAAACTTTCCTGCACATCAACGGCATCTGTCATTCTCCGTGGATCAACTTTTGTCAGGACAACCCGATGCTTCACCTGAGTTGGCGCGATCGAGGTTGTAACGGTTTCCATCAGGGCAATCAAGTCCATCAATGATGGGGGTGTCGGTAGCACTACGTAGTCTGCCGCAGACACGATCGCGCTGAGTGTGCCTGACCCAAGATTCGGAGGGGTATCGCAGATAATCAGATCGTATTGATCAATCTTTTTTAGCCGAGCAAGAATCTCAGGATTGCTCTCTCTTGCGACTACAAAAGGCTGCTTCCCTCGGCTTGCCCATGCCGTTGCGCTGCCTTGGGGATCGGAGTCCACCAGTAAAACCTCGTGCCTACGAGAATAAATTGCAGCCAGATTAAAGGCAGTCGTTGTTTTTGCAACCCCACCCTTGCCATTTACTACGGCAATGATCTTTGTCGTCATACTTTTTACTCCTTGAATGGTATACCGAAACGTTTCGGTACAGAAAATGGATAAAAACTTGATTTGGGTGCTTTGCAGAGCGTCACCAGAGGCACGTCTTGTCGAAGCCTGGATGTACGGGAATGCTAAAATGCAAAGCTTTACGCTAAAGATTATTAGTGTACTGAAACGTTTCGGTACAGGTTTCAGTCTCTAAAAATTCTATACCCAGTTCTCAAAAAAATCCCACTTTAGCAAATCAATTTTCAGAATTCTGAGGAAAACGAGTGTACCGAAACGTTTCAGTACAGGTTTTGAGATTTCCAAGTTCACCGAGTAACGATCGCTGGACAGGCGCAGGGGATTGCCAAGCAGTGGGTTGCCCTAATCGAGAATTTGCCAGAGTGAACCCTTTATCGCGATTCTAAGGCTCGGCGAATGGTGCGTGAACAACCTCCTCAAGCACTGTTCCTGCCTTTTCCACAGGCAAACTGTTTAAGGAAACGGTCGCAGGCTAAATCAAAGAATAACGCTTGGGCACAAACAGAAACTGTCAGGTCTAAGTACTTAAATGGCGGCTTTTTTTGCACATTGCTATCATTACAAGCTTTCTCTCTTTTATATTTAATTAAATCGCTTGAGAGAGTTCTTGAAATTCATTCACTCGTTTAATAAATTGTTCTCGTTGCTCAGACAGAGACACCAACTCTGTCATTCTTGCTCTCGGTCGCAAAAACTGCTTCACTTCATCAAACGCCTGACAAAACCGTTTCGCACTCTCAATCGCTCCAAATCCTAGCATTGGATAGTAACGTTGCTTGATCCCTCGATGGCTCTGTTCGATCGGATTCTCCAAACAACCTCTGACTTGATGTTCAACGTCTGAACCCAATTCCTCATCAATTGCTCTGGGATACGAACTCAGTCTATCTGTCACCACTCGTTGCGGTGATTGTTCCGCTACTTCATGCGCTTGAGCAAAAAACGCTTTTGCTGCTGCCATGTCTCGCTTTTTGCTCAACCTCACATCCACCAAATTTCCATACTCATCGATCGCACCGTACAGATAGCACCACTGACCTTTGACACGGATGTACGTCTCGTCCGCAAACCAGATCTTTCCAACCTTTCCCTTACGTTTGGCTCTCAGCTGCTTGGCAAAAACGGGAGCAAAGCGTTCTTCCCAATCGCGCACCGTTTCATGCGTAAACTCGAAGCCACGTAGCAAGAAGAATTCGGCAATGTCGCGAAAGCTCAACTTGTAACGCAATCGACAGAGCAGGACTTGAAAGACGATATCGGTGGGCACCTCGATGAAATTGAAAGGGGTGCCAGTCCGTTCGTTGAAACTGCGGCAACAATCCTTGCAGCGAAACAGAGCATAGCCCAGGTTTGTTGTGCGTTGCAAGCGAGTGGTACGAGCTGAGCCACAATCCGGGCAGTTCATAAAGAGTTCGCTGGGCGGAGGCTGGAAACAGGAGCCAGTCTACCAAGTCAGGGCTTCCGCCCTCAAGTCGAGTACCCAGTTCTGACAGTTTCAACCGAAGACATTAGATCCACGAATTCATCAATGCGAGTGCGGTTGCGTCGAAGATAGAGACGTAGCTGCAGCAAGAGTGAATTTGGTATGGGGGTTAGGAACTGACCTCCTCAAGCGTAGATTTCAAGCCTCTACTTCCAATCCACAGGCAACTAGGGGGTGGAAGCAAGCGTGGGAGAAGAAACGCCAGAAACCCCACGCTACAGAGCGTAGGTGTAGTTCATGTGTCGATGAGACAGAAACTTGAATCGTGAGGTTCAAGAAGCCCGCGCTGTATTGCTTGCAATCAGCGTCGGGAGTTGTCATGGTGATTTGTACTGAAACGTTTCGGTACAGGTCAGTTTCTAGGAAGCTCCACAGCCTCCGGCTCCTAGCTGGTGGGAAGTTTACCCTATTATTCCCACAGGCCAGGGGCACTGCAGGCAAATCATAGATTTTGTAGACAAACTCCTACGACCTCAACCCAGCCTCCTGCAATAACTCACTAACCCAAGAAATTCCCTCTTCCGAAAGGGGAGGTTGCAGGGGTTGCGTATAGTCAATTCGCAGATCAAACCCCGCCCGCTCATAGACACCATTCAAGGTCTCATTCAGGTTGACTAGCAGTTCTGCATCTCCAACCTTCAAGGGCAACGGGAAACTAGGAATCGGATCACGTAAGCTAAATGCGTAAAGCTGAGCAGTTGGACGGCGATCGCCCCGGCTCACTAAAATCCGGTAATCTGCACCAGGTGCGTTTCCCTGAATTGGCATTGGTTTTCCGGCTCGCAGCAGGTCAATTTCAACCAAATGCGTCAAACTCGTCAAAACCTGCTGCCGCTTTCGTAAATAGGCATCCCGTCCTTCCCCAGCCCGTTTATTCTTAGGAGACAGTACCTCAAGCGTCGTAATCACCGCGCCAGTCTTCACTTCCCGAATCTCTAAATATCGCTCCTGCATCTCCTCCATCAGCGGAACTGTAACCGTCAACGGTTCAGAGGCAGACGGCAGAACCGCCGTTGTAGCTTGGGATTCATCCCCTCGACGATTGGCTGCTGACTTTGAAAAGACTGAGACATCTGGAATTCCAACCAAAACACTATCATCGGGTTCCGCCATGTAGGTACGCTTTTCTACGGCAACATAGTAATTGGGGCGTAACGGCAGGGCAATTTCGTCAGCGATCGCGACAATCAATCGGCTATGAACTTCCGACCATAGCTCTGAGTTCTCCAGATAAGGGTTCATTCCAGGAAAGGGCGATCGCATAGTTCCCGTTCAGCAACTCCATCTTGATCATGACTGGAAAAAGGCGATCGTTCAACTGTTTATGCATTGCAAGTGGAATTAATCATTTGACATACTCCCAGGGGTGAACTACTCCCGACGCTGAGCTACGCTACAGCGCGGGCTTCTCTCCGAACCGAGGTTCTTTGAGCTTTTTTGAGTGAGGCGAGTCCCAACCCCACTTTTTTGATCAGTACCCCCGAATTTGTATCGCGTGGCATTTCTGCTTTGCATTCTAGGCAGAAGTGCCAGCGATCTGACAACTCTTTTGGGACACGGTTGAGGCAAACACAGCAATGCTGACTTGTGCCAGTCGGATCAACCTTCATCGTTCTCTTTCCGGCTCTCTCAGCCTTGAAAGGTAGGATTTGGTTCACAAACTGACTGATTCCAGCATCAGCAAAGGATTTGTTCAGCCCCGATTTTGCCGCTTGTCCATTGGGTAGAAACGTTCCATCTTCATCCTGCTTTGGCTTGCACCGCTTTGTCATATTGCTGACGCTGAGATCTTCGACAAAGATTACATCAGCTTTACTAAGCAACTGGTTAGCTGTCTCACAGTGAAACTGATGTCGCTGTCTTGCAATTTTCTGATGCAGTCGTGCAATCCTTTGATTCAGCTTCTTTCGGGCGATGCTACCTTTGGGACGGGCATCGCGCTTTCGGTGCAACTTGGCAAGCTTCGATTCTGCCTGTCTCAAGAAACGAGGATAGTCAATCAATTCGCCTTCTGAGTCTGCTGCAAAATGCTCTAGCCCCATGTCTACACCGATTGAATTGTCCCAGGTCGGAGCAACATCAATCGTTTGTTCAGGAACCGAGTCATCCTGCAACGACAGCGTGATGTACCAGCCGTCAGCTTTTCGACTCAGAATTGCGCTTTTGACCTCAAACCCCTGCGGCAGTTCACGATGCCATACAACCTTCACCGCTCCAATTTTGGGCAGTTCGATTTTGTTGCCATCAATCCAATCAATTGAGGCTTGAGGATAAGTGAAAGAGCGATATCGATTTGCACTCTTGAACCGAGGTTTACCCGATCTTTTGCCGTTGCAGTCCCCTTTGATGTAGCGGTCAAAAGCCAGTTTGACCCGCTTCACCATGTCTTGCAGCACTTGAGAATGAATTTCTTTGTACCAGGGTCTATCCTGCTTCAGCGTCACCAGAGAGCGTTTTTGCCCATAGTATTCAGGCTGCTCTCTGGGTTCAGCAATGCTGCAAATCAAAGGACAAGCATTCACCGGACACCAATTCATCTCCCACCAATCAAAGCGATCTGCCAACATCCAGTTGTACTGATGCCTGAGCATATCAAGCCAGCGGTTCATCGTGGCAAGTTGCAAAGTGGATGGCAGTAGCTTGTATTGGTAGGCTAATCTCATACAATGAGTATAACACGCTCATTTCAAAAATATGCCGAAAGCTAGCTATATTGCGCGTTCTAGAGGCGTAAGCCGTCTGTACGCTCATTTGGTTTTAACCCCAAAATATCAACGCAAAGTGATTACTATTGAAATGCTGGAAAGGCTTATTGCCATAGTTGGCGATTTGTGCGGAAAGTGGCAGTGCGAACTGATTGAGTGCAACGGTGAACCAGACCATCTGCATATCTTGTTTCGGTATGCCCCGCAACTTCAACTCAGTAAGTTCATCGATAACCTAAAAAGCGTTTCCAGTAGGCGAATCCGATCTGAATTTGACTCAGAACTGAGGAAAGTCTACTGGAACTGGGATAAAGGTTTTTGGAATGACTCTTACTCTATTGATTCGTGCGGCAATGCACCCTTGCCGATTCTCATTCGGTATGTGGAGAACCAGAACAACTTACTTCTTCGCTCCGCTCAGTCGTGCAGCTCTCATCCCGACCCTGACCCTTCGGGTACAGGGCGGGGCTTCCTGCCTAACTGCTAAAAGGGGATTGCTTCAGCAAAACAATGTGCTGGTGCTGAGCCAGGTGCAGTGATTTGGGCATTCTGAAAGCAGATGCTTCAGGTTTCACAAGAACGATGAAACGGTTACTATATTTTGCTCTCGTGATTGTCAGCTTCGTCCTCTTTACGGTGAACGTTCAACCGATTCAAGCACAATCGAACTGCGATCCCTCCTATCCCGATGTCTGTATCGCGCCAGCTCCCCCTGACTTGGACTGTGATGAAATTCCTTATCGCAACTTTCGTGTCGTGGGCGGCGACCCACACGGTTTCGACCGTGACCGAGATGGGATTGGTTGCGAATCATAGAACTGCGAATTGCCCTGATAGAGACAGCAATTAAAAGCAATGATCTCGATCGGTTGCAGCCGTAGCTAGACAATCTGCTGCCCTGGTCTGAGTCAGAGTGATCAAAGTGCTGTGCCTACTGGATAGAAACTCTAGCCCGATTCCACATGCCTTGCCCCGTCCGTTTTGCTTCCTGCTCACCCTGAGTGAGGAAGGAACCATTGGGGCATCTTTGTACAAAAGTCTTGTGTGTGCCAGCCTGCCCTTTACTGACTAACTCATAGTTCAGAAATTTCTCCTGCTCCGGCGCATTCGGCTGAGGATCAGCAACAAACACTTCGGCGATCTTACGCTCCTGGCGATCGGTATCGTTGATTATAACCACGACTTTGTGATGAGCAGCGGCAATCAGCGATCGGAGATAGTCTCGGCTCTCTGTGCCTCCCATCTGCCCAATTTTAGGGGCATTAATTCCACAAAGACGGATGCGCTCTGGTCGTCCGTCGAGCATTACTGTCAGCGTGTCCCCACTCTGAACCTCGATAACCTCAGCCTGTCTGCTATTCTTCGGCTCAGGGGCTAAGCCAGTACGAGGCGGCGGATTGGGATTGTCGTAATCAGGACGGGATGCTAGCTGAGAACCCTGCCATTGCTGGAATGCTGCCCAGCCCACAGCAGCGATCACCAGGATAGGCAGCAAATTGACAAGGAGATTAATTTGCTTCATTGCAGAGTATTGTGTATCGATGCCCTGTTTATTGTTCCCGCTGCCTGCACTGAGTTATAGTCTCGCGAACCAGAGCCGCAGTTTCTTTACCTTCTACATCACGTATGCCCGAGAAGACCACTTTTGCTCCAGCAGCACTAAAGGCGATCGCGGTTGCTCGACCAATTCCCGATGCGCCTCCAGTAACCAAAGCCACTTTACCTTGCAGTATCATCCTGTTTCTCCTGTTTCAATTAATACTGACCTTCAACACATAATCAAACTCCGATCCGTTTAGCCATTACCAGTGCCGCAAAGCCGATCTAATCTTCTGTAAATTTCAGCACGACTTTGCCCTGTGTTCCTCCCTGCTCTAGACGCTGATGTGCCAGAACGACCTGATCCCAAGACAATACTGAATCAATCACTGGGCGAAGCTGATGACGCTCGATGAGTTTTGTCAAAGCCTCTAATTTTGCTCGGTACTGGGGTGAAAAAACAAAATGAATCGTCAGATTCCTACCCCATGCTTCAAGAAGCGATTGCGGTATTGCAATGTCTACAATGCTTGTAAGCCTACCAAAGGGACGAATGATTTCTAGACTACGCCGAATTGTTTCTCCACCGATCGTATCTAGAACTAGATCCACACCCAGTCCATTCGTTTCTTGACGAATGACTTCTACGTAATCTTCACTTTTGTAATCAATCACTCGATCTGCGCCTAGTTCTGTCACGAAATCTCGGTTTCTAGAACTACATGTTGTAAAAACGTGTGCCCCTATCGCTTTGGCGAGTTGAATTGCAATCGAACCCACTCCACCCGCACCCGCATGGATGAGAACTGTTTCACCAACTTGTAGATTGCCCCTAGTCACTAGACAATCCCAAGCCGTTCCGCCTGCAAGCGGAAAAGAAGCTGCTTCAATGTGCGATAGATTTGCAGGCTTCAATGCAACAATCGCTGCATCAGCCACATGATACTGAGCGTAGCTACCAAATTCTCCAAAAATTTGCGGCGAATAGTACACGTTGTCTCCCACCTTGAAATCAGTCACAGCTTCTCCAACTGCCTCAATCACCCCTGAAACATCAACTCCAATGATGGCGGGTAATCGAACCAGTTCCTTGTAATCACCACGACGAGTTTGGTAGTCGATCGGGTTAATCGAGGTTGCACAAACTCTGACTAACACCTGATTCACTTTCAGGGTTGGTATGGGAACAGTTTGAATCTCAAACTTCTCAGCATCACCAAACGCAGTTAATACGGCTGCTTTCATAGATTCCATCTGTGCCAACTCTCCTTGATTCAGAATAAACAGTGACGGGATTTCAATACCACTCAGCGGAGGTAACTCCTAACTTCGCAATAGCCCGTTGCCGCTTGTGCAAAACTCACGGAACAATTTCTCTACTAACGCTTTAATATCTGCTTCACTACTGACCTCTGAATGGGCGTATAAACATTCAGCGCCCATTTCACATTGCTATGAATCCTTTAGGGTTCGCGCCAGCGGTAATCCACTGGCACCCAGGCATAGCCTTGATCTGCTACCCGGAGGTGTCCAACGCCGGGAAAGGGCAAATGTGCGCCTGCTATCAAAATTCGGGATGCTTCCGCTCTCGCAAACTGTTTTTTGCGTTGTGCCGCAGCAGCATTGGCATCGACATCATAAGCAACTGTAATTTCTGGCTTGGGAAATTGCACCGAAGCAAAGTGAACAATATCGCCCCAAAACTCAATGCTCTCACCCTTGCTTGCCGCCACATAGCAGCTATGACCAGGAGTGTGGCCGGGTGTGGGATGCGCGGTGATTCCCGGTAGCAGGACTGTCTTGCCAGAAAACGATTTCACTTTGTCTGCATCTAAATAAGGTTTGACAGTTTTCGCGGCTTCGTCAAAGTATTTTTCAGCAACGTTGAATCGTGTGGCATTCGCTCGATCAAACCAGAAATCGACATCTGGCTTGCCGACATAGAGCGTGGCGGCAGGAAACACCCGTTTCCCCTGTTCGACCAGCCCCCCACTATGATCGGTATGAATATGAGTCAGAAGAATTGCATCAATTTCGTTAGGTGTGTAGCCTGCTGCTTGTAACGATGTTTGAAGCTTGCCACCCAGTTTTGAACCAAAAAAGGTTCCGGCTCCCGTGTCCACGAGTACTTGTTGATCTCCAGTGTCGATCAGGAAAGCATTAATCGATGTCTCGACAGGATTAGTCAGAAAGTTTTTCTGAAGCAGGCGATCGGTTTCTGTTGGGTTCGTATTCGACAGCAGCGTATGTAAATCCTGGGGGAGTGTGCCGTCGCTCAGAGCTGTAATTTTGAAATCACCTAACTTGAATGGATAGACACCTGGCACTTGAGCAATCGCACTTTTGCTTGGTGCTATTGTTGGAAAGCTACAAGAGGTCACAATCATTAGCACTGTGGTTGCAACCGCTATCATCAGTCTAGAAAACATATTAGAACCCTTTTAGCGATAAAGGACTCGATAGATAATCACCCCTGAAGAAAGTCCAACAACAAGGGATTGACCTGATCGGCGTGAGTCCAGTTGATGGCGTGCGGTCCGCCAGGAATGACAACAAGTTGACTGTTTTTAATCAGCTTCGGGAGTCTTGCTGCGGTGGACTCAAGCGGCAAAATGCGATCGGCATCGCCATGAATGATCAGGGTTGGGACATCAATGCGGGGCAGATCATCGCGGAAATCGGTGAGCCAGGATGGAACACAGTCCAAAGTCCCTTTAGCAGAAGCCCCTGCTGCCACATTCCAACTTGCTTGAATTGCCTCATTGCTGATGCGACCCCGCTTTGCGGGCAGCGCTTCGCGATCGCCCAACAACACATCCACATTGAAGAACTCTTTAAAGAACGCAGAGAAATAGGCTGGTCGATCGTCAACAATCGCTTTCATAATGCCATCGAAAACGCTCTGGTCAACGCCTTTGGGATTATCATCGGTCTTCAACAAGAAGGGTGGCACTGGAGCCATCAGCACCGCTTTCTGCACCCGCTCTGAGCCATATTTGCCAAGGTAGCGCGTGACTTCGCCTGTTCCCATTGAGAAGCCAACCAGCACAGCATCACGCAAGTCAAGTTTGGTCATTAGCACGTTCAAGTCTGCTGCAAAAGTATCGTAGTCGTAGCCAAATGAAGGTTGGCTAGAAGCACCAAATCCTCTGCGATCGTAGGTAATCACCCGATATCCGGCATTGAGCAGCACTAAGACCTGCTTTTCCCAGGAATGTCCGTTGAGGGGAAATCCATGAATCAGAACGATCGGTTGACCTGTGCCCAGATCTTCGTAGTAAAGATCAATGTTTGCAGAGTTTTCTTGACCAACAGTAACGTAAGGCATTGCAATCTCCTATGAATGCTGAATTTGAATTGATTACGTCTCGTTCAAGCGGTAAAACCGCCACCAATTTTGAGACTTGTATCCGTGACGAAGGCGGCTTCAGGACTGGTGAGATAAGAGACTATGCCAGCCACCTCGCTGTCCATAGCGATTAAGGGCAGTCATCTTGGTCATCCCTACAACAACGTCTTCATCTGCGGGATTCATATCGGTGTCGATCGCTACTTGGTCACAACGTTTCGCACTGCCGATCAACTACTACGCTACATATCCACCCTCTAACATCAATGTTTTACCTGTATTAATGGATGAACGACGATGATTTCTCGAACGATAGATGAAAAAATTCTCACCTGTCCGCCCTAATCAGTTTGTGATGCAGCGGCAACTGTTGGGATCTATTTCATTAATAAATTCATAATGGGGTGACAAACTCGATCAGATTGCCGTTATTGTCTTGAATCATACAGAGCCGAATACCCGGATCAGGATAGCTTCCGAGTTCGAGAAATGTTTTCACACCACGTCGATTTAATTCAGCAAGAACTGCATCGACATCTCGAACTCGAAAACAAAAATGTCCGATGCCTGTTGTCCTTAATCCCTCACCAAGATTAGTCGCGATCGGCATTCCTGCTTGTGACTGAGTAGAGCCAATAATTTCGATGCGAAAGCCATATACACTGAGATAAGCCAATTTCAGATCTGGGAAAACGCCTACTGTCCATTCACGTTCGATCGTCGCATCTAGCTTTTCTTGATACCACTGAAGCGTTTCCTCATAGTTCGGTACATTCAAGCAAACATGATCGATTTGCATCGAATTCAGAGGATTTGAGCCTAGAGTTGAAGATGTTTGAGTTGAAATTGTCATTTGAATCTCCTGTAATTGTGAATGTTCTAGATACCTCAGAGTCTTACCGTGTGAGCGAATGGGGTGCGAGATGTCCAATCGTCGATCGAAAGACACGATCGGGCAGCTTCAGAGGCAACTTCCTGTCTTACCGCAAGCTCTAAATACTTCACTCGTAACGATAGAAAAGCAGTTGCATCTCGATCTCTCTCAGTCCAATCCACATCCATCAGGGATGTAGATGCAATCGTGAGGCTTTCACCATCATTGAGGCAATTTTGTTCCAACTTTTATCAAATCGGCAGCCTTTTCTCCAATCATAATTGCCGATGCATTTGTGTTGCCTGTGATCATAGTTGGCATAATCGATGCATCAACAACTCGTAACCCTTCAATCCCCCGTACCTGGAGTTGAGGATCGACAACCGCCATTTGATCAATACCCATTTTGCACGTCCCAACAGGATGCCATGCCGTACCGCACGTTTGCCGAATATAATCTTCGATTGCTTTGTCGCTATGCACGGAACTCCCTGGAGCAATTTCCTCGCCCCGAAACTCATTAAACGCATCGGAGTATACAATCTGACGCAAAATTTTAAGTCCTTCAACCATCAGTTGCATATCAGATTCTTTCTGAAGATAGTTGACCCGAATCAACGGTGGGTCAAAGGGGGAGGAGGAACGTAGTGTTACACTACCACGACTTTCGGGACGGGTGATGTAAAAGGGAAGGGTGAATGCCGGACCTTCACGTGCATAAGCAGGATCGACATATAAAATCGGAACAATTGTAAATTGCAAATTAGGCGCAGCATCTAAATTATTGTTGACATGCAGAAATAACCCAGCCTCTCCCCCATTACTACTTGGCGCAAGGGGCACGTCCTGAGTAGACTGGTAGGCAATAACAGCAAGTGGGTGATCTTGAAGATTCTGCCCGACACCCGGCAAATCAAAAACTACAGGAATGCCTACTGCCCGCAGATGTTCAGCTGGTCCAATTCCAGAAAGCATGAGCAGTTTAGGAGAATCGAAGGCACCAGCACTCAAAATCACTTCGGAGTTGACCCTAACTTGATACTCCGTTCCGTTTTGAACATACACTACCCCTACCGCGCGCTTTCCCTCAAAGAGTAAACGAGTCACCAATGCTCCTGTTTGAATGGTCAAGTTGGGGCGATCTTTAATTGGACGCAGAAATGCCACTGCTGTACTTTGGCGCTTGCCATCTTTCACGGTCACTTGGTAAAGTCCTGCACCTTCCTGCTGTACGCCATTAAAGTCGGGATTTTGCTCATAGCCCTGTGCGATCGCGGCTTCCACAAAGCGTTGCGACACTTTTGCAGGAGAGAGTGGATCTGTGATGCTAAGTGGTCCATCAACCCCGTGAAATAACGATGCTCCCCGCTGCTGGTTTTCCGATTTCTTGAAGTAAGGCAAGACATCCTGATAACTCCAACCAATATTACCTAACGCTTGCCAGCTATTGTAGTCACGTTCATTGCCTCGTATATAAATCATGCCATTAATCGAACTGCTGCCGCCCAAGACTTTACCGCGTGAAGATAAAATTTTGCGGTTATTTAAGTAAGGTTCCCCTTCAGTTAAGTATGCCCAGTCCACTTCCGAGCCTAAGAGTGTAGTAGGCCACACTGAGGGAACTTCAAGTTCTGGCTTGGTATCAGGACTACCCGCTTCGAGCAGCAATACTTTAGTATTAGGGTCTTCTGTAAGACGGCTGCCAACAACGCAGCCTGCTGAACCGGCACCAATCACAATATAATCAAAAGCAGCACTGTGATGGTATGTAGTTGTCATGATTTCTCCTTTTCAGGTCATTGTTTGTTGAATGACGGCTAGCGGGTTGGCGATCGCAAATTCTGCTGCTAGTCACGTCCTGCCACAATCATCTTTTCTGCTAAATCGATCGGGTTAGAAAACATGACCTCGTGACTACCGGGCATTTGTACAAGCCGAAATAGCCCCAAGCGGTTAGACATTCTCGGATGCCAACCCCACTGTTCGCCTTGAGGGAGGACATTATCTTCTGTACAGTAGAGGTAACTTTTAGGAATGGGCAGCGAGTAAAACTGCTTCAAGTCCAGCTTGTCAATCCACGGTTGATACGGTTCAGGTGATAATCGTGCGTAACTCGATCGAGCCAGTTCGAGGTCAGCATCATTGAGAAGCACTTCTCGCCACATCTCAAACGGCATCACCATCGTATGATCGCCCGATTCTCTAGCTAGGGAGTCAAATAACGCTTGATAATGCGGCGGAATGTTATCTCTAAGGCTTTCACCATCATTGAGGACAAAGGCATCGAAGAAGATGAGCCGTCGAATGCGCGAGGGAATCGCTTCAGCAACTTTCGCAATGATTGTTCCGGCAAAACTATGACCTAAGAGAACAATATCGGTTAAGTCTTTGCCAACAATGTAATCGACGATCGATTGCGTACATTGAGCATGGTTAACGTTTTTATCTACGTTTTTACCATGTCCGGCGATCGTGGGAGCAAATGCTTGATGCCCTTTCGCTTCTAGCTGTTTGATCACTTCGTTCCAAGCAGAACCCTCGTGCCATGCGCCGTGAACCAAGACAAAAGTTGACATAGGATTGCTCCTTAAAATGATTCAGCGTTCTAGTATGAGAAGCTGCTTGTAGCCAGATGCGTTTACGCCTTATCTATGGCGCGGTTGCAGCACGATCGATGAGATTGGCAACGGCATCTGAATGGGAAACCATCACGACATGGGACGCACCATTCACAACAACGGTCTCCTTTGAGTTAGCGCGGTTCGCCATGAAAGACAGTGCTGCTGGAGGAATGTTCAAGTCGCGATCGCCGTAAATAAACCAGGACGGGGTAGATTTCCATGCGGGCGCACCGGAGGCTTCGTTCAGCGCAGCTTCCGTAATCGGGCGCTGAGTGCTAGCCATTAGTTGCGCGTCGTTAGCGGGCACATCCGCAGCAAACTGGGCGTGGAACTTGTCCTGCTGAATGTAGAGGTCTTTACCACCATCGGGCAGTTCAACGGGTGGCGCGAGTGTTGATCCGAGTGTGCTGCCCGGATAACGTCCTGAGAGTTCAATGGCAGTCTCACCCGCTTCAGGGGCGAAGCCAGCAACGTAGACCAATGCTTTCACGTTCCTGTTACCATTGACGGCATTGGTGATTACTGCGCCTCCATAAGAATGCCCAACCAGCACGATGGGTCCGTTGATGTCTTTAAGGGCACTGGCAACATAATCTGCGTCGCTCTTAACGCCGCGCAGAGGATTCGCCACAGCAACCGTCGGATAACCTTTCGTGATTAGCTTCGTCAATACACCGTTCCAACTAGAAGACTCGGCGAATGCACCGTGGACGAGGACGATCGTGGGCTTGTTAACTTGTGCATTTGCATTACTCATGATGGCTCCTAGAGAAGTGAGGGTAAGAGTTCCTAAAAAGAGAGTGATAATCAGAAGCAGGCGGATGCTGTTCCTGAAGTTGAGCATGTTCATAGTGTGATTTCCATTTGAGTTTGGGTAGGGCTTTCCTTATGTTTCAACGAGCATTGACTGAAAATGTAAAATGCTTAAATTACTACATGGGAGGGCTTTGACTAGAGTGATTCCTGGTTGTTGACTCCAGATAATTAGTGTCATCAGCTTGTACTGGATAAGCTTGTTTCAGCAACTTAGCAACTTCTTGCGCAACGTAGATGAGCGCATCATTCAAGGGTTGTTGCGTCAAGCTCTGCAGTTGAGGACTATCAATAGGAGTAGAGTCAAAGCATTGCAAATCACGGCTCATTCGTTTGTCCCCAATCTATACTTCACGGTTTAGAACGCATTACCTTTTGGGATACAACCAGCTAAACTCCCCCTGGTAGTACTGGTTGAAACTTTGCTTTCTTCGCGCTACAGACTGGACATACCCAATCTTCCGGCAGATCTTCAAAAGCTGTTCCCGGAGCAATTCCAGCCTTCGGGTCACCCTCTGCCGGCTCATAAATGTGACCACAGACCTTA
Source organism: Cyanobacteria bacterium FACHB-502 (assembly GCA_014695325.1). Classification (GTDB taxonomy): domain Bacteria; phylum Cyanobacteriota; class Cyanobacteriia; order Elainellales; family Elainellaceae; genus Leptolyngbya_A. The sequence continues at coordinate 15,499 of JACJNZ010000088.1, read as the reverse complement.
CAGCTATATCGTTCCATCAATACCTCCTGTGTAGTATTAGAAAAGCTTGGAAGATCTGTCAGTTGTCAACTACGTCACTACACCAACTTGATAGCGAATCCGTTGCAGCAGAAACTTAGCCTGTCGACCGTCTTTCGACCTGAGCTCAAGCCGAGGGTTCGGGGTCGTGAGACTGGATTACTGCTAGAAATCGGGGAATTGTGAAAGCTATTAAGCGGTTAGCGATTAGGAGATAGTGGTTGCTAATTCCTTTGCCTTACGCCTTTGAACCTGATGTCTCTACTGTAGGAGAGTTTTTTTGGTTTGTCGTTACAGGAAAATTAAGGACTTTAGTTCCCTAGAATTGAGTTATTACTAAGTCTAAATACTCAGTTCTACCTTAACTTTTGATCTGATTTTGCTGAGCCTGGAGAAGCTGTAGCCTTTACTAGAAGTCGATTGTGGACAATGTGATGCAGCGATCTAAAAGTTAAGGTCAGTCGCGGTAAAATCGGGCAATACTAACTGATTACGCTTGAGCAGTAATGGACGTTGAGCAGATACTACGGATTGCCAATTCAGCCATGTTTGCCCACAATGGCAGACGACTCAGCGAAGTAGAAGCCTCAATCCTGCTCGGCTCGATACAGCGACAGTCCTACGAGCAGATAGCCGAAACCTCTGGGTATGCTGTCAGCTATCTCAAGCATGATGTGGGTCCCAAGTTCTGGAAACTGTTAGGACAGGCCCTCGGAGAAACTGTCAGCAAGACCAACTTTCAAGCAGCTTTAGCAGCTTATTGGCACAGGTCATTGCTTATCGCCATACAAACCCAAGCATTGGCAGTGGATGGGGCAACCGATGCGAGAGCGGATGCACTAGATGAGGTATCAGTGAGTCCCACCAACCTCCCCTCTGGTTTATCTGCGCCGGCATCGGTTGCCCCTCACGCAGACTGGGGAGAAGCGATGGATGTCACCCAGTTCTATGGGCGAACTGGGGAACTGCAAACCCTGGAGCAATGGATTGTGACAGAGCGTTGTCGAGTCGTGGCACTGCTGGGAATTGGTGGCATTGGCAAAAGTGCCTTGGCCGCCAAACTGGGGCAGCAGATTCAAACTCAGTTTGAGGTGGTGGTGTGGCGATCGCTGCAAAATGCCCCGCCATTTGAAGAGTGGTTAGAGATGGTGCTGCCTATTCTACTGCGGGCGCAGGGAGAGGACATCGCTGTACCGAGCAGCCTGGATGGGAAACTATTGAAGCTAATACAGGGGTTGCGTCAAAAGCGCTGCTTACTGGTTCTGGACAATGCGGAGACGATTTTGAGTGCCGGACAAACCGGACAGTATCGAGCGGGCTACGAGGGATATGGTCAACTGTTCAAAGAGATTGGGACGGTGTCCCATCAGAGTTGTTTGCTGCTCACCAGCCGCGAAAAGCCCAGAGAGGTTGTGCCACTGGAAGGTCAGGAACAATCAGTACGAACGCTGCTACTGCAGGGACTGCAACCCGAAGCCGGACGAGAACTCTTTCGCTCCAAAGGAATCTTTGCAGGTACAGCATCGGAATGGGAGAGATTAGTGACGCACTATCGCGGCAACCCCCTGGCGCTGAAGCTGGTGGCAGCCGCGACTCAAGAACTGTTTAATGGCAAAATTGTCGAGGTATTGAACTATGTGCAGCAGGGCTTAGTCGTCTTTGATGACATTCGAGACTTGCTCCAGCGACAGTTTGACCGCCTGTCTGAGATTGAGCTGGAAATGATCGTTTGGTTAGCCATTAACCGAGAACCGAACTCGCTGGTTGAGTTGAGTCGGGATGTTGTCACCACGACTTCCAGGCGCAGGCTGCCGCATGCAATTCAGTCCTTATTGCGGCGATCTCTAATCGAGAAGGAGGGAGAGCGGTTCTTTCTTCAGCCAGTGGTACTGGAATATGTGACTGACCAGTTCGTGCAGTATGTCTCTGGGGAAATTGCCACCCAAACACCAGAGCGACTCAAAACCCATGCCTTGATCAAAGCTCAAACAAAAGACTATGTCCGAGAGATGCAAAAGCGGTTGATCGTTGAGCCGATCGCTGAACAATTGCTGATTCAGTTTGGCTCACAAGCCCTGGAACAGCAGTTGAAAATCATGTTGGCGCAGCAACAGCAAGCACCTCAGCCAAACTACCTTGCTGGCAACCTTATCAACCTGCTGGTGCATCTGCAAAGCAATTTACGAGGCTACGACTTTTCAGAGCTAAGCGTATGGCAAGCCGACTTACGACAGATCAGCCTGGCAGGGGTCAATTTTTGCAACGCTGATTTGGCAACCTCTGTGTTTGCCGAGACCTTAAGTAGCGTTGTGTCAATCAGCTTTAATCCAGATGGCAGCTTGCTGGCAACAGGCGATGTGGATGGTAAGATTTGCCTCTGGCGAGTGGTCGATGGTCAACAAGTTGTGACATTGAAGGGACATACCGGTTGGATCTGGACAGTTGCTTTCAGTCCCGATGGCAAAACGTTAGCCAGTTGCAGTGATGACCCATTGATTCGGTTGTGGGATGTGCAGAACCTCGATTTTGAGCAGTCCAATCCTGCGAACCTGTCTGAAGTGAGTGATTCCAGCCATCTCTCAGTCACCTGTCTCAACATACTGCGGGGTCATCTCAGTCGGGTTTGGATGATCGCCTTCAGCCCCGATGGTCAAATGCTTGCCAGTGGAAGTGAAGATCAAACAATTCGGCTCTGGAATGCCCGAGACGGCACCTGCCTCACAGTTTTGCAGGGTCATACCGGTGGGGTCACTTCAGTCAACTTTAGTCCCAATGGACAGATTCTGGCCAGTGCCAGCGAAGACTCCTCAATCCGATTGTGGAGTGTTGCTCACGGCACCATCCTCAAAACATTGTCAGGACATACCCGTCGGGTTTGGGCAGTTGCCTTCAGCCCGGACGGTCAAACCCTCGCCAGCGGTAGTGATGATCGCACGATTCGACTATGGGACGTGCAGACCGGCATTTGCCGCAAAATACTGCAAGGGCATACTAGTTGGGTCACCTCACTCAGCTTCAGTCCCAATGGTCAAACCCTTGCCAGTGGTAGTGATGACGCCTCAGTACGGTTGTGGAGCGTGCAGGACGGAACATGCTTCAAACGGTTGCAAGGTTGCAGCAGTTGTGTTTGGTCTGTCGCGTTCAGTCCCGATGGTCAAATCTTAGCGAGCAATAGTGAGGATGCCTCATTTCGACTGTGGGATGTCCAAAATGGCACCTGCCTCAAGACGTTTCAGGGGCAAACCAGTGGGGTCACTTCAGTCAGCTTTAGTCCGGATGGCTCCACTTTAGCCAGTGGTAGTTATGATGCCCTCGTGCGGATCTGGGATTGGCAGCAAGAAACTTGCAAGGCTTTGCCAGGACATACCAATTGGAGCTGGGCAGTGGCATTTCACCCCAATAGTCAAATGGTTGCAAGTGGCAGCAACGATCAAACCGTGCGGCTATGGGATGTGCGAGATGGCTCCTGCCTCAGAACCCTACACGGACATACGGGTTGGGTTTGCTCAGTCAGTTTCAGCCCCAATGGACAAATGTTAGCGAGTGGCAGCCATGACGAATCAGTGCGGTTATGGGATGTGCAAGATGGCTCCTGCCTCAGAACTCTACAAGGACATATGGGTTGGGTTTGGGCAGTCGCCCTCAGCCTAGATGGTCACATCCTTGCGAGTGGCAGCAACGATCAAACCGTGCGGCTATGGGATGTGCGAGATGGCTCCTGCCTCAGAACCCTACACGGACATACGGGTTGGATTATATCCGTTGCCTTCAGCCCAGATGGTCAGACTCTAGCAACTGGCAGCTCAGACTTATCAGTTCGACTTTGGAATGTGCAAGACGGAGCGTGCTTGGCAACGTTACACGACCATACTAGTGAAGTTGGCTCAGTGGCCTTCAGCCCGAATGGTCGTCTCCTAGCCAGTGGCAGTGAAGACCAAACTATCCGGCTGTGGAATGTCCAAGATGGCACCTGTCAGAAAGTCCTGCAAGGGCACACCAGTCAGGTCAGAGTTCAGTTTAGTCCGGTGGACGTTAGCCTGCCATCCGGTACAGGTCCGATTTTGGTCAGTGGAAGTCAGGATGAAACCATTAAGCTGTGGAATCCTACAACAGGTGAGTGCCTCAAAACCCTGAGAGCCGATCGCCTCTATGAGGGCATGAACATTAGAGGCGCTCAGGGATTAACAGTCGCACAGCAAGCTACGCTGAAAGCATTAGGGGCAGTCGAAATCTAAAAAGCAGATATGGACTGTGGAGTGTCTCACAAAATTCTTGGGAAGCAACCCACTTGATTTACTAACTTGAGTGTACTGAGTTCTAATTCATGGTTTCTTTCAGATTCTTGGAGTAATTCATCAGATTCTTGCGCGATCGCCCTCAAGATGAAGCGATCGACCACCTCGATGATCTCGAAGCTGACCTGAAGCAGCCCCTGAAAAGCGTAAGCCGCACCGTGTAAAAGCAGCACTTCTGGCACTGGTGGCAACGGCAACGACAGTGAGTGGTGCCGTGACTGGAGCCAATAAATTTGTCATCCCGACACAGGAACTAACAGAGAAGCTGGGCATTCCTTTACCGATCGAGCAGGTTCAACCACAGCAGCCTAAGACGGCTGATGTCAAAGCCTCTGAAGGGTCGAAATAATTCAGCAAGACCAGCTTTTGCCCTACCGGGCTTTGGTGAATGGCTCTGTTGCGCTCGCGCTGTCTCGATCGACTGCCCTGATTTTATTGCTTCTGCTAAGGAAGGCGATCGATGAGCAAGTCTCGATCGCTTTTAGATGCCAGCTTCGGAAACTCATCAGTTCGGTGCCTAGCCCAGCACGAGCATCAACGGGTGCCAATGTGAGTTCCAACAAGCGCAGCCCCCACTAACCCCACTAAAGCAGGGTCATTGAGAATGGAGAGAGTGCAATCAGGTGAAAGGAGGATAGGAAGAGAGGGCAGTGGTAAAAGGTCATTCAGCGATCGTCTGTTATTTGAGGTGATTGGGGCGATCGAGGCATTGGGAGGACGATCTTTAGGGAATGAGACATAATTGACTTATTCCTGGTTCTGATCAGGCTGGGATTAAGGGGAGCGGTAGAAAAGACTTCTATCACTTCCATCAGCGGTGGGAGAGGAGGAAAAGACTTCTTCTCTCAATACAAGGGGAGGATTGGCTAGAACACCCTTTCCTCCCCTAGCCGCTGGACAGAAGGCATTTGGGACAGTTGGGACACTTGGGAAACTGCCTGCGATAAAACTCCTGCCCAGGACGAGGGCTTACCCCCCACGCCCAACCAGCAGCGGTAGCTGCCCATTGCTGCTTTAATGGCTGTAAAAATCCTGTTTAGATTGTCACTCATTGCAGGCATCAATCCGGGCAGTCCTTCCTTTTGCCGGGAAATGTACACATACTACAACCAGTGTAAGCAGTAGCGCGGGGAAACACTGAACTCTAGGAGCGGGCAAGGCTCTTCCACTGACTATGCCGACAATCGATGGCTTGGTATGAGCTGCTTGGGCAATTTCCACGCTGAACCATTTAGAAGACAATCAACTTCTATTAGCTTTAACCCGCCTCCGCTCAATCATGAACATTGCCGTGATAGCACTGGCGATTGCTAACCCGGCTGCAATGCCCATCACCATCCGAAATCCATCCACAAAGGATTCAGCAATCGCACTCCTCAATGCAGTCTCCACGCCGTTATCTAATCCAGGCGGAAGGGTCGCCGCCGCCAGGTTAATGCGTTGAGCGTCCAGGAATTGTTGGGCAGTCGGAGATAGGGGTAGAGCTGCAATCCGCCCATTCAGACTCTCGTTAAATTGGTTGAGCATAACGATGCCGAATAGGGCGATCGCAAGCAGACTGGCAATGCGAGAAACGGCATTGTTCACACCGGAAGCAGCTCCCACAAATCGCTCACTCACGGCATTCATCACTGCTGTGGTTAACGGAGCCACACAAATTGCCATTCCTAGCCCTAGCACTACCACAGCAGGAAAGAAGGTAGTCCAGTAGCTGCCGCCAATGCCCGGAAGCGTCATTAAACCAAATCCTATTGCTGCGATTGTCGGACCCATCATCAAAGGCAGGCGGGCACCGTAGCGGCTCACCAATCCCCCTGACCAGCGCGAGAGAAAAAACATAATGAGCGGGAACGGAACCAGGGCAGCCCCGGCAGCTGTCGCGGAATAGCTTTGTACCTGAATCAGATTAAAGGGCAGGAAGAACAAAGCACCTCCCAAAGCCGCATAAAGCAACAGCGTTAGCAAATTGGCACCGCTGAAGGTCCGAGAGCGAAACAGACTCAGCGGCAGCATGGGGGAGATTAGGCGCGATTCTAGCCACAGAAATCCACCTAAAATCAAAATGCCGCTGGCGATCGCTCCAATCACAATGGCGTCAAACCCCAGCTTGGGAAACTCCAGCAACCCGTACACCACCCCACCCAAACCCGTGATCGCCAGTGCTGCTCCTAGCCAATCGAGCTTAGCAGCTTGAGGATCACGGCTTTCGGGGACACACCAGCGGCTGATCACAATCACGATCGCGGCAAGGGGCAGGTTAATCAAAAATACCCATCGCCAGGAAAAGGTTTCAATTAGCCACCCCCCAAGCACTGGACCTGCAGCAGAGGTGATTGCCGTAAACCCAGACCAAAAGCCGATTGCCGCACCGCGCTGCTCGTTTGGAAAAGAAGCTCCGATAATCGCGAGGCTGCCCGGAATCAGCAAGGCAGCGCCGATCCCCTGAATACCCCGAGCTAGGATGAGTTGTCCAACTGTGGAGGATAAGCCACACCACAGCGAAGCGATCGCAAAGAGTACCACTCCCCCCATAAACACGCGTCGCCGTCCCAGATGATCTCCCAGGGAGCCACCCACCAGAATCAAAGCTGCAACAAATAGGGCATAGGATTCTACGACCCATTGCACATCAGAAACAGTTGCATTCAACTGGGTTTGTAGTGTCGGCAGGGCAACGTTGACGACAGTGCTGTCGATAAATGCCATACTAGAGCCAAGAATTGTGGCAACCAGTATCCAAACGCGGTGGCTGCGCTGACAGGGAGTAGAGCAAGAATGAGAGCGAATGACGCCCTCATCGCAGGGTGGTTTAGTCGGATTTGACATTGTAAGGATAGGTTGGAAATCGATCGCCCGCACATCAAAGTGGTTTTCTCCAAGATACGCAAGATTTGCTGAAATAACACGACAGCCGTTTCCGCTTGATTGCACCTCATTATCGGCTTCATAATTTATTGACTTGAGGGTTCGATGATCCTGCTCAACGGCGTCATTCAAATATTTACTTGGGTTAGCGCTTCTTTTAATGACAGGCAATCGACTGCTGTTCGTCCCTTAAGAGTAAGGGCAGGGAACACTGTACATAACCCCCCATCCTGAATCAGTCAATGCCCAGTTCCCCAAATCCCTGCTATCTACCTCAGTGCTCAACCTGTGAGTTCTACACCCATAATCCGCATCTCCGTTGCACACTGCACCCATTGGGCTTGGAGTCAGAGGAGTGCCTTGATTTTGTGGCGATCTTCCCACTGCCCGAACCTGAAGAACAATGGCAACCAGAAGGGGCAGCTTATTACAACGGAGAGTTGGTTCTACAGCCCAGGCAACAGGCGTTAACGGAGCAACTGGACTTACTGGATACCCATCCCCTCTTTACAGGGCGATGTCCGAATTGCGAGATGCCGATTGATTCGACTCATCCAGTTCAAGTGCATTGGGACTGCTTGAATTGCGGCTGGATTGATGATTCGGTTTGAGCAAGGAATCGACAATCTGATTAGTGAGTCGGCGATCGCTGCTGGCATCAGCAAAAAGAGGTCTCCCCAACGCATTCCGGTATCGTTGAAGCGTTGAACTTGACCGATGGCAACGTCAGGGTGGTGCAGAAGCTCTCCAGACAGAAGAACACCAAACTCTGATGCTTCATGACGATCCACAGCCGCCCTACGCAGAAGGACATCAGCGAAAAGCTAACTCACACGCTTTAGAGTGCCTCCTCAACGGCAGAATGCGGGTTTCAGATTGTTACGATCGAGAGAATGCGGGTTTCAGCCTCAATTGTTTGCACTACAATTCCAGTGTTGAGTTCGGACCTTCGCATGAACAAAGGGGAGCTTGTAGACAAGGTTGCAGAGAAAGCCAACGTCAGCAAAAAGCAAGCGGACGCAATTCTGACGGCGGCGATCGATTCCATTATGGAAGCCGTATCGGAGGGCAATAAGGTGACGCTCGTGGGCTTTGGCTCTTTTGAGCCACGCCAGCGACAGGAGCGGGAAGGACGTAATCCCAAGACTGGGGAAGTGATGACGATTCCTGCGAGCAAAGTTCCGGCATTCTCGGCTGGCAAACTGTTCAAGGATAAAGTTTCAGAATAAGAACCCTCTTAGGCATAAATGCAGCAGTAGCCTCAGCCGACCGCTTTAAGTTAGGGCGATCGCAACGCGCGACGCGCCGTAGCGCAGCGACAAGTCGATCGGGTGCATTGGGACTGAACCAGTGCGGTTGGACCGATGATGCTGTTTGAACGACATCCCCTCAATAGCAGTTTCTTCTAAAGCGATTGCAAAGGGCAGTAGTCAGGGCTTCAAAGCCAGAATCCCCTTGCCGTTACCCTGCTGTGTTGCCTGGGCATTCTGCAAGAAGTACCTTGCCCTAGAAGCGGTTTATGCGAATTTCGATTCTTCCGATCGTCACTGCTCTTGTCACTGTTCCCTTCCTGGGGACAATGCCCGCTCAGGCTCAGTCTGTTCCAAATTTGCAACAGGGAATGCCTTATGCTCAGGCAAGACAGCTTATCCTGAATGCAGGGTGGAGTCCCAGCTACAACACTCAAGAGCCGAATCGCTTTGGAATGTCATCTAAAGTCGATCATTTTTTAGGACTGGGCTATACGGAGATTGTGGATTGTGCTGGGACAGGCATGGGCTTGTGTCGGTTTGAGTTTTATGGCAATCAGGGACAAACTCTGGCAGTTAGTGTGGGGCAGGGGACGCAGACGGATGTGGTGTACCAATGGTGGGTGGAAGAGTAGCTTGTAGAAGCGCAAGCGATCGCATCAGTGGTGAACAACTGCTGCTTAAAGATCTGAGCGGATGCCAGGCGTGGCATTGAGCACCTGCCCTGATGTTCTAAGTGCAAATTGCCTGATCATGACTCCACCTTTCCAGCCTCAACCCGAATGGCAGCAGTGGGCAAACGTTCCGCTCTCCGGCAGAATGAATCTACCGGATGTACCGGGGATTTATGTGGTGATCGATGCGGGTGGAGAAGTCTGGTATGTAGGCAAGGCAAGTAACCTCAGGACGCGGTGGGGTGGACGATCGCATCACCGCTATGGTCAACTGAGCCGCCAAAACAAAAAGCGGAACTATCAGATTTATTACTGCCCCTGCTCGCTGAGAGAATTAGACGTTCAGGAGAAACACTACATTGACCAATTTAAGCCTTTGCTGAACTACAGCAGGGTGAAAACCTACGCCAGAAAACCGTCACGACCCCATCAGGAGCTTGCGCGGATTCTCAAAGTGATGAATAAGCCGAATTCCCTGTTTGAGGGTCATGCAAGATCGCTAGGGGTAGGATACTACCGAGAACTCGATGAAGATGATGACGAGCAACTGAAAGAATTTACCTGTATTGTCGTTGCCGTTAATGCCAATGACCACGATAAAGTGCTCTACAAGTCCGCGATGAAATCAACGACAAACAAGGGGAAGTATCTGGCAGACTGTTGGGGCGTTTATGAAACGACTTTAGGGTTGGGTGAGCCAGAGATTGACCCAGAGACCCAACCTCTGCAAATTTTGATCTTTCGCCAGGAGAACTGGGTTTATGAGTTTGTGGCCTTGGATTATGAGGTCTTAAAAGAGTTTGATTGTCAGAAGCAGGAGCTTTATACCGAGCCAATTATGATGAATGGGCGATCGGTACTGGCACTGAAAGACCCGGCTCACCTGCAAGCCTTGCTTCCTCCAGTGGAGCCAGTGCGATTTGGCTATCGGAACAAAGCATGGCTTCACCCCATGCACTATCATCACTACCGCTTACCTTACCTGAAACCAATTTCGGAATTGCTTCAGGAGCAGGACACAATGCCGCATCCGTAATGCTTAGGAGTCATCGCTGCGGCAAGAACCGATCGAATGGGGGATTGGGCAATTGCCTGTTTTCCTCTCTGCCAACCAGATACTCCTATAAAAATAGGGTTTAAGCGATATTCCCCTCTACTCTACCAATCCCACATCAATCTAACGCACTACCCTCGGATCTACCTTACGTTAGACGCAGCATATTTATTGACTCCTGTAATTTTTACATTATTGAGCCGTCAGAGTAAGTTTCCCAACTGGCTCAATGAATCGAATTTATATAGTTATCGGAGTGTAAATTATGAGCTTAGAAGAGAGAGCAAAAGCAGCTGCTAAAAATATTGAAGGCAAAGCACAAGAAGCGATCGGTAACATTACGGGTGATCAGCAAGCGCAAGTAGAAGGCAAGGCAAAGCAAGCCGAAGCTGAAATGCGAAATGCTAAGGAAGATATCAAGGACGGAGTTAAGAACATCGTTGATAAAGCCTGAGCTACTGAATCGATTTGTACTGCTTACACTATAAGGGATGAGTTGCTTTGCCCGTGCCGAATCGGTTTGGGGTGGCAGTGCTTTTTGGGCAGTACTGGCTAGAGAGCGTCAAGTCAGAAGTAAAGGAATAGAACTGGGGAACAGGCTTCCCTTCGCTCCAATTAATCATGATGGATCGTGCTTCATCTTGATCCTGCCTCTCCTGTGAATCTGCATGGTATTCTAGCTGAGCCATGACGGGCAAAGAGGAGTGTGATGAGCAAGCCAGAGCAGTTGTCATTGTTCAGTGCAAAGGAGGGTGCAGGAACGTATCAACCGGTCGCAAAGCCCCTGTTGATCGGAGCGGCAACCCTGCAGGACTGGAAGCAGCGGATTTACGAGTACCAGTGCCAGGTCAAAACTGCTCCTGTGCTTCAGCAGGTGGACTTGTTAGGACAGCCCGTACCAATCTCGATCGCCGAGCGTCTTGACCCCTTCAGTCTGAGGCAGCAGAATATTGAGTTTTGGCGATGGAAGAACCCTGACCCTGGCGTACCCGCCTTTTACTTTGTGATTGACTATGCCGTGCCGTTACTGCTGTATGTGGGAGAAACGGTTAAATCAGGGCAGCGGTGGAAGGGGGAGCATGGCTGTAAGTGGTATCTCGACCATTACTGTTCCGCCCATTCTGTCAACAAGATGAAAACGGCAGTGGGAATCGCCTTTTGGTTAGAAGCACCGTCTGCGACTCGTCCTCGACAGCAGCTTGAACTGGAACTAATCCAGAAGTGGAGATCGCCTTTCAACAAGGAGAACTGGCAGATTTGGGGCACGCCTTTTGTGACTCCCAAGCCAGGTTGATGTAGCAATCTGTGTTGCATGGGAGTTGCTGTGGGAGGGAAGGGCTAAACACCCTTCTCAACCTGATTAGACCGCGCTGCATCATCCCCTATCTTTGCCCTCCCCCAGCTGTGATTCTAGTAAGCTTTCGATCTGGAGCAAACGCTTTTCTGTGGAGCCTCTAACTTCTAGAATCATCGGGCGACAGAAGCTGAATAGGTTAAGGTCATCGCTGCGAAGAATATCGATGAGCCAGTTATCTACTGCAATCCTAAATGCTTGATCTTCCGCATCGAACATAACATTGCTATCCATCCCATCAAGCGGTAAAAACACAATCAAATCCAAAAGCTCAATTTCAGCCTGCACCCGATCGAGCGATTGTTCAACCAGGAGTGCCGCTTGATTATCAATGCCGAGGTCATCGAGAGCAAGCAGGTATGCCATAAAATCGATGGGGCATCGCTCATAGATTACCCTTTCACTGGGCGGGTAACAACGCAATCGGTCCAGGTTGAATTCGAGCTGTCGATAAAAGTCGTCGGCAGAGGGGTCTGCTGCAAAGAGTTCACCGTAATCTTCCTGGAGGACGGTGTAAGGTTCAGGCTCGTGGGCAAAGTCAGGGTGAGCCATCAAGAAGTGATCGATGAGCGTGGACTTGCCCGAGCAATGTGTTCCTGAAACTGCAACTCTCATCGGCACAACTTCTGAGTCTCTTTTCAGTGATAACCACAAGTACCCGTCAGTCTAACATCAAGGACCACCCGACCCGCGCAAGCTCACCCCGAAGATCGGCGTACGACGGCTGTGTGGTGTAGCAGAGTTGTTCCCTGTCCTCATGATTGCAACGCACTGCGTTCGGCAGAACAACTCAAGCACTGCATTGTCCTGATAGTGGGTATTGCCCCTGCCCTGCCATCAAGGGAGATTAGCTCTCATCTTTACCGCGCCGCTTCCTTTCCTTGTCTTCGGACTCATGGAGTGCCATCCGTGCTGAGTGTATGCCTGCCCAGAATCCCAAGAGAGTGCCTGGCAAGAGCTTCCATGAGAGACCCACCCCAACGAATGCGAGCTGTGGGCTGGGCGAAAAGAGTACAAGAATAAAGAGCCCAACGATGAATGCCACACTGATGAACGAGAATAAGAACGAGACCGTTGCCAGGAAGTACTTCATGCTTTCCTCCCACTCCGCCTTGAGCGATCGCCGAACGGCTAAAGTGAGCGGCGATAAACCAAACTGAAACAAAGCAAGAGAGCGTTATACGTCCGCTCCACTGCCGTGTGTACGCCCGGCATGGGCGTGAACTAATGGGGTGAAAGTCCCCTGGAGGAGAACCAGCGTCCAAATGCTCGAAATTCTCGGAGCCGAGTGACGACAACTCCTAGCTTAAGGCAAGGGCACTTCCGCGAGGAAGGGTCTGAAGGAAGCCAGCGGCAAATCTGCGAGCCGACGAACAGAAACGTCATAGAAGGCTGAGACCTCTGGGGTGAGTTGGCACAACACAACAAAACCCTTCGGTTCAAGAGGCACAGTAAATGACGCGGTTGTGCAGGGAAAGTTCACGTCCTTATCCGGGGAGGTCTGTGCGGTTGCGGTCTGGGAGTCTATGGGAGTCTGATTGAGGTCTCGCGGGAAACGGCGAGGGAGCCACAGAACCCTAAGGAGAACCTGACAGCGCGGTTGAGGGCAACTTCAAGCGTTCACCGTGCAGAAGTCAGCAGAGTCCATAGTAGTTCCCGCGGGGGGACGAAGGGACGAACATGAACGAACTAAGGAGGAGCAATGAACAACTCAAACACATCGATGAACCCGGATGGGGGAGATGGCGTTTGGCGTGCTGACAGAGAGCCAGCCTTAGACAACTTGATGGCGCGAATCTTAGAGCGCGACAATGTACAACGGGCATGGGCAAGGGTGAAGTCCAACCAGGGTGCGCCCGGCAGCGACGGGATGAGCCTGGAGGATTTTCCAGCTTATGCTCGCGAACATTGGCATGAGATTCGCCAATTCCTATTGGAGGGCAGCTATCAACCTCGTCCGGTGCGGCGAGTGGTGATCCCCAAGCCGAAAGGCAAGGGAGAGCGCAAGTTGGGTGTCCCTTGTGTCGTAGACCGGGTGATCCAGCAAGCTATCCTCCAAGTGCTAACGCCCATCTTTGATCTGGGGTTTTCCTCCTCAAGCTATGGGTGTCGCCCAAATCGCTCGGCTCACGGCGCAATCCGACAGGTGAAGACCTTTGTTAAATCGGGGTATCGGTATGCGGTTGACCTGGATCTAGAGAAATTCTTCGATACGGTCAACCACGATGTGCTGATGTCGCGCATTTCCCGCAAAGTAACTGACAAAGTGTTGTTGCGGCTCATCGGTCGTTACCTCAGAGCAGGGGTGTTGGTCGATGGCACAATTGAGGCGACGGAGTGGGGGACACCGCAAGGGTCGCCCCTATCCCCGTTATTGTCCAATATCCTGTTGGACGATCTCGATAAAGAGCTGGAAGCGAGAGGGCATCGGTTTGTCCGCTACATGGACGACCTGGTTATCCTGGTCAAAAGTAGGCGGGCAGGGCGACGGGTGATGGCTAAAACAAGCCGTTACCTAACCCAAATGCTTAAGCTCAAGGTCAACCGCGACAAGAGTCGGGTGGTCAAGATCGAAGACCTCGAATACCTGGGGTTTACCTTCCGGGGCATTCGGATCTTTGCTTCTCACCAAGCCCTGCAAGACTTCAAACACCGACTTAGGGGGCTAACCTCCCGGAGTTGGGGAGTCTCAATGGCAGAACGAATTGAGTGGTTGAATCGATACTTACGAGGTTGGATGAACTACTTCGGGATTTCCCAACATTACAGTCCCATTGAGGAGTTAGACGGTTGGTTGAGGCGAAGAATCCGCATGTGCTATTGGAAACAATGGCGCAGACCGAGGACTCGCATTGCCAACCTGCTCAAACTGGGGACAAGTAAGCGTCATGCGATTTTGACTGGCATTAGTCGCAAAGGCTATTGGCGGTTATCGAAAACGTTGGCGACGCAAACGGGAATGACGAATGAATGGTTAGAACAACAGGAATTGTTATCGATTCGGCAGCTTTGGATGAAAGTTCAAGGATACGTTTGAGTCATCAATGTTGTTTGCGCGTCTTCATGAACCGCCCATTGCGGACCCGCACGATGGGTGGTGTGGGAGGGGAGAGTTAAATGCTCTCCTCGACCCGATTATGCCGTCGCCGCAACATGGTCAGAAACCGCCCACACCCAGTTTGCCATAATGTGGAGTTGAGTATCTAAATCGATCTCTTGAAATGCATAACTTGTGCAGCCTGTCTGCTTGACATCTCGGTTGCACTGGTCAATTTCAGTCAGTGAAGCTTCTACCAAAGCAGGACAGACTGCTAAAGGCACCTCTGAGGCTCCAACATACTGAGGATGAAATCGATGTGTTATGAAAGCAAGTGAGCTACTAGGAGTAGAAGCATTCAATTTTTCACACTCCGGGATCTCTAGCCCGAAAAATCCTGGAGACAAAGCCTTTTGGGAAAGCCCTGTTGGATCTTGAGATAACAACGGAATCCAATCGGGTGTCGTAGTAGTAACTTGGCTTGCAACTTGGCGCACCCAGTCCGAGTTAGTTTTGCTACTTACATAGAAGAATAAGCCTGGACTAATACAATGGGCAGAGTGTAGAGAGAGATAAGCATCAATTCGATCAAAATGCTCAAGCCATTGGCGAATTGCTACGCACTCAGGATAAGTATCTGTTGTGAAATGCCCTTCCAAATCTCGCTGATGACTGAGATTAAGGAGAGCTTGCAAGGTAACGTTTGTAGGTAGCTCACTAGCATTCTGAGACACAAAATCTGGATCTGCCACAGGCACAATACAAAACCTCACGGTTGGAGGCGGATTCTCCACCAGCGTTTGAAGAATGGACATCGCAGTAAGTGGTGCAATCACTTCGAGACTGTAAATTGGATTGTGTCAACGGTCAGAAATGAGATCTAATGAACTACTGAACCTGAGACATGAGTTTTATGACATTTCCCCCTGAACTCCTGGACGAACTGCTCAAA
>JACJNZ010000087.1 GCA_014695325.1 Cyanobacteria bacterium FACHB-502 | reverse complement strand
GTTCGGTCTTCTTCAGCCGTCAGAACGATATGGACAGGAGCAGGCATACTCAGCAAAACGAGGGAATTTGGTCTTCTTCTTATCCTACGTTTATTTGCACCTACCTACTTAGATATGCAGATGGTTTTAGGAGACTTCATTGGGTAGGTTGCCCAATTGCCGATCGATGACACTGGGAAACAGATAAAACAGCGGAATTAGGATATAGAGAATCGTGCTTAAGGTTGTATTGCTTAATGACAACAGCGAAGCAATTAAGTAGAGAATGGGATAACTAATACTCCAAAGAGACGCTTGATAGATGAAACGGCGATTGGCTTGAGGATGACTCCAGAGATACTGGCGAACGACATAAAACCAAAGGATGTTGTAGATAATTCCAGTAAGCGCCAGCGTTAAACCATAAAACATGACAATAGGTTGGAGCTTGCCATACTCGCCGATCAATGATGTTGGGAAGGGAATAAATGCAATGCACATTAGCAACACTAAATTGATTGTCAAGACAATCCGATCAACCCGCTTAAGCAAATGGAATAGAGCATGATGATTGAGCCACAGAACGCCAATGACCAAAAAGCTCGTAATGTAGCTCAAAATATGCGGTCCAGCATGAATCAGTGCATCAATCGCAGTTGATACTGTTGCCTGAGACAAGTCTGGCACTTTAATTTCGATCACCAGTAGGGTCATGGCGATCGCAAATACCCCATCACTGAACGCCTCAAATCGATTCAGGTTCATAAACGTCTTCATTGGTTATCTCTCCGTTCGTCCCTCACCGTACATAAATTGCGATCGCTCTCCCAAAGCCTCTCCCGATTTCCATAGGCGCATTCCCAGCGCCAGCTGATCGCCTTCCCATGCCTCCAGTGCCTTGGGTACATCATGATTAGAGTTAACCAAAGCATCGACCAAGGCAATCGCATTAGCAGCCGCTTTGGCTGTGCTAGCAGCCGTATGGGGACGGGGAATAAAAGCAGCGTCGCCAATCAGGGCAATGCTCCCAAATGCCATTTGCGGTACGCCTAGATCCAAAATGGCTTGGACAAATGGTTCTCGGGTTGCTGCCACTAATTTTTGAAATGGAGGTGCTAAGACGCGATCGGCATACGATCGCATCGCTTGCTCCACAGTCGGATGGATCAGTCCAGGAGCGATCGAATACTCCCGCCGCTGACCGTTTTTATCAGTCAGAATGTCTGGTAGCTCAGTTGTTTGGTTGTAATTGACGTACCAGACCCAGTTGAAGCGGCGCTCCCCCAGAATCAATGATTCATTCTCTCCTGGAATTACATATTGCAGGATATGAGAATTTGGAAATTGATAGAACACAAATCGCTCAGTGAACAGTTTCGCCGTTTCAGGATCGAGTTTCTGTTCATCCACTAAGCCGCGATAGGCAACGTATCCAGCATATCGAGGTGTGTAGTCAGGCAAAAGCAAATGGCGAATGGTTGAAGTTGGACCATCCGCACCGACGAGTAAATCCCCTGTCTCATGAGTGCCATCGGCAAACATCGCAGTTACCGCTACCCCGGCTTGCTGAATTTCGGTTAGGTGCTTGTCTTGGTGGTAATGGTCAGCCGGAAAATGTCGTCGCATCGAACTATACAGTAAGTTCCAGGAGGTTAAGGTTTGACGCATTGGCATGGGTTGAGCGATGCTGCCGTCTCGATTTAAGTAATATCGTTCGTGCGCTACCACGCCCAAAGGAATTTCATCCACAATTCCTGCTCGTTGAAACGCTTCCACAACATCCGGTTGCAGCACGATTCCGCCACCGCGACTGTCAAGAGAGTGCGGCGATCGCTCATAGATATCCACCTGCCAGCCGATCGATCTCAGTAGAGTTCCGGCAAACAACCCAGCCAATGATCCGCCAATCACAAGGGCACGTTTATTTGTAGCGTTCATCCGATTTCCTCTAAATACTTATGAACAAACGTAACTGCCATTGCCCCTTCACCCACGGATGAAGCCACCCGCTTCACAGACCCATGCCGTACATCTCCCGCAGCAAAAGAACCAGGAACGCTAGTTTCCAGAAAGAATGGATCACGCTCAAGTGTCCAGCATTCCGGTAGGCGACTCTGTTTGAGCAAATCTGGACCAGTCACCAAGTAGCCTGCCTGATCCCGAATGATGTTGGTATCCTTTGCCCATTCAGTATTTGGTGCACCGCCAATGCAAACAAACAGCCGTCGAGTATCAATTTTCTGTACAGATCGATCGCGACCGTGGGTCACTTCAATCTGCTGCAACGAGGTATCTCCTGCTAGCCCAGTCACCTGAGCCTGAAAGAGGACTTCAATGTTGCTTTTCTGAGTAATGCGCTCAACGAGGTACTGCGATAAGGTCGCTGCTAGCGTATCGCCGCAAATCAGCATGGTTACTTTTTCAGCATGGCGCGACAAGTACAGAGCAGCTTGACCTGCTGAATTCCCACCACCCACAATAAAGACGCGTTCTCCACCACACAGAGGGGCTTCACTGGCACCCGCACCGTAGAACAATCCGACGTTGAGAAACTGATCTTCATTGGGAAGATTAAGCCGTCGGTACTCGATCCCTGTGGCGCAGATGTTCGATCGGGCAATCATTTTGCTGCCATCTGCCATGTCTGTGCAAATGCGATTGTCGCGGAATTCTGATTTTATGCCCTCGCGCAACAGCAGCAGTTCGATGCCAAATTTGACTGCTTGTTGGCGGGCACGTTCCGCTAAGTCAGCGCCACTGATGCCTTCAGGAAATCCCATATAATTCTCAATCAAGGAACTGGTACCTGCTTGTCCACCCACAGCATGGCGTTCAATTAGAACAGTGCGTAGCCCCTCAAAGGCAGCGTAGACGGCTGCACTCAAGCCAGCAGGACCTGCACCGTAAATTGACAGATCATATTCTCTAAATTTGGGTTGCATCACCCAACCCAGTCGTTGAGCAATCTCTCGAATGGTTGGAGCAAAGAGTTGAGTGCCGTCTGGAAACTCAACCACAGGCAAGCGAATGTCGCCCAATGTTGAAAGACTAAGTTCGCGATCGCAATCCTGATCGCTCGTTAATTCAATCCAGTCAAATTCAACCACGCTGCGGTTGAGAAAATCTCGAATTTCGTAAGCGGAGGCTGAATTGGGTTGTCCATAAAGTTTGACTTTGTGGGGATTAGACGATGAGCCTGAATCATTTGTCATGGTGGTGCTGCCGCCGTTATTGCTGTTATTTAGACAATCGTGTTGACTTTAGGTTTAAGCAGTTGTCAATTCATGCACTGCATTTTGCAGGGCAGTGAGAAAGACTTCAACAGATTGAGCACCTGACACCACTACTTGACCAATGCGGATATGAGGGACACCGTGAATTCCCTGGGCGATCGCCTGACGTTCCAATGCCCGTACCTCTTGCATCCCTGCATCAGACAACAGAAATGCCTTCACCACTGCGGCACCCATCCCCACTTCAGCGGCTAGATTGGCGAGGACTTCAACCTCAGCAATGTTTTGTCCTTCTGTGAAATAGGCTTTCAGAATGCGTTCCGCCATTGCGGTTGCTTTGTCTTGTTGTCCTGCAAACCAGGTTAAGCGGTGTGCTTTTAGCGTGTTGGGTGTAATGGTCATCAAGTCGTAGCGAAATGTGATCCCGTCCGCTTGAGTTGCCTGCACTGTTTTGGCATCAAGTGCCTGCGAGCATTCCCAACTGCCGAACTTCTGGCTGCGGTAAGTTTGGCGATCCATTCCAGCTTCAGGCATCTCTGGGTTTAGCTCGAATGGATACCAAATCTTTTGAATTTCAACTGATGAATTTAACTGCTCAATTGCCTGACTCAATCGCGTTTCTGCGACCAAGCACCAGGGACAAATGAAATCTGAAGTAATGGCGATTGTCAATGTCATAGTTGTTTCCTAGCTTTGCCTTACTGACTCACAGTTCTACTCTAATTGCACTCAGAAAGAATGTTAATATACCGAATATGCTAAACACCTTTGCGTTTTTTGCAAAAATGTAGAATAGTGAGCAATGGATCAACTGGCAGCAATGCGATCATTTGTCAGAGTCGTGGAAGCAGGGGGCTTCTCGGAGGCAGCACGTCAACTAGACCTGGCAGTTTCTTCAGTCACGCGACAAGTGAACGCCCTGGAAGCAAGGTTAAACACGCAGTTGCTCAATCGCTCTACCCGCAGTATTACCCTGACTCCTCAAGGACACAAATACTACGACAAAGCGGTGCAGATTCTGCAAGACATAGAAGCCGCAAATCTTTCTGTGCTTGAGCAGGGCGATATTCCTCGCGGCATCTTACGAGCAAGTCTGCCTGTAGCGTTTGGACGAATTCATATTGCCCCACTCCTGGGCAAGTTTCTGGCTCAGTATCCAGAAGTCAAGCTAGATCTGCGCTTGAGCGATGGGTTAGCAAATTTGGTGGAAGAAGATCTCGATCTCGTAATTCGCATTGGCAATCTCGATCGCTCTAGCGATCGCCTGATTCTCCACAAAGTGGCATCTCATACTCGTTTGGTCTGCGGCAGTCCAGTTTATTTTGAGCAGCACGGATTTCCAACCCATCCAGATGATTTAATCCACCACAATTGTTTGTATTTTACCTACGCTACAGGGGACGAAATTTGGCGGTTCAAGCGTTACCAGGAGGTCTGTGAAATTAAGGTGAGTGGTTCCCTGAGCGTGAATAATTCTGAGGTACTGCGTCAAGCTTGCTTGGATGGTGTAGGTCTAATTTTGATGCCGACCTGGTTAATTGGTGAAGATATTCAAGCTGGTAGGTTGCAAGCTGTTTTGACCGATTTTCAGTTTCATCCTCAAGCCAATCTCGATACAGGCATCTACGCCCTTTACCTGCCCAACCGCCGACATTCGCTACGAGTTCAAATCTTCATTGACTTCTTGATGCAGCACTTGAGCAACCTCAGTTAGCAAGAAAAGATTGAGGCGATCGCATTCTACAGGTGTCTCTCAAGTCACGCTCCTACCGGCATTCTAAGCGGTCGAATGTTGCCCATCACCCGCCGCAGATAACCTTTGCAGGCACTATCAACTTAACCGGGAATATTTAAAATTAAGCACGTAATTCCCTTAATCGTCAGTCTCACTCAAGTTTACGCAGCCTCTTTCACACAGGTGATTTCCCACCAATCCTCAAAGCGTTGGCGCAGTTGTTCTCGATATCGTTTCGCACTCAGTTCGTGTTATTTGGGATGAAAGTGTCCGCGAATTGGGTCAGAAGTAGAAAGAAATCGTTGCGCTTGTCCTGGAGATTTGAAGCGTCGCATTCGTCGCTCCCGCACTCGGGTCGGTTGATGCGAGTTCTCGGCTCGATTGTTCAATCCCTTGTGCTGTCGATGCTCTACACTCGACAGCACCTGTTTCTTCGCCGCTTCATAACTCTTCAGCTTGTTGGTCACCATCACCCGTGGCACAAAGCCGTGTTTCTTCAGCAGCTTGAAGAACCGCTTCGCTGCCTCTGTGTCCCGATGGCGTTGCAGTAAGACATCCAGCATGTTTCCCTCACTATCCACTGCCCGCCACAGATAATATTGCTGTTTTTTGATGGTCACCACCATCTCATCGAGATGCCATTTGTCCATGATGTAGGGACGCTTGCGCCGCACCTGATTCGCGTATTGCTGCCCAAACTTCTGGCACCATTCCCGAATCGTTTCGTAGGTTACCTCAATGCCCCGATACAGCATCATTTTCTCGATATCTCGGTAGCTCAAAGGAAAGGTGTAATATAGCCACACACAATGGCTAATAATTTCGCCGGGAAATCGATGACGGGAGTACATAGGCAGGAGGTTGCGATCGCAGTTGAACCAGTACGATTATTTTACCTTTGGGTTAAGTTGACAATACCGCTATCGGCAATGCTGCTGATTGAATTGGGGGAAACGGCAGAAGAAGAACGAGGCATAATTTGAAATCAAACGGAATACTCTCAAGATAGTCTACCCAGATTGATTCTGCGTAAATTCTTTTACAAGCTAGAAAGAATCATTTTATGAACGATCGAAGACGTTACGCCTGGAGTAGATACAAGTGGAAGAGTTTCGCTCATCTGGCTACAAACTCGTTTTCCCAAGCTGAAGAATTTGATGGGTGGTGAGTTGTAAATCCTCAAAAGTCTGACAAGGAATGACTTCATCCCCAATAAACTCCTGCTTGTCGTATCCGTACCGTCCCACGGTACGAAGGGTGTGGACGATCGTTTTAACACCTCTTCCGCGCTCGCAGTATTTCTCCGGAATTTGCCCTGCATAATCTACAATCCAATATTCCGGCACTTGCAAATGCAGATAAGCGAAAATCTTGTCTCTCAAGTCATCTTTCCAGTTACTTGAGGCAATCTCGATCACCATGTGAGGCGTGGTCTTAATCCCTTTTTCCTGCTGCTCCACTTCGCTCTGAGGCAGATTGACGATCGCGAGATCCGGTCTTCTGCCATCGGCAAGATATCGTCCTGGAACTCGAATTGCCGTGTTTCTAACCGTTTCCCACAATCGCCCCAGCTTCTCAATCTCGTCACTGAACACGCGGTCAAGGTAACGAGTAATGCTTTGATGCTAGCGCGAAGGTTCGGGCATGGCAAGGGGACAACCATCAATCAATTCGTACAGGGTCTCCGTTCCATCGTTGTAGTCGAGGAACTGATCAAAAGTGAGGGGTGGAATCTGAACTGCTGCGGTCATGCCATCTCCTTTTGTTTTACCCCGGATTACTGGGATGCCCGATCTTTGATCCTGAATTTTCAGCCCATTTCCCCACATTGTAACGAGAGAATTGCAGCCAAAGAACACAGCAATTTCGCACACTATTGGGAACCAGGCATCTGAATGAGCGGCAGTTGCAGTTGCTCCATGTTCAGCACTCCCGGATTGATCTCCGCCCACGCCCTCGCTTCCGCTACCAAAATCGGATCACCAGAGGCAAGATATCGTTGCATCTGGTCAATCTGCTGCTTTTGCTGAGCTTCAGAGCGGATACGCTGTCGCTGCAATTGAGCCGATCGCCTTGCCTGGTGATACGCCTCCTGCTGCGCCTGCACCTGAAATAGGACCTGCTGAACATACTCTGCTCCGACTGGACTTGAAGGCGCAGGGGAATTACCACCAACCGATCGCACTTGAGAACCGGAACGATCGCTAGAAGGCTTGTCCTGCCTATTATCATCGCCAGCATTGGATAATAAGCTTGGGGAACTGAGCCAGTTAGATGCGTTCTCAGCGCAATCTAACTGGTGGTTCTTACTGAAGGAAGGGGGGTACGGGGGGTTTTCCACAGGTAGATGGGAAGTATCTTCCTCCTGAGCAGATTCCAGCCCAAAATAATTGGGATGCCAGAGATCGCGGTGGCGGTAGAGTGACCCTCCCCCAATGCCATATTCAAGTAGTGCCTGAAAACGTGCTGTGGGTCGAGCAGGTAAACTCCCCTTCTCCAGCAAATCCGCGATTGCTCGTTTGATTCGATCTCTGGTTGCTGCGGATTGCCGTTCATTCCAGGAAGGCAACTCTTCAATTGCAGTCACCAGTTCTGGATCTTGAGGTTCTAGTTTGAGCTTGGGAATTTGAGAACCAAAATGAAAGTAGTGACTATTTTCGATACAGCCTGCCCATTCCTCTGCTCGATGTTCAATTTCATGCTGATGCCGACACCATTCTTCGTATCCAGGCAGCGATCGTGCCACTGCTACAATTTCGTCAATCAGTGCTTGCCCTTCCAACGGCTTCCCACCGGATAGAACATGATGAAAGATGTAGGAACGCATAGTAATACGCCCCAATAGTCGATTTGTTTGTCCTACCCCAGTCCAGCCCTGTTCAATCTCAGTATTCAGGTCATTAATAAACTTCTCTGCTTTCCCAGAAATTCCATATTGCCGCCGCCTTGCCTGCTTCAGCACTCGCTTAAGTGTGCTGCTATCCAAATCATTTCGCTGCTGGACAAACTGCCATTGCTGAACAAAAATTTGTGAATTGCTCCAAACAGGTTGCCACTCGGCATTCAAAAGATAAGATCCACTCTGTAGCGGAAGACGGTGAGCATTAAAGAGGCTGTAGCTCCCATCAATTGTAAAAGGACGAGGATTTGGAAAAATTTCAAGCTGTCCAGGCTGAAGCTTGAACCCGGCATTTTCTAAAAGGCAAGCTAGAACAATCGCGACCTGCCAGGAACTCTGAGATTGCTGGAACGGAAAGTAAAGGTGAAGCCCTCCGCTGTAACTGGAGGTGCAGGCTAGATAGCTAACTAGTCCAAGCGGTTCTAAGGCAGCAACAATCCGAGAAACGGCAAGCGGATCTTGGCTGGGATGATAAAGACTGGTCACATCAATATCAACCAGAGCATACTGAGTCTCTGCACCAAATCGCACGCCGTACAAATATGCCCCTTGGCGAATCAGGCGATCGCTCAAGGGATGTCGGCTCTCGGTCTTCCACTGAGGCTTGATACCTGGGTTAAAATGTTCTGCCCAGATGTAGTCAAAGCGATGAGGAAATAAAGATAGAAAACTATCTTCCTCACAAACTGCTCTGAAAGCGGTCGTATCGTTCGGCTGCATATAGGCACACAAATTGCACAATGCAATAGAAGACGTATACCATGCAGCAAAGAATAAGCTAGATATGTCAACAGCATTAAGTTACTTAGGATCATTAGAAAGTCAACATCTAAGTCAAAACGATGCAAGGACAGCAATTGAAAAAAGAAAGGTCTTGTGATCCTAGATACTTGGTTAGCTAATTCTAGAATATAGAGTTAGGGATTCTAGAAATGATGTCAACACGCAAAAGATTTTTCCTGGTAGAGGCTATTGAACCCTTGCAGGTAAAGTCTTCCATCTTATCGTCCTAAGTTTCTAGAAACTTTGTCAACACTGGCAACAGCTTGAAACCTTTCAACTACTCAAACAGGTCAAAGAATTCTAGAAGCATAGTCAACAAAATAAACTTAGTCAGGTGATTCTAGAGTTTCTGTCAACGTTGGCAACATCGAAGGAAGCCAATGCAAGGGAAAATACACTTCAGCTCAAGTCCGCTAATTCTAGAGTTCTTGTCAACACTGTCAACACAAAAGTCATTGGCGCAGTTGAGTAAAGCACAGATCTTGCGGCTGTAAATACAGCTAAACGTCGATTACGCCTGCATTTGATGTAAATAGCAATTGAAGAAAACTTGCCTTTAGTCAAGGGATTCTAGAACTTTTGTCAACACTGTCAACACAAGAAATATGTAACGTTTCGTTGACAAAAGCATCGTGAAAAGGAGAAAGCACACTTGAATTATGTCGAATACAGTTTATTCGTCCTAAGATTCTAGAAACTTAGTCAAAAGATTCTAGAGTTTTTGTCAACGCTGCTGTTAAGCTAAATCACGCTGAAACCTTTACTTGGAAACATATCTAGAGGTTGAACAGGTTTTAAATGAGTTGACAAACTTGCATATTGTTGACAAAGCAAAGACTAAATATTACCCGTCAAGTGCAAGTGGGCGAAGCACAAGTATACTAATGGAGACATTAAAGTAGTGATTCGCTAACTCTGCTATGCCAGGCAGTACCACAACACGCAAAAAGAAATCTAAGGAAGTTGCCTTTCCCATTGACAAGGCAGACCTTATTCCGCTTTATCAGAAGAATAGCCGTGTGGATGAGTATGCTGCAAAGTTGCGGTTGGGCAAATCATTCCTGAACTTAGTACTAGTCAATGTAGCCACTGGTATCAATCAGCATCGGCTCCGACAAATCCGCTCCACGATGAGCAGTGATGCCGATGTCGTTAATCTGTATGCTGAGACAGAAAGAATTGGCGCATTGCAAAAGCAAGCAATTACCCGCTTAGGAAAATTATTTAAGGGGGTTACTCGAAAACAAGAGTTCTGGCAGGAAACGGCAACCTGGATTTTAGATCGGCTGGAACGCTGGAAGCGAGAAGAGCGAATCCCTGCAGATTGTTCGATCCCCGGCTTGTTGTCTCTAGATGAAGACCCAACCCTTCCTGAAGAAGATGCTTGGCATGAATCAGTTGTTATCAGTGCTTGTGCTTTTCATACGGCTAGTGAATGGCTGCGGAATCTGGATCTTTCAGCCTTTTCAGTTGAAGATGTTGAAAAACTCTTAGGAATTCGAGCAACACATTCTTTTGTCGCTGAGCCTGCTCTATTTCAAGGACGAGAGATTGAGCGCGTTGCGACGGGTTATCCAATTCTGACTGGAGCGCAGGCACTCATTAACTGTCAATGGGAAGACGGGGAGTATCCATACTGGCGTAAGCTCGTTGGGGAAGGATTTATCCAGCATAATATTGTTCGCCAAAGTCCATCAAATCAGCAAATTGAGCTAGTACCTGGCAAAGCAGCATGGGAAATTATCCAGCAATTTGGTCCAGAAGCAGCTTATGTGCTGCTAATTTTCTCAGCTTATGCAACGGATTCTGACCAACCCTGGGAGCAGCAAATTCGCCTGCGGGGAACCGACCTGATTCGTTTATTTGGTTGGGATAAGCGCACAGATATTACACTAGGGCAGAAACTTAAAAAAATTGGGCATCTAGCACAGCTCGTCTGCAGTCTGTCTGTTCTCATTAGCAACATCAATGTCGGTGCTAGCCGTTATAACGTTGCGCGAGGACCAATGTGGTTGTTAGAAGAACTAGAGTATGCAGGACAACTTGCCCTGACAGTCGATGTGAATGAGCCTGGCTCGTTAAACTATGAAGCAGGAGATCCCGATGAACTGTACATAAAAGTTCGTCCTGGGAGCTGGACAGAGAAATTTTTGAATGCTAGGGACTTAAATGGTGGCAAAGAAGCCCTCTGCCAGTACGGCTACTTAGCAAAGAGTACATTACAAATTAACCCATATCGACAGCGACTAGCCTCAAAGCTAGCGATCTTCCTCACGATCATGAGTCGGATTCGGCGTGATGGGCGTTATGAGGTAGGCACACTTTTAGAACGCTTAGAGCCTAAAGAATTACTTGAGGCAATTCAGACTAGTAAACAGCGACGGAATGCTCTCATTACTCAGTGGGATAACGCGCTGTTGACGCTACATGAACTAGGCTGGCAAATTGAATTTGATGATTCTACTTATCCAGACACAATCAGACCAGAATGGAGTTTGACTAGTGAAAGCACTCAATTAAGAACTCGCCCCCGTAACTGGTTAAAGCTTTGGCTCAAAGCAATTGTTGTTATTAAACCAACAGTTCTAATTCAGGAGAAGCTGGGAGCGGTTCGATCACCTAACGTAAAGCAAAATCCCGAACCTTTATCTTTGCCGGCGGAGCACCTAGAACGAACGAAAGCAATTACGGGAGAAACATTACTTGCTGCTATCAATGCAAAAGGATGGTCAAAGGCACAGCTTGCTAAAAATTTAGGAGTCGATCGCTCGTTGATTACGAGATGGGTAAATGGAGAACGGGCAATTCAGCCAAAGCATCAACAGCAAATTCAAGCTCTTCTAAATCTAGAAAAGCCCTGACAATTGAGGCTCACTCGTGCTCACAGTTTTTCTGCGGTAAATTTTAATCTACCGAATCTGCTTCATCCCTTTTTTATTAGACTAGGTTTCTCGCCAAGTATAATTAATTTTTACATCCATCACTACAGAGATGATCTTCTCTAGGAAAGGTGGTATCTTTTAAGTGCAGGTCAAAAATACGTTCCTATGCAAATCAAGATTAGGGAGGTAGCTGAGATCTGGGAAATTGAGACGTTGAGGGAATTCCTTCAACACCTTGATAGTTCACTCGAATACCGCTGCTCTGGAAACACAGCCTGGTATGCCCGGAACTTCTGGGAATACCAAGGCAGTATGGAAATCACTGCATTCTTCTCGCTTGATATATGCCGAGTGTTTCATCTGAAACGCTTCAGCGATATCATCGACTTTGGACAGGCACGGTGGTCGTTTCCGGAAATTCTGGAGAATCAACCACACCTGACTGATTACAGTCAGCTTGATGAATGCGTTAAACACGCGGGCACAACCAGAACAGCATTGCAAAGGAATCAAATTGTCAGCCGCCAACTGCTAAAGTCGCTGGAGCAAGACGCGATTATATCCGAGCAGCCCTTTTTCTAAGCTCACTTGATAAAATCGCTCAAACCCTTGAACTTGAAACAATCGACCAATTGTTTCAAGTAGAAGTAGTTGACAAACCAGTGCTGAAGAAGCAACCGCGAAAAGCACCTATCTACAAAATCACAGGGGAAGCCTATGAAAGATCAACGCTCTCTGGTTGAAAAAACTGAGAGTGGCTTCGCTATAGCATTGCCTTTGATAAGATTCCGGGAGAGCTATCTAAATGTGGTAGGACACAGTTAGAAGCTTTGACCCGGACGTTACCTAAATCACAACCTTTTACCTTGGCGGGGAGACAGGTTGTGGGAAAGGACTGATATGGTGTGCCCTTCTACTTCGCATCATATCAGATCCCAAATTGTCATGCAAAGTTTTGGGATCAGGGAATGAAAAGTTTGTTACTTTTATCATTGCTCTGAGCCTTGCCGGAACGTGCTAGAACTCTGGCGAGGCTCATGTTTCATGCAGTTCTAATTGATTAAGAATGAGCGACCAACTGTCTATTCGATCGCTGCATTCGATTCATCTTGCCTTCCAGTTTCTAGGCGATGCGTCCGGCTCCAACCACTACATTGGAGTCTTGATATCTCGTGCTTCAGCAATCTTTATTTACTTCCTCAGCGAGTCAGGCCGCTGAAACTGTCGCTGCTTTACCGATCGATTATGAAGCGATCGGCTTCAATACCCAAGCTTCACAGGCACAATCTTCTAACAAGCGTTCTCCGCGAAAACCTTGCCAAGATCCGAAGTCGGCGGTTCCAGATTCGGATGCTCAAGCCGGAAAATCATCCAGAACAATTGCCGAAATCAGTGCTGATGCCAAAACTCCCGTTCTGGATCGCTTTGCTCCAGATGAGGTTGTCCCACTAACTAATTTGCTGACAACTTATAAAGCAGTTGATCGTAGATTGGCAGCTTTGCTGAGACAAATCACAACCACTGCTGAGGTTGCCTGTGCTTTTACTTCAGAACCTCATGCTTGTTACGGCGAAGCAGTTCGGCTGATTGACGAAGCAGCTCTGTTAATGAAAGTCGCGCAAAATCTTCGATCGCTCGATCCCCCTACTGCACTGTATCAGTTCGCGCAGCTCCCCTCGTTTTTTCAGGGGAAAATTTGGGCGCAGTTCACACCCCAGGAGCAACAACAATTTGCTCAGGTTAGCAAGCGCCTTGCAGGAGGGAACGTATGATCGTGCCTCCTTCCAGAGCAGCTTCTAATCCACTTTCGTTAGATCAGTTTCAGCAGCAGATTCAGCAGGAATTTTGCCAGGGGAGTGCGATTGATTCGGTTTTATTTGCTGCAACCGTCCAAGTGCGACCGGATCTGGAATTTGACGCGACAGGCGATCCCATTACGCCTATCCACGACGCACTAGACTGGCGATACATGCGCTTTGGTTTTCAAGTAAAGCAAACCCTCTACGGTGCGCTGCTCCTGAATGAAGACGGTTCCCTCTGGCAAGCCAAACTGAGTCAG
This sequence comes from Cyanobacteria bacterium FACHB-502, assembly GCA_014695325.1. Taxonomy (GTDB): domain Bacteria; phylum Cyanobacteriota; class Cyanobacteriia; order Elainellales; family Elainellaceae; genus Leptolyngbya_A. The sequence continues at coordinate 27,385 of JACJNZ010000087.1, read as the reverse complement.
CCCCGCAAAGACGAGCGCGGCAAGGATGTGAAGTACGAAACGCGCAAGGGCAATGGCTCTAGAGCATTTCTGCCGCATATTCCAGCCTCTATCCGCCGCAAGATTGCGGATCGCTATGGCGTAGATGTTCCCCTGACCGGATCGTTTTGGCAATGGCTGGAGGCGCATCCCGACATCGAAATTATCTTCACCGAGGGCGGTAAGAAAGCTTTATCCCTTCTAAGTCTGGGATATGTGGCGATCGCCCTGTATGGCGTGAACGGCGGCTACTGCAAAAATGCGATCAGCGAGCGATCCTTGATTGAAGATGTGGCGCGATTTGCGACACCCGGACGACCGATCGTGCTGGCGTTTGACCAGGACGCAGAAGCCAAAACCCGATTGCGGGTGAATGTTGCACTCTCCCGCTTTGGGGGACTGCTGCGTCAGGCTGGCTGTGCAGTAACGATCGCCACCTGGGACGGACAGCAGGGCAAAGGGATAGACGATCTGATTGTCACCTCCGGCGCAGGTGCGTGGGAAGTGGCTCTAGATCAGGCTTTGCCGCTCGAACATTGGCGAACTTGGCAAAAGCTGGAATACCGGCTCACTTGGAAAGTCAATCTCAGAATCAACACTGCCGACCTTTCGACCCTGACACTCGACCGGATTCCCCAGGACGGTATCATCGCAGTCTCCAGCGGTAAGGGAACTGGAAAGACCAAGTGGACGGCGCAACAGGTACTCAATTTGAATGCCGTTCTCTCTGCCGGACACCGCATTGCCCTTCAGCGCAACCTGTCTAAGCGATTAGGACTGGACTACATTGGGGACTGCGACAAAGCCAAGGGGCAGTTTATCAACGGCTCAGCCTATACCCTCCGCATTGGGTTCTGCGTCGATTCGCTTTTAGCAATTGACCCAGAGCAGTTCCGGGGCTGCGATCTGGTGCTGGATGAAGTCGTGCAGGTCGTCCGCCACCTCCTGACCAGTTCCACCTGTGCCAAAGACGGGAAGCGTCCAGCACTCTTGGCACGGTTTCGATCGCTGATTCAAATGGCGCGACGGGTGATTGTGGCAGACGCAGACCTGGACAATGCCACGCTGCACTACATTCGGGAACTGCGGGGCGAAGATGCAACTGTGTTTCTCATCCGCAACGACTATCAGGGGGAGGGGTATCCCTGCACGTTTATCGAATCTTCAGACCGGAGTGCGGTGGTAGGACAACTATTGGATGAGATTGACAGTCTGCCTCCGGGTCGTGCCCTGTTTGTCTGCCTAGACTCTAAAGCACTTGCCCGGACGATCGAGCGACTGATTGGGCAAACGGTTCCCGGCATCACAGTCTGGAATATCAACAGCGACTCGTCGGGCGGTGAGTTTGAGCGATCCGTTATCAGCAGTCCTGACCCACATCTGATCGAAGCTGCCCAGAGGGACAATCGACTTGTCATCCTCGCTACCCCCAGTATGGGCACAGGCGTTTCGATCGAATGTCAGGGCATCGTTCAGCGGGTCTACGGCATTTTCACGGGAGTCAGCATCAACGATGCCGATATGTCCCAGGCACTCTCGCGAGTCCGAGAGCCTGTAGAGCGCATTGTCTGGTGTGCGCAGACCGGGAGCAGCTTTAACAAAGTCAGCCGCTCGACCAACGCGATGGAGTTAAAGAGGCACTTGCAGGAGCAGACGGTCGCGACTGTATCGCTGATTCGTTCTAGCCTACGCGAGGACATCGCCGGAGAACTGGATCATTACGACTGGCAATCTGACCCTCATGTAAACCTCTACAGCAAAATTGCTGCCGAACAAAACTGGTCGATGTTGCATCTGGCTGATGCCCTCCAGGTTCGGCTCCGGTATGAGGGGAATCGCGTCACAGTTGTCCGATGGGAACGCGATGAATCCATGTGCTCGATGCTGGCAGAAACCCGATCGGAACTGAAGGAAATGGATGCTGAGGCGATCGTCGCTGCCCGTGTCCTCACCCTATCCGAGAAGCTAGACCTGGAGAGCAAGGACAGCGTAACTCCAGAAGACAAGCTGGCGATTGAGCGGTTCAATCTCTGTGACTTCTACGTGATCGATCCCCAAACTTTGACCACAGACTTTGTGCTGCTGGACAAGCAGGGTCGATTGCGCGGGGAGATTGCCAATTTAGAGGCGCAGTTTTCGCTGGAGGCAGCGACCGATCGCACCGTCAAGGCACTGGAGAAACAGGCAGCCTGGAACCAGGGACTTTGCCCATGGGACATTGCTAACAGCGCAGTGCGGCAAGCCATTCGCAAAAAACTGGGGCTGGACGATTTTCTGAACCCGAACAAGGAATGGACAAAATATGACCTTCTACCCTACGCAGAAAGGGCTTTGCAGTTTGCTCCGGCTGTTAAAGCACACCTGCATTTCACGGTCTCAAACCAGATGAGCGAGGTGCAAATTATTCACCAGCTTCTCTCACAACTGGGAATCAAGGTTGAGTTTTGCTGGTCTAGATCAGTGGAGGGATATGAAGGCGAAAAGCTGCGCGTTTATCGTCTGAACAGCTCTCACTGGCATCTCCTGAAAAGCATTTTAGATCGCCGTGAACACCGCCGAAAAGCCGTTCAATCTAGCGGATCACCCCCTGCTGTAGATTCTCAAAAACAGATGGGGGATCCAGAAGCAGAAATGGCTGAACCCTTTTTACAGCCCCTAATAGACGGATCAATTCCCCAAGAATCGATCGCAGACCTGCAAAAAATGTGGGCTGGTGCTACAACCGAAGAGGAACAAGAGGTAGTCCGAGCAATCATCGAGGCAATAAGCATCGGGTAGTCCTCGGATTTATTGCGATTTATCTTCCTATAGGGTTGATGTTTTAATTTCCCGATAAGAAACAACCCGCCCCACGATTCGACCGTCAATGACCTGTGGACGAGAAATCCGCAGGTAAGTTTTGCCGTTGAGCAGTTGCCATTCCCGAATGTCTTCAATCTGAGAACAGCGATACTCCTCTTGAATTTGAGCCACAAACTGCTCCGGCTCAACAACCTTTTGTTTCATCGCGTTGACCAGTTTCCAGTCATCCTGCATCTCTAATGTTTCTTCTGAAATTTCCCACAGTTTCATAAACTGCTGATTGTAGTGAATTAAATGCCACTGTAAATCCAGCAGTAGAATTCCATCTGTTGAAAGATCCAGGCTGCTTCTCAGCAGTTGCAGAAAATGATCAGCCGCTTGTTCTGCCCGTTTTCGCTCAGTAATATCTTCAGTTAAGCCGAACGAAAACTGAAGCTGTCCATCAGATTGCCTGACTGCAACAACGGTTAAGCTTGCCCAAAAGACAGATCCATCTGGACGAATGTATCGCTTTTCAATTTGGTAGGTGTCAATCTCACCCGTCAAAACCTTCTCGTATAGTTCTAAATCCCGATTCAGGTCATCTGGATAAGTCAAGTCCCGAAACGTCATACCAGAAAGCTGGCTGAATTCATAGCCCATTACTTTTTGATAAGCTTTATTGATCCGCAAGAAATTTCCTGCACGGTCGATTGCACCAATTCCAGACGGCGAAGCTTCAAAAATGGCGCGAAGCTCGGCTTCCTGGTCGCGCAATCGCTGTTCCTGCTGCTTGCGCTCGGTGATGTCCTCTAGAAAAGCGAATGTTAACGGTTCACCGTGTCGGTCGATTTCGGAAGCAATTCGTAAATTGCCCCAGACAATTGTGCCATCTTTGCGGATATACCGCTTTTCAAGCTGATAATGCGAGATGGTTCCAGATATCAATGCCTGAAACTGCTGAAGATCGATTTCAAGATCTTCGGGATGAGTATAGTGATCAAAACTTACCTGCCGCAGTTCTGCCTGTGAATATCCCAAAAACTCCTGCATTGCGGCATTTGTTTTTACAATCCGTCCGTTTTGATCGGTAATTGAAACGCCAATCGGTGCACTCTCAAACATGAGCCTGAGCTGCGCTTCGCTAGATTCAAGTGCCGCTCGAACGATCGCTTTTTCTGCCTCTGCCCGTTTTCGCTCAGTAATATCCTGAACGAGCGTGACCACGTATTTCAGATGGTCACGTTCTCGGATTGCAGACATTGTTATCGTTACCCACAACAGCTCGCCATTCTTCTTGACATCAAGCTTGTCCATTGAATAGCTTTTAATTCTGCCGTCGAGCAGATCTTGCAGAAGCTTCTGTTTTTGTGCCTGTTCTTCCGGCAATGTCAAATTCATTGCCGCAAGCCCAATCATTTCCAACTCGGAGTAGCCCAGCATCTCGCACTGCTTCTGATTAACCCGAATCAGATTGCCCTCTCGATCCATTAGATTAATGCCGACTGCTGCCTGTTCAAAAACAGCCCGCAGCAGTTCTTCGGACTGCTTCTGCTGGGTCACATCAAACAGCACCCCATCAATCCATTGCAGTCTGCCGGATTCACTCATAACACAGCGAGCGCGGTCCTGCACCCATCGCAGTTCACCTGCCGCATCCCGGATCTGATACTCGATTGTGAAAGGTTCCTGCAACACGACGGCTCTAGCGATCGCCTGTTTAATCATCCGCTGGTCGTCTTCCAGAATCAAACTCTGATAAAGGTTTGGATTTCTCAGAAATTCATGGGCAGAATAACCTGTAATCCGCTCAATTTCGGGACTGATGACCTCGAAAGCATAGTAGTCGTTCGATAAATCAGTCGATGCGCGGTACACGGCTCCGGGAAGGTTGGAAACCAGGGAGCGATACCGTTCCTCTTTCGCTTGAATCTCCTGCTCTAACTGCTTCCTTTCCGTGATATCGACGGCATAAAAAAGAATGCCTGAACTGGCAGATGTTCCGGCAAGCTGCTGTCCATGAATATAGAGATACACTTCCTCCTGGGAACGATATTTCTGAAAACAGCATTCAACCATCATTGCAGGGTGATCAGGCTGGCTCCAGAGCTTCAGAAATCTGAAAAAATTAGCCCGATCTCTGGGGTGTACCAGATCGACAATCTGCATTCCCTTGAGAACTTCCTGCGGATATCCCAGCGTCGTTACAACGGCATTACTTGCCGAGTAAATTTTGCCGCTCAGGTTAGTCTGGAAAAACAAATTCAGTCGATTCGATAGAAAAATATTCCATCGCTGATGATCCAGTATCAGGGCTTCATAGGTTGCTTTCACCTCTGAAATGTCTTCGAGGATTACTGTGTAAAACAAATCCGTCCCTGGCACTTGTTCGGGAGGAATGTTCTGAATATGAATGTTTGTCCAGACGATTCTCTGATTTCCAGGTAAAAAACGCTTTTCAATGTTGTATTCGGAAATTCTGCCTGCGATCAGGTCACTCCAGAGCGATCGATCCACATTTTGATCTTCAGGGTGTACCAGTTGATTGAGTTGAAACCCTGAAGTCGGATGAATTTCCAATAAGTCGATAAACTGCTGATTGCAGCAAATAATCTCTAACTTCTGATTGACTACTGCTGCCGCATAGTTAATGCTGTTGACAATGAGCCGCAACGGACACTTCTGGATTTTCAGCACCATAGCCTCAGTCCCAGCAATGGCATGTAAGGAGCAAAATAGCTGCGGTTCGATAAATTCGCAAAAGTCTTTCTCGATTGTTTCCTGCCAGTAGTGGTACAAGTGCGATCCGGGGTCAGCCATCCCTGAGAAATAGCTTTCAGACGTACCTGTTTCTCGAAGTGTGCTTAAAAACTGTTTGCTTTTATACAGACAAGACCCCTGGCGGTCATACAGGGCGAGCGGCTCTAAAAATTGACTAAAAAATTCTGCTTCGCCAGGAAATTCAAGCAAACCAGCAAATCCACTCATCTTTAGCAGCAACCTGTAATTATGCTTAGAGAAACCAGAAGCCAATGTGAAATAATTGACAATGCTCTGGTTTTTTATGATTGAGATTATAAGCTTTGATCCATACTGCAATAGAGGGAGAATAAGGGACTTCTACTTGAACGTCGGCAAAATCTACCGAAAGGCATAACGATGTGAAGAGAAAAATGCCCTCCTCTAGGATAATCTATCATTTTGGTATGGCTGTAAATTATTAAGTAGTGGCTTGCAGCAAGACGTTGGCGGATAGGCTGGGGCGTTAGCTCAATGAATAAAGACCCAAATCAGTTCGGGCTGGAAAAGGAGACTGCGAAACTTGATCGAAAAACTGAGGTAACTGAGAGTGGAAGTGGATCGACTGATGGCGATTTGCTGGATTTGGCTGGCTCACTTCATCCCAGGCAAAAGGTGTCTTTGATTCGGCACTTAATTACGCGCCTGCCTTCGCACGAGCTGGAAGTCTTGCAAAAAATTATTAAAAACGAAGAGAACGAACGTGCCCAGGTTGAGCAGCAGGGCGTGTCGCAGATCAAAACTCCAGTTCATCGGATTAAAGTCAAAAAAGATTACAGTTTTCGCGAGCTTGACTTACCTTACCCTCAGCAATACTTCATTTCGATTAGCGCAAAATATAAAATTCATGGTGATATTTATTTAGGCGTTTTATTCTTTGTTGAGTCGGGATATGCTCTGGATTACGTTCCTAGTAAGTTGGGCACAATTCAATTCAATCCAGAGACTAGCATTTTTCGTCTGGAATCTTCAGAGAGTCATCAGCATAAGATTATCCGGCTCATTATGCTAACTCCTCCACCTCCAGATTATGACGTGATGAAGATAAAACCGGAGATTTACAAGCAAGTTCCTTGCTTTCTGCACGTTGAGATTTTAGATGATAATTTACAGATAGTAGAGCGAGAGCAATATCAGTTTCCAGCCTGTATGTTTCTGCGTGAAGTTTTCGATCGGGATTATTGGGATGTCGTAACACCCATTCATCTCTCAGGCGTTACTTCTCATTCTGATTCCGCATCGGCTGCTTCACAAGACAACTCGCGGAGTTCTGGATTCTCACAAACAGTTCCACCTCGATCGCTCAGGGTCATCTGCCAGCCTAAAATGCAGCCCAATTCTCCGACTTTTATTATTGTTAATCAAGCTAAAATCAGTCTGATGACCAGCTTCTTGAGGCAACTTGCTGTCCTTTCTCAAAAAGCGTTTCCTCATTCTCCCTGGCGATTTAATCTTAGAGACTTAAATTATAGACTGCTGCATTCGAGTAAAAAAATAATTGTCGAAGTCAGAGTAAATGATCGGGAAGTTTTAATTGGAGAGATGCCGCTCAACATTCTTTCAGATTGGTGTCGTGATCTCGGTGTGCAAATTTCGCAAAATGCGAATAGCACTCGATATACGGAAAGAGATAAAGAAATTGCGCGAAATCTAATGATTGAGTTCAGTGCCTCAATCTCAGATCCTTTAACTTTTTTAGAAAAGTTTTTCTATAGCATTAAGGGTGTTCAGTTCAAGCGCAAGCCCTAGAGGGAAAGCATTTGAGAGAGGTTAGTCAGGAGAGCCTTATATTGAGCACGATAAAACTGTAGCTGCCCTGCCAGGGTAAACTGTGCGCTTAAATCTTGAGCGTGTAGAATGATGCCTGATTCTGAATTGTCAATCTGTGCTTTCAGCTTCAGCTCCACCCATTCGGCATCCTGCGTTCTAAATCGGCAAATGAGGCTGAAGGAATTACTATGCAGGTTTGAACTGAAAAACTGTTCAAATTCATTTAAGTCTTCAGGGTGAATCAAATCAGTAATGGATCGTTCAATCCACTCATCGGCTTTAATTCCTAGAAGTTGTGCCACTCTGGGCGTAAAATAGAGCAGATTTGCCCTACCGTCGCACTGAAAAAATAGCAGCAAGCTGTGATTGACCAGATCGCGCCACCGCTTCTCATTCCAAAGCAGCGCATCATAAATTTTTCGATTCTCTGTAATATCGTTTAGGACGAACGCAAAGATTGGCTCTGCATTCTCAGTGGTCGCAGTTTGGAGAAGCGAAGTTTCGATGTCAAACCAATGCTCCTGACCGCTTTGATCGAATAATCGCTTCTCGACGCGAAATCGACTGATGCTTCCGGCTAACAATTGCTGCCTTAGCTCCGCATCCTGGTAAAGATCGTCAGGATGCACAAAATCGTCAAAGCAGCCTTGACCACCAAACAAAGTCTGGAACTTCTCAGTGCAGCTTACGACACTACTATCCAGGGTCGTGAAAGCAGCAATGAGATGGGCGCGAACGAAGCGAATTAGGAAATAATCGTCCAAGCCAGCAAACTGCTGAGGTTTTGTGTCCCACATCGATTTCGCATTAATTTAAGCTGAAAGACAGCAGTATGCCTGTTGAGCTTGCACAGGCTTTGCCGCTTCTATCGGCTGTTTTCATACACTCTAAACGGCTCAATTAACCTTGCTTATCTGTCTTTTGATAGATACTTCTCTGCTTGGATGCTCTGTTCATGAGCAAGCATTCATTCCAATCCAAAAATGTAAGGTGGGCTACTTTAGTGGACTAGAATTGTTATCTTAGTCAAATTAAACAGGAATGCCAGTGTTTCTTTGAGTTAATTGGACTAGGAGCTTGTCTGTAGTCAAAAAGAAGGGGAAATTTTCCCCTTCTTTGCGCGATCGACTCCTGTGCTACTGCTGAACTGAAAAGTTGCCTGATTTTTGCTGAAAGTCTTTTTGCACTGTATCCAGCGAGAGGGCTGCCTCTGTAGCAACTGCAGTGACTTCTGTTGAAGGCTCCAGAGACAGAGTTGGCAGGGATTCTGTCAATTTTTCGGGAAGTGCAACCTCAACTGCAATTGAAGGTTCTGTAGAGGCGGTAAGCACAACGGCTTCAATTGGTGCAGGTTCAACAGAAGTGGGTTCCATTGTTACAGGTTCAACAGGAACAGGCGCAAGGGCATCTGCGATCGGGGAAATGGATGCAGGCTCCATTTCTAGCGTTGGTGCTTCTTCTAATATGGTTGAGTGATTGACCAGTGCAACCTGTTTGGGGGACTTAGAAAGGGCTAGGTTCAGTTCCGCACGGTTAGATACTGCTGCAACCCGCATGGGGACGGGCTGAGGAGTCACAATTGCGGTGGGCTTGTCAGAGCGAGTTGCCTTTGTAATGGTGGAAATGTCAATGGCGGTTGAACCAACCTGAAGCATAACTGGACTAGGCGTTAAGTCTCGTCCAATTACCTCGGTATGGCTGACGGGTGTTGCAATCGCTTTTTCGGGGAAAGCCTCTGCGGTTGCCCCTTCAGGCAAAGCATACGCTTTCATCGTTGCCTCCTGGCTGATTGCCTGTAACTTCGGCGTATTGGCAAAGGTTGTGTCGGTAGCGCGAATAGTTTCAATCGATTGCAGCACTCCCTGCCAGTCTTCCTGGGCTTGCGCCTGTTCGACCTGAGCCATCAAGTCCGCTTGCTGCTGCCACTGAGTTGATAGCCGCTGAACTTCGGGAGCGAGATTGGGGCGGTTAACCAGAGGGCGTACTAGGGCAGTTGCCTTTTGAATTTCTCCTCGCTGGCTGGCATCACGAGCTTGCAGAAGCAGCAGTTTTGCCCACATTTCCTGCTTCTGCAAAACTGTGTTGTAATGCTTGCTGTTGACCGGAATGCCTTCGCTAATTTGCAGGGCAGCCGCGAACTGTCCGCCGTTTGCTTTTGTTTCTGCGGCAACGACTTGTTCCGCATACTGGTCTTCTAGCTCGGCAGGCACAGAAGCGCGATCTGCTGATGCCTGCCGGGTCATGCCCAACCCGCCAAGCACACTTGCCGCAACCGCCGTAAAGACTGTGCCTTGACGAAACCATTTGTTTCGACGTTTCATGCTTCCTCCCATGAATAAATAAAATTGCAGGCGTTCTCAAGCGAAGAACGCACCCCTGTTGCTGAATTTGGAAAAGCTTTTTCTACTGATTAATCCGCGATTCTGTTGTGATTCAAGTGTAGGAAGCATCAACATTCCTGCCCCTCTTTCGTTTGATTGAGCTGATCGCCTATAGCAAGTTAGACATCCGATCTCTGCCCTTAGATACTGTTTGTTGAAGTAAGCTGCGTGATACACAGAACGCAGTATCTTTCTTTTTTCAAAATCCTATCCAAAGCGGTCATTTGCATGACTCCGTGTTTGCGAATCGGTTCTACCGTTCTCAGCGGAGATCAGCTTGCTGTTGCCCTGACCCAGTTTCAACAAATGCTTCCATTTGTTGAGCAGATTTTGTTGAGCAGCTATCTCCGCGAAGTAAAAGTGACCAAGCAAGAATTGCATCAATATCTCACGGGTCGAACGGATCTGCCCGAAGATTTTGATGCGTTTTTTGCAAACTGGCTGAAATCGAAAAAGCTGACTCCGGAGGAGTTTCAAGCCACCGTTTACCGATCGCTCCTCACCGAGAAGCTGAAATACCAGTTGTTTCAACCCCAGCTCGAATCGGAGTTCATGCGCTGTAAACCTCTGTTTGATCAGGTGGAGTTTTCTCGCATTCTGGTTAGACAAAAGGAGCGAGCAGAAGAAATTTATTTTCAGCTTCGAGACGAAGAATCAACCTTTCCCAACCTGGCATCGCTGTATTCGGAAGGCGAAGAACGCCATATGCAAGGGTGGGTGGGACCGCTCCGTCTATACCAATTGCCTCAATCTATTGCTCGCATTGCTTATCAAGATCCAGGTGAAGGGCAGGTTTATCCACCTGTTCAAGTGGGTTCAGTTTACTGGATTATCCGAATTGAACGATTTGCGGCGGCTCGATTTACTGAGGTCAATCAACAGGAGTTGCGTAACCGCCTCTTTGAGGAATGGTTAAAGCGAAAAGCGAAAGCTTTGATGAACGATCCAACGCAGTTTGAAATTTATCGTTCTTCCTCGGCGGCTCCAGCAACAGATGACAAACCTAAAGCTGAAACGGAGGCTGCATCGTGAGGGCATTGCCGATCGAAGAACTGATGTCAATTCAGCCCACGGTGCAGGACTCTTTGCTGGGGCATCTCGATCTTGCCACGTTAGATGAATTGCTCGACTCGGCAACGCTTCAGCAGTTTGAAACCGGAGAAGTGCTGTGCCCTGAAGGACAACTTCCAGCGATGACCCATATTCTACTGGCAGGTCGGGCACGGGCACTGGGAGACAGTCAATCTGAGAAACCGACAATTCAAACCCTCCGCCCCGGAGCCTGGATCGGATGGGAACCCCTGTTGCGGCGAATTCCTTATGGCAGTGTTCGCGCTGCCAGTTTGGAGGAAGATGTCCAGACGCTTGCCATTCCCTCGGATCGGGTAGAGGCGATCCTGCCCCTGCTGCTGCCCGTTCTGGAGGCTGAAATTAGCCCTCTAGAAGCGTATGACTTGCTGGATCGCTTTTTGGGGCGATTGGCAAATCGCAGCGTGTTACCCAGCACCAAGGACATTGTGGATTACCTGCGGCGAGCCGGAGCGATTAAAGTGCGGCACTGGTTTGTGGGCGATCCCAGTCCACTCACCCCAGAATTTTTGTGGCTGGTGAGCGGGGGTAGCGCTCTGAGAGATCAGATTGGGAGATCGGTGCTGGAGGTGGAGCAAATCAGGCTGGATGATTCCCCGGTTTATCCAATTCGATTGATGGGCGTGGAGCGTCCCACGATCGCTGCAATCCTGCAAACCGAATCCCTGCCGCTTGATCCTCAGCACACCATTGCGACCGAACTGGAAGCGATTGAAACTCTGTCTCGATTAGAGGCTTTGCTACAACCTCCTTCAGAGACACCAGCTCCTACAGAGCGTCCCCATTATGGCGGACGCATTGCGCGAGAAGATACGCCGGCAGAAGCGACTGTGGTTGCCTTCTGGAACATCACCGATTTATTGAAGCTGCCCTTTCGACACCAGCTATTGCGGAGTCGGGTCAAAGGCATTGATCAAAAACCAGATCGGCTGGAGTTTTACAGCAAAATTGCAGAAGGCTTTCACATGAATGCCTTACGGATTTATTTCTCTGCTAGTTCTGGAGGTTTCAGGCGCGTTCAGTGTCCGGCACTGCTGGAGTTGAATGGGAAGCCCTGCGTTCTCTATGACGTGGGCAGTGAAGCTGAGGGCGATCTCTTGACCCTGGCTCATCCTGAATGGGGCGTTCAGATACTCTCGATTGAGGACGTGCTGCCACAGCTTGAAAGCCTGGACGAGGAAGGAACACTGGTAGAAGCCTTGGCTCTGTCGCGCAAGCCCGGAGCTGCAGTGCGGCAGTTTGGCTGGAAATGGGTCTTGCCCTACATTAAGCCGGAAGGCAAATCCCTTCTGCTTGTCCTGATTGCCAGTATTTTTGTGCAGGTGTTAGGGTTAGCAACGCCCTTGTTAACGCAACAGATTATTGACAAGGTGATCATTAACGGATCTGCTGGAGCCTTACCCGCTTTTGGGATTTTAATGCTGAGTCTGAGCGTGGCTCAGTCGGTGCTAGATATCTCCCGTAGCTTTATCCTGAACAGCGTCTCGAATCGGGTGGATGTGCAAATTGCTAGCTACACCCTTCGGCATCTGCTGCGATTGCCTCTGGCTTTCTTCCAGCGATATCCGGTTGGGGAATTATCAAGCCGGATCAGCGAACTAGAAACGATCCGATCGTTTTTGACCAGCCAGTTTCTCACAGTCATCATGGATGTGCTGTTCTCCTTGATCTACATCCTGGTCATGTTGAGCTACAGCCCCATTCTCACGCTCTGTACCCTGCTGACGATCCCGGTCATTCTAGTCATTACCCTGTTCGGAGCATCCTCGGTGCGGAATCTGTACAAGCAACGGGCTGACACAAATTCGGTGTTGCAAAGCTACCTGATTGAAACCCTTAACGGGGTGTTTACAGTGAAGGCGCAGCACCGGGAACAGTTTGTGGAAGCGACCTGGAATGACCAATATCTCAAATATCTGAACGTCAGCTTTCGCTCCACAATGACCAGCCGTGTATATGGTGCAATTAATACGCTTGCGAATACGCTCAGTAGCCTGGTTGTGCTGTGGGTGGGCGGACTGCTTGCCGTCCAGGGCGACTTGACGCTCGGTGGATTGATTGCCTTCCGAATTATTGCCGGGTACGTGACCGGACCACTGTTGCGACTTGCTCAACTTTCCGAGCGCGTTCAGGAAGTGCAGCTTTCGATCAATCGCCTTGCTGATGTGATTGATACTCCTGAAGAGTTCTCAGAAACAGACGCACATCAGTTGAATCTGCCGCCTGTGATTGGGAAAGTAGAACTGAAAAATGTCTCCTTCGGATTCCAGACAACCGGAGAGATGCAGCTTGCCCATGTGTCTCTGACGGTTGAGCCAGGTCAGTTCGTCGGGTTGGTTGGACTGAGTGGTTCCGGCAAATCTACCCTCGTCAAGCTCCTGAATCGTCTCTACGTGCCTCAAAAAGGCGTGATTACGATCGATGACTATGACATCAACAAAGTGACCCTTGACTCACTGCGGCAGCAGGTCGGCATGGTTCCCCAGGAACCGTTGCTGTTTGATGCGTCAATTCGGGACAACATCGATTATGAGGGCATTTACACCGACGCTCAGGTGATTGAAGCGGCTCAACTGGCTGAAGTACATGACTTTATTGCGAACCTGCCTCAAGGTTACGCTACACCTGTTGGGGAAAGGGGATCACGGTTATCCGGTGGGCAACGCCAGCGAATTGCGATCGCTCAAGTCATTTTACAGAACCCCAGGCTGGTGATTTTGGATGAAGCGACCAGTGCCCTGGACTATGAAACCGAGCGGCGAGTGGTGGCGAACCTGATGAAAGTGTTCAAGGGCAAAACGGTCTTTTGCATCACCCACAGACTCGCCAACCTGCGGCAGGCAGACCAGATTTTTTATTTGCAGTCAGGCGCGATCGTCGAGCGCGGGACTCATGCCAAGTTGATGGCGCAGCGACAGCTTTACTACACCCTCTATTCCCAACAATCCAAAGGAGACTAGCGATGAAAGCACAGATGCGATGGAAGCTGATGAACTATTTGCTGTCCTGGGTCGATACCCAGCGAAACAAACTGGTGCAGGCAGTTTCCCCCACTGGAGAAGCCACTCTGCCCAGTCAGGAGCGGTGGGCAGCGTTGAGTATTGCCGGAATGGTTGTGACGCTCGTGTTTGTCCTGCTCTGGTCGATCGTGGCTCGAATTGATGTCATCGTTCCGGCGCGGGGCAAGCTGGAACCGATGTCCTCCTCACAGCCCGTTCAGTCCCGGCGTGGAGGTGTGGTAACGGCAATTCAAGTGCAGGAAGGGGAAATGGTCGAACGGGGCGAACTGCTGGTGCAGCTTGATAAGACTGAACTGCAAAACCAACTTCAGGCATTACTTCAGCAGCGCGATCCGTTGCAAAAGACTGTGGCGGTGCTACGCGCAGCACGACAGGGAAACGCTATTAATCCAGCACAGCTTGGTCAGTTACAAATTACGCCTGAACTGTTTAACCGGGTGCAAAATCGACAACTGTTGGTAGCACAATTAAGCGGAGATCCAGCCGGACTAACGCCAGTGCAACGACAGCGATTTGAACTGTTTACCCAGCAACTCCGCGATCAGCAAGCCCTGCTTGAACTGACGACGCAATCGTTGGCAGCGCAGAATGTCGGCATTCAATCTTCGATCAATGAAACTCAAACCCGGCTCCAGGTGCAGCAGGATCAGGTGGGTCGGCTTTCGACGCTGGCAAAAGAAGGGGCAATTCCTAGAGTTGATTTTATCGATCGCGTCACCGACCTGAACGGAACTCAAAATGAATTGAATCAGAGTCGAGTGCAGCAGGCACAACTCAAGGTGCAGCAGTCGCAGGCAGTGGTGAACGGTCGTCGGGCGATCGCAGAATCGCTTCGTGCGGTTCAGGCAGAACTCACGCAGCTTGATAACGAGGTGGATCGCACGATCGAGCAAAGTGAACAGCAGCTTGTTGAACTGAATGCTCAAATTCGCCAGGCCCAGCTTGATCTCGACGCGCAGGATCTTCGTGCCCCGGTATCAGGTCGGGTATTTGGGCTGCAAGTCTCGCAGCCTGGAGTCGTCGCACAGGCAGGGCAAGCCCTGGTTAATGTCACACCTGATGAAGATTTGATCGCAAAAGCACAAATTTCAAACAAAGATATTGCTGGATTAAATATTGGTGATCCGGTCAAGGTGCGAGTTGACGCTTACCCGTTTACTGAATTCGGAGAAATCACTGGACGAATTACGAATATTGCCAGTGATGCCGTTCCAGTTGACGGTCAAAACCCCACAGGTCAAAGTGTTTTTCCGGTTGAGGTCAGGCTGGATCGACCTTTCCTGGAACAGAATGGTCGCCGCTTTCCGCTAGTTCCAGGAATGTCATTATCGATTCAAGTCATTACTGGAAATCGTGCCCCCATTATGTTTGTTTTAGAACCCATTATTAAAACGGCTGATGACTTAAAGGCAACAAACTAGCTATACATTTTGGGTGATAAATTAGTCAACTCAAGTATTTAGAATTTGAACAATGGGCAAGGCATTTAAACGCAGCGATTCAAATTTTCAACTAACAACAAAAGGAACTGTATCATGAAATTCCAGTGGAAACAGTGGGGGATTGGTGCTGTCTTGTTTGCTTTGTCGATCGCAAGCAGTTTGCCCGCTTCGGCACAACAGGTGATTCGACAAGGGCGGTTAACCGGAGTGCAGATTCGAGAGATTGCTCAACAGCCAGAAAACATTTCGGTTGGGGATCTGCCTACACTGGCCCAAGATCCTAACTTTGAGGGGGACTTGCAGGGCGTTAACGATCTGGCATCAAGACTGCTGACAGGATTTGTGATTGTCAATCGTGGCGGTGATTTTCCTGAAAATGAGGGAATTCCGTTAGATCGTCAATTTCTTAGAACCGATGTCGCGTTTGCTTTGATGGATCTGGGTAATGGTCGTGAGTTGGTGGTGTGGCAATCGCCTCAACGCCCCAACGCCAGATATCTAATTCGCCCCAGTCGCAGCAATCCTGCTGCCTTTCGTGTCCCAGTGAATACGATTGGGGAGGCAGGCTATAGCAGCGACGGCTCCGGTTATCAAGGGTATCAATAGCCTCGATGGTTGAAGGTAGGAAAGATGTGCCTCGCTAACTCAGGTGCATCTTTCCCGATTAAAGCAATTTCCCAGGAGGAGCAATGAATTCTGAATTTAATCCAAATCAGGAATCTGCCTTTTTAATCGATTCTAATCAAAGGCAAAGCGATGATGCCAGCCGCATGATTGGCATGACAGCGAACGATGACGAAATTTTGAAAGATTTTGAACGCAGTGATAGCGGTAAGGCAACCGAGACGGTCTGCGGCTGCTCAGGCTCCTGCAACTGCGCTTTCTGCAATTGTTTGAGCGATCGAGCGGTTGAAAGTGTGGACGAATCGAGACTGGAGCGATCAGATCGCTCGTTTGCAGGCAAGGACTGGAGCGATCTGATAGCCAATGACTTTAGCTCTCTAGTCGAGAACGCATTGCAAGACAATCGAACGGATAGCGAAGGAATTAATTTTGATGACTTGCGCGATCGATTCGGTGATGAAAAAGGTGATTTTGTTGAAAAGCTGATATCGCAGTTTCAAGAAACTGATGATGTCGATGCGATTCCTAGTCTGGACACGCTTGATTTCAATCCTAGAGAACAGAAAACTTTTGATTCATAGCTAATCTAATGACCTTTTCTGATTACTGGTTGAAAGGATGGACTTCTGGAACCTGTGGATGCTCAAGTTCACTGGGCTGCGCCTGCTGGCGATCGTCTTCCCCTTGCTCTCAATTTGTGGCTTACTGCATCGAATCAGGAAGCATCTCGCAAATTGATGTTTCGGGGGCAATCCTTATCCGATTAATCGCTACTGCTGGCGAACAGTCTACTTTGTACCTGGATTCCAGCCTTTCGTTCTTGCAGCAGCAGGCTTTGGTCGCTGCTTTCACAGGTCGCATGGGCGGAAAGCTTGCAAATTTGGCGCGGCTGGCTCCGATCCAGCTTCCGCCCAAACTTGCTCCAATACAAGCCTGCCGCCACCAGCAAGAGTCTTTTATCGGGATCGGCAATTTGTTCCAGAAAACTAATCTGAAGGCAATTCCCTTCGAGTGCCAGTCATGACCCAAGCGCATCGTTTCGACCTGACCGCTTTTGCCTGGAGCAGTTTTGTCTGGATCGGGATCGGATTTGCATGGATTGGACTATTAACCCTGCACTCGATCACGCATCATTTCGACGGTCTACTTCTATTGCTGGACTGGCAACTTATGCTGGTAGCGATGATGTTGCCGTCCGCCTTGCCTGTTTTTCGATCACTAATGCAATTGACTTCGCGATCGATCGATCGCATTGCTTTTGTTTTTCCTTACTGGTTGATCTGGTCAAGCTTTGCAATCTTTCTTTTTTGGAAGCCATTTGCTCATCATTCTCATAGCATGAACAGAATTCATGCTCTCCCTCTTTCTTTGTGGCAGGAAATTGTATTGATTGGCGCGGGAATCTTTCAGTTTACTCCGCTTAAGCAAGCCTGTTTAGAAGGTTGTCGATCCGCAGTGGCAATGTTGCTAACTTATTACAATCCAGACGCATTTTCAATGCTGCACCTGGGTACAAGATACGCGCTTAATTGTCTTGGCTGCTGTTGGGCATTAATGTTGGTAATGTTAGCTGTAGGTATGAATAATTCTGCATTGATGGCAGGCTTGGCCCTTGTAATGATGATTGAACGACAGTGGCAGTACGGTAAGCTTTTTTCATTACTGGTTGGTGTCCTGCTAATTTCTGTTGGAGCGGGTTTTCTGTTTATTGCCCCTATTTTATTGATATAAGGCTTGCTATTTTTTGTTAGATTTACTCCGACTATCGACGTATAATTTCATTTTTAGTTTGAGCTAGATTGTAGATATTTTCGAGGGTCAAAATTGATAGCCTAATTTACAGATTCAAGTCAGTTAAAATCCTGGGGTTATGGTGTTTTAAGCCATAACTCCATTCCTTCTTTTCATTGTTGTATCTTCTTGGAGGAAACGATGAGCGAGATTATCGGAACGAGCAAAAGTGATGTGCTGACCGGGGGCGAAGGCAACGATTTAATTGTTGGTGATGGAGGACAGACGGCAACTCCCGTTGTTGATCCTGCTATAGCGTCAGCCGGATCTGCCCTGCCCAGCCTGGATGCAATGGTTGTCCCGACAGCCGCAGCCCCGGTTCCTGTTACTCCACAAGGTGATGATGGGGACAATATTCTGGTAGGAACAGCCTTAGATGAAACAATTCGAGGTGGGTTGGGCAATGATACGATCGATGGCGGATTGGGCGATGATATGATGCGCGGCGGGTTTGGAGATGACCAGCTAATCTGGAACCCGAAAGGCGGCAACGATCGTGTGATTGGCGGTGCTGGGAATGACGAGTCTCTGATTAACGCCGGAGCTGATAGCGAGATTTTCGATCTTCGAGCAACGGATACTGGCGCACAGTTTGCCAGGGCGGGGGATAAGCCGTTTACAGTTGATATGACTGGAACTGAAACGGTGCGGCTCAACGCGCTCGATGGGGATGATCATTATCGCGTCGCTGCGCTTGATGGAACCGGAGTGCAAACCGTTCGCTTTGACGGTGGCGCGGGCAATGATTTATTGGATGGCAGTGCCGCCAACACGACGCTGGTTGCCAAAGGTGGAAAAGGCGATGACAGCCTGGTGGGAGGTACGGCTGATGACGTGCTGAGAGGAAACGCAGGTAACGACACCTTTAGTGGAGGTGCAGGTGACGACACGATCCGAACGGGGCAGGGACAAGACCGCGTTGTCTATGATACGGGAGATGTCTTCAACCCCGAAGCAACCGGGCAGGATTTGATCAAGGACTTTCAGGAGGGCGATAAAATCGTCCTGGACAAAACAACGTTCAAAGCCCTGAACAGTGAAGCGGGAGAGGGTTTTTCGGCGGAAAGTGACTTCGCTGTTGTGGGCGATGCCTCCCAAGTCGATGACAGCGAAGCATTGATTGTTTACGACAAAGGTTCAGGAAGCCTGTTCTACAACTCCAATCGCGCCGAGCAAGGGTTAGGGCGTGGCGGAGAAGAAGCCTTCGCCATTTTCGCAGATAAGCCCGACGTTCAAGCAGACGACTTTATGGTGCAGGCGTAGCAGCGATTCAAATCAAGAAAAGAAATTATTGAGGCAGGCGATCAAGTGCCTGCCTTTTTCAGTAGGGGTGGCGTTGATGCCGCCAACGAATCTGTGCCTGCGTCTGCTCAATCCATTTTTGATAGCGACTACTTTTAGCAAAAGACGTATCTTCGAGGACTTTGAATCGAGCTAGAGCTTCTTGAGGATTAGATTGAATTAACGTCAGCGCATCTTCAATAATGAGCTGTTGCCGTCGCCAAGTCGGAAGTTCCTGTTGCACCTCTCGCCCTGCCTCTGTTTTTGTCGGAATTGCCTCGGCAATCGCAATCGCTCCCTGGAGATCGGCTTCGTTGTATTTCACCAGAGCGCGATCGAGCATTTGTGTTGACCAGACTTCTCGAAGGGTCTGCGCTTGAACCGCTACGGGATCATTAGGAGCAATTTCATTAAGCTGTTCTAGTGCCTCAACATAGCGTGACTGGCTTGCCAGCCGAGTTGCCGCTTTGAGCCGATCGTCCAGTTGAAGAGGGTTAGGAGTAGGAGCAGTTGTAGGGTCTGTCGGTGTGTTTTGCTGCGGCGTTTGTGCCTTAACCGGGCGTTCTGCCTGTCCCAGCAGCCGCAGACCGATTCCAGCTCCAACGCTCAATGAAAAAGCAATAACGGAAACCCAGATTGTGCGTTTCGCCAGAGGGGAAATTGGCATCGTTTATCGCTCTACTTCAATAGTACCAAGGGGTTTTGCAATGCAGGCCAAAACCCACCCCTCGTTCTTTTCAGAATCCGAAAGCGTGCAGTTTGCCTTATATTCAACCTGTCCTCGAACTTTTGACTTGCAGGCTTTACAAGTGCCTGCACGACAGACCGCAGGAATATTGACTCCGGCTTGCTCCGCTAACTCCAGAATCGTTTTGCTGCCCGATGCGTCGATCGATTCACCGGACTCCATGAACATGACCTTTGTTTTCGTTGCCGTTGAGACAGCTATGCTGGGGGTCGAGCCATTGCTCATAACATGGCTATCAGCCTGCGTCGTTTGCTGAAGTTGAGCAGGTTGTATTGACTGGTTAATGGTGGTTGTCGCCGGTTTGCTTGTCGGGATGCTGGTTGTTTTTCCAGATTGAGGAGGATTAATCGTTTCAGTCGGAGTGCTGTCGCTGCCAAAGCTCTCCTGATGAAGTTGAGCCATCGGAAATCCCAGATCTTGCAGAGCCGCTTCGATCGCCTGCATAAAGCCATTAGGTCCGCAAACAAACACATCCCGTTCCATCAAGTCAGGAACCTGGCTTCTCATGAGGTCACCATTAATTCGCCCTCGCACTCCAGCCCAGCCAAAGCCCAGCAAATCGCCTGTAATTGTTGCCAGATAGCGGAAGCATTCAGGTCGCTTTCGGGCAATGATTTCGCTCAGTTCAGTGTGGAACAGGAGATCAATGGGAGTCCGGGCAGACTGCATCAGCACGACATCGCAAGAAGTGACCGTGTCATAGAGCCATCTGATCATTGAAGTCAGGGGAGTCATGCCACTGCCTGCCCCAATGAACAGCAGCTTGGAGTTGAGCAGCTCTCCCGTTTCGCTCATGCAGGTAAATGCGCCCATTGGTCCGCCTTTGAGAACAAGATGATCGCCTACCTGAAACCGATCGAAAAAGTAGGTTGAGACAATCCCACCAGGTTTTTTCTTAATGGTGAAAGTGAGCGTGTAGGGTCGCGCTGGGGAGGAGGAAATGGAATAGGCGCGGCTATGCAGTATCCCATCAATTTCGACCTCAATTAAGCCAAACTGCCCTGGCTGAAAGTAGGAAAAGTAAGGGCGACGATCTGGCGTGGCAAACCAGAAGGTTTTAGTATCCAAGCTTTCCAGGTCGATGTGGATGCACTCAACTTCCACGTCCTCCGCCTGCCAGAAATCCATTGCAGGGCTACTCTGTGATTCTGTGATCTCCAACGGCTGAAGTTCTTTGATGAGCAGCGTGGTTTGACCCACTTCAATCCGGGTTCGAGCTTCCAGGGGGACTCGTTCACCGGAGCGAATGGTGGAACCGTTGACTCGTGTACCGTTGGTTGAATGCTGGTCGATAATCCAGTACCGACCTTCTTCAAAGGTAATAAGCGAGTTGAACCCACTGATCGCATGATCAAGCGGTAGGGGCAAATCGCACGTTTCATCTCGCCCGATTGTCCAGCTTGTTTGACTCGGCTGCTGTTGTTCCAGCGTGACTGTGCCGTCGAATTCAGCTTCTAAGTTTGAGTATCGGATGACAATAGGAGGCATGGCTATTTTGAATCCTTGCGCTTAATGACGTGCGTTTTGGGTCGTTGCGGGAGGATAGCAGTTTTAGGTTTTGTGTTATCTGCCTTTGCCGTGAGGCTAACAGGAGCAGTTTTCAAAACGCGAGTTTTTAAGGGGACGGTCATAGGAGCAGGCGCGTGTAGCAGGGCTGCATCTTCTTGAGCGATCCTCTCAATGGCTCGATGATGATCTTCGGAGGACAGCCCTAAGTCCTGTCGTAAGCTGCTGCAATATTCCAGGCTGTGCACTGCGCTAGTGGTGCGATCCGCCAACAGGTCTTTGACAAAACTGACATAGGAATCGAACCGAACTTGCTTTGAAAACTCCCGGTGAGCATTCACGAGCGTGAAAATCTCATCGCTAGATAATTGTTCAACGGTGCGCCCCTGCAAAATGCGTTCGGGCACTTCAATCTTTTTAAGCTGATTGCGGAGTGTTGCGGCAGCGGTTTCGCGGTTGTACTGGTGCTGAGTCCGTCCAATCGTCATGACAAACCAAACGATGCCAGCCGCGACGACAATGCCGTTGAATCCTAAAATTGCCCATTCTGGAAAGCGGTTGATCGTCGGACGTGCGCCGTAGGAAAAGAAGGTATAGAACGAGACAAGCGTGAAAATAGTAAACGTAACGTGCTGTGCTTGTTGGCGAGAGAGTGGAACGCCTCGCCACACAACTCGACGCATCAATCGCTCGACGATTAATCCCAGCAGGTAGGTTGCCAGGGTTAAGACTCCAAAGGTGATAAATACGGCGATCACTCTCGGAATCGGAATGGTTTGTCCATAGATATAAAAGCCAGGAGCAAACAGCTTGCTCACGATCGTTTCTTCATGCGACCATGCTCCGGTGAAGTAGTATTTCCAATCGCCGGAATAGAGAAAGAAATACAGGTAAAAGGCAATCACCATACCGAGATACCCGTATTGCACCAGCCGACGACCGGGCTTATCCAATTCCTGCCAGTAAGACTGCTCAGAATCAATGTCAATGCAGCCCACTTTACAGCCGACACAGGCACTTTTCTCCTGCCTGGTTGCATCAACAGTGCGACAGGTGGATTGAGTGATGGCGGGTCTAACCTGGGTGTGAGCAGGGGTTCCCCACATCGATCGCGGACCCACATAAATCATCTGCACCGGAGCCATCGGACAGAAATATTGACACCAGGACTTGCCATCGTAAAGATAGCCTACGAGGATTGCTGACAAAACGGTGAAGATGAGGAAGGTTCCCAACGCATAGCGATCGCCATTGATAAACAGAATTCGGATCGCAAGCCCCAGGATAAACAGTCCAAATTGCAGGTACAGATGATTCCGCCCCAACCAGCTATCCTGGGCAACTTTTACTGTTTCATGGGTGATCGTGCCGTCACTCTGAATGACTTTGCGCTGGCGAACCAGTCCCAATGCACGGGGAATTTGCGATAAGAAGGAAAGGGGGCAAATCCGTCGCCAGAGTTCATGCCCAGTCGTCATCAAAATCAAGATCCCCGATGGCACAATCATTGCCCAAAAAATCATGTTTGACATGGAAAAGGGCATTTCAGGTAAACACTCCCCCTGCACAGTGACGCACTGCTCCGGGTTAAGGTAGATTTCTGGCTTCAGGGCAAAAGGTGTATTTGCTCCTGGCTGCGTGAAGTAAGGCGTGATGGGATCGTAAAACATTGAGGCAATGAGAACGAGCCAGCCGATCGCCAACGTTAGACGGACATTGTGCATGATTCCTTCCGGGATCTTTTGCAAAGAGTTAGGGATTGCCATAATTCGTGAAATTGATGGAGTAGAAGGTCAGTTGATCGTTCTGGCTCTGTGCCAAACTTGTTCCCATTCCGTTGATTGCGACCAGACCTGAATAAGGGGCATGAGCATCCAGCAACCTGCCACTGTTGCTGTTCCAAAGCGATAACCTGCCTTCTGAGTGCAAGCCCACCAGGAAGTTTGCTGATGCTGCAAGCTGAATCATTGCACCCGATTGGAGAGGGAATACCTGCTCGATCGATCGCTTCTGCCAGTTCCAGGTCAGCAATCGATCCTGTCCCAGTGTGTAAAGCTGCTGGTAATTGGGGCTAAGTTGCGCTTGAGTAACGGATGCCTGGTGTCCGGCGAAGGTCTGGGTGCGCCGTCCCAAGCCTGCGTCCCACAGATGCAGCCGATGATCGGGTGAGCCGCAAGCTAACAGGTTGTTGGGAAGATACGAAAGAAACGTAATCCGATCGCCCCAGGCACGGGCATCAATTTCCTGCACCAGTTGTGACTTCCGCAAGTCCCAAATCTGAATGCGCTGCCCATCGGTCGTTGCCAGCCTTGCACCATTTATCCCCAACGCGATCACCTGCATGGATCGCATGGGAAGGGGGAGTGTTCGCTTTAACTCCCCATCCGGTACACTCCAGACCTGAATTTCCTGGTTGTAAAGCAAGGCAAGACGGTTGCCGTTGGGACTCAAGACCATGTGCTGGATGTCCTGCCTGGGGCGAGCAGGGAGTTGAATCAGTTTGGTTCCGTCCCAGTTCCAGATCGTGACTTGATCCTCAATGTCGCGGGTAATCAGTTCATTGCCGCCTACTACCTGCTCTAACAGTCCGGTCTGAACCGAGCGCACGGGCTGCACGCTCAATTGGGGCGGCTGTAATGCCGCAGGCAGGAGTTGGCGCGGCATCAGCTCAAGTATTGCCTCCCGAAGATTTTGCAGCGGGACTCCTGGGAGGCTCACCTGTCCATTTCCCATTGCCAGAAGGGTTGTTGCTCCTAATGTTCCAGCAAACAGAAGCTTGAGGACAGGATGCTGAATGATCCAATTGCTGCTTTTGGGCTTGGCAGGCTGAGGGCGTGATAGCTTTTTCAGATCATTCAAGACCTGATTGGCATTGGCGTAGCGGTGCTTTGCCTGAAATCGGGTGAGCTTGGTCAGGATTTCAATCAGTCGAGCCGGAACGCGATGCTGCTTGAGTAAGGGTTCCAGCACAAATTCGCCTGTTTCAGGGTTTCGAGGAAGCTGCCCTGGTGGAACTCCTGTCAATAGTTCGATCGCCGTGATTCCTGCGGCATAGAGATCGCTGCGAAAGGTGAGGTTGCCATCATCCTGCTGTTCGGGCGGCATATAGCCGTGTGTGCCAAATCGCTGCGCCTGATGATCCCGCGTTAAATCGATCGCGCTGCCGAAGTCAATTAGCACTAGCTTTCGGTCGCGATGTCGCCAAATCAGGTTACTAGGTTTGATATCCCGGTGCAGAATTTGCCGAGAATGGATGAATTTTAAGACCTCAAAAAGTCCTTCAAGCAGAGAAAGGATCTGTCGTTGCGACAACTGTTTTTGTGTCAACAACTGCGCTAAGTCATCCCCTTCGATATACTCAATGACGAGATATCGCTGTTCATTTTCAATTCTCCGTGTAAGCAGAGTTGGAATTTGAGGATGTTTGAGCTTATACAGAATCTCCGCTTCACGTAGATATAAACGTTCAACTTCAGCATCCGACAAATCAGGATGCTGTGACATGAACTTAACGACGCAGATTGGATCGTCTGGTAAAGAGCTATCTCGACACAGATAGGTTGTGCTAAACCCACCTGAGCCAAGCTCCTTCAAGACGAGATACCTCTCGTTGAGTAGCTTTCCTAGCATATTAGTTTTGACAAGCGTTCAAGCCAGCATTGAAGAGAGCGTGACCAACGATCTAACGTAAACGCTAAATCATCTATACTTCTTCAGGGATTACTTTTTTAATAGAAAAAGCAGATTGGAATCAGATAGTCTTTATTCTGCTTAACAATTGGGCTTGTTGCTTCTATCAAACGTCAGAGCCTAACCAATTTCGAGATAATTGGATTAGGGTCAATCTTTTAGTCCAGTTATCGAGAGAAGCGTTATGTGCTAGGTAGCAGGGGTTCCTAAAACTGCAATTTACTCCTGCTCATAAGGAACCCTCGCAATGTATTCAGTTGTAGAAAAAGTGATTTTGGGATTCAAGTACGCCGTTCTGCCTACCTGATAAAGGAGTAGCCTCTATCAAAAGCATGAGCTTATTAAATTTTTCGGTAACTATACTAGAGCTAAAAATTTAGTCCAATTAACTTGCCTACAATGAGATAAGGAGCAGGTCAATTGGCAGTCAGCGTTTCTATTTTTTGCACACTTCACTGGAGCAATAGAGGTTGCCATGAGCGAATTTGGACATGGAAATGGGAATGCCTTCGGGCATGATAAAAACTCGAAAGACCTGAAAGATGAAGGCGGAATTGATCTAGCAGGTGAGTCTCAATCGCAATCGAAATCCTTTTCAGGTGGACAGGGATCAGATTTGCAAGAAGCAAGCCTGGATGAATCACTGTCGAAAGCACTTGAAGACCCTGTTACAGGTGGTTCCAGTGAAGACAATCAGGATTCTGGATCTGATGTCGCATCAAATGAAGCAAATCACTTTTCCCCTGACCAACCTGCTAACCCACGAGGACTTGACCCGAATCAGGTTGAGCGAGTGAGCGGGGATGTTACTCAATTTCTAGGAGAAACGGGTGATTTGCTCGATGGTCAGGGTGGAACCAATACGATCATCGCCGGAAGCGATAGCGATGTGATTAAAAGCGATACAGAAGGAGCTTTTAATACGATCGCGACTGGATTTGGCAATGACGTGATTGTGCTGGATTTAGAAGCTACGGCTGACATTTTAGACTTTGATACGAATACAGACAAGTTTGCACTTGGAGAGGGATTGACCCTTGACCGCATTATTTATGGTCAAGGGCAAAACCCTGACAAGGGTGGGTTGGAGCAACCATTAGATAGCGAGAACAATACGCTGATCCTCGATCGAGACACAGGGCACACGCTGGCAGCAACGCGATTCACGAACGCCGAGGATTTATCTGAAAAGAACTTTGTAGTTTTTGATGAGAGTGCCGCACCAGACTTAGTAGAGCAGGCTTAACAGGTTTTCTCAATAGTTTTTCTAAGTAGGATAGGAGAGATGCTTTATGGCAGGATTTCACGATGATAGACACGGAGCTGCTGTCGCAGATGCCTTTGTTCCCCAGGAATCGCACGATTCTAGTTCGGGTCAGGGTGGTTCACTGCAAGACGCTGAACTTGAACACTCGCTAGATCAAGCATTGGGACATAGCCACAATGATGCTCCCCCACCTCCCAGTGGGCGATCCACTTCTGACGGTGGCTACACTCAGCACGATGGCGATGAGGGTAAGAGTGATACCCTGACCGGGGATGATGGGAATGATTTCATTTCTGCTGGACAGAAGCGGATTGAGTTTAGTGGTTCTGGAACCGGACCCGATGAGTTTCCGTTCCCGAACGATTCTCCGGGGGAAATGAGCGCAACTGCGGTGCTGGAAGAGGGTCGCTTAAAGATTGACGGAAGCTTTAGCAACTTTGACGCTGTGCCCCTGTTCGAGACAGAAGGGGTCAATGAGCAAGCTGCCGAAGATGCGACAGTGTTCAGCAATGATGCTCCCCAGGATCTTGTGAATCGATTCCGGGCTGATGCTGAATCTAAAGGGTTTGAACCCACAGGCGTTCACCTGCACTTCAGTCCAGAGCAAGAAGCAGATGCTACGATTATTCGGACGTTGAGCGTGGAACAAAATGATGCTAAATCTGGCACAATCTCTGGGGACTTCGCTTTAACTCCAGAAGAACAAGCTGCTGCCAGTGCTGCCCGGAGTGACGGAGGAGGATTGTTTTACCTGAACAATCACACCAACGTTAATGCTGATGGAGACGATCGGGGTGGGTTTTTAAATGGAGAGGTCAGGTTAAACCTGAATCCAATCAGTCTAGACAAGGATTGAACCTCCCCACCGCATAGGCAGTGGGGATTCTTAAGACACTTTAAGTCTTAAAGGTCTGTCCAAAAGACCGCTACACAGTTTCTCGAAATTGAGATTCTGCTTACATTTAATTGCCCATTTTCGTAGGATATTGGCACTGCCATTCAGGTCGGCGTTGACTCTATGCCCCATTTTCGTAGTGTAGAGTCCTCGCTTGACTCGTTTTCCTAATACGGAATCCGGATAGTAAAGTAACACTATTTTATGCCTGCCTCCACCAGTGAAATAGCGTGTGCTGACGAATGACTTCCGGCATGGCTGCAAGGATGTTACAACGAGAGGC
>JACJNZ010000086.1 GCA_014695325.1 Cyanobacteria bacterium FACHB-502 | reverse complement strand
TAACGGCAGTACCAACGAACATTGAGCAGGATAATTTCAGGCAAGAAATGCCGCCACTTGAACAGAGCAGCAGTAGCCATCGGAGGGCGAGAAGGCATAACGGGGCTTGTCTACCTTACCAGCGGCTGTTTTTGCGACACAACCGATGGGCGCGATCGCTTCATCGAAGTCAAGACAACTGCCTATGGTAAGCAAGTCCCCTTCTTCGTTTCCCAGAACGAGGTAATGGTCTCCCAGAATTACAGCGATCATTACCATCTATACCGTGTATTTCGATTCCGGGATGATCCACGGCTATTTACACTTACAGGCGCATTGAATCAAATTTGCAACCTGAGTCCAGTACAGTTTGTTGCTCGGATTGCGTAGGCGATCGTATTCCTGATTCCATTTATTCAGTTTTTCATCATCTTAAGGGTGCCTAACGGGACTCAAACCCGTTAATGCCCAGCTTCACAGGCTGGTGTCTCGACCATTTCGACTTTAGGCACCATCAGTGGAGTCGATCGGACTTGAACCGATAACCTCGTTCTTGCAAAGAACTTGCTCCGCCATTGAGCTACGACCCCAAGGCAGGAATGGCAGGATTTGAACCTGCATGGAACCGTTTAGAAGACGGTTGCCTTATCCATTAGGCGACACTCCCATGATTGGTAGTCCTGATAGGAATCGAACCTACAACCTCTCGCTTGTAAGGCGCTTGCTCTCCCGTTGAGCTACAGGACTATAAGAGCGATCGATGGGACTCGAACCCATGCGCTGAGTGTGGCGCACTCAGATGCTCGCCGCTACATCACGATCGCGAATTGGAGCGATCGACGAGACTCGAACTCGTTTCTCCTGGTTAGAAGCCAGGGGTGCTTGCCACTGCACCACGATCTCATTCTGGGGCTGGCGACAGGAGTTGAACCTGAAGGCTGTACGAGAGCCTCATGTTTCCTGTTACATCGCACCTGCATTTGGACGCGGGGGTGAGAGTTGCACTCACCGATCGCAGCTTATGAGACTGCCGAGCTGCTCTTGCTCTATCCCCGCTATACCCCCGGCGAGAGTCGAACTCGCAACAATCCGGGTTAAGCCAGACACGTCTGCCAATTGCGTCACAGGGGCATCTTTGGTGGGCGCTGTAGGAGTTGAACCTACGTCAGTCTCCTTAAGAGGGAGGTGCATCACCGTTCTGCCAAACGCCCAATTTTTTATTGCTCAACCAAAGGTTGAAGTTCGTGGGTCGCCCAGGGGTTGAACCTGGATGATTCCGCTTAAAAGGCGGCTGCATAACCGCTCTGCCAACGACCCGAATGGTCTGAGTGGTAGGGATTGAACCTACGACCTCCGGTTCCCCGAACCGACGTGCTCCCACTGCACCACACCCAAATATTTGGTACACCGAGCAGGAGTCGAACCTGCTAATAACACGCTTATCGGGCGTGCGCGTCCACCACTTCCGCCTTCGGTGCTTGGTACTCCCGGTGGGAATCGAACCCACAAAATCTAGATCCTCGGTCTAGAGCGTCTTCCCTTCCGCCACAGGAGCATCAGTACCCTTGGTGGGAGTCGAACCCACAAAATCTGGTCTCTGAAGCCAGCACGTCTGCCAGTTCCGTCACAAGGGCAAATGGTCGGGATGGTAGGATTTGAACCTACGACCTTCCGCTTCCAAAGCGGTAACTCTCAACCAAGCTGAGCTACATCCCGATAGTTGGTACTGCTGGTGGGAGTTGAACCCACAACCTCTGGTTTCTAAGACCAGCACCTCTTCCAGTTGGGCTACAGCAGCATAATTGGTACTCCTGGCGGGAGTCGAACCCGCACATTGACTGGTTTTGAGACAGTCGCCTCTTCCGTTGGGCTACAGGAGTATGAAACAGGAGGATAGAGAAATTGACCCAGTAACCTCTCATGTCCCCCGACTGGGAAGGAAGGAATCGAACCCTCAAACACTTGATTCAAAGTCAAGTCGCTTTACCTGTTTGCGTACTTCCCAATAAGATTGGATGCCGAGGCTGGGGTCGAACCAGCGTCTCCGTGATTCAGAGTCACAGCGACTTTCCATGTCGTCCACTCGGCAATGAATGGCTGCCCCAGCAAAAGTCGAACTTGCAACCGTGCGGTTAACAGCCGTCCGCTCCGCCATTGAGCTATGGGGCAATGAGTGGGAAGTGACAGGATCGAACTGCCTTCTCGCCGTCTTCAGCGGCACGTGAGCACCAGCTTCACCAACTTCCCACAAGCGGAGAGCAGAGGAATCGAACCCCTAGCCCAAGGACTACCCTGGTTTTCAAGACCAGTTGCCGACCATTCAGCGGTACCCTCCATGATTGGCGAGGACGGAGGGACTTGAACCCCCACTCTTCAGGTTCGTAATCTGAGATGTTCATCCAGTTACACCACGTCCTCACGCAGCGGAGAGCAGTGGAGTCGAACCACAATTGTTCATCCATCTATTTAGCAAACAGCGCCGATCGCCTGATCGATTTACTCTCCATAATTGGTAGGTCGGGCAGGAGTCGCACCTGCAACGCAAGAAGCGGCTGTTTTACAGACAGTTGCCCACGCTGATAGGCGAGCCGACCCATGTTGAATTTGGCAGTGCCGACGGGAGTTGAACCCGCAAGCATCGACTTGAAAGATCGACGGCTTTACCAATTTGCCTACGGCACCAAACTTTGAGATTTCTACAGCGTGCAAGTTTGAGAAGCTGTTTTTTCAGCCTCCAAGTTAGCGGAGGCTGTAGGAGTCGAACCTACTTCGCCGTTTAGGCGAGTGACCAGTATGTAGGCTTCTCGGATGAGGGCACACCGTAGAACGCACAGACGAGGATTTGAACCTCGAACAACGGTTTTGGAGACCGCAATGTTGCCGTTACACCATCTGTGCATTGGTCGCAGCGGTGGGAATTGAACCCGCAATGACCAAGTTATGAGCTTGGGGCTTTGCCATTAAGCTACGCTGCAATAATTGAACTCCAGGGAGAGAATCGAACTCTCGCTAGTTGGTTTTGCAGACCAACGCCTTCCCACTTGGCGACCTGGAGATTTGGTGGAAACGTGGGGAATTGAACCCCAATCTTGCAACCGTCCGTTTGTTGGTTTCGGAGCAAGTGATGCCAATCCGTTCCCACGAGCGAGGATGACAGGGATCGAACCTGTGACCACTTGTCTCGGAAACAAGCACTCTGTCCATCTGAGCTACATCCTCATTGGGAGCATCGACGGGGGTTGCACCCGCTTCTCCATGCTTGAGAGGCACGGCGACTTCTCTATTCGTCCACGATGCTACAAGGCGGGGGAGATGGGATTTGAACCCACGATCTTTCGCTCGACAGGCAACTGCTTTGAGCCAGACTAAGCTACACCCCCAAAGGTGGCATTTATGCGATTTTCAAGGTTCGGAGGGTTTACTACAGCGCCTTTGTGAGAGGTTGCAGTGTTGATACTACATTTATACTACAAAAGTGCTACAAGTTGTCAACCCTGTACTACAACTTTTTTTCTTAAGTAGGAGGGCGATCGGGAAAGAAATGCTTGTATCGCCCTCTCCTACTGGGTCCCCCCGTTACGCTAGGGAGGAAATATGGGCTTCACTCATCTGCCACAGTTTGTAGATCAGGAACTCGGTGCGATCGCTCATCACCGCCAAGAACATCCCTTCGTGAGCATCCTTGTCCTCGGCAATCCAACTTCCGCTCAGCCCAACTTCCACAAACTCCTCATCTACAGCAATGAGGGTGGCTGCTGAGCCATACTCCCGATCTAGTGCCATCCCCAGCACTTTCAGTTCAGAAATATCCGCAGGCAGCAGAAAGGAGGCACAACCGGGTTCAACATGGAGCGTTTGCCCTAACCGCATTGCCAGGAGGACTCGCTGGGCAATCAACAGTTCGGGGTTGGTCGTGGTCCGCTCCATGTACAGCCCAACATCGGTGTAGTTCAGCTTCAACATCGATCGTGCCTCCTTTTTAGGCTTGAGGTCAGGTGTCAACAGGTTGCTGTTCTTTCCAAAACTGCTCGGCAAAGGCGATCGCTGGATGCATTGGTGCTTTGGGTTTGGCTCTCAGTACCATTCCGGTTTCATGCAGGAGGCGATCACCTTTGCATGAATTGCACTTCTCGCAGGCGGTCACTACGTTGTCCCAGGTATGGGTTCCGTCTTTTGAGCGGGGAATCACGTGATCCAGCGTCAAATGCTTGGTGCTGCCGCAGTACTGACAGGTGTGGTTGTCGCGACGAAAGACTTCCCGTCGATTTACAGGAGGTACTTTCCAATGCCGCTCTGGATTGCCACTGGTCAACCGGATGTGATCTGGGATTTGTAGTACGACGCTGGGAGAGCGGACTTCCCATTGCTGGGTGCTGCTGAACTCCAGGGTCTCCGCCTGCCCGGTAACCAGAAGCACGATCGCCCGTTTAAGGTTAATTCGTGCCAGGGGCAGGTAGTTCTTAGAAAACACCACGACCTGGTTCTGAAGTATTGGAATTTTCTGTCGCTGCTTGGTCTGCATGAGTTTTCTCCTCAAAAAATAACCCCCGCCTCTGAACACCAGGAGCGGGGGTTGGGGAAGTTAATATGGCTTTCCCTATGTCGGTGTCAGGGTCGCCCTGCACCTCCCGCTGCTAGTCAGTTGATCCGAATTGAGTCGTCCGGCGATGTTACTATCAATGCCTTCTCTGACGGATTTACCGCCGCTAAACCAATACGTCCCCTCAAACGCAAACAGCGCCGCTGCTCTGCCTAGACCGTGTTGAGGTCGGCACTGCATGGCGCTGCTTAAGGTGGTGAGAAGGATGCGTATCATGGAAGGCTGTAGTATTTGTATTACAAATCCGAATGTCTACATACTACATTTGTAGTATTAAATTGTCCACCCTTGATTGAAATTTAGGATGTTCGGTTATGGATACACGCAAACGGGGTAGCACTTCGGAAATGCAGGTGACGAGTATCCGACTGGAACCTGAACTGAAAGAGCGATTGCGGGAGATTTCTGGTGAACAGGGCTATCAAACCCTGATTCGAGATGTGTTTTGGCAGTTTGTGGAACAACAGATGGGGGTGGATGAGGTGCGACCGTATTCAGCCGAGGATAGGCGATCGCCCTCTTATCCCCCATTGTTATCCATGTCAGATATTCGAGCCACGTTTAGGGCGATCGCACAGCAACATGAGCAATGTGCGATTACAGGTAAGACCATTCACCCACAACAGATGATGTGTTTAGGGCTGACAATCAATGGAGCTATTTGAAATGACCCCCGCTTTTCGGACAGGAGGGTAGGAGTAGTATCCTTGTTCTTGAAAGGGGGCAACTATAACAGCAAACCGTCGTCAATACACCGCAGAGTTCAAAGCCAAAGTCATCCTGCAAGTGCTGAGTGGCGAAAAGACACCGAGCGATCTGTGCCGAGCGCACAAGCTGAACCCGAATGTGCTGAATCGGTGGCGCAAAGAATTTTTGGAGCAGGCACCGAGCATCTTTGAGCGGGGTGAAGTGGGCAGTGAGCATGAACAGAAGATCGCCGAATTGGAGCGGTTAGTGGGGCAGTTGACGGTACAGCTAGAGATCGCAAAAAAAGCATCGAGCTACTTGAGCCTGGACAAAAACGGGAGACGGTAATGCAGTTGAGCCAGGAGTATCCGATTGCGACCCTGTGTCAGGTGTTGAACTACCCACGCAGCCAAGTCTACTATCAATCGCAGCCACCGCCAGACGAGACTGAGATCAAAGAGGCAATTGTCAAGCTTTGTGGGCAGCATCCGACCTATGGTTATCGTCACATCACGGCGATGCTACAACGTCAAGGACAGGAGATTAACCACAAACGGGTAGCGCGGCTGATGAGGGAGCTAGGACTGGTTGGCAAGCAACCGGTCAGACGGAAACGGACGACCAACAGCAACCATGCGTTCCAGCGATATCCGAACCTGGTGATGGATTTAGCCATCGAGCGACCGGATCAAGTTTGGGTAGGGGACATCACGTACATCAGGCTGCAACAGGAATTTGTGTATTTGGCAGTGTTAATGGATGTGTTCACGCGTAGTATTCGGGGTTGGCATCTGGCGAGAAGCATGGAGGTGAGCTTGACGATCACGGCTCTGATGAAGGGACTAGCGAAGGGGCGACCAGAGATCCATCATTCTGACCAAGGCGTTCAATACGCAGCGAATGAGTATGCCAAGCTGCTAGAGCAGCACGCAGGCAGAAGTGGGACAGGCATGGCAGAACGGCTATGCAGAGCGATGGATGCGAACGATCAAAGAGGAGGAAGTTGACTTATCGGAGTATCGGAATTTCGCAGAGGCGTATGAACAGATTGAACAGTTTTTAGAGAATGTGTACACAAAGAAGAGAATACATTCATCATTGGGTTATTTAACACCGGATGAATATGAGAAGAAATGGAATGAACAACAAAAAGGAAATGTGATATAAAAGAGACACTTCCTTAAAGTCTTCGATCTCCTGTCCGAATTCATGGGTTCACTTCAATTGTTCCATTCCTCCTTGAGGATAGCTTGAGTCAATCAAGTGGCTAAAATTGCACTTATCTCTATCTGATTATTCTCAGATTATTACCGAGGTTTCCCGGAAGGACAAGCATTTCAGGCGCAATAGGAGGGCTTTCTGGAGCAGAAGTATATGGGGCGATCGCTCAATGAAGAGTGCTGGGCGTGCAGTTTGTTGATGGCAGCCGAAGCTCGCAAACTTCATGATGAAGAGCTTGGAGGCGATGGCTGCTGGCAGGAGGTGTGCCACAGTCGGCGGTCTTATTACCGGAAAGGTCGGAGCAGAGGGGCAGGGCGATACTCTTCCAGGCAAAGTGACCGGTATTGAGGAAGGTGTCGAGGCTGATGGCTACCAAGTTTTGAACATCATTGGTGTATTGCCAACGAGTTCCTTCCAGGCTGAGGAGAAATCTTAGTTTGTCTGCATTCTCAGGGGAGCGATCGCGCCAGAATGCCCTGACGGGTTCCCAAAATTGGAGTAATTGCCAGTAGGTTCATCGGAATTGTCCTTCACGCTCAAGGGT
Organism: Cyanobacteria bacterium FACHB-502; assembly: GCA_014695325.1. Classification (GTDB taxonomy): domain Bacteria; phylum Cyanobacteriota; class Cyanobacteriia; order Elainellales; family Elainellaceae; genus Leptolyngbya_A. The sequence continues at coordinate 3,692 of JACJNZ010000086.1, read as the reverse complement.
TAAGCGTCCAATAAACCAGTCTGCGAAACTGTCCTACATTTCACCACTTAAGATCTGCTAGTTAAACGCTAATTTAGGAATGCAGTTGCGACTTAAATGTCAACTGCTGAAGTTCCTCTTGATTCCAGTTGCCTAACCTGGCGGCAGCTTCGTAAGTGCTTTGCAAGAACTCTAACAACATCTGATCCGGTGATTCTGCCTCGCGGACAGCGTCATAGGGCAAAATAAATTCACCCAACTCTTTATTGTAAAATGCAGCATCGGGACGAACCTCAGCCTGCTTAAACCCATCGGGTTCTGGGTACGCATAGGAATAAAACGCTGGGTATGATAATCCGGCTCCGGGCCAAAATCCGGCACTACTGACTTCCTGGGAATAGGCTTCCTGCGCCACTGCATCCGGTAGATTTGGCACCCCTCCTGGATGTTCAGGAGCCGATCGCCCCGAAAAGCGAGTCACTGCTAAATCAAAACTCCCCCAGAAAAAATGAACCGGACTAACCTTGCCGGAAAAATGGGAACGAAATTCTCGAAAGACGCGATCGGACTGTAGCAACACTCGCCAGCATCGATTGGCATAATCCGCATCATAAGCAGCATGGGTTTCATCCTGCTCAAATCGAATTGGATCAGGGACTTCATTTGGTTTGGTGTTAATCGTGATGTGAAAATCTAATTCTCTCAGAGTTTCCATCACAGTCTGATAAAAATCAGCAACCGAGCGAGGGTAGAGTGCGATCGCTCGTCTTGCCCCTTCGCTGGTTTGAATCAGCAGTTCGTGATCAATAAAATCAAAGTCGATTTGAAAGATGCGACTGCCATAGGGAATCGTGGACGTGGTCAGTCCCCGAACGGTTAAATAGAGGGGGATATGCCAGGAATGATTAATCCACGGAGTTTGGGCAAATCGGATTTTGCCGATGATTTGAGTCCACATGTGCAAGGTGGTATAGGTCTCTTGCCATGCGTCCAGGGGTAAACTCGGCCAAATATCCGTTAGGGCAGGCTGATTTGATATCATGGTTTCCTCGCGAGTAGAAAAGGGGCGCGTGATCAATAGTTCTTCTGTTGTTCGTCGGCAAAACACCACAGCCATTGTTCTCCCAATTCGGCTGAACTAATCACCGCGTGTCCGCTTTCTTCGTAATGGTGGCGAGCGTGTTGATTTTTAGACGAGTCGCAGCACAGCATTTTGCCGCAGGTTTGACAAATTCTCAAGTGAACCCAGCGATCGCCAACCCGAAGGCATTCTTCACAGCGGAATACCGGGTAATTGGCTTTTGAAATCATATTCTCTAGTGTCAGTTCGTTCAGGTGTTGACAAGACATGGAAGATTTCTGTGAATGTGCAAGATATGTACTTGATCAAATGGGATACAGCCATGTGCGAAAGAGTTGAGTGAGGCGCGGCATAATCACGTAGGTCAGCAGGGCAACCGTTAGACCTGTAACCAACAACGTTCTGAGCAATACTGGAAGCCCAGCTAGGAGCGGTACTAGCAAACGATTGAGAATAGATATCGTAAAAAACACTCCCAGCCATGTCACGATCGCCATTTTGTAGCGCGGAGGTGGAGCCTTCATGGGTTTGTTGGGAAGCGTAAACCAGGTTTCCAGACCCGTTAGAGTTTGAATGGTTTCAGGCTTTTCAATCAAGGGCTGCAACCGCTCTAGCCATTCCTGCCGCACACTGGATTCCAGCCAGGTTTTGAGGTTGTCGTAATGATCAAATCTGAGAATTGCTACATATTCAGGATGAGCATGGTCACAGGGACGGATCACGCTGACCCCTAAGTGTCCCTTAAATTGATGGGCAGCCGTCGCAATTCCGTGCAACCATTCCTCATAACCTTGCTCACGCCCAGATCGAACGAAGTGAGAAATGATGGCGGTTACTTGGTGAGTTTCTTCATCTGTACCTACTACCCCTGGCTCTAGCATGAGAGATGACCTCAGAAAAACTTGGTTGCAAGGAACGCGATGAGTGCTAATGTGCGATGGCAGCTTTTAGGGCAGACTGAGCATTTGCGATCGCCAGATTCCGGGCTTCATCACCCAGATTAAGGCTATCGGCATAGACGAACTCAATATCCGTTATACCAATAAACCCAAAAATGAGTCGCAGGTAGGGCGTTTGTAGATCATAGGCGTGAGTAGGGCTACCTTCGGGATAGGCTCCGCCTTGAGCCATAATGATCGTCATTTTCTTGTTGTGAACCAGTCCCTTGTAACCTGTTTCATCAACGGAGAATGTACGTCCCGCTCGCACAATCTGGTCAAGGTAGGCTTTTAAGTTGGCAGGAATGCTGAAGTTATACATGGGGATACTGAAAACGTAGCGGTCGGCTGATAAAAACTCGTCGATCAATTCGTCGGACATTTGAATTGCAGCGGCTAACTCAGGTGTATGTTGATCGGATGGAGTAAATGCAGCCGCGATCCAGTCTTCGCTCACAAAAGGAACAGGGTAATGCCCAATATCACGGTAGGTGATGGTGTCGTTGGGATGAGTGGTTTTCCATTGGTTAATGAACTCTTTAGAGAGCGTGCGAGAGATGGAGCGATCGCCACGCGGACTCGCATCTAAATGGAGAATGTGGGTCATAGGATAAATCTCAGATTGTGAATGAAGAATGTAGCGGAGACGAATGAGCAACCGCTGGCGATCGCCCCTATTCTATGCACGAAATCATCCAGTGCTGCTGCAATGCCGCAAATGAACTGGATCACTGAGCAATGACAGCATTCACTTAGTTACACACGAGTCATGAGGCGTTCGCGATTGGCAGAGCCAGCATTTGATGTTGCTGCATAGCTCGTCATTAGGTTTTTGTAGTCAGGACTAAACCCTGCAAGGAGATTACCTAGCCCTTCAATATCGTTACGCCAATCACGGTGCAATTCACCCACAACGCTATACCAATTGACCAACTGAGCGCCAGCACGAGACATCCGATCCCAAGCTGCATCGCGACAGGTTTCATTGAAGGTGCCAGAGGCATCGGTGACAACAAAAACGTCATACCCTGCCTCCAATGCTGAAAGTGTGCAAAAAGTCACACAGACATCCGTGACAATTCCGGCAATAATCAATTGCTTCTTACCAGTTGCTTCTACGGCTTTAACAAATTCGGCATTGCATAATAGGGATATGAAATCAGGGTGAAACCGATGCAATGTCCCGACTGTAGCTCAACTGATATCAGTAAGAACGGCAAGCAAAGAGGTAAACAAAATTACCTTTGTAAAGCGTGTCGGCGACAATTCATCGAAATCTATGATCTGCCTACTGGATACCCAGATGAGTTCAAGCGTGAATGTCTCAAACTGTATGTCAACGGCATGGGTTTTCGTGCTATCGAACGGGTCAAAGGCGTTCATCATACGACGGTCATTACTTGGGTCAAACAAATTGGTGAGTTATTAGAGTTGTCGGGAAATAAGAACAGAGCTAGCCAATGCGACCTTTCAAGTTCTTCCTATGCCGCAGTCAGGTAGAAGTTCCATAATCCTGCTGCGGTTAGCATAAGGTGATCATCAAACTCCGCTTTTCGATTGCGATAGATAGCGCTCACCGCATTGTAACGCTTGACTCCAGCAAACGCATTTTCACAGACCACTCGCGATTGACTTAAGGCTCGATTCTCCTCCTTTTGCTGCGGACTCAACTCTCCTCGTTTCGGTTTGCGATG
>JACJNZ010000085.1 GCA_014695325.1 Cyanobacteria bacterium FACHB-502 | reverse complement strand
TTCAGTTTAGAGGTTCAACCTCAGTCGTCATCCCGATCGCTTGTTGCTACGCAACTGCCCGCAGCCCAAGGGCGATCGTCTCTGTAGAACAAGAGGCGGTATCCCAAAAGCACGGTCAATTAGCGTGAAATCCCACGAGATGTGCAATGAAACGACAATTAAATCGCTCAAAGTTAAGCTAGACAGTGCTTTCAGCTCTTAAAAATTGCGATCGCAACCCGCTCTTGGCGTCGTTTAGCGGCAAGCCGACCCGCTGACGGCAGCACCGTGAAACGATCGACTCCTTCAATTGAATTTACACGAATGTGATTCACGATTTTATTCCGATTCTCATCAATTTTTTATCTAAAATAATTCTATTTTTTCTTACATACTTATATTCATTAAATAAACTTTGTTGTGCAGATACGGCAATATAAGTATAAGCTTTTAGTGAGCTTATACTTTCCTGATTCCTGCAATATCTAGCTTTTATCCCTATACTTCACGAACTCTAGCCCGTCGCATTGAATGACCGCTGGCTTATCATCCGCATCCCAGACGCGATTGCTTCTCCGCTATAAAGCACTACTGCCCAACGCGGCTCTCCCGCTTTCCGCTCGTTTCGATCCCATCGCTCCCACCAACTCAATCGTCGATGTTCTCGTTGTGCCCGGCTGAGCAACTCCTCCTCCGGCTTTGGCTTGCTTTGCCTGGGTCGATCGATCGCTTTAATCTCTATCTCCTGCCGTGACAGATGTTCATGCCAAACTCGCCGTAATTGCGCTGCTGCAATATCACACCAGTAAATCGGTTGCTCGTATTTCGGCTTCGGGTTCCTCAACCACCCAAACGCCGACCGCACGATTGCACTCCCTTTATCGACCACGCTTTTCGCTGTACTGATGGCGCGTCGAATCACCGTCACTCGCCGACCTCCTACTCCTTTCGAGTTCGGTGACAAACACTGTCGCTTCACCGGACAGCTCTGACATAACCTCGGTCTGATCCCAAACTGGAGCGCCAGATCGCCATTCTCCTTCTGCTTGCGCGTCCGCTGGTACATCGGGTGTCCCGCTGGGCACAGCACCGTCTTCTCATCCACAATCCGGAAATCTTCGTTCCCAAATCGCTTCCCCTTCCCCAAGCTCCGTCCCCATTCAGTCGAAACCTCTGGGAGTCCATACCGAGCGACCTCTGCTTGAGGAGTTGATCCTGCGCTTGCTGTCTCTCCAGCAGGCGTTTGTCCGGTCGGAATTTGTTCAGTAGGGGCTTGTCCGGCTCCGGTTTGAGCAGAGCTGTCTTGCTTCGCTTCCCCAGTGCGTTCCTGCATAAATTGCAGCGACGGGGGCAAAACGGGTTGGGGCACCGGGCGATCGCCCCCTAAACTCAACTCCAGCCCATCATCTGGTTCTCCTTCTGCCCAGATCGTTTGCCGCACTGTCTGTGCTTGCTGCCACCCCATCCACAACCGCCAGTTCCAGCTCCATTGCCCCAAAATCTGCCAGAACTCCTGCCCCTCGGGTTGCCAGCTACACCACCGATCATAGTCCTGCTCCTGATCCTCCTGGCTTAACTGCTGTTCAAACCCGCCTCGCCCTCGGTACAGGCTAATCATGTCCAGAGCACTGAGGCTCCCTACGGACTGCGAGGTCAAAAATAGCTCGTACACGTATTTCTTCAGCCGTTTGCCGATCCGCGCTTGGTGCAATTTCTCCGGCGTTCGCACCGCAACTATCCGCATTGGCGTGGCGTAGCCTCGTTTCATTGCCTCCACATACCCCAGGTCTATGAGTTGGCTGAAACTATTGCTGCTTATCTCTTGCCATTCCCAAGCTGCTGCCGTCTCTAGCCGCTGGGCAATCCCTGGCTCTTTCAACAGGTGATAGTCCCGGCAGCGCAAGATATACCCTAACCCCGCTTGCTGCACCACACTTACCAGGCTTGCCGTCCCATACAAACCATCCAGCCGCACTAAGCCATGCGCTATATTCAAGCCCTGCTGTTTCAAGTAGCGTCCGATCACCCGGCACGCCTGCGCCAGTTCACCTTTCGCATCCCCATTCCCGGCTCCCCCATACGTTCCCAGCCACTCGCTCGTTTGTGCCACCGCTATAGTCGTTCGCGTCCGGCTCACTTCCCCCCGCTTCCGTCCTTTGTACCCCGGTGCACAGGCTCGCTCACTCCGTCGCTGCACTGGCGGATAATTGCTCCGATCTGATTCCACTGCCCGCTGTCGCGCTGCACTCACGGTCCCATCCACGTCGAACACCATGTAGTGATCTTCAACGCGATCAAACATCCCCACTCCCTGCATCACTCGCACTCCGTTCCGACCTAAATCTGCCTCGAATAACTCTCGCAGTCGTCCTACCGCTTCTGGGGTTACTGCTGCTAAAAATCGACTCAGACTCGATCCCGATGGACAATGCGATCGTCCCCATACGCTCATGAGCACCTCCTTTACAGGTGCCAGGGATTGGAAGAAATTTGCCAGCGTCTTCTCTCCGCTGATCGCATACGCATTCAGCAACAGCACAAAATCTACTACCTCGTACCGTCCCATCCGTCCCCGTACCACCCGCACTTCTTCTTCCAGGTAGCCGACCAACCCGCTCTCTATCCAGTACTGTCCCAACAACACTGCCTCCCCAAACCAATTCGGTACTCGCAACCGCTCTTCTTCTTGGACCTCTAGCTCGACCCCGCTCCGCTTTTGTCCCAGTACGGCGATCCCCATCTCTACCGACTCCAGTCGATCAACCCGGCGATCCAAATTATCCGTCCGAACAATCCCTCAATTCCGCTCCACACAGCACTTCTAGAGCGATCCGGCTATCCTCGTTGCACATCTCGTGGGGATACGAAAAAGAATTTGAAACTCGACAAGCAGCAAAGCCATCCGAAACCACAACTTGAGTAAAAGCGCGAATACTGCCAAACTTATCCATCGTCTAAATATTGTAGCCATATTGGAGACAATCTGTATATGAAATAGCATATTGTCTTTTTATTGAATCCAATCCATAATAGCAGTGTGACTAAAACAAATTGCTCCACCCTTTCGGAGACACACAAGATGATTACGATTCGACCCGCTCAAGAACGAGGAACTGCAAACTTTGGTTGGCTCGATAGTCGTCACACCTTCTCTTTCGGCGAGTATTACGATCCCAACCACATGGGATTTGCCGATTTGCGCGTCATCAATGAAGATAAAGTAACCCCTGGTCAAGGCTTTGGTACTCACGGACACCGGGATATGGAAATCATTTCCTACGTCCTCGAAGGCGCGTTAGAACACAAAGACAGCATCGGCACAGGCTCGATCATTCGTCCGGGAGATGTGCAGCGGATGTCGGCGGGAACGGGCATTCAACACAGCGAATACAATGCCTCGAAAACAGAGCCAGTCCACTTTCTGCAAATCTGGATTTTGCCAGAGCAAAAAGGAATTGAACCGGGTTACGAGCAGAAAACCTTCACTGAGGCAGACAAGCGCGGTAGATTGTGCCTCGTCGGTTCCCAAGATGGTCGAGACGGCTCGATCACCATTCATCAAGACGTTAACCTTTATGCCGCCGCTCTAAATCAAAGTGAAAAGGTCAATCACACCTTTGCTAACGGGCGAACTGCCTGGTTGCAAGTGGTGCGAGGTTCAGTGCAGTTGAACGAGCAAACGCTCACTGCTGGCGATGGAGTTGCGATCGCCAACGAAGCTGCCATTACGCTGCAAGGAACTGTCAACGATACCGAAGTGCTGCTCTTCGACATGGCGGCATAGTCAATACCGTTAGGCGATCGCCTACAGAAAGAAGTGCCATGAAGCTGTTCTATATGCCCGGAGCTTGTTCACTTGCCCCTCACATCGTTTTGGAATGGATTGGCAAGCCGTTTGAGTTGGGTCGAGTTGAGCGAGGTAAAACTCGTGAACCAGACTTTCTCGCCGTGAATCCAGTCGGTAAAGTGCCTGCTCTGATTGAGGAGGATGGTCGGATCTTGACTGAGGCAGAAGCAATTTTGCTCTACCTTGCTGAGAAGTTTCCCGACGAGCATCTGGGGGCGAGTCCAACGCTAGAAGCACGGTATGAAATGCACAAGTGGATGTCTTACCTCACCGGAGACGTGCATCCCGCCTTCTACCCTTACTTCGTGCCACAGCGCTACATCACGGATGAGCATCACTATCACGCGATTCGAGAAGCAGCTTACAAACAGATTGATGCTTGTTTTCAACTGCTCGATCGCCACATGAGCGATCGCACCTACATGGTAGAAGATCGCCGCACAATTCTGGATGCCTACCTGTTCGTCTTCTGTCGTTGGGGCAACACCCTACCAAAACTCTTCACTGACTATGCCAATTTGCATCGTTTCCTAACCCAAATGGCAAACGATGCAGGTGTACAGCGAGCAATGCAGGCACAGAATATCAGCCTTTAAATCAGTCAAAAATGACTTGATTGACTAGAGAACTCGCGAGTCGATTCTCTTTAAACCACAGCCTTTGTCTCCGCTTATATGACAAAGAGTATGACTGGGAAGATCACCTCTTGCCCCAAGTTCATGCTGCAACGAATCGATTCACCCTAACTTAGGAGAACCCCATGACCGTTCACAGCCTGCTAACGCCAGAAAACTCCACCATCATTTTCATCGACCATCAGCCGCAAATGACGTTTGGTGTGGCAAGCATCGATCGCCAAACGCTAATCAACAACACGGTGGGTTTAGCGAAAGCCGCCAAAGTGTTCAATGTACCCACCATTTTGACGACGGTTGAAACCCAAAGCTTCAGCGGCTATATGTGGCCGCAACTGCTGGAACTCTTCCCAGATCAAACGCCGATCGAACGCACCAGCATGAACTCTTGGGAAGACACCAAATTTGTCGCCGAAGTCGAGCGCATTGGTCGCAAAAAATTGGTGATCGCAGCGCTCTGGACAGAAGTTTGTCTGGTCTTTCCTGCCATTCAAGCCCTCGAAGCGGGTTATGAAGTCTACTTCGTTGTGGATGCCTCTGGCGGTACCAGTCAAATCGCGCACGACATGGCAGTGCAGCGGTTAATTCAAGCGGGAGCCGTTCCTGTGACGTGGCAACAAGTGCTGCTGGAATACCAGCGCGATTGGGCACGCAAGGAAACCTACGATGCCGTGATTGAGATCGTCAAGGAACACTCAGGCGCATACGGTGTGGGCGTGGAGTATGCCTACACGATGGTACATGGTGCACCTCCCAGCAATGCAAAAGCAACTGCTTTGACTCATGCGTAATTGATTGTTGGTGTTGTCTCCGCTGAGTGGGCGATCGTCCTTTGCAACTTAGCGGAGACCAATATTTCAATTTGATGAAGATGACCTGTTCAGCCCGTTGAACCTAAGGAGAATCTCATGAAGAACAAGTTTACTGTTGAGAATGCAGCAATGCTGTTGATTGATCATCAGCAGGGCACGATCAAACTGGCTCGCAACTTGCCCCGCGAGGAGATTGTGCAAAATACTCGCGCGTTGGCTCGTGTGGCAGTTGAAAGTGGAATGTCACTGGTGTTAACCAGCAGCATGGAAGATCATTTTCAGGGTTTGCTGCTCGATGACCTACAGGAAATCGCACCCGAAGCCTACAGCAAGCGCATTAAACGTCCCGGTGTGGTGGACTGCTGGGAATACGATGAGTACAGAAATGCAGTAATCGCCACAGGTAAGAAAAAGCTGATTATGGCAGGGTTGACGAACGACGTTTGCATCGTCTATCCCGCCATCAGCGCGATCGAAGATGGATTTGAAGTACAGGTTGTCGTAGATGCAGGCGGCTCACCGACGGCGATCGCAGACGAAACTGCCCTCCGGCGCATGGAAAAGCATGGGGTTACACTGACCTCAACCAATCAGGTGATGGCAGAACTTGCCAATTCCTGGTCAGAAGGAGTCGGGCAGACGATTCAAACCATCATGTACCAGGAAATCCTGTCCAAGTTCCTGGAAGCGTAAGGATAATTGCCATGACAAACATCCTGGTAGTTTACACCTCAACGCTGGGGAATACGCACAAGATGGCTGAGGCTGTTGCCGACGGGGCGCGATCGATCGCAGCAACGAGTGTGATTCTGCGCGAGGCAACAGCAGCAACCAAAGAAGAAGTTCGCGCCTGTGATGCGCTGCTGCTCGGTACGCCTGTGCGTCACCGCTCCGCTGATGCACGAGTGAAGCAGTTCATTGAAAACACGATTGAGGTGCTGTGGCTGACTGATGAGTTAGTTGGCAAAGTTGGCGGCGTATTTTCGGTGGGCGGTGGCTATGGCAATGCCGGAGCGGGCGTCGAAATTACGCAGCTAGGACTGCTTGCGGCAATGGCAGGGGCAGGCATGATCATCGTGCCGCTGCCCAAGACTACGCCCGGAGCAGGCGTGGCTGGTAGTCACTGGGGCGCTCATGGCAGAAGCGGCGGTCCCAATATGGAGCCGATTGGCATCACCGCTGAGATGCTCCAGTGTGCCTACCATCACGGGGCTAACGTGGCGCGAGTGGCAGTGGCGTTACAGGGTAAAGACTTGATGGCACGGGGCAATCAGGCACCGTCTCTGGAGTTGATTGCCCTGTTTTCAGGAACTCAAACTGCGTGAATGACAAACTGTACTTGCTCTTTACCAGGAGCAATTCTTCCCATAACTCATCTTCTTCACATTGATGCCAATCCACAAGGCGATCGTTCCGTTTCACGCACCTTATCAAAAGAGTTCATCACTTTTGGCTTCATTGGCATCACCGAGATTGACTTCATTCACGCCGATAGTCTGGTCTTGGAAAATGAGGCTCGCAATTTGGCGATCGCCAATGCTCAAGCGGCTCTAAAGAATGCAATTGCTCACTGATAGATTGCGAACAGCAAAAAATAGCAAAGGTCGAACCTCATGTTAGATGAACCCTTAGCGATCGGCGCAGATGAAGACAATCATCAGGTAACAGCCGTAATCTCTCATATCGTCCGACCCGGACGGGAGCAAGGCTATGAAGAATGGTTTCGGGGCATCGCCGCAGATGCGCGAACATTCAAAGGGCATTTAGGAGTCAGCGCGATTCGACCCCGCGACCATGCTCATCCTGAATATGTGGTGATTCTCAAATTCGATCACTACAACAACCTCAAAACCTGGCTAGAGTCTGAGGTGCGGCAAGAATGGATCGAGCGATTGCAGCCCTTAATTGAAAAGCCAGAAGCAATTCAGACCCTAACTGGACTAGAAACCTGGTTTAGCCTGCCTAACCAACCCCTCAAATCTCCGCCTCGCTACAAAATGGCACTGGTGACATGGTTAGGCGTTTTCGTTACCCTTGCAGTTCTCAGTCGCTTGCTGTCACCGATTCTATCTGGTTTACCTATCTTGCTCAACCAATCGATTACGACTGGGCTAGTGGTTTTAGTTCTTACTTATTTAGTGATGCCGCGCTTGACAAAATTGTTTAAGAAGTGGCTTTATCCAACTCACTAATTGACCCAACCACTAGACAAGCTGTAGCTCTTTCCCTTTCCCCTTTAAATATGACTTACTGAGGGTCGCAATCATATCTGACGGCTCTCGATCGTCGCGTCGAAATTCCCTCAAGTTTGCCGCAGCAGCAGGGGTTGTGTCGTAAAAACTGTTTAAGGACAACCAATCGGTAACGTTTGCATTCCCTTAAGCAGCAATTCCAAAGATCGCTTCGATAAATCTGACTTGAGATACAATATCCCCTTGTACGATGCCCTTGACTTTTCCTTTTCTGATAATATTCATCGCTTCGATTCCGCTCAATGTTCTTCTTGCACTGTTGAACGTCCTAAATCCCATCATCGGTTTCATAATCCGCTTGATGTTTCGATGATCCTGCTCAATTACGTTATTCAGATATTTGCTCTGCCGTAATTCGGTCTCCTGATCGATCATCTCATCCTCTTTCAATGTCTCGATCGCGACGGGATAAGCCGCATTTTTATCAACGGTAATGACCCGTGGAGCATGAGTGTGCTGACCTTTCAGGACTTTGCGAAGGAATCGTGCCGCTGCCTTGCTATCTCGCTTTGCGCTCAGTAGAAAGTCCAGCGTATTGCCCTCTGAGTCAACCGCTCGGTACAAATACTTCCATACGCCCTTGACTTTGATATAAGTTTCGTCCACCCTCCACGAGTCATTCGTCGGTTTCAGGTGTCGTCGAATCCGTTTGTCTAGCTCTGGCGCATACTTCAACACCCAACGATTGATCGTCGAGTGATCCACTTCCATGCCTCGCTCCTGCATCATCTCCTCCAAATCTCGGTAGCTCAGGGAGTAGCGACAGTACCACCGCACGTTCAGCAGAATGATTTTAGGCAAGAAGTGCCGCCATTTGAACAGAGAGGACGTAGACATTGGAGAGCGAGTCAGGGGAGTTAGGCTTGTCCTACCTTACCATTGACCAGTTTTTGCGACACAACCGCTTTGAGTCTGATCAGGGAGGCGGATGCGTTGTACTTTCATTGCAGAGGTTCTATAAAGGCTTCCCCTACGTTAGAGACAGACTCAATATAAGGCGTCTCTGATGAATTAGAAACCCGGATTCTGCCTACGTCAAATACATTGAAGACAGCCAAAAGCTGACTCTATATAATGTCCCAACTAGGTAAACTTCCTTTGGTGAACGACTAGCGAACTGGGACAATAAACCGATCGCAACGGTCGCAGCACTGCTGCTGAATGAAGACGATTCCTGCTGGCAGGCAAAGCTCGGTCAGCCTAGGGTGGACCAAAAAGGGAAGGTCTGCAAGTATGAGACTCCAGTTGGTAACGGTTCAACCTTAAGAGCGTTAACAAACACATTTCCACCAGCTGAATGACCATTCCAATGAAACGACATGGCTTCTCTGATTACTCTGAAATAGTTGTAATCAAGGGGTCGGGTACCGGAAAGGAGCGCTGCCTTAGCAGCGTAAACTGTCGTAATCCGGCATCATAAGCGAATACCTTACCTGTTTCTATTTCGTACATCCAAGCATGCAAACTCAGCTGCCTACTATGCAATTTGGACCGAATGACAGGATACGTTTCTAAATTCTCGATCTGCGTCAACACATTCTGCTCGATCGCGATCTTGAGCAATCGCTCGGGCTGCAGGTTCGCATAATTATCCAACACTAATCGCCGCGTCGCTTCTCCATGTCGCTTCAACCAGTCGTAGACCAGCGGCATCTGCTCGCTCAAATTGCCGATTTGCAGCAACCCCTTCATTGCCCCACAGTGGGAATGACCACAAACAATGATGTCCCGCACACCGACTCCAGCTACCGCATACTCTACGCCGGCGGCTTCAGCACTACTGGCGGCACCATACGACGGAATGATATTACCGACATTGCGCATCACGAATAGTTCATAATCCTTGCTCAAGCGTCGGAAACGATTAAGCCAGCCAAATGTACGCTCCACAATCCACCGCTTTGGAAGTTGCTCGAATGTGCTTGCAGTGCGTTCAATTACCTCTACCCGAACCTGTTCTCCACACACTTGTTTCACAGTGTGGGCAAACGTCTTACCCGAATATCCTTGGTCTACCCAAACAACCTCTAATTTAGATAACTTCTCCTTTGCTGCATCCAGAACAACGATTGCCCCTAACCGCTCTGAAGCATTAGCTTCACTCACGAGGACTCCAATCAACAACCCTTGTGCATCGACAACGATGTGGCGCTTACGTCCCTTAACCTTTTTGCCACCATCGAACCCGTAGACCTCCCCCTTTTTTCCGTTGTCTTCACCGATTGAGAATCGGCAATGGCAACGCTTGATTGTTCATCTCTGCCCAATTGTGTCCGCAGTTTCTCTCGGATCTGGTCATGCATTTGTTGCCAAATTCCTTTGCGTTGCCATTTCTGAAAGTAATGGTATACCGTGCTGTAGGGTGGCAAGTCGTGAGGCATCATTTCCCATTGGCACCCCGTGCGCTGGACATAGAAGATGCCGTTAAGAATCTCCCTGAAATTAACTTCCACAGGATGTCCAAAGCCTTTAGGTTTAGGCAATACTTGCTTCAAGATTTCCCACTCCGCATCACTCAAATCGCTGGGATAGGGTTTGCGGCTAGGGTTTGCAATCTCAGGCAGACGAGTCATCGGCGAGTCAATCATGCAACGGGTTCTAGCCTAAAATCTTCTTCAGCTCAGTTAAACAGTTTTCAGATTCTCTTTATAAATCAGCTCTAATACCAGGACAATATTTACAGTGAAAGTCTCCTCTGTGCAACCAGGGGAGGTTTTGCTTTAGCCTCAATTATTGGGCTGATTCAAGTTTCCATTCAGTTCGTTTTCTCTCGCTCAAACTCGCCCTTTAACTTCTTAAGGTGTGAACGTTGCAGAGAATGGATGTCTTCGTCCAAATAGATATCAGGCTCACGAGTTTTGGGGCGAAGCCAATCAAACCACTATGATCGCGCTGACCAGTCGTGAGTTTGAGACTTACCCTGAGCTGTATGACCCGAGCGGTCGATCAATCGATCGCAACGATAATACCAATGGCACCACGAATTCCAGAATTCGTCTGACACTTCCCAGTGCTAGAACTATTTGTCACGCTCGGACGAGGTAGCATCTTCGCTCCCGGCTTCAACGCCTTTGTTGTCCGCTTCTGCCGACGGTTGTCCACTGTGCTCAGCAGGGGTTGCTTCTAATTCGTCTTGGGGTAGCTGGTCAACTCCAAGCGATTCATCTTCTGTTTCTTGTGGCATCGATTTACTCCAGGTCATTTAATTACAGTATTATCAGCCAATCAAAACATCAATCCAATTACAAATCATTCTTGTCCTCAAACTGATCAGATTCATTCTTCTCGATCAAGAAGACAATTAAGAAGAATTGAGCGCAGAGCATTAGGGAGTTGGGTAACGCTTTGGCAGTGAAGGCATCAAAGTGAGTAATAAAAGCCAGAACCCCAAGGCAAGGACACTAAACATGAAGCGATCTCCTGGTTCTAATTAACCGTTTGAGAGTTCAATTTACTCAGTCTGGTTTACTTCACCCCTTGGATACCTTGAGGCTTGCTTGCAACGATAGGTTTTGGCACAAGCGCAGATTTGGCGTGAGGAGATTTAGCACCTGTTTGGTAAGGAATCTTGTTAGACATTGGATTAACCTCGCTGACTGATACATCCTGAATGCGTTAATCCTACTCAATTCCCTCCTAAGCTGAGCACTCACTTTAGTCCGATCTTCGCTGCTGCCTAGTTCATCTAAAGAATGACAAACCAAGTGGCTTTTGATTTCCTTGAGGCTGATAAAACTGACTTTTATTTAATTAAATTAAAGTATTTTTCTTCCGATCGGGATACCTCTGATAGAAGCCACACGAACTCAGCTAATGGGGTACTGCTCCCGCTAAATAGCTAGATTAGATTGTCTTTTCCACAAATTACTTGAGGTAGAATCCGCACAAGATTAGAACGGTTTATTAGACTCTATCTTCTGAATGGTTTTGTTACATTAAGATTGATTCAAATAATTCCCGCTGTGGAATAAGAATTAACAGTATTTCAAACTCAATTACTCGGTTTAATCTGGCTCTGTTTTCTTCACTCGATGATAAAACCGAGCGATCTCTCCTCTTTTTAGGCTTTAGTCTTCTCACTGGCATTCTTCATGCCATCCCTCTTGATGCAAAACCACAACGATCTCCAGCAGCTGCTCGATATCCTGCCCCAAGAGATTCAGCAGCGATTAGAACACCATTTCCATCACGATGTCTTGGTGGAAGTTGTGTTGGACTTTGGGCGACGCCCCGAAGCTCGCTTTCCGGGTGGGGCGGAGTATTTATCCCAGCAGCCTGTGACTCGCCAGCAGCTGCAGCACTGTGTGAGTCGCCTCGGTCAATTTGGAGGCGATAACCGTGCGGGCATTGAGCAAACGCTGCACCGGATTAGTGCCATTCGCAATCGCCAGGGCGAAATTATTGGTCTCACTTGCCGGGTGGGTCGCGCCATCCATGGGACGATCGCCCTCATCCGTGATCTGGTGGAAACGGGACAGTCTATCCTGATGCTCGGTCGCCCGGGTGTGGGCAAAACCACGGCACTCCGAGAAATTGCTCGTGTCTTAGCAGATGACCTGAACAAGCGGGTCGTAATTATTGACTCCTCGAACGAGATTGCGGGCGATGGCGATATTCCTCATCCGGCGATCGGGCGTGCCCGAAGAATGCAGGTTGCCCGTCCTGAATTACAGCATCAGGTCATGATCGAGGCGGTGGAAAACCATATGCCCGAAGTGATTGTGATTGACGAAATCGGCACGGAACTTGAAGCACTCGCCGCCAGAACGATCGCGGAACGTGGTGTGCAGTTAGTGGGAACGGCTCACGGCAATGCAATTGAGAATCTGATCAAGAACCCCACCCTCTCTGACTTAGTCGGTGGCATTGAGTCAGTCACGTTGGGCGATGAAGAAGCGCGGCGTCGCGGCTCTCAGAAGAGCGTGCTGGAACGCAAAGCACCCCCCACCTTTCAGATTGCGGTTGAAATGCTGGAGCGGCAACGCTGGATCGTGCATGAAAACGTGGCAGAAACTGTTGATACCCTCCTCCGGGGACGGCAACCCCAGCCTCAACAGCGAATGCTAAATGAGCAGGGACAGGTTGTGATTACCAAGGAGACTACATCTGCTTCGGGGACGACTCTAATCAGACCTCATCGACCCGCACAGGTGCTTCCCTTCCCCAAGGCACAGCCCAAGCGGCAGTGGGATGCTCCACTGACTAAGACGGCGATCGATGCAGGGTGGAACGCATTCGACTACCTGGATCAGGATGATGAGTTGGCACAGGGGCAAGATGATCCCAAGATGCGTGTTTATCCGTATGCCATCAGCACCTATCAGCTCGAACAGGTGATTGATGCACTTCATCTGCCGCTCACCCTGGTGAAGCACGTCAGCGATGCCGATGCGATCGTTGCTCTCCGTTCCCATGCTCGCAAGCACGACAACTTGCAGCGATTGGCAAAGAACCAGAGGATTCCCCTGTATGTCATCAAAGCGAATACCATCCCACACATGACGCGTACCTTGCGTCAGATTTTAGGAATGGATCAGCGGGATGACAGCGGAGATTGGCAGATGAATGTTAATGAAGTCAGTGGTAGAGATGAGGAGTTGACGGCGCTGGAGGAAGCCCGCTTAGCGGTGGAACAAGTGGTCATTCCTCAGCAGCAGCCGGTGGAACTCCTGCCCCGTTCCAGCTGGCTGCGGAAGTTGCAGCATGAACTAGTGGAACGCTATCGCTTAAACTCTCATAGTGTCGGTGACGAGCCCGATCGCAGACTCAGAATCTATCCAGCCTAAGAATTCATCCTCTTCAAATCAGCGCAGTCGGAATCACAACCGGCTGCGTTTTGCTATTGCCATTCGCTTCCCATCAAAGAACGAGTGGGAAAGTGTAAATTAAATGACCTTTTATTTGACAAATTGCTGGAGAACGGCTTGCGGCTTGAAAACCAGAACTATCAGGATTTCTACTGGCTCTCGATGTCTCAAAATCCTCAGTTCGACGAGTTTTGATACAGTATCTCTAGACTGCTTGCACCTTTTGAAGGGCGCTAGCTCTCGCCTCTTTATAATCCTGATAATCGAACTTTATAAGGAATTTCTTCGATGGGCAAATCATTGCAGTCCCAGTCACTATAACGAAGCTGTAACCGCTGCTCCCCTGCATATTCCACTAACCTTCCACCATACAGCTTGGTCTCAGTCCCTAGACTTTGAATTCGGATTTTACCGTTGAAGACAGTAGCGCGAGCGAGGTAAATTACCAGGTCATCTCGGGAAGGACGATTCACAGTGGTACTTGCGGTCAAGTGAGCTAACCCTCGCTCATCCATTTCTTGAGCTAAGGCGATGGCCGTGTTGCGAATGCCGCTAATCGCAACAATGTTAGCGGCAACGGCCATAGTGATGTCTACACCATCATCCGTTACGATCGAGTTGTTGGATAAGAATTGAAAATTGAGTTCTCCCAAGTCACTGCGAATGCGGCGATGAATTAAATTGTCGGGATGGTAATGAGTTAAGGTTCCCACAATCGCGCCACAGGCCGCACGCGGCTCTCGCCAAGGAGATTCACGGGTTTTGCCGTAAATCTGTTGCCCATCCTGGCGTAATCGCCCCACATGAGTCTTCAGATCGATCGCCACAAGCGAAAGCGATTGAGGATTGCCTGCATACACTTGTCGTTTTAAGGATTCGTCTAACTCATGCGCCACGGTGACATGGGCTAAGGTCGCCCCGTTGTCAGTGCCTCCACCTGCTGGGAAAAAAGCTTCTAACTTGAGTTCTCCAATTTCAGAGAGCGTCGCAAATCGAGAGGCGACGACATCACGATAGCGTTTGGTCGCCTCGCCTTGATGGATGCGATCGCCACAGTTGGTATAAGCCAGGGTGGTCACAACGCTGGGTAAGGTCATGTCAGCGCCGCAGGTGTTTATGTTTGTAGGACTAGAGACAGCCAGTTGAAGTTCATCCCGCAAGATTTGCAGCCCTTTGATGAGCGTGTAGCGATCTCGGACAATTTCATTGAGATAATTATGGTAAGCATTGCGCTCCATTCCAAAACTGGCGGAGAGCCGCCAACATTGTTCGACCCGTGCTTCGGTAGGGGCAGCATCAAAGGATAAAGACATAAGTTGGGAAGACGGGTCATGAATGCTGGATGAGATATTTCAAACTATACAGGTCATCTCAGATAACCTCTAGTGCAGTTGATTGATCGCAACTGATCAGGATGCTGCAAGGTTCTCAACAGCCACGAAGAAAATTTTTTTGAAGGTGCAGTATCTGTTTTTGGCAAAGTAGCGATCTACGGTGTGACAGTTGGTAGTGTCTCAGAAACGGTCCCCTATTTTACAGTTGCCCCTATCAAGGGCGGCTGCCCTTGTTCCACCATTGGTACTGTAAATAAACCCGTCAATAAATCTATGTCTCAAAATGCAGCAGTTTTCACCAGTTCTGATATAGCAGCAGTACATCGGGTTTAGATAGCATTGGAACAATAAACAACGCTAAGGCTAGAACCTTGAATACACAAGACTTTCAAGAAGTGCCTGGGAATTGATTATTTGCCGGACCTAGCAACTATTTAACCGATTTTACGTAGTTCTTGACTATCAGCTCAACGAGAAATCAAGGATTTCAGAGCATAACTCAACGGTAATTTAATCCAAATTCAGTCCACACCTATTGATGGCAAGAGAAGAACACTAGTGCGTGTAATCAGGATACGTGTAATTTAGTGCCACGAAACGCTGAAAGCCTTTCATGTTGTACGTTATGGACACTAGCTCTATATTGTGCTGCGATCTTGATTGAAACTCGGAGAAAACTGAGGTTCAACTTTCTCCGACCTTTAGTGGTTTAGCTAGCGCCCAAGGCCGAGCTGATCGCGTCTCGCAGTTCCAGCAACTTCAGGGCTTTGTAGTTCTGGATGGTTACCCTGCGTGGCACGTCTCTGTTTACAGCAATGTTTTTGCCTGAACAAAACTGCAACCCCTGAGTGATTTGGGTTCACTAATTGCAACGATTAACTGCATCAATCAATATCTCTGGTGAGACGGGTTTAGAGAGATGGGATTGAAACCCGGCTGCCAATGCCTGTTGCTGATTGACTTCACCTGCATAAGCTGTGAGGGCGATTGCTCGGATGGGCGTTTCCGTTTCTCCTTGCTTTGCTTCCCAAGCTCTGATTTGCTGAAGCAACGTATAGCCATCCATCTCTGGCATTCCCACATCACTGAGCAAAATATCTGGCTTGGTCAGGGTCAGTGTTTGTAATGCCTCATGACCCGATGCGGCTGTTGTCACGATCGCCCCTGCCTGCTCTAGCACAAATGCCACAAACTCGCGTGAATCTAATTCATCATCCACAACCAGGATACGGATACCCTGCAAGCCTCCCTCAACTGCAACTGCGGCAGATTTAGGAGAAGGTAATTCATTTGATTGCGGTGCGAGGGGAATTTGAACGGTAAAGGTTGCCCCTTGTCCTTCTCCTGGACTGTCTACGCTGATTTGACCGCCGTGCAGCTCCACGATTTGACGAGCGATTGCCAACCCCAGCCCCAAGCCTCCAAACTTGCGCGTGGTGGCTCCATCCTCTTGGCGGAAATGCTCGAAGATGTAGGGCAAAAAGTCTGGTTTAATGCCTTTTCCAGTATCTTTAATCTGAATCTGTGCATTTGTACCCACTGAGGACAAGTCAATGGTGATGTGCCCTCCAATTGGCGTGAACTTGACTGCGTTAGACAGCAGGTTCCAGACAACCTGCTGCAACCGTCCAGCATCGCCATTTACAGTGCCAATGATAGGTGAAATGAACGTATGAATTTGCAGTGACTTTGCTTCAGCAGCGAGCCGAACGGTTTCTAATGCGGCAGAGATGACGAAGCTTAAATCAACGGGTGCTACGGTCAAAACTAATTTGCCGCGCAAAATCCGAGAGATGTCCAGCAAATCATCGATTAACTGTACTTGTAGCTGGGCATTGCGCTCAATGGTTTCCAGGGCATGAGCGGTTCTGGTGGAATCGAGCTTGCCGTTGCGGAGTAGCCTTGACCAACCCAGAATAGGATTGAGGGGCGATCGCAGTTCGTGAGACAGCACAGCGAGAAATTCATCTTTGATGCGATTGGCGTTCTCGGCTTGCTCCCGGGCAGCTTGTTCCTGTTCAAGGAGCCGCAAACGGGCTTGCTCAATCTGCTTCTGGGGTTCAATATTGGTACAAGTGCCAAACCATTGACGAATGCGACCTTGCTCATCTTTGAGCGGAATCCCCTGCCCTAAGAACCAGCGGTAACTCCCATCATGGCGACGAAAGCGATACTCAATTTCGTAGAATTGACCACTGTCCACGGCTGCCAGCCAACGATCGTGGGTCCTCTCCAAGTCATCGGGATGAATAATGGATAGCCAGTTTAAGCTGTGCATTTGCTCAGCGGTTAAGCCCGTGTAGTCGCAAAAGCGCTGGTTGACGTATTCATTGTGTCCTGCTGCATCAGTAATCCAAACAAACTGCGGAATCGCTTCTGCCAAGAGCCGATAACGGGTCTCACTGTCACGGAGTTCTGCTTCGGCTCGTTTGCGTTCGCTCAGGTCAATGGCAAAGAAAACACCACTGCTGCCATCCTCAAGCAGCAATGCAGCACCGATGAGAATCGGAATTTTTCTGCCGTTTTTGTGAAGGTAGACTTTCTCATAAGGGGTACTCACGCCCTTGGTTACGACCTCATTGACCGCAATTCCATCCAGTGCTTGGTATTCCGGTGGAGTCAGGGCTTGCCAGTTAATTTGCCCCGCTTCTAACTCCTGCCGCGTATAGCCGATGAGATTCAGTAGGGCATTATTGGCTTCAACAATGTCACCGGCTGGAGTATAAATACCCATTGGCACCATTTCGCACTCAAAAATGCGGCGAAAGCGGGCTTCACTCTGGCGCAGTGCGTCTTCGACTTGTTTGCGATCGTGGATATCGATGGATGCGCCAAACCAGCGAATAATCTCTCCCGTTTGCGAATCCCGGTAGGGTTCAGCGCGAACCAGAAACCAGCGATAGGTTCCTGCCGCGGAGCGAATCCGGTGTTCGACCGAGAAAACGCCCCCTGTCCGTCGCGCTTCGTTGAATGCTGCGATTGTGCGATCGCCATCGTCTGGATGAACGAAATTAGCAGCGACTTCTGCGGCAGTTGTCGGTTCATAAGGAACGCCGGTGTAGTCGCTCCATTGCCTGTTGAAGAACTCAACCCGCCCCTCTGTATCGGTGATCCAGACGATCTGCGGCACAGCATCTGCCATCAATCGAAACCGCTGTTCACTTTTGCGTAAGGCTGCCTCTGTCCTGGCGCGTTCCAGCTTTGTCCAGATGCGGCTTGCCAATTCTTGCATCAAGGCGATCTCGTCATCGCGCCAATCATACGGAACCGGATGAAAAACCGTGAGCGAAAACTCCCATTCGCCGTCCCGAATGAGCGGAATGTTCAGTTCTGCCCCAATGCTCAGGGCAGCATATTTCCCTGAATCAACAATGCGGGAGTCGGTAGCCACATTTCGCACCACAATCGGTTGTCCGGCTTGGGCCATATGCAGAAATTCCTCGGCGACAAATTGGGGCAGGGCATACACACCAACCAAGCTTGGTATGTCGGTTTGATGCCAGTGATGGTGGATGACAGCTTCGTCAGCCCGCTCATTAATTTCAACAAAAGCGCAGCTTGAAATGTTGAGATAGCGATGCAGGCGATCGCCCACCATTTGCACAATATCGCCCACTTCTGTAATTTCAGCCAATCCATCGCGAACGGTTGCCAGGAATTCAGCGTTTAGGGTTGCCCGTGTCCGATCGGTAATATCCCTAAATAAGACGGCAAACTGTTGACCCTGGGGAGCATTGATCGGTGTCACATAAACGTCAAACCAGCAATTCAACGCCTGCAAGTAGCTTTCAAATCGAGTCGATTCACCCGTTCTGACGACGCGGGCATAGGTTTCAAGCCAGAAAGGTTCGAGCGTGGGAATGAGTTCGCTCACGGCTTTACCGGTGACTTGCTGTAATCCGGTCAGGATTTCAAAGGCGGGGTTGACTTCAAGAACTCGATGGTCGTAAGGTTTACCCGTTTCGTCCACCAGCAGGTCGCACACGCAAAACCCCTCGTCGATCGAATCAAACAGCGTGCGATATCGCTGCTCACTATCCCGCAGAGCTTGTTCGGTGCGTTTGCGCTGAGTGATGTTTTGGAAAACACAACCGACCCGGCGGCTGTCTGCATCGCCAATTTTGAAGGTGTAGAAGCTAAACCAGGAATCGAGCGGCTCGGTGTATAGCTCTTGTCGTTCAGCAATCCCGGTTTGAGCCACCCGACCATAGGCTTCCCACCAGGCAGATTCGTAGTTTGGGTCAATCTCCCGCAGCGATCGTCCAGCCAGGTCGAGTCCGGTAATGCGCTTAACGGCTGGATTCGCTTCAAGATAGAAAACATCGATCGGGCGATTGTCTGGATCGAAAATGACATCGGCAATAAAGTAGCCTTCGTCGATCGACTCAAACAGCATCCGGTACTTTGCTTCGGAGTCGCGCAGGGCGGCTTCAGCGCGAGCACGTTCGACGGCTGCCCACGTCCGTTCTGCGGTTTCTTCAACTTGTTTAACCTCAAGTTCTGTCCACTGACGCGGTGTGGACTGATGAACGGCAAGCAGGGCAACGAATTGATTGTTTTTGATCAGCGGCACATCGATATGGGCAGCAATATCGATCGCGTCATATTTCGCCTTCTCAGCATCCGTATAACCAGGATTATTCGGAATGTCAGTGACAACCTGAGTGCGCCCAGATTGGTGGTCAGCAGTCAAATTGCGGCGATAGTTTTCCAAACGGTATCGCCCACTCAATGGAGCAACCCCATTGGTGTAGTTGCAATGAACAATAACCTCTTGCTCACCGGACACGACTTCGGTATAAATGACACGAGTGGCTTCTAAAGCTTCCCCTAAAATGCGAGCAGCGACTTCCAGGATCTCTGTTGCATCTGTCAATGGACGAAGCGCATCTGTCAGTTTGATGCAGAAGGCATTGAGTTGGGCCGCTAGGTGTACAGTGACTAGGGCAGAGCTATCCGGTTGCGGGTCAGCCTCTCGCGTCGTTGTTTCGGTCGGCTTTGCTCGATCGAGTTCGGTCAGTAGGATTTGCACGGCTGTCTTCAGGTTGTCTGACCAAGCTTCAACTGTCCCTAAAGGCGTTTGGGACCAATCGAGCGATCGGAGCAACGCACCCATCTCGCCGCCACCCCTAAACAGAGTTTCAGCCGTTTCGTAATCCTCTGCTCTCACGCTCTTAGTTCCTTTGGAAGAAGTATTTGCTGCGAATCTCCTGACTGCATCGCTGGAGTGTGGCATCGTCAGAATGAGCCATCTGATTCAACAGGAGGTCGATTTGCTTCAGTGCCAGGGGTGAAGGAGTGGCATGACCGTTTTCCCAGCGATTGATTGTGGGAAATGTAACCCCAAGCTGAACTGCGAACCGCTCCTGGGTCAGTTTCAGCGTGTGCCGGAGTTCCCGAATCAGTTGCCCAAAGGCAGGCTGTTCAACACGCACATAGTCTTGGTGGAAAGGCATATATCACTTTATAAAGTCCTTTAATTTTCCCACTTTTGATTGATTTAGATGAAGAGGCAATCTGCCTTAAGTCAGAAAAGCTGTCGCATCTCTCGACAAACGATGTTGACGTGCTGTCGCGTCTCTCGATAAACGGGGTTTCACGCAGATTTGGTGAATGGGGGCGATTTCCGAAAACCTCAACGTAAATTCAAAGCTCCAAGAAGTTTCCAGCTCCGAAGTCACCTAATTGTGTAAGAGGACGAAAAGCCTGAGACGTGATATCAGCATCGGATAAGCGTAATAAATTCCAAGATAGCCTCGATCGCTTGCCTAGTGAGCGTTTTTCGTTTGGTAGCACTAAATTACACGTATCCTGAACTCTGGTAAAGTCACTGCGCTGCAAGGGTTACAGGCTTAGCGGGGATAGCGACAGGATACGTGTAAAAACCTGTAAGATAAGATTCAAATGCTTGCCATATCTATGTTCCAGGTTTTGCTGCTTCAAACAATATCCTTGAAACCTTGCAGTAGTATAGGTTTGAACTACTTCTGGAATGCGTACTACCCGAAAACTGCTAGTACACCCTGCCTTTACTAGCCCTTAGAGAGCCTGAAACCCTCATTCTCTCGTTGAATAGTTGCATTACATAGCAGCTACACCGGATGTTCATTCCATCTAATGCTGAATCGCTAAAAGTTATGACAATTAAGGCTTAGAGGGCTATCTTGCAGGTTTTTACACGTATCCTGTTCCAATCCCCTGATTGCTTTCAAAGGCTTGATTAGAGGGAATTTGAGAAGATTGGGAAGAAAAGTTGTCTTAGGATTGTCAGGTAGAGATAAGTCACGTTATCTCTACCTGAAATCAACACAACTTGCCGATTGACCATGCCTGATTCCCCCACTGACCCCGTTTCCCCACTCGCGATCGTGTCCATTGAGGGCGGCAAGAAGCAGGAACCTCGACGATCAGAACCACCAGACTTACGCCATTGGCAAATCGAGGAGTTCTTGCGGCAGACCGGGAAAGCGGAGAATACCCAGCGCACCTACCGAGGACAACTGATCCGTTTTGCTGCCTGGTGCGACAAGTCTTGGCTGGATGTCACTCCCAGCGACATCGGCAAGTATCGGCGAGAGCTAAAGTCGAAGGGGTTGAAGCCGACATCGATTAACCATGTGCTGAACACGCTGCGATCGTTCTACGGTTGGCTGCGCCGGAGTAACGGCTATCCAATGAATCAACCGCTGCCCACGGATGCGATCGATCTCGAACGACAGGAGGAACCCCAAGCGGATCATCTGGAGACGGAGGATTTGAGTCAGCTATGGGAAGCATTGAATTTTGATGATGCGACACGGGTACGCGACCGAGCAATCGTGGCGGTGCTAAGTCATGGACTGCGAGCTTCAGAAGCCTCTGCTCTCAATATGGAGCACTGGAACGGCAGAATCCTGAAGGTGCGCCGATCGAAGGGGCAGAACGTGAGTGAAGTGCCGTTGAGCCGAGAGGCGCGATCGCATCTGGAAGCTTATCTAGAATGGCGACGGGAGCAGGGAGGCGTGTTTGAACCACTGTCAGAAAGTCCCATGTTTCTGGCGCAGGACCCGAAGAATAAGGGTAAGCGTTTAGGTTACAAGGGGCTGCATAAGATGGTGCGAAAGCTGGGAGCAGTCGCTGGGGTGGAAGACATTAATCCGCACCGCTTCCGTCATACGTTTGGTACGGAAGTGACGCGGCGGGGCGTTGATCCTTTGTTTGGGAAGGAGTTGATGGGGATCAAGAGCGATCGAGTCTTTCAGCGGTACACCAAAGGCGTGTTTAAGCAGGCGGCGGCTGAGGCATATCTCAAGGCGATTGGGGAAGCGGACAGCGAATAGTGCCCGTTCTCTCTCAGTTAGCCTTAATAGTGCAAAAAATTCCTGAAAGCCTTGTCAATAAAGAATTCTTCTAAAAGGGGTGATTGAAGGGTTCCTGTCATGAGATGCAATCAGAGCTAATCCGAAGCCCGAAACAACGTAAATTTGTTAACCAGTAGAGGCAATTTGAGGGTGCAACAGAATTTTTAGTACAATAGCTACATTTCCAAACTCTTGCTCGGAAATGTTTTCAGTCTAGTTGCACTTCATGACAGGAACCCTTCAATCACCCCTACTACTGGCTCATACTCTCAGCTTCAAATCAAGCAGGAGAAAGTTTTGTTGTTCTACCTTGCACATACTGTTCCACTATTTGCTCATAATCAGAAATTAATTCAATGATGAATACTATTGTGCCTAATACCAATCCAATATGAAGGTGAGTATAACTAAACACCTGAAAGTCTTGCCCAATAAGGGTTAATTCTGCTCAAGCTCATTTTCGATTGGTATAACAAGGAAAACCGAATCATCAAGGAACTCCTGACAACAGCTTCTGTGCAAAGCTATGACGCAAAACAGTAATATACCAGGTTCTTGGCAATCCACTAGTGCAGATTTACCAGAAGTTCACGAGATCTTACAACAAGTTGCCAAGGCTATTTATATAGAAGCAAAAGAAGCTGTTCCTATAGACCAACAGAAAATTCAAGTTGAAAGAGCGATTGCCCTCGGTTTCTTAAAACAACAGGAAGACGAAGTTACTTTTGTCGAATCAGCCCTAAAAGCTGACTATTTGGTCGAATATGCTGTTAATGAATTGGTCGCGGCTTGGGATAATGTAGACGTTTTTTTAAAGAATATTTCTCATCTTTATCGCTGTAGTATTCTACTTAACTACAATCTCGCTCTTGGCTCACGATCAATATGCAGTCTAGTGCACGAGCATGGTAAGGATTTAATTACCCGTATCATTGAAGTTGCTACATTAAGAAGCACAGAAGATATTTCTCATGATCGTTTCTGGCACTTGTACGAGATATTTTGTGCAGCATTACCTGACCTTCGACCCGAACCAAAGCCTTTAGTTGATGCGTTGGAAGTTATTGCGAGCATTAACCTTGGAGCCGGAAAAATTCAATATGAGATACAGGGTTTACTGAAGCAATCGCAAGAAATTGTTGAGGCATTTTACCAAGAATTTACAAGCCGCTCCAATCGACTCTTTATTGAATTCATATTCACAACGCTACTTATCCTAAGTCAGTTTGATTTCTATACGGCTCACCAGAGAGCATTGTCACTCACTGGCTCTTGTGATTCAGTAGAAGCTAATTTAGGAATCGCTGTATTGGGACGGCTTAATTATAGTGCTGCTGGACAATCAGATTTACTGGCTAAAACACTCGATCGCTTCAATGAATTCCTATTACAACAGAACACCGAGTTAGATTTGATATTGACCAAAGCTTACGGAGACCTGCTAGACCACTCAGATGAGGCGATCGTTAAATTTGTAGAATTATCCTCTCGATCAGATTTGACTATCCGTCAGGAAGCAGCCCAAGTTCTATTTCGCCGAGCGGAGGAATCTTTTCAGAAAGATTGGTATAAGCAAGCCCTCTTGGCAGTTCTACAAAAACCACTCTTGCATCTAGAAATTCTAAAGCAGTTAGACTTTGCAATTCGCCACTATGTTCACAATGAACCTGGTTTTGCAATCCGAGTTATTGAGGTATTTGCACTAAATTGGGACTACACCAACAATACTGACAATACTTTATCTGACATTACGCGATATACACTTACAGAGTTATTCAACCATTACCGTAATGAGTTAAACTCTGCACTAACCCAGTGGTTCGCCTCAAGAATCCCTCGTTTACATCATGCTGCATCTGAGATTGAGCATTTCTTTGCATCAATACCATCAAACAATTCCAGTGAAAGTGCTGATAACAATCTAAAGCCATCAATTCTACTTAGCAAACCTGTACTCGACTCCCTTGATGAACTCACTGTTCAACAGATACTATCTCGTATTGCAGGCTATGTTACAGGTGGAATTTCACTTGCTGCTTTAATTTTATCTGCCGCCCGGCGGGAGCCTATTTCTCGATCGCTTGCAGAGCAAATTGTAATACTGCTAGGTGATTATGTTGTCTACGATTATCCAGTCAGAGCAAAGGAGTATTTAAACAATCGGCTTAGTGAAGAGACAACTACAGAAGTAGAAAGGCAGATCATTCAAGCATCATTGAAGCGGTTTGATCGCTATTTCCAAGCTCGGCAATCATTGCCTCCTCTAAAGGAACTACAAGCACCTCCCAGTAGAATCTATGCTTATTACCAAGCCCAATGGAAACAAAATGCAGACATTGTAGAACAGGCTAAAGAACGCTCAATCTTCCGGACTATATTCGCTGGACGGGAAATCCCAATCAAATATGGAAAGGCATCTGCTCATTTTGATGAAGCGGCCCAAAAAGTCTCTGAACCTATGCGTTTTGCACCCCTGTCTTACAGATATGATGTGCCCCAAAGCGATGCTATTGATCCTGTTGGTCGTGCTTATCAACGTTGGCGATGGAGGTTAGTAGGGTTTGAGCAAGCTACGGATACTTTTGAAACAAATTCGGCAGAGCCAGAAGTATGAAGTTAGTGATTCGTGAGTATCTAAGTATGTTGAAAGAAGCAGGCGAACTCGATTCGTTGCTCTTCGACCTACTCATGAACATGAAAATTATCCCTTTGAATCGGGCTGAAAGTGGGGGCAGGCAGGATGGTGTTGATATTCCTGCTATAGGGAACGATCCTGAGGACGGAAGGCGGAAGCTGTTTCTATTTACAGCAAAGTGTGGAGATATCACACGGCAGGAGTGGGATGCGTCTCCAAATGGAATCAGAGCATCTTTAAATGAAATACTAGAAGGCTACCTACGAACTCGTGTTCGACCAGGACACGCAAAACTTCCGAAGAAAATTGTTTTAGTGACAGGTGGAGCCTTAAAGCAGAATGTTGCTCAGAACTGGACTAACTATGTTCACGAACACACGCGAATCCATCCTAAATATGGGGAGATTGAGTTTGCTTTCTGGGGTGGCGAAGAGCTAGCGCCCCTGATTGAAGAGTATTTACTGGATGAGTATCTATTTCAAGAAAAATCCCGGAAAAATCTACGAAAGACGATCGCATTGGTTGACCAGAATGACGATCAGCCGAAGTATTTTTACCAATTGATCGACGAAACCCTATTCGATGACAACTTGCCAACTGATAAGAAACCAGGTTCGGTGCAGAAGCGCCAAAAGGTTCTACGCCTTCTGCATCTCAGCCTGAACATTGTATTTCATTGGAGCGAGGAAGCCGATAACCTCCGTCCCGCACTTTTAAGTGCTGAATATTTGATTCTTCGAGCTTGGGACTGGCTAAGGCAGAATAACTTGTTTGAGTGTAAAAAAACGGTAGCAGGATATGGCTCTCTATTATCCACTTACTTAACAATTGGTGATCGGTACGCAGGAAAACTCCAGCCTTACTGTTATATCCGCGATGGTTTATTTGGCTACAACATGGCAGATGAGGTGGAATATCCCTTAAGAACTTTCGAGACAATCGGAATATTAGGAAGCATTGGCTTAGCTTATTGGTATGCATCGCAGGCGTTTAGAGAGGATGCAGCCAAACAAGCCTACTTACAACAGTGCACTGCGATCGCCAAGATGCTCGCAGTTCTGATCAACAATAATCCATCGGCTTGGACACCACTCTATGATAATCATGCAATTGATATTGCAATTGGCTTGCTTGCTTTGACCGCAATGAGTGAACAGCAAACGGCTTCAGAGTGGGTAACTGGAATCGCAAGTCGTATTTTTTATGCATATAATACTTTGGGCAAGCATTTTCCAATTTCTTCAGACAGCCATGAAGAGTTAGTCGGTAGTGCATCAAGTTGTAGTGGGTTAGGTAAACTAGAGGGACAGCTACTCCCCAGCAAGACCTATGGAATGTCGCCTGTGCGGTCATCCCAGCACTCACAAACATGGTAAAGCTCCGAATGGGAGCCAACGGTATTTCTGCCCCCAATGCAAGCAAACGTTTAATGAACGGTTTGACACCTTGTATTATCATCGCCACGTCACACCCGAACAGATTCGACAAGTACTCCAGGCGCATAGCGAAGGAAGCAGTTTGAGGGGCATTAGCAGGACGAGTGGACTTGCCTACAACACCGTCGTGAGTATTGTTCGTGCTGCCAGTGTGCAGGCACAATTAGTCCACAATGCGGAAGTTCAATCTGTGCTAACTGAGGAAGTGAGTGCGGATGAGCTGTGGTCATTTGTCGCAAAAAACAAAAGCAGTGCTTCCCAGAGGAATTAACCGTGGGGGATTGCTGGATTGCTGTGAGTTTAGCTGATTCAAGTGGACTGATTTTGGCGGCACGATTGGGAAAGCATACGGATGAGTTAATTGAGGAATTAATCGTTAGTAGTGAGGGGAAAACGGCTTGTAAACGGTTCAACAGTGATGATTGGGGAGGTTATGAACGAGTCTTGCCTCCGGAGATTCTGCACCATATCGGCAAAGACAAAACGCAACGATTAGAGCGAACTAACGGAATTGTCAGACAACAAACCGGAAGGTGGCATCGCAGACAAAACAAGTTTGGCAAAGTCTGGGAGCAAACGAAGGTGACAACTCGATTAGTGGTGAGTTATTTCAACTGGATTTGGCAGCATAGCCGTTTCAAAACAACTGCTGCTCAACGTGCAGGATTAGCGACACGATCATGGAATTGGCATGATATTGCCACCTATCCCACATTAATTTGATGCACTATCTGACTTTCCTTTAATTAACCTCACCTTGAGGAGCAACAACGACACAGACTGCAACCCAGAGCGATTCACAATCTTCATTTCAGATTGCGAAGTTGATGTAACACCAAATTTATGGCTCTCTGTTATTGTCGATAACCATATCCTCAAGCTGATCCTCGTCAATAGCGGTTGGGGCACCGCGCACAACTGCCAGGTTCAGGTCAGCGAACCCACCCTGAACAAATTGTTTCCAGGATTGGCAGAAAAAGTGTTTCAGGTGGACGTGAGAAGCGGAGAAAGTCAGACAATTGCTGAACTGGATGAAAGAGCAATTAGCCGCACAATTCTGAAGAACATCCAGCGAGAGTTTTCTGACATCTCTGATAACTACCCTAATATAGTAGGACATTCAAAGAGCAACAAATTTTCTGTTCTGGGAATAAAAATAGAAAGGATTGAAGTCAGTTTTAGGTTTACAGATGAGAATGGGAAAGAATATGAATTGCACCGTCCTATGGGAACGACTTCCTCCAGGGAAAAAGGAGGAAGAGGGTATAGATGCGAATTAGCCTTCACAGACAAAGGATTCACTGAATTCCTCCAATATATTGATACTAGCAGTGATGATCCTCTATTCCTGAAAACCAGTGCAGCTTTATTAGATCCATTGCAAAAGGATCAGACCAGGAGCTATGTACTTGATAGCAAGTATCACCGGATTTTTGCTGGCTATCCCAAGAAGTTTTCTCTTGTACTCACCTCCGAGAAGACCTGTAAGTGTTTTGTTCAATTCAGGTTTGAGCTGAGTAATGGAGAAGCGATCGAATCCGAGAAGGTTGAATTGACCTTGCGAAATTCGACTGAGTTGAGATTACATGAAAGGAACTATAAAGACGGTGAACAGATTAAGCGAGAACTTGCACAGTTAAGCGCAGAAGTTAAAGATACTTCAGAGTCGTGGCTGAAGCATAGGCTAGAGCGGATGAAGCAGAGAGTTTCTACATATCCCTTTCTGTGTCATTGGGAAAGAACAGAGCATCATTGCATTGATGTAGAATCTGAAAAACAGTGGCTTGCTATTGATCGATCGAGCGTGAAATGGTTGCTGTGAGGGAGTTTGGAATATGTAACACGGCTTTTTTCGGTCGTTTCGTGCATGATGATCGCAAAATCAGGAACTGATACGGAATCTGGATGGTGAAGTAGCACTATTCTATGTCTCCTTCCACCAGTGAAATAGCGTGTGCTGTCGGATCACCTCTGGCATGGCAGAAAGGATGTTACAGCGAGAAGTTAAGGTTTCTTCGAGTGCATCCAAGTTCTCAAACTTGCGATTGACCAAGGGTTCATCGCTCAATTGCCACAAATGCTCAGCAGGTTGTAACTCTGGAGAATAGGGAGGCAGGAACTCTAGATGAATGCCCGGTGGCACCACCACCTCTTTAGCTCGATGCCACCCTGCTCCATCAATCACCAGTAACACCTGTTTGTTCGCTCCTGCCCCCACCGCTTCGGCAAACTCCTGCAACGCTCGGTTGAACCAAGGCACACTGACACTGGGGAGGATAAACCACTGGGTTGCTCCACTATCAGGACAAAGGGCACATCTAATGGTTGGGGGAGTAGAGGGTGGGAGTGAGGGGGTATTTGGCGAACAACGGATCAAACCGATGATTGACCCAAGCTAAGCGCAAATAGAGCAGATGATCGAATCCTGGTTCGCTCCACCGCATCCCGGTTCCCTTAAAGCGTTGAACGATTAACCACTTGCAGGCACTTTCCACCATGCCAGAGCCGATGGGCAGTCCCAGCGTTTTGAACTTGCGATATTGCAGGTGCTTGATATGTGTTTTGAGATAGCTTCGCACCTGCTGTAGGGTCAGTTTTGCAGATGCTGGAGTTGACGCATAGCGCAACAGCCGATCAAGTTCCTTGAGGATATGGTGCACATAACCGTGACGCAACTGATGACGCAATCGCCCAAACCACTGGGTTGCCGTGCGGTTTGGCAGGGTATTGCCATAGGCTTGAGCCGCCGCATTGAGGTGTTCACAAGCATGGTAAAAATCTAAGATCCCTACAGCAATTGGGGCAAAGCAGCGTTCAAACAAGCCCCACAATCCGCGTGCACCATCGCTGATCCACACGACTTGAGGGGCGGTCTCAATCCCTTGTCGGTGTGCCTCGATTTGTAAGCGCACTTGCAGATCGTAAATCGTGCCTCGTACCGCCATTAATCGCCGTTGCATCAGTTGCGTGACGGATTCACCTGAGCGTTGCATCCGGCTGCCTAAGCGGGCGAGGAGGGCGACCTTGATTTCTTGAAAAACAATCTTACCTTTAGCGCTTTTAGGGTGGGGACGAAACGGCACGGTGACACCATCTGCCCCAATTGTCGCGTGTCAAATTGCTTTGGCTCTTCCCATCTTTTGGTGATTTAGCAGTAGGGAGTGTAAGTAAAAGCCCCTCAAGCTAAGGGTTAGGGGCAATATTTTTGATTTAGAGCATCTGAGAGCCATAAGATGAAATTGAGAATCAATTAGAACATTAAATTTAACCGAGCTTGAACATGACAAAGTAGGTGCGTTCTTGAATAACGCACCAATGACTGATCCATGAATTGGGTTAACTGGCAAGCAGGAATCGTCGTTCTAGCAGGTCAATGCCTGCGCGACCGTACATTTGACGCTTTAGCATCTTCAGCCGATTGATCTGCCCTTCGACCTGCCCATTGCTGGCAGTAAAGGTCACGCCTGCTTTGACCGCATCGTAATCATCCCGTAAACTCCGGGCAAAGCGGACAAAGGGCGCAAGAGCGCTTGATTCAGCCCGTTCTAGCCACCCGTCGAATTGTTCAAATTGCCGGTGCCGGACGATCTGAGCAAACGCTTGTGCGAGTGTGATGGCAGGAGCGAGTTCAGTTTGTTCAACCAGACGTTGCAGCACCTGTTTCTCATCTGCTTGCAGCGTTTCAGCTCGCCGGATTACTAAAAAGGCGGCTCGCTTTGGGGTCAGCGGCGGGCGAGGCGAATCAACTACAGCAGGCAATCGACGAGACGGAGAGTGCCTTAACGTCACTCCTTGCGCCTGTGCTATTTGTCGAACATAGCGGCTGACGGTCATGTAGCTTCCCCCATATCCCTGCTTCTGGATCTCTCGAAACAGGACTTTAACCTGCCTGTGTCCCTGATTGTATTGCTGGAGTAGATAGGGTTTGTACGGGTTTAACAAACTCCTGCCCCGGTCACTGCGTCCTTGCCGTTCCGGAAAGCTTGGCGTTTTGAGATAGTGTTGCACCGTCCGACTGCTCAGCTTCACTTTTTTGGCAATGGCTCCAGTAGACCAACCTTGCTGATGCAGTCGCCAAACCTTTTGATAGGTTTTGAGGCGTTGTGCCCGCTTTTGGGCAGCTCGCTGTTGCGCATCGGGTCGTGGAGGCGTAGCTGGGGCAATCATCACGGTTGCACCATCCGTTGCATCTGCTAAGCGTTGAGCCGTATCAACGGCATCAAGAACCGCACTATGCCCGCTCATAGCTTGTTCCAGCACTTGGACAAAATTCTGCAATAAATGAAAGCGATCTGCGATCTGCATTGCCTGGGGAGCGCCTTGATTCATGCCGCTGCGATACGTGGCAGAACGGTCACGCGACAGAGCTTCGATTCCCGGATATTGCTCCAGCCATTG
Organism: Cyanobacteria bacterium FACHB-502; assembly: GCA_014695325.1. GTDB lineage: Bacteria > Cyanobacteriota > Cyanobacteriia > Elainellales > Elainellaceae > Leptolyngbya_A. Next base: position 154 of record JACJNZ010000085.1, on the reverse strand, counting down.
TGCCAGCGTGTTGGCTTCTCGGTCTTTGAGCAGGGCAATGGGACGCTGCCGTTCCAGATCCACCAGAATCGTGCCGTAGGATTGCCGTTTGGCGAAGGCAAAGTCGTCTACCCCCAGTACCGTTGGCGGTCTGATTGCAGGCAGGGGCACTCTT
>JACJNZ010000084.1 GCA_014695325.1 Cyanobacteria bacterium FACHB-502 | reverse complement strand
GCCTGCTGTCGCAAGTAGTTTTGAGTCGCTGGATTGAGCCTTCGAGCATCCGATTTGTTCATGCCTTTATCCTAGCAATTACCCTTCTCTGCCTCCTCCTCTCACCTTGCCGGGTTAATAACTGTCTCCCACGCTTGCTAATAGAAGCAAGATGCATATTTTTCACGACTTGAAAATTCGCAACGAAGGAAAATTAAGTTGGAGCAGTAACTCTAAAACCTGCTTACAAATTGCCCATCGGCAAACAAAGATTGAGCCAACTTGAGCAGTTGCTCGAAAGCTTGACGAGAAGGAGCATAGAGCTTCTAACTGAGGATTTGCGCTCTGTTGGCAAACGCAAATCGTGCTGATAAATCATCAGCACCTGGCAACCGTTGCAAAGTTAGTCGTTGTTGATTACTCCTTTCTTACATATTGGGACAGGTTGGCATATCCTCTCCAGCGAGTAGCCTGGCGAGACTGGGCAAGGCCTCACCGTAAGTTGGGTGAATATGAACCGATTGTTCAAGCAATTGCCAGGATACTTTCGCTTCCATCAGTGACAAAAAGACATGCACCAGTTCAGCCGCTTCGTATCCAACCAGCGTTGCTCCTAAAATCAAATTCGTTTGAATGTCGATGACCATGCGGTAGAAACCCAGATCGTGCCCCCACTCAACGCTGCGAGCAATATGAGCCATCGGCAGGGTAACTTCGCGGGCAGCGATACCCTTTTCCTGCGCTTGCTCTAACGTCATCCCCACTCGACCCACTTGTGGTTCTGTATAAACGGCATAACCCAACACGCGATCGTTGCGTGTCCGGTGTTCGCCACACAGAATCGCTTTTAAGCGACGATAGTCCTCCCAAGAAACATGGGTGAAAGCAGGCTGTTTGGCAACATCTCCGATCGCATAAATTCCAGGGCACGTTGTCTGAAACTGATCGTCGATTTTGATAAACCCCTGTTCATCTAATTCAACGCCGGTCGCCGCAGCATTTAATGCTCCAGTATTCGGTTTGCGTCCTGGTGCAAGCAGCAATGCCTCTCCATCGAGCACTTCACCATTGCTCAGCGTCAGGGTAAACACACCGTTGGTATAAGCAACCTGCTTAACCGTCACGTTGAAATGTACGCCAATTCCATCTTGCTTCAAGGCATCCAGCAGCACAGCACTGACCTCAGATTCTTCTTGAGCCAGCAGGCGATCGCCCCGCACGATTAATTGGGTTTGGCTGCCTAAACGCGCTATTCCCTGCCCTAACTCCAGAGCAATATAGCCCCCGCCAACCACAAGCAACCGGGGCGGAATTTGCTGCAAATCAAAGAAGTTTCGGTTGGTGAGATAGGGCGTTCCTGCTAAACCAGGAATGTCAGGAATGGTAGAAGATGTGCCTGTGTTGATAACGACGATCGGAGCCTGTACCGTTACCCCGCCGCCGCTGACCGTTCGTTTTCCGGTGAACACAGCTTCAGCACAGACGATTTTAACCCCTGCACTCTCTAGTCGGCGTTTAGTACCGTGGTTAAACTGGCTGCGAATGCCCCGCACCCGCTCCATCACCATAGGAAAATCGACTTCGACCTGCGCGTGTACACCGAGCTTTGCGGCTTGTCGAGCGCGACCTGCGGCATGGGCAGCGGCTAAAAAGGCTTTAGAAGGAGTGCAGCCATAGTTGATGCAACTGCCGCCCAAGGCATCGCGCTCAAATAAAACGACCTTCTTCCCTGCTTTGGCAAAGTCAGCCGCGATCGGAACTCCGCCCTGACCGCTGCCAATCACAATTACATCTGCTGTTTCCATAGTTACCTCTGTTGATGTTGATAAAGTGAGCAATTAAATAGCGTGAATGTTCTCACAGCCGGGATTAAAGGTAGGCTCCGGGTGGACTCAAAATTTCGTCACCAATCTCAGCAGAAATGCGTTCAAATAGTGCCATGTCCGGTGTTGCTGTTTTATCCTGTGTGCCGACTGCTGCAATCAGCCGAGCAAAGCTACTGGGCGCAGCAACAACCAATCCACGAGCAGATTGATTGCTGAATACGCCGATCGCATGCGCTGTGGAAGGAGAAATCAAAAAGCTTTCACCAGCACTGAGTACAAACTTGTTTTCACCTGCCCAGATCGTGAATTCTCCTTCAAGTACATAGAGTTGTTCTGAATAGCGTGTGTGACGATGGAGCGGTGTTTGTGTACCTGGTGGGAAGTAGCCTTCAATCAGATCGTACTGACCGTTAGTTGTAGTGTGATCGGCAATGATATTGAGGCGAGAACCCAAAAGCCAGAAAGATTGTGTCATGAGATTGCTACCGATTGATGCGTAAGTTATTTATTACAGTTATTAGATCAGCCTCAACGTTTGATTATTGGAGGCACCAGCTTTATTCCCTGCCACCTGCCTTTCCTGGTTCACTTCAAGCGATCGCGCTAGAAACTACAAAATTCATTAATTAAACTTTTCTGAATTTCAATGAATGCAAAATGTTTGTCACCAGCCGCCGGTTCAAGGATTTCCAACTCAGAGTTAGAAATGCCTTAATTGATCTAGACCTGGGATTCTTTTCAACTAGCGCAGTGACCTAAATGCTGCACGGATCTCTTGAGAAAAGAGCTGCGGTTCCTCCCACGCTGCGAAGTGCCCGCCTTTGTCCACTCGGTGATAATAGATCAGGTTGTGGTATGCCCGCTCCGTCCAACTCCTTGGCGGCTGGTAGATCTCTCCAGGGAAAATTGTCACTGCTGCGGGAATCGAGATCTCGAACGATCCGACGTTGTCGGCGTTGTTCTCCCAGTAGATCCGCGCGCCCGACGTCCCGGTATTTGTCAGCCAATAGAGCGTGATGGCGTCCAGTATCTCGTCGCGGGTTAGCGATCGCTCCGGTTCGCCACGGGTGAACACCCAATCAGCAAACTTGTCATAGATCCACGTTGCCAAGCCCACTGGCGAATCCGCGAGTCCGTACCCAATCGTTTGCGGACGCGTACCCATGATCGCAGCATAGCCACTGCCTGTTTTATAAAAGTCCCTGATCTGATCGAACACCGTCCGTTCCTCAGCGGTCAGGTCCGCTGGTGCAGGCTTCCCATTGGTTAGCGCCTCTGCAACTTCCGGCGGGAGGGTCGCCGCGCGCTCAAGCCTGTTGACGTGGATGCCGAGCAAACCTGGAGGAGCCTGACGTCCCATAGCATCAGAAATGATTGCACCCCAGTCGCCGCCTTGTGACACGTAGCGCGTATATCCGAGGCGCTTCATCAGCACATCCCACGCGCGGGCGATGCGCTCAGACCCCCAGCCAGTGCCCGTTGGCTTGCCGGAGAAACCGAAGCCAGGTATAGACGGAATGATGAGGTCGAACGCGTCCTCTGTGCGCCCTCCATAGGCAGTGGGATCGGTGAGAGGTCCGATGACCTTGAGCAGCTCGAACACCGAGCCGGGCCAGCCGTGGGTCATGATCAGCGGCAGCGCATTCGGGTGACGGGAGCGGACGTGGATGAAGTGAATGTCAACACCGTCAATCGTGGTCATAAACTGCGGCAGGGTGTTGAGCTTCGCCTCCGCCTTTCGCCAGTCGTAGTCTGTCTGCCAGTAGCCTACTAGCTCCTTTATCGTCGCCAATTGCACACCCTGCGATCGATCCGTGACCGTCTCCTGTTCGGGCCAGCGCGTCAGGACAAGGCGGCGGTGGAGATCGTCGATCGCTTCTTGCGGGACGTGAACTTGAAAGGGGCGGATGGTGTTGTCTTCAGTTGCGATCGCCTTGGACACAACCTGGGTTTGTCCGCTGGTCTGGGCAGATTGCTGCGCCAGCACGCGAACGGGCGGTGCCAGCAACACCGTTGCCGCAAAGAGCGCAATGAAGAGTCGCGAGAACAGGACGAAGGCACCTGTGCGGGCTTTAGTTTTATAGCGTACTTTTTTCAGTTTGGTCATGGTGTCTCCTTGCTGCAAATGGTCCGTTCCACGACTCAGGCTAAATACGATTAGTAACCGTCAACTTCGACGACAGCATTAGCAAACTCCTGTGGCATTTCCTGCGGCGGGTTGTGCCCAACAACACCAGTGATGACTCGGTGTGTGTATCTGCCCGAGAATTTTCTGGCGTAGGAACTAGCGTCCGGGTGTGGTGCGCCGTTGGCGTCACCCTCAAGCGTAATGGTGGGCACGATGATGACTGGAGCTTCGGCAAGACGCTTCTCAAGATCGTCGTATTGGGTCTCGCCTTCGGACAGTCCGAGTCGCCAGCGGTAGTTATGGATGACGATGTCAACGTGATCCGGATTATTGAAGGACGTGGCACTGCGATCGAACGTCGTATCATCGAAGTGCCATTGTGGCGAAGCAAGCTGCCAAATGAGTTTGTTAAAGTCATGCCGATATTGTTCGTAACCCGCGCGGCCTCGCTCCGTCGCAAAATAAAATTGATACCACCATTGAAGTTCGGCTTGCGGCGGCAGTGGCGTCTGGTTGGCTTCAGGGTTACCGATCAAATAACCGCTCACGGAGACGAGCGCCTTACAGCGTTCCGGCCAGAGTGCTGCGATAATGTTGGCGGTGCGCGCGCCCCAATCATAACCAGCGAGGATTGCCTGCTCGATCCTAAGCGCATCCATCAATGCGATGATATCGACTGCAAGTGCCGACTGCTGACCATTGCGGAACGTCTGACTTGAAAGAAAGCGCGTTGTGCCATAGCCACGCAGATATGGGATGATCACCCGATATCCCGCCGACGCTAACAAAGGGGCGACATCAACATAGCTGTGAATGTCGTAGGGCCATCCATGCAGGAGGATAACCGGACGACCGTTTGCGGGACCCGCTTCAACGTATCCAACATTCAAGACACCAGCATCAATCTGCTTGAGTGAGCCGAATGATGGGTTTGTTCCCGATTTCATCCTGAACAGAGCGGCTGATTCTGTTTGGCTTGATTGAGCGATTACCCCGTAGGGGGAACTGCTTTGCATCGCAGAACCAAATCGACCGAGCTGTGTAGTCGCAATAGTCATAGCCGCAGTGGCTACAAAGCGGCGGCGTCGATGGTTAATCTTGTCGGGCATTGATTCCATTTCTAATCCTGTTCACCGATCGTTTGGGCGTAGGTTTTGCCGTACGGGTAGAAGAGGTCCTTGCGTCCTTCCTGCCACGCTGCTTTCAGTTCAGGTGTGGTGATGTCCCAGTCCGGTCGGCATTTCTTAAGCACGGCCCGCAAGTCCTGGCGCAGCTCTTCCACAGTGGGTCGCCCAAAGAACCAGTAGCCCATGTAGATTTTGTAAATGACCAGACCCGGCTCGAGGACGATCGTGTAGGGGATCATAGGGTTGTGGAGCGGGTCTGTGTATTCGGTAATGTCGAGGTCTTTTTGGATTTTGCGTCCTGCGTCGGAGAGAAAAGGCCAGTGGGCACCGACGCCGCTGCGATATTCATTCGTTTCCATGATGTTGTCAGTGCTAATTGTGACCAACCGGCAATAGCCAACCTCAATCTCACGATGAAGTTGAACCAGCCCTTCAGCTTGTCGGCGGTCCTTGGGGCAGTACCCTCCGCGGCTGAGGACGAGAATCATTGGATGTTGTCCTTGCAGCTCAGAGAGCTTCCGGCGTTTCGTAGTGTGGTCGGGCAGTTCGTAATCGGGGAAGACAGCTCCCGGAACAATGTCAGAGCGCATATGGGATTCTCCTGAATAGTTCATGCACGCTACCGGACTTTCTAGGGCTGAAATCCCAGGAAACCGTAAGCCTGACGCGGGTAAATGAAATTCTTGAACCTGCATTGGCGAGATCAGCCACCAGTTTGATAGCCGACGATCGCGTAGCCTCTGTCCCACCAGCCTGTAACGAACGCCGCGTACTCGTCGGCAGCATCCTCCCAGGTGAAGTGCCCCGCTTCGATGACGGCGAGTTTGCGCGTGGGCAGCCGTTCGAGGAGAAACTCCGCGTTGACAAAGGGTACGACGTGATCCCGTCGTCCGGCAATGATCAGCACTGGCGTTTGGATTGTTGGTAGCAGACCAGCGAGGTCAGGGAGCTGCATCGGATACGCACGCACGTAGCGCATCGACTCGGCAAACCTTTTGCCCTCATAGGACGAGAGGTAATCCTCGCGTGCGGCATCGGTCGGCGTGTATCGCTCAAACTTCTCGATCGCTGCATTGACAATCTGTCGCCCGTCGAGGCGGTGGTACGGCTCAAGGTCGGGGGCCTCGACCCACTCCTTCAGCACGCCGCCCAACTGTAGCGGAACTGCCGCGCCCCCGCTCCCGACTACAAGGCTGCGCAGTCGTCCCGGATGAAGGGCTGCGGCGAAGAGTGCGGCACTGGTGCCGATGTCGGGTCCGACAACGTGCGGCTGCTCCAGCCCGAACGCATCGGCAAGGTGAACGACAAACTCGGCCATCGCACGCGGAGACATGAGCGCGTCGCGTCGCTCTGAGTGTCCGAAACCTGGGAGATCCACCGCTACGAGGTGCGCGTGCTGGGCAAGCTGCGACCACGTTGGCTCGAACGCATACAAGCTTTCTGGCCACGGGCTGAGGAGGAGGGCATGCACACCCCGCCCAAGGTCTTCACTCTCAGCGTAGCGGATGGATAGCCCGTCAATGGTGCGGAATTGCGGCTGGATGGGTCTGTGCAATGAGACGGTCATGGGTTTATTCTTCCCGATCGCACTGTCATCAGATGCCTGCTTGCTGTTTCGTTGCGTAACTTCTGATTGAGCCACGGTGTCCTCCTTTGGAGTAGTCTTGGATTTTTTCGGTAATATACGAGCAACCTGTCCTCAAGCCGCGACTTGACTTTGTGTGAATTCAGCAGCGTGCAATTTCACGAAGTCGTACAAGCTCGTCGGCATCTTGCCAGTAAGCTTGAACAAGTCATCCGTCATGCGGTCATACCGCCCCTGCGTGTGAAGTTCAGCCATCACTGCGAGGTGGTTGACGAGGTGCGTTGGCACCCCAAACTCACGAAGCGTAGCAACCCACCCGGAGAGTGGTAGGTTGCGATAGTGAATCGTTCGACCGAGTGCTTCGGAAAAGACGTGCGCGTAGTGGTTCAGATCGGCTGATTCAAATCCGGTCAGATTGTAAACCTGACCAATGTGCGGGGCAGGATCGTCAAGGATCACGGACACGGCACGCGCTACATCAACCGCCGCGATCGGTGAAGTCTTGCCATTACCCAGCGGCAGTGCCAGTTCGTCGTTATCCCGAACGCCAGCAGCGGCGAGACGCAGGAAGAAGCCTTCGAGGAAGACCGTCGGTCGCACTGTGACGATCGGTAGCCCTGACCATGCCAATGCCTGCTCCGCAAGCCAGTGCAGCTTGTGTTGTGGGCTGTCGGTGGTTTCAGTGATGCTCATTTGCGTTACCGTCATCTGCGACATGTTTACGAAGGCTTCGACACCGTAATGCCGTGCTACCGCAGCAACATTGACCGTGGCTTCAAGATACGCCGCCGAGACCGACATACCAAAATAGATGCGCGCAACCCCTGCGATCGCCCGGTGCATTGAGGCAAGATCGGTCAAGTCGCCCTGCACGACCTCAGCTCCGAGGTGGCGCAGACTTTCAGCACGTTCATCCTCCCGTCGAACCAGGGCGCGTACTTTATACCCCTTAGCAAGCAACATGGCAGCGAGGTGGCGACCAATGCCGCCGATATCTCCTGCCGCTCCGGTCACGAGAATCGGGCTGTCATGTGTGAATTTCATCGTCATATCATTTACCTTCCTGTCACTCGTTGTGAGGACGTATCTGTTGCGTGATTAACCGAATGTGAACGCAAACGCCTCCACTCCAGCATCTAGAAACTCGATCTCAAACTGGCGATCGCCGATGGGCTGCGGCTGTCGGATCAGTTGGTACAACCGCTGTTCAGTAACCGTGCCTTCGCCTCGCTCATTGACGTCAAGTCCGCGAGCTGCAACAGCTGGCTGTCCGTCTATGAGCACGCGAAACCCTACAGATGTTCCTCGCTCGCTCGGTCCCATAACGAGATGAAGGTCGCGAGCGTGGAAGCGGTACGCGATCCGCCCACCGGACTGATTCAGGACAATAGATTGTCTTCCGATGGTCCAATCGCCCGAAAGGGCCCATTGATTAAGTCTCAATTGCACGGGGGCGGTATATAAATGAGGCTTGTTTAACACCGTGCTGCCGGAAGACGCAAAATTATCTGTTCTTTCGTAGCCGAGGTAGTTTTCAGGCGATTTCAGGCTGTCCCAATCGGCAGCAGCTTCAAAACCGCGAGCCTCGACTTCGACCATTTCCTGCCCGACACCGCCAGTACTGGACTCAGATAGGAGCTGTTGAATCACCCGTTCCGATCGCTCGTAGTTGCCCTCGCCGAATTGGTGATGACGAATCCGTCCTTGCCTATCTACAAAATAAAGGGCCGGCCAATAATGGTTCCCGAAGGCACGCCAGACGGCATAATCGTTATCCACGGCGATCGGGTAGTCAATTCTCATGTCCATTAAGGCTCGGCGGACATTATCAATATTCTTCTCAAATTCAAACTCGGGCGTGTGCACACCGATCGCGGTCAATCCCTGATCCTGATACTTCTCAGCCCACGCACGGACATAGGGGAGTTGGCGCAGCCAATTGATGCAGGTATAAGTGCAGAAGTTGATCAGCACGACTTTTCCACGCAGTTCGTCAACGGTTAATGGCTGCGAATTGAGCCACGCGATCGCGCCGCCAAGAAAAGGCAGTTCGCCTTCAATCGGTAATTCAGCCGTTGCCGATGTAGCGTGCTGTTTGGTGTGTTCGAGCCTGCCGAGCTGGGTGGCAGCAATGGTTTTAATCATGGTTGTTAAAAAGTAGCGGCGATTAGGATTGATTTCTTCGAACACACGCTGACCTCCCTGTCATTGCGTTCAGAAGTGCGGTGGAATTAGAGAACCTCCATAGTCCTCTCCTCGACGATCGCGTGCGAACCATTCGCATTGGGGTATGCGGTACGCTCATGAACGTGTGATGCAGGCGTTCGATCGATCAGCAAGCTGAGCAGTTCGGGGCGGCTGTAGTGACCGCGCGCATCCATTAGCCGCTTACGGGCATCGATCTGGGCAAAATCAAGATCGGCAATCACTTCGCCTTCAGCCTGTATCGGCCCGTCAATGATCCGGCCGTCCGGGCTCACGATCGCAGTGAAGCAGCCACCCGAAATCGGCCCGATCGGAGAACCCGTGTCCTTCATGATCTGGTCTTGCTGGTTGGCATCTAACCACGCGGTCGCACAGACAACAAAGCAGGCAGATTCAAGGGCGTGCTGGCGGATGTTAATTTCCGCCTGCTCCGCGAACAGGGGTCCGGCGAACGATCCGGGATACATCGCCGAGTGAATTTGCTCACCATCGGCGATCAGGGCGTAACGTGCCAAAGGATTGTTATGCTCCCAGCAGGCAAGTTGTCCAATGCGCCCAACGGCACTATCGACGGCACGCAGACCCGATCCATCACCCTGGCCCCACAGTATCCGCTCATTATAAGTCGGTGTAAGCTTGCGGCGGCGCTGGATCAGTGTCCCGTCTGTGTCGAAGAGAAGTTGCGTGTTGTAGATCGAGCCACCGTCGCGCTCATTAACGCCGATCGAAACAACCATGTTTGCTTCCTTCGCGGCTTCGCCGATCGCCCAGGTTTCAGCAGACGGCACCGTAACCGACTCTTCAAGCAACCGCAAATGTTCCTTTGCCAACGCAAATGGAGCTAGCACATAAGAGAAGTAAGGATAATAGGGAATGATGGTTTCGGGGAAGGTGGCGAACTGGACACCTTGTTGTCCCAGCTCACGAATCTTCTTAATGACCTTCTCAACAGTACCTCGTCGGCTGTACAGCACAGGGCTAATCTGCACGGCGGCGGCTTTAACGATTGTATTGGTAAGGATATTTTTCATCACTAACGCAGCGATCGAAATGCCGCCCTGAGTTCCTGAGTAAAAATCGTTGGCTCCTCCCACGCTGCGAAGTGTCCGCCTTTGTCGAGTTGGTTGTAATAAATGAGATTGGGATACGCCTGCTCGGTCCAACTCCGTGGGGCCTCATATTGCTCACCGGGAAAGACGCTCACCGCCACTGGAATGGAGACGCCCTTGGCGTTGAAAAAGCCACCCTTATATTCCCAATAAAGACGGGATGCGGAGACTCCCGTGTTCGTCAGCCAATAGAGCGTGATGTTATCGAGAATCTCATCCCGCGTCAGTTCGCCCGTGGCGCTGGTCGTCCGGTTTAGAGCCGAGGCGATTGCTGTGGCTGGCTGACCGCCAGCATCATTGTGGTCCAGGAGCCAAGCGGCCAGACCGACGGGCGAATCCGCAATTCCATATAAGGTTTGCGGACGTGACGCCATTATTTTGGCGTAGTCAACTTGCTTGAACGTTCTGATCAACTGCTCATAGGCGCGCTGTTCGTCAGCTGAGAGACCTGATGGCACCGGATCGCCAACCTGAAGCGCCCTGTCGATATCAGCCGGAACGGTGGCAGGCATATTGGTGTGGATGGCGAGCAATCCCGCAGGTGCCTGCAAACCCATCTGATCGACGACAAACGCACCCCAATCGCCCCCCTGAGCGACGTAACGGGGGTATCCCAGACGCTTCATCAACACGTCCCATGCCTGTCCCATGCGCTCGGGACCCCAGCCGGTGCTCGTTGGCTTGCCAGAAAATCCATAGCCCGGCATCGACGGAATCACTACATGGAAAGCATCGGATGCGTTTCCGCCATGTGCCGTGGGATCAGTCAGTGGATCGATAATCTTTAGCTGCTCGATAATCGAGCCGGGCCATCCATGCGTGACGATCAGCGGTAACGCGTTTTCGTGCCTTGAACGAACATGAATGAAATGAATGTCTAGTCCATCAATCTCGGTAATGAAGTGCGGCAAGGTGTTCAACTTTGCCTCGACCTTGCGCCAGTCGTAATCTGTCGCCCAATAACGCGCGAGTTCTTGCATTGTTGCAAGCGGTAGACCCTGCGAGTGGTCGGCGACAGTTTCCTTCTCAGGCCATTGCGTCGATGCAATGCGGCGACGGAGATCAACGATCGCCTCTTCTGACATATTGATGCGGAAGGGGCGAATGGCGGTTGGGTTGGTGGACTGCCCAGTTCCAGGTTGAGTCGTAGCGGTTTCGGGTCTTGTTGTGCTGGATTGGGCGATCGCAGAACTGAATCGACCGAATTGTGTAGCAGCAATGGTCATGCCTGCAATGCCTAAAAAGCGGCGGCGTTGATGGTTGATTTTGTCAAACATTGATCTTTCTCCAATTAGATTTAACTGAGGTTACGTATTGTCTGTCCGCATTACTCAGGTGTGATGGTGAGGCAGTTGTGGGTTTGAGTTCCGTTACTCGCCCGATCGCTCACTTCAAAGAGGCAAAGGCGATTGGTACCAGCAACTTGTTAGTAATGTTCTGCACGAGTGGACTGTCCTGCCTGCTGCACCAAAGCTCGAAGCAGGCTTGCGTGTTCTTTACTCCAGCGAGGTGGACCGGGCATGGAGGTTCCGTTGGTGCGCTGCTGCGCTGTTGTAATCAGGGATGATAAACGTCTGCGTCACCACCTGTCCGGGGAAGATGGTGTGGTGAGGATCAACTAACTCGATCCTCACCTTGTGCTGGCCAGGCGGCAGGTTAGCTATGTCAACCGTATTGTTGTTACTCGCATCCGCCCACCACCAGGGCAGATCATCGACAATAATGTGCAGATGCCCAGCACGCGGAGATACCTGGCGGCCACCCTCCCCAAACACGGGTACGATGTGCAAGTTCTCCACCCGGTATTGAGCCCAGTAGACACCCTGGACTAGCCCTTCGGGAAGCGGAGGGTCCACGATCAGCTTGGGTGCGGGCTCGTTCTCGATCGCAACGTACGGTGAAGCGCCGCGGATGTCCCTCGCACTCGCCACGGTCGTAACCTGGGTTTGTGCGTTAGCTTGGGGGGATTGCTGCGCCAGTACGCGATCGGGCAGTGCCAGCAACACTGCTGCTGCAAAGAGCGTGACGAGAAGTCCTGAGAGCAAGACGAAGTCACCTACGGTACGGGCTTTGATTGTGTAGCGTACTTTTTTTAGTTTGGTCATTGTGTTCTCTACTTGCTGCAAATTGTCCGTTTCCCGGCTCAGGCTAAACATTCTGTCCGCATCATTTGGAAAGAACAGGCAAAAGCGCTTCCATGTAGCGGTCAGCGGCTGCTGCTGCCTCTTCTGGAGTGCTGCCATTTTGACGTGCACTCAGATAGGGGGCGTACCAATCCCACCAGTTATGCTCAGCGTGCGTCTTCTCGTAGGGGTCGTGGTGCTCTGCCGTCTCGCGGAGCAGGTCTGCCAGGGTTGCAACGTCTGTTTGTGGAGCGTCCCATAGGCGACCAGGAAGCCGTGTTGTGATTTCCTGGAGCAGCCAAAGATTCCCGTCTGGGTCCTCGAATGAGGCAAATGAGAAGTAGGAACGACCTTGCGGATCGCGCCCGGGAATGCGTGGATTTTCCACGGCGTTGTTGAAGGGACCGCCAACGTAGTGGAAGATCTCGCTGACGTTGACACCGCGATCGATCAAGTCTTTACGGGCGTCGTCGAGGTTGTCCACAGCGAGAACCAGGTTTTGTGTCGAGCCAGAATTGTCTGAAGTGACTCCCTTGCCGAAGAGGATCGAGGCGTCCGAGTTGGGTGGTGTAAAATGTACGCCGCGGAAGTCGCCCTCCACCACGTCGATGTCGAACCGCCAGCCAAGATTCTCGTAGAATGCTTTGGCGCGATCGACGTCGGAGACAGGCAACATCACAACTTCGAGTTTCATGTTTGGGCTGTTTACGTGATTGCTACTCATCTTGTTCTCCTTTAGATTCGTGAGTTGAATATCTACTTCGGTTACTGTTCATTCTTCTGCGATCGCCCGATCCAAACCACTCAAGTTCTTTGAGTTAACACGCGACTTAAATGGGTGTTCGCCAATGAAAAGTGCGGTAGTTTTATTGCGTGCTTGAGACTGTTTCTACGGTGGTTTGCAGCTGATGTTCGAGCTGTAGAATTTCTGCTGCCCGCTCCCCGATGACCACGCAGGGAGCCATCGTGTTACCGGTGGTGATTTGCGGCATAACCGATCCATCCGCGATTCGGAGATTGTTGATTCCATACACTTTCAGGTTGCTATCCACCACCGACATGGCATCGCGACCCATTTTCGCGGTGCAGGTTTCGTGCCAGAAACTTGTTGCCGCATCCCGAATAAAGCGTTCGAGTTCGGCCCCTTTCAAATTTCCTGGCATGACTTCGCGCTTGACGAACGGACGCAGCGGAGTGGAATTGCCAACTTCGCGGCAGAGTTCTACGCAGGCGATCGCAGTTTTGAGATCCTCCGCGTCAGACAGCGTGTTTGCATCAATCAGAATCGGGTCGGATGGATCGGCTCCTGTCAGGCGCAGACGACCTCGACTTTTGGGGTGCACGATCGCTCCAAATAACGTCCAGCCCGCATCAGGCAGCCTAAACCGGACGGCATTCTCGGCACTGGATTTTGGTACCTCGGCCTGACAAACAAATAAATCTGGGCTGTCAAGCCCGGGCTGGCTTGTCGAGAAAAAGATTGCCTCGGACAGGTTGTTTCTCGGTTCGAGAACAGTTTGATATTCCCAGACACAATCAAATGCAACGTGGTCTTGAAAATTTTGCCCTACACCGGGAAGATGCTGCACAACAGGAATTCCAAATCGCCGCAACTCGGCCTCATCGCCGATACCGGATTGCATCAGTACTTTCGGCGTATGGATGGCACCGAGCGACAGCACGACTTCGACTGCCGCACCAATGCGATAGATTGCGCCCCGATAAGAGATCTCCACGCCAGTAGCCCGCTTGCCCTGGAATGTCAGCCGTGTGACCAGTGCATGACTGAGAACCGTCAGGTTTGGCCGATCCATATAAGGGAAGACGTAGGAACGGAATATTGATTCGCGTGTGCCATTGCGGACTCGCACATCGGTGATAGAAGCACCCTTCGCCGCTTCCATCATGCGCCCGTTCGGATTTTCAAAAGTAGGAATACCCACCGTCCGCGCTGCTTCGACCGTTGCAGGTGCGATCGGGTTTGGATCTGGCGCAGGCTGGACAAATACAGCTCCTCCCGTGCCGCGATACATTGGGTCTGGTGCGCCATGCCAATCTTCCAGGCGGCGATAAATCTGCAAGACGGATTCATAACTCCAAGCCGGATCGTTAGCTTCGGAGGCAAAAAAATCCCAATCCTGTTGGTGTCCGCGTGCCCAAACCATGACGTTGATGCTCGATCCACCGCCGAGTACCTTGCCCATCGAAAACGGAATCGAACGACCGTTCACGTGTGGATTCGGCTGGCCCGGGAAGCTCCAGTCTCGATCAGTTCCAAGGTTTAGCGGCCATTGATTCGCTGCCATGACACTTGGCACGTCATCGCTGCCTCCAGCTTCAAGCAGCAGAACGCTGACATCGGGATTCTCAGCCAGTCTGCGGGCAACCACCGAGCCAGAAGAGCCAGATCCGCAAACAATAAAATCGTACTGGTGCCTTAGCTCAGAGGTGAGCTGGCGCTGGTTGCTGCAGACACGCTCGGCGAAACTATCGCGGTCATCAGTCTCACGTTGATAGCTGTCACCATCCTCAAAGGACTCGTTCTCAAAATTCGTTTTCATTGTGCCTAGCTCGTTTGCAAAATCGAATTCACTCAGGCTGCTTCCTGTCCGTTGCCATCACCGCTCTATGAGCGCGACCGTTAGCGCTCATGTGAGAAATTGTCTGCAGCATCTTGAGGTTCTGCCTAGATTGCATTTACAAATGAATGCCGCTACTCCGTCCAGCTCTCCAAGCCCGTCGCGTTTACTACAACGGCATCACGGCTATTGCCTATCCGCGCCATCCAATTGTTATGGTAGAGAGGAGTCTATAGGTCGGATGCTACAGGTTCGAGTTCCGTCACTCGCTCCACCGCTCACTTCACCGAGGAAAAGGCGGTCGGTGCTAACAACTCGTTGCTGATGTTCTGCACCAGTGGACTGTCCTTCTCGGTTTCAGTTTTGATCGCGATCCATTCAGGGTCAGCGAGGAATGCGTTCCATCGCTCCTCACGCTCAGCTAAGCTGTTCCAGGTAAGTAGGTAGGTGAGTTGGTTACTCTCGCTCTTGCCGATCAGCGTTGTCCAAAATCCTGCCTGGCAGATGCCATGCTTTTCCCAAATCTGCAGCGTGTGGTTTTGAAAGCGTGCGAGCAGGGCTGGTAGTCGGCCAGGCATGGCGTGATAAATGCGTAATTCGTAGATCATGCCTTCAATGCCCCGCACTCTGTCCACCATCAACATGAAGGATTTCGCCCGTCACAAAGTTGGCTGATTCGAGGTAGAGGATTGCATCGACGACGTCGGAAATCTCGCCCATATAACCGACTGGGTGTAGGGCATCGAGCTGAGCATGGGTCTCAGGGGGATGCATTGGTGTCCTGATGATACCCAGCGCGACCGTGTTCACCCGGATGCCGCGTTTGGCATACTCGATCGCCAGTGATTTGGTTGCGGCATTCAGTCCGCCCTTGGTCAGCGACGCGAGTACGGAGGGTATGCCAGCGATCGCGTTGTCAACTAGGCTCGTTGAGATTTGCACGACGTGACCGCTACCCTGCTTCTCCATCTCAGCGATGGCGAGTTGCGTCATGTGAAAGAAGCCAGCGATGTTGGTGCCCAAGTACGCTGCGTAATCTGCCTCGGTATATTCGATAAATGGCTTGACGATGAAGGTGCCAGCGTTGTTAATCAGCGTGTCAATGCGCCCAAATCGGGTTACGCCCTCGATGATTGCACGCTCGGCAGTTTTTCGATCGGCGATGTCACCTGACACTGCGAGGACTTCATCATCGTCTGATGGTTTAATTGAGCGTGAGATTGCAATTACCCGATAGTTGCGATCGCGGTACGCCTTGACGAGGGCTGCGCCAATGCCTTGGGACGCGCCGGTAATCACAGCAACTTTCTGTTCAGTGCTCATCGTAAAAACTCCTTTGGAAATCATGGGTGAATGTTGTAAGTCAGGCGATGATCTAAGCTGCAACGCGGTGGTCATGGTCAGTGCTGGTCGCGACGGGCAACCATGCTTCGATGTCCTGTGCTACTTTTGCGGCGTTGTTTTGATACATTGCAACCGCGTCCTTTCCAACAGGTAAATGCAGCGGAGGATGGTCTGTAGTGGCGAGTTGGAGAATTACCTGAGCAAACTTCTTTGGATCACCGGGCTGGTTCCCGTGTAGCGCATCAGCTCCGCTCCGCATTAGTCCTACCGTTTCCTGGTAATCGGCGATGATGGTTTCAGCCGCAACATAGGAGTCAGTGCTGAGGAAATCGGTCGTAAAAAGACCGGGAGCAACTACCGTAACGTGGATGCCGAGTGGTGCTAGTTCAACTGCCAGCCCTTTGGAAAGACCTTCAACTGCAAACTTAGTAGACCCGTACAATCCCCAACCTGGAATTGCATCGTAGCCAAACAACGATGAGATATTGATGATATGCCCAGACTTTTGCTGACGCAGGTGCGGCAATACAGCACGAGTCACATTGAGTAACCCAAACACGTTGGTATCATACTGGTTGCGAACTTCGGCATCCGTGGCTTCTTCGATCGCCGTTACCATGCCGTACCCAGCATTATTGACTAAGACATCAATCCGATTGAAACGGGTAATGCTTTGCTGAACAGCCGCCTGCACCTGATTCTCCTGGGTGACATCCATCTGCACCACGTACAGATTTGGATGGTTGTGCAGGATAGTGGCGAGTTGTGTGGGCTGGCTGCGAACCGTTGCTACGACTTGGTCGCCCGTTGCTAGAGCGGCTCTGGCAATTTCTAATCCAAAGCCCCTGGAGGCTCCGGTAATGAACCATACTTTCTGGGTTTTCATGGTATGTCCTTGGTTTAGGTGGTTTCTAGTTTGCTGATGTTTCATTACCGTCCGGGCTTCCGCACCCTGATCTCCTGAAGCACCCAACCGTTGCCGTCTGGATCACTAAACGAGGCATAGGAGGCATAGTCGCGACGTTCTGGATCAGGACCTGGCACTCGTCCCTCAGTTCCAGCGTGGGGGAAGATCCCGCCGACGTCGTGGAATATCTCACTTACCTCGACCCCCCGATCGACCAGTTCAGCATGGGCGGCTTCGATGTCATAAACGATGAGGTACAAACCTTGAACTGAACCCGGCGCGGATGATGAAATTCCTTCACCGAAAATGATCGAGGCTGCCGATCCAGGAGGAGTCAATTGCACCACTCGAAAGTCTTCACTGGTGACAAAGTCGGCATCGAGTCGCCATCCCAACGTTTTGTAGAAGTCTTTGGAGCGATCGACATCGGCAACAGGCAGTACCACAACTTCGAGTTTCATGGTTTGATTGGTGACTTGATTGCTACTCATTTTGTTCTCCTTTTGGTTAGTAGGTTTGATGTTCAGATTGGTTACTCTTCATTGAGCGATCGCTCTATGCACACCACTCAAGTTCCTTGAGTTAGAACGCAATTCAATTATTTGGCATTCGAGGAAAGCAACAGGAAGTGAGCCGGAAATAGTTAGACCTGATATGCTTCAGGTAGAGATTGCATCATTCAGCGATTGAGTGGCCCTGTGCTGTGATATTCATGATGGGTGTCCTCCTGGGCTTCATACTTAGTTGAAGCATGAGATGCTGATGACAAACCCACCGTGGTTGCGGTTGCCAGGGTTATGCTGCTGATCATTTGCTGAAATTGCATGGTCAATCTTCTTGAAATACACAAGAAGTGCAACGGACATAACTCGGTTGTGGAGTTGCTCAATGAGCTAAACCGGAGCGGAGTGCCCGAATTGCTGCCTGAGTTCGATCGTTCACACAAAGCTTCTTTAGAATGTTGCGAACGTGAGTTTTAACCGTTGCCACAGTAATGTGAAGTTTTTGAGCAATGATAAAATTTTTATCGCCATTAGCAATCAGTTGTACCACCTCTAATTCACGAGCAGTTAAAGGTTCAGTGCACACGAGATGTTTGTACTCTGGTTCGATTGCTCGAATTGAAATGGTTTGAGTGTAATTGCAGCATTCAACTTGAGCAGAATAAGTATGTTTCAGCGTCTGTGCGACTGTTTGTGCAACGTGAATAAGTGCATGATCAACCGAAAAATTCTCAGAAGGATTAATTTGAATTGATAATTCCTGAGTTGGCAATTCCAAATACTCAAACTTATTTTTAGTCAGTGGTTGAGTAAAAACCATGAACGCTCCTCATTCAGATATTGATTGAAGTAAGCCTGAAAATCTCCAGCCACTTGCAGCATTACTACAGAGCAAACCTTGAACTTCTGCCGCTTCGACTGCTTCCGCAGCCCGTTGAACACGAGAATAAATTTGACGCTATAGAGGGTTGAACTGACAACAAAATTTGGTTTATGATCATGCTTTACTGATACTTCCGATGGAGAGTATGCTACTTACAATCGATCATCTACAACGTCTTCTTGATTGATTTAAGTGAACTGAAATCCTATAGATTAGTCATTGACTATGCCTGTTAGCGTGAATCAACTATAGGGAGTTACCTTTGGTTTGTAACCCATCTGAAGTTGGCATTTTTGCACCATCAAGAGAGTGGGCAATCAAACGCTCAAGGATGAAATTGATTCCAACTTAAGTTGGAGTGCAAAAGCAAACTTAAGTACAACTTACAAGTTAAAACTGTCAATTTTGTCGAGCTTGCAACCGCTTTTGGTGGCAAAGCGTATACCGATTCACACATCAAACGTATCCACTGCTTTTTGGGAAGGGTGGATGCGCCCGATGAGATTGAGCAGCACCAAATTGAGACGTGCCAAGGATGGGGGACATCGTTAGAGGAGATGCCGATTGTGGAATGGCAGTACCCTCAAGTGCATGATTTAGTTCCGATCGAAATGTTGCGATTGTACAGTTAATATACAACTGATCGGAGAATCAATGATATGTTGCATAGGTGTGAAGAGCGCTGTCAGAGATCTGTCAATCTTTAAGTAGGCTAAAAGCCATAGACCGAGTACAGGTAATCGTTTTATCTCAATAAGGGTTGTCTGTCTTAAATAGAGGCACGATCACATCGAGTAACCGCAAGAGGTGAGACAGCCATGAGCAAGTCGTATCTGGGTCGATGGACGTTGATAGGCGGTACGCTATGGGTACTCGGTTGCCCTCAACCGATCGCTGCTCAAGTTGTGCCTGACGATACCCTACCTGCGGGAGAGCGATCGCAAGTGAGAGGCGATGTCAATGCTCAAATCGATGGTGGAGCCAGACGAGGCGGCAATCTATTCCACAGCTTCAGTCAGTTCTCGGTGCCGACGGGTGGATCTGCTTACTTCAACAATGCGGCGGATGTGCAAAACATTTTTAGCCGCGTTACGGGTGGGTCAGTCTCGAATATTGATGGGGTAATTCGGGCGAATGGCACCGCGAATCTGTTTTTGCTCAACCCGAATGGCATTCTATTTGGTGCCAACGCACGACTCAATATTGGGGGTTCCTTTGTTGCCAGTACAGCTGATAGCATCAACTTTGCCGATCAATTTCAGTACAGCGCTACCAATCCTCAAGCCATCCCGCTATTGACGGTCAGCGTTCCGATTGGCTTGCAGATGGGAACTAATCCTGGACGGATTGAGGTGCAGGGGAATGGATATAATTTATCCGTTGCAGTGCCTCGTTTTTCCCCGATTGTTAGAGGTGGTAGTACAGTAGGGTTGCAGGTGCCAACAGGTCGAACTCTCGCTTTGATTGGCGGGGATATAGACATTAATGGTGGCACGCTGACGGCGGAGCAAGGACGAATTGAATTGGGTAGCGTTCGCGGTGGGCAAGTGAGCCTTAGTGATAGCTTTGCCTTGAGCTATCCAGGAGTACGAAACTTTGGCAATATTCGTCTCTCGCAACAGGCATTAGCCAATGCCAGTGGAGGCGGTTCAATTCAGGTGCAGGGGAGCCAAGTCTCGCTGGCAGATGGTTCAATTATGTTGATTCAAAACCAAAGCACTCAGGCAGGGGGGAGCATTAGAGTGAATGCTTCTCAGTCTTTAGAACTGAGTGAAAGTAGCCCAGATAGCAGGTTTTATGGCGGCTTGATCAGTAATACTGCGGGAGTTGGACGTGGAGCAGATCTTACAGTTTCAACTCAGCAGTTACTCCTACAGGGTGGAGCGGCAATTCTTGCTAATTCCTACAGTTCTGGGGATACTGGCAATGTAACTGTAAATGCTTCTGACTCTACACAACTAATTGGTTTTGCGCCTTTAAACCCTACTCTTGGTAGTACTATCGGTAATGGCTCGTACAACTCTGGAGATGGAGGAGTGGTGACGGTATCAACAGGGCAGTTAAATCTTTTAGAAGGAGGAAGTTTAGGAACTGCCGCTTTTGGAACTGGTGAAGGTGGAACTGTAATGGTGAATGCGTCTGACTTGATCAGAATAACTGGGCAAACCACTAGCTTCGGTCAAAGTAGTGTGGTTGCTATTACTCTAGGTGCTGGGAACGCTGGTCGCCTTATAGTTAATACCTCAAGATTGGCAATTCAAGATGGAGGAGTTATTGCAACCTCCACTGCAGGATTTGGTAACGCAGGTAGTGTCACTATTAATGCTAGAGAGTCCGTAGAACTCAGTGGACACCCCCCGGGGGCTTCTCTTCCAAGCCATATTGGTTCGCCTGCCCCTGTTGTGCCTGAATCCGTACAACAGGCTTTTGGGTTGCCTGACAGGCCAAGCGGAAATTCAGGCAGCGTGACTATTAACACGCCCCACTTAAGTATTACTGATGGAGCAAACCTTACTGTTAGTAATGATGGAATTGGAAATGCTGGCACCCTGTGGGTCAACGCCAACTCCATTTCTCTTGGTCGTGGCGGTTCAATTACTGCAGCGACTGTCTCTGGAGAGGGGGGCAACATTGACCTCAACGTGCGAGATCTTGTGCTGCTGCGAAACAACAGTTCGATTACTGCATCAGCAGGTGGCAATGGCAATGGCGGCAACATTCAGATTAATGCAGGTAGACTCTCACTTCTTGATGACTCTCGACTCTTAGCTACGGTTTCTGGGGTTGGAAACGCAGGTGACATCATCGTGAGTGCCGATGCAGTGCGATTGAGCGGTGGCGCTCAACTGCGGACCAACACCTCAAGTCGTGGACAGGCAGGCAATATCACCCTCAATACACCTAACCTCCAGCTATCGGGAAGAACCAGCGGTCTGTTTGCAGACACAACCAATACTGGAAATGCAGGAAACTTAACCATTCAACCGGGTGGCAACGGGCAAGCTGTACGGGTAGAACTGAGCGCTGGTGCCCAAATCTCTGCCTCCACTTCTAGTAGCGGTCGTGGAGGTAGGCTCACCATTACCGCTCCAGATTCCATTACCCTCACTGGAGATGGCTCTATCATCTCCGCTGAAACTAGCGGCAGAGGAGCCGGAGGGAACTTAGTGTTGCAGACAGGAGACCTCAACATCCAAAACCAAGCTGAGGTGACTGTTAGTAGTTCGGGGCAAGGCAGGGCAGGCAACTTGTTGGTGGAGGCCGATCGCATCTTCCTGAACAATGTAGGCAGTATTCGAGCCGATACATCGGGGGGTGGCGGCAATATTAACTTGCGATCGCCGTTTATCGTCTTACGTAACGGCAGCAACATCACCACGAACGCCACTGGCGCTAATATTCCGGGTGGCAACATTGATGTTGATACTCGATTCTTGGTGGGAGTGCCCAACGAAGACAGCAACATCAGCGCCAACTCCCAAGACTTTCGCGGGGGCAATGTCAGCATTAATGCGATCGCGCTCTATGGCATTCAGCCCAGTGTAACACTCACTCCCTTGAGCGACCTCACCGCGACTGGAGCCACGTCTGCCTTACCTGGCACGATTGATGTCACGACGGCAGGCATCGACCCCACATCAGGATTAGTAGCATTACCGACTGACGTAGCGGACGCATCCGGGTTGATTGCTCAAGGCTGCCCTGCTAATGAGGGCAACTCGTTTGTCGTTACGGGTCGCGGGGGTTTACCTCCCACCCCAGAGCAGCAACTTGATGATGATGCCGACTGGCAGGATCGCCGCAGGCTCACCCTCCCTCAACAGAGTGCACCTCAGCAAAGTGTACCTGACAGCCCCAGCGATCGCCCTTTCCCTGGCACAGCTGATGCCCTGATTGTGGAAGCAACCGGATGGCAAACCACTGCCACAGGAGAGGTGAGGCTTGTTGCTACCCCTGCTGATTCCATGGTGCACACAGCGCTAAATTACCCGATCGCCTGTGAGGGGCGGGACTAACCCAGTTGCTCACATCAGCACCAGAAGGAGCCACAACATCAGAGCTTTAGCTCTTCAATATCTACATTATTTCGTAACAAGGCTGTGTAATGTTTATTTGTCTAAAGTAGCAGTTTGATTTCCTTTGCGCCGAATCCAAGCGGTGATAATGGCGATCGCCAACACCCCAATAACTGAAGCGCCTATCAATAGCTTTTCACCTTCCAAAATGCCTGCGCCAACCGCCACAATGGGAGGCTTGACGATCGCAATACTCAATCCCACAGCACTGATAAACCGCTTCCAGGACATCCGGCTAAGGCCAGCAGCGTAGCAAATGTAGTCGAAAAAGCTCGTCATCAAAGCGCCGGTCATCAAGAAGAAATTGCCTTCCAGATATTTCTGACTCCAGCGATCGAGCTTGTTCATAAATCGCTTCCCGACAAGCCTTCGCACTACCCCACGACCATAGCGACGAGCAATGAAAAAATTAATCGCACAGGCAAGAAAATCTGCGATCGCGATCACAATTAAACCTTTTGCAAACCCAAACAAAGCACCGGACAAAACTGCATAAGCTGTACCTGGTAATGCAGGAACCACAATACTTGTCAGTCTCAGTAACAGAATCGTGAACGGTGCCCAAATGCCAAATTGAGCAACATTGGCTCTGAGCTGATCAATTCCGACTTGATTAACAAACCAAATTGCGCTCGCAATTAGCAGGACAACCAAACTAAACTCAAGAACTTTAATGATTCTTTGCTGCATTGCAAAAACCACCTTTTTAATTTATCGATCAACAGTATGAAATCCTTCCTAGCCTGTCTTCGCAAGCTTTTGTCTGGTACTTACTAACCAAGTGATGTTTCTTTGGCCCGTCAGGCATGAAGAGGTTGCAGTCGTGGTCCGAGAAATTGGGTGGTGTGATTTGCGATCGCGTCCCCATCTTTTTCTAGGGCAAAATGCCCAGTGTCAAGTAAATGAAACTCAATGTTTTTTAGGTCGCGCTGGTAGGGATAAGTGCCTTCAGCAGGGAAGATGCTCTTAACCAGGATAATCAGGGACAATGAGACAGAATTTATCAGCAGGCGCAGGCATCAAGTTGCGAAACATGTAAGAGAAAGTTGGAAAGCCATGTAACAGTAGAATAGTCGGATTATCACGAGAACCTGATTCACGATAAAAAATATCTAAACGATTGATCGAGACCATGCGGAATGTAGTCATGGGTTTTCTCCTTGTAAATCTACACGAACTCATTCAAGACCTAATTCACTATCATTTTCTTGAGTGTCACTCGGATCAAGATTGTTCCTACTAGTCGCACTAGTCCGCGATCATAGCCACTATCTTGGTAAGGGTTGCCATGTCGAGAAGTCAGCAAGATGTATCCAATAGCTAATCAATCCAATATAAGCAAAGATGAGGGCTGCCACAATTAACACAATTGCTCCAGTAGCTCGCAAGAAGCGGTTTTCTTTGAGATAGAGCGTCAGTGCAGCAAAAATTCCTCCTAAACCAACTAAGATGAACCCAGTTCCTGCTGGCACAGCAATTTGTGTTAGTCCCAGGTTGATGAAGCGAAAGCCAATGAGAAGCGATACAAGCCCTGCAAAGAATCCATAAATACCAA
This sequence comes from Cyanobacteria bacterium FACHB-502, assembly GCA_014695325.1. Lineage (GTDB taxonomy): Bacteria > Cyanobacteriota > Cyanobacteriia > Elainellales > Elainellaceae > Leptolyngbya_A. The sequence continues at coordinate 18,453 of JACJNZ010000084.1, read as the reverse complement.
GGCTCAATAACTCCCAACCCATTGCCAGAGTAAGTGAAGTTGCTACGAACAGAATGCCAAACAGGGTAGTTGTTTCACCAAAGGCAATATTGAAACTACCAGGAATAGGCCAGGTAAACGTCATGTGTAAGCCAGTGACTAACGCGATCGCACCAACGACACCAAAGCCTGGAATCCAGCGTCTCTGGTTTGAACTACCAAGGCCAAAGTATACATAGGCAGCTAACAAAACGAGTCCAGCCACCAGGTTAATGAGCATGAGTGTAACGTAGTCGATAAACATTAGATCTCCTACAAATGTTTGGTTTTATTGGGAATTAGACAAAAACTGAAGCGAAGACGCCTGTTGCATTGCTTTCTGCAACCGTTTCGGCTTTAGAGATACTCAAAATAACAGCCTCTATTTCACATCCTGACGACGGCTTTGCTCCTGAAAGTAGTTACGCCAACTTTCGGGTAAAGCTTTCAGTTGAGCTTTCACCAAAGTTGCCTGGTGTTAGCGTTGTGTCAGGCAATTCACTTTGCCAGTCATCGTAATGCTCAGACGGATAGCCATAAACTGCTTTGTCTGCCCCACCATGAGCGCTAAGGTCAACCTGTTCATCGTCGTCTAGATTGGGCGATCCTAAAGGGATCAGCTTCGCTGCGCGCACCATTACTCGATCTCTGACTGGCTCTTTGAAAATCACAGTTTTAACTGTTTTTCTCTTCCAGACTACTTCACGTGGCAGTCCCACGTTGACAGAGAGAAGTTTCATCTTCTTGTTTGTTCAGAGTAGCACGTGTGGTGGTGGGGAGGAGACTGCGTGCTAGGTGGAAAGTAGCCTTCAATCGGCCCGTATTGCCCTCCGGTCGTGGTGTGATCAGCAATGATGGTGAGACGAGTACCAAAAAACTAGGGAGGTTGTACCATGATGCCCCTATTGGTGAATAATTTGTGTGATCAACTTTTTGTTACTACTTGGTATGTTCACCACCAACCGCGATCGATCGCGTAGTGACAAAACTAGAAGCGTCTGAACTGAGCCATAGCATGACATTCACCACTTCTTCCAACGTACTAATTCAACTCATTGACAGCATCGTTTTGACAGACTTATACGTTTCTAAACTTGCTTGAGCTAGAAATGCACAAGTCGTTGTTTGTATGACTTTAATGTAGAGGAGAAACTCAGGTCTGTCGTCAACTCAGAAGCTATATCTTAAGCAACAAAACGATCGATTATTAGGCAATCTGAGGGGCCGAGAGAATCAAACTTAAGTTCAAGCTTACATCAAACCTAAGTGGGGCATAGCAAACTTACAGGCTAGTAAGCCCTCGTTTTAAGGCAATAATGGTTGCTTGAGTGCGGTCTTTTACTCCCAGCTTACTTAAAATTCGGTTTACATTTGATTTAACGGTGCTTTCAGTAATATTCAAGGCAGCACCAATCTCTAGATTGCTCATGCCTTTTGCCACTAACTGAAGCACTTCTAACTCGCGATCGCTCAACTCTGGATTGGACATTCGCTGCACTAGCTTGGCAGCCACATCAGGTGGAATATACTGATGCCCCTTGTGAACGGTGCGAATGGCAGTTCGTAACTCGCTGGGTTTAGAGTCTTTGAGCAGATAGCCCTTTGCCCCTGCTCGTAGACCTTGATAGATATCTTCATCTCCATCATAGGTGGTCAACACAATGACGCGAGCTGTGTTATATTCGGCGCAAATTGCAGTAATTGCTTCCACCCCTCCCATTTGAGGCATTCGTAAGTCCATCAAGGTCACATCTGGCTGTTCCTGGCGAAACAGAGCGATCGCCTCAATCCCATCCTTGGCTCGACCAACCACCGTCATATCTGATTCTTGTTGGATAATAGCGGCAATTCCCTGCTGAACGATCGCATGATCATCCACAATCAAAACCCGAATGACGGCTGGCTGACTCATGAGGTACCTACTCCCGATTCAGGATGACAACAACTTCTGTACCTTGATCAGGTTGACTTTGAATAATTAATTCACCGCCAATCTGCTCAACTCGCTCACTCATTCCTACTAAACCAAATCCCTGATTTAGAGGTATCTGGTCAATCTCGAATCCTTGTCCATTGTCTTTAACCCGTAAAAGACAATGAGTCTCTTCGTAAACCAATTCAACGCGAATTTCGCTGGCATGAGCATATTTAATGGCATTGGTTAAGGCTTCTTGTCCAATGCGAAGTAGATTATTTTCAACATTGGGTGATAAGGGATAAGCTGTGCCAATGACTTCACAAATGAGAGAAGTATCCGTGGACGACTTCATTTGAGCAGTTAAGTGTTTGAGGGCATCAAATAAGCTACCCTTTTCTAATAATTTTGGTCGCAGGGCTGCCACCGATCGCCGCGCCTCAGACAATCCTGTCCGCGCCAATTCATCAACGGTTTCTAAGCGTGCTTGTACCGTTGCGGGTTTTTTAGTAATCAGTTCCATGGCTGCTCCGATATGTAGCAAAATACCTGTAAAGGCTTGTGCCAGGGTATCGTGAATTTCCCGCGCCATGCGGTTGCGTTCGTCTAAAATTGAGGCTTCCTCGGCACGTTTGCGATCGCTAATATCCTGACCAATTCCAACGAATAAGCAATTCGCCAATTGAACATTTGCCCAAGAGGTGTCGATGAAGCGATCGTCTTTTGTTCTAACTCTCAGGTCTAACCAGGTGCCCGTTGCAGCTAACATATGCTCTAAAATTTGCTGGCGCTGTTCTGAATCAGGACTACATTCAGCAATCAGGTCAATATGATTTAAATCTGTGATCGACCAGCCTAAAATTTGCTCAAACTGACGATTCACAAACTCAATTTGTCCATCTGAGTTGTAGAGCGTAATCATAACTGGAATATGATCTACGATCGTTTGTAAAAGAAGTTTTTGCTGACTCAACGTTTCTTCTGCCTGTTTGCGCTCAACAATTTCTTGCTCTAGCTTCAAAGTCCGCTCTTCAACCCTTTGTTCCAGCGTTCGAGCATACTCTCTGAGGTTGTCCCACAGTAGGTAGCCGCTGCTTGTAATCGCAGATCCAACTAAAGCTAGGAGTGGTGGAATGATAATTAGCCACCAACCTGCTAAAAATAATCCGTAGGCGCTACCGCATAATGCAACTCCCAATAGAATCACTCCCAACGCGGTTTTTCGTGGAGATGGAGATGTCCAACCGATGGCTGCTCCGATCGCTGACCAAGCGACAATCCATAAAATTTCAATCGGTTCCGGCCATACGCGCAGCAGAGGTCGTCCATCTAGCGCAGCGCTGAGCAACTGACTGGTTAACAACGCATGAACTTCAACCCCAGCGGGAGCAGCAATCGAGTCAGTTGTATAGGAGGTAAAAAAGCGGTCTTCAAGGCTTTCTGCGGTTAGCCCAATTACGACAATGCGATCGCGCATCAAATCTTGTGGTATGCGTCTGTGCAATACATCTGTAAGCGAAATTGTATGAAACCCAGGTTGGAATTTAGGAAAACCAGACAGAATCTGATATCCACGTGCATCAACGCCAACATAACCACCATCATTGGATTGCAGAGGCATAAATGTGGCTCGACCCAATCGAAACTGCGTCTGTTCAGAGTTTAGAGATTGCCGGGTGATTCCCTGACGATCAAGATAAAAGAATGCTAATCGTGCGCCCAACGTGAGAATTGAGCGATTGTCCTGAGTTCTCAAATACAACAAGCTGCGGCGAATTCTGCCATCCCTATCTAATAACAGATCGCTAGCGCTAACTTGATCTCGTTGTTTTAGAAGGGGTGGAGCTTGAATGACTTCACCCTTAGCTGTTTCGATCACCTTCTCAATGCCAATCAAATTGGGTGTGGAAGTGAAGACCTCGACTAATGCTTGATGACCCGGTTCTACAGGCAAATCTCGAAAGATATCAAGACCAATCACCCTGGGCTGTTGCTGTTTAAGCGATGAGATTACCTGAGCAAGCACAGCATCTGACATCGGCCACTGCCCAAGCTGCTGGATATCAGATTCGTCGATCGTCACCAGAACAATTCGAGAGTCAGCAGGCTCAGACGGACGTAGACGAACCATTTGGTCAAGCGCCATCAGTTCCATAAATTGGAGCGCTCCTGCCAATCGTAAAGTCAGCAATCCTCCAGCGATGCAGGGGACTGTTATCAGGACTCCACGCCATTGCCATAATTGCTGTCTCAGAGTTGTCCACACTGGATAAATGCGATCGCTCAAGGTTAATGATTTTTACCAATTCAATTGCTACTTATCATGATACTGATGCCGTTTAGTTGCAGAAATTCGCGCCAAGCGGCGTTGAGGCTAGGATCATCTGGTTGAGTGCGCCTCAACTCAAACAGGAGAGCAAGGGGATCGTACCAAATGTTATCGTCCCGGTATAACGTAATGCGTTGTCTGGGAGACGATTTCTCAATTTGTTGTAGGCGAGTTGGATTTAGTGCAATGCGTTGAATACTGCCGGTGACAAATCGATCTTCAAGGCGATCGTCCGAATTACAAATCAAGGCAAACGACCACACATAGGGTCTGTCAACCTCCAGAGGCGCTACCTGATCGGGGAGGGTAATGCTGATTAGACTAGGAGTTTGGGTTAAGGCAACAGTGGTTCGATAAACACCCTGACCCTCTTGACTACGAAGGCTAAATTCTGCATTCTCAGCACTCGTTCTAGGCACATAGACGAGAAATGTCGGACGCTCTGCCACCGTTAAACCTGGTTCGCGGGTTGGGCTAAGGGCAGTCAATACTGGAGTGGTTGCTGCTGTGCTTGTATCTTGAGGACAGGTCTGTGGGTTGCGCCGTCCCCCTGCGGCTGAGCTACCTGGATTGCTCGGTGGCGGCGGCGGATTGCTCCCTGCCTGCTGACTTTCTGCTGCGACAGCGGGGGCGATCGCCAGTTCTAAACTCAGAGTAATAACAATGGATAGACTGCAAAACAGAGATTTAATGAAATGCATCATGGTTTTATAGCCAATTTCCTAAAAGAACAAACGGTGCCCAATAGTAAGGGGACGTGTAATTGCTTTGGTGCAGCAAACTGACCTGAGCACGACGGAGTGCCTCAGCTTTTGTCACCCCAGGCAGACCTAACTCGCGATAAAGCTCAATCATTAAAGCTGCGGTAGATTGATCGCTCACTGACCATAGCGAAGCCAGCGTACTTCTAGCTCCCGATCGCACCGCCATGCCTGCCATTCCTAAAGCCGCTCGACGATCGCCCGTTGCGGTTTGGCACGCGCTCAGCACTAGCAGCTCGATCGGACTAAGCTCTTCCCTGGCGCGAAGCAGTTGATCGAGTTGTTTCACGTTGATGCGTCCATCCCATGCCAAGATAAAGGTGTCCTCGGCATTCGAGCTGAACTGACCATGCGTTGCCAAGTGAACAATCGGCGCGTCCGTAGAATCCATACGGGTTTGCAGCGATCGATTGGTGAACGTCTGATCAAGCAGCACCTGAGCGGGAATTTCGGCTTGAATTTGATCAATTTCAACCACAACATTTGGCAGTGCCGAAAAGCCTTCCCGTGCTTCACTTAATCCGGCTAGCAGTCCACGCAGCTGCAACTGTTCGATCGGTTGGGGTTGCAGAAGCTGTAAACCGGGCGTCAGCACAACACTATATTTTTCAATCAGATATTGCTGTCCATCGTGCAGGGCAGCCATTGGCAAACTGCGAAGCAAGCCATCAGGCACAAACACAAGGGTTTTAACGCCACTTGCTTCCAGCTCCGTTTCTACAGGGCGCAGCAGCAGATCATAGACCTGTTGAACGCTGGGCATCCAGTCTTCGACAAAGGCGGTCGGTCTGAGGGATTGCCGCATCTGGCTGAGGATGCGATCGACTTCTGCTTGCGTCAAGTCTGTCTTGTGATAGCGCAATGGCTGATTGGGCAAAGCCACAATCACCGCCAACTGGCTCGGCAAAATAATGGGATAAATAATGGCAGCTTGCGGATCAATCTGCTCAATTTCGATTGGATTCGCCGTGATGCAGGCTTCTCGAAAGAAGTTGTCAAGTTCTGCAAGCTGAAGTGCTTCGATCGCTTCACGCGCCTGTTTCAGATTGTCCTGACTAGCCGCATTGCCGTCCGACTGCAACAGCAGTTCCACAAACTGTCGGTAGACGGGTTCGACACTTTCTCGAAACGAAAACTGGACATCTGGACTAATGGCAGCGAGATCGGTACGTAGCGATTGCAGCGTTTTAACCGCTTCGCCATAGACAGTTGTAGCGTTTTGCAGACCTTTTGACAGGCAAGGCTGTGCGTCTTGACAGAAGATGCGCCCAAGCTGCCAATGCCATTGATAAGCAATGTCAGGTGCATCAATGGATTGAGATAGGCTGAGCGCTTGCTGAGTCAGCGTTTTAGCACTGTCCCACTGGTGAGTTGCCTCATACAGGCCCCCCAATGTGCCTAGCGCGTAGGATTCAGTCCGGTGATCACCTATAGCCCGAACTTGTTGCACTACAGCGGCGAGTGCTTGAGCCGAAGCGGTCAGATTCGCAGGCTCTCGCAGTTTGATTAAGCTTTGAGCCAAACTGATGTGAGCATAAGCTGCCTGCTGCCCTGGCGGAAATTGGGCAAGCTGAGCTTGAATATCTGGCAGCAGGCGTTGCGCGTCAGCCGATCGATCGACTTCAACTAGCAGACTAAACTCAACAAGCTGAATTTGAGTTTTTGCCATCAACGAAGGCGCGATTGCTGCTGCCCGCTGGTAGAGTGCCAGTGCTGTGTCAGTTTCTCCTTGGGCGCGAGTTGTGTTTCCTAGGCTTAGCAGAATCCCGCTAAGATCTGCTGCTGATTCGGGCGTTCCGTCTTGGAGTGCTTGAGCGATCGCCAAGCTCTGCTCTAAAACCGTTCGAGACTGAGCCAGCTCGCCCGTTAGTCTCAGCATCTTGCCCAGATTTCGCAAGCTCGTCACCTTAAGCCGCGAATCAGGTTGGTTGTGCAGCGACTGTTCGACCTGTGTCAGGAGATCTGTGGCTCGTCTGTATAGTCCGGCTGACTGTAAAGCTCTGGACTGATTGATTTGACTGCCCACAATGCCGATTGAGTCGTTTGTCTCGCGATAGGCTGCTTCAGCAGCTTTCCAGGTTGTCACAGCCTCTGACACTTGACCTTGATCAAGCTGGAGTTTTCCCTGAACCGTCAGCACTTGGGCAAGAGCAGATGAAATCTCCGGATTAGATGCTGAGTTTTGAGCTGCTAGCAGCGTCATCGCCTGCTCGATCGCACCATTGGCTTGCGTCCACTGTCCCAGATCGGCAAAAGCTGTCGCGAGAAAGCTGAGCGTGAGTGCTTGATTGAGAACATCGCCTGCTGTTTCGTAGCGGGTCATTGCTTGCTGCCAAAGGGCGATCGCCTCTGAAACCTGCCCTGTCCGATAGCGCTCTTCTGCCTGCTGCACGAGTTGAGCCAGGGGAGAAGTGGCATCAGTTTGAATGAAATTAGGTACAGCCTCTACCTGCTGCCCGGTATTCTCTATACCAATTCCAACGGCGATCTCGGCATGAAGGATAACGGTAACAAGCAGCCCTAACAGAGTCGATCGCAGAAATCGCAGCCAGCGTTTGTTGACAGAGTGGCGCTGCTCGATCGACGCTTTTTGATTGGTTCGCTTGTTTGGATATCCCTCATTCATCTGATGTTGTGGCTCCTTCTGGTGCTGATGTGAGCAACTGAGTTAGTCCCGCCCCTCACAGGCGATCGAGTGATTTAGCGCTGTGTGCACCGTGGAATCAGCAGGGGTAGCAACAAGCCTCACCTCTCCTGTGGCAGTGGTTTGCCATCCGGTTGCTTCCACAATCAGGGCATCAGCTGTGCCAGGGAAAGGGCGATCGCTGGGGCTGTCGGGTGTAGTCTGCTGAGGGGCAGTCTGCTGAGGGATGGTGAGCCTGCGGCGATCCTGCCAATCGGCATCGTCGTCGAGTTGCTGCTCTGGGGTGGGAGGTAACCCCCCGCGACCCGTAACGACAAACGAGTTGCCCTCGTCGGCAGGGCAGCCTTGAGCAATAAGCTGAGATGCATCTACTACGTCAGCAGGTAATGCCACTAATCCTGATGTTGGGTCAATCGTTGCGGTGGTGACATCCACTGTGCCGGGTAAGGCAGAAGTTGCTCCGGTGGCAGTAATGTCACTCAAGGGAGTGGAAGTTGAACTGGGCTGAATGCCATAGAGTGCGATCGCATTAATGCTGACATTGCCCCCGCGAAAGTCCTGGGAGTTGGCGCTGATGTTGCTGTTTTCGTTTGGCACTGCAACTAGAAACCGAGTATCAATGTCGATGTTGCCACCAGGAATGTTAGCTCCAGTCGCATTGGTGGTAATGTTGCTGCCGTTACGTAAGACGATGAAAGGCGATCGTAAACTAATATTCCCGCCACCACCCGAAGTGTCCGCTCGGATTCTGCCGCCGTTGTCCAGGAAGATGCGATCGGCATCCACAAACAAAGAACCTGCACTACCTCTGCCAGAACTGCTGACGGTGACTTGAGCTTGGTTTTGGATGTTGAGGTCTCCGGTTTGGAGCGTTAAGTTACCTCCGATTCCGCTGCCGCTGGTTTCGGCTGAGATGATGGAGCCATTTCCAGTGAGGGTGATGGACTCAGGCGCGGTAATGGTTAATTGTCCACCCCGACCGCTGCTGGAGGTAGAAGCAGAGATTTGTGCACCGTCTTGCAGGTCTACCCGCACAGCTTGCCCGTCTCCACGGGGTTGAATCGTTAAGTTCCCTGCATTGCCCGTGCTGGTCGTGCCTGCAAACAGACCGCTGGTTCTTCCGGATAGCTGGAGGTTGGGCGTATTGAGGGTGATATTGCCTGCCTGACCACGACTTGAAGTGCTAGTAAGCAGTTGAGCACCACCACTCAGTCGCACTGCATCGGCACTCACGGTGATGTCACCTGCGTTTCCGACTCCAGAAGCCGCAGTCGAGAGTTGAGTGTCACCCAGCAGTGAGAGTGTGCCTGCTGTGATATCGATCGTGCCACCATTGCCTGTGCCACCTGCCGACGCGGTAATCGGACTGTTGTTTCGCAGCAGGATAGTATCTCGCACGTTGAGGTTAATGCTGCCGCCTTCCCCGGATGCGGTCGCGGCAGTAATCGAGCCGCCTCGATCGAGCAAGATGGAGTTGGCATTGATTTGTAGGGTGCCTGCGCTCCCTGTGCCTTCATGGCTCACATCCACTTTTGCCCCATCAGTCACGCTCAAGCGTCCGGTGTAGATGCTCACGTTGCCAGAGGGTTGATTCGGGATAGGTGTGTTTGGATAGAACACCGTTGGCGGAAGCAGTTGAGCAGATGCACTCACCTGGCTGGGAAAGCGAATACCGGTCAGAGGAAGTTGTGCAACCCCACTGAATTCTACTGACTCGGTGGCGTTGATAGTGATACTTCCGGCTCTACCCGCTCCGAAGGTCAAAGCAGTGACGGTGCCCCCGTCGCGACCGACAAGCCTAGAGGTATTAATAGTCACATTTCCAGCATTTCCAGTATTCCCTCCGATAGCAGCAGTGGAATTCACATTACTGATTGAGGCAGACCCAAATCCAATCAGTTCTACCAAGTCGGTCGCATTAATCGTCAAATTTCCTGCATTGCCACTACCAACAAGTGGGCTAGTTCCGATCAGTGCTCCATTAAGCAGGCTTAATCGTCCAGTAGACAGCGTGATATTTCCACCATTACCAGAACTGCTTGTCACACCGGCAATACGGGTGACCAAATTGCCTAAGGAGTATCCAATTAATTGGATAGAATCAGTCGCAGCAACCGTGACATCTCCTCCACGACCAGCGCCATAGGATGAATTTATAATGCCTGCGCCATCTTGAACCAGAAGTTGACGGGTAGACACGACAATATCCGCTCCCCGTCCACTGCTGGTCGTCCCCGTGTTCAACCCACCGCTCAACTGACCATCGGGGCTGACGCCACTCAGTTCTAAAGAATCGGTAGCATTAACCTGTAGACTTCCTGCCGCTTGCTCCCCTTGATTTTGAATCAGGAGGAGTGAGCCATCGGTCAGTAAAACGCGATTTCCCTGCACTTGAATCGAACCACCCGGAGAACCACTTGCATCTGCTAATGCCCTTTGTGATAGGTGAATATCACCAAATCCTTGAATCCTTGAATAGCTAAGAGCAAACCCTGCCCCCAAATTCACAATTCCATCCCGCGCACTGCCTAACTCAATGCGTCCTTGCTCTGCCGTCAGCATACCGCCTTGAATATTGATGTCTCCCCCAAGCAATGTCAGGGTTTGTCTGGTTGGTACTTGCAGACGGCTTGAGGCATTGCCTCGAATCACGGGAGTGACTGACTGAGTGGACCCGGATAGGTTATAGCCATTCCCCTGCACCTCAATTCGTCCTGGATTCGTTCCCATCTGCAAGCCAACTGGAACACTCACCGTCAGTAGCGATGTCGTTTGGGGATTCGTGGCACTGTACTGAAAATTATCGGCAAAGTTGATGCTGTTAGCAGTCGTGGCAATAAAGGAACCGCCAATATTAAGCGACGCATTCGGACCAAACAGAATGCCGCTGGGGTTGAGCAAAAATAGATTTGCCGTGCCGTTTGCCCGAATTATCCCATCAATATTTGAGGCTGACCCACCTGTAACTCGACTGAAGATGTTCTGCACATCAGTCGCATTGTTAAAGAAGGCAGACCCACCTGTGGGCACTGAGAACTGGCTGAAGCTGTGGAAGAGATTGCCGCCTCGTCTGGCTCCCCCGTCAACCTGGAAGTTGGGATTGCCTGAAACTTGCGATCGCTCTCCCACTGGCAACGTATCATCAGGTACAACTTGAGCGGCGATCGGTTGAGGGCAACTGAGTACCCACAGTGCACTGCCTATCAACATCCATCGACCCAGATACGACTTGCTCATGGCTGTCTCACCTTTTGCGGTTACTCGATGCGATCGTGCCTCTATTTAAGACAGACAACCCTTATTCAGATAAAACAATTACCTGTGCTCGGTCTATGGCTGTTAGCCTACTTTAAGATTGACAGATATCTAATATTGCTCTTCACACCTATGCAACATATCACTGATCTTCCTTTCACTTGTACATTTACCACACAATTGCAACATTTCGATCGAGCGACTGCTTAATGCTAATGGTGAGTATAGATAAACCCTATTACACCAGACCTCCAGATTCAATCACTGCATTTAATAGTGGCCCAAATTCCAACGCATTTTGATAACGAATGCTATTGATAAACAAAGCTGGTGTGCGGGTTACGCCACTGCGCCTTCCACTTTCAATATCTTGGCGAATGCGATCGCCATACACTTCTCCAGCAATATCTCGCAAAAACTGAGTAACGTTTAGTCCTAAATTGGCAGCATATTCCACTAAATAGCCATCCCCTAAATCCTGATGATGCTCCCATAAAATTTCTGACATCTGCCAAAACTGTCCTTGCGCTCCTGCTGCTTCTGCTGCTGCGGCTGCCTTCTGAGATTGCGGATTGAGTTGAGGTTGAGGAAAATGTCGAAACACAAAGCATAAATAGTTCTTCTCATTAAGATTTCTATTAAGCTGTACTTGAATTGCTTGAATCAAAGCATAAAGTTCTCCACTTTGCGGGCATTGATAATCCCCATACTCAACGAGTACAACTCGTGCGTCTAGTGAACCCTGCCGATGATCTCGTTCAGAGGGAGACACCGCTAATAGCTGACGATCGCCAGCAGATTCAGCAAAAATATCTTGACTCATTCTCAATCTTTAAAAAAGGGAGCAATAATCATGTAAAAATTGCTTCTCTTCAATGCTCTATTCATTTATGTAACCTTAACTTATGGAATTAACGAAAACTTGTCATCAAACTAGGGTTCGTCCTGTAAGCAATAGAACGATCAGTAATGAGTTAGTCCTAAGTACTAGTCTGCATATGAACTTAAGTTCAAGCTCACATCCAACTTAAGTTGCTCATGATGAATATAGCTTGCAGTTTGCACGATGTAGAACCTATGCAACTATAGGTATCCTAGATAGGATTTGAACAAATGGTAGGTTGAGGGTGTGCCCCAAATTCTATTCGCTCAGCCGATGGAAACGCTCGAGCAGTTTATTCAAAGTAACCCACCTCCGTTGGAACTTAAGCACGCTCGCCGTGCAGATGAGTCAGAGTGGTTACAGTTATCCGCAGATCCGTGACATCCTGCAAGTGTCGGTTGGCTTCATCCCAGCCAGCTATCAACGCTACAAATGCTCAGGTGTGGAGGGACTGCGCTCTAATTATTGGGGCACCCAAGGCTATCTTGATGCCGAGCAGAAGCAAGCGTTGTTCCGGTGGCTCGACGGGCAGAATGCTTGGACGCTGGAGGAGGTGATTGACCATGTTGAGGATGAGTATGGGGTGGTCTACCAATCGCTTCAGAGCTACTATGCTCTGCTCAAAGACGCTGGCTTCAGTTGGAAGAAGGCACAACTCTCTCACCCCGACAAGAATGAAACCCTGATCCAGGAAAAAAAGAGAACTTGAATCGCTACTGGCAACGCATCAATCCGAAATCGCTAGCGAACAATTGAGAGTTTTATTTCTCGATAAATGCCAACTGCTGTGGGGTGATATCAGCGGCTATGGGTGGAGTCGGCGCAAGCAACGAGTGGATGTGGAAATCAAGTCTACCAAGCAACGGCAGACCTATTATGGGGCATTGGATTATCTCACCAAGCAGTTTGTTGTCAAAGAGTACAGCGCAGGCAACGAAGACAATACGGTTGCCTTCTTGCAGTATCTCCAGTCTTTGTATGCTGAGGACACGCGCTTGGTGATTGTTTGGGATGGGGTGAGCTACCACCGCTCAAAGGTCGTGCAGGAATTTCTAGGGCAGACTATTTGCTTTTCAAAATCTGAGCAAATGCACGATACAGTGATAGGGTTGTACATCAATCATTATGAGTTCGGGCTTCAACTCTAACTAAAGCATCAACAAATGTAAAACGCTACCCCAGGAGATTAGGGTTCAGGGTATAACCAGCGTTGGAATAGCTGAGTTAGGCGAGGCATGATCACGTAAGTGAGGAGTGCGACAACCAGTCCCGTCGTAATCAGTTGGTTGAGCAGTATTGGTAACCGGGAAAAAAGCGGTGCCAGTAGACGACTCACGACAGCGAGTGTAACGAACACACCCAGCCAAGTGACGGCTGCCATCTTGTAGCGAGGCGGCAGAGATCTAAGCGGCTGCTTCGGCAGCGTAAACCAGGTCTCTAGTCCGGTCAGCGTTTGAATTAACTCTGGCTTTTCAATCAGCGGCTGCAAGCGCTCAATCCATTGCCGTCGAACATCAGATTCTAGCCAGGTTTTGAGGTTGTCGTAGCGATCGAACTTGAGAATCACCACGTACTCAGGATGCACATGATCACGCGGTCGAATCGCACTCACGCCCAAATGTCCTTTGAAGGTTCGGGCATCTGCGGCAATGCCCTGAAACCACTTCTCGTATCCCTGCTCGCGCCCTGAACGAATTACATGAGAGATGATGGCGGTGACTTGAGCGTCTTCGTCTTTACCGATAGTGAGCGAATCTTCCAACATAAAGCTTGTATCTCCAATAGGCTAAGGGTTAAGCAATAGGGCACTACTCCTGAATAATCGCAATTTGGGGCAGGATGGACGATGGTGATCGCAAGCCAGCGATCGTCATCGAGGCAGCATGGCTATAGTGACATCTGCTGCTCATCCACAGGGGGTCCAGACCCCGAGAATAAGGCAATTAGCTCGGGTGAAGGAGCTTGATTACCCCGTGCCATCAAGTCTTTGCCCTGTAGTGCTGCTGCCACCCGCGCCACATTTGCTCCATGATGATAAGCACACTGAAGCATCTCATCGGTGATGCCAATCGGCTCCATATTCGGCCCACCACTTCTGCCATGCGCGCCCCAGTGACTGCCAGCCACGCCTGCTCCGGGTGTGGTTTTGGGCAACGGCACGATGATCATTCCTGCCGCAGCCATGGCTGCGAGCAGTCCCAGTTGCGTAATTTCAACGCCCGCTCCGGCATTGCCATAACCACCGCCCACAGAAAACACACCGCCAACTTTACCGACCAACTCATCGGTCAGCCACAGGATTTCGATCGTGTTCTCAATGAACTGCTTCACCCGTGCATCAGCGGAGCGATGGCGCACAGGCGTCCCGAGCAACAGCGCATCACAAGCGCGAACCTCTTCTTTGGTTGCCGCTGTTGCCTCGCGTAGAATGACACTCATTGCTTCTACTGATCGTGCCCCGTCCGCAACAGCCTCAGCCATTTTGTGCGTATTCCCCAGCGTTGATGTGTAGACCACCAGGATGTTTGTCATGGCAACTATCCTACGCTTCCAGGAATTTAGACAGAATTTCCTGGTACATAATGGTTTGGATCGTCTGCCCAACTCCTTCTGACCATGAATTGGCAAGCTCTGCCATCACCTGGTTGGTTGAGGTCAATGTAACCCCATGCTTTTCCATGCGCCGGAGGGCAGTTTCGTCTGCCAGCGTTGTAGGTGAGCCGCCTGCATCCACCACAACCTGTACTTCAAACCCATCTTCGATCGCGCTGATGGCGGGATAGACGATGCATACATCATTCGTCAGCCCTGCCATAATCAGCTTTTTCTTACCCGTGGCGATTACTGCATTTTTGTACTCGTCGTATTCCCAACAGTCCACCACGCCCGGACGCTTAATTCGCTTGCTATAGGCTTCAGGTGCGATCTCCTGTAGATCATCGAGCAGCAAACCCTGAAAGTGATCTTCCATGCTGCTAGTTAACACTAGCGACATTCCACTTTCAACTGCCACACGAGCCAACGCACGAGTATTTTGCACAATTTCTTCACGGGGCAAGTTACGCGCCAGTTTGATCGTGCCCTGCTGATGATCAATCAACAGCATTGCCGTGTTCTCAACGGTAAACTTGTTCTTCATGGGATTTTCCTAGGGTTCTGAAAGGACTTTACAGATCGTTATCAGACAGAAATGTTTATCTCCGCTGAGTTTGAAGTGCGATCGCCAGCTCAGCGGAGATAACACAAATCATCAATTATGCATGAGTTAAAGCAGTCGCTTTTGCATTACTGGGAGGCGCACCATGTACCATCGTGTAGGCATACTCCACGCCCACACCGTATGCGCCAGAGTGTTCTTTGACAATCTCAATCACGGCATCGTAGGTTTCCTTGCGTGCCCAATCGCGCTGGTATTCCAGCAACACTTGTTGCCAGGTGACGGGTACAGCACCCGCCTGAATGAGCCGTTGTACTGCCATGTCATGGGCGACTTGAGAGGTGCCACCAGAAGCATCGACAACAAAGTAGACTTCGTAACCTGCTTCAATCGCTTGAATCGCTGGAAAGACGAGACACACTTCTGTCCACAGCGCTGCGATCACCAGCTTCTTGCGACCAATTCGCTCAACCTCAGCCACAAATTTGGTGTCTTCCCAGGAGTTCATGCTGGTGCGCTCGATCGGAGTTTGGTCGGGGAAGATTTCTAGCAGCTGGGGCCACATATAGCCGCTGAAGCTTTGGGTTTCAACAGTCGTCAGAATGGTAGGCACGTTGAACACTTTAGCGGCTTTTGCTAAACCAACTGTGTTGTTGATCAGCGTTTGGCGATCGATATTCGTCACTCCGAACATCATTTGGGGTTGATGATCGATGAAGATGACGGTGGAATTTTCGGGCGTTAACAAGCTGTGAACAGTCATGATGAAATAACTCCTGAAGGTTGAAGAACCGAGTTTGTTGCAGCATGGAATTGGGGAGCGCGGTGACACTTCCCTGCCATACTCCTTGTCAGCGGAGACAAAGACTATGTTTGTGCAAAAGGATCGACTTACTACCCTTTAATTGAACCTTCGACAAATAAAACTTAAAGCGTGATACGTTGTGCCTGCATCGCTCGTTGTACACCCGCATCGTCTGCCATCTGCATCAGGAAGCGGTGCAAGTTGGGGTAGTCGGTGAAGGGTTTTGACAGCGACTTACCCCAGCGACAGAAAACGAACAGATACGGATCGAGAACGGTGCGTCGCTTCTCAACCATGTAGGTGCGATCGCGCATGTGGTGATCGAGCAGTTGAAAGCAGGCATCAATCTGTTTGTAAGCCGCCTCGCGCACGGCAGGATACTGATGCTCGTCCGTGATGTAGCGCTGTGGCAAAAAGTATGGATAGAAAGCAGGGTGAACATCTCCAGTCAGGTAAGACATCCACTTGTGCATTTCATACTGCGCCTCTAGCGTTGGACTGGCACCCAAATGATCGTCTGGAAACTTCTCAGCTAGATACAGCAGGATTGCTTCTGCCTCCGTCAGCACCCGCCCATCCTCCTCAATCAAGGCTGGCACTTTACCGACTGGATTGACAGCTAAAAATTCCGGTTCACGAGTTTTGCCCCGTTCCACTCGATCGAGTTCAAACGGTTTGCCAATCCATTCCAGAACGATGTGAGGGGCAAGCGAACAGGCTCCGGGCATGTAGAACAGTTTCATCACATTCTCCTTGGGGGCGATCGCCCAATTGTCGCGCTAACCTATGCCGCCATGTCGAACAGCAACACTTCCGCATCATCCGCAGCGCCTCGCAGCGTAATCAGGGATTCCTGCGCGATCGCCACCCCATCGCCAGCCGTCAGTGTTTGACCATTAAGTTGCACTGCACCTCGTGCCACTTGCAGCCAAGCCACTCGCCCATTGACAAAGGTATAGCTAACTTCGTCGCCATCGTGTAGCGCAGCCGCATAGAGGTCAACATTTTGATGAATCGTAATCGAGCCATCGCGACCATTGCGCGACCCAACCAGACGCAACTGACCGCGCTTGTCTTCGTCGGTGAATGTTTTCTGCTCGTAGCCTGGTTCAATGCCTTTCTGTTCTGGCAGAATCCAGATTTGCAGGAAATGCACAGGCTCAGTCTTTGAGGCATTGTATTCACTGTGCCTGATGCCCGTTCCAGCCGACATCCGCTGCACATCTCCAGGACGAATCACCGATCCTGTGTCAAGGCTGTCTTTATGTTCTAGTGCGCCTTCAAGGACATAGGAAATGATTTCCATATCGCGGTGTCTATGCGTACTAAAGCCCTGAGCAGGGGCTACCTTATCTTCATTAATTACGCGCAGGTCAGCGAAGCCCATGTGATTGGGATCGTAATACTCGCCAAAGGAAAAGGTATGACGACTATCGAGCCAACCAAAGTTTGCAGCACCTCGAGCTTGAGCGGGTCGTAAGGTAATCATCGAACAAACCTCCAGTGGGTTTGAGAGGAAAAGGGGAAAGGTTAAGGGCGAACTGCCTGAAAGTTCCGTTCGCGCTTTCCTTCGTGGGGACACTATGATTATGATATAGATTCAAATAAAAGACAATATGCTATTTTATCTACAGATTGTCTCCTAAAAAGCTACAATGGTGAGTGATGGATAAGTTTGAAAGCATTCGTGCCTTTACTCAAGTGGTCAACGCCGGTGGCTTTGCGGCAGCGGCAAGAGAGATGGAACTGTCGCGATCGCAGGTCAATAAGTTGGTGATTGCCCTGGAAAACGAACTGGGTGTGCAGTTGCTGCATCGCAGTACACGAGTGGTGACGCCAACCGAAAGCGGGCTGGCGTTTCATGAGCGCTGTGTTGAGATTTTAGCGAGTTTGGAAGAAGCGGAGCGATCGATCACTCAGCTTCAGGCAGAACCCAGAGGGAGACTACGGGTGAATGCGCCAATGACGTTTGGCACAATGCACTTAGCGCCTGCTTTGGCTGACTTTCTGGTGCAGTATCCTGATCTTCAAGTGCAGTTGACCTTGAACGATCGCTTTGTAGACCCGATCGAAGAAGGCTTCGATGTGACGGTGCGAATTGCTAAACCCCAAGAGGTCGCCAGTTTGATTGTGCATCCGCTAACTCCAGCTCCACGAGTTCTGTGTGCGGCTCCGAGCTATTTGGAGGCGAACGGAACACCGACTTATCCCGATGAACTGCGCCACCATTCCTGCTTGCACTACGGTCAGCTTGCGGTTGAAAGTCAGTGGACACTGATTGGAGCCGAGGGAGAACAAACGATTTCAGTGACTGGGGTATTGTGTTCTAACAATGGGGAAGTCCTTCGAGATGCGGCAGTTCGCGGGTTAGGAATTACGATATTGCCGACGTTTGTTGTGGAACCGGAATTGCAACAAGGGACGCTGCAAAGAGTGTTGCCTAGTTATCATCCGCCTGAACTTTCGATTTCGGTGATTTATCCGGTCAATCGTCATCTGTCTACCAAGGTTCGCTTACTGGTCCATTTCCTTCAGGAACACTTTGGCGATCGATCAAATTAGAATCTCAACTGGTTGCGGGTTTTGCTCTCTGGGTGAATTTGTCTGGAAGCCTCTATCTGCTTCAACTTTCATCGACTCAAGCTAAAGTGACACAAGCCTTTTTAGCTGGATGAGAATTGGAGGA
>JACJNZ010000083.1 GCA_014695325.1 Cyanobacteria bacterium FACHB-502 | reverse complement strand
CATCGCAAACCGAAACGAGGAGAGTTGAGTCCGCAGCAAAAGGAGGAGAATCGAGCCTTAAGTCAATCGCGAGTGGTCTGTGAAAATGCGTTTGCTGGAGTCAAGCGTTACAATGCGGTGAGCGCTATCTATCGCAATCGAAAAGCGGAGTTTGATGATCACCTTATGCTAACCGCAGCAGGATTATGGAACTTCTACCTGACTGCGGCATAGGAAGAACTTGAAAGGTCGCATTGGCTAGCTCTGTTCTTATTTCCCGACAACTCTAGTAGCAGCAACCTTTACTTTGCCCGCTTCGGTGGCTTCTGGTACTTCAATCAGCTGACCCGTCTTCACATCATAAATAAAACCATGAACGGGAATGGTTGCAGGGACCAAAGGATGATTCCGAATTCGCTGTACATCAACCCGTACACTTTCAGCTAAATCTCTAAACGTCAGCCAATCAACGAACTGAGCCTCCGCTGACCCCAGACCCTGCCCAATGTCCTGCCAACCAGTCTCGTCAATAACTGCGGTTTCCAGACTTTGGTTGAGCAAACCACGGATAATCTCATCGGTAAAAAGCTGCATGCCGCAATCCGTGTGGTGAATCACAAACCATTCGCGAGTGCCCAGTAGCTTGTAGGAAATCACGAGCGATCGGATGGCATCATCGCTGGCACGCCCCCCAGCATTGCGAATCACATGAGCATCCCCTTCCGCAAGTCCGGCATATTTCGCGGGGTCAAGGCGGGCATCCATGCAGGTCAAAATAGCAAAGCGACGACCAGGCAGCAGCGGTAGGCTCCCTTTATCACCAAAATCCTGCACGTATTGCTGATTTGCCGCAAGAACTTCATCCAAGATTTGACTCATGTTTGTTTTTATCTCATTCCTTGCAAATCTACGGTAAGTCTACGGGTGTACCGTATTTAACAAATACTACTTTTTCATAGGTTCCGTTAAAATGCAAGACTCAAAAGATACCCAAGTTTCTGTGCCTTCGTCGTGAGGTAAGCAGAGCTGTATATAGCAAAACGTTTTTCCTGCAAGCTCGCTGAGACTGAAGTAGGGACTGTCTGCTGCAACGATTCCATCGGTAGAATAAACCGGGCGATTCTGATAGCGATTTCCCTGCATCATAGGGACAGCAATGCCAGTTAGCCCCTATGATGAGGTCCGTTGCGGATCAGTTTTGCTGCGCGTGCGATATCTAGCAAACGGCAAACCACAAATAAATGCAAAATTTCACTGGTTCTAATGCAGTTGGAAATCGTCGAGTGGATCAAATTAACTCTGCTCAATTGTAGTGATGAGCTTAAAGGTGCGATTGAGAAGGGTAACAATTACTTTATAAGACCAGAACAAATTAGAAGATAGATAAGATATCGCTCTGCTCTGGCTACTTTGAATTCAATCGGGTATTGCTACCTTCCCATCTAGTTCACCTGCCGTCGTCTCCTCCAAATTATCAACATCAGGCTAGTCTCCCTATCTTATTCAAGATGTTGACGTTGCCGTGGCGTCCGGCTCAGCTTCTGCTAGGAACCGCAGCAAGGACAATCCTTCACTCGGTTCTGTTTCAGAAAAACGGTTGAAGCGTGACAAGCTGCTCAGGAACGATTGCTGAAATTAAAGTCGCGATAAAGAAAAGATAACAAATAAAAAGGGAAGTGGCTACAGGGCACGATTCATCCAACGCGGGTTGCCCCTCGTTAATATTTTGTCTCGAAGTCATTTCCGACAAATGCCAAAAATGTAGCCTGAGTGCTTGATCGTTTTAGGACTCTTACTTCATACTACGCTAAATGTACAGTAAGCCGATTGACATTTAGATAATTGAATTGGCAAAGCAAGCATTATGACTGATCCGCTCTGTCAAGTGCTGGCTTATTTATTGGAGGTTCTGGACAATCTCTTTCCCACAATTCATAAGCGTCAACAGTAAGCATTAACAACAAGCATCAATGATGAGGAATTGCTGAGAAAGACTTGCATAACTCAGACTCGTTTAGCAGCTCAGTTTGATAAGGAAGAAGTAATGAATTCAAGTGTTCTTGTTGCACCTAAATCCTTTATATCTAAGCACTTCAACGTTCAACCTGTTGCAGGGCGAATTGGTGCAGAAATTGTAGGGCTGGATCTCAGCTTGCCGCTGGGCGATGAGGTGATTAGTGATATCCGTAAAGCACTCGTTCAATACAAAGTTATTTTCTTTCGGCAACAATCGCTAGACGCATCAGGACAAGTTGCCTTTGCCCGTCGATTTGGCGAGATTACCATTGCCCATCCCACAGTGCCCTCCCTGCCCAATCATCCTGAAATTCTGGACCTCGATTATGGACGTAATGTGAATCGGGCAAACCATTGGCATACTGATGTCACCTTTGTCGATCGCCCACCCCTCGGTTCAATTCTGCGGGCGGTTGAAATCCCTCCTGTCGGCGGGGATACAGTTTGGGCAAATACGGCGGCTGCCTATCAAGATTTGCCTGACCCTCTCCACCCAGTGGCAGATCAACTCTGGGCAGTTCACAGCAACGCCTACGATTACACGACAGGAAGGGTCGATTTGTCTGAGGAGTTCAAGGCATATCGCCGCATCTTTGAATCTACCGTTTATGAAACACTGCATCCAGTCATTAGAGTTCATCCTGAATCCGGTGAACGAGTCCTGTTTATCGGTGGCTTCGTACGTCGAATTCAAGGACTCTCTCAAACGGAATCCGATGATTTGCTCCGACTCCTGCAAGCCTATGTCACTCGGCTGGAAAATACGGTTCGCTGGCGGTGGCAGGAAGGCGATGTGGCGTTCTGGGATAACCGCGCAACCCAACACTATGCCATTGATGATTTTGGCAAACAACTGCGTCGCGTTCAGCGAGTCACTTTGGTCGGTGATTTCCCCATTGGTATCGACGGCAGACGCAGTGAAGCGATCAAAGGAGATTCTGCCGTTTATCTTCAGGGCATTATTTCGTAGTTTCCCGAAGCAATAATCGCCTTTTCAACACCACAACAGGTCCAACATTCGCTGCCATCTGGACAACAGTAGGTTTAGGACTACTCTGGCAGTTCAATTTATGGCCCTTCAATGGTCTGAGTCAACCGACGAAAGGGATCGTCACGTCGATCGCCAGCTTAGCCATTTCTATATTTCTCTATGCCATCACAGAAGCAATCTTTGGTCGAGAAAATATTGTCCAAGGGCTTTACTGGTGGTTCAACATTCTCTGGGTTCAAGTCTTTTTAATGGCTCCAGGTCTGTATGACGGAATTGGACTCTGGCAGGATAAGCCGAAGAGAGTTTAGTGAGCGGGATCAGGCTGCATTAGTTTCCTAGCAGCGATCAGATTGCAAATCTTCAGCAGCAATCTTCGCAATTCCAAAACCGATCTGCTCACAGCAGTTTCATCTACGAGTTTTCTCAATCATTGAGAAAGCGGTCTCGCTTCAGTCGCTTTGCATAACCTGTAGGAGATTTTTACAATGCCTAACGTTCTGACGATTTCCGGTAGTCCAACTCATCCTTCCCGCACCTATGGGCTGGCGGAATATGCTAATTCCCTGTTACAGCAGCAGGGCTTTCACACCGATACCATTTCAGTTCGCGATTTTTCTCAGGAAGCACTCGTTTACGGACAGTACAATAGTCCGGCACTGGAACCCGTTAATGCGCTGCTGTCCCAGGCTCACGGGATTATTATTGCCACACCGATCTACAAAGCCTCCTATACGGGATTGCTCAAGTCATTTTTCGATTTGCTGCCGCAGCGAGCTTTTGAAGGCAAAGTGGTTTTGCCGATCGCAACGGGAGGAACAATCGCCCACTTGTTAGCGGTGGATTATGCCTTGAAACCCGTGCTGTTTGAACTGAAGGCGCGGCATATTTTGGGGGGTGTCTACGCTGTTGATAAGCAGCTTCAGCTTCAAGCGGATCAAACGGTTCAGGTGGATGAGGAAACCGACCAGCGATTGAAGCATTCTCTAAATGATTTTGTTGAAGCAATCAATCTGCGTCAGGGTCTATCCAACGGCAAAGCCTTTGCAGAAGTGAGCCACTAAATTCTGCTGCGCGTATAAACAAATAATGCTGAGGTAGGTGATCGATCTTCCACAAGTTGACCTCCCACAAAATAATTCCTCTCATCATTCAAGCTCTACGTTTGTTATGTCTAAATCATCACCCAATCATTCCTCGATTCCTTCAATCGATCGCCTCTCAAGCGATATCAGTCCATTTTCATTTGATTCTGTGTCTAGCGCGATCGCGGCACTTCAAGCAGGTAAAGCCATCATCGTTGTGGATGATGAAGATCGCGAAAACGAAGGCGATTTGATTTGCGCCGCTGAGTTTGCCACGCCTGCAATGATCAACTTTATGGCAACCCAGGCACGGGGCTTAATCTGTCTAGCAATGACGGGCGATCGGCTCGACCAGCTTGATTTGCCGCCGATGGTGCAAAGCAACACAGATGCCCACCAAACAGCATTTACCGTTAGTATTGATGCCGCACCGCATCTGGGGGGTTCAACGGGAATTTCCGCCAGCGATCGATCGCGCACGATTCAGGTTGCCCTTGATCCTGCTACTCGTCCCCAGGATTTGAGACGACCCGGACATATTTTTCCGCTGCGGGCACAGGCAGGCGGTGTCCTTAAACGGGCAGGGCACACGGAAGCAGCTGTGGATCTAGCGCGACTGGCAGGACTCCATCCTGCTGGCGTGATTTGCGAAATTCAAAACCCAAACGGTTCAATGGCGCGACTGCCGGAACTGCAAGCTTACGCGAAAACTCATCATCTCGGAATCATCAGCATTGCGGATCTGATTCGCTATCGTCTTCAGTTCGATCGCTTTGTAACCCGTGAAGCCGTTGCGGAGTTACCCACTCAGTTTGGCCACTTTCAAATTTATGGCTACCGCAATGCCCTAAATGGTTCGGAAGCTACGGCGATCGTCAAAGGGAATCCAGAGGAGTTTGAGCATCAGGCTCCACTGGTTCGCGTTCATTCAGAATGTCTGACTGGAGATGCCTTCGGTTCGCTGCGGTGCGACTGTCGCGAACAGCTTCTTACAGCCCTGCAAATGATTGAAGCGGCAAGACAGGGCGTGGTGGTCTATCTACGTCAGGAAGGCAGGGGTATTGGTTTAGTGAACAAACTCAAAGCCTATTCGCTTCAGGATAAAGGACTCGATACCGTTGCAGCTAATGAACGGCTGGGATTTCAGGCAGACCTTCGCAACTATGGCGTTGGCGCACAAATTCTCAAAGATTTAGGGCTACAGAATATCCGCCTGCTCACAAATAATCCCCGTAAGGTAGTGAGCCTGGATGGCTGGGGACTGGCGATCGTCGAACGTGTTCCACTCGAAATTTCAGCAAACCCTTATAGTGCAGCTTACCTGACCACCAAGGCACAAAAACTGGGGCATCTTCTGAGTCTTGCATTCTAATGAACTCGATAGGACTTCAGGCGCATTAATCCTAGATTCAGTGAACTTGGGATCGCTGTACCTGCGGAGAGAAAAGTGTACGCTAAACTCAGGAAGCTTGATAGGGCTGAGTTGGTAGTGTTCTGGACCTGTGGAAGGACTTAGACGGGAAGCCCGAACTCATAGCGGTTTATAAATAACCCAATCACAATGTCATGCATCCACTCCGACTTCGAAAAACAAATCGTCTTGCGTGTCAATCACTTGATCCGAGTTCGTAACGTTAAGTGCTTCCGTTCAATCTTCTGGGTGTAATGCTTGCCGACTTCATGCTGGTCTTCATCCAGCAACCAAGCATAACCACCCCAACCATCCGTGTAAAACTGTTGAATCTCAAAGGGTATCAGCAACTGCATCAATGATTTCAACGCTGCGTCAGTATGGTCAGCTAACCCATAAGCCAGTACTTTACCACTCGCATGATCAATCGCGTGCCATAACCAGCATTGCTGTTTTTTATTGCTCACAAAGCTCCACATCTCGTCCATTTCTGCCTCATCCACTTGCTGGACAATGACTTCGACCTTCTCAGGTTCAGGCAATTGTTCCAGTAGGGGTTGGTTCACTTGCTTCAGGTGGCGAGACTTTTTTTAACTCTTCAATGACTGTTGTGGGGCTAATGCTTAGCACCCGAGCCGTGTCCCGAATGCCACTGCCGTTGACTGCCATATCGGCAATTTGTTGTTTCACTTCTGGCAGGTAGCCCCGGTAAGAGTAATCTCGAATAAAGGTGCTGCGGGAACAATCGGCATTGCGACACTTGTAGCGTTGTTTGCCCTCGGAGGATTTGCCACGTTTGACCCCATCAGAGCTACTACAAGCAGGACAAAGAACAGGCTCTAGAACCATAGGAGCATGAGGGAATAGACGTAGGAACTATTCTCCCTTACTTCCACAGGTCTAGAACACTACCCAGAAGCACTAGCAATTCTATAATTGAAGAATGCAAAAGCTCACCATCACCCGGCCTGACGACTGGCATCTCCATCTACGCGACGGCGCGGCGTTGAAAGCGGTTCTGCCGCACACGGTACGTCAGTTTGCCCGCGCGATTATCATGCCAAATTTGAAACCTCCAGTACGCTCGATAGCTGATGCCGCAGCCTATCGCGATCGCATCCTTGCAGCAGTTCCAGCGGGTCAACAGTTCGAGCCACTGATGACGCTCTACCTTACTGACAACACAAGTCCCGAAGAAATTATCGCAGCGAAAGCAGCTCAGTTTGTCAAAGCGGTCAAGTATTACCCCGCTGGGGCAACAACCAATTCAGATTTGGGGGTGACGGACATTCGCAAGTGCGATCGCGTTTTTGAAGCGATGCAGCAGGTAGACCTGCCTTTACTCCTGCACGGAGAAGTGACCGATCACGATGTTGATATGTTCGATCGCGAGAAGGTATTTATCGAGCGACATTTGCTCCCGCTCAAGCAACGATTTCCCAGCCTGCGCGTAGTGCTTGAACACATTACCACCTCAGATGCGGTGCAGTATGTCCTATCTGCACACAACATTGCTGCAACAATCACGCCACAACATTTGTTATTTAACCGCAACAGTCTATTTCAAGGTGGCATTCGCCCCCATTTTTATTGCCTGCCAATTTTGAAACGAGAGGAGCATCGCTCGGCGCTTTTGCAAGCAGCAACCTCTGGTAATCCTAAGTTTTTTCTAGGCACCGATAGCGCCCCCCATCCTCGGAATAGCAAAGAAAGTTTCTGTGGCTGTGCGGGTTGCTATTCGGCTCTGCACGCCATGGAGTTGTACACAGAAGCGTTTGAGATTGCCGATGCTCTTGATAAACTTGAAGCTTTCGCCAGCTTCTATGGACCAGATTTTTATCAACTTCCACGTAATACTGAACACATCACTTTGACCAAAACGACATGGTGTGTTCCTGATGAAGTTCCATTCACGGAATCCGGACTTGTGCCCTTACGAGCAGGTCAAGAAATGACTTGGCAAATGGCTTGACCCCAGCCTGAGAGCAGTGAATTGATTTAGATAATTGTGTTATCAACACGCTATGCCTTGATAATTGAAGGTTAAAAGGCTTATCCAGGACGCTTTACTGCGCGAAAAGGAACCATTTTAGAGAAGATTAACGACTCAAATCAGCGGCGGCAGACAAACTTGAACTCAGCACCAGCAACTCTCAACCCTCCGCTGCACTGAGGTTGTGTGCGATTCGTTCATCCCAAATGGATAGCAATATTCAGGGACGGATGGCAAGGAACGGAGGATACCGAACCTTGACAACTTGATTACTGTGAGGGTGCAAGTCCCTCTCCCCAGATGCAAGGGGTGACAGCATCATCTCTACGGTAGCGACTGGTCATCAAGCCGTAAAGCGAGATGAAAAAGCGGTCGCTGAAAGCCTCATTCAGTTATCCCGTTGAGCAGGAATCTATGGATAGCGAAAGCAAAGGTGTGTCTGAACTGCCGTGAGTGCAACCCAGCCAAATCAGGCTGATAGGCTGGAGCCAAAAGGCAAAGGATAGGGGCGGGCGTTTACAATTGCGACCCGTATGCATCCCGGTTGTGTCGCAAAAACAGCCGCTGGTAAGATAGACAAGCCCCGTTATGCCTTCTCGCCCTCCGATGGCTACTGCTGCTCTGTTCAAGTGGCGGCATTTCTTGCCTGAAATTATCCTGCTCAATGTTCGTTGGTACTGCCGTTA
>JACJNZ010000082.1 GCA_014695325.1 Cyanobacteria bacterium FACHB-502 | reverse complement strand
GTGGTTCGTGCTCAAGAATTGGATGCGTCAACGCTGGGATGAATTTGATAGCTTTCGCGATTGTGTCGATGCTGCCTTCAACCATTGTTCGAACGTGTATCCGTAAAGCTATAGCTGGGATATTCTTGTTGGACGCGATCGATCACGGCTTGAGAAAATTCCGCTGCGCTCACTTCATGCTCCGTCTCAAGCCACTGCCCATCAGCGGCGAACTCGGCTTCATACTCCACGCCATTGCGGTAAAAAATTCCCTCGTACCCATAGGGCTGCTTCTTCCAGGTAGCAGTTGTGCTGGGATAGCGGGCGGCAAACGCTTGGGATACCGCAGCCGGAGGTTTGAGCGATTGAGTACTACAGCTAGCAAGCAGGAGGACTGTGCAGGTAATGAATGCAGTGGAGAGCTGTGGGATGATTGCTGCGGAACTTTGAGTATGCCAGTGAGGTTTACCCATTAGGACAGAACCCTTCAGTTTTAGAAAAAACGCTCAGATGTCGATCGAATCCGCACTCAAACTAACAGCCCGACCACGTCACTGGGTACAGTATTTCTTCTGACTCACGCCATCACCATTCCGCCATCGACATTAATCACCTGCCCGGTAATGTAGGCGGCAGCAGGATCGGCAGCGAGGAATCGAATCAGCCCCGCGACTTCTTCTGCCTGTCCGTAGCGGCTAAGCGGAATCATTTTCAGCACTTCCTCCCCTTTCACGTCTGCGGTCATGTCGGTGGCTATAAATCCGGGGGCGACTGCATTCACCGTAATGCCCCGGCTGGCAAGCTCCTTTGCCATCGTTTTGGTGAAGCCAATCACTCCAGCTTTTGCTGCGCTGTAGTTTGCCTGTCCCGCGTTGCCCGTTTCGCCGACTACTGAAGTAACGTTGACAATGCGACCCGATCGCTGCTTCAGCATGATTTTACTGGCGGCTTTGGTGCAGAGAAATACGCCCGTCAGATTGAGGTTAATCACAGCTTGCCAGTCGTCGAGCTTCATTCGCAGCAGCAAGCCATCGCGGGTAATCCCAGCATTGTTCACCAGTACATCGACCTGACCCCATTTCTCCATTGTTTGCTCAAACAGAGCCGTAACCTGATCTTCCTGTGCCACGTCTGCTTTAACGGCGATCGCCTGACTGCCCATTCCCTGAATTTCAGCCACGACTGCTTCGGCTGCATTACTCGAACTGGCATAATTCACCACGACTTTTGCGCCTGCACTTGCCAGAGCCAGAGCCGTTGCCCGTCCGATTCCGCGTGAGGCTCCGGTGACAATCGCAACGCGATCGAGCAAGGGTTGAGAAGCGGCTGAAGATGCAGTCATAGCAAGCTCTTTGAGTAGTTTTAGGGTTAATACTTTGTCCAACGTTTGATCTTACGCCATTTCTGTTCCGGTTTCCCGTCCTGCTCACTTTGAGGAAAGTTGATTACGATCGGGAAGAGTAAGCGTTGACAGCGAACCTATGGCGACTCAACAGCAATTTGGCAGCTTCCAAGAAATGCTTTCTGGCTCCGATGTGCCCGTATTGGTGGACTTTTACGCGACGTGGTGCGGTCCCTGTCAGATGATGGCAAACATTCTGGAACAGGTGAATGGTCAAATGAAAGACCGCCTGCGGATCGTGAAAGTGGACACTGATAAATATCCTGCTCTAGCTTCGCAGTATGGCGTTCAGGCATTGCCAACACTGGTGCTGTTTAAGCAGGGACAGGCGATCGACAAAATTGAAGGCGTGTTACCCTCGGAGCGGCTGATTCAGCGATTGCAGCAAAGGGTTTAGGCGGCAGTTCACAAAAGGGGAATTTAGGCTTCGCCGAACGGGGTAATGCAGGATATCTAACACGCCTCAAGCCTTTCTGAGATCCTTCGATCGCCTCCTGTCCGTTACAAGCTTGCGATTCCCCAATAAAAATGTTGAAATTGGGCTGAACTTGATTCTGCCCGTTTCGCTGTATCTGCAGTCAGTGCGGAAGTGCTTTTAGGCAAAGCCCTGTTAAAAGTGGCATTCCGGCAAAAGTTCGATCGCCAGGAACTAGGCAAAGAAAAAAGGGCGATCGAAATCGCCCTAATGCCGGATCTACTTAATGTAGCGTTCTGAATCTAACTATAACACTTTTACCGCTAGATGTAGCGATCGGACAGAAAAATGATCCTATAATTTTGGGTACTCAGTCGCAGGAGATGGAACCGATGCTGAAAAACGATCGCTGGATCTTAGAACAGGCGCAAAACGGCATGATCGAACCCTTCGAGCCGCATTTGATTCGCTCGATTTCGGTCCACGGCAATGGCTTGACCCGCAAAGTTTTGAGCTACGGCTTATCGTCCTATGGATATGACATTCGCCTGTCTCCGGCAGAATTTTTGGTGTTCCGCCATATTCCCGGTACAGTCGTGAATCCGAAGCGGTTTAATCCCGGCAATCTCGAATCTGTACCGCTTCAGTCCGACAGCGACGGCGACTATTTTGTAATTCCGGCGCATTCCTATGGTTTGGGTGTTGCTCTGGAGCATCTGAATATTCCGCCCAATATTACGGTGATTTGCATTGGTAAAAGCTCTTATGCGCGGGTCGGTTTGATTGCAAACCTGACTCCGGTAGAGGCTTCCTGGCGCGGTTACCTGACGCTGGAATTTAGCAACTCATCGAGCGCAGACTGCCGGATTTACGCGAATGAAGGTGTCGTACAGCTTCTCTTCCTGGAAGGCGAACCCTGCGAAACCACCTATGACGATCGCTTTGGGAAATATCAGGATCAGCCACAGCGGGTAACGCTGGCAAAAGTCTAGATAGACTGGGGGGAATCCCCCTTCTTGATTTCTTGCCAATGGACACACTGCCTCCCCTGCATACAAAAGATCCAACGAATCGGTTCTCAAATCGCGCTGCCGACTACGCCAAATATCGACCCACTTACCCTCCTGAAGCGATCGACCTGCTGCTGAAGGGTTTCACGCATTCGGTAACGGCAGCAGATGTAGGGGCAGGCACGGGAATTTCAGCCAGACTGCTGGCAGACCGAGGGGCAGCGGTGATCGCGATCGAACCCAATGCGGAAATGCGATCGGCAGCAGAACCCCATCCGGGCGTAACTTTCCGGGAAGGAACGGCAGAACAGACCGGACTCCCCACGCAATCGGTCGATCTCGTCCTGTGCGCCCAGTCGTTTCACTGGTTCAATAAAGCAGCCGCCCTCACAGAGTTTCACCGCATTCTCAAGCCAGAGGGACGGATCGCGCTGATGTGGAACGATCGCGATCCTGATGATCCCTTTACAGAGGAATACAGCGAAATTTTGTGCCGCGCTGCCGATCGCGAAATCTTTGACCGGGGCGAGCGAAAGTCTCCTGATCGGCTTGCGGAAAGCGAATTGTTTGAAAATTTCCAGACTCACCGTTTTACTCACACCTATCTGCTCGATCGCGACGCACTGATCGGGCTAGTGCTGAGTTCTTCGTATATGCCCAAGGAAGGCAAGGCGTATGAGCAGCTTTTAGGCGACTTACAGGATTTGTTCGATCGTTGGTCAACCGACGGCAAAGTAACGCTCTCTTATCGAACAATGGTGTACGTGGCAAAGACCGTGGACAGTCGAGACAGCGAGTAAAATCAAAGCATCGTTTTCCCTCAATTCCGACAATAGACACAGGACACAAGAAGCAGATTTATCAAAATAAAATGCACGTCCCGGAATATTTTTGGTACGACCCGTTTAATCCTGCGGATTGGGCAGGCTTCTAGCTTGAGAAAGGCACTTACCAGCCGATCGTCCCAAACGACAGCGAGCCAATCGCGCCGAATCACAGGTCTTCCAAATTGCCCGGGCTCTGCTGCAAACCGGAATAGACGCTGCTCGGGTCAACCAAATCACCGGACTCTCAGTCGATTCCCTCACGAATTTGCACTGAGCCATTCCAGAATCTCGGCATTCACTCGATCGCTTGCCTCATCGTAGGGGCAATGCCCCGCTTCAGGAATTTCGATCAGGCGCAGATTCGGATGCAGATCGGGCAACTGCCTGCCCCAGGTTAAAGGAATCACCCGATCGCCCTCACCCCACAGTACCAAAATCGGCAGCTTCACCCGATCGAGCAAATCTCGTGTATCCAGACAAAAATCAAAGCGGGTGCGGGCTTGCGATAATCGAGAAAAGGCTCTAGCTGCGCCTCGATCGCGTCCGGCAATCAAAAAGCCTTCGATCAGCTCTTCGGTGATGCGGCTATGGTTGACATACGCCAGCTTCAAAATCGATCGCACCACTCGCGGACGGGCAATCAGCCGAAATAGGGGACCAATCACGATCGGCGACGAAAACCAGCTCTCAATCCGGCTCACCGTGGGCTGCAGCCATCCCGGCAAAACCTCCTGCCGGGAGGCAGGCAGCGTGATCAAAATCAAATTCTCTGCGAGTTCGGGATAGGCAGCCGCCGCCGTCAGGGCAACCAGTGCACCGAGGGAATGTCCGATTAAGGCGATCGGTCGATTGATAAACGTGCACCAAAATTCATAAACCTGATCAACCCAAAATCCCACGTTATAAGCAGCTGAAGCCTTCTCCGATGCACCGAACCCCACCAGATCCAGCGCGTACACCGTTCGATGCTGGCTCAACGGCAGCAGGTTTTCTTGCCACTGAGTCAAAGATGCCCCGAACCCATGCAGCAGTAAGATCGGCGGCAGAGCATGAGCTTCAGCATGAGGCGATCGAATATAGCTGTAGCGCACCTGCCATCCGCGCCAGATCCAATCGCGCTGTAGACCCATTCGAGGTGGCTGAAGGGGAAGTGAATTGATCGGCATATCAATCGGGAAATTTGCGAGGTGAATCGGATTAATTTCAGTCTAAATGGCGATCGAGTTAACTGGGGGTACAGAAAATCATTGTCCTATTCTTTGACGAGCAATCCCTCATAGAGATATCCCTATAAAGACATCACAAAAAGTATCTTTGCTTTGCAGTGAAAGGAGACGAAAATTCTAATTCTGGTCTGATCTTGACAGCAAAAAATTCCCATGACTTAATTGAAATAGCAGATGAATATCAAAACTTTGGTGTTCGTCTCATGGGTACTACCTCCAAGCCGCAAGCAAATGTATGTCCAGTATTCTGGTCTGGTATTTGTCGAGGTTTAGGGTAACTCTCTACAGCAAATACTGGCTCAGCATACTGGATATGCGCTGGTTTGTGGCTTAGAGGTAGTGCGTTTGAGACGCTGACCACAGGGGTAAAGAAGGTTACTGGCTTGTTTGAGCCAGCCTATTTTCTGTACTTGATATTTCGATGCTGTTCAAATTTATAACCAGGGCAGCTATCAATGACTTCAAAACAGAAAAAGCGAAAGAAAGATCAACTCATTCGGGAATATGGGTCTCAATGTTGGTGGTGCAGGCATCAATTACCTGCAAAGAGCCTAACGCTTGATCACATAAAACCGAAAAGCAAAGGCGGTTCTAACTCATTGGAGAACCTCCGGCTTGCCTGTCTCCCATGCAATAAAACTCGCGGAAATAGTCTCTATCCACCTGAATGACTCATCCCAAATTTTGCTCCGAACATTTCTCCAGTTAATTCTGTAAACTTCAGCTAGCCAGAAAAAGAAATGCATAAGCTTCTAATGTTTAACGATGAAAAACTGCTTCGTCGTGCCCTGACTCATCGCTCTTATATGAATGAAAATCCGGACGAACTCGGACACAATGAGCGACTAGAATTTCTTGGTGATTCAATCCTTAATTTTATTAGCGGGCAGTATCTCTATCGAATTCTTCCAGAGATGGCAGAAGATGAAATGACACGGCGGCGATCGGCTCTTGTGGATGAAAAACAATTGGCTCGATTTGCGATCGAAGTGGGAATCGATTTGCGGATGCGATTGGGAAAGGGAGTCATCCGGGAAGGGGGCTATCAAAACCCAAATCTTTTGAGCAGCACTTTTGAAGCGGTTGTTGGAGCCTACTACCTGGATAAGAATTCAGTCATTGAGATGGTGCGTCCGATGGTGGAAGAATTGTTTACTTCTGTGCCTCAAGAAGTCGTGATCACTCGTTCTGCAAAGGATTCAAAGAATAAGTTGCAGGAAATTGTTCAGGCGACGGGTGCAGCCGCTCTACCTAAATATAAAACCGAACAAATTGGCGGTACGGACCATGCACCAGAATTTATTGCCAGAGTTTATGTCGGTGACAGGGCATACGGCGAGGGAAAGGGACGCAATAAAAAAGAGGCTGAAAAGGAAGCTGCTGAAGATGCTTTGAGAAAATTTAAAAAGAAAGGGTTAATTTGAAATCTTTAAACCCCAACTTCATTGTGCGAACAAGATGCACTGAAGAATCAATTCTCTACAACTGTGACGTGATCTTCTCGACCTATCAACTGGAGGAGTATAGTTTGATCGTAGTAGAACGATCGCGCTTCCTGTGCCTGACCTGGTGGTCTGACCTGGCTTAATTTGGGTTCAATGGGGTTTAGATAATTTTTTGAGTTAAGGGTGCGATCGTGTGGATGCGTCTTCGGGGGGTCTGCCATGAGTCTTTGCATTAATCCGCGCTGTCCTCAGCCCGACCATCCTGGGAATGGGGGCAATCATTACTGTCAGGCGTGTGGCTCAGAGTTAGTGCTGCAAGGACGCTATCGAGTGATGCGGCTACTGAGCGACAAGAGTGGCTTTGGTAAGGTGTACGAAGCGTTTGAGCGCAGCGTTCCCAAAATTCTCAAAATCCTGAAAGACAGCTATAGCAACAACGAAAAAGCAGTTGACCTGTTTCAGCAAGAGGCAGTGGTGCTGAGTCAGCTTCATCACTCTGGCATTCCATCGATCGAGCCAGATGGCTACTTTCAGTACAAGCCGCGCCAGACCGGAGAAGTGCTGCACTGCATTGTGATGGAAAAGATCGACGGTCCCAATCTGCGGGAATGGATGCGGCAGCAGGGCAACCATCCGATCGGCGAAAAGCAGGCGCGACAGTGGCTCCATCAGCTTGCGGAGATTTTGCATTTGGTGCATCAGCACAACTATTTTCATCGCGACATTAAGCCCGAAAATATTATGCTGCGATCGAGTGGGCAGGTGGTTCTGGTCGATTTTGGCGCAGCGCGTGAGATGACCTATACCTACCTGGCGCAGTTAGGCAAAACGGGCGGAATTACGCGCATCAGCTCTGCCGGATACACCCCGCCGGAACAGGAAAAAGGCCAGGCAGTACCGCAGTCAGATTTTTACGCGCTGGGCTGCACTTTCATTTATTTATTAACCGGGAAACAGCCGACCGATGGCGGAATGTATGATTCGCTGAACAACGAGTTTCACTGGCGGCAGTTTGCGCCTCAGATCACGCCCGCCTTTGCTGACTTTATTGATCGCCTGATTGCCCCCAAAGCAAGCGATCGTCCCAGAGATACCCGTGCTTTGCTCGACAGTCTGCATCAGCTTGTCCAAACTCCGGTCAACTCCACCAGTCCAACTTTCATTCAGTCCACTGCATGGCAGCAATTCAGCGCACCCACGACTCCTGAAACGACTCCTGAAACGACTCCCGGAACGACTCCCGGAATGGCAACGGGCGGATCGGTTCAAGTGTTAGCTCAGGCTCCGGGCTATTCACTGATTCTGCCTGGTAAAAAAGGTTTAAAATGCTGGGTCTGGGGCGGCACGATCGCGCTCCTCCTGGCTCTGGGTGGATATGGCATCTGGCAGGTGACAGGTCGGCAACATTCAACGGCCGTGACACAGGCAATTACAGTCGATCGTGATCTCAAGGGTCACACCAGCTTTATTAATACCCAGGTGATTGCGCCCGACGGCAAAACTTTGATTAGCGGCAGTGCTGACAACACCATTCGCATCTGGGATATGACCAGCGGACAAACCCTCCGCACCCTGGCAGGCCATACAAGCTTTGTCAACGCCCTCACCCTCACCCCCGACGGCAAAACCCTGATTAGCGGCAGTGCCGATCGCACCATCAAAATCTGGGACTTGGCAACGGGCAAGCTAGTGCATACACTGCTAGGTCATACAGGCTATGTCAATGCGCTTGATGTCAGCCCGGATGGACAAGTCCTGGCGAGCAGCAGTGCCGACAGCACGATCAAAATCTGGGATTTGCCGACCGCAAAGCTGGCTCGTACCCTGATCGGACATACGGGCTTTGTCAATAGCGTCATTTTCAGTCCCGATGGTCAAACCCTGGTGAGCGGCAGCACCGATCGCACCCTTAAAGTATGGAGTTTGGCAACCGGAACCGTCGAAAAAACCCTCACCGGACACACGGGATTTGTGAATGCGATCGTGATCACGCCAGACGGAGAAAAAGCAATCAGTAGCAGCGCCGACAAAACAATTCGGATCTGGAATCTCAGCGACGGGCAAACGATTCGCACCCTGGTCGGAACGAGCTTTTTTAATCCGCTCTGGCTCAGTCCCGATGGCCAAACCCTGGTGAGCGGAAGTGCAGAGGGCACGGTGCAAATTTGGAACGTCCCGACTGGAGAGCTAATGCAAAGACTGACGGGCTACGGCTCTGAGGTTCGGCATTTTGCCATCAGTCCCGACGGACAAACGATCGCCAGCGGCAGCGGTAGCCACGACATTAAAATCTGGAAGTTTCCCCGCCCTGCGACTCAGTAAGAATTTCAGATTGCGACTTCAGATTGCTACTGGGTCAGCCCATGCTCCAGCGCGTAGCGCACCAGTTCTGTCCGGCTATTGGTTCCTGTTTTGCTAAAAAGGCGGCTAACGTATTTTTCAACATTGCGAACGCTGGTATCAAGGCGACGTGCGATTTCCTTATTCATCAAGCCTTCTGCCACGAGTTCTAAAACGCTTTGTTCGCGGGGCGTAAAGTCGTGCTTGATCGGGGCAGGGGTTTGGGCAATGCCGCCGCGCTGGTTGAGCATGGCGCGAATTTCGGCAATCTGTTTCGCCATGTCCGCAATGTTAGGCGTTTCACTGTCGGAGGCGGCTTTGTTGAGGGCTGCCCGGCGGCTCAGCAAATTCGTGATCACAGCCACCAATTCATCAGGGTCAAACGGCTTCGAGAGATAAGCATCGACTCCGGCACTGTAGCCCTGAATGCGATCGGTCGTCATGCCCCTTGCCGTCAAAAAAATCACAGGCAGCGTCTCAAACCGGGGGTCATCACGCATTTGCTGAAGAAACTGGTATCCATCCACCTGCGGCATCATGATGTCTGTGATGACAAGGTCGGGGGACGATCGCTGTAGCAAATCCCAGCCTTCGCGGGCATTACTCGCAGTCTGCACCGTAAAGCCTTCATCTTCCAGGTATGCCTGCACTGCCTGACGCAATCCTGGCTCATCATCTACCAACAAAAGCTGACCTGCCATAGTTCCTTTTGCTAACTCACAAGGGGCGAACTGAGGAGCTAACTCAGTATATTTCTCACTCTAGCGAATTTCCCTGTTCTAAGAGTCTATCCAAAGCCAGTTAGCGAATGTTTTGAACGATCGCGATCGTTGCCCAAACCGCTTTCAATTCTGCTGCCTAAAATTCTACTGCCTAAAATTCTGCTGCCTAATCTCTACCAGTCGTCGAATCCGCTTCGTTTGAGCTTTGTTCAGGTTTGTTCAGCCCCTAAATTTCTTAATGCTGGGGGACCTTGATTGGTTTAGTGTCTCTAAATTGAGAGGTTAGGGGACGTTTTATCAGGAATTCTCCCTCATTCTGAATTTGTCTAGATTTGTGGGTAGACAGCCGTAAACTCTGGAAAAGAGTAACTCTCCTTGTCGTCCTCAAAATTATCGTTCTCAAAGTTGTCGTTCCCAAAGTCCTCTAGAATTGGGGAATGTAAGGGGCAATGGAGCACCTCAGATACTTCTCAAACAGCCTCTTCAGTCAACCGATAGAAGCAAAGTTTGATTGATGGAATTACGCTTTAGCCCCAAAGCTGGCGAGTCATTAGGGGAACTTTGCTTCACGATCGTCAGTTTTACTCATAGGTTCAATAAATTTTACTAAGTTAAATTGATTTTTCGGGAAGTGATCCCCGAATCTGGTAAAAACCAAAACTTAAGCGTTAAATTGCAGCCTGCGAATTTCTGCAAGCGTAGACAGTTCTGGACATCTCCAATCTCCCGATGGACTAGGACAACCCACCATGACTCCTCACTTTCCTCTGGCTCCTCGCTATCGCTTAGATGATGAACTGCCCTGGCTCGAAGGCATCGACCCGGCGCGGAACTACTGGATTTGGACCAATGGTGAGCGGGAAGCAACTGTGGCGATTCCTGGGATTGTGGCGCCTTCCTTAACCGAATTTAAATCGCTGATTCGCCAGTTTCGTGCCCTGCAACCGGGCGATCGCATGACGCTGACCCGCACCGCAGACGCTCTGGTAATTCACTGCATCAGCCCAAACTGCTACGCGATCGAAACTCAGATTTCTAAAGCACCTGTCTGGCATTTGTTTGATCAAGAAACCCTCGATAGCCTGCTGATGACCGGACATCCTGACTGGCAGTGTGCCCCCAAAGATATTGAACTGGGCCGACGGTTGCTGCTTCGCGCCTGGACTGCTGCCTGAAGAATTCGTAAAGCTCCCAACGGTGCGAACTCAATCCAATTAGTCGGGACTAAGATAGTCTTGATAGACTAGGGAGAAAAGGGTAGGAACAAAGTCCAATCCCTTTTTCAGATCTCTGCGTCAAGCTGTTGTTAGAAATAAGCTCTTTGTCCATGCTCATTGCCGCTTACCCCGTGGGGGAAACTGCTTTGCATCACCTGCCCGGATTTGTGCCCCTGATTGGTGGATTGTTGCCCGCATTGCCCCTGGATAGTCTGCTCTCCACGCAGGGGGTCATGGTCATGCTTCTGGTTGCCTATGCAGGAGCAATGTGGATGTTTCTCACCAGTGCGCCCAAGGTTTACACCGTAATGGTGTCTGACCTGGAACTGGCACGGCGATTTTATGAGGGAATGCTGGAACTGCCCGCTGCTGATGTGCCCTTGCACTACTACTACAACTACGAGCAGACGCTCGGAACCGCAGGCATCGACCCGTTCTATGGCTCAACCGCGAGCCTGGGCAGATCCAACGAGAGCTATCAGTACTCCGAAGGGCTGTGGTATCAGCTTCGCAAAAACACCCAGCTCCATATTGTTTCGGGGGCAGGACTCGGACCAAAAGATCGCCAGCGTCACGTCTGCTTCGACCGCGACTGTCTAGAGCAACTCTTAATGCGGGTTCAATCCTATGGCGTGAAATACAAGCTGCGTCGGGAAAAGCCGCTCAACTTCCTGGTGAAGGACTACGACGGTCGTATCATCGAAATGGCGGAGGTCTCTAACTAAACTCGCCGGATTCGTTGCTGTAATTAAGAGAAGCTGCAATTAAGAGAAAGAGTGAGCAATATAGAGAACCGAGACAGGCTGAAATAGCCGAGCCTGTTTATTTTAAATCCATCGATCGGTGAGCAAAGCTTATCTATGCCCGAAAATACCTCTCAGGAACTTGCAATTCTTGAAAGTCTGATTTAGTGTCTAGTAGGTTCGTTAAATCCTGATATTCGCGACTCATCCCTGACAAGAGTTTTAGTAAGCTAGTTAGGTCTTACCCTCGCTAGGGATATCCTCTCACATCTCATAAAAGTTGTTTAGGTTCAAGGGATCATTATGGAGCCTGAAGTGAAGCAAGAAGCTGGATCTCCTGGTTACAGTGCTGAAAACGTCAACGTCACGATTAGCACCGACGACTCAGGCACGCTGGCAAACTATTCCTCTACCGATGCATCCAATGAACAGTGGCGGCAGATTGGGGAGAAGATTTCTGCATTCCTGGCAGATCTGCCTGACTACCTGACTGACTTCTTCGGGGAATACAAACGCCCGATCGTCACGGTTGGGTTAATTTTTGGCGCGATCGTTGCTGCTAAGCTGCTGCTTGCCATTCTGGATGCAATCAACGACATTCCCCTGCTGGCTCCTCTGTTTGAGCTGGTGGGCATGGGTTATACTGCCTGGTTTGTCTATCGCTATCTCTGGAAAGCCTCCAATCGTCAGGAATTGGGCAGAGATTTTAACGCGCTGAAAGAGCAAGTCCTGGGCAAGTTTGACTAGGAAGTTTCATAGTTTGATGGGGTGGGTACTGCCCACCTGGTCCGCGCCTTGAGAGAGAAACAATACAAGCAAACAATACAAGATAGCGATCGGTTTCTAACGATCAAAAAAAGGGGGCTAAAGCCCCTTTCTGTTTGTAATGCCACTATTGGTGTAGTACTGCTATTGAATCGATCGAGATGGATAGGCACTCACTCTCAGGGGTCGTTTGAGCAGTTGCATCAGTTCATCCGTTGCCCCCTAAATCCCCCACCCTAAATTCCTCAAAGCGCCCTTATGCGTTTGGGAAGTGCTTGTCTAGGAGCGTGGGCACTTCTTTGGCTGAAATTTTGCTGTAGCGTGTTTTGTCCGGCATCACCACATTGGGACCCGCCTTGCAGCGTTTCATGCAGCCCGTTGGCTTAATCGTAATTTCCTGATCTAGTCCCCGATCGCTCAATTCTTCCTGAAGCGATGCGATTACTGCCCGTCCTCCTTTTTTGCAGCAATCTGATTTACCGCAAACAAAAATACAGCTCTTTTGATTTTTTGCCTTTGGAGCTTCTGAAGGAGTGGGCGGTTGAATCGATGGCTGAACAAATGATTCCATCGGTGGTTCCATCGGCTTCACGACCGTAGTTGACCCGTTGACCGTCAATGTACCTGTTAACTCACCAAGAGACTCGCGCAGCGTGCTATAGGAGCTTTCATCCAGCGTCAGCGGATTCACCTGATAGGCTTTGCGCTTCACCGAGCCTTTCTCAAGGTTCCACTTTTGATTACCCAATACTTCAACTCGCATTCCCGGCAGAAGCGATCGATACAGCAGGGGACGAATTGACTTCGACAGTTTAA
The DNA here is from genome assembly GCA_014695325.1 of Cyanobacteria bacterium FACHB-502. GTDB lineage: Bacteria > Cyanobacteriota > Cyanobacteriia > Elainellales > Elainellaceae > Leptolyngbya_A. The sequence goes on along the minus strand of JACJNZ010000082.1, from coordinate 30,196 downwards.
TCTGCTGCTCTCCGTCATCGGTTGCCAGCCGCAGATACTTAAGTTTGTAACCATCGCCCAAAGCAAATCCCAGAAATTGCCCTTCAAGCCGAAAATCAACTGTTCGCGAAGTAAAGCACTGAGTCATTTTAGGTAGAAAGAAGAGAAAGGATAGATTAGGTCGAAAGACTGAAAAGTGATGATCTTAAAAAGGTTCAAACTGCAAAGTTTTAGCACAAATTTTTAACGGCACTAGCCAGAGCACTGCCAGCATTTTTCGAGCTGCCCCACCAGTGCAGAACGCGACATTGACCACTGCTGCAAAACGCTGCGAACCTGCATAAGCGCAACGGGAGTGTTAGCAAGAACCCGCAGCCTACCATCAGCTAAACAGTCACAGCAAATATCGAGTTCCTGAAGCCTGTGGCAAACCTGCCAGCGGGCACTGCGATCGCACGAAATGACCTGAGCGTGATCGGTTTGGGAATGAGCCTGTTCCATGAGTGTGAGCGTCGTTCTGATAAAAATTTGCGGCGTAGTGCAAGCGTATTTCTAACTTGGATAGAAAAGGAGTTAGACGATTGGACGCAGCATCTTCCTCTGCAAAACTCCCGTTAAAAGAGGAAGTTTTCAGCAGAGCTTTGATCAGTCCACCCTCAAACTAAGCCGATCCAGGAAATCTTCGAGCGGCACTTATTGAGAATCTTAATCAATAACTCCTGACATCTAATGTACGATGCAATCGCTTCTTTTGCAAACAATTCGCAATTAGAAGCAACAAAACCGCTCGACCAGTCCGATAAATCCTGAAAAGTCACCCTGATGCGTCTGTTATACGCTCTCTTGGTGCTGCTCACTTCATTGGTTCAATTTAGACTTCCTGAGTAGGAAATTTTTCGATTCGCCCTTGCTCTGATTGCTCTGTATCGGCTATATGAGCTGTCCAGCGATCGCTCAGGAAGCTCAGCAGATCGCCTACCGTGTCAAAGTCTGAGTCGTGAAGCAGTTCTTCAATATCAATTGCAAAACTTTGCCAGAAGTCCTGACTGAGGGTAAACATCCAATCAAACCAGCAGATTTGGCTCCAGTGCAGATCTGCTTCCAGTCGATCGGTGAGCCGCACTCGTCCGATTTCTAAACCAGAGTATTGCTGGAGATGAGTATAGGCAAAGAGGGCGATCGGTACAGCAATTCCCTCTGGTTGACAGTATTGCTCAATCCATTCCTGTTCGATCAGGTAAGGACGCTGATCGAGCTGTTGCCGCACTCGACGACGCACCTGCAAATCTGGACTCATTGCCCTATAAGCCTTGAATCCCCGGTACCAATTTCTCCAGTTTTTCAACCGTTGCCACATAGTTCTCAGTGCGACGGGCTGCTGAACTGTCAGACAAGCCTTGTTCCCAGTATTCCCAGCTTAGGCTGAATTGCGCGAAAGTGGAGTGGGAGAGGGGCGAAGGGGTGGAGGGGTAGAATGCGCGGATGAGGAGTTGAAGGGGTCAGGAGGGGTGATTTGAGTCGGGCAAGAGGCTATCTTTTAGTATTGGGAGCAGAAATTTTATTCGCCTACTACCTATCCACCTATCCACCTATCTCCCTATCCACCCATTTATTTAGAAGAAAGACAATGACGCTTACCGTCTATGGCATTCCTACTTGTGGAACCTGCAAAAAGGCTTTGCAGTGGCTAGACAATCACGCGCTCAACTACGAGTTTGTGAATACCAAAGAGCATCCACCTTCGCGGGAAGCGATCGCGTCCTGGGTTCAAGCGTTGGGAGCAAAGCCGATGCGAAATACTTCTGGGCAAGCCTATCGGGCGCTGGGGGACGAGAAAAATGGCTGGACAGAGGCACAGTGGACTGATGCTTTTGCCCAGGATGTGATGCTGCTGAAGCGACCGCTGTTCGTTCAGGATGGTCAGGCGATCGCGGTGGGGTTTCGCGATGCGGAGGCAATTCGAGCCAGAATCCAGCCTTAAAGGGTTTGCTTGAAGGGTCTTGGGGGCGAGACCAGTTCACGGCTGATCGTTGTTCCAAACTGACTCTTCCCCTTCCCGCACAATCAAAATTTCTTCTGATCGAATGCTGACCTCTACCCGATCGCCATACTGAATGCCTAGAATTCTGGGCAGGATTAGCTCGATCGTGCCGGGGTCTTGAAAATGACCCAGTTTCGTTTCGGGGCGCGGGTAATAGACCCATCCGCCATAAATGCGCGAGTAATAGCTCAGGCGACAGGGCGAAAAGGAGAAATCTTCCGGCGCGTGTTCGGGCGACCATTTGACGCCGTGAAATGTGTACTGGGGCATTTGCACAACAAACTGAGCCGGGCGCAGCGACACATTCAGCGTGGCGGGATAATCGCTCGATAAATCTAAGCCTAGTTCTTTAAAGAACGGTATCTGCATCTCGATACTGCCCCTGGGATAAGGACTCTCCTTCGATCGCCCCGACGCGATCTGATGCCCTGCAACAACCACACCCGCCACCGTTTTCCACACCATTTCCTGTGTCCTTTTCCTGACTCTTTTCTTAGCTTTTAATAACAAGCTAAAGACAGACGATCGCTCAAATTCCTCATGCTAGCCTGTGAGCAATTGTTATGCTCGCTTCACGTTTAAGCTCACTTTTTACTTTGACACCAGAAGGAATTTTTCATGGTTCAAACGCCCCCTCCCTCAATTTCCCCTAAACAAATGACCATTCTGCGAATTGCCACCGCAATGGCTTGGTCAGATGGTGGACTGACAACCGAAGAAGTGAATGTTCTGCTCGATCGCCTCAGCCAACTGTTTGCCAGCGATAGCCACCAGCAGCAGCTTCACCAAGAACTCCAGGATTACATGATGCAAAACCTTCCCCTGGATGAACTCCTACCTAAGCTGCAAACTGAAGAAGAAAAAGAGCTGGTGCTGCGCCTAGCCTACGAAGTGATTCGATCGAGTTCTCGCGTTCCCAGCGAAGCCAAAATCAACCAGGAAGAAGCCACTGCTTACGAAAAACTGATTAGCTCCCTCAACCTGCCCTCAGAGAAAGTTAAACAAATCGAGTCCGAGATCGACGCTTTAGATAAAAAAGATGATCTGATTGATTTGTTGACAGAGCGGTTGGGGAGTTCTGCTTGAAGGCAGAAGAAGGATGGGAGGATCAGTTGAAATATCCCTCCGCCCTTCTAACTCATCTCCAACATCCGCCGAATCGGCTGCAAAGCCGCCTGCTGAATCTCAGGGGTGAGCGTGACTTCAGGCGATCGATTTTTCATTGCCAGGTAAATCTTCTCCAAAGTGTTGAGCCGCATGTGGGGGCACTCGTTGCAGGCACACTGATTTTGTGGCGGAGCGGGAATAAACTCTTTGTGCGGAGCGGCTTTCTGCATCTGGTGAATGATGCCGGGTTCGGTGACGACGATAAAGCGATCGGCTTCGCCCTTGAGCGCGTAGTTCAGCAGAGCCGTCGTCGAGCCAATATAATCAGCATGTTGCAGAACGGCGGGTTCACATTCAGGGTGGGCAATCACCTTTGCCTGCGGGTGTTCCATCTTGAGCTGAATAATCTTGCGCTCCGAGAAGGTTTCATGCACGATGCAGCTTCCCTGCCATAGCACCAGATTTCGTCCGGTTTGCTCCATTACATAGCGTCCTAGGTTGCGATCGGGCGCGAAGATGATCGGCTGATCGGCGGGGATTTGCGACACGATTTTGACAGCGTTTGAGCTAGTGCAGATGATATCGCTCATCGCCTTAATTTCTGCTGTGCAGTTGATGTAAGACACCACCAAATGGTCTGGGTGAGCCGCCTTAAAACGGGCAAACTCCGCCGGAGGGCAGCTATCTGCCAGCGAACAGCCTGCGTTTAGATCGGGCAGCAGCACCAGCTTATCGGGATTGAGGATTTTTGCCGTCTCTGCCATAAAGTGAACTCCGGCAAAGACAATCACATCTGCGCTGGTTTTGGCGGCTTCCTGAGAAAGTCCTAGCGAGTCGCCCAAATAATCAGCAATGTCCTGAATCTCTGGGTCTTGATAATAGTGCGCCAGAATGACAGCGTTTAGCTCTTGCTTCAACGCCTGGATCGTGCCAACGAGGTCAAACGGAATGCGATTTTCCCTTTGGGAAACGGCAGAATTTTGGTGAGAAAGTACAGTTGTAAACACGGGAAATTCTGAGTTTTGTCTGGGTCTTGCAGTTGAAAAGCTCACTCGTTGAAGGAGTGATGTCAACAATTATAGTTGTTTTTACCAAAAGTACCAGATAAATTCCGTTGCCGCCTGTTGACGCGGTAGGGCTACTCTTTCTCACCGACTCCCTACTCACTAACTCCCTACGAACCGAATTGTTCTTCTTCGTGTCCGACCCACCACTCGCCCAGGTTCATCAAATCCTGGTGAATGTCTGTGAGTTCTTGCTCGTATTCGCCAGGAGTCAGGTCTTCCCGCCGCTCTTTTAGTTTTTGCAGCCGCAACTGAGCGAGTAACCAGGGCTTTGAGATGCTGTCGGTTGCTTCTAGATATTTTGCTAAATCGTCGCTGTTCATGGCGTTATCCCTGTTCAGTTGGTAGAGGTTAAGTTAAGTCTGGTGGAATCGATCGATTTAGAGGCCGCCTGATCAGTTGCGTGATTAGGTTGCGTAATTCAGTTTCGAATCTTCTAGATTTCCCCCTAAATTCCCCAAGATTGGGAGGCTTTGAAAGCGAGTTGAGAAGGGGTTTCTCCTGAATTAAGGGTCGTTTGGATCAGGGGTATTCCGTCTCCAACTTCCGCTCATTGCCGATCGCCTAAAACAGCTTCTTCCGCAGCCACACTTTCAATCGCCTGACGCGCAATCCGGCTAATGTAAAGGGTGACGGCGATCGTCGCGATCAAACCCATAATCCTGACTGCCCACTGCAGTTTAGAATTGGCTAGCTGAGCCGTTCCCAGGTTTGCCAGGCTTCCGGCGATCGACCCTAAGTAGACATACAGCACCGTTCCCGGAATCATACCGACGCTGCCCAGCACGTAATCCTTCAGCGATACACCCGTCACGCCCAACGCATAGTTGAGCAGGTTAAACGGAATAATTGGCGACAGCCGCGACAACAGTACAACTTTAAACCCCGACTGACTTACCGCCCGATCGATCGCCTGAAAGCGCGAATCGTTTGCAATCCGGCGGCTCACCCAACCCCGAACTCCGTAGCGTCCGATCAGAAATGCCAGCGTTGCGCCGATCGTTGCCCCCAGGAATGCCCAGACTGATCCCCACACCAGCCCAAAGACTGCGCCTGCACCAAGCGTCAGCAGCGATCCGGGCACAAACGCAACGGTAGTCAAGCTATAAAGGACAATAAACTGGATTGCTCCCCAGTTAGACTGTTGAATCGCCTCCAACAAATGTTTTGTGGTTTCTTGCAGAGGAAGTGCCGCCAGCATTACGCCTCAGTGAGGGCAGGAACAGCTCCCTTTATCTCAAAAATTCGCTCGATCACGGCTTCCACAATGCGATCGGGCGTAGAGGCTCCAGAGGTAATCCCAACCGTAATCTTGCCAGGGGGTAGCCAGTTCTCCTCAATCTGCAAGTCTTGATGCAGGGGCTTGTGCTGTACTTGATTGCCGGGACCAATGCGATCGGGACTGTCGATGTGATACGAAGGAATGTCGTACTCGATGCCGATTTCCTGAAGGTGCGTAGTGTTTGAGGAGTTGTAGCCACCGATCACCACCATCAGGTCGAGCTTTTCCTTGACGAGCTGATACATCGCGTCCTGCCGTTCCTGCGTGGCGTCGCAGATGGTGTTAAACGCTAGAAAATGCTGATTCAGGCGATCGGGTCCGTATTTCTTCATCAGTGTATGCTCAAACAGTTTGCCGATCTGCTCGGTTTCGCCTTTGAGCATTGTCGTCTGGTTGGCAATGCCGAGGGATTGCAGGTCGCGATCGGGGTCGAATCCCGCAGAGCAGGCGCGGCTAAACTTTGCTATAAACTCATCCCGGTTGCCGCCCTGTAGAATGTAGTCGCACACATACTGCGCTTCTGCCAGGTTTAGCACGATCAGATAGGTTCCGGCAAAAGAGCTGGTCGCTACGGTTTCTTCGTGGTTGTACTTGCCGTGAATAATCGAGGTGTAGCTGCTTTTTTTGTGCTTTTCGACCGTGTTCCACACCTTCGATACCCAGGGACAGGTCGTATCGACGATCGTGCAGCCTTTCTCACTCAGGAGCTTCATTTCCTGAACGCTCGCGCCAAACGCAGGCAGAATTACCACATCGCCAGAATCGACCACCGAAAAATCCTTGTTACCCTTCTCCACCGGAATAAAGCCCACGTTCATTTCCCCCAGGCGTTGATTCACCGACGGGTTATGAATGATTTCGTTGGTAATCCAGATCTGCTCGTTGGGGAAGTGCCTCCGCGTTTCATACGCCATCGCCACGGCTCGCTCCACGCCCCAGCAAAACCCAAATGCCTCTGCCAGTCGAATCGTCACATCGCCCCGCGTCAGGGAATACTGGTTTGTCCGAATCTGCTGAATCAGCTCGCTCTGATACTCGGACTGCATCTGCCCAGACACCTCTTCCGCATGACCAAATCCTTTGCGGTGATACTGTTCAGACTGATTGAGCGATCGTTTAAAGGCTTTGGTATCCATGCCGTCTTGCTGCGAAACTCCTTGCCAATTTCAGCGTATCAGATTTACCCTTCACTCCCAGACCTTTCCGCCGCACAAACTATCTACCCCGCTAAACTATCTACCCCACAAACTATCTACTGCACAGACTACTGCAACTCAGGCTCCAGCAATTCATGCCCATACACTTGCAGCGCAACGCTCCAAATCTCGTAGCCTTTAGGATTCAAATGCAGACCGTCTGTGCTGTATTCCATCCGCAGGTCTCCGGCGGAGTCGGTAAAGATGGGGTAAAGGTTGAGGAAATAAACGCCTTCCTCGCGGGCGATCGTCTCTAGCTCGTCGTTGAGTTCCTGAATGCGGCGATTTGGAATTGCCAGCAGCCGATCGCGTCCTTCCCAGGTGGCAGCGTCTCCGGCATGGGGCAGGATCGACTGAAGCACAATCTGCGCTTTGGGGTGGCTCTCTTTCAGGTCGCGCACAATCTCTTGCTGGTTGGCGAGAATCGTGCGATCGTTTACGCCTCGGATGACATCGTTAATGCCAATCATCACAAAAATTGTTTCGGGCGCGGTTTCTTCAAATAAATCCAGACGCTTAAGCAGACCCGCAGACGTTTCTCCCGAAATAGCCTGATTCAGCCAGACTCGCTCTCGCGGCAGCATCTCGACAGGAAACCAGAGACTAATAGAGTCGCCTGCCAGGACGGTAAGCCGTTTGGGTTTTTGCTGGGCGATCGCTTTGGCTTCGCGTCCGAGCTGCTCGATCCACTCCTCATAGGACAATTGCCGTCGAGGGTTTGCTTCCAGGCTCGTGGAGGAATCCATCGAAACCGTTGATGCCTGATTGCGGGGCGATGTGGTGCTAGACAATGTGGTGCTAGACGATGTGGTGGCTTGCGCGGCTTGATTCGCACGGGCACCTGAGGGAAGCGGCATCTCGAGCGATCGCAGCATTGTCAACAGCACAAACGCCAGAAACCCATTCATTGCCAGAGACAAAAATACCCAACGCGGCAGCAGTGACCACCGGAGCCGCACCGACGAAAACAGCAGAAATTGACGAACTGCGCGAAGCCGACGCTGGCTAACCCGTCGCAGGGAATGTTTATCTTGCACGCCGAACCTTACAGACGCGATCTAAAAGACATCGCCAATCATAACCTGAACTTTCTGCTTTGTTGTGCTAATTTCTCCTGACAACAATCAGACTCAAGATGAGGGGAATCAAGCTAATTCCAGGCCCGGCTTTTGAGCGAGCGATCGAGGTAAACCAGAATGCCGATCGCCACCCCCACACTCCCAATTCCCACAAGCCAGAAAGAGTGGGCAATCTCGATCGACTGCCCCATTGCCCAGCCGCCTATGATGGGACCAATAAAATAGCCCACTGCCCAGCAAAGCGAATTAATCGATAAGTACACGCCTCGCATAGACTCAGGCGCAAGATTTGCCACCAGTGCCGAAGCCGCAGGCGTATAAGCGATCGTTGCAATTGCCATCACCGCGACGCTCAACCCAGCCCAGAGTGCCGTTCCTCCCGGTAAGCTTCCCGTTAGCCACACCAGCAAAAAGCCGATCGCCCAAAACACCGCCGACACACTCAACACTTGTGGATGGGTATAGCGATTGAGCCAACGAGCCACTGGAAGCTGAAGCAGCGCAGCCAGCACAATATACCAGGTAAACAGCAAACTCAGGGCAGTAAAATTTGCCTCACCGTTTGCCGCCTGCCCTGAACGCTGTCCGAATCCCACAAAGTTCGTCAGGTAAAGGGGCAGAGCCGTATTCAGCAACGACAGATAAGTGGTAAATAAAACATTGACCGCGACATAGATTCGCAGCGGATGATCTCGCAGAGCCACAGCCCAACCCCGCCAGATTTGTTTCGTCGCGCGATCGACGTTCAGCGTTTCCCGAATTGCCCCATGGATAATACCCAAAAACACCACAAACGAGATGCCGTCAATCCAAAATAGCAGCCGAAACGCTCCCGTCGCGCCAATTAGCAGCCCGCCAAACACGACTCCCAACGCCAAACCCAAATTATCTGCAAGCCGGGTCAGCGCATAAGCCTCGTTGCGTTGATCGATCGCCGTTAAATCCGCCACTGCCGACTCCATTGAGGGCCAATACAGCCCCACCCCCAACCCCATCAGCAAATTGCTCAGCAAAAATGTCGGAAAATTGTAGCTGAGTGCCAGCATAATATCTGCCACAGCCGAAAATGCTGCCGATAACAGCAACGTCTTGCGTCGTCCCCAGCGCGGCGAGTCAGACATTAGCCCACCTATAATTCGCCCAAACACCCCCGAAATCGATTCACTGCCAATGCCAATTCCCACTGCCGTCGCAGATAGCCCCACCTCATTCACAAAAAACACCGCCGCATAAAACAGCACAAACCCAGTACCAACCTGAGACAGCAGTCTGCCCAGCATCAAAATCCAAACGGCACGATCGAGCTTGGGCAACTGTGCCTGAAATTTACGGGAAATTGGGTTCATGCAGCATTTGTAGAGCGTTCTCTGTCAGTGTAGGAGATGAGGAAGGGAGTGGGTAGGAGAGGAGATGGGGAGATGGGGGAATGGTTTTGGAAAACAGTAATAAAGTTTGAATACCCATGCTTTGCCATAACCTGGATGCCGTGACCTGGAAAATTAACAGATGGGTTGTAATGATATGCCTTAAAAGACAACCCCTGAAAAAACTGGCAGCATTGACCTGGCACAACCGCAGGAATTTGATATGAATTCAACCTCATCTACCCGCCAAACAAATATCACGATCTGGCATCTGGAATTGTTCAAAGCACAGCATTCTTCCTCTGAGGATAATCCGCAGTGTCGCCCCAGTCGATCGCAGCCAGAGGATCTAAAAATCGAACAGGCAATGATTCCCTCTCCAGAACTGAGCCGCTTTCTCTACACCAGTGTTGGCGGCGACTGGTACTGGATCGATCGCCTTCACTGGACTTACGATCGCTGGATGCAGTATCTCGATCGCCCCGAACTCGAAACCTGGGTCGCATCCCTTAAAGGCACTCCGGCAGGCTACATCGAATTAGAAGTACAGCCAGACAACAGCGTTAAAATTGCCTATTTCGGACTGCTCAAAGCCTTCATCGGAAAGGGCATCGGCGGATATTTGCTCAGCCTTGGCATCGATCGTGCTTGGAACTTGGGCGCAACTCGCATTTTTGTCGATACGTGCAGCCTAGACGGAGAATTCGCGCTAAAAAACTACCAGTCTCGCGGCTTTCAAATCTACAAAACAGAAACGGTCGTTAAAGAATTGCCGATTCGGGCGATCGGACCCTGGGAAGGGGCGTATTCCTAAACTTGTTCTTCTTTGGATTTGGCGCAGGGAAAAAACCTGACTTGTCCTTCCCACGCTCTAGCAAGACTGTACTCATCAATCAGAATAATTTCCTCGATCGCTAAGCGATTGGGACACAGCTGAATTGAAAGCCACTGCCGATTCTTTCTAAAGCTTACAGCGTCGGAAAAAATAGCCGCAGATACCCAGCAATCATCGCATCCCCAAAAAACAGGGCAATTCCTGCCCCGATCGCCAAAAACGGACCAAACGGCATCGGCTGACGACGATCGATTAATCCCAACGCCAGTGCCCCACCGCCTGCAAAAGCCCCGATCGCACAAGCCAGAAACCCCGCCAATAAAGCCAGTTTCCAGCCCAACCACGCACCCATCATTGCTGCTAATTTTGCATCGCCACCGCCCATTGCGGTTTTGCCAAAGGCGATCGATCCAAGGAGGGTCACGATATCGAAAATCCAGATCGCCACAACCGCGCCAATAATCCCCATCATGAGGGAATTGGCTGCACCGGAAACACCCGCATTTGCCCAACCTACGATGAGTTGAAATATAAGTCCGGCAATCAGCCCCGATTGAGTCAGCGAATTCGGCAGCGTCAGCGTATCCCAATCAATCAGCGACAGAGCCAGCAGCCAGCTCACAAACGCCCAGTAGCCCAACCCTGGCAGAGGCAAACTAAACGCCCAAAACACCAGCACAAACAAAATTCCGGTTACTGCCTCGATCGCCGGATAGCGCGGCGAAATCTTAGTCCGACAGTGACGGCATTTTCCCTTCAGCCACAGCCAGCCCAAAATCGGCACATTGTCATAGGGTTTCAGCCGATGCAAACAGCGCGGACAGCGAGACGGCGGATAGAGCAGCGACACTCCTGCCGGAATTCGGTAAATCACCACATTCAAAAAACTGCCGATACAGGCTCCGATCGCAAACACAAGCAGGCTCAAAATACCTGAAATCAGCAGTTCCATAAACGGTCGATCCAGCGCGAAGGTTTATTCCGGTTGCAGGTTCGGACAAATGGTGTGGCTTTCCTGCAATTCTGCGGGGTCATGCCACCCAGCCAGAATACCCTGAAGCTGCGATCGAAGCACTTGCAGCGATTCAATTTGCCGACTAATTTCAGCCACTTTTTGTTCTAGATACTGCTTTACCTGACCGCAGGGCAACTCTCCCTGATCATGAACCGATAAAATTTGCTGAATTTCGTTCAGATGCAGTCCCAAAGCCTGCGCCCGTCTAATAAATGCCAGGCGATCGAGGACATCAACCCTGAATAAACGATAGCCCGTGTCCGATCGTTCAACGATGGGAGCCAGCAAGCCAATGTCGTCGTAATAGCGAATCGTTTTAATCGGCAGACCGCTTTCCGATGCCACTTCCCCAATTTTGAGCAGCTTTTCTGCTTGAGTTGTCCCGCTTGTGATCATGGCTTGTGTTGAGGTTTACCCTCCTGCTGATTGAGCAAAATATCTAAAATGCGGCGGTTCTCAGATTGCACCCCTCTCATCCCCAACGGCATCTCGTTCATTTCGTTGGCTTTCAAACTTTACGAGCATCGACATCGATCGTCGCCAGATGAGCATCCGAATCCAGCAAATAGCGCGCGTGACGCGACTGCGATTTTGGCTGAGGCTGGATTGGTTCCTGGCGAACTTGCTGCATGAGCTTCCAGCGCACCCCGATCGCCAGTCCTACCGTGCCTAGACCGATCGCCAACAGCGTTTCATAGCCACTTGTTCCGCCAATGATCGCATCAACCAAGCCTATTGTCAGCATGAATCCGGTAATGGGTTCTTTGCGGTAAAGCGATCGAATCTTCCTTGTCCAGTTCATGGTCGGACTCCTGATCAGGAGAACAATTGAGGAATCTTTTACCTATCTAATGTAGCGTGTGGCTAGGTAAGTAAGCAGAGCCGATTACTCCTGAACAGTAGCAGCAGGGGGTAGGCTATCTAAGTTAGAAAATACAACAGGAAACACTGAGATAAACCTTCGCCAAAGATGAGTATATGCACTCAAGAATCAATATAACAATCTTAAAAGACACCTAACAGACACACTGAATTTATCAAAAGAAGCCTTATTTAACTGAAATCATTCATATTTGCCATTAGCGACGAGAACGATACCAGAGCACGAAAACATAGGTTAGACAGGTCAGTACGGCTCCGAGCAGATTGCCTTTCTGTCGCTGCTGCTGTTGAGTTTTCAATGCTAATCCCGGTTGATTCGCAGCGGGTAAGAGGAGCATGAGGGGTAGTCCCAGCAATCCATTTCCTACAAAGATCCAAAAACACCAGCGATATCCTTTTCGATGGGCAATGCGAGCTGTTGTGACGTAAAGCAGAATTTGGGCTACAAAGAGGGCAAGAACAAAGAGTCCGATAAACAATTCAGGCAATTAGCACCTCGCAGTACAGTACAAGATTTTGCATCAACTATCGGAAGGTGTGGGAATTCTTCTGGCATCACTGATTGGTATCCGAATCTCAGTTTGCCTCCCAGGACTTCTCCTCACCTACTGAATGTGCTTTTATGCCGTCTTCCTCCTTGAGTCGCGCTATTCGTTTCCGTGCTGCCTGCTGCCATCTGGCAGGATTAGCTTGGCTGCCGCTGTTGCCGCTTGTAGCAGGGTGTCTCAATCTTTTACTCACTGTCGTTTTCAATGATTCCTCCGAGTTTTTGTCGCTCATCACGCTGTTGAGTTTTACTCTACTCCTAGTCTATTCAGGCATCCCAGCGACATTTTGGGTGTGGCAAAGGCAGCGAAACATTCATTCATTTATAGATGAGCGAGGACGTAAAGCTCTCAACTTTCAACTGTCTGTCTCATGTTTTCTGACGATCGTTTTTATCCTCACAACCTTGCTCGTTATTCCTGCCTGTTCTGATGTAGCACATCACTATACAAGTCCTAAAACTCAGTTTGTGTTCTCCTGGGTGGTCGGTTGGATTGTACTAGAGTCAGCATGGGCATTGCCGTTGCTGGCTCCCTTCATCTTGTTTGCTGCTGTGCAGGCATGTCGAGGACGATCGCACTCTCACGCTTTGATCCGTTGGTTTGTTCGTTAGAGCTGTTCTCATTAATTGAAGTCATTAATTGAAGGTTTAACAAGGATTGTGACAAACTCCAGAACGCTCTGCTAGCTTCTGATTTTGACAGCTGACTCAACCTCGATCGAGTAAATCGCTAGGATAAAAAAGGATTGATTCGATTGTCTTTTTCCCATATTCTATGCTTCCCCTCTTTTTTGCCGAACTTCAGCGAAGCTGGCTGCAACTGCGGCGCTATTCTTCAGAAGTGATCGGCGGCATTATTGGTACGACGATAATTTTTTACGGGCTATTTCTCAGCGCAAAGTATATTGCGGGTCCGGCGTTTCAACTTGGCGATCGGCTGGATTCGATCGTGATTGGCTATGTGCTATGGACGCTGATGCTGTTTATTCAGGGCGATATTGCCGGAGGACTTCAGCAAGAGGCACGCACCGGAACACTGGAGCAATTGTTTCTCACCCCCTATGGTGCGTCGCGACTGTTTTTTATCCGTGCGCTTGCCAGCCTGCTGCTGAATCTGGGCATTAACCTGACGATTCTGCTGCTGATTATTGTGATTACGGGCAGTAAGCTTGCCTTTCCGCTGACACTGATTCCGCCGCTGCTGGCAGTGCTGATGGGTGCGTATGGGCTGGCATTTTCGATCGGCTCTCTGGCTTTATTGCTGAAGCAAGTGCAGCAGTTGCTTAGCGTGTTTCAGTTCGCGCTGCTGTTTTTGTTCACCACTCCCGTCGAAACCTGGACAGGGAGTTTGCGCTTTGTGGGCTGGCTCTTGCCGATGGCTCCCGGTGCAGGACTGCTGCGATCGGTGATGGCACGGGGCGAAGGGCTAAACTGGGCAAGTTTAACAATTGCCTTACTCAACGGTGCGCTTTATCTGACGATCGGCTTAACGCTGTTTCGCTGGTCAGAGCGGGAGACAAAGCGGCGGGGAAAACTAGGCGGGTATTGATGTTTTGACCATGACTTTACGATTTTGAAAATTCGCTGATTTGGAGATCTGTCCATCCTCGTCGCACAAGCCCAGCCTCCAGAAACTGAGCACAAAAAAATGAGGGCAATGAATGCCCCCACGCTGAATTTCTAATCAGTTGGTTGCTGATCTAATTGGTTGACGATCAGGTGCTACCCGTGAACACGACATCAGGAAACTTCGCCTGTGCTTCGGCTAAAGGTTGCCGTCTGCCTTCTTCTTGCCAGTAGTTGATCACTTCCGTGGCTTTGTTGAGCAGCTCAATTCGATCGGACTCAGAAATCCAGTGCTTCGCTTCTAGCTCGCCTTTCAACTGCTCCCAGGCATCGTTGCGGGGCCAGAAGAAATAAGAGGTCAGCGGGCTGGTTCCTTTGCCCACGACCTGATCCACTGCAAGCGCAACGTTTTGATCGAGCCAAAGAACTTTCAGAATAAACTTGGACAAAAACACCTCCCGGATCGTTTCGTTGTTCCCATAACTTCTACAATCCTCTATGGTAATCTACAGGTTCCCACGATCGCCATTTGCAAGAGCGACATCGTGCAGTTTAGCTTGAGCAAGGAGTGTATTTTGGTGCAGCCTGCGGGTAGTTCAGCGATCGTGGTGTTTGATATTGATGGTGTAATCCGCGATGTGGGCAACTCTTATCGTCGTGCCCTGGCAGATACAGTCGAGCAGTTTACCCACGGAGCCTATCGACCCAACCAGGCAGATATCGACGCGCTCAAGGCAGAAGGGACGTGGAACAACGATTGGGAAGCCTCTCAAGAGCTGGTGTATCGCTACTTTGAGGCACAAGGAATCGATCGCTCCGCGCAGATCGTGAACTATGAGGCGATCGTGACTTTTTTCCAGAGTCGCTATCGAGGCACTGATCCGGTTCACTGGAATGGCTATATTTGTCACGAACCCTTACTGCTTCAATCCGCCTATCTGCAAGGCTTAACCCAGTCGGGCATTTCTTGGGGATTTTTTAGCGGGGCAACGCGAGGGTCTGCAACGTATGTTCTAGAAAAGCGGCTAGGACTGAAACCGCCAATTCTCGTTGCAATGGAAGATGCACCTGGAAAGCCTGACCCCACTGGATTATTTCAGGCGGTGCGGCAGCTTGAAGTTCGTGACCAGCTCACTGCAAATCTCCCCGTTCTCTACGCCGGGGATACAGTTGCTGATATGCACACCATGAAGCAAGCGCAGATTCAGCAGCCCGATCGATCGTGGATCGGCGTCGGAATTCTGCCACCCCATCTACAGGAACAGTCAGCCGATTATCGCCAGTCCTACAGCCAAAAGCTGACCGAAGCAGGAGCAGCGATCGTTCTACCCAACATTGAGCAGCTCAATCCTGACCAGGTGGCTCAGCTTGTTGGTTCAGCGATTTCCTGAATGCTGCTGGGCAGTTAACCAGCGGACAACAATACGGTGAAGCCACTCTAACCCGACCTGGCTCACCCACTGAGGTGTCGGTAGCTGCCCACCTTCACCAGCCGTCGATTTGGGGTGGGGGATCTTCATAGGGACACTAAAAATCCGCTAACAGGTCTAATTACCAAAATTCTAGGTAGCGGCTTGCGTTAGTGCGATAAATTTCTCATGAAGATCCGTACAACAACAATATAGAAGCTCTCCTTAACCGAAAAACTAATCTGCCTCTGCTTCTTAGAACGACGACAAAAGTCAAGCCTAATGCGGAGTTTCAAGCACAGGCAATGGGCTATTTTGATGGGAAAAATTTCACCGCCATCCTGCACGGCCTTGTATCATAGCTTACCTGAAGGCTAAGTAGATTTGGGTGCAAAAGTGAGTACAAAAGTGAGCACGAAAGACGGTCTGAGGACTGAAAGAACGCCCCTTCGCCACGTCAATCCGAGCTGATTCTGTTCCGTTGTGAGCTGCCTCTTGAACTGGCTTTAGACCTTAGTTCCACGTTTTCCACGGACATTCTGGTTTGGGCAAAATATCTCGACGAAATAATTTACGTGTCAGCTCGATGATTGATAAAGGAATGGTGATAAACCAGATAAAAGAGCCAATGCAAACTAGCAGCCAAGAGAGTCGATCGGACTTTGGCGTAGTATGGTCAGCCCAAAAAACTCCAAGCAGCGTGATGAAGACAACTAGCGAAACCAGCAGATATACCAAAAGCAGTCGAATCAGCATTACCCTATTTCTCGCCCTGATGGGTTGCTCCTACCAATCGGATTGAGCAAAATAAACTTCTATAAATACAAACGGCCACAACCGTGAACTCGTGCACCTTACCTAATTTTTACTATCATTCCTGCATACTTTATGAAAAATACATATAAAGTTGCAGGAGATTAAGGAGAAGCTTCCCTAAGCTCGAGAATTTGCCAAATCACTGCAATTTTGGTGAGTTGCTACGTGTGATTAAAAAATTCGACGATGGCAGATTATGAGCATCGCAGTACAGTTGCTTTTTGCGAAACCTTTGCTGCCCGAAACGCCTTACTTATCTCATTTCTGAAAGAATCTGTTGCAAAGAATTTATTGCAATGTCAAAAACTTCTCTAGAGCAGCGACCATTGTGGGGGGCCATCGACGAACAGTGGCAACCCAGTCCAAGTCTTTGTAGCGTTTATCTAGCCCAACGGCTGCAACCCAGTTACTTTCTGCTTCGCCCTGTTTTCCCTGAACCCAGAGTACGGCGGTAAGAGCTGCTCGCATATCGGCAAACTGGGGATACTTCCGCACTAGATTTCGCATCTCTCGAATCGCTGCCTCTGTTTCGCCTGTCTGGTAAAGGGCGAGGGCATAGTTTGCCCTGGCAAAGGCATAGTCCGGCACTAAACCAGCTGCTTTTTTGTAATCCTGAACTGCCTGCTCCCATTGCCCCAAACCTGCCTCTGCATTGCCGCGATTATTGTAGGCAGCCGGATCACTTGGGTCTAGCACTAACACACGGTTGTAGTCATCGATCGCCGCTGCGTACTGTCCCAAACCCTCATAAGCCGTACCCCGATTCAGATACGGGTCGGGTGCATCAGGAGCCAGCTCGATCGCCCGATTGTAATCCTGGATGGCGGACTCCAGCTTATTTTGGCTCACTCTAGCATTGCCGCGATTGCTCCAGACAGCAGGCTCGTCGGGGAAAGCTTCAAGGAGCTGAGTCCAGTAGGTTTCTGCGGCGGCAAAGTTCCCCTTGTTTGTGGCAGCAAAGGCTTTTGCTTTCAGATTAGCCAGGGATTCAGCGTTCGCAGGTTCTATGCTGGTAGATTCTACTTGAGCAACGATTAAAGCCAGAGGACTTGCCTGAACCGGGGCAAAATAGCTACACCAGAGGACGATCGACAGCAGAACTGAAAAAAGCAGGTTTCGCATCATGCCCATTATCATGCCAGGGATTGAGTTTTGTGACAAATCCTCTCGCCCCGTAGCTTACTGACTGATCAATTCTCCGCACTCAGCAGCGTTTGCACTAGCTCAAACAGTTCAGCTTCCGATCGCCCCTCAAGCTGCCGATCCTTTAAATCAATTAGCCCATGCGCGAGTTCTGCCGCCCGCTTGCGATACTGCACATGACCAGAAAGCAGATCAGTGAAAATCTCCTGCTCAATTTGCAAACGGCTGGCATCTTCAGCCAAAGGCGAACTGTAAGCCACGTTGTCCACGTCATACTTAAGCAAAAAGATCAGCGCATTGCTAAGTTGCTGGAGCTGTCGTTGCAGTTGGCGCACGTCAAAATCGAGCCGATCGAATCCCACCTCCCCTTCGATCCGCAGTTCCACGATCGGCTGATCGGCTGGGTTCATCTGCTCCTGCTGAATGGCAGTTTGCACCAACGTAATCGCTGCCTGCTCCAGTTCTTCTAGCGTTTCCTGTCCTTTCGTTTTCAATTTCAAACGAACAATCGATCGCTGATAGTAGCCGGTCTTCAGTTCTGCCTGTACGCCGCGATCGCTGATCTCCACCAAATACACGCCGCGCCGAAATCGAGATTCCTCAATATTATTTGCCTCGATCGAGCCAGGGTTAAAAATCCAGCCTTCCTGCTCGTAATTCTTGTGAATGTGTCCCAGTGCCAGGTAATCGACTCCCGCCTGTTTTAAAGGCAGCACATCTGAGTAGCGCAACGCCCCCTGATAGCGGGCAATCTGTCCCTCCATGCCGTGATGCAGCAAAAAAACAGTTTGTCCCGGACTGGGCGGTAAGTCTTGCATTGCCTGACTCATTTGCTCGATCGCCTTCGGAGCAGCCGCGCCGTACCACTGCGACCCCATCACTCGCACGCCGCAGTCCAGGTCAATATAGCCGCCGTAGCCATCTTTCCAGTGCGAATAAAGCGGTTCACCCGCTGCCACGTCTCCCGGTTCCAGCAAAATTAGCAGTTCCCAGTCCGCCAGGTAGCGGAGCCAGTTCGTCCGCGCTCCATAAGGGCGATTATCGTGGTTTCCCTCGATCGCAATAGTCGGAATCCCTGCCTGTTTCAGCTGCCGAAGACAGTGCTGCGCTTGGTTTAGCGTGGCAGGCTGAATGTTACGGTGCTCAAACAAATCACCCGCAATCACCACAAAATCGACTCGTTCTGCGATCGCATATTTTTCGAGGGCATTTTCCAATGCCAGGAAAAAATCCTGAGTTCGCGGTTTGCTGTCGTAGCGATCGAACCCCAAATGAATATCAGCTAGATGCAAAAAACGAGCCATAGTACAAATGGACGCAACTGACGTTATTGTAAGTGGTTCCCTCTAATTCTGTCTAAATTGTCTAAATATTGATTCTCAAATGGCGGTGATAAAGTGAACTCATGCTGTCGGAGTGAAATCTCTTAATTTTAAGAGGCTGGGTTATTTGTTATGAAACTCGATCGCATTACGAGCAATCCTAATGGCATGAATGGACAGCCCTGCATTCGTAACCTTCGCCTTACGGTGCGCCGGGTGATTGAGTTATTAGCGACCTATCCTAACCGGGAAGAATTACAGCAGGAGTTTCCAGAGTTAGAGGAGGAAGACATTCAGCAAGCTCTAGTTTTCGTCTCCTCCTATCTGGACGATCGTCTCCCAACCAAACTGTGAAATAAACCTCTTGTTAAATTGAGCATTTGTCGATCGCGCCCTGTTAAACAGCATTTTCTAGGACAAGGAAAATTTTGGGTTTGCGGTTTGTTGTTGGGGCGATCGAATTCTAGAGTAATATCAGCTAGATATAATGAACGAGCTATAGCACAACTGAGGATAAGAGCTTTGAATTTTAACGAGACCAATGTATTTAATAAGTTCCTGTCTTCTTACAATGCAGAACTTTTAAGTAAAGTATCTCGTCTAGATGAATTAATTGGGCGAGATCACTGGCTCTCCGTTGGCAACTATAAAGAATCTATTCTTCGTAGCCTAATTTCTAATATTCTGCCTCGAAAATATGAGGTTAGCACCGGATTTATTCTTGCTTCTAATCGGAAGGGTGAAATACTCAAATCAAGGCAAATAGATATCATTATCTGGGACTCAGCTAACTACGCTCCAATCTTCCGGGATGGAGAGTTCGTGATTGTGCCTCCTGAATCCTGTTCAGCAGTTGTCGAAGTTAAAGGTAAGTTGACAGCTAAAGAGTTACGGAAAAGTTTGTTAAATATTGACTATCTAATAAAATTTTGTTCAACCACCTATCCTGTCCATAATTATATATGTAAATACATTTTTGCATACGATATTGCAGAAACACTTAGATTTCCTGATGGCTTGTGGCAAGTAATAGCTAACAGTTACAGCAAAGATGAAATTATATCACTTGAAGAAAGAATGGAACTTTCACGTAGAAATGTTCCTGTGGGTAGCTGTTGGAATCCATTGTTTTCAGTTGATGCTATTTTTGTCCTACCTTTAGGCGCAATTAAACGCGATGTTCGGTCATTTGAAAACACATTAAAATTCTTCTTTCAAGCCTACCTTACTGCTTCTGAAACTCATAATCATACATATGCATACTTTGAGAGCGATCTCCAAGCTCACCTTGCTACAGATGGTAAGCCAGGGTTGTTGTATGCATATCAACCAGGATTATTTTCTGTAAAAAAGAACATGCACATAACTCGCACTTCACCTAAATCTTTGATGATTTTTCCATCACTTGAGCATGAGAGTATGTTTTATGAGGACATCGATAAAAATCAAATATTTGTACCCAGGATTAGTAGTTGCTAGCTCAAGACTATCTACCAAATTCTAAAAAACAGTTCTTCTAGGAAGAATAAAATGGGGCGAGTGCGAATACCCACCCCGCAAAAAAGAAACCCGATCGCCCTACAGCGAAGAACCAGAAGTCGAAGCCGCCAATTCCTCAAGCTGCTCCTGCTGATCCTGGGAAATGCAGGACTGAATCACAGTCTCCAACTCGCCTTCCAGAATAGCTGTGAGCGTAAAGTTCTGCCCTAGGCGGTGATCAGTCGCACGATTGTCCTTGTAGTTATAGGTGCGGATTTTTTCCGATCGCGATCCCGTTCCGACCTGCGATCGCCGCATCGATGTCACCGCTTCCTGCTGTTCTCGGAGCTTGATTTCGTACAGCTTTGCCCGCAGGATTTGCATGGCTCGCTCTCGGTTTTGAAGCTGCGATCGTTCCTCGGTACAAAAGATTCGGATTCCAGTGGGTTTGTGGAACAGGTCTACCGCCGTTTCAACCTTGTTCACGTTCTGTCCACCTGCACCACCCGATCGCGCCGTTGTCA
Organism: Cyanobacteria bacterium FACHB-502; assembly: GCA_014695325.1. Classification (GTDB taxonomy): domain Bacteria; phylum Cyanobacteriota; class Cyanobacteriia; order Elainellales; family Elainellaceae; genus Leptolyngbya_A. Next base: position 9,546 of record JACJNZ010000082.1, on the reverse strand, counting down.
GTTCAATGTCTTTCGGGTCGATCTCAACTTCCACATCATCTACTTCTGGCATCACCGCCACAGTTGCGGTTGAAGTGTGAACCCGTCCGCCTGCCTCCGTTGCCGGAACGCGCTGGACGCGATGCACCCCCGCCTCATACTTCAGCTTGCTGTAAACCTGATTGCCCTGGATCTCCAGAATCGCTTCCTTGAAGCCGCCCATATCGGCAGGGGATTCGCTCACCAGCTTGACTCGCCAGCGTTGAACGTCCGCGTAGCGTGAATACATTCTCACCAGATCGCCTGCCCAGATGCTTGCCTCATCACCGCCTGTCCCGGCACGAATTTCCAGCATGATGTTCTTGTCATCATTTGGGTCACGGGGCAGCAGGAGAACCATCAGCTGATGCTCAAGCTGATCAAGCTTTTCAGCCAGTTCTTCTACTTCCATTGTCGCCATTTCCCGCAGTTCAACATCTCCGGCGGCATCTTTTAAGATTTGTCGGGCATCCTCTAGCTCTTGCTGAGTTTGCTTCCACGTTTCAAAGGTGTTAACCGTTTCTTCCAGACCCGATCGCGCCTTCGCCACTTTCTGATATTCACCAGGATCGCGCGCAATGTCAGGGTCAGCCAGCCGCTTCGTTAACTCGTTAAAGGTCTGCTCAACCGACTTTAGTTTTTCTAATAAATAAGACTCAGCCATCGTAGCCTCCACAAGCCTATTGCCTGGATTTCTCGTTCAAATACCTGCTCAAAAAATTAAATTGCAAAAATCGTCCCTGACTTTACTTAGGTGTCAGGGGCGATCGGTAATATAAGCGAATTCCGGCTACTTTTTGTTGTCTTTCTTGTCTTCGGTGCCAGCAGTACTGTCGCTCATGCCGTACTTCCGCAGGAAGCGTTCTACACGACCCTCAGTGTCAATAATCTTCTGAGTTCCGGTATAGTAGGGGTGATTTCCAGACCACACATCAACGTGCAGTTCAGGCTTGGTCGAACCGACGGTCATCACGACTTCGCCGTTACAGTAAACCTTCGCCTCTGGATACCATTGAGGATGAATATCTTTCGCCATGATTCCAAAACCAGTAGAGATGGGCTGCTTTATCTATTTTAACGGCTTCACCTGACAAGCTTCCGCAAGAGGAAGTTAGAAAAGGATTGTTTCCTGAACCGCTTCCTAGCCCCAATCCGGGAAGGAACCAGAACCATTACAGACATTCCTTTTACGATCGGAAGTCTTCCTGTATCATAGTCCTCCAGCATTGAGGAATTTAGAAGGCAATGCAAAACCACTAATCCTCTTTCACCCCCCTTCAAGAGGAGGCAGGTCAAGCGAGAGAAGTTATCGCTTCGAGTACTGAGGAGCTTTCCGGGCTTTGTGCAGACCGTACTTCTTCCGTTCCTTCGCACGGGGATCGCGGGTGAGGTAGCCTTCAACCTTCAGGGGCTTTCGGTTTTCCGGGTCAAGCTGGCACAACGCACGAGCCACACCCAGACGGATCGAATCTGCCTGTCCGGTCAATCCGCCACCGCGAACGTTGACCAGAATATCGTATTCAGCTTCCAGTCCCAGCGTTTCCAGCGGAGCCTTTGCCACCGACAGATAGCTGGGGTTGAACTGCAAGTACAGATCGCCCGGCTTGCCGTTGATCAAAAGCTGACCGCTTCCCGGCACCAGGCGAACTCTTGCGACCGAGGATTTCCGCCGACCTGTGCCCAGATACGTGACGCGATCGGCTCTATCAGTAGCTTGCATTATTTATTCTCTCCCGGAATCGTTTTAATGTTCAAAATCTCAGGCTGCTGTGCCTGGTGGGGATGAGTGTTACCCACATACACTTTCAGCTTGGTGAAAAGCTGGCGACCAAGCGAGTTCTTAGGCAGCATTCCTTTTACAGCTTGCTCGATAATCCGTTCGGGAATGCGGTTTTGAAGCTGGTCAAACGTCTCAGTCTTCATGCCGCCCGGGCGACCCGAATGGCGGCGATAGAGTTTTTGCGATCGCTTCTTGCCAGTTACCGCTACTTTTTCCGCGTTGATCACAACAACGTAATCGCCTGTGTCCATATGGGGCGTGTAGGTCGGCTTATTCTTGCCGCGCAGCACCATTGCGATCTCAGTGGCGAGCCGTCCCAGCCGTTGGTCTGCCGCGTCTACGACATACCATTTCTGTTCAAGCGTCTCTTTTGTGGGTAGGTAGGTTTTAGTCATGGGAGATGTGGCTACAGAGGTAAAGTCTTTTTCTCAAGCTGCCCCTGGTCTAAAGCGGCAGGAAAATCTAGAGGAGTCAGTAAATTGAACTGAGGCTGGGTGTCGTACCAAATTTCAGGCGGAAAGGGAAACTCCGGATAGTCAACTCGCAGCAGGCATAAGCCTTGAGGCGGTGCAGCATACCTTACGAGGTCGCGCCTCTGCTCTATCCAGATCTGGGTGAACTCCTGCGGAGACCGATCGCCCTTACCCACCTCAACTAGCATACCGACAAGCAGGCGCACCATGCCATACAAAAAGCCGCTTGCCTGCAATTCGATCTGGATAAACGACCCGCGACGAACACATTCCGCCGCTTGAATATCAACCCAGGAATGGGGACGGCTCGACCCTGCCCGATGAAACGCTGCCAGATGGTGTCGCCCCAGCATTGGCTCCAGCGCAGCCTGCATCAACGTTTCGTCTAGTGCGCCCAGGTAGTAGTGCCAGGCAAACGGACGCACAAACAGATTCGGACGGGTTTCAGTGTAGATTGTGTAGCGGTAGCGTCTCCAGCTTGCCGAGAAGCGGGCGTGCCAGTGAGGAGGGACGATCGCCGAAGCTCGGATCGAGATATCAGCAGGCAAACGATGGTTCAAAATGTCTGCCCAACGATACCCCGGAATCCGCACAGGAGCATCAAAATGAGCCACCTGAGCCGCCGCATGAACACCGGAATCAGTTCGTCCCGCCCCATGCACGACCACTGGAAAACCCAGCACATCTCGAATCGTGTCCTCTAGCACTTCCTGCACCGATCGGTGGTTTGGCTGCCGCTGCCACCCATGAAAATGGGTTCCCAGGTATTGAATCACTAGGGCAACTCTGTGCCGATCGTCCCCAGAAAAATCCGTTTTCGATCCAGCTTTGGAGGAAGGCAACTCGCTAGAAGACATGAGGCGATCAGGTAAGCGCAATTAGGTGAGTTCGATAATTGCCATTTCGGCGTTATCGCCTCTGCGGTTAACCGTGGTAACGATACGGGTGTAACCGCCATTGCGATCGCCGTAACGCTCCTTCACCTGCTCAAACATTCGGTGGACGAGCTGCTTATCGTACATATAGCCCAGAGCTTTACGACGAGCGGCAAGCGATCCATCCTTTGCCAGAGAGATCATGCGCTCTGCTTCGCTACGAACAGCCTTTGCTCGGATCTTTGTCGTAGTAATGCGACCATGACGAATCAGCTCGGTGGTTAATGCCCGAAGGAGAGCCTTTCGCTGGTCGGCTGGCTTGCCCAACTGAGGGACTTGACAACGGTGACGCATAGTTAACAGATAGCGGTAGTTGATGAACTAAATAATGAACTAAATGAAAAACTGAATGAATTCCAGAACCTAAGTTGGTCTGGAGGATTTATCGTGCGGTAGCGTGATGCCCAGCCGATCCTGAAGTGCCTGAATCACCTCTTCAGCAGACTTCGCCCCGAAGTTTTTGATTTCAAGCAGGTCTTCCTGGGTGTAATCGAGCAGATCGGCAACCGAGTTGATTTGTGCTCGCTTCAAGCAGTTATAGGCGCGAACCGAAAGCTGGAGCTCCTCGATCGGAATCTGGTTTGCCGGATCTTCGACGCTATCATCCATATCGTCGATCGGCGCAAAGTCAATTTCCCGCAGGGGGTTAAAGAGTTCAACCAAGATATTTGATGCCTGGCTCAACGCTTCCTGAGGGGTAAAGCTGCCGTTTGTCCAGATCTCCATCAGCAGGCGATCTTTCTCCAGCGAGCCATCCGCTCTGACGCTTTCAATGGTGTAGTTGACCTTCCGTACAGGCATAAACACCGAGTCGATTTGCAGAAAATCCAGGGCAGTATTCTCGTCCCGTCCCCGCTCGATCGCCCGATAGCCTACACCCTTCTCAATGCGAAACTCCATCTCAAAGGTTGCCCCCGGAGCCAGAGTTGCAACGTATTGGTCAGGGTTGATCACCTCGGCTTCTGAGGGAAGCTCGAAGTAGGAAGCCGTTACCGTGGTGGGTCCTTCAACCCGCACCCGACCGATTTGCGGTTGGGTCGAGTAGCTTTTTAGTACGATTTCCTTCATGTTCAGCAGGATATCCAGGACATCCTCCTTCACGCCGGGAACCGTCATAAACTCATGCGTTACTCCAGCAATTCGCACCGCCGTAATTGCTGCGCCCTCCAGGTTTGACAGAAGCACACGCCGCAAAGCGTTTCCAACTGTAATCCCCTGACCTCTTTCCAGAGGTCCAATCACAAACTTGCTGTATGAGCTGCGATCGTCCTGAATAGCAGACTCAACGCACTCAACCTGAAACTGTGCCACAATCCAACCTCCCTTCTCCTTGTGCTGAGGGAAACCTGCTATCCCAACTGGCTTCCCGTGCCCTCACTCGCCCAACTCGCTCAAACTTTGGTAAAAATCTTCAGTAGAAATCCAATGAATTTCTATACGCGACGACGCTTCGGAGGACGGCAGCCGTTGTGCGGAATCGGAGTTACATCCCGAATGAGGGTAATTTCCAGCCCCGCTCCCTGAAGTGCCCGAATCGCAGTTTCCCGACCCGATCCCGGCCCACTCACCATTACTTCGATCTGGCGCATTCCCTGATCCACTGCCCGACGACCCGCACTTTCAGCTGCCGTCTGAGCTGCGAACGGAGTTCCCTTCTTTGCACCCTTGAAGCCACTAGAGCCAGAAGATGCCCAGGAAATCGCTTCGCCACCGTTGTCGGTAATCGTGACGATCGTGTTGTTAAACGTGGACTGGATATGGGCAACGCCGCTTGGAACGTTGCGCTTTTGCTTTTTAGGTCCAGTCTTTTTTTGAGGTTGTTTTGCCATGCTACCTGCCTGTCCTTATGATTTAGCCATAGAAAGCATTTATGACGCAGAAACGAGAGCCAGCTTGCAGTAGGGTAATTGCCCTTCTTACACTGTCCTTCCGGGCTGCGGCTAAACAGCACAAGAAGGGGCGATCGGAAGAAGCACTTCTCCACCCCAGCAATTCGCCACCCGTGTTTACTTCTTAGGAGCCTTCTTCTTACCTGCAACGGTACGACGACCACCACGGCGCGTCCGGGCATTGGTTCTCGTCCGCTGACCCCGCACGGGCAGCCCCAAGCGGTGACGACGACCCCGATAGGTTCCGATGTCCATCAATCGCTTGATGTTCAGACCTTCAAGCCGTCGCAGGTCACCTTCAACCTGATAATCGCCCTCAACCGTTTCCCGCAGGGAAGCCACGTCGGCATCGGAAAGATCCCGAATGCGAGTGTCTGGATTCACGCCAGTTTTGGCAAGGATTTCTTTTGAGCGGGTCAGCCCAATTCCATAGATATAGGTCAGACCAATTTCAACACGCTTTTCACGTGGAAGGTCTACTCCGGCAATTCGTGCCACGGTTCAATTCTCCAATCTTGTCTGTAACGATCGCGCTTTTAGATAACCACAAACCACTAATGAAGGGAAGCCAAATTGGATCTAATCCAACTGAAATTGAGCTAGATTACTAGCATTATCCCTGGCGTTGCTTGTGCTTCGGATTTGCACAAATTACCATGACTCTGCCGCGACGACGGATGACGCGGCACTTTTCACACATACGACGAACGGATGCCCGGACTTTCATGTCCCAAAAATCTGAAGACTACAAAAATGACATCCTATCAAATTAAAAGGATTTTGTCAATAAAATGCTTCTGCAATTGCAGAAGCCAAAAAATTTTATCTCGCTGAAACTCGCTGCGACTCTACTTCTTTCGCAGTCGATAGGTAATTCTGCCCTTCGTCAGGTCATAGGGAGTCAACTCAACCTTCACCCGATCGCCTGGCAGAATCTTAATATAGTTCCGTCTGATCTTGCCTGAGATGTGCGCCAGGACGTTAAAACCGTTATCTAAATCCACCCGAAACATCGCGTTGGGCAATGAGTCGGTGACTGTACCTTCCATCTCGATTAGGTCTTGCTTAGACAATGAGCCTTCCTCTGTTCTAAATCAACAGTTAACAGTTGTTAGGTTTATTCGATCGAGGTTAGTGCCAGGGTCAGCCCAATGTCTCGCTTCTCGCCGATCGACATCGCTACCACCAAAACACCAACGCAGCAAAATAAGAGAGCTCAATCGCTCCTCTTCTAGGCTAACAAATCTTCACGCAGTTGGATCAATCTTCAGGTTAATCCAAACACCCGTGTAGAGAATAACTTACTTTAATAGGAGAACGTTTGCACCTATAAAACTTCTATACGCCAGCCTTCAACACCTGCTCAGCCATAACCTTTATATTAGGCAAGGTTGGAGAGACGAGGTTCTAATTACCCCGAAGCTGCTGAATTTCATACTCGCCATCCACTCGCGTACAAATCGAGAGCGTGGGTTATTTGGGCTTGCCGATGTATCGAGTGCCCGCTAACCCTGCATAGTCTACGATCCAGTATTCAGGAATGCCTAAAACTGCATAATCCTTAACCTTCCGGGTGTAGTCATTCTGCCAATTGCGACTCACCACTTCTGCCACAAATTTAATGGAGCTGCCCAGCGTCAGAATGGATTGGTCAGACCAAAGCAGTTCTTGGGTTAGCTCGGAGAGAATCGCCTCCACCAAATATCCTCATGGTTCTGGAGGAATCTGCGATTTCAGTTCTTTAATCAAAGGTGGTATCTCAAACTGAACCACATCCCAAACAATGTTGAGGTTGACATCATTATATTCATGCACCAATCGATTTCGCATTCCGTTGATTTCTTGCCAAGAGATGTTCGGTAATGCCTGTTGGGTCGCGTTTGAAACTCGTCTTGCGGCTTCAGCAATGACCAATAATCGTCGAATCACTGAATCTTGAAGCTGCACGTTTGCAACGAACTCATCTTTCGAGCTTTGAGCAGTGTAAGCCAGGATCAGTTCTGCGGATTGCAGCATATCAAGCAGAAATTGAAGATCCCGTTGCATAAATTACCTGGGCAGAGGAAAGGATTTCGTAACGACGTAAGTAGTTGCGGCTGGTTTCAATCCCCTGACGGGTAATCAGGTCAACTTCTCGACAAAAAATGGTTTGTAACTCTGCTTCCATCAGGTCTAAGGTACGGAAAGTAGGGTGAGCATCTGGATGGAATTGCACCATTACATCAATATCGCTGTCGGGTCGGAAGTCATTGCGCACGACAGAGCCAAACAGGGCGAGTTCCGTGACCTGCCATTTGTGACAAAACTCAGCAATTTTCTCCATTGGTAGTTCGATCGCCCTAATCGTCATGTCAGTTCTACCCCCAAGGCTTCTAACTGCTGATTTATCCGGGTTACTGCCGTCGCTTCATCAGTTCCGATCGCCCGTTCTACTCCTGTTTTAGCAATTTCTAGCAGTTGTTTCGACTGCGCCCGCTTTTGGTGAGAGGCTTCAACCTTGCTTCTAATTTTTTGTTGGACGGAATCAGGCGCTTCCCAAACTAAAAATTAAGCAATTTCGTTGGGATATAGCTCAATCAGCTCGGATGACCCTTTGAAATGCTTTTCAACCAATAGCTTGCCAATAATGCTATTAAGGTAAATCGACAGGTAAACCGGATTCGAGTAAATCAGTTCTCAAAATCGTGACATGGTTATCTGGTAAAGCTTCTTGCTCGTAAAGGTAAGGCGCACACCGTCCAACGATTGAGATAACCGGACGGAGATAACCTGTGCAACTTAATGGATAGCTCATACTCCGTTCCGGTTCAGCGATTTGTTATATACCTCCTTCCCGGAGCCACGCTCTTGCGCTAAATCCCCTAACCGCATATGCAACAAAGGGAACGGCTTGCCCATGCTATCCAGCTCCGAACGCCCTTCCACTTCAAACCCCATTCGCAGATAAAACCCTACTGCCTGCTCATTTTGCTCGTTCACATCAACTTTTGTAGCACCAAGTGTCCTGACAGCATATTTAAGCAGCTGGCATCCAATTCCCTTTCCACGCCATGATGGGTCAATGAACAACATCTCGACTTTGCTCTCAACCACGCCGATGAAGCCAACAACTTGACCTTGGTCATTTCGCACGCAGTCCAACTTTGCCACGTGGGGAAGCGCATCGAGCACTAGCGGTTTGAATAACTGAATGTCTGCTTCTGAGAGGAAATAGTGTGTTGCGCGCACAGAGGCTTCCCACACTTCAACTACTCGCCGAAAGTCTGCGGAAGATACTGGGGAAATTCCTTCTTGCAGTTGCATCATTCTCTAAGCTCTTGTCTTCTTTGGCAACATGTAAATTCTGGCCCTATAACGTTCCTGGTCAGCGGTTGCCAGCGTCTTTGAAACTCGGCAGGTGACTTGAGCAAATCCGCTGCACCAGGGTTGTTAGACCTCGTTTTAGATTTCAATCATCCTCAAGTTCCGCCTGACGATCAACATGGCGTTCCAGGTCTTCAAGAGTCTCCCATTCATTGATAACCGCTCCATCTTTGTCGCGTACTTGTAGTTTGGCACCGCCTTTGTAGGCCATGATAATTTGATACATGATATCGATGCTGTCGGCGACGGACTTCTGCGGGTCAATTCCGTATTTGTCCTTGAAGCGTTCGAGTTGTGCAGCGAATTGACCAAACGCAGTGACGGTGCGCCCACTAGAAGGATCTGGTTTGAATTCGCCTTTTGGCAACATCAGAACTCCGAATTCGGGTTCATATTCAATATTGACCCCCCATTGTTTGCGCAGTTCATCGATCAATATGTTTGCACCTTCTTTCTGCGCCTCGAAGCGTTGAAACCTATTCTTGGTTCGATTTCTGAGTCGCTGAAGCCCTTCGGCATTGAGCAGATTGTCGGTTGGTACCTGTACTGAAATCGACTTCCTCGGTTTGCTTGAATCTTCTATGGAGTCAAGGAAAGTTTGAATGACCTCCCAGTAGGTTATTTCAGTGCTTGCATCGTAAATGGCGAGAACGACGGGCTCCCAAAAACGATTCCAATGTTCGATGTGCGTAGATCGGATTGGGAATGAGATGTTTTTCCCATCCTTCGCAAGGTAGCGTTCCAGATTGTCTGTTCCCTTAGATTGAATTAAGAATGACCAGGGCGTGGCGGTTCCGTTATCGAAAATCCGAATAAGGACATCCTCTCCATAGTCTTGGTTGAGATCTTCAGACGACCAACCGGCTCTTGCAAACACCTGATGAAGTTGCGCGCGAGCAAGGTCTTCGATGATGTGTTCTCGTGGTCGCTTGGGCATGTCAGGAATTGTTCCAGAGGTCTAACTATGTTCTAGAGGTCGGGTAAAAGAGAAGGTTTTAGATATGTCCTTCTCCCTCCCCTCAGAACCGTGCATACAACTTTCACTGTACACGGCTCAAGCAATCTCTATTGCTCACCGATGTAGCTGT
>JACJNZ010000081.1 GCA_014695325.1 Cyanobacteria bacterium FACHB-502 | reverse complement strand
CTCTCCTGCGCACCCTTACAGGTCATGCAGGCGCTGTTTATGATGTAGCCCTGAGTAGGGATGGACAGACGATTGTTAGTGGCAGTGTCGACAAAACCGTGCGGCTGTGGAATCTCGATGGCACTCTCCTGCGCACATTGGAAGGACATACAAGCTATGTCTATGCAGTAGCCCTGAGTAGGGACGGACAGACGATTGTTAGCGGCAGTAGCGACAAAACTGTGCGGCTGTGGAGTCTTGATGGCACTCTCCTGCACACCCTTACAGGTCATACAGGCGATGTCTATGCGGTAGCCCTGAGTAGGGATGGACAGACGATTGTTAGCGGCAGTAGCGACAAAACTGTGCGGCTGTGGAGTCTTGATGGCACTCTCCTGCGCACCCTTACAGGTCATACAGGCTATGTCAATGCAGTAGCCCTGAGTAGGGATGGACAAACGATTGTTAGTGGCAGTGACAACAGCACTGTGCGGCTGTGGAGTCTTGATGGCACTCTTCTGCACACCCTTACAGGTCATACAGGTGCTGTTTATGATGTAGCCCTGAGTAGGGACGGACAGACGATTGTTAGTGGCAGTGACGACAAAACTGTGCGGCTGTGGAATCTCGATGGCACTCTCCTGCACACCTTTACAGGTCATACAGGCGCTGTCCGTGCAGTAGCCCTGAGTAGGGATGGACAGACGATTGTTAGTGGCAGTAGCGACAAAACCGTGCGGCTGTGGAATCTCGATGGCACTCTTCTGCGCACCCTTACAGGTCATGCAGGCGCTGTTTATGCAGTAGCCCTGAGTAGGGATGGACAAACGATTGTTAGTGGCAGTGTCGACAAAACCGTGCGGCTGTGGAGTCTCGATGGCACTCTCCTACGCATCCTCAAAGGTCATGCAGACTCTATCTATGCAGTAGCCCTGAGTAGGGACGGACAGACGATTGTTAGCGGCAGTGTCGACAAAACTATGCGGCTGTGGAATCTCGATGGCACTCTCCTGCACACTCTTACAGGTCATACAGGTGCTGTTTATGCGGTAGCCCTGAGTAGGGACGGACAAACGATTGTTAGTGGCAGTGACGACAAAACTGTGCGGCTGTGGAATCTCGATGGCACTCTCCTGCACACCCTTACAGGTCATGAAAGAGGTGTCAATGCAGTAGCCCTGAGTAGGGATGGACAGACGATTGTTAGTGGTAGTAGCGACAAAACCGTGCGGCTGTGGAGTCTTGATGGCACTCTCCTGCACACCCTTACAGGTCATACGGGTGCTGTTTATGCGGTAGCCCTGAGTAGGGACGGACAAACGATTGTTAGTGGCAGTGTCGACAAAACCGTGCGGCTGTGGGGAGAATTTGGATGGCGTTCTTGGTTGAAAACTTGTCTACAGCATTTAGCGCATCAGTGGATTTATGATGCAGACTGTATTGCAGCAAGAGCCCGCCTTTTTGAAGTGGGTTATTCTGCTGCGGAAGAAGGTGAGACCGAACAAGCTGTTCGCTACTTTAGACTGGCGCTGACTTGCGGTAGTCATTTCTTATTGGATGAAGATGATGTACACCCACCTGCAACCAGTATAGAAACCTTAGCCAAGAGGAAAGTAGCTCCCTATCTGGTAAGCCAAGCTGAAACTTTGGCACTTCAAGCGGATGGGCTAACAACTCAAGCGAGATACGAGCTTGTACTAGCAAAGCTTGAGCAAGCAAGAGAATTTGATTCATCTCTATCACTAGCACCAGAAGCGAAAGCTAGACAACTAATTGCATCGCGTTTGAAAAGACTTGCGACCCTATTTGTCCTTCAAGGAAACCTAGCGGAAGGATTGGAAACTCTCAAAGAAGCCCAAGCCTATGAACCGACTCTACCGTCTATGTCTGAAGCAGAGGCTAAGCATAGTGCCGCCTCTGCCCTAGTCGATCAGGCTAGATGGGTAGTATCTACCCTGGCAGCCCCGTCGCTTAAGGAAGCAAAAGACAGGGTTGAAGCCGCTGTAGCAAAACTAGAACGAGCCAAACAATACGATCCCTGCCTGACAGAGCTAAATTTAACGGCTGAGATTGAAAGTGCTGCTGCATCAGCTTTAGTGAAGCACGGCAAGCAATGGGTTCAATCAGGGCAGGTCGAAGACGCACTTGGAGCTTTTGAGGCAGCCAAAACCTTTGACCCTAATTTGGAAGTTTCAGCAGCAGATTGGAACACTCTCTGTCGGTTTGGCACACTGCATGGAGCAAGGCAGAATAAGCTCAAATTGGTTAAAGATATTTTGGTAATTAGTGAAGCTGCCCTCAAAGCTGAGCCGGATGTTGAGTATCGAGACACCTTAGGTGTTGCTAGAGTGCTGGCTGGAGGTAAAGAACGTTGGGAGAGCGCTGTTAAAGACTTCGAGTTTTGTGTCACAACTGACGACTTTAAGCAAAATGAACTACGCCAGCAGTTTGTTACTGCCATCAAAGCTGCCCTTCAAGACCCCTCCAGGAAGAAGTATGAAAATCTCTTTACGGAAGAAACGATTAATCAACTATTGAACGAATAATTATGGGAACTGAGTATATCGCCAATGGACTCAATGGTGCGACTGGAAGCTATCTGATTCCAACGGTCAGCGCTAAACAGATATCACAGGTGGCACGGGAAGTTCATCTCGATCCCGATCACCTCTTTGATTTGGAAATGAAGTTAGATAGGGCGGAAAGCGATAAGGGAATTACTCGAGGGAAAGATCCTACGAAACTGGAAGAATCGGGATGGGGAGTTATCTTTGCGACCAAGTACAAGGATGAAGAAGCTACTGGTTTAACAGCCGAGGCAATCAAGGATGCTCTCAGCCCTCTACTCAATCGCCGTAAGGCACAGGCTACTCAACAGAACGAAAAGTACTACAGAGAGTTTTTCGGCAGAAGAGGACCCGATCGAGCTTTTCACCCTGACGACTCTAAGCAGCACTTTCTGTACAAAAACAAGATAGCCTCTAGCGTTGGGGTTGCTGACCCAGATAACTTGCCTTACTACCTGTTGATTGTGGGAGATCCCGAAACTATCCCATTCAGCTTTCAATACGAACTGGACGTCGAGTATGCTGTTGGGCGGCTTTACTTTGATAGCTGGGATCAGTACAGAAGATATGCTGAAACAGTCGTAGCCGTTGAAACCGGTAAGCAAAATTCTTCCCGACGAGCTACCTTTTTCGGTGTGCGTAACCAGGATGATCAGGCCACCCGATCCAGTGCCGACTATCTCATCCCGCCCCTGGTCAAACACCTCAATGAAATCGGTAAGCCAGGCTGGAACATTGATGCCGTGTTAGGAGAGTCCGCCGACAAAAAGCAGCTCAAGACCCTTTTGGGTGGAGCAGCAACCCCTGATTTTCTCTTTACGGCTAGTCATGGAATTGCCTTTCCCAAAGACCATGAGCTGCACCGTAAACACCAAGGTGCTTTAGTGTGCCAAGACTGGCCAGGACCGCAGGAATGGGGCGAAAAACCGATTCCTACAGATCACTATTTCTCCGTCGATGATATTTCAGATGACACACAGCTTAAAGGACTGATCGCTTTTCACTTCGCCTGCTACGGCGCGGGTATGCCTAAGTACGACAACTTCTACCGCCAGTCTAATGCTGCTGCTGCCGAGTTAGCCGATCGTGAATTTGTCGCTCAACTGCCCCAAGCCCTTCTAAGCCATGTCAATGGTGGAGCAATGGCGGTTATTGGTCATATCGATCGTACCTGGACTCGTTCTTTTCAATCAGAACTGGAGTTACCCCGCTTAGGAGTTTTTCAGAGTACCCTGAGCAGCATCTTGGATGGCGAGCCAATCGGGCTCGCCATGGAATACTTTAATCAGCGCTACGGGGTTTGTGCAACTGATTTACATCAGGCATTAGACAGGAAAGAGGCAGACGGTGAATTGCTAGCCAGTACCTGGCTCGATACTAACGATGCTCGTAACTACATCATTCTGGGAGATCCAGCGGTGCAGCTTGGGTCAAGATTTGCTCCTGGTGATGCTACCAAAGCGGTTAGGGAACAATCTACAATTTCTTTGCCTAGTGAGCAGATAACACAGCCTGCTGCAACCTCCTTAGCCACTGCCGACGATGATCTCAGGGCTACTGTTACCCGAATCATAGAGCGTTTGACCTTGTTGGAACAGCAAGTGCAGCAATTACAACAGGAAAATCAGAATCTGAGAGCACAAATTTTACAGCAACCACCAAATTAGAATCATCAGGTATTGAACAAAGGGGAATAATCTGTTGCAAAGCAGCATTTGCTGATTTCAATCCCTTGCCCTTCAGCTTCCGCCGATATTTCCAAATGTCGCTGAGTGTGACATCGAGCCAAGACTTATCGACCAGGCAGCAAACCAAATCAGTTGCCCCTGATAAATGCGCTGGATGTTCTCTGCCTTTCCGGTCTAGCGCAGGAACTCCTCGATCTGCCGGTGGTGTAAGTTCGGAGGTTCAGATCGCCGAGGTTCCTTTTCCTTGCCACCCTCAAGGGGCACGATTCTGATTGGCAGAACGGAGTCACTGGGAGAATCGGTCATCATCGATCGTCAAGTTATTTCAGTTTTAGATAGAGATAACATCACTTATCTCTACCTGACAATTCTAAGACAACTTTCATTTCTAATCCTCTCAAAATCCCTCTATTCAAGCCTTTGAAGGCGATCGGGATCTTGTTAAACCTCAGTTCAACTTGATGCGTGTCAAAATAAGGTCAAGCATTACAGATTTGACACGCATCAAAACTGAAGTACCTTCAACTAAAAGCCAGACTCGCAGAACTAGAAACTGAGATCGCTGCCCTTCAAGCAGCGGGAGAGATCTTGCTGAAGGCTCGGATCGACTCCTCAGTTCCAGGTGGAACAACAGCGCGAGGACAACCTTCGGTTCAGTATCGCTTGAGGGTTCAGGGGCAGAAGGCGCGCTACTTGAAAGTTGCCCAGGTGGCAGAAATGCAAGCGGCGATCGAGCGTGGTAGGCGGCTCAATCAACTGGAACGGGAACAGCAAAGACTGAGCGCAAAGCTGGCGCAAGTGATAGCGAAGGCAGCTGAGTTAGGGTTAGAGCTACCTGATTAAGCTGAGTCTGCATCGTTGTTCTAATGCGTGTCAAAATTTGACTAGTTGCTTTCAAAACTGACACGCATCAAATTGTCCTCAGACTTGAGCAAGCGATCGGCTATTCCGCAGCATTCATTGAGCGATCGGTAATGGTAGTGTAAATGAGAGCAGTTGGCTAGGAGAGATGGTTAAGACATATTCAAGTGATAGTGCATATTCCAGCTAATACGGCGTTGCAACGGGCGGAGAAAGGGCAATCGGTTATTATGAGACAATTCTGCTGCCGTTGAGCTGTGTCGTTATGCATCTTCCCGCGACTCCCATTTGTGCAGTGCTCGTACACGTGGACGATTGGCGAGCGGGACTGGCGTGGTATCGCCGTGCGTTCCCGTCGGGCAAGACCGTTAATCCAGACGGCGGCGAGTGGGAATGTATCGAAGTGGACGGCGTGCAGATTGAGGTTGTACAAGCCGATGAAAAGGTTCCAAGCGGTAGCGCGGGAACGGTGGTTTACTGGTTCACCGATGACTTTGACAAGCGCATGGAGTACCTAAAGTCCATTGGGGCAATTCTTTATCGCGGTCCGTTGGAGATCGAAGCCGGACTGACAATATGCCAGTTCAAGGATCCGTTCGGAAACTTGGTTGGGATTCGAGGTCCGCGTCGGGCGACTAACCGCGACGCATAGCCCGCCAGCGCACCAGACCAAGCCGGACGGCAATCGACCCTACGCTACCACTTTTATGATTACCGAAAATGCCTCTTTTCGGCAGGGTTTTCGGCGAACTTAGCTTGGAGAGAATATAAACTAGGATCAGGATTAAAGTCGTAGCCTGACGACCGTTTGCATGGGAAGAAACTGGGCAATCGCCATTGGCATTAATGCTTATGACAACCTGCAACCGCTGAACTACGCCAAGCAGGATGCGGCTGCTATCCGTGATTACTTCTTCAACGATGCTGGGTTTGAGAAGGTTTACTATTTCGCGGAGAATGCCCCTGATATTGAACTGGACTATGGTCCACCCTTTAAGCCCCTTCCCACCTTTGCCAAGCTAGATCGCTTCCTCGATATTCGATTTGAACAGAGCTTTCTAGGAGCTGGGGATAACTTTTGGTTCTTCTTTGCGGGACATGGCAAGCGCCACCAAGGGCGGGATTATCTGCTGCCCAGCGATGTCAATCCCCGCAATATTGAAGGAACTGCCATTCCAATTAATTACATTACCGAGCGACTGCGTCGATGTGGGGCAGATAATGTAATTTTGCTGCTTGATGCTTGCCGCAATGAGGGCGATCGCGATGGGGAAGGGATTGGAGTGGAAAAACAGAAGGGAGTAGTGACTCTGTTTTCCTGTAGTCCCAATGAGCGATCGTATGAGATAGACGAGTTACAGCAGGGAGCTTTTACTCATGCTTTGCTGCAGGGGTTACGAATTCAGGGAGAAGGCAACTGCGCTACCGTAGAACGATTGGATCAGCATCTGCGCTATCAGGTGCCGGAACTAAACCGTCGCTATCGCAAACCCCAGCAAACACCCTATACCAATGCAGAGCCGATCGCCAAACGGCATCTAATTCTGCTACCACAAAAGGCAACCTTGGCAGATGTGATGATGTTGAAGAATAATGCCCTGGAAGCCGAGGCGGAACGAGACTGGGAGCTGGCAGAACAATTGTGGGTCAGAGTGTTGGTGGTTTCTCCAGCAGACCAGCAGGCAATCAGAGCCATCAAGCGAATTGCACGACAGGCAGATGGGGAGAATTCCTTGCCTCAGACGGAACCTTCTCCTGCGCCTAGTCGGAGTGCTCAACCTACATCTGTTGCATCTTCCCCACCCCCTCCGACTCCGATTATTCCTACCTTTCGGTTTAAGGTGATTACGGTAGATGCTCGAGGGCAGGAGGTGAGTTGTCGCTCTGGCGAGGCGCAGTGTTTAGTTGAAGATTTGGGTAATGGAGTCCAGCTAGAAATGGTATCGATTCCAGGTGGCACGTTTCAGATAGGTTCACCTCCTGACGAAGGTGATGATGATGAGCGACCACAATACCCTGTTACTGTTAAGCCATTTTTAATGGGTAAGTATGCAGTAACACAGTCGCAATGGAGAGTTGTAGCAGGTTTTCCAAAAGTTAGTCGTGACCTTGAGCTAGACCCATCTCACTTTAAGGGAGATAATCGCCCGGTTGAGCAAGTATCCTGGCATGCTGCGCTCGAGTTCTGCGCTCGGTTGTCCAAAGCAACTAAGCATGAGTATCGGTTACCCAGTGAAGCAGAGTGGGAGTATGCTTGCCGTGCCGGGACCACAACACCATTCCATTTTGGCGAAACAATCATCACAGATCTGGCTAACTACAACAGCGACTATACCTACGCATCAGCCCCAGAAGGAGTGTTCCGGAAACAAACCACAGACGTAGGGACCTTTACCCCAAACGCGTTTGGGTTGTATGACATGCATGGAAATGTGTGGGAGTGGTGTTTAGACCACTGGCATGAGAATTATGAGGGTGCGCCCAGCGATGGGAGTGCGTGGATAGCAGGAGGAGATTCGAGCTACCGTCTGCTGCGCGGTGGTTCGTGGAGCAAGATTCCCAGGAATTGCCGATCTGCCAATCGCCTTAGGCGCAGCCCAGTTGAAGGGGACTACTTTGTTGGGTTTCGTGTTGTGTGCGGCTCCGCGTGGGCTCTTCTGTACCAGAACTGATGGGTGGGAATTCATCAGGTGAGTCGAAGAAGAGTCCAGACCTGCTCTGGTATGCCGGGTAACGGCATCCGAAAATCAACCTAGATTGAGTAGCCTGGTAAGCAATGCTGAACGGTTGCCCAATTCTCAACTCTCCAAGTTCTGTTTTGTCTAAATTGAACGAAAATAGGGAAAAAAGCTGGAGGCTACTAGGTGGCAGACGAAACGGCTCAGTTGTGGTTGACCACAGAAGTAGAGACCACTGAGACAACGGAAGTTGTTCAGGGAGCGCGGGACGGCAGTGATACGGGAGGTGGATTTGGATCGCGCGTCACTGAACAGGTCAAGACAGTCGTCCGTCAACGTGTGCCCCTAGATGCTATTGCCCTCAAAAGCCAGATGAATGGCTTGTTGAAAGTGGTCAGCGATGTCTTTGACCAGGCAAATCAGCAGACCGGATTGCAACTCGATGAAGTGGAACTCTCCGTTGAGATTAATGCTCAAGGGCAAGTCAGCATTATGGGGAGTGGCGGTTCCCTGAGTGATAAAGGAGCGATCAAACTCAAGTTCAAGCGAGCCAACTCGTAGCAAAACAATGGGACGCAACTGGGCAATTACGATCGGCATCAATGGCTATCGCAACCTGCAACGGCTCAACTACGCTAAGCGGGATGCTGAAGCAATGCAGTCGTTTTTACAGCAAGAACTCAACATCCAGATCGTTTATCACTTCAGCGACGACTCGCCACCCATTCCCCAGGATTATGGTCCTGCCCTAGACTCGTCTCCCACCTACGCCACCCTGCGGCGCTTCTTCCGTATCCGGTTTGAAGACCCTTTTTTGCGCCCCGGTGATAACCTGTGGTTCTTTTTTGCCGGGCATGGCAAGCGCCACGAAGACCGGGATTACCTGATGCCGATCGATGCTGATCCTGGAGATGAAGCCGAGAAAAGTACCTGGATTCCCTTGAATTACATCACCGATCGTTTGCGCCGCAGTGGAGCCGATAACGTAGTGATGTTGATTGATGCTTGTCGCAGTGGTTCCGGGAGACGAGACAGTTCTGGCTTTGGACAGGAAAAACAGCAAGGCGTTATCACCCTGTTTGCCTGTAGCCCCTGGGAGTCGTCCTATGAGATTGACGAACTCCAGCAAGGAGCTTTTACCCATGCCCTATTGCAAGGTTTGCAAATAGAGGGAGAAGGGAACTGTGCCACCGTCGAACGGCTCTATCAGCGCCTACAACAGACCGTTCCCCAGGTAACGCAGCAATATAAGCGCGTCCAACAGACCCCCTACGGAGTTGTTGAACCTCCTACAAAGTACCATCTCATTCTCCTACCCCGCAAAGCAAACCTGGCTGACATTGATACCTTGAAGCTAGATGCTCAACGAGCGGAACTGAGAAAAGACTTCAAACTGGCAAAGCAATTATGGATTCGAGTCTTAGCTGCATCCCCTGCTGACCACGATGCGGTCGAGGGCATAGAACGGCTTGCGCTTGTCTCTGCTACGCCGATCAGCATTGCTACAATGCAGGAGGATATCCCTACTGCGACAACCGGGCAACGGGACACCTCCTCACAAACTTCAACAAAACCATCCGTTCCAACCTTTAAGTTTGAAGTCGTCACTCTAGAAGTGAAGCGATCGGGTGGAGTACTGGGGTTGGGGCAGAAGGTAGAACTGTTGACGCACCGTCGCCCAGGACGAGCAGAATATCGGGTGGAAGACTTAGGGGATGGAGTCAGCCTGGAGCTAGTTGTGATTCCGGGAGGCAGCTTCCAGATGGGTTCCCCTGATACAGAAGCAGAACGTCAGGAGACTGAAAGTCCGCAACATCGGGTTACAATTGCCCCTTTTTTAATGGGCAAGTATGCCGTGACCCAGGTGCAATGGAAAATAGTGGCAGCGTTACCCAGAGTCGATCGAGACCTTGAACCAGACCCCTCCAAGTTCGAGGGCGGCAAGCGCCCGATTGAGCAGGTGTCCTGGCATGATGCAGTGGAATTCTGCAAACGCCTATCGGAGAAAACGGGACGAGAGTACCGCTTGCCGAGTGAAGCGGAGTGGGAATACGCTTGCCGTGCTGGAACTACAACGCCCTTCCACTTTGGCGAGACAATTACGACTGATCTGGTGAACTTCAAGGGCAACTTTACCTATGCTTCGGCACCGAAAGGGCAATATCGAGAGCAGACTACCCAGGTTGGCAATTTTCCGCCGAATGCGTTTGGGTTGTATGAGATGCATGGGAATGTGTGGGAGTGGTGCCTGGATCACTTGCATTACAATTATCGGGGTGCACCAAATGATGGGAGTGCTTGGACCGCAGGTGGAAATGCAAGTTATCGGCTGCTGCGCGGTGGTTCGTGGAACGACGATCCCAGGCGTTGCCGATCTGCCAGTCGCGACTGGTTCAACCTGGTCGACCGGGGCAGCTATTTTGGGTTTCGTGTTGTTTGCGGTTCTACGTGGACTCTGTAGCCCTATGTCCTCTTGCTCTTTGTCCCTCTACCCTGTTTTCTTTTTTATCTTTGCTTCGCGCTTCGCGCGATCAAAAATTCTCGTGCTCAACCTGAATCAACTTGAGTTGTCTATTAGCCGGTTCAGACCACACTTCTGAACTAACGCAACAGTAAAAGGCCGAACGGCTAATCTCTAGGTGCTCACAAATAAAAGTGACCAGTTGCTTCGAGACTGCTGCTGGCGATCGTCCAATTTCGATCTACTGGGCTGTCAGTTTCTGCTGTCGCCCCTTTTTTGCCGAAAATGACTAAATTTGGCAGTGTTTTCGACAAGCTAAGCTTGCTCACATTCGATAATGCATATTGCCAGTTCCGTAGAACAACTTTGCTGGAACCGACCAAATAGAAGTGACTGGTGCTGACCGCCTAGCCCGCAAAGCGAACTGGAGAGACTAGGTGACGCAGGGCGATTTAGCTCAGATCGTTCGACTGCTTGAGCCCTAGACCGGGACGAAGCAACGAAGCAACGCTTAAGTAAACTGTCGAAGCTTGAATCGGTGTTGTAACTGATTGGGTTGGGCCAGGTACGGTTACCCTATCTCTTGATAGTTCTTTTGTATTGTATACATAGTATGATAATTTACTGTGTACTGTTGACAAAGTTAAAAATAGACTACACATAGGATTAGCTACTTGGGCTTAAGTTCTCATGCACGCCTATGCAACAAATGCTTCTGAACGAGAATCCACTCCAATTTGGTTGGCTTTCATTGCTGTAGTTTGTGCTTTAATTCTAAGTTCTGGCTTGCAGTTAACAAAACTGCAAGTTCCTTGGTGGGTTGACGCTCCTTCGGTCATGGGATTCTATGGGCTAATTTATCAGTGGTTTGATAAATACCTGTGGTATCAAAGGTTCAAATTTATCTCCTTCTCTTCGATTCCAAATCTCCAAGGAACTTGGGTAGGAGTTATCCACTCATCTTATGGTGGTGGAACTGATGTCCCAGATGTGATTTTGTATGTTCGTCAAACTTGGACACGTATAAATGTGCGTTTGACAACTCAAAACTCAAGTTCATATTCCATTATGGCAGCAGTCAATACACAGGAGTCGTCAGAACCTTGCTTGAAATATGAATACATGAACGAACCGTCTGCTCTAAGTGTTGACACTATGAATGCCCACCGAGGCACAGCTAATTTACGGCTAGCTCCAGATGGTAATGAATTGATTGGAGATTATTTTACTGGTCGTGGCAGACAAAATATCGGAACTATGGAATTTAAGCTCATTTCTCGTGGGCATTTAACACGAGAAGATGCTTTAAGAAAAGCAAGTCAGAAGCCTTGATAAAAGTCCTTATTCTTCCCAAATATACGAAATCTCATGTCTATTTCTGAATCTCAGCTTAAAACTTGGTCTAATCAGGGAGCAACTGTATCCGCTCAAAACACTCATCACTCTGTAAGAAATGCCTTAGAAAGGTATCAATGGCCTGCCAATGTTAGCTATATCAGTTACTTGCAAGGTTCATACAGAAACTTCACTAATGTTCGTGGTGATAGTGATGTTGATCTTGTAGTAGAACTCACTTCTGTATTTTACTCAAGTTTGACGGTGGAAGAGAAGTCGCAGTTAGGATTAATACCCGCTGAGTATAGCTGGTCTGCTTTTCGACAAGATGTAATTGCTGCATTATCGCAATGCTATGGTTCTCAATATGTTGATACGTCAGGTGGAAAATCAGTCAAGTTATTGCCTAACAGTGGCAGGCTCAAAGCAGATGTTGTCGTAGCGGCTACCTACAGGCATTATGAGAAGATGCAATTGGTAGAAGGAATGACATTTTGGACAGTCCCCGGAAGACAACAAATCTGTAACTTTCCAAAACGCCATTATGACAATGGTGCGCTTAAGAACTCCGACCAGCAAACTTGTGGATGGTATAAACCTACAGTTCGAGTCTTTAAAAATGCTAGAAGCCGTATAAGTGCAGGTCTTCTTTTTCCAAAAAAAATTCCTTCCTACTTTATTGAGTGTCTCCTATACAATGTTCCAAATAATAAATTTGGTGTTAGCTATCAATCAACATTCACAAGTTCAATCAATTGGCTCAGTAATGAGTTAAGTAATGGAAATTGGCAGAAATTTGTATGTCAAAATGAAATGAGCTATCTATTTGGAAATTCATCAGTTCAATGGAACATTGATGATGCTCGTGATTATATAAGGAAGCTAATAGACCTTTGGAATATGTAATTTGATTATTTGTAGTTGTGCAATCGAACAATTCTGGTGCAGTAGACTACCAAAGTTGCTTATGGAGTTACAAAGGTGGCAATCGCTGACCAGTCTCGCTCGGTCTAGAAAGCAGCTAAGCCACACGTCGTTTTTGGAGAACGGATGGTAAAGCATAAGTACCCACGGGACTTGTACTTAATCCTCAGACGCCGGTGGCGCGGTGAGCCGCTATCGGAAGGTTGGCCGCGGGCAGACCTGCCGGAAAAAGCGGTTCTGGATGAACTCCTTGATGTCTGTTACCACGCGAGCCTGATGACTGAGGAGGGCCGTCCAACAAACTTTCGTGTCGCGTTCATCTCTCAGAGTGTATCGGTATCCCCACCACGACAGTACCCCATCCCACTTGAGCCGATCATGCGGTATCCCTTGGGGCAACCGGTCCCTTTTACTGTAGAGAAACTGCGACAACTTGCGCCAGTGGCTGACCCCCGGCAAGTGATGATTGCTGTAGAGGCGGTAAAGGAAGGAAATCAACAACGTCTCTATATCTACGCCCTCATTGATGTTGGAATGGCCCTCTGGGAGATGGGCCGCCACGAACGCATTAGTGGCGTTGCGTCCCCGTCAGTTCTTGTGGTCGCTTCCACGCGCCCCGGCGAGCTGAGTATCTGCCGCGGAGACCATCCGGTCATTCGCCTGCGCGGCGGTAATGTCGTCAGCCCTTTGCGTAGCGTCTTGTACAGAGGCCCCATCGCGCAGTTCTTTGCAGATGCAACCGACCAACTGATTGAAGAAGCTATTCAGCGTTCCGGGCTTCCAACCTCTAGAATTCGGCGCAACGAGCAAGACGATGGCCGTGACTTCGCCCACCTAAACTTTATCGAATACATCCTGCTGTGCACCGCCGAACTTCGCCACGGAGGCGCACTGCTATTTGTCCCGGAGAACATCGCGGACAACGACTCGCGGCTGTTGGAGAATGTGTCGCTGAAATACCGGCTGCCGAGTACCCGTCCGCGAGATGCCCTTCTCACGGCGATGGCGGTGCGGCTCGAACACAATGACCTTTACGAACAGCTCCACGAGCGGAGTAGAGTAAGTCGAGGGCAGCTTGAGGATCTGGAGGCGCTAGACTGGAACCAGCGCAAGTATGAAGACACGGCACGAGACGCGGCACGGTTCATCGCGTCATTGACCGCCGTAGACGGAGCGGTGATCTTGACTGACAAACTTAGGATTATCGGCTTCGGCGGGGAGGTGCGCGTCAGTGCGCCAGGAACAGACACAATCTACCACGCGACGAACGAGGCTGGAACCCAGGGGACCGCTGCTCCATTCATTAGCTATGGAACTCGCCACCGCTCGTCCTTCCGTTTTGTCGAGGGCATGCACCCGGCGGTCGCGTTCATCCTGTCCCAGGATGGCGGGGTCAAGGCCGCCACGCAGGTCGGCAGTCGGGTGGTGATGTGGTCGTACTTCGAGGTCGGCTACACGATGGCATTCTCGTGAGTTCACCACATTGGACTCTATCACGCCCGTCATAAATCGGGATTATGCAAAATGTCCTGATAGTCCGAACCAGGCGCTGTACCTGTCCGGAGCGGGTGTAAGCTTCCCCACTGTTTGCCTGCTAGAGCGGCACCAGCAGGTGAGCTTAGTCGTTACCACCTCTACGATTGCCGAAAATGAGTAAATTCGGCATTGTATCTCGTCCCAAACCTTTATGGAATAAGCATTTGAGGCGTACTACACCCGATCGCTCAAGGACCGTTTTCGGCAATGTTGCTCAATTCAGGACTGATGTAGCGGTAGTAGGTCGGACGGCTAATTCCCAAGTGTTCACAAATTGACGTGACGGATCGCTTCGGGTCTGCTGCCAGCGCTCGCCCAATCTCAATCTCCTGGGGAGTCAACTTCTGCTGTCGTCCCCCTTTCCTACCTCTGGCTCTTGCCGCTTGTAGCCCTGCTTGAGTTCGTTCCCGAATTAGATTCCGCTCAAACTCTGCCAGCGCCCCAAACATGTGGAAGATGAGTTTGCCACCGCTTGTGGTCGTGTCAATGTTCTCCTGAAGCGATCGCAGTCCAATTTTGCGCTTTTCCATCTCCTCAACCAGCGCAATCAAGTCTTTGAGCGATCGCCCTAGCCGGTCGAGCCGCCACACCACTAACGTGTCCCCTTCCCTGGCAAAGTCAAAGGCTTTCTTCAGCCCAGGGCGATCGGCTTTGGACCCGCTCATCTTGTCCGAAAAAATCTTTTCGCACCCTGCGGTTTGAAGCGCGTCTTGTTGCAAAGCAAGATTTTGGTCGTCGGTTGAAACGCGTTGGTAGCCGATTAGCATAGCAGGAGCGGATCTAATGTACTGATACAGTATCAGAACTCACTAGATCTGCTCCATTTTGAAACATAGATTTATTGACGAGATTTATTTACACATCAAGTGGCGCAAAAAAGGCGATCGCCTTTTTCTGAGCAGACTGTAAATAAAACGGACGTTTTATTTACAAATCCAACTGTCACACCACAGATCGTCACTTTGCCAAAAACAGATACTAAAATCTCCTGACTGCGATCGAGAAGCTCCCCTAGTCATGCGCCGGTAACGGCACAGTTCAACGGCGGCAGAAACTCGTTATCCTAAACCGATCGCACTGCTACTGCCGCCGTTGCAGTTCCTCAATGTAGGATTCGGGATCGGTTGTACATCCGAATTCCTGTACACTAACGACATTGCCATCTCTACTGGCAGCAAGCGCTAGACATTGCCTCACCAGACGTCGTGTTTCCCGATCTGCCATCCGCCACTGCACAGCGCACCGACCACTTGCTGAACCTGAGACACTATCTTGAACATTAAACGCAACAGTTCTACCAAACGCTGCAACCGTAAAGGTGCTGGCGAAAGTTTGACCACTACCTATTAATTCGGGTTCTATTTGACTGACATTGACTTGGGCTGTGCCGATATATCTATCTTCGACTCCACTGCGACGTTCATAAATCGCCATGTCAAAACTGTCTTCATTCCGTTTCAGTTGATCAACTTCATATATGCGTGTTCCATTCTCTGCACGGCAACCCCAAATTTGCTCACTCGGGCTAGGTTGAGCAGATGGCGTTGAAGGGACTTGGGCAATGGTGATGGGTGTGCTGGAAAGGAACAGTATGCCTAGTGCTAGGGAAAGTTGGGAAGCAATAAGTTTTTTCATAGTAATTGGAGTTTTAGTTTAGGTTTGAAATCTGGCTTTAGTTACACTCTTCGACCTACTATTAACTATGCAGTACTCGAAGTCTACCTATGGGTCGGTCTTCTTTCAATAAACATAGTTAACATTCGGAGTATTACACTTAGCCCTTTCTAGGTCGGTATAATTTTCGGTCTGCAATTTCAACCCACCCCCAGACTGTTAACTTCAGCGGTCTAACGTCCCGGCTCACCCGTGGCAAACGACTCTTAATTCTAATCCACAAGTTTTGCTCCATCGGGTGCAGACGGATGGTTAGGCGTAGGAGTAACAGGACTCAGCAAACACCTTAAACCTTGCAAGTTACTCGATCGACGAGATAATGCTTAGTTAGAGGAACTCGACTGCGACGAGTCAAAGGCAAACAACGTGTATGCCACCAAGAAGCCTTCAACGACCCATAACCATACTGCATGTAGCAACACTGAGTTACTAGCGTGCATTGCAGCTACCGTGGACAGAAATGTCCAGGGGGTGAATAGGGCTAACGCAATCAAGGAACCCACAACAGAGCGAGGACGTTGCCAGGGCTCTAGAAGCAGATATAGTCCAACGAGTTCAGCGAACATAACGCCTAGTGTCCCCAAAACAGACGTAATTGTGTTGCTGGCATAGTGTGGTGACTGAGACGACGAGGCAGGTTGGTAGTTACAAATAATAACCCCCACTGCAATAACCCATAAGCACAGCAAACTGTAAGTGCGTATATGTTTGAAGATTTTCATGCTTATGTTGTCATGCAGTTTTGCCTAGATTTTCGCGTTTGTGGTTTCAGCCTAACGCCCAGCATCAGCGGCGCATGCCCTTTGAAGATGAAAGACCTGCTGATTTGCGTGTCCGCTGCATGCCGTTGTTGTGCCGCAAGCGTGGTGTGAGAGATCAAGCTGTATAGTTGGCGTTGAAACCCAGTGCATTATCGATTGTGGCTCCTGAAATTGTTTTCGCTGCATCACTTGCGAGAAAAAGCGCAGTTTGAGCAACATCTTCCGGCTCAATCGCTCCAGCATTGCCAAGTGGACTCACCGCATTAACTTGCTCATCTTGTTCGGCTGCGGTTGAGACTCCCGTTGAGCGCATCTGACCTTCGCTGCGATACATCGGAGTATTCACCGCACCCGGCGCGATCGCATTGACTGTAATGTTGTATTTGCCTAACTCTAAAGCAGCCTGCTTGGTCATGCCCAGTACTGCCCATTTCGAGGAGGTATAAGCCCCATTTCCAGCAAACCCGGCTCGGCTGCCGACAGATGCCATGTTGATAATCCGTCCGCCCCCCTGCTGCTTGAGAAACGGAATCGTGGCTTTTGCTGTATTGAACACTCCATGAACATTGACATCAATCACATTTCTCCAGTGTTCGGGAGTTCCATCCTCAAAACTGTGCCAAGCAACATAGCCCGCATTGGCAATTACAATATCGATTCCACCCAGTTCACGGTTTGTGCGTTCAGCCGCCGACTGCATTGCTGCCAGATCTCGAACATCTGCTTGAATTTTCAAAACCTTCGTGCCGTGTTGCTGCACAGTAGCAATCGCTGCATCAAAATCAGCCATGTTGGAAACGCGATAACCCTGCGTGGAATTCAACCGTGAAGGATCGGCAATATCGATCATGGCAACATTAGCGCCATTCTCAGCAAAGAGTTCTGC
This sequence comes from Cyanobacteria bacterium FACHB-502, assembly GCA_014695325.1. Lineage (GTDB taxonomy): Bacteria > Cyanobacteriota > Cyanobacteriia > Elainellales > Elainellaceae > Leptolyngbya_A. The sequence continues at coordinate 40,802 of JACJNZ010000081.1, read as the reverse complement.
GATTGCCCGTCCAATGCCACGCGCTGCACCTGTCACAAATGCAACTCTTCCAACCAAAAGCTGATGGGTCGAAACACTCTCGCTAGAGTGTGGGGTCGGCTGCTGGGCAACTGCTTCCTGTGATTTTAGCGGCGACATCGCACCTACAACGACACCAGTAGCAGTCATTGCAGCACCTTTAATCATGTTGCGGCGGCTGTTCATCATCGCTATATCTTCCTAAAAGTTGAAAATAGCTTAACGAAGCCAGCTTTGCGGAAAATAGTAAATTCTTGCTCAACTCACTTGCTTAGAAAAAGCCTTGGGTGAAATGCCTACTACTCGCTTAAAGGCTTTGCCAAAATGAGTTTGATCGTAGAAGCCAACTTGCAGCGCAATCTCTGTCAAACTCGGATGAGGGGAGATCATGATTAATTTTTTGGCTCGTTCGACTCGATTTTGTAGGACGTATTGATACGGAGACAAGCCGATCGTGGTTTTGAAAAGACGAGAAAAGTGAAAGACACTGAGATTCAGATCGTCTGCTAGTTGCACGAGGCTAAGTTCTTCAGATGAGTGAGTATGAATATAGTCGATTGTTTCTCGCAATTGTAATGAGGAAAGCTGTCCGCGTGGGCGAGGTAAAGATGTTGTCTGATCGCTGTGTTGTTCTAGCAAATGGAGCGAAAATGCTAAGGCTAAGGACTCACCATACAGCGAACCGCCATAGCAGCCTTGTTCTAATTCACACCCAAACTGGTGAGCAAATTTCGCCACAATTGGATCAAATTCAGCCCGTCGTTCTCGTAACTGAATTCGCTCAGGCTGGATTGTGTCTCGAAAACTTTTGGCAACGAAGGCTGGATCAAGTGCGATCGCCATCGTCTCAAATGTCTCAAACCAGCGTGGGGCATTCACATCACCGTGAGACTGCAAAAAGAAAAATCCAGGCTGAATTTGTCTCGTATTCCAGCGGTTGCCTTCTTTCCATTCATAAGTAATAGGCTTCCCTCGATGCACAACCGCTAATCGATGTCCTTGTACATAATGTTCAGGGTATTCAGCGGGTGGCAGAGAATGCAGTTCTACGGTAATTCCTCGCCAGCCTAAATGAGCACTTGAACTGATGACCGTACCTTCAGGTGCAGCAGGAAACGGTTGTTCAGTTGCCGTGTCAATCAGATGAATTTGGCTATAAGGCATTGAGGTGCTTAAAAAATTAGCAATAATCCTAAAAGTTTCCCTATGGCTTCAGGTAAATCTTAACCTAGCGGCACAACGCCAGGCATCAGCGGCGCGCACAGAACTTTATCTTGAGAAGGCTGCTCATTTGCGCGTCCGCTGCATGCCATTGTTATGCTTCGCCCTACGCTGGTTGACGCTGCGCACTCCTTATAATCTCATAAACCTTCCTAGCTTCCCGTATTAACTCGAAGCTTGGCGTAGGTTGTGGCCCCCACCCGGGAAATGACATGCCGCCAGACCACCATGACATCGGATTTGTAGCACCGAACGTGATTGTCCCGCTCCCGTCCGACTTCTCATCCAGAGAAATATCTATCAGTGTTCGGAGATTGAGCGACTTCACCTTCCGGCTAAGTAACCCCGAAACAATTATGACGCGCTCGTTCGTGACACCGTAGTAAGTCTTGCCCCGTTGCCTCGCGTCGGCGAAGAACCTCCCGACCATGATGTATAAGCCGACTAGGACGAAGGGAACGCCCCACAGCTTGAAGAAAAAGGGGGCGTCGGTAGAGAGCACGCTGACTTCCCAGAAGATCACAAAGCCGCCCCATAGCAAACTGAAGGGGATGAGATAGACATCTTCTGCCCGGAGAATTAGGCCTTGACGCGGCATCCCCGACCATAAAAGCCGTTCGCTAGGGGCAAGTTGAGATTCTAATAACCTTTTCTGTTCATTCCACATACTCGAACACTAGAAGCATAACTATTATTGGAGAGAATAATTCTGCTGATCCTCCAGTACTGGATGGATCGGCAGAATCGTTCTACTGATCCACCCAAATCAGATAGATCGACGGAATTTTTCCGCATAATAGGCTTTTTGGAGTGGATCGGCAGAATCTCTCCGTATATCTTCATATAGGGTACTGATGGACTGACGAGTATCATTTCCTACAATTTAATCCTCCTTATTCCCCATTTTTATGCAGTAATCTCCGAAGAAGCTGTTGGAGCAAGTGCGAGATGCTACGAGGGGGCAAGGAGCAAGAGATCTACTGAACCTGTGAGGAACCATTTAGGCTTAGCAATTCCAGGACCTACCTACGCAGTGGTATTGCCGAAATAGAGAGATTTTGAACCAAGAATTTGAGCACATCCATGTAAAAATTCTGTCGCAAAACTCGTGTCTCAGAACTCGTCAAGCTGAGTCATTATGAGACATATAAAATTTAGCGAAAACGCCTTCCAGCTTTGTTTTCTAGAGTTATCGATTATCCCCATGCCGCTAGTAAAATAAACCAGGATTTGTTTTACAGCCCAGTTAAGCGATTTAGCAGCTACAGACCTATGCTGCTGCGGCTTGATGAGCTTTGCGATATTGCTGGAGCATGTATACCTGTTCTCTCTGAACACCGATTTGGCAGTCCTCAAAGCTGGTGGCATCGGGGTCGAGCAGGAAGGTAACGGCTAGCTCGACGACAGATTCTGGGGGGAACTCAACTTCGGCTGCGTATTGCTCAATGCCCTTCTGAAGAGCCAGGGGGAGTTGAGCCAGTACGGTTTGATGGGGAAGCACACCTGGTGTGTCCTGGTCATCGGTGTCAATGTCGATGTCGGCTGACTCCAGGAAGTAGCCGATCGCCAACTGAACTACAGCTTCAGGAGACAGGTCAACTTCAACAGCATAGGCTTTGAGCGCAGCTTGAATCCGCTCAGGGAAGTAGCTGAGGAGCGTTGCTTTTTGGGTTGAGTCTGCCGTCTGCATCTGCCTAGTCCTCTGATGCTAACGATCGCTGTAGGGCGGTTGGACGCGCTTAATCATGATTTGCTCTAGTTCATATGATACTCGATTCCACTGGAAGGCAAGCGTGGTGCAGGCAACCCGCACATCATCAGGATCGAGGCGATCGATAAATGCCCAGCCTAGTGCCTTGTGTCCTCCTCGGAGGCGTGCCCGGATGTTGGTGCTTCTGCCGATGTACAAAATTCCTAAGCTGCGATGTTTCACGGCATAGATGCCAGGGCGAGCAGGGAGCTCCTTAAATTGTCGGGTCAGGGGTGCGTCATTCTCGAATGGATTGTTACGCAGGAGGTCGAGAAGGCGCAGTGCCTCATCCACTAAATGATCGGGATAATCGTCCATCAAACTTGTTCAGAAGTCGTACCTAACGGATAAACTAAGCTTGTCGCTACACCTTAAGTCGTGCCTAAAGTCATTGCTATTTTTAACCAAGCAGGTGGGGTCTGTAAAACGACGGTGACAATGAATCTGGGATACCACCTGGCACTTCGCGGGCATCGTGTCCTGCTGGTCGATGTTGATCCCCAGGCATCGCTTACGACTTTCATGGGGCTGGAACCACATGAGTTAGAGGAAACCATTACGAATGCAATTCTCGATGAGGAAGGCAGACTGCCCATTCAGCAGGATTTGCATAAGATGGGCCTTGCCCCTGCCAACATTACGCTGAGTGCGGCTGAACTGCAACTGGCGTCTGTAATGGCAAGGGAGTTACGGCTGAGAGACGCTCTAGAGCCGGAACTAGCAAACTATGATTTTGTCTTAATTGATTGCCCTCCCAGCTTAGGAGTCTTGAGCATCCTGGCTTTAACGGCGTCTACTCATGTTTTAATTCCGATTCAGACCCACTTTAAGGCATTTAAGGGGACTGAACTATTGCTGGATACGATCAAGAAGGTGAGAAAACATCTGAACCGGAAACTGGCGATCGCAGGGATTGTCCCCACGATCTATAACAATGCCAGCCAGGACAAAGCAATCCTGGACGCGTTGCGAGAACAGCTATCGCACCTTGCCCCTGTTTTCTCTCCGATTCCTCGTGCGACGGCGTTTGCAGATGCGGCAATGGCGCGGCAACCGCTGGCAGTTTATGCCCCCAAGCACCCATCTCTGAAGGTGCTGAATGAAATTGCCCAAGGCATGGAGGATCTGTAGTGTCTAGCAAGCGTCCTCAAGTTCCCCAGATGCGGGGCGTAACCGACCTCTTCAGCATTGAGGTTGAAGAGGGGTCTTCAGTCAGCACCGTTCCGATTCGTAAAATTGTGCTGCCGAAGCGTCAGCCCCGGCGATATTTCGACCCGGAGAAGCTGGCGCAGTTAACTCAGTCTGTGAAAGAGCATGGAATTCTGGAACCGCTTCTGGTTCGTCCGCTGGAGGACGGCTATGAACTGATCGCTGGAGAGCGACGGTATCGGGCTGCTAAGGAAGTGGGGCTGAAGGAAGTTCCAGTGGTTGTTCGGGAGTTTAACGATCGCCAGGCGTTACAGGTCGCGCTGATCGAAAACCTGCAACGGGATGACCTGAACCCGGTGGATGAAACCGAGGGGCTGTTGCAGCTGATGGCGATCGACCTCGACGTTACAACCGATGAGGTGGTAGCAGTTCTGAATCGGGCTGCTAATGCCAAAAAGCGAGGGCAGGATTTGACGGATAACGTTATTCGTCAGCTTGAAACGATCGAATCATTGCTCTCTACGGTCGGTGGGTTTAGTGCTGAATCCTTCCGGGTCAACCGACTTCCCCTGCTCAATCTGCCAGAGGATGTGCTGGATGTTCTCAGGCAAGGGAAGCTTGAGTTCACGAAAGCACGGGCGATCGCACGGGTCAAGGATGAAGACCAGCGGCGTGATTTGCTGGAGCAGGCGATCGGTGAGAATTTGCCGTTGAGTGAGATCAAGGCACGGGTCAAAGAAATTAAGCCTGAGTTAGAGCAGCCGCCTGAGAAAATTGCTGCCCAGCGGTTGAGCGAGATTGGTAAGCGGTTGCAAAAGGGTGAGATCTGGAGCGATCGCAAGAAACGCGATCGGATTACGAAGCTGTTGGATGAGTTAGATAGGTTGACTGCTGAGAGCTAGGGGAACAGTCGGTTAGGAGCGAACCTTTCGTCTGAGCTATTGCGGTAGGTTGAGCGATGGTTCGGGAAAGTCGATGTCCTCGTATATTGCGGACAGTGGGCAACGAAAATCGATGCTGGTGAAGTGAACTTCGGGATCGCTTTCTTCTGGTGCTTCATCGAGTGGGTAAGCGGTCAGTTCCCATTTCCCTTGATCGTTGCGACGGTAGCAGTCAACGTTACGGGTTTCAGAGTCGATCAGGACGTATTCTTGTAGGGTTGTGAGTCGGCGGTAAGCTCGGAATTTATCTCCACGATCGAAGCCTGCGGTTCCAGGAGAAAGAATCTCAACGATCAGGCAAGGCGATTGAATGAGTTTGAAGGCGCGTCGATCGCGCTCATCGCAACTGACGACAACATCGGGGTAGAAGTAGGGGCCATTATCGGAGACTTGCACTTTAACGTCAGCAACGTTGACCCGACAGCCTCTCGATCGCAGGTGAGGATAGAGAATACGGTACAAGTTGAGGGCAATGTCATTATGGGGAACCGAGCCCCCCGTCATGGCATAGGCAATACCGCGAAGGTATTCGTGTCGGAAGGGGTGTTGGTCTTCCCACTCTAAATACGCTTCGGGAGCCATTAGCTGACTTTTGGGGTCGGCAATCATCCTGCTACCTCTGCTATCGCTCTATTTTGATTGTAGGTGAGAGAACGATCGCCCTATCCTACTCCCGGCAGGTTTAGCTGGTCATTGTTTGCCTTGCTTAGGTTTGCACAAATTGAGGGGAGTTTGTTGCTACCTCTGAATTCACAGGAATAGTTCTCAGCTACTGTCCAAACCACTAAGGGACAGGAACTGGGGTCATTGCCCTCCTCCACACATCAATCGGAATAACTTTCCTCAACTCCTCCTGGGCTTCGATCGAGTCAGCCTCCTGCCACAATTGCCGCACATCATCAAGCACCTTTTGGGATAACCATTCTTTTGAAGGACAGGAGCTAGATAAAAGTGGATCTCCTGTTCCTTCTTTTGTTTGAAAAGGAAGGGAAGATCCAGAGCATGTTGCCCGATCCCGTTTTGCCTTTCTCTGCTCCAAAATAGCGATCGCCTCCTGCCAAGCAAGTTGATGCAATCGGTAAACTCTTAATTTCTCGCCCTCATGCCCCGGCATCGATCTTGACCAGCGAAACTCAACCTTTACCCCTAATTGCGACAACAGTTGATGAACGATTTGTACATCGCTCATTTTTTCCGTAACCGTGAGACTCAGAGCTTGCTTAATCTGGGCTGCCCATTCCCTTACTCTGTCTGCATAAGGGGTGAGGTCATACTTCGTCCATTCTTTGTCCGGGTTCAGAAAATCGCTTAATCCCAGCTGCTCTCGTAAGGCTCGACGTAGCTCAGCACTAGAGATATCCCACGGGCACAGCGATTGATTCCACTTCAGCTGATTCTCCAGTGCCTTCACTGTGCGATCGATCGCCACTCCCGGATACAGCAATTCCTCCAGGCTCCGCAGTTCCCCCCGCCGCCGCCCCTCTTTATCTGCCAACACATCCTCAACCGTTAGCTCCTCCAGGCAGTAGAACTCCTTCAGGTAAAACTTGGCGATCGCCCGCTGCTGCTCGGGGGAAATGCTCTCTTGAGCTTCCAGTTGCAGCACTTCGCTGATTGTCAGGTCATCGGCTGCCACAATACTCTCCGCGTCTAATTGCCGGAGCTCATCACGGGTAATCTTCAGCCGCTCTCCAATGCCCCCATTGGATTCTCGGTTCTCGATCGCCACTTGGTTCCCCTCAAAGCGGAGCCGCACGATTAATGCCTCTCGCAGGTGCAGCATCGATCGATTCTGAGTGGCGGCAATGAGACAGTAAAGATCGAGGTGGGGATCAGCCTGCCAGTCATAATTTTTGAGGTCTGGGACATCTTCCCGCAGAGATGAGCGAATTAAGCTCACGGTGGCGGAGGTGCGGCTTCGCAGATGGGCTTTTAGCTCTAGAGAATTGGTAGACCGGGACGCTTTACTGTAGTTGCTGCCTCGTTTCGCACACCAAACGACCCGCTCCACCGGCTCCCTGACTCGTCCTAATGCCTGTGCCATATCGGCATCGGTGGAACTCACGCCACCGAAGATGCCATAGACTCTGTCAATAATGCCCTGCGTTTCGATGCTGACCCCGGTAGACAGGGAGGGAGAGCAGATCACGACATCAAACTCACCCCGCTCCAGCACGGAGTCTGGACTCTGAATGAAGGCTCGCTCCAACTCTCCGCCAGAGGTATCGGAGTTGATCACTAGCACGCGCAACCCTGGAAACTGCTGCTGGATCGTCCTTGCCAGTGCTTTAGAGGTTGCCCGGCTGTCCGTCGCGACAAACATAACTTTTCCGGCTTCCAGCGTGTCGATGTCTTCCAACAAGTCTGCCGTGATTGCAGTGCGATCTGGACAGTCAAGCATTCGAACCGCATACCCCTGCGGCTGGTAATCGTTGCGAATCAGGAAGACAGGATGGGCATCTTCCCTCAAGGCTTTGAGATAGTACAGCGTCGCGTTATCCAAATCTGCATCAGCGACAATGACGCGGCGGGCAACGCGAATCAACTGCCGGAATCGTGCCAGCAGTGCAGGACGTTTACCGTCTTTCGCGCAGGTGCTGGAGGTCAGCAGGTGACGAATCACCTGCACCACTTCGTCAATCACCAAGTCGCAGCCCTTGAACTTCTCAGGATCAATTGCCAGCAGGGAATCGACGACAAAGCTGACGCGGAGGGTGTAAGCAGAGCCAGAGATGAATTCCCCATTCGCTTTGTCCAGGTCGCCAATATAGTCGAGCTTCAAGCGTTGACTGAGGGAACGTTGCAGCGATCGTCGATGTCCAGCAGAGAGGACTTTCTCCAAGCCCTCGACCTGATGAGCAATCCACTTGGTCTTTCCCGTTCCCTTGGGGCTGCACAATGCGATCATGCCCTCGGTGGGAAGGCGTTGCAGATCCAGGGTGGACAGGTCAGCGGTCTGTAGCCTGATGGCAGGCGTCCAGGTAAGCTGCTGGGCTAACTGCTGCCAAATGCGCCAGTGTTCTAGTGGAAGTGCCTCAGCGTTTGCTTTTTCCCAGGCTTCAGCCCCACAGTTCACGATCAGGTCATCAATTCCCTTGCCGTCTTTGCCGCTCCACTGGACGATCGCCACTGTCCCCTGAGCCTGGTGCAGTAGTCCACCAAAACGAGATAAGGCAACATTGACCCGCTGCCGCGTTTTGTCCTCTGCATCCTGGTCAAACGCCAGCACATGCAGTCTGCCCACCTGACAGAAGCGCAGGGCATCAGCAGTGAGAGATCGGTTCCCGATCGCATCTTTGGAATAACCGCCGTTCACACCGTAAAGCGCGATCGCAACGTATCCCAGGCTAAGGAGAGCTAGTGCTTTCTTACCACCTTCCGTCCAGACGATCGGAAGTTCAGGATGGTCAGTTAGCCAGTCCCAGAACGAGCCGTCTAGGGGAACTTCTAAACCGTAACGATCGGCAATTCTTTGGCGGATTGCAAGTGGAAGATCGGGCAGAAAGGCTCTTGAACCGTTGCCAACCGGAGTTTCATACTTGCAGACCTTCCCTTTTTGGTCCACTCTGGGCTGACTAAGCTTTGCCTGCCAGCAGGAATGGTCTTCATTCAGCAGCAGTGCCGCGACGGTTGTGATCGGTTTATTGACCCAGAAGCGGGTGTATTTCCAGTTCAGCGCATCGTGGATGGGTGTTTCCAGTACTTCCCCGTGCTCGTAGATGAGGTCGGGAACGACTTGCACCGTGGCAGCAAACAAAACTGGGTCGATCGCGCTGCCGTGGATGAATTCTTGTGCGATCGCTGTATGGAACTGTTCTAGTGAGATAGAAGGTCGTGGCTTTGTGCCGTTTTCTTCGTTCCTTTCTGACCATGACAAATTTTGAGATGCAAAACCCTGTGGGGACGAGGATGCCCTCGCCCCAATCGATGAAATATTCATAGTGATGTTCTTAGTGCTTAGTAAATGTGTTGCTTAATTTGCAGGTTCTCCTGTGACTTCGGGGGTGAGTGTTGAAGCGGTTCCCCAGCAGGCTTGAGAAAAATTGCAACAACAATTGGCGCACCGATCTGACAGTGTGCTATCTTTGTCTCAAGTCTGGGTGATTTTTGGACAAAAAATCCCCGCCGCTGAAAGACTTACTTTTTCAGCGATTCAACCCCTCAGGGGGACTTATGAAAAACCAAATAGACCGTTTAAGAACTAAAAACCACTGGTAAAGAGATTCGCCCCTCGTTGACCAGTGGTTTTTGCCTTTCTGCTACTGGTTTTTATTTGTTTGAGCATTGGTTCGCTCGTTTCACCTCCTTGGCTGAGTGGACAAACTGGGTCTCTAGTGGCACTCGACCGATCGGGTTGAGTCGCGACTAATGTGCAAAGTATAGATCCGATCGGCGTTTGGGAGAAAATTGATATCTCTGAGTCAACAGGGTTAGGGGCTATATCTACCGCACAGATTGTGGTGGCTCATGACTTGTTGATCGGTCATTTCCTAGTTCCTCACTTCTTGATAAAGCGGGAAGCATCAACGGATACGTCTGGAAACGCAACTGGATGAATGATGCCTTGCTCCAGCGTTGACGCTTCCTGATAGTCGCCACTGTCGGGTACTCGAAAGACAATTAGCTTCATTTCACGCAGGTTGACGACCCAATATTCCTGGATGCCATCGGTGGCGTAAGTTCTGCGCTTAACCTCTAAATCCTTCTCCAGGCTGGAGTTAGAGAATTCGATCAGCCAGAAGACATTCGCTGGATAGGGATGATGTTCGTCGTATTCATCTTCCAGCAGTTCGACCACCGCGATATCTGGCTCTGGCTCTGACCGGTCAGACAGCGTAATGGGCTTACCCTCTCGAATTTCTACCCGGTCGCCCAGCAGCCGTCTCAGATAGTTAGCCGCTTTGGTGCTGCGGTTTGCATGAGGTGTTCCCTCTGGCGGCATCTCCACAATCTCTCCATTCAGCAGTTCCACATGGCGATCGTCCAAAATGCCAGCGTCGATCATGCGGTGGTAATCGTGGACTGTCCATTTAGCGGTAGCAACGGTCATAGCGAGCACCTCTTATGCACTGGTGCGGCGAATGATGAAGTCAACCGTGCTTGCCTGCGTCGCAACTAGTTTCGCTAGTTCTGAGATGTTGGCGGACTGTTGCTGAGCTACCTGGAGATGGCCGTGAATCGACTCAGTTTGTCGATCGATCGCTTGAAGAACTTGCCGTGCCAGTCCCTTGAGTTCAGTCATGCCAGAGTTAAACTGCGTCACCTGCACTGCTAAACCATCAACCCGGTTGCCTAACGTCTCTAGGGTTTCTGTAATGTGATCGAGCCATTCGGTGATGCGTTGATCCATATTGTGAATCCTCACCTCGGTAGCTTCTAGCTGGGATTGAATTGCGTCTCTAGCCATTACTGTTTGCCTCGGTACTCAAATTTTTAGGGTCTTACAGCATTAGTTTGAGCGTGCCTTACTTCTCGTTAGTTCTTTTGCTCTGAGGACAGTTCAGCCTGCCTTGCCAGTTCAACTAGCTGATCGATTAATTCGCCTATCGTTATTTTTTGCTTGATGGCCTCGACCTTGAGCCAGGTCTGAGTTTCATCTTTCACTTGGGCTTGCAATCGCGCCATTTCTTCAGTCCAGTACTCATCTGCTGAATTCATGTTACCTCTGAGTACTTCTAGTAATAAAAGAAATTGATTCAGTAATAGCACTTCTAGTACTTATAGTACTACAAACATAGTAGCAGAAAACTGACAAACGATCGCGCAATAGCCCCAGCACGAAGAGCGCACAACAATGGTTCACACTCAAGCCACCCCCTAGAGCATCAGTTCTACACCTTCGATGAACTGCGCTGGCATTTCGCCAGGTATCGCAGCAAGAAGCTGCCCCCAGCATGTTGAGGGATTGGCTGTCTATTAATAGTGCGATCGGACAGTTCTTCCTATAGAGGCAGACTAATTACCATAAGCAAAATGTATTTGCAAATGATTTTAACAAAGTGTTACTTTAATGTTACACAAGTTTACAAAACAAATCGCCATGACTTACACCGCTGACTCCGCCCTTGATTTCGTCTCCATCGCTCGCGAACTAGGAACAACCCAAGGGCTGTCCCTCAAAGCAGGGGTCAGCAATGGAACTGAATTGACCCCCACTGAAGTTCGTTCCCGGATGCGCCGCGAAGGACATAACTTCCTCCGTCGTCCGGCATTGAATGGGGCAACGATCGATCGAGAAGGGTTAGCCAACAACTACGCGGTTGAACCCACCCTCTACTATGCACACTTCCCCTCTCCAGAGCGGGCTCGTCAATATGCGCTGCAAGGGGCGATTGCGGTTCTCTTCGTGACTCTCACCCTCTTAACTGCCTTTGCAGTGAGCTAATCAAAGTTTCATCTCGTTTGGATTCTCCCTATTGATCAGCCTCAGTTCGGCACTGAGGTTTTTTTGTTGTAGGGTTATGTTTCCTATTCGCTGTCTTGCATTTCAACGTCATCCTTTGCTTCTGCTTTCTCAATCTCTCGAATTCGGCTCACCCAGCGTTTCCTCGTTCAATCAACTCTACATAATCTGCTAAATTAAACGTCCTGTTGCTGGTTAACCCGCCAATGTAACGATCGGGATAAATTGCATTCTCAAACGATCGCCTCGTCCGCTCACCCCACCTAATATTCGTAAAGACGAAAGCTGCTAACGAAGTTAATTGTTGGAGAATATAGGCTAAGGTCGGAGTTGAAATTGCAGTCTTGAGACAGTTGAAATGGGGAGAAACTGGGCGATCGCGATCGGCATTAACCAATACGACAATCTTGCACCGCTGCACTATGCCAAGCGAGATGCCGAAGCTGTAAGCGATTTCTGCTTACAGGAAGTAGGGTTTGAAAAGGTTTACTACTTCTCAGATAACTCTCCACCCATCGAAACAGACTCCGGTCCACCTTTGCGTTCCCAGCCAACCTTTGGCACCCTGTCCCGCTTTTTGCGAACCCGATTTGAACAACCGTTTCTTTATCCTGGCGACAACTTCTGGTTCTTTTTTGCCGGGCATGGCAAACGGCACCGCGATCGCGATTACCTGATGCCGATGGATGTTGATCCTGGCAACATTGAAGGAACTGCGATTCCGATTAACTACGTGACTGAACGCTTACGTCGCTGCGGAGCCGATAACGTGATTTTGCTGCTGGATGCCTGCCGCAACGAAGGCGATCGCGATGGGGAAGGGATTGGCATTGAAACTCAACAGGGCGTTGTCACCCTGTTTGCTTGTAGCCCTAGTGAGCGATCGTATGAAATCGACCAATTGCAGCACGGAGCCTTCACCCATACCCTACTGCAAGGTTTACGGATGCAAGGCGAAGGCAACTGTGCCACGGTCGAGCGCCTCTACCAGCATCTGCGTTATCAGGTGCCAGACCTGAACCGTCGCTATCAAAAACCCAGGCAAACCCCCTATACAATTGCAGAACCTGCCACCAAACTCCATCTCATTTTGTTGCCCAAGCAGGCAACGCTGGCAGACGTAACCATTCTCAAAAACGACGCGCTAGAAGCAGAAGCTGAGCAAGACTGGGAACTCGCTGAACAGCTGTGGACACGGGTATTGATTGTCTCGCCTGGAGACCAGCAAGCCATCAAAGCGATCAAACGCGTTGCAATCCGAGCAGCGACCATCCCGCCCCGTGCCGTTCAAGCAGAGCCTCCGACTACACCTACCTCCAGTCGAGCCGTTGCTGCCTCAGCCGAGAGCCCGGTGATTGTTCCTCCGCCAGTAGCAGCACCCACAATTCCGACATTTGAATTTGACGTTATCACTGTTGATGCTCAGGGAAGACCAATTAACAAGCAACGAGGACATGCTCAGTACTTCACAGAGGATCTGGGCAATGGAGTGCGGTTGGAAATGGTTTCCATTGCAGGTGGTACGTTTCAAATGGGTTCACCTCCTGGAGAAGGAGAGGATGACGAGCGACCACAACATCCTGTTACCGTTAAGCCGTTTCTAATGGGCAAGTATGCGGTGACGCAAGCGCAGTGGAGAATTGTGGCAGGTTTGCCCAAAATCAACCATGACCTCGATCCAGATCCATCTAACTTTAAGGGAGAGAATCGCCCTGTTGAGCGGGTGTCCTGGCATGATGCGATCGAGTTTTGTGCTCGTTTGTGCAGGGAAACAGGACATGAGTATCGTCTGCCCACTGAAGCAGAGTGGGAATATGCCTGTCGTGCCGGAGCCACCACTCCATTCCATTTTGGTGAAACGATTACCACCGATCTGGCAAATTATCGTGGAACGAATCGGGAATATAAGGGAAAGACTTATTCTGGTTCTTATGGAGCGGGACCGAAAGGAGTGTATCGAGAACAGACCACGGAAGTAGGTAGCTTTCCGCTGAATGGTTTTGGTTTGTATGAGGTGCACGGAAATGTGTGGGAGTGGTGTCTAGACCACTGGTATGAGAACTATGAAGGAGCGCCAAGTGACGGAAGTGCTTGGTTAAAAGGTGGAGATTCTACCTATCGGCTGCTGCGCGGTGGTTCGTGGCTCAGCTTTCCTGGGCGTTGCCGATCTGCCCGTCGCGGTAGAAACAGCCCGGACGGCCGGGGCAACAGTTTTGGTTTCCGAGTTGTTTGCGGTTCTGCGTGGACTCTATAGCACTTTGCTCTTTTTCCCTTTTGCCCTCTACACTATTCTCTTTTTCTCTCTTTCGCGCTTTGCGCGATCAATTTTTTTGCATTCTACCAACTTCGATTTGTTCCAATTTTATTCACATCTGCCTCAATAAAACAGGATTCTAAATCCGTTTAAAACTTCATCTCCTAAAGCAGAGCGTAGATTTGCTTATCTAAATCTGCATCATCTTTATGAGTAAACGTCAATTCATACTCATAGCTATTCTTATGTTTTTTCTTCATCTAGTATTGTGCCAGATAAAAGCGTTCGATATGATCCCTCACCTTCTTCCTTCAACGAATGAACTTATTATTCTCAACCCTTAACCACAGCTACACTTTTGTCGTTTTGATCTCTGTCTGAGCCTTCACTAGTTCAACTTCCACCTCCAAATTAATGTAACGCTAGTAGGTTAGGCGACTAATCTTCAGATGCTCACAAATTGAGTTCACACTTCGATTCGGGTCTGCTGCTAGTGGCTTCCCAATCTCAATCTCCTATGCCGTCAACTTCTGCCGTCATCCGCCTTTCCTGCCCCTGGCTCTTGCCGCTTGTAGCCCTACTTGAGTTCGTTCCCGAATTAGATTCCGCTCAAACTCAGCCAGTGCCCCAAACATGTGGAAGATGATCTTCCCGCCACTAATGATTGTGTTAACGTCCTCCTGAAGCGATTGCAGCCCAATTTTGCTCTTTTCCATCTCCTCAACCAGTGCAATCAAGTCTTTGAGCGATCGGCCGAGGCGATCGAGCCGCCAGACGACGAGGGTGTCCCCTTCTCTAGCAAAGTCAAAGCCTTGCTTCAGCCCAGGGCGATCGGCCCTACGCCTTACCTGAAATCGGTTGGCAGCGCACTACTTAGCAATGGAGCAGAAAACAACGTTAAGCCTGACACAGATTCCCAGGAAAAATCGCAGTGGGATCTGCCTAAAATTCAGTTGCCTTTTCTCTCCTTTGTTCAACAGCCCCAGACGATCGCAAGGAATGACCCCGACTGCTTCACTGCCGAAGTATGGATTCAAACTAATGCAGGCGCGGCTCCAGCCAGCGGCATTATTATTCGGGAAGATGGATTGATTCTCACCAATCATCACGTTATTGCTAACGGGCTACTGTACGTGAAACTGAAAGACGGGCGGCAGTTCCAGGGACGGACGATCGCGAGCGATCAAAGCCTAGACCTTGCCTTGGTACAACTCGACGGAGCCGCTAACTTGCTTGTTGCTGCGCTTGCACAATCAGCCAATGTGAAAGTAGGGGATACGGTGAGGGCGATCGGCTCGCCCATGGGAAGCCACTGGAAACATACTGAAGCCTCAGTGATTGTTATAAACAGCGATTGCGGATTGCAAGCCTTGAACGGTAAATGTATCAGAACACCGTCCGGTTTCCTTTATCCCGGTAATTCTGGAGGTCCGCTCTTAAACGATCGGGGTGAGGTCTTTGGCGTGAACCGGGCAATTCAGGAGAGCAGCGGCGAGGGTGTGAGTATTCCGATGAGGTTTTCTGGCAGCAGTTCAAAATGCCGTAGAGCTAAGGTTTTTTATGTTCGGAATTGTGGAACGATAAGCTTACTGAAGAACATCTTCTACGTCTCCTAATTGCCATTCTTACTACAACCCAAGCTGCTGTTTCAACGCCTCTGGCACATTCCTCGCCGTTTCTAAACCCTTGACTCCATCCCATTTTGTCTCCTTATTCCAGGTAATTTCTTTCAGATCAACACCCGTTAAATTCGCATTTGTCAAAATGGCATTCCAAAGCATGGCTCTGGAGAGGTTGGCGCTGTCGAGGTCGGCTCTGGAGAGGTTGGCGCTGTCGAGGTCGGCTCTGGAGAGGTTGGCGCTGTCGAGGTCGGCTCTGGAGAGGTTGGCTCTGGAGAGGTCGGCTCTGGAGAGGTTGGCTCTGGAGAGGTAGGCGCTGTCGAGGTTGGCTCTGAAGAGGTTAGCGCTGGAGAGGTTGGCTCTGTCGAGAGTGGCTCTGACGAGGTCGGCTCTGGAGAAGTCGGCTCTGGAGAGAGTGGCTCTGGAGAGGTCGGCTCTGGAGAAGTCGGCTCTGGAGAGGTCGGCTCTGGAGAAGTCGGCTCTGGAGAGGTCGGCTCTGGAGAGATTGGCGCTGTCGAGGTTGGCGCTGGTAAGGAACATTCCAATAGTGCGCGTGAATGTGGACTCTGCAATGGCATCACTATAATGAACTACCTTGAGTAAACGTTCTGTCAGTTCATATCCGTTAGCTTCTTCACGGGGTCGTCCACTGGGATAGAATACAATCGTGTCTTTGAATTTCTCTGTAGTTTGAGCATAGCGATGCAGTTCTAGCAGCAGGATGATCACATTCAGCCCAGTATATACATCTACCTGACGCAGTCCAGTGTCAATCAATAATGCTTTCAGCTGTCCCAGCTTCTCCTGGGGTAGGTTCTTTGCAGGAGGTGCATCAATAAATTCTCCTTCGCACCAACGCTCATAGAAATCATGTAGCCGTTCGAATAGGGTAACAGGTTGAAAGGCCGGGCTATCAAACAGGAGAACTCGCAAGTATTCCACAATTTCGTACGTGAGTACAGGCTGTCCCAACAGGTCATAGATTTCCCAGTGCAATTTCTCCGTAGAAATGTAAAACTCTTGCCGTTTCACACCAGGACGAGTCCAGTCTTCTAATGCTTCTTTCAATCGTTCCGCGCACAAAAACTCTCCAAAACTCTTGTGGGCAAACTCTACCGACCCATTACCACCTCGTCCTGGTTGTAGATAAAACGCTGCCAGGGCATTTCGCAATGGATTATCTTGGAGCCGAGTTCGAGCAGTTTCCAGTAAACTCTTTGCGCCATCATCCCCTCTCAAGCGTTCCTCAATCATGGTAATGGACGCCCACTCATTGCCTGTCTGAACCACACACAATCCAGCTTCTGCCAAAATGCGGCGCAGGCTTTCCGTTTCTAGTTCGGTTAAGTCCCAGTTGAGCCACTCTGGGCGCTGTTTTGTCAACACCCAATTCAACGACTGCTCATAAATTAAGATTTTCGCTTTGGCTCCCTCTGCCCCATCAAACATCTCAAGCGTTAATTCTTCATCTCGGTGCATTGCTGCTAACAGATACAGCAATAAAGGTTCTTGAGCGAGTCCAGCTTCATTCTCAGAACCACGAATACGCTCCGGGCAACGCGAGTCTTGTAGAAAGGTTTGAAAGGCTTGAGCTTTTTGGATTCCAACCAGATTCTGCCACTTCTCGAACCACTTCTTCTGGAGGTCTTGATTCATCGGGAGAATCTCGACCCGTTCTAAATTAGACGGCATCTGTCGTTCAATACTTTGCAAGGACAAAGTCCTGCCTGTAATCAGAACTCGGTGCCCTTTCTCAGAGTTTTCCTTGCAACTCTCTTGAAATCTGCCGACCTGCTTCAAAAACTCCTCTAGTCCCCCGCTGGTTCTGCCCTCCATCAGTAGTTCATCAAAGCCATCCAACAAAAACAGGAATCGAATATTGCGATCGGTGAGCCAACCCGGATCGTTTTTGGCAAAATCCCGGTCTACAGCTTTTTTCAACGTTTCCTCAAAATCCTTTTCTAAAACCCGAATATCGCGCAATCGAATCAAAATAGGGATCCACCGGGGATATTCAAACTGTCTTACCTGATCGGCAAACATCCGGCAAAAGACACTCTTGCCGCGTCCAGGACCACCCTGGATGAAAAGCACTTTGTCTTTTGGCTGGTCATCGTTTAGCAATGTTCTTGCCCAAGCCTCCAGATCAACGGGAGCTTTACTTTTATCTACTCCTCCATCATTTTTGATGATTTGTGCTTTTAACGAGACATAGATATCTCGAAAAGTAAACAGTTCTGCAAAAACCTTCTCGTTGGGGCAAGGCTTAATTCTTTCAGCCAAGTAGGTATCGATACTGCTGTAGCGCTCCAGCACTTCTCGCCCACCATTTCGATGCAATTCAGCTAGAGGCTTAAGGGTATCTGCATTTTGTGCAAGTGCTGCGTTGATGTAGCGGGGCGTATTCCAAGCAATTCGGCTGGTCAGGCTAGCTGCCCGATGCTTCAGGAATCCTGCCTCTTCCAAGCGTGCTTTGAGAATCCTATTAAATTCTTGTGCCAGCCTTGAATTGGGAAAATTCAGCAGTGCATCTTTTGTATCCTGGTCGCTAAACTCCTTTTCCCCTAGCTGTTTAAGTTGACGAGCGATCGTCTCTGAAGCTTGCTTCTGCTTCCTTTGTCCCAGTTGTTGAGCGTAGGGCTTCAGGAGCGATCGAAGGCTGTCCAGGTATGCTGTTTGACTCACCAGCATTATGCACTGCTCTAGAGTTGGCTCCTTCTTGGTTGACTCAGCGACAAGTTTAAGGACTGTGATTGCAAGAGGTGCAAAGGGAATTGTATCCTTGATAACCTGAGCTAGAGGTGAGTTCAACACATCCAGCAGTGAGGAGATTTCGCCTATATAGGGTCGTAAGACTTCAACCTTCCCCCCTTGCTCATTAACCGCTTTTGCTAAATCCAGCACTGCTTTTGCCGCGTCTGATCCCGTCTTGGTCACTTCCTCAGCTTTTTGCAGGTTTAGCTCGCGAATGTCTTTCCTCAAAAATGCCCAGAGCTTCATAGCTGGTCTTTTCTGGCGTAGTTTGACTTGACGTTAGCTTATTTGTCGGCAGGATGGAAATATATTCAAATCAGTACAAACATTACAGATTAGCTTCTAGCAAGAATCTCAGCTAACTGCTGTTGTTGGACTTTTGTCAAACTTCGCAGTCTTTGCTCCAAAGAACTTAGCTCGGCAGATTGAGGTACAGGCTGATTAAAAACTTCCTCATCAAAGAAAAGCCGATCAATGACCTCCTCGATCAGTCGTCGTTTTTCCTCCGAGGGACTTCGGTCGTACAACTCTCTTAATGTGCGAAGATCGTGCCCCATGGCATAGGCTAAAGATGATTTTTGCTGATCTGTTAAGCCTATTTGATAGGCCCATGTTGCCCACACTGCACGCATAATGTGGGGTGCAATTTGCTTCCCAGTGTAGTGGTGGGCAGCCGTCTCAACAAATTCCTCAAACCGGGAGGCATTAATGCGTTTTCCTACCTGAGGTTGTACAAAGAAGTATCCCCAGACCCAAAAACTGTCCTGTGTAATTGCATCAATGTAACACGCATCACCTGGCTCAAACGAAGCACGTCCAGCGCTGACCCATCGCCCACGGCGACCCCTCAAGTTCTGTTGCCACCAATCATAGAGTTGTTGCTTCTTACGTCCTCCAGGAAGCCACCAACCATAAAGATAATGATCAAAGTAATCATAGAGACAGGTTCCATCCTTAAATTGACGATTCTTGATCACGATTGATTGTGGACCATACTTGTCCACCATTTTGTATTCCTGAATGTCTAACACCCAAAGACCATTTTTGTAAGTTCTGCCTTTATAGAAGTAAGTTTTGTAGATGTAATTGTCCTTAACAGTGCCATCATGACGCTGATCGCGAACTTCAGCCGGTGGTAGAGGATGATATACACCATTTTCTGGCAAGACCGAAGTTGACGGGCGTTGAATTGGGCAAGAAAGAGCCGTCTTAAGGTCTCGGTACTCCTCCTGCCGTCTAGGTGGCATTCCTGCCAAGAGGAACCAAGCTAAGAACTGTTGTTCACTCTTAGCGATCGCACTACCTTCACGCAGTTTATTATCTTTGCTCTTAGGAAAACACTCCAGACGGAGAGATTCTAGAACATTTTGGCGCACAGTCGATAAGGCAGTTTGACCATCTTCCACGTCTGGCCATTTTTGTTCTTGATCTGCAACAAACTGTTTATTACGATTCCAAGTTGTAACTTTTTGAGAATTGCGCTTGTGCTGATTTTCTATAACTTGTAGAACCTCAATTCGCCTATAGTCACGGCTGACTTCAACTGCTGTTCTATATTGAAATCGTCCTAATGCAGATAGGCTACTGAACTTCCTCCCTCTAGTTCTAGGGCTAGTAGACTGCATTGACTCTCGTAAGAACGTAAGATAGCGGCTGAGCCATGCCTCTATGTGCTTACGATGCTTAGCCCACAGTTTTTTCTGTTCTTTCTCTGTTAGCTTTTTCAAGTCTTCTTTACAAACTGTAGGAATCAGCAAATTAAGGTTAAGTTGATCAAGTGGTACCCCTTCAAAGCGGTGAAACCATCCTAAGAATAGGAGAAGGTCAGACAGGTACTTGTCAGCAGATTTTTCTTTAATTGATTTTCCAATACGTTCAGGATGCTCAGGCTTAGTTAAGAACTGATAGAACTCACTTAACTCTGCTTGCAAGTTTGGGAATATCTCTTTAGGTTGTAGGGTGTAAGTGACATATGCGCTCCGACGATGAGTTAGCCTCTTCTCAGCTTTGCTACCATAGTTTCCTTGAAGATCAGGGCAGCAAAACTCTAATGAACTTGAGGAGTATTGAAAAGGTTTTTCTCCAGGCCACCAGGGTCTTTGTCCACACCAAGCTAAGAACTTATCCAAGCTACGCTGATAAATTTCCCGCATTTTTGGTGATCGCTCTACAAGCTTGAACCCCTGTTGTTGAGCTATGCGTGCATCGAGCAAAGTTCCAAGTCTCTGCGTCTTCATAAATGCTCTGGCAGCTTGAATTTCAACCTGAGTTAATTTGGTGCCGCTAGGGATATGGTCGTAACCTAATCCAATCAGTAGACAACTCGTAAATGTATACCAAATCTCTCGAGTAAAATTGGCGGCTCTCTGTTCCGAGTGAGTCGCTTTGAGATATTCGAGATAAAGCTCATAGACATCAAGTAAGTGTTTAGGATATCTTTCCATAAGTATTCACTCAGGCTGTTTAACTGATAGCAATTGCATGTAATTCAAACGTTCTGTCTCTGGTAACTCCAAAAGTTCTTTAGCAAGTTTTTCCAAGTAGAAGGTTGATTGTTGGTACTCTGCCTCCAACTCACCAAAAAGAATATGATCAATTACTTCTTCAATTGGGCGACGTTTTTCACTAGGTGAGCAGCGCTCATAAATTTCTTCCATTGTTTTAATATCCATACCCATTGCGTAAGCTAGGGATTCTCGCTGTGCATCAGTTAGCCCAACTTGATAAGCCCAAGTTGCCCACATGTCGCGAATGGTATGCGGTGTAATTCGTTTACCAGTAATTTTATGGGCTGCATTACTGAAGAAAGCCTTGAAGCTGGAGTCTTCATAATGATTTCCTGCTCGTGGCATCACGAAGAAAAATCCCCACAACCAAGATTTCAAACTACCCTGCTCTGTTAGACACGAAAATTGTTCGGGATTAAACTCCGCTCTCCCTGAACTGACCCATCGCCCTGGATGGGCCATAAACGGAGAGCTCCACCAATCGTAGATTGGAAAGTTTTCATCTTCTTCTGGTTTCCACCAACCATATAAATAGCGTTCGATGTAGTCATAAAGACAATTTCCATCAGAAAACTGACGATTTTTCACCACAATTGATTGTGGACCATACCTCTTCCGGGTTTTGTACTTGTGGATGTCGAGTACCCAAATTCCTTCGGGATACAACTTTCCTTTTCGTTTGTAGGTTTTATACAGGTAGTTATCTGCAATCCGGTTTTCATGATCCCTCTCCCGTACTTGATTAGGAGGGAGAGGATGATAGAAGCCACCATCGGGGATATCTTCAGGACGTTCAACGGGACAAGTCAGTGAAATTCTCCAGCTGCATGGCTCCTCTTGACGCCTGGCAGGCGTATCAGTCATAGTGCTCCACGCTAGATAGTCGCGTAGGCTGGTTGTAATTGCACTACCACTTCGTAAGTGCTCATTAGATGAGTATTTTGGTCTACAAAGCGATCGCAGTTCCTCTGCAACTTGCCTTCGTACTGTAGTCAGAGCAGTTTGACCCTCTACAACGTCGGGCCACTTCTTTTCAACTGGGACAACTCGGTGCTTCAGACGATCCCATTTAGCGCTCTCTTCACGGACATTGTTGCTATATTTGTTCAAGGTTTTAAGGATAGGAATTTCCTGATAACCACTATCGCTAACAACTTCTGTACGGTATTGAAATTTACTTAATGCTGTAAGGGCATGAGTTTTGAACCGCTTTGTTTTGGGACTTTTAGAACCTAATTCTTCTCTTAAAAATTCGAAGTATCGGCAAATCCAAGTGTCAATATATGATTTGCGAGCCTTCCAGCACATTTCACGCTGTTCGGAAGTTAAGTCTTCTAATGCGTCTTCTGTAAGCTTGGGAACTAACAGGTTAAGGCTGAGGTGCTTCCTAGGTGTTCCTTGTAGACGAAACCAACCCAGTATCAAGCGAATATGCTCCAAGTAGGTTTCAGCTGCGGAATGAGAAATTGCCTCTGTCCGACGGTCATATCTTTCAGGATCGGTAAGGAAATGATAGAACTCCTGTAACTCAGCATCTAATGCAGCAGTAATATCCTTAGGTTGAACTTGATAGGTTATATAAACCGATCGGCGATCGGTTAGTCGGTTGTCGGTTGCTTTACCATATCCTCGTCTTAAACTTGGGCAATAGTCATTCTTGGTCTCTGTAGTTCTGAGAACCACGCTTGTGGTTGATTTCCCCCACCAAGGTTGTTCTTCACCCCAATCTAAGAACTGGTCTAACCGACTTCCATAAGTGTTTCGGCTGGCTTGAGAGAGATTTAAGATGCTAAAACCTAGTTCTACCGCAGCACGACTATCAATTAGTTGCTCTGTGCTCAATACTTTCATGAATGCTTCTGCTGCGATGACCTCTGCTTTTGTCATCTTTCTGCCAACGGATTGTCGCTCGTAGCCTAGCCCTCTTAGCAAAATTCGCATGATAGCTGACCGGGTCTCATTGAGAATTCGCGTTGCCTGGGCAGGCTTATTCTTTGAGTCAATGTGTAGTTGATAGAGATTCCAGACCTCCAACAGATTTTGAGGATAGCCCATAATAAATTCTCCTGCGCTCATAGACGGCTCGATCAGTAGCTAGATAAGGAGCAATCTATTTCGTTCTTTGGATTACGCGATTTTAGTACATATGCATTAATAAAGCAAGAAAGTCAGAAAGTTATAGTAAATGAGGGGTATCACTATTTATTTTAAAACCGGTTAAAATGCCTAAAAGCTTTGCCTGAAAAGGGTTTTGAATGTAATAAATCACCCCTCTTTAATAAATAATTTTAAGGCTAATAATAAATATTTTCCTGCTAAATTTGAGTGGATGCGTTTAGTGGTTGGGGAGTAGAGCGTTAGGGTAAGGGGAATTCGCAAACAAAGAATTCTGGTTTAATCAGCACTGGAATAATAAATAATGCCGAGGTTTTGCTCCGGCAATTGCCTCAAACTTTCAGGCTTTACCGCCTAGAGCAGCGACTTTAGCCGTCAATTGATCAATCACCGTCTGAACCCGTCTAATCTCTTTCTCGATCGCCGTGAGCCTTTTCCCCCGTTCAATCGCCGCTTCAATGCGGGAGATATCGCCAAGGGGAACGTACTGCGATCGTTTCCCACTAGGTAGCAGCTTGCCTCGTCCGCTCGGAGCCGTGCGTATTCGGGCGCGAGTTTCGCCGATACCGATGCAGTCCCACCACCAGGCGCAAATTCTAGGCGCACACCTTGCAGGCATTCCCCCAATCCTCGGATTGCCGCAGCTTGCCGCTCCAGTTCCGCCAGCCGTGCTTCAAGTTCCGAAAAATTCATCTATTCGTGTCACATTTGATAAAAAATGAGCAAAATGTAACACGAATAAAAAAGAATGGGCAGAACGATCGCCACGTTGTACTAGGCGGAGCCGGAGGGGAAGCGGAGATCAGAAGCCGATCGCCCCTACCGCTGCCTCAACCTGCTTCTCTGATACTTCCAGATACCGCTGCAAAGCGGCAAGCGATCGATGCCCACTAATTTCCTGAATGACTCGCAGGGGAACGCCAGCACTAGACATTTGAGTTAATGCCGTTCGCCTGAAGCTGTGCGTCGAGATTCCGTCCAGTTCTAACCGATCGCACGTCTCCCGCAAAATCGCATCGGCTGAACGTGGGTTGATGTGCCCGCGACCATGCCGACCTGGGAACAGGTGAGCCTTGCCGCGATCGGAGCTGTAGGCTTCCAGGTAGCCTCGCAGCGTGGGATGGGTAACGATTTGCCGCGTCTCTGCTTTGCCCTTCGTATTCGCCCGTCGAATGGTCAGCTTTGCCCTGACTTCCCCGGCTGCGTCGAAGACATCGCTGCTCTGCATCGTGCAGGCTTCGTTAATTCGGCAGCCAGTGAACAGGCAGATTCCGAATAATGCCCGATCGCGATCGGCAGGGAGGGCATCAAATAGCTGCTTAGCTTCATCTGGCGATAACACTTTGGCTTGACCATGGCGATTGACTTTCATTATTCCATTTCCTCCGCAGCCCATATTTCAGTAAATCGAGCGCGTAGTAAAGCATGGATGAAGCGATAGCTCCCTCCTACACGCTGCAGCAGAATGAAATCGTCTGTCGCATGATTAAGAAACCTAATGTAATTCCAGGGAGCATAATCCTTTTGAAGAAGGACGAGACGTAGGACAAAATGTTGAATTAGTGCCATTCCTCCCCCAATCATCCCAAAAATCACCCCACACAATAAACCGTTAAGCAACCCCGAAAGCGTTTCTGAAAGAAATCCAGTACATAACCCGAGAAATCCAAAAAGCAGCACGGTAATCAACGTATTAATTTTAGATTCTCTAATACCCTGATTGGGTATTGTTATTTTTTCTATTTCTGTTGTGGTCATTCCAATTATTAGTCCAACAAGCAAACTAATTAGACTAGCAATTAGACTACCAATCAGGCCATAGGTTACTCCATTGCTTGTCCCATTAATTAACCAAGCTATCCACCAACCAACCTGGCCAGCAATTGGAGTGTAAACAGCAAAAAGATTGGCTTTTTTCCAAGACCATCTCATCGCTGCTCTGTTAGCAGAAAAATCCAGCATTCCCGCGCATAATCCAAGAAGCAAACTAGTAATTACACTAAGAATTAACCCAGTAACCAAGCCAATAGGCGGCACTACTACTAATCCAAAAAGTAGTCCGCAAGTTAAGCCAACGATCAGCCCAACAACAATTCGATAAGTCTTTTCTAACTGTCGCTCCATCAACCAGCTTGGATGTAGTTCCTCAATGAAGAATTCATCCTGATTATGCAGCTGTAAGTTGGTTGCTAACCAGGCTAGCCATCTTCGTGCCCTCTCCGGTTGCTGAGTATCAATTCGTTCTAGTCTTTGTCTAATGTAGGCATCTAGAAGCAGTTGTCGTTGCTCCTTAGTGGATTGAGTTTGTTGCCAATTAGATAGCAAAACTGTTCTCCAAACAACACTCATAACCCCTATAAAGAAGGGAGTTTTAACTAAGTCCAATAGATTTGAATCAGCTTGAACGATGTTCCACAAATCCGGTCCCACTGCGCGGAGACAATACTCTCGAATTTGCTGTAGATTGAGTGGTTGTAAGTAGACAGCAGCATTCAATTGCAATTGGGTTTGTAACTGTCGATATTCCTGGATACGACTGCAAACAACGACTTGGTTAACTTCAAATTCTTGTCGAAACTGGTTGATTGCTCTGATACAAGCAACTTGCGATTCGGGAGCTACCTCATCTAATCCATCAAGCAATGGCAATAACTGTCCTGTCTCCAGCCATCGCTGCCCAATCGCCTCGCGCACGTTATATTTCAGCTTCAATTGGGACAAGATCCAGTCCGAAAACTTCTGTTTAGGCCCCTGCCAGGAGGACAGCCCCAGAACTACAGGCATTAGACTGTCAGAATTGTCATGCGCCTGATCAATCAACTCCTTGGCGAGCTCTAGCAACATCGTTGTTTTCCCAGCGCCAGGATTACCCAGAATCAAAAGCTTTCCCCCTGCAATCGCAGGCTGCTCAAAAATGCTCGAAATACTGGTGCCTGCCTCGATTGTGATGGGAGTATCGTTTCGGTCTTTCACCTCCTGATCCCAAGGACGTTGCACCTCTGCTGGCAAAGATTCCTTCCCTAAAATCAGTCGCACTCGATTGTGAAAGGCAGATTGAAGCCGACCTTCCACCTCGATCCTGACTACTTTCAACAAGCCGTGACGATTACGAGCATCCGCATTGGAAGGGGAATTAGGTTGTGTCCCTAGCTGCGTCGCTTCCCCAGAACTCCTTTGAACATTCCAGGTTAATAGGGGTGGAAGAATTGCAGCACAGAAAAATAAAAACAGCGAGACATAGAGACAAGGAGTCACTATCTCTGCGGGAACGTACCTAGCTCGCACGAGGAAAAATAAGCTCCCACTCGCGATTAAAGGAAACAGACAACTCCTCCAACTTCGAGAAACGGCTTGCCGGCCTGTATCCGCTGCTCCGTCCCATTGCAAAGACAAGACGTTAAGCATCAACGAGGCAACCACAGCCAGTGCCAGAATTTGAGCCCAGGAAAGCGGCAACTTTAAATCCTGCACGGATGGCAAGTTGTTACCTGCCCAAGCAGCAAGTACACCAACGATTGCCAGCACTAAGGACTGCAACCAGAGACTGGATTGAGCCATGAGGAGAAGGGGAATTTACTTTGAGGATAATTATAGGAGAAGCAAAACCTTAGATGAAGAAATTATAGTTTGTTCATCTAGAGGGGTCAAAGCCCTGATACTTCGTTCTTCTGAGGAATAGGTGCAGACAAGAATGCTGCTTATTGAGAAGAAGTCCTTCTTGTTGCAAATGATGATTTAGTAGCAATATAAGGGAGACTCAATAAAAGATGAAACAGAGCTTTGCCAAAAATACCTCAATTCGGCAATATTTTCGACAAGTTAAGCTGTATGCGAATGCCATCGCGAACTTGGTCTAATCATTTTCGAGGTCGTGGCTCCATGCCAGCACCTTGATTCCGTCTAATCCTGTTTCTGGGATCTTAGGCAGAATAGGAGGTGAAAACAGACTGAAGAAACGCTGAAGGATTCGGGCTATACCCAAAATAGGGGGTATTATACGGAAAATTTGTTGGGCTAATGTCCAATTTGGGAATTAGGCAGAATTAATCCGGGCTAATTATGAGTTATACAGCTTGATCGGTTAGTGAGGAGATCTGCAGCCAGCAAAAATCTACGATTCATCGCCCCATGCGAGTGTAGTGGATAGAGTTGCAATGGAAGTCATTAAGCGCATTATCTCGGATCTACGTAAAGGTGAAAATATTGACCTTTATTTCTTTGCATTTGCGGCACTTACGCTAGCTGCTCTTAATGGGTTAGGCTTAGCTTCTAGGACTCTCGTTGAGTCAGTTACATTGGCTTTGTTAGGGTTACTAGCAGCCTATAGTCTTGGAATCCGAGATCGCTTGAACAGCATAAATGGCAAGCTTACCGGAACAAGTAATCTTCTTTATGACGGGCTTCCACTTGATTTAAGGGATGCTGCTATATCTAACTCAAAAGAGTTGCTTATTGTTGGCATATCTCTGAACCGCACCATCATGACGTTCTATTCTGAGCTAGAACAAAATTTAAGAGATGGTCAAAAGATTAAGATTCTTGTCGTTACTCCTAATGGTGAAGCAGCTAAATTGATGCCCAGAAGAATATACAGACCTATAACTAGCCAACGCCTTAGTGATAAAATATTAGATACTTTATTGACTGTTTGCAGTTTGCATTCAAAGACGCCAGATAGACTTGAAATTAGAACGATTGACTTTCCCATTCCATTCGGTTGTTTTGCATCCAACATGGAACTAAGTGATGGTGCTATCTATGTCGAATATTACTCCTATAAAACTGGCAGGGATTTACCGTGCGTGGTTGTGTCCTCGCGCAAAGACCCGTATTGGTATGGTGTGTATAAAACTGAAATTCTAAATCTCTGGAATGCAGGTCAGGAATGGCACTGCAAGTCTAATCGAACCACTACATAACCATCCGCTTGCACGCCGACTGTATCAAGTGGTTGAGTCGAAAGGATACTAACAGCGGATGAAGCAGATTGTTGGACAGAGGAGAGACAATGGATTGAAGCAGTTTCGCTTGCGATCGTTAGTATGCATTGAACACACGCATCATTTCCCTAGCAAAAGTTTGCGTGTGGTAAGTTGCACAGTGATGATTTTAGGACTCGTGCTGCTATGGTCGGAGACAGCTACAGCACAGCAGTTACAAAATAATCTGCAGAAACGCAAGGCTCAACTTGAGGTTGACAAGCTGGAACTTGAGGTTAAAGAGCTTAGGAATGAATGGTCAAGCTGGCTTACAGGCATTGTAGGGCTTCTGGCAGGCTTCACGGGTACAGCTGCCTCTATTTGGGTGGCTCGACTAACACGGTATGGTGAATTGGATCAGTCTGTCCATGATAAAAGAATTGAATTATACCCGAAGCTTGTAAAGGCAACCGCACCACTTGCTATTTATTTTCCCAGTACTCATTCATCCACATCATCAATTGGACCGAAAGAGTGTAGAGAGATGGGACAAGCCATGTCGAAATGGTATTTTGAGGATGGTGGACTGTTTCTGAGCAAGGAGGCGCAAGATGCCTACTTCAAGCTAGCGAGGGCTCTTACACGTGCATCGTTAGCTGGAGATCTTAGAGTTCCAACATTTACACAGGATGCTCAAGATATCAGTAAAGAAAAAGTTGATGAGTATCGAAAGGCTCTCGACCCAAATGAACTTGACAAGATCGAGATGTGGAATTTCGGCATTACTGGATCAGAGTCAAATTCACCGGCTTATAGATTCAGGGATTTTGTGTTTCTTCAACGGTTGAGCAGTATCCTCAGAACTGAGCTTTCAGAGGATCTGCGTAGTCGACGACGGCCGACAAAGAAAAAATATTAATCCGGCAACGGGTTTAAGTAGCATTGGAACAATAAACAACGCTAAGGCTAGACTCCTTAATATACAAGCGTTGTTTTTTTCGCGTTTGCTAAACATACCCGTATTTGAGAACTATAGAGTTGCTGGAACCGACAAAGTTACCTGATAGCTACACAACACTTTCATTAATAAAGACGTTGCGGTTTAGCTAAACCATCAACGAGTACAGACCGCAGCCTAACTATGCCCAAACACCCGACCACTAAAAGGCTCTTTGTTAAGTGAGAAAAGTTATCTGCGGCGGGTATTTGCAACGTTAGCGGCACAGGGGTTGCTGCGTTACCATTAGGGCATGAAATGTGAAACAACGAAACGTAACCTTGGAAGCCTCGCCAACTGACAAAAGACATTGTGCGGTAGTGAAAACCTCTCTGAACAACCATCATGCTGATCATTGGAAGTTGCGCGGTGGTCCGGGGGGACTCCATGTATTTAACCGCACTACTGGCATGAATATACTTTGCGATGAGATCCCCGTTCCTGCCGTGCTATGGTCATGTGCACCCCGCCAAGTCTCGATTGCGCTAACCAATCGGTGCGACCTTGCGTGCGCCCATTGCTTCGCACCTAAGTCTCGTGACGAGCTTTGCTACGACGCGGTCACGCGTTGGCTCGTTGAGCTTGACACCAACGGCACTCTTGGTGTCGGCTTCGGTGGAGGCGAACCCACCCTCTACCCTCGATTCTCTGAACTCTGCCGGTATGCCGCCCTTGAGACGAAGCTCTCGGTAACGTTCACGACACATGGACACTACATCGACCAAGCCATGGCCGACAGGCTTCGAGGCAGCGTCCACTTCATTCGCGTGAGCATGGATGGGATCGGTGACACCTACGAATCTATCCGTCAGCGCTCCTTCCCCGACCTACAAGCTCGGTTGAAGCTCATCCGGGGCATCTCAGGCTTCGGCATCAACATTGTCGTGAACGAGCGGACCATGCCCGAGCTCGACAAAGCTGCTGCAGTTGCTGCGGATTCTGGGGCCACCGAGCTGCTGCTCCTCCCCCAGGTGGCGGTACGCAGCGTGAGAGCGGTCACCGATGCGACCGTGCAAGCTCTTCGTCGGTGGGTGGACGAGTACAGCGGACCCTTGAAGCTCTGCATCAACGAGTCGCACGCTGACGGGTTTCCGACTTGCGATCCTTTGGTCGAGGAGCGCGGTCTTCGTGCATACGCGCATATCGACGCAGCGGGCGTCATCAAGCCCACCTCGTATCACGCCACCGGCGTGCCGATCGGTGCAGGCCGCGTGCTCGACGCGCTCGACCAACTTGCCAACAATGTCGCGGAGAAGGACGCATGAAGATCTGGTACCAACACGGCTCAGAGCATTCCGCGAACCTCGTAATGATCGGGCACTTCGAGCACGCAACTGAGGCAACGAAAGCGAAGGAGATCATCGACGCACTTATGGATCAGGTCGCGAAGGATCAAGAGAGTGGCACGATCTTATTCGGTAACCCCTCGAATCGATATGGCGATGAGATGCTCGACCTTCTCGGTCGATTGAATGTGGCATCGATCGGGCCGGCCGAGCTAGAGCAATTCGCGTACGAGGTCAATGTCAAAGTGGAAGACAAGTCGGTCGTTGTCACCACCGAGGAGCTCGACATCGCCGCATTCCTCAAGGTCCTGTTCCTCCGCGGTGCGCGCATTGAGGTCTACTCCGCGCATGACCATCCAGGCACTGCTCACGGTCGAGGTAAGTAGTCCGTGTTGGAGTTTCCATCATGCCAGCATTGAACTGGGACGCCTTCGCAAGTCTGCCAGGGAGCGCCGAGAAGAACTTCGAGCTGCTCTGCAGAGGTCTCGTTCGTCACAACTTTGGTAGCTACGGCGTTCTTCGCGCCCTCGCGAACCAGCCAGGGGTCGAGTTTCATCTGAAGCTAGACCGGCACTCTGATGCCCTGGGCGAACCGGGACGCTGGTGGGGATGGCAGTGCAAGTGGTACGACTTGCCGACAAGCGGCGCGTTGGGGTCGACGAGGCGAACCAAGATCGAGGAAGGCATCCGCAAGACGGAGGACCATGTTCCCGGAATCACAGACTGGGTGCTCTGGACTCGTCGCCCGTTGACCAGTGCCGATCAGACGTGGTTCGCTGGGCTGTCGTCAAAGATGACTTTGCACCTCTGGACCGCAGACGAGATCGACAATCTCCTGGTCGGCCAGGCAAGCGTGTTCCGCGGAACCTACTTTGGTGATCTGGTACTGACGCCGGACCTGTTGCGAGAACGGCGCGAGCAGTCAGTCGCTCCGATACGCGCGAGGTGGCAACCGGAGGTTCATCAAGTCGTTGATGCTGAACGCGACCTCCGCCGCATGCTTGGGGAGTCCGACGCGTGGAACTCGCTCCGTGTGTTGGCCGCGAACATGCGCTCAGATGCAAAGGCGGCGGAGTTGGCACCACAGGTACCAGCCCCACTCGCGCCCAGTGTGTCGTGTGTGGTCGAGACGGCGATGCTCTTTGCTGATGCACTCGAGCGTGTAGCCGACGCAATCCGCGATGGGGACATTGACCTGCTACGAGATGAGCTCATCTCACAGCCGCGCGTACTGGCTGCTGATGTGGCCACGGCCCCCCGGCGACTGCGTTCAGGGAACCATAAAGTCGGGCTCTATGTGACGAACGCGGTCGCCGGATGCCATGAGACCCTGGATCTGTTCGCAGCAGTTGATAACGCGTTCTCGTCCCGCGTCGTCGCGTTGATCGCCCCCGCAGGCTGTGGCAAGACGCACCTTGCCGCCCAGTTGACAGCAGCCACAGACGGCCGCCCCGATGGGATACTCCTGCATGGCCGGGACCTACACGCGAGGCACACGCTCGACGACCTTGCGCGGCGAGTGACGATTGCGGCTCAGTCTGTTCAGACCATGGAGCTTCTGTTCGCAGCTGTAGATGCCGCTGGTCAGCGTGCTCGCCACCGGTTGCCGGTGGTCATCGACGGGCTCAACGAGTCGGAAGATCCACGGGAATGGAAGCCGCAGCTCGCTGGGCTGGAGACGGTCCTTGCGAAATATCCTTATGTCCTACTGCTCTGCACCATTCGGCCAGAGTTCCAAGAAGAAGCCATTCCCACGGGAGCGCGGCGCGTAGAGATCGCCGACTACGGTGTGGATGTAATGGACGCGATTCGGCTTCACTTTCAGCATTGGAAGATTGACGCGACCGACACCTCGCTGCCCGGTTTCCTTAGCCACCCCTTGACCCTGAGGCTCTTCTGCGAGGTGACGAACCCGACGCGTCATAAGGTGGTTGGCATCGACGCGATGCCGGGATCGCTGACCGCATTGTTCGATCGCTATCTTGATCAAGTCGGCGATCGAGTCGCAGAACTCGCTCCTCGAACACAACGATACTACGCGCAAGACGTTCGGGCGGCGCTTACGACCATTGCGCAGTCCCTGTGGGCGTCGCGCACTCGTTCTATCGAATTGTCCCAACTGCGCCACGCTCTAGGAGACGAGGGGCGGCCCTGGGATCAAAGCCTCGTGCGTGCCTTAGAGCATGAAGGAGTTTTGCTCCGCATGCCGTCGGACGGCGGCGGCGCGTACATGCCTGTGTACGATCTCCTAGGAGGGCACATCATCGCCAACGCTCTGCTCGCAAGCCACGGGCAGTCAGGCTTCGATACCTGGGTTCGTGAGGCGTCCACAACAGCGCTGTTAGCCGGCGACTACAACCAACGACATCCGCTTGGCGACGACATCCTGTATTCGCTGGTCGGGCAAATCCCTCGACGTTTCTACTCTAAGCAGCTGTGGCAGCTGGTTGACGAACCGCTCCGCTCTAGAGCCCTGCGGATCGCTGCGAGGCTCGAGGTGGCCTATTTGGACGCGGTAACGGTCGATGAATTGCTTAACCTCGTCCGAGGAGGAGACGCGGAGTTGCTTGAGCAACTCTGGGAAGTGCGAGGAGCAGTAAATCACCCGCTGAACGCCGAAGCACTGGATGGAGTACTTCGTCCGATGGGAGTGGCAGACCGAGACCTGCGTTGGACGGAGTGGGTGCGCAGGAACCAAGACGAGATACTTCGAGACCTGGAATACCTCTCGCGATGTTGGCGAAACGGGGTAGCGCGGCCAGGCGATCTGCTTCGCGCTCGCTGGTTCATGTGGACACTCACGAGTACGGTTCGACAGTTGCGGGACCAGGCGACGAGTGCGCTCTATTGGTTCGGTCGAGTCGATCCAGTAGGACTTTTCGGCTTGACCATCGACTCGCTGCCATTGAACGACGCTTATGTCAGCGAGCGGATGCTCGCAGCCGCCTACGGCGTGGTCATGAGCCACCAACAGGCTGGAGCCGAGTTCGGAGAACCGCTCCGGCACCTCCTTGCGGGTATCGCGAGTGCGCTGGTTGGTCCATCTGCAACAAGCCCAACGACGCACTACCTTTCGCGCCTCTACGTGCGAGGCATCATCAAGTTTACGGCGAAGTTCTACCCTGGGAGCCTGCCTTCGGAGCTGCTTGTAGGGTGGTCCTTCACGGGTCCTGCGCCGGTGCAGCCAATTGCCAAGAGCGATCCACGAGCCGACGAACTGAAGCACACGTTTGGGATGGATTTCGAGAACTACACCCTCGGTAGGCTGTGTGAGGGTCGCAGCAATTACGACATGAACCACGCCGGACACAAAGCGGCCGTGGCGCATGTGCTAGGCATTGTATGGGATCTCGGGTGGAGGTCGGTGAGTTTCAATGCGCTGGACCGTGGAATCGCTGAAGGTGCGTATCGAGGACGTGGCCATCGACCTCACGCCGAGCGCTATGGGAAGAAGTATTGCTGGATCGGTTTCTTCACATACGCTGGATTGCTCGAAGCGACTGGCAGCTTCCCACGCCACGACCGGCCGTTCACTGACGTCGACATCGATCCTTCCTTCCCAGACAAGCCGCCTGTCGACGGCGAAGCCGCCACCTCTATCACATGGCTGTCGCCATCCGTCGAAAGCCATGAGCCCTGGCTCTGCCAAAGTTCCACTCCCGTGCTCGCCGATCTTATCCTGCGGGACAAGATCGGCGAGCACGACGGGCCCTGGCTGCTCGTTCACGGCTTCGTCAAGGCTGAGGACAGAGTGCTCGGTCGCGAGGCTTGGGCATTCATTTCTGCGTTAGTTACAGCTGAGGGGAGTGTGCCCGGCCTGGTTGCGACTCTCAAGAGTGGTGCGCGACCATGGATGACGAACGACATCCCCAGCGATTACTACACGTTTGCGGGTGAGATTCCATGGCACCCTGGCTTTGCCGCTGAGACGCTCGGAGAGTCTGGACCCGAGCACGCCTATCGAGAGAGCATTCGTACCGGCGAGGGTGACGTCGAGGTAGAGGTTCTAGCGCACGACTATGTGTGGGAGAGTTACCACAGCGAGATGAACCAGGCGGGCAGAGCGCGCGTACCTTCTCGACTCTTCTCGTCGCACTTCGACTTGCGAAGCGTGCCGCAGGGGTTCGATCAGTGCCTACCTGATGGCACGCGGGCAACCATCACACTCAGCGGTGTCGATGGACTCGACGGCGACGTGCTGTACATCAAAGAGGATCTGCTTCGGCAGTACGTTGCCGACCGCGTCGTCGTGTGGTTCGCGGTCGGCGAGCGTGAATTACGGCCCTATCCGCTGTCGCCGCCGCAGTGGCTGCTGGATGCTCAGCTCAAGCAAACGAATGCGTGGTGCCAAGTGCTGACTGAGTCAGACCTCATGCAGAGTGCGAAACGGGGCGGGAAGACGTCGTGACCATGCCATCCGGCGGAGGACTGTCAAGATGGCCGCTAACATAACCCCAACTCAGGTTAACATAGCCTCTGAGCCGGACGAGGTCAAAGACTGAAGCCCTCGGAGAGAGGTTGTGGGGGGCGATCGCTCCCTTCCTAAGCTGACCCTCAAATCCTCTCAAGTTTCACGAAATTTAGATAGAAATAACTTCACTAACGTCGCCCTGGAACAGCAGGAGGTGCCGAAAAAGCTAGATTTTTGCAGTATTGAGCAGCGCAGGAGGAGTTATCAGAAGAAGTTAAGCTAACACCTCTGTCGTTGGCGTTCTGCTTCCACATAAGAGCTGATCGTTTCCTTACAGGGTGACAGAGAAGCTAGAGAGCAGAGTGGATCAGGCTCATCGCCCTCAGCCCTCGTTGGAAGAAGTAGCGTTTTTGGGGCTTGAGGTACATAAGCTGCTCTGCCCACTTCGACCACAGATCCATGGATTTGATCCATAACTGTCCGTACAATCCAATCCAGAAATCGCTGTGTCGTTTTTGCGCTCGATGCGGTTCTTGCACCCGTCCAATGTAGTGCTGAACTTGCTTGCGGCTCATCCGCTTGCCTTGCTCGGTTGTGAGGGTGTAGGCAATCGCCACCAGCAGCACTAAAGCGAGAAATCGTTGCCCAGTGGCGCGGCAACTTTCCAGGTTGTAGCCGCCCGTTTTGAAATCTTTGAACATCGGTTCAATTGAAAACCGCTTGGCGTAGCTGTTGAGTGCAACTTCCAGGCAGTCGAGGTTGGTCAACAAATACCAGACTTGATTCGTTTTAGATTGTCGGTAGCTTCGTCTCCAGCGGGTGACGAGATTGAAGCGACCGAAGCCCTGTTGTTGGGTCACCTGCACCTGTACCTCGAAGCAGGCGATGCCAGGAAACTGCACTAACTCGTCTAAGCGTTCAAACTGGGTGTCCGAGTGGGACTTGACCGTGGTGCTTTTGGGCAGACGCAGCACGAATCCGACCTGTTGGGAGCGCAACCAATCGGCAAGGGCAATGCTGTGAAACTCACGATCTCCCAGCACAATGCAGCCATAGCTTTCGAGCAAGGCAAAGACAGGACGCAGCACGATTTGTTGCTCTAAAAGCGAACTCGAACCGCAATGGTCGAGGTGATGCCAAAACACCGGAATAGCTCGCTTTTTGTAAACCACGCTCACCATCAGCAGATTATGATGTTTCCACGCTGTACGGTCAATCACCAGATACACCCGTTGTCCCCGATGAAACTGCTGTTTAACCCAATGTTTGACAATCGGAAACCACAAGGCTTTGATATTCAACTGCGGCAGTTGCAAAAAACGCTGGATGTTGCGGCGACGACTTTCAAACTGAATCGGTTGAGCAAACAGCGTGGCTAATCGCTCAATACTAACGTGACGTTCCTGCTGCAAGAGGGCAAACAGCATTTGCAACGTGATGAATTGAATCGATGTCAGTTGTGCTTGTAGACAAGCTTGGTAGAATAAAGGCAACATTTTTTAGACCAAGGGTTGAGTCTTCGGATTCACCCTATTTTTTAGGTTTCTCCAACACGGTTTCTGCTGCACAACTTACGTTCCAGCCTTGCTGTCACCCCTTAAGGATCGTTTCATTCTGCCGCTCCAACTGCAAATCGACAGAAGTATAGATTCAGGCTCACTTGGGCGATCGCCAATTCTGTCTTTGGCTTTCGAGTAATTTTGTCAATCAGAGATTTAATTGACAAAGTACTGCAAGTTTTCTCCCCTAACATCCCTCATGTATAAGTTGTCCTTTAGTTAAGACAACTTAAGAATCTGTATGGACGGAAGAATCAGCATTTGAGGTCGATACATTAACTTGTTTGAATGGCTCTCCTGAATTTGAAGTTGAGTTGCTGCTTCTACTGGAAGCAAAGATTAAGCTCTACAATTTTATTTAAGTGACGTACTTAAAATATATGTAAGCTTCCAGGAAGAAATTGCAGATCACGATAGGGCTAACCTTTACCTCTGCTCAGCGTATTTCAGGAGTTTCTTATGCCTCTCGAACAAGTTCCTGATACCCCGTTACAGTATTACCTGATCAACTTTGATGCGTCAGGTCAAGAGCGCAACGAGCCTGATGGCACTAAAATGAGCCAGACACTGCTAGAAGTGTTAGCGCAGGAACTCATCAGTGATGTATTTATTATCAGCCACGGTTGGCTAGGAGATATTCCAGCAGCTCGTCGCCAGTACAACAAATGGATTCAAGCGATGGCAGCGAATACTGCTGACATAGAGGCGTTAAAGCAAGTCAGACCAAATTTTAAGCCATTACTCATTGGACTGCATTGGCCCAGTTTGCCTTGGGGCAATGAAGATCTAGCAGATAATGGCGCATCAACTGCTGATGACGCTGAATCCAACCTTTCCCGAGAAGGCTTGATCGAACGATATGCCAAGCGCATCGCCGATACACCGATCGCCAAAAAAGCGCTTGGCATTATCTTTGATTCCGGTGAAGACGAGGATAATCCGGAGAAATTACCTCCTGAGATCATCCAAGCGTATGCAGATTTGAATGGTGAAGCTGGCTTGGGAAGTGCTGGTGAAGCTGGGGCACCGGGCGAGGACAGAGAGCCGTTTGATCCGGCAGCCATTTATACAAAAACAACTACTGAAGACAAAGACTATAGCCCTAGCCACTTCAGTCTCAATAGGCTCTTATCACCATTACGGTCTCTGTCCTATTGGAAGATGAAAGAACGGGCACGACAAATTGGTGAAACAGGAGGTGCTCAGTTACTTCAGTCACTTCAAAGTGCAACCTCAGAAGCAGTGAGATTTCACCTAGTGGGTCATAGCTTCGGTTGTATTGTGATGTCGGCTTCGCTAGCTGGAGCTAAGGGCAACGGTCAACTGGTACGCCCGGTAAATTCTCTGTCTTTAATCCAGGGAGCAGTATCGCTCTGGTCGTATTGTGCAGAGATCCCTGTGGTTAGTGAGAAACGCCCTGGCTATTTTCACTCTATTTTGGCTGATAGACGAGTGAATGGTCCCATTCTTACAACGAGATCTGAATATGACACAGCTGTTGGGCGACTGTATCCATTAGCCTCTGGCATTGCTAGAAGCGATCCAAATTTCGCAGACATGAATGAGCAGCCAAGGTATGGTGCGATTGGTGCGTATGGAGCATTGGGCGGAGGGATCGAAGCTGAGTCTCTGAAAATGCTGCCGTGTGATCAGACGTATGCATTTGAGGTTGGAAAGATTTACAACCTTGAGGCAAGTAAATACATTTGTAAGATTCCTCCCGATGCAGGGTTAGGTGGTGCACATAGTGCTATTGATGAGCCAGAGGTAGCTCATGCTGTTTGGTCGGCATCCTTAGTGCAGTAAGGGTGGCTTGAGTGCAGTTAAAGATATGCCAGGTTAATTGGTGGACGCTCAATGGATAATAGCGAAGCTCTCCTTATTGGAATTCAAAAATATGCTCAGACTGACATCTTTTCTCCTTTGTCCACAAACATAGATGTTCGTAACGTCAGTGAGGTTCTGAGGGACAGTAAATACAAAATCAGTGGAAGAATCTTAAACCCAGATCAAACTACCACTGAAGCTCTAAAACGTGCTTTAAAGTCCTTTTTAGCTTCTGATGGTCGTAGTGGAGAAGTGCTGATTTATATTTCTGGACATGGTTATCAGGAAGTTGATCAGGAAATTGTGGAGCGCAAGCTCAATGGCTATTTAGCGACCTCGGACTGTAGGGTCAAATTGGAAGATAATTCTATCTCTAATAGCCCTGTGTTGCGTGAAGGACCGGCGGGATTAAGTTTGAATTGGTTGAATCAATTGATTCATCAATCTAACCGATCGAGTGTCGTGCTACTGATTGATGCCTGCCATAGTGGTCACGCTGCATTGCAGGCTAGCTTGCTGCAAAGTTCATTTACTAGAGGTAGGCTCAGAAATTTTCACGTTATCGCGGCTTGCCAGGATGGGGAAACCGCCAAATCTCAGGAAAAAGAGGGTATCGCTACTCAGAGAGGGGGAATTTTTACTCGCTATTTAGTGGAGGGACTGTCTCAAGAGACTGGGTATCGTAATCCAGAAGGCAAAATTACGAGCGGAATCTTATTTGAATTTATATACAGAAAACTAACAAATCCTGATTTTGGTGGCACAGTCAAGCAGCGCCCTATTCATGCAAATTATGCAGACGCTCCCATTATTTTGAAGGAGTGCGCCCCGCTTCCTCAGGAAAGCTCATTGATCGTTGCGCCACTTCCCCCCGTTCTAGATCCCGTAACTGGACAGCTACTGCACCCCTATCCGGGATTAGATGCTTTTGAAGAAAAGCACGCTGAACTATTTTTTGGTCGAGAGGATGTGATAGACCTAATTCGACACAAGCTTGAGAGGCCGACTTTTGTACCTATTATCGGTGCTTCGGGCAGTGGGAAGTCTTCAGTGGTAAAAGCGGGATTAATTCCAGCTTTAAGAAAAGAAGATGACTGGAGGGTGTTGGAGCCCATAAAACCAGGCCGTTATGCCTTAATGAAACTGACAAGATCATTGGCACAGGGACTTAAAGGCTATATTAGTAGCTCCATCTTAGAGTCACTGGAGTTCAGTCGTACAACTGATGAAGTTGCTGCGGCGATGCCTGCTTTTGTGTCGGCTGTAGCTAGTCTACCGGCGTCTCCACGGTTCCTCTTATTTGTTGATCAATTTGAAGAAATATTTACGCTGGTTGCGAAAGAACACACTAAAGACATTGGTCAAAACGACAATTCGCTACCTCAGGCAGACCAGGCGTTGTTTATTGAACTACTTACTCAAACTGCTTTAGAGCCTGGTAGCTCGGTATCAGCTGTAATGACCATGCGAGCTGATTTTGTTGGCGATTGTTTGCGATATGAGGCTCTGTATAGACAAATTCAAGGAAATTCCGCGATTTTCATGCCACCAATGAAGCTGTCAGCGTACGAGCGAGCCATTGTAGAACCGGCTCGACGACAGGGAGGCAATATCGAACCTAAATTGTTGGCGGCACTATTAAACGATGCCGTAAGTGAGCCAGGCTCATTGCCATTGTTGCAGTTTGCGCTGGAGCAGCTCTGGGATAGCCGTAATCAGGAAAATGAATTAACTTGGGATGCTTACAACGCTCTTGGTCGGGTGAAGGGAGCGGAGGATTCCGAGTCAGGGACTAACACTGATAATAGAACGGCAGCGAATGGGCTTAAGCGGGCTCTAAATGTATATGCTGATGAGATCTATCAGAATACTCTTGAGAAAGAAGCCTGCCCCTCTAGGACTCGCAACCTTGAGGAGCAGGAGTGGATACGTCGAATCTTTGTTAATCTGGTACGCACTGGAGAAGGTAGTACTGATACTCGCCAACGACAATTAGAAGCCGATTTATTGGGTATTGTCAAAGACTCGATCGAACAGCGAGATGCCTTAAAGGCATTGATTGACGATTTAGTGCATAGTCGGTTGCTAGTCAGAGGTGATGCCGACCCAACAGTGATTCAGGCAGTGCTGAAGCAACACCCTGATGCCTCAGAGGTGGCTGGGAAACAACCTGATGCCATCAAAATGGTTGATTTAGCCCATGAAGCGCTGATTAGTGGCTGGCGACGATTTGCCACATGGCTGCAAGAGGATCGCGAGGTTCGTCGGATTGCAGAGCAAATGCAGGATGCTCGACGTAAGTGGAAAGCGGTTGCACCAGAAAAGAAAACTGAGTATCTGATGATGGGAGCACTCTTAAGCCAGGCAAAAGAATACTGGCGCAGTGACAAGCTACAACCCTACTTGTTGGATTCTCAGGAGGACACTCAGAATGAGACTGATAGCAAAACCTTTTATACCCTAAGTGATCAGTATGAAAAATCTAGCAAATTGAAACTTCAGCAGGCACTACTGGAGGCAGAAGTTCAGTTTAAAGCTGCTAGTTCTAATAATAAATTAGCCGAAGGTAACCGGCTAGAGGCTCTAACTCTCGCCATTCAAGCAGCAGGGCAAAACCGAGAGCGTTTGTCTCATAAGATGTTGGGTCTTGTGCAGCAGAGTTTGTTCAAATTTGTTGACCCCATCTTTCCACATCCAGAAATACGCTCTTTTGAGGGACATACAGGCGATGTCTATGCAGTAGCCCTGAGTAGGGATGGACAGACGATTGTTAGTGGCAGTAGCGACAAAACTGTGCGGCTGTGGAGTCTCGATGGCACTCTCCTGCGCACCCTTACAGGTCATACAGGCTATGTCCGTGCAGTAGCCCTGAGTAGGGATGGACAGACGATTGTTAGTGGCAGTGACGACAGCACTGTGCGGCTGTGGAATCTCGATGGCACTCTCCTGCGCACCCTTACAGGTCATACAGGTGCTGTTTATGATGTAGCCCTGAGTAGGGATGGACAGACGATTGTTAGCGGCAGTAGCGACAGCACTGTGCGGCTGTGGAATCTCGATGGCACTCTCCTG
>JACJNZ010000080.1 GCA_014695325.1 Cyanobacteria bacterium FACHB-502 | reverse complement strand
ATTAATTCGGGCTATCTACCCTATAGAGGCAATTAGCCTGAATCAATTCTGTCTAATCCCCCAAATCGGACATTAGCCCGACGAATTTTCCGTATAATACCCCTGATTTTGGGCATTAGCCCGAATCCTGAGAGCGTTTCTTCGGTCTGTTTTTGCCTTCCATTCCGCCTAAGATCCTAAAAACGGAATTAGCCCGAATCAAGGGTGGTTCGATGAAATTACAGCCTAGACCATAGCTGTTTCTGATAAATCACGATTACCCCGAAGGGGAAACTGCGTCGCATCGCCCCACCCCCTACTATTACTCGCACAAAAAAATTTTGGTGGCGTGAAGCAATGGCTCAATGCAACTTAACCGGAGAGCCATGCTTTACCTAGAGATGGACTGAGGGAGTGATTGTTCTCATCAGGAGATCGATCGCCGACTATGGGTGCTGCGAACACTCATAGCCAGCTAACCTCCCAGGCTGATGTGAGCAGTCTGAAGGCTAGGACGATTATACGTTCTGGTTGATTCAGTCATGTTTTAAAGTCTTGTTCCACTCTCTAGGGTTCTTTACCCTATGGAGATCTAAATACATGACTTACCCTCCCGAACCGTCTACGGCTTTCGGTAAACCTTTGCATGACCGTTTTGGGCGAGGCGATGCCAGCCCCCCTCCGGGGCGATCGCAGGTAAAGTTTATCCTGCTAGGCGATCCCGATGCGGTCGATCAGAGTGTGATTGACCTGGAGCGTTGCGGATTTTGCGATAGCTACGCCTGGACTCAACCGATTATTGTTCGTGCCAGTGCGTCACCCATTCAACCGCTTCCCGGTGAGCTGATGCGCCTATATCAACGCGGGTATCCTGTCACCGGATTGAGGATTCCCTTATAGGACGATCGCCACAAAATAAAGAAGGGCTGCGCCAACTCTTCTTCGAGACAACGCAGCCCAACTATATTTCAGCAAAGGAACTGAGTGAAATTAAGCGTTGATTAACTGCTCCAGGTGAGCCGTCACATCCTCGACCGACTGATCGCCGTTCACCGAAATCAACTGACTGCGGTTCTGGTAGAAGTCAATTAGCGGAGCGGTCTGCTTGCGATAAACATCCAGACGATGCTTCACCACCTCTTCGGTGTCGTCCTTCCGCCCCCTGTTCAGCAGGCGATCGATCAGAATTACATCAGGTACATCAAAATTCACCACGTAATCGTAGGACTGATGGATTTCCTGAAGCAGTTGATCGAGAGAGTTTGCCTGAGTCACCGTACGGGGAAAACCGTCGAGAATCCAGCCTGGAGTCACGTCATCTTCGTGGAGCCGCTCCCGTACCATATCAATAATGAGCTGGTCGGGAACCAGTTCGCCCTGATCCATATAGGACTGCGCTTTTTGCCCTAACTCCGTCTGCCGCGCCACTGCACTCCGCAAAATATCCCCAGTGGAGATGTGAGGAATGCCAAAGTGCTTGGCTAATACCTGTGCCTGCGTACCCTTACCTGCGCCAGGAGGTC
This sequence comes from Cyanobacteria bacterium FACHB-502, assembly GCA_014695325.1. Lineage (GTDB taxonomy): Bacteria > Cyanobacteriota > Cyanobacteriia > Elainellales > Elainellaceae > Leptolyngbya_A. The sequence goes on along the minus strand of JACJNZ010000080.1, from coordinate 154,679 downwards.
CTAAAAAGATCAATCGAGCCACTATTGTTTCACCATCCCTTCATAGCGTTGGGAAATCACATAGGTCTGAATTTGCTTTGCGGTGTCGATCGCCACACCCACCAGAATCAGCAGCGACGTTGCGCCCAAACCCTGGAAGGTTCTGACCTGCGTTGCGCCTTCTACCGCAGTCGGAATAATTGCGACCAGACCCAGGAAGATTGCGCCCAGGAACGTTAGCCGATTCAGCACCTTTTCGATATAGTCGCTGGTTGCCTTACCAGGACGAATACCGGGAATGCTCGCGCCCATCTTCTTCAAGTTTTGGGACATTTCTACAGGGTTCACGATCAGCGAAGCGTAGAAATAGCTAAAGAAGAGAATCAGCACCAGATAAAGCAGAATATTCAGCCAGTGACCGGGGCTGAGGTAGCGAACCGCCTGAATCAAAACCTGGTTATTCGGGAAGAAGTTGACCAGCGAAGCAGGCAAAAACAGCACCATGTAAGAAAAGATGATCGGCATCACGCCGCCCTGATTAAGGCGAAGCGGCAAATAGCTGCTCTTTTCCAGATACATCCGGCGACCGACCTGACGACGCGCCGAAATAATCGGAATCCGACGAGTCCCTTCCTGCACAAACACAATCCCGACGATCATTGCCAGGAAAACCAGGAACAGGATAATCACGCCGCCCACCAAGCTCCGATCGCCGCTTTGAGCCAAGTCGATCGTCTGTCCGAGCGATCGAGGTAGGGTGGAAACAATACTGACGAAGATCAGCAGCGAAGCTCCATTGCCGATGCCACGCTCAGTAATCAGTTCACCAACCCACATAACAAACATTGAACCTGCGGTCAGTGCCAGCACCGTCTGGAAAATAAACAGCGGTCCTGGACTTGCCGCGTATTGGCTAAGCAGCAGCGAAATACCAATGCTCTGGAAAATTGCCCAACCCAAAGCAACATATCGGGTGATTTGAGAAATTTTGCGTCGTCCGGCTTCCCCTTCGTTCTTCTGAAGGTCTTCGAGGCTTGGAACGGCAGCAGTCAAAAGCTGAATAATAATGGAGGCATTAATATAGGGCAGAATTCCCAGCGCGAAAATGCCGACAGCGGAAATACCGCCCCCTGCCAGGACATCGAGAATGCCAATGAGGTTGCCTAGGCCACTTCCTTGAAGTCCCTGCTGAAACGCAACGCGATCGATTCCAGGGATCGGGATGTAAATGCCCAGGCGAATTAAAATGAGCATTCCAACGGTCACAAGCAACCGACTTCTCAGTCCGGCTGCTTGCGCCATTTGGGCAAAAGTTTCTTGAGCGGTTGGAGTTTTATCTCGACTAACGACCATGTAGGAGTCCCTCTGCTGAATTTGGCAGGTACGCTGTACTGCTGATTAAAAGGTTGATGAAACCAGTAGAGCAGTGTAATTTGAGAGCTTCTCTCCTAGTGTAGATGTTCCGATCGCTCAAGAACAACACTGAAGGGATCAGCAACAAACATCCCAAATTGAAGAAGCTTTTAACCTACCACTTCACAAGTTCCGCCCGCCGCTTCGATTTTTTCGCGCGCCGATGCCGAGAAAGCAGCCCCCTGAACGGTTAGCGCAACCGATACATCACCATTGCCCAGAATCTTGAGCGGACCATCATCAGTCGTCACGATACCAGCCTCCATTAGCGAAGCCAGACTCACCTGGGAATTCGCACTCAGTTCTGCCAGATCGCCCACGTTGATGACCGTGTATTGCTTCACGTTCACTCGCTCGAAATGCTTCAGCTTCGGAATCCGGCGATAGAGGGGCATTTGTCCACCCTCAAATCCAGGACGAGTTGGGCGACCGGAGCGAGATTTTTGACCCCGCATCCCAAAGCCGCAGCTTGCGCCCTGTCCGGCAGCGATGCCTCGACCCACACGACGACGACGTTTTTGTGAGCCAGGTTGAGGAACAGCGTCTTGTAGTCTCATAGTGATACAGCCAATAAACGAGAGATGATCATGAAGAGATGATCATTAGATGATCATTAAAGCGATCGCGCCTTCAGATTAGGCGAACTACTAACCGTAGAGATTCTCAATTGGAACGCCCCGCTCTTCTGCCACATCCGAGAAGGTGCGAAGCGAAGACAGCGCGTTTGCTGCCGCTCTTGCATTGTTGAGCGGATTGCCAGAGCCAAGCTGCTTTGCCAGAATGTTCTTCACGCCAGCCAGCTCCAGTACGGTACGAACTGCGCCACCCGCGATTACCCCAGTACCAGGTGCTGCCGGACGCATCATTACTTTTGCACCGCCGCCTGCACCATTAACTGGGTGAGGAATCGAGTTTGCTTTGGTCAAAGGCACTTCAACTAAGTGCTTTTTGCCGTCCGCGACTCCTTTCTTCACTGCGCCGATCACATCACTGGCTTTGCCGACCCCGACCCCGACTTGCCCGCGTTCATTTCCGACCACGACGATCGCCCGGAAGCTGAGTTTCTTACCGCCCTTCACCACTTTGGTTACACGGCGAATTTGAACGACACGCTCCTGCCAATCGGTTTCCTTTTCCTTGTTGTTACGGTTATTCTTGCGACGATTCGCCATGATAATCCTTATCCTTCTAACAAGTTTCTTGTATTGAACTCAGAGCATGACCTAGAAATTCAGTCCGCCTTCCCGCGCTGCATCTGCCAGAGCTTTGACACGCCCGTGGTAGAGGTTGCCGCCGCGATCGAATACGACCTGATCGATCCCCTGTGCCTTTGCCCGTTCTGCAATCAACTGTCCGACTCTCACCGAGGCATCACAGTTGCGACCTGTTTCAACTTCCGATCGAACATCGGGTTCCAACGTGGAAGCTGCTACCAGGGTATGGTGTTGCGAATCGTCGATCACCTGGACATAGATGTGCTGATGCGATCGAAAGACAGCCAACCGGGGACGTTCCGTAGTGCCAAATACTTTGCGACGAACGCGACGATGGCGGCGTTTGATTGATTCTTTGCGAGTCAGTTTCATTACTTCTTACCTGCCTTTCCAGCCTTACGTCTGACGGCTTCACCTGCGTAGCGAATGCCTTTACCCTTATAGGGTTCCGGGGGACGAACCGCACGAATTTTGGCGGCGGTATTGCCCACGTCTTCTTTGTTAATTCCAGACACAATCACGTTGGTATTGTTTTCTACAGCAAGCTGAATGCCTTCGGGCGGTTCAATTTGCACCTGATGACTGTATCCCACGTTGAGGATCAGATTGCGTCCCTGCACCTGGGCACGATAGCCTACCCCTTGAATCTCCAGCCGCTTGCTGAATCCCTGCGACACCCCTTCGACCATGTTGGAAACCAGGGTGCGCGAGAGTCCATGACGCTGGCGGGCAGCGCGAGAGTCGCTTCGGCGTGCCACCGTAATTGTGCCGTCTTCCTGAGTCACTTCGACTTCAGCAGGCAGGACGCGAGCCAATTCGCCCTTCGGACCTTTGACCTTCACTTCCTGTCCGTCGATCGTCACATCAACCTTTGCCGGAAGCGTGATTGGGCGTTTACCAATTCGAGACATGACAGTTTCTCCTGATTAAAGTGAGTTGTAATCTAAAAACTGCCTTACCAGATGTAGCAAAGCACTTCACCGCCGAGTCCCTGACGACGCGCATCGCGATCGGTCATGATGCCGCTGGACGTTGAAATGATCGCAATGCCAATGCCGCCCAACACGCGAGGTAAATCCTTCCGGTTGGAGTAAACGCGCAGTCCAGGCTTACTGACCCGCTTCAGAGTGTTAATAATGGGACGACGGTTTTTGCCCTTGTATTTGAGGGAAAGCACCAGCATCCGCTTGATCCCTTCTTCCTGCTCTGTAAAGTCAGCAATAAATCCTTCCGAGCGCAGCACTTCAGCAATGCTTCGCGTCATTTTGGTCGATGGAACTTCTGTTGTTTGATGCCGCGCCATTGTCGCATTCCGAATGCGCGTCAGCATATCTGCAATGGTATCGTTAGCCGCCATAGCTTCCTCTTGATGAAATTGCCTCAGATATCCCGGAAGGGCATCCCCAGTTCCTTAAGTAAGGCACGACCCTCTTCATCGGTCGTCGCAGTCGTGGTGATAGAAATGTCCATCCCGCGAATCTGGTCGATGTTGTCGTACTCAATCTCAGGAAAAATAAGCTGTTCGCGCACGCCGAGCGTGTAGTTACCGCGACCGTCAAAACTTTTTGGACTGATGCCTCGGAAATCGCGAATTCTGGGTAACGCCAGATTGATCAGGCGATCGAGGAACGAGTACATCCGGTCGGAGCGCAGCGTCACCATCATGCCGACGGGCATTCCTTTGCGGATTTTGAAACCTGCGATCGCTTTTGTGGCGCGAGTCACAACTGGCTTTTGTCCGGTAATCCTCGCGATTTCGTTCAGCGATGCTTCCAGTGCCTTTGCGTTAGACGATGCTTCGCCTAAACCCCGGTTCACTGTCACTTTGACTAATTTAGGAACCTGATGAATGTTCGTGTATTTGAACTGTTCCATCAGCTTAGGCACTACTTCGTCTTGATAGCGTGCCTTGAATTTGTTTACCATGGGTCTCTCTCCATAAATTCCCTGGTCTTGGTCAGGGATATTTCTTGTAAAGAATCAAACACTAATCGATGATTTCCCCAGTCTTCTTCAGCATTCGCACCTTTTTGCCATCCGTGTTGACGGTGTAGCAGATGCGGCTTGCCACTTTTTGCTTGTTGGAATACAGCATCACGTTCGAGCTGTGGATCGGAGCTTCGATCGTTTGAATCTGCCCCGACTCACCCTCTTGCTGGGGTTTGATGTGCTTCGTCTTGACGTTAACGCCCTGCACGATCACCTGGCTGGTTTCGGGAAAAGCTTTCAGAATTTCACCTACTTTGCCTTTCTCTTTGCCAGAAATGATCTGGACGGTATCGCCTTTCTTGACGTGCATTTTGTAGCGAACCTTGGTTCCTTTCTTCATCACAGCACCTCTGGAGCCAGCGAAATAATCTTGGTGAAGTTCTTATCGCGCAATTCGCGGGCAACCGGACCAAACACACGGGTTCCTCTGGGGTTTCCTTCAGCGTTGATGATCACGGCGGCGTTATCATCAAACCGGATGCTCATGCCGCTATCGCGACGCAGACCCTTTCTGGTGCGTACGACGACTGCCCGTACCACGTCCGACTTTTTAACCGCCATATTCGGCAGCGCATCTTTCACCACGGCAATAATCACGTCACCTACGTTGGCGTAGCGACGGTTGCCGCCGAGAACGCGGATACACATCAGCTTTCTTGCGCCGCTGTTGTCCGCCACATTGAGATAGGTCTCTTGCTGAATCACAGTTCGTCTCCCTCTTAATCCTCAAATAAACAGGTTCAACTAATCACGTTCACCGTTAATTACGCGCTAGTCGTGCCACCGAGGATATCTACGACTGTCCAGCGTTTGGTGCGGCTCAGCGGGCGTGTCTCCTGAATACGAACGCGATCGCCCACTTTGCACTTATTTTCTTCGTCGTGTACCTTGAATCGCTTGGTGCGAACCATGATTTTTTTGTACTTCGGGTGGGGCGATCGGTTTTCTACCGCGACCACGACGGTCTTGTCCATTTTGTCGCTAACGACCAGACCAACTCTCTCTTTCACCGCCATTGCTTATTTCTCCTCGCTTGCAGGCTGGGACTCAAGGGATGATTGCGCTGCTGCAAGTTTCCGTTCATGTTCCACCGTCATAAGCTGCGCTAAACGATGGCGCAGATGCTTAAACTGATGCGGCTTCTCTAGACGACGGGTTGCCTTTTGAAAGCGCAACTGGAACAGCTCTTTTTTCACCGAGGCGATCTGGTCACTAATGTCCTGATCACCCATTTCTCTTACTTCGTCGATTTTAGGCAGAGCCATGATTACGACTCCTCCGCTTCGCGCATGATGAACTTCGTTTTAATCGGCAGCTTAAAGGATGCCAGACGCATCGCTTCGCGGGCAGTGGCTTCAGGAACACCCGCAATCTCAAACAGAATCCGACCCGGCTTCACGACTGCCACCCAGTATTCTGGGTTTCCTTTACCAGATCCCATCCGGGTTTCTGCCGGGCGCATTGTCACAGGCTTATCCGGGAAAATCCGAATCCAGATTTTTCCACCCCGGCGAATGTAGCGGGTCATGGCTCGTCGGCTTGCCTCGATTTGACGCGAGGTAATCCAGGTGGGTTCGAGGGCTTGCAGGGCAAAATCACCAAAGTTGATTTCATTGCCTGAAGTGGCTAACCCTCTCATCCGCCCGCGCTGCTGCTTGCGGAATTTAGTTCTTCTAGGACTTAACATCTTGAGTACCTTTGATCAGATGTAGGAGTTCTGTTTAACCTTCGTTCGAGCGGTCTTCGTACTGCTGACGACGACGGGGCTGACGACGACGGGGCTGGTTTGCAGGAGCAGATGCCGGAGCCACTTCTTCCTGTCCAGGAATAATCTCGCCTCGGAACACCCAGACCTTGATGCCCAGAATCCCGTAGATGGTTTGAGCCGTCTTGTAAGCAAAATCAATGTCTGCTCGCAGCGTATGAAGGGGAACCTTGCCTTCGCGGGTGTATTCCGTCCGCGCAATCTCTGCCCCGTTCAGACGACCGCTCACCTGAATCTTGATTCCCTCGATTCCAGCCCGCTGCGCCCGTTGGATAGCCTGACGCACAACACGACGGAAGGAAACCCGACGCTCAAGCTGCTGTGCCACGTTTTCTGCAATCAGAGCAGCATCGGCATCGACTCGCGCCACTTCCACCACATTAATCCGGATCTGGCGGTTGCTGTCGCCCAATGCCTTTTGCAGGTTGGTTCGCAGTTCCTCGATCCCCTGTCCACCCCGACCGACGACGACGCCCGGACGAGAGGTATGAATTTCGAGGTCAATCTGATCCGCTTTGCGCTCAATTCGAATCATGGCAATGCCCGGACTCTCAAGGCTCTTGAGCTTCATCGGGTTCTTTTCCAGGAAGTTGCGGATCGTGTAGTCCTCCTGAAGCAGTTTTGGATAGCGACCCGCATCGGCAAACCAGCGAGACTTGTGCTCCTGGGTAATGCCGAGACGAAAGCCGACTGGATGAATTTTCTGTCCCACGGTTTGTCCTCGTAATAGTCAGAAAGTATGAATTGCAAGTCTTAGCCTTCGATCTAGTCCGCAGATTCGCCTGGGGCGACGGCGATCGTAATATGGCAGGTCGGCTTGCGGATTTGATAGGCACGCCCTTGAGCACGGGGACGGAATCGCTTCAGTACAGGTCCCTGATCCGCAAATGCCTGAGTGATTACGAGGTCAGTAGGGGTATACCCAACGTTATGTTCAGCGTTCGCAACCGCAGAGCGAAGCACTTTTAGCACTGGGTCGCAGGCGCGATAAGGCATAAATTCCAGGACAATCAGGGCTTCCCGGTAGGAGCGTCCCCGAATTTGATCCAGCACACGACGCACCTTATGGGGCGACATCCGGATATAGCGGGCGACAGCTTTTACTTCATCAGAACTAATGGTTGGCATCGTTTTCTCCTAGCTTCTAGCGATAAGTTTCTATTGAACTAAGACCGACTAGAGCGGCTATTTTTTTTATCGACGGGCTTTCTTATCGCTTTTCGCGTGACCCCGGAAGGTGCGAGTCGGCGCGAATTCTCCGAGCTTATGACCGACCATTTGCTCTGTCACATAGACCGGAACGTGCTGTCGTCCGTTGTGTACGGCGATCGTGTGTCCGATCATTTGAGGCAGAATCGTCGAAGCTCTCGACCAGGTTTTGATCACCTGCTTGTCGCCCTTGGCGTTCAAGTTTTCAACTTTTTTAAGCAGGTGGTCAGCAACAAACGGACCTTTTTTAAGCGAGCGAGACATGGCTACCAGTTAACCTTGTGATGAACGTTAGACGGAACAAAAAGAGCGATACATACTGCGTTCAAGCTGTTCTTAGACGAGAGGTTGGCCGAACGCAGATGCGAATTATGCCTCCCGTCCGCCACGACCCCGCTTCGAGGTACGACGACGACGGCGGACAATCAATGAATTGCTCAGCTTCTTCTTCTTGCGAGTCTTCGCGCCCAGAGCAGGCTTACCCCAAGGCGTAACCGGACCGGGACGACCGATCGGCGCACGTCCTTCACCACCACCATGCGGGTGATCTACTGGGTTCATCACGCTGCCTCGCACTTCCGGTCTACGTCCTTTCCAGCGAGTGCGACCCGCTTTACCCAGGCTCACGTTTCTGGCTTCCGCGTTACCCACCTGACCGATCGTGGCATAGCACTCGCGGCGAATTAGGCGAACTTCTGTCGAAGGCAGACGCAGGGTGACATAGTTGCCTTCCTTTGCAACGACCTGTGCGCCAGTGCCTGCTGCCCGCACAACCTGACCGCCCTTACCAGGAACCAGTTCAACGTTGTGAACTGTCGTACCCAGCGGCATATTGCCCAACGGCAGCGCGTTGCCGATTTCAAACGGAGCCTCAGGACCAGAAATTACCGTTGCGCCCACCGCCAGATTGGCCGGATGCAGGATGTACCGCTTCTCACCGTCCTGGTAGTACAACAGCGCAATTCGAGCGTTCCGGTTGGGGTCATACTCGATCGCCGCGACCTTCGCAGGAATATTGTGCTTGTTGCGGTAAAAATCGATGATGCGGTAGAGCTTTTTATGTCCACCGCCCCGGTGACGAGTAGTGATTACGCCCCGGTTATTGCGTCCCTTTTTCCGATGGACGGATGTCGTTAGCGATTTTTCCGGTTCAGACTTCGTGATTTCAGCGAAATCAACAACTACCCGCTGACGGGTTCCGGGTGTATAAGGTCGATAGCTACGAATACCCATAATTTAAAATCCTCAGAGGCTAGACTTCGGGGAAGAGCGTAATCGAGTCACCCTCTGCCAGAGTCACGATCGCCTTCTTGTAGTGAGGGCGATTGCCCTGGAACCGTCCGACACGACGCGCTTTATAGGGAGGGACTTGCGTATTGACCTTTATGACCTTGACATCAAACAGTTCTTCGATCGCCGCTTTGATCTGATATTTATCAGCTTTAGGGGAAACCTCGAACACATACTTGTTCTGTTCCAGCAGCAGAGTCGCCTTCTCCGTAATTAAGGGACGGCGGATCAAATCTGGAAGAGCGCGAGAATCAATCTTCACCGTAAACCTCCTGAATCTTGGCGATCGCAGACTGGGTAATTACAATCTTGTCTGCGTTCAAAATGTCAAATACGTTGAGGTTGCTTGCCGTTATCAGCCGGAGGCGATCGATATTGCGAGCAGACAAATAAACGTTGTCTTCGCGATCGGCGGTGATGATCAGCACCTTAGAATCTGCCTCAACTCCCCAGCGCGTGAGAGCCTGAACCAGCTCCTTCGTTTTGGGACGCGGCAGTTGATCTACAAAATCAGCCACCACAACCAGGTCTTGGTTCCGACCGACCAGAGCCGTTCTGAGTGCCAAACGACGCTCTTTGCGGTTCATTTTGGTCGAGTAGTCGCGTGGCTTCGGTCCAAAGATCACGCCACCGCCCCGCCAGAGGGGTGAACGGTTAGAACCGGCTCTTGCCCGACCCGTTCCCTTTTGCCTCCAGGGCTTACGACCGCCGCCGCTGACCTCTGCGCGGGTTTTTGCGGAAGCCGTTCCCTGTCTAGCGTTGTTCATCTGCCGCACCAGTGCCCGATGCACTACGTGAGCAGCACTTGTTTCTTTAGCAACTCGCAGTTCCAGGGAAGCTTGACCCACTTCCGCACCCTGCCAGTCTTTTACTACACAGTCAACCATAGGTCGTCTCTACTCTCTCTTGGGCACTGCCGCCAGGAATTTGCTGTGGAATTAGCGTCCTGGGGGCGATCGTTTTACTTCGCTCGTCCGACTAACTTTGCAGGCACGATATTCACCAGCGCACCTGGCTTACCCGGCAGCGCACCTTTGATCAGGATCAGGTTGCGCTCTGCATCGACTCGAACCACAGTCAACTTACGGATCGTGACGCGGGCATCACCCAACTGACCTGCCATCCGCTTACCGGGGAAGACCCGTCCGGGGGTTGTACCTGCACCCGTGGAACCGGGCAGACGGTGGTTCTTAGAACCGTGCGCCATCGGACCCCGCTTGAAGTTGTGCCGCTTCTGGTAGCCTGCAAAGCCACGACCAATACTGGTTCCGACCACATCCACGGTTTGACCCGCTTCAAAACGATCGACGGTCAACTGCTGTCCTAGCTCGAACTCGCTGGGGTCTGCCAGACGATACTCGTGCAAATGACGCAGCGGACCTGCACCCGCTTTCGCTAAGTGACCCATCTCAGGCTTATTAATTGCCTTTTCTTTAATTGCGCCATAGCCCACCTGAATAGCAGTGTAGCCATCGGTTTGCTTGGTTTTAACCTGTGTAACGGTGCATGGACCCGCCTGAACGACGGTGACAGGAATCGCAACGCCCGCCTCGTCGAAAATCTGAGTCATGCCTACTTTTGTGCCGAGAATGCCAACAGACACTGTGACGAATCCCCCTTTCTCGCGGTTTGCATAAGGAGCAGAACTGCGATCGCCTCAACAGTCCATTTGGCTCCAAATAAACACAGACTATGCAGGCTCCCTTCAGCCAAGGCTCAAGAGAACCACACAGTTATTCTGTGAATGCTGTTTCACTTATAGGATTGAACGCGCAAGAAGCTAACCAATCTCCTGATTAACCTGACGCAGTCAGCCCAAATTGGCTTAGGACTTTAGTGAACAATGTTCGCTAAGTATCCTCAAACCAGACCTTTCAGCAAATTCCGGCAGGTGACGGGTAGATGAACTTCGCTCAGGAAGTGCCTTCCAGCAACGCTAGATTTCCAACGAATCAACTCAGCCCTCTGAAATGTGGCTGGGACTCAATCAAACGACAGGCGTTTCCCCACACTCAATACCAGAGAAAAATTTGCTGTCCAATTTTGGCAACAGCTACTTATCATAGCGAATGATTTCGGATTTGTCTATAGGGTAGGACGGGACGAAGTAGGGCGATCGCAGGAGACGCATTAAGGCTGGGAATGTCAGCAGCACTCTAAAATAAATTGAAAGATAACATTGCAGGAATTACAAAACCAGGCATTGCAGTTGCCCCTTGGCGATCGCTGGCCTTTGGTGCAGTCATTGTTGAGTTCAATTCAACAAGAAACGCTAGGGTTAAACCCTCCCTCCTCAACGTGAATTCTCCAACTGGTCTTGATCCCTAGACTCAAAGCTTGATTGGTGTCATTCAGCTAGGTACAGAAGAGCTTACAGAATCGGCTAGAGACAGTACTACGGTCTAATTATCTAATTCATTGGTGCTGCTTATTAGGTTAATTAGGAATGCAGGAGGCTGGATCGCCGTCCTGAATGTAGATGCGCTTGCTCGACGATCGGGTGACCCTTATAATCTAGGGTTGTAAGTCCGCAATGATTGCCCGGAATGCTAATTCATGGCATTTGTCGGTTGATGCGGCGAGCGGTTCATGATGGGATAGCCATTCTGCCTATTATTTATAAGGTCAAGCAGGATTTATGGCATTAATTACGACTGGCAAGGATTTTATTCGCGGGCTAGAGACCTCTGGATCGGTAGGGGTGTCTGTGCCTCTAGAGGGCGGACACGAAGGACGGTATCAGCGGCGGCTGCGAGCTACGGGCTATGGCATGATGCACATTACCGCGAGAGGACTGGGCGACTTGCCTGCCTATCTGCTGCGGACTCATGGCGTGCGTCCTCCCCACTTGGGTAAGAAGAATACCGGTCGTGAAGGAGCAGTGGGCTATGTATATTATTTGCCGCCTGCCATTCAGTCTCAGCTAGAGGCACTTCCAGCGAACTCGAAAGGTTTAGTGATTTGGCTGCTTGAGGGCTTTGTGCTGTCTCAGCAAGAGCTACAGTTTTTGACCACGCTGCCAACGATCGAACCAAAGGTGAAAGTTGTTGTGGAGATGGGGGGCGGTCGCAGCTTTATCTGGAAGCCGTTGCAGGACTATATTACGGCTGCATAGCACAGCATTATTTCGGCACCGAATATCTTGATAAATCTGAGCAGCCTATGTTTCAACGATCGCAGTTGGCATAGGTTGTTTTTTAGGCTGCTTTCGTCCGTCTGAGCATCAATCCAAAACATTTTGATGTTTGATGTCTCTGATCTATCGTTGAGCGGGAAAGCTAAGAAGTAAGCCTGCCGCACTTTCAAAGAAAAGCTGCAAGACGGTTATCGATCGCTAATCGTTTCTCATCGTTCGCTTAAATCACACGCAGCAGGTTAAAAGGCAGCAAAGCGAAGGAGACTCATTCCGCTCCCTTACCTAAGATGGCAATTGCAGTGAAGCAAACTCTTTATCAAACAAAGTCTGGTAAACCGATTCTTGTCCTCACACCAACTGGGCGATTGGACATCACAACTGCATCACAGTTCCGCTCTAAACTCCAGGACTGTATTGCCAAAGTCAGTCCAAATGTAGTGATTAATCTAAGCCAGGTCAGTTTTATTGACAGTTCCGGCTTAGCAGTTCTTGTTGCGGGAATGCGAGATGCAGACCAGGGGAAAGGTAGCTTTCGCCTATGTGATGTGCATCCAGAGGCGAAGTTAGTCTTTGAAGTGACAATGATGGATTCTGTATTTCAGATTCTCAATACAGAAGCAGAAGCACTGGAAGGAGTCTCAGTTGCCTGATGCTTTTATGCAGTTTCTCATAAAAGTAATCTTCTGCAATAGAAAAACCCTGTGAAGCAGGGCATGAGAAAAGCTGAGAAGTTGACTCAGCGAAAGTAAGTGATGCCAGGTACAAACCACGAGACATCCACTGTGAGAGACGGGAGCAGACAACAGGAGCTTTGCTTTAGCAGTGGCTCTGCTTCTAGTCTTCGTGGTCTTCAAAAGGATCTTCCAATTCTCTTGAAGGTGGTCCAAACGAAGTGTAGACTGAGATCCCAGTGATTGCCACCAGGAAGACGGCGATCGTAATGCTAAGAACTGTTGCGGGTTCCATATTTGAGAAATTCATCAATAGTATTATCCTTATAATATTACGGATCGTTAAAATCTTAGAACGCTTAGAAAGGGTAACACATGGCACAGCGGACTCGGTTGGGAGATGTTCTTAAGCCCCTTAACTCTGAATACGGTAAAGTTGCCCCCGGTTGGGGAACTACGCCTCTGATGGCAGTCTTTATGGGACTGTTCTTTGTGTTCCTGTTGATTATTCTTCAGATTTACAACTCCTCGCTCATTCTAGAAGGCGTGAACGTGGACTGGTCAAGCCTCGGAAGCTAATTCAATCGCTAATTCAATTATTTATTTCAAATTGATCCCCGGCTTCGTCTGGGGATTTTTGCATAGAAAAATTACTCGATCGGACAAGTGAATTGTCTACCAGGAAACTACACTAGATCTTGTGAGACGTTCGATCGCTTAGAGAGGAAGAAGCATGAATTTCTTCGGCATTGGCTTACCCGAAATGACCCTGATTCTGGTGCTGGCACTGCTGATTTTTGGTCCCAAGAAGTTGCCTGAAATCGGTCGAAGCCTGGGTAAAGCACTACGTGGTTTCCAGGAAGCCTCGAAAGAATTTGAGAATGAATTTAAGCGAGAAGCAGAGCGAATTGAGAAATCAGTGAATGAGCCGATTAAGGCAACCCTTGAAACTCCGGCTCCTAAGGCTCTTACACCTGCTGAAGAAACTAAAATTGTTGATGCGACGATCGCAGATTCACCGGAAGCAGCTCATTCTGAAACTACCCCTGAAGCGGCGAGCTCTCAGCAAGGCTAAATTCAACTCATAAATTATGGCATCCGCGACTTCTTCCTCGGAGGTGAAGCCACAGCTTATTGTGGGGCTGGGCAATCCGGGTACAAAATACGATCAAACCCGTCACAATATTGGTTTTGAGGCGATCGATCGGCTCGCTCAAGTCTGGAAAATTCCGCTGGGTGAAAATCGTAAGTTTCAGGGCATTTTCGGTGAGGGGCAGGGCAGCTATCGGGAAAAGATTCGGCTACTGAAGCCTTTGACCTATATGAATCTGTCCGGGCAGTCAATTCGCGCTGTTGCAGACTGGTACAAAATTCCGCCAGAAGCAATTCTGGTGATTTATGACGAAATGGATTTGCCGATCGGTCGTTTGCGGCTGCGGCAGTCTGGTTCAGCGGGCGGACACAACGGCATGAAGTCAGCCATTTCGCATCTGAATAGTCAGAATTTCCCGCGAATGCGAATTGGAATTGGCAGTCCAAAAGGAAAGAACGCGAATCCAGATACCCAGGTGGTGAATCATGTGCTGGGACGATTTTCAGTGGCAGAAAGTCGAGTGATGAATGAAGTGCTGGATCTGGTGGTGAAGGCGATCGAGCTGAGTCTGAAAGAGGGAGTGCCGAAGGCGATGAGCCTGTATAACAATCAAGCGATCGAGCTGGAATCAAATTCGACAGCTTCTTAAACGCAGAAAACGGGGCCAGTTGCGGGATCCAACCCCCTAAATTCCCCATCAACGGGGGACTTTGAGTTTTTTGGAATGGGGAGCCTGCGAAAGGAATGCTTGCCGATCGCTAATTGCGAAGGTTGCGGGTCAGGAAAGGCAACGCTGACAGAATTCGATCGCAGCTTTGATCTCCTGCGTTTGTTGGGGATATTGGATTGGGGGACGATCGATCACGATTAAAGAAATCTCCAATTCATTTGCAACTTGCTGTTTGGTGTCTTCCCCTCCGGCGGAACCTGATGCCTTTGTAACGACAAGGGAGATTTGCCACTGTTGCCAGAGGGCGCGTTCCAGATCGATCGAAATTGGAGGGCGCAGGGCAATCAGACGATCGGGGGTGAATCCGGCGTTTAAGGCAGTTTCTAGTGCAACTTGGGAAGGCAAAATTCGGGCGAAGAGGGTCGATCGCGTTTGCCAGGGTTGAAAGAGCATCAGGGGGCGATAGCCGATCGTGAGCAGCACCCGTTCTCCGGCTAATCGATCGCTGGCAAACAATGCATTAAAACTGCTGAAGTGAATTCCATCCGATGCAACCGATTGCCGCTCATAGCGCAGGTAGGGCAACTGATATTTGATCGAAGCGTCGATCGCCATCTGAGAAACTGCTACGGCAAAGGGATGGGAGACATCCACGATACAGAGAACTGAGTGGTTTTGAAGGAAACGCAGCAGGCTTTCAGGTTGCAATCGTCCTACCCAAATTTGAACTGAGGGATCACTGGGGTAAAGCGATCGGGCGGATTCTGTGGTGACTGTAACAATGCAAGCAATGCCCGAAGCAACAAGCGCTCGGACTAACGCTGCGCTTTCTTGAGTGCCGCCGATGATCCAGACGAGAGCCATTCGCATGTTCTTTAAGCAGTGGGTTTATAAGTGGCTCATCGCCGTCGCGTCTTTGATCACTGCTAAAACTTCTCCTGGCTGCGAAAGCATTGGAACGTGGCTGGATTCCAGCACGGTAGTGGTTGCTCCAATTCGTTTTGCGGCATCGTGCTGATAATGGGGCGAAACGGACTGGTCGGAGTTTGCAACAATATACCAACTTGGCTTATTTTTCCATGCAGGTTGTGAAGTTGCTTTTGTTTGCGACAGCGATGCAGGTGCCGCAGTTTGAGTCGCGTAAAGCAAGGCAGCTTCTTCAGCCGGAAGGTCGCCTGCAAAGGACTTTTGCATTCCTTCTTTGGACAGCCAAAGAAACCCATCTTGCTCCTCAACATATTGCAGCACGGGAGGGGCAGTGTATTGAGTCAGCAGATCAATCATCGATTCGTCGCGATCGGGAGCAACCGCCGCTATATACACCAAGCCAGCAACTTTCTCATCGTTACCAGCTTCGGTAATGACGAACCCTCCCCACGAATGCCCCACGAGAAGGCAATTTCCTTCGACGCGAGCCAAAGCACGTTTCGTTGCCGCAACGTCATCAGCCAAAGAGGTGAGTGGGTTTTGCACGGCAATCACTTCGTAGCCTTCCGCTAGTAGCGGTGGAGTAATTTTGCTGTAGCAAGAGCCATTAACCCAAAAACCGTGAACCAAAATAATATTCTTAATTCTGCTCATCAGCACCTTCCTACAGCGTTTTACTTTGTATTCGCTTTACTGAATTCGCTTTACTAAATTCACTCTACTGATAGACAAGAGGTATGCAGGCTTTGTAATGCAGGAGACTGTCTATTCGCAGCTTTTTTTTAGCAGGAATTCTGATAATTTGCTGGAGCCATTTACCGCAATTACAGCCAGGGAACTCCTGAAGTTCTTAATCCGACAGTACTCAGGAGAATCACTCCACCGTGCTACGGAAAATGACCAGACTTCGATAAAGTAAGGTCTGAACCCGATCGCGATCGACTCCATCTGTGCCAGTGAGACCATGAGAAAGGTAGATCTATCCAAAGCCACCTCGCAGTGGCAGTTTCAAACCAATCACGCCTGGATATTTGCCATTGTATGGATTGGTTTAGCAACTGGGATTGCATTTTGGCTGCATCTGGGCAGCATCGGCTTGGTGGATGAAACCGAACCGCTTTTTGCGGAGGCAGCACGGCAGATGAAGATTACGGGCGATTGGATTACGCCTTACTTCAATGGAACCACGCGATTTGACAAGCCGCCGCTCGTTTACTGGATCATGGCGGTTGCCTACCAGACGGTGGGCGTGAATGAATGGTCAGCCCGTTTTCCTTCTGCGCTGGCAGGCACTTTTTTGGCAGCGATCGGGTTTTATACGCTGCGTCGGTTTGGGTTTGCGCGTCCGGCAAGGGCGATCGAAGCCGGTGAAGCTCAAGCGGCAGAAAGGCCCATTCCTCCGCAAATTGACCGTCAGCTCTGGATTGCTGCCCTGGTCGGGTCTGCTGCAATGGTTTTGAATCCGCAGACGATCGTTTGGGGCAGGACGGGCGTATCCGATATGCTGCTCAACGGCTGTATTGGCGGTTCGCTGCTGGCGTTTTTTTGCGGCTATGCTCAGCCCGATCGGGCGAAGACGCAACATCGCTGGTACATTGCTGCCTATGTTTTGAGCGCGCTGGCAGTGCTCACAAAAGGACCAGTCGGCATCGTGCTTCCCGGCATGATTGTGCTGGCGTTTCTCCTCTATATGGGAAACCTGTGGACTGTGCTGCGAGAACTGAAGCTGATTCAGGGCGCGTTGATTTTTGCGGCGATTACTGTGCCCTGGTACATTTTGGTGACGCTGGCGAACGGCGATGCGTTTATTGAGTCTTTTTTCGGCTATCACAACATCGAGCGATTTACCCAGGTGGTGAACCGTCACTCGGCTCCCTGGTATTTTTACTTTCTGGTTGTGTCTGCTGCCTTTGCGCCCTGGTCGATTCATTTACCTGCCGCCTTTGCCCAACTGCGATTTTGGAAGCGGCATTCCTGGCAGCAGCAGCCCCGCTCTAGTCACCTCGGAGTCTTTGCGCTGATCTGGTTTGCGATCGTGTTTGTGTTTTTTACGATCGCCGTCACCAAACTCCCTAGCTATACGATTCCGCTATTGCCTGCAAGTGCGATTTTGGTTGCGCTGTTCTGGAGTGACCAGATGAGCCGCCCAAGCCTTAACCCAAGGAGCAATCGATTTGCCTGGGTCAGTCATGCCGTGAATGTGGCAGTGCTGTTTGGTTTGGCATGGGCAGTGTATTACAGCCCAAACTGGCTAGGAGACGACCCGGAACTGCCGAACTTGCCAAATGCGCTTCGTCAGGCAGGAATTGAAGTTTGGGGTGGCGTTGCGTGGGCGACTGTGGCGATCGTTGGATTGATTTTTCTGCTGCGTCGTCAGGGACGATGGCTCTGGGCGGTGAATCTGGTCGGTTTTGTTGCCTTTGTGCTGCTAACCCTGATGCCCGCTGCTGCTTTGATGGATGCAGAACGACAGCTTCCTTTACGACAGCTTTCCCAGAAGATTGTGCAGGTGCAGCAGCCGAATGAACCGATCGTGATGATTGGCTTTGGTAAACCATCGATTGTGTTTTATACCGATCGTCAAATTGAATTCATCCCTGACCCGGACGATGTGATTAAAGATCTGCGCGATCTCAGCACTGCGAATCCCATACCGCCCAGTATTTTGCTGCTGGGACGAGATGTGAAAATCCGCGAAGCAAAGCTGCGACCGAGACAGTATGAGGCGATCGCAGAGGCAGGGATTTATCGGCTCGTCAGGATTCGGATCCCGTTTCAAAGGTAGCCTCTCGTCTGACTCAAATCCCCCCGCACCTCCTCATCCCTTCACCTCTTGCTACAATGACAAAGCTCGATCAGAACCTTGTCAATCAATATGCAAGCTCGCAGAATTGCCCGTGAACTCGCCCTGCTCAGCGTTGGTCAGCTTCCCAGTAAGCCGCAGCAGCTTCAGACCCAGCAGCTTCAAGATATTGTTTTGGCGGCGATCCGAACTTTGACGACTGAGGTACAAGACACGCTGGAAACGGCTGCGGCAGAACTTAGTCGCGGGAGCGATCGACTGCTAACCAGTGAAACCAGAGCGATTGACCTCAACAGTGCAAAAGCAATGGTGACGGAAGCGATCGAGCTAACCCAAAAGGCGATCAATCGAATTGGAGCATCCCTGGAGCTGCCTGAATTTATTCAGCTTGTAAATCAGAAAGAAGTCCGTGCCTATGCGATGGAACTGCTGACTCAGGTGCAGACAAACCGCTCGAAGGTCGATCACCTGCTTGGTGAGTCAATGGTAGATTGGCAGCTTAATCGTTTAGCGCGAGTTGATCAAGATATTTTACGCATTGCGGTGACGGAAATGTGGGTGCTGGGACTGGCTCCACAGGTAGCAATCAATGAAGCGGTTGAGCTAGCGAAGCGATATAGCGGCGACGAGGGACATCGGTTTATTAACGGAGTGCTGCGGCGGGTGAGCGATCGTCTTAATAATGCCGCAAGGACTTCTGATGCTCAAGGCTGAGATAATACTCAAGGCTGAGAATTGTTCATCCTGCAAAGGGGCGATCGTTCTCATGCAGGCTAAGTGGCTCAACCGCAATCCGTAATATCCCTCTCTACCTAAAGGTAGAGGAAGTTGAAGAAGGTAAACCGGTACTATAAAACCACTGGAGAACAAAACCTGAAAGGCATTTGCGTACAGATAGGCAGTCCTCACGGGCTGCTTTTTATTTGGCTTTCAGTCCTGCTTGAGGATGAGTTGCGCGCTTCAAAAACCTCTCCTACTGCTGTGTTTCTCCTGTAACTATAGGCTGATTCACGTTTAAATCTTAGCCAGTTAATATAACTACAATAAAATTGCGCTTTTGGTAAACGATAAAGCCAATAGTGGCTGAAATTGCCTCAGGTTTTGAATTTTGTCGTTTCAGGTCGGTTGTCGAAAAAGCTGTTCTAGGTTTGCGCTCAATCTTGCAGGGCAACATTCAGAACAACATTTGAGCAGCTTTAATTATCTCCAACGTTTCCTGGACCTTGCCCTTGAGATTCTTTCAGTTCAGGGTCAACTTGTTGCGCTTCAAAACGGGCTTTTATTCAGTTGAGAGGGCATGAGTGAAAAAGAAACGTTGCGCTCCTGAAAAGCTTCTTCCTATAGATTTCGTTTGCTCAGTTCCGTTTGCAAAACAGTTATGACAACCGATCGCTACCTTATCGGCGTTGATATTGGAACCACTAGCACCAAGGCAGTCCTGTTTACGCTGGCGGGTGAGGCAGTGCAGCAGGCATTGATTGAGTATCCGCTTTATTCACCAACTCCGGCAACCGCAGAGCAAGACCCAAACGAGATTTTTCTGGCGGTGCTGAAAACGATTCAGCAAGTTGTTCAGGCGAGCGGGGCAAAGCCAGGCGAAATTGTTGGTTTATCGTTCAGTTCAGCGATGCACAGTCTGATTCTGATGGATAAGGACGATCGCCCTTTGACCCGCAGCATTACCTGGGCGGATAACCGCAGCGCAGCCTGGGCACAGTCTTTAAAGCAATCGGGTCAGGGACACGAAATCTATCTACGAACCGGGACGCCCATTCACCCCATGTCTCCCCTGGTGAAGCTGCTGTGGCTGCGGCAAGACCAGCTCGATTTGTTTCAGCAGGCAGCACGGTTTATTTCTATCAAGGAATACGTCTTTTTTCGGCTGACGCGCCGCTATGTCGTGGATTACTCGATCGCGTCTGCAACCGGACTGCTGAATCTAAATCGTCTGGAGTGGGATAGTGAAGCATTAGACATCGCTGGAGTTCGGCCTGCCCAGCTTTCCGAACTGGTTCCGACCACCTATTTGCTAAAGCCAATCCAAACTGACTTTGCGGCAATCATGGGCATTGCGCCAGAAACCCCGATCGTGATGGGAGCCAGTGATGGGGTGTTATCTAATCTGGGCGTGGGGGCGATCGAGCCGGGTGTATTTGCAACGACGATCGGGACGAGTGGGGCAATTCGGGCAGTGATCGATCGTCCGGTGACGGACCCGCAGGAGCGGCTATTTTGCTATCCACTGACCAAGCAGCACTGGGTTATTGGCGGCGCAGTCAATAATGGTGGAATTGCCCTGCGATGGGTGCGCGATCAGTTTGCCGATGCCGAGGTTGCGCTGGCAAAGCAAAGGGGACAAGACCCCTATGACCTGATAATGCAGCAGGCAGAAGCCGTTTCCCCGGGCGCGGATGGGCTGCTATTTCATCCCTATTTGCTGGGGGAACGATCGCCGCTATGGAATGCAAATGCACGCGGGTCTTTCTTTGGGCTAACCCTGAATCACACGCGGGCGCATATTACCCGTGCGGTACTAGAGGGGGTGCTGTTCAATTTGCTCATTGTGCTTCAGGCACTCGAAGATTTTGCAGGTACGGCGAAACGCATTCAGGCAACAGGTGGCTTTGCACGATCGGCTCTCTGGCGGCAAATGATGGCAGACATTTTCGATCGGGAAATTACCATTCCGGCACAGCACGAAAGTTCTTGTTTAGGAGCGGCAATTGTAGGGCTTTATGCGTTGGGTTTCATTGATTCGCTCACCCTTAGCACAGCCATGATCGGCGAAACATTGCGACACCAGCCGATTGCTGCCCACACTGCTCAATATCAGAAGCTCTTTCCGGTTTATCAGCGATTATTAGACTGCTTTCAGCGTGAATATGAAACGATTGCACAACTGCAATCTTATTTGAAGGCAAAGTAATTGATTGAATTGTTTGATTAAAAGAATATCTTTTAGTGGCTCTATCAGAAGGGCTAGATTAATCTTCTGCCTATCCCAAGGATGATGTGATTCGCAACAAAGCGAGCGTGAATAGAACATGAAACGGTAACGCAATAAAAACGAGCGCGCTCATTTTTTGAAACATTTTGATACATTGCAGAGGAATAAAAATTGAGGAACAAAAAATGAATCAATGGCATCAAATTCGCCGCATTCTTGTGGCATTCATGGCAATTTTTGTTTTAATGACATCCGTTGCTTGCAGTACGGCAACTCCAGAAGCTAGCACGGCACCCGATCACAGTCTCAACAGAGTTGGTCAGTTCGATAATCTGTCGCGGGGTGATACAACTCAGGGCGACCAGTATGCAGACTGGGTAATTCAAACTAGCCACGGCTTAATCAAAGATGCTTATGTGCGTGACAACGATAAGCTTGGCGTTGTGATTTCAAAGGAAGTTCGACCGGATGATGTGAAGCCGCTCGCTCGATCGCTGGCACAGGGATTTCGCCGCAGTGCGCCTAACCATGATCTAACCGTTCTGGTTTATGCACCCGATAAGCAGCTTATCTTGACTGCAAAATACGACAGCAAAACGCAGCAGGTGAACTATCAGGGTTAAAGCGGTTAATGCCATTCACGCGATACCAATTGGCATGATTGCGCACTCATTCGGTAAAAGCACTCGCACAAACCCATAGCCATGCTGGGGAGCTAATTCTCAGCAAGCAATTGATACTTTAGGAGACGACTCATGGCAAGTCATGATGAATATAAGCGTCAGATCATGCAAGATTTGGCGAAAGGCAACAGCGAAAAACTTGATGATGTCAGCAGCGGCAAGGAATACGAAAACTTCGACGATTTTGCCCGTCGCTCGACCCGTGAAGAAAGACGTGCCATCTTTGGACGATCGTTCCACCCCGACCGAATTCCTACTAACCAGATGGAGCCGGAATTGCAGAAAGCCGTGGCTCAAATTCATTCTCACGAGCGGGATGATGTCGCGCGGGAGTTTTTTCATCAGTTTAAGAAGCGCGGTTTGAGCGATCACGATCTAGAAAAGCAGCTCGGCTTATCAACCCACACCCCTGGACGCATGACGGCAGATGATGTGAGCAAACTAGCTTCCTTTGCCTATCACTATCACCCGGATATCTTCCAGGAAGTGTTGGCAGACCAGCCAGCAATCCTGAAATTTATCAGCAACCCGATGGTGGGTGCAGCCTTGGGCGCAGTTGCCGCTAAATGGCTGGGAAACCGCCACTAAAACGGACATTTCACCGTTTGCTGCGTTAATAGAATACTGTACTAAAGCGACTGCCAATTTCCTTACAAAGTTAGGGTTTATGGCAGTTGCTTTTGTTAATTCGATCGCCTTTTGTATTTCCTGACTGCGATGAGGAAATTTATTGAATTAGTCTTATCTGATTAGTCTTAGAGGATGTTTGAAAGGTCACCATTATGACCCGAACTGCTCCCCCTCGCCCCACTTACAGATAAAAAACAGCACAAAAAAAGGCGGACAAACTGCCCACCTTAAGAATTTAATTCAATTAGCTAACGATCGAAGTTAACTTATCGCTTCGCCAGCTTTTTGCTCATTTTCCGCAGACGAATCGAAGTCGGAGTGACTTCTAGCAGCTCATCGGGACCAATGTATTCCAGTGCCCGTTCCAGGCTCATGTCTACCGGGGCTTGCAGCTGGACGAGTTCATCGCCGCTGGCTGCCCGGTGGTTAGTGAGCTGCTTTGCCTTGCAGACGTTCAGTTCCAGGTCTTGCGGACGGTTGTGTTCGCCCACAATCATGCCTTTGTAGACCTTTGTGCCGGGCGTAATGAAAAAGACTCCCCGATCTTCAGCGTTTTTCATTGCGTAAAAAGTGGCTGTACCTTCCTCAAAGGAAATCAGGACACCGTTGCGGCGCATATCCAGTTCGCCAACGAGTGGGCGATAGTCGAGGAAGCTGTGGTTCATGATGCCGTCGCCGCGGGTCAGGCGCATAAAATCGCCCCGGAAGCCAATCAGACCCCGTGCCGGAATCACAAACTCAAGCTGAGTTCGACCGTTGCCGCCGACCTGCATATCTTGCATTTCGCCCTTGCGCTGACCGAGCCGCTCCATACAACCGCCAACCGCATCGTCGGGAACATCCAGCACCAGCAATTCATAAGGCTCACAGGGTTGACCGCTGACTTCGCGGTAGATGACCTGCGGCTGCGATACCTGAAACTCGTAGCCTTCCCGACGCATCGTTTCGATTAGGATGCCCAGGTGAAGTTCACCCCGTCCAGCTACCGCAAAGCGATCGGGCGAATCGGTTTCTTCGACGCGGAGTGCCACGTTAGTTTCCAGTTCGCGCATCAGACGATCGCGCACCTGACGTGAGGTGACAAACTTGCCTTCCTGTCCGGCGAAAGGCGAGTCGTTGACCGAGAAGGTCATTTGCAGCGTGGGTTCATCAACCTTGATCAGCGGAAGTGCTTGCGGTTCATTCGGGCAGGTAATCGTTTCGCCAATGTTGGCATCAGCAAAGCCAGATACGGCGACAATGTTTCCGGCGGAAGACGTTTCCATCTCGATCCGCTTCAGCCCTTCAAAGCCAAGCAGCTTTGTAATTTTGCCTTTGACAATCGACCCATCCTCTTTAATCAGCGCAGCAGGCTGACCCATTCTGATCGTGCCATTGTGAATGCGCCCAATCACGATTCGTCCTAAGTAGTCGGAATAGTCGAGCGTTGTCACCTGAAGCTGAAGCGGCTTTTCCGGGTCGCCAACTGGCGGCGGAACGTGGCGCAGAATGGCTTCAAACAGCGGCTTCATGTCTACTGATTCATCTTCGATCTGGTCTTTGGCGAAGCCTGCCAGTCCTGACGCAAACAGATAAGGAAATTCGCACTGATCATCGTCTGCGCCTAATTCCAGGAACAGATCCAGCACTTTATCGATCGCTCCAAAAGGATTTGCCTGCGGACGATCGATTTTGTTGACGACGACGATCGGGCGCAGTCCCTTCTCCAGAGCCTTTTTTAGCACAAAGCGCGTCTGGGGCATCGGACCTTCGTTGGCATCGACAATCAGAATACAGCCGTCTACCATGCCCAGCACTCGCTCGACCTCGCCGCCAAAGTCCGCGTGACCAGGAGTGTCTACGATGTTAATCAGGGTATCGCCGTAGTGAACTGCCGTATTTTTAGACAGAATGGTAATGCCACGCTCGCGCTCCAGGGTGTTGGAGTCCATCACACAGTCTGGAACTTCTTCCCCTTCGCGGAATGTGCCGGACTGCTTCAGCAAAGCATCAACGAGCGTCGTTTTGCCATGGTCAACGTGGGCAATAATGGCAACATTACGAATGGGAAGCGTCATAAAAAGTCCAGTGTGAGAGATTAAGCGAGTCAAAAATAAATGTAACGGCTTCTCAGCGGGGTCAGAGATTCATCAACTTCTGTAAAGAAGCCGTCATAATTCTAGCCTAATCTTGCCCTGATCGACTGTATCGAGCGCCGAATCCAGGGGTCTGGTTTTCCGATGGATGGATTGGTGATAGCCGAAGGCGAAGTCGTTCCCCGATTAACGATCGCTATTGCCTGGGCTGAACTGTACATGGCTGGGTCTGGCAGTTGTTGATATAAAGCTGCTCGATGTAGGGTTGTTGCCAGCTTACAGGAATCTCTAGCAGGTCGCGGGTTCCCGTAACACCCTGACCGATAAATAGCAGCAGTGCGACGCAGTTTAACACGACATGAACATTGCGCCAGCGATTCGATCGATCCTGATAAATCTCAGGAAAAATCGCCAGCGAGAAAATCATCAGCATTGCCGCCGCGATGCCGTAGTAGTAATGGGAAACGTACCACTCAAAGCCGCGCCGAAATACTTCTGGTTGACAGCCAAGCAGCACCAGACCGATTCCAGTCAGGGTGGCGAATCCGCCGCGTTGCAGTTTGCCGTTAGCGATGTTGAGCAGCACCAGGGAAGCGATCGTCAGGGCAAATAAAACCAGCAGCAGCACGATTCTAATGCCGTTTTGCTGTTCGGGAGGAGCCTTCAACACTTTAGAAAAAATGGCATAGCCCAGCCCGATTAAAGCTACGCCAACGATTGAATTACTGAGCCAGCGTCCCATCCGCAAATGCTGAGTGCCAACGGTTCCAGAAATTGCGCTTTTTTGACCTTTTGCAATCTGGAGCCGGCGACTTCGAGTTTGAAGTGAATATTGAACCACAATCCCGATCAGCGGAAAGACAAAGACGATCGCTAAAGCTGGATGAATAAGACTGACAAAATCAATTGTGTCTATCATGTTTTAATTGTCCTACCTACGCTGATACACGATACTCACATTTCAGAAAACTGTGCTGACGAATACTTTTAAGTTCAGGCAATTGAATTCTGGGCAATATCATTCTAAGCGGCGTGAGAATTGCTGTCTTGCATCAGTACGCTGTTCTAGATTGTGCTGTCGAAACAGATTTCCTCTCTAAAATCATTTAAAGATCATATCGCCTCCTGAGAAGCGAGGTTGCTAAAAAACTTTTACAGTTCAATCTGCATAAATTTGCAGAAACAGAAATCAACTTTTGTTTTTATTTCTTTAACAGCATTTGCGCCTCGTATCCTGAATTCATACGGCAAATCTCTCGTTTTGGATTGGATTTGCTATCGCCCAAAACTTTTTCAAGCTGAGGAAAGTTGATAGATTGAGTAGATTTCAGAAATTGTTTGGGCAATCTGATTAGCACCGTCGATCGTAATCGTTAAGGTAAAGTTAGTGCGCTGGCAGAGTAAATAACTGCAAACAACTGCTTCAGAAACAATTCACCTGAGATCGAGTTCTGCCCGAAATCCTAGTCTCTGACCGCCTTCCTCAGACCTACTTCCTTATAAGGAGTCTCGATGACCACTTCAGCAGACCAGACCCCACCCTCGACTCAAATCACCTCGTCTGTTGCCTCGCGGCGATCGTTTCGTCCCAAAACTACGACGCTGATTTTGCTGGGAACGGTGCTGTTTTCTGGGGCGATCGTGGCAGGCTGGTTTGCAGGACAGGGAACAATCAGCAGGATTTTTACTCAGCTCAATACGCTGCAAGAACAGCCGCCCCTCTGGTTAGAAGTGCCGATGGTAGCAGGCGGCTATCTGCTGTTTCCGACGGTGGCGTTGTTTGCGATCGTCCTGCTAGTCACCAAAGTTTCGCCTCAGCCTCGCTACTGGTCGCGGGTTACGGTAGTGGGAATTTTGCTGGCGTTGACGCTGCGCTATCTGCTGTGGCGATCGCTTTCGACGCTCAATGTGGATACGCCGCTGAATGGTGTGTTTAGTCTGGGGCTGTTTTTTCTGGAGCTATTGGTGCTGACAAGCAGCACGATTCAGCTTTTTTTGATGCTGCGGGTGCGCGATCGACGCCGAGAGGCAGACCGGCTGACATTGGATGTGATTGAGGGCAGATATACCCCAACCGTTGATATTTTCATCCCGACTTACAACGAGCCAGAGTTCATTTTGCGGCGAACAGTAATTGGCTGTCAGGCGATCGACTATGGGAATAAGCAAGTCTATTTGCTGGACGATACGCGCCGCCCCGAAATCAGAAAGCTGGCAGAAGAGTTGGGCTGTGAGTACATGACGCGCCCGGACAATCGCTTTGCCAAAGCTGGAAACTTAAATCATGCGATCGGCAAAACGAGTGGCGATCTGCTGGTGGTGTTTGATGCTGACTTTGTGCCCACGCGAAATTTTCTGGTTCGCACCGTGGGATTTTTCCAGAATCCGAAGGTCGCGCTGGTGCAGACGCCGCAAAGCTTTTACAACTCAGACCCGATCGCCCGCAATCTGGGACTCGAAGATGTCTTAACTCCTGAAGAAGAAGTTTTTTACCGTCAAATCCAGCCAATTCGCGATGGGGCAGGCAGCGTAATCTGTTCAGGAACCTCGTTTGTGGTGCGGCGCAGTGCTCTGGAAAGTGCCGGAGGGTTTGTAACCGATTCACTGAGCGAAGATTACTTTACCGGGATTCGGCTCACAGCGCAGGGCTATCGCCTGGTGTATCTCGACGAAAAGCTAAGTGCCGGACTTGCCGCCGAAAATATTGCCGCCCATGCAGTTCAGCGATTGCGCTGGGCAAGGGGAACGCTTCAGGCATTTTTCATCAAATCCAATCCGCTCACTATTCCCGGACTGAATCCGCTTCAGCGGCTTGCCCATCTTGAAGGTTTGCTGCACTGGTTTACCAGCATTTCGAGAGTTGGATTTCTGCTGATGCCGCTTGCCTATTCGTTTCTGGGGGTGATCCCGCTTCGGGCAACGGCGGCGGAACTGCTCTATTTCTTTTTGCCTTATTATCTGGTGCAGCTTTCAGTTTTTTCCTGGCTAAATTATCGATCGCGCTCTGCCCTGCTTTCGGATATCTATTCACTGGTGCTGTGTTTTCCGCTCGCCCTGACGGTGATTCAGGTCATGCTCAATCCGTTTTCAAAAGGGTTCAAAGTCACGCCTAAGGGCACATCGAGCGATCGATTTTCGTTTAACTGGAATCTGGCGTGGCCCCTGATTATTTTGTTTGTGGCAACAGCAGTCAGCCTCTGGGTCAACTTTGGTCTCTGTATGTTGAAGGGAGCCTGGATGAATACCGTGCCGCCCGAAGTGGCAATTCAGGCAAAAGGCATCGGCTTGGGCTGGATCTGGAGCAGCTATAACCTGATCATGCTGGGCATCGCGCTGCTGATTTTGCTCGATGTGCCGCGCCCCAGTTTGTATGAATGGTTTAACCTGCACCGCACCGCCCGGATCACTGTGACCGATACAAAGACTGTGACAGATACAAACATAGTGCAGGACTTTTGGGGAACTACAACGATGATTTCAGAAGTCGGAGCAGAAATTGCCCTGACACAGCTTGACTTTCCAATCCCCCATGAAGGCGAAGTTTTGCCTGTAACGATCGAGATTCTAGAACATCACTTAATCCTCAGCGGCCGCGTGGTGCAGGTAACGCAGCAGCCGGATTTTCTGGCAGTGCGGGTCATGTTTGAGCAGGTGACGCTGGCTCAGCAACGATTGCTGGTCGAAATGCTGTTTTGCCGTCCGGGACAATGGAAACGCCGCACCTCTCCGGGCGAATTTGAGTCGCTGGTGCTGCTGTTCCGAATTTTGCTGCGTCCGCGAGTGTTGTTCGATCGTCATGCGGATGTAAGTGCTGTTTCCGTTGCTCAAGTTTAAAGTTGCTTAAGTTTAAAGGGGGAAAAAACTCATGACTCCAACAACCCCTGTGAGAAGGCTTCTCACCTTCAAGGAATTAGAGCAGTAATGGGCGGTCGTTTCAATTAGCGGAACTAGACAGAACCCTGAGAACCCGATTTGGAATGCGATACACTATCCGATGTAGCGCGATCGGAGAACACCGCCTTGCTAGACGAACAGGCAAAAAAGACAATACTGCGGAAAATTCCTCACGGACTTTATATCTGTGGCGTGAAAGAGGGTGAAGAGGTCAATGGCTTTACTGCAAGCTGGGTGATGCAGGGTTCGTTTCAACCGCCGCTTGTGATCAACTGTGTCAAGCAAGACTCGCGATCGCACGCCATGATCAAGTCAAGCCAGGTTTTTGCGCTCAGTATTTTAGAAGCGGGGCAAAAGGAGCTGGCGCAGAAGTTTTTTAAGCCTCAGCGACGGATCGGCAATAAGTTTGAAGATGTCGAATTCTATCTGGGCGAAACGGGCTGTCCGATTATTTCCGACACCCTGGGCTATGTCGAATGCCGCGTCGTGGGGTCAGTCGAACAGGGCGATCACACCGTTTTTGTGGGTGAGGTGATTGCGGCTGGGGTGCATCGAGACGGTGATCCGCTGCTGCTGGAAAGCACAGGCTGGCAGTACGGCGGCTAGCAATCGCAAAGGAACTTGTGCAATATGCCCCTAATCAAAATTCAAACCTCGGTTGACTCGCCCGATCGCCTCCGGGTCGAAGCGTTGCTTAAGCAGTTGTCTGCCGCGCTCGCTAAGCATTTGGGCAAGCCAGAATCCTACGTGATGACGGCGTTTGAGTCGGGTGTGTCTATGACCTTTGCCGGAACGACTGACCCGACGTGCTACATCGAAATCAAGAGTGTAGGTTCGATGAGTCCGACGCAAACCAAAGCAATGAGCCAGGATTTTTGCACCCAAGTGCATCAGAGCCTCGGTGTTCCTGCAAACCGTACCTATATTGAGTTTGCGGATTCAAAAGGGGCAATGTGGGGCTGGAATAGCTCGACTTTTTAAGCGTTTCCTAGGAAAAATTCATGCTCAAGGCTTTGCTGTTTGACCTCGATGGAACGATGGCAGACACCGACCCAGTTCACTTTCAAAACTGGCAATCGATCCTGCTTTCCTATGGCATCACGATCGATCGCCCCACCTATCGCGCTAAATTTAGCGGCAGACGCAATCAGGAAATTGTGCCGGAAATTTTGCCGCAGTTGACGATCGCTGAAGGTGACGAACTCGGTGAACGCAAAGAAGCGATGTTTCGACAGCAGGCTGCCACGGTGCTTCAGCCCATGCCTGGACTGCTAGAAGTATTGAGATGGACGGAGCAGCATCAGCTCAAGCGGGCGATCGTGACCAACGCTCCACTCGAAAATGTGGAATTTATGCTGGGAGTTCTGCACCTGGACAGCGAATTTCCCTTGGTGGTGCTGGGAGATGAGCTGCCGCGTGGTAAACCCGATCCAATGCCTTATCTGGCTGCGCTCGATCAGCTTGGAGTGACAGCAAGCGAGACGATCGCCTTTGAAGATTCGCCCTCTGGAATTCGCTCTGCTGTTGCCGCAGGCATTCCAACCGTGGGGATTGCATCCACACACGAGCCACAAAAGCTGTACGACCTGGGCGCGTTTCTGGTGATTGATAACTTTACTGCGCCTGATCTGTTTCCTGTGCTTGAGCAGGCAATGCAAAGCAGTCTCCCAGCATAAATGGGACTTCCGCTTGGGCATGCTGCAAATTCGCCTGGTGACTTCCCCCTGTCGGAGTGCCCCGGTAGAACGATGCAGCCGACTCCTTTTCCGAGACAATAGAACTGTGACTAGAGGCAATTTCTCCATGCTCTCGAAAGGCTTTGAAGTGGAAATGTACACGGGCACACCAGATGGCGAAATCGTCGGGTTGTCTGACAAAATTGTGGCTAATTTGCATGGCTTTGTCCGCGAACCAGATAGCCGCAATGTGGAATACACGACGGCTCCGCTTTATCGTTATGAACGGCTACTGTGTGAGCTGGTGCGTCCTCGTCGTCAGCTGCGGGCTTATTTGCACCAGTTGGGCAACTACACGCTGATTCCCGGCAGTACATTGGCTTTGGCAGGGAGCGATCGGTTTTATCGCTCTGATCCGGGCAATCCCTACCACAGCTACATCGAGCAGACCTACGGCACAACGGTCGTGACTGCCAGCATTCACATCAACATTGGCATTAGTGACCCAGAAACGTTGATGAGAGCCTGTCGATTAGTGCGCGTCGAGGCTCCCTTGTATCTTGCCCTCAGTGCTGCCTCGCCTTTTCTGGATGGAAACGTCACGGGGTTTCATTCCACCCGATGGGGACTGTTTCCCAAAACACCTGCCCATGTGCCTTTATTTGAAAGCCATCGCCACTATATCGACTGGACTGAAGCACAGCTTGAAAAAGGCACGATGCAAAATGTCCGTCATCTCTGGTCTTCGGTGCGCCCGAATGGCGATCATCGTCCCTACAGCCTTAACCGTCTGGAGCTACGAATCTGCGATTTGATGACCGACCCGATCGCCCTGCTCGCGCTCACGGCACTGCTAGAGGCAAGGATACTCCAGATTGCTCAGCACCCCGAACTCGACCCGCTTCAATCCAGCCTTTTGCCTGCTAGCGATCGAGCCGAAGCCCTGGTCGCTCTTACCGATGCCAACGAAACCGCCGCTGCCAAACTCAGCCTCGATGCCGAACTGCGACACTGGCGCGATGGGCGGACAATTCTGGCACGAGACTGGATCGAGGAGCTGTATCAGGAAGTTTGGGGAACGGCAAAACAGGGGGGATTTAGCTGCTTCCTGCTGCCACTGAAGAAAATCCTGCGTGAAGGCAACGAGGCACAGCGATGGCTAAAGCAAATTGAACAGGGTCACGACCCAGAGACGGTTATGAAGCAAGCGATTCAGACGATCGCCGCCGAAGAGCTAGTCCTGGCAGATGAAATTTGTCAGCCGCTCGTTGCCTGATTCTTTTATTGGTTTTTAGCGATGGAACGGGGTTTATTGTGGTTGCCGCTGCTGGTGCTGTTTATCGGGCTAGCCTGGGCAGGATGGAACGAGTATCAAAAAGTAGAGGCGTATCGACTCTGGGCGGAGGGATTCGATCGCGCCAAGTATGATATCTACGCGGTTTTGGGACAAAAGGGCAGCGAAATCACCTGGGGCAAACCAACTCGCAAAGGCATGAAAGACCTGCAAACCTTTTCGCTCCAGCAAGTGCAGGCCATTTGGCTCAAGGCAAACGACCAGACGATCGACCCGGCGAATTTGCCTGAGAAAAGCAAACAGGTGGCGATCGAGTTTCAACTCTCGAATGAGTCTGTTCAGGTTCCCTTTACGGATCTAGAACTTGCTGCTCGATGGCAGCAGGCACTCGATCGCGAATGGGCAAGATACCGTCAGGTTAGCTCCTAGTCAATAGTTACAGTTCGTTATAAATCAGGCACTATGAGGATAGTTTAGGCTTTCCCTCTGCTGCGGTCTAACATGGGCTATCTCACCCTGCCAAATCGGTTTCGCTCCCTGATGTCTGGCTCGAAGCTGGCAATTTTTGAAGCCTGTGTTATCGGGGTGGTTTCCGGGCTGTCTGCTGTCGTGCTGAAGTGGGGTATTGGCTTCGTAGGCAGTTGGCGGGTGCAGTTGTCTTATCAGATGCCTGTCTGGTTTGTTTTGCCTGCGATCGGCTTGGTGGGCGGCGTGTTATCGGGCTGGCTGATCGAGCGGCTGGCTCCCGAAGCGGCAGGAAGTGGCATTCCTCAGGTGAAAGCGGCTTTGGCAAATGTGCCGATCGCTCTTAATCTACGTGTGGCGGCGATAAAGCTGGTCAGCGTAATTCTGGCAGTTGGCTCCGGGTTAAATCTGGGGCGGCAGGGTCCGACGGTGCAGGTCGGTGCGGCTCTGGCAGCCCAGTTGAGTCAGTGGATTCCCACGTCGCCCGAATATCGCAGACAGTTGATTGCGGCAGGGGCAGCAGCGGGGTTGGCGGCAGGGTTTAATGCGCCGATCGCCGGGGTGCTGTTTGTCGTGGAGGAGTTTTTGCAGGATTTTTCCGGGCTGACGCTGGGGACGGCGATTCTGGCTTCGTTTATTGGAGCGGTCGTGTCGCGGCTAATTGGTGGGCAGGGGTTGAATCTGAATTCGATCGTCACCGAGTCGCAGGTCAGCTTTTCGCTTCAGGATGTGCCGTTTTTTCTGATTTTGGGATTGCTGGCGGGGCTGCTGGGCGGACTGTTTAGCCAGGGGATTTTTGCCAGCCTGGCACTATTTCGGCGGGAGCTTCCCTGGGGAACTCGGTTGAGCCTGCCAATGAAGATTGGCTTAGCAGGGCTGATTTCAGGGGCAGTCGTGGTGATTTTGCCGCCGGAGTTTCGCGATAATTCGGGGCTGCAAGAGTTTTTGAGTACGGGCGATGCGCCCTGGCATCTGACCCTGCTAGCGTTTGTGATTAAGTTCTGCTTGACTTTGCTGGCCTATGGAGCCGGGACACCGGGTGGGCTATTTGCTCCGGCTCTGCTGCTGGGTGCGGCATTAGGGCATCTGGTGGGCTATGGGGCACAAACGCTCGAAACAATGGTGGGCATTCCGCTCGGCTTTCCCGCTGGCATTAGCGATCCATCAACCTATGCGCTGGCAGGAATGGGCGCATTTTTTAGTGCTGTCACCCGTGGACCCATTACGGCGATCGTCATTGTTTTTGAAATCACCACGGACTTTAATCTAGTGCTGCCGCTGATGATCGGTTCGGTGATCGCCTACCTGATTACCGATCGCATTGCCAGTGGTTCGATTTACACGCGCTTGCTTGCCTGGAACGGCATTCACCTCGACAAATACGTTACCAAGAGCGGAGCCTGGACAGAGCTAAAAGCAGCCGACCTGATGCAGCGACGAGTCGAAACGCTAGACAGCAACCTCAGCTTGCCCGAAGTCGTGCAGGCATTTTCTCGATCGCACCATCGCGGCTTTCCGGTCATGACGAACGGCAAACTCATTGGCATTGTCACCCAGAGCGACCTGGCAGACCGACTACCCCATGCGGGGAACAGCTTTGCTTCGCGCCATGCTCCCACGGGGCAGCCTGCAATACTCGCCGATATCATGACCCCGCAGCCCGTCACTGTTTCCCCCACCGATCGCCTCACCCACGTTTTGTTTTTGCTCAATCGCTTTAAGCTGAGTCGTCTGCCCGTTACCGAAGGACAAAAGCTCGTCGGCATTATCACCCGCGCCGATATTATTCGTGCCGAAGCAGACCAGATTAGCGGTGAGAATAAATCCTTCGGTCCCCAGCCTGAACCCTCCTACGTGGTTTACCAAACCCGATCGCCCGCTACCGGAAAAGGACGGCTCCTCGTACCGCTTAGCAATCCCCATACCGCTCCCCTGCTCCTGCGCCTAGCAGCAACGATCGCCCGTGAACGAGACTACGAGCTGGAATGTCTTCAGGTGGTGTGTGTACCGCGTGGAACTTCGCCTTCAGAAGCCAGCATTCGCACTACTAATAGCCGCAAACTGCTGAAACGAGCAGAGCAAATCGGACGCGCCTCAGAAGTCCCTATTCATACGCAGGTACGGTTGGCACACGATTCAGCTCAGGCAATTTTAGAAGCGATCGAGGAACGCCATATCGATCTGCTCCTGATGGGCTGGAAAGGCAGCACGACTTCGCCAGGGCGCGTGTTTGGCAACATTGTAGACACCGTGATTCGGCAGGCAGACTGCGAAGTGATGATGGTGAAGCTCGGCGATATCGTCAAATTCGATCGCTGGCTAATTCCTGTCGCAGGCGGACCTAATGCCCAGCAAGCTGTGCGGTTACTTCCTACCCTCACCATGCTTTCAACCAAGCCCGATGTTCATCTCTGTCAAGTGTTTGACGACACGCCCTCCAGCCACGACACTGCCTACCTGAAGCAGCTTTTTGCCGAAGTCACGCTCAAACTCCCCTGCCCGGTCACAGCCCGATCGCTCTGTGGACGATCGATTTCTGACACCATTCTTGACCTTGCGCGCTCCGAACGCTGCGATGTCATTATGCTGGGAGCCAGCCGCGAGGGACTGCTTCAGCAGGTGATCAAAGGCAATATTCCAGAGTCGATCGCTCGCAATACAAACCGTACAGTGATTATTGTTAGAGGGGAAATTACGCCTCAGGAAGAAGGATTATTTAAGCTGTAGAACATTCAGAGTCCCCAGAATGGGAATTTAGGGGCTGAAAAGCCGAAAACGAAGCTCATTGTTCTAGACAAAGTGTTCTGGAAAAAATGATAGAGCTAAACAAATAGAGTTAAACAAAATGATAAAGCGGCAAAGCTCCGCTCAAATCTAACTCCCAGCGTAAACACTGCGCCTGCCAGCCTGCCAGCACCCCCCGCAGCTTTTCCTCGCCCGATCGATCTCCCAACAAATAAAGCCGCTCAATCCCCTCCCGACTCTCAACCGCCTGATGCAAAATTCCGGCTTCGGTGAAATGCTGCATCAGATTCAATCGCTCGATTTGCTGCTGCTGCTGCCAGTCTGCCTGCTCCTGAATGCGCTGCTTCTTTGCCAGAAAATAGTCTTTGCCCTTTAGATTCGGGGCGATCACCGTTTCTGGCTCCTGTTTTGGAATTAGCTTCAGCAAATACTCGGCTTTGCCATCCAGTCGAGCAAGCTGATCGAGATACTGAGTCTGACGATCGGTGAGATGTGCCAGCAGTGCTTCTTTCGAGACAAAATACGTGCCAAACCGCAGCGGCAGCACCGTTGTCTGAGCAAACAAATCGCAAATAATCCGATCATGCTTCAGGACTGCCTGCATAAGCTGCTCATCGTTGGTTTGCAGAGAGTCTACTGTGAGCTCAGGCTCAACCACTGCTAAGAGGCGATCGGCTTTCACGGTTTCTAAAGTTCCGCTAATGCCCTTAATGAGCACCAAAGGAGCCTTAGGCGTATGCAGAAAAGCGTAGGTATACATAAAAAATTGGAGGAGGAATAGGTAGACCTAGGACTGCACAATTTCTTTCCAGTCTAGTGTCCTCTGGTTTCGATCAAAGCC
Source organism: Cyanobacteria bacterium FACHB-502 (assembly GCA_014695325.1). GTDB lineage: Bacteria > Cyanobacteriota > Cyanobacteriia > Elainellales > Elainellaceae > Leptolyngbya_A. Next base: position 119,270 of record JACJNZ010000080.1, on the reverse strand, counting down.
AATCCCTCCTCGACTGAAGTGAAGTCCCTTAAGGTTGGCTTACTTTTCCGTTCGTGTGTCCGTTTGCGTATCCGTTGCTATTTACGTTTTCGGGGTGGTGAGCATGAGCAATTTCGGCAAATTTGCCGTTGGTGTGACCGTTGCCGTTGCGAGGCTGAATCACGCCATAGCCGCCATGATTGCGCTCGTAGATCACGTTGATTTCGCCTGTTTCAATGTTGCGGAACATAAAGAAATCGTGGTCAACCAGATCAAGCTGCTCTAGTGCCTGCTGAATGGTCATCGGCGGCATTGCGAAGTATTTCATTCGCACCACTTCTGCAGGTAGTTCTGGGGTGCGATCGGTGTCAATCAAAGTCGCAGCGACGGGTTTCTCTTCAATCACCGCAGTGGCTTTCACGGGTGCACGATCCTGTTCGTAGCGTTTTTCCTTAAATTTGCGAAGCTGACGGGCAATTTTATTGGCGACAAGATCTAGGCTGGCGTAGAGGTTTTCACTGCTTTCTTCAGCACGCACAACTGTGCCATTGGCGTAAATCGTAACTTCTGCGGTCTGATTTGGGTTTATCCGGGGGTTGCGGGCAACTGACAGGTGAACGTCCACTTCCATTGTGAGATGCTGATAATGGCTGACGGCTTTCTCAATTTTCTGATGGACGTATTCACGAATCGAGTCAGTAATTTCGATGTTTTTGCCCTGGATAACAAGCTTCATATAAGAGCTTCCTCCCCTGAGAACTGGGTTCACACTTTCACCCTAGCACCTTGTATCGGGGACAACAGTCTCGTTTAAAATCATTTGCATCCGTTGATAATTCTTGACCAGAGCGGACAAATTCTCAGTTTAATTTCTGTTTAATTAATGTTGATCTATTTTGCGTTCACCCAGTAGATTAGTAGATCGGGAATTTGAAAAATTCTGTGTTGCTCAGACCGTGCTTATTCTACAATCAGGGACTGGTTCCCTATGAAACTGCCTGGGATTGGCAGCGCAAATGGGTTGCTGAAAGACGCACACACGGATTGATCAAAGAACGGTTGCAGCCCGATCGCTTAGTCAGCGGCTCTGATAAAAGCGAATTCGCGAACTCCGAGCACAGTGACCCCGCCGAGAATGATATTTTTCTTCTGCTCGAACACCCATCTGTTTACACCCTGGGGCAGGGTTCCAGCCTTGAATTTCTGAAGTTTGATGTCTCAAATTCGCCCTACCCGGTGATTCGGATTGAGCGCGGCGGCGAAGTAACTCACCACTGTCCGGGTCAGCTTGTGGGCTATCCGATTTTGAATCTTCGCTTTTATCAGCAGGATTTGCACTGGTACTTACGCCAGCTCGAAGAAGTGTTAATTCGGGTGCTAGCAGTTTATCAGCTTCAGGGCGATCGAATTCCAGGTCTAACGGGGGTATGGGTCGAGGGGCGCAAGGTGGCTGCGATCGGTATTAAGGTAAGCCGTTGGATTACGATGCACGGCTTCGCACTCAACGTCTGTCCCGACTTGTCAGGATTTCAGCACATCATTCCCTGCGGCATTGGTGATCGACCGGTGGGAAGTCTGGCAGAGTTTATTCCCGATATCCAGATCGATCGGGTTCGACAACAGGTTGCCCGTGCCTTTGCTGAAGTGTTTCAAGTTCGCCTAATTCCCGTGCATTTACCCTTGTCCTGCTGCGGCTGATCGTTCTGTAGCGCAGTGCTGATACGATCGCAACCCCAGCCCTTCCGTAAAAACACAGGCAAGAGCAGTCTTTTTTGAGTACTAGCCCTCACATTTCTTTGCAAAAACAGTTTAAGATGCTTGCAAGCCATGTTCTCGGTTTTGCTCAGCCCCCTAAACTCAATCATGATGCCATCTGCCCCTCGCGCTTGTCCCCCAACTCTGCCTGTTTCTTTTGAAGATGGAGAGCCATTAGCTACCCGTTCGGCGAACGCTTCTACTGCGATCAATCCCTTCAAACCAGAACCGCTTCCTTCGCTGCTTGATGCCAGCAGTCCCTTACTCTTTCATGAGAATACTTCTTCGTCGGAACAGTTCATTTCAGCCCAGTCAATTCCGCTTCGGGGACGTGATCTGCATGTGCTGACTGAGCTTTTTAACCAGAACGAAATTGAAGCGATCGAGTCTGATATTTTGCAAAATCTAGACTGGCGATGCCCCGAACCTTGCTGGGAAGATGACCCGTTTGAGTTTCTGCGCGAATACTTATAGAACAAAAAAATAGAAGAAAGAATTAGATAAAACAGAGAATTAGATGAGATAAAGATTTAGGCATGGCTGAATGGAAACAGGATTCTCGGATAGGGAGTTTTGCGCTAGGGGTGGTTTGTAAACCATCCTTACAGAATTCATCCGCCGGATTAGCACTGCCAGGTCAGCAACGCGAAGATTTAAAACAAAAAATAACCCCTGATGGACAGGGGCATTATTGAACAATCCTGAATTATTTGAGGGTTGGTTTGCGCTATTCGTTGTCAGGCTGATGGTTGCGAATGCGCTCTGCTTCAGGGCAGTCTTCTGAGACGAGCGGCTCGACATCGCCACGCGGCACAGTCGCCAATTTTTGCATTACAGAACCAATACTCTCTAAGCGAAGCATCTCCTCCCAGGAGCAAACTTCGTCATCTTCTTCGGTTTCATACCGGACTGTCACCAGGTCACCCTCGATATCGAGAATGCGTGCACGCTCAATCCAGCGTTGTTGATCCCGCAAAAAGATCCAAACTTCTCGTCCATCACAACAGATCTGATAGATCTTGCGGTGTAGCATTTATCGCTTCTCCTGAGCAATCAAAGTCTGCAAATTCCAAGTCCGAATCACTGCAACAGCCAAAGGATGGCAATGAACAGGCAGCCCTAAAACAAGCTGCACGATCGGGTCAACGGTTCATCGCGTAGGCAGAGAGGCTGATGCAAAAAAGACCCGGAACGGTTGACATTGCAGAGAGCCTTAGGATTCATCATGAGGGGGAACGGTTGAATAAAAATCGCACTCTGGGAAAGGTGAGCTTATGCAAATTAAAGCCTGAGCATACCGGATTGTGAAGGGGGGTGTGGAGGGTCAAGTCGAATCTTTAATAAAGGACTGGTCACAATCTGAGCTACGGGCTGGAATCTAAACCTGAATTCAGCGGGGCTGATCGTTTGGCATCGGATCATTTGACATCGACAGATTCGCGATGGATGAGTTTGACGTTGACAGGTCTGAGGCCGACAGGTTTAGCGTTGTCTGAGCTTGACAGGTCTGAGGCTGACAGTTTGAGTTTGGCAAGTTTGACAATTTATTAGAATTTACAGTTCGCTGCCACCCACAGGGTGTAGTTCGTAAATTTTATCTATTATTTTAACGAGGTTACAGAAAGTTTGGGTATCAGTCTGGGGATCAGTTTGGGGATCAATACCAAGAGGGTGGGTAAGGAGTCGCAGAGGCCTTGCATTGTCCCCCTAAATCGGTCAACTTCAATAAGTCAACTTCAAGGGACTTTAAGAATTTTAAAGCAAATAAGGTTTCCTTGGAAGGGAAGAGTTAGGGAAGCGGTTTGGGTCACAGGTATCACGTTTCAAACATTCTCTAACCCCTATCGCTACGCTCATTCTTCTCAATATTCAGCTTAATATCCAGAGGGATAATCGCTTTACAGGTGCTTCTGGGGCGATTGTCCGTTGGCTAAAGTACAGTAGAAGCTTAGCTTTCGGAGACGTTATGTTACTCCATCTCACAACCTGGCAAGAAGTAGAAGCCTACCTTCAGCAGTCGCAAGGGCTAATTATTCCGATCGGTTCTACTGAGCAGCATGGTCCCACTGGATTAATTGGCACAGACGCAATTTGTGCTGAGGCAGTTTCGCGAGGCGTTGGCGAAGCGACACAAGCCCTGGTTGCCCCAACTATCAACGTGGGTATGGCACTTCACCACACTGCCTTTCCTGGAACAGTGAGCCTGCGTCCAAGTACGCTGATGCTGGTGATTCGAGACTACGTGACTTCGCTGGTGCGCACAGGATTCACCAAATTCTTTTTCATCAACGGGCATGGCGGCAATGTGGCAACGCTCAAGGCAGCCTTTTCGGAGTGCTATCAGGTATTAGCGGATTTAAATCTTCCGAACGCCGATCGCGTTCAGTGTCACGTTGCGAACTGGTATATGTGCGGCTCGGTCTATAAGCTGGCTCAGGAGCTATACGGCAACCAGGAAGGCTCACACGCGACTCCCAGCGAGGTTGCCCTGACGCAGTATGTGTATCCTAATGCGATTAAACAAGCGACCCTCAGCTCGGAAGTCACTTCTGGTGAGCCAATTTATGGGGCGATCGATTTTCGTCGTCGCTATCCAGACGGCAGAATGGGGTCAAATCCGGCACTGGCAACGCCCGAACACGGTAAGCAGTTTTATGAGCTTGCAGTAAAGGAACTGAGCAGCCGTTATCTGGAATTTGTGAATCGAGAATAATTCCGAGAATCACCTTGGAGGTTAGCAGGCGGCTTCTGCTGCCGTCATGATGTCGAAGCGGTAGTTCTCAATCACGGGGTTTGCCAAAAGCTGGTCACAAATGCGATCGAGTTGGGTTTGGGCGGCGGCTTCGCTATCTGCGGTGAGCGTGACTTCGATATATTTGCCGATTCTCACCTGCTCCACGTTGTCGTAGCCCATGTGTTTTACCCCAGACTGCACTGCGGTTCCTGCCGGGTCTAGCACTGAGGGACGCAGGGTAACGTAAATTTTGGCGTAATAGGTTTGAGCCACGATCGATCGAAGATAAAAGGACGAATCCTATTGTAAGAGGTTTGCTGAAATTGCTGACCAGGTTCTATGAGGGCAGGGTAGACACTGTCCCTCTAAATCAGATTCAGACAGAAACTCATTTCCTAAGTTTTCCTAACCCGATCAAAATTCTGCTCAAACTGGTGACACTCATCCACTACCATCTAGGTAAGTTAACTGTTCATGATGGAGCATATTAATCACCATGACCACAACGAAGACTGGTAAACCGGGCTATCCTTTTCGCACGCTGTGGGCGATCGTCCTGCTGGCGGGCAATCTGATCGTCGCTGCTTTCTACTTCGGTATTCTGAAGTAGCGTTTCCTGGGATGCTGAGTCAGAGTGGCTGAGGATTAGGGCATGGTCGGCGGCTAGATGTTTGACACTGCGGTACGTCTCCCCAGTTTTTAGTCACTCCAGACTCAGCAGTGGCAGAAGTAAGTTTCTGAAATTCGCTGTGCAGGGCAAAATTACAGGGCAAAAATTACAGGGCAAAAGTCTCATCCAGCACCAAGCCACTACATTGTGCCCCGGAAGATGCCTTGCGGACGCACCAGCAGCACCAGGATCATAAGCAGCAGTGCAACGCCCAGCTTATATTCGGCGGGAAGCCAGTAAGTGCTAACCTCTTGAGCAATGCCAATCACCATCGCCCCAGCGATCGCCCCATAAGGATTGCCAATGCCGCCCAGAATCACCGAGGCAAACATCGGCAAGATCAGAAACCAGCCCATATTGGGACGCACAGCAGTTACTAAGCCATACATTCCGCCACCGATCGCTGTTAAGCCTGCTGCAATCACCCACGTCCAGATCACGACCTGATCTACATTAATTCCCGATACCCGTGCCAGATCGACGTTATCTGCAACTGCTCGCATCGCTTTGCCCGTCTTGGTTTTTTGCAGCAGATAATGCAGTCCAAAAATCACAAGAATCGTTAGTCCTACGACCAGAAGTCGGTTCTGGGCAATGCGTATTCCAAACAAATCGAGCGCGGGTACAACCGGCAGATCGTATTTCTGGTTTGCGCCGCCCCAGATCAAAATAATGCCGTTTCGCAGGAAGAGGGCGAGTCCGATCGAGATAATGATCAGCGTGGTAGAACTAGCACGTTTAGTTCGCATCGGCGACCAGAGCAGCTTTTCCGTAAGCAGGGCAACGGCGATCGTCAGTCCTGCGCCCAGCAAAATTGACAGCCAGATATTCATGCCGCTCAGGTTAAACACCAGCGTCAGATATGCGCCCAGGGTCATGATGTCGCCGTGAGCAAAGTTTGCCAGCCGCAGAATACCGTAAGTGAGAGTCAGACCAACGGCTGCTAAAGCGATAATGCTGCCGACGGCGATTCCGTTGACGAAGAGTTGGAGTAGCTCGGAGTCCATTGGGGGTGGATGAGTGAGGGGGCGACACAGAGATCTGATTTTAGCGGGTCGATCGCTTATCGGGGTGCTGATTGCAGCAAAAGGTTAAGGGTCGATCGCTTTAGCATTAGCAACTGCTCATCAGGCAACTGCATCATTATTAGAAAACCAAGCGCCGATATTAGAAAACCAAACGCCGATCGCTTCCATCCTCTTCAAAAGACTGTTCGCCTACGCCAACTAACTCTACAATCACGCGCCGCGGATGGGGCTGCCATTGTCCCTGTCTGGCTTGCACTGTGACGATCGTTTGATTGCTGTCGGAATAGACGCGATAAGTGGTTGTTGCCCAGTCTCCTTGCTGATAGGCAAAGCTGCGTCCGTCATCTTCGTAAAGGGTAAATTCGCCCTCGCCCTGCCAGATCTTCAGCCGTAGTTCCGTGAGTGGAGTTTCATTGGCGTATTGCATCACGGGCATCATGGGAAGGATTGACCCCGCCCTCACAAACAACGGCATGGTTTCCAGGGGAGCATCAGCGAGGATGTGGGTGTTGCCCCTGTGAGATTGACCTGTCCACCAGTCGAACCAGGTTCCCTCTGGTAGATAAACGACGCGACAGGTTTGACCGGGACGATCGATCGGGGCTGCCAAGATTGCGGAACCGAGCATTGCCTGATTTGCCAACTCATAAGTCTGTGGATCGTTGGGAAAGTCGTACAGTAAGGGACGCAGGATGGGTGCGCCTGTGGTTGCCGCCTGCCAGAACAGTGTGTAGAAGTAGGGCAAAAGCTGATAGCGCAATTCGATGTACTGACGGCAGATTTGCTCCACCCGAGCGCCAAACACCCACGGTTCATGACGCATACTCTTGAGAATTGAATGGGCACGCATGAGCGGATAAAGCATTCCCATTTGCATCCAGCGGGCAAAGAGTTCAGCCGTTGCGTTTCCGGCAAATCCGCCGATATCTGCGCCGACAAATGCGACCCCGGATAGCCCCAGATTACAGAGCATGGGCAGTGACATTTCCAGGTATTCCCAGCGCGAATGATTGTCCCCTGTCCAAACGGCTGAATATTGCTGAATTCCGGCATAGCCCGATCGCGTCAAAATAAACGATCGCTCATTCGGTCTAAGTTGCTGCATGGCTTCACAGGCGGCGCGTGCCATCATCATGCCGTACAGGTTATGCGTCTCGGCGTGGGTCGAGTTCTCTTCTCCTCCCTGAGCCGTATCGAGCGGAAACCAGATTTTTACCCCCGGATCACCAAAGGGACGATCGTTCATGGCGGGTTCGTTCATGTCATTCCAGATGCCCGCCACACCTGCTGCGGTGAGTTCTTTGTGCCAGCTTGCCCACCACTGCCGCACATCCGCTCGCATAAAGTCGGGAAACACAGCACGATCGGGCCAGACATAGCCCTGAAATAGATTGCCATTACGAGTTCGCACAAAGCACTCTTTCTCTAAGCCATCGTTGAAGACTGCATAATTGCCCTGATATTCCAGCTTTACGCCCGGATCAACGATCGTCACGGTCTGAAAACCGTTTTGCTTTAGATCGCTTAAGAGCTGCTTCGGGTTGGGAAAGCGATCGGGATGCCAGGTAAACACCCGATAATCCCGCATATAGTCGATATCCAAATGGATCACATCGCAGGGAATTTGCTTCTGACGGAAGGTTTGGGTCAGTTCGCGCACTTCGTCCTCAGAGGCATAGCTCCAGCGGCACTGGTGATAGCCGATCGCCCATTTTGGCGGCAGAGGCATTCGTCCAGTAAGGGCAGTGTAGGTCGTCAGGATTTGCGCCGGAGCCGGACCATAAATGATGTAATAGTCGAGTTCTGGACTCTGGGTTTCTATCTGCCAAACTCCTGCCTGCGCCGCCCCGATATCAAACCGACTCCAGAAAGTGGAATTAAGAAATAGCCCATAGGCAAGCTGAGGGCGCAGCGCAATAAAAAACGGGATCGCCTGATACATCTCGTCAGTGAGGGCATGGTAGTCGAGGCTGTCTACCGTCCAGTTTGTATAGGCCTGCGATCGTTTGTCTAGAAATCCGGTGCGCTCGCCAAAGCCGTAGAAATGCTCCTCTGTTTCGATGTGTTTCCAGGCAGCAATGCCGCTTTCTCGCCAGGCGATCGGCTGAATGTCTTGAGCAAAGGGGCGATCGGCTTTGTCGAAGCAGGTGATTTGTCTGGTTTGGCGATCGACTTCAACCCGAATCTGTGAAGTTTTGATTTGAACTTGATCTGCTGTTTCCTCGATCTCGAACGGCACAACTGACCAAGCGTTATCCTCTTGAGCCACTGCCCACGATCGGCGCGGCAAAAATTCGCTCGATGGCGACAGACGCACGCGAATCAGGTTTTCTGCCAGTACGCTGATGCTCAAGACGGCATTACCACAGGTCAGCAGAACCTTGCGCTCCTGTTTTTCAACGGTTTGAATCGGCTGGAGTTCTGTCCAGGCAGGCTCGATGACAGGCAGTTGTCCAAAGACTTCAGGCATAGCAGCAGGAATCAAGAGATGGGGAAGGACATTGTGAGTTGTAGTGGGTGTTTGAGGAAAGCGGCAACTGTCGGAGGGTAGGTGAGAGGTAGAGAGGTAGGAGAGGGTAGGAAGGGAGTTATAAGGGTGACAGCTTTACCCCATAAATTGCATAAGAAATTTCTGTAGTTATCGATACTTTCGGTGTATCTCTTTAGCAGAATGTCAGAATATGATGACATAAGTACAAATACTGGCTCGACGGTTCGCCGCTCCTGATGAGGATTGCCCGATGGGGCCAGGCAAATTTCTCATGCCATTAAATCTGTTTCATCTGGTTCTTATTCATCTGACTTCTATTCATCTGGTTTATGCAAGAGGCAATTGCTCCTATGCGGAACTCCCCTATCCGATCGCGGCTTCGTTTTGTTGATGCTTTTACCGATCGTTCCAAACTTCAGGGCGATGCGAAGCAGTTTCCCCGCTGGGATAATCGCTTCAAAAGTCAGCTTGCCAAACTGGGCGGCAGTTCCCGCTATCAGCCTCATTTCTCTTTTCAGCAAGCGCTTTTGTCCTGGTTAGGCAGCTTTCTTGGGATTGCGGTGCTGGCGTATTTGACGATGCATACAACCTATCCGCTGATTGCAGCTCCCTTTGGTGCAACCGCTGTCCTGGTTTATGCCGTGCCCGAAAGTCCTCTAGCGCAACCGCGCAATGTGATTTGTGGGAATTCTCTAGGAGCACTGGTCTGTGTGATCTGCGTTGCCCTGTTTGGTTCCCAGCCCTGGGTCATGGCATTTGCCGTTGCAACCGCGATTAAACTCATGCAGCTAACCCGCACCTTGCATCCGCCCGGAGGAGCCGTCGCTTTAGTAGGCGTGATGAGTCATGCAGACTGGCATTTTGTTTTGACTCCAGTGCTACTCGGTTCGCTGGTGATGGTAACTTGCACGATCGCCTATAACAATCTGGTTTGTCGCAAACCCTATCCAAAGCACTGGTTTTAGACATTCCGCTTTTAGACATTCCGTGCCGCTAGGCCTGCACTGCTTCTTTCGCCGAGTCATACATCATCAAAAAGTCAGTGATGCCGTAATCCTTGCCCATTTGTTGCAGCAGCACTGTCACCTGGGCACGATGATGCGTCTGATGATTAAAGAAATGGGCGATCGCAAACCACAGCGCATGGGTTCGATCGATCGTCCCTGCTACATTGCGATAGTGCATTGACGCAGACAGTATTTCTGGTGTCAGTTCCTCGATCCACTGCTCGATCGCCCGATCGGTTTTCGATCGCCCCTGCCAGAGCTGTTCAAAATCAGGGTAAAGCTCCTGACTCAGATCAGTGCAGTTCAACAGCAAATCTGTCTGCTGCAACGCTGGAAAAGTGTAGGACGTACAGGTTGCAAACCGTCCCAGCCAAATGCGATCGCCCACCAGCAGATGATTCAGCGTCCCATAAATTGACCCAAAAAATGCCCCACAATCCCGCCGCCGCTCCTCCTCTGAAAGCGATCGAGCCAAGCCATATAGGTGCTGATTGACCCAGGAGTTATACTGCGCCATCAGCCGAAACTGCTTGAGATGCGTCGATTCCATTGTCTTTAGTGTCTTTTTTTCCTTAGCTAAAATCCCTTCTGGCGGGAATCAAAGGAATCAAGGGAACTGCTGCTCTGCCGCTCCCGATCGCGCAAACACCCCTTACACCCCCTACATCCCCTCCAGATACCGCCGATACCCCTCCTCCTCCAGTTTCGCCTGCTTCTCCATCACCATTTCCTTCAGGCTTTGCCGATAACGCTGTACCCGTTGCAGCAAATCTCGATCGTGGGCGGCAAGCATTTGCACTGCCAGAAGTCCTGCGTTTCGCGCATTGCCGATCGCCACCGTGGCTACGGGAATTCCGGCGGGCATTTGCACAATCGAGTAAAGCGAATCAATGCCCTGAAGCGTGCGGGTCACAACGGGAACACCAATCACAGGGAGGGGAGTTAGGGCGGCAACCATTCCGGGTAAATGGGCGGCTCCTCCGGCTCCAGCGATAATCACTTTTAAGCCGCGATCGTGGGCAGTTTGGGCATATTCTACCATCCGTTCAGGAGTGCGATGGGCAGAGACAATGCCGACTTCATGGGCAATCTGGAATTCTTCGCAGGCTTCGATCGCCCCTTTCATTGTCGGAAGGTCGGAGTCGCTGCCCATAATAATGCCAACTAGGGGAGAAGCCATAGAAAATTCAATTAGAAATCTCAACAGGGGATATTGTCGCTCGAAAAGGGAAATGCAGGCTTGGTTTTTGCTGGATCTAAAGCCCAAGCGGAACCCAATCTAAGGCACAATCAGTTATGAGACAACCCTTGTTAAAAATCAGGTATTGCTTGGAGTCATGACGGCAACAGACGATAAAACGATCGTAAAAGATTACTTCAACGCGACCGGATTCGATCGCTGGCGGCGAATTTATGGTGATGGCGAAGTCAACAAAGTGCAGCTTGATATTCGTCTGGGACACCAGCGCACGGTCGATACGGTTCTGGACTGGCTGCGATCGGACGGCAACACGGCAGGCATGACGATTTGCGATGCGGGCTGCGGCGTGGGAAGTCTCAGCATTCCGATGGCGGAAATGGGCGCAAAAGTCTTTGCCAGTGATATTTCCGAGAAGATGGTAGGCGAGGCAAAAGAGCGGGCGCAGGCAACTCTGGGACAGTCCGAGAATCCTACTTTTGCGGTCCAGGATTTGGAAAGTCTGAGCGGTAGCTATCACACCGTAATTTGTCTGGATGTGCTGATTCACTATCCGCAGGACAAAGCAATGGAGATGATCACTCATCTAAGCCAGCTTGCCGAATCGCGGGTTCTGATCAGTTTCGCGCCCAAAACGGTTTTCTATGATGTGCTGAAGAAAATCGGCGAATTCTTCCCCGGTCCCAGCAAAGCAACTCGCGCCTACCTGCATCGGGAAGCGAATATCGTCAAGGCTCTGGAAGCAAACGGCTGGACGATTAAGCGAAACGCTATGACCAAAACTCGCTTCTACTTCTCGCGCCTGCTGGAAGCAGTGAAATAACCCGTGGAAGCGGTCAAGGAATCTGCTCGAATCATTGGGAAAGTAGGGCACTTATGCAGATATTTCTGACGATCGCCGCAGTCCTGGGTGGATTATCCGTTGCGGCTGGTGCATTTGGCGCACACGCGCTGGAAGGTAAACTCACTGATCGCGCTCAGGAAGTCTTTGAGACGGCGGCTCGCTACCAGATGTATCACGCGCTGGCGTTAGTGGCAGTTGCTATCCTGCTCACCCGTCCCGAAGCAGCTCAGTCACTGCTGAATGCGGCGGGTATTGCCTTTATCGTCGGGGTGGTGCTGTTTTGCGGCAGTTTGTATGCCCTCAGCCTGTCTGGTGTGAAAATTCTGGGAGCCGTTGCGCCGATCGGCGGACTTGCCTTCATCATTGGTTGGGGCTGCTTAGCGGTAAGTGCCTGGACGATGAAGTAGTCTGGCACACAATAATTAGCCTGGCACAAATAACTAGCGGATGGGCGTGACCAAAATTTGATCGACAACCCATCCGCCAATTTTAGGAACTCCTCACACCCTCACGTTTGAGGTTCAGTCTCTTTTGTTTTGACGCAGCCGATTGACAGAAGTTTCTGCCTTTGATTCAGATCTTTGCCGATCGCCTCACAATTCCGACTTTCGAGTTCCGAATTCCGAATTGGCATTCCAGGCAGGTAATCTAGAAAAGGATGTTTATTAAGATTTCCTCTATTTATTCTCATGAGTAGCGTCGTTACGATCTCAGATACAGAGTTTTCCACTGAAGTTTTGAGCGCGGCTCAGCCTGTCCTGGTCTACTTTTGGGCATCCTGGTGTGGTCCGTGTCGGCTCATGGCTCCGGTTATGGACTGGACAGCGAATCAGTACGGTGATCGTCTGAAAGTGGTCAAAATGGAAGTAGACCCCAACCCGGAATCGGTGGCTTGGTGCAAGGTTGAAGGTGTGCCTGCGCTGCGGTTGTTCAAAGATGGAGAAATGGTAGACGCAAGCGAGGGCGCAATCAGCAAACAGAAAGTTGAAGAATTTCTCGTAACTGGGCTGAATTAGCGGCTAGCCATCGATCGCCCGTTTGGGGCAGTCCTTTATTCGATGCCTTCTATGCAACTCGCCGATCGCCTCACCCCCCTGCAAGCCAACGTTTTTGCTGATATGGATCGGGCAAAGGCAAAAGCCAGAGCTGCCGGACTGGACGTGACTGATCTATCCCTTGGATCGTCCGATCTGCCTACCCCTGCTCCTGTACTGGATACCATTGCCCGATCGCTGCAAGACCCCGCAACCCACGGCTATCTCTTGTTTCATGGCACGGGGGCGTTTCGGCGGGCGGCAGCTCAGTGGTACGAGCGCAAGTTTGGTGTACCCGTTGATCCTGAAACTGAAGTCCTGCCCTTAATTGGCTCTCAAGAGGGAACTGCCCACCTACCGCTTGCTGTTCTGAATCCGGGCGATTTTGCCCTGCTGCTCGATCCGGGCTATCCTTCCCACGCAGGCGGTGTTCACCTGGCTGGTGGACAAATCTACACCATGCCTCTGCTGGCAGAAAACAATTTTTTGCCAGTTTTTGAAGATGTTCCGATTCCCGTGTTGGAACAGGCGCGAATGATGGTGTTGAGCTATCCGCACAATCCCACAACAGCAACCGCATCGATCGATTTCTTTAAGCAGGCGGTTGCCTTCTGCGATCAGCACAATCTCGTCCTGGTGCACGACTTCCCTTATGTGGATCTGTACTTTGAGGGCAGTCCCCCGCCTTCTGTCCTTCAAGCCGATCCCCAAAAGCGAGTGTCGATCGAGTTCTTCACCATGTCCAAGTCCTACAACATGGGTGGCTTTCGGGTGGGATATGCGATCGGCAACCCAAAACTGATCCGGGCACTCCGGCAAGTCAAAGCAGTGGTTGATTTCAATCAGTATCTGGGCATTTTGAATGGTGCGATCGAAGCCCTCTCGGGTTCTCAGGAAGCCGTTGCCCAAGCAGTGGAGACCTTCAGACAGCGTCGCGATGCCTTTGTCGATGCCCTAAATCGCATTGGCTGGCAGGTTCCTCGGCCTCAAGCTGCCATGTATGTCTGGGCAAAATTGCCTGATCCCTGGGCAATCAATTCAATGCAGTTTGCGATCGACTTAGTCGAACAAACCGGAGTCGCCGTCGCACCAGGATCAGGCTTTGGCAAGTCTGGCGAAGGCTATGTGCGATTTGCGCTGGTGCATGATCCCTCGATTCTAGAAACGGCAGTCGAGCGGATTGCTGAGTTCATGAAGAGCAAGCGGTAGATTGAACAGTAGTAGATGTCTTGCATCGCCTCCTAAATCCCCGAATTTTCGGGAATTTTGAAACCGTAAGGTATTTATTGCAAGGCGTTTAAGGTCTCCTTATGACATTGGCTATTCTGTACACACAATGGCTGGCACATGATGGCTAATCAGGGCTGAAACGGCTTTCAGAAACGCCTTCCTGGCTCTCCAATTCTATAGGTAACCAAGCCTTCTTCAGTTTTCCTCAGTTCTCAAAGTCCCCCAGCAATAGGGGATGTAGGGGGCTGCAAAGTTCAAACCTAATCTCTAGTAACTTGCGGATATACCGTAAACGAAACGAGCAGTAAGGGGCACTTGGGATGGGGATCATCGTAGCCGCTCGAATATTTGCCAAGAAACAAACGATCGAAAGTAGCTGAACGAATGTCAATTAAACCGTTTACCGCTTGGGTTAGCGTAGGCTGTCTGCTACTCACCTTTATGGCTGGGATGCGATCGGCACAAAGCGCAACTCCGAAGCAACCCATTTTAGTGAACGCCTCAGTCTGTGCCGCGAGCCTGGTGCAGCAAATCGATCGTCTCATCGATCACCCAGAGTTTCAGCGATCCCAGTGGGGGATTTTAGCGCAAACGCTGGAAGCAGATCCCCAGATCCTTTATGCTCGCAATCCCGATCGCTATCTTGTCCCGGCTTCAAACGTCAAACTGCTGACTACCGCAGCGGCTCTGACTCAGCTAGGAGCGCAGTTTCGGATTCGCACCTCAATTTATCAGGTGGGGACAACTCCAGAGGGCGCAGTTTTGCAAGTAGTTGGTAGGGGCGATCCCAGCTTGACCCATGCCCAGCTTCAAGCTCTGGCACAGCAGATTCGCGACCGAGGCATCACACGCATTGCCACCCTTGTAGGGGACGATCGCTACTTTCGTGGTGATGCGGTCAATCCCTCGTGGGAATGGGAAGACATTCAGGCAGGCTACGGTGCGCCTGTGAACAGCCTGATTTTGAACCAGAACGCGATCGGACTCACGCTCGTGCCCCAGCAGGTCGATCAACCGCTTCAGGTAGTTTGGGATCAGCCGTCAGAGGCGCAGGGATGGCAAATCGTGAATCGATCGCGAACGGTGGCATCAGACGCGCCAGAATTTGTCTCGGTGGGACGGAATCTCAGTCAGCCGATTCTTACTGTTGCTGGACAGCTTCGTGCCGGAGCAGCATCAGAACCTGTTGCGGTCTCGATCCCGCAGCCGGGACAAAACTTTTTGCGTCAGTTTGCAGAAACGCTGCGGTCGGCTGGAATTGAGGTGAACCAGACTCAGCTTCTCACCCATGCTGATGATGCACCGATCGCAACCAGAGCGGAAATCGCTGCCGTTCAGTCGCTGCCCTTGAGCGAGTTACTAGTCGAAACAAACCAGTTCAGCAACAATCTGTACGCAGAGGCTCTGCTGCGATCGCTAGGGGCAGACAGCCCAGATCCATCGCAATCTGCCCTTGAAGCCGGAATCGCTGCCCTCAGGGCTAGTCTCACTCGCCTCGGAATTGAATCTGATAGCTATGTGCTGGCAGACGGCTCAGGCTTATCGCGCCACAATGGGGTCAGCCCTGCCGCAATTGTGGAAACGCTTCAAGCAATGGCGCAGACCAATAATGCGCTGCCTTATCGCAGGTCGCTTTCGGTCGCTGGAATTTCGGGAACGCTACAAAATCGCTTTCGCGAAACCTCGGTTCAAGGTCAGTTAGAGGGAAAAACAGGCGCACTCAGCGGCACTGCTGCTCTATCGGGCTACTTGAATCGGGGCAATCGTCCTGCGATCGTCTTTAGCATTGTTGTGAATCAGGCGAACACACCACCTGGAAAAGCCCAACACACGATTGACGAAATTGTGATGCTGCTATCGCAGGATAAATCATGCAGGGAATTCGCTCAGTCACTCTAACAACGACGGAAACAGTAACTCGATCGCTGCCTTGAGATTCAACCCAATCAGAACATTTAAGATGGCTGGAGGGCGTTCAAACGGTAATCAGACGGCTTAATTTGATATTTCACCAGATTGGCGAGTTCCTGAAGCTGGCTAATTGCCTCTGCCCCTTCTAGTTTCATCAGTTCGCGATCGTCTCGCATTTCAGTCCAGGTGATCCCATAATCGGATACAAGAAACCGAATCAGGTGATTTTCCGCCAGACTGACCATAAACGATGCGCTGTTCATTTGCCCACCGCAGGTATAGCAGGATGCCAAGTAGCCCCGCTGCTCTAGCACCGTTGCCAAAGCCTGAAGATTCATCACCAAGTCTTGAACAAATTGTCGATGTTGCTCTGCAAGTCTAAGAAACATTAACTTGACCTCCTATCACCACACTTACCACAAAATCTTGTATCTTTACAATTTCTTAAGATTTGCCTCAGGTGGTCAGGTCTTTTCCCTAGTGAGAAAATAATGAATTGCCTGAAAGAATGAAACGAAATTATTCAGAGAGTAAGGAATAAAGGAAAATTAGTCCTCTAGCAAAAGGTAGTTTATAAAACCTGCCCAATGAGGTATTCAGAATAACACTTCTAGGTTATTGAAGAATTCCTTCAGATTTATGTTCCACATTATATAATCTGCTCAGTATAAGCAGCTTTTGAAAATTTAGGGCTGGACTTCTGCCCCGGATCGATTTGCAACTGGGCTACTCTACAACTGGCTCACTTGGCAAGCTGCCTCCTTCGAGGTTAAACTTTGCACGATTGCTTTGCGTGGTTGTATTTTGCACCAATTCTATCCGGGGCTGTGATTGAATTTTGATAGCAGGACGATCGCAGTCCTAACTGAAGGTGTCGCGGGTTAAATCACTTCCCACCAGCCGAACGCGGGACCCACAAAGCGAACAACTACCCAGTAAGCGACCAGTGCGCCAATGCCGATCCAAGCTCCTTTAGTGGTCCACTGCACAAATTTTTGCGCTTGGCTTTTTTTCAGCGGCAGCCAGGGGTAAACGTTGCCTTCCTGTCCGTACTGATCGCCCAAAATTTCCTTGCGTCGTTTTGCGTCACCCATACTGCTTCTCCGACATCAACACAGCTAAACTTGCCACCTTTGATAATATCGTGCGAACTTGCCGATGAGTGTGTTGGGCTGACCAAGCGCTATTCGCTCAGGCTGAATCCTTCAAGCGAGGCAAAAAGGCTTGCATCAACATAGTTAATCCGGGCAAGCGGACTAAGCGATGATAAAATCTGCTGTCCGTAGCTGCGATGGTTTACCCGGTTGTCCAACAGTGCCACCACTCCTTGAGCCTCTCGCACCGGGGCAACGGCTCTCTGAAGTTCGCTCAATGCTTCCGGCAGCAGAAATAGACGAAACCAGTCCTGTCGCGATCGTTTATAGTGTGTCACTCGTCCGGCAACCAGCGGATCTTCGAGTGAAGGAAAGGGGAGCGTCGCAATCACCAGCAAATGGGGCGCGGGCAACACGGCTTGATGAGTCCGCCAATAGTCCCAGCCTGCCACCAGAATTCCATGCTCGTCTAGACAGGTTCGCTCGACCTGAACGCGGGAGCCAAACTCGGCTGCCAGCATTGAACCAACCTGCGCTTTTAGCGGCGTGTCGCCAATCAGAATGACAGTCAAGCCTTGATTTGCTGTTTGAGTTGCGCCCAGCAAGGTTCGCAGTTCACTCATTAGCACAGGCTGAAACTGTGGCGTGTTGGGCATCGGTAAGCCGTCTGGCAGATAGAGCTGAATTAATTCGTGCTGGCGATCGGGCGAAAACTTAAGACAGGTGAGATCGGGCAACCCGAGCCGTTGGCGATAAATGGTGGCTTCGGTGTCTAGATCAAGCACGCCACCAATCAGGACGATCGGCTGCTGGTTCCAGACAGGCTGAAGCGAATCTGCCACCTCTGCAGGAGCCGTGAGCAGCGAAAACTGTCCCTGTGGCCGCATCACCTCTGCCCACAAAAGCTGACTGGATTGTTGACAAGACTGCCAGAACTGATTCCAGCAACTTGGCAATGGCTGCTCGATGCCTGCGGTAAGCCGATGGTAAAGTTCGCTAAAAATCTCCTGTTCTGACGCTTCGACCAAATAGCGATCGTAGGGGTTCACCGGATGCTGAAAAATCGATCGGGTCAACTGCACCCGCGCATCGCGAATCAGATCCGCCTGCTGGGGACAGGTTTGCATCAGTTCGTCCCAATTTTGCGGCTGAAGGCTGAGCGTCAGCTCGTTTCGCGTCCACTGCTCCAGATCGTCTGCGCCATCGATCACAGTGAGAATCTGGGACGGAAAGCGTCCTGACCCATGCAGGCGATCGGATATCCAAGACTGAGGCGAGGTCAACAGCAGCCCTTCAAACCCTGTGCCCAGCCAGCGATCGCCCGTCCGAATTTCTTTTTGCGTCGGAATCCACTGCTGGAGCCGGGGAATCTCAACCATGAGAAGTCGCTGCTGAACAGCTTCGCTTGCCACCAGAATTGCCGACCCTTCCCACAGCAATAGCGGCATTAAATAGCTCAGTCGATACCGCCCGTGATAGCCCGAAGGCGCACCCGCCTGAATCAAAGCACTTCTGCCCAAGCGCAGCGCACGCGCCACTAGCCGCGCCATCGTTAAATGGTGTTGCCAGTAGGGTTCGCCCTGCTCTCGCAGAAACGCCCGCAGTTGTTGGTGAACTTCTACTTCAATCACAAAAGCCGAACTTCTCCCCGGTAATGGATTTCATGGTGCCGCAGCAATCTCAATCTATCGCTGAATCTACAGAGCGATTTGAGGGGGCGGGAAAACTTGTAGCCTGGAAAACTTAGGAGTTAATCGTAGGCTGGAAACAGAAGACAATAGACTTTGGAAGAACAGACGACGAACAGCAGACGAGCGACCGCAGCGATAAGACCAGGATGCTTGATTCTTGCGGCTGAGGTCGAGTGTCCTGGGTCTGAAGTCTAAAGTCTAGCAAACTGTAATGGGTCACGCATGAGAATTGGCATTGTGGGATTAGGGCTGATTGGTGGGTCACTGGCGATCGATTTCCAGCAGTTCCCAGAGCATACGCTGCTGGGAGTGAGCCGTCGCGGAGAAACCTGTCGCCAAGCCGTAGCACGGGGCATCGTAGACAACGCCAGCCAGGATTTGAGCTTGATGGCAGCCGCCGATGTGGTCTTTCTCTGTACACCGCTGGGGGCGATCGAATCCACGGTCGCGCAGCTCATTCCGCACCTGAATCCCAATACTATTCTGACTGATGTGGGGTCGGTCAAAGCCTCTGTTGTCGAAACGATCGCTCCCCGCTGGCGTAATTTTGTGGGCGGACACCCAATGGCAGGCACTGCCGAAAGTGGGCTCGATGCTGCCCAAGCCGATCTGTTTGTCGATCGTCCCTACGTCCTCACTCCGATCGACACCACCCCACCTGCTGCCCTGGAAACTGTTGCAGCACTGGTGCAATCACTTCAGTGCCGCCTTTATCAGTGCCAGCCTGCTGAACACGATCGCGCCGTTGCCTGGATCTCTCATTTGCCTGTGATGATCAGTGCTAGCCTGATTTCTGCCTGCCTCAGTGAATCAGATGCTGCTGTACTAGATCTGGCGCAGAAACTTGCAAGCTCTGGCTTCCGGGATACGAGTCGGGTTGGCGGCGGCAATCCAGAACTAGGGGTGATGATGGCAAGATACAACCAGCCTGCCCTGCTTCATGCCCTGGCTCAGTACCGAAATCAGCTCGATCGCCTGATTCATCAGATTGAGAATCGCAACTGGGAGGAATTGGAGCAGAGTTTGATTGAGACGCAGGAGGGGCGATCAGGGTTTGTGGAGTAGCGGAGGAGCAAGGGGAAAGGAGATGGGGAGATGGAGAGATGGGGAGGCAATGCAGGACTTCTGCGACTGCTCTAATGTTCTCTAAGGACGGGTACTCTGATGGCAGATAAGCATGAAGTTATTCGGCAGACTTCAGGTTTAACGATCGCCGCAGTTCTGCCAGTTCGTCTCGGTGGGCGGTGACGGTCAGCAGGCAATGGATCTGGCTCTCCTGATTTGGCTCAACTTTGACAGCGACTTGTTCCAATCGTCCTGATTTTTTCCAGTAGAAAACCCCTGCTCCAGGAGCCAGCAGCACGAGCAGCAGCAGCCAGTTTCCGGCGGCAGGAAACAGGTAAGACAGCACCAGCACCAAACAAAAAATGCCGATCGCTGCCAGCGAACTGAGGAATATTGCCAGAAACAAACTGGGGCGCACAAAACCCTCAAATGTCACCTGGTTTTGCTCTGCATCAAGTGAGATAACGCGATAGGCGCGATCGGCGAAATACTGTTTCAGGCCGTCGAGCAGCGACTCCTCGGATTGGTCGCTCATCAGTTGGGCAACTTCGATGCGGTCTTTAGTGGAGGCACGAATAAAGAAAAATAGCCCCACCGACAGCAATAGCGTCAGCAGGGCAGTAGAAGAAAGAATCGACGTTTGCATAATCAGCAGGAGAGTGGGTAATCACTCGTTTGAAACGACAGCGCAATCCGAAACCGGATGACCACTACGTTTCTGAGTATCGCCCAACTTACGAACTGATGGAATGAGCAAATTAAAACTTACTGCTGGGACACCTGTGCTGGGCGACCTGCATAGCCATACCAGAGCCGAGAAAGCTCCTGGGCCTGCTGGTGCCAGTCAGGGCAGATCTGATACATTCGTCTCGGACGACCCCGCCCCTCTACCTTTTTCCAGTATCCGGTGATCGCGTTTGCGTCTTCCAGAAACTTGAGGGCACTGTAGAGCACCGTATCGGATAACCGATAGTTTGGGTACTCATGTTCGAGCAGGCTGATTAACTCTGTCCCGTAGGAGTCCCGTCGCAGTAAGACGGCTAGGACATAGCAGACTGCCAGTTCCTTGTTCAAATAGAATGGCGGTGGATTTCTGAAAAATTGGTAAATCTCGTCAAATGTCGTCATAGTGATCCCATAACTCAGCGAATCAGTTAATGCTGGCAGTTGCCCATCTGGGCAAACAACTCACTCTAGGCGTAACTCAACTCTTTCGATCGCACTTCTATCTGCATCTCCAATAGCGTTTGCTACTGGCAGCACTCCTGAACAATCTTCAGCCATCACGATTTGAAACTAGATTGGAACTAGATTTTGAAGATGAATAGACTAATGCTCAAAATGGCACAGTTTCAGCGTTGTCAACACTGAATTAATACTGATGCTGGAAGATAGGGAGAAGTGCCTACAGTAGACAAATCTAATGAGAGATGCAGGATAGGGTGAAAGGAATGCTGATGACCAGTCGCTAATGCTAGCAGTAATACTTTTTGAGCTACGGTGAGCTAATCTGCACATGGGCTGATTCTTCAGCCGGAACGGAGCCAGTTTGCTTCGCGGTCCTACTTGCAGAGATTGCTCAGCACGCAACTTATCTTAAGGAGTAGATTGCTTCCTACCAGATAATAATCAATTGTAGACATCTTGCGATAAACTGTCTGTTTTCGCTTTAGAGGGTTTAGTTGACACTATCGATAGCACACAATCACTGGAATCAATGGTTGATTGTATTGCTGCTATAACAGGGACTACGCTAGATGTAGTGTATATAATTCTATCAATGTCCTATTTGACCTACTTTTTACACAGCGTTTTTTAACAAATCTTAATAATTCCTTTAAAAGCAGGGTTCAAGGGGGGGTCAAGCAAGGGAACTTTTGACCCCGAAAGCGCCTTAAGGAGGAGATTTTTCGATCGATGGGCAGGTTAAACCAGTCCTGCTCGCAGGGCGACCACCGCTGCCTGCACCCGATCGTCTACCGCTAGCTTGTTCATAATGCCGCGAACGTGAGTTTTCACCGTATTGGGGCTGAGATAGAGGGCAGTTGCAATTTCCGGGTTGCTGCGTCCTTCCACCATTAGCTTTAAAACTTCTAGCTCTCGCTGGGACAGTTGACCGACAATACTCGGTTCCGTCGTAACGACTGGCTTTAAATGCTCCATTACCTGCCGCGCCACTTGGGGGTCAAGATAGCTCGCTCCTTCCTGAGCTGCCTCGATCGCTGTTAGTAGTCGATCAACGCTGGTTCCCTTGACACAGTAGGCATCTGCTCCGCTTGACAGTGCCCCGATCACCTCGTTCTCAGTCGTGTGAGAAGTCAGCATTACCACATGAACTCCGGGCATTGCCTCCTTAATTTGTTGAGTTGCCGCAATCCCATCTTGTCGGGGTAGCCCAATATCCATCACAATCACGTCAGGCTTTAGCTTTAATGCCTCTTCCACTGCTGTATAACCATCTTCCGCTTGCCCGATGACGGTGATGCCGGGGGCACTGGTCAGCGATTGCTCTAATCCGAGCTGCATCATGGGGTCGTCTTCTACGATGAGAACTCGGATGGGAGTTGGGACGGTTGTCATGCAGGTTGCTCCTTTTAAGGAGGGGTGAGGGGATGAGGGAATGGGAGGATGAGGGGCGATCGCTTTTCAATTGCTTGATTTGCAAATATCCCTCAATGGCATTGTATCGCCTCTGTTCATGGCGCTTTGTGCTGTTTTGAGTTGATGCAAATCTGCTTGAGGTCTTGATAAAAGCCAATTTTAAGGTCAATTTTAGGGAATGAACCTGCAATTAGCAGTCACTGTTGTGGGATAGGTTACTGACCTATTCAGGTGAGGCATCTTTCCACCATTTATTTCATTAATTTTTTTTAATTAATCGGCACTTCTAAGTGAAGCGATCGGCAAGCCAATTTAAGTGAGGCGATCGGCAAGCCAGTATAGCAATGGGGCAAGAAATAAGCCCGGCAGAAAAGAGGCAACTTTGACCTGAGCAACCTCGAGCAAATTTAAGCCCAGCCCTAAAATCATCAGTCCGCCAACCCCTGTAGAAAGCATTACGGGGGGAGCAGTTGCCGGATCGGGAATTACCAGTGCCAGCACGCCTGCGGCAAGAGACAAAATTCCCTGGTAAATCAGAATGGTAAGCGCGGAAAACCCGACTCCCATGCCATAGCTGCTGGTAAAGGCGATCGAAACCAGTCCATCCATTGAAGCTTTGATCACAAGCAGGGTGTTATCTCCGGTTAAGCCATTATTGAGGCTGCCGATTAACGCGAGCGGACCGACACAAAATAAAAGACTGGCGGCGACAAAGCCTTCTGTAAACTTACCCTGCCCCTTAAAACGGTGCTTTAGCCAATTGCCAATTCTTTCAAGGTTAGTTTCTATCCGCAACGCTTCTCCTAACAGTCCACCCAGTACCAGTGCGACTAAGCCGAGAATTACCCCATCGATCGCCCCTGCTTGGGCTTTGCTAAAGCTGCCTGCCATGCTAGAGCCAACGAATAGCGTGATCAGCCCTACGCCCTGAGTAATAATGCGCTGCATCGCGATCGGCAATCGTCCTTTCAGCAGCAGTCCAAAGGCAGTTCCCAGCAGAATGGTGGCAACGTTGATCCAGGTTCCGCTAGTTTTTAGCCATAAATCAGAAGTCATAGCAATTGCAGAAAAACAGTTCCCATAAAAAAAGGGGGTAAACCCCCACTTAAGATTAGACCCAGATGTATTGAAAAACGCAAAAGATAGCAGGCGTAATAGAGTATCTAGTAAGCCAGACCCATACTGCGCTTAGTTTCCGCGCCTAAATACACCCGAATGCTAAGAAAGTCAGTCGGACAAGCCGTTTCGCATCGCTTACAGCCAACACAGTCTTCTGTCCGAGGAGACGAAGCAATCTGACCCGCCTTACAGCCATCCCAAGGAACCATCTCCAGAACATCTGTAGGACATGCACGAACGCACTGGGTGCATCCGATGCAGGTGTCATAGATTTTTACTGCATGAGACATTGATATAGCGGCTCCAAACTGAGTAAAGGTTTGCAATCACCCTCAAAGAATTGCAAATTTGGTTCGCAAATCTGCCTCACTTTGTGAAGTGACCGTATCATGACGTTCTCTAATCGAAATCCAGTTTACAGCAGTGCTTTTATCCAATCTGTGAAAGCTTGCAAAACTTCAAACAATGTAATGAAGCAATCGTCCAGGCAGGCTGAGCAGTATAGGAAGCAGGCGATCGGGCAGGTTGAGGGAGTAAGAGCAGATAAAACGACGAGCAGGTAAAACGCAGGCGCAACAGATTTAAGTCTAGCCCTCCCAAAAAATTCCGCCTGAGCCTGTTGGACTGAACGGTGAGTATGAACGATAGCAGGTTGGCAAAGCGGCTTGCCCTGGCGTTTGATCACGACCCCCAACTTGTGGATGGAAGGACTGAAATTCAGGTTTCCTGTCCATCTTTTTATTGCTGTATCTATCTCTCTATTGGGATGAGTCGATCGCCTTGCACCCCTTATCCTTTCGAAGGTTATGCCTGTTTTGACTGACTTGCAGTAATCAATTTGTAGTAAGCGGAGTAACCTATGGGACTTTTTGATCAGATTTTGGGTGCGATTAACAATCCAGCTCAGCAGGGCAATGTGGATCAGATTGGCGGCATCCTCAATACGGTGCAGCAGGTGTCTAATCAGCAGGGGATTAATCCTTCTCAGACCCAATCAATGATGTCAATTCTGGGAG
Source organism: Cyanobacteria bacterium FACHB-502 (assembly GCA_014695325.1). Lineage (GTDB taxonomy): Bacteria > Cyanobacteriota > Cyanobacteriia > Elainellales > Elainellaceae > Leptolyngbya_A. The sequence continues at coordinate 94,803 of JACJNZ010000080.1, read as the reverse complement.
GCTTTGTGCGATCGTCGCTTCAGCAACAGGCAGCGGGCGGCTATAGCAATCCGACGGCGATCGTGAATCAATATGGCAGCATGCAGCCCAATCCGCAGGCAGTGCAGGCAGTTTTTGGGGCGGGTCAGATTCCGCAGGTGGTGCAGGCGATGGCTCAGCGCACTGGATTGAGTCCCCAGATAATTCAGTCTTTGCTGCCGCTGCTAGTTCCGGTGGTGCTTAACCTGCTCAAGTCGGGGGCAACCAATTCCTCAATGGGCGGCAATCCGAATATGGGCAACTCCAATTTTGGTAATCCCAATATGGGGAACCCTAATTTTGGCAATGCGCCGATGCATCAGGCGGGTTCTAATCCGGTTCTCAACGCATTTCTGGATGCCGATCACGATGGAGATGTAGATATCAGTGATGCGCTTCGCGTTGCCGGACAGTATGTGAATCAGCCTCGCTAGACCCGTTAACAGGGATCTCTGTGAGCGATTTCCAGGCCCCAGAAAAGTTATCTTTTTACAGTCTCTTTAGATGGGGAAGCAGATAAGGGAAGCCCCTTTTGGCGTTGCTGAATCTGCTGAATCTAAGGATAAAGGGTTGAGTTTGACCCCGTTAGACAGCCCCCTAAATTCCCCAAGGCTGGCTACTGTGTACCCACAAGTTGATTCTGCTCGCGTTCTAGGCTGTGCAGCCTGCTAATCTCTGAATGCTGGGGGACTTTGAAAATCAGCGGGATTGGTTCGGTTCCCGCCAGCATTGCCCATAAGAAGGCAGTTGAGGTCGCCGTTTGAGCAGGAATCGAGCAATTGGGCGACACAGTAGCCCTTTATGGTGAACTTCGAGCTTTCTAAATCCAGGGCTAGAGGGCGATTTCGATCGATATAGGACAGTCGAAAAAGCGTCACAACCTATCAGAAAAGAACCAGGGCAACTGTGTGGTCTAACAATAACAAGTCCTGAAGATTGTCCAATCTCTTAAAATCTAATCCGAAACCCGTTTCTATCTTTTGGCTCTAGGCTCTCAATCTTGAGGCTTAGAGTTTTTTATTGTTTGATTAAACGATCGCTCAAAAGGAGTAAAACTCTCAGCAAATTAACAAAGAATAAGTCCTAGCTTTACGGTAGCTCTAAAGAACATTTCAAAATATCTCACAAGTGACAGAGCTTATTTTTCTCAAGCTTTGTTGGAATAGAATTAAGACAGTAATGGAAAGTGTCACAGATGAATGCTCCTCAGTGCTGGAGCGACTTTCCGGGGATTTTGCCATCCCCTAACATCAGGGTTTTCATCATTCATTTATATTGCGGCTAGTGCTTTAAGGAAGCTTTAAATAGTTTTCCGCGATTGCTTCTGGAAACTTTCCGTTGCTTACTGTTGTTGATCAATGTACAAACGTGCAGCCCCCTGAAAATCGTCATGTTAAAAGATACAGGAAACCGTTTTTTCAAAGCCCGCTCGATCCAAGTTTCCAATATCTCTACAAAATGGAATGAAAGAATTGGTGGTCGCGGAGATGCCTTCGATGATTTTCGCCTTAATGTAACGAATCGAAGCAGCTTTACTGCTAATTTGAAAGGACTGAAAGCAAACGCCGATTTGTCGTTGTTTGATGGTCAAGGAAAGCTGTTGCAGAAATCCCAGCGTCTTGGACAACAGGCAGAACGGATTAATGTCAATGAACTTCTGCCGGGAACCTATTTCCTGCGCGTCAAGGGTAACAAACAGAGTGCAACTGGCTATCGGCTCAGTATGAGTACGGGTGCCGTGAATCGTTTTATTCCTAGCCCAAACGGTCCGAGCGGCTCACCTGTAGTGAAGCCAGGCGTGGAAGACAATACTGCTCCTTCCCTCTTCAGCAATGGCATTGCGATCGGTCGAGGCGGTACGGCTTCGATTTCTCGCAACTCGCTTCGAGCCATTGATGCCCAGCAGGGCGCAGGAGATTTGACCTATACCGTGAAGAATTTGCCCAAGTTGGGTAGCCTCTTCCTCAACGGCAATCGGCTGAGCGCAGGCAGCACCTTCACCCAGGCAGATCTGGATGCCAACCGCATCAGCTATCAGCAAAATTCGACAAAGGCGATCGCCAGCGGAACCATTGACGCAAACAGCCTCAAGACGGCAGGTGTTAACGCAGTCTGGTCAGCTCAAGACGGTACAGGCGACTCGGAAATCTTCCTTTTCAACGGCAGCAGCGTGCAGCAGCTCACCAACAACACAGTGACAGACAGCAAGCCGCAAATCGCTGGTGATAATGTGGTTTGGCAGAGCGGCGCGGGCGCAAACGCCGAAATCTACCTCTACAAGGGCAGCACCGGACAAACGCTGCAACTCACCAACGACGGCAGCGCAGACTCCGCACCCCAAATTTCGGATTCTCACGTTGTATGGCAAAAGCGATCGGGCAATCAGAGCAGCGTCCAGTTTTATAATCTGAGCAATGGCGCAACGGGCACGCTCAACAACAGCACCAGCAACGGCGACAATCAACCCCTGCTAGCTGGAAATAAAGCGGCATTCCTGCGCGATAACGGCATTTACTTCGCAGATTTGAGCAGCGGCACCGTGACTCAGGCAAGCAGCAATGCCGCCAGCTACGCCGACACGTTAAAGGGCATCACAGGCAACACGGTAGTTTGGGAAAGACGCTACAGCGCAACGGGCGACACGGACATTCTCTATAACACCAACCCCACTTCGCCCATTTCTGCCCAAAACGTTAACAGCAGTGCGGTCTTTAACGATACGAATGCGATCGTTGCCGGAAACACGATCGCCTTTATCCGCAACCAGACCAGCGGCAGCACTGCCGACGGCATTTACCTGTTCAACCTCGGCACTCGCACCGAGCAACAGCTTACGGGTAGCCTGCCCAGCAATGCTCAGCTGACCGGGCTGTCGGGTTCGGACATTGTGGGCCAATCGATCGTTCCTGGTCAGGTGAAGACCTTTGTGTATCGGGCGGGTGCGCTGGCTCAGCTTGATGGTGGTGCAGTGCAAGAAGGAGCGGCTTCGATTTCGGGTTCAACTCTGATGTGGCTCGGTGGTAACAGCCTGAACAATCCGAATCAGGTGTTTCTGTACGACAGCGCAACCCGCAGCGACAGCTTTGGCTTCAGCGTCAGCGATGGCGGACTCTCAACCGATGGCACGCTGAATATCACGATCGGCTAAACTCCCTCATCTCCCCGCCCTTCTCCAACCGAGAGCGAAGGAGCGCGAGACATAGAGCATCATTCTTGAAAATACTCTCTCACGGCTTTCACGATCCGTTCGGCGGCATGACCATCCCCGAACGGATTGACCGCATTTGCCATCGTGCGATATGCCACTGGATTGCTGAGCAGGTTTGCCGATTCTTCCAGGATGCGATCGGATGCTGTACCAATTAGCTTGGCGGTTCCGGCGTCGATCGCCTCTGGACGTTCGGTGGTTTCGCGCAGCACCAACACCGGCTTGCCCAGACTAGGAGCTTCTTCTTGCAGTCCACCAGAGTCGGTAAGCAGCAGATAGGAACGCTGGATCGCGCCGACAAGTTCTGCATAGTCCAGCGGTTCGGTGAGGAAGACGCGGGGATGATCGCCCAGGATTGCCTGAAGCGGTTCGCGTACGGTGGGGTTGCGGTGCAGGGGCAACAGCAGGGCAGCGTCGGGAAATTTTTCCAGCGTTTGCAAGAAGCCGTGAGCGATGTCCTGCAAGGGTTCGCCCCAGTTTTCCCGCCGATGCACCGTTGCCAGAATCGTTCGACAACTTTGCCAGTCCAATCCGGAGATATCGCAAGCAGGCTGGCGATCGGCAACCGTGAGCAGCGCATCGATGACCGTGTTGCCCGTGAGGTGAATTTTGCCCATCACGCTCGATCGCTCTAAGTGCTGCACCGAAAGCTGGGTAGGTGCGAAGTGAAGCTGGGTGATCTGGGAAATCAATCGCCGATTCGCTTCTTCAGGGTAGGGGTTAAACAAGTCGTTGGTTCGCAGTCCCGCTTCGACGTGCCCGACCGGAATTTTTTGATAGAACGCTGCCAGAGCTGCCGCAAATGCAGTCGTCGTGTCACCTTGAACCAGCACCATCTGCGGCTGCTTTTCTTGGAAGAAGCGATCTAAGCCGCGCAGGGTGCGATCGGTGATATCGGTGAGGGTTTGCCCGTGCTGCATGATTGCCAAGTCGTAGTCAGCTTGCAGACCAAACAAATCCATCACCTGCGCCACCATTTCTTGATGCTGCCCGGTCAGCACAACCTGCGTCTCAAAGTCAGCCTGCTCTCGACATTGCCGAATCACGGGCGCAAGTTTAATGGCTTCAGGACGAGTGCCGAGAATAATACAGATCCGAATGGGTGGATTTGCCATGACCATGAATCAAAAAGACAACTGCGAGCGTAACAGCCTGAGCGTGTGCTTGAGAAGTAGGGGGTGAGTGCCCGGGACATCGCCGCTCCCGGCTACGCCTAACACATCCTACGTCGAATTGGCTGCGCTGCTATGGCAAAAGCGATCAATTCAGCCCAAACCAACCCAAAATTCCAGCCCAAAATCTTAGCCGAGAATCTGTACCGGGCTGCCCACTGCAAGCGTGCCCCTGCTGCGATGAATCAGGTTTTGCCCAAAGATGACGCCATTTTCCCAGCGGCGATAGGTTGCCAGCGTTGCCAGGGGTTCTTTGCCGCGATCGGTGGTTTCCTGGTCGATGGTGGTGATAATGCAGCGAGTACAGGGCTTCACAACATCAAGCGGCACGTTTTGAATCTGGATTTGCTGCCACTCGTCTTCGGCATAGGCAGAACAGCCCGATACAACAAGATTGGGACGAAAGCGGTTCATGGGCAGGGGTTCAGCAAGTCGTCGGTTCAGGTCATCGAGCGAGGCTTCGGAGACCAGCAGCAGGGGATAACCGTCGGCAAAACTGACCTGAGCCGTTTGTCCCCGATCATATTTGGCATCAATCGGACGATCGTATCCTGCCCCGATTCGCACGAGACGGCAGGGAATACCCATTGCCCGACTGAACCACTGAGCGACAGCTTCGCCCTGATCGATCGCTTCACATTGATCGCCCCAAACCCTGACCTTGATTGTTTTTGCAGATTCTGCCGCCGAGTCAGGCTGCTGCAAAGGTACAAGGAAATCGCGCTGTCCAGGAGCCATCAGATACAGCGAATCTGCAGTGATCACAGGTTCCACTAATGCCAACTCTGGCAAAGTCCGCTGCGTCAAAAACTCGCCTTCGGGCGTGACAACCATCCACTGACGATCCCACTGCAAGCCCCAGGGCGTGAGTTCTGCGGAGGTGACTGCTGTGCCACGACAGGACTTGATTGGGTAAATATGAACGGCACTCAGTATGGGATTCGACAAAGCGGACGGAGAAGCAGACATGGCGGCGATCTGTCTTTGAAGGTCAGTTCATAGTCTATCGCTCAATCATTTTGGCTAACCGGAAGAATATCGATCGGCAGATTGAGCGGTAACGTGACGGTAAATACAGTCTGGGCTGCGCTAGACTCGACCTGAATCGCGCCCTGCAAATGTTCCACCAGCTTTTGCACCAGTGCCAGCCCCAAGCCTGTGCCGCCCTGCTTCCAGGGATCGGTACTGGGAACGCGGTAGAACTTGTCAAAAATTCGGGGCAGCTCATCGATCGGAATCTTGATGCCTGAATTGCAAACTGTCAGCAGAATCTTTTGCGAGTCAAGGGCGGCTTGCAGCACAATCTGCCCTCCCGGCGGCGTGTATTTGCAGGCGTTGTTCAGCAGTTCTGCCAGGATGCGATCGAGGCTGCTGGGATCGCTGGTCAACTTTGGCAGAGAGCTCTTGGGCAACTCAAGCCGCAACTGCTGCTGACGGTTTTGGGCGCGTTCTTGAAAGGGTTCGATCAGGCGGGGCAACCAGTTTTCCAGATCGATCGGTTCCAGAGTCAGTTCGCGTTTGTTAGCTTCTAGTTTTTGCAGGTCGAGCAGGTCGTTAATTAAGTTAATTTCGCGATCGCATTCCTGGTTCAAAATTGACAGATATTGAAGCAAGCGAGCGTCAGGTTCAAAGTTTGCCCGCTGCATTGCCACTTCCAGCATCCGCATCGACAGCTTCATATTAGAAACGGGCGTACGAAGTTCGTGTGACACCGTGCTGAGAAATTCATCTTTGAGTCGGTTGACTCGCTCTAGCTCGGCGATCGCCTGCTGAAGCCGTTGTTCTGCCTGCTTGATCTGGGTAATATCCCGTCCAATAATCAAGGCAGAAATCACATTTCCCTGTTCATCCAGTTCTGGAACCGCCCACGACTGATAAAATCGTGGACCTTGCGATGTGTGAATCGGAAATTCGATCGTTTGCGGTTCTTGGCAATCGAATACCGGCTCAAGCTGCGGGTAGCACAAGTCGCTGAGGTTGGACGAAAGACCGATTTCGCCCTTTGTTTTGCCAATACAGTCCTGCTGCGGAACGCCGAAAGTACGCGAAAAACTGGGACTGACATAGAGAAATTGTCCTTCCCAGTTAACGCGCATAATTACATCAGGCGAATTCTCAACCAGGGTGCGATACTCCCGTTCTCGCTGTGCCACGGCTGCCTGTGCCTGTTTGCGCTCTTCCTCGATCCGCACCCGCCCGGTAATGTCTAGACAAATGCCGCCCACAGCGTAGAGATTGCCCTGATCATCGAATAAGGGAAACTTGTTGGAAAGATAAACGCACTGCTGCTGATGGATATACAGCACTTCTTCGACTTCGATTCGCTGTCTGCTGTCTCGCACCTGCTGAAGATGTTCAAACACAGTTTCGGCAAGATAATCTCCCGTTCCAGCCCGAGCACTGCCCCAAACAGACTCGGCAGAAAAGCCAATCAACTCCTGCCGCGATCGCCCGACCAATTCCTCATAGCGACGGTTCACCAGCAAATGGCGATTTTCTAGATCCAGCAGATATATCAGCAGGGGGGAATTATCTAAAACAGCTTCAAGCTGACGTTGACTATTCTGAAGTGCCGTTTGCGATGCCTGCAATTCCTGAGTGCGCTGCTGTACGATCGATTCCAGTTCCTCATTAAGCTGCTGCAAGTCTGCCTGAACCCGGCGATAGTCGGTGATATCTTCAACCAGCACCAGCAAGTGCAATTCGTCGTTCAGTTCGATCGTTTCTGAGGCAATCCGGGCAAGTCGTTTCTTGCGGCTGCGGCTGTGAAACCACCATTCGACTGGTTCTGATGTATGCAGCAAAAGCGACAGCAAAAATGCCCGCTCCTGTGGTTCAAAAATGCTCAGCTCGATCGAGGTTTTGCCAATTAATTCTTCGCGACTATATTCGACTAATTCCAGAAAGCGATCGTTGGCTTCGACAAAGTAGCCATCAGCTAAACGAGAAATACACATCGCGACTGGACTGGCGCAAAAGGCTTTAGAAAATCGCTCCTGCATCTGCCGCAAATGGTGTTCAGACAACTGCGCTCGATCGGCAATTTGTCGCAGAGCGGCTGCATCATTTTGAAGCTGTTTCCCAACCTCGATCGGATTCAGTGAGTGGTTCGGGTCAGACGAATTACCCTGAGGCAGATTACTTTGCAGGCGATCGAGCCGTTGAGCAATGATCCTCAATAGATCCGCAGCGGATTCAAAAGATGGTTCAACGTCACCGTCTAAATTTTGACCAGAATGACTCACAATAGGCGAAGAGTTAACTGAAGGATTACCTTTCCAGCCTACTTGGGTTCTGGCAGTACACCGTTAGATTAGCTTGAAAAGAGGGCTTTATACCGCTGAAAACTTAATGAATTGTAACGACTCACTGCGATTTTGCGCCATCGGGCGGAACGGCGATCGGCTCGATAAATTCGTCGATCGGCAGTCCTGAAATATCAAATTCCTCGGTGGGTGCTTCCATCACATCTTCCAGGCTATATTCATCGAGCAAGTCATTAGTTGAAAGATCTTCTGCGGGATGGTTTTCTGCAGATGGGTCGCGCATAGTTTTCGTCTCGGCTTAAGGTGTAAAACGATTTGCAGAACGGTATGTAGAACAGTATGCAAAACGATTTGTAAACGGTTTGCAGAACAGGATGTAGGACGGTTTGCAGAACAAAAAGAATCTCCTGAATGGTTCATCTTACCGATCAGGAGACCTGGATAAAGAAAAGAATTTAGATGTTCAAGCAGTCCGACTCACGCTATCTCAATATCGGCTTAGTATGGGCCCACGATCGGCTCAGTATCAGCTCAATAGTGACTCAATAGTGGCTTAATATGGGACTGAATGACCGATCGAACTTGATCACAGAGCGATAATGCCTTAGTAAAATAACCATCACCGTCTGTTTAACTTTGCTGTTTCAAGTTGGCGTCGCCGTGTATTGACTACACCGTTGCCGCAGACTTCATCCGATCGTCACCGTACACAGAGCCATCTGGCTGAAGCGACTGACCTTCAACAAAGGAGCGCAGCATCCATGCCATTTCTTCGTGCTGTTCCATAATGGCGGTTAGGAAGTCAGCTGTACCTTGATCGTGAAAGTCATCGCCACACTGGTCGATGTGCCCACGCAAGCTGCGAATAATTTGCTCATGGTCATCTACCAGTCGCAGCACCATGTCGGTTGCCAAAGGAATTTGACCCGGCTCTTCTTTGATCAGAGACTTCTCTACGAAACCAGCGGCAGTCCCGATCGGGTAGCCGCCCAGCGCACGAATTCGCTCAGCAATGGCATCGATATTTTCCGTCAGAATTTGATACTGCTCATCCCACATCTGATGCAGAGAGCGGAACTGAGGACCAACCACGTCCCAATGGAATTTTCTGGTTTTGACCAGCAGCAAATAGGTACTCGACAAATCCTGATTCAGCAGCTCGATTACGCCTTGACGCTGCTCTTCTGTTAAACCAATGTTAATCTTACGTATCATCGCTTAAGTTCCTAACAATCACTCCAGTTACCAGTTCAACAAATTTCCCCTCGAAAGAGCATCAACCTACAGAGAGATCAGTTTTTCTTGTATTTGCTACACCATTTGCTCAACGATCGCTTCTTCGATTTCCGCCGATAGTTCCATCACTTCGGGCTGCTCATCCTCGATCATCAATTCGTCGATCGGCTCAGCAGGAATCACGGGCGCATACTGCACCATTGCATCGGGCGGACCATAAAGCCACTCTTGCTGTAGTTTGACGATCGCTTCCTCTTTTTGCTTTGCTTCGATTTCGATCCAGGGAACCGATCGATAGCAGCTCGGCATGATTGTGATGTAATCGCTGTGACGCTGATCGCGAAAGAACTTGTCGCCGTTAGAAATATGCACTAACTGCCATTCAGGGTTTGTCCAGGTTTGGCGAGCCGCTTCCAGCATTTCTGCCACGCTAGGGTCTTCGTAGGTGTCTACTTGCTCGTGAATCACATGATGGTGGGCATCGAATACCATTGCCACCCCCGCCGCCTGACAAATCTCAAAAATCTGGCGGGCATCATAGGTATATTCATCGTTTTCCAGCGTGAGCCGCGATCGAATGTTGTCCGGCAAGCTGCGAATGGTGTCGATTAGCCGCTCTGCTCGATCGCCTTTGCCGCCGTGGATATTCATTAACGCCCAGTTCGATTGGGGCTGCCCCAGCATATCCATCACTCGCGCATGGGTTGCCAGAATTTTAATGCTGTTTTCGATCACTTCCGGGCGATCGGAGCTGAGCACCACAAACTGATCGGGATGCAGCACGAGCCGCACGCCAAGCTGTTTTGCCCGCTGTCCCACTGCCCGCATTGGCTCCGCAAACTCTGGTAAAACGGCTTCTCCTACCGTATCGTCTGCAAAGGGAAACATTCCCGATCCCATACGATACAGCGAAATATTGCGGCTGTGGCAAAACTCGATCGCCACCCTTAATCGTCGCAGGTTCTCAGCATAGAGTTCGCGTAAAATTTGCGCCTGGGTTTCCGGTTCTAGTTGCAGCAGCCGTTTGCGGGTTGTTGTTTTAAACCGAACATCTTTAGATGCCGTAATGCAAACCAGCCCCAACTTAGGCAAGATTTGATTAGTTTGCGGTGACATCGCAGGCAACGTTTGAACAGTCGATTCGTTCTCCATAAACGCAGTCTCGCAGTGCAATTCTTTGATGCGATCGTTTTCTAAGTTTCTAGATCGTTTTCTAGACGTTTCTAAACGTTCAGTTCCGTTTTATCTTTGGTTTAATCGCATTTCCTTAAGCTAAACGGACTGCAACGCGATCGCCCTCTATCTTTTGAGAAGCCTTTTGAAACGGGTGGGAGGGGGTTACAGAAATGAATTGAGACGATCGGCTTCAGCGATTGGCTTAACAGAAGTTTTGCAAGATCTGGATGGGCAACTTAGTTATCGAACCTGTTCTGTAAGAACATCACCTTTCCGATAGATTGCTGACAGGAACAGGAGAAGCTTCCTACTTACGATAGAGAGAAAAAGGCAAACCCTTTAGATGATAATGTTACAAAACTCCCATCAGATTTGCGATACTGCTAAAAGCCTGTCTCGTTTTATGTTTATGCTTTATCCCCCACACGGACAAACTAATTCGTCCGGTCTTTTCTGGCAATTCTCGCTTTCCTGAAGCATCAAAAAAGAAGCAGCGAGGAAAGAACTGTGAATCACTCTGTGAATAATGCCGGGAACGACGAGAGCAATACGAGCGGTGAAGCGAAAAAAACCAGGCTTAGCAGAGAATCGCGATCGGCTTCATCCACTTCAGTTAAAACAATGCATCCGCAGACGCGCCAGGTTTTAGAACGAATGACGGATGCTTTTATCGCAGTCGATTTGTCTGCTGGCAAGCAAGATGGGCAGGGAAGCTGGACAATCTTTTACGTGAACCCTGCCGCCGCGCAGCTTTTGCATCGATCGCCGGAATCGTTAGTGGGTCAGAGATGGCAAGACGTATTTCAGGAAACTGGCACCGAAGAAATTAGACAGCAGCTTCGACAGGCAGTTGAAGAAAGTCAATTATCACCAGCAGATAGATCACCAGCAGATAGATCACCAGCAGGTAATTATCCTGAATCGATCGAGTTTGAAGCATTTATCGCATCGCTTCAGATTTGGTTAGAAATACGTGCTTATCCATCCTCGGAAGAACTTTCGATTTATCTGCGCGATATTACCGAAGTAAAACGACAGAATGTAATTCAGCGACAGCGAACGGAACAGTTGCGAGAACAGCAATGGCTGCTTCAGCAAATTACTGAGACGACACCCGGCATCCTCTATATTTATGATTTGATCGAACAGTGCAACGTTTATGTCAGTTCACAAATTTATCGATTGCTCCGCTACACTCCGGCTGAAATTCAGGAATTGGGCGATCGTCTTCTTCCCTTGCTGATTCACCCAGAGGATCTGAGCAAATTTCCGGAACACATCGCCCGCTTTCAGTCGCTACAGCACGGAGAATTTCTCGAAAACGAGTACCGAATGCGTCACCGAAACGGCGAGTGGCGATGGTTTAGCGGCAGGGATACGGTTTTTAGCCGCACTGCAACTGGACAACCGAAGCAAATTTTGGGCAGTGCTTACGACATCACGAACCGCAAGTCTTTAGAGCAGCAGCAGCAGTTTTTGCTGGAACTGAATGACTCGATGCGGCTTCTAAGCGAACCGGAACAGGTAATTCAGGTGACAGCTGCCCTGGTAAGCCGTTATTTTCAGATCGATCGCTGTATTTATGGCGAAGTCGATGCTTCCGAAACATGGCTGATGATTCATCCGCAAATTTGTCACGGCGTCATCAACCCTGCCACCCAGTATCAAATGTCAAACTATGGCTCCGATTATCTGGATGACTTGAGACAGGGACAAACCGTGGCAATCGCAGATGTCGCAACCGATGCACGCTGTGCCCATTTCCGCGAAGCTCTGGTGGCAGAACAAACGCGATCGTCTCTGACCGTCCCTTTGATTAAGCAAAATCATTTGGTTGCCGTGCTGAGCCTTAGCCACACGCAGCCCCGACCCTGGACAACCGCAGAAATTCGCCTGATCGAAGAAGTTGCCGATCGCATCTGGTTTGCAGTCGAAAGTTTGCGAACTCAGCGTGCCCTGTGCGAGAGCGAAGCCCGATTTCAGCGATTGGCGCACAATGTTCCTGGTGCAATCTGTCGCTATGTTCGCACTGCCGAGGGCGTAGATTCCGTGCCCTATATCAGTCCGAGCTGCCGTACTCTGTTTGAGGTAGAACCCGAAGTCATTCAGCAGAATGTGACGGTGCTGTGGCAAATGCTGCACCCAGACGATCGCGAAGAGCTAAAACAGGTGATTGAAACTTCGATCGCCACGGGAGAATCCATTCACTGGGAAGGTCGCTATCTCTTACCGTCAGGCAAGCTGAAGTGGGTGCGGTATGCCTTTCGCCCCGAGCGCCAACCGGATGGCTCAGTTCTTTGGGATGGGGTGGCGACCGATGTGACCCAGCAAAAAAACCAGGCAGCCGAACGGGAAAGGCTTTTGGCACAATCCCAGCAGTATGCTCAGCAGCTTGGCGGCTTAACCGAGGCAGCGCTCGCCGTGAATGCCGTTCTTTCGGTCGAAGAAGTGCTGCAAGTGATCACGGCTCAGGCGCGATCGATTATCGGTGCTCATCAAGCCGTCACCGTGCTAAAAACCGGAGACACGCTGGCAGGCGCAGTTTACAACATCTCCACCTCAAAAAAGTATCGGGACTGGAAGAACTACGCCGCAAATCTCTCCGAAGAAGGCATCTATGCGATCGTCTGCAACACCAATCAGCCTATTCGCATGACCCAGGCAGAGCTAGAGGCACATCCCTGCTGGCAAAACTCTGGCAGCGACACTGAAGAACATCCGCCGATGCGCGGCTGGCTAGCAGCCCCTCTGATTTGCAGAAATGGTAAAAATCTCGGTCTGATTCAGCTTTCCGATAAGTATGAAGGAGAATTTACCGCAGCCGACGAAGATATTTTGATGCAGCTTGCTCAAATGGCATCGGTAGCGATCGAAAACTCACACCTCTACGCCGCCGAGCAAACTGCCCGCACCCAGGCAGAAGCCGCCAACCGGATCAAAGACGAATTCCTCGCCGTGCTGTCTCACGAACTGCGATCGCCCCTCAACCCGATTCTGGGCTGGTCAAAACTCCTGCGCGAACAGCGGCTCGATCAAACCGCAACCGATCGCGCCCTTGAAATTATCGAACGCAACGCCAAACTGCAAACCCAGCTGATCGAAGACCTGCTCGATGTCTCCCGGATTCTGCGCGGCAGGCTCAGCCTGAATGTGAGCCAGGTGAATTTAAATGAAACGATCGAAGTGGCGATCGAAACCGTGCGCCTTGCCGCCGAAGCAAAATCAATCCAAATTCAAACCCATCTCCTTCCAATAGCTGCCTGTGTTTCAGGGGATCCAAACCGCTTGCAGCAAGTGATCTGGAACTTGCTCTCAAACGCTGTCAAGTTCACGCCGAATGGCGGCAGGATCCAGGTCACGCTAGAGCAGGTGGAAAGTAAGCATCGGGAAATGAGGAAAGGGAAAGATAGAGAGCTGGAGAACCGTGCAGCGAGTACAGCAGCAGACACAACCTCCTCTGACTCCTCTCTACCCTGCCAGTCCGCCATTCCCACCCTCGCCCAAATCACCGTCACCGATACCGGAAAAGGCATCCACCCCCACTTTCTTCCCCATGTGTTTGACTATTTCCGGCAGGAAGACGGAGCAACCACGCGCAAATTTGGCGGCTTGGGCTTGGGGCTGGCGATTGTGCGGCATTTGGTGGAACTCCACGGCGGAACCGTGAAAGCAACCAGCGAAGGCGAGGGAAAAGGCACAACGTTTATCGTCACACTGCCCCTGTTGAGAAGTCTGGGCGATCGGGAAATAGATGGGGACAGCAGAACATCAGGATGGGGAGCAAATCATCTTCCCACCCCCGCACCGCCTCATCTCCTCACTGGACTGCGCGTTCTGGTCGTGGACGATGACAACGATACCCGTGACCTCATTGCCTTTACCCTCAAGCGATCGGGGGCGGTTCCAATTGCGGTTAGCTCAGCAAAAGCAGCAATTCAGGCGATCGCTCGATCGGAATTTGATTTGCTGATTAGCGACATCGGAATGCCCGAAATAGATGGCTATACCCTGATGCGCCAGATTCGATCGCTCGTGCTTAAAAATGGTTTTTTGCCTGCGATCGCTCTCACTGCCTACGCTAGCGAACTCGACCAGCAGCAGGCACTTGCTGTTGGGTTTGCTCGCCATTTAGTGAAGCCCGTTGACCCGGATGAGCTAGTGAGGGCGATCGAGAGCGTGGTGAGGAGAGTGGGTAATTAGGTCAGCAGGTGCGCTAAGGAAAGGGGGTAATACTCCAGAACGATGCCTGATCGAGCATGAGGATTAACGATCGAAGCTGAAGGTCAGACCGTGGTGCAAATTCGCACCGATTTTCGCGCCGTCTGATGCAGACCTAATACAAGTCTGATGCAGCCTGATGCAGGTCTGATGTAAGCAGTTGAGTACCGTTATTCCAAGCGACTATGGTTAAATTTAAGCCTGATTTTGAACGCCGTCATCCTCGCACCGCGCTGATTATTGCGATCGTTGCTCTGATTAATTTGGGGCTAGTCTTTTTTGATCTGACTTACTTTAATCTGCGTCCAGTGTACAGGCAATATTTACCTGATATTACTCAGATTTATGATCCGGTAAAGGGGGTTGAGGTTCATCCTGAAACTCAGTATTACCAGATGCAGGTCGATCGCCTGAAGGGCCAGTTTGCCGAATACGAGTTGCAGTCACCTCAAGTGGAAGACTCGCTGCAGGAACTGCGAATCCTGAGCCAGCAGTTAACGACAGCCTTTGCTGCGCCCCGTGGAGAAGAAGTACTGGCAACAGTGCAGCAGAATATGCGGACGAGAACAGGGCAACCCTTTACCCGCGATGCTTTTGATCAATTCTGGAGTTCTGCATATCTCGAACAGCAGGGATGGCAGCAGGAACTCGCATTTTGGGATGCTCAGATTCAGCCATTTTTTCAGACAAACTATTACCGCAGAGTCAACTCCTGGGGCGCAGCGATCGATTATTTCTGGCTGATTGATCTGCCGTTTGTTTTGATTTTTGCGGTTGATATGCTGATGCGAATTCTCCTGATTCGTCGTCGTAATCCCGATTTAACCTGGATCGATGTGGTACTGCGTGAATGGTATGACTTGCTGTTACTGCTTCCGTTTTGGCGGTGGCTGCGGGTCATTCCGGTTGCTCTGCGCCTGTATCTAGTCGATATACTCGATCTGGAACCAATCCGGGTACAGGTACAGCGAGATACGATCGTCACCGTCGGAGCCGATTTAGCCGGAATTGTGGGAATTCAAATTATTGACCAGATGAAAGAGTCCCTGCGCGAGGGTAATCCGATCGAATGGCTATCGTCTGCTTTACCCGATCAGGACTCCTCAACAAACGGGATTAATCCCCAGGAAATGGTTGCTATTACGGATCAGCTTTATGACACCAGCGTGCATCACATCCTGCCCCGCATTCAGCCCGACATCGAGGAGCTGGTCCAGCATAGCCTGACCAGAACTTTGGAACAAATGACCGTGTATTCCCAGCTTCATCACATGCCGGGAGTGGGACGAATCTTGACTCAAGTGGTGCAGCAGTTGTCTAACTCAATAGTGCAGGGAATTTATCAGAGTCTGAGGGGCGCACTCTCGGATTCAGAAGGCAAGGAAATTACTGATCGCCTACAGCACAATTTACGGAAAGCGATCGCCGAAGAATTTGATCAGGACAAAACCTTGCAGGAAGTTCAGTCCAGACTGCTCGATGTGCTGGAAGAATTTAAGTCGAAATATGTGCGGGCACTGGCAGAAGCGGGCGGAGAGAAGCTCGCCGAACGAACCGAAGTCCTGCATCGACAAGTGAGCTAAATAAGCAAGATGAACAAGTGAGCTAAAGCAATATCCTCAGTCCGAGTTGCGAGCGCACCTGCATTGTTAGCGGCGTTGTTAGCGAAAAGTCCCCTGAATTCTTTGATTCCAGGGGCTTTCAGCTTGTGTTGCTTTCTAAATCTCAAACTCCGATCGCTATCGCCATCAAACCACAAGCGGTTGCTTTAACCGCAGCATCACCACGCAAATCATCAGCCACAAAAATCCCATTCCCCAGCCGCCGACAACATCCGTCACCCAATGCACCCCCAGATACAGCCGACTAAAGCCGATCGCCCCAGTTAGCACGGCTGCGATTCCATAAAACCAGCCTGCTCTTTTTGGAAAGTGCCTTGCAAGCAGAAATGCGATCATGCCGTATAGCACCATTGACCCCAGCGCATGACCGCTCGGAAAACTGTAAGACGTTTCAGTGATTAGCCGCATCCACAACGCCGGACGGGGATTTTTGAAAAAGAGCTTCAGCGCGTTTTTGAGAATAAATGCACCGATATTGGCAATCAGAAAAATCTGTGCTTCCTGTCGCTGTCGCTTGAGCCAGAGCGTTAAAAAAACAGTAAGGAGAATTGGCACAACGATCGGCCAACTTCCCAGATGGGTAATCGCCAGCATCAGGCGATCGAGCGTCGGATTTGTAAACTGATGCAGCCAGTTTAAAAAAGCAGTGTTAAACGCAAAGTTTTCGCGCTCTAGGATTTCGTCGCTAAGATAGGCAACTAGCCACAGCACCGATAAGCAGCTAATCAAGCCCACCATGCCGATCGCCGCAATCAAACTGGCAAGGCTAGGATAAATTCGCCGTAGCCAGAAATGTTTGATCGATCGAAGAACGTCCTGAAACATTAAAGGGAAAACCTGAGCCGAGAAAGCATAATCCCCCTACCAACGTTGGCAGAGGGTTTGGAAGAAGTGTGAATCCATTGCCCACAAAAGAGTAGGTTTCATGGATCAATCGGGCACTTCGGATTACGGTAACAATTAGCCGTTCACCACTGCGCCCCCGTTCGGGTGCAGAATTTGACCTGACATGTAGGACGAGTCATCGGATGCCAGGAACACATAGCAGGGCGCGATTTCTTCGGGCTGTCCGGCGCGCTGCATCGGAGCCTGCTTGCCAAACTGTGCCACCTTGTCTTCGGGGAAAGTTGCAGGGATGAGCGGAGTCCAGATGGGTCCCGGAGCCACACCGTTCACGCGGATGCCTTTCTCAATCAGAGACTTTGACAGCGATCGCGTGAATGCTACGATCGCGCCTTTGGTAGAGGAGTAATCTAGCAGTTCCGGGCTGCCCTGATAAGCAGTCACCGACGTCGTGTTGATAATGGTACTGCCTTCTTTCAGGTGAGGCAAAGCTGCCTTGGTCAGGAAGAACATTCCAAAGATATTCGTGCGGAAGGTGCGCTCAAGCTGGTCTGCGGTAATGTCTTCAATGCTTTTTTGCGGATGCTGTTCAGCGGCGTTGTTCACCAAAATATCCAGATGCCCGAATTCCTGAACCGTTTCAGAAACAGCATCTTTGCAGAAATCTTCCGAACCAATATCACCCGGAATCAAAATACAGCGACGACCTTCCTGCTCAATCATCATTTTGGTTTGCTGGGCATCGTCGTGTTCGTTGAGATAAACGATCGCTACATCTGCACCTTCTCTGGCAAACAGAATTGCAGCAGCACGACCAATCCCGCTATCGCCGCCTGTAATAAGCGCGACTTTATCTAGAAGTTTGTCGCTGCCTTTGTACTTCGAGTCAACAGCTTGGGGCTTAGGCGTCATTTCGGACTCTAAACCGGGCTGCTGGTTTTGATGCTGCGGGGGCTGAAGCTTTTGAGATTCGGGGGACATGATTTAACCTCCTTATCAAATATGAAAAACTTAAGATGTGAAAAACTTAATTTGCATAGCAATCCCCCCTGATATGAATCTGAGGGGGGATAAATCGTTTAACCTGCAATTGAGGTTGTTTGATGAATATTCAATGTCCGATGCCGCCCCTAAATTCCCGAAGGGTGGGGACCTTAAGCTGCTAAGCCTTTCACTTGCAAAAGAAGACTTTTAGGGGCCCAGTTTCCCAGCATTAGGGGGTAGGGAGACGGTTTGGATAATTACATCGAATTACATCGACATCGAAGACTTCATTTCGTCCTGAAGCTGGCTCTTCTTCGCTTTGAACTGAGAACCCAGACGCTCTTGCTCTTCTTTGCCAAAGCTGTCACGCACGGCTGCAAAGAAAGTGCTTTCTTCCTGACGAACGTGATCTTGAACTTCGCTCATGAGCTGACGAATTTCGTTCATGAACTGCTCAGACATCATATCCATCTTCGCCATCTGGTCGAGCTTGGGCAACCAAGAATCTTGCTCGTTGTACAGCTCTTGCAGATCGCTTTCGGGATATTTGCCGCGCACTGCGGGGTATGCGATTTCGTCTTCTGCTAGGGCATGAGCGCGCAGATCTTTGTAGAGCTGACCGAAGTATTCGCGACGCTTCATCGGGTCATTGGTCTGCATGATTTCTGCAAACAGCACGTTCACTTTCTGGTGATCCATGCGGAGGATATCTTGCAGCGTCATGTCAGAGCGATCGGTGTTTTGAGTCAGAACACTTCCTGCAACACCAGACAGCGCAGCAACAGCATCCTGAACCCGTCCCCACAGACCTTGGTCAGCTTCTTTGCCCGTCAGTTCACGAACGCCAACTTTCTCCAGAACGCCCTTGAGCTGTTCCTGGTGAGCGCGGTTTTCAAAGTTGACGGTGTTGAGCGGAGTGATTGCAGCTTCTACGTCTGCACCCACAACTTGGGCACACTTGTGAACCAGCAGGCCCATCATAGTGACAGCATGCTTCATCAGTTCGTGATGAGATAGCTTCTCCAGCACAGAGAAGTCAGAACTGTTGTTGATCTGACGACCCATTTCAATCATCTGGAATGAAGATGGTTTGGGGTCAGCTTTCACACCATACTGAACAATAACAGTTTCAATAATGCCTAGGTTCTTCTGATCATCCTGAAGCATACTCCGCAGACGATCGCGAATGTCATCATCAGCAATCTGAGAGATGAACTGCTGCTCGCTTTCCATCAAAAACTTTTGCATCTCTGCCATTTCTGACAGCTTCATGCCAATCGCTTGCCGCTTTGCGTCATCTAATGTCGTCGCCATAATCTTTTGTTCTCCTCTTAAATTGCTTTGGCACAACTCTTTCCTGAAAGTGACACAGGCGATCGAGGAAATTCATCTCTCAGAAGACTGATCGACCTTATAAGCAGGACTGGATCAGTTTTGAATCGATTTTGAATTGGTTTTGAATCAGTTAAGGTGCAACATACATAATGAAATTAAGGGATTTATCACCTGTAAATAGATAGAAATACCACATCAATTTCTGGTTGATAGTCAATTTCAGTTAACAATGAGGTTAATTGAGGCGAATCATGCTCTAAAAACTCGATCGTCGATCTATAACCTCCGAGGGATAGCACAAGTTGCTGCGAAAGCTAAGGTATGAAACATAACGTAACGTTTGTCAGCAACTTAGGAGTCTAACCAATGGAAACTCGTAACGCAACCGATCTACCCCCCGTCGCTAGTGCTTATAACGGTAAAGACCGTAATGCCTTCCTGTTCGGCTGGAATCCCCAAGCAGAACTGTGGAACGGTCGTCTGGCAATGATTGGCTTCGTAGCATACCTGCTTTGGGATCTGGGTGGTTACAGCGTCGTGCGCGACCTGCTTCACCTGCAATAAATCTGTTATTCCCCAAGCGGTTCAATACGGTTAAATAAAACCGTTGACATAAATTCAGTTGGTTAGCCCATTCGAGTAATTTCGTGCAGGAATTGCTTGGACGGCTAGCCAACTTTAGTATATTTGAGGTAACTTATTTGAAATGATTTCTTTCAGATAATTTGCTTGAGATAGCTAATCTAAGATATTTAAATATCATAGTTAAAGCGATCGCCGCTTTAAGCAGCCGCTTTTGTCATCTGCTAGGAAGCGTTTTATTTCGATCGCCCTTTTTTACTTTAGTTTTCTACTTGCCACCCTTTTATGATTGGAAAATAGATCCAAGCTTAATTTTTCAAACTTAACTTTGCGATCGTTTTTCAGCTGATGAAACGCTTTGATTGACTGTATCAAATCTTCACGCTTCGCTCAGGTCAACCTCTTGCCTAAGTTAGAATAGCGACGCAGCAGAACACGCTGTCTTAACAACTTGATACATCAACGCAAGATGACAAAACAAGTTTTAATCGTAGGCGGACGAGGACGGATTGGTAGCAGCGTTGCCGCAGATCTGCTGACCTACACCGATGCAGAAGTCACGATTACAGGACGCACGGCTGATACGGGGCATGTGAGCGATAAACTCGGTGAGCGGGTGCGGTTTCTCGAACTTGACCTTTCGGACGCAGAGCGATTGCGATCGGCGGTGGCAGACAAAGATCTGGTGATTCACTGTGCAGGACCCTTTCGTTACCGGGATGCGATTACGCTTAAAACCTGCATCAGCGAAGGCGTGAACTACCTTGATGTGAGCGACGATCGATCGTTTACCAAAAATGCGTTGAGTCTCTGTGAGGCAGCACAGCAGGCAGGCACAACCGCCGTGATTAACTCTGGCGTGTTTCCCGGTATCTCGAACAGTATGGTGCGGCAGGGCGTCGAACAGCTTGACGAACCGGAAGTGATTCACCTTAGTTATGTAGTCTCCGGGTCGGGCGGCGCAGGCGTCACTGTGATGCGGACAACTTTCCTCGGATTGCAAAATCCATTTCAGGTTTGGGTAGACGGCAGATGGCAGGAAATTAAGCCCTACACTGGACGCGAGATGACTGAGTTTCCCGGTTACGGGCGATCGGGCGTGTACTGGTTTGATATGCCAGAAGCGTTTACCCTGTGCAAGGCATTTCCCGTTAAAACGGTGATCACCAAATTTGGCTCTGTGCCCGACTATTACAATCGCCTCACTTGGATGGCAGCTCACCTGTTTCCGCGCCAACTGATGCGGCAACCATGGATGATCGAATTTTTGTCGAAAACTAGCTACACCATGACTAGCGTGACCGATCGCTGGAGCGGTATTGGCGTGGCAATGCGGGCAGAAGTGCGTGGAAAGCGCAACGGGCAGCCCACCCAGTACGTTTCAACCTTTGCCCACGAAAACACTGCATACGCTTCCGGCTGCGGCACAGGGAGTATTGCTCAGGTGTTGCTATCGGGTGCGCTGCAAAAGCCAGGAGTCTGGACGGTGGAAGAAGCATTGCCGACCCATTTGTTTGAGCAAGGCATGACAGAGCGGAAGTTGACGATCGAGCAGCAGTTTGAGCTGCCTGTTGCGGTCAAACAAACGCTTTAATCTTTTAATCTCTTGAATCTCAAGATTTACAAGGGTGCTGCTCAGTGGTGAGAGCCTCCCTACCCACGCCCACCAAGACCCTGCAGAGACGAAACATCCAACGCACTGCCCGCGGCTATGCCCCACCTGCCCATTTGCCCGCTCGCTTGTTCAAGCATCCTCCTTGTTCAAATATCTTAAGCAGGTAAGTTTGCGTCTGCTTCGAGCCCAAGCTAGCAAGTATTGCTTACGTCACTGAAGCGATAACATTTCTGTTACATTTGATGTGGCGTTTTCCTCATTTCGAGTGGAGTCCTGCAATGCTGCGTCTGGAACACATCTCCAAAATTTATCCGACCGGCGAAGTGCTAAAGGACGTGAACTGGGAAGTAAAACCGGGCGATCGCATCGGTCTGGTGGGCGTGAATGGGGCAGGAAAATCAACCCAGCTCAAAATTATTGCCGGGGAAATCGAACCGACTTCCGGAGAAATCATTCGTCCATCCAGCTTGAAGATTGCTTACCTGACGCAGGAATTTGATGTACAGGTAGACCGCACCGTCCGAGATGAAATGTGGCGGGCATTTCGAGAAGCCAATGACGCCCACGAGGCACTGCAAGCCGTCCAGCACGAGATGCAGTCTGCCAGTCCCACAGAACTTGATCGCCTGATCCACAAGCTCGACAAATTTCAGCGACAGTTTGAGGCACTCGGCGGCTACGGTCTAGAAGCCCAAATCGAGAAGATTCTGCCGGAGCTTGACTTTCAGCTGCAGGACGGCGATCGGCTCGTGGGCGATTTTAGCGGCGGTTGGCAGATGCGAATGAGCTTGGGCAAAATTCTGCTTCAGTCTCCCGATGTGCTGCTGCTGGACGAGCCGACTAACCACCTGGATTTGGAAACGATCGAATGGCTAGAAACTTACCTGAAAGGGTTGGAAACGCCAATGGTGATCGTGTCGCACGACCGGGAATTCCTCGATCGCCTGTGTAATCAGATTGTCGAAACCGAGCGAGGCGTCTCCACAAGCTATCTCGGCAATTACAGCAGTTACCTTCAGCAAAAAGAAGAAATTCAAAACGCCCAGTTCAGCGCATTTGAGCGGCAGCAAAAGGAAATTGAGAAACAGCAGGCATTTGTCGATCGCTTCCGAGCCAGCGCGACCCGCAGCACTCAGGCAAAGAGCCGAGAAAAACAGCTTGAAAAAATTGAGCGAATTGACGCTCCGGTCGGATCTGTAAAAACCTTGCACTTCCGGTTTCCGCCTGCACCCCGCAGCGGACGCGAAGTGGTCATCATCAGGAACCTCACTCATATTTATGAGGACAATATTTTATTTCTGGGGGCAAACCTGCTGCTTGAGCGGGGCGATCGCATTGCAATTCTGGGCCCAAACGGATCGGGTAAATCGACCCTGTTGCGTCTGATTACTGGAAGCGAAGCACCGCTCGAAGGAACGGTCAGTCTAGGTGCGCATCAAGTGATCCCTAGCTATTTCGAGCAAAATCAAGCGGAAGCACTGGATCTGGAAAAGACCGTAATGGATACTATTCACGACGAGGTTCCAGATTGGAAAAACGAAGAAGTTCGGACTTTGTTAGGACGATTTCTCTTTAGCGAAGATACGGTTTTTAAGCCAGTGGCGGCTCTGAGCGGCGGAGAAAAAGCTCGACTTGCCCTTGCAAAAATGCTGCTGCGTCCAGCGAATCTACTCATTCTAGACGAGCCAACAAACCACCTCGATATTCCTGCAAAAGAAACGCTGGAAGAAGCACTCCAGCATTACGATGGAACGGCGATCGTCGTCTCCCACGATCGATATTTCATCTCACAGGTTGCGACCAAAATTGTTGAGATTCGCGACGGAGAATTGCGCCTCTATCCAGGTGACTATCACTACTATTTAGATAAAATTGCCGAAGAAAAAGAAAAAGTGAGACTGGCGGCGATCGAGGCAGAAAAAACAGCGAAAGTAGCTGCTAAACGAGAAAAACAGAAAGAAAAGCAAAAGCGTCGTGTAGGTTAAGATTCTGCTTCGATTTATTTATCGCGTTTCTTTAAGTTGGTCAAGTGCAGATTTAGGGGTGCAGGGGTGAAAGGTCGGGGCTATCAGCGATCGAGTAAGCGTCCTGCCTATCCAAACGGGTAGAGATAGCCAAGACACAATGAATTGAAGCTGCGATCTTGAGTTCACCAAAAAAGCTGCATCGATTGATTAGATATTCTTAGATATTTAATGCAGTAAGGCTTAAGTAATGCTTATCAGACTGACTAATTTAGTGTGCTAAATTCCGCTGTTCATTGTTCTGCTCATCATGTTGTTGATCGCTCACTTTTACTAAAAATTTAAAGTCATCGTGTCTTGAATTTAGCTGACACAATCTGAAAGTCTGAGTGATATCATTGCCACAGAGATTGCTGAACAGTAAGGATAATTCACATGGCGCAGGTGCCAATTTCTCCAGTAGTACTCGTGATATTAGATGGATGGGGCTATCGAGAGGAAACCAGCGGAAATGCCATTGCGGCTGCTCGAACTCCCGTTATGGAAAGTTTATGGGCTGCCTATCCGCACACGCTGATCCGAACTTCTGGAAAAAGCGTTGGATTGCCCGAAGGTCAGATGGGTAACTCAGAAGTGGGACACCTTAATATTGGAGCCGGAAGAACTGTCCCTCAGGAACTCGTTCGGATCACAGATGCTGTTGAAGATGGCACACTACTAAGCAATGCAGCACTCCTGCGAGTTTGTCACGAAGTCCGGCAGCGAAACAGTAAGCTGCACCTGGTTGGGCTGTGTTCAGAAGGAGGGGTTCATTCCCATCTCAACCATTTGTTTGGGCTGATTGACCTGGCAAAAGAACAAAATCTGACTGAGGTTTGCATTCACGCCGTTACCGACGGTCGCGACACCAGACCGACTGATGGGCTAGGGGCAATTCAACACATTGAAGACTATATCCAGGCGGTAGGCGTAGGTCGCATCGCAACGTTGAGCGGTCGTTACTACAGTATGGATCGCGATCGCCGCTGGGATCGGGTTCAAAAAGCATACGCCGTTATGACCGAAGACGGGTCAGGCAATGGACAATCGGCACTCGAAGTGCTGAAGGCTTCCTACGAGGCAGGATTGACTGATGAGTTTGTGCTGCCAACTCGCATTGCTCCGGGCGCAGTCGAACCGGGCGACGGTGTGATTTTCTTTAATTTCCGTCCTGATCGCGCTAGGGAACTCACTCAAGCATTTGTTGACCCTCACTTCACTGGGTTCGATCGTGCTCCGATTGCGCCGCTTTCCTTTGTGACGTTTACTCAGTACGATGGCTCACTGCCCGTCCTGGTCGCGTTTGAGCCGCAGAACCTCAACAATATTTTGGGGCAAGTGGTGGCTCAGCACGGGCTGAAGCAGTTTCGCACCGCAGAAACCGAAAAATATGCCCATGTCACCTATTTCTTCAATGGCGGCATTGAGGAGCCGTTTGTGGGAGAAGATCGCCTTTTGATTCCCAGCCCAATGGTAGCAACCTATGACCGCGCTCCTGCCATGTCTGCTGCTCAGGTGACGCAAGGGGCGATCGAAGCAATTGAGAAGGGCATTTACTCGCTGGTGGTGATTAACTACGCGAATCCTGACATGGTAGGTCATACGGGCAACCTGGAAGCTACCGTCAAAGCTCTGGAAACGGTTGATACTTGCTTGGGACGCTTGCTGGACAGCATCGGTAAAATGGGCGGCACGGCAATTATCATTGCGGATCACGGCAACGCTGAGCAGATGTGTGATGAGCAGGGCAATGCCTGGACAGCGCACACCACGAATCCAGTTCCTTTTATTCTGATTGAGGGCGAACGGCGCAAGATTCCCGGACATGGAACCGATGTAGAACTGCGATCGGACGGAACCCTGGCAGATATTGCCCCCACGATTCTGCAAATTCTAGGACTGCCGCAGCCAGAAGAAATGACGGGACAATCGATGATCGACGCGATGGGGTTTGATGTGCGGGCAAATCGCACTCCGGTTCGCCTGTCTTTGTAGCCCTTCAATCCATCAGTCTTTGTAGAATGGGAAGGGGGCAAATGAGCAGTCTGTTCGAAGTGTTCAGAGTGTGATTTGCCTGAGTGCTTGACCCTACCCGCATTAGCGAACCTCCATTAGCGATAATTAGCGATCGAATTATGATTACGACAACTGTTCAAATTCTCTGGGCGATCTCTGCAACTGGTTTGATTGTGTTAGTCCTGCTTCACAGCCCGAAAGGAGATGGACTGGGTGGATTGGGGGGTCAAGCACAGCTTTTCACCAGCACCAAGAGCGCAGAGCTAACCCTAAATCGCGTCACCTGGACTCTGACCGCACTCTTCATTGGACTGACGATCGTGCTAAGTGCAGGCTGGTTGCCCAGCTAAAATTTCCTACCAATGCTGAGACAGCGGCAAAGCAAACAAAAATTTTCTAAACTGCGCTGGGCTGTTTGCTCAGTGCTTTTTATCGCTTTCTTGGCGGCGATCGGTCTAGTACTTACAGTAGACATTCCAGGGGCAAAAGCTCAACTCCCACCGTCTCGATCGACCTCACAGTCCCCAACTCCAGCCCAAATCGATCGATTTTTACCTGTTTCTCAGGCTCATACCATGCCCGCAACCCTGGCTCGTGGACAGGCAGCTGAACCGCAAAGCGAGTATTTTGATGACTATTTTGACAAGATACAGCCGACGATCGCTGGATATTTAATCTGGTCGCGCTTTCCTGTTCGGATTTATTTTGAACCAGCCACACAGATGCCCGACCGAAGCCAGGAATGGGTCACAGCGGTTACGGCTGCAATTCAGGAATGGAATGCCTATCTACCGTTGACGGTCGTAAATGTCCCCGACACCGCAGATATTGCCATCTGGCGTAGAACTCCACCGCTTCAGGTCGATCGAAGCGCAACTCGCCAACCCGAACTTCGCGCCCGTTCAGCCGAAACTCGCTTTAATTTATGGGTCGATCGCACGATTCCAGAAAAGCCTATCCTTCTGCATCGAATGACGATCTGGCTGGGCATGGGTCAGACGCAAGACTATCTGCGCGCTGCTGCTCGTCACGAATTAGGGCATGCATTGGGCATCTGGGGACATAGCCCGACTGCAACGGATGTGATGTATTCTGCGCAGGTACGCCAACCGCCGCCGCTTTCTGATCGCGATATCAACACCCTGAGACGCATTTATCAGCAACCCACTCGTTTAGGCTGGGCAATCCCTCAACCGCTGAATTAACTCGCGATCATGATGGAGGCAGCACAACTACATTAATAGGATTCCCTGTTCCTGCGATCGAAGGTGAACAGAGTTAACCCTGATTGAAGCGATCGAATTAGAAGCTAAGGCTGCGGCTCGTAGCTAATTTCTTCTTTTTCATACGAAGGTGGCTCAACGTGAATTGTGACGCGCACCGGATGATAGTGCTGCTCCAAGCGAGCTTCGACGGCTTCGGTAATGGCATGAGCCGTTTCGACATCGGCAGCGTTAACAATCAGGTGCATATCAACGAATATCTGGCGCCCGAGCAATCCTCTGGAGGCAATGCTGTGGCAATTTAGTACACCGGGAACCTGCATCACGACCGCATGAATTGCTTCAGGCGCGATCGCCATCTCATCGACCAGCCAGGGCAAATTATCCCGCAGCACATTCCAGGCACTCCGAAAAACCAGCAGCGCAACTGGAAACGCCAGTACGACATCCAGCCACTGAATGCCAAAAATCCAGATGCCGAGTAATCCTGTCAGAACGGTGATCGTTACCCAGATATCGCTCATTGTGTGCTGAGCATCGGCAAGCAAGATCGGACTACCAATCCGCCGACCGACTCGCCGCTCATAAAATGCCACAAAAATATTGATGCCTAATACGAGGAGCAGTAGCCCCAGTTCTGGCGCAGCAATTTGTACCTCTGCTCCGCCTGTTAAAAGACGCTCGACCGCTCCCTCCAAAATTGTAAAGCAGGCAATTCCCAGAAAGGCAGCAATTCCCAGAGCCCCGATCGCCTCATATTTTTGATGCCCATAGGGGTGGTCGCGATCAGGCTGCGGTGAGGATAATTGGCTGGTCACTAACCCCAGAACGTTGTTCGCACTATCGGTAAAGCTGTGAATTGCATCGGCGAGCAAACTTAGCGAACCTGTCCAGAACCCCACTGCTCCCTTTAATCCCATCACAAATAGATTCAGCAGCAGCGTAATCACTAAAACTCTGCGAACAGTCGATCGATTATCAATTGCCACAGCTTTTTCCTCGTGCCTGAATGGGAAATCGCCCTCATGGTCTCGCTTTTCTTCCCTTAATCTACTGAGCCGATCGAATGACCGCAAGCGGCAGACGAAGGATAATCTGCCAGAAGCCCATCGGCTAAGATTCATGCCCTTCTCTGCTTGCGAATCACAAAAGGGTCGTTAGGATGGGAGAATTATCACGCTCCGGCAATCCTTGCTTAAAGCAACGTAACGTCAGGCAACCTGGCAGCAGTTTAAGAGCAACTCAGTACAACTCAGTACAACTTAGTAAAGTATGTCTTCTTCACCGATCAAGCTCAATCTATCCGAAGGTTCTGTGATTTTTGCCTTCAGCCCCACAGCCGCAAGAGAACTGCAAAGCGCGATCGCAGTCTTGATGCAAAGCCTGAAAGCAACAGCGGCAAAAGCAGCAGGCAGCAAACCCGAACCCCAGCCGCCCCTCGAATATCGCCATACCGGGGAGGTTTTTCTTGAAGTGTTTTGCAATCCCAATATCTGGTCGAGTCCGTTCGCAGCCAAGCTTCTGATTACCCTGCGGGACGATCGAATTCGCCTCACCACCGAAGCAGAACTAACGCGAATCAGTGAAGACATTGCTCAGTATTTAGAGCAGTATGGCTAAAGCAGATATTCCTGCTGAACGATATGAAAGATTCCGTGGGGCGGTTAGTGGGATGACAACAGGGGTAAGGATAGATTTGGCAAGAATTAACGAAAATTAAAAAGCTACGAGTCTAACCCCCGTAGCCTTGCTTCAACTAAGTCATTTATTAGGAACGAGAGAAGAATTAGTCGTTCGACCACTCCTCCCGTCCTAACAAATCTGCAATTCGATCGCGAAGCAGGAAGTCGTTGTTTTCCAGGACGCATTCTACAAACGCCCACTCACGAGCAGGAATGTACTGACACAGCACGTAAATTGGCTGATTTCGGCTAATTACACCCTTATGAACAAGTTCTCGCGCCTCATCCTGAAGCAAATCTATTGAGTATTGAATAGACTGAACCATGATTCACCCTCAGCTACAAAAATGATCGTCACGAAGTAAAGCAGACAAGCTAGAAGCAGAGAAGATCGGGAAATAAGCCAGAAAGCCAAATCCCACGCAATAAAGTTACAAACAGAGCAAAACGCTATGGAATTCCGTAGGTAGAATAACCTAAAACAAGTTCTTTAGAGTTGTTTTTGTATTAGGCTATACTGAATATTTTTTATTCTTGCGCTGATCTTCCTCCTCGTATATTAATAAAAATTGCAGAAGTCAGCAAACCTTGACATAAAGTTTCAGCCTAAAGGTAGACTAAATCGGTTTCAGGGCACTCAGTTAATTGGCAAAATACTCCGTAGTTTCTTTCAACAGATCTTAAACACCGCTTCATCCTGTGTTAAATTACGGGCTGATTTGGGAACACTGCTGAGTTATCCGTTGGTGAGCTAGCTCGATCGCCAAATCGATCGCCGCTCTAAAACTGGTTGCCTGAGCAATTCCCTGTCCGGCGATATCAAATGCGGTTCCATGATCAGGAGAAGTGCGAACGAAGGGTAGCCCAATCGTCGTATTCACGGCTCGATCGAACGCCAGCAGCTTCACTGGAATTAATCCCTGATCGTGATATAGCGCGAGATAGGCGTCATGAGCTGCGTCAGGCGTTACACTACCCCACCAGGCTTGTCCCGGACGTACCCACAGCGTATCCGGCGGAATCAGTCCATCAAGTTTGGCCTGAGGAAACCGATCGCCCATTTGCCGCAGCCAGGGCAGCAGGAAATCCTGTTCTTCTCGTCCCAGTTGCCCCTGTTCACCGCTATGGGGGTTCAGTCCGGCGATCGCAATTCGGGGCTGCTCAATGCCAAAATCCTGTTGCAGGCACTCGATTAGCAGTTCCAGTTTCAGCGTCAGCAGATCTGCCGTGAGCGCATCGGGAACCTGCCGCAGTGAAATGTGGGCTGTTGCTAAAAGCGTTCTCAATGTCCAGTCTGTAAGCGGCGATCGGGCAACAAAGAGCATTCCATAGCGGCTTACCCCTGCTTTTTTTGCCAGCAGTTCTGTTTGTCCGGGATAGTGAAATCCGGCAGCGTTCCAGGCAGACTTGGCGATCGGAGCAGTGACAATGCCATCAAATTGACCGTTCAGCGTTCGATCGATCGCCGTCTCTAAAAAGCGAAAGCTAGCTGCACCGCTCGCTGCATTCTCCGTACCCAACTGAATTTGCTCAATCACCGACGATTCCAGCGGCAAATTATACAGGTCGAGATCATCAGGGTCTGCCAGGACGGTCAAATTCGCCCGAATTGCCTCTGTCTGGCGCAACTGTTGATAAGTATGGTGCAGCAGGACGTGATTACCAATCAGCGTTATTTGACAGGACTCGGTCAGTATAGGGTCGCTTAGTGCCTTCAAAACCACTTCCGTCCCGATTCCGGCAGGGTCGCCTAACACGATCGCCAGTCGAGGACGGGACGCAACATTGACTGCGGTTGGTGTTCGCATATTCAGCCCTTTAGATCACCGTCAAACTACCCTAAGATACTTGTATAGGCATTCTTGCCCAGGCTTTCCTGCATAGCTTTCCGCGACTGCAAGAAAAACCTAGGGTTCAATCTAGCACTAACAATTTTTTGATGCAGGAGTATAACCACGCATGAACGGCGAAATGTTAAACGCAGCACTGCTCTCCTTTACTCTAATTCTCGTGGGTTTAGGCTTAGGCTTCCTGATGCTCCGAATTCAGGGTAGTGAAGAGTAGCGCAAAAAGAACATTTGAGGGGTTGGCTCCTCATGGGCTTTTCCTCATGGGCTTTATAGATCTCAATAGATCTCAGCCACTTCTCAGGTCCGCTTGGGAATGTGGCTGTCTTTTTAAGCAACAGTCCCCCTTAAAACAGCAGTCTCTCTTGGAGCGTGAGAAATAATGGTGAGAAATCACTTTTACTAATAATTTTTCCTCGCGGTGGTTGAGGCGTTTTAGGGTATCGTAAACTAATAAAGTTAACGATTCGTAACGGAAGCCCTCATGAGCTTACTCATCGTTGGTGCGACGGGCACTCTAGGAAGACAAGTCACGCGACGCGCCCTGGATGAGGGTTATCAGGTTCGTTGTCTGGTCAGAAGCCCTAGAAAAGCTGCTTTCCTGAAGGAGTGGGGGGCAGAGCTGGTGCGGGGTGACTTGTGCAACGCTGATACCCTACCTGAAGCATTAGAGGGCATAACTGCTGTTATTGATGCCGCCACGACCCGACCCACTGACTCTTTAAGCATTAAGCAGGTCGACTGGGAAGGAAAGGTAAATCTAATTCAGGCTGCAAAAGCGGCTGCCGTAGAGCGATTCATCTTTTTCTCGATCCTGGATGCAGAGAAGTTTCCCAATGTGCCCTTGATGGAAGTCAAGCGCTGCACCGAGCTATATCTGGCAGAATCCGGCTTAAACTACACTATTTTGAAGCCGTGTGGCTTTATGCAAGGGTTGATTGGTCAATATGCCATTCCGATCCTGGAAAATCAGGCGGTTTGGGTGATGGGTGAGAGTTCGCCGATCGCCTATATGGATACGCAAGATATTGCTAAGTTTGCGGTTCAGGCATTAAAAGTGTCAGCAGCAAGCGGTCGCAGCTTTCCCGTGGTGGGTCCTAAAGCATGGGGAGCTTATGAAATTATCAAACTCTGTGAGCGGCTATCGGGTAAAGATGCCAGAGTAACGCGGATGCCCGGCGGGATTTTGAAGGCAGTCGAACGAACGGCTCGCTTCTTTCAATGGGGCTGGAACCTTGCCGATCGCCTTGCCTTTTCAGAAGTCGTCGCTTCGGGCAAGCCGCTGGCCGCTTCGATGGACGAAACCTATGCAGTATTCGGGATTGCGGCTGAGGAAACCACAACGTTGGAATCCTATATGCAGGAGTATTTCGGGCGCATCATGAAAAAGCTCAAGGAGCTGGAATACGAGCGGGAAAGAGCAAAAGAAAAAGCTCGGAAAAAGCGCAGTCCGTTTAAGTCTTCTGCAAAGTAGCTCGAAACCCCGCTCAAAACTCAATTCCCGGCTGTGCCTTCACTCCCTGTTCGCGGAAGGGATGCTTCACAAGCGTCATTTCGGTCACGAGATCGGCTCGATCGACTAATGCTTGCGGTGCGCCCCGTCCGGTGAGAATCACATGGGAGTCTTCGGGTTTGCGATCGAGTCCCTGTAGAACTTCCTCTACGGTCAAGTAGCCCATCTTGAGCGCGATATTAATTTCATCGAGCAGTACCAGGCGAAACTCTGGATTGTTGATGTAAGTGAGTGCTTTTTCCCAGGCAGCTTTGGCAGCTTGAATATCGCGATCGCGATCCTGAGTTTCCCAGGTGAACCCTTCGCCCATCGCGTGAAATGCAAGCTGATCTTGCCAGAGGCTAAAAACTTGCTTTTCCGCAGGCTCCCAGGCTCCTTTGATAAATTGGACGATCGCTACTTGATAGCCGTGACCCAGCGATCGAAGCACCATGCCCAGCGCAGCAGTTGTCTTGCCCTTGCCGTTGCCTGTGTGAACGATGATGAGTCCTTTTTCTAACGTCCGCTCTGCTAAACGCTGCTGCTGTACCTCTTTGCGCCGCTGCATTTTGCGCTGATACTGATCAGTAGCGAGCTGAGGAGAAGTTGCAGACTCATTAAGCTGGACTGCTTCTATATCAATTTCTGATTGGGCAATTTCTGATTGGGAATGAGCTGGGTCGGAGGTCATGGCTCAGAGCTGCTTACGACAGGACAATGAGCTAATCATGCCAGATTTTGTATTTTATCTCGCCGATGTAGCTGGTGGAGAGTGGCATAAAGCTGAATCTTAGTTTGCAAAGCTCAGTAGGGATTACGGAATTTAACTGGCTATATCTCATCACATTAAGCCACTATGCTAAAAGAGTTTACAATCCACGTCAAAGCGTAACGATCTCCGTTGTTTCCATGAGAGCAAGCCATAATGGCTATATTCCTTCTGGAAGAAATTCTTTTCTAGCCGTTAATAAAGTCAGTGAACTTACGGCTTAATTTATTTAGTTACAGTAAAGGATATAACTCATCCCATTGGGTGGTGTCAGCAATTACTTCCCGGATTCATCATAAAGTCAGTGAATGCACTGGCTTTTTTAGCAAATAGGCAGATATACTAACCCTACTTGGGTGAATCTACGGTGTTTTGTTGAAATTATGCATATCTTAAAGCGAGTTTTTGCAGTTGTCGTGATGGCAAACGTTTTGCACATTGCAGGCATCAGCGTTGGAATTGCTCTACCCGCTGCCTCTGCGGCTGCATTCAGTGAGAACGGTGAAATCCAAAAATCAGTGAATGGATCGATCGACTTACAGGAAAAATCGCTTTCCAACGATTCATTTTCCAGCAACTTATTCGCCAACGATAACAGCCCTGCCGCTCCAAAGCAGGTATACAAGGCTTCGATTAAGCTCAGTCAGTACAGCGACAATCCCACAATGCCGGGCGAAGGCACACCCGATCGCACTCAGGGGTCTGGAGCCCGCTAACGGCTCAGTTTCTTGAGGGTAAATCGTGCTCGTCAGCCAATGCTTGCGGATCGTTTCCAGCGATGGCTCTCAATCAGCGTATGAACTTGCCAGTCAGGTTCAATGTTCGGGTGATCAGTGCGATAGTGCCCTCCACGACTTTCAGTGCGAAAGGCAGCACTTTTAAGAATTAAATTGCCCACGTTGAGCAAATTGCGAGTTTCGCCCCACAGGCGGATCAAATTTGCTAGCTCGAATGGCGCAGATGGTGCAAGAGTTTCGCTCAGGGTAATCCGGTTAGTGGACGGGCTGCTGAGCCAGCGATTTAGCTCCTGACTCAGGGTCAGATGGTCAAACCTTTGTTGCCATTGGTCGATCTGCTCGATCGCTTGCCGAAGTGAGGCTGCCTCTCGACAAATTCCCGCACTTTGCCAGACCAATCGGGGAATCAGGTCACGGAGTTTACTCAAGTATTCAGCATCCGTTTGCCACGGCAGCGTTTCTTGCCTGCGATCGAACCATTCTACCCGTTGGATAGAAGACTGATTCAGCGTTGGGTCGGCAATTGGTTCTGTCACGGGTAAGTCTAACGCTGAAAACTGCGCTCCAAAGACGATGCATTCTAGCAGCGAATTACTGGCTAATCGATTTGCACCATGTACGCCTGTGCTAGCCGTTTCGCCAACGGCAAAGAGTCCGGCGATCGTGGTTTGATTGAGGCGATCGGCAGTCACACCGCCCATCCAGTAATGAGCCGCAGGCGCGACCGGAATCGGCTGTTGGAAAATATCAATTCCCCACTGCTGGCAAACTCCCATGATGTTTGGAAAGCGATGGCGAATCGTTGCTGCAGGGATGGGACGCAAATCCAGCCAGACGTGAGCAATTGCAGGATCAGCAGCCGTCTTTTGCAGATGGCTAAAAATTGCTCGACTTACCACATCACGCGGTGCGAGTTCACCTGCCGGATGGTAGTCAAAGGCAAATCGGTGTCCAGCCGAGTCCACCAGATGCGCCCCTTCCCCCCGAACCGCCTCGCTAATCAAAAATCGCGGTGCGCCAGGGTAAGTCAAGGCAGTGGGATGAAACTGCACAAATTCTAAATCGCGCAGCTCTGCCCCTGCCCGCCATGCCATCGCCACCCCGTCGCCTGTGCTGACTGCCGGATTTGTCGTTTGGGCAAAGACCTGCCCGCCGCCACCCGTCGCCAGAATGACCGCTCCTGCCCGCAGCCAGCAAAGCAGGTTTTGGTACAGCAAACTGACCCCGCAACATTGCTGGTTTTCTAGCCACAGATCCAGCACAAATGCCTGCTCCAGGATTTGAACGTTCGATCGCTTTAAAACCTGCTCTACGAGCGTATTCACCAAGGCTCTGCCTGTTGTATCTGCTGCATGAAGCACTCGCCGTTGAGAATGAGCCGCCTCTAGCGTCAGAGCGAGCTGATTTTCCCGCCGATCAAACCGCACGCCCATCTCAAGCAACGACGCAATACAGTCCGCAGCCTGGGTTGCCAAAAGCTCGACTGCCTGTGGCTCGCACAAGCCTGCCCCTGCCTTCAGCGTATCTTCGATATGTAAACTCGGCGAATCCTGCGGGTCGATCGCGGCTGCAATGCCCCCTTGTGCCCAGTCACTTGCAGAGAGAGAGAGGGTTTCTTTGGTAATTAGGCCAACGCGGTAATGCTGGGGAATGCGAAGTGCTGCATATAGTCCAGCCGCACCACCGCCAATAATCAAAACGTCAAACGAATCAGGAAGCTCAGAATAAGGCACAAATTTAATGATCGAAGTAGGGAAGCAAAGAACAACTTGCCCAAAAAAGCTAACCAGAGAGATGATCAGCAGGGGCAAAACTTCCAGCTCTTTTGATTCCTTCCTATTTTACAGGTTTAATCTTTGACAGGTTTAATCGTGAGCAATGCCCTCAGCTCTTGCCGCATAACGCACTGCTGCCGCCACTGAAATTGCGATCCGATCGTCAAAGACCGAGGGCACAATTTGTTCCCGGCTGAGGTCAGTTGGGTTAACTAGGGAGGCGATCGCCTTTGCCGCTTCAAGAAACATTTGGGTGGTCATGGTTTTGGCACGACAGTCGAGCGTTCCGCGAAAGACACCGGGAAACGCCAGGACGTTGTTGATTTGATTGGGGTAGTCGCTGCGTCCGGTTGCCATGACTGCCACTAAATCCGTCACCAGTTCGGGCTGGATTTCGGGAATAGGGTTTGCCATTGCAAAGACAATCGGCTCGTCTGCCATTGATTTGACCATTTCAACACTGACTACGCCCGGCGCACTGACCCCCAGGAATACGTCTGCGTTGATCATGGCATCTGCTAGCAACCCGCTTTCCGAAACGGCAAACTTGCGCTTTTGGTCGTTCAGGTCAGTCCGAGCGGTGGAGAGAATGCCGCGTGAATCGCACATTACAATTCGGGTTGCGCCTGCGGTTTGCAAAAGCTGGGCGATCGCAATTCCGGCTGCACCTGCCCCATTAATCACGATTCGCACCTGATCAATCGATTTGTGAACGACCTTGAGCGCGTTTAGCAGAGCTGCCAGAGTGACGATCGCCGTACCGTGCTGGTCATCGTGAAACACGGGAATATCGAGTTCCTGCTTCAGGCGGGCTTCGATCTCAAAGCAGCGCGGCGCACTGATATCTTCCAGGTTCACACCGCCAAAAACCGGGGCAATATGCTTCA
Organism: Cyanobacteria bacterium FACHB-502; assembly: GCA_014695325.1. Lineage (GTDB taxonomy): Bacteria > Cyanobacteriota > Cyanobacteriia > Elainellales > Elainellaceae > Leptolyngbya_A. The sequence continues at coordinate 59,097 of JACJNZ010000080.1, read as the reverse complement.
CCGTCTGCACAATCTCATCGACATCCTGAGTCGCCAGACAAATAGGAAAGGCATCGATTCCGGCGAATTCTTTAAACAGCATTGCCTTGCCTTCCATGACAGGCATTGACCCCGCTGCGCCCAGATTTCCCAGCCCCAGGACTGCGCTGCCGTCTGTGACGATCGCCACCGTATTACTTTTAATCGTCAGCTCATAAACCCGCTCTGGCTGCTGGGCAATCGCCGTACAAATTCGCCCCACTCCGGGCGTATAAGCCATTGCCAGATCGCTTTGACGCTTCAGCGAAATCTTGCTCTGCACGCTGATCTTGCCGCCCCGATGCAGGCTGAATGTGCGATCGTAGACATCCAGTATCTTGATGCCCTGAACGTCTTTAATCGCGTGAACGATCGCCTCAGAATGATCTGCGCTCGATGCATCTACGGTAATTTCTCTGATAAGCGTTTTGCGGTTGACTTCGATCAGATCAATCTGGCCAATATTTCCGCCTGTCCCAGCGATCGCCTGAATCACAGGAGCCAGCGTCCCGGCAATGTTGGGCAGCTGAATCCGAATCGTTAAACTATAGCTAGGGTTGGGTGTCAGACTGACCATACGATCGCTAAATGCTCCTATGCGTACGTGGCTAAAGGGTGGGCGCAGCTGAATGGAAGTTGCCGAAAGTAAGTCATTCAATGGGAGCGGCAGATTAGCAGGATGTTTGAAAAATGTCTAATATCCTACATTGCCCCCTAACCCCTTAATACTGGCGGACTTTGAATTCCCTAATCTGAATCTCCTAAAGTGGGTTTCTCGCCAAAATTGACCCGATTAACCCGATTGACCCACGAGGGGGCGGTTCGAGGCATCATGATGACTTTTCAAACATCCTCTAAAACCTATCGTTACATCGGTGGGAATTCGCGGAACTCTTAAATCGTTGGCGATCGAAATCCTATTGAAATCTTAGTCCTTGCAGTGATGCACTGCCCAGTCTAAGAGGCAGCTCACCCGTTAAACTGTACCCTTGCACACGAAACACGCAGCACTTTCCGGCAGCTATGCCCAGTCTCTACACCGAAATCGAAATCAATGCACCCAAGCCAGTTGTCTGGGAAGCCCTGATCCATAAAGAGAAATGGCTGTATTGGAACACGTTTCTGTACGATCGCAATCCCAGAAAGCCTTTTACTCAGGGGAGAAAAGTTCACCTGTCGCTGCGGCGGGTGCGCGAAGAAAGTGAAACCGAATTTGAACCGCACATTACCTTACTCCAGCCTGAAACCTGTTTGAGATGGGTTTATACCGCGCCCGGATTTCGCAGTGAGAGCGTCTTCCAGTTGCAGCAAATCGATCGCCAGCGCACAAAATACATTCACCAGGAGAACCTTTCGGGAGCCGTGACCCATGTTTTTCTGCTGTTTCTGCGTCAGGACGAGCAGCAGGGCTTACGCCGCATGGCAAGAGAGCTAAAGCAGTACGTCGAAGGGTTCCGTTAAAAGGCTCGATCGAATTAGATATTGAATTTAGATATCGAACTGGATAAGGTTTTGGCTGCGATCGAACCTCAATGAAATCCGCTATGCTTGGGACGTTTGCCCTCCCAACGTTTGCCCCTCCCTAAGTTCATTCTGTTGATTTGAAGTAGGTTCATTTTGTTGATTTGAAGTTAGTTGATTTAAATTCTGTTAATCCTTAAGCCGATTAATCTTTAAGCCGATGCCTCAGTTTCAGCCGCCCGGATTCACGCAGCATATTATTACCACGTTCCTGGGAGTGATGGTTTACTACACCCCAACCGATCGCCCCTGGCGCGGACATCCTGAAGTGGGAGAAGATTTGCCGCCGCTTGTATTTCTGCACAGTTTGGGTGGCGGTTCGTCGGCTTATGAGTGGTCAAAAGTGTATCCGGCTTTTGCGCCCGATTATCGGGTGATCGCGCCCGATTTAATTGGCTGGGGACGATCGACCCATCCGATACGAGACTATCAGCCCGAAGACTATTTTCAGGTCATTACGGAACTGCTGGAAAAAATTGGCACACCTGCTACGGTCGTCTCTGCTTCGCTCACCGGGGGTTTAGTGATTCGATTAGCAATTCAGCGTCCCGATCTGTTTCAATCGCTGTTTCTGGTGTCGCCCGCAGGCTATTCAGATTTTGATTCAAATTATGGTAACGGGCTTCCAGCGAAAATTGCAGGCATTCCAGGAATCGATCGCTTGCTGTATTCCGCAGGCGCGGCAAATGAGTTTGCGGTGCGTAATTTTCTAGAGCAGTTTCTCTTTGCGAATCGATCACGGGTGACGCAGGAAATGGTGGAAGCGTATCTCACCTCAGCGCAGCAGCTTAACGCGGACTATGCAGCCCTAGCCTCGCTCAGGGGCGACTTATGTTTTGATTTGTCGCTATATTTACCGCAGCTCAACGTACCGACTTTCTTTGTCTGGGGCGAGAAGTCCCGCTTTGGCAGTCCTGCTGTAGGCAAACGGCTTGCTGGGCTGAGTTCTGGAGCAGTTCGGGAGTTTTGGACGATTCCTGATGCAGGCGTTTTACCTCACCTAGAGACTCCGGCGATCGTCACAGGTTTGCTGAGAAAAGCCCTTACAAGAGTTCATTAAATTGCTGTAATGATTGACTTTCCTTGCTCTAAAAGCAAATTTACAGGAGCAGGGTAACTAATGGCAGTGCCCCCTGCCGGGCAATTTAATCCGACTCACAAATTAGACACATTAGTTTGTAAACCTGAGTGAATAGTTGTGAACAAAATTTGCTGAAATTTGAAGCAATTCTTTTGTTTCAGCGGCTATTTTTGATTTTGATGTAGTTGCTTTGTGCTGAAGCTGCTCCGATGTACCACCCAACGCAAATTGTGAATTACCTGATTCCAATTGAATTAGAAGCAATCGATCGCAATTTTGTACTGAATTTGAATTGTAAACAGATTGAAATAATAGATTGATTAAATACTCAAATCTGTCTTCATATCGGTACATAAATTACTGTTGCAAAGAATCACCATTCTTGGCAAATTCTGCAACTCCGCCTACGATAAATGACAGCGAGGTTCCACTTGCTCATACATTTAATCGCATCATTTCTTAAACCATAGCAATCATGACAACTACTCTTCAGAAGCGCGAAGGCGCAGGTCTGTGGGAGCGTTTTTGCGATTGGATTACGTCTACCGAAAACCGGGTTTACATCGGTTGGTTTGGCGTCATCATGATCCCGACGCTGCTCTCTGCAACAATCTGTTACATCATTGCCTTTATCGCTGCTCCTCCCGTGGACATTGATGGCATCCGTGAACCTGTGGCAGGTTCTTTGCTTTATGGCAACAACATTATTACGGGTGCAGTGATTCCGTCGTCCAACGCGATCGGTCTGCACTTCTACCCGATTTGGGAAGCCGCCAGCATGGATGAGTGGCTCTACAACGGTGGCCCTTACCAGCTCGTCGTTTTCCACTTCCTGATCGGCTGCTTCTGCTACTTGGGTCGTCAGTGGGAGCTTTCCTACCGTCTCGGAATGCGCCCCTGGATTTGTGTGGCTTACTCTGCACCGCTGGCTTCTGCAACGGCAGTGTTCCTGATCTACCCGATCGGACAAGGTTCGTTCTCGGATGGTATGCCGCTAGGTATCTCTGGAACGTTCAACTTTATGTTCGTATTTCAGGCAGAGCACAATATCTTGATGCACCCGTTCCATATGCTGGGCGTGGCAGCTGTCTTTGGCGGTTCGCTATTCTCTGCAATGCATGGTTCGCTGGTAACTTCTTCGCTGGTGCGGGAAACCTCCGAAAACGAGTCGCAGAACTACGGCTACCGCTTTGGGCAAGAGGAAGAGACCTACAACATCGTGGCTGCACACGGCTACTTTGGTCGGTTGATCTTCCAATATGCTTCGTTCAACAACAGCCGGGCACTACACTTCTTCCTGGGTGCGTGGCCTGTGGTCGGTATCTGGTTCACGGCACTGGGCATCAGCACAATGGCGTTCAACCTGAACGGCTTCAACTTCAACCAGAGCATTCTGGATTCGCAGGGACGGGTGGTGAACACCTGGGCAGACCTGCTAAACCGCGCCAACCTGGGCATGGAAGTGATGCACGAGCGTAATGCTCACAACTTCCCGCTTGACCTGGCTGCGGGTGCAGAAACTCCGGTTGCACTGACCGCTCCTGTAATCAACGGTTAATTCTCCTGCTGTTATAAGCATCTCTCACGGTTAGGCTCAATGAATCCCTCCAATAGCGGGGGATTTTTTTGTTTGTCAATTTGTGTGAATGGGCTATAGTTCTATACCGGATACTTGCTATACCAGATACTTGGACTACCCTCAAGAGGCTCGCGCTCAGGCTAGATTATTTCTTCTTTTTTAATGGTTGTTTTTTACGGTTTAAGGATGTTTAAGCGCAATCCGTCTTCTTCATTGACCTACATCAGCTCAACCTGCGAAATCCAGGGAGTTCTTAACGTCGAGGGAAATTTGCGCGTGGATGGCATTGTGCATGGCACAGTGGAAGTTCGGGGCGATATGGAAATTTCCCAGTCGGGATTGGTTGAAGGTCCAGAGCTACGAGCAAATAATATTGTGGTGCATGGTGTGGTGAAAGCCAGAGTGATTGCCGAAGGACGGCTCACGCTCACGCGCACAGGTCGCCTGGAAGGAGATGTAACTGCCCATTCACTGGATATTGAAGCAGGGGCATTTTATCTGGGTCATATTGCCACTAACGAGATGAAATCTTTGCCTGTTGCACCTTCCTATCCTGAACTGATTGGACAAGAGGAGCAGCCGCCTGCCGAAAGTTCCAGACTGCGGTGACCGTACTCTAGCAACGATCGCGACTTTAGGATAATGCTGGCTCCGCATCGTTTCTGCGCCAACATTTCTCGTGGCTCCTGTAATAAAGACTCGCACGATTTCCTGGTTCTACTGTTCTACAGAAGGTGCTGTTTCGGGGGGTTACTGTTTTAAGTTTCAAATCTTGCAGCCCCCCTGAATCTCCCAATTCTGAGGGACTTCCAAGCTGAGCAAGAAGCACAGCAGCATCGCTCCCCTTATAGATGTAGCTTTAACTCCCGTAGCCGATAATCCCTTTGGCATCATTACTGATCGAGCCAGCGATCGAAGGAGTATTGGATTATGAATCGGTCTGGGGTATCTGGTGATGTATCGATGCAATCCAGTGAAGCTTTCCAGACTAAAGTTCAGACAGAAACAGCCCAGGCAGAAACAGTTCAGACAGAAACAGCCCAAGCAGAAACAGTTCAGACAGAAACAGCAGTTCGCGATCGATTTTTTACTTTGCTGCAAGATTTGGATGCGATCGTCTGGGAAATGGATCTGGCGACCTGGCAATTTACGTTTGTCAGCGATCGAGCTGAGCAGATTTTGGGGTATCCAGTGCAGCAGTGGCTTTCGGAACTGACTTTTTGGCAGGATACACTTCTGCATCCAAAGGATCGGGTCGCAGCATTCAATTCTGCCTCTGTGCCGCTAAGGAAGGACGCGACCACGAATTTGAGTATCGAGCGATCGCTGCCGATGGGCGAATTATCTGGCTAAAAGATATCGTGCGTGTGATCAAAGATAGCCAGAACAGACCGCAAATGCTGCACGGTATCATGCTCGATATTACAAACGAAAAGATAAAAGAAAGAGAAGCCGAAGAACGCCATCGGGAATTGCAGCGCGAACGCGCGGAGCGACAGGAATTCGAAACTGCCAAAGAAGCCCTGCGAAAAAGCGAAGAACGCTATCGATCGCTGGTTGAAGCCACATCGCAAATTGTTTGGGATACGAAAGCAAACGGAGAATTCGTTTCAGAGCAGCCGGGATGGAGTGCCTTTACCGGACAATCGCTTGAAGAATATTTGGGCTGGGGCTGGCTCACTGCAGTTCATCCAGACGGTCGCGCTCAGACCGCTCAAGCTTGGAATCATGCGCTGACAACCCAAACGATGTATCAAGTTGAGCATCGACTGCGGCGACAGGATGGTATGTATCGCGGAATGTCTGTGCGAGCCGTGCCCGTCCTTGAAACCGATGGCACTGTCCGTGAATGGATTGGCATTCATAGCGACATTACCGATAGCAAAAAGATTGAAATTGCCCTGCGTGACAGCGAATATCGCTATGCCCAAATCCTCAACTCGGTGCAGGATATGGTCTACAGCCTCGCACCCAACTCCCGCCTAATTTATGCAAACCAGGCAACCCAGAACTACTACGACAAAACGATCGAAGAACTGCGCTTCCACTACACCCTGCATTCTGATACTGATGCTGAAGTGTTTGCCTCAGGACAGCCGATCGAAGTTTCAGAAGAATCGAATGTTCGCGCTGACGGTGAAGTTCGCTTTTTCCACACGATCAAATCGCCCATTTTTGACATCACCGGACAGGTCGTTGAAATCGTTGGCGTATCGCGGGATATCACCGATCAAAAACAGGAACAAGAACTGCGCGATCAGGCTCTGGCAGAAGCTCAGGCAGCGCGAGCAGAACTTCAGGGCGTGTTTGCTCGGGCTCCGGCTGCCATCTGGATAACACACGGTTCTAATCATGTAATCCAAACGGCAAATGCTCTGTTTCAGCAGTTCACTGGTGGGAGAAGACTGTATTGGGCAACCGGTGCGAGAAGCGTTGCCTGTCCTTAATCAGCAGGGCTTTTACGAGCTGCCCGATCGGGTGTATGAAAGCGGTGAGGCTTATGGGGGGCGCGAGGAGCGGGCAGTTTTCGATCACAATGGCGACGGTAAAATCGAAGAGAGCTTCTGGAACTACGTTTACCAGCCGCTATTTGACGCAAACCATCAGGTCTACGGGATCATGGTTCATGCAGTTAATGTGACCGATCAGGTTCGATCGCGGCAGGAAGTTGAACGCAAGGCAGAGGAACTATTGCAGCTCACCCGCGCCCTGGAAGCTAGCAATCGAGAACTCGATCAGTTTGCCTATATTGCTTCTCACGATTTAAAAGCTCCTTTACGGGCGATCGCCAACCTTTCGACCTGGCTAGAAGAAGACCTGGAAGACATTCTGACCAGCGATGCATGTCAGCAAATGAAACTGCTGCGGGGGCGGGTGCATCGGATGGAAGGCTTAATCGATGGGATCTTGCAGTATTGCGGGCAGGACGATTTAAGGGGAAACTGGAGCGGCTCAGCGTTCAGCAGCTTTTGCAGGAAACGATCGAGCTATTGTCTCCCCCGCCGGAAGTGCAAATTATTATTCAGCCCGAAATGCCAACGCTGATCACGGAAAGAGTGCCACTAGAGCAAGTTTTCCTCAATCTGATCAGCAATGCGCTGAAGTACGGGCAAGTCCCTCATCCCAAAACTGGGGAAGAACTGCAACAGTCCAAACACCCGTCCAAAATCGAGATTCGCGTGCGCGAGCAGGATCACTTTTATGAATTTGCCGTTGCCGATAACGGTGCAGGAATTGTGCCCGAATATCAACCCAAAATTTGGGGCATTTTTCAGCGGCTTGAAGCCCGCGATCAGGTGGAAGGAACCGGAATCGGACTGGCAGTAGTGCAAAAAACTGTTGAAATGCGCGGGGGTCGAGTCTGGGTCGAATCGGATATCGGTCAGGGAGCGACTTTTTACTTTACTTGGATGAAGGCGCATTAATGGTGCGTTGATAATGCATTCAGCGTGCATGAGGCGATCGGTCAATCACCAGCGCATTCACCAGCCTGTACCCAAACTAGGTTAAGATTTTTGGTTGTCTATCCGCATTCGAAAAGGAGACAAGACGATGCCGCTTACCGAAGGCGCAACTGCACCCAATTTCACCGTCAAAGATACCCACGGCAACACCGTCACGCTGTCTAACTATGCCGGAAAGACCGTCGTGCTGTATTTCTACCCCAAAGATGACACTCCTGGCTGCACCAAAGAAGCCTGCGGTTTTCGCGACTACTACAGCGACTATCAAGGCAAAGATATCACCGTGTTTGGCGTGAGCATGGACGACGAAACCTCTCACCAGGCATTTACCCAAAAGTACAATCTGCCCTTTCCGCTGTTAGCAGATGTGGATGGCAAGATCACCAAGGCATACGATGTAGACGGCGGCGGCTACTCAAAGCGAGTTACTTATGTGATTGATGGGTCGGGCAAAATTGCGAAAGTTTACTCAACCATAGACACGGCAAGCCACGCGACTGATATTTTGGCAGAGATTGGCAGTTAAGGTTTGAGGGGGTGTTTGAGAAGAATTAGGAGTTCTACTCCGCCCCCGAAATGCCCCAGGTTTTGGCAGACTTTGAGAACCCGTAGGAGAGATTTTCCCTGAATTGGGGGCGAGAGAGCAGTTTGTGGGATCGGTCGCGTCAAATCGATCGCATCAATCTGTTCCTACTTCTCTCCTACTCCTCGATCGCCCTGGGCAACTCAATCACAAAAGTGGTTTGATTGGACCCGACCTGAAGGCAAATCGTTCCTTTCAAGCGTTCCGTCAGTTTTCGCACCAGTGCTAGGCCCAATCCCGTACCGCCGTGCTTCCAGGGATCGTTGTTCGGAATGCGATAAAACCGATCGAAGATGCGACTGCGCTCTGCTTCAGGAATTTCGATGCCCGTATTACAGATCGAGATTTGCAGCGTTTGTGGAGCAACCTGAACTCGGATAATGATTTTTTCCTGGGGCGGCGTGTATTTGCAGGCGTTATTCACCAGTTCGATCAGAACCCGCTCTAGCGCAGTAACCTCGGTTTGCACAAGCGGCAGATCAGGCGGCAATTTATAGATTAGCTCTTGATTTTGGTTCTGGATGCGCTCTAAAAAGCCTTGTGTGATTTGAGGAATGAGCAGCGAGAGATCAACCGCAGTTAGCCGCAGCGGCTCCGATTCGTCATTCAGGCGAGTTAGATCGAGCAGGTTGTTAATCAGGCTAATTTCGCGCTGGCACTCGTCTTTGAGAATTTGCAGATAGCGATCGAGCGGCCTAGGTAACTCAGGATTGAGCATATTTGCCTTTTGAAGCACGATTTCTAGCATTTGAGCTGCCATTTTTGCATTGGTGATCGGACTCCGCAGTTCGTGGGAAACTGTACTCAAGAAATCATCCTTCAGCAGATTCAGGCGGGTCAGTTCCTCAACCTGCTGCTGCACTGCCTGATACAGCCGCGACTGCCGTAAGCCGATCGCACACTGGTTTGCCACCTGCTGCACCAGCCGAATTTCATAGGAGCGATAGCTGTAGTCCCGATCGTTGATCAGCCAGATATCCCCCAAAACCTGACGGTCATCGAAAATCGGGCACACCAAAATCGCTCGCCGTCCGCGAATCGGGTTAGGCTGCAAATTGCAAAACTGAAGGCTCTGCCCTTGCAGAAGCTGGTCATAGAATTCGGGATAGTTGGCAAGCCGTGCCGTACGACCGCGAAACGGAATTACCGGAGGGTTGTACTCATAAAGAATCGTGGAAGTGCCCTGCTCTAGGTCATACAGCGCGATGTTGCAGGAGTTAATGCCTAAGCCTGCGCCCAGTTCTTCTACCGCCGTCTGGAGAATCCGCGCTTCGTCGAGCGAACTGCGAATGTGATCGACAATTCGCCGCAAAATTGCCTCAAACTCAATCACAAGGCGCAGTTGTCCAGTGTTGTGCTGAATTTCCACTTCCTGTTCTGCGTACAGCCGCATACAGGTATCTCTCACATCGCTCATTGTGAGCACCCGGCTGACCCGCCCAACAGCGTCTAGAACAGGTAAATGGCTCAACTGATGCTGTTGAAACATCAGAAAAACCTGCGATAGATCCTCTGCCTCGGCTTCGCTCAGGGTTAGGGCGGGCTGCACGATCGATCGAATCGGCAGTGCCGTCAGATCACAGGACGACAAATTGCCCGACGCCGCAATTTCCTGCACGATCGCTTGCTGCGTCAGCAGTCCCAGCGTTTCGATCGCGGTCGATTGGCTCAAAGCAGATTCTTCAGAACAGAGCAAATCCGCAGACTGCTCGAAGTTATCAACGACTAAAACATAGTCCGTTTTAGCTTGCTGCATCACTTCAATGGCATCTGCGATCGAAGCAGTCAAAGAAACATAAGGAAAACACTTCTCAACTGCCCCCCGATTTCTAACTTCACCAGAAGGCATTTGCCCCATTTCTTCTACGATAGGAGAAACCAATGCTGTGAGGTCGGGTATTTCCGCCATTCTAAACGATGCAAAAATTTCCTGAACAAGTTTATCGCTCTGACCCAAGTTTGTCGGTTTGCGTCGTTCGCTTTCCTGCTTTTAAATTCTCTAGAGCGCAGAAATCTTTGCATTACTCAACACTTACAGAATTTAAAGAGTGAAATGGCAAACCTTAAAGTTAACTGACGGAAGTTAGCCAGCAAATTTAGCTAGACCTTAAAATGTCCTATTGCCCGGTATCGCTATCCTGTTGCCCGGTACAAATTGATAATCATCATTCGGATTAATATCGGATTAATAAATTAACGCCCGTCCCGCTACCTCTGCCACAGCTTTAACTAGATCAGCCGGATCGATCGGCTTAGCAAGGTGCCGCTGGAAGCCTGCCTGTAGAGCTTGCTGATAATCTTCATGTCCTGCATAGGCAGTCAGAGCGATCGCTGGAGTTTGTCCACCTGCCGATGCCGCCAGACCTCGCACCTGCCGAATCAAAGCATAACCATTTTCCTCGGGCATTCCAATGTCGCTGATCACAATATGAGGCTTAAAGTGGGGCAACGCTTGCAGTGCTGCCGCAGCAGAAGCAACGGTTTCAACAATCGCGCCGTCCTGCTCTAGAATTGCCCTCAGCAGTTCTCTGGCATCTGGCTCATCGTCCACAACCAGCACCCGCAAATCTTCCAGCACCGACAATTGACTAGATGAATTCTGAACAGGACTCGATCGATCGCCCTGCTCCAGTTCAGAAGGAGACAGGTTCACACTGCTAATTGGCAGATTGACCTTAAAAGTAGATCCTCTGCCTTCCCCATCACTCTCAACGCTGACCGCGCCGCCGTGGAGTTCCACCAAATGCCGCACGATCGCCAGACCCAGCCCTAAACCACCAAAGGTGCGTGTCGTTGAGCCATCCGCCTGCCGAAAGCGATCGAATACATAAGGCAGGAAGTCGGGGTGGATGCCTTTTCCGGTGTCGGTGACGGTAAGTTGGGCGTAGGGGGTGGACGAGGAAAGGGATGAAGGAACGGATGAGGGAATGGGGATGTGAGGGGATAAGGGGGAAGGGAGTGAAGAGGTAGAAGAGGAATGCTCGGCAGTCGTTGTGCTCCCTTGACTGCTCTCCATCTCTCCATCGCTTTCCCCAACATGCTCTAGCTTCACTTCAACTCTGCCCCCATTGGGCGTGAATTTGATGGCATTGGCGAGCAGGTTCCAGACGATTTGCTGAAGGCGATCGGCATCGCCCAGGATGGGTCCGGCAGTAGGGTCGAGCATGGACTCTAGCTGGATTTGTTTGGCGGTTGCGGCAGGGCGCACTGCATCGAGAGCAGACTGGATCACTGAAACTAACTCGACCGGATAGACGACGACTCGCAGTTTGCCTGTAATAATGCTCGATACATCCAGCACATCTTCGACCAAACGGCTCAGAGCGCGGGTGTTGCGATCGATCGTTTCCAGGGCGCGGCTGGCGGTGGCTTCGTCGAGCTTGCGGGTTTGCAAAAGCTGAACCCAGCCCATCATCGCGTTGAGAGGAGTTCGCAGTTCGTGGGACAGGGTTGCGAGAAACTCATCTTTGAGGCGGTTTGCCACCTCAGCGGAACCTCGTGCCAGCATCTCGCTTGCAAGCAACTGTTCTCGTTCGGCTTCGACGCGCAGGCGGATTTTTTCAAGGTGCTTCGCAGCAGTAATATCGCGGCAGGTCATCACAATTCCCTGAACAGCAGGTTCGTTGAGCAAACTATTGGCAAGCACTTCAAAATCGCGCCAGGAACCATCTTTGTGCTGCAAGCGAAGCTGTGTTCGCTGAATGGTTTGCGCTTTGGCGATCGTCCCAGCGGGAGAACTGCTTTGCATCGCCTGTTGGAGCAGATGAATTGCTTTGCCCACATCGTCGGGATGCACGAGTTCAAATGCTTTTTTGCCGATCCAGTTTTGCGGCGAATCGTCTAGAATTTGCTCGATCGAGGAACTTACGTCAGTCACTTGCAGGTCTGCCCCGATCACCGCAATGATGTCAGAGGCGTTTTGCACGAGCGATCGAAATCGGGCTTCGCTTTCGTGCAGTGCCTCGGCTCTGGCAAGCTCAACACTAAGGCGGCGCGTCATAAATGCAGCCGTTAGTGCCAGGATGAGAATCACCAGCGCAGCTAACCCGATCAGCCCTGCCAGCCACAAATTTTCCAGTTTTTCTTCAGATTGAAAGACCGCAGTAGGCATTGGCTGAAAGTGAACGGCAGCCATTGCAGCATAGTGCATTCCATAAATCGCGCTGCCTAACCCGATCGCCCCAATCAGCTTTCGCAGCGTTCCGCCCAGGTTAATTGCACTTCGCAGCTTAAATGACAGCAGCAGAGCCACAAACGATGCTCCAATAGCGATCAGCATCGACAGCAGCACCCATCGCCAGTCATAGCGCGGAATTGCTGCCAGCCGCAAAGCTCCCATGCCTGTGTAGTGCATGGATGCAATACCCGTTCCCAAGATTAGGCTGCCAACTGCAAGCTGTTTCCAATCGAGTTTAGGCTGACTGGCGATCGACAGCACCACGCCCGAAGCCACGACTGCCACCACCAGCGAAAATAAAACGATCGGCACGTCATAGGTCATTGGCAGCGGCAGGCGATACGCCAGCATCCCGATGAAGTGCATTGCCCAGATGCCAACGCCTAGTGCGACTGCGCCACCCACCAGCCAGAGTTTTCGAGCAACCCCCGCCGACGCATTGACTCGTCCAGTCAGATCGAGCGCAGTATAACCTGCAACAATCGCCAACAGGATCGAAAAAATGACCAGAATTGGGTTGTAGGATGCAGTCACCGTGAACTGCCCTCTCAGCTACACTAATTCTTTTTTAGCGAAAATTTAATCAAATGTGCTCTATATTACGAATGAAATACTGCATTCCTGGCCATTAGCCTGACCATTAGACAGATCCGATCGCTGGTTCTAAATAAAGAGCAAACGAATGCTGACGTAGAAACATTTATCACCACAGACTGAGGCACGATTGAGCAGTCGGGCAGAGGTGCAGCAGCAGGGTAATCCCACAAAATAACAGCATTCTGGAAATCACTTTACGGCTATGCTAATTACTTTTCCTTTAATAACTGCCTTAATAACGACTTCCATGACTATGGCTCTGATGACCATAGCGATCGCAATTCCAGTTTTGTCTCTGTTCGTTTACAACCGCATTCTGTTGGGTTAGTCCTTCTATCTCCCTGCTTGTATTTCACTACTTATATTTCACTGTAGTATGGGTTGCGCGAGTAACACTTTGGGTTAGTTAGGTTTAAGCGAGCAAGTTTGAGCAAGTAACGGTTGCTAAAAAACGATCGCTTAAAAAATTGCTTCGACTTCGGCTTCTCATTTCCACCAAACCAGCATTATTTGTTCAACATCAGATTTATCCAGCATCAGGAGAGCTACTTATGTTTACCGTCATGGCTTTAACTGTTTGGCTTGTTTTCTTTACCGTGCTGCCTCGCTAAGATCGATCGCTAAACTGCATCGCTAAACTGCTCTGTCTACAGGCTGACTTAAATTCACAGTAAACTCTTCTAGCGAAGAATCATCTATAAAAAGAGATAAGTCTTCTGGCTCGCCTTTCATGTGGAAACTTGCTCAGCAATTTCAGTTCTTTGGCAGTCTGGTTCTACCTTCTGCTGCGGTTACGTGGCTTTGCGATCGGTATTCACCCTTTGCCTTTGATCCGGTCTTTGAACGTACTTTGACTGCCTTCATTGATGAATTCTGGAATCCTGGTTCCCCGCCTTCTCATCAGATCACTTCACATTTGACGGTGGCGTGTGTGGGAATGCTGTTGAGCGATCGATTTCGCTGGCTGAAGCCCTGCTACACCAATCAGAACAACATTAATCAGAACAGCACCTATCAAAACACGCTAGAGCAGGGTAATCCAGACCAGGATGATCTGAGCCAGGAAGATCTGAGCCAAAGCAATTCAGCCCAGAATCGGCAGTCCGATCGTCAAAGCCAGCTCCAGAAAAAGATTTGGTACAGTCAAGTCAATCTCGACCAGGATCAAAATCGGGGAAGAAACCAGGAAACCGAGCCGCTAGAGCAGCTTCCACTGGAACAGTTCTTTGAACTGACGACTGATGGATTCATCATTATCGATCGCAACTGGCGATATACCTACATTAATGCCAGGGCAGAACAGCTTCTAGGCAAACCGCGCCAGCAGCTTCTGGGACAGAGTGTTTGGGAGATTTTTCCAGAACTACGGAGAACCAAAGCATACCGTGCTGCCCTGCGCGTCATCGCATCGCAAAAACCTGCCCAATACGAGGAATATTATCCCTCGCTCGATCGCTGGTTCTCGGTTCATATTTATCCTAGTTCAACAGGGATTGCAGCCTACTTCCTGGATATGACTGCCGCAAAAAAACTTGAAGCGGGCCGTCAGGAATATGAGCAGCAGCTTCATTTTCAGCTTCAGCTTTTGTCGCAGGTGAATGATGCTATTGTTGCCGTGGATCGGCAAGAGCAAATCACTTATTGGAATGGAGGTGCGGCAAAACTGTATGGCTTGCCCGCCGAGGCAGTTGTCGGACGATCGCTGGCTGAGGTCGTGCAGTACGAGTGGCTTCATCCGGGCGATCGGCAGCGTGCGGCTCAAACATTGATCACCCAGGGGTACTGGCGCGGCGAGATCTTGCACTTTAATGCAAAGGGTGATCGGCTCTTTGTCGAATCCTCGGTCACCGTTCTCAAAGACAGCGATGGCAATGCGAGCGGCATGATTGGCGTGATGCGGGACATTACCATGGCAAAGCACCGCGAAGCAGAACGCAAGCAGATTCAGGCACAGCTTCAGGAAAGCCAGTCTCAGTTAAACGCGGTGCTGAAGTCGGTGCAAGATGTACTGTGGTCACGCGATATTGAGACGCGAGCGCTGCTTTATACCACTCCCTCCGTCGAGCAACTCTGTGGTTTGCCGATGCAGGATTTTTTGCAGCAGTCTGATCTGTGGCTAAGCTGCGTTCACCCAGACGATCGCTCGCGCCTGATTGAACTCGATCAGGCACTGTATCAGCAGCAATCGATCGATCAGTTTGACATAGAATATCGGCTATGCCGCCTTGATGGGCAGGTTCGCTGGGTTCGCGATCGGGGCTATGTGGTGAGAAACGAGCAGGGACAGCCCGATCGCATTAATGGCATCACGACTGATATTACGGTTAGCAAAGAGGCAGCCGCCGCCCTGCGTCAGAGCGAAGAACGACTGCGGCTGGCAGTCAACAGTTTGCCAGATGTATTTGTGGTTTACGATGCAGAGCGGCGATTTGAGTATGTCAACGAGACCGGACTGCGCCGAGCCGATCTGACGCTGGCAGAGATGCTCGGTAAACGCGATGAAGATCTCTGGTCAGAAGAAGTGACGCAAGCCTATTTACCTACGCTGCTCAAAACGGTTGAAACCCGACAGATGCAGTCGATCGAGTGCAGTTTCACGCTGCCCCAGACCGACCCCTTCACCATGATTATTAAATACGTGCCGATGCTGGATGAACAGGGCGAAATCCAGCAGATTCTTGCCTTCACGTTTGACATTACCGATCGCGTCCGGGTTGAAGCAGAACGAGATCGAGCAGCCGCAGAAATCAATCGGCTGAACCAGGAACTCGAACAGCATGTGCAGTCGCGAACGGCTCAGCTTCAAACTGCTCAGGCAGAACTCGAATCGCTCAACGACGATCTGGAGCGGCGAGTCATTCAGCGCACGATCGAGCTAGAACTTACCAATCGCTTGCTAGAACAGGAAGTTGCCGATCGCAAACTGTCAGAAGCCCGCTATCGATCGCTGGCTCTGGCCTCGGCAGAAGCCGTCTGGACGACCGAAGCCCATGGAGAAGTCGAAATGGCGCAGCCCTCCTGGGAACGCCTGACGGGACAAAGCTTTCCAAATTATCTGGGCGCAGGCTGGCTGGTAATGATTCATCCCGAGGATCGATCGCGAGTCAGGATACAGTGGACCGAGGCAGTGGCAACCCGCAGCACCTTTGAAAGTGAACATCGGGTGAGAATTGCAGACGGGAGCTACCGCTATTTTTCGGTTCGAGCAGTGCCCGTATTCGATGAGTCCGGCAATCTGCTGGAGTGGGTCGGCGTGCATACCGATATCAGCGAAGCGAAGCAGGCAGAACAAGCCCTCCGCACCAGCGAACAGCGATTTCGTCGCCTTGCCGAATCCAATATTTTTGGGGTCGCGTTTGGCAACTTTTCCGGCAATATTGTGGATGCCAACGATTATTTCCTGAAAATGACGGGCTATGAGCGATCGGATCTGAAAGCCGGACGAATTCGCTGGCTCGATATGACCCCCGCCGAATACCTACCGCTTGATATGGCCGCCGGACAAGAACTGCGGCAGCGCGGCGTTAGCACTCCCTTTGAAAAAGAATACATTTGCAAAGACGGCTCCCGCGTTCCGGTTTTGATTGGCTCTGCGTTTATGAATGAGCCGTATGACGAACAAACCGAGATTGTTTCCTTTTACGTCGATCTAACTGCCCGTAAACGCGCCGAAGCCGAACGCGAAAAGCTGCTCGCCCAGGAACAGGCTGCCCGACAGCAAGCCGAAACCGCCAACCGGATCAAAGACGAATTCCTCGCCGTGCTGTCCCACGAACTGCGATCGCCCCTCAACCCGATTCTCGGTTGGACTAGACTACTGCGAACCCGCGCTTTTGATGCCGTCACCACCGACCGCGCCCTGGAAACGATCGAACGCAACGCCAAACTGCAAACCCAGCTGATCGAAGACCTGCTCGATGTCTCCCGAATTCTGCGCGGCAAGATGAGTCTGCAAATGACTCCCATCGATCTAGTCAATGTGGTTGAGGCGGCGATCGAAACCGTGCAGCTTGCTGCCGAAGCAAAAGCAATTCAAATCGAATTCGCCCCATTACCTGCCCTCTACCAGATTACGGGCGACGCAGCCCGCCTTCAGCAAATCGCCTGGAACCTGCTCTCCAACGCTGTCAAATTCACACCTAATGGGGGCAGAGTTGAAGTGAAGCTAGAGCGCATTGCGGGGAGCGATGGGGAGATGGGAAGTGGCCAAGCGGGTAAAACTGCCGAGCATTCCTCCTCTCCCTTTTCACCCCCTACCCCCTACGCCCAACTCACTGTTACCGACACCGGAAAAGGTATCCACCCCGACTTCCTGCCCCATGTGTTTGACTACTTTCGGCAGGCAGACAGCTCGATCACGCGCACCTTTGGCGGCTTAGGGCTGGGTCTAGCAATCGTGCGGCATCTGGTGGAACTCCATGGCGGCACGGTCAGCGTTGAGAGTGCTGGAGAAGGGCAGGGCACAACGTTTACTGTTTGTTTACCGCTGATTCAGTCCGATGCGCTGGTGCTGGCAGAACCCGCCCCGCCGCCGATGATTGCCAATGCTGAGCCGCTCAAAGGCATTTGTGTGCTTGCTGTAGATGACGAAGCCGATATGCGCGAATACGTCAGCACCTTGCTGCAAGAAGCAGGGGCAACCGTCATACTAGCTAGCTCTGCCAAAGAAACGCTGACGATTCTGCTCAAGACGGTTCCCGATGTTCTAATCAGCGATATTGGAATGCCTCGGATCGATGGCTATACGTTGCTGAAACAAATCCGTCAGTTGTCTCCGAAGCAGGGTGGACAGGTTCCGGCGATCGCCCTTACTGCCTATGCTGCCGAATACGACTACCAGCAGGCAATGGCGGCAGGCTTTCAGCTCCATTTGTCTAAACCGATCGATCCTGATCATCTGCTGCAGGCAATCCGTCGGTTGCTTGATATGAAGCAATTTTCCTGAGCCGTTTTCTTGAATATGCTCCCGGTTCCCCAGCTTTTACCCGTGTATTCTGCCAAGTCTGTCCGCGAGCGGGGGCAGAGCTACTTTGTAGGTGCCGAAGGAAGACGGCTCCCCAGCGTGACAACGATTTTGAACGCGACCAAGCCTCCCGAAGCTCGTCAGGCACTTATGAACTGGCGCGATCGAGTGGGGGCAGAAGAAGCCAAACGAATTTCAGGCAATGCCAGCCGACGCGGTACCCAAACTCACAAACACATTAAGCACTATTTGCTGAGTCAGGATGTTCCCCGTCCTGAAACCGTACAACCCTACTGGGACAGCCTCTCACCCGTGTTGCAGCAGGTCGATCAGGTGCGGTTGGTGGAAAGCTGCGTGTTTCACTATGATTTGGGCTACGCTGGAAAAATTGACTGCGTTGCCAGCTATTCCGGCACACCCTGCATTCTCGACTGGAAAACTGCCGATCGCCCCCGCAAAAGTCTCGATCGGCTGAACGATGCCCCCCTGCAATTGGCAGCTTACTACAGCGCATTTAACTTTTCCTATGCCGATCAGGGCATTGAGCTGGAGGCAGCAGCGATCGTGGTTGCGGTTCCTGAATCTCCGGCAGAGCTGTTCTGGCTAGAGGCAGACACGCTGAAGCAATACTGCCAGCAGTGGGAGCAGCGCGTCGCGGAGTTCAATCGGCGGTTTCGGCGCGGTTAAGCATAACTCATAACGGGCAGCGATTCCACGATCGCATCAAACACTTTCGCAGCTGCACATTTCACCACCGGACTCAGTTCTAATCCCAAATTAAGCTGATCTGCCTCAATTAAATACACGGTGATGTCTTTAGGAAAGTCTTTTCCCATCATTTTACGTCCGACTGCCAGCGCGTGATCCCAACGGAAGTTGTGCAGGCTGTGCCCCGGTTCTGGTAAGCTTTCTAGCTCTGCGCCCCGCATAGTAAAGACGGCTCCTGGCTCTGAACCCGTAGTGCAGGCATCAATAATAATTAGCGTATTGCTGCCTCTTGCCTGAACCATCACATCGGTTTCGCCCGTACCGCAGTCAAACACACCTACATCCGATCGGGGATATCGGTTAAGAAAGCTCTGTAAACGCTGAGCGACAATAACGCCCACTGCATCATCACATCGATTTAGATTACCGCAGCCAATAATAGTAAGCATAGGAAGTGAAAATTTTAGGGTGTGCAAATTGGAAGGAAAAGAATACTGCTGCCTTATCTGTAGCCCCAAAAAAGGAAACGTGGGTGAATTCAGCGTTGATACCCAGAAGAACGGAAAGCTAAAAACCGCCTCGATAAATTTCAGGTGATAAACTTCAAACAGTAAATTTCAGACGATGAATTTCAGATGATCAGTTTCAGAACACTAAGGCAATTAAGGTCACTGAAGAAATCTTGCGGAACGGATTCCCTGGGTAAACGAAAAATCTTGCTGGACAACTGGAACACTTGTCATACAGGAATCGCCTTTACCGTCTTTAGTATAACGATCGTGTTTTTGAGCAGCCCAGGCTTAATAATTTCTTACTAAATGAGTTGCTGCCGGGAAGGGTTGAGCCGTAACAGCCACTAAAGACTGAGCAGTTCCAATATCCCGAGACAAATCAGTTCGATAGGAAAACGGAAGTCGTAGAATATCGCGTTAGTCGATTTACTGTGCGATTAGGATTTATTTTGCGATTAAAGGTATTAGTAATTAGAAGTATTAGCGATTAGAAGTATTATTAGAAGCATTTAAGACGGCACATACAATAAAAAGTATAAAAATACAAAGTGGGCACTACCTCGCAAAACCGACTAAGCTAGCCTGGTTGTTGAGCGGCACTGCCCAGATTGTGCAGGTTTAATGACGACAAATGCGAAATAAACCTGATAGCTTGTTGTGAAAAATTTGAAGAATTACTTCAGACCTACATCCATGCCGGGTTTGCCAGTTGCCAATTCAACTTTGACAATCTTGCCGCCCATCTTCTGAATGCGCTGCTGTTCCTTAAACCAGTTGTCGTAGGGAACGAGCTTGGTGAAGTAGGTATTTTGCAGTTCCCGCTGAGTGCGAATTCGCGTCTGGCTGGGAACGCAAGCCGTTACTTTAAACATCCGCATCGTGTTCTCTCCTGAAAAGTCGGAAACAGTAGGTTGAATCCTAATCAAAATCTGGGAGTCCAGAATCAATCTTAGACCGTCTCAGCTCGCTCTGTGAGCCGCCCCTGACTGCCTAACACTCACTCTAGACTTCCCAGACTTCCAGGAAATTCAAGCTGTGAGTCTTTAGCCTTCAGCCCTAAATCCAAGGCACTGTTCAACTAAAACAGAACGATCGAATCTAAAGCTCAAAACCAAAGCTGAAAATTAGCTCAAGCCAGAGCAGATGTAGTCGAAGTAAACGCCCATTTCCTTACCAGCATCAGCACCCACCAGGCTAGCGGTGACTTCCTTCATTGCCTGGATTGACTGCACGGTTGCAGCGATCGGTACACCCAGCGAGTTGTAGGTTTCCTTCAGACCATTCAGCACGCGCTCATCCAGGATGGAAGGATCTCCAGCCAGCATGGCGTAGGTGGAATAGCGGAGGTAGTAGTCGAGGTCGCGGATGCAGGCAGCATAGCGACGGGTGGTGTACATGTTGCCGCCGGGACGGGTGATGTCCGAGTACAGCAGAGACTTCGCCACAGCTTCTTTCACAATTGCAGCAGCATTTGCGCTGATGGTGGTTGCTGCACGAACGCGCAGTTCACCGCTGGAGAAGTAGCTCTTCAGCTTCTCCATTGCTGAGGTATCCAGGTACTTGCCCTGAACGTCAGCTGAGTTGATTACAGAGGTAATAGCGTCTTGCATGATCTCGCTTCCTTAAAACGTAATCTTGTGGGTCAAGATAGAAAATTGAAAGAGGGATGAGTTTTCCAAACTGAAGCAAAAATAGCTCAGTGCGGGAACTCTTATTGCATTGCGCCGATAACGTAGTCGAAGTAAGAGCCAGCTTCAGTAGCATCTTCACCGGACATCATCGACAGAGCAGCATTCTTCATTGCGCGAACGCCTTCAGCTACTGCATCGATCGGAGTACCCAGAGACTTGTACATCTCGCGAACACCCACGATACCGATTTCTTCGATCGGGGTTATATCACCGGAAACGACTCCGTAGGTGACGAGGCGGAGATAGTAGTCGAGGTCGCGCAGGCAAGTTGCAGTCATTTCTTCGCCGTATGCGTTGCCACCGGGAGAAACAACGTCAGGACGCTTTTGGAAGAGCTGATCGCCAGCTTGCTTCACGATGCGCTCACGAGATTCGGTCAGAACCTGAGCAATCCGTAGGCGACGTGCACCCGAGGTAACGAAACCACGAATTTGATCCAGTTCACCAGGGCTGAGATAGCGAGCCTCAGCATCAGCATTCACGATTGACTTCGTGACAATACTCATTGATGGATTCCTCCAAAAAGCAAAATGTACCAGGAATGTTTATACTGGCGTACACCAGAAAGGTGCCTGAAATAAAGGTGTCTGATTACTAGCCCCTCAGTGGTCTATCCTCAGTCATCTTCCCGATTTATTGTCAGGCATTTAGTTCATATTCTTAGGCACGTCGCAATATTTTGTAATACATTTCCTCAGGGATGTATAACGGCAGGTGGATGAGGATAAGTTTGATTCTCTCCAGAAGCATAGAATGTTTGATTTGACAACATTTTATTTACACGATTTGCTTGATTTGTAATATTTGTCTGCAACGAGATTGGCGATCGCTGAGAAGCCGTAACAAATCGCAGAGTTCTACATAAAGTTCCGATTACCTCAAAGCCGGGAATGCTTAAGGACACCTCCACTCATCCAATCCTGCTCCTGCTTTATGGTAAATTTCACAGTCGCAATTCCGACCTACAATAGCGAACAGCGATTGCCCGAAGTGTTGCAGTGTCTTCGATTGCAAGTAGTCCCTGCAGAGTTAGTCTGGGAAGTGATCGTGGTAGATAACAACAGCCGCGATCGAACCGCTCAGGTGATTGCCGACTACCAAGCTTCTGATTTTCCCTGTCCGCTGTGGTATGTGCTTGAGCCACGTCAGGGGGCTGCCTTTGCCCGACAGCTTGCTATTCAGGAGGCACAGAGCGACCTGATTGGATTCTTGGACGACGATAACTTGCCGGATAAACACTGGGTGGCTGCTGCCTATCAGTTTGCTCAAAGCCATCCTCAGGCAGGCGCGTTTGGCAGCCAGATTCACGGTGAATTTGAAGTTGCCCCGCCGCCTAATTTCAAGCGAATTCAATCATTTCTGGCGATCGTGGAACGAGGCAATCAGGCTTATTGTTATGAACCGTCAAAGCGAATGTTGCCGCCTTCAGCCGGATTAGCCGTGCGAAAAAACGCCTGGTTACAAGCTGTACCGGGCACGACCGCTCTAGTGGGCCGCGTACAGGGTTCGATGTTAGCGGGAGAAGATACCGAAGTACTTAACTATATTCAGCGGTCGGGCTGGGAAATCTGGTACAACCCGGAGATGCAGGTGAGGCATAAAATTCCCGCTTGGCGACTCGAACAAGCCTATTTAGCAGCTTGTTTACGCGGGATTGGATTATCGCGATCGGTGATTCGCATGAGCCGCCTCAAACCGTGGCAAAAACCCTTCATGCTGTTTGCTTATTTAGGGAAAGATTTACACAAGCTCATTTCTCACTTTCTCAAATATCGCGCTCAGCTCAAAACAGATATAGTTGCTGCTTGCGAAATGGAACTGTATCTCAGCATTCTCATGAGTCCAATTTATCTCCGGGGAAATAGCGGTGCTAATAAACCAAGATAAACTCAATTGCGAGTTAGTAGAGCAATGATTAATCCTCCTTCCATTTCACCTCCGCTCATTTCAATTGTGATTCCGGCTTATAATGCTGAGGCAACAATTCAAAGAACAATTCAATCAGTCTTAATCCAGACTTACACCTATTTTGAGCTGCTCATCGTTGATGATGAATCAAAAGACGCAACGTTAGAGATTGCGAAGCGTTTTTCCGATCCTCGCATCAAAGTATTTTCCTGTGAACACGCGGGTTCGTCTGCCACTCGAAATCGTGGTATTGAGCAGGCATCTGGGGATTACATTGCACTGCTTGACGCAGATGATGTTTGGACGCCGAAGAAGTTAGAGTTGCAGCTTCATGCTTTACAAACTCACCCGGAAGCAGCAGTTGCCTATAGCTGGACTGATTATATTGACGAAGCCGATCGCTTTTATCGTAAAGGCTGCCATGCGAAACACAGCGGCAATGTTTATGCAAAACTGCTGTTAATGAACTTCATTGAAAACGGTTCCAATACGCTCATTTGTAAGCGGGCATTCTCGGAAATTGGAAACTTTGATGCATCGTTGAGCAATTCGCAAGATTGGGATATGTGGCTCCGGCTTGCTGCTCATTATTCGTTTGTTTGTGTTCCCCAAGTTCAAGTTTTATATCGCATTTCACCTGGGTCTGCGTCTACCAATGTCAAGGGAATCGAAAGAAACTGCATGCGGATTCTCGATCGCTGTTTTACAGAAGCTACTGAGTCAATTCAATCCCTCAAAAACCAGAGTTTTAGCAACTTATATTTTTATCTGGGGTTAAGAGCGGCGGAAGTGAGTCGATCGCGCCGGAGTAATCTAATTGCTCTGCGCTATTTATTTCAAGCTTTTCGATATGAGCCATCAATGCTTTGGCGACGACAGGCGTTGATCAAGATTGCGTTGACAAAAATTGTATTCAACATGGTTCTGTCCCCTTCCGTTGCGCGATCGATTCTCATCCACTCTAAAGAGCGGCGGCTCAAAAGAGACAGTTCACTTTCAGAAAATCCTGCGCTCCAGTAGACCGGGCACTGCTGAATTGCAGCATGAATTCGCTCCTCTCTAAGGAACTACCAAAGGATCAAAGTCCCCCAGCGTTGGGGGATTTAGAAGGCGATGTAGAAACTAGAACACTGCTCCAAAATCCCTTCAGCGGTTAGCGAATGTCATAGCCAAACAGATTCGGATTCACTTCATCCAGTTTCAGATCGGCTAAGCCGTATTCCGCCCAGCGTCGATTAACCATTGCGGCAGTATCGGGGTCAGATTGAAGCGGCTCATGCCAGTAGCGATCGGTTTCTGGCGGAATTTTGGTGGTAGCATCAATGCCCATCCGTCCGCCCAGTCCTGCTTTTTCGGTGGCAAAGTCGAGGGAGTCGAAAGGGGTGTCGGGCAGGATAAACACATCACGTCCCGGATCAACCTTGGAGGCGATCGACCAGACCACCTGACGCGGGTCGCGAATATTAATGTCCTTATCCACCACGATCACAAATTTCGTGTAGTTGAACTGGGGCAGGGCACTCCAGAAAGCCATTGCTGCCCGTCTTGCGTGACCGGGATATGCCTTGTCGATCGCCAGGACTGCCGCCTTGTAGCTCAGGGTTTCCATCGGCAGGAAGAAATCCACAATTTCGGGAACCTGCTGCCGCAAAATGGGGGTGTAGATGCGGTTTAGAGCCAGTGCCATCATTGCGTCTTCTTTGGGTGGACGACCGCTAAACGTGGTCATGTAAACCGGATCTTTGCGGTGCGTCACGGTATGGAAGCGAATCAGGGGAGCTTTTTCATTGATGCCGCCATAAAAGCCCATGTGGTCACCTGCGGGACCGTCGATCGCCGTTTCGCCTGGAGTAATCGTGCCTTCCAGGACAAACTCTGCATCTGCGGGGACTTCTAAGTCGATCGTTTTACACTTTGCCAGCTTTACGCCTTCGCCGCTGTAGAGTCCGGCAAACAGCCATTCAGATAGATCCACCGGAATCGGAGTCGCGGCTGCCATGATCAGGAGTGGATCAACCCCCAGAGCCACAGCGACTTCCAGCTTTTGACCCCGCTCTGCCGCTTTTCGGAGGTGACGGGTTGCACCCCGAATCGAGAGCCACTGTACGGTCATCGTATTTTTGGACTGAAGCTGCAAGCGATAGACACCCACATTTACGGTGCGATTTTCCGGATCTTTGGTGATCATCAAGCCCAGCGTAATCACACGCTCTGCGTCACCGGGATAGACGCGCAGCAGCGGGAGTTTGGTTAAATCCACCTGATCGTCCTTCAGGACAACTTGCTGACAGGGTGGAAAGAAATTGCGTCCAGGCTTTGCTTTAATCACGTCAAATAACGCTTGACCCAGCTCGATCGCCTGCGAAATCTTTTTGGGAGGACGGGGCTGATAGAGCAACGCCAGCTTTTTGCCGAGAGCTTCCAGTTCCTCAGGACGCTCCATATTCATCGCCCAGCAAATGCGCTCCACGGTTCCCATCACGTTGATTGCAACCGGATAATCTGCGCCTTTCACATTTTCAAACAGCAGCGCGGGTCCACCTGATTGCAGCATCCGGTTACTGATCTCGGAGATCTCTAGATTCGGATCGACGAGGGCTTTGATGCGTCGGAGCTGTCCCCGATCTTCGAGCAACTGCAAAAATTCGCGTAGATCTCTCGCCATGATGCGCTACCGATACCCCGTGAAACATCTGTTTACATTTCTTCTTTTATTATGGGGGAGTGGCGGAGCGAGAACAGCATTCGTTGGGCAAAGGAATGAGTTTAAAGAATGGGTTTGATGTAGGCGACAACCCGTTCTACTTCCTGAAACCCCATTTTGCTGTGAAATTCATGGCTTATAGCGTTGTCGAGTAAAGCGTCTGAAGCGAGTTCTACACAGCCATGCTCCAGTGCCCACTGTTCGGCATAGTGAATTAAAGCCGTACCGACTCCCTGTTTGCGGTATTCATCTTCCACATAAATTCCTTCGATATAAGCAACCGGGCTGCGACTCGCCCCTGGTACATAGTCCGATCGAAGCGAAAGATTCATAAAACCGATCGCGGTTCCAGCATCATTTCTAATCAGGAAACCTGCCTGACGAGGGGATTGGAGAATTTCTGTCAAAGTAATCTGCATTGCTTCAGCAAAATCGTCTGACCAGAGTTTCAACGCTAAATTCAGCCATTCATTGAAATCATGTTGCGTCACTTCGACAATTTTCACATTGCACTCCCTCAGAGGTTGTTTGATCAGTGGAGATTCTGCATTGCCCCCTAAATCTGCCACACCCTCGGCACACAAATCGATCGCCCCAACTCCTCCTGCCGCACCAGTTCCCAGACCCGCATAAACCATTTTCTGGCTTCTAGAGTAGAGTTTCCGCGATAGCGGCAGAGCAATCCGGCGGTGAGGCGAGTCACTCCGACTTGATTGGCTGATTCATGCAGGGAAATAGAATCTTCGGGTTCTTTGCCTTCGGGATACCATGCAGTTCTTGCCGCCTTAACTCGATCGGGGGAAACTTCGCGTCCGATGAACACAAAGCTGCCGATCACGGGGTATCCGGCGAGTCCGTGCAGGCTCGTCATCATCTCATGTCCGCCCTGAATGCCTTGCGGGTCAATCCACAACAGCCGCTCGTTTTGCCAGACTTCGGTTTTCGAGCGCCAGTAGCCTCCGTTAAACCGTTCGCCTCGGGCACTGCGTCCTAACCGGGTAATGTCCCAACCCATCCAGATTGCGCCTGGTTCTAGCTCGACTTTGAGCTGCTGAGCATACTGCGCCCCGTCAAACACGATCGTCTCCTGCGGAAACCATTCCAGACAGGCAGATGCGCCGATTTTGATGTGCGTGATTTGCTGTGCCTCTTGACCGTTACTGCGATAGACTTTGGCAGCCGCCGCAGAGGTAAGCAGGGCGTGAGTCTGGGGCTGAAGGTTGATTTGCAGCGAGAGCCAATCGCCCCCCACAATGCCTCCCGCCGTATGCAGCATCACGGTATGACAGGTTCCGGCTTCAGGATAAAAAGGACGCTGCACTTTCAGAGGAGCCTGGACAAAGACGCGATCGAGAATCGTCTTTTCCTCGCGTTGGGCGTAGTCTAATTCAAGGTGTCCGTGCCAGGAGGTTGGCGGATTGGGGGCAGTCAAGGGAGTTAGGGCAGTCAAGGGTGAGGTTGGTCGTTCACATCACGCATTACTTTAGCGAACCTCACCCTAAAACCAATGGATCAAATCCTGAAGCTGTCCTGCATTAATTTTTTGCGCGTTTGTACGGAATCACCCGATCGCCTAACGTAACGTAAGAGGGAGAAGCTGTCTGAGAAGTGTTCGAGGTTCAACATCGCCTCCTAAATCCCCCAACTTCGGGGAACTTTGAGAAGCCAAAGGAGAACTCGGTTTCCCCAAAATTAGAGGGCTAGAAAGGTGGTTTGGGCAATCATCGTTGCTTTTCAAAGCTTTTCTGAGCTGTTCTGACTAGACCTGATGCCCCATGTCTAAGACTTCCTGCCCCCCGGCTTTTCGGCTGCTGCTGGTGCTGCTGGCAATCTTTACTGCTTCTCCGGTTCTGGCGCAGCGCATTGCTCCGGCAAATGATGGAACTCGAACGCAGGTACGGCAGCGTGGCAATCGTTTTGATATCGAGGGGGGACGACGATCGCGGGACGGCAGAAATTTATTTCACAGCTTTGAGCGGTTTGGGCTGAGCCGAGAACAGATTGCTAACTTTCAGTCTGATCCGGCGATTCGTAATATTCTGGCTCGGATTCGGGGCGGCGATGCTTCGCTGATTGACGGCATTTTACGCGTGTCGGGCGGTAATTCTAATCTCTATCTGATCAATCCGGCAGGGATTATTTTTGGGCGAAATGCACGGCTCGATGTTCCAGCAGCGTTTACGGCTACAACCGCAACGGGAATTGGCTTTGCTAACAGTTGGCTGAGCAACGTTGGTCGCCCTGACTATGCCGCGCTGATAGGCGAGCCGATCGGGTTTGACTTTGCCCTGACTCAGCCGGGGGCGATCGTGAACTCTGGCAATCTAACGGTTACTGAGGGACAATCTCTGACGCTGCTGGGCGGAACTGTGGTGAACACCGGCGAAATTGCTGCACCAGGGGGAAATTTGACGATCGCCGCCGTACCTGGAACCCGTCGAGTGCGCCTTAGCCAAACCGGATCGCTGCTCAGCCTGGAACTGCCCACTGAAAGTTCAGCAAATGCTACCGATGCCCCGCTTCCAACCAGTCCACTTTCCCTGCCGTCCCTGCTTACCGGTGGCGAAGAGCTTCAAAGCGCAACCGATCTAATCGTCCAGCCCGACGGGACGGTGCAGCTTCGCGGGTCGGGAACAGTGATTCCCACACAGCCCGGAACGGCGATCGTCTCTGGAACCCTGAATGCAGCAACGTTAGGAACACCCGCAAGTTCTGAAATTACGGTGGTGGGCGATCGAATTGCCCTGCTGGATGCCAGTTTGGATGCATCGAGCGCGACAGGTGGAAGAATCCGGGTCGGCGGCAACCTGCAAGGCACAGGTACATTACCCCAGTCTCAGATTGTTTATGTTGATCCCAGTTCTAGCCTGGCTGCAAATGCCAACTCCGCAACGGCAGCAGGCAACGGAGGACAGGTCATCATTTGGTCAGAGCAGGGGACGCAATTCTTTGGCAACATCAGCGCGACGGGGGGCGCAACGGGCGGAAACGGGGGCTTTGCGGAAGTATCGAGCCGGGGGCAGCTTACCTTTGCCGGACAGGTCAACCTAAGTGCAGCAAACGGTCGTCTAGGCACACTCCTGCTTGACCCAACCAATATTCTGATTTCTGACACAGCCCCCACGACTCCCGGTACGGACACCGCTTTGCCAGATATTTTGGCAGGCGAATTTGCAGGCGATATCACGATCGACGCAGCTACGCTCACGGCTCAGACTGCCGATATCATTCTAGAAGCCACCAACAACATCACGGTTTCTCCCTCGATCGCCACCCTGTCGTTTGTCCCTAGTTCCGGCGGCTCGATTCGCTTTACAGCCGATGCAGACGGAGACAGAACAGGAGGATTCTTTAGTCCCACATCGACCATTTTTACCAACGGACGCGATCTGACGATTTCTGGAGCCACGATCGCTACAGGCAACATTCTCACTCAGAGCGGGTTTGGTGAATTTGTAGGAGCTTCAGGCGATGTCACGCTGACCGCAACCGGAGACATTACAACAGGCGCAATTTCGACCGCAGCAGGGTTTGGTGCGCTTGCAGGGGATGTGACGATCGCCAGTTCGCAGGGCAATGTCACCGTCGAGACGATCGATGCTTCCAGTCCTTCTGGTGAAGCAGGGGATGTCGCAATTGCAGGCGATCGAGTGCAGCTTACAGGCACTTTGCCCACCGAGGAGGGAATCGCAGCCAGTATCGATGTCACCGGCGGCTTGGATGGCGGCGTACCGGGAACGATCGCCATTCAGTTTGCAGGCGGAGCTGAAAACCGCCCGTTTGTCGTCGGCACACCCGGAATCGCCGGGACTACCCTGAGCGGCAGTGCCGGAAGCCTTACTGCAGGACCAGGAGGCACGATCGCTTCAGGCAACTATACCGTCGCACCTGCCGGAAACACGCTCAATCCTGAACCTGCGATTGCGATCGCTTCAGTAAATGCCGCCCCCACGATTACGCCAGGAACCACTGCCCTAGCCACGCTGGTGGGTGAGCCGCTCTCGATTCCAGTCAGCAGTTTTGTCGCCGGAGTCACCGACCCCAACGGCGATGTGACACTGCTGCGGCTAACTTCCCTCCCACTCGAAGGAACCCTGACACTCAACGGAGTGCCCATTCTGCCGGGAACCCTGCTGGCTCCGACCGATACGCTGGTCTATACGCCGCCGCTTGATGTGCCTGCCATTTTGCCTGTGTTTGAAGTCGTTGCTGTGGATCTGGCGAACGGTGTGCCGTCTCTATCTAGCTCTGCACCGATCGCTGTTCAAGTCATGATTCGTAATCCTCCCACGCCCGGTCCCCGACCCAGACCAGGTCCCGATCCTCGACCCACGCCTGATCCTGATCCCGATCCTCGACCCACGCCTGATCCTGATCCCGATCCCCGCCCCCCTGACCCCAGGCCATCCCCCAGCCCGCTGCCCCCATCCCCATCCGAACCGCTAACATCTGCTGATCCGCGTGTGGATACTCCGCCACTGACCCAGCCTATTCCCCAGGTAACGCTGCCGCCAACCTTGATCGACACTGATCTACCCCGGCTAGAACGGCAGTATTCAAGTGACTTTGAGGACTATTTAGGGCTGCCGCCTCAGCCGATCGTTACCCTGGATCAAGCAAAGGAGCTGGCGCAGGATATCCAGCAAGCAACGGGCGAACAGCCTGCATTTATCTACATTTCTTTTGTGCCAGAAGGCATAAACCCACTGGCGATCGACCCATTGGCGGAAGAGAGCGATCAGCTTGATCTGGTAGTCGTGACCGCGCAAGGGTTAATCCGGCGGCGTGTTCCCGAGGCAACCCGATCGGCTCTGCTGAAACTTGCCCAAGACTTCCGCAGTGAGATTACCAACCCGCGCAATCTAGAAACCACCAGCTACCTGGCAGATGCTCAGCAGCTTTATCAATGGCTGATTACGCCGCTTGCCGATGAGCTGAAAACCCAGGGCATTACCAACCTCGTGTTTCTGCCCGATATGGGACTGCGATCGCTTCCCTTTGCGGCACTGCATGACGGACAACAGTTCTTAATCGAGCAGTACAGCGTCGGTTTAATGCCCAGCCTTAGCCTGACCGACACCCGTTACGTCGATGTCCGAGGAGCGCAACTGCTGGCAATGGGCATCTCAGAAAGTACTCAGGGACAAAACCCACTCCCTGTCGTTCCCACAGAACTCTCAACGCTGGTACTGCGGCTCTGGCAAGGCGGCAGAATTGTGCTGAATAATGATGCCACGATCGAAAATTTCAAGCAGGTTCGCCAGACCCAGCCCTTTGGCATTATTCACCTGGCAACTCATGCCGACTTCGTCCCCGGACCCATTACGAATTCCTACATCCAGTTCTGGGACGAGCGACTGCTAATGGATCAGGTGCGTCAGCTCCGCTGGAACGATCCGCCCGTGGAAATGCTGGTCTTAAGTGCCTGTCGAACCGCGCTGGGCAATGAACAGGCTGAACTCGGCTTTGCCGGACTTGCTGTGCAAACAGGCGTTAAATCTGCGGTGGCAAGCCTCTGGTTCGTCAATGACACCGCCACCGCTGCCCTGATGACCCGCTTCTACGACGCCCTCACGATCGCGCCCATCAAAGCCGAAGCCCTCCGCCAGGCGCAAATTGCAATGGTACGCGGACAAGTCACGATCGCCAATGGTCAAATCCAGGGTATCCCCGGCATTGGTAGCATCCCCCTCCCCCCAGGCGACAACAGCCTCAGCGGCTCCCTCTCCCATCCCTACTACTGGGCTGCCTTCACAATCATCGGAAACCCCTGGTAAAAACATCCCTTTACCGCTCCCCCCTCACCCACTGATACAACGCCTTCTCCGGCGCACTAATCTCCGCTACCGAAGTATAGTAATACCGCTGCCAATCGGCTTCCGGCAATCCGGCAAACACCATTAAGTTCAGCGGATACTGTTCGCTATCCGTGCAGCGGCGAAAATCATCTCGAAATAAAAAGATGGCTTTCTGAAGGGCGATCGCTATGCCTAGCTCGACCATGACCCCTTCATCCGGCGGCATTCCGTTCACGATTGCAAAAATGCCATCACACTGCTGCACATCTTTCAGGTCTGCCTGAGCCACCTGATATGCCCATCCCGGCTGGGAAAAATCAACCTGATTGTTGCGGCTAAACGGCTCCCACACCTCGACACCGATTGACTCCAGAGCAGAAACGATCGGCGGCAGCAGTAGATCGCGCTGTTGCTTGGAAAATCCATAGGGATTGGCAAGATAAATTGCTTTTGTCATGCTGTTTTTCAGCGTCCTGCTTCAGTAATTGGTTGTGATAGCCATTGGTTGTGATAACAAATCGGTAGCGATAGCTAGGGCATTAAACGACCTGCAAGCATCGAACATCCTCCCCATTCCCTAGCCCTGCTCGAGGACTGACCCTATCCCTATAAACAATCCTTTAAGACAAACAAAGTATTGATAATAGATTTAAACCATTCCCAGATTTACCGCGAATCGTCTGCCCTGCTCTCATCTAACTCAGGCCTAAACAAGGGGTAGTTATGAGGGCTACCTTTGAGCTAAATTCCCTAAGGGTTTTCCGCTTTAGGCTTTTTCAGGCTTTTATGGGGGAAGGCAGCTCTCTGCTGAATGATTCCTCTCCTCCCGTATCGCTCTCCTTTCTGTTTCCCCTGCTACGTCTTCTATCTCACAAAAGATACATTTGTTTACGAATAAATTTCACTTGAAGCGGGCATCTCAGGCTACTATAGGATTTGGGATTTGAGATAGTCGGTAGTTAGTTGTGCTTGTGCAAGATTGGATAAAGATTGACGGACAACACTCTGATTATTTGATTCTCTGCATTGGTTCTATGGAGTAGTTTATGTCAATCTATGTTGGCAACCTGTCCTATCAGGTTACTGAAGAGGACGTCACCACTGTTTTTGCTGAGTACGGTACGGTAAAGCGAGTTCAGCTTCCGGTCGATCGGGAAACAGGTCGGATGCGTGGTTTTGGTTTCGTAGAAATGTCTTCAGACGCTGAAGAACAGGCTGCGATCGATGCACTTGACGGCGCAGAGTGGATGGGACGCGATCTAAAAGTCAATAAGGCGAAGCCTCGCGAAGAACGCCCTGCAGGTGGCGGTGGCGGTTGGGGAGGAGGTGGTGGCAATCGCGGTGGACGGAACGATCGTCGCTATTAAGCCTTAAATTCCCCAAAATTGATAGTTTGAAGTTAAGAGCTTCTAGTAGGCTGAGACGATTGCCTCGCTCTGCTGGAAGCTCTTTATTCTGTGGTAAAACATGAACAAACATTTATATCAAAACAAGGAGAGGATTGCATGACTCAAGTGATTGTCGGCGAAAACGAAGGAATCGAGTCAGCCCTGCGTCGCTTTAAGCGGCAGGTGTCTAGAGCCGATATTTTTGCCGACATGAAGAAGAATCGCCACTTTGAAACACCGCTCGAAAAAGAAAAGCGCAAAGCCATTGCCCGACGCAAGCAGAGACGGTTCCGGCGCAAGGCTTAGTTCATAGTGAGTCTGTAATCTGTAACAGCAATCTGTAACAGTCATCGGTAGCAAGACTCGATCGTGACTGAAAAGCAGCCGTTTGAAATTGACGAAGTGATCGATCGCCTGCGGCAGGCAGTCTCTTCCTTTCCTAAGGCTGCGATGTTTGAGTTGGCAGCACAGGGTTATAATTCGCCGTTTGAGCAGTTAATTTCCTGTATCATCTCGATTCGCACCTATGACGAGGTCAGTTTGCCTACCGCAAAACGGCTGTTCGATCGCGCTCGCACTCCAGCGGAAATGGTTCAGCTTAGCGTGGCAGAAATCGATCGGCTGATTCAAAGAAGCACCTACCACGACGCAAAAGCGCAGCAAATTTGGGATATTGCCGATCGAATTGTGCGTGAATATGGCGGTGAGTTGCCCTGCGATGAGCAGGTTTTTTTGTCGTTTAAAGGGATCGGGGCAAAGTGTGCCCATCTTGCCCTCGGTATTGCCTGCGAGCAGCCCTACATCAGCGTCGATATCCATGTGCATCGCGTCACCAATCGCTGGGGCTATGTCCAAAGCCGCACGCCCGAAAAAACGCTGGCAGCCCTGGAAGCAAAACTACCCCAGCAATACTGGATCGAGATTAATGCGCTGCTAGTTCCCTTCGGCAAGCACATTTGTACCGGGAATGCCCCGAAATGTCCTAAATGCCCGTTGCTGTCGATGTGTCAGCAGGTGGGAGTTGAGGGGTAGAGGGGTGGATGGGCGAGAGGGAGAGTAGGGAGAGGGGGAGCGAAGAACTGCTGAACTTGAGACACTACGCTTTTATGAGTTTCCTCTAGATCCTGGGTAGACTACTCAATGAGTGTGCTATGGATGCTCGTGAAGCCCGAGTTACAGTCGTTTTACCCAATTTCTTTGGGGCTGATCGAAGCTGAAAAGGATCTGAGAGTATGTCTGAATCTTTGCCTAAAACATATTCACGCTTCTATGCTTTTATCATTTCTACCAATCTCGCTATATTTCTTCTCCTCGCGTTTTGGCTATGGCAGTATTGGCACGATGGACTAATTGCGAGTGTTGATGTTGATAGCTTCTTTAATCGCAGGGTGAGCTTTTCAATTCTCAATAAGTATGTTTTTGAACCTTATATTTTAGATTCTCTTCTTGTTCTTGCCATTGCGTTTTTGGGACTAGGTTCTTTAGTGTCAATTATTACTAAAAAGCTTGCAATTGCCTATGCTTTTCTCTCTATTCACTCTGTTGTAGTATTCATTACCTGTGTATTAATACAATCAAAAATTGATGTATTACATATTTGGAGAAGTGCCTTAGTTTCAGCGTCAGTTATAACTTGCTTGTCGGGCAACTCCAGGCGTGAACAAGAAAATGAGAATCAGGATTTTGACAAAACCTTTCTATCAGTAATGCAAATTATCTGTCTTCTATTGTTTATGCTGAACGTTTTTAGCTACTAGCCTTTTGACAATAGAGCTAATGGATTAGAGAAGCATTGACTCAAATGCTCTTTCTCCGGTTAACCTGATTCGCTGAAATCACACAAGCAGACCTTAAAGATTTCAAAGAATCAAAACTATAAATTTTGATGCTCACAGCTTTTGATGCTTCTTTATCAAGACTAGAAAAGAAAGTAAGAGTATGTTTGAATCGTTGCCTGGAAAGTCTTCTCGCTTTTCTATTCTGCTTATTATTACCAATCTTAGTATCTTGACCCTTCTCCTATTTTGGCTATGGCGATATTGGCATAGTGGAATGATTGTGGCTGAAGCATCTAATGTTGATGGCTTCTTCGATCGTCAAGCTCAGTTATTGAAAATTTCCAACGAGTTCATTTTTGAGCCTTACGTTTTTGATTTTGTGTTTATTCTTATTCCCTCATTGATTATTTTTTTGGGCTATGGAATAGCAGAGGAAACGAAAAGGCTTGCTATTGCCAATATTCTTTTTACAATTCACTCAGTACTTGTACTCGTCGCCTGTATCTTTATCCAATCAAAGATTGGTGTGGTGCATCTATGGACAAGCACTGTATTGTCAGCGGTTTGTCAAAATAGTTTATCCTCTTACTTCATAGATAGAAAAAAGCTGAGAACCAGGATTTTGATATAACTTTTTTACAGATATTATGGATTATTGCACTCTTAACTTTCATCCTGTCAATCTATAGTTTAGTCATCCACTTTACAAGTTGACGAATAACAGAGCCGCTGGAATCTATTCGCTTCCTCAACGGCTCCTTTAATTATCTGGATTCGCGAAATTTGTCCTGCAAACAGATGGGACTTTAACTTTGGTGTCCAGGTTCAGCCTGGATAATCTCCCAGATACAGCTCTGCCGCTGATTTAATCCTGTAGCAGAGCCGCCTAATGAGCATTCCAACGCAGAGCATTGGCGCGAGGAACCCGAAGCCCCTGACCCGCTCACTCACCCACCCGAATCTCGATCGGTAATCCTGTCAGACAAGACAACAAAGGATCTCTCTCCACCCAGACGGACACCGATCCACCGTTACAGCGAAACTCGCCCCAGCCGTCCTGGTTTGTGCGAACGGGTTCTTTGATATGTTCGGTGATGTCGTAAAAGGTGGTGTTAGGTTTGCCGACTTCCATCCATTTGCTGCCGTCGGGACCGTCGCTCATAATCACTGCCATTGCACCAGGGTGCTGCTCAGAGCCGAGTCGCGTCCAGCCGATGATGTCCCAGTGATCGAAGTAGTCGTACTGCGCTCCGTAGGCGAAATATTGACGGGCAAACAGAAAGCGATCGATCAGCCAGCGGTGGGAGTCCAGCCAAATTTCATGCTCGTTGCCGTCTCGTCCTTTATCCCGGTAATGTGCGCCGTAGTAGTCTGCATAAAAAATGCAGGGATAGCCTTCCGCCCGCAGCAGAATAACCGCGTAGGCAAGTGGCTTAAACCAGGATTCCACTATAGATTCGAGTGCTTGTAAGGGCTGCGTGTCGTGGTTATCGACTAGGGTGACGGCAAACATGGGCAGGTGCTTCATCAGCGTGTTGTCCAGGATCGATCGCATATCGTAGTTTCCACCCGATAGACTGGCGCGATGAAAGTTGTAGTGCAGCGGCACATCAAATAAATTTAGCCTCCCGCCTGCGTTGCCGATATACCAGCTCAGGGAGCCGAAGTCTTCTGTCCAGTATTCCCCGACGCAAAACAGATCTTTCTCTGCGTAATGCTCTAGGTGATCCAGCCAGTCGCTAAAGAAATCGCCGTTGATGTGTTTAATTGCATCCAGCCGGAAGCCGTCCAGTCCTACAGTGTTCATCAGCCACTCGCCCCAGTATTTCAGCTCACCCCGCACCTCAGGATGATTCATATCCAGGTCGCAGCCCATCAAATAGTCATAGTTGCCCTGGCGCAGATCGACTTTGGTATCAAAACTTTTGCCCTTAACCTGATAAACAGCGCGGTAGCCCGGATTGCCGTCGTCATAGTCCAGTGCGTCAAAGTGCCACCAGTGCCATTTCATTGAGGAATACTTATCGCCCCGACCGGGAAAGCTAAATTCTGTCCAGCCGCGAATGGTTCTCTCGCCGTCGATCGGGCAGTTGCGATCGCTCCGGTCGTAGGGCACCACTTCAAACTCTTCCGTGCAGTCTGCGCCCATCTTGTGGTTAAACACTACGTCTGCATAAGCCTGCATTCCGGCTCGCTGAATTGCTTTCACAGCAGCAACGTATTCGTCTTTCGTGCCGTACTTAGTACGGGTGCTTTTGCTCTGGTTAAATTCTCCCAGGTCGTACAGGTCATAAATGCCGTAGCCCACATCGTTTTCTCCCTCCATTGCTTTGCAGGCGGGCGGCATCCAGATGGCGGTTATTCCTGCCTTGGCAAGCTCCTGGGCGCGATCGGCAAGCTGATTCCAGTGAGTGCCATCTGAAGGCAGATACCAGTGGAACCACTGCATCATCGTGCCGTTAAACTCTGCGCCTGGTTTACGGGCAGCAAGGCAATCGATATTGCGTTCCAGCCATTCTTGAAGCGATTGAGTGGCAGTTTCAACGACTTCAGGGGTCAGATCTTTGCCCAATTGATGAAATCGCTGTTCAAGCTGTTGAAATACGTTCGTCATTGGATTAGTGCCCAGAGATAGTTTTGAAAGCCTTTATTTTCGAGCTTTAAAGTGATTCAGCGAACTGGGACGAGGTTCCAGGAAAAAATTCACTCTCATCATCCCAGCCTTAATCTCGATCGAGAATAAACTTCCAAAAGTTTTCCTCAAGCAGGCTAAAGCAGTCCGCAGCAGAGGGTTCAATTTCTCCAGAAAAGGCGGTTTAAGAGGCAACTCCAAACTTTTCAATCCTCCTTATTCTCTCAGTAGCTTGTTTGGGAAACCACGGTAGTGTAAGGGGTAATTCTGGGCAAGATGAGGCTATGCCTAATTTGGGATGCAATTGTAATATCTATTGACTGGATGAGATGGATTTGAGGCTTGAGAGAGACGGAAGCTCAATTCCAGATCCGTCAAAATCAAGCCAGGTTAAAGGATAGGCGCAGGGAAATTAGATTTCTGCAAATTTTACCAATCAACCTAATTTTCAAGTCCGCACATTACCTGAACCAACCCAAGGAGAACAAATGCCATGAGCGATGGATCGATCGTACAAGTGTCTGCCTACCCCGGATGGATCGTAGGCGTGAGCCGATCGGCTCTAATGGATAGCTATTTGTGCTGGGTGATTGATCCAGACCTGACCCTGCTAAA
Organism: Cyanobacteria bacterium FACHB-502; assembly: GCA_014695325.1. Classification (GTDB taxonomy): domain Bacteria; phylum Cyanobacteriota; class Cyanobacteriia; order Elainellales; family Elainellaceae; genus Leptolyngbya_A. The sequence continues at coordinate 21,380 of JACJNZ010000080.1, read as the reverse complement.
CGATGGCAGAGAATACGAAACCAGCAATGCTGCGATGATGGCAGGCCGCGCTTATGTTGAGCGAAACTTAGTAGTTTAATTTCGGCAAACTTTCAGCAACAATCGAACGATCAAGAAAAGTTTCAGATTATTAAGTCTCAGAGACAGTTAATCTATCTGTGAGACAAACAGCGATGGAGCGGGAACGTTAACTTTACTAGCTTCCCGGATTGTATCGCAATGAGTCGTCACTTTCAGGTTGAAGCGGCAAAACGTACACCGCACTATTGGATTGTTTTGCCTACCCAAATTCCCAGTGCTTGCCGAGTTTGTATTGTCGAGCTGGCCTGGGCAGCGTTTACACTTCATCAGCATCAGGCGGAGTCTTCTCCTACCTTGCTGAGCCAGCATTTAATCGCGCAGGGATCGCCCTTATGAAGCGATCGTCCCTGTTCGGTCTGTCTCAAATTTTTGGCTATGCTGCTTTGACGGGTGTTTTCATTGCCCAGGCAGCTAAGCCTTTGCTGGGAGTGCTATCCGCTCCGGTCAGCATTGGTTCTGGCGAAATCTTAGCGGATGGACTGCGGCTGATTGGACTGGTGCTTTATTTTGTCATTGTGGTCACTATCGGGGAATGGATTGTGAAGCCGCTGGTTGTCAGTCCTTTAACCAGCCAAAAGATACGGCTCATGCAGCAGCTTTGCGCCTCTGGTTGGGACAGGCAGCACGCTGGATCGCTCTTAGCAGTCTGGGTTTACCTTAGTCTGACGATCGGGATTAGCGTTAATCTGGGGTTGGAACTGGCAATTTTAAGCTCAGTTTCCTAAAATGCTTAAGTCTTACGAGGCTTTTAGGCATTGATCGGTCTTTCAAGGATTTGTCCTGCGGTGACGGGCAGTGCGGCATTCACCAGCGTCAGCAAATTTCCTGCCTGTTCTTGTCCATTCGCTGCCAGTTCACTGTGGCAGAGATAAACCCGACTGGTTGCCCGATGAAGTAAATCAAATACCTGTCGCTGAAGTCGCTGCACATTGGCTTCTAGCTCATCTGCGGTTGTCCAGGCTCCGAGTCGCTTTCTTAGAAAAATGGGTGCACCAAACAGTCCGCTCCCGCCTGATAGCCAGAAGGGTGAGCCGGCATCAAGCCAGAACTGCCAGCGATGAAAGCGTCGATCGTTTCGATATTGATAGATTGTGGCGATCGTAACCGCTTGAGCGGCTTTACCGATCGGTCTAGAGGGAAAAGGGTCTGCAGTAATTGTGCCTTCGCGTAAGAGCTGAATGAATTGCCCCACCGAGAGCGACACCAGGACTTCTGAGGCATTGAACGACTGGAGGCGAGTAGCCACTTCCCAGTAATGCTGAGCGGTTTCCATCAGTTCGCGCAGGGCGGCAAGCTGGTCATAGGGCAAATGACTGCCGCCAAAAAAGAATTTTTGAATGGCGCGATCGAGCAACACAACGGGACTCGTGATCATGCGCTGCTGCTGCTGCTGTTTTTGCGACTCGACCCACTGCACCAGATCTTCATAGGCGCGAGTTGCCTGAAAGCCTAACCGATCCCAGCGAGGCAGCACGGTTGCCGGAAGCAGATGGGGGCGATCGAAATCGGGCACAAAACAGTGGTCGGTCAGCAGCCCAGCTCGAACGGGATCAATTCGCGGCATAAAGGTGGTTGAGCTGCCCGAATCGGACTGACTCAAGGGTTCAACTTCCAGTGCGCTGATTGGCTCGGTATAAACAGAGTTGGGAACCTGGCTTAACAGCACCAGCATTTCAGCGATCGACTCCCGGTTGAGCAATCGTCCTAAGCCGGGGTAAACCAGTGCCAGCAGAGTCAACAATGCCTGAATCAGCGGCGAACTGGCAAGCGGATGCTGGTCGTGGAGCGAGGCAACGGGAATTCCCTGACTGGTGAGAATTTCGCGCAGCGTGTAGCGGGCGATCGGGTCTACTCCAGGCGCGATCACAGCAACATCCTGGGGCCGAACCTCGCCTTTATGAATTGCAGCCGCAATTTCTTCAGCAGTATGGCGCAAAAGCTGTCCTCTCGCCGCCGTTTGGATTGTACGAATGCAGTCTGGCAACTGCGGCAGCAGTAAAGGTTCACGCACCCACTCCATCACCGACCGTCCCCAGGTTGCACCAATGCAACGATTGGCATCTGCAAATAGGGTTTCGTTCTGGCAGCGATGGGCAAGCTCTGCAAAATATTGGGGATCGGCTCCCAATCCCAGGCGAATTCCGCCTTCAGGATTAAATGTAAAGGTTCCCGGAATGCTGCAATGCTTCGCCGTTCCCGCTGCGGGAGGATCAAGCAGCAGTTCAAATAGGGTGCGGGCGACTGCTGGATATTCGTCTACGTCATCGGCAAACACAGCATAGTAGCGGCTAGTTAAGTGCTGCCGATAAATCGGGTGGGGCAGCAGATATCGCCAGTACAGTTCGGTGATAATTCCATAGGTGAGCAGTCCACGGGCTAGACACCAATCCCACCACTGCTGGATCGCTTCGCCAATTGCCTCCCATGAATCTCGTGAATCTAAAGAACCTTCCTGTTCGGCAAATCCTTCTTTCAGCAAAAAAGCAATGTCTTCATGGGGTGTACCGCTAAACGCCGCAAGCTGAAGCAGGTCAAGCGATCGACGCACAAGGTCATAGTCGCGCATTCCCGTTTGGCGCAATCGACCCGACGCTAAATTGGGTTGCCAAAGGCGGGTCGCTAATTCCTGCTCGGTTTCCGGGCGCAGCCGCAAGGGAAATAAGGTTTTCAGCCCAAGCTGTTCTGCCAGCAGAGGAAAAAATAGCCGCACTTCGTCCTGAAAAAAGCCCAACGGCGTCACCGAGTCAAATCGATATTTGCCCTGTGTCGCAGCGGCAATGCGATCAGCAAGATCGAGCCGATTATCGCCGATCGCCGCAAAGACTAGCGCAGTCTGTCGTGCCTGAGTCCGGTCTCGCTGCCAGTTTGCCTCTGCTGCCTGGGTAAACTGCTGGATGAGTCGGGTGGTCTTTCCACTGCCCGTTACACCCGAAATCCAAATAGAATCAAGAGACACGAATCGCTCCTCAGGGGCTTGGTATCATCATTTCTAATCTAACGTTAGAATAAACGATCGTTTGGATTCACTGGTTGATCCGTAGCGTTGATACCTAACCCGATCGCCCTAAAGCAGAACCTGCCTCACATCACTGCTCCAGAAGCACCTGAAGTTTGAGTTGGTTCTTTTGAAACCAGCTAATTTATAAAGCAAATCGATCGTTAAAACTGCTGTTCAACCCGTTCTGCTGCCTTTTCAACGATCCTGAATCCGCACTTCGCATCATGTCAGACGATCCTATTGCCCCAATGAGAAATTCGGCTTTTGCATCTTTCAAGGAGTATTTTCGCTCTGCTAATCGCTGGCTGCAAAAAACTCCCGAACGCGCCCTCGATCAGGCCTACGAAGCGGCACTTGCCATCAAAGCATTAGAAGACGCTCACTTTGATGGAAATCCAATTTCGCTTGAAAACGGTGACTATAGCCAAAGTGCCAGAACTTATCTTAAAGAAGAGCTAAAAAAGTATCTTGATATTATTAGAATCCGTTTATTTGAGTTCAAAGCAAGCAGCTCGATCGTCCGTCTTTCAAATCAAACCATTACCGAAGTTCAACTCGAAGAAAACAGCAGTAATTACTCTCCTGGTGAACTGCAAAGTAATCGTCTTACCGTAAATGTAATCGATCGCCCTAATTTAATTCTCAAAAAGCTGCGCTTTATTGATGAAGTGCTGGCACCGTACAGCAATCCTGAGCCAAATCCCGGTTCAGTGATGATTGTGACCAATGCTCAGCCCAATCCTCCTCAGCTCAGCAACGCTCAACCCAAAACCGAGCAGAAGCTGAGTCAGACCGAGCCGCCGATCGTGTCTCCGGGAAATCAACTGCCCAAGCGGGCTGCCAAGCGAGATATGAAGTCCCTGACGGATAAAACCGGGGTACTGCCGCGATCGATTCTGGAGACGGTCGATCGGGTTCGGCGAGAGCTTGATCCTGAAGCAGAGCAAGAACTCGTCCGGGATTTTCGCAAATCAAAATCTCGCACGATCACCGCAATCCGATTTGTTTTGCTGCTGATTATTATTCCGCTCTTAACCCTGCAACTCGCCAAAAATTTTATTGTTGGTCCGATCGTCGATGGCTACCGGGCTGGTAACGAGCAGGTTCAGGTGTTTCTCAACGAGGAGTTAGAAGATGAAGCACTGAACGAACTTCAGCGATTTGAACAGCGAATTCGGTTTGAAATTTTGATTGGTAAAGAGGAGCCTAAAACCGAGGAAGAAATCGTGGAGCAGGTGCGCGATCGAGCGGCTGAAATTCAGCAGGACTATCGGGATCGCGGCTCGGATGCAATCAAGAATGTGTTTGCTGATTTGTTTGGGGTGATGGCGTTTGCCGTAATAATTGCAACCGGAAAGCGCGAAATTGCTGTGCTGAAATCCTTTATGGATCAGCTTGTTTATGGCTTAAGCGACAGTGCTAAAGCGTTTATCATCATCCTGTTTACCGATACCTTCGTCGGCTTTCACTCCCCTCACGGTTGGGAAGTGATTCTCGAAGGGGTTTCCCGACACTTTGGGCTGCCCGCAAACCGCGATTTTATCTTCCTGTTTATTGCCACTTTTCCGGTGATTCTCGACACGATTTTCAAATACTGGATCTTCCGCTATCTGAATCGCGTTTCGCCTTCCGCGGTGGCAACTTATCGCACCATGAACGAGTAATGATAAACGAGTGATAAGCTGCTTAAGAAGCCGCAAGTATCTATATTACCCCCTAAAAATTGCCCCCTAAATCCCCCGATGCTGAGGGACTTTGAAGTACCCAAATTCCTAGCTGACCTGACTAGAGGGTTTAGGTTGGCGAGTGGTTCGATTTTGTAGCAGCATTCGTTCAAAGCTGAGGGCAGTGACACCGAGCGTTACAATCAGTATTCCCAGGATCTGGACGCTTTGCAAGGCAGTGTGTCTGCCGGGAGTGAGCAAAAATGCCAGAAATGCGGTGAGCGCAGGACCACTCGCGGCAATAATCGACGCTCTGGCTGCCCCCATAAACCGCACGCCAAAGTTATTCAACAAATAGCCTGCCAGCGTCAGTCCGCCCAGCAGCAGTCCAGCGATCGCCAGCCCGGTGCGATTGGTTGGGGCAACTTCAACGCCCAGCACAATGAGACTAACGCTGGAAAAAATAAAAATGCTGGAGAACTGGATCAGGCTGACCGGAACCGGGTGCAGCTTGCGGAAGCTAACTTGCATCGAAATTAGGTAGAACGCAAACGCAATACCTGAAAATACTGCGGTCAAAATGCCATTCCAGGAAACGCCCGCCGTCCCTAGTTTGGGAGCAGCCGTAAACACAACGCCCGACAGAATCGCTGCCATCACCAGCAGCCGGAGCCGTGTGGGTCGATCGCCAAATAAATACCATGCTAGCGGCACCGTTGCCAGGGGATACATAAACAGAACCGTGACGGCAACACCAGGGCCAATTTGACCGATCGCAATATAAATCAAAACCTGTGACAGAAACAGGAAAAACCCGCTTCCCAGAACGCTGCCTAGCAATATTCGATCTTTTGACTGAAAGAAGCCCCGAATCTCGTGCCAGGTATTTTTATATAGTCTGGGGGCAAGCCACACCATCAAGGGCACGACCACCAGCATCCGCATCCACAAAATTAGCAGCGAACTGCCAAACCCGTTCAACTTAATAAAACCGCCGATCGGAATCAAGCCAAACAAGCGGCTGGGATTGCTCACAATGCCAACAAGAACGTTGTGCAACGACAGCGACAGCGTGGAGAGCAAAATCAGCAGGAGTCCCATTTGAAAATGAGACAAACGACGCGGATCGGCAGGAGAGCGAAGCGGAACCATCACCGGCTCAGGTGCGACTGCTGGAGGCGTGGGCAGCAAAGACGTTCCCTGCAAAGGCACAGGCTCAGGCACTCGTTCAGGAGCCGGGGCAGCATAGGGATTCTCGATCGGTTCAAACGGATTTGCTTCTGGATTCGGCAACGATTCAGCCGTAAACGGAGTAGGCGAAACAGAAAGATGAGCGGGAGGACTGGCAGGAATTGCGCCACTGCGGGTCATTTCAAGCTGAAGCTGCTGACTGATGCGCTTAACCAGCACTTCCAGAATTACTTCTCCCTGCTGACCCAGGTTGTGCATTCGATCGATCTGCTGCGACAAGGCACTTTCGTAGCTCGACAAGTCATGCTTGAGTGTTGAAAAGGTGCGATTTACCGTTTCATCCAGCGACACCATCAAGCGGTTTGCCTCTATGGATTCGATCGCGCCATTGCTCGAAATTCGTGGCAGACTGGGTCCCGAAGCGTCTTGCTGAACTTGCTGAACCGTCACCATCTGATTAATTCGCTGACTGAGGGCAGCGTGAAGATGATTTGCCAGGGTGAGAGCGAGTTGTTTTGCCCAGGTTTGCTGTTGGGCAAGCTGATGGCGAGAAAGGGCAACTTCGTACTGAGATTCCAGCATTTGCTGCTGATTTTGCAGCTTTTCAATATCGTTTAATAAGCGCGATTTTTCTGCCTGCAAGCGGCGGACATCGTGACTCATTTGAGCGATCAGGTCTTGCTGGAGGCTGCGAAGATCCTGCGTCATGGTTTGCAGCACATCTTCTGCGTCGCTGGAATGGCGCGATGCTGCCTGAGATTCGTTTTCCTGCGACCCCATTTCTGCGGATCGATCGTTCAGTTGCCCCATGCCTCTTGCAACCTCTTATATAAACTTGCGCTGTCCCTGATTGTTCCTTTAATCCAGGGCGATGCCCGTTGGGGAATCATACCCGATCGGCAAAGCAGAAATACCCTACCCGATCGGTCAATTGACAGAGATGATAGCTCTAAAGCAGCGAAATGAACGGTATCACACCTGAGAATTTACGTTTGAAACGCAACCTGCTGTAAAGCGATCGCTCATTCCCCGTCCATCCTAAAGCCTCTCCGACCACAGTTTGCCCACTTCACCCCCTTCTTATCACTTTCTCTCACCCCCTCCATTTCATCTCCTCACCCCCTTCCCCCCTCATATACTCATTCACTCATCCACTCCCTCAATTCACGCCATAATAAACCTGCTCTACGCCACAAAAAATTGCGATGACCTCAAAGCCCAAAATAAAGCCCAAAATTGTTGTGTTGGACGACGATCCAACTGGGTCGCAGACCGTTCATGGCTGTTTACTGTTGATGAAATGGGACGTAGAGACGCTGCGATCGGGCTTAGCCGACGAGTCCCCCATTTTCTTTGTGCTGACCAACACCAGGGCACTCACTCCAGAGAAAGCACTCTCCACCACGCGAGAAGTTTGCCAAAATCTGAAACAGGCAATTGCAGAAGCAGGCGTTCAAGATTTCCTGGTGGTTAGCCGATCGGACTCCACCCTGCGCGGACATTACCCGATCGAAACCGATGCGATCGCTGAGGAGCTGGGTCCGTTTGATGCCCATTTCCTCACGCCAGCTTTTTTTGAGGGCGGACGATTCACCCGCGACAGCGTGCATTATCTGGTGGTGAATGACGTACCCACTCCGGTTCACGAAACCGAGTTTGCGAAAGATTCAGTGTTTGGCTATCGGCACAGCTATTTGCCGGACTACGTGGAAGAAAAAACCAGGGGACGCATTCCTGCCTCGCAGGTCGATCGCTTTTTGCTGGCGGATATTCGATTGGGAACGCTCGATCGCCTGATGCAGCTTCAGGATAATCAGTGTGTTGTCGTTGATGCTGAAACGCAGGCAGACCTGAATCAGTTTGCCACCGATGTGCTGCAAGCCGCCCGTCAGGGAAAGCGATTTCTGTTTCGGAGTGCTGCCAGCCTGCTCACTGCTCTTGCTGCCCTACCGCCCCAAGCCGTCGCGTCGGAGGACATGGCAGCCTATGTGCGGGATGGAAAACCGGGCGCAGTGATCGTCGGTTCCCATGTGAAAAAAACCACTGAGCAGCTCGAAGACCTGCTAAAAGCCCCTGGAGTTGAAGCGATCGAAGTCGATGTCGTTCATCTCCTGGAAGGATCCGCGATGGAGCGTGCCGAGCTATTGCAGCAAACGCTCGATCGCGCTCATCAAGCACACCAGGCAGGCAAAACGCCCGTCATCTACACTAGCCGCCAAGAATTAACCTTTGCCGATATTCAAACCCGCCTCGATTTCGGCATTGCCGTTTCAGCCCTGCTGATGGACATCGAAAAAGGATTACCAGAGACGATCGGCTTCCTGATCAGCAAAGGCGGCATCACCTCAAACGACACCCTCAGCACCGGGCTGGCACTCACCACCGCTCGACTATTGGGGCAAATTCTGCCCGGAGTCTCCGTTGTCCGCACCTCTGCCGATCATCCCCGCTTTCCCCAGCTTCCCGTCGTTCTGTTTCCTGGCAACGTCGGCGATCGAGCAGCACTGGCAGAAGTGTATCGGCGACTCAGCAAACAGGAACCTTAACCCAGCCCGACCCACTTCTAAAATAAACTTGCTCATCCATCCTCAAAGCGTTCAAGACGCAGCAATCTCCAAACAACGCTTGCCCTACAATCTTGAACGAACAATCTATCCCCTCCCCCATCCACCCCCTCCCCACTCCCCCTTCCCCACTTTTTCCTGCTAATCTTTAACTGTCTTAACGGACTCACGCTGCATGAACTCAGATTTTCCAGTTTCCGCTCCACTGTCAACGATCGCCTCTGATGGAGAACTCCAGCCCACTGCCCCCAATCTGGATGCAAAAGAAGTGCCTCAGGTGCGCCTCAAAGGTGAAAATGGGCGACTGCTGCTGCTTTTGCCGCCTGATTTAGAAACGCCTGGTGCAGCGACGGCGTGGACAGATATCTGGCAACAGCTCAAGCAACGCCTGAACGCTGGAGAACGCTTCTGGCAGCCGAGAACGCCCGTACATCTCATTGTTCGCGATCGATTGCTGGATGGGCGTCAGATTCAGGCGATTAATGATGTTCTCGGTGAGGCAGAACTGGAGCTAAAGCGCATTTATACCAGCCGCAGACAAACGGCAGTCGCCGCTGCCACGCTCGGATTTTCCGTTGAGCAACAGTCGTCGATTCCCCGATTGAATCAGTCCGACGAAAGCGGACAGGCACTTGCAGAGCCGCTCTATCTGGAAACAACAGTTCGCTCTGGGATTGAAATTCGGCATCCCGGCACGGTGATTGTGCTGGGCGATGTGAATCCGGGCAGCAGCATTATTGCAGACGGAGATGTGCTGGTGTGGGGAACGCTGCGAGGTGTGGTACAGGCGGGTGCATCGGGCAATTTGCGCTGTCTGGTCATGGCACTGCGAATGGAACCGACTCAGATTCGGATTGGCGACCTGATGGCTCGTGCTCCCGAAACGCCGCCCAGCCAATATCAGCCGGAAGTAGCTTATGTGATGAACGGCAGTATTCGAATTGTTCGCCGAACCGATTTCTCTAAAGATCTGCTGTTTTCCTAGTGGCTTTGCCTGAAAAAATGCACCGCGATACAGGAAGTTTGCAGCGAGTTGTAAGTTTTTTGTTCGATTCGGCAAAACAATATTTAGAATGAGATATTCAAGCTAGATTTATTCAGGTTGAATTGCGCTATTCTTTTGCGTGTGAAAAGCAAATTAAAGCAAATTACTGAGTCAATTGCAGGGTTACATCTTACCTTTAACGCTGTATTTGATGCTTTAGACCGATCGTGGCTCAAGACGATCGCTTGACACATCGCGTAATATTAACCGAATCGCCAACAAAAGCAGTTTCACGTACGTTCAGATCCTATGAGTCGAATCATTGTAATGACATCGGGCAAGGGAGGCGTTGGTAAGACGACTTCTACTGCGAATCTGGGCATGGCTCTGGCTCAGCGGGGGCACAAGGTTGCCGTAATTGATGCTGACTTTGGGCTGCGAAACCTGGATTTGCTGTTGGGTTTAGAAAACCGAATTGTCTATACGGCGATCGAGGTGCTTGCTGGCGAATGCCGCCTGGATCAGGCACTGGTCAAAGATAAGCGTCAGCCCAATCTTGCCCTGCTGCCGGCGGCACAAAATCGCACCAAAGAAGCCGTTACGCCAGAGCAAATGAAAAAGCTGGTTGGTGCATTGAGCAAAGTGTTTCACTACATCCTGATCGATAGCCCTGCCGGCATTGAAATGGGCTTTCTGAATGCGATCGCCGCTGCAAAAGAAGCCATTATTGTCACCACGCCTGAAGTTGCTGCCGTGCGAGATGCCGATCGCGTGGTGGGCTTGCTTGAAGCTAACGATATTAAAAAAATGCACCTAATTATTAACCGAATTAGGCCTGCGATGGTCGAGCAGGATATGATGATGTCGGTTAAAGATGTGCAGGAAATTTTGGCAATTCCGCTGATTGGTGTGGTTCCTGATGATGAGAGAGTGATCGTCTCAACGAACCGGGGTGAACCGTTAGTGTTGTCTGAAACGCCTTCGCTGGCGGCAGCAGCCTATGCCAACATCGTGCGCCGACTGGAAGGAGAAACCGTTCCGTTCCTAGATTTGACCGTTCCGCAAGAGGATTTGCTCTCTCGCATTTTGCGGATCTTCCGTCCCTCCCGTAAATAGGATTGCTCATGCTGCTGCACAGCCGCTTCTTATTGCTATCCTTGACCGTCACCGATCGTCTTTTTGCCTTTTCCTAACCTGCTACGCGCTACCTGTCCCATGCTTCAGCAATTCCTCGATCGCATTTTCTCGCGCAGCGCAACTGCCAACAGCAGCCGTGATACTGCCCGTAAACGGCTTCAGCTTGTTCTGGCACACGATCGAGTTGATTTGTCTCCGGCAATGGTGGAAAAGATGCGCGAGGAGATTTTAGAAGTCGTCTCACGCTATGTCGAAATCGAGCCAGGCGAGTCAGACTTTGCGCTAGAGAATGATCAGCGAACCACAGTTTTGATTGCCAACTTACCGATCAAGCGCGTCAAAAAAGCAGAACCCGTCGGACAAACTCCCCTGGTTGAGAATTTTGCCCCCAGTTTAGAATCGGGGGAGCAGGCTTCAGGACAAAGTGCAGAATCGTCTTCAGAATCAACCGAATCTACCGCACCGCCGACTGCAACTGACCCACCCCGCAGAGCAGATCTGCCATCACTGGAACATTAAATTGGAACATTTCACGGGCAATGGGTCAGCCAACGCTGTTCGAGCTTGCAAGGCAAGGAAATCTAGAAGCAATCGCCCTTTTGATCAACCGATCGCTTCAGCCCCACTCCATCACCGCGAAACTGATACGGCATGAAAGCTGCCTCAAAATTTTGCTGGAAGGGGCAGAGGTTCCGCCACAGTCGATCGCGAAGTCGCTTCAGAAGGGAATCGAAAAACTGGAAATTTCGACAATCGATCGGCTTGAGATTCATGGCAAACAAAGCGATACCCACACCCTGACCTGGACAAAAACTGTTCAGCTTGCGCCACCAAAACCTTCGAGCAAACTTCCTTCAATCCAGATTGATTCTGCTGAAGCAGGCACAACCAAAAGCCGTCCTCGTCCCTATTTTGCTCTGGCTTTATTGACCACATTTCTAGCATTTTTACCGCTCGGCATTGCTGCCCTGATTTTTTCCAGACGAGTTAAGTTGCAGTATCAAAAGCAGGACTATGAGGGCGCGAAGTCTGCTTCTGAAACCGCAAAGATTCTTTGCATTGTCGGCATTTGTCTTGCCAGTCCTTTTTATCTGGCGATCGGCTTTGTTGCAGGCAGCTATTCAATTCTGATCACCGCGTACGAAAACCAAATTGATACGCTCTCCCAATCGCAGGCTAAAACCGCGATCGAAGCAATTAACCGCAGCCAGCAGGCCTACTGGCTAGAAAATCATAAATTTGCCGATTCTGTAAATCAGCTTCAGTTGCCAATTCAGTCTAATAATCACTATCAGTATCAGCTCATTCCAACCGAGCCGGATCGGTCGATTATTACTGCAACTGCCACAAAACCAGGGCTTCAAAATTTTATCGGAATTGTCTACACCCGGCAGGCAAAATCCGTTGCTCAATCCAGTGATTTTCTAAAAACAGCTTCTCTTCATGCAACCATTTGCACCACCGATCTTCCTATTACGCCTGCTCAGATTCGCATTGAAGATGACAAAGTAATCTGCCCGTCCGAAAACTAATGCAGCCTACCCCAATCTTTGTGTGCTATTGAATGTGCGCCACTGAATGCGTGCTATTGAATGTACGCCATTGAAGTACCCTAAGAAATTGCAATAAAGAATCGCGATCGCAGCTCATCAAGTCGTCACTGATAACCCAAGACGCTTCACTCTAGAGCAAAGTTGAGTGAACTAGAGCAAACTTGAGCAAAACTGTCCCAATTTCCCGCAGAAACCTTTTTCCTCGTGCTCAGTCTAAATCACTAACCAGAAATACCGCTGAGACAACGGCTATGTCACGTTCTGCCCTTCCGCTTCAAGTTGTTCGATCGCCCCGTTGGGGAAAGTGCTTTGCATTGCTAATTTCGACTGCGCTGATGGCAGCAACCCTTAGCCTGACTGCCTGCGATTCTCGTAAAGCAACCGTTTCGACGACGACAAGAACAACAGAGCCAACCCCGGTTCAGCCGTCCCCCAGTCCGCTTTCCAGCCCCACGCCGATCGCCTCCTCAGAGATTCCCAAGCCCGTTCCGGCAACGCCCAGCAAGCCCCTAACTCCTCCTGCCGCCACTCCGAAGCCTGCTGCCCGACCTTCTACGCCTCAACCGGATGAAGATAGCTCGGTTCAGCCGGATGGGCTTGCCGTTTACCCTGATTCTCCCTTACCCACACCGGACGGAATTCGACTGGGACAAATTGAGTATCGTTCCTCAGCGACCGCAGCAGATGCAGCTCTGGAAGCGGCGATCGTCAATATCATGGTAGACCGCAGCGGCGATAAATCTTTGCTGGAATCAATGCGCTACACCTACAATCGCGTGGATCTGAACGACGACGGCGCACCCGAAGCCCTGGTTTATCTGATGGGGTCTTACACCTGCGGTTCGGGTGGCTGCACGATGCTGATTCTGGAACCTGCCGGACAGAGCTATGAGATGGTTTCTCGCATGACGCTGGTGAATCCTCCGGTGGTGATTGCTCAGGACACAACCGCAGGCTGGAAGGATCTAATGATTTTTGTGGAGGGGGGCGGCGCAACGCCTCACTATGCCCGTTTACAGTTTGACGGCAGCAGCTATCCTTCGAATCCGTCGATCGCCCCTCCGGTCACTTCAGAGGCTCCCTTAAACGGAACTGCAATTTTGACCGAGAAAATGACACCTGCTGACGGAATCAAGATCAAGCTTTAGCAGTTTTTAGCACAATCTTGACTACAACCCTTCAGCAAGTTCATCGTCTCCGGGAGGGTTGGGGACGCTGCATTGAGCGGTTGCGAGAGTTACCCTGCCTGCGCGGGTCGGTGGATTGGTCCATTACCCCAGCGGGGGAACCGCTTCGCATCGCCTGATCATAAATTCGCTCATTTGCTTCGGCAGATTTGAACAGATCGACGATCGGATTGGGATAATCCACGCCCAGTCGCATATTAAATCGCTGTTGCTCTACGGGCAGAAGCTTCCAGGGTTCGTGGACTTTGCTAGCGGGGACGTTTGCCAGTTCGGGCAGCCAGTGTTTCACGTATTCACCCTGGGGGTCGTAGTCCTTTGCCTGCTTGGTGATGTTGAAAAAGCGAAATCCACGGGCGTCGTTACCCACGCCTGCCGTATAGTTCCAGTTGCCCCAATTGCTGGCTACGTCATAGTCGATCAGCAGCGACTCAAACCACTCCGCGCCCATCATCCAATGAATACCCAGATTTTTGGTGAGGAAGCTTGCCACATTTTGCCTGCCGCGATTCGAGATAAAGCCGGTCGCTGCCAGTTCGCGCATATTCGCATCCACTAGCGGGTATCCGGTCATGCCTTCCCGCCAGAGATCAAACCGCTGCCAGTCTTCTTTCCAGGGAATGTTAATGCCTTGCAGCCCAGAGGCAAAGAAAATCTTATTCCCGTGTTTGGCAGAAATGAAGCGGAAATAGTCACGCCAGAGTAATTCAAAGATGAGCCAGTAGGTTGACTCGTTTTTAAATCGCTGCGATTCGTAGTCCTGCACCTGTTTATAGACATAGCGCGGCGACAAACAGCCATTTGCCAGCCAGGGCGAAAATTTAGTGGAATAGTCTGCGCCCAGCATGCCGTTGCGCGTTTCTTTATAGACTTTCAGGTGATCGTTTAGCCAAAAGTAGTGATGCAGCCGCGCCAGAGCTTCAGATTCGCCTCCTTTAAACGGCAACACTGCCCGATCGTCTAACGCAGGTTTTTCCAGCCCTAAATCACTCAACTCGGGCAGGTTTCCGGGTTCAAGGGTTGGGAGCGGGGGTAGAGATTGGGGCTTGGGAAAGGGCGGAATTACCGTTGCTGCTCGCTCAACTTCTTTACGGAAATTGGTGAACAGCTCCGGGACGCGGGAAATTTCAAACGGCAAATCATCCGGGTGATACAGCGACACGCCCCAGTAGGGTTGCATCGTTACGTTCAAAGGTTGGACGGCTGCGGCGACTGCCCGCTCAACGGCGACTTCTTCTGAAGTGACTTCCTTTGAAAAATAAATTGCCGTTGCTCCCGTTGCCTGCGCGATTTCTGCCAGAACCGTTTCTGGCTTTCCCATCCGAATAATTAAATTGGAGCCGATCGCCCTCAGGGAATTTCTCAAATCCACCAAACTTTCCAGCAAAAATCGAGCACGAAATGCGCCCGTCTTCGGAAAACCATAGGACGTTTCGCCAAACTGCCGGGGGTCGAAGCAATATACCGGAATCACGGCAGACGTACCGGATTGCAGGGCACGGTGCAGCGGCTCATGATCGTGCAGGCGCAGATCGTTACGATACCAGAGGACGATCGGGGAATGAGTCACAGAATGCTTGATTGGGGAATCTACTCTTTTATGATAACGAGTTCTAAGTTTTGTAAAGAAGACGGTGGCATGGCTACTTGGGCAACGATCGCTCTATCCAATCGCGATTCCTCAAACCATATCTTCCTCTTTCCTCTACATGAGCTTGCCATCAGGGTTCGCAGTTCGTGGACGACGGTGCTGAGAAAATTGTCATTAAGCTGATTGAGCAAGCCAGTGCTTCAACCTGTGCCTCAGTCACTCGATATCGCCACGACTAACGCAGGGCGATAAAGAAAAAGCTCAATCAACGTTGATTCACACTGCACTGAGCAACCCTCCTGCAAAAAATCTAAAAAATAAAGATGACCGTCCCTTCCAAAGCAGCCTCCGAACGCAACACTCACTTTTACATCGGCAATGCCTTTTACCGCCCTCAAAGTCGAATGGTGCGCGATCTGGGGGTGCTGGCAGCAGCCGTTTACCGTCAGCAAACCGGACGACTGCGCGTGTTAGACGCAATGGCAGGCAGCGGTATTCGATCGCTTCGCTATTTCTGGGAAAGTGGAGCGAATGATTTGTGGATCAACGACAGCAATCCTGAAATGAGTGGCGTATTGCAGCAGAATCTCTCTCAAATTCCAGCCGATCGCGTTCGTCTCACGAATCAGGATGCCAATCGGGTCTTTTTTGAGTGCTATCGTCAGCAGGATTTTTATGATCTGGTCGATGTTGATGCGTTTGGGTCACCTGCGCCTTATTTAAGTACGAGTCTATGGGCAGTCGCTCTGGGCGGATTGCTCTACCTCACCAGCACCGATGGCAGAAGCGCGAGTGGCTCAACGCCCGATCGCAGTCTTGCCGCCTTTGGCGCATATGCCCGTTCCCATCCTGCCGCCCACGAACAGGGACTTCGATTGTTGATTGGCGCAGTCCAGCAGAGTGCTGCCGCAAAAGGATTTGGCGTAGTTCCCGTCTTTTCTTTGTTTGCCGGAGAGAGCTATCGCGTTATGGTGCGGCTTGTGCCGTCGATCCAGCTCAACTCCCGCAGCTACGGCTTCCTTGGCTACTGCCACACCTGCGGCGACTACCAGACGATCGCCTGGGAAAAACTGGGACGCATCCACTGCCCGCACGATCGATCGCCCCTCAGCATCAGTGGCGCAATGTGGCTAAGTGATTTACACGATGCAAATTATGTAGCTGAAATGAAAGCGATCGCCCAGGAACGGCAATGGTCAGACTGCATCGCCATTCTAGAAACCATGCAGGCAGAATCTTCCCTGCCCCCCTACTTTTACACCCTGCGCGAAATCGGACGACGCGGCAAATTAAATTTACCCAATCGATCGCACCTGATCCAAACCCTGCAATCCTGGGGCTACGCCGCCACCCCAACCCACATCAACCCCCAAGCCCTTAAAACCACTGCCCCCTTCTCAACCTGCCTCCAAGCTGCCCAACTCTAACAGCTATTCACTCACCCACTCATCCACCGCCCAATTTCCCCCACCAACCACTCCGCCTCTGCCTGACTTAACTCCGGCGAAAATTGCCCGATACTGTGCTGCTGATTCTCGGTTTGAATCGTAATTCCTGTTGTTGCCGAATCGATCGCCACTGCCGGGCTAGATTGTTTCACCTTGCGATAGGAAAGTCCCAAACATTTCCACTGAATGAACAGCGATCGATCGCTCAGCGTGACCGAGGCTTCGCCCAGCGCAGAAATCAAGCCAATTCCCAGCAGGGGCAAACTATCGAGCCAGCACAACAGACTCAAAACCGGATGAACATGGGAAAACAGCATCAATACCGATACGCCGCCCGTAAGAGCGCCCGCACCCAGCCAAAGCGCATCTGCAAAATGAATGCCGCGCTTGCGGATGTTGACTTGTAGCTGGTCAGAAAGTTGATTGAGTGTGACGCGATCGAATTCGCTTTTTTGAATCTGAAGTGAACGATCACCATCATCAGCATTCAGCACGATCGCCTTATCATCTGGCTCAGTTTCTAATTCAGTTTTTAATTGAGCTTTTAACAAAACCGTTAACGCTTGCTTTGCAGTTTGAAATCGCTGTTTTATATCTGGCTCTAGCATTTTTTCTAACCAGACAGCAAATTGATCGTCAATCAAAACAAACGGTCGAAACTGAAGCTTAAACTGATGCTGCGGTAAATCTGCCGGACAAACTCCAGTTAATAAATGCAGTATCGTTGCGCCAACGGCATACAAATCAGAAGCAGGCACAGCCTGCCCGCCAAACTGCTCTAGCGGTACATAGCCGTAAGTTCCGGTTACCGTGAAATCGTCGATCGCCTCTGACCCGATTTGCGCTGCCCCAAAGCCAATTAGATAAACTGTTCGATCGGGCGTCAGCATCACATGACCAGGGTGAATGTCGCGATGCAAAACAGGTGGATACTGCCCCTGCAAATCGATCAAAATTTGGAGTAAGTCGATCGCGATTTGCCACACTTCATCCTCGGTAAAGCGGTGATGCTGCTCCAGCAAACTTTGCAGCGATGTACCCGAAATTTCTTCCTGCACTAGGACACACCAGTGCATTCCCTCCAGTTCCAGCGAGAAATGGGTCAAATAGCGCGGAATGAAGTTACTCTTCAGAGTTTTAAGAATTCTGATTTCCCGCTCAAATTGCTCATAGTCCTGCCATCGCAGTGTCGGGTGAAATCCAAGCAGCTTGATGATGCAAGCCGTCTGATAGGTTAAGTCGATCGATCGCCAGGTTTGCCGCACGCCAGCTATCTTGAGCGGCTCAACGAGCTGATAGCGATCGTCCAAAAGTTGACCGATCTGAAACATAGAGGCTGCCAGCACTTTCGCGAGTAGTGTAACCGACTCCTATTGAGTGAACCTCCGACAAAAGTTAAGGTTTTGAAGGATTTCTTGCGTCAATTCCGCTTCACCAGCCGACAGATCCATTCTCCAGTTTCCTTGGTTTGAAACAGCACAGCACCTGCCTCTGAATTGACTGGTCGGCGATTACCCTGCAGGGAAAACTGCTTCGCATCGCGACAGTTCAAAATCTCCTGGGGCTGTTTCACACCATCCCGGCTCAGCGTTACCCGATATTCCCAGGGATATTTCGCGCTGCGCTTGATCTCGCTGATGCAGACTGTTTGAGTGCCTATCATCCGACAGGGGGCGGCGTTTGCCGGGGGTACGATCGCCAGCCAAAACAGCAGCCTAACTCCCAGGAGCATCACCAGCACCCTGATTGAAATACTGCGAAATTTTTGCTTCAAGCTGAGATATTCTCTAAATTTCTTCAAAAGTAATACCTAAGGGTCGATACAAAATGCCTGTTAATCTATCACTTTAAGGATTAGAAAAATTCGGCTAGCAAAAATTGCTTATTGTGTGAGGCGATCGAAATGCCCGATCTGATTCTGATTCGTCATGGACAAAGTTTGTGGAACGCTGCCAATAAATTTACCGGATGGGTCGATGTGCCACTAAGCGAGCGGGGACGGGCAGAAGCGATGATCGCCTCTAAGAAGCTAAGAGACTACCGGGTGGATGTTTGCTTTACGAGTATGCTGTTTCGGGCGATGGAGACAGCAGTGGTGTGTCTAACCGAGTGCAGCGAAATCTGTGGTGGCAAAACCCCCATCTTTCAACATGGTGACGATGACCCCAACTGGCACGGCTGGGATCACTACGACGGAGAACCCGCACAGGAATTGCCCATTTTCACCACACCCCAGCTCGACGAACGCTACTACGGCAAGCTTCAGGGCTTAGACAAGCAGGAAACTGTCGAAAAATTTGGCGCGGCACAAGTTCAGATCTGGCGGCGATCGTTTTCTGAGCGTCCTCCGGGTGGCGAAAGCTTAGAAGATACGATGCACCGGGCAATGCCTTTCTTCCGCGATCGCATTTTGGCGCAGCTTAAGGCAGGCGATAATGTGCTGGTTGCCGCACACGGCAATTCGCTGCGATCGATCATCATGGATCTCGATCGGCTCACCTCAGAGGAAGTGCCTTTACTCGAACTGGCTACGGGTGTCCCGATCGTCTATCGCATGAATACCGACGGCACAGTGCTGCAAAAAGTGATTTTGAATTAGTCGATTTTCAATTCTCTTGGCTTCAATCCTTCGGTTTCAAAGGGGTCGTTGCAAGAGGTTGCACCGATCCAAACCCGCTATAAGTGCAAAAACAAATGCAGAAAAAGATAAATTTGCTAACACATGCCTATGAAATATCCTCTGCTCAATCATGAGCAAACTCTTCCACAACAATCACAATAAATAGATCGAAAAATAGCTCCAGGCAGGTCACGCGCCGATCGTGTTCAAGTTCCTCATCCGTTCGAAGCGGGGGCATTTGCCGCAAACTCGCCTTGTCATTCCCCCTGCTATCCCGCTTTCACGTTCGGCATTACCTTCTGGCATTCGCTGTACCTTCGATCGCCTAAAAGAGCAGTATCAAGCGCAGCAATTTTCGATCGCAATACCAAAATTCTTCAGTAAGTGAGATGCGCCATCCAGGGTGCATTTGCTGCAATACGGTTAAAGCGTAGTAAAAGCAAGGTAAAAGGCAATCAAACTATGCAATTCATTTGGATTAGTTTAGTATCTTATCTTTTAGTAGAAGCATATTTTGCGGCTCGGCGAGTGGCTAGAAAACGTCAGTCCGCACGCTATTCTGCTCAAAATTCGGCTCCTGCTCGCCTCGATCGATCTGTAGATCAGTCTTCAGATCAGTTTTCGATCGCCTCACCACCTTCAGAGGTCGCTCCAGAATTTGAGCAGGCGATCGAAGCGTTAGTCAATGATGCTTCGACTCAGCTTGAAGCTCCAGACATGCCTGTTGCCGAGCCTGCTATTCAGGAATTCTCCGTTGCAGACTCGGTTTCAGACAATCCAATCCTGAATTCCGAGCCAAAAACCGCCCCCGAAATTCCTGCTCCGATAGCAGAAATGCCCGCTTCCGAACCCGTTGAATCAACATCCTCTTCTTCCGAAGCATCTTCAGAATCATCAACCTCACCGAGCAATTCTCCATTTGTGTTCGACTCAGACGTTGTGTTCGACTCAGATACGGATCTCACCCTTGCCGCCTCTCTGTCTGTCACAAGTATTGTGCATCCCAACTCATCCGGCGAAGTGGAAGTTCCCGATCTGATTCCCACTGACCCTGCCATCAGCGAAGTGCTTAACAATAACGCAGAACCCACTCGGGTTCACCAGCCATCCATTCTGGAAGAAATTGCAGAACTCCGTCCCACCGCCAATGCCCAGCTCTCCTCACAAAACGATCGCACCAAACACTTTATGCATGCCCTCCTCACAGGCGACGGCACAGTTCGAGTTGCAGCAGTGTACGAGCTAGGCGAAATTGCAGCCCAAGGCGGCAGTGAATCGGAACAAATTATTGAACAACTGCAACAGTTAACCCAGGACAATGATCCCGATGTGCGATTGCAGGCAGTCATGGCTCTGACAAAGGTTCAGCAGTAGAAGGGTGGATGCGTGGATGGGTAAGGAGTGGAGGAATAAAGTAAGGAGTGGAGGAATAAAGGGTCAAGAAATCACAGGAGCGCAAGTGGGCAGAGCATAGCAGCAAGTACAAAGTGGGGAAGGTTTGCAGAGAAAAGGGCAGAAGTTCATGCAGACCAATACCCTCCTCAAGCTTCATTGCCTTCCCCAACCTCCTGCCCATCCCTTCATTCTCCCTTCCACCGTCCTACGCATCCCCCCATTCCCCCACTCCCCCACCAACCAAAACAAAGGTTACGATGGGGCAAGCTAGACTAGTGCTAAGCAAAGAAAAAGGGCAGCTCCCTCGGCGATACAAGACAGCAAAGGGCAACAGGTTATGAGACAGGCTGGGCAACAGGCAAATATGGTCTTATCCTCAAAGCGCGATCGAAAAATGCGGCAGGGTTCCTGGATGACCGGGGCGGCAACCGCAATCTGGCTGGTGCTGCAAAGTACGCTGGGCAGTCCTCCGGGTTTGGCTCAATCTCCAGCCGCAAAAGATGCCCTAACCTATAGCGATCTGCTGCGAAAAGTTGAAGCGGGAGAAGTCAACCGAATTCAAATTGACCCTGCTCGAAATGTGGCTGAGGTGCAGCTTAAAGAGCCCTATCAGGGCAACACCAGCCAGGAAGTGACTCTATTTACAGGCGAAAACCCTGAGCTGGTGGAAGCAGCCCGCGGCAATAATGTGGAGCTTGATGTTCAGCCTTCTGCCGACAGTCGGACGATCGCCTGGTTAGTGACGCACGGGCTTTTAGCGTTTGTGCTCATTGCAGCGTTATTGATGTTTTTGCGGCGCACCAGCAATGCCTCCGGTCAGGCAATGAACTTTGGCAAATCCAAAGCCCGGTTTCAAATGGAAGCCAAAACGGGCGTTATGTTTGACGACGTAGCAGGCATCGAAGAAGCCAAAGAAGAACTCCAGGAAGTCGTGACCTTCCTCAAAAAACCCGAACGCTTCACCGCCGT
>JACJNZ010000008.1 GCA_014695325.1 Cyanobacteria bacterium FACHB-502 | reverse complement strand
TCCTCCAATTCTCATCCAGCTAAAAAGGCTTGTGTCACTTTAGCTTGAGTCGATGAAAGTTGAAGCAGATAGAGGCTTCCAGACAAATTCACCCAGAGAGCAAAACCCGCAACCAGTTGAAGGTTATTTTCTCTAGGCATTACTAAACTGCCAGTCATGCCCGATATCGCGATGTTCAGCCATGATTCCTCTTAGCTAGTTCAGACAAGCTGCGTAATTGGTCCGCCACCATTGCTTGAACTGATCCCAATCCTCCCTGGAATTAGGCAGCTAATCCTTAAGTTCTTTAAGAGACTGCTTGAGTACAGGATCGTGGTCTAGGTCTAGGTCGAGGGCACGGGCGGGGCAAAGCAACCGATTTACTGCACGGAGACGACAGCGAATCGGACGAGTAGCAGCTGAGCATGGCAGCACAGTTCTCCAATTCTATACCTGAAAGGCTCTGCTGCCTTTACCTCTAACCATCTTGACTTGTTAGATTGCTCTATTCCTGACTTGTTGACTTGTCATACTTACATAAAGCTGACTTGCTATACATCCTGACTTGTTGTATTTATAGGTTGCTAACCTGCAAACAAGTTGGAGGCAAGGCTTGATGAAAATTGCCGTCGCTAACCAAAAAGGGGGCGTAGCGAAGACGACTTCTGTGATTTGCCTAGGGGGAGTGCTGATTAAAAGCTGCTCTTGCCTCGCGATCGACTTTGACCCACAAGGGAACCTGACAACCGGGCTGGGGGTTGAAGTGACAGAAGGTCAGCTCACCACCTACAACGTGATTACAGAACGTTCTTCTGCAAAGGAAGTGCTAGTTCCTACACGATCGGGCTTGACTCTACTTCCCTCTGATATTTCCCTTGCCAGTGCTGAGCCAGAGCTGATGTCTAAGATCGGAAACTTCTTTTTGCTGAAGGAAGTGCTGGAGCCGATCGAGAGTCAGTTTGACCATATCCTGATTGACTGCCCACCGAGCTTAGGGCTACTGACGGTCAATGCTCTAGCAGCAGCGGACGCTGTTTTAATTCCAGTGCAGTGTCAGTTTTTTGCCCTCAAAGGTTTGGCTGCTCTGTTGGAAACGATTCAAAGTGTCCAAAAGCGACTTAACCCAGACCTAAAGATCCTGGGAGTCCTGCCGACGATGGCGGAGCGGAATACCATCATGACTCAGGATGTGCTGACTTCACTCAAGGGTCGACTGAAGGACATTCCTATATTCGACCCAGTTCCCAAGTCTGTTAAGTTCCCAGAATCCAATGTTGCTGGGGAGCCAATTCATACCTACGCCGATGATTCCAAACTGGTGAAACCTTACCAGACGATCGCTAACACAATCATGGAAGTTCAGAGCAATGGCGCAAAGAAGAGCAAGGTTAAGCGATAACGACCCGCTTTCGCCAACCGATCGAGTGTTGGCAGGGTTTGAACGACATAGCAAGAAGACAAGTCAACTTGTTAACCAGCCAGAAAGTCAGGTAGATGCTAGCGGTGTTGGTCAGCAAGAAAGCAAGCTAGTAAGTCAGGAAGTTGAGAACCCTACAAGTCATCAAGTCAACAAGTCAAAAATTCAGGAAGTTGAGAAGCCGATTGCCGAAGAAGTTAACCAATCAACAAGTCAGAAAGCTGTAAAGTCATCCAGTCAGGTTGCTGTAAAGCCAGAGGAACCATCTGCTCCTATTCCTGCACCTGATCCTAAAGAAGTCAACCAGCCAACAAGTCAACCAGCTAGCAAGCCAACCATTCGCAAGGCAACATTCCAGATTAGCGATGCTGTTCTTCAACAGCTAGATACCTTTCACCTTCAGCTTCAGCTTGAACTGGGGAAGGCGAACGCTCCCTATAAAGAAGTGATTGTCGAAGAGGCGATCGCCCGGATTTTGACCCAAGCTCTCAGCGATCGTGCCAGCCTCATTACTACACTGCAAGAGCGACAGCAGCAGCGCGAGGCGTAGGGTTTCCCTTGTGCGGATGAAGGTTTGGTACTGAATGGATTACTACTTTAGGCAATGGCTGAACTTTTCAAGGGTGGAAGTGAATACGAACGCTTCCTGCGGGACTTAAAGGAGCGGATACGATCGGCTCAGGTACGTGCTGCTGTATCGGTGAATCGAGAATTAGTGCTACTTTACTGGCACATTGGACGCGAGATTTTGGTCCGTCAGCAGCAGCAGGGCTGGGGTGCGAAGGTCATTACTAAGTTGGCGAAGGACTTAAAGGCGGCATTCCCAGAAATGAAGGGTCTATCTCGCACCAACCTTCTGTATATGAGGGCATTCGCTGAGGCTTACCCAGATGAGCAAATAGTCCAGCAATCTGCTGGACAAATTCCCTGGTTCCATAACTGCACCCTACTCGATAGGGTTAAAGACCCAGACGCGCGGATGTGGTACGTCGAACAAACTATTAAAAGGGGGTGGAGCCGGGCTACATTGATCCATCAGATCGATCGCGGCAGCTACCAGCACCAGGGCGAGGCATTAACCAATTTCAAGGCAACTCTGTCTCAGTCTCAGTCAGACCTGGCGCAGCAGGTCTTGCGCGACCCGTATAACTTCGACTTTCTCAACCTGGGTAAGCAGGCGCAGGAGCGGGATCTCGAAAATGCCCTGGTGTCACACATCCGCGAATTCCTGCTGGAGTTGGGGATGGGATTTGCGTTCATCGGCAGTCAGTTTCCGATCCAAGTCAGTGGCAAGGACTTTAGGATCGACCTCTTGTTCTATCACTTCCGGCTGCATTGCTTTGTGGTTGTTGACCTAAAGACTGTTGAGTTTACGCCAGAGTTCAGCGGCAAGATGAATTTCTATGTGAGTGCGATCGATGAAATCCTTCGTAGCCCCCAGGACAACCCGACAATCGGGATCATCCTCTGCAAGACCTAGGACAAGACGATCGTGAAGTATGCCCTGCGCGACGTAAATAAACCGATCGGGGTTTCAACCTACCTGCTGCGAGACGTGCTGCCAGAGACGCTGCAAGGGGAGCTGCCGACGATCGAGGAGTTAGAGACGCAGCTCAATATTTTGAATGTGGAGATTGAGGACGGCATCAACGTAGAAGTTGAGGAGCTAGGGGACAGCGAATAACCTTCTACTCATCCCTACTGCCGAACAATTCATAAGTTATAGCGATCGCAGATGATGTGGATCAAGCTGCTTGTTTTTGGGGGCTAGTCTCACTCCTCGCTAGCCCCTGTTTTAGCAGACTACTCTAGCGTGAGTTAGCTCCAACTTCTCTGAGCCTTTCGAGGTGACGCTCTTCAGACAAGGGAGCCGCTAACTTTGAAATCTTCTCCATTAGACAAGGAGCAAAACGGTTTCCCCACACGGCAAGATGGCTTTGCCATCCCACCACAATCTCTGTCGAGTCCTTTTGCAGTCCCACCACAAGGGAGTGAGCCACTTTTTGGGGAGTGGTCGGCACTACCCATCGAAACCACTGAAAGTTCTTTACCATGTCCGTATCCGTTAGAGAAGGCAGAAGGGCAATCACCCGGATATTGTGAGCCGATAGCTCACTCCGCAGAGCTTGAGTAAACCCCAAAATTGCAAACTTCGTTGCCGAGTAGGTTGCCATCGTTGGAGCGGCAATCTTCCCCATCAGGCTGGACACATTGACGATCGTTCCTTGGCGCTGCACAGCCATCCGTCGGGCGATCAGTCGAGTCATCGTGTACATCCCCATCAAGTTAATTGCCATCTCTTCTTGAATATGCGGCAGTTGAGACTGCAAAAAGGGGGCTTGATAAGCAACTCCAGCACAGTTGACAAGCAGATGAACGGGTCCATAATCTCGCCAAGTTTGAGCGATCTTGATGCTCACCTCAACAGGCTGCGTTAAATCCAACGCGAGCGGAACAGCTTCGGCACCGAGATCTGCGATTTCTGCTGCGACTTCAATTAGGCGTGAATGAGTCCTTGCCACTAAAATGATTCGCTGTGCGCCTTGTTTGGCAAACTCTAGGGCGATCTCACGTCCAATGCCACGAGAAGCGCCCGTAACAAGAACGGTCTTTCCTTGAATATTCATGTGAAAGCCTCCGACGCTGAGATTTAGGGAGTCCTCAGCCTTTGCTGAACGAATAGAGGGTGTAAAAAAGCTGAGGAAGTCTTTACGGAAAATTGAGCTACGGCGAGCTAGATCGATTCACATCTATACTGCCTTGTCGTTCCACAGTGTACTTCTGGGATTCAGGGAATGGGGTTAGAGTCCAGGATGTAAAGCATAAGACATAACTCCTAGATGCAAGAATCAACCAGTGATCATTCGACTTGCACACGCTAACAAAGGGATCAAGTTGCTGCAATGTTTATTAACAAAAAGCTCAAATTGTGATGTTTCGCTATAAAAGCTCTCAGAATTTTCCAGTTTGCAAGCAGGGGCGACCGCTCCGCGCAGCCGCCAAAGGCAGATCGCTCCTTCTAACCTCGTGGAGATTGCCCAAACTTCAGAGCATGCGTCGAGTTTCAAATCAGAACGGCTCTTACTCATTTTTGGTAAAAAGCAGGGGCGATCGCTGGTTTCACAACAAAGCTTCGAGGTTTCAACGCGCCTCCACATTGCAATTTACCCAAAGTGCGTAAGAACCCAAAAAGCGTATTTATCTCTACCTGAAATCCACTCAACTAGACGATCGACCATGCCTGACTTCCCCACTAGCCCTGTTCTGCCGATCGTGATCGTACCCATCGAGGGTGGAAAGAAGGAGGAACCCCGGCGATCGGAACCGCCTGACTTACGCCATTGGCAGATCGATGAATTTTTACGGCAGACCGGAAAGGCAGAGAATACACAGCGTTGCCGGAGCGTTCAATGTTGCTGGCGCAAGACCCAAGGAATAAGGGGTAGTGTTCTAAAACGTTTGAGAGTGAGAGCCATCGGCAATTCTTGGGCAAGGATAACGGGGCAAGTCTAGAACTGAACAAAAGCTGAGAAGCAGTATTGCAGGTAAGTATAAAATCAGGATGAAATTTCAGCCCAAACCATTTCCTGCTAGTGGCTAGGCTACGGTGCCAAGGAGACAATCAGCTTTTTGGGTTCTACTAAATAACCTCTACCCAAAAATCAGCCGTAATAATTTCGCTATTACGGTTAAACTGTCCCCACAGTTTGTACCTTCCGGGCTGAGGAAATTGAGTGGCAAAGTGAATTTGGTTTGCTGGTGTATTCTGCACGGCATGAGCATGAATGTAGTTTTCTCGCGTTAATGCAGGAGACTGACGCAGAATCACTAGATGCCCCTTTTCACCGAGATAAGGTTGTAAATCAGTGATGGGTTGATGACTAGTTGCATCTTGCAGGTGAAACCGTAGAACAACCTCTTCCCCTGCTCGGAGCGTTGCTTGAGTTGAAGCAAAACCAACAATAGTTTCATTAAAGGTTTTGGTACGGCTCCAATTGACTTGAGCAACAGAAGTATCGTCTCCAGCAACACGGGTTTTTAATACAGAAACCTGTTCTGGCTGTCCTGTAGGTTGGTAATCGCTGAACAGTGTGTAGCCGCCGGACTGAGGAAACTGTGCTTCAACCTCAAATTGTCCATTACCTTTGTACACAGGATGAAGATGCTGAAAGACTTGCAGATCGTCGCTGACAGCGATCAAGTGCATCATCTTCTCTTGAAACTGGTCGAATTGAGCAATCGCTTCTCCGTTCTCATCCTGTACATTAATCTGAAGGATGGTAGGAATATTAGGAGTAATTACACCAGTTGTTGTAAGTTTTGCTTGAGTTGATGCAGAAGTGTTTGCATGACCATCGCCATGCTCACCATGACTTGCGGTGTAAGTTGTGGAATGGCTGTGATTCGTTTCTTCTGCGTGAGCCGCATTTGGGTGAGTTGTCGTTGTCATAGTAGGTTCCTCCTTGACTTGAGCGAGTTGTGTACAACCTTGAACAATTGATAAAGTCGCGACGATAGCGCTCGCAGTTGCTATGCGATTCATTCTTGACTCCAGCTGTAATTTGATAAAAGGAATATTGTGAGGAGTAATAGAGAGTAAAGATTCTCTTTAATAAATGACAATGGAAACTGTTGAGTCGTGTTGATAATGTTGCACTCACCGCTTTTTACTCTTGTCGTTATCCTAGAATCTCTAGCTGGCTGGAGAGTCAAGCCCCCAGTCAAGAATTTCCTGACTGCTGAATCAAGCTTGCTTATCAACCACAATTCAAATTCAACAGAAAACAGTCCATGGGTTCTATGAAAAACCTCATGGACTGGTACTTTTATCAGAAGTAAGGGTCTATTCTAAACTCGTTCAATAATCGGACAAATTGTTTCTTCAGGATGTTCGGGCAGGGCCTCCCAATTGGATAGAAGCCCATTTAATTCCTGTTTGAGAATCTGTAATTGTTGAATCTGCTGCTCGATCTGGGAAAGCTTGTCTTCTAATTTTACTTTGATCTGATCACACGGTAAATCCCCTTGATCATGCACCTCTAGAAACTCTTTAATCTCTAACAGGCTTAAACCTAACCCCTGGGCGCGCTTGATAAACCGTAAACGACCAAATACATCTGAGTTGAATAATCGGTAGTTGCCCTCTGTTCTGCCAAACGTCTTGAGCAATCCCAACTCGTCGTAATAGCGAATGGTTTTGATCGGCAGCCCACCCTCTTTCGCTACTAAACCAATTCGTTTCAAGGTTTCTTGAGCTAACATAACAACCTCACCAATGCAATAGTTTTATCCTAAACTCTCCAGCTAGCTAGAGAGTCAAGCTCTATTGATGCTAATCTGTTCAAGGATTTTAATGAGGAAGAACAGCAGCAGAAAGCCATTGGAGAGATCGCGGTTGAAACCCTAGTTCTCGTTTTGCTCTAGCGTTCGATGCCTCTCTTAACTTCAGGTTGCTGCTTGTTCCCCCATGTTGGACGCTTGAACACACTTTGCTATTATGGAAAGCCCTCAAAAGAAGCTTCAAAACCATCGCCATCGGGGGAAGCGCACATGATGCCCGCTTGAATCTTATCGCTGGGTAGATAGGTCAACCTAAACAGTCTATATTCTAAAGTGTCATCTCGGTAAGAGATGTGAATGGCTTCCCGGCGACGTTCGACTCGCAGGTGTAGGACTTCGGGCGGGTTGAGTAGCGGAATCATAGACCAGTCGGAATAGCCGTGGGTAACGACAGCGCTCAGATTTTGCACTTCATCGACAAACTCAATACCAGTTTTTATCCAATGTTTTTCGTCAACCCGGAGCATGATTCCAGCCTGATCATAGAGATTTTTGTAGTTCCCATGAATGCCAACCTCCATTACAAAATCAGTGCTAAAGGTATCGAAGTAAAAGTGACCTGAGTCGCGAATGAAGCCATAGTGAGTTGTACGCCAAAAGTCCGTTTTGGGAGAGGTTTTAACGATCAGCCTATTACTTGAATGGAACCATTCAGTCGGTTCATTGAGCCATTGCATGGAATACCTCCAGTGTATATGTATGATTGTTTAGGGTTGCCAAAAATTTTCATCACTGACTTTCCTGAATACTGGTGATTCTATCCAGCAAGGCTGTACGAACCTGTTTCAAACTATCGCTTTGTTCTTCTATTTCTTCTAGCTGAACTAACAGCATTGCGAGAATTCTGCGATCGCCTTGTAGATGCAAAGCAGGCTGCCATGGTTGAGTTTGAAAAAGCAGGTTGTTCATTGGCTCACTCCTGAAAACGGTTTGGGCTATCCATTACCAAGTCTTGGCTAACTCCATCAAACGAGCGATCGCTGTCTCAGTTGCTTGTTGCTGCATCTCGCCCCCCATTCCTTGATAGGGAACTTCGACGTATTCCACATCCTGAATGCCCAAAAAATTCAAGATGAACTGTAGGTAGGGCACACAAAAATCCATTGCGCCTGCTGGCGTTCCGGGAGCGTAGCTGCCAGTACGAGAACTGATAATGAGAGCTTTCTTTCCGGTTAGTAAACCATTAAAGGTTGCGGTGTCACGGTTGTACTCCACGGTACGACCCACGCGAATAATATTGTCAAAGTAGGCTTTTAGATTTGCAGGAATTCCGAAGTTATACATGGGAACCCCAAGCACAATGCAATCGGCTTCAAACAGTTCAGCAATCAAGGTATCTGATTCTACCAACAATGCCTTTGTCTCTTCCGTTTGGTCTGGCAATGGGGTCAGATTGGCTGCAACCCAGTCAGAGGTGATCAGAGCAGGCGGTTGTTGTCCTAAATCTCGCAGTTGGTGCTGAGCTTCAGGATGAAAAGACTGCCACTGGTAAATGAACTTGGAAAGAAGAGTACGAGAAACAGATCGCTCTTGACGAACACTAGACTGAACTTCTAACAGTTGCATGGCAATTCTTCGATAAGGTTGACTAAGTACAAAAATGGTGTGAATCGGATCTAATTAGAATGCTGACGATCGAGCTGAGTTAGAGCGATCGCTATAATCAACAAAGCAATGGCAAAGACTCTAGAGAAATTGAGCGGATGAGTTGGAACACCAAACCAACCAAACTGATCAATGACAAGAGACATAATCATTTGACTACAGACCACCGCTAAGGTTGCTGTCGTTAAGCCGAGTTTTGGGAC
The DNA here is from genome assembly GCA_014695325.1 of Cyanobacteria bacterium FACHB-502. Classification (GTDB taxonomy): domain Bacteria; phylum Cyanobacteriota; class Cyanobacteriia; order Elainellales; family Elainellaceae; genus Leptolyngbya_A. Next base: position 15,483 of record JACJNZ010000008.1, on the reverse strand, counting down.
GGTTAATGTACTTAAGCTGACAAACGTAGCGCCTAGCAATCCACCTAAAAACGCCCACCAGGGAACGTTAGCGAACTGTTGCAGATTGGGCAATTTGAAAAGTCCTGATGCAATCAAGAGCGTTAAGATGCTGAACCCAACTAGAAAGTTAATTGCAGTAGCAGCAATCGGAGAGTGTAACGTTTGCTTTAGGCGAGCATTCGCAGCCGACCCGATCGCTAAAAAACTACCCGCTGAACCTGCACCAACGATTGCTAACAAAATATCCATAATGCACAAGGAATGAATTACTGCGCCAAAAAGAAAATCGCGACCATTAACAGACCAACTGCAACGCGACGATAGCGAGTTAGGCGATGCCGAGGTAGTCCCAACCAACCAGAATGATCGGCAATAATGCCTGCGATCGCCTGTCCAAACACAACAAATCCCAGCGTTAATGTTGTGCCTAGCGTAGAGATGAAATAAGCACTGGAGGCAATGTACCAGGCCCCGAAAACACCTCCAGCCAAACTCCAATGAGGTGCTTTCGGTAACGCAAACCAATCAGGATGATCAAACCGTTGCGTGAGCAGCAAAATAGCTAATGCCAAGAAGCCAACCAGGTAAGAAACGCTAGCAGCCAAAGGAGCAGAAGTCAGCGATCGCGCTAACTGTGCATTCATGCTGGCTTGAATCGGTAGCAAAACGCCACTTAACAGCGACAACAAAAGATACAGGCAAATTTGACAGCGAAACCAGAGGCTCCGCGATCGCAACAGCGGTAAGAAGCTCATAACTGAAACAGGGGGTGAGTGAATTGCAGCGAGGGAGATCCTGAAATCTAGAGCGTTAACGAGCAGAAGATTTGGAACTCATTTTTTATCTTGATATCAAGATAATTGAGGTAAAGATAAAAGTCAAGAATCTCGATATCAAGATATAGTAACCTCATGAAACACGATCGCATTGATGATATTTTGGAGCAATGGCAACGCGAGTCTCCGCAGCTAGATGTCTCTGCTCTTGCAGTGACAGGGCGAGTCATGCGGATTGCTCGTTTACTGGAAAAGCACCGAGAATCCGTCCTGGCGGAATATGGGTTAAACGTCTGGTCGTTTGATATGTTGGCGACGCTGAGACGACAGGGACCACCCTATCAACTCAAACCAACCGATCTCTATGAACTGCTGATGCTTTCATCAGGGGCGATGACTAACCGAATCGATCGCCTAGAACAAGATGGGGTTGTCGTTCGCATTCGTGATCCAGAAGATCGGCGCAGTGTCAGTGTGCAACTGACTTCCAAAGGAATTGAACTGACGGATACCGTCATGCCTGTTCTGTTTGGACGAGAAAAACAATTTCTAGAGCAGTTTACGAAGATGGAGGCTCAAATGTTGACGAAATTGTTGCGTCAGTTTTTGTTGGTATTTGACACGAATAGCAGGTGACACACTCTTACTTTCTGCTTGTTTGTGCCAAACTTAAGCGACTGCCTTCTCAGGATTAGAGTGTTGAGGCGCATGAACTTCAATCACCCCGCGATTCATCTTCATGCCACACATAAACTCATATTCGCCAGGTTGCTCCGGTATAAACTCAACCGTCGTGGTTTCAGGCTCAAAGTCAACGGCGATCGCAAAATCTGGAATTAACAACTGGTCATAGCAACTGCTGGAATTTTGGCGATCGAATTGCAAACGAACAGGATGTCCCGCTTCAACGATGACTCGCTTGGGTTGATAACCCCTAGCAACAGTAACTTTAGCCTCTTGAACGCCTGCTGGAGTTAGAGTAGCTGCAACACTAGATGTAGAATCTGCTGAGCTTTCAGGGTGATGAGTTAGTGTAGAAACCGAGGTAATTGGGGCAGCAGCAACTGGCTCTCTAGACTGTACTTCCACCACACCTCGGAACATATTCATGCCACAAGTGAACTCGTATCTACCGGGTTTGTCAGACGTGAATTCGATCGCTGTCACCTGATTGAGTGGTAGATCTTGAGCGATTCGGAAATCAGGGAGCCGGACTTCCTCTAAGCAACTGCTGGGATCTTTGCGATCGAAGTTTAATCGTACAGGTTGTCCTGCTTGCACAACAATTTGGCTCGGTTCGTAACCACCATCAACAGTAACGGTAATTTCCTGAACGCCACCTTGGGTCGCGGCTTTACGCGATTTTGGCTTGCTTAGCAGAAACCACCAAAGTTCTAACCCAATTAACCCTAACCCCCCGGCAGTCACAGTTCCTTTCACCCACAGCGGTTGGTCAATGCGTTGAAACTCTCCAAGCTGTTCTCTAGTCTGCATCTCTTCGTGAGACATTTGGGCGATAGCTGCACCAGAGGTTGTTCCCAGTACCACGCTCAGAGTTGCAATACCGCCCAAAATTGCTGATTGCTTAATCATTTGAATACCTCCTAAATTGCTTCTACGATCGTTCCTGAAAGAACGCCTAATAAAAAACCAAAGCCTGCTAATGTGCTGAAGAATGTGATGTGTTTGAGCATGGTTATCTCCTGAGTTGCGTAGTTGGAGGTTAGTGATCGGTAACTGGCAATCGTTGAATTTCTCGCCGATTACCGATCGTCACCTATCGGTTTCCAACGGGTTTGAAGTTCCGCAATCGCAAAGCATTCGTTACGACAGACACTGAACTAAATGCCATTGCTGCACCCGCAATAATTGGACTGAGTAACCAACCAAAAACTGGGTAAAGAATCCCTGCGGCGATCGGGATGCCAGCCACGTTGTAAATGAAGGCGAAGAACAGGTTTTGTTTGATGTTGCGAATCGTGGCACGGCTTAATTGAATTGCAGTCAGGATGCCTTGTAAGTCACCAGAGATAAGCGTGATGTCACTAGCTGCGATCGCCACATCCGTTCCAGTTCCGATCGCAATTCCCACATCGGCTTGAGCCAGAGCAGGGGCATCATTAATGCCATCCCCTACCATTGCAACTATCTTGCCTTCAGACTGAATCGTTTCAACGGTTGCTGCTTTTTGATCCGGACGAACTTCGGCAAAGACTCGTTGGATTCCGACCTCACGGGCAATGACATTCGCAGTCCGCTGGTTGTCACCCGTGAGCATCACTACCTCTAAGCCCATTTTTTGCAGGGTGCCAATCGCAGTCACAGAGGAGGGTTTGACTGCATCGGCAATGCCCATAATGCCTTCAACTTTTCCATCCACCGCAATCCAGATCACCGTCTTGCCTAGAGATTCCAACTTATCCCACTGTTGCTGCAATGCGCTGGTATCAACTCCTAACTCATTCATCCAACGGTGAGTACCAATTTGAATCCAACGGTCAGAAACATAGCCCTGTACGCCACTTCCGGCAATTGCTTCAAACTCTTGTACGTCTGCTACCTCAACCCCTTGAGATTGAGCATATTGCACCACAGCTTCTGCTAGAGGATGTTCAGAGTTTCGTTCAACTGATGCAGCTAATTGCAACAACTTAAGTTCATTACTGTTGGCTGTACCATTAACCGTGACGTAATCTGTGGTGGTAGGTTTGCCTTGAGTAATCGTGCCTGTTTTATCCAGAACGATTGTTTGCAGCTTGTGTGCTAACTCAAGGCTTTCCGCCCCTTTGATCAGAATGCCATTTTCCGCCCCTTTGCCCGTGCCAACCATAATTGAGGTGGGTGTAGCAAGACCGAGGGCACAAGGACAAGCAATGATCAGTACACCAACGGTTGTAATCAACGCCATTGTCACGTTGCCCATAATATTGAACCAGAGAATGAAGGTGAGAATGGCGATCGCAATCACCGCAGGCACAAACCATCCCGTGACCTGGTCAGCAAGGCGTTGAATCGGAGCTTTTGAACCTTGAGCTTGCTGCACCAGTTTTACAATTTGGGCGAGAAACGTATCTTTGCCCACTCGTGTTGCCCGGAACTGAAAGCTTCCCGTCCTATTGATGGTGGCTCCGATCACTTCATCGCCAGGATGCTTCTTCACAGGTAGGCTCTCACCCGTCACCATTGCCTCATCGATCGTCGAGGAACCTTCTACAATTTCGCCATCGACCGGAATTTTTTCACCAGGGCGAACAAGGACGATATCTCCGAGAACTACTTCAGCGATCGGAACATCCACTTCTCGACCATTGCGAATCACTCGTGCGGTCTTCGCCTGTAATCCCATGAGCTTCCGAATCGCTTCTGAGGTTTGTCCTTTTGCCCGGTTCTCTAGCAATCGTCCGAGCAGGAGCAAAGCAATGATGACCGCAGCCGCTTCAAAGTACACATTAGGTCGAAGTGCCTGAGTAATGAACCACTGGGGATTGAAAGTGGGAAATAGGGAATATAGATAGGCAGTGCCTGTACCAACGGCAACCAGAGTATCCATCGTGGCAGTATGTCGTTTCAATGCTTTCCAGGCATTGATAAAGAACCCACTGCCTGCCCAAAATAGGACTGGAGCCGTTAGCACAAGCTGGAACCAGGGATCGTGCAGCCACATGGGGATGAAGGGAATTGGTAAGCCCGTCATGGCAGGCAGCGAACCAATCACCAAGACCGCACTGATCACACCGCTAACCCAGACTCGACGGGTTAGCTTTTGGTTTTCCGCTTGGCGTTCACGCCGTTCAGCATCATCTTCAGGAGCAAGCACATCATCTTGGATGGGGAGAGCCGAATAACCTGCTTCATCAACCGCTTCCTGGATTGCAGCAACATCTGTTTTGCTTGGATCGTAGGAGACGGCTGCCTGTTCCGCTCCAAAATTGACATTGCACGCTTCAACCCCAGGAACAGAACGAATTGCTTCCTCAATGTTGTTGGCACAGGAGGCACAACTCATCCCTCTCAGTTTTAAGGTTGCGTTTTCCATGTAAACCTCCTATGCGACGGTATAGCCAGCAGCGGTGATAGCTTGTTTAATAGCTGTCTCGGTGGCTTGTGTTTCAATATTGACCTGTTTAGTTTTGGTGTCAGCTTGAACCGTAGCAGCAGGGTCGATCGCCTTCACGGTTTGAGTAATTGTGTCGCTGCAAGCTGAGCAAGCCATGTTGAGAACCGTGAGTTGAAAAGTCATGATTGGAACCTCTGAATTCGCTATGACTCCATGTTCCAGTGTCTAGCCCACTGGAGAGTCAAGAGGGTAATAGCAACTTTGGCTAGTCCGCCTTGAAAACAAATTAAGTTCAATTTGTGGATTGCTTGTCATAGATGACGTAAAGCGCATGTCCTCTCACAGACGAACTAAGATTTATACCTTTTGAAAGACCATAAATTTCATCCTGATTTTATTTTTCTCTACCACTATTACAACTTGTAATAAACAAGCTGTAACTGAAAAACTACAGCTTGATCATTCTGATGATGGAAAAAGCAAGAAAAAAGATAAGAAGAATAAGAAGAAATAGCTTTCAATTGACCTATTTTGATAACGTAATCGCCTTCTCTGCTCTTGATTTCGTTGACGAAGTACTGAGGAGTGATATGACAGTTGGGAGTGTAAAACAAAGGGCCGGATACTGTTGGCGAACCTCAATTGGGATCACATCAGCTATTTTAGAAGCAAATCTTTATATTGCTCAGGGTGAATTGCCATGTCCCTCGCGTTTGAGCCAATCCCTCCCGTTCCTCATGAAACGGTGTTTTCATATGTTTGGGGCGCTGGCGGAGTTTGAGCGGAATTTAATTCGGGAACGAACTCAAGCAGGGCTACAAGCGGCAAGAGCCAGAGGCAGGAAAGGGGGACGACAGCAAAAGTTGACTGCATAAGAGATTGAGATTAGACGATCGCTGGCAGCAGACCCGAAGCGATCGGTCACGTCAATTTGTGAACATCTTGGAATTAGTCGTCCGACCTACTACCGCTACATCAGTCCCGAAATGAGCAACATTGCCGAAAATAACCCTTGAGCGATCGGGTGTAGTATATTCAAACGCTTATTCCACCAAGGTCGGGATTAGATAAACTGCTAAACTAACTCATTTTCGGCAATCATAGAGGTGGTAACGTTCTTGATCAGCGGTTGTAAAAGACTTTGCAGCTCCACCAATCCTCAGGCAACTCGTAACCGCTCAACATCCTTCATCGGTGGCGTGCCAAACATGCGGGAGTATTCGCGACTGAACTGAGAAGGACTCTCGTAACCCACTTGATACGCCGCCTGGGTTGCATCCGCATTCTCAGTCAGCATCAACCGCCGGGCTTCCAATAGCCTCAACTGCTTCTGATATTGCAACGGACTCATCGAGGTCACTGCCTTAAAGTGCCGATGAAATGTTGCAGAAGACATCCTCGCTTGCTTTGCCAAATCATCCATGCTCAATGGTTTTGTAAACTCAGCTTTGATCTGGTTAATCACCGCTGCAATGCGCTGCATATGGCTGCCGGAGGTCGCAATCTGCCAAACCGCTTCGTTCTGCTCGCTCATCAAAAGACGATAGTAGAGTTCGCGAATCATCATCGGTGCCAGGAATGGAATATCCTCGGGCGTATCCAGCAGTCGTGCGAGGCGGGTGGCACATTCAATCAACGGGGCATTTACATCGCTCACGAATAAGCCTCTCACTGAACTTTCTTTCTTATCTGGACTACGCTGAAGTTGGTCGATAATCTCCCAAAGCTGGGTCGCATCCAGGCTTAACTTAAAGCAGAGATACGGCTTATCCGGTGTCGCTTCGACAATATATCCACTCAGCGGCAGATCGACTGTGACTACAAGATATTGAGCCGCACCATAGTGATAAGTTTCTTGACCTAGTAGGGTTTCTTTTTGACCCTGAACAATAATGCAAAGCGTTGGTTCATACACCGCGCGAAGTGCAGTAGAAGCTGTAGATTCCCGCATGAATTCTAACTGCGGGATCGCCGTTGCATGGGTACCGTTTCCTTTGCCATCCGTGTGGCGGTTCACTAATTCCGCTAGTGCTTGACAAGCATCAATCGTCGTCTTGCGCTTTAGGGCTTCATCTGCCATACCCAGTCCTCGTCAATGCTTAACGGCGTATCGTGAGACATTCCTCTCATCGTTTTGCTGTACCTATTATAGAGAAAATTTTTGAGCACCACCTTGCTGGCTGAGAAAATTAGGCAAGAACCTGCAAAGTTTATGTATTTAGACCCTTTTGCCCAAGCCCTATTATGAATTCATGCCAGAAAGGCAATGAAAGGATAAGGCAATAAAGGAGATAGAAAAATGACTCAGAAAACTTGGTTGGTTACCGGTGCTTCTCGGGGAATTGGAGCCGAAATCGCGAAAGCCGTTTTGGCAGCAGGAGATCAACTCATTGCAACTTCTCGTAAAAAGACTGATTTACAACAATTTGAGTCAAATCCGAATGTGTTGACCCTTAGCCTGGATGTGACTGACGAGGCTCAGGTGCAAGCGGCCGTGGCAGCAGCGCTCGATCGCTTTGGGCAAATCGATGTGTTAGTCAACAATGCCGGATTCGGTATCCTCGGCGGTGTCGAAGAAACCAGTGCAGAAGAAGTTGAGCGGGTCTATCGCACTAACGTCTTCGGGCTGTTGAATATGACCCGTGCGGTATTGCCCAGTATGCGTCAGCGCCGCTCTGGACACATTATTAACCTCTCGTCGATTGGGGGCTACCGCTCTACTCCGGGGTGGGGCGTCTACTCCTCAACCAAGTTTGCGGTTGAAGGCATTACCGAAGCGCTGCATGATGAATTAGCGCCTCTGGGCATCCATGCCACTGTAGTCGAGCCGGGATACTTCCGGACCAATTTCCTTGATGGCAGCTCGCTCCAGCGCACAGCAGAGATTCCGGATTACGCGGAGACGGTTGGTAAAGTTCGTAAAATCGCCTCTGAGCTGAGCTATCAACAACCGGGAGACCCCACCAAGCTAGCCCAAGCGATGCTGCAGCTCGCCAATGCTGATACGCCACCCCTACGGTTGCCGCTCGGGACCGACACCCTTCGAGCCATTGCCCAGAAAAACGCCTACGTTGAGCAAGAAACAACACAATGGCGTGCACTGGCTGAATCTACGGATTACAGATAAAGGCACGCAGTAGGGTAAAGGAAGAATCGCGAATGAATGCTTCAAGTTCTCGGTGGCAGCATTACGTCCTATAGAGAACTTGAGGCACATCCTTTAGAAACTAAGTTGTGATGGTTTCTCATCGAGATGCTGTTACCAAACTCATAGAATATGCTGCAACCGCAGGGTAGAAAAGCACCATACTGTCAAAACGGTAGTACCGTAAACAACCGCTTCACCGCGAAATTAAATTGCTCCTAATGCTTTTAATATCGATTGTTGAGCAGTCGTCAACCCCTTTGCACCTTGAATATTCATACCTTCATAAAGGCGATCGCCTTTCACCGTTTTGATACAGCGCCCTGTAGCAACATCCCACAGTTTCATCGTGCGATCGAAGCTCCCACTTAATAAAATTTGACCGTCGGGGCTGAAGACAACCGATGCAATCCAACTGGCTTGCCCACCCATCACATGAAGGCATTCCCCCGTCTTCAAATTCCAGAGGCGAACGGTTTGGTCATCACTGCCACTGGCAATAGTTTGACCATCAGGGCTAATAGCAATGGTAAACGCGATGCTGGTATGCCCCTGTAATGTCCTTAGACAGGCTCCGCTTTGCACATCCCACAATCGAACCGTCTGGTCAAAGCTGCCGCTTACTAGAATCGGCTCGGTTGGATGAAAGGCTAGCGCGTAAACCCCGCCCTTGTGTCCTTCTATCACCCGTAGGCACTCCCCGGTCTGCACGTCCCATAGCCGAATCGTTTGGTCATAGCTGCCACTTGCTAGAGTTCGACCTCGGGGATCAAAGGCGATCGCCCGCATGCTGCTCTGATGACCCTGTAGCACGTGTAAGCATTGGTGAGTTTGCACATCCCACAGACGTACTGTTCGGTCACGGCTGCTGCTTGCCAGGGTTTGCCCAACGGGGTTAAACAGCACCGCTAACACAGGAGCATCATGAGCAATCCAGCGATCGCCCTGTCCTGTTTGCACATCCCATACAAAAATGGAGCCATCTTCCCCGTTGGTGGCGATGGTTTGACCATCCGGGCTAAAGCTTAAATTTGAAATTAGGCTGTTTTCTCTGTACAGGGTTTTGTAGGGAGGCGAACTGAGTAGTTCTCTATCAACCTGCCATTGCCATAAATGAATCATTCCCGTTTGACTACTACTACTGGCAAGCAGTTGATTCGGTGATCCAGTTCCCGCTGAGGCAAAATCATTCTGATTCTGAGCTGCTGTAACTGTGACAGGACTAAAAATTAAGGCGTGTTCTCCATAGGTATAACCGCTTAACGTTTTGAGGCTTTGCCCACTCGGCATCTGCCACAGCCGCACGGTTCGATCCTGGTTGGCGCTGATCAAGACCTGACCATCGGCACTGATAGCAAGCGCCAGAGCAGATACCGTCTGTTCGCCCAGAATATTCGTACAGTATCCGTCTTGGACATTCCAAAGCCGAAGGGTGCCATCATCACTGCTGCTTACTAAAGTGTCGCTCTCTGGACTAAATACAATATTCCGAACCCAGTCTAAAGTGTCGCTCTTTGGACTAAATACAATGTTCCGAACCCAATTGGTATGCCCCCGCAGCGATAATTCAGGATTAAATGAATGAGTTTTAGAATTAGGCGGATGAATCCATAGTTGAATGCAGCCATCAAGGCCGCCACTTGCCAATCGTTGACCATCCGGGCTGTAGCGCACGCAGCGAATACCGGAAGAATGCCCTTGCAGCACATTTAGGCATTTTCCAGTCTCAACATCCCAAATCCGAATCGAGGTATCCTTACTGCCACTGGCTAGAATTGGATGGTTGGGTGAGAAGTGAACGGAATAAACGTTTTTGGTGTGTCCTTTCAAAACGTGCAAGCAGTCACCCTGTAAATTCCACACTCTTGCGGTTTGATCATCACTACCACTGGCTAACCATTGACGATTAGCGCTAAAGCTTAAAGACCAAATTCGACTCGTATGCCCTGTCGAAATCCACAAACACTGACCACTTTGCACATTCCACAACCGTACAGTCGCATCATTACCGCCACTCGCCAGTGTCGTGCCATCGGGACTAAATGCAACAGCCCAAACTCCACCGCGATGTCCTTCAAATGTTGCAATGAGTTGATTGGATGCAACATTCCACAAATACACAAAACCGTTGATATCGCCCACGGCAAAAACTTGACCATCTGGGCTAATATCAACCGATGTTGGCACCCCCAAGGTCTCCGAAAACAGGGATGTTGCTAAATCAGAATTTTGAAAATTGACCCCTACCAAATTAATCTGCCGCAGGTCGGCTTGCCGCACTACGAGTTCAGAAAAATCGGAACCCTGCAAATCTACTTTGAGCTGCACCAGCAGATTTATTAAGTTCCCGGCCGCATATCCTGCTCCATATTCTGATCGTTGTTGTGCGAGAAGTAACCTTGCTCTATTTTCAACTTCTGACACATTTCGGTAAGCCGATAAAAGCCATTCCATTACAGGCTGCAAAATTAATCGCAGTTGCATTTCTCGGATATAGTCTTTCGCCTGTACTCGAATCAATGAATGACTTTGCCATACATCAAGCTGTCGGGTTGTAAATTCTGTACAGACCTGTTGTATCAACCGTTCTGTGACATATTCCATCACAACGGGCTGCAAGAAAAATAATCCATCCGTTTTTTCGAGCAGCGACCGCCGGAGCAGTGAATTTACTTGTTGGGGAACGGTTTGTTGTAAGGCTGCACCGATAATGTTTTCACGAATCTCTGCGATCGCCACCGGCTCTCGATGAATGGCAAACCAGTAGAGAATTTTCTGTTCCTCTGCCAATAGGCGATTGAATTGGCGATCGAGCAGATCGCGGATGTCTTCAAAGACAAAAACGCCCTGCTCAAGATAGGTTAGAACCTCTGCAACACTGCCGTCGAACAAATCTTGCGTAGCAGCTGCAACCAACTTCAGCGCCAGAGGATTGCCGCCATAGTGATTGACCAAGGTGTGCCACTCGGCTTGTGAACCTGTAAACGCTCCTTTTTGCTGAAAAATGGCGCGTCCATCATCGGGCGTGAGTCCGCTGAGAGAAAGTGATCGCACTACGCTCTGTTTGCCCTCCAACATGGCAATTTCCCGTGGCTTTTCGCGACTAGTCAGCAAGCAGCAGCTTTGATGGGGCGTTTCTCCCAGCGTTCTTAAAAACTGTCCATAAGCCTCATAGCCCGATCTCCACTGACCCACCTGCTCACTGTGCAAAATGGTTTCAGCATTATCCAAAATCAACAGACACCGCTGCGATCGCAGATACTCCATCACCTTCGACAACTTTCCGTCCACCGTTGTAGGAATGACAGGATCGTCTCCTTGAAGCGGCATCAAAAATTTCAGCAGGCTGGTTAGCAGGTCATCGAAGGAAGGGGCATTGGCAAGCGATCGCCACACGATCACATCAAATTCAGACTGCATCTGCAGGGCTGCTTTGACGGCGATCGTGCTTTTGCCAATTCCTCCAATTCCAAGCAGTCCAACCACGCGGCAGCGGTCTACCACCATCCACTGCCACAGCTGCGCCAGCTCGGTTTCACGACCATAAAACACAGAAGCATCGACAGCGCTATCCCAGTTTTGCTGAGGGTTCGCTGGCTGACTAGACAACGCTTCCACCGATGCGATCGGAGAAACATGATCGGTCTTTAATAATTCCAGTCCAAAGGATTGGAAGAGAATTTCTAACGACTGGCGATCGACCCCCAGTTCACGCTTCAGAATACGGGCCAGGGTGTTGAGAGATAACCCAGTGCGTTCATTCAGATCTTCCTGGGTAAGCCGCTTACCCCAGTTTTCCTCCGACTCTACCTGCTGCTTTGCCGCTTGAAACCGTTGCCATCCATGGGGTGACAGAACGACTCCCCTCGCCCGTGCAGAGGGGGCTCTACTGCGTCTGGGTTTTTGGGTCTTATCCATGGTTTAGACAGCCAAGGGTTAAAAGGAGTAAACCTTCTAAGCGGAGTGCGGTTGCCCTGCGAGGGTATCAAGTTTCAGATACTTAGCGTGTGTTCCAGGGCAACTTTGATCAAATATCTGCCTTTAGGTATAGAAGCACTGCCTCAGCTTATCTCAGTGCTTAACGCAGAGAACTTGAGTGTTCTGAATTGGGCCCACGTTGAACAATAGGACCAACAGAGGGCACCAAGCTCTCTTCCTATCCCCTTCTACAAAGGACAGTGAGGAAACAGCTATGACACAGTCAACCCATACAGAACGGCTTATCTTAGTCACCGGCGCTACAGGCAATCAGGGCAGTGCGATCGCCCGTCATCTTTTGCAACGCGGCAATTTCAAGGTTCGCGCCTTGGTGCGTGACTCCAACAAGCCTGCAGCTCAAGCCCTCCAACAAGCAGGCGCAGAACTCGTGGTCGGAGATCTCAACGATCGCGATTCCCTCGATCGCGCTTTGCAAGGTGCCTACGGTGTTTTTTCACTACAGATCTTTCAAGATGGCTTAGACACCGAAATCCGTCAGGGCAAAGCGGTTGCAGACGCAGCGAAAGCGGCGAACATCCAGCATTTCGTCTACAGTTCGGTGGGTAGCGCCGAACGCAACACAGGTGTTCCGCATTTTGACAGCAAGTTTCAAGTCGAAGAATACATTCGAGCCAGCGAGTTGCCTTACACAATCCTGCGGCCCGTTTTCTTCTTCTACAACTACAACATGCTGCGCTCGATGGTTGAGACCGGAACGCTCTTTCAGCCATTGAGTCCTGAAACGAAGTTGCAGCAGCTTTCTGAAGAAGATTATGGGGAGATGGTCGCTGATGTATTCGATCACCCCGCAGACTTCATGAAGGGCGAAATTGAACTTGCCAGTGTGGACATGACCATGCCGGAAGTCGCTGCTGCGTTCAGCCGTGTTTTAGGCAAACCCGTCCAATACCAACAAATCCCGTTTGAGACGTTTGAGCAGCAAATTGGAGAGGAACTGACCATTATGTATCGCTGGTTTGAGAACGTTGGCTACGGGGCAGATTTAACCCAGTTGAAGCGTAATTTTTCTGCACAGACCGACTTTGAATCTTATTTGCGCGACCACGATTGGCAGAACCAGCCAGAAGCGTAGCCGATGTCGGGTCAATGATCCTTTGAAATCGCTTAAAGACCGAGAACAACAAGGTAACTGTTGAGTCAGCACCTTCGTTCCTTTGAACCTAACCCATACCAATTTAGGAGAAATCCCATGAGCACGATCACGACGCAAGATGGCACACAGATTTACTACAAAGATTGGGGTACAGGAAAACCCGTTGTCTTTAGCCACGGATGGCCTCTGAATTCTGATAGCTGGGAAGCTCAAATGCTGTTTCTAGCAGACCACGGGTTTCGGGCGATCGCTCATGATCGTCGCGGCCATGGACGCTCAAGTCAGCCCTGGAACGGCAACGAGATGGATACCTATGCTGACGACCTCGCGACGCTGATTGAAACGCTAGACCTCACCGATGCCACGCTGATTGGCTTTTCGACCGGCGGCGGCGAAGTAGCCCGCTACATTGGCCGCCATGGCACCAGCCGAGTTGCTAAAGCAGCGCTGATCTCAGCGGTACCCCCGCTCATGGTGAAAACAGAGGCCAATCCCGATGGCTTGCCCATCGAGGTGTTCGACGGTCTGCGGGCGGGCTCCATCGTCGATCGCTCGCAGCTCTATCGCGACCTGGCTAGCGGCCCCTTCTTTGGATTTAATCGTCCTGGGGCCAAGGTCTCCCAGGGCATGATCGACTGGTTCTGGCTCCAGGGCATGCAGGCAGGACACAAGAACGCTTTCGACAGCATCAAGGCCTTTTCTGAAACCGATTTCACTGAAGATCTGAAAAAGTTCGACGTGCCCACCCTCATCCTCCACGGTGATGATGACCAGATTGTACCAATTGGAGCCGCTGCGATCGCTGCCGCCAAGCTGGTGAAGCATTCCACCCTGAAAATCTATCCCGGCGCACCCCACGGTTTAACCGATACGCACAAAGAACAACTCAACAACGACCTTCTATCGTTCCTCAAGGACTGACACCGGACGTTGAGGTGAGACATCGTTCTTAGAGGGATAAACCCCGGTGTAAGCATCAGCAATGATTCGCTGCAAGTACTGGGGACTGTATTCAAAGAGATTCAATTTTAGGAGTAGAACCCATGAAATTAAAGCCGATCAATCAGCAAGTAGTCGCCATCGTTGGCGCTTCTAGCGGAATTGGCAGGGAGACAGCCCTGCGGTTTGCTAAAAAAGGCGCAAAAGTTGTTGTTGCTGCTCGTAGCGAGTCTGGGTTGGCAACGTTGGTGAATCAGATTAAAGAGCTAGGTGGAGACGCGATCGCCGTCATTGCTGATGTCAGCGAGTTTGAACAGGTGAAAGCGATCGCCGATCAGGCCATTGCCACTTACGGACGACTTGATACCTGGGTACATGTCTCTGGAACCAGCGTTGTTGCACCGTTTGACCAAGTCACACCGGAAGAATTTAGAAGAGTTCTCGATGTGAACCTGAATGGACAGGCCTATGGCGCAATGGTGGCTTTACCACACCTCAAACAAGGCGGCGGCGCGCTCATTCATGTTTCCTCGTTAGCGGCGAGGGTGCCGTTTCCCTTGCAAAGTCCCTATGCAGCTTCCAAGCATGGCATAGCAGGCTTTTTAGACTCCCTGCGAATTGAATTGCAGCACCAAAAACAGCCGATCAGCGTCACGAATGTGATGCCCGCTATCACGAATACACCCATCTTCAATAAAATTCGGACAAAGATGGGCGTAGAGCCGGCTGGATTACCGCCCTACAACAAACCCAGCACCGTTGCCGATGCCATTTTATATGTGGCTGAGCATCCTACTCGCGACTTTGTTGTAGGTGATATGGGGCGAGTATTAGAGATGCTGCAACGCATTGCCCCGGCAATTGTCGATCGCTTATTTCTTCAGGTTGGCTTTACTGCTCAACTGTCCGGTGAGCCAAAATCACCAGATGCACCTGACAACCTATATGGCCCACTCTCTGGTTACGACGTTGTAGAGGGCGACTTTGGCAAGTTGAGCGTACCCAGCTTCACGGATTGGCTCGATCGCAATCCACCTATCAAATGGAGCGCGATCACAGTAGTTGCTACCAGCGGATTGATTGCCATGCTGGGAGGCATTTCAGGATAAAGACCGTGTTGTTATGGTGTCGCAACCAAGCATGGCGTGACGGTTGATTTTACGTTAGTGCATGCGGTTGCGATTGCCTAACTTAATCCAATAGCAAGTTTTAATTTCCTCTTACTTTCAACTCGACGCAAACAGTATTTTGGAGAGAACAATTGTGAAAGATTACAGATCGATGGGGCTTGAAGGCATACTTCAAGAAGCCTACACAGTTAAGATTGGCGAGTATATTAGACTTGTCGGGAAATAAGCAAGAATAGAAGGCAGAAATGGGATAAGCAAATGCTGGATATTGAACGGGTGCTGACACAAGACCGCTTGCTGCGCGCTTTAACTGGCTTGAATCG
>JACJNZ010000079.1 GCA_014695325.1 Cyanobacteria bacterium FACHB-502 | reverse complement strand
TTTGAGCAGTTCGTCCAGGAGTTCAGGGGGAAATGTCATAAAACTCATGTCTCAGGTTCAGTAGTTCATTAGATCTCATTTCTGACCGTTGACACAATCCAATTTACAGTCTCAACAACCGATCGATATTGTTTGCATTTCCTTAAGCAGCAATTTCAAAGATCGCTTCGATAAATCTGACTTGAGATACAATATCCCCTTGTACGATGCCCTTGACTTGTCCTTTTCTGATCATATTCATCGCTTCAATTCCGCTCAACGTTCTTCTTGCACTATTGAACGTCCTAAATCCCATCATCGGCTTTACGATGCGCTTGATGTGCCGATGGTCTTGCTCAATCAAATTATTCAAATATTTGCTCTGCCTTAATTTGGTCTATTTTTCAATCGTTTCATCTGCTTTGAGAGCTTCCATTGCCACTGGATAAGCGGCATTCTTGTCCACGGTAACCACCCGTGGAAGCTGGGTGTGCTGACCCTTGAGCACTTTATGGAGAAATCGTGCTGCTGCCTTGCCATCGCGTTTGGCACTGAGCATAAAGTCCAGCGTATTGCCCTGCGAATCGACAGCACGATACAGATACTTCCACACGCCCCTGATTTTGATATACGTCTCGTCCACCCTCCAGGAATCATTCGTGGGTTTGAGGTACGGTCGAATGCGTTTGTCCAGTTCTGGGGCGTACCGTAAAACCCAGCGGTTAATGGTTGAGTGATCCACTCCCATGCCGCGCTCCTGCATCATTTCCTCTAGGTCTCGGTAGGATAAGGCGTAGCGACAGTACCCTTCAGGAATGGCTATCCCTTCGATGACCTTGCGAATCTCACTGCTAAGTTCATGGATTTTATGTCGGTCATCCACCTTTAAAAATGATAGCTGATCCAGTAATTCGTGAATTGACGGTGTTTCCTCAATGACTCTTTTGAAGGCGATCGTCGAGATACAAAAGCCATCCGGTACGTGTATTCCTTCGATTCTGGAAAGTTCCCCTAAGCTCGCACCTTTCCCTCCAACAACCTTGATTTTTGCTTTGTCAATGTCCTGAAAACCAAGCACATAAGAACTCATCGATTAACCTCTTTCTCTTCTGAAGGATGCCAATTCTCTCGATTTAGACGATAGACAAAGCAATCGTCGTCCCCAAATTGGCGACGCTCTACACATTGGAATCCCAGGCGTTCATAAAAGCGATGAACGCGAGTATTGCTGACTAGCGGATCAACAAGGACCGCCGTTACCAATGGGTCAACGAAACAGCGGATCAGGGCAAGCTGCATCATTTTGGTGCCATAGCCTTTGCCTAAATCGGTTTCCTCGCCAATCCAAATGTCGATCGCCCGGAGATTTTCTCCCACATCTCCCCAGTAATGGCTCTCTTCTCGTGCTGGATCGATAATCTGAATAAATCCGATTGCCCGACCGTCGATCTCTGCAATTAACTGTTCTCGCCAATCAGGGGTGCGATCCAATTCTATTTCCCAGTGCCAATCATCATTTGGATCGGAAGCAATCACATGCAGTTGTTCATCCCAGTGTTGCATAAGGTCTAAATCAGCAGAGGTGGCAGGGCGTAAGTTCATTACAGGGGGAATTTTTGAGTTGGAGCGATGTTGCTGATATTTTTTTGATAATTCGCAGATAACTTCTGGTAGGAATCCGATCGCATTGCCAGTAACGTCACGATTAACCCAATGAATCCAGTTAGTGTAAATAGAAGTGCAATGCCACGATTAGCTCCAGTGCCAAACCAGTCCCCAATCAGATCCACACCTGCCCCTGTCGTCATAAATGGGATGAAAATGAACTGGGCGATCGGTCCAATCATGAACGCGGTAAGAGGGGATGCAGCTTGCTCAATGCTCTGAGCAAAGCCAAAGACACGCCCTTGACGTTCCAATGGAATGACGGCTTGCAGAATCGTTTGTTCTGCGGCTTCAACCACAGGAATTAGACAGAGATAAATAAACATCCCAACCGCTAACGATATAACAGAGGCTTGGATTGTAAAGCCAGTGGCAATCACCCACATGACAATATTTGCCAGAAATAGGGTTCGTAATGGGCTTTCCCCTAAACCTCGTTTGGCAATCACTAAACCACCCACAATAAATCCCAGGCTTAAAAGTCCCCACAAAATTCCCCACACCTGGACTGACACCAAAGATAGACCATAGGCATCCATCAGGGACATGAAGACACCGCCCAGAAAGTTGTTGAAGCAATTAAAGAAAATTAGTCCAAATAATCCGGGAACGAGCGCGATCGCCCGAATCGTGCCACGAATGTCGATGTGTTGGGTGTAATGTTCTGAATGAATAATCTTTTGTTCGGGAATGGGGAGGGCTAGCAGATGCAGAATGACTGCAACCGTCAGAGCGATCGCAAAAATTAACATCCAATAAACACCCAGAAACCCGATCGCCAATCCGCTGAAAATAGAAGCGATGAGAAATGACACACCATTTGCAGTGCCCACAAGACCATTGGCTTTATCTCGCTCTGCTTCAGAAATTAACAGGGTGACGAGGGTTGGCAGGGCGATCGTGCGGATATTACCTGCGATCGCGCCCATGAGGGTTAGCACAATAAAAATCCACAGTGGAATGCTGGATACATCTGTAAAAACAGAGGGTGACGTAGAGCTAAAAATGATTTGAGCGAGTAGGTATAAGAGGAGAGAACAAACACTGGACAGTAGCATCGCTGTTTTCTTGCGATAGCGATCGACCAGCGATCCAAGAAAAAATCCAGAGAGGGCAACCGTCCCAACATACACGCCCGCCATTACTGAGGTTGCCAATACCGATTGAGTTTGCAGAAAAACCCAAAAGGTGACTGCAAACCAGACAAAGGTGTTGGTGAGTGCAGCCACCAGTGAGTTGACTAGGATGGCGTAAAACGTTTTGGTCATCAGATACAGATTAAAAGTTTGTCTAGCAATGGAGCAGCCAACCATCATCCGGAGCGGCAATGGATTGCCCTTCTTTCTACACCTTTTAAGTGAGCAAACGCTGCTCCAGAAAGTAATTTGCCTTTGTTTTTGGTGTATATCTTTCCCGGTCGCCTGGTGATACCGTACTGGTAATCCTGGCTTCAGCACCAACCTCCTGGGCTATTTCAGCCCGATCGTCAAAGCTGCCAATGGTGGAATCCGTATTTTGTAGTACATTGTAGTATAGCTATGCGGCAAGGTCATTCTCTACATCTAAAGGAGGAGAGTGGACGAGTAATTGCTGTTGTGATTGCAGGGCGGTTGGCAATCAATCAACTTATACGAGCAATTTAAAAATTTTTTGCTTCACCCCTTGACCCTGACGCAGCGTGAGGTTTTTACCATAGATGCATTCACAGATTAAGGTTGTCTGCACCGAGTCAGGAGGGAAAGATGCAATCGGTTGCACTTAAGGTCGGTGATTTGGCGAAACAAACCGGGGTTTCGGTACGGACGTTGCATTACTACGACGAAATCGGCTTACTTTCGCCCTCTCACCGCACTGAAGCAGGGTATCGACTGTATGGCAAGGAAGACATCATTCGCTTGCAGCAGATCGTATCGCTGCGGCAAATTGGCTTCTCCCTCGAAGAAATCCGCGAGTGTTTAGAGCAACGCAACTTTTCCTTCGAGCACACTATTCAACTCCATACTGCCCGCTTGCGTGAGCAAATTGAACTTTCTCAAAAATTGCTCGACCGACTGGAAGCGATCGCTCAAGCGGTAAGTTCGATGCAAACCGTATCTGTGGAAGTGTTAATTCAAACCATTGAGGCGATGAATATGTTGGAAAAATATTACACCCCTGAACAGTTGGAGTCCCTCCGGCAACGTCAGGAATTGTTAGGCGAGGAGCAGATCAGGCAAGTACAAGCCGATTGGCAGAATTTGTTTGAGCAAGTGCGGGTAGAGATGGCGAAGGGAACTGATCCAACCACTGAATCTGCTAAAGCTCTAGCTCGACGATCGATTGAATTAATCCAAGCGTTTACAGGAGGTGACCCTGGAATTGAACAATCCCTAAATCAAATGTATCAACAGGAGCAGCCTGAAGTGGTTAGTCGAGGAATGATCGATGCAGCGGTGATGGAATATCTGGGTAGAGCCAGGGCTGCTCTGAAGCAAACAGAGTAATGAGAAGTGGGCGATCACAGCTCAGATTGCCCACTCCAAAAGAATCAGGGCAGGTGCTAATCTCATCGATATCCAGTCGTATCAGCAGGCTTATCCATTTCTGTCACCTCCTGGATGTAACGCCAGGCATCTGGTTGAGAACCATCCAGATCAGTAAAACCATACACTTTGGCAAGTTGACCACTGGAAAGCGACTGACCGTTCCAACGGGCAATCTCTGGATCGCCAGCAAGATGAGCGACGGCACGTCCAACATAACGGGGAGTTTCGGAAATGATGAAACTGGGTTCTTTGGCTGTAGCATCCTGCCAGTTGGCTTCACTCACCCCGAAATGATCTAACATCATTTCCGACCGCAACCAACCCGGAGTCAGGCAGACTGCCGTACATTGATGCGGTTGAAGTTCCTGCGCTAATGACCATGCCATCCGAATAATTGCATTCTTGGCAATGTCATAGATTAAAGCTTGCCGATAGTGCCCATTGTTGTAATCTGCCGTTCCATCGGTGAGTTCAACGACAAATCCTCCAGGTTTCTGGATCAGCAATGGCAGAGCAAAGTGGCTGGTAATGAGGTGAGTGTCGATCGCCAAACGTAACAGACGTAGACCTCGTGCCAGATCAACTTCCCAGATAGGTTTATCAAACTCGGCAAAATGTTCTGCTCCAATATCATTGATCAAAATATCTAACTGGCCTTGTTCTCGCTCAACACGAACGATGAGCGATCGCACCTGTTCTGGATCTAAATGATCCACTTGAACTGCAATACCCTGTCCGCCTGCTTGAGTCACTAACTCTGCGGTTTCTTCGATGGTTTCAGGGCGATCGTAATCTGAGCGTTGGGTACGGGTGGCTCGTCCTGTCACATAAACGATCGCTCCGGCTGCACCCAGTTCGGTCGCAATGCCTCGCCCCGCTCCACGAGTGCCTCCTGCAACAATCGCCACCTTATCTTTTAGTGATTGCATAATGACCTCTCAAAAGCGTTCTAGACAGTCAATCCAATTCACTGTCGCTGGATTAATTGCATTTGCTTATTTGGATGAAGAGCTAACATCGAGTTGGCTCTTCATCCCCATCACATCATTCTTCACTCAGCTTTCAGCAATCTGATCGTCAACAATTCGCACGATCGTCATTCCTGTCATTGTCACAACATTACCTGTTGCAGGTATCCCAAAGATATCTCCCTGATGCGTTCCGCGTGTGGTGGCTCGTGAGCATACTTTATCGCCTTCAGCAATTTGGTCGTCGATCGTAATCTCCAGGTCAGGAAACGCGGCACGAAACACGGAAACAACTTTGCTTAATCCCCTCAGTTCCCGGCAATGTTCCAGGTGGTGCTTCGTGATACACATAGGACGGAGCCAAAAGCTCATCCAGCAAATCCACTCGTCCCTCATTGAACACCTGCTGGATATAACGCCGATAGATGGCTTTGTTGCAATCGAGCGTCTGATTATTAGTCATTGCCTTTCCTCCAACGGTCATGCTTACAGCATAAGGGCGACTTCATGACACCCTTTGTCATATTTCAGCGGTAGGGTAGAAGAAGTTGCGAGGGTTCTAGAAATCGTTATGCGTGCCGATCGCCTCCTCTCCATCCTGATGCTGTTGCAGGTTCATTCGCGGTTAACCACACGAGAACTGGCAGAGCGCTTGGAAGTGTCTGAGCGTACCATTCATCGCGATATGGATGCCCTCAGTAGTGCAGGGGTTCCGGTGGTGGCAGAACGAGGTAAGGGTGGCGGATGGGGTTTGCTGGAACAGTATCAAACCACCCTAACCGGACTCAACCTGGCAGAGATTCAGGCGTTATTTGTGCCAAGACCAACTCATCTGTTAGCGGATCTAGGCTGGGGGCAAGCATTTGAAGCCGCATTACTCAAACTTCTAGCCGCGTTGCCAGCCGCCAATCGCCAGCAGGCAGAAATGGTGAACCAGCGCATTCACGTTGACCCCACTGGGTGGCAACACTGGGATGAAGAGATGTCAGCATTTCCGGTTTTGCAAGCCGCCATTTGGCAGGAGCAGCAGGTCTTTTTACACTATGAACGTGGAAATGGAAAGCAGGTTGAACGAGTAGTCAATCCGTTGGGATTAGTTGCCAAAGGCAGTGTCTGGTACTTGGTCGCGGCAGTGGAGGAAGATGTGCGCTCTTACCGCATTTCACGAGTGCAGAATGCTGTGCTAGTAGACTCTCCTCGTGTTCGTCCCACCGGATTTAACTTAGCCGACTATTGGCAGCGATCGATGGTGGAGTTCAAAGCGAACCTGCCCTACTATGGCGTAACAGTGCGGGTTGATCCAGAGGCAATGCCCTGGTTACGGTATGCGGGGTACTTCGCTCGCATTGAACAAATGATTGATACTCCCGATGCCGATGGGTGGATTCATATCTCGTTGCGGTTTGATCTTGAGAAAGCGGCTTGTGCCTATGTGTTGGGTTTTGGCGCACAGATGGAAGTGATTGAACCGTTAGAGTTACGCGATCGCGTATTGCAAGCAGCAAAGGAGACGATCGCACTTTATACCAAAGCTATGCCTTAATGGTTCACTTGATAGTGCAACAAAATGAAACCGTTCTTGTAAATTTTACTGTCGGTTAATTCCAGAGAAGTGAGTGGAATTGTTCCAGAGAAGAGTGGAATCCCTGAAACAAGGAGA
The DNA here is from genome assembly GCA_014695325.1 of Cyanobacteria bacterium FACHB-502. Classification (GTDB taxonomy): domain Bacteria; phylum Cyanobacteriota; class Cyanobacteriia; order Elainellales; family Elainellaceae; genus Leptolyngbya_A. The sequence goes on along the minus strand of JACJNZ010000079.1, from coordinate 109,793 downwards.
AAGGGATGTACTTTCAAAATCATCTCATCGATCGCTGGAAAAAGAACCGTAGCTAAATCTCCACCACCACACAACCAAATATCCTTACCTGGCTTCTGTTTGAGTTCTTGAACAAATGAAACTGGATCAGAGGAAACCAGTTCAACGGCAGGATCGGGGCTTTTTGGGAGAGTACGCGAGAAAAGATACTGGTTCATTTGCGGGTAGGGATTTGTAATCCCCTCTTTAACGCCAACTTCATAAGTTCTGCGTCCCATTAAAACGCTATCAAAGTGCTGATTGTCAGCCGTAATGCCTAATGTTCCTCGCAAATGGACTGGAATCGTTTCAGGAAAAGCAGAAAGTAAATCCGCAACGTGTTCTCCCTCCATTAAGAAAAAGTCAAACGAACCGTCTTTACGGCAATAAAGCGATCGACCGTACAGGCAACCAGGTAAATGAGTTTAGACATGAACAATACCTTCTCAAATCATCATCTTTATCTACTTCACCCAACTAGGTGAGAGCAAATTTTCTCTATCTTTAAATAAATTTTTGTCACAACTTTGTTCAGCAACTCATGTTAAGAATGTGATAGTGCCACAAGAATTAGATAGCGAAGAGATAGAGAATTTTCCTAATTTAAAGGTGTCTGAAGGAAGCAATATTAGGAGAAACGATGGCACATTTATTTGCGATCGCTATCAAGATGTGGGTTGCAATCGTCACAAAAGCACTGAGTTAGTTGCTGCATAAAGGAGTAAATACGGTTGTGTCGCAAGAACTTGTTAAGGACAACCGATCGGAATCGTTAGCATTCTCTTAAGCAGCAATTCCAAAGATTGCTTCAATAAACTTCGCTTGAGAGGCAATATCCCCTGGTTTGACTCCTTTGACTTGTCCTTTCTTAATCATATTCATTGCTTCAATCCCACTTAACGTTCTTCTCGTGCTGTTGAACGCTTTAAATCCCATCATCGGCTTCACAATCCGCTTGATGTTCCGATGATCTTGCTCAATCACATTATTCAAGTATTTACTTTGCCTCAATTCGGTGTCTTGGGCGATCGTCTCATCCCCTTTGAGAACCTCCATAGCGACTGGGTAGGCCGCATTTGTACGACGGTAATCACTCGCGGCGATTGAGTGCGCTGACCTTTCAAGACTTTACGAAAAAAGCGTGCTGCTGCCTTGTCATCCCGCTTTGCACTGAGCATAAAGTCCACCGTATTGCCCTCTGAATTGACAGCACGATAGAGATACTTCCATACGCCCTTGATTTTGATATACGTCTCGTCGGTTCTCCACGAATCGTTCGTCGGTTTCAGGTGCGGTCGTATCCGTTTGTCTAGTTCTGGCGCATACTTTAACACCCAACGATTGAGCGTCGAGTGATCCACGTTCACTCCACGCTCAGCCATCATCTCCTCTAAATTCCGGTAGCTCAAGGCATAACGACAATACCACCGCACATTGAGCAGGATGATTTCGGGCAAAAAGTGCCGCCACTTGAACACAGAAGCAGTAGACATCGGAGGGCGAATTGGCAGAGTTAGGCTTATCTACCTTACCATTGACCGATTTTTGCGACACAACCCAAAGTATTGCCCTGCGAATTACCTTACCATTAGCTAGTTTTTGCAACACAGCCGCAACCCTATAGCAACGATTTTCAACGATTGGGATAAACCACATACGGGAAGTATTGTTGGCGAAATCAAGTGCAACTAGCACAGTGGAAATAGGAGCGGTAGTCGCCTACCAAGACCGCTACCGCTCTGCTACATCAAGACCTCAAGAATCTCCCTAAAAGCTTTGTGATTCCAGTAAATTGATTTACTCTTGTGTCAAATGGCATTGCCTTTGCTCAAGGGAGCAGATTGCTTGTGTACCTTGTAAAGTTGCTCCTCGCTGAGGAATTTGAACGTTACCCAGTAGAGTCACTTGTCGATCTGTAGCTGTATATTGAATTTCATTTGCATTAGCCTGAATCTGAGTTTCTGGGTAGGTAAGAGTAGCATTCCCAATCGCTCGAATACTCTGAGTTGTTTCATCATATTCTTGAACGTCTGAGATCACAGTGACGTGTCCTGTCTCGATCGCCTGGGCAATTGTCTGCGCGTCTGCCTTTAAATCAATGGTTGAGTGAGGAACTGCTGCGAGCCATCCCGGCACTCGTCCCGACGTGGGGATTGGAAGCATTAAAGTAGCTGCGATCGCAATTAATGTATAAGCGACCAGAGAGGTGCAGCGATTGAGTCGAGAGGTTAGCACAGATATCTGATTCGTTCCTTTGCTTATGTTTTGTGATGAGTTAGAGGGATGAGCTTGGAAGAGTTGAGCTTCGAGGTCGCACTGGAAGGTCTGATTGGGTTCAAGTGTTTCTGCTAAATCGGTTAAATGAGGTAACAAATCGACATCCGCTTGCGAAAGGGAATTGGGTGGATTTGGTTTGAGGTTCATTGATTTACTCACAGGTTATTTCTAAGTGCTGATGGAGATCTTTCATAGCGCGGCAAATGAGCAAGGAAGTGGGGATTGTAAATTGAAGTGTGTCAAAGGTCAGGAAATGAGATCTAATGAACTACTGAACCTACGCCACTTGAACTATGACTTTTCGACCTGAACTCCTTGATGAATTGCTCAAAGGCTATGAGAATCCTGAAGACCTGCTGGGGGACGGAGGGATTCTTAAACAGCTGACAGCTGCTTTAGTGGAACGCTGCTTGAATGCGGAAATGAAAACGCATCTAGAGGAGCAACAGGCGGAGCCTGAAAGCGAAGCCAAGCCAACTCGTAACCGCCGCAATGGGCACAGCAAGAAGACCATTAAAGGTGAGTTTGGGGAAGCCCAAATCAGTGTTCCCCGTGACCGCAACAGTGAGTTTGAACCCCACCCCACTCCAACCTTGTCCCAGTACGGCGATCCCCATCCTACCGACTCCTGTCGATCAACCCGGCGATCCTATTGTCCCTCCGCTGAATCCCTCAATTCCGCTCTACACAATACTTTCAAGCTATTTCGCTCAACCTCGTTGCGCATTTCGCGGGACACAAAACGAAAAATAATTTGAAACTCGACAACACTCGATTCGATTGTTGCTCCATTACCTCAAATTCTGGGATGTGCCCGTTCCTGCTTGACTCATACCCTCATTCTGCAACGCCCGGAATTGCTTCAGGAGCAGGACACGATGCCGCAAGCGTGAGTCTCAGGAGCCGCCATGTTGTTTTGGGTAAGTGAACTTGTATTTTGAAGTTATTTCACTTCAACTTTATGATTACAACGGGTACTATAAACCTCTTTACAATAATTCTATGAACTGACCAAGTGCTTAATGCTGTTCTCACAAATTAGGAATAGTAACTTTATAAATAAAATTAGAAGAAATTAAGTAATTTTCCCATTTAGTCATCTATTAGGCAATGTAAATATATATGAGAGATGACGTTACGACAGAGCTATTTTCAGTCGATAACTCAATCTTTAATATCGGTAACTCAATTCTTAAGATTTTTGACTAGGGCAATTTAGATGAGTAGTCCGATACTTCAGATTGGTGATTTTGCCCTTCCCTTTGAAGAGGTTTTACCTAAGCTTGCAAGCTATCAAATGTTGCCCCAATTGGTGTATGAAATGGTGCTTGATCAAGCGATTGGAATGATTGAATGTACTCCGGAGGAAATTGCAATTGGTTGCCGCCAGTTTGAACAACAAGTCCTCAATTCTGCTTCCTCTGCTCAAGATGATGTGCGAAGTTTCTTAGTTCGTTATTGTATGACCCCTGCTTCTCTGGAAGCAACCGTGATTCGTGCTCTGCGGATTGAGAAGTTTAAAGAACAAACTTGGGGATCGCGAGTAGAATCCTACTTTCTCCAGCAAAAGTTCAAACTCGATCAAGTTGTGTATCGCGTGATGCGAGTATCACATCCGGAGGTTGCTCAAGAACTTTACTTTCGCATTAGCGAGGGAGAGGGGTCTTTTGCTGCTCTTGCCCGTGAGTATTCTGAGGGAGATGAAGCAGAGGCGGTTGGTTTGGCAGGTCCAGTGGAGTTAGGACAGTTACCTTCTGCTGTAGCACAATTCCTCGCATCGGCTGTTCCTCATCAAGTGTTACCGCCCCTTCAGTTGAAACAATGGTTTGTATTGCTACAACTGGAGAAATTTATTCCAGCACAGTTAGATGCTGCCATGCGCCAAAGATTGCTGAATGCGCTATTTAGTACCTGGATACAGAGTCAAATTAGGTCTGCTTTGAATTAAGAGGGGACTGTTTAACAACTGGTTGTCTCTGAATAGTCCCGATTTTTCTGCGCTTTATAATTGACTTTGTTTACTTATGCTAAGAACTGAAAAAGCCAGGATAAGTTTATGTTCAGAAGACGATCGGTTCAGCTCTTTTTTCTATTTATTAGTGTAATAACTATTGTATTTTATGGTGGACACGGGCTATGTAAAAACTTCGCTATCGTTTACCCAAGAACACAAATTTTCCCTACTGATGCACAGCGAGGAATAGAATTTGGTTTCAACGTAGCAGGAGATGGCAATACTCTCATTGCAAGTACCAATCCTAGAATTGGTTTAAGTATAGATGTTGCAGTGTACGTTTATACACGCTCTGAGAATAATCAGTGGTTGCAGCAAGCAAAATTAATACCTCGTGCAGGCAGAGTAAGTGTAGGACTTGGTAATAGTATTGATATTAGTGGAGATACGATTGTTGTTGTTGATCAAAGCCATTCATCTGTCTACGTTTTTGTCCGTAAGGAGAGCAATTGGACTCTACAAGCAGAACTGCCGCCCCCCGAAGACGCAGGAGTAAACTTTGGTCGAGACATAGCAATTGATGGTGACACAATAGTCGTTGGTGATAATGAAGCAGCGCATATCTATGTTAGACAGCCCGGAACAAGAAGCTGGTTGTACCAAACGAAGCTTGTTGCCCCTGCAAATTCTGAAGGTTATTTTGCATTTGGTTCTAGTGTTGATATTAGTGGAGACATAATTGTCGTCGGTATAGGCAAATCCAATGGAGGAATTGCCAGTGTTTTTGTTCGCAACCCTCGCACAAACGCTTGGGAACAGCAAGCTGAGCTAATGCCTCAGAGGATCAAGAAGCAACGGGGTTTTGGTGGGTCAGTTTCAATCGATGCAAACAGAATTGTAATTGGTGATTATAGGGAGCTTCTAGGTTCTGAACCAGTTCCTACAGGAGCAGCTTATGTTTTTGAGCGCAACTCTAACAAGAATACCTGGTTACAAACCGCTAAATTAGTCCCAAAAGGAGCGCGTAAAGGATTTCTAGCACCGTATGGATTTGGCACTAGAACTGTGCTGAAAGGCAATGTTGTTGCTGTTTTGGCAAAAAACTACAGCAGTTTATTTGCAGGCTTGGAAGCCCCAGTATATTTGTTTGAATGTGATAGTAAGGGGCAGTGGACGCAACAAGTCAAAATGTTGCCAAATCGTAGTTTTCCTAATGAAGCTGGATTTGCTTCCGTCGCGGTCTGGAATAACACAATTGCGGCAGGGGAGATTTTCGCAAAGAAGCAAGAAATTATTACAGGAGCAGTTCATATCTTAGACATCCCTAACATGAACTCTCAGTCGCCCAATTAAGCTTCAGTAGTAATTCTTGCGCGATTACTCGTTTGGTTTTTTCATCAGATTCTTAGTGTATTTTCAGGAGTACTTATGATAGATACAGCATTTTTGCAGAGTCTGGTAGTTACTGGTGGCGATGAGCAAAAGCCACCAGCTGGCGTTGATCCGAGTAGCCGCAATGTCTTTGTACAGATCGTTGGTTATTCTGATTTTGATGTTCAACAATTGCGGGATCAGATTCAGGAGAGGCGGCAGGTATGGATTGTCACTCACGGCTGGAATGCTAATTATCAAAATTTTGTAGAATTGGCAGACAGCCTGAGGCAGGCAAATCCAAACGACATTGTTTTAACTATCAATTGGACAGAAGCCTCTGGCTCGGGTTCTGCTTCCGTTGGAAGCATTGCAAATGGACTGGTAGATGGAGGCTACTATGTTGCTGCTAACTGGGTTGGTCCTGTTGCAACAGCAGTTGCGGGCTTATTGAAAGATTGGGGCATCAATCCTGCGGATCTTAATCTCATTGGGCACAGTCTTGGATCATTTCTTGTCGGTGAAATAGCTTGGGAACTCAAGAACGGGCAAGGGTTGGGGGATACGAAAAGCATTACTGTGCTTGATTCAGCGGCTGACTGGTCTTTCCTTCAAAATCGGACTGCTCTTCGATTTGCTGTTCCTGATGAATACAGAGATGAAGGCTACTACTGGTACAGGAGTAATGGAGAGAAGGTCAAACCTGGGGAAGATGATTTTGACTTTAGAGATGTTTCCTCATTCTCAAGGTCGCTTGTAGGACGATCTACTGTGGCTGGAAGTCTAGAATATTCTTCTAAAGTAGATGAAGCTATTCTGGTAGATTTTGGGATACCTGTAGTTGATGTCAACGAACCTTCCCAAAATATTGTTGCTAAAGGTGACGCTCAACATGGGGATGTCTATCGGTTGCTCAATAATTTGATTGATCCACAGAAGCCAGAACTAAAGCTAGCTGACAATGTTTTGAATTTGAATGATTCTGAGCTTGATAGTGACTTTGTTCAAAGTGCTTTTTCAGCCCTAATGTCTCCCTTAGTTGCTTTTGACAGGGTTTTAATTTCGGAATTCTCTACAGGAGGAGGTAGAGAAGAAGTTAAGCCGTTAGGCTTTTACGGGAAACTACAGGATTCATCTAAAACAGCCGACTACAGATTCTACGGAACTGAGGACGTAGATGTCCTACAAGTCGTTGAACTAGTAGGTGGACAACAGTTACAGATTAAGGAGCGATTGACCGACAAATTCAGAGTCATTAATGACATTAATCCAGCAAGCAACTCGACTGAGTATTTCTTGGGCAAAGGAAACGATATTCTTCGTGGTGGTGCTGCTCAAGATTGGATGCATGGGGAGGAAGGCGATGATGTTCTCAATGGAGGCGGAGGCGCAGATTTTCTATATGGTGGTGAAGGAGCGGATCGCTTAAATGGACAAGCAGGTGATGACACTCTTCGAGGCAATCAAGGCAATGACGAACTGCGGGGCGAGTTTGGCGATGATCGGCTTTACGGCGGAAACGATTCCGACAAACTGTATGGTGACGAGGGAAATGATCGACTCAGAGGTGGTGCGGGCAATGATGAACTTTACGGTGGGATAGGTAACGATAACCTGCGTGGTGGAGACGGTGACGATTTGCTAGTTGGGGTCAAAGTTGGCAATAATCTTGTTCCTGGTACGATCCCTCCTGGCTTAGAAGAAAAGGATAGATTGCTTGGTGGTGAAGGGGCTGACACCTTTGCTCTCGGTGATGCTAATCATGTCTATTATCTAGACTCTCCGGGTAGAACCTTTTCGATGGCTGAGGTTTATGACTTTGATCCTTCTGAAGGAGACAAGATTCAGCTTAAAGGCAAAGCATCCGACTATAGCGTGTTTGAAGATGATGAGGGCACATACATTAACCGCAAGCTTGACCTAGACGTTGTATGGCTTCAAGAGGTAGCCCCTGCCTTCAAAAACAAATTAACCTCAGTCAAACAACTCGTCCCTGAGCTTTTGGACTCTCTTCCGCAAACAAATCCAACAATGCGTTTTGGATTACATACCTTTACTGATCGAAAATATACGTTCAGTTATCGCTATCCCATCTATGACGATGTGATAGTCGATTATGTGGAGGGAGGTACAGATATGTATGGTAATCCTTATGAGGGATATCCAATTTACGATTACCAACAAGTTGGAGTAGAGTCTGGTACCTCAACTTGGACGTCTTCGATGTTTGACTCCACATTCTTTCCAAACCTAGAAACAGATTTTGAATTTAGAAAACTTCAGATGGAGTGGCTCGACGTTTACTCCCCTAGTGACTGGTCAGAAGACGGTTATGGGGAAAAAGAGATAGAGGATGGAAAAGGGGCACAACTTGATGCACTGTTTACGATATCTAAAAATGTTGATGCGTTCAAGTTAAGGAACTTCCGAGATGATGCTGCTCGTGTTGTGGTAATCGCTACAAATTCATTATTTCATCAAGCCGGCGATTTGGCTGCGGAAGTTAACGGTATTAGACCAAACGATGGCGACAAGCGGATTGACTCCCAGGGCAGCAAGTGGATTGACTCCGATGAAGATTATGTGTCAATTGCTCAGCTTCGAGAAGCTCTAAGCAGTGCTAGCATTGTGCCCATCTTTGCTGTCGGTGAGGATGTGAAGAGTGCTTACACCGATTTGGTTGCTCAACTTGGGATCGGAGCAGTCGTAGATTTATCTGCGACTCCTGAAAATATGGTTACCGCAATCTCAAATTCCATTGCTCAAACAACTGAAGATACGATTGCTTTTGTCAAAGGTAATTACAACCTGAATCTGAACAGTAGTTACTTTAAGTACGTGTAGTTTAGTGAAATTGGCATTCAGCAAGAAATTGCACTAGAAAGGAATCAAGAATTCACAATTTTCAGTGTTCACTTACTGAAGCGAAGTAAACTAGGACACCCTATTTACTTCGCTCAGCTTCATTCACCTTGTCAGTTGCACTATGCTCAGCGAAACGCTTCCGACCTATTTGTGGTTTGAGCCAACCAATACCTGTAATGCTCAGTGCCCGCTCTGTCCCACCGGAGCAAATCAGCTCTCCCGTGATAAAGCATTCTTGGACTTCCATCTCTACAAACGCATCATTGACGAAGTGCGTCCGAGATTGGTTTATTTCTGGAACTATGGCGAACCCTTCCTACATCCAGACATTTTTGCCATGTTTCGCTACGCTGCAGACCGAGGCGCACAGACTCACGTCAGTACCAACGGGTTTGTGTTTTACAAACTGGAAAATATCCAGAAGCTCATCGACTCTGGGCTGCATACCCTGCTCTTAGCGATCGACGGCATCGATGCTGAAACCTTCAACCGATACCGAGTCGGAGTTGATTTTGACAAAGTGCTGCGTGGACTTGCTTTACTGCTGAAACAACGTCCTGCCCACCTAGAGATCGTCTGGCAATTTATTGTCATGCGGCACAATGAACATCAAATCGAAGAGGCAAGGGCACTCGCCCAGCAGCTTGGCATTAAGTTTGCCCTCAAAGCCGTCAGCCTGGATATGCTGCCCCAGCAAGCTGACCCCGATCCCTATCTCCCCCAAAACTTGCACCTCAGTCGTTATACATGGCAAGGCGATCAATTAGTGCTGAAAGGCGGATTCCATCCCTGCTACTTCGTCAACGCCAGCTTGATGATTAACGCAGACGGAAGTGTAGCTCCTTGCCCCTTTGATGCCCAGGGATGGCTGACGCTTGGCAATGCTCACACTCAGACAATCCGAGAGATCTGGAGCAGTGAATCCATGCAACAGTTGCGCCATCGGCTTCAGCAGTCGCGGCAGACCTTTTCCCCCTGTAAAACCTGCTCTGTTGGCTCCACATTATTTGTGTAATTATTAGCTGCCTTATTACTATGCCCGTTCCCATCTCTGTTGTTCTAACCGTTTACAACCGTGAACACTACCTGCCCGATGCGATCGAAAGCGTTCTCAGTCAAACGCATCAGGATTTTGAGTTCTTAATTTGGGATGATGGGTCAACGGATCGCTCAGTCGAGATTGCCCAGTTTTACGCCGCACAGGACAAACGAATTCGCCTCATTGAGGCTGCCCATCAAGGGTTTACCGCCTCACTCAAAGCTGCGATTGCCCAAACAACGGGAACCTACTTCGGCTGTGTAGACAGTGACGATTTGCTTGCAGTCCAAGCATTAGAAGCGACAGCCGCCGTTCTTGACACTCAGCCGAGTGTTGGCATGGTTTACACCAACTATCTGGAAATTGATGAAAAGAACCAGATTTTAGGGTTAGGGCGGCGTTGTCAGATTCCCTATTCCAAAGAGCGATTGTTGACGAACTTCATGACCTTCCACTTCCGCCTGCTCAGGCGCTCAGTTTTTGAGCAAGTGGGAGGGATTGATTTATCTTTCCCCTGTGCCCAGGACTATGATTTATGCCTGAGATTATCTGAGGTAGCAGACATTTATCACCTGCAACACCCGCTTTATGCCTATCGGCTTCATGCAGGTAGTGTTTCACAACAAAAACGGTATGAGCAAATTACCTGTGCCCAGCGAGCCGTTGAGAACGCATTACAGCGAAGGGATTTGACGGATCGGTATGAACTTGATGTGGAACTGACTTGTCGCCTCAAACTGCGAGAGAAAAAGTTTGTTGCTTCAACTTGAGAACGATCTCTGTGATTGTTGCTGATGAATCATCCTGGAGGTAAAACTGCCGCAATTTTCCTTCAGGTAAAAGGCAGTTTCCTGAGTAATAAAGGTAAGTGCCCTCGTTGGTGATGTTCTAGACCTGTGGAAGGAAGAGAGAATGGAGTTATGTCTACCCCTAAACACTGCTATGGTTCTAGAACCCATTCTTTGTCCTGCTTGTCACAGTTCTAATGTGGTTAAACATGGTAAATCCTCTGAGGGAAAACAACGCTACAAGTGCCGCAATCCTCAATGCTCCCGCAGCACCTTTATCCAGCACTACTCCTACCGGGGCTACTTACCCGAAGTCAAACAACAAATTGCAGACATGGCAGTCAACGGCAGTGGCATCAGAGACACCGCTCGGGTGTTGGGAATTAGCCCCACAACAGTCATTGAAGAATTAAAAAAAGTCTCGTCTCCTGAAGTCAGTGAACCAACCGTTGCTGGAACAGTTGTCCGAACCTGAAACGGTCGAAGTCCTCCTGCAGCGAGCGGATGAGGCAGAGATGGATGAGATGTGGAGCTTTGTGGGCAAGAAAAACCAGCAACGGTGGTTATGGCATGCAATTGATCACGCGAGTGGTAAAGTGCTGGCTTACGTGTTGGCTGACCACACGGATGCAGCATTAAAGTCGTTGATGCAGTTGTTGACGCCTTTTGGCATTGAGCAGTTTTATACGGATGGTTGGGGCGGCTATGCTCGGTTGCTGGATGAAGACCAGCATGAGGTCGGTAAGCATTACACCCAGAAGATTGAACGGAAACATCTAACGTTACGAACTCGGATCAAGCGATTGGCACGCAAGACGATTTGTTTTTCGAAGTCGGAGTGGATGCATGATATTGTCATCGGGCTGTTTATCAACCGCTATGAATTCGGGCTCCCCATTTAGGGGATTCCACAGGTCTAGAACACTACCTCTGATCTGGAACCAGTCCTGCATAAGCTGATACCTGACGGCTATTTTTGAAGCGATGAGGATGATCTAGGGCTGCGACAATTACCTCAGCCGTTCTACGCCCAACCCCTGGAATTGTTTGTAACAGTTGAACCTGTTCATCTTGCTCAGCCACCTTCTCAAGCTGGTCGTCTACCTGTTGCAATTGCTGCCATAGGGCATCTAAGCTCTGCAACTCCAGATCGAGTTCGCCTCGCCAAAACTCGTCGGGTTGGCACTCTGCTAGAGGTTTGCGGTGTTGGCTTAAGGTTTCAATGCCTGCAGCTGTCCAAGCTCTGTGTCCATCAGGAATGCTGATACCTTGATGGTCAAATAAGGTACGAATATGGTTCTGGATGCGGTTGATGCGATTGACCAGGGTTTTACGATACTTCACGAGTAGACAATATTGACGACGTTCTGCTAGCGGAACATAAACGGCTGATACTTGCTCTAGCGCCGTCAGTTTTGCTAGTTTGAGGGCATCATCTTTGTCGGTTTTGCGTTTGACGTTTTTCCATCGTCACGCCTCGGCACTGGGGTTGGCAACTAAGACCTTGTATCCCAAACTTTGGCAAAAGTCATGCACCCAGCCTGTAACGGAACTGGTTTCTATCACGACTTGGTCTGGTTGGCTCTGGTTGAGCAGTTGCTCAAATGCCCAACGTTGGGTGGCGATCGTCTCGAACTCACTCTGGTTTGTGGTGGTGTTGAATAAGCAGGCAACCGAGTTGTATTTGCCCAGGTCAATTGCCAGAATCTTCATGCTATCCTCCAGTTGTAGGAAGGGGGTTTGGGGGGTTGATTCTACTTTCCCACGGCTTACATAGATTCTTTACGCTGCATATCCTGGGTAGCTATAGTCATATCCACCACCTCTCTAAATCTGTTAATAAGTCAAGATTAGGGTTGCCCTCAGATAACACCTCCAGCAAAATAAGAGAATAGAAAGTTATGTATATTGAGCGAACTCCTCTAGAGTTGAATCAACAAGTTGAACTTAACTGAATAAGGTCTATCAAAATGCTTGACTTTGTACTTAGTACCAACTTGTTTTTAAAGTTTATTTATATTGCACAAGGCTCTTCATCAACCTTGACCTTAGATGCTTCTGCTCAAGCAAGCATCAAATGGTTGTTCTTCAACGTAATTTTAGCCTTGCTTCCACTTTTGTTAAATTTAATTTTAGTAAAAATTGGAAAAGTGACGACTGATCGAGCAGAACTGTTGAAAGATGGGGAACTATTTTTCTTCTCAACTACTATTGCAGCATCATCAGTAGGTAGTCTTTTATTTCAAAGTCCGTCTAACCCTATTTTTGCCTCAATAGTTTCGTATCTTTTAATGACTATAATTATGATTTCCACAGGATTGTTTGCATTATCTTCATTTCTTAAGCTAAAGAAAATGGAAGCAATAGACAAACAAGTATTTAGTGATAGTTCAGCTTGGTGTGCAGCAATTACTATTGCTTTGAGCTATTTTGCCTTTGTTCAAGGAGGCATGAAATGAACTCAGATGCAGAAAAACGTCTTAGAGATAGAGCAAAAACTATTATTCGCAACTACTCCATTGCCTCAGGCACAGCTTCTGGTGCTCTTGCAATAGGCGCTCTTTGGGGGGTTGATACTGCTTTTTCAATATCTATAGTTACCAAAATGGTATCTGAGCTAGCTCAATTGTGTGGCACAACAACAGATGAAGTAAGATCTACAGATCAATTTCAGGCTTTGATTAAAAAATTCGTTGCAATTTCTTTATCCAAATCCTTGATTTCGTTTATACCAGTGATAGGTAATGTTGCAAATGGAGTGATGACCTACTATTTAATTGAATCAATTGGTTGGGCTGTTTATGAAATTTTTAGAGATGGCAGAAGCCTTTCAGATCTTACTGAAGAAGAAATTGAATTTTATGTAAAATATGCTGAAGAGAACAAAGCAAAATATTAGTTCTCATTCTACTGACGAAAGCAGCATAACAATTCAAATGCAGCGGACAAACGCAATTTTCTGCTAAGTTCAAGGTTGTCTAATACCGCTGATTTGAACCGTTATTCCTCAGTAAGGTGTTGAGTTTATGTGTTTGGCCGTCAAATCACGCCGACTTGAACTTCGTTCGATGGGCGCGTCAGTGTTAGTGGCGCTGCTGGCCGGAGAACGGGCCCGAGCGGCGCGCATCCTCGATTGTGAAATCCCTGCTGACCTGCCGCTGCAAGATATGCCACTGGCGATGCGGTTCGATCAACTTCGCCGTGACCCATCCGTTCAGCCGTGGCTCCTGCGCGCCATGGTCGATTGGAGTTTGGGAACGATGGTGGGGTACATCGGCTTCCACTCGCCGCCCCACCCCGAATCCTTGGAGACGAGCGTACCTGATGTCGTGGAGTTGGGCTACACCGTCCATGCGCCGTTCAGGCGCCAAGGGTATGCGACTGAGGCCGTACTCGCCCTGATGCACTAGGCGTACTCACTCCACGGCCAACGTTGCTTTTTGGTCTCGATTTCACCGGACAATCTGGCTTCAACGGCCATGGCGCAGTCATTGGGCTTCGCCGCGTGCGGTTCGCATGTGGATGATGAAGACGGCTTGGAAATCGAGTACGTGCGTCGATTCGAACAGTGGCCACCCGACTGGCTTGCCAGAGCGGCGGAATAACCAGACGCTGCAACGGACAACTGGTGAGAGTTTCTACGATTGCAGCTAGGAAATTTTAGTATCTGTTTTTGGCAAAGTGCCGATTTAGGTGTGACAGTTGGGAGTGTAAAAGAAACGGCCCTTATTTTACAGTTTTCCTTATTGATGTCAGCCACCCTTCTTTCACCACTGAGGCTGTAAACAAACTCGTCAATAAATCTAAGTTTCAAAATACTGTAGGAAAACGAGTTCATACGACCCACTAAGCTAACTATCATTTCACGATGGGTACTCTTAAAGGATAGATGTACTCAGCTGAATTCAGATGGCTCGATCGCCCCTGCTTGCTCTCCTCACCCTAGCTTCGTGTTGCCTGAGTTTGCTTGCTGCTCCTCAAACGATCGCTCAACCTCTCAATGCCACGGTTATTTCAACAGGGGATGGGGATACGCTGCGAATCAGCCAGAATGGGCGAAATATGACAGTGCGCCTAAGCTGTATTGATTCACCAGAAGCCCAGCAACCTGGAGGGCAAGCCGCTGCGAATCGCCTACGTCAACTTCTCCTGCAGGGGCAGGCTGTCCAACTTGTGCAGACTGATACGGATCGCTACGGACGTGTAGTAGGTGTGGTGTTCGCTAACGGGCGAATGATTAACCTGCAGCTGGTTGAGGAAGGTCATGCAGTTGTGTACCCCGAGTATTTGAGCAACTGCCCCAACTCACGGGATGCGCTACTGGCAGCAGAGACACAGGCGAGAGCGGCAAGGCGAAATTTCTGGGCACAGTCGAGTCCAACGATGCCGTGGGATTGGCGACGAGGGGTGCGTTCGGCTCCAGCTTCTTTTCCCACTCCAGCACGACCGACGTCGGCGCAATCCACCTCAAACTTGCCGAGTTGCGTCAATTCAGATTGTGACTGCTCAAACTTCAGATCTCAGGCGGAAGCCCAGCGGGTTTTCAACTTATTTCCTGGCGATCCTTTTCGGCTGGACCGGGACGGTGATGGACGAGTCTGTGAAGGACTTCTCTAAGTTGCAATGGATAGCGCACTTCAGTTAACGAAACTGCCCAACCTACCCCTACCCCAGCGCGAGCACCTGCCTGCTTGTCCTGCCGTTTACTTTGCCTTAGATAGCAACGATCGAGTGCTCTACATTGGTAAAGCGAAGAACCTCTGGTCTCGCTGGCAGAATCATCATCGGCTGGAGCAACTGACCTACCTTCATAAACGCGCACCAGTACGCCTTTGCTGGCTCGACCTGAGCGATCGAATTGAGCAACTGGATGCGGAGGAAAGCTACTACATTGAGCTGTACAGACCCTTGCTGAATCGGACAAAGGTCCCGGTTAAGAAGGTTATTCCAGCTGAGACGACGTTACAACAGACGCTTCGTAAAATTGCTCCCTATTGTTTAATCTTTGGTATTGCTCCGGCATCAGGACCGCATTCACTGCCAACCCTGAACATCCGCTACCTGGGTCTGAAGCCGCTGCATCTGATTCGTCGAATTCTCAAAGCAAGCAATCAGAAGGCAACCAATCTGCGCTGGACTGAGTTTATTCAACGCAAGCACGGCTCTTGGTGGCGGACTCGCTGTAATGGAGTGGCGATCGAGCTCGGTCCTTGGGCATTGTTTGAATCTACTACGGCTCAGCCTTTAGTGGATGAAGCCAGAATTCAAGCCCTAGCAGGCGTTGAAATGCGAGCACTACAGCCATTCCAGCTGCAAACCTTATTGAAGCAATTTGATTACTTGGAGAAAAACTATCCTGACATCAGCGCTTTGGCTGGTGATCCAGTTCCATTACTTTGGACATCAGCGCAACAGACAACTTCAGCTAAAGTGATCCCTTCGTCCTCTACCCCCAATACGCCAATGCTTCCCGGAATCGAAAAATTGTTCATAGGAGAACCAACAAGCAGTTCTCCCCAAACGGGAGTATCAAAAACGATGCTGCGCCGCCAGTTCGTCGATCCAACCGGGGTTGAAGTTGAGGTTTGCATCAGTATGGATGGTCAACTCCTAATTCGTCATCATCTGTACTGGAAGATTGTTCACAATAAGATGTACCCGGATATTGAACAGAATTGTGTGATTGATAACCTGAAGAATATCGTGAACCATAAGCTCTCAACGATTCGATGGGTGGGATGTGAGTTTAGAAGGACTCCTCACGTTGTTTTTGACGATGGCATGGAGGTGAATGATGTAATTCTGCTTCCACTGCGGATGTTTGAGGATTTGATTCGTTTTCATGGCAAGCAGTTCAATAACGCAGAGCATGACTGCCCGAAACTTGCAGTATGGCTACAGAGCGATTCTGTAGAAGGGATACTTGAAGCGAGCGCGTTAACAGATGCAATTAAAACTAACTGAGACCTGAAATGAGAGCGACTCCACCAAGCATGGCCCAAATTGAAAGCAATTAAGGATGCACCTAGACTGATTGGTGTCGCAGCCCACTGCACCTTTTCTGCTTTACCTCAAGATCTCCAGGAATAGCTTCCGGGTTCGGAGCAGGTAACAAAGTTGCTGGAAGGTATTGAATAAGTCTAATGATTTACAGAAACCATCAATCTCAGTCTAAGCTTGCTTAGTCTCACTTTGTTGATACTAAGTCGTCTATTTGCAACAAGAGAGATTTATTCTCAATAAGCAATATTCTTTTCTGCACCTATCCCTTAAAGGAACGAAATATCAAAGGTTTGACCCCTCTAGATGAACAAAGTACAATTTCTTCATCTAACCCACTCTAACCCCCATTCCTCCATTGCAAAATCGGAACTCGCTAGCGATCAGGACGGCTATAAAAAATTGCTATCAATCACAACCAATCGCCAGTCCCCAGTTCATTCATTTCAGATAAAATCATTGGCTCCGATTTGAGCTGTATCAGTGCCTCTTAACAAAGCTAAAGTATCTCCTCCAGCCTTTATCAATACATTGTTCCCCTGCTTGAGAACCCTCAGGTTCTCCAATCTCAATTGATCGAATAAAGCAAATTGATCTTGTCTGTCTCGAAAATCTAAAATAACATCACGACCTAATCCCTTCTGAAGAACAAAAGTATCGCGCCCACGCCCTCCTTTGAGCGTATCGCCACTTCCACCTCCATTGAGAAAATCATCTCCACCGGACCCGACTAACCAATCTTTGCCTGCCAATCCTGAAATTCGGTCATTTGCCGCTGTGCCAGTTAGTCTGTCATTACCATTAGTACCAACAATTCCTGTGTTGTCGGGCAATGGATTGGGTGTGGGGGTAGGGATTGGAGTTTGAGATGGCGGAGAAATAGGGGTTTCTCCAATAGAGAGATTAGCAAAGGCGATGTGACTGGGAGTACCTTGGACCGCAAACGTCTTCACCAATGTGCCAGTCTGCCCGTTGAGTTCATGAATTGAGTTTGTTCCAGCATCCGTGACAAAGAGATTGCCGTTGGGAGCAACAGCCAAGCTGACTGGCGACCTAAAGCCAGTGGCAAAGAGTCCACTGCCAAGTTGATTGACAAACCCAATGTTATTATTACTGATGAAAAAGAGGGTACCGGTGTTATCAAATGCTAAATCCCCTGTCCCTCCGACCGGAATCGACCCTAGATTCTGCCCTGTTGTAGGATTGAGTACCACAAGGTTTCCGCTGAACGGATTGATGACGTAGAGATTGCCACCTGGACCAAAGGTCAGACCATTGACTGCAACACCACTAAGGCTTACAAAAAAAGACCCTATTCGGGTCCCCGAGATTCCGTTAAAGATAGAGATGAAGCCATCGCCAGTGCTGCTAAGCGAGTAGAGATTACCATCGGGACCAAAGTCTAGATCGGATACACCGCTTGGTGGATCAGCAAAAAGTGAGTTAACGAGATTGAGGGGAGCGTCGTCAAATTCGACAATAGTTCTGTCATCAGGACCATTATTTGCCACATATAAATTACCATTGGGACCAAAGTCTAGACCGGTGGGATTGAAACCGGAAAACTGTTGTTGTCGTATAAGTGCTGCGGTATCTGAGTTGTATACTTGAACGGCACCTACTCCATTACCTTGAAAGACGGAGACTACAAGAGCAAAAGCCATCCTAATTACCTCTGCTTCCGCTGATTTCGACTGTGATTAACAACAAGACATAATTATCGTTTTATACGCCTAAAACAAAAATCATTCAACATAAATTATTCTTGCGACACAACCCTTCTTTGTCCCATACCTGAACCCACGATCGATCTCATAGTTACTGCCTCCGGTGCCGCCGGGCTGCAACTGCTGCTGCTGCGCTTGATGTTTGCTGTTGTTTGCGCTTACGGCTTCTGGCGATGCTGGCAGGAGTGGCAAGCATCAAAGCGTTACCCGTAGCTCAACCTCGTTTGCTGTCGCTCGTAGCCTGCTATCAATCGCGGCAACAAAGCAGGGCTTGCTTGGGCGTGGCGATCGCCCCTACCCCTTCACAAAATCCCCCAGCTGCTGATCTGGCAGGATATGAGCGTACTTCGTTGTCGTTGCGAGCGAGGAATGCCCCAAAGACTGCTGGACGAGTTGCGGAGCCGCTCCATTATTTAGCGCATGACTGACGATCGAATGCCTGAGCCAATGGCAGCTCACTCCATCCGGCAGCCCCGCAGCCGCCTCAGCAGACTTAACAACTCGATACACGTCTACAGGACTCAGAGCTTTTCCGGTACGGGAAGCAAAGGCTGGCTCACCCGCAGTCCCTCGATCGCCATTGAGCAGTTCCCAAAGCGCAGGCGAGACACCAACCCGACGACTCTTCCACCCTTGCCATAGACGGAAATCTCACCCGCCTTCAGATGCTTCCAGCGCAACCCGCACAGTTCACTCACGCGCAGCCCCGCCTCATACATCAGCCTCAGCATCAGCTGATCGCGCCCAGGCGCAGCTGCATCGATGAGAGCCGCGACCTGTGCCTCAGTCAAAATCCGTTCTTGCAACGTATCCGGCGGAGCCACCAGCGAGAACCGCTTGCCAAGGGGCGATCGACGGATAGGGGAATCATCTTGTTCAACCACCCAGTTGAAAAACGCCTTCAAGACATTGAGGTGTTTCACCCGCGTCGTATGGGCGCAATCAAGCTCATCTAACCATGACCTGACATCCCGCAGTCCGATCGCCTCCAGTTCTCGATCGCCCATCGCTTCAGAAAATTGCTTGAGCGTGTTGGCGTAGGTGACGGCAGTTTTTCCGGTGTAGTTATCGAGGAATCGATCGCGCCATTGCTCTGGGGTGTTCACAGGATGAATGTAATAGTAGAGTGCTACTATCATGCTCCCAAACAGCTAGAAACCGCATTCCTCCATTGTCAATCTTTAAGGTGCTATCAACTCAGGCGATCGTCCCTTTACGCGCTTAATTCGTCATCCCTGCGACTGATCATTTTATCCCTATCTCTCCGCTGAAATACTCGTTCTCACAGCCTTTCAGTTTTTTATTTCATAACGTAGTTAAAGTTGCGTATCAAGTTCCTGTTCCTTCTTTTGCCGATTGTTATTAATAATATAGGTACTGTTGAACACACTATGACTTGAAGTTCTAAACACGCCTCACTTGTCTAGAATTATCTTCAAGGACAAAAAGTTATGAAATTTATTCTGCTACCCGTATTAGTAGCACTTCCTCTAGTAGCGGTTCCTGCTCATGCCGCTGAACTGCTTTTTAACCCTAGAGAAATTGCAGTTGAACTTCTGATTCGAGGACAATCACCGACGTTGGTCATTGCTAATGATGTCAATGCACGGATGTTACCAACACTAAGAGGTAATGGAGGAGCCCCTTTCGCTCGATTATCCCGTAATGATGAGGTATACGTCCTTGGTTGTGAGGGCTTTGCAGAAAACCATTTTTGGGTTCAAGTTTATATTCCTCAACTAAAAGAAACGGGCTATGTCGCAGCTGAATTTTTGCAAAACAATTACAACCACATTTGTCAGTATCGAAGATAAGTGTACAGTGACTTCTTATTTGTCGTAGAGACACATTAGCGTCGTTCAAAAAGCAAAGCTAAATCTGGCTTACTTTTCTACCTAAAGCCAGCTTGGCAATCCTGATGGTCGGATGCTAAATCACTGAGCGAACTCGCTCAGCAATCCTGCAACAAAAAAGGTTTTGTTCAGCGCCACGAATTTGTCTCAATGTCATTTATTTTGGCGCTGTACAAAATTCAAGCTGAGTTACGTCACTGCTGAGTTTAGGTTTTCTACGCTGACAATGAAATAGC
This sequence comes from Cyanobacteria bacterium FACHB-502, assembly GCA_014695325.1. Lineage (GTDB taxonomy): Bacteria > Cyanobacteriota > Cyanobacteriia > Elainellales > Elainellaceae > Leptolyngbya_A. The sequence continues at coordinate 89,665 of JACJNZ010000079.1, read as the reverse complement.
CCTGCCGGGACAAAGAGACACTCATTCAGGGAATGTTCCAAACACTCGCTTATTTGGGCAATAAACCCCGTATTTGGATAATTATTGCAGGTTTCTTTAATCAAGCTCTAAGCAGTCGAAAATTGGGAGGAAGCGTTCCTGTTTTCATTGTGTTGGAGGCGATCGTCCCATGTCTTTGAGATTTAGCCCAGCAATCACCCTGCCTACAAACAGCCGAATTGATGAGATTGCTGTTGCCGATGTGAATGAAGATAGTCGGTTGGATTTGGTGATTGCAACAGGGGGAGTAAGTGGGGCAAGTTTAACCATTTTGCTCGGAAATGGCACGGGTCAGTTTGTAGAGCGTCCTTCCATGCCGTTGCCCAATACCTCTAGCATCATCGCGACTGGCGACTGGAACGGTGATGGACTGTCAGATGTGGCAATCACCAGTTTTTCGTCTAGCAATCCTCTTTCCCAAGGTGAGGTCTCCATTTTATTAGGGGATGGCACGGGTCAGTTTAACAGTGCGATCAACACATCGATCAATGTTTCTAATCGTCCAAACAACACCAGTACAGCAGACTTTAACCGGGATGGACAATTAGATCTCGCTTTAGACAACGGACGGATTCTTTTGGGAAATGGCGCAGGTGGCTTTGGCAAGGTGAGCAACTTCCCCACCTTTTATAGCGATGAGACGATCGCAGTCGGAGACTTCAACGGAGATGGGATTGCGGATATCGGGGGCATCGCACCTAACTGCCGCCCGAATGCTTATCGCTGCTACTACACACGCAAGGGGACGGTGTTGTTAGGAGACGGAACCGGACAATTCTCTACGCCTCAAGACTCTACTTTTGCAAGCGAGCGTGACTATGCGGTAGCGGATTTCAACGGGGATGGGAATGTAGACCTAGCAGGGGTCTCGGGTTCCCGCTTGAGCGTGCGTTTGGGTAGCGGTAAAGGGACCTTTAGCAGCGCGATCGACTTTCCGTTGTCCAATTCGTCTCAGTCTAACTTTAATCAAGTTGCGGTGGGCGATTTTAACCAGGATGGCTTGCCCGACCTCGTTGCCGCACAATCTGGCAGTCAATCCCTATTTCTCCTGTTGAACAGCCGCACTGATACTGAACAATTTCTGGTGAAAGCAAAACAGCTCGATTTCTCAGCAGAAACGCGCGGTTCAGTGAGCGTTGATTTAGTAACCAACGAATTTGTCATTCGTGCTGTTCAACTGATTATGGGTCAAGTGCCTGCCAAACCGGATGCGATCGGTACACTGCAAAATGACCTCATTCGCGGCAATAATCAGCGCAATCTGCTGCAAGGATACGCTGGCAACGATCGACTAATGGGGTTAGACGGCAACGATCAGTTGATTGGCGGGGATGGAAAGGATCAGCTGATTGGGGGTAAGGGCAAAGATACTTTCTTGTTTACGCGACAATTCAACTATCCAGTGGGTGTGGTGGGGCGATTCAGTCGGACAATCGGTGTCGATCGTATCCTCGATTTTGATCCAAAACAAGATCGAATTGTGCTTGATCGCGAAACTTTTTTAAGAATTTCTAAGCGTGTCAGCTTTGATGAAGTAGATAGTTTGGCGGATGCTCAACGGAGCTGGTCGTATATTGTATACATTCAAAAGACTGGTAGATTCTACTACAACGAGAACTTGGCAACAGTTGGGTTTGGGAAGGGTGGTTTGTTTGCAGACTTGCGTGATGGCTTGGAGCTTTCAGCTAAAAACTTGCAAGCCCAGTAAGCTAATTCTTATTGGCTCAGTCTGTCGAGTAGAGTGTGGATGATTGCGGAATCACCCAAGCGGACGAGCAAGCCGCTAGAGTTTCTAGCGGCGTAAGAAGGAGTAGTGATAGAACGCAAAATCTAGGGGGTAGATACGGAACGCTTTTCCGCTTCTCTTTCAGGATCGTAACCTTTAGCAAGTTCGTCAATATTCAGCTTTTCGCCCAATGTCTCTGGTTTATTTTCATTGTCATCTCTAATCGATGAAGCTTTGCTTTGCCATTCCCGACGTTCTTCTTTTGCCGCGCTGTAGTCCTTATCCTCAATGGACTCTGTGACATCCGGTGTTCTAGAACCTGTTTTCATTGCAGGGTTATCGGCTGCCATCACTGCTGTTTGTGTCAGATTCAGAAGCATCAGGACAGCCACTAAAAGCACTGCAAACCGTTTAGCAATAGTCTTAAGAGAGTTGAAAGAGGGAAGCAAATGAGTTCTCATATACCTTTCGAAAAATGAATTAGATAAAACGGCAGTTTAAGCAAAATTACACTGCTCCACGTCCTCCACAAGGAGGAAAATTGCTGCAAGGAGCAATGGGGGTGCATAACCCCTCGAAAAGGTACATTCCACAATGAGACATATAAGTCTTATAGAAGCAACAACGGTATCAACGGTTGAAGGCGTTGAGCCGAGATCGGGCAGTTCAAGTCGAGCAAGTGCCTTGAAGAAGTAGTTGCTAGAAGCGACGCATCATAGGCTTTTCAGCCTTGACGATCAAAAAATTTCCTCTGTTCTAACTGAGCTTACATAGGCGATATCAAGAGATTGAGGCGAGCAAAGACTTGCTCGTCTTTCCGCCATCCCTAGTAGTCACAAGCAGAGGGACGATCGGTACAACCTCATCAGCGTCTATGTATAGGCGTGATAGACAAGCTGAAGTTCCTTAATGCCCCATTTTCTCTTGCAATTGCCGCATCGCTCGATCGTACTGAGCAAGTGGCTCAAGTCCTACCGCTTTGCGTCTTTCATCCACCTCATCCGGTTGCTCGATCGGTTTAGGACCAAAAACTCCCTGTTCATCCTCGTAATACTGTGTCCCGTAGAGTTGAGGTCGCCCCTCATTGACCCTCACTCGGTCTTCCAGATATGCCACTGTCGTTGCGTCTACATCATTCATCGACTGCTGCATCAGGTGGAGGCAATCTCGCTGAAACGCAACATCATGATCCGCATGTTGAGCCAGTAACCAAGCATAGTTAGCAGCTTCGCGGCCAACTTTGGAAATGGAGGGCCAGCCAATTTCCCTAATAATTTGTTTCAATCTTTGAGTGTTGCAAATATCGACCTCTGCATCCCACTTCTGGCTATTTCGCATCTCTTGGTCACGCTCCCCCATCTGCACTAACTCATCGGCGAGATTGACGTTGACCAGTGGTGGGTTCAAGTTGCTATCTGATGCCATCATGAATGCTCCTACTCTACCTGACTCCCTTTAGCACTATTTTATTTTGGACCATTCATCGTTACCTCTTTTTGGCGACTCTTTGCGACTAGACGGCTAACAGTTGCCGGGTGAACATTGAATAGTCGAGCCGCTTCAGACCCACTTCTCCGTTCACTCGTCACCATTTCGACAATTTCTTGTTGCTGTTGAGCACTCAGTTTGGAGCGACGACCGCCGATCCCTCCCTGTTGTCTGCCTGCAGCCAGCCCTGCTTTCGTCCGCTCTCGAATCATTGCCCGTTCGAATTCAGCAAAGCTGCCGACCATCTGCATCATCATGCGACCCGTAGGTGTTGTCGTATCAATTGCTTCGGTGAGACTGAGAAAACCAGCGCCGATCGCATCAATCTTCTCCATGAGGGTCAGCAGATCCTTGAGCGATCGAGCGAGGCGATCGAGCTTCCAGACGACAAACACATCCCCTGGACGCAGTTGCTCCAGCGCCCGATGGAGTTGAGGTCTGTCCCAACGTCTACCCGAGGCCTTCTCCTCGAAGATGCGATCGACCCCGACGGACTTAAGTGCTTGAATCTGAACTGCTGTATCCTGACCATCCGACTTAGAGACTCGTGCGTAACCGATTAACATAAAAAATTGCAAAAACCGATTGCCATTGAAACAGATTTTGCAATCGGTTTTTGCAACGTTGAAACAATTAGTATTGCGTTGACGAAAAGGTTTTGCACAAACGGTTGTTTTCGCAAATCTAGCAAATGCTCCAGATTAATCAAATGAGCACGATTTCTAAGGAAGTGGTAAAAGCTGCTAGGACGTGTTTAGTTATTGGCGTTGTGTGCAGTGCCAAATAGCTCTGAAGAAAAGGTGCCAATTGATTCTAAAATTTACAGATTAGCCTTACATCTTAACTGATTGAACAATTAGAGGTCAAGCTGTAAAACAACTCGTCGGTAGATAGGAGAAGTGAGGCTTTAATTAAGAGACGGAATTATTTACAGAATTTTGGCTGATAAGTTTGGTTTTATTGAGGAGCGGTCAGATGTAAGCAACCGGCCGTTTCTTTTACAAACTCCACTGTCACACCTCAATCGTCACTCTGCCAACAACAGATACTGAAATTTCCGACCGCGATCGCAGAAACTTTCCCAGTCGGCCGATGCAGAAATACAAGGGAGTCCACTATTGTCGAATTTAATCATTTTTGAAAGAGTTAACGTTTGCCGCTCTGCGTCCGAAGCTCCGGAGCCGGCTCTTGTTGCCCAAAAACTACCATTTTAGCTACGACTACTTAAAGCCAAGGTCTCATCAACATAAACAACGGGCTCTTCCCAGGGATGAGCGGACCGAATGGCATCGATTACCGAGTCAAGGACAGCATCTTCTCGCGCAACAGAGAAGACTACTTGGACAGAGGATGAGGTGAGGTAGTCGCTTCACCCTCTGTGCCCAGAGTTGGAGTTGACCCAGGAAGAGGCATGAATGACTCTTTACCGGGTGAAGACAGCCATAGGACGTCCGAGTAGTTTCCGTAGCTGAGGGTCCCGGTCTTCAGAAGCGCTGACTGAAGAGCAGGAACGCTGTCCGATGGAATAAAAACAGTGACGCGATAGACGCTTCTCAAACTCATGGCATGAGACGATTGATGGACAACGGTCGTGGTTAGCGGTTGCAAAGGTACTTGAAACTCCGCCAGCAACAGCAACAATCCGCTGCACCACGATTGTTGGACTGCTGTATATGGAATTAGCCCTTGTTGCTGTGATGTTAAATATCTGAGTCTATCGAACACCGTACAAACATAACCTATGCATGTGAAAACTACGGTTCGAGTTGGTGCTTACATCATCCGTCAAAATCCCCAAGGTCTTCACCAATTGCTCCTGTTTAGGCACCCTGATTGCCCTGAAGCTCCTGTCCAAATTCCTGGAGGCGGTGTTGAATCTCAAGAATCACTCGAATGTGCGTTACACCGAGAAATTTTTGAGGAATGTGGACTCAGTGGCCTAACTATCATCCGTAAGTTAGGTGTAGCCGAAATCTGCTGGCGACAGCCGCATAAACTTGCTTCATATCGGCATTGCTTCCTGCTACAAGCACCTCGGAATACGCCAGATGCTTGGGATCAGGTTGTTCAAGGGGATGGAATTGATGCAGGTATGAAGTTTTCTTACTTCTGGCATCGCCCAACCAATGACTTTAGATTGCCAGCAGATCTCGGTTATTTCCTTTACCCTGAGCACATCCCAGAACTCTATTACTTAAACCAGCAAGCTTAGTTTGAATCATGGGTGATCATCCGAAGCTACTAAAACTCAACGACGATCACCTATTGCGATATGACAGGACTGGCTTAAACTTTGCATAAAAGTAGGCAACTTTTCTGTACTGCTGCCACCGAAACGTAAAGCCGCCCAACGTCATGGCGTTGGGCGGCTCGCTCATGCTCGAAGGCGCGTCTCATAGACGATCCGCGACGACTCATCTGGTTGGATCTCCTCGAGCACGATGCGGTCGAGCCGGGTGTGCAATCCACTCGCCAAACTAGGGAACCTGAGTTCGGGCCAATACTTGGTGCTGACATCGCGTCCAATCGTCACATGTGGTCGATACTGGTCACTCACGCGTGCGACGGCGAGAACCGACAAACGTTCGTGCGTTTCTCGAAACCATGGAGACGGGTTGGCCAACGGCAGGACCACGCAGTCGTCCATTAACTCTGGGGCAAGCAGCGTGACCTCGAGAGCGTCACGCGTCTGAGCGATGTTCTCCAGGGCATCTGCTAGAACGGCATCCGGAACTGCCGAGGCGAATGGAAAGACGAGAGTCACGTGGGGTGAACATTTTCCGTATAGAGAATCGAATCGCCTCCGGTACTCAGTGACCTCAGTGCTCGTGAGTAGCACCGGCGCAAATATGCATCTGGAGAGGCGATTCGGTTCCTGCATCTTGTCCGTCCAACGATGCTGTTCAACGGCTGAAAAAACGTTTGCAACTAAACATAGTGGCTCTTGGCAGTCCGTTGCAACAACGTGTTGGGCGGCACGGTCAGGTTAGGCAAGGACTGGCTTACGCGCAACGATGGCAAAGCCATGCCAATGTTGTATTCCCTGAAAGGCGGTTTGACGTTCCTCTTCACGCTCATTCAGCAGTTCAACCTCAAACGATTGGAGCAAGGTTTGGACTTGCTCCATGGTGACAAAGGTCATGCTAGGGATTTCCCGCCAGGCGTGATGGACGCCAAACAAATCACCGGCAAACCGCCCGCCCGGGCACAAGGCGGTGCTGATTTGTTCCCACAGACGCGGAAAGTGTTCAGGCTGGCAAAATGGCAGACTTGAACCAGCCCAAATCAGGTCGGCAGCAGGAAGAAGCACGGAGCCAAAGGCTGCACACTGAGTTGTCAGACGGTCGCGAGCCTCAGGAGGTGCCTGCCCAAAAGTAGAGTTGAGCGCGGCTGCTTCTTGATCCACGGCAACGACATGCCAACCACGCCGAAGGAGTTCGCTGGTTTCAATGCCACCCCCACAGCCAAGGTCAATCGCCACTCCAGGCGATGGAAATCGTTCGACCACTTGGATGAGCAGATCGCGGACTGGGCGTTGGGCAACCTTCTGATAATAGTCGCTCCAGGAGGGGTCACTCGCTGGTGCAGCCATATGTCCTCCTTAGGACTTCAGTTCCTCGTTCAGCATAGCAATCGTGTCAAGCAATCAGGAGTACTACGGGTGAGGAATGACCTTAGCAAACGCTGGCAATGTCGACCTACAAGAGTGCCGTCGAACGATCGCCATCAGCGGCGACTTTTCCCTTTCTATCCACACCAGTAACCGTTGCTCGCCGTTGCATGGTGCTTGTTAGCTGACATAAGGACACACATAACGGCTAAATACCTCTAGCTCTCCATTGTTCTAATACCCACTCCTCGAGGTCAAAACACTCATCAAAATTAGAAACGTTCAGATGCTCTAACCGATGCTGCTTCGTCTGATGAACGTCATTGTCAGGTTCGATTTCTCGTAACTTACGCACCAAACTTTTTGCCTCTTCGTAAGCCTTCAACATGATGAGCAATTCACTGAGAAGCGAAAGGGAAGGAATATGAGTTGGATTACTTCTGAGTGCTGATTCTAGAGGGGGAGTGATTCCAAGAATTACTTCTCGATCATCGTAAACCGACAGTTCGATAGCCTCCGTACATCGTTGTCGAGCCTGTTGGTAGAGTGATTCAGCTGCCTCTGTTGATGGGGCTGCGACGACTTGACCTAACATGACTTCAGCAAACGCAAAGACCCTCTTTTCGTAACCGAGGTTCAAACATTCTTCGACTCGGGCTAGGGGAAAACAGAGTGTCCTTGGTGCGTGGTACAAAGCGAATGCCGTACCAATCCTTTTTCCAAACTCAGCCATACTTGGATTTACTTGCACCGCATCGTCATAGTTCAGCCAGTGATAATCAACGATCGTGCAGTTTCGTCGAATGACTTCACCAACATAAGCTCCACCACGCAAGATCAATCCTGCCCATTTATCAGATGCTGCTTGCTCACTATGAAGGCGCAAGAGGAACTCATCAACGTATCTCAGACTTTGGCAGGAGTAGTCGAATACAGTTGGGCTGAGCCATTCCTGCCGAAGTGTGGGCTGGTCTGAATCTTGAAAGAACAACTCAGAAAAGACACGCAACCTTTCATCTTGAAAAATCATTGCTGCTGTATTCTCTCCTAAAAAGTCGGCTAACGGCGAAGGTGAGCGGCGGTAGATATCTTGGTAGCTTACCAAGTTTTCACAGCCGTCCGCTCCGCCGCATTGTCAGCTTGCGATCGCACATCTTCTTCTGGCAATCAGGGTGAGAAACTCGCGCTCGGCGTGATCAGCTTCACTAACCTATGTTCAAGTTGATCGAGGCTAATTTCCTGTTGTTCTACAGTTCCTAAGAACCGAAGATTTAACGTTTTGCTCTTGATCTCCTGCTCACCCACAATCGCAATCAGCGGAATCCGGCGCTTAGAAAGTTCTCGAATTTTCTTGCTGATTGTCTGATCTTGGTCATGAAGTTCTACCCTAACCCCCAATTGCTTAAGTCGAGAGAAAATTGTTTCTGCCCAGACGAATGTTTTATCAGAAATAGGGGCGATCGCGATTTGTGTCGGAGCAGCCCAAACGGGAAGCAGTCCACGATGATGTTCTAGTAAAATGCCGATCCAACGCTCTAATGACCCTAAAATTGCCTGGTGCAGCATGACAGGACGTTCTAATTCTCCCTGTTCATTCACAAATGCCAATTCAAAGACTTGGGGAAGATTGAAATCAATCTGAAACGTGCCGCACTGCCACGACCGTCCTAATGCATCTTGTAAACTAATTTCGAGTTTTGGCCCATAGAATGCTCCTTCATTGGCAGCTAATTGGTAGTTGTGTCCCAAAGCTTGAACTGACTGAATTAACAGAGATTCAGCGCGATCCCATAGGTGATCAGAGCCAAGCCGTTGCTCGGGTCTCAGAGAAATTTGTAGGGAAAATTGATTGTAGCCAAAAGCGGCGTAAACCTGCTGTACCATGTTGAGGAAATTGCTAATTTCATTCTGCACCTCAGATTCGCGGCAGAAGATATGAGCATCATCCTGGACAAATTGTCGCAGCCGCATACAGCCCGATAGCGTTCCAGAACGTTCATTGCGATGACACATGCCAAACTCCATTAAGCGCATAGGATTTTCTCGATAACTGCGCTTGCGGGATTGATAAATAGCAATATGGGCAGGGCAGGACATGGGCTTCAGCGCATAGTCAGAGCTAATAACAGGTTGGGCTGATTCATTATCTGCTTTGCCTTCTTCACTACCCACCACAAACATCCCCTTGCGGAATTTTTCCCAGTGGCCTGAACGTTCCCATAGCGATCGATTGAGGGCGACAGGCGATCGCACTTCTTCAAATCCACAGGCTTGATAAACCTGGCGCATGAAGTTTTCAATGCTATGAAAAAGTTTCAACCCCTGCGGGTGCCAAAACACCATTCCTGGACTATGTTCTTCAAAATGAAACAAGTCCATATCCCTTGCAAGTTCACGGTGATCCGACATTTTGGTTTCTCCTGCTGTAAGAATAATTTGGCAATAAAAAACCCTCCAATCTTGACTTGGAGGGTAGGACAAATTGCATACGCAATCAGTCGTCACGTCCCTCCTGGCATGATGGTAGGGGTGGTCATTGCAAGCGGCATCGACAGTAACATGGCAGATTCCTTTTAACTGAAAAACATTGCCCTCCGGAGAAACTCTGGAGGGCAACTAAAGCTGTAAGACTGTTTTCAACGCAGCACCTTACGACCCTCCTGAATGGATGGTTGGGGTGGTAGTGGTAGTAAGGGCGATCGACGACTGCACGGGTTGAAGATTTCTAGTTTGATATATCTTCTCTAACTCAGTTCTTGAGTAGATGTCAAGTACTAAGGAGGACCGACTACACAAAATTGCTAGCAAGCTAACGTTGCCGATGAGCGGCCGCCCGCCAAGGCATATACGGCTGAGCGCGGCGACAGCCGCACTCAGGTCCGGGCACTTTATCGTTCACGGTTCGCTCCATCGCTTTGTTAGGCGGGAGCACGAAAGTGCCCCAATTGCACCAAGCCTGACAGGTTGTCCCATTCGACCCAAGCCTCGACAATTCGGCGGTTCGCGATCCGGTAAATCGCAATGTAGTCGGACGTCATCGACCGATTCGAGGGTGGATACGGTCCCATGGAGCCGTGTTGTGTACCCGTGAAGCGATGTCGCGCTGCCACGCGATCACCCTCAGCAACCAAGTCCATGCGGCTCTCGTGGGCGTCGGGGAACGTAACGTACTCGGCTTGAAGAAAGCGCTTTAGATCATCCCGAGATGCCACACGCTGGAGCCCTGCGGCGGCGCTATGCCTCACGAAGTCGGGAGATACGACGTGATCTAAGGCGCCCCAATCCTGCCGGTTGATCACATCGACGAAATCGCGCACCAAGCGCTTGGAATCCCCGTCGGGACGCGTATCCGATGACACAACGATTCCCTCCCGCCTAACGGCAAAGCTGAGCAGTGACAAATAACCTTTCCAAGCACTAGAAACTTTCGTTTCATTCGCTCCAGCAAAGTGTTGGGGTGCGACGTTTATTGAGATAAGGCAATATACTTGCCGCATCTTTGACACCTATCATATCCTCGCCACTGTTCCAATCTACATTGGGGACAGATGAGATACTCCGGATCGGTGCTTGGTATCGCTACTTTAACATCCTTTGTTTTTTCTATCACAATGGAACGGAATGCCAAAAACAAATAAACCCAAGTCAAACAGGCTAAAGCATTGAGCCACAGCCCTAGAGATATCATGTGTTGGGCTTCCGTAATCGAGCTAAAGGACAAGGATAAAAACAATGCTGTCCAGAAAATGCTTAACCCCTGTTTCTGAGAGTTCCAAGACAACAATCGTACAGAGCCTGGATATTGTCTGAGAATTAGAAAGAGAATGGCTTCAATGAATGGAAGGGCAGGTATCGCTGTAATTTGACCTAATCCGATTGCCATAGATTGTCCATCTGTGTGGCTATCAAGCTGACTGACTGCTTCAAAATAAGGGTCGATCAGGTAAAACCACTCCAACAGCCACAGACTAATCGGAAGAATGTAAAGTGGCAATGCAATCGGGGGAGTAATTAAAAGGTTTCCCATTGCAGCATCTGAATCTGTGTCCTACCCATGAGAGCAGTTTTTCACAAACCATACTAACTTTGCATCGGGCATCCTACCGATCGCTGTCGGGTGCAGCCCAAACAGACACCATCAGCAGCCCAACGCCAGAGTTGAGTGGCGGTAAACCAGCTTAAACCCAGCAGCAAAGGCTCTCACCCGCCGTTCCAACGCCGTGTTAGCTGTACCCAATTGACTCAACCAAGTCGATGAGATTGGCTACAGCCCCAAGCGCAGATGAATGTTTTGCACCTCCCACAAGGATACAGCTAATTCCTGCTGCTGTTGCTCCACCCAAATCTCGTCTCACTGAATCACCAATCATTACTGCATCCGGCGGAGTGACCTGCATCTCCTCCAACACCTTCAAAAATGGACGTGGAGATGGCTTCACGATTCCACAATCTGACGAAAACGAGCTGGACTCACAAACAGGAAGAACGCCACATTGATTCAGCGTGTCAATCCAAAGTGTTTTAGGTGCCCAAATATCGATGACTAAACCCAGCCGAAATCGCTGAGATAGCCAATTAATTGCTGCTGAATAATCGGGTGGAACATAACCTAATTCGTGATGAGCGAACGTCTCTACTAAAAGGTCTAAATCTCTTTCCGATAACTGATCATGCTTTCCAATGCTTACAAATGCGTCCCGCAAACTGGGGAACGCTTCTCGATATTGTGGCTCAGGATAGCGAATATCTAGGTAGTCGTAGGCTGCTCGAACCAGTCGATTCACTCGTTCTGCCTCAATTGTTCCGCCAAGTTGACGATAAATGACAGAATAATCCTCATCTGCACCAAATTGATCGGCACCAAACATGAAGGTATCGTTCATGTCCAATAAGATCGTGTTGAACTTATCAATCATTAAATCTTCCTCTTAGGTAAGACTTAACACCATTTCGTTGCTCTCTGCGTAACCCAGGCTGGAATAGAGCAACTTACCCGTATTAGAAGCGTGTAAAACCGCTTTGGTGCAACCAATCTCCTTCAAGTAAATCATTGCTTCTTTCATCAGTTTTGTAGCAACTCCTTGCCTTCGATAGGATGGTTCTACATAGACACCCCAGATGTATCCTTTCTGATACTCCTCACTTACCATTGGATAGAGTTCCAATATCTGGCAGCTTGCTGAGCCAATGATAGAATCATTCATTTGTGCAATGAAACCTTTGTAGCAAAGCTCCTGACGAGCGCGATTAATGAATCGAATCGTCTTTTCTAGCCAGTCTGGCTGAATGGAGTTAGGCGAAACGCCAAGTTCGAGGGCAACGTGGCACAGGTGTTCAGCAATTACAATTTCATCACTTTTAATTGCTTCACGAATAGTCAGAATGCTTTGTGTCATAAGACATAACTTAAGAATACTGTCCTAACTAATAACTAAAGATAGCTAACGCTTCCATTCACCCGCCGCAGATATCCTCGAACTCCAACTGATAGCCTCTCGGCGGTCGGTGTGCATTGGGATTGTTATGCGGAGATCAACGACTACTTCTATTTCCAGCCAATATATATAAAGTAGTAAGATTATCCCAGATGCCCTCCTTAGTTCGGAAAGATTCTAGTTCTGCATCAAATTCCGCTTTGGCTTGTGCCAACTGTGCTGATGAAAGTTGCGACAACCCATTGCCTAATACCTTGAGAGAGGTAGATGAAGGACGTCCAACAATCTCCTCCCAAGTTGCTTTTGCTTTCTCTAGGTTCGTGTAGCTGCCATGCAGCTCTGTTCCGATGTCAACTGCCTCAAAACCAGCATTGGTAAATAGATCTTGGCACTGCTCAACGGAACCGATCCGATTACTAGCTTCTAGAGAAACGCCATATTTTGCAAACACTTTTCGTAAGACCACAGCCCCAACATACGCGGTATCAGCGGGAGTATGAACACCGATTCGACCACCAGGCTTGAGAAATCGATACCACATCCGTAAGGTCGCTTCTTTATCTTGCATCCAGGGAAATGTGTTTGCACACAAAATACGGTCGAAATGATGGGCTGGATACTCGAGAGCTTCAGCATCTGTAAGTTGGAACTCTACGTTACTGAGTCCTAATGCACTAACTTTGCTTTGTGCTTGCTCCAACATTCCAGCAGAAATATCGATCCCAATCACCTGCCCCTGAGCACCAACGATTTGAGCCGCTGCAATCGCAATATGACCTGTTCCTGTTCCAATATCTAAAACTGTTTGTCCAGCACCAACCTGCGAATATTCAAGCAAACGACGACAAATTTGAACGTGCCATTCGCTGTTGTCATAGGTTTGACTTCTGCGATCGTAAGAATCCGCAACCCCTTGCTTGTAATCGTTTAATTCAAGTTGGTTCATCATCAAAGATTTACCGCAACGACTGAGCCTAACGCCAATTCAACTCTAATTGCCCCACAGAGGACTTGCAACTACCGCCTTCACCAACAGACTGAGCTGCATAACGATCCCGCTCACCCGCCGCAGATAACCTTTGAATTATAACCGATCGCCCTACTCGGTCGGTGTGCAGCGGGCTTGTTAGCTTGCGATCGCCTCACGCAGGAGTAGAACACTGCATCAATCATACGAATATCCGAAAAATAATAATTTCTCTGGCTGACCGTTCTTATATAGAACGATGTAAGCTGATTGACCTCTTCCAATAAAGTCGAATATTTCGCCTGGAACTTCGTCTTCATTCTCCACCATGTCAACAGTTGGTATCTCAGTTCCAAAGACATTTAGAAGCTCAAGCGGTTCAAGTGGTGAGACTGTGCCAGGTAGCCGCTCCTCGGATATTTCTTGTATATCAAGGATAGTTTGTGTTCCACTAGCATCAGCATCTTCAATAGCAGCCTCAATAGATGCATGTTGAGCACCAGGACCGGGATAACCAGAGCATAGAGGAAATTCTGCATAGTCAATTGCAGGAAAATAACGCCCTGCTTCAAACTCTTGTTGCCTCAAGGTTTGTAATGCTGCATTGATATCAGAGGACGTTTGAAAAGCGAACAGGTCAGTAAAAAAGCTCTCCGGGCATACGCTGTAGATACTTACACCACAGCACCCTTGAGAGCGATGAGTAAAGCATACTCCAGCAATTTAACCCAAGACCAATGGGACCTGCTTGAAGTGTTAATTCCCCCTGCAAAACCCGGTGGTCGTCCCCGTGAGGTAGAGATTTGGGAAGTGCTCAACGCCATCTTTTACCTCTTGTGTGAAGGCTGTCGTTGGCGCAACTTGCCCGGCGACTTTCCCAACTGGCAAACGGGCTACACCTATTTTCGCAACTGGCGTCTTGATGGTACTTGGCTTGCGATTCATGACCACCTGCACCAGTGGGTACGCCTTGACGATGAGCGCGAACCCAGTCCATCCGAGGTGATCGTGGACGCTCAAAGTGTGAAAACTGCTGCCAGGGTGAGTGAAGCGGTGGGCTACGACGCGGCCAAGCACATCAAGGGCGCAAGCGACATTTGACGGTCGATACGCTCGGTTTAGTGCTGCGCGTGCTGGTAACGGCAGCGAGTATCGGTGAGCGTGAAGGGGGCAAACGAGTCCTGAAGAAGACCAGACGCATGGGCAAAGCCGTCTGGCGAGTGCATACCGTTTGGGTCGATGGCGGCTATGAGGGCAACCCGTTCAGGATTTGGGTGATGGAGGTGTGTCGTTGGATTGTGCAGGTCGTACTCAGACCCGAGCAAACCAGAGGTTTCGTGCTGCTTAAGAAGCGCTGGGTGGTCGAGCGCACTTTTGGCTGGCTCATGGAATCTCGTCGATTAGTACGAGACTATGAGCTATTGCCACAAACATCTGAGACGTTGATCTACCTTGCCATGATTCGTTTGATGGTGAGGCGCTTGGCATAAAAGCTTACACTTCACACCTTTTCAAACAACCTCTTAGACGCTCTGCTCTCAACCCAGGCGATTGAGGGCTTTTTATTGACTCTATTTGTTGAAAAGCTGACACTTCAAGAATTATCAATTCATGCTTGGACTAATCTAGCGACAGGCTCTACTCTCCGTTGGGTTCAGCCGCAATTGCAATCGCCTCATCCAGCTTTTTGCCAATGTAGGTACTGGTCATTTTCTTGCCCTTCCAGTGGTAGGCATACCAGTAAGGACCATGCAGCTGACCCCTGGCACACTTGCACTTCTTCTTGCCGCATTTCACGCCTTCTAGTCGATAGAGCGTCGTGCCGCTTTGGAGGGTTTGAACGACCTCTCTGCCCTTCTTGACCGGGACTTGTGCGGCGACTGCCTGCTGCTTTTCTTCCTTAGTGGTTGCCTTCAGCCAGCCTAAAAGGATCTCTTTGTCTTTGAGGCTTAGCTTGAGAATTTGCTGCTGGAGTTCTTCCCTGGGAGAGAGCGTTTCTTGAAGATTGGGTGTCGCCATTGCATCTTATGTAGTTTTTACAAGACATTGCTAGCTGTATTGGTTATACTCAAATCCTACATAAGAACATTGATTCTGGGTTGTAGCGATGCAACAGTCCTCACTGGTCTCCTCACCTGCTCAACGAGTGGTCGCTCGGTTACGGTCTGAAGGTTGGGTCGATTGTCTAGGATTCGGCTTTCCTGCGTTATGGCAACATCCTGCCCGCACTGGTCTGCGATCGGTTGTGTTGCAGCAGCTTCAGCAGGCAGGGCAGTGGATGTGGGAACGGGATTTGCAAGTGGTGATGCTGGTGTTCTCGATTCCGGCACACGAGTTTCAGATCCACCCGTACCTGAAGGAAGTGCTGAAGCAATTGGAGGGGGAAGGAATTATTGAGATTGGGGCGATTGAGGCATTGAGTGAACAAGGGAGCAAGACGGAACGTGCTGTTTTGCTGAAAGCGATTGAGGCGGCTTGAAGGAGACGATGGATAGGAGGGGCAATAGATGGATCGATCTGAATTTTTATATCCCCGCAGCCGTTATGGGGGTGAGGTTAAGCCAGAGCGGTTGGTGTTTAATGCCAACCTTCAGGAATTTGCCCAGCGTGTGGGATATATTGCCAACCTGGAGACGGCAGGGAAGCTGTCGCCGGAGGATGCGTATGAACAGATTGAGGGGCTGTGGCAGCAGTTGCAGCGCAGCAAGCAGGGGTTGGGGATTGGAACATCCGCTTGAGGATGCATAGGTCCAGCAGTAGGTGCGATCGCTGTTGTTCGGGTGTGAGCATTGCCTCGATCGGTTCTGAGAAATTGGCTGCTAAAAGGTTAGATTCTTTCCCAGAACTGCAAACAGGAAAAAGGGCTGTTTGGGGCGTGAGTGCAGGGAACACTACGAATGATCCAATCCCCAATCAGCAAATGCCCAGTTCATCTAATCCCTGCTACCCGCCGCAGTGTTAGTTCTGTGAATTTTACACTCATAACTCGCATCTCCGTTGTACGCTCCATCCATTAGGCTTAGAGTCAGAGGAGTGTCGTGACTTTGTGGCGACCGCTCCGCGCAGCCGCCAAAGGCGGATCGCCCCCGAAGGAGAAGGGCTTGGTACTGCCCAGACGTCTGAAGTGGAGGAGCAATGGCAGCCAGAAGGTGCAGCCTATAACGGGGAACTGGTTTTGCAGACCCGGAAGCATACATTAACAGAGCAATTGGCGTTACTGGATACCCATCCCCTATTTACAGGGCGATGTTCTGCTTGTGAGATGCTGATTGGTTCGACTCATCAAGTTCAGGTGCATTGGGACTGCTCGAATTGTGGCTGGGGCAATGATTCAGTTTAGAGATTTTCGTGCTCAACAGTAGTTTCAATCCCTGCAAGAGTTTAGTAGCGATCATCGCGCTGTAGAGGTCGAATTAACGGTGCTAGTCCGGGCATTTCAATTGCAGAGTGGGGGGATTGGTAGCAATTGTCCCTAAATTAGATGCGATCGTTCTCATGGTCTGTGATCAACCATTTGTTATTCCCAATTTGATTTGCCAATTGATTAGCAAACATCGAGTGACAAATTTCCCGATCGTGACTTCTGAATACAGGGAAGTTCTGGGTGTTCCAGCCCTATTTCATAGAACATTATTTCCAGAACTTAAGACGCTTCAGGGGGATGTAGGGGCTAAGTTCATCATCCGCCAGCATCGCTTCCACGTTTTAAGCATTCCGTTTCCGGAAGGAGCCATTGATCTGAATATCCCTCAAGATCTGAAGATTCTTTCATCACTCGTTTAAGACCCTACTGGAGGATTCCAAGAAAATAGGGTTGGAGCATGATGGGGAAGCTCAATGAGCAATTACCTCAGCAGAGGCACTACCTCGTACCCCTCAACACATTTGCAATTTGGAAATGATGGCTGAAATAATGCACACAACTTGGAACTCCACCGAACAAATTCTCCGCACGCGCATTTCTGGCATACTTCATCAGGAGCAAGTTGAAGCATGGGAGCAAAGTCTGGAACAAGTGAGTCGTCAGATTCCCAAACACCTCGACTTTACTATGCTGATTGACATCCAAGGTTACGAAGTGAGTGAGCAAGACAAAGCCGTTCATCAACAGCAGCGCGTCGTCATCCCTACGTTTTTAGCAAGACATGATTTTGAAGTTGGATTCTTTCGACTCTTTGAAGTTCAAAATACCATTTCCCCTAATCTTGATCGCGCCCGTTGTGTTGCCGTAGCTCATGTTCATCATGATTGCAACAAAATGGCACTCTACAATCAAAATCTTGGGCGATCGAATGAACGCTTCTTTTGCCAACTCTCGGAAGCTGAAGCATGGCTACAGGAAGGAATTTTTTGAATGGATCTGGACCAGCAGTTGGACGAAGACGACAGCAGTAAAGCGGGCTGGATTAGCTATCAACGCTTGGTCTTGGGATGATTTCGCGACCTATCCCACACCCCTTAAAGCACAACCAAGAGATTTCCTACGATAAGCTACAAAATGCGATGCTTCAGCCAGAAGGATAGAAGTGGCATTGCGACTCGATACCCTATTTTTGCTCCATAAATTAATCCTTTCTGTTCTAATCCTGTAAGTGCACCCTGAAACCCACCCCCTCTTGAGAACTGGTGTTTCTGAAGATAGAGACGCGAATGAGGGCTATCCGTCGGATCGATCGCTAAGCTTTCCAGTAACCGTGCCTGAATCGGAGGTAGGAGAAGCAGGAGGGATTCAAACGTGAGCGACAAGTCCTCGACCAGCCGTAACATGCTGCAATGAATGTGATGAAGTTGAATTAGGTTTGGAGAGAAGGACAACGAAAACTCGGTTTTCTCATCCTGATAAAAGGATCGACGATCGCTCCAGATTCGCCGCGCCAGAGCGATCGCATCTCCAACATGCCCTTCCGTATAATCCAAAAATAGTTCGAGGGCATCGTCCTCAAACCTAAATCCTGCGGCTGCCATTGCTTCAACCACCCAAGTTTCAAGTTCATGACGGTGCAGGGGAAGCAGGGAGAACAGTTGAACCTGGCTTTCTTCTACCCAGTCTTCTGGGGTTGTTGCCAGAATGACATAGCTGACCCGATTTTGCCGTTGAATTTCCTGGCGCAAATAGGATTCCCATCGCCCTGCCCGATCCCAAGAGCGAATGTGGGGAAAATTTTGAAAAACAAACACTACTCGGCTGCTTAGCTGCTCTGCTATCGCCTGAGGGAGATTCAATAAGGCTTGCAGAATCAGCCATTCATCATTGAGGGGAACTTGCCAAACAAAGTGGGACTGATGAGTTGTGGGTTGTTCTAATTGCAAAGGATAGGCAGAAGTCCACTGCTCTATCAACGCTTGTTCTTCTGGAGTTGTAAAGATATGAAGCATTCCTTCCGCCAGCAACGCTAAAAAGCGAGAAGAGGTGATAGCTCGCAGGCAGTCAATCTCTAAAACTCTGGCTCCAATGTGCTGTGCGGCATAGCGAATGAGCGATCGCCGCCCACTCCCAGTTACGCCAGTCAGCATCAAATCCTGGTCAGCCGCCAAAATTGCACAGATTTGCTCTAACTCAGCCTGTCTACCAATTAACCCCTTGGGCTTAAACGCATCGTTCATCAATTCTCCTCACGTTTGGGCAACCTTGCCCTGAGAAACCATTTACTTTTTTCTTACAATTCCACAGAAATTTTCAATGCACCTCCACTTGCACTAAAAAATAGTGCCGTGACATGATGAAAGAACTATTTTTTAGTGCTATCTATTTTACCCATGTCTGCTAACCCTTCCCATTCTCAAACCTCTGAGAGTCACTCTTGGCATGCTATCGATGCTGAAAAAGCCCTTTGGCTACTGAAGAGCGATCGCAGCCAGGGTTTAACCCAGGAACAGGTTGACCAGAATTTGCAGCACTACGGCACCAACGAACTGATTGAGACAAGGGGGCGATCGCCTCTGGAAATCTTCTGGGATCAGTTTAAAAACATCATGCTGTTGATGCTGATCGCCGTTGCAATTATTTCGACGATTCTGGATGTGCGCGAATCTCTAGCAAGCGGGCAGTTCATCTTTCCCAAGGATGCGGTGGCGATCTTTGCAGTGGTGTTACTGAATGGGTTACTGGGATATCTGCAGGAGAGTGGAGCTGAAAAAGCTCTGGCAGCCCTGAAAAACATGGCATCGTCTAAAGTTCGGCTAATCCGCAATGGGAAGCCTCTGGAAGTGGAATCGAAGGAACTGGTTCCGGGCGACGTTATGCTTCTGGAAGCAGGGGTAAAAGTGGCAGCCGATGGGCGTATCTTAGAAGCCGCCAATTTGCAGGTGCGAGAAGCCGCTCTTACGGGAGAAGCTCACGCCGTCGAAAAACAAACCAACGCAATTCTGCCAGAAGATGCACCGTTAGGCGATCGGATCAATCTGGTCTTTTCCGGAACAGAGGTTGTGCAGGGACGAGCAACTGTCCTGGTGACAGGCACGGGGATGCAAACTGAATTGGGGAAGATTGCGACTGCTCTGCAATCCGTTGAGGCAGAGCCAACGCCCCTGCAAAAACGCATGTCCCAACTGGGCAACACCCTGGTCATGGGCTCGTTGATTCTGGTGGCGATCGTCATTGTTGGTGGGACGTTGTTCAATCCCGCATTGTTTGAGGAGCTGGTCAAAGTTTCTCTGAGTATGGCAGTTGCGGTTGTACCAGAAGGCTTGCCCGCTGTGATCACTGTGACTCTAGCATTGGGCACGCAACGGATGGTGAAGCGCAATGCCCTGATCCGCAAATTGCCTGCGGTGGAAACCCTCGGCTCTGTCACCACGATTTGCTCTGATAAAACCGGAACTCTAACCCAGAACAAAATGGTGGTGCAGGCAGTCCATACCAGTCGCTACGCAGCTCGTGTAACGGGTGAGGGATACAGCCCTGAAGGTGCATTTTATCAGCAAATCCAGTCGGAGACATCGCCAGAAATTTCAGTTGAGGCAGCGCCAGAATTGCGATCGCTCTTGCGGGCATGTGTGCTTTGCACTGATGCCGTACTGCAAAAAGAAAATGGCGACTGGGTGATTTTGGGTGATCCAACCGAAGGGGCACTACTGGCAGTTGCCGGAAAAGGGGGATTTCGTAAAGACCAGGAGGAGCAGAAATTCCCCCGTGTTGCCGAGTTTCCGTTTTCTTCTGAACGCAAGCGAATGAGCGTTGTCGTGCAGGATGCATCCGGCAAACTCGGAGACAGCCCGTTTGTCATGTTTACTAAAGGATCACCTGAACTGGTTCTAGAACGCTGCACTCACATCCAGCAAGACAATCAGGCTCAGGCGATTACCAACCAACAACGACAGCAAATTTTAGAGCAGAATAACCAGCTTGCTAGTCGAGGGTTGCGCGTCTTAGGGTTTGCCAGTAAGAACCTGGCAGAATTATCAGAGCAGGATTCAGAGGATACGGCTGAAACCCGGCTCACTTGGTTGGGCTTAGTGGGAATGCTGGATGCCCCTCGCCCTGAAGTGCGGGATGCAGTAGCGAAATGTCGCACTGCAGGAATTCGCCCAGTAATGATTACGGGCGATCATCAACTGACTGCTCAGGCGATCGCAGAAGACTTGGGCATTGCGAAAGTAGGCGATCGCTGCTTGACCGGGCAGGAACTCCAGAAATTGTCGCAGCCAGAACTGGAAGCAGCAGTTCATCACGTCAGTGTCTATGCTCGTGTTGCCCCCGAACACAAGCTACGCATTGTCCAGGCACTCCAGCAGCAAGGACAGATTGTTGCAATGACCGGGGATGGAGTCAACGATGCTCCAGCCCTAAAGCAAGCTGATATTGGGGTAGCAATGGGCATTACGGGGACGGATGTCAGCAAAGAAGCCAGTGACATGGTGCTGCTGGATGACAATTTCGCCACGATCGTCTCAGCGGTTGAAGAAGGACGAGTGGTTTATATCAATATTCGTCGCTTCATTCGCTACATCCTGGGTAGCAATATCGGCGAGGTCTTGACGATCGCAGCTGCACCCTTACTGGGATTAGGAGGTGTGCCATTGTCTCCTCTACAAATTCTCTGGATGAATTTAGTCACCGATGGACTTCCAGCTCTGGCTCTAGCAGTGGAACCTGGTAGACCGATCGTCATGAAACAACCGCCAAAAGACCCAAAGGAGAGCATTTTTGCCAGAGGCTTAGGCGCTTACATGATTCGGATTGGCATTATTCTGGCAATCATTACCATCTTGATGATGGTCTGGGCATACGGTTATACCGAACAGGTGCAAAGTGAGTTGTTAGATCGCGATCGCTGGCAAACGATGGTATTTACTACGCTTTGTTTAGCTCAAATGGGTCATGCGCTAGCGATTCGCTCCAACACACGGTTAATGGTAGAAGTGAATCCCTTCTCAAATCCCTATGTGTTACTATCGGTTGCCGTCACCAGCATCTTGCAATTGATGCTTATTTATTTTGAACCGTTCCGTAACTTCTTTAATACGCACTACCTAAGCGGATTAGAGCTATTGATTTGCATTGGATTTAGCTCACTTGTGTTTGTTTGGATTGAGGTCGAGAAGCTGTTTATCCGTTGGTACACCACTCGTCAGTAGTTTAAATCTAGTCCATTAGCCTGGTTGTTGCTTATGAATAAAGCAGATTCGCTTCTTGGCATTCAAACTTATGATCAGGGAAATATCAGGATTGACCTGGAATTAAGTATTTACCAGCAATTGCAAAAACAATTCGCTAACTTTGCTGAATTTATTCAAAAGTTGACCGGCTTTATTACGGTGTTGGAACATAACCAGGAGAGATACAACATCAATCCTTATCAGGAAAGATTCAATCGAGGAATTCACATCTTAGGGAATCATGGCTCTGAATTATCTGAACTAGATGTTTTTCCTCATTCACGTCTAGCATTGAAATGCTCAGAAGGTCGCTGGGATGCAGAAGACCCAAGAAAACAATTTTTCAGGAGTGTAGAATTAGCCTGGGAATTTCAAACCAAGTTAACCGATCAAGAGAGAGCACTGCTTCAGATTTGTCCTGCTTACTTGCACTTCCAAACACGCACCAAGAGTGCGCGCTTTAAACGAGTGCTCTTTATGCCACACATTAAGGGTAGTCCGCTAGGGAAAACAGAAACTGGATTCAGTTCTGAATTTTGTCAAACATTTAAAGTTCCCAGTTTCAAAGAAATTATGCACAAATTCAGGTTCTCTCTGCATCGGCTTCTCGATCCGGATCGGAAGCGTCAATTGCTCAAAATTCAGTCTGCCTACCTGTTTCAACGTTTGTCTGCAAGAGGAATCACAATTCCTAGCTTGAATCAGAAAAATATTCTTGCAACATCAAACACTAATGGTAACCAAACTCAATACGTCATTATTGATCCGATCGCAGATTACTGTTTACCGATTTCTCCTACCTATAATCTTCTGACATCCTACCTATGTAAATTTGAATAACGTTGTACTCCCTTATTGCTCTTATCTGTAGCGATGATGTGAACATCAATATTTCTGAGCGATCGCAACCATTCGGGCACTCTAATACGACAGTTGTAGATCGTCTGGAACCCTTATTGAACGGCGTTTGTAGTGATAGTATTGGGCGGTGCTTCGATGCACTCTGCGCCACTGTTGCCAGTGCATAAAGTGCTCAAAATTCTGCACCGTTTGGAACACCCATCGTCCTAACAATCGCCGCATGTCTCGCAAACTTACAGGTAGTAGAGGCCAAGTTTGCGCTTGAATTCGAACAAACTGCCTGTGTTTGGCTCCCCCTTTTTTACCTCGATCTCCAAGGTTGTCATAACCGTGAGAAAGGCGTGAGCGAGTAGACACAGGGTAATGTGACGGTACCAACCGTGCCAAGAACGGACTTCATAGTGGTCTAATCCCACCTCAGCCTTCGCCGTTTGAAAGCAGGTTTCAATCGTCCATCGCATCCCTGCAATGTGAACGACCTGTTCAATGGGAGTTCCAATCGGAGCACTGACCAGATAGTAGGTGATATCCGTTGGGTCTTGAAGGGATCGCCGAGCTAACACTCCCCGTTCCAGTTGCGAGTGTTCGGGATGCTCAAAGTGGCAGTAGACCCATTGATATAGGCGGTGGCCCTTTGACCCTGAACCTGCACTGAGGGTTTGCCAGGTCGCTTCTGACTGCTGAGCAATCAACGCATCAACACGATGAGCCTGTTTACCAATCCAGAAGGATTGGTCTTTGCTCACAGTCAAGACGTAGTGCAATCCCTGAGCCTGGATGAACTGCCGTAAGTGATGGTCACTGCCATAGACGGCATCTCCAGTTACCCATTGAGCCGGAAGCCGGAACCTTCGCTGCAATGGCTCGTTTTAGCATTTGCCGAGCGAGTTGGAGCTTGGTGGCAAATTCGACCCTATCAGGGATATCAGCAACACGACAGCGCTCTCGGTCTTCGGTCCACCGCTTGGGCAAATAGAGTTCGCGGTCAATGAATGCTGCTCCTCTAGAACTGGCATAAACTAAAAAGACACCAATCTGGCAGTTTTCGGTGCGTCCAGCGGTTCCCGAATATTGTCGTTGCACCCCTACTGATTTATCGCCCTTCTTAAGAAACCCGGTTTCATCGAGCACCAGAACCCCTTCGGGGCTACCCAAGTGGTTAACCACATACTGCCTCAGGTCATCTCGCACGCCGTCAGCATCCCAACGAGAGCGATGGAGCAGATGTTGGAATCCAGTTGGGTCTTTAGCGCCAGCTGCTTCAGCCAGTTGCCAGCTATTCTTGCGCTCCACAGGAGCAATCAGGGCTTTAAGATAGGTCGTTGCCCGTTGCTTAATCTCAGTTCTAAAGAACCGAGGCGCTATTTGTTGAGTCAGGTTTTCTAGATATTGAGCAGTGGGATGGAGCGAGTCTAAATGAGGAGAATGAGTCGTCGAGTTCAATTGAGGAATATCTTGAAATGCTTGTCCTGCCTTTATTCTAGCGAATCCCTATCTACAACTGTAGTACTAGGTTATGATAATCCCAGAATTATGTCCTTTGGGCTTGCCCTCACTCATGAATAATCGCGTGATCAAAGATCCGACATTCCCGATGCGTCATGCTCAGGTAACGGAGTTGAAAAATACCGCCAAAATTGCTGAGCTGGCGAAAGATGCCGATGTTCTCATTACTCGGAATGGGGAAACCATTGCCTACCTGGTGAATCCAGAACATTATGAGGTATTGATTTCAGCCTGGAATGAACTGCGGGTTAAGGAAAGCTAGCTATGGTATCTACGAAAGCCAAACAATGGACAGTAGACGATTATCACCGCATGATCAAAGCTGGAATTTTGACAGAAGGCGATCGGGTTGAGCTATTGGAAGGGCAAATTATCGAGATGAATCCGCAACTTCCCCCTCATGCGGCAACGACTCAACGTGCCTTTCGTTATCTGGATCGATTGCTGGAAACTATTGCTTATGTGCGGATGCAGCTCCCTGTCACCCTGAAACCCAAATCCGAACCCGAACCCGATATTGCGATCGTTCGCATAGATCCTGATGAGTATGGCGATCGTCATCCTGCACCAGACGAGATTTTTCTCATTATCGAAGTTGCAGATTCTACACTCCTCAGTGACCGCCAGCAAAAAGCCCCAATCTATGCCAAAGCCGGAATTCCTGATTACTGGATTTTAGATGTGAACGCCCGACAGGTTTACGTCTTTCGAGAACCCATGCAGGAAGGCTATCAGCAGGAAGTGATTGTTGATGCCAACAGGGTGCTTGCCCCGCTTGCATTTCCTGATATCGAGATTCCTCTCAATCAACTCTTTCTTCAAAACGCCCTCTAACCTTCTGTCCTGTAGCGTCTTAGACGAGCATTCGCTAATCCAGCAGCAGGAGTCGGCAGACTCCTGAACTGAGTTCAGTAGAAGCGGATTCCTTTGAGGATTCTCATAATAATTACAAACTTGCTGTCAGGTCTACAACTTCTAAATCCCTGAAGTGCGACCTAATCGAAGTGTATCCACTAATAATCTTCTCGAAAGGGTAGACAGCATCAGGTAGCAGTGTTACAAATGTAGTACCAAACAAGATTCTCAATTTTCTTCAATTCGCCTTCTATAAGTCGCATCCTTCACGCCACTTTTAGCCGCGCCATGCAGTGCTTGCTCCAACCAAAGTCAGGCAGAGCAGTGGCACGGTTTGGCTGTGAGGAAGGCTATTGGTTTGGCGGCGGTAAATCTGTCATTGAAGGCATTCATTCCACAGTTGCCGGATGGAATCCGGACAAAATCACCAGCAGCGGGAGGTGCAGGACTGTCCTGACACCCACATAGGGAGAAACTATATCCACAATCTTCATTCAAGGGAAGCAGATCGTCGCTGATTTTGAACGTCATTGTCTCTATTTTCTGTACACATGGTAATCAACTTTTCCATCATGTTTTCATAAGCTTTTAGCTGGTTGGATAATTCCTCAATCATGGAAAACTGTTTCCCCCTCCATCCACACAATTGCTTTTTGACAACGTGAAGAGTCTGACGCAATTTGGGTTTACTGCCGATCCACAGCGGTCAAGTGAATATAACAGGAAATGGAAACTGTCAATCTGCCACTTGGAATGAAACGACTTTTGCCCGCGCTCCTGCTTGTTCTGTCTGCCTGTAGCCCTACTACCTCAACTGCATCTCAAACACCTGCTTCTCCCCCAGTAGATTTATCCTCCACGCCTCAAGCCTCGTCTGCCAGTCCCAGTCCCGCTCCATCTCAGGCTTTGCCTGTTAGCCCTGCTGCCAATCCAAGTGCTCCTGAAACTTATTCTGGAACCGCTTACTTGAAAGGACTGGGAATTAAAAATGACGGGTCGTATGAGGCACACGTTAACTTTCGCGGAAGTGCCACTTTATTGCCCAACGATCAAGTCATTCTGAACCTGAGTACAGAGTGCGGTGAAGGATCTGCCGTCGCGTATCAAACTGGAGAAATTACAATCCAGCTCAATCCCCAAACAAAAACCTGGAAGGAGTTAAATCACGAATATATTGGCTGTTTCGGTGAAACAGGAACGCTGAGTGAAAATCAAGACGAACAATATCAGCCGTACACTATGGTTGATGCAGGCTCTACGGTGAAGTTCAACCTGGGGACAAACAATCCTGCTGAGACATATCATTTTACTGATTTCTACGGCATCGTCCTCAGTAAGCAGCCCACTACTGGGGATACAAACCCGCAGTCCGACATCCATAACGACACTTCCCAGACTGAAGACCGGGATTAAACTCATTCCCAGGCACAGATCCAAAGCGTTCCTCATCGTAGTCCTGTATAGGAATGCGATCGCTTTTCTATTGTCTCTGGGAAACATCATCCGCTTCACGGAACTGCGTGAGAGTATCCTGCTGTCCTGGGGTGGATGGTTGAATCGCTACCCTGAAAGCAGAGCATCGAAACGAGCAACGGGTTGGGCACTTTACTTCTTCCCGTTGCGTCAGCCTTGATCGCAAGCAGTTCCTTCAGCCCTCCTGAACAAACCCGATTCTACCCCCGCCAAGATGACTCGAAACCGCAGGCAGTCAAGCCCTCCAGTCAACCAACCGCTCCGCCATCCAGCCTTTTATACCTGGATCAGCCTGGGCTTGTTGCTGCTGCTCACCCTTGCTAGCGGCATATTTGTTTATCAAGTTTCCCCGCTCCGAGACCCCGCCTTTCAACCCAATAGTGCTAATGCTGGGTCACTGATTCCAGGGCTGCGACAAGTGCCAGAGATCTACTGGATCTGGGGAGCAACGGGGTTAGCAGGACTCTTGACAACCAATCTTGTTGTATTACTGTGGCAGTTGAGCCTGCCCTTCAATACAGTTGATATTGCTGGACAACAGCAGCAAGGGACAAGAGTCGTCCGGTGGACGGTATTGATTGTGATGCTTGTAACGTATGTAGGGCTGGGACTTGTCCTATTTGCGGGGTTGTATTTTGTGTTTGTGGGGTATTTGCTGGGACAGTGGCTCGTTGATTAGGTCTTAGAGAAGGGACAAAAAAGCCCTCCGAACCATTGAACGATTGAATCATCCTGACTACCCACACGGATTTCTGCCCTAAACAAACCTGCCTCCAGCGGCAGCACATCGGCGATCGCTCCAATTGAATTGCCCTGGCGATCGCTTTCTCATGATAATGACAAACTTTGTGGTGCATTCCCTGAAATGGCTCTCTCCTCAGCGAATAAGATATTGCCGCAACCGTCACTCATTTCCCCCCAACGGGGAATCCTAATAAGGAATCGTTAATCAAAAGGTATGAAATTTGCCCTATCGTCCTGGGTTTTGCTCCTGCTCCTTGCTGCCTTTGTGCCTGGAACAACTGCCCAGTCTCTTCCCACTGCAACGATCGTTTCAACCGGAGACGGTGACACACTGCGGATCAATCAGGCAGGGAGAGCTATTACAGTTCGCATGATTTGTATCGATTCCCC
Organism: Cyanobacteria bacterium FACHB-502; assembly: GCA_014695325.1. GTDB lineage: Bacteria > Cyanobacteriota > Cyanobacteriia > Elainellales > Elainellaceae > Leptolyngbya_A. The sequence goes on along the minus strand of JACJNZ010000079.1, from coordinate 61,973 downwards.
GGAAGCTCAGCAGCCTGGAGGAACTGAAGCGGCTAACCGATTGCGGCAACTCTTACCGCCGGGACAGGTGGTTCAGGTTCGTTCAGTTGACACAGATCGCTACGGCAGGGTGGTCGCTGAACTTTATCGAAATGGAAGATCTGTGAATCTTCAGATGGTTCAAGAAGGGATGGCTGTGGTGTACCGCCAGTATTTGAGCGGTTGTGCTGCCACTCAAGACCAGTACCTTCAGGGAGAAGCGGCAGCAAGAGCAGCGCGACGAGGTTTCTGGGCACAGCGCGATCCGGTGATGCCGTGGGACTGGCGACAGGGACAAAGACCGACTTCCTCTAGTGCTCCTCCGGTGCAATCTGCTCCTTCCCGTCCTGTGCAATCTACTTCTTCCCATCCTCCTGTACAATTCACTCCGGCGCAGCCTGCCGCGAACCTGCCTGCCTGCACGAATTCTGACTGCGACTGTAGCGATTTCGCATCTCAGGCTGAAGCACAAAGAGTCTTTAATCTGTTTCCCGGTGATCCGTTCCGGTTGGATCGAGACGGAGACGGGCGTGTGTGTGAGGGACGCTAGCATGACCCTGAGCCGCTGTATTCGCTAAGTGATCGGCTATTCTAGACAGGCAAGCTCCAGGGCAACGCACGACTAAAACTGCACCAGAATTTCTAGGCTCCGAGAATTAAGCACGCTTCTTTCACAGCAGAACATGAGAGCGATAAAAACTCTGAAAATGCTCTTTGGTAGCACAATTGCTTTCAGCATGACGCTTGCTTCAGCAAGCCTACCGCTTCGTGCCCAAACAAATCCGAGTTCAAACTGGTATGACTGCACAACTCGTGAACAGTTCACGTCTCAAAAAGCAGATTGGTGCAATCAAATACGGCAAATGATGAACGCCTCCTACATCTTTGCCCCAGGTGGAAGGGCGACACTGCGAAACGGTGAATTTGTTGACCGCACCAATCAGCGTTATGTAGGGCTAGATAACCGCCCCGGACGGGTCGCGACAGGAGATCTAGATGGAGATGGAATATCAGATATTGTGACACTCCTGACCACCAATACCGGGGGTTCTTCAGGTGTCTATACTCACTTAGTCGTAGGACTTCAGCGGGGAGAGCGAGTTATACCCACTGTGCCCATTACGCTGGGCGACCGTGTACAGGTGCAATCTGTTCGAATTCAGGATAGAAAGATTTTAGTCGATGTGATTGTACACGGCGAAAATGATCCAAGGTGTTGTCCGACGGTACGAGTTCAGCAGGTCTACCGATTGGGCTTAATGTCTGTTGATGAGTGAATTACAAAACCCCTTTGATCAGGTGTGATCGCAAAGGGGAGCTTGTGTGGAATCTATTTCAAGCTTACAGAAGAGTTTTTCTGACTGCCAAAGCTGCAAGTTAGACCCCGTTTGCCGTTATCCTGTTACCTCACCTGGGCATTCTGCAAGAATCAGTGCCTCGTCCGGATCGTTTGGACGACCCCTTGCTGAGTTAAGTTTTGGGCTGGAAGGCACTTTTATTTTTGCTTTTAGGTCTGAGAGCAATTTATGCGAATTTTGATTCTTCCGATCGTCACTGCTCTATTCACAGTTCCTTTCCTGGGGACAATGCCCGCTCAGGCTCAGTCTGTTCCAAATCTACAGCAGGGAATGCCTTATGCTCAGGCAAGACAGCTTATCCTGAATGCAGGGTGGAGTCCCAGCTACAACACTCAAGAGCCGAATCGCTTTGGAATGTCATCTAAAGTCGATCATTTTCTAGGACTGGGCTATACGGAGATTGTGAATTGTGCCGGGACAGGCATGAGCTTGTGTCGGTTTGAGTTTTATGGCGATCAGGGGCAAACCCTGGCAGTCAGTGTTGGGCAGGGGACGCAGACTGATGTAGTGTACCGCTGGTGGGTGGAAGAGTAGCTGCGATCGCTTGCCCTGATATTCTAATGACCAGATCATGACTCCACCCTTCCAGCCCCAATCTGAATGGCAGCAGTGGGCAAACCTGCCGCTTACGAACAGGACAAACCTGCCGGATGTGCCGGGAATTTATGCGGTAATTGATGTGGCTGGAGAAGTCTGGTATGTAGGTAAGGCAAGCAATCTGAAGAATCGATGGGGCGGACGATCTCACCACCGCTACGGGCAACTGAGTCGCCAGAATAAAAAGCGGAATTACCAGATCTATTACCGTCCCTGTTCGCTGGGCGAGTTAGATGCTCAGGAAAAGCACTATATCGACCAGTTCAAGCCGTTGCTAAACTATAGCAGGGTAAAGACCTATGCCAGAAAACCACCCCAGCCCCATCAGGAGCTTGCCCGACTGCTGAAGGTGATCAACAAGCCCAATTCTCTATTTGAGGGTCATGCAAGATCGCTGGTGATAGGATACTACCGGGAACTCGATGAGGATGAAAACGAGGAACTGAAAGAATTCATTTGTATTGTCGTTGCAGTCAATGCCAATGACTACGATAAAGTGCTCTACAAGTCAGCAATGAAATCAATGACGAACAAGGGAAAATATCTAGCGGATTGTTGGGGCGTGTATGAAACGACGTTAGGATTGAATGAGCCAGAGATTGACCTGGAGACACGACCTTTGCAAATTCTGGTCTTCCGTCAGGAGAATTGGGTTTATGAGCTTGTGGAGTTAGATAATCAGGTCTTGAAGGAATTCGATCGCCAGAAGCAGGAGCTTTATACTGAGATAATCACGCTCAATGGGCAATCGGTGTTGGCACTGAAAGAACCAGCTCATCTGCAAGCCTTCCTGCCGCCACCAGAGCCAGTACGATCTGGCTATTGGAATAAAGCATGGCTGCGTCCCATGCACTATCATCACTATCGCCTGCCTCACCTGACGCCAATCGCACAATTGCTTCAGGCGCGGGACACAATGCCACATTCCTGACATAAAATCCGTTGTGCAAGTCCCGGCTACAGCACATTGTGCTTAGTTGTGAGAGTATTCATAAAGACTTACCGAGGTTGTATCGAACTGCTCTAGGATAGAACAGCACTCGCCTTACGCTCCAACCCGTTTCAATGCGGCTGCAACCTTAGCTGCAAAGTCTGAGCGTCGATCGCAGGTCATGATTAGCCTGTCGATCGCCCTGGTCATGGCGACATATAAAAGTCGTGCTTCCTCTGCTGGTGTCCCTTGAGGATGGGGTAAAAAGCCAAGTCCTGGTAAAAATATGACTGGAAACTCTAACCCTTTTCCAGAGTGCATGGTCATCAACTTCACACTCAAAGCATCTGCATTAAAGTTGCGGCTATCAGAGTTTTGATTAATCCATTCAATCGGAATCTGGGCTTGCTCAAACTGACAGTGAATCTGCTCGCCCATAAATTTTGAGCGATAAAGGATTGCCATCTGATTCCAGGTAATGCCCTGCTTCTGTAGCTTCTGCGCTTGCTCAACCAGATAGTGAGCTTCAGCTTTAAAGCTGGAAAGGCGAACCAGTTCAGGCATTACTCCAGCCCGACCTGCGGTTTGAGGCTTGATCAGCACTGGTGCGTCTTCATCACTTGCCTCGTCCTGGCTCAAAAACTCTTTTGCAAACTCATAAGCTACTGTTAGGACTTCAGCCGTATTCCGATAATTGATCTGAAGAACTGTGGTTCGCCCCTGCGCCTCAATTCCTATGCTCTTAAAGCTAACCCTCCGCCGCTTCTTTCCATAAAGATTTTGGGCATCGTCATAGAGCAGTAGAAGCGACTTAGTTTGAGGGTCAACCATTTGCACGACCAGCTTGAGCCAGTCTGGTTCAAAATCATGTCCTTCGTCAATTAAGACTGCGCCATACTGTCCTGCTAGAATCAGCCCGCCCTCTACGGCTCGGCTTACTCGCTTCACTAGTTCAGCAGAATAGTTCTCCCTAAACTGGTTCCAGCTCGGTTTCTCGATCCGGTAAGTCTCCAGCAAATCAGCACACCAGCGATGAAAATGTCTGACTATAACCCGACCCGCCGAAGGCGGCAGCGCAAAGCGATCGCCGCCAATTCCTCTCGCATGAAGCATCTGCCGCAGCTTGGCTGCCAGGGGAACGTTGAAGCATAGGATAAGGATGGGTTTAGTAACCTCCTCCAAAAGCTTCTGACAGCGATAGACCAGAATCAATGTCTTGCCGCTTCCAGCTACTCCATGGATGATGCGGTGTCCTTCCCCCAGCGATCGCGCCAATTGTTCCTGCTGCAAATCCATGATCTTAATTAGGTCAGGAATTTCAGGTTCATCCGCTTCCAGTAACGAAAGCTGCTTGATCTGCAACTCAGGAAAGATATGCCATCGAACGCGATCGATCTGCTCAGGAGTCAACGGTTCACCAAATTCATAGCTGCAAAAGTTCCAAAGCTGCTGCTGGAAATCGCCTGGATCTACCTTCTCCATCATTTCGTCTTTGCAGATGACTAGATTAGGCTCAATTACAGCAGTGAGGGCAGGCTGGGATTCAAAGGTGGCGCGAGTGATATTTGATAAAACGACACCATAACTATAGGGGAATGCTAATTTGCCTTTATGCCGTCCTTCTGCCTGGATCAATAATTTGTCGCGCTCTAACAGTTCCTTGATAGCGATCGCATAAGCGCGAGCTTGTTCAAGAGGATTGCGTTCCTCTTTCTCTCCATTGGGCGTGAGCAGTGTGACGGTAGAGGGGTTAATTTGGCGAATCGTGTCTAGCCGCCAGTCCTTTACTTCTAGGACAATTAGCCCGCGCTGTGGGTGAAGGATGATAAAGTCAGGATGCTGCCGTTTGCGTCCGATCGGTGCATCGTACCAAACAAGATAATCGTCCTCCAGCTTCTGCTGCAATCGCTGCATGAACCGACGTTCGCCGGGTGTTGCTTTTTGAAACTGCTGGCTGTAATGAGTCAGGAATAATGCCATAAGTTAGGACTTTCAGCACAGGGGAAACGACGTTGGATTTTTACAGCGTTTTTCCTATTTAGAATGCCCAGATTTCTGGTGTTTCCTGGCAAATGAAGGCAAAGGTATCAGTTCACCAGTATTTGTAGCAGTTCCTGAAAATGAGTACCTGCATTATCTGTCAAAACTCGCGATCTGAATCTTCGCCAGAGTATTGCTTCTACCAGAGTTGCTTTTTGCTTTCTTCCTAATTCTGTCCCCCATATTGCAAGATCTGGACTACCTTGTGCTTTCCAGCGATCGAAGATCGTAGCGAGGTGGGAGTCTTTCTCAAACTTTTGCAGATAGTACGATTTCTCACTCGCTGTTCTCAAGTGGGGTGTGAGATAAACGCTTAATTTAATCAAAGCATCGCCTGCTTGTGCTTCAACCTCGATCGCACTCCAGTCTACGAGAAGGTCAGGATGTTCCTGCTCTAGTATCGTCATGCTTCAATTTCTGCTTCTTTTACGCGAGAGGCAATTGCTTGTCCCTGAACAACACGACCGTCAGGAAAACAAACGGTGAGTGTTGATTGATGTGGACCCGTGATCGCAAGCAGTTGGCTGTCAAATTTTGCACGTTCTCTTGAGCAGCCTAAGTTGTCGAGCAGTTGAAGGATCTGGTTTTTAGGGTTTTGCTCATTCATCAGATCGTTTCTTTGACGAGTTGAACAGTAATGGATGCGTCGTTATAAAACGTATCTTGAGCAGAAATTGAATGGGCACAAGTTGAAGACGAGATTCGAGAGTCCTGTAGTCGTAGTTATCCCTACAGGAGGGATAAACTCCATATCTGGACAAGGACTTTAATAGTCAGCCTCTCCACCCAATTTAATGCTGCGATTGCCAGGAGTAGGACGAAAGCGGCTCTGATCGCTCTACATCTACTCTTCATGAATAAGAGGGAATTGCTTCAGCAAAACAACGTGCTGGTGCTGAACTAGGTGCAGTGATTTGGGCATTCTGAAAGCAGATGCTTCAGGTTTCTCAAGAACTATGAAACGGTTACTATATTTTGCTCTCGTGATTGCCAGCTTCGTCCTCTTTACGGTGAACATTCAGCCGATTCAGGCACAATCGAACTGCGATCCCTCCTATCCCGATGTCTGTATCGCACCAGCTCCCCCTGACTTGGACTGTGGTGAAATTCCTCATCGCAACTTCCGTGTCGTGGGCGGCGACCCACATGGTTTCGACCGTGACCGAGATGGAATTGGTTGTGAATTATAGAACTGCGAATTGCCCTGATAGAGACAGCAATTGAAAGCAATGACGGTAGAGCAATTTGCCAAAGCAATTGAGTATCTGCTATTGATAGGGGCAATTCAGGGAGAGGCAATCATGCGGCTTCATCATCTATTGATGGACTTTGAGCTGGGCAGGGTCGGGGCTGACATTTTGCAAAAGGAAATTGACCAGCATGACTCCGATCGGTTTCATCTGTAGCTAGACAATCTGCTGCCTTGGTCTGAGTAGGAATGATCAAAGTGCCGTGCCTACTTGATAGAAACCCCAGTCTGATTCCACATGCCGTGCCCCATCCGTTTTGCTTCCTGCTCACCCTGAACTAGGAGGGAACCATTGGGACATCTTCGTACAAAAGTCTTGTGCGTACCAGCCTGTCCTGCACTGACTAACTCATAGTTCAGGAATTTCTCCTGCTCCGGCGCATCCGGCTGAGGATCAGCAACAAACCCCTCGGCAATCTTACGCTCTTGGCGATCGGTGTCGTTGATCATAACCACGACTTTGTTATGAGCAGCGGCAATAAGCGATCGGAGATAGCCTCGGCTTTCTGTACCTCCCATCTGCCCAATTTTAGGGGCATTAATTCCACAAAGACGGATGCGCTCTGGTCGTCCATCGAGCATTACTGTTAACGTGTCTCCACTTTGAACATCGATGACCTCAGCCTGTCTACTATTCTTCGGTTTAGGGGCTAAGCCAATACGAGGTGGTGGATTGGGATTGTCGTAATCAGGACGGGATGCTAGCTGAGAACTGCGCCATTGCTGGAATACTGCCCAGCTTATAGCAGCGATCACCAGGATAGGCAGCAAATTGACAAGGAGATTAATTTGCTTCATTGCTGAGTATTGTGTATCGGCACCCTGTTTATTGTTCCCACTACCTGCACTGAGTTATGATCCTGCTCTGTTTAGGGGAGTCCTGACTGCAATCGTTTTTTAGGCTTTATGAAATTGAACGCTCGCCGCTACATCGATCAAGTGGATGATCTGCTCTGGACAGGCAGGCTTCAGGGCAATGCTATTTGGGATCTCTATCAGCTCGTTCACGCTTACCTGGGTGTAAAAGTGACGGGAGAAGCGTTGCAAGAAGCAATTGATTTAAGCGATTGGCATTAATTTCAGCCTGATGAGGCAGGAGCCTTATGCTTACTTATTACAGACGTGTAGGAGCATCACGTTATGTTTCAGCTTCGTTGCCGGAATTCAAGAGTTGGCGACCCTGCTTCCAGGGGTCGGGGTAGGTTGTTTACTCGCAAGTTTCAGTTCCGTTGTCGGGATTCACGAGTTGGCAACCTGGCGGAAACCCCCGATCGTCTGGGCTCTCCTGGTTGGTTGCAGTCCTGTTGCCGGAGTTGGTTGCGTTGCAAGAGTAGAGTTCTCGGATCTCTTGCCCACTGGCTACAAGAGGAGCAATCTCGCCCACTTCCACTTTCCAACCGAATGGAGGGTACTGAAGGGCTTGATATCCGAAGCCGTAACAGTTCAGCAATCGCTTGCAGCCATGCTACTTTGTGAAATGACAGAGCAAGTAGCTTGATAAATTGACCCAATGATTCAACAACCTCAGGCTCAAGACAATACGTTGCAGGTAGATAAAGACAGCGAAGACCCTTTTGGGGCAAGCTCCCAGAAAATCCGGCAATGTCACCATTGTCTAAGGACAGCAACAAATGGTATCAAGTGCCAGGGAATGTGTGTAGCGGATAGCGATTACTAAATCCCACTCGGGAAGGAGTATGATTCAGTTTTCAAGAAAGCAACTGGTAGCCATTCAATCCGTGTAAGTCACCTCTTGGCAAAGGCTGCGGAGATTGTACCAATGCCACATCTTGGTTGGCAATCGCTACTCCTCTACATAAATCAAATCTTTGGGGTTCAAATCCACTCGCTCGCCTCTAGGGTTTTTGCCGCTGACCCATAAGCGACCAGAATTCATCAATACTCGCTCAACCATCATCTCTTCCCCCTGTAAGAGCGAACCAGGAATGCTTCCCGCTTCTCCATTCACATGGTGAGTGTTGACAAAAGCTTTAACCCTGAAACCGATGTTATAGAGGTCTACAAACACTGTCCCATTGGCAAACCCAATTTCCTTTAGCTTTATCCGCATGGTGAGCGCCTCCGTCAGTCCTCCTGTAGCCAATGGTCTGAATCTCCCCAGTCTACGACTCAGTTTGTAGGCTCAACATTGTTTTTGTCGTACCTAGTTTAGTATCGGCTACTCCAAAACGCCGCAGCAACGGTTCAGTTTTTGTGCCATACCTAACGCCTTCTGGTTGTGTCGCAAAAACCAGTTAATGGTGGTTACCACCACAACAATGTAGCCGGATAAAAAAGGAAACAAGAATTAACAGCAAACCCTGAACAGCGTTTTTGTCTCACTTGACCCTTATCAGGTCTATGGACGCTTTGAAGTGCTTTCCTCCCCCAACGTTAACTTCATCAATGTGCAAGACCAGCGCAGGATACTGCGTTGTCAACTTAGCAAGAAGGTGTAATGAAAAGGAAATCCACAAACCTGTTTTAATATGCAGACTGACAATCACCCATCAATTCTTGCTCCATACGAATGGCAGCAGCAGCTCAACCAGTTGCTCTGCGCTTATAGAACCCATTTGGGATCTTGAATAAGAAGCTAGGATCAGGAGGAAGTGTTGTCCTCGAACTGATGCTATACTCTAGCAGCTTAAGCGACAAAGAGTGGGAACTCATCGAACCCTTGTTACCCCAGAAGCAGAAAACGCGACCGCCCAAGTGGAGCAAACGGCAAATCCTTGACGGCATCTTCTATCAACTCAAGAACGGATGTAACTGGTGTGACTTGCCCAAAGACTTACCGCCTTATTCCACGGTTTTCTGGCACTTGCATTCAATGGCGCTCTGATGGAGTACTTGAACGCATCTTGGCAACGTTGCATGGACAGGTCCGAGCCAACGTAAAAAAAACCGAAATGGACACGTTTACTCATTGTTGATTCGCAAGCGGTCAAGAACACTTGTAACGCCAGCGTAGAGTCCAAAGGCTTTTGTCACTACAAGTGCACCAATGGCATCAAACGATATCTTGTCATTGATACTTTAGGATTTCCCTTCTTCACTCATTGCACCAAAGCCAATGTTTCCGATGACCAAGGGCTAATTGAACTGCTCAACCGCAATCTCGATTACTTTCGAGCTAAACCCGTTAACATCCCGAAGATTACCATTCTGCTTGACCACGGGTATCACCTAGACAAGCTGATTGCTGCCTTGCAGCAACTCTACCCGCAGATGATGACTAAGATTCGCTTTGAGCTTGCTCCTAAGCCAACGAAAGCGGAGAAGGCAGCACAGGAAAAAACAGGATTTGTCCCGGTGGCAACTCGGTGGATAGTTGAACGGTCGCATGCCTGGATAGAGCGGTGCAAGAGTTTGGTTAAGAATTTTGAGCGAACGCTTGATCATGCCAGAGCAAAGCTCAACCTGTGTTTTATCCGATTAATGCTCAAGCGGTTAGCAAGTGCATAGATCTCAAATGGGTTCTATAGCAGCGAAGATAGAGCTTTTGCAGCATGATCGCTGAAATAAACCCGTTCCTCTCGGAAGATAAACTTCTTGAAGAGGACTAGTGGCATGCTCCAAAAGCAGATATCCTACCGATGGTTATTAATTCGCTCAATTTCGCTGAGTCGTAAACAGATCCGGATGCATTCTCTCTTCCTTCGTACCCTGTCTAGGGTGGGTCTCCTTCCTTTAATCTTCTGGTCTACTGCCGGATGCGCTCAATCCGTTTCTCCCGAGGGGGTTGGTCTTCCACGAGACGTATCAGATCCTGTAGAAGAAGCAATCCCCAGACCATCAGATACGCTTCCACCTACTCCTGCTCCTCCCCCAACCACTCCACCGGAGCCTGTCCTTCAGCCGCCTGCTTCTTCCCCTTCACCAACCGCTCCTAATCTGAATCTTCGCTTTCCGGTGCAGCAGATTGAAGTGGAGGGCAGTACTGTTTTACACCGGGAGATTGAGGCTTTAGTCACAGAATACGAAGCGCGAGACGCACTGACGTTTGAAGACTTGCTCGAGCTGCGATCGCGCATCACCCAGCTCTACATCAGCAATGGTTATGTCACGTCTGGTGCATTCCTGCTGAACAATCAGGTGCTCACCGATGGAATCATTCGCATTCAAGTGGTGGAAGGAACGCTAGAAGCGATCGATCTCTGTTTACTTTCTCCAGGTGCGGCGCGAACTCTTGCCAATTCCAGTCCGGTTTCAGCGTCCGTTCCAGCCCAGTCCGAGGGTAGTCCGTCAAATGGGACGGCGATCGACCAAACTCAGGAATCGCAATTTACTGCAGAAGAGGAGGAAGCCGTTGCAGAAAATCAGTGCGGCTCTGCCCGGCTGCGAGAGAGCTATATCAGCAGCCGACTGGTTCAGGCAGACACAAGACCCGTCAGCCAGCAGCAAATTGAGGAAGCCCTGCAATTGCTACAGCTCAATCCCCTGATCCAACAGGTCAATGCAGAGCTGATTGCAGGCAGCGCGCCCGGACGAAACATTCTGACCGTTCAGGTGATCGAAGCTCCGACATTTCGCCTGGGGTTTGGTGCGGATAATTACCAGTCGCCCAGCATTGGTTCTGAGCAGTTCAGCATTCAGATGGGTCACGATAATCTGTTTGGAATCGGCGATCGCATTAGTGCCGCATATAGCATTACCGAAGGGCTAGACAGCTTTGATATTCGCTATGCGATTCCCGTCAATCCTCAAGAGGGAACCCTTAGCTTAAGCTACAGCACCGATGAATCGTCAATTATTGAGCAGCAGTTTGAGGATTTAGACATTCGGAGCGAATCAGAAACGTTTTCTATCGGTTTTCGTCAACCCCTGATTCGGAAGCCCGAAACCGAATTTGCGCTGGGATTACAAGCAGATTTGCGACGGAGCACCACGTTTCTGGAAGGAGAGCCGTTTTCCTTCTCAGTTGGACCTGAAGATGGCGAATCGAATGTGACGGTGCTGCGCTTTTCTCAGGATTGGGTGGAGCGGGATGCCCGCACTGTTCTGGCAGCACGATCGCAGTTTAGCCTGGGCATCGATGCCTTTGACGCAACGGTTAACGAGACGGGAACGGATGGACGTTTTTTTGCCTGGTTGGGACAGTTTCAGTGGGTGCAGCGGCTTTCGCCCCGGTGGGTACTGGTATCGCGATTGGTGGCTCAACTCACGCCGGATTCGCTGCTGTCACTGGAGCGGTTTGGCTATGGCGGAATCGGGACGGTAAGAGGCTATCGCCAAAATCAGCTTGTGACCGATAACGGGTTTTTGGGGGCGGTAGAAGCTCGGTTCGCCCTGTTGCCCAATTCCAATCGGCTACAGCTCATTCCCTTTGCTGAAATTGGGCATGGCTGGAATAACGAGTCACCCGATCCGACCACTGCAACGCTCGCCAGTGTGGGGTTGGGGCTACGCTGGGCGATCACTCAGGATTTGGCGATCGGGCTAGATTACGGCATTCCGTTAATCGATGTCGAGAGTGAAGGCGATTCTTTGCAGGATAACGGGCTGTATTTCTCAGTGCGCTATCAGCCGTTTTAAATCAGTTACGCTTTGTCAATCCCCGGTAAAAGGAGCAGAAATTTGTGTTTCACACTCGCTGGCAGTGGAGCTTGGTTGTTGCGCTTGGCGTGGCAATTTTAACCGGAGGAATGGGTCAGCCAGGTTTTGCGCGACCTGTTCCCGATGCAACTTTGGGCGAGGAACGATCGCGAGTGATCGATCGCAGCTCCAGAGATTTTGACATCGATGGCGGAGCTAGACGCGGAGCAAATTTATTTCATAGCTTTCAGGAATTTGACGTTGAGGCGCAAGGCAGCGTTTATTTCCTGAATCCGGAAGGAGTAACGCGCATTTTCAGCCGGGTGACGGGAGCCAACCGATCGGACATCTTAGGAACATTGGGTGTGCGAGGTTCTGCCAATTTGTTCTTCATGAATCCAAATGGCATTGTGTTTGGACCAAACGCCCAATTAGATGTACAGGGATCCTTTATTGGGACGACAGCGAATGCGATCGGGTTTGGTGAACAAGGATTTTTTAGTGCCACGAATCCAGAAGTTCCGTCTCCATTGCTGACCGTGAATCCTTCGGCGTTTCTGTTTAACCAAATTCCAACCGGAAATATTGTCAACCGCTCTACAAGCGGATTAGCGTCCGGAGTGGGTTCGAGTGCAATTCTCCTGGGAGGAGACATCATTTTCGATCGCGGCGTTCTGGTGACCAGCGCAGGATTTATTGATGTGGGTGGGCTAGCAGGAACAGGAACCGTTGCCCTCACCGGGAGCGAACAGCAGCCGAGGCTGGCATTTCCGGCAGAGGTACCTCGCGCCGATGTCTTTCTGGCAAATGGAGGCGGAATTGGGGTATTTCGAGGAGGCGGGGCGCGTCTCCAGAATCGCAATCTTCAGTTGAGCAATCGGGCAGTCTTGGCGTCTAGCACAGGCAATACAGCAGACAGCCGCGGCATTGAAATTGAGGCAACTGGCAATCTTGGAGTTTTCAACAGCCGCATTACTTCCGGAGTGGGGGCTTCTGCAACCGGGCGCGGAAGCGATATCAATATCAGCGCAGACAATCTGATTCTCGAAAATGCCAGAATTGAGGCAACGACTCAGGGCGCAGGTCCAGCCGGATCGGTGAACATTCGAGCGGCAAATACGGTAAGCCTGAATGCAAGCACGATTCTCTCTGACCCCCAATCGGGCAGCACCGGAGCAGGCGGTAATGTGACTCTGCAAACCCCACAGCTTTTTGCCAGTAATCGCAGTCTCATTTCTGCCTCCACCTTTGCGGCGGGCAATGCCGGAGATTTGATCATTTTGGGCGATCGAATTAACTTCAACAACAGCCTGATTACGACGCAAACGAGGGGCGCAGGCAATGCGGGAGAGATTCGTGTGAATGCGCAGCAGCTCCGGTTGCAAAACGGGACTCAGTTTGTTGGCAGTTCCTTTGGCGGCAGCAGTGCGGGAAATCTTCTGATTCGGGCGGATCAGGTTGAAATTAGCGGGTTTAACAGCACAGTTGGCAGCAGCGGTCTTTTCTCTGTCATCGATGCAGATGCGATCGGGCAGGGCGGCAATATTTCGATCGAGGCAGGGCAGCTCCGACTTGAAGATCGCGGTTTAATCAGCACTGGAACTCTGGGGCAGGGCAATGCCGGGAATGTCGAGATTCGCGCCGATCGGGTCAACATCAATAGGGGCTTAATTCAAGCCAGCACGGGGGTCTTGAATTTCTTTGGCGGTTCTCTCGAAGAATCGGCGATCGGCAATAGCGGCAACATTACGATTCGGGCTAATCAAATGGACTTGAATAATGCCTTCATTCGCACGCAGGTGGGCAGCCAGGCAAGGGGAAATGCCGGAAATATTACGCTGGATGTACAGCAATTCACGGTGCGAGAGGGTTCGCAGGTGAGCACTGCCACCTATGGCAACGGAAATGCGGGTAACTTATCGGTTCAGGCAGACCAAATGACCTTGAACGGCGTCGTTGATAATACTCCCAGCGGTTTGTTCTCCCTGGTGGAAACGGGCGGAAACGGACAAGGCGGCAATATCGCAATTCGGGCAAACCAGATTCGGCTAGAAGGCAACGCCACGATTACGGCTTCTACCTTAGGCAACGGTAATCCTGGAGGCATGAACATTCAAGCCGATCGCCTTTTCATAGACAACGGTTCAATCACAGCCTCGATTCGACGGGGAGCCGTGGGCAATGGCGGCAGTATTCAAATTCAAGCGAATCAGCTCCAGCTCCAGAACGACGGCGAGATCACGGCTTCAACGCGCGGCAGAGGCAGTGCCGGAAACATTAACATCCAGGCGGGAACGATCGACCTCAACCGATCCGCAATTGGCAGCCAGGTCTTAGAAGACGAGAACACGAACGGGAACGGCGGCAATATCGCCATCAATGCACAGCAGATTAACCTTCGCAACGGTGCCCAGATCGATACCAGTACTTTTGACAACGGCAGCGCAGGCAGCATTACAGTTTGGGCAAATCAACTCGAAATTTCTGGGCGCAACAGCGCAATTAGCTCAGCCGTCGCAACCGGGGGACAGGGAGAAGGGGGCAATTTGAATTTGAATGTCGATCGGATTCAGCTCTCGAACGACGCCTCAATCCTCACCGTGAGCCGTGGCAGAGGTAATGCCGGAACGATCGCACTCCGGGGGCAGCAGTTGGATATGCAAACCGATAGCTCTATCGATGCCAGTACGAACGGCGTGGGTCGCGGAGGCAATATTCTTCTCGAGATCGATCGCATTCAGCTTAACGACAGCGCAGTCAGCAATTCAGTCGGACCTTCAGCCATCAATCAGCAGGGAGGGGATATCACCATTCAGGCAGACAATTTGACGTTGAACAATCGATCGCTGATTGCAGCACAGGTACTTGGTTCTGGGAATGGCGGCGAGATTAGAATCAATGCCGATCGCATGGTGTTTGATAACAGCCTGATTTCTTCTGCTGTGAATATAGGGGCGACCGGGAACGCCGCCAATATTACGCTCACCGGCCGGGAATTAAGCTTACAAAACGGAGCGCAGGTCAGTCCCAGTCTTTTTGGTCGTGGGAATGCTGGCAATCTTTTCGTGCGGGTGAACAACATTGATATTGCCGGACGCGATGCCAATGGAGACAGCAGTTTTTCAGCCAACGTTGAAGAACTTGGCAACGGACGCGCGGGCGACATCCGGGTAGAAGCCGATCGCGTGCGGCTTGCGGGCACTGCCAATATTTCTGCTTCCATTGAGGGCATCGGGCAAGCAGGGGATATCGTGATCCAAGCAGATCAAATCATTCTAGATTTAGGATTTATTCGCTCACAGGTTCGCAGACAGGCAACGCAGGGCACGGCTGGGGATATCACGATCGAGGCAGAGCGGCTGAGTTTGCTCAACGGCGGACAAATTAGCACAGGCAGTTTTACCAGAGGAGAAGCAGGCAATATTGCGATTCGATCAGAACGGATTAACATCACTGGCGAGAATCCAGCAAACGGACAGCCCAGCGGTATCTTCTCCATTCTTGAAGCCCAGGGGCGGGGGCAAAGCGGCAATATTGCGATCGTGACCGACCAACTACAAATCCAAAATGGATCGATCGAAGCATCGACACGCGGTGTTGGAAATGCTGGCAATTTATCGATTACTGCCGATCGGCTTCAAGTATCGGGCGGATTGATTGCGTCAGTGGTTGCGGAAACAGCATCGGGTAACGGGGGGCGGTTAACAATAAGAGGAGGACAATTAAGCCTTAGCAATGGGGGTCAAATTGCTACCACCACGCAAGGCAATGGCAACGCGGGCAATTTATTTGTCGATGTCGATCGCATTGATTTAAGCGGAGCACGCCGAATTCAGACTGCTTCAGGAGCCAGAGGGCTGATTCCCAGCGGCTTTGCTTCTGCGGTGGAACAGAGCGGCGAGGGTAGGGGCGGCAACCTGCGCGTCGAGACGGATCAGCTCCGAGTCCGCAATGGTGCCAGAGTCACCGCTGCGACGGAAGGAATCGGCAATGCCGGAAGCGTAGTAATCCTGGCTCAGGATGGGATTGTGCTGCGGGGAACCAATGGGCTTGGACTCTCTAGCGAAATCACCAGCTCAAACGCGATCGATTCACAGGGCAGGGGCGGAACAGTTACCCTCCGCACAGGAACGCTACGAATCGCTGAAGGGGCTGTTATCAATGCCAGAACTGCAAATGCCGATCGCGGCGGCAGTGTCGAAATTAATGCCAATTCTCTGGATCTGCTGAATGGCGGACAAATTGTAACGACAACTCTGCGAGAAGGGCAAGCCGGAAATATTGCGCTGAATATCCGCGATCGCATTACCCTCAGCGGACAAGACGCAAACTTGAGACAGCGACAAACCAGAGCCGGAGCAGCGTTTCTGCCGAACGAAGGACAGGGCGAGAGCGGCTTTTTTGCCAGCAGTCGCAGTGATTCAACCGGAAACGGCGGCAGAATTACACTCAACACCACAGACCTTGAGCTGCGCGATCGTGCCCGAATTTCTGCTCAAAGCCAGGGCAGCGGTGCAGCAGGAGAAGTGACGATTCAAACTAGGGGAAATGTAACGCTTCGCGATCGGGCCCAAATTTCAACCGAGAGTCAGGGCGAGAATACGCTGGCTGGCGATCTGGTGATCAATGCAGCAGGTACTTTTACAGCAGCGAATAGTGATGTCACCACTTCTGCTGTGAATGCTTCTGGAGGCGATATCCGGGTTGCGGCTCGTGATATTCGTTTATTGGGTAACAGCAATATCCGCACCAACAGTGCCCGAAATGGTGGCAATATCACCTTAAATGCTGGAAGTATCATTGCCTTTGATGACAGCGATATCTTTGCATCCGCTGCAGAAGGAAGGGGAGGCGATATTCGTCTCGACACAGTGGCATTTTTTGCCAATAACTATCAGCCAGGTGCTTCTCAGTTATCCGACATCGCCAATCTAGACGGCAACGATCGCGTTGATTTAAACGCAACTGGCAGCGTTAGCTCTGGAACCATCACGACCCCGGATACAAGTTTCATTCAAAATAGTCTTGCCGACTTAGCAGAAACCGTTGTGGATGCAGATAGCTTGATTGCGAATAGCTGCATTGCTCGTACCGAGTCTGGCGGCACATTTTTGATTACCGGATCAGGTGGATTGCCGCTTCGACCCGGCGTTGCCCCCCTTTCGCCCTATCCAACCGGAGAGATTCACACCGGAAGCGATGAGGCTGATGCTTGGCGATCGGGAGATGCAATTCTAGAGCCACAGGGCGTGTATCAATTGCCGGACGGACAACTGGTGATGAGCCGAGAATGCGATTAGACCCAAGCCAGTTATCCGTCTTCAGCGATGTAATTAGGTACCCAGGAAGTTGCCGAATCGTTGTCCCGAAGCCAAACTAAATGTTCCGGCGGGTAATCCAACAAATGAGGTTGTGCGCACATCAGCCACAAGATCTCTGACGCCATTGCGAACCACATAGAGATCAAATCCTGCGCTGTCCCGTTGTGCCTGGTAAACTTCGCCTTTGCCGAGCTGAATCAAGTCATTAGAGCTGAAGTCTCGAATCAAGGCATAGTCGCTGAAGCCACCTCCGCGATAGTAGGAACCGTTTCGATCGCCCAACACAAACCCATCAGCATCCGTTCCACCGGTTAAAGAGTCAATTTCTCGATTACCTCGAAACAGGCTATCCGTTCCCACGAGCACATCAATTCCGGCATTGCCAACGAGGGCATCGTTACCACCGCTGCCGATCAGCGTATCGTTACCGCCCCAGCCATCAATAAAATTGCCAGCACTGTTTCCCGTAATCGTGTCTGCATTGACCGTGCCTCTCACATTGGCAAAATTTTGAACCGTGAAGGAGAGACTGCCAATACCGGGAAGTCCGTTTACTGTTAGCTGATTTGAACCCAGGTTGACGTTAAACCAGGCAAATCCTCTGCCGCCAGTACCGTCAATTGCATTGGCTTGTCCAAATGCACCGACAATTCGCTCAACGCTATCTAGGCGATCGGTGCCTAACCCATTTTTGCTCACGGATCCACCTGGCAATACGGTAATGGCTCGTCCGAGATTGCTATAGTCGGCTGTGTCAAATCCTGTACCACCAGCCAGCAGATCGTTGCCTGCAAAACCGCGCAGGGTATCATTTCCCCCAAATCCGTATAGCTGATTATTGCTGTTATTGCCAGAAATGAAATCAGAATTGTTTGTTCCGTAAACGATCGCCATTTTAATTCCTCACAAGATGTCGAAAAGAATGAATATCGGTCGAAGGCTGAAAGGTTATTCATTTGCGTCCTCAACCTGCTTCACACAGTAAAAAAAATGACAAGTGATTGCATTCTCAGTCCTTGTAATTGCGGTCATCAAATTCGGTAATTGAGCTTGCAGAATTCAGCAAGGGCGGCTGCAATTCGCTGTAATTTGTGGAAGATTCAGGTGTTGAATGCAATACAGGATTTTGTCAAGCCCAGTTTCTGTAATCGTGTAAGGCAAAAGCGTAAGGCAGGGGTGTAATTCTAGAATTTAGGCTTGCTAAAACTGTGAATGCGATTGTCAATTGGGTTTCGTATTCTGTGAAGCATCAGAGTTCAAACGGCGGAGACAAAGAGATTTCCAAAGTTCTGAACTTCTGATAAAACTCACATTCTCAAGGAGAAACGACCATGCAATCGATCGAAAACAATGCATTCTTGACTGACCTTTCTGCTGAAGAGCAAGCTGAACTGAATGGCGGTTACCGCTGCTTCTATGTCTGGGCTTCGCGTCGAGTGTGCTACTGGTACGGCTGCTTCTTTCGCTACGTTCGAGTGGTTCGGTGCTACTAAGAAGGAACGATCGTTCTCAATGAGTTCTCAAATTTGTTATCACTGAGCTTGATTGAGCGATTGTTTAACGCACTCACTTGAGCTTCACTAGCTCAAAATCCGAAACGATCAACATCACTCAGCAATTAAGGCACTTCCAGATGGAGGTGCTTTTTTCTTGGCAACGCGACGATTGCAGATTTCAGTAAGATGATGGGTCGAAACCAGTAGATGACAATTCTCCTCTCACCAAAGCGATTGGCAACTCAAAGGAATGCGAATTCAATTCGCTTTTCATACTGTATGAACAGTTCATCGATCGTTCTGAATTGATCGCGTTTGGGAGAGTGCCGTGAAACATCATTTCATTCAGCAGCATAGCGAAGAAGACTGTGGCGCCGCTTGTCTAGCCTCGATCGCTCGACACTATGGCTTAAAGATGAGCGTCCGGGAGATTCGCAGTTTAGTTGGCACAGGGCAACAAGGAACCAATCTTTGGGGGCTCCAGCAGGGTGCGGCAAAGCTTGGGTTTTCGGTTCGTCCGGTCAGAGTCTCCTTAGAAGCCCTGGAGCGACTGCACGAAATACCCCTGCCTGCAATCATTCACTGGAAGGGCAATCACTGGGTTGTCCTGTATGGAAAGCGCGGTCAGCAGTTTGTAATTGTGGATCCGGCGATCGGAGTGCGTCGCCTATCTGCTCAGGAGTTAGCTGCAGGATGGACGGATTGGGTGATGCTGCTGCTTGAGCCAGATACGGCTGGGTTTCAGATCCAGTCAGATCAGCCCGAAAAGGAATTTCAGCGATTTCTTCAGCGCATTTGGAGCTATCGATCGATCGTCGGTCAGGCTCTATTGCTCAACATTGTGATTGGCGTATTGTCTTTGGCATCTCCAATTTTGCTGCAAATTCTAACTGATGATGTTCTCATTCGCGAGGATTTTCGGTTGCTGAATACGATCGCGATTGTTGTGATTGCGATGACTGCAATTAGCAACAGCTTAGATCTGGTTCAATCCAATTTGGTGACTCATTTTGCTCAAAGACTAGAACTTGGGATGGTTCTAGAATTTTGTCAAAAGCTTTTACGTCTGCCGCTGAACTATTATGAAACGCGACGCAGCGGCGAGATTATGAGTCGTTTACAGGATATTCAGCAGCTTAATTATCTAATTTCGCAAGTTGCTGTCAATTTACCCAGCCAATTTTTTGTTGCGCTCATCTCACTTGGATTGATGATATTTTATAGCTGGAAATTAAGCCTGTTTGCGATTTCCTTTGCCCTGCTCATGACCCTTTCAGTGGTTGTGTTTCAGCCCACGCTCCAGCGCAAGACTCAGCAGGTTTTGGTGACCGATGCTGAAAATCAGGGTGTGCTGGTTGAAACCTTTAAGGGTGCCCTCACACTCAAAACTCTGGGAGCTATGCCTCAGCTTTGGGGCGAACTTCAAAGTCGCTTCAGCCGCCTGGCAAGCAGCAATTTGAAAAGCAATCAAATCAGCATTCTCAACAACTCCTTTTCTGGTTTGGTTTCTGGTGTGGGCAGTATTGGCTTGCTGTGGTTTGGCGGACATTTGGTGATGAATCCGGCGGAGAATCTGAGTATTGGGCAACTGCTGGCATTCAAAGCAATGCAAGATAATTTTGTTCAGCTCATCACCACCGTTATCAACTTTATCGATGAGTTCACCCGCGTTAGAGCAGCCGCTCAGCGACTTGCAGAAGTCACAGACCATCCGACAGAAGATGTCGAGGATTTGCACAAGCCAACAGCAACAATTCCCGCCGATGCCGCGATCGCATGCAGCAATATCAGCTTCGACTACGCCGATCGCACTAACTTATTCGACCACTTCTCAGTCCAAATTCCCGGCGGACAGGTGACTGCGCTGATTGGGCAATCGGGCTGCGGCAAAAGTACGCTGGTTAAGCTCATTGCCGGACTTTATCCACTTCAAGAAGGCAATATTCGCATCGGATCTTACAATCAGCAAGACATTTCCTTAGCGAGTTTGCGGCAACAGGTCGTTTTAGTCCCGCAAGAACCACACTTTTGGAACCGATCGATTCTCGATAACTTTCACATCGCTGCACCAGAAGCAACGTTTGATCAAATCGTGGCAGTCTGCCAAATTACAGGAGCCGACGCTTTTATTAGCCGCTTACCCAACAAATATCAGACGATTCTGGGTGAGTTTGCCACGAACTTGTCTGGTGGACAACGACAGCGATTAGCGATCGCCCGTGCCCTCATTCACAATCCATCGGTGCTGATTCTCGATGAGTCAACCTCTGGGCTCGATCCAGCTGGGGAAGCAGAGCTGATCGATCGTCTGTTGCGGTATCGTCGCGGAAAAACAACAGTTTTAATTAGCCATCGTCCCTCGGTGATTCGGTGTGCAGATTGGATTGTGCTGCTAGAGCAAGGTCACGTCAAACTTCAGGGAACCTGTGCTGATGTCCTGGCACGATCCGGCAATCAGCTGGAAAGACTTTATGCCAATGCAGTTTTTGCTTCCTAATACTTGCTTCTGATACTCGATTCAATTCTGTTCCGAATTCTTGAGTCAAACATTCTTGAGTAAAACCTATGGTGAATCACATTCATCCAATTTCAATCCAGCCGCTCAATTCACAGGATCTGCTGCCACCCATTAGCCGCTGGACTTCCTTAGGAGGGTTAGTTCTTGTGGGTACGATTGGGGTTGCCATCTCGCTGTCTGCGATCGTTCGCTATAACGTGGTGGTTAGAGCCAATGCAACGATTCGTCCGGCAGGGGAACTGCGCATTGTGCAAGCAGAGATTGAGGGCAGCGTTAAGCAAATTGCGGTCAAGGACCATCAGCAGGTGCGACAGGGGGACACGATTGCCTATCTTGACGATACAAAGCTGCAAATTCAGAAGAGCCAGCTTCAGGGCAGTATTCAGCAGAATCAAACTCAGGTTGATCAGGTTACTGCCCAGATTCGATTTCTCGATGCTCAGATGGCGGCTGAATCTTACTCCACAGAAAGATCGATCGCAGCAGCACAGGCACAAACCGTTCGCAATCAGCGGGACTATGTGGAGCGGTCTATTACCGCTGAAGCGGAAGTTCAGGAAGCTCAGGTTGCCCTCGAGCAGGCTCAGGATGAGTGGAACCGCTACCTTCAGCTTGCAGCAACCGGAGCCGTGTCAAGCTTGCAGCTTAAAGAAAAAGAATCTGCTGCCCGTACCGCAGAAGCCAGATTGGAACGCGCTAAAGCATCGATCAATCCCACCAACGCATCAGTCATTGTCGCAGAAGAAGGAATTGCTCAAGAACGGGCACGCGGGAGAGCAACGCTGGCAAATCTGCAAAAAGAGCGAGAAGCACTGGTACAGCGGCAGGCAGAAATTCAGGTGCAGATCATTCGAGACCAGAAAGAACTAGAGCAGGTTGAGCGCGATTTACGGCGTAGTATTATTCGGGCAACCAGCGACGGCACCGTATTTCAGCTCAATATTCAAAACCCGAATCAGGTGATTCGTTCCGGTGATACGATCGCCCAAATTGTCCCAACTCATACACTGCTCGTCGTGCGGGCAAACGTAGCAAATCAGGATATCGATCGCGTTGAAGTGGGACAAATCGCCCAGGTGCGAGTGGATGCCTGTCCTTACTCAGACTACGGCGTTCTGGAAGGCAAAGTACAAACCATTGCCCCCGATGCAGGCTCAGCTCAGAACAGCACAGCAACTCCCGCACCAACTCAAACAAACGGAACTTCCGGTACTTTTGCAGTCACGATCGCGATCGAAAACCCAGCTTTTGGCAGGGGTCAACAGCAGTGTCAGCTCCAGTCAGGGATGCAAGCAAGTGCAAGCATTATCTCGAAGCAGGAAACGTTTTTGCAGTTTGTGCTGAGAAAAGCACGGCTCTGGACAGATTTATGAGCCGCAAATTGGAATTCACTTTGCAAGTTTACTTTACAAATTCACTGTGTAAATTCACGTTGCAATACGGTTTTCTGCAATTCTGCGAATCCATTTGTGAATCCTATGCTTCCCTTTCAGATCAGCCAAATGGCAAAAAGCATGAATGCGTTTTCTGGCGCTGTTCTCTACTCTTAAGTCATCAGCATTTTACTTAAGCCCATCACGAATTGAAAACAACCATGATGAATCTGAACTCGATCGCAAACCATGCTCCAGTTTCCCCTCGGTTCACTCGTCTTCATGCAGGTGAAACTCATTTCTACTCGTTTGTCGTCACTGAAACCCAAAAGCAGCGAATGGGATACCAGCCACTACCCAATCTGCAATATCTCTGTCATTTCACCGATCAGCGGCTCATTTTCGAGCTACAGTCCCCACAGTATTACGCCGCACCATCAGCATTACAGCAAGCTAGCCGCGCTGTTGTTCAGCAAGCCTTACTGACCGTAGAACCTAAGGAAACGCCCTCCAATCGCGTAAGGAGTACTGCAACCTTCACGGATATGGCAGAACAAGTTTTTCAACTCGACTATAAGACGATCGCAGCCTTTAAGGGGGTCAGAACACTGAGCGGCTTCTACGCCAAAATTGTGCTTCATCGTGGTGTAGATGCTGAGGAGCAGGCAATCGTGTTAGCGGTGCGTGAAACTGGAGATAAAGGGCGAAACTATGCAGGCGACTTTGTGCAACTCGGTCGAGATTTTCTGAACCCTGGCGGATTCTCCCAGATGTTTGAATTTGATCCGCAAGCGGTCTCTTGGTTTAACCAGGAAGTGAAGGCAAGCCCAATTCCTGTGCTGGTTGATTTTTGGGCACCCGGCTGTGAACCCTGCCGAGTGATGAAGCCTGTAATTGATGAAATCAAAGTTCAATTCGACGGCAGATTGAAGATTATTCGGGTAAACGTTGAGGAAAATTTTAGCGTGCCGATGCACTACAACGTGAACGGTTTTCCAACGCTTTTGCTGTTCAAATCCGGAATCGTCGCAGAGCAAATTTCCGGTACAGTTTCTGCAAAGACGCTGTCGAAGGCATTGAACAAGTATTTAGCAGAATAGAACATTCATCGAGAAGCTATCTGAATCAAGGAAGGTGCGGAACGGTCTTCAAGCTTTGTCCAATTTATTTCTAACTGCATCTTCCTAGTTTCTTCAATTTCACAAACTGCAAAGGCTAAAAGAGGTGAAATTTCAGTGGTTACTTTTTTTCCCGATCGACTTCTGCACCCCATTCAGCGACAGCTCGATGAAATTGGAATCAACAATCCCAAAATCGCCAGGCTGATCTGTTCCCTCATCCCCGATCGCTGCCCCTTTGAACGTCGAATTTATTTGTTTGGTCGAATCTACGACATTCCTCCCCTTTGTAAACTCAATCCTTTCTATCGACAATTGATGGGATTACGATTGAGGGCGATCGATTATCTAGCTGAAATTGAGGAGCAGCAATAGGATTTGGATTGCATCATTCATTAAATTTTGTTTTCTTGCAAAGTTTTACTTAAGATTTAGCGAAATTCAAGCAGATTATGGTAGATATCTGATAATTTCGCCGATTTCTTCCGTTCTTACTCACTTACCCTGCAGGAGCAAGATTAATGTACCGCAAGTCTTGGCGATTGAGCTTGTTCGGCTTGGTCTGGCTCTTAGGATTGGGAGTGAATGAACCGATCGCAGCAAGACCTGTTCCCGATGAGACGTTGGGGGAAGAGCGATCGCGGGTCGTCGATCGAAGTGAGCGAGATTTTACGATTGAGGGTGGGGCAAGACGCGGTAATAATCTATTTCACAGCTTTCGTGAGTTCAATGTAGAGGTGGGAGGAGGCGTCTACTTCTTCGATCCCGGACAGATTGAAAATATTTTGACACGAGTGACTGGAGAAAATCCTTCCAATATTAATGGCGTTCTCGGTACATTTGGTCTTGAGAATGGGGCAGTAGTTCGCTCAGGTGCCAATCTGTATTTGATGAACCCGAATGGCATTTTGTTCGGACCAAATGCAATGTTAGATATTGGCGGCTCATTTGTTGGAACAACGTCAAATGCGATCGGGTTTGGGGAAGGGAAATTTTTTAGTGCGACGAACCCAGAAATACCATCGCAATTGCTGACTGTTGATCCTTCTGCTTTTCTATTTAATCAAATCCCTACTGGAAATATTACTAATCGGTCGATCGCCTCTAGTGGCAGTACCCCTGCCGGATTCGCTGCTTCGGGGTTGCGCGTACCAGATGGCGAGAGCCTGTTGTTATTAGGTGGCAATATTGAAATTGATGGAGGCAGACTCAATGCTTTTGGTGGACAAATTGAGTTAGGTGGATTGGCAGAAGCAGGAACTGTTGGATTGAATCAGGCTGAGAATACCCTGAGTTTTAATTTTTCCCCCAATAGTGCTTTAGCCAATGTCGCGCTAGCGAATGATGCACGAGTGGCAGTGCGAGGTGGGGGTGATGGTGACATTGTTGTAAATGCCAATGAATTTACTGCAACCGATGGGGGACGACTCGTTGCTGGAATAGAGACCACAGGCAATGCTGGCAATATTGTGCTGAATGCGAACCAGATCGATCTGGCTCGTGTGGGGTTGGCTGGAACCGGGGCAGGAATCTATCAGGAAGTATTAGCAGGTGCAACAGGTAATACAGGTAATATTGAAGTGAATACCCGATCGCTTTCTATTACATCAGGTGGGGGAATTGGCACGCAAATTCGACTAGGCGGAACAGGCAATGCAGGCAATATCACGATTATTGCACCAGAGGCGATCGAGCTAACTGGTACTTCACCAGATGGGCAATTTCGCAGCAGTTTATTCAGTGGATCCGAGGGAGCAGGCAACACTGGTAGTTTATTTATCACAACAGGACTACTAAGCCTGAGTGAAGGATCCCAGTTAATCACCCTA
Source organism: Cyanobacteria bacterium FACHB-502 (assembly GCA_014695325.1). GTDB lineage: Bacteria > Cyanobacteriota > Cyanobacteriia > Elainellales > Elainellaceae > Leptolyngbya_A. The sequence goes on along the minus strand of JACJNZ010000079.1, from coordinate 36,587 downwards.
ACTGCAAACGAAGGACAGGGTGGAGATATCACTATTAATGCCGATACGATTGAACTGATAGGAACCTCAGCTAATGAACAATTTCGCACTGGAATAGGTAGTGCAACAAATGGATCAGGTCGTGCTGGGAACACCCGCATAAACACTGGACATTTAAGCGTCCAAGGAGGAGCCATTTTGTCTACAGAAGCTATTGGCACTCTTGATGGACAGGCTGGTCATCTCACTATTAGTGCAGACACGATCGAGTTGGTAGGAACCTCTGCCAATGGACAACTCCGCAGCGCAATTAGCAGTGAAGCCCTTGGATCGAGCAATGCCGGAGATTTAGAGATTACAGCAGGACAATTTAGTATTCGGGGTGGAGCGATCGCGTCTACTTCATCGAGCGCAAGTAATGCACAGAGCGGTCAATTAACAGTACGGGTAAGCAATCTGCTGGAACTAGCTGGCATAACACCTAATGGTCAACTTCCCAGTGCTTTATCTACTGAAGCTCAAGGTGCAGGAGGCATTGCAGGCAATTTAATCATTGATGCAGGGCAGCTTGTGCTGAGAGATGGTGCAATCTTAGTGGTGAACGCTAACAATCAGGGAACTGCGGGAAATATCACGATTACTGCTGGTTCAGTGCAGTTAAATAATCGAGCCAGGATTAATTCTGGTGCAGGAAACTTGGCTGGCAATTTTGCCGCATTGAATCCTAACAATGCTGGAGATATCAGGATTACAACCGGTGGAGATCTCACGCTTGAAAACGGCTCTGGTATTGTGACTGGAGCCATCGGAGGTCAAGGAAATTCAGGCAACATTACGATTGAAGCACAGAACATTACACTGCAAAATGGATCCATTCTGGGTACTGCAAATTTTGGAGGGCAGGGGCGATCGGGAAACATTAGCCTTTCAGCCCGTGATTCTGTTACTTTCCTCAATAACAGTAATGTGGGAACACTGTCTTTTGGTACTCTGTCAGAGGCAGATAATAGTGCAGTCGGCACTATTTCTGTTACAGCACGTCGCTTTGATGTGCAAAACTCACTTTTCGCAGCCAGCAGTTTGATAGGGCAGGGAAACTCAGGTAACATCTCTGTCCGGGTGACTGACTCGATTCGCTTTGATGGAGGAGGTTTCACAACAACCTCTCAGGGAAGTGGATCTGGAGGGGATATTTCACTGGAAACTACGGATCTCGTAATTCGTAATGGGGGAAGCATCATTACCAGTAGCTCTGATCGCGTTACGTCCAGCCAAGCTTTTAGGCTCGCTCTTTTCGTTTTTCCTCCTGATCAAGCTAATTTTGTAAGCGAGTTGATTGAGTCTGTAAACGCTGCAAATTTAGCACTACCCCAATCTAATTCTGGAAACATTACTATTCGTGCTTCCAATGCTATAGAAATAAGTGGAAGCTCCGCCGATGGCACATCAATCAGCCGATTGTTCAGCGGCACAGAGGGTTCCGGCAATGCAGGTACAATTTCACTTTCTACAAGACAACTGACAATTCGAGAGGGAGCATTAATCTCAACTTCTACATCTGGCTCAGGATGGGGGGGTAATTTAAGCATTCAAGCTGACACGGTAGAGCTATCAGGTGTAATGCCGCTGTCCACAGGTCAAACCAACCTCAGTGCCTTTTCGACAGAATCGTTTGGAACAGGGAAAGCGGGTAATCTAACGATCGACGCAAATCAATTAATTGTTCGAGAGGGTGCAATCGTCTCAACTGCAACGGTCAATCAGGGACAGGGCGGTAATCTGACAATCACTGCAAGGGACTCTGTTACCTTGTTGGGTGCATCAGTAGTTAATGGACAAACGCTTAGAAGTGGTCTATCGGCTGAAACATCAGGAACAGGAAATGCAGGAACTCTGATGCTGAATACTGATCGATTAGTCATCCAGGAAGGAGCCATCATCAGTGCTGCTACATTTGGAAGTGGGCAAGGTGGAGATATTACGATAACCGCCGATCGCATCAACTTAAACGGTGTTTCATCTGACCGTCAGTTCCGCAGTGCCATTAGCACTGAAACAGCCAGTAACGTCAGTGGTGGTGCGGGCGATATCAGAATTTCTGCGAATCGACTTAATTTGCGCGATGGAGCAGCGATTTCTACATTGACCAGTGGAAGCGGGCAAGGCGGAAATTTGGTTCTTAATATTCGGGATAGTGTAGAACTTGCTAGACGAAACCGACTTGCCGCTGGTCAACAAATTTTCAGCTCTCTCTCAACAGGAACTACGGGTGTAGGCAATGCAGGCAGATTGGAAATTAACACGCGGCGGTTGAGCGGGCGGCAACAAGGAGAAATCTCTGCTTCAACGTCTGGTCAAGGCAACGCAGGCGATATTTTTATTAATGCTAGAGATCTTCTGAATCTGAATCGAAGCTACATTCTTAGCACAATTGAAGCAGGAGCAACGGGAGATGCAGGTAATATTCGCATTGAAACGCCTGCTCTTTCGCTGTTAAACGGGGGACAAATTGGAGCCGCGGTTGGACCAGAAACAAGAGAGCTTCCGGGAGGGCGAGGAAGAGGCGGCACAATTCGTATTTTTGAAGCAGATTCTATTAATATCAGCGGTGTCGATCGCAACGGATTTTCTAGCGGTTTATTTGCCAATACTCGACGAGGCGCATTTGGGCGGGGAGGTAATATCTCGCTCGATACAGCAGCGTTACGTCTAGCCAATGGGGGAGTGATTACAACTCAAACTCATAACCCCAGTCGTGGCGGTAATATCACCGTGAATGCCGATCGCCTCTCTATTACTGGCGGAGGACAGATTGTAACCAGTACCTTTAATCGAGGGAGTGCTGGAGATATTACCCTCAATGCGAACGACATTGCCCTATCTGGCAGCGACCCAGCCTACAGCCAACGCCTGCGTCAAGTCCAGCGTCGATTAAACCGGGAAGACAGCAACCTCAGACCCAGAGATATTGTGCCAAACGATAGCCCTAATAGTGGACTTTCTGCGGGGACTGGTCGAGATTCAAGCAATAACGGTGGTAGCATCACGATTAATACGACGAATTTAGCTGTGAATGATAGTGCTCGAATCTCAGCTCAAAGCGAAGGAGCTGACATCGCCGGAAATATTAATATTAATGCGAACAGTACTCTGAATCTTAACGATGGTGAAATTGTCACTTCAGCTCGTCAATCGTCTGGAGGAGCAATTAATATCGCAGGAGGAGATGTTCGTTTAAGGAACAACAGTGACATTCGGACTCAAGTTGCTCAGGGTGCTGGAGGCGGAGGCGACATCGTGATTAATGCCGTTTCTCTGATTGCTCTTGATGACAGTGATATTATTGCAGCCGCAGTGCAAGGAGTCGGAGGCGATATCACTTTTGGAGAAACGATCGCCTTCTTCCAGAACTACAATCCTGCAAACTCCGATATTCAGGACACAGGAAGTTTAGAGAGTAATGGTAGTGCTGATATTAACGCAACCGGAAGCGAACCGGGCACCATTAGCCTGCCTGACACCAGTTTTATCCAGAATAGTCTCGCTGACCTACCTGCAAATGCTGTCGATGCCGATCGCCTGATTGCCAATAGCTGCATTGCTCGAACGGAATCGGGTGGAACCTTCTTAGTAACTGGATCAGGCGGATTGCCACTCAGACCGGGAACCGCCCCGCTTTCGCCCTATCCAACGGGAGAAGTTCGCCCTGGCACGGCTGCGGATGAATCGGCTTTGTGGCAAGCAGGAGAAGCGATCGTGGAGCCGCAGGGAGTGTATCAGTTACCCAATGGTCAATTGGTGATGAGCCGTGAATGCGATTAACGATCGATCGCGCTTACTTCAAAAAAACACGAAACACCTTACCGTTTTCTGCAATCTTGCTGACCGAAACCTGTACTTACAAAGCGGGAAAAACTGAATGCATTCTGTTGAACAGCCCTTTATTGTAGAGACAGATTGAAGAAACCAGTTCAGCTCGAATCGTTCTTCGTCTTATTCTCTGATTCAAACCGTCTCTTGAGTTTGTGTTCCTAGTGATGTGTATCGTTCTTTTGTTTTGGGCGACTGCGTCTTCCCGGCAGATGCAGCAGGCAATGCGCTGGTGGTTCAAGCAAGAGGCGATCGATCGGGCAGCACATTCCGACCAGATTCAAAACGGACTGATTCAGGATTTGTTTGCAGTTCGTCTCAGTCTTCAGTCGCCCCTCCCAGAGCAGGCAGAAGACAGAATTCGTCAGCAGCAGATCTGGGTTGCCGAAGCAGACAAACTCCACGAACACCTGAGCCACCTCAGCAACACGCTGACCCAGCCTTACTTGGCTGAAAGCCTTCCTCTCGCAATTCGATCGCTCCTCAAACGCTGGGAGATTGCCCATCCCAACCGAACAGTGCGGCTTGATCTTCCCCTGAACTGGCACACCGAGCCGCTTGAGCGCAATCGCATCATTCTGGTAACGCTAAACACGCTGCTGAAGCTTGCGGTTCCTTCCTCAATTTCCCACGCAACGCTAGAAATCACCCTAATTGACCGATTACCCCAGGCAGAGCTGACCGTTAAAATTACTTATCCCGATTTGGCAACCCGCCGATCGAACACCCATGCCAGGGAATTAAAATATCTTTGTCGCTGTTTTCGCTGCCTTGCACCCGGACGGTGCTTCTACCAGCCTCAGTCCTCGGTGGCAGTCTGGCGATTCAAATGGAACCCCTAAAGAACCCGGAAATGATACAGACTCAACCCCCATCTACCGCAAAAACGATCGTTGCGATCGACGATCACGAAATGATTCTGAGTGGCATTGCAAACCTGCTACGGCAAAAACATCCAGAAGCAACGGTTGAGGTGGCACAGACCCGGCGGGCAGGCGAACAGCTCATTGCAAGCCTTAAGCCGGATTTGGCAGTTGTAGATCTGGCGATTCCAGAGCAAACAGGAGACAAAGCCTCTGCTGAAAATGGCGTCATGCTGCTGGAGTCTTTGATGCAGCAGTATCCTCTGCTCAATATTGCGGTACTCAGTGCAAATGCTGCCCCTTTAATCCGGCTCAAGCCGCAGATTGATAATCACGAAGCAGGATTTACGGTTTCAGACAAAGGCTGGACCGCAACCGAAATTCTGAAGAAGGTAGACATTGCGCTGGATGGAGGCAGATATTTACCAAGGGAAATGAAGCTTGGGTTAGAGCTAAAACCGGAATGGCTGGAGCTGCTGAGGCTCGCGTTTCAGGAGAGCTTAACCGACAAAATGATTGCCAAGCGCATGAGTATTTCAGAGAAGACCGTGCAGAACTACTTTCATAAAGTTCAGGATGTGCTGGAGGTTTACCCAGAAGAAGGGCAGAATCTGCGGATTCAAACGGGGATCAAAGCACGCGAAGCCGGATTAATTGACTAGATTTGCCGCCATGAAGCCAGGGAACTCCAGAATTTGGAAACAGGTTCAGCAAGAATTAGCGGTTTGGCGAGTCGGTGCGCTGCCGGGTGTGATGGTGATTGGGCTGATTGTGTTTCTGCGCTTGCTGGGATTGCTTCAATCGTCTGAGTGGTCGGCACTCGATTATCTGCTCCGCCTGCGCCCTGATGAGGCAACCGATGAGCGAATTTTGATTGTGGGAATTCATGAAAAAGACATTAGCACCATTGGCACCTACCCTGTTCCAGATGCTGTACTCGCCCAATTCATTGAAAAGCTGCAAACTCATCAGCCGAGAGCGATCGGGCTAGATATCTTTCGAGATCTTCCGGTGGAACCCGGTCACCAGCAACTTATTCAGCAATTTCAAACGTCGCCCAACTTGATTGGCATTGAGAAAACCTTGCCTGATGCCACGGGCAAAACGATTCCACCCCCTCCGGGTTTACCAGATGCACAAGCGGGATTTGCAGATTTAATTGCAGATGGCGATGCCGCAATTCGTCGAGCGTTAATCGGTGTTCCGGCTGGAGAAGGCTATCAATTTTCGCTGCCGCTGTTGCTGGCGGAGCAATATCTCGCGAAGGAAGGATTGTTTCTAGAGAACGGTATCCGAGACAAAGATGCAATGCGGTTTGGCAACGCCGAGTTCGATCGCTTTCGTGCTAACTCGGGAGGCTATGTTCGCGCCGATGCGGCAGGCAATCAGTTTCTGATTAACTATCGAAGTGGTACAGCTCCCTTTCGGGTCGTGTCACTCACGGATATCGTGCAGGGCAACGTTCCTAACGAGTGGATACGCGATCGCCTGGTGTTAATTGGCATGATGGCAACCAGCGCAGGTGATGCCAGAAGGACGACTGCTGTAGACAATAGCCAAAACGGGTGGATTTATGGCGTCGAAGTCCATGCTCACATTACCAGCCAGATGCTTAGCACCGTACTGGACGGACGACCCTGGCTACGAACCTGGGCAGAGGGATGGGAATACGCATGGATTATTGGCTGGGGCATTCTCGGCATTAGCTTGGGACGATTGTTTGTTGCGCCCTTCAAAATTCTGTTGGGATTAGGAGTTGCCAGTTTACTCCTAGTGGGTAGTAGTTTCTATGCCTTAACTCTAGGCTGGTGGTTGCCGATCGTTCCGGCGCTGTTGGTGCTTGTTTTCAATGGGGCAGGGCTGACGGCTTCCCTGTTCTACCGCTATCAGCAAGACCTCCAGGCACGACTGCACGATCGCCAGCTTGTGATCGACAAAACCTACACTGCCATTCACAATAATCCCGTTCAGACAGTTAAAAGTATTCTCAGAAGCGTTCGCGAGGGAAACATTACGACCAATGCGCTTTGTGCCGATTTAGAACGACTAGAGCAGGAATTACGGGCGATCGAAGAATCGGTGCGGCAAGAAACGCTCTTACAAAGCGAGAATCTTTATCTAACGGGCGGCATCAAGCTCAATCTAGAGCATCCGATTCAGCAGCTTTTGCATGAGGTGTATCGTGCCACACTGGCTCGAACTCGTGACTTTCCCCTGTTTAAATCGGTAATCAAAATTGTTTCGTTTGAGGAGATAGAAAATCGGCGTCTGACAATACAGCAGAAGCAAGGACTTTGTAGATTTATCGAGGAAGCCCTTTGCAATGCAGGAAAGTACGCTGAGGGAATGACTCGTTTAGAAGTAAGCTGCAAAACGCAAAACGGTTGGAATATTATTCGGGTTGCAGATAACGGAATGGGCATGCAAGAGGCAGCATCTCGCAAAGCAGGATATGGAACAAAACAAGCCGTGAATCTGGCGCGACAGCTAGGAGGTACATTCAGCCGAATTTCTAACAAGCCGAAGGGAATTATTTGTGAATTGGCATATCCCGTGCGCCAGCCCTGGTTCTGGTTTTTCGGTCGAGCAAAATAGAACGAGCAAAGCAAATTACGGAATCCTGCAATTCTTCTTGCAGGATTCCGTAATTTGCTTGACCAGGATTCGCCATGCTAAATTACCCCATTCCTCCTACGCTAATCATGAATAGTTTTGCAGAAATATTTGCCCCGCCTCCTGGAGAAACTATGCACGCTCAACGTCATTTATCGCAGTTTGCTTACTCAAAACCGATCTGGAAGATTCTGCTTCTAGGCTGTGTTGTCACCCTGACGATGAGCACACTTGCTGCCCCTGCCTTTGCCCAGCCTGGACGACGATATACCCCCCCATCCGATCGATCGACTCCCAGTTCTACGATCGCAGGGGGTGCGAGAAGCGGCGGCTGCACCGGAGGAGAAAATACATCTTTCACAGCCCTTGCCCCACTCAGCCATATTGGGCGAACTTCCGCAACACGTCCTACCTTTAGCTGGTATGTTCCCAAATCTCCTGCCGGGGAAACGGCTTTGCAGGGCACGACTCGACCGATCGATTTCAGGCTTTACGTTTATGGCGCAGACGGCAAGCTTCAGCCTCGCCCGATTTATCAAAACGAGATTCCTAGCCAGCCTGGAATTATGTCGTTTGTGCTGCCGTCCTCTCAGCCGGAACTCACCGTTGGACAACGCTACTACTGGCGGGCAGCCTTGATTTGCGACCCGAATCATGGCTCTGAAGATTTGATTGTGAGCGCAGAGATGAGCATTGTTGAGAACACGTCGCCCGAATCAGAGCGATGGTATGACCTACTGCAAGCAGCCCTGAATGGAAACAGCTTTCCCTCTCGATCGATCGATAATTTGCTCACTGAACTAGCAGAGTTAGAGCGCACCGCAGGAGAGGCACTGGCGCAATCTTCTGGCACTGCAGCAGAAGGCAACCGGCTGAAACTTCAGCAGCAAAGTCAGGAAATCTTGCAGCACAGTGAACACCTGAGTCAGATCATTAAGGCTGAACCGTAATGAATGGGCATCATAGCCAGTTGCCAATGAGGACAAAGGCAGACCAGAAGGCGGGGTGAGCATATTCCTCAGACTGGATTAACGCTTTTTGAGCTGCCTGGAGGACTTGAGCTTTCGTCAGGTTGGGGTCAGATAATCCCTGATAAAACTGAGTCACAAGTTCTGTGGTTGCCTGATCGTTCACCGACCACAGAGAAGCGAGGACTCGCTTCGCCCCCGCCTGCGCCGCAATCCCTGCCAGTCCCAAGGCGGCTCGATCGTCTCCGGTTGCAGTCTGGCACGCACTCAGCACCAGCAGTTCTAATGGACTGCGCGAACTCATTTGCCGAATCACGTCATCCAGCACATTCAGCGTTAGCTTCTGGCTCGGCTCATCCGGGCTATATCCCATGACCAGAAACGTTCCGTCTGCGTCTGCGCTAAATTTACCGTGGGTTGCAATGTGAATGATGGGATAGCTTTCTGCTGCCAATGCCTGTTGAAATCGCTGGAGTGTAAACTCCTGATCTTGCAGGGCAACACTTCTGGGAAGAAGGTGCTGCACAGCTTGCAGCTCGGATGCAACGTAACGCAGGGCAGCAAAGGAATCTCCTTCAACGGTTGCACTCTCGGTTAACCCAACGGCTAAAGCGCGCAGCCTATTGCGATCGGCTCTGTCCAGATTGGTCAGGTTGATGCTGGGCGTTACTGCGATCGCGTACTTTTCGATCAAGAATGTGCTGCCATCATGGAGGGAAGTCATTGGAACGCTCCGAAAAATCCCATCCTGCACAAAGACCAGAGTTTTAATTTCGTTCTCCAGCAGAAGAGATTCAAAAGGACGAATGAGCCAATCGTAGACTTGTGCTGCCAAGGTTGGATCATAGCCCCCTAAAGGCGCACCAGGAATTGAATCCCGAAATCGCTCCAGACCTTTGCGATACTCGTTGATGGCTGTAACCAGCTTGTCTGGATTCACGAAATTGCCGCTCTGATCTTGAACCCATTCATATTTCTGGAGCGTTTGCTCCTGACCGTTCGATTCACGCTTGGGAATGCTTAAAATGACAGCAACGCGATCGTCTAAAATCACGGTATTAAAAACTGCCGTTTGTCCAGCATTATCTGCAAAGTTAACGTCGATCGGATTCAGCGCAGTTAATACGCAATCGTTGCCAAAATAGTTTTGCAGTTCTGCTAATTTCAGGTTGTCTAGCGTGTTTAATGCCAGTGAAATATCTCCCTGATTCGTTTGCTGAGCAGGATTAGGCACTCGAATGACCGTAGATGGCGTTTCCCGCTCTAGCCTCAGTTCGACCAGTTCTCGATAAATTGGCTCTACGGTTTCTTGGAAGTCAAACTGAATGTCTTGGTTCGCGGTCAAAATATCTTTTCGCAAGGCTTCCAGCGTTGCTAAAGATTCTTCATAAGCAGAGATGGCTTCTTGAAGCTGATTCTGGGACTTAAAAATCCGTCCAAGCTGCCACTGCCACAAATACAGGCTGTCTCTCGCTTCTAGCTCCTGATCTGCTGCAAGTTGCGCCTGCCGCGTCAGTTCCAATGCTCGCTCGCTGTCCAACTGGCATTCGTAAAGATGACCTAATTCACCCAGCGCAAAGGATTCGGCTCGACGATTTCTAATTTCCTGAGCAGAGGCGATCGCCTGTTGGAGCAGTGCTTCGGCTTGCAGATTTGAAGTTTGGTTGAGGCATTGCCTATCCGAAACTTGCGTCGATGAACTGTCTAGAAGCTGTACAAATTTCGCTAAATCGATCAACGCATAAACTTTCTCCTGGGAACTGGGGAGACCATCTGCGATCGAAATAGCTTGTTCTAAGGAACTCGTCCATTCTTCACCTTCAGGAGAACGGGAGTAGGCAGGTAGGGCACTCATTAACGCCCGCAGAGTACCAGGACGATCGCCATTCTCTTGAGCAAGTATCAAACTCTCCTGCAAATAGTTCAGTGCCTTTTCGTTGTTTTCTCTCGCTCTAAACTCAAATTCTACGGCATCGCGCTCTTCCTCAATTTGTCGAGCCGACAGGGCACGTCGAAAATTGAGCTGGGCCAGACTGCTATGAGCATTCCCCAAGCTGTTGAGCATAGAAATCAGGTAAATTGGCTGCTGAAGCGTTCTGGCTTTATCTAATCCCTGATTCAGATAAAAAATAGCGCGATCGGCTTCTCCACGTAAACGGTAAGCATCGCCTAAACTACCCAGGGCAGCGACTTCTCCAATTAAATCCGGTTGAGGAAGCGATCGAATTACGCCTAATGCACTCTCCGGGCGGCAATTCGTAGTCTCTCTAGAATCAGCACACAAAATCAGAATGGCTCTGCTGTATTGCCCCGCTCGGCTAAATGCCTGTGCCTGTTCTGCTATAACTCGTCCAAGCCGCAGCCCATTACCCATCTGACGATAAAGTAAACCTGCCTGCTCCCAAGATTGAAGTTCCTCTCTCGTTTGTCCAAGAATCTGATAGGCTCTTGCTACATTTTCCAGCGCGGTTGCAGCCTGCTCTAGATTGCGGTCTGCCTGGTACTGGGATAGAGCTTTTTGCCAATCCGCGATCGCTTCCACAACATTGCCTGCCTGATAACGGTCATAGCCTTGTTGCATCCATTCCTCAGCACTTCGTGTGTGCGCAACAACAGCGAAATTAGACGGACGAATGATAAGGGGTTCAAACGCCAAACTAATCAGGAGGCTTGCTGCAAATAGCAAACTCAAGAGAAAGTGCCTTCCAAGGCGATGCTTCTGGTGAGTCACAAATAACCTCAACGATGTCAAAGATAGGGTGCGTACAGGGGAACAATACAGCTTCCATCAGGGTGTTTCGATATTCTATCGTGACTAAGTAAGTTAAAGATTCTGGAATGGATTCTTCCCATAAACCGGCAGCTGCCCGATTCTCTCGCTATGTCTCTTAATCAGGGGAAGCAGTTCACGGATGTTGTTTGAGGGTTCATTCGAGCGTGGCTTAGTTAGGTTGGGCAAATGTTGCTTGCGATCGTTTACTGACGATCATTTATCTGAAGTAGGTTGTATCTCACCATCAACCTAGCGGTGTGGCGAGAGATTCCTAATCCTCACAATTTAGGTTTCTGCTGCGTAGCCCCTGCCTTCCGAGATTTACTCTCTTCAGGTTTTACGGTCGCTCGACAGACTGACACGGTATAATCCCACCGCCAAAAGGTTCAATGCTGCATTGCTACCCCTAGCGTGATGAGTCTTGCAATTGGGGCAGTCCCATGCACGAATATCGAGCGACCTTGTGGGAGAAACATAGCCGCAGCCAGAGCAACGCTTATCCCTCATTCATCACACTAAGCAGACGAAGAAGAACTGTCACTTGGAGCAATACAATGTTGCCAACCAGAAAACAGATTGAGCCTCTGAATTAGATACGAAAAACCTCGCTCTAGTGATGGAACTGCAAACACTGATAACCAAGGCTTGAGTACAGAGAAATAGATGTAAGGCTGAATGGTCAGCTGTAAGTTGTGAAAGCGACTTGTCCAACTACTTGATGATTGCCAACAAGCATGAGTACGAAGTTTTTCAAGTAACGGCTCTTGAGTTGCATCATCACCAGACTTTAGTCCATCAAACTGTAAGCTCACCATCAAAGGTTGTGGCGCAAAAACTGGTGGGTGGTAAGGTAAGCAGTACCCCCTCTCCTCCCGGTTGTGTCGCAAAAACTGGTCAATGGTAAGGTAGGACAAGCCCAACTCCCCTGACTCGCTCTCCAATGTTTACGTCCTCCCTGTTCAAATGGCGGTATTTCTTGCCCGAAATCATCTTGCTTAATGTCCGCTGGTATTGCCCTTCGGGTTCGCCAGTTCCCTACGGCGGGAGACCCGCCTGCAGGACTGGACTCACCGCTATTCCCTCAGCTACCGGGATTTGGAAGAGATGATGCAGGAGCGAGGCATGGGGATGGATCACGCAACGATCAATCGTTGGGTGCTGAAGTATGCGCCAGAGCTAGACAAACGGATTCGACGACACCTGAAACCGACGAATGACTCGTGGAGGGTGGACGAAACTCCTAAGAAACACACTCTGGATCAGAAGAGCGAGGAACCAGGTCTAGCCCCAGAGCCAAAGCTTTTTTCTTGAGATTCTTGACGACTCGTTCTCGGTGCTGCTGCTCATAAGCATTCATACCTGGGTCTATATAGGGGTCCCCTGACTTCCAGAGGTGATAGAAGATGCGTGCTAGTTTATGAGCGGTTGCGGTAATGGCTTTGGGAGTACCAAGACGGGCTTGCATCCGTTGGTAGAAGGCACCGAGGGCTGACTGGGAGCGAACAAGCGTTTGGGCAGCCATGCGTAGAGCGGTTGCAACTCGATTGGCAACGGGTCGGGTCTTAGAGCTTTTTCGTTTTCCACCCGTGATGCGACTCCCTGGACACAACCCCAACCAGGAAGCAAAATGCTTGGCAGAGGGAAACCGGGATGGGTCTAACCCCAGTTCTGACAACAGCGTTAGCACCGTTAATCCGCCAAAGCCATCGACTTGGGTATAGCCCACTCCACTCATGCGATACAGATGGGTTCGTAAATCAAACGCGGGAGTATTCCCAGGTTGCTTTTTACCCCGTCGTTTTGCAGGGGGCAGTGGAGCGGTTGCGACATCAGCTCGGTTAGAAAACTGGTTCAAACACTGCTCAATTTGAACATCACAGGCTGCAATTTGAGCCTGAAAGACCTCGTAGAGATGCAACTCTTGTTGCAAGACGAACACCAGTTCACTCCGGTAATCCCCCTTGAGTGCTGCTGCAATCTCTTTAGTCGTCGCTCGCATGCGAACATCCTTGAGTGCTGCCAGTTGATCCAGGTCTCGCTCTCCAGCCACGATGGCTCGAATAATAGCAAGCCCTGTAGCGCCACTGATATCACTGATGACACGGTGCAGTTGTACATTCATTTGCGTCAACGCCTTCTGCATCCGTTGGATGTGGCTACTAGCACTTTTGATCAGAGTATCGCGTTGCCGGATGTAGCTGCGCAAGACACAAATCTGGTCATCCGGGCGGAAGGAGCCTGCCAGTAAGCCATAACTGTGTAACTGTCGCAACCATTGACAATCCAAAACATCGCTCTTACGTCCTGGCACGGTTTTAACCTGACGAGCATTGACCAACTTGACTTCAAACCCCTGCGTTTCCAGGATTTGGAATACAGCAATCCAATAGACCCCTGTTGCTTCCATTGCGACCGTTTTGATCCGGCACTCATGTAGCCACTTGGCCATCGCGTAGAGGTCAGCTGTAAAGCACCTAAAGCGACGAACACATTGAGAATCACGGTCTTCAGGAACACTGACCCAGTGATAATCTGCACCGAGGTCGATTCCTGCTGCATCCGCATTGATCACGGGTAACTCATGCTTGGATTCACTCATGGTCAACTCCTCAAGGGCAGGTTTGTCAAACTGCCCTAGCCCGGAGGGTGTTGTCGATGCAGTCTCCTAAACGGGATAGTGAGATTCACTTCACCAATGTCTTAACCACAACCATCCAGAACCAGGCTTATATACGGGCGCTCACGCACCAGTGTTTAATCGGTCTCAACTGCTAGGGCATTATTCCAACTGTAGAGCATATACTCAGTGCCGGACTTTGTGTTTCTTCCATCCCAAACAAACAATTTCTTGTTTGTAAAAGGCTTATATCAAAGTCAGGGGAGCGTGGAAGTATCTGTATCGTGCTGTCGATTCCCAGGGCAATACCCTCGACTTTATGCTGAGCGCCAAGCGAGATGCGAAAGCTGCCGCAAGATTTTTTCGTAAAGTCTTGAAGGGTCAGCGCACTCAATCGCCGCGAGTGATAACAGTGGATAAGAATGCGGCTTACCCAACGGCAATGGAGAGACTTAAGGAGGATGAGGCGATTAAGCACTTTGGCAATTTTCACGCTGAATTACTCAGAAGACAATCAACTCCTATCAAGCCTTAGCCCGCCTACGCTCAATCATGACCATTGCTGTGATAGCACTGACAACTGTTAACCCAGCTGCAATGCCCATCACCATCCGAAATCCATCCACAAAGGATTCAGCGATCGCACTCCTCAATGCAGTCTCCACGCCGCTATCTAATCCAGGTGGAAGGGCTGCCGCCGCTAGGTTGATGCGTTGAGCGTCTAGGAATTGTAGGGCAGTCGGAGAGAGGGGCAGAGCTGCAATCCGCCCATTCAGACTCTCGTTAAATCGGTTGAGCATAACGATACCGAAGAGGGCGATCGCAAGCAGACTGGCAATGCGAGAAACGGCATTATTCACACCGGAAGCAGCTCCCACAAATCGCTCACTCACGGCATTCATCACCGCTGTGGTTAACGGAGCCACACAAATTGCCATTCCTAGCCCTAGCACTACCACAGCGGGAAAGAAGGTGGTCCAGTAGCTGCCGCCAATTCCCGGAAGCGTCATTAAACCAAATCCTATTGCTGCGATTGTAGGACCCATCATCAAAGGCAGGCGGGCACCGTAGCGATCCACCAATCCCCCTGACCAGCGCGAGAGAAAAAACATAATGAGCGGGAACGGAACCAAGGCAGCACCGGCAGCCGTTGCGGAATAGCCTTGTATCTGAATCAAATTAAAGGGCAGGAAGAACAAAGCACCTCCCAAAGCCGCATAGAGCAACAGCGTTAGCAAATTGGCACCGCTGAAGGTTCGAGAGCGAAACAGACTCAGTGGCATCATGGGGGAGATTAGGCGCGATTCCAGCCACAAAAATCCGCCTAAAATCAAAATGCCGCTGGCGATCGCTCCAATCACAATGGCATCAAACCCCAACTTGGGAAACTCCAGCAACCCGTACATAACAACACCCAAACCCGTGATCGCTAGTCCTGTTCCCAACCAATCGAGCTTAGCAGCTTGAGGATCACGGCTTTCGGGGACACACCAGCGGCTGATCACAATCACGATCGCGGCAAGGGGCAGGTTAATCAAAAATACCCATCGCCAGGAAAAGGTTTCAATTAGCCACCCCCCAAGCACTGGACCTGCAGCAGAGGTGATTGCCGTAAACCCAGACCAAAAGCCGATTGCCGCACCGCGCTGCTCGTCTGGAAAAGAAGTTCCGATAATCGCGAGGCTGCCTGGAATCAGCAAGGCACCGCCGATACCCTGAATACCCCGTGCTAGGATGAGTTGTCCGATTGTGGAGGATAAGCCGCACCACAGCGAAGCGATCGCAAATAGTGCTACTCCCCACATAAATACTCGTCGCCGTCCCAGATGATCCCCCAGTGATCCTCCCACTAGAATCAAGGCTGCGACAAATAGGGCATAGGATTCTACGACCCATTGCACATCAGAAACAGTTGCATTCAACTGGGTTTGTAGTGTCGGCAGGGCAACGTTGACGACAGTGCTGTCGATAAATGCCATACTAGAACCGAGAATTGTGGCAACCAGTATCCAAATTCGGTGGCTGCGCTGACAGGGAGTAGAGCAAGGTTGGGAACGAATTACACCCTCATCGCAGGGTGGTTTAATCGGGTTTGACATGGTATGGATGGGTTGGAAATCGATCACCCGCACATCAAAGTGGGTTCCTCCAAGATACGCAAGATCCGCTGAAATAACACGGCAGCCGTTTCCGCTTGATTGCACTCCATCGTCGGCTTCATAATTTATTGACTTGAGGGTTCGATGATCCTGCTCAACAACGTAATTCAAATATCCCTCTCTCAAGAAACACTTTGAATAACTGAGGACTGAAGCACAACTTCAAAGCCGAGAGACTGGGCTGTCTTCTTCAAGTGCTTCACTAGGCGTTCTCGATACTTTTGCTCATAGTAGTTTTCACCAGGGTCAGCATAGGCTCCTCCCTCAGACCACAGTTTGTAAAACAGACGAGCAATCTTGTGAGCCGTTGCTGTAATTGCTTTGGGTGCTCCTAAACGGGACCGCAGGCGGCGATAGAATGCCCCTAAAGCTGAGTGGCTCTGTCTGACCGCTTGAGCCGCTAAGCGAAAAGCATTTGCTGCCCGATTCACTACTGAGCGAGTCTGAGAACTCAGGGGCTTGCCCCCCGTAATCCGGGTCCCAGGACATAATCCTAACCAGGAACAGAAGTGTTTGGCACTGGGAAAGCGCTTGGAATCTAAGCCTACCTCGGAGAGAATGGTTTGGACGCTCAGCGCATCAAGTCCATTAATCTGGGTAAAATCAATGCCGCTCACTCGGTATAGCTATCCCCGCAAGTCAAAAGCAGGCGCGTTTTGAGTTGTCTTCCGCCGCTTGTTTCTTGCCCTTGGCGGGGGTTGATCAGTTTTTGGTTCAAACCTCAGGAGACACTGCTCTATTTGCGTATCACAAGCAGCGATCTGCTGTTGATGCAAATCGTAGAGCGCTAGCTCTTGTTGCAGAACGAACACTAACTCTGTCCGGTAATTGCCGCTGAGGGCTTTGGCAATCTCGTCCTGGCTGCTCCGAATCCGCGAATGCTTGAGGGCGGCTAAAACTTGAGGGTCCCGTTCTCCCGCCACAATCGCTCGAATAATTGCCATTCCCGTTAAGCCGGTAATGTCGCTGATCACCTTATGCAAATGCAGATTCATTTGAATGAGGGCATGTTGCATGCGTTGAATATGCACCGCTGCGCTTTGAATCAGTCGCCCTCGTTGGCGGACATAGCTTCGCAATACGCATACTTGGTCATCAGGACGGAATGACCCTGCTAACAAGCCATAGGTGTGTAATTTCTGGAGCCATTGACAATCAAGCACGTCACTCTTTCGTCCAGGAACAGTTTTGAGGTGGTGAGCATTAACCAGTTTGACCTCTAACCCCGTGGATTCCAGAATCTGAAAGACGGGAATCTAGGGAGAGTCATCAGGTTCCAGGTGAACGGTCGCTCGAATATTTTCAGGATTTATGTACTGATGGGCAATCAGTGATTCTCGCAGCTCGGAAGCATCCACTCCCAAAGCTGTTAGGGAAACTCCAACAGTAAGTAGCGAACTGATTACTGAGTAAAAGAAATATTGACGCATAACACCCCTAACAGAACGGGTATTGCTTGTATGAATTTAGACTCAACACGCTGTTGATTGAACTGGAGAAACTTAAGTAGAACTAATTTTATGTTCAGGTTCCAATTAAGCAATCCGGATGGTGCTGAAGCTTTAGATTTTCTTTAGCCATCGCCTTTAATAGATTTAGTGCTTTCTAGATAGATACCTTCCATTCAACGCGGAGCTTCTTGACAGGAGGGAGCAATAGCTCTTTTTCCCTTGAGTGGATTGCAGCCGGTTAGAGTTTAGGCTCTTTACTAAAGCCGACGCTAATTTAACTCTCGGAGGGGTTGACGAACTACATTTTCTTATTCAGAAACAGAAATACTTCTAACGATAAGCTGCAAAGGGTTTAAGAAAAACAAAAACTTTTGTTTTTTGATGCGTTTATCCCTCCCCCCTGGATTGCTCTGTTTTGAATTGAAGTGATACTGTTCATCACTAATAAAACTCAACTTTTCGGATGAACCAGGGAAAATCTTGTGTCATTGTAAAGATTTTAAGCCGCTACCCCTTCGCAGTATTTCAGTATGCCTCTTCACTTCAGAATCTCGTCTTACACAGCAGGACTCTTGTTTCTCGTACAAACAATTTCTGCCTGTGCTCCCTCCAATTCTCAGCAGGCGCAGCAGCCTTTGCAGCAGAATAGCTCGATCGCCTCTCAGAATTCTCAGCAAGGTTCTTCCGAACAGATTGTGCTGGCGATCGGGGGTGAAAGTGAGGAAGGTTACGATCCCACTCTGGGATGGGGACGCTATGGTTCGCCGCTATTCCACAGTACCTTGCTCCGACGCAATGAGAATCTGGAATTAGTCAATGACTTGGCGACTGATTACAGTGTCAGTCCCGATCGCAAAGTTTGGACAGTCAACATTCGACCGGATGCAAAATTCTCAGACGGCAAACCGGTTACTGCCGAAGATGTGGCTTATACCTTCAACAAAGCCGCAGAGAGCGGCGGGTTAACCGATGTGACTGTCCTCGATCAAGCTGTGGCGATTGACAATGACACGGTAGAACTGCGCTTAAAGCAGCCCCAAAGCACCTTCGTCAACCGACTCGTAACGCTGGGGATTGTCCCTAAACATGCCCACGGAAAGGACTATGCTCAAAACCCGATCGGCTCTGGTCCTTACAAGTTAGTGCAGTGGGATGAGGGACAGCAGTTGATTGTGGAGGCAAATCCCGACTACTACGGAGAATCGCCTGCCATCAAGCGACTGGTATTTTTGTTTGTGGAGGAAGATGCCGCATTTGCAGCGGTTAAATCAGGACAGGCGCAGGTGGCAGCCGTGCCTCAATCGCTTGCCGTACAGCAGATCGACAACATGAAGCTGTATGACGTGACCAGCGTGGACAATCGCGGCTTGATGTTTCCTTTTCCGCGTAGCAACGCCAAAAAAACGCCGGATGGTAGACCCGTGGGCAATAATGTCACCGCAGACGCAGCGATTCGGCAGGCAATTAATGTGGCGATCGATCGTCAGGCACTGGTCGAAGGGGTGTTAGAAGGTTACGGTTCACCTGCCTATGGTCCCGTGAGCGGTCTGGCATGGGAGCAGCCTGACGCCAAGATCGAAGATGCAAACCCGGAGCAGGCAAAACAGATTTTGGCAGAGGGTAGCTGGCGGGATACCAATGGCGATGGTGTCGTTGAAAAGAACGGCTTACCCGCAGAATTTACGCTGCTCTATCCTGCCAGTGACAGTACCCGTCAGGCACTTGCTTTGTCTGTTGCTGAAATGATTAAACCGATCGGCATTCGCGCCAATGTCGAGGGAAAAAGCTGGGATGACATTAAGCCCATGATGCACAGCAGTGTCATCTTGTTCGGCTGGGGCAGCCATGATCAGACAGAAATGTACAACCTCTACCACAGCAAGTCTGCGAAAGGCGACTTTTACAATGCGGGCTATTACGCTAATACTGCGATCGATGAAACCCTCGATTTAGCAATGGGAGCACCCATGGAAGCAGAGGCGATCGCGTTCTGGAAAGCGGCACAGTGGGATGGCAAAGAAGGCTTTACCGCCAAGGGTGATGCTGCCTGGGCATGGCTCGTCAATCTGGATCACACTTATTTTGTGAGTCAGTGTCTCGACATCGGCAAGCCACAGGTTGAACCTCACGGACATGGCTGGCCCATTACTACTAACATTGCGTCGTGGAAATGGACATGCCAATAAAAGGAATTGCCTCTTTTACCGTTCGCAAGCTAATCCGGCTGCTGCTGTTGCTGGTTGCCGTGTCAATCTTTAGCTTTGTGCTAGTCAGCCTCTCTCCGGTTGATCCTGTCAATGCCTATGTGGGAGCTGACATGCTGCAAATTAGTCCAGAGCAGCGCGATCTAATCGCCCAACGTTGGGGACTGGATCAGCCGATGACGACGCGATTCCTCCTCTGGTTACGGCAGCTAGCGAGCGGCAATTTGGGAATGTCGATGATTTTCAATCAGCCCGTCTCTACGGTGATTGCCAATCGGTTTCAAGCATCCCTGCAAATGTTAGCGATTGCCTGGTTACTATCGGGCTTTCTAGGTTTGACGCTCGGTATTCTGGCAGGGGCAAAAGAAGGTTCCTGGGTCGATCGCATCATTCGCTTTTATGCCTACACGCTGGCATCGTCGCCGACGTTCTGGGTAGGATTACTGCTGCTGATTATCTTTGCGGTCAATCTTAGGATTGCGCCAATCTGCTGTGCTGCACCTCCGGGCGTTCTAGCGCAGGATGTCACTGTTTGGCAGAGGCTGCATCATATTCTGCTGCCTGCCATTACTCTGAGTATCATCGGCGTTGCCAATATTGCGCTCCACACGCGACAAAAACTCATCGAAGTATTGCATAGCGATTATGTTCTGTTTGCTCGCGCAAGGGGTGAAAGTCTAGTTGGTATTGTGCGTCATCACGGTTTGCGAAATGTGATTCTTCCTGCCATCACCCTCCAGTTTGCTTCGTTGAGCGAATTGTTTGGTGGTTCTGTGCTTGCAGAACAGGTTTATGCCTATCCTGGCTTAGGGAAAGCAACTGTCGATGCTGCACTTCGGAGCGATGTGCCATTGTTAATCGGCATCGTCTTCTTTAGTGCCTTATTTGTTTATACCGGTAATACGATCGCAGATTTAACGTACCAGATTGTTGATCCCAGAATTCGACTGCGCTAGTTAATTACTGCTCGTCAATTACTGCCAGTCAATCACTGCTCGTCAATCATTGCTCGTCAATTAATATGGCTTCTCCTTCGCTTCCCCGGATTAAAAGTCGTTCGCCCTTCCGTTTGAATCGCCGCCAAAGAACACTGCTCGTGATTGTCCTCAGTGCCCTATTTCTCATGGCGATCGTTCTCAGCAGTACGCTATTAGGGGATTTTGGCTTAAATCCTGTATTGGCGCAACGCAATCAGCCTCCGTCACTGGCGCATCCATTCGGCACGGACTGGCTGGGTCGAGATATGCTGAGCCGATCGCTGCATGGGATGTCGCTGAGTGTGCGAGTTGGGCTACTGGCAGCCAGCTTTAGTGCCATTATTGGGACAGCACTTGGACTGACTTCGGGGACGCTGGGCGGCAAGTTTGATGCGGTGATTACCTGGATTATTGATGTCTTCTTCAGTCTGCCGCATCTGGTATTGCTAATTATGATCGCCTTTGCTATGGGGGGTGGCACAAGGGGCGTGATTGTTGCGGTCGCACTGACGCATTGGACTGGACTTGCCAGAGTCATCCGAGCCGAAACCTTACAGATTAACAGTTCAGATTATGTGCAGATTTCCCATAAACTGGGACGATCGCCGCTCTGGATTGCCCGACATCACATTTTGCCTCACGTCATTCCGCAGCTTTTGGTGGGACTAATTTTGCTGTTTCCCCACGCCATTTTGCACGAAGCGGCACTGTCATTTATCGGTATTGGCTTGTCACCTCACTTGCCTGCGATCGGCATTATTTTGGCTGAATCGATGCGCCATCTCTCGACGGGCTACTGGTGGCTGGGCGTGATGCCGGGACTGCTTTTGCTGGTTACGGTGAAGGCGTTCGATACGCTGGGGGAAAATCTGCGGGCATTGATTGATCCAAAAACGAGTCAGGGGTAGGAATGCTATCAGTTAAAAATCTTAGCGTCACCTTCACGATGTACGACCAGGGGTTAACCCAGAAGCAGCTGACGGTCATTACCGAACTAGATCTGGAGGTGCAGCCTGGAGAAGTAGTGGCGATCGTGGGGGCAAGCGGCTCTGGAAAAAGTTTGCTGGCTCATGCCGTCCTGGGAATTCTGCCCGACAATGCTCAGACGAGTGGCGAAATAGTGTTTAAGGGCGCAAGGCTGACTCCCGAACGCTGTAAGGGACTGCGTGGCAAAGAGATTGCATTGATTCCGCAGTCGATCGGCTATCTCGATCCATTAATGCAGGTTGGCAAGCAGGTGCAGCGAGTTGCACAGCTCAGTGGGCTTTCGCAGCAGGCAGCAAGGCAAACGGTCGATCGCACCTTCGATCGCTACGGGCTATCGCCTGTCGTCAAGCAATACTATCCATTTCAGATTTCCGGCGGTATGGCGCGACGTGTTCTGGTGTCTACAGCAGTTGTGAGCCAAGCCAATCTGGTGATTGCCGATGAACCCACGCCCGGACTCCATCCTGATGCGGTGAAAGAAACACTAAACCATCTGCGCGAATTAGCCGATGAAGGCAAAGGCGTGATTCTGATTACCCACGACATCGAAGCTGCCTTGCAAGTTGCCGACCGCGTTGCTGTTTTTTATGCCGGAACCACGGTTGAAATTGCGGCTGCAGCCGATTTTTTTAACGGCACAATCCGCCATCCCTACACTCAGGCACTCTGGCGATCGCTGCCGCAAAATGACTTTATTCCCGTTCCCGGCAGTCAGCCTAGCCCTGATAACCTGCCGTCGGGCTGTCTCTTTAGCGATCGTTGCCCGTGGATGACTGAAGCGTGTGTTACCGAGCGTCCTTCATTTCGGCAGGTGCGCGGTGCGACGGTGCGATGTCTTCACGCTGAAAACGATTCTCTGAAGATGAATCATGCTGGGGAGAAACAATGCTGAAGGGAGAACAGCTTGCCTTTCGCTACAGTCCCAAACATTCCTGGATTGTGCGCGATTTTGATTTGACCATTGAATCAGGCGAAGTAGTGGGATTGATGGGTCCCTCCGGGTTTGGCAAAACGACGATCGCCAAGCTTTTATCTGGCTATCTGTCCCCGGTGGAGGGAACGGTTAGGGTAGACGATCGCCCACTGCTGCAAAAAGGCTATGCTCCGGTTCAGCTCATTTTTCAGAACCCAGAACTGGCGGTTAATCCTCGCTGGCGAATTCGGCAGATTTTGCAGGAAGGACAGTTTCCGGCAGCAGATTTACTGCAAACGCTGGGCATTCATCAATCCTGGCTCGATCGGTATCCCCATGAACTCAGCGGCGGTGAGCTTCAACGCATTGCCGTGGCGCGAGTCCTCAATGCCTCAACTCGCTATCTGATCGCAGACGAAATGACCGCCATGCTGGATGCCAACACCCAAGCTCTGATTTGGCAATCTGTTCTCAGCTACGCCCGCATTTTCAATGTTGGGTTGCTCGTTGTCAGTCACGAATTTCCGCTGCTCAAACGGTTGTGCGATCGAATCATTGATTTAACTGCTGTTGATTTGACGAATAGGGTTTGACTTAACACTAATCAGGACTTACGCAAAAGTGGCTCTAAAGTGAAGCAATGAGCTTTACCAAACTAGACTACTGCCAGTATCTACTGAGCAGTCCTATCAACTACACGGTAACGAATTTAGCTGACCATCTCGAGGGGGTCAGCCATGACCGCATCAATCGCTATCTGCGCGGCGAGAAATTGGCTCCTCGTCTGTTGTGGGAGAATGTCAAACCTCTGCTGCAACTCTCTTCCAACGCTTATCTTTTATTCGATGATACTGTTCTCGATAAGCGACATTCAACCTCGATTGAGCTGACACGGCGGCAGTACAGTGGCAACGAGCATCATGTGCTTCGGGGCATTGGGCTAGTGAGTTGCGTGTATGTCAATGGCGAAACCGGACAGTTCTGGGTGATTGATTACCGCCTGTATAACCCAGATGAAGATGGGCAAAGCAAGTTAGACCATGTCAGTGAGATGCTCAAAGGCGTGGTTTACAGCAAGGAGCTACCATTTAGCACCGTCTTGATGGATAGCTGGTATGCTACCCAGAAGCTGATGGCTCAGATTGACCAACTCCAGAAGCTCTACTACTGCCCGCTCAAGACTAATCGACGCGTAGACGACAGTGGCGGGAGTATGCCGTATGTGCGAGTTGACGAACTCGTTTGGCGCGACCAAGAGTTGCAACAAGGCAAGTTGGTCAAGGTGCGAGGCTTTCCCAAAGACAAGAAGGTGAAACTGTTCCGGGTCACTGTTTCTACCCACAGGACGGAGTTTGTCGCCACTAACGACTTATCTCAAGCTTCCACTGATGCTGTACAAGATGTGTGCGGAGTCCGTTGGAAGATTGAGGAGTTTCACCGCGAGTTGAAGCAACTCACTGGAGTCGAAGCGTGTCAGTGCCGCAAAGCTCGGATCCAACGCAATCATATCGCTTGTGCCTTGCTTGTTTGGACTCGCCTCAAAACGATCGCTTACCAAAGTGGCAAGACCGTTTATCAGATCAAGCATGGGATGCTGTCGAACTACTTGATTGAGCAACTCAAGCACCCATCCGTTCCAATGTCCCTTGCGTAAGTCCTGAAAGTGTCTGAAGCGTTGCAGAAGCAGCGGGTGAAAGCCTTTGCGCGAATGAAGGCAGTGCTGTCTCAGCCCCTGTATCAGGAGTTGAAAACCACCTATGCGGATTGGTTGAAGCGTCCTCGCTATACTCCGATTGCCCAACTGCCCCTCTCGGTGCTCCTGCCCGACTTGTTAGGACCCCTGCTGTCTCATTTGCTGCTGCATCCAGGCTGGTTGATTTCGAGCCAAGAAACTTCAGGTGAAAAGGGTATGCTGCTGCACGAGTTGCGGAAAGCCTGCAAACACGCTCGCTATCAAGCCGAATTCTTCATGCCATTCTATGGAGAGCAATTTCAAGACTGGGTTGCAGAAATCAAAGCGTTGCAAGCTCAATTGGGAGATTTTCAGGACACCCAGGTTTTCCTGGAGCTTGCCACAAAAACCCTCGGTCGTGAACTTCGCTTACCCGATCTCCAAGCGGCGATCGAGCAAAAGCAGCAGGGAGCGTTAGTTAACTGGGAGGAGATTCGGCAGAAGTATCTCGATGAGGGATTTCGTTATCACCTGCATCAAATGCTGCTCCAGCCCACCGTCAAGGCGGGGCAGGTGCATCCTGAGCTAGTTAGGTAAGGTCGGTTAGTGAACAGAAGTGTCCTCCGGCTGTCTGCGGTAATGCACGATCGCAGGCTGACCGGGAGGACAAGTTAGCTGGATCTGCTGGAGGCGGCAGAGTCTCAGGTGAGAGCGAGGAATAAACTCACCTTCACTAGTGAAGGAACCCGGGGAATGATACTCGCTAGGCGTGAAACAAGAGTTCAGACGCATATGTTGGAGGAACCTTCAATCCACAAAACAGAGTTAAATTCTGTATCAGTTTTTACAAATCTTGGATTATCGTAACGAACTGAATCAGAATAAGGGTTAAGTGTGGATAGGACTGTCTTTAAGCCTGAATTAAGCTTTCGACTGCTCCCTCTCCGGAAGAGATATTGCTGTTCCATTCACTCTCGCCTTAGATGACTTAAGATCGCGAATTGGTAACTTTTAGCTGCGCTTTGACTTAGGAAATAACACAATGGGAAACAAGAAAAAAGACAAGAAGAAAGATGGCAAGAAAGCAAAAGGCATTGCTGATACTGTTGGATCGGTAGGGACGGCAATTGCTAGCGTCCCCTCTGCCCTCACAGCAGCAGTTGATACCGCTGCTCACAGCACCATTCAGGTTGTTGAAGATGCGACTGGGAAAGCAGGACAGCTTGCAGCGGATGCGGCAGAAAACACGGTTAACACAGCACAAGCTGTAACCGAGAAATTACAGCTTGATCATTTTGCTGATGGAAAGAGTAAGAAAAAAGACAAGAAGGATAAAAAGAAGGGTAAGAAGAAATAGTTTTCAGTTGACCTGCTTTGACAACGTCATCGCCTTCCCTGCTCCTGATTTCGTCCCTGAGTCACCACACTGCTGTTGCGGCAATGCGGCAATCGCTCTACATAATACTTTTAAGTCAATCGGGCTAACTTCGTTGCATACTCCGTGGGCAAATTGCAATCAATAGACTTAATCGGAAATAGGAAGGAGAAGGTAAACAGGAAAAACAGTTTGTCTCTCTGCCCCCAATTGGCGTTAGGCCACTGCCCGCTGACGCTGAGTCAACCGAAAGTTGTGCAATCCACAAGCAATTTCCATGTGAAGTGAACCCATGAATTCGGACAGAAGATCGAAGACTTTAAGGAAGTGCCTCTTTTATATCACATTTCCTTTTTGTTGTTCATTCCATTTCTTCTCATATTCATCCGGTGTTAGATAACCTAATGATGAATGTATTCTCTTCTTCATGTACACATTCTCTAGAAACTGCTCAATCTGCTCATACGCTTCTGTAAAATTTCGATACTCTGATAAGTCAACTTCTTCCTCCTTAATCGTTCTCATCAGTCGCTCTGCATAGCCGTTCTGCCATGCTTGCCCCACCTCTGCCATGCTGACTTTAACGTTGTGCTGCTGCAACAGCTTTACATACTCGTTCGCTGCATACTGCACCCCTTGGTCGGAATGATGAATCTCGGGTCTTCCCTTCGTTAACCCCTGCTTTAGTGCCGTCAGGGTCAAGCTTTGATCCATGCTTCGCGCTAAATGCCAGCCTCGAATGCTGCGCGTAAACACGTCCATCAACACCGCTAGATACACAAACTCCTGTTGCAGCCTGATATAGGTGATGTCCCCAACCCAAACTTGATCCGGTCGCTCAATCGCTAAATTCATCACTAGATTTGGATGGCGCTTGAACAAATGGTTGCTATTGGTCGTCCGTTTGCCTTTGACGGATCGCTTTCCAACCAAGCCCATCTCCCGCATCAGACGAGCCACTCGTTTGTGGTTAACCTCATGTCCCTGCGTTTCAACATCGCCGTGATGCGACGATAGCCATACGTTGGGTGTTGTCCAGCCAGCTTGGCAATCACCCCTGATACGGCAAATGGGGATTGGGCAATTACTTCGAGTTTTATAATCATCAGCGGTTACACCAAGCGTTGAATTATCAAGTGCCAGCAGCAGTGCATTTTAGTAGTTAAGGTGATCAAGATGTATTAAATTAAACAAAAAAGAACAAGTGAACTAGGAAAAGATTTTATCTCAAAGTTTTACGTTTACTGTCTAGACAATGGGGTACACCTTAGATTTCCTATAAATCAAAAGCAGCAAAGTGGACGCTCAAAGAATGTATAGGTTGTTATCAAGGTCTTGCAAATTGGTGAAATTGGAAGGCTAATAAAGTTAGCATCAATACTTTTTTAAGGGCGTTTTATGTATTCACTCTCAATCATTGGTGGTTTAGGTCGAGAGGGCACGGCAGGTCGAGTCCCTGGAGCTTTTGACATTAACGAAAAAGGCGAGGTTGTAGGTCGTTTTGTTGGGGTCGCTCAACAAGCTTTTAGCACAACCGGAACTGCAAATCTCGGTCCTCCAAAGAGCCAAGCATTTGGTATTAATAACTACGATGTGGTTGTAGGGCAGAAACCCTTTGTAGCACGAGGCGAAGAGGTTGGAATGGCTTTTCGTACCACTGAAGGTGGGCAAATTGCGGATGCTGCCCCTATTGATGGCGGTATAATTGGTTTTGCCATCAATGATGATGGAGATGTAGTTGGTTTGGGAAAGTTCCAGCAAGGAGAACAAGCATTCAGGAAGTTTCAAGATCAACCCCTTGAAAGGCTTGGTACTCTTCGTCAAGATGGGCTGCAGGGGAGCGTTGCCTACGATATCAATAGTGCAGGAGTGACAGTCGGTAGAGCAGCCACCGATGATGGTGCTCAGCACGCATTCCGCTATGGGATTAACAATGACATCCTCTCCTTTGGTCCTAGCATGGCTGATCTAGGAACACTTGGTGGCAGGGAGAGCCTCGCTCGTGACATTAATGACTTGAATCTGATTGTAGGGGATTCAGAAATCCGTGCAGGCAGCAACATTCGGCATGCTTTCGTAACACTTAGCGAAATTACATCCAGTAGCGATCTGGGTACATTAGCGACGGACGATAGCAATACTACTAGTAGAGCTTTTGACATTAATAATAGGCTTCAAATTGTTGGCGAGTCAGGCACCGATACCGGTGAGACACATGCTTTCTTTAATGATCCCTTCGGTGGGATGAGTGACCTTAACAATTTAATCTTCCAATCGAATAACTTTCCTTTTGTCTTAACAACTGGTAGCGCAATCAATGAGTCTGGAGTCATTGTGGGATCAGCCAGGCTTAGATTTGATCAGCGGATCAGATATGAGGAAGGGCGTATTATTAACGGAACTGCTGGCGATATCTATGCTTTTCGTCTCACACCGACTGTGACTCGACTGGAAGTAGAGGATTTGAGCTTAGACACCTATCAAGTGGAGCGCAACAGTGTTGCCTCAGGTGGAGCGTTAGTTAGCCTCCGGAATGCTTCAGGCAATATAGGAAAGGTATCTACCGAATTCACAACTGTTTCTGGTTTCTATGATGTTGTCATTACTTACCTGGATGAGACCGATGGAGCAGCAAAACTGGATTTCCAGGTAGATGGGCGATCGATTGATGCTTGGACGCTTGATAAAAATCTCGGTAGCTCTGACCCAGTAGAACAAACTTTTACGAAGCGCACAATCAGCAACGTAGCTTTGAAACAGGGCGATACGCTTTCTCTTGTTGGGAATTACGATGGCGGTGAATGGGCAAGAGTGGATTCGATTGAATTGGTTCCAGTTGACCATGTCATGGTACTGGAAGCGGAAGACATGAACCTGGATTCTTACCAGGTA
The DNA here is from genome assembly GCA_014695325.1 of Cyanobacteria bacterium FACHB-502. GTDB lineage: Bacteria > Cyanobacteriota > Cyanobacteriia > Elainellales > Elainellaceae > Leptolyngbya_A. The sequence continues at coordinate 8,274 of JACJNZ010000079.1, read as the reverse complement.
GAGAGCAATACTGCTGCTTCGAGTGGAGAGCTAGTTAGTCTTCGAGGAGCTTCTAGCAATACAGGAAGTGCATCCACAACATTCACGGGGCAATCGGGAGCTTATGACATCTTGATTGGCTATCTAGATGAGACGGATGGAGCAGCCCAACTCGACTTCCAAGTGAATAATCAGTCAGTGGAATCATGGACACTTGATAAAAATCTTGGCAGCAGCGATCCAGTGGAACAAACCTTTACAGAACGCAGAATTAACAACGTTTTTCTTAAAGAGGGTGATACGCTCTCTATCGCCGGCAGCAGCAGTGGCAATGAATGGGCAAGATTAGACTTCATTCGGCTTGTTGCTTCAGTTGAAGGATCGTTTGGTGTTGATGCTAGCTCACCACTTAGTACTCTCCTTGTTTGAGCTAGGGTCAGACCAATATTCAGCATGGTATTGGGGTATGTCAAAAAAAGTGAAATGACTTCATCAGCCGAAACCTAGCACTTCTAATTCATTGCTAACAGTATGCTGTCTGTTGTACAGTGCCAAAATAAATGACATTGAGACAAATTCGTGTCGCTGAACAAAACCTTTTTTGTTGCGGGATTGCTGAGCGAGTTTGCTCAGTGATTTAGCATCCGACCATCAGGATTGCCAAGCTGGCTTTAGGCAGAAAAGTAAGCCAGGTTTAGCTTTGCTTTTTGGACGACGCTAATGTGTCTCTACGACAAATAAAAAGTCACTGTACATTTGTCGAAGCACTCTTTGGCGTAACTGCTTAAGACGATGACCTCGATAGGTATCGTTTGTCCTTAAACAGTTTTTGCGACACAACCCCTTTAGAAGCCATCTTCTGTTTAAACAAGCATCGCCACCCGGTAATGTTTTACATCGGTTGACGGTGCTGTAGACTAGGGGCATCTGCAACAATCCCCTCTATTTCACACCGATGGCATTGATTCCAGTTGTCTGTCCCTATTGTCAAACTGATAAAGATGTCGTCAAAAACGGCAAAACAGCACAAGGTAAACAGCGCTTCCTCTGTCGCTCTGAGCATTGTCAAGGACGAAGTTTTCTGCTCAACCCGTCTTATCCAGGACGCACTCTTGCTGTTAAAGAGCAGATTGTGAAGATGAGCCTCAATGGCAGTGGTATTCGAGACATTGCCAGAGTCCTGCAGGTTAGTACTCGAACCGTGATTGGAGAACTTAAAAAAACAAAAAGTGCTCAAAGCGGTCAATGAACCGCTATTGCAACAGATGAAAGCCGAGCAATTGCAGGTCGAGGTTGTTCGAGTTGGGCTTGCAGCAGAGGGTGCAGGCATTGAAAGTGAATTAGACGAGATGTGGAGTTTCGTCCAGAAGAAGGCAAATCAGCGATGGTTATGGTGGGCGATTGACCATGACAGTAGGAGGGTATTAGCTTATGCGTTTGGGAATCATGGGGATGCAGTGTTCAACAAGCTGCAAGAGTTGTTGGAACCGTTTGGGATTGAGAAGTTTTATACAGACGGATGGGGAGCCTATGAACGATGTCTAGAAGCTCAACAGCATGAAGTTGGCAAGGCAAACACTCAAAGAATTGAAAGGAAGCATTTAACGTTAAGGACAAGAATCAAGCGATTAGGGCGAAAGACCATCTGCTTTTCTAAGTGTGAGCAGATGCACGATACGGTGATTGGGTTGTACATCAATCGTTATGAGTTCGGGCTTCAGGTCTAATTGAAGCATCAACAAATGTAAGACACTACCGTGGATCAGTCTGGGGAAGTGCTGGGGCGACCGTGGCTGACGATTGTGGTGGATAGCTACTCGCGGTGCATGATGGGGCTGCACCTGGGGTTTGACGCGCCGAGTGCGTGGGTAGCATGTCTGGCGTTGCGTCACGCGATATTACCGAAGCAATACAGCAGTAGCTACGAATTGCAGGAGAGTTGGGAGACGTATGGGGTGCCGCAGTATCTTTATACGGATCAGGGGAAAGACTTCACCTCGCAGCATTTAGAGCAGGTCGCGACGGAATTAGGAATTGGATTGTGTTCGCGCCCGCAACCGAGTGAGGGCGGGATTGTGGAGCGACCGTTTGGGACATTCAACCGGGAGTTTTTCAGCAGCCTACCGGGGTACGTCGGCAGTAAAGCCTCAGAACGATCATCGGTGGCGGAACGGGAAGCTTGTCTAACGCTGATGCAACTGGATCGACTGTTGGTGCGCTACATCGTGGATCGGTACAACCAGGGGATCGATGGGCGGATGGGGGATCAGACGCGAATCGGACGGTGGGAAGCGGGAGCGACCATGCCATTGCCATTGTTAAGTGACCGCGAACTCGACATCTGCTTGATGCGGCGAGAGCGACGGCAGGTGTATCGAGGAGGCTACCTGCAATTTGCGAACTTGAGCTATCGGGGTGAACACCTGGCGGGCTATAGCGGGGAAGAAGTGATCATCCGGTATGACCCGTGGGACATCACAACAGTGTGGGTGTACCAGCAAACCCGACAAGGCGAACAATTTGTAGCGCGTGCCCACGCGACAGGACTGGAAACGGAAACGCTATCGTATCGGGAAGCGCAGGCGATTTCACGGCGATTGCGACGGCTTGGGAAAGCGATCACGAACGAATCGGTGTTGCTAGAGGTACGGGACCGCGATGCCGTAGTGGAGCAGTTGCGGCGAGAGAAACGGCGCAAACAAACAACTGGCAAAGCGAAAAAACAAACGTCCATGAAGAATAAGCATCAGCCTGAGGAGACTGTCCCCGCCAATGGGGTTGCAGATGCAGTGACCGAAGAGGTAGATGAAGCCGTAATCGAGTCTGAGGAAGAGTTGGTCGTGGTTGAGGATGTAGTAGTGCGAGATTACGAGGAGTGGAAACGAGATCGTGGTTGGTGGTGAACTTGATGCAGTGGCGCGGCAGGCAATGATTGGGCGGCTGCAAAAGCGAAGTATTGTCGAGTTAGAGCAAGTGCGACAGTTTCATGCGTGGCTAGACGAAAAACGGATTGCGCGGCAATCGTGTCAGGTCATCGGAGAGTCACGTACGGGCAAGACGATTTCCTGCGAAGCGTATCAGCTCAAGCACTTGCCCCAAAAGAATGGGGTCAGTGGAATGCCTATGCCAATCGTGTACTGGCAATCGGTACCCGAGAGCGGCAGTCGCGATTTATTTAACGGGATTTTCGATAGCTTGCAATACCAGATTAATCGGGGGACATTGAGCGAAGTGCGAGCGCGAGTTCACCATTTACTGCGGGTGTGCAAAGTAGAAATGCTGATCGTGGATGAAGCGCATCGGCTGCGACCGAAAGCATTGGAAGACATCGCCGACATCTTAGACAAACTGCAAATTGCAGTGGTGCTGGTGGGGACAGATCGGCTGAATGCGGTGATGAGGCGGAATGAACAAGTGCAGTATCGCTGCATTGCCAAACATCAATATTCGCGCATGACCCCGGCACAAATTGCGAAGACGAGCGCGATCTGGGAAACCCATGTGCTGCGGTTGCCGCAACCGTCACGGCTGAGCAGTGCCAAAATGCAAAAGTTGCTTGCTCCTGCCACTGGAGGCTATATCGGGCTGCTAGATCGAATGCTGCGTGAAGCAGCGGTGCGATCGTTGCGAGCCGGGAAGTCATGCGTTGAATACAACATATTGGCTGAAGTGGTGGCAGAATGCCAGTGAGTGAGAGCAAGCGGCAGGGCTGGGTGATTCAGGTTGAGCCTGGAGCGGGGGAGAGCCTTGGGCACTTCTTGAGCCGTTTCCGTCGAGAGAACTGCCTGAGCCACAAGACGCTGGGTGAAGTATTAGGCGTGCCTACAAAGGTCGTGAGCGACTGGGAAGTGCCATCGCGTCGCCGGATTCCGGACACAGCAGAATTGGAACGACTGTCGCAACTGGTGGGCATCCCCTTGTCACGATTGCGCGAGATGATGCCAAGGGAACCCCTGCACCTGCAAACGCGACTGTGCCCTGCCTGTTACGCAGAAAATCCAGTGCATCAGGCAGGATGGCAACAGCAGGGGGTGGAGGAGTGCGATCGTCACCAGATCCGGTTACTTTCTGCCTGTCCGAATTGTGGAACAGGCTTTCGGACTCCTTCTTTGTGGTGGAATGAACAGTGTGAGAAATGCCAGACTGCCTTGAACGAGATGACCTTGAATCCGCCTGTTCACCTTGGTCAGCCAGGAAGCGATGCGGGGTGCCACTAGGCTTTGGTTGAGAGCATGAGGAGTTTGACCAGCCAATAGACCTCCCGACCTTTAATGGGTTCGTGGGCTTGTTTAAACTGGGATTTGAGGTGTTTGAGCCAGTCCTCCTGCTCCACAATCTCTGACGAGTAAGCCCACTGCCCTGGTGTCAGTCTGCGAGAAATAATGGCACGCTCAGTCGAGATTTTCTCTTGGTTGAGTGCAGCACAGGCAGCATAGAAGGCAGGTTGGAGCGATTGGACTTGCTGTTCGAGTTCTGCCAGTTGAGCGCGGAGGTCAATCATGGCATTAATGATGTCCAATGGATCGAGGAGGTCAAAGGAAGAAGAGTTGATTGCAGTAGGGGGAGGAAGAGAATCTAGCTTCATCATTTGTTCGAGCAAAATGTCAGGGGTTCTTTGAAGGAACCTCTTGTGGTTGTCGGTCAAGTCAAGAAACAGAAACGACAAATTTCTGTCACCAGCTAATCTAGCGACATCTAACGTGAGACGATATAGAATTGTACACCACAGGGTTCCAATTATTATCCCGATTGATTTTAGGCTTTATTGATTGGCACTTAGCGCGAAGCAAACGACGAAAAGCGCGAGACGCGACGTTCAGCGACGAGATAGATAGGGGAGTTGAGGTCGCGGGCGTAACAGAAGTAGTCCGTTGCTTTTGGGAAGCAGGATGAACAAATTCAGTGCGTAGCAGGAGTCTCAACGTTAGTAAGGTTGTCAGTCTAACCTTACAAAATTCGTCTGCGTGAATTGCTCAAAGCAGTTGGGTGTTTTGGAACGCTTCGTAGATCTCCCTCAGTTCTTCCTTCTCTTTGCCGCGATTGTGGTGTGGATTGGTGGTCCCCATGTCTTGATTATGTTGGTGTCGCGTCTCTCAATCAATGACGTTGATCTTGCGCTAGCTGTCGTTTAGGGGCTAAAACGCCGATTATACCTAGCTTCTGGGTGAAGAACATTTTTGCAGGTGGTCTCACGATCAGTGTCGTTTAGAGACCCGTTTAGGGGTCAATTATGGAACATTCTGCTGCTGAAATGCTTGAGTAGCAGGAGTTACGGGGTTAGACGACAAATAGCGTGAGACGGACTAAGATCTTGCAAAACATTGTTCTAATCCTTATCCCGCTTGGCTTCCAGGCACTAAAATTACCCGACACTCAGCGTGAGACGAGCGACGAAAAGCGAAAGACGCGACACCTGACTTCCTAATCACCAAAATCAGGAAAGAGCCGCAGATTTGGGGGGGTAAATTTCACGCTAATTGACTGTGCTTTTGGGATACCGCCTCTTGTTCTACAGAGACGATCGCCCTTGGGCTGCGGGCAGTTGCGTAGCAACAAGCGATCGGGATGACGACTGAGGTTGAACCTCTAAACTGAATTGAAACGTTCCTCGCTAAATGACCGCTTCGGGTTGCGACTCGAACTGCCGAGCGATCGCCTCTAACTCCTGTGAGGACTTGCCCTGGACGAAGTTTTGATAAATCGATTTCAACTGGCTACGATCCTTCTCTTTACCATTGCTTCTTTGATTTAGCCCGATCGATGTATTGTGCTGGTCAATTTGACTCACAGCAGCGGGATGGCTTTGCAGCCAGGGAGTGACGACTAAGGCGGGATTTGCCCCAGCGGCGGTAGCGATGATATTACCCGATAAATACCAGCGATCGTTGGGGTGGGTGTTGAGGTTGTGATGCATCAGAGCAGAGATCGCCAGTGGGACACGATCGGATGGCGATAGCTTCCCTGCCGGTGGTCTACCTGGAGCCGGGCGTTGAGTCGGTGCAGGCGGTTGTGCAGGTGGTTGTGCGGGTAGCTGGCTCACCGATTGTTGCTGCTGAGGCGATGCTGCTTGGGAGGCAGGCGTGGGAGTAGACTGGATGCCTGCCCATTCTTGAGCCGTCGCAGCAATGGTCTGGAGCCTATCGTTCGCTTGCTGGAGTTCGGCGCGGAGGCGATCGATCTCCAGTTGCTGCTGTTCAGTCTGCTGGCGCAATTGCTCAACCTCCGCTCCCGCTTGTCCAGCATTCATTTGCTGTTTGATCGCCGCCAGTTCTTCCAGCAGCGGAGCAAGCAGTTCACTCGGGTTCGGTGCAGCCGGAGCGGGTGTAGGCTGAGCGGCAGCTTGCAGCACTTGTTCGAGTAGAGATTGATAGCCCGCTCGGACCGGTGCATCGATCCCCAGGCGATCAGCAGCAGCCGTCAAATCGACCACATTCACGCGCAAGTCGCGATAGCGGGGTCGGTTGCGCTTAGGCTTGCTCGGCTGCTCAGTCGCCGCCGGTGCGAATTCGGGCAGCGGTGCTGTCGTCGATCGCCGCTTTGGTTCCTGGTCAATCAAAGTTTGCAAATCGGTCGCGATCGTCTCAACCTCGTGCTGAGTTGGGGACATTGCTTCTTCCTCATCGGGAGTGGGGTCAAGTACTGGGGTGCTAGAATCCAGGCGATCCGCCTCTGGCGACTGCGCGAAGCGGTCGTTCGCTTGCTGCTGAGTGTCTAGCTGTTGTGGGGTCGGACTGGGTAGGGGATTCGCCATCAACTTGATCCCCGTCACCGTAATTGGCTTACCCTGGTCATCCACCAAGCGATAGCCGAAATAGTGAGCAGTTGAACTACTGTTGGCAGCATCGCGCATATCAGCGGCAGCGACGTGCCCTAAGTAGAACTGCAACCATCGCTGCTCATTCACCCCCTGACCCGGAAGCCAGTAGTGGATCGCGACCCTGGCATAAGCCGCCCGGAGTCGATGGATCGACACGCTTTGGAATCCCGGCAGCAGCGGCAGAATTTGCGTGTCCTGGAAGGAGCGACGCACCCGCGTGTTCACCCTCGCTCTGAACGCAGCCACCTCCTGATCCTCGCTCTTGAGTCCTGCCAGCGCTTCAACTGGAAGCATGGCCCGAAAGCGGTCGATCGCCTCCTTCACCTGAGCAGCCGGAAGCAGAGTCAAAATAGCATACTCTACAGGGTCAGCCTTCTTAAGTTGCCCGTCAAACATCAAAACGTAAGAGTGCTTGGTCGTGCTGAACTTGCCCGACACCACAACCTCTGTATGCCTGCGTCCCGTCACCGCAGCGATGCCCACTGCCAGCGTTTCAGGTTCTTCTGATTGCAGCAGTTCAATCGCCTTCTCCAAATATCGATCGGGGTTAAACGGCTGGGGGGTGTCCTGTCTCTGGTTGTTGCCAACGTGGGTCTGTTTGCGGTTCGCCACATAGATCGCGTTATCGTAGCGCATCAAATCGTAGGCAAGATGATTGAGCGACTGAATCGGCTCACCCGTCCGTTGTTTGTGTCCGTTGAACAGGTAAGAAGTCTCGTCCGTCATCGGCAATTTGCCCTGCTCAGCGGCCTGGGCAATCGCCTTACGATAGGCAGAAAGATAGTTCGTCGTGCTGTTCGTGCCAGCCCCATACCCCGCTTCCAGCAGTTCGATTTCATCGCGGCACAATTTTTCGATCGCCTTTGCCGATCGGAGAGTTTGCAGTTGATCGATGAAGTCTTGCACCAGCACAGCGCGCTCCTCAGTGCTAAGCTTTCTCTTATCCCCTCGCTCAACCCGATCGCGATACTCGCTAATAATTTCTGCTCTATTCATATTTGTGCTTTCTTATACACATACATATTATATACGCTATTTAATTTATATGCAACAGTTCAAGCAAGATACGCAACTCAAGACAATAGCTTTTCACTGGGATTTACGCCCTCATTTCACTGATACAAATTGCTTATACCCTCTTATTCTTACACATAACTTGATTAAATATTTGTATACGCATAGGCACAACAAGCGGTATTTCTTATATGCATAACCACAAAAACGATCGCCACAAATACTTACGAAACGCTAAAAGGCATGCCTAGCAATGGTTACAGCGATCGCACTACTCCCCCACCATTGTTGTATATATACAAGACGATCGCCACAAATACTTACGAAACGCTAAAACGCACATCCTGCAACGGTTACAGCGATCGCACTACTCCCCCACCATTGTTGTATATATACAAGACGATCGCCACAAATACTTACGAAACGCTAAAACGCACATCCTGCAACGGTTACAGCGATCGCAC
>JACJNZ010000078.1 GCA_014695325.1 Cyanobacteria bacterium FACHB-502 | reverse complement strand
GTGGTTTGTCCTGAAGAACTGGATGCGACAGCGATGGGATGAGTTTGAAACCTTTCGTGATTGTGTCGACGCTGCTTTCAAAAACTGCCCTAACGTGATTGCGTAGCGCTATACCTGTACCAACTGCCGCAACAGAAAGTTGTTAACGCAAGTTTTTAATGCAATTTCCAATGCAAAAAGCTCCTAAGTATTGCATCAAGAGCGTTTTAAAAGCCTGAGTTTTTTAACAGCTTAATTGCTATTGGCTTTGCGATACCCCCAGGGGAATTCGAATCCCCGTCGCCTCCGTGAAAGGGAGGTGTCCTAGGCCTCTAGACGATGGGGGCGTATCTAATGAGCGGTCATGCCAATCTTTGATGTCAGCCGCTTCACCTTTATTAGGTTATCCAATCTTCAAGGTTCTGTCAAGCCTGCTGTCGCGGGTGAATTTCTAACTGAGATTGGGGACTAACCGGACGGAAAAATAGCTGTTGTACCTGAGGGCTGTGGACAATTTGCCAGACAAAATATCCTGCTACTGCCAATCCGCCCGCTGCCATTAATAGCGATACCAGATCGGGAAACCAATCCGGCACAGACGAGACTTTTCGCATCGGAGTCAGCGAGGTTGCTGAATGCCGTTTGGGAGACGTGCGCTGATAGCCCTCGTTCAGCAGGGTGGTGTTGGGCGGCAGATCGTGAACGACACGAAACTGCTGAAGCCGCTGGCTGACCTGGATAGGACGCTGACCTGTCCGGCTCCATTGCAGCAGCGATTCAACCGGAACGCCGCAGAGATTAACGCAGGGAATGTCATACAGCTTTTGCAGCAGTAGCCGATCTTTAGTGGCAACCACGATCAGACTGCCAGGATAGGTTTGAGCCAGCCCATAACCACAACGACCCACCGCTAGCGACAGCCTTGCCCGGCGAGTTAACGCCTGCCCCGAAGCCACCTTAAACGCCGCATGAGGGGCACTGATATCGGTAATGCGCCAGCCGCTCGTCGCATAAAAGCGGTTGAACGATTTGGCAATGCGCTCCAGATCGGGGTCAGGCGATCGCTCGAACAGCAGCTTCATTTCCTCATAGATCACCTGCGGCACACAGCAGCTCCCCACCCGCGAAAACTCGCGCCATTCAGTTGGGGTTGAGCCAGACAATGCACCAACGTCGAACACCAGAATTACGGGGGGAGTGGTTGCCATGAGATTCACCTCAAAAAGAACTACCAATGCCAAGCCGACCTGCAAGCCCAGGCGTGATAGGCAGCAGCGTCGCCGCCATGAGGAACAGAGCCAGCAAACCCAGTGCAGCCCGGGCATCGTCTGGCTCGGTCAACTCGTTCAGGGCAGGACGTTCCAGGTCGCGCTGCAAAAACAGAATCAGCACTGCCCAATAAAGCGCGAGCGGATTCACCAGAGAAGCCAGACCTAGCACAATCACCGTGGCGATCGTCGTCCGTCCTGCCACCTTTCTGCCGTAGATTGCCTGCACAATGCGTCCACCGTTGAGCTGACCCGCAGGCATCAGGTTAATTGCGGTAACGACCAGCCCGATCCAGCCCACCAGCACCAGTGGATGAATTGCAACCAGCGATTGCTTTAGCGTCTCTCCCAGCACAATTCGCGCCAGGCTTCCCACCAGAAGCGAGCCTTCAAAGAAATTGGCAGGCAGTTGAAAAAGGCTATCCGGGCGAGACAGCAGCAGCCCAACCACCAACAAACTCAGAGAAACCGCTCCCCCTGCCGCCGATCCAGCAAAGGCAACGTCAAACAAACGATTGCGATCGGGCAAGACCGACTCAAAGCGAAAGAAGCTGCCAAACGAGCCAATTTGCCAGGTAGGAATAAAGTAAGGCGGACTGAGGCGAATTTGCTGTCGCGCTGCGGTGATCCGGTGGGCAATTTCAGTCGCTGCCAGCACGAGCAAAATTCCAGAGGCTACCGGCAACACTTCGCGCCAGCGCGTTAGCTCACTGAAAAAGTCAAACCCCCGCAGCAATCCGCTCGTTTCCAGACAGGTCGCGATTGTGGCTACAATCAGCACCAGCGATAGAATCCACTGTGCGATCGCCACCGATTTTTTCTCTGGGGCGCGAGGCAGCACAATCACCACGGGCTTGCCCTCCAGTCCTTCTAACAAAAATAGCCGATACCGATCGCCCGTCCGCTCTTGCAGATTTGCGGTGAGTCGATCGAAGCTAGGCTGCACTTCACCCCGCAAATTGCCCTTAAAAATCACTCCTTCTTGATAGGGAATCGTTTCAGTTGCAAAAAAGGTTTCAATGCCAAAAATGCCCTTAATAGTTTGAATCTCTTCTGCGGGCATCAGGGGAGCGTCGGCGGTTTTGGCTCCAGGTGGTTGGGTAGTGCGAGTTGATTCTGTCGCAGGTCGATCGATCGTCGCTTCTTCAGAGGATGGGGAAGAGTCAGAAGAGGGGGAAGACGCTGCCGCCTGGGACGAAACGGGATTGATCAGTCCGGCTTGCTCTGCCGATGCCCGAAGCTGCCGCCCCAGCAGAATATATACCGCGATCGACAGCAGCAGCAGCAGCAGCACGATTGCAAGATTAAACGTCACTCCCACAGCAAGCGCGCCAAACACCAGTAGCCAGGGAGCCATCAGTGCGACAGATTGAAGCCAGGCGAGAATTCCCAGCTTGCCAAAGGGTCTTGCGCGATAAAATCCCCAGGCGAGAATGGCGATCGCTGCAAACAGAATGAATAAAGTAATCATCTTCCTAATTTCCCGGTTCGCTGCAACGAACTGCTGTAACAAATTGCTGCCTTAACCACAAGCCAGATCACGGTGGAGCAATGCCAGCGAATCTTATCGATTCCAAGGCGTTACGAAAGTACTCCTGAGATCACTGCAATATGGTTAAGAATACCAGTTCTGCTGGAGTCAGGGGCAGTAAAGATGAAGCGCGAAGGAGCAAGGGTAAAACGTAGGGAAACGGGATTTTTTCTGGCAGGCGATCGATCCGATCACTGATTTGCCTGAATTGTCGCTAGCAGTTCTTCATCTGAGCAGGCGCTTTCCCAGTCCTGTGGAAGCTTGACCCGCACCGACTGCGCCCCACCGCTCGGTGTACAAACCACCCAATAAGCCTCTTCGCCTTTGACTTTAGCGAGGTCTTCTTTGTCTGTTTTTTCAGCTAATTCTGCGTATGCCTGAACACAGTTCCAGACGGTTCCCTCGCTGTCGGTGACTTCTCTTCCCAGTGCTTGTGCCATAATCAGTCCGTGAATTGCTTGTTCTAAAACAAAAACGACAAGCCGTATCCAATTTATAAAATTTGAGTCGTTTGTACGATTCCGTTTGTATTGCTGGTTTAGCTTTAATGGCATTGAAAGAAATCTGGCTTTCGGGGTAAGAGATCGTCGTCCGGGTTAGAGTTTCAGTTTAGGAGCCAGGGCTAAAACTCTATCTCCTGGGACTTTGATCGGCGATCGTCCTGCGCCTAAATTAGGTTGACTCCTCTAACGTAATTTCCTGTGGACGTTTACATTCTTGAGCTGCTGGTAATTGGGATTCTGCTGCTGTTCGTGACTCTCGGATCGGGCTGGATCGGTCGTTTACCGCTGTCCTACGCGCTAATTTATCTGGTGGTGGGAATTGGGCTAAGTCCTTACGGATTGAACCTGATTCAAGTGCGACCCGAAACCGATCTTCTAGAGCGACTCACCGAAATGGTGGTGCTGATCTCGCTGTTTAGCTGCGGCTTAAAGATGAATCGTGTCTTGACGCTGCACGCCTGGGGTTCAACGATTCGGCTGATTGCGCTGCTGATGCCGATTTCTATCTTTGGGATCGCCTGGGCAGGGCATCAGTTTCTAGGCATGTCGTGGGGAATTGCGATTTTGCTAGGAGCAATCCTAGCTCCGACCGATCCGGTGCTGGCATCCGAGGTGCAGCTCTCTCATCCCGACGATCGCGACGAACTGCGGTTTGGCTTGACTTCCGAAGGCGGCTTAAACGATGCACTTGCCTTCCCTTTTGTTTACTTTGGACTGCACTGGATCAAAGATAACCAGTGGCAAAACTGGATCGTGCAGTGGGCAGCCATCGATCTGATTTGGGGGATCGCCGCCGGATTTGGCATGGGCGTTCTGGTTGCTAGGGCTGTGGTGAAAATTGACAAGCGGCTTCAGCGAATTCGTCCGGCAGACAGCCTGATGGAAGATTTCGTCGCCCTTGCCATGATTTTGCTGACCTACTCCCTGACCGAGCTGGTGAACGGCTATGGCTTTCTGGGTGTTTTTGTCGCGGGTATCGTGGCACAGCGAAGCTATCGCAATCCCGACAAGCAGGAGTCCCAAATCGAATTTACCGAAACGCTCGAAAAACTGCTGGAGGTGGGAACGATTTTGCTGTTGGGATCGCTCCTACGCTGGGAGCCGATCATCCGCTTTTTGCCCCAATCGCTGCTGATCGCCGGACTGCTGTTTTTTGTGATTCGACCGATCGGGGCATGGATCAGTACGATAGGCGAACACCAGAACCCGATCCGTCCCTGGCTATTTGGCTGGTTTGGCATTCGGGGAGTAGGTTCGATCTACTATCTCGCCTATGCCCTGGGCGAAGGACTGCGGGCAGAGACCGGAGAGCAAATCGCCTGGATCACGTTTACGACGATCGTCATTTCCGTCATCCTGCACGGCATTAGCGCAACCCCCCTCATGAACTGGTATGAGCGGCAAATGGAACAGCGCAGACAGCAAGTGCGAGAGCGGCAGCATGGACGAGCCATGCGGTAGGAGGATGCAGTAGGGAAATTGCGAACACCAGAATCCGCAAAGGTTCCACTATGATCGAGGAAGCTGCATGATTCAGCCAATCTGAGCAAATCCAAGCAAATTTATGACTTCCTCCAAAGATAAGCAGTTTGAAGTGCAAAAGACCGAAGCCGAATGGCGCGAAACACTGACCTCCGAACAGTTTCATGTGCTGCGAAAGCATGGAACCGAACGGGCGGGAACCAGTCCGCTCGATAAGAACTATGAGTCTGGAACCTACACCTGTGCTGGGTGTGGCACGCCGCTCTTTACTTCAGATACCAAATTCAACAGCAGAACCGGATGGCCCAGCTTTTTTGCCCCGATCGATGGTGGGGTCGAAACTTCGGTCGATCGCTCTTTGTTCATGACGCGAGTTGAAGTTCACTGCGCTCGCTGTGGTGGACATCTGGGACACGTCTTCAGCGATGGTCCTGCGCCTACCGGACAGCGATACTGTATGAATGGCGTTGCCCTGGAGTTTAATCCGGCAGAGCAAACACAGGCATAATCTTTGACCTAAAACCTTACCAAAACTCAGCAGATCATAAAGACCCCCTGACTTTTCTTCAGCACTGGCTGAGACAGAGTATCAGGGGGTTTATTTTACTGGAGATATCGGATGATTGCCGCGTTGGGCTCACAAAACCTGCTTATCGCGATCGATGTAAAAAGCAGTTTGAAAAGCCATTATCGTGACCCAAAGCACTCTTCTCGCTCGTGACCTTGAGATAAACCGAGCATTGTTTTCATCTCGGTGTTTTAATCTTAGTTTTAAGCTCAAAGCCCCCCAGCTTGACAGATTGAGGGGCAGTGTAGAAGAGTTGGGACTTCCACGATCGGACAGTGGAACTACGAAACTAAGTTATCGCCCTTTTTCAGGATCTCTTTGAGGAACCAGCGATGCTTCTGATGAACCTGAACCAGGCGGGTGTACAGATCGGCAGTGCCAATATCGCCTGCGTTGGTGGCAACTTCTGCGTCTTGGTGCATCTCGGTGATGATCAGCTCGTGGGTGACGATCGCCTCTTCGATCATTTGCTTCACCGAGAGCCTGCCTGCGGAGGGCTTCACGCTAGCGGTGGGCAGATATTCTGCAGGGTCTGCAACCGGTTCGCCGTCGAGCATCAGGCTTCTTTCGGCGAGTTCATCTACTGATGCAAACACTTCGCCGCCCTGCTCTTCAAACAACAGGTGCAGATCGCGGAACAGCGGACCAAAGGTGAGCCAGTGATATTTCTTGTAGTTGAGGTAGGCAACTAGGGCATTTGCCTGCTGACGATTGAGGGTGTCAACAACGCTCGATTGCTGAAGCTGAAGGGATGGAACGGTAGCGGTCATAAACTGTGCCTCTTTGAGAATGCTTAAACGAAGGTGAGTCAGCTCTGATTGTTGCAGGTGAATTGGTAGATAGAGCAAGCGATCGATAAAATTCTTTTCCTACGCTATAACGCTTGCTAGAGAGTCTCCGTTCAAATTGAACATAAATCTTCAGAAGTAGCGATTCCAGATGAACGGCAATATTGGATTACCCCTGCTTCACCTTTCTCCTATATCATAGTCGTTATGACTTCACTTTGGCAACCCTTCAAATAAAATACCCCTGCCCGCTCTTCCAAAATGGTAGAGGGAGTAAGGGTAGGAGCAGGCATTCATCCAGAAGATTTAACCTTCCTGATTCGCACAAAGAAGCCCTAGATTTTGGAAAAAAGCTTCAGGCTGAAGTCTTATCGGCAAAGCGTTCCAAGCTCAAACCGGAAGCCTAAATGCCAGAACCTAGAGCCGCACAGGCTCACTGAGCATCCCTATTCATCATCGTGAGCAAAGCGGTTATAAAGGAAGTCAAGTGCCTGGTTTCGCAGCTTGTAGTATTCTGGGTCTTCCATAATACGATCGCGATCGCGGGGACGCGGGAACGGAATTTCCATCACTTCGCCAATGTTGGCGGCAGGCCCGTTGGTCATCATGACCAGCTTGTCTGCCAGGAAGAGAGCTTCGTCAATATCGTGGGTGATCATCAATACCGTGCAGCGATGCTCGTTCCAAATTTTCAGCAGCTCTTCTTGCAGTTCTTCTTTGGTAATCGCGTCGAGTGCGCCAAAGGGTTCATCTAGCACTAGCACTTCGGGACGGGTTGCCAATGCACGAGCGATCGCCACCCGCTGTTTCATTCCGCCGGAAAGCTGAGTCGGCTTCTTCTCTGCTGCATCCGACAGTCCGACCAGTGCCAGGTTATCGCGAACGATTTGCTTCTTTTCGGCTTCAGATTTGTCGCTGTAAACCGAGTCCACACCCAGGTAAATGTTCTCAAACGCCGTCAGCCAAGGCAGCAGCGAATAGTTCTGAAACACCACCATGCGATCGGGTCCGGGCTTAGTAATCGGCTTGCCCCGCAGCAGCACCGAGCCATCCGTCGGCTGACTGAAGCCCGAAACCATGTTGAGCAATGTAGACTTGCCGCAGCCTGAATGACCAATAATGCAGATAAACTCACCTTCGTTAATGGTCAGGTTGACATCTTTGAGAACGACATATTCGCCCTTCGGAGTTGGATAAACCTTAGAAACACCTTTAACGCTGAGGAACGATCCAGATTCATTGGCAACACGAGAGTTGGCAGACGCAAGGCCAGTTTGATTAAGAATTTGCATGGGTTTTACCAATGGAAAATGAGCAATTGTGTCAACAAATTTCTGAATAGGGTGTCAAACCGAGATGAATTAGTAAAAGGATGGAGACAACGGAGACAAATTGATCGATTTTTACAAAGAAGTAAAGTGATCTAAAATCTCGCATTGCGGCTCCATCCCTATCCCTCACCCCTCCTATGCCGCTAGTCGGCGGACATCGATCGCCACTTCTGCCACGCTAAAGTCACGCTTAATGGCGAGGCTGTTCAGGTACCCGATCGGCTCTTCCGCATCAAACGGAATGCCATCAAAGAGTTCGATCGGACCCCGACGATATTTGATGTCCAGCATACCGAGTTCACGTGCGGCAGTACTGAAAACGCTCACGCGACACACTCGCTCTAAAATTTCCATCCAGTTCCGTGGGAAGGGAATATCGCCCCAACGCGCCATCTGCGTCATCATCCACAAGTGCTCTGTCCGGCTTGGGCGATTCACGCCATCGCCATAAAACAAATGGTGAGCATACTCGCGCATCGGCTGATCCAGATTACACACATACCCGTTCGGATCGCCCAAGTGAATGTAATCGATGCTCGTGCTGAGGTACTCCCGACGCGACAGCATTTCGCGAATCTCATCGTGATGGGCAGGGTCAGCACAGTAGCGGCAAGCTTCCAGCAACGCTTTTGCCAGCGCAATGTGCGTATTGGGATAGCGATTTGCCCAGTCTTCGCGCACACCCAGCACCTTCCCCGGATGACCCGACCAGATCTCCAGATCCGTTGCAACGGTGAAACCAATTTCTTCGATCGCCGATCGCAGGTTCCAGGGTTCGCCCACGCAATAGCCGTCGATCGTGCCTGCTTTGAGGTCAGCAATCATCTGCGCCGGAGGAATCGTGGTCAGATGCACATCGTTATCGGGATCAATACCGCCCGATGCCAGCCAGTAACGCAGCAGCAAATTGTGCATCGAAGACGGGTGAACCATGCCCAGCGTATGCTCTTGCTCGGTCGATTCCAGTAGCATTCGCTTCAGGTCAGCTGCATTGTAAACGCCCTGCTCGTAAAACTTTTTGCTGAGCGTGACTGCGTTGCCGTTGCGGGTCATGGTCAGTGAACTCACTACGGGCAGCGGCGTGTCCTGATGTCCGCCGACGGTAAACCAGGTTGGCATTCCGGCAGGCATCTGAGCTGCATCCAGATAACCACCTGTAATGCCGTCTACAATGCCGCGCCAGCTCGTTTCCCGCACCAAGCTCACCTCATCCAATCCATGCTTGGTGAAGAAGCCTTTTTCTTTTGCGACCACCAGCGGAGCGCAAGCTGTGAGCGGTACAAAGCCCAATTCCAGGTTGATCTTTTCCAAACCATGACGGGCGATCGGCTCAGTTTTCTTTGCCCGCAGCTTTTTGATCCGCTTTTGCTGGTTCAGGAAGTAGATAATTTCCGATCGCAGGCTGTAGTAGCTGGGGTGCGTCACCACATCCATCCGCTTGCGAGGGCGGGGAATATCCACTTCGAGAATGCCGCCAATCTTAGAGCCGGGACCATTGGTGAGCATGACGATGCGATCGGAAAGCAGCACGGCTTCGTCCACATCGTGCGTCACCATTACCGCTGTAACCTGATTCTCTTCGCAGATCTTCATGAGCTGCTCTTGCAGGTTGCCTCGGGTCAGGGCATCGAGTGCGCCAAAGGGTTCATCCAGCAGCAGCAGCTTCGGACGAATTGCCAGTGCTCGTGCGATCGCCACCCGCTGCTTCATTCCGCCGGAAAGCTGAGCCGGAGGCTTATCGGCTGCGTGCTGCAAGCCCACCATTTTGATGTGCTGCTCAATAATCGCACTGCGCTCTTCTTTCGAGATGCCTTTCAGCACTTCATCGACCGCCAGACCAATGTTTTCACGCACCGTCATCCAGGGCAGCAGCGAGTAGTTTTGAAACACCACCATGCGATCGGGTCCGGGTCGCTTGATCTGATCGCCTTCGAGGCTGACGACGCCTTCGGTGGGCAGATCCAGCCCGGCAATCATGTTCAGCAGCGTCGACTTACCGCAGCCAGAGTGACCAATCAACGAAACAAACTCACCTTTTTTGATTTCGAGGTCAATGCCCTTCAGTGCAACGTACTTTCCGCCACCCGAAAGGTTGAAAACCTTTTCGATATTATCAACGGCAACAAAGACTGACATAGTGAATTGGGAGATAGAGGGTAAGGGATGAATGAGGAGAAAAACGAGCGATAGAGATGCTGATTTAGAGATGAAGCGAACAGCGATCGAGCGAACAACACCAGGTAGAAGCTAAATCATTCATTCTCTGCATTAGTTTGAGAACCGTAGGATGGGTTAGGTGTAGCCGTAACACATCAATTCTTAAAAAGTCAGTTCTGTTTGTTTGCTCAATGAACTGCATCAATCTTTGGAATTGCATACGTTACGCTTCACTAACGCATCCTACAAGGGTCTACGTGGCCTATTGCAGGGGAGCAATGAGCTTTTGAATGTAAGCCACCAGACGATCAAGAATTAGACCCACCGCACCGATATAAACCACGGCAACGATAATCTCGCTCACATAGTTTTGCTGATACGCATCCCAGATAAAGAACCCAATCCCAGCCACACCCGACATCACGATTTCTGCCGCAATAATTGCCAGCCAAGCCAGACCGATCGCAATTCGCAGTCCAGTGAAGATATAGGGCAGCGCAGAGGGAATCAAGACCTTGAAGAAATACTTGGGCTTGGAAATTTGCAGGACTCGCGCGACGTTCTTATAGTCCTGGGGAATTTCGCGCACGCCCACAGCGGTATTAATCAGAATGGGCCAGATCGAGGTGATGAAAATCACGAACAGAGCCGCAGGTTCGTTTTGTTGCAGTGCAGCCAGCGAGATCGGAACCCACGCCAGCGGAGCTACCATCCGCAAGAACTGAAACAGCGGGTCAAACATTTTGTCGGCGATCGGGCT
Organism: Cyanobacteria bacterium FACHB-502; assembly: GCA_014695325.1. Classification (GTDB taxonomy): domain Bacteria; phylum Cyanobacteriota; class Cyanobacteriia; order Elainellales; family Elainellaceae; genus Leptolyngbya_A. Next base: position 30,025 of record JACJNZ010000078.1, on the reverse strand, counting down.
ATTGCCAACAAAGATTCCGGCTGCAATTCCGACGATCGCGGCTGCACCGTAGCCCTGAGCCACCCGACCCAAACTTACCATTGTTTGTCGGAACAGACCCTGATCCAGCTCACTGTTGTAGTAAAAAGGATTAAGGATCAAGTATTGGCTACGCTCGTCGGTTAATACCTGGATCGGTCCGGGAAGTTTGATCAGCCCAACTTGAGACACAAATTGCCAGATGGCGAGGAAAAGTAGAATACCGAGGATGGGCAGAATGATGCTAGCTATCGGACTCTTGAGAAACTTCTGAAGATCAAAAGCAGAGCCGGTCTTTGGACGACTAGTTACTGTGGCAGTCATGAACTTTCCTTAGGTGAGGTAAATGTCGTATTGGACAAAACAGGAGGGAAGTTAACGGTCTTGTGAGGAAGAAAACAGGGAGGGTCACACTCCCCTAACCGGTATCGCCTGCACTGGATGAAGCCGCTACATTAAGCCGCCTTAATCTTGAGGCTGTCCAGATAGGCCTGTGGATTTTCGGGGTCAAACTTGATGCCGTCGAAGAACGTTTCCACACCGCGACTCGTCTCCTTGGGAATATCTGCGGTGAACCCTGCTTCTTTTGCGGCTTCGCGCCAGAGGTCTTCCCGGTTAACACGATCGACAATCTTCTTAGCAGCGTCGAAGTCGGTCAACACATTCTTATGGAAGCCCCAGCGCATCGACTCGGTGAGGAACCAGAGGTCGTGGCTCTTGTAGGGGTAGGAAATGCTGTTGCCGTTAGGGTCTTTCCAGTAGCGCGAACCCTTGTTGATATCATTAATCGCCGCTTTACCGTCGCCCATTTCATAGGTGCCACTCCAGGGTCCTGTAAGAACAGCTTTCGGCGCATTAAAATACTGACGGCGAGACGCAATATTGACCATCTCTTCGCGGTTTTCGGGCTGATCGCACCACTGCTGCGCTTCCATTAAGCCTTTGAGCAGTGCTTTGGTTGCCTTCGGGTTTGCCTCAACCCAGTCTGCCCGCATTGCAAAATACTCTTCGGGGTGGTTCTGCCAGATTTCAGCCGTGAGCGCAGACATAAAGCCAATCTTGTCGTTCAAGATGCGATAGGGCCAGGGGTCGCCTGTGCTAAAGGCATCCATCGTCCCGTTTCTCATGCCCTGCACGGTTTCCGCCGGAGGCACTGCCATTAGCTCGATGTCCTTGTCGGGGTCAACGCCGCTTGCTGCAAACCAGTAGCGAATCCAGAAATCCTGGTTGGCGTTGGGGAAGGTGAAGGCGGCTTTGAATCGGCGTCCATTAGCGGCCTGGAACCCTTTGATGTACTCGGGGTCGTTGATCTTCAGACCAATTTGCTTGCCCTGGTGAGCGTTTGCAATGGCAATCCCGTTACCGTGGGTGTTGAGCTGCATCAGCACCGCCATCGGCAGCTTGTTTCCGTTGGTGATAATGCCTTCAGTGATCAAGTGAGGCATAGGCATCTGCCACTGACCGCCATCAATGCCGCCGCCCTGCGTACCAATCACCACGTTATCGCGTGCGCCTGCCCAGTTTGCCTGCTTCACCACCTGCACGTCAGTCATGCCGTACTTTGCAAAGAAGCCTTTCTCTTTTGCAACAATCAGGGGGGCGGATTCAACGATCGGCAGATAACCCAAGGTTGCCTTTGTCGTTTCCGGTGCATCTCCGGCTGCAACAGGGCTGGGTGCGGCTGCGCTAGACGTGTTGTTAGACGCAGTATTCGCTCCAGGCTGCGAGCAACCTTTTAGTAAAACTGCACCTGCTGCCGTCGCGCCCGCTGTCACAATAAACTTACGACGAGACAAATGAGAAAAAGTAGACATAGAACCTCCTAACAGCGTGCTTACCGTAGCTGCCTACAAATCGCGATAATGCTGATAAAAATCTGAGCTTTAGCGAGTTATGAAAACCGCAACTTGATCAACGCAGGGTGACAGAATTTATCCCATCACTAAATCTGCAGCCAGAGACCAAAACTTTGATTTTGGCTTAACTCCGATCGCAGCTTGCGTAACTTGGGGTTATGACTGAAGTTTTTCAATCTTGTAAGTAGTGTACAGCTTTCCAGAGCAAAGTATATAGTTAAGTCGATAATTTTTGAAATGATTATCAAATAATCTCTATAAGCATTTGCTTAATTCCCGCAAATCAAGGGCAATTAAGTAATTGTGAGCATCAAGAATGCTCTATTGATCCAAGATAATTCGGATCAATATCTCGTAATTTCCGCAGAAACTCTGTTTCAGCCTTGGCTATCTATCAATAAATTTCTATAGACAAATTGGCTGTGCCGTCTATCAATTAAGAACATTAGGAGTTTGCAAATTAATCTCGATCCAGACTGCAAACCAGGAAAAAGATTCAGGGGAAAAGATTCAGGGGAAAAGACAAGATGCAAATCGCAGCCGCACGACTTTACGATGAGTAGGATTAACTTACCATCTTGGTGGATCACTCTGGGTATTTGCTTATAGCTTCTATAGAGCGATCGCTTTCCAATGAATTTTCACTATATCTGTATCTATATAAGGAGCAATCTCAGTAAGAAGCAATTTCAGTAAGGAGCAATCTCAATAAAGGCTGCATGAATAGAGCCCGCATTAACGGTGGATGTGAGGCTGAGCGAAAAGCGTCGCCCAGTCCATGAGATAGTGGGACAATCACCGCAACGAGTGGTGACGGATAGAGTGGCTTCGTATCCTAGAGCTCTCTATCTAAGAACGGGAGTGTTTCGATTGAACGAACTGGTGAATTGCAAGAGCATATTGAATTAAGCTAAAGCAGAATTCAAAGAAGTCAAGCTACTGGTTTCTAGTCCAATTGAGGGGTTTAAGTCATTGCTGTTCGGAACAAGATGAAATCCATCTCGGTTCTGCAACCCGAAATTCACTTCTAAATCTGTAAGAAGGCTGTCTCTCCCGTCCCTAATTAGATCTGTGACGGTATTGACGAGACGATCGCCTCCCAAGTTCAGGATGTCATTAATATCTGCGATGTCGATATCACCTTCAAGGTCATCAAAGGCATTGATCAGAGCATCTCGAGCATCAGCCAACACTGCGCTACCATTGCCAATAAGATCCTGGAGATAGTCATCAAGAGCATCCAGTGTGGCTTCAAGATCATTTCCTGTGTCTGGATCAAGAATTGACTCACCTTCAACCGCTGGTGCAGGCTCAACACCGAGCAAATCAAGCAGTGTCGGAGCAATATCAATACTACGAATCTGATCCAGATCGGAGAAATCATCCGCATTAAAATCAGGACCAGCCGCTAGAAAGATAGCCTGCATCTTGGGCAAGTTGGGATCATACCCGTGTGCTCCATAGAAGTTTGGCACAGAAAAAATGGGCTGTTGATCCTGTACAGGGGTAGTATCATCTCTACGCAGTACAGTAGGTTGGAAACCATCAAAGTTGTAACCCAAATCTAAAAGTGCAAAAACATCACCGGTATCCTGTCCAATAAACTCACTTCTTGCTGTAATGATATCTTCAGCCGTAGGATTTTCAGGAACAGGACGTTCATAAACTTTGTCGAATAAATCAACAGCTCCATCGAGAGCATAGCTGGAATTGGTATCTTGTATGCTTTCCAGCGTTTGTACAATTCGCTGCTGCAACTCTCGATACTCACTGGGGTCAACCGTACCGTCTGGTTCGCGCCCCTTCACGTTGATGTAAATATTCACTGCTGGACCACTTGTCACGGCTCGAACTTCGTTTGGATCAAACCCAGCATTTGCCAGGATATTGTTCATGTTTACAGCAGTATGGAAGGGTGCAAAGCCATGATCCGAGGTAATGATGATGTTACTGTTAGGATCGCCATTCTCATCAACCCCTACAGTATCAATGACACGCTGCACCGCATCACTAACGGTTTGATATGCGTTCAAGACATAATCTTGATAGCGATCGACCTTTGCCGGATCTTGTCCTGCCCCAATGGAATAAGGATTTGTGAAATCGCTAGGTTGGCGAGGATCAATTAACAGAAACTGATGCTCAGCACCATCGGGTTGCTCAATGTAGCCTAATGCCAGATCTGCATTGGGTTCCTGCTCGATCGCTCTCAAGAAGACATCCGTTTGGTAATCAACAAAGGTTTCTACCAGGTCTTGATAAACAGCCTCCAGTTCGACATCGGGGAAGTCCTCCAGTCCGGGCGAAATTCGTTCGGGAATACGATAATCAGGCTGCGGTCGCCAGAAGCCAACCGTGTTGTTGATATCATCAACATTGGCAAGAACTCCAGGATTATCAGCCGGACGGGGAATGTAATTGGCTGATGTCCGAAGCAGCCGAACTGTAGAAAGATCAGGAGCCAGATTCGTCAGGACAAATGATGCCCCAACTACGTTGTTGCTACTTTCAAAGAAGAAGGGGCTGATTGTCTGATCATAGGTATTGAGAACTGCCGATCCGGTTGAAGGAGCGTTGCCAGTTAGTGCTTCAATGCCTCGATTTGCATCAAAGACGATCAACTGGTTGTAGTTCACCACTCGATCGTCTGTCGTGTCGATCGCAACAGCCTGCAAGTTATACGCATTGCTGCTGCCCCCAGTCAAACTACCTTGTCCTTGAGCAGGAATGTCTTCTAGCTCAGCGACTTTAACATCACTAAATGACTGAATTCCTAGAGCTGTAAGATCAGTGATGGCTTCGTTTGCATCCACTGTGAAATCAGCAGCATCTAAGCTAAAGCCTCTGGCTCCCAAACCACCAAAAGTGCCAAATGGCACCGTGTAATCCACTGTTCGCACATTGCTGGATTGAATCACAGGGGCAGGATCAACACCGGGTAATCAAATCGTGGCTCCATCAGCACCCGGAAATGTTGCTGCAACAACTGTCCTGCCTGCTTCTCGTAGGCGTACCCACAAGGGTTCAGCCGTTGGAGTCTCATCCTCATGGGCATAGCCACCGTGTGGATCTGAGCTATCCTCATGCAAGGCATCGTATCCACCGATCGGTGCGCCAAAGCCACTGATATTTGTATTAAAAGGGCTTCTAATCAAGTGGAACGAGTTGGCATTAATGTCATTATTTGCTGCCGTAGAACCAGTAGCGATCGCGATATGGCTAGGTGCTGTCAGGGACGGTGTAATAACAGTACTTGGGACAAAAACTCCTCGATTGACGAGATATCCTAAGCCCGTATCCGAATCCAGTTGGTTTGTTTCTAGATAGTTCTTGACAATAGAAAATGTTGCGCCGTCCAGAGAGATAACAATATTTTTGGGAGGCATACTTATTCTCGTTCTCGTAGGTTGTAGTGGGGGGATCAAAGAATTCAACGGAGGAGTCAATGATGCGTTGTAATATATTCCTACCTCTTTAATGCAGTAGGGGCACTGGTTCGTCAAATCAACGCGAGTTTAGGCAAAGGCAAAACTGTTGCTATCCAAAGTGCCAGCTTGTACTCCTTCAAGAACAGCGATCGCCAGGTTGGGCTAACTAGCGGCGATAGTCCCTGCATCTCCCTGACTTTGCACGATCGTCAGACCCTCAAACTCAGAAACACTAGATAAGCCTGCAATGGCGACGACATTCTTAGCCATTAGGTGAATGTTTTCCTATTTAAAGAGCGGTTGCTTCCATTGCAGAAATACTGAATAAATAGAACTTCTCATAGCAACCTTAAGAAACAAATTTCTTTGAATTAAAGAGATATTATGGAAACCAAACTAGTTATAATTCTTTTAATAACCAACCTAAAGATGTGCTCTGGCTAAATTTTTGATGTTTCCCTAGATAGATGATTTTTACCTATATTATTAAATCGCCCTAAAAAAACACAAAAATATCAATATAAAAATATCAATAAAGAGTTTTTTAGAAAAAAGTGGGAGTTCGTTCAATTTACATTTAATCTGCATCGAGCGAACCCGTTCCTTAATAAATTAAAGGGGCGATTAGAAAACCACCCCTTGTTCAATCCCAGTTTAGATTGCTTGTTTTAGATTACTTGTACGAAATCTAGCGTTACCCTGCGGTTTGCTAAATTAGTCAAGGTTATCCTTCCCTTTATTTATCGTATCCTTCACTGCACCCAGGTTTTTGTCGATCGCTCTCTGAGTCCGAGAAGCATCCTCTTCTGCACGATTCACGATTCGATTAGCGTCTCTGCCTGCTTTGCGACCGATCGCGTTATCATCGCCGAAGAAGTCTTTGACTTTTTCAGAATTGCTTTGTGCAGCGTCCTGAATCGTATTCTTCGCGTCTCTCACGAAGTTTTTGTTCGAGCGCTTGGCATCTTCTGTGCTGTCTTTAGCCTGATCACCCAGGTCGGATGCGATCAGGGTTCCCTGAGGTGCAGCAATTGCTGCCGTATTAGCAATAAACGCACCCTGCCAAGCAAAAGCAGTTGCACAAACAAACAGCAGCGCAGCCGCAATCCAACGTCCTGCGATCGAAAGCGGTTTCGTGAAGAAATTTAGTTTCATGGAATACATCTTCGTTACGTCAATATCCACTGATACTCCACGAACACGAGCGGTTGGATCCCCCTGCGGACACAGGTTTTTTTATGGGGTAACCAGTTGACGGCTAGAAATCAAGACGAGTTCGGGTAGGACTGCTCCTTGCTCCTTCGCTTGCACTAACCTAGAGGGAACCCCGGCTTTAAACTCATCGCGTCTGGCAATATAAAAACAGGCGATCGGTTAAGAATCGCTAGGAATGTGAAGATAAGAGAATAGAATATATCGAACTCAATACAACCTTTAAATAACCTTACAAGTTAGGCTGCCAGGAATAAAAGTGATATTTTGGATACAGAATGAATTTCGGGAAAAACTTTGTGAGTAGTCTCAAAACGGCTACTCCATTTTTTTGCTATCTTTTCTATTTCTAATATCAAAATAGCATTGAGAGGAAGTTTGGAAAGTCCTAATTGTGCGCCGGACTGCCCCCCAAGCCAACCCATTTTCTGAGAAACCTTACGCTCTCCTTTTAATCTCAAAATTCTCGATTGATGGAAGCCGGAAAAGGAAATAGGTTCAGTCATTTCGGTCAAACCAGCAAGAAAAAAGCGGGTATAAAACCCGCCCTGTGATAATCGATAAACTTAAATGATTTGCTGAGCTGCAATTAAACTTTCTTTAGCCAGCTAAACATCGCTCGCAGATCCTTGCCGACTTCCTCGATCGGGTGTTCAGCTTCGCGACGGCGCATCGCGGTAAAACCTGCTTTACCCGACTGGTTTTCCAGCACAAATTCGCGGGCAAACTGTCCGGTCTGAATTTCGCTGAGAATCTTCCGCATTTCGGCACGAGTTTCGTCAGTGACGATGCGAGGTCCACGGGTGAGGTCGCCGTACTCAGCAGTATTCGAGATGCTGTCACGCATTTTTGCCAGCCCACCTTCCACAACCAGATCCACAATCAGCTTCACCTCGTGGAGGCACTCAAAATAAGCTAGTTCCGGCTGATAGCCTGCATTCACCAACGTCTCGAATCCTGCCTTGATCAGTGCAGACAAACCGCCACACAGCACCACCTGTTCGCCAAACAAATCGGTTTCGGTTTCTTCGCGGAACGTCGTTTCCAAAATTCCGGCGCGAGTGCCGCCCACCCCTTTCGCATACGCCATTGCCCGATCGCGTGCCTGCCCGGTTGCATCCTGATACACTGCAAACAGACAGGGAACGCCTTCGCCCTGCTCATAAGTCCGCCGTACTAGATGTCCTGGTCCCTTCGGCGCAACCATGACCACATCCACGTCCGCAGGCGGCACAATTTGTCCGAAGTTAATATTAAATCCGTGAGCAAACGCCAGAATTTTACCTGCTTTGAGATTGGGCGCAATCTCATTCTCGTAAATCGTGCGCTGCACTTCGTCCGGCAGCAAAATCATGATCAAATCGGCGGCGGCGGATGCATCTGCGACAGATTTGACCGTTAGCCCTGCTGCTTCTGCTTTCGCTGCCGACTTGCTCCCCGCATAGAGTCCGACGATCACATTCATGCCGCTATCCTTGAGATTGAGCGCATGAGCATGTCCCTGAGAGCCATAGCCAATAATGGCGATCGTCTTTCCGGCTAAGATATCTAAATTTGCGTCAGCATCATAGTACATTCGAGCCATAGGTCTTCCGTCCCCGCAGCAATTGATTGATCACAAGCTCATCATTCTACCAGAGTTTGTGACGGGGAATTGAGGGAAAAATTGGAGGGGAGCCAGAGAAGAACCTAGAGGAGTCTGCCCGATCAGACAGTCACTTGTCCTGCATCATTCGTCAACCGCCAATCTCTGATGACTAAGAACGAATAACCAAGAACGAATGACCAATGACCAAAAACTTAACGATTTTGCAGCAGGGGTTTAACCATAAAGAATCCGGCTCCAAACGCGCTAAAGACGATCGCAATCACCGTCAGCGTCAGCCAGAGTCCTCCCACTCCCTTCGGCTTGGTGCCTGAACTAAGCGACTGTGGCAAATCAGCAACCTGGGTCGAGGCAACCGGTGGTTCAGAGGTGGAATTTCCGCGAAGCTGAGCCGCGACAGATTCAAACTCAGCCGCAGAAGTCGGCGCAGCAGGAGCCGCGACCGGAGCTGGATCAGGCGCAGAAATTGATTCTGCAATTGGCGCACTCGACTCGCTGTAAGAGCGCAAATTTAAGGCAGACTGCACCAGGCGATCGATCTCCTGACGAAGCTGCTGGTTTTGCTGCTTAAGCTGCTGATTCTCAGTATGAACGGTTTCTAGTAATGCTCTGGTGGCATCCAGCTCGACGGCTAGCTCTCGGTAAATCGGAATCGGAACCGAAGGTGAATAGCTAGCGGACTGCGCTGGAGCAGCAGGATTTTGAGCTGTAGAACTTTGATTCGATCGGGGTTTCATCGATAGCAATCGCAACGTTTGATAAATTACAGCACATCTTGATGTTATTGCCCATGAATCTTAGTTCAAATTGCCATCTTTGGCACCGATCTGCTGAGATTTTTATTCAGAGCTTGATTCAGGGCTGCTTGCAACGGGTTTAAACGACGATCGCCCTTCAGCGGCAGAAAAATTCACCGATAGAAATTTGCACTTGAGCATTAAACGGGAACTCGTTTTTCCGATCGGCAAGGAAATTGATTGGATTTGTGAGTGACAGGCGTTTACATGGCTAATCTTTTCCACGATGGCTAACTTTGTTCCGCGATCGTCGCCTGCCTCCACGCCTCTGATTACTGAGTTGCATTTTGTCTATGATGCAGATAGCAGCGATCGAGGAATTTCTCCATCTATCACTGTTAACTCGCCTTGATCCTGTTTCGTTCCTGTCTGAATCGTTCCTATGAAAATCTCCCGTTCCTTTTCTTGCCTTAATCGCCGCAGAATGCTCAGCTTGATGAGTGGAACTGCTGCTGTAACACTGATCGGCTGTTTTCGCGACTCTTCGGATGCCACTGAGTCCCTGGTTTCGCCAGGTTCGACCCGCTCAGCATCCATCCCCGAACAAGCCACCACTCAAATTGCCCAATCTACCCCTGGCTGTATCGTCAGACCTCAGCAAACCGAAGGACCCTATTTTGTTGATGAACGGCTAAACCGATCGGATATTCGATCGAACCCTGCCGATAACGCCATCAAAGCCGGAGTGCCGCTTCGTCTGGTCTTTCAGGTCTCCCAATTAAGCGGAAATGCCTGTCAACCGTTAAGCAACGCAACAATCGATATTTGGCACTGTGACGCAGAAGGCGTCTATTCCGACGTGCAGGACACCCAGGGGCAAAAATTTCTGCGCGGCTATCAAATGACCGATCGCAACGGCACCGCTCAGTTTGTCACCATCTATCCCGGCTGGTATCCCGGTAGAACTCCCCATATTCATTTCAAAATTCGCACCAGCTCACCCACACAAGCAGCTGATGAATTTACCTCACAGCTTTACTTCGAGGATGCCGTTACAGATCAGGTTTACGCTCAGCCTCCATACACCACAAGAGAAGCACGATCGGTTCGCAACGATCGAGACGGAATTTTTCGCAGGGGTGGCGAACAGCTTATCCTCCCCGTAACGCGATCCGGTGAGGGCTACGAAGGGCGATTTGAGATCGGGCTGGAGCTAGCATAAGCTCTGTTGCATGTCGATTTTATTAGCTTTTGATTTTATTGGCTTTTGACTTTATCGACTTTTGATGCGACTGCGATTCGCGTCTACCTCGCACTGCAACTCGGCGATCGCATCCAAAATTGTCATGAAGCGTTGCCCCAAGTTTATGAGTTTATATTCAACTCGTGGTGGAACCTCTGGGTAAGAAAATTTTTCTAGGATGCTGAAACTATCCTATGAGACCGAAGGTTTCCGCAGCACAATTAAATATTCTTCATTCCGCCGTCTCTCGATCGAATTTTTGGGACGATCGATCGAAACAATTTCAAACGTCGGCATAAACCGCGATCGAATTTCCTCCAGGCTCGTCCCAAACGGTGGACCACCAGAGCGATCGTGTGCCCAAAAGAGTGCGATTAATGCCCCTGCCGGACGCAGCAAAGCTTTGACCACCTGAACGTACGCCTCTCGCTGGGTCGGATCGATCGCGCAAAAGCAGGTGTGTTCCAGCACATAATCAAAACTTCTGTCAAATTCGGGCGACAGCTTAAAAATGTCTCGCTGCAAAAACTGAGCCTGGTATCCTCTGGCTTGAGCCAGCTCATTTGCATCATTCACCGCTGACGGTGCAAAATCAAACCCGACCACCTCAAACCCGCGCTCGGCAAACAGCAAGGCATCCTGTCCCCGTCCTGCCCCCAAGACCGCAATTCGTCCCGGCAAAGGTGCATTCTCTGAATCCAACAAACTGGCAAATGGTGGCGCAGGATGACCCAAATCCCATCGCGCAGTCCCCTCCTGATAGCAATTCTCCCAAAACTCAGGCGATTCAGGCGAGGCAAAGCCGTTCCCTCCCTGGGAGAGTCGAATTGGCTCCGACGAAAATTGAGCACCAGACTGAGCATCAGACATCCGCAAAACCCATTTACAACAACACCTGCCCCTCTCTATTATCCACCACCCAGCGGCTCACCCATGCCGATAAAATAGTTAAGTTGTCCGTTTTAGCTCAATTTCTTTAGCTCAAATTCCATGACTTCCTCAATCCAATCCGAAGCCCAGAATCAAGCCCAGCCCGAACTGAAGTACGGCGAACGCCTGATCGCTGAAGGCGAACTGATTACCTTCCCCAACCCACGCCCCGGACGCCGCTACACGATCGACATTACGCTGCCTGAATTTACCTGCAAATGTCCTTTCTCCGGCTATCCTGACTTTGCCACCATTCGCGTCACATACGTTCCAGATCAAAAAGTCGTCGAGCTAAAGGCAATTAAGCTGTATATCAACAGTTACCGCGATCGTTACATCTCGCATGAGGAATCGGTGAATCAGATCTTGGATGATTTTGTGTCTGCCTGCGATCCACTCGAAGTTACGATCGAAGGAGACTTTACGCCACGCGGCAATGTACATACAGCTGTTAAAGTTACACACCAAAAAGCAATAACCTGAGTACAATAATCAGCAAACCACCCAGTAAATCTCCTCACCCCTTATGAATCTCTTGACTCAAGTGCTGCATCTGGTGGGTTCAGGTGCAGTCGCGTATATCACCGCCGCCAACATCCGTGACCCCAAATCGCGGCCTAACTTGCTAGCAGGGTTTCAGCTTGCTGAATCCGGTTCGGTTCCCTTTCTGGAGGCACTGAGCAAACGCGCCGCCGCCGAAGGCGATGAATGGTTATCCGAACGGCTGGCAAAACACGCTCAAGACGAAGGTCGCCACGGACAGATTTTTGCCCACGCCTTGAAGCAGCTCAACAAACAAGTCATTGACTTCAAAAGCTTGCCTCAGAAACCTGATGACGGAAAGCCCGATGAGCGTCGCCGCAGTCCCTTTTTTGAGGCGTACTACGAAGGATACGATGTCAAGACGATGTTCGCGCCCGATCGCATCGATTGGCTCCTGTTTATGGGCAGCACCTACATCCTGGAACTTGATGCCTGCAAAGATTTTGTTCGCATGGCAAACGCCCTGCCCGATGATCCAATCAGCCTCAACCTGAAAAAAGGCATGATCAGCATTGCCAAAGACGAAGAAGGACACGCCGCCTATCTCCGCGAAGCCATGCAGCGTCGGCTCGGCTATGCTAAAGCAGAAGCCCTGATCACCGAATGGCGCACCCGCAAAGTCAATGCGATGATTGCGATGGCAACCAACCTGCTGCAAAAAGGCGGACAACTGCCTTCAATGGCAAGAGACGGTGTACCCAGTGAATTGGCAGAAAACCCGACAGAATTCAATTCTGCTGGAGAATCAACCACTCAGCCCGTTGCCGCCTAAATTCGATTTGCTGTTGATTTGCTGAATATGGAATAAAACTCTGGGGTGGGCAACTTGTCCGCCCTTTTTGTTAGCTTGTCGCTTCTTTCACTACGAAGATCCGATTACCTTAATCGGTACAAGGCAACTGCAATACCAACAACACGCTTTCCGACAGAGGGCGATCGTTTCACACATTTGCTACCACGATCAGGTAGTCCTGTTTGATCTGGTTTAATGCGCTTTCTTTCGCTGGTTAGTTCCCTATTTCTCCTGACCCTGGCGGCTTGCAGCACTGATTCTGCGATCGAGCAAAATCAATCTGCTCAACCCAGTTCACCGCAGCCCGAAACCGTTGCTCAAACCCAGCCTCAGGCGCAATCTTCTAGCCCCAAAAACCTGATCCAAACCCGATCGCTCAATCCGCAGCAAATCAACATCCAGGTTGAAGATCTGCCCCAACCCTTTCAAACTGACAGTGCCTCGAATCCGCCGCAGGTGATTCCGATTCCGCAAAATCCGGTATTGAACGTGCCAGAAGGCTTTACGGTAAACGTTTATGCCGAAGGACTCGATCGCCCCCGCTGGCTGGCACTTACCCCCGAAGGGGATGTCCTGGTGACTGAAACGCGGCAAAATCGAATTCGCCGACTCAGCGATCGGAACGGAGACGGCGCGGCTGAAGTCAATCAAATCTTTGCCACGGCAGAGAATGGGCTAAATCAAGCTCTGGGTATGGCATTCGCCAACGGCTATTTCTTTCTGGGCAATACCGATGCCGTGCTGCGCTTTCCATACCAGCAAGGACAAACTGCGCTCAACGGTCAGGGACAAAAAATCGCCGATTTACCTGCGGATGGCTATAACAACCACTGGACGCGTAATGTTGTCGCTTCGCCCGATGGTAATAAGCTCTTTGTGTCGATCGGCTCTGGGACTAACGTAGACGAAGAGCCTTTACCTCGCGCCTCAGTACAGATCATGAATCTTGACGGCTCCGATCGCCAGACCTTTGCTTCAGGACTGCGAAACCCAGTTGGACTCGACTTTCATCCCACCACAGGCGAACTTTACACCACGGTCAACGAACGCGACGGACTGGGCGATGACCTTGTGCCCGACTACTTGACCCACCTGGAAGCAGGCGATTTTTACGGCTGGCCCTATTCCTATCTTGCCCCTAATAAGCTCGACCCGCGCCGACTGGTGAACGATCGCCCCGCCAAACCCGACCTGATCGGCAGCACCAAAACGCCCGATGTTCTGTTTCAGGCGCATTCTGCCGCGCTGGGACTGCAAATCTATGACGGTGACACCTTCCCCAATCGCTACCAAAACGGTGCATTTGTCGCATTTCGCGGCTCCTGGAACCGCAACCAGGGCACAGGCTACAAAATTGTCTTTGTCCCGTTTGATGCCAGAACAAACCGTCCGGCAGGATACTACGAAGATTTCGTCACCGGGTTTCTGACTCAGCCGACCGTTCCCGCTACCTGGGGTCGTCCGGTAGGAGTGCTGGTGGTAGCGGATGGCAGTCTGCTGTTTACCGATGAAGCAAACGGACGCATTTATCGGGTGCAGTATCAGGGATAATCAATGCAATACAGCAAACCCAATCATGCAAACTAAAGGCTTTCACCACGTTGCCATTATTTGCTCAAACTACGATCGTTCCAAACATTTCTATACGCAAATTCTCGGCTTTCCAATTATTCAGGAAACCTACCGCGCCGCCCGCAATTCCTACAAGCTTGATCTGAAAGTCGGCGAAAGCGATGCGATCGAACTCTTTTCCTTTCCCGATCCGCCCGATCGCCCCAGCCGTCCCGAAGCCTGTGGGCTGCGCCATCTTTCTTTTGCAGTTGAAGATTTAGATCAAGCCGTGGCAGATTTGCGATCGAAAGGCGTAGAACTCGAGCCAATTCGAGTGGATGAACTAACCGGAAAACGGTTTACCTTTTTTCAAGATCCCGATCGACTGCCACTGGAAGTTTATGAGATATAAGCGTTCAATACCTTTTTGGCTTACGCCCTAACGCGACTATAAACAAGGTTCTTATTTCTGTTCAATCCTAGTTCGGTACTTTGGCGGCACTCGAACGTGGTGAGGATCAAGGAAATCAATTAGATCGATGAGCTTACTGTGAATTAATACAAGTCTCTCAGCTTCAACCTTTGACGCATTTCCCATCGTGTCAATATCGTCTCTCAGCTTCGCGAACCAGCCCGCAAACTCCGGATCGCTCATCTTTTTCACAAACGTTGCGTAACCAATGCAATCATATCCAATCGCTTCACTATTAGAACGAGGAACTGTCATGATTTCCCCAATCGCTCGCTGCTTACCGTTATGGAGTTGGAAAGTGCCTCCGGCTTTGTAATGTGCAAAGGCTTGATTGATATTGACCAGTAGTTCACTCAAGGGACGGTTCAGTTCTAGCTCACCCAAGTCCAAAAACTGAATTTCTCGGCGTAAAATTTCTACCCATCCAAGGTACTCCGCCACAACGTACAGGGTGTTGTTAATCGCATAGCTCTGTGAGGATGGCGATCGATGGTAGAAACGCTCCAAAAACCTGTTCTGATGAATGTTGTACAAGCGGCTCTGAAGATCAATCGCTGAGCGCAATAAGGGATCTCGGTACTTAGACATTAAAGCAGCCGTCTGAGCTTCACGCGATTCGGCTTCACGCTGCTTTGTAAGGCGGTCAGTTAATCGGGCAATACGAGTTTGACCGTAAATACTGATGACTGCGCTAATAACGGCAACAATTGCTGCAAGGATTGCAGTAATGACTTCAGGCTTCATCTAGCTTGCTGATATGCTTATTTTCTGAAATTTACTTGCTCTCGATATGAACAGATGGCTTTGAAACTACTACCACTACTTACAACTCAAGCGAGATAACGGCAAAGTTGAGCGGCTGCAGAGATCTTGAACTGAGCACCAAGGGCGAGCGTCCGCTCCAACGACTTGTTAGCCTGCAACTTCACCGATCGCCTCACTCTGCTTGGCTTTCCACAGTTTAGCTCGAAACCACGATCGCCCCAACTAACATCCTTTTGAACGATCGCACCCCTTGCCGATGACCTCAAAATCACGAACCCGAAGACTTCTGGGCGCTCGCACTACCATCGTTACTCTGGAAGTGCCGTAGCCATAGACATTCCTACAGCCAAGTCCGAAATCGCAAATTGGTATTAGATACCTCTGATTCGTCCAGCCAGATTTGCAATCACTGCAATTAATTCAGCAGGTTCAACTGGTTTGGCAACATGGGACTGGAAGCCTGCTAAAAGAGCAGCCCTGCGATCCTGAGTTCTGGCATACGCTGTCAGGGCTATAGCGGGAATTTTTCCTCCGTTTTCTGGTTCCAGTGCTCTGACTCGACGTAACAGAGCATAACCGTCTTCATCCGGCATCCCAATATCACTAATTAATATATCCATCGGCGTCGAAGATGCGGTTAGTGCTGAGATTGCATCGTCTGCTGAAACTGCAGCCATGACTTCTGCCCCACAAACTTCTAGCGTGTAGGTGAGTAAATCCCGAATATCCGCGTCGTCATCCACGATTAGTATCCTCAATCCATCTAGCCGAGGGGAGCAGTCAAACGGGACACTGCCTCCCACCGCTGGATGCACCCGTTCTGGTTCAATTGCTGTCAGTCCAACAGCCATCAGTGGTAGTTTCACTGTAAACGTTGATCCTTGTCCTTCTCCTGGGCTTTCAGCGTGCACCGTTCCGCCATGCAGCTCCACCAATTGGCGGACGATCGCTAAACCCAGCCCTAGCCCACCAAAGGAACGGGTGATGGAACTATCTGCCTGGCGAAAGCGCTCGAAGACGTAGGGGAGGAATTCGGCACTGATGCCTTGACCTGTATCCGCCACAACAATTTCAACATGAGAGTTAATTCGTTGTAGGCAAACCTGAACCCGCCCGTGTTTCGATGTGAACTTGATCGCATTGCTGAGCAGATTCCAGACAATTTGCTGTAGCCGCTCGGAGTCTCCTAAAACAGGACCTGCTGCTGGATCGAGCACCGATTGCAGTCGTATGTTTTTTGCATCAGCGGTAGGTCGCACCGTATCCATCGCTGCCTCAATCACCGGCAATAGCTCAACCGTTTGAACATCGAGGCGAATCTTTCCTGTAATAATGCGTGAGATATCCAGGAGATCATCAACCAACTGCGCCTGAGATCTAGCGTTGCGCCCGATCGTTTCCAGAGCGCGATTCATCGTTGCTTCGTCTACCCTCTTGGTCCGAAGGATCTGAGACCAGCCAAGGATGGCATTGAGGGGGGTCCGCAGTTCATGGGAAACGGTTGAGAGAAATTCATCCTTCAATCGATTAAGATTCTCAGCTTCTGCTCGTGCTTTCTCAGCCTCCGCTCGTGCTTTTTGTTCCTGCACCAGAAGTTGAGCCCGCTCTTCTTCCGCTCGTTTCCGTTGCCGGATCTCTTTTGCCAATTCATCGATCTTCTTGTTAAGTAGGATGAATCGGCTACTGGCAGATTCCCTACTTTTTAAGCGCAATAAAATTAATGCAGGCGATTCGGGTGACCACGGTCGGATGGCTGCCCCTTCAGAGCGACACAAGCAAGTTTCTCCATTGTTGGCACTCAAGGTTAATGATCCAAGCACCATTCCTCGACTGCTGGAGCAATTGCGTAGATACTGTCTGACTTGATCAGGAGGATTGGTTACCAGCTCAAAGAGCATTTTCCCTTGCAGTATCTGGTGGTGTAGCCCCAGCATCTTGGAGAATGACGGGTTGGCAGCCAGGATCTGACCGTTTACCGAAATTAGGAGCACGGGTTCTGGCAAAAGTCTGGCGAATTCGAGAAACTGTTCGGGAGTCACCCCTCATTCTCTCCCCTGAAGTATTCTCTTCCTTGACTTTCTTCTGCCTCTGGAGTGGGTTTCAAATAAACGACCACCTGGCATCCAGGCGCCCCCGTCGCTATCGTCTCTTGCAGTTCCACCTTGGCGTACCCTAAATTGTCCGCTGCAATGGAGCCAAAAACATTTGAGGTCATCATACACATAGCGGGGCGATCGATGACTTTTTCAGCAAACGGGCAAGCACGGTTCCCTAAGACAATCTTTTCATCCGTTTGTTCGATGATATAGAAGTCACCCTGGATTCGCCGCTTCAAATCCACGAAAACATCGGCTACTTGCTCTCGCGTTAGATGGGATACCTCTAGAGCCGCTTTATAGTCCTGGTCTATTTGCCTCCCCATGTTTTGCCCCACTACACTAATAAACCCTGAGGCTTCTTCTAACCCCACTACATCCTGTAAAGTACCTGCTAACTCTCGAATTAAGGTACGTAAAAACACATCCCGCTCCAAAGGAATTCTGAGATCCTTCACAGGTGTTTCGGACTTAAGAGAACTATTCATAGCAATATCTCGTGAATAAAGTTCAGCAAAAATTTACTCAAAACTATAATGCCATCGAGCAGATTGATCCATTACCTTAACTAATACCTTAACTAAAGATGGAGATCGCTGTCTCTATTGTATTGCTTTACACCCGAGCGATCGGCAACGCAAGCAGCTATCGCTATGTAGTTAGGCGCAGGGATATAGGGCGGATGGGTATCATCAGCCAGGAGAGTGATGTATACTGCAAGTGCTTCACCGGGTCTATGCCTTAACCCCCACAGAGCAACGCATCCAGGATCTGAGTCCAGATCGCGTAAGCTCGTTATACGTGTACGGGGGATAGATGATGCGTTACGCAAGGGTTTAGCGAAGCTATGGCAAAGGCCATACGCATTCTACATAGTCGGGCGATCGCGCTTGCTTAAATGATTGATGACCCGACGATTGCCAAACCGTTATCTGAGGTAATGCGAGTCCGACCATGTGAGACAGCGCTTGCCCCTCTGGAAGGAAACCATTGCGAATGTAACATTCACATTTCTCCCAGCAAGAGTGAACTGTCAACCTTAAGCAACTGTCCTATAGATAACCTTGCAGTAACTTGGCTTTGAACACCTACAGACAATTTTTTTGTGCTGCCTCAACCCACGAACAAAGCAGGCTAACGCTTGCAATCACCGGACACTAATGTCTTTTGCAACAAACCAACCAAACTGAATTGTTCCAGTGCATTGCGATTGTTATACAGTGATGCGACGCTCCCATTGATCTCTCGTGATTCGCCACTCTACCTCGCTCCAACCTTGTTCGGACATCCATGTAGAGCCCGCCGGACGGATGGCAACTACTTCCGCTCCGATCCACTCTGCCAACCGAGCAATCCGCACGTTTGCACTTACAGTAGAGCCAGAGATCACCTCTAGTCTTAGTTCCCAAAACCCGAAATCGAGCAGGGCGCGCCCAACCTCGATCGCGTAGGCATATCGTCCCCAATAGTCAGGTGCAAGTTCAATCCCCAATTCCATCTCACCTGCATCACACCCTCTTCCCCGCAGTCCGCAGCAGCCGATAAGCATGCAAGGTTCATGCCGTTGCACAATCGCAAGTTGGTAGTTAAGACGAGGATGCTCAGAAGCCCATGTGCAAAATGTCTTA
Organism: Cyanobacteria bacterium FACHB-502; assembly: GCA_014695325.1. GTDB lineage: Bacteria > Cyanobacteriota > Cyanobacteriia > Elainellales > Elainellaceae > Leptolyngbya_A. The sequence continues at coordinate 11,147 of JACJNZ010000078.1, read as the reverse complement.
AACAAACGTATTGAATTTTCGGAACTAGCTTGACCTGGTTCGTAGAAGATTTGACTGCGAGGATCAGCTTGATAGTCTAAGAATGAAGATCGATCTGACTCAACGAAATCACGCAGCAAAAATCTTTTGGTTACGATCTCCATATCAGCAAGCTTAATGTTCAAACTGTATAACGGCGAAGCTGAGCGGTGCCAGAGAGCCTAGGAGTTCAGTAGGCACTTTCATTTCATCCGCTCCAGCGCAGTGTTGGGGTACGCTGCTCACTGGAAATGTGCGATGTGTTTGCCGCATTTTTGACACTCATCATATCCTCGCCACTGTTCTAACTTACATCGGGGACAAATGAGATACTCCGGATCGGTACTTGGGAGTACGACTTCAACATCCTTTGTTTTTTCTATCACAATGGAACGGAATGCTAGAAATAGATAAACCCAAGTCAAACAGGCTAAAGCATTTAGCCACAGCCCTAAAGACATCATTTGCTGGGCTTCCGTAATCAAGATAAAGGACAAGGATAAAAACAATACTGTCCAGAAAATGCTTAACCCCTGTTTCTGAGAGTTCCAGGACAACAGGGGTGCAGAGCCTGGATACTGTCTGAGAATCAGAAAAAGGATGAAAACAATGAACGGAAGGGCAGGCAATGCTGTGACTTGACCTAACCCGATTACCATAGATTGTCCGTCTGTGTGGCTATCAAGCTGACTGACTGCTTCAAAATAAGGGTCGATCAGGTAAAACCAGTTCAACAGCCACAGACTAATTGGAAGAATGTAGAGTGGCAATGCAAACGGGGGAGTAATTACGAGGTTTCTCATTGCAGCATCTGAACCTATGTCCTAGCCATGAGAGCAATTTCTCACAACCAATACTAACTTCACATCAGGCATCTCACCGATCGCTGTCAGGTATAGCCCAAACCGACAACATCAGCAGCCCAACGATTGGGCTAACCGGACGACGATAACCTTTAGGACTTAACTATACAGCTTGCCTCCGTTCCGGTTCAGCGATTTGTTATGCGACTTGAGTATCACGGGTGGAAAGAATTTAGAGCTTCAAGGTTCGTACCCAATTGTGCCAGTAGGCTGCTACTTGCGAGGTTTGCTTTATCACGACATCCGGGGCTGAATCAGCTCACCAGAAAGTCAAAGCATAAAAGTCTACTGGCTCACCCTCTCCATAAGTATCGATCTCTTTTCCGCGATCCATATCACGAGCGCAGTAGCGCACACGATAAATTTCTTGCAGGAGCGGAACATCGCACACATATTCACCCCCCATTCAGACAAAATCACCTTTTCTGAACTGGGGGCGAAGGAAACTTCCACAATCTCTTCCCAAGTATCATCAAGAGGTGGCGGAGCGTCCAGCACATCAAGGACAAAGCTAACATCGCCGGTGTGCAGACCTGTAAGGAGAAAAAGCATTCCTGGCGAAGCAGCTCCACACAGTCCGTTGTTTTGGCCGCAAAAGGAATCTTCTAAACCAACGCCCCTGCTTTCGAAAGGTTCGATGTAAGCTTGACCATAGTGGATGTGCAACCGCCCATCGAAGATTCGTACCATAAGCTTCTGGTAAATCTAAGGGTTCATCGAGGTAAGGCAGACGCCTAACTCTTAATTATGCCGAACTGATTCGGGCTATTTACCCTGTAGAGGCAATTAGGCTGAATCAATTCCGTCTAATCCCCCAACTCAGACATTAACCCGACAAATTTTCCGTATAATATTCCGATTTCGGCAGTTAACCCGAATTCTTCAGCGTTTCTTCCGTCGGTCTTCGCCTTGCATTCTGCCTAAGATCCCTGTAACGGAATTAGACGGAAGCTAAGATGAGCGGGCTATCTCTGATGCCTACTTACTAAAAGAGGGGATGTAAACTTATCCCTAAACAGAGGTGTATTCTTGGTTCACAACAGTTTGTTAAGAATGACAAAGCTCCACCCCGCATTAAACAGCAAAGGTGTGAGATTTAGGTCTTTTTTAGGTCTTTAGAAAAGGAAGTCTTCTGAAATGTTAGTGAGGCAGGGGTTCTAGAAGAAGAGAAACTGCCCGGAAAACGGTTTACCTTCTTCCAAGATCCCGATCGGCTTCCGTTCGAAGTTTACGAGGTTTGATGAGATCCTTTTCACAGGCTGTTCATCACCAGTTCTCCTGCCGGAACAGGCGGATCTGCCGCTTTTTCAGCCGTAATCAGCATCTTTTCGGGAGGCGCATTCAACGTGACTGCAGGAATTTGCCAGGCTGCATTCGTTTGGTTTGTCGGGTTGCTGTTAAACTCTCCGAAGAAGATGGGCTGGGATTTGCCCGGCTCGATCGCCCAGAGTCGATACACCCGATCCGCAGGCAATTGCGGCAAATTCTGCACCAGCACAATCACAACCTGCTGCCCCGGATTCACCACCAAACTGCCTGAAGCTTGAGTCGCATCCCCTGTTCCCTGAAGGCTAAAGAGCTGCAAATTCGGCTGCTTTAGCGTCGCAACCAGGGCTTTCGCAGTGGCATTTTCCTGGCGCAAGCGATAATTGTCGACCGTCAGTGCCCCAACCACCAGGGCAGCAACGGCTCCTCCTAAACCCACCCAGAAGCGGGGCTGACGAGAACGACGCGAAACCCGATTCGTCTTTGGCTCCGATCGCGCCTGCTGCAAAATCGCCTCGCGTAAATGGGGCGGCGGTTCCTGTTCGGGGAGTCCATAGGGCATGAGTGCCAGTACCTCTTGAAGCTGAGCCATTTCCTGACGTAAATCAGGATGGGTGTCCAGCAGTTGCCTGAGCACCTCCGCTTCTTCGGGACTGAGATCACCCAGAGCATAGCCTGCCAAAAGTTCCTGCCAGTTTTCGGGACGCGAAGATAAAGTCATTGCGGGAAATCGTAGAAGCAAATCACGGCGAGAATGAAAGAAATCAAAAACAAGAAATCAAAAACAGAAAAAATCAAAAACAAAAGAAATCAGATGAAAGAACAAAAGACAGAGCAGCGAATGCTAAAGATAATCCTGTAAAGTTCGGCGCAGTTTCAGCAAGCCCTGGCGCGATCGGCTCTTCACTGTTCCCAGCGGCACTTGCAGGCGATCGGCAATTTCAGACTGGCTCAGACCTTCATAATAGGCAATTTCTAAGACCCGTCGCTCACTGTCCGGCAACTGCGAGAGGGCTTCGCGCACCAGTTCCGATCGCTCCTGCACCGATACCATTTCTAAAGGAGAAGCCGAAACCGCTTCTGTCCGAGTCAACGCCTGCCATCGCTGCAAAAAACGAAACTTTGTACCCCGTGCCCGTAGCTTATCAATCGATCGCGATCGAGTCATTGTAGTGAGAAAGCTGCTCAGTGACCCGCGACTGGGATTGTAGGCACCCTGCCGCCACAGCGTGAGAAACACATCCTGAGTCACATCTTCTGCCTCTTCAGTATTTTCTAAAATTTTGAACGCCAATCCGTAGACCAGACGCGAATAGCGATCGTACAAAGTTCCCAAACATTCGACCTGACCCTGTTTAACCGCATTGAGCAGTTCTAGATCGGTCGGCGGTTCAGAAGCAGTTTTAGACACAGGGTTTGGCATTAGGGGCAGCGTGACGGCATCGGCAGCGCGAAAAACATGGGTCATATTTTTCCGCCATCAAATATATGATTCCTGAAATTAGATACGACGATCGAGGGGAATTGGATTGCGAGATTGATCTGGGATTAAGGCGACAGGCAGCTTTAATCTGGATGGGTGGATTGCCGAACGGCCGAATTCAAAAGGGCAGTGCGCGAATTGCCGTTAAAACATCCACCCGAACGCAAAAAAAATTGATTACCCCTCATCCAATTTCGATCGTCACCCGTATCTCTTTCAGATTTGATTTTGCTCAATCAATTTTATTCAAACTTCCATCCAAGCTTTCATGCAGTTTATTCACTGCGAGGAGTCATCATGCAAAACAATACATCGCACGAATCCGATCGCCGTTTTCGTTCCTTATCACGTCGAAATGTTCTGGTTAGCGGCACGATCGCAGGGTTTGCAGGCGCGCTGGGGCTGGCAACAGTGGGTTCCCGTTCAGGGCAAGCAATGCCGGGACAATCGATGATGCCCCAAAACTCGATGCCAGGTAATTCGATGATGTCGGAAACGATGCCGGGAATGATGAGCGATGCAGCTCATGACGCTGAGATTCTCAACGGCGCGCTCTACTACGAGCATCAGGCGATCTGGGGCTACACTGCGGCTGCCGGAAAACTGAGCAATACCGCAACAGGACAGGCAGTTCTGGCACTGGCAAAGCGCAACCAGGCAGACCACATGGCACACCGCGATACATTAATCAAAGTCATTCGCGATCTGGGCAGCACGCCTGTAACCGCAGAGCAGAGCTACGATTTGTCCTCCTACATCAATCGCCGGGAAGGAAATCTGGATTCTGATGTCAACATTGCCAAACTTGCGCTCGCGCTGGAAACTGACGCAGCGATCGCCTACGTAACCCAGAGTGCCAAGCTCAAAAATCCCGACCTCATTTCAGCTGGGGCTAGCATCGGCGCAACAGAATCTTCCCATGCAACAGCGATTCGAGCCGCATTTGTATCGTTGGGAATGGACATTGAAATTGTCCCATCATCGTTTGTGAATGCCGATAATCGCAGCAAGTGGATTTTAACCGTCTAATCCCCAGCACACCTAAACAAAGCTTTTTGGGGCAGGATGTTTCTTTTCTAACCGAAGAATCGCAAGAATATCACAAGCTATTCTTCTGCCCCTTTCTGATGCTCAAACCGTTCAACATCGGCAGGCGTATTGCAGTTAAACAGCATTTCTGGGTCAGAGGCAGGCAACTCATACACCTTCTGAGAATCCAGCCATCGTTGAAACGATCGCCCCCCCGATTGAATAAAATCATTCACGCTCGATAGACAGTCCCGCCGATAAAAGCCGCACATTGGCTCCCACCAACCTTTGCCATTTCGCACCAGTGCCGCTAGGGTATCTGAACTGAGGCGAGGCAACACCTCCATCCAGCTGGATAAACCTTCCGTGTTCAGTTGCGGCAGATCGCAAGCCAGCAGCAGCACCCACTCCGTTTTGACCTGCTCAAGGCCCTGGGCAAAGCCAACTAGTGGACCGTGCGGATAGACATCTTTCACCACCGCCACCTCCTGCACAAACTTCACTCGGTCGTCCAGAATCGAACGATAGCGATCGTTCCAGCCCGACACCACATACACCCACGGCGTACAGCTAAACGCAACCTCACAAACCCGCGTCAGCATCGGCTGTCCTTCGATCTCAACCAGTGCCTTATCAGTTCCCATCCGCAAACTTTGCCCGCCCGCTAACACAATCGCGCTCAACTGAGACATCGGATTAAACGCCGCGCTCGTAGACTGAAACAAATCATCTGTCATGGGACGGTCGCTGATTGGCATCACCTCAAACCCCGCAGCAGCTAACTTTAAGCAAATAACTCTAAGCAAATAGCCCTAAGCAAATCTCGATCGAGCGATACACTAGAAGCATACTGCTCTGATTGACATAGCATAGAACATGGTTGAAGTTCTCCAAATCTCCCAACTGGGAAATCCTGTTCTCCGTCAAATTGCACAGCCTGTCGAACATCTGCACAGCCTAGAGATGCAGACGCTAATCGATCGCCTGCTGGCAACCCTGGTTCAGTCGAATGGCGTTGGAATTGCCGCCCCGCAGGTTGCTGCCTCAGTCCAGCTACTCATTGTCGCTTCGCGTCCCAATCCGCGCTATCCCACCGCACCCCAGATGGAACCGACCGTCATGGTCAACCCCCGTCTACTGAGCCACAGCGAAGAGCAAATTAAGGACTGGGAAGGGTGCCTCAGTATTCCAGGCATTCGCGGACTCGTCCCCCGCTATCGCGAAATCGAAGTCGAATATTTCGATCGCCACGGCAACCCCCATCGCCAAATCTTCACCAACTTCCCCGCCCGCATCTTTCAGCACGAAGCCGATCACCTCATCGGCAAATTCTTCCTCGATCGCCTCGAATCTGTCCAGGACCTCATCACTGATCAGGAATACCTCACTCGCATCCTTCACCTCTAATCCTCTATCTCCTCAGCTTTCTATCTCCTCACTTCCCCATTCCCTCACAGCTTCCCTGTCAAAAAACTAACCGTCTTCCTCCAAGCATTCTCAGCCGCACTCGCGCTGTAAACCTCCGATCGCGTGTCATTAGAAAAAGCGTGACCCACATTCGGATAGGTGTGCGATTCGATCGAGCCGCCTGCTTGCTGGATTGCGGCTTCCAGCCTACGGATAGCAGCGGGAGGTATAAAATCATCCTAGCTGGCTTTCAGCCCTTGTCCCCTCTCCACTTCTCCCCATGAGTCAGACTGCCTCCGAATCTTCCACCCTCCATGAAAATTCGCCACCCAAAATGGAGAATGGAGTGCGCTTGAGCATCCTGGCTAAAAACCTTAATCTGGTAGGTTTACAGGGATTAGCAGTAATGCAAGATCGGGTAATTGTGCCAACCGTAGACGGTGAAATTGTGACCGTGAGCCCGATCGGGGAAGTGAATGTCCTCACCAATCTTCTCACTGCCCAAATTGGCGTGCCCTTCGGCATTTGCGCGATTACCCCGCCGGGAGAACAGCTTCACACCGATTCAGGTGTCGTTGTCACCGTGTCTGGTTTTGATCCGGTGCATTATCTGGTGCGCGTGAGTCCCGATGGACAGCATGAGACGATCGCCGATATGTCAGAAATTAGCGGAACCTACGGTGCGCCCTTCGGCGTGGCTACCTATAACAGTGGCTTTATCGTTGCCGGAACCACCGATGTGATTGCTGGCGATGGTGCGCTGTTTCAAGTAAGCCGTCAGGGACAAATTACAAACCTTGTCAGCTTAAAGCAGTTTGGTAACGCGCTCGATGTGGTGGTGCAGCAGGGGCAATTCATCACCCTGCATGAAAAAGGCGACTTGCTCAAGATTTCTCCCACGGGCGAAGTCGTAGTTCTGGTCAATCTGATCGAGGCGGGCTTCGGCATTCCGTTTAAACTGGCTGCTCAGGCTGAAAATTTGCTGGTCACGACCAATACCGGACACATCGTGCGCGTTGATCCTGAAGGCAAGCCGACTGCGATCGTCGAGCTATTTAAGCCCATCTACAGCACACCCTTAGGTATTGCCATCCAAGGAAATGATCTGATTGTCAGCACCACAAACGGGTCTTTGCTGCGCCTGCAAATCGATCAAGGTTAATTGCCTACCGTCGCTTTTGCAGCTTTTGCAACAGCCGTTTTGCCTTCAGTTGCAGAATTCTAGATTGAGTCAGTTCTTTGATCGCTTGTGCATCCACCGATCGCCCGTGAGAAGATTGATCAAAAAACTGATTAATTTCAGTGAGAATGAGCCGAAGACGACTGAGGATATTGTCGGTGCGGTATTCTGCCAGGAAAGTGTCGGGCAGCGCGAGGGGCTGGTTCTGCTGAGCGATCGCCAGAATCCGCTGAAGATCATAGTTGAGCGAATGGGCGGCAATCTTATAGCAGTTAAAGCCCGGGTCAAGATAATCTGACAGTCCGCCGTTGATGCTGGAAAAGACCTGACAGCCACAAGCCATCGCTTCGAGCGGCTGAAGCCCAAACCCTTCGCTAACGCCCTGCTGCGCCCAGTATTCAGCAGAGTCATACAGATAAACTTTGGCACGGTTAAATAATTGCGCTAGATCCTCCACATAATGATTCACTACATAGACATTGCAGTGTGATTGCAGAGCTGGAATAAGCTGCTGCATTAAATATTCTGAAGATTTACGCGCCTGTACCAAAACGTCGATGTCACGGTTCTGATTCAGATTCCGAAACTCATTCCCAATTTGATTTGGCAGGTAATACAGCAAAGCATGGGGCGATCGTTGTCCCCAATATCCTAAACTATTGCGGCTGACGGTGACGATCGGCACAGCTGAAGGCAAACGAAATCCGTATCCGGCACTGTGTGCGTGATAAATCGTGTGGTATCTCTGAAGGCGTTTTGCCAGTTTGGGCACATCAAATCCCCAACTCATCACAAAAATCACCTGGCTCAGATTAGTCTGACTCAGATTAGCCTGTTGCAGCACATCATCCAGAAATAGCGTTTCCTTCTCGCGCTGACGATAGGTCACCACCTCTGCATCACAAATCTGCTGCGCCAGAGACAAGGTTTTCAATTCTGCCCACAGCCCGCCACAGGCAAACTTGCCTCCTGTTCCTGGCAGCAGAAAGTACAGTTTTCGCACAGTTGCCCTCCTGACCGATGCCCAGCAAATCTCCTCACCGGATTATTGCCTTTGCCAGACCCTATCCTACCTGAAGTGACGACTCGGCGATCGGCTTCTGCCCGATTCAAAGTCCCCTAAAGTTGGGGGATTTAGAAGGCAATGCAGGATTACTGGGATTGCTCAGATCAGCTCCAAATTGGGGCGTTGTTGAATTGGAGTATGATTATCCCCCCCTAGCCCTAAAAAATGGGGAGAACTGATCCTCAAAGTCCCCCAGCATTGGGGGATTTAGGGGGCGATGCAGGGTCTCAAGTTGTGTCTTTATACTTCGTATTCAGCAACGCCTAGGATTCAACTGAACGATTCCTGAGCGAGCGCCGGAGTCTCTTTCTGCTGAGCCATCTCCACCAGGCGACGAATCCGATCTTCGGTAGCCGGGTGAGTGCGGAACAGTGATTGCAGACCTTTTGCCGAAATTGGATTGATAATCAGCAGCGGTGACATTGCCGGGTTGCCGTGCATAGGCAACTGTTTGCCGATTTCTTCTAACTTTTTCAAGGCACTCACCAGAGCCAGCGGATTGCCCGTAATCTCAGCCGAGCCTTGATCTGCGGCATACTCACGGGTACGAGAAATGGCAAGCTGAATCAGCGAAGCCGACAGCGGAGCCAGAATGATCAAAAACAGCAAGCCAAATGGATTGGTGCCGCGCCGCCCGCTGTAAGTCACCGGACCATAAAGCGCACCAAAGGTGAGGATGCGTCCCAAAAACGTGATTGCGCCCGCCAGCGTTCCGGCAACTGCTTGAGTCAGCGTGTCGCGGTTTTTGACGTGGGTGAGTTCGTGAGCAAGTACGCCTGCCAGTTCCTCACGGGAAAGCAGCTTCATAATGCCTTCAGTGACCGCAACGGCAGCATGATTCGGATCGCGCCCGGTCGCAAACGCATTCGGCGACTCGGTTGGGACGACAAACAGCTTCGGCATTGGAATTTCGGCACGATCGCTTAAACTCTGCACCAGATCATAGATTTCAGGAGCCTGCTCACGGGCGATCGGCTGAGCGCGATAGGCTGCCAGGGCTGCACGATCGGAGTAGTACCAGGAACTAATCGACATAAAAGCTGCAATGAAAAATCCGATGATGAGCCCTTGTTCATTGCCAATCAGGGCATAACTGACCAGAACAATCAAACCACTCAGCAAGCCCAGCAAAGCCGTTGTTTTAAGCTGGTTTATCCCACTCATGTTGTTATCCGCACCTAGAAACTTAAACTGCTCTTGAACATAGCGAATGGAGCGATCGTTTTAGGTCTATCGGACGATCGAAGTTGGGATATGGCTTGAGTATGAAATCCTGGCGCTGTTGAATAATGCGATGAATTCTCCTCTTAACCCTTCACCAGGGCGAAACCTTTCAACGAAACTATCAGATTTGAATCCTCAAATCACAGCTTTTCATCACTTTTCAGCATTGCAAACTTCCTCTTTCCTATCTTCGATTAGATAGGTCGAAATAGCTTCTGCAATTTATTCACTCGTTTAACAAAGCGTTCTCGTTGCTCAGATAAAGACACGAACAGGGCTTCTGTCCTCAAGTTGAGTACCCTGTTCTGATAGTTTCTTAAACTTTCCTTATCGCCTATCGGGTGTAAAGAATCCGCGCATTTAATCCAAAATCGCGAAAATAGCGCGTCCATCGCCTGGCTGCGCCCCGATCGACAAAGGGACCGACCCGCACATGAGGACCGCGTGACGAAGTCGAAGTTTGCACCATTTGGGCAATGCCAAAACCATCACCGAGGCGCATTACCTGATTGCTAATTGCTGTCAGATTATCCGATTTTCCCGGAATCACCACATAGAACGATCGTCGATTTCTCGTGTCGCCTGGAGCTGAATCAGGGGGCAGCAGTGTCTCAGTGGGTGCAGCAGACGGCGCAGGATTCACAAACTGTTCGGGCGCAGACGGCTGACCAAACTCGACTTCCCGCGGTACTGGTGTAACGGGCAGCAAATCGGGCGGAGGAAGCATCGGCGCAGTCACCTGAGGGGCAGCAGGTGGGGCAGACGGGCTGGGAAAAGAGGCAGGGGTCGGCAGCGCAGGCGCAGTCACTTGAGGAGTAGCCATTCTTGATGGAGCAGTCCCCACTGTAGCCCCTCCGCCTCCTGGGAGTGTGACCACCTGTGCCCCAATTCCGCGTCCTGCCAACGCTACAACCTGCTGCTGTGCCCCGCTGATATCGCTAAAAATTCCTGCCTGGATCATGCGGCGACCCTGATAGTGCTGCACAAAAGCTCCTGGCTCGATCGATCGCACCTGATCTAGCATCATTGAGCTGTCGCCATTGATAATGACTGCATATTGCTGGGCGGCAGGAATCGCAGGTGAAGCTGCGCTGGGGACGAAACTTGGCTGAGCGGGAGAAGTACCCTGCCTAAAAGACGGCGGTGGCGGCGGCAGTCCGTTCACAACCTGCTGAGCTAAAAGCAGACGATCGCCCGGTTCCACAGGCTCTGCCAAAACCACCGAACTCGAACAAATCAAGCTGCTGATCACTCCTATACCAATCCAGGGTATTGACGCTGCACTGCTCATAACGGGTTTGCTCAACTAGCACAGATTGGCAGCAAGTCTAGCACAACATCTGGCGTACCAATCAACTTTTAAGGCATTTTTACCGCTAAATCGATTTTCCTTGGAAAGTGACTGCTATCTGACTCAGGACTTTTTGACTTAGAACTTTTTGGCTGAGTGACGATCGTAGAAGAAAAACCCCACAATGGTAAAAGCATCCCTTGCCCCCAGGGCTAATTCATTGTGATAGTAGAGAAGATAGGATAGGAAGAAATCCAGTTCCTTCAACTCATGAACAGTAGCAATGGCTATCACGATCATTGAAGCACTGCAGCAAGTCA
>JACJNZ010000077.1 GCA_014695325.1 Cyanobacteria bacterium FACHB-502 | reverse complement strand
ACGGCATTAATTGCTTTGCGACGCAGGTCGTCACCATAAGGGGAAGGCATAGGCACTTCTAGACGCTGGTTTTCCCCTAGCCTAGCGTTCTAACCTAATCGCGTAAAGCTATACCTGGCACCGTATTGGCTACTCTGTATTTTTCTCTATTAGTGAAGAAGTAATGCTGATAAATTTGGGGTCAAAGCAGTTCGCCAGCACAAATTTCTCAGCCACTTTGCGAATCTCCTCCGCAGGCGCATCCCACTCTTCCCACAGGCTTTTCTGCCCTGGGCTAACTTTGGTCGGTTTTCCTCGCGCTCTCAGCTTTGCCAGCAGCTTACTGCCCCAGTGATTCTTTTTTTCGGGTTTCAGTTTCGGCTTGTATTTCTTGCAAAACTTGCGATAGGCTGCGGCGCAAATCTCCAGCGTTGTCCCCAGTGCCAGAAATGCCGGATGCCATTGGGTGATGCCGTCGTGGGTCAAACGGTCATAGGTTCCGTAGTTGCTGAAATCATAGAAAAAGCCCTGCTGCATATTTGCGGCTTTCGGATTGCCGTGGATATAGCGTAATGTGTTTAACGCCCTGCGTTTGTCGCTGGTTGGAAACCCGGTACTGTGATATCGCTTTTCCCAGAAATGCCCGGTACGGTTCAACATCTGGTTAAAACACATGGCGGTGTACCAGTTCAACCAGTGCATAATCTGAGGCAAATGGTCAGGCTGCTGCGGCTCCAGCAAGTAATGAACGTGGTTGCTCATAATGCAGAGCGCGTAAAGCTTAAAGCCATATTTGTCCTGACACCGTTTAATCGCAAACAGCAGCACTTCTCGACATTCCGATCGCGTCAAACGAAATTCTCGATTATTGCAGCGAGTCGTGATGTGATAGCAGTAGCCCGACCGAAGCTCCCGACGCTGGCGCGGCATACAGAGCAGCTTTCATTCACTGAAGGAACACTGGCAGTATCAGCCATTTCCTACTGAGACGATCGCTGCTCTAAACTGGAGGGGCGATCGCTGGAGTGGAGACGAGTATGGAATCGGCAGTTTACCAAATTAGTGCCTTTTGGGATGCAGATGCAGCCGTATGGGTTGCAACCAGTGATGATGTACCGGGATTAGCAACCGAAGCGGAGACGATCGAAGCATTGAGTCAAAAGTTGAGGGACATCGTTCCTGACTTGCTGATGACCAATCATGTAATTTCCGCAGACTATACAGGTGCGATCGCGATTCAACTCATCAGCCATCGGCAGGAATTGATTGAGGTTGCCTCATAAATGGCTGCATCTCTGACACCTGCGCTCAAGAAAATATTGGTAGAAGCAGGGTGTTTCTTTGAGCGTCAAGGAAAAGGCGATCATGAAATTTGGTATAGCCCGATTAACGATCGACGATTTGTTGTAGATAGTTCAATCAAATCTCGCCACACAGCAAATGCAGTTCTCAAGCAAGCGGGATTACCAAAGGCGTTCTAACATACAGACGTTCAATTGGTATAAACGCACTGGTTTAGCTTCAGGCTAAAATTGAACATTCCAGCTTTCAGGCACAGCCCTTTAACGACAAATTCTCCAATTCTCCTAATGGCAAACCCACTCGATCGCCTCAAACGACTGCCCTGGATGGAGCTATTGCTCAATGCGCTGCTAACGGCACTCTGCGTCACCGTGGCGGAATTTATCCTGGTAATTTTGATGCGGGCATTGACGATCGTGGCTCAGATTGCGATCGTGCTGTTGAATCCGCCGTTAGGAATTTTGACTCAGCTTGCGATCGGGGTTGGGATTGGCGCATTAGCGGTTGTGCTGCTGGAGCGTTTCTTTCCCCAGGTGCGAATCGATACGGGCACGCTCTGGGCGTTGATTCCCTGTCTGATTGTGGCACTGATTGCAAGAACGCTGCTGCCGTCTCCGGTAAGTCTAATTAGCACCAGTCAGATTACCGCAGTGGCAATCCTGCTCGGCGTATTTTGGCGCGGCAGACGCTACTGGCGATACTGGCGGTAACAAGCGATGGGTCAATGCAAAAGGCCGATAAGGAAGCGATCGAATCAGCAATCGTCCTGATGCAGAAACTCCCTGTTTAATGCATTACGCTGCGGCAACACATCCTACGCGAACCTTCCTGGTCTGAGATTCCAAGTCCCCCAATTTGGGGGATTTAGAGGGCAGTGCAACACCTGCCTAAGCAGGAACTACGATCTTCTCAGTTCCCGATAGCTCAAATGCCGCGTGAACCGCTTGGAGTGCCCGCACGCCGTCTTCTTCAGACACCACGCAGCTAATTTTGATTTCCGAAGTCGCGATCATCTGGATATTGATTTTCTCTTTTGATAGCGCATCAAACATTTTGGCAGCAACACCCGGTTTTCCGACCATTCCGGTTCCGACAACGCTGACTTTCGCGATCGATTGATCCACGATCACTTCTCCGCATCCCAGCTCCGCAGCAGCAGCATCGAAAATTGCTTTTGCTTCGTCTGCGTCTGCCTGCGCCACCGTAAAGGCAATATCGCGGGTAGCAGTGCCATCAATCAAGCGGCATCGCTGCGACTGAATGATCATGTCTACGCTGATGTTGCGATCGGCAAGCAAGGTAAACACCCTGGCTGCCATGCCGGGGCGATCGGGAACATGGCGAATGGCGAGACGGGCTTGCTTCAGATCCAGAGCGGCTCCGCGTACCGGAGGAATGTCAATGTCAGCCTTTCCACCTGGGGCCTTGAGCGGGGAAGTGTGAACTTCAAACTCACGACAGAGGGCGGCAATGGCTCGATCGCAGTCTGCCGCATCGATCGCACAGCTCACTTTTACTTCCGAGGTCGAGATCATCTGGATATTGACGCCTGCCGCTGCCAACGTGCGGAACATTTGCGCCGCCACCCCCGGACGACCAATCATCCCCGCTCCGGCAATGCTGACCTTTGCCATCTGGCGTTCCACTAGGACTTCCGCTTCTCCTGTAGTGGGGTCGCTGTAGTTTCGCAGCACAGGCGCGATTGCTGCCGCCACTGCTTCTGCCCGGTTGAGGGAATTTTTGACGACCGTAAAGGCAATATCGTTGCTGTTGCCTTCGTGAATCGACTGAATGATCAAATCTACGTCCAGGTCTTGCTGGGCAATTTCGCCAAATAGCTTTGCTGCCACGCCGGGGCGATCGGGCACGCGCAGCATTGCGATTTTTGCCTGATCCGTATCAAACTCGATCGCATCCACCGCATTGGCAATTTCCAGCCCTTCTAGCGGACGGGGTTGGCGAATCGGAGACATCACACGGGTTCCCGGATCATCTGACCAGCTCGATCGCACCACCAGCATCACGCCATAGTTACGGGCAATTTCAACCGATCGCGGGTGCAGCACTTTCGCCCCCAGGCTGGCAAGCTCCAGCATTTCATCTGAGGTAATTTCGCGCATCAGGTGAGCATCGGGAACCAGTCGTGGATCAGTCGTGAGGATGCCGGGAACGTCTGTATAAATTTCGCAGCAGTCCGCTCGTAAAGCCGCCGCCAGTGCCACAGCAGAGGTATCGGAGCCGCCCCGTCCCAGCGTGGTAATTTCCAGATCTTCTAAACTCGTGATGCCCTGAAATCCTGCCACCACAACCACTTTACCATCCTGCAAATGCCGTTCTAGGCGATCGGTTGCGACGCTGAGAATTCGGGCGCGGGTATGCTCTGCTTCGGTGACAATGCCGACCTGTGTCCCCGTCATCGAAATTGCGGGCTGTCCGGCTTCCTGAAGTGCCATGCTCAGCAGGGCGATCGTCACCTGTTCCCCAGTCGAGAGCAGCATATCCATCTCGCGCCGATTCGGATTGGCAGAAATTTCGTGCGCCAGTTTCACCAAACCATCGGTGGTTTTACCCATCGCAGACACGACAACTACCACACGATGACCACCCTTAACGGTTTGCAGGACTCGCTGAGCCACTGCCTGAATTCGCTCTACCGTTCCAACTGACGTGCCGCCGTACTTCTGAACAATCAGTGCCATAGCTTTTGTGAACTGCCCAACCTGCTGGAGATGAATGAGGTGACCGGGAAATGCAGGGATCTAGCTCCTTTTTATGCGCTGCTAGCCTGTTTCTAACTCACCCGATCGAGGTAAATCGAGATACTTATGATCAGGATCGATCCGATCTAATAAAGGTAGCAGAGTCTTGGTGCGATCGAGCAAATGCTTTGGATTTCCTGACAATTTCCTCGGTGCGCTTAACCAGCTTAACCATATTTAATTTCCCCTCACTTGTCCCTTTTGCCCACTCACCGCATAATGGGGCAGGAGACTTCGCCTTACCCTAGGGAGCGTCGGGCAGGGTGGAGTCTCTCACCTGAAGACTTTGATTGCATCCCCGTTTCGCTACAGCAATCTGGAAAAGCCAGGTCAGCAAGATTCCTAAACCTCGTACACTAGTGAAAGATATCGGCTGTTCAAAAGCCGACGAATTCTATTGACTTTCACGAAAAATCCTATGTCTCAAGCGTCTGGCGATCTGGCAATTCAACTCAGCGATCTGCGACAGGAAGCGCAGCAGGCGATCGCCTCTACCACCAGCCTGGATGACCTCGAACAGCTCCGCATTCGCTATCTGGGCAAAAAGGGCAGTCTTTCCCAGGTACTCGGCGCAATGGGCAAGGTGGATGCGGCGGAACGTCCTCGCATTGGGTCGCTGGCAAACGAAGTCAAGGAAGTCATCCAGGGCGAGCTGGAGCAAAAGAAATCGGGATTGCAAGCGGCGGCGATCGAGGCAAGATTGGCAGCAGAAGCGATCGATGTGACGATGCCGGGAACGTTTCGTCCGCAGGGTCATGCTCACCCGCTCACCAGCACGATCGATCGGGCGTTGGATATCTTTGTGGGCTTGGGCTACACCGTGGCGCAGGGTCCCGAAATGGAAACCGACTACTACAACTTCGAGGCACTGAATACGCCCGCCGACCACCCTGCCCGCGATATGCAGGACACCTTCTACCTGCCGGACGGCAACTTGCTGCGGACGCACACCTCCTCTGTGCAGATTCGCTATATGGAAAATAATGAGCCTCCGATTCGGGTTGCGGCTCCCGGTCGGGTCTATCGTCGGGATACCGTTGATGCGACCCACGCTGCCGTATTCCACCAAATTGAAATTCTGGCGATCGATGAAGGGCTGACCTTTACCGACTTGCGCGGCACAATCAAAATCTTCCTCGAATCGATGTTTGGCGATATCGAAGTGCGGTTCCGCCCCAGCTTCTTCCCCTTCACCGAACCGTCTGCCGAAGTAGACGTGAAATGGCGCGGTCGCTGGCTGGAAGTCCTGGGCTGCGGCATGGTCGATCCGAATGTGCTTAAATCCGTCGGCTATGACCCAGAAATTTACACTGGATTTGCTGCCGGATTTGGCGTCGAGCGTTTCGCGATGGTGCTGCACCAGATTGATGATATTCGCCGCCTGTATGCCAGTGATTTGCGCTTTTTGAGGCAGTTCTAGCTTTTTGAGGCAGTTCTAGAGTAAAGGCAGTTAGGAAGGCAGTCAGGAAGGTGAGAGGGGATAGATCGTTAAAGTACGGGAGTTAGAAAGTACAGGAGTTAGATAGGGCGTTGGAACCACCTTTGGCCTCAATCACGAGCCGCATGATTTCCTATTCTCCTGTCCCCTCATCCCCCACTGTTCCACTCCCTCTCACCTCATCTCCAAACTGCTGCACTGCCTGCCCGATCGCCTCTCTCAAATTTGCATATTTCTTAGCAAAGGGCGGTTGCCATTCACCCATTCCAAGTAAATCAGAGGTCACAAGCACCTGACCATCGCAGTGATCGCCTGCGCCAATGCCGATTGTCGGAATCGTGAGCTTTTCAGTGATTTGGGCGGCTAAGTCTGCGGGGATGTGTTCCAGGATGATCGAAAAGGCTCCGGCTGCCTGGAGGGCGATCGATTCTTCCAGGATGCGGGCAGCGGCTTCGGGGGAAGTGCCCTGCTTGCGAAATCCACCAAGCTGATGGACGGATTGGGGCGTGAGTCCGACATGACCCATCACGGGAATGCCTGCCTGAACCAGCCGTTTCACGGTTTCTGCCATTGCCGGATAGCCGCCTTCGAGCTTGACTGCCTGGACTCCGGCTTCCTTGAGTGCCCGTCCTGCCGATCGCATTGCCTGCACCGCATCTTCCTGATAGCTCAGAAACGGCAGATCAAGCACCAGTAGAGCATTTTTGACCGCTCGACGGACGGCTTTGGCATGGTGCAGAATTTCGTCCAGCGTCAGGGGCACGGTCGTTTCATAGCCCAGGGCGACCATTGCCAGGGAATCGCCCACCAAAATCACATCCACCCCCGACTGATCCAGCACTTGCGCGATCAGATAGTCCCAGGCAGTCAGGACTACAATTTTCCGTCCCTGCTGTTTGTAACGAATGAGCTGCTGTGTGGTGACTGCCATAAATGCTTGACCGACGATAAATGTAATGATTTGTGGGTGAATTAAATTCTCGCTCCCGCGAGGGACAGGATTTCTCCTACCATTTCTTTGAGAGTATCAGGAAGACTTGACACTGTGCGGAGACAGCCATGACCCAGGAGCCAAAATCCCCTTCTAAAGCCGCCACCCTTCAGCGTTTGCTGGGACAATTCAGCGGCATTGCTCAGACAGTGCTGGCAGCAGGCGTGAAGCTCGGTGGCAATTTGCTGCGATCGGCTGGAAAACTTTGGTGGAATACAATTCTGCCCTTTGTGCAAGGGTTGCTCCCGGCTCCCTGGAATCGTCGTTTGTCGAAACCTGTTCTCACCGGAATCACGATCGCCCTACTCACTCTGCTCTTGTGGCTTGCTTCTACGCTGTCTCGCCCTGCGGTTTCTTCGGTTGAGGAGCCTCCGACTTCCAGCCAGGAGCTGCGCGCTCCCGAATCCAGGGCTTCTCGTCCTGAACCTGCCCTCTCGCCCGAAAAGCTGATCCGCCTTCAGGAAAAGCTGGCGCAGGTGACAGAATCCTACGGCGAGGCATTTATCCTATCTGTGCAGCCCGGAGTCCGGCATCATCTAACGTTGACTCTAGGCGATCGTTGGTATAGCCTGCCTGCTGAAACTCAAGACCAGCTGGCCCGCGAACTCTGGGAGCGATCGCGCCAGTTTGACTTTACGCAGCTCGAAATTCTTGATCTAGAAGACCAGCGCATTGCCCGGAGTCCGGTGGTGGGGCAACAAATGCTAATTTTGAAGCGATCGGGGCGTCTGCCTGTGATTGAGCCGCAGTTTTCCGAAGGGGTTGAGCCTTCTCCAGAACTTGCTCCAGCAGACGTTTTAGAACCTGTTCTGGAACCCGCCTTAGAACCCGAAACTCCTTTTTTGGAATCGCCAGACCTGTAGAAGCCTGTAAAAGAAGGTTGGAGCAGTATATTGACTCCTTTGTTCCGTTGTTCAGTTTGGGTAGTAATGCCTTCTTTGCAACCTGCCCTTAACGCTCCTCGGCTTTAATAATGTGAAATCCGTTTAGAATGCCGATCGTCTCAACGTAGTAGGACGGCAATGACCCATCCAGCAGCGACGGCAGCAGCGGATCGAGAGACAGGTTGGTTTGATAGACGCTCCACAGCCCGTAATTCTCGCGACGTGTTCCCTTGGCAACTAGGCTGGCGATCGCGGTCTGATTGTCCTGAATTGCCTGACTGCAAGCACCCGTGAGCAGGCTACCTGCATCGGGGCAAACTTCGGTCTGCAAATATTCGCTGAGTCGCTCGGTCGCGTATTGATCGAACGATGCTGGGCGTGGGTTCGTGATTGCCAGTGCTGCTCCCAGTCCTGCAAAAACAATGCCTGCAATGGTCAGTCTGCGAAAATGTTTCATGCTCGATCGCCCAATTGCTGAACTCAAATTACCTATCTCCCGCTTGATTATGACATCTAGATCAACTGTGAAGCAGGATGCTATAATGACTAACGCATGGCGAGCGTGGCCAAGTGGTTAAGGCAGCGGATTGTGGTTCCGCCACTCGGGGGTTCGAGTCCCCTCGTTCGCCCTCAAAAAGGGATTGCAGCACTCACCATTTGCAATATCTACTAAGCGTTAGAAGGCAAACTGGGTTCTGAGGTTCCACTGTGTGATCTATCCTGCTGTTGCTCTTTCAGCAAAAGACTAAAACAAAGCCCCTAACTGCGACCGAGTTGAGGGGCAAAATTTTGGAGCTATCTCAGCAAAGTCGTCATTTTAGGCAGGATTTTAGGCAAGATTTCAGCCAATCAGTTTGCCTCAGCAGCAGAACAGAGCAATTAATCCTTGTCGTACAGATCTAAGCCCAGCCCAAACTTAGCGGCAGCACGGCGAAACGCCATCGATTCCGCGTTGCTGGAAGGATCGCCATAGCTGCCGCAGTCAAGCAGTTCTTGTCCGGTTGCGGTGCGAACAAAATCACCTTCTTCGGCGTGAATGGTCAGCGAGTAGGTCAGCACAATCCGTTCCCCCATCACCTGAATGTGGGTAATTTCCCCTTCCCAGGCCGGTGCGTAGAAGTCGAGCAGTTTTGCGACGTGATACCAGGGAATATAGTCTAGATAGCTGACTTTCCCAGTTCTGCGGTCTTTTTTCTCAAGCTGTCCGATAAAGCGACGGGGAATGGGTTTTGCTAGGTCAGCCAGGATATCGGCGATCGGACGCCTAAACGTTTTGTGCAGCGATTGCTCGGTTTGTGGCTTGAGAGGGGTTACTTTAGCGTGAGTCATCGTTCAAAATCCTTGAAGTCGAGTCGCTCTTGATGAAATTTGACTAGGTAGAGTCTGACCTTAAGTGGCTTCAAAAGTGGCTTCAGAAATGGCTTCAATATATTGGGCTTGTAGTTCAATTGTACTAAATCTTTCTGGAAATGACCATATTCGAGCAGCAAAAGAATTTTTTAGACAAGGTGGCGATCGTCACTGGTGGAGCACAGGGCATTGGCAAAGCGATCGCGCTGCGGCTGTTGCAGGCAGGAGCACGAGTGATAATTGCTGACCAAGATGCTGAGGCAGGACAAGAGACGATCGAGGAATATCGAGAACTGGGACAGGTGCGGTTTGTGAAAACCGATGTGGCAGATGAAACAGCAGTTCGATCGATGGTGGAGCAAACGATCGCAGAATTTAATCGCCTGGATCTTCTGGTGAACAATGCGGGGATTGCTAATCCAAACAATGAGCCGATCGAACAGCTCACTCTGGAACGCTGGAATCGAATGCTGGGCGTTAACCTGACGGGTGTGTTTCTCTGCACAAAATATGCCGTTCCCTATCTGAGGCGGCAGAGCGGAGCAATTGTCAATATTGCCTCCACGAGAGCAGCGATGTCTGAACCTGATACCGAAGCTTATTCCACTACAAAGGGTGGACTAGTCGCGTTGACCCATGCGCTGGCAAATAGCCTCGGTCCTCAAATTCGCGTGAACTGTATCAGTCCGGGCTGGATTGCGGTCAGTGAATGGCAAAAGCGATCGAAGCGTCGCCTACCAAAACTCAGCGAAGCCGACCATCAGCAGCACCCGGTGGGACGAGTTGGTAAACCCGAAGATATTGCAGCGATGGTGCTTTATCTGGCTTCAGAGGAAGCTGGATTTATTACAGGTGTGAATCTGACGATTGATGGTGGAATGACGCACAAGATGACTTATTTAGGATAGTCTCTGGCATTGCTGCATCACCGTTTTAATCGTGATCATGCTGCCTGCTGCTGCTGCTGCTGCACGGGAATTTCAATCGTGAATTCTGTTCCATTTCCTGGAGTAGAACCACAGCTAATTCTGCCAGCGTGCTTATTTACAATCACTTCATAGGCGATCGCCAAGCCTAATCCCGTTCCTTTTCCGACTCCCTTAGTCGTGAACAAATGATCATAAATTTTTTGCTTCACGTCCTCCGTCATTCCAATTCCATTGTCTTTGATTCGAATGACAACAGATTGTTTATCATCTGTCATGCCAGTTTTAATCGTAATTCGGTTGGGCTTTTCTTTGAGTGATTCAAAGCTGTGTCCCTGATTTGATTCCTCCAGTGCATCGATCGCATTCGCCAGAATGTTCATAAATACCTGATTAAGCTGTCCTGGAAAACAGGAAACTACCGGAATATTGTCATACAGCCGTACAACTTCGATCGCCGGACGTTCCTCGTTTGCTTTGAGGCGGTATTTGAGAATCAGGATTGTGCTGTCAATGCCTTCATGCAAATTGAACTCTACCGGATGGTCTGTGTCGGCTCTTGAGAATGCTCTCAGGCTGGTGCTGATATCGCGTATCCGTTCCGTTGCACCTTTCATCGAGTTAATGAGTTTGGGTAAGTCTTTGACCAGGAATTCCAGATCGATCGTTTCTGCATGGTCTTGAATCGTGGAGACCGGATCAGGATATGCCTGCTGGTACTGATGCAAATGGCTCAGCAAATCCTCAACATATTCCGTTGTGTTACCGAGGCTGCCTTTTAGGAATCCGATCGGATTGTTGATTTCGTGAGCAACGCCAGCCACAAGATTTCCAAGTGCAGACATCTTCTCACTCTGAATCAGCTGCATCTGTGCGTGCTGAAAATCCTGAATAGCTTGTTCTAAATCCTGTGCCTGCTGTCGAAGCCGTGCCTCTGACTGAAGTAAAGCTGCTTCTGCCTGTTTGCGCTGTGTGACTTCCTGCTCAAGCTGCTGATATGCTTCGACTCGCATTGCCGCCGCCTGAATTGTCTGGGCAAGAAACTGAATTTCGTTATCCGGCAATTCCGATGGCATCACAAAACGATCGATACTTTGACTTTCTGTAATCGCTTTGTTCAAACGCTGAATTGGACGCAGGATTGTCTGCTGGACTAGCATCGTCATGAGTACCAGAATCACTAACATTCCAACCAGCAGCGTCAGCGTTGAAGCCGAGAAAGTTTGCCAGGTCTGCTGCTGCAATTTTTCGACATCAAGAATCGCAACCACCAATCCGCGTTGGTCTGCTTGACCAAACAGGCTGCTGCTAAAGGGCAAAATTTCTACCAGTGCCGCTTTGCCGTCCACCGTCGTTCTAGAGCTTGTGTCTGAACCTGTGCGAGACGCTTGCTGCAAATCCTGCGCCAGTTCTGGATAAATCGAGGCATAGGGCAGACTTTGTGATACTGTGCCGCTACGAGCGAGAGTTTGCCCATCAGGACTGACGATCGCCACTTCAACCACGGTGGGGAGCGTGGCATAGTTTTGAACAATGCGCTTGATGATGCTGGTATTGCCCAGTTCGAGCAAACCTTCGGTGGAAAACCCGACTCCCTGCGTAATCGATTGGGCACGCTGCTGAAGCTCCTGCTCCAGTTTCACTTGGATCAGGAAGTAGTTTAATCCTAAGGTAGTTAAGCCAACGGTCACCAAGGAAAGACCAAATCCGGCAAGTAGTTGACGAGATAAAGAATGATTTCCAAATCGAGAGGGATATTTCTTCATGGCTTCCATGCTTTCATTGCCTCACTGACCAGTGCTCCACCGATTTCCACATCTTGTCGAATCGTGCGACCATGACGGCGATCGGTCTGCAATAGCTGAACAATTTCGGCTTGTGCAGCCTTGAGGCGACCATTTGCCTGAAACATGCGTTGGTTTAAAGCGATGTCTCCTTTTTCTAGTCCTGCATAGTCACTCGCAAAAGCTTCACCGCTTTGTCCAAGTTTTTGCCCAACGGTGTCAAATACCTGAGTCGGCTTTGTTTCGACGGCGTGCATAATGTCAAACCATGCCAGCATGAACTGCTTTAATTCTGCTTTTTTGGCATTCATCATGCTGTCACTAGACATCAATATGTCTATGACTAAGCTATCAACCTGTTTAGTAGTATGAATGACGTTGCCCTTGATCTTTGCAGCCGTTTCACTTAGCATTGGCTCCCACAAGACAGCAGCATCGATCGCTCCAGATGCAACTTGCTCCGCTGCGACCTCATTAGAATAATCGAGAATTTCGACTTCGCTGGGTTGAACTTGATGCGCTTTCAGTGCCTCTAATAAAATCAAATGATTGACGGTTCCTAGCTTTGCACCGACTCGCTTGCCGCGCAGGTCTTCAACTGCTTGAATACCCGATGTGGCAACCATTCCATCCGCCCCCGCAGAAATATTAGCCGTCATTAACACCACAGGTTTGGCATTGCCTGGATCAACCTGCATCACATCCCAGAAAGAAGTAAATGCGGCATCCAGGCTACCTCGCATTGCTGCCCGGCTAGCATCCTGGTTACTTTCAAATCGCACCAGTTCAACGTCCAGTCCTCGCTGCTTGAAAATCTCCGATGGCTCACCATAGAGTGCAACATCAAAACCAACCCAATTGGGAATTCCTACTCGCAATGGCTGGAGCGACTGATTAAACCCGATACTACAGGCATTGATCAACAGTGCGAGGGAAAGGGCGATCGCAAACAAACTGAAAAAGGCAGGCTGAATCCTGGGTCGCAGATTTTGCTTCCATTGCATCCCCAAACAAGCAGCGATCGGCGCAATTCTCATGAATTCCCTCACTAAGTCTTAGGAGTAAGGTTCAACATTCAGCATTCCCAAGGACTGAGAAGGCGTAACAAGAATTTTTAGGGAATAATAAAAAGAATCTTTTAGTTCCCTTGTGTCCGATCGCCCTAAATTTCAACTGGATTGGTTACAAATAAAATTGGCAAAATTTGAACTCTTGTAAAGAACCAGCACAATCTGTAAAACAAACGAATCAAATTAAAGAAATTCTGGGGATGATAAACGAATTATAGATAGCTCCAGCCTCACTCCGGTTTGGGCTTACTACGAGGAAAGACATTATGCAGATTTCGCTTCAAACTGCCTACAAAAATCTCTGCTTGCTGGATCAGGTAGATATTGCAACAAGCGCATCCTATCGGCAGTTGGCTCAAGACATTCTTGCTGATCCCTCGATTAGTCTGGAATGGCGACAAGCCATTAGCGATCGTTTGAATCGTGCTAATTATTTGCTGACTCTGGTTACAGTGAGCGGCGACGATAGCTATTAAAAGAAAAAGCTGATTGGCAGCAATTGGCAGGAAAAGGACTGTGTAGCAGTCATACTGTAGCAGTCACAAGGAGCTTTAAAACTGGGTTGTAAGGGAAATCCCTCTTGCAGCCCCTTTGTTTTTAGGCTTATTGCTCAACGCAGCTCAAAGCGTTTTTTCTTCTGGACGAGCGCAATTTGTCAGGCTCTGTTGGCAAGGTTAAGGAAAACCAAAAAAGATAATTTTGATACCATTTGCCGTCAGTAAATTCAGTGATTGGGAATCAATAGTTTACGCCGAAATAAAACTTTCTCTACAAGTAAACACCCCTCACCATTGATTGATCTGGGGTTAACCCGTGGCTGACCTACTAATTGGCTAATTTGAAAGTCTTTTATAAAGTTGTGTTTCGTGTTGCCGTTAAGAACAGCGAGTAGCAATGCTATGATAAAAAACGCTTTTGCCTGAAGCATTGCGTAAAACACCCCCTGAAAATTCTAAATTTGTTAGTTTTTAATGCTCCAAATGAATGCTTCAAATGATTGAGTCAATGAAAGTTCTCGAATTGTTACGAATGCTGCTAAATGACACCCAGTTGAGAATGCAGATCTGACAATTTCCTTAAGACCTGTGATGCGATCGCATAACTTATTAGAGAATCTCTCAATTAGCTCTCGAAGCGTCGCTTTTGAAACGAGATAGAAAAACACCGGTTTTTGCCCCCACTTCCTGCCACTTGTAAGGCATTTATCAATGAACAGTAATCAACTGCCACCGAAACAAGGTCTCTACGATCCACAATTTGAACACGACGCCTGCGGTGTTGGCTTCATCGTTCACATGAAAGGGCAAGCCTCCCACGACATTGTCGAGCAGGCACTCACCATTCTGCTGAACATCGACCACCGGGGTGCCTGCGGAGCCGAAACCAACACGGGCGATGGAGCCGGAATTTTGCTCCAGATTCCGCACCAGTTTCTGAAGAAAGTCGCGGCTACCGAAAACATCGCGCTTCCAGAGGCAGGTCGGTATGGGGTGGGGATGATCTACGGTTCCCCTGACCCTATCCGGCGGGAAGAAGGTCGCCGAGTGTTTGAGCAGATTGTGGCAGAAGAAGGGCAGAAGGTTCTGGGCTGGCGCGATGTGCCAACAGATAACGCGTCGCTGGGCAATTCGGCAAAAGCGAGCGAGCCGTTTATGCAGCAGGTATTCATCCAGCGAAATCCAGACCTGAAAGACGATCTGGCGTTTGAACGGAAGCTCTACGTGATTCGCAAACGATCGCACAGTGCCATTCGATCGCCCCAAATTGATTCTGCTTGGTATCCCTCTAGTTTGTCGTGCCGCACGATCGTCTATAAGGGAATGCTAATGCCCGTTCAGGTGGGGCAATACTATTCCGACCTGCATGATCCCGATCTGAAAAGTGCGCTGGCGTTGGTACACTCGCGCTTCAGTACCAACACATTTCCAAGCTGGGAGCGATCGCACCCTTATCGCTACATTGCCCACAACGGGGAAATCAATACGCTGCGCGGCAACATCAACTGGATGCACGCCCGTCAGTCTCTGTTTGAATCAGAGGCATTTGGGGAAGACATTCACAAAATTCGCCCGGTGATCAACATTGACGGCAGCGATTCGCTGATTTTCGACAACGCGCTGGAACTGCTGGTGCTGGCGGGACGATCGCTCCCCCACGCCATGATGATGATGATCCCGGAACCGTGGACAGCGCATGAGTCGATGAGTGATGAGAAAAAGGCGTTTTACGAATACCATTCCTGCCTGATGGAACCGTGGGATGGTCCTGCCTCGATCGCCTTTACGGATGGCACCATGATGGGGGCAGTGCTCGATCGAAATGGGCTACGTCCTTCTCGCTATTACGTCACGCACGATGATCTGGTGATTATGGCATCGGAGGCGGGTGTATTGCCGATCGAGCCAGAGCGGGTGAAACAAAAGGGAAGACTGCAACCGGGACGGATGTTCCTGGTGAATATGCAGGAAGGGCGAATTGTTGCTGATGAGGAAATTAAACAGCAGATTGCGACGGAGAATCCCTATCGAGAATGGCTGGATCAATATCTGGTGGATTTAGCACAGTTGCCGGAAGTGAATCTTGCCGATCCGGTTCTGGCAGCGAATCCTGACCTGACGACCGTAATGCAGCAACAGATCGCCTTCGGATACACCTTTGAGGAAGTGCGCTTACTGTTAACTCCGATGGCGCGAGATGGCGTAGAAGCCGTGGGATCAATGGGATCAGATACGCCGCTCGCTGTGCTGTCCGATCGCCCTAAGCTGCTCTACGACTATTTCCAGCAGCTATTCGCGCAGGTGACGAACCCGCCGATCGACTCGATTCGCGAAGAGATTATTACGTCTGCGGATACGACGATCGGATCGGAGCGCAATTTGCTGGAGCCAGTGCCGGAAAGCTGTCATTTAATCAAACTGAAAACGCCGATTCTTAGCAATGAAGACTTGGCGAAACTCAAGGGATTGAACGCGGACGGCTTTAAGTCGGTGATGATTCCGTCACTGTTTGATCCAAAGAACGGTGTACAGGGATTAGAACAGGCGATCGAATCTATCTGTGAACAGGCAGATCAAGCGATTGCGAATGGCGTAAATATCTTAATCCTGAGCGATCGGGGAGTGAATGCAAAGCAGGCTTCCATTCCTGCCCTGCTGGCAGTTGCCGGACTGCATCACCATCTGATCCGCCAGGGAACCCGGACGCGAGTGGGAATTGTCCTGGAGTCGGGCGAACCGCGCGAAGTGCATCACTATGCGACGCTGATTGGCTACGGCTGCGGCGGAATTAATCCCTATCTGGCGTTTGAGACGATCGCAAACATGATTGATCAGGGCTTGCTGGTGGGCGTAGACTACAAAACCGCCTGTAAGAACTACATCAAAGCCGCAACAAAAGGCGTGGTCAAAGTGGCTTCCAAAATTGGAATCTCGACGCTGCAAAGCTACCGGGGCGCGCAAATCTTTGAGGCGATCGGCTTGAATCAGACTGTGATCGATCGCTACTTTACCTGGACGGCTTCTCGCATTGAAGGGGCTGATCTAGAGGTCATTGCCAAAGAAGCAGTATCGCGTCATAGTCATGCGTTTCCCGAACGGGAAGTCAACGGTCACACGCTGGATGTGGGCGGCGAGTACCAGTGGCGGAAAGAGGGCGAGGCACACCTGTTTAGCCCAGAAACGATTCACGCATTACAAAAATCGGTTCGCACGGGCAGCTACGACCAGTACAAAACCTACGCCCGACTGGTGAACGAGCAAAACCAGAAGCATTTCACGCTGCGTGGTCTGCTCGACTTTAAACCCCGCCAAGCGATCCCGATCGAAGAAGTGGAACCGATCGAATCAATCATGACTCGCTTCAAAACGGGAGCAATGAGCTACGGCTCGATCTCCAAAGAAGCCCATGAGGCGTTAGCGATCGCGATGAACCGGATCGGCGGTAAATCGAATACGGGGGAGGGCGGCGAAGATCCCGAAAGATATACCTGGACGAACGATCGCGGCGATTCAAAAAATAGCGCGATCAAGCAGGTTGCCTCAGGACGATTTGGCGTGACAAGTCTCTATCTCTCGCAGGCGAAAGAGATCCAAATCAAGATGGCACAGGGGGCAAAACCCGGTGAAGGTGGACAGTTGCCCGGTCGCAAAGTCTATCCCTGGATCGCCAAAGTGCGTCACTCGACTCCGGGCGTAGGTTTAATTTCGCCGCCGCCGCACCACGACATTTATTCGATCGAAGACTTGGCGGAACTGATTCACGATCTGAAGAACGCCAATCGCAATGCCCGGATCAGCGTCAAGCTGGTGTCTGAAGTGGGAGTCGGGACGATCGCTGCCGGAGTTTCCAAAGCTCATGCCGATGTCGTGCTGATTTCTGGATTTGATGGCGGCACGGGAGCCTCGCCCCAAACTTCGATCAAACACGCCGGGTTGCCGTGGGAATTGGGACTTGCAGAAACGCATCAAACGCTGGTGCTGAACAATCTGCGATCGCGCATCGTGGTCGAAACCGACGGACAAATGAAGACCGGACGCGATGTGGTGATTGCGGCTCTGCTGGGCGCAGAAGAGTTTGGCTTTGCCACGGCTCCCCTGGTGACGCTCGGCTGCATCATGATGCGGGTTTGCCACTTGAACACCTGTCCGGTAGGCGTGGCGACCCAAGATCCGCAGCTGCGGAAAAACTTTGTGGGCGATCCTGAACATACGGTGAACTTCATGAAGTTTATCGCGCAGGAAACTCGCGAACTGATGGCAGAACTCGGCTTCCGCACGCTAGACGAGATGGTCGGACGAACGGAGGTACTGGAAGCGAAGCAGGCGATCGATCACTGGAAAGCGAAAGGTTTAGATATTTCCAAGATTCTGTATCAGCCAGAAGCTGGTGATGAAATTGGGAGATATTGTCAGATCGCTCAGGATCATGGTCTGGAGAAATCTCTGGATATGACGGTGCTGCTAGATCTCTGTAAAGGGGCGATCGAAAATGGTGAACCCGTCAAAGCCACCTTGCCGATTAAGAATATCAACCGCGCAGTTGGCACGATTCTCGGCAACGAAATCACCAAACGTCACTGGCAGGGATTACCGGAAGATACCGTTCATTTACACTTCCAGGGAAGTGCCGGACAAAGCTTTGGGGCATTTGTGCCAAAAGGGGTGACGCTGGAACTGGAAGGCGATGCGAATGATTACTTTGGGAAAGGGTTGAGCGGCGGCAAGATTATCCTGTATCCGCCCAGGAACTCGACCTTTGTGGCAGAAGAAAACATCATCGTCGGTAACGTTGCCCTGTATGGTGCGACTTCTGGCGAAATGTACATTCGCGGTATTGCCGGAGAACGCTTTTGCGTCCGTAACTCTGGGGTCACTGCCGTGGTGGAAGCGGTGGGCGACCACGGCTGCGAATATATGACGGGCGGTAAAGTCGTGGTTCTGGGAACAACGGGACGCAACTTTGCAGCAGGGATGAGCGGCGGCGTTGCCTACATCCTCAACGAGTCCGGTGATTTTGCCAATCGCTGCAACAACCAAATGGTCGATCTCGAAACTCTGAACGACCCCGAAGAAATTGCCGAACTGCGGCAGATCATTCAAAACCACGCTGCCTATACCGGAAGCGAAAAAGCCAAACAGGTGCTTGAACACTGGGAGGCGATACTGCCCAAATTTGTCAAAGTCATGCCCAGAGACTACAAGCGCGTATTGCAGGCAATTAAGAATGCGATCTCTGCCGGACTCAGTGGGGATGATGCTCTGACCGCTGCCTTTGAAGAAAATGCTCGTGATGTTGCCCGAATTGGAGGAAGTTGAGACATGGGAAAACCAACTGGCTTTATTGAATATCTGCGCGAATTGCCTTCAGAACTGGAACCTCTAAACCGGATTCGGAACTGGGATGAGTTCCACCTGCCCATGCCGGAAGACCGACTCCGCACGCAAGGGGCACGCTGCATGGACTGCGGCACGCCTTTCTGCCATACCGGAACCATGATTAGCGGCATGGCGAGCGGTTGCCCGATTAATAACCTGATTCCCGAATGGAATGATCTGGTGTATCGCGGTTTGTGGCAGGAAGCCCTCGATCGTCTGCACAAAACCAACAACTTCCCCGAATTTACCGGGCGCGTCTGTCCTGCTCCCTGCGAAGGTTCCTGCGTCCTGGGTATTCATAACCCTCCGGTGACGATCAAGAACATTGAATACTCGATCGTCGAAAAAGGCTGGGAGAATGGCTGGATTACCGCAGATCCCCCCCCGAAACGGACGGGCAAAAATGTCGCGATTATCGGATCAGGTCCGGCTGGACTGGCGGCTGCCGCGCAGCTCAACCGGGCGGGTCACTGGATTACGGTTTATGAAAGAGCCGATCGTCCCGGTGGACTGCTGATGTACGGCATCCCCAACATGAAGCTGGACAAAGAACAGGTCGTGCTGCGCCGCCTGGGAATCCTGGAGCAGGAAGGCGTGAAGTTTATCTGCAATACGGAAGTTGGAAAAGACATCCCTGCGGAAACGCTGCTGAAGGAATACGATGCGGTGGTTCTTTGCACGGGCGCAACCAAGCCGCGTGATTTGCCGATCGAAGGTCGTCCGCTCAAGGGGATTCACTTCGCAATGGAATTCCTGACGGACAACACCAAAGCGGTGCTCGATCGCCAGCCCGGAGACTCGTTCATCTCAGCGGCAGGCAAAGACGTGGTGATCATCGGCGGCGGAGACACCGGAACCGACTGTGTCGGCACTTCGATTCGGCACGGCTGCACCCAGGTCGTCCAGCTCGAAATCATGCCCAAACCGCCCTCTGAGCGAGCAGCAGACAACCCTTGGCCCGAATGGCCCAAAGTCTACAAAATGGACTACGGACAGGAAGAAGCCGCCGCACTGTATGGTCACGATCCTCGCGCTTACCTGACAACTGCGACCCACTTTGAAGGTGATGCCGATGGCAATGTCAAAGCTGTTCATGTGGTTGATGTGCAGTGGGAGCGGAACGAGAAAGGGCAATTCATCCCGAAACAGATTCCCGGTACAGAGCAGGTCATTCCTGCTCAGCTTGTCCTGCTGGCAATGGGATTTCTCGGACCCGAACAGCCCCTCCTCGATGCCCTCGGACTCGATCGCGATCCACGCAGCAATGTGAAAGCGGAGTATGGCTCCTATGCCACTAGCATTCCGGGCGTGTTTGCCGCAGGCGACTGTCGGCGGGGTCAAAGTCTCGTGGTCTGGGCAATGAATGAAGGGCGAGGGGTTGCCCGCGAGTGCGATCGATATCTGATGGGCACGACTGATTTGCCTTAGGTTTGTGAATTCAATAACCTGTAATTCCTGATCAGGAGTGCTTTTTGTGGGGTGGGTGTTCCCTCACCTGCCCAGTTCGAGCCGCAGACACTGACCTAGCTTTTGTTTTCGTGCTGATAGCTTGACGGACGATCGCTGGCAGAATCTTGATCGGCAGCGTGGAACTGTTGAGCGGTTCCCGTACCCACGATATTGCCAACATTACTGTCTGTGATATTAAAAGTGTTGCCAGCCGATCGATGGCTCAGTTCCTTTAAGGCGATCGCCTGACTGCCAGTAGCCGTAGCAAGTTGGCTAATCAATTGCTCACTTTCTGCCAGCCTTCGTTTTGTTTCTTCGTATTCGCGGTAAATCGAGTATTGAATCGTTTCTTGTCTGACGTTCCCGTTATCAGTGTTCTTATAAATTAAAGCGAGTCGTTCCTCAATCAGGCGTTCATTGAGCGAATCATTTGTGCTTCTAATTTTTGCAACCCACAAATCCTCGCGCTGTTCAATGCCTCTCAGCTCTAGATTTAGCTCTGGTGCATCGGTCTGTAATTTGTAGAGTGCAAGGCTAAGCGCAGCAATATTAAATTCGCCTTTGAACACTAGCTCCACTACATCTTCTGGTTCTGCATACAGTGCGGCAAACTCCCCCGGTTCAAAGTAGCGATCGGCGGGATAGCGATCGATCGGCTCTCCGTCCTGATATTTACGAAAAATATAATCGCATCGGACATTTGTAAAACAGGTCTTGCTGCTCACGCTCCAATCCTCAATACAAACGCCGGTCATGTCTGCCCCCGTAAAGTCTGCCCGCGCAACTTGGGCACGAACCAGAATGCTCCCTCGTAAATCTGCGCCTCGAAAATCCGCTTCCGTACAATTGGCATCGACAAGGACACTGTTTCGTAAATCGGCAGAGTTAAAGGCTGCTGCCGTTGCCTGAACCTGAGTCAAACAGCTATCTCTTAAATCCGTTTTACTCAAATTAGCACCCGTTAAATTTGCACAGGTAAAATCGAAGTCGCGCAAATCGGTTTTTGGAGGTATATAAGCGCCCCGAAGATTAATCGAGCTAAAGTTTCGGTCACAGCTGATTCCCTGAGTCAGAAGTTTCTGAACCTTGGTATTTCCTAGATCAAGGTAGCGGCTATCCACCCTAGCGAGTTCCAGCCCGGTAACACCCTTGAGGATCGATCGGTGCAGAGAACGAACTCTAAAATCTGAATTGGCAAGATTTGCGCCCGAAAAGTCTACGTTGCTTACGTCGAGATCGTAAAACGAAGTTCCACCGCAGGCTGCAAGAGCGATCGTCCAGAGTCGAAGGAATCTGAAGTTTTGAGCTGCCTTTCCTTCGAGTTGAGCAACTGATAATCCTGCTGCCACCACAAGCATTCCCGCTACAAATCCTAACAGCAGCTTGATAGGAATAAAGTAGTCTTGTGAAAAGGACGATTTTCCCGGAAAGTCCTGACCGACTTGGTAAGCAATAAAAGTTGAAATGGAAACTACAGCAACAGCAATAATTCTTTTTGAAAAAGCAGTTTGTTTTCTGGATAAACTGCTAATTAGAAATAGCGCAAAGACACAGCTTAAGAGAGCAAGTGAGATGCTGCCAAGAGCAAGAAAATTGAATAGGAGAGAAAGTCCAATGAAAATGGAACTCTTTAGAGCAACTGCGGCTAGCACAGTAAGGACGATCGCAATCAGAAAAGATCTCCCCAGGGAAGTTGCAAATCCACAATAAACACAGTTCCAGATCCAGGCGAAAGAGACCGTCAGTAGAACAATGAGCAGGGTAATTGAGAGCGCTGGAGGATCAGTGAAAGCGATGCGACCGCCATAAGCTCCGAACAACCCTGAAAAGAATCCAGAAAGAAAGATTGAACTAAGAAGTATCAGGTAGGTTGATCCATATAAAACAGAAGGCTGACCGCAGACAACGCCGCGCAGATCTGACGGCAAGGATTGCTGTGAAAACTTTTTGCCGTAGATCGATCGCCTTGTTATCATCAGTCTTTGTCAACTTTTTTATTAATTTACTAGGAGAAGGTAATGAGTCAGTATTCTCTTTTGAAGAATGTGATTGTTGGAGGAGCTATAGCAAGGTACTTTGACGAAAGTATACGAGACTATGTTACAAGTAACTATCCAACGGGACAGATTAAGCCGCCCTCAGGGTCAGCTTTAAAACCCGTTACCGGAAGAGAACTGGCTAAATTTGTCAATAAATATTATGCACTGAAAGAACAGGATTTGATGCGTAAAACTTTGGGTTCTTCCGATTTTCTGCCCTTTTCTTTCTTGAGCAAAGGACTTCGATCGGGTGCTCCAGTTTGCCTGCTACTTAGGCAGTACACAGACTTTAGCGTTCACGAAATATTTGACGCTATTCAAGTGAACAATTACAGCACTAGAGAACTCAGCAATCTTCTAAAGATTAAGAACTATAAAGAATTTTGGAAGGACTATGAATTTGTATCAGAAGCTTTAGAGAAAGTTGATGATATGAAAACACGCCTTGCAGAATATATCAAAAGTGAACCTTTAGCAGTGGGTACAGGGTTTCTGGTCGGCAAGAACCATATCCTGACCAATCACCATGTTCTGCCCACTGCCTCGATCGCGGGCGACTTTATTGCTCGGTTCAAATATGAGATTGATTCCCAGGGAAGTGAACTGGATTTTGTGGATTACAAACTTGATCCAAAGTTCTATGTTTCCAATGACAACGACCTGGATTATGCCATCATCAAAATTCTTCCTCTGGACAAAGAAGAGCGCAGAAAAGTACGGGTAACGTTTCTGGAAGCTGGAGATAACTTTGGCTGGCTTCGTTTGTTGAAGGAGGAGGATGAGGCAGTTGCGATCCCTCCAATTCCTTGTCTGAAACGAACCAATTTTCTGCCTGCCGTCTTCCGGGAGGTCAAGAAGTTGTTTGAGCAAGCAATGTCTAAGATGCCTACCAGCCGGGTCATATCCCCAATTATTGGTGAGAATGCCTGGGCTAGATCCTTGAGAAGCGACAAAGCTTTTCAGGAGGCATTAGAGCCGCAGGTTAAAGATAGACTGCAGGTTCAAGGATTCATGGGGCAAGCGGTTAGCATTATTCAACATCCCAAAGGCAATCGAAAAGAAATTGTTGTGTACGGCAATCAGGTTCAGGCAATCTACCAGAACTGGATTCAATACGAAACCGATGCAGAACCAGGAGCTTCGGGAAGTCCTATCTTTAATTCTCAATGGCAGCTTGTTGGCATCCACCACTCTGCTCTGATCGATGCAGAAGAGGGTCAAGTGGTGGGCTATATGGGAACTCGCGTCTGCCGGATTGTAGAAGATTTGAGAAAACAAGCGGAAAAGACCAGCGATGTAGAACTTAATGCAAAACTTCATGACTTCCTGGATCGGTATGTTGACAATCCAAGCAGAGGCAGAATTTTTATTTCAGCAGGACGCAAGAGAGATTTTGGATTAACAAACGAAGCCCAGTTTGAAGCCGATGTTCTATTTAAGCTTGGCAGTAAAATTGTAAAGCAGATTCAGTTAGAATCCGAGCAGCATGATTATGGCTTAGAAGCTGTTCATATTCAACAACAGTCTGCCGAAACATTAAGTCATGGCAATAAAGCGATCGAGTGGCTTCAGCAATATAAAAAAGACTATCAGCCGGGTCACGTTGCTCTTGAAATTCTCCTGGATGCCGCTCCTCAAACTGAGGTCTTTTCAGACAATGAGCAACTTGCTCAGGATGTGCGAGAGAATGTTCGTGGTGCAAAAGTCTATTATTTTCGGAATCGGGCAGAGCGTAAGCTCAATGCTGAGCTAGTTTTGAAGGAGTACCTTAGAGTTGCTGAGCTGGTAGACAAAAAAGCAAATGGGCAGCAGTCCTATTTTCCTAGCCAGGGGGCGCAGCCCGACACTGCCGTCAGAAGAATTGCATTCTGCGCAGATGTTTCAATGCCGTCGCTGGTTCTCTACGCTGGATATGTAACTAATGAAGAAGATCGCAATCTCTTTGATGACCAGTATCTCGATCAGCTAGCGGTTGGAATCGCGCATGGCGTAGTGATCTGGGCGAATAGCTTGAGTCCAACCGTTGTCTAATTGCTTTTTGGAACCAATACCGGAGTGAGATGCTCTGCGATTCCTTCCATCTGAATCGCAACCTGTCCTAATTGATACGCCCGCTCGATCGTCTCCCCTGCCCCCAAGGCATCATAAAACCCGATCGCAAACTCGATCGCTGCCCGATCGCCGATCGCCTGATTCATACCAATGACATAGGGGATGTGTTGGGCGATCGCTTGTGCCTGACGTTCTGAGTAGCAGGCATTGAGGACGACGCACTGAACGCGATCGGCAAATAGCTCAAACAGGGTCGATAGGGCTTCTGTGCTGATGAGTTTTGGCTGTCCAACCTGATCTTCTAAAATGATTCCCTCCTCGAAGGTTCCTGCTGGATTGACGGGTGGATCAACGAGCTGGAATTTGCGCGCTGCGTCTGGGAATTGAGTATCAGCAGATGGGGTATGAGTTGGGCGACCGATTCCATGTCCAGAAAAGTGGACGATGGAGGGGTTACATTCCAGCATGGCTCGCTGTAGGTCTCTGGGACGCACCGCCCATTTCTGGATTAGTTCAAATCGATCGCGGTATTTCGATCGCTTCAATCCCTCTTCGATTTCCCGGACTTCCTCATCCAGCCTTAATCGTGCGGTGGTGAGCGGTTGCGCTGCCAGGAAGAGAGTTACTTTCTTATCGTTCTCTGATTCTGGTGAAACTTCAGCTTTTTGGGTTGCCGCATTGTACTGAATTGAGCCAGAGCCAACCAGATTGGTGATGGAGCTGTTGGATATATTAAACGTATTTTGGGTAGGGTCTGAGTTGGATTGAGGCATCTAGAAATTCCTGAAGGCAAGGCGTCCAATGAGGTGGGCTGAGAGTGGGTTGACGCCACGATCGCGTCTCTTGAATCCGAAAAAGCAGCTATCCCCTGGGTGGCTGCTCCTATACTATTTCAACTCGTCTGCGCTCGGACAACTCTTAAATGTCCAGATCTGTCGGGGGTTTATCGTGGTATTCCGGAACTGCTGCGGTATCATTTCACCCAAACCCTTGAATCGCTGGATCTCGTACTTGGCGTTTCTCGCTTGTCCTGCTGGCAATGGGATTTCTCGGACCCGAACAGCCCCTCCTCGATGCCCTCGGACTCGATCGTGATCCGCGCAGCAATGTGAAAGCGGAGTATGGCTCCTATGCCACTAGCATTCCGGGCGTGTTTGCCGCAGGCGACTGTCGGCGGGGTCAAAGTCTCGTGGTCTGGGCAATGAATGAAGGGCGAGGGGTTGCCCGCGAGTGCGATCGATATCTGATGGGAGCCACAGATTTACCCTAAGGCAACGTCTTTGAGATGTCCTGAATTGCACATCCTCTCCCATTTCAAGGAGTGCTGTTCTAAAAGAGCGAGGGGGGACTTTGAGTATCGGAAGGATGCTCAGTTCCCCTCAGAATTGACCCGTTCGGAGGGTGATCTGGGTTGCAATCGCGGCCCTTAAAACACCCTCTGAAATCAAGCCGATTAGACTGTTAATTAGACTAATTATCAGATTTTTCAATATGAGAACGAATATCGTTTAAATCAATATAGCGATCGGTGGCATTTCGCAGTTCTCGTGCAATCATGCCTTCGGTTGAAACGACTGTAATGTGGGTATTTTTAGCACGCAGAAGTTCGATCGCCCGCTCAAAATCTCCGTCTCCGCTAAACAAAATCACCTGATCATACTGATCGACGGTGCTAAACATATCAACGACAATTTCAATGTCCAGATTTGCTTTTTGAGAGATGCGACCCGAACTATCGTCGTAGTACTCTTTCAAAATTTTGGTGCGAACGGTGTAGCCCAAACTGATTAGCGCGTCGCGAAAGCCTCGCTGATCCTGCGGGTCTTTAAGTCCGGTGTACCAGAAGGCATTCACCAGCTTGACATCAGTAATAGTACGGGTAAAGTATTCCAGCACCCGTCTTGGATCAAAGAACCACCCATTCTTTTGTTGAGCATAAAACATATTGTTGCCGTCTACAAAAATCGAAAGACGGTTCATCGATGAAGACATAGAAGCTCTAGACCTATATTTTTTAGAATTTTTAGGAAAAAGTTGAAGGATGGAAAGTCAAATAAAGCGTTAGAGATAGGGGTGTCAATTGCGGCCCGCTGCCATTTTCAGGCAATCAGTAAAACCAGACAAATCAAAATCAACAAAATGACCGCTTCAGGCTGTAATCAGCTACTCGTAATCAACCATTTGTAGTCAAGTCAATTTTATACGCGCAGCCGCCAGACTTGTAAAGTCAACTGTGCTGGATCACAGCAATCTGAGTTGAGAAGTCACAGCCGCCGCCGCAGTCAATCATCCTCCTAATGTCAGCGAAATGTCAGCAAAAACCTAAATTTGAGCATTATTTTGAGCATTATAAATTGAACATTATAGAATTGTTAAGTTAAAGTCAGCGATACGCCTCCAATGTTACAGCAAATCGCTCTCAGTGCAGCTCTTGACCCGATCGCAGGCTTCCTGTTGCTGATGGTAAAGGGCGTTTTCCTCAGGAGGCAGAGGATGTATCCGTCTGATACGAGCACCAGTCACTCCAGCTTCCGGCATAGAGCTTTCCCTGGGGCAAGTCTGCCATTGCCAGCGACAGCAGATTGACACAGGCCGTCACACCCGACCCGCAGTAGACCCAAATTTCTGGCGCATTTTGAATGTCTGACCATCGCTGCTGCTGAACCACCGGAGGCTGTGCCAGTCCATCTGCGCCCGTCACTTCCTGCCAGGGATAGTTCACCGCGCCAGGAATATGACCTGCGATCGGATCGATCGGCTCCCGTTCTCCTCGATAGCGTTCTGCTTCTCGCGAATCAACCAGCACAATGCCTGGATGATTTTGGCTTGCCCTGACTGTTTCGATATCAACCACCCAATCTGAACGCACCTGGGGCACAAAGTTGCCGGGTTGGGCGATCGAAGGTTCGCGGCTGACGGGATAGCCTTTGTCCTGCCAGGTTTGAAAGCCGCCGTCGAGCAGCACCACCTGATCGTGTCCGAGATAGCGTAAGAGCCACCAGAGCCGCGCCGCAAAGCCAAACCGCGAATCGTCATAAGCCACGACGAGCGTTGGTTCCTGCCCGAATGCAGCCGATCGAATGCCGATCGCCTTGAGCTTCTCTGCTAGAATTGCCGGGTCGGGGAGGGGATGTCGTCCGCCGTGTTGCCCGACTGGACTGGATAAGTCCCGATTCAGATCCAGATAAAACGCGCCAGGAATATGGCTTGTGCGGTATTGTTCCTGTCCCAGCTCAGGCTGCATCAGCGAAAAGCGACAGTCTACGATCGCAATCCGGGAATCGTTCAGATGCTCCGCCAGCCAATCAGGAGAAACAATCCAGCCTGAGCGTGAGACATTCCAGATCGGAGAGTGGGTTGAATGGGTCATTGCCTGTAATTTTGTTCTGGTTTGTTCTGGGTCGCCCGCACCGTTTCTTAGCCCTTCCATTTTGGGAAAGCCTGGCTTATCGGCTTAAGTTGATCAAAGAAAACCCGTTGCCAGCAGTGCGTCATCGGCAATCTAGAAATCCTGTCCTGAATTATCTGAATTATAGGAATTATAAATAGTAAGTGCTGTGCATCAACTCTTGCGAGTCGGTTATTGCAGTCAGTCATTGCAATCAGTGATTGCGATCGCCCCAACTGTCCGGTAAAACCTTAGAGGAGGGTCTGTCACAATTGTGATCATGAAAACCCTATTTCGACAGTGAATTTCTTGCGTGAACGGGGGCGATCGGCGTGAAAATTTGGGTCAATGAGCAAATCGATTCTTCTGGGATTATCCGGGCTTGTATTGCTTGCTGCAATGAGGTTCAGGCGCAGGAGTGCCACGATTCGTTTGAAGCAAACCTGACGACGGCTCAGAAACAGGAGGGGTGGTTTACGCAGATGCGGGAGGTGGAGTCGTGGGATGAGGTTCCGGTGAATGCATTGAAGCTGGATTAGGGGGAGTCGAGGGAGTCGAGGGAGCCGAGGGGTGGAAAGGTGAGGGGATTAGTTGGGATGGGGAGAGGTGCGATCGAGGAAGAGGGTGACCAGGGCATTGACCAGGCGATCGCCTGCCAGGGGTGCAACCTCTTTGCCATAGAGAATTTCTTGAGCAATTAAGAAAGAGATCAGGGAGCCGCAGAAGATCTGGGCAGTGGCTTCGGGGTCGGCGATGCGAAGTTCGGGGTGACGCTGGAAGTAGTCGGTCAGGATCGATCGCCCTCGCTGAATGACCGTGCGGGTGTAGAGGTTGGCGAGTTCGGGGAAGCGGGCAGATTCAGAAATAATAATTCGCAGCAGGCTCAGGAATTCTGGGTTTGCCATTTTTTGAAGAAACGATTCGGCGAAGTATCGCAGCAGTTCGGGTTCGTCGCTCAATTCCTCGGCACGGAAGATGTGCTGCATTCGATCGATCGTCACCCGTTCGATTAGAGCGGTAAATAGCCCTTGTTTATCTTGAAAGTAACTATAGATAGTTTGCTTGGAGACACCCGCCGCCGCCGCAACCCGATCCATGCTGGTGCTGGCGTAGCCCTGGCTTAAAAACACCTGCATTGCGCCCTGCAAAATCTGCTCTCGCTTGTCGCTGCTGATTACCTCAAGGGGGGAACTGCTGTGCATTGTGGCTTTGCTTGTCTCTGGCTTCAAGGGGTGGGTTTCAAAGAGGGGTTCAAGGGGGTTAAAGCTCTATCCTGTTCAAGAGGTCAGACCCAAGAATTTGGTTCATGCTCCTAGATCAGGGTCGTTTAATCCCTGCTATGTAAACAATTTTCAGGGATGCTTGTCCGGTTTGGGCGATCGCGCTAGGATTTTGCTTGTAATCATACTAGACAGTCTAGTGTGATCAAAGTTCCTTCCCCGGCTCCCTTTTCAAAACTTATTTCTCTCTGTATCTCCTTCTATCTCTTTCTTTTCCCCGTATTTCTCTGAAATCTGTCTCAAGTCCCCCTCAAAGATTTCTCTCAAATCATTCGACTCTGGCAGTTCCCCGTATGGCACAAACACTTCCCAGTTCTGAAAAGACTGCCGTTCCGCCCGTAGTTCAGCCCCGATCGCGCCGCAAAAGGGTTCTGTTGCCGATCGCCCTGTTGGCTGCCGGGGGAGGATTAACTGCCTGGTATTTTCTGTCGCGCCCCGCTACAGACGAACTACAGCTCAGTGGACGGATTGAAGGCTACGAAACAGATGTGGGCACTCAGGTGCCGGGGCGAGTCGAAGAAGTCACCGTGCGGGAAGGGGCACAGGTGCAAAAAGGACAGCTTTTAGCGCGGCTGGACGATGATGAACTGCGGGCACAGCTCGCCGGAACCGAAGCCCGGATTCAATCTGCCAAAAATCAGGTACAAAATGCTCAGCTCCAGCTCAATGTGCTGCAAACTCAGATCGAGGAGGCACAGTTGCGGCTTCAGCAAGCAGAGGGCGATACGCAGGGGCGTGTTTCTCAGGCAGAGGCGCAGGTCGCCGCCGCCCAGGCACAGCTCGAACAGGCACGGGCACAGGTAACAGAGGCCCAGGCACAGCTTGAGCTAGCCCGCCAGGATCGCGATCGATTTGCTCAGCTCGTCCAGGAAGGGGCAGTCACTCAGCAGCGATTTGACGAAGCGAATGCCGCATTTCGCACCGCACAGGCAACCCTCACTAGTCGGCAAGCAGCGGTGAATGCAGCCCAGCGTCAGATTACGGCGGCTCAGGGCGGACTGACTCAGACGCAAACCACCACGCTTAACCCCGAAATTAACACCGTGCAGCTCGATCGCCTCAATGCTCAGGTAGCGCAGGCACGGGCACAGCTCGCCGCCGCCCAGGCAGAAGTCCGCAATGCCGAAGCAGAACGTCAGCGGATTGTGGCGCAGCTCAACGATCTAACGATCAATAGCCCGATTAACGGCGTGATTACCGATCGCACCGTAGAACCGGGAACGGTCGTGACGGCAGGCAAAACGCTGCTGACTGTGCTCGATTTAAACACGGTGTATCTGCGCGGCTTTATTCCAGCAGGACAGATTGGCTTAGTCCGAGTTGGGCAGCGTGCGAACGTGTACCTTGACTCTGACCCAGACCGCCCACTGGTTGCCAGCGTGGTCGAGATTGATTCGGAAGCCTCGTTTACCCCGGAGAATATCTACTTTCGAGAAGACCGGGTGCAGCAGGTGTTTGGTGTGAAGCTGGCGATCGAGGAACCGGGCGGATTTGCCAAGCCGGGAATGCCTGCGGACGCAACAATCGAACCTAATCGTTAGCCAATATGACTCAGACTCAGCCTGCTTCCTTTGCTTCTGCCCGTCCGGTTCCTGCTGCAACAGAACCCGTGATTCGAGTGGCAGGACTGCAAAAACACTATGGCAAAAAGAACAATCAGACGATCGCCGTTCAGAGCATTGATTTTGAGGTGCAGCGCGGCGAGATTTTTGGCTTGATTGGTCCTGACGGAGCCGGAAAGACGACGACGTTTCAAATTCTGGCGGGCGTGATGGAGGCAAGCGCAGGCGAGATTCAGGTGTTGGGACGATCGCCTCGCGATGCGCGGTTGGGCATTGGCTATTTGACGCAGCAGTTTTCGCTGTATCTGGACTTGAGCCTGGACGAAAACATACGCTACAGTGCCGGACTGCGCCAGATTCCGTCCGATCGTTTTCAGGAGCGGCGCGATCGCTATCTCAAGCTGATGGATCTCGATCGGTTTGGCGATCGGTTGGCGGGTCAGCTATCGGGCGGCATGAAGCAGAAGCTTGCCCTTTGCTGTGCGCTGGTGTCGGAGCCGGAAATTTTGCTGCTGGATGAACCCACGACAGGCGTTGACCCGGTTTCGCGACGGGAATTTTGGGATGTGCTGGCGACGTTGGCAAGTCAGGGCATGACGATCGTAGTCGCAACTCCCTACCTGGACGAAGCAGAACGCTGCAACCGAATTTCCCTGATGTATGAAGGCAAGATTCAGCAGACCGGAACATTGCGCCAGCTCAGGCAAAATCTGGGTTTATCTCGACTGGAACTGCGAACTCCTCAGCTTGCTGCCGTAGAACGGGCACTGTTAGCAGCGATGCGAAGCCCTTCCCCGTTGGGTGAAACCCGCGATTCGGCTTTAGTAGACGTGCAGACCTTTGGCGATCGGCTGGATGTGCTGGTGCATTCGCCGGAAGAGGGAACGAAAACGATTCAGCAAATTGCCCAACAGGAGCGGCTGAAAATATCGGAAATCGAACCCGTTGACGTGACGCTGGAAAATGTCTTCGTGACCCAGTTGCGCCATCAGGGGGCTGAGTCGCCGTTTGTGCCCTTTCCGCGATTACTCCCAAGCGGGAACTCCTTCGGATCGGATCGCGAAGGATCCAGAGCTGCGAAAGGAACTGCGGCGATCGAAACCCATCATCTCTACAAAACCTTCGGCAACTTTCAGGCGGTTAAAGATGTGACGCTGCAAGTTCGCTATGGCGAAATCTACGGCTTGTTGGGCGCAAACGGAGCCGGAAAAACCACCACGATCAAAATGCTCTGCGGCTTACTCTCTGCCAGCGGCGGCGAAATTTCCCTGGCAGGACAAACCAGTAATTTGCGCGACCCCGATTTGCGGCGACGGATTGGCTACATGAGCCAGAAGTTCACGCTGTACGACGACCTCTCGATCGTCCAAAATCTCGAATTCTATTGCGGGGTGTATGGCGTTCCTCGATCGCAGCGACGCGAAAAAATTGACTGGGTGCTGCACATCTGCGGTTTAGAAGGACAGGAGGACTTAATCACCGGAGGCTTGCCCGGAGGCTGGAAGCAGCGCGTTGCCTTTGGTGCATCCGTCATGCATGAGCCGGAAATCCTGTTTCTAGATGAGCCAACTTCGGGAGTTGACCCTCTGGCGCGGCGGCAGTTCTGGCGGTTAATTGAGGATTTTGCCCGTCGCGGCACAGCCGTTTTGGTAACAACGCACTATCTCGAAGAAGCGGAACACTGTAATTACATGGGATTTCTGGTGGCGGGCGAGGTCGTTGCAGAAGGATCGCCGACCCAGATCAAAGCAGCGCAGCCCGGACGATTAATCGAGCTGGTAACTAACCAAAATCAGGCAGCTTCAGATTTGCTAAAAACCCAGATGGAACCCTGGCGCGTCTCGATTTTTGGCGATCGACTTCACCTGGTTTTAGACAATCCCGATCGCGAGATGCCGCAAATTAAAACCTGGCTATTTGCCTATCAGAAGCCAGACGGAACCCGCATTGAAGTTCAATCAATTCGCCCAATTTCTTTCACGCTCGAAGATGCGTTTATCGGTATTGTGCAGCGAGCAGAAGCATAGCCAATTCAGAGGACAGCGCAATGATTAAGCCGCAGCGAATTTGGTCTCAGTGCATCAAAGAATTAGCTCAGTTCCGCCGCGATCGATTAACTGTTGCACTGGCGTTTTTGCTGCCTTTATTAACACTGTTTATTTTTGGCTATGCAATTCGATTGGAAGCAAAAAATATTCCGCTCACCGTACAGGATTTAGATAATACACTGCTAAGCCGCAGTTATATCGAAAGACTCTATGCGACAAATCAGCTGAATTTAGTTGAACGTCCCTTAAATCAGTCGGTGGTTGAGATGATCGATCGGGGCAAAGCGACAGCTGGAATTATTATTCCACCCGATTTCTCGCGCAATCTTAAGAACGGCGAATCTGTTACGGTTCAAGTTTTGATAGATGGAAGTGATGTCAATAATGCGCGGGTAATTCGCGGCAGCATTGAGTCTACCACGCGGTACTTTGTCAGAGTTTCTGGACTGCAGCAAAATCAGCCATTAATTGTTCCTCGAATTCGTATTTGGTTCAATCCGGGACGCAAAGAATCGCTCTACATTGTGCCGGGAACCTGTGCGGTGATTTTATGGATTTATCCATCGCTGCTATCATCGCTGGCAATGGTGCGGGAAAAAGAACAGGGCACAATTTTACAGGTTTATGCTTCCAGTTTAAGTGCGATCGAATTGATTCTCGGCAAGGCATTTGCCTATCTAGTGATTGGTTTATTGGAAGGACTGTTAATTATCGGCACAAGTGTGATTCTATTTGGCTTGCGCTTCACAGGCGACCCGACTCCATTTTTGATTGGAACGCCGCTGTTTATTCTGGTTGCGGTGCTGTTTGGCATCATGATCGGCACAAGAGCGGCAAGTCAAAATGCAGCAGTGCAGGCAGTCGCAACGATCGGCTTTCTCACCGCTTTTCTGCTCTCTGGTTTCATTTATCCGCTCAATAATATTCCCTTTCCGCTGTCGCTTATTTCTAATATTGTTCCTGCCCGATACTACATTCCCATTATTCGGGATGCCTTTGTGCGCGGAACCGGCTGGACTGGCGTGTGGTGGGCAGTGTTAATGCTGATTCTTTTGGGATTATTTTTATTTAATCGGGCACGGCAAAGTTTGAGCCGAATGCAGTTACCGGACTAAGAGGAGGTTTGAAACGTGATCACCACGACCCGAACCCCTAATTTTAAGGGAAACCGAGTTTTCTTTAAGATGCTCAAAGTTTCCCAGGCTTGAAGAGAATAGGGGCAATGTAGAACTCTTAAGACGGATTAAACAACTTCATCAATCAGGCAAACAAAGGTGTAGTTAAGGGTGATTCAGCGATGAAAAAAGTAATTGATTATCCACTGATCGATCGCCTGCTGAATAGCCGCGTTTGGGCACTGGCTCGCAAAGAAATCAATCAAATTCTCCGCAACAAACAGCTTATCTTTTTGCTGATCTTTCCACCCACCATTCAGCTTTTAATCTATGGATTTGCACTCAGCCCAGACGTGCATTTTATCAAGATGGGCGTGGTTGATTATGCCAACAGTAGCACGAGTCGCGAACTGGTGACGGCAATGACCGAAAACCGCATTTTTGTAACCGAAAATTATTTGTATAG
This sequence comes from Cyanobacteria bacterium FACHB-502, assembly GCA_014695325.1. Taxonomy (GTDB): domain Bacteria; phylum Cyanobacteriota; class Cyanobacteriia; order Elainellales; family Elainellaceae; genus Leptolyngbya_A. Next base: position 55,137 of record JACJNZ010000077.1, on the reverse strand, counting down.
CGAAGCGGAATTAGGGAAACAGGTACAGCTTGGCAAAATTACCGCAGGCTTGGTTATTCCACCAGATTTCGATCGCAAGTTAAAAGAAAATGAAACCGCAGAAGTCCAGGTTCTAATCGACGGCGTTGACGCTAATACTGCCGGAATCGCAAGCGGTTATCTCTCGCAAATTATCAATCAATTTAGCCGTCGATTGAATTCCAATCCTGTGTCTCCCTTGGTCGAGCCTGAAGTTGTTTTTCTGTATAATCCGGGCTTAATTAGTAGCTGGTTTTTTGTGCCGGGCGTGTTGGGACTGGTGCTCACGCTCACCGGCTCGTTGGTGTCTTCTTCAACCGTGGTGCGTGAAAAGGATACTGGAACCCTAGAACAACTTTTGATGACTCCCGCAGAAGCCTGGGAAATTTTACTAGCAAAAATTGTGCCGCTGTTTATTTTGCTGCTGGGGGATGTGTGTCTTGCGCTGACGGTGGGTAAGGTTGTGTTTAATTTGCCTTTTCGCGGTAATTTACTGCTGTTTTTCCTGATTTCTGCGCTGTATTTATGTGTGGGAATTGGGGTCGGAATTTTGCTTGCGACCATTTCTAAAAATCAGCGGCAGGTCGTTCTCACTTCGTTTTTTATTAACTTGCCGCTCATTCAAACTTCGGGGGCAATTGCGCCGATCGAAAGTATGCCTGCCTTTTTCCGCTACCTTTCCCTGCTCAATCCTCTCAGACATTATGTGGCGATCGCCAGAGGATTTTTATTAAAAGGCGTTGGCGTGGGTGAACTCTGGATCAATATTGTCGCGCTGGCTGTTTTTGCGATCGTCCTGCTTGGCTTCAGCATCCGACAGTTTCGCAATCAGTTGAGCTGATCAAAACTAAATTACAAACTGCTTTCTACAGTCCTTACAGAGATAGCACTGTTTGCCCCGTCGATACCCGTTCTTTGAGAGCTGTTTGGATTGGCAGTGAGGGCATATCATTACTTTCATTACATCACCTGACTGACGATCGCCCACATACGGTTCCAAATACGACACCATCACGTCCTCAATTTGCTGCATCAGTCGTTGACGATGTGCCGGATCAGGACTGCGAAGTGCCGCGAGAATCAGGGCATTGGTGCTATGCACACACACCTCTGCAAGGAGACTGTACTGCGCTTCAGGCAAGGCAGGGTTTCGATGCTTCAGAATATTCGCCATAAAGCCGATCGCGTCCTGCGTCATACTTTCATCGATCGATTGAAAAATCTGACGGGCTAGATAAAACTGTACAAACACCACACGCGATACTGGATGGGTAAACAGTTCTGCGGTTGCTGATACCAGTGTGTGAATCATTTGGCGCAGTGGTAGCTGAACGATCGAAGGAATCTCTGCCTGTTGCCAAAATGCGTTTACTCGCTCTGCATGGCGTAACTCCATCGCCTTGAAGATGGCAGCTTTGTCTGGAAAAAACTGATAGAGCGAACCGATCGCCGTTCCTGCTCTGGCAGCGATCATGTGAGTAGTTGCAGCTTCATAGCCAACCTCATCAAACACTGCCGCCGCCGCATCCAGAATTTTCTCAACCCGTGCCTTACTGCGCTGCTGTTTAGGCTGGCGACGCAAATTGATGGGCGAATGAGGGCTTGACGAATGTGAAAGTTCTGTCATATTTTGGAAACACGACGGATTTTTCACAATTTTAGCTTTAACGGAGAACACCATGCGCTCGATGCTTCCTGGTGCGCCTTGGCTATTGGCACATCAATCGATGCTAAAGGTAAACCAACCCCAAAAGATTGCTTTGTATGGCGTTGATTATGTGATGTGGAAGGATGGTGTGGGGAAAATTCATGCCTTACCCAATGCCTGTCCGCACATGGGAGCAATGCTGTCAGAAGGATGGTGCGAAATGCAAAAGGACGGCACCAGTGTGGTAGTGTGTCCGTTTCATGCCTTGCCCTTTGATCCGGCGGGCTGCACTGTTCTACCGGGTTCTGGTAAGAAAACATTGCCGCAATTGAAGCCCTTAGAACTCATTATTCAAGGCGATTTCATCTGGTCATACGGTGGATACGAACCCAAGGTTCCGATTCCGACTGTGTTGAATGAAATTGCCGAGAAATATTACTTTATTGGGCATACGGGCGATCGAAGTGTTGAAACTGATTTATTAACGATGCTGCTGAATATGCATGATTACAACCATCAAAACGGCACGCATCGAGACTTGTTTCGCATTACAGACGTAGAGTTTCATCAGTTTATGGATAACGGGCATCATTCCCATGCGTTCTATGACTTGCCCACCGCGCCCTACAAGCTAACCGAAAAACTGAGAAAACCTGATTTGTTTCTGCTTCCCACCGTAATTAAGGCACACCTGGAAAATCACTTTCCTTCTCTCATCATCTTTCATGGCGAAATGCCGTTGGGCAAAGCAGTACAGTGCCATTTCTTTGTCCCAGAAGCCGAGAATCGCACTCGCACCTACATTCTGCTGTTTGGTCAAGCGAAACATCCTGCCTTTAAGCTGTTTGGCAGTACCTATCTCAAATTCGGTAAGGTCGTTATTGATCAGGATGCTGACATTTTGGGCAAGCTTTATCCCGGCACGCTGCAGAAGATTAAACTCAACAACGAAGTGGGAATGGATTGGGTACGACGCAACTTTGAGAGTTTTCCCACTGTGGTCGAACCAAATCTTTCCAAATAATCACTCGTCTATTTACCCGTGAGCGAAGAAGCTCTTGCTCGAAATCCTGCCTGCATCAGGGCATTCACTGCGGCTTCCGGGTTGGGAATGCGAAACTGTGCCCCTAACCGCACCAGCTCACGCCGCTCCTGTCCGGTGACGACTGCGATTACAGGAATCTTACCCTGGTCGTCTGTGCCGCGCTGATCGAGCAGAATGGTTCGCAGTTCGTGCTGTTTGACGACATCGCCTGCCAGCCTTGCCTCTAACTCCACCATCACCATTCGCACTGCCTCGATCGCCTCCGCATCTTCAATCACAAGCTGATTGCGATCGTCTCGCCGATCGACCTTGCCCCACACCATCAGACGGGCATCGACTTCCAAAAGATGGGCAATTCGCTCATACGCTTTCGGGAAGACGACGGCTTCTGCCTGTCCGGTCAGGTCTTCGATTTGCAGCACTGCCATGCGATCGCCTTTCTTGGTCATCACGGGCTTGAGGTTGCTGATCATGACGATCGCGCTCAGGGTGACGCTATCCGGCTTGTCTCCCAGGTCAGAGAGGTTGATGGGTGCGAGCACTTTGGCGGCTTGATGCACGGATTTCAGCGGATGATCGGAGATGTAGAAGCCGAGCAATTCCTTTTCTAGCCTTAGCTTTTCCTGCGGCGGATAGTCCTCGGTGGAGGGAGCCTTGGGCGCACTTTCAAAGTTGGTAGTGGTGGTATTACTCTCACCCGTGCTGCCGAACAAATCAAACAAATTGCCCTGACCCACTGCCCGATCTTTTGCCCGCGACTGCGCCCAGTCCAGCACATATTCCAAATCGTTTACCAGCTGTTTGCGATTGAGATCGATCGAGTCCATTGCGCCGCACTGAATCAAAGCTTCTAAGGCTCTGCGGTTGACGGTGCGCGGATCAATTCGATCGCACAAATCTGCCAGTGATGTGAATTTGCCGCCTTCTGTTCGTGCCACCAAAACATGCTCGATCGCCCCTTCTCCGGCATTTCGCACGGCGGATAATCCGAACAGAATGGTGTCGCTTAAAGGTGTGAAGTCAAAGCCCGATCGATTAATGTCCGGCGGCTCAACCGTAATTCCCATGCTGTAGCAGGTGGCAATATATTTCTGCACTTTGTCCTGATCGCCGCTGTTTGCGGTCAGCAGTGCCGCCATGTATTCGACAGGATAATTTGCTTTTAGATAGGCAGTTTGAAACGTGACGTATCCATACGCTGTCGAGTGGGATTTGTTGAAGCAGTATTCGGCAAACTTAACCATTTGCTCAAACAAACCTGCTGCAACTTTAGGTTGGACTTGATTCTTTTTTGCCCCTTCCACAAAAATGCTTTGGTGCTTTTCCATTTCCTCCTTTTTCTTCTTTCCCATTGCTCTTCGAAGCAAATCCGCTTGTCCTAAGGAATATCCGCCCATATCCTGAGCGATCTTCATGATCTGCTCTTGATAGACCATAATTCCGTAGGTTTCATTGAGAATGCCTTTCAGCAATTCATGTTCGTATTCAATCTTTTCAATACCGTGTTTGCGATTAATGAATTTTGGAATCAGTCCTGCATCCAATGGTCCCGGACGATAAAGCGCAAGCACCGAAGAAATATCTTCTAAGCCCGAAGGTTTGAGGTCGCGCACGATTTGACGCATTCCCGAAGATTCAAGCTGAAAGATGCCTTCGAGTTCGCCTCTTGCAAGTAGTTGATAGGATTTGGGATCGTCTAACGGAAGGCGATCGAGATCCAGCTCAACCTGATGATTTGCCTTCACCAGATCCACCGTTTTCTGGATCATCGTCAGGTTTTTCAGCCCCAGAAAATCCATTTTCAGCAGTCCGAGCGATTCGATATCCTCCATCGGATACTGCGTCACTGCGCCGCCTTCCTTGCTCATTTCCAGGGGCACGATCTCATCCAGCGGTTCAGCAGAAATCACAACACCAGCCGCATGAACTCCGGTTGCTTTGTTCGTCCCTTCGATCCGCATCGCCATATCAATCCAGCGGCGATAAGTCACAGGCGGCTCAGTGGCCGGAACGACCATATCTTTGTCGTATTTCTCCTTGAATTCTGGAGCAGGCGTTCCCTCAGAAATCATGACCTTCAGCTTGGTCGGCTTGCCGCGAAAGACAGGAATCATCTTCGTCATGCGATCGGATTCGCCGTAGGGCACATTCAGCACCCGCGCCACGTCCTTCAGCACTGCCTTGGAAGCCATGCGGTTATAGGTAATAATCTGCGCGACTCGCTCTGTCCCGTATTTCTCGGTGACGTACTGGATGACCTCGCCCCGGCGATCGATACAGAAGTCGGTATCAATATCCGGCATCGATTTCCGTTCTGGATTGAGGAATCGCTCAAACAGCAGTCCGTGATGCACCGGATCGATGTTAGTAATACCCAGCGCGTATGCCACCAGCGACCCCGCCGCTGACCCCCGGCCTGGACCCACAGGAATGCCATTATCGCGAGCGAATTTAATATAGTCCCACACCACTAGAAAGTAGGCATCAAAGCCCATCTGGTGCATCATTTGCAGTTCGTATTCCAGCCGCTCCTGATACTCCGGCTCAATTTCTGCGTAGGATTGGCAACCAAAGCGATCGACCAATCCTTTTCGGGTCATTTCCTCGAAATAGGCGGCGGTTGTGTAGCCAGGGGGAACTGGGTATTCAGGGATTCTTGGTTCTCCCAAAATGTTGTAGTCTTCGACTTTCTCTGCGACTTCCAGCGTATTGACGATCGCTTCTTCAATGATCTCTGTGATCAGGTGATCGCGGAATAGCCGCCGCATTTCGTCCGCCGATTTTAGATACTCTGTGCCGCTATAGCGCAGCCGCTTTTCTTCGGTGATCAGCTTTCCGGTTTGAATGCACAGCAGCGCGTCGTGTGCCTCCACATCGAAACAGGAGATGTAGTGCGAGTCGTTGGTGCAGATCAGCTTGATATCCAGCTCGCGTGCAATTTTCACCAGCTCCACGTTTACGATCCGGTCTTCCTGCGATCCGTGATCCTGAAGCTCCAGATAATAATCGTCGCCGAAAACTTCCTTGTACCAGCCCGCCCGCTCTCGCGCAATTTCGGGTCTGCCCTGTAAGATTGCCTGCGGTACTTCTCCACCCAGACAGGCACTCGTCACCATCAGCCCTTCGCGATACTGCACCAGCAAATCTTTGTTAATGCAGGGACGCGCAAAAATGCCTTTCCCCTGATAGCCCTTCAGGTGCGAAATCGTCGTCAGCTTCACCAGATTCTTGTAGCCCTGCTTATTCTTCGCCAGGACGACCTGATGATATTTCGGTCGGCGTTCTTGCTTTGTGATGTCGCCGTTGATCACATACATTTCGTTGCCGATAATCGGCTTTACGCCCTTTGCCTTGCAAACCTTTAGCAGCTCGATCGCCCCATACATCACGCCGTGATCGGTAATGGCAACGGCAGGCATTTCCAGTTCCAGCACGCGATCGACGAGTTCGGGCAACTGACTCGCGCCATCCAGCAGGCTATAGTCGCTATGAATGTGAAGACCAACGAAAGACATAGGCTCTCATACCACACACAGGGCTGAGATAAGGTTAACCGAATTCCTGCAACGTGCAAACTATATATAGGATTTTCTACGAATTTTCACCACGGCAAACGCTATAAGTAGGATATGTCGATAAAACTCGATGCAAAACTCGCTAACGCTCAAACAAGGGTGGGCTCAAAGTAAAGATGGGCTTAAGCAAAAGATGGGCTCAAGCAAGGGTGGACGATCGGCAGAAACACTATCTACTTAGTACCAACGTACCAAATTTTTTAGGATCAGGTTCAGATCAGCGCAGGAATTTTTGGTGTTCGGGAATGCCAATGGTTTCAAGTCCTCTACTTGAGGGGGATTCGCGGGAGATTTCGGGGCGGGCAATCCGTGCAGTAAACCCCAGTAAATCAAACCACAAATCAAACCACAGTAACTCACTTGAACCCGATGCTTGAAGACTGGCTGGAAGTAAAGCAAGGCTTACCCCATTCAACGACAAAGCTCAAGAATGCGAGATAAAGTTCCGTATCGGAGCGTTAAATAAATCACCCCTAAGGAATAAAACAGCGTCTATTATCAGGGATGGTATGCACGCAGTTTCGGAGATGGTTCGACGGTGCTAGACCTGTTTCAAGGACTCCTTTCCCTTTTCTTTAGTCAACAAGAGCCAAAACTTCAGCTTTTGCGATCGACCAATCTTTCCCCCTGGCTCGATACTGTTTGGGTGCGATCGGCTGCCGTTCGCAAGCCCGACCCCCAGGCAGAACTCGCGGTGCGGCTCCATCTGGCAACCATGGCGCGGCTCAATTTACCGATCGAGGGCCAGGGTGTCTGGGTTCAGGCGGGCAACGAGATTCTGGCAGAAAATCAGGGGATTGCGCCGCTGTCGGCTGCATCTCTCACCAAAACGGCAACCACGCTTGCAGCCCTCCAAGCCTGGGGGATCGATCATCGGTTTGAAACGCTAATCAGCGCGTCAGGCCCGATCGAGGATGGCGTTTTGAAGGGCGATCTGATTGTGCAGGGGGGCGGCGATCCGTTTTTTGTGTGGGAAGAGGCGATCGTCCTGGGCAATTCGCTCAGCCAGAAAGGCATCCGGCAGGTGACAGGCAACTTGGTCGTATCTGGCAATTTTGCGATGAACTTTGAGACTGACCCCGCACAAGCCGGATCGCTGCTAAAGCAGGGAATTGATGCAAATCTCTGGTCAGCCGAAGCCGCAGCGCAGCACAGCAAACTTCCTCCCGGAACTGCCCGCCCGCAGATTCAGATCAACGGCACCATGCAGGTCAACTCCCTAGAGCAGCTTAAAGCCCGCTCGCTCACGCCCCTGATTCGCCACCGATCGCTGCCGATGATCGACATTCTCAAGGCGATGAATATCTACAGCAATAACATCATGTCTGAGATGATGGCGCAAATGCTGGGCGGGGCGGCAGGCGTGACGCAAAAAGTATTGCAGGCAACGCAGATTCCCCCGGAAGAGATTCAAATCATCAACGGTTCAGGCTTGGGAGAGCAAAATCGGCTGTCCCCCAGAGCCGTAACGGCAATTCTGATTGCGACGCAGCGATATCTTCAGCCGCGCCAGCTCTCCGTTGCCGATATTTATCCGATTCAAGGGCGCGATTCGGGCACGCTCAAATGGCGAGAACTGCCCAACGGCTCAGCCGTCAAAACGGGAACGCTGAATGCCGTCAGCTCGCTGGCAGGCGCGATTCCTACCCGCGATCGGGGCTTAGTCTGGTTCACAATCATCAACCTGGGCGCAGGCGACCTCGAAACCTTCCACCAACAGCAAGATCAGCTCCTCCAGAGACTTCAGCAAGCCTGGGGCGCACCCAACCCGCTCCCGCCAGCAATTCAGCCTAGCGATCGACCGCGTCCGTCTGCTTCTCGTCTGGGGGCTGCGGAGCGCAACGAGATACTATAGTCGCACCCGCTCTAAGCCCGTGTGGGATGGAAATATTGTGAGCTGGAAACGGTGAACTGGAGACTGTGAGCTGGAAACATTGAAGAGACCGGGTCAGCGAATCGGATCGTGAACGGTCACAAGCTTTGTACCGTCGGGAAAGGTGGCTTCGACCTGAACTTCGTGAATCATTTCGGGGATGCCTTCCATCACGTCCGCTCGTGTCAGCAGCGTTGTGCCATAGGTCATCAAGTCGGCAACGGTGCGTCCTTCTCTGGCTCCCTCCAGAATTGCTGCTGAAAGATAGGCGATCGCTTCTGGATAGTTAAGCTTGATGCCGCGATCCTTGCGTCTTTCGGCAACCAGAGCAGCCGTAAAAATAAGAAGCTTGTCCTTCTCTTGAGGAGTTAGTTGCATAAAATTAACTCTGAACTGGGGTGCTAGGATTCGAACCTAGGAATGGCGGGACCAAAACCCGCTGCCTTACCACTTGGCGACACCCCATCGTCTGCGCCTTCATCATATTACCAACACAGGTCGGCAAAGTGTCAAGCGGTTGGAAAAATTTTCCTGAGGCAAGGGCAGAACTCCTACCGTATTCGGGATGATATATAGAATCAGCCCTCCGGCAGAAGCAAACTGACCCCATTCTAGGCAATGGTGATTTTATACTCTGCTTACGGGGTTTGTGTGCGATCGAGCGATCGCCTCTCTTCACATAACCTTGTGTTAAGGATAGATGGAACTCAGTGAGAACTGCATAAAGAGATTCTGAAACTTGAGCGCAGCGGCGTATTTCCCTTTTGCTTTACGTTAGCTTTTTGACCGTAGCTTCCCAGAATCTCAACTTATATCTCAACCTCATCTTGACCCTTCGACTCAGGTTCCAGCGATATTTTCATCGATCGATTTTTCTCTCGTGCGGGTAGATTAAAATTATCCCCCTCCCTCTTCACACCTATGGATACTGTTCAAAGTCCCTTTAGCCGCGCCAATTATTCGTTTCGGCGGGCAGACTACGCTCACTGGCATCGACAGCAGAGCAAACAGCACATTCTTCGATCGCAGCTTGGCTTTCGGGACGTTAGCTCTTCGCGTCCAAGAGCCTGTGCGGGCTGTGTCCACTACCATGGCATTGCCTACGGCTATAATCGCGACAGTCGCAGTCTGCTGGTGTGTGGCTTTCATCCCTATGGCTGGCAACAGGACGATACCTGCCCAGACTGGAACGATCAGCAGTAGCCGCCCGATCGCTGTAAGATCCTACTGGATAGGTTTTGAGGAAAATGAATGCTGAAGCGGATTGCAGCAGTGCTGGTCGTTGTGTTGAGCCTGAGTCTACAGAGTTGCACTCCGGCGGCTACCGGAACCGGTTTGAAAAGCTATGTGAACACGTATCAGGGATACCAGTTCCTCTATCCCAACGGCTGGGTTGAGGTAAAGGTGAACAACGGTCCTGATGTAGTGCTGCATGACTTGATCGAGGAAACAGAAAACGCCAGCGTGATTATTAGCCCCGTCAGCGACAACAAAACGCTAGAAGACCTGGGCACTCCGACGGAAGTGGGTTATCGGCTCTCAAAAAGTGCGATCGCCCCAGAAGGATCAGGACGGCAGGCAGAGCTAGTATCCGCCGAAGCGCGGCAGGACGATGAAAAGACTTACTATCTGCTGGAATATGCTGTAACGCTCCCGAATCAGCTTCGTCACAGTATTGCCAGCGTGTCGGTGCGGCGGGGACAGCTTTATACCTTTAATGTTTCTACCACCGAGCGACGCTGGGGCAAAGTGGAAGACCTGTTTCGGGTCGTTGCCAAATCCTTCTCGGTCTATTAATCAATTTAATTTAGTGGAGTGAGGGTGGTTTCATGGCGGTTAATCCCTTGATTCCTCGCTTTGTTTTAGCGTCTGCGTCTCCGGCTCGTAAACGGTTGCTGCAAACGGCTGGAATTCCGGTGTTTGTGCAGCCGAGCGACTATGACGAGTCAAAAATTCAAGAATCAAAACCCGATCGCCTCGTTCAACAATTAGCCCAGGGCAAAGCCGAAACCGTTGCGCCGCTATTGTCGGATTCACTGATTCTGGGCTGTGACTCGGTGTTGGCACTAGAGGGCGAAATCTACGGCAAGCCGAAAGATGCGGCAGAAGCGATCGAACGCTGGCAGAAGATGCGCGGGCGAGTCGGGCAGCTTTATACCGGGCACTGCCTGATCGATCAGCCGCAACAAAAAACACTGGTGCGGGCTCAGGTGACGCAGGTGCATTTTGCAAACGTGAGCGATCGAGAAATTGAGGCTTATGTGGCGACGGGTGAACCGCTTCAGTGTGCAGGCTGCTTTGCGCTGGAAGGGCGGGGGGGACTGTTTGTAGAGCGACTCGAAGGCTGCCACAGCAACGTGATTGGGCTGAGTCTTCCCCTGCTGCGCCAGATGCTGGTAGATTTACAGTACGAGGTCGTGAACTTTTGGTTGAGCTAGCACTAAAAAATAAAAACTCGCCTCAGGGTTCATGTTGTCTTTATGAAGTCAATAGGGCTACGGATGCTATAGTCCCTAGGAAGACGGGACAATACGGATAAGCCGAGTGACAGCCGCACAAGTGCATGGATGCTTCAACTCCCCCTATCAATGATCTGCGTTCTGGCTCGCCTCAGCCAAGTCAACTCAATCAGCTCTGTGGTTCTGAAACGCGATTTCGCGATCGATATCAGATTGTGCGGGCACTGGGTCGGGGTGGCTTTGGGGTGACTTTTCTGGCAAGGGATGTTTTGCTGCCCCATCATCCCCTTTGCGTGATTAAGCAGCTCTGCCCCAAGGTTGCTAACCCGATCGTGTTGCAGCGCGCCTGCCAGCGGTTTGAACGGGAAGCAAAAACGCTCAGCCAGCTCGGAAGTCATGCCCAGATCCCCTGCTTGCTCGACTACTTTGAGCTGAATGGCGAGTTTTATCTCGTGCAGGAATATGTGCGCGGTCGCACCCTGGCAAAAGAAGTTAAACTGCGGGGCGTTTTTTCAGAAGCAGAAGTTAAAACTTTTCTGCGGGAGCTATTGCCCGTGCTGAGCTACATCCATCAGCAGCAGGTGATTCACCGCGACATTAAGCCACCTAATATTATTCGCTGTCAGGATGACGGCAGGCTGGTGCTGATCGACTTTGGAGCTGTGAAAGAACAGTTCATCAAGGTCGATGAAATGACTCATAAAGGGGCAACAACCCACTTTGTCGGCACGCTGGGCTTTGCTCCGCCGGAGCAGCTCTCTCTGCGATCAACCTACGCCAGTGACATTTTTGCGATCGGTGTTACCTGCCTTTACCTGCTGACTGGAAAGCCGCCGATGGAGTTTGACTATGACATCGAAACTGGGGAAGTGAAGTGGCAGGATGCTGTGCAGGTGAGCGACTATTTTGCCAAAGTGCTGGACAAAATGCTGAAGGTGTCGCCCCGCGATCGCTATCAGTCGGCAGAGGACGTGCTGCGAGCGATCGAGCTAGAACCGTATCTTGACAGTTTGGCGTCCTGCATGAGCAATCATCCCTTGGGAACGATCGAGGATGAAGACTTATTGCATGGCAGCTATCTTTCCCCGATCGTGCGAACCGCAATTGCGATCCGACGCTGGCGCAAACGTAGACTGGCAGCTGAACGGCAGCGAAAACGATCGGAGATGGTGATTTACTAAGAGGGAATTGGCGCAGGATTGAAGGGGCTGCAAAACCCGGAACACCGGCAGGATTAACTCGTGTACACACCATAGACAAATTCCTCTGTCAGAGAACTGCGCCGCATCGCCACATTCCACATCGTGCAATTCCGCGCCATACAGTTCTGCGCCGTATAGTTCTGCACCGTACAATGAAGAGCGTTGAGCGATCGAAAGCAGAGCTATGCCAGTTGCCCCCTACGGTTCTTGGAAATCCCCGATTACATCAGAGTTGATTGTGGCGGGAAGTTTGCGCCTGGGTGAAATTCGCCTGGATGGACAGGACATTTACTGGAGCGAGGGACGACCGACCGAAAGCGGACGCAATGCGATCGTTCAAAGAAAGCCCTCTGGAGAGGCGATCGATCTCCTCCCCATGCCCTTGAATGCGCGGACGCGGGTGCATGAGTATGGCGGCGGGGCGTATATTGTGGCGGATAGCACTGTTTATTTCTCGAATTTTGTCGATCAGCGGCTTTATCGTCAGTCACCGGGTCAGGCGGCAGAACCAATCACGCCCGAAGCCGATTTGCGCTATGCCGATGCGGTGATCGATCGCGTCCGAAATCGCCTGATCTGTGTGCGCGAAGACCATACGGGGGGTGGACATGAGCCGATAAATACGATCGCTGCCATCAGCTTAGCGTCTTCCAATCCGCAGACTGTTCTCGTTTCAGGGTCAGATTTTTATGCGGCTCCGCGTCTCAGTCCAAAAGGCGATCGGCTGGCATGGCTCAGCTGGAATCACCCGAATATGCCGTGGGATGGGACGCAGCTTTGGGTGGCAGAGGTTCGCCAGGATGGGTCATTGGGCGAGGCGCAGCTTATCGCGGGGGGAGAAACGGAATCAATTTTTCAGCCAGAATGGTCGCCGGACGGGACGCTGTATTTTGTCAGCGATCGATCGAACTGGTGGAATCTGTATTGTTGGCGGGGGGGAGAAGTTCAGCCCATTTGTCCGAAGGCGGCGGAGTTTGGGCAGCCCCTGTGGGTGTTTCGCATGACGAACTATGGTTTTGCCTCCGCCGATCGCCTCGTTTGTACCTATGTAGAATCGGGCATTCAGCATTTGGCACAGATCGATACCGCCTCGTTTGAACTCACAGAAATTCCAATTCCCTATTCCAGTCTGGGTGGTTTGCAGGTAGGGGATGGGTTTGTGGCGTTTGTGGGCGGCAGTGCAGCGGCTCCCAGCGCGATCGTCCGATTAAATTTAGCGACAGGGGAAACGGTAGAACTGCGGCGATCGAGTTCTTTGGAGATTGATCCGGGCTATATTTCTGTGCCTCAAGCGATCGAGTTTCCCACGGCAGAAGGAAAGACAGCGTTTGCTTTCTTTTATCCGCCGCAAAACAAAGACTTCCAGACTCCCAATGGAGAACGACCGCCGCTGCTGGTCAAGATCCACGGTGGTCCCACGGCAGCAACTTCTGCTAGTTTTAGCCCCGGCATTCAATATTGGACGAGTCGCGGCATTGCCATTCTAGATGTGAACTACGGCGGCAGTACCGGATACGGACGCGAGTATCGGGAACGGCTGAAGGGCAGATGGGGCATTGTCGATGTGGAAGACTGCATCAACGGCGCGAAGTATCTGGTGGATCAGGGCTTGGTGGATGGCGATCGGCTCTGTATCGATGGCGGCAGTGCGGGCGGTTATACAACGCTGGCAGCTCTCACATTTCACAGCACCTTCCGGGCGGGAGCAAGTCACTACGGCGTGAGCGATCTGGAAGCGTTGGCAAAAGATACGCATAAATTTGAGTCGCGCTATCTGGACGGTTTGATCGGCAAATACCCAGAAGAAGTTGCCCTCTACCACGAACGATCGCCCATTTACGCCGTCGATCGCCTCTCCTGTCCTGTAATCTTTTTCCAGGGCAATGAAGACAAAATCGTGCCGCCCAACCAAGCAGAAATGATGGTGGACGCACTGAAGGCAAAAGGGCTACCCGTGGCGTATGTCCTGTTTGAGGGCGAGCAGCACGGCTTCCGTAAAGCCGAAAATATCCGACGTGCCCTCGACGGCGAACTGTATTTTTATTCGCGGGTGTTTGGCTTTGACCTGGCGGAGACGATCGAACCTGTGGCGATCGAGAATTTATAATCAAGACTCTAGAAATTCTAGAAATTATGCGCGTCAAAATTTGCGGAATTACTGACCCGGAACAAGGAAGATCAATCGCTCAAATGGGAGCAACGGCGATCGGGTTTATCTGTGTGCAGCAGTCTCCGCGCTACGTCACGCCGGAACAGATTCGCGCTGTGGTCGATGATTTGCCTGAAGGCTGCACAGTCGATCGCGTTGGGGTCTTTGCCAATGCGTCGATCGAAGAAATTCTGCAAGTGGTGGCGATCGGGCGGCTTAACGTGGTACAGCTTCACAGCAGCGAATCGCCCGAATTTTGTCATCGGTTGCGCGATGCCTGCAAAAACAAATTTGGGATAATCGAGCTAATCAAGGCACTACGAATTCGCACAGAAGCAGACCTGGAACAGGCAGAAGCTTATCAAACCTGTGTCGAAACGCTCCTGCTCGATGCCTACCATCCAGGAATGCTGGGCGGCACAGGTCAAACGATCGATTGGTCAACCCTGCAAACCTTCCGTCCGATGTGCAATTGGCTCCTTGCGGGCGGACTCACCCCCGATAACGTGCGCGATGCACTGCGGCTCACCCGTCCAGACGGAATCGATTTATCGAGCGGTCTTGAGCATTCTCCCGGTCAGAAGGATTTGCAAAAAGTAGCGCGATTGTTTGCGGAACTGCGATCGATTTAGGATGCGGGTCTATGGATGTGGTTCAGCAAATTCTACCGACGAATCCAGCCGTTTACCGTGAATCGACTATCCGCAAACGATCGCGAAGGACAGCGCACAGGCAACACTTCGTGCATATAGCGGCTGAGGAACAGAACGATGCTGTTATTCCTGGGATCGATCGTCTGGAAGGTGTCAGCCTGGACAAAGAAATTATCTTCGATGCGGCTATCGTAAATTAATAGCTCTCCGCCGGAAAAAGCCTTGGGTTGACGATAGAAATAGTAGACATAGGTGAGTTCGCGGGTAGCAGTGTCAGGACTGCCATTGTCGTTGTGGATGCGGTAATAATTGCCGTCATTGTGTCCGGTAATTTGCGCTTCGATATCCTGAGCGGTGAATGGTGGAAGACCGAGTGCTTTGATGACATCGGGAACGATCGAGCGAATGCGATCGGTGATGAAACTGTGAACTTCAGGGAAATCGTACAGCACAACCGACTGGCGATAACTTTCATCTCCGGTTGAAGTCGTGGTGCTTACAAATTCTGCTTCGCGCTCCAGAACGTAATTGAGCAGCATCTGATGTTCTTCTGGCGAAAGGAAGTCATCAACCTGAACGGACTCGGACGGTAAAACGCCATCTGAAAAGCGCGGAATGCCAGCCGGAACAGGGGTCACGCTCTGGGTTTGCATCACGATCGGCGGCTCGGTCACCATGCCCACCAGTCGATCGCACGGAAACGCCAACACTGCCTGTCCCTGATTGAGCGGGACCTGAAACAGCCGCCGCACCCGCTTGCCTTCCCAATCTGCCAGCACTTCAAACAATTGCTCCAGCAAAGGATTCTCAGACTGAATGGCGACCTGGTACTGCTGCCCTCCTGACAGAAGCAGCGTGACTTTGACGATTTCCGGCAAATCCTGAAATTCTGGCATAGCGCGTAACCTTAGTGCAAGAAGTGTCTCATTCCCGTCAACACCATAACAATGCCCAATTCATTTGCTGCTGCGATCGAATCTGCATCGCGCATACTGCCCCCTGGTTGAACGATCGCCTCAATGCCTGCTGCCGCTGCCGTTCGCACCGAGTCATCAAACGGGAAGAAGCCATCGCTAGCCAGCACTGCGCCTTTGGTTTTGTCTGCTGCCTGCTCCAGCGCAATTTTCACCGACCCAACGCGATTCATTTGTCCTGCGCCGACTCCAAGCGTAGTGCGATCGTGGGTGATCACAATGGCGTTTGATTTAACGTGCTTACAAACCTTCCAGGCAAACAATAGCTCGGCAAGCTGCGACTCGGTGGGCTGGCGATCGGTAACAATTTTCCAGTCGGCAGGATTGGCAATTTGATCGTCTGCCGTTTGTACCAGAAATCCACCTGCAATCTGACGCACCAGTTCCTTTTCACCCCGGCTCAAATCCGGCAGCACCAACACCCGCAGATTTGACTTGGTTGCCAAAATCTCTGCCGCTTCTGCATCACAGCCTGGAGCCACAATACATTCGAGGAAAGTCTTCTTAAGTTCGTTTGCGGTGGCTCCGTCGATCGATCGATTTAGAGCCACAATGCCGCCAAATGCAGAAGTCGAATCGGCGTTAAATGCTTTTGTGTAAGCCTCTACCAGCGAACCGCCTAACGCCACGCCACAGGGATTGGTGTGTTTGATAATTACTGCCGCCGCTTCCGAATCGGGAAACTCTGCCACAATCCGCCGCGCTGCTTCCAGATCGACCAGATTGTTATAGCTCAGCTCCTTGCCCTGTAACTTCTCCGCCGCTGCCCAGCCGCTCGCACTTCCCCCAGTCTGATACCACGCCGCAGGCTGATGCGGATTCTCGCCGTAGCGCAATTCCTGCACTTTCTGTCCGTTGAGGCTGAATAGGTTAGGCAAACTGGCAGACGGAGCTTCTTCTTGCTGGCTCTGCTGACTCAAGTAATCTGCGATCGCCCGATCGTATGCTGAGGTATGCTCAAACGCCTGCAGCGCACAGCTCTGCCGAAACGCGATCGACGGAGTGCCGTTCTGCCGCAGTTCCTCTAGATAATCGCCGTACTGATTGGGATTGCAGAGAATCGTCACATGGGCAAAGTTTTTCGCTGAGGCTCGCACCATCGCCGGACCGCCAATGTCAATTTGCTCGATCGCCTCCGATAAGGTTACGCCCGGTTTCGCGATCGTCTGCTGAAACGGATACAGGTTGACGACGATGAGATCGATCGGATTAATCCCATTTGCTGCCAGATCGGTGACATCCTGAGGCACATCGCGCCGCGCCAAAATGCCTCCGTGAATGCGGGGATGCAGCGTTTTTACCCGTCCGCCCAAAATCTCTGGCGACCCTGTGTAGTCTGAAACTTTCGTCACGGGAATTCCCGCATCCTTCAGCGTTTGCGCCGTGCCACCACTGCTGATAATGCTGAATTCAAATTCTTCGACAAGCGATCGAGCCAGATCCACCAACCCTGATTTGTCCGAAACGCTCAGCAATGCAAACCGTGCCATGACTTCTACTCTTTATCGATCGCCTTATTCAGAATAGTACGGAGGTGGAGGGAAGGGTAGATGAATTGAGGGGTGGCGGAGTGGATGAGTGGGGGTTGGAGTTGAAGGGTTTATGGGTTAGGGCAGTGATTTGGGTTAGGGGGCTGGTTGTATTTCGTTACGGCTTCTTGCTGAGACTTGCGTTTGCGAAGCGCGCCGATGCCACCTAATCCCTCATCTCCCCTTTTCCCCATCCCCCATCCACGCTTTTTTTGATAAACTTTCACCGCATAAGATAAACCTTTACCGCATAAACAGGATGACGCTGCAAGCAATTTTGGTTCCGGCAAAACGAGAACCTGCAAAAGGATTACTCGTCGGGCTGCACGGATGGGGCGCAAGTGGTCAGGATGTAGCAGCCGTTGCCGCTTATTTGAATTTGCCAAACTATCAGTTTGCCTTTCCCGATGCGCCGTTTCCCTTTCCGTATGGCGGTGCGGGGCGCGTCTGGTATAACTTTCCGGCGAACTACTCCTTTGCTAGCAGCTCTGATTTTGCAAAGAATGCGGAGCTACAAGCCAGCCGTCAGCAGTTGACTGATTGGCTCCGATCGCTCGAATCTCAAACCGGGGTTCCCCTTTCCCGGACGGTGCTAGCAGGTTTTTCTCAAGGTGGCGCAATGACGCTAGATATTGGGCTGCAATTGCCTTTAGCAGCGATCATGATTTTGAGCGGCTATCTCCATGCGCCGATCGACCTTCCCCAACCGATTAATGCCGCTAAACTGCCGCAGGTGGTGATAATGCACGGACGATCGGATCAGGTGGTTCCTTTACGGGCAGCGCATCAGGCACGCGATCGGCTGACAGAGCTGGGACTTCCGGTTGTGTATGAAGAACTCACGATGGGACACGAAATTTCCATGTCTGTCTTAAGCCGGATGCAAAGTTTTATAGAAGATAAGCTTGAATAGCCCCGATGGAGGAGGGGTCTGCGAGTAGGATAGGGGTAAGTCGCGTCTGTGGCTTTGCGGATACGCACGTCAACTTCAACCCGCACAGATGCGGAAATTCGGAGGGGTCAGATGAAAGCATTACACTTTTCGCGTCAGGAAATCGAGAAGATTACGGATACGGAATTGGCTGCGCTGGCAACCCGGCTGGAGCAGGACGAATACACCAGTCCCTTTGAAGGGCTGCAAGACTGGCATTTGCTGAGAGCGATCGCCTTCCAGCGTCCCGAAATGATCGAACCCTACTTGTATTTGCTGGATCTGGAAGCATACGACGAAGCTTAGAAAAAGGCATCATCCCCGAGCCGCCCCCTGGTTTTGCAATGATGGGGAAAACCTGGCTTTCCTCTGGGTTTTCAGAGTCCCCATTTCTGGAGGATTGAGGGGGCGATGATAGGAGATTTAATATCCTTTGAACACCCCTGCAAGGGTTTGTGGCGAGATTAACAATGCTTCAAGGTCGCCGAATTCTCATTGGCGTGGGTGGCGGTATTGCTGCCTATAAAGTGTGCGAGGTCGTTTCGACACTGGCAAAAGCGGGTGCAGAAGTGCGCGTAATTCTGACCGATCGCGCCCAGCAGTTTATCTCACCCCTCACCCTTGCAACCCTGTCCCGTCATCCGGCTTACACCGATGCAGATTTCTGGCAGCCGACCCATCCCCGTCCCCTGCATATTGAGCTAGGCGAATGGGCAGACGTGTTTTTGCTGGCTCCGCTCACGGCAAATACGCTCGGCAAACTGATTTATGGCTTGGCAGATAATTTGCTAACCAATACGGTGCTGGCTTCGACCTGTCCGGTGCTGCTAGCTCCGGCGATGAATACCGATATGTGGGAGCAGCAAGCCGTGCAGCGCAACTGGCAGCAGCTTCAAACTGATTTGCGCTATCACGCGATCGACCCCACTGCCGGAATCCTGGCGTGCGATCGGGTGGGGAAAGGGCGCATGGCAGAACCCGCCGAAATTTTGTCCTATTTAGAATCGCTGCTCGTCACAGGCGGCAAACGCGACCTGAGCGGCAAGCAAATTTTGATTAGCGCAGGCGGAACCCGCGAATACCTCGATCCGGTGCGCTTTATTGGCAATCCCTCGACGGGAAAGATGGGCGTTGCCCTAGCACTGGCAGCCCTGCACCGAGGCGCAGCAGTAATGCTGGTTCATGCCCCGATCGAGCTAAATTTGCTTGCATCGCTTAAGACAGCCCGACTTGTGCCGATTGTAAGTGCTGCCGAGATGCAGCGAGAAATGCAGCAGCTCATGCTCCAAGCCGACTGGATTGTCATGTCTGCTGCCGTTGCCGATGTGCGTCCTGCCGAATTTCACCCGGAAAAATTACCGAAACGATCGCTTCCCGATACCCTGCCGCTCGCTGCGGTTCCTGATATCGTGGCAGAGTTGAGCCAGCGTAAGCAGCCGCGCCAAAAGCTCATCGGCTTTGCGGCACAAACCGGAGATATCCTGCCGCCTGCCCTGGAAAAACTTCAGCGCAAAAACCTGGACGTGATTGCAGCTAATCCAGTCGATCGTACGGACAGCGGCTTTGGCAGCGATCGAAATCAGGCGGTTTTTCTCGATCGAGCAGGACGAAAGCAAATTTTGGAGCCTTGCAGCAAGCTACAGATGGCTCACGCTTTGTATGATTTTGTGCAGTATGACTTTGTGGAGGGAGAATCAGGCTAGAGTTTGCCCGATCGCCAGGGTGGGCACCATGCCCACCCCATGAAATGACTGGAGAATTGCCCTGTTTTTGCGCCGATCGCCACGCTTAAAACCAGATAACCTCACAAGATAAGATTACACGGGCAAAACTTCTGCTTCTGGTTGCGCTTCGCCGGTTTCTTCACTGCCGTCTTGCCAGGGCAGAGCCATGTAAGCATGGGAAAGCTTTTGGGCAGCATCCTGCAAGTATTCCAGGAACGTGTTGGCGACAACCGAGAGCTGCTTGCCTGCCAAATAAACCACATACCACTGTCGCTGAATCGGGAAGTCTTCTACGTCCAGAATCGCCAGTTCGTTTGCAGTTGCATCCATCGCCAGCGTATGGCGAGACAGCACCGACAATCCCAGCCCTCCAGCGATCGCCTGCTTAATCGCTTCATTGCTACCCAGCTCTAGCCGCACTTTCACCGAGAGCTTGTGTTCATCGAGCAGCTTCTGGAGTGCGCCTCGTGTACCCGACCCTGGCTCCCGCATAATAAACGGCTCTTCGACCAAACGCTTCAGCGAAATGTGCTTTTCCTTCGCAAGCGGGTGATCATGGGGCGCAACGACGACGAGCGGATTGTCCAGGAATGGATAAGTTTTAATATCGAGATGCTCAGGAACCTGACTCATCACGTAGATATCATCCTGGTTGTTGGCAAGCCGCTCAATGACGCGCTCGTGGTTAGTAACGGTCAGCGACACATCAATGCCGGGATACTCCTTGCAGAACGGACCCAAAAGGCGCGGCATAAAATACTTGGTGGTCGTAATGACTGCAAGCCTTAAGCGTCCTTGTTTCATGCCCTTGAGGTTGGCAACGGTCATTTCAAGCTGCTCAAGTCGCTGAAAAATTTCCTGGCAGGTTCCAAACAGTTCTCGCCCAGCCTCGGTCAGGTACAGCCGTTTACCAACCTGCTCAAACAACGGTAGACCAATGGCTTTGGTAAGCTGTTTGACCTGCATCGAAACCGTGGGCTGTGTCAGGAACAACTCTTCTGCGGCGCGAGTAAAACTACCGTGGCGGGCGGTCGCCTCGAAGACTTTGAGTTGGTGTAGGGTCGCGTGTATCAACTGCGAATTCTCCTAACGAACGGGGACAAAAAAATCGAGCGGCGAGGCTTTAAATTCGGAAAAGGAGCGGTGTCGGTCAACGCTAGCCTGAAGTCAAGCCAGAAGAACAACCTTGCTCCTTATAGAACCAAGTCTATCATAGATATTTGAACTAATGATTTTTATCTATAGATTTCAAGGTTAAGATATTACGCAATGGAAACTACATGAGTTCCCTTCCAATAAGCGTTGCACGTTGAAAGGAAGACGGGTTGGGTTCAGGTAACCCCTTAATTCCCATTCCAGCAGTCTAGATTGAGAGTTGTCTCGTAATGGTCAGAGCTGCACGTCTTGCAGTCTGAGCACAGAGCGAGAGGCTGTTGAAGATTAAAGATTGCTCCAGCCCTTCCTCCTTAAAAATACGCTGCAACGCTCTTTCTTGAGATTTTTCCTTCAAAATTATTTTGAAAGGCTACTCGAAATTTTGTATTGTTCTTTATTGTGATGCTGATGCGTCAATCACAGCCTTCTTGTTCGCAGTTAGGTCATTTCTTATATGCCAGACATTGTTGATATTGCCGTTGGTGCTGGTTCGTTCAACACGCTTGTCACCGCAGTTCAAGCGGCTAACCTGGTGGATGTGCTAAAAAGCCCCGGTCCTTTTACGGTGTTTGCGCCTAATGACGACGCATTCGCCAAGCTCCCGCCCGGAACAATTACGACGCTTGTCCAAAACATTCCACAGCTCACAAGGATTCTCACGTTTCATGTGGTTCCGGGTCGGCTCAAGAAAGAAGACCTGGCGAAACTGGGCACGGTTACTTCCATCGAAGGGTCGCCTATCCCGATCGACTGCTCAGATGGGTTTGAGGTGAAAAACGCCACAGTGCTTGCTGCTGATATCGAAGCAGACAACGGGATTATTCATGTGCTCGATCGCGTTATTCTCATGGGCTAATCCCAGGGTTAATTTCAGGGGCTAAATCGAGAACAATTCGCAAATTGGCATTGCTGAATGGAAATTGGATTATCGGATAGGAAGTTCTGCGCTAGGGCTGGATTGCAAACTCCCCTTACAGAATTCATCCATTGATCAGCAATGCCCACAAGTTTTACTGCTGTATAAGCTTCTATCTAAGCTTCCAGTGAATGAGCTTTAGGGCGATCGGCTGGAAGCTTTTGCGCGTTTTCAATCTGAACGTGGTTAAATCTAATCAGGAAGTCGATCGCTCCAGGCGAACCGTCAGATCTTAGCCGCCAAACACCGCAGGAAACGCCAGTTTCAATCCCGCAGTTGCAATGAGATTGACTAAAGAAATCGGCAGCATGAATTTCCAGCCGAGGTCTAGAATCTGGTCGATTCGCACGCGAGGCACCGTCCACCGAATCAGGACTGCGAGAAACACCATCAGATATGCCTTAAACAGCGTGGTGACAATGCCCAGACCTGCCAGCAAAATTTGCACGGGGGCGGATAGGGAGATGTTGAACCACTGGACGATCGCCTCCGTCGAAACCGGGAACTCCCAGCCACCCAGATAAAGCACCGCAAACAGCAGACCCGATAGCACAAGCTGCGTGTAGGACGTGCCGTAAAACAGCATGAAACGAATACCCGTATATTCTGTCTGGTGTCCCGCAACAAGCTCTTCTTCGGCTTCCGGCAGGTCAAAGGGCAATCGCTCACATTCTGCCAGTGCCGCGATCCAGAAAATCAGTAAGCCGATCGGCTGTCGCCACGCATTCCAGCCCAGAATGCCATAGCCTGACTGTTGCTGCACAATGTCGATCGTGCTGAGCGAATTCGACATCAGCACCACTGCCAGCACCGACAGCGCAAGGGGCACTTCATAGCTAATCGACTGAGCTGCCGCTCGCAGTCCCCCAATCAGCGAGTATTTGTTATTTGAGGCGTAGCCTGCCATCAATAGCCCGATCGGCGCAATGCTCGATAGCGCGATCCAAAGGAAAATACCGATGCCCAGGTTTGTAATCACGATCGTTTGTCCAAACGGCACAATCAGATAAGACAAAAACACAGGCACAAACACTAGCAGCGGCGCGAGGGTAAATAGCCAGCGATCGACCCGATTTGCCAAAATGTTCTCTTTAGTGAGGAGTTTTAAGACATCGGCGATCGGAACCAGAATGCCAAATGGACCCATAAACTCTGGACCAATTCGCTGCTGAGCTGCCGCCGAGACTTTGCGCTCCATCCAGGTTGTGACCAGCGCGAACAATGTTGCAAACGTAATAATCAAAATCATTGGAATTGGCATCCAGATCGCCTTCGCTGTGCCTGTGGGAATCCCGAAGCCGTTGAGCAAATCAATAAAGTTAGTTTGAAAATCGAGCGATTGCATTTTTCATACCTCCAACGAATAGGCTGCTTTCAGTATCAGCAGGAGCAGAAAAGGAATCTTGGAGATTTTTCCGATTTTTGGAGATTTTTGCGATCGATTGGGTTAGCGCAGCATTTTGGGGGTGATGCCAAATTGTCGTTTGAAGTGGCGATTCAAGTGGCTTTGATCGACAAAGCCGACCAGCAAGGCAGTTTCGGCGATCGATCGTCCCTGCTTTAAGAGCTGTTTTGCCCGTTCGACGCGACAGCGAATCACAAACTGATGCGGACTCATGCCGGTCGCCTGCTTGAATCGCTGAGCAAAATAGTGGGGACTCATCTGGGCAACGCTCGCCAGTTCACTCAAGCTCAAATCCTGATCCAGATGGGCGTGAATGTAGTCGATCACCTCCTGAATCTGGTGGTGTGGCAGTCGTTCAACTTCAGTTTGCAGCTTGAGCGGACGAACCGTGTAATGCTGGAGCAGATGCACCATCAGCGTGTTTTCCAGAGTTTCGGCATAAAGACGGTTACCGATCGCATCTTGCTCAATCGCCTGCTTGAGCGATCGTCCCAGTTGGTGCGTTAAGGGATCGGAGGTGGCAAAGCGCGGGGTTAGCTCAACCCGATCGGGATCAAGAAACTCGTACCCTGCCTGTGCTAAACGAACTGGCTCAACGCCCAGCAAAATTACGCCACCTGCTCGATTCCACCGGGTCGCACAGCTCACGCCTGCAGGGGTAATCACCATATCGCCTTCCTGCACATCTTCCTGCCGAAACTGCCCGTCGAGCCGTCGCTCTGCCCGAATCGAAGTGGGCATATCGGTAAAAATGGCGATGCCGTGCTGCTTAGTGCAAACTTCTGGCGTTTCACCGGGCGGCAGGTAATCGTAGGCAAAGTAAATGCCGCTCCAATTCCTCGCCAGATTTGTGAGCTGCGGTCGCCTGGCAAAGACGCGCTCGTAGCCCTGTTCTGGCTCCTGGGCAAAATCGATCGATAATTTTGCTGCCATCACCGATTCCCCTAATTCGCTGAAGGTTGAAGGACTGCGGTGATTTAATTTTGCATCAAGTTCCCGGTCGATCGCGCAACGTTTTGTCCATATAGGAGCGATCGCCCAAAATTTCCAGCATCGGACCATGAATGTTAAACTTCACCACACTCATCGAAGCCGCCAGCAGACCAATGCGATCGCGATAGCGTCCCAAATCAATGCCTAATAGACTGCATAGCAAAATCCGAATCGTGGCTTTGTGGGAAACCACCAGCACATTGCCCGTATGCTTTGCTTCGATCTCGGCAATCACGAGCGAGGCGCGACTGGCAATTTGCACCGAAGTTTCGCCGCCTGTGGGCGGATTCCAAGCGGGTTCGGTCAACCAGTTGATGTAATCATCGTGAAACTCGGATTGCACTTCCTGCTGAGTTTTGCCTTCCCATTTGCCATAGCGAATTTCCTTCAGTCCGTCTCGAAGCTGCATTTCCATGCCGATCGCATCACAAAGCGGTTTCGCAGTGGCGATTGTGCGCCGCATCGGGCTAACGTAGATTGCCTCCCAGTCCACGTCTTGATAAGCTTTGCCAAAGTCAGCTGCCATGAGATGTCCTTCCGCTGTCAAATCCGGGTCAATTTCGCCGCAGTAGCCCCCGGTTTGGCTGTAAGTCGTTTCCCCGTGGCGCAAAAAATGAAGCTTCAGGCTCATAGGTTGTTTAGAAAACGGTTAAAAACAGAATCTAGTCACACAATGCCGCAGAACTGCCAACTCAGCCTCTTCCGATCGAGTAATTCAGTTTAATTCAATGATCGATTTAACGATCGATTCAACGAGTAATGGTGTTGCTGAATCATGAGATGAACAAGCAAGCAAGATGCACTCATCCAGAGAATATTTCTACCAGTCTTGCAGATCACCTTTAGACTGAAAAAAGCCTTTCCCGTGGGGTGGAAGGAATTGGTATGTTTGTCTCTGTGTCTGCTCATGAAACCTCGATCGCAGCCGTTTTATCCTGCCCAAATTAATCTCCCGCTCTTGCGAGGGCTTCAGCAAATTGCGCCCTGGATAGTTCGATTGTGCTATCGGCTGGAACTGGTGATTAGCTCTGATCCGAGGGTGCAGCTTGAGACGCTGAAGGGGCGATCGTGTTTGCTGGTGTGTAATCATCCGACGTTTGATGATCCGAAGGCGGTTTTTTTGCTGTCGTCGCTGCTTCAGGAACCGTTTTATTACCTGACCGCGCATGAACCGTTTCGCGGCTGGCAGGGTTGGCTGTATCAGCGATTGGGAGCTTATTCGATTCGTCGCGGCTTAGCCGATCGCGACAGCATTGCTTACACGCTCAACCTGCTGCAACAGCCAAAGACCAAGCTGGTGATTTTCCCCGAAGGCGGCTGTTCGTTTCAGAATGATACCGTGATGCCGTTTCGATCGGGCGCGGTGCAAATGGCACTTCAGGCAATCAGCCGCAAAATGAAGCAGGGCGAGGCAGCTCCAGATTTGTGCATTGTGCCGATCAGCCTCAAGTATCGCTACACGGGCAAAATGGCTCCGGTGATTCACCAAACCCTGAGGCGATTAGAACAGGCGTTACGTATTTCGTCGGAGGGCGATGTGTATGAACGGCTGCGGCGGGTGGGGGCGGTGGTGATCGATCGCTGTGAACAGGAAGCCAATCTCATGCCTGTGCCGGGAGCCGACTGGAATCAGCGCATTGCCCGGCTCAAAGCCGAAGTGCTCGATCGCTGCGAACAACAACTGGAGATCACCTCAGCCACTACAGAACCAGATCGGGAGCGGGTTTATCGAATTCTGAACACGCTGGAAGCCCATCACAATACTTTGATGGCAGACGGAGCAGACGCGCTGGATGTAATGTTTCGCGCTGGGCGACGAGTGTTGAATTTTGATGCGATCTACGACGGTTATGTTGCTGCGAAGCCAACGCCAGAAAGATTTTTAGACACGCTGATCCGCCTAGAGCGCGAAGTTTTCGGCATCGACCAGCCTGCCCCTAAGGGACATCGACAGGCATTTCTGCGAATTGGTGAACCTGTGAATCTCAAAGATTATTATGCTGCCTACCGTGCCGATCGCACCAGTACGGTCAACCAGCTTACACGCCAGCTTCAGCAAACCGTGCAGCAAAATCTCGATATCCTGACTGAGGCTACTTCAAGAGGTATTTCATGGTAATCGAGACGATCGACTGATTTGCACCAAACTCAAATGCCGCTTTTTCAAATGAAGGGGCACCGAGCCAGATTGGAGGATTACTCGAAAAGCCGATGCCTTCTTGGGGAATACCGATCGCGTTGAAGTTCAGTTGACCGTCCATATTCTCGTCATGATGCACAGTCACGGCATATTTCCCGTAGGGCAAATCCGGCAGCTCAATTTCGAGCAGGGCTTCGTCCACTTCAAAACTGCCCGATCGCACGGCACGGCTGATGTCTTTAGGATATCCATCTGCACTGGCAAAAACGGCAAGATGAACCACACCTTTTTGGCTACGGAGCCCGTCAATTCTCAAAACCAGGGTTTGAGCAGCAAGCGTTATCGAGGAAGAACTAGAGCGGGGTAAGGGAGTCACAGGCAATCCTTGGGATAATAAACGACCTTAGGGAATAAAACTTTAATACAACGACTCGGGAAAGATACGGACATTCCGTAATTTCTCTTACCATTGCATAGCCATTAGCCGATCGCAATCCCTCAATTCATAGACCTCCGGCAGCCCACGGAGCATCAAAAGATAGAAAGGTAAGGGAAGTGTTTTACCCCCCGGAGGGAGCCTGAGAAATTGTTGGAGAAGCATCAGAAGTTTTACATCGCCCCCGCGATTTCCCAATCGGGTTCCCAATTTCGGGGAACTTTAGAATCCTTAGAAGCACTAAGTTCCCCTAGCATTGGAAGAGTCGGAGGGCGGTTCGGATTCACAATCCGCTGTTAGGTCACACAACACCAATTTGACACAACACCACAGAAATTAAAGTGAGTGGTGAAACGGGCTAGCGGTGCCCCAATTTCTGCATCCACCGTGTGTCTCATGGAATTTCTCCTGAACCTTAGGTTGAGTGACGCCTTTTCGCCATGTCTCTACCCTAAGCCAGTGCTTTTGTTGACTCAGCCTAAAAAAGTCAGCCGCTCAAGTCTGAAAAAGTCGTATCCAAGCTGGCTACACATTCACAGGTGTATTCTGATGCTCCCTTGGATGCTCTGGTACATGGAACTCGCCTTTGGCATCAATGCCTACCTCAAATAGGTCAGCTTCTCCGGTGATCAGTCTAGCTCCACGCTTGCGCGTAAAGTAGCTCCAGCCCCACTGGATCATGACCACCAGCTTGTTATCAAACTCAATGAGATAGTAAATGTGAGCGAACATCCAGAATAGCCATGCCAGAATGCCTGTGAATTTGACAAAGCCTAGATTGACCACCGCTTCGTTTTGCCCGATCACCGCCATGCTACCGAAGTCAGAATAGCTAAACGGCGGCAAAGTCAACTGATGAAGTCGCTGCCAAATCAGTTTCGCCACATACTGCCCCTGCTGCATGGCAACGGGAGCCACACCCGGTAGCACTTTTCCTTCCTGGTGAGCAAAGTGCGCCAGATCGCCAATCACAAAAATATTGGGATAGTTCGAAACGCTCAAATCGGGTTCGACCATCACTCGTCCCGCTCGATCGAGCGTTGCGCCCGTGCGTTTTTCCAGCACTTCGCCCATTCCCGATGCCTTGACTCCGGCTGCCCACAGCACCGTTTTTGCCGGGATTTGCTCGATGCGATCGCCCTCTTTTGCCGTCACAGTGTCGCCGTCGATCTGAGTAACCAGGGTTTTGGTCCGAACGGTCACGCCCAGCTTTTGCAGCGACGCCATCGCTTTCTCGGATAGTTCCTGTGGGTAGGGCGGCAGCACGCGATCGACTCCTTCCAGCAGAATAATTTGTGCCTCGCTGGTGTCAATCTTGCGAAAATCGTCCTTTAGCGTTTTATGGGCTAGTTCTGAGATTGCGCCTGCCAGTTCCACCCCGGTCGGACCGCCACCCACCACGACGAAATTGAGCCACGCCCGCCGTCTTTCAGGATCGGTTTCTTTTTCGGCTGCTTCAAACGCCATGAAAATCTTGCGGCGAATTTCCAGCGCGTCTTCGACGGTTTTCAGTCCGGGGGCGATCGACTTCCACTGGTCATTCCCAAAATAGAAGTGGCTCACGCCCGTGGCGATAATCAGCGTGTCGTAGGGCTGCTCCATGCCCGGCATGATGACGACCTGGCGTTCCGGGTCGATGTCAGTGACTTCTTCCAACAGCACATGGGTATTTCTGTGGCGACTCAAAATGCTGCGAAGCGGCGAGGAAATATCAGCAGGAGAGAGGCTTCCCGTTGCAACCTGATATAGCAAAGGCTGGAATAAGTGAAAATTACGCTTATCGATTAGCGTTACATCGACGGGGGCACGTCGAAAGGCTTTCGCGGCATACAGGCCACCAAATCCGCCACCGACAATCACCACTTGATGCCGCCCAGAAGGAGGGGCAGGTTGCTGTACAGAAGTTTGCATAACGCTCTGACTCTACTTGCTATCTCTACTTTCAGTTCAACCCAGTCAAATCAACCCAGTCAAATCAGCTCGGTCAAAAAATTCCTACTTTTCGTAGCTTAACGTACGTTCATGAAGTTACCGTAACAAGTGCTACGGCTTGGATAAATTATTGGATTTTTTCAATGGTTTCTATCGGGAGATAGAGAGGAGCTTGACCAATTACTGAAATTTTTCGATCGTTTCGATGAGGCGATCGATTTCAGATTCCAGCGTCAAATAATGCACGCAGGCGCGCACGCAGTCCGGGTCGAGAATCGTCCGCAGCAAAAAGCCCCGCTTTTCAAGGAACTGCACCAGTCGCCCGTGAACGTTGTCCTCCTGCCCCATCACCTGAAACGACACCAGCCCCGACTCCGGCGGACTTGTACGAAGGCATCGAATCCAGGGAATGTTGTTCAGCTTTTGCCAGAGAATGCGGCTGAGATGCAAAATACGCTGATAGCGAGCTTCGGTAGTGCCCCAAGTGCGATGGGTGGCGATCGCCTGTCTCAACCCGGCAAATAACGTATAGTCTGAGGTGGCAATTTCAAACCGTCGTCCGTCGGGCTGCCATCCGGTCGGATTGCCTTTGGCATCTTTTGTAATGCCGCGCCAGCCAATAAACGTCGGGCTAAAGGTTTCCAGAACAGGCGATCGAACGTATAGTCCCCCGATTCCGGCTGCACCACACCACCACTTGTGCCCGGTAAAAGCATAAAAATCCACGTCCAGGGCATCCAGATTTAGAGGCAGCATTCCCACCGACTGCGCCGCATCTACCAGCAAATAAATTGGCTCTCCCTTAGTCGGGTAGCTGTGGCATACTGATGCGATTTCCTTTAGCGGCAAGACCTGCCCGGTGTTCCACAGAATATGGCTAATCGCGACCATCCGAGTTGTCGGCTTGAGATGCGCTGCAAGGGTCGCCACCGGATCCCCTTCGTTCAGCGTTGACCGCAGGGGGCAGGTGGTAATTTCTACGCCAAACCGTCGCCTAATCTCCTGCGCTGCTGCAATCACCCCTGGATGCTCACAGTCCGACAGCAGCAGATGATCTCCCGCTTGCCAATCCACACCCCACAGCGCAATATTGCAGCCCACGGTCACATCTTCAGTCAGCGCAACGGTCGCGATCGAAACACCCAGCTCAACGGCGATCGTCTCTCGCATTTTTTGCCCTTCCTGCATCAGCCAGCGATTCGCTTCGTCAGAAAACGGTCCAATTTCCTGAAGGAACTGATGCCCATGCATAATCGCATCGATTGCGCTCTGGGTCATGGGTCCCTGTCCACCATAGTTAAAATAGGCTTTTTGCCGCAGTGCCGGGAATTGCTGACGGTGCTTTTCCAGTTCCAGGAGGATGGGGGTGAGGGTCATAGAAGAAGGGCGAAAGCATCGGACGCGGGGGATTGCTCGAATTCTAGCAACTTTGGCTGGGAGGGTGGGGTAAAGGGTGGATGAGGGGATGGGGGTAACGTTGCTTGTGTTGCTTATGCAGGATGCGTTAGCGCAGCGTAACGTATTATCTTTTGAGCTTTGCGGCTCAGGGAAAGCGGGTGAAGAAGCAGGAATTAGGAAGGAGTTAGTGGTCTGAAAAACTCGCGAACTTTAGCACAATTTTGCAAGATAAGTTAAAGTCATAGGAGAGCAATTGCGTAAATCTTCGTATGGATTTTAGGGTACGAAACGCTGCGATCGGAATTCCTAGTTGCCATCCTCGCTTCAGGATGGAGGACTTTGACGGCTAACCCTCACCAGCCGGAGTTTGTGGGGGCTGAGTCGTTGCCAGCCTCACTCAGTCTTGTGTCCAGCCAGCAGCCTATCATCAGCACAAAGCGCAACTCTGAAGAAACTGCTTCTCGCCCGATTTTGATTCCCGCCGTTGTACCTGATGTTTCGGCTTCGGGTATCATTTTGCCCGAATTGCTCGAATCAGAAACTCTTGCTGAACTGCAAACGATTTATTTAACCGACGATCTGCTGTTTACCTTCCAGCGATGTCGCCGTCGCTCGTTTCTGGATGTCTATGGCGATCGATCGCTGCAAGATCCGCCCAGCAATTATTTGCTAAAGCTAAAGCAAGATAGCCAGACCCACCAGCAGGAAATTTTGCTCGAACAGCCTGCCATTCAGCCGGATTATTTTGCCAACAACTGGGCAGCCGGAGCTACCGCAACCCTGGAACTGATGCAGCAGGGAGTCGATCGCATCGCACAGGGCGTTTTGCTGGTGGTGATCGAAAATGGCATTACGTTGGTCAGCAGTCCAAATTTGCTGGTGAAGCAGCCCGGACAGTCGATTTTTGGTGATTGGATTTATGCACCCGTTGATATTCGGTTAGGTAAGCGTCCTAAGCTTGATTATCAGGTTGTTGCTGCGTTTCATGCCTATTTGCTGGCAGCTGTCCAGGGAGCCTGGTCAGAAACAAGCTGGCTGATTTTACGCCGACGTGGAGCGTATGCGGTTAACCTGACGGAACTGCTGCCCCGTATGGAAGAAACGCTGCAAGGCTGCATCGAAACGCTGCTGCACCCCGAAGAACCTGAAATTTTTATCTCCAGCAATCGTTGCGATCTGTGTCACTGGTATAGCCACTGCTATGGCATCGCTCAGAGCCAGATTCACCTGTCGCTGTTGCCCGGAGTCACCCCCAGCCGCTACATCTATCTCAAAGAGCATCAGATTACAACGCTCGAAGCTCTGGCCGCCATCCAGCCTAAAAAGCTTGAATCTTTGCCCGGATTTGGCCCGCAGGTTGCCCATCGGCTGATTCGTCAGGCACAGGCAGCTTTAACGAATGAGGCCTTGCCAGACTGCCTACCCCAGGAACCCGTCCCCTACCCGCTGCTGTCTGAGGCAGAATTACCCACTGCCCCGATCGAACTTTACTTTGACATCGAAGCCGCCCCCGAACAGAATATTGTCTATTTGCATGGTGTGCTGGTGGTCGATCGCCTCAACCAAACCGAAACCTTCCACGCACTGCTTGCAGAAAACCAGACTGACGAATCCCTGGCGTGGCAAAAATTCCTCGATCTGGTCTGGCAATACCCCGATGCACCTATCTATCACTTCTGCCCCTACGAAGTGCAAACCGCCAAACGTCTTGCCCAAACCTACGGCACCCCCACCCACCTGATCGCGCCCCTGATCCATCGCTTTGTGGATCTGCATGAGCGGATCACCCGCGTTGCCATCCTCCCTGTGGAAAGCTATGCGCTGAAACCGATCGCCCGCTGGGTTGGCTTCGACTGGCGCGACCCAGAGGCAAATGGGGCACAGTCCGTCTGCTGGTATGACCAGTGGGTTGCTACAGGCGATCGAACCTATCTAGATTTAATCCTGCGCTACAACGAAGATGACTGCCGAGCAACTTATGTTGTGAAAGATTGGCTGGTGCAGTTCTGCCAGACCCAGAGGGATTAAAAAGTACTGTTTGAAGAATCGTATTAGGAGTCCTGCATTGCCCCCTAAATCCCCCATTTTTAATCTGCCGCGCTGAAAGCGCGAGGGGGACTTTAAAATAGGAGAAATTTCTAAGCATCTTTGTCAACGTCCTATGGGAACTGCGTTTGAAATCGGCTTAATTCTCAACCTGCAACCTGAACTGGCAAGCGAGGATATTGAGACATTAGAGTACATGACACGATCGCAAGATTATGATTTTCAAACGCTGCTTGACGATGCCCTTTTCACAGAAGGCAAGGAATGGAGAAGTATTATTGCAAACACAGAGATAGAGTATGAACAGAAATATCGCTCTCAACTTCGTCGGAGTGTTTTCAGTAACAACCAATTATGTTTTCGCATCGAGATAGGAGACGATTGGTGCTGGGGCGGTCCTTGGAATTGGTTCTCGGATTGGCTATTTTTAATCAGCACTGACGAAGGCTTAGTCGGTTACATGATAGATATCACTAAATTCAAAACTGAGCTAATTTACTTTGAGAAAAGCGGGATAACTTTGCAGGTTGTTGAGGACTTTAAAGTCCCCAGCAATTTAGCAATTCGCTAAGCGAATCATTGGGTGGTGCAGGGAATATCGATTTCAAGTCATAGGATGCTAGTGAAGCATAAAATATCGGTTTCAGAGCTTCAAAACTAATTTCAGAACTATCCCTTTAAAACTCAAAGTCCCCCAGAATTGGGGGATTTAGGGGGCTGCAAAGCCTCAAACACCAGTCCAACCTTGCCCTATCTCACCGAAGCAATCTTCGATCGATAAGTGGCACTATCTAATCCATCTCCCATATTTGCCGTTGCCGGATCGATCGTTCGATCGAGGGCAACAATTCGATCGCGTACCGCCGGGTGGGTGCTGAGAAACGAAGGAATCGATCGCTGGTTTGCCAGCTTTTCCATAAAGTCAACCATTGCCCCTGGTGCATAGCGCGTTCGTCTCAGGTTTGCCAGTCCTTTTTGGTCGGCTTCAAGTTCGTCCTGGCGGCTGTTGGGGCGACGTACGGCAAACTCCACGCCCAACCGCACTGCGGCATTGCGATCGAGTCCCGCTGCCGAAACCAGTCCTGAAGCCAGTGCGCCTTCCCGCAAATTTTCGACCGCATGACGACCTGCGATATGTCCGATTTCGTGGGCAATGACGCTGGCAAGCTGCGCCTCGTTGTCTGCCGCTTTCAGCAAACCCGTGGTGACGTAGACAAAGCCGCCCATTGTGGCAAAAGCGTTGATCTGATCGCCTTCCACAACTTGAAAGGTATAGGGAATGTTGGGACGATCGCTAAACGGTGCAAGCCGCTGTCCGATCTGATTCACGTATTGCGTGATTGTCGGATTGTTGTAGATCTTGATTTCTTCTGAAACGAGCTGCTGATTAATTTGTCGTCCCAGTGAAACTTCTTGCTGATCCGACAGAGTCGAAAGCTGAAGCACCTGCACACCGCGCAGCAGCAAATCGAGCAAGGGAACTGCCTGCGAAGTATGTGGGGTCGCGATGACCAGACTCACTGCGGTAAACAGCGATAGCAGCCCATATAGCCAGCGACGACGGAAATAGAGCGAGAGGCGATCGAAAAAATTAAGCATATCTGACTGTGGTTCTCAGAGTGCAGGTTCATTAAGGATGCGTAGACAGATTTTGCTGCAAGGGATTGGGGGCTGAGTGGGTTAGGATGCAGCGATCGTAGTTTGCATTCAAGATCCAATAGGCAAAACCAAACTGGGCAAAACCAAACGCCCTATTATTCGTTAGACGAAGCAGCAAAATGAAATGTTTCAGCCGATGTTCAGTTCTCTGATCGCTATTTTAAGCATTCCCTCTGTAGCGTCGAAATGGTCTATCGCAATGCCTAATTGAAACGATCTGCGAAAATGATTGGGTCAGTGACTTCAATGTGCCAACTTCGCCTACAATGATCTTGCTCTTTTCATCCGGTGCTGGGCACTGCTCAACCCAATGGCTATTTTGGATTCTAAAGGTCGGCTATTTGGCAAAATTAGCATTCTCGATCTGGGTGCAGGTCTGGTAATTCTGCTGGTGCTGGTCGGGCTGTTTCTGTTGCCGGGAAGCGGTGGCTCTGTGGCGCAAGTAGGTACGTCAACCAAGCCGATCGAAGTTGATGTGATCGTTCGGGGTTTGACGGTGCGCGATCCGCAGGCGTTGATCAAGTCGCTGGAAGACGAAAAGAAGACCAACATCATCATCCGCAATCAGCCCTTCGGTCAGGTGAATGTCCTGGGAGTGCAGCAGCTTCCGCGCACGGTAGCCGTTCCTCAACCCGATGGTTCCGTGAAGTCGTTTCCTGATCCGCGTCCAGAATTGAACTACACCGTAGACATGATGGTCACGCTGGGCGGCAATGCTCAAATTGTTGAAAATGGTCCTGTTCTGGGCAACACCAAAATCAAGGTTGGAACGCCCCTCGAGTTGGAAGGGCTCACCTACCGCTTCAATGCGCCTGTGATTGGAGTCAGAATCAAAGATTAGGCGTAGGCAGATCTGAAAGACGCAAGACTACTTGCCTGGAGCAAAGATTCCGATCGCCCTGGAAAACCTTGCTCAGCAGGCAATGAATGCGATCGTCGATTGTTCTCACTAAAGTTCTGAGTTCTTTGAATCAAGAACAGAGTGATCAGTAACAGATTGATCAACAAAAGATTGATCGCGTGATTTCTGCGTCTTTCAGATTTGCTTAGTGAACGCTTAGTGAACCTCGCTAATTTAGCGAACAGCCCCCTGCAATTGCTCGATCGCTGGCTCAATGCCTGAAGCGTTAATATACCTTTAAGTGATTGAGGGCGAGCAGCAATGTGGTCAGGTCAATTTCGTAGGGGTCTTTGATAGGAAAAGTAAGGGTATTTCGAGGACGTTTATCGAAGTCTAAATAGCGCAAAACTTTAGGGGTCATTTTTCCGCGAACTCCGCACCATCTGCCATTGAAGAGTGTGGCGAGCCGACGAAATCCGGGGCGACTGAGGGTGAAGCAAGGGGAGAACAGTTCAATCAGTCGAAGCCCGCTCCCTGCAACTTCTGGATTTTCTAGCCCCCGGCGATTGAAAACGAAGTTGGCGGTTCCAGCTCCATGAGCAACAACTGCAACTTTGGCATTCCGGCAAATCGACCATTCTTCACTTGGGGTTAAATCTTCAAAATAGTAAGTGACGAAGCCTCGCTTTTCTAAAAACTCAGTGATTTCATCATTGTTGCTTAATTGACGGCTGCCTTTACGGGGAATAAAAACTCGTTCAGGTGTATTAGGATTGTAGTCTTTAATTTCAAGATCGTAAGCTTCAGGCTGAAATCCATAAAGCTCTCGATTTGGAGTGACTTCAACCACTTCTCCAAAAACATTACCATCAGTGCAAATCGTGGGAATCCCCAATCCGTCATAAACTTGGCGGGCTAATTCTGTAGCACTTGCATTCAACACAACATAAATCTTAGCTTCTTGACCAAGATGCTCTGACAAAGCCTTTTTTGCAAGCAAGACAGGAGTCGCTACGTTATCAATAATATGGCTTATATTTTTTTCTGTATCATATCGACTGTCATAAACAAAACGACCTGAAAAATCCAGGGTTTCAGAACCCTTCAGGGCTTGATTGAGTTTATTATGGACTTTCCATTTCCAGCTTCCTGTTTGTCTGGCTCCTGTATCTTTGCTGTTAACTTGAATCTGTACATTTTTTTCTGGGACAGACTCTTCGGGTAGGAGGATTGTTTCTGTGAAAGCTGTATACACATCGGCGGCGCAGGTTGGATAAGCAAACATAAGTGCTGAATCAACCACGTATCCTGGAATGCGATGTTGTAATGAAATTTGCATCTGCGATATCTCCAGCAATCAGCTAATTCTATGTATGCATTGGCAATGAAATCCTGCCCAGCCAAAACATTTGGCAAGCCAATCTTGTCACTATGCAATCTCGATCGCTCAAGTGCTTTGTTCCTACGCTCTAATTTTTCTAAAGGGCGATAGGACGTTACTTGTAACCCTCTGCTAGGACGGCTCAGTGTAGGCTGTGCGTAGCAGTAAATATGGCATGAAGTTATGTGCTAACACTTAAGTTTGCTTTCGCTTCATTAAATCTTTGTTTTTCCCCTCAGGATGAGAGAATGACCCTTACGGAGGCTATACTGAACGGACAGCTTCGCTTTGAGCAGTAAGAGCTGCTTGTAAATGTTAGTTAGATTCAGTCCGATAGCTGTGATTTTCCAGGCTCGTTAATGCTTCGTCAGTATGTGAAGCATTCATCAAGTTATTACTTTATTCAAAGTACCCTTGAGTTCTTTACCTTTGAGGCATAAGAAGCTTATGAACCTCTCGATCGCCCTAGGTGACATTACGCAGCAAGCTGTGGATGCGATCGTTAATGCTGCCAATTCTTCTTTGCTGGGGGGCGGCGGAGTCGATGGGGCAATTCATCGGGCAGCAGGCAGAGCACTTCTAGAGGAATGTCGGCAGCTTGGCGGCTGCGAGACCGGACAGGCAAAAATCACGCACGGCTATCGGCTTCCAGCAAAATGGGTAATTCACACGGTTGGTCCTGTCTGGCGCGGTGGCAGTTATAGAGAAGATCAACTTCTGGCGCAGTGCTACCAAAATAGTTTGCGATTGGCGATCGGCTATAACATTCGATCGATCGCCTTTCCTGCCATCAGCACCGGAGTTTATGGCTTTCCCCTCGATCGTGCCACTCAAATTGCCCTCAGCGAAACGCTAAATTTTTTGAGTCAGGAACCCCGGATCGATCGCGTGATTTTTGTGTGCTTCAGCGAGTCTGCCTATCAGTGTTATCGATCGACGCTGGCAACGCTAACGGGTGAAGTTGCTGAGGTTGAGTCTGATTCCGCTGGATAGCCGGTGGAAATGGTTGGCTGAGACGTTTGTAGATCTAAGCTTGAGCTTTGCAGGAGGCGAGTTGAGCCGTCTTGCAAGACGAACAGATTGGTTATTTGGAGTGGGAGAGTTTGCAGAATCCTGACTTATACTGCATTCAAATCGAAAATGGGAAAACCCAAATCGACCGAATGGTTCAGGCATCTACCCCAACCTAGTAACTTATCCCTTCACCGGTTATCTTCACCGGTAACTTATCCCCTCAATCAACGGAGAGGGTGGGATTCGAACCCACGGTACCTTTCGGTACACTCGATTTCAAGTCGAGCGCATTCGACCACTCTGCCACCTCTCCAGACGGCAAGATTATCTTAACAGGTTGACCTCAAAAGATGCTAGTGCATTGGTAGGGAAGCGGGCTCTGCCTGGTATAGCACCTGTTCAGAGACGATCGCGTCTTCTTCATCGAGCCACACTAAAGAAGCTTGCGTTATCGTTCCGGCTTTCATTTGCACCAGGGAGAAATTGCGCTGGCGTCCGGCTTCGGTTTGGATAATGCGAGGCACACTGGCAGCATTGAGATAGACCGTTCCGGTGGGGAAAACATCGATCATTTTTCGCAGACAGTCTTTGGTGTGGCGCAGCCCGTGGTGCATGTGTCCGAAGGTAACGAGGGGAACGGACTTGCCCAGGAGCAGCGTTTCTTCGATCGCCGCTGTCAAATCCGGGTCGCCGTGGTCGCCGCCAAGGGGTTTCCAGTCCTTGCCGCACGGGTCTTCGGGCTGAGCGCCCAGTCCTTTGGGTCCGCAGTGCCCGATAAAGAGTACCGTGTCGAAGGCAGCATCTTTCACCGCCTGCACAATTTTCGCCGTCGATTCTTCAAAACTCTGCACCCCATACCGCTCTTTGTAAAACTGCCCGTGGGCTGACCAATCTGAGCCGCCCCAGCTAAACGGACGGCCACCCACTACGCTGAGATTAAATTCGGGAAAGTCGAGTTTGCCATAGCCGACATGGGTTGCTCCCAAGAGGTCAAGCTGTTGCTGTACCCGATCTTCGGTGTGGGTTCGCAGCTTCTTGCCCCAGTGAGTTGCGGTGTACCAGGCATCGTGGTTGCCCATCACTGCCGCCTTGGGAATCGACATCTCCGCGATCGATCGCACCACTTCCACCGATTCATTGCCAAAGTCACCCACCAGCAGCACCAGATCCACGCCCAGATGCTTCAGGGCAAGCTCGTCGGCGGGTTCCCACAGATCATGGACATCGCCAACAACCGCGATCGTCAGGGCATGGGAAGTCGAGGGAGTTGAGGTAGAAAAATTGGCGGCGGGAAGCGGAGTGTGACCGTTAACCATGCTGTGATGAAAAGATACCTTTCCTTAAGGATAGGCAGGGAAGGCACTTTTTTGTATGGAACCAGGGAAGGAAGCTCTGATCGACTTCGGAACTTGGAATTTAGGAGGTCGCAATTAAGAATGGCAGCGAGGAGAGTGATTGAGCAGAGTGAAGGGTTTATCGGTCGTCTTGAGGGTGAGCAGGGAGATAAACCGCTGGTCTACTCCAGGTTTTGCAATTACGAATTCCGAACTCCGAATTCTGAATTTCTGAGGGTGCGAACATAACGCTCAAACCAGAGACCGATCGCAATAATGCCAATGCCGCAGAGCAGAAACGCCAGGGACTTCACCAGCAGTCCGGTGTCGTATTCCAGGGTACGGCTGAGAATTTGCAGCGTCAGCAGAATTAAGCCACTCCAAAACAGACTGCGCTGACCTTCGGCGAGTCCTTCTCGTAGAAATCGCGTTGCCATTACAAAAAATACGGCATTTATTAAAAGCGTTGCCAGCTCCAGGATCGGATTCATGCTCCAGTGCCAGAAGCCTAGCAGTGCCAGCAGTACCAGCACCAGCAGCACCAGCGCATCAGTTTGGCTCAGTCTCCAGCGATCGGTTCTTTGGGGACGCGCCAGATTAATCCACTGAAGAATCGCGATGATCGTAAACAGCAGCAGATTGGGATTCAGCAAAAACGATCGCCCGCTTGTAATCAATCGTCCCAGCTGCTGCGAAAGCGGCAAATCGGTTCCTGGAAAATCCCAGGCATTGTGAAACGACAGGATGTAGAGCAGTCCCACTAAAAAAATAATGGCTAAACTGCGGGCAAGCGGCGCAAAAGTCGCGGTTTCCTCGGTTTGATGCTCCTCATTCTGGTGTACAGCCTGTCCTTCGTCCTCGAAGCTCCAGAGCAGCGCGGGCGGAATTGTAAAGGCGATCGCAGCTAGAAACCCCGACGCAAAATTTAGTCCCAGACCAAACGACTGCAAGACGACTTCAAACGAAGAAATCACGGCGATCGACCCTAGCACGAAAATCGTTCTAGAGCGACACCAGTAGGCAAGAGGCAGAAACAGCAGTGTGGCGGCGATCGGCATATTGCGAATCAGCAGCATAATTCCGGGCAGCGTGCCCAAACCCACTAGGTAAGCAACGCCGCTCCAATAGCCAATGCCCATCAGCAAAATCGCCAGCACTCCCAGCAGGGTCAGCCGCAGCGCGTATGCCATTGCCAGCACCGCCAGCCCCCAGACCAGACAGAGTTCGGCAAACGTGCCTGTGCTGTGAAACATCTGCCCCACCAGTGCCAGATTTGCCCCCAGGATGAGTGCTCCCAGCAGTAATAAGCCCAGTCCGAACCGATGCTGCCAGTTCTTTTGTAGGCTTGCTTGCGGGACGAGATGCCAGAGGTAAAAGCCGATCGTATTCACACCCAAAAATAGTGCCATCAGCAAGAGCAGTTTTACGCCTCGCCCGATCGCCTGCCAGTTTGCTGCGACAAAGGTAATCACGCTCAGCCCCAGCAGCGCACAGCCTAAACACAGCACCACGACGACAAAGCGATCGCGAGCCACGCGGTCTAGCCCTTCAAACTGATAGCGGTCTGCAAGCTGCTGAAACTGGTCTGCGTTAATCAAGCCTTCCGATCGCCATTGCTCTGCTTCCTGGCGCAACTGCTGCCGAAACTTCTCTGAGGCCATTGCCGCATCCTGTTCTGGATTATCGGATGATTTCCGTGCCTCTACTTTGCCAGAGATTTGCAAAGTCAGCGTGACCTAAAGGACAGCTATTGAAGTGGTGCGTCGTGTGGGTTCTAATTGCCGCAGCAGATCACCTTGAACGCAGTATCAACCGTTTTTAACGGCTTCTTAGCTACACAGCTTTAGCTACACAGCTTTAGCTGCACTACTGCTGCACCACTTAAGGATTTACCGGAGGCTGGCTACGCCGCCATTCTGCGATCGCTTCCTGGGCTTTGGGATAGGTCGGCGTATTGGGTGGAACGAGCTCAGCCGTCTGAATTGCCAGATCGAGATTGCCTTCTGTTGCGCGATCCTGAGCAAGCTGGAAAATGAGCTGACTCCACTGGGCGATTGACTGCTGGGCACGGGCGTAAACTTCAGGGCGATCGTTAGGAACCAGCAGCCCCGTGCGAATCGCTCCCCCATAGTTTTCGGCTGCGGCTGGCGTTGAGCCATCATTGCCGCGATCAGCTCTGCCTTGCGCCATGTCGAGAATAATCTGACTCCAGCGATCGATGTGCTGCTGTGTTTCGTCGAAGAGCGGCTGACCGGGACGAATCAGGCGGGCAATCTCGATCGCATCAACAAAGTCAGAAGCTTGATTTTCAGCCGAAGATTCCCGCGATCGGCTGGTCATACTTTTTGCCTGACTCAGCAAGCCGCGATTGGTTTGCTCCAGCAGTTTGAGCGTGTTGGGGGTTTGCTGCTCTGGGGTGAGCTGGCTAAGCTGCTGTGAGGCTTCCTGATACTGACGCGCCTGGATTGCGGTTTCGGCGGCTGCCGTTAGCGTTGCCGGATCAAGGGGAACTGCCAGCGTCGGAGGCGAGTTTGTGGGCGCAGAAGCCGTCGGAGCAGGCGGATTAGCAGGTTTATCCTGTCCAAAAATGACCGCCGCGTTTCGCAGCAGCACGCCGACCAGCAGCAGACTTACCAGAATGCCGCCCCAAAGCAGCAATCGCTGCCAGAACGGATCTTGAGGCAACAAAGCGGCTCCTCCCGAAGCAGGAATCGGAGTCGTTTGAACTGGAGCAGGCTGATGTTCTGGAGGAATCGACGGTAAAGCCACTGCAGGCTCATCGATCGCCGAAGCTGCATAGGATCGCTCTAGCAACGATCGAATCCCTACCCCCGTTTCACCTCCTCCCCCGCCCACACCGACCGGAGCCACGGCACCCAGACGCACCACCGCTGCTTCGGGCACAATGAGCTGATATTTCTGAGCCAGCGGCAAAAAGGCTAAAGGATCTTGTCGCGGTCGCCAGTGCTGTTCGCTCAGTTCCGGCAGGCGATCGGTCAAATACTGCACTAACTGATCGAGCGTAAAACAGTTTCGATAGCGAATCGCCTCTATCAACGTCGCGGTGAAAAGTCCCTGCCGCAGGGCGATCGTCTCGTGGGAAAACTGCTGCGGCTGACTGGAAAGAATCGTGGCAATCCCATAATGCTGAGCAAGCTGTAGCGTTTGATTGCCAACTCCGTCTCCGGTGAGGTGATTGTGAGTGCGGTTCACATCCAGCAGCAGCACAACTTGCTGAGTCGGGGCAGTTTTGAGCCGTTGAAAAACTGTGTCGATCGCAATTCCGGTTTCTGCGGGACGAGTGGGGTCACTGTCGATCGGCATCACGTAATCAACCCCGTTCTGCTGAATTCCATAGCCGCTGAAAAAGCACCACAGCACGTCCTTGGCGGCGAGGCGCGTCTGGCAAATCTGCTCGATCGCCTGCGGAATGTTCTTTTGAGTGGGATAGAGCGATCCTTCAGCACAATCCGTCAGGGTCAGGCAGCAGTCGGTAGAGAACCCCGCTTCCTGAACCCAGAAATCGCGCAAGCTTTGTGCATCTCGCTGAGCATACAAAAGAGGTTGCAGCTTTTGAGTTTGATATTGATTAATTCCGATCGCGATCGCCCAGTGTGCCATTCCGTTTCACCCGTTCTCCAGCCGTAAAATGCGTTAACCCTGTGCCGGTCTAAGTGGATTCCTTGCCCTGTCTAAGCTAAGAATGCCCAGACGATAACACAATCTATTCAGTCCCGGCACACAGGGGATCGCGAAAAATAGAGGTTTCTACCCAAGGGCAGCAGGCAAAACAGCATTGAATTCTGCCGCTAAATCAACTAAAACAGTGTGGTTAAACGCACCGGATGTTTTCGAGAGGTCAGAATGCCCCAGCATCACCATTTGAGCAGAAGTCTAGCGAGCAGAGATCCAGCGAGCAGAAGTCTAGTAAGCAGGAAACATCGCCGTCATCCGATCCTCACAGGCTTGCTGCATTGGGGGTCTACCCTCTCGATCGCTGCCACTCTCTCCCTGCTGCCTTTGGGATTCCATGCTGAATTGGCTCAGGCTTATCCGCGTCAAACTTCGGTGTCGGTCGCTCAGCAGGAAGGGGACAGCTACACAGCTCTGGTGCGCCGGGCAGAGACAGCGGCGCGAACCACGGCTCAGCAGATTTTTGACGGCGATATTTTGGTAAGCGAAGTCGCAATTACGGTGGTGGGAGAAAGCGGAACTTCGATCGTCCCCATTCTGACAATGCGTGTGAGTCGCGACAACTGGCGTACCCGTCCTGATCCGCAGCAGTGGTCAACTTATTTTCGCAGTGCCCGATTGCTTCTCGAACTGGGAACTCCCGCTGCCAGTCCTCCTTCTGCGCCTGCGGCTCCAGTGCCCTCTGCTCCCGTCAATTCTCCAGCAGCGCAACCGGGAACCGTCCCACCCGCGAATATGAATCCGCCTGCGGATGCTTCACCGACAAACCAGCCTACACCCCAACCTGCGAATCAGCCGAGCGATCAACCCGCGAATCAACCCGCGAATCAGCCCGCGAATCAGCCGACCAATCAACCCGCAAATCAACCCACGGGTCAACCTGCAAACCAGCCCCCCACGTTTAATCAGCCGTTCAATCAGCCTGCAAACCCATCTGGGAATCAGCCGTCCAATCAGCCTGCAAACCCAGGAGTTGCCCCAACCCCGACACCGGGAACACCCACTCCTCCTCCAGCTCCCTCGCAAACGACTGCCCCAAATTCTGCCCCGATCGATTCCCCTGCAACTCCGGCAGGA
This sequence comes from Cyanobacteria bacterium FACHB-502, assembly GCA_014695325.1. Lineage (GTDB taxonomy): Bacteria > Cyanobacteriota > Cyanobacteriia > Elainellales > Elainellaceae > Leptolyngbya_A. The sequence continues at coordinate 11,937 of JACJNZ010000077.1, read as the reverse complement.
CAAGGGGGTTAAAGGCTTTGGCTACTCTAACTCTGGCATTGACGGGACTGGCGCGAATCGAACGCGCGACCTATCGCTTAGGAGGCGATCGCTCTATCCTACTGAGCTACAGCCCCAGATCTACCGCCATTATCATAGCAAGAGAATCTGGAGCAGGCGTAAACGAAAACCAAAACTATAGACAGCTTGTCGACAGCATGACGATCGCCCTCAGCTCAGCAGTGGTTCAACAGGACGGGGTTGAAGTTTCTGCCTTCGATGGGTGAGTTCTGAGAGCATCTCAATTGCAAGGGATTCAAGCTGCCGATCGCAAATTGATTCAAGCCAGCCCTGATGCCCCGGTGGTCTGACAACCCAGTCTGCAAATCTAACGGCGATCGGTTCCCGATGTCCGCCCGGAATTTCTTGCTGAATCGGGTTTGCCTTCTGTTTTCGACTAAGGGTTTGAGCAAACCATGCCACATCGCTCTCATTAGGAGAGCCTGCCAAGGTTCCAGCAATCGTGTCCTGCCGAAAGGAAATGAGCGCAGTGAGATTAAACAGAGAACTGTCTAAAATTCGGCGTTGGGTTTCCTGACGATTGGGCACTGCACCGAGATGCAGTCGATCGAGCAGGTCTGCCAGGGATGGAATGGGTAGTGCGTTGCGAGTGTCTGAAATATCGGGCGCGATCAGCAGGCTTGGCTGATCGAGAATCGATCGCATCGTTTCTAGCAGCACAATATATTTGCAGCCTAAGCTATGTCCTACCCAGAAATGAGGAATCGTAGACGGATAGTTCAGCTCGGCTCGAATCTGATCGCGCTCTTGGAGTAACCCTTGCGCGATCGCCAAATGATTGAACCCAAACCGAAAAGGAACCGCAATCACGGTGTAGCCTGCTTCAAACAGACTGTTTAGAAAATGGGAATAGGCGATCGAAGGAAAGGAACCGTAGAAAGCTCCCCCCAAAAATTCGATAACGCCGATCGGTTCAGGATGACGAGCGACCCAACTATGGGAAATGGGGCGAAACCGCATGATTGAATTCTTTGAAATATTTTGTGAAGTTGATTGAATGAGACGGGCAGGAAATCAGGAAAAGGGTTCCAGCGATTGCTGCTGAAACCCCAGTCTATCGAGCAAGGGTAATCTGCCAAACGTAAGCGTCAAGCGTCAGAACACGATCGCTATTTGCTCAGCTTCAGAATGCTGCCCGGATTTGCCGTTGGCAGTGAATAAGCCTGCTGGTCAAAATCAGGGTTGGGCAGCGTCAGATCCGCAGGCAGGAAAGTCCCGCGAATTTGAGGCGTGATCAGCACCTCCGCATGAGCAGCAGCAGAGTAGGGAGAGAGGGATGCTTCCACATAGCCCCGCACTTCCAGGTTGGCAACTTCCAGACTCGATCGAATCGGTGCTGTTTTAGAAACATCGGGTTGCAAAATGAGTAGGGCAGTTGCACCAGAGGCAAGCGTCAGCGGTTGGCTGGGCTTACCCGTCACCGGATCAGGAATCAAATCGCTAAACACATTGCCACTTCCCATATCCACGATCGAAATCAATTCCTCATTATTGAGGGGTGATGAACTGTTGAATTGAATTGAAATTGCGGCATCGGGTTCGCTAACGGGATTCACGTTAGAAATCATCAGAAAATATGCCTGCACCACGCGACGAGAAACACTCGGATTGAACGGTGCGGGAGCGATCGGTTTAACCAACAGTTCAAAAGAAGAAATAATCATTAAGGATTCCTGGTTGCATCTTTAACCACGAAAGCATTTGCCTTCCTGGGGTCGCATTCCCCTGACAGGTACTCTTTGCTCTGTGAAGATGCCAGATTATCCTTAACGGAAAGGGATGCTTAAGATGCTCAGGAATCCGACGATCGCCATACGTCATTCCAGGGAGAACCGCCGACCTCCAAACCGCAGAGAGAGCTAGTGGCCTGCAAAATCGTTTTGGTGGAATAAGCCGATCGCTCCTTCAGCGTAAGCTGCAAGTTGCCCTGCATTGTATCTTTGCAGCAAAACACGAGTCCCTCTTGGGTGGGGGCGCGAAGCGGTGTTCCAGGAAGGGTGGTGGTTCCCACAAGTTCGACTTCGTAGCCGTGATTCTGCGCTTGCATCCGCCATTTGCCCCAGGGATGAATTTCCCAGTGCACACGGGCATTCCAGGGAACAAACTCATAGAATTTGCCCTGGTAGTGAATCCCCACCATTGCCACTGATTCCATCCAGGTGAGAACTTGCCGCCTGCCGCCGCCTGCGGTGAGTGCCAGATCTGGCTCATGGTCGAAGCAATTGCAGTTGAGCCAGAACCATTTGGTTGGAAATGCGCCGCCCCAGTTCTTCTCGCCGTAAGCCGGAGCATTTGTAAACTCATAGCGTTTGCCGTTCCACTCGATCCAGCCGGTTGCCAGCCCGTGTGCCATCAAGATTTGCCAGCCCGGTTCAAAAATCTGAAACTGCGATAGCCATCCTGCCGTAGACTGCTGCGGTTTCCTGGAATCGCCCCATCCGTAGATCGGCTGAATTTCGTAGCACCAGCTCGCCGCTCGTCCCGACCCCGGATCAAGAAGCTTTCCCTGATTTAAGGTCGCCGTTGCCTGATAGCCTTCCTGAATCGTGCGATCGAACTCTTCCGGCTCCAGATATTTCGAAATGGTAGAAATCGGCGATCGTCTCCCCCAGTGTCCTAAACCCAATCGATCGCCCCACGCCCAAAATCGATCAACAGCCGGAAACGTCCGCCACAGATACTCATCGTCTGGACCCAGGATTTGCGCTGCGCCCCCGCTTTGTGCCTTACCGCCGATCGGATCTTCGATCGAATACATAAATGCAAAGGTCTGGCGGTCTTCGGGTAGCGTGACGCGATAGTACCAGCCTTCAAAAAAGCGGCGATGAGAGCCGTCCCAGTGATAGCCACTGTGGGGGGGAGACTGGGGATTTTGCAAGTCGGTCATGGGGCAGTTGCAGACAGTTCTTTTAGTCTAAAGGTTGTTTGAGAAGTATTGAAGGTTCTGCATTGCCCGCCATACTCCCCGTGAATAAGGGACTTTCAAACCTAAGAGGAGAGCAAGATCCTCAGGCAGCGAGAACGGTAGAATAAGGAACGGTTGCGCTGAAGAATGTCTAGGAAAAGCAGGCGATGCGAATCTCTTTAAGCTGGCTCAAAGAATTGGTTGAAATTGATATGACCCCCGAAGCGTTGGCAGATTTGCTGACGATGGCAGGGTTTGAAGTTGAAGAGATCGAAGATCGGCGCACCTGGGCGGATGGCGTGGTCATCGGTCGTGTGATTAGTCGAGAGCCTCACCCGAATGCGGATAAGCTCAGCGTTTGTCAGGTTGATATTGGTGCAGCACAGCCTTCTACGATCGTCTGCGGAGCTTCAAACGTGCGAGCCGATATCTTTGTTGCCGTAGCGACGATCGGCACTTACTTGCCCAAAGTTGACCTCAAGATCAAGCCGCGCAAGTTGCGGGATGTGCCGTCTGAGGGGATGATTTGTTCGCTGGCGGAGTTGGGCTTAGCAAAAGACTCCGAAGGCATTCACATCTTTCAGCAGGATGTCACCGTCGGGTCAGATGCCCGTCCTTTTCTAGGGCTGGATGACGTGGTGCTGGATCTCACCTCAACGGCAAACCGCGCCGATGCCCTCAGCATGATCGGAATTGCCCGCGAAGTCGCTGCCCTGACGGGGGCAAAGCTAAAGCTGCCCGAAGTGCCCGAAATTCCGGTGCAGTCTGGTTCAGATCTGGCAATTCGCATCAGTGAGCCGCAAGCCTGCCCGATCTACATCGGCACGAATATCGATGGCATTACGATCGCCCCTTCCCCCAATTGGATGCAGCGTCGTTTGCAGGCAGCAGGCACTCGCCCGATTAACAACGTGGTTGATATCACAAACTATATTTTGCTGGAATGGGGACAGCCGCTTCATGCCTTCGATCGCGATCGGCTTCAGACCGTTGCCCAAGCCCAATCGCTGACGATCGGCGTTCGCAGTGCCCATTCTGGAGAAACCCTGAAAACCCTGGACGCGCAGGAGCGCAATTTGCAGGAGCAAAATCTGCTGATTACCGCAGGCGATAAACCTGTTGCGCTGGCAGGGGTAATGGGCGGCGAATCAACGGAAGTCTTTGACGGGACGCAAAACCTGATGCTGGAGGCGGCGATTTTCGATACGGTGGCAATCCGGCGATCGGCTCGCACTCAGGGACTCCGCACCGAAGCCTCTGCCCGCTATGAGCGAGGGGTAAACTCAGCAGAGCTAGAGCTTGCCTGCCGTCGTGCCATCCAACTCATTACTGAACTGGCAGGCGGAACGGTTCGCACTCAGGCGGTTGCCGATCACCGTCCGGGTCAAGCAGCGACAATTAGGACGATCGCCCTGCGAATGGAGCGAGTCAATCAAGTGCTCGGACTGGTGCTGCTCAACGGTCACGGCGAGAATTGCAATCATAACGGTCATGATCACAGCCATGATGAGCTGACCGAAGACGATATTGGCGAACTGCAACCTGTCGATGTCGAGCGCACCCTGAGCGCACTGGGCTGTCAGCTTACGGAAACTGAAGCAGGGGTTTGGTCGGTCACTGTGCCGCCCTATCGCTATCGAGATCTAGAGCGCGAGATCGACCTGATCGAAGAAGTGGCACGGCTCTACGGCTTCAATAATTTCTGCGATACGCTGCCCGGAAAAACCGAGCCAGGCTACCTCTCCGACGAGTACGCGCTGACGAAGCGAATTCGTGAGGCGATGCAGGCAGTTGGCTTAACCGAGGTGATGCACTACTCGCTGGTGAAAACGGGTGAAGAAAACCAGGTCGTCCTCAGCAACCCGCTCCTGGTAGAATATGCTGCCCTTCGTACCGATTTGATGCCTGCCCTGATCGATGCCTTTCAGTACAACCTGGAACAAGGTAACGGGGCACTCAACGGCTTTGAAATTGGGCGCGTGTTCTGGCGCGATGAAGACGGCTTGAACGAAACCGATATGGTGGCGGGCATTCTGGGCGGCGATCCGACGGTGGGCAAATGGGTGCGGAGCGGACGTGAACAGCCGATGACCTGGTTTGAGGCAAAAGGAATGCTGCAAAGTGTCTTTCTGCGGCTAGGCCTGAACGTGGAATATCAGCCCGATCGCCGCAATCCCCTGCTGCATCCTGGCAGAACCGCTTCTCTCTGGATCAATGGCAACCGCCTGGGCACATTCGGTCAGTTGCACCCCCAGCTTTGCCAGGAGCGCGGCTTACCTGATGCCATTTATGGCTTTGAACTCAGTCTGGACGAACTGCTCGACGGCATGGCGCAGGACGAAAACCTGGTTTCCCTGTTCCAGTCCTACTCGTCCTATCCGGCATCCGATCGCGATATTGCCTTCTTTTCACCCGTGCAGTTCTCGGTCGCGGAAATCTCGCGGGCGATTACCCAAGCAGGCGGTAAACTGCTCGATTCCGTGGAGCTATTTGATGAATACCGGGGCGAAAATGTGCCGCAGGGCAAACGCAGCCTCGCCTTCCGTCTGATTTATCGCGCTCCCGATCGCACCCTGACCGACGAGGACATCAACCCCGTCCATGTGAAAGTCCGCCGAGTCCTGGAAGAAAAATTCCAGGCAGAGCTAAGAAGTTAGTCTAGGAAGCTAAATCAATCAGGAATCTATGCCCAAATATGTTCTCTGGGGTCGCTACTGCGAAGACGTGCTGGAAAAACGCGCCCCTTACCGTCAGGCACACCTCGATCGCCTGGCTCAACTAAAAGATGCAGGACGGGTAATCACGATCGGACCAACCAAAGATGTAACGCGGGTCTTTGGCCTATACGACGCAGAAACCGAAGTCGCTGCCCGTCAGCTTGTCGAAGAAGACCCTTACTGGCAAAACGGCATCTGGACAGAATATGAGCTAATGGAATGGATTCAAGCCTTTTAGGTGATGCGAAGTAGTTCCTTCTTCGAGGTAATTGCCTTCCTGCCGGAGCTTCATTCTTCCTTTAGCAATACTGGGGTAACGAAATGGGGGGATATCATCACAAGATATTCCCTGATTTTTTGCTGGATGTTTTGGGTTCTGTCGCTCTTTGCTGACGCACGACCTTCCTCTTAATTTAACCTGTGATTTCCCTATCCTTCTCGCTGCAACCCGACCTCATTCATTTCTCCCTGAACCACTGCTTCACACCGATTCTGGCTCAAGCTGCCCCTCTGCTGGGTAGCACCTGGATTGATCTGAGTGCTCTGTTTCTGATGCTGGGAATGTCTGCTTTCTTCTCCGGCTCCGAAACGGCAATCACGGCTCTAGACAATCTGAAACTGCGTGCCCTGATCAAAGACCAGGGCGATCGAAGTGGTTTATTTACGCTCGTCCTGGAAAAGCGGACGCGTTTTATTACGACGCTGCTTATTGGAAATACGCTGGTCAACAACCTGGCTGCGATTTTGACCAGTAACCTGTTTGTCATCTGGTTTGGCAGCAATGAAGCAGTGCTGTTTGCCACGATCGTCGTCACGATTTTGACGCTGGTTTTTGGCGAAATTACGCCGAAGTCGCTCGCGATTAATAACGTCTTACCGATTTTTCGGGTTGTGGTGCGTCCGATCTTCTGGCTGTCGCGGATTCTCTCCTGGACGGGCATTGCCTATTTGCTAGAAGCAATTGCCCAGGCAGCAATTCGGCGATTTCAACGCGATGTTGTGCCGCAAGGTGAGTCGGTCAAAGATTTGCAGCTCATGATCGAGATTCTGGGCGGCAAAGGGCAGCTTGACCTGGACAAACGCCAGCTCCTCAACAAAGCCCTGATGCTCGATCGCCTTACTGCCTATGATGTGGTGAAGCCGCGTATCGAAATGCGAACCATTTCCCAGGAAGCAACGCTGCAAGGCTTCATCAATCTCTGCCTGGAAACAGGCTACTCGCGCATTCCCGTCCAGGAAGAGTCCAAAGACGAAATTATCGGCACAGTGCATCTCAAGCGGGCCCTTCAGGTACTCAAAACCCTTAACCAAGAAGGACAAAGCGATGGTTCTGTGACGCTGGCAATGGACTTGCCCGTGTTTGTGCCCGAGGTTAAGCGGATCGCCGATTTGCTGAAAGAAATGCTTCAGCGTCAACTCCATTTGGCGATCGTGGTAGACGAATACGGTGGCACGGTGGGATTGCTCACGCTAGAAGACATTCTGGAAGAACTGGTCGGCGAGATCTATGACGAAAGCGATCTCCCTGCCCGTGCTAACCTGCGAGGACGAGTGCCCTTCAATCGTCGCATCGCAAGAAATCCTTCTCCCAATCGCTAGCCCCGTCATTCTGAAAAAATTGATCGCAAACTCTTTGACAAAATTCGCAACTTCCATGTACGATGATTAATCGTGGAAAGGACGGGTCGGTGCCCGAGTGGTTAATGGGGGCGGACTGTAAATCCGCTGGCTACGCCTACGCTGGTTCGAATCCAGCCCGGCCCATTCCACGATTTGCCCGTGTAGCTCAGTGGTAGAGCACACCCTTGGTAAGGGTGAGGTCATGAGTTCAATCCTCATCACGGGCTTATTGTAGAGCGACATGATATTTGTCTGTGGCACTACATTAGTAGTGTCGTTGCGAGTGCCGAGCAGTTTCATCGTATTATTCGTGAGCATTGGTGCATCGAGAATCGATTGCATTGGGTCAAGGACGTGACGTTTAACGAAGACAATGCGCTGCAAACCGGCAGCAATACAGTCACGAACTGGTCAGTGGTCCGCAACTTCTTCATTAACTTTTCTTTTTCTCGCACGCTGGGGTTCACTTCGATGGCTGCTGCCAAACGGCAATTTGCCAATCAGTTGGACAAGGTTTTTCCCCTATTACAATGAAACAGCCCTGCTTAACCAGTCAGCACACAACCTTAATTTCAGTCCTACACTGGTTTTAAGCATCCTGAACTTCTCCTTCAGGTCAGGTATATATAATGCTAGGTTCAATCCGTCAGGACCATGAACAAACAACGATCGTTGATGTCTACTCCCTCTGCCAAAGCCAGCAGCTCTGCTCAACGCGACGGCATGACGACTGGAGGGAAGCGAGGCTTCAGGCGGGGAGACTGGGGGCGCGGGCTGGTCGGCTTCTGGGCAATGGCTGCGGCAATAGCAACAGCGCTGGATCTGGGGCTGGTACAGGTTTTAGAACGACAGACACAGACTTTATTTTCTGAGGTCAGAGGCACGGTTGCTGCCCCGAAAGAGGTTGTCATTCTAGCGATTGATGAAAGCTCTCTTGCCCAAGGTGATTTTTTTCGATCGGATCCAAAACAGTATGCCAGTTTAGAACCGATTCAGTCTTGGCCCTGGAAGCGCAGTGCCTACGCGAAGGCTGTTGAAAAATTGATGGCGGCTGGGGCAAAAGCAGTGGCGATCGATGTAATTTTCTCAACGCCCAGCAGCTATGGTGCACAAGATGATCAGCAGCTTGCCCAGGTACTTCAGCAGTATCAAGGACGGATTGTGCTGGCAGCTCGCTATGCAGAAGCAGAAACGCCGCAGGGATTTAGCACCCAACTTGTAGCACCACTGCCTCAATTCTGCAATCGTCCTGACTGCATCGGGTTCATCAATTTTCTAATGGAGCCAGACCAGCGGATTCATCGATTCGGTGAGGCATTTTCGCGCCACCTGCTGCAAAATTCGCCATCCGTTGAGGCAGAGGTTTTACCGCAGGCTCCTTCTTTTGTTGAAACAACGCTGCGGGCTGTGAATCTGCCGTATCAGAAGCCGATCGCCGATTCGATTTTCTTCTACGGTCCGGCAAACAGTTTTACCCACGTTCCTTTCTGGACCGTGCTGGATCCTTCTGCCTGGCAGACCACATTAGAGTCGGGAGCCTATTTCAAAGACAAAATTGTGCTGATCGGCTCAACTGCCATGGTTCATCAAGACTTGCATGCGGCTCCCTTTTCTAAAAGCTGGCTCTATCCGCAGCCGATGTCAGGGGTGGAAATTCACGCCAACGCCATCGCCACGCTGCTGGAAGGACGATCGATCGCGGAAGCCGTGCCGCAAGCTCCCCTCAGAGGATTATGGGTGCTGATCGGGGTTGCAGGCGCAGGCTGGTGGTTGACCCGTCCGCAGCAGCCCCTACGTCGCTTAATTTGGGCGATTGGCTTCGCAGCAGTTTGGCTCGGTCTCAGCTATGGCTTATTTATCCAGGCGAGATTGCTGATTCCAACAGCAGTTCCAGTTGGAGCAATTGCATTGAGCGGTTTGTCGCAGCTCATTGCGGGGTCGGTGAAAGAACAGGTCAAAAAGCGGCAGCTCCGAGACACACTGAGGCAGTATGTCACTTCGCCGATCGTGCAGGAAATTGTCAGCCAGCACGATGACCTTCATGATTTGCTGCGAGAACGAGAACTGGCTTTATCCGGCAAAGTGTTAGCCAGTCGCTACCGCATCACGAGAGTTTTGGGATCTGGTGGATTTAGCGAAACCTACATTGCTGAAGACCTCCAGCGACCGGGCAATCCGTCTTGCGTGGTGAAGAAACTGCGCGTCTTGAGCGACAACCCAAACACCCTCAAGCAGGCACAGCGACTTTTTGCGATCGAAGCAGAAACGCTAGAACGGTTAGGGCAACATGAACAAATTCCGCGCCTGCTGGCATCCTTTGAGGAGGAGCAAGAGTTTTATCTGGTGCAGGAATATATTCGGGGGCATCCCTTAACAACAGAGATTTTGCCTGAGCGATCGTTGCCGGAACAGAAAGTTGTGCAGATGATTTATGAACTGCTGAATGTGCTGGCGTTTGTGCATAGCCAGGGGGTGATTCACCGGGATTTGAAACCCTCTAATATTCTTCGACGACGATCTGATTGGAAACTCATTCTGATCGATTTTGGCATTGCCAAGAAGATTACAACCCAGCTTGCCGAAAGCAGCAACACAAAATTTACGATCGCAGTTGGCACACCGGGCTATATGCCTAGCGAACAGTCTGCCGGACGACCCCAGTTCAATAGCGATATCTATGCGCTCGGCATTATTGCGATCGAGGCGTTAACTGGACAGTCTCCCCATCGACTCACCCATGACTCCAAGACCGGAGCATTGCGATGGAGCCAGCAGGCGCGTGGGCTGAATCCTGCTCTGGTAGCCATTTTGAACAAGATGGTATGCCACGACTTTACCCGCCGCTATCGATCGGTTCAGGAAGCCCAAACTGCTCTGATGTCCCTTTATCCTGATTTAGCAAATCCTGACCCGCAAACGAGCAGTGCTGAAATGGCAGGGACACAATCGGCGCAAAGCATAGCTCCTAGTGAATCCTCTGATCCGATCGCTTCTGAAGAAGACCGTTTCAACGACATGACCCTGCGGCTGCCTGAGGATTGGCTAGATCAGAACGAGGCAGAATCGGTCAATAACATGACCCTACCGCTGCCTGAGGATTGGTTGGATCATTCACCCGATCATCGCTAGCGAAACTTTCAGAAGCTTGTGTAGAATGCGAGATGGGTTTAGTAAGATTACAAATACCAACATCCTTTCACGCAATATCAGACAATCAGGGCAAGTGCGGAACATATCTACCACGTCGCAGTCTTCAACCTTCAGACCCTATCGAAATTCTGCATGGTTCGCCGTACAATTCCCGTTATCATTGCTATTTTGTCAAGTACGGTTTTACTGACAACAGAAGCGCGTGCCCAAACCTCGCTCAATCGTGCTGTGCTCTCAGCAATCCGAAATCAGGTCCAGGTGCTGCAGCAAAACCAGTCTGCTCGTGCAGCTCGTATTTCCGATGTTGTCACGCCTGGACAGGGAGTTTCTACAGCTCGCGCTTCATTAGCAGAACTCCGATTTAATGACGGTTCGTTAGGACGGCTCGGAGAACAGGTTGTCTTCTGGTTCACGCCCGGAACACGCAATTTCCGCATCTCGAATGGAACTGCTTTGTTTCTGATTACGCCCGGACAGGGCAGGACACGCATCCAAACTCCGAATGCAACCGCCGGGATTCAGGGTTCTGCGCTCTTTGTCCGCTATATTCCCGAAACCGATACGACAATTATTGGAGCCTTAACGGATAGTGGCATTCAAGTATTTAATCGAGATGCCTCTCAGCAGCAATCCCTACGAGGTGGGCAGATGGCAGTTGCGATCGGGGATCGCATTGAACAAATTTACGATTTCGATCTAAATACTTTCTATGAAACGAGTACGCTGGTGCGAGGGCTAGCTCCAACCGAGGAACGATCGCAATCAGAGACTCGCGATGCCACAATCTCCCAGGTTCAAGAGGAAATGCAGACTGCGATCGAACAGCAGCAATCGCTCCCTCCCAACGAAGTCATTGAAACTCCAAGCTTTGTCAGAACTCCAGAGTCCAGCGCCACAGAGCCTTCGATCGCGCCACCCGTCTTTGATAATTTCCCTGACTCCAATCAAGTCACCAGTCCGCTTGAAACCCTGACGAATGAAAACCAGCCTCGCAATACGCCCCTAGATCCAAATTCACAACCCGCAATTCCATCTTTCCAGAACCGATCGGATCAGGTCATTACCGATCCACGAGTTGACGATCGGCGGAATCCAACTGATGATCGTCCCGGAAATGGCAACGGGAGACCGAATGTAGACGATCGTCCCGGCAATGGCAATGGCAACGGAAGACCCGACAACCCTGGCAACAGTGATGGGAACGGACAACCCGATGTAGGCGACCGTCCGGGTAATGGCAATGGAAGACCGAATGTAGACGATCGTCCGGGTAATGGCAACGGCAACGGCAACGGCAACGGAAGACCCGACAACCCTGGCAACAGTGATGGGAACGGACAACCCGATGTAGGCGACCGTCCGGGCAATGGCAATGGAAGACCGAATGTAGACGATCGCCCCGGCAATGGCAATGGCAACGGAAGACCTGACAACCCTGGCAACAGTGATGGGAACGGACAACCTGATGTAGGTGATCGTCCAGGT
>JACJNZ010000076.1 GCA_014695325.1 Cyanobacteria bacterium FACHB-502 | reverse complement strand
CATCGCAAACCGAAACGAGGAGAGTTGAGTCCGCAGCAAAAGGAGGAGAATCGAGCCTTAAGTCAATCGCGAGTGGTCTGTGAAAATGCGTTTGCTGGAGTCAAGCGTTACAATGCGGTGAGCGCTATCTATCGCAATCGAAAAGCGGAGTTTGATGATCACCTTATGCTAACCGCAGCAGGATTATGGAACTTCTACCTGACTGCGGCATAGGAAGAACTTGAAAGGTCGCATTGGCTAGCTCTGTTCTTATTTCCCGACAACTCTAGTAGCAGCGGCTGGAATACATTCAAGAAAAATCCTGTTGAGTTTGCTGGCTTTACACTTGTGTTTTTCTTGATTAATGTTGCGAGCGCCAAAGTTAGCCAGTTCGTTACTCTGGAGGGGTTCATCAACCTCTTCATTTCTGCTCCTTTAAATGCAGGATTTTTAATCGTGGCATTTAAACTTTTGAAAAATCGCGCTACAACGTTTGGTGATTTTTTCAGGGGTTTCAATAACTACCTGCCGCTTCTCCTGGTCAGTCTCGTTTCTAGCGTAGTGATTGGTATTGGGTTATTACTGCTTCTCGTTCCTGGTATTTACCTCGCAGCTGCTTACATCTTTGCACTCCCCTTAGTCCTCGAAAAGAAGATGAACTTTTGGGTTGGAATGGAGTTTAGCCGCAAGCTGATTTCCAAGAATTGGTTCTCTTTCCTTGGTTTTGCTTTTGCGTTGGTACTACTAAACTTAGCAGGTGTTTTACTGCTGGGTGGGGGTCTACTAGTGACGATTCCGATCAGTGCTTGTGCGATCGCTGCCGCCTATGCAGACATTGTGGGTTTGACACCTAGCAGTTCTGATTTTGGAAGCGGGGTTAGTGCCTGAGTGCCTCTTCTGGCAAATCTGCTTGAAGAAGGCGAATAGTTTTTGACCAGTCGCCTTCTTTATCTGCGCCACTTAATGGCAGGTCTCAACTTTCTCTGACTGCCAACTCACTGCCAACAACAGGAGAACAAGCTATGAATGTTAACTTACAGACTAATGTTTTTGATGTCATCATCGTCGGTGGCGGTCCAGCCGGTTTGACTGCTGCCCTGATGCTCGGACGAGCCTGCAAACGGGTCTTGGTTTGCGATGCTGGCAAGCCACGCAATCAAGTTGCTCATGCTGCCCATGGTTTCTTTTCTAGAGATGGAATTTCACCTGCGGAACTGCTGCAAATTGGACGAGAGCAATTACGTCCTTATGATGGGGTTGAAATTCAGATGGGTGAAGTGGTCGATGCTCAGAAAATGGGCGATCGCTTTCAAGTGACTCTGAGCGATGGCAATCAGTTTGTCGGTCGCAAACTGCTGTTGGCCACGGGTATGAAAGATTCACTTCCGGCAATTGATGGATTCGCAGAACTTTGGGGTAGCAGCATTTTCCACTGTCCTTACTGCCATGGTTGGGAAGTGCGAGATCAACCTTTAGCAATCTATGGCAAGGGAGAGGTAGCACTTGAAATGACATTTATGCTAACCGGCTGGAGCCGCGATTTAGTGCTCTGTTCAAATGGTCCTGCCGAATTAACCCATGAGCAACGACAGCAGTTAGCAAATTGGGAGGTTCAGCTACGCGAAGAAAAAATTGCTCGGCTCGAATATCAAGACGACAAACTGACAGGGATCGTCTTTACAAACAATGAGGTGCTGCCCCGTCGCGGTATATTGCTGCGCCCTCCGTCCTATCAGCACAGCCATCTAGCCACAAAGTTAGGCTGTAACCTTGGCAGCGACGGCATTGTACAAGTGGATGAGAGTAAGCAAACCTCAATTCCTGGACTCTATGCGGTGGGCGATGTGTCTAGTCCTTATTCACAGATCGCCGTAGCCGTCGCGAGTGGGACGCTCGCTGCTGTTTCCATCAATCACACTTTGACTGAAGAGAACCTAGTTCATCTCAGCTTATCTCAGTGCTTAACGCAGAGAACTTGAGTGTTCTGAATTGGGTTCTCGTTGAACAATGGGACCAACAGACAGGCACTAAGCCGTCTTTCGATAGTGAGAAAACGAACATGAACGTGCCCCCCCTTAGAAGCGGCATCCGCTTACTTTTAATCGCCGGACTCTTTTTAGGAACCACTCTAATCACTTCTTTAGGAACTGTCATGAACACCACAAGCGCACAACACATCAAACCCACCATCATTCTCGTTCACGGTGCATTCGCCGAGTCGTCTAGCTGGAATGGCGTCTTAACCCAACTTCATGAGCAAGGTTACCCGACGGTTGCCATAGCCAATCCCCTACGCGGTGTGAAAAGCGATGCGGACTATGTTGCTAGCGTTCTCAAGAGCATTGAGGGTCCCACAGTGCTAGTCGGCCACTCCTATGGAGGTGCTGTCATCACTAACGTGGTCGGCAACGAGAATGTGAAGGCGCTCGTCTATGTTGCGGCTTTCGCCCCGGATGCCGGTGAGACTGCCGTCGAACTCTCAGGGCGTTACTCCGGCGGCACGCTCGGGCCAACACTGGCACCACCGGTTGCCACACCGGATGGTGGTAAAGATCTTTATATCCAGCAAGACAAGTTCCACGCCCAGTTTGCAGCAGATGTGCCGGCCGCAGCCGCGCAGCTGATGGCTAGCACCCAGCGACCCATTACAGAAGCTGCTCTTAACGAAGCCTCGGGTACACCTGCCTGGCAGTCCATCCCGTCCTGGTTCATTTATGGCGATCGCGACTTAAATATTCCGGCAGCAGCCCTTTCGTTCATGGCGAAGCGCGCCAACTCGAAGGAAACGGTTGTTGTGAGTGGTGCATCGCATGTAGTGATGGTTTCTCATCCAGATGCCGTTGCCGAGATTATCGAACATGCTGCGGTCGCGCGATAAAGGGATTGGAAGAGGATACGTGCAAAATTCTGTAATATACGTCTGAAAGCTTTGCCTTAACTTGATTTCACCTTTTCTCGATTTTCGTGATTCCAGCACTAAAATCTTACGGAGGAATGAACATTTGAAGGCAATTTTGCAGGTTTTTACATGTATCCTATCGGAACCCTTTTAAAGGCTTGATTAGAGGAACTTTGAGCAGACGGGGAGGAAAAGTTGTCTTAGAATTATCAGGTAGAGATAAGTGATGTTATCTCTATCTAAAACCAACCTAACTGGACGATCGACTATGGATGACTCCCCCACTGACCCTGTTCTCCCAATCGTGATCGTCCCCCTTGAAGGTGGCAAGAAGGAAGAACTCCGGCGATTGGAACCACCCGACTTACGCCATTAGCAGATCGAGGAGTTCCTGCGGCAGATGGGGAAGGCGGAGAATACCCAGCGTGTCTATCAAGGACAACTGGTACGGTTTACCGCGTGGTGCGACAAGTCCGAGCTAACTGCCAGAACCGAATCGCTAAATCTGCGTAAGAGTCCGATTACCGATTTAATTCAAGAAGGAACAAAATGTTCATTGGTGATCCGGAAACGTGATATTGAAAAGCGATAGCAGGTAAGGGGTGCGTGCAATTCGCAAAATGCCCCATAGCCCTTGAGCAACTGCCCACTTCAGCACACCGCTTCGATACATATAGTCTCCGGCTCGGTTGGCGGTTTCTAGCTCATAGGTGCGAACTGTGCCACAGGAAAGGGCTGCTTCTGATGCAACGCGAGGGCTTCCTTCACCCATGTAACGCCATTCGCGCCAGGTATGCCCATGAATTGTGAAGCTATGGTTGCGGGGGCGATCGGCAGCACAAATCAAATGGAAGTGAACGGCTCTGCGACGTGGCACAATCCAAACGGGCGTAGCGGGATTTGCTAGATTGACTCGCGTGGCATCCAGCAGGGGTTCAACCCGATAATTAAACCCTTTGTTGCCCTGGTCTTCTGTGTCTTCTGCGTTGTCCACCAGTACATCGGGATCGCCTGCACGGGAGAAATCCTCTGGCTTATCGGGAAAGGGAGCATCGCGATCGCCATCCACAAATAACCGCAATCCATCCTGGAGCAACAGCACAACCTCTTCGTAGCGATCGCCATACTGTCCCCGAATCGTTGCTCGCGCTCCATGCCAGGCGGTAGGACTAAACAGCGGTGCAGTTGGTTTGCCCGGAGGCACAAAGCGCGGAGTTGCGCTGGGCGGCTCAACAATCAGAGCGCCAATCAATCCATGACGGCGGTGATTTCGCACATCTGCCATATCTTGCAGCAAGACGGCGCCGACCTGATCCGCATACCAGAGATACGTGTAGCGTTGACCCGGTGATATGCTTTGAATCGGATTCTTGCCCACATTTGCGCCATCGTGCTGCTGCACATCGTAGCGAAGTAGATCCGCATGCAGGGAAACCTGATTGGAAACACGGCGATCGTCCACATCTGCGAGCACACCGGGCGAAAAAGGCTCAGGCCTTAAACTGGCTGGCAAGCGATTATGCAGCTCGATTTCGACCCATTCCCCGGCACGACAGCGTAGGACGAGTGGTTCGGGTTGAGCAGAGGCAGAGACCGGTTGCCATTCGGTTGCTCCGGGGGTGGCAATCGCATCGAGACGATAGATCAGACCGAACGGATCAACCAGATTGGAATCACGATAGGTTAGCGATCGGGCTTCGGCAACGACCTTGAAGCGGCGTCGCAGCCGAGGTTCTGGCGGTGTGGGCAGCGGGGGATCCGTGATCGGAGCGATAGGAGTGAGTTTTTGTCCCACTTCATCGAGTTGCGCTGGATCATAACTGCGAATCAATCCCCAGCAGCCAACCCAGAGATCATCGGCCCCGGCAAATTTCCACAGATAGTCGCCTGCGCCATAGGACTCCTGCACCTTGAAGGTAAAGGCTTCTGAGATGCCCAGCGTTTGCTGATTGACCAGCAGCGATCGCGAATCGTTACGGAAACGTCGCCAGCGCATTCCGTGAACCTGGAAGCTGTGCTGTTCTTCGTGTGACCCCTGCACTAATCGAATCCAGATTGGCTCGTTGGGCAGAGTATGGAAAATGGACGTATCGGGTTCTTTTACCTTCAGGGAATGGAACCAGTAGGCAGGCTCATCCTGACGCTCTCGCAGCGGAGTCGACCGATAGTTAACTGCCATCACGCCATTGTCATCGTGGCTGCCCGGTTGGTCGGGTGGCTCGATCGGTTGTCCCTTGCGATCGAACATGGGAATCCAATCAGCGACGCTGATGCAAAATTCACGGAATTCCTGCACGCCGTCGATCGGTTGTGGCAGTTTAATCACCGCCTGTTGTCCACTCAGGATTGGCTGGCTGGAATCAAATGGGTTGTGGAAGGTTGCGCCTTCGGGTTCGACGATTAATGCCCCGAATAAACCGTGTTTTTGGCGATAGTTAGCAAACAGATGATCGTGAAAGAAGATTGTGCCAAACTCCTCGTCTGCCCACCAGCGATACACCATTTTTTTACCCAGGCGAGGTGCGCTCAGATAGTTCCAGCCCGTGCTGGCGCCATCACCACAAATTGGGTCAAACTTCACCATATGCACGTGCAGCCCGCATTCTCCTTCCCACGGCAGTTTGTCACAAGGGGGAAATGCCGGATCGAATGGAGTTTCCTCGATGCAATCGGGCAGTTGATTGTGCAGCGTTAGTTCCAGCACATCCTGCTGGCGACAGCGGAAAAACAGCGGTTCTTTCGCTCGATCGCGCTCATCCGGATCGCCCTCGGCTTTCAGGTAATACAAATGCCCATCCGGGTCATACCAACCGTCGTCGTTGTAGTCAATCCGTCGCTTGACGACGCCAATTTCATGATTCGGCTGCGGCAGTTCACGCGGATAGGGAAAGCGACCAAACAGTTCACCGGGACGCGGATCGGCATTAAACGCATTGCGCTCCAGAACAGTGGCTTCCTCATAGTCAAGCTCGGCTGGCATCGTTGCAAAGTCTCCCGGATAAGGCGGTCTGGGTGACTTCTGACCGACAGTTCCTGGGATAAACAAAGGGAAACCAGGGCGATCGGGGGTCGGCGTGGGCGGCGGTTCGCGATCGGGTAAAACGGCTAATTTCGCGATCGGTATGCCGTCGGGATAGCGTCCAATGCGGCGACCCTGATAGCGACCATCCTCGTCGGTTAAACAGTCTCCGTCCATGCCGTCCTGACGGGTATCAAAGGTACGAAAGATGCCCCACATTCCCATGTGGAAGTGCGGATACAGATGGCAATGCCAGATCACATCGCCGGGAACGCCCTGACGATTGCCTGCGCCCCATAGCGGAACGATCGTGTGTCCAGTTTGCGGGCTGATGCTGATTGCATCGATTAGGGGCGTTTGCGGATTGTGGGGAACCACGTGCCACGCATACAAGTGCAGGTGAAACACATGGGTTTCTTTCACGCCCGCATGAACCAGCCGAATTCGCACCGGATCACCGAGATATGCCCGCAGAATGGGAGTTGCAGGATCGCCAAACATCCATGAGCTGTGGTGCTGCTCTTCGTTCAGAACGGGGGCATTCAGCGTTCCCTCACGGCGTTTCTGCCAGATAATGCGCTCCCGGCTGATCATCGGCTCTGCGCGGTAGCTAATTGGCATCAGCGATCCAGAATGAGCATCGACACCGTGCCCGCCATGTCCAACCTGTCCATTCTCGCCATGATCATCAGATTGGCAGGGATTCTTTTCCAGCTTGCCATGCGGCGGCACAAACTCTGGCTCGTCGTGAAAGAAGATGACATACTCGCGGAAAGAAGCGTTGTCATCGGCATATTTCGAGGGCTGAGAAAAGCGATCGCCTGTCTTGGGAAAGGATTTCTTTGGGGATTGCGACAGCTCTGCTCGCGATCGCAAATGCACATCTGCATACAGCCCGTCTTCTAAAAGACCGTCCATGCCCACTTCTGGATCGCTCCACCAAGCGTTCTCAGGTTCGACAATCAGCGCCCCAAACAAACCATGGGCATTCGTGCCGTCTTGATTACCAGAGAAATTCCCGGCGTCGTGAAAGGGAAATACACCTTCGTGTTTGCAGTGCCAGATGTATTTGCGGGTTTCGCCTGTGGCAACCAGACTGGAAGCATTTCGCCCCACCTGTGCGCCATCGCTGGTTTGAATGTCGTAGCCGTCTCCGACCAGATGCAATCCGATCGAGCGATCGCGAATTTCGTTCTCTAGCTGCACCTCGACAACGTCACCTTTACAGGCTCTCAGCACCAGTGGACGCACCAGCGGATGAGGCTGTTTTGCTTCTTCGGGTGTTTGGGGCAGTTCGATGCCAAGCTGCTGAGCACGGGCGCGAGCTTCTGCGATGAGTTGAGCCTCTGCAACCGGACCTTGCATTAATTGCTTAATATATTTCAGGATGGGTAAATTCTGCTTCAGCGTAAACATCAAACCATTGTGATTATGATCGCCATACTTGTTGAAATATATTGTTATCTCGATCGCCACAACCTGATAGCAACGGGAGCCAGAGTCAGTCAGCGGCAGCATAGTAATTTCCCCGCGAGACAATAGAAATATCTGTGAATAATTGAATCGTCACAATCTTGAATCAATAATTCCAGTACACACACGGGTACTTTATTCGGTTATGTCGCAAAAATTGGTTAATGGTAAGGTAGGCAAGCCCAACTCTGTCGACGTTTCTGGTGTTTGATCATCGAGTTACTGAAAATGGGACAGTTGAACGTTTCCTACGATCGGTAAGTGAAAATTAAACTGTCTCCTACAAACTCTGGAGTGTAAAACAAATCCTCCGATACTGTTGGCGAACCTCGATGAGGATCACACCTCCCTTAATCCGGCACTAGAGCCGCCAAACGAGAAACTCGAGTTTTTGCTCTTGGTACTCCAGTCAACCAGTTGATCAAGCGCTCAAAGTTCATTGCAGCAGCGATCGCAGTATTTTGCAAATGGGTCTTGGTTAGTCCTCGATATCGAGTTTGCCTTAATCCAAACGCTCGAACTCCTTGAGAGAGCGTTCCTTCAATCCCAGCCCGACGCTGATAGCGTTGCTTTCCCTCAGCACTGACCTGAGTCGCTCGGGCGTTCTTAAGCGCTTCATACTGTGCTTGTGGCATCAGCAGTACACTGCGTGCAGCAGGCAGTTTTGCTCGAGTACATTGAGAGCGAGCAGCACAAGGACCACAGTCCAACGTAGAAAACCTGGCTTTGAAAACAGGATGCCCATCCTGCCCTATCAAAGGGGACCAGGAAATGGACTGCTTCCCTTGCGGACAAGTGACATGCTGCTGTTCCCAGTCCACCGTAAACTGCGTAAAGTCAAAGGCATCTACGGTTTTGGTTTGCCAAGTGACGTTAGGACGAGTCGGTCCCACAATCGTAATGCCTTGTGCTTGAGCCTCTACAAGCAGATGAGCATCAACATAAGCTGAATCGACATAGTGCTCGCTGGGCGGCAATTCTTTATCAATCAATGCTTGGTGAATCTCTTGAGTACAGTTAGCTTCATGCACAGTGGCAGGAGTAGTCATCACATGGGTGATCAAATGGCAATCGTCATCCTCACAGGTCTCGCTCCAATGCACCATGTACCCAATCCAGCTCACTCCATAGCGACTGCGATAGCGAGCCTCGGTGTCATAGGGAGATTCAATGCCCTCAGTTGCCTTCGCTAATTCTCGCTTTGGCTTAAAGCGCACCTGCTTAAATCCCGTCTTATCATCGATGAGCACTTCATAATGTCGTTGCCAAACGAGTTGCAGTGCAATAATGCTTGAGAGTTGTTGCCATTCAATCGGCAAATTGGATGTTTCTAGATGTTCTAAAAGATGGTAAATATCGTCTCCTATCGTTTGTGCATAACTCTCCCTCTCCGTGTTGCTTCGAGGTAATCGAGTTTGTTCAATTCGACTACCATAGCGCTTGTACCAAGGCTCTAAAGCAATTTCTTGTAACCATTCAGGAACAAGTGTTGCGAGTTCATTCAGAACGGCTCGAAACGTTTCTGCAACGAGCTCTAAGTGATTCAACTCCCGAATCGAAGCTAAAACGCGAGTTGAATCAGTACGCTGTTTCCCTCGAGCTTTCACCAAGCCCAAAACGCGGCAGTGTTCCAAGAGCCGGTCCAATAATATAGCTTTACGGATACACGTTCGAACAATGGTTGAAGGCAGCATCGACACAATCGCGAAAGCTATCAAATTCATCCCAGCGTTGACGCATCCAATTCTTGAGCACGAACCAC
>JACJNZ010000075.1 GCA_014695325.1 Cyanobacteria bacterium FACHB-502 | reverse complement strand
CAACAAGATACGGGCACGGGTCAGTTTGCGAGCCGAGTGCTTTCCAGTCCTCAACAGGGTTTCTAGCTGTTGAACTTCGGCATCCGTTAAATCGACGATGTAACGCTTCTGACCCATAATGATCTTCCTGGATTTGAGTCACCTTACCAGAAATAACCCCACCAGGCAAAGTTCCCTTGGCAGACTACTAGATGCAAATACCTGATCTATCCTAAAGGTTAGCAGTGCAGGAGCGATCGTGCCGTTTGATCAACCCCTTTCAAACCTACAGATCACTCAGATCGCTCGCAGCGGTTAATCTAGGAACCTCAAGATTGACGCGACGAGGAATTGCAAAATAGGCTGTCTAAGCCGACTTCTAACCAGGGGCCTGAGGGCATACCGCGAAAGGGGAGTAACAGACGCATTTAACAGCCGACTAGAACCCAAATCTGCTCGGTTTCGTAGAATTTGCCCCGCTGCTCGATTGTAAACCCGCCTAGCAGCAATGCAAGCCACAATTGCACCAATGGCATCCGCACCATTTGCTGAAGCTGCACCAGCGGGATGGTTGCAATCTGGTGCTTCCGCAAGCACTGGGCGATCGCTTCAGTCCAGGTCGAAACATCTTCATCATGCGCAATGCCCATTGCCTTATTAAAAGCTTCTACCTCGGTTAAGCCGGGAGCCTGGCTCATCTGCTCATCTAATGCCTGCAACAATGCAGCTTGGTCTAACTCCCCTATCACTGACCCCATTTCGTCCGGTTGTTCCGCAATTCCCCAAAGGGGTAATCGCTCCTGCTGTTCTCGCATCTTTCTAGGCAAACGCTCGATCGGTTCGATGAACAGCTCAAAATCAACCTCCATCGTTTGCCGCACATAGCGATCGAAGGCATCTAAGGGCATGACGGGACCTTCCTCACTGGCAGTCGCCTCCAACTCTTCAAACGCGAGTACGGATCGTTTCTGAAACACCTGCACAATCTGGGCGATCGCTTCTGCTGCCATCTGCAACTGCCCAACGGTATCCAGGTTAGCCAGAGCGCTTTCCAGGACATCAAGTAATTGCTGCAAATTCGCCTCGTCCGGCGCGATCGTCGCCTCCTTCAACATCTCCCAAAACGGCAATTCCAGTTGCTCGATTGGTTGCATCTCAGCCCTCACGCCTGTAATGGACAAGGACGAATCGAACACAAATTTGGATCAAGCCGAGTGAGGCTAGCAAACTTCTTGATGCCGTATCGCTCCTCCAGCACATTCAGCATTTTGCCCACATAAGTATGCACTTGGCTGGGAACCATGCCTGCACAGTGAACCGGAGGAACGATCGCCACTTTCTCTTGCCCTTGCCAAATCTCAGCCGCAATTGCGTGAACTGGAGTGTCTGCTCCTGCGCTGCGATATACTACCAACACGCCGAATACCAATTGATTGAGCGGCTCAAATTCGACCTGGATTTCTTTAAATCCGGCTTCCTTGCGTTTGCGGCTGCGCGTTTGATTGATACGACCGCGATTGCGAGCATACGATCTGCGACTATAGCAAACTGACGGATTCCAGCAGCCATCCCCTGCCTCACCATGCAGCTTCTGCGCCTGCTCTGCCGACAGCATGGCACACTTGCAGCACTTCTCAGGCAACGTCTTCACCATTAGCCACCTTGCAGGGGTGCTAGCAAGGCAATGCCCCATTGCTGATCTGCTTGAGAGAGGGCAGGCGGGGGAATCGGTTGGCGATAATCGCTCCGAGTTGCATAGCGAGCACGCTTAAAGAACTGGCTAAAGGTTTCCTGTAAAGGTACAACTGGCTCGATCGCATGCATGACCCCAACCGCTTGTATTGTCTTGATTGTACTCTAACCCCAGATTGTCTTCTGATAAATGGATGCTTCAGTCCCACTATGTCTTTAGCGATTATGTCTTTAGCGATCTGACAACCGAGGTAAAGCAGGAGAAGGTACCCCAACCACAGTCTCAAGAACGCCATAGTCTCAAGAATGCAGCTCATCATTCGGGAGGCAAAGCATGACAGTGGGTGAGGTTCCCTTGACACGGCCGGGATGTAGATGCTTATGTGCAGCAGCGTCAAGCTCAGACCGCAGCGATCGGAAAGGAACTCTCACCGCAAAGTCTGCGATTCGTCTCGAACTCGAACCGGAGTAGGAGAAGGCTGCTGACGTACTGGGGGTGAGAATCTTCAATTCGCTGAGGAGATAGACTGCGTCGCTTGCAAGGCTTGCCCTAACACCTCAGCTGCTCTTTCCCGATCGGAGGTGCCAAACAGTCCTGCAACCTTATCCTGCAGCTGCATCATGAACCGTTGAATTGTTCCTTGTGCCTCAGCTTGCGGTTCAGCATAAGCACGAGCGATCGCAATGAGTGCCTGTGCTCGATCGACCGGATCAACGATGGATTGAGCCGTTTGCAAAGCGGCATCGAACTGCTTCTGCTGGGCAAACCCCTGTACCACTGAGGGCAGTAGCCATGCGATTCCTTCACTTTGAGCAAGCTGCATTGCCCGCTCTGGTTGCCCCGACTGAGCATAACCCTGCACAAGGTCTGGCGTGAATCCCTCCAGCTTGCCAGCCTGAACAAGTTGCAGTGCCTGTTCGGGCTGTCCTGCATCAAGATACCCGACTGCCACTTCCGACAAAATGCCTTTGACCTGCTGTGCCTGGACAATCTGCCATGCCTGGTCTGGCTGCTTTTGCTGCAAATAGTGTCTGACGATGCCAATCATCGCGCCGTTGCGATTGGGGTTGGACTGCGCCAGCTTGATCGCCGCTTCCAGATTGCCTGCCTCTGCATGGGCGATCGCAATATTTCCCAATGTCCCCTGTCGTGCGCTGGCGGGCTGAATCTCCTGAACAATCTGCATGGCTCGCTCGAAGTCGCCGATCTTGGCATAGCCCACTGCGGCTTGACCCAGCGCATCTGCATCAGCTCGACCTCGTCGGGCATTATTAGGGGCAATGGCTCTAGCAAACTGGTAAGCCTCTGCCAGTGTCGCCACTGCTTTGTCGTTCAAACCCAACTGCTGGTAGAGAAGCGCCGCATCAACAAGCTGAATCGCTTTGTCAAGGGGGAACGAGTCAGCGGGGCGGCTGCGAATTTTTGGGAGGGTTTGATCCAGGACGGCGATCGCCTGATCATTTGCGCCTAGCTCAGTAAACTGTCGTGCCGTCCAAAGGAGAGCGTGTCTCTGCAATGAAGCCGTTTCAGGGTTCTCGGTATCCAGCGCTGCCGAACTGGTGATTGCCTGTTCCAGTACCGCCTTTGCAGGTTCAGGGTGTCCTGCCAGAGCCAGCTTCATGCCCATGTTGTTTAACGTTTGCGTTTGGTAGTAGGCATCGTCAATTTTTTGCGCTTGGGCGATCGCTTCCTTCAGTAACTTATCCGCTCGCTGAGATTGTCCTGCTTCCAGCAAATCAGCTGCAATTTCTGACAGGGTAAGTGGATCGCCCATCCCACTGCCGAGCGCGATCGCTAACTCAAATTGTCCTGCTTCGGCAAATTCCCCAGCCCGATTCATTAACGATTCGGTTGGAGACGTGGCGCTGCCGCTACATGCGGTTGCCGCTTGAGTGCGGGCAGTCTCGATCGCCTCTGCAACCCATCGCTTGCCTTCTGCCTCCTGTCCAACCAGCAAATAGCTGCCTGCTACTTTTGCCAGAGAATTTGCCTTAAAGCAGGGTTGCATTGCCGCCGCTGCCTCCAGTGCTTGCTCGGAAACAGCAACGGCCTCTTGCGAATCACCAAGTTTTGCATATTGAAAGGCAATGTCTGATAGCAATCTGGCTTTCAGATCTGGAGCAGGCAGGGCAACCGCTTTCTCCGGGGTGAGAATCCCAAGAACGGGCAGGGCTACCAGGAGGAGAAGCTTGACACAAAGCACGTTAGATTTCATAGTGGCTCGACGGGGATAGGGAATTTGAGTAACTGGCTATCATTCGGCAATGCACCCCGATCGTGAAACAATGTTGCGGCTCACTTCACTCCCAATGGAGACGGTAAGGTTCACCCTTTGATTCTGAATGATGCTCGGAACAAAGAGAAAAGCCATCGAATCAACCTTAAGAACAGCTACAAGGTAAGACTGGAGCAGGCAACATTAAGAGTGAATGCCCCAAGGCTCGCGTAGGCATAATCTTCTAGCCCAGCCTTGCCCCAACCACTTGGAGTGAACCGCCTTCCGCATTTCGCAAAGGTTATGGGAAAGCCTGCTCTTTGCTCTCCAAACTTGCACTGTCCCGCTTGGCAGGGCTGAGTGCCAGTACAGAGGGTGTCACAATGAGCGGGCTGCTTGTAGCGCAGAAAGGTGATTGTCAAGCCCACTGCCATTAAGATGATGAAGGGAATCTTGATTCCTCTATAAGCTAAAGGGTTACTGCTTGCCATCAGGGCTGAATCGAAGATCTGATCCAGCTATCAGTAACTTAGTGCTACGAAACCTAAACGTACCTGATTCAACCTCAACTCTTCATCGGTTTTCATCTTAAGCGGTCAATTCACAAAGTTTTGCTCAGTAGAGAGTTGAGGCGTTGACGGCAGTGAAATGCATCAGTTACCATTACATCTTCCCTCCAGCAACCCTGGCAACGTCCTCTTGTAGCAATGCACTTGCCTCTACATCCCTTGAGCATCTGCTTGAAACTACTACAGCCTGCGGTATTGCTCTATAGTCACCTCTAAAGACGTGACGAGTTTCCTTTGTCTTCCTCTGCTAACAGGCGATCTTCTCA
Organism: Cyanobacteria bacterium FACHB-502; assembly: GCA_014695325.1. Classification (GTDB taxonomy): domain Bacteria; phylum Cyanobacteriota; class Cyanobacteriia; order Elainellales; family Elainellaceae; genus Leptolyngbya_A. The sequence continues at coordinate 46,484 of JACJNZ010000075.1, read as the reverse complement.
GCTCGCAGTGACTGAAGCAATATTGGGCTTAGTCTATCAACCACTGGATCTGGCAGTTTCGAACATACGAGTTCGAACATACGAGCTGCCCAGTTGCAAATTCCAGGCGTGACAATGATTTCTTCCACAATATTTGTCCTTCTATACTTGTCCCTCTAAAATATTTGTTCCCCTATCTGTCTTTGGAAATAGATTATTTTGTTTAGTCGTTTCTTAATTAATTGTAAAGTAACACCTTAAACCTGTATTAATCTTTTTGTTGAATTCTATTATCTGGCGAGCTTAATCAGTTTGCTGTAAAAGCATCTACCTAGTCTTGATTTTGAAACGTCGTAAACTGATCTCTGAATTAATTTGGTTGAAAATTCTTTCCAAGCATCAGTTTTCATCCCCTAATCTAGGGTTTTGTTAAACCATTTCCATTCTTGCCGACGTGTTCCTTCGGGTAACACAACGATCCCTTGTGCTTTTCAACTTGCTAACGCTCTGAGGTTTTATGACGAACGGTAATCACGTTATTTTCCTTCACCCTGACGGTACGAGCCCCTCTCACTATGCAGCGGCACGATTTGTCTCTCAAGGACCGGACGGCAGGCTTAACTGGGATCGATTAGAAAATGCAGGTGTTTATTTAGGACACATGGAGGACCAGCTTACTGGAACCTCTAATGCAGGAGCAGTTACCCACGCGACGGGAACGAAGGTTTACGCAGAATCTTTTGGTCTCAATCAAGACGGCTCTCCGGTAGTTGCCCGATCGGGTAGGGTGGGTCAAACGATTGTTGAAGAAGCGATCGCAGCCAATAAAGTCACGGCTCTCGTGCAATCCGGTGCAATTATTGAACCGGGAACGGCTGCCTTTGTGGCTCAGGTCGGCGAAACGACGATCGATGATCGACGGGTTCCTCCTCGTCAACGGCAGGCAGACATTGCCAGAGAAGTGATTTTATCTGGAGTTGATTTCATTCTGGCGGGCGGCGAAATTAACTTGCTGCCTGTAGGAACGGATGGTTTTCATGGTAGTGCTGCTACATTGGATGCCATTAGCACTAATCCGCTCAATCGCCCTACTGAAAACCTGATTGAACTGGCAAAGAGTCAAGGATACACGGTTGTTTATACCCGTGATCAACTGTTTGAGTTATTAGATGCAAACAAGTACGCTACGACACCAACGAAGGTATTGGGGGTGTTTGCGGCAGAGGATACGTTTAACGATGTCACAGAAGAAGTGTTGGGGTTAAATACTGACAACCCTCGCCCGCTCTTTGTTCCAACTGCACCCACGATCGGTGAGATGTTGGAAGTAACGCAACAACTAGTCGAGCGTCATCCTAACTTTAATAATGGTTCGATCACGATTCTGGAAGAAGAGGGTACTGATAACTTCGGCAACAACAACAATGCTTCGGGTGTCGTAGAAGCAGCAATTCGAGCCGATCAGGCGATCGGGGTTGCCCTTGATTTTGTTGAACGAAATCCCAACACGCTGATTTTAACGGCAGCAGATAGTGATGCAGGCGGGTTAGAAGTGGTCGATCGAGATGATCCGACTGCTCCGGTAGGTACGATCGGTGTGAATCCTAATCCTGAACCGCGCCAAAATCTTTTAGACGGTACGAAGGGAACAAACACAACCCCTTTTATTGCCGCTCCTGATGCCAATGGGGATGTTTTTCCGTTTGCGGTGGGTTGGGTCGGTACGCCGGATGTGCCGGGTTCGATCGTTAGCAAGGCACATGGTTTGAATGCCGAAAAACTGCCATCTACGGTAGACAACACAGGGATGTACGAATTGATGTACGAAACCCTGTTTGATGCAGAATTGCCCTCACGAGTTGAGCCTCCGATTCCTGCTCCTGAAGCAACTCGCACGACGGGAAATGTAATTTTCATTCACCCCGATGGCACGAGTCCTTCTCACTACATGGCTTTGCGTAACACTGATCTGGGTCCTGATGGCAGGCTCAATTGGGACATGATGAGCAATGCTGGAGTCTACCTGGGACACATGGAAGACCAGCTTACCGGAACGTCAAATGCCGGAGCCGTGACCCACGCCAATGGGGTGAAGGTGTTCTCAGAGTCCTTTGGGCTAGAAGAGGACAATACTGAGGTGATTCCGCTGTCGGGCAACCGGGGCAAAACGATTTCAGAGGAGGCGATCGAAGCGGGTAAAGCGACGGCATTGATCCAGTCGGGTCAATTAGCAGAGCCGGGAACGGCTGCTTTTGCGGCTGAAACAACAAATCGTCAGGGCAATAACATTCGGGCACGAGATAAGTACGCTGAAATCATTGAGCAGGTGATTCGCTCTGGAACGGACGTGATCATGGGCGGCGGGGAACTCTATATGCTGCCGATCGGCACAACTGGATTTCACGTCACGGCTGAAATCGATGCTTCAGAAATCCGCCCAGAACGTCGTCCAACGATTAACCTGATTGAACTGGCAGAATCCCTCGGCTACACCGTGGTTTACACCGAGGAGCAGATGAATGCAACTGTCAATGGTGCAAATCCGCCTGAAAAACTGTTAGGTGTGTTTGCGGCAGAGGATACTTTCTTTGACGTTCCTGAAGAAAGATTGGGACTCAATACCGCCGATCCGCAACCGCTCTATGTGGAAACGGCTCCGACTGTAGCTGAAATGCTGGATGCCAGCTTGAAGATTGTCAACCGCGACCCGGATGGCTTCTTTGTGGTGCTGGAAGAAGAGGGAACCGACAACTTTGCCAACAACAATAATGCTGTTGGAACAGTCGAAGCGGCTCGACGGGCAGATGCGGCGATCGGCGTGGCGATGGACTATGTGAATACTCAAGACCCCAATACTATGATCGTGACGGCGGCAGACAGTGATGCAGGGGGGCTGGAGCTTGTTCAGTTTGCGCCCTACACTCGTCCAACCGGGAACTTTGATGCCAGCAACCCTGAGCTTGCAGCATCGCAGCCGGAAGTTCCTTTCGTCAACAGCAATGGGAATAATCCAAACTACCTGGATGGCATTAATGGCAGCACTGCCAGCCCTGAAAATCCCTGGCGATCGTTCCCCTCTCAACCAAGCTTAGATGGTCCGCTAGGCAACTTTGCGGTCGGTTGGGTTGGCACTCCCGACTTTCCAGGTAGCATTGTGTCAAAAACCTATGGCTTAAATGCTGACATTCTGCCCAGCACGCTTGATAACACTGAAATTTACCGGATGATGTATCAATCCCTGTTTGGGATTCGGCTGCAAAATCCCTTGAATGTTCAAGATCAGCAGGGCGTAACGCAAATCGGATTGGGAGAAGGCGCACAGATCAGTAACTTTGGCGGTGTGGGTCGGGGAACGAGTCCCTCTGAGGAAACGATCGCTGAAGTCGATACGCTTCAGTTTACCGGGGAAGGTTTAACGGCTCGTAACCTGCTGCTCACGCAGAGCGGTGAAGACCTAGTCATCACTTTTGAGGGGGTTAACAATGTTCGAGCTGTCCTGCCTGACTTTGATCTGGAGAATCTAGATAACTTATCCCTGGAGGGAAGTGGAGGCGGAAAAATTGGCAATCTTATCTTCAACGGGGAAGATGCTGTCAGTGATAGCTTTGATGTGATCAATGCTGATGCCGATGTCGATACGGTATTGAACTCGAATACGGTCACTTTCCTTAACGATCGCAGTAACCGCACTGCTGGATTGAATGGTTCTAATGATGTAATCAATGCGCTTGGTGGTAATGATTACATTGAGGGATTGGGTGGTGATGATTTATTGCGAGGTGCTACAGGGAATGACACTTTGGATGGCGGTACAGGAGATGATTTATTAACGGGCGGCGATGGCAAGGACATCTTTAGGTTGGCGATCGGAGAAGGCACAGATACCATTACCGACTTCAGCAGCGAAGATGATTTGTTGAGCCTGAGCGGACTTACCTTTGAACAGCTAACTCTGGTTCAGGGAAGCGGCGATCAGAGCGCAAATGCCTTTGTGCAGGCGGCAGGCAGTAGTGAAGTGCTGGCAGTTCTGGCGGGTATTCAAGCCAGCACCCTCAGCAGCAACAACTTTGTGCTTGCTTAATTGCGATTGCGTCTGAAGAAGTCTGCTCAATTTTGAGTGCGTTAAGGTTCCAGTGATCTGATTGAAGATGACTGGAACCTTGTCTTTTAGCCTGATGCAATTTTGAGCGCATAAACGATCAGTAAGTAGTGTTTTACCTATATTGATGGTTGCTGGTTAGCCAAAGGGACCAAACTCGTAACGATTGATGTACAGGCTTTGCTCCTTCTTCTTTATTTCCCTAAATGCCTCCTGAGCTACCTTGCTGCTCAATTTTCTGCCTCAAGATTTTCGATCGTCATGGCAGAAAACCAACTTTATCAGGCTGGGATATTCTAATCGTAAATGTTGTACCTATACCAACTTGGCTCTCTAGCAACAGCTTACCTTGATGCAAGTCTAAACATCTTTTAACCACTGCCATACCCAAACCACTTCCAGGTGCGCTGCCAACATTTCTGCCTCGGCAAAAGGGTTCAAAGATAGTTGCTTGTTCTTCTTCAGGAATGCCAATCCCTTGATCTCTGATTTCAAAAATTACAGCATTAGGTTCACAAATGACCGTGAAATTGATCGAAGACTCTGGAGGAGAATATTTAATTGCATTAGATAATAAATTGCTGAGAATTGAGTAAATGAGTTTCTCATCTAAATAAGCATAGGTACGAGTACCGTACTTGTGAAACTTAATTGTTCTTGGCTGTTCGCTAAAAAGTTGAATATCTTCAACCAGATTTAAACAAAGAAACTGTACTTCCAGAAGTTCTGGTTTGCACTGCAATTTTCCAGCATCTGCCCTTGCTAAAGTCAGGATATCGTTTAGGAGCTGGGTCATTAATTTAGCAGACGCCTGTATCTGAAGCAGGTTCTTTAATTTACTAGGCTCAACCAATCTTTTCAAATTTTCCTGAAGTAATTGCGCTGATCCCACGATGACACTGAGAGGAGTTCGAAACTCATGCGAAACCATCGAGAAAAATTGCAGCTTCAGTTCACCCAATTCTTTCTCCTGCGCCAGCTTCTGCTGAATTTGCTCTGATTGTTGACGCTTAAACATCTGGCGATAGAGCAGAATATAAACACCCAGAAGCCCTACAAATGCCAGAATAGTTCCCAGATTTTCGATCGCCATTCTCACCTGTGAGTTTGCCCGAGATTGTTCGACCTGACTCTGCAAAAGCTGCTCCTCCTCGTTCTGTAGCTCAGTAATGATTCGACGGATTTGTGCCTGGTTCTGGTTGGTCTGCGCTACCCAAGGATTTTCAGCGGAAAGCAGAGTGGGCTGTTCGTAGAGTGCTGCTGATTGCTCAAGCAGGGTTTGTCGCTGCTGAATAAGTGTTTCTAGCAGGTTGAGCCTTTGTTGTTGAGCAGGCGTATCGGATAAGGGCTGTCGCAGTTCCTCTAATTGGAATGTGAGATTCTGCATGGCTTGATGGTAGGCATTCAGCTCTGTTCGATCGCCTAACAAAAAATACCGCCAACGTCGAGCTTCGCTATCAGTTAGCGTTTCTGAAACGCTAGTTAAAGCAGTGAGGAGGTCGCTTGTTTGTTTGACCTGCGCGGCACTGTGAATGAGTTGAGTTGCGTTTTGATAGGAGATTAAATTAATCAGCCCCAAGAGCAGCAGTGCCAAACAAAAGGATGCTGTGATCCATTTACGTTCCATTGACCATTTCAGCACACTGAATGTCACCATAGCAGCCTGAAAGATTTACTGAGAAATTTACAATAGAGTAGGAGAAAGGCGATCCCGCAGGGCTACGGGCATCGGTGCCCGATCGCTGTTCTCCTGAATATGCCTTATCTCAGATCCCAAGTCTAAGACCTCAATGCGTATTTTGGTTGTGGAAGACGATTTGCGAATTGCTAACATGCTGGCGGAAGCCTTTACAAACCGTCAGTATAAAGTCGATGTGGCAGAGGATGGTGAAGCTGCGTGGGATTGGGTAAATACCCAGGATTACGACCTGATTGTATTGGATCTAACGCTGCCCAAGGTGGACGGTCTCCGCTTCTGTCAACAGCTTCGAGCCAGAGGAGCCGCAGCGCGAAATGCCGCAATTCCAGTCATGATGCTCACGGCGCGAGATATGATCGCAGACAAAATCATTGGGCTGGATGCCGGAGCCGATGACTACATGGTCAAGCCGTTTGACCTAGATGAACTGATGGCGCGAACTCGTGCCCTGCTGCGGCGGGGAAGTCCTAATGTCAATCCTACGCTGACTTGGGGCGAACTTCAGTTAAATCCAGCAACCTGTGAAGTCACTTACCGTGACACGCCTCTGAATTTAACGCCGAAAGAATTCGCGCTGCTGGAACTGCTGATTTCCAACGGTCGGCGTGTCATGAGTCGCCCAATTATTATCGAAAAACTCTGGACGCGGGAAGAATTACCCACCGAAGAAGCGGTCAAAACCCATGTTAGAACCCTCCGTCAGAAATTGAGAGCGGCAGATGCACCCGATGATCTGATCGAAACGGTGCATGGCATGGGCTACCGGCTCAAACAGTTCTCCTGAAAAGAGCAATCCCCCCGAAATCCCTCCGATTTCCTTCTGGCATCCTGACTTTGAGTTGGTAGTCTTTGGGTAGCACAGTGCTACAGGGGCGGACGTAAGTTCCTCCCTCGCTAGTCCGTTGCACTCCTTACAGCTTCTTACGTAACAAGAAGCATCACCCCATCCAGAACTTTGGGACTACTCCTCCCTGAAGTTCTGGAATTTTCCTCATTCACAAGTGAAACTTCCTCTCCAAAGGCTATGCAAATCATTGTGAATCACGCTTCAACGACTGCAACCTACCACGATCGATCGGGTAAAGATGTTGCCCGATTGCTCGAAAGTCATGCTGAGCGTGGGCTGGCTGAACGGGAAGTCACTCAACGGCGCAGACATTACGGTCTAAATGAGCTGGCAGCAAAGCCCGGAAAACCTGCCTGGTTGCGGTTTCTGCTGCAGTTTAATCAGGCGTTGCTCTACATTCTGCTGATTGCCGGAGCGATTAAAGCTTTCCTGGGATCATGGACAAATGCGATCGTCATCTGGGGCGTGACGTTGATTAACGCCATTATTGGCTATTTGCAGGAGTCAAAAGCAGAAGGGGCGATCGCTGCTCTGGCAAAAGTGGTGACCACAGAAGCAGCCGTGGTCCGAGAGGGAAAAAGGCAGATAATTCCTTCACAGGAATTGGTTCCGGGCGATTTAGTTCTGCTGACTTCAGGAGACAAGGTTCCGGCAGATTTGCGATTGTTGCGTGTGCGCGGCTTACAAATTGATGAATCGGCGCTGACCGGGGAATCGGTTCCTGTTGAAAAAGACATTCAGCCGCTGGGCAGCAATACACCTTTGGCAGAACGCACGAACATGGCGTATGCAGGTAGCTTCGTTACCTTTGGGCAGGGTAGTGGTGTCGTGGTGGCGACTGGAAATAAAACAGAAGTGGGGCAGATTTCACAATCGCTGAACAATAGCCACAGCCTGAGTACGCCGCTCACACGCAAGTTCGCCAAGTTTAGCCAAACCCTGCTGTATATCATTCTGTCTGTGGCATCCCTCACGTTTTTTGTGGGGTTAGGGCAAGGACGCTCCTGGGCAGAAATGTTTGAAGCGGCGGTAGCTCTGGCAGTCAGTGCCATTCCTGAAGGACTTCCGGCAGTGGTGACGGTGACACTGGCGATCGGAGTAAATCGCATGGCACGTCGACACGCCATTATTCGCAAACTGCCTGCAGTTGAAACGCTGGGCGGTGCAACGGTCATTTGCTCGGATAAAACCGGAACGCTGACTGAAAATCAGATGACGGTGCAGGCAATCTATGCAGCCGGACAGCGTTATTTAGTAAGCGGCGTGGGATATAACTCGGAAGGAGAAATTCAACCTGTCCCAGAAGAGGCGATCGCGAATGAGCGTCTTCCGTCTGTTGTAGGTTCTCCAAACCATACTGCCTTAGAAGACTGCCTGATTGCGGGTATTTTGTGTAACGATAGCCATCTGGAATGGAAAGAGGATCACTGGTCAGTCATAGGCGATCCAACGGAAGGAGCGTTGATTGTGGCTGCCCAAAAAGCGGGCATAAACCAATCCAAGCTCAATGAGTTGCTACCTCGCCTGGATGTCATCCCGTTTGAATCGCAGTATCAATATATGGCAACGCTGCATCATGGGGCGGATAGGAAAACGACGGGTGGCAATATTATTGGCAATATTATTTACGTCAAAGGTTCGCTGGAAGCCATACTGCGTCGATGCCAGAAGATGCGCGATGCATCAGGGCATGATATGCCGCTGTATCAGGGGCTTCTGGGCGTTGAAACAGAGCGTTTGGCAGAACAGGGATTACGAGTGCTGGCTTTTGCCGAAAAAACAGTGCCCAAGCAGCAGACGACGCTGGATCACGCAGACCTGAACAGTGGACTCACGTTTCTCGGTTTGCAGGGTATGATTGATCCTCCTCGCGCGGAAGCGATCGCCGCAGTGAAGGCCTGTCAGGCAGCGGGAATTCAGGTGAAGATGATCACCGGAGACCATTTAACCACTGCAACTGCAATTGCCGATCGCATCGGGCTTCAGAGCAAAGGTAACCTGTTTGGGTTTACCGGACAGCAGCTCGCAGAAATGAACGATTCTGAACTATCGCAGGCGGTTGAATCTGGCTCCGTGTTTGCCAGAGTTGCTCCGGCGCAAAAGCTGCGCCTGGTTGAAGCATTGCAATCGAAAGGTGAAATTGTGGCAATGACGGGAGATGGAGTGAACGATGCCCCTGCCCTGAAGCAAGCCGATATTGGAATTGCAATGGGCAAAGGGGGAACCGATGTTGCCAGAGAAGCAGCGGATATGCTGCTCACTGACGATAACTTTGCCTCAATCGAAGCAGCCGTTGAAGAAGGACGTACTGTTTATCAGAACCTGCGAAAGGCGATCGCCTTTATTCTGCCCGTCAATGGTGGCGAGTCGATGACGATCCTCATCAGTGCCCTGCTTGCTAGAGATCTACCCATTCTCTCGATCCAGGTGCTTTGGCTGAACATGGTCAACTCTGTTGCTATGACGGTTCCCCTTGCTTTTGAACCCAAAACCGATCGCACAATGGCAAAGTCACCCCGCGATCCAAGAGAGCCTTTGCTATCGGGCAGACTGTTTCAGCGCATTGCTACGGTTTCGGTCTTCAACTGGATTTTAATCTTCGGAATGTTTGAGTGGGCACGACGCACGACGGGAGATATTGCAGTTGCCCGGACAATGGCAATTCAGGCATTAGTTGCCGGACGAATTGTGTATTTGCTGAGTGTCAGCCATTTAGGTCGGGCAATCATGGATAAATTTCAGGGCCGGAATACTTCAATACGTGATGCCTGGGCGATCGGTCTTGGCATTTTAGGTGCGATCGTTCTACAAGTTCTATTCAGCCAGTGGAGTGTAATGAATGTCCTCTTTGCAACAGCTCCCCTCAGCCTCACGCAATGGTTAATTTGTCTTATTCCAATAATCCCGATGCTCTTCTTGACCGTATTTGTCGATCGTCTTGACCCAACAGAATAAGGAATTGAAGGATCGAACAATGCCTCAAATTCACGCTGATTCAAATTTTGAAAACTACCCTTTATACATTGGATTGGAAGTTAATCGACTGCCTGAGCTTTGTGAACCTTATGAGCTCAATGAAGATGCTTTAGAACAAATTCTCGAACCAGCAAACGTATTGAAGAACGAATCAAAGTTAGAATCTACCCCACCTGTTCTAGATTCTGAGAATCCTTGCTTGTAGGGAGTATTTGAATTCCTTTCAAAATTGGATCGAGTCAATTCCTCTGTTGCCTTTATGACATTTCTCGCCGCAGGTGATCCAGTTCCCTGGTTCATAGCTTCCTCCAGTTCCAACCCTGCCTATCACTTTAGTGCAGTAGGTGGTTATCGGATTATCCTTTCTTTCCTTGGTCGCTTTAGTAACCAATCCTGCGCTAAGGTTCTACAGGATTTTGCGGCACTACAGCCACAGCTTGAACAATACGAAGTTCCATTCTTTGGAGTCACAATTAATCCAGAAGATATCGTTCTGAAAGAGTTAATCAAGATTCCGTCCTATTTCAAACTAATCTGGGATTTCGATCGCTTCGTCAGCTTACGATATGGCGTACTGCCAGATGAGTCCAATCCAGATTTCTATCGCCCAGCAACTCTGGTCCTCAATGAGAATCTTCATGTTCTCAAGGTGTTTCCCCTAGAGAATCCTGAAAGCCATGTTGCTGATGTATTTCGCTTTATCGAAAGTCTTCCAGTACCAGAGCCAGCAATGATGGCGGTCAGGCAGGCTCCCGTCCTTTTCATCCCCGATGTAATCGATCCAGAATTCTGTGAATTTCTGATTCATCTTTATCAAGCCAACGGAGGAAGAAATTCAGGCTTTATGCGGCAGATTGATGGCAAAACAGTAGAAGTTTTGGACGCCGATTTTAAGCAGCGTAAGGACTTTCATATTACTGATACAGCCCATCTACAAGCCATTAATGATTTAATCTTGCGGCGGGTAAAACCAGAAATTGAGAAAGCCTTTCAATTTAGTATTACTCGATTTGAACGTTACCTTGTCGCTTGCTACGATGCTGAAACACAAGGTTTCTTTAACCGCCATCGGGACAATACGACCAAAGGCACTGCCCATCGTCGCTTTGCTATGACAATCAACCTGAATACGGGAAATTATACGGGTGGCTGTCTTCGTTTTCCAGAATACGGTAATCGCCTCTACCGTCCTCGAGTGGGCGAAGCCGTCATCTTTTCCTGTTCGCTGCTGCATGAAGTGACGCCTGTGTTAAGCGGAAAACGGTTTGCCTTATTATCCTTTTTCTATAACGATGAGGATGCTAAAATTCGCGATCGCAATCAAAAGTATGTTGTCCTTAACTCAGAGCAGCAGACCAACAGTGATAAAAAGCAAGAATCTCAAGTAAAGTCGCTTGGGTTCCAGGGTAACTCCCAATCCAGATATCGCAAAAAGCGTCGTAAATCGTAAAGCAGATGCTATGCCAAAACATCATATTGTCATTACTGGGACTGGTCGTGCTGGAACAACATTTCTAGTTCGGCTATTTACAGCTTTAGGTCTTGATACTGGATTTGATGACTTTACATCAGCCGTTCACCCAAACTGCAATGCTGGGATGGAGTGGGATATTCATCAGGAAAATGTACCCTACATCATAAAGAATCCGTGGTTGTGTGATTACCTTGATAAGGTTCTAGAAAGCACTGATACTGTCATTAATTACGCGATTGTCCCTGTTCAAGACCTCTTTCGGCAGCGGAAAGGCAGCGAGACGTAGCACGAAGAAGTGACGCTTCCCTTTATCCAGAAGGAATTTATGGAGGTCTTTAGCACACATTTGACCCATAGCAACAGGAAACCGTATTAGCCAATCAACTCTACAAGATTGTCTATACAATTGCAAAGCATGATGTTCCCCTGACATTATTATATTTTCCCAGGTTAGCCAATGACCCAGAGTATCTTTTTGAAAAGATTAAATTCATGCTGGATGGAATAGAGCCATGAAAAATTCTTAGAAATATTTTTGAAAGTAGTGCGTTCAGAGCTAGTTCATGAATTTCGTCGAGAACCTATATAGCAACGTGATTAGAATAGAGCCGATAGAGCAGAATTAAAGGATTGCAAATTTTTAAAAAATATATTCTTACTTTAAAAACGAAACGGTTATGACAATAAGCAAGTCAAGTGGATGAAATTTTGAGGCTAGTGATAGAACTTCCGGACGAAGATGCATAATTAAGTAAGCGATTAAAATTTAAACGTAATAGCGTGTTAGAAACATAATTATGAATATCCTTGCTTGGATTATTTTGGGTTTTATTGATTGAGGGTAGTATTATGAGTATCATCAAGACAGGAACACTACAGCTTGCTGCCGCCAGTTTGAGCATTCCTGGAATTATCGTGGCGATTATCGGAGCAATGATTGCAATCTTTATCTGGGAATCACTGAGCCGTCGTTGTGTTTAAACTTCAGGGCTTCTGTTATAGGATGCCAATAAGTACCGCTATTTCTCATAACTCACCGCACACTCCTGGCTTAGCAAAAGTCAGGGGTTTCTTGAGCAATTTAGTTTTACAGCCCAGTATGAATACTAATACTCCCGTTGATTAAGCGAATCAAAGGTTTCTCGCTGAACTTCCTCGACCTGTCCCACCACAAAAATGAGCGTAAATGGCTGTCCCATTTCACGCTGCAAAAACTCCTCCAGCAAGGCAACCTGTTTGGGAGTAATGGGTTCTTTAGCACGGACATTGAGCCTAACTTCGGGCGGGGTAGTGTGCCAGTTGGTTCTGCTGGTCAGGAGTTCGACTCGTTGAAAGGTAATGGTGCGATTGAGCAATGTCTGCCGGATGGTGGCTTCGAGATGTGCCTGTCTTACTAATCTACTAGAGCTAATACCCAGCGGCAGCAGCAAAATGGCGGTAAATGCCAGCGCACAAGTTAACGGTTTATGGGCATTGCGAAATGAAGCATAGCCTGTGAGCAAAAAAGTCAACATACAGGAGAGCATGATCCCCAGTAGATTTGTTGCATAGAGCAGGGTTGCTCCCTGGCTGAGTGACCAGTTTGCCTGAGATAACCCCAAACCCATCACACAAATTGGCGGCATTAGGGCAACCGCGATCGCTGTTCCTGCCAGACTTCCTGAAATCTTGGGTTGCACCTTTGCATAACCGCTAATGCCTCCCGCGACAATTGCTACCCCCAGATCGAGCAGCGTCGGCTCCGATCGTGCCCAAACTTCGCTGCCAAAATTTTCGATGCCGACCAGCCATCCTACACTGTAGGCGAGAGCGACTGCCAGTAAAGTTCCGGCAATAATTGCGATTGCGCCTTGCCGAAGCAAGATGACGTCTCCCCGAAGCGCACCAAAAGCTAAGCCACGAATAGGCAGCATGAGCGGAGCAATAATCATTGCGCCAATAATGACGGCAGTGCTGTTTGCTAACAAGCCAAAAGTGGCAATCAGGCATGAACTCACGATTAAAATCAGATAGGATAGGTCAGGCGTAGATTCCTTTAGTATCTCGGTTTGAAGCTGCTGGAGCGGAACTAGAGCTTCGCCTCGACTTCTAAAATTCCTGAACCGATGTTTAATTCCTTTCGACATCTGCTCCTCCTCAAGCCACAAAATTCTAGAAGTAACGAGATGCGGATTTCTGCCAGCATCCTACCTTAAGACTGTGGCAGTTATTTGATAATAGTTTGAAGAGATTAGGTTGGTTAAAAAAAATTAAGGTGAAGTATGGCAATTGATCCAGCGACGGCTGAAATGACGATCGAGACCAATCTGAAGCAGTTTTTGCTGGTGCTGTCCGTCTCCCTAAGTGTGGCAACGCTACCCCGTGTGTTTAGCTGGTTTCGGCGCATTCCTTACACTTTGCTGCTGGTGATTGTCGGTTTAGGGCTAGCGTTTGTCGACGTACGGTTAGTCGATCTGTCGCCTGCCTTGATCCTGTCTATCTTTTTGCCACCGCTGCTGTTTGAAGCTGCCTGGAATATTAGATGGCCGAAATTGAAGGAGCAAGCCTTGCCCATTTGCCTGTTTGCGGTGCTAGGAGTTGTAATTGCAATCGTTGGCATCGCGCTGGGGCTGAATTGGTTTGCAGGGGTTTCGCTCACAACTGCTCTACTGCTGGGAGCCAGTTTGTCTGCGACCGACCCTGTTTCAGTAATTGCGCTATTTCGAGAGTTGGGGGTGGGAAGCCGTCTTAGCATCGTCATGGAAGGCGAAAGCCTCTTCAATGATGGCATCGCGGTTGTCGCATTTAGTTTTCTGGTTGCCCTGCCGCTTGGAACAGCGGATTTGAGCGTTCAATCGGCGGTGCTTCAGTTTATGCGTGTTATGGGTATTGGTATTGCAGGCGGCAGCCTGATTGGATTTGGCATCTCCTATTTGACACAGCGGTTTGATCTGCCGCTAGTGGAACAGTCGCTAACACTGGTTTCTGCCTATGGCACTTATTTGATTGTTGATGATCTGGGTGGTTCTGGGGTAATTGGAGTCGTGACGACCGGATTAATTTTAGGCAACTTTGGTTCTCGCATTGGCATGAATCCCCGCACTCGAATTATTGTTAGCGAGTTTTGGGAGTTTCTCGCCTTTTTCGTAAACTCGATTGTTTTTCTACTGATTGGTGATCAGATTCGCTTCGATATCCTGGGACAAAATCTGGGCACGATCGTCATTACCCTCGTTGCGATGATTGTGACACGAGCAATCTCCATCTATGGTTTAAGCGCAATCAGCAATCGCTTCACCCAATCCAAAATTATGCTACCTGAACAAACAGTTTTGCTCTGGGGTGGACTGCGGGGGTCTGTATCGATCGCCCTGGCATTAAGTGTTCCTGTGATTCTGCCTGCTCGAGAAGAAATCATTGCCACAGTGTTTGGGGTCGTGCTATTCACGCTGTTAGTGCAGGGACTCACGGTTCAGCCACTGCTGCAGAAGCTAAATTTATTGGGTGATCAGCCCTTACGTCAGCAGTTCCAGGAAACAGTCGCTCGTTTAGCCGCTATGAAACGGGTTTTGCAGCAGCTAGGTCAGCCAGAAAATCGCCCTGCCATTGAGCCGGAGTTTTACCGTTATCAGGAGGCTCTGATTAATGGCGAAATCGAACGATTGACCGCAGAAATCGATACCTTACAGGACGAAAATCCAGACCTCCGCATCTTTGCAGCAGAACAATTTAAGCAGGAACTGCTGGCGATTGAAGCAGATACTTATGCTGAGTTGGTTCGCACAGGCAGACTCAACCGGGAACTGTCTTCTTTTCTTCAGGAGGATTCATCAGAGGAAGTTTAAAGGGTTACTGAATATAACCTTGATCAGGATCAGAAGTAGATACAGCAAATTCAGAGGGTGTAATTGGTGTACCTCGCTGCCGAGCATAAACCTTGGTGAACGCGGCTGGAACATAGCTGTGTTTCATTGAGCAGTAGAGCGATTCTTCGAGTTGAATAAAGTAGTGTTGTGCAAATTGACAAATCTGCACCCGTTAAGGCATAGAGTCTGTAACGAATAAGGAAATTAAATATTTTCCTTAGAATAAGAGCGTACCCTTAGAAGGTGGAGAAATTGTGCAGAAATTTAGTGAAATCTGTTAGTCCTAAAACTCATCTATCAGTAGCAGGGGATTGAATTTAAACGAAATGAACTGTCATCCTCTCCATTATCAAAAAACATGCCTCTACAATCTTCCCTTAGCTAGAGATCGAATTTCTTAGCAGTACGGGATGGTTAGTAGCAGGAGGGTATTATGCGGCAACTTATCGTTCAGGTTCCACAGGGACACGGCAAGGATGTCCTGAATATTGCCAAAGATCATCAGGGCGTGAATCTGGTTCAGATTGAAGCGAATAGCCTCGATCACGCCCTGGATTTAGTGATTGTGTATATTTCTAACCGCAGAGTTGAAGATTTTCTCAGACAATTGGAAAGTTTGCCGGATGTCCATATTACCCTGCTGCCTTCTGGGGTCATGGCACTCCATCCACCTAGCAATCAAGCTGCAGAACAGGTTACGAATGTTGAGCCTCGTAGTCCGGTGGAAGTTTTTTTGTCGGGATTACAAAGCGTTGGCTCCTGGAAGGGCTTTTTAGGGTATGCTGCCCTGGGAGGCGTGGTAGCCTGGATAGGGCTTTTTACTAATACGATTTATCTTTTAACTGCTGCAATGCTAATCGCACCCTTTGCAGGTCCAGCGATGACTGCTGCGATTGCAACAGCAAGGGGCGATCGAAAACTTTTAGGGCGCAGTCTTGCGAGATACTTTTCTGCCTTGAGCCTGACGATAGCAATCGCTGCGCTCCTCAGCCTTCTATTCGGACGGTCGATCGCCACTTCTCAGATGATTGAACGCAGCCAGGTATCAGTAACGGCTATATTACTACCTCTGGCTGCCGGAGCCGCAGGCGCATTAAATTTGGTGCAGTCGGAGCGCAGCAGCCTGGTGTCTGGAGCCGCAACTGGAATGCTGGTGGCTGCCTCGCTTGCTCCACCTGCCGGGGTTGTGGGAATGGCAGTGGCGATTGGTCGATGGGATTTGGCGACAGGCAGTTTATTCTTATTGCTGCTACAGCTTTGTGGCATTAATCTATCCGCTGCTCTCTTGTTTCGCAGGTTTGGACTCTCTACAAGGGGTGCAAGGTACACTCGTGGCAAAAAACTGGTCTTTCCTATTGCTCTACTTATTACAGCACTGGCATTAATCGGATTATTAGTGTGGCAGCTCGCCAACTCACCGAATTTACAGCGAGCGAGCCTTAGTCAACGAGCCAATGCAGAAGTACACCAGGTAATTGGGCAAGAGCCTTCAGCTCAGCTTGTAGAAGCCAACGTACGGTTTACCCGATCAAGTATTTCGGGACAAAATACATTGCTCACAGTTTTGTATGTGCAGCGATCGCCGGATGCAACTGAATCTGATGCGATAATCCGCGATCGTCTCACCAAGGCAATTCAAGCCCGTTTGACAGAGCAGTATAAAAATATCACTCCCTTAGTAAGCGTGAACGTTCTTGCACCACCCAATCAGAATTGATGACGAGAGGATCAGTTGATGAGCCGTGATACAAATTTGTCCTCAAAACGCGTCTTGGAGCAGGAGCAGAATGAGATTCTGCAACAGATTGAGAATTGGCTGGAAATTCCCATGCTGCTGCTCAGCTTTGTGTGGCTTGTCCTGTTTGTGGTTGAGTTAATTTGGGGACTCTCACCCCTGCTGGACACACTGGGGATTACGATCTGGATTGTCTTTATTCTCAACTTTGGACTGGAACTTTTTCTGGCTCCACGCAAGTTGGCTTACTTGAAACGGAATTGGCTGCTTGCCATTTCGCTCCTGTTGCCTGCTCTACGAGTGTTGCGAGTCGTAAAAGTAGTGCGGGCATTCCAAACAGTTCGTGCTGCCAGAGGACTGCAACTGTTGCGAGTGATGACCCGTGCGAATGGCGGAATGCGAGTATTAGCGGCAAGCTTCAATCGCCGAGGCTTTGGTTATGTAGTGGGATTAACGGCAGTCATTACTCTGATTGGATCCGCTGGAATGTTTGCCTTCGAGCATGAGGTTCCTGAGTCTACTCTAACTGACTACGGAGCTACACTCTGGTGGACAGCAATGGTGATGACCACAATGGGAGCAGATTACTTTCCACAAACGCCAGAGGGACGAATCCTGTGCTTTTTGCTGGCGCTTTATGCCTTTGCGGTTTTTGGCTATGTCACTGCAACCCTCGCCACCTTTTTTGTGGGTCGAGATGCTGAAAATCCAGAAGCAGAGGTGGCAGGAGCAAAGGGAATCGCTGAGCTACAGGCAGAAATTACGGCATTGAGAGGTGAACTTCAAGCTCTATTACATCAGAAGCAGGAAAAATGACGGTTTGAGCTACGATCGTGCCTTTCTCCGCTAGCCACTTTCGATAGAGGTTACTCCAATGACTTCTGGATAACATTAGCGGCGAAGGTGAACGGAAGGCTTTCAAAATGAACATTGAAATTTCTGCTGCTTGGCAAAAGATGCAGGGCATGATTAACGGATTCATTGCCCTAATTCCCAATATCGTGCTGGCAATCGTTGTCTTTGCTATCTTCTTTGTAGTTGCTAGAATGATTCGGCGGCTGGTGGGACGTTTAACCCAGAAGCGTCGTCATGCTCGTAACTTGGGGCTAATTCTAGGACGACTTGCCCAGTGGATTATTCTGCTAGTGGGTTTGTTTGTTTCGCTGTCGATCGTCATTCCCACCCTAAAAGCAGGCGATCTCGTTCAGCTATTGGGAATTAGTGGGGTGGCGATCGGTTTTGCCTTCCGGGACATCCTACAAAACTTTCTGGCGGGAATTCTGATTTTACTCACCGAACCCTTTCAGCTAGACGACCAGATTATCTTCAAGGATTTTGAGGGCACGGTTGAGAATATCCAGACTCGCGCCACGACGATTAGAACCTACGACGGTCGCCGGATTGTAATTCCCAACTCGGAGCTATTTACTAATTCTGTCACCGTCAATACTGCCTTTGAGCATCGTCGGTTAGAGTACGATGTGGGAATTGGGTACAGCGATGATATTGATGAAGCAAAACGGCTAATTTTAGAAGCCATTCATGAAACAGAAGGCATTTTGTCCGATCCTGCACCGGATGCGATCGTTGTAGATTTAGCAGAAAGCACAGTCAATATTCGTGCTCGCTGGTGGGTTAAACCGCCTCGCCGTGCTGATGTGCTGAATTTGCAGGACCGGGCACTTACAGCGATTAAGAATAAACTAGTTGCAAACGGCATTGACCTCCCCTTCCCGACACAGCAAATTCTGTTTCATGACCAAACCGAGGAAACGGATGGCGATCGCTCTCGGCAGCGCGAAGGTTGGCCCGCAGGTAAGCAGGAAGTTCCCAAATCAGGTAGCATCGGTGGTTCACTGCGAAAATTAGCACAAATCCGATCGCACCGCGCTACGACGCGGAGCGCAGCGACAAGTCGATCGCAGCGCGATGGCAACGGTCGTACGACAAATGACGCATGAAAAATACAAAGCTCAGCAAGTTTTGGGATACGCTGCGATCGAGCTACTGGTTTTTACCCACCCTAATTGCAGGAATTGCTTTTGTACTGGCATTGGTGCTGCTCGAGATTGATCGATCGGGAAATGCGCCGAACTGGGGGTGGCTCTATACCGGAGGCCCAGATGGAGCCAGAGCAATGCTTTCAACTATTGCAAGCTCGATGGCAACCGTTGCGGGAACGGCATTTTCGATCACAATCGTTGCCCTACAACTTGCTGCTTCCAACTTTGGCCCCCGCCTGCTGCGAAACTTTATGCAGGACATGGGCAATCAGATCGTTTTAGGAACTTTCCTTGGCACATTTCTCTACTGCCTGCTGGTGCTGCGAAATATTCGCGGAGAGGATTTTAATCAGTTTGTGCCGCAGCTCTCTATTACGGTTGGAATGGTGCTAGCGATCGTCAGCGTGCTGGTTTTGATTTATTTTATTCACCATGCCTCGACCATTATTCAGGTTTCTCAAGTCATTACTGATGTCGGCAGAGAGCTAGATCGGGCCATCGATCGCTTATTTCCAGAACAGCTTGGACACCGCGCACAGCATCAAAGACCTGTCGGAGAAATTCCCAGCGATTTTGAGGCGCGATCGACATTGGTTCGCTCTCAGGACAAGGGATATTTACAAGCTATCGATGATGAGGAACTGATGAAAATTGCTTGTCAAACAGATGGGCTGCTGTGGCTGAAAACGCAACCTGGAAAATACCTGATTTCCGGTAGCCCACTCGTCTCGGTTTACCCGAAAGAACGCTATTCTTCTGCACTATTTAAGAAAATCAATCGAGTCTTTATTTTTGGTAAAGAGCGCACTGAGCAACAGGATATTGCCTTTCCAATCCAACAGCTTGTTGAGATTGCGCTGCGGGCAATTTCTCCAGCGGTGAATGATCCCTTTACGGCGATTCGCTGCATCGATCGATTGGGTGCAGGATTTAGTCAACTGGTTCAACGCGATTTTCCTTCGCCCTACCGCTACGACAAATTCCACAATCTGCGAGTTATTGCTGAACCCGTAAAGCTAGAATACTTGTTTGATTGCGCCTTTAGCCCGATTCGCCAGTATGCTCAATCCGATTCAGCAGTTATGTCGCACCTGTTAGATGCGATCGCTCTTATCGCATCCCATGCGAAAACGCCAGAACAAAAGCGTGCTTTGCGTCATCATGCAGGAATGATTCTACGAGGCAGCCGGCAGGGATTGTCAGAGGAGTGGGATCGACAAATGATAGAAGAACGATATCAAGCTGTCTTAGAGACGCTGGATCAAAGACAATACTAACAATTTGATCACCACCGTCACCAACGATCCAATTCGCTTGTCAATCCCTATAGCAATCCGTAAGGCTTTCGCTCATTGCGAATTTTCAAAGCCATTTGGGAACAGGGACGAGAGCTGGCTCAAAGTTTCTCTCAGTGCAGGTGCAACTTGAACAGAACGCAGATGCAAGTCGCGTTGGGGAAACGGAATTTCGATCTGCCATCGTTGAAATGCTTCAAAAATCAGAAAGTTCAGATCGCTTTTGAGCAGGAATTGGTGATTGGGCGTTTCAGTCCAAACCAGTAATTCAAAGGTGAGAGCACTGTCTCCAAACCCTTGAAATAAAACTCTTGGAGGCGGCGTTTGTAAAACGTCTGGATGGTTTTGCGCTGCTTCCAGTAACGCTGTTTGAACAGTTTTAGGGTCTGCATGGTAAGCCACACCAACCGGGATATGAAGTCGAGAAACGGGATTGCGGTGGCTCCAGTTAATTACTTCTTTCTCCAGAAAGCGTGAATTGGGCACGATGATTGACACATGATCTAGTGTTCTGATTTCGGTACTACGGGCACCAATGCGCTCTACCGTACCCTTGAATTCTCCAACTTCAACAAAGTCTCCCACCTGAATCGGTCGTTCAAACACTAGAACAAGCCCACTGCCAAAGTTTTTCGCAATATCTTGCAATCCAAATCCAATCCCAACACCCAGTGCGCTTGCCAGAATAGTGAGAGAACTTAAATCGAGTCCCCAGAGCTGTAGCACAATAATTGTGGCGATCGTCACCACGCTATACTTCGTCAGCATCGCAATGACTTCCTGCAATCCACGATTAATGCCTGCGCGCTGTAATACACGAGAACGTAGGAGATTGGTAAGCACGCCTGCCAGAATAATGACGCCAAAGAGTAAGGCGCCCAGGATGAGCAGGTCGATGATGGAGTACGCCCGTCTGCCTAAAACCATCACAGGAGCCGTAAAGCTTGAGAGGATCGAACTAATGGCTTGATTACTCCAGCGTCGCGTAGCAGGAAATAACTTCGTAATATACAGAGCAACACCAATCCATAAACTCAATCGCGCTGCACTGAGAAGCAGTTTGAGAAACAACTCCAGTGGAGCATGAACTTCAGAGTCAGTTGCCTGAATCCAACTACGGCGCTGAGCGATCGCCAGCAATCGATGCTTTAACTGTCCCAGAAAATAGTGGAGGACGATTCCACTCCCCACGATGACAGCCACCTGCACTAAGATAAAGGGCAAGCTTAAATTAGGATTGATGGCTGCCTGAGCAGCAGACTGAGCAGCAGCAGGTGAAACCAAGCAACTTAGCGTTAGGGCAAGAAAGCTCAGACGAAAGAATAATGGTCTAATAGGCATGGATCAAAAAATTGCTCAGCAGCACAATCATGCCAGTAAAACCGTTATAGAAATAGCTCCCATGAGCAAATTCAACCCTGGGAATGAACATTAAGACTTGACTGCTGCAACTCATGCGTTACACTGTTTGCGTCCGTCGATTCGCAAGGCAGTACCCTAGATTTCATGTTGAGTGCGCTCACGAGATAGCAAAGCAGCCGTTCGGTTTTTCCGTAAAGTGTTCAAAGCGCAGCACACTCAGGCTCCACGAGTCATTAAGGTGGACAATAACACAGCTTATCCAGTGGTAATGGAAATCCTGACGGATGATGAAGCACTGGCAGCAGAAATTGAGTTGCGGCAAGTGAAATACTTGAATAACGTGGTTGAGCAAGACCACAGAAACATCAAACGAATTACTAAATTAATGATGGGGTTCAAGCCAATCAATAGTGCCAAAAGAACGTTGCAAGGGATTGAGGCAATGAATATGATCAGAAAAGGACAAGTGAAAGGAGTTGGACAAGGGAACAGCGTCTTTCAAGGGCTTTGTTGCATGATTGCTAAAAGAGACAGAGCTAGACTTGAGCCAGCCCTAATTAAGCCTCAACTGCATAGCTATCTGGTTTGCAGAGTTGGATCATGCGGTTGAGTGCCGCACACTTGATGAACAGTTCTACTGCTTGATTGTCAAATTTACGTGAACTGAGCCTGTCAGTAAAGATAGTTTTGAAGCGAAACATCGTTGTTTCTGAGAGGGAACGACGATGATAATTGCTCTCTCGTTTCCAGGCTTTACGCCCAACTTTACGGATGCGTCGTAGGTTCTCATCTCGGTTGTGGCGTTCTGCTTTGGTGTTGCCGTGTTGCCAAATTCGGGCTCCTTTACGAGGCGGGATGGCCACTTTGGCTTTGCGCTTTCGCACGGCATCGTAGCATTTGCGTTGGTCATAAGCTCCATCGGCAGAAATTTGCTTAATCTCACCGCTGACTCCATCAAGAATATCGCTGAGCACTTCGGCATCGCTGATGTCATTGGTGGTCACGACTGCTGCCAGGATTTCTCCCGTTTTTTCGTCTACTCCCAAGTGCAATTTGCGCCAGGTGCGCCGTTTGCTGACACCATGCTGACGGGTTTTCCACTCTCCTTCTCCATACACCTTGACTCCAGTTGAATCGACCACCACATGCCGAGTACCACTCTTGGGAAGGACGGGTAATTTGACCGAAAGTTGGCTCAACCGTCGCGACAAGGTGCTGTGCTCAGGTACAGGCACCTCTATGCCCATCAACTCGAAGAGGGATACTAAAAAGCCTTGACACTGCCGTCCAGCTAACTTGTACACAGCTTTGACGGTTGCCATTGTACAAATGGCAAGGTCACTATAGTACTTTGAGGCTCCTGGTTTGCCGCTTAAGGTAGAAACAATCCACTGCTCTAACACGGCTTCATCAATCCAGAATGTTAGGCTTCCCTGTTGTCTCAGGGCGGCGTTATACTCAGACCAGTTGCGGATGTGGTAGCTCATTGCTGTGATCGATTGTTGGTGGTACTTCAACCCTATCACCTCCCTTCCGCAACCCCTTTATGCAACAAAGCCTCTTTCAAGCAAAATTTATTAGACTTCATCGGAAATAAGATTGACTTTGAAGCATGACCCGACGAGTGTGAGGCAGTAAGGAACCATGCTCAACTATGCTCAAGTTCAAAATAAACCACGTGTTTTGCAAAGCCTAACCGGGTTGAGCGTAGACGAGTTCGAGCAGTTGTTTGTCAGTTTTGAGCGAGCGTGGGGGGACTACCTGGAGCAGCATCACATTCAAGCCCCCCGAGCAAGACGTTATGGCCGTGGACGCAAACCGCAGTTGCAGGACAATTGGGATAAGCTGTTGTTTATTTTGGTGTATTTCCGACTGTACCCGACGCAGGAAGTGCAAGGCTTTTTGTTCGGCATTGGTCAACCGCAGGCGCATGAGTGGGTGCATAAGCTCACTCCAATTCTCAATACTGCGTTGGGGTACGAAAAACAATTGCCCGAGCGCAGTCCTTGGCGATTGGAGCGTTTCAGAGCTTGAAGTCGCTCAGCAATCATTCTCGGCAGTCCGTTGTTGAGACTTCTTTGAGCGCACGATCGCAGATACCAAATCCCATTCTCCAGCCGATTTTTATCTATAGGTGATCCTTTCTATGAAATGGGTTGCTTCTAGTTAGTTTGATCTACTGTTCGTTTATCTCAATTATGACAATCACCAATCTCATCCGGTTTAATAACCGCCGAGGCGATATCTTCGGCGATGTCACGACTGCCGTTGTCTACTCCTGGCTCTGGACTTCGGCGTTGCCTCTGGGGTGGGGGCCCTCGGTGGACTCTACGGGCGGTTTGTGGCGGCTCTTTTGCCGCCCTGGTTAGCAGTGCCCCAACGTTGATCTCTGAACCGACCGAGCCAATAACCGTAAGCCCAGTCAATGGGTGCTCGTGCAACACCTGCGCTGTAGGGGTGAAGTGCCTCCCTCCTGCTCCCTTTAACTCGTTAAGGTTCATCTAGCTCATTTATTGCAATACTCCTCGTCAGAGGATGCATGAGGTATTCGTGGATTTTTTGTCCTTGTTTTTCATGGACTTCGTTAAAGGGATTCTCATTGTATTCATCGCGCGCTATGGAATATGGTCAGCGAGAAGAGACAGACGCTCTCTGGTTGCATAGAGCATTTGGTAAAGGGCATATCGAATTGAGAAAACTCTGCGATCGCAATTCACGTTGACCAAAAATATACGGATTTTCTGAGAATAAAAGGAAACTTATGATTTGCATTTGACATTACTTAGCAGATTCATGTGAAGCGATCGCAAATTTGTGCGGATTTAACGATAGACTTAAGCACAACATATAGACTTAAAGGCATGGAGCTTCGGGCAATTATAGATAAAAGTCTATGGATTGTAATGCAGGACAGCTATCACCTTCCAGTCCCATTGGAAGAGTGGCCATTCTAAACACCCTGGCGACATGTTCTCGCCGAACACCTGTGCTGTAGGGGTGAAACGCTTCTCCCTTACCCTTTAAAGCTCACCTATCACAATAGTCACCCCTCTTCAGAGGAGGCATAAGGAGGTATTCGTGGATTTTTTGTCCTTGTTTTTCATGGACTTCGTTCAGCAATTGCAGTCCCCAACACTCAGCTTTCTGATTGGTGGTATGGTCATTGCCGCCCTTGGTAGCGAATTGGTAATTCCAGAGGCGATTACTCAGATCATCGTCTTCATGCTGCTCATGAAAATCGGTCTGACCGGTGGTCAGGCGATCCGCAATTCCAACCTAACGGAGATGGTGTTACCCGTAGCGTTTGCTATAGCAGTAGGAATTCTCATTGTATTCATCGCGCGCTATACATTGGCCAAGCTGCCGAAGGTCAAAACCGTAGATGCGATTGCGACCGGGGGGTTGTTTGGTGCTGTGAGTGGCTCTACTATGGCCGCCGCCCTGACTGTACTGGAGGGACAAAACATCCAATACGAGGCATGGGCTGGCGCACTCTATCCCTTCATGGATATCCCAGCGCTCGTAACGGCGATTGTGGTGGCCAACATTTATCTCAAAAAGAAGAAGCGTAGTGCAGCAGGCGAGTCTCTCAGTAAGCAGGAGTATCACAGTCCCGCAGGAGAATATACCAGTACCGCAGGCGCGGCTTTCAGTACCGCAGGCGCATCTCTACCTGTAGGCACGTCTTTCAGTACCACAGGCGATTATCCCAGTCCCGCAGGCACGTCTTCCAGTCCCGCAGGTGATTATCCCAGCAGCCGACAAGAGTATCTCAGAAAGCAACAGTCTGCGGATAATCGGGTCAAAATATGGCCGATCGTGAAGGAAAGCCTCCAGGGACCTGCCCTATCGGCAATGTTGCTCGGCATTGCTCTTGGCATATTAGCCCAGCCGGAAAGTGTCTATAAAAGCTTCTACGATCCCGCCTTTCGCGGCTTGCTTTCGATCTTGATGCTGGTCATGGGTATGGAGGCTTGGTCAAGGCTTGGCGAACTGCGTAAGGTGGCCCAGTGGTACGTCGTGTATAGCGTGGTAGCACCGTTTGTGCATGGGCTTATCGCCTTCGGTCTCGGCATGATTGCCCACTACGTCGCAGGATTCAGCCTGGGCGGTGTCGTGGTTCTGGCTGTTATCGCCTCCTCCAGTTCAGACATTTCAGGTCCGCCCACGTTGCGAGCCGGTATCCCGTCGGCCAATCCCTCCGCCTACATCGGGGCCTCCACAGCCATCGGTACGCCCGTTGCGATCGGCTTGTGTATACCGCTCTTCCTCGGACTCGCCCAGGCGATAGGCGGCCGCTAATCCCGACGGGTCGCGGTCTGTCGGTGCTTCCTTGACCCGGCAGACCGAGTAGATCAATATACAAGATCAAGATACATAGGTACGGAGGTAATCAACATGGCAAAGCCAGCCAAAAAGCTTGTCATCGTCACGGAAAAGATTCTGCTGAAAAAGATCGCCAATATCATCGATGAATGCGGGGCGACTGGTTATACGGTGGTGGAAACTGGCGGTAAAGGCAGTCGCAACGTGCGCTCGTCAGGACAACCCAACGTTTCTGACACCACGGCGAATATAAAATTCGAGGTGCTCACCCCGGATCGGGATATGGCCGAGAATATTGCGGATAAGGTCGCAGTGAATTTTTTCCTCGATTTTGCGGGCATGATCTATATCTGTGACGCGGAGGTACTGTACGGGCACAGCTTCTGTGGACCAGACGGCTGTTGAATCGAGACGACGCAGACCTAAATGGCCGGGTCATGCCCCGGCTTTTTGTTGATCGTTATTCAAAACGTTAGTCGATTTAGATGATGCCCAAGCGGAGGAGCTGATTGTGATTCAAGATAATCTCAACACCTATTCGCCCGCGTCGCTCATTGACGACTAGGCTTGTCTCGATCCAGGCAACCGCATCCAAAGCATGACCGTCCTTGATCGGTTGCTTTTTTCATACCCTTCCGCAGTTTTATGACTCCCTTTAACCTTTAACCTTCATCGCTTTAAACTCATGATTTTGTCCAACATTCTGCCTCCTTTCAGTGGGGGGATAGCCGCTCTCATGGCTCCGATACTATTCCTGGCGACCGTTGTTGCTGAGGATTCACCCATTATTCTGTCTGGCGTATCGCTGACGCTGGTGGTGATTTATCTGGCCAGCAAGTTCGGCGCAGAGATTGCTAGGCGATTGGGTTTTCCGCCCGTCCTGGGGGAACTGGTCGCTGGTGTAATTGTTGGTGTTTCGGCGTTGCACCTAGTGAACTTTCCCGAAGGGGGGCTGTCTGCTTCTGACTCGGTGATTATGACGGCGCTGCAAGAATTGAATCAAATGGCACCGGATGCGCTGACCCGGATCTTTGAGTCGCAAAGTGAAGCGATTTCGGTTCTGCTGAAATCGGCGTGATTATTGGTTGTGTCGCAAAAACTGGTGGGTGGTAAGGTAAATAGGACTAAACCTCCTCCTCCGATGTCTACTGCTTCTCTGTTGAAGTGGCGGCACTTCTTGCCCAAAATCATCCTGCTGAACGTGCGGTGGTACTGCCGTTACTCCCTCAGCTACCGCGATTTGGAGGAGATGATGCAGGAGCGCGGCATGGGAGTGGATCACTCGACCATCAACCGTTGGGTGTTGAGGTACGCACCAGAGCTAGACAAACGGATTCGACGACACCTGAAACCGACGAACGACTTATGGCGCGTGGACGAAACTTATATCAAAGTTAGGGGAGTGTGGAAGTATCTATATCGCGCTGTGGATTCCCAGGGTAATACGCTGGACTTTATGCTCAGTGCCAAGCGAGATGGCAAGGCAGCGGCAAGATTCTTGCACAAAGTACTCAAGGGTCAGCACACTCAAGCTCCACGGGAGATAACAGTGGACAAGAATACGGCTTACCCAGCGGCAATGGAAACGCTCAAAGCAGATGAAACGATTGAAAAAGAGACCGAATTAAGGCAGAGCAAATATTTGAATCATGGGGTTGAGCAGGATCATCGATCGATCAAGCGCATCGTGAAGCCGATGATGGGATTTAAGACGTTCAACGCAGCAAGATGAACGTTGAGCGGGATTGAAGCGATGAATATAATTCGGAAAGGACAAGTAAAAGAAGTCAAACAAGGGGACAATGTGTCTCAAGTGAAGTTTATCGAAGCGATCTTTGGAATTGCTGCTTAAGGGAACGCAAACGATACAGATTGTTTGTCCTTAAAAAGTTTTTGCGACACAACCATCACAGAGGTATCACACATGGTCTGGATTGCACCTAATGTGCTTTCAATTTGGACAAATTTGGTATCAACCGGATTCTCCTGGATGAATCCTTATTCTCCGACATTAGCAATGGCATCGCCTGAAAATGCGTCCATCGTTTTATCGGGGGTGCTGCTGAGTCTGGTGATTATTTACTTCGCTAGTAAGCTGGGTGGTGAAATTTCAAAAGCGTTAGATTTTCCGCCTGTGCTAGGCGAATTGATTGGCGGTGTGCTGGTCGGAGCTTCAGCATTTCATTTGCTGGTGTTTCCAGAGAGTGGCGCACAGGCAACCGATTCTTTGCTAATGCCGATTCTGCAATGGGTTGGGGGCTTAACACCTCAAGCCGTCATCGAAGTGTTTGAGTCACAAAGCGAGATTATTTCGCTTCTAGCAGAGCTTGGCGTAATCATTCTGCTGTTCGAAATTGGCTTGGAGTCCGATCTGCGCGAGTTGCAGAAGGTGGGCTATCAAGCGGCGATCGTTGCTTGCGTGGGAGTAGCGGTTCCCTTTGCCGCAGGTACGGTAGGGCTGATGCTGCTGTTTCATGTCGCTGCAATTCCTGCGATTTTTGCCGGAGCAGCGTTGACGGCAACCAGTATTGGTATTACTTCAAAAGTGTTATCGGAATTGGGGCGACTCAAGGCGCGGGAAGGACAGATTATTGTCGGTGCGGCAGTCATTGATGATGTGCTAGGCATTATTGTGCTGGCGGTGGTTGCCAGTCTTGCTAAGACGGGTGAAGTCGATGTGATGAACGTGGTTTATCTCATCATCAGCGCGACGGGTTTCCTGCTGGGTGCAATCCTGTTGGGCAAGTTCTTTAATCAGGCATTTGTGACGATCGTAGACAAACTCCAGACACGCGGCAAACTGGTAATTCCGGCCCTGATCTTTGCGTTCCTGATGGCGTTTCTGGCAAACGCAATTCATCTGGAAGCAATTTTGGGTGCATTTGCAGCGGGGTTAGTTCTGGATGAAACCGATCGCCGGAAGGAACTTGATCAGCAAATCATTCCGATCGCCGATATCCTGGTTCCCGTTTTCTTTGTGACGGTGGGCGCAAAAGCAGATTTGGGCGTACTGAACCCGGCTGTTGCCGCAAACCGGGAAGGCTTGGTGATTGCGGCATTTCTGATTGTCGTAGCAATTATCGGCAAGGTTGTGACCGGCTGGGCGGTGTTTGGTCAACCTGGCATTAACCGTCTGGCGATCGGCGTGGGCATGATTCCGCGTGGTGAAGTCGGTCTAGTGTTTGCCGGGATTGGTTCTGCCAGTGGCGTGTTGAGTAAACCGCTAGAGGCAGCGATTATTACAATGGTAATTTTAACCACATTCCTTGCGCCACCCTTCCTACGCCTGGCGTTTGGGCAGTCTTCAGATTCTGATGAATCCGAACTGTTGATTGAGACAGGGACGATGAAGCGTGAACCTCAAACATTACCATAAAGGTAAATAGGTAACTAAAAGTCCCCCTTTTTCAGGGGGATTTAAACGAAGATTGACCAGTGCCAGTTTAGATCAGCCACTATGAACCCCTGGCAGCAATTCACTCAATCCGTTCGATCGGCCGTCAGCGATGACGGATTCTTGAGTCTGCTGAAAAAGGTAGAAACATGGGTTGCGAAGATTCTCTCGATCGCCATGACAGGCGTGATTTTCGCTTCAGTAACCGAACTCTTTATTTTTCTCCTTCGAGAAGTCTGGTTTAATAATAAACTTGCAAATCCAGATGAGTTCTTTACAGTAACGCTGCTCTCGATGTTTGGCTTATTTCTCAATATCCTGATCGCATTGGAGCTGTTAGAAAACATCACTGCCTACTTGAGAAAGCACGTGGTTCAACTGGAACTGGTGATTGTCACATCGCTCACAGCCGTTGCCCGTAAAATCATCATTTTTGACTTTAACAAAACAGGTGGACTGGAGCTAATGGCTCTGGCTCTGGCAATTTTTGCTTTGTCAATCAGCTATTGGATTGTGCGGCGCAATCGTGAACGTCAAGTTTAACAAAATCAATCTACGGATAATGGAGCCTGCATGGGTTTAGCAGTGGATTCAGTAGACTGGGCGGATGGATAGCGATTAATGTCAACACAGCCAACTGTCACGATCGCGCCAAATGCCAAACCAACTAGCACGCTCCAGCCATGAGAAGGATCAAGGGTGTAAAGCAAGCGGCGATTCTTGCCATAAATATGAATTGCTCACCCCTCGTTCACATTATGGGAATGCGGCAAATTCTGATCTAGCTTCTTCATGATAACCTTCCTCACTCAAGACATGAATGTAGCGCATCAACAAGCAAACGCAATGCGTCTTTTGTGAACTGTATTGAGAAAAGGGAGCAACCGCAATATTGGAAGTATTTAGGTTTTCTTTGGAACTAATAGAATTTTCTTAGTTCTCCTGAAATTCAGACTGCCCATAGTACGGCTTCCATAATCAAACCCTGTCTCTGAAGTCATCAGATCAGTCATCAAATTAATCATCAGATTATGCATCGATAGCATTAAGACTCGCGTAAGAGCCAGAATCAAAGTATAATGATATTGCTATTCAGTCTCAGTCAATCATTGAATTAAGTCTATGCTTTCCGCAAAACATTAAGCAGGAACGCAAGAACAATTTGAGGCGATCGCGCTCCCAGATCAATCCTAGCCTGCGCCATCGCTCACAGTTTTCGCCATCTCTTAGGGTATCCATTCAACGCTGTTAGGGGAAGGGACTGTGCTAGAAGCCTGCGTATTTGGAACAATATTGTGCGGATTCTTCGGTATTATCCTGAAGAAAAGCCTGGTGCTGAAGATTATTTCAATGGATGTTATGAGTACGGGGGTTATTGCCTACTATGTACTCGTTGCATCCCGCGATGGTTTATTTACACCGATTCTTTCAGATATTTCAACAGAAAAATACGCTGATCCTGTCCCTCAAGCAGTTATCTTAACAGCGATCGTCATTGGCTTTTCAATTCAAGCACTCATGCTGGTCGGCGTGATGAAGCTGGCGCAGGATAACCCAACGTTAGAAACAAGCGAGATTGAGCAAAATAACACACTATGAGTAGCCTCACGCTCGTCTGGATTAGCCTGCCGTTTTTCATCGGGTTTATCAGTTATCTGCTTCCCAAACTGGCTCGCTATTTATCACTAGGAGTGGCGATCGCTTCGGTCGGCTATGCCTTGCTGCTCTTTACCCAACCGCCGCTGCCACTGCAATTACTGGATCACTTTGGCGTTACTTTGCTGCTTGATTCGCTGAGTGGTTTCTTTATTCTAACGAATGCGGTCGTGACAGCCGCCGTTATTCTCTATTGTTGGGGCAGTGATAAAACAGCCTTCTTTTATATGCAGACCATCATCCTGCATGGCAGCGTCAATTCGGCGTTCGCCTGTATGGATTTCATCAGTTTATATGTGGCGTTAGAGGTCATTAGTATTGCCGCGTTTCTGTTAATTGCTTATCCCCGCACGGATCGATCGATTTGGGTTGGGCTGCGATATTTGTTTACCAGCAACGTTGCCATGCTGTTTTATCTGGTAGGCGCAGTTCTGGTTTATCAAGCGAGCCATTCCTTTGCATTTACCGGATTGCGAGAAGCACCACCAGAAGCACTTGCTCTCATTTTTCTAGGACTTCTCGTTAAAGGCGGAATTTTTGTATCGGGGCTGTGGCTACCGTTGACTCACTCTGAATCAGAAACGCCTGTATCAGCAATGCTGTCCGGTGTGGTCGTTAAGGCAGGGGTTCTGCCGCTCGTACGCTGCGCTTTACTAATCGAGGAAATTGATCCTTTGATTCGCATTTTTGGTGTAGGAACCGCTTTGATGGGTGTTGGCTATGCTGTTTTTGAGAAAGACACCAAGCGGATGCTGGCGTTTCATACCGTTTCCCAACTGGGTTTTATTCTGGCTGCACCCGAGGTCGGCGGCTTTTATGCGCTAACGCATGGTTTAGTAAAGTCGGCACTTTTTCTGATTGCAGGCGTTTTGCCCAGCCGTAACCTCAAGGAGCTGCAACATAAGCCCCTCACTACACCAATTTGGCTTGTTTTAGTGATAGCAAGTTTCTCGATTTCAGGGTTTCCTCTGCTATCGGGGTTTGGGGCGAAGGTTTTGACGATGAAAAGCCTGTTGCCCTGGCAGGTCATTGGGATGAATGTGGCAGCTCTAGGAACAGCAATTTCCTTCGCCAAGTTTATCTTTCTACCTCATCAGAACCAAGCGGAAGCGAAAAAGAACCAGCCAGGATTCTGGACAGCGATCGTCTTGCTGATTGGGGGACTAATTCTGGCAAATCTAGTGTATTACGAGGCATATAGTCTTGCGAATATTGTCAAACCCCTGATTACAATCGCTCTAGGCTGGTTAGCGTATTTTCTAATCTTTCGACAAACCGTTCTCAAGTTACCGCGTTTGCTTGAGCAATTTGATCATCTGATTGGAGTAATGAGTTTGATGCTAATCCTGCTCTTTTGGATGGTGCTAGCATGATCGGATATCTCAATCTCATCCTGCGACTAGTTATCTGGTTTTTGCTCACTGCCAATCTAAGTGTGGCAAATATCATCATCGGTATTTGTGTTGCGTTCCTACTGCCACACTCTCAAACTGCCTTTGGCGCGCTTAAAGATTGGCTGCGGGTGCTCTGGGAAATTATTGTGGCAATTCCTCAAGCATATTTGGAAGCATTTGAATTAATGTTACATCCCCATACGCGAGAGGAGATCACAATGGAGCGAGTTAAACCGAGGCGATCGCCCGGACTCGTTTTTCTAGATATCTTTCTAATTACCTTTACACCCAAAACAATTGTGGTGAAATACCACGAAGCAGGTTGGTACGAAGTTCACCGAGTGCAGCGGAGGAAGAGGACATGAACCTGATTCTTATTGCCATGATTCTGGCTTTACTCATTCCTATCTACGAAGCTTCACAGGATGAGGATATTTGGCAGAAAATGCTAGCTTTTGCCAGCATCGCAACGAAGACATCCGTGATGATTTTGGTTGTCTCTGTTTTGCGTGATGATTGGATGATTGGAGTTGTTGGAGTCATTATCCTAAGTGTAGGAAATGCTGGATTAATGCTGCTAGCTCATGTGATTAGACGAATAAATGCATTATGATCAACATCCTCAGCTATGCCTGCATTATTGTGGGAATTGTCTTCTGGTTTTGGGGAACTTTTCCCCTACTTGGCAAGCAATCGGTTTTATTTAAGCTGCATAGCCTTTCAGTTGCCGATACACTTGGGTCGATGAGTATTATCTTCGGGCTGCTTCTGAAGATTCCTAGCGAATGGTCGCTACTCGTTCTTGCCCTGATTTCTCTGGCAATCTGGAATACGGTACTGGGCTATGTACTGGCATATTGTTCTAGTGGTGGAGGAGATAATGAACGCTAGTGATTTTAGCTACATTAATGCGATCGTTGCGCTCCTGCCACTGACAGCGGTGATGCTTACTGTTCAGGTCAACCCCTACAATGCCTTGGTATTGCGCGGCATTCTGGGAGCAGTGGCAGCTCTAGTCTATGCGATTTTAGGAGCAGCCGATGTGGCATTAACCGAAGCATTGGTCGGAACCATGTTGGCGATTACGCTTTATGTCGTAGCAGTCCGTTCGTCTCTGGTAATGCGGATTGGTATACTCAAAAGTGCATTGAGCGAGACAGATAATAATCAACCCCTAGCCTACTTAATTGCTGACTTAAAAACAATTGCCAGTCGATACTATTTGCGGCTTGAACTGATTTCCTACCCTGATCCAGAATCCTTAAGTCAAGCATTGATAGAAAAAGAAGTTCATGCAACCTGTATCGGTCAACGACAACTGAACCAGCAAATTTCTCCAGCATCCGAATCTGTACAAAAACCCTATCACACAGCCACTCGCATTCGTCGGCTTTACAGCATTCTGCAAACAGAACTGGTATCCTCCGCAACCAGTCTTGCTTACGTTACTGTACAGGACTCAGGGGAGAAGCATTAGATGAAATGGCTTTATATTGCGGCAGGCATTGCTCTATTCGTCAAATTTCTCATCATGCCCAATCCAACCGCAGGGGGTTTTGATTTATCGATCGTTGAAGCGGTTGTGCAGGATAGTGGAGTGCCAAATGCTGTGTCAGGCATCATTTTTAGAAATCGGCTATACGACACAATTTTTGAGGTTATCGTGTTTACGATCGCCATCATGGGTGCTCACTTTCTATTAGCAAATGAACGCCCGTTTTGTAGCATCTATCAATTTCGTGATCAACCTTCAATTGTGCTGGCACAACTTGGAGCAACAATTGCTGCAATCGTGGGGGTGGAACTGGCAATTCGAGGGCATCTGAGCCCGGGAGGAGGCTTTGCAGCAGGCGTTGCAGGCGGAACTGCAATCGGATTGGTGTCAATCACCTCCTCTTCGCAGTGGATGGAGTCAATTTATCAACGCTGGCACTCTGCAACCTGGGAAAAAATTTCCGTGCTGATGTTTATTGTACTGGCAGTGTTCACCCTGATAGGCATTGAGTTGCCTCATGGAGAGCTGGGCGCACTGCTTAGTGGTGGAGTAGTTCCTCTACTCAACATTCTGGTTGCAATTAAGGTTGCGTTAGGGTCATGGGCAGTTATTCTAGTATTTATTCGTTATCGGGGATTACTTTGATCATCTCCTTTAGACGTAGAAGTGCCCTCCTTCAGTACCGCATACTCGGCGCAACAAAGAGATCGACCACTTCACCGATTCCTAACCCCAATCCTGCTACGATCACTAACCATAAAAATAGGTCCAGTTGCTTTAATCCAGCAGCTCGCATTTCTAGAAGTGCATAAAGCAATGTGATCAGTGGCAAGAGGATAAGGCTCAGCAATATCGGTTCTACAAGTGTTAATGCTACGATCAGACTAAAAAGCAGGCTGGCACTGATAAGAACGAATACCTGCTGCTTGGTTAGCCAGGTTAAGCACTCTAGAACAGGATTGCTTCTCCAGGCGATCGTGAGGGTTGTTCCTACCACAAATGTACTGACTAGCCAAAAGATATGGTGAGCTGCTAAGTACCATCCCATAAGTGCATAGGCTGAACCAAGCAAACTTAAAGCTAGCCAGAGCTTTTGGGAAGAAATCTGGTTGTTCATAGAGATAATGCCTGCGGATGCAGCATATTGAAATATTAAAGGTAATGGATTGCCTCAACTATAGCGAAAATTAGGTCTGTAGAACGGGTTGTGCGTCAGATTGAGAACGCAGTACGGTCAGAAATACTTGAGCCGCTAAAACCAGGGTCATGGGTCGATGCCATCCCTGCCAAGAACACACCTCATAATCCCCTAATCCCAACTGACTCTTCGCCAGTTTGAAACATTCCTCGATGCCTCCTTCCGGATCATGTTTGAGCCATTCCTGTACCGTAGCTCGGTGTCGTCCCAAAATGATGCCGCTTGTTGCATGGTTTTACCCGGCTTGCTTTTGAGCAGATACAGCAAGTGAATCCGTTCTTGGCCAGTTGCTGTTTTCTGCGATCTTAGCAACTGCTTGATCTCATCTTCACTCTCTTGAATCTCCAGTTTGTAAACTCCTACCATCCGTTATGACTGAACTCTCTATTCGTCTTATAGCATCTGTCGTTCAATTTTCAAGAATTGGTATAAAGCGTGTCGAGGGTTTCGGTGGACGTTTGGCGACAGGCAGGACATTGGAAGCGTTGAACACCCTTACGAGTTCGACCGTGTTTATAAACTCTGGTATGGTCATAGAAGGGACAGCGCATAGCAAACACACCACCACAACATCGCTTTTATTCTACCTGCCCACACTTTTCCGACGCACAACCGATTATTCAGCGGAACCCTGAAGTCGCAAAAGTATATAGGTCTCAAGCAGAAATTAATTTCTAGTTAATGTTCCATTATTGGAAGCCTCATAGAGTGATCGCCGGTACTGAGGGTAGGGCAATTGGAACCATAAGTTGAGCGGTGTTGCTGAATCGGAGTATGATACGCCCCCCTAGCCCCCCAACTTTGGGGGAACCAGAATTCAAAGTCCCCCAGCATTGGGGGATTTAGGGGGCAATGCAGAAGCTAAATTTGCACCGTTCATATCCTGATTCAGCAACGCCAGTTGAGCAGTTCTATTTAGAAGCATAAAGTGAGCAAGTTGCTCAACTTATGGGTGCAGTCACATATGAGGCCGCAACAAAATCGTTCTCGCCTAGTTGCGGGTTACGCAAATACTCGATTCTTCAAATTTAGCTATTTGAAAGCATTTTAGCCATCACTTTAAATCCATGGACTAGATTTGGACTAGATTCTAACCCCTATTTTTGCCTGCTTTTCTACCCCCTGCTTTACCTGCTCGAATAGTCATCTCCAGTCTACCGCTAGTGTATCGCAAGTTATTCAACATCCAGCCGCTTAGATACCCAGAACAAAAATGAAGCAGCTTCGCCTCCGTATCGTTTACATCGTCTGTGGTTAATCGGATCTAATGTAAGCAATTTCAATGAGCGCCCAATGAAAACCTTATGAACGATCGCAGCTACCCAATATTGAACTTTAAAGCTAAATGCGATCGATCAAAAAATTGCGAAAGCCACAATTGGCAAATGAACGAAAAGTTAGACTCAGAGAAACTCAGAACAATTAAACTTAGAAAAATGTTATGCAATGCAATTGATCATACGATCGGAAAAGTTTTGGCTGATGTATTGCTATCGCATACTGATGCAGCACTGGAATTGTTGATGCAATTGTTAACGTCATTCGGAATCAAGCAACTCTATACCGATGGCTGGAGCGGTTATGCCCGGTTACCCAGCCATTACACCCAAAGAATTGAACGGAAACACCTGACGTTACGAACGCGAATCCAAGGTTTGCCCGCAAAACGATTTGTTTTTCAAAGCCCGAGCAGATGCGTGGCATCGTCATCGGACTATTTGTGAACCGCCATAAATTTAGTCTTCCCATCTAAACCCCTTCCGCGGGGCTAGAACATTACCCTGCTGCAACAATGTCTCTTAATGAGTCTACTGTGTTTCTAAACTAGTCTCAAAATGAGAAAATTTTTATTATTTATAGACTTAAAACAATAAAGGTGAGTCTCAAGCAAGACTAAAATTGAACTCCTTCAATCTCCCTTTGAGACTGAAGAAACAATAAGGTAGCGTTTCAGAACTATGGATCAGTCAAACGGCTCATCCAAATTCGTATCGATTGATAAACAGCCCAATCACAATGTTCTAGACCCGTAGAAGCAAGGGAGAATAGAGCTATGTCTACCTCCAAACGTCCCGATGGTTTTAGAAACTGTTCTTTGTCCTGCTTGTCACGGTTCTAAGGGGGTTAAACATGGCAAATCATCTGAGGGCAAACAACGCTACAAGTGCCGCAATCCTTACTGCCCCCGCAGCACCTTTATCCGGCACTATTCTTACCGGGGCTATTGGCCGGAGGTCAAACAACAAATTGCGGATATGGCAGTCAATGGCAGTGGCATTCGGGACACGGTTCGTGTGTTGGGAATTAGCCCCACAACGGTCATTGAAGAGTTAAAAAAGTCTCGCCACCTGAAGTGAGTGAACCAACCCCTGCCGGAATAGTTGCCCGAACCTGAGGCGGTCGAAGTGCTCCTCCAGCGCGTGGATGAGGCAGAAATGGATGTTCCCATGCTGGATTGTATAAGACAAAAGGTAATGCCAAACTGCTCGAGGCAGGAAGGCTAAAGGGCAATCGCATTCCAAGCGCACAGCAAGAACAACAAACGTCGGATGCTAACGCGAACGAGACAGCAATTAGTTGAAGACCGAGCAGCCGTCAAAAATAAGATCAGAATGAAATTTCGTCAGTGGGAATTGATTGAGTCTGATAAAAATCGAACCATAAGCCACAAGTTGGTTCAAGAACTGCCTAACTGTGTTACGGCAACTGAACCCAAAATCGTAATTGAATCTTATTGAAATATTTGGAAGAAACTTGATGAGGAAATCAGCAAGCTAACCCAAGCAATCAAGGAACAGGCAAAGACAGACCCCAACGAGGCAACTTACCCGTTCAGCCTCTGGGGTAGGTCCCCTCTCTGCTCGCTGCCAGGATGGGCAGACACACCGATGCATTCATTGAGCAATGGGTCATCAACACAGAAGGAAAAATCATATACAAGCAGTTCGACACCGATGACTGAGATGGATACGAACGCGTCTTGCCACCCGACATTAGACACTACATTGGCAAAGACAAAATCCAACGATTAGAGCGGACGAATGGCACAATTCGACAACAAACCGGAAGATGGCATTGACGACAGAACCAATTTGGCAAGGTGCGGGAACAAACCAAAGTGAGACTCGATTGGTGACCAGTTACGTCAATTGGATCTGGCAACACAGTCGCTTCAAATCCACTGCTGCGCAGCAAGCAGGATTAACGACACGGTTGTGGGATTAGTACGATATTGCCGCCTATCCCATATTAATTTAACGCACTACCAAGCAGTTTTTGCGATGCAATCGCAGGGTGAACTTTTTCGAGATTTTGTGGTTATGTCAAAAAAATGCGAGTTGTGGAATGCCCGTAATTCTACGTAAAACGGCGTTTCTTCAAGAAATCTTTACGTTGCTTCCGAGTATCCTCACTTAGGTTTCTCTATTCGTCCTTTGATAATTCCACAAATCTACGGATCTCCCTTAGGAGTTGGGGAATGTAATTTAATATATATTCCCAGTGAAGCTACTCATCAGCTGCTGCAATCTACCCCTTCTCAGTGTTGTTACAGTTTCTAAAACACATCATTTCGCTCGCAAATCTGGGATATCTACCTATTTCTTAACGTTTGTGCAAGCAGTCAACTTTTTCATTGGTTTGAATCAGCTTTGAGAGAGCTGAACTGATAATCCCTAATGTCACAATCCATCTAAAAATAGAGTGTTTGACCATGAATGAGTTCAACGCTTTGACTTTATGGCTCTGCCAAACTATGTCTGAGGAGTATGTAGCGGTTCACGCTGAAAAAAATCCAGTTGTGCGAATTTCGGGTGCTGCCAATGTTACTCAAATCACCTGTATCTTGCAGCAGTACTCAATTCTTCCCAAAGCATTGGTGGTACTTCTTGAAGCAATGCGTAATCAAGCGTCGATCGCTGGCTGGGATGTTGCTATGAAGGAACTGGACGATAATCTTGCTGAGGAGCTCGGCAGCAAAACGCAGGGAATTCCTCATGCTGATTTGCTAGCGGAGGGGTTAGAGACGGCTTTGAAGGTGCCTATTAAAGCAGTTGTCCCTTCAACGGCAACCGCAGCCCTACTTGAACGGTTGGAGGCGATGACCCATCAACCCATTGCTTACTTGTCTGGTGCTGCTTTCGCAGTGGAAGCAACTGCAGTGCCAGAGTTGCAAATCATTGTCCGAATGCTGAATTTATTGCTGGAAGGAGCAATGCCAGAACAGCTACGGTATTTCTTTGAGATGCATCTCAATGAGTGGGAACCAGAACACGAAGCAAATTTGCGAAAGGCGATCGCACATCATCTCAAACCTGAGCATTTTAAGGCGTTTGAAATTGGCTTTCGTGCGATGTTGACGGCAATGGATGCGTGGTGGTCGGGCTTGGCAGCAGAGGCGTTGACTCAGCAAATCGTAGAGCCAGTGTATCGTTATCGTTAAAGACAATTAGAGCAGGTTTTCACTCGCCTTCTGTATCGAAACCTCATTCCAAATTGGCACAAGCAGATCGACACGAACAGCTTCTTCATTTGGTAAAACATCAGGAGTCTTTGATGAATCATCTCGCTCAGTCCTCAAAGCATTTGCTCGATGATTCTGGTAGCTCATCGGAGTATTTTCACAGGTTTGGGCTGCCAGGGCGCGCTTATTACAAAACAGATGTGTTCGAGCAGGAGATGCGATCGTGGAACCATACCTGGCAAATGGTCGGTCGAGAATCGCAGGTTCAAAATTTTGGGGATTATTTCACCTGTACAGTCGGAGACCAATCGCTGTTTGTCATTCGCACTGAAAATGGGAGCCTGCGGGCTTTTCACAATGTTTGCCCTCATCGGGGAGCGCAGTTGCTGGTCGATCAGGGTAATTGCCACCAAGTCCGATGTCATTATCACGCATGGCGATTTAGTCTAGAAGGAAACCTGCTGGGATTGCCTCAATCGCAGTGCTTTCCAGGGATTGATCGATCGGCGGTGCAGTTGCGCTCAGCGCAGGTTGATACGTGGGGAGGCTTTGTTTTTGTGAATCTGACCCCCACAGGTGAATCTTTGCAGACTTACCTGGCAGGCTTTCCGGCATACCTGGAGCAGTATGACCATGACTGGAAAGAACTGGAGCGGGTAGATTCCTGGTTTTATGAGGAACCTGTGAACTGGAAATTTCTGGTGGAAAATTACCTGGAGTCATACCATCTCTCGACGGTTCACGGCAAGAGTTTACAGTGCTTTGATCCGCGCAATATTCAGGCGACAATTACCGGGCGGCACTATCAAATTTGTGTAGGGTATGCAGCTCAGGATTCTATTAAGCAACACCAGGTATTTGCCGGAGAACCACAGCACAAGTCTTATCAAGGGTTTATCTTTCCAAACTGGATGGTGAACACTGCCAGAGATAATGTGTCGGTTTTTCGACTGCTACCTCTGAGCGCAACTCAGACACGATTTGAAGTGTTAATTTATCAAACACGATCGCAGCAAACCGCTTTTCCCTATAACCGCGACAGTTTTCGGGCAGAGTTCGATCGGGTGCTGCAAGAAGACTTTGGCGCAGTGCGGCTATTGCAGTCCAGCGTTCGATCGCAGGCTTATGGCGTTCTACAATTTGCGGCGGGTTTAGAAGATGGAATTCCCCACTTCCAGAGAACCTGGTTAGCAGCATTCAATGATTCCAGCCTTAATTAATGCCATCCAATCTGCTTGAATCTCGAACCTAAAAAGGGAAAAGCGGCAAGGTTTTTCTTGTAAAAGCAGAACCCTTTTCCTCTCTCAACATCACAAATTATCAAATTCATCTTATGAAGGATTTGCCGATGCGAGCAATCGAAACTGGAAACGGAATTCGACAAGTCCTCACTGAGAGTATCACTGCCAAGCAAATTCCATTTGATACGATTCCCTTAATTGATTTTGCATTGATGAGCAGTGATCGCGTTGCCGATCGGCAGCAGGTTGCCAATCAAATTTGTCAAGCCTGCCTAGAGGTTGGCTTTTTCTACATTAAAAATCACGGCGTTCCTCAGTCTGTTATTGATCACTCCTTTGCTCAGTCCAAACGTTTCTTTTCGCTGCCTTTGGCGGAAAAAATGGAAATTCACATCTCCAAATCTTCTAACCATCGTGGCTATGTACCCTTTCTGGAAGAGCGCGTCGATGTAACCGCTGAACCTGATTTGAAAGAGGCACTGGATTTTTCCCTGAATCTGCCTGCGGACGATCCAGATGTGCTGGCAGGAAAGTGGCTATATGGCCCGAACGTTTACCCTACTCATCTGTGCGGCTTTCAGGAAGCGATCGAGCGTTACTATAGTGAACTTCGGCAATTGGGGACGAGAATATTTCGCGCCTTTGCCCTGGCACTCGATCTGCCTGAGACTTTCTTCGATAACAAAACGACGAAACCCTTAGCCCAACTTCGCCTGTCTCATTATCCTCCCTGCAGGGGGGTAATTCACGAGCGTCAGATCAGCCTCGGTGCCCATACCGACTATGAGTGCTTCACAATTCTGGCACAGGAGGACGTTAAGGGCTTGCAGGTTTTAAACAGTGCAGGGGAGTGGATTGCAGCACCTCCCATTCCCGGCACTTTCGTCATTAATATTGGTGACCAGATGGCACGCTGGACCAATAATCGATTTCAGTCAAACATCCATCGGGCACTGAATCGCTCTAACCGCGATCGCTATGTGACAACACTCTTCTTTGCCCCTAACTATGACACGGTGATTGAGGTGTTTCCCTCCTGCACCAGTCCTGAGAATCCGGCTCGGTACGCGCCCATTACCGCAGGAGACTTTATTAGCAGCATTTATCACAAAACCTTCAGCTACCTGCAATAAAATTTGCGGCGTTGCTGAATCAGGATATGAACGGTGTAAATTTAGCTTCTGCATCGCCCCCTAAATCCCCCAGCATTGGGGGACTTTGAATTCTGGTTCCCCCCAAAGTTGGGGGGCTAGGGGGGCGTATCATACGCTTATTCAGCAACGCCAAATTTGCTTCTGTGGGCTTGCCTTGGCAGGATCGATGACAACCTACGCTAGCGGCGAGGGTTCTATTGGCGCATGCCCTTAGACCTCTGTTCACCAGGCAGAA
Source organism: Cyanobacteria bacterium FACHB-502 (assembly GCA_014695325.1). Classification (GTDB taxonomy): domain Bacteria; phylum Cyanobacteriota; class Cyanobacteriia; order Elainellales; family Elainellaceae; genus Leptolyngbya_A. Next base: position 4,615 of record JACJNZ010000075.1, on the reverse strand, counting down.
AGCAGGACTGTCTTGACCCATCCCGGCTCTCAGGTGCGATCGCTTTATTCAAACTGGGAACACTAAGAGACATTGAAAGAGTTCTTACGCTCGTCCTGTAAGCGCAGGTCGTTAATTAGAAGAATTTTGCTTGCTCAACGGTGACAGGAAGACGTACCATATTTGACCTGCAAAACTCCGTTAATTCGTGAACTGCAAAGCAGACGATAGGGTAAAACCCTTTTTACGTCACGAATGTTCTGGAGCAGAATTGTGGGAAAGCAGTTAAAAGCAAAAATTGGCTCTCGTCAGGGAATTCCTTTACAGGTGATACTGGTAGTTCCCTTTGTGCTACAGATTTTTGCTGCCGTTGGCTTAACTGGTTACCTTTCGATTCGCAATGGACAACGAGCTGTAAATGACTTAGCTGTGCAGTTGCAGCGGAGCGTTAGCAATCGCATTAATCAGCACCTGGATGATTTTATTTTCACTGGGCGGCAAATTGCACAGCTTAATGCAAAAGCAATTGAACTTAAGGCACTGAATCCCGAAGACTTAGATCTGCTAGGGCGGTATTTTTGGCAGCAAATGCAGGTCTACAACCTGGGATACATCAACCTGGTTTCCGAATCGGGCAATTTTATTGGCGTGGGTCGATTTGAACGCAACAGCCCAGTGACGATCGATATCCTGTCGCCTCAGCGGTTTGGTAATAACGACGTTTATATCTACCAGGTAAACAGCCAGGGTGAACCTGCAACGCTGGATTTAGTGAACAAAACGTTCGACTTTAAGCAGGAACCCTGGTATCAGCAAACGGTGGAGCAGAAAAAACCGATCTGGAATTTATTTCAGTGGATCGACCCGCCTTACCATCTGTCGCTGGCAGCAACCTACCCCATCTATGATGCAAATGATCGTTTGAAGTATATTTCCTGGACGGAATTACGAACCTGGGAAATCAGTAGTTTCCTGCGTCAGCTTTCCGTAAGTACTTCTGGGCGAACCTTTATTCTGGAACGGAACGGTTTGCTAGTGGGTAGCTCAGCCGACGAGGAACCTTATCGACTTGTGAACAACAAGCCACAGCGTTTACGAGGTACGGAGAGCCGCGATCCGCTGATTCAAGCATCGGTGCAGTATATGCAGCAGCAGTTTCAAGATTTGAGCCAAATTAAGTCGCAGCAGCAGCTTGAGTTTTGGCAGAATGGGCAACGTCAATTTCTGCAAGTGACACCGTGGAGCGATGCTTGGGGGCTAGATTGGCTGGTCGTGGTTGCCGTGCCTGAAGCCGATTTTATGGGACAAATCCAAGACAACACGCGCATCACCATCTGGCTCTGTCTGATCGCACTGGGAACCGCTACGCTTTTAGGAATCTACACCTCCCGCTGGATTGCTCAACCGATCGCACGATTAAATGTTGCATCAAGGGCGATCGCAGCTGGAGAACTTGACCTGGTTGTGCAACCTGACCATGTTCGAGAGTTTGAGGAACTTGCCCATTCCTTTAATCAAATGGCTCAACAACTGCGTGATTCTTTCCGGGCACTAGAGTCGGCAAACCACGAACTTGAACAAACCAATGCAGATTTAGAAAATCGAGTTCACCAGCGTACCCTGGAACTTTCGGAGGCATTGCGCGATTTGCAGCAGACTCAGGCACAATTGATACAAACTGAGAAGATGTCTAGCTTAGGGCAGATGGTAGCGGGCGTAGCTCATGAAATTAACAATCCTGTTAACTTTATTCATGGCAATCTGAATCACGCGAAGAGCTATGTAGAAGAATTGCTCACAACCTTGAGCCTTTATCAAAAGCACTACGCTCATCCCGCCACTGAAATTCAGCAGTATGCCGAAGAAATTGACTTAGCCTTTTTGATGCAAGATGCACCTCAAATGCTGGAATCAATGCAAGAAGGCACTCGTCGGATTCGAGAAATTGTAACCACTCTGCGTAACTTCTCCCGCCTTGACGAAGCCGAGACAAAACAGGTTGACCTCAATCAAGGTATTGATAGTACTCTGCTAATTCTGAAATACCGCTTCAAAGCGAAGCATGAAATCCCTGAAATTCGGCTTGTGAAGCATTACGCAAACTTGCCTCTTACCGAGTGTTATGCAGGACAGATCAATCAAGTATTTATGAACATTTTGACGAACGCGCTTGATGCGATCGATCAGCGCAATAGTCAGATGACACTTCAGGAAGTGCAGCAGAATCCAGGACAAGTCACCATATCAACTGAATTAGATAAAACTCAACAGGTAATTGTCCGAATTTCAGATAATGGAATGGGTATTCCAGAATCAATCAAAGGCAAACTCTTTGATCCGTTCTTTACAACCAAACCTGTCGGAAAAGGAACAGGCTTAGGATTATCAATTTGCTATCAAATTGTGGTCGGACAACACGGTGGCAAACTCGATTACATTTCTACTCCCGGTGTAGGAACAGAGTTTATCATCGCCATTCCGCTTGTTGCTGTCGTTCAGTAAAAAAAATGGCGTTGTTGAATAGTGGTTCTATCGTTTGAGTGTTGCAACCGCTGTTTTCTATTGTCAGCCCAATGAAGATGTGAAGCAGAGCTGAGATTATCTCCCAAACCATTCTCAACCATTACAAGATTTAGGACTGGCGGGGGTGCTGTTACCAGCGCTCAATATGGCGTTTGGTCGATACCTGAACAAGCGTATTTCAGCATGATGGAGTTATAGCAACCGGAGGTTGAGAATCATGTCGCAAGAGGGAATTGCTAGTTTAGTCGATGCTATTCAGCAAGCTGCGTATCCCTTAACCGGGTCAGCCCAAGACTATGATGCTTTGCTGAAAGCGATCGGGGATGCTCGATTTGTGCTGATTGGAGAAGCATCTCATGGAACTCATGAGTTTTATCAGCAGCGAGCAGAAATTACAAAACGCCTGATTCAGGAGAAGGGCTTTATCGCAGTGGCAGTGGAAGCGGATTTTCCCAATGCTGACCGGGTCGATCGCTTTGTTCGGGGCATTAGCAAAGATACAACGGCAAGAGAAGCACTAGACGATCTCGATGACTTTCCGCTATGGATGTGGCGAAATACTGATGTGCTCGATTTCGTGACCTGGTTACGTCAGCACAACGATACCTTGCCTGATTATGGGGCAAAAGTGGGCTTCTACGGGCTCGATCTCTACAGCATGTTTGCTTCAATGGAAGCGGTGTTGACTTATCTGGAGCAGGTTGACCCCGAAGCGGCAAAACAAGCTCGTCATCGCTATTCCTGCTTTGACCATGCGGGCGAGGATTCAGAAAGCTATGGGTATGCGGCGACCTCTGGTTTAAACGCTCCTTGTGAAGATGAAGCTGTAAATCAGTTAATGGAATTGCAGCGTCGTCGGGAAGAATATGCCCAACCTGATGGCAACGTAGCAGAAGACGAATTTTTTGATGCTGAACAGAATGCTCGTTTAGTCAAAAATGCAGAAGCCTATTACCGTTCAATGTTTCAACGTCGAGTAAGTTCCTGGAATGTGCGCGATCGTCACATGGCAGAGACATTAGACCATTTGGCGGCTCATCTAGAACGACAGGGCAAACTGCCCAAGGTTGTCGTCTGGGCACACAATTCTCACTTGGGAGATGCACGGGCAACCGACATGAAGAAGTTAGGGGAGTGGAACCTGGGGCAACTGGTGCGAGAACGCTATGGACAAGATGCCTTCTTAGTCGGGTTCACCACTTACAGCGGTACAGTTGCGGCTGCCTCTCACTGGGGTGATCCGCCAAAATTTAAGCAGTTGCGTCCGGCTCTACCGGAAAGCTACGAAACGATTTTGCACCAGGTTGAATTGCCGCAATTCTGGCTCGACCTGCGCGATCAAAATTCAGCTGTTGCAGGGCTGCGACAACCGCGACTCGAACGGGCGATCGGCGTGATTTATTCACCTCGAACCGAGCGAAGAAGCCATTATTTTCAGGCTCAACTTCCAGCTCAATTTGATGCTGTGATCCACATTGACAATACAAGCGCAGTCGAACCACTCGATCATCCCGGAGGAGAAACGGCTTCGCATCAACCCTATAAACTCAAAGCCGCAGAAGTTCCAGGCACCTTTCCCTCCAGTTTATAACCTCACCCTTTTAGGCAAACAAGGCTAGAGTGGTTTGAATAATATAACAACTTTATCAGTAGCTCATTCTGAAGGTGGGGTGATCGTCTTCACAGTCATACCATTAGTATGAGGGAAGGGAAACTGTTCCTTGCATAGGATGGTCGTACAATGATTTTACCGATGCAAAACGATGTCCCTACTCCTGGTAGACCTCGACGGTACACTTTGAGAACCCCTTAGCGGGCAGCAATACTTTCAGCATCCTCAGGATCAGCAGGCGATCGAGGGGGCTGACGCTGCGCTTATTCTTATTTTGATGAATGGATCATTGTGGGCATCACCAATCAAGGAGGTGTTGCAGCAGGACATAAATCAATTCAAGAATGCATTGCAGAGCAACAGTACACCCTGCAACTCTTCCCGCAGCTTACAGCAAATTTCATGTGAATAGACCACAGTGATTGAACCAACCAATGGCGTCATCTTCAGTAATGAACTGAACTGCTTCCGTCATCGCTTGGTCGAGGGCTTGATCGGTGC
>JACJNZ010000074.1 GCA_014695325.1 Cyanobacteria bacterium FACHB-502 | reverse complement strand
ACGCTCGATCTTCTTCTGCACTCAATTGAACATGTACGGGGGCAGGCATAACTGACAAAATTCTAGAGGGGGTGCTCCCTTCTATCTTACGTTTAATTTCGACTGCCTACTTACGCTAACATTTCATCCTGGTTTGATTTTTTTGTCTTATAGTGCCGATGGAGATGAGCCAATCTTTCTTAGGAGCCAGATATGCAGTTGAAATTAGGTATCAGCATTGCAGCCGTTGGCGCACTCAGCATTGCGGCATTGGCTAGTTTGAACGTATCTAACTTATCCCATGCACAATCGCCCTACATAACACAGATAGGTAGCTCTATTCGAGGCTTGAGTACGCAGGAAATTAATGATCTGTTAAATGGACGAGGAGCAGGCTATGCTCGTACTGCTGAATTGAACAGCTATCCAGGTCCTAGACACGTCTTAGATTTGAGACAAGAACTAGTCTTGTCTTCAGAACAAGAGCAGCAGATCGAAGCCATATTTAGGCAGATGAATACAGAAGCGAAACAAGTCGGGCAGAACATTGTTGAACTTGAACGGAAATTCAGTAATGCTTTTGCTCAAAGAACGATTTCAGAGTCCGAAATTGAAGAGCAAACTCAGGAGTTAGCAATGCTGTATGGTCAATATCGAGTGATCCATCTGCAACCCCATTTGGAAGTCCAACGGTTACTTTCACCTGAGCAAATTGCCAAATATGACGAACTGCGAGGTTATAGTGATGCGTCGGTTCAACCTACTCCTAATTCTCCAGCACACCATCATTGAAGAGGCGATCGCTCTTCCTATCCCAACTTCACGCGCCGTAGCAGCATGGCATTAATAGCAACCACAACAGTGGAGACACTCATAAATAAAGCCCCAACAGCCGGAGAGAGCAAAATTCCTAAAGGATAAGCCACTCCTGCAGCAAGGGGAATCCCAATCACGTTGTAACCTGTTGCCCAGAACAGATTTTGAATCATCTTGCTGTAGGTTGCTTTCGCGAGTTTCAAGGCATAAGTGGCATCTAATGGGTTACTCTTCACGAGAACCAAATCCGCAGACTCGATCGCCACATTGGTTCCTGCCCCGATCGCAATTCCTAGATCAGATTCAAATAAGGCAGGAGCATCGTTAATGCCATCACCGACAAAAGCGGTCGGTTGTTCTGCCTTGAGTCGCCGGACTAGTGCAGCTTTGTCTTGGGGCAATACACGGGCATAGTAGCGATCGATTCCTAGCTGCTCGGCAACGGTCTTTGCCACTGCTTCCGCATCTCCGGTAATCATCACTACCTGTACATCCATCTCTTGCAGCCGTTGTACTGCAATACGGGCTTGCTCACGTACTTGATCTGCTAGTCCAAACAACGCCAGAACTTGGCGATCGTCAAGCAATACAATTGCGCTTTCTCCTTGTAATTCTGCCGTCTTTAGTCCTCCTCGAATTGGATTCGAGACAGTTAACTCCAATTCTTCTGCCCATTCGGGTCGTCCGACCCGGTAGCGTTTACCATTGACTGTTCCTTCAACGCCTTTACCTGCAACGGCCTTAAATTCACTTCCCTTGGGTAGCTCCAACTGACGGTTGTTGGCTTCCTGCACGATCGCTTGTGCTAGAGGATGTTCTGATAGTGATTCTAGAGCTGCTGCGATCGCTAACGCTTCTGTTTCTCCAATCCCTTCTGTGAAAATATGTTGTACGCCAAATCGCCCCTCTGTGAGCGTGCCCGTTTTGTCGAAGGCGATTGCTCGAATGTTACGTGCCCGCTCAAATGCCTCTCGTTTACGAACCAAAATGCCATGCTTGGCAGACATTGAAGTGGCGTTAACCAGCACCAGAGGAATCGCCAATCCTAACGCATGAGGACAGGTGATCACGAGAACGGTGACTGCACGGTTGATGGCAAACGTGAGGGCTGAACCGACTGCCAACCAAACGACAAACGTTAATGTACCAATCCCAATTGCAGCCAAGGTAAGCCAGTAGGCAAGCTGATCGGCTAACGCCTGGTATCGACTGCGAGAGGTTTGTGCTTCTTCTACCAAGCGCATAATTTGACTTAATGTGGTCTGCTCTCCAGTGCGGGTCACTCTTACAGTTAGTGCACCTTCACTGTTAACTGCTCCTGCAACCACCTCGTCACCAACCTGCTTGGTTACGGGACGTGATTCTCCTGTTAGGAAGGCTTCGTTGACGCTGGAGCCGCCTTCAATTACTTCTCCATCAATTGGAATCTGTTCGCCAGGACGGATCAAAATCGTGTCATTTCCACTCAAATCACTCACCGAAACATCTTCAATGCGTCCATTCACTAGGCGATGAGCAACAGAAGGGACTAGATCGGCTAAATGCTCTAATGCACGGCTGGCTCCCTGTACCGATGCCATTTCAATCCAATGCCCCAAGAGCATTACATCCACCAGTGTTGCCAGTTCCCAATAAAAAGATTCTCCCTCTAAGCCTAAGGTAACTGCTACGCTGTAAACAAATGCCACCGTAATCGCTAGCGCAATCAGCGTCATCATTCCAATCTGACTGCGTAGCTCATACCAGGCTCCTCTAAGAAAAACCCAACCTCCGTAAAAGTAGATGATGGTACTTAGGAGTGGGCTAACCCAGCCCGAACCTGAAAACTCAATGGCTCGATAGCCAAACCACATTTGAAAGTGAGATGCAAAGTAAAGGACGGGCAGGGTCAGTAGCAAACAGATAAAGAATCGACGTTTGAAAATTTCTGGGCTATGACCGGCATGTTTATTGTGACCCATGTGGTTGCCGTGTCCCGCATGGTGATCTCGTGCTGACGCAAGCTGTTGTTGGTGTTCATGATGCCCAACATATTCTTCTGCCTGCTGAAGCTCGTGATGCCTTCCTTGGGGGCCAGAATTTTGATGCCCGTGATGATGGTCATGCTGCATAACCCCCCCTGTAAATGCTAGAAGTATGATGCGAAACCAGATATCACCATCTCAGACAGAAGTACCTTTTGCTGTATCGATGCTCCTAATTCTCAAATACCACATAAAAGTGAAACGGGGATGAGGTTTCTAATTTTATTTATAATTCGTTATTCATGAGTTGGTTTGCTAATTTCATTGCACCTCAATCTAACCACTATGAAAGAGGAAGTGCTAAGAGTTCATGCTGATTTTAATTTTTGTGCTAAATACTACAAATTCAGTTGTTGCGAAGGAGTGAACTTCTATGAAACGTCTGATTCTCGCAAGTCTCTTTGCTGCTGATCTTAGTGCTGTGTTTGCAGCAACAACCCAAGCTCAAAAACTGCTTTCTGACGATTCCAATCCTTCTGATCTTGGCAATACTACTGTTGATACCAGTCAGATAATTAATCCTACTCCCCGACGATAGTTGGCAATTTCTATTCTCTAAATTCAAAGTAGCCCTGGAGAAGGCTGCTCTAATTTAGGAGATGAACAAGGTGGCTTCAGGAGAAACAAATTTCATCCTGATTTGATATTTCCATGCAATACTGCTTTTCAACTTTTGTGAAGACTTCGAACCTGTACTGTTACCCCTGCCTCAGGAAATGCCGATGGCTCTTACTCCCAAACGCTCTGATCTAATGACAAGAGATCGCTTTGCTGGAATGTGTCTTAGCCTGCTGCTGCTAATGACCTCATCTGAAGTATTCGCTCATACAGGGCACGGTGACGAGTTTCATCAGAATCAGTCGGCTCAGTCAGCAAGCGCGATCGACATTGATGCTGAAACAGCAGAGCGGATGGGATTAAAAGTAGAACCCGTAGCCCGTCAAGCGTTAGCATTTGGGGTACAAGCAACCGGACAAATTGAAGCTTCCCCTAGCAAAAGGGTAAGAGTTACGAACCCTGTAGGTGGAACAGTGGTCAAGCTGTTGGTGGAACCAGGGCAAACTGTTGAAGTGGGGCAGCCCTTAGCTGTGATCACCAGCGGCGAACTGGCAGATCTAAGAGTTACTGCACTAGAAAATTCTGCAGAGCGGCAGGGGGATGTGCAACAGGCTCAAGCCAACTTGCGATTGGCGCAACAAACCTATGAGCAACAACAGCAGATTGCTTTAGCTGCCATTAATCAGGCTCGGACAGAGGTGAAAGTTGCTCAAGAGCAATACGATCGCGACAAAGAACTGACAGAGCAGGGAGCAATTCCCAGACGAGAATTCTTGGAGTCGGAGGCGCACTTGGCAACGGTACGACAAGCGTTGACTGAGGCTGAAAGTCGGCTAGAGGTATTGGAAGCTCGAACTGAATTAGAGCGTGCTCAAACGGCTGTTCAGGTTACCCAATCTCGTGCTCAACTGAGTGCAGTCACTTACAGAACTCGACTGCAACAATTGGGAGCAGAGGCAAATTCAGATGGCACGATTACCATCAAAGCCCCTATTACAGGCACTATTGCTGATCGCGAAGTCACGCTCGGTCAATCGGCTCAGGATGCGGGCGCAATCCTGATGACTATCGTGGACGATCGCGTGGTGCTGGCAACTGCTAACGTCTATGAGAAGGATCTAAGTCAGGTCGCTCAGGGACAGCGAGTACGGGTTACAGTGTCAGGTCTTCCCAATCAGGTATTTGAAGGACGGATCACTACGATTGGATCAGCTGTCGAAGGAGACAGCCGGGTTGTGCCAGTAAAAGCAGAATTAGACAACGCTGATGGAGCACTCAAACCAGGAATGTTTGCTGAACTGGAAGTGCTAACTGACCGCACCCCAGAACCCGTTGTCGTCGTTCCTGAGTCAGCGATCGTTGAGGCAAATGGTCAGCAGCTTGTCTTTGTCCAGAACGGCAACACCTTTCAGCCCATAGAAATAACGCTGGGCAGACAGGCTGGAAACTTGGTTGAAGTGAAAAGCGGACTGTTTGATGGCGATCGAGTTGTGACTCAACGGGCGAATCAACTATACGCTCAATCATTACGAGGTGGCACGGCAGAGCCAGAGCAAGCTGAAGCAGCCGAAGCAACTACAGTGCGTGCCCCTTTGCCGTGGTGGGTTGTCATCCTAGGAGGCGGGATGCTAGCGATCGGTACGTTTGTTGCAGGTGCTTTCTGGTCCAATCGTCGCAACCGCAGGCAACTCACTGCAACGATTAACCAACTGGAACATTTAGAAGGTTCTCACAACGGACATCACGCTCAGTCCAGGTCTGATTATGAGCCTGCTCTCCGCTCAGTAGAGGCTCATCAGCCAGAGTCTGAAGCTCGAACTCCGCCTCACCAGCATCACTGAGTTGCGTCCTAGCGATCGCTCTTAATTTAGTCAGTGATCGCCCTACTAACAATTAAATTCCTATGCTGAGTTCTATCATTCAATGGGCCATCGCCCGCCGCTGGCTGGTGATTTCGGGCGCAATGATCCTAACTATCTGGATCTTTCGCACCATTATTCAGATGCCGCTGGATGTATTCCCCACGTTTGCACCACCGCAGGTCGAAATCCAAACGGAAGCACCGGGACTGGCTCCAGAAGAAGTGGAATCGTTGGTGACATTGCCGATCGAAAGCGCAATCAATGGCACACCAGGCGTGAGTGCAGTACGGTCTTCCAGTGCAGCCAGTATTTCAGTGGTGAGAGTAGTTTTCAACTGGGGCACCGATATCTATCAAGCCCGACAGCTTGTGACGGAACGATTGCAGTCTGCTGAAAGCAAACTGCCAGAAGGGATTGAAACCCCGCAAATTGCACCCATCAGTTCGCCCATTGGCACGATCGTCACCTATGCCTTCACATCCCAGACAATTGACTTGATGGAAATGCGGCGAATTGTTGATTGGCAAGTCACAAATCGCCTTCTAGCAGTGCCAGGAGTCACGCAAGTCATCGTGTTTGGTGGCGATGAGCGGCAGTACCAAGTTCTAGTATCCCCAGAAAAACTACAGGCGTTCAACGTTTCCCTTCAAGACGTATCAGAAGCAGTGGCGGCGGCAAACGTGAATGCGCCAGGGGGGTATTTGATTACGCCCGATCGCGAAAAACTGATTCGAGGCATCGGGCGAATCGAAGACATTGAAGCCTTGAAGCAATCTGTGATTACGGCTCGCAGTGGCACACCTGTCAGAATCACAGATGTTGCCGATGTGAAAATTGGCGCAGCCGTGAAGCGCGGAGATGCCAGCGTCAACACCCAAAAAGCGGTCGTGGCGATCATCAACAAACAGCCCCAAGCCGACACGCCGACCGTCACCCGCGCCGTTGAAGCCGCAATGACCGAGGTAAAAGCTGGGTTGCCAGAAGGGATCCAGGTAGACACGACCTTTCGCCAAGAGACTTATATTGATGCGTCGATCGAAAATGTGCGGACAGCCTTAATCGAAGGCAGCATCATCGTTGCCTTGATCCTGATTCCGTTCTTAATGAACTGGCGCAACTTGGCGGTCTGTTTGGCGGCGCTGCCTCTGTCTTTACTGGTTGGTGTGCTGGCACTCAACTGGCTCGGACAGGGCTTGAACACTATGACCCTGGGAGGATTGGCAGTGGCGATCGGGTCTGCGGTCGATGATGCGATCGTGGATGCCGAAAACGTCTACCGCTGCTTACGAGAAAATAAATACTCTCCCCATCCCCGCCCGGTTTTAGAGGTCGTGTTTGATGGGTGTCAGGAAGTGCGCGATTCCGTATTTGGAGCCACCATTATTACGATCGTCGTCTTTTCTCCTATCTTTGCACTCACAGGCGTAGAAGGCAGCATTTTCATCCCAATGGGGTTGGGCTACTTGGCAGCGGTATTAGCTTCCAGCGTTGTCGCCTTGACCGTCACGCCTGCGCTCTGCGCGATTCTGCTGCCCTATGGTCGCCTGCCTGAACGCGAACCCTGGGTTGCTCGGTTCTTCAAAAGAATCTATTTACCACTGCTCACATTTTCAATGCGGCGATCGACCGTTATTTTAGGCATTGCAGTGGCAAGTCTAGTGGCGGCGGCGATCGTTGTGCTCTCATTTGGACGCATCTTTCTCCCAGAATTTCAGGAGCAATCGTTGGTCAACACGCTGCTGCTTTATCCCGGTTCATCGTTGGACGCAACGAACGGTGCTGCATCCGTACTGGAATATAAGCTGAAGGATAATCCTAACTTTCAGAGCATTCAAGTGCGGTCAGGACGGGCAGCCGGCGATGCTGATGCCGCAGGTGTGAATCTAACTCACCTGGACGTGGAGTTGAGCGAGATAGGGATGAGAGACCGCGAAGCCAGTGTGGAGCTGTTACGCGAGGAGTTTAGCAAAGTGCCGGGAGCCGCACCCAACGTGGGGGGCTTCATCTCCCACCGCATGGACGAAGTGCTCTCAGGGGTCAGAAGCGCGATCGCCGTCAAAATCTTTGGACCTGAATTAGAACAACTTCGTACTCTGGGACAGCAAGTGAATGATGTGATGCAATCGGTTGAGGGCATTGTTGATCTCCAGCTTGAACCACAGATTCCAGTTGAACAAGTTCAGATTCAGTTCGATCGCGTTGCTGCTGCCCGATATGGTTTAACCATTAGGCAACTTTCAGAAACGATCGAAACAGCGCTCAATGGACGAGTGGTTTCACAAGTTTTAGAGCAACAGCAAACCTTTGACTTAGTGGTGTGGTTGGAACCAGAAGCCCGCCAAAGCCTGGACACGATTGGTAACTTAATGGTTGATACGCCCGGTGGCAATAAAATTCCGCTGGCTCAGGTGGCAACGGTTCAAGACGGCACAGGACCGAACACGATTAACCGTGAAAACGTCTCTCGCTTGATTGTGGTAGCCGCTAACGCTCAAGGGAGAGATTTGCGATCTGTCGTAAACGATATTCAGGCAAAGGTTAATCAGCAGGTGCAGATTCCTGCAGGTTATTACATCCAATACGCAGGACAATTTGAAGCGGAAGCACGGGCATCTCAAAACATTTTGCTCTTCAGCGCGATCGCCTTTGTCGTGATTACGATCATCATGTATCTCTCGGTGAAATCAGTGGCTTCCACCGCCATGATTATGATTAACCTGCCTCTAGCGTTGGTTGGCGGCGTGATCGCTGTTGCACTGACAGGAGGCATCTTGTCGATTGCCTCGCTGGTAGGGTTTGTGACGCTGTTTGGGGTTGCTACCCGAAATGGGTTGCTGCTGGTAGACAACTACAACACCAAGTTTGCCGCCGGAATGCCGTTGAAAGACCTCCTGATCCAAGGATCGATGGAACGGCTCAACGCCATTCTGATGACGGCGTTTACCTCAGCGTTAGGATTAGCACCCCTTGTCTTAGCAGGTGGACCTGGAAAAGAGCTACTGCAACCCCTATCGATCGTTGTTTTGGGTGGACTATTTACCTCTACCGCCCTGACGCTGCTGATATTACCCGCGCTTTACGCGAAGTTCGGCAAGTACCTTTTCCCCAAAAGGTCGGTCGTTGAGAACGGCAAAGTCTCTCAACCAGAGATGGAGCGGATTCAAGGAAATGTTTAACCGTTGGGTCAGCAGTTTTTTCACCCACTAACACTGCTTTGTCAGAGCCGACTTCATCTTGTCAGTTTTTCATTTAACTCATTCAAGGAACTAAGCCATGAAAGTTAACAAATTCTTTACCGCTATTGCTGTTAGTTTGGGGCTGCTGTTGGGAGCCTGTGCTAGTGGTGGAGAGCAATCTGCTTCGGACGCTCCTGCGGCAAGTCCGTCTGTAGCAAGCTCCCCTGTGGACGAATCTCCTGCTGCATCCCCTGAAATGGCAGACCATTCTGCACCTGCTCAAGGCGGGCAAGTGGTTGAAGTCGGAGCGTATCACTTAGAGCTAGTTGCAGCACCAGAAGCAAGCGGAACCCACTTGGATCTTTTCCTACAATCTGGTGATACTCATGAGGCAATCGAAGGAGCAACGGTGACAGGTCAAGTTCAGCTACCCGATGGCTCTCAGAAGGAAGTTGATTTTGAATATGATGCACAGGGCAAGCACTACACAGCGTTATTGTCTGAAGCAGCATCCGGTGAATATAAAGTTGCTGTTCTCACTGATATCAACGGTGAAAAAGTGAACGGACGCTTTAGTTTTACTAAGTAGATAGGTTTTTATCAGGAAGTTTAGCTGCCGTTTTAACAATTAAATAAGGCAGGCTGCTTGCATTCTCTATCTTAAAATTGGGAATACAAGCAGCTTTATTTGATCAGATGGAATTCCGGTTTTAAGCAGTAACAATACCCATATATTCTAGAAATACTAAACCTTTGTAGTGAAAACTTACATGCTACGTTTATTATGCAAGCTGTTTATTGCAGTAGAAAGTGTAATTTCAATCACAAGTTTCATCCTCATTTCACATTTTTTCGTCATACTTAAAAAAAGAAACCAAAAGGAGTATATCCATGAAGAAAGTAATTTCTGTCTGTCTGATTGCTGCTACTCTTGCTGTTGCAATCCTGCCTGCTAATGCTACTTCTGGGAAGTATTCTTCTCAAGAGGAACATCGTCGCCATCATCGCGAACAGGTGATTAATAACTAATTTACAGCTTCTTGAGCTATGAATTAAAGCTAGTGTGCAGTGAATAATATCAGTTTTGAATGCTTCAAAAACGCTTGCTTTCATTAGGAGGTTTTTGAAGGTAAACTGTCACTGTTTCACTAACCGGATTGTTTGAATACTCTACTCGATTATTTTATTAATTTGAGTAGAGTGTTTGTTGATAAACATTTTAAGGAATTAAGCTATCTCTAAATTTCAGGATTTTAGACTAAAGAAGATAAGGATTGAATTTGTTGAAACAATATATGGGCTTTACGACTAGAATTGCTTAAAGCAGTTAAATCTTTAAGAAGATCTTGAGATGAGGGTTTTGCTTGTTGAAGATGAGCCAGATTTGGGTGCAGCTCTAGAGCGATCGCTCAAACGCAAGAAGTATGTAGTGGATTGGGTCACGGATGGTACCGAAGCGTGGCGGTTTCTCGAAAGTTCCCGGATTCCATACACTGTTGCGATCTTTGATTGGTTGGTGCCAGGACTATCTGGCATTGAACTTTGTCAACGACTCAGAGCCAAGCAGAATCCATTACCTGTACTGTTGCTGACGGCAAGAGATCGAATGGAAGACCGCGTCATGGGACTCGATGCCGGAGCCGATGATTACTTGATCAAACCCTTTGGCATGGCAGAATTGCTTGCTCGGCTGCGGGCGCTCCAGCGGCGATCGCTCCAAATTCAGCCCCCTCAACTGCAAGTTGGCAACCTCATTCTCGACTACAGCACCTCAACGGTTTCAATTTCCACTCCTGTAAGAGAGTCACAGAAAATTCTGCTGACTGCTAAAGAATTTCAGCTGCTGGAATACTTTATGCAACACCCCAATCAAATTCTCTCTCGTGATCAAATCATTGATCGCATCTGGCAAGCGGAAGCAGACTTCAACAGCAATGTGGTGGCAGCTCAAATGCGCTTATTGCGGCGGAAACTGACAGAGTATGGCTACGATCATCTGATTGAAACGGTTTATGGCCTGGGCTATAAGCTCAATACTCATGAAACATAGCCAAATTTTTCACACCACTCGACTGCGATTAGCAGGGCTATATGCCGGAACGATGGGAGTTATTCTCACGATTTGTGCTGTAGGTTTTTATGAAGCAATGGCACATAGCCATTTCTCCGAGTTAAATCACCGGATTGAAACGGTTGCTGGAACGCTGCATGATGGACTAGAAGCCTCTTTGCAAGAACCCAGCAAACTGGAGCCTGTTGTGCAAAAATTTGTTCCGACTCTATGTATTGCTGGAACAGATTGCTCATCTAACTCTACAGCCTTACATTACCTAGGAGTATTCCAGGAGAATGGCTATTACATTCGCTTCTTAAGTTTGTCTGGACAGTTATTAGCCAGTGGGGGGCAGGTGCCAACTGACTTACCCGCCCAGATCGAAACCGAACTTTGGCAAACGCTAGAAGCCCCTGACGGAACTCGTTATCGGCAACTGTCCTTACTGCTCAAAACCGCAAATCAAGATTCCTGGGGATATATGCAGGTCGGGCGATCGCTGTCTGAACTCGATGGGCACATGGTTTGGGTCAGGCTGAGTCTGCTGATTGGCTTGCCCAGTGCCATGCTGCTCGTTGTGGTTGCCAGTTGGTGGCTTGCCGGACAAGCCATGCAGCCCGTCTATAGGTCTTACCGCCAAATGCAACAATTCACCGCCGATGCTGCCCATGAACTCCGCACTCCATTAGCGGCAATTCAAGCAAATTTAGAATCGACCCTCACAACTGATGCAAGCGATGCCGATGCCTGGGATACCCTTCGTACTGTAGAGCGCCAAAACAGTCGTCTATCCCGGCTCGTTCATGATTTGTTGCTCCTCTCCCGTATGGACTTGCAAGGACTTCCTACTAAACAGAATGCCTGTAATCTCAATGATTTAGTAAATGATTTAGTTGAAGAGTTTTCGGCACTCGCACTTGCTTCCAACATCTCACTAACAGCAGACATTCAGACAAATACATCAATTACTGTATTTGGCAGCGAAGAGCAACTCTATCGTTCAGTGGCTAATCTAATCACGAATGCAATTCAATACATCCCTAGTGGAGGTAAAGTCACCGTTCACCTCAAGCAAGAAGACCATCATGCGTTGATTCAGGTTCAAGATACCGGAATTGGCATTCCACATAAAGAACAAGCACGGATATTCGATCGCTTCTATCGAGTCAATAGCGATCGCTCTCGTCATACTGGAGGAGCAGGCTTGGGTTTAGCCATTGCACAGGCGATCGTACAAGCTCATCAAGGCACAATTCAGGTACAGAGTGAGCTAAGCAAGGGAAGTGTTTTTAGCATTCGTTTACCATTAAGAAGCAATTTTAAGATGGCGTAACTTTTGAAGCAATTTTTGGAGTGGGTGCTTAAGACAACGAGATTGACATCGAGCGTTTGTCGTTCCGTCGTTTTGCGACACAACCCAAACAGATCAAGCATCGGATGCTGTCCGCCTACTTGATTCAGCAGCTTAAATTTCCGTCCGTTCTCATGGTGCTTGCGTAAGTCCTGTTAGAATTTTCGTCTGGTTGGGGTATGGCAACGATTCTGACGAAAAAGGGTCATATAGCTTTACGGATACACGTTCGAACAATGGTTGAAGGCAGCATCGACACAATCGCGAAAGCTATCAAATTCATCCCAGCGTTGACGCATCCAATTCTTGAGCACGAACCAC
>JACJNZ010000073.1 GCA_014695325.1 Cyanobacteria bacterium FACHB-502 | reverse complement strand
CTCATTTGCATAAACTCCAGAAGCTCCCACAGCGAGTCATGCGATATTTCAAGCATCGGTTTATTGCTTATGCTGCATAACTTCATGCCTCTTCTATGATTGCCGGGTTAATAATGCACCTCAAGCCGCAAAAACGCCGCTTTTTTCTACTGGGTTTGCGGGCGATGAGACTGATCCAGTCTGCTCTCTAGCTCTTCTGTCACCCCATGAGTTGTCTATGTCCATTCTGCAACAGCTCCCTGGAACCGTCCCACCATCCAAAATCCGCCCAGTTATCGCTTTGTCGGCAGCGTACTGCTAGAATTTGCTCGCTATTGCAGTCATGAACTGGGATATGGAGGGTTGGTAGGACTTTATTCCTTGCCAGGCGCAGAACCATTCTACCGTCGCTTAAACATGAACGAGTGTGGACCGGATGCTCACAAAGAGGACTTAATTTACTTTGAGTGGTACACGCCTCAGTCTGCTGGGTTCGACTGGGAAGATGAGATAGACTGGGGAGTATCAGGTTCGGATACCGAGGAGAGCCAATGATCTTCAAGATCAGTGACGATCGCTTTGATGAACTGTTGAAAATCGAAGAAGAAGTCAACTGCGATATTGGTGCAGGCTATGCTGGAGCCTATCTGCCAGAGTTCCTTGCTGACCCGATTCATTTCCAGCAAATACGCCGACTGCAAGCGATCGTGCTGGAAGCGTTTCAGTCCCTCCTGAATGAACTGAATCTGGGCATTGGCAAAGATGCAGCCTTCACCTGTGGGCGGAAGCTAGTGCTAGAACGTCTGATACAACCTCCAGTTACTATTCAGCAGCAGCTTTGGGACGCGCTACAAGAAGATGGCCTGATTCAGAGCGCTCTTCAGCCCCAACCTGATTACGCTAAGGTCAAAGCTATCTTGCGAACCACCCTGACCCAAGCTGACTGGTCAGCAATCGCTACAGCCGCGTCAGAATCGATTCGGATTCAGATGCTTGAATATTGGAATCAGACAGCACAGGCTTCTTGATAAAGCTGCGAGAAACAACCCTGCAAGGCGATCGCAGTACACCACCGTTGCATTTCAGAGATTTCAGCTAATGCAAAACCTGGCATTAGAAATAGGCGTTCAGTCAAACTATTGCCGCTGAAACAGGGCAGCAGGCACTTCTTTCTGATCACTCTCAAACTGAGTCGAATAGCCCAATTGTCTTGCCAACTGTCCCAAGCCTGTTTCTGGTGAGACAACATTCACATCCCACTGGTTATGGATGCAGCCGAGCCGTACTAACAGACCGAGGGCTTGACTTCACAATCATGGGTGGTTTGATTCCTACTTTGACAAGTCGCTATGCAATTTTAGGGTTCACCCCTGTCAGGATTTATACAGCATTCCTGGTGTCGATGGTGCGGTGGAACCACGCTGACCCCATTCGAACTCAGGTGTGAAACGTCGAAACGGCGACGATAGTTGAAGGGTAGCCTCCTGCAACAATAGCTCGATGCTAGGGTAATATTGACGCGAAAGCCTCTCTTGTGAACGTAAGGGAGGTTTTTGCTTTAGCTTGCTGAGGGTGGAAATGCTATGTGCGATCGATGCAACGGGGCAGGTAAAATCCACACCTGCTGATTACGGCTCAGCGGATGCTCTGCTCAGAAACAATTTGTTAGATTAAAAATAATCCAAATGGCGTTTATTGGCTGGTTGAAGCCAAGCAGTCTTTTCAAAATTCAATCCTTTGATCCTTACGGCTTCCCGTTTTACAGTTGCTGCTTCAGCCCGGTGACTGGCTTGCCTGCTACGGCTCTTGCGTAGCGGGCAGGCCAGTCGCGTTCATATTTCTATTACTCTCTTTTTTCCTGGCGTTCTTCTACCATTCTTTTTGATGCAGAATCACAACGATCTCCAGCAGCTCCTCGATATCCTACCTCCAGAGATCCGGCAACCCTTAGAGCACCATCCCGATCGCGACAGTTTGGTGGAGGTTGTGCTGGACTTTGGGAGACCGCCTGAAGCTCGGTTTCCTCATGGCTCCCAGTATCTGTCTCAGCAAACCGTGACCCGACAGCAGTTGCAGCACTGTGTCGATCGTCTTGGTGCCTTTGGCGGCGACAACCGTGCAGGCATTGAGCAAACGCTGCACCGTATTAGTGCCATCCGCAATCGCCAGGGAGAAGTCATTGGTCTCACCCTTCGAGTCGGTCGTGCGATTTATGGGACGATCGCTCTCATCCGCGATCTGGTGGAAACGGGGCAGTCCATCCTGATGCTGGGTCGTCCGGGGGTGGGCAAGACGACGGCACTACGAGAAATTGCTCGTGTTCTGGCAGATGACCTGAATAAGCGGGTAGTGATTATTGACTCCTCGAACGAGATTGCAGGCGATGGCGATATTCCCCATCCGGCGATCGGTCGTTCCAGAAGAATGCAGGTGGCGCATCCTGAGCTTCAGCATCAGGTCATGATCGAAGCGGTCGAAAACCACATGCCCGAAGTCATTGTCATTGACGAGATCGGGACGGAACTGGAGGCGCTGGCTGCAAGGACGATCGCGGAACGAGGGGTGCAGCTCGTGGGTACGGCTCACGGCAATGCGATCGAGAATTTGATCAAGAACCCCACACTCTCTGACCTGGTGGGCGGGATTGAATCCGTGACGTTGGGGGATGAAGAAGCGCGGCGACGCGGCTCTCAAAAGAGTGTGCTGGAGCGCAAAGCCCCTCCCACTTTCGAGATTGCCGTGGAGATGGTGGAGCGACAGCAATGGATCGTGCATGAGAACGTGGCGGAAGCCGTGGATGCGCTGCTCCGAGGACGACAGCCTCAGCCTCAACAGCGATCGATCAATGAGCAGGGACAGCTTGTCATTACAAAGACAACCGCAGCAGGAACGCCGCTGGTTAAACCCCATCGCTCTGCCCAGGTTCTCCCGTTTTCAGCAGCATCAGCTAAACGGCAGTGGCCTGATCGATCACTCGAAGTGAGAACTGCTCCAGAGAGAAACCGATTCCATTCTCTCCCTAAGGTGGACCAGGACTTTGCCCAGGCTCAGGACAGTCCTCAGATGCGCGTGTACCCCTATGCTATCAGTGCTTATCAGCTACAACAGATCATTGATGCCCTGAACCTGCCGATGGTTCTCACGAAGTATGTGAGTGATGCGGATGCGATCGTTGCTCTGCGCTCCCATGCCCGGAAGCACGACAATTTGCAGCGGCTTGCAAAGAACCAGCAGATTCCTCTCCATGTCGTCAAAGCCAATACGCCTGCCCACATGACCCGCACGCTGCGGCAGCTATTGGGAATGGATTCGCGAGACGACAGGCAGGACTGGGAGATGAATTTTGAGGAAGCCCGTGATCGGAATGAGGAGTTGGCGGCACTGGAGGAAGCCCGGTTAGCGGTGGAGCAAGTCGTGATTCCGCAGCAGCAGCCGGTGGAACTCCTACCCCGCTCTAGCTGGCTACGAAAGTTGCAGCATGAGCTGGTAGAACGATATCGCCTCAATTCTCATTCTGTAGGCGATGAACCCGATCGCAGACTCAGAATCTACCCAGCGTAGGAATTCATTCTCCTCAAATCAGCGCAGCTGGAACCACCCCGGCTGCGTTTTGCTGTTGCCATTCGCTTGACAAAGACGAGTGAGAGGGCGTCTCAAAATCCCTCCTTTGTTTTGCTAGTGGCATAGAGATACCCTATGACCTTGGAAAACAAAGCTGGAAGGCGCTTCCGCTCAATTTTATATGTCTCATAATGACTCAGCTTGACGAGTTTTGAGACAAGATTCCTATACGAATATGCTCAAATTTTTTGCCGACAGAACGGCTGTTGAGCGAACGCTGCTCCTTCACGAACCAGAAGTCATGAATCAAGCGGACTTTTCACGCCTCGTCCGCCTCGATTTAGCACGTGCGTGTAAATCATCGTTGTCTTGACATCCTTGTGCCCCAAAAGCTCTTGAACGGTCCGAATGTCATACCCGTCCTGCAACAGATGGGTCGCGAAACTATGGCGAAACGTGTGACACCCCACTCGCTTCTGGATTCCTGCCGCTCTTGTGGCTTGCTTCACTGCCTTCTGCACACTGCTCTCATGTAGGTGGTGCCGACAACGCAGCCCACTGCGAGGGTCAAGTGGGATCCCCACTGAGGGAAAGATAAATTGCCACACCCACTCCCGCCCGGCATTAGGATATTTTCGCTCCAAGGCGTAAGGCAAAAGCACCAGACCATACCCCCGCTCCAGGTCCTGCTGATGTAATCGTTTGATCCGTCGCAGCTGTCCTTGCAGGGGCTCGACCGTGCAACCTGGCAGCATCGTGACTCGGCTCTCATTGCCCTTAGCATCTCGGACCACAATTTGAGCTTGAGCGAAATCCAAGTCCTTGACTCGCAACTGTAAAGCCTCACTCAGGCGCAGTCCGCTGCCATAGAGCAATTGCGCGACCAGTTGCGGTACACCACTCATCCGGTCGAGGATGGCGTGGGTCTCTGCTTTGGTTAACACCGTGGGCAAATACCGAGATGCCACTGGGCTTCAATCAGATTTATCTCCGAACTGTACTGAGGTAGGAAAAAGAGGTATAAGCCTTGCGATTGCCATTGTTGCCAGTGTCCACGAGCGAAATGACTGGTATGAGCCGGACCATTGTCTTGAACAATGACGGTGATTCTTCCAGTTTGCTTTAGCGTTTGCTCACTTTTGTCGGCAATGGTATTCATGACTCTGACATAACGCTCCTTGTTGAAACTGCCCTGCACCAAGGCATACTCAAATGACTTGTCCGGTTGCCATACCCCTAAAATACTGATGCGATCCCCGTAAAACTTAACTTGGTCGAGGCATTTCTGTTGATTAATGCGACTGTAGCTGTAACTGACAGGGCTTTCCAAACAACAGCCTGATTCATCCAGGTACTTCAGTTCCAGGTGTCCGTCCACACAAGCCTGCTGCAGTAAGGCTAAGTCGGCCTGCTTAATCGCTTTGGTCTCTAGGTTCTGCCGTCCTCGTTGGGCGTGTCGGGTTCGCTTCCACACGAAGCCCTTTTTTTCTAGGGCAGCAAAGTTGGCTAGCAAGACGCGGTAAGCTTTGAGGAGAGTCTTTTGTCTCCAATCACCGTCGTTCATCATGGCTAGACGCTCCTGCCAACCTGCCGCAACCACA
>JACJNZ010000072.1 GCA_014695325.1 Cyanobacteria bacterium FACHB-502 | reverse complement strand
AAAGCCAGGGTCAATTGGAGATTTTCCAGTGCAGGTGCGCGCATTCGGTTAGGGCATCTCTATCCTAAATTAAAGCATGCTAACTAGGCAAAGTTTATTTGGTGAACTACTAGTATCTATGATATTCAATCGATTCACGCAGCAGATACAAAGCAAAAAATGCCGTTGTGTTTCTTTGTTTTATGGCGATCGTTTGTCTTTTAGTTCGTCTTTTTTGAATATCCATTATCGCTCCCCTTCAAGAAATGCTGCTGTCACAGCTCAGCCCTGACGATCCCATGATGGCAATGCTCGCTCAGATGATGGCACAGCGGCAATCTACTCCGGCTGTCGATGAAGATGACGAGGAAGACCGGATCGATCGGGAAGAGATGGAGCGACAAGCGGAAGAAAAGTCCCAAGCGATGGCAAAAGCACTCCGTCATCTACGCAGCAAAATCGACGATCTCTATGCAGAGCTAGGTTTCCTTGCTCGCAAGTTACATTGGCGAACGACTAGGAGCACCGGGCTACAGCCTGCACAACAACGGGCTTGCGATCGATTTTTCCACCCGCGACCAGGTACATTGGCGGAACGCCGCACTCAAAACTATAGCCTGCTTGTTAGCTTGTTAAGCAATCGATCGCGCGTTTAATTCCTGCAAGTTCCAGTAATGCGGCACTCCTGGCTGACTGGTATCGCGTTGAACGAACGACCGTAGCTCACGGCAACATTCCTCGCTATAGCTAGGCACTTCTAGGGGATGCCAGTGCGAATTTACCTAACGCATTTGCTTCATAGGTCACGCAAGTTCAGACAATATCATTTGTCGAGTAATGCTTCAGATATCGGAGTGATTGGGCTGTACATCAACCGTTACTTTGGTCTCTCTATCTAACCAGCAACCAGCAACCCATGTAAAACATTACCGAAACCGCTTCAAATAATGCCCCTGAGGTGAACCCAATACCTGTCCCCGATCGTAAATCAAATTCCCACGCAGAAATGTATGCTTCACTCGCCCTGTTAGTTCCATTCCCTCAAAGGGGGTATAGCCTTGTTTCGACTCAGATTCAGCAGCACGAACCACAAACGTTTCATTGGGGTCGAGTAACGCTAGGTCAGCATCATACCCGATCGCGATGTCACCCTTTTGAGGAAGTCCAAACCGTTGCGCCGGATTCCAGCACAGTAATTTTGCCATATGGTTGTAGGACATCCCCCGCTTACTGCCTTCGCTGACAATTCCTGAGAGTAGATATTCTGTGCCTCCAAAGCCCGCCTTTGCGAGCCAGATATTGTCCGGATCCTGAAAGTTCGCTTTTTTCTCGGCAGAACAACAGGCATGATCGCTCACAATCCAATCCACTTGATTCTGCAACACTGCATTCCACAAGTACTCGACATCCGATCGCGGTCGAATTGGCGGATTCACTTTTGCCCATTTACCCGTAGGAACCTCGACATCAAGCAGCAGATGACCCACGGTCACTTCTCGCCTGAAATTGATGTGGGGAAAGGTCGTTTGCATCATCAAAGCTGCTTCCACCGCTTTGCGGGAACTGAGATGGAGCAAATTGATGTTGACGCAGTTTGTTTCATGGGCTAGATAAGAAGCAATACAAATGGCTAACCCCTCGGAGTGGGGAGGACGAGCAGCGCTATAAGCACTCAGTCCGGTGAGGCTTGAGTCTTGCTGCACAATTTTGGTATAGGCATTTAGAATATCAGCGACTTCGCAATGAAGACTAAGGCTAATGGTGTCTTGCAGAGTGGGATAACGTTCCCTTAACTGAGACAAACTGCGCATGATGAATTCAAAGTGGGCGAAGTCGTAACGCTCTTCTTTGTTGATCATCAGAAATAGATTTTGCTGATCGGAGAGACCATGCAAACCATACCCGCCATAAAACATAAAAATTTTGAACGAAGCAACGCCATGCTGTTCAAATAGCCATTGCATTTCGTCAATATGCTGGCTACTAATTGGTGCAACATGATAGCCATAATCGACAAAGAAGTTGCCTTCCGATAGGGCAAGCACCTCTGGAAAAAAATCTCGATAAGACCCGCCTTTATTCAGATAATACTGACCTGTGCGGATGTAGTTCAGGCTGGTCGTTACGCCTCCCATTGCGGCTGCTTTGCTTTCGGCGATCGCGTCTTGGTCAAGCGGTTGATAGATGCCAATGTGCATGTGAGCATCCACCACTCCTGGAAAGCCGAGCAGATTCTGAGCATCAAACACTTCCTTGGCCTGCTCAGGGGGAATTTCAGGTGAAATCTGGGCAAATTTGCCATCCTTAATGCCCAAATCGAGGGACTCCACGCTAGCTTGATTTGGACGAACGACACGAACGTTTTTGATCAATCTATCCAGAACTAGAGTTTCGGGCACAGCGCCTCCTGTAAAATTCAGTGAAACAGGTTTTTCCTGGAGTGGTTCAAGATAAAACTTTTAGAATGAAATTACAGGGCTAGGCTTAATTGAGTTTAGGAGGAGAACGATGGAAGCGTTTAATGAATATCATTTAGACCCCAAGCAGTTTCCTTTCTTGAACATTCTTCAGGAGAATTGGCAAATCATTCGTGATGAGTTTACATCGTTTCGGCAGAATGCTTCTCAGGAAGAGATGCAGTTTGCTTTTGATGTGATGGGTCCTAAGAGTAAAACAATTAAAACCAAAGGCAAGTCAAAATATAGTGCTTTTGGGGTGCTATTTCAAGGAATGTTTATTGATCAATACATTCAATTTCATCATATTGAATATCCTCACCATGAGTTACAGAGTGTTTCAGAGAAAGCACTCGAATTAAGAAAACGATACTTTCCAGGTTTGACGGGAGCGATCGAAGAAGCGAATTTGAGCAACGACAATGTTCTGAGAAATGTTTATTTTGGGACATTTCTTCCCGGCCTGGATGTCAAACTTCATGTAAACTACAACCCGCATATGAATCGCGGTTATCTAGGTCTGATTGTGCCTGAGGGAGATATCGCGATGAAAATATGCCATGACAAGCTGTATTGGCATGAAGGTGAATTTATGGTTTTAGATCACAGCTATCCTCACTGTCCGCACAACTACACGGAGAATGAGCGAACTGTTTTGGTGGTCGATTTCTTCAAAACAGATCAGCCGAGAGCAGAGGTCGAGCGATTTGAGCAGGATTTAGTCAGACAGCGGATGGAAGAGAACCATTACAGCCTGGGTGTTTTTGGTAAGAATGATCAAGCAAAACCAGAAGATTTTATCAAGTATGGTTTAAGTCATCAGCTGGAATGGGACAAAGCTTTGGGAGTATAGTTCACATTCATTTCATTAGTTTGATTTACCATCGCTACCTAGATATTCTCGGTAGCCGCAAATTTTATCGCCGCGAACATCAAACGAAACTGCGACTCGATTTTTATAAGGGTTTCCCCACATCAGCCCTTCATCACGAAACTCGAAAACAACGGTTGTTTCGTTGCTGGTCACCCGATCGAGGGTCAGGGTTAATCCCTCGCTGTACACTTCAGAGACATAGCTGAAGAACTCGATCGCACGCTCTTTTCCGACATTCAACCCATGAAACTGACCGAGCGGAAACCAGAATGAAAAATCGTCGGTGAGCATCTCGAAGAAGGCCTGCCAGTCTCCAGTTGACAGTCCATGTTCAAAATGGGCAAAGGCTTGCCGAGCAACGGCTAATGTATTGGCTGATTCTGTAGTCATAACGAGAGCTTTACGACTAGAGTTTTACGACTAAAGCTGTACAACAACCTTACCGCAATTCTTACCGCTCAGCAGATATTCCACGGCATCTGGAATCGCCTCAATGCCACGAAACACGGTCGGATCAACCGCCACCTTGATTTTGCCTGTATAAAACAAATCGAGCAAGCGATCGCGTCCCTCCTCCGCATACTCAGAAAAGTGAGGCATTAAAAACCCGCGTATCGAAGCGGCTTTCCAGAACAGCTTTTGATAAATTCGAGGTTGAGTCACACATTCTAAATCGTTTGTATATTCAGAAATAAAACCAACGACAACTAAGCGTCCTCGGATTGCTAAGTGATTTACACAAATATCAAAAACCTGTCTACCCACGCAATCAAACACCAGATTAATCCCGTTAGGATATTCTTCTCGGAGAACCGTATCGAGCGTTTCAGTTCGGTAATTGATAATTCGATCGCATCCTAACTTCTTTAGTAATGCTGCCTTCGCCTCAGAGCCACAAACCCCAATCACATGATTTCCAGCTAACTTGGCAAGCTGCACAGCAATATGTCCGGTTCCTCCTGCTGCCGCAGTGACTAAAACGACTTCCCCACGCTTCATTTCTCCAACTTTTTCTAGGGCAACGAGCGCGGAGAGCCCCGTGGGCATGAGCGTCAAAAGATCAGGCGTAGTATCGCGGATTTTGACTGCCAGATCTGCAGAGATAGCCTGATACTCGCGATAGCCCCCTCCCCGGACTGTTGTGGCAACCGCATCTCCAACTTGCAGGGTGTGAACATCTTGCCCGATCGCCACGACTTCCCCCACGGCTTCGACACCGAGATCAAACGGAGGAGTGAGATTTACATAGGGAACATTTCCTTTGCAAACCAGGGTGTCAAATCCGGCATTAATACCCGCAAATTTGTTGCGAATCAGAATCTCGCCAGAATTTGGGGCAGGAATTGGGAGTTCTTCAATCGCGATCGCTGAGCGAAAATCAGCGCTAAATTGTTTCGCAACCAGCTTTTTGTAGGTTTTGGAGTGCATGGCAACGCATCCACCTTCACAATAGAACGTTTCGTAAGGATGGCGATCGCAGTCCTCAAACATAAACATTAATCGTCACCCATTCCATTCAATTATTCCATTCAATCATGAGTCTATGAGACAGCAAGGGTATAGGATTAGATTAACGAACTCGCTTCAGATTTGTTTACAGGTTGTAAAGGTATGGATGACCAAAATCAATCCTCTGTCTCTATATCTTCAGAAGCAGATAATTTTTTAGAGGTAGTTCCAATTCCTGAAGATTGGGGTGGAGACGGTCAAGGGCGGATGAGTTTGTCTAGACGATGTACCGCGATCGCAGCAGGGCATGTTCCGAGCCAGTATCAGTATTTCTATACTCATCACATTTCAGAACAAGCGTGGCAGATTTATGGCATAGCAGAACAGACAGTAACAGCAACCTGTCAAATGCTTTCTTGGCATGAAAACAGCGCATCCACTGCGAAAGTTGTGCTGCCGTCCCAATTTGAAATGCCTGCGGGCAGGTTTACGGCAGATCTGGAAATTTTTGTGCTGAGTGGTGCTATTCAAGTGGGAGCGTGGAAACTTAGCAAACACGGCTACTCCTTCATTCCGGCAGGAGTCAGAGTTGGACCGTGGAAAGTCTTAAACGGTGAAGCGGCGGAAATTTTATGGATGGAAAACGGCAGTGTCCAGTATCAAGATTTGCCGAATCACTCACAAGCTCGAATCAATGAGTTTATTCCCGCATTAGACAGCAAATTGTTGCCCTGGGGAAAGACAGACACAAGACAGTTTACCGAATCGAACAAGAAGTGGCTGAGAAAAGCTCCAAACGGTGGGGGAGCATGGCTACTTGCCATCCTGCCTCATTATGACGGGAAGCAAGCGATGATTCAGTCTTATAACGAAGAAGCTTACTGCCTAGCAGGATGTTGCAATATTGGAAATTACCCGTTTGCGAAGGACCATTTTGGCTATGTTCCCAGCTTCACTACGTCTCCCAGACACATCTCAGAAGACGGTTGTTTATTCTTTATTCGAGTCGATCGAGATTTATCCCAATCTGGAGCAGTCTTGTCCTACGCCCATTAATTAATGCTTGCAACTTCTCAAAGTTATTTAATCATGATTCCTAGCGTTGTCGCTCCTCCTGAATCAGGGTGCGCTGATAGATTTGATTATTCTTAAACCAGTGCCAAGTGCGGGCGCGATGGCTGTTACAAGGACTAATTTGGATCATTTCATAAAGATAGAAATCGGGAACTGTTTTGTAAGCAAACCAAAGAATAACCGTTGAGTCATCAGCTTCCCACGCATGACCTTTGATGCGATCGGTATCAAACCAAAGCTTTTTGTCATGATAGGTTCCTGGAAAACGATGTTCTTCCTGCTTCCCATCTGCCCAGGTGTAACGATTGATTTGATAGTACTTTAGAGGATCATCTACCGGAAATTCACACGTTAAATGCGATTGATGGCGATCGAGGATGTTCCCATTGCAGTCGATCAAGGTATAGGTTCCAGTCCAATCTCCTGCATGTCGTGCAAGAACAGGCATTTCGTCCCGAATGTTTGCCATCATTACCTCCTTGTTATGATTTAAACCACCATGGATCATTCACAGGTTTTGTTTTAATTAAATACGCTTTCTTTCGCATAAATCGTTTCAAGGCTGCGGGTCCCATTCGCGATCCTCCCATACCAGAGTAGTTGAAAGCATTCTTTTCTCCTTCATGGATTAAGGCGGTGAGCGCTGCATCGTTAATACTGACTGCGCCTGCCTTGATGCCATCGGCAACTTCTAACGCTTCTGTTTGTGAACCTGCAAAGACTGCGGCACTCAAACCATAGATCGTGTCATTTGCAAGGTAAATTGCTTCTTTGACAGTTCTAAATGTCATCATTGGCATGATGGGTCCAAAGGTTTCCTCAGTCATGATTTTCATTGTGTGATTCACATTGGTTAAAACCGTTGGGAAGCACCACAATCCACCATTCAAAATTTCAATCTTTCCACCGCATTGCACCATTGCTCCTTTCTCGATCGCATCTTGCAGATGATCTGCAATGATTGTTGCTTGTCGTTCTGCAATAATCGGACCAATTTCGCCGCTATTAACGGTTGGGTAAGCGAGTTTGAGTTGGGTTGCTTTAGCAACGAGTTGTTCTGTAAACGGTTTGACGATCGCTTCCGCTACATAAATCCGCTCGATCGAGAGACAAGACTGTCCTGTGTTCACCACTGAACCCCATAGAATAGCAGAGGTTGTTAGATCCAGATCCGCAGACTCCAGGACGATCGCAGGATCTTTTCCTCCCAATTCTAAGAATGCGGGAATAAATCGCTTCGCTGCGGTTTCTGCAACTTGCCGCCCTGTTTTCACACCACCTGTAAAACAAACGAGATCGACATAATCAATTAAAGCTGCTCCCGTATCTCCTGCACCTTCAATAAAAGTGAATACATCTCGTAACTTGGGAACTTTATCTAGTGTTTTTAGCAATGGAGTGATGAATCGCGGCGCAATTTCACTCGGTTTTACAATCACCGCACAACCGGATAACAGTGCTGGAATCGTGTCGATCATCGCGAGCAGCAATGGAAAATTCCACGGGCTGATGACACCCACGAGCGAATAAGGAACAGAATCTTGCTGCAAATGAATGAATGGAATTGCAGTAGGCTTCTCAATTTCTTGTAACAGTTCTGGAGCAAGCTGACACCAGCGATCGAGACTGGACAATACAGAATCAACCTCTAACACTGAAACTCCCAATCGACCCGTATCGTCAACTAATGCCTGGAGCAAATCTTCACGGTGTTCCTGAATCGCTTGTTTCCACTGCTGTAATGCGTTAATTCGTTGCTCTAAACCTGCTTTGTGCCAGCCAGTTTGAGCAGTACGGAGACGATCGCACTGTGCGGAAAGTTGATCTGGGGTGGGGGAAGAAATCCAGTCGTCGATTGCTCCAGTGCGAGGATTACGAACAGGAATTTTCGACATGATACAAGCCCTCCAAAGTTATTGCTACGATCGCTGGATTTAAATCACTCCCTGCTGGGCTAGACGCTCGATCGTGGCTAACTGAGTTTGGATAAAATGTTTGCGCTCAACCGCTCCATTTCGCATTGTGTTACTGGGATAGAACTGTGACTGGCGGTAGCTATCCATATAAGCATCAAATCGCTGACGCGAGAGCAAATTCATTAATCCAGGGTGCCGCCGATAGCGCCGCAAAGCGGCTAAGTCCACTTCTGCAAAGGCTGCCATGCTTTCTCCCGCTCCGGTTTCGGCTAACACTAATCCCCGGTAGTCCACGATTTTTGAACCCCCATCGACCGACGCGATCGGAATCGAACTATTGGCAATCCCTGCTGTATTTGCCGAAATCACGTACATCATATTTTCCACCGCACGGCTAATTTTAGCGGCCTCCTTGGGTGCTCGCGCCTGTCCATACACTTCTGATGTAGGATGAAGCAACACTTCTGCGCCACGCATTGCTAAACAGCGAGCAACTTCTGGAAACAGGATTTCGTCTGATGCGACAGCAGCAAGATTTCCAATTTCAGTTTTGGCAACCGGAAATACGCCGTCGAGTCCGTAATGCTCAAGGTATTGGTCCCACACATCATGAGGCGTAGGGGCAAACAATGAGTTGAGCCGACGATAGCGCAAAACTACAGACCCACTCGGATCTAAAACAAAACAGGTTTGAAAGTATAGCCCTGGAAAATGTGGATCAACCTCATAAGCGTTTCCTGCTAGGAAGATACGATGCTTTTGAGCGATGTTTCCCAGTGCTTCATACTCTGCCCCTGCCATGTCCAAACAAGCTTTTTCTGCCCAATCCTCCAGGGCTTCACTGATTGGAAAGCCAGTCAGAAAATATTCTGGTAGCACGACCAAACGGCAGTCCGATCCAATAAAAGCAAGACTCGCAGCAATTTGTTGTCCTAAACGCTCGATCGCGGTTTGCATTAAAGATCGAGCTTCCTGCCGATCGCGGCTTTGGTTGACTGCATGGCAGGTAACTTGCAGCGCTAGTGCTTTGTAAGCAAGCCCAGTATCAATCAACTCCTGGTCAGTAATTTTCATATTAATTTAAGCAACGTCAGTGCTTCTGAACATTCAATTTCTTTAGAATCTTAGAATCATCCTTATGGAGTTGCTGGAGTGAATGTTCGATTGAATTAAGGCTACTGAATTAAGGCTACTGAATTAAGGCTATTGTAGAGAAACCACTGCTCGATACGTTTAGAAACTTGATACGTTTAAAAAATTCAATTTTAGAAGATTAAATGTGAATTTTAGCATTGATGTAGCATTCTTGAATCCTAACGTTGTAAAACTTGAGGGAAACCGTGATTCCTTCGTTTACAGCTAGTCTTGCCAAGCTCTAGATCATGAAGTGATATAAAGGAACTTGAAGATGGCGGTTCTAACTCAACTGCTTAATGCCCAAAACTGGGTGAAGGTGCGATCGTCTCTTGATTCCACGCGATCGACTTTCTTAGCCTGGACAGGTTCGATTTACGCCTTCATTCCCGGCGAGAAGCGGCAACGCCTGTTCAAAATGGTCGGCATGAGTGTGAGCCGATGTCTTTTAGTCGAAGAGGGTCACTGGGCGTTTACTTCTAGAGAATTGACATATTACTTAGATCCAGAAACCGAAGAGAAACTCCAAACCTGGAAGAACCCGTGGACTGAGGAAGTGTTACCCGTGATGCACGTTGCTAACAATCCGGTTCAAGGCAACTTTAAGGGGCAATTTCCGGCCCAAGTAGACGAAGAAACGACAACACTCGTCTTTGATATCTTTCCTGCCTATCCAAATCCCCTGGCTGATCCAAAATTTGCGGAATACAGTTCCAATCCTCATTACCAAGCTGCCGAATTGTTTAAATTTAAGGTTCCAACTGCCGAGTTATTTGATGAGAAGTTACCGTCCGTTTCTAAACTATGGTTGACTTGGGATCGAATTGGCCCCTGGGTACCGTGGATGAAAATGGGCGATCGAGCTGGACAATTAATCTATAGTGCTTCAGGGACAAAAGTGGATGATTTTGATCAGCTCCCACAACTGCTCCAGGACGAAATTAATACACGAATGCCTCTTTACCGACACGCACCAGAGGCTCCACTGGATGACGAAGATATGACCTCCTGGCTCTACTTCCAGAAGCATTTTGACGCTTATCTTGCCGGGGAATCATTTCCGATTCCTGAACCCATAGATTAGTTTTCAACGAGTGTCCAGAAGTAGCCATCTGGGGCAATAAACGAAAAACTACGATCGCTAAATTCATTCATATACACCTCTGTAACCGCTTCAGCGGAACTTGTCTGCACCCGATCGCGGTAGGCTTCAATGTCACTCACGCGATAGGTGTACAGTGATATCCCTAAACAACCAGGTTGCGACATCTCAAACCGCTCAGGCACCGATTGTGTCTCTGGAAAGCGAACAATGTACAATCTACCCGATCGAGCTGCCTGCAAATCTGTTACCGACGATCGCGGATCATCAAAGGCAGTCACAAAAAATTTTTCGCCTGGCTGCAAATCAAAAATTTGCCGTCCTGCCTGAGAAGACTCATAGGTGGTCTCTACGTCATCCCGCACTCGCAGCAGTCCCAAAACGTCCTCATAGAACTTAAGCGTTTCCTTGCTGTCATCCTGAACAACCATTCCCATATGTGTAACTTGACTAGCTTTGAATGCCGCCTGCTCATTAATCTGTCCATAGTGCGGCAGCGTATATCCAAAGCGTTGAAATAACACTTGTCGCGTTAAGGGTTGTAGCAATAGCATCTCACGCACTCCAATCGCAGGATCAATAAACGGACGCATCTTGCGATCTTTGTTGTAGATAATTTCCCAGTGCGGCGTTGTATAGCGAATTGGTAATCCCGCCCGATCTGCTTCTTCAGCCTGATTGAGAATGGTTAATATATCAGCCGTGAGGGTCGTTGCCCAGCGATTGCCTCTTGCTTTCATCGAGCCTAGTCCCAACCCCTCATTTCGCGGCTGCTCCCACTGCATCAGTCGAATCAAACCATGATCAGCAGTTTGATGCAAAAGACGAACGGAGCGGAGGCCAGAATTAGTATGATACAAAGCTTGAGCGGTTTCTGCTGAAAGGTTTCCTTCTTCACCAACACAGTATCCAAACTGCTCCCAATATTCGATCGATGTATCTAAATCAGGTACACCGATACCTACTTCATAAATTCCGATAAGGGAGGGGGTAACTGCCTGGGATGATGACATATCGCAATCCTAAGCCAGACGTGAAAATTAGAGTAATACCAATTTAACTTAAACTTGCATAGAATTAGGGTCAAAGCTTGACAACACGCACTTAGGGCTAGACAAGCGCAACTCGAGATCGTCGAGAGCGCAGAAGGCAAAGCAAATATTTGGATAATATTGTCGAGCAGGAGCATCGGAACATCAAGCGCATTGTGAAGCCGATGATGAGGTTCAAGTCGTTTAACACGGCAAGAAGAACATTGAGCGGGATTGAAGCGATGGATATGATTTGCAAAGAACAAGTCAACGGCATCGCACAAGGAAATATTGTCTCTCAAGCCGGATTTATCGAAGCAATCTTTGGAGTAACTGCTTAAGACATGACTTTGATAGATATCGTTTGTCTTTAAGAGGTTTTTGCGACACAATCTATTCGCCTTCGTTGCACCCACGCCAGCCCCACTTTTAAGCTTGAGCAAATTGGTTGCTTCGAGCAGCTTCAGCGATCGTCCCAAACTCGTTGCATCTCGAGATTTAGTCCGGCTAGCTAGGCCAGATTTGTCTTTTACAAACTATTGATAAATCTATTAATTAATCTGCTGTAAGTCTTTCTGTGGCTCGGCGGAATGAGAAGCACTGAATCGATCGCGAATTGCGTGATAGAGCACTAAATAAACCAAGCTTGCTAGCAGTAATGCACAAACCCTTGCTACCACAAGATAGGGATACAAAATTTGCCAAACCGACCGAACAGGAGAAATGCTCATATGTTACATGAATCGAGAATAAGACGGGAATAATTTGAACGATTCAATCGCTCCGAACAGGCAAACGCTCGATCGCTCAAACCAAAATCTGCAACTAAGCAAAGAGAATTGCTGCTCCAGACTAAAAGTACTAAAACCCTACCGGTTTACCGTATTTTATTAGTAGGTAGTACGCTACCACATATTACGCAGGAAAATCAAGCTCATTAAATTCAGCCTGAGAATAATTAGAACAGAAGCAATTGAAATCAGTTGCTCTGGAGTGAATAACCTGCCCCAGAATATACAGATTAACTGCCCTTGAGGTAGGGAATTGATTAAACGACCCGAAGCGAACGGCTTTGGTTTTAGAGCCATACTGGCCAGGGCACCGAATGCAGAAAGGTTGAAACACAAGAAGTATAGTACGATAAGTCGACCGACTTAGAGGGGTTTCATAAACACTTAAGAAGAAAACAGGCAGGAATCTGGCACTACATCTTGCAAGAAATACGAAAACATCCTATTTTTAAAGAGTAAATACGGTATCCCGACCGATTTACTGTATTTACATAGAAACCACATTTATACTTCAGCAGCTCGGTGACTATTCTGCAATTTTCTGAGCTACCTCTTTATGCCAGTAGCTATTTCTTTCTAGAGTAAGGTAGTGGCTTAGAAGGGTTGTGTTTCTTTGTGCTTGAGCGAGTTTTCAAGAAAAGCAGCTCTTAACAATTAATTCTTGCTGTGGAAACAGGCTTACTTTTGTTTCTCATATGTCATTTCTTGCGAGAAAAGCAGGAAGTTTGTCGATATAACCATCAGTTAAGCTAGGAAACAAGGATTCTAACGATGCGCATAAAGCGAAGGACATTTCTCTCTGGTTTGGTCGGTCTGAGTCTTCCGTTTGCTGTTTCAAGCTGCACGAACGATACATCGAATTTAACTGCGAGTTCACCTCAATCAGCTTCCAGTTCTGCTACTTCATCCAGTAATGCTGCATCAGGCACAACCATTCGAATTGGCTATCAAAAAGCAACCGAACTTGATCTGCTGCGCTCTAGGGGTAAGCTCGATCAGCAATTCAAAGAACAGGGGGTTGCGATCGAATGGTCGCTGTTTCCGGCAGGTCCACCCATGCTGGAAGCAATGAATGCAGGCCAAATTGACTTTGGCGGCGTAGGCGAATCTCCACCAATCTTTGCCCAAGCCGGAGGTGGACAGTTTTACTATGTCAGCGTCACGCCTTTGAGTTCTCAAACGCAGGATATTGTGGTGCCCAGGAATTCCGCAATCCAAACGGCAGCCGATTTGAAGGGCAAGCGGATAGCCTTTCAGAAAGGATCGAGTGCCCATTACCTGCTGCTGAAAGTGCTGGAGGAACAGGGCATAAGTATCAAGGATATTGAAGCCGTTTCCCTTCCCCCTGCCGATGCGCGAGCTGCCTTTGAGCAGGGCAATGTTGATGCCTGGTCGATTTGGGATCCGTTTCTTGCTGTTGCTGAAGGGACAGGTACCATTCGCAATCTCAATCTGGGGCGTGAGCGACGTGCCTACTTCCTTGCTTCGCAACAATTTGCCCAGAACCAGCCGGATTCTGTCAAAACGATTCTCGCAGCCGCAAAAGAAAACGGACAATGGGCAAAACAGAATTTCCGACAAGTTGCAGAGCAGTTTTCTGGAGAAATCAAAGTGGATGCCAATATTCTAGAAAAAGTGTATCAGCGACGAAGTTGGGAGGTGCTGCCTGTAGATGCTCAGATTCAGCAGGCGCAGCAAGAGGTAGCAGACATCTTCTATAAAGCACAAATCATTCCTAAATCGATCGACACGAAGGAAGCTTTCTTGCCCTCAGAAGAATACAGCAAAGTATTCCCAGCTAGATAACGTTTCACTACAAGGCAATGTTTATGCAGCCGACAAACTCAACCATCAGCAGCGTTCCCCTACTCGTTATTAGCCTCAGCTGCACACTTGGCTTTTTTCTATCCCTAGCGTTGGCTTTTACTAAGTACATCCAGTGACAATTAAAGCGATCGCTGTTTCATCTCCTTGAGACGACTTGAAGCATAAACAATTCGCTCCACTTCTATCTGTTCTTTAGTTTTACAGCAATCATCATGAGTTTTACAACGTTTGATCTCACTCCGCTCTCTGGACGTATCGGTGCAGAAATTCTAGGTGTTAATCTGAATGCGGCTCTCAGCGATACTCTAATTCAAGAAATTCGTCAGGCATTAATCCAATACAAAGTTATTTTCTTTCGGCGGCAGTCGCTAGATGCAGCAGGGCAAATTGCTTTTGCTCGCCGCTTTGGTGAAATCACTACGGCTCATCCGACACTTCCGCCTCTGGGCGAACATCACGAAGTTCTGGATCTCGACTATGGGCGCACGGCAACCCGATCGAATGAATGGCATACCGATGTCACCTTTGTCGATCGTCCCCCACTCGGCTCCATTCTTCGGGCAGTAGAGATTCCGCCAGTCGGAGGAGATACTGTTTGGGCAAACACCGCGGCGGCTTATCAAGATCTACCCGATCATCTCCGCACCCTTGCTGATCAACTTTGGGCAGTGCATAGCAATGTGTATGACTACGCTGAAGCTGCAATTACCGTGTCTGACGCATTAAAGGACTATCAAAAAGTCTTTACCTCAACCGTGTACGAGACATTGCATCCTGTTGTGCGTGTGCATCCAGAGTCCGGTGAGCGAGGGTTATTTATCGGTGCATTTGTCCAGCGCATTCAGGGGCTATCCGAAACAGAATCGAAGGATTTGCTGCGACTGTTGCAAGCTTATGTAACGCGATTAGAAAACACGGTGCGCTGGAAGTGGCAGGTGGGCGATATTGCCTTCTGGGATAATCGATCGACTCAACACTATGCCATTTACGACTATGAAGGACAACCCCGTCGAGTCCAGCGAGTGACGATCGTAGGCGATTTGCCACGAAGCATTGATGGCAAATTCAGTCAGGCGATTAAAGGTAATTCTTCAAACTATGTTCGTCAACCCGTTCTAGCTTAAACCCTCTTTTGTTACTACCGCAGAGGAGAAGATTTTCAAGTCCTATCAAGCTGCTTTCAGGTCTGGAATTGAAAGAATCTGGAAGGTATCCATCCAATCCATCAACTGATGTAAGGCTCGTTTGAGTCTAGGCACTGGAAAAACATGTAACCATTGTTCTAGGTTTATAAATCTTGGACAGCAAGGGATAGGTAATGCCATCAACAACGGCATAGGCATTGACACTGACGATTCCATTGGCAGTTTTACCCAGATTACCAATGTATTGTTTGGCAACGTAGTCAGTGGTGCTGCCCTTCTTGGCATCTCCTGTTTTATCAATACACAAGCTGATGGGTCGAGTTCCAATCTGTTGCCGAATCAGATGCAACCGAATAGCTCTGGCTTGTTCAATCTGCCACATCGCATCGCGCAGAAAGTGATGTAAATTTTGCCCATCTTTGAGTCCGGTGAGTTTGGCATTATGCTGCAAGTTCCCGGTAGGGACGTGATTAGAATATATTTGGCTAGGCGTTTGAGAGTAGGTTTGCCCAGTTGCAGCCGCATAACGTTCCGCTTGCACACCGACCGTATTGGGGTAATCGATTGAGTCCGAAAAGCCACTAGCGGCGACTGAAGCGGATGTGTTAACTGGCGCTGCCCCAAGCCCTTGCCCTTGTTCTGTAAGGTGATTAGCCATTTCCGAAACTGCTCAGGAAGCGACCCTTGCGGTATCTGCGAAGCAGCACGGGTGGGGCAGCGGAAGGCGATCGCTCAGTAGGAGAGGATTGATGATCCTAGAGAAGCAATTTGGGAACCCTCATTCTCTAGTCATTTTAGAGGAGGGTGAACCCTGTGATGCAAAATGTGTCGAAAATCAATCCCGTCAAATCAGCTTTTAATGGTTTGGGGCCTGGCTGATTGGGGCCGATCGCGTAAAATCAGTTAGTGCAATAACGTGTTCTCCGGTAGCTTCGTTGTAGGTAATGCGATAAGCGGTCGGATAGGCACCCGGTCTGGCATAACGGGCAGGAAGCGCGATTGCACCCTCAAACTCTTGTTGGCTTTGTAAAAAGTCGATCGTCACCATCGGTTCTACAAACGCCATTTCCCCGTTGTAAAAACCATAAATCATTGTGTGGTCAAACCCGTGTGGAACACCGTGAAACTCGTCTGCGGTGGGGTCGATCCAATGGGCACCCTGACGAGGTTCCGCACTTTCTGGAGCTAACACATACCCCGCTGGAATTAACTCTGGGGCAGGGGTGGCATACACCGTTTCTAGATTGGCTCCGGTTGCCGTAATCGCTTCTCGCTCTTGGGGGGAGATGACATAAGCATGAACATCAAAATGAGGGAGATGATAAATCTCATCGGGGGCGTGACCATGCGAGCGCCAATCCAACCCAATGTGGGTAATGGCAGTGGTTGAAGCCTCGGGAGGGAGTTGCAGCAGATATTCCTCTGCATGATCGGGAAGGTTAGACAGGGCATCGCCGGATAAGATCACACCAACTTCCGTAGGGCTGCCCTTGTCGTCTAACTCAACATAAGTGCGAACGGTGCCGTCCCCAAGCGATCGCGGTTGGCTCTCAAAGGTAGATGCTTGGCATCCAATCTGGATGGACAGAACAAGCAAAGTGGAGCAAGCCGAAACCAGAAAATTGCTACGCATAATGAAACCTCAGACTTTTACAATGATTCAGCTGCCAGATTTTGGAACAGGATACTCTTCTCGTTTTCAGGGTTGATCTGGGGATGTTTGTAGAGAGGCTCTACCTCATGAAGGGGAGAGAGATAAAACCTTTGGATTTCATCACACAAAGCCCTGTAACGGGAAGACTGCGCCAGCGATAGAATACGGGTCTGGCTAATTACGTACCGTGGGCATTCTCTGCGATCGCAATATACGCATTATGAAACAGGGGAAACTCAAAAAATTGTCCATTCATTAGTTCGGCAAGGACTTCGGCAACACGGCTGGGGTTTGCAGCGAAAATGATGTGGCGTAACATCTTGACGACCTCAAACGTTTTTCTTAAAAGGGGTTCTAGAAGAACTTGATGTTTTTAGTATGGCAATGCCCAGTTGAAAAGCCCAGGGAATATAAGACCACTTAGTTAGTAATTTAAGCGGTAAGTTAAAAGGATAGTTGAGATGGATCAAATAGTTTACAGTTGCTTGCTCAATTCGCCATCCTAAGGCTTTGGAGCCAAGCCAGATTTAACAGACCTGGACAAGCGCAATTGTTGTAAACGCGGAGTGGTTTTAACCGCACAGGGACAGCAGAAATTACAGGCGGCACGGCGGCAAGCAGGAGCAAGCATAACATTTACGAAGAGACGGGACTGCCAGCTTCCCCACTCGAACCGCGAAATGCCTAATATGAAGAAGAGGGAGGACGGCGAATGAACAGACACAGAACAAGTCCCTTCCCCAAGTTTGGGGAGATGGGAACACGGATGCAGGCAATGGAGTGGGCACAAACGCCAGTGGGGGCTGTCGAATCCTGGTCGCAAAGCCTGAAATCAACTGTTCGCACGCTGTTAGGCTCGCGTTACCCCATGATCTTGCTGTGGGAGCAAGAGCTAATTCAGATTTACAACGATGCTTACATCAATCTGATTGGCACGAAACATCCCTATGCGCTGGGACGATCGATCCGGGAAACTCAAGCTGAGTCCTGGGATGTGATCGGTCCGATGATTACCGAAGTCATGACGACTGGGGTTCCCAACTGGGTGGAAGACCAGATGCTCGCAGTGAACCGCTCCGGCTACAACGAGGAAGCTCATTTTAGTTTGTCCTACAGTGCCGTTGAAGATGATGCAGGCACGATTCGCGGAATGCTCTGTGTCTGTAGCGAAGTGACGCAGCAGGTGTTAGGAGAGCGACGGTTGCGTTTGCAGCGCGACCTGGCAGCACAGGCAGGGGAAACGCGTAGTGTGGATGCAACCTGTCAGGATATTCTGGCGACGATCGCGGACTGTCTGCTAGATGTACCCTTTGCCCTGATCTACTTGAGCGACTTCAACGACCAAACCCTAAAGCTCTGCGGCAGCGTGGGGATGAACGGCAATCTAGCGATTGTTCCAACAGCTGTCCTGCTTTCAGAATCACTGGCAGAAACAGCGGATCGATGGTCTCTAGCAAAAGCGATGGCAGGTCAAACCGCGATCGTCTCAGAGCTTGATCGGGACACCACCATTCCTGGCGGACCTTGGAACGAAAGCGTGAGCCAGGCGATCGCCTTACCGATTCCGTCGTCGAATGTGGCTGCACCGCTAGGAGTGCTGATTTGTGGCATCAGTCCGAATCGGGCGCTGGATGAAGGCTACCAGTCGTTTTATGAGCTGTTGGCTGG
Organism: Cyanobacteria bacterium FACHB-502; assembly: GCA_014695325.1. Taxonomy (GTDB): domain Bacteria; phylum Cyanobacteriota; class Cyanobacteriia; order Elainellales; family Elainellaceae; genus Leptolyngbya_A. Next base: position 49,648 of record JACJNZ010000072.1, on the reverse strand, counting down.
ACAGGTTTCCGTGTCGATCCGCAATGCTCAAGCTTATGAAGAAGAACGCCGCCGCGCCGAAATGCTGGCAGAAATCGATCGGGCAAAAACGGTTTTCTTTTCCAATGTCAGCCACGAGTTTCGCACACCGCTGACCTTGATGCTGAATCCGCTAGAGGATTTGCTTCAGAATGACCATTTGCCTGCCGCCGAACGAGAACAAATTGCCGTGGCGCATCGCAACAGCCAGCGTTTGTTAAAGCTGGTCAACACATTACTCGACTTTTCTCGGCTTGAGGCGGGGCGAATTCAAGCCGTTTATGAGGCAACCGATCTGGCAAGCCTGACGGCTGATCTCGCTAGTGGGTTTCGATCGGCGATCGAGAAAGCAGGGTTACAGCTTGTCGTGAATTGTCTTCCGCTGCCTGAACCCGTGTATGTCGATCGCGAAATGTGGGAGAAGATTGTCCTTAACTTGCTCTCTAACGCCTTCAAGTTCACCTTTGAGGGACAAATCTCGGTGTCACTGTATCCGGTGGACGCTGCGGTTGAACTGATCGTTCAAGATACGGGAACTGGCATTCCGGCTCATGAGCTGCCCCGTCTATTTGAACGATTTCATCGGGTTGCCGGGGCGCAGGGTCGCTCCTATGAAGGTTCGGGCATTGGACTGTCGCTGGTGCAGGAATTGGTCAAGCTGCATGGGGGAACGGTGACTGCGAGCAGTGTGGAGAAGGAAGGAAGTACTTTTGTTGTGCGATTGCCGATCGGGTGTGCTCACCTGCCGTCGGAGCAGATTCAATCCGTCCGAACCCAGGCTTCAACGGCTTCAGGCGCAACGGCTTATGTCGAAGAAGCCCTAGAGTGGGTTGTGGAGCGCCGCGAAGACTCAGCAGCGTTACCTCCCCGTGTTTCTGCCCGAATTTTGTTAGCCGATGACAATGCGGATATGCGTCACTACCTGCAACGGCTCCTGAGGGAACACTATGAGGTCGAAGCAGTTGCCGATGGTCAAGCTGCCCTGGAAGCGGCTCGTGCCCAATTGCCGGATTTAGTGCTCACCGATGTGATGATGCCCCGGCTCGATGGCTTTGAACTGCTGCGGCAACTCCGGGCTGATCCCCAAACTCGCGAGATTCCCATTTTGCTGCTCTCAGCGCGAGCGGGTGAAGAAGCTGCCGTTGAGGGACTGGAAGCAGGAGCCGATGATTATTTGGTCAAGCCTTTTAGCGCAAGAGAACTGCTGGCACGGGTGGCAACGAATTTGGAGTTGGGTCGATCGCGTCGCATCGCCAACCAACAGCGTTTTCGCTTTCTCGCAGAATCGATTCCGCAAATGGTTTGGACAGCGGATGCTCAAGGTTGGGTTGATTATTACAGCCCTCGCTGGTTCGACTACACCGGGCTAACCCTGGCACAAACTCAGGGATTGGGCTGGCAGAAAATTATTCATCCCGACGATCGCGCCGACAGCATCAGGCGATGGACTCAAGCCGCTGAGCAAAAGACAAGCTATGACGTAGAACATCGCTTGAAACGAGCGGACGGCAGCTACTGTTGGCATCTCACCCGCGCCCTGCCGATGCTGGATGAGCAAGGTCAAGTCATTCGCTGGTTTGGCACCTGTACAGACATTACCGAGCGCAAACAAGCGGAAAAAGCATTAAAAGAGAGTACTGAGCAATTAAGTTTGGCATTGGCGGCTGCAAAACTGGGAGACTGGAGTTGGAACGCAGCAACCGACATCGTGACATTGTCAGGGCAAGCGGCTGAGATATTTGGCATTCCACCAGGACCCTATATGACCTGGATCCAAATGCAAAAACTCCTTCATCCAGACGATCGAGAGCGAGCAGGTTTACAGGTTGAAAAAGCGATTGCTGGACGCAGCGACTACGACATTGAATATCGAGTGATTCATCCGGATGGAACAGAACGATGGATCGCTGCCAAAGGACGTGCTCAGTACGACTCGTTCGGGCAGGTTCTCGGAATGATGGGTGTTGTGCAAGACATCACGCATCGAAAGCAAGCTGAGACAGAGCGAGAACAGCTTTTGGCAAGAGCGCAGTCAGCCAGTGAAACGCTTCAAAGATTTATTGAACGTACTCCGGCTGCGGTTGTTATGCTGGATCGAGAAATGCGCTACCTTTTTGCCAGCGATCGCTGGATGAGCGAGTATGCTCCAGGTTATACCAATCTCAAGGGTTTATCGCATTACGAGGTCATAACGGATATTCCAGAACGCTGGCAGCAGGTTCATCAGCGTTGTCTGGCAGGAGCAACAGAACGATGCGAAGAGGATTGCTACCTGCGCTCAGATGGATCAATGGTCTGGCTCCATTGGGAAATTTTGCCCTGGTATGCCAGCGGTGGCGAAATTGGCGGCATTATCATTTTTGCTGAAAACATTACCGAACGAAAGCAAGCCGAACAAGAACGTGAAAAATTGTTAGAACGCGAACAGAATGCCCGGAGAGAAGCCGAACAAGCCAACCGGATTAAAGATGAATTTTTGGCAGTGCTGTCTCACGAACTGCGATCACCCCTTAATCCCATTCTGGGATGGGCAAAGCTGCTGCAAGCACATCAGTTTGATGAAGCAGCAACAAGGCGTGCCCTGGAAACGATCGAGCGCAATGCTAAGCTGCAAACCCAACTCATTGATGATTTACTCGATGTCTCACGGATTCTGCGCGGCAAACTGATGCTAGATGTTTGTCCAGTTAATTTAGTCACGGTCGTTGATGCTGCTCTGGAAACCGTACACTTGTCTGCTGAAGCAAAAGGGATTGAAGTACAGAAGGTTATCGCCAGTGAAATTGAACCAGTCTCAGGGGATGTCGCTCGTCTTCAACAGGTGGTCTGGAATTTGCTCAGTAATGCAATCAAATTTACCCCGTCAGGCGGAACCGTAGAGATTCGACTAGCGCAAACCAATACTCACGTTCAAATTCAAGTTCAAGACACCGGCAAAGGAATTGCTCCGCAGTTTCTACCCCATGTGTTTGAATACTTCCGACAGGAGGACGGCACAACAACCCGTAAGTTTGGTGGATTGGGGTTAGGGTTGGCGATCGTCCAGTACTTAACGGAACTACACGGCGGAACGGTTCAGGCAGAAAGCCCTGGAGAAGGATTAGGCGCAACATTTACTGTTCTATTACCAGCGTCAAAAAGTCGACGTGGAGAAAATCCAGGTCAGCCCGAGCCTTTAAGCTCCTCAGTAAAAGCTCTCCCCCTGGCAGGCTTCCGAGTTTTAGCGGTAGACGATCAAGCCGATATGCGAGAACTGGTTCTTGCCATTTTGGAACAAACCGGAGCAGAAATAAAAGTGACAACCTCTGCGATCGAAGCTCTAGAAACCTTAGATGTATTCAAGCCTGATGTTGTCATTAGTGATATTGGGATGCCAGAAATGGATGGCTATGAACTCCTACGTCAGATTAGAAGCCGATCGTCAGAAGACAACGGGGATGTTCTTGCAATTGCGCTAACAGCTTACGCCGGGGAACTTAACCAACAACAGGCACTTGCAGCAGGATTCCAGGGGCACGTTGCTAAACCAGTTGACCCGGAGAAGTTAGTGGATGTAATCATCTCCTTAATGAAAGAGAAATAGATGGGTGAAGTTCCACTTATTTGAATAGGGATTAGAACAGTAATGGCTCGTTTTTCTTCTCGTTTTTATAAACCAGCGAAGTATTTTGCAAAGTATTTTTCGATCGCGCTGATTAGCTTTGCAGCGTTGTTTTTGCTTTGGTTTATATCTCCTGTTTCATCTCAGGAATCAATCGAAGAGAAAGTATTTAACGAGGTTTGGCAGACGGTCAATGAGAATTTTTACGATGAGAATTTTAACGGGATTGACTGGGCAGCGATGCGAGACAAATACAAACCGCAAGCCGCAGCAGTTCAAACTCGTCAACAGCTTGCAGGAATCGTGAATCAGATGCTAGCTGAACTGAAGACTTCTCATACCCATTTCTACTTGCCCAATGAAACTGCTTATTATCAACTTTTAGGAATTTTTCAGCCTGACATTCAAGATCTGCCGTCCGCTGCAAAAGCACTGTTTCCAAATGACAAGTATGAGTACACGGGCATTGGTATCTTTACAAAAAACATTAACGAGAAACTATTTGTAAGCGGGATATTAGAGGGCAGTCCAGCCGCAAGTACCAGCCTGAGGGTCGGCGATCAATTGCTGAACGTAGACGGCAAACCTTATCAAGCGATTGATTCTTTTGCAGGTAAAGCCGGGCAGAGTGTGACACTGTTAGTTCAGCGATCGCCTGACCCGAATAGCCAGCAAGAAATTAGTGTAACTCCGCAGAAATTTGACGCGACGACCCTATTCAAAGATGCTCAACAGGCAAGCACTCAAATCATTGAGCAGCAAGGGAAACGCATTGGCTATCTTCATATCTGGTCCAATGCCGCTGACTCTCACCAGCAGCAAATGATCCAAGAGTTGATGTTTGGTAAACTCGCCGAGGCAGATGGCTTAGTGCTCGATATCCGTGACGGCTGGGGCGGGGGGTCGATCGATTATCTCAATTTCTTCACGGGCGAGAGTCCGAGCGTCACCAGTATCAGACGAGATGGCAATGCGTTCGTTGCAAACTATCGCTGGAAAAAACCTGTGGTGCTGTTGATGAACGAAGGCAGCAGAAGCAGCAAAGAGATTATTGCTTATGGCTTTCAGCAGTCCAAAATCGGGGCTTCAGTTGGCACGACGACCGCAGGCGCAGTGGTAGCAGGACGTGGATTTGTGATGCAGGATGGCAGTTTGGTGTATGTCGCTGTAGCTGATGTTTTGGTGGATGGAAATCAGCGATTAGAAGGAAAAGGAGTTACCCCAGAGATTGCTGTGACCTTTCCACTCCAATATGCAGCAGGGGCCGATCCTCAAAAACAGCAGGCGATCGACACGCTTATCAGCGCAATTGCAAACTCGCCCTGAAGATAGCAGCAGAGGAGCAAGGCGATTTGTCCAAAAGTGATTCAAGCCAGCGGAAAGAGCTACGCGATTCAGCAGGATAAAGGACAATTTCTCGCTGTGGGCATCGAAGCAGGCTAACCACGGCTAGAAATCTTTCAGCCGCTTGTATTTCTCGTCTACCAGAACAACTGAAGTCTCAACTTGCCGAGCTGAAATCGTCCAATATCGCTTCAGCAGGTCATTCTTCTCCTCCTCGGCAACAAGACAAAAACCGTTCTTCTCATAAAAACCGATTGCCCAACTAGCCGCTTTCCAGGTTCCAATCAAAATTGGTTTTGTTGAATCTCTAATTAATTCCCGAAGTAGAAGTGTTCCGATGCCTGTGTTCCTTTGTTTTGTTCTGACATACGCATGGCGAATTAGCTCAACATCCGTTTTGTCCTGAATTCCCATCACTCCAATCATTTCATTATTATCGATGTAACATGAAAACTCTACGCCGCTCTCAATTTGCACTTTTAACTCTTCTTGAGTCATATAGGGCTCGTGCCAGCAGTCAGGGGGAATAATCCCTTTATAAGCAATTGCCGCATCATTAATGATATTGAAGATTTCCTCAAAGTCTTTATCAGCACTTTTTCGTATCATGGGATTTACATTTCTCGTCAAATTTTCTGTTAACTTCAGAATTGTAAACTGCAGACTATCGTTAACAATGCCTGTTGATTCCAGCTCTATCCGATGTTAACTAATTGCTTTTCGTTAAACGGTTCACTTTTCTCCCACAATTGCTCAAATGCCAGGCTCATTATACTGACCCTACCTGGGTGACGAATCGCGATCGACGGGAAGCTGGGCGAGCCTCCCAACGAGTTTTGCATCCAGACCAAGGCAATAGCATCAAACACCTACATCTCTAACGGCAGCTCTTGCCAGTTAAACACATCTGTACAAGGACAGATTTTATTCAGACTAAAGTTTCATTTATAAACTCGATCGTTCCATCTAGATCAGAAAGCTCTGTTTTATCGAGTTCAGAGTGTTAAAAATTAACTCGAATTCTTGACTTTATTTAGAACAATTTACTAGATTGTGAGTATAAAAAATTAGTAGCTGAAGCCGGAGGGGGAGACTTGAAGAAGAAACTCTCTGGGGTCAAACTCACCGATAAGCTGACAACTAACGAGCAAAATACGAACGAACAAGATACAAACAAGCAAAATACAAGCAAACAAAATACGAACAAGCAAAATACAAATAAACAAGTCGGGCAATCCCAGCAACTCGACGAGCGAGATCAGCTACTGCTGCAACTTCTTCAAGAAAACAGCCGAATGAGTAATGCCGAACTTGCGCGCCAGCTAAAACTTACCGCTCCTGGGCTGCAAAAGCGGCTCAAAAAGTTAGAAGACAACGGGTTTATCGATCGCTACGTAACCCTAGTCAACCGCGAGGCGTTGGGATTGGATCTGCTGTGCTTTGCTCAGGTCACTCTTGCCCATCATCAACCGGAGTGCGTGGGGCAGTTTTGTGAACAGGTGCAAGGGCTACCGGAGGTGCTGGAATGCCATCACTTGACTGGGGAATTTGACTACCTGCTTAAAGTGGTTGCATTCGATCGTCAATGCTTGGAACAACTAATGAGTGAAACTATCACCCAAATTCCAGGTGTCGATAGAGTTAAAACGAATATTGTTTTAACCGAGGTCAAAGCCTCAACCTCCCTGCCGTTAACAAATCAGCATTGTTGACTTGAAAAACGCTTTCGTGGGAGGCAACTCGGCGCAAACGCTGGTACTTGCGTTACCTGTTAGAGCCTGGTAGGAACCGAGGCCGTGAGGGTGAACTTGTATTGCGCTGAATGCACAATACGTTGACTCCAACGGTTTACTCCAGAATTGCCTTCCCTCAACGAATTTGGCTCCATTCTTTCAAGTGTCACAGGTTCAGTTGCTGAGTGTGTGATGCCTGCTTTCAGGGTGTGTCTTAGAACTCTTGATAGTCCGAAAAAAGGCGTTGCTGAATAAGCGTATGATACGCCCCCCTAGCCCCCCAAAGTTGGGGGGAACCAGAATTCAAAGTCCCCCAGCATTGGGGGATTTAAGGGGCGATGCAGAAACTAAATTTGCACCGTTCATATCCCGATCCAGCAACGCCCGAAAAAATACCTGTTGGGGGAATTCCATGAAGCATAAACAGGGAAGGTTTAAAGGATTTCGAGGATGTCAACTGTATTATCAAAGCTGGCTGCCAACGCAACCCAGTCAGGCGATGATTATCCTGGTGCATGGGCTGGGAGGACATAGCGGTGTTTTTAAAAATGTCGTTGAGTACTTAGTTCCCCAAGGCTATGAGGTATATGCCTTTGATTTGCGAGGACATGGGCGATCGCCCGGACAACGAGGGCATATCAACCACTGGAAGGAATTTCGAGAGGACTTGAGTGCCTTCTTGCACTATATTCGGTCGCAGCGCACCTGCTGCCCCTTGATTATCTGGGGACATAGCCTCGGTGGAACCATTACTCTGGACTATGCATTACGATCGCCCAACGACATTCAAGGACTCATTCTCTCAGCACCAGCACTCAGTAAAATCAATATTGCCCGAACAAAACTGGTGTTGGGGCGGATGTTGTCCAGAACGGTGCCGCGCTTCAGCCTCAAATTGGGAATTCGCAATGAGTATGGTTCACGGGATCCAGAAGCGATCGCTGCCTATACTCAAGACCCTCTGCGCCATGAATACGGCAGTGCCCGGTTGGCAACGGAGTTCTTTAAAACAGTGAATTGGATTCAGTCCCACGCCTCTGAACTGAAAATTCCACTCCTGATTATGCATGGCAGCAGCGATCGCGTCACGTTACCTGAAGGAAGCCGTGCATTCTTTCAGCAGGTCATTTTTCCTGATAAAGAACATCGCGAATACGAAGGAAATTACCACGATTTATATATTGATAACGACTATGAGGAAATCTTCTCCGATCTCATCACCTGGCTCGATCAACACCTTGACCAGGCAGAATACTGCCAGCCTTTTAGCAGTTTTGGGTTAACCAATCCAACCTAATGCGCAAGCTTTGTCGATTCAAAAATAATTTTGAGTGGACGTAAGTTTAACAAAAAACCATCCTTCAATATGCAATTGAGGAGAAGAAATTGTTTCTTCTGGAAAAACCATGCTATGGACAAAATCCCCTCGCTTGCCGACTGCATTTGTTCCCACCATCCCAGACACAACGCTACCTGCTCTGCTTGATCTAGCCTGCGATCGCACTCTCAACTCCACCGCACTGAACCAACCAAGTCCTACAGGCTGGCAATCGCTTTCAAACTATGCGTTTCGGGAGCAGTGTCAGACTGTGGCGCAAGGACTGTTAAGCCTGGGTTTGCAGCCGGGCGATCGAATTGCCCTGCTGACTCAAAATGATACTCGGTTTGCGATCGCAGACATGGGGAGTTTGATGGCAAGTTTAGTTAATGTACCGATCGATCTAACACAGACGATCGAAAACATTATTTTCATCCTGCAACACAGCGAAGCCAGGCTACTGTGGGTCGCTCAGTGGGATTGGCTCGAACAACTTGTGCCCTACCTGGATCAGTTGCCTGTGCTCCAGCATGTTGTCGTTGAGTCTGTTCCTGAATCTATTCCTGAATCCGGGGCTGATTCTGAGGCTGAATTTGGGACTGAGCCTGAGAAGTGGAGGGCGATTAGCGCGAAGCGCAACTCCGAAGGAACCGCTCTGCCCCATTTCTGTCACATTCTTTCGCTGACGGAATTGCAAAATCGGGGACAAAAACAGGCAGCAACGGGGTTAGAGCGACCTATCCTGTCTCCTCAGAATTTAGCGACCATCATTTATATTCCCGCAGCCAACGGCGAACTGTTAGGGGTAATGCTGACTCATCGCAATTTAGTAGGCAGTGCTTTGGCTGCATTTGCCAGTTTATCGGGTTTACAGTGGGGGGCAGAGGAAACCGTTCTTTCATTTCTACCGTTAACGCACGTATTTGCTCGCTGTTTGCTCTACGGGCATCTGTACTATGGACACAGCATTTACTTTTCCACTCCCAATCAGATCCTCAAACATCTCAAACAAGTTCAGCCAACGATTCTCGCAACCGTTCCCATTTTTCTAGAAAAAATCTTTAATAAGTTTCTGGAGTGGGGGCAACAGGTTGAATCGAAGTGGAAGCAGCGCGTTTTTACCTGGACTCTCAAGCTGATGCGATCCAACGCTTCAGGTCGACCGTTGAGCAGACATCATGCGGTTTTGCTGCGGCTCGCAGATCGATTGGTGCTGTCGCAGTGGCGATCGCTGTTTGGCGGACGAATCAAGTATATCCTCTGTGGCGGGGCTGCCCTGAAAGCAGAGTTGGTTCGTGGATTTGCGACGGCAGGGGTGACGGTTTTACAGGGCTATGGGCTGACGCAGGCAGGTGTTGTTTGCTTCAATCGCGCGGAGCACAATCAAGCGGGAACCGTTGGCGTACCCATCCCTGGAACGGAAGTGGCAATCGCCCCTGATTCCGAAATTCTGGTGCGGGGAGATTTTATCACGCCGGGGTATTACAAAAATCCAGCGGCAACCCTGGAGCTGATTGATGCTCAGGGCTGGCTGCACACAGGCGATTTGGGTCACTTTACCTCCGATGGGCTACTGCAAATCACAGGTATTAAAAAACCACTGTTCAAGCTCTCGATAGGCAAATACATTGCCCCTCAGCCCATCGAAGCCCGGTTGATGCGATCGCCCTTTGTTGCGCGAGCCTTAATTGTTGGTGCTGATCGGAAGTATTGTGCTGCCCTGATTCTGCCGGATTGGAGCGCGTTGGGCGATTACCCCTTCGGGGAACTGCAAAGCAACCGCCTGCAATCGCTCAGCCTGGATGATGAGAGGCTCTTGCAGCATCCTTGTACATTGGCACTTTATCAGTCTGTGGTTAACGCTGCAAATTGCCATTTGCCTTACTGGGCGATCGTCAAGCGGTTTCGGTTAATCTCGCCGCACTCCCACTCCGGAAAAGATTGGTTGAACGGAAACTTGAATCGAAATGAAGTGGCGATCGCCCTTACTTCAGACATCAACGATTTATATCAGGAAAGAAGCCCAAAAGATTCACCAAGTCAGCTAGCAGTGACCGATCGGGAGATGTCAGAAGTGATTTTAGAAATCACCTGTCCGATTCCTCCTGCTGTGGTTTGTCCCACTTACGCTCAGTCACTCCACATTACTCGCTAGACACTTCACCTTCAACTCATTGCACAGGAGGCATTTGACTCATGTTCCAACCTTTTCAAACGGTCGCTGTTTTGGGCGCGGGAGTCATGGGCAGCCAGATCGCAGCCCACCTTGCAAATGCAGGGCTAACCGTCCATCTTCTGGATCTGCCGGGATCGGAGGCAAACAAAAACGATCGGGTTGAAGCTCTGTTTAAGAAAGCACTCAAGCTTTCACCCCCAATCTGCTTCACCGGAAAGATAATTCACAGAATCACGCTGGGGAACTATGAGGAACACTTTCATCGTTTGAGCGGAGTCGATTGGGTGATTGAGGCAGTGATCGAAGATCTCCAGATTAAGCAACAATTGATGGAACGTCTGGAGGAGGTGATTCGCCCGGATGCGGTCGTCTCCAGTAATACGAGCGGATTAAGGATTGGGTCGATAGCCCAACATCGCTCTCTCTCCTTCCGTAAACGCTTTCTCGGCACTCATTTCTTTAATCCTCCCCGCTACCTCAAATTACTGGAACTGATTCCCACCGCTGACACCGATCCGGCTGTTGTGGAGTGCGTCCAGTGGTTTGCTGAGATGCATCTGGGCAAAGCGATCGTCCACGCCAAAGATACACCTAATTTCATCGCCAATCGAATTGGTGTATATGTCACGATGCTAGGTCTACAAGCCTGGACTCAGCAAGGATATACCATTGAGGAAATTGACACGCTCACTGGAGCGCTGATGGGCAGACCCAAATCTGCCACCTTCCGCACCGCCGACCTGGTGGGACTCGACACCCTGCTTGCGGTTCTGGAACACCTCTACCCCGCCCTACCAGACGACGAGAGCCGCGAAATCTTTCAGGTTCCCGAGATTCTGCGAAAACTGGTTTCTACGGGGACGCTGGGTGCGAAATCAGGACAGGGATTTTACAAGAAACAGCAATCTCAAATTCTCTCCGTCAACCCGGTGACGCTGGCGTATGAGCCTGCACAACCGATGAACCTGGGGGACAACCTGAAAGCGATTGCCAAAATTCCTGACCTGCACGATCGCCTGCGGGCACTGTATGACGATTCTAGCCGTGCGGGAGACTTCTTCCGCCAAACCATCCTGAACATCCTGACGTACAGTGCCCGTCGCATTCCAGAAATTGCCGATAGTCCCCTGGAAACCGATCGGGCGATGCGCTGGGGCTTTGGTTGGGAACTGGGCGTGTTTGAAATCTGGGATGCGCTGGGTTTCCAGCGGATACTCACCGCTCTGCAGACAGCACACCAGTCAATTCCAGATTGGGTTCTCCAAATGGCGGAGGCAGGGAACGATCGCTTTTATCAGCTCGAAAAAGCACCGTTATCCGATGCTCAAGTTTCCGCCCCGGTTCCCCAGATCTCGCCGTCACAACAGTGGCAGGTGTATCAGCCCAGTAATCAGCCCAGAGGTCAATATGTCCCAATCCCTTCGCCCGTCGATGAGATCAATCTATCCATGCTGCGAAGCGACCCCAAACGGGTTGTCTGGCAGAACGCGGAAGCGGGATTAATCGATCTGGATGATGGCGTTTTGCTGTACGAGTTTCGATCGAAGGGCAATACGCTGAGCTTTAAAGTGATAGAGGGATTAACCGAAACGCTACGAATTTTAGAAAGTGATGACAACGTTAAAGGAGTCGTGATCGGCAATGAGAGCGATAATTTCTCAGGAGGCGCAAATTTAGCCGAGATAGGAATGCTCGCGCAGTCAAATCCAGCAGCGATCGCTCAACTGATTGAACAATTTCAGTCTACCCTTCAGCGTCTCCACTACGCGCCTAAACCGATCGTTGCTGCAATTCAAGGGCGAGTGTTGGGGGGCGGCTGCGAACTCGTAATGGCTTGTCCTCAGGTGGTTGCTGCCGCAGAGACGTATATCGGTCTGGTTGAGCTGAGTGTAGGACTGATTCCCGGTGCGGGTGGCATTATGCGAATGGTGGCACGGGCAGGCGAACGAGCAGCTACCGCTACACCGGGACATGTTCAACCTTTCCTTCACAACGCCTTCGAGACGATCGCCACTGCCAAAGTTTCTAATAGTGCGGAGGAAGCAAAAGAGCTAGGATTTTTGCCGCCCACGGCTCGAATTGTGATGAATGGCGATCGCCGCCTTGCCATTGCCAAAGCAGAAGTCCTGCACCTCGATCGCATCGGTTATCTTCCTCCCCCCCGACAGCCTGCCATCCTGGTTGCAGGACGCTCAGGACAGGCAATGCTAGATCATGCCGCCTACGTGTTTGAACAAGCAGGGTACGCCAGCGAATACGATCGCTACCTGGCAGAACGATTGGCCTATGTGATGACGGGAGGAATGCTCTCGGCTCCAACGCAGGTATCCGAAGAATATTTGTTGCGGCTAGAGCGAGAAACATTCTTGCCCCTCCTCGCGCAACCCAAAACTCAAGAACGGATTGCTCACATTCTTAAAACGAAAAAGCCATTAAGAAATTAATCGTTCAACCAATCCTTGATGATTCCAAAGAGGACGCGAAGATGATGGAAACAGCTTATATCGTCAGTAGTGTACGAACTGCGGTTGGTAAAGCGCCTCGCGGTACGCTGCGAAATATGCGGCCAGATGACCTGGGGGCGATCGCCGTTGAAGGTGCTCTGAATGCAGTCGAAGGGGTGGAGCCGAAGGATATCGAAGACGTGGTTTTTGGCTGTGCCTTTCCCGAAGCAGAGCAGGGCTTCAACCTGGGACGAATTGTTGCTCAACGCGCAGGACTCCCCGATTCTGCGGCTGGCGTCACGGTCAACCGCTTCTGTGCCTCTGGGCTACAGTCGATCGCCTTAGCATCCCAGTCGATTGCGATGGGACAGGCAGATGCGATCGTGGCGGGAGGGGCTGAATCGATGAGCCTGATTCCAATGGGGGGACACCTGATTGCTCCCAATCCGGATCTGATTGACAACACTCCTCAGGTTTACACCACGATGGGTTTGACCGCTGAAAATGTAGCGCAACAGTACGGTGTTTCTCGTGCCGACCAGGATGCCTTTGCGCTGCGATCGCATCAGCGGGCAATTGCCGCCAACCAGTCGGGCAGGTTCGACGAGGAACTGGTCCCGATCACGGTTCAAACCACCCAGTATCACGAGGGACAGGTGCAGTCCAGCGAAATGGTTTTATCTCAGGATGAGGGACCGCGCCGCGATACGAGTCTGGAAGCCCTGTCTCAACTGCCGACAGCCTTTAAGGTCGGGGGCAGTGTGACAGCAGGTAACGCATCGCAAATGTCTGACGGGGCAGCCGCCACACTCCTGCTCAGTCAGCGCAAGGTCGAAGCGTTGGGTTTAAAACCGCTGGGACGCTTGCTCGGATTTGCCGTCGCGGGTGTTCCTCCCGAAATGATGGGCATTGGTCCTGTTGTCGCCATTCCTAAAGTCCTGGAACAGGTGGGACTCACGCTAAATGACATCGGCTTGATTGAATTGAACGAAGCGTTTGCCGCTCAATCTCTCGCCGTCATTCGCAAACTAGGCTTGAACGAAGACATTACCAACGTGAATGGTGGGGCGATCGCCCTCGGACATCCCCTGGGCTGCACCGGAGCCAAACTCACTGCTACCCTGCTGCACGAAATGAAACGCCGGGGGGTGCGCTACGGGTTAGTGACAATGTGCGTTGGAGGCGGCATGGGTGCTGCGGGCGTTTTCGAGAATTTGATGGCGTGACAGCAGACCATTGGTGCGATTTCACCAAGTCTGAACGTTTCAGCGCAGATGCCCTGTCGTGACAGTAATACCAAATCCTCAACATAGGGTTACAGAAGATTGACAAGGGCGGCTTAGAGATAAGGGCAATTCGCGAGCCGCCCCCACCGGATCTGTAATCTCACTTCAGGGAATCGGTATAGCCCTTATCTGGGGAAAACAACTATGATTTCATTGCCATTCACAATCATCATTTCTGTTTTTTTACTGTTCATTTTGGGATATTGGGGTGTTTCACTCTGGTTGTGGTCGATCTACCTCAGTCTTGTTCTTTTTGCATTCGCTTCGCCGATCTGGCTATGGGGAGTTTGGGCTATTGTTGCAGTCATTCTCAATGTTCCTCTGTTACGACGGGCTTTGATTAGCACACCGATTTTGCGGGGAGTGCGATCGCTCCAACTTCTGCCCCAAATCTCCGAAACCGAGCGGGCTGCCATTGATGCGGGCACTGTTTGGATTGAGGGCGAGTTTTTCTCTGGGCAACCAAACTTCCAGCGCATCCAGCACCAGCCTTATCCAGAGGCAAGCCCCACACTTCAGGCGTTTCTCGATGGTCCTGTAGAGAATGTTTGTCGCATGGCAACCGATTGGGAGATTCATCGCCGCAAAGACTTGCCGCCGGAGGTCTGGCGTTATCTCAAACAGGAAGGCTTTTTGGGGATGCTCATTCCTCAAAAGTACGGTGGATTGGGCTTCTCTAATCTCGACTACAGCACGATTATGGTGAAGCTCGCCTCTCGCTCTTTTATCTATACCGCGACCGTGGGTGTGACCAATTCGCTGGGACCCGCTAAACTGCTGCTCAACTACGGCACTGCCGCCCAGAAGGAATACTACCTGCCGCGACTGGCACGGGGAGAAGAAATTCCCTGCTTTGCCCTGACCGAACCGACCGCCGGTTCTGACGCTGCCAGCATTACTTCTCAAGGCACGGTGTTTCGGGGAGAGGATGGCAAGTGTTACGTGCGGTTGAATTTCCGCAAACGGTACATCACGTTGGGGGCGATCGCCACTCTTATTGGACTCGCCTTTAAACTCCATGATCCCGACAACCTTCTAGGCAAAGGCCCTGATATTGGAATTACCTGCGCCCTGGTTCCCGCCAACACGTCTGGTGTGATTCTCGGTAAACGCCACGACCCAATGGGCGTTCCCTTCTACAACTCTCCGATCGAAGGACAGGACGTTGTTATTTCTGTAGATCAAATTATTGGTGGTGTCGAGCAGGCAGGGCAAGGTTGGAAGATGCTGATGCAATCGCTGGCGGCAGGACGGGGCATCAGTTTTCCTGCGAGCTGCACAGGCATCGCTAAATTCGTCACCCGTGTCACCAGTGCCCATGCGACGGTGAGGCAACAGTTTGGCTTGTCGATCGGACGATTTGAGGGTATCGAGGAGCCGCTCGCTCGCATTGCAGGCATCACCTATCTGCTGGAAGCTGCCCGCGTTTATACCTGTGCTGCGGTGGATCAGGGCGAAAAGCCGTCGGTGGCGTCCGCGATCGCCAAATATCAGTTCACCGAACTTGCTCGCAAACTGGTCAACGATGGCATGGATATCCTGGGTGGTGCGGGAATTTGCCGGGGACCGAGAAATCTGCTGGCGAACGTTTACAGTGCCATGCCGATTCCCATTACCGTTGAAGGCTCTAATATCCTCACTCGCACCCTAATGATCTTTGGTCAGGGGGTAATTCGTTGCCATCCTTATCTCTATGCCGAAGTCAAAGCCGTTCAAGAAAATGACCCCGTAGCATTCGATCGCCTGCTGTGGCAACATCTCGGTTTTGTTTGCAGAAATATCTTTAGAACATTGCTTTTAAGTCTTTCGCGAGGGACGATCGCCCGCTCTCCAATTCCCGGACCCACCGCTCGCTACTACCGCAAACTCACCTGGATTTCTGCCCAATTCGCCCTGCTCACTGACCTTGCGCTGCTCTGCTTTGGGGGCAGTTTGAAACGTCACGAAAAAATCACTGCACGCTTTGCTGACATCGCCTCATGGCTATACCTCAGCGTTGCGACCCTACGGCGTTTCGAGGCGGAAGGACAACAGCCCGAAGACCTACCCCTGGTCGATTGGTCTCTGCAATACAGCCTGATGCAAATCCAGCAAGCGATCGAGGGGATCTGGAGCAACCTGCCTATCCCCGCAATGGTTCGCGCCATCGTTCTAATGAGCTGTCGGCTCAATCCCGTGGGGCAGCCTCCTCTCGATCGTTTGGGAAGCCAAATTGCTCAGCAAATCCAGAAACCGGGTTTGGAACGCGATCGCCTGACTGCCGGAATTTACCTTCCCACTCACCCGGACGAAGCATTGGGACGTTTGGAACAAGCCTTTGTACTCTGTACCCAGGCAGAAAGTGCGACCAAAACTCTGAAAACTGCCATTCGCAAGGGTCAGTTTACTGCTCATTCTTCCGAATCGCCTTTCTCCGATCCAGCATTGAATGCGGCAGCCGAGGCTGAAATCATTTCCGCGATCGATGCCCAGTTCATTCGTGTTGCCGAAACGGCTCGTCAGGCTGCAATTCAAGTCGATACCTTCACGCTAGCAGAATATCAACTGCTGTAGCGAGCAAATGCTTTGCTTAAAATTTAGGGCGTTGCTGAATCGAACACGGGATCAAAAGTCCCCCCTGGGGTTGGGGGGCATATTCATCGCCTGACTCAGCAACGCCAAATCCTGTTTATCGATCCAACCTCATGCCGCAACCGGATGCACTGCCAACTCGTGCAGGGTATGCAACAGACGATAAATTTCTTCTGGCGTGTTGTAGTGGGTACAGCCAATTCGCAGCAGTCCTCCTCTTGCCTCCAGTCCAAGGTGCTGAATCAAATTCAACGCATAGAAATGACCGTGCCAGGCGAAAATACCTCGGTCGCCCAAAGCTCCTGCCAGTTCAGCCGGGGAATATCCTGCCAAGCGAAAGGCAATGGTGGGAGTTCGCCAGACAAAATGGGCTGGGTTCTGGATGCCATAAAGCGTGAGACCCGGAATCTCTAACAGGTGAGGAATCAGAGAGTCGGAGAGCGATCGCTCATATTCTTGAATGGCAACCATTGCGGTCATCAAAGCCTGGCGGCGATCGGTTGCAGTGGAGATGATGCGGCGACCCAGTTCAGCTAAATAATCAATACAAGCAACAACACCAGCCAATCCCTCAAAGTTCAGCGTCCCCGTTTCCCAGCGACAGGGCACTTCATTGGGCGCAGGCAAGACTTTATAAGGATATAGCCGAGCCAAGTGTTCTCGTTTGCCGTAGAGGATTCCCACATGGGGGCCGAAGAATTTGTAGGCAGAGCAAACCAGAAAATCGCAGTCTAGCGATCGCACATTGATTAAACCGTGGGGCGCATAGTGAACGGCATCCACAAAGGTCGCAGCACCGACAGCATGAGCCAGCTTGATAATCTGAGCCACATTGTTAATCGTGCCTACCGCATTCGAGGCATAGCCGATCGCCACCAGTTTGGTTCGAGGTGTAATCTGCCGTTCTAAATCGACTAAATCCAGCGTGCAGTCTTCTAGATGAATATTTGCCGTGCGAACGATCACGCCTCGTTCTTTTAGTGCCAGCCAGGGGGAGACATTGGCATCATGATCAAGTTGCGTGACCACGATTTCATCCCCTGCTTGCAACAACCGCCCAATGGCACGGCTGATGGCAAAGGTAAGGGTCGTCATGTTGGCTCCAAACACGACTTCACCCGCATCGCAACCCAAGAAATCAGCCACGGCAGCTCTCGCCTGGTTCACCAAAGCATCGGTGTAAACACTTGTAGCAAATGCCCCATGCTGATTGGCATTCGCGGTCAGGAGATAGTTAGTGATCGCATCAATGACTCGCTGAGGAACTTGAGTGCCCCCAGGTCCATCCAGAAACAGAACGGGGTGTCCGTTGATCTGTTGCCGCAAAGCGGGAAACTGAGCGCGAATCCAACTGAGATCAAGCACTGTCATAGCCTGCTTTCCTCTGATACTTCATCCGGTGGAAATAGCCCTGGGCAGGTCAATACAAAAACATCTCTTGTCCCTTGTCCATAGCCGATCGCCTTCACTGGGGAGGTGTAGTGAAAATATTGATCGTCCTTAAACACCAAAAATTCTCCCGGATGCAGCACTTTACTAAATACGGGCTGTTTGTCTTGCTTGTTCTGGTAAAGATGAGTTTCACCACCGCGAATATTGTGGCGATCGACCGAGAAAATGCCAACCAGATCCACCCCATCCCGATGAATGCCTTCAGGCGCAGGATTGCCCATCTTTTGAGCCGATGCGACCGTCCGAATCTGATGCACGCCAATCTCTTTGTAGGGCGAGCAAAGCTGGCAGAACTGGTAAAATTCCCAAACTAATCGCTGAAAGACTTCCTGCTGAATCAGTTCATCCTCTAGCTCGGCATACTCTCGAACCACGTCCCCCAGGAGTGGGTTATACTGCCGACTCTGAAATAGACGACGATGGGGCTGCTGAATTAAGCGATCGCCATCGATCTTGAAGTGCGAAAGTCGCCGGAACCGATACCCGCCCTCCAGGTAAGGATCGGCAGGTAAATGAGCGAAAGAAGGCTGGAGCTGCTCGACATCAATCGCCGTTAACATTTCCAGCACATAGCTTGCCAGACAGTTTGCTTCTGGCTTAATAAATTCTTGAGGCTTAGAGAGATTTAACATTGGATTCAACTGCCTTGCTTAAATACAATTGCGGCAGCAAAATGATCTGCCATTGACAAAAGTAGGCGAATACAGTGAATGATTGAAAAATGAATGGAATGATTGAGAAATGAATGAAAAAAAGATAGAACCGATCAAGCTCTAAAGAATTTTTCTCGAAAGGCAACCAATAAGGTTTATAAAGGTTTGTAGCGATCTTGTAGTGGTACCCTAAACAGTTTTGTTTGAATTATTTTGTTCGCATTGAGCCGAACAAGTTGAACGATGCAAGAGGCAACCTTAGCTCTTAATGCCAACTCTTCCTTTGTTGACTCTTCCTTTGTTGACTCTTCCTGATGTCAGCTCTCCCTGATGTTGGCTTTTACTTAAAGAAGAGAGTTTAGCTGTACCAGTCCAATACTGATTATTGTAATTAGATTTCTGTCGATCGTCGATCCCCAATCGGTTAGAGGCCGGTTTTCATCAATTGGTTGTAGTCGGGGTAACGTCAGATTCCAGTGTGACTAAGACAGCCGATTCTGGAAAACGGCATGATTCTAGTTGCCAGAGTTCTTGAGCAGGTCGGCTTCGATCGCTCCCGGTTCGTAGGCTGACCAGTAGCCAAACCAGAATGCGAGTTTGACGAATACAGGCATCACCCCCATTACGCTGGGCGTTTTTTCAATGCCAACCCAGGTTTCACTCAGGCTGGCAACCCAAATTGCCATGTTCACCTCGCGCTTCATAATGAGCGATTCACCCTGGTGAACATGAACAACTTGCACTCATTCTGTGTATAAATTTGATTGATGTAATCGCTGAACGATCTTAGAATAGCGGTTTCATTTTCGTCAAAATGCCGATCGTAGCCTGCTTTCCCGATCGACTCTACTATCCTATCGCTTCCCAGTCTCGTTACCCTCCACGCCTTCCATCATGTTTAACCCAGCCAATCGCACTGTTCTTCTACTTGCTCTTTGTCAGACCCTAGCAATGACAGGCAGTACGATTCTCTTTATCACTTCCGCCCTGATCGGACAATCGATCGCCTCAGACAAATCCCTTGTCACATTGCCACTGGCTCTCCTTCAAATTGCCACCATGATCGGCACGATCCCGGCTTCTCTTTTAATGCAGCGAATTGGTCGGCAAAAGGGATTTATGCTGGGGGTGCTGCTGGGGTTGGCGGGCGCAGGTTTGGGGCTATATGCGATCGTTTCTCGTCAGTTTTTCTTGTACTGCATTGCGACGATCGTGTTTGGCAGCTTTAACAGCTTTGTTGGGTTTTACCGATTTGCGGCTGCCGAAGCGACAAGTGAAGCCAACCGATCGCAGGCGATTTCCTACGTGATTGCGGGAGGCGTTATCGCGGCTGTGGCTGGACCTCAGCTTGCAAACTGGGCAAAAGATTGGCTTCCCAATGCAACCTTTGCTGGCTCAGTTGGAATCCTTATCCTTCTACAAATTGCAGCTTTTGTGCTGCTCACAGGGGTCAAACTGCCCCGTCCCGAACGATTTGAACAGCAAAAGGGACGACCGATCGGGAAAATTATGCGTCAGCCTGTGTTTATGGTGGCAGCAGTGGGCAGTATGTTCGGCTACGGCGTGATGGCGTTTGTGATGACCGCAACTCCCCTGGCAATGGTGGCAGCAAATCATCCGTTTCACGATGCGGCAAATGTGATGCAGTGGCACGTTCTGGGAATGTTTGCGCCGTCGTTTTTCACAGGCTCACTGATTGCCCGATTTGGAGTGCTGCAAATGATGGCGACCGGAGCAGTCTTGAGCCTGCTTTGCATTGCCATTAATTTAATCCAGAACGATTTGCTGAGTTTTTCGATCGCCCTCACGCTCCTCGGCATCGGCTGGAATTTCCTGTACATCGGCTCAACTACACTCCTGACCCAGGCATATCAGCCTGAAGAAAAGGCAAAAACCCAGGCAGCCCACGACTTTCTTATGTTTGCCTTTGTCGCAACGGTTACGCTCCTGGCAGGCAGTGTATTTGAGCATCAGGGCTGGGGTGCAGTGAATTGGGGTGGCGTTCCCATGATGCTGCTGGTTTTGGGAGCAGTCTACTGGCTAAAGCGACAGCCGCTCAAACAGGTGTAATTTCTAAAAAACATCCCAATCCTCGATCGTAGGGAATTGAGGTCAAGTCGGGGTCATTCGCTAATTTCAAGATGGACAATTCACCTTTCTTTCTACAACATGCAAACTCGATAATTTTAAAATTCTTCTATCGTAGGGTAGAGACTGACTACGACCTGGTAGGGAGATAATTCGGCTGTAACATCTGTTATATGCTCCCCATATCTGCTCTCTAATTATGAAAGCTCCCATTCAAACCATTTTGCTGCCGAAAACTTCAATGTTAGAGCAGCCTCAGGTTAGCCAGTTAATTCGAGAACTGCGCCAGCTCACGGCTTGGACTCAGGAAGAGCTTGCTGTCGCTTTAGGTGTTGCCTACGGCACGATTAATCGCTGGGAGAACGGACGAGTTCAGCCCTCCATGCTTGCCCTTAAACAAATTTACGCCGTTCTTCAAGACATCAACCAATCTGCAATTCAGGAGGTGCGGGAACAGAGTCAGCAGCTTTTAGAGAAATATTTTGCTGCTTAACTTTAAGAACTCTCTTGCGTAGCAAACTTCTGAGCAGCGTCTATTGTTGAGTGCCCAAGAGCTGCTTTAAATTTCCCTAGAAGTGTTATCTTTCAGGCAAAAGAAACAGGGTTTGACCGAGCTTTAAGGCACGCCCTTGCAGGAATGTTAGTAAGGATAGAACGATGACTAGTCAGGCGATCGCCTTAAGACTGAAAGGTTCTTCTTGCAGTTGGTTCAACCAAAAGCGATTTGTCAGGTTGGAATGCCAGACCTAGATGGTGATAGGTTGCCGCGTCAAGTTCGTAGCCGTGAGGCTTCGCGAAGCAACTTGCGTCCTTTAAATCGACTTGCATCCTTCAAATCGGGGAGGAACAGTTCCAGCGATCGCGTTGACCGCCTATGCTGGAGAAATCGATCAACAGCAAGCCTTTGCGGCTGACTTGCAGCGACACATTACCCAGCTTGGGGAGCCAGAGCCATGGGTGGAAGCGATCGCCTTGGTCGATCCGAAACCTCATCGCCCGACCTGAGCTAAGTAAAACAACCATGCCTCTTCTTGATAGTCCAATTTCTGTCTGCTGACCTTCCCATGACTGAACCCTTCACCACTCCTGCAACCCCCACCCCCCAATCGGTGATACCTCCGGATGAAGCAAAACGATTGGAAGCACTGCGTCGCTACAATATTCTAGACACGCCGCCCGAAGCTGCTTTTGATCGCATCACCTCACTTGCGGCACAGGTGTTTGATGTACCGATCGCCCTGGTTTCATTGATTGACGAGTCGCGGGGATGGTTCAAGTCCTCCTATGGCTTTAAGCTCCAGGAAGTTCAGCGCGATGACACGATTTGCAGTTTGGCACTGTTATCAAATCAGATTCTCGTCATTCCCGATACGCGCCAGGACGATCGCCTTGTTTGCAATCCTTTTGTTCAGAGTGAACCGGGCTTGCGATTTTATGCGGGTGCGCCCTTGATAACCCATGATGGCTTTAATCTGGGAACACTTTGTCTGCTTGATACCAAGCCTCGCGAACCGCTCACGGAAAAGCAGGAGACAATGCTGCTGGACCTTGCAGCAACGGTGATGGATGAACTGGAGCTTCATTTGGCAGTTCGTAAAGTGGCTCAAATCGATGCGGCACTGCTGGAGGTGACTCAGGGGGTTTCTGCAGTGGTGGGGGATGCTTTTTTCTCAGCCCTGGTGCAACATCTGGCGAAAACGTTGGGTTTTGACTATGCCTACATCGGACTGGTCAGCGGCAAGCAGCAGGAAACCATTCGCACGATCGCTGCCTGCACCAAAGAGCAACTGATCGACAATTTTGAATATTTATTAGAAGGAACCCCTTGTTGGGAGGTACTTCAGCAGCGAAAACTATGCTGCCATTCCCACAGCGTTCAAACCTTGTTTCCTGACGCACCGCTTCTAGAACCGCTGGGAATAGAGAGCTACATTGCAGTTCCATTCTTTGATGCAGCAGGCGTTCCGCTCGGCTTGCTGGGCGTGATGGATGGAAAACCGATCGCTAATGTTCAACTGGCAGAATCGCTGCTGACCATCTTTTCGCTCCGAATTACCAGCGAACTAGAGCGACAGCAAATTGAGACAGTCCGACAGGAAACCCAGCAAGATTTAGAACATCTGGTCGAACAGCGAACGATCGAATTGTCTCAGACCAACGAACAGCTTCAGCGAGAAATTACAGAGCGACAGCAGGCACAGCTGGCACTAGAGAAAGAACGGGAAGTTCTCAGGGTGCTGCTGGATACGGTGCAGGCAGGCATTGTCGCCTGTAATGCTGAGGGAGTTTTGACGCTGTTCAATCAGGCAGCGCGAGAATTTCATGGATTGCCCGAAGAACCCCTACCGCCGGACCAGTGGGCAGTACGCTACAACCTCTATCGACCCGATGGCAAAACTCTGCTGCCCAGAAATGAGATTCCGCTGTTTCGGGCAGTGCAGGGTGAAACGATTCACAATGCTGAAATGGTAATCGCGCCCAAAGGGGGAACCGCACGAACGCTCCTTGCGAGTGGACAGGTCATTATCGATCGCCAGGGCAAGAAACAGGGCGCAGTCGTCGTCATGCATGACATCACCGATCGCAAACAGCAGGAAGCCGAACGCGCCCAACTCCTCCGGCAGCAGGTTCAAGAGCAAACGGCGCGTCTAGAAGCGGAAGCTGATCAGCGCAAAGCTGCATTTCTTTCAGAAGTCAGCACGGTGCTGGCATCTTCTCTGGATTATCAGCAAACCCTACCGCAGGTCGCGAACCTGATCACCCCGTTTTTTGCCGATTGGTGCGCGATCGACTTACTGCAAGACAACTCCGTTCAGCGCGTTGCGGTGGCTCACCGTGACCCAGCAAAAGTGAAATTGGGCTGGCAAATTCATCAGCAGTTTCCCACCCAAATGGATGTTCCCCACGGAGTGGCAAAGGTGCTGCGAACGGGCAAGTTAGAGATGGCGGCTGAAATTCCTGATGCGGCACTGGCGGCTGCCACTCAGAATGCTGAATATTTGCAGATTTTACGCGAACTCGGTTTAAAGTCTTGCATTATCATGCCCCTGATTGCACGAGGACAAATTTTAGGCACAGTTTCTTTTATTACCGCAGAATCCGATCGCCGTTACCAGGAGGCAGATTTGGTTCTGGCAGAAGACATTGCCCATCGGGTGGCGATCGCCATTGATAATGCGAATCTCTATGAGGCAGAGCGCACGGCGAGAAGCACAGCGGAGGCAGCAAACCGCGTTAAGGATGAATTTCTTGCCATTTTGTCCCATGAGCTGCGAACGCCTCTTAATCCCATTATGGGTTGGACGAAGCTGCTGCGGAGCGGTAAATTAGATGCGGCTAAAACGGCTCATGCTCTGGAGACGATCGAGCGCAACGCCCAACTTCAGATCCAACTGATTGAAGACCTGCTCGATGTCTCGCGAATTTTGCAGGACAAACTCAGCTTGAAAATAGCTGCGGTTGATCTCGAATCCATGATCCAGTCTGCGCTGGAAACTGTTCGACTGGCAGCAGAGGCAAAGTCAATTCAGCTGGATACAAAGTTTGATCTGGCGATCGGAGAAGTTTTAGGGGATGCGGTTCGGCTTCAGCAAGTGGTTTGGAATCTGCTCACTAATGCGATTAAATTTACTCCCAGAGAGGGGCGAGTTGAGGTGAAATTATTATTTATTGCTGACAGTTCGTTATCCCTAGAAGGCAAATCACAAACAACAGACGAAGAACAGATCGGTTATGCCCAGATCGAGGTGCAGGATACAGGCAAGGGAATCAGTCCTGACTTTTTACCGCACGTTTTTGAGTATTTCCGGCAAGCTGATTCGTCTACCACGCGTAACTTTGGTGGTTTGGGGCTGGGGCTGGCGATCGTGCGAAATTTAGTGGAATTACACGGCGGGACCATTTCAATCAATAGCCCCGGAGAGGATCAAGGAACAACCTCCACCGTGAGACTACCGCTGAGGAGCAGAGCAAGCAGCAAGACAAAGCCCGAAACTCATTTACCTCCCCTTGCTTTGGACAGTCAGCCTTTGCAGGGAGTTCAGATTTTAGTCGTGGATGATGAACCAGATTCCCGCGCTTTAGCGGTTTCGATTCTGGAAGAAGCAGGCGCAATTCCTACTGCTGCGGGTGATGCGATCGAGGCACTGGCAATCCTTGCCCACAGCAAACCCGATGTGCTAGTCAGCGATATCGGAATGCCAAACATGGATGGCTATACACTGCTGAAGAAAATTAGACAAATGCTGCCAGCACAGATGATTCCAGCAATTGCAATCACCGCTTATGCCGCAGAAATTGACCAGCAACAAGCAATTCGTGCAGGTTTTCAACAGTACATGACAAAGCCGATTGAGCCAGAAGAGTTTGTCAGGGCAATTCGCACACTGTGCAATTCCAAAGAACCCGCAGCATTGGTAAACCGGAGGCAAGAACAGCCATGAGCACGACAGGGGCAACGAGTCTGTCAACAAATGAACAGGACTTTTTAGAATGCTTCGGGGATGGCATGGCTGCGCTCGATCGCGAGTGGCGATTGACTTACCTCAACCGTAAACAGGCGGAGTGGTTCGACCTGCCCAAGCAGGAGGTACTGGGCAAAACGATTTGGGAAGTTTGTCCTCAGTGGACTGTTCCTGAGATGCAAGGACAGCTTCAGCAGGCGATGACTCACCAAACCCCGGTTCAGGTTGAGTACTGTTGCCCCAAGCGGCAGGGCTGGTTTGAGCTGCGGGTTTATCCATCCCCGAGCGGAATTACGGTTTTAACGATCGATATTACAGAACGCAAACACAGGGAAGAAGCACTGTGGGAAAGTGAATTGCGGTTTCAGGCATTCATGAACCACTGTCCTGCTTCGGCTTGGATTACCAGCGAATCCGGGCAACTGCTCTACCTCAGTCCGTTTTACTTAGAAACTTTTTCTTGCGACCAGGATGCGGTTGGGAAATACGTCGCTGACCTTTTTCCGCCGGACACTGCTCAACAATTTTTACAGAATGATCAATACGTTTTTGAGACAGGAGAAGTTCTGCAAACCGTGGAGTATGCTCCTGGTTCTGATGGCAGCGTCAAGAGTTTTTTAGTGAGCAAGTTCCCGATGAAGCATCCATCCGGAGAGAAACTGCTGGGTGGATTTGCGGTCGATATTACTGAGCAAAAACGCATCGAAGCCGCCCTTCAGGAGCGGGAACAGCACTTGAAGATTGCCCTTCGCACCGCCAAGCTCGGCTCCTGGCAGCATGATTTAATGACCAATACGCTCATCTGTTCTGACCAGTGCAAAGCCAACTTTGGGCTACCGCCCGACGCTGAATTTACCCATGAAATCTTATTCGCTGCGCTGCATCCAGACGATCGCGATCGCGTTCAAGCTGCAATTCGGCGATCGATCGAAGAACGGACCGATTACGAAGTGGAGGAACGCTGTTTTCACCCGGATGGTAGCCTGCACTGGCTGATCGCACGGGGCGGATTGATCTGCGATGAGGGTGGAAACCCTATTCGTCTGGTCGGAGTGACGCTTGACATCACAGAGCGCAAACAGTTTGAGGAATCTCTTCAAGAGGCGAATCAAAAAGTTTCTGAGATTCTCGAAAGTATTACCGATGCGTTTATCACATTTGATCAGGACTGGCACTATACCTATGTCAATCAGGAAGCTGCCCGATTATTGGGAAAATTGCCGGAAGAATTGTTAGGCAGACGCTGGCAGGATGTTTTTCCAGATGTCGTGCAACAAAAAACGATCTTTGCTCAGCAGTTTCAGCGAGCGATGGCTGAACGGGTTACAGTCCACTTTGAAGGCTTTTCTGCGGCAGCCAATCGTTGGTTGGAAGCTGCCGTTTTTCCAGCGGCAAACGGAATCGCAGTATTCTTTCGAGACATTGGCGATCGCAAACAAGAAGAACAGCGCAAAGCCCTTCAGTACAGCATTTCTCAAATTCTCGCGGAAGCAACGACCGTAGCGGGTGTTGTTCCAACGCTCTTGCAAACCATCTGCGAGGCATTAGGGTGGCAGGTGGGCATCATTTGGAGCCTTGATCACGCTGACGCTAGTTTGCACTGCATGCATAGCTGGTTTAGTGGAGCTGAACTGGCGGTCAGGGCGAATCCGTTTATCGAAGCCTGTCAGCGTGCCGCGTTTGAGTTTGGGCTTGGACTTCCGGGTCGCATCTGGAAAAGTCGCCAGTCAGCCTGGATTCCTGATTTATCGCGGGACAGTAATTTTCCTAGACTGGCAGCAGCTTCCGACGCAGGATTACAGGCTGGATTTGGCTTCCCAATTTTGCTGGCTGATGATTTTTTTGGAGTGATTGAGTGCTATAGCGATCGGACTCAGGAACCCGACGAAGACTTACTTCAGCTCATGACAGCGATCGGCAGACAAATTGGGCAATTTATGGAGCGTAAGCGGACTGAAGCAGCATTGCGCGAAAGCGAGGAGTTATTCCAGAGCTTTATGAACAATAGCCCGGTTGCTGCATACATTAAAGATGAATCAGGACAGTACGTTTATGTCAATGCGGTGATCGAACGACTGTTTGAACATCCTGCCTCGGAACTGGTGGGACGTCGCGATACAGATTGGTTTCCCTCTCAGGCGATCGAGCAGATTCATGCAAATGATGCGGCAGTGTTCGCGCAAAACCAGGCACTCCAGTTTCTTGAAACCGTGCCCTTTGGCGAGCAGGTTCGTCACTTTATGGCATTTAAGTTTCCGCTCCGAGATGCTTCTGGTAAAAGGCTTCTAGGAGGAGTATCAGCAGATATTACCGATCGGGTTCAGGCAGAAGCGTTCCTTCGGCAGCGTGAAGAAGAATTGCGCGTCATTACAAACACGGTTCCGGTATTGATTTCGTTTGTTGATGCGGATCAACGCTACCGCTTTAATAGCCAACGCTATCAGTCTTGGTTGGGACAATCGCCCGCTGAAATTCAGGGTCAATACCTTTGGAACGTGCTGGGTGAAGCAGCGTATACCGCAATCCGTCCTTATGTTGAGCAAGCTCTATCGGGTCAAGCGGTGACGTTTGAAAGTGAGATTTCCTATCAAGACGGCGCAACCCGCTACATCAGTGCCAGCTATATTCCCCAGTTTGACGAGCAACAAGTCACGGGATTTGTGGCGTTGGTAAGCGATATCAGCGATCGCAGGCAGGCAGAGCAAGAACGTGAACAGCTATTAGCCCGCGAACAAGCAGCACGAGAACAAGCGGAAACGGCAAATCGGCTGAAAGACGAATTTCTCGCCATCCTGTCCCATGAGCTGCGATCGCCCCTCAACCCCATTTTGGGCTGGACAAGGCTTTTGCGATCGCGTGAGTTTGCCCCTGAAGCCCGCGATCGGGCACTGGAAACCATCGAACGAAATGCCAAACTGCAAACTCAACTGATTGAAGACCTGCTAGATGTTTCTCGAATTCTGCGGGGAAAGCTGTTGCTTGATATGCAGCCCGTTAATCTTGCAATGGTGATTGACTCGGCATTAGAAACCGTTCGATTGGCGGCAGAAGCAAAAGGAATCGCCATTCAAAAGCAATTACCAGAAATAACCGTCTGTGTGAGTGGAGATTCGAGCCGTCTACAACAGATTGTCTGGAATTTGATTTCGAATGCGGTCAAATTTACCCCCACTGGTGGACAGGTCAACGCGACGCTAAAACGGCTTGAGAATGAAGCGATCATTCAAGTAAAAGATACAGGAAAAGGCATTGCTGCTGCATTTCTGCCCCATGTGTTTGACTACTTCCGTCAGGAAGACAGTACCACAACTCGTAAATTTGGGGGGTTGGGGTTGGGGCTGGCGATCGTGCGCTACCTGACCGAACTGCATGGCGGCACAGTTGAAGTCGAAAGTGCAGGCGCAAATTTGGGAACCACGTTTACTGTTCGATTGCCGTTACTTGCACACTCAGGCAAGGCGGTCAACTCGCAGCAAAATGGCGACTCAGATTGGACAGAGCGATCGCTTCTGGCAAATCTCCGAATTCTAGCAGTGGATGACGAAGCTGATATGCGAGAGCTCTTAGCCACCATTCTCACGGGCTATGGTGCGGAAGTTGAGGTCGTGAGTTCGGCTCAAGCAGTACTGGCTGCGCTCGATCGCACCGTACCCGACGTTCTCATTAGCGACATTGGAATGCCTGACATCGATGGCTATGCCCTGATGCAGCGGATTCGCATGCAGCCACCCGAAAAAGGGGGAAATGTTTTAGCTGTTGCCCTGACTGCTTACGCTGGCGAAATAAATGAACAGCAGGCACATCAGGCTGGGTTTCAGCAGCATATTGCGAAGCCTGTGGAACCGGAGGAATTAGGAAAAGCAATTGTTAACTTATTAGCAAGGCAGAACGATCGCTGAACCGAGACCCGGTTGAGTCACAACGCTGGCACTTACGTAGGCTGACAGCATTAGCAATTTCTTCGTAGGTTTCCCCTTGCCAGGAGCCACTTAAAATCGCAGCTTCAACCGGACTGAACCGCCGCCTTGTTTTGGCAAAAACTAGGCTATTTGCGACTTCAAGCACCTTGTCTACATCCATTCAACAGCTCCTAACTGTTTCAACACGGCTTTTTGCCCGTCACTTAAGCCTGTCGCTCTCCGGATGTTCATGCCTTCATAAAGTCGATCGCTCTTCAAGACTCGCAGACATTCACCAGATTCCACATCCCAGAGGCGAATTGTTTCATCAAAACTGCCGCTGGCAAGCAGCAATCGTCCGGTCGCATCACACCCAAACGCAACTGAAAAGATGATGCCTGTATGACCTTCTAAGACGTTTAAGCATTTTCCAGAATCAACATCCCAGAGGCGAATCGTATTGTCAGCGCTACCGCTAGCAAGGATTTGCGGGCGATTGGAGGTCGGGGGACGGAGGGCAAGCGATCGCACCAGTGCTGTATGCCCTCTCAGGACTTGCAGACATTCACCTGTGGCAATGTCCCACTGCTTAATGCTGTTGTCACTGCCAATGCCGAGCAGCGTTTGCCCATCGGCACAAAACTCTACTTCAAACCCCAATAAATCGTGCTGATCGAAAACCTGCATACAGGTGCCTGCTTCCACCTGCCACAGCCGCACAATTCCATTCTTAGCGATACTGGCTAGCCAGCGTCCGTCGGGGCTAAAGGTGACGTGCCACACCGGAAAGTCATGTCCAACCAGCGTGTGCAGATGAGTTCCGCTATGCAGATCCCAGAGTTTAACCGTAGCATCATTACTGGCACTCGCCAGGATAGATCCATCTGGGCTGATTGCGGTACCAAAGATGCAATTAGCGTGGCAATGCAGCGTGTTGATGCACTGTTGGGTTTGGACATCCCAGAGCTTAACTGTGCCATCGGAACTGCCGCTGACAAAGGTTTTGCCATCGCGGCTAAAGGTCACATCCCACACCCAGTGGGTATGCTCGTTAAAGGTTTTCAGGCAGGTATCCTCCAGAGGGTTCCAGAGCCTAACCAGTAGATCTGTGGCACTGCCGCTGATAATGTGTTGCCCGTCGGGACTAAACGCAACAGACCAGACGCGGCTGAGGTGTCCCTGCCAGGTTTTCAACGCCTGCCCAGTGGTAACGTCCCAAACTTTCTGCATACTATCGGCGCTACCACTTAACAGGGTTTTGCCATCAGGATGAAAGGCGATCGCAGACACACAGGCCCGATGTCCCAGCAATGTCCGGATCGGTTGCTCAGTTTGCAGATCCCACAGGCGAATTGTCTGATCTTGTCCAGCAGTCGCCAGCAGCAAACCATCCGGACTAAAGGACACTGTCCAAACGAGGTCTGTATGTCCCTCAAAGCAGATGGGTTCTCCGGTTGCCAAATGCCATAGTCTCACGGTTTTATCCCAACTGGCACTGGCAACATACTGACCATTTGGGCTAAAGGAGACTGACAACACAGTGTGACGGTGTCCTTCAAATTGACGCATTTCGCTGAAAGTTGAAAGATCCCAGAGCCGCACAGCACAATCACCACTTCCACTCACTAACCTTTTACCATCGGGGCTGAAGGCAACCGAGTGAACAATGTCAGAATGTCCTTCCAGAAATGCCAGACGAATTCCCGTCTCGACATCCCACAGTTCCAAAAATCCCTCTTCTTCACCGATCGCCAGCCATTTGCCATCGGGACTGAATCGTACTGCCCAGCTCGTCTTGGCGATTTGAAATGGTTCGCGCAAGAGTTGTCCTGTCTGTACATCCCAGAGCTTGATCAGAGAGTCGTGAGGACTGCCGCTGGCGATCGTTTGACCATCAGGACTAAACGAAAACCCCCAGACAAATTCGTTGTGCGCCTGCCAACTCAGCTTGGGCTGCCCGGAAGCCGTATCCCAGAGGTGAATTCTACCGTCCGAATCGCAGCTTAGCATCAAACAACCATCGGGACTGAAGGCAACATTGACTAAACTGCTGAGGGTTTGAGCAAACACAGATCCCGTAAAATCACACTCGGTGAAATTAACCTGATGCAGTGGGGTATCCGGAAGATACGCCTGCCAAATAGGTAGATGAGAAAAATCCCATCCGTTCAGATCAATTTGGAGGTAATTGAGCAAACTCAGCAGGTTGGCTGCTGCATACCCTGGATAAGTTTCAGGAGTGTTTTTTAATTGTCGCAACTGCTGCTGCAAGTGTTGGCTGAGGGCAGCGGTAGAACCAAATGCACTGCATAACTGAGTTGCGATCGGTTCCAGAATCAACCGAATTTGGCTCTCGCGAATATAATCACTGGCGCTGGCTTTGATGAGAGCATAGTGACTCAGCAGGTTGAAGGACTGTGTCCCCTTGAGTTCGGCAACAGCAGTTTCAATGATGTGTTCTATGACATATTCCATCACCACTGGCTGTTGGGTAAAACTGGAGGGAATGCGTTCGGCTTTACTGTTCTGCTTTGCATCACCGTTTTGTACACTTTTCCGTTCAATTCGCGTTTGTGCAATAGTTTCTATCAGGCATCGTCGCCCTAATCGTTCCAATACCTCCAACAATCGCGCCTTAGACACCGTAGGGATAATATCGGCGTGAAGCTGATCAATCGTTGTTCCTTCTCGATTGATCGCTAACCAATTCATCACTTGCTGTTCCAACCCTGACAGACGTTCAATTTGCTCATCCAGCAAACGACGCAGCCCGTTAAAAACGATCGTCCCTTGTTCTAAAAATTCTGCAATATCGCCATCAAACAGTTCACGAATAGATGTGGCGACAATCTTCAACGCCAGAGGATTACCCCGGTAATGTTCGATCAGCTGGTTGCGATCGGCATCACTTCCCATTAACCCTTTGGCTTCTAGGATGCTGTTACTGTCTGTTGTCGTTAGTCCAGTTAGTTGCAGCGATCGGACTGGCAGCGCATCGCCTTCCAGAGTTGCGATTTCTGAGGGCTTTTCTCGACTGGTCAACAGCAAACAACTTTGGTGTTCCGTTGCACCCACACGCTGAAACAACTCTCCATACGCTTCATAGCCGGAGCGATAACTACCCACAACCTGTCCACTCTGAAGAATGGACTCCACATTGTCTAACACCAGCAGGCAGCGATCCTGCTTCAGGTATTGAATCAATCGGGTGATTTTTGCGGAAGTGCCTTTCGGCAGGTCAATGTCTTGTTGGCGAGAGAGCAGCGGAATCAGGTCTTCGAGTAGATCGTCTAGAGGTGGAGCATCACGCAGCGATCGCCAGATCACAAATTCAAAAAGGGAATCGGGTTTTGTAGATGATCGATCGCCTTCCTCAGTTCGACTGATAGCAATTTGCTGAGCCAGTTTAATCGATAGAGAGGTTTTGCCAATGCCTCCCATACCCAACAAACAAATCAAACGGCAGCGTGAAGCCTGCGGTACTCCAGAAGGGCTTTGCTTCCCAAAAGGGAATTTGCCTTTAATCCATTGGTGTAAAAGCTCTAGTTCCGGTTGACGACCATAGAAGGTGAAAACATCCACGGCTTCGCCCCAATCAACACAGGGAGAAGCGGTGTCTGCTCTGTGTTCACTGTTGCGTTGTTCAGATGCCTTATTTTTCGGCTCGCTGGCTTCTGCTTGAACCTCTTCACTTTCTCGCTGGTAAAGATGCTCCAACGAAGCCCGAAAGTTGGTCTTGCTGACTGCTTCACCAAGCACATCGGAAAGTAATTGCCAGAGTTTTGGTCCCGCATACCGCTTCAAGTAACTGGCAGCATAATTGGTGCTACTGGCAATCTCTTCGTAGGTTTGCCCCTGCCAGGAGCCGCTTAAAATCGCAACTTCAACCGGACTCAGCCGTCGCCTAGTTTTTGCCAAAACAACGGTATTTGCGACTTCAAGTCCTTTCTCTACGTCCATGAGCTGGCATACCTAGCGGTGACTTGCCTTGCCTAGAAATCTAGCAAATTTCACCAAGTTGCTTTACTTTTAGCAATCTTTCTATAACATTCTGGTCACGCAATATATGAACTTCTATCTATTGACGATTCATCCATTGTTCGATATCGAAATGGTTCATTAGCAAAAGCTACATAGATAGAGGTTCATACCCTTCATATCCCTCATGCGATCGGGTGAAGGGCTTTGAATTGGCAAAGAACTAAAGTCTAAATATCAAAGGCGACGACACATTCAATCAATCCTTTATTCATTGATGAATGTAACTTCTACTTTTGTACTGTTCTTATCTCATTAAGTGTTTTGTGTTCGCGTTATGCACAAAGTTGTTTATTTTAGCGATCGCTTCACTTAATGTCTTTTCGATTGTTTTTCAAGTCAAACCACAATCATCTTAGGAAAAATCAAAATGGCTAATATCCCTGGAAGTGAAAACAATGACACGCTCTACGGCGATATCAATGGTGAAGCTGAGAACGATGTCATTAGGGGACTAGGAGGAGATGACATAATTTGGGGTTTTGGTGGTAACGATATAATCGACGGCGGCGAGGGTAACGATTGGATTCATGCTGGCTCTGATAGCGGTTTCTTTTCTCAGGCTATCTATGGTGGCAACGGTAACGACACGATGTTGGGTGACGGTAGCGAGATCATGGAAGGTGGTGCTGGCGACGACCTTTACTATGTCAATCGTGCAGATGACACCGTTATTGAGGAGCTTAATCAGGGGGTTGATGTTGTACGCGCTAGCATCAGCTATAACTTGTCATCGGGCGGATATGTCGAAAAACTAGTTTTGGAGGGCAATGCCGCCAACGGCACAGGCAACAGTTTGGATAATGAACTCTACGGTAACGCCGCCGACAACCTCCTCTCGGGTGGCGATGGCAATGACGTTCTTCGAGGTGGTGATGGCAATGATGTTCTTCGGGGTGACAACGGAGACGATCACCTGAATGGGGGTTCTGGTAACAACCAATTGACTGGGGGGAGCGGCAACGACGTCTACTATGTCGAGAATGCAACCACCGCTATTTTTGAGGCTGTTTCGGGGGGATATGATGGTGTGCGCTCCACCGTCAGCTATACCCTGACAGCAGAGGTCGAGATCTTAGCCCTGGATGGCTTCAGTGCCATTAACGGGACAGGTAACGGCTTAGATAATAGTATCCACGGTAACGTTGCCAACAACTCCATCTCTGGCGGTGGCGGAAATGACTATTTAGCGGGTCTCGGGGGAAATGACATTATAACGGGTGGCTCAGGGCAAGATGGCTTTCTCATCACTGCTCCACACCAGGGTATTGACACGATCAAGGATTTCAGCGTTGTGGATGACAGTTTCTGTATTGAGCGAACTGGCTTTGGGGCTGGATTAGCAGCAGGAGTTATCACAACCGATCAATTTCGGATTGGGTCGAGTGCTCAAGATGGTAGCGATCGCTTTATCTACAACAAAGGTACTGGAGCAGTGTACTTCGACGCTGATGGCATCGGGGGAACATCTCAGATTCAGATTGCCAAGATATCGACTGGCTTAGCGATGACGAACAGAGACTTCTTTGTAGTCGGCTAACCGCATACGAATTGCCTGCTAGAAGAAATCGCATTCCTAGAGTGCACTGAGAACGATCGTCTATATCACCTCAAATCAGGGCGATCGTTCTCTAGAAAAACACAGAAATTCAGAAATTAGGAGTAAGGTTCAATGTCCACAATTAAAGGGACACGATACAACGACAGTTTGTATGGTACGAGCGATGCCGATACAATTTATGGCTACGGTGGCTACGACAATCTCGTAGGCAAAGGAGGAAATGATTATATCTACGGTGGGGATAACGACGATGACCTCTTTGGAGATGAGGGCGATGATGTTCTCTACGGCGAATACGGCAACGACTACCTCTCTAGTGGCGTTGGCAACGATACCCTGTATGGCGGCGATGGCAACGATTACCTCTATGGTGGCGATGGCGATGACTCCAGTGTGGGCGGCATAGGCGACGATAAGCTCTATGGTGGCGCAGGCAGCGATTCGCTCTATGGCGGCGATGGCAACGATACGATCGATGCGGGCACTGGCAACGATACCCTCGATGGCTGGAATGGTAACGATAAACTCCTCGGTGGTGCGGGTGTCGATTCGCTTTCGGGCGGCGCAGGCAGCGATCTGCTCGACGGCGGAGATGACAACGACTTTCTCGACGGTGCAGATGGCAACGATCGCCTCTATGGAAGCGGGGGTGACGATCAGATGGTTGGCGGCAGGGGCAGCGATATTCTCTATGGCAATGCAGGCACAAACACCCTCTACGGCGGCTATGACGATGATGCCCTCTATGGCGGTCATGAAAACGATACCCTTTACGGCGAAGATGGTAAAGATCGCCTCGAAGGTGGCTTAGGTGACGATCGCCTCGAAGGTGGCTTGGGCGACGATTCGCTCTATGGCAACGACGGCAGCGACAAACTCTACGGTAATGACGGCAGCGACTACTTGGACGGCGGCAACGGCAACGATTCGCTCACGGGTGGCAACGGGAACGACTCACTCTTTGGCGGTGCAGATAGCGATTATCTGTTTGGCGGTGCAGGCACCGATTATGTCTATGGTCAAGAAGGAACTGATGACCTCTATGGCGGCGATAGCTACGATATCCTTTATGGCGGTGATGGCAACGATCGGTTCATGGGCGGGTTAGGCAGCGATCTCCTGGTTGGGGAAACGGGCGCAGATACATTTAGTTTCTTTTCAGCATCGGAGGGACTTGACACCATCAAAGACTTCGATCGCACTCAGGGCGACAAAATTTGGATCGCCGCTGCCTCGTTTGAAGCAACCTCGCTCGGTCAGTTCAAATACAACGGTACGACAGGGGCTTTGTCCTTTGATGCTTCACCGTTTGATAATGTTGCGCCCGTTCAGTTTGCAATTCTGGAGAATAAGCCTGCTGGCTTCTCGGTGCAAACAGACCTAACTCTTTTTGTATAAATCCAGCAAAGTTTTTTCATTCGGTTGCGCTTACTTGTACTCAAATCCATTTCTATCCATTTAAGGAGAACAATGATGTTGGAATTACATACTCCTACAACTCATCAACCGACTCGATCTTGGGTCGAACAGGCGAAACAGTTAGGATCTCAATTTGCCCAACGCCGCACCAATACCACTGAACCCGATCGCTTTGTGGCTGAAAACTTTGCCGATTTAAGGCAACAGGGTCTTGTCTCAGCAGGTGTTCCCATTGAGCTGGGTGGAGGCGGAGCCAGCTACCTCGAAATGGGTGAAGTGCTGCGTGAACTTGCCCATCATTGCAGTTCAACTGCTCTCGCTTTTGCCATGCACACCCATCAAGTGATGGTTCCTGTTTGGCGACGTCAACATCAAAACGCGCCTGTTGAGGGACTGCTGCGACGAGTGGCAACCGAACAAATCATCCTCCTCAGCAGCGGTGGCTCTGACTGGCTAGATGGCTCTGGTACGGCAATTCGTGTCGAAGGTGGCTTTCGCATCAATGGTTGCAAAGTCTTTGCCAGTGGCGCACCCGCAGGCGATTTGCTAATGACCAGTGCTGTCTATCATGACCCGGAAGTCGGGGCGAGTGTGCTACATTTTGCCGTTCCAGTTCGGGCTGAGGGAGTCAGAATTGATCCGGTTTGGCAGGCAATGGGAATGCAGGGCACAGGTTCTCATAACATTGTACTCTCGGATGTGTTTATCCCAGATTCAGGAATTGCGCTGAAACGTCCTCAAGGAAAGTGGCATCCTCTGTTTCACATCATTTGTATGCTGGCATTTCCATTGATTTACTCGGTCTATGTGGGCGTGGCAGAAGCAGCACGAAACTTGACAGTGCAGTTAATTCAGGAACGCCCAGAAAACAGCCATACTGCCTATCTGGTGGGTGGCATGGAGAATGAGCTGATGGCAGCACAGCTAGCACTCCAGCACATGATGACGATCGCAGAAACCAGCCAGCCCGGACTTGAGACCACGAATCAGATCATGATGGGTCGCACGCTAGCTGCACGTGGTGTCTTGAATGTGGTCGATCTGGCAATGGAAGCAGCGGGGGGCACTGCTTTTTATCGTTCGCTGGGGCTGGAGCAACTGTTCCGTGATGCTCAAGCGGCTCGCTATCATCCTCTACGAGAAGGCGATCAGCGTCGATTGGCAGGACAACTCGTTCTCAATTGGACGGCTGATCATACCTAGTAATACTAATTCTCCAAAGCTAGGCTACAGATGGTAGAACAGAGCGCGCGTGTTGAGAGAGGAGCGATGGCAGGAGTCTAGCTTGGGAGAATCGGTATAAGGCGAAAGCGATAAATGGGGGCAGGTGCAAGCGATAAATGAGGGCAGGTGCATTCGGAGGAATCATCCCACGTGAAACAGGGTTAAATTCTGTATCAGTTTTTACAAATGTTGAATCAACATAACGAACTGAGTCAGAATAAGGGTTAAGAGTGGATAGGGTCGCCTTTAAGTTTGAGTTAAAACTTCCTGCTGCAACCCATTTGTTGAAGGGACATTCGCTTGCTCTATCCGCTCTTACCCAGCAACTAGATAACTTTGAGCAGCAGATTCGGAAAGTTTTAGCTGTGTTTTAACGTAGGGAATAACATAATGGGAAACAAGAAAAAAGATAAGAAAAAAAACAAGAAAAAAGACGGCAAGAAATCAAAGGGTATTGCCGCTGCTGTCGAGTCGGTAGGAAATGCAATTACGAGCGTTCCTTCTGTTCTCACAGAGACAGTTGATACTGCTACTCACACCACTGCTCATGTTGCTGAAGATGCCAGTGGAGAAGCGAGACAGTTTATCGCGGATGCAGCAAAAAACACCGCTGGCACAGCACAAGCTGTAGTTGAAAAATTACACCTTGACCATCACCCGGATGGAAAGGGTAAGAAGAAAGACAAGAAGGATAAAAAGAAGGATAAAAAGAAATAGGTTTTAATCAGGTTCTGAATTATTTAGCCAGAATTAATGTAGTGGTAGTCAGGTAGAATGACTAATCTCAAGATGTTCAACGATAGAAATTACAGACCAGTCCGGGTATCAGGTAAGCGATAGACCAGCTTAGTCCAATTAGCTCACCTATCCGGCAGAATTGCTCCCCCTTTCAGCCCATTCAATGAGCGAAGGGGGGAGTTGATTGACTAGGTCTGCTTAAGCAAGGGGTTTAACCGAGTTGATAGTGACAACCAAGTCGTTGAAGTCGTTGTCATTCAGGTCTTCAAAGCTCCAGACGTTACCCTCCCGCTTAATCCGCACATTACCCAGGGTGGCATCTTCGATCGTTGCCAGACTGGTCGAACTACCGTTGATGAGCAATGCTGGGGCATAGAACCCACCGCCTTTCAGGGGCAGACTAACTTCAGCAGAGGCATGATTGTTCACAAACAGCTCGGCATCAAGCAGATTAGCAGCAACGGCTGCTTCATAACCCGTTTCACCCGGTAGAAGACCGCCGACAGCCCCTCGAGCATCGGTTTCGTAGAACTTCAACACGTTGTTAAAGCTTGCTTCACGAGTGATAGTGACATTCACACCAACCTCATTATCAAATCCGGTCAAATCGACGAGTTCTGCAACGGGTCTTTCAGATAACCCAGCAACACCCAAGCGAGGGTCCAGGTTCAGGGGCTTGTCTAGCTGAATCTGAATGATTTCGTTATTGTCGATATCCGGCCCTCGACCGACAGAGAAGGGATAGTTGTTGTCGTTTGCAACCAGGATTGTGTCTTTATCGAGTACCAGTACGTCTTCGATGGTTTGGAAGGGAAAGTCAAAGGTGGTGCTACCGTCGCCATTGAGATCGTTTGGATCGCTGAGGTTCAGCAGATCAACCACTTCTTCTTTCTCAACGAAGCCTTCGCTATTGAGCTGAGATAAGTCAACTTTGAAGATCTTCTTGAACTCAGCCGCTTCACCCTGGTTGTTATCCCGCTCAATGATGAGGAACTCGTTGTCATTGATGGGAGTGAAGTCTCCGATCGCATGACCAGCCGACTCCAATCGATAGAGACCAGCCAATCCGGTAAAGGAACTGCTAGCGACATCAAATTCATAAATCCGCAGGGAGTTAGCAGGGTCCCCAACCACCATGCCTTCCAGCATTGGATACAGGGTTGTGCGATCGGGGCTGAACGCCATGCCTTCAAAACCGCGAGAGCTAGCTAGATTAGAAACTGCCGGTTCTTCGATGAAGGTGCTCCGAGCCGTAAACCCAGTGCCAGGGAAGTCAGTGAAGAAACCGTCTACCCCTAATTCAATGAACTGCTTGTATTCGTTGAGCGGATTGCCTTCATAACTGTCGGGCAGGAAGAAGCTTTCATCCCGCAGGGTATAAAGGTGAACCAGCAACCCGGCATCATGGGCGTCTTGAATCAAAGTGGTGGGAGTTCCCGTGACGCGATCGCCATCACTAATGGTGTCATCGCCATTCAGGTCATCGGGCTGACCGTTGCCATCCGCATCGACGGTCGATAGGGGCACAATGCGCTGCTTGTTGGGACCAATCCCTTCAGCATATTCAGCGATTTCAGCCAATCCACCTGGAGTAGAGAGATCGGTGTAGGTGCGGGTGTCGCCATTAACAACAAAGTCATAGGGTTGACCCGAACCCCCAAAGAGCTGCACCAGGGGAATATCAATGTTTGCTGCGGGCATGATTGTGTCATTTAGTTCCTTCAGGTTGCTCACCTCAAAGGACTGGATAAACACGCGGCTGGGATCGGTAAACTCCTCTGCTACCAGAGTCTCCACCAGGATTTGACTGGTATTGTAGCCCTGTTGCTGAAAGAACGTAGGGTGCTTGGTTTCGGGATAGATGCCGATTTTGCGCCCGGTCTCCGCCTCAACCTCCTGTACGAGGTTAATCACTTCAGCCAGCGTAGGGACCTTCAACCCATCGTTATTGAATTCAGTGCCACGGATCAGGGGAATCCGCTCAATGGCATTGAGCTGTTTGACTTCTGCCAGGGTAAAGTCTTCGGCAAACCAGCCACCGACCGAGCGACCATCCAGGTTCTTTACGGTTAGGCGATCGGCAAACTCAGGACGCAGGTAAACGTCGGTGCTGGTGTCGGTATTGCTGATCACGGGGTTGCCGTTGGCATCACGCTGAATGGTGCCGTCAGGGTTGAGCGCTACCACTGCCAGCATTGGCTCGTGACGAGCAATTAAAACACCGTCTTTGGTTACCACCAGGTCAGGTTCGATGAAGTCAGCGCCTTGAGCGATCGCTAGCTTATATGCCTCTAGGGTATGTTCTGGTCGCTCACCCGAAGCGCCTCTATGCCCAATCACGATCGGAGCCTTGCCGGTCAGCGTGTCAAACTCAGTAGTTGCTAGCACCTCTGGATTCTGGGGAGAGCGCACAGTGTCGCTGGTAATTTGATCGCGCACCAGATCGCCTGTGCCGGGGAAGTCCGTGAAGTAACCATCCACCCCCAGGTTAATGAACTGTTCGTACTCCTTGTTGGGGTTGCCCTGGTAGTCAGCGGCCAGGAAGCGATCCTCGTTCCGGAAGGTGTAGGCATGGACAAATAGACCTGCTTCATGGGCATTAGGAATCAGGCTAGAGGGAGCAATTGTCGTTTTATCCGCATCGTTGACAGTGCCATCACCATTCACATCATCCGCTGCACCGTCTCCATTGGCATCTACGCCTTCGACAGAAACAATCATCCGCTTCCAGGGACCAATGCCATCCGCGTAGGTTGCAATTTCTGCCAGTCCTTCTGGAGTTTGCAAATCCCCGTAAGTGCGGGTATCACCGCTGACCGCAAAGTCGTAGGGACGCGCATTGACATCCTGATAAATGAGCGATCCATCCAAAGCCACATCGTAGGCATCGAGCAACTGCACCAGGGGAATGTCGGTCTTGGTGTTCAGTTCCTTCAGGTTGGAGACTTCAAAGGACTGGATAAACACACGGCTGGGGTCGGTGAAGTCGGTCTTCTCCAGGGTCGCCAGCAGGGGTTCTTCCAGGGATAGTCCTAGATCGTCGTGGTAGGTGGGGTGCTTGGTTTCGGGATAGATGCCAATCTTCTTACCCGTGTCTTTTTCGACCTGTTTGACCAGGCTGATGATTTCTTCTAGCGTCGGGATCTGGAACACGCCATTGTAAACATCCGTACGGTAGCCCTGGGGCATGATGGCGCGCAGGGTCTTGATTTCCTCCAGGGTAAAGTCGGAGGCAAAGAATTCGTTCTCGTACGTAACGCCATCAATCACTCCGCTGCGTCGGCGGTCGGCAAATTCAGGACGGCTGGCAACATCGGTAGTCGCACCCAGGGTCGGTTCATGACGGGCGATCAACACACCGTCTTTAGTTGATACCAAATCGGGTTCGATGAAGTCAGCACCACGGGCGATCGCCAGGCGGTATGCCTCTAGCGTATGCTCTGGCAATTCCCCACTCGCGCCCCGATGACCAATGACCAATGGGTCTTGTCCGTTCAGAGTGTTGAGGGTGTTGAAATTAGGCGTAGAAATGGGCGCTTCCAGGAGCTTGCCTGTTGCATCGAAGTGAAGCACGTAAGGACCAAATTCATCTCCAATCCAGATGTCACCCTCACCATCGATCACAAAAGACTCAACGTCAAAATCTGCACCGGTTAGCAGTCTTTCGGTCGTGCTTTCATTAACAATGTCAAACGGAATCAGGTTGTCCGGGTCGCTCAGTTGGACAAAGCCTTGAATTTCAACAGCACCATCCCCTTCTTCAGAATCTACAAAGCTCGGATCAACCTGATAAAGACGTAGCAGATAGTCAGCACTGTTCGTTTTAGCGCCAAAACCATTGTCCGAGAGGAACCAGAAAGTCGATCCGTCGCTACCAGGAGCAAACTGGACGCCACTGAAGCCTTGTACGGGTTGACCATCAAAGGGACCAGTACGACCATTCCCTGAAATGGGTTCTCCATTACCGTTATTTGCTCCAGCAGGAGGCCCCTCAGCAAAGGTGTCAGCAGGCAGAGATGCAAACCCTTTTAATTCAGCAGCACGAGTGTCGCTATTCAACGCACTCCCTTGCATCGGTTGGTTTGTGTCAAAGTTTGCCATTCCTTGTCCAGTCCCCTTAAATGTTCAAGATGATGTGAATGAGTAAAAATTCGGAAAATTCTTCATCAGAATAGATGGTTCAATTAGGGCAAATTTCGTTTTCTAGACATGCGAAAATTCAGCACACTGCAACCTATCTAGCAATGCAATGTAATGCACAACACTAAGCAGGTTGCAATATAGCCAAAGCCAAAATCTATACCCTCAAAGACTTTGTCATTGTTAGTTTAAGATGAAGTTAATTTAGCTTTAATAGGTAAATGTCTTGAGGTTAATTTCGCGACTTCATCGTAATTTTTTAATAGTTTTTAAGCAGGGTAAAAAATC
Source organism: Cyanobacteria bacterium FACHB-502 (assembly GCA_014695325.1). Lineage (GTDB taxonomy): Bacteria > Cyanobacteriota > Cyanobacteriia > Elainellales > Elainellaceae > Leptolyngbya_A. Next base: position 7,194 of record JACJNZ010000072.1, on the reverse strand, counting down.
CAATTCTATTGGGTGATGCAGATCCAACACGTTCTTATTCATAGCCTCAATTAGCAATAAGTTTTATTGAAAGCTATCTTTTGAATAATATTTTGATGTTGTATAAATAGGAGCTGTATAAATAGAGGTTCTATAAGTAAAAATTCCTTTGTTTTTCTACTGTTATTGAAGAATATCAAGGAAAAATGAATTTCTTTTGTTAAGGCGTTCCTAGTATTTGTTGTGCAGTAATCCTGAAAGAATTGATGCTGCCGCAGTAGTCAGAAAGTAGCCAAAAAGTGCCATTTGAATAGGCAAAAGTAGGCCCTGAAAAGAGGAAAAGGGAGTTTAGGCTCGCATAACTTACTATTGTTTTGTTTTTGCGACTGTTTTTTTGTGACTGTTTTGTTTTTTGCGACACAACTCGCCATCCTACCTCTGTACTAAGAATCTCGTGCAACTCAGCAGAGTAAATAGTGGCTCCACTGAGTTACGCAATTTTAATTAAGACAACCCAAACTTACTATTGTCTTGGCACAAACAGCAGCCTAGTGTAGTTGATGCCACCATCGTTATCGCTGGCAAACCAATATCCCTGATTCGTGACAGCCAGGCTTTCGATCTTCTCTTCAATCCATCTATAATCCGAGAGTAGATCCAGCACCAGGGTTTTTTCTAGCGTTGCACCGGGTTCTGCATTCGCTAAAGAAACCCGATAGATGCGCTTGATTCGAGCATTCGCTGCGCCATTTTCACCGCCCTGATTGTCTCGCTCGACAATTAAAAAACTGCCGTCTGTATCGCGAGCAATCTCGCTCAGCCCAACCCAGCTATCCTCAACGTTATCAGTATCTAATGGGTAGAAATAGTAGTTCCAGGTTTGATTTTCCAGATCGTATTCGGCAATTCGAACCGTGTTTTCTGGGTCTCCCTCAAACTCCCGCTGAATTGCCACATAGACTTTGGTTCCTTCAGCGTTGGTTGCAACTCCTTCAAAGCCAAAGCGGGTAATTGCGCCTGAAGCTGCTTCGGGTAGGGGAATTTCTTGCTGTACTTCACCCCTGCTGTTGACATGGCTGAGTAAGTTGGGGGCTTCCTGCCCTTCGCGATCATCTCCTTCACTGACTACCCAAAAGTCACCAGAGGGCTGCAACGCAATACCTTCCAGGTCATACCTAACGGATTCCCCTTTTTTGGTCAGGGGCAGGGCACTGACGACAGTAGCGGATGAGCCTTCCATCTCAATACGATAAATTCGAGAAGGCGATACTGCGCTATCGGGCACAGCATAGAAGGCATTGAGATCGTTGGGTACTTGATATAGACCGCTAATCGCGCTGAAAGGTAGATCAGCACCCGTGCTGGTGATCTGAGGGGCAGTTGGGCTGTAGGCACTGTCTGCTGGCTCAGTTGAGGCTTGAAAGAAGTCAATTGTGCCATCTTCTTCATTAGAGGTCAGCAGCAGATTACGTTCTGGAATTGCCAGAACTCCTTCGGGAGCCAGCCCGGTTGGCAGAAAGCTAATTAACTCAGGCTTCTCAACATTGCTGATGTCATAGGCGACAACAAAGCTGCCCCGCTCGGAAGCAACAAAGGCGATCGGCTGTTCGCCAAATTCGGCAACGGTGCCGCCTTCCATTTCAATGCCACGATCCTCAGAGCGATCGTCCGGGTATTGCCCTCGGGTAATTGCCAGTTCTTCAACGCTGCTGCCGCTGTCATAAACAACGTTGCCCTCCAGGTCAAAAATTGTCCAACTGCGTCCACCTGACCCGATATTGTCGCCAAAGCTTTCTAAGTCGGTGTCGCCTTCGTTAACCGTGACCAGGTGTTGACCGTCAGGTGTGAAGGCAATTGCATCCGGCTCTCTGCGCCCTTTGAATTCTTCGGTCAGGCTAATTTCGCCATCTTCAGTCCGGTCAGCGAACTGGCTAGAGGTGCCAGCCGAAAAGATGCGAATGATTTGCTCAGAGGCAACATCGATCAGGGCGATCGCATTATTTTCCTGGATCGTGACAGCGGCAGTGCTGCCATCAGGACTAAATTTGACAAACTCCGGCTGCGGGTCTTCAACATAGTTCACCCCTTCGATGCCAGCCAGGTCAATGTCTACAGCAGTGACCGTTGATTCACTGGGGTTGTCCTCATTGATGGTGACAAAGTTGATTGAGCCAGGACGAGAGCCGGGAAGGTTATCGGTATCTTCTTCATCCTCAATCGCTACAATCACTTTGCTGCCGTCTGGGGAAATGTCAGCACTGTCAGGACCAATGCCCAAAAGCTGTACCTGCCCGGTGACCTTGCGAGTTGCCAGGTCAATGAAAACAAGAGTGCCAGGCTGCTGGTCAGCAATTGTTTGTCCAGCATCTTCATCGATGAGGAAAAGAACGGTAGCGATCGCATATTTCCCATCAGGTGTAATTGCAACCGAAGTTGGTTCTCCAGCGACCTCAACCGTTCCAAGCGACTGTGGATTTGCAGGATCGGTAATATCGACAAAGCCGATTTGCTGATCGCTTGAGTTCGTAAAAACCAGCGTATTTCCATCGGGGCTTGCATCAATGATTTCCGCTACTGCACCGCCCACTACATAGCGATTGAGGGGCGCAAAACTCCGAACCTGAGCATCAGCAGCGCCAACAGTACCGAACAGCAAAGCAGTCGAAAAAAGAGAAACAGAAGCAAACCATGTCGGAATAGGAAAATGAACTGGGAACTTCCCCATAAACTCGGCACTCCTCATCAAAATGATGATGTAACAGTTAATCGCAGTCGATGGGAGTATAAAACGATGCAGATTGTTCCTGGTTTATGGAGAGGTTAAGGTGTTACTGCGAGCCAATGTGGTGTTGTATAACTAATAGCTATGATGGACGACGCGCTGCCCCTTTACATTCAAATTGCGGATAAGCTTCGGGGAGAGATTAATTCTTCAGTTTATCAAAAGGGAGATCAATTGCCAACCGAAGCTGAATTGAGCGTCCGCTTTGGTGTCAATCGTCATACACTTCGACGATCGATCGAGGTTTTGCGAACGGAGGGCTTGGTACGAGTCGATCGGGGGCGGGGGATGTTTGTGGCATCTACTCCAATCACTTATGCGTTGGGCAAGCGAGTTCGCTACAACGATGCCCTTAAGGCTCAGGGATTGCAGACGAGCTATCAAACCCTAGCCATTACCACAATTCCTGCTGATGCAAAAGTTGCCAAGCGGTTAGCGTTAGCAATCAATACCCCTGTTGTTTTATTTGAGCGGCTGAGTCTTGCCGATGGGCAGCCAATTAGTGTATCGAGCAGCTACTTTCCCAGTATCTTGTTTCCCAACCTGTCGGAACGCTGTCAGCAGTATCATTCTATTTCTAAGCTACTGCAACAGGAATACGGCTGTGATCATATTCGTCACAGTACCCGAATCTCAGCGCGAATTGTTCAGCCTAAAGATGCTCGGCTGCTAGAACTCCCTGCTAATGCACCAATTCTTTTAACAGAATCGATTAATGTTGATCAAACCGGAAGAAGGATTGAGTATGGCGTGACGCGATTTCGTGGCGATCGGATGGAGTTAGTAATTGAAAACGATTCAGCATAAGCGTTGTGCTTAGAAGATATATCTAGCTCCCATTAGCTTAAATTGAGCTTGAACAGTTCTTAATCTGGCATTCGCATTTCCTTAAGGACAGGCATCCACAATAAAGCTTGGTACAGTTTTCATCTAGATGTCTATACATCTAAAGAAGAAACTTCTTAGGAACAGGAATCGCAGGAAGGAGCCTATCCATCCTCCTAAGTTAGCGAGCTGCGGATCGCCCATCTTGGTCTGCTATTAAGAGGGCATCGCTGCTGTTCGGCTGTGTTCAAGCATGTTGCTTCTGGATTGGTAAATCTCATTGTTCTGAGACTGTGTTGACTTGAATATTTACTTAAGTTAAAGGATGAAATGCCTGCATGGTTTTGCAGAACTCGCTAGAAGTCACTGCTGTTGAAGTGAAGCACCTGACGAAATCGTTTAATAAAATTGCTGCCCTGCGGAATATTAATTTTTCCGTAGCTGACGGGGAAATGATTGCGCTAGTCGGAGCCTCTGGTTCTGGAAAGTCAACCCTGTTGAGAAACCTGAACGGCTTACATAAAGCAGACCAAGGCACTGTCGAGATTTATGGAACTCCGATTCAGGTGAACGGCTCCCTCCACTCAAATGTGAGAAAGCTGCGAAGTCAGATGGGCTTCATCTTTCAGCAGTTTAATCTTGTGAATCGATTGACGGTGCTAGAAAATGTGCTGGTTGGTAATTTATCTCGCATCCCTTCCTTGCGTTCCACGCTTCGCTGGTTTACCCAGCAGGAAAAGGAGCAGGCGTTAGCTGCCCTGGAGCGAGTCGGAATTCTACAGCATGCCTACAAGCGAGCTTCTGCCTTATCGGGAGGTCAACAGCAAAGGGTTGCGATCGCCCGGTGTTTAATGCAGGGCGCACACATTATTCTCGCAGATGAACCGATCGCTTCCCTGGACCCGGAATCCGCCCGTAAAGTCATGGAACTGCTGACGGTTCTTAACCAGGAACAAGGAATTACAGTCATCACATCCCTACATCAAGTGCAGATGGTGCGCCACTACTTTAAGCGAGCAGTTGCTTTAAGAGATGGAGAAGTCAGATTTGATGGAGAAGTTGCCGTACTGGATGATTTCAAACTTAACGAGATATACGGCACTGCAACTGAAGAGCTAGTTCTCAAAGGCCATGCAGAAGCATTCACGAGTTAAGCCGTGATTTCCGATGAGCGAATCCGACTGCACATTTCCTTTGTTCCTACAGAACTGCCATAGAAGTTGATTGTTTACAGCCTTGTTCAGGCGATTGAAGTACAAAAAATGGGGGCAGGGGCTGTGCCTCTGCGTGCGGGCTTCGCCCCTCGTACCTTACGGAAGTGAAAAACGCTGTATTTCGTTTTTATCATCAGGAGAAACAATTCAAAATGAAAGCACCTGTGTTCAAGAGATTGACATCTCTATTAACGGCATCTGTGATTAGTGTTGCTACGCTTGCAAGCTGCACTTCAACTCAGTCGAATCAGCAAGCCCAGACCACTAGCAATGGCTCAGCTTCTGGTCAAACCTGTGCGCCGGAAATTGCATCGATCGACTTTGGAATCATCTCGACTGAATCTCAGCAGAATCAAAAGCCTAAATTTGAACCCTTTATCGAGGCAATGTCGCAGACGATCGGTCGTCCTGTAAATGCTTTCTATGCCACAGATTATGCAGCTGTAATTGAGGCAATGGGGGCAAACAAGGTACAGGTTGCTTGGTATGGAGGGAAGTCCTATATCACAGCAGCAGAGCGTTCCAATGCAGAAGCATTTGCTCAAACCGTAAATTCAGATGGCACGCAAGGCTATTACTCGCACCTCATCACAAACAAGGAAAATCCGATCGTTTCCGAAATTGATCTTCAAAAAGGAAATGGCAATGAGTATATTGTAGAGAACGCGAAAGATTTAACCTTTGCGTTTAATGATCCTGAATCAACCTCTGGCTATCTCGTTCCCAGCTATTATGTATTCGCACAAAAGGGAGTGAACGCGAAAGAGGCGTTTAAGCAACTTATTTTTGCAGGAAGCCATGAAGCGACGGCTCAAGCAGTTGCTAATCAACAGGTTGACGTGGCAACGAACAACAGCGAATCTTTGACTGCTCTGAAAGCGTCTGATCCCAAAGCCTTTGAGCAAATTCAGGTGATTTGGACTTCTCCTGTGATTCCGAGTGACCCGATCACCTATCGGAAAGACTTACCCGATTGCTTGAAGGGACAGATTAAGGATTTCTTCTACAGCTACAAAGACACTGCAGTTCTGGAGCCGCTAGGCTGGCAGGCATTTGTCCCAGCAGAAGACAAAACGTGGAATACCATCCGTGAATTGAACATCGGTAAAGATATATTAGAGGTTCAGAACGATAAGAACCTAACCCCTCAGGCAAGGCAGCAAAAGCTGGATGAATTGAATCAAAAGCTCGATGCATTGAAGTAGCTGAAGATTTCCTCTTCCCCTTTTAAGGAAAAACTGACCGATGCAAGCCATTCTTTTGCAGAAGGATTTAGCATCTCAAAGTCTTTCCTTATCAGGGGATTTAGGAAAATCTCAAGCTTTGGAGCTGTATCAGCAGACTCCTCAGACATCCTATGAATGATTCACATTGAACAAGAGTGAATTGTCCATTTGATTCGCCGTACTGTTCCTTTAATATTCGTGATATGAGCGATCGAATTACGCTAGAACCTCGTGGTTCAGCTTCTCAAGCAGTACGAGAGATGCTGGCGCGGGAGAATAAACTCATTACCCCTAATCGAATCTTCTACCTTGTCGTTGGCATTGCTATTCTTGTCTTTGCTGGCATTCAGAGTGACCTGAGTTTTATTGAACTCGCCCAGGGTGGCGGCAATATGGTGGAATACATCAGCCGCTATTTTCCACCCGATTTTACGGAATGGCGTTCTTACCTGAGCGATACGCTCGAAACGATTTCAATGGCGGTCTGGGGAACAGTGATGGCGGCGATCGTTTCTGTTCCCCTTTCCATTTTCGCTTCAGACAATATCTGCCCTGCCTGGATTGTGTTTCCGATCAGGCGATTGCTTGATGCGATGCGGGCGATCAACGAAGTGGTCTTTGCTCTCATTTTTGTCGTTGCCGTAGGCTTAGGCCCATTTGCGGGCATGCTGGCCCTGTTTGTACATACAACCGGAACGCTAGGCAAACTCTTCTCAGAAGCGGTTGAGTCGATCGATCCAGGTCCGGTAGAAGGCATTCGAGCGACAGGTTCGAGCAAACTGCAAGAAATTCTCTTTGGGGTGATTCCGCAGGTTCTTCCCTTGTGGACTTCCTACACGCTCTACCGCTTTGAAGCAGATGTTCGCTCCGCCTCGGTTCTGGGAATTGTCGGAGCCGGGGGAATTGGCGTTTCGCTTTATCAAAGTTTTCGCTCGTTCCAGTACCAGCAGGTTTGTGCCATCCTGATCTTTCTGATTGTAGCGGTTGCCTTAATTGATACCCTTTCCTCACGGCTAAGACGAAATTTGATTTAGATCAGTCGCTTCGCACAATAGACTTGTCGGGAAATAAGCAAGAATAGAAGGCAGAAATGGGATAAGCAAATGCTGGATATTGAACGGGTGCTGACACAAGACCGCTTGCTGCGCGCTTTAACTGGCTTGAATCG
>JACJNZ010000071.1 GCA_014695325.1 Cyanobacteria bacterium FACHB-502 | reverse complement strand
CTATGTGATCAGAAGCATACCTGAAGTAGAGAAGCCAACAGATTTTCAGATTTATAAGCAGGCCTATGAAGTGGTTAAAAGACAGTTTCTGAGAAACAGAATTTTAGCCGAGAAGTCAAACTCCTAAAGCTGTGCGAGCAAGGGACTTTTGTCACAGCCGCTTCTACAGAAACAATCGTCTTCGCGATCGAAGTGTTCTTAAGTGACATCACGATCTTACTTAAGTAGCTTTTATCAGCGAGATGACCGTAGAAAGTTGCTTATTGCCAAGTGGCTTTTATATCTGCACGCCGACTTAAAGTAAAAGCAGTCAAGTTACTGATGTCTATTCCCAGAAACTGGGCGATAGAGAAACGTTTTGTAGGGGCAGTTTACAAGCAGGAAAAGTTCGCAAACGCTCTCACCCACTTTCTTGTAAGAACGTGCAGTACCCCTTTGACACAAAGCCTTTATACAGAAATAGTAGGCTTCCTGAACGCTGAAGCGGTCTACCTGTTTCTTTTTCCTTGCTGAAATATTCCTGAGTTGTTCTTTGAGTTTTTCCCCTAAAGCTCTGTCTAGAGATCCATGCCTCAACAGAATCTGTCCTGCACTATCTAAAGTAGAAAGCAAAACTTACTTAAGTTAAGCTGGGGTTAGAAGCGAATGCCAGATGAAATAGAGTCGAAGGAGTAAGGAGCATCACGGCTTAAAAGAACGTGACCTAGAGCATTAGCCTGGGCTGTCAACGCACCATGTCAGCCACATGAATTGCCGATGATATTAGCAAACTGGCAGCGTCCACGTATCCTCCAGTAATTTTCTACACTAAACCCGCTTGCAGTTTAAGGAGTCGAAAATGGAAATGCAATTTGCAACAAACGAATTGAGCGAGCCAAAAGCAGAAATAGTTACGATTCAGGCCGATAACGATTCTGAAACTTTAGCGATCGAACCTCAAATGTCATCGGCGGCTGAAGCAGGGCGACAGTTTGCTAAAACGGCGGCTGACATTATGGCTAATCTACCGGCTTACACCATCCAGCTTTTTCAGCGATATCGATCGGTGTTTATTGCTTTAGGCTGGCTATTTATCGCTTTGATTGCTCTTAAATTGGTGGGAGCAGTCCTTGGCGCAATCAACGCAATTTTGTTTGGTCAGTCGTTCCTTGAGCTAATCGGTTTAGCTTATTGCGTCTGGTTCATCAATCGCTATTTGCTGACCGGGAGTAAGCGACGTGAACTTTCACAGCAGATCGATCGAATTAAGCAGCAGGTTTTAGGCGAGGCAAATTCCTAGAGGATGGTTGAGAAGTCGTGATTGCAACCTAAATTGCCCTCTAGTCCCTCATTCGGGGAAGAACTGAGCCGATTATCCTGGCTTTTAGAGTTCCCTAAAGTTGAGTCACTCAGGGAGCAATTTAGGACAGTAAACACTTTTCAAACATCGTTTTAAACTGCCCTCAAACTTAAATGTGTTTCCCATACTCAGCCGCTAGGTTAACATCTGGCGGTTTATTGTGCAGACCATTAATTGTGCAGAGAGTGTGCAGATCATTGTATTGCTGGTGAGTGTATTACTGGTAAGCCATAGGAATAGCTCAGTACAGCTAATCACAGCTAATCGCACAACACAAATTAAACCTTAATTAAATCCTGAAATCCTGCCGCGATCGAGTGCGTTCAAACCCCTTGATCAAACAGTAGCATTGCTTTTCAGGGGAGCAACGCGCTTAAAAACAGATCTATCGATCGACAATAAACGGTTCTGCCTTTAGGTCAGCACAATCATTAATTTGAACACGCAATATTAAGTGGAGAATGCAGTTTTACTTAAATTAAGGGGTAGTTAATGCAATCAAACCGAATTCGGCGGGCAGTCGGCACTTTTCCTAATCACGCTGCCGCAGAACGCGCACTGACTGAATTGAGAGACAGCGGCTTTCCGATGGACAAAGTATCTGTCGTTGCCAAGGATACACAGCATCACGATCGCATTGCAGGCGTTGAGACGAGCGATCGGGTGGGTAACAAAGCAGACGACGGAGCGAAAGCAGGCGCAGTCAGTGGTGGTGCATTGGGTGGACTCACGGGACTGCTCGTCGGGCTAGGCGTTCTGGCAATTCCCGGCATTGGACCTGTAATGCTGGCAGGTGCGGGCGCAACGGTATTGGCAACAGCACTGTCGGGAACTGCGATCGGCTCTCTAGCAGGTGGATTATTGGGCGCACTGGTTGGGCTGGGCATTCCCGAAGAACATGCTAGAGGCTACCACGATCGCGTAACTCGCGGCGAATATTTAGTCATGGTAGAAGGCAACGATACCGACCTCACTCGCGCCGAAGCCATTCTTTCGCATCGTGGGATTGAGGGCTGGGGAATTTATGATATCCCCGGCGCAGTGGCGCAGCCTGTTGAAACAAATGCAGCGTCTGTTGCCGCTGTCCGGCCTGCAACATCGGAAACTATCGATCGTGCTCCGCACCGGGATGTAGCAGACACAGAAGCAATCCGGCTATACGAAGAACGGCTGCGGGTTGATAAAACGCGCCGCAAAGCAGGTGAAGTCACGATCAGCAAGCAGGTTGAAACCGAGACGACGAGAGTTACTGTACCGATCGAAAAAGAACGTGTCGTCGTTGAGCGCATTGCTTCTGACGAGATTGGTAAGGCTGTCGCTCCGGGTACGGCAAACTTCCAGGAGGGCGAAGTTTTACGGGTAGAAGTGTACGAAGAAACGCCCGACATTCGCAAAGAAACGATTGTGCGGGAAGAAGTTCATCTGCACAAAGCAGTCGATCACGAAATGGTGAAGGCTGAAGAAACGCTCCGCCGCGAAGAACTCGATGTGGATGTAAACGGCAATCCGATCATCAAGGGCGATCGCTTCTAATGTCTGAGTTCAAACCTGGAGCGAAAGTGAATCCCTTGCTTTGGTTTGCTTCAGGCTTGAATTTTCTATTCTTTGTCAACCCTTTCAAACTTCAACTTGCAATATCATGAAAAAACTCACTTCAACGCTCCTGGCGAGCTTTCTCATGCTGGGTGCAGTTGCCTGTAGCACAGCCAGAACCACTTCGAGTGCCCCCGATGCTGCTCAGCCTGAAGGCGATCTAACCAAGCAGACTGCGGAAGATAACCAGGGTGATGCAACTTCTGAACTACGCCGCCGACAGCTTAATGCTGACATTCAAGCGCGAGAACAACGCAACAATGTAGATGGCGGTGACGCGGTGAAAGCGGATACTGACCTTGCCAGCCAAGTGCGCTCAAAACTGGAGGCAAATCTGCCTGCGGCTGAAGTGACTGTCGAGGCGAAAGATGGAGTCGTCACCGTGGCGGGAACCGTGGTCGATCAAGAACAGTTCGACAAAATTGAGCCACTGACCAGAGAAATTAAAGGTGTTCAGGCAGTTGTCGTTGATGCAAACTTGAAGTCTGCCGCGGAGCCAGGAGCAGCTGCACCCGATGCAAGCGAGACAATTGATACTCATACCAATACTGATTCAAACTAGCGTTTATCGCGATCGTTGATGAGCATCACTTGATTGATGAAACCCTCTTACTTTCTTGGTAGGAGGGTTTTTTGATTACTAATGAGATGATTACTGATGAGATATTAATTTATCGATCGACATCATCACCCCTATCTGTTAACTAGACCGAATCGGAAATAAGAAGGAGAAGTTGAATAGGAAGAACAGTTCCACATATCGATGAAATCTAATTTATAACTGAAGAGCATAAAACTGAATAATTTCAGAATTAGCGATTCTGCTCTGTGCTAATTTTCTTTTTTTTATAAGCAATGCTTAAGTAGTTTTAGGTTCAGAAAACCGATAGAACTCTTCTTGCTAGAAAACATCCTAATTCCAAGCTCAACAAACCTAGCAAAGTACTGCTCACCCAGTAAAGAAAAGCAAACTGCCAGTTTCCTACCACCACTAGCTTTTCTATATCCAGAATATAAGTTGAGAAAGTGGTATATGACCCCAAAAAACCAACGGCAACAATAAGGCGTACATCCGGCGAAATGATATTTCGTGCGACTGCTATGCTGGTGAAGAAGCCCATAACAAACGCACCGGAAAGATTAATAAAAAGCGTTGCGATCGGAAAATTTATCCCCAACCCTTGATTGATGCCAAGCGAAAGATAGTAGCGACTCAACGCCCCAACAATCGCTCCCAATCCAACTGCAATTGGAATACGCAAGCGACCTTCAGGAGACCGCAAAATCGATCGCCCCGTTTGTTCTCGTCTCCGCAACCAGCCCATTCTAGTGACCTCCCCGATGCAGCGAATGGGCGATCATCATGCCAATTTCCAGACACACTCCTCCCACGATTGAGCTGCCCAGCCAGTAGAACAGAGCTTTCTTACGTTCTTTGTTCTGTAACAGCACAGAAGTATCAAGTGCGTAGGTCGAAAACGTGGTGTAGGAACCCAGAAATCCAGTTATCATTAAAAGCTGTAATTCTGGGGACAAAGTGACTTGATCGATCGCCAGGGTTGCCAAAAACCCCACTAGCAGCGAACCAGAAAGGTTAATAAAGAATGTACCAAATGGAAAGTGCGTTCCCAGACGTTGACTGAATAAAATCGTTAGATAATAGCGGCTTAGCGCACCTAGAACTGCACCCAAACTCACTGCAACAGGTGCACCGAGATTGAAATAATTTTGATTTGCAAGACTAAAATTAGCAGAACTCAATAAATTAAATAATAAAGCGACGGAAAGCTCTCCTGATGAGAGCATCGAGCCAGTGATCATAGGCTACTCCTGATAGCATTACTCCAAACGGAAAGTAGAAGCTATCATCCACTAGATCACCTGAGAATTACAAATCATTAGCAACAAATATAGCTGTTATCTGTTGCTGTCTCCTCATCGAAGGGCAGCTGGCAAGATTTGCGGCTACTGTTCAACGGCTACTGGTCAGTGGCTATTGTTCAACGGCTATTGTTTAGCAGCTATTGTTTAGCGGCTACTGCTTCAAGGTGACAGCACGGATTAAAACCAAATAGGATTAAAACCAAGCAATAAAGGGCAGTTGCCCCTGTATCTCTCATCTCAATCATCTGGCAGCAAAGCCTTTTGATGGGTGCCTTAACTCTGTGTCTTAATTCTGTGCCTTAATAGGGTGTTCCGCAAATTTGGCTTAGCTCGGCTTCGGTCGTGCCAAATCGCTGTTGCCGACAGAGAATCACCTGAGCAACTCGTTGGCGATTATAAAATTGGTGAGCAAACCAGCCAATCGGTAGCCATAGAACCGAACCGACCAACACACCAATCGTCAAACTTGATATTAAATCCTTGCGCCGAATCCGGTTCGTCTGGCGATCGGGGGCAACAGGTGCTTCTCTCATTACAGTTAGCCTCATTCATCTGCTTATCTATCAGCAAAGCAAATTTTTTCTCGCCCAACATCTCCCCATCTGCTTATATCCCAAGTTGGACAGGATGACTTGCGCGACGGTTGTTTCAGGCTATTCTGGTCTTGAGAAACGTTGACGGGAAAAAAAGCCATGCAAACTGTGGACGCTAAAAACAGCCCCCTTGCCGGACAGCCAGTTCCTCCCGATAAGGTGATGGATGTTGAGCAATTGCTAAGCCAGTATTACACCGTCCAGCCGGACGCAGGCAATCCGCTTCAGCAGGTCAGCTTCGGAACATCAGGACATCGGGGTACAGCCGCAAACGGCACATTCAACGAAGCCCATATTCTGGCAGTGTCGCAGGCAGTTGTGGAGTATCGGAAGCAGCAGGGCATCGATGGTCCGCTCTATATGGGCATGGATACCCACGCGCTCTCGGCTCCGGCTCAGAAAACTGCGCTCGAAGTGCTGGCAGCTCATGGGGTTGAAGTGCTGATTGCAGCAGGCGAAGGCAATGCTCAGTTTACGCCCACGCCCGTCGTCTCTCACGCCATCCTGAACTATAACAAAGGCAAAAATAGTCAGGGCAAAAACACTGGACTCTCAGACGGCATCATCATTACCCCTTCCCACAACCCGCCCACCGACGGAGGCTTTAAGTACAACCCGCCTACCGGAGGCCCGGCCGAGCCAGAAGCCACAAAATGGATTCAAAATCGGGCAAATGAACTGCTGGCAACCCAGAATCGCGATGTGCAGCGCATGGCATACGAAGCTGCTCTGCAAGCCAGTACGACCCACGCTTTCGACTACATTACGCCTTATGTGGCTGACCTGGAAAATATTGTGGATCTGGAAGCGATTCGATCGTCTGGCATTCGCATTGGGGCAGACCCCTTGGGCGGATCAAACGTTGCCTACTGGGAGCCGATCGCCGATCGCTATGGCTTAGATATTACGGTCGTTAATCCCAACGTCGATCCCACCTTTCGCTTCATGACGCTCGACTGGGACGGCAAGATCCGCATGGACTGTTCCTCGCCCTATGCAATGGCAAGCCTGGTGAAGCTCAAAGATGACTACGACATCGCCTTTGGCAATGACACCGACTCCGATCGCCACGGCATTGTCACCCGCAGTGTGGGCTTAATGAACCCGAACCATTTCCTCTCTGTTGCCATCTGGTATTTATTCACCCAGCGCAGCAACTGGTCTGCAAATAGCGCGATCGGCAAAACTCTGGTCAGCAGCAGCATGATCGATCGGGTGGCAAAAGAAATTGGACGGCAGGTCTGCGAAGTGCCCGTTGGCTTTAAGTGGTTTGTGTCTGGCTTGCTTGATGGCTCCTTTGGTTTCGGTGGTGAAGAAAGTGCCGGAGCCTCCTTCTTGCGGAAAGACGGCACAGTGTGGACGACCGACAAAGACGGCATCATTATGGATCTGCTCGCTGCCGAAATTACCGCCAAAACCGGAAGAGATCCCGGACAGCACTATCAAGACCTCACCTCGCGCTTGGGCAACGCCTACTATACCCGCATCGACTCCCCCGCCACCCCAGAGCAAAAAGCCCGCCTCAGCAAACTCTCTCCCAACGACGTCAAAGCAGACACGCTGGCAGGCGAACCGATCGTCGCTAAACTCACCAACGCTCCCGGCAACGGAGCTGCGATCGGCGGTCTCAAAGTCGTTACCGACAATGGCTGGTTTGCTGCCCGCCCCTCTGGAACCGAAAACGTCTACAAGCTCTATGCCGAAAGCTTTAAAAGCCAGGAGCATTTAGGGCAGATTTTGCAGGAAGCCGGAGAAATTGTGGGAGGTTGAAGAGTGGATGGGAGAGGGGTAACGGGGTAAGTGAGTCAGTAGGATTGAGAATGAGAAAGTTTAGGCTCGATCGCCACTAACCAGCAAGTGACTCAAGCCCGACTCATCCACCCAGTCACTTATCCACTCATCCATCCGCTCACCCTTCTACCCAATCTGATGCCCCGCCGCAGTAATAACCTGCTTAATCGTCTCCTCCGAGGCTCCGGTTTCGATCGTCACTATTTTCTGCTCCAGATTCACATCGACTTTGGCATCGGGTTCTGAAGTCAGGATCGTTTCTTTCAGGTCACGAGCAGCATCAGAGCTATCTAGACTGGGAACGCTAAATTGCAAATTCATAAGCTTTATTTAACTGTAAGAGGACTAGTCGTACCTTAAGGAGATCGTGCCCGATCTTCTTCTATTAAAGGAAGGATTTTCCTCCGGCGTCTGCGATCGAGTTAAGCAACTCAGCGGGCGTTTGAAATCCCATTCCTGAGTCATTTTCCTGGAGCATTGAGGGGGCAATGTAGGACATCAGATACTGACCGAACATCCTTCAAATATCCTTGTCAAACATCCTTGAAAGTCTCTCCTCTGAAAGAAGCAGGAATGCGGTTCGCTGCATAGAATACGCTTCATCATTAAATCTAGAAAATTACCGATGAGACAAGTTTTATTGCAACTAAAACAAAAGCGGCAGGCTGCGATCGTTCTTCTCGCAACGGTTTTGATCTGGCTGAGTAGTTTCGCTTTCCTTTCCCCTGCGGCGACTGCGGCTCCTGAGGTTGGTGCCGGACAGCCAGCGGATGAGTCGATCGATCGTGCCTACAGCCAATTCAGCCAGGAAGCAGGTTTACAGGAAGAGATTTTTCAGAAGCGGATGCAGGAGGGCGAGAATCCTGACAAGCTGCCGCAGCCCTATAAGCGGATTGAAAGTTTGGACGACCGAGAAGTGCCAGAAACGAGCCTGGTCGAAACTGCGGTCAGTAAAGCGCGTCAACTGGTGAGCGGATCCAAGGACAAAGCTGAGAAATAACGCTAGTCAGCCCTTCAACGAGTGACCATTGACCGTTTTCCCTACGAAGGGTCGCAGCACAACCAACAGACACAAAAGGCTTCATCCAAAGCTGTATCCATAGTTCACAGAGGCATCACAAGGGAGATGCCTTTTTTATGGTTTAGTTCTGCTTGTTGAGAAAGTCCCTTGCCGGGGACTCTAAGAAAGTTCACAATAGCAACAGCGATCGAGCTGCCCTCTGAGTAGAAACCTGCACGGAAAGCGTTCCTGACTCGTCCCCAATCCTTAGGCGACTTATGCAAAGCTCCCCCTCTCATTCGATCCTCGATATTACTGCACTCGCCGCAATTCGCGAAATCGTGGGTGATGATGAACCCATGCTGTTCGTTCAAATCATCGACTGCTACTTGCAAGAGTCTCCAGCCCTGCTCGCAGTGATGCGAACCGCCCTGGTGCAGGAAAACACAGAAGAATTTACGCGGGCGGCTCATTCCCTCAAGTCGAGCAGCCAGTATTTAGGAGCAGTGGAGCTAGTCGCACTTTGCCGACAATTAGAACAGATTGGGCAATTGAACCGGATTGAAGATAGAGCCGAGGAAATTGCGGTGACTATGGCACAGCTCGAAGCCCAATACCTCCAGGTCGAAGTTGCCCTTCAGCAAGAGCGTGACGCAGCCGAGCTGCTGTGATTCGTCTTGATCAAATCGCGCTGTAAAAGCAGGCAAACCCAGCACACTTGATAGAACACCGGATAGACAGAACACCTGATAGAATCGCCCAGTCAGCTCATCCGGGTGTGGGAGGTCGAGCCATCGCAGGCTTTCTATACTAATAGGTAAGTCAAGCAGAGGTCGTTCTACTTTCCTGTCCTTCAGGAAAGATATTTGTCTTTGCTGCCCCAAAGCAGCTTTTCAATAGGGTGATTTCCATTTGAGATGTAGAGTGCCGATCGCAGAACGTCTGCCCTGCTAGAGTTTCTGAGATGGAATTCTGCCGGATAAGTGCAGTCGATTTGATTCTGCAATTTCAACCGAATACGGCATTCTCTCACGACATCTCGCTGACTCCAGGCTTGAGATCGGTTAAAACAAGCTGGAAACTTAAACAGGGAGCAATGCTCCTTTCGCTCAACTGCATACTTTATGGGATTCATAACAACTGCTCCTCGGCAGTCAAACTGTCGGACTTCGCTGCATGAGCAAACAGCGCCAGAGCAATGTTGTGAGGAGGTACACAAAAATGAGAACGCAAAAACAGTGGTTGGAGTATAAACAACTCGAACAAATTCCTTTAACGATCGCTGAACTTCAGCAGGTATCGCAAGACAACTCCGGTCATACCCATCGACTGAGCGACTGGCTGAGGCAAATTTGGCGACCGATCTCCCGCATGCTGGAATCGACAACAGAACCCCATATCTGGAAAACCTACGACCAGATGGGCAATCCGATTTGGCACGCTCACGATCCGATAACGGGGCAAGAAAGCGAATGGATTTCTGAAGACGATCTGCGTGTCTGGCTGGAAGAGCGCTACTATCAGCCTGTACGACAGCCGCTTATCACATCGCTAGAACAGCGGTAAATCTGAGTCGAGTTACGGCTTGAATTCTAATTTCAGTTCATTTTAGGGTGGGCACTGCCCCCCTTTTTTTTACACTGCTGAATTGATTCTCTAGGCTGAATCGATTCTCTGGAAAAATTACACTTTGCTGAGATAGCGATGGATAAACTGCACACAAACGCTGCCCTCGCCAACGCCCGATGCAACCCGCTTTACCGAGCCATGCCGCACATCTCCCGCTACAAAAATACCGGGCACATTCGTTTCCAGCAGAAACGGATCGCGATCGAGCGTCCAGCCCTTTGGACGGCTCTGGTTTTGCAGCAAATCTGGACCCGCTAGAATAAAGCCGTTTTCATCGCGTTCTACCACCCCTGCCAGCCAATCGGTTGCCGGACGTGCGCCAATAAAGATAAACAGCGATGGTGCTGGAACAGTTTCTTGCGCTCCGGTGCGAGTGTCTTGCAGCACGATTCCCTCTAAATTCTTCTCGCCTTTAACTTCTGCAACCTGGGTGTAGGTACGAACAGTGATGTTGGGGGTTGATTCGATTTGATCAATCAAATATTGAGACATACTCTTGGTGAGGGAATTACCGCGCACCAGCATCGTGACCGATCGCGCATATTTCGAGAAGTGCATTGCCGCCTGTCCTGCCGAGTTTGCACCGCCCACGACAAACACATCTTCCCCCTGACAGGAGAGAGCCTCGGTCATTGCTGCCCCGTAATACAAGCCCGCACCCGACAATCGCTCTTCGCCTGGAATGTTGAGCTTTCGGTAAGAAACGCCGCTGGCGATCAAGAGCGCGTGACAGCTTACTTCGCTGCCGTCTGCCAGGGTAAGAATGCGGTAGGAATCCTGAAGCCGAATGCCAGTCACCGTTTGTGGCGTTAAAATCTCTACACCAAACCGCTTTGCCTGGGTTACGGCTCGCCGTGCCAGATCCGCGCCGCTGAGTCCTACCGGGAAACCGAGATAGTTTTCGATTCGCGAACTCGACCCTGCCTGCCCGCCCGGAGCTTCGCGCTCGATCATCACCGTGGTTAGCCCTTCCGATGCCCCATACACCGCCGCCGCCAGTCCCGCCGGACCTCCCCCCACGATCGCCAGATCATAAAAGGGACGTTCTGCCTGGGTTCGCAGCCCAATCCGCGCCGCAATTTCTAAGGTAGAGGGCTGAACCAGGCGCGAACCATCAGTAAACAGCACGAGCGGCAAACGCTGAAGTCCATCGGGTTCGCCATAAGCCAGGAGCTGACAGGCTTCCTGTGCAAGTTCCACATCCAACCACTGATAGGGAATCTGGTTTCGTGCCAGAAAATCCTTCACTTCATGGGATTGCGGCGACCAGCGATTGCCCACCACGCGAATGCCTTCAAATGGCGGACGGAAACCTGCCATCCAGTCATCGAGTAAATCATCCAGCACCGGATACAGCCGCTCCTCGGGCGGGTCCCAGGGCTTCAGCAGGTAGTAGTCAAGCCTGGCACTATTAATGGCGCGAATCGCAGCATCGGTATCAGCGTAGGCGGTCAGCAGTGCCCGCTTTGCTTCTGGAAAGAGCGGAATTGCCTGCTCCAGCAACTCGACCCCGTTCATCTGCGGCATTCGCTGATCGACCAGAAACAGGGCAACCGCTTCATTTCGCAGCTTAATCTGATGCAGCGCGTCGATCGCCACCGCCCCGGAATCTGCCCGCACAATCCGAAATCGATCGCCGTACTGTTTTCGCAAATCTCGTGCGATCGCTTGCAGAACATCTGGATCATCATCTACTGTGAGAATGATTGGTTTCGCCATATCGTTTGCTCCAGAATTATCAGCAATATTCGCTTCGGGCTACCTTCGATATTAGTTGTGTATTGATTGTATTGCGACAAAGTCTGATTGTGACAAAGTCAATTCTTTGCAGGGTTTCCGGAAAGCAGCAGATTCACACTTTAAAACAATTACTCAAAAACATTCTAAAACAATTACTCAAAATTGGTTAAACCGATCGTTTAGTGCTTTGGTTTGTTGTCTACCTTACAGTTTCCGCTAGAGGTGATTTGAGAAGCTGCAAATGTCCTGCACTGCCCTCTAAATTTCCTAATTCTAAGGGGCTTTGAAACCGAGAGAACAGCGACATTTTTTCCAGAATTGCCATCGTCCAAGTTTTAGTCAACAAGTTTTAGTCAACAAGTTTCAGCTAACAGGTTCTAGCCAACAAGTTTTAGCCAAGTTCTCGATTGAGGCAAAATCATCATGTTATGTGCTGAAGAGTTAGCCAAGCTGGAATTATTTCACCCATTGCCAATCGAGCGCCTGAACTGGATCTGTCACCGCTCGGAATTAGTCGAGCTATCGACAAACCAAATTCTCACCCGTGAGGGAGATGCGCCGATCGGCTTTTTGGTCCTAATGCAAGGACAGATTGGAATGACGCGCAAAAGTGACGGGGTTGAAATGCCGATCGGACATCACGAAGCCCCTGCGTTTTTTGGTGAAATCCCAGTATTAACTGGAGAGGCTTCCCCGGTTACTGTGCGAGGACTAACGGACTGCCGTTTATATCGGCTCTGCAATGATGACTTTTTAGCATTGCTGCACGAATGCCGCGTGTTTGAGCAGCAGATTTTTCAAACCGTTGCCCGTCGATCGCGGGGGCTGGAGTCGTTTATCCGTAATCGAGAAAAGATGGCAGCCCTGGGCACACTGGCAGCCGGACTCGCGCACGAACTCAACAATCCCGCCGCTGCTGTCGTCAGAGCCTTAAAAGATGTCACGCCTGCCCTGATCGAGCTACAGCGAATGAATCTGGTTTACGGACAAACTCAAGTTGAGCCAGAACACACACAGGAATGGCTGGAAACCCGCGACAAGGGCTACGAGGCGATTTTGCACAAGCACACTGACCCGATGGCGCTGAGCGATCGAGAAGAAGAACTGCTCGACTGGCTGGAGGATTACGGCGTTAAGGATGCCTGGAAACTGGCTGAACCGTTAGCACAAGGTGATATTAAAATCAAAACGCTGGAACACTTAATGGAACGCTGGCGTGATGATTCCACCGAAATGAGAGAGATGGGAATTCGCTGGCTAGCATTATCATTTGAGGTGATGTCCATGATTACGAGCGGGCTCCACGGCGCAGAACGGATTGCTGAACTGGTGCGATCGATGAAGTCTTATTCGCATCTTGATCAGGGGGCACAGCAAATCGTGAATGTGCATGATGGCTTAGAAGATACACTGAAGCTATTTAGCTACAAAGTTAAACATGGAATTGAAGTCAAACGCAGCTATGCTCCTGATCTGCCTCAAATCTCCGCGTATGGCAGTGAATTGAATCAGGTCTGGACAAACCTGATTGATAACGCGATCGATGCTATGAATGAAAAAGGAATTCTAGAGTTAACCACGAAAAATCAGGGCGATCGCATTCTGGTACAAATTGCTGATTCTGGTTCAGGAATTCCGCCGGAGATTCGATCGAGAATCTTTGAGCCGTTCTTTACAACCAAAGCGGTGGGAAAAGGATCGGGGTTGGGATTGGAAATGGTGCGCCGAATTGTCGAAAATCGGCATCAGGGATCAGTTACCCTCGAATCGCAGCCCGGAAGAACGCAGTTTACCGTTTGTTTACCAGTTCGCTAACCCAGAGAACCGCAAAAAACATTCGCGAAAAAACGACTGTGGGAAAACCTCTTCTTCCAGCGATTAAAGAAGAGGTAACGGATTGCAATTTGGGATAACTTTGTGATAATTATCTGAATTATTCGATCGCCTTCTGGTAAAACGTTTGCATCTCACCAAACCATTCCTGGCGCGATCGTTCCCAGGTATAAAACATATGTCCGCCCTCATAATGTTTCAGCCTCAAATTAGGGCGAATTTCGGGGTTGAGCTTCATCAAATCTGCGAGATGATTGGAAGCAAAATAAGGCGTAACCAAATCAAAGAGTCCGTGAGTAATATACACCTGCATATAAGGGTTGAGCGTCATTCCAACTCGCAAATCATCGACTGCACCAATAAAGCCCTGCTTGAGTTGCCCGTTCATGTCAAACTTCCAGGCTTTGAAGGTTTCGTAGTTCAGCAGGTTATAAATCAAATCCGTTTCAACGCCGAGCGTATCGCGCAGATGGCTGTTGATTGCACCCGTAAAGAGGCGATCGAGTCCATCCAGCGTGGGGTCAGTGCCTTCAAAGTTTGGGCGATCGGGAAAGGGATCGATCGCCGTAATCGAAGCATCGTATAAGCCCACAATCCGCTGTCGATCGCGCAGCAGTTCTCGCGAAAACACATCGATCCCAATGCGTCCTGCCTGCCGTTCCACAATAGACT
Source organism: Cyanobacteria bacterium FACHB-502 (assembly GCA_014695325.1). Classification (GTDB taxonomy): domain Bacteria; phylum Cyanobacteriota; class Cyanobacteriia; order Elainellales; family Elainellaceae; genus Leptolyngbya_A. The sequence goes on along the minus strand of JACJNZ010000071.1, from coordinate 74,040 downwards.
GGGGTAAGCCAATCAGCTTTGCCATCTGCTCATAGGCTGCCTGTCGCTCTTCTAACGCCATTGCATCGCCCATCACCAAAAGGGGAATCAGCGTCTTGCGGGCAAATTCTTCGGCTGCGGTCAGGTGTGCCTGCATATTGCCCGGTTGCCCTGCCCACTCAGCGCGATCGTGGTGTGCTGCCGATGCTGCAAACGAAGGCAATACCGTTGTCCAGGAGGTGAGGTTGTAATCGCTGCCGTAGAGCAAACTAAACTCTAGCGCAGGCGAAATTAGAATTGCTCCCGATAGCCCCACCCCAAATTCCTGCTGAAGCATCCGCGCCAGTTTTGCTACCCGAAATCCGCCATAGCTTTCCCCAGCAATGAAAATCGGCGAGAGCCAGCGGTTTTGTCGCGATAGAAATCGTTGAATAAACTCTCCCAGTGCTTTCAGATCACGATCGACCTCCCAAAATTCGGTTTCCTTCGGTTCCTTCGAGGATTCACTGTCTTTGGTAGCTGATTTCTCGTCTGGCTTCGCGTCTGCGTCTGCGTCTGCTTTGTCAGATGAATTTGCCTGAGAGCTGCGGCTGAACCCAGTGCCGATCGGATCAATAAACACCAGATCAGTAAAAGGAAGCCAGCTTTCCTGGTTATCGATCAATCGAACGGGCGGTTTAGGCAGTGCGCCATTTTCGCCAAAATAGATCCGCTTCGGACCGAGTGCGCCCATGTGCAAATAAGCAGATGCCGCTCCGGGTCCCCCATTAAATACAAAAGTGAGTGGTCGCGAGGAAGCAGCTTCTGCTTTCGCCAGATACGCGACGTGAAACATATCGGCGATCGGCTTGTCCTTATCAAACAGCGTTTGCCAGCCCGCAGATGCAGTGTAGGAAATCTGGCGATCAAGCAGAGACAAGGTATGTTCAGTAACGCTAGTTTTGCGGGTCGAATTTGGCGTATCGGACATAAGGCGTAGACAAACGGTAATAGGGAAAGTGATTGAACACACTCTCAAGGATAACCCTATCTATCAGGGGGGCGGTCGCAAACTTTTCATAACAGCGGGAGTTCTAACCATTGATAAAAACCGCTTCTAACTCTATGCAGACTAATTTTCCCTCAGCATCGCGTTAGGGTTAATCCAAGTTCGACCACTGAAGTAATTGTTGGGTTTAAAAGCATGGTTCCTAACTTAATGGAGTCCACAAAAGAGTACTGGCAAAAGCTGGATACCCTGGACGCTGCCTATAAACGAGGTGAGGTCTCGATCGAAGAAGTGGATGTAAAAGTCGCGCAATACATGACAGAACTGGGACAAGAACGACGCTTTTTCTTCCGGTTTGTCCGCGACCGATTCCATCAGCTATGGCAGGAAAAACCGGATTTCCTAGTAGGAATTGGACTTATGTTTGTTCTGACCTGGATGTGGGCTGCAGTCAACTAAAGCAATCTTCAAGACAACAAAAAACCTAGCCCTTGAGCTAGGTCGATCGATTAACCTTAGGAAGCGTTGACTTTAAAGATCGCTTAGAGATGAGGGCTGAGAATTGGAGCAAGCGAGGAGTTAGGCGATCGGTGTACCAATCGCTTCGTCAAACTTAGTTCCGCGATACATTAGGTGTAGAACCTGCTGAATTGCCAGCTTGTGAATCGGCTGATGAAATCTAACTTTCGCACCGCGATATTGTCCGCTCACTGATGCATTCTCAACGGTCATTGAATTGGAATTTAGGCTGTAGCGAACGCCTCGATACTGGAGTTCCATAACTTCTATTCTGGGGGTGAGGGGTGAAACAAAGGAAATTAATTTTTAGCATCAAACCTCAAGCAATGAAGTGGTTTTGAGGAAGATGCTGTCGATTGCTTTCAATACATTTGCTTTCGATATATTTAATGTAACCTGAAGCCTAACTAAAGCAATCACCCGATTGGTTCCTCTGGAAGAGGGATAATTCTTACTTGTGAGACAGACTGCTCCGTATGTCGCTACTTCTTGCGCTGGAAGTGGGGTGACTGGAAGTGTGGTGATAAATGTTGGTAGAACGGCACTGCCCCTCAAATTTCTCAATCCTGGTGGATAACGCTGGTGGATTTTCAATTGCTTGATTCTTGCAGCACTCTTCCACCATTCAAGGGCGAGGCATTCATCCGACATCGAATTTAGTAAGACAAGTAATACAACTGTTTGCTCTCAAAAAGACAAAATTCGATTGCCTCTGAGCGCTAATTTAGAGATGAAGGAGCCCCAAGAACTGGGAAACGGGGGAAATCAATGACTTTAGAACAACCGACTTGCAGCTTACTTGCACTCTAGGTTTCTCATTTTTCCCGAAAAAGGTGAGACAGACGGCTCCGTATCGCATCACTAAAACCGAGTTTCTCTTCTTTTTCTATTTAACCCAGCAAAAGAGGTAGCTCTATATCTAGTGTTGCCTGACCATCTCCCACGGTTTCCTACTCAACCTGTTGATAAGTAGAACCAGCTGAGGAACTTTGCTTTGTCTCAGATCAACTTCTGCTGAAAAAAGACAGCAATCCCTCCGCTCGCCCAGCTTTTGGCGTGAGACAAACGGCTCCCAATCCTAGCACGATCGCCTCTGGATCAAGTCACTTTTTCTCCAGATCTCGTCACCTGTAATATTTAAAGCCTTGATTCCACAAGGGTTGTAGGTCGATGAGACAAGCTTTAAACAGTCTGATCAGACTGATCCGGCCTCCTGTTTGCTTAAGACAAACCTGACACAATAGGCGCGATCGATTTCAATGAGGTGCAGCATCGTCGCGTCTGTTGCCACGGAAGCGTTTCGCTATGTCTTAGAGCAGGGAGATGAGTTTCTTGCTCTATTTCCGCATCGATTTGATTTCATTTACGCGGAGCATCCCGAACCGTCTCAATCCCCTCACTGGCAAACCGAGAGCCGCTATCCTTTATCCGATCGTTTGATTCTTCAGGGAGCTGCGCTGTATGGAGTGCGGTTTAGCTCTCAGACGCGCTATTGCCTGCTGGATATTGACACAGGTAGTGCCTATCATCCCCAGGCTGATTCGTTTGCGATCGGGCGGATGATGGCTGCTCTAGAGCCGCTTGGCTTCACGGCGTACCTTGCCTGTCAGTCGAGCTATCGCGGCGGCATTCACCTGTATTTACCGTTTCAAGATGCTCGCAGCTCCTGGGACTTAGCTGCTTGCGTGGCAGCCTTATTAGAGAACGCAGGATTTAAGCTCAAGCCCGGACAGCTCGAACTCTTTCCCAATCCCAAGCCTTTCAGCACTACGAAAAAGCCGACGCTCTTCAATGCCCACCGCTTGCCAATGCAGGCAGGTTCCTACTTACTGAATCAGAATTTTGAGACCGTTTGGAGCGATCGATCGCGCTTTGTGCAGCAATGGCGGTTTGTTCAGTCGTGCAATTCTGTTGAGACAAAAGTTTTACGCCAGCTTCTTAAGCAAAACAAACACAGACACTATCGAATTTCAGGAAAAGCAGATAAGTTTTTGAACGATCTCGATACTGAAATCGAACAGGGTTGGACCGCACATGGACAAACAAATCGCTTATTAGGACGCATTGCTCTGAGAACGTATGTTTTTCATCATGTTACACAGGGCGGTGAACCCCTTACTGGACAGGCTCTAATCGATCAAATTGTTTCCATTGCTCGATCACTTCCAGGATATCGAGATTGGTGCAGACATCAGCATGAAATCGAACACCGTGCCGCAGAATGGGCGAGCTGCGCCGAGAATAGCCATTACTTTCACTACACTCATCGCAGTACTGCTCAGGCTCCTGAGGCAAAGGCTACACGTGAGCAGCTTCTTTCCTGGAATCAGCAACAGTCAGAATCCGCTAGAGAAAAAATTCGACGGGCGATCGTGGATCTTTTAGAAAGAGACAGCTTGCCTGCAAAAACAACAGCTCGGTTTCAGGCGTTATTGCAATACGGCATTGGTGGAGCTTCGCTTTATCGCCATCGTGACCTGTGGCATCCTGAGCAGGTGGAAAGCTGCCTGGCTGTGGAAAACGATTTAGCTGTGGAAAACCCCCCGCACCCCCCAACTTCACTTTCAGCTAGACCGTCCGATCAATTGGAAACCAGTTCGAACGGTCTGAGCTGTACAAGCTTATTCCCCAGTAATGGTGGTAATGTCTCTTCTGAAGAGGGTTCTAGCGATCGATCGTCTGAGCGAATTCTCCAGGCTTCTCAAATTGCTCGCCGTGAAGAGCAGTATGAATCTAGACTTCAGCAGTATCTTAATTCGGGCGATCCTATCCTGATTGCAGAAGCAAAATCTTGCCAGCACGTTCAGCAAATCAACAGTTGTCCTGTTCACTCAACAGGTTCTCAAGCTGTACATGCCCATGATTTGGCTCAGGTTCTTCCTGACTGCGTTCAACCTTCCTCTGAATCTGAAAATCTCCTGTCTAATTCGATCGCCGTTCATTCACCTTTCGATTTATTTCAGCATTCATTCAGAAACCTAGCTAAAGATTCATTTCAGCATTCATCAGACGATCTATCTGATTTGCTGGTATTTGTCTCTGTAGAGATTAGGCGGCTACGGTGGAAGCACGACCAGATTCGCGATCGGCTTTTGCATCGATATACTAAACCCAGCCGCGCCATGTTAACTAAGGAAGAGTTGCTCGACTGGTTGACTTGGTTAAGCAGCCAGGGCGTCGATCGAACAATGAATCAAACAATGAGTAGTTCTGAAGAACACCAGGTTAAGCAGTGAACCTAAAAACGGCTCAAGAGATGTGTTTAGCGGGATAGGATCGGATTGTACTGTTTCGTTTATAACTTCTCACGCATCCTCATATTCCACGTGTCCTCATACTCACCTATCCCCTAATGGTCTGATGCTGATAAATCTGATGCTGATATAAAGGAGTAGTAAATCCCATGATGAACTGGGAAACATTAGTTGATCTGCTGCTGGGCATTGGTTTGAGCGCGGCAACAGGATTTCGAGTTTTTGTGCCGTTTTTTGTTTTGAGTGTGGCTGCGGTACTGGGACATATTGATCTGCCTACCAACTTCGACTGGATTGAAACCAATCAAGCTCTGATTGTGCTGGCAGCCGCAAGCCTGCTAGAGGTCATCGGCTACTACATTCCCTGGTTAGACCATCTGCTTGATACGATCGCTACGCCTGCCGCCGTGATTGCCGGAACCCTGGTCACTGCGCTGGCAACCTCCGGGCTGAATCCGCTGCTTCAGTGGACGCTAGCCATTATCGCGGGCGGAGGCACAGCAGGCTTAACCAAGGGCATGAACAATATTCTGCGCCTGATTTCCACCTCGATTTCGGTCGGGCTGACCAACCCCATCTTTGCCACGATCGAGCTAGTGCTCGCGATCGGACTGGCGGTTCTGGCGATTACGCTGCCGGTCGCAACCGGAGTGCTGGTAATTGTGCTGGTGCTGACGCTTCTTCGTAGGGCACGGCAGTTTCTTGCAGCGGCTCGATCGAATCTGGCTCAAACCCCAACGCAAACCCCCACTCAGACTCCCACTCAAACCCCGACCTAATCCGCTTTGCAATAGTTCTCTACCGATCGGAGGAATCAATTAACTTACCTCTTGAGCGATATCCAGATCCTGCCTTCTAGTGAAAGAATCAGATAGCGATCTGTTACAAAGTTTGAATGGGGTGTGAGGGAAGAGTTCTGCGGCGAGCGGATTTTCTTTGTCCAGCAAATAGCCATGATGTGGACGCGATAGCGAATAAATGGGCAGGAATCTGAGGATGAATGAAACTCAAAACAAGCGCACCGATGTCGTGAATCTCTGGGATCGGTTCAGTACGAGTTCTCTCGTCCGTTTTCTGTTGCTGTTTGCTTCGGGTTGGGCGTTAGTTCAGCTATTGCAGTATTTTGAATACGTTATTTTTACCTTTACGTTTGCAGCAATTCTTGCGCTTTTGCTCAACTATCCGGTGCGATATCTGGAACGGTTTCTTGGACGCAGTGCCGCACTTGGCGTGGTGATTGTGCTTAGTTTATTGTCGCTCGTCGTGATTGCGGTGAGTGCCGGAATTGCGCTTGCAAGCCAGCTTCAGCAGCTGATTACAACAGTGATTACTGCACTGGGATCTTCTCAAAATCCGCTCACTCGTCTTGAGAACCTGCTGCTAGCTCGTGACATTCCGCTCGATTTGGAACCCCTGGAACAGCAGATTCAAAATTTGTTGGCGTCTGCGCTCAGCTTTGCAGTGAACTCGATTCCTGCGCTGCTCAGCAACTATGTCACCTTTATTATTATTCTGGTCGTTGCGTTTTTCATGCTGATTGATGGCGCAAGGCTCTGGGGGTGGCTACTCAAGACGGTTCCTCATGCCCACCGCAGGCGAGTTGCTCAGGCAATTCAAACCAATTTTCTAGGGTTTATTCGAGGACAGATTATTATTTCTATTCTGCTGACCTGCGCCAGTTTTCTAGTGTTTGAAATCTTCCAGATTCCCTTTGCTCTGGTTCTGGCGGTGATTGTAGGATTGTTTGATCTGATTCCTGGGATCGGAGCAACGCTGGGCGTGAGTATTGCTTGTCTAATTATTCTGGTGCAGAGCGGCTGGCTGACTGCCCTCAAAGTGCTGGTCGTTTCAATTCTGCTGCAACAAGTTCAGGATAATTTAATTTCGCCGCGTGTTATGCAAAGCACAGTGCATCTACATCCAGTCGTAATCTTTTTCGCACTGCTGGTAGGCACTCAGATCGCGGGACTCCTGGGTGTGTTACTAGCCGTGCCGATCGCCGGAGTGATTGTAAGCCTGTTAGAAATTAAAGAAATGCAGGCAAAGTAATCATTGGTTGTAGAGGGGATTTGAGAAGTTCCAGAAATTCCACATTGTCCCCGAAATTCCCTCAGGTTGGGGGCTCTGAAAGCACCCAGAAAAATAGGTTTTGCCCGAACCCCAGAGGCAAAGAGATGGTTCCGGGCAGCAGGTAACTTCCTGTTAGCAGATTAGTTGGGAAATTAGTTCAGGGAATTGTGACCGTTCGTATTTTTGCCGTTTGAGCTTTGCAGCTCCTGACACTTTGCCTCAGCCGCCGCAAACGCTTCCTGATACTCTTTGCCGCCCAGCATCACGTTGCCGTAATATTCGTAGGGCGTTGTGCCGTAGATAGGCAGAGGATCATCTTCGGGATAGTCTTCTTTTGCCTCTTCTACGGCAGCTTTCAAGCTTTCGACCGATAAACGCTGCGCCGTGAAATAGAACAGGGTTTCTGGATTGCCTTGCAGGTGAGGCAGGTTGGGGTCGATCAGGCAATCGTCCAGTTCCAGCCAACCATGCTCGATCGGCTCACTAGATCTCGCTTTGCTCACCAGAAAACCCTGCACGTAAAGCGCGTCTTTGATCGCCAGAGCTGCTTTATAGGCATTCTCAAACGGCTGTTTCGCTTTGCTGCGGATCTCCTGAGCAATTTCTCTCGATCGCGCTTCGTCTAGCAGTTTGTCCATCTCAAAGTTCTCCTGCACTTACACCAGCTCAGACGGCGTTTGCACTACAGGCTGCGGCTGCGGTTGGAATTGGAACAGCGAGTAGACGACGTTGCGGCGAATATTGGTCATCATTTCGAGGAAGAGTTCATAGCCTTCGCTCTTGTATTCGATCAGCGGGTCGCGCTGACCATAGCCTCGCAGACCGATCGCCTCGCGCAGAGCCTCCATTTGCTGAAGGTGTTCGCGCCAGAGGGTATCAATTTGCTGAAGGATAAAGAATCGCTCTGCCTGCCGCATCAGGTTTGGCTCAAGCTGGTTCACCTGGGCTTCTTTGATGTCGTAGGCAATGCGGGCTTGCTCGTGCAGGAAGGTCTTGATTTCGCCCACCGACAGATCGGCAAGCTGGGACGGCTCTAAATCTTCGAGCAGATAGATGAATTCCTTCACCTTGGTCACGACCTTATCGATCTCCCACTCCTCTGAGGGCAATTCAGGGTTGATGTAAGCATCGACGATATCATCCATCGTTTTCTCGATGTACTTGATCACCTGTTCTTTCAGGTCTTGCCCTTCCAGAACGCGCCGCCGCTCGGCGTAGATGGCACGACGCTGATTGTTCATCACTTCGTCGTACTCAAATACCTGCTTACGAATGTCGTAGTAGTAGGTTTCGACTTTCTTTTGCGCCCCTTCGAGCGATCGCGTCAGCATTCCCGATTCGATCGGCATATCTTCTTCGACGCGGAAAGCATTCATCAAGCCTGCAACCCGATCGCCGCCAAAGATTCGCAGCAAGTTGTCTTCCAGGCTGAGGAAAAAGCGAGTCGAGCCAGGGTCGCCCTGTCGTCCCGCCCGTCCACGAAGCTGGTTGTCAATCCGGCGGGATTCGTGTCGCTCTGTCCCGACGACGTGTAGACCACCCAGCTCCACGACTTCTTCGTGTTCGGCTTTGGTAAACGCTTCGTATTCTTTGCGGATCAGGTTATAAACGTCGCGCAGCCGCAGAATCACCGGGTCTTCGGTCGGAGCTTTTTCAGAAGCAACCGCCACAATGTCTTCTGCCTGAAGTTCGGGAAGCGATCGTTCGCCATACTGCTGCACGGCAAAATCAACGGCTTCCTTCAGAGCTTTCTCGACTTCTTTTGAGAGTACCGTGGGATAAATCTGCGGCGATGCCTTCCAGGTTTTTACTTTTTGTCCAGGGGTAGGCGCGGAAAACCCCTTACCGCCCGATCTGGAGTCGCCGTGCATCACGCTGGTGACTGAAAAGCCATCGCCATCTTCTGGCTGCACAATTCGGGGCATAAAGAACTCGCGCAGCTTGAGACGCGCCATGTAGTCTTCGTTTCCACCCAGAATGATGTCTGTGCCGCGTCCTGCCATGTTGGTGGCGATCGTCACGGCTCCTTTGCGTCCGGCTTGGGCGATGATTTCTGACTCGCGCTCTACGTTTTCCGGCTTCGCGTTCAGCAAATTATGGGGCACTTGCAGCTCAGCCAGCAGCCGCGACAGCACTTCGGATTTTTCCACGCTGGTAGTTCCTACGAGAACGGGTCGTCCCTGCTGGTTGAATTCAGCGCAGTCCTGAGCGATCGCCCGCCATTTTGCCGCCTCAGTTTTGTACACCACGTCGGGCTGGTCGCGCCGCTGGGTGATGCGGTTGGTCGGAATAATCGTCACTTCTAGCTTGTAAATCTTCTCAAATTCAGCTTCTTCGGTTTTCGCCGTGCCCGTCATGCCCGCCAGCTTTGGATAAAGCAGGAAGAAGTTCTGATAGGTAATGCTTGCCAGGGTTTGCGTTTCCGGCTGGATTTCGACGTTTTCTTTGGCTTCGATCGCCTGGTGCAGACCATCGCTCCAGCGACGACCGGGCAGCACCCGTCCGGTGAACTCGTCCACAATCACAATTTCGTCATTGCGAACAATGTAGTTCACGTCGCGCATGAACAGCTCTTTTGCCTTGATCGCGTTAAAAATGTAGTGCGCCCAGGGATCCTTCGGGTCGAACAAATCCTCAACGCCCAGCAAATCTTCGCAGGCAACAAAACCCTCGTCAGACAGCAGGACGTTACGCTGCTTCTCATCGACTTCGTAGTGTCCGTTAGGGTCGTCTTCGTTTTCCTTTTTGGTGAGTGCCGCCGCAATCTGAGCCGCTCGGATATACTTTTCGCTCGGACGCTCGACCTGTCCCGAAATAATCAGCGGGGTACGGGCTTCGTCGATCAGCACCGAGTCTACTTCGTCGATCACGCAATAGTTAAATGGACGCTGCACGACTTCCTCGATCGAGGTTGCCATGTTATCCCGCAGATAGTCGAAGCCGAGTTCGCTGTTGGTGCTGTAGGTAATATCGCAGGCGTAGTTTTTGCGGCGTTCGATCGGGGTCATGCTGTTTTGGATCAAACCCACGCTCAGTCCCAGAAAGCGGTGAACCTGTCCCATCCATTCCGCGTCGCGCCGTGCCAGGTAGTCGTTCACTGTGACGACGTGAACCCCTTTTCCGCTTAGAGCGTTGAGGTAGGCGGGCAGCGTCGAAACCAGAGTTTTGCCTTCCCCGGTCTTCATCTCGGCAATTTGCCCATTGTGCAGCACCATGCCACCGATTAACTGCACATCAAAGTGCCGCATTCCCAGGACGCGTCTGGCTGCCTCTCGCACCACGGCAAAGGCTTCGGGCAGCAAATCGTCCAGCGTTTCGCCTTTTTCGAGCCGCTGCTTGAACTCTGCCGTCTTGCCGGTCAACTGCTCGTCGGACAATGCCTGAATTTCTTCTTCAAGCAGATTGACTTCGACAATGTCGTTTTTATACTTCTTTAATTTACGTGCGTTGGGGTCGCCCAGCAGTTTCTTTAACATGGCAAACGAGAGACTCTAATAGGAGGGAGAAATAGGGAAATTTGTATCGGCGCAGGGTGCAGCTATCCGAGGGATCGCTTTTGGAGTTCGGGCTTTTCTAGTCTAGGTAAAGTGTGACGCATTTTCACGGTTCAGCCCAGCAATTTGACTCACTCGATCGCTCAAAATCCCCCAAAGTCTTCACCAGTACGGTTCTAAAGATTGATTGAGTATTGGCAAAGTTACTTTCATCGTACCATCTGGATTCAAACCGGGGGAAAGTCTGGGTTGGGGGATAGCCGAATAGGGATTGGGGAGGGGTAAAGGAAGTGGAGGGATAGGGAGTTGGGCGATACTGTTTTCTCTGAGCGTGTGACTTGTGTGAGTGTATGACTTGTTTGAATGTATGACTTCGGGTTCGATCGAAAGATTTTGTACTGGAAACTTGAAGCGGGTTACTCAGAGCTAAAATTTCCGAGCTTCTGCTGAACCCACGCAAAAATTTGAACCTAGCCTCCACGAAGCCATCCTTCCCCTAGCAAAGCTAAGATTCTGTCAATTTCTGCACCCTCCATCTCCTCATCCTCTCCTACTTACTCCCCTACCCACTCTGGTGCGAGACTCCGATAATTAAACTGAGCAGCAGCAGGATGGCAGGTGGCGCAGGTTCTTACGCTGGGGGGCTGAGGAAACTCGACTTTGGGATGCAGTGCTTTGAAATAGCGCGATTGCTGGATGCGATAGGGAACGATTTCGTTGCGATTGGTCGATCGCGAAAAGGTAGAGAGATATCGCCAGACTATCTCTAGGTCAGGGCTTCGCAGGGGTTCGATCTGTACTCCATAGTGCTGCGAATCTTGAATGAGCGCTTGCCAGGTTTGGGTCGGCATTGCGGCAGGCGGCAGTGCCAGGTGACAGGTAGCGCAGTTTTGCAGATAAAGTTCCTGTCCGACCTGAAACTGCGGGCGAATCACGTCAACTGTGCCAATTGCCTGAGAATCAGGAGCATTGCTTTGGGCGATCGTTTGGGCGATCGAAGGTTTTGCCTGGGCGAGTCCCCAACCTAAGCAAAGACTCCAAACCAGCAGCAGCAGCGTCACCCTGAACCAGCGAAGAGCGGGGCGGCGACGAATCCAGCGGGTAAAGCGCAAAAACGGCATAGATTCAATCAGGCAAACGGGGCAAACAATTCGAGGAGGTATAAAGCGGGGGTGTTTGAGGAAAGAATGACAGGCACAATTGTCAGGATTTCAGAATGGGAAACTTAGAAAAGCGGTAGCCCTTATCACTAATGAAATGAAGCTGGTACCTTCGTTTCCTGCAATTTTCAGCGTCAGCGTCCTCCCGGAGGCGGAGTAAAATTGCGCTGATCCCACCTGCTCAAACCCGAAACTTCAGATTATTCTGATCATCAGTGATGTAACTGGCTGACCTGACTGCTCAGGGTTGCCAAAGTTCCACTAGGGGACTGAAATTGCGTTAAAAGTCATTCGATCGAGTGAAGAATCATTTCTGAGTTTTGCCTTATAAAGCAGAAGACCTGAAGTTATCGTAAGACAGGATAACGCTAAACCTGCAATGCAAACTGCGAGCGAATGCAGCCAACCTAACCATCCAGCACTACTCAAATACCACAACTTAGACGATTTTCGGAGGAAGAGGGAATCCATGCACGATTGCCGTCACGTTCAGTTCAGTATTCACGAAGGCTTTGCAGTGGGAACAGGGTCTCGCCAAATTGATCTTGAAGAACTGCAAGCACTCTTTCAAATTACGGCATTCTGGGCACAGGATCGCAAACTTGAAGACTGGACGATCGCCCTGCAAAATAGTAGACCAATTGTGACTGCTTGGGACGGCGATCGACTGATTGGTTTTGCACGGGCAACTTCGGATGGAATTTATCGCGCCACTATTTGGGATGTGGTTGTTCACCCAGATTATCAGGGATTAGGACTGGGACGGAAACTGGTCGAAACGCTGTTGATGCACCCTCATCTGAATCGCGCCGAGCGGGTGTATCTGATGACCACAAATCAGCAGAAGTTTTACGAGCGCATCGGCTTCGAGGAAAACCAGACCACGACAATGGTGCTGTTTAACCAGCCTGTCTCGCAGCAAGGACTGTCCTTGGTTCAGGAAATGGTGCAGGAAGAGGTGTTGCATCGCGGTTAACCTGGAGTGAAATTGGGCGATCGCTTTGCAAACAGGAAAAAACAGATAAGAAAAAAACAGACAAGAAAAAAGGGAGGTTAACCCTCCCCGTTTGTCTAACCATAAAACTGTCTAGCTCATAAAACTGAAATTGCTACGAAAACTCGTTCTTTTCTGAAGATTCGGACGCAAAGAGTTTTCCTCAATGGAGATAAACTCTCGGAACTAATCTGCTGCGGCGACTTGCTCGGCCTGCCGATAACCAAAAAAGTCGATCTTATAGTTCAGAATGCGAACGCCCGTTTGTGCCTCCACTTGGCGCAGCAGCTCTTCGGGTAGCTCGATGTGAACATCCATAATCTGATTGGTATCAATGCAGTTCACATGACTGTGCGGATCGCTAATGTTGCCATAGAGCCGACCATCCGATCGCTCAATGCACTCGATCACGCCCTGCTCTGACAGTGCCTCCAGGTTTTGATACACCGAGGTATGCCCAATTTCTTTGCCCTGCTGATTCAGTCGATCGTAAATTTCTCGCGCTGAGAGATGCTCTTTTGCCTGCCACAGCAGTTCTAGAATGAAGCGACGCTGCTTGCTCAGACGCATTCCGAGCGATTGACAGTGATCTAGAGCTTCTTCGAGCGATCGAATTGGTTTTTTAACTGATGCTGCTCCTGTCTCCATAACTCCCTTCCCTACAGCTTAATAATGGATTGAATAACCCTGTTTTTATTTCGTACTGAATTTCGTACTGGCAATATTTTGACAATTTTGATGCTAAATCCGATTGAACGATGAGTGGCGATGCAAGGAAAACAGTTGAGCAAGCGGGCAGAAACAGGGTTTTCTAGGCAGCGTCTCGTTCGTGATGCTTAAGTCCACGCTGAAAACATGGCATTGGTCAAGCCTAATCTCAGTCTGCAATACCCTCGGCATTCACTCATATTGTACTCATGGGGTGAGGCTCACGGGTGAATCAGTAGGAGCATCAGCACAGTAAAGCAACTTAAGCACCCAATTCCTAAATCGAACTCACTACAACTTTAACTTAGAAAAGCGCAGAATGTCTACCGCAACGCACAAGTAGAGCCATTTTTCAACCCTTTGAGCGAGGTTAATCAACCTGGATTAAAGCGGTTGATTCTGGAAAATTTATCATTTTTTACAAAGCGGCGAGGGTTGGAAGGAAAAAGGGTTTTACTTGATCTTGGTCAGCCCGGAAGTTCAAGCATGTTTGTTGAAGTACCTGGCGAACGGCGAAGGATTGGAGGTTCCCCTAAACTCCTCTTCAAAAAGGGGACTTTGAGCTGCTAAACCTTATCGACTGCTCCAGAAGTGCTCTTAAACAGGCTTGCTTCCCCTTATTGAAAGCGACTCTCAGGGGAATCTCCAGGATTTAAGACCCTCACCCATCCACCTTTCAGCGACGATTCAGGCAACCACCCTTCAGAAGTAAAGCAACCCAGCGATCGCCCTAGAGCTAAACAGCATTTGCCAGATAGAACTCGGAAAAGCGCAGCGCAACGTTTGTCTTTTGTTCTGTATTAACGTAAGGAGTTATTACAAATCGAGCGTGGCATTATTTTCTTGATTAGTTCAGATTTAGACTAAAGCAGCTCATCTAAACTACGGATAGCTTCTTCTTAGGTAGAATTAAACCCCCTTCTGTTTTCAAAGTCCCTTTTACTGTTTGGGAAAGTGAACAATAATGCAGTTATGAACCAGACAAGGTTTTGAGGTTGAGGCTCCGGGTCGTGTTGCTTGTCTGATGCGACCCATCTCTAAATTCCAAGGATTTTTAGCAAGGATTTTTTAGACAGAGACTTAGACAGAGATTCGATCGCCACAGAAACACCAGAAACGACGCGAAAAGCCGCGTTGCGTATTGGGTAAAAAGACTTACAGACAGGAGAGATTTAGCGTGAAATTAGCGGTTTACGGCAAAGGCGGAATTGGCAAATCGACGACAAGCTGCAATATCTCAGTTGCGCTGGCGCGTCGCGGAAAGAGAGTGCTGCAAATCGGCTGCGACCCAAAACATGACAGTACTTTTACTCTAACTGGGTTCCTGATTCCCACGATCATCGATACGCTCCAGGAAAAGGACTACCACTACGAAGATGTGTGGCCCGAAGATGTGATTTACAAGGGCTATGGCGGCGTAGATTGTGTTGAAGCGGGTGGTCCTCCGGCAGGAGCAGGCTGTGGCGGCTATGTAGTGGGCGAAACGGTGAAGCTGCTGAAGGAACTCAACGCCTTTGACGAATATGACGTGATTTTGTTTGACGTGCTGGGCGACGTGGTTTGCGGTGGTTTTGCGGCTCCGCTGAACTATGCCGACTACTGCATGATCGTTACCGATAACGGTTTCGATGCGCTGTTTGCAGCCAACCGGATTGCAGCTTCGGTGCGAGAAAAAGCCAGAACCCATCCCCTCCGCCTAGCAGGACTGATTGGCAACCGGACTTCCAAGCGGGATCTGATCGATAAGTATGTGGATTCTGTGCCAATGCCCGTGCTGGAAATTCTGCCCCTGATCGAAGATATTCGGGTGTCGCGGGTGAAGGGCAAAACGCTGTTTGAAATGGCGGAATCCGACCCCTCGCTGAACTATGTCTGCGACTATTACCTCAATATTGCCGATCAAATTCTGGCGCGTCCCGAAGGCGTGGTGCCTAAGGATGCCCCCGATCGCGAACTGTTTACCCTGCTGTCTGATTTCTATCTCAATCCCACCAAGCATCAGCCCAAGGCCGAGGAAGAACTGGATCTGATGATGGTTTAGTGTGAGTGCGGAGCAGCAAATCTCGATCGCAACAAAAGCTGAAAATCCCTTGTTTCTTTGGGTGATGCGTCGCCATTTTACGGTATGAGTGGGTTTGCATAATTTTTTGCACTATTTCTGCAAAATTTAGCGATCGTCTTTTGCATCCAGCACGATAAATTCCGTGAATACTGAACATCTCCGCAAATCCCTCAAAACTCTGTGGCTCAGCTACTACCGCACCCATCGAGACTGGCTGGTAAAACTGGGCGTTTGGGTCAACTGTGAAGGTCAGCGTCGTCCTTCTTCAAGCTTTATTCTGGCAACCCTGGCAACGCTCGAACCCGATCTGCTTGAGCTGCTTCCGCTGATTGTGGATCTCAGCAGCAATCCCGATCGCATTGTGATTGCCCTGGGTTTGAACTTCAACCCCGATGAGGCATTGGAAGAACTTGAAGCTGCTTACATCCCCGCCCAGCCGATCCGACTGCTCCCCAGCCAGACCGATGTGGTCAATTTCTCTCCTATCCCTCAGAACGCGATCGATCGCCCTGCTCCTGCCCAGCCAGACGATGCCTGTGAAGGAGTAGGACCAAACCCCAACCTGAGGTATGAGCGAACGAACTAGCAGAACATTAGGGGGATTGGCGGGACAAAAACATTTGCTTTCGTTCGTTTCAACGATGACCCTCGAAGGGGAAGTGCTTTGCATCGCCCCCATAACATCCCTTTAAGGAAACCGAATTTTATGACTCTGGCAAGCGAACCCCAATCCCTCAACTTCGACTGCGAAACGGGCAATTATCACACTTTCTGCCCGATTAGCTGCGTGGCCTGGCTATATCAGAAGATTGAAGACAGCTTCTTTCTCGTGATTGGCACAAAGACCTGCGGCTATTTTCTGCAAAACGCGATGGGCGTGATGATTTTTGCCGAACCTCGCTATGCGATGGCAGAACTAGAAGAAGGCGACATCTCGGCTCAGCTCAACGACTATGAGGAACTAAAGCGGCTCTGTGCCCAGATTAAGCGCGATCGCAATCCCTCTGTAATTGTCTGGATTGGAACCTGCACCACAGAAATCATCAAAATGGATCTGGAAGGGCTGGCTCCTAAACTGGAAGCGGAAATTGGGATTCCGATCGTCGTGGCACGGGCAAACGGTCTGGACTATGCCTTTACTCAGGGCGAAGATACAGTGCTGGCGGCAATGGCTCATCGATGCCCCGATCGTGCTCCGACCGCAGAGGCAGAGAAGAACGATCGCAATGCCATTCAAAAGCTGCTCAACTTTGGACGCAAAAAGGAAGAAGTTGCGGCTGAAGAATCGGAGTATGTGGATCACCCGCCGCTGGTACTGTTTGGTTCTTTGCCCGATCCCGTGGTAACACAGCTCACGCTGGAACTCAAAAGACAAGGAATTAAAGTTTCGGGCTGGCTGCCTGCCAAGCGATTTACCGAACTACCCGTCCTGGCCGAGGGCGATTATGTGGTCGGGGTGAATCCGTTCCTGTCTCGCACGGCAACGACCCTGATGCGCCGACGCAAATGTAAGCTGATTGGCGCGCCTTTCCCGATCGGTCCCGATGGCACTCGCGCCTGGATCGAAAAAATCTGCTCGGTGTTTGGCATTGAGCCGAAGGGACTGGATGAGCGAGAAGCGCAAATTTGGGCAGGACTGGAAGATTACGTGAAGCTGATTCGCGGCAAGTCAGTGTTCTTTATGGGCGATAACCTGCTGGAAATCTCGCTGGCGCGGTTCCTGATTCGCTGCGGCATGACCGTGCCTGAAATCGGCATTCCCTACATGGATAAGCGATACCAGGGTGCGGAACTGGCTCTGCTAGAGAAAACCTGTGCCGAAATGAACGTGCCCCTGCCCCGCATCGTTGAAAAGCCGGACAACTACAACCAGATTCAGCGCATTTATGAGCTTCAGCCCGATCTGGTGATCACGGGGATGGCACATGCGAACCCGCTAGAGGCTCGCGGCATCAATACCAAGTGGTCAGTGGAGTTTACCTTCGCGCAAATTCACGGCTTCAGCAACGCCCGCGACATTCTGGAACTGGTGACCCGCCCGCTCCGCCGCAATAATTCTCTCAAGGATCTGGGCTGGGATAAGCTCGTGAAGGAAACGACGGTTTAGAATCTTCTCCTGTTCTTGATTTCTGTTCCCTGCGCTGATATCGGCGTGGGGATTTTTTTAGCTCCTGATGTACCCCTGATGTACCCCAAACTGCTGTACGAAGCTGAAGACTGTGCAATTGCAGCATGGCATCCTCGATCGCGTCGCAAAACTGATCGATTATTAGGGCTTTTTAAGCATTTGCTTAGTCCCATTAAGAGGCTGCTTTGTTCACATTAGCCCAACTCCCAGAGCGGGTAAAAACAGCAGCCCATCGACCCAAACGTTGTAAATCGATCGCTCCGTTTCTGGGGTTAATGTCCAGACACAAGCCAGCGTCAGCAGCAGCATCGGCAGCACAATTGCAACTGAGGGAATGTTCCAACCGTTAATCCAGCCACCCAGCAATCCAGCGAGTCCAACCGCATTGAATCCAGTTAACAGAATTCGGGTTGAGGGGATACCCACCAAAACAGGTAGAGTGGGTACGCCCTGTTTGCGATCGTCATTCAGGTCACGAATGTCAAACACATGGGCATTGGAACCCGTCACCATCAGCAGAAAGACGGCTGTGAGAACGGCAGCAGGGGTAAATGGCTGATTTGCATAGGCAAGCGGAATGGCAGTCAGTGCGTAAGCGATCGTGGCGCAGACGATCCAGGCTTTTGCACCGGGAATATCTTTGATGCGATGCCAGCGCGTTTGTCGATCGTGCCGATGCGAAAGCTGTCGTGGAAACAAAGGAATGCCATACGCTAGCGCAATGAATCCCACAATGCTGACCTTTTGCACGGCGATCGGAGCTTGAACCAGCAAAACAACTGTCGCCACCCCCGCCCCCAGCATCAGCAGCACAATCGCCGGACTACGATGAAAAGCCGGAAGCTGCTCATTCGAACGGTCCGGCATCATCGCATCGGCAAAGCGATCGAGGTTATAAAACGTTAGCGCGGCACAGAAAATGAGGGCGATCGGGAGAGTGCCGGGAGGCAGGCGCAAAGTCTGCTGAACAAAAAACACTAGAGAAGCAAGCGCGGCAGCTGTCCACAGGCTGGAATCGATCAGAAAATGCAGGCATCTGAGCACCAACGGATAAACCCAGCGCGGTCGAGCAGGCTCAAGCACCGACTCGAACAGAAATAAACGAACTTTTTGCATCAGCCAATCAAGAGCAGAATTATCTTGATGCTAGGGAGCAACAGGCTCAATGCGAATCATCTGTCCGTTAGATTCATCCGTTAAAACATATAGCAAGCCATCTGGACCCTGACGCACATCCCGCACGCGCTGATTGATGGCGATCGTCTGTTGACCCACCACGTTTCCTGAAGCATCGAGATCAATGCGCTGGATTGCCTGTCCCACCAGTCCTCCGGCAAACAAATCGCCCTTCCAGCCAGAGAGTCGATCGCCCGTGTAAAAGGTCAGACCAGAGGGTGCAATGCCAGATTGCCAGACCGTTTTGGGGTCGATTAATCCGGGGCGCGATCGTTCTGAGGAAATTTCGCCGCCTGAATATTCCCGGCTGTAAGTGACCAGGGGCCACCCATAGTTATTGCCTGCCTGCATTTGATTTAGCTCATCGCCGCCCCGTGCCCCGTGTTCCGTTGCCCAAACTTGCCCCGTTGCCGGATTAAGGGTCAGCCCCTGAATATTGCGGTGTCCGTAGCTCCAGATTGCCGGATCAGCATTGGCATTCGATGCAAACGGATTATTAGCAGGAATCGAGCCGTCATCGTTGAGCCGCACAATCTTACCAAGACGGCTTTGCAAATTTTGTGCCTGCCTGCGAATTAGATCGCCGTTAAGCGAAACAGGTGGGTTGCCGCCATCACCGATCGACACCAGCATCGTTCCATCGGGGAGCCATTGAATCCGGGAGCCAAAATGCTGCGTGCTCGACTTTTGCGGAGCCGCTTCAAAAATGGTCTGCACATCGCGCAAGGTTTGACCCTCCAGCACACCACGCGCTACACGGGTTTGATTGGCGGAGGCATTGCCGTGAGAATAAGTCAGGTAAACAAACCGATTTTGGGCAAACTGCGGGTGAAGCGACACCTCCATCAATCCGCCCTGCCCCGATGCAAACACGGGTGGTACTCCGGCGATCGGCGTTGGATCAAGCACATCATTGCGCACAATTCGCAGCCGCCCCGGTCGCTCTGTCACCAGCATTGCCCCATCGGGAAGCCATGCCATACTCCAGGGATGCTCTAGCCCGTCTAGAACAACCGTTTGTCGATAGCGTTGCGCTGCACCAGAAGCAGGAGCCTGAGCGATCGTTTGATTAGATCCTCCAGTCTGATTGTTCTCTTTTGTGGCAGTAGCCGGCTCAGAACTAGTGCCCGTTGCCGGAGAACTCGTGGAAGGAGCCGATGAAATTTGAGGCACAGCACAGCCCGCAACTACAAAGAGTAATATGCCCCTGGCAAAGGCAGTCTTGAACGATCGCTGCACAAGCTGCAAACGATTCTGAATTTTGGGTTGAATCCGGTGAAGCATAGCAACTAACTCCTTTTGAATCGGGCTAGCGTAAATCAAGGTTTGAGTAAACAGGCTAAACCTGCGCTAAACATGCTGTAGACCTGCGCGATCGGTTTGCAATGAAACCTTGCAACGAAACCTTGCAGTAAGAACTTGTAATGAAAACAAATTCGTGTCTAGATACTGGGCTACGACTGAGGTAAACCCTGACACAGCAATCGTTGAACAAGGCAAACTGTAAGCAAGGCAAACTGAAAGAGGTGATCGAATGGCAAGTAGATTAATGGCAAGCGACTATCGAAGTGAAAGAATGCTGCTTCAGCTATAGATAATAGCTTATCTATAATTCCATTATGTTGATCTGTTTCCAGAGCAGCTCGAGAGTTCTAAATTCAAGACAAAATTGAACTCAAGCCCCTATCTCTCTCCCACTCTGCAAGCACGTCTAACAGCCTCCCCTTCATCTCCTCATCCCCCATCTCCTCATCATGTCAACCCCCCACTTCTCCGACTCCCCCACTTGGACTGCCGAAGCCGAAGCGAAGCTAAAAAACATCCCTTTCTTCGTCCGATCGCAGGCAAGACAGCGCATTGAAGCCCTCGCCCGTGAAGCAGAACTAGACACGGTGACACCAGAATTGGTCGAGCAAGCCCGATTAGAATTTGGGCAATAGTAATTTGGGCAATCCTATTTTTCTCGAATTGCTTCTCGATTACCCCGTAGGGGAACTGCTTTGCATCGCCTTATTTCCAGCAATTGCTGAAAACTAGCTGCATTAGTTGTCCTGATTTCCGGTAGACATCGCAGCGAGGACCGCTTGCTGGCTCACCTGGGCATAGAGGGATTTGAGATATTCCTGAACGTGCTGGGCTGAGACGATCGCCTGATTGCCTGGCGTGTCAGATTTCAGGGGCAACGTTCCTAAAATATCCAGAACCGTTTCGCTGCTGGGCGGCGGCGCAATCACGACAAGAGACGGCTCAAGCTGCTGATCGTACTGCCAGAAGCGATCGAGGGAAATTTGATTTGTTGAAGCGGTCTCGATCGGGGGTAGGTCAGATTCGCCTTCGGTCTTCGCGCTTCGCATTTCCCGCAGAGCGGTAATGATCTGCTCCTTAGTGCGTCCCCGAAGCTGAAACAGCACAAACGGATCTTCGCTAAAGCGATCGCCCAGCACATAGTAAAGTGCGCCAATATGCTTGCAGGGATTCGCCGGATCAGGACAGGAACAGCGGCTGTGGATGTCAAACTTTGTGAGCGGAAACAGGCTCAGCCCGTTCGCTGTAAACACTTCTTCGATATTTTGCGGCATCTCGCCCGCCAGCAGCTTGGCTGAGAAAATGGCGCGTTCTGCCATCGACTCGATCACATACTGCCACTGCTCATCGTTAAATGGGTCGAGGGAAAGGCTAACTTTGTAGGGTTCGGGTGCGGTGCCCTGGACGAGTGCAGAGACTTTGGCTCCCTGATACTCAATTTTCAGCACATTGCCTTCCCGCGCATAGTTTCGGGCACGGGCGAGTCGTCGCACCCAGCCAAATGACTCCAGCACATCGATCCAGCGTTGTGCCCACCATTCCCGGCTTGCCTGTGTATCGTAAGTCATGCAATCAGTATAAACAAATAAAAAGAACCGGGGATTAGCCCAGTTCCTAGCACTCATCGTTTTTTAGGCGAATCGTTATGATGAAGAATCAGTTTTTGCAAGTGGATTGAACTCGCTGGTTGAACTAGCTGAGTGATTCTAGATAGTCCCGGACGCGGTTGCGTCGCTTTGGCTGTCTGAGCTTTTGCAGTGCCTTGGCTTCAATCTGGCGAACGCGTTCACGAGAGAGATCGAGTGCCCGTCCAATTTCTGCCAGTGAATAGGGTTGACCGTTGCCCAAGCCAAACCGCATTTGGATCACATCGCGTTCGCGAGTAGTGAGGTCGGTGAGGAGCTGTTGAAGATCTCGGTGGAGTGCCTCGCGCATCAGCAGCTCCTCAGGAGTTACACCGTCGCGATCGTCCAGCAGTTCGCCCAGCTCCGTATCCCGCTCTTTGCCCACCTTGGTTTCCAGCGAAACGGCACGGGGTACGCGCAGCAGCACTTCTCGCACCTGGCTAGGCGACATTTCCAGTTCGGCGGCGATGTCCTCCATTGAGGCAGTTCTGCCTTTTTCCTGGGAAATCTTGCGCTGCGCCTTCTTGATTTTGTTGAGCTTCTCGGTGATGTGAACGGGCAGGCGGATTGTGCGGCTTTGAGTGGCGATCGCGCGGGTAATGCCCTGACGAATCCACCAGTACGCATAGGTGCTGAATCGATAACCCTTGGTGGGGTCAAATTTCTCGACGGCACGTTCCAGACCCAGTGTTCCTTCCTGGATCAGATCCAGCAAATCAAGTCCGCGATTCTGATACTTCTTGGCAACCGAGACAACCAGACGCAAATTCGCCTTGATCATGTGATCTTTGGCGCGGGTTCCTTCATTTTTAACTTGGTCCAGCTCTGCTGGGGTCATTTCCGACAGCTCTGCCCAGCGACGCTTTCCGGTGGACAGCATTATTTTTAGATCAGCAACGGTGGTTTCAGCTTCAACTGCCCACCGTTCCCAGGAAGGACGATGACCAAGGTGCGAGGCAAGCCGATCGTGAATGTCAAGCAGCTTCACGTAGGGCTGGATCTCTGCATCACCTTTTTCGGCAGCTTCATTACGAAGCTCTACCAGGCGCATATAGCGTTGAACGCTTTGGGCTTCTGAAACTTCTTCATCGCGTCCCAGCAACCGCACCCGCCCGATTTCCTGGAGATAGAGCCGCACAAGATCAGTGGTGCGTCGGTTGGCGTTTCGCAAAAGTTGATTTGGATCTGCATCCTCAAAGTCCAGGCTGACTAGCTCTGTTTCTGCCTGTTCCAAAGAGAAGTCAGAGGCATCGTGTTCACCATTCATTTCAAAGTTGACGACACTGGCTGATTCAGCGTAATCAAGATCAGCGCGAAAAGGTCTTGCTGTCATAGTGTTCGTCTCAGTGCTCCGGTGTAAGGGGGCATAGATTGCCTGTCAAGAGTGTTCCCACTTTGGGGGCTAATTAACCACGACTTCTTTAAGCAGCGTGAAGTTTCACGTCTTGCTCGATTGGCTTTGCAAATTGTGACGGATACACCCAATTCGTGATTGATTTAAATCACGGCAGTTCTGAATTATGCAGGGAACTCTCTAACCTACATTCTTTGTATCGGTGATTCCCGAATTGCTGCTTGAAGGAATGAAGTTGCTTTATCAAGTTGAAGTAAAGATTACGGTGCGATCGAGTTTTTTATCAGGCGTTTAGAGAAGTATCAGGGAACTGCAAAACCTACAACGATCGCCGACTTAACGCAGATGTACAAGCTAGCCAGAAACTGGAAGCAGTTCAGGTCACAAGTTCACTTTTCAAATCAAATCGCCTTTCAAGGAGCCTGCTTAGCATTAACTAGCGGCTGCACCACTCGGTCGATCGCATCCTGCATAAAGGCTCGGATGAACTCGTCGCGCTGATTCAGGCGAAACTGTTCCTGCACCACTTCCGTCATGCCGCCGTCGCCCCAGTCTTGATTGCGACGGAAGTATTCGATAAAGCTTTTTCCAGCAATTCGTGTGAGATAGGCTGCCGTCACGCCTTGAATGGCTCGACCGACGAGAAAGGTTCCCACATTGGTTTGCAGCGTAATTGAGAGCAGTTCAAACGCGCCGCGCACTACGCCCAGACTGACCAGGGTTTTTGCTAAGGAAATTGCCAGATCCTTTCCTCGCTCCAGATTAATTTCGCAGCCGTAGATGCGCCCCAGCTCGATCACCATTTGGGCGTTAATTGCCGCCGTTGCTAACAGATCGACTCCCGGTAAAGGAGTGACGGTAACGGCTCCTGCTACAATCCACTGATAGCGATCGACAACTTTTTCTGCCTGCTGTCGTCGCTGGTCGTCGATTTGCTGCCGTGCCGCTTCGCTAAGCTGCTGGGATTGCAGCAGAATGTTGTCCGCCACCAAATTTTCGCCTTCCGATCGCAAAACGGCTGCGATGCGCTGAAGCAAAGGAAAGATATCGGGTTCAGGGGTGAGCCATTCGCCGCTTTCGAGCTGCACGGGCTGAGGGTTGGCGGCGATCGGAATGATATCTTCTGCTGAGATTAAATCTTGAAGCCGCTGCTGAATCTGAGCAATCAGGGCTTCCAGGTCGGCTTCGGGATATAAATCGGTTTTGTTGAAGACGAGGAGCGATCGTTTGCCGATAGTGAGAAGCGATCGAAGCACGGTGTATTCAGACTGGCGCAAATCGTTATCGACCACAAACAGCAGCAAATCGGCTTCGGTCGCTAGCTTTCGCGCCGCCTGTTCTCGTTCTGTTCCTGCGATGCCTGCTTCCAGGATTCCGGGGGTGTCAGTCAGCAAAATCTCTCGTCCCAAGCCGCGAAGCTGGAGTCTTGAGGTGGATTCTACACAGGTGGTTCCCATCGGTGCGCCAACCTGCCCCCCCGCCGTTTGTCCGGTAATGCGATCGATAATCGCGTTGATCAGGGACGTTTTGCCTGCAGAGCCTGTGCCAAAGATCACGACTCGAATTTCCCGACGGCTGAGGCTTTCTTCGATTTCACGGGTGCGGCTGGCAAGAGCCTGACGGGTGACTTCGTCTTCGATCTGGTCAATTTGCTGCTGTACTGCCCGCAGCGTCTCTCTTGCCGCATCGACCTTTTCGACAGGAACAGTCGGCAGCCGCTTGGGTTGCTTTGGCTTCGTGAATCGCAGCGCATAATAGAACAGGACGATCGCCAGTGCTGCAAACAGTCCAATCAAGAGGAACAGCAGCAAATTTGCCAGCAGTGGCGATGTCCACGCAATGCTGTAGTAGAGCTGTGACAAGGAACCGATTAGCCAAATCGTTAGCCCCAACACCAGGATGATGCCAACCAGGACTAACAAAAGACTTGACCGAGACATGAGCGGCTCTAGAAATAAAGGGTTCTTCTTTTGATCTTACCGAACCGATAGAAAGCAGCTTCTTTAGCTCATTTAGAGGAGCTCATTTAGAGGAGTTGCCGTCTGCTGCCGGATGCGATCGAAGAAGCGTTACCATCTAGCCTCTCGGATAGCCACCGCCATTCCGACGACCACCACCACCACCGCCACCGCCCTCTTCACGGGGTTTGGCTTTGTTGACTCGAATTTCGCGACCGAGCCATTCTGCGCCGTCAAGTTCGTCGATCGCCTTTTGCTCTTGAGCATCGTCTTCCATTTCGACGAATGCAAAGCCCCGCTTCCTTCCGGTTTCCCGATCGGTTGGTAAGCTGACTCGACTCACTTTTCCATACTCAGCGAAAACTTCCCGTAGATCCTCTTCAGTTGCCTGAAAAGACAGGTTGCCAACGTAAATAGTCACAATTCTCTCCAAACCATTCGAGACGAGTGGCAGTTCAAGGAAACGCAGGGTAGACGAGAAGATGATTCCCATTAATACTGCAATCCAGTACTGCTTTGCAAGCAATAATAGCGGATCTATTGAGTTAGCGCAGCAAAATAGAAAACATCTTTTTTAAAATTCAAAAGACACTGATATTTTGCAATAGTATCGATGGAAAATTCTTAGGGTTTTTTATCGGGCAATCTGTCCCATGAAGTTTCCCCAAAGCTGGGCTGCATCGCCGCTTGTGCCGTTCGTTGGGGTGTTGTCATCGTTACCAAACCAAACTCCTGTCACCAGTGATTGGCTAGGAATGTAGCCAACAAACCAGAGGTCAACATTGTCATTGGTTGTTCCTGTTTTGCCTGCTTCACCTAAACCGAGAGAGGCAGCTCGTCCGGTGCCCGACTGCACAACCCCTTGCAGCAAGGAAGTCATGGTATTTGCAACTTCAGGTGAGAGAACGGTGACATTTGCCTCTGCGTCTTTGCTGTAGTCGTAAATCACACGGCACGTTCTTGCATCGTTCACATTCTGGCAATCGCTGCTGTCAAAAATGCGGCGGATTAAGTGAGGACGATGGCTTACTCCCTGATTTGCCAGTACGCCAAAGGCACCCGTGAGCTGGAGCAGATTCACTTCGCTTTGTCCCAGAATCAATCCGGGGGTAGCCTGCAGATCAGCCGTGATGCCCATTCGCTTTGCGGTTTGAATGACGCGATCGAGTCCCACGTCTTGCGCCACCCGCAGTGCGACCGGATTCTCGGATTGAGCCACTGCCCCAAACATATCCAGACTGCCGCTGCCCGATCGACAGCCCTCAAACGACTGTCCCTCCCAGGTCAACGGGGCACAGGAAAACGAGGTATAGGGCGAGGTTCCCTGCTCCAGTGCGGCAACATAGGCAAAGATTTTGAATGTCGATCCGGGCTGGCGATATGCCTGGGTTGCCCGATTAAACTGGCTCTGCTGGTAGTCCGCACCACCGACCATTGACAGTACTTCGCCCGACTGGGAATCTAGCGTCACCATTGCCCCTTCCGAGAAACCTACCGAGGTGCCCGTGTCCGTTACGGCAGTTCTCAGTGAGGATTCTGCGACCTGCTGAATTCGCTGATCGAGGGTGCTTTCGACGACAAAATTTCCTTCCTGGGCGAGCTGCTCTCCTAGCAGGCGTTCGAGTTCCGCAAACACCTCACCGTAGAAATAAGGGGCGATCGTGCTTTGCAGCTGCTTAACGGCTGCGGGATTAATTTCGATGCGCGATCGACGGGCACGTTGGGCGTCTTCCTGGCTGACTTTGCCCTGGGCTGCCATGCGGTTGAGAACGCGATCACGAAACTGCACTGCCGTCTCGTAGTCCCGCACCGGATTAAAGCGGTTCGGCGCAGGCAAAATTCCGACCAGCGTTGCGGCTTCTGACAGCGAAAGGTCTTTAGCAGATTTGCCGAAGTAAAACTGTGCCGCGTCCTCAAAGCCGTAGTTCCCGTTCCCCAGATAAACCCGATTCAGATAGGTCAGCATCAGGTCGTCTTTGCTGTAAAACGTCTCTAGCTTCAAGGCAGCAACCGCTTCACGCAGTTTGCGTCCGGCAGAGTCTTCGGTTCCTACATAGTCACGGAAAATGCTGCGGGCAAGCTGCTGGGTGACGGTACTGCCACCTTCCAGGATTTGGCCGTCCCGAACGTTGATGACGGCCGCCCGCAAAATACCGAGCGGATCAACGCCTAAATGCCAGTAGTAGCGAGTATCTTCTGAGGCAATCACCGCTTCCGCCAAATAGGGCGAAAAATCGCTGAGCTGCTTCATCTCGACGTGCGGACGAGTTTCTACGGTGCTGAGCGGCGTTTTTCCGTCTCGCGTATAAACGACGACCGGACCTTGAACTGAGGCAGGCAGCGGACGCACCGAGAACTTTTGCCACTCTAACCCGACCCAGCAAGCCGTGAGCGCAGTCACCCCTGTTGCGCCATATAGCCCGTAGCGAAAGGCTCTGACATACCAAGGTGGGGGATCGTGATACTGAACGCGGACGGCTGCCGCCAGTTCTGGGGGCCCTAGAGTCAAAATATCCCCATGCCGCAGGGGAAACTTGGTGACTCGCCGCTTGCCGCGATAGATTCCGTTGGTCGAATTTTCGTCGCGCAGCACAAAGGGCGCATTCGGCTTGCGCTTATCCCGCGTCAGCGACAGATGAACCTGACTCACAACCGGATTTCGCACCACGATATCGCAGGACTTGGAGCTGCGTCCTAGCAGGTAGCTTTCGCCCAGCAAGGGATAGGTTTCAGCCTGGGTTGCGTCGGCATCCTGCACCAGAAGTTCGGGGACTCTGGCATTAGGCTTAAGCCGAAGCTTGGTAAAATCGACCCGCGCCTGCACCGTTCGCACCGCCTGAGTCAGTGCCCCCAAGAGGGTTTTCGGCGGGTTGGGTGAAGGATTGGGCGGCTGAGGATTTGGGGCTGGGTTGGGTGTCTGGGGAGGAGTCATGCCAGAATTATGCCGCAATCAGGCAACGCGTATCATCAAACATCTTATTGAGATACAAGTTGGGGCATGGGGGTTTCCAGAAAGGTTGGGGCTTTTTGATCGTTTTTTGTGTGGGGAGTTAGGTGGATGAGTAGATGGGTGAATGGGTGAGGGGATTGGGATTCCGCTTGGGGAGTTTTGGAGATAATTACAATGAAGAGAGCGGCGGATTTGTGTTCGTCGTGGCAGTTCACCTCAGAAAAGCGGCAGGCGATCGTCTTATGACTCCTTCTTCCCACCCCCTTTCCCAGTCCCTAGCTTATCCGCAAAGCCCTGCGGTTGACCAAGTGGATGACTATCATGGCGTTGTGGTGGCTGATCCTTATCGTTGGCTGGAAGACCCCAACAGTGAACAAACCCAAGCCTGGGTTGAGGCGCAAAATCAGGTTTCGTTTGGGTTTTTGAAGGAGATTCCGAGCCGCGATCGAATTCAGCAGCGGTTGACGGCACTCTGGGACTACGAGAAGTACGGCATTCCGTTTAAAGAGGAATCGCGCTATTTCTACTTTAAGAATGATGGGCTGCAAAATCAGAGCGTGCTGTACACCTTGCCGAATCTAGATGCAGAGGCGCGGGTTTTGCTTGATCCCAACAAGCTTTCGGAAGATGGAACGGTCGCGCTGTCGGGGCTGGCGATCAGCAAGAATGCGAAACGGATGGCGTATGGCTTGTCCACCGCAGGGTCGGACTGGCAGGAGTGGAAGGTGCGCGATGTCGAGACGGGCGAGGATCTGCCGGATCATTTGAAGTGGATCAAGTTTTCGGGGGCAAGCTGGACGCCAGATCATCAGGGCTTCTTTTACTCTCGCTACAATGAGCCGAACGAAGCGACCAAGCTGGAGGACGTGAACTATTTCCAGAAGCTTTACTATCACCGACTCGGTACATCGCAGTCTGAGGATGTGTTGATCTATGAGCGTCCCGACCAGAAGGAGTGGGGCTTTGGTGGTGGCGTGACCGAGGACGGACGGTATTTGATTATTTCGGTGTGGCTGGGCACAGATTCGCGCAATCTGGTGTTTTACAAAGACTTGAGCCAGGAAAATGCTCCGGTGGTCGAGCTGATTAATACCTTTGAAGCCAGCTACAGCGTGATTGATAATGAGGGCACGACTTTCTGGATACAGACCGATCTGGACGCGCCGCGCGGTCGGGTGATTGCGATCGACCTGACCAGTCCCGACAAATCAAACTGGAAGGAAATTATCCCGCAGGCAGCGGAAACGCTGGAAGGTGTGGGGATACTGAACAACCAGTTTGTAGCGTCTTATCTGAAAGATGCCCGGACGCAGGTAAAGATTTTTGACCTGGACGGTCGCTTTGTGCGCGAGGTGGAACTGCCTGGACTGGGTTCAGCCGGGGGATTTGGGGGAGAGCGACACGATACGGAAACCTTCTACAGCTTTACGAGTTTCACCACGCCGCCCACAATTTATCGCTATGACATGATCACCGGGGAAAGTACGCTGTTCCGTCAGCCGCAGGTCGATTTCAACCCGGATGATTACGAGACGCGCCAGGTGTTTTACACCAGCAGAGACGGGACGCAGATCCCAATGTTTATTACCCACAAGAAGGGACTGGCGCTGGATAGCAACAATCCGACCTACCTTTATGCCTACGGCGGGTTTAATATTTCGCTCACGCCTTCTTTTTCACCTGCCAATCTGGTCTGGATGGAGTTGGGCGGCGTGTATGCAATGGCAAACCTGCGGGGCGGCGGCGAATATGGCGAAGACTGGCATCAGGCGGGCATGAAGCTGAACAAGCAAAATGTGTTTGATGATTTCATCGCGGCGGCAGAGTGGCTGATCGAGAACAAATACACCCAGCCCCAGAAACTGGCGATCGGCGGTGGTAGCAATGGCGGTTTGCTGGTGGGAGCCTGCATGACTCAGCGACCGGATTTGTTTGGGGCGGCTCTACCTGCGGTGGGCGTGATGGATATGCTGCGGTTCCATAAGTTCACGATCGGCTGGGCATGGTGTGCTGAGTACGGTTCGCCGGAGAATCCTGAGGAGTTTCAGACCCTCTACGCCTATTCGCCGCTGCACAATCTCAAACTGGGAACGGCTTATCCGGCAACAATGATTACTACGGCAGACCATGACGATCGCGTGGTTCCGGCACACAGCTTCAAATTTGCGGCAGCTTTGCAGGCAGCCCATCAGGGCGAGAACCCGGTGCTGATTCGGATCGAAACGAAGGCAGGACACGGAGCCGGAAAGCCAACTGCCAAAATTATTGAGGAAGTTGCCGATCGCTGGGCGTTTTTGCTGCGGACGTTGAGAGTGGAGGAGAAAACGCAGTCATAGAAGGGATTTTGGGCGTGGGAAGATCCTGCATTGCTCCCTAAATCCCCCAATTTTGGGGGACTTTGACAGTTAGCATTATTAGCTCGGTTCCATCAGGGTTGGCTGCGATGTGGACACATCTCTAAGGGGAAAATCTTTCTTATTCGCCCTCTAACCTTTACCACTGCTTAAAAGCCTTCCCTCAGTTCAAAGTCCCCCAGAATTGGGGGATTTAGGGGGCTGCAACTCATCGAACACTGCTTAGAGAACTTGAATCTACATCAGAGCTGATTCGGGAGAACTTTAAATCTGATGTGGGAAAAACAGCTCTCGTCTTGAGTAGGAACATTTCGTCTAACACATCGTCTTTTGCCGTCACACTGCGAATCAAATTCACTGCAATAAATCGAATTCATCTGGATCGAAACAAAAAGAAATCGATCGCAATGAACCACCGATCGCAGAATAAACTCCTAAAATAGGTCGATAGAATGACTGAAAACATCTAAATTTCTATCGCTGGTTCTATTGCGAATGACCACTGCAACTGCCCCGAATTCTTCACAGGAATCATTACGTCGGCTAAGTCGCTTCGACTGGAAACTCTGGAATCGCTTTGTGGCGATCGCCCAGCCCTACTGGTATCCCACTACACCAGGAAGCGGCAAGGTTTTCTTTGGGCTGCTGGTACTACTGATCGTGTTTTTGTTTGCGTTTTTATTTGTGCTGATTAGCGGCGTGACAATGCTTTGTCAGCAGCTTTTTCCGCAGTTTATGGAACAAACGGCAGGCGGATTCGTCGGCCTTGTGCAAGCGGTTTGGACTTCGCCTGGGGTCGCGATCGTCCTCACTGCGCTGCTGATTCCGGCGATCGGGTTTTTCCTAGCAAGACGTAATGTATTACCCCGCTGGAGGCAGTGGCTTTTGCTGTCGTCACTGCTGCTGTTGTCGCTGGCGGTAAGCGGCTTAAACGTGACGATTAGCTATGTTAGCAACTTCTTTATGACTGCCTTGGCAGATAAAGACCAGCCGACTTTCTGGCTGTTTTTGTTTGTGTATGCGGGTGTATTTGTCGTCGGTACGCCGATCGTAGTGATCTACAGTTATTTGCAGGACGTGCTGGGGCTTTACTGGCGAGAATGGATGACCGGAAAGTTTCTCAACGAATACTTCAGCAATCGCGCCTACTACGAAATTAATAACGACGAAAATATTGATAACCCTGACCAACGAATTTCTGAAGATATTCGCGGCTTTACGAATACAAGCTTGTATTATTTGCTGCTGATTTTGGGTGCAGTTCTTGATCTCATTTCCTTTACCGGAATTCTCTGGTCAATCTCCAGAACTCTGTCGGTGTTTTTGATTGGCTATGCCATTTTTGGGACGATCGTCGTTGCCATTTTTGGTAAACGGCTGATTACGCTCAACTTCCTGCAATTAAAACGCGAAGCAGATTTTCGCTATGGGTTGATTCACGTTCGGGACAACGCTGAATCAATTGCCTTTTATCGGGGAGAAAATCAGGAAATTGGGCAATTAGGACAGCGATTTAATCGGGTTCTGCAAAACTTCAACTTCCTGATTCGCTGGCAGCGAAACCTTTCTTTCTTCACTAAAGGGTATGAGTATGCGATCGTGATTTTGCCCTCGTTGATTATGGCCCCGCTGTTTTTTGCTGGACAGATTCAGTTTGGTGATATTACTCAGGCAAACTTTGCCTTTAGCCAGGTACTTGCTGCTTTTGCAGTCTTTGTGCTTTATGGGCAGGTTGAGCGAATCAGTGCCTTCGCTGCCGGAATCAACCGTTTGGAAACCTTTACCGAAGCCCTGCAAGAACAGGACAAGATTTATCCCGAAGGACAAACCAAGATCGATCTGGTTGAAGAACCGCAAATTTCTCTCAATCGCGTGACGCTGCAAACGCCCAAAGGTCAACGGACACTAACCAGTGATTTGTCGATGACGCTGCAACCCGGACAGGGCTTGGTGATTGTCGGTCAGAGCGGGGTGGGCAAAAGCTCGATGCTGCGGGCGATCGCCGGATTGTGGAACACGGGAACCGGGCGCATCGGTCGTCCGAATCTGAAGGAAATGCTGTTTTTGCCGCAGCGCCCCTACATGGTGCTGGGAACCTTGCGCGATCAGTTGCTTTATCCCAATCTGGAAAACAACGCAGTCAACGACGAAGATGTGTATCGTGTGCTGAAGCAAGTTAACTTAGCAGACTTGCCGGAGCGCGTCGGTGGCTTTGATGTAATTCTCGACTGGTCGGATGTGCTGTCTTTGGGCGAACAGCAGCGGCTTGCCTTTGCCCGTTTGCTGCTGACCAAACCGCGCTACGCCATTCTAGACGAAGCCACCAGTGCGCTCGATCTGGCGAATGAACAGCGGCTCTACCAAACGCTCCGTGATACCCAAACCACCTTCATCAGCGTCGGACACCGCACCAGCTTGCTGAAGTATCACGACTACGTACTGAAGCTGGAGCCGGATACAAGCTGGCAGTTGGTTCCGACAGAGGAGTACAAGGTAGATTTGGAGGCGTTTGCTTAGAAACTGAAATTTAATAGTTTGGTTTTTGTGGGGTGAGCATCTTCCTCCGCTTGGGAAATTCTGCTTGGGAAATAGAGATGTTGCACTGAACGGACGGGGACATCCACCTCACAAGAATGCTTAAGAAATCGATCGACGCATGAATTTCCCTCATGGCGCGACGCGGAAGAAGACGATCGGGTGCGATCGACGGGCTGCTTGGTCTAAGGATTGAGCAGCGTTTCTGTTAGAGTTTGGGCTTCAGGGTCAAAGGTGTAGTGTACTTTGGGTGTATGGTACTTTGACTAATCGATCGCCTGTTTCGGTGGTTTCTCCGATCTGACAATCCGCGCAGTATCCTGTTTTGGGCTTTGCGCTGAGGAAGGACAGTGGCGATCGAGGGTTTGCGTTTATTTTGCCTTTGCTTCCAGCGTCTCCAAGCGGCTCTTGAGTTCCTGATTATCTTTCTTGAGCTGATCCAGTTCCTCCTGGAGTTTCTGGACTGCCTGATCTTGCTTCACGGCTTTTTGGACGCGCTCGATCGCCTCTTCTGCCAGACGGCGGACTCTGCCATCAGGGGTTTGGTCTGCCAGTGCGCTGAGGATGCCGATTGCCTTTACGGTTTCCATTTGTCCTAATGCAATGCTGGTGGAAACCTGCGTCAGGAAGAACGATTCGCGGGAAAGTTCGTCCAGACGATTGAGAATGCGCTCCAGGTTGACGTTATTTTGTCCAGTGGAGATTGCGCCGAGTGCCCGGATTGCCGCCAGACGGAGTGCCTGGGGTATGCCTGCTGCGGTGTATTCCAGAATCAGATCGAGGGCAGCTTCTGAAGTTTTGAGTTTGCTCAGTCCAAGGATTGCGCCGCTGCGTACCGTTTCGTTCCAGCCTGCTCGCTCCTGTAAAACCGATCGATAAAGCTTCAGCGCCTTTTCCTCTTTCGATTTACCCTCCAGTTTTCCAGCGGCGACAGTTCCCAAAGCAGACAATGCAGCCGCCTCGACGTAATAGCTGGGATCGCCTGCTTCTGCCAGTTTCTTCAGTGCTCGGTAGCTGCCGATCGTCTTCATTTGCGCCAGCGCGTTTACCACCGATCGCCGGACTCTTGCTTCTGGGTCTTCCAGTCCTTTGACCAGTTCCTCAAATGCCTGATCGAGCTTGACCGATGCAAGCTGATCGGCGGCTTCCGCCCGGACTCCCCAGAAAGAATCAGACTGCATCGCTTGAGCCAGCGCTTTTACCGCTTCCAGACCGCCTTTTTTCGCCAGAGCCTCTGCCGCATAGATGCGAGAAACCGGATCGGGATCGTGCTGCAACTGCGCCTTGAGTTCGGCGATCGGATATTCCAGCGTCACCGTTTTCAGCAGATGGTTGCCTAGATCGAAGCTGACAAACTGCGGCTTTTCTGCCAGGGGAAAATAGAAGGTTTGCTCGCGCTCATGAATGCGAACCGTAAAGGGTTTGATGGATGCTGATTGCTCAGAGCTGGATTCATCGATGTAGCCAAAGCCGATCGTCACGCGCAGGTCAAACAAGCCGCTGTCGAGTCCGTTGCCTTCCTGTGCCTGGGTTTGCGTGACGGTGAGCTTAGCAAGATTGCTGTCGCCGTCCCACCCATAGGCGATCTTGTAATCAGGATGTCCGCCCCGGAAGACGTATTGATCAAAGAGGGGCTGCAAGTTGCGTCCGGTGGCTTGGTCGATCGCCCGCAGCAGATCGATCGTTTCCACGGTGCGATGAGCGTTGTCATTCACAAACGTATGAATCGCCCGGAAGAATAGTTCGTCGCCCAGCTCTGCCCGAATCATGTGATAGACGCAGGCTCCCTTTTCGTAGAGATGCCGATCGTAGAGTTCGATCGCTTCCCGGTAAATATGGGTGACGATCGGACGGCGATAGCGGGTGGCATCTTCGCTGAAATAGCTGCGGGCGGTTTCCAGACGGTAATAGGCGGCTTCGTCTGCGCCGTATTCGTGAGTCGTCCACAGCACCTCGGAGTAGGTTGCCATGCCTTCTTTGATCCAGGCGTGCGACCAGTGCTTGATCACGACTAAATCGCCAAACCACTGATGCGCCAGTTCGTGTGCCACCAGCGATTCAGAACTGCGGTTATCGAGGGCAGCCCGTTCATCCAGAAGGCAGCGATCGGTCAGGAGTGTTGTGGAGGTATTTTCCATGCCGCCGAAGATGAAGTCTTCCACGCAGACCTGAGCATATTTGGGAAACGGATAGTCGTAGCCAAAGGTCTCGCTAAAGAACTGAATCATCTGCGGCGTTTTGCCCATCGTGCGACGGCCATCGGCTTCGCGTCCCTTTTCCACGTAGTAGGTAACGGGCTTGCCGTTCCACTCGTCCTGAAGTTCGGCAAAGTCGCCAACTGCCAGCGTCATCAGATAGCTAGGATGCACCTGCTTTTGATACCAGTGATAAATTTTGTCGTCGCCTGCGGTCTGCGTGTCGATCAGTTCGCCGTTAGACAGGGCAAGATACTGGCGCGGCACTCGCACCCGAATTTCAGAAGTTGCCAACTGTCCCGGATAGTCGAAGCAGGGAAACCAGAAGCGCGAGTCTTCATCTTCGCCCTGTGTCCAGACCTCGACGGATTTCTGGGGATAGTCGGTGGTGGGTGCAATAAAGTACAGTCCGCGCTGGGGCTTCTCAACCCGATAGGCAATCACCAGCATAATCGGTTGACCCGCTTCGGTGGGTTGCTTGAGCCGAACCTGAAGCCGTTCACCGTCATAGTCAAACGGCTGCTCTACGTCCTCGACCTGCACCGAATCAATCTGCAAATTGACTGCATCTAGCGTGAGCCGATCGACCCCGTCGCGCACCGGACAAATCCGAATGCTGCACGTTCCGCTGTAGCTTTGTTCTGGGATATTCAGCACCAGATCCAGCGCAATATGCTCGACCTGACCGGGACGATCGGGGTTGTAGTGAGGCTTCGCACCCGGCAGAACAAACGATTTGCGTCCGTTATTGGTATCAAAGGCGACCGATTCAATTGCAGAGTGAGACATTATTGCAGATTAATCAGAGAAGATTGGTACATTCACCTGATTGATCCTATAACTGTTCGATTCGATCGCGGATCGAATTATGAAAATTTTTAGCGTGCAAAAGCAAATATTGATCAGGCATAGCTTAGTGAACGATCGTCACAAGGAGGCAAATTCATCTCTGGAAACTGGGTTTGCAAACTACAGCGAATTCGGCTCAAATCCGTTTGTCGAAGACTTGCCCCCTGCAAATTCGCACCCGATAAATTCGCATCCTGCAAAACGGCACGATCGAGCTTTGCTGCCCAAAGAGAAGCATTCGTGAGATTTACACTGCTCAAATTTGCACCGTATAGCTTCGCGCCGTTCAGGTTTGCCCGGTTCAAATTGGCATGGTGCAGCGTTGCCTCCATCAGGTCGCACTGGTTCAGATTGGCAGATTCTAGATTTGCGTGATCCAGTGCTGCGCCGTTTAGCGATGCTGCATGAAGATTTGCCCCGCTCAGGTTTGCCCAACGCAGACACACATCGTCGAGATTCGCCACCGTTAAATTTGCGCCGCTTAAATTCGTGCCGTTCAGCTTGGAATTGCTCAGGTCTACGCCATCTAAATCAACTCCGTGCAAATCAACACCGTTAAGATATGCCTGGCTCAGTCGCACGTTGTCGAGCTTGGCATTGGTGAGAATTGCGCCGCTCAGCCTTGCCCCGCTCAAGTTTGCCCACTGCAAATTGGCCTCGGTCAGGTTTGCCGATCGCAAATTAATCCCACTCAAGTTTGCGCCACAAAAGTTAACCCCGCTCAGGTTTGCCTGCCGCAGATTCACACCCTTCAAAATTGCGCCGCTAAATCGGGCTCGGGTGAGATTTGCTTTCGCTAGATTTGCGCCACTCAAGTTTGCCTTAGTGAAATCTGCGCCGACTAAATTTGCACTGGTTAAGCGGGCATACTGCACCGTTGCGCCATACAAATACGCCCCACTCAGATTGACCTGAGCCAGATTCGCGCGATCGAACTGGGTCGAAGACAGGACTGCCTGGGTCAGGTTTGCTCCGCTCAGATCCATTCCGCCTAGATTCGCCCCGGCTAAATTAATGCCCGCAAAGTTACGCTCTCCAGCAGCGTATTGGGCAGCAAATTCTAAAACATCCATCAATGAAAATCGTCCTACCTTGCGTCGTCCTCTTTCTGGGGTATCACGCGGCGATCGGTTTCTGGGGGAGTTGGATAAGAGTCTTAGGGAATCGCAGCTTGTTGTTACATAGGGGGAACGAGTAGGGCGATGGGGAGATGGGGAGATGGGGGTGGGGGATTAGGATGGGAGTAGTGCAATGGTGAGGTTGGTTATGACGCCACAAGAGATTGGGGATGAGCTGACGAATTTGTTTGGCGAGGGGGTGCAGCAGACTTCGGTGGAGACGTGGCAGGTGGAAACGAATGAGATGCGGCTGCTGGTACTGTTGTCTGAGGATCAGTCTTGGCTGCGGCTGCTGGTGACGATCGCCCCGGCTCAAGAAGCAGCTCCTTTTTTGCCTCAGTTGATGGAAGCGAATTTTGATGAAACGCAGGAAACCCGCTATGCCCTGTTTCAAGAGTTGCTGTGGGGTGTGTTTCAGCATAGCTGCGAGGGATTGACCCGCTCTGATTTTCGATCGGCGGTGTCTCGGCTAATTGCGCTCCAGCAGCAGGGACTTTCTGAAAGTTTTAGTCGATTGGCAGAGGCGCAGATTCGGCAGATTATTCGGGCGGCAAAACAGCAGGGACAGTCCCTCGAAGCCACGATGCAAACCCTCGATCACCTTTACGAAGAAGGAGTCATGGGCGATATTGATTTGGGCGGTGCAGCGCGGAGCCAGGTTTTAGGCGCATGGCGATATCAGCTAGAGCGGCTTTGGCATGATGAAAATTAATTGGGCTGAAATTTGAACCCTGCACCGGAGCCAGTTTAGTGCGGTATGCCGATCCAGGCAGAGCTAGATAATTGATCCTCGACGGATACTGTAGAGGATTGCTGCATCGTGCAGCCAAAATGCTTGCGAAAGAGTACCTGAGTCAGGACGGAAGCTGCAAGGTTATTCTGCCGCTTGCCCTGTGAAAACTGATTGCGATCGTCTTCATGGCTGAACTCTAAAAAAGAGAAACGATGAATAAAACGGTTAAAAAGAATTTGACAGTCTATCGCGTATTTTTCAGTATCGAGAATATGGCACTGCCAAACGTGATCAATATTCTGAGTAGGCACTAAGGCGAGATTTGGATAGTGATCAACCAAATATAGAAAAGCAAAATATTGGGCGATCGTCTTCCTCATCTCTTTCTCCGTCCAATTCGCACTTATTGGGGAATGATTGAGTTGATAAACTAGCGAGCTGATTTCGAGCGATCGAACACGCTGAACAAATGTCTGAAAAGATTCAGACCAAGCCTGATGAGCAGAAACCATAAGATGAGGGACGTTCCGGGGGCTGGGAAGAATCGGTCTTAACGTGGGAATTAGGGAGGCGCTTCGCGTCGCAAGCAAGGCTGCTCAAACACCCTTTAGAAGAATTAAGCAGGAGACAAATCCGATCGCCTCATGGAGTAAGGCACTGTTGATAGGGATAGGCATTGCAGGAGTTATGATGATCGCTCAGCTCAGGAGTGGCAGAAGGCAGAACAGTGGGCTGTGTGACTTGAGGAGAAACGGAAGGTTCTAACCTAAGTGCAGCTTTGCTGTTGCCGATGAGCGTGCTGCCAAGCAGGATAAGAACGGTGAGGCTGAACAGCTTGGTCGAAAGGGAACCTAACATGGTGATGCCTCCAGGACAAGTGGACCATGTATTCAACATAGAAACCCTTGGGTTGGAAATCTCCTAACGGCCATTAGGAATGAGTTATCAGTCCTGTTAGGTGACATTGGGCGATCGAAGCTTCTACACTACAAATCAATCAAGTTGAACGTTGCCCATTACGCGAACGTGAGCTGAATCTTTTCGTTTGATTCGCTTGGTTTTGATGCAATTCGTTTTTATTTATGACAATGCACCCCTGAACGCTCCTGAAATCCCGATGAATGCTGCAAAAATAAATTCACTTCCCTGTGTTTCGACCATGCCCGACGACATCTATGCAGAAGCAGCGCAACAGTGGGATTTACCTCGGCTCTATGCGGATCTGACTGTTGTAAAACGGGCTTGTAACGGCAAGCAAAACAGCGCACTCACCGAGCTAGAGAAAGACTGCCTGCGCGGATTGCTCTGTGGTCATAGCCCGACTGAAATTGCGCTGCGCCTGAATCGAGATGTCACCGGGTTACGAGTCAGCCTGTCCCGGGATGGACTTTATGACTATTTGGAAGTGCTGACCGAGCAGCGTCCTAAAAACTGGCAGCAAATCGCGTTTATTTTGGAGCGATCGGGCTATCGCTTGAACGCAGTGACTCTGTCT
Source organism: Cyanobacteria bacterium FACHB-502 (assembly GCA_014695325.1). Lineage (GTDB taxonomy): Bacteria > Cyanobacteriota > Cyanobacteriia > Elainellales > Elainellaceae > Leptolyngbya_A. Next base: position 35,037 of record JACJNZ010000071.1, on the reverse strand, counting down.
GCTGTACCGACTAAATCTGCGCCGCGGCAAGATCTAGCTGCCTATATCGATGTTTCGCGCTTTTACGGGCGATCGGCTGAACAGGCAACGCTGCACGCCTGGCTGACCGATTTCACAGTGCGAGTTGCGGCGATCGTTGGCATGGGCGGCATTGGCAAAACCAGTCTGGTTGCAAAATTAATTCAAGATAGTTTCAGCGATGCCTCGCTCGAAAAAGCTGGCGTTGAAGGGGTTCTGTGGCGATCGCTGCGGGATGCACCCCCGATCGGCGAGCTGGTTCAGGACATCCGGCAGTTTGTCACCGACTCAACCGAACTGACGATCACTAGCACGATCGATCAGCAAATCTCCCATCTACTTTCTGAGCTACGACAGCGACGGTTTCTAATTGTGCTGGATGACTGGGAAACGCTGTTGCAGGAAGGCGAACTGTCAGGCTACTGTGCCATTCAATATCGGGGCTATAGCCGCTTATTGCAACGATTTGCAGCAGAGCAGCATCAAAGTTGTCTGGTTGTCCTCAGCCGCGAACAGCCGATCGAGCTTGCTGCATTTGCCGGAGAACCCGTCGTTCAAAGCCTCAAACTGCGCGGCTTGCAACCTGCCGATGCCAAAACTCTACTCAACACACGCGGCTTCGCTGGACAGGAAGCAGGCTTATCGGAACTGGTCAGCATTTATCGTGGTAACCCTGCAGCCCTGAAACTGATCGGCGCGTTGATTCAAGACATTTGTGATGGGCAAGTGTCCCAATTTCTGGCGCAGACTTCGCTCGTTCTAGGCGACGTATTATCTAACCTGCTCGAACAGCAGCTCTCCAAATTGTCTGATGCCGAAAGAAACGTGATGTTCTGGCTTGCCATCGTTGGAAAACCCACCGCGATCGCCGACCTCAAACTCTTAATGAGCACCGAAGAACGATCGCACCTGCTCACCGCCCTCGGCTCCCTCTGGCGACGCTCCCTGATCGAAAAAAACACCGACACAAAACGACTCCTGCCGGAGAGTAATTGTCCTGCAACCGTTCCCCTTCACTCCTCTACCCCTTTACCCACCCTCTTCTCTCTCGAACCCGTTGTAATGAAATGCGTGCTGCATCAGTTGGTCGATGCGCTGTGGCAGGACGTTGAAACAGTCATCGAAGCCCGCTCGATTTCTCACTTAGGCATTCTCAAAACCCATCTGCTGCTAAAAGATGAAGAAACCTTTTCCATCACCCTGTATCACGTTCGCCGCATTCTCTATCGAGTTCGCGATCGGCTGGTGAGTACCTTCGCGGGGGATGTGGAACAGTTATCCGACCAGCTACAACAGATTTTAGGATGGCTCAAAGACCAACCGCCTGAAGCGATCGGCTATGCGGAAATTAACCTGACCAAGCTGTTGGAATTGATCAACCCATCGCAAGCGTCATGAGCGCCCTGATCGTGCTAGCTCCCGGAACCCTGCTGCATCACCGCTACGAGATTATCCGACCTCTGGGTGGCGGTGGCTTTAGTCAAGTGTTTGAAATCCGGGACGGGGATGCGACGAAGGTGCTGAAAGTTCTTGACCTCAAAGAGTTTTCGCGTTCACAGCAGCAAAAAGCGATCGAGCTATTTCGACGGGAAGCCACTTTTCTGAGCCAGTTTCACCATCGCGGTGTGCCCCAGGTTGAACCAGATGGCTACTTTGTCTGGCAGCGCGATCGGCTTGCCCCCCTGCACTGTCTGGTGATGGAAAAAGTTCCGGGCATCAATTTGCAGGAATGGCTCCAGCAGGGAAAACGGCTTTCAGCGCGAGAAGCGATCGACTGGCTGCATCAGTTAGTCGAGATCTTGATTCCTCTGCATCAGCAGCAGTTTTTCCATCGCGACATTAAACCATCAAACATTATGCTGCGTCCGGATGGTCAGCTGATGCTGATCGATTTTGGCACTGTGCGCGAGGTATCTGTCACCTACTTAGTGAAGCAGGAACAGCAGGAAACCGGAACCGCCATTATTTCCGCTGGATATACGCCCCCAGAACAGGCAGAAGGGCAGGCAGTTCCCCAGTCCGATTTCTTCGCGCTCGGACGAACCCTGGTCACGTTACTGACACGCAAACCGCCGATCGATCTCCCCGTTGATCCCCAGACCGGACAACTCCAGTGGCGCACTCTCACCGATGCCCTGCCGCCCCAATTTGCAGATTTGCTCGATCGTCTCATGGCTCCCTTTCCGGGGCAGCGTCCGCAGTCAGGCGAAATCATCCTGCAAACCATTCGACAAATCGAACGAAAACTCAACTGGGAACGACGGCTGCCTGTGCTGCGCCAGGTCGATCGCCTGCGTGCAAAGCTCGATCGTCGCCTGTTGCAACTCACTCCGCTCAAAACTGCGCTGCTGGTGGCGGTTCTGTCTGGTGGTTTCACCCTCTGGCAAAATCGACTCACAGTTTCGATTCAGTTCAATGATTGGGGACTTGATGCCCAAACTGCAAATGCCCCTGAGCTTGCCTGGTTGTCTTATCAGTTTGCGCTGTTATTCAATCGACAAAATGCTGCAACATTGTTTAACTTGGGCGATCTGTATGAAACGCAAAACAAGCTTGCTCAAGCGAGAGCTGCTTATGCCCAATCCATGATTGAAGACCTTGATACAGAACAGCGACCAGATGCTTACAACAATTTAGCAAGACTATATATTTTGAATCAGGAATATCATCGTGCCATTCTACTATTGAATGAAGGTCGGCACATTGCAAAAAGACCGATCGATCACTATGCGCTTCTAAAAAATTTGGGCTGGGCACAGCTTAAGCTTAAGCAATATGACGTTGCCCAAGAAGCGTTGAAAAATGCAGTTAAGATTGACGATAAACGAGGGACAGCCTATTGCTTAATGGGGCAAGTTTATGAAGAAATTAAAGATATACCAAACACGGTGAATGCCTATCGCAAATGTCTTCAATATGGCGATCGAAAAAATTCCGACGAACAACAATGGATGACGCACGCTCAACAGTTTTTAGAGTGAGTTAAACAGCCATGAACGATCGTTTTATTCAGGGTGCTGGAATTGCAGGCTTGCTGTTAGTGATTCCAACGGCAACGAGTCCAGGAATCTCTGCGGTGCGGGAACTCAACCCCGTCTCACCTCCGATCGAATCGACTGCAGAATATCTCATCGCCCAGTGTCGCACTGCTCGCACTGCCAATCCGCGCGGTCCCGAAGATGCCTTGATTCCCTACATCATTGAGCCTCGCAATTCGGCGGTTTTAAGCGATCGTCCCAATCTACGCTGGAATAAAGTGTTGGGCGTAACCCAGTACACGGTAACGCTGAAAAACGGAGACACAATCCTATGGACAAAACAGGTCGAGACGGATGCGATCGCCTATCCATCGGATGCTCCTGCCCTGCAACCCGGAATCAACTACACGCTAGAGGTGAAAACCAACACCGATCGCTCCTCCACCGAAGAAGACATCCAGACCACCTTCTACCGCCTGTCTGACCCTGAAGCCGATCGCATCCGCCAGGCAGAATCCCTGTTTAATAACACCTCCGAATCCACAACGCTGCTTAAAACCGATCTCTACATCGGCTCCGAACTCTACGCGGCGGCGATCGACACCCTCGAATCTCTAATCGAGCAAGGCAGCCAAAACCCGATCGTCTATCGCAAACTGGCAGACCTCTACGCTCAAGCAAACGTTAATTTGCGAGCCGAATCCTACTATCAGCAAGCAATTCCCCTCGCCTCTGGAAATCTGCCGGAGCAAGCCCGACTTCAGGCATCGCTTGGCGAAGTTTATATCCGGCTGGAATTGAGACCGCAGGCGATCGAATGGCTAACACAGGCAAAAGAAAGCTACCAAACGTTAGGAAACCAGGCAAAGGTTGAAGAATTACAGCAAAAACTCACCGATCTTTCAACTCAAGCCGGATAATGAGCGCAGACGAAGGTAAATCTATGACGATCGCTCACTAAAAAATATTGGAGACGGGTCGATTTTAGCGATCGAGTTTCCAAATGTATTGGTGAATGGGCGATCGATGTTGGGGTAGTTTCCAATTGTTGCTGTTCTAGACCAAGGAAAATCCATGAATTACGAAAATGTAAATGACATTGTCAATCAACTTTATGCAGAGACTGAAAAACTCTACAAGAAATTGAAGCAAAAAGCTTACAGTAAACCTCTTGATGCTGAAGTAGCACTAGATGAGTTGAAAAAGTTTTCCGATGAAGTAGGCAAGGCAACTAGAGACTTTTTTTTCAATTTGTGCAACTCTAAAAACCCAGAAACAGAAGAAACTTCTTTCAAAAAGCTGCAAGAAGTTTTAACATGGGTTAAAGACACAATAAATAGACTAGTAAAATTTAAGGTTTTGGGAGTTCAAGAGCAAGGAATTATTCCTGAATTTCCGCCAAAGAAGTAGATTATTAATAGTTGCCCTAAATAAAACTAAGTGGGTAAATAGAGTAAGACGTAGAGCGGATGTTAACTACTAATACGCAGAGCATTCGCTCTACAAATTTTTAATAATTAAACTTTTTCACCATACAATAATATTAATTTTTCGCAGGGAAAACATGGAGTGTTTTGATAATGTTTTTTCAACGTTCAAGATTCTACCTTTTTGCTTGTGTAGGAATACTATTATGTTGCAATCACACTAAGGCTAATTCACTTCAACCTCTTCAACAAGAGGAAGCTCAATCGATAGAACATTTTTTAGAAATAAAACCCTTTTTATTCCAGAATCAACAAAACAAAGCCAAGCAGATTTTTGAAAAGGGCAGAATCTACTATATTCAAGGATATTACGACCTCGCACTGAATGCTTTCATTCAATCATTAAACATTTATCGAGAACTCGAAGATAATGTTGGTCAACAATACTGTCTTTACAACATTGCTGCTGTTTATCAGCAAGAGGGTAATTACGAGCAAGCTATAGAGACATACGAGCAAACCTTAACAATTTCGCGGAGTATTAATAGCTCCGAGGGAGAATGGCGTATCTTGTCAAATTTAGGAACCATTTATGCTGATCAGGGACAATTTACTCAAGCAGTTTCAGCTCAACAACAGGCACTAGATATTGTTCGATCACTGGGAGATTTACTCGGAGAGCAACAGGTTCTTAGTAATCTAGCCTGGGTTTATACAGATTTAGGTCAATTTGAGCAAGCGTTAACGGCGTTTCGAGAAGTTTTAGGAATTATTCAGCAGCTTCCTACTGTTACTCAAGGGGATAAACACAATCAACAATCAAGTGCAAGTATAGTTCTGTACAATATTGGTTTTATATACGAAAGACTAAATCAGTATTCAAAAGCAATTGAAAGCTACCAGCAAGCTCTTTTACTAAGGCGAGAAGCTCAGCAACCTTCTCATGAGGCAGAAGTTCTTAGTAATTTGGGGTTTGTCTACTATACAGTAGGACGAAGAGAAGAGGCTTTATTCACTTTAGAACAGGCACTTAAGCTTTCGGAAGAAATAGGCGATCGCGATAACACAATTGATACTCTCAACCGTTTAGGTACAGTTTATTCAAGCTCAAATGAGTTTGAAAAAGCGCAAGCGTTCTATCAGCAAGCATTATCTATTGCAATAGAAACTGGGTCACTTCCAGGGCAACGAAGCGTTTTAAGCAATCTTGGCGATCTCCTCGCGCAGCAAAACCAACCCCAACTCGCCATTCTTTTCTACAAACGATCGATCAACGTCACCGAAGCCATTCGGCGAGATATTACCGGATTGCCGATCGAGCAACAGCAGTCTTACACCGATACCGTTGCGGATACTTATCGGAGATTAGCGGATTTGTTATTGCAGCAAAATCGCATTTTAGAAGCGCAGCAGGTTTTAGATTTGCTGAAAGTGCAGGAAATTCAGGACTATTTGCGGCGAGGAGTGAGGGGCAGCGAGCAGACGGCTGAGGGCGTGGATATTCTTCCGGCAGAGCGGCAGATTTCAGAGCAGTATGATGAGCTGATTCAAGGGGCGATCGAATTAGGCAAAGAGCTTGATGAACTAGACGACATTCCATCCGAGCAGCGAACTCCTGAGCAGCAGCAGCGCGTCGAAGAACTCCGTGGTCGGCAACGTCAAATTACCCTGGCGTTTCAAGATTTTCTAGAGCAGCCTGAGATTGTAGCGGCGATCGAACAGCTCGAAGTCCAGATCGATCAGGAAATTGATCTCAGAGCAATCAGGGCAATTCGCAATGACATTCAGCAGGATGCGGTTTTGCTTTATCCGCTGGTGCTGGACGATCGCCTTGAACTGGTGGTGCTGTCTCGCCATACTGCGCCCATGCGTTATTCGGTTCCGGTTGGGCGAGTGGAGCTAAATCGGGCGATTTCTGCCCTGCTCAGTGACTTAACAGATCAAAACTCCGATCCGAAACCTAACGCACAGCGGCTCTATAACTGGCTGATTAAGCCGATCGAGGAAGTTCTCGCACAGGGCAATATCAAAACCATTATCTATGCTCCCGATGGGCAGTTGCGCTATATTCCGCTTGGCACGCTTTATGACGGAGATCAGTGGATCACCGAGCGATTTCAGGTGAACTATGTCACGGCGGTAAGTTTGTTTAATCTTGATTCCCAACCGCGAACCCAGCCCCGTGTCTTAGCAGGCGCGTTTTCCGAAGGACGCTACAACATCCCGCGCGGCGGCACCGTTTTACCCTTTGGCGGGCTACCCTTTGCCAAACCGGAAGTGGAGACGATCGCCCGTTTGTATCCCAACACGCGCCAGTTAATCGATCGGGAATTCACCCGCGCTGCCACTGAGCCAATCTTAAATGATTACAACATCGTTCATCTTGCTACTCACGCGATGTTCACGACTGGATCACCAGAAGATTCATTTATTTTGTTTGGGGACGGCAGCACGATCACGATGCGCGATGTCAGCAGCCTGGATCTGGACAATGTTGATCTCGTCGTGCTGAGTAGCTGTCAGACTGCTGTGAGCTCGATGCAGCTTCAAGACGGCAAAGAGATTTTGGGATTTGGCTATCAAATTCAGGCAACCGGAGCCAGAGCCGCGATCGCCTCTTTGTGGGCAGTGGATGACGGCGGGACGGAGGCACTGATGAGCCGATTTTATACCGCACTACGATCGGGCAATCTCTCTAAAACTGCCGCACTTCAGCAGGCACAAATTGCCCTGATTCAGGGAGCAACTAGAACTCGTCTCGAACATCTCGTGGACAGCGAAAATCAGCCTGTAACGCTAGAGCATCCCTACTACTGGGCATCGTTTATTCTCATCGGCAATGGCTTGTAAAACCAGTTTCTAACGCTTGTTAGAAGTCAGACGAAGCTCAGTTTTTTATGCTGAATACAGACATTATCGATCGTGGGATGGATCACGCTTTGCAGGTAGGCTTTGACGCTATGCTTTAAGTGAAGTATTGATTCATCCTGCCTTCCTTTAGTCTTTCGCTAACCTTCATCCTTATCGTTAAGAAGTTTCTCAGTTTTCGGAGTTGGGTTTCTGGAAGCGGTATCCCTATGCGATCGTGCCTGATTCTCGATTCATGCCCAGATCATCTAAACCCTCCCCTTCCTATGCAGTCCAGACTCAAATGGTTTCCTTTTGTGCTTCTACTGCTCCTGAGCGGCAATACTGCCTGTTCTGCGATTTCTAACTCTTCCCAGGCACAGCCCCAGCCTGCTCCAAGCGTTCAGCCGATTACTTCTGTGGTGGCGATCGGGCGATTAGCTCCTCAGGGCGAAGTGATGAAGCTGTCGGTGACGAATGCAGCAGATAGTCGTGTGAATCAAATTTTGGTAGAAGAAGGCGACTGGGTAAAAGCCGGACAGGTAATTGCGATTCTTCAAGGAGCCGATCGCAAACAGCGTGACCTGGAAGAAGCCGAAAAGAACGTGGAATACTATCGGGCAAGACTGGCGCAAACCCAGGCAGGAGAAGCCAAAAATGCCGATGTCGCTGCACAACAAGCTACGATTGCCCGCTTAGAAGCACAGCTCAAAAACGAAGTCGTCGGTCAGGAGGCTGCCATCGCCAGTGCAGAAGCGGTTTTGCGGCAGGCACAGACTACTTACGATCGCAACGTTTATTTGCAGCAGGAAGGCGCACTTAAAGCGTCTGATCTGGATCAGGCAAGACAGGAACTAGAAACAGCGCAGGCAACCCTGAGACAGCGACAGGCAGAACGCCAAATGACGATCGAAACCCTGACGCAGCAAATCCGGCAAGAGCGAGAAAATCTGGCAAAGTTGAGCGAAGTTCGCCCTGTTGATCTGCGGGTGGCACAAGCCGATCTGGAAAAAGCGATGATTGCGGTGGAACAGCGTCGCGCTGAGTTAGAGGATACCCAGGTGAAAGCCCCGATCGCAGGTCAGGTACTCCGAATTAATACCCGTGTGGGTGAACAGGTGAATACGCAGCAGGGCATTGTGGAACTGGGACGAACTGACCAGATGTATGCGATTGCCGAAGTGTATGAGACGGATATGGCAAAAGTTAAGCCCGGACAAAAGGTGACGATCGCGAGTGAATATGGCGGATTTGAGGGCAAGCTTCAGGGCGTGGTCGAGCAGGTCGGGCTACAGGTCGGTAAACGCAAACTTTCTGAAGATAGCAATGACCCAACCAGCGATCAGGATACGCGAGTGGTAGAAGTAAAAGTTCGGATTAATGCAAGCGATAACGCAAAAGTTGCGGCTTTGACGAATATGCAGGTGCGACTTGAGATTCAAATTAATTAATTCGGAATCAATTAATTTCAAGTCAATAAATTCCAAATCAATAAATTCCGAATCAATAAATTCCGAATCAATTAATTTCAGGCCAATCAATTTTAAGTCAGGCAATAATCGATTGATGCTACGGGGAATCACTGGTTGCTGACTCAGGAGATAATTTGGAGATCGTTTAATGAAAGCACTGCGTCAATTTTGGCAAATCCATAAACCCCTTGGCTGGGCACAGCTTTCTCACCAGAAAGTACGTTTAGCTGTCGCGCTGACGGGCGTTGCGTTTTCCAATATTTTGATTTTTACCCAGCTTGGGTTACGGGCAATGTTGTTTGATGGAATCACGCTGCTGCCGGAGGCACTGAAAGGCGAACTGTATTTGCTGTCTGCGCGAGTTCCGTCGATCGACTTTGGGTTTGGCGGTTTGCCCAAGTCTTACCTGTATCAGGCAGACACTGTTCCCGGTGTAGAGTCGGTGCGTCCGCTTTACATCGGCAGAGTGCGCTGGACAAATCCGGAAACGCTGCGGCAACCTAAATCTCCCGATGCTCAGCCTGTGCCGATCGACATTTTTGCCGCCAATTTTATCAAAGTGCTGGCGTTTAACCCGGTGCAGCCTGTTCTGAATCTGCCCGAAGTCGATCAGCAGGTCGATCGCCTCACCACCCCCGGAACCGTATTGTTCGATCGCCTGGGACAACCCACGCTCGGAAACGTGCCCCAACTATTTGCCGAAGCAGGCAGCGTCAACACCACGATCAATAATCGGCGAGTGCAGGTTGTGGGGCTATTTAGCCTGGGCAGCAACTTCAACGACAAAGGCTATGTGTTGATGAGCGACTGGAACTACGAGCAAATCAGCCGCCAGGGCAGCAATTCTATCAACGTGGGCGTGGTGATTCTGGAACCCGGCGCAGATATTGGTGCGGTGCAGGCTCAGCTCCAGGCACGATTGCCGCCTGAAGTGCGAGTTGCTACCAAAGCCGAGCTAATTGCTTTAGAGCAGGAGTTTGCCGCTTCTTTTCCTCAAGGCAAAGTGCTGAGCTTTGGCGCGATCATGGGCTTTGTAGTGGGTATGGTGATTGTGTATCAAATTCTCTATACCGACATCAGCAACCATCTACCCGAATACGCCACGCTCAAGGCAATGGGCTATAGCGATCGTTCCCTCTGGATAATTGTGCTGCAAGAAGCGTTGATTTTGGCAGTGCTGGGCTTTATTCCCGGATGCCTGGCTTCCTACGGCGTGTATGGGCTGCTGGCTCAGGCAACGCGAATTCCAGTTGTGATGCGGTGGGATGTTGCTGTGCAGGTGTTTGTCTTAACGGTGGTGATGTGTAGCGTGGCGGGCACGATGGCAATGAATAAGCTGCGATCGGCTGATCCGGTGGATGTGTTTTAGGGAATTCATTTTTGAGAATATCTATGAATTCGATCGTCGCCATTCGCAATCTCAATCATTCTTTTGGTAAAGGCTCGCTGCAAAAAACCGTTCTCTCTGATATCACTCTGGATTTAAATGCGGGAGAGGTAGTGATTCTTGAGGGTCCGTCAGGTGGGGGAAAAACGACGCTGTTGACCCTAATCGGAGCACTGCGATCGGCTCAGTCGGGCAGCCTCAAAATTTTGGGACAGGAACTTTTGGGCGCGAAAAAGCAGCAGCTCATGCAGGTTCGCAATCAGATTGGTTTTATCTTTCAGGCGCATAATTTGCTCGATTGTCTTACTGCCTGGGAAAACGTCAGTATGTCGCTGAAGCTGCATCCCAAAATTCCCAAGTCGGAGTATCGGCGGCGATCGGTTGAAACCCTTTCGGCAGTTGGGCTGGGCGAATTTGTCGATGTTTACCCAAAGCAGCTCTCTGGGGGACAGCAGCAGCGCGTCGCCATTGCCCGTGCCTTGGTCAGTCATCCCAAACTGGTGCTTGCGGACGAACCGACTGCCGCTCTGGACAGCCAGACAGGGCGCGATGTGGTGAACGTGATGCAAAGTCTTGCGAAAGAAGAAGGCTGCACGGTTTTGCTCGTCACCCACGACAACCGAATTTTAGATGTCGCCGATCGCATTTTGCATATGGAAGATGGTTGCTGTCGTTAGCAAACAGAACGATTTGCAGTACTTGTTCCTGGCACAAATTTCTTGCACAAATTTCTTGCACAAATTCCTCGACAAAAAGAGTGAGTCATTTGCACGCTGGTCGTTCCTCCCCTATCTTGGGTAAAATCAAAGACTTACGACCTTTGCATAACATCTATGGGCAACACTTTCGGACATCTGTTTCGCGTCACCACCTTTGGCGAATCTCATGGCGGTGGAGTCGGTGTCGTGATCGACGGTTGCCCGCCGCAGCTTGAGATTTCGATCGAAGAAGTTCAGTTTGAACTCGATCGCCGCCGTCCGGGGCAAAGCAAAATCACTACGCCGCGCAAAGAAGCTGACCAGTGCGAAATTCTCTCCGGTGTATTTGAAGGCAAAACCCTGGGAACGCCGATCGCCATTCTGGTTCGCAACAAGGACACTCGCCCGCAGGACTACGATGAAATGTCCAAGGCATATCGTCCTTCCCATGCAGATGCAACCTACGATGCCAAATACGGCATTCGCAACTGGCAGGGCGGCGGCAGATCCTCAGCACGAGAAACGATCGGACGAGTCGCAGCGGGAGCGATCGCCAAAAAGATTTTGCGGCAGGTGGCAGGTGTTGAAATTGTCGGCTATGTGAAGCGAATTAAGGATCTAGAAGGCGTGGTCGATCCGGCAACGGTGACGCTAGAGCAGGTAGAGAGCAATATTGTCCGCTGTCCCGATAGCGACTGCGCCGATCGCATGATTGAAATGATCGAGCAAATTGGGCGATCGGGCGATTCGGTCGGGGGTGTAGTTGAATGCGTTGCCCGGCAGGTTCCCAAAGGTCTAGGCATACCCGTGTTTGACAAACTCGAAGCCGATTTAGCAAAAGCGGTGATGTCGCTGCCTGCCACCAAAGGATTTGAGATCGGCTCAGGCTTTGCCGGAACGCTGCTGGTCGGAAGCGAACACAACGACGAATTCTACCTCGACGACGCAGGTGACATTCGCACCACAACCAATCGATCGGGCGGCGTCCAGGGCGGCATTTCTAACGGGGAAAACATTCTGATCCGGGTGGCATTTAAGCCGACAGCCACAATTCGTAAAGAGCAGCGCACCGTTACGAAAGAAGGCGAGGAAACGATTTTGGCAGGCAAAGGACGACATGACCCCTGTGTGCTGCCTCGGGCAGTGCCGATGGTCGAAGCGATGGTGGCACTCGTGCTGTGTGATCATCTGCTGCGAGACGCTGGACAGTGCCATGTGCTCGACCCTTCCCGGTAAGCGAAACACTCAAACAAAAAATTAGCCCTCCTCTACGGGGGGCTTTTTATGAAGGCTTTTTACTTTTTACAATGAGCTGATTGTCCAGGAAAGGGCGAGCGAAAAGAATTTAGAGATTGCGCGCATCACGCTTTTTGAGCGAATCGAGCATTTGCCTTCTAACTGCACTTGCCCAACGATCGAAGTCAAACTCAGTCTCGCGATTGGTAGCGGTCGTCAAACTTGTTAGAGAAAGATGTAACGGATTGGGTTGAGCGTTACGCGGCGTTTTTCGATTCATTACTGTCACATTGAAATCCCACTTCACTAATTTGCCCATAGGCAGGGGGAACAATTCTATATCCCTAGGCACATTTTTCTACAAGCGTTGCAAATATCGCATCGTGTTGATGCCGATTCTACATAAAGCACTTTTCCTGAGGAAGCATTTAGAAAGGCAAATGAAGACAGGCATAAACGCTCGCCTGAAACGCTAAGGTGCTACTGGCTTGGGCGCGTTTGATTTGGGGGCGGGAGCGGGGCTTGTGCGGGGTGACTCAATGCCAGGAAGCGGTTGAGCCGGAATTGGAGCCGGGTTCAATGGGTCAACCTGACCCGGAATCTGGTAGGGAGCCTGAGGATTAATCGATCCACCCGGAAGGGTAAAGGAATTTGGTAGCGGAGCCGGGTTTTGTCCGTTATCCGGCAGGGTTGCCAGTGCGACGCGATCGCCCCCGACATCTCTCAGCAAATCGAGCACTTGCACCACATCGTTATAGCTAGCGGCTTTAGAGGCATATAGCACCATCAGCCCATCGGGATTCTGCTGCTTAAAGTTTTGCAGGGCAGCGGCAAGCGATTCGCGGGAAATCGGCTGTTTTTCCAGGTAGGTTTGACCGATCGGGTCAACGCTAACCACGAGCAACTGTCGCAGTTGTGGCGCACCTGTGCCAGCACGGGGCAGATCGACACTAATTGCAGTCTGCCGAGTTAACGTGACTGCTGCCAGGATGAAGAAAGTGAGAATACAAAAGATAACGTCAATTAGCGGGACAATTTCAATGCGAACATCAGTCTCGGTCGATTCGAGGTGAGTTTTAATCGGCATGACAACTCGGTAAGAAATGTGAGGAACAGCGTAAAATTCAACCGCAACGCTATGGGTTTTCTCCCGCAGTGGACTGAGGGACGATCGATTCAGAACTCAGGCTGGAAGCATTCAGCGCGTTTCGTCTTACCAAGGGAAGGCGTTCTTTGCGGTAAAGCAGTTCTAGCTCGTTACCTGACTGTCGGAAAATTTTTGCCTGACCGAACACAAAACTCTGGAACAAACGGTAGAAAGCTAGTGCAGTGATTGCCACAATCAAGCCTGCTGCCGTACTAATCAGGGCTTCTGAGATTCCCAGCCCCACGCCTTCTGCTGCACCTGTACCCAGGTCTCCAATGCGAATCGAGCTCAGCGAACTAATCAAACCCAGCACTGTTCCCAATAGACCCAGCAGAGGGGCGAGCGCGATTGTTGTTTCTAGCACCTTGTCTCCGCGCCGCATCGCGTTAAGTTCTTCGTCTGCTGAGGCTTGCAGGGCGAGTTCAAACACTTCGGGATCGGGGTCTTGCAGTTCCAGCGCGGAATAGAGAAAACGACCGATCGGCTGACTGCTGGATTTGCGAGCAATCTCGGTTGCTGCATCCCAGTCCCGTCGTGCTGCCTCCAACACCCGCCCGGAAATTTCCCGCTCGTGGGTCAGAATTTTTGACCAGAACCACGCCCGCTCAATAATGGTGCTGAGGGTCAGGAAAGAGAGAAATAGCAGGGGCCACATGGCGACTCCGCCCCTGGCAAATAGGTCAGAAATACTCACTGCTTCGTTTTACCTCCAGTTATGCCGCATGCCAGACGGAGAAGATAGGCAAGATCCGCCCGGAATTCCTTCTTTAGCTGTTCGAGCGAAACCCCGAACGATCAGGATGACCTATCATCAACAGTCCAATATAGTCCATATAGACTGCCATTCTGGCAAAAGGATTCATGGGACTTCAGGAAGCAAAATCGTGCGAAGCAGTGATTTCAGCAATTAACCTTTTGTGCGCTTCACATGGTCGAGGATTTGCTGCTTGCGCTCATTTGAGTTACGCGGCGTGGATTGAATGAAGTTGCCGCTGCTGCGTGCCAGATGTTCCATAATGCGTTTTTTGCGATCGTTCATAGCCATATCCAAGTCCTCCAGAATTAAGCAATTTCAACGGTTAGGCAGTCGTTACTTCTTCAGTATAGAGAGATGCTTTGAGTGAGGAGGGTTTAATCCAATACCGCTTCTTCCCTGACGGCAGCCCAGTTCTCCTCGTTTGCGGCGCAATTCGCTATGGTGGGAATTATGAAGAGATTTGAACGTTCCTTCCAGGCATTACGCCAATCGCTGGCAATTTTTCGATATAGCTATCGGGCACTAGAACTCGTTTGGACAACCGATCGCCGTTTGACTGTGATTGTGGCAGTTTTGACGCTGATTGCGGGTCTGTTGCCCGGAGCCATTGCTTATATCGGAAAGCTAATTGTCGATGGCGTGGTGCAGGCGGCTCAATTTGGGGGAATTGGACGAGAAACAGCTCTGTTTTATCTGGGGCTGGAGGCGCTGTGCGTTATCGTGCTTTCCGGTAGTCAGCAGGGGATTGCACTGTGTCAGTCTTTGCTGCGAGTGCTGCTGGGGCAAAAGGTGAATGTGCTGATTTTAGAAAAGGCACTCACGCTCGATCTGCGGCACTTTGAAGACTCCGAGTTCTACGACAAAATGAGCCGTGCCCGCCGGGAAGCTTCAACTCGTCCGCTGAGCTTGGTGGCGCGTACCTTTGGGCTGGTGAAAGATGTGCTGTCGCTGTTGACCTTTGGCGGCTTGCTGCTGCAATTCTCGGTCTGGTCGGTGATTTTGCTGATGGTGGCGGCAGTTCCGGCATTTGTGGCTGAAACTCGCTTTGCAGGCGCAGCTTTTCGGCTCTTCCGCTGGCGTGCCCCCGAAACGCGGGAGCAAACTTACCTGGAAACGCTGATCGCCCGCGAAGATTTTGCAATGGAGGTAAAGCTGTTTCAGTTGGGCGACCTGCTGCTGAGACGCTACCGTGCCGTGTTCGATCGCCTTTATCGCGAAGACCGGGATCTGACGATTCGCCGCAGCGGGTGGGGTTATGGGCTGAGTCTGGTGAGCACGATCGCTTTTTACCTCACTTATGTCTGGATTGTGCTGGCAACGATTAATGGACGGATTACGATCGGCGATCTGACGCTGTATCTCGTCGTGTTTCGGCAGGGACAGTCTACGTTTTCCTCGGTGCTGTCCGCGATCGGCGGAGCCTATGAGGATTGTCTGTACCTATCGAACCTGTACGAATTTCTCGAAGAAGATGTGCCGCCGCAAACCGGAACCGTGACCGAGGGTAGCCTTCCCGGAGATGGGATTCGGTTTGAGCAGGTTTCGTTTCGCTATCCCGACAGTTCCCGCTGGGCCGTGCGCGATATTTCCTTTCATCTGCAACCCGGAGAAAAGCTGGCGATCGTTGGACAAAACGGCTCTGGCAAAACTACGCTGATCAAGCTGCTGACGCGCCTTTATACTCCTGACTCCGGGCGAATTTTGCTGGATGGCATCGACCTGCGCGAGTGGGATCTGGAAGTGCTACAACGGCGAATCGGCGTGATTTTTCAAAACTTTGTGCGCTATCAGTTCACGGTGGGTGAAAACGTGGGCGCAGGCGATGTGACGCAGTTTGAGAATCAGCAGCGATGGGAAATTTCTGCCGAGAAGGGCACGGCGCGATCGTTTATCGACCATCTCCCCCAGGGATTTTATACGCGGCTGGGTCGCTGGTTCAAAGGCGGACAGGAGCTATCGGGTGGACAGTGGCAGAAAATTGCTCTCTCGCGGGCATTTATGCGATCGGGCGCAGATTTGCTGGTGCTGGATGAACCGACCTCCGCCATAGATGCCGAGGCTGAAGCAGAAATCTTCGATCGCTTTCGAGAAATGACCGAAAACCAGATGGCAATCTTGATCTCTCACCGCTTTTCGACCGTTCGCATGGCAGATCAGATCCTGGTGATGGAGCAGGGTGAAATTCTAGAGCATGGGACTCATGAAGAACTGCTGGCTCAGGGCAGACGCTATGCCAGGCTGTTTTCTTTGCAGGCGGCAGGATATCGGTAGGCACTGCTCGCTGAAGGCAACGCTAGACAATGCAAGTTGTGACAATGCGGGTGGTGTCGCAGAAACTGGTCAAGGGTAAGGTAGGTAAGCTCGGACACGCCCGATTTCTCTGCGATGTCTACTGCTTCTCTGTTTCAGGGGCAGCGCTCTTTGGAATTGCTGCTTAAGGGAATGCAAACGATACAGATTGTTTGTCCTTAAAAACTTTTTGCGACACAACCAATAAGGTTTATCGTCTAATCGTAGTTATACAGATGGGCGGGTAAGTTCCACGGTAATTGAGCCGCTAAAGTTGGGAATGGGGGGTGTCGGCTTCGTCAGGCGAACCTGCACCTGCTGAATTGAAGTAGAAGTCAGGATGGACTGGGCGATCGTTTCCGCTAGCTTTTCGATCAGCGCAAACTTGCAGGTTTGGATAATCTGCTGCACGATTTCAACGGCTTGAGCATAGTTGTAAGTATCGGAGAGACGATCGCTCTCCCCCGCTTCGGACAAATCCAGCCAGAGCACCAGATCGACGGAGAACCACTGTCCTAAAATTTGTTCTTCTGCCAGCGCACCTGTGTATCCGTAGGCGCGAATGTTATTAACGTACAGTCGATCCATGGGGGCTGACCGAGTGGGTAAGGAGTGGAGGGGTGAGGAGGTGAGGGGACTTGTGGTATTGCTCCTTCTAGCAATGTAGATCCTAGCAAGGTGGATCCTAGCAGGGAAAATCTCGATGGATAAAGGGTTTTGCGTCTGTGCCGCTGTAGGTGGCCACGATTTGACCCTGTCCGACAAGCTGATATTTGTAAGTCACCAGTCCTTCCAGTCCGACGGGGCCACGTGGGGGGAGTTTCTGGGTGCTGATGCCGACCTCTGCGCCAAAGCCATAGCGGAAGCCATCTGCAAAACGGGTCGAGCAGTTATGAAATACGCCTGCCGCATCAACCTGTGCCATAAATTCTGCCGCGGCTGCCTGATCTTCAGTGACGATCGCCTCGGTATGGCGAGAGCCGTAGGTATTGATGTGGGCGACGGCATCCTGAAGGGAATCGACGACTTTAATGGAAAGAATCAAATCGCTATACTCGGTTGACCAGTCTGCATCGGTGGCAAGTTCAGCGGAAATGATTTGACGAGTGCGATCGTCTCCGCGAAGCTCCACGCCTTTTTCACGCAGGGCAGTCGCAGCTAGGGGCAAAAACTCTGGCGCGATCGATGGGTGAACCAAGAGGGTTTCGATCGTGTTGCAGGCGGAAGGATACTGGGTTTTAGAGTCCAGTGCGATCGAAACTGCCTGCTGGAGATTGGCAGCGCGATCGATATAAAGATGACAGATGCCGTCTGCATGTCCCAGCACCGGAATGCGGGTATTTTCCTGCACAAAGCGGACAAACGCATTTGAGCCTCTGGGAATGATCAGATCCACACAGGATTCAAGTCGGAGCAGTGCCAGCGTTTCTTCGCGAGTCGTCAGTAGCCGCACAACAGCAGGATTGATATTGGCCTGGGTTAGCCCCGTTTGGATCGCCTTGACCAGTGCTTCACAGGAGCGAACCGCCTCTTTCCCGCCCTTGAGAATCACGCCGTTGCCCGACTTCACCGCCAGCGATGCAATCTGAATGACCGCATCGGGACGCGCCTCAAAAATGACTCCAACGACACCGAGAGGACAGGCAATTCGCCGCAGAATCAGCTCGGTATCCAGTTCACGATGAATCTGGACTGCCCCGATCGGATCAGGCAAACGCCCTACATCGCGCACTCCTGCGATCGCCGCCTTTAGTTTTGGCGCATCCAGCTTGAGCCGTCCATAGAGGGCATTGGCTAACCCTTCCGCCAGAGCCGCTTCACAGTCTGCCTGATTTGCCGCCAGAATTTCTGGGGTTGCCGCTTCGAGTGCCTGGGCGATCAATTCAATGGCGTGATCGCGATTTGCTAAAGAAAGCACAGCCAGTTGGCGGGCAGCGTCGCGAGTTTGCTGGGCAAGTGTGGTCAGATCTGGGGTAAAGGTCGAAGTCATAGCGGGGCGGCAGGTGAAAGGAGCAGGTAGCCAATCCTATCATTTTGACTGATTTTGCTCTACATCGCGGCTCGGCGCGGGATTGAAGCCGATTCATTAATAAATGGATGATTGCTTGAGGGCTATCGCTTAAGGGCAAGGGTTAGACCATCGGCGATCGGCAAGAGACTCAGTGTAATGCGATCGTCTTGATGAAGCTGTTCATTAAAGCGGCGGATCAGGTTAGTGCGGTTGTCCTGCTCCTGTGGGTCGGCGACTCGTCCAGACCAGAGAACATTGTCGATCGCAATCAATCCCCCCGGACGAATGAGCTGAAGGGCGCGATCGTAGTAGGCAGGATAGCTACTCTTATCAGCATCGATAAAAGCGAAATCAAAGGTGTTTGCCTGACCTTCTTGCAGAAGGCGATCGAGAGTTTCTAGGGCGGGGGCAAGGTGGAGGTCAATTTTATGGCTGACTCCAGCCGCTTTCCAGTAGCGACGGGCGATCGAGGTGTATTCTTCGCTGACATCACAGGCGATCAGTTTGCCGTCGTCGGGAAGTGCTAGTGCCACAGAGAGCGAACTATATCCGGTGAACACGCCGATTTCTAACGCCTTCTTCGCGCCCATCAGCTGCACTAAAAACGCCATAAACTGCCCCTGCTCCGGCGAGATTTGCATTTGACTCATCGGATGGCTTGCAGTTTCCTGACGTAGCTTTTGCAGCAGTTCGGGTTCGCGAAGAGAGTGGTTGAGCAGGTAGTGGTAGAGGCGATCGGTCAGGGAAAGATATTTGGCAGGCATAGGGGATGGGAAAGTGAGGGGTGACGGGGTGAGATACGAGGTGAGGAATAAATTCGGTTGACGGTTTGCCTATTTTGCTATATTCTAAAATGCGCCGCGAGCAGTAATTTTGTACTAAAACGAAAGACGTTTCCAGGGTTCAGCCTGCGGTAGGCAGTTATACCGGGCTTAAACGCCGAATGGAATGACAGCGAAATAAACGACAAACCAAATAAATGACAAACGAAATGAATGACAAATCTACTGAGGTATTTCTGAGCTGGACGAATTCAAGATAGTCTTTCAAGAAAATTTATTTTCGCAATTTTGTTGCTTAGGAAATTCTTTGAGGAACTCTATCAGGAACGATCGTCCTGAATGAGAAGCTGTTCTGGTCGAAGTCTCCCTTCTGGTAGATATCGGTCTTCCCTACGAATTGGAAGCTGAGTAAATAAAGGCTTTGTTTGCAATTCTTGAGAGAGATACCTCAATTTTGCAGTTTGTCGCTATAATTACCATCAACAAATTCTGAAAGAAGTTTACAAAACTTAAACTAATCGTTACAAACACTTATATTTTCAAGGCAATCAGCAATGGCACAGGTGTCTAACGCACAGGCAAAACTAATCGATTTTTTGAAAGATGAGCTGGCAGTTCCGACTCAGGCAATTGCCTTTGCGCTGCGGCAACCTCATCAGGGGGTTAATCTGCTGCCGATGATTCTCTGGCAGTATGGGCTGATCACGACCGAACAGCTCGATCGCATTTTTGAATGGATGGAAACAGCTTGAGAACGCGGAACGACGCAGCCTGGACGGAGGCAGTGTGGATTTCCGCCCCTTTATAAATAAGACAAAGTATTTAGAATTGTGAATAAGATGCTTCTCAGAGTGAGATGATTTCCCCCGCTGGGGGCAGGATGCTCATTCTGAGACAGGGCTATTCTTTTGAGGATGTGTTTTTGCGATTGGCAGTACGCTGCACCGGATCGATCGCCAGAAAAATTCTCATTTAGCCCACTAAACCTATAAGAAAGGAAACGCTGTACAAATGGCGATAAAAAATCAACCTCAGCCCTCCCGTTTCCGCCAGATAAGCAATATTTTGCTGCTTGTCTCAGGGCTGTTCCTGCTGGCAAACATCTTTTTGCCGAATCTATTCGGTTCGCAGGTTCCCCGCGTGCCCTATAGCCTGTTTATTCATCAGGTGCAGGATCAGGAGGTGACACGGGTTTCTGTCGGGCAAAACGAAATTCGCTATCAGCTCAAAGCGGATAATGACACCGCTGGGCAAGTTCTGGAAACCACACCGATTTTCGACCTGGAATTGCCCAAGCTGCTGGAAGACAACGGCGTTGAGTTTGCGGCTGCACCTCCGCCCAAAAATAACTGGATTGGCAGTGTCCTAAGCTGGGTGGTTCCACCGCTGATCTTTGTGGCAATCTGGCAGTTCTTCATCAGTCGCGGCAGTGGTGGACAGCAGGGTGTGTTGTCGATCGGTAAGAGCCGTGCCAAGGTTTATGTCGAAGGCGAAGCGGATAAAGTCACTTTTGCAGATGTTGCAGGGGTGGAAGAGTCTAAAACTGAGCTGGTTGAAATTGTTGATTTTCTGAAAAGTCCGCAGCGATTCACCCAGCTCGGCGCACGGATTCCGAAAGGGGTGCTGCTGGTTGGTCCTCCCGGAACCGGGAAAACGCTGTTAGCAAAGGCGGTTGCCGGAGAAGCAGGAGTTCCATTCTTCAGCATTTCGGGTTCGGAGTTTGTGGAACTGTTTGTAGGCGTTGGGTCTTCTCGCGTGCGCGACCTGTTTGAACAGGCGAAAAAGCAGGCTCCCTGCATTATCTTTATTGATGAGCTGGATGCGATCGGTAAATCTCGTGCCAGCAACGGCTTTTACGGCGGCAACGACGAGCGCGAGCAAACCCTGAACCAGTTGCTCACTGAAATGGATGGCTTTGCCGCAGGCGACCGGACCGTGATCGTACTGGCAGCCACCAACCGTCCTGAAACCCTCGATCCGGCGCTGTTGCGCCCTGGTCGCTTCGATCGTCAGGTCTTGGTCGATCGCCCCGACTTACAGGGAAGATTGGCAATTCTCAACATTCACTCTAAGGATGTGAAGCTGGGTCCCGATGTGGATCTGAAGGTGATTGCTACCCGCACTCCCGGATTCGCCGGAGCAGATTTGGCAAACCTGGTCAATGAAGCTGCACTGCTGGCAGCCCGAAATAACCGTCAGGCAGTGGCTCAAGAAGATTTTGCTGAAGCGATCGAGCGCGTTGTGGCAGGTCTGGAGAAAAAGAGTCGCGTCCTTAACGAGAAAGAGAAAAAGATCGTTGCCTACCACGAAGTTGGACATGCCATGGTAGGGTCAGTGATGCCCGGATCGGGTCGAGTCGAGAAGATTTCGATCGTGCCTCGTGGCATGGCAGCTCTGGGCTATACGCTTCAACTCCCGACCGAAGACCGTTTTCTGATGAGCGAAGCTGAGCTTCAGGGCGAAATTACTACGCTGTTGGGCGGGCGATCGGCAGAAGAAGTGGTGTTTGGCAGCATCACGACCGGAGCCTCCAATGACCTGCAACGGGCAACCGATCTGGCAGAGCGTATGGTGACAACCTACGGTATGAGCAAAGTTCTGGGTCCACTCGCGTATCAGCAAGGACAGCAGAATACCTTCCTTGGTGGTGATACGAATCCGCGTCGGATGGTCAGTGCCCAAACCGCAGAGGCGATCGATCAAGAAGTGAAAGGCATTGTCGATCGTGCCCACGAAACGGCTCTCACCCTTTTGAGAACTAATCGAGATTTGCTGGAAACGATCGCGATCAAGCTGATTGAAACCGAAGTGATCGAAGGGGAATCGTTGACGCAACTGCTGAGTCAGGTGAAGTCGATCGACGCCGAAGTGATCGAAGTCGCTCAAGCAGATCAGATGGCAGCAGCCCACTAGTTCTTGATGGCTTCGCTAAGCCTTCGGAATTAACCGAATGAATTGAATGAATTAAAGGGGCGATGAGTGGTACACAAACCATTTCTTGCCCCTTATTTTTGTGTATTTATTTTGCGTATTTATTTTTATGCGTTTAGTTTCGTCACTGGATCGGGTGACACAAAATTTGCTGAAGGCGATCGAGCAGTTTAGAAATGGGGATGCCATCCGGCAAGACTTCGGTTGCGATTCCTTCTTTAGACAACTGCAAAACAAACGATTGCCAGAACGCGACGAACTGCTGTTGCTCGGCGAAGAGGCTTGCTGCGTCAGGGACGGGTTGTTCTCCTCCTAGGGAAATGGGTTGCGGGTTCCAAACCAGAATCGGAGGCTTTCCTGGCATTTGGGCGAGTTCGTTCGCCATCTCAGGCAGTTGTGCTGGAGTATGACCGGGATAAACGCAAAACAAAAGTAGATTGACGCTGTGATGCTGAAGCTGATGCAGGACATCCGCCCAGGATTGAGCGACGGTACTCTGTAGTCCTGCCATTTGAAGATACTGAGCGATCGCCTGGGGGGTATGGGGCAATTTTGGCACGTTCACCTCAGCTCTACCGATTGCCTCTGTTGACTCCTGCTGCGGCTTGAGAGAACCAGAAGCGATGCTCCCTTCGGGGAACTGCAAAGCAAGCGTCTCCGCAAGGGAACTGCTCTGGGCTACAGCAGGATTGGCTGCAAGTTGGCTATAGTCAACAATAAGCACATGGGGCGTCCAGTTCATTCCTGCCGCCATCTGGATCACTTGCAGCAAATCCTGGAGCGGGCAGTGAAGCTGTTCCTCTGGGCTGTCCCACGCCCCAGATAGACAGGGGAACACTCGCAGTGCCGGAATGTGATTGGCTGCTTCTGTTGCTTTTACCGTTAGTGTGACCAAGGGCAAGTTTGCCAGACAAGAAGACTGGCTCAACTGATGCAATGTGCTTGCCGGATCAGCAATATTCTGGTCTAAGAGCAGGACATCGGGCTTCCAGACTCGTGCCAGTAAATCTGCCTGATCCAGATCCTCAACTTCTAGCACCCGGCACTGCTGCTGATGAAGCTGGTTGGCGAGATGGGTGGGCTGTTGCCCCTGCGCTGGATTCAGGTAGAGAACCGTCAGGTTGGACTGCGATCGTTCTATCGCAATGGGTGTTCTTTTGATCAGCCGATCGAGGCAAGCCTGCAAAGCTGTGACCTGCACAGGCAGACTCAAAAAGCCATCGGCTCCATTCTGATACGCCAAATCTTTTTCCACCCGCATTGTGGTGACGACGACGGGAATATGCTGCGTTTCGGGGTCGGTTTTGAGAAGTGTCAGCACGTCCCACCCAGACAGCAGCGGCAAAATTGGATTCAGGAAGATGATGCCCGGCTGGAGCCGTCGGATTTTTTCCAGGGCTTCTGTTCCCGATCGGGCAATGGCTGCCCGGTAGCCCAAGCCCATTAACTGGTGCGTCAACCCCTCAACCGCAAGCGTGTCTGCCTCAATCACGATCGCTATCCGATTGCGATGCCCCGCCTGGTTTAATGCGGGCGATCGAAAATGCGACATGACCTGCGGCGGGCTAGGCGGCAACAGCAGCGTGAACTCACTGCCGCGACCTTCCTGAGAAGTAAAGGTGACATCGCCACCATGCAGCCTGGCAAGTCGCTGCGTCAGGACTAAGCCCAGCCCCGTTCCCTCAAATCGACGCGTCATCGGGCTTTCAAGCTGCTGAAACTTCTGGAAAATGAGATGCTGCTTCTCCGCTGGAATTCCAATTCCGGTGTCCCAGATCGTAAACGCGATCCAGCCTTCCCAGGTTTCAACCCGCAGCCCCAGTTCCCCCTCCAGCGGGGTAAATTTAATCGCGTTTGTGAGCAGATTGGTGAGCATTTGCCGTAGCCGCAGCTCGTCCGCAATCAAATTGTGCAAATCAGGCTGGATGTTCAGTGTAAAGCGCACCGGGGGATGGTGAGGCAAGGCAGAGTCGGTGTGTTGCTCAACCATTTGGAGCTGACAGGCTTGCTCGTAGGCACGACGGCACACTTCTTCGATCGCCACGGGTTCTGGCAGCAAGTCAAGCTGTCCGGTTTCAATCCGAGTCAAGTCGAGAATGTTGTTGACGATTTGAATCAAATGCCGACCGCTCTGGTGGATTAACTGGGTGTAGCGTGCCTGGCGATCGTTCAACGCGCCGAGTGCCTGCTCCTTAAGCAGACTGGATAAGCCCAAAACTGCCGTCAGCGGTGTTTTCAATTCGTGGCTAATGCAGGCGAGAAATTCATCCTTCAGGCGGTTTAACTGCACCAGGTCTGCATTTTTGGCGGCGAGTTCCTTGGCCACCTGCTGCTGTTCGGTGATGTCCTGTGCCAGCACCAGCCAAAGGGATTCAGTTTGGTGCAGGCAATACCAATTCGGGTCAGGATTAAAACTCAAGGTTGCCAGTTTAAACTGGGGCAGCCAATCTGCCTGAGATTCCAATTCCCAGTGAGAAACAGCGTCATTTACCCTGCTGGAAAACGGCGACGTAGCCGAAGGCTGGCTTGTGGTTCCCATCGACACTTTCATAAACTGCCAGATCCGCTCCTGACCGTTTTTCATCGGGCACAGGCAAACGCAAGCATCGGGCGTTGTGCCAATCCGGCAAAGACCTGTAGCGTCGGCTTCTGGAGAAATTTGGCTAGCGGTTGCGTTCCAGTTTTCCCAGTCGCGGTTGCTTTGTCGTTCCACAGCAGGAGCGTCAAGGCGTGGAGGAACGCTGGCAGGCATTTTCTCAGCGGTGGCAGATCCGGTCTCAACTGAAAGCACCGCGTGCCGCTCAGCAGATTCTAGAGCCAGGGCTGCCTCGCACTGCACCTGATGGGGGTCACGCAGTTCGCCGATTTGCTGTCGCCATGCCAAATTTTGCGCGATCACCTGGCCGGCAGCGGTTTGCAGCATCAGGGGAATGGGCAAGCGTTCTAACAGTTCGACCAGCGGATCGGGGGCAGCAGACGGTTGTAGGGGAACGGACTTTTGGGCTGCCGGTTTTCCATCTGTGGGTTTTCCAGCTAAGGAATGACGCGACGCTGTACCCGAGGCTTGCCACTGTTCTTCGACCGTCTTCACCTCTTTTGCAGAGGCACGCTTTTTTGATGCCTGTTGGGTTTTGCCGGCTTTTGACTCACGCTTTGGCTCGCGAACCGTTTCAACGCTGAGCGGAGGGGTCTGGTGCGAGAGAAATTGCAGAAGACTGAGGCGATCGACTAAGCCGACAAAGTGGTGATTCGCGTCCAGCATGCCCCAATGCTGCTGATGAATCTGACCCAGATGGGGCTGGAGCTGATTGACTTGCTGATCAGCTGGCAGTAGGGTTAAATCTTCCAAAAGCATCTGTCCCTGTTGCAGGGCAGTTTGACAAAGCTGATAAATGCTCTGCTGAGCTTCTGTCGGTGCAGGTGTCGGTGCGGGCGAGTTTGTCTCCTGCTGCTGATCGGCTGATCGAATTCCCGATCGAATTCCCGCTTTAGAGAACTGGGGAGACACCCCGGGGGGCAAATAGGGCAAAAGCCGCAAAAGCCGCAGCACGCCGATCGGATAGCTCTGCTGGTCCAGCACCACAATTTGTTCACAGCCACGCTGACGAAAAATCTCCCACGCCTGGGCAACAGAATTCGTCACGGCGATCGCTGGAACAGAAACTAAAAACTTCTTGAGACGAACAGTAGCCATGAATTCATGCCGGGAAAGGTTCAAGAGACAAGCTGTGGCGCATGGGACAGCTCAAGGAACAGGCTTGCGGAAATAAAAGGCAGAACAGCGGAAATAAAAGGCAGAACAAAAGCAAAGCGTGGAAGCGGTTTTGAAAGGCGATCGTAGAAGTCGTCACACGACAGCGTATGCCAAGATCGAGCGAAACAGTAGGAATAAAAGCGCGACAGGTAACAGGGGTGATCAAAACTTAATCAGCCGAAGAAAAGCTCAGATTGACTGCATTTCAACGAATGAAGCGAACAGTGAGAGCAAAACCAATCCGATCGGGTAATCGAGTCAGGGTAGACGAGGGAAGGGTGGATCAGGAACTCGATCGCAACCTCCTAATCTGCTGGAAGGACATCTGGAGAGCGTACCTCAATTATGACGGCAGAAGGACTGAACCAACGGCTTTTTCAACTACAATGAATGTTAAGTATTCTAAGCATGACTGATATTTTTGCTTGGATTGCTTGTTTGAGCTTGTTTGAACTGATTGACTGACAAACAATAAACGACTCTGGCTTTCCCTCTGGTTTCTTCTGTTGTTCAGGTTGTTGTCCAGACTGCGATCCAGGTCGTATGGCTCAGGTATTTGTCTTCCACGGGTCGCCTAGCCTTGCGTTCACTTCTCTCGATCGGGATTCTTGCTGCCACAGCCGTTGTTCAGAAGCTGTCTGAAGCCTTAAAGCAGTCTGCTTCTGGTGACCAAGGGATAGTTGACTATGCCTTGAATGCTTTCACCGATACAGCAGATCTATTCAATTTTGTTCAGTCCAATCATGTAGACTGCCTGCTGCTTCAGGCGAACCCAACGCTGCAAGTCTTGCTCGACCAGCTCAATCGAGAAGCTATTTTTCTACCCACAGTCATCATTCAGCCTGAACCTGAGCGACCCTTGAGCGATTGCCAGTTTACTTATCACGCCGCAGTGCGACAGCTCAGTGTCCAGCAACTCGGACAGCTTGGGCTAGCAATCGACCAGGCAATCAGCAAATTTATTCAGCTTTCTCCGGGTAGCGCTGAGTCAGGTATGCCAGTGACCGCGACTGCGATCGAGGCTCTCGCAACCCACAAATCCCTGATGGAACAGCAGCTTCGTCTCGCCGAAAAACTTAAAGAGCGACTGGGTTACCTGGGAGTTTACTACAAGCGCAATCCCCAAAACTTTCTGCGTCACATGGCGCTAGAGCAGCGGGATGACCTGCTTCGGCAGCTCAAGGCAGAATATCGGGAAATTATCCTAATTTACTTTCTGAATGAGCCGTCGCTCAACGAGCAAATCGACAACTTTGTGAATGTCGCCTTCTTCGCTGATGTCCCTGTTTCGCAGATCGTTGAGATCCACATGGATTTAATGGACGAGTTTTCCAAGCATCTTAAGATCGAGGGGCGCAGCGACGAAGTTTTGCTGGATTATCGGCTCACGCTCATTGACACGATCGCCCATCTCTGTGAAATGTATCGCCGCTCAATTCCGAGAGAATCCTAGCCAAGAGACAGTTCTTGAAGGGTTCCTGCAAACTTGAGCAGGGCTAGAGACGAAGGCAAACTGCCCACAAAAGCCTGCATTGCTGAATCAAAACAGGCTGAGTATGATGGTATCTTTGTGGTGAATTCATTCGCAATACGCCTTGATTGCTTGGTTAAAGCATTCAGCTAAGGCAACCACCCCTCTCTATGCTCCATGAGTCCCCTTAAAAAAACTTACATTCTGAAGCTTTATGTTGCAGGCAATACACCCAACTCGGTACGAGCGTTAAGAACGCTGAACAATATCCTGGAAAAAGAGTTTCAGGGGGTGTACGCACTTAAAGTAATCGATGTTCTTAAAAATCCTCAGCTTGCTGAAGAAGATAAGATTCTAGCCACTCCTACCCTGGCAAAAATTCTGCCGCCTCCGGTGCGGAAAATTATTGGCGACCTCTCCGATCGAGAGCGAGTTTTGATTGGGCTAGACTTGCTCTACGATGAGCTTCAGGAGGAAGAAACCGAAATTGAATCGATCGAGGAACCGGAATAAGGCGATGGGGTAATTAGTAATGACTGAATTTTTCTGACAGGCCTGATATTACAAAGGAGTTGTGATGAAACTGTTTTAATCTCGACTGCTGAGAATCCCACCTTTTAAGCAACTTAAAGCAATCAGTCACCAAGCAATCAGTAATTAAAAGCAATAAATAACCACGCAACCAGTAACACCGTAGCAGTCAAGTCACGCTGCGTAAGCATAAGTTCTAGCAGGAAATCATGCTGCCTGACCAAGGGCACAGCGCAGTAAATTTTCAAACGCGATGGAGAACATTACCAAACCCTTTTCCATTTATTTGCTATATTTTCAAACTTGTCTCTTTTAACAAATTGATTTTAGGTGAAGGCTACGTTAACCCATGACCCAGATTAATCAGGATGGACAGCTTAGCAGTCAAAATGGTCAAACCCTGTTAGGGGTTCAGAAAATCCGTACCATGATTGAAGGCTTTGATGATATTAGTCATGGGGGGTTGCCTGCGGGCAGAACAACGCTTGTGAGCGGCACATCGGGAACAGGGAAAACGCTATTTGCAGTCCAGTTTCTCTACAGCGGCATTATTTATTTTGACCAGCCCGGAATTTTTGTCACCTTTGAAGAGTCGCCTGCTGACATTATCAAAAACGCTTTTAGCTTTGGTTGGGATCTGCAAAAGCTGATCGATGAAGGCAAGCTGTTTATTCTCGATGCGTCCCCCGATCCCGAAGGGCAGGACGTGATTGGCAATTTTGATCTTTCCGCATTAATCGAGCGAATTCAATACGCGATCCGCAAATATAATGCAAGGCGGGTGTCGATCGACTCAGTCACCTCAGTGTTCCAACAGTATGACGCAGCATCCGTGGTTCGTCGGGAAATCTTTCGTTTGGTTGCCCGCCTGAAGCAGGTTGGCGCAACGACGATCATGACGACTGAACGGGTAGAGGAATACGGACCTGTTGCTCGTTTTGGCGTGGAAGAGTTTGTGTCAGACAATGTGGCGATCGTGCGAAATGTGCTGGAAGGTGAACGACGCAGACGAACGATCGAAATTTTAAAGCTGCGCGGCACAACCCACATGAAAGGGGAATATCCTTTCACGATTACCGATGACGGCATTAATATTTTCCCGCTGGGGGCAATGCGCCTGACGCAGCGATCGTCGAATGTGCGCGTCTCGTCTGGAGTCAGAACACTGGACGAAATGTGCGGTGGCGGCTTTTTCAAAGATTCAATCATTCTGGCAACCGGGGCAACGGGAACCGGAAAAACGCTGCTGGTCAGCAAATTCCTTCAGAACGCCTGCCGGATTGGTGAACGTGCCCTGCTGTTTGCCTACGAAGAATCTCGTGCTCAGCTTTCTCGCAACGCCTACTCGTGGGGCATTGACTTTGAGGATCTGGAGCAGCGCGGCTTACTCAAAATTATCTGCGCCTATCCTGAATCTGCTGGACTCGAAGATCATTTGCAGATCATCAAATCGGAGATCGCCGAGTTTAAGCCTTCTCGCATTGCGATCGATTCCCTTTCTGCGCTAGCGCGGGGAGTAAGCAACAATGCCTTCCGTCAATTTGTGATTGGTGTAACGGGATTTGCTAAGCAAGAGGAAATCACCGGATTCTTCACCAACACCTCTGATCAGTTTATGGGAGCGCACTCAATTACCGATTCCCATATTTCTACCATTACCGACACGATCATTCTGCTGCAATACGTCGAGATTCGCGGCGAAATGGCGCGGGCAATCAACGTCTTTAAGATGCGCGGCTCCTGGCACGATAAAGGCATCCGTGAATATGTGATTAGCGATCGAGGTCCAGAAATCAAGGATTCCTTCCGCAACTTCGAGCGGATTATTAGCGGCTCGCCCAGCCGAGTGAGTATAGATGAGAAAAACGAGCTGTCGCGCATCGTCCGCAGCTTCCAGGAAAAATCGGACGAAGGCACACCGGAACGCTAAGGCAGCGAAACGCTTTTACTTTATCTTGTAATTTATTAATTTATAGAGATATAGAGACTCTGGATTACCGGGGCTTCCTATTCATCAGACTGAAATATCAGGTTGAAATAGTCGCAAGGGCAGTTTTTAAACCGCCCTACAGGATCAACAGGAGCGATGACTTGATCGGAGATTCCCTCGAAATCTAATAATCCGTCTCTTCCTCGTATTCCACAACTCGTCTCCGTTCAGGAAGATTCACCGGAGGAGCAGGCTGTGGGTTTTCGTCATCTGCCCAAGCATCCTTTGTCAGATCCTCATCGGGAGTCGCGTACTCCATCTGGCGATATTCTGGGCGATCGACAGGAATCTCTTGATACTCGACTTCGGCATACTGCTGCTGCTTGCCGCCCCAGTTATCTTCCTCTTCGAGATACACAGGCTCGGGTTGGCGTAGCTCTTTTAGCTGGCGGCGGGGTTGCGCTTCGCTCCAGTTGTCTTCGTCCCAGGTTTCTTCAGCGACAGGCGTTCTGACTTGCAGTGGCTCAACAGGCGTACGAATCCCAGAAGGAAGCTGATTGACGGCAGCCGTGGGCGTCACGTAAGCATCGTCTTCGTCTCTCGCCCAGGCAGGTCTGGCAATACCAATCCGCTCCAGCAGACCCACTGTGAGCTGACTGAGTTTCTCTTCTGCTCCCTCAAACACAATCAGACGATCGGGTCCACTGCTAACCACCTCATCCATTGATAGCTCGTAGGTGCTAACCAACTGATCGGGGATCTGGGGTAGCCCAAAGGTAGCAATTACGATCGACTCAACGCGACCATCGCGCTTGTCAAACTTAAAGCCGCGCACCTTGCCCAGCATCTCTCCTGTCTCGGTGATGACTTCGCTATTAATCAGCTTGCTGTATGCCTCGGTGTTGAAATCGTCTTCGATCACATCGTCATCTTCCACCAGCAGCACATCCCCAATCTGGCTGATACTGCTTAGCAACACCGTCTGCTGCACCGAGGACACCACCCCAGACAGCAGACTTTCACGAATCCCGATCGCCACCACTTCCCGGCTATCGACATCAACCCAAAGCTGGCTGACCACCCCCAGCCGTTTCCCGCCATCGCGAGTAATCAACTGTGTTCCAATCAGGTCAGACCGTTGGCAATACTGTTGTTCAAAATTCATTTGCGCGTCCCAATCCCGAAACCGCGTTTGGTATTCGTTCAGTTTGAATAAATCTAATAAAGATACCGTTAGATATCAATATTAATCAAGATTAGAATCAATCTCCAAAATCTGTGGACTAGCCCCAAACAAGTTATTCCACTATAGCGGACGCTGGTTACTTTTGTTGACCTAGCTCGAAGCGGGTTGAGCCTGTAGGTCGATGCCTAAAACCTGCGTGTAGGCACCCCTTGCCTGAGTCACGCCGATCGTCCGCTGAGCCGACTCAATCATCGGTCGTCGCAGGCTGACCACGATAAATTGTGCCTGCTGCGCCTGATGCTTAATCATTTTTGATAATCGTTCGACGTTTGCTCCATCCAGGAACATATCAACTTCATCAAAGGCGTAAAAAGGCGAAGGGCGATAGCGTTGCAGCGCAAAAATAAAGCTCAGGGCTGTGAGCGATTTCTCGCCTCCCGACATTGAAGCTAAGCGCTGCACAGGCTTACCCTTCGGATGCGCGACCAGATTTAGCCCGCTCGCAAAGGGATCCTGCGGATTGTCGAGCTGCAAATAGCCGTCCCCGTCGGACAGTTCCGCAAAGATGACCTGAAAGTTTTGATTTACCACATCAAATGCCTCTTTAAAGGCTCGCTGCCGCAGGGTTGTAAAGTTCTCGATCCGCAGCAGCAGTTCGGTACGCTCTTCATCCAGCGTTGCCAGCTTTTGACTCAGCTCTTCCAGCCGCGCCTGGGTGCGATCGTATTCTTCCAGCGCCAGCATATTGACAGGTTCCATTGCCTGAAGCCGCTTTTGCATCGAGCGCAGTTCATGTTGCAGGGCAGTCAGGTCCGCAATCGTTTCAGGGATCTCCGGCAAAGGATCGGGCAATTCGGCACGCTGGGCTTCAATCTGTTCCTGAAGCGCGACGAGTTCCTGACGACGGTTTTGCTGGGTTTCGTGCAGTTTTTGCCCCTGCCACTCAAGCTGCTGCTGCTGGTTTTGCTGTTCCCGAAGCTGTCGCTCTGCGCGATCGCGCTCTTGCTTTTCGGCGGAAAGGGTTTGGTCTAGGGTTGATAAGGCAGTTTGCACCTCTGTAATTTGATCGCGCAGCGAGAACTGCTGGCTACTGAGAGTCGATCGCTGATTGAGCTGAGAAGCTTGTTGTGTCCGGCATTCCTGCAGTCGCTGTCGAAGCTGATTGGTCTTTTCTTGAATTCGCTGTCGCTGGGTCTCTAGCTCCTGGAGTCGCTGCATTGCTGCCTGGAGAGCCAGCTGACGATCGCTCAACGCTGCCTCTTTCGATCGAATGGTTGCCTGCATCTGCTGCCATTCGCTGTGGGTTTGGGATTGCTCTAGCTCTGCCAGGACTTGTCGCTGCTGATTCAGCTCAGTTTCCTGCTGAGGAATGTTCTGCTCCAGATGGTGCAGTCGCTCCTGGGCGGTCGTTAGCTCCTGGGTGAAGTGAGAGATTTGCGTCCGCAACTGTCCTTCCTGCGCGACGGCATGGGCGAGCTGATGCTGGAGTTGCTCTGCCTGAAGCTGGGTTTCGCGATGCTGCTGACGGGCTTCCTGCAATGCCTGAGCCTGCTGTCGCACATGGCGATTTTCTTGGTCGATCGCCTGCTGACACCGATCGAGAATCCGGTCAATTTCACGCAGCCGATCGCGTAGTGCCAACACTTCCACCGATTCCGCAGGTTCCACTGTGCCAAAGTGAAGTGAGCCACGCTGAGACTGAAGGCTTCCCCCGGTCATCGCGCCGCTCGGCTCCAGCAGTTCTCCGTCCAGCGTCACGATGCGGTACTGTCCCAGGTGACGACGGGCAGCTTCCAGGGTTTGAAAGACAACAGTGCTGCCAAACACGTAGGCAAACACATCTCGGTAGCGATCGTCGCATTCAATCAAATTGCTGGCGTAGTCAATAAACCCATTGGGGCGTTTCCAGGCTGAGATCGGATCGAACTGAGGTGGCTTAATTTTGTTAAGCGGCAGAAACGTGGCTCGTCCGCCTCGCTTTTGTTTCAGCAGCGCAATTCCAGCCGCTGCCACTCCATCATCTTCGACGACCAATTGGGCTAATCGTCCGCCTGCCGCAATCTCCAACGCAAGCTGATACTGCGGATCAACCCGTCCAAGCTGTGCGACTACGCCGCAAATTCCCGGCAACCCAGCCTCCAGGAGCATTTGCGTGGTGCCCGTTCCCTGGGTTTCGCGAACTGCCTGAATCTGCGCTTCTAGCTTGTCGAGCTGTCGCTGCTTGTCTCGCTGTTCTTTCAGGAGCCGAGCCTGGGTTTCCTGCTGGGTTTGCAGTTCTCGTTCTGCCCTAGCATGGTACAGATCAAAGGTGTCTACCTGCTGTTTAAAGTAGGCCAGCTGATTTTCTGCTTCAATTCGTTCGGCTTGCTTTGCCGCAATTTCTTCGGCGATCGTTCCCAGTGTCGCTGTCTGTTCTGCAATTTTCTGGCGAAGCTGGGTGACTCGTTCTTGGAGACGGGCTTGCTCGGTGCGTTGGGGCTCGAGGGTTTGCAGAATTGCTTCAATGCCGTGTCGGAGAGCGGTCTGCTCCTGAACCCAAGCTTCTGACGCGGACGCGATCGCACTTGCTGCTTCCCGACTGGCTTCAAGGGACTGCTGCGCCTGATGATAGTCCGACTGCAAAGAGACGAGCGCTTGCGTTTCAAGCCTGTTCTTCTCTTGCGTCACCTGCTCCAGCGCACCAATCTGCTCCTGAATCTCCCGCTGCGTCCGCTCCAGATTTGCAGCAATTTCCTTACTAGAGTCCAGCAGATTTTGTTCTTGCCGCTGTAGCTGTCTTAGCTCTGCCTCACGAGTTGCCAAGGTTGCCTGGAGTGCCAGAAGCTCGTCTTCTCCGAGTGCTTTAACCCGCGTATTCAACCGATCGAGTTCATGAACGGCAACCTGAATTTGCTGTACGAACTCTGCAATCTGTGTTTGGAGTTCTGCTTGGGTACGATCGCCTGCGGTAATTTGTGCCTGAAGATGGCCTGCCTGCCGTACTTGAGCCTGCCAGACTAACACAGCCTCCCATTGGGACTTGAGTTGCAAGTCAGCTTTGAGCCGCTGATATTTCTCAGCCTTGATGCGATCCTGGGAGAGCCGATCGCGCTGCGCCATTAGCTCTCGTTCTACAATTCGAAATTTCTCTTCGCGTTCCTTGACTGCATCCAGCTTGTCTTTTGCCTGAACGATTTTGCGATCGAAGGCAGCAACCCCCGCCAGCTCATCAATAATTTCCCGCCGTTCCCGCGGATTCATCGAGATAATGCTGGTAACGTCTCCCTGTAGAACAACGTTGTAGCCTTCGGGATAAATTCTGAACTTGTGAAGCTGTTCGTGTAGTTCAGTTAGGGTGCAGGGCAGCCCGTTAATTGCATAGCTAGAGGTATAGGTTCCTTGCTGAGTAACACGCAGCTTACGGGTAACGCTCCATTCCCGAAGATGACCATTGGAAACGTAATGCTCTGACGTTTTACCGTTGGTGGAGTGACCTGTAGAGTGACCGTTTTGGAAGGGATGAGTTGCTACAATTTCCTCTTCGGAGGAATCAGGCTGGGTGAAAGGATTTTCAACATCGCTACTAGAGGGTTCATCTGCACCGTTGTCCTCTCGATCGTCGCTTTCCCATTCTGTCTCATCCAGGGCAAACGTGACCGTTACACTTGCCTCAACCATCGACCTACCGCGTCCCATCTGGCTCTGGTTCACCAGATCGGGCAGTCGCTCTGCCCGCATTCCCTTAGAGCTAGATAAACCGAGCGCAAACAGCAGGGCATCTAGAATATTTGATTTCCCAGAGCCATTTGGACCCGAAATCACGGTAAACCCCGGCAGCAGGGGAACTCCTGTTGTGCCGCCAAAGGACTTGAAGTGGGATAACTCAACGCGCTTGATATACACGTCGTAAAGTCAGAAGGTTAAGTACGGATATACTAATCGCTCTGGGCGAAATTCGCAACAGAACAATGCAAACTAAGAGGGAATCATAGCGGCAAATTCAGAATCTGCACCGAAAAAATAAAAGAATTCTGGATAAGTTATAGGATTTAGGCGATCGTCACTGAAAGTCTTTCCTCAAATGTAAAAATCAAATGCAAAAAGACACCCTCCTTGAGGAGAGTGCCTTGATTGCTAAGCAGCGAGAGCTTAACCGTGGATAGCGGGAGCGGTCACTGCAACAGGAGCAGCCTCACCCGCAGCCAG
>JACJNZ010000070.1 GCA_014695325.1 Cyanobacteria bacterium FACHB-502 | reverse complement strand
GTGGTTTGTCCTGAAGAACTGGATGCGACAGCGATGGGATGAGTTTGAAACCTTTCGTGATTGTGTCGACGCTGCTTTCAAAAACTGCCCTAACGTGATTGCGTAGCGCTATAGAGATATTAAATAGCCTAATCCAAGGTTGAAGGAGACAGAAAAAGATAAAGGGTTGAACCAGCAGTTGTACATTGTTGAAACGCCGTTTCCAGCCCTGCGCCTCCTGCCAATCGGGATGTTGCTGCAATCGTGTCAGGAGATCATGTTGACCTTCATCGATCATTCCAGGCGGTTGAGCACCCAATCCGTAGAACTGCAAACTCAGCATCGGATAGACACTGAAGACTATCTCCCACCATCGTTCGATCTGCTCATAGTGCGTGAGTCGGTAGTCAGCCCATCCCAACTCATTCTTACACTGCTTGAAACCATATTCTATCCACGTTCTCAACCCATAGAGATTGCCAATGAACTCCGGGTCTTGTTCAGCAGACAAGTGGCTCATCACCATCCAGGTGCTGTTGGCAGGCAATAAAGTAGGGTCACTCGTCAGCGTTCAGTATCACCACTCGAATCGCTGACCAAAGACGATTTCTTAGATATATCTGGTTTGCGTTTCACCATTAGCAAACACTCGCTCAAACGCTCGCCAAGCACTGTAGCTAATCTCGGCTTCTTTAGGCATCCACACGCCATGATTAGAGCGAATCGCCATAATCCACAGCAACTTCAACTCGTCGAGCACAGTCAAAAAGGGATGGCTCTCCCCGTAGAAACTGTCTGCCCGCACTAAGGAAAAGTGAAAGCCAAAATCTAGCAGTTCCTGAATGATTTTCTCGGCCAGTTGGAGTCTGGTTTGATAAACATCCTCTGCTTTAAGGCGACGGCGGGGTTTGAACACTTTGAACAACAAGGGAAAGGTGAGGTCATCCAGCACTCCATAGGCATTCACAGAAACCATGCCATTGTCCACTTTGCCAATGTATTGTCTGTCCACGTAATCGGTCGTTTTTCCTTTTTTGCGGTCTCCGGTGTCGTCAAGGACGAGGACAATCGGTTGTCTCTGGATTTGCTCGAGAATCAGAGACAGACGTTGGTAGCGCAACGCGCCTACCTGCCAAGGGGAGTGGGTTAGGAAGTGGTGCAGCACTTGGTCATTCGGCAAGCCCCCGGTTTTGGCAATGGCAGGTAAAGATTTGCGAGGCAGAGGAGCGACCAAGCCGAGGTGCAAAGAGGTAAATGCTTCAAAACTGCGGACATCGCTAAAGAGATGTTGGTAGGCTCGACGATAGTTGTCGACAAAACGAACTGTGGATTGAGGGAGGCGAGGTTCAACCATCACAGGCACCTCAAGCAAGAGCATCTATTCTGATCTTACTCTCGCTAGAGTGATGAAACAGGGGTATTATAAAAAGTACCTTGGATCTATTAGATGTACGATCGCATCAATCTAAAGTACGAGAGGGTTGTTAAGTTTATTAAACGATTAAATTTATTTAACGAGTTTTATCCAAGCTTTTAAGAGAAGCGTAACGAATGAGCGTAAAGGCTGCATCCGTTAAGTCCTCAATTTAATAGATCCAAGAATAGCCGTTGCCACTCCTGGAAAAGGATTTACGCAGGCATCAGCACGGTATCAATGATGTGAATCACTCCATTATCAGCAGCGACATCAGGGGTTGTGACTGTAGAATTATTTACCTTGACCCCTTTGGAGGCATCGATCGCCACATTTGAGCCTTCAACGGTTGTAGCCGATTTCAGCTTCGTCACATCCGCTGCCGTAACTTTGCCGGATACGACATGATAGGTCAGAATCTTCTTGAGTTGGGGAATGTCTTTAAGGAGTTTGTCTACTGTACCTGCGGGCAGCTTTGCAAACGCCTCATCTGTTAGAGGAAAGACCGTAAAAGGTCCCTTTCCTTGGAGGATTTCGACTAAGTTAGCAGCCTTTACGACAGCAACCAGAGTGCTAAAAGAACCAGCATTAACGGCAGTATCAACAATATCAGCTATGTGTTTTATCTAATTTGTTATCTTTTAACACTAGTTAGTATAACTAATTTATGTTCAAATTTATGTTTAATTTTAAAATTTAATGTAAATTGAGATTATTTTTTTAATTCGCTTTCTGATAATTAAAAAATAAAATTTGATTCACTATAATAATCCGTTAAGCGTAAATCAACTATCACATAAAATATTCTAATTAGCGCTGCTTTAATTAATACTGTTTCAATTAACGCTACAGCACCCACATTATTCCCAAATAGATTGCAAACATAGGGTGCAGAGGCTCTGCCAAGCAGATTGGGAAACTGTCGGAGCCTTTTATTACTCCAGCAACCTTTGTGACTGCTCATGCGATGATTGCGTAGGGTGCGTTAGCGGCAGCGTAACGCATGATTTCCAAAGCTCTGTTTAGTTGCCAAAGTAATAGGAACCATCGTCAGGACTCTTACCCCATTAGGGGGGCAAGAATTCCAGTCTTTAAATTTCTATCGAACTGAATCTAACTCTAGCAATTCTTGGGGCGATGCCAGGATGTCAATTCCTACAAAGAAAATCTGACCTTCAGGATTAAGCAAAAATCGCCATGCCAGGTTAATATCGACCTTATCGCCAAACCATGGTGTTTGCACTTTCCCTATCACTTTAATCTGAGTGAATCCTGCTTCGGCTGGCTCAGAAACCCCTTGTTCTGGTAACAGCGTGAGTCCGTAGCATTCGTCACGCATATACGCGAGAATATTTTCATGACCTGTAATCGGTTCCTGGAAGGGAGGTTTCAGGGCACCTTCTGCTGCAAATAAAGCCACAGCCGCCCGAAAATCAAAGGCGTTCATATTGTTCATATAGCTGAGGACAGTCTCATTATTGACACCCTTAACGCTGACTCTGGTTCGAGGTGCAGCCTCTTTCGGGGCAATTACGGGTTCTTGAACTTTTGCAGTATTTCCCGTTGAGGCATATCCCATGCTGACAACAACATCTTGGAATACGGTAAGTTGCTGTCCTCCTTCTAGCTGACGGATAGCTTGGAGCAAATCTGCTGCTTTTGTAGACAATTGATAGCCTTTGGGAATAGGAGCTACAATTTTCTGTTCCATCCACTCACTTAACTGATACCAGAAGCCCAACTTAATGTTTGTCCCAAAGGACGAATAGGTCCGACAAATCGGCGTATCTGTGTGGTTGACCAGATCGCACATTACTTGCGTTTGTTCTAGCGCTGACATCTGCTTGATTTCAGTCAGAGTTGCTTCGGCAAATACCATATTGACGACCTGTATGGCAGCGGACGTAATGGCCATGCCCATTTCAGTGTAGGCAAACCAAAGTAACGCTAACTGATCTTCAGCGCTCAATTGATTGAATGATTGAACGATCGCTGGAATAGTATCAGCAACTTGAGTGTCAGGGAAGATAGAACGGGCTGAATCGATCGTAAAAGACATAGTTAAAGCCTCAGAAAGGACATAAAATTTTGAAAATTGGTATTACCCAAATTACCAAACTAGAAATATATCGAAGAAGGGAGTTTAATCGAACAAGCCATCTACCGTTTGTCGAAACGCAATTAGAGCATGATTAGAGCGCAAGGGTTCCGGGTCTTCCAACAATTGCTCAGAGGCTTTCGAGTTAACGATCGTTTTGATTTCAATACTGGTGTTATGGCCAGCCATATCCCCCATACGTCTCCCATGACTGCCTGCGCCCTGGGCTGGAATGATCGTATGACCAGAAACCCCCAGTTTTGTGAGCAGTTGGATCAACCGATCTTGTAGGAAAGCTTCACCGATAATGGTGACAAGAACACCTTTTGCGACAGAAGTAGACATAAAACCCCCAAAATAGTTTCGTTGAAAGGAATTTGAATGGCTGTAGTTCTTAATCTTGGACTAGAGCGTTTTGCCAGCATCCAATGTCTTAAACAAATGCCTCAGATGACTGGTGCGAGTTGATTGGTGCAGGTTGAACCTGATTTAATAGCTGATGCAGTTTCTCACCTTCGATCGCCTCTGTTTCCAGAAGTTGTAGGGTAATGGTTTCTAGCAAATCGCGGTTTTGCCTAATCGTCTCCAACGCCTGTTGATGCGCGGTCTCCACGATTTCTTTCACCTCGCGATCGATCGCCTGGGCGGTTTCATCACTCACGGAGCGGCGGGCATTGGGCATCCCATTTTCCAGAAACATCGGTCTTGTGCTTTGCTGATACGCCAGCGGTCCCAGAATTTTGCTCATGCCAAAGGTGGTTACCATTTGCTCCGCCAGATCAGTCGCCCGCTGCAAATCATTGGATGCTCCAGTCGTGATGCTGTTAAACACAATCTCTTCTGCCGATCGCCCACCCAGTAAGGTTGCGATCTGTCCCCGCAGTTCGGCTTCATCCATTAAAAACCGATCTTCGGTTGGCAGTTGCAGTGTGTACCCCAGAGCTGCCATGCCGCGAGAGACAATCGAGATTTTTTCCACCCGACCACTTCCTGGCATCAGTTGACCCACCAAGGCATGACCGACCTCGTGATAGGCCACGATTTTCTTTTCTTTATCGTTCAGAACCCGGCTTTTCTTTTCCAGTCCTGCCACAACCCGCTCGATCGCTTCGGCAAAATCTGTCTGAGCGACTGCCTGCCGTCCATTCCGAGCCGCTAACAGTGCCGCTTCATTCACCAGGTTTGCCAGGTCTGCTCCGGCAAAACCAGGGGTACGGGTGGCGATCGCCTTGAGATCCACATCCTCTCCCAGCTTCACTTTTTGAGCATGGATATTGAGAATGGCTTCTCGTCCCGCTAGGGCAGGGCGATCAACCAACACTTGCCGATCAAACCGACCGGGGCGCAAAAGGGCCGGATCGAGAATTTCCGGGCGATTGGTGGCGGCTAACACGATGACTGTTGCCCCTTCTGCCGCAAAGCCGTCCATCTCAGACAACAACTGGTTTAGCGTTTGTTCTCGCTCATCATTGCCGCCATAGAACCCGTTGCTGCTGCGCGACTTACCGATCGCATCCAGTTCATCAATAAACACAATGCAGGGAGCCTGCTTCTTCGCCTGTTCAAACAAATCCCGCACCCGCGAAGATCCCACCCCGACAAACATTTCTACAAACTCAGATCCGGAAATACTGAAAAAGGGAACTCCAGCTTCCCCAGCCACAGCTTTTGCCAGCAGCGTTTTACCTGTTCCTGGTGGTCCGACCAGCAGCACACCTTTGGGAATTCGCGCTCCAATCTGGGTGTAACGTGCAGGTGTTTTGAGGAAGTCCACGATTTCGACTAACTCAGCCTTGGCTTCCTCGACCCCTGCCACGTCCGCAAAGGTTGTCTTGGCAGCTTCGCCTTCCACATATACCTTGGCTTTGCTCTTACCGATCGAAAGCATCCCCTGGGCACCGCCGCCACGCCGCATAAAAAACTGCCAGATGCCAACAAAGATGAGTGGGGGAATCACCCAACCCAGAATGTTACCAACCCAGCCATTTCTGGGCGGCGGGGCAGCGGCAAATTCAACGCCTTTCTCTTCTAGCAAATTGGGCAAGCCCAAATCAAAAATAGGAGTGGTTGAGAACACTTGCCCAGCCTGATCATCAGCCGTCTTCAATTGAAATCGAATCTGATTTTGTCCCACCTGCACCCGTTGAACTTCACCTTCCTGCACCTGATGGATAAACAGGCTGTAGGGCACACCAGGAATTTTGGGACCTAAAATATTCGGCAAGACAAGATTGGAAATTAGAAACAAGGTCCCTATGATCAGAAAAATATTGCTGAATTGGCGGGAACGTTGAGGAGTTGGTTGATCTTTAATCGGCATCACTATTACCTAAGAAAATTGAAACAAAAAATTCGTACTTTACACTCATTAAAATGAAAGGATGGAGTTTCCAATTTATAAATTACCGGGAAACCGTTGTACTTCCCGGTTGGTTTGGTTGAATATGATATAAAAAACAATAAAAACTTTAACTTGATCGTTCTGAATGAATGAGATTTTGGAAGACGCAACGCACCCAAAACCTGATGCGCAATCTATACAGCTGTCTTTGCTAATTAATCAATCGCAGTAGGGTTACTGAAAGAACGCGGCAGTACCTGAGCTACAACAAATTCCAGAAGTGAAGAACCCCTTGACCGGAAAACAGCTCAATCAGTAGAACAGACACGAATCCGAGCATCGCTAAACGACCATTCCAGCTCTCAGTTTGAGGGGTAAAGCCCGAAACCCAACCGTTGCGATCGTTAGAATTAGAAGAGGTAATTTTTGTAGAACTTGTCATGATTATTACTCCGAGCTTTGTAATTTTAAGAACTGGTTCAAGCATAAGCAATTAGAATTGCTGTCTAAACTAACGAGCAGCAAAATCTGAGCCTAATTTCCATTCATGCTTCAAAATCTCTTGATACATCGTTTTCTGAATCATCATGAGCCGATGCTGCTTAACCAGAAATTCCTGTGCCTGTTCACACGACATTTTTTGAACCATATCAGCAAAGCTTCTGAGGCTAAAATCCTGCTCTATAGTAAGTTCGATCGCCCGGTCCATATTCATGTCCGTATCCATATCTGACTCCTATCACCTAAGCGGGGTAAAACCATGAGTTTGATAGTAAACTAGCCGTCTTGCAATCTTTGCTCTGTAAGCAGATCGACCTGCTGCGCTTGCTATACAAATTTCCGATGTCTCAGTTATTGATGGAAGCACTATCAGGAAATTCGTGATCAGGAGTTTGTTGCGTTATGCGAACCACTATAACAAAATACTTACATGAATTACGTCAAATCTCCAATTCATTCCAATGTATTTCTGAAGGAGGAGATTTCTAAAGGAAGACATGTAAAGCGATCGCATCAACGCGGGCAACTAAAGCCAGCCGATTCATTAGACAATAAGAACTAATATTCGATCCTCTGATATCCAACTCCCTCCAAATATCGAAGGTTACTCTTCTACTATGACAATGCGATGTTTTGTATACAGGGTTATTGGGTTGATCAAAAAAGTTCCCACCTGCTTAACGTAAAGTAAGAGGTAGGAAGTTAAAGTGATGAAGCGATCGTATCTCGTAAGAAGAGAGCAGAATTAGACTACATCAATAAGTCCTATTTTGCGTCACCAAATTGTCCTGTAATCGTCCCATCATGTCTTTTTGGGTCTTTCTTTTGTTTCTTAGTTCCATCAGAATGTGCTTTCGGTTTTTTAGCTTCTCTATTACCTTTTTGTTCTTTTGACATAAAGATTCTCTATCAAAATTACTTTAAAGATTTTGCTTCAAGCACTAAAATAATTGGCGGATTTTAGTAATCGTTGTGCGTTCTCCCATCTGGCATTTTTGCTCCATTCAAGTTCGCTCCCTTGAAATTTGTTCCTTTCAATCCCTGCGGGTCGATTCCCCGCTGCTCTGCAGCGTAAAATGCCAGGATGAGCGAGTACATTCACAAAAGTCATAACGTCACGATTTTGCTCTATCACCTAGTAGTCTGCCAAGGGAACTTTGCCTGGTGGGGTTATTTCTGGTAAGGTGACTCAAATCCAGGAAGATCATTATGAGTCAGAAGCGTTACATCGTCGATTTAACGGATGCCGAAGTTCAACAGCTAGAAACCCTGTTGAGGACTGGAAAGCACTCGGCTCGCAAACTGACCCGTGCCCGTATCTTGTTG
>JACJNZ010000007.1 GCA_014695325.1 Cyanobacteria bacterium FACHB-502 | reverse complement strand
TCGATGATGGGATTCAAGTCCTTTAATAGTGCTAGAAGAACCTTGAGAGGAATTGAAGCGATGAACATGATTAGAAAAGGACAAGTGAAAGGGATAGAACAAGGGGATAGTGTGTCTCAAGTAAGGTTTATTGAATCAATCTTTGGAATTGCTGCATAGAACAGAGCGAATGATGTAGATTATTCAGCGTTAAAAATTCTTGCGACAGAACCGTCCTATTTACCTTACCACCCACCAGTTTTTGCGACACAACCGGTAAAACCAGGCAAGCGAGGTATGATCCTGTATTTTATCTCTTCTCTAAAGTTATGTTTGTTGTCAATGCCCTTTTTGTCACTCTACTCATCGAACCGCTTTTAGCAAATCATATAGGCTTTGAAACTGCTGAAACAGTTTTTCATAGGTTGGTTCCGAAGCTGGATGGATTACCCTTTTGTCGCCTGTCACTTGTTTCAAGATATCCTCCAGTGAAGCTACACCTGCCCCAACGATCGCTAATAATGCTGCACCATAGGCTGCTCCTTCTTCTGCTTGAGGAATGACGAGCTTCATTTGCAGCGCATTTGCCAGGATTTGCAGCCACAGCTCTGATTTAGTACCGCCTCCAGTTGCAATGAAAGTATCTACCGCCGTCAGGGGAACCATGACTTGATGTACTGCCCGTAGGCTGAGTGCCACACCTTCCAACAGAGCGCGGATCAGATCTGACTGACCGTGTGCCAAAGCTAGATTAATCCATGCACCTCTCGCTCCAGGGTCAAGGTAGGGCGATCGTTCTCCAGCCAAGTGGGGGATAAATAAAACCCCTCTCGCCCCAGCAGGCGATCGTTCTGCCAAAGCCATCAGCTCAACATAGTTAGCCTCCGGTGCAAAGATATCGCGATACCAGCGCAAAGAACCCGCAGCAGCTAACGTGACACCCAGCAAATGATAGCTACCATCTGCATGGCAAAACAGATGAATGCGTCCCTGCGGATCGGGAGTTGGCTGGTCAAGCGGCGCAAAAATGACGCCAGAGGTTCCCAGACTGATACTGCCTTGGCGCAAATTCGCTGAAGAGATGCCTAAGCCGATTGCCGCTGCTGCATTATCCCCTCCTCCAGCGACCACAGGCAGTCCTGCAGGCAGTCCGATTTTCTCTGCCAGTTCCGGCTTGAGCCGTCCGCCGATCGCAGTTGACT
The DNA here is from genome assembly GCA_014695325.1 of Cyanobacteria bacterium FACHB-502. Lineage (GTDB taxonomy): Bacteria > Cyanobacteriota > Cyanobacteriia > Elainellales > Elainellaceae > Leptolyngbya_A. Next base: position 9,662 of record JACJNZ010000007.1, on the reverse strand, counting down.
CAATCACCGCTGGAAACAGATCGACGCTCACCCCCAATGCCTGAAGCACCTCTTCATCCCACTGACGCGTTTCGAGATGCAAGCAGCCTGTTCCTGATGCATCCGAAGGTTCCGTAAACCACTCGCCCGTCAGCACATACCCCAGATAGTCCTTGGGCAGGAGAACTTGCTGAGTCCGAGCATAGGCCTCTGGTTCCTCGCTGCATAGCCAGATAATTTTTGGAAGCTGAAACCCGGTCACAGCAGGATTACCCGTACGCTGAATGAGGGTCGATCGCGGCACAATCGATTCGATCTGGGAAACGGCTTGCTCGGTGCGCTGATCGTTCCACAAAATTGCCGGACGAACCACTTGCCCTTCTGCATCTAGAGCAACCATCCCGTGCATCTGACCGGACAATCCCAACCCGATCACCTGATCTGCCTCGATTTGCTGTGCAACTTCCTTGAGAGCTAACAAGCTAGCAGATGTCCACTCGACCGGATTTTGCTCTGTCCAGCCTGGACGGGGAGACAGCAAAGGGTAGCTGCGCGTCGCCTGAGCCACCACCTTTCCTGATAGATCGATCGCCACGACGCGAACCCCGCTCGTTCCCAGGTCCAAACCTAGCGCTATGTTCCTCATCCCAAAATTCCTTATCAATTAATCGTTTGCCGTTGCCAAAAGCTTCTGTGCTGATTCCTTATCTGTAATGAGTCCGTTAATGAGCTTGCCCTGCAAAGCTGCCCGAATCGCTTCTATCCTCTCCGAATCACCTGCTACGCCAATTACCAGCTTTTGAGTAGGCTGTTCTAGCGGTACACTGGCAACGCGACTGTTCGTTGCTCCTTCAATCAGCATTCCTTCACGATCGTATGCCCAGCCTGCAATTTCACCCACGGCTCCAGCCTCGACTAACTCTGTCACTTCTGCATCATTAATAAATCCATCCCGATGCAGGGGGCAGTCCCAGCCAATTTGACCGATACCAACAAAGGTTGCTTTTGCCTGCTCTGCCAGAGCTTTGATTGTGAGAAACGATCGCTGCGTCTGGAGTAGCTGTCGTTCTTCTACGCTGGTGGCAATCACCGGAGTTGGAACGGGGTATGCTTGAGAGCCAACGCGATCGGATAAATGCATCACCACTTCATGCCGACCTGCATGACCGTAATGAGACAAATTGCCAACGATCGAAATGACCTTGTGCTGGGGCTGGTTCATGGGCGAAATCTGCTCCACCACTGATCGAAGCATTCGTCCAGAGGAAAACGCAAGGATGAGCGGCGTGCGTGTCATCAGGTAGTTTTCCAGATGGGTCGCCGCACAGATGCTAATGCCGTTCCGTGGATCAGTTGTTGTAGGAACGACTTCGCAAACGGCAAGTCCCCATCGATCGCGCAAAGCTTCTGCCAGGGCAATACAGTTGCTGAGCGGGTAATCGAGCCGAAATTTGATCAGCCGTTCACTCACAGCTAAAGCAACCATACGCTGTGCGGCCTGTCGAGAGATTTGTAACTTGATCGCAATCTCATCCTGAGTATTTCCGGCAATGTAATAGAGCCATGCAGCGTGGGCAGCAAGGTCAAGTTTTCGATCGCGGCGAATTGAGGAGAAGTCGTTCATGGCGGATAAAGGGGGAGAAAGAAAATTCAGAATGAAAAGCAGCGCGATGACTATTGTTCATCGAAATCACGACAAATTAATCATCTGAAACTTGTCAGCGAAAGAACAGCCTTCATCAACACCGTTTCGCTAAAAACCCCACCAAATCTTCATCTTTTTGAGCATTTACCTAAGGACTGAGAAAATGCTCAATTCTTGGATGAAGCCATGCTACTGCCCACCGGTGATCTCTAGATTGAAGCCTGTAATATAGGTTGCTTCCTCGCTCATCAAGAAAGCAACTCCACTAGCGACCTCTTCCAGGCTGCCCAATCGCCGCATCGGTACGGACTGAATCATCTGCTGCTCTACGACTTTTGGATCGGTGTCAAAATACTGCGAACCAACTGCCGCTTGGAGTTCCGTTTGCCTCGTCCACATATAGCCAGGTCCGATCAGGGCAGGCGATAGCGCATTAACACGAATCTTATGGAGAGCCAAATCCTTGGCTGCTGTTTGTGTCATCCCAATCACCGCAAACTTTGATGCACCATAGGCCAGCATATTCGCCGGACCGACTACGCCTGCATAGCTCGCAGTATTAACGATCGCACCACCACCCTGCTGTTTAAGACAAGTTGCAGCAGTTTTAAGCACATGAAATACTCCAACGACATTAATCTCAATTACTTTCCGAAAATCATCTTCTGGATAATTATCGGTCGTTGCAAATGCCCCTTGATAGCCTGCGTTGTTAAATACATAATCAATATGCCCAAACTGGTTGATTGCCCGATCGAAGGTTGCTTTGACTTCATCAACATTTGTGACATCACAGCGTAGTGAGGCGATCGGCACTTTGTAGTTTGCCAACTCTGCAGCAACTTCTGCCTGCTTCGTTTCATTTAAGTCCAGTAGGATGATTCCCGCGCCGCTGCTCGCAAAGCGATGAGCCACTGCCCGCCCAAAGTCACCTGCACCGCCTGTAATCAAAATTGTTTTATCAGTGAAAGAATAGGTGGCTGTCCCCGCTTGAGTTGCCATTGATTTGTATCCTTTTGTAGATAAGCTTTGAGTTGTTTTTTGAGAGGATTAGCTCAATTGCATGACCCTGGTTTGCTGCGTAATGAGGTGGATTACAAAGTAATGCAGCAGAAGTGCAACAGAGGCTGAAATGATTCGAGGATAAGCAAACGCTACTTTAGCTGTCTTCGAATATGTATCAGGTTCATCAATAAATGTTGCAACTTCCCTCTTTTCCTCTCAGGCTTCTGTGAAAGCCATCTATATTCTTATTATTGAGCATCTGCTCGAACCCTGAGTATTAAATCAAGATAAATCAACAATCTTTCGCCAAGGAGTTAATGCGATGCGAGTACCCCGCTTCGCCAAGCTATTTTTTGCGATGTGCGTCGGTTTTTTCCTGGTGCAGCTTCATGCCTGCTCACCCCAACAGTCCAACCAGGCAAGCGGTGGTGGCGGCGGCGAACAAGCGACCCTGACGATCGCCACGGTCAATAACGCCGACATGGTGGTGATGCAAAGGCTATCGAACCAGTTTGAAAAAGACAACCCAAATATCGACTTGAATTGGGTGGTGCTGGAGGAAAATGTCCTGCGGCAGCGCGTCACCAACGACATTGCCAATAAGGGCGGACAATTTGACGTGATGACGATCGGCACCTACGAAGCTCCAATTTGGGGTAAGCAGGACTGGCTGAGGCCGCTGGAAAATCTTTCGGCGGACTATGATGTGAACGATATTTTGAAGCCAATTCGAGATGCACTGTCGGTAGACGGCAGGCTCTATGCACTGCCCTTCTACGGCGAGAGTTCGATGCTCTACTACCGTAAGGATCTGTTCCAGCAAGCAGGCATCACGGTTCCGGAACAGCCAACCTACACCCAGATTAAGGAATGGGCAGCTAGGCTGCACAACCCGAATGCGGGTGTGTATGGCATTTGTCTACGAGGCAAGCCAGGTTGGGGTGAGAATACGGCCTTTGTTACCACGATGGCGAACGCTTACGGCGCAAAGTGGTTTGATGCAAATTGGAATCCGCAGCTGACTAGCCCAGAATGGAAGGCAGCAGTGAATGACTATGTGTCGATGCTGAAGCAGTACGGTCCTCCAGGAGCAAGCTCAAACGGCTTTAATGAAAACCTGGCTCTGTTTTCCACCGGCAAGTGCGGCATGTGGGTGGATGCAACGGTGGCGGCTGGTTTGTTGTCGAACCCGCAGGAATCTCAGGTGGCAGACACAGTGGGCTTTGCACGCGCGCCGATTCAAGCGACGGGCAATGGTTCAAACTGGCTATGGGCGTGGTCATTGGGAATTCCCAGTTCGTCTAAGTCACCGGAGGCAGCTCAGCAATTTATCGAGTGGGCAACTTCGAAGGAATACGTTCAGCTTGTTGCACAGGAAAATGGTTGGGTTGCTGTTCCTCCGGGAACTCGCGCTTCTACCTACGCCAATGCGGAGTACAAGAAAGCCGCTCCCTTTGCGGATACCGTGCTGAAGTCGATTGAATCTGCTCAGCCGGGACCGACTGCCACTAAACCTTATACAGGCATCCAGTTTGTGGGAATTCCTGAATTCCAGGCGATCGGGACTCAGGTCGGTCAAACGCTGGCGTCAGCTCTCACGGGTCAGGTGTCGGTAGACCAGGCGTTGCAGCAAGCACAGTCCTCTACAACGAATGCGATGAAGAGTGCAGGCTACCTCAAGTAAAGCTGGCAGCCGCGAGGGTGATTTGAGCAGGACAAAAATTAGGCTACTTGCTTGAGATTGCCCTCAAAGCAGCTGGTGCTGTGGTGATAGGTATAAGGGTGGGTTTCAAACCTGCCCCTACAAGATCCATGACTCACCTCATGGATACGAATTCTGCTTCAACAAATTGTTTTGAGATTCATCTCTATATCCATTCACATTTATGTCTTCACTGACATTTCAACCCAATCCGCAAGCTGGACCCAAAGGCCGATCGCGCCGATTACCCAATACGTCTTTGCTGACTGGACCATCGATCATTGCTTTACTGCTATGGATGATTGTGCCGCTCGTGATGACGGTATGGTTTTCGTTTCAGCGATATAACCTGATTAATCCGGCTCTGCGTGGCTTTGCCGGGTTTTCCAACTATACGCGCCTGCTCAGCGACGGATCGCTCTGGTCTTCGATCGGCGTCACGCTCATTCTGGTCGGCTCGGTGCTGGTGATTACGATCGGCTTCGGAATACTGCTGGCAGTCCTGTTTAACGAAGAGTTTTGGGGACGCGGGGTTGCCCGAATCCTTGCAATTAGCCCTTTCTTTGTCATGCCAACCGTGAGTGCGCTGATCTGGAAAAATCTGCTGATGCACCCGGTCAACGGTCTGTTTGCCTTTTTTACTCGCTCACTGGGACTGGGGGCAATCGACTGGTTCGCGCAGTATCCGCTCCTGTCAGTCATTTTGATTGTGTCGTGGGAGTGGCTGCCGTTTGCGCTGCTGATTTTGCTGACAGCGATTCAGTCTCTCGATCAAGAGCAGGTCGAAGCGGCTCGGATGGATGGGGCAAAGGCGATCGCTACGTTTCGGTTTGTCACGCTGCCGCACCTGAGTCGAGCAATTGCCGTGGTTGCCATGATTGAAACCATCTTCCTGCTGACCATCTTTGCGGAAATCTTTGTAACGACGGCAGGGGGACCAGGACTGGCGACAACGAACTTGGCCTATCTCATCTACATTCGGGCACTGCTGGATTTTGATGTGGGCGGTGCGTCGGCAGGCGGTTTAATTGCGGTCGTGCTGGCGAATATTGTGGCAATTTTCCTGATGCGTCTCGTCGCGAAGAATCTGGAGACCTGAAACCTAGAGCGAATTTACTGGAAACTAAAATGGCAACTCAATCCGATCGTAGGCTCTATCGCAAAATATGGCTTTCGCTGCTGGGCTGGGCAGCCGGAATACTGCTGTTTTTCCCCGTCTTTTGGATGTTTTTGACCAGCTTTAAACCTGAAGTCGAGGCGGTTTCAGCCGTGCCGCAGCTCTTCTTTCAGCCAACGCTGGAAAACTACGCCACCATTCAGGAACGGGCAAACTACTTCAACTTTGCGATGAACAGTATCGTCATCTCAGTCGGCTCGACGCTGCTGGTGCTGCTGTTGGGCGTTCCGGCGGCATACGCGATGGCATTCTTTCCCACTAAGCGAACTAAAAGTACACTGCTGTGGATGCTGTCTACTAAAATGCTGCCTTCTGTAGGCGTTCTAGTTCCGATTTATATTTTGTTTCGCAACTCTAATTTGCTCGATACACGCATTGGTTTGATTTTGATCTATACGCTGATTAATCTACCGATCGCCGTTTGGATGATTTACACCTTCTTCAGAGACGTTCCGAAAGAAATCCTTGAAGCGGGTCGGATGGATGGGGCAAAAACTCGTCAAGAGTTATTTCACGTCCTGTTACCGCTTTCTCTCCCCGGCATTGCTTCTACTGCTCTCCTCTGCATCATCCTGTCCTGGAACGAGGCATTCTGGAGCATCAACTTAACCACGACCAACGCAACACCCCTGACTGCTTTTATCGCCTCCTTTTCCAGTCCACAGGGTTTGTTCTGGGCAAAGCTTTCTGCCGCCTCTTCACTGGCGATCGCCCCCATTCTGATTTTTGGTTGGATGAGTCAGCGTCAGCTTGTCCGAGGTCTCACGTTCGGCGCAGTTAAGTAAACGTCCGCTCAACCCTATTCCCTTGTACTTTTACTTCACCAACCTGTCCGTAAGGAGAAACTATGGCATCCGTCACGCTCAGAAACATTCGCAAACGATATAGCGATACAGAAGTCATTAAAGGCATCGACTTAGACATCAACGATCGTGAATTTGTGGTTTTTGTTGGTCCGTCAGGTTGCGGGAAGTCAACCCTGATGCGAATGATTGCCGGACTGGAAGACATCACCTCAGGCGATTTATTGATTGACAGCAAACGCTCCAACGACATTCCCGCAGCCGATCGCGGATTGGCAATGGTATTCCAAACCTACGCGCTTTACCCCCATATGACTGTTGCTGAAAATATGGCGTTCAGTTTGCGGTTAGCAGGGGTTCCCAAAGCACAGCGGCTACAGCGGGCGCGAGAGGTAGCAAGAATCCTTCAGCTTGAGCCGTTGCTCAATCGCAAACCCAGAGAACTCTCTGGCGGACAGCGACAGCGTGTGGCGATCGGACGGGCACTGGTCCGCAGTCCGAAGGTCTTTTTGTTTGATGAACCGTTGTCAAACCTGGATGCTGCGCTGCGGGTGCAAATGCGGATTGAATTAGCCCGCCTGCATGACAGCCTGCAAGCAACAATGATTTATGTAACGCACGACCAGATCGAGGCAATGACTCTGGCAGACAAGATTGTCGTGCTGCAAGCTGGCGTGATTGAGCAGGTGGGATCGCCACTCGAACTCTATCACCATCCCCGCAATTTGTTTGTTGCTGGATTCATTGGTTCACCCAAGATGAATTTCCTGTCTGCGACAGTGACTGGCATCAGTGAGTTTGAAGGCGTGACGATAACGCTGAAGAATCGAACGGCAATTACCCTTCCAGTGCATGCGGGAGGGGTGAAAATTGGTGATGCTGTGACGCTGGGAGTTCGTCCAGAACATTTGCAGCTCGTTGGTTCACATCAGACAGATCATCATGGAGCCAGTTCCCGCATCATTCAGGGAGAAGTGCTTGTTGCAGAGCACTTGGGCGGTGAAACTTATCTCTACTTACAGATGGAGGGTGGCGAAAGCTTGATGGTGAAAGCGGACGGCAACAATCGCAGCAATCTACACGATCGCGTTTCCGTTCAAATCGATCGAGATACCTGTCATTTGTTCAATTTAGAGGGAGTGACGCTTCCTCCGCTCCAGCATTCGGCAGTTCCTCAAAGCGTTTAATCCTCAAGGTTCCCTCCCGCGGCAATTTTTTGGGGAACCTTTTGTAATGAAGGCTTCAAAGTTCCGGCGTTGCTGAATCGAAGAATGAAGCCAAAAATTGATATCCTGTATTGCCCCCGTAGTTCTCTTTCTGCCCCACGTTTGGGGGACTTCCGAACTGATGAACGAGCACAGCTTCTGCCGGGTTGGGAGGCTAGGGGGGCGAATCATACGCTATTCAGCAACGCCGCAGTTCGTTAGGAGCGGGGGCAAAGTGAAGAATGAAAGGGGCAATGTAGCATTGCAAATACTTTTCAAGCATTCTCTAATTTACGTTTGACAACATTATTCCTGCATTAATCGAAAATAAGGAATTATGAATCTCCAAACTCATGCTCCAGTTCAGCTAACAGAAGCTACTTTATTCCATCTCTCTCCTGAGATTCGCATTCCTCAGTACGATCGCCACACCATTACTCCGGGGATTGTGCATATTGGTGTCGGTGGATTTCATCGGGCGCATCAGGCTGTTTATCTGGACGACTATTTTCATCAAAGCGACGATAAACAGTGGGGAATTGTGGGCGTCGGGCTGCTGGAATGGGACAAGCGGATGCGGGATGCGCTGCAATCGCAGGACTGTCTCTATACGCTCGTAGAACGTTCGGCAGCAGGCGATCGGGCAAGAATAATTGGCTCAATTGGCAAGTATCTTTATGCCCCAGATAATCGTCAGGCAGTAGTCGATGCAACGGCGGCACCAGAGTGCAAAATCGTCACGCTCACTGTTACCGAGGCAGGCTATTACTACATCGAAGGCAGCGGTGAACTGGATGTAAACCATCCCACGATCCAGTATGATTTGCAGCATCCCGAGCAGCCGATCGGTGCCTTCGGATTTCTGATTGCAGCACTCGATCGCCGTCGTCAAGCCGGACTGCCGCCCTTCACCATCCTGTCCTGCGATAACATCCAGGGCAACGGGAATGTGACTCGTAAAATGGTGACCGCTTATGCTGAACTAGCGAACCCCAGCTTAGCTGCCTGGATTCAAGAAAACGTCAGCTTCCCCAACAGCATGGTGGATCGCATTACGCCTGCCACGACGGATGCCGATCGTGCGATGGTTGCCGAGCAGCTTGGCATTCAGGACGGCTTCCCGGTCGTGACAGAACCGTTTATTCAGTGGGTGATCGAAGATAATTTTTGTGCCGGAAGACCTGCTTGGGAAACGGTAGGTGTCCAGTTTACCAACGATGTACATTCCTACGAAAAAATCAAGATTCGCTTGCTTAATGCCAGCCATTTGCTGATTGGTTATTTAGGTGAGCTGGCAGGCTATCGCTATGTGCATGAAGTCATGGCAGACCCACTGTTTCGTCGGGCAGTTGAACAACTAATGGAGGAAACGACCTCAACATTGAAACCCGTTCCCGGTATGGAGCTAACTGCCTATAAGCAAACTCTCATCGAGCGATTCTCGAATCCCAGAATGCCAGACCAGCTTCCCCGCCTTTGTCTCAACGGAGCCGCCAAAATGCCGAAATTTGTCCTGGGAACGGTGCGCGATCGGCTTCAGCAATCCGCTTCTGTGAACTATCTGGGTTTAGTCGTTGCGGCTTGGTGTCGCTATCTTCAAGGCACGGACGATCAGGGACGCAAGATTGTGATTGATGACCCGATGGCAGAGATTCTCACCGACCGGGCACAAAGTTCAGACGCCCCGCGATCAATCCTGCGCCTGACTGAAATCTTTGGCGAAGATCTATCCCAGGCTCAGGAATTTGTGGAGGTAGTCACCGCTCATTTCCACAGTCTGCGCGATCGGGGAGCAAAAGCAACGCTGGCAGATTTAGCTTAGCCTCGAAGCTTATTTTGCAGTTGATGCACGCCTGTGTCAATCCGTTGCACCATGCGTTCTGAAAATTCGGCGATCGTCGCAGCATCGACTTGCGTTAAGCCCTTTTTGCCGTCCCGTCAAATTTTGGGTTCTGTCGCAAGAATTTTTAACGCTGAATAACCTACATCATTCGCTCTGTTCTATGCAGCAATTCCAAAGATTGATTCAATAGACTTGTCGGGAAATAAGCAAGAATAGAAGGCAGAAATGGGATAAGCAAATGCTGGATATTGAACGGGTGCTGACACAAGACCGCTTGCTGCGCGCTTTAACTGGCTTGAATCG
>JACJNZ010000069.1 GCA_014695325.1 Cyanobacteria bacterium FACHB-502 | reverse complement strand
TTACACGAGTGCGTAAATCCGTTGAGTAAGCGACAGGCATTTCACCAACTTGATAGATTGTCCACTCGTTAGCTTAATAGAAAAGGGGCTAATTACCTAAAAACTGCTGTAAAGAAATCTACTTCTGTCCCGGTTTTGAAGGCAGACGATGTTTTCGCGTGACTCGTCACAACTTCCACAACCATAGTCAAAGCAAGTGGTCGGGGCAGTACAGTAAACCCGGCCCAGGAATGCTGAAACTGGCGATGGCGCGGTACAAGCATAGCCCTCAAAATACTTGGTATGTGGGCGATCGCTCAGAAGATGAAACCGCTGCCCGCCGGGCTGGGGTGCAGTTTCAGTGGGCAGAAGATTGGATTGAGCAACATCAAGCGTCTGTGGCTGAACTTACAAATGTCTCTCCATAAAATGGCTCTTGTTCAGATCATATTCTCTGCTCATGCTCGATGAATCCTTGGGGACCCTCGATGCCCTGACCGGATTGAAATGCAGCGACTAATTGAACGAATCTGGCAGGAACACCGATTTTCTATTTTTCTAATTACTTCATGATGTGGATGAAGCAGTGATGCTGGGCGATCGCGTTCTCCTGATCGAACATGGTCAGATTACGGTAGATATGCCTGTAACGCTGCCACGTCCCCGCCAACGCAAATCTCAGGAATTCATAGCGCTGGCAGAGGAAATTTTGGAGCAGGTAATGGGGCATCAAGCGGATTCAACGAATGTACAACCAGCAGAAATGACAGAAATCATATACGCCTATTGGCTTCTACCACAAGTTAAACTTGAGCTGCCACTGTTGGCACGTTATAGAGCAGTATTTCCAAATGCAGTGACGCACTGATGAATTCAAAAAGAATTGCAGCAGCAGAACTAAACATTTAACCAATTTCCTTTCGTTGGGCAAATTATATGGTTTTGTGCTTACATGATTTTTTAATTTAAGGCACTCCCTTATGAATACATAAGCTTCGCTATTTTGGATGAAGCAACCTTGTCAAGATCGCGCTTTAATAATTAAAATCGTTAATAAATCGGAAAAGACTTGATGCGATAAGCGTATTAAATCGCTTTAGTGGAGATATTTATATAAATACTCTGTTAATGCAAAAGCCCTAAGAAACTGATGAAGCTTTTTAATAGCCTCAGTTAATGAGTTTAAACGCTGTACTTGCGCGGTTCACGATCGCTTTACAAGCCAAATTGAAAATCCAAATTGAAGATTGATTGTAGACATGAATGTTGAAGAAAATCGTGAATCATAACGGAGAGTACAAGCCATAACGATGAAACAGTGTTGGAAGAGGTCGCTTCTGATCCTATCCCACTAATATCCCTTCCACAGATCACCCGCCTCCAGAAGATGCTGCTAATCCAGATGAGGAGACGATCGAAGCTTCCCAAAGCATGTCAGATGAAGCTGATAATCGATACATCCATTAACCGCTTTCAATAACCACTTTGCAGTTCCTATGCGAGGAGAAACTCATGAGTGACCCATCCCTATCTGATCAAGCCGTCAATCCTGATCAAGCAGTTGTTGCATCCGCGCAGTCTCAGCCATTAACTGCTCAAAATATGCAGGGGAGTGCAATGCTGGACGCTCGTGTAGAAGTCGGTGGTAGACAACCGGAGGGCGATCCAATCAGTGCTCCGATCGCTACCAATTTCTCAAGTGCACCTGGAACAGGAGATGCGAAAACGGCTGATGCTTCCGGCGAAATGGGAGCCTTTTCTACTGTCGAACCTTCAGCTGAGAAGGGGGCTGTCAATCTCCATAACAATCCAGATATTCCTGCAAACAGCAGCGATTCGTTACAAGGAGTGTTACCTGACACCGAGCAAATTGGTATGCCGACAGATTCTGCAACTAACCTGCCAGATTAAAGGCATCTAATTCCTCCCTCCATCCTGCAACGCCAAATTGCTTAGATTACAGGACCAAGTCGAGGACTGGGCAAAAATACTGCTCTGGCACTGGCAAAAAAAGGAACGGGTGCGATCGTCACGGATCACAGAAATGAAGTGGAAGCCAAAGTAGTCGTCTCGGCGATCGAAGCACTGGGCAGCAAAGCAGTACCTTGCCCAAGCTATGCCGGTTATGCTAGCGCGAAGGGCGCGATCGAGGTGTTAACCCGGTATAGGGCGAAGGAATTGGGACAAGACAAGTTACGCTGAATACGATCGCTCCCGGTACAATCGAAACGGATTTTGGCGCTGGTATAGTGCGAGACAATTCAGACATTAACCGCTTCATCGCTTCGCAAATGGCTTTGGGTCGCGTTGGTGGGCCTGATGACATTGGTGTGCGATCGCGGTACTGTTGTCTGAAGACAATCGCTTGTCCGAAGACAATCGCTGGGTGAATGAACAGAGAATTGAAGTTTCCGAGGGCAATCGCTCTAGGTTCAACTGAACGCGCTTGGCGCGACAAAATCGCTCGTAGCCGCAATCCAGGGAAGTCGATCGGCTCTGCCTGCAAAAGCAGGTTTTTTCGTTGGTCGCCTTCAATCTCTTTCTTGATACAATACCTAATATTTGTAACACTGTATCAAAAAAAGCCTCTGTGATTATCGATACAGTTAATCCGAAGCTTTACCCCCGTTGTTCTGTCAGTGTTCCCTTGATTGTTCAGGTTTGCTACCGGAATACGTTCTATTGTTTAGGTCTTGTGCAGGAATCGATTGAATCGCATTTGAATTCTAATCTCGGTTTGTAATCCTTCAAGCCATCTGTCGAAAGGTAGATTAGAAGAAATGTGTTATTGATAACATCGATCGTCGGACTGACTACTGAAGGAAGCGTATTTTCCAACTGAAATTAAAATGAAGAGCTTGTGACTTCTTGCATAAGACAGCAATATGGAAGATATATTCTTTTGGGTTTATCCGGAGGTAAGAACCCACTTTAGAACTGATATTATATTGCTGAAATTATTAGGGTGAGCATCAATATAGTGACCGTAGAATAATCAGACTCGATTCTGTAAGCTACATAACAATCATGATTGGCAAAACACTGAGTGGACGCTATTCAATCATCCAGCGGTTAGGTGGGGGAGGATTTAGCGATACTTATCTCGCTGTAGACAAGCAGCTTCCTACGGTTCCTCGCTGCGTTGTGAAGCGGCTGAAGTCAAAATCACCGGACACGGCAACTTTAAAGACCGTGAGGCGTCTATTCAATGCGGAAGCCACAACTCTATATGAGTTGGGTCGCAGAAGCGATCGAATTCCCCGTCTGCTTGCCCATTTTGAAGAGGATGAGGAATTTTATTTAGTCCAAGAATTTGTTGAAGGACACGACCTGAGCCACGAGCTAGCCTACAGCAAGCGGCTGAGTGAGGCAGAAGTGATTGCGATGATCAGCGACATCCTCAGTGTGCTTCAGTTTGTGCATCGGCAGGGCGTGATTCACCGGGATATTAAACCGCGTAATTTGATTAGGCGACAAGAAGACGGCAGGATTGTACTGATTGACTTTGGCGCGGTCAAACAAATTAGCACCGAGGTCGTTCACCTGCAAGCAAAAGGGCAAACCAGCGTCACGATCGCCATTGGCACACCTGGCTATATGCCAAACGAACAGCAGGGGGGTAAGCCTCGCTTTAACAGCGATATTTATGCGGTAGGGATGGTGGCAGTGCAGGCACTCACGGGTTTACCGCCGCATGAGCTGCAAGAAGACTTTGAGACCGGTGAGGTGATTTGGCGAGAACAGACTCAGGTGAGTCAGGAGTTTGGTGATGTTGTCGATAAGATGGTTCGAACCCATTTCATCGATCGCTACAAATCCGTTGAGGAAGTATTATTTGACCTGCGACAGTTACAGGATGTTGTTTTACAGGGTGTTGTTTCTGAGGAAACCGTAATTTATGACCCGGCTACAGTTCCTGGCACGCTTCCTAGCACGCTTCCTGACCCGGTAGAGCCATTCCCAACTGCCTTAGGTGATTCCATCATAAAATCTAGTACAGGTGCCACAAATACAGGTGCCACAGGTACAGGTGCCACAGGTACAGGTGTCACAAGTACAGGTGCCACACGTACGAGCATCGTAAGCACCAGTATCGCTCGTCGCTGGCAATTGCTTCTTTCTCTAAACCGTTTTGTCAATCGCTGGGCGCTTGTGGGAGTAACGCTGGCATCTACCTTTGCGGGATATGGATATTGGCGGTTTCAAGCGATTCCCAGCAGTAGAGCCCTCACAACTCAATTTTTGCCTGCACAGCCGCCGAGTTCGTCCCAGGGTTCATCTCAGAATTCGTCCCAGAATTCACTCCAAAATTCATCTTTATTTACCCTTGCGAACACGTTAGCGGTCCATCGAGGGGCAGTTGATGCGATCGCCATGAGCCCCGATGGCAAAACCTTTGTGAGCGGCAGCGAGGATAATACTGTGAAGCTGTGGGATTCGCAGACTGGCGCATTGCTCCAAACTTTTTCAGGACATACTGCCGAGGTGGTGGCGGTTACCATTAGCCGCGATGGAGGGATGCTTGCCACGGGGAGTCGAGACAATACCGTTCGGCTTTGGGATCTCAACACTGGAAAGCTGATACATACCCTTAATCATCCCGATTGGGTTTCCTCTGTTGCTTTTAGTCCAGATGGAAAAATGCTTGCGTCAGGCAATTACGCTACGACCGTTTCTGTCTGGAATACAAAAACCGGGGAACTTTTGTGTGACTTTGAAGGTCATTCACAGCCAGTTAAGTCCGTTGCAATTAGCCCTGATGGAAAACTTTTAGCGGCGGGCAGTGAAGATCAAACCATTAGAGTCTGGAGTTTAGAAACAGAGAAACGGGTTCATACGCTCGATCAACATGCGGGTGCAGTGGAATCGGTTGCGATGAGTCCTGATGGGCAAATATTGATCACAGGAGGAACGGATGAAACCTTGATTTGGAATCTCAAAACTGGGAAAGTGGTACAGACTCTGCCAGAGCAGTCAGGCTTTGTTCGATCGCTGGTTGTTAGCCCGGATGGAACAACATTGGTCAGTAGCCACGAAGACAACACGATCAAGCTTTGGAATTTGCAGACCGGAGCATTGCTAAACACGCTGCCTGGACATCAGGATTGGGTTTTATCGCTTGCACTTAGCCCGGATGGAAAAACATTAATTAGCGGTAGCCGAGACAAAGCAATTAAGATTTGGCGTTTGTAGAAATTATCGAGTTATTTTTTGGGATTCGCTCAGGGGTTTGATCTCCAATCTTTACAGCCGCTTCCGCCTAGTAAGGCATGGGAGGGGGGAAGTTTCTGCATCTGAAGTTTCTGGATCTAGAAACTGGGTTGCCCTGAGCCAAAAACTGACGGTATTCCGGCGATCGACCGCAATTTTGAGCAAATTTGATGATCCGGTACGAAAATCCTTCGGTTTTTAAGAAAGAACCGGTGTAAAGACATAGGAACCTGCTAAAAGTTTGAGGTTTAGAATGGAAGACTCTACAGCCTTACTGGCTTCTGGTGCAGTTGATTTAGCCAGAGAATTTGGACCGTCAGGAGATTTCGGAGAATCTTCTCTGCATCGGGCAACTCGCGCTCGATCGGCTCTTTATTCCGGTGAAACTTTCAGTCACGCTCCCGGGAACAAGCTCGGTCACACTCAAAATAATACTTCAAATAATAAAAAACAATCGACTTTTGATTTGGTTTTCCCAAAAGATGCGGAAGGCTTGAATGACGATCGAAGCTCAGGAATGGATAGCCGATCGGCACAGTTCACAGGTTCAAAAAATAAGAATAAGCCAACATCGCATAATTCGCAGACGCATAGCAATCAAGATGGCTTGACGGGTACTACAGCAGAAGATCCGCTGGTGGGAAATCGCCCTGGCTCAGTGCGGGTGAATCGCAAGCACGGGGGCGCAGGCAGCAGTGGTTCTGATTTAATTGGTGCGGTGGATGACGTGACCATGCCAAAAACGATCGATCCCAGAAAGAAGGATGACAAAGGAAAAATTAAGGTAGATATCACCAATGTGGGTAAGGCTCGAGCTTCAGGATCGCTGGCGGTCGATATCTATGCCTCTCCTGACCTTGTTCTTGATGCAAGCGATCAGCTTCTAGACAGCGTCAATCGGGGCAATGTTCAGATTCAGGCAGGCAACACGCGAAAATTTACCTTTAACTTCACGAATCCGGCTGGGGTCGCACCGGGAGCTTATTATCTCATTGTCGATATTGATTCTGGAAAAACCATTTCCGAGATCAATGAAACCAACAATGCAGCCTACGAGCGGGTTTCTGCCTCTGGAACGGATGTAGTAGTGGACTGGAACGCAACGATTTTGAATGCGATCGTGGCAACGAAAAGTTCTCCTCCGATCGCATCTTGCAACATGGCAATCCTCCATGCCGCGATGTTTGATGCAGTCAATATCGATTTTTCACAGCCCGTTTCGCGAGAAGCCGCAGTGGCAGCGGCAGCCCACCGAATTCTGCTGAATCTATATCCCACTCAATCCGCACTGTTGGAAGAACAGCTTGAGATGTCGTTAGCCGAGATTACCAACGGTCAGGCAAAAACCAGAGGAATCGCGCTAGGTCAACTCGTTGCAGACCGCATGCTGGAAAAGCGAAGTAACGACGGCTCACGCGTTCCCGTTCCTTATAACCCCACTCTGGAACCGGGTCGCTGGCGGCCCACACCCCCCGCCTTCGCGCCAGCCGTTCTGCCTCACTGGGGCAAAGTTACGCCATTTACGCTTCAAAGCGGCTCTCAGTTCCGTTCTGTGTTGTTGAATAATCCTCCTCCTGCCTTGAGCAGTGCTGAATATGCAGCAGAGATGAATCAAGTGCAAGCGATAGGCAGTGAAAACAGCACCAGCCGCACCGCCGACCAGACAGAGTCTGCTTTGTTCTGGGCAGATAGTGCAGGCACGTTTACCCCACCGGGACACTGGAATCTGGTTGCCGAACAGCTGGCTGTCATCAAAAAGAATACGCTGGCTGAAAATGCTCGGCTGTTCGCCCTGCTGAATTGTGCTCAAGCAGATGCTGGCATTGCTGCCTGGGATGCCAAGTATCTTTATGACAACTGGCGTCCTGTAACCGCAATTCGACTGGCAGATCAAGATGGCAATGATGCCACGATCGCAGACCCCTTCTGGACTCCGCTCATCCCGACTCCTCCCTTTCCAGATTACGTTTCAGGACACAGCACGTTTAGCGGTGCCGCATCCACGATTCTTACCTCTCTGTTTGGCGACAATACCAGCTTTAGCACAACCTCGATTGGATTGCCGGGTGTCGTCCGTTCATTCACCAGCTTTAAGCAGGCAGCAGATGAAGCGGGCATGAGCCGGATTTATGGAGGCATCCATGTGAAGTCAGCCAATGTGGCTGGCTTGGAGCTGGGTCGATCGATCGGTCAGTATACTTTTGACATGTCGCCTTTTGGAGCCCAGCTTGAATCGCCGGTGAGAAGGGTTAGAACCCAGAGTCGATCGCCCCTCCGGGCAAATGCCGCTAAACAGTGACGCTGTCCTTCACTTGTGGAACTTTCTGAACGATCGAAGTTCTCCAGCATGAGCTACTGGGTATCTACAAACTGTCTATCCACAAACGGGGTATCTACAAGCTGATTCTGCAAACGTTCCAAGCTTCACAGCCTCAATTCTCCAATATTAGGGGACTTTGAGCGTGAGCAGGATTGGCTCGGTTCCCCTCAGCATTCACCCGCGAGGGGGCGAACCGGATCGCCGTTTGAGCAGGAATCAACAAATCTGTCCGAATGCTTAAAGCCCCCCGTTACCAGCGATGCTCTATTTAGGGGGGCTGTTCTTAGGGGGCTGCTCAATGTTTGCCAAACTCAATTCTGGATTCCCGATGCAGCAATACTAGTCAATTGACACAGAAGCGATCGCCTGTTGAAAGACGGCTGCATTCTTGAAGTAAATTGCGGGATTATCGACGAGTGCCAGATCGATCAATTCCGCAAGTGCTTTGGGAATTCCAGCTTCGCGCTGGCGAATTGGCACAGGATTGGTTTGCAGCAGTACCAGATACGGATCTTCGCCTTTAAAGTCGCGGGGGAATGCCCCCGTCAACATATAGTAAAGGCAAGCAGCGATCGCCCACAGGTCAAGTTCAGGTTGGGTCGCTTTGAAATCGATCGCCTGCTGGCGCGGCATAAAAGCGGCTGCATTTGCGGCAGAGAAATCGCCGAGTCCGGCTTGTGCAATCGCAGTGGCAATTCCATAGTCAGAGATTTTGACGCCCTGGTCTGGGGTAAGCAGCAGATTGCTGGGTGTGAGCCGTCCATGAATCCTGCTTTGAGGTTGATCGGGTGATTGATCTGGGAAAGTTGCCTGATGGGCGTAAGTTAACCCCTCCAGAGCTTGCAGGACAATCTCAATCGCTTCGCGGGGCAAAAGCTTTCCCTGCTGCCGAACCCGATCGGCAACGCTCTTTCCCTCAAACGAGTCATAGGCAAAAAAGAAAGCTTCACTGGCAATGCCAATTTCCTGAAGGCGAAGCAGGTTGGGATGCTGAAGCGATTTCAGCGCATTGACCGATCGCAAAAATGTATCGATCGCCGAAAGCGGAACCGTTTTCTCGGGCTGAAAAAGTTTTAGCGTGACCGCTTTATCAGTTTGCAGCTGCTGTGCTTCATAAATCGAAACGTGATCGGGGTGGCGTGAAACTGTTCCCACTTCCGAGGCATCAAGCCGATGCAAGATCTTGTAGCCTGCAATTTCAGGGAGCGGTGCAGCACTAGACGAGTGACCTAAATGATTCAACGCCGAACGATCGCTTACGGTTTTCTGATCCAAAATTGCGGTTTGACCCACGCCCGTTTCATGAAAGACAGCTCGATTTGCAGCAGCTATTGGATTCACGCCTTCGATCGCAACTTTAAAGACGGTTTTGCCAAGTTTGATTTCGTCTCCCTGCCGCAAGTGATGCCCGGAAGAACGAATCTGCATTCCCTCCTCCGGAGATTGGTCGGGATTTCGCCGTCCAATAATTTGACCATTGACATAAGTGCCGTGCAGGCTGCCCAGATCGCGAATGCTGACCGAGGGCGGATTAATGTCTAGTAGGCAGTGGTAGCGGGAAACCGTTTTGTGATTTTCGTCGTTGGGCAGTGGCAAGTGACAGTCCTTTGCCCGACCGACAATACAAACGGTGCGATCGCGAAAGCTAAACTTCTGCCCTTTCAAAACCCCTTCTGTCACCGTCAGAATGACCTTAGCGGTTGTCTCCAGCTCTGTGAAGGTCGTACCCAGTGAGGTCGCGAACTCCGTCGCAAATGCCGTCGCAAACGCGGTTGAATCCGGAGATGCCACAGCCCTCCGTAAGCTCTCTGGTATAGCTCCCGGTAAGGCTCCCGGTAAAGCCGCCGGTGAAGCAGATACAGTGGCAGATCGAGTGCGGCTTGTTAACTGCTCGCGAACCCCCTCTGGCCGCAGCCAGCCATAGCCCACCTGCTGAAGTAGCCGCATCAACTGGTTAAAGTCGGCTTCTCCCCAGGCAGGCGTTCCATACGGGGTGAGGGCTTGCCTAACGTCTTCGGGACTGGGTTCGCGCAAATCGGGCAGCGTCGCACGAGGCGGCGTATGTAGCCTCAAGAAGATATCTAGATAAGGACTTGCGCCCTCGTCCCAATCGGCAGGCGATCGATTGTTCAATTCCCAGTCCAGTAGCCACAGTTTTATTGTGCGATCGTCACTGCCCGATGCGACAAAGCGACTATCAGGACTAAAGGTGACCGACTGAACCCTTTCCGTATGCCCGGTCAACGTTTGTACAGCGTCTCCGGTTGCCAAGTTCCACAGTTTCACCGTGCGATCGTCACTGCCCGATGCGGCAAAGCGACCATCAGGGCTAAAGGCAACTGATTTCACTGCCTCAATATGTCCGCTCAGCGTTCGCACACAGTCTCCAGTTGCCAGGTTCCACAGCTTCAGCGTCCAATCATCGCTGCCTGACAGTGCCATTCGTCCATCGGGACCAATCGCGACAGAAGACACGATCGCACGATGTCCCTCCAGGGTTCGCAGCACTTCACCGGTTGCCAATTCCGCCAAAACTACGGTTTTATCCGCCCCACCTGACAGCAGCGATTGTCCGTCCGCACTAACTGCCACTGCGGTGACGCGATCGGTGTGGTAGGTCAAGGTTCGCAGACAGCGTCCGGTTGCGGTGTCCCAAAGTCTCACCGTGCGATCGTCACTGCCTGACACGGCATAGCGTCCCTGAGGATGAAAGGCAACCGCCCGCACTGTGCCCTGATGTCCGGTCAGCGTTCGGAGTCTTTCGCCTGAGTTCACATCCCAGAGCGTCACTGTTCCATCGGCGTTGCCCGATAGCACCTGGGTTCCGTCTGAACTGAGGGCGATCGCCTCTGCAATACTCTGATGTCCTTCAAAGTTGAGCAGACAGCGTTCCGTTTCTACATCCCAGCGTTTAAGGGTGCGATTGACACTGCTAGAAAGGATGGACTGTCCATTGGGTTGAAAGGCAACTGCCCGTACTGAAGCCGTGTGCCCGTCCAGGGTTGTCTGCTCCCAGATCTCGCGGAGAGATTGGCGCGGTAAGTCGAAATAAAGCTTTAACCATGCCTGCACTGCTTCTATGCCCCGTGGGTAGCCGGAGCGTGCTGCGCGCAGATGCTGAGCTGCCGCAGGGGCATCGCCGCGTTTCAGAGCTGACTCCGCCTGGGTAATTTCCTCCTCATAGCGACGATCGCCCGTCAGAACTACCGCCGCAGGCAACATTTGCGACAGCGACAGAGGGGCAAAATCAGCGGGGGCATTCAGGTGAACTGCCCAGAGCTTCAGGCTGTCGCGATCCGTAGACAAGGCATAGCGACCGTCCGAACTGAGCGCGATCGCGTAAATTTCCGATTCATGCGGTTCAAAGGTCCGCAGACATCGCCCCGACTCGACCTCCCAAATTCGCAGTCGCCCATCCTGGCTGCCTGACAAGAGATATCGCTCGTTGGGACTAAAGGCGATCGCCTGCACCCCTGGGTCGTCAAACGTTCGCACCACCTGCCCCGTCGAGAGATCCCACAGCTTGATCGAGGTATCGCCTGCCAGCACATAGCGTCCACTAGAACTAAGGGCAATCGCTGTGAGCTGCTGATGTCCCTTCAACGTCTGAAGCACCTGCCCCGTTGTCAGATTCCAGAGTTTAATCGTTTGGTCATTGCTGGCAGAAATAGCTTCGCGTCCGGTTGGATCAAACGCCACCGCAAACACCCGCGCCCGGTGCCCCCGTAGCGTTTGCAGGCATCTGCCCGAGTTTACATCCCAAAGCTTCAGAGCTGAATCATCTGCACCCGACAAAATGTTGCGTCGATCGGGGCTAAAGGCGATCGCCCGTATCGTACCTTTGTGCCCATTGCTGCTGCTAGTAGGCGGCGATGGATTCAACAGGCGACGAATTTTATCCCGAAAGCGAACGCGTTCGACCCCGCCAAACGTGAACTGAAGGCTATTAGAAGCAATATTCCAAAGTTTGATTGTTTGGTCTTCGCTGCCCGATAAAAGCTGGCTACCGTCGGAATTAAGCGATACGGCAGTCACCTGTCCTCGGTGTCTCCGAAAGGTACAAACGCAGCGACCGCTGGGAACCTCCCAGATCCGAATCAGGCGATCCGAGCCGCCCGATACCGCATACAGTCCGGTGGGACTCAGTGCGATCGACGATACCCAACGACTAGTGCCTTGCTGGTATTCCATAACGCGATCGCGAAACTCTGGCAATAGCTGCTTCGCCTGGGGACATTTTTCCCGGAGTTGTGCCAGCAGCGGCGATAAAGTATCCGTGTGGATGCCCTGCGCCTGAACTTCTTCTAGGAGCCGAAGTGCAGTGTCATAGTCGCCCCGCTCCCAATGCACTAACCCCAGAAAATACTTGCTGTGCCCATCTTCAGGAGAAGGACGGTTCGCTTCGAGCTGGTTCAGCAAATCGCGATCGCTTATTTTGCCCGATCGCCAAAGCATTATTCCCCGGTTGTAGATTGAATTGAGGTGCTGCGGCTGAAGGGTGAGGGCTTCGTCCCAACGCTGAAGGGCTTCTGCGCCCTGACCCAGATCCACCAGTGCCAGTGCCCAGTTGTTGTACGAATCGGCACTTCGCAACGGAGACGGCTCTTGACGCGGGTAGAGTGTCCCTGTCACCGTTTGGTAAATTGCTTGCATCTGATTGGCGACCTCGCGCAGGCTCCCAGGACGCAGATCTGGAGCATTCTGGAAGCATCGACGCAGCAGTTCTGCTACGGGCGCAGGCATCCGGGGAATGCCAGAGGTCATGCCTTCTAGATAGCGATCGAGCACCTGAACTGCCCCCAGACTCGACGACCCAATGGGTTTACCTGTAAACATTTCCAGCAGCGTCAACCCCCAACCCCAGAGGTCAGTTTGGGAAGTTAAGTCAGTCTGATTGATCTGTTCGGGCGATTGATAACCTGGGGGAGCCTCGGCTAGCCCAACCTGAGTGATCTTGGCAATGCCATCGCCAGCCATTAAGACGGTTGCAGGGGTTAGACTCTGGTGGATTAAGCCCTGATCGTGCAGGGTTTGCAGTCCCCAGGCAAGCTGAATGGCGATGTCTAGAATGCGACGAAGCAGTGCGCTCTGCTCGTAAAGCCGCCAATTTTGAATCCACTGATGCAGGGTTCCGTCACTCCCAAACTCGGTAAACACCAATGGCTGCTCACCGGACGGCTCATTCACCCACCGCAGATAGTAGGCGTTTGCCACATGGGGATGCAGCCCCAAGCCTACCCAGGCATCGGCGGTTTGCTTCAAGGCTTCGATTCCACCGATCGCTGCGATCGCCCTCGGCTTGAGACGATGAATTGACAAATCGACATTCCAGCCCAGATGCCGCGCCCGGTAGACCTCGCCAAACTCATCCTGATACAGAATTCCGATGACCCGATACAGATCCAGGATTGTGTCCCCAGCCTGCCACTGTCCGCTGTTCTGGTTTGACATAACAGTAATTTTTTGACTTACGCCGAATCGATCGCGACAACTAGAAATAGGACGTAGAGGACGTTTGAAAAGTTGTGGCTATCGCCCAAATTGCCCCCTGAACCTCCAGGCTCGGGGAGAACATCGCTCGCTTTAGGGATTCAAAATGCACCCAGATGGGGAACAGAAAGGGAAATAGCGGGGCGATGTAGGACACTTGCGACTGTTTAAACATCCTCCTAGATGATCATCTGATTCCAGTGTGTCAGTCAACCTTCCGGAAAGGGCACTGATTGAGATCACTGATCGAAGTCAGTGGAGGCCATTGATTGAGATCACAGCTGAAGGATTTCGATTCGGTATTTTTATTTTTATACATTATTTAAAGGAAATAGCGCAGCAAGCCATTGGGCTGTGTCGCAAAAACATAAATAGAGTGTCTCTATCCTGCACGATGAGACTATCATGGGTGAACAAGATTGAAGATACGCTCTCAACTTATCTACCCCCCGGTAATCCAATGCCCTGTCAACATTTGAATGAATTGACTGTAGAAAACCTGATCCTAAAATCTAACTATCCTACCTTTCAGTGCGAGGAGTGCGTTCGGGTAGGCGATCGGTGGGTTCATTTGCGAATTTGCCAGGCCTGCGGGAAGATGCTGTGCTGCGATTCCTCTAAGAATCAGCACGCCCGTCATCACTACAAGGAAACGGGACATTCTGTTATTAGTTCGGCAGAACTGGGGGAACAATGGCTGTGGTGCTTTGTGGATGAGCAGGGGAAGAACTATTAATCAATTCTGATGATTTCAATAACGGATTCTGATAATTCCAATAGATCGATTTCCAAACGACGCTTAAGCAGGATTTTAGTTAGCCGGACAGCCTGATCATCGCATCAGAAAGCCTGCAACAAAGGAGATTTTCGCCCAAACGATCGCAAATCTCCGCAAAATTACGTCCGTACGCGCGGTTTGCTTTGCTTTTTGCCCAATCTGGCTGGAAAGGAGCGTCTTGCTGCATCGCGCAACAAGTCCTGTTTTTCAATCAAAAACGAGCGATTTTTGCGCCGCCAACACATTTCGCAGCATTCGTCATCGATCGCTGTCACATCCACCTCCGATAAAGCCTAGTAGTGTAGAGGCTGCAATCTAGACCTGCTTGGAGGTAGTTCTACATGAATAGCATGTCGCGTTCTACAACTCGATCACCACTATCTTTAGGAGGATCTACGAAGCGGTCGCTCGATTTCCAGCCTGTTCGCTCTAGTGGAGCAAGCGAGTTCGGAGGACTTTCGGCGGAGAGGTACGCGCTTCCTCAGACGTTTCCTCGGAGTATCAAGCGAGCCGCCTCTACAGCTTTAGCAACCTTAGAGCGATCGGTCTTCCAGAAGATTAACCAGTATCGCCAGCAGCAAGGGTTATCTTCGATGAGGTTGAACAGCACAATTACCCAACAGGCTAGGCAGCACAGCCAATCGATGGCAGATCTCCGTGCTTTAAGTCATGACGGTTTTAGCAGCCGGGTGCTAACGATTAGAAACTCGATTCCTTTGCGTGCCTCAGCCGAAAATGTTGCCTTCAATCAAGGCTTCAGCAATCCGACGGCTCAAATCGTGAATGGATGGCTCAAGAGTCCGGGGCATTTTCAAAACATTATGGGGGACTACAACCTGACTGGAGTTGGAGTCACTCAAAATAATCAGGGCGAATTCTATTTCACTCAGGTTTTCATCAAGCGCTAACTTCGATCCTGCATTAGAAATTCGATCGCTACCACCTTCACTCAGTAGCGCGACAGCAACCAGGGAGCTTCTACCACGTTCAGAGTCTTATCGCTTCAATGACTGGCTTTGCCGCATTCCCTGAAAATATGCCTTTTCTCAGCAATCAATTTAGCAATCCATCTCAGCAATAAATGTCTGTGAACCTGAACTCACTGCATTGACGCAAATTCCTCGATCGATTAACTCAAGCGCAAACCTTTTTCCCTTTAGCAGCAGCTAAACCACGATCGCGATTTTCTTAAATTCAATCCGTCTTTAACACGTTAAGGGCTTGGGGATAGCACTGTGCTCCGCCATCGGAAAGACGTTAAGAAGGCAGAAGAGAAGTAGCATGGCACATCATATGGATAACACTGGATAATCACCAGGTGCCTCGTGTCATGGGCTATATTCATCGTCTCTCGGCGCAAAAACCGTCTGGCAAGATTGAACCTACTCGCTGGCGATCCTCGCTGAAAAACTGGGGACATGAGCCGCTCAAAGATTAGATGCTCATTTATCAGAGGCTCAAACGATGTTTATACCAATGGGTTTTGGCCAGCAATCGATCGTCACTTCTCTGGGAAAAATCGCGTATTACACAGCTGAGGACAAGCTGTGGAACACAGGGAATACTAACCCAGAAACGCTGGTATTTCTTCATGCGCTCGGCGGCGGTTCCTCTGCCTATGAATGGTCAAAAGTGTATCCTGCTTTTGCCGCAGACTACCGGATTCTCGCACCTGATTTGATTGGCTGGGGACGTTCTGATCATCCGGCTCGCAATTATCGCGTTGAGGATTATGTGCAAACGATCGTGGAGTTTATCAAACAGAGTTGCACTGAGCCGATCACGGTGATTGCATCGGGTTTAACGGCTGCGTTTACGGTACGGGCTGCGGTGCAACATCCCGATTTGTTCAAATCCCTGATCCTGGTGACGGCAGCGGGATTGAATGATTTTGAGCAGAACTATCAAGACAATTTCTTTGCCCAACTTATTAAAACGCCGCTCCTCGATCGCCTCTTCTACAGTGCAGGGGTTGCGACCGCGTTTGGAATTCGCAGTTTTCTAGAACAGCGGCAATTTGGCAAAAGCGATCGGGTTTATCCAGAAATTGTCGAAGCTTACCTCCAGTCTGCTCAGCAGCCCAATGCAGAATATGCGGCACTGGCGTTTGTACGCGGCGATTTGAGTTTTGATTTGGCACAGTTCATTCCCCAGCTCGTGACACCCACCGCTTTGATCTACGGAATGCCGACCGAGTACACCAGCCCTGAATTAGGACAGCGTTTTGCCAAACTTAACCCATCTGCAATTCGCACCTTTCAATCTGTAGACGACACCAGGCTCACCCCCCACCTGGAACTTCCTGCTGTGGCGATCGGATTAATTCGCAAGTTTCTCCCGTTGCTTGTAGTTTCTGAATAATTTTAATCTGGCGTTTTAAGCTGGCATTGCTGCTCCGACAGGTGAATTCTGTAAGGGTGATTTGCAAACGACCACTAGCGCAAAACTCCCTATCCGCAAATCCGATTTCCATTCAGCAATGCCTTTAATCTCAGGCTGCGGTTTGAATGGGTACGAGTCGCTTGCCGACCTAAAGCCGAGCCATCGATTCCTGTTGAGAAACTCTGCGCCAGAAGTTACAGAATGCCAGAAATCACAGAGTCGTGTGAGTTGATCAGGGTCGGAACGTTTTGAGAACGCTTTCGGAACGCTTCCCTCGCTAATTTAGATTCAGATAGCAAGAAACAGACTTCAAGTTATCCCAACGACTCACAGTGCTCTGGAGGAACATCAATATGAAACGCTTCACAATCAACCACCTCAATCTTCTCGCTGCACTCCGTCAACAACTCGAATCGGTTGAAATCCGCAATCATGAGATGGCGCACTGGATATGCAAAGTCATTCCGGCGCAGTGTCCTTTTGAACGAACCATCAAGTTCTTCGATCGCCCTTTGGTTCACATTCCCCCTTTGTGCAAACTCAATCCCTTGTATGACCAACTGGTTGAACTACGGTTTAAAGCTTTGGTGTATTTAGCAGACTATCCTGAATCAAGCCCGGTTCTATCCTGAATCATGTCCGGTTCCATTCTGCTACTCATTCACCCATTTTCACTGAGTTGGCAGCATTGAGACACTTTGTTTCAAGTCAGCCATCAAAATGAGGCTCAGGGGGTCAAATTGAACATACCAGGGAAAAGGATGATCCTTAATCGCCCGCCACTTATCCTTAAACAATTCCGCTTGCAGATGATAGTCCTGTAAGTCTTTGGGCGCAGCATTTAGCTTGAGGAACAGGGTGATTCGGTGAGGCGTTTCACTGGTGGAAGTTACCCAAGCGGGAAAAGTGTTTGTTTTGCCTGCTTCAGGATGCGTCGTGATACGAATTTGATGGGCACGAATTCCGACATCGGTAAGGTTATCGGGAATGGCTTCCACGGTTTGCAGCGTCACGCCCCAATCGATCGCCTCGATTGCATCTGATCCAGCGACGGCAGCCCGGGAAAAGTTTTTACATCCGGTGAGCTGGGCTACGCGCACCGTGCGAGGATGCTCAAAAATCTGGTGTTTCGAGTCATAGGCGATCGCCCTGCCGCCAGACATCACCAGCAGCTTTTCACACACTCGATAGGCTTCCTCTAAATTGTGCGTGACAAAAAGCGTCACCCCAGAATAGGTAGACAGGGTTTCGACGAGCTGCCGCTCAAGCTGGCTGCGGAGGTAGGTATCCAGTGCTGAAAACGGTTCATCCAGCAATAACGCTTCTGGTTCGGTTGCCAGTGCCCGCGCCAGCGCAACTCGCTGCTGTTGTCCCCCCGAAAGCTGATGCGGATAGCGATCGCCTAATCCCTGTAACTGCACCAGGGCAAGCTGCTGATTAACTCGCTGCGATCGCAGGACTTTAGGTAAACGCTGCAACCCAAAAGCGATATTCTGGGCAACGGTCATGTGAGGAAATAGCGCATAGTTTTGAAATACCAGGCTGACTCTGCGTTGATGGCTGGGGATATTAATTCGCTGAGCTGAATCGAACAGCGTTTGCCCATTCAAAACAATTCGTCCTTGGGTTGGTGTTTCGACCCCCGCAATACAGCGCAGCGTCATGCTCTTGCCGGAACCAGAGCCACCGAGGAGCCCTAACGTTTCTCCGTGGGCTGCAAAAGCCGTGTCCAAGGTGAAGTTTGCAAGCTGTTTCTGGATGTTAACCAGCAATCCCTGCTCTGTATTCAACAGCAGCGAATGGGTCAGCGGCACAGCAGGAGAATTACCAATTCGATCGCTTCTGCCGTTCACGGGTTCATTCGCTTCCACAACTCCAAAGGAATTTTTCTGAATTTTACGCTCGTGCTGTTTCTGCCATCGGTTGACCACAATAATCCCTGACAGCGAGATCGTCATTATCACAATCACCCATAGCCACGCTTCTTCCATTGCGCCTGCTTCCACCGCAAAGAAGATTGCCATCGGAATTGTTTGCGTTCGACCGGGAATATTGCCTGCCAGCATCAGGGTTGCGCCAAACTCCCCCAATGCTCGCGCAAATGCCAGTGTGGTCCCAGCTAAAATACCTGGAACCGAGAGTGGCAGCAGGATTTGCCAGAAAATTCGCCCTTTGGATGCCCCCAAGGTTTGGGCCACTTGCAACAGGCTGCTATCAACCTGTTCAAATGCTCCCAATGCCGTTTTGTACATTAGGGGAAACGCCACGACGGTCGCAGTGATCACAGCAGCGTACCAGGTAAAGACGATCGTGAAATCAAATCCAGCCATCCACTGGCCAAGCAGACCATTACGACCCAACAACAGCAGCAGCAAAAAACCGACTACAGTGGGCGGCAGAATGAGCGGCGCGACAAAGATTCCCTCAATTACAGACTTCCACCGTCCCCGATAGCCTAACATCCAGTAGGCAGCTGCCAGCCCTGTAAAGAAAGTGGCGATCGTGGCAAGCCCGGCGGTTTTGAGTGAGATCCACAGTGGAGAGAAGTCGGGGGTCATAAAGAGGTGAGGGGTGGAAGGGCAAATCAGTGAAGGGGCAGAGCAGTAGAGATAAGACAGAGGCTGTAGAGGCTGTGCTTCCCTTGGGGTAGGTTTCACCTCTGCACCCTGCTAAACTATTCACTCCCTCTTCTAACGGGCAATTCCAAAGCCATAGCGTCTAAAGATAGCTTGCGCTTGACTGCTGCTCAAAAATTGCTCATACGTCTGAGCTGCCTGCTGGTTTCGGCTGGCGGAAATTACGGCGATCGGATAGACGATCGGGGAGTGGAGGCGATTCGGGGCGGCTGCCACCTGTTTGACCTGATTGGTAATTCTCGCGTCCGTTCTGTAGACTATGCCTGCATCTGCGTTGCCGCTTTCAACGGTTCCCAAAACGCTGCGAACGGAGTTGCCGTAGACAAATTTAGGACGAAGCTGCTCTAAAATTCCCAGGTTTGTAAACATTTCCTGGGCGTAGGTTCCAGCTGGAACGCTGCGAGGTTCGCCCACCGAAATTCTTCTGACATTGGAATTGATCAATTGCCGAAAACTCGTTAGTCCCAGCGTCGAATTGCTGGGGGCAACCAGCACCAAATCATTTGTAAGCAGATTGCGACGGGTATTGGTTACAATCAAATTTTTCTGTTGTAAAGCATCCATCTGACGGCTTGCAGCCGAAATAAATAAGTCAACGGGTGCGCCCTGCTCAATCTGCTGCTGAAGCGGTCCTGAAGCGGCAAAGTTATAGTTGACGGTAATGCCGCGATCGGCTGCTTCAAAGATAGGATCGAGTTCTTCAAGGGCATTTTGCAAGCTGGCTGCAGCGGCAATCAAAAGCGTTGTAGATTGAACCTGGGCTGGAGCAAGCATGATCGTCCGAATGCCGTTTACTGCGAAATTTCCCGAAGGAGTAATTGCCAGCAGCAGTGCTGCAACTATTCCGCTTAAGAATCCGAGAAGGCGTTTTCGGTTCATCAAAGTATCCTGGAGACTAAGATTGGGTATGGCCACTTGTGATACCCATCTTATGGAAGGCTGATGTGGAAAGCCAATGTGGAAGGCTGAATAGAACACAAGACTTGAGCCAGTTGCCGAATAAGAGCTAATTCTTTGCAGGCTTAGATTTGGCTGTTAAGCCGGGCGCACTTCGGGCGACGAAGTCGTTCGCAGCCGTTCAACGTCCCGCGTCGGGTCTAAGCTCAGCTTCAGCCCTAAAAACGGCTTGTTGGGTGTCGCCTCAACCACCCATCCGCTCAACGGTAAATCAACCGAAGCAGCAAGATATTGCATTGCGCCATATTGATATGCTTCCTCACCCAATAACGCCTCTTTTTGACCTTGCACGACGATCGCAAGCATCAGCTCATTGATACTGTGAAATCCGGTCAACACTGCATCCGATCGTATCAGGTACAATTGCTCGATCGCAGCCGGATGGATACCACTGTCCTCGGTATACCGCATCACCCGTGTTGCCAGTTCCTGGCACTGCTCCGCGATGATGTCAGGGTTAGAGATTTCGATCATGGTAAAGACTCGATTGACTCAATGCCTTACTTCTGACGATTATAGAACTTCTCTAAACGATCGCCTTAGTAGAGAATTAGGCAATTACTAGATAGATTTAGACATTTGAAAAGCTCGATCGAGTTTGTAGGATGAAAGCACTTCGATTGCAGCTGCAAAAGATAAAACGATGAAGAATTAATCATAAAATTTCTGACAATTCCAAAAACTAAACAATAAATTACTTGCGCAACAAAATAGAGAATATGTAGATGGATGCGAACGAAAAAGTTGCTTTAATTACGGGAGCAAACAATATTAGCCTCAAGGACAGATAACTTAATAATTTAGAATTTGCAGCGAGACTGGCTCAAACTTCTTATGGTTTCCTTGCTAAATTATACAATTTGGTAGTTTTTGGCAGTTTTTGAAACTAATTCGCTAGTTGATTCACCTTGAATCGACAACTTTGTTTCTTACGATACTCTTTCACTTTGTGCATCCAGTACATTGATTAATTAAAGATTACAGCATAGTAGTAACGCTATTAGTTCAATCAGATTAGTTCAATCAAATTAGTTCAATCAGAGTATTTTGATTGCTCTATCAATTGCTCTATCAATTGCTCTATCAATAGAGATGGAGATTTGGCAAAGCAAGCGGCAGTTCATTCCTGCCTAATATTTATTCCCGCCTAATAAGGATGAAGCGCATGAAGTCAGTTGAGCAGGTTCGATCGGTTGATACGTCTGCCCTAGTATCCGAAATTGATTCGGGAAACAGTCTTGTGCTTGAGCAGATCGTGCATCGTTTTGGTGAAATGGTCGCGTTAAAAGATATTAATTTGAATATCCAGCCCGGTGAATTTGTCTCGCTGCTGGGACCGAGTGGCTGCGGCAAAACAACGCTGCTGCGAATTATCTCCGGCTTCCTTAAACCCAGTTCTGGCAAAATTTTGCTGGATGGGCGATCGGTGGAAACGCTCTCAGCGAGTCAGCGGGGAGTCGGGATTGTGTTTCAGAACTACGCCCTGTTTCCGCACATGACCGTTTGGGACAATATTGCCTATGGCTTGAGAGCGAAACGGATGCCGAACGCCAGCGTCAACAGCAAAGTGGGAGAAATGCTGGAACTGGTGCAGCTTGGGCATCTGGCAAAACGTTATCCCAGCGAGCTATCAGGTGGACAGCAGCAGCGGGTGGCGATCGCCCGTGCCCTGGCAGTTGAACCAAAGCTAATGCTGCTCGATGAACCGTTCAGTGCCCTAGACAAAAATCTACGGCTAGATATGCAAATCGAGATTCGGCGACTGTTGAGCAAGCAAGGCGTAACGGCGATTCTGGTGACGCATGACCAGGAAGAAGCGATGAGTATGTCCGATCGAATTGCGGTCATGTCCCAGGGCGAAATTCACCAGTTTGATACACCCAGTCAAATCTACGATCAGCCTGCGACAAAATTCGTCAGCACCTTTGTCGGAACCTGTAATTTGCTGCCTGTAACGC
Source organism: Cyanobacteria bacterium FACHB-502 (assembly GCA_014695325.1). GTDB lineage: Bacteria > Cyanobacteriota > Cyanobacteriia > Elainellales > Elainellaceae > Leptolyngbya_A. The sequence continues at coordinate 84,619 of JACJNZ010000069.1, read as the reverse complement.
TGGTAGGACGGGAGACCTCAGACTATGTGGTGCAGGTTCCCGGAGGAGGACATCTGCAAGTGGCAAGCCAAACGCCAATTCAACCAGCTAGCGATCTGCTGCTCGCAGTCCGACCGGAAAACCTGCGAATTCAAGCCCAGCCGACCGTCTATAGCTTGTCCAGTACGGTGGAGATGTGTTTGCCCCTGGGAGCGGTGACTGCCTACGAGGTGCAAGTCTCGCCGGATACCAAAGTGAAAGTGACGCAGCCTCGGGTTCCGGGAACTCGTTTGCTGGAAAAGGGGCAGCAAATCTATCTGGAACTCGCTTCTCCCCACGCCTGTTCGCTGTTCCCAACTGTCAGCTAGCGTTTTGTGTTTGTATTTCTGTTTCTTTTGACTTTCGTTTTGCAGTGTTATTCATCTGCATGGCTACTTATTCGCTGCATTGCTATTCATTCGCCATTCATTCGTTGATTTCCATGAGTTTCATTGTTGGCGTTGATTGATAAAGCAGTTAAAGGGGACGTGAGAGCAGATTTAGTTTTTCAGTCTGATTTTCAGCCGGAAATTCAAGCCATTGTTCACCTTTGTTCCGCAATCTCTTTTTACATCCGCTTTCAGGAGTTCTTCAAATTATGGATTATGGTATGAAACGCCGGACTTTTTTAGGCGCAAGCTTCGGGGCTGGCTTGGCGATCGCAGGTTTGAATTCCTGTGCAAATCAGACCCAGGCAGAAGGCGATGAAGGAAGTTCGGGTGGTCGCTTGGTAGCAGCAACTTATCAGGGGAACTGGGAAGATGCTCACCGCAAAATCTTAGTTCCTGCTTTTAAGAAAGCAACCGGGGCAGAGGTTACTCTGGTTCCCATGTTTGCTGTGGATCAGGTGGCGCGATTGCAGGCTGCGGGCGCAAATAATTCACCGTTCGATGTGGCAATTCTCGATCCAGGTCCGCTGATTACTGCTCCGAAAGATCAAATTTTACGGGCATTTCCAGCAGATAAAAGCAAAAACTTTGCTGATGTACTGCCACGCTATCAAAAGTCGGGAGATGGCGACTGGGGACCCGTTATTGGGCTTCAGTTTGTTGGCATTGCCTATAACCCGAAGAAAATCACCACTCCTCCAACCTCCTGGGCTGATCTCTGGAAGCCAGAATACAAAGGGCGCGTTGGAATTACCAACATGAGCAGCACCCTAGGCACAGGCTGGATGGTGGAAATTGCCAAAATGCACGGTGGCAGCGAGGCAGATCTGGAGCCTGCGTTCAAAGCAGTAAAGGAACTTTTGCCCAATGTGGGTGCGATCGCGCCGAACCTGGGTGCGCTGGGCACGCTATTTCAGCAGGGCGAGATTGATATTGCGCCGCACAACCTCAGCAGTATTGCCCTTCTGCAAAGCAAAGGCGTAGATGTAGACTGGACGATTCCCAAAGAAGGTAGCTATGCGTTTGGGGCTTCGATGCACGTTGTCAAGAATCCGGTCTCCAATGCGGATTTGGCAATCGCTTATATTGATGCCGCCCTCAGCACTGAGGTGCAAACGGCAATGGCAAGTGAACCCTACTTCATTGCGCCTGTGAACAAAAACGCGCCACTGACAGGAATTCTGGCAGAAAAAGTCGCCAAAACATTCAATGACTATGAAAAGTACATCTACCAGGATTGGACAACGATTAGCAAGAATCGATCGGAGTGGATTGAGCGATTCAACAAGGAGGTAACGGTTTAATCTTTTTGGGTTGATTCTTTTGTCATTGCAGTTCAATCCACTTAAGGAAACTTTTATGTCAAATCATGAAATCGTTCGCATGACCCGCCGAGCGATGCTGGGAGCCACTTTGTTTACTGGGGCAGGCTGGGTGCTGAAAGGCTGTACGACAGGCTCAGCTCCTGACACCACAAGCAGTACGGCAGCCAGTACGGCAGGCGGCAAGCTCATCGCTACAACGCTACCCGGATCGTGGGAGCAATTTAACCGCACAGTCGTTGTGCCTCAATTCAATGCGGCTACGAATGCAGAAACTTCTTTAGTGCCGCTGGTGTCTGCCGATCAAATTGCCAAGCTGACAGCTTCTCCTGGCAGCCCGCCTTTTGATGTGGTGTCTTTGGACTATGGCGTGTTTGATGGCGCACCGAAGGAAGAACTATTTCAAAAACTGCCGATCGATCAGCTCAAGAACTACGGGGATTTAGCCGAGCGGTTCAAAAGTCAGGATACCTGGGGACCGTTGATTGGAGTTCAGGCAGTGGGCATTGCCTATAATCCCAAGGTGATTACAACACCCCCGGTTTCCTGGGCAGATTTATGGGATGCCAAATATAAGGGTCGGGTTGCACTGATGGCCATGAAGAACAACCACACGATCGGCTTTATGCAAAAAATTGCCAAAATGAACGGCGGCAGTGCTGAAAATCTTGACCCGGCATTTGTTCAGCTAGAAAAGCTAGTGCCGAATCTGGCGGGAGTAGTTGCCAATGCTGGGGCACTGATCACGCTCTTTCAACAGGGAGAGATCGACATTGCACCACATGACTTAAACAGCGTCAAACTGCTCCAGTCAAAAGGCGTGGACATTGACTGGATTATGCCGAAGGAAGGCGGCTTTGCTCTGACTCCGACGATGAGCATTGTCAAAAATCCCAATACCAGTGTCGATCTGGCTGCTGCCTATATTGACACAGCAATTAGCACCGATGTTCAGACCAAGATGACCGAAATGAGCTATGTCCTGCCTACGAACAAAAACGTGCCTATTCCCGCTGACATTGCTCAGAAACTTGGCAACAGCCTAGACGAAATTCTGCCCAAACTGGAGCTTTTAGATTGGGCAACAATTAACAAACAGCGGACCGAGTGGGTCGGACGATTCGATAAAACGGTTCAAGCTTAAGAGGGTTTCATTATGGCTGCCAAGGGATTTGCGCGGTTATTTGCGCGGCGCGAAGGGCAATTGGCTCTGCCGCTGGCAATCTTTCTGCATTTGTTTTACGTCGTACCGCTTGCGGTTTTACTGGCTTCTAGCTTTCAGCAGGCTGCGGGCATGCCGGGCTTTAGCCTGGGGCAGTACGGCGAATTCTTCAGCGATCCGGTGAACCTGAAAGTTTTGCGCGACACGGTTTGGCTTGGCATTCAGGTGACGTTGGGCTGTTTAATTCTGGGCTATCCCGTCGCTTATGTGTTTGTCAATGCTCCTGCTGCCTGGAAAGGAATTCTGACGTTTTTGATTCTGCTGCCACTTCTAACTAGTGCTGTAGTGCGAACGTTTGGCTGGGTTGTAATTCTAGGCAAGCAGGGATTGGTGAATTCGTTCTTGCAGAGTTTGGGATTAATTTCAGAGCCAATCAAACTGCTGTTTACGCATCATGGGGTAGCGATCGCCATGACCCAAATTCAGCTTCCCTTGATGATTCTGCCGATCGCCGCTTCTCTCTCGCAGGTTGATCCACGCTTGGCGGCTGCTTCAACAAGTTTGGGGGGCGGAGCCTGGCGCACTTTCTGGAAGATCATTTTTCCGCTGACGTTACCGGGCGTGGTCTCTGGTTGTCTGCTGGTATTTGCAATTACGGTCAGTTCGTTTGTCACGCCTTCGATTATTGGGGGTGGTCAGGTGATGTTTATGCCGACGCTGATCTATCAGCAGGCGGTCGTCTTGCTGAATGGTCCGTTTGCGGCTGCCGTTTCTGCGATTTTGCTGGCGGTCGTGCTAGCGGTGGTGGTGGGACTCAGTGCACTCGGTCAAAAGAGCCGTGCCTATATTCGCTAGGAGTCAACTAGGAGTCAACTAGGAGCTAATGATGTCAATTGCTGCTTCCAAAACTGCATCAGCGCGATCGTCCTCTCACCCATCGCCTCAAATCGATCGGCTTTCGTTTAACTGGGTGATGGGCGGCATTGCTGCCTTTAGTCTGCTGATGCTCACCCTGCCGACCCTGATTGTCCTGATTGCGTCCTTCAGTTCTGCCCCAACGCTGCGGTTTCCGCCGCCCAGTTTTTCGCTGCAATGGTATTTGGCGTTGTTTGACTATCCCGAACTCTGGTCGGCAGCCGTCACCAGTTTTCAAATCGCGCTGTGGGCAACCCTGCTCTGTGTCGTTCTGGGCGTTTGCGCTTCTCTTGCAATGGCGGGAAGTCGTGCCCGCTGGGTATCGGCAATGGATGCGCTGGTCATGTCACCGCTGGCATTACCGGGAATTGCGGTCGGTCTGGGAATGCTGACTTTTTTTAGCATGATTGGCTGGCGGCTTTCGATTCTCACACTCGTTATCAGTCATGTCGTGATTTGTATTCCCTATGTCGTTCGCACCACGCTCGCCAGTTTGGCTCAGCTGGGTAACTCTTTGCGTGAAGCGTCAACGGTTTTGGGTGCAAGTCCAATCTACACTTTCTTTCATGTCACATTACCGCTGATTAAACAAGGTGTGATCACAGGTGCATTTATGGCGTTCCTCAGCTCGTTTGACAATATTACCGTTTCGCTATTCTTATCTGATTCTAGAACCGAGGTACTGCCCATCCGGATGTGGTCAATGATTGAAAATGATTTAGATGTCCGAGCGGCTGCTATTTCGGGTCTGCTGATTCTATCAACTGCGCTGCTGATGATATTGATGGAGCGTGCTTCTGGATTATCTAAATTCCTGGTTAAATCCTGATGGCGGGTGGAATTTCGGTTCATGTGGTGGATGTGACTCGCGGGTTGCCTGCGGCGGGAATGAAGGTCGAAATCTTTCAGCTTGGCGTACCCGCACCGATTGCTTCAGGCATCTTGTCGAGCCAGGGGACTTTAGACCATCCGATCGCCCATGGAAAAGCTCAGGGAGAGAAGGTCGAACCAGGTATCTACAAGGCAGTTTTTCATGTGGGCGCGTTCTATCGTCAGCTTGGATATCCGTTGCCCGATCGTCCCTTCCTGGATGTGGTTCCGTTTCGATTTGGCATTGATGCAATCGAACAGCACTACCATCTGCCGCTGAAGGTTTCGCCCTGGGGATTCTCGCTGTTTCGGGGTGGATGAAGGTGATGACAAAACGCGTGCTGCTGGGAATGCTCACCCCTTCTTCTAACACCGTCCTGGAGCCGATCACGAGTGCAATCGTTGTCGAGTTGCCCAATGTCTCGGCTCATTTCGGGCGATTTCGCGTCACGGAAATCTCGCTGCGGGAACAGGCACTCGCGCAGTTTGACAACGCCCCTTTGCTAGAAGCGGCTCAATTGCTGGCAGATGCCCAGGTTGATGTGATCGCCTGGAATGGAACGTCAGCGGGCTGGTTAGGCTTCGAGGCAGATGTGCGGCTTTGTCAGGAAATTACCGCCGCGACGGGTATTCCGGCAACGACTTCTGTGCTGGCACTTGCTGAAATTTTGCGGAATCGTCAAATCACCCAACTCGGACTCGTCACGCCCTATCTGGGTGAAGTGCAGGAGCGAATTATCGCCAACTTTGCCCGCGAAGGGTTTGACTGCATCGCCGAGCAGCACCTCGATTTATCTGTCAACTTTGATTTCTCAGAAGTAACGCCTAAGAAGATTACCTCGATGATTTACCGGACTGCGGCAGAACGACCTCAGGCGATCGTCACTTTCTGCACGAATCTGCGGGCGGCTCCTTTAGTAGATGAGCTAGAGCAAGCATTGAGCATCCCCATTTATGACACCATCTCAGCAGTGGTCTGGAAATCCCTTAAAATCGCAGGAGTCGATCCCACCCCTGTAAAAGGCTGGGGACGCTTGTTTACTGAATCATGACGCTAAATCATGACTGCGATTCATCAACTTACCGCCACCCAACTTGCCCAGGCAATTCGCAATCGACAAATTCGTGCCGTAGAAGCGGTCGGTGCTTGCTTTGAGCAAATCGATCGCCTCAACGATCGCCTCAAGGCAATGATCACGCTTTGCCGGGAACGGGCTGAAGCTGAAGCAATTCAAGCAGATGCCGCGATCGATCGGGGTGAATGGGTTGGGGCACTACACGGCGTTCCCTTTACTGTGAAAGACTTAACGCCCACGGCAGATGTTCGCACCACCTTCGGGTCACCCCTTTATCGGGACTATGTGCCGCAGCAGGATGAACTTTGTGTGGCGCGATTGCGATTTCCCCTTCGGGGAACTGCGAAGCTTACGGCAGGGGGAATTTTGATTGGCAAAACGAATACCCCAGAATTCGGCATGGGTACTCACTGTACGAATGCGCTGTACGGACCGACTGCCAATCCCTATGACCCCGATCGCAGTTCGGGCGGGTCAAGCGGGGGGGCAGCCGTTGCGGTCTGTACCGGAATGAGCTATCTGGCGCAGGGAACCGATATGGGTGGGTCATGCCGCACACCTGCCAGCTTTTGCGGGATCGTTGGACTTCGCCCCTCTGCCGGACGCATTCCCCGTCGTCGGAAGCCGCTGCTTTGGGATTTTCTAGATACAGATGGTATTCTGGCACGAACCGTTGAAGATGCTGCGCTGATGCTTTCAGTGATGGCAGGCGCAGACGATCGCGATCCGCTTTCGAGGAACAGTTCCGCCTGGACAATGCCGGATTTTTCATCCTTACTGCGATCGCCCGTCCGGTTGGCTTTTAGTCCATCGCTCGGCATTGCGACGATCGATTCTGAAGTCGAGGCAGTATTCCAGCAGGCAATTGCTCAGATTGCCGCCCATTTACCCGTTAAAGCGGCTCATCCAGACTGCTCAATGGCGACCTTTGCCTTTGAAACCCTCCGTGCCGCAACCTTATTGCACAAGCAAAAATATCACTACGAAAAGTATTCCCATTTGCTGTCTGAAAGCGTTCGCTGGAACATTGAGCGAGGCATTGGTATCTCCGCCGCCGATTTGCTGCAAGCTGAAGCCGACCGCGATCGCCTTTATCTCAATTTTCTACGCTTTTTTGAATCCTACGATATCCTCGCTACTGTTACTGCCAGTATTCCTCCCTACCTCCATACAGAGCTTGAAATCTTGGAAATTAACGGTATTCCAATGCAGACGATTATTGACTACCTCACTATCACCTATACCATTTCCCTCACAGGTCTTCCCGCTGTCTCGATTCCCTGCGGTTGGACATCCTCTGGTTTGCCGATTGGGATGCAGTTAGTAGGTAAACCGGGTGGTGAAGCAGCCTTGCTCCAATTCGCTTATTTTCTACAAGAAACTCTAAACTTTCGTCACCGTTGGGTTTAACGCTTGGGTTTAACGCTCCAAATTTAACGCTCCGAATTAAACGCTCCGAATTAATTATTCAGGCACGATTAAGGACTGCAATGCAATGGTTGGAAAACTCTCGACTCACGTTTTAGATACAGCCCACGGCTGTCCGGCGATCGATGTTGCGATCGAGCTTTGGCGAGTCAATCCTGAATCGGGTGAAAAGACCCGACTAAAAACAGTGCGTACCAACCAGGATGGTCGCACGGATGCGCCGCTGCTGACAGAAGACGAACTTCAAGTCGGGGTCTACGAGCTAGTTTTTGGCATCGGTGAATATTTTGCCCAGCAGCTAGAGAACTTACCAAGTCCTCCCTTTCTCGATCGCATTTCCATTCAATTTGGCGTTGCTGACTCCACCGCTCATTATCATGTTCCATTGCTCGCTGCTCCCTTTGCCTACAGCACATATCGAGGCAGCTAAAAAGCGTGTGAAGTTAGGACGCAGGGATTTATGCTCCCCACCTATCTCCACCGGAAGACAACTTATCGAACCTGTTCATGGAAGGAATGCAAGTTAGTTTTTGTATCTTAAGCACAAAGGCGGCATTCGATCGTTCAGATTGTGATAGGAATCCGGCTATAGAGTAACGCTATAGAATGGAGAGATGGGACGCACAATTACGCTAAACAATCCCTATTGCAACGGCGCATCATCGCTATCAATCGCTCTACCTGTATGCCTTCGTTTGTCTTCAGAGTGGATTAACCCAGTGGTTCATCCTACCGAGAGTCAGGGTGCCTTGGTTCAATCGAGCGTTGCAGGAGTTTACCCAAGCGGTCAGGGCAGGAGCCAACAAGCAGGTTTTATTAGTGATTGATGGAGCGGGGTGGCATTAAGCCAAACAAGCCGTTGTCCCCCAAGGCATTCATCTGGAATTCCTCCCGTCTTATTCTCCAGAGTGACAACCTGCTGAACGTTTGTGGCAATTGAGCGATGAACCCTTAGTCGATCGCAAGTTTGAGAACTTGGATGCACTCGAAGAAACCTTAGTATCTCGCTGCAATATCCTTACAGCCAGGCCAGAAGTCATTCGACAACACACCCTTTTTCACTGGTGGAAGGAGGCATAAAATAGTGTTACTTTACAATCCGGATTCCGTATTACATCTGACTCAGATTAACGCCATTGATTGTCTTACCAATGTCGCTCATAGACTCCTGAATGCCCTTTTCCTTACGTTCACTGTAGCGATCGGTCAGATAATCCACCTGATCGCGCAGCAGCAAGGTGAACTTGTAGAGTTCCTCCATCACGTCTACCACGCGATCGCGGTAGGGCGAGTCTTTCATCGTGCCGTCCTCATTGAACTGCTCGTAGGCCTTGGCAACCGATGATTGGTTGGGGATTGTGAACATCCGCATCCAGCGACCCAAAATACGCAGGGTATTAACGGCATTAAAAGACTGAGAGCCGCCGCTCACCTGCATCACAGCTAGTGTTCTGCCTTGAGTGGGACGAACAGCTCCAATACTAAGGGGAATCCAGTCAAGCTGGTTTTTCAGAGTGCCCGTAATCTGACCGTGCATTTCTGGGCTTGACCAAACCTGCCCCTCAGACCACAAACTTAACTCGCGTAACTCCTGCACTTTGAGATGAGTGTCAGGAACGCTGCTATAGATGGGAAGTTCACGAGGATCAAAAAAGCGAACCTCTGCGCCAAGTTCTTCAATAATGCGGGCAGCCTCTTCTGCCAAAAGACGGCTGTAGGAGCGTTCACGTAGCGAGCCATACAAGAAAAGAATTCTGGGCTTGTGATTGAATGACATGGTTCAACAGCAGCAAAGTGACAACCGAAAACTGGTAGAAAATGAGCGTTGAGTCAGCTTCAGTAGAGTTGAAGACATGAACAATTCCCTTTATTTAAAAATGTCAGGGTAAACGATTTGCCTCAACACAACCGCTATCCAAAACCCTACAGCTAAAATCAGGGTTGCTAAAAAGAGTGCCGTCAGAACTGCATTGTAGCCACCCGTTCTTACCCAAAGCATCGCGATACCGACCGGAGCTAAAGCCTTTGCAACGAGAGATGGTGCAATAATGGCACTGTTAATCGTGCCATAGGAGTGGCGCGTTAGCATTTCAGGAATGGCAACTCCCCTCACGATCGTCATGACCCCATTGACTGCCCCATAAAGAACAGCAATGCTAATCAAAACAGTTAATGTTGGTGGTAGCCAAGCAATTCCTAGAAATACCAGGGGAAATAACGCAACAACAAAAGAGCCAATCCTCTGAATTGAAGCGTGTGGAGCAAGTTTCCACACCCAGAGCCGTCCTACAACTTGCGCTGGACCGATGACTGCTAAAACGGTTACCACCTGTGCTGAGTGCAACCCCCGCTCCAGTAGCAATGGGTAAAGGTGAAAAGTAAAGGCAGAAAAGACAGCAGCATAAACCATGAAAGACAACAGCAGTGCCCAGAAAATAGGGTTCTGGAGTGCCCAAGTTATTGTCTGACGATTGTTGAGTTCAGATGATTTTTTCAGGAGTGAAGCTGGCAGGGGAGCAAGCTTCGGCTGGATCACTGCTGCATAAAGGCTGGCACAAATCACGATATTAACGGTTCCCAATACCATCAATGTTTCACGCCATCCGACCTGTGCCAGTAGCCATTCGGTCAGAGGAATGAAAACGGTACTGGCGAATCCACCCCAAAGCGTTAATGCAGTAATCCCCTGCCGAGCTTTGTCTCCGCCCATTTGATTTGCAATCACCGCAAAAGCAGGCTCATACAGAGTCGCTGCCTGCAAGCAGCCAATTCCTGCAAAAATGATGTAGAACGCAATCAAACTGGAAATTTGCGACCAGCCTATCAGGAGCAGTCCTGCCAGAAGCGAACTGAGAGACATAATTCTTCGTCCGTAGCCTCGATCGATCCCGGCTCCAACGGGGTAAGCTGCAATGCCAGAGAGCAAAAGCCCCAATGTTGCTGCCCCGTAAAGACTCGTCTTCGTCCAGCCAAACTCAGTTGACATCGCTTCTGCAAGCAGCGGGAAACTGTAATAGAGCGAGCCCCAGGAACAGATTTGAGCGACTCCTAAAGCACTAATAAACCGCTGGTCTGCTGGACCAAAACGCATCAGGCTAGTGAAAGGTTTATTGCTCATGATGGCTCTTATCTGATGAATTGGCATATGCAGACTGCAAGAGTAGAAGGCTGTTTATCACCGTCCGCTGATTCGGTTTCTGGCTTATCACACGGGATGACGAACAGCCCTTTGCTTAAGCGCAGCAGGTTTTAACTGGCTGAGTTTGCGATCGAGTGCTGCATGAACCCACATTTTGTTCGGAAGCTGTGTCTGCCACCTTGACCACAAAGATTTCCCAGCGGTTGCCGTCCGGATCGGTTACCCAAACCTTGTCCTGTAAGGCATAGCAACAGTCCGTATCCTGTTCCTCAAAGGTTGCCAAGCCTGCCGCTTTAAAACGATCGATCGCCTGCTTCACAGCTTCGCTGCTGTCTACTTGAACGCCCAAGTGCGAGAGTGCCCCGTGTGGCTCAACTTGCTGGGTCAGATTCAGGGTGAGATTGAGAGCAGGATTGTCTAAATCAAACTTGGCATAATCCGCTTTATGTTTGACTGGGGTAACACCGAACATTGCCTGGTAGAAGGCAACAGACTTTTCGAGATTCGTGGCTTTCAATGCAACATGAGTTTTAAACATTGTCATGATTTTTCTCCTAAATAGAACTTGTTGAACTTTGAGTAGAGTTTGTCACTATATCGAACATTGATGATATTCGATATTCAAGACAAGCAGTTGTTGAACAATTCGTTTCCGTGTTAGCCCCCCATAATCAGCCGAGCAGCTTCAGGAAGCCCTGTCACGCACTCGCGGTTGATGCTGTAGTAGATGAAATTGGCGCGTCGCTCTGTTTTCACAAAGCAACTGTCTCGCAGAATTCTCAGGTGATGGGAAATGGTGGGCTGACCTAAATCAAAGCGATCCACGATATCGCAAACGCACAAGGGTTCTTCATTCCTGGATAGGAGGTTGAGAATTCGCAGCCGGGTGGGATCTGCCAGCACCTTAAACCATTCCGAATATTGCCGCGCCTGCTCCTCAGAGAGGGTGAGAGCCGCAACCGTACCGCAACGGCCAACTTCTTGCGTCTTTTGTTCTAGCTCTGCTTGTCTAAGCGTCACAACTTCTTCTCAAGGAACTGTAGGGGTGTATGGGAGCAACTCTAATCCTTAAATTGATAATCGTCAATATTGAAACTTGTCAATATTTGTGAAATTCAGTGAGAGGAATGAATCTGCTAGTGTTGTGCATTACTTTGAACTTCGCTCACCAGCCAATGCTTTCAGGTAATTGAGCCGTGCCTCTCGCAATTCAATTTGTGAATTAGCGGTGAGAATCACTTCTATTGCCTGATCAAACGTTAGACCCGTTTCAATTAGAAAAGCTGCCAGCATCGTTCCTGTGCGCCGTCTGCCATTGGTACAGTAAATTGCAACACCCCGACTGAGCCAATGTTTCTGAACCGTGTGAGGAAGAGCGATCGTTGCTCGGTTGTACTGGCTATAGCACTTGGAGGAAAGCCGATTGATTGCTTGGAAGTTCGATTTCAGGATTTGCGCTCACCACCGACTTCATTGCCTCCAAGTAAGACAAACCATTCTTGATGAGATAAGCAGCCAGCATGGTTCCTGTTCGATGTCTCCCCGTGCTGCAATGTACAGCAACGGCTCGCCCTGCCTCGTTTTGCTGCTGAACAAAATCGAGAAACTCCTGAAGCTGGGAATCTGTAGGAACCGAATCGATCATAATCGGGAGCCAGACAAAAGGAATCCCGGCTTGCTGATATCGCTCCAGATTGGCTGGCTCATGAAAAACCGAGACGATCGCCCCAATACCTGCCGCTTGCAGGGTGGAGAGTTCTTCCCCGACAGGTTGGCGGACTCCTGCTAATTTACCGGGAATCACCCACCACAGATTCTCCTCAATCGGTTGTATTGCTTGCTCTTTCATAGTTTTGCTGTTGTAGAACACATTTTTCGATCGATTCAACAAGCCCAATGACCGGCGATCGAATCTCATCTCGCAGATACGAAAAGTTCTCTTGAACTAGCGATAAGGACTCATACAGCGCGGGTCGCTCAGCGTTGCCTTTTCTGGCTCTCGCGGAAACCACATTGCAGTCCGCTTACAGATTTCAACCAGCATCAGCATCACAGGCACTTCAATCAGCACCCCCACCACCGTTGCCAGAGCCGCACCCGAATTCAGCCCAAACAGCACAACTGCGGTAGCGATCGCCACCTCAAAGTGATTACTGGCTCCGATTAGTGCCGCCGGGGCAGCATCTTCGTAAGACAGTTTGAGCTTTTGTGCTGCCACATAAGAGATGAGGAAGATGAAATTGGTCTGGAGGAACAATGGCACTGCAATCAGCAGAATGTGCAGCGGATTATTGACAATCAGTTCCCCTTTGAAGGCAAAGAGCAGAATCAGCGTAATCAGCAGCGCGGCGATCGCGACCGGACTGAGATATTGCAAAAACCGTCGTTCAAACCATTCCCGTCCCTTATGTTTAAAAATCCAATAGCGCGAGTACATTCCTGCAATCAGCGGCAGACCCACATAAATCAGGACAGAGAGCGCGATCGTTTGCCAAGGCACAGCCAGATCATTGGCTGCCAGGAGCCAGCGACCGAGCGGCGCATAGAGAAACAGCATTGCTAGCGAATTGACCGCAACCATCACCAGCGTATGTCCCTGATTGCCGTAGCAGAGATAGCCCCACAGCAACACCATTGCCGTGCAGGGTGCGATCCCTAGCAAGATGGTTCCTGCAATATAGGAATTTGCCAGCGACACTTCTACGCCTCGAATCACTTCAGTGCCCACAATCAGCGGGCGGAAGAGCCAGCCGAGAAAGAACTGGGCAAAGACAACCATCGTGAACGGTTTAATTAGCCAGTTCACGACCAGCGTTAGAACCACGGGTTTGGGAGTGCGAACCGCCTGCGCTGCCTGGGAGAAATCGATCTTCACCATGATCGGATACATCATGAAAAACAGGCAGATGGCGATCGGAATTGAAACCTGATAAATGCTCATTGCATCCAGCGCAATCGCCACACTAGGGAACAGCCGCCCCAGCAAAATTCCTGCGCCAATGCAAAGAAACACCCAGAGCGTCAGATATCGCTCGAAGAAGCTGAGCGAACCGCCTGCCTGCACTGCATGGGAATGCGTTGAAGAACCTTTGGAAGCCATGAGAACAACCGCGAATGAGATGAAATGAAAGAGATTAGTCGCCGTCACCTGCTTTCCAGGCAAGGGCTTTACTCGGTTGGGGATCAGGCAGTTTCAGTGAGATCATCCAGGCTGCCAGGACAAACAGCGACGACACCCACAGACAGCCCACTAATCCATAAAGCTGATAAATTAAGCCAGAGAGCACGGTGCCGATTAGTCGGCCACCCGAATTTGCCATGTAATAGAAGCCGACATTGAGGGCAACCTTGTCATCGTCGGTAAACGCCAGCACCAGATAGGAGTGAACGGCAGAATTGAAAGCAAAGACAATGCCAAAGATCATGAGTCCTACCACGATCGTTACATTGAGTGGTGCATTCAACTGCATGGCTAAGGCAATACTGGCAGGAACGGCAGTGAGAATGCCTGTCCAGAACTGAATGGTTTTTGACTTAGGTGGTTCACCGTTGCCAAAGCGCCTCAGCAAAGTGGGAGCTAGAAACTGAATAATGCCGTAGCCAATCACCCAGCAGGCTAAAAATCCCCCCGCTTGATAGAACGACCAGCCCAGCGCACTCCGCAAGAAAACAGGAAGCCCCACCACAAACCAGACATCTCTGGAGCCAAACAGAAAGAAACGCGCTGCCGACAGAATGTTGATCTCACGGCTCTTGGAAAATAGCTGGGTAAACTTGACCTTCGCCTTAATTTTGCCCATGCCCCTGGGCAGCATGACCCCAGTAAACAGGACCAAGATCAGCCCGATCGCCATGATCCACAGCGACGTAACAAATCCGAATGTGCCCAGCAGTGCGGCTCCTAGAAAGAACCCCACGCCCTTCAATGCATTCTTTGATCCGGTTAGAACTGCCACCCAATTGAACAGTGAGGATTGCGCGTCTTGAGGTACGACCAATCGAATTGCACTCTTAGAACTCATTTTGGTTAAGTCTTTGGCAATCCCTGAGAATGCCTGAGAAGTCATGACATACAGCACAGCAAACCACTGTGCCCAGTCACGGTTTAGAAACGACAGCATGATCAGGGCAAGCACCTGAAGCCCAATCCCGCTGTATAGGGTGACTTTCAGCCCGAACTGTGAGCCAATCCAACCACCCAGAAAGTTCGTGACAATGCCAAACACTTCGTAGAACAGAAACAGGAATGCAATCTGAATCGGCGTGTAGCCAATCTCGTTGAAATAGAGCAGCACCAGCATTCGTAGTGCGCCATCCGTTAGCGTAAACCCCCAATAAGCAAGGGTGACGATCGCATAGTTTTTGAGGCTGGCACGGGGAGCAGAGGAAGAAGCCATGTCAGAGAATTCCTTAATTCAGGTTCAATTCAGACTGGATGCAACTTTTCGCGCCAGTTCCACCATCCGGTTGGAATAGCCCCACTCGTTGTCGTACCAGGCATAGATCTTGACCTGGGTGTCGTCTACGACCATGGTGGACAGCGCATCAACGATCGAAGAGCGCGGGTCGTTGAGGTAATCGATCGAGACCAGCGGACGCTCCTCATAGCCCAGAATGCCTTTCAGCGGCTCTTGCTCCGATGCGGCTTTAAGCAGTTGATTGACCTCTGCCACAGTGGTTGGACGATCGACTTCAAACACGCAGTCTGTGAGGGACGCATTCAGCAAGGGCACTCGTACCGCCAGCCCGTTCAGTTTGCCGTTCAGTTCGGGATATATCAGGCCAATCGCTGTCGCTGAACCTGTGCTGGTGGGAATGAGGGATAGGGCAGAAGCGCGCGCCCGTCGTAAATCTTTGTGCGGGGCATCAACCAGCGTTTGCGTATTGGTATTGTCGTGGATGGTCGTGACAACGCCATGCTTGATGCCAATGCCTTCATGGATAACTTTTACGACCGGGGCAAGGCAGTTGGTGGTGCAGGAAGCCGCCGTTAACAAATTGTGCTGAGCGGGGTCATACAGATGATCATTGACTCCCATCACCACGTTCAATGCTCCTTCTTTCACCGGAGCCGCCACAATCACTTTGCGAACGCCTCGCTTGAAGTAGGGATCGAGCGTCTCTGGGGTGCGAAACTTGCCAGAGCATTCCAGCACAATATCAACACCCAACTCATCCCAGGGCACATCGCCTGGCTTGGTATGTTCGGAAAAGGTAATTGGCTGACCGTCAATGTAAATGCGATCGTCGCCCGCCGTAACATCGGGTGCCCAGCGTCCGTGTACCGAGTCGAACTTTAACAGATGAGCAGCAGCTTCAGTGCCACCTTTGACTTCATTGATATGAACAAACTCCAGATCTGCCCACCCCCAAGCGGCTCTCAGGTCTAATCGTCCAATTCGTCCAAATCCGTTGATTCCAACCCGTATTGCCATCGCTCCTCCATCTAAACTTATATTGATGAGTAGTCTATCAATTTTTATTGATGGATGCTAGAAAATGGCACCAATGCACTTTATATAGCACTTCACACAAATGAATTGAACAAATGAATTGAGTGTCCTAATCCTTATCGGTACAAGGACAGGCAGGCAGCATTAGGCTGTAGCGGCGAAACTCCAAGAGGTATTGCTCCAGGACAACAAATTGTGGCACATTCAAACTGTAGTAGATCCAGCGTCCTTCCTGGCGCGGTCGCGCTAAGCTTGCATCCTTCAGAGTCTTGAGATGAAACGACAGCTTCGATTAAGCCACGTCCAGCACCTCACAAAGGTCGCAAACGCAAAGCTCATTCTCCCGCAGCAGCTCCACGATTTTGACGCGCAATGGTTCTGAGAATGCATGAAAGCCAGCCACAACCAGTTTAGAAGGGGAAGAGATTGCCTTAACCGTTCGGATTCACCGTATCCATGAAGTTTTATTGTTATAGCCTCTATCCTAAAGCATTCATCTTCGCCTTGACACCCAGTGCTGCTCTAACGCTAATCCAATCCGTACGCTTAAAACATCGAACTTGCAGAACTCGGTACTCAACTTTGTGAGGCTGAGTGAAAAGCGGCGTTGCTGAATAAGCGTATGATACGCCCCCCTAGCCCCCCAACTTTGGGGGAACCAGAATTCAAAGTCCCTCAGCATTGGGGGATTTAGGGGGCGATACAGAAGCTGAATTTGCACCCTTCATATCCCGATTCAGCAACGCCTGAAAAGCAAAATAGGGCAGCAGCAAAAGCCTTTTTTACCCAAGCGCACGAGGTCGCCGAACTGCAATGATGAAAAGTGACAAAAGGCTAGCCGGGAAATCTACTGTCGGCGCGATCAGGTTTTGGTATCCCACAGATCTCAATCGATGCAAGGAACACAAAAAATTACACTTTTGGCGTTAGGTGCATCACACTAGTTGCATCACATAAGGAAGGAAAGCGCGCCGTACTTCAGATGCTCCTCGCAAACTGGGTTCGATCGTTGCAGTGAACCAGGAAGGATCGCCTTTCAGGAAATGAGCATGCAGATCGACAAATTGCCCATAGCGATCGGCAATGTCTTGAATGGCGGTATTCATTCGCCCAAGATTGTTACGGGCGATCGCTGGCTCAACCCCTACGAAATTGCGACGGTCATCTCCCAGGGTGGGATCATAGACGCTACCCAGCAAAACCGGACGGATGGGCAACTGCTGTACAAAAGCGTCGAGGGCACTGGCAAAGCCTGCAATTCCTGCACCCGTATCGGCGATCAGCCCCCGCAGCAGATCGTTGCCGCCTACCGTGATCAGCGCAATTGACTTTCCCTGAACCTGCAATCCCTTGATTTGAGCAGGTAAACCTTCAACCGTTGCGCCATCACGAGCACGGTGTTCTAAGCGGGCAGATCCGATCGAGGCGAGATCCTGTCCCTCAAATTCAGCAAAGAGACGGTTATCGTTCTGTACTAACAGTTGCCCCGGATGGACGCCATACTCGTTGTACCGTCCACAATCTAGAATCGAATCGCCAAAGGTGTAAAGCGTCACCATGTTTTGCTCCTGCCCATTGCAGCCTAAAACCGTCAGGAGGCCTGCTCCTCCCGCTGCTTGCAGAAATCGTCGTCGTGTCAGTCGGAACGAAGTCATCCCCTTCCCCTCCTTGCTCGACCCTAGCATTGCAACAGTGGGGATGAGATGAATCGGCAGATGGATTTATAGCGGAAGCGATCGTGGGAGTCATCTTGCTGCGTTGATCCAGACCTTACAACAACGCAAACGATGCAAATTACTGGTTACTACAAACTCTGTGCGACATAACCGCAATTCTTGATCTCCCACAATTCTTGATCTCCTGGCTGCTTCCTTGACCCTACAGAGACATCAGAATTGAATCATCGTAAAGTTTATCAATCTGCATACCATCGGAAATAACTTTCATTCGGGCACCTTCTTTCAGGTTGAGCTCGAAGTTTTTCATCACATTGTTAGGACTATTGGCATTGAAGCCGATGGATTTGTTCATGGCAATATCAAAGATTTTTACCCCGGCAATCTGGGATTTGGCTTCTGCTTCAGAAACTCCAAGTTTGTCTGCCGTAATTTTGATCGCCTCTGCGTCACTGGCATTGACCAGCTTCACCGCTTTATCAACCGCCCGCAAATAAGCCTGCAAATCTGCTTTGCGTGTTTCAATCATCGGCTGACGAGTCGCAATGACATCAGCAATCAAGTTAGTATCTTTACTGCTGAAAATCACTTCTCCGCCCCCGTCCTTGGCTGATTTTGTTAACCACGGCTCAAAAGTGACTGCCGCATCAACCTGTCTAGACGCAAATGCAGTGGCTGCATCGGCCGCGGTCATATCCCTAAGGGTGATATCTGCCTCGGTTAAACCACCCTTAGCTAAATAAGCTTGCAGCAGCACATTTTGAAAAAGAATGTTTTCGCGAGCAACAGTTTTGCCTTTCAGGTCAGCCGGAGACTTGATATTGCGCCCGATGATGCCATCTGAGCCATTGGAATAATCCACCACATAAATCATGCGGATTGTTGGATCTTTCTCAATACATTGCAGTACATCCCCTGACGTGAGCCAGGCAACATCCAGTTTTCCTGCCAGGAAAGCGGTTATTTCATCACTGTTACTTTGAAAGAAAGCTTCTTGAACATTTAGCCCCTCTTCCTTGAAGAAACCTTTTTGCAGTGCGACAAAATGTCCTGAAAAGCCGGGCCAGGGATTTACCCCAGAGGTGATGGTCTGAGATGCCGCATTAGACGAAGAGCCAGCATTGCCCTGGGTACAGCCATGTAACGCCAACCCGCCTGCCAAGCCCCCCATCAGCATGAGCGCACGACGACGATTGAGTAAAGCGGTAGTCCGATTCATAACTCTCCGATATTCCTTTAATGCGATCGACGAATAAACTTAACCAAAACGACTTGAAACAGAAATCAACGCTTTGCCCGAAGGCTTGCACGATAACAGTGCAGCGAAGATTACGGCGTGCAATCTGCGATCGCAGGTTAGGGTTCAGCCTCATGTAGCAGGCGGATAATCTCTCGTTTGATGCTGATGAATTCTGGCGAAAGCTTAACCTCCAGATCGTGATGCTCCGGTAGATGCGTTTCTATCACCTGCTTGAGCCGTCCCGGACGCGCCCCCATTACATAGACGCGCTGTGCCAGAAAAATTGCTTCTTCGATATCGTGGGTAATCATCAAAACCGTGACGTGCGTCTTTTCCCAAACGTCGAGCAAAAATTGCTGCATCTGCTCTTTGGTCTGGGCATCGAGTGCGCCAAATGGTTCATCCATTAACAAAACCGACGGCTCATTTGCCAGGGCACGGGCGATCGCCACCCGTTGCTTCATACCGCCAGAAAGCTGTTTAGGGTAGGCATTGGCAAACTGGGTTAGCCCCACGACATCCAGAAAGTAGGACACTCGCTCTTTTTGCTCAACCTTGGGCAACTTGCGAAGCTGCAACCCGAAGGCAACGTTTTGAGCGACCGTTCGCCAGGGATACAGCGTGTAGCCCTGAAACACCATACCGCGATCGGAACCGGGCAGCCCAGTTACATCTTCCCCATCCACTAACACCTGTCCAGTCGAGGGAGTGGCAAGCCCTGCGGCAATATTCAGCAGCGTTGACTTCCCGCAGCCCGATGCACCCACCAGACAGATAAACTCTCTAGGATAAAGTTTCAGGTTAATGTCCTGAAGAACGGTTAACGGCTGGTCGCCCCGCATCGAGAACTGCTTGGAGAGCGATCGAATTTCCATTTTGGGCTGAACTGCAATGCTTTCGGAACTCCCATCCGCAGTATTCAATTCTCGTGGCTGATGACCGAAGCGGGTATCAAGCATATCTGGGTGTCCTGAGCTGTTCGTCAAACATTGGTCAAACAAAATTATTGCTAAGCAAAGAGAATGGGTGAATGCAAGATTTTAAGCGTGTTGCCAATCATCAGTTAAATATGATTCACACCCCGCAATATGTAAATCAAAATACAATTTCCGCGCAATCTGCCTAAATAGTGAGCAGGATCCGCCTGAATGGGGTCTAGCTGCGAATTTGGTCTGCCCAAGGGGTGAGTTTTGCCGAAAGCCACTTCAAGCCATAGTCAATGATCAACCCAATCAAGCCAATCACCGCAATACAAAACAGCACCTTTTCGGTTTGTAGAAATCGCTGGGCCTGAATAATTCTGAACCCTAAACCGCTTTGAGCTGCCAGTAGTTCGGCAATGACCAGAAAGTTCCACGCACCGGAAATGTTGACGCGCAATGTATCCAGCACACTGGGGAACGTGGCAGGCAGAATCACCTTAAAAAACACATCTCGACGAGTCGCACCCAGCGTATAGGCAACATTGATCATTTCATTGGGAATAAACTTTACCGCGTCCGCCACCATCATCGCGTTGTAAAGAACCACGCCCAAAAAGATGATAAGAATCTTTGATTCTTCGCCCAGTCCTACCCAGATGACGATCAGCGGCACAAACGCCGTAACGGGCATATAGCGCACCGTTCCAACGATCGGCGCAAACAGGCTATCCATACTGTGAAACGCACCCATTGCCCATCCGATCGGCACTCCAATTAGAGCTGCCAGCAGAAAGCCGCCCGCCACTCTGGCACTGCTCACCCCAATATCAAGCAACAGGTTATTTTCAGTCAGCATTTGCAGCCCTGCCTGAAGCACTGCCGTGGGAGTCGGTAAAAACATCGGGGAAACCACGCCAGCATAGCTCACGATCGTCCAGGCAATAAACGGAATCAGGAGCGATAACGCCCCGACCGTCAGTGAAAGCCAGCGAGGAAATCCCTGACGGATACTCCAGAATACAGACGGCTTCAGGTAGCGCTTGTTTGACGGGAGCGGAGCAAAATTAGGACTGCCTGGTTCGGTCGTGCTAGAGTGAGCCACTCGCGGTATTTCCTCCTTGAGTTCATGAAATAAACAATGAAACGAGCAATCCATGAGCAATTCCCCCAACGAGGAGAATCGTCCTGACTAGAAGAACTTGAGATACCGCTGAATCTCCCAGTCGGAAACGTGGTTGTGATACGCCTGCCATTCCTGCGATTTAAAGTCGATATACGTCCGGTACATCAGCGACCCCATCACCTGCTCGCTTAAAGGATCTGCGGCAAAGGCGGCGATCGCTTCTTCCAAGTTGCGCGGCAAAAAGCGAATTCCCATGTCTTGCAGGTCTGCGAGGGACTGCTTGTACATATTTTCGGTGTGCGGCTCACCCGGGTCGAGTCCTTCGCGAATTCCTTCCAGTCCGGCTGCCAAAATCATCGCTGCCCCCAGATACAGGTTGGTAGAGATATCTGCCGCACGACACTCGACCCTGCCGCCACCCAGCGGAATTCGCAGCATGTTCGTCCGGTTATTGTTGCCGTAGCAAATGTAAATGGGTGCCCAGGTAAAGCCCGACATACTGCCTCGGGCAATCAGGCGTTTGTAGCTGTTGACCGTAGGAGCGATCGTCGCACAGATCGCCGGAGCATGACGCAAGACGCCCGCAATAAACTGATAGCCCAGCTTCGATAACCCACAGCCACGCGGATCGTCTGCGGACTCAAACAGATTTTTGCCCGTCTCCAGGTCTGCCAGCGACATATTATAGTGTGCGCCGCTGCCCGTGCGGTTGGCAAAAGGTTTGGGCATAAAAGTGGCAAAAAAGCCGTGTTTGCGAGCAATTTCCTTCACCATCAGCCGGAAGAACGTGAAGCGATCCGCCATTGTCAGGGCATCGGTGTAGGCGAAGTCGGTTTCAAACTGTCCGTTGCCGTCTTCGTGGTCAAACGAATACACATCCCAGCCGAGCTGATTCATTGCCTCGACAATTTCTGTCACCCAGGCATAGTTGTCTAGCAGCCCTTGCACGTCGTAACAGGGTTTATGCAGCACATCGCGATCGCTAATTGGAATTGGCTTACCGTCTGCTGTTTCTTTGAGAATAAAGAACTCCGTTTCAATTCCCAAATTAAAGCCGAAGCCCATCTCTGCGGCTTGTGCCAGCACTCTTTTCAAAATACTGCGGCAGCACGCCTCAAACGGTTTTCCTTCCAGGTAGAGATCGCTAGCAAACCAAGCAATTTCCGAGTTCCAGGGCAAGATTGTGGCAGAGGCAGGATCAGGCATTGCTGCAACTTCTTCATCGCTAACATCCTGCGGTACACCGTCTAGCGCAGCTCCTGTAAACAGTTCCGAACCTCGCATCATTTGACCGAAATGGGACAGAGGCACGGCTTTGGCTTTGCACATACCATGAATATCCACAAAACTTGCCAGTGCATATTTAACTCCCTGCGCTTCCAGGGTTGATTTGAGCGATTCCAGTTCGGGAGATAAAAGTTGAGCCATTAGAAAAGCGGTAGGGTGAAGACGAGCAGAGAAAATTTAGAAACTTTCACTGGGTTATTCTGGATACTTTTGCAAAAGGCGATCGCAATGTATCGCAATATTTAGTCAATCGGTTAACGGATTTCTTAATTGAACCGCACGATATTTTCAAAAAAATGAGCGGCCTCAACACCGATGCACGATCACAGCACAGCCTTGTAGTGTATTGAGTCGGGTTGAACAGTTTTGTATCAACATATACAAGGAATGTTATCGATCGCGGTCAATCCGAATCAATTAAGTTTGTTTACATCGATCATGCTCATTGCATAGAGTGAGAATGATGACCGTTGAAACAACTATTATTCTTCCTGTCCTTCTGTTCCTCGTCTTCCCTCATCACAGCTCGAAATATTGATTCTGGCTCGGCTTAGAATTAAAAGATTTTGTACTGGTTTGTCTTATCTTTGTCTCATCAAGACTTTCCCAATTATGTATATTCCGGCTGATCCTCATCCTTTTCCGTATGACGGCAATTTGCAGCCGCACAACACTACGATTCTCGTGATTGATATGCAGGCAGATTTTTGCAGTCCGGGCGGATACCTGGCAAAAAAGGGATATGATATTTCTCTGACCCAAGCCCCCATTGCCCCAATTCAACGCCTGTTAGCCGCTGCAAGGGCAAAGCAGTTTTCGGTCTTTTTCACCCGGGAAGGACATCGATCGGATTTGCTGGATCTGCCTGCAACAAAACGTTGGCGCAACGAAAAAGCGGGTGCTGCAATTGGCAGCGAAGGTCCGATGGGACGATTGCTGGTTCGCGGCGAGACAGGCTGGGATATTATTCCCGAACTGAGTCCTCAACCGGGAGAACCGATTATCGATAAGCCAGGAAGCGGAGCGTTCTATGCCACTGATCTGGATCATTTGCTGCGGCAGCGAGGCATTCGGAACGTGATTCTTTGCGGGGTGACAACTGCCGTCTGTGTACATACCACCCTCAGAGAAGCGAGCGATCGCGGCTATGATACCCTGCTGCTGGAGGATTGCTGCGCAGAAAGCGATGAGCGGCTGCATTGGGCAGCGATCGAAATGGTCAAAATAGAGGGCGGTCTTTTTGGCAGCGTTACGACTTCTGACCAGGTGATCGAGGTCATGAGTTCGCTTTGATCAGGGATTGGGTTCGCTAAAGTCATCGCTCAGTAAGTTCATTTTAGATTGGCTAATGAATCGACTTCAGGATAAAGTTGCGATTATCACGGGTATCAGTTCGGGAATTGGCAAAGCCGCTGCTAAGCTCTTTTGCGAACAGGGCGCGATCGTCTTTGGAATCGATCGAAATGTCGCAGCCGGAGAAGCCTTTGCCGCAGAACTACTTGCCCAGAGCTATCAGTTTGAGTTTTACGCCGCCGATTTATCGATCGTTGCTCAGTGTGCCGAAGCCGTAGAAGCCTGCTGGCGCACCTATGGACGGATTGATGTTCTTTATAACAATGTGGGCATTTCTGCCGTCCTTCCCTTTGACCAGACTGATCATGCCACTCTAGAACAAATCATGACGGTCAATTTTCTTTCGGTGTTTTCCCTTTGCCAGCAAACCATTCCCAAGATGCAGCAGCAGGGTCATGGCGTGATTATCAATACTGCTTCAGAATTAGCGATCGTGGCACAGCCCTTCTATGCTGCCTATTGCGCCAGTAAGGGAGCCGTGTTGTCCTTTACCCGTGCCCTGGCACTGGAATATGCCCAAGCCAATATTCGGATTAATGCGCTCTGTCCTGGTCCGATCGATACCCCAATGCTGCAACAGGAATTTAACGTTGATTCAGACCCCGTTGAAGCCAGGAATCAGGGAATTGCCACCATGCCGATCGGTCGATTGGGAACACCCGAAGAAATCGCTCAGGTTGCGCTGTTTTTGGCGGCAGATGCCCCTGCCCTGATGCATGGAGCATCGATCGTGGTAGACGGAGCAAAGACAATTGTGTAATACCGCCCCATCAAAGAGCACCAACAGAACAGCACCCACCAGAAGCACTTCAGATGGAGAATTAAAGCTTATTGAATCCGTGATCCTTAGCAAAAAATATGGCGATCGACTACGAAGTCTATGAGTTGGGAAACGTTCAGCTCCAATCGGGTGAGATTTTGCCTGATGCAAAACTTGCCTATGCCACCTACGGGACGCTGAATGCTCAAAAAGATAATGTGATTATTTTTCCGACCCACTACACGGGAACCCATCGTAGCAATGCAGTTCTGATTGGCTCTGGCCGAGCCCTTGACCCCGATCGCTATTTCATCATCGTGCCCAATTTGTTTGGTAATGGGCTGTCCTCCTCGCCCAGCAATATTTTAGCCAGCAATACTTTAGCCACAAATATTCCAGACGGTGCGGCATTTCCCCACGTGACGCTGTACGACAACATTCAGTGTCAGTTCCGCCTGATTACCGAACAGTTTGGCATTGAGCGCATTGCCCTGGTTCTGGGCTGGTCGATGGGAGCGCAGCAGGCATATCACTGGGCAGCCCTGTATCCCGATCGCGTTGAGCGCATTTTTCCCTACTGCGGTTCGGCAAAAACCTCGGTGCATAATCGCGTGTTTCTAGAAGGGGTAAAGGCGGCTTTGACTGCCGATGCCACCTGGCAAAACGGGCGTTACACCGAGCCACCAACGGCAGGACTTAAGGCATTTGGACGGGTGTATGCAGGGTGGGCATATTCACAGGCATTTTATCGAGAAGGGCTATATCGAGAATTGGGATTCGAGACGGTGGAAGCCCTGCTGAAATGGTGGGAAGACGATCATCTCAGTTGGGATGCCAATGACCTGCTAGCCATGCTCTGGACGTGGCAGCACGGGGACATCAGCAACAATTCGCTTTACAAAGGCGATTTTGCCCTGGCACTGCGATCGATTCGGGCAAAGGCGATCGTGATGCCCAGCGCGACTGATTTGTACTTTCCACCGGAAGATAATGCGATCGAAGTGGCGCACATGCCGAGTGCCGAATTAAGAATTATGCAGTCCATTTGGGGACATTGTGCCGGAGGACCAGGATATAACGCCGCAGATACCACTTTGATTGAGGCAACGATCGCCGAGCTGTTAGCCTAAAAGATTAATCTGACAATAGTGCTGCGATTTCTGAGGAAACGCTGGATCGAGCGCGCTGCAACCCTGCCTGCAAATAGTGCCAAATGATTTGCTGCTGGTGCACAATACGATCTTCTAGCTGATTTACTGGGCCTGAATGATATGCCCCGCTCGAATAGCCTCGTTGCACACTTTCAGTAATTGCCATATCTTCTGCGGTAAAGCTTTCAAAGTCTTGCGATAGCTGATCGATCGACGGACTGAGTTCAAGCACCCCGTAGATCTCCAGGTTGAGCAGGCTCTGGTCTACGCTCACCGGGTCAATGCGGAGCCAAGCAATCACTCCATTGGGCAATGCCAGCAGATGCAGATTTGGAAAGATGCCAAAGGTAAAGAAGCCCTCACGACTGCGATCGTTGAGTTCCGCGAGCACCGAATTCTGCGATCGCCAATCCTTGGTTGTTGGTGTGTACAGCAGATTCACAAATGCATCAAATTCATGCTGGTAACGGCTCACCGGACCCTGAACAACATCCAGCGTCGTGCGATGCGCCACGGCAACGTGATAGTCACACAGGGTATTGTCGTGATACACCTTCCAGTTACACTGCACCGAATATTGCTTTTGTAGCAGCAGGGTTGTTTGGGGGGTAAAGTGCTCGTTTAGCGCGGCAGGGATGCTGCCCAGAAACTCGATTAGCGGCGGAGCAGCATCTGAAAAGCAGAGAAACATAAAATCCTGCCACTGCTCCAATCGAACTGGCGTTAGCGGGTAGTCCGATCGACAAAACTCAGACGCAAACCGTTCTTCTCTGGGAACACCCACCAAATCACCTTCTAAGCTGTAAGTCCAGGCATGATAGGGACAAATCAGATGCTTGAGCTGATACAGCCCCGCCTCACTGCAAAACAGGGCGGCTCGGTGCGGGCAGACATTGTGAAACGCGCGAAGATTGCCATCTTTGCCGTGAGTGATCAAGACGCTGGTTCCAGCGACCTCGATTGCCCTAACGGTTGCCGACTGCATGAGTTCCTTGGCTCGTCCAATATAAAGCCAGGTTTGCCGAAAAATATGCTGCTGCTCAAACGTCAAGAGTGCGGCGGAGGTGTACAGAGGCGCAGCAAAAAACGTGCTTTTCTTTTGACTGGAAATGTTACTCAGACTAATCACCATAAGGGATACCAGAAGATAAATTAAACTGTATCGAAACTAAATCGAAACGATGTCTCAGCCCTAACTTAGAAAACAAATACCTGGCCCGTACCCCATTCCCAGATTTGCCATTCTCGGATTTCCTGCTGCATTTTCCTCTCAACCTCACCACTATCATTCTGATGAGTAGCCTGCAAAACTCGCTGGTTCTCCAGGTCAATTGTCAAATCTGACGCAGACCACAGAGCAGAGCCTTCGCGCTGGGGTATCGTCGATCGCTGAATTTCCCACGGGACTCGACCCGATCGACAATGCCCAAACGAAATTTCGCAGGCAAGATAGTCTTGCTGTTTTTCAGGGGCGGTGGCCTGAAGGAGGCAATCGGTTAGGGAGCCATTTGACGGTAAGGAAAACGATCGATTCTGGGTGTAAACAAAATAATCTCCGGCAATGACCAAGCTGGCTTGCCAGTTTGTAGCAGAATGGGATGAAGGATCGTCAGTTAAAGCTTCAGTTAGAACTAGAGCCGTATAATCACCATTGCCATCGTCCACCTTTTGCCATTCTTCCCGATATATTTGATCAATTCCTTCCTCGATCAAAATGTCATTGTCCCAATACAGCAATCCGATATCCCGAACAGGCTGTGGCGGCTGGTAATCGATATATCTCATCCACTGACAGCATCCCTGCTCAAACTGGGTAATGCCTGCAAATCCCTGCTGGCGTGATAGTGCCAGAGCATCGGCTAAAGCCAGAGACGAGAAGCTTGCCTGGGTCAAGCCAGGGCGGTCGATTGGAATTCGCAAATCTCCAAAACAGGTCGAAGTTTGCAGATAAAACACCTGTGTTTCAGTGTCGCGCTGTCCGTCTCCGGTTTCGATCGACAACCGTTTCCAGAGCCCTCTTAGCCAGTCAGGAACAGCACTTGCCATCATTTGCTCACTACCATTTGCTTATTACCAAAGTTTGGAATACCTGCACAAAGACAATTGAAATACAAATTAAAATACAGACCAAGATACAGATTGAAAACAGATTGAGCTTCAGGTTTCAACTTAGCGATGACAGAAATTTAAAGCTGTATTTACTGTTACAAATCGCAGAAAAACTTCCATTTTCTATTAAAATTGATATGATTATGCTAAATTTAGTACGATTTTCGTAGTTTTAAGCTAGCTATTTTCGCCTTTCGTTTTGGCTGCATGCCTCATCACCGTAAAGAATCAGCAGGCGCTATGACTGAATCAACACCAAATCAGGAAAGCGATCGTTTACCACTCGATGAGCTAGATATTCGAGTGGTGCAACTTCTACATCAAGATGGACGCATGGCATTCACGGAGATCGCGAAACGAGCCGGCGTTTCAGAAGCAACGATTCGCAATCGAGTCCAGCGTTTGCTAGAGTTCAATGCAATTAAAATTCAGGCGTATCTCAATCCAGATAAGCTTGGATTCAGGCAGATTGCCCTGGTTGAAGTCAAGCTAACCAATCTGGTAGCGGCTCAGCAAATTGCCCAAGAGCTCACGAGGCTAGACTCTGTTAGCTATGTGGCTTTTGTCACAGGTGACTATGACCTGTTTTTGGAAGTCACCTACGACACTAACGAAACCCTACTCCGGTTTTTGTCTGATCTCCGATCGAAACCAGAGGTCAATGACACGAAAACCGTTCAAGTATTAAAGCTATTAAAAACCCAATATTCCTTTCAGGTTTAAGCCTGCTTTTAGCCCACCTACGATCGTGCCGAGAGAACCTCGTTTGCCGCTGCCACAGTGACTTATGAGCTAATATAAGCGAAATCAACCCGCTGGCATTGAGTCCCAGGCTCACCCCTCAATCACCCGTTGAATGATTCATTGGGCTTGACTAATGTTGCCAAAAGCGGTTTTATCTAACATAGGCTGAATCAAAATTGAATTCAATCGCAACTGAATAGGATTCGCTTCTAGGGTTCCGATCGGGCTGTAATTGGCGTGATGGCTGGTCCAAGAGAAGCAGCTAGCTTGAGCTTCTAGCTTTGAAGCCAGGTTAGTCACACGGCGGGAAAAAAGCCCGGGAGAACCATACAGGACTTGAGTAACTGTTGGTCACTCCTGGGCTTTGTTATTGAAGGCAGCGTGATTCTAGTTCCTTCTTTTCAGTTTCGTTTTTTGTTTCATTTCTGTTTTAACTGATCATTCAACCGAAACCGGAGGATTCTATGGCGCAATCATCTGTTTTGCCGAACTCAGATTTGCCGAACTCAGATTCATCTCCAGAGACGACTCCCCCTGACGGAGCAGTGCTTCGCCTCGATCTGGGTTTGATTCTGCGCGATGAAAAATTGCCCGGTAGCGCGTACTGGCATGGCGTGATCAAAGGGGGCAATACTTTGCGCATCACTGATTTAGAAGGCTCTCAGGGCGTTTCTCTCATTTGCTACAACGCTGATAATCCGATCGAGCGACTCAACGTTGCCGATACTGCCAAAATTCAGTTCAATGCCTTCCTGAAAAAGGGCATGGTGATTTATTCCGACATGGGGCGCGTGCTGTTCTCGATTACCGAAGATACGTCTGGCTATCATGACCTGTTCGGCGGGTGCAGCAATGCCGCCAGTAATGCGGCGAAATATGGGGAAGGTGATTTTTGGGTTAACGCTCGCGATAGTTTCCGCAGAGCTGTGACGCGATATGGGCTGAGTAAGCGCGATATCCCACCCAACCTCAACCTGTTTACGCGAGTGGCGATCGAGCCAGACGGCAAAATGACTCTTGTGCAGGGAGCCGAGAAACCGGGAAGCTTTATCGATCTCCGCGCCGAAATGAATGTGCTGGTCGTCCTCTCGAACTGTCCCCATCCGCTGCACCCCAGCACCGTTTACGAACCCAAAGCCATTCAAGTCACAGTCTGGAACTCCCCTGCTCCCGCCGCCGATGACCTCTGCCGGACTGCCAATCCTGAAGCAGAGCGCGGCTTTGTCAATACAGATGCTTTGTTTGCTCAAGACTAACTGAAAGGGATTAATTGAAAGGGATAAAACCATGACGACAACATCAACCCAGCTCGATCCCAAAACTGCAATTTACGACGAAGTGGTTCCTGCCCGGCATCCCTGGTCGCGGGTGCTCAAGCAGGGACAGATCATGCGAATCGAAGATCTGGGCGGCAATCAGGCAGTTGATTTCCTGGTTTACAGTGCTGATGATCCGTCTGAGCGTTACAGTGCCCAGGATACAACCGTGGCTCAGGGCAATCTTTATCTGACGACGGGCAGCAAACTGATTTCAAATGATGGTCGAGTGCTGATGACCATTCTGAATGACACCTGCGGACGACATGACACCTCAGGCGGAGCCTGTAGCTGCGAAAGCAATTCGGTGCGGTTTGGACTGGACAAACGCTATCAGCACGCCTGCGTCGAAAATTTCCTGACTGCGCTCGCACCTTACGGTTTAGGCAAGCGGGATATGGTGAGCAACATCAACTTTTTTATGAACGTCCCGGTTTCTGAGGACGGTACACTCGAAATTGTGGACGGCATTTCTGCCCCTGGCAGCATTGTTGACCTGCGAGCAGAGATGAATACGCTGGTTGCGATTTCAAACTGTCCCCAGATCAATAATCCCTGTAATGCGTACAATCCCACGCCGATTCGGATCATTATCTGGGAAGGGTAGAAAACCAATGTTCACCAAAGTTCTCATTGCCAATCGCGGCGAAATTGCCTGCCGGATTATTCGGACACTCGATCGCCTCGGTATTGCATCCGTGGCAGTGTATTCAGACGCAGATGCTCATGCTCAGCATGTCATGATGGCAACCAAAGCTGTGTGGATTGGTGCATCCCCAGCGGCAGAAAGCTATCTCCGGTTCGATCGAATTCTGGAAGCAGCACAGCAAACCGGAGCGCAGGCAATTCATCCGGGCTATGGCTTTTTGAGTGAGAACATTGAATTTGCTGCCGCCTGTGAAGCCGCAGGCATCGCGTTTATCGGTCCTACCCCTGAGCAAATTCGTGCCTTTGGATTAAAGCATCGGGCACGTGAACTGGCAGAGCAGCATCGAGTGCCGCTTGTGCCTGGAACTGGGCTACTCGAAGATGGGGAGATCGCAAGAAAAGAAGCGGAGGCGATCGGCTATCCGGTGATGCTGAAAAGCACGGCAGGCGGCGGCGGCATTGGTATGCAGGTTTGCTTCTCTGAAACAGAGTTAATTGATGCGTTTAAAAAAGTAGACCGTCTGAGTCAAGCAAATTTTAAGCAAAAAGGAATCTTTTTAGAGAAATATATTCAAACGGCAAGACACATCGAAGTTCAAATTTTTGGAGACGGTTGCGGTAATGTGATTGCGCTGGGAGAGCGTGACTGTTCGACACAGCGACGCAACCAGAAAGTGATTGAAGAAACCCCTGCTCCTGGAATTAGCGATGCGCTGAGGCAGCAGCTTTCTGACTGTGCGGTGCGACTGGGACAGGCAGTCAATTACCGATCGGCGGGCACAGTTGAATTTGTGTTGGACGTCGACCAGCAGCAGTTCTACTTCCTGGAAGTAAACACTCGCCTCCAGGTCGAACATGGCGTGACGGAGATGGTCAGTGGGATTGATCTCGTCGAGTGGATGGTGCTGCTGGCGGCAGGTGATACTGCTTTTCTGCACGATCGTCCGCAGTTTCAGGGACACTCGATCCAGGTGCGAATCTATGCCGAGGATGCCCACAAAAACTTTCAGCCGAGCGCAGGCTTATTGAGTGTCGTTCGTTTTCCAGACCGGGTTCGCTGCGATGCCTGGATTGAAACCGGAACAGAAGTGACGCCCTTTTACGACCCGCTGCTGGCAAAGGTGATCGTACAGGGCAAAACGCGAGAAGAGGCGATCGCTCAACTGCAAACCGCCCTTCAGGCATCAGAGATTGCAGGCATCGAAACTAATCTGGCCTATTTGCGGCAGGTGATTGCCAGCCCTCAATTCGTCAATGGATTGGTCAGCACACGATACCTGAATCAGTTTCAATACCAGCCGCGCACGATCGATGTTCTCAATCCTGGAACCTACACCACCATTCAGGACTATCCTGGGCGCACGGGCTACTGGGATATCGGCGTGCCGCCCTCAGGCCCAATGGATCATCTGGCGTTTCGTCTGGCAAACCGAATTTTGGGCAATCCGGAATCCGCAGCAGGGCTGGAATGCACCGTCATGGGTCCCACGCTGCACTTTAACTGCGATACGGTCATTTGTCTCACTGGAGCGGCGATGAAAGCCACGCTCAACGGTCAGCCCGTGCCCTACTGGGCTGCAGTTCCTGTTACCGCAGGCAGCACGCTCAAACTAAGAGCGATCGAGGGAGCAGGCTACCGCACTTATGTTACCGTCCAGCACGGATTTGACGTGCCCGAATATCTGGGCAGCCGATCGACCTTCACCCTGGGACAATTTGGCGGACATAGCGGACGCACCCTGCGAACTGGAGATGTCTTGAGGCTCGAAACGGGCAGCGCATCCGCATCATCTGGCACAGTTCCTGACCCTCTAGCTCCTGCCCCCCTACCAACCGAGCTGATTCCGTCCTACACCCACGAATGGAAAATCGGCGTACTCTATGGACCTCACGGTGCCCCTGACTTCTTTACCGAAGCGGATATCGAGATGCTGTTCTCCACGCGCTGGCTCATTCACCACAACTCCGCCCGCACTGGAATCCGGCTAATCGGACCCAAACCCCGCTGGGCAAGAACCGACGGTGGCGAAGCCGGGCTTCATCCCTCCAATATCCATGACAATGCCTACGCGATCGGCACGATCGATTTCACCGGCGATATGCCCATTATCCTGGCACACGATGGCCCCAGCTTAGGCGGCTTTGTCTGCCCTGCCACGATCGTCCAGTCCGAACTCTGGAAAATCGGACAGCTCAAACCCGGCGACACCGTGCAGTTCTACTGCCTCACTGCCCAAGAAGCTCTGGAGCGAGAACGATCGCAGGATCACCAGATCGAAACGCTCCGCAGTCAGGCAGCGCAGGAATCGTCTCCCTCTCCATCCCCTCCTTTCCTGATCCCTTCCTCTGACCCACTCACTCACTCACCGATCCTCCACCACCTCCCCCTCTCCTCCACTCAAATCGCAGTGGCCTATCGGCAGTCCGGCGACAAAAACCTGCTGATTGAATACGGTCCCTTAGTCCTCGATTTGAACTTACGGTTTCGGGTTCATGCCCTGATGGGCTGGCTAAAGGCAAATCATTTTCCGGGCATTATCGATCTCACCCCCGGAATTCGATCGCTTCAGGTTCACTACGATAGCCGTGTGCTGCCAGTTCAGGAGCTTATTGAAAGATTAATTGCCGCAGAGTCTGAGTTGCCTGACATTGATGCGATGCAGGTGCCTACTCGGATTGTGCATCTACCTTTGTCCTGGGACGACGAATCGACGCAGCTTGCAATTCAGAAATATATGCAGTCGGTGCGACCCGATGCGCCCTGGTGTCCCAGCAATATTGAGTTTATTCGCCGCATCAATGGCTTAGACAGCACTGAGCAGGTGCGGGATATTGTGTTTAACGCGAGCTATCTGGTGTTGGGCTTGGGCGATGTCTATCTCGGCGCACCCGTTGCCACTCCCCTGGATCCGCGCCATCGGCTCGTAACGACAAAATACAACCCTGCCCGCACTTGGACACCCGAAAACGCAGTGGGCATTGGCGGAGCCTATCTTTGTATCTATGGCATGGAAGGTCCGGGGGGCTATCAGTTTGTGGGGCGTACCGTTCCCGTATGGAATCGCTACCGAAGCACCCAGGATTTTACCCAGCCCTGGCTGCTGCGCTTTTTTGATCAAATTCGCTTCTTTCCCGTTTCACCAGAAGAATTGCTAAGTTATCGGGAAGACGTGATTCAGGGCAAAGTCAAGCTTGACATCCAGGAAGAAACCTTTAGTTTGCAGCAGTATCAGAACTTTCTGGGGGCGAACGCAGAAGACATTGCTGCCTTTCGAGCCAAACAGCAAGCTGCTTTTGCGGCTGAACGCGATCGCTGGGCTGCGGCAGGAGAATTTACCCAGCAAGAAATTTTGGAGGCGGCTCAGCCCGAAACCGAAACGTCTGAAACCCTGCTTCCCGATGATGTAGAAGCGGTGGTGAGTCATATCTCTGCTAACGTCTGGCAAGTTCTGGTACAGCCTGGCGATCGGGTTGCTGAAGGCGATCGTCTCGTAATTCTCGAAGCGATGAAAATGGAAATTGCTGTGGATGCAGAGTGTACTGGGACGATTACCGAGGTATTTTGTCGATCGGGGCAAACCGTAACCGCAGGGCAATTGCTACTCGCGATTCAGCCTGTGAACCAAGGGGAAGGAAATCAGTACTCTCGATAAGGGCAGCAAGATCATTTGTCCAGTGGGTTGTGTTGCAAAAACCTGGAAGAGGGATACCGAAAACGGCTAGAAACGGATCTCCCTGACCCACAACGGGGTTGGGTCGTTTGTTAACAGCCCAATCGCTCCGCAAAGTGCCGACCAAATCTTGTTTCCTGAATGTAGCGTTCCCCCGCCCGAATAGAGCAGAAATAGACGTTCAAGGGTGAATCAGTAAAGGGTGAGGTAGCCAAGGGTGAGTCAGTAACCTTTCTCGCCTACCTTACCATTAACCCAATTCTTGCGACACAATTGACTTCTGTCATCAAGCATTATTTGCTACAAAGCCTTATGCATGGTTGCGGATATAGGTCTTCCGTCTTGAGATGGATTGATTGCGTATCTTTGACAGGATTTAATTGATGAAAGCCATATGGGCATACGGGCAGTACCTCAATGAAGCGCGATAAAACTGGCAAGTTCACTCAGGCTTGGCGGGGAGAATCCAAACAAGCAGTCAAGTTATCTTTAACGAACACTGCCTGGCAGTTGCTTGAGCAACAGTCAAAAGAGATGGGCGTTTCTCGCTCTGAGCTGGTTGAGCGGTATGCCCGGCACTCTCAGTGCCACTGCTGTGCTGGAAATACAATTACTTCTAACCATGGAAAGGCAAGCTGTCTCTCCGAATCTGTGACAGTGCCGGATACTCAATTTCCAGAAGCACTGCTGGCAAAACAAATCGCTGCATTACAACAGCACAATAAACAGTTGCAGGACCAGGTTGCTGAGCTTCAGCAAAGGATTGAAGCGTTGCGATCGCAGGAACAAACGGACGAACGGCAATGGCTAGAAGCAGTGCTCAATCTGCTGCCGACTCCTTTGATTCTGGTTGACCCAGAGCAACAGCGGGTGATCTTCTCCAATCAAGCCGCCAACGCGATCGCAGGAATCAATATTGCTAAGGATATTGGGGCAACTTATATTGGGGCAACCTACAACAGAGATTATTACTGTACGGACTCAGCAGGACAAATCATTCCGTCGGAGCAGGTTCCGGCAGTACGAGCGACACGGGGAGAGAAAATTGCCGGGGCTGAAATTAATTGGCATACTCCGGCTGGCATTTTCCCGCTACTTGTTGACGCGGCGGTATTGCCCGCCCTGTACGATCGTCCACCCATTAGCGTTGTCGTCTTTCAAGACATTCACGAACGAAAGCAAATCGAGGAACAACTCAAAGAAAGCCAACGCTTCATTCAGCAAGTTGCAGATGCAACCCCCGGAATTCTCTACATTTATGACCTGATTAAACAGCACAATGTCTATGTCAATCATCAGATTGGAGAAATTCTGGGATATCCTGCTGACGAAGTTCAGGCAATGGGCAGCTTGCTGTTTTCAGCGCTGATGCACCCAGACGATCTCGAAACGCTGCCAGCTCACCTAGAGCGATTCGATCGTGCCCAGGATGGCGAAGTCATTGAGTGGGAATACCGGATGCGCCACGCCAATGGTGAATGGCGATGGTTATGGAGCCGAGATCTGGTCTTCTCGCGAACGGAAGCAGGCACACCCCACCAGGTGATTGGCATTTCCCACGATATTACTGACCGCAAGCAGGCTGAATTAAGTTTGCGAATTACAGAAGAACGCCTATCTCTGGTATTACAGGCAACCAATGACGCGATTTACGATCGCAATCTCAAAACAGATTCGGTTTGGTGGAACCAGGCATACGATCAACTGGTGGGTAAGCGACCTCTGGAATGCAATTCTTCCCGGTGGTGGATTGAGCACCTTCACCCAGACGATCGGGATCGGGTGACGATAAGCTTTGAAGCAGCTTTAACAAGAGGCGATGAACGCTGGAGAGATGAATACCGCTATCAGCGAGCAGATGGACAGTATGCAAACGTTATCGATCGCGCCTATATTTTGCGGAATGCAGACGGAACACCAGAGCGATACCTGGGAGCAATTTCAGATGTCACTCATATCAAACAGGTTGAAGAGGATCTGAAACAAACGGAGGAGCGACTTCAGCTTGCTCTTTCCTCGGCTCGAATCGTGGCTTGGGATGTGGATTTGAAGACAAATCAGGTCATTTGCTCTCCCAATGCGCTGAACGTTTGGGGAATTCAAGCTGGAACCGCAGAAGATTTTTTCTCTAGCATTCATTCTGAAGATCGGGAACGGATCATTCAAGGCTTGGAGCGGGCAAAAGCTGGGAAGGAACAGCACTGCCAGGAATACCGCATTATTCGTCCTGACCAGACAATCAGTTGGCTTAACAGCCAGGGGCGAGTTTATTTTGACCAGCAGGGGCAGGCAACCCGATTCGTTGGAGTTTCGGTTGATATTAGCGATCGTAAACAAGCCGAAGAGGCAGCGGCTCGATCGGCAGATCGCACGGCTCGCCTACAAAACATTACTGCCGCCCTTTCCGAAGCCCTGACTTCCAGTGATGTCGCAACGGTAATTGTTGAGCAAGCCTTAGCTGCGCTGGGAGCCTGTCGCGGCTTAGTGATGCTGCTAAGCACCAATGGAGAAGAGCTAGAACTGCTTGGTTCAATCGGACATCCTCCCAATGCTTTGTCGATGTGGCAGCGGTTTCCGATAACGTCTGCTGTGCCGCTTGCTCATGTAGTGCAAACTCAAACTCCCGTTTTCCTGCAATCTTTAGATGAGGCGATCGCCGCCTATCCTCAACTGGCTTCTTTGCAAAACAGTATTTCCTCAGGTGCGATCGCCGCCATTCCGCTCATTGCTGAAAATAAAGTTTTGGGTTCGCTAGGCATTGGATTTACAGAAGCCCACTCTATCCACGAAGCAGATCGGGCATTTATCCTTGCCCTAGCACATCATTGTGCTCAAGCGATTCGTCGGGCACAGCTTTATCAGGCAGAGCAAGAGGCACGGGCATTTGCAGAAGCCAGTGAGCAACGCTTCCGGTGTCTGGCAGAATCGATTCCGCAGATCGTTTGGGTGGCTCAAGCGAATGGATTTACCGAATACTACAACCAGCGGTGGTTCCAGTACACAGGCTTAACTCTGGAAGAAAGCCAGAATGCAAACGGCAGCTTCCGCCATCCGGGTGATCACGATCGCTTCATTAACGCCTGGATCAAAGCCGTCACAGATAAAGATACGCTACAAGCCGAACAACGTCTGAGACGAGCCGATGGGGTCTACCGATGGCATTTAACGCGAGCTTACCCTTTGCTGGACGAGAACGGCGAGATCACGAAATGGTTTGGCAGCTGCACCGATATTGACGATTGGAAGCGGATGGAGCAAACCCAGCGATTTTTGGCTCAGGCTTCCCAGACGTTTGCGGCAGCCAACCTGGACTTGCAAACCATTCTAGACACAGTGGCTCGGCTCGCCAGCGAATTAGCGGGGGATGTTTGTGTCCTCAATCTGATTGGAGACGATGAGCGATCGCTGAATTCTGTCTCGTGCTATCACGCCGACCCAGAAATTCGAGCCTTTCTGAAGGATTTGCTAGAGCAATATCCCCGTCGCATTGATGAAGGCATTGGGGGACGGGTGATGCAGAGCGGAGAACCCCTGCTGATGCCTGTCACTTCGCAGCAAGAGCTTAGTGCGGTCATTAAACCGGAATACCGCCTTTATCTAGAACGGTTTCAAGTTCGCAGTACCCTGCTCGTTCCATTGAAGGTGCAGGGAGAGCCGATCGGGGTATTAAGCCTCACCCGTCATGCGCCTGCCGATCCACACACGCAAGAGGATTTAAACCTGTTTCAGGATTTAGCAGACCGGGCAGCGATGGCGATCGCCAATGCCCGACTCTATCAGCAGGCAGAACAGGCACGCCAGCGAGCAGAACGAACTGCCGATCGCACCACCCGACTCCAGGCAGTAACGGCTGCCCTTTCCGAGTCATTAACTCCGGTTCAAGTTGCAGAAGTCATTGCCCACCAAACCATGGCGGTGGTGAATGCTGCCTCAGTTCTGGTCGCTTTGGTCACTCCACAAAAAGACGAACTGGAGATTATTCACCATCTCGGCGATGGAATTGCTATTGCTCCAGAATGGCGACGCTTCTCGCTCACCGTTGCTACCCCGTTAACGGATGCCGTTCGCACCGGACAACCCATGTGGGAAGAAACGCTGGAAGAACGCATTGCTCACTATCCGCACCTGGCAAAAAGCTACGTTCAAGCCAAGTACCCGATCTGGGTCTCTCTGCCCTTGATGATTGAGGGGCAGGCAGTTGGTGGAATATCCGTCACATTTGCCCAGCTCCCCCAGCTTGAGCCAGCCGATCGGGCGTTTATGCTCTCGCTCGCGCAGCAGTGTGCCCAGGCGATCGCGCGTGCCCAGCTCTATGAAGCCGAACAACGAGCCAGAGCGCAAGCCGAAGCTGCAAATCGAATGAAAGATGAGTTTCTGGCAGTGCTGTCCCATGAACTGCGAACGCCGATGAATCCGATTCTGGGATGGTCAAAATTATTGCAGCGAGGCAACCTGGATGCGAACAGAACCGCGATCGCCCTTGAAACGATCGAGCGCAATGCCAAATTACAAGTGCAGTTGATCGAAGATTTGCTGGACATTTCTCGCATCCTGCAAGGCAAGCTGATTTTAAATCGCTGTCCAATCAGTCCCGCCTCGATTATTAGCGCAGCGATTGACACCGTTCGCTTAAATGCCGAGGATAAGCACATTCAGATCCAAACCCAAATTGCCGCAGAGGTTAGTCCTGTTTTGGGAGATGCAGCGCGCCTGCAACAGGTGGTTTGGAATCTATTATCCAATGCGGTGAAGTTTACGCCTGAGCAGGGTCAAATCGAGATCCAGCTCGCTGCGATGGGTGGGCAAGCCCAGATTCAAGTCAAAGACACGGGAAAAGGCATCAGTGCAGAGTTCTTACCTTTTGTCTTTGATACTTTTCGTCAGGCAGATAGCAGTACAACTAGAACATTTGGAGGATTGGGGCTAGGACTGGCGATCGCCCAGCACATTGTTGAGCTGCATGGGGGTACAATCCATGCGGAGAGTGCCGGAGAAGGGCAAGGTGCAACATTCACAGTCAAACTCCCCCTCGTATCAACCTCAACCGTCCCAAACCAGGAGGCAGCCGTGGTTAATCACACCTTGTCGTTGCAGGGGATTAAAGTCCTTGCTGTGGATGACGAAATTGACAATCTAGAATTAGCGACCTTCATCCTGAAGGAAGCAGGGGCTTCTGTCGTTGCGGTTTCCTCTGCCCCAGAAGCCTTGCAAGTGCTGGCTCAAGCGAAACCTGATATTCTCCTTCTCGACATTGGAATGCCGCAGATGGATGGCTACACCTTGCTGCGACAGGTCCGAACATTGGAGGCTGAACAGGGCGATCGTCCAATTCCAGCGATTGCCCTCACTGCCTACGCCGGAGAAGTCGATCAGCAGCAAGCCCTAGCAGCCGGATTTCAACAGCATATTCCTAAACCCGTTGAGCCAGAGGTGCTCCTACAGGCAATCCTGGGCTTCATTGGCTCCTAGCAAAATCCTGAGCAACAACGGGTATCAGGATAGCGGCAGTACGTTATTCCCAAACCGAAGTCTCAGTTCCTTGCTTAATCCCAACGTGCATTAAAACCGCTGACTTCAATTAATTCCCTTTTTTATACGGCTACGTTCATGTTAGATGCGGAAAAGACAAAAGAACAATTGCTGGATGAATTAGCACAATTACGCCAACGCGTTCAGGAGTTGGAACAGCGTGAGGAACTGTGCAGGCAGCGAGAGCAGACAGCGCACCAAAAGTTAATCCAGGAGCAAGCAGAACGCCGGCGCGATATTCAGTATGCGATCGCCCAAATTTTGGCTGAAGCAACTACGGTGTCCGATGCCCTGCCAGCGATTCTACAAGCGATTTGTGAAACGTTGGGATGGCAATTAGGGATGTTTTGGAGTGTCAATCCCCAAACGAATTGCCTGCACTATAGCGATAACTGGCGATCGCCCACAACTTCTGCTCAGGCCCTGATTGAGTCCAAATTGCAAACAACCTTCGCTCCTGGTGTTGGGCTACCCGGTCGAGTTTGGCTCAATCGTCAGCCCATGTGGATTTCAGACCCCAAGGAAGACAGCAATTTTCCGAGGGCGGCAAAGGCAGCAGAGGCAGGCTTACGGGCTGTCTTTGGATTCCCCATTGTATTGAGCAATCAAGTCTTGGGTGTGATTGAGTGCTTTTGCGATCGTGTTCAAGAGCCAGATGCAGATTTACTGAATATGATGGCGGCGATCGGCAGCCAGATTGGTCAGTTTATGGAGCGGAAGCGCACAGAAGCAGCCCTCAAAGAAAGTCATGAGCTGTTCCAAAGCTTCATGAACCACAGTCCGATCGCGGCATTTATCAAAGATGAAGCGGGGCGATATGTCTATGCCAATTCGTGGGTTGAGCGAGCCTGTCAGCGATCGCAGGCAGATTTGATTGGCAAAACGGATTTTGAGCTGTTGCCACCTGCCATTGCAAAACAGCTTCGCGAGAATGACTTAGCTGTATTGACCAGTCGTCAGCCAATGCAAACGCTGGAAACCATTCACCACGAGGATGGCGAACACAGCTATATGGCTTTTAAGTTTCCTTTCTGGAATGCGAGTGGGCAGCAGCTTCTGGCGGGGGTGGCGATCGATGTGAGCAAACGGATTCAAGCCGAAGTTGCCTTACAGCAACGAGAAGCCGAACTGCGCCTGATTACCAATTCGCTCCCGGTTTTGATTTCGTTTATTGATACTGAGCAGCGTTATCGCTTCATCAATCAAACCTACGAACAGTGGTTTAGACGACGTGCCAGTGAAGTGTGTGGCAAATATATTTGGGAGGTGATGGGGGAAGTCGCCTATGAAAGCGTTCGTCCTTATGTCGAGCAGGTGTTAGCCGGACATGCGGTTAGCTTTGAGAACGAAATGCACTACAAAGATGTTGAGACAAAGATTATTAGTGCTACTTTTGTGCCTCGGTTTGATCCGCAGGGTAAGGTCGAAGGTTTTGTGGCATTGGTGAGCGATATCACCCAGCGCAAGCAAGCTGAAGAAACGCTGCAACAAAGTGAAGAACGTCTGAGAATTGCTCAACAGGCTGCGAATGCGGGTGTGTGGGACTGGGATATTACAACCAATCAGGTGACTTGGTCAGAAGAATATTACCGTCTTTATGGGCTAGATTCAGCCGTCACTCAACCTTCCTATAAAAATTGGCTCAATTCTATTGTTGACCAAGACCGCGATCGCGTTGATCGGGCAACCCGTCAAGCATTAGAGCATCAGATTGATACCAACGTTGAATTTCGTATCCTTCATCCAGCCCAAGGAGAACGGTGGCTAACCGCGATCGGACAAACATTTTATGATGAAAATCGACAGCCCATCCGCATGACCGGAATTGCGCTGGATATTACCAAGCGTAAGCAGGTAGAAACAGCACTGCAAGAAAGCGAAGCCCGGTTTCAGGTGATTGCCCGCAACGTACCGGGAATGATTTATCGCTATGCGCCCAAGGCTGATGGTTCTGAAGCTTTTACCTACGTCAGCTCTGGCTCGCGTGAACTGCTTGAATTAGAACCAATAAACGTTATCCAGGATGCAGACTGCTTTTGGAATCTGATTCACCCGGATGAACTGCCATCGTTACGAGAATCAGTGGCGATCGCCATCAACAATCGGCTGCCCTGGCAATGGGAAGGACGCTTGATTACCCCATCGGGGCGGCTCAAGTGGTTTCAGGGCAAATCTCGTCCAGAGCAAACTGAAGACGGCATGGTGTGGGATGGCTTGTTAATTGACATTACCGAGCGCAAACAGGCAGAACAAGCCCTGCGAGAAAGCGAAGAGTGGGCGCGGCTGGCAATTCAGGTGGGTCGGCTCGGCGGCTGGCGGCTGCACCTGAATACAAACCTGGTTGAAATGGACAAGCGAATGCGTGAAATATGGGGCGAGCCGGAAGATGCGGTGATGATTTCCCTGCCCAGCGTATTGGAGCGGATGCACCCAGACGATCGATCGCGCGTCGCTAATGCGGTGAGTGCAGCGATCGATCCACAATCAACTGGGAGCTACGAAATTGAGTACCGAATTATATGGAATGACGGCACTGAACGCTGGGTACTTGCGAAGGGGCAAGCCCAATTTGAAGGAGAGGGAGAATCTCGGCGAACGGTTGACTTCTTTGGCACATTGCTGGATATTACCCCTACAAAGCAGCGTGAAGCGGAACGCAAGCAAGCAGAAGCCGCCTTAGCCCAGAGCAATCAAACCCTACAGGCGATCATCCAAGCCTGCCCGCTGGCAATTATGGGCTTGCGCTCAGATGGCACGGTGCAAATTTGGAACCCTGCCGCCGCACGCATCTTTGGTTGGAGTCAACAGGAAGTTTTAGGAAAGTTTTTACCCGCAATCCCGGATGGTAAACGGAATGAGTTTTTAAACAACCTGGCAATCACCCTTCAGGGGCAAGGTTTAGCCGGAGTTGAGGCACAGCGTCAAAAGAAGGGCAATGTCCTGTTTGATGTAGAACTATGGGCTGCTCCAGTTGATGAAACCCAAGCCGGAATTAGCTGTGTATCGGTCGTTGCGGATATTACGGCTCGCAAACAAACCGAAGCGGCTTTGCGTCTCAGCGAAGAACGGTTACACAGCTTTGTGGCTGCTAACGTCATTGGAATTTTGTTCGGAGATTTAGAGGGCGGCATTCAGGAAGCCAATGACGAATTTCTCAGGATTGTGGGATACACCCGTGAAGATTTACAGGCAAGAAACCTGAGATGGAGTGATATTACTCCCCCTGAGTATCAGTCATTAGATGAGGAAGCAATTGCTGAGGCGCGGAGACGGGGAGCCTGTGCGCCCTACGAAAAAGAATATATTCGCAAAGACGGTCGCCGAGTTTCAGTTTTAATCGGTTTTAGTCTGGTTTATGCAGTGCGAGAAGAAGCAGTTGCCTTTGTTCTAGATTTGAGCGATCGCAAGCAGGCAGAGGAATCGTTACGTCAGAGCGAAGAACGACTGCGCCTGGCTTTATCAGTAGGTCAATCAGGAATTTGGGATTGGGATATCATCAACAATCACATTACCTGGTCAGAGCAAATTTATCAGTTTCATGGTTTAACCCCCGACACCTTTAGCGGCAAAGTAGAGGATTTTGCAGAGCTAATTCATCCTGAAGATCGTGCAAAAGTCTCGGCAGCCATTCAGCAGGCGCTAGAAAAGCGAT
The DNA here is from genome assembly GCA_014695325.1 of Cyanobacteria bacterium FACHB-502. Lineage (GTDB taxonomy): Bacteria > Cyanobacteriota > Cyanobacteriia > Elainellales > Elainellaceae > Leptolyngbya_A. The sequence goes on along the minus strand of JACJNZ010000069.1, from coordinate 41,665 downwards.
CGAGCTATGAAATTGAATTCCGGGTTGTCCAACCTTCTGGGGCAATTCGTTGGCTCTCCACGACAGGAGGTGCTTTTTTCAATGCTCAGGGCGGCCCGGTGCGAATGCTGGGGGCAACAATCGACATTACAGAGCGCAAAGCGATCGAAGCAGAGCGAGAACAGCTCTTGAGACGAGAGCAATTTGCTCGTGAGCAGGCAGAAGCTGCTAACCGGGTGAAAGATGAGTTCCTTGCGGTGCTGTCCCATGAATTAAGAACCCCTTTAAATCCAATTTTGGGCTGGACGAGACTGCTCCGCACTCGCTCATTTGATGCGACAGCGACCGACCGCGCCCTCGACACGATCGAACGCAATGCAAAACTTCAGTCTCAGCTCATCGAAGATCTGCTAGATGTCTCTCGCATTCTTCAAGGAAAAGTAAGACTAGATGCTCGCCCCGTTGATCTGGTGACCACAATCGAAGCAGCCCTTGAAACAGTGCGACTGTCAGCGGAAGCAAAAGGCATTCAGATTCAGACTGCATTCAATCCTGGGGTTGCACAGACGAATGGCGATGCGAATCGTCTCCAGCAAATTGTATGGAATCTGCTCTCGAATGCAGTCAAATTTACTCGGTCAGGTGGTCGAGTGCAGGTTCGACTCGATCGCATAGGAACCAATGCTCAAATTCAGGTGAGCGACACAGGAGAGGGAATTAGCCCTGATTTCCTGCCTTATATTTTTGACTATTTTCGTCAAGCGGATAGCAGCACGACCCGTCAATTTGGTGGATTGGGGTTGGGATTGGCGATCGTCCGTCATCTGGTTGAACTGCACGGCGGTACAGTGAAAGCGGAAAGCCCGGGCCTTGGAATGGGCACCACTTTTACGGTTCAACTCCCCCTGATAGTATCGACGCTAACACCTCATTTAGAGTCACCCTTACCCACTCAAAAAACGCATCATTTGAATGATATTTGTGTTCTGATTGTGGATGATGAAGCGGATATGCGGGAGCTAATTCGTTTCATCCTGGAAGAACAGGGGGCAACGGTTAGGGTAGCGGCATCCGCAGCCGAAGCCTTGCAGCAAATTTCTGAGTCATTGCCAGATATTGTAATTAGCGACATCGGAATGCCGAAAATGGATGGTTACGCCTTAATGAGACAAGTTCGCCCGAGCTTATCCAAGCAGGGAAAAATGATTCCGGCCATTGCTTTGACTGCCTACGCCGGGGATGTCAACGAGCAACAAGCCCTATCTGCTGGATTTCAACGCCATCTTGCCAAACCAGTCGAACCAGAACAGCTCTTGAAAACGATCGCGCAGGTAATGGCAGAATCATTCCAGCCTCCTAGTCTTTTGAAAAATAATTAGGGTTTTATCATTCACAATGGGAACGGCAGAGGAGCAGCTAGAGTGACATTCACATTATCTGGATTGACGATTACCGATTTAATTCAAGAAGGAACAAAATCGCTCATTTACCGGGGTGTGAGAGAAGACGGTTGTCCCGTGGTCATTAAAAGCTTGCGTCCAGAGCAGTACAGTGCTCGCAATATTGAGCAACTCAAGCATGAATACGCGATCGGACAGCAGCTCAACTTGCCAGGAACGGTGCGGGCATTAGCTTTAGAATTCAATCGAGGAGTTCCCTATCTTATTCTGGAAGACTTTGGGGGACAACCGCTCGATCAACTTTTGAGCCAGTTTCAAGAACCTGCTGCCTTTCTCAACATGGCATTACAAATTGTAGCTGCCCTGGCACAAATTCATCAGCGACACATCGTTCACAAAGATATTAAACCCCAAAATATCATTGTCAATTTAGATCAAAATCAAGTCAAAATTGGCGATTTCGGATTAGCTGCATTCCTTCCTTATGAGAGTCAAATTGTTGGCGCTTCTAACCGGATTGAAGGCAGTTTGCCCTATTTGTCACCAGAGCAAACTGGACGCATGAATCGCGGCATTGATCAGCGCAGCGATCTGTACTCGTTAGGTGTGACTTTCTATGAAATGCTAACTGGGCAGTTGCCGTTTCAGGGAAATGATCCGCTGGAGTGGATTCACTGTCATATTGCTAAAACACCGATTGCTCCTATTGCTATCAATCCAGCCATTCCTCAGGTCATATCCGACATTGTTCTAAAGCTGTTGGCAAAGGTAGCAGAAGATCGCTATCAGAGCGCGCTCGGGTTGCAGGCGGATTTAGAGCGTTGCTTGCAGTTATGGGAAACGACAGGAGAAATTCTTCCATTTCCGATTGCCGAACAGGATATCTCCGATCGCCTCCAGATTCCCCAAAAGCTATACGGACGCGAGCCAGAAATTACTCAGCTACTGACCGTATTTAACCGAGTTATGGCAGAAGGAAAGCCGGAACTGATTTTAGTTTCTGGCTATTCTGGAATCGGGAAATCTTCTCTTGTCAATGAATTGCACAAGCCAATTGTGCAAACGCGAGGCATCTTTATTTCGGGTAAGTTTGATCAATACAAACGCGACATTCCCTACACCACAATTGTTCAGGCATTTCAGGGATTAGTCCGTCAACTTCTGGCTGAGCCAAAAGAAAAGTTAGTGATTTGGCGCGATCGAATTCAATCTGCTGTCGGCAACAATGGCAGGTTGATTACCGATGTGATTCCAGAAGTCACACTGATTATTGGCGAACAGCCTTCCATTCCCGTACTGGGGTCAACCGAATCGCAGAACCGCTTCAATCTGGTCTTTCAAAATTTTATTAGCGCATTTGCCCAAGCTGACCATCCTCTGGCAATTTTTCTAGATGATATGCAATGGGCAGATAGCGCGACGCTGAGCCTGATTCAGACGGTTGCTACAGGTTCAAGTCTTCAGTTTCTCTGCTTCTTGCTTGCCTATCGAGATAACGAAGTCGATATTTCTCATCCATTTAACTTAATGGTAGAGAAACTGCACCAGCAGGGAATTCCATTGACAAAAATTGTATTGTCGCCGCTTGATCTTGGCTGTGTGAATCAGCTAATTGCAGAGACTCTTCAATGTTCACTTCAGCAATCAGAGCCCTTAGCAAAATTAGTATTGCACAAGACTGGTGGAAATCCTTTTTTTGTAAATGAGTTTCTCAAAACTTTGTGTCAGGAAAATCTATTACGCTTCAATTCATTTGAGAAAACTTGGCAGTGGGACATTGACCAGATTGAAACAAAGGGGTTTACCGACAATGTGGTAAATCTGATGATTGAGCGAGTGCAAAAGCTATCATCAGAGGCTCAACAGCTTCTTAAATTTGCTTCCTGTATTGGGAATCAATTTGATTTAGAGATTTTGGCGATCGTTGCTGAAAAACCTGCTGGTGTAATTGCAGAAGCACTTTGGGAAGCAGTGCTGCGAGGCTTGATTACTATCGGAGAACAAATTGAATCTGCTGAAAAGCATTACTCTTTTGTTCACGATCGCATTCAGCAAGCGGCTTACGTGCTAATTCCTGATGCCCAGAAGCAACTGGTTCACCTCCAGATTGGGCGATTGTTGCTCAAAAACCTGAATGCCGAACAGTTAGAAGAGCGATTATTTGAGGTCGTGAATCATCTCAATCTCAGTCATGACCATATCTCTGACCCAGAAGAAATTAATCACCTTGTGCAATTAAATATTGCAGCAGGCAAGCGGGCAAAAGCTTCAACTGCCTACATTCCAGCGTTAAGATTTTTTGATACAGCAAGTCATCAACTCTCGCCCGATGCTTGGAATACTGACGGTCCTAAGGTCTTCAATCTCTTCACCGAATTGGCAGAGTGTGAGTATTTAACAGGAAATTTAGATCGGGCAGAGGCTTTGTTTCAATTACTCCTAAGCAAAGCTCAAACTAATTTAGATCGGGCAACGATCTATATGCTTCAAATCAGGCTTTATCAAGTTGCAGGGAAATTCGACGAGGCATTTAGAGTTGGATTAACAGCGCTTAGGCTATTTGAAGTTACGTTTCCCGAAACAGATGAACAGGTACAGAAGGCAATTGATTTAGAGAAGCAACAGGCAACCGTAAATCTGGGCGATCGTCAAATTGCTGACTTAATTGATGCTCCAGTCATTCAAGACCCAACTCTAAGAACCATTATTAGTCTCCTCACCTCGATGGGACCCCCTGCCTATCTTAGTAAGCCTAACTTATTTCCCCTGGTTGTACTCAAAGCTCTCAACTACTCGTTGAAATTTGGTAATACCGAAGAATCCTGTTTTGCCTACAGTATGTATTCCATGCTGCTGGTCTCGATGTTTCGAGATATTCCTGCAGGTTATGCTTTCTCAGAAATGACGATTCGATTAAATCAGAAACTAAATGACCCCAAATACAAGGGCACAGTTCTCCACATTCACGGGAGCCATATCAACGTCTGGAGACATCATATGGCAACAGATTTGCCGTTTCTAGAACAGGGATTCCTGGGTTGTGTGGAAGCGGGCGACATCACAATGGCAAATTACAATGGCTTCCAGGGTTCCTGGCAAATGATTGAAGCCATTACTCCACTAATGGATGCCGATCGCGCCATTCAAAAATATCTTGCGTTTGCCCACCAGTCGAAGCACGAAGCAGCCTACCAGACGATTCGCTTGCAGCAGCAATTGATTCTCAATTTACAGGGACAAACGCCTCACTCCCATACGCTAAATGGCGATGGATTTGATGAGGGGCAGGCTCTGGCAATCTTGAAACGAACAGAATTTGCTAGCGGCATTGTTTTTTACTACATCATCAAGCTGATTGTCTTTTTCACCTATGAGCAATATCAAGAGGCACTTCAGTCTGCTCAGGAAGCATTCAAAGTTCTAGGTGCAGTGCGATCGCTGCCGATCGAAGCCAATTACTTATTGCATCACTCTCTCGTCCTAACAGCACTTTATTCAAGCCAATCCAGCGAGGTTCAGACTGAATATCTAACAACATTACAGCAACAGCAACAGCAGCTCCAATATTGGGCAGATTATTGTCCTGCTAACTTCTTACATAAAGCATTGTTAGTTGCGGCTGAAGTTGCTCGAATTGAAGGACGTGATTTGGAAGCAATGCGTTTGTACGAGCAATCTATCAAATCTGCTCAGGAGCATGAGTTTGTGCAGTATGAGGCATTAGCGTATGAATTGGCGGCAAAGTTCTACCTGAATCGAGAATTTGAACCGATCGCCAAAACTTATTTTCAAGAAGCGAGAAATGCCTACTTGCGCTGGGGAGCAGTGGGCAAAGTGAAATATCTTGAAGACCGCTATCCAGCTCTGCTGCCTCGGCTCAAACCAGCTTTTCCTAAAGATCCTGTAACTTCCTCTAGCACAACGTTTGTCAGCAGTGGAGCACAGCTTGATATTTTGTCGGTGATTAAAGCATCACAAACCATTTCCAGTGAGATCGTTCTATCCGAACTGCTAAAAACGCTAATGCAGATTGTGATCGAGCAGGCGGGAGCCGAAGTGGGCTATGTGCTGCAATTTCGTCGCAATCGGCTAGTGATTGAAGTCGAAGCTAGAGCAAATCGCGCGAACGAGCAACTGAGTATTCAACACTTTATGGCAAATGCTGAAACTTCATCGCTTGTTCCTCAATCGATTCTCAACTATGTGCAGCGAACCCAAGAAACAGTCATTTTAGAAGATGCTGCAACATCTACTCTTTTTTCAGAAGATCAGTATGTTATTCGTAATCAGCCCAAATCTGTCCTGTGTCTACCGATCGCTCGCCAATCTAAACTCATTGCTATTCTGTATTTAGAAAATAATTTAGCAACCAAAGCGTTCACGCAAACCCAGCTTTCTGCATTGGAGATCTTATCAGCTCAAATCGCGATTTCATTGGAAAACGCTCAACTATATCAGGAATTAGCCGAAAGCCGAGAACAGCTCAATCTGGCTTTGCAGTCTGGGCAAATCGGCGTTTGGAGTTGGGACGTGATGAACGACCGGATCGAATGGGACGACCAGATGTATCAAGCATTCGGCGTGAGCCGTGAAACGTTTAGCTGTACGTTAGAGGCTGTTCTGGGCTGTATTCACCCCGACGATCGCGACTATTTCACCCAAACGCTCAGCCAAACTTTGGCAGATCGAGTAGAACATAAGCTGGAATATCGAGTTGTTTTTCCTGATAGCACGATTCACTATATTGCAGCAAGAGGTCGTCCCTTTTTTGACGAAATGGGACAGCCGATTCGGATGACAGGAATTGTACTGGATATCACCGAACGTAAATTAGCAGAAGAACGACAGTTACAGCTTGTCCAGGAGCAAACTGCCCGTGCTGAAGCAGAATCTGCGAACCGGATGAAAGATGAGTTTTTGGCAGTGCTATCCCATGAGCTGCGATCGCCCCTTAATCCCATTCTAGGCTGGTCACGGCTACTGCGTACCCAAAATTTGCCTGATGCAAAAAGAGTACAGGCATTGGAGACGATCGAGCGTAATGCCAAACTACAATCTGAACTGATCGAAGACCTGTTAGATGTATCGCGAATTCTGCAAGGGAAACTGAGTCTCAATACTGCTCCAGTGAATTTAGTGCCAACGATACAAGCAGCCGTTGAAACAGTGCGCTTAGCAGCAGAAGCAAAATCAATTGAGATTAAGATGAGTCTTGCTCTTCATGCTGGACTAGTGCTGGGAGATTCAAATCGCTTACAGCAGGTTGTCTGGAATCTCCTTTCCAATGCGGTGAAGTTTACGCCAGCCAGAGGACGGGTAGAGGTTAAGCTAGAGCAAGTCGAAATTGAGCATAACGAATTGGAGATTCAAAATGGAGCGAACTCTCAGCTTGCTTACGCTCAAATTACTGTGACTGATACAGGTAAAGGCATTCACCCATCGTTCCTACCCCATGTTTTTGAATATTTCCGTCAAGCTGATAGTACGACAACTCGTAAGCATGGAGGCTTAGGGTTGGGGTTAGCGATCGTGCGTCATTTGGTCGAACTACACGGGGGCACGGTTCAAGCCGAAAGTGAGGGAGAAGAGTTGGGAGCTACCTTTACGGTCAGACTCCCATTGATGCCTACTCAATCAACAGTGGATGTAGATATTGAACCCCTAGCACCCGCATTTATCCTAAGTGGGCTTCAAATTCTTGTGGTTGACGACGATACCGACACTCGCGAGTTTGTTGCCTTTATATTAGAACAAGCAGGAGCTAACGTTTTAACAGCCGCTTCAGCCGCCGAAGCATTGGCAACACTATCGCAGTCCCTGCCAAATCTCCTGCTCAGTGACATTGGAATGCCAGGAATGGATGGCTATATGCTGATTCGTCAACTCAGAAACCTACCTCCAGAACAGGGCGGAACCATTCTGGCGATCGCCCTCACTGCCTTTGCTGGAGAAATGAATCAACAACAAGCTCTGGCTGCTGGGTTTCAGATGCACATTTCAAAGCCTATTGAGCCTGAATATCTTATCTCTAAGATTGCTAGTCTGGTCGTTCGTTCAATGAGCTGATATTTGTCCTGAATTCTCTGAAAGTGATGCGTGTATGGAACTGAACCCGATGAATGCAAACAGCGATCGCCTGTCGTCAGAACCATTGGCGCAGTTTCCTTTTCAGGCTCAAACGGCTAGGGAACCATTTGCCGCTGTGGTGGAAAACATGGCGGAGGCATTTTTTGCGCTGGACTTAACCGGACGTTGTACCTTTCTCAATGCCAGGGCAGAACGACTGTTTGGTGTCGATCGTACCAATCTGCTCGGCAAAACCCTGTGGGATGTTTTCCGGGTTGACCCCTCATCTCAGCTCTATCAGCAGAGCCAGCAAGCGATTACCAGGCAACTGCTATCTGTAGAATTTGAGCCCGTGGAATTTGAAGAATTCTACTCGTCCTTGAATCGATGGTTCATAGTGCGGCTATTGCCAATCCCAGAAGGTTTAGCTGCCTATTTTCTGAACACTACCGAGCGCAAGGCAATAAAATCCGCTTTGCAAAAGCAGCAGGAGTTGCTGAGAACGCGGTTAGACAACGTTCAAGCAGGAATGAATGCTTCTGACATCAAGGAACAACCGAAGCTGCTTAATTCGGTAGCACAGTTGTCTCTCAATGAGCCAGAACAAACCCAAAGTCGCTCAGCATTTCTGGCGGAAGTGAGTGAAGTGCTTGCTTCCTCGCTGGACTACGAACAAACACTGCAAAGCGTTGCACAGTTAGCGGTACCTTATTTTGCTGACTGGTGTGCTGTTGATTTCTTAAATGACGACGGTAGCATTAACCGGGTTGCCGTTGCTCATTCTGACTCGGAAAAAATTCAGTTGGGCTGGGAGGTGGCTCATCGCTTTCCCAGACATTTGGATGACGGGTATGGCATCTCTAAAGTGATGAAAACTGGACAGAGCGAAATTGCGATCGCCATTACTGATGAGCAGCTCGCGGCGGCTGTCACAAACCTTGAATATCTGGAAATTTTACGCGGATTAGGCTTGAAGTCTGCTATCACTGCTCCCCTTCAGGCCCGTGGACGAGTGCTGGGCACCATTTCCTTTGTATTTGCCGAATCTAATCGCCACTATAGTTTGAAAGATCTGGAGCTTGCTGAGGATCTGGCACGTCGCGCGGCGATCGCGATTGATAATGCCTACCTCTACTACAGCGCCCAACAGGCAAAGCACGCTGCCGAAACCGCCGCCGATCGCACTGCCCGCCTCCAAACCGTGACCGCTGCGCTCTCAGAATCTCTCACGCCTGAGCAGGTTGCAGAGGTCATTGTGGAACAGAGCATGGCAACTTTAGAAGCGACGGCTGCCCTGGTGGTTTTAGTTAGCAAAGACCGGACGGAACTTGAAATTGTTAAATCGGTTGGATATGCAGAAGACCTGGTGAAGAGTTGGGGCAGATTTTCAATCAATCTGGATGTCCCTTTAGCGGAGGCGGTCAGAACCGGAGAGCCAGCCTGGGTCGAAAGTTTCCTCGATCGGATTGCCCGCTATCCGCACTTGGCTTCGATCTACAAACGCTATGATTTTGAATCCTGGATGGCGCTTCCCCTGGTGGTTGAAGGGAGATCAGTAGGTGGGCTACTGCTGAGCTTCATGAAGTTCAGAAATCCAAGCCAGGACGATCGCGACTTTGTTATTGCCCTCAGCCGTCAATGCGCTCAGGCAATTTTCCGTGCCCAGTTGTATGAGGCAGAACGTAATGCTAGAGCTGAGGCGGAACAGGCAAACCAGGTAAAGGATGAATTTTTGGCGGTGCTGTCCCACGAACTGCGATCGCCCCTGAACCCGATTTTAGGTTGGACAAAACTCCTGCGAACTCAGCAGTTGTCGCCTGAAAAAGTCGATCAGGCTTTGGCAACCGTTGAACGAAACGCCAAACTCCAGGCACAGCTTATTGAAGACTTGCTGGATATCTCTCGAATGCTGCGGGGCAAACTAAGTCTCAATATTGCGCCCGTTGATTTAGCCGCCGTGATTCAAGGGGCGATTGAAACGGTACAGCTTGCCGCTTCTAGTAAGTCCATTCAGATTCAAACGCTTCTGCAACTGCCCAAGAAAACTTTGTTAGGAGATGCGAATCGGCTCCAGCAAGTCGTGTGGAATCTGCTCTCAAATGCCGTCAAATTTACACCCAATCAAGGACAAATTACGATTCGGCTGGAAGATTGGGATCGCCAGATTCAAATCCAGGTTAGCGATAACGGCAAAGGCATCAATCCTGATTTCCTTCCCCATATCTTTGAATACTTCCGGCAAGCCGACAGCAGCACAACTCGTCAGTTTGGCGGATTAGGATTGGGGCTTGCGATCGCTCGTCAAATTGTTGAACTGCATGGCGGAACGATTCAGGCAGAGAGCCCAGGGGAAGGATTAGGAGCAACCTTCACAGTTCGCTTACCCGTTGCCACGGTCACCTCCGAAAGCCCCACGGCTCCAGAACCGCTTGCTCAAACTGCAAATCTAGCAGGGCTGCATATTCTTGTGGTGGATGATGAACCCGATATGCGTAACCTGGCAGAATTCATTCTGTTACAGCAAGGTGCTCAAGTTACCGTTGCCAGTTCTGCAGCAGAAGCATTGTTAGCTGTGTCTCAGTTTGTTCCCCACGTTTTGCTGTGCGACATTGGGATGCCAGAAATGGATGGGTATGCCCTCATGCAGCAGATCCGAGCCCGATCGCCAGAAGCAGGGGGAAAGATACCAGCCATTGCCCTCACTGCTTACGCTGGAGAATACGATCGCCGTCAGGCACTCGCTGCTGGGTTTCAACGCCATATCTCTAAACCCGTAGAGCCAGATGAATTAGTAAAAGCGATCGTTCAAGTGGTTAATCAAAGTTGACAGGCATTTAGGCTCAGAATGGTTTAGGAACGCTTTTGGAACGCTTTCGGAACGCTCGGATCGCTAACTTAGGTTCAGATGCAGGAAGTGAACGGCATCAACCCCTCAGTGAGTTAAGGAGACAGCGATGACATCCCAATTGCTAGACACGACCCCCTTCGACAGTACGAAAGCTGAAGCCTTTGCCGAAAGGATGCTGACGATTCTCAATAGTGGCGCAGTTTCCCTCATGACCTCGATCGGGCATCGCACCGAACTGTTTGACACCCTGGCAGAACTGCCGCCTTCTACCAGCCAGCAAATCGCTGATGCTGCTGGGCTAAACGAACGCTATGTGCGCGAATGGCTCGGTGCAATGGTCACAGGTCGCGTGGTGGAGTATGACCCGATCGCCAAAACCTACACTTTGCCTGCGGAACACGCTGCACTGCTGACCAGGGCTGCCGCCTCGGACAATATCGCGGTCTTTGCCCAATACATTCCGCTGCTGGGTTCAGTCGAAGAACAAATCATTGATTGCTTTTACAAAGGGGGTGGCGTTCCCTACTCTCAATACAAACGCTTTCATGCGGTGATGGCAGAAGATAGCGGTCAAAGCACGGTGTCTGCCTTGTTCGACCATGTGCTGCCGCTCATTCCCGGACTCACCGAAGACTTGCTGCAAGGCATTGACGTTCTGGATGTGGGCTGTGGTAGTGGACGTGCCCTGAATAAGCTGGCAGCAGCCTTTCCCAATAGCCGCTTCACAGGCTACGACTTTTCGGCTGAGGCAGTTGCCAATGCCAACGCGGATGCTCAGATGCGAAAGCTCAGCAACATTCAGTTTCAGGTCAAGGACGCTGCCACGCTCGATGAATGCGATCGCTACGATTTCATTACGACGTTTGATGCGATTCACGATCAGGCGAAACCGGATGTGGTGCTGCAAAACATTCACAATGCCCTGCGTCCAGATGGGGTGTATCTAATGCAGGACATCCACGCTACGACAGAAGTGGACGGTAATCTGGAGCATCCGATTGCCTCCCTGCTCTACACCATTTCCTGTATGCACTGCATGACGGTTTCCCTCGCCTATGGCGGCATGGGGCTGGGAGCAATGTGGGGCAAAGAAAAAGCACTGGAATTGCTCGCGAATGCAGGATTTAAGCAGGTTGAAATCAAGCAGCTTGCACACGACTTTCAGAACGACTATTACATCGTTCGTAAATAGTATTCGTAAATCATAAATGGAGAAAAAATTGAAGACTGAAATTCGAACGATATTTCGTTCCGCAATTCGTGATGACTGTAATACGATCGCTCAACTCTTTAGAATTTCATCTGAGGGCGTGTCTGATTATGTGTGGAGTACATTAGCAGATGATTATCCGGGTCTAACGCCGATCGAAATTGGAGCGAAGCGTTACGCCAATGAGGAGAGCCTGTTCAGCTACAAAAATTGCGTGCTAGCACAGCAAGCAGGTGAAATCGCGGGTATGATGCTGACCTTTCCTATTGAAGATTCCAAAGAAGCGACATCAGGTCATGCCGCTCCTCAGGAAATTCCCCTTGCGTTAACCCCTGAAGTTGTGGAAGCTCCTGGAACTTGGCATGCTGGACATCATGTGCTGTTTACTAATTTGCAGCAAACCAGAATTGTAGAAACACAGATTGAACAGCCGACAAGCATTCTATTCGAGCCGTCAGAGCCGGATGTGTTAGATCCTTATAACCTGGAGGCTCCCGGAACCTGGTACATCTGCGCTCTCGCTCTCTTTCCAGAGTTTCGGGGACAGGGAATTGGCACACAATTTCTCTCGATCGCCCATCAGCAAGCCGCAGCGCGAGGATTCTCAGAGCTAAGCCTACTGTGTTTTGAGCAAAATACCAGAGCACTGAACCTGTATCAGCGCAACGGATTTAAAGTGATCAATTTCAACCCAGTTGTGCCCCATCCTCTCATTCATCACACGGGCGATATTCTTCTCATGACCGCTCCCGTTCAGTTCTAAATCTCTCAAATCAATATGTGCAAAATCTGTGCATTCGCGGCGCGATATCCTCGCGTTCGTCAGGATTCCCTTGTCTTTAATCTCAGTCAGTTCGCGACTGTCATTGCTGCTAAGCCGCCAACCGAGCAATCTCAGAAACAATCAACCCCATCAATTCAGGAGAAATCGCTATGAAAGAGCAACTTATCAATTATCACGAGCTTGAGTTGATGATTCACAAGAAATCAGACAAGCAAACAAAATCTCGCTTTGCATCAATTCTGAATCGAATCTGGAATGGAATTGTTAGATCGATCGCCGCATCAAATGAACCCATCATTCATTCACGCAAAGATAAATCTGGCAATCCTTACTGGGTGGTTCACGATCCGCTGCTAGGGCACAGAGTATTCTTCAATTCAGAGACAGAAGTACGGGCATGGCTCGATCGCCGCTACTACGAATAGATTCATGATTTGATTCGAATCTGACTCGATCTCACCAATCCACGCTTTGCATTGCAGCAATGAACTCATATTCATTGTCCAGAGTTCTTGCGTCCAAATTTCGCTCAAGCTCAACTACATTCTCAAGAAGACGAATCATGGCACAGGTATTTGAAACCGCTAATAATGACACATTCGCAACTGCAACGAAGTTGGGCAACATTCGCAATGGCCCGTTTGTCCGAGGTTCTCTCCTGAATGGTGACAACTTTGATTTCTTTAAATTTCAGGTTGATGTTCCTGTTAAAGGCGGTATTGCAGTTGTACCTCAAGGCATTGATGCCAACTTGGTTCTGTTCGATAGCAGCGGTCAACAAATCAGGAATTCCCTCAAGCCGGGAACCGCAACAGAAGGAATTTCGTTTGACAATTTGCCGACGGGCGAATACAACTTGCTAGTTAGTAAATCAACGGGCAGTGGCAGCTATACGCTGAGTGCAAGTGGCAATGCAATTACTCGTGCTCAATTGAGTACGACGGTCGATCGATTGACCGCACTTGAACGTTTTGACGCTCCAGTGCCGTTCACAAGATTGGGAGAGGCTGACTTCTACTTTAAACTCAATAAGGGATTTGGAGAAGATAGCGATCCTAAAAGGAGCAAAGTTTTCAAGGATGATGATGACATCAGCCCTAACTTGACTCTCACTCAAGATTTCAACATCAGTGAGCTAAAACCTGTTGTATTCCTCGATCCGAAAGACTCAGATGGTAGCCTGCGTATTGATGATGATGCAGATATCCATCCTTTTACAGCTTTCAATCAGGCACCCTTAGAGTTTGATGTCCTTAGAAACGAAGTTGTTGTCGTTAATGGTGTTAATGTGCGAGCGCGTGAGAATGAAGTCATTACGTTAGAAGGAGATGGTGGTCGTGACTTTCTGGATATATCTACCAACAAAGCCAGAATCTCCTTCCGCGTCAACTACGACACCTTCACCTCCTCAACATCCAGCTTCAGCAACAGCACACCTCTGGTTGTTGGCACCAACGCCAGCCAAGACCTGACCGGAAAAAATCAGGGCGGCATCCTCTGCGGCGAAGGGGGTAATGACAAACTCTCTGGCATGGGCGGCAACGATGCCCTCTGCGGCGGCACAGGCAACGACATTCACATCGGCGGCACAGGTAACGACATCAGCTTTGGCGGTGCAGGCAACGACACGCACATGGGCGGTTCTGGCAAAGATACCTTCGTGCTGGCACTGAATAACGGCGTGGATATCGTCAAAGACTTCCAGAAGGGCGAAGACAAAGTGGGACTGTCGATGGAGTTAAACCCAGAGATCCTCGACATTGTGCAGCGGGGCAGAAACACCGTGATTGGCGTGGGCGGTGAACGACTTGCGACTCTCTTGAATGTGAAAGCCAATCAAATTAATGCTGCTGATTTTGCCACCGTGGACTTCTCCCACTTCAAGGGAATGGAAGTACCCACGTTAGTGTCCTAAAAAAATGGCTTCATCTGCTTACCTTGTGTGTGTTGATGCCTTCCCATTCAGTTGAGAATCCACAATGGCACTATTTATTCTGTTTGCTTTGTTGCTTGGGTTAGTCGGCAGCATTGTGATAGGTACATTGAGCGTATCGCTGTTAATAACTAGGCTGCAAGAACATAGCGGATCTCGACGATTAGTTCGCGCTGCCCTTTGTGGAATGAGTGCGATCGCCACCCTCCTGCTCACTCTGTTGTGGAGTCAGTCGCAGTTCCAAACAATTACCCCTCCAGATGGTGGAGCACCTACCCCGGATGATGCCCTTGCCTTATTAAAAGCTTGGCTTGGCTTTGGTCTTGCACCGGGTTTGGGTCTGCTCTCAGCAGGGTTAACTAGCCTTTGCTGGAGAAGAAGTTGAAGTTTTCCACGTTCCAGAAATTTGATTCATTTGAAGTGTAGTTATGAATTATTCCGCCTCATTCCCACCTCAAGAACTTGGTCAACTCCTCGGAGAATTTAACTGGCACAAACCAAAAGCTAAACAGCTATTTGTGACTTGGGGTTTGATGATTATTCCCTCACTGATTAGTTGCTTGTTCTTGGTCGGTATTCCTGCAACAATCTTCTCGATCTACTTTGCTCATCGATCGTGGCAACGATGGCGATCAGCTCAAAGTGTTGTCCTCCTTTATCAACATGGTTTAGTCGATCGGCGTAAATCTGATCCTATAATTTTGCCCTACGCCGACGTTGATACCCTACTCATTGCCGTAACCCGTCTGGCAAAAATAACGAGCTATACCCATACCATTCAAACCCGAGACAATCGCAAGATTCAATTTGATGAGCATCTAGCACAGATTAAAGAACTGGGATACATCTTGCAGGAGCAGGTCGTGCAGCATCAATTACCGAATGCGATCGACACCTATCATCGAGGACTGCTTGTTTTCTTCAAGCCGCTTGCAGTCACAGATAGTGGTCTTGTCATGGGTATGCAACATCTCTCTTGGCAAGAGTTTGATGGTGCGGCAGTAATTCAAACTCGAACTCGTACGACCATTCACACCTTCGTTGAGATTAAGCAAAAAGGTCAGAAGAAGCCCTGGGCACTGCTTGATCAAAAGACATTTCCAAACCTGCCCCTTTTTTTCGTGCTACTTGATTACATTCAGGGTTCAGCAGAGCGTGACGATATTCAGGTCAGTTAGGTAGACATCACGATTCAAGTTGAACTTACCTCAATTCATGGCATAGAAACACCTGACAAAGTAATGCAAGTTTCTGTCCCAATAAACAACAGTTCACAATTCAATTGCAAGAGATAGTTTTATGGCACGCGACAATGATAATTCACTTGGTAATGCAAGAGATTTAGGCGTTTTTCCACTCAGCGGTCGAATTGTTAGCGATACGGTCAGCTCAACCGATGACTTGTCAGACTTCTATCGCATTAATGTTTCTAAACCCATTCGATTAGGTGCGACCTTAATTCCGAAGAACTCAGACGTCGATTTGTTTCTGAGAAGCGCAGATGGACAGGCGATTTCATCCTCACGAAATAGAGGTACTGCCGTTGATTCACTTAATGCTGAAACCATTGCCCCTGGCGTTTATTTTCTGGAAGTGCAAAAGCCAGATAGCGGTAGCACCGCTTACGATCTAAGCTTGAACGGGCTTGCAGTGAGCGAAGCCAATTTATCAGTCAATGTGAAGACGATCAGAGCTTTAGAACGATTTGACCCCAGGACAATCTTTGGTAATTTCCAGCAGGCTGACTTTCAAATTTTCACAAATATCCAAGGTGAATCTCGCAAGAGCAAGGTCTTTGGCAACAACGATCAAATTAGTCCCAATTTCATTGTTTCCAAAAGTGTTGATCTAAACCAGCGATTTGTTCCCGTTAACCTCGCCGTAACAGATCACGATCCTGCTCCCAGCAGGTTTGATGATTTCGCCGATTTTAATCCTAGCAATACTCAAATCGGTTCATCGTTTGAGTTCGACGCAGCGACTGGAAGACTGCGATCGCAATTTGGCAACAATTCTGGCGGCTTTGGCGTACCGAGATTAGAAGGAGAAGTCATTACTCTGGAAGGCGATGGGAAAGGTGCACCAGTAGGGCAGGGAGGAACAAAGCGGGCAGTCGTATCGTTTCAAGTGACCTATGATGCCTTTACCAATTCATTCGCTACATTTAGCAACAGCACCCCTATCATTCGCGGTACCAACGCCAGCCAAGACCTGACCGGAAAAAATCAGGGCGGCATTCTTTGCGGCGAAGGCGGCAACGACACCCTTTCCGGTATGGGCGGCAACGATGCCCTCTGCGGCGGCACAGGCAACGACACTCAGATCGGCGGCACAGGCAACGACATGAGTTTTGGCGGTGCGGGCAACGACACGCACATGGGTGGTTCTGGCAAAGATACCTTCGTGTTGGCACTCAACAATGGGGTCGATGTAGTCAAGGATTTCCAGAAGGGCAAAGACAAATTGGGATTGGCGATCGAGCTAAATCCTGAAATTCTCGACATCGTGCAGCAAGGCAAAAACGTTGTCGTCGGGGTAGGGGATCAGCGGCTTGCCGTTCTCTCCAACGTTAAAGCCAATCAGATTACGGCTGCCGATTTTGTCACCGTTGATTTCACTCACTTTAAGGGAATGGAAGTACCCACGTTAGTCGCGTAGCCGTTGCAGGCGAATTAACACGAAGCAGTTTTCAATAGGCTTTTCAATATCATCCAGTTCGGTCGCGATTCATACTTTCTGAGTCTAAACGGGTGTCTTGTCGTATAGCACCGTTGCAAAGAAACGCCGATCGGAACGTCACCTTTATCTTTATTTACATCATTCACAATTTCAGGAGAAATTCAATCATGGCGAACGCAATCATTAACGCATTGCTTAATCCCACAACCCTTGTTCAGGAGAAAGAGCAGACCAACGTCTCTGGGACTCGGAATAGTTTTCTAAGCACTGCTGAAGCGGTGTTTGGCAATATGCCCAATGGCAGCATTGGCGCAGTCGGCAACGTCAGGGGATTGGGGAATATTGGCTCAAACGATGGAATCGATAACTTCTCATTTGCCGTTGATCGCCCCACTCGACTGGATGCCAAACTCACGTCAAACAACGAGAAGAATATTGCCTTTAACCTGATCAAAGACTTTGATAATGACGGCAAAAAGGGCTTTAGCACAGGCTTTGAAGATTTGCTAAATGCTTCCTTCATGCCGGGAGCCGATGAAATTCAGTTCGATCGCCTGGAACCAGGAACTTATTTTCTGGAAGTCATCAAGAGTACTGACCCCACGACTTCGGTCGACTATACGCTAACACCCAAAGCGTCTCCGATCGCGAATTCCAGACTCAACGTTGAGATCGATCGTATCATTCCGCTCAACAGTCTTGGCAACGTGATTTTGAAGGCGAACATTGAGGGATTCACTCAGCAAACGCAGCCTTTCGGATCGGGCGGCAATCAAGGCATCATTCTCAGTCGACCTGTTGACCCAAATAAGCGAGAAATCAACGTTAAACTGAATGCCTTTAAAGTGGATGCGAACGGCAGGCAATCCCCGCTCGATCTCAATGCCAAATTGGGCAAGACGGAACTGGAGTTCAACTACGACACGCTGACTCGTCAGGTGAAAGGCGAAACAGGCTTCGGCTTCTTTGGCAAAGAGAACGCCACAATACGGCAAACGGTGCGGGGAGACGGTGAAGGAACATCTAGTGGCATCAAAGTCAGCTATGACACGTTCACGGTTCCCGATGTAATTGTGGGCAATCAGCCTGCTGTGCTGCAAGCCAACAATATTCCCGTGATTCGAGGCAGCAACGGCAAAAACCCGATGCAGGGCAGTAACAATAACGGCATTCTGCTGGCACTGGGCGGAGACGATCGCGTGAACAGCCGTGGCGGAGATGACATTGTGGATGGCGGGAGCGGCAAAGATGCGTTGACTGGCGGCAGTGGCAATGACATTCTGATTGGCGGCACCGGAAACGATCGCATCTTCGGCAATGCAGGTGATGACCTGCTCGATGGTGGCAAAGGATTAGATGTGCTGAATGGCGGTGCAGGCAGTGACACCTTTGTTCTCGCTCGCGGCAACGGCACCGATATCATTCAAGACTTCCGCGATGGGCAGGACTTTATCGGGCTAAAAGCAGATTTGAGCCTTGCCGATTTGCGGTTTGTCCAACGCGGCAGCAGCACGGTCATTCAAGCAGGTCAAGAGCAGCTTGCCGTTGTGCAGGGCGTTCGTCCCGCTGCGCTAGACCTGACCGATTTCAAATCCATTGCAACGATGCCCGTTCTGGAAACGATCGTCCCTGTTGTGGCGTAGCGGATTATCCAACTCAGAATTCATCCATCGTGAGTTCTGAGTCACTCCCTACCCCTGCATAGTCAAAACAGAGCAAGACGATCGACTTCGGAACGCTTTAGGAACGCTTCGGGAACGCTTCTTTCGCTAACTTGATTTCAGATGCAATAAGAGAACTGCATCGCTCCTGACTAGTGATTCAAAGAGGACGTTTATTCTGAAACAGAATTGCAGGTATCGCTCGATCGCGCCTCGTGCTGTGTTGAAGACAATCGCTGCTACTACCAGTAACGCAGTTCATCAATGCAGCACAAAGCAACAACAACTTGCTGTCCTCTCGAATCTGAAAACCAATCAGATTACCGCTGTCAATTTCACTTGCTTCACGAGAATAGAAATACCAACATTGCTGGAATAGAATTCCGTGTTTTCGTCTTCCAATGTACTAGCTGAGCCATTGACAACCCATGATTAATGTTCCTCGAGAAGGTATTTCCCATGGCACGTGACGACAACAACTCTACGAGTACTGCTAAGGATTTAGGGCAATTTTCTAGCTCCAACAGATCCTTCTTTCAAGAAGATAACATTGGTCAAGACGATAGGTTGGACTTCTACCGTTTTACCATCAATACTCCATCTCGATTTTCTGCGGTTGTATTTTCTTCCAACGTCAATCTGCTGACATTGCAGGACGCTAACAACCGGACGTTAGATGTCTCTATCCTGAGCACATCATCTGATGTGGGAGTGGTTAGCTCTCAAAACTTGCAGCCTGGAACTTACTTTCTAGAACTTAGCTCCCTTAGTAACACATTCGACGGCTATAAGCTAAGTGCCAGTGCTTTAAGCATTAATCGGGCAGAAACGAGCATCACTCTAGAGCGAATTACAACGTCAGAGCAATTTGATATCAAAATTCCCTTTTCCTCATCTCATCGGGCAGATTTCAAGACGACTATTAACATCGATGGGCAAAGTCGATCGAGTGGTGTATTTGACAAGGATAGCAACGATGTCAAGCCGAACTTTACCTTCACTCAACCTGTCAATATCTCTGCAAAAGAGATTCCCTTCGAGATTAAAGCGATCGATGCTGACCCCGATCGAGATGATCCGGTGGATTTGGTTCCCTTTTTCTCAGAGCTTCCCCAGTTTTTTGGAAAGTATACTCCTGGTACTGACACGCTTTCTACAGGTGATCGTATCAGTGGCTTCATCAGTGGATTTCCCACTCGTGCAGGACTCAGCCAATCTGTAGAAGGGGATGGATTTGCTCGGCTGAGAGATGTGTTTGGCGCTCCAAGTGAGAGAGCTAAACAAGCTAAAGTGACATTCCGAGTTGATTACAACACCTTCACCGCATCATCGACAGCACTCCAAAGTGCCCCAATGATTGTAGGCAATGGCACAAATATCACCGGACGCGATGTTGGTGGCATTTTGGTGGGCAACGATCGCCGCAATAATCTGTTTGCGAAAGGCGGCAACGATGCCGTTTATGGCGGCAAAGGTAACGATCTGCTTGATGGCGGTACAGGCAACGACATCACTTATGGCGGCGATGGCAACGACGTCCATATTGGCGGTGCAGGGCGCGATGTCTTTGTAGTGGATTTGAATTCTAAGAGCGTAGATCTGTTCAAAGATTTTCAGATTAATGGCGATCGCATTGGACTTCCGTTTGCGCTACAGCCCGACATGATTGACGTGATTGCACATCAATTGGGTGCTGCCCTTAAAAGGGGTGGCAATACGCTAGCCGTGCTGCAAGGCGTTCGATCGAATCAACTCACTAACCAGCATTTTGCTCAAGTTGATTTTGCCGCCGTTAAGGGCGTAGAAGTACCCCACGTCATTGTCTAATTTGTAGTCTTGCATTTCACAATCGATTCGGCTTTGGCGCTCGCGATTGTCAACAGGAATTTTTGTTGAAATTTGCTCACATCTTGTTAATTCTTTAACTTCAATGAGAGACATTCAATTATGGCGAACGAAATTATTGAAAGCATACGCACCCCAACCGATATCGTCATATTCAAAGAAACTGAGCCAAATGACTCGCTGGGGCAAGCGAATTCGCTGGGCAACCTACTGAACTTCAGAAGCACAATTGAGGGCAATGTCCGGATCATTACCACGCCTTTTAGCTCAACTCAACCTTCCACGATCATCCGAGATCCGATCGATGTATTCTCCTTTAGCGTCGATCGCCCCTCAAAACTCGATGTCTCACTAAGAACCGCCAAGGCTGAAGATGTCGCAATGCGGCTCATTCGAGATTTGAATGGAGATGGCACAGTGGGTTTGAATGAACTTCTGTCATCTTCTTTCCAACCCGGTGCAGATGAAATTAAGTTCGATCGCCTTGATTCGGGAACCTATTTCTTAGAGGTCAACAAAAGGGAAGGTTTTTCCTCCGTGGATTACAGTTTGATTCCCAGAGCGGGTCAAGTTGTGGCTGCAAACCTGACGATCGGTATCGATCGACTCATTCCGCTCACTTCGAAATCGAACGTTACTGTCAAAGCAGATATCAACGGACAGCAGCAAGTCACTTCTCCCTCATTTTCGCCAGCACCCGGACAAAACATCAACTTATCAGCATCGGTTGATCCAGGCCAACGCGAACTCAGCGTCACCCTGAGGGCTTTTAAGCCGGGGGCAAAAGTTGCTCAAATTCCGCTTGATCTGGACGCGAGAGCAGGCAAAACGGCACTAGAGTTCACCTATGACACGCTGACTCGGCAAGTGAAGCCCAAAGACGGTAACGGTTTCTTTGGCAGCGAAGATCAAATTATCCGACAAACAGTGCGGGGTGATGGAGAAGGCACAATCAGCGGCATTCGCGTTAGCTATGACACGGTCAAGCAAGCCGATCCTAATCCGGGATTAATACCCGTTGAGCGGTTGCCGCGTGTGCCGATCGTGCGTGGTAGCAGCAAAGCAGATCCGATGCGGGGAGGTTCCCAAAGTGGGATTCTATTGGCACTGGGCGGAGATGATCGCGCGAATGGCGGCGATGGCGATGACATTATTGACGGTGGAACGGGCAAAGACACGCTGATTGGCGATACCGGTGATGACATTTTGATTGGTGGTAATCAAAACGATCGCATCTTCGGCAATGCAGGGGATGACATTCTGGAGGGCGGTAGAGGCGCAGATCAGCTCACGGGTAGTGCGGGTGCTGACACCTTTGTTCTGGCTCGCGGCAAGGGAACTGACATCGTCACTGATTTTCAAAATGGTCAAGATTTCATTGGACTAGTTGGATTGTCTTTTGCTGATTTGAAGTTTGTTCAACAGGGCAGCAGCACGATCGTTCAAGCAGGCAAAGAACAACTTGCTCAGCTCTCGGGCGTTCGTGCCACCCAGCTTGATCCAACCGACTTTCGATCGATCACGACGCTAGCCGTTTCAGGCGCGATCATCCCAGTACTGGCATAGGAATCAGCCGCCCGGCTGGATTTGTACAAAAACCTGTACAAAAACGAAATCCAGATTTTATGCCATCTGCATTCCATCTAAAGGTTAAGCGATCGCGACCACACCATTCTTTTGAATTTTTGAGGAGTAAACATCATGAATCGACTGTTCAAATCCTACCGAACTTTATTTGTTGGCTCGCTTCTGACGACGCTACTTCTGAGTTACCCGATCGGTTGGGCTGAAACGGCAATTGCTCATACCGAAAGCCATTACCCTGAGCAAACGACCATTAATTCTGTCACGACTCCGCTATTTGATAACCTAGGCAACTACAGCCATTCGATTTCAACTCGCAATTCGCAGGCACAGCGTTACTTTGATCAGGGATTGATTCTATCCTACGGTTTCAACCATGCCGAAGCGCTGCGATCGTTTCAGCAAGCCGCCCAACTTGATTCCAACTGCGCGATCTGTTACTGGGGCATGGCGTATGTGCTAGGTCCAAATATTAACGCAGCAATGGAAGCGGGAGCCGTTTCCACCGCCTGGGAAGCGATTCAAAAGGCGATTGCCCTTAGCCCGTCTGCCAGCCCTAAAGAACGCGCCTACATTGCGGCACTGGCAACCCGCTACGCACCTGAGCCTGTTGAAGACCGAACTGCTCTCAACCTTGCTTATGCGAACGCGATGCGGCAAGTGGTACAACAATATCCTGATGATCTTGATGCTGCCACCCTGTTTGCCGAAGCACTGATGGACACCATGCCCTGGGACTATTGGGCAGAAGACGGCACGCCCAAACCTGAAGGCGCAGAAATCATTGCAACGCTGGAATCTGTCCTGCAACGCAACCCAAACCATCCCGGCGCACTGCACCTCTACATCCATGCGGTGGAAGCCGAACGTCCAGAACTGGCAGCACAAGCCGCCGATCGCCTCCGTGACCTCAACATCAACACCGGGCACCTGATTCACATGCCGGGTCACATCTATATTCGGGTGGGACGCTACCACGATGCCGTCATTGCCAATCAGCAAGCCGCCGCCGCCGATGCCTTCTATGCTCAACAGCACAACCCAGAAGGAACGTATCCCACAGTTTATATGCCCCATAATCATCACTTTCTCTGGTTTGCAGCGGTGATGTCGGGACAGCGGGAAGTGGCAATGCAGGCTGCCCAACAAACGGCAAATTTAGTGGATCAATCCCTGATCCAACAAGCAGGCAATGGTCCCTTGCAACATTTCACCCTGATTCCGCTTTATACTCAGGTCAAGTTTGGGCAATGGAATGAAATTTTGGCGCAGCCTGCCCCAGGGCAGGATTTGATCTATCCCACAGGCGTTTGGCATTTTGCTCGCGGCATGGCATACACGGCAAAAGGCCAGCTTCAGCAAGCAGATCGGGAACTCCAGGCCCTCCAGGCGATCGCCACCAATCCTGATCTGGAGTCTGTCACCGTCGATGGTCTTAACAGCGCAGATTATCTGCTAAAAATTGCGATCGAAGTGCTATCCGGTGAACTGGCAGCTAAACAGGGAAACTATCAGGAAGCGATCGCCCATCTTCGTCAAGGCGTTGAGTTGGAGGATAGCCTCACATACACTGAACCTGCTTCCTGGTATGCTCCGGTACGTCAGACTTTAGGCTCAGTGCTGCTCCAAGCCAACCGCCCCACAGAAGCCGAGCAAGTTTACCGAGCGGATTTAGCAATCTATCCCGAAAACGGTTGGTCGCTCTATGGGCTAGCGCAAAGTTTACGAGCGCAAGGCAAAGAGCAAGAAGCACAGCAGGTACAAGCCCGATTTGAGCAGGCTTGGCAATATGCCGATACCTCGATCGCTGCTTTGCAGTAGTCGTCATGCAAAGTGTTTTCCTGGTTTGCAATCTGTTTCAGAAACCTAATTCATTGGAAATCAATTCATGCAGTACCTGTCTTCACCGACGCTCACGACAGTCTCCTACGACAAATCCGGCAGTGGTCCACCCCTAATTCTCGTACACGGCAGCTTCAGCGATCACAATACTAACTGGGAGTTTGTAAAACCCCGATTCGAGAAGCAGTTTACCGTTTATGCGATCGCTCGTCGTGGACGGGGTGAAACAGACGCAACCGAAGGTCACAGTCTTATTGATGAAAGTTTGGATGTCGTGACCCTGATTCAGGCGATTGATGAACCCGTTTTCCTTCTGGGTCACTCCTATGGTGCTCAGGTTGCCCTTGCCGCAGCGAACAAAGTTCCCAACCACGTGCTGAAACTGGTGCTTTACGAGGCTCCCTATCCGCAGTCCATTCGTAAAGAAGCTCTAATGCAGCTGGAGGCACTGGCGCAGGCAGACCACTGGGAGGATTTTGCAATCACCTTCTTCCGCGATGTTCTGTTTGTCCCGATTGAGGAGCTAGACGAACTGCGAGCCACCGAACTTTGGTCGCCAATTATTGCCGATGCGAAGGCAACGCTGGGCGATCTTCGGACACTGGTCCGGTACAATTTCAAAGCCGATCGCTTTCGGGATCTTCCAATCCCGGTGCTGCTCCAGATTGGCAGCGAAAGCCCTCGTGACCTTTATGTGACTAATGCGATCGCCGCCGTCCTTCCTGATGCTCGCATTGAAGAGTTACCGGGCCAGGCACACGAAGGAATGACCACAGCACCCGAATTGTACACCGAGGCAGTATTTCGCTTCTTGCTTGAAAAATAGATTGAAGTTCTAGTGACCGTTGTCGCCACCATTGCCCTGACTTAATCTAGCCTGACCCTCTACTGCACTAGCTTTCTGAATGGTGCGCCAAACTTTAGAGGCAGTACTGCTGCAAGCGAACCGTCCTGCCCAGGCAGAGCAAGCCTATCTGGAGAATGTGGCTGAATATCCTGAAAACGGCTGGTCACTTTATGGGCTAGCGCAGAGCTTATGGGCAGAGGGCAAAACACAAGAAGCGCAACAGGTGCAAACTCAATTTGAGCAAGCTTGGCGCGATGCAGACGCTTCGATTACCACCTCACGGTAATAAGGCATCTGTCGGTTCTGATCCGCACTGCTAACCAAAACCGACAGAAATAGTAACTCGCAAAACATAGTAACTCGATTGACCTATAGGAGACGATCGCCATGAAGATCCAATTTACCAAGCATGGAGGTAAGCAGGACTGGATGGAGTGCATTCGCGACAATGGAACTTCTACCCGATGTCCAATGCCAAAACAGGGCATTCTGCCTCACGATTTTGTTCATTACGTGGTTGAAGATACGCTCAAACTCAAACGGGGATTTTATGGCATTTTATCCATAGGCGTTGGGTTTCCGAACTCGGCTCCTCCCTGGGATGCTGGCGACTTTCAATTAAACGATCTCAGTGAAGCACTGCAAGCCGAATCGTTCGTAGAATGCTTCCAAGCCGAGATGTGGAATGGCTTCGAATCCAGCGAAAACTTTTGGGAAATTTTACAAATCGCCTGTAGCCAGCGCAGCGTTCCTACTCCAGATCACATCACAAGCGATAATCTGCAACAAGTACGCTCTCGGCTGCGAGCTTATACCGAACAATGGGATGCACTGCCAATTGGTGAAACATTAACAGTTGTGTTTAATTCATGAGCGATCGAAGCAAAAGCACATGAACTATCATTGAAGCGAGTGTTTGTTGAAGCAAGCATTACTGCGATTTAGCAGCATCCTACTGAGCATTGTCTATCTACCGCCAGCAATCCGCCATATTATTCTTAGAACAAAACTAAGAAACTGTTTGTGGATCCTTTGATTCACAAAAGATTTGATGGCAAGCAGAACAACAATAGCGTTGATGCTTAATTATTTTGCTGAAATACTCAAAAGAAGCCTTTTAACTTGCAACATACTGCTGTAATAGATGTTGATATTGCTTAGCTTCCTCAAACACTTGCTCATCTGTAATCGTTTCGGCAATTCCTAATTCTTTGGGCAAGAATCCATGAATAGCAACGGGAGTTTTGTAACTCATGCCGCAATAATTAGCGGTTTGTTGAATCGGTCGCAAAAATTCACTGATCGTGAAGTTGACCGTACCCCCAGCAATATACATCTCTGACGTTCCCCCGGTTGTTACAACTGGCATTAATTCTTTGCCTTGGAGCGCAGTTCCATCTGCTCCAAACGCAAACCCATCGGTCAACACGTCATCTATCCATTTCTTGAGCAGAGGTGGCACCGAATACCATTGCAACGGGTACTGAAACACAACCAAATCGTGATGCCGCAATAATTCTTGTTCAACTTGGACATCAATCTGCCAATTTGGGTATCGCTCATAAAGATTGTGAATTTTGACAGAAGGCAGCATTTGAACGGCTTCTATCAATGCCTTATTGCCTCTAGATTCTGCAAAATTTGGATGTGCCAAAACGACCAACACTTTTTTCATGACTTGCATTGCCTTTGCTCTACAAATCCAAGATATTGGAAACCCTGTTATATTGTCTAATAAATAATTAGGATGAGGGTCATCACTGGCGTGAATTATAACCAGTTTGATCTCAACCTGCTAAATGTCTTTGATGCCGTGATGACAGAACTCAATGTGACACGGGCAGCAGCACGATTGAATATGACCCAACCTGCGGTTAGCAATGCGCTTAAACGCTTACGTCACTTGCTGAATGATGAGTTGTTTAGCAAAGTTCCTAGTGGAGTTAGCCCAACTCCAAAAGCCCTCGAAATTTGGCAACCTCTTGGTGAGGCACTCAACCAAATTCGCCAAACGCTTGAGCCGATCGATTTTGACCCCGCCACAGAGATGGCTACCTTTACGATCGCCTTGAACGATTTTAGTACAGCTTTAATCTTGCCTCGGTTAATTGCAGTTCTCGAAGCGGTTGCCCCCAATATTAATCTGCGAACAATCCCTAACACTCACATCAACGCTTCAATGTTATTAGAACAAGCAGAAATTGATATTGCAATCGGGGTACTTCCAAGCCTACCTCCACGCTTGCGATCGCAAACCTTATTAACCTCTTCCTGGGTCTGCGCAATGCGGCGTGATCATCCGCTTGCAAGAAAAAAGCTGACACTCGATCGCTATGCTCAAGCAAAACATTTACTAGTGACGCTAACTGGAGAAGCCACCGGAATAATCGACCCATTGCTGCAAGAGCGAGGGCTAAATCGGCGCATCGGACTTACCGTAAATCAGTTTTCTGTTGCACCTCAAATTCTGGTGAATTCTGATCTCATTGCAGTTTTGCCAACACGGGTTATTCAATTAAGCGCAATTGCCGCTCAGCTTCATTTGACAGCCGTTCCCATCGAGATCAGCCCCACATCTATAAAGATGATGTGGCATGAACGAAGCCAAGGAAATACATCACAGGTGTGGTTCAGAACACAACTAGCTGAGGTCTGCTCACACCTTTAGTCCTTTCACCAATGACGAAACTCTGAATCTAGACTGTTTTCCAAATCATCTTAGTAATTGCTAAGCCAGCATAACGACCCCGTTCATCCACCGTCAAAACTTTTGAGTCTCGCCGATCGTCTTGTAGCGCAACCACCATCGTAGAACTTGAAACACGATATCGATAAGCACTTCGATAAAGTTGAAGGGGATGCCGCGCTTTGCAGCGAAACAGCCCATACCCTAGATTTGTCGCACGCTTCAGGCGAGTGATGGGAGCCGAGCCGCCATGAGGGCAATGCATAAGACGTGAGCTAGGCAAAGGATTGAGGATAGTAGCCAGTCTATCAAGGCAGGACTTCTGTTCTCAAGGGGTGTACCCAGTTCTGACAATTTCGTTCGCTCCTACCCCTACAAACCAACACTGGAGCTAAGAACGGTTTTGGAACGCTTTGAGAACGGTTCTGGAACGCTGCGATCGCTAACTTAAGTTCAGTTGGTCAGTAGCTGGGCGAAATTCAACAACGGATGAATTTGGGGGTGGAGGAAGCTGTGTCCCTACCTTAAGGCATCGCCCCAGACCCCAGCTCCATCTAGGCAAAATGTGTCACCTGAGCATCTCAAAACTTTAGCTTGATTACGTCTAATCATGGTCACAAAACTGATAAAGAAATACGGGCGAAACAATAAACGGTGGCTCATTCACTGGTGCCGCATACCGCCCATGATGAAGTCAGGTCTTATGCTACTGGCGATCGCATCCCTCATCTCGCTAGTCATTGTCGGAACTGATCATGCCCCGCATTTTTTTCAGGGTTGGCAAAATTCAAGCAACAAAGGTACTGTACCTCGTGCTGCTGAAATTGCTCGTTCAACAAAAGTTCAACCTGTTGCACCATCTATCGTTGGCTATCATTCAACTACGCTCACCATTCACGATCGTCAGGGAAACCCAATCCGCTCGTTAACGGATGGTAATCTCATTTCACTTACGGTAGAAATCCCGCAGAAGGCCAATCAGGCAACTCCAGTCACCTTTGAACTGGATTCTCCTGGAAAACGAGTTGCAGGCTGTACGATTTTGCAGGGAAGCAAAAGCTGTAAAACAGAGCCATTCACGGCATTGGGATGGTACTGGTCGCGTGGAAATCCTACACCTAATCGCCATCTCTACGCCAAATCCGATGTGTTCCCGCAAACAGGAATGACAGCAGTGCAGGTGGCCCCTCGCCCTGTTGTGTTGGTGCATGGCTTCTTATCCAGTGCCAGTAATGCCTGGAGTGCTTATACGGGTGCTAACGGAAGGCTAAGTTCGATTGGGCTTTCGGGTTATGCGGTAGGGGATGGTCAAGCAGAGGGAGTCTTGTCCATTGGTGATTTGAAGTCACCAACCAAACGGACGAACACGATCGCTGAAAATGCCCAAGTTCTGAAACAGTATATTGCTGGCATTAAACAAAAAACAGGGTCCGAGCAAGTAGATCTCATTGCTCATAGCATGGGTGGCTTGATCTCACGCTATTACATCGATCGCCTGATGGAAGAACGCGACGTAGCTCAATTGATTATGGTTGCATCTCCTCACGGGGGCTCAAACTGTGCGAATTTACCAGCCGCACTCGGCTTTTATCTGCCTGCAACGCTGGAGCTACGTCCCACTTATATAAACCATATCTTTAACCCGCAAATTACCCATCGACGTGGTGTTCCTTTCTACCTATTTGCAGGAAATCCGATTATTGAGGCGTTCAAAGCACCCTGCACCAACGTCCCCAGCGATCTGGTCGTTGACCTCAGCAGTGTGGCAACGATCGGTCAACCCCTGGTCGAGCTGCCCTATCTCCATATCGCGATGAATCGGTCACAAGAGGTTTTTAGAACCTTTGTGGAACCACTGCTTAAACATGAAGTGGATGAGTTTCCAGTTGAACCCGATCCACCCGCGACAAACGATAGTACTAAATTGGCTCAATTCACAAAGATCTTTACTGGACACGTTGCCGCAGGTGATCGCAAGCGCGTTACGATTCATCTCGATCAAGTCACAATCGCCAGCTTTTCACTCTTTGATCCCACGCGATCGCTTCAGGTTATTGTGCGGGGCGCAAGCGGCAAGGTGATTCCCTTGAGTGCAGACAAACATGGGTACATCACTGTTAATGATCCAACGAGCCTGATTTATTTAGGATACGGATTTAAGAACCCCAAGCCAGGACCCTGGAATGTAACGTTAGTAACCACCGCTAAAACACCAGCAACTGGCGCAGATTACGCGATCGCCGCAAAAGTGGTGGGTGATGCTGCTTTACAAGCTCAAGTGAGCCATCTTTCCCCCAAAATTAACGAACCTATCACGCTTTCAGCCAGCTTGGCTCTCGTCAATCAACCACTCAAAACGGCTGAGATCGAAGCAACCATTCGCCAGCCAGACGGTCACTCAGAAACCTTGAAGTTAACAGGAAACACAGAGAAGCAAGTAACCTGGAGACCTTTTAAGCCAGGCACCTATGGCATTGATGTTGCAGCACGCGACTTCACCCTGGACGGCAAACTCATTGAACGAACTACATTTCTGGCGGTTGAAGTTCAGCCCTCTTTTAGTAAAGGCTGGTGGAGCCTTATCAGCCTCATTGCAGCGTTTGGAATTGGAATACGGCTGCTCATAGTTCAGGGCAGAAAAAAGAAACGGAGGGAAATGAGAAATCAGTAATGGTGCAGAGATGAACTCCACACCTCCTTTTTCACAACCTATTTGTGAACGCCTTGATGACTAATGATTAATTGCTTAACTGATCAACAGGAGACACTATGCAACAAACAAGCTCAGATCAATCCTCTCTGTTTCCCCGTGTCCATTGGGCGATCGCTATAGGTGTCAGTTCAGCAATCATAATGGCTGCTGGAACCATGTACTATACGCAATCTCAATCCACCTCCACATCACCCTCTCTCGTGGAGACAGCTACACAACCTACAAAAGTCAATGCATTGGGACGACTAGAACCGCAAGGAGAAGTCATTCAAGTCTCTGAGCCGTCCGGGCAGGGTGGTGCTTATCGAATTGATGAACTATGGGCTAAAGTGGGTGATCGCGTTAATGCAGGTCAGATTATTGCTATTTTAGATTCTCGCGATCGCTTGCAAAGTGAGTTAGGTGAGGCTCAGGAGCAGGTCAAGGTGGCTCAGGCAAGGTTAAACCAAGTCAAAGCAGGCGCACAGCAAGGAGAGATTGCAGCCCAACAAGCCACCATTGCTCGATTAGAAGCACAGCTTAATGGAGAAATGGAGACTCAACGCGCCACGATCGCCCGCTTTGAGGCAGAGCTGCAAAATGCAGATGTGGAATATCAGCGTCATCGAGACCTGCATCAAAATGGAGCGATTTCTGCATCTGTGCTAGACAGCAAATCACTCGTGCTAAAAACAGCTCAACAACGGGTTAATGAAGCACGAGCCGCACTCGATCGCACGATTCAAACCCTACAACAACAGATTCAGGAATCAAAAGCCACATTGGGTCAGATTGCTGAAGTTCGTCCAACTGATATTGCTGCTGCCCAAGCTGAAGTGAATCGAGCGATCGCAGCTACAGCAAGGGCACAAGCACAATTAAATCATGCATTTATTCGTGCTCCTAAAGCAGGTCGTATTCTTCGAATTCACACTCACATCGGAGAAGCAGTCGGCCCAGAAGGCATTGTGGAATTAGGGAACACCGAGCAAATGTATGCGGTTGCTGAAGTGTATGAAGGAGATATTGGCAAAGTTCGGGTTGGTCAAGCTGCAATCGTTACAGCCGATTCAATCAAAGAACCGCTGCATGGAACCGTTGAGCAGCTCGGTTGGACGATCGCCAAACAGGATGTTCTCAATAGCGATCCAACCGCCACAACCGATGCCAGAATCGTTGAGGTCAAAATTCGATTGGACAAAGCATCCAGTGGACGTGTAGCACAATTGACCAATTTACAAGTTGCTGTGGAGATTAGGCAATGAAAAAGCGATCGATTCCCCTCGCCTGGCTTCAGCTAATCCGTCAGAAAGGACGATTTTTTGTTGCCTTATCTGGAATTGCGTTTGCCGACATTCTCATGTTGATGCAGCTTGGATTTGAGTCTGCCCTGTATGACAGTAATACTCGCTTACACCAAAATCTCAATGCAGATGTTGTTCTGATCAGTCCCCAGGCTCGCAATTTAGCAAACATGGCAACCTTCTCCCGTCGTCGTTTGTTTCAAGCTGCCAGCCTGCCGGAAGTGGAATCAGCAACTCCTCTGTATGTTGCTTTTGCAGATTGGAAAAATCCGCAAACCCGCAGCCAAAATGCCATTTTACTGCTTGGCTTTGACCTGGAAAAACCCGCATTTAACCTGCCGGAAATCAATCAAAATTTAGGTACCCTTCAACAAGCGGATACCTTACTATTTGACCGTTCATCGCGGGGAGACTACAAACAGGCGATCGCTCGTATTGGTCAGGGTGAAACCGTCAGTACTGAGATTAAAGGACGCACAATTCACCTGAAAGGACTATTTACGGTTGGTTCTTCCTTCGCGGCAGACGGCAGCTTGATGACCAGCGATCAAAACTTTCTACGAATTGTGTCGCAACGTCAAGCAGGTGAAGTTAGCGTTGGCTTGATTACTCTTGCACCGAATGCCAATCCAAATGCCGTGGTTACTGCATTAAAATCCCGCCTGCCGCACGATGTCCGAGTTCTCACTCGTGCAGAATTTATTGAGTTTGAAGAAGGGTATTGGCGTAGAAATACCGCGATCGGATTTATTTTTGCCCTGGGAACCTTGATGGGATTTATGGTAGGCGTGATCATCGTGTACCAAATTTTGTATAGCGATGTCAGCGATCACATGGCAGAATACGCCACGCTGAAAGCGATGGGTTACCGCAATCTTTACTTACTGGGTGTTGTCCTGCAAGAAGCCCTGCTCCTAGCGGTCTTAGGCTACATTCCCGGAAACTTAATTGCGATCGGGCTTTATTCATTGACCCGTAATGCGACAAATTTGCCAATTTACATGACCTTGTCTCGCACGATTTACGTATTGCTGCTCACGATCATTATGTGCGTGATGTCAGGAGCGGTTGCAGTCCGAAAATTGCGATTGGCAGATCCAGCAGATATTTTCTAACTCCTTCTTAATTACTTTCTAACTTCTTCCTGATTACTCATGCAGACTCTTGATTCGCTTAAACCTAAACAATGTACAGCACTAAATGCCGTCATCTCGATCGCAGAATTGAATCATTTTTTTGGTCAAGGTCAACTCCGAAAGCAAGTCTTGTTTAATATCAATTTAACAATTAATGCAGGCGAAATTGTGATTATGACTGGACCTTCTGGCTCAGGAAAAACAACCCTGCTGAGTATGATCGGCGGATTGCGATCGCCTCAATCAGGAAGTTTAAAGCTCCTCAATCAGGAACTCTGTGGAGCAAGCCAGAAACAACTCATTCAGTCTCGACGTAATATCGGCTATATCTTCCAAGCCCATAACTTGTTAAATAGTTTGACCGCACTGCAAAACGTACAGATGTCATTGCAACTGCACCATCATCTGTCTCCTGAGGAAGAAGGAACAAAAGCAGCTGAAATGCTGGAAGCGGTTGGGCTAGGGCATCGCCTGCACTACTATCCGGATGACTTATCAGGAGGGCAAAAGCAGCGGGTAGCGATCGCCCGTGCTTTAGTGAGCCATCCTAAGATTGTGCTGGCAGATGAACCAACGGCTGCGTTAGATAGTAAGTCGGGGCGAGATGTCGTGAATTTGATGCAAAAACTGGCAAAAGAGCAGGGCTGCACGATTCTGATGGTGACTCATGATAACCGAATCTTAGATATTGCCGATCGCATTGTCCACATGGAGGATGGTCATCTTACCTCAGACACACGAACCACGATGCACAGCAACAGTTACCAGTAAGTCGTTCAGCCTAAATACTGCAATCCTTAACAGGATTTGAACGGGGTGCAGGGGTTCCTCCTTGTTCACAAACTGGCTGTGAACGCTGTGCAATTGAGTTGATGCGAGCAGGACGGGTATCTCAATTAGTTTGGGTCAAGGTCTGCCTGCCCCATTCCTCTTGCCCACCCATGGCAGCACCCCCTGAACGATTACGGATCTTATCTCTTCCCTAAAGTGAAGTTGCCAGTACCTTGGGAGCAAACCACTGTTGTTCTACTTTACTTTGCACAATCACAATCCCGTTTTTAATAACGGTTCGTCCCATTGGTGCAGAACCGATCGCTTCACTGACTGAACGAACATTGAGTAGTACCAGATCTGCTAGATTACCGACTGCAATTCCATAATTTGGAATGGCGATCGCCTCTGCTGCCCGATTTGTCGCCAGTTCTAAGCAAAGCTGATGGCTCGATACGGTTCCTAAATGGAGTACCTGTGCCAGCAGGGTACAAAGCTTTAGCACGTCCCCATCGCCAAAAGGGGTGAATAAATTCAACACGTTGTTAGTTGCAAGCCCAACGCTAACTCCCAGTTCTGCTAAACGATGCACAGGAGCAATGCCCCGACGTACATTGTGGGTATCTTTGCGAGCCATCATGTACAGGTCAGTGGTAGGTAAAGCCAGAATTGAGATACCCGCATCGCGCATTGCAAGGGCAAGAGATTCTAATTTTAAAGGCGTTAATGCCGCTAACTTGGTCATATGACCTAAACAGACTCGTCCTTGCCAACCCCGTTTAATCGTTTCTTCAATAACCAGTGGTAACAGTAACGGATCATCGTTATCCAAAAAGTCGAGATGGAAGTCAACATTGCAATTAAATTCTTGAGCCAGATCGAAGACAATTTCAATGTTCTTCTTGGGATCTGGATCAACATAGGGAGCAGAGCCGATCGCATCGCCACCCATTGCCAAGGCCTGGCGGAGTTGATTCACTAATCCGTCATGGTTTGTGATTCCTTCCTGAGCAAAAATAGCAAGTTGTAAGGTTATGCCCCAGGCGTAGGATTCTCGTAGAGGCAGAAGTGCCTGGATTGCATTCAGTCCAATCGTTGGATCAACTTCAACATGGGTTCGCATGGCGGTTGTACCAAAAGCGATCGCCCGTTCAATCAGTCGGCTTGCCCGGTTTTGAATATCCTCAACCGTAAATGCTTGCTTCAACCTCAGCGTTTCACGCAGGGCTTCGTCGAACGTCCCATCTAACGCCGGATAGCGATCGAGAATAAGGGCTTTATCGAGGTGAATGTGTCCATCTACTAGCCCTGGGATGAGTAAATTTCCCTGGGCATCTAATGTTTGGGTTGACGGGTCGGAAAGGGTTGGTGCAATGGCGGTGATGCGATCGCCCGTAATGCCGATATCCCAAATTCCAGTTTGCTCCGGAAGAGTAGCGTTAGTGATTTTTAGATCCATTAATGCACACCGATTGAAAGAGCAATGATTGCAAATAGAGGTCTTTTCTTGATCTGCTATGACTCGACTTGATAAGAAGCTTGCAGGCAATTGATCAAATGTTCACGAGTCGTTGTAGGGGGATAGAGAGGCGCATGTCCCGGTTGGCAACAAGGTTCTAGACAAACGATTTCTGCATCAATGTTGGGGCGATAGAAAAATGTTGCAGAATAGCGCGATCGCCGTGCTGCTGGTTCAGGTGGAACGACCACTCGATGCTTGGTTGAGCGAAAAGCATCATTTGTCCAGCGTTCCATCAAATCCCCTGTATTCACAATAGCCGTACCGGGAATATAGGGAGCTGGAAGCCAAACCCCATCGTGGAGAATCTCCAATCCACCCACGTCATCCTGAAATAGAAGCGTAATCGTGCCATAGTCGGAATGGGCTCCGGCTCGAATTTGTCCAGGGATGACTGTTGCAGGAGCAGGTGGATAGTGGAGCAGTCGCACAGTGCTGTAATGCTGGTCATGGGTTGGCTCAAAAAAGGATTCTGGCAACCCCAAGGAGAGGGCAAAGGCTCCCATAATTTGCTGACAGACAGCTGTGCTTACTCTATAAAACTCCAATAGGGCCTGATTCAAGGTGAGTTGATTTGGCAGCCATTTTTCGTTAGCACGCGGCTGCAACAGCCCAATATTGTAGGCTTCCATCAAATCGCCTGCGTCACTAGGATCAAGATGTTGCATTTGCATCCCGATATATCCACAGTTACATTCTGGGCTGTCCCAGGGAATCTGATTTTTCACCTCAGTTGGCAGATCAAAAAACTGTTTGGATTCAGCGAACAGGCGATCGATCAAGGATTGTGACACCCCGTGGTTCTTTAGATACAAAAAGCCAACGTTGGTGCAGGCATGACGAATTTGATCTGCAACCTGTTGACGCGTGGAGCGATCACCCGATTGGTACGCTGCGAAATCAATGACCGGAATTTGTTCAGTTGCTTGCATTGCAGCCCTACTCTCCTGCTCTACCGATTTGTGGCTGACCATACTCTCTCCCTGGCTCCCCTACCATTCCACGCGCAAAAAAACTCCATGCTCATGAGTACAACAGATTCATTCAAAATTTGGTATTACTGAACACAAGCTTGTATACAAGACTGTATTACTGTTGCTTCTGAGTTGAAACGCAGTTCACATTTCATTCAATAAAAGCAGGAAGGTTATCCATGTCGTTTTATCGATTTGGGCTACGTCGTCGCGATGTTTTGCGTGGAGCATTGGGGATGGGCGTGGCGATCGCAACATCCAAGCTTACCGGGTGTTCGTCTAAGCCATCCAGCACTGCTGAAGCGTCTTCAGAGCCGATCAAGATTGGTTTGGTTGCCGCCATTACCGGAGGTTCCGCCCTATCTGGTGAGTCAATTATCCGTGGATTGGCGATCGCGATTGATGAAATCAATCAAAAGGGTGGCATTCTGGGAGGGCGTTCCTTAGAACTGGTAACGCGAGATGATGAGTCTACCCCAGCCAGAGGCGTTGCGGCAGCACGTGAGTTAATTGAGCAGGAGAAGGTTGCTGCTGTGTTTGGTGGCATTGACTCCCCTGTCTCTATCGCAATGATGCCCGTTATCCACGAATTGCAAGTGCCCTATATGGGAGTGTGGGCTGCAGCAACCAAAATTACTCAGAATGGTCACGATCCCAACTTTGCGTTCCGGGTGTCTGCCAACGATAACATTGTCGATCGCTTCTTGATCAAGCATGTCAGCGAAGCCTACGGTAAACCCAAAGTCGGTTTGATGCTGGTCAATAACCCCTGGGGAGAATCGAACGAAGCAGGCTTTAAGCAGTGGGCACCTGAATACGGCGTAGAAGTTGGTGCAATTGAAAAGTTTAATGACACCGACACTGACATGTCAGCCCAACTGGCACGCCTCAAAGATGCTGGGGTAGGAGCTGTATTGCTGGTAGGGAACGCGGCACCCGGTGCACAGGTGATGAAGTCATTAACCCGAATTGGCTGGGATGTTCCGGTGGTGTCTCACTGGGGTATTTCTGGTGGACGCTTTCCCGAATTAGCAGGCAAAGCAGCCAGCAAAGTAGTGTTTGTGCAAACCCATAGCTTCTTCGGGGAACAGAATGCTACAGGTCAGAAAGTGATGGCCGCGCTCAAAGACAAATACAAGTTGAATAGCCCTGGTGAAATTCTCGCCCCGGTCGGTACAGCAAATGCGTACGATGCAATGCATTTGACAGCGCTGGCGATCGAAACGGCTGGCAGTACGGAAGGCCCCAAAGTTCGGGAGGCGTTCTACAGCTTGCCAACTTACGAGGGATTGATCAAAACCTACAATCGCTCCTTTACGCCAGAAAATCATGATGCCCTGAATGAGGACGACTACATTCTGGTGCAGTGGAAAGGGAAGGAAATTGTTCCCGTCAGCGCATAAAGCTTTCATTTAATATGCTGCAACAACTTATTTTGTCGGGAATTGCGATCGGAAGCATGTATGGCTTGATTGCTCTGGGGTTTCAAGTCACCTATGCCGTTTCTAACACCATGAATTTCTCCCAGGGGGCATCCGTCATGCTGGGAGCTGTTCTCTGCTACATGCTCAACATCACCTGGGGCTGGAATTTTTGGATTGCTGCCCTGTTGACGCTACTCCTTTGTGCTGGAGTTGGGTTATTAATCGAGCGCTTTATCGTTCGTCCGTTTGCCAAGGGTGGCTCTAACTCCTGGTTATTGACCACGATCGCCATTGGCATCATTGCCGATAACGTGGCAATGGTCACCTTTGGTAAGGAAGTGCGGGCTTATCCCTCTGCCTTAGCGACCGATCCCGTGATGATTTTGGGTTTTGGCATCTTTCCCATTGAGCTACTGACGCCCGTCATTGGATTTGCAGTGGCACTTTTAGTACGCGTAATGTTTACTCAAACGCTGTTAGGCAAAGCCTTTCAAGCGGTCAGTGAAAATCACGACACCGCTCGCATTATGGGCATTCCTGTGGAGAAGATGATTGCCTTCTCCTTTGCCGTTTCCACTGTTTTAGCAGGTATCGCCGGAATCTTGATTGCCCCGGTTGCCAATGTCTCTGCCACGATGGGCACGTTGCTTGGCTTAAAAGCTTTTGCAGCCGCAATTATTGGAGGTTTGGCGAATCCCTGGGGAGTGATGCTGGCAGGCGTGTTTTATGGTGTGGTCGAATCAGTAGCAGCCGGGACGCTGGGCGGTAGTTATCGCGAAATTGTTGGGTTTGCGGTGGTCATTCTGGCATTGGCACTCAGACCAAACGGACTATTCGGACGGATGCAAGTGAAGAAGGTATAGGGAATGGGGATTCGTCGCGGGTTGGGAATTGGGTTGTTGGCAGTTGCAATTGTCGGAGCGATCGCCGCACCCAACACATACTACTTATTTCTGTTAGCCATGATTGCCATCACCACCATGGTGGGCGTAGGGCTAAATGTGCTGATTGGCTTGTCTGGACAAGTTTCGATCGGACATGCTGGATTTTTTGCCATCGGTGCCTATACGGGTTCCTTGCTCATCACCAAGGCGGGGTGGAACTTCTGGTTAGCGCTGGGTTTAGCGGGAATTACAGCCGCCGTCACGGGGGTTGCACTGGCGGCTCCTGCATTACGGGTAACGGGTCCTTATCTAGCAATGGTAACAATCGCCTTCGGAATCATTGTCGAACGAGTGTTAATTGAATGGGTGTCTCTTACGGGTGGATTTGGTGGCATTTCAGTACCCAAGCCATCGCTGTTGGGATTGCAACCGAGTCTGCGCTTGGTTGTGGTGCTGGCGATCGCCTGTGCTGCCCTGGCCGTCGTCACATTTACCCTTTTGAAACAACACTCCTGGGGTAAGGCTTTTCAAGCCGTTAAAGATGACGAAATTGCAGCCGCCTCGGTTGGATTAAACGTGTTGCAAATTCGGGTAGTCGCATTCGCGATATCTGCTGCACTGACAGGAATTGCAGGTGTTTTCTTTGCGTCTGCTGTAGGCTTTATTAGTCCTGATAGTTTTACTTTCTACCGTTCTATTTTATTTCTGCTCGTTGTTATTCTAGGTGGCTTGAATACCGCAGAAGGGGCAATTTTTGGAGCCGTTATTCTCGTTGTTCTTCCTGAATTTCTACATGATTTTGCCGACTATCAACTCATCGTCTTTGGATCACTCCTGATTCTAACGCTGTGGATTGCTCCCAATGGATTAGTCAGTCTTTTTACCGATCGCTTCAAACGTACTGCTCCTGTTTATCCTCTTAGCACTCCTCCTAACGATATTCCGGCATTAATCGGGCATCACCAAGAGCGTTCCAGACTCGAGGTTAACCAGGTCGGCATTCGCTTTGGTGGTTTGCAAGCATTACAAAATGTTGATTTAACCGCTGAACCTGGCACCATTACAGCCGTCATCGGTCCAAATGGCGCAGGCAAAACAACTCTGTTGAACTTA
The DNA here is from genome assembly GCA_014695325.1 of Cyanobacteria bacterium FACHB-502. GTDB lineage: Bacteria > Cyanobacteriota > Cyanobacteriia > Elainellales > Elainellaceae > Leptolyngbya_A. Next base: position 2,484 of record JACJNZ010000069.1, on the reverse strand, counting down.
ATTAGCGGTTTCTACCGAACGCAGAGCGGCAACATTACGCTGGGAACAATTGATTTAACGAATCAATCAAGTTTGGCGATTGCCCATGTGGGGGTAACCCGTACCTTTCAATCCACTCGATTGTTCAACTCCCTTTCTGTGTTAGACAACCTGAGAGCTGCACGCTTCAGCCGCAAATTAGGCAACCCGCTCACAGCGCTAGTGGGCATTGGGCGATTACGACAACCCGAGAAGGATTTGCTGGAGTTATTGGCATTTGTGGGTTATCAGGGAAACGTTTATTTAGAAGCAGCAAACCTACCCTTTGTCGATCGCCGTCTGGTGGAAATTGCTCGCGCTCTGGCAACATCTCCCCAGGTTCTACTGCTGGATGAACCCGCTGCCGGATTGAGTTCTGAAGATAAAAAATCGCTAGCAAAGTTAATTCGACGGATTGCCAGCACTGGCATTAAAGTGATTCTGATTGAACATGATATGGAGTTGGTCATGAGTCTCTCCGATCGCGTTCTGGTTCTGGATGGTGGGCAATTAATTTGTGCCGGAGAACCCAAGTTAGTTCAACAAGATAAGCGAGTGTTAGCCGCCTACTTAGGTGTTTCTGATCTGTCTTTACCTCGTTCTACTCACCCTGAATCCAATCCAGTTTTACAAATTCAAAATCTTGTGAGTGGCTACGGTTCGCTGCAAGTTCTCGATCAAATTTCGCTCACGGTGAATACTGGAGAATTAGTGGCAGTGATCGGTGCCAATGGTACTGGTAAAAGCACCCTCCTGAAGAGTATTTGCGGGCTACTTCAACCCTGGTCAGGCGACGTGAAATTTGCTGGAACTGATCTCAGAAAAATTCCTGCTCATCACATGACCGATCAAGGAATTGTGTTAGTTCCAGAAGGACGACAAATTTTTACCGAGTTAAGCGTCTATGACAATATTCGATTAGGAGCATATCGTCGTCACGATCAAGAGGCAATTCAAGCTGATATCCAAGCTGTTCTCAAACGTTTTCCACGTCTACAGGAACGACAACATCAACGAGCCGGATTACTCTCTGGAGGAGAACAGCAAATGCTGGCGATCGCCCGTGGCTTAATGGCTCGTCCTAAAGTGTTACTGCTAGATGAACCGTCGCTGGGATTAGCTCCTAAACTTGTGTCTGCACTATATGAAACGCTAGCAGAACTACGAGATGAAGGGATGACCATTCTGCTCGTTGATCAAATGGCAAAACTAGCACTCTCAGTAGCCGATTACGCTTATCTACTTGAAGGGGGTCGAATTATTCAATCTGGTAGCGCAACCGAAATGCAACAAGATCCCGCGATCGCTCACGCCTATTTAGGCGGTTAATGAGTAGGTATCCATCACTAAAACTCACAAAACCACCCCATATACAATCGAGCAATTCCTTCTTTGATAACATTAACAACCTGTTCGCGGCGAACTTCAACATGAGAAGACATGCATTTTGCCGCCATCTCAATCTCGTGTTCTTTTATTGCTTTCAAAATTTCCCGATGATGCTTACAGGTATCATTGCGTTTGTCAAAATCTTCCATAAAAATCTGACGAATGAAATGGATTCGCGTATTGATACTTTGTAAAGTATGAAGTAGTTCAGTATTGCGTGAGAGAAGTGCCAATTGCTCGTGAAACTGTTCATCAAAATGAACGCATTCGGCAGGTGTATAGGTATCAAACTTATCCGATACACCCTCCCAAAAGTTAGCTAAGCCAGTTATCTCATCCTCTGTTGCGCGTTCGATCGCCAATTTAGTGCTAATAACCTCTAAGCCACAGCGCATTTCGTAGAGGTCATAAATGAGTTTAGTATTGAGCGATCTTCCCAGAAAACCTCGACGAGGCACAAAGTCAAGGAGGTCTTCTGCGACTAAGCGATTGAGGACTTCTCTGAGCGGTGTGCGACTAACACCCAGCGATGTAGCCAGCTCAACCTCATTTAAAGGTTCTCCTGGACGAAACCGATAATTGATCGCCATTTGCTTCAGCTGATCATAAATTCGTTGAACGCTACTTCCTTGTTTTGTGTGTTTGGAAGTTTTACCAGCCATTGAATTACCTTACTTGAATAGATTAACTTCCAGAAGTTTCTTGTTTATTGCTGCGAAGGTAGAGTGGCGAAGAACGTTCACACATCAACAGTTAATAGAATCTCCATTACATTCAGATAAAATAGCTGTAACCCAAAAAGCAATTATTAGAGTTGTCGGGAAATAAGAACAGAGCTAGCCAATGCGACCTTTCAAGTTCTTCCTATGCCGCAGTCAGGTAGAAGTTCCATAATCCTGTTGCGGTTAGCATAAGGTGATCATCAAACTCCGCTTTTCGATTGCGATAGATAGCGCTCACCGCATTGTAACGCTTGACTCCAGCAAACGCATTTTCACAGACCACTCGCGATTGACTTAAGGCTCGATTCTCCTCCTTTTGCTGCGGACTCAACTCTCCTCGTTTCGGTTTGCGATG
>JACJNZ010000068.1 GCA_014695325.1 Cyanobacteria bacterium FACHB-502 | reverse complement strand
TCTCGGCTAAAATTCTGTTTCTCAGAAACTGTCTTTTAACCACTTCATAGGCCTGCTTATAAATCTGAAAATCTGTTGGCTTCTCTACTTCAGGTATGCTTCTGATCACATAGTGAAACGCATGAAAAACTGCATTTAATCCAGCGATCGCATCTTCAATCGGCACTTTTCGAGTCACCCAAGCTTGTTTTACCTTGACTGAATAACTCAGCGCACTCAGACGCGCTAAACTCTCTAGCTTGTTTTCATAGACCAGCCGCGCAATCTTGGTTAAATCCACCCTCAGGATAGGCGCAATCTTGCGAGCGGTTTCCTCACTGGGGCTATTGCGTTCGAGGCAAATCCAGCTCAGTCCTGCTTGGGAGAGTCCAACCTGCTTGGCAAGCTGGCTCATATTGGTATGAGGGTTATCCTTGAGATGCTGTAAAACAAGACGACCAAAAGCGGAACAGCTTTCCTCATTTAACTTGAGTGAACTCATGGAAGTTTAGATAAGAGCTTAAAAAAACCAGCTTAACTGAAAGTTGTCTGGCTTGATTCAAAAAAGGCAGTCGATGATAAAACTGACAAGAACAGAAATCTTACGATTCAGTTGAATAGGGTGAGTTCGTCTAACCCTGAATTAAACCCTGAATTAAACCGTGAATTAATAGAACTATCGTGACCCCGTTTTCACCAGGATTTTTCACCAGAACAAGGTACAGGAAGAATTAGGAGGCACTGTCATCCTTAGCCTTCTTTTGAAATAATTCCTCTTCTGAGACAACTGTTTTAAGATTAGCCCAAAGGGATCATGTCTCTAATGAGATACCTGCCTGGCCAATTGAGCGATTAACTCCACCCACTCAATCGGTCGAGCCAACTTGTGCAAATGTGCCTCAAAGCCAGCCTTAATTGCCTTTTCTCGGTCTTCTTCTAGATACGCCGTCATGGCAACCGCAGGAATGTGTCTTCCCTGCTCAATTTCTAACGCTCGAATCTGCTGGATCAGACCGTAGCCATCCCCATCTGGCATCCGAATGTCGCTCAGCAACACATCTGGACGGAACTGCTCTAACGCCTCTAATGCTGCGGCTGCACTCGAAACCGTTTTCACACCAATGCCATGCGCCTCAAAGATAGCCGTAACAAATTCGCGGATATCTGCTTCATCTTCCACCACAAGCACCCGCAAACCATCAAGAGATTGGGGTAATGGCAATGCAGGAGGTGAGGTTTGAGGCTTGAGGTTTGAAGGTTGCATCAACGCTTCAAGCTCTAATTGAGAATTCTCTGGCTGGGAGTGGCTCAAGTCGTACACTGCAATCCGTATCTCGATTTGCCCGTTAGGATGAGGGACATCCGGCTTCGCAGATACCGCAAGGGTCGCAATATGCCATTCAGTAGCAAAGGGTTGTCTACCTCGCGGACACACGGTCATTTGCCAAATTTGGCTATCCCTCTGATAAGAAAGCTGATTCAAATGAGTCCGAAAGGCTGAACGATCGCCCTCTGCCACATACCGAGCCATCGGTTTCCCCACTAGATAGGCTTGGGGCACATTGAGGAGTTGGGCGCTCGCCCCATTGGCTTCCAAAATTACCCCATCGGCATCCGTGACGAGGTAGGCGATCGGAGCAGACTGAAATAAATCGCGGTAATGGTCATAGGCTGCGGCGAGCCGCTGATTCTGCTGGAGTCGCTCTTCCTCAGCAGCTTCGGCAAACTCCAAACGGGTTTGCATCTGCTCACAGGTCACTTGCAGATCTTCGAGTACGGCATCGATTTTGTCCCAACCGGGTAGATTTTGCTGTTGCAGTGCCATCAGCCAACGACGAATGATTTGAAAATGCTGCTCAGTCTGCTCATGACTCATCGATCGCGCCTTCTGATAGTGCTATCTGCTAATGATCTATCCAACATTCCTTCAAGAGCTTTTCCTCTTAGCATCGGTTTTGCTCCGTGATGTCCTCGATCGCCAGCAAAATCATCTGGGTGTTGTTACTCATCGACATTTTGCGAGCCTTGAGCCGCATGATTTTATGTCCAATTTGGTCAAAAGAATGCTCAACTCGAAAATCTTGAAACGGGGTATTGCTGGTAATAATCTCTTCAAGCTGCGATCGCAGTTGGGGGATGTTCCATTGTCCGTTACCCAGTTCAAAAATCGAATGTTGCTCGGTTTGCACGATTGAAACCTGAAACGTTTCATAGAACGAATGATTGGCGGTGAGCACCTGCAAATCACCATTTAACACGATCAGCGGTTCCCAGACGGTTTCCACGATCGCATCCGCATAGTTTCTCGCTTCCACCAACTGAGCATTACTGCGTTTGAGGTCGTTAATATCAATCAAAATCAGCACTGCCCCATCGATCTTGTTGTCAACGGTGCGATAGGGGCGAATTTGCAGATGATACCAGCGTCCGTCTCGATCTTGAATCTCCTGAGTCTTTAAGTTGAGCGTGCGAATCACCTCTAAAATTTGTTGCTCCAGGTTGGGCACGTTCAGTTTATGGGTTATGTCACTCAGGGGTCGCCCAATGTCGGTCGAGATCAGGTTAAAGATCCCTTCCATCGCTGAAGTGAATTGCCGAATTTGCAGATCCGCTCCCAGCATCAGGATGGGAACATGAATGCTGTTGAGCAAATTCTGCAAATCGTTGCCGACTTGAGTAGCTTCTTGCGTGCGACGACGCAGCTCATCATTGATGGTGTTCAGTTCTTCATTCGCCGCCTGAATTTCTTCTTTTGCCGTTTCAAGTTCCTCATTCGTACTTTGCAGCTCTTCATTGCTCGACAAAATTTCTTCGTTGGCAGCCCGCAAGTCTTGATTAGTGGCTTGCTGCTCCTCAATGATTGATTGCAGATGTTCTCGGGTTACGGTCAGTTCTTGCTTGAGCCGATCGATCTCCTGAACATCGCGGGTCTTGTGCTTCGTGGAAGTGCTGCCATCGTCGGATGCAATGGTTAACTCCAGCGTTGAAGCACTTTCAAACAGCACCAAAAAACACTCCTGGTTCTTCCCCACCTGCAAAGGTATGACATTGACGGTGATTGATCGAATTCGATCCGCTTCTCTCACCTGTAAGCCGTCTCGTTTGATGGGCAACTTCTGTTGTTTGGCCTGATAGATAGCAGACTCTAATTCTCGCCGCAATTCTCCTTTTGCCATTCTGAGCAGATTTAAGCTGGCGCGACCGGGAATCGGTTCCAGATAGGAGCTGGTCTTGCCGCGAAATTGCAGGATCTCCAGGTTGGCATCAACGACCACTCCAGCGGGGGCATATTCGTTCAATACAATGCGATCGGCTTCTCTTTGCAGCTCTAAGTCGCTGGGGAGATGATCGGGTTCAAGCGGCTGAGGCTCAATGATCATTGGAGAATAAGAGCTGGCAGTCAGATCAAGGTTGGGTCGAGCCGTTGTTAGTTTTTTGGCGTAAATTTTGTTCTTTTTATCACACAGCGCGAACAGGTTTGTAAAGTCACCAACGGTTTCTGACGTGCCAATCATGAGAAAGCCCGTAGGCTTCAACCCGTAATGGAGAATGGGCAAGAGCTTTTTCTGCAAAGTATTGTCTAGATAAATCAACACATTGCGACAGCTAATTAAGTCGAGCCGCGAAAAGGGCGGATCACTAATCAGGTTTTGTTTGGCAAAGACGCACACCTCGCGCACCGCTTTACTAATCTGGTAGTTCCCCTCAACCTGGGCAAAAAACCGATAGAGCCGTTGGGCAGAAACATTGGCAACCTGGCTAGCGGTGTAAATGCCGCTGCGGGCTTGTTCGATCGCTGCCTCACTGATGTCAGTGGCATAAATTTGGATCGGCACACGGGGATGCTGATCCGCGAGAAATTCGAGCAGGGAGATGGCGATCGAGTACGCTTCTTCCCCTGTAGAGCAGCCTGCCACCCAGATCCGAATGGGATTACCGGGCGATCGGTCTTTGAGGATGGCAGGAAAAACGAGACTTTTTAAGACATCAAAGCTCTCAGGGTCGCGAAAGAAACTGGTGACATGAATCAAGCAATCTTGATAGAGCGCGATCACTTCTGCCGGGTTGCCCTCAAGATAACGAGCGTAATCGTCTAGGTGCTCCAACTTGTACAACAGCATCCGGCGCTGAATTCGGCGACTTAATGTCGTTTGCTTATAGTGGGTAAAGTCAACGCCAGTCGCCCTCCGCAGCAAACTGAAGATCACCGTGAGAGAATTCTCGTCTTCAGGTGAGCTGCCATCCAATTCAACAGGGGAGGGGCTGGCAATGTAAGGGTGCTGACTGATTTCTGCCAGTTTCGCGGCGATTTGGTCAGGCGGTAAAACAAAGTCTACCTGGCCTGTAGCGATCGCCGTGTTGGGCATACTATCAACTTGTGCTGTATTTTCACATTGAGCAAAGGTGACACCCCCAACCCCTTTGATGGCTTGAATGCCCCGCGTTCCATCCGAATTGCCCCCCGATAGAATAATGCCGATCGCTTTGTTGCCCAGCTCCTCTGCCAGGGAGAGCAAAAACATATCGACCGACATAAATACGCCGCTTGCCTCTGAGCGAGGCTTTAGTCTTAAGACCCCTTGAGCGATCGTCATCGAAAAATTCGACGGAATCACATAGACCTGATTAGGGGCTACCATCATGCCGTCCTGCGCTTCCTGCACCCGCATTTGAGTCGTTCTAGAAAGAATCGTACTCAACGTGCTTTCCAGATTGGCAGGCATGTGCTGAATCAGAACAAATGCCATTCCCGTATCGGTTGACAAATGATGCAGCAATTGGGTAAAAGCTTCCAAGCCTCCAGCCGAAGCTCCAACTCCGACAACCGGAAATAATCCATCATGGCTGTCTGTTTGATTGTCACTGCTCTGCTGCGACTGATCTGAGGGGTGATCAGAAGAATCGGATTGAGGCTTTTTAGAAGGGCGTCTGGGTGCCATGTCTCGTAGCTACTATTTTGCGAACTTAAGGGCGACCCCTTACCTATAAGTATCTCCTATAACTATCTTTCATGATGAAGCAAATCTGCTGGGGGGCTAAGAGGCGATCGCGCTCAGCGCGGGCTTTGTCACCGCCTACATCACACTCTGACTCAGACTAGCCCTAAGGCAGTGTTGTTTGCTGGGTGAGTATGATAGCTTTTGCGTTTAGGAGTCATTTGAGACTCACGACGATAAGGAGTATTGTGTGCCAAAGCCAGACATCATCGTCATCGGTGCATCAGCCGGAGGACTCAGAGCCTTTGAAACGCTGATTTCTCAACTGCCCCCTGACTTTCCTGCGGCAATCTTCATCGTTTGGCACATCTCTCCAGATTACCCAAGCTTATTATCCCAAATTTTGGGGCGGATCACTCCCCTATCCGTAACGCAGGCGGTTGACCAGGAGCCAATTCGATCGGGTCATATCTATGTGGCTCCTCCCGATCATCATTTGTTGGTTGAGCCAGGCACGGTTCGGCTCTCCCGGGGACCCAAAGAAAACCGCTTCCGTCCGGCAGTGGATGTTTTGTTTCGCTCTGCTGCCTGGTCGTATAGCACACGAGCCATTGGCATCGTGTTAACGGGCAGCCTGGATGATGGCGCGGCTGGGCTATATGCCATTAAAGAGCGGGGCGGCATTGCCATCGTTCAAGACCCGCTTGATGCGATGCACCCCTCAATGCCCAGGGCGGCATTGCAAGCGGTAGAAGTGGATTATTGTTTACCGCTCAGCAAAATGGGAGCTTTGTTAGGAGATTTAGTTCACAAAGAGATTCCTGAGCAGGAGAAAAATCCGGTGTCTGAAAAAATGGATATTGAAGTGGGCGTTGCGCGGGAAGACAATGGGTTGGAGATGGGCATCATGAAGCTAGGCGATTTGTCTCCCTTTACTTGTCCTGAGTGCCACGGCGTACTGTTGCAGTTGAAAGAAGGAAACCTGCTGCGCTTTCGCTGCCACACTGGGCACGCCTATTCGCTCAATTCCCTTTTAGCTGAGGTAACACAATCCATCGAAGAAATGCTCTGGGGTGGCATCCGCACGATCGAAGAGAGTGAGATGTTAATGAAGCATACTGCCAAGCATCTGCGCGAGATGAATGAGCCTGAGGCGGCAGACCTGCTGTTGCAAAAAGCTGAGGACGCTCAGCGGCGAGCAAAACTAGTGCGGCAAGCGGTGATGAGCAACGAAGTATTAAGCCAAGACAATTTAGCTGAAGAATTAAAGCTCATTGAAGAAATTTAGGATTGTCGGGGGCGATCGCATTAAATCTGCAAAGCAAAACATATGCAAAGCAAAGGGCGTTGCTGAATTGGAGTATGATTAGCCCCCCAAAATTGGAGGGAACTGATCCTCAAAGTCCCTCCTCGCTCTTTAAGAGCGGCAACCAATAAATTGGAGGATTTAGGGGGCGATGCAGGGTCTCAAGTTGTGTCTTCATACTTCGATTCAGCAACGCCAAGCAAAGTATGCCGGAGCAAAGGATGCTTCGCTTCTACTGAGCACGGGGATGTCCTTTTCTCAGGTCAATATTTCTTGCCCCTAACCATTTGCAAAGCGCAACTGACCGCCGTAGTGAAGCTCTCAGTGCCTGGCTATTCGCAAGCACTTCTTTGACGAGACGCTCCTGCTCAGTCAGATCAGCGGATTTTCCTGGCTCTGGAGGCTGTTCCACCGATTCTTCCGACGATCGCTGAGAACCACCCGCGAACATTGGCCCCTGGAGAGGCGTTTCCTGTGGGGGTGATGGGAATGAGCGACTTGAAGTGTCTCTTGAGGTGTCTGTTATAGAAGTCTGTTGCCTGAGCCGCTGTTGAAGTTTTTCAATCTGGCGATCGACCTGCTTGAGCTGCCGACCTCGGGCGATCGCGGCTCTGTAATCCTCCACTTCCTCCGCTTTTAGGTGCTTTAGGGTCTTGCCATTAAAGAGCGGTTGACGGCTTCTCACCTGCCAATACTTAGAGTCAGTATGGGCAGTGCCTCCTGGCTTAACCTGCACCAACCAGCAATGTTGCAAAAACCAGCCTTCCCCGACGATTTGTGCTCGTTGGGCATTAAGTGCATCCAGATCAGATTGAAGTTTCTCAAATGAGGACATGCTTAATTCGTACGCAAATGACCATCTCTGTATAAAGATAATATAACTTTGTACGAATCGACTCTATCATGAGTTTTACATACGAATCATGCGTTTACAGCTTCTGATGTGATGGTGGAACAAAAACTGTTCATATAATCATTGCTCCAACAGCAATTCTTTAGTAACAGGATTAAAAATGTCTGTTCAATCAAGCTCTTGGTCATATCCGGTTCATATTCAGTACGCTCAGAGCAGCTTGAAATTTTTTACATAAACCTTTCTAATTCGTACGCAAGCGGCAATCTCAGCTTAAGGTTAATATATTATTCGTACCCAGAGTTCATGCAGTAGGTTTTGCATACGAAAGATAACCCGGTAACTCCTTGAGGTGCTATATCTTTGCGATCTCCGGAATTGGGGTTGGAGGACAAATTTTTCCCTGATTCAGCCAGATGTAGAGAAAGCCAACTCATATAGGGTCGCTCAATGCCCCCTTAGTAAAGAGATGAATTTAACAAAGGAGTGAAACATGTTTGCTCAAAGTCACTTCGAGAATAGCCTTTTGTACGATACGAAGCCCTTGGGGGGGAATCGAGTTCAAACTCTAGATGAAGCCAGTCTGGAATTTGAAACCCTGTTAGACTACCTCAAGTACAGCCGAGAATGTGACTTAACGCACTATAAACGCTCGACGTTGATGCGCCGATTTCGGCACCGAATGCAACGGATTAACATTGATACCTACGAGAACTACCTACAGTATTTGCAATGTGATTCAGAAGAACACCTTGCTTTGCTGAGTGATGTTCTGATTAACTTTACTGGCTTTTTCCGCGATTACAACGCCTGGATTTATCTAGCTACTGAAGTAATTCCTAAAATAATTGACTGTAAGCCGTCAGAGGAACCGATTCGAATTTGGAGCGCGGGCTGTGCGACTGGAGCAGAAATTTATAGCCTTTTAATCTTATTAGCAGAAGTTTTAGGGGTTGAATTCTGCCAGCAGCGACTTCAGTGTTATGCCACTGATGCCGATAGAGATACGCTTCACCAAGCCCAGAACGCTACCTACAATGACTTAGAAATTCTCGATATTCCTCCCGACCTGCTTAAAAAATACTTTAGGCAAACCACAAAAGGTTTAGCCTTTTCCCCCAAGCTTCGCCGCATCGTTACAGTTAAGCAGCATGACCTGATGAAGGATGCTCCCCTACCTGCAATTGATTTACTGATCTGCCGTAATGTATTGATATATTTTACGCCGGAAGCTCAAAATTCCATCCTGACTCGCTTTCATTCTGTTCTTAACAACACTGGCTTTCTCTTTCTGGGTCAGACAGAGTTGGTAGTTCATCAAAGACAACTTTTCACACCTGTCAGCTTGAAGCAAAGAATTTATGCTAAGGGGTTAGAGCCAGAACTGAACCGCTATCCTTTTATCACAGCTCAACTTTGATAGACAGCAAACAGTTGGCATTGCGGAATCAGGATATGAAGGGTGCAAATTTAGCTTCTGTATCGCCCCCTAAATCCCCCAATTTATTGGTTGCCGCTCTTAAAGAGCGAGGAGGGACTTTGAATTCGGGTTCCCCCCTTTGAATTCTGGTTCCCCTAAAATTTGAGGGGCTAGGGGGGCATATCATACTCCGTTTCAGCAACGCCCATTAGTTATCAACCCAATAAGACGATTCTGGAACCTAATTTTTCTGCTGAATCTAGGCACTGCGTCCAACCTGGCTTACCACTGCCGCAACTAATGCCGTCGATTCAACGGGCTTAGAGAGGTGAAGCTGAAAGCCTGCCTTTAATAATTGCCTGCGGTCTTCTTCTCTAGCGTAAGCAGTGAGGGCGATCGCAGGAATCGTGCCGACTCGCTCTGACTCATTCTCCCGCACCTGACGGATCAGTGCGTATCCATCCTGCTCTGGCATCCCCACATCGCTGATCAAGATATCAGGCTGCGACCGTTCAATCATATGCAAGGCTTCATTGACCGAATCTGCTGATCTAACCGTGGCTCCGGCGCGTTCTAGCACAACGGTCAACAGATTGCGGGTATCGGCTTCATCATCAACCACCAGCACATCCACATTGCTCAAGCTGTGATGCAAGGCGAATGCATTGGCCTTCTCAGGGATAGATGTCTGGGCTTCACTGGGCTCCATGCAAACTGCCATTAGAGGAATCTGCACCGTAAAGGTGGCTCCTTGCCCTTCACCAGAACTGTTTGCGGCAACTGTTCCCCCATGCATCTCTACCAATTGCCGCACGATCGCCAGTCCTAACCCTAATCCACCGTGATGACGTGTGGTCGCTCGTTCTGCCTGACGAAAGCGGTCAAAGACATAAGGCAGAAAGGCTGGATCGATCCCTTGCCCTGTGTCACTTACTGTAATGACGGCGTTAGAGGAAACCTGCTCTAGCCGGACTTCGATCTGCCCTTGTCTCGGCGTGAACTTGATCGCATTCGAGAGCAAATTCCAAATTACCTGCTGGAGGCGATCGCTATCTCCTGACACTAAACTCGTAGATTCATCAAGCACTGACCGAATCTCGATGTTTTTCGCAGTGACGGCAAGCTGCACCGCATCGATCGCTTCCTGAATCACAGAAACCAAATTGACCGGGCGAATATTGAGATGCAGACTGCCTCGAATGATGCGAGAAATATCTAGCAAATCTTCAATCAGTTTTACCTGGGCTTTAGCATTCCGCTCAATGGTTTCTACGGCACGAGCCATCATGGTCTCATCTAACTGCCGACTACGCAGCATTTGCGCCCAGCCCAATATCACATTTAAGGGAGAACGGAGTTCGTGTGAGACGATCGCCAAAAATTCATCTTTGAGCGTGTTGGCTTGATGCAGGGATTCTGTCTGCTGTCGTAGTTCCTGCTCTAATTGCTTCCGTTGGGCAATTTCTGCTTCTAGGGCTTGGTTAGTCATTTCAGCCAAGGTTGCCCGCAGCCGCGTTGCTTCCAGTTGCTTTCGTTCAGTAATATCTCGCACTAACCAACGTAGGCTGACAATCGTACCCGTTGAATCAGATACCGTAGTGACGGTTAAGGCAGCATCGAAAGCAGATGCACCATAAGGCTGTAGCTGAGTTACCCATTCTTGAAGCCGTCCAACCTGAGGCAATCGATTGAGTTCGTCATCAAACGCTCGACGCTCAGGTTCAGCCACGTATGAAGTTAGAAGTTTCCCAATCAAGAACGGTTGCGACACCCTGAGCAACTGACTCATGGTGTGATTAGCTCTCTGAATTTTGCCGTCTGTGTCGGTGATTAAGTAGCCATCCGGAGCAAATTCAAATAACTCCTGGTAACGCTGTCGTTCAACTTCTAGCGCCACCTGAGCCTCAAGCAATTCCTGATTCTGCTGGTGCAATGCCTCTTGAGATATCCGCAGTTCTTCCAGGGAATTACCCAGTTCTGCCAGAGCTTGCGGCAACAGTTCTGGATGTTGTGACGAGTCGGCATGGGCGTAATGCAGGAGGGCACCCACTCGCTCACTTAACGCCTTCATTTGCTGACTCAACCAATCAGGGTTCACATTACTTCATCCAATCACGCTATTCTCACCTTAAGTACAAGTCCGTTTGTTTGCCTCTCTCGTCAGATTTGTTTTAGCGAGTGATCACTAAAACTAACTCGGTAGAGCAGGGTAGGGTAAAGAAGCTATCAACAGATCTACAGCATTACCTATCCCTATCTCGCTGATAAAAATTACTTAAGTAAGATCGTGATGTTACTTAAGAACGCTTCGATCGCGAAGACCATTGTTTCTGTAGAAGCGGCTGTGACAAAAGTCCCTTGCTCGCACAGCTTTAGGAGTTTGACCTCTCGGCTAAAATTCTGTTTCTCAGAAACTGTCTTTTAACCACTTCATAGGCCTGCTTATAAATCTGAAAATCTGTTGGCTTCTCTACTTCAGGTATGCTTCTGATCACATAG
>JACJNZ010000067.1 GCA_014695325.1 Cyanobacteria bacterium FACHB-502 | reverse complement strand
GCATCCGTTAAATCGACGATGTAACGCTTCTGACTCATAATGATCTTCCTGGATTTGAGTCACCTTACCAGAAATAACCCCACCAGGCAAAGTTCCCTTGGCAGACTACTAGACAAATATGTGTATTGTTTGAGCCTGACTCAACAGGATGAATCACAAAGTTTTTTCACAAGCCAGAAATGCAGCAGATCACTGATTATCCCTGCTGAAGAAAGTCCAGCAACAAGGGATTGATCTGATCGGCGTGAGTCCAGTTGATGGCGTGCGGCCCGCCGGGAATGACAACCAGTTGACTGTTTTTGATCAGCTTCGGGAGTCTTGCTGCGGTGGACTCAAGCGGCAGAATGCGATCGCTATCTCCATGAATAATCAGAGTCGGTACATTAATGCGGAGCAGATCATCGCGGAAATCAGTCAGCCAGGAGGGTACACAGTCCAAAGTCCCTTTAGCAGAAGCCCCTGCTGCTACATTCCAACTGGCTTGAATCGCTTCATTGCTGATGCGATCGCCCAGCAACACGTCCACATTGAAGAAGCCCTGGAAGAATGTAGAAAAGTAGGCTGGACGGTCTTCAACAATCGCTTTCATAATGCCATCGAAGACACTTTGATCAACACCCTCTGGATTGTCGTCTGTCTTTAACAGAAACGGTGGAACGGGAGCCATCAGCACAGCTTTCTGCACCCGCTCTGAGCCGTATTTGCCAAGATAACGTGTGACTTCACCTGTTCCCATTGAGAAACCGACCAGTACGGTATTTTGCAAGTCAAGCTTGGTCATGAGTGTATTCAAATCGGCGGCGAAGGTATCGTAGTCATAGCCAGATGAGGGCTGACTGGAGTTGCCAAATCCTCGGCGATCGTAGGTAATTACTCGATATCCTGCATTCAGTAAAACTAAAACCTGCTTCTCCCAGGAATGTCCGTTCAATGGAAATCCATGAATCAGTACAATCGGTTGTCCTGTCCCAAGATCTTCGTAGTAGAGATCGATGGTTGCAGAGTTTTCTTGACCAACGGTAATGTAAGGCATGAGAGGTTTCTCCGTTGTAAATTGATGATGTGTTTTTGTCTGTTGCATCACAATTGTTATGTAGCGATCGAGCACCGTCTTAACAATGCTGTGTTAAGGAGACTTCAAGATGGGGCAAGCATCTATTGCGTATCATCGCTTCAGAACGACAAGAATCCTTCATTGTTGCCTGAGCGCGATCGCCGCGTTTGCCGCCTCTAAGATGGCTTTAATTCTGCTTCGGTAGCCAGCGCGGTACGCACACCAGCATCGAGATTCATACGGTCTATAAACGACCCAAGCTCAGCGACCTGGCCCGCGGTGACAGCGTGGATTGCAACCGGAGCGCGAGAGCCGGGTTCACTGCAGCGCCTTGTTAGGCAGCAAAATCACCGCGCACTCCGGCTGACGCGACGAAACCAGGCCCCACTTGCTGCTCCTGCTAAAGCGATTGTGGAGTAAGCCGCTATTTTAGCGGCTCCAACAGGAATTAACGGACCGCCGGGCAGAAAACAAAGCATATACGTCAGTTGACCAAGAATAATACCGGCATAGTGCGACCAAACATGTTTAGGCCGAGTAAGGCCAACGATAAGGCCAACAATAAGAAGTGCTGCGGAATAATAAAAACCTTTCGCATCCCACGGTTCGACCTGCCCGGATAAAAATGGTGACAAGGCCCAGACCATTGCGCTGCCCACAAACGAGAACAAAAAATTTATCGCTAACTCTCTTTTCATTCTTCACCCTCGCTGCCTAACGACCAAGCTCACCGGACGCAGATAACCTTGAAAACTCAACCGACCAAATTGTAGCGTTCCGGTGCAACGCATGGTTAGGCGTCGTAGGCTGCTATTACACCTCGAACTCCGGCCGGTTCGGAGCAATTTTGATGAGTCCAAGTTCCCTTCTGGCTGAAAGTGCGAGCGGTCGCGAAAGTATCCTCCATGAACTGAAAGTACACGATCTTCCCGTTGCGCACCTTTGCGTGGATCGAGAACGGTGAGGTCACTGCCTTGCTCAGCGAGACCGAGCGGTACGTGAACCTGCCGAACACAGCAACGTTCTCGCCTTCACCGAAGAGGGCGGTAACGGCGAAGTCCTCATGCGTCCACCATTTCGCAACCCGGGAGAACGTATCGATGAACGCTTGGGGACTTTTGGAGGTTCCCGTCCAAGGCAAGATTTGCTTCAGTTCAGGGTTGTCGAAATTCAGGGAAATGTATGTTGCGTCCTCCGCGACGAGCCGTCGGGCAGCCGCCTCGACCTTTTCGGTTGCCGTATTCGCCAGAAACTCTTTGATCACTTCGGTCGGTTGGGTACTCATGGTAACGATTCCTTTCTTTAGTTTTGTGGTGGGGAGGTAGAAGACACTTTGGACATCATCATCAACTCCTAAGTTCTCTTTGTCTTAGTTCACTTGAGTGTAGTCAGTTCAAACACTCAACTTCTTGCAGATTCCTATGGAGTTTCCGATGGAGTTAGCGAACCGATTTCAGTGTTACTCTAGTGAATCGCTTAAAGTGCTGTGTCAAACATTTCGCACTGCTGATCGACTACTGCGCTACATACCCGCCATCTACCATCAATGTTTCACCTGTTGCGAACGATGCCAGGTCAGATGATAAAAACAGGACTGCATTTGCAACTTCAAGCGGTGTTCCAGTTCGTCTCTCTGTCTTGTTACCCTAACGGAACTTAAGTTGAACTATGCCTGCATATTTTAATCGTTCAAGAGTGGTGACATTTGCATTCCAATCAATTCAATGGAGCGCATCAGTTGGGCGTGGTTCATTTGCGCGTTGTCCATTTGAAAAGTTACTCTCGAAATGCCGCCGAGCGATTCGCTGTGACGGCGGATTTTCTCTGCCACTTCTTCGGGACTGCCGACCAGTAACGCGCCGGTTGCGCCGCGCTGCGCGTCAAAATCGGCGCGCGTAACGGGCGGCCAGCCTCTCTCTCTGCCGATTCTAGTGAAGGTTTCGGCGTAGCCCGGAAAGAATTCTTCAACGGCTTGCTCGGTCGTATCAGCGACATAACCGATTGAATGCAATGAAACTTTCAATGCTTCGGGCGCGTACCCAGCGCGCGCTCCGGCATCGCGGTATAAATCTACGAGCGAGCGAAAGCGGTGCGTTTCGCCGCCGATAATGGCGACCACGAGCGGTAGTCCAAGCATTCCGGCGCGGAGGAAGGATTGCGGCGTACCGCCGACCCCGATCCAGATGGGAAATGGCTTTTGCAGCGGACGCGGATAAATTGCTTGGCTTTTCAGCGCGGGGCGAAATTTACCCGACCAATCGACCGTTTCATTGTCCCGAATTTTGAGCAAGAGCTCGAGCTTTTCAGCAAAAATCTCGTCGTAGTCGCCGAGACTAAATCCGAATAGCGGAAAGGCTTCGGTGAACGAGCCGCGCCCGACAACCATTTCGGCGCGACCTTTTGAAATCAAATCGAGCGTGGCGAATTGTTGAAACACGCGCACCGGGTCAGCCGCGCTCAGCACCGTAACCGCGCTGGTTAGACGGATACGCTCGGTGCGTGCGGCGGCAGCGGCGAGAATAACCGCGTTTGCCGAATCTAAGAATTCATGTCGATGATGCTCGCCGATACCGAAGATATCCAAGCCGGAACGGTCCGCCTGCTCTATTCTCTCCAGCAGTTCGGCGACAGACTGCGTGGCATCCGCCGTTTCACCATTCTCACTCGTTCCAACCGAGGCAAAACTGTCAATTCCGACTTCCATATCATTTCCCAAGCGTTTTGCGAATGAAATAGACTTAATCCGAAATAGTAGAAAGCCTTGCTGTACGAGTTAAGCTGCTGTTCTCTCGCTCAGCAAAGAACGCCTAACCATCATCAACTCAGAGGGGGCGCGCTACTATCGCGATCTGAATTATCAGGGAGCGGAATGAATTCAGTTTCACCGGGAACCGCCGGGAAGCGGCGGTCTTGCCAATCTCGTTTTGCCTGCTCGATACGTGCTGAGCGGCTTGACACAAAGTTCCAGTACTTTGTGCGATCGCCCACTGGTGCCCCGCCGATAATCATTGCTTTTGCCTCAGCCCCCGCACTGATATTTACTGATTCATCCGGCGCTAAAACGGCTAGACGATATGGCTCTAAAGGCTTTCCATTTACGAATAGGCCGGATGTGACGCTATAAACTGCCCTTTCTAAACCTTCTATTGGCGCTAGCTGAAATTCACTACCCTCCGTGAAAACGAGCGCTAGGTAAAGAGTAGCAGAGTAGGTTTTAACTGGTGATTGGTGAGACTGGTAGCTACCGGCGATCAAGGTCGCGCTGGTTCCTGTTTGAATCCACCTCGGTAAATCAGTCGCCGGATAATGTGAAAAGCTGGGTTCAACTTCTTCAGCGATTTCGGGGAGGGCAATCCAAGTCTGAATGCCGTGAAGAGTAGATTCTTTCTCTCTAAAGCTCTCGGGCGATCGCTCAGAATGAACAATACCTTTGCCCGCTGTCATCCAGTTCACCTCGCCCGGAAAAATCTCTTGTACTGTACCTAGACTATCTCTATGCAGAAGGCTTCCTTCAAATAAATAGGTAACCGTCGCCAAATTTATGTGTGGATGGGGTCTAACATCGACGCCCTTTCCAGCCGGGAAAATAGCTGGGCCTAAGTGATCAAAGAAGATGAAAGGCCCAACCATTTTTAGGGTTTCACTCGGTAAGATACGCTGTACACTAAACCCACCTAAGTTGTGCTTTTCAGGTGTGATTAATTGCTGAATACTCATTTTTGTACGATCCATTCTTAGTTGACGTTGTGGACGAAGATGCAGTCTTAGTTCTGTTTCATAAGATGGTAAGAAATGTTAGTACGTTGAACACTTTTGCCGATTGGCAAGACCAATAACATTGTTAATGATCATCGTAGGTTCATGGCTGTTCAAGTTGGTGAACTGATAGGGCTAGTGGTCAATCAGTACCAGGATGCTATCTTCTGGACGAAGCAGTCCCTTTAAACCGATTTTTTGATTTTCAGACGTAGCTATAGGTTTCCTTTTAGAGTTCGATGGTTGCAGAACTTTTTTGACTGATGGCAACGTAAGGCAATGAAATCTCCTATGAATGCTGCTTCAGATTCTTGCCTAACTTAAATTAAATGTAATGAGTTCCAAGGCTCGGTTGCTTTCAAATTCTTAGGGTGTTTTGTCAGGTTCTTGTGCAATCAGCTTCAAGACGCAGCGTGGAACCGATCGCTCTGTCGAGGAACGTGCGGATCAAAGCTGCCACCTCTTCCGCATGTGTCTCCAGCGCGAAATGTCCGGCGTCGAGCAGGTGAATCTTTGCATCCGGGAGATCTCGCTGATAAGCGGCGGCACCAGCGGGCAGAAACGCCGGATCATGACGACCCCAGACGGCGAGAAGCGGTGGACGGTGCTCGCGAAAGTAGGACTGGAAGGCTGGATAGAGCGCGACGTTGCTGCGGTAGTCGAGGATCAGATCGAGCTGGATCTCCTCCGCGTCTGGCCGCCCCATGTAGGCGATGTCGAGTTCGTAGCCGTCGGGCGACAAAAGGTTTGGATCGGCTCCGGTACCATACTGCCAGTTCCGGATTGTGTCTGGTGCGAGCGAGGGTCGGCAGGCTTCCCGGTTTGCTGCGCTCGGTTCACGCCAATAGGTTTCCCACGGCCCCCATTCATCACTAAAACCCTCGATGTAGGCGTTGCCGTTCTGCGAGACGATCGCAGATACCCGTTCAGGATGGCGCATCGCCAGACGCAGACCCACTGGCGCACCGTAGTCGAAGATGTAGAGTACGTATTGATCGAGCGACAAAGCAGCGGTGAAGCCCTCGATTACGTCGGCAAGGCGGTCGAACGTGTAGTCGAACGTTCCGCGTGGCGGTACCTTGGTCTGCCCAAAACCAGGCAGATCCGGCGCGACGAGCCGAAAGCGATCGGCGAGCAGAGGGATCAGGTCGCGGAACATGTGGCTAGCGGTCGGAAAGCCGTGCAACAGCAGTATTACTGGCGCATCGCTTGCCCCCGCTTCGCGGTAGAACACTTCGACATCACCAACCTGTCGAAACCCGTAGCGTATTTTCATCTCTTTTCCTTTGATTGCGCGGGTAAAAGTTTTGATCTGCTTCGGACTGAACTGCGACGCTCAGATTTAGAATCCGCCGGCCACATCCACTACATTGCCGCTGATGTAGCCAGTGTCTGAACCTGCGAGGAAGCAAACGGTCGCCACTACCTCCCCCAAGGTTGCGATCCGGCGGATGGCGTGAAGATCCATCGCTTCCGCTGCTTCCGGCAATTTGTCGGCTGCGGCTGTTGCCATGTCCGTCGGCATGATACCTGGCTGCACACAGTGATGTTGCGCGGACCAAGATCGCGCTGGACACCTTTCGCATACCCTACGATCGCCGCTCCTAAACCGCGAGAACCACCCGTTACCAGTGCAACTTTGCCTGCAAGTGTTGTCGTCATGATGGACTCATTTAGATGTATTACTGCTCAATCAAACACTGCGTACTATCGGTACGCCCCTGAGAAACCAACGGCACGGAGAGTGATCGAGTGGATGATGCAGGTCGATCGCCACTTGGTCGCAACATTTCGCACTGTCGATCGACTATTGCGCTACATACCCACCATCTACCATCAACGTTTCACCTGTTATGAACGACGCCAGGTCAGATGATAAAAACAGAACTGCATTTGCAACTTCAAGCGGTGTTCCAACCCGTCCGATCGGGTGGAGTCCTGTTATGTAAGCTTTGACCTCATCCTGCCCACCTGTAACTGCTTCAAACATATCTGTTTCGATTACTGCTGGTGCAACGACATTGATGCGAATACCTGCTTTGGCATATTGGAGCGCAGCAGCTTTTGTTAAACCGACTACTGCATGTTTACTCGCGGTGTAGAGGGGCTGGGTAGGAAATGCAACGACTCCATTCGCAGATGCCATATTGACGATTGAACCACTTCCCTGTTTCAACATCTGAGCGATTTCATGCTTCATCGATAACCAAACGCCTTTGACATTGACATTCATCGTGCGCTCGTATTCAGCTTCTGTTTGCTCAATCAGTGAGGGGTTTTCGCCGACAGTTCCTGCATTATTAAAGGCAATATCTAACCGACCAAAAACACTCACCGCTTTATCAACCATTGCTTCAACATCGGCTTCTTTTGTGACATCTGCTTGCACAAAAATCGCCTCTCCGCCAGCTTCCTGAATCAATCGAACCGTTTCTTCACCTTCATCCATTCGACGACCAACCACTACCACCTTTGCTTGTTGCTGGGCATAAGCGATCGCGGTTGCTCTGCCGATTCCCGATGTTCCTCCGGTCACTAAAGCAACCTTGTCTTTCAGCATCATGATAGTTACCTCTTGTTGTGAATGGTTATGTTACTTTGTCAAAAACTCAATGAGCAATACGTGTAGGAGCCAGCAATAAGAAGCACCTCCTACAATCAGGATGAGTACGATCCTGGCTGCGTGCCCCATAAATTCAGTCCCGCCAGTTCCATGCCGATCAATACTGACCTACGGCGATCGGCAACTCACGTTCAATGGTTCGCAATCGTTGCGAAAAAGCATTCAAGATACGTTGACGAACTGCATCTGTTTGGCGAACGGGGGCATAAACAATCTGCGGAGCAAGAACGTCAAAACCAGCGAATTGCAGCATCCCTCGCTGAATTGGGCGCAGAATAGCATGGATATCACCGTTAAAACCGCCTGCAAGATAGTCCTCTTCTGTGCTACCTGTGGTCAACGAGAGCATTGCTTGCTTACCTCGAAATCTGCCCGTTTCATAAATATGTCCATTACCGTAAACACGCCCCATAACAAAGACGCGATCGACCCACCCCTTCAAAATTGCAGGGACACTGAACCACCACAAAGGGAATTGCCAAATCATCAGATCGCACCATTCCAGTTTTTGGATCTCAGCTTCAATTTCTGGAATGAATCCTCCAACTTCAGTTGCATACATCTCTTCAAGTTGCTGCTTAAAGTAGTCAGGATCTTTGACAGACATAAAGTTGCGGCGATCGGATACAGGGTCAAATCTCATAGTATGGAGATCTGAATATTGAACATCATGCCCAGAGTCTTTGAACGTGTCAATTGCTGTCTGAAACATTGCTCCGTTAAAGCTTTTCAACTCTGGGTGTGCAAGAACAATCAAAACTTTCATGTGAGTTATTTCGTTTTCTAAGTTTCTAAACTTTTGCTAGGGCTGGATAATCCAGATAGCCTTTTTCACCACGGGTATAGAACGTGGCTGGGTCAGGCGAGTTGCGATCCTGGTTGCAAAATGGCGGGTTTAGGCATTGATATTTGCTGGCTCCTACACTTAGTCGCGCTCGATTAGTGTGTTTGAAGGTAAGTTGGGATCGATCACCTTACGCGCACTGTCAACGCCCACGACGGGAAGTGTACTCGGATCGAGCAAGCCGACTTGAACCAATACACTTGCCTGATCCCAGTAAATGTGTTGGTGGGCTAACTTGCCGTCACGAAACCGAATAATCGCTACTACTGGCACTTCCACCCGTTTTCCGGTGGGAGCAACGCCGGGTAATATCCATTCCATCCAAACAGTATGAGTGAACTTAGCCACCATTTCATCCACGAGTTGATCTGTCCCGATCGTGCGCGAGATTGGGGTCAACTCCATGTCCGGCGGCATCTGTGGAATGAGGTATTTGGAATAAAACTCGCGCAGTGCTGGTTTCCCGACTGCCCCAATCATTACCGGGATGTGGTTGACGTAAGCATCCTCAACCATCGTGGCGAGGGCATCTTCAGTGTTGTGAGTGCCAAACTCGTGTCGCAGATGCTCTTCCCAAAGTGCTTGCAAAGACTCCTGGGCTGGTGTCAAATTGGTAGTTGCTTGTAAATTTGCTTGTCCGTCTACAGTTTGCTGTTTGACCATGATTAAATACTCCTGGTTCTATTTATCTAAAGTGTCTTGAGTTCCAATGCTTGACTGCTTTCAGATGCTTGTGATGTTAGTGAATTTGTTTCAATGAACGTATAAGCATTCAGCGCCTGTTTCGCGAATTAGTTTGGCGGTTTTTTCTCCTTCTGCGTCGCGTCTACCGGAGAACACGACTTTTGCTTCAGCAGCACCGAGCGCGCGCTGCTTCGCAGATACCACAAGGGTCGCCGTTGCTCTGCCAATTCCCGATGTGCCGCCTGTGATTAACGCCACTTTATCTTGCAGTATCATTTTGTTTCTCCTGTTTCAATCAAGATTGACCTTCAGCAATGAACTG
>JACJNZ010000066.1 GCA_014695325.1 Cyanobacteria bacterium FACHB-502 | reverse complement strand
CGATTCAAGCCAGTTAAAGCGCGCAGCAAGCGGTCTTGTGTCAGCACCCGTTCAATATCCAGCATTTGCTTATCCCATTTCTGCCTTCTATTCTTGCTTATTTCCCGACAAGTCTATTGACACGGTGCTGATCATGCACTGGCAATATGCTGACGATCGCCGTCCGCTTTTCAGCGAGTGTCTAAACGAAAAGTAATCGGACGCTTTAGCAATCCCTATCGTTCTGCCAAAATTCTGCCGATGGAAAAGGGATGGTTTCCGCCTATAATGTAGCCTAAGTTGCACTTATATATCGTTTTATTCACGATCGGCATCATCCCTTTAAACTAGTTGACTTGAAGCTAGTTGATTGAGCTTCAGCAAACTGATTTAGCGCAGGTTGGAGTGTAGGCAATGGGCACAAGTTCAGCGGGGGGTTCGACCGGGGGAAGAAGCCGCAGAAGCAGAGCAAAGGCAACGGCGGTGGTAAATCCGTCAGATAATGCACCAAGTAACGCACCAAGTAACCCATCAGATAAAGCACTGGTACAGGAGGAAACGATGGCAGAGAAGAGCGCGGGCAACGGCGAAGTGACTGAGTCAAAAGCAGGCAAGCTGGATCTGGCGAAGAAACCGGAAACCAATGGTGGGGATTCAAAGCTGGCAGTGCGAACCGAGGACTCTAAGGGAGATCTGCAAGGGTTTACGGGCTACCTGGGCGATCGTCCGATTATACATGGTGCGATCGAGGTTGTAGAAGAGTTCACTGCTGCAGGGGTTCGCCCGATCGCTGCAAGCCACATGGATGTTTTTAGCACGATTCTGAACGGTCGTCCGATCATGGCAAGCCATCTGCAAGTGATGGAATATGCTCTTCCAGGCAATCGTCCTATTTTCGCTAGCGATATGGTGGTATGTGATGACCTGACGCTGCCCGGCGGTCGCCCGGTCATGGCAAGTAACCCGGATCTGCTGGCTGCAACCCTTCTGCCTGGTGGTCGTCCGATCGCTTCAAATGAAATCGACGATAGCGAAACCCTGATGGGCTTTATCGACTAACGGCAGCTAAGCCTCAAGGCATTTCATTTTCTCACTTATCCTGTCGATGGCTCAGTAGTCTTGCAGATATGGCAGCTACTGAGTTTTTTATTGCCCCATTTTCGACCGCTGAGTCAAACTCGCTACACTGGAAAATGCACGCTTCGAGTTCTGGTTTGGCTTTTGATGCAAGGCTTAAACGCGATCGATTTTTTAGCACACCCTGGGGTAATGCTGGATGTTCGGAGTCCAGCCGAGTACAGACAGGGTCATATTCCTGGGGCAATTAGCTTTCCTCTGTTTACCGACCAGGAACGGGCGCAGGTTGGGACTTGCTATAAGCATGAGGGACGTGACGCTGCCGTTGAGCTAGGCTTTCAGTTGGTTGGACCGAAATCCGCTCAGTTTCTTGCGACTGCCAAACAGCTTGCCCCTGATCGCCGAGTGCGAGTTCACTGCTGGCGGGGTGGAATGCGAAGTGGATCGGTTGCCTGGGTGCTCAAAATGGGGGGTTTTGAGGTTGCGACCCTGCATGGCGGCTACAAAGCATTTCGCAATTGGGCGTTAAAAACGTTTGAGCAGCCTAAACCGATCGTGATTCTGGGCGGCATGACTGGAACTGGAAAAACCGACATTTTGCTGGCTCTGAAAAATCAAGGCGCTCAGGTGCTTGATCTAGAGGCGATCGCCAGTCATCGCGGCAGCAGCTATGGCTCGCTGGGGCTACCTCCTCAACCGACAAACGAGCAGTTTGAAAACGAGGCTGCCGTGCAGTGGGCAAAGTTTCAGGCCGATTCCCCAATCTGGATCGAGGCAGAAAGCAAGCGAATTGGAACCTGCTGCATTCCGGAGCCTTTGTTTCAGCAGATGGATCAGGCTGAGGTATTGGAAGTTGTTCGTCCTCGATCGGAGCGATTGGCATTGCTAGCGAATGTGTATGGCTCAGCCGATCGCGAAGCAGTCGTAACTGCAACAGAGCGCATCCGCAAACGGTTGGGTGGGCTGCGAACTCAGCAGGCAGTAGATTTTATTCGTCAGGGACAAATCAGTGAAGGCGTGAGCATTGTCCTGGAATACTACGACAAGACCTACACCTACGATCTGCAGCGGCGAGATGTGGTGATTCATCCGACTGACGTTGCAGGGCTGTCCGCCGAAGAAAGTGCTGCAAAGCTGTTGGTCGCGGTTCAGCAACTGCAAGCGAAATCAGAGCCAATGCTTAGTGCAAAAGTGAAAGCTAATGTTTAGCGCGAAAGCGATCGAAAGGTGAAGTCGAAAAGTGAAATGGAAGCTTCTAAGTTACTGATTAAATTTAGCCAGAAACTCTGGACGGATGCCGAACAACAGCAGCAGTTTATCCATGCGCTGACTCAGCCGCGATCGTTTTCGCCCTGTATTCTCTGGACAAAGCCTCGTCCTGAGCCATTTCCCTTTGCCGTCGAACCTGCTCTTCTCTGGCAGGCAGCCTTTGTCGATCGATTGACGCTTGGAGAAAGACCAGGACAGCATTCGCTGCATAAAGCGGGCTATTTTTACTGTCTGGATTTTTCTTCAGTGTTTGCGGCCACACCGCTGCTGGCGATACGAAGCAGTTCCCAGGGGGGGGTAATTAATGCTCCTGTTCGCCTCGTGGTCGATATGTGTGCTTCTCCCGGCGGAAAAAGTATTTTTGCTTGGGCTGCTCTGCAACCGGATTATCTGCTGTCCAATGAAGTGATCGGCAAGCGAATTGGTGCCCTGCTGTCGAACCTGAAGCGGTGTCAGATTGAACCTGCTGTTGTGTCAAATTTAGACCCTGAAGTGCTGGCAGAGGCAATTCCGCAAACGGCAGAGGTGGTGCTCGTGGATGCGCCCTGTACTGGACAATCGTTGCTAGCAAAAGGCGGCAAGGCTCCGGGCTGCTTTCATCCGGTCAGCATCAACAAAAATGCAAATCGACAAAAGCGAATTATTGCCAATTCAGCGCGGGTGGTTGCTCCCGGCGGATATTTGCTTTATATGACCTGCGCCTATTCTCCAGAAGAAAATGAACAGGTTTGTGAATGGTTTTTAGAAAAGTTTTCGCAGTTTCAACCAATCGCCGTTGATGCCCTGTCAGCTTATCGATCGCATCTGGCGCAGTTTCCCTGCTATCGAATGTTTCCTCAGTTGGGGCTGGGTGCAGGCGCCTTCAGTGCCCTGTTTCAAAATACGGCTGGCTTTACGATTAACGGGGAGGCTATTGATAGGGAGTCTGCTGACAATAACGCGATCGAGGAAGCTGCCGCACAGCGGCTCAAGGAATTTCTACAGCGTCCGAGATTGATTTCTACATCGCGCTCTTAAACCGCTGCATTATCTTCCTTTGAGATATCCTGCATGGTTCAGTGAGTCCATGAGCAACAGTACAAGCAAAGTTTACGCCGGGCGTGCTGTTGTCAGCAAGTTTTCTACCTCCTGGTCGAGATTTGTTTTTCTCTTATGTTTATTCTCAAGATTTTGCTTATTCTCAAGATTTCTTCATCGATCGATTTCAGGATCAATTCAGGATCCAATAAAGTTTGGTTCTTGCAAAACGATTTGCGATCGTTGAGCCTTTCCTTCAAACTTATTATTCACACGTTTAACCTTGAAAAGATTGAACGATCGTTCCTGAATAGGTCAATTTTGTTTGTGAGTTGCTTTTAAAAATAAATTCGTTAGCTAGATATTCTTTGTTTCCATCATGCCTGACTAGACTTCAATTCCTTATAAATTTTTGCTCTACTTGTTTTCTGCGGTTGCTGATGGATCAGTAGGTGAATCAGTAGCCGCACAAGCGCTTTGGGTAGTGGCGATCGTTGCCCTGGTTTCTACAGCGTTGCCTTGGAAGCACGAAGTTGACCGCAGGCGGCATCGGTATCTAAGCCTCTGGAATAGCGAATGCTGACGGCGATGTGTTTGTCCTGCAAGGCTTTAACAAATGCCTGAATGCGCTGTTCGCTGGGACGCTGGTAGTCTGCTTCGCTAATCGGGTTATAGGGAATCAGGTTCACATGGCTCTGGAAGCCACGCAGATGGTGGGCCAGCTCGATCGCCTGCTGCTGACCGTCATTCAGTCCTGCCAGTAGAATATATTCAAACGAGACGCGCCGCCCCGTGAGGCTGACATATTCGCGGCATTCGTCCAGTAATGCCTGAAGCGGGTAAGCACGGGCACTGGGGATGAGTCTTTCTCGCGTTGCTTGATTAGAAGCATGGAGGCTTACTGCCAGCGTTACCTGAAGCTGATGTTCGGCAAAGCGACGAATGCGTCCGGGAATGCCAACGGTGGAAACGGTTATGTTGCGCTGCCCGATGCCTACGTCTTGATTAAGCGATCGAATGGCAGCCAGCACGTTGTTCATGTTCAGCAGCGGTTCGCCCATGCCCATAAACACAATATGGCTGACGCGCTGCCCTAGGTCTTCCTGCACAGTCAACACCTGATCGATAATTTCGTGTGTTTCTAAGTTGCGAAGCAGTCCGCCTTTTCCGGTCGCGCAAAAGTCACACGCCATCGGACAGCCCACCTGAGAAGAGACACACACGGTCAGCCGCTCACTGGCGCCGCGTCGCACTGCCGAATTTCCAGGTAAGTCCGTGTATTTGTACGTGGGCATTCCCACCGTTTCGATGATGTGCCCGTCTGCTAGCCGCAGCAAATATTTCACCGTGCCGTCTGCCGCTTCCGATCGATAGTGAACCGTTGACCGCCCGATCGCCCCATCCACAACTGTCGCTCGCCACTGCTTGGGAAACACCGAGATGTCCGCAAG
This sequence comes from Cyanobacteria bacterium FACHB-502, assembly GCA_014695325.1. Classification (GTDB taxonomy): domain Bacteria; phylum Cyanobacteriota; class Cyanobacteriia; order Elainellales; family Elainellaceae; genus Leptolyngbya_A. The sequence goes on along the minus strand of JACJNZ010000066.1, from coordinate 38,848 downwards.
CGATCGTGCCCCTTGCTGATAAATCCACTGATAAAGCTGCTTGCCACGATAGGCGGGCTGACCCTGCTGCTGAACCCATTCTGTGAGTTCCGCCTGAGTCATTCCTAATAAAGGGCGAGTTGAGGTCGGGTGATTATCATCCCTTTGGGGAACAGCGAGGCTATCGATTGCAGCTTCCCCTGTGCGCTTGGTTACAGCTTTCCCTTGGGGAGAATCGATCGAATCAGCATCAAGCGGCGTTACAGCAGACATAGGAATTCGCACAGGAGGTCACTCTTTCCATGATACGAGATTCCCTGAGACTCGACTTTTTGCCCGAATTTCTCCTGGAGGATGTTTGAGGAGTCTTAGAGTCCTGCGTTGCCCCTCAATTCCCCAATTCTGGGGGATTTTGAACTCCTTGAAGGCAACTAGGTTTCTCATCGTACCGACCGACCGCCAGAATAGGGGGGTGCGGGGGCAGTTCGGGTCACAATCAGAACTTTCACCCTCCTAGCCTGGTTGCTCCACAGTTCTCTGAAGGCGTAATCGCATACGCCCCTTTAATATCCTCCAGAGCTTCGCGGAGATCCTGAGCGTGAAACCAGCCGACATATCCGGCGTAGAGGCATTCTCCCTCAGGGGAAGTGAGGAAGGCATAATCCATGCCAAACCAGTTTCGCCAGGTGCGAATCGTACCGCCGTTTGCCAGCGTCATGGCGATCGCTGCCTGATCGAAGTCGCCGCAGTGTCCATCGGTCATACCCGGAGTTGCGCGCAGTCGCCGGATGATGTCGTTATCCAGAATGGTTTCGCCGATCGTCGTATCTACCCAGAAGTCGCGAATCGTGGCTGCCACGTCTAGATGGTTTCGCAGCGCAGAATGGGAGACGCCCGGTAGGCAAACATATTGAGCATTGGCAAACCGCATACAGGCGATCGGCACTGTTCCGTCTGTTCCCTGCCCCACATCTCCGGCAATGATCAGGGTGGGAATCTTTTGGGCGATCGACTCTGCCAAATGCACCCGCGACACGCCCAGATCGGCTGCAATCCCAATTCCCAACTGCCAGGGGTCGATCAGCCGACTCAGATCCGAACCCCCAACCGGAGAACCAATCAGTACCAGCGAGTGAACCCGCGACCACCATTCTGGGTGACGATGCAGCACCTCCAGCCAGATCAACCCGCCCATTGAGTGACCGACGATCCGGATCGGAGTCTGGGGATAGGGCGTAAGGTGAGCGGCGGCGATCGTTTCGACTGCATCAATCAGCGGGTCAATTTTAAGCCAGGTTTGAATAAACCCTAGATCAGGCGCAACGACCGGCGTAATATCGGTCACTAGCCGCTTTGCCAGACTCAGTACAGCCTGATTATCGTCTGCCCACCCATGCTGCACAAACAGCAAAAACTCAGGTTCGACCGCCCCCGGATCGATCGTAGAACCGCCCATTCACTCCTCCTTTGCTCAAATGTTGCTACAGATTTTGGCATTGTTAAGCAAAGGTTGGGATCTATCGCTGTGCCACATCGCCCTATTCCGCTAGATCGCCCAATTGCCGACGCGCCTCAAATAAGCCGATCGCTACACTCACCGAAAGATTGAGACTGCGAACTTTGGGATGTGCCATCGGAATTCTCACCACTGTATGGCAGGCTTCCAGCACATGAGGCGGTAGTCCTGTTGTTTCGCAGCCAAACAGGAGCCAATCACTCGGCTCATACTGAAACTCAAGGTGGCTACAGCGTCCTGAGGTGCTAAAGCCAATCCAGCGTCCGGGGTGCTGCTGGGTTTCGGCAACAAAGTCTTCTAGCGAGGCGTGGTAGTGCAGATCCACATAGTCCCAGTAGTCGAGTCCGGCTCGTTTCAAATATCGATCGCTGATTTCAAAGCCCAACGGTCCAACCAGATGAAGCGGGGTTTTGGTTGCAGCACAGGTACGAGCGATGTTGCCCGTGTTAGGCGGAATTTGAGGATGAACCAGAACAACCTGCGGCATAGAATCGATCGTTTCACAGTTTCGAGTTTTCTGTCCTCTAGTTATAGGCGATTTGGGCGCGTTGCGGTTGGACACTGTGCCCAGGTAATAAAAACTCCTCCAGGTGATTGACCCGAAGGAGAAGATAAAGTTGAGCAGCCCTAACAAGAACTTGCAGATACCTGGATTTCAAAGATTTCTAAATCAATTTGTATTAACCATCCTGTGTATCAACCATCCTGTAACGATCGACGATTTAGAAAAAAGCAGGTGTCGATACTTAGTCTGCCGTTGCCGCCGTTGCCAGGGGAGCTTGCTCACTCGGATGCGATCCAGACTCCTCAGGATTGAGGCTCATGCCCAAATCTTCCTCTAGCGCAGCTTCGATCCTCAATTGATTGCAGGAGATGATATCCGCCAAGATTGCACTTGCCATCGCGCCAGAGTGAATTTCGAGCTGTGCCTGTGGCAATGCCTCAAACACGAGCCGCTGTCCGGGAAAAATGACGCGCTCAAAATACCAGTTTGGAATATTGGTAATTCTGCCAATCTGAATTCTGCTCGTGGCATTTACGTAGCAGCAGACGATCGGATCGGATGCACCTGGAGGAAGGGGATCAAAAATTTGCGCCATAGGATTGAGCTGCGTTGGAGCGAGGTTTTCTAGTATTTAGACCCTAACACTGTCTGATCCCCGCTAGCTGTAAACCCGACTACCATCCCCCTATCTCTGCCTTGGGAAAGAGCGATCCGTTTTGTTAATCCGCTCTTTCTGAACATTTAATATTTACCTTCTTCCTGACTCAGGTTGGTCGGTTAGTAGCAGTCTAGGGGAAATCCATGCAGCCCAAGAAAGTCAGTGGTATCGTGAAGTTATATAAACCTCCCGTTCAGATTTCTACTGCCCGCACATGAACGATCGCATTCTCTACGTGCGCCTGCCCTGCAACCCCATCTTCCCGATCGGAGTTGTTTATCTGGCAGATCATGTTCACAAGCTATTTCCAGACGTTTCTCAGCGCATTTTCGATCTGGGAACAATTCCGCCGCTAGATTTTGGAGCTGCGCTCGATCGCTGCATTGACGAGTTCAAGCCAACGCTGCTGGTATTCTCCTGGCGCGATATTCAGATTTACGCTCCGGTCGGCGGACGAGGCGGTAACCCGCTGCAAAACGCGTTTGAGTTCTACTACGCCCGCAATCCATTCACCAAACTGAGAGGGGCGATTGGTGGACTGCGGATGGTGTCATCCTACCTGACTGAGCTGTGGCGCAACCAGAATCTGATTCAGCGAGGGCTGAAGCGCGCCCGTCAGTATTGCCCGGAAGCACGATCGGTCGTTGGGGGCGGTGCGGTCAGCGTATTTTATGAGCAGTTGGGCAAAGTGCTGCCGAAAGGGACGATCATCTCGGTTGGGGAGGGAGAAGCTCTGCTCGAAAAGCTGCTGCATGGACAGGATATTGCAGACGAACGCTGCTACATTGTGGGTGAAACCCAGCCTCGCGATCGCCTCATTCACGAACAGCCTGCCCCCCTAGAGAAAACTGCCTGCAACTACGACTACATTGCGGAAATCTGGTCGGATTTTGACTACTATCTGCAAGAAGGCGACTTTTATATTGGGGTGCAGACCAAGCGCGGCTGTCCCCACAACTGCTGCTACTGCGTTTACACCGTGGTCGAAGGTAAGCAGGTGCGAATCAATCCGGCAGACGAAGTCGTGAAGGAAATGCGCCAGCTCTACGATCGCGGCGTTCGCAATTTCTGGTTTACCGATGCTCAGTTTATTCCGGCACGGCGGTTTATGAATGATGCGATCGAGCTCCTGCAAAAAATCCTCGACGCAGGCATGACGGATATTCACTGGGCGGCGTACATTCGGGCAGACAACCTAACCCCGGAACTCTGCGACCTGATGGTGAAAACCGGGATGAATTATTTTGAGATCGGCATCACGAGCGGTTCCCAAGAGCTGGTTCGCAAAATGCGGATGGGCTATAACCTGCGGACGGTGCTGCAAAACTGCCGCGATCTCAAAGCTGCCGGATTTAATGACCTGGTCTCGATTAACTATTCGTTTAATGTCATTGATGAGACGTTTGACACCATTCGTCAGACGATCGCTTATCACCGGGAGATGGAGCGCATCTTTGGTGCAGATAAGGTGGAGCCTGCTATCTTCTTCATCGGACTCCAGCCCCACACGCACCTGGAAGAGTATGCCTTCAAGAACAATATTTTGAAGCGAGGCTACAATCCGCTTGCCATCTACTTCCCCTGGGTTGCTAAAAAGCTGCTTTGGAATCCAGAACCGCTCGGCTCTTTCTTTGGCGAGGTCTGCCTCCAGGCATGGCAACAAAACCCAAACGACTTTGGCCGGGAAGTAATGAATATTCTGGAACAGCGTTTGGGCGCGGCTCCATTAGAGGAAGCTCTCACTGCCCCGATCGACTCTAAAGAACCGAAGGAACCCAAGGAACTGACTGCGGTTTAAGCTTGTGTTAAACAATCTCCAATCACACTCTCGACTCAGCTGCAAATCTCCTATGTCCCCTAAATAGGCCAACTTTGGGGGACTTCCGAACCGCTCAAAAAGCTTGGGAGCGAGATTCAAGAATCGTGAATTGGATGAAGGCATTAGGGGCGAACTTCCCTTGCTCCGAATCTCAAAGTTCCCCAGGACTGGGGATTTAGGGGGCTACGAAGCCTCAGACCCAAACCAGAGGCAATTCCAGGTTCAAGGTAAGACGACAGCCCCGAATTGAAAAGCGACTTGTTCCAATTACCGTTGCGGATCGAGCAGGGCACGCAGGGCAAATTTTGGCAGAGCCAGCATCCGTCGCCATCGCCAGGGTTCCTGATATAGCCGATAGACCCACTCCAAATGGTTATTTGCCAGCCATCTTGGAGCGCGGGTCTTTTTGCCAGACCAGATATCAAAACTGCCACCGACGCCGATCCAGATCGAATCAGGGCAAAGATAGCGATGCTCAGCGATCCAGAGTTCCTGCCGGGGGACGCCCAAGCCCACAAGAATCAGGCGCGGCTGAAGCTGTTGGAGGGTTTCGTTGAGCTGCGATCGTTCTTCTGCCGATAAATATCCGTGCTGAACGCCGACGACCTTAAGTTCGGGAATGCGCTGTTGAAGGCGATCGGCTGCGGCTTGGGCCACTCCGGGCGCACCGCCGTAAAAGAAAACTGTGCCTTCTGACCCTAGCAGCGGCATTTGATTGATCAATTTTTCTGCTAGCTCGATGCCAGGACATCGCTGCACTTTCATACCCCGTAGCCGCAGATAAAGGACGACTCCAGAGCCATCGGGAATCACAAGTTCTGCTTTGCGGATCACCGCTGCCAGGTCGGGCGTTTTCTCTGCCTGCATTGCCATTTCTGCATTCAGCGTCACGACATGAACGCCGCAATGATGTTTTGCATGGGACAGTAGCCAGCCCGGATAGTCGGAAACCAAGTGGATTGGTAACCCTAACACGGTCGATCGTCTGGGAGCTTGGAGCAGGTCAGGCATGGGGAAGACGACAGAATTTAATGCCTTCCAATTATAGGGGGCTTTGTTTCCGTGAAGATTCTGAGAAATTACTCAGATTTCGTATCGGCTTTGCTATCCTCTCGGCAGAATTAAGGTTAAGGATTGAATGAGGCGATAGCCAGCACGGTTTCACTCTGGCATCTGCACAGAGTATGATCATTAAGAATTTATTAACTGCATCAGTACTTCTCCTCATGAGTAGAGAAACACTGCAAGCACTTTTTTGAGGGCAACTCAGCAAAGTAAGGAGAATTTATCTTTCCCCCTTGCCTGGCTCTTGTTCCGTAATGCGTGTGATTGAAGAATGCCTGTGATTGAAGCTACCTGCTTTGGTTATCTCCGCTGCTGTCTTCTACGCCCTTCAGAATTGTTCTCCCGGAAACCTGTGAGGATCTATGGCTGCTCATCTGACTACCTCTGCTCATCTGACTGATGATCTTGCGCTCCAAAGTCGCCTGGATGCCTATTATCAAGAGATTTGCGCCGTTATTCTCGATCGCCAGCATCCGGTGACTGGACTTTTGCCTGCTAGCACTGCCATTACTGCTCATGGCAACTATACCGATGCCTGGGTGCGCGACAACGTTTACAGCATTCTGGCGGTCTGGGGGCTGGGACTGGCATACCGCAAGGTGAATGACGATCGTGGCAGGGCGTATGAGCTAGAATACAGCGTCGTGAAACTGATGCGCGGCTTGCTGTTTGCCATGATGCGGCAGGCGCACAAAGTCGAAAAATTCAAAGTATCGCAGGGGTTGCTTGACGCGCTGCACGCCAAATACGACACCCAGACTGCAGATGTGGTGGTGGTGGATGACGGCTGGGGACATCTTCAGTTGGATGCCACGTCGCTCTATTTGCTGATGCTGGCGCAAATGACGGTTTCCGGGCTGCAAATTGTCTTCACGATTGATGAAGTAAATTTCATTCAAAATCTGGTGTATTACATCGGTCGCACCTACCGTACCCCGGACTATGGCATCTGGGAACGCGGCAACAAAATGAACCACGGCAAGCCCGAACTCAACGCCAGCTCAATCGGCATGGCAAAGGCAGCCCTGGAAGCCATTAATGGACTCGATCTGTTTGGTGTGCGTGGCAGTCAGGCTTCGGTGATTCACGTCTTGCCGGATGAGATCGCCAGGGCACGAATTACGCTGGACTCACTGCTGCCCAGAGAATCGGCTTCCAAGGAAGTGGATGGGGCACTGCTGAGCGTGATCGGCTTTCCAGCATTTGCGATCGAAGACAGAACTCTGGTCGATCGCACCCGCGACAACGTGATTTCTAAGCTGCAAGGCAACTATGGCTGTAAACGGTTCCTGCGCGATGGACACCAAACTGTTATTGAAGATGTGACTCGGCTGCACTACGAGCCGAAAGAGCTGAAGCAGTTTGAGCATATAGAGTGCGAGTGGCCCCTCTTTTTCACCTATCTCCTGCTGGACGCGCTGTTTCGCGACGATCGGGAACAGGCGGAACGCTATGACCAGAAACTTCAGCCGCTGCTGATCGAGCAAAACGGTTTTAAGCTGTTGCCAGAGCTTTATTACGTGCCTGCGGACAAAATCGAAGCAGAGCGATCGACTCCCCACAGTCAAACTCGTTTGCCGAATGAAAACGTGCCGCTGGTCTGGGCACAAAGCCTCTATTTGCTGGGGCAGATGATTCGGGAAGGGCTGCTTGCGATCGGCGATATTGACCCCCTCGGACGGCATCGGCAGTCGGGCAAGCGTCAGAAACCCCTGGTGCAAATTGCGCTGCTGACCGAAGACGAAACGCTTCAGGCAGAGCTAGCCACCTATGGGATCGCCACCCAAACTCCAGCACAAGTTGCCCCCATTCAAGTCAGACGGGCAGAGGAACTGTCTCGTGTCTATTCCCAGATCGGACGCAATGACAAGCTGAAGCTCACGGGTCGCCCGGTTCGGCGGCTTCGCAGCATGACGACTTCGCGGATTTTCAAGGTTCGAGGGGAAACGATCGTCTTCCTGCCTGCCTTCCTCGATCCGCAGCAGTTTTACTTAACGCTGGACTATCACTTTCTGGTGGCGCAGATCAAAGGCGAACTGGCTTACATTCAGCGACACTGGCACCAGCTCGGTAGACCGACGATGACACTGCTGCTGACCCACGCCATGTTCCAGACCGAGGGAGCGCAGGGATCGCCCGACGGGGTTGCTGAATCTTCTCCCCTACTCAAGCTGCTGCGGGAATTACAGGAAGGAAGCTGCAACGGCGTTCCGGTCAAGCTCAGCGACTTAAAACAAATGATGCTGACCGCAGGCATGGAGCGGGTTGATTTTCTGCACGACTTTGAGTTTGCTGAGGCATCAGTGCAAAATGCAGCTCCGGCACAGTATTACCTAACGTTCTATCCCGATCGCAATGCGCCCCTGAGCAATACGCAGGAATTTTTGCTGGCTTATGAAACCAATATTCCACGATTGCTTGATTTGCTGCAGCAGTCGGTGAACCTGTATGAGCAGATTGATTTGCTGGAAAATCTCAGCAATTTGTGTGATCTCACCTTTGACACAGGATTGGGGGGTTCGGGTCAGCCTGTGACGATCGCGATGCTGTTGGATGAGGTTTACAGCAAAGCCAGTCAGATTCAGCTCTGGGCAGTCATTCGGCGCGTTGCCGGGCTGCTGCACAAAGTTGATGTCAGCCTCTCGGATGCGGTCACCGATATCCTGGTACGGGGCAAGCAAATCTCGGTGGGCAAGGCCTATACCGAAGCTTCGCTAATCACCAGTCCCCTCCCTGCGACGGACATCATGGACAAGATTCAGCACTTTTGCAGCAGCGACGTGCGCGAGCGTCCGCTCACCCAGGAAATCCTAATCTACCTCAGTGTGCTGATCAAGACCGATCCCCAGCTTTTTAAAGGATTACTGACACTGCGGGTGAGCTATCTGATTCTGCTGATTACCACCGAACTGGCACGCGAGCAGCAAATCACGCAAGACGAAGCATACGAGCGGCTGATGCGCCTCAGTCCGTTTGAGATTAAGCTGCGTCTGATGCAGGTTCTCGCAGGCTACAACACGCTGAACCAGTCGCTATTTCAGCAAGAATCGCTGCACGTTCGCCAAACCCAGGAAATCGAATGGGTCATTTCCGCTGAGGCAAATGTAGAAGCTCCGGCACAGTCGATCGACTGGTGGAAGCAGCGGCAGCGAGACGGGGCCCTGAATCGCGTTCCCACTGGGTTTTATCCCAGCGTGTGGCAGGTGATGCGGCACTGCAAAGGCGTAGTGATTGGCGACAAGCTCGATCGCCGCAATCGGCTCGATAGTGAAGTGCTGCTGGCAGAAATGACTCCAGGCGAGAAAAACTTTGCGCTGCGGGTCGAGCATCTGCTGAACAACATTCAGGCTTCCGAATATCGTCAGGTCAACATCGAGGCACTGATGGAGCTAGCTGCCATCGCCGATCGCAATCCAGACCTCCAGATCGAGGAATACATTGTGCTGGATGTGCTGATCGGTCACGCCGTCCGACTCGCCTGGCTGGATCATCACCCTGATGCTGCGGATACCTACGATCAGCAAAAAGGAGTTGCTTGGCGATCGTTCTATGAAACCTCGCCCTATGTTTGCGCGAAATATATTGCGAAAGCACTGCGCTTCCTGACCGAACTGGGACAAGCCCCGATGCCTCGCGCTCCGATCTCAGCCTGAGAGAATCGAATTTTGCCAAATCCTCCCCGACTGAAAATCGATCGCCTACGATCTAAAGAAGGAGCGCGGCATTCGATCGCATCATTCCATTGTCATCACTATTGCCAGCAAATCAGATCATGCAGTTTATCGATCAGGCAGAAATTGAAGTTCAGTCAGGCTCAGGCGGAGATGGCATGGTTGCCTTCCGGCGCGAAAAATATGTGCCTGCGGGCGGTCCTGCGGGCGGCAATGGCGGTGCAGGTGGATCGGTTTATCTGAAAGCAGTTGAGCATCTGCAAACCCTGCTGGACTTTCAGTACGCCCGCATTTTTAAGGCAAAAAACGGTCAGCGCGGCGGTCCCAAAAACATGACCGGAGCTTCAGCAGACGATCTTTACATTGAAGTGCCTTGCGGCACAGTTGTTTACGACATCGAAACCGATGAGATTGTTGGAGATCTGGTCACGCCCGGACAAACCCTGCTCGTCGCGCAAGGCGGCAAAGGCGGGCTCGGCAACCGTCACTTTCTCAGCAACCGCAACCGCGCCCCCGAAAATGCTCTGCCCGGACTTCCCGGAGAAGAACGCGCCATTCGGCTGGAGCTGAAACTGCTGGCAGAAGTAGGAATTATTGGCTTACCCAATGCAGGCAAATCGACCCTGATTTCTGCCCTGTCTGCTGCCCGTCCCAAAATCGCCGATTATCCGTTTACCACCCTGATCCCTAACCTCGGCGTGGTGCGAAAGCCCACCGGAGACGGAACTGTTTTTGCCGACATTCCCGGACTGATCGAAGGGGCACACCAGGGAGCCGGACTGGGACACGACTTTCTGCGCCACATTGAACGAACCCGGCTGCTGCTGCACCTGATCGATGTGACTTCTGAAGACCCGATCGCTGCCTACGAAACGATCCAAGCTGAGCTTGAGGCATACGATCGCGGGTTACCCGATCGTCCCCAGATTCTTGCCGTTAACAAAATCGACGCTCTGCCGCCCGATAGCACGCTACCCAACGACCTCGCAGCCGAATTACACGATCGAAGCGGCTGTCCGGTCTTCATCATTTCTGCCGTTTCGGGAAGCGGACTGGATGAGCTGCTGCCAACAGTGTGGCAAATGCTTGACGAAATCAAAGCTTCTGAACCGAGTCAAACCGAGGACGAGGCGGGAATCGAAACCGAATTTGTCTGTCAGGAGCTTTAAACCTGGGCTCGCTGGAGGAAATTGCCGTTAGCTTTTAGCTTTGGGAGAAATTTGGTCTAGCTTGCTTTGGGCGTTTTGAAGCCGGTTCTGCGCTTTCTGGTAGACTGTCGTGCCGTTCTTCACTTTCTCAAGTTCGCGAATAATCCGCTGAAGGCTGACACTGAGCGATCGATTATTTGGGGGTGGGTTCGCCACCAGAATCTCGATTAATGCCTCTGCCTGCTCCAGAGCCTTCACTGAGTCCGCTTCTTGCTGCTTGCGAATCTGAATCTGCTCCAGATTATCCCGATACTGGGCAAGTTTTGTTTGCGCCTGCTGATAGCCTGCTGAATCTTCTGACGAGATTTTGGACAAGCGATCGATCGCCTCCTGCCACAAAGATTCCACCCGCTGCCATTCTTCAACCGGATGAGGTGGGTTTTGACTGGCTTCGGCAGCTCTCCGAGCAAACTGCGCTGCTGCCCCAATTTCACCCTGGCTCTGCAATGTGCTGGACTGCCCAATCACGGCAATAAACTCATTCTGAGCAGCATCAAGCTTTTGCGGAGCAAGTCTGCCTGCTAACGTTTCGGGCGGAATTTGAGCGAACTGCTCGATCGCTTTTTCCCATTGTCCGATCGCGGTTTGCTGAACCAGCAAGTTTTGAGCAGCGGCATATTGTTGTTTCGCGGCAGCGATTTGTTTTTCGGCTTCCAGCAATCTAGTTTCAGCGTTCTTTTCTTGAAACATTTTTGCCTGAAGGCGTCCGACTTCTGCTCTAGCAAGGTTAAATCCGGCGGCACTATAGGCAAAGACATACCAAGAGTTTGCACCCGCGACCTCTCGCCACTCGCTTTCTAACCAGATGGGTAGTCCATCAAGGTTTTTGTTTGCCTGCTCCAGCTTTTCCGATCCCCGGCTCAAATCGGCAAGAGAAGTCGATTGGTCTATTAGTTGTCTTGCTTGCTCAACCTGATTGATCGCGCCTTTAAACTGATTGTCGAACCGGATGTAGCTTGGCAGCAGCAGCAAAGGAGCCGATCGTGCGATCGGACGACGAATTGGAGGATAAGGCAAATTCACTAGCCACACCAACCCCACTGGAATGCTCGCTAGCAGAGCCAGCATGAGTGCGTAACGAGGCAATTGGGAAGCCTTGCGGAGTGGCTGATTTGGCTTTTGCTGTTCGGCTTTGAGCCGCTTTGCTTCTGCTGCCATTTCCGCTTCGATTTCTTTTTCTAAATCTGCTAATGTCTTAGGCTTGCTGCTAGAAGTGGGGGAAGTCGAGGAAGCGGTTTGACCAGAGGAAGTAGGTTTTTTCTGTTTCGAAAAGCGCAGCCTTTTCAGCGGATTCTTCATGGCATCGAGGATTGTGCTTAGGTTTAACTTGCCCAGGTTTAACTTGCCCGTGCTGCTGGCTTAAACATCAGGTTCCAGTTGAGGCCGCTCAATTTCCCTTGCCTGTATCGTTTCCTTGCTGAACTGCGAATTTGCGGTAACTCAAACTCCAGCCAACCTGATGCAAATTACAACCGAGACCTCCAATGAACAAAGAGAGATCGAATCGACCTCTCCTCCCTACTCTGCTATTCAGCAGCCTGACCAATGATCAGGAAATGGCGACATGAAGCAGTTCCCGCTGCGGGACGATCGGCGAAATATCCTGATTGCCACCCCTTGCTTAAACGGTCATTGCCACATCGGTTTGAGCAAAATTCATCATGCCAGAGTAGACCAAGCCGCGCTGCAAATCGAGGGTGAGAATCGTGCCGTCTCGGATGACCTCGGTTGCATTTTTCATGCCGACGATCACCGGGATTCCCAGCCGCAAGCCAATCACCGCTGCATGGCTAGTCAGGCTATCTTCTTCGGTCACAATTCCCGCTGCTTTGCGAATCGCTTCGACATAATCTGCATTGGTCTTTGGAACGACCAGAATTTCGCCCGAATTAAAGCTGCTTAGCTCCCGACCGTTCTGCACCACTCTGGCACAACCGCTTACTGATCCCTGACCAATGCCCACGCCTTTGCCCAGCACTGCCGTTACAACATCTACCTTGATCAGGTCTGTCGAGCCTGCCACACCTTGCAGCGTTCCTGCGGTCAGCACGACCAGATCGCCCTCTCGCAGCAAATTCTTTTCCTGAGCTACGTTAATTGCTGCCTGGAAGGTCTGACCCGTTGAAGGCAAATCCAGCACCAGGAGCGGACGCACACCCCATACGAGCTGAAGCTGTCGTGCGACATCGACATGGGGCGTTACTGCCAGGATCGGCTTATTGGGGCGAAATTTAGAAACGTTGCGGGCAGTGGCTCCGGTCTTGGTCAGAGTCATAATCGCGGCTGCCTGAAGCTGCTCAGCAATTCTTCCGACCGCCTGACTAATTGCGTTGGGGATCGATCGCCCCGCCATAATGTCAAAGCTGCGGTTTGGAGACTGATCCTGTTCGATTCGCATAGCGATTCTTGCCATCGTTTCGACTGCCATTACCGGATATTTGCCCACGGCAGTTTCGTTCGACAGCATTACCGCATCAGTTCCATCAAGGATGGCGTTTGCCACGTCGGAAATCTCGGCACGAGTCGGACGCGGATTGTTCACCATGCTGTCGAGCATTTGCGTTGCTGTAATCACCGGAATGCCCAGCCGATTAGAAGTTGCAATCAGCCGCTTTTGCAGCAGGGGCACTTCTTCCGCAGGCAGTTCCACGCCCAGATCGCCCCGTGCTACCATCACGCCATCGCAAAGCGAGAGAATTGCCTCCATTTGCTCGATCGCCTCATGCTTCTCGATCTTGGCGATCACCGGAACATTTTTACCCGCACTGGAAATCATCTCTTTGATCTCCAGCACATCCTGCGGATTTCGCACAAAGCTGAGCGCAACCCAATCTACACCCTGATCCAGCCCAAACATCAAATCTTCTCTGTCTTTGTCCGTCATTGCCCGGATCGACAGATAAACGCCGGGGAAATTAACTCCTTTGCTGTTCGATAACGGTCCACCGACAACAACGCGACAGTGCAATTCCTTGTTGACGCGATCGACCTTCTCCACCCGCATCTCCACGCGCCCATCGTCCAGCAAAATCGTTGCGCCTTCGGGGACTTCTTCCGCCAGCGGCCCATAGGTGACAGAACTAATTTCCTGGGTTCCCGGCAGCTTGCGGCTCGTCAGGATAAAGGGGTCGCCTTTCTCAAGCGTAATGGAGCCGTTTTCAAACTTACCCAGACGGATTTTCGGTCCCTGAAGGTCTTGCAAAATGCCAACGGGCTGATTCAGTTCAAACGAAATTTGCCGAATCAGACGAATGCTGCGCTGGTGGTCTTCGTGCGTCCCGTGGGAGAAGTTGAGCCGCAGTGTGGTTGCTCCCGCCTGAATCAATTCGCGTAAAACCTCTGGACTGCTTGTGGCAGGACCGATCGTTGCCACAATTTTGGTGCGATGAAGCGAATGGTGTGGTTGCATGAACGTTGATTTGGGCGATGAAAATTAGGCGGTGAAACGAAGGACACTCCTCTCGGAGCGGCAAAAGGGATAGTATCACGTTTAGGGAATGCGTTAACAGCAGTCTATCGGGTTCGCAGCAACAAGCAACACAAATTTGAGGAAATCCTCGAATTTTGAAGATTTCCTCACATTGGTTTCCTTACATTAGTTTCCTCTCATTAAGAGGGGGACTGGCGCAGCAGTTAACGCAGGCGAGTTCCCGTGCCTCCATCGGCGGGATCAAGGAATGGACGCAGATTTATCCCGCTGCGGCTGCTGCTTCGGGTTCTGGTTCCAGTTCCGGTCAGCGAAGAAAGGTCTAAGCCCACTGCCTGCCCAATCTGGTTCAGCAGCGACCCAGCACCGTCTCCCCTGTAGGTTGACACGGCAGCGGTATTTTGTCCGCCATCGGCTGTGCTGAGGTTGGCAAACACACGATCGCGGGTCGAGATCGGGTCTTGTCCTTCAGGAACCGTCAACACAATCCGGCAGCCCGGAACCTGCTCAGTCGTAACGCAAACCGTGTTATAGCCGTTTTCAACTGCCGTTTGCAGTTCCAGCAGCCCATCGGGACGGTAAAACTCCAGGCGACGGCTGATTTCCTGACAGCGACGATCGGCACTCCAGCCTCCGCCCATTTGTCCTGGTGCTGCCCAGGGATAGGCTTCTCCGGGCTGGCTCTGGGGGTTATACATGACCGTGTATTGCCCGTTCATCATCTGACAGGTGAAGCGGGTATCAGTGGTGGGGGTTGTCGTTGGGGAGGGCGAGGTCGTGGGGGGAGCCGACTGAATTTGAGCCACTAGCAAGCGATCGGGCTGCACACTCTCAGCCTGAGCAGGCACAGATCCATAACCAGACAGCACGGCGATCGTACTGATGCATACCGTTTGAACAAAATGGCGACGCTTCGGGTTAAACCAAACTCCTGGCATAGGAAACTCCTCTTTAGTAATTCAGTCAGAAGTAAATGAAATGCGAATCGAGCGACAGGGATAATCCTTTTTAACTCCTGATGTCGCCTCACCGCGACTGCGAATAATGCAGATGCGATCGGCTTGCGTCGCTAAGGTTCTTGAGATCGCTCATGGTAGAGTGCGACGTATTTTCGCTGTTAAGAGTGCCCACACTTGGCGATCGCTGGAAACAAATTTCAACAAAATATAGAATCTGAGCGGCTTTGGCGGATGAGGGGGGTGAGCAGGCGATCGCCAACCCTACTAACCAGCCTTCTATCACAGCCGGTTCGATTTGCACTCATCAGCAAGAGTTATGTCGTTCGATAGAATTTAGGTAAACCTTTATGACGGAACCTCGACGTATTTTGTTACGATGTTTACTGGAAAAGGGCAGCCTTAAGTTGTAGTTGCTCTTACCCGCCTGCCGCATTGGGAACGCGCAGAACGGGGTTTCTTCCACTGAGAAAACGACATTTATTTTAGACTGGCAGGGAAAGCCAGTCTTTTTTGCATTTTGGCTTCAACTTTAATTTCTTTCAACTCGCTCTCCCCGAAACGATGATTTCTCCCTTTACTGCTGCGCTTAAAGAATGGGCAGTTGCTGTTGATGCCCTCACTGCTGGAAGAACAATCGTCCTGCTTCGCAAAGGTGGGATTCGAGAACCGGGTGGCAAGTTTAAGATCGCCGATTCCCCCTTCTGGCTGTATCCCACCTATGAACATCAAAAGCCCCATTTACTCAAGCCGGGGTACGCAAATCGAGTCACGCCCGTCCCTTCGGGTTGGCATCCGGAGACGGTTAGGATTTCTGCGTGGGCTGAGATCACTGATCGCTTCGAGGTGAGTGATGCTGCGATCGTCGAAGCTCTGCTGCCCCTGCATATTTGGAATGAAGCCTTTGTAACGGAACGCCTGAAATGGAAGCCGCGTTTACCCCTATCGGTGCTGTTGCTGCGCGTTCACAGATTGCCGCAAGCGGTTGAAATTCCTTATTTGACTGAATATGGCGGCTGTAAATCGTGGATTAATTTGGCAGAAAGCTTATCTCCTGATGGAGCTCGTCCGGTTCTCGCGAATGCCGATTATCAGCAGCAGGTCGATGCGGTTCGGGCGGTGGCTTCGCAGTTCCCGGAAGGGGAAATCGCTGTGCCTGCAATCCCTCAAGACGAAAAGACAGGAGCAAGCAATGTCATCGTTTGAGCAGCGCATTTTTAGCAGAAGTTCGTTTTTTCCAGATGAAATTGTCGAGTTGCGTCAGGTCTGTTTCACTCCGGCTCGGGTTTTCACTCCCGGCAAATACATTGCGGGTCAACTACCTGATATCGCGTTTGAGCTGGGCTTGGTTGATCATTTGCCGCCTGTTAAAGGTAAAAGTGAAGAAGTTCAGCCTCCTAATCAACCTTTGAGGAAAAGGGCAGAAGGGGAATCAGGGGAGCCGGGATAATCGGGGGGATGGGTCGATCGATAGACGGTAGAGACAAAGTATTTGCGGTAATGTTTTTTGCAGGAAGTAAAAGTTCCTGGTGCAAATGCTTGCCTCTTAGAAAGGTTGTTTGAAAAGCAGTAATCCTTCCGAACTGCCCCTTTGTTTCCTAATCCTGGGGGAAACCGCGCCAGGTTATTCTGACTCTCAAAGTTTCCCAAAATTAGGGATTTAGGGGACAATGTGGCACCTCTGCGACTGCTCAAACAGCCTCTGAAAGGTGTTTTGGTAACTGAATGGGAAAAGAAGTGAGAAGAGGAGTTTTCTGTGAATTCTAGTCTTGTTAAAAAAGAGGCAAATCTGCTGCACAAAGCCCTGATACCCCTCCTATCGATCGATGCCGGATTCACAGAGCTCATTCTGGTTGACATTGCCAAAATTATTCAAATTTGCGGGCGCAGCAATGGCGAACTGCGATCGACCGAACTGCTTGCTTATCTGGTGCTATACGCGCTGCTGAAGGAAGATGGCGAAAAGCTATATGCGGCTTTAAACCGATGGGATGTGACAGACGATCGCATCAAATATCAAAAAATTACGCTGCAAATCATGCTGAACCTGACGCAGGGACAGCCCGAAGATCGCCTGATGCTGCCTTCTGTTTTGAACCGATTAGACGAAGAAAAAAATACCCATTACCTCGACTCAATTACCAACGCAATTTATAAATTTGCTCAGACGATTGTAAAAGCTGATGACGCTATTTCGTTAGCAGAAATGGAAGCCCTCTCGCAGGTCTGGCAAATGCTTCATACTTATCAGAAGCTCGATCGCTATCAGGACGGTTTTCCTGCAACTAAAACGGCTGAATCAGCCGGGGAAGATGGAGTAAAGCCAGATGAATCTGCATCAGAAGATCCAGCCCGGCTTCTCGAGAAAACGCTAACAGAACTGCAAGAATTAGTCGGTTTAGCCAACATCAAAGAAGAAGTTCAAACGCTCACAAATTTCCTGAAGGTGCAAAAGGTGCGAGCCGAACGCGGACTGGCACAAACCTCGGTTTCGCTGCACTGTGTTTTCTGCGGTCCACCGGGAACGGGCAAAACCACGGTGGCGCGATTAATGGGCAAGATTTTTCGCGGCTTGGGTTTTTTGAAGAAAGGCGAGCTCATCGAAACCGATCGCTCTGGAATGGTGGCAGGCTACGTCGGTCAAACAGCAAAAAAAGTGGATGATTTAATTAATTCTGCGCTGGATGGCGTCCTATTTATTGACGAAGCATACGCGTTGGTTCCTGAAGAATCAGGACGAGATTTTGGGCAAGAAGCGATCGATATTTTGCTCAAACGAATGGAAGATTACCGCGATCGAATGGTTGTGATTGTTGCTGGATACACCGATGAAATGACCCACTTTATTGGATCAAATCCAGGTTTAGAATCTCGGTTTAACCGTTATTTTTACTTCAAAGACTACACGCCCGAAGAACTGCTGGCAATCTACGAGAAAATGGGCGAAAAAAGCCACTTTAAACTGACTCCGACTGCCCGTGAAAAACTGCATCAGCTATTAGAAAATCTGTACGTTAACCGCGATCGAAACTTTGGAAACGGTCGTCTGATCAGAAATTTATTTGAAAAGACGATCGAGCGGCAGGCAAATCGCTTAGCAGTGTTGTCTAACTTTACCAACGAGATACTAATGACGATCGAACCCGATGATATTCCGACGCAGTTTGAAAGCGATCGAATGAGTATTACAAATCAGGCTTAAGCGGTTGTTTGAACAGTTGGCACTAGCGTTTTGCTTGCAGAATGACGATCGCGAGTCCGCCTGCGGCAAGTCCCCAGAAAGCGGAGCTAACACCAAGTAAGCTAATGCCCGATGCGGTCACGAGAAAGGTAATCAGGGCAGGTTCTCGGTGTTTCTCATTAGTCAGCGCGACGGCTAAGCTATTGCCGATCGTTCCCAGCAGAGCTAGCCCTGCGATCGCTAAAACCAACTCCTTGGGAAAGGCAGCAAAAACCGCACTTACTGTTCCACCCAATAGTCCAATCAGTGCGTAAAAGACTCCGGCAGCAACAGCGGCAATATATCGTTTTGAGGAGTCTTCGTGCGCTTCGCGTCCCAAGCAAATCGCGGCAGAAATGGCTGCCAGATTGATTGCATAGCCGCCAAAAGGCGCAAGAACCAGCGTTGCAGCTCCCGTCCAGCCAATCAGCGGCGAAATGGGAACCTGATAGCCAGAGGCACGGATCACGGCAACACCCGGAACATTTTGCGATGCCATTGTAATGACAAACAAAGGCAGGGCAACCCCAACCAAAGCGGCGATCGACCATTGAGGCGAAGTGAAAATTGGCTGACCGAACTGCAACTGAATGGTTTCAAAGTGCATTAATCCCTGGAGGCTAGCGATCGCCGTCCCGACCAGTAGAGCTACAATCACGGCATAGCGAGGCAGCAGGCGACGAGCCAGGAGGTAGGCGCAAAACATGGCAAAGCTCATGAGAAATCGCGTCTGCATCACAGTAAAGATCTCTAGCCCGAAGCGCAACAGAATTCCTGCCAGCATTCCAGAGGCGATCGACACCGGAATCCGATTCATCGCACGTTCAAACCAGCCGCTAAAGCCGCAGAGCGTCATCAGCACTGCCGAAATCAGAAAAGCTCCGACTGCTTCTGCCATTGGAATTCCGGCGGCTGCGGTCGTTAACATGGCGGCTCCCGGAGTAGACCAGGCGGTCGCGATCGGCACTTTGTAGCGCAGTGATAGCCCGATAGAGGTGATGCCCATGCCTAACCCTAGAGCCAGCATCCAGGAGCCAATCTCTGCCTCAGATGCACCCAGGGTTTGCGCTGCCTGAAACACAATCACCGCAGAACTCGTAAACCCGACTAATACCGTCACAAATCCAGCGACGATCGCCGAAAAAGAGAGGTCGTTGAAAAAGCTTTTTGCAGAAACCATTGCCCAAATCCCGTCGCTTAATCCCGCCCTTAAGCTACCAGTGCTGCGGCTCAGTTCTCTTGGACAAAATTGCTCTTGCGGTACTGTCCCGGCGTGATGCCAAAGGTTTGTTTGAAACTGCGGTTCAGGTGGCTCTGGTCATAAAAACCGCTTTCTAGCGCAATCTCAGCCAGAGGCTTCCCACTGCGGAGCGATCGCTTTGCCTGCATGAGCTGCCAGTGCTTCTGATAGGCGTGGGGCGGCAAGCCCACCTGCTGCTGAAAACTGCGAATTAAGTAATAGGGACTTAACCCGACGAGATTAGCTAAAGTGTCGATCGAAACGGATTCAGCATAATGCGCTTCCAGGTATGCCCGGACTTGAGCAACGGCTTTTGATTCGGGCTGAGGCAGAGAAATTCGATCGCGGCAGGACGCATAACGTAGAAAAAGCTGAGACAAAGCTTTGAGTAAAAGGGACTGCTGTTCAAGCAGAGAAGCAGGTTGGCTCAGGGCATGAAACAATTGGTAAAATATGGTTTGCAGCGATCGATCCGCCACTACCGGTTCACGAAATGCAGGCATTTGTCCCTGCCATTCAAGCTGTGTCAGCACCGTTTCGACGATCGACAGGCTGAGGTACAGATCACAAAAGCTCCAGTGAGTTTGGGGCAGCACTGCTCCGGTATGCACAGTGCCCGGATTGATCAAATGAAAACTGCCGGGCGAGGCGATATAGGTTTGGCCTCCATGCTGAAAGCAGCCCTGACCGCTGAGGTTCATGCCGATCGTATAAGACTCATGAAAGTGTTTGCCAAAGCGATGGCGAGACAAGTGAGCGTGATACAGCTCAATTCCAGGAATACTTGATTCCCAGAGTCTGGCGAATTCTCGGTTTGGATGCTGGTCAGAATTCATCATTCATCTTGCCCCGCTCGCACTGTCCAACAACAAACCCCAACAACAAACTTCCCCCCAATTCTGAGAGGAAGCTGAATTTTAGCGAATTATCCTCAAGCGTTCATTGGATTAGGAGCGCATCACCCCCGGCAATCGAAGAAGATCCGTTACGCTGCGCTAATTCATCCTACTAAAGCAATCCGTTCAGGTATGCCTCGATCGCTGCATTGACCAGTTCCGTCATTGGTTTGCCCTGCTCGGTTGCCATGTCCTTGAGTCGCTGATACAGCTCAGGACGAACCGAAATTCGGTGGCGAGGCTTGCTAGTCGGGGCTATTTTCTCTTCCAGAACGGTGGGATCGTAGGTTGCCGCAAATTGACGCAGCGCCTCAAACCCGACGCGATGGCAGAAATCACCAAAGCTTTCCTCAGGCAGACGCGACTGCTTGAAGTAAATAAACAGCGGCTCCAGCGTCACCTCCAGATCATCGATCGCCATATTGTCCAAATAGGGAGCCGAGAGGCGCGTCTGGTTTGGCTCAGCACCTAGCCAGATTTGATAAGCATTCGGCGACTGACCCACAAAGCCCAGTTCTGCCAGATAAGGACGGGCACAACCGTTCGGGCAGCCTGTCATGCGGGTAACCAAGGATTCCTGCGGTAGTCCAACTTTGTTGAGCAGGGCGCGAATGCGATCGAGGATCGAAGGCATGATTCGCTCGGATTCCGTCACTGCCAGGCCGCAGGTAGGTAGCGCAGGACAAGCCATTGAGTAGCGAACGAGCGGATCAATTTCCGTCTCTTTTTTCACGCCGCAGCGATCGAGAATGCCTTGGATCTCGTCTTTGTTTGCTGGATCGATTTCCGACAGAATGACGTTGTGATTGGGCGTAAGGCGTATCGGCAGCGCAAATTTCTCCTCGATCTCGCGCAGAGCCGTCTTGAGCTGGAAGGAGCCTTCGTCCTTCACGCGCCCGTTTTCGATCGAGATGCCCAAAAACAGCTTGCCATCGCCCTGGTCGTGCCAGCCGAGGTAGTCTTCGTACTTGAACTTAGGCAGCGGTCTGAAGGGCTGAATCGGTTTGCCAAAATAGCCTTCGACCGTTTCGCGGAACTTGTCTACGCCCCAGTCGTGCAGCAGGTATTTCATCCGGGCGTGTCTACGGTTTGCCCGATCGCCGTGATCGCGCTGGGTTGCCAGGATCGCCTGCATCAGGTCATAGATATCGTCTTTGTCTACATAGCCGATTGGGTCTGCGGCACGGACGATCGTTTCTTCTTTATTGTGCGTCCGTCCCAGTCCGCCGCCTGCATAAACGTTGAAGCCTTCCAGCTCATCGCGATCGTTAAGGATGACCACCAGGCTCACATCCTGCGAGAACAGATCCACCGAGTTATCGCCCGGAACCGTGATGGCGATTTTGAACTTGCGCGGCATAAAGTACGTGCCGTACAGGGGTTCCTCGTTGTTAGGAATTGTCACTCCTTCACGGGTGCGCTGACGGGCTGCGATTACGTCTGGGTGAGGTTCTGCGGTAATTGCCTTCTCACCATCCAGCCAAATTTCGTAGTACGCACCTGTGTGGGGAGCCAGCAAATCGGCGATCCGATCGGCATATTCTTTAGCGTAGACGTAGGCAGGTTTATTCTTGTAGGTGGCAGGCGGAGCCATGACATTGCGGTTAATGTCGCCGCAGGCTCCTAACGTTGATCCCATGTTGCGAATCATCTCTGCCAGCACCGTTTTCAGGTTGCGCTTCAGAATGCCGTGGATCTGGAAGGCCTGGCGGGTAGTAACTCTCAGGGTGTGGTTGCCATACTGCTCCGAGAGGCGATCGAGCGTCAGGTAAAGCTGTGAAGGGATAAAACCGCCCGGACTGCGGGTTCGCAGCATAAACTGATAGTCTTTCTCCTGCCCTTTGACCCGGTTGTCGCGGTTGTCCTGCTGATAGGAGCCATGAAACTTGAGGATTTGAATCCCGTCTTCGCTAAAGTGGGTGGTGTCCTGAAGAATTTCTGTAGCGACAGGTTCTCGCAGCGCATGGCTACGCTCTTTAATTCCTTCGACTTTGGAAACTTTGGGTGCAGGAGAAATCGATCGCGGCGGAGTTGTAACCATTGCAATGAGCTAGTAAAGACAGAACAAGTGGCAAGAAAGAGTATTAATCTTGATCGGGAATTTGTAACCTGAGAATTTGCAACCTGGGAATTTATAACTTGGCGATGATGAACTCGCAGGATGGCGGACAGCGTTCGTTTATTCTAGGCTCTGTTTGACTTCATTGTCCTGACCTCATACCCGGTATCCCGATCGGAAATAAGGTGAATTTTGACATCATTACGATTCTAGCATCGCATTGCTGGAGTGAGTTTGTCTGCAGTGTTAGGAAAAGTTTGAGTTTGGTGAGTGAGGGGTAGGTGGCTTTAGCGGCGGGAAACGGCTTTTGAGTGTTTGAGATACCATCGCCAAGGCAGGTCAATGCCTTGAGTTAAGCCGATGCGGGTCGTTTGAACGAATTCGAGCTGACCGGAATCTAGCTGGGTTTGCCAGGCGGGGCTGCGGTGTTCGAGCCAGAGCGGGTTTCCTGGCTGAAGCGGCTGGGCGGTGAGGCTGGTGTCAATCCTGAGGAGGCGGCAGAGTTTTCCAGGTCCAGCGGCGGCGCGGTGAGGTTTGGCGGCATCGGGGGGAGTAATCCATTCCGGCAGTGTGTCAAGCTCCAGGGCACGGAACAAAACCGCGCTTGGTCTGCCTTCTAGATCAGTGACGACATTAAAACAGTGATACATGCCGTAGATGCGATAGACATAGCTCATCCCAGCTTTGCCGAATAGGACGCGGTTGCGATCGGTTTCCCTTCGGTAGGCGTGCATTGCTGGATCGTTGGGCGTGTAGGCTTCGGTTTCCACAATTAATCCCCGATAAATCTGTCCGTCGACAAACTGGCGCACGACAGTACAGCCCAGCAGGTCGGGAGCAACCTCGGTTGCATCACGGGAAAGCCATTCGGGGGCGATCGGGAAACCATCAGCGGATGGGGAAGCAGATAGCACAGGGGAAAACCAGAAGTTGCAGAATAAAAAATAAAGGCCTAACTAAAGCACGATCGTAAAGAATATTAGTTCATCCTCGTTACCCCATCGATTTTTGCTCCACAATCGGATAAATTAATTTGGCTTTGATCCAGCAGTGCTGCATTTAGCCTGGTTTGATCCCGAAAGCCGAGAATATCCCTCCTTTGCCCGATCGTCTTTCGTGGATTGGATTCGGTAGAATCTCGATCAATGTCAACCTGCATTGTCAACCCGTCAACGTCAAAAACTAAAGGAGTGTGATTGCAACGATGGATGTCAAACTGATCTTATTGGCCCTGACCCCGGTTTTTATTGTGGCTTGCCTCTTCTTCGGCACGAGAAACGGCTTTTACGATACCGATAACTACCACGGAAATGGCTCTGCCCACTAACTCCTCAGTTGTCCGCTAAGGCACAATTAAATTCAGAATAAATTTAGAATAAAGTCAGGATTAATCCAGGCACGATCGGCGATGCCGCTCCGGTTTGCAGAGGCTTCACAGCCCTTTGAAAGGAGAGCAGGGATCGATCGGGTTTTTCCTAACTTTCACTTCTCCGGCATTGCGATAGATCCGGTTTGAGAGCATTATTCTCGTTTGCCCTTCGGGAAACTGCTTTGATCTCTTGCTGATGCTGCTACTGGTTACACGGAATCGCTGCTGTGGTCGAACTGGAATGCTTACCTTATGGAGCGGGTCAACAGGAAGAAGGGGTTGGTCTGCTGGTGCGAATGGGGTCGCATCGGATTCTGCTGGATTGCGGGTTAACAAATCTCGCGCCGCTGCTCCGTAATGCAGGTCAAAAACCGCCTGCTGATCTAGTGATTTGTACCCATGCCCATCCTGATCATGCCAGAGGGCTACTCGAACTGCATCGGGCGTTTCCTCAGATGCCGATTTATGCCAGTGAGGTAACGACACAGCTCCTACCGCTGAACTGGCTCGACCAGCCGGAAGTTTCTGCTTTTTGCCACGCCCTGCCCTGGCGATCGCCCGTTGAGTTTCGGGAAGGACTCAGTGCAGAGCTGGTTCCAGCAGGTCATCTGCCCGGGGCTGCTGCTATTTTGCTCACCCACACCACCCCAGAGCGATCGTATACGCTGTTTTACACCGGGGATTGCTTACTGTCGAATTCTCGTTTGGTAGATGGCCTGCCGCTGGAAGAGCTGCGCGGACTCAAGCCCGATGTGCTGATTATGGAAGGCAGCTATGGCACAGCCCGCTATCCCCACCGCAGACAGCAGGAAAACCAGCTTGCTGAACGGATTCATCACGCGATCGGCGAGGGTCAGTCGGTGCTGCTGCCGACTCCAACCCTGGGGCTGGGGCAGGAAATCTTGATGCTGCTGCGGAGCCATCATCACTTCACCGGACGCGATGTGGATATCTGGGTGGCGGGAAGCGTGGCACTGGGCTGCAATGCCTATCTGGAAATGCTGTCTCACTTTCCCAGTTCAGTGCAAAATTTTGCCCGGCATCAGCCCCTATTTTGGGATGAGCGTATTCGTCCTCGCGTGCGGCATTTGCACCTGAAGCAGAACGGTAAAAACGGGGGCAATAATGGCAACGGCAGTGCAGCCATGAATCGGTTTCCCTGCATTGTGTTGACCGACCAGGAAGCAGATCTGAGCGATTACTGCCTGCCCGATAGCGGTCCCTGGCTGCTGCTGGTTCCGCAACAGTTTGGGCGATCGGCGATCGACCCGGCTCTGCTGCAAATGCTGGAAGATTCGCCGACCCTAAATCGGTTGCTGCAAAGCGGACAATTATCGATCGAGTCTTATTTTCTGGGCGACCACTGCGATGGAACCGGAACCACTCAGCTCATTCATAATCTGCGCCCGCAGCACGTTATCTTTGTGCATGGTTCTCCGGCGTATCTTAGTGATTTAACCAGTCTGGAAGAACTGCAAAATCGCTATCATCTACACACGCCTGCTGCCGGAATCCGAGTCGACCTGCCGATCGGTGAAACCTTTATTCAGCCTGCTGCCCCCGATGCCCGCTATGAAGGTGAACTTTCAGCTCAAGAAACGGCAGTCACGATCGTCGTACCCGCAGCCATTACCTCTGATCCCCGCTGGCAAAACTTTGCTGATACTGGGCTAATCGAGGCACGCTGGCAGGGCGAAGAACTGATTCTACGCGGACTGCATCAGCGTGAGCTATTGCATCAAAGCAGTGAGTCCAGCTTGCCCACCGATGTTGAATGCTGCGCAAACTGCCTTCACTTTCGGGGACAGCGATGCTGGAATCAGGCCTCGCCTTTATTTGGCTTTAAGGTAACGCCTGAGGGCTACTGTCCGGCGTTTGAGCCAGTTCCCGTGCGGCTGGACGATCGCTAGGGTCGATCGAGTTAAGCCTTTAGGAATCTATCGCTTCACCCCAACCGAATATCAGCTTCAAATCGGCGAACTGTAGCCCCTAAACCACTAAAAATCGGGCAACCCAGCCGGATTACCCGATGCACAATTGGCTTAAACGCCTGAGTTCTGTTTAATACTGCGGAACAGACGGATCGATTTCCTGACTCCAAGCATTGATCCCGCCTTTAACGTTGATGCCGTCAATGCCAGACTGCTTCAAAACACCGATCGCTTTAGCCGATCGCCCGCCCATCTTACAATGAACAATCAGCTTGTGCCCGTTGACGAGTTCGCGCACTTTTTCAACGCCGCCACCCTCTTCGATATCTGGTAGAGGAACCAGCACCGAGCCGGGAATCTTGGCAATGTCGTACTCGTTCGGATTGCGAACATCGAGCAGCACATAATCCGATGCGCTGCTATCGAGGATTTCTTTGAGCTGCTGAACGGTAATTTCTTCCATGGCTGCCTGTTGCTGTGCTTCTGCTGCTTTTGCTTGAGGAATGCCGCAAAACTCTTCGTAGTCAATCAGCTTCTCGATCACGGGACGAACCGGATTCGGGCGCAGTTTCAGTTCACGGAAGGTCATGTTTAGCGCATTGTAGAGCAGCAGCCGACCGCTCAGCGTTTGCCCCACGCCCATAATGATTTTCACCGTTTCCGTCGCCTGAACCACCCCAATCAGTCCGGGGAGAATGCCCAGTACACCACCCTCAGCGCAAGAGGGAACCAGTCCGGGTGGCGGCGGTTCGGGATAGAGGTCGCGATAGTTGGGTCCATCCTGATAGTTAAAGACCGTTGCTTGCCCTTCAAACCGGAAAATTGAGCCGTAGACGTTGGGCTTACCCGCCAGCACACAGGCATCGTTCACCAGATAGCGCGTCGGGAAGTTGTCTGTGCCGTCTACCACCACATCGTAGGGTTCGATAATGCCCAGCGCGTTTTCGGCAGAGAGACGAGTTTCGTAGAGGTCAACCTGACAGTAGGGATTGATTTCCAGAATGCGATCTTTTGCAGACTGAATTTTGGGCTTGCCAACCCACGACGTGCCGTGGATCACCTGCCGTTGAAGGTTCGAGAAATCGACTACGTCAAAATCAACGATGCCGATTCGCCCAATGCCTGCCGCCGCTAAATAGAGCAGCAGTGGAGAGCCGAGTCCGCCCGTGCCGATGCACAGAACACTCGCGGCTTTCAGGCGTTTTTGCCCCTCTAGCCCAACCTCCGGCAGGATCAGGTGACGCGAATAGCGTTCGTAGTCGTCTTTGGTTAATTGAATGTCATCCAGATTCGGATTCAGCATGATACGAGTAACACTGCATGAAGAGATACAAAGGTTTTGAGGGGATTGGGCGTGACTTGCCTTTTTCTATTACAGCAGGTCTGCTGCATTCTCGATCGCATGATGTTAAGAATCAGGATTTCTTTAGGGTTGGAGTGGGGAGTAGATGGGTGGATAGGGGGCAGGGGCAGGGGCGATAAAGGGTGAGGTTTAGAGCGTTTTGTGGGATTGAGCCAGTTTTCACGGATGCTGGGTAGAAATGGCTCGGAGATAATTCGCGTATTCGCCCTGATAACGATCGGTTGCCTGATGTCCCTCGTACCAAAGCCAAGAGTCTCGTTTACCTTGAGTATTGCTGTCATTTCGGGAGTATTTGGAGGGGGTCATGCTGGCTTAGCTCAGCCTGATCCTGCGGCAATTTCGTCTCTGACTGGAGGGCATACTGCTTCTACCGTATCTTCAGCACAGTTTACTTTTGCCCCGTTGTCGCCCTCATGCCCTTTCCCACCCATTCCCTTATCGGAATCGACTGACGAAATAATAAGTTTTTCCCTCTTCGTAAAACCTGCCACATCGGAGCCAGAGCAGGTTCAAAGCTCCCTGCTGGGGGAGAGTTCGGAAAACCAATGGCCGTTGGAAGCCGCAGGAATCAGTCCGGAAATTGTCAGGCTTATCCGCGCAGGGCAGCTTGAAGCGGCATTGGCGTTAGTACCAAAAATTCAGAATCCGTATGAGCGTGAGGCAACTCTAGCAAGTATTAGCGAGGCTTACCTTCAGCGCGGACAATTGCAGCAGGCAGAGACGATCGCGCTTGGTATTCCGGCTCCTTCCTTGCCAGAGGGCGAACTCCACGATGTCGAACCCTACGATGGTGAGTATCCTTTCGGGCGAGATTGGGCAATATCATCGGTCATCACCGCCTACATCAATGCCGGACAGTTAGACTCCGCTTTGGCATTGGTTAATCAGCGAGATGAGGAGGACAGGCTACCTTTTTTGCTTGACATTGCGGAGCATTATCAGGTGCAGGGTCAGCCAGCCAAGGCTTTAGCAGTGCTGGATCTTGCTCTAGCTAACTATCGCAGCGAAGAGGAAGAGAAAACGGAAGAACTCGCCAAATACTCCCTTGAAGCCGCCAATGCCATTCGCTTTACGACTCTTGCTAGGTTTATGGGAATTTATTCGGTGGCAGGAGGAGCGAGACAAGCTGCTGCATTAGCAAACGAACTGGTAACACTCGTTCAGAGCTTTACAAGGCAGACTTTGCTTACCCTATACATATTGCTGGGTACTGCCTACGTTTATGAAGCAGTAAACCAGAAGGAGCAAGCAAATTCTGTTCTTACGTTCGTTCTTCAGAGTACAGAAGCTCTGGAAGAATCGTATGTCAAAGCGATGATTTTATCTGGGGTAGCCAGAGTGTACACAGCCTTGGAAGAGAACGATCGCGCCCAGCAAGTTTTATATCAGGCTCAGGAGCTTGCTGATGCTGTCAGTGAAGCTTCTCAGCAGAGTGTCAGCACGGTGTCACTCATCCCAACCTATCTTGCACTCGGTCAACCTGAGAATGCCTTACGCATTACAGAAGCGATCGAACCCCTTGAATTACGTCAGCAAGTTCAGCAGGCGATTACTTGTGCCCAGGCAAATCCATCTCGGTAATCAGAAGTTCCTCGGGTTGAAACTGATGGGCTGAATCAAGCTGCCAGCCGCGAACGTCCTGTGCTTTACCCTGCTGCACAGAGACAATCACATAAACATATTCCGCCCA
This sequence comes from Cyanobacteria bacterium FACHB-502, assembly GCA_014695325.1. Taxonomy (GTDB): domain Bacteria; phylum Cyanobacteriota; class Cyanobacteriia; order Elainellales; family Elainellaceae; genus Leptolyngbya_A. Next base: position 10,276 of record JACJNZ010000066.1, on the reverse strand, counting down.
AGCCAGAACCCGATCGCATTCTGAAGGCACTGCATGATGATCCGGGTGAGAGTGATAGATACCCAGTACTGTCCAGCCTCGATCGCGGCAATATCTCTGAGCTTTGAGTAAATCTCTGGGATCGATCCAGTAGCGATCGGCTTTTGCGCCTTGTGCAATTTGGGCAGCCGGGATTTGTAGGGCGAGTTCGGCGGTTGCTTCCTTTGTCCAGGCGTTTGGCGTTTCGTAGATTTCGCAAACCTGTTTGTTGCCCAATTTGTTGCCCGATCGATCGCGTTGACCCAGCAGTAATCCGCAGCATTCTTCAGGATAGGTGCGCTCTGCCTGGGTTTGAATCTGGTGTAGCTGGGTTGGGGTCAGGTGCAGTGTCACGGGTTCTTTTCCCTTTATTCCCTGCCATTCTAGATCGGCTGCTTCGGGGTTCTCTCAGGAGAAATTTGAAGGATTAGGAAACTGGAGTTAATTTGCTGGGCTGAGACAGCAAGAGAGCCGATCGCCACAGACCACAGCGACAGACGATCGGGCAATAGTAGCGAATCAGGTTTTGCTGCCGTGCGCTGGGCAAAGTTTGAATCACATCATATTTGGCAATGGCTCTGGCAATTCGACGCGCATCATCGCTGGGGATGCCTGCTTGAGCCAACTTGCGCCAGTAGCGCAGCATCGTGTGTTTTGTGATGATGGTTTGGGCGATCGACTTTGCATCTTCGGGAGGGACACCGAGGGCAATCAGTTTTTGTGAATCAAAATGCAGCAGATTCATGGGGAGAATCAAGTCAGCCAGGGGCAGGCGAGTGATTTGCGGCTGGAGCTGAATCATAGAAGGCAGTGAAGCGAATGGTTTAGTTGATGAATGGTTTAGTTAATACAGTGATCCAAGCCTGCATGCGGGAGTTTCAGTCGTGACTCTATGATTTTCTGATGGAATTCTGCGTGATTTAAATCACTTTCGTGATTAAACTAGCGGTGTAGCAAGTAGCGGCCACTTGCCGATTGGGTAGGGATGAGCAATTTGCAACCTTTCTTCAGCCGCTTCGCTAGAATCCCCGCAATAATCATTAACACTTCAGCGATAATAGAACTACCACTGTGGGTGTTGCTGTCGCTTAGCGGTCAGTTTAAGCTTGCAGCAAAGCTGTCTCGTCTCGGGTGTTTTTTGGGAAGGTACTGTTTTGGGAATTGATCTTCGCAGCTACGTTTATCTCGACAACCTTCAGCCCCAGCACGCCGCTTACCTTGGGACGCAGGCATTAGGGTTTTTGCCCCTGCCGGGGGATTCCTCGCTCTGGGTGGAGATTGCGCCAGGAATTGAAATCAATCGCCTGATGGACATCGCCCTGAAGTCGGCTTCGGTGCGCCCGGGGGTGCTGTTTATTGAGCGATTGTATGGGCTGCTAGAAATTCACTCCAGTCGTCAGAGTGATACCCTGGCTGCCGGACGTGCAATTTTAGATTACATCGGGGTGAGTCCGCGAGACAGCCTTAAGCCCCGGATTATTTCCAGCCAGATTATTCGCAACATTGACGCTCACCATACCCAGCTCATTAACCGCACCCGCAAGGGAAATATGCTGCTTGCTGGGCAAACGCTCTACATTATGGAATGCGAACCTGCTGCTTATGCGGCTCTAGCTGCCAACGAAGCGGAAAAAGCAGCTTTGATCAACATTCTGCACATTTCAGCGGTGGGCAGCTTTGGGCGACTTTATCTCGGTGGCCAGGAGCAGGACATTATTGCGGCATCCAGGGCAGTGCTCGGTTCGCTGGAAAGCATATCTGGTCGGCAGCTTGAACTGGGCGGACGCAAAGAGTAATTCTTTTTTAGGTCAGCTTACAGCGAATCTATAGGAGGCACAGGCAGGGGCGCAGCGGGCATTATGGCAAATTCAGAACATCTGGCACTGCTGAAATGGGGAGCAATCGGCTGGCAAGACTGGCGACTGCACCATCCTGAAATTGACCCCGACTTGAACGAAGCGGATCTGCGCGGCTTTGATCTGAGCCGATTAGATTTGGGTCGGGCAAACCTGCGTCGAACGTCCCTGGCTTCGGCAAATCTGAGCCAGGCTGTGATGCGATCGGCTGACCTCACCCGTGCCAATTTATATGAGGCAATTCTGATTCACGCTGACCTGACCGAAGCAGACCTGAGCGATGCTCACCTGATTGGCACAACCGTAGATGGAGCTGATCTTCAAGGGGCAATTTTGCGGAATGCCGACCTGCGCGAAGCTAGTTTGATCCAGGCAGATCTGAGCCTGACGGATTTAATTGGAGCCGACCTCCGACAGGCAAATCTGCGATCGGCTGACCTCAGCGATACGAACCTGACGCGATCGGAGCTGTGCCGTGCGAATTTGAATGGGGCAAATCTCACCAGTGCCACCCTGAGCCGCGCCAATGCTTATCAGGCAGAACTTAATGCGGCTTTACTCTGCAAAGCAACGCTCTATAAAACTATCCTGGTCGAAGCTCGTCTGGTGAATGCAATTCTGACCGGGGCAACCCTGATTGAGGCGGCAGGCGATCGATCGGATTTAAGCTGGGCAAAATTGAGTAAGGCAAACCTGGCACAGGCAACATTCGCTGGAGCCAATTTGCGCGGAGCCGATCTAAGTCGTGCTTGCCTCAAGGAAGCGAACCTCAGCGGAGCCAATTTGCGCGGCGCAAACCTGACCCAGGCAGACCTGAGCGGGGCAAATTTAATAGCTGCCAACCTCACTGGCGCGAACCTGACGCTCACTCGTTTACAGAATACGATTTTGCCAGATGGTTCTCGTCATCACTAAGGTCATTACTAAGAAGGGGCAGATCAGACTACCCCAGGAAAAATAGATATGAGTAAAATAAAGGTAAGATGTGTAATATTTCGTAACTTAACAGCGGCGGCTCATCCATGACCTCAGCGACCTCCCTTTTTTCCCCAGTAGACGCAGATCTCCGGCTGCTGACTGAGAACCTGAAACAACTTGTGGGAGCCAGACACCCCATTCTTTACGCCGCAGCAGAATACCTTTTTGGGGCAGGAGGAAAACGGCTGAGACCTGCGATCGTCCTGCTGGTGGCAAGGGCAACGATGTCAGACGAAGAAATTACGCAAAAGCATCGCCGCCTCGCAGAAATTACTGAGATGATCCACACTGCGAGTCTGGTGCATGACGATGTAATTGATGAGTCCGAGCTGCGGCGGGGCGTGCCGACGGTTAACAGCAGCTTTGGCAATCGGGTTGCAGTGCTGGCAGGCGATTTTCTGTTTGCTCAGTCCTCCTGGTATCTGGCGAATCTGGATAATTTAGCAGTCGTGAAACTGCTCTCTGAAGTGATCCGCGACTTTGCAGAGGGCGAGATTCAGCAGGGACTCAATCGCTTTGATGCGAGTTTGTCGATCTCAGCCTATCTGGAAAAGAGCTATTACAAGACCGCTTCGCTAATGGCAAACAGCGCAAAAGCCTCTGCTCTCCTAAGTGGCGTTTCAGATGCACTGGCGCAGCAGCTTTATGAATACGGGCGTAATGTGGGCTTGGCATTTCAAATCGTGGATGACATTCTTGACTTCACTGCCTCTAGTGATGCCCTGGGTAAACCTGCTGGATCAGACCTGAAAAGCGGTAATTTAACGGCTCCGGTTCTCTTCGCAATGGAAGAAAAGCCTTATCTAGAAACCCTGATCGAGCGTGAGTTTGCTCAGGAAGGGGATCTGGAGCAGGCACTGGCACTTGTCTATGACAGTCACGGCATCGAACGCTCGCGGGAACTCGCCACCAAACACGCTCAGCAGGCGATCGCCAACCTCAGCGAACTGCCTGATTCAGACTCGCGCCAAACGCTGCTGGAGCTATGTGACTACGTTCTGAGCCGTTTATATTAATTGCTTCCATTAAGCGACTTTAAGCAAATCTCATAAACAGTTCCGCAGAATTGCGGGTCACGTTGGGCGATCGATTGAGCCACGCTGGAGCAAACCCTTTGCTCACAAACTCGCCGCCAAAGGCATTTGGCCTCCAGCCGCTATGACAGCTCGTCTATCCCAGATTCCTGCTGCTTTTGTCTCTCCCAATTTTTCGCGCGATCGTGCCCAACTCGCTCCTGTTAAGCTGATTGTCATCGGGGCGGGACGCTGGGGAACTCACCTCGTTCGCAATTTTCTCACCCTGCCGCAAGCAGAACTTCTGGCAGTGGTAGACCCGAATCTAGAACAGCTTCAGTCTTTGTCCGATCGCCTGGGACAGCATCATCGATTAGACGATCGCCCTTTGCTCACCGATTGGACAGAAGCCCTGGCGTTACCCGAAGTCGAAGCCGTCGTTGTGGCAACGCCCGCGATCAGCCATTTCTCCATTATTAAAGCCGCTTTGCAACAGGGCTGCCATGTGCTAGCAGAAAAGCCGCTAACGCTTGACCCCCGGGAATCAAGGCAGCTTTGTGAACTGGCAATACAGCAGCAGCGACAGCTTGTGGTCGATCACACCTATTTATTTCATCCGGCAGTGCAGCAGGGGCAGATCAGGATTCAGGCAGGTGATCTGGGTAATTTGCGCTATGGCTATGCCAGCCGAACTCACCTGGGTCCGGTGCGCCAGGATGTCGATGCTTTGTGGGATCTGGTGGTGCATGACATTGCCATTTTCAACGCCTGGACGAGAGAAAGCCCGATCGCCGTTCAGGCTCAGGGAATGAGCTGGCTGCAACCGGGAATTTCTGATTTGGTGTGGGTGAACCTGAGCTATCCCAGTGGCTTTCGGGCAATGATTCATCTTTGCTGGGGCAATCCTGATAAGCAGCGGCGACTCTGTGCAGTAGGCGATCGCGGTACGCTGGTTTTTGACGAGCTAAATCCTGAATCGCCGTTAACCTTCCTGCCCGGCAGTTTCGCGTCTGCCAATTCTTCTGAAGGAATGCCATTTTCTCCGATCGCTCATCCATCTCAGCCCATTGCGATCGAGTCGCTTGAGCCGCTTCAGCAGGTCTGCCGCCATTTTCTCGACTGCGTGCAGCACAACACCCCTTCTGCCATATCCCCCGGAGAACTGGGAGCAGAACTGGTCGAAATTCTCACCGCGCTCACGGCATCGCTAAAGCAGGGTGGGCAGGAAATTAATTTAGTTCCCCAGCCTTGAGGGATTTAGGGGGCAATGTAGAAACCCCCACCCTGCTCAAACACCCTCTTAAACTAATAGCGAATCTGCAAAGTCACCGTTGCCTGAATGTCCTGCTCGCCTCCCACAACCGGCGTAGGGGCAGAGTCTGCGGCACCCATCGCGACATTCTGGCGGTACAGGGGCATTGGAGGCGGTTGCATAAAGGCATTGTTGATCTGAATGCTCACGACTTCTTCGCGGCTGAGTCCCAGCGCAGATAAAGCAGCATCTGCCTGCGTTTGGGCATCCTGCGTTGCTTCCCGGATTGCCTGCTGTCGTGCGGTTGCGATCGCCGCATCTTCTGCAATAAACGATACGCTATCGATCCGCGTTGCGCCTGCCCGCACTGCTTCGTCTAACAAAGTGCCTGCCCGCTCTGTGGGAATGCGGAAGCTCACCGTGTTGGTCGCCGTGTATCCTACGATTCTCTGGTTGCCGTTGTCGTAGTCGTAGCGCGGACTGAGATTGATTCCGGTGGTTTGCAGCTTGCTGACATTGCGCCCCCGTAAAAACTCCACCACCGCCGACGATCGCCGAGCGGCTTCTTGCTGCACTTCTTCTGCCGTTCTACCTTGCACTTCAACACCGAGCTGCACCTGAGTCAGGGTCGTGGCGATCGACTCAGTGCCTTGTCCGGTTACGGTAATGGTTCGTGTCATTGGCTGGGTTTCGTGGGCGAGAACAGGTAGCGTGAGCGAAATACTAGCAACCCCTAGCAAGAGCGGCACAGCAATGCCCAGGGTACGGCGGGAAAGACGAGACGTAATCTTCGACATGGTAATCTCCTCACATGGGTTCCTGATCGAATGACGATGGATTCAGGATGTTTCTACTCTGCCACGCCGATCGCCTCAGAGTGACTTTAGTTACAGTTTTGGAAACCCGCTAGGATAGAGGTTTGCGGTTAAGTGCCGCGAGTTATGAAAATCGGGACGGCGGACTCAAAATTTTGACTTCACACATGACTCACTCACCGCGAAAGCGATTTGGACAGCACTGGCTCCAGAGCGAAAAGGCTTTGGCGCAAATCGTGAATGCTGCCGCCCTTCAGCCAACCGATCGCGTCCTGGAAATTGGTCCCGGAACGGGAATTCTTACTCGCAGGCTTTTGCCCCTGGCGCAGTCGGTTCTTTCGGTGGAAATCGATCGCGATTTGTGCAAGCTGCTGGTCAAACAGTTTGGTCAAACCGAGAATTTTCTGCTGCTTCAGGGCGATATTTTAAGCTTGAATCTGCCTGAACTGCTGACGAATGCTCCTGCCTTTCAAAATCCCAACAAAGTCGTTGCCAACATTCCCTACAACATCACCGGACCGATTCTGGAACTGCTGCTGGGGACGATCGCTCACCCTAACCCAGAACCCTATGAGTCGGTCGTCCTATTGATGCAAAAAGAAGTTGCCGAGCGGATCACGGCAAGTCCGGGTTCTAAAGCCTTTGGTGCGCTTTCGGTGCGCGTGCAATATCTGGCGGACTGCATCTGGATCGCAGACGTTCCAGCAAAAGCATTTCAACCGCCGCCAAAAGTTGATTCCGCAGTGGTTCGCCTCACACCCCGATCGATTGCCTCCCCTGTAACCGACCCCCGCAAGCTCGATACGCTGGTAAAGCTAGGATTTGCCACCAAGCGCAAAATGCTGCGAAATAACCTGAAGAGTGTGATCGATCGCGACAAGCTGACTGAACTTCTGGAATCAATGCAGCTTAATGCTCAGGTACGTGCAGAAGATTTGAGCGTCGCAAATTGGGTAACGCTAAGTAATTCGCTAAGGGATGATTTGGGTGATGTGAAAGTGAATGATGAAGCGATAGAAGAAGAAACGCGCGATAGTTCTTCTGATTAAACGATGCTTTGCCTGCCTAGATCTCAATTCTGAGCTACGGTGTTTTCATAAGGCGATTCTGTTAGTGTTCCAGGCTTTGCAGCCCCCTAAATCCCCTACTCGTGGGAGACTTTGAACTCTTTGAGTTTTTCCCTGGAATTTCGCTATCGTTGGGTGTATTGCGTGACATGGTGAGACAATCTTTGGGAGAAACCAATGGTAGAACCTGTAACCGCGATAACGGCAAGTGTGATCGCAAATCTGGCGTTTCAAAAATTTATTGAGGCGGGTGCGGGCAAAGCGGCTGAGAAGCTGACAGAAGGAGCCGTTGCCAGAATGGACGAGCTGCGAAAGCTGATCTGGAATAAGCTGCGGGGTCGATCGCCCAACATTGATTTTGCGTTAGAGAAGGTGGAACAGGGCGACAAAGCGGCTCTGAATACGATCGCCAAAAATCTGGACGTGGTGATGGATGAAGACCCGGAGTTTGCCACACAAGTTCAGACGATCGCCCATGAGATTACGCTGATGCTGGTAGAGGATAACAGCAGTACCGTGCAGAACAACTACGGCGGTACGAATTACCAGAACGTAATTAAAGGCGCATATAACACCAACTTTATTGGTGGAGAACACCATCACGGATAAACGCATTCTCTAGCCTTCACCCCGATGAGCGAAACGCAGCAAAACAATGACGCAGCAGAACAACTACGGGGGAATGAACAATCAGGTTAGAACGGCAGAAGATAATACAAACTTCATTGCTGAAAACATTTACTATCAGCAAGCCGCTCAACCGATCGAGGAGCCGATTTCGTTCAACGTTCCCTTTCCGCCGAACCCGTACTTCACTGGACGCGATGCATTACTGATGCAGTTGCATGAGGCTCTACAGCAGCGACGCGCCACGGCACTGTCAGGTTTGGGCGGCATTGGCAAGACGCAGATGGCGGTGGAATATGCTTATCACTATTTTGGGAAGCCGTATCAGTGGGTGTTTTGGGTGAGGGCAGATACCGAGCTGGAGCTGAGTACGGATTTTGGCAATCTGGCGCGTGCCCTGGCATTGCCGCAGCAGGAGGCGCAGGAAACCGAGAAAAAAATTGAGGCGGTGAAGCGTTGGTTTGCGAATCATAAAGACTGGCTGCTGATCTTTGACAACGCCGATCGCCCTGAACTGCTGCAAAAATTCCGTCCGCAAAATCCCCAGGGCTGTATTCTGGTCACGTCTCGCGCTCCCGTCCTGGATGCTGTGGGCATTGCTGAGGTGAAGCAGGTCTTGAAGCTGTCTCGGCAGGAGTCGATCGCCTTGCTGATGAAGCGTACCGGGCAGGAGCAGGGAACCGATGCCGAACGAACCGCAGCAGCGCAATTGGCGGCAGAGTTTGACGATTTGCCCCTGGCATTGGAGCAGGCAGGCGCATTTATCCGCGAACGGCAGATCCGCATTCAGGATTATTGGACGAGCTATCAGCAACAGCGATTCAAGCTGCTGGAACAGCATCCTGCCGGAGTCAACTATCCCGCCTCGGTGACGACGACCTGGGCAATTAACTTTCAAGCCATCCAGGAAACGGCTCCTGCTGCCGCTGATGTGCTTCAGTGGAGTGCTTTGCTGGCTGCCGATGCAATTCCCTATGAGCTGTTGGTGAAAGGAGCAAAACACCTGGGCGACCGAGTCCAAACTGCCCTGGCAGAGGCGGAGACAGATCCCCTGCAACTGGCAAATCTCCTCAATCCCCTGGCTTGCTATTCGCTGATTAAACTGGAGCCTACTGCCCAGTCCTACAGCATTCACCGCATGGTACAGGCAGTTGTGCGGCAAGGAATGACTGATGACCAGTTGCAGCAGTGGGTGAACCGGGCGGTCGCCGCTCTGAATGCAGCCTTCCCTTTCGTGGATTATGACCAGTGGACACAGTGTGCCCGTTTGCTACCTCACGTAGAGTCGATTCAACCCTATCTCCCCGATGAGCTAGAGCAGGTTGAAGCATTAGCACGATTGCTGAACCAGGCAGGATATTATCTCAAGCAACGAGGACAGTATGCGGAGGCAGAACCGCTCTACCAACGATCGCTAGAGATTCGAGAAGCGCAGTTAGGCAAAGACCATCCTGATGTTGCCGAAAGCCTCAGCAATCTGGCAGTACTCTACAAGAATCAGGGACGCTACTCGGAGGCAGAACCCCTCCTTCAACGATCGCTAGAGATTTGTGAAGCGCAGCTAGGCAAAGACCATCCTGCTGTTGCCGCTAGCCTCAACGGTCTGGCAGTACTCTACAACTATCAGGGACGCTACGTGGAAGCAGAACCCCTCCTTCAACGATCGCTAGAGATTTGTGAAGCGCAGTTAGGCAAAGATCACCCTGATGTTGCCGCTAGCCTCAACAATCTGGCAGTACTCTACAAGAATCAGGGACGCTACTCGGAGGCAGAACCGCTTTACGAGCGAGCAATTTTTATCCTGGAACAGCGGCTCGGAGTCAATCATCCCAACACTGTTAAATGTCGAGGAAATTTGCAGCAGCTCCAGCAGAAACTCTCCGAGTCATTGAGGCCAAAGCCTGAGCCGTCGTGGGGCTGGAACTGGTTGAAACGGTGGCTGTCCTGAAAGGTGGTGTCGTCAGCAGGATGTGCGTTTTTAACCGTCTCCTAATCCTCGTCCTCTAGCAGCTTTCCCAGATTGTGAGTATTCATTAATTCGCTGTATCGCTCAGGCAGGCTCTCCCTAAGAGTGTCCTCGACAATACTGCTCACGGTTTGATCACTAAGACCCGCTAACGTCTTTAACAGCCTATCTAGACTAGGCGAGATATACAGGCGCAGCTCTGCTTTCTTTTTCCTAGCCATCGAAAATTCTTAATACACACCTAGCCTCTGCAACTCAACGATCGTAACGGGGTTTCAGGATTATTCTTTATTTTTGGAATTTCTATATTGTACGAATTGCCGAATTAATTTATATTGAAATTAAGCCAAAAACGCCCAGAATCATTGCTGCATCTGAGTTAGATTCTCATGGAGTTTCAAACATGATTACCCTTTCCGATGATGAGGTTGCCCTCGTCCGTTCTCTGCTGACTTCCATTCGATCGATCAAAGTGCGCGATATCGACAAAGCCCTAGTAGTCTGCCAAGGGAACTTTGCCTGGTGGGGTTATTTCTGGTAAGGTGACTCAAATCCAGGAAGATCATTATGGGTCAGAAGCGTTACATCGTCGATTTAACGGATGCCGAAGTTCAACAGCTAGAAACCCTGTTGAGGACTGGAAAGCACTCGGCTCGCAAACTGACCCGTGCCCGTATCTTGTTG
>JACJNZ010000065.1 GCA_014695325.1 Cyanobacteria bacterium FACHB-502 | reverse complement strand
GCTAGAGTCATTGCTTCCCAGAGGGCTGTTGAGATGTCGATATGCTCCAGCCTAAACTTCAGGAAGCTTTCTTAATACTGCTATTCGCTGCTACTTCCTAAACATCCTCTAAGGCGACACACCTCATCAAATATAGCGAGCGAAACTGGATAAATCAGAATGTAGCTCAGACTACACTTACTAAAACAAAATTTAGGAGACGAAAAAGTAAATGCAAGAAAATAAGGACATAGCATTGCTATATCCTCATTCCTGGGTGTGATATTTAGATCTTGCAATTGAGCGACGGAGCTTGCCTCTCTAACCATTGAGAGTTCTAGCAAGTTCCTTATTCAAACTCTCCGTCGATTGCGATCGAACGACGATTGCCGCCATCCTGACCACCAGAGACCTTGTTGAGATCCTCGTCGTCTAGCTCTCCGTTGATTGCGATCGAACGACGATTGCCGCCATCCTGACCACCAGAGATTCTGTTGAGATCCTCGTCATACAGGATCCCTTGCAGTTGGCGACGGTTGCCGCCATCTTGACCGCCAGAGATTCTGTCGAGTTCTTTATCGGCTAGTGGTTCTTCGCGGCTGATGCTAGGCTCTTGACCGCCAGACACTTGACCCAATTGTTCCGGATTGAGTTCCTCGTTGGTTTCTTTCACAGACATAATTCCTCCAAAAATTTTATAGATGTCAGGCTTTCATCAAGCCCGTAAGTTAAATCAAACAGAAAAGCGAATTGAGCTTGCAAAGTTCATTCTTCACTCTGTTGAAATTCAACTCTGCTTTCAGCGTACAGGGCTTAAATGAGAAATAGATGAGAATGAAATAATAGTTGCTCAATAAATCACTAAATTTTCTGAGACTCTTTAAACAGAGAAGAGACTGCTATAAATATATAAATAAGGAAGTGTTGCTTGACGAAAGCGTTAATATAATACTTACTGAAAGGCACTTGAGCAGTAAAGGCAATCGCAACAGCTAATAGCCTGTTAAGAAGTGCGATCGCTCACACAGCTAGTTAATCAAGAAATAAAACTCAATTCGCGTTTTGAGATTACCGTGTACTCCAATCATGCTAGAACGATGATCAATACGAGAAGTGTTCGAGGCAATCTGCCCTTGCTGCTTGATAATCCCACGCTGATCCGAATCGTTCAATCTGGGACGATCGCTTTATTTGCCGTCCGTATCGTTAATGGTGCGCCGGAGGGTGAGCGACACTACCTGTTTGATGTAGAACCCGGAGCGGCACTATTTGGGGCTGATTCAGATGTTTATTTGGAGCAGTTCGCCTTGCATCAACAAGAAACTGAAGCGATGTGGGGAATTATCGCAGTCGCAGTTGAACCTGCCGAAGTTTCGGAACAGTCAATCGATACCCTTAACCTGTCTGATCTTCGTCTTCATATCGCAGATTGGATTTACAAGCTAGCAAATAGTCCAGGCTTACCCAAGCTTCCCCTGGCAAAACTATTTCCGATCGACCAGATAGATCAGTATGTTTCCTTAGTTGCAGGCCAGGCTTTGCAGCCATCGAAAGAGCAGGTTCTGTGGGTACAGTGTCAGCAGGGAACTGCTCATTGGCTCGGCTTTGACAGAGTGCCGCTCACGCCTCATACAGGAAGATTTCCACTGACGAACGGACTCTGGATCTCGGCAAGCAGCACGCTCCAGCTTACGGTTCAGCCCCTTGCCAGCATTGACACCCTAGCACCGCTACTAGAAGGCTTAGCGCAGTTGCATTGCTACTTCCTAAAGAGCATCGAACAAATTACCCTCCAGCAATCCCAAGCGCAATCGACTCAGTTTCAGAAACGCCAGCAGCTCAATCAGCAGGTGGCACAGGAAACGCTGAAAACCCTGGCATCGCTGCTCAAACCGCAGTCTGACTCGTCTCCTGCTCAAGGCGATGAATTGCTGATGGTAGCAGGAGCGGTTGGCAAAGTGCTGGGCATTCCGATCGCCCCCCCAATGGAAGCCGATGATCCAAGCCGAATGCGCGACCCCCTAGAGGCAATTGCCCGATCGTCTCGGCTGCGGCTGCGGCGAATTTTACTGCGCGATCGCTGGTGGCAAAAAGATGGTGGTCCGATCATCGCCTACACCCGTCAAGAAAAGCGTCCGGTTGCCCTGTTGCCTGTCGCAGGCGATCACTATGAGCTTTATGATCCCCAATCGTCTACGACTGGGCGGCACTATTCAAAAGTGAATGCGGCGATCGCGGCTCAGCTCAATCCCAGTGCCTTTATTTTCTATCGTCCGTTTCCATCCACCGTGTTGCGGGCGTGGGATCTGGTGCGATTTGCCTTCAAAGGACAGCTCAAAAATCTGCTGGTTTTGCTAGGCATGGGAATCGCCAGCACCCTAGCCGGAATGCTTGTCCCGCTGGCAACAGGCGTATTGATCGACATGGCACTGCCGACGGGCGATCGAACTTCGCTGATTCAAATCGGGGTGGGCTTGCTGTTTTTTGCTTTGGGAACCGTAAGCCTGAATTGGGTACAGGCCTTGGCAACCATGCGTCTAGAAACCCAGTCCGAAGTGATGATGCAGGCTGCGGTTTGGGATCGATTGCTTCAGCTTAGCCCTGGCTTTTTTCGCCAATATACAGTGGGCGATCTAGAATCGCGGGTGTCGGGCATTAGTCAGATTCGCCGTGCCTTAACGGGTACGACTTTACGCACCATGCTGACGAGCTTCTTTGCGCTGCTGAACTTTGGGCTGATGCTGTTCTACAGTGTGCCGCTCGCGCTGGTGGCGGGGGCAGTAGCGATCGGAGTGATCGGGTTTACGGCGACGACTAGCTCCCTGCTGCTGCGGCAGAAACGCCCTTTGCTGGAGGTACGCGGCGAAATTTCGGGCTTGGTGGTGAAGCTGATTGAGGCAGTTCCCAAACTGCGGAGTGCCGGAGCTGAAGCGCGTGCCTTTGCTACCTGGGGCAACAAATATACGCAGCAGCTTCATCTAGAACTGAGTACTCAGTTGCTGCAAGACAGCGTTGCCATTTTCAACACCGTGATGCCCGGACTCGCCGCAACACTACTCTTCTGGATGTCTGTTACGCTGATCGGGCGATCGTCCACAAGTGAAGCCACCAGCCTTTCAACCGGAACTTTTCTCGGTTTCAGTGCTGCCTTTGGGATTTTTATCACGGGCGCAACCAGCCTCAGCAATACTGTGACATCCGTGCTGGAAATCGTGACGCTATGGAAGCGATCGCAGCCCATCTTAGCGGCAGAACCAGAGGTTAACCCTGAGCAAGCCGATCCGGGAAAACTGGCAGGTCGAGTGCAAGTCGATCGCGTCACGTTTCGCTACCGGGAGGATGGTCCCCTAACGCTCGATCAGGTTAGCTTGACGGCAGAACCGGGAGAATTTATTGCGCTGGTGGGTCCGTCGGGCAGCGGCAAATCTACTTTGTTTCGCCTGCTGCTAGGGTTTGACGTGCCGATCGACGGCAGTATCTACTACGACGGACAAGATCTGGCAGGGTTAGATGTGACAGCCGTGCGGCGACAGTTGGGGGTCGTGCTGCAAAATAGCCGGATTAATGCGGGCAGCATTTTTGACAACATTTCGGCAAGTGCGCTGATTGCGGTGAGCGAGGCGTGGACAGCCGCAGAAATGGCAGGCTTTGCCGACGATGTGCGGGCGATGCCGATGGGAATGCATACCTTTGTCAGCGAGGGTGGCTCAAATTTATCGGGGGGACAAAGGCAACGGCTGATGATTGCTCGCGCCCTAGCACTGAATCCCCAAATTCTGCTATTTGATGAAGCGACAAGCGCACTGGATAACCGAACGCAGGCGATCGTCACCCAAAGCCTAGACAAACTGGGGGTGACGCGCATTGTGATTGCCCATCGCCTCAGTACCATTCGTCGCGCCGATCGCATTTATGTGATCCAGGCAGGTCGAGTCGTGCAGCAGGGTACGTTTGACGAGCTGGCGCAGCAGCCCGGGTTATTTACTCAGCTCATCGCCAGACAGATGAGCGAGCATTAATCACACGATTCAGGCACACAATATTACTCACACAGGCAAATTCTCGAAAACTGCCAGTGCGTCGTGGGCGGGAAGAAATTGCGATAGCTGAAGCGAATGTGGCTGTGAGATGTGACGCAAGGCCCGCCGCACAGCAGCATTTGATTAGACTTCTTGCACGAATCGAAGAGAAGAGCTGAAAGTAGATCAGCCCTACTGAAATGACTCATGCTCTACCCGCAAATCCAAACCCTCAACCCAGTTGCCTTTCGCCGG
>JACJNZ010000064.1 GCA_014695325.1 Cyanobacteria bacterium FACHB-502 | reverse complement strand
CATCGCAAACCGAAACGAGGAGAGTTGAGTCCGCAGCAAAAGGAGGAGAATCGAGCCTTAAGTCAATCGCGAGTGGTCTGTGAAAATGCGTTTGCTGGAGTCAAGCGTTACAATGCGGTGAGCGCTATCTATCGCAATCGAAAAGCGGAGTTTGATGATCACCTTATGCTAACCGCAGCAGGATTATGGAACTTCTACCTGACTGCGGCATAGGAAGAACTTGAAAGGTCGCATTGGCTAGCTCTGTTCTTATTTCCCGACAACTCTAATCAACTTGCAACCCTGCAAACTTTGCCAGCCGTGCCAGCACTTGCACTGTGCGTTTACGATTGCGTGAATCAGCAGGTGTAGACTCAATTATCTGAAGTAGCAGTTCTGGGGATAACGGTTCTTCTGCTGGGAGCTTGTTGAATGTTGTGCGATAGTCTTTGTCCCAAGTTGTTTGAGTTTGCCCATTGCGATCGCGTCGGTTCCAGTATGCCTGCTCGTATCGTTCTATCCACTGGGCACAGCTTGTAGATTTTGAGTCAGAATCATCTTCACCACGGAGCCAGTTTGCCCAATCAAACCGATCAGCATCCAGATCGTTAGCTAGTTCTCGCGCCCTTCGTTCCGCATACTGTAGTCCTGCTGGGGTAGCTTTTACCCCAAGAGAAATCTTCTGCCGATGTGCCTTCCTGTCATCCTTCCCTGGCAGGTTTGCCCGCAGAGATAATGTTCCGCCACGCCGCTCGATCGCTACTTTGATCAGAGCTGCCTTCAGTCTTCCGTTTGCCTGGTTGATCCGTTTGTCGATTTCCACTGGGTACAAAACTGTGTACAAATCGATGACAGATTATGGCATAACCTGACGCGGTCTGATATGACCTGACACAAACTGGATCATCCCCAGAACAATGATCCATCAAGGGTTTTGGACGATGTAGAGCGAAGGAGTAAGTGTCACAACCGAAGAAATGAATGTCACAATCAATTTTTGCCTCAAAGCTGTATAGAGTAGGACTTTTAGGTTTTTTAGTCGTCAGTTTTTGAAGAAAACGACACTGAAGAATTACTTGTCATTTCGTGGGGCTACCGAAGGAATAAATGTCATTCCGTTGGTCGTTGCTTGAAACTCCTGCTCTGAAAGAACTGTAGCGTTTTCTGCGATCGCTAAAGGATTCTATGTCATTTTATCGTATTAGCATCTGAAACATCTGTGTATAAACGGTTTCAAGCTTTCCCGGATTAGGCGAAGGATTACGTGTCATTTCGTTAGAATGATTTTACCCTCAACGCTATGATTACCAGAAAATTCTGTCTTGCTCAAATTTAGGGTAGTGCGTCAATATGATGTGGGATTGGTAGAGTAAAGAGGCTGCTCAATTGGAAACAGGTGATGGAATGCCCTCTGTGTGGTTATGTCAAAGCCCATCGACATGGCAAGATGCCTAACGGTCATCAACGCTATCTCTGTCCTGCTTGCCATCAAACCTTCTCGGAATCGTTCGACAGTTTGTATTACCGTCGCCATGTCAGCCGTGAACAAATCAGACAAGTTCTACAAGCCCACAGCGAAGGCAGTAGTTTGAGAGGGATTAGTCGAACGGTTGGACTTGCCTACAACACCGTTGTGAGCATTGTGAGAGCTGCTAGTCAAAAAGCACAACTGATCCATAACCAAGTGGTGCAAGCGGTCGAAACCCAGGAAGTCAGTGCGGATGAAATGTGGTCATTTGTGGCAAAAAACAGAAGCAACGCACAACCAGGGAATTGAACCGGGGAGATTGTTGGATTGCTTTGAGCCTTGCCTGTTCCAGTGGCTTGATTCTCGCTGCTTGCGTGGGCAAACACACTGATGAACTGATTGAGCGATTAGTTATCAACACCGAAGGAAAGACCGAATGCACACAGTTCAACACCGATGACTGGGGCGGATACGAACGGGTTTTACCCGATGAGATCCAACATCATATTGGCAAGGATAGAACACAGCGATTAGAGCGCACCAATGGAATTCTGCGGCAGCAAACCGGAAGATGGCATCGACGACAGAATAAGTTTGGCAAGGTGTGGGAGCAAACTAAAGTGATGACACGGTTAGTCGTCAGTTACTTCAACTGGATTTGGCAGCACAGCCGCTTCAAAACCACAACTGCACAGCGAGCAGGATTAACAATGCGATCACGGAGTTGGCACGCCATTGCCACCTATTCCACATTAATTTGACGCACTACCAAATTTAGTTTCCTGATAAGGGTTAACAATTTATAACCTATAAGATACAGAAATTTAGCAGTTGCGATCCTGGCAAATTCAAGGCTGCCTTCAGAACCAGAACTAATTTATAAGAACTTCCAAATGCCAAGCTTTGGAATACCGAGTGTATGGATCAGATGAACAGATGTGCGATCGGCTGACCTTCCGGCAAGCTACAAAACTAAGATGCAACGAAGATAGAAATGTGTTCGTCACACAGCCACTAATTCAGATAATTATAAAAATATGGCGTGTAAATATGAGAGTTGATCGAGTGGAACGAACCCAAAAATCTCATTTTCAAGGCTGATTGCGTTGTTGAAAGTGAAACTGAGCTCCCTAAATCCTATCAAGAAAAGGAGTTGTCGGAGATGCGTTTTCCCTGACCAAGTCTGCCATATCAATCAGTGCTATTTCTGACAGGTATTCGGAAATCGGCAGGTATAAAATCTGTTGCTTCAGGTGCTTTTCCAGCAATGTGTTCTTTTGTATATTTTGCGTCGAATCATTTCCAATATGAACCAGGCTGGTATTGCCTGTAGTGGCATCAAAGCCATGATTTCTAAGGATATTGATCAAAAGTACAGGATTAGCCACAAATATAGGAACTAACCAGAATGAATGATTGGTAGCCTGTACGCCAGGATAATTAATTTTGTCTGAAAACAGAGCTAGAACAAAACGCGCTCTTTTTGCTCGTTGCTCGAATGCTTCATTGTCATAATTATTCAATCGATGCCACAACAGATCAACCATTTTCTGGGGAGGAAGATACCGAATTTTGCTGTGGAGATCTCCTTTAGAGAAGTTACGCAGCAGAATGCTAATCATGGCATCAAGCTTAAAGCCCAAAGCATTGACTACTACCATGAGAAGAAAATATATTCTTGGAAGGGTCAGTAGTTTCAAGAAAAGGTATTTAAGAACTCTTCTGAAAAACCAGAACTTGCTTTTGCAGGGGTATTGAGCCTGAATTGCCAGCATTTTGTTAGCTAATTCGCGATCGCCTACACAGGCAATTGCGCTGCCCAATGCAGTACAGGATTTTATGGGTCCAAAACTAAATAGGCTGACATCTGCTTGGCGATCGCCACAATACTTGTCTCCCCAAAAAGCCTGGGCGCAATCCTCAATCAGCAAAATATTATACTTTCTTGCAATTTGAATAACGGCTGTTAAATCTAGAACTGTACCGTATAAATGTGCAATTAAAATTAACTTCGTTTTATCAGTAATCTTTTGCTCTAATGCATCAATATCAGGTGCGAGTGTGTCTATAGAAATGTTGATTGCAACTGGAACCAAACCGTGAGATTTAACAATCTCCACCATATCTGGAATAGTGACTGCACTCATCAGTACTTCTGACCCTTCCGGCAAATCTAAAGCTTGCAATAACAGATCAAAAGCGGTTCTCACTGATAGAGTGACTAATACCTGCTTATCATTCTGAGCAAATTGCTGAAGAATCTTAGGCTCCTCTTGCTTGAATGGATAGACCAAAGAGGAAAGGGAAAAAAGCAAGTCGGCAAAACCGATGTCTAAATTAATTCTTGGGTATAAGCAAAAGCGGTTCGACATCTTTACTGTTTAATTCTGTATGAAACGATCGAACATTGAACATCAATTAGGGGAAGGAGGTACGAGACGGCAGGGGGCTGCTCCTTTGTAGAAGGTTCCGCCCCCGCATTCTGTTTTTTGTACAGACTTAGCCTGGAAAAGGCTTGCATCAAGCTCAATCTAAGCCAAACAAATTATTGCGAATTCCAAAGGTATTTAATGGATCGCTGGCTTCCTTCAGCTTTTTCAGCAGCACAATACTTGTTGGTGAAACAATAGACTGCATAAACTTCTTGCGGATTTTACCCACCCCATGATGATGGGAAATTGATCCACCATGCTCCATGACTCTTTGCCGGAGTGATCCGTAAATCTGATTAAAGACCTCCGGTGCGTGATCAACCCCCTTGGTATACAGCAGGATCGTGAAATACATACAAACGCCTGTTGCATACACCTGCGTCACGCGAGAGCAGATGTAAGGCTTCGCTGGCAGATTAAACTGCTGATGCTGCGATTCGAGTTCTTCTCTGACTGCCTCACGCACCGCCTCGATCTTGTCCCACGAAACGGTTGTCTCAAATGTTTCCCCAAACAGGTTGAATTTCAGGATGAACTGACCGATGTAAGCGATTGTATAAGTGAGAAGATAGCCCCGTTGGCCGTTGGAAGATCCGCCTACAACCCCACCATACTTTTTGGCTAAGGCATAAATATTCTTTTCTTGATAGGCAACTTCTTCTTTAGAGCCTTCCATCAGCAGCGTTGCAGCAACAAGCTCTTGCGGAGAAAACTTTAATACCTTGAAAAGATAGAGTTTTTGGAGCCGATCGACAAATGCCGCAAATCCGGTTAGTTTCGGTTTAATTGACTGTCCCCATTGAAATTGATCGTTGTCAACCAATCGGATGCTGGCAGGAATGAAATTCGTCTGAGACAACTGCTGAAGAAAAGCAACACCCTGGCTGAAGTTCGAAAAGATTAGAGAGCCGTATTTCTGGACCTCGGGCAGCGGACGAATCCGAATGACTGCCTTTGTAATCAGACCCAGATTACCTTCACTGCCAAAGCATAAGTCCTGCAACTGCATTCCCATGGATGACCGGGGGCTGGGAAACTGCTGAGTCAGAATTCCGGCTGGTGTGACAACATTAATTGTTTCAACAATATCTTCGATGTTTCCGTAACGATTCTTTTTCATGCCGCTACAGTTAGTCGCGATCCATCCACCCAAGGTGGAAAATTCGCGGCTGTCGGGTTCGTGTCCAGACGTAAATCCTTCCTTTTGCAAGGCTTCTTCTAAATGCCTGCCAGTGATTCCTGCCTGCACGCAGGCTCGACCATTCTTTTGATCGATCCATTCAACCTGATTCATTCGGGTGGTGTCCACGACCACGATCATGCGGTCCTCTTCAGAAGGCAGAATTAGTGCCCCACTGACGCTGGTGCCCCCACCATAGGGAACCAGACAAACATTATGCCTGACTGCAAGTTGAACTAAGGTTTGGACATCGCTCTCGGATTCACAGTAAAACACCATATCCGCTGCTCGTTCTAAGCGATCGTACAGCACCTTATTCGTTTCATCGATCATGGTATATCCATGGCTATGGCGCAGCCGATCCCCATCTTCCTGGGAAAAACAGCGTGAGGGAAAGCGTTCCGCAATCTCAGCGCAAAAAGACTCATTCTGGTGCGGCGGCGCGATCGGCTTATTCACTACCTCCTGACGCGGATTATCCCAATCGATGGCAACACCCAGGGCTTTTTCCATGTAGGGCAGAAATCCGGGCAGCTTCAGCCCGCACAAAGGATAGCGGTTTCCGGTCAGGGTGACGGAGCGATCGTCGTTCACAGTAAATTCCGTATCCGCAAAGCCCCATTTATGTTCCCACTGTTTATTGTCAGTTTGATTCGCTTGAGATGTTTCTTGCTTGACCATTTTCTATTTCCCAATCAATTTGTTTTGTAATGAATAGAACTCGTCTTTATGTCTAATTGATTTCTATTAGCGAATCATGATGCGCTGATTACCCTTGAATTTTCGGTAATACGGTTCATCAGCGATCGCCAATACATGACGATCGGCTTTACTGTCACCATAGGCATAGAGATAGTAGTGGCTTAGATCGCCCAAAAGCTGCCTGAGCTGTTTTTCTTTCTCAAATCCATAGCAATTTTCTTCCTGTAACTTACCCGTAATGGTTCCCTGATGAATTTCCAAACGATTCGCCAGGGTTTTGTCGATGTGCATCATTTCAGCCCATGGTTGAAGATAAATTTCTAAGGCAGCACTGACTAGAATCACCTGATGCCCCTGTTCCTGATGCCATTTCAACTGCGCGATCGCTTCAGGGTTAATGAGCTTGGGTAAGTCTTGATGGGCAAATCCAATCGCCAGCGTTTGCAGCGTTTCGCTCGACCAACCTTGATAAAACTGGGTTAATAGTTTTTCAGTAATGTCCCGATTAGAACATCGCCCTAACAGGTACGATACCACTGTTGAACTGCACCTGTACAAGCCTGTCCAAACCGATTTTTGGCTGTGAGTCCAGCGCAGAAAAGGCAGGAAGCTATCCTGATTGGTCAATGTTCCATCGAAGTCAAAGATTGCGACAGGCTGTTTTGAGTCCATGATCGTTAATTCAGATTCTCCAATGAGCAAAAACGCTGCTCCTGTAAATTCACGATCGCAGAACGCACATCATCAGCAATTTTCTGATAAAGTTGTCGGTTGCTGGCTCGCCCCTCCCCGACCGGATACGATTCGATACCCAGAAGTTTCCCAAAAGTGACATTAATGGAACATCTGCGCGGAAAGCGTTGCCCTTTGGGTAAAGCCTGATAGCTACCCGCAATGTAGGCAGGTACGATGGGAACGCCAAGCTTTAACGCCAAAAAACCAAAACCAGCCTTAAAAGCTTGCAGTTCTCCCGTTGCAGATCGGGTGCCTTCTGGAAAGATGAGAATGGTTTTATTCTGAGTCAGGATCTCCTTGCAGATCGGCAGGCAATCTCGAAAAAAGCTGCCGCGATTACAGGGAATGAGGTTCAGCAGTTTGCCGGAAATCCATTGCTTGGTGGGGCGATCGAAAAAATAATCTCTGGCTGCCAAACTATAAATTGTGGTGAGCGGTTTGCCATACGCCGCAATAATTGCTGGACCGTCCAGATGGCTAGCATGGTTCGCTGCGATGATATAGGGCTGATGTTCTGGCAAATATTCTCTTCCCTGACATTGGAGCCGAAAGCCAGTTTCCAGGACGAATTTTCCGCTGTGCCAAATACAGCTTTGTAGTCCTTGCTGAACAAGATTTAATCCGGCCTCCTGGAGGGTTGAGCTTAAGCTTCCACCATGAGATGAGTTTAGATTCTTTCCAGAGTCAACTAACATTCATCACTCTTGTTTTGCTTGACGTAAGATTCAGGTTGGCTTCACTGGTAAGCACTATCGTCAACAGATAAATTCAAGCTATAGCGTTCGCAAATTGCCTGTGAACAGAGGGCAGAGGTTTCACCCCTGAACCCCGTCCAAAAATCAAAAAGGCTCATTATAGATTTCTCAAACTTTTGTAGAAGTTTAATTTTCTGGCAAGGAAAATGCTGATGTTCTTGTAAAGAATGTCACTTTCGGGATGGTTCTGATTTTGTACTGAGCAGTCCTGAATTTCTCACGTCACATCATGAACTAAAAGATAAAAAGGAGAATGCGTAACTTCCCACAAAAAAATTTTTATGAAAAATTTAATTCAGCAATTTCACTTAGGAAATTGGTACTTTTTCCTATAAAACTATAGGAGGACTTTATAAATGTGTTCTTGCTACTAATTTGGGCTCAACTGCTTTATACGTTTCGTTAAATACAGGTTTTATCAAAGGTATTGACTATAACGAGTTTGGTGTTGGTAGTATCTAATGTAACAGTGTTCGGTATGTAACGCCTTAGAAAGCGGTGTATTCTTTGTTAACTTCAGCCTTGATGAAAAGATTCAATCTTGAATTGACTAAGCTGTTGTTATAGCAGTTTTCTAAGGTTTTCTATTGCTTATAGAAATGACAAGAAAAGTTATTTCCAAAGCTTATTGTTTTGACGGCAAAAAATATGTCGCAGCAGATTATGTCCTCTCAAAAAAACGAATCGCAGTTTTCTACGCTGATTGATTTGCTGCGACATCGCGCTCTTACCCAACCTCGACAATGCGCGTTTGCCTTTCTACAGGAAGGGGAAGAAGAAACGGGACGGCTGACCTATCAGGAACTCGATGCCCTAGCGCAAGCGATTGCCACGCAGCTCCAAAACTGTTCGCAGTTTGGCGATCGCGCTCTGCTTATCTATCCCTCTGGCTTAGAATTTATTGCGGCTTTTTTCGGATGTTTGTACGCCGGAATCATTGCCGTTCCTGCTAATCCGCCTCGTCCCAATCGATCGATCAATCGTTTGAACACGATTATCGCGGACGCTGGAGCCACGATCGTTTTAACAACCGGCACGATTTTTTCTGGAATTGAACAACGCTTTGAGGATGCACCCGATCTTGCCTCGATGAGATGGATCACCACAGATGAAATTAGCCCGGAGCGAACTGGGAAAGCGAAAATTGAAACATGGCAGGTGCCAGCAATACAGCCTGATACTTTAGCCTTTTTGCAGTACACCTCTGGCTCAACGGGCAATCCTAAAGGGGTGATGGTTAGCCATCACAATTTGCTCCATAACCTGGCGTACATGAAACAGGCGTTTGGCATCACAGACGAGGGAATTTCCGTCACTTGGTTGCCTAATTTCCATGACATGGGTTTGATTGAAGGGCTATTACAGCCTATCTATTCCGGTATTCTTGGCATTCTCATGCCGCCCACTGCATTCCTGCAGAAACCCATTCGCTGGCTGCAAACCATTTCTCGCTATCGTGCTACCCACAGCGGTGCACCGAATTTTGCCTACGAGCTATGCACTCACAAAATCACTGAGGATCAGAAGCGATCGCTCGATCTAAGCAGCTGGACGAATGCCTATTGCGGCGCTGAACCCATCCGACGATCGACCATTGACCAATTTATTGCAGCCTTTGAGCCTTGCGGATTTCGGGCAGAGTACTTCTATCCCTGCTATGGCATGGCAGAAGCAACACTCATGATTTCGGGGGGCCTGGTTCACGAGAATCCGATCTACTGCAATGCAGAAACAGCGGCGTTAGAGCAGAATCGGGTCATTGAAGCCGGGATAGAACAGCCGAGTCGGACGATCGTTGGTTGCGGACGAACCTGGCTAGACGCTGAAATTGCCATTGCCCATCCAGAACATCTAACAAGCTGTGCGGAGAATGAAATTGGAGAAATTTGGGTGTCGGGAGCGAGCGTTGCCCAAGGCTACTGGCAAAATCCGCAGGCAACAGAAGAAACGTTTCATGCCTATCTAAAAGATACGGGCGCAGGTCCATTTCTACGCACCGGAGATTTAGGCTTTTTACGCAACGGTGAGCTGTATATCACAGGTCGTTTGAAGGATGTGGTGATCGTTCGGGGACGAAATCACTATCCGCAAGATATTGAAACTACCGTTGAAAAAAGCCATCCTTCGATTCGGTCTTCCTGTAGTGCAGCATTTTCAGTGGAGGTCGAAGGGGAAGAACGGCTGGTCGTGGTAGCAGAGGTAGAGCGGCGCTATCGGATTCGACGGCAGAAGCAGCAGCCTGTCTCAGTTGATTGCAGACGGCAGGATCGTCGTCAGGTGGAGGTTGATCCGGGTAATGATCCAGCAACTCGTCAGCCCCTCGACACCGAGGAGGTATTCTGGCAAATTC
Source organism: Cyanobacteria bacterium FACHB-502 (assembly GCA_014695325.1). GTDB lineage: Bacteria > Cyanobacteriota > Cyanobacteriia > Elainellales > Elainellaceae > Leptolyngbya_A. Next base: position 30,595 of record JACJNZ010000064.1, on the reverse strand, counting down.
GACAGTCGGTCGCTGAACATCACGAACTGCAAGTCTATGCCATTCTGCTGCTGCAAACGGGCAGTATTCTCAAAACCTCCAGCGGCAAGATTCAGCGGCGAGCCTGTCGGGCAAGTTTCCTGGCAGAGACACTGGAAGTGATTGCAGAGTCGAGACTGCCCATTCCGCATATGGCCAGCATCAATTCAGCGGCTCCGGCTCAACTGAATCCGCCTAGCGATGATCCAACCCAGGCGAAAGCAGATGAGTTAGTTCATTGGCTGCGGGACTACAATGCAACGCGCATTAACTCCCAGTTGATCGATGAGCGACGATCGATTCCGCCCTATATCGTCCTGGATTTTGGCAACCAGGGACTTTTAGGAATGCAGGTGCCTGAAAGTTATGGCGGCATTGCCCTTAGCCATTGCAGCACGCTTCGCATCTTCGAGCAGATTGGCGCAATCGATCAAACGCTGGCACTGTTCACCGCTCTCAACAACGTGCTGGGAATTCGTCCCATCCTCCACTACGGCTCCAAAGCACTCAAAGCTGAACTGCTGCCAATGCTTGCTGCAGGACGAGAACTTGGTGCGTTTGCCATTACTGAACCTGGTGCCGGATCAAATCCTCAGGCGATCGCGGCTCAAGCCATTCCTGTGGGAGGCGATCACTGGCATCTTTATGGGACAAAGATTTGGAGTGGTTCTGCTGCTTGGGCAGGTGTGCTGAATGTGTTTGTGAAGCAGCAAAACGATCAGGGCAAAACAATTGGTATGAGTGCCTTTACCCTCCGTCAAAACGTACCTGGACTGCGGCAGGGACCGGAAGCCCTCACGATGGGAATGCGAGGCATGGTACAGAATACTGTGTTTCTGGAAGGCGTGCCCGTGGAGGCGGGGCAATTGCTAGGAACGGCAGGTGCAGGAATGACTGTGGCGCAGGATGCCATGATGTACGGACGACTTAGCATTGCAGCAAACTGCATTGGCGGCATGAAACGCTGCGCCCAGCTGATGATGCGCTACGCCGATCGCCGAACGATTTCCTCCGGCAGACTGCTAGAAAATTCTGTGACGCTGATGCGTCTCAATGACTTGACGGCAGCGATCGCGGCAACCGAAGCGTTAGTTTCTACGATCGCAGAACGGCTAGATACGGGTATGACGGTTCCTGTTGAAGCCTACACCGTTTGTAAGACTGCTGCTACTGAGTTCTTCTGGCAGGCAACCGACCAGCTCGTACAGATTTTGGGAGGTCGAGGCTATATCGAAACCAATATTGCCCCTCAACTCCTACGCGACGCGCGGATTCTGCGAATTTTAGAAGGACCAACCGAAGCGTTAAATTATTTCCTGGGTTCACGGGTGATGAATCAGTTGACAGATCTGCTGCAATTCCTGCGGGAATTTCAGGGAGATGATATTGCTGAACAACTACAATTGGCGGCAGAACAAATCCATCACCGTTATCAGAGCCGATCCAATCTAGACGATCGCATGACCAAAGCACAGTGGGCATCGGGACTTGTAGGTGAGCTGACAACTTGGGCAGTTTTGTGGAGCGTAAGCCGCTGGCGCAGTCTCTCAAATCCGAAGTTTAGCCGAGCCGCAACCTGGGCACAGCTTCAGTTTGAAAAAAAATTAGCGGAAACGAACAATCCTGCTGAAGCGGTCTTTCTGTCAGTGGATCTAATCACGCAGTTAACAGCTGAGTACAGCAGTGCGATTGGAGATACGGAACAGATGATGGCTGGTGAAAATCGCGATCGCGACCCCCTGCTTCAGAAGGAGATGAATCCTCCTGCAATTCATCCGGTATCACAGCCTGAAAGACTGCTCGATGAGCCGAAACCCCAAGCCAGCGAAACTATGGCATCGATTCAGGCGTGGATACAGCGCTGGATTGGCGAACGTCTGGGATTTAGGGCTGAAGCCGTTTTGCCAGAGGAATCGCCGTTAAACTATGGGCTGGATTCCGTCACCGTACAGGAATTTATTCAGGCTATGGAAAACGAGCTAAGTTTGCCTGCGATTTTAGACAGCAGTCTGCTCTGGCAAATTCCCACGATCGCTGCCCTAGCAGAGTATTTAGCCACAGAAGTTCAAAATTCTGCACCAGGAACTTCATCGCTCGACCTGCAAGCCGAGGCAGCACTCGATCCCAGCATTCAGCCTGCTATTTGGGCAATCAACAGTATATTGACCGATGTTGCTCATCCAAAGGCGATTTTCCTCACTGGAGCCACTGGATTTCTAGGCGCATTTCTGCTGAACGATTTGCTACAGCAAACTCAAGCGCAGATATACTGCCTGGTACGAGCCAGCAATCCGGAGCAGGGCAAAGCGCGAATTATTAAGAACCTGGAGGGTTACGGTATCTGGCATGGGCAGTACAGCGATCGCATCGTGCCAATTCTGGGCGATCTGGAAAAACCGTACTTTGGCTGGACGGAAGATCAATTTATTGCCTACGCGGATTTATTCGATTCAATTTACCACAGTGCCGCCTACCTGAATTTTGTCTACGCCTATTCTGAACTGAAGGCCAGTAACGTGCTGGGCACCCAGGAAGTGTTGCGGCTGGCAAGTCGAGGTCAGGTGAAACCCGTTCACTATGTTTCCACGGTAGCTGCCTACGAATCACTCATCTACGCCGGAAAGGTAGTCACAGAGACCGATCGACCCAAACATAGTGAAAGTATCTTTATGGGCTATTCCCAGAGCAAATGGGTAGCTGAACAACTGGTACTTGCCGCCCGCGATCGGGGTATTCCGGTAAACATTTATCGATCGCCGCTCATTTCGGGACATAGCCGCCGGGGAAGCTGGTACACCGATGATTTTATGTGCCGCATTTTCAAGGGCTGTATTCAGATGGGAAGTGCGCCCGATCTGGAGTTGCTGCTCGATTTATCTCCGGTTGATTATGTGAGCGGAGCGATCGCCCATCTGTCCCTGCAATCTACCCAACTAAATCAAACCTTTCACCTGATGAATCCCCAGTCTCTACCCTGGAATGATTTGTTTGATTGGATGCGATCGTTTGGCTATTCGCTCCAGCGATTGTCTTATCGCAATTGGCAGGCTGAAATTAAGCAGCTGACGCTCTGCCAGAATAATCCGCTCTACCCGCTCCGTCCTTTCTTCCTCAAACCCTGGTCAGAGCACTCCCTCACCATTCTGGAACTCTATCAACAATCCTTTAAGCCTGATTTTAACTGTCAACAAACCCTTCAAGCACTTGCCGAGAGCGATATTTCCTGTCCTGTCCTGTCTGATTCACTCCTGCAAACGTACTTTAACTATTTCATCGATCGCGGCTTCCTAGAGGTTCCTGTCAGCAGAAGGAAATTGACAGGACTGAGTATTCCAACCTCATCTCTTCTTCAGAAATAAGTCGTTCCTTTATAGAACCCATCTTGGATCTTTGATGGCGAGCTAAGCTGGAAAATAAATGCCATACTCCAGCAGCTTAACTGACAAAGAGTGGGAACTCATCGAACCCTTGTTACCTCAGAAGAAGAAAACGCGGCCACCGAAGTGGAGCAAACGGCAAATCCTCGATGGCATCTTCTATCCACTCAAAGACGGCTGCAATTGGTGTGACTTGCCCAAAGACTTACCGCCTTATTCCACGGTTTTCTGGCACGACAAACAATGGCGCTCTGATGGGGTGCTTGAGCGCATCTTGGCAACACTGCATGGACAAGTCCGAGCCAACGTAAAAAAACTGAAATGGACACGTTTACTCATGATTGACTCGCGAGCTGTCAAAAACACTTGCAACGCAAGCATTGTCCCAAGGAATTTTGTCACTACAAGTGCACCAATGGCATTAAACGTCATCTTGCCATTGATACTTTGGGGTTTCCCTGCTTCACCTAATGCACTAAAGCCAATGTTTCAGATGCCCAAGGGTTAATTGAACTATTGAGCCGTAATCTCGATTACTTTCGGATTAAACCCGTTAACATTCCTAAGATTACAATCTTGCTTGACCACGGATATCACCCCGACAAGCTCATTGCTGCCTTGCAGCAAATTTACCACAGATGATGACCAAGATTCGCTTTGAACTGGCTCTGAAGCCAACCAAGGCACAAAAGGCAGCCCAGGGGAAAACAGGATTTGTCCCTATGGCGACTCGGTGGGTAGTAGAACGGTCGAATGCCTGGATGGAGCGGTGCAAGAGTCTGGTTAAGAATTTTGAGCGAACGCTTGACCATGCCAGAGCAAAGCTCAACCTGTTTTTTATCTGATTAATGCTCAAGCGGTTAGCAAGTGCATAGATCTCAAATGGGTTCTATAAAAACAAGCGGACAAAAGCATAGGTTGCGTTATGAATATCAGATTTGTTTGAGGACAAGTTCCAAAGCATGGCGCACATAAGTTTCCCAGGAGTCAGAAGTAGGTTGGAATATCATGACATAGAGCATGATGCTGCTCATGGTGTCAAAAACTAACCCTGGATCTAAATCAGGCTTCACCTCCTGTCTTGCCTTTGCTCGCTCCAGGACAACAGCAAATGCTTCTCGGCGGGGATGCAAGTATTTTGTCCAATAGATTTGAGCAAATTCAGCATTGCTTGACGCACTGCTAATAATCATGGCAACCGTTTGCCTTCCTAAAGGATTAAGCGAGATCTGGGCTGCATTTTGAATCAAGGCATCCATATCACCCCAAAGGCTCCCGGTGTCAGGGATGACAATCTCTTCTCGAATACTCTCGATCGCATCTGCCACCAATTCTGCTTTGCTGTTGTAGCGCCGATAAATGGTGGTTTTGCCAACTCCTGCACGAGTAGCGATCGCCTCAATACTCATCGCTTCAAAACCAACCTCTGCCAGCAACTCTAAGGTCGCTTGCAGCATTGCCTGATGCGACTCGGCACTCCGAGGTCTTCCAGGTGATTTTTTATTGGGATCTGCCATAGATGTTATTATAGTTTACGATACAGTTTCGTATCGAAATAGTTATGCAACGACGTCCTCGCTACATCGATAAAAACAGTACCCAAACCTTGCGAGAAGGACTTGCAGAGTATTATGCTCTCAACCCCCACATCACCGATCCGGCAACCCAACCCTCAGACTTTGCCAAAATTCTCCGTGCCCATGATGTGGGTCATGTCATCTACGGTTGTGACACAGGAATGCTTGATGAATTGAAAATCCTTCCTTTGTTTTGGTGGACGAGTGAATGTACGTTTCAGACCTATCTCAAGATGAAAAACTCCCCTGCTGTTGATGTGATGTACGAAGATATGATCAAAAAAAAGGGAACTCTTTGGCTGTATGGCTCAATTCTGAAAGTACTTCCTGGAGTGGTTCTAGAATTAATTCCGATTTGGTTTAAAACTCGAAATCGCCAGAAGCTGTTACCTTTTCTGAATTTTGAACCGTTGATGGATCGATCTCTCCTGGATATTCGTCAGGAGTATGACTTGCTACCGTTCTTCAAATAAGCAAATTATAGTCATTGCTTGGTTATCTAGAATTAGATCATCACCTGAAGATCAACAGAACTGTGTATAAATTTGCTGCGGCTTGTTCAACTGAATCCATTGTTTTTGGAGCATCCAGACCAGGATATACAGACGTACAAATCCAATCCTGGATCTCGTTCATGAAAGGTAAAGGGATTCAGCGTGTTTGCTGTCTATTAGACAAAGACCAGCTTGTTCGCTACCCAGATTTGTTGGGCTACTACAAACAAGCCTTTGGAATTAAAAATGTTTGTTGGGCAGCGATTGCGGACTTTGAGATTTGCGATCGTACAACTCTTCAGCACACGATTTTGCCGTTTCTCCTAGCGTCAGATCAATGTCAGCGTAAAACAGTCGTTCATTGTTCGGGAGGAATTGGACGAACGGGACAGATTCTAACTGCATGGCTGGTAGTTGGACGAGGCTTATCTCAGCAGGCAGCGGTTCAGGCAGTTCGACAGATGGGCAGAAATCCTTATGAAGCCGTAATTGCGGCTCCTTTGCGGGGTAAAAATCCACTTCGAGTATTGACAGAGCTAAACAATCTTCTAGATGCCTGTCAGCAGGATGAATGATTTAAACATCCTCAGTAATAAGTCGCAATGTCTTCTCTCCGATCGCAGCAAACCGCGGGTTATCGACTAATCCTGTATCCAGTAGCATGGCATCAAAGAACACTGCCCATCCTCTAGCGCGTTCCAGGGTTGCTTCAGAAGCGTTGGCATAGGCTGCAATCGCCTGTTGACGCACTTTTACATCGGAAAAGAGCATCCAGATTGCCGCCAAATCGGCTGCGCGATCGCCTGCTGTAATGTCTCCCCAATCAATAATGCCTGTAATCACACCAGCCTCAACTAACACATTACAGGGATGGAGATCGCTATGTATCCAGGTTGCTTCAACATCCATTGGTGCATCTAATGCTTGATTCCAAATGTGTTTGATATCTGGAGTGATCAGATTTGTTTTCTGTTCTAACCGCTGCATTCGTTCCTTAACAGAAGTGGCTCGCTGATGCAACGGTACACCTCTAAATGGGTTAGATGGTGTATTGGGTGGTGCAGGAACATGAAGCAATCGCAAAAAAGCCGCAAACCGCTGTGTCTAGTCGTAGTTCGGTTCTTGCTGATCTGCCGCTACCCCTGCTAGCCAGGGCAAAATACTCCATTTCCAGGGGTAGTCTTGTCCTAGATGCCTAATCTGTAAGGAATTGGAATCGGAATGGGAAGAGTGGATAATTGTGGGAGCCAGGCTTGCTCATGTTCAATAAGAGTGGTAGCAATCTTGCGACGAGGAAGCCGGACGCATAGCTGATTACCCAATCGGAACATGGCATTATCCCAACCTGCACCGACCGAATGGAGCGGCAAATGTGCCAGGTCAGGATACTGTGCTGCTAGAAGAGAGTGAACGAGGGAGGCATCAATTTCAATCTCAGAAGCGGGTGTTCCGATCGCACCTGCTATTTGCCCTGTACTCATGAATGCCTCCTTTGGCCAGTACTCCAAAATATCCTGTCTGGGCTACGGCTTCCAATCAGGCTGATTACCAAATCCTTCCTGAAGAAAATCAACCAGCAAATACACCTTTGTTGATAAATAGCGACTGACGGGATAAATGGCAGAAATTGAAAGTTCTGATGGATGATACTTAGGCAGAACGAGTTGTAGCAGTCCCTGTTGTAATTCATGACTAACAATGAACATGGGTAGCAATGTAATGCCTATTCCTCGAACGGCTGCATCTCGAAGGACTTCTCTGTTATTTGAACACAAGACTCCAGTTACTGAAACTCATTGCTCACCATCAGGATCGCTCAAGATCCACTGATCTTCAACTCCAATCTGCCCATAATGCAAACAGGAATGATTTTGCAGTTCACGAGGATGGGTTGGAACTCCACGACTCTCTAAATAGTTTGGGGAGGCACATAGAACCCGTTGAGCTGTTGTAATGACATGAGTAATCAGACTCAAACTTTCCTGGGGTTTGGCAATGCGGATGGTGATATCAAACCCTTCTTCGATGGGGTCAATAAAGCGATCGTTGAGGGTCAATTGTACCTCCAGCTCAGGATATTGCATCAAGAAGTCCGGTAGAGCTGGTGCCAGATGTATTGTGCCAAAAGACATGGGAGCATTCAACCGAAGTCTACTCTTTGGTTCTGCTTGAAGCTGGGTAATCGATCGCTCCGCTTCTTCCAAGCTTGCCAAAATTTCTAGGCAACGCTCATGGAAAGCCAATCCTGTTTCTGTCGGTGTCCCTACCCGTGTACTGCGATCGGTATTGTGGTGTGGATTCTCACATATCTGCTAATGCCTCAACTAACGCAATTGTTTTACCAGTGGCTCTATCCAAGCGCTTGAGAAATCATTCTCGATCGACCTCTAGTATTCAAAATGAAGGAGCCAAAAATGAACATCTCTTTTACGGCTGAGAACTCAGTCATGCTGCTCATTGATCACCAAGTTGGAACCATGCAGTTAATCAAAAATATCCCCTGGAGGTTGTGAAGCGAAACACCCTTGCTCTGGCAAAAACAGCGAAAGTTTTCAATATTCCGGTAGTGCTGACCAGCGGCCAACAGGAAAACCTTCAGGGACCACTGATGCCAGAATTACAAGACATTTTGCCAGAAGCATTTCAAACCCGAATTAGACGAGCCGGAATCGTGAATGCCTGGGATGATCCAGGGTTTAAGAAAGCTGTGATTCGTCACGATCGTAAAAACATTATTATGGCGGGTGTGATAACCGATGTGTGCCTGGTTTATCCTGCCATCAGTGCCCGTCAAGAGGGCTATAACGTGCAAGCTGTGATGGATGCTTCAGGCTCCCCCTTTGATATTTCTGAGGAGATGTCACGGCGGCGGATGGAGCGTGTTGGTTGTGCTGACCACAACCAACACGCTGATGGCTAAACTGGCTCAAGATTGGAGTCGTCCTCAAGGCGGGCAACTTTTGCGGATCCTTTTTCAAGATGTGTTGCCAAAAATTGGATAGCTTCCGCCCAAGACATATCCTTGATACAAATAGCGCTAGCGTTGGTTGCCGAATCTGCCTTTAATTTGCATAGAGGTTTCTATCATGGCTACACCCATGCCATCTCCATTGACTGACATCTGGCCATCGTTGCCCGTCGCAGCTTGGCAAGATACTAATACAACCCTTCATCTATGGACACAAATTATTGGCAAGATTCGGTTGTCTCTTGCTCCCAAAGTGAACCATTGGTGGCATTCGACTCTGTACGTTACGCCACGGGGGCTGACCACTTCAGCGATTCCTTATGGGACCCGCACCTTTCAGCTCACTTTTGATTTTCTCAATCATCATTCATTGATTGAAACGAGTGATGGGATTACCAAAACGGTTGAACTCTTTCCTCGCTCTGTTGCTGATTTTTATCAAGCTGTCATGAGGACTCTCAAGGAGATTGGAATTGAGGTACAGATTTGGACAGTACCCCAGGAAATAACCGATCCGATTCCCTTTGAGCAGGATCACGAACACGCGGCTTATGATGCAGAATGTGCCCAACGATTTTGGCGAATTCTGGTACAGTGCGATCGGCTCCTAACCCTTTTCCGCGCTCGTTATGCGGGGAAGTGTAGCCCAGTCCATTTCTTCTGGGGTAGCTTTGATTTGGCAGTGACACGATTCTCCGGGCGACGTGCGCCGGAACATCCCGGTGGTGTTCCAGGAATGGCAGATTGGGTGACGCGAGAGGCTTACTCCCATGAGGTGAGCAGTTGTGGATTCTGGTTTGGCAAAGGCGCGATCGAAGCGTTATTCTACGCCTACGCCTATCCCGCCCCCGAAGGGTTCAAAGACTACTCAGTGCAACCTCAGGAGGCATTCTTTAGTCCAGAAATGCAAGAGTTTATCTTGCCCTATGAAGCAGTAAGGCAGGCAAGCAATTCAGATGCAATGGTGCTGTTATTTTTGCAAAGCACTTACGAAGCAGCAGCGGATTTAGGACATTGGGATCGCGCTGCCCTAGAATATAGCCCGGTGCTAAGAAGTTAACTTTTCCCTAGCAGCCCTGATTGCGACTTGGTCTCGCCCGCCTTAATGTAGGATGACACACGGTACGGCGGGTTCCGGGACATTGCAGCGAAGCAATCGCGTTGGCAATCAGCCCGGATGGACAATGGTTCGCAACCAGTGCCCATTCAGAACCAGAGGTCAAGCTATGGATGGTTGCCACAGGCGAAGTTGTTCATACATTGAACTTGAGTAATTCCAGCGATCGCATTTCAGCCCTCGTGTTTAGTCCTGATAGCAAAACTTTAGCGACTGGTATTTTTGGACAAGCCTCGTCAGCAGAAACACCCCAGACATTTTGGGACGTAGCAACTGGACAGAACATCTATACTCTGACCCAGTCAGCAAACCCTACTCATCACAATTGGTTCAGTAATCGTTACCTCGTCTCTACGATCGCGTTTACGCCTGATGGGCAGACGTTAATCACTAGCGATCAAAATCGTGCCATCCGCCTTTTGGGAACTCCCCGTAACATTCCAGAATCAGCTCCGTTCCAGACCCAGTACAAGTCGTAGAGGAGGCTACAACACAAGTTGAGTGGATCCAAACATTGCGGGGACATGCACACGCAATTTCTGCGATCGTCTTTAGTCCTAATCACCAACTCCTGGTCAGTGCCGGCCAAGACCGCGATCGATGTTGCATGATGATCAAGATTTGTGATTTGAGAACCGGACAAGAACCAACAACCCTCAAACAGGCGAAGTATGACCAACGCCCCGTCTTACACCGCCAGAATAATATGACAACGACTATCACTAAGCACGGTGTCATCACTCTGACCGATGCAGCATCTCAACGGTCAACCTATACCCTTACCGATTGTACGTTTTCATAAAAAATGGCGCGGCTTTCAAATTCATGGCGCGACATCGTAAAGTGTGGAATCCTTTTACGGTAAAGATTTCGTCATTTTTACCATATTAGAGTCTTTTAGAGCTTACCAGATATCACTATCAAATTCGTGGCGCCAAATTTTTATTCTACGACAATAAATTCTTTAGCTACGGCAACTTAAGCCTCTAAGGGCTTTCAAGTTCGTAGCACGGATTTTTGATCGCTAAAACTCCTGCTACATAGGGCTTTCAGGCTTAACGGAACGGTAAATCTTAGCTGATAACGGTAAGCCATTTTCAAGCAGAAATTTATGCTCTCCAGTGTCTTCAAATTGATGGCGCGAATTTTATTTTTCCGAAACCTCCTTGTATGTGGGGTTTAGGCTTACGCTTAGATGACTTTCATGCCGAGAGATACAAATGCGATCGTCTCCTTAAGAGTCTCTTTTAGAAGGATTAGTAACCCAGCGCGATCGAGCCTTGTTTGGTATCTACGATGCGATTTTGCGGGCAGCCTTCAAGCGATTAGGGATTGAGGGAGCCAGCACTCACAGCTTCCAGTGCACGGCAATTACCTGGATGCACAATGAGCGGGTGTCGATCATCAACCAATTTTTGCGACTTCCCGTAGCCGCTCCACATCCCGCATGGGTGGTGCTCCAAACTGCCGCTTATACTCCCGGTTGAAGTGTGAAGGATCGTCATACCCCACTTGGTACGCCGCACTAGTTGCATCCAGGTTTTGCCCCAGCATCAGACGGCGAGCCTCTTGGAGCCGCAGTTGTTTCTGAAACTGCAAGGGACTCATCGCTGTGACCGATTTGAAATGATGGTGAAAGCCTGAGACACTCATGCCAAGCTCGTGGGCAATATCCTCAATCCGAAGCGGTTGGTTAAAGTTTTTCCTAAGGCGATCGACGGCTCTGGCAATGTGGTGCGTGTAGCCACCCAGAACGGCAATCTGACGCAGCCGCTCGCCTTGCGCTCCCATCAACAATCGGTAGATAATTTCCCGTTTAATCAGGGGTGCCAGCACATGGGCTTCAGCCGGAGAATCGAGAAGTCTGACAAACCGCACCGTCGCATCCAGCAGATTCGCATCCAGTGGACTGACATCGATCGCTTTGACACTGGTACCCCTTTGGGCGGAGGGATAGCCTGCCTCCACCATGACTGAACCAACCAGAGTGGGGTCGAGATCGAGACGAAGGCTCAGAAATGGTTTCTCTAGAGATGCTTCCAGAATTCGGCTGGCAATCGGCAGTTCGACCGTTCCCAACAAATAATGCATCGGATCGTACTGATAGCGATCGCTTCCCAACAACACCTCTTTGCTGCCCTGAGCAATGACACAGAAGGACGGAATCGAGACACTGTGCAAGCACTCTGAAGGGTAGGAGGTGCGATAGACGTGCAATCCTTTCAGTGGTTCAATCACGCCATCGTGACTAACCGTCCGTGCAATTCGCTCGGTCAGTTCCTCTCGGTTAGCTTGCGCTCGGTCTTTCTCACGCTTTGCCTGTGGGTCGTCTATCAACGCTCTACCGGGCTTTTCACTCGTTCTTGTCGCGTTCATTTCTTGTGCCTGTTCCAATCGATTTATGCACACATCAAGGTGTAGAAAAGGGTTTGGCAGCTAAGCCTGTATAAAATCTAGCGTGACTTGATGGAAGCTGGTGCAAGTTTGCAGGATTGTACAATCATTCTAGACAATCATCCTATTGCTTGCCTTTCAGGATGCCTAGAATGAGGTTAAAGCAATGAAAAACGATTCCAACTGCTTGTAATCGTCTGGACTTTTATCAAAGGGAATACGCAGGTTGATTGGAGCGATTGTGAGAAGCGATCGCATAGGAAGCATCATCCAATCCACAGCAGGCTGCTGTGGGAAAGTTTTGCATGGGCGTTGCACAAACATGGAGGAACGAAAATGAAACGGCTCACGATACCTGTCATTGCATCCTTATTTAGCTTTGGGGTTTGCACAGGCAGGTCATACCCAAGTTTCATTGGGCGATCGCCCACAGAGTGTAGAAATCACGCGGAATGGTTAGCAGTCTTCTACTGAAGGCTCATCTGACTATTTCACGGGTTCTGTACGCATCAATCCTCTTTTTCCAGCGCATGAATCCGTCACGCACGTTTGGCGCAAGTGTCACCTTCGAGCCTGGTGCCCGAACCACATGGCACACCCATCCTCTGGGGCAGGCCTTGATTGTGACGGCTGGAATTGGCTGGATTCAGCAGTGGGGTAGTCAAATTCAGGAAATCAGACCTGGTGACGTCGTCCGGATTCTGCCCCGTGTAAAACATTGGCATGGAGCCACAGCTACCACAGCCATGACTCACATCGCTATCCAGGAGGCGCTCAACGGCAGCCCTGGGAACTGGATGGAACAGGTCAGCGACGAGCAGTATGAGGGGAGATCCTGATGTTTTTGAGATCCCCCCCTGACAGAGGGAAAAACGCTCAGAAGCGAATGCTAATTTTGCTCCTTGCCCTGGCAATGTCTTTGGTTCCTCAGCTTGCCGTGCCGACAACAGTATCACCCGCAGCACCTCGTCAGAAATACCGTCGGAAATACCGTCAGAGACACCAACTGAACTATCAACCGAGCAGGCAAACAGGATGAAGATCAACATCAGGGTCAGAAACGAAGTTGTGACAGCTACGTTGATTGATAGCAAAACCACTCAGGATTTTATTTCCCTGCTGCCATTAACGCTGACTTTAGAAGACCACGCGAACACCGAAAAAGTTAGTGATTTGCCAAGACGATTATCAACAGAAGATGCCCCTTCGGGTAGTGATCCTGCGGTTGGAGATATCGCGTATTACGCTCCCTGGGGAAATTTGGCGATGTATTACAACGATTTTGGATACTCAAACGGACTCGTCATCCTCGGAAAAATTGACGGTGACATCGAGGCATTGAATGTGCCTGGTTCTGTAGAAGTGACGATCGAGTTGCGATCGCAGTAAAGCGGATACAGCAAGGAAGCGGCTTGCGACGATTGAACCGAAGTAAACCCATTAGATCAACCCAAACTTACAAAGAAAGTCATGAAACATCGTGTTCTAATACCAACTCTCTTGATGAGTGCGATCTGTACAACAGCAGCATTTGCGATCGACAGAACCTACATCTCGCGTGAGGCTTCCCAAACACCCGTGCAGCAGTCTGCTGTGGTCGAGGGAGCAGACAATTTCTATCAAAGCGACCAGGTGACGATGCAAAGAGTTACATTCAGAAACCAATACAACATGCAGGCTGTTGGGAATCTCTTCATTCCCAAAGACTTGGATCAGAACACCAATCATCCAACAATCATTGTCGGGCACCCAATGGGCGCAGTCAAAGAACAAAGCTCGAATCTGTATGCCCAAAAGCTGGCTGAGCAAGGATTCATCACCTTGTCCCTTGATTTATCCTTCTGGGGCAAGAGTGAAGGGCAGCCCCGCAACGTTGTTGCACCGGATATTTATGCTGAAGATTTCAGTGCTGCGGTCGATTTTCTGGGCACCCAGTCCCTCGTTGACAGAGATCGAATTGGCGTTCTTGGGATTTGCGGCAGCGGTAGCTTCGTTATCAGCGCCGCCAAGATTGACCCGCGCATGAAGGCGATCGCGACGGTCAGCATGTATGACATGGGTGCAGCCAACCGCAACGGGCTGAGACATTCTGCGACCCTCGAACAGAGGCAGCAAGCGATCGCAGCGGCGGCTGAACAACGCTATGCAGAGTTCACGGGCGGCGAAACCCAATACACTAGCGGCACGGTGCATGAACTGAATGAAAACTCTACCGCGATTGAGCGTGAGTTTTATGACTTCTACCGCACTCCCAGGGGCGAATACACCCCCGAAGGTTCGTCGCCGCAACTGACAACCCATCCGACGCTGACCAGCAACGTCAAATTCCTGAACTTCTACCCGTTCAATGATATTGAGACGATTTCGCCCCGTCCCATGCTGTTCATCACGGGTGACAATGCCCATTCCAGGGAGTTCAGCGAAGATGCCTATCAACGCGCCGCCGAACCAAAGGAACTCTACATTGTTCCAAACGCGGGACATGTCGATTTGTACGATCGAGTGAACCTTATTCCTTGGGACAAGCTTGCCTCCTTTTTCAATCAGCACCTCAGTCGGTCGCAGGTTGAATGATAGCTCATTTAAGAAAACAGCAAAAATTGGAGAGAAACAATGCAAAAGGTTGTACTGAATAATGGCGTTGAGATGCCCATTTTAGGATTCGGTGTTTTTCAGATCGCTGACCTCGAAGAGTGTCAAAGAAGCGTATATGAAGCCATCTGTGCAGGCTATCGTTTGATTGATACCGCCGCTGCTTATCAAAACGAAGAAGCTGTTGGCACAGCCATTCAAAGAAGTGGTGTACCAAGGGAAGAGATCTTTGTCACTACCAAACTTTGGATTCAGGATACTGGCTACGAAAACACAAAGAAGGCGTTTGAGCGATCGCTCAAGCGATTGCACTTAGATTATCTGGATCTCTATCTGATTCATCAGCCCTATGGCGATGTCTATGGCTCGTGGCGAGCGATGGAAGAACTGTATCAAGAAGGCAAGATTAGAGCCATTGGTGTCAGCAACTTCCAACCCGATCGATTGATGGATATGCTGGTTCATAACGAAGTGATTCCTGCGGTCAATCAGATCGAAACTCATCCATTCAATCAGCAAATTGAAACCCAGAAGTTTTTACAGGAAAACAAGGTGCAGATCGAATCCTGGGGACCGTTTGCTGAAGGCAAGAACAACATTTTCAAAAATGAACTGCTGCTTGCGATCGCTGAGAAATACAAGAAAACTGTTGCTCAAGTGATTCTGCGCTGGCTGACCCAACGAGGAGTCGTTGTGATTCCAAAATCCGTTCGACAGGAAAGAATTGTTGAGAACTTCAACATTTTCGATTTTGAACTCAGCCCTAAAGATATGGATGAGATTATCTCGCTAGACACGAGGGTTACCAGCTTCTTCGACCATCGTGATCCGGAAATGGTGAAACGGTTGAGTACCGTAAAACTTGACATTTAGAATCACTGCGCTCCCGTTTGATCTGGCTCACACGGCGTTTAACAACGAACGATAGCAGGGCTTCTAATTCCCCTTAACTGAGGAATCATGCAAAAACGAAAACTTGGAAATAGCAGTTTAGAAATTTCGACGATCGGGTCTACACCAAAGAATAACCGCATATCATGTCCGTAAACCTTCACTTCTCTGCAAAATTCGTTTCATGCAAGGCATTTTCATTCAATATGTTTGCCTCATCCTGATCATTCTTGGACTGGTCATGATCGCTGATAAACTGCGACTGGCTTACCCGATCGTGCTCGTATTGGGCGGGCTCGCGCTAAGTTTCATCGCTCCGTTTTCAAATATCACCATCAACCCGGAACTGGTTTTCCTGATTTTTCTTCCACCCCTGCTCTATGAAGTGGCATGGCAAGTCTCGTGGAAAGAATTCTGGAAATGGCGAGGGCTAATCATCGGGTTTGCGTTTCCGATCGTCATCTTAACGTCATGCGTGATCGCAGTGGTCTCCAGTGCGTTGATTCCCGGTTTTACGTTAGCGCTGGGCTTTCTTTTGGGTGGCATTATCTCACCGCCTGATGCTGTTTCCGCAACGACGATCATGCAGCGGGTCAACGTGCCGAAATCGCTGGTGAGCATTGTCGAAGGCGAAAGCTTGCTCAACGATGCCTCGTCGCTGATTGTGTTTCGCTTTGCGTTGGCGGCAGTCCTCACCGGACAGTTCCATTTTCAAGAGGCAGCCGTCAACTTCGTTCTCGTTATTTTAATGGGAATCTTGATCGGACTCATTGTCGGGTTGATTTTCTACGGCATTCGCCGTTTATTGCCCACAACATCCAGCATCGAGATTGTTTTAACACTAGTCGCACCCTACTGCATGTATTATTTTGCCGAACACTTTAATGTTTCGGGCGTGCTAGCGGTCGTCAGTGGTGGACTGTTCTTATCCAGCAAGCGCAATAGCCTGCTGAGTTACCGGAGCCGGGTTGAAGGCTTAAATGTATGGACGAATCTGGTCTTGTCTTAAACGGGTTGATTTTTTTGCTCATCGGACTCGAATTGCCGTTTGTCACTCGGCAGCCCGGAGAGATTAGTTTCGGCAGTGCCGTTTGGTACGGCTTGATCATCACTTTCGTACTGATCGTCACCAGGCTGCTTTGCACCTTTGGAACGTCGGTTTTGATGAGAGTCATGAGCCGTTTTATCACGGTGTCAGACCCGAATCCGGGATGGCAAGGTCCCCTGATTTTCGGCTGGACAGGAATGCGCGGCGTGGTATCGCTGGCATCTGCACTTTCCGTCCCGATCCTCACTCAAGCAGGACAACCGTTTCCCTATCGTGACCTCATTCTCTTTATCACGTTTGTCGTTATTCTAATCACCCTGGTTTTTCAAGGATTAACGCTTCCCTGGCTGGTCCACAAAGTAAACCCAAGGATAGGTTTACTCTCATCCCTGAACAAAAGCAGGAAATTATCATTCAAAAGAAATTAGCGCTGGCTTCGCTTCGCTTCCTGGAAGAAAAATATAGTGGAGAGCGCGCACGAAACGAACATTTGGATAATTTGTTCTCGAAGCTCGAAATCGATCTGAAGTTTTTCGATCGCCAACTCGAAGAATCAAATTTTGTCTGGCAAAACTCACTAAAAGGCTATCAATCCATTTACCTGGAAGTGCTGGAGCAACGACGAAATCTCTTGAACAAAATGAATCGCCGTGCCGAGTTTGACGAAGAGTTGATCAGAAAGTATCTCTTGTTGACCGACGTGGAAGAATTCAAAGTTCGGGAGATCGGTTTACAGGAATCCGATGCCGAGTAAGGAGAAATAATGAGCAACAACACCAAAGAAAAAGCCGTTATTACAGGCGCGAGGAGCAGGTTAGGTGATTGTTAGGTGAAAAATTAAAGGAGAAAAATAATGACGACGAACAAGAATGGAAACTTCACAGGAAAAGTTGCGTTTGTTACCGGAGCAGCAAGTGGCATTGGTCGCGAGGCGGCGCTGGCGTTTGCTCGTGAAGGTGCTAAGGTCGTAGCTGCTGACATTTCAGAACAGGGTAATCAAGAAATGGTACGCCTGATCGAAGACCAGGGTGGACAGGCAATTGCTGTCCAGTGCGACGTAACACGAAGCGAGGACGTAAAGGCGGCTCTGGACAAAACCGTTGAGGCTTTCGGGCGGCTGGACTTCGCCTTTAACAATGCAGGCATTGAGCCGAGAAATCCGGCTCCGACTGCGGAATACGAGGAAGAGGAGTGGAATCGGATCATCGACATCAACCTGCGCGGTGTTTTCCTGTGCATGAAGCACGAGATCCCGCTGATCCTTAAACAGGGCGGTGGCGCGATCGTCAACACCTCATCGGGGGCAGGAATCATTGGCATCAAGGGCAGTCCCGCGTACACTGCCGCGAAGCATGGGGTGATTGGTCTCACCAAGGCGGCAGCCCTCGACTACGCCGCGCAGAACATCCACATCAACGCCGTCTGTCCCGGCTACATCGATACCCCCATGATGGGTCGCTTCACGGGCGGCACAAACGAAGGGCGAGCGCAGGTCATTGCGGAGGAGCCGATTGGCCGGATGGGCAAGCCTGAGGAGATTGCTGCGGCAGTGGTTTGGCTATGTTCGGATGCGGCTGCCTTCATGGTTGGACACGCGATGGTCATCGACGGTGGTCAAACGGTGCAGTAATGGCCGCCAACCCGATCGACCCTTAACCGCATGACAAAAAACATTGTCACCATTCACCACCGCTAACGGCATGACTCAGATCGCCCCGCAGGCGGTACTCGAAGTCAGCGATGAACAGTACCATATACCAAAAATAAACAACTAGGAGCATTGATTCATGTACAACACCAAAGCTTACTCCGCTGCCAGTGCCGCATCGCCATTAGCCTCCGACACGATTGCACGGCGCGATCCCACCGAACAGGACGTACAAATTGAAATTCTCTTCTGCGGCATCTGTCACTCCGATGTTCATTCAGTGCGGGACGAGTGGAGCGATTTTATGTCCACGACTTATCCGATCGTTCCGGGGCATGAGATTGTCGGACGGGTCACTGAGGTTGGCTCGGCAGTCACTAAATTCAAGTCCGGTGATGTCGTGGGAGTTGGCTGTATGGTCGATTCAGATGGGCACTGTCCCAATTGCAAGGCTGGCTTTGAGCAGTTTTGCCAAAATGCAATCTTCACCTACAACTCTCCAGACAAGCACAAGACTGCTCCAGTTACCTATGGTGGCTATTCCAATAGCATTGTTGTTGATCAACGCTTTGTGCTGCACGTTCCTGACAACCTTGAGCTGGCTGGAGTTGCGCCGCTCCTGTGTGCAGGCATCACCACGTATTCGCCACTCCGTCATTGGGGCGTCACAGAGGGTAAGAAAGCCGGCGTGGTCGGTCTGGGCGGCTTGGGACACATGGGTGTGAAGCTGGCTCATGCGATGGGAGCGCACGTTGTTGTCTTCACCACGTCCCCCGACAAGAAAGAAGACGCGTTGCGCCTCGGTGCCGATGAAGTGGTCGTTTCCCGCAATGCTGACGAGATGCAGAAACACGCTGGCAGCTTCGATTTCATTCTCGATACTGTCTCTGCCAAACACGACATCAACGCCTATCTCAACCTGCTCCGGCTCGACGGCAACATTACTCTGGTTGGCGCACCAGAAAAGCCACTGGATGTCGCCGCATTCAGCCTGATCATGGGTCGCCGTAGTCTTTCTGGCTCTATGATCGGTGGCATCGCCGAAACCCAGGAAATGCTCGACTTTTGCGGTGAACACAATATTACTGCCGATATCGAAGTCATCCCGATCCAGAAAGTCAACGAAGCCTACGATCGCCTGCTCAAGTCTGATGTGAAGTACCGCTTTGTCATTGATATGGCATCGCTTAAATCGGAATAAACGAGGTGAAACCTCGGCTGATTGATGAGTCTATTAGGTAGAACTCAATAGTGACTCAACAAAGAGAGGAAATAGGATGATTAAAGACAAAGTTGTGATTATTACCGGTGCATCTTCAGGGATTGGTGAAGCAACTGCAAAATTGCTTGCAAGCAAAGGCGCGAAAGTTGTACTGGGCGCATGACGCGGGAATCAACTGAGACAACTCGTTGATGAAATTCAAAAAGTTGGCGGACAAGCCGTTTATCAAGTGATGGATGTGGTGAACCCATCGGATAACGCGGCGATCGTTGAGCTTGCCCAAGAAACATTTGGTCGTGTCGATGTGATTTTCTTGAACGCGGGCATCATGCCCACTGCTCCATTTTCTGCATTGAAAACGGAGGAATGGAATCAAACGGTGGATGTCAATATTAAGGGTGTCCTCAAGGGTGTCGCTGCGGTGTTACCAACGTTTGTTAGCCAAAAATCTGGGCATGTGATCACAACGTCATCGGTGGCTGGATTAAAAGCTTATCCAGGGGGTGCGATCTACGGTGGAACGAAATGGTTTGTCCGCGATTTCATAGAAGTTCTCCCTATGGAGTCTGCCTAGGAAGGGACTAACATTCGGACTGCGGCCCTTTATCCCGCGGCAATTAACACGGAGTTGTTAGGTCAGATTACTGACCAGGATGCGGCTGAAAAAATGACCAAGCTGTATGAGCAATATGGCATCTCACCCGATCGCGTTGCCAATGTTATAGCGTTTGCGATTGACCAGCCAGAAGACACCAACGTAAATGAATTTACGATTGGTCCAACTACGCAGCCTTGGTAAGGAGAGAGTTAGTGGTTAGGCTGAGGGCGATCGCATTTTGATGGGGCAATCACACAAAAGCACAAATTTGACGATAGCAATAGCGACTTGCAGAGGAAGTAAGCGTGGATGCTACTCGTTTGGAGGCAATTTAGCGACAGTGTTTTTGCAATTGCATCATCCTTCTGATAGCCGCCGCCCGATATGGTGTAGTGATGATTGTCGCTACATACCGTTACTTCAGTGAAAGCAACAAATGGTTATAGTCCATGACCTTCGCACCTAATGGCTTTAAACTTTGTTCAGCAAAGGACTGAAGGAGAAAAAACAATGCCTCATATCAGTATCAAGCTTTATCCTGGCAGGTCGGAACAGCAGAAAGTTCGGGTTGTCGAGCAAATCGTGAAAGACGCTATGTCAATTCTGGAAAGCAGCGAAGACTCGATTTCGGTAGCGATTGAAGAAATCAATCCAGAGGATTGGGTAGAGAAAGTCTGTAAACCAGACATTGTGAATAACCCAGAAAAGCTCTACAAAAAGCCAGGATATAACCCACTTAAATAGCAATAGACGGCTTCGACTTTTAACTGCCCACGTGGTTCAGTCAGTCACCACACTCCAGAGCGAATACTCGCTGTGGTGGAGACAACCTGAAGCAGAAGTGATCCCAACCCTTGAGGAACTTGGCATCGGATTTGTCCCCTACAGTCCACTAGGAAGGGGCTTTCTTACAGGCAAAATCGACGCAAGCACAACCTTCGACAGTTCCGACTTCCGGAGTGGTCTGCCTCGCTTTACACCAGAGGCACTGAAAGCAAATCAAGCCTTGATCGATCTACTGGACAGCATTGCAGAACAAAAACAGGTAACACCTGCCCAAATTGCACTTGCCTGGTTACTGGCTCAGAAGCCGTGGATTGTGCCAATTCCGGGCACTACAAAACTGCATCGCTTGGACGAAAACATCGGGGCGATCTCCGTCGAACTCACGCCCCAAGATTTGCAAAGCATCAACGATGCTGCCGCCAAAATTACTGTGCAAGGAGCGCGTTACCCCGAAAAGTTGGAGCAACTGACAGGTCGGTTGTGACTGAGCAGATTATATTGCGCAATTTGCAAATGGCTTGCGCTTTATCGTGAAGCCTAAAATCCTTACATAGTAGCAACTTTAGCTTTTTTAGAACTTTTACATCTACATCAATCCTAAGAGCAAATGACCTGCGCAAAATTATTCTCTGGAATCTGGAATAATTCCTCAAGCGAAAATTGCCCTTGTTGGACGCTTGCAAATGAGTTGCGCAAAATTTCAGCCGCTGAAGATATTGATGTAAAGGAGTTTCAGGCTTCGTTAAATCTGCGATCGCCAGTAATCATGCAAACAGTCTTATGCCTCTGAAAATTGTCCCTCTAAATCGCTTGCAAATGAGTTGCGTAAAATTTGTAGACACTGAAAGCCTTACAAATAAAGCTATTTAGGACATGCATAGCTAGGATAATTCCCCTATACAGTCAACCCACCATCAATGACGATCGCCTGACCCACAATGTAGGATGCTTGAGTTGAAGATAACCAGAGAATGGCAGCAGCAATTTCCTCAGGTTGGGCAAATCGACCGATGGGAATGGAATCGGCTAATTTTTGCATAGACTGCGATCGCTGTTCTGGTGACAACTCTGCCCAACGACGCTCTAGTCGTGGAGTATGCACTAACCCAGGACAAACGGTGTTAATGCGAATGCCCTGACGAATATATTCCAATGCAGTTGAGCGTGTGAGTCCGACTACGCCATGCTTGCTCGCGGTGTATAGAGAACCAATTGGTGTACCGCTTAATCCGTTTACAGAGGCTACATTGACGATCGTGCCATTTCTCTGTTGTACCATTTGCTGAAGCTGGTATTTCATACACAGCCACACGCCCTTCAAATTAACAGCAGGCTATAGTCTGCTTCGGATTCCGTTAGTTCGGCAGTCGGAGTCAGTGGTACGTTGGCAGCAGCGTTGTTAACAGCGTGATCGATGCGACCATACGCTTGAATCGTTTTTGTTGTCAGTGCTTCAATGTCGGCAGGGTCCGCCATATCCGCCTGTATATACAACGCCTTACCTCCAGATTGGTTGATCTCTGTCTGTAATGCCATACCTGCCTCGACTCCACGAGATGCAAAAACGACAGATGCACCCTGCTTGACAAACGCTAATACAGTCGATCGCCCAATGCCTGAGCTACCGCCTGTCACTAGAACAACGCGATCTTCAAAAGTTGGTAAATTCATAGATCACTTCAAAAAATTTCTTCATGGAGCCATGCTTCAGCTTCGGAAAGCTGGCAAAAGAAGCGTTCATTCGATCGCCCAAGATTTTGATTGTAGAGTGCCATTTTGTTGCAATCATGATGAACGTGAGCGGCTGCAATACAACGGGCGCGATCGGGATTCGGAGGAATGGTATTTTGAACTTCAAAGAGCCGAAAAAATCCAACTTCAAAACCATGTTTTGCTAAAAATGTGGGTATGACGATTCGCTGCTGTTGGTGAACTACTTTGTCCTGCTCACTCACTTCGTAACCTTGAATGTCAATCAGCATCGTAAAGTTGAGGTGTTTAGGAATCTGACGGCTCACTTGCTCCAGGCTTCGCTCCCATGCTTCAACCTGCTCCTGATGCAGTCTGCCTGAAATGCGAGTGCGGAGAATTTGTTTGGTGGAGTCCCAAGTTGTGTGCATTATTTCAGCCATCCTTTCCAAATTCCAGATATGTTGAGCGATACGATGTAGTGCTCCCGCTGAGGTAATTCCTCATTGAGCTTCATCCATAATGCTGCAACCCTATTTTCTTGAAATCCCCCAGTAGGGTTCTAAGCGAGTGATGAAAGAATTTTCAGGTCTTGAGGGACATCTAAATCAATGGCTCCTTCCACGAACGGAATGCTTAAAACGCGGGAGCGATACTGGCGGATGATGAACTTAGCCCCCACATCTCCTTGAAGCGTCTTAAGTTCTAGAAATAACGCTTTATGAAATAGGGCTGGAATACCCAAAATTTCCCCATACTCAGAAGCCACGATCGGGACATTTGTCGTCCGGTGCTTATTAATCAATTGGTGAATTAAGTCGGAAGAAACAAATGGTTGATCACAGACCATGAGAACGATCGCATCTAGTTTAGGGGCGATCGCCACCATCTCCAACCCATACCGAATTGAACTTGCTATTCCTGATTCCCATTGTTCGTTGTAAATAATTTGGATGTCCAGATTTGCTAGGTGTGGAACAATTGTCTCGGCATATGCTCCCAAAACTATCCCAATAGGCTGGCAACCAGTCTGAATCGCCACCTCTGCCATTTGTCGAATCAATGGCTTGCCTTTGTAGGCTAGAAGTTGTTTCGGTTGCCCTAAACGGTTAGAGGCTCCGGCAGCAAGAATCAGGATACCAACTCTAGACATGGCAGTTCTGGAGAAGAATGGATGGAACCCACGCGATCGCGCAGATGACGACCAGAACGCTCACTCAGTACCGCTTGAATTTCCGCCACAATGGAGAGGGCGATTTCTTCAGGTGTTTCGGCTCCGATGTCTAATCCGATTGGGTTATAAAGTTGCTGCATATGTTCGGAACTTGGGTTAACACCGTGTTCAGCCAAGTCTTCCCATAATTTTTGCATTCGCCGCTTCGGACCTAATATTCCTAAATAGCGGAGTTGAGCTGGAATTAGAGTTTTGAGAAACGCCAGATCAGTGAGATACCGATGAGTCATCACAATCGCGATGGTTTGAGGCGTTAGCAGATGATGATAGGCATTCGGCGGATCTGGGATGCAATAGAGGAGTTGATCGGCAAGGGGAAAGCGATCGTGGGTCAGTTGTTCGGGGCGATGATCAATTACTGTAACGTGCCAGCCTAATTGTTTCGCAAACTGCACTACGGGAATCGCGTCATATCCAGCCCCAAAGATCAACAATGGAACAGGTGGATGAATCACTTCTATCAATACATCAATTCGTCCAGTAGATAGAGCGTAGGACTGTACACAAGATTGTTGTTCAATGAGTGATTTTTGCACATCAGTTGCAATTCTTTGAGTAACATCTAAATTGGTTATTTGGTTGATAACTGGAGCATTAAACTTCATCATTAACCGATCGCCCACTTTGACATCTGGCACGTTATCGATAGAAAAGATTGTGGCGATCGCGCCCATTTGTTGCATCATCAAACAATCTTCTACGAATAACATTTGACTGATTACAGCACCGTTCAATGATTCGAGCAAAACATCCACAATGCCATTGCACCCTAAACCAAACCCAAACAAAATGTCATCATTGGAAGTAGTGTCGTATCGTACCAGGATAGGATCACTGTCAGTGGAGAAGAGGGAGCGCGATCGTTCTAAGATATCTGCTTCCAGGCAGCTACCACTGATGGCACTGGTCATCTCACCGTCCTCAGTCAGCAGCATTCGGGCACCCGGTCTGCGGTAAACTGAACCGCTTGTTCGTACAACAGTTGCCAGAACTGCGCGTTTTCCATTGTTTTGAATCTGTTCAAATGCTTGTAGGATTCGCTGTAATTCATAGGACTACGCCATCAACTTGTCAGGAGTGATTGGTAAATTGCGGAATCGTTTGCCTGTTGCGTGGTAAATTGCATTCGCAACAGCCGCAGCAACTCCGGTAATGCCCACCTCACCAACTCCCCGCACACCCAGGGGATTAAACGTCAAATCTGGTTGCCCTACAAAGGCTACGTCAATGCGAGGAATATCGGCATAAGCAGGATAGTGGTACGTTGCCAGGTCATACGCCACGGGATAACCTGTGTTGGGATCAATCCGGCATTCTTCCATCAATGCTTCTCCAATGTCCATGATCACGCTGCCTCGCACTTGGCTGGCTGCAGCTTTGGCATTCATGACCCGTCCAATGTCCATCACTGAAACCCAACGGGTGACTTGCTACTGGCAGCGCCACCCGGTTGCGCTGAGCAATTTTATAAATGGTTTCTGCATCTGCCGTGCCAATTAGATGAGTATGAATTTCAACCTTTGGCATCTCGCACAGGAGTTTGGACATCTGGTTCATTTCACAATTTGCCCCCATAATTTTCCCAATCCGTATGCCCTAGAAACGGCTTGGCACAATCCTTACATAAATAGCATTGCTTGCTGTAGCGATGCCTGTTCTTCGACAAGCGGAAAGACTGGGAACTGAAAGATCGGCAATTGTAGCAATTGAGGTAAGAGCCAAATGTCTGCGTCTCTTGTGGAGAGGCATATTGTGGCAATGGGTGGCGATGGTTTCTCAATGGAACCCGATAATCCTCTTCTGGATCAATACATTTCTTGGACTCGTGGATAAGCCACAGCCCAAAGTTTGTTTTCTACCAAGGGCGGGTGGAGACAGCGATCATGCCTAATCAATCCACTGCTACTGCAAATACTCCAATACAACCATTCCCTCGAGATGGGTACCTTAAACTGGGCGAGGCTGTTTACGTGAGCGATTTCCAGTAGCAGTGGAATTTTTTCCACGGTAAGGAGATGAAGCAGAATGAGTTTGGCGCTGTCCACCTCGACGTTTTTTAGATCGCTGTTGGTCAGGTTGCCCTTTTGCCTGTAACTGAGAAGAAGCCGTTGGCTCGTATCCCAGAATGACATCTGTTGTTAGTTTGCGCTTTAATAGCTGCTCAATCCCTTGCAAAAGGGAGTTTTCATCTTTAGAGACCAGAGAAATTGCCCGTCCGGCATGACCCGCGCGCCCCGTCCGACCAATCCGATGCACGTAGTCTTCAGGCACGTTCGGTAGTTCAAAGTTCACCACGTGAGGCAGTTGATCAATGTCTAACCCCCGGGAGGCGACATCGGTGGCAACGAGGACGCGCACCTTCCCTTGTTTAAAGTCATTCAGAGCACGAGTACGGGCAGACTGGGTTTTATTGCCATGAATCGCAGTCGCTTTCAGCCCATCTTGAGCCAGTTGCTCCGCCAATCGGTTCGCCCCGTGTTTGGTGCGGGTAAAGACCAAAACCTGTTTCCAATTATTAAAGCCAATCAGATGAGACAGTAATTCTCGCTTACGATCGCGATCCACTGGATGCACAATCTGTTCAACTTGTTCTGCCGCTGTGTTGCGAGGGGCGACTTCAATCTGAACTGGCTGATTGAGCAATGTGTCAGCCAGTTGCCGGATCGCGGGCGAAAAGGTGGCAGAAAACATTAACGTCTGTCGAGAAACGGGTAATTTTGCCAGAATTTTGCGAATGTCGTGGATGAATCCCATATCTAACATGCGATCGCACTCATCCAGCACTACGATTTCAATCTGGGACAGATCAATGGTTTTCTGCGCCAGGTGATCCAATAATCGTCCGGGAGTTGCGACTACAATATCCACGCCCCGTTTCAACGCTTGCACTTGCGGCACAAAGCCAACACCCCCATAAACGATCGCTGACTTAAGAGTCAGATATTTGCCATAGGTTGTGACGCTATCACCGACTTGGGCTGATAGTTCACGGGTTGGGGTCAGGATGAGAGCACGCGGGTGGCGATAACTTTTTTCGGGGGATGAAAGGTTGAGGCGTTGTAGTAATGGCAGCGTAAAGCTGGCGGTTTTACCCGTTCCTGTCTGGGCACTGGCAAAAATATCGTGTCCCTGCAAAATCGCCGGGATTGTCTGCTGCTGGATCGGTGTTGCTGTGGTGTAGCCTTCATCATTAACAGCACGCAGCAATTCGGTCGAAAGACCGAGGGTATGAAATGTCATAGATTAGATCGCTCCTGGTTGTGCCCCTATCCCCAATAGAATGCTGGGACCAGCCTAAGAGCAATAGTTAGTTGTTTTTATGGATGCCTCGAATAAACAAGTTCCAATACGCAATAACAGACCGGACGTAAATTGCGAAACTTAATCTTAGCATATAGCAGTCCTAAATCGTTTGTGTAGTCAAGAGGCTTTGTGGGCGCACCTAGCGGTTGGGGGAGTAGAGATGGAGGGTTAAAGGGTGGTCTGCGAACAGGGGATCAAAACGCCCATTGACCCAAGCTAGACGCAAGTGCAACAAGTGATTAAATCCTGCCTCACTCCAACGCATTCCAGTTCCCTTAAAGCGTTGCTCAATCAGCCACTTGCAAGCACTCTCGACCATGCCTGAACCAATGGGAAATCCTTGTTTTTTGAACTGTCGATATTGCAGATGAGGTAGATGTTTGCTGAGATATTGCTGCACTCGCTTCAACACTGGTTTGGCTGAAGCAGGCGTGGACGGATACTTCAATAAACGTCCCAGTTCTTGAACAATCCGATGTACATATCCATGACGTAATGAATGGCGCAATCGCTCAAACCATTGCCCAGGAGTGCGAGTCGGGAGCGTATCGTCATAAGCTTCGGCAGCTTCCCACAACTGCTGAGCAGCATGATAGAAATCCAAAATACCGATAGCGATGCTGGCAAAGTGTTGCTCAAATAATCGCCGAAATCCGCGTGCTCCATCAGAAATCCAAACCACTTGAGGGGCAGTGGTGATGCCTTGATGCAAGGCTTCTAGCTGAAGTCGTGCTTGCAGGGCAGCGATGTCGCCCAGCACTGCCACTAGTCGTCGTTGCTCCAGTCGAGTCTTGGTTTGAGCACTTCGAGTCTGAACGGAGCGAAGTCGAGCAAGCAGAGCGATCTTGACTTCTTGAAAGCGGATCTTGCCCTTGGGCGTTCCTGCTTGAGCGCGAAACGGCACACTGACACCATCAGCAGCAATTACCAAAGGCAAGTCCACGAACATCGGGTCAATCGATTCTTGGGCAGGTTCAATGCCTTTGTCCAACGATATCAATTCCCCTTCTAGTTGCTGGATGGCTTGTCGTCCAAACTGCTGCACCCACTGCCAAACAGTGTCATCGCTAATACGAATGCCACACAACTGTGACAGCAGTTGCACGGCTAACTCAAACGGTAGAAATACAGCCAAAAGACAACCTAGACGCACCAGTTCAACCGACGTTTGCTGATACGGGACAATCCCAAGTACGGCATCAAATGGCGCATCATGACTGCCAGCACAACGATGTGGGCACCGTCCAACCCGTCGTCGCCATTCAACCCATCCCAC
Organism: Cyanobacteria bacterium FACHB-502; assembly: GCA_014695325.1. Classification (GTDB taxonomy): domain Bacteria; phylum Cyanobacteriota; class Cyanobacteriia; order Elainellales; family Elainellaceae; genus Leptolyngbya_A. The sequence goes on along the minus strand of JACJNZ010000064.1, from coordinate 2,363 downwards.
TAACGTCAGCATCCGACGACTCACAAACCCCTTACTCTCCAAACGACTGCCACACTGATGACAATTGCCCCAAAGCTGAGGTAATTGGGCGCGTTCATTGAGGTGATGGTTCACTAATGCTTGGGCAAACCACAGCCCGATTTGCCAAGCCGCTAAGACCAGACTGGCAAGCGTGACGCTCCTTTGCAGGTTTTCATACAGCTGTTGCAACTCAAGGGCATCGAGTTCCACGATGTGTTTTAGCGTTAGCATAGAAGGAGATTTTTATTGTTTGGGGTGCGTCTACTCGGCGCACCTTTTTTGTTTCCTCTTCCATTCTCGCTAATTCTATTTCGAGTCCCCCAACTGCCGGATGTGCCCGATCGCCATTGGTGCAATCAAGCAACTGACTCCAACGGTGCTGGTGGCGTTAATCAACAGCATGACTCCGCAGGAAGTGATCAACAGCCTCAAGTCACTCAAGGCAAGAGGGGCAATGGATCACCCAGAGGTGAAGGCGTTGATTGATGGCAAGCTGGACGAGGCATCGAAGAGTGCGTGGGTTGCGGCATTCAAAGCTCAAGTTGCAGCCGATGCAGCGGATCTCGATGACGATACCCTAGCCCGGTTAGAGAAGGTGACCAACGAGCAGGTGAAGCGGCGTGGTGTGATTACCCGTCCGACTGCTTTGCTCGTGGATAAGTCGGGGTCGATGGAGAATGCGATCGAGTTAGGGAAGCGACTGGCTGCCCTGATCTCTGGCATTACTCAAGCAGACCTATTTGTCTACGCCTTCGACAACATTCCCTATCCTGTCACGGCACAGGGCAAGGAGTTGACCGACTGGGAGCGGGCCTTCCAGCACATCAAGGCAGGGGGCGGTACGAGCATCGGTGCGCCGCTGGAAGCCATGCGGAAGAAGCGGCAGATCGTTGACCAGATCATTGTCGTTACAGACGAAGGTGAGAATGCGGCTCCCTACTTCGGTGAGGTTTACAAGACCTACTGCCGGGAGTTGGCGGTGATGCCAAACGTGGTGATTGTCCGCGTAGGTGGTTACTGCAACTGGCTGGAGAGCCAACTGAAGGGACAGCAGGCACCTGTAGAAACGTTTACCTTCGCGGGAGACTACTACAGCTTGCCGAACCTTGTACCGCTGTTGACGCGCTCTTCTCGTCTGGATCTGCTGATGGAGATTCTGGACACACCGCTGCCCGTGCGATCGGATAAGTAGTCTCAAATCATAGGTGCATTGTTTATTACTAATGCACCTAATAAAATCTATAATTTACTTTAAATTTCTGTTAGATTGAAGAACTCAACCTACTGATATTCTTCACTGCTTACTAAAATCAATTCCTGCTTTTATAGCTTTTCCCTTGAGGTAGTTAATGAAAGCAGAGCAAGATACAAGCATAAACTTAGCATCTTCAAAATCAAGATTGGATTCGTCTAGTAAGGCATGGCGTATACCATTTGCATCGTTTGTATAACCATACAGCTGGCTGAAAGCTCCGCCTAAGGCAGGATGCAAATCAACCTTCTGTTCTTTTCCTATTGCCTTTAGAGCTTTCCCCAATGTTGCTTTATTGTCATCAGAGATCAGACAGCAGATTGATTCCACAGCACTAATAGATTCTTTTATAGAATTTCTATAGTCGGGATTTTCTTTATTTGATAAGCAAATCACCGCCGTTTTGATATGATTTGATACTGGAATAAATCTGTCCTCGCTTGTTAAAGCTTCTTCTATTATCTTGATCTCTGTTTCTGAGGTTATCGGTGTAATTGTAGAGCCAACAAAACGATAGCCGGAAAACTCGCGTTCAAGTACAAAATTGCAGAGATGGATAAAGCTTTCCAATGTAGAATGATTTGTATAACTTCTTGCAATGAACTCCAAGAAGTCGTATACCTCAAACCACTGATACTGAAAAAACTTTTTCTTCATAAACCTATAGTCAAATTCCCAAAATCCCGACAACTCATCAAATGTTTTCTTGAAATGAGAAAACCATAAATTTTTAACCAAAAACCTTACGTTGTCTCTTTCAACATGATGATAATTGTTTGATTCTTTTTCATCGTAATCTATTTGAGAATACCCTTCCAGCTTCTTCCAGAAGGATAGAACCAAAACATTCCACAGACTGTTACGCAAATCATCATCATCCATTGACTCAATTTGCATAATATCTTTTCTAGGTATAAACCCAAATCTTTGAGAGAATGTATCCATACTTTACTTTCTACTAAGGCTACACCATGAGCTATAGCTTTACGCGATTAGGTTAGAACGCTAGGCTAGGGGAAAACCAGCGTCTAGAAGTGCCTATGCCTTCCCCTTATGGTGACGACCTGCGTCGCAAAGCAATTAATGCCGT
>JACJNZ010000063.1 GCA_014695325.1 Cyanobacteria bacterium FACHB-502 | reverse complement strand
CGAAGAACATTCTGCTGAACGAGGGCATCCGGGCTTGGATGGCACCTCAGGATCAGCCGCACGAACAATTTGTATTCCCCGAAGAGGTACTGCCCCGTGGTAACGCTCTCTAATAGTTCTATCCTGCTGAGCGGACGCGACCAGCAATCGACTGGATTTGCTTGGTGGTCTGGTAACGCTCGCTTGATCAACCTTTCCGGTAAGCTGCTGGGCGCACATGTTGCTCACTCTGGTTTGATTGTATTCTGGGCAGGTGCAATGACCCTGTTTGAGGTCGCTCACTTTGTTCCTGAGAAGCCGATGTACGAGCAGGGCTTGATCCTGCTGCCTCACCTGGCAACGCTAGGTTGGGGTGTTGGTCCGGGTGGTGAAGTCATCAACACTTTTCCCTACTTTGTGGTGGGTGTGCTTCACCTGATTTCCTCTGCGGTTTTGGGTCTGGGCGGTATCTATCACGCCGTTCGTGGTCCTGAAACCCTGGAAGAGTATTCTTCTTTCTTTGGCTACGACTGGAAAGATAAGAACAAGATGACCACCATCATCGGGATTCACCTGATCCTGCTGGGTCTTGGTGCATTTCTGCTGGTGCTGAAGGCAATGTTCTTTGGCGGTGTGTATGACACCTGGGCACCCGGTGGTGGCGATGTCCGAGTCATCACAAATCCGACGCTAAACCCTGCGGTCATCTTTGGCTATCTGCTCAAGTCTCCATTTGGTGGCGATGGCTGGATCGTCAGCGTCAACAACATGGAAGACATCATTGGTGGTCACATCTGGGTTGGCTTTATCTGTATTGCAGGCGGTATCTGGCACATTCTGACCAAGCCATTTGGCTGGGTGCGTCGCGCCTTCATCTGGTCGGGTGAAGCATATCTGTCCTACAGCCTCGGTGCGCTGTCTCTGATGGGCTTCATTGCCTCCTGTATGGTGTGGTACAACAACACTGCTTACCCCAGTGAATTCTTTGGTCCGACAGGTCCCGAAGCGTCTCAGGCTCAAGCTCTGACCTTCCTGATTCGTGACCAGCGACTGGGTGCAAACGTAGGTTCTGCTCAGGGTCCGACGGGTCTAGGTAAGTACCTGATGCGCTCTCCGACAGGTGAGATCATCTTTGGTGGTGAAACCATGCGCTTCTGGGACTTCCAGGGTCCATGGCTGGAGCCGCTGCGTGGACCGAATGGTCTAGATCTGGAAAAGATCAAGAACGACATTCAGCCTTGGCAGGCTCGTCGCGCGGCTGAGTACATGACTCACGCTCCGCTGGGTTCGCTGAACTCGGTAGGCGGTGTGGCAACGGAAATCAACTCCGTGAACTTTGTCTCGCCTCGCGCTTGGCTGGCAACCTCTCACTTCGTGCTTGGCTTCTTCTTCCTGGTGGGTCACCTATGGCACGCGGGTCGCGCTCGTGCTGCTGCGGCTGGCTTTGAGAGAGGCATCGATCGTGACAATGAGCCAGTACTGGCAATGCCTGAGATTGACTAATCCTTAGTCTCCTTGTAAATCAATAGGTCCCTGCAAATGCGGGGACTTTTTTATGTCGAATTTTATGTCGAAAATTTGCATTCCCTGTTCAAACTCAAGATTCAAAATTGCTTAGAAACAGAAAAGTTACGATCGACCTATCCAGTTTCCTTATTCATTCATTGCTTTAAAAATGAAACATTATCCTTTTTTGGCACTGTCGCTCACGTTAGCCGTATTTCTAGGAGCCGCAAGTAGCCTATTGAGTCCCTTCAATTCTTTAACCTCAGCTCAGGCACAGGATACTCAAAGTCCCCGTGCTGCCTTTACTCGTCCACCGCGCCTGGTGAGTGCCGAGAATCCTGAGAAGCAAGTTGCAGTGCGATCGTCTGTTTACTATTTCACATTGGAGGTTCCGCCTGATTCGGGTAGCGGGCTTCAGCAGGTAAGCGTGGTTCAGCGAGACGGGTCTTCCCGGATAAGACGAATTCGCTATGACCTGGAGGCAACTCGTGCTTTTGTAGGAACAGCAAACGATCGCGGTACAGAGATCCCGATCGCTCAAAAAACCTACGATGAGGATTCTCAAACCGTCGCGCTTGCCTTTGCCAGTCCGGTTCCATCTGGGACGACGGTCACGCTTGCTCTGGAAGCACAGCGAAATCCTCGGATGCAGGGCGTTTATCTGTTTGGCGTCACGGCTTATCCAGAAGGCAGTACTACGAGTGGACAATTTCTTGGCTATACCCGGCTCACCTTTTATGGCAATGACGGCATTCAACTCCTTTCCGATTGAATTGGCCGGAAGCAGATGCCCATTGAAGGCTTCCAGATTAAGACAACGGATATAAAGCCCAAGATGCAGGACAATAGACCTTATCTCAAATACAGCCCTGCTTTGTGCGGGGATTGCCAGTTAAGGTGATGAACTCCGCTACTCTCCTAACCCCCAATCCGGGGGAACCTAGTTTTCCTCAAGGTTCTCAAAGTCTTCCAAGTTTGGGGAATTTAGGGGGCGATGTAGGATTCGCGACTGCTCAAACATCCTTTTAGCTTCATACTGCTGTATCTGTCAGAGCTTACTTTCATTTAGACTGCGAACGCCTCATGTCTGAACTGCCAATTCTGCCAAACTATATCAACGGGCAGTGGTGTGACTCTGCTGCCACTGAGTTTGTTCACGCGATTAATCCTGCGACAGGCGATCGGCTTGCCAGTGTCCCTCTTTCTCCAGCAAGCGAAGTTGAGCGGGCGGCGCAGGTTGCCCATGAAGCGTTTCAGTCCTGGCGACGGACGCCAGCTCCGCAGCGAATTCAGTATTTGTTTAAGCTGAAAGCTCTGATGGAGGAGCAATTTGAGGACCTGTCGCGGACCATCACGATCGAATGCGGCAAAACGCTGGACGAATCGAAGGGCGAACTGCGACGGGCGATCGAAAATGTGGAAACGGCTTGCGGCATTCCAATGATGATGCAGGGAACGAATTTTGAGGACATCGCATCGGGTATTGACGAATTTATGTTTCGGCAGCCCATTGGTGTAGCGGCAGTGATTGCGCCGTTTAATTTTCCGGGCATGATTCCCTTCTGGTTTTTACCTTATGCGATCGCCTGCGGCAATACCTATATTGTGAAGCCGTCTGAAAAAGTACCGCTGACTATGCAGAAAGTTTTTTCTTTGATCGATCGAGTTGGGCTGCCGCCTGGAGTGGTGAACCTGGTGAATGGCGCAAAAGAAGCGGTCGATGCCATTCTCGATTATCCGTTGATTCGGGCAATTAGCTTTGTGGGGTCGAGTGGGGTAGCGCGGTATGTCTACAGTCGGGCAACCGCGAATGGAAAACGGGTGCAGTGTCAGGGTGGCGCGAAAAATCCGGTGATTGTGCTGCCAGATGCTGACATGGAGATGACCACTCGAATCACAGCGGACAGTGCGTTTGGCTGTGCCGGACAGCGATGTTTGGCTGCGTCGATCGCCATCACCATTGGAGAAGCCCGTAAAACCTATACCGAGTCGATCGCGGCAGCAGCTGCCTCACGGGTGGTGGGAAACGGACTGGAAAAAGGCGTACAGATGGGTCCGGTGATCAGCGCAGAAAGCCGTCAGCGGATCGAGCAATTAATCCAGCAGGGCGAGTCAGAAGGCGCAAAAGTGATGATCGACGGTCGATCGCCTCAAATCACCGGATATGAGCAGGGTAATTTTGTGCGTCCCACAATTTTGCAGGACGTTGACCCCGACAGCAGGATCGCCAAAACAGAGATCTTTGGTCCTGTCCTGAGCCTGGTTTATGTTGAGACGATCGAGGATGCTATTCAGCTTGTGAATCGGGGGCAATACGGCAACATGGCCTGTCTATTTACCAGTAGCGGGGCGGCGGCGCGGAAGTTTCGCTATGAGGTAGAGGCAGGCAATATTGGGATCAACATTGGCGTAGCGGCTCCGATGGCGTTCTTTCCGTTTAGCGGCTGGAAAGAGAGCTTTTTCGGCGACCTGCACGGACAAGGACAGCACGCGGTTGAGTTTTTTACCCAAACGAAGGTCGTGGTGGAGCGTTGGTTTAAAGACTGGTCGCGGCAGTTTTAGGGGCTGCGCCTTGAAACTTCCCTTCAAACCATTTCCTAAAACCGCACAAAATCGCCCCGTACCCAGCCGGTCGCCCCAGAGCTGGTGAACTGTACTTGATACCAGGTTTGCTGGTCTGAGCCGATCGCTTGCGCTAAAATTCGCACCGAGTCTCCTGACAAGCCATAGTGACGCACCGGAGATTGAAGATTGGCTCGATCGCGAATATTAATTCGAGAACCCGGATCGCGACTGGTGAGGGTGGCAGTGCTGGCGCTGGGGCGGGCCGTTTGGAGAGCGGAATTTGCCAGAGCGATGACCGTTTCTCTACGTCCATTTTTCACTGAGGCAGAATAGAGCACTCCCTGGGAAAGCCAGGATGCCTGAGCAGTGCAGTACGCGCCGCAGGAATTGGTGAAATATCCCTGGATGCCGTTTGCCAACGTAATCGCTTCGATCGTGTCTTGGGGACTTCCAGGATCGGTGTCTACAGAGCCGCCAAGTTGTGCGGAGAAATAGCCCCAGGTGCAGGGGGTTCCCTGACAATCGGGCGTATAGGTGAAGCTGACTTCGTATCCGTCGGGGCGGTTGCTCGTGATGTTGGAATACAGCGAATCGGCTTCGGGTAATTTACTGGGCAGGACGATCGGTACTTGAGTACGTCCCTGAAGTTGGGTTCTCAAGCGGTCAACCGGCACGACGGTATCTGCCCAAGCGGGAAGCGGTAGGCTCAGCATGAGCAGGGTTGTCCAGAGCAGTTGGCGAACGCGTGACATAAGGTAGGAACTCCTAAGCCCAAATTGAATTGCGATTTCGATTGCCTGAGTACAGCAACCTGTTTTGCAAAAGGTTATGGTTGCAAAAGATTATGCCCGTACTTTAGGTATTACTAACTACACAAGGGTAGTAGCCATTTTTCGGGACAAGCTGTTAATCGTCGCAGGAGAAAACTGCTTCGCATTGCTCTACAAAATAATCAGGAGTCAAGTCAGGACTCGATCGCAAAAAATCCGGGAGGGCAATCTGTTATGCTCACAGGTAGAACCGTTCCTCCTCGGATGCCGCTATGGTGACCCTCACAGCTCAATCTTCTGTAGACCAGCGCGACTGGAAACCGATCGTCAAAGCCTTTGAAGCTGTTGTCGGTAAAAATGCAGTAGTGCAGCGCAAAGAAGAACTCTTGGTGTATGAGTGTGATGGGCTGACAAGCTATCGTCAGCGTCCGGCAGTGGTGGTGTTGCCTCGTACAACAGAACAGGTTGCAGAAGTGGTGAAAATCTGCGATCGATTCAACGTGCCATTTATCGCGCGGGGAGCCGGAACCGGGCTATCGGGAGGTGCGCTGCCGATCGAAAACTGTGTGCTGATTGGCACAGCCCTGATGAATCAGATCCTCGAAATCGATCTCGAAAATCAGCGGGTAGTCGTGCAGCCGGGCGTGATTAATAATTGGGTGACGCAGGCGGTTAGCGGAGCGGGATTTTACTATGCGCCTGACCCTTCCAGCCAGATTGTTTGTTCCATCGGTGGCAATGTAGCGGAAAATTCGGGCGGAGTGCATTGCCTCAAATATGGCGTGACGACGAATCACGTTTTGGGGCTGAAGATTGTTTTGCCAGATGGATCGATCGCTGAGGTAGGCAGCAAGATTCCCGAAATGCCGGGATACGACTTGGCAGGAATTTTTGTCGGTTCAGAAGGCACGCTGGGCATTGCCACCGAAATTACGCTGCGGATTCTCAAAACCTCTGAGGCAATTCATGTGCTGCTGGCAGATTTTACCAGCGTCGAGGCGGCAGGACAGGCGGTTTCAGACATCATCAGTGCCGGGATTATTCCGGGCGGCATGGAAATGATGGACAACTTCAGCATTAATGCTGTGGAAGATGTGGTGGCGACCAACTGCTACCCGCGAGACGCGACGGCAATTTTGCTGATCGAAGTCGATGGGCTGGAAGTGGAAGTTGAAGCAAACCGCCAGCGGGTCGAAGCGATTTGTCGGCAAAATGGGGCAAGAAGCATTCGCACTGCCACTGATCCCACTGAACGTCTCACCCTGTGGAAAGGACGCAAAGCTGCCTTTGCCGCAATGGGCAAGATTAGTCCTGATTATTATGTGCAGGATGGGGTGATTCCGCGAACCAAACTGCAATACGTGCTGCACGAAATCGAGGTACTCAGCCAGAAACACGGCTATCGCGTCGCTAATGTGTTTCATGCTGGGGATGGCAACCTGCACCCGCTAATTTTGTACAACAATGCCATTCCGGGACAGCTTGAGGAAGTGGAGGCACTGGGGGGCGATATTCTGAAGCTTTGTGTTGAAGTGGGCGGCAGCATTTCGGGTGAGCATGGCATCGGCGCAGACAAAAAGTGCTATATGTCTGCGATGTTTAATGAAACCGACCTGGAAACGATGCAGTGGGTGCGGCAGGCCTTTAACCCGAAGGGACTGGCAAACCCGGAAAAGCTGTTCCCGACGCCGAGAACCTGCGGAGAAGCAGCCCGATCGCTTACCGCTGAAGATTTTCCGAACGTCGATCGCTTCTAACCCACTTCAATGCAAGACGATCTGAGGATCGATCTGAAACGCTGAGCTGGAGTTTGATTGCCCAGAAGCTTCCTCGCGGCGCAGTTGCCAGAGCAGCTTTTGAGATTTCCAGGCACGATCGAGCAGTTCCATTGCCTGGGTGGGCGAGCATTCTTTTGAGTAGCTTTGCTCTAGTGCCGAGCAAATATACGTTTTCAGGTAAGTTTCGATATCTTGAGGAGCGATCGAAACTGTGGTTTCGTGGGGGGCGACTTGCATAGGGGGAAGCATTAGGAAAGAAAAGAACAATAAGAACCCAATCTGCGAACGGGGCAGCTCGAAAACTGTGGCTTGTTTTCTCCTACAAAAGAATCCGGTTTGAATTCGGACATTTGAAGGCGATCGGGTAGTTTTTTGTAGAATCTTTACGGGATTGACCAATCCACATAAATCTATAGACAGTCAGTAAACGGTCAGAGGTAAAACGGTGAGCTGATTAAATCGCAAAGGAAATAAAAACGTTAAGTCATCCTTAGGGAGAGCCAAATTTAAAGCCGACAGGAGAAAATGTAACCGTTGATTGCTGCCTTAGGAGTGCAATATGGTTCTTGCTCGTTGGCGACAAATTCTTGCACCAGTCTTGCTTAGCGTTTTGTTGCTGGTTACTGCTTGCAGTCCACAAGCGCCATCCCGCTTTGAACAGACGCAAGTTGAAACAACTCAAAAAGGCGCGCCGTCTGCCGTTGCTACTGATGCCACTCAGGGAGGAGCGTTTAACCAGTTCTTTCCGAAGTCGGTTTCTGGCTATGAGATTGTGCCTGCTCAGGAGAAAAAAGGGTTTGCTGAATACAAAGTAAACCAGGGTGGAAAAAATGTGGCAATGCTGGCAATCAGCGATACCACCGGAACACCTGCCGCAGAGAAATTTAGGAACAGCACGATGAAGATTGCAGGCTATCCCGCCGTCGAACAGGGACAAAATGGAACTGCAATTCTGGTGAACGATCGCTATCAGGTGAAAGTGCTGTCTCGCGATCCTTCATTTACAAAGGAGAATCGGGCAGAATGGCTGACTAAGTTTGATTTGAACGGCTTAACCAAGCTGAGTTAAGTTCGGGCAGGTAAGTTCAGACTCAGGACTTCAAGAGTCGCTGCATCATTCGCTGCAAACCAATTGACCCTTTGCTCAGGAGGACTCTGTGAGTAAATCAATTTATGAACTGGTTGACCGTCTCCCGACAGGCGGCATTACCGTAATGGCACTGCGATCGCTCGATACCTTCGTGCCAGGACAGTGGGATAATCTAGTCGGGTTTGAAAATACGATTCGGAAAGTAACGGGTGAAACCGACGAAAGCTTGATTCAGCAAATTGGCGATCGGGCGGTGACGCTGTTTAACGACAAATCGCAGGGCTATCAGCGGGCACTCTGGCTTTATCAAACCGTCGATTCGGCATCGGGCGCACTGGGCGCGGCAGCTCTGGCAAACCGAATTGGGCAGGATATCTCGTTTCTGGGAGTGTTGAAGCATCTCACGCCCAAACCTGAAAGAGCGCAAACGATCGATCTATGCGTCAAACTCGTCGTTGAAGTGGTAGCCTTCTGTCAAATCAACGGCATTCCGGGTGATAGTCTGGGCGATTTTTTAGCGTCCTTAAAAGACTACGGCGGCGAATCGCTGATGCGAATGGCAGCGCTTGTTTGTTTTGATGGACTCGTGCCTTTGGGAGCCGATTTCTCGCTGAAGGCATTAAACGCAATTCAAGGAATGACCCCTTCGGAACTAGAGAAAAATAACACGTTCAAAGGCGTTGCAGAACAGATTCCGGGCGGCAATACAGACGGCAAACTAGGCTTTATTCGCGAAAGCTTTTCTTCCACAAAAGGCTGGATGGATAACTTTGTGGCATCCCGCAATTTGACTCCTGATAAGGTGATCGACAACTTGACGCAATTTGTGGATGTATCTAAAGACAAATTAGACTACCTTGGCGCATTTCTTGATATGTCCGTTAAATACTACGAACACACCGGAGTGCAAACGCTGACGCGGCGACTGGTTGAACGGGCGGTTGCTGAAATTTAGCATCGTAAGGTCAATCTCTTTGCAGGAGAAATGGTTTGGCATTGCCTGTGAGGAAAGCCGGTCTTGATGTTGATTGAAGCCTAAAATTTGTCAAAAATTGATTTTTGAAATCTGGTTTGAGGTAGGGCAATCCTGCCTTTTTTTTATCATTTGCAAGCGTTGCTGAAATTGCAATGGCAGGCATCTAGGCTATAGCTTTACGCGATTAGGTTAGAACGCTAGGCTAGGGGAAAACCAGCGTCTAGAAGTGCCTATGCCTTCCCCTTATGGTGACGACCTGCGTCGCAAAGCAATTAATGCCGT
>JACJNZ010000062.1 GCA_014695325.1 Cyanobacteria bacterium FACHB-502 | reverse complement strand
CGAGGTGTAACTGGGTGGGGTCAGGTAAAAGCGGTTGAATGAAGATTAATTTCTCCTGATTCAGAGAATATATCTCTATCTTGCCAAAACTTCACCAAAAGATGGGATGAGCCAGAATTATGTGTCAAGTCCGTGTGATCCTTTCAATTCAGGCTTTGCTAAGGTTTGAAGCTTCTCTTAAAAGTTCCATAGCTGAAATGAGCTATAGGAACAAACCTTTAGATACCCAATGCGTCCTTCCTTTGGAAGTTGAAAAGAGTTAAAAACTCCTCTGTGACCTTTAACTCTTCGTTAAAGACACTTATTTCTTCACCCTACGCTAGCTCACTCCACAGTATCTAAATTGCCTTCCGGTTGAGAGAGCAATGCCCTATCCAAACACAGCAAATCTTGGCGTTTAAAACGACAGGAAATGGCTGAACGACAGAATACGATAGGAAACAAAGTGAGTAGCGGAGTCAGTGTTTTCACTGAAAGCGCTAAACAACTATCCAGCAACACGGTCCCATAGATTGAGGAATTATTGCCCTGTGGTTCTACTTCAATTGTTTCTGCCTGCAGCCGATCTTAAGTTTTTTCGCTCCTTGCCTAGCGGCTGAGAGAACTCCTGCCATAATCGATTGCTAGCAAGAAACTGCTTCTGTTGATGTGAAGCATATGTAATTTTTGATGCAACGGATGCACGATTTACTTAGAATCAGGAGATGATGAATTTTACGCTTTTCGTGCATCTAGAATCATTGAGCTTGCTGTTATGGAAATCGATCGGGCTAGGAATACGTTGAGGCATGCTAAATCCATTAGACTTGGCTCAAAAATCAGTTACTTTAAAGATTCGATTGGCAAATTAGACAAAAACGATTATTTGCGGCTGCGACTGCACGATCGAAGTAGCCTTTCTCTCAAGCTCGATCGCCTCAAGGCAAATGCAAATCTTCAGATCCTTAACTCCAAAGGTCGAGTGATTCAGACGGCAGCCCGTCGCGGTAAAGCAGCGGAGCGTTTAAATCTCGATTTAGGTTCAGGAACGTATTACATTCGGGTCTATTCCCAACAGCGAACAGAAACAACCTATCAGCTAACTCTGTCCGCAACTCCAAATTCTCCTAGCTCATCTAGCCTGCCAGATTTGCGCGGCATTTCCTTCAATAGCCCACAATTCTTGAGTATGGGAGACACAGCCGCTCTCACCTTTCACCTAGAAAATGCAAACGCTACTGTTGCCGGAGGTTTTGGAGTCGATTTCTACCTGTCTACCGATCGCACTTTAGATAGCAGCGATCGGCTGCTGGGCAGCCAAGCGATCGCTGGATTAGCAGGTAATCGTACAACAGGACAGTTGACAGCAACCGTCACTTTACCTAACCAATCCGATGCTTTTTGGCAGGGTGAAGGAACGTATTACATCAGCATGGTTGTTGATCCTGCGAATCAGGTAGCAGAATCTAACAAGGCAAACAACCGCAATCAGGGAACGCCGCTTGATTCCAGCACCATTCAGGTGAGTTTGCTGCCTAGCTTCACTGGTTTTAGCCTTCAGGATGCATCGGGAGACACTTCCGAAAATACAGTTTTTCAGGAAGGAGCCGTGCAGCTAAGCTACAGTCTAGCAAACGGGTCACGGTTGGCAAAAGTGCGTCTGGAAGCCCTTAAGGACGGTAGCATTACTACTTTGGGAAGCTGGACAGGTGCATCACTTTCTCGTGGGTTGGTCAATCTAGCAAACGTTGCTGGGCTAAGCGGCGACTATGAGTTTCGGGCAGTTGCTCAAACAATCGAAGGTCGAGAAATTGTCTCAGATCGGCAGTCTATGAAGGTACTGCCCTGGAACCTAGTGGCTGGAACGGCTGTAGGTGAAACCCTAGATTATGCAGCCCCAATTGGCACAGGCAGCGTCATTCTAGGACGAGGTGGAACTGATGTCTTACATCTGAATATCAAGCGATCGAGTATTTCCAGCATTAATGGTCTTGATTTGAGTGCCTTCGATCCACAGGCGATCGCGCATCAGGCAATCTTGCGCGGCACGGCGTTTGATTCCGTTAAGCTGATCGATGGACGAGAAATCTACTTCCAGGGCATTGAAGCTCTACGATTCTCAGATGACACGATGCTAGAACTTCAAGTGCGGCCAAATGACCTGTACTATAGCCAGCAATGGAATTTGCGAGCTTCAGATGTTGAAAGCGCCTGGCGGTTTACCAAAGGCTCCAAAGACGTGCTGCTAGTTTCGATTGATTCTGGAGTTCCCCTGACAAATACGCCCGAAGGTAGCCTTGTAGATCTCGCTTCTACTCGCCTGATTACTGACCCCACCGACGATGACCAATCAATTGGTGCTGGACATGGACACTCTGCGATTAGCGTTATGTCTGCCACGCCAAATAATGCTGAAGGCATCACGGGAATTAACTGGAACAGCAATGTTTATGTAACCAAACCCTATGGGGAAATTACACTTCAACAAAGCATTAAAGATGCTATTAGTTATGCCCGTGCAAACCACAAGCGCGTGGTATTTCAGGGAGGTATTGCGGGCGAACTCTGGTTGACTAACGGTGGTACGCAAGCAGAACTTGAACAAATCTTTTCTGACTGTGCAGACATTGCCGTATTTGCAATGGCAGCCGGAAACGGCAATGTAGACATGGATGACCCTACTAATTTTTGGGAAAGCGGTGGAATTGGTCGTCTGGAGGCGAATCATAGTAACGTGATGTCAGTTGGCGCACTGGCGCGATCGGACGTACAGATCATCAACGGACTGTTGAATGCAGCTGCAGTTAGGCGAGCAGGTTACTCCAACTATGGCAGCAAGCTAACGATGATGGCAGCAACTGACTCTCCTGTAATGAATACGCTAGGGCAGCTAGATTACTTTGGTGGAACGTCTTGTGCAAATCCAAATATGGCGGCAATTGCTTCCCTAGTCTGGAGTGTGAACACGAATTTAACTGGAGGGGAACTGCGGCAGATTCTAACCGACACAGCAATGGATTTGGGATCTGCAGGTCGAGACTTATACTTTGGACATGGACTGGTGAATGCAGATGCAGCCGTTCGACGGGCATGGGCACTAGCTCGAAACGTTGAACTTGCTAGCCTTTACAATGGTCGTTCCCTATTGGCATAACACCTTTGTATAGCAAATGAGAAAAAATGGTTGCTAAGGACCAAATGTCCCACTTACGGTGTTTGGTCTAGTTGCAGTAGGAAGGCTAAAACAATGAAAATCAAGCTTCTACAGCATCAACTGTCCCAGAAACAGCCAAAAACGGGACAGTTCAACTCATTAAACATACAATTGAAGCGATCGCTGGCATGCCCAACTCAAAAAGCTTTCAGCCTGAGCGACCATTTTTTTCTGCTGCTATATAAAGGCGAGGATAAGGAATTCATTGTCGAAGGGAAAGTTGCAGGGGATTTAGGTAGAAACAACTTCACTTATCTCTATCAGGCAACTCTAGGACAACTTCCATGCTGAAATGTTGTAAACGTCCAGATACTAATGATTTGAGGGGCCAGCCAGACAAACATATCTTTGGCAACTCAATCCAAAACTTGCACAAGAACAACAAAAATTCAGCAACAGCTCAATTGTTCGAAAATAAACCTGAAGCGATCGTGTGTAGTATGCCTTAGAGCCTTGTAATGCCTAGGATGCAGACTAGGAACCCTGCCGAGACTAATCATTTTCGGCAATCATAGAGGTAGTAACGTTCCCCTTCAGCGACAGCAGAAGACCTTTGCATCAACACCATCACCTAAATCCGTCCGCTGCAGGGGCTGTTAGGCGGTGCTACTAATATGCGCGACCATCTTTGTGCGTTAAAACCCATTCACCATTCGGCAATTGTGTTGCTTTGAGATCATCATTTGGGTATTCGACCTCATCTCCCTCAGGGCGATCGCCAACCTCAAGATAGGTTACGTTTTCTTCAGATCGGTTAATCAGTTGATGGGCGATACCTGTGCCTGCCTTAAATCCATAGCAATCACCGGGATGCAAAACGAATTCCTCTTCACCAAGTACCAGCGTTGGGCTGCCTTCCAATACCAGGATAAATTCTTCTTGCTTTGAGTGGCTGTGAGCAAGAGCAGAAATTGCACCGGGTGAGAGATGGGTTAAATTAACTCCAAAATGAGTCAACCCAAAATACTCACCCAGTTTTCGCTTTTGTCGTCCCTTCAAAAGGGAAGCATAAGGTTCTGGATAGATCGTCTTACCGAGCGGTGCTGAAATCGATTCAGCTGAAATTGGCGATTGCTTCATAACCCTCCCTTGTGATGTTAATGGCGTAACAAGCCCAAGCTTTCTTTACCTTCCCACTACCGTCGAACCATAGTACTTCAGTCACCATGCCCCGATGCCCTCGGTAATAGAGCGTGATGCTATCGACACCCGTCAAGACTTCTTTCAGTTCAAAATGAAGGTCAGGGATTTGCGCTAACCCCTTCTTCCAGTAAACTCTCACATCCGCCTTGCCATGTAGAATGCCGCTAGATTCTCCAGCAATAGAGGGGATCAAAGGGGAAGCCAACTCGAAGTCATCCGTGTAGTGGCTCAGGACAGCATCGATGTCATGTTGATTCCAGCCCTCGATCCAACTGCGGGCAAAGCTTAATGCGAAATCTGCGTTGAGGATCGGCATGGTTACAAAATAGGTCATCTAGGTTGACATATTCAAATTAGCTGAACATCGATTAATATGTCAACATGACTGACCTAAATAGTTCGCCAAGCGATCGGGAAAAAGAACTGAATGAGGCTCTGGAAGCGTTGCACTTTGCTTTTCGCGCAGTTGTTGCAAAGCCAGATGCCATACTTGCTGAGCGTGGTCTCTCGCGTGTCCATCATCGGATTCTATATTTTATTGGTCGCAAGCCAGGATTAAGCGTTAACGAATTACTGGCGACTCTCGGAATCAGTAAACAGTCTTTGAACAGTCCATTACGGCAACTGACCCAATTAGGGCTAGTCGAATCTAATATTGACACCACCGATCGCCGAATCAAACGCCTAACCCTTACACCATCGGGCTTATGTTTGGAGAGCCAATTATCCGGCGATCAACGACAACGTTTTGCGCGGGTGTTTGAAGTTGTCGGACGAGAAGGGGAAACTACATGGCGTAAGGTTATGCATCTACTAGCGGAGGATACATTTGCCGGGGAATAAACTAAGCAGCCTAACGACCAAGTTGAGCAGTGATAAGTAACTTTGAATTCCGTACAAAGAGCTTAATTCCAGCCGCCCCAACGTAGGGTTAGCCTGCTTTGTGCAGTAACCAATCCTCTCTTCTCAACTCGAATGTTTGCTCAATACACAATTCACCCTTGAACTCCACCTCATCCGATCGCACTAGATTCATTCCCAAGCGCCTAAGCAAATCAATAGACGGTTCATTTCGCATATCAGTTATTCCGACGATCTGGTTGATGTATCCAAGTTCAAATATTGAACAAACCAGAGCTTGAACAGCTTCTTGTGCATATCCTTTACCTTGCTCTTCACGAGCCAAAGTAAAACCAATTTCTACGATTGCCGGATTCTCAATGTAAATCTGCATTCCAATGTCGCCCACGAGCAAGTTGGATTGCTTGTGGGCGATCGCAATCCTATGGCGTTAAAAAACTGCCTCCCATTTCTGAGAAGCAGTCTTGATAATTAATCAGAGCTTGCGCTGAAAATCCTTCCAACGATCGCCCTCAGTTTCCCAGAAAGACGATCGCTTCCAGCATGTAAAACACATCAGCATCATTGCTAGAATGCTCACCAAAAGCTCACACCAAAACCGCTATGCCAATTGTTGTCACCCTTAGCCCTGAGTTAGAAGCCTTGTTGCGGGATAGAGCTGCCCGACAAGGTCAGGATGTTAGTCTCGTTGCATCTCAATTGCTAGCTAGTGTTTTACAAGCGGAAGAGCAAGACTTAGAAGAGACGATCAAGGGAATTCAGCAAGGTCTGGATGACTTTAAGACGGAGAGATTTCGGTCTTTTGAAGATTTTGCTGAAGAACAGCGTCACAGGTACAATCTGTCAGCCGATTAGATGAAGTACCGTATCGAAATCTCAAGTGTGGCAGAAGCTGAGGCAGATAATGCTTTTCTGCGGTTATCTCAAGTGACCACTCCCGCGAAAGCAAGCCAATGGTATTTGGGCTTATTGCAGGCGATCAGCTCCCTATCTCAAATGCCGAAACGCTGCCCTTTAACACGGGAGAATCAGTACTTTAGTCAAGAAATCAGACAGCTACTTTATGGCAAAGGGCGCAACTCCTATCGTATTCTCTTTACGGTTTTGGAAGGGGCATCGACGGTTCGCATTTTGCACATTCGACAAGCTACACAGCAACCGCTTGGGGAAGATCCAGAAGAACCCAACGCGACCTAGCTCTGTCATAAGCTAGCGATCGCTCTCAGCGAGTAAAATGCGTCAGCGTCGTGCATAATTTCACGAGATTAAACTGCTGTCTGCCATCGCTTCACGTTTTTTAAGGGCACCCATAACAGTAATATTAGGTGAGACGATTGAGGTTGCATTGTCAGTGATAACTACTGATTACTACTGAGACGGGGGTGATATCGAGCAATTTCAGTAGATAGTATCTTTTTCTTAGAAATTAATCATCAGACCTAATAGATAGCACTCTAGAATCAGGAGTTATCCTTGAAAACTCTCCTGTTTAATTTCTGAAAAGCTTAGGGATTACTTTAGTTGTCCGTAGTATCTTCTAGCTCTTCTTTAGAAGCAGGAAGGGCTTTTAGTTCTTTACCGCTTGTAATGCTTTTCTGAGGTTGCCTAGCGAATGTGGTTGAAGTCTTCTTGAGAGCTTCTTGAATAGTTGGTGCTTCACAAATAATTTGCTCAACCTTCTCACGATTTGCGACTAGCTCTTCAAATGTAGGTTTCCAGAAGTCGTGTATATCGGGAACAGCACCAATAATGTCATAAGGGCTAGGAGTGATATATACAAGTAAGTTAAGAACCCATGCTGTGACATGTTTGAAGGTGGGATTATTCTTATCCTTAAGACTAGGCTCCGTCATCACTAAATCACACACCAATGCTTTAGTAACTTTTTCTAGTCCTTTAGTTCCCTCTATATGGTATCTACGTATTGCTTTTAGGATATCTTCAATTCGATCTACCAAGAGATTTTTTAACTCTCTACACAAGCTAGATTCAAGAATTTCTTCTAAAAGACCTCTAAACTCACCGTTGAGCTTCTCCAGAAAGTCCTGTTGGAGAAAAATTGCGGGATCCTGAGAACTGAAAAAATCAGCTAGTGCGTCCAGTGTATTAAGAACACCCTTATTCTCAATATGAGCAGCAAAAGTATTCCATTGTATGCCCCACACATGGTTAACAACAAAAACTTGGTGTAGTTCCTCTAATGTTTGGAGATATCTATCGATCTTTGGTTTATTTCTTATGCTCCTTGCTTCTTCCTCAGCCTTGTTTAAAAGCTCATAAAAATCTACAATATTTTGAGGTTGCTCGCTAAGCTTCATTGCCTTGAGTAAAATGGGTCCAGACAGTTGCTTCCTATCTCCTTCAGTAACTGCTTCAGTAAGCGTTTCTTCCAGTCGTCGAAGTGCGTTAGATTGTTGCAGCATTTGCTTTAGGAAATATAGAGAAAATTCGATACCAAATACATTATAGGTATTTAAGATAAAGTGGCAGAGTAAGGCTATCTGTAGCAGTCTAATACCTGTAGTGCAAAAAACTGTTATAAAACCACTGGTAACGTTGCAAAAACTGTTAACAGTCCGACTAATAACGTTGATTTGCGATCGCCCCAAAAAATTTCTTGCAAAAAACTGCCTCCCATTTCTGAGAAGCAGTCTTGAGGATTAATTTAGATTTGTGCTGAGACTCTTTCAGACGATCGCCCCCACTTTCCCAGAAAGACGATCGCCCTACTAAATCTGATTAACCAATCAACGATTTCACCTTCTTGATAATGCCATCGGGATCGATGCCCTGATGCGGGTACTGTTCCCATAAGCCGCCGCAGCCTTCTTCGTAAGTGCCGATGTGGGCATATTTAGGCGTATAGCTACGCTCCAGCAACCAGGTTCCAAAGCGGCTGCCCAGTCCAGTTCTGCGGTTGAAGGGTTCGGTGACGAGAACGAAGGGAGCTTTGCCGATTTTTGCCATCATTTCTTCGTCTACCACATTCAGCGTCGATTTGTTGATCACGCCGACCTCGATGCCTTCCTGCTTCAGACGTTCTGCAGCATCCACCGCGCGATAGAGCGAGTCGCCAAAGGTAACAATGTAACCCGCGCTGCCGTCGCGCACCAGTTCATCTTTGCCGGGAACGAACTGATAGTTGCCCGCAAACATTTCGTTGCCGTTCGCGTCCAGGATCATCGGCGTTTTCGATCGCGTCGAGAAGATAAACCGCATTCCCTTATTAAAGAACACCGATTCGACGCAGGCTTTCATCTGGTTCGCGTCTGCTGGGAAATAAAGGCGCGTTTCGTAGCCGTCGTCCAGCCCGTTGTCGGCAAAGAAGTTGTTGAGTCCGAAGTGGCAGGTGTTGTCTGCCATGTCATCGATGCCAGAGTGGGAGAAGTGGCACAGCAGATTCGAGTAATTGAGCCGTGCCATCGTGATTTCCGAGATACACATCTCCAGGAAAGCGGCAAAGGTGGCAAAAATGCCCTGCTTGCCTTCTTCCATACCAAAGCCCGCCGCTGCGGACAAATTGCCCCGCTCCATAATCCCTGAGGGAATGAAGACTTCGGGGTGGGCATCGTGGATTTTCTTCAGACCACAGGAACCTTCCAGGTCGCTGTCGATCACGACTACTTTAGATTTGCGCTCTTCTTCGCTCATCCGTCCCAGCACGGTTACAACCGCATCCCCGAAGACATTCCGGTTGGAGTCCCACTTGTCGCTAACACCCTGGAAGGCGTATTCGTGCTTCGGCTTCTGGATGTTGTTGAGGTAATCGACGGCTGCCTGGTGTCCGTGCTCTTGCAAGTAAGTGAGTGCCAGCTTCACCGAGATTACGTCATGCCCGTGGTTGGAGCCTTCCAGCCCGGTAATGCCGGGGCACATCGGACGCTTATTGATC
Organism: Cyanobacteria bacterium FACHB-502; assembly: GCA_014695325.1. Classification (GTDB taxonomy): domain Bacteria; phylum Cyanobacteriota; class Cyanobacteriia; order Elainellales; family Elainellaceae; genus Leptolyngbya_A. The sequence goes on along the minus strand of JACJNZ010000062.1, from coordinate 66,585 downwards.
ACGGCGATCGGTCCGGGTGTGTTAATTGCCTCGCAAATCCGGCTATAGAGTCCGTCAATGTCTTCGCCGTCGCCTTCCAGCACTTTCATGCCGTGTCCTTCCAGCGTTTTGCGAACGCTAAATCCGGGCAAATACTGCGAGGGGTGTCCGGCGATCGTCACATCATTATCGTCAATCAGCAGCTTCACGTTGAGGTGCTGTGCCACTGCCAGCCTTGCCGCTTCTGCGTCGTTGCCTTCCTGCTGCGAACCGTCTGAACCGAGACAGAAGACCGCTTTGCCAGGATGCGCCAATGCTACACCGTTCACATAGGGCCACATATGTCCCAATCGACCTGAACTGAACTGCACGCCCGGAGTTAACCCCAGTTCCGGGTGTCCGGGTAGCTTCGAGTTTGCCTGACGATAGTTCACCAACTGTTCCGCAGGCATTTGACCGCGCAGGACAGACATTAGATATTGTGTCCCCACCCGGTGTCCGGCTTCGTCAAAGAAAATCGGCACAAACTGATTGGGCTGACTGCGAAACAGCGCATCTAGAATTACCACTTCCGGCACGGTGTCATAGGGTCCACCCGTGTGTCCGCCCATTCCAGTTGCGGCTCCGGTTGCAGTAAAAAAGACGATCGCATCACGACAAAGCTGGATATTGGCTTTAAGTGCTTCCCGCTGCTCGTCAGTCAGGGTCGAATTTTGAGGATCAAGCTGAACGGTTTTATAGGCACTGAGATCGATCGGAAAAGCAGTAGTCATGACAGGTTTAAAGGCAGGTGTAAGGGTGGACTTAAAAGAGGGCTTAGACTCACAGACTTCATTGCTTGCAAAAATTTCTTATGGGGTGGGTGTCCTCCCCTGCCCATTGCAACATCTCTCGATACTCACCAGACCGTTAAGATGCCTCCTGGACTAGGCGGGCAAGATGCCTACCCCACAATAAGTAGCTAGAGATTTGTCTCCTCAAGTGGGCAGGCAAGATGCCCACCACAAGAAGGCTGATTCAGGTTTCTTAGCCGTGATATTTGCGGAACGCTAGGGTCACATTGTGTCCGCCAAAGCCAAAGGAATTGGACAGCGCAACTTCTACTTTCTGCGATCGGCTCGCATTTGCCACGTAGTCCAGGTCACAAGCCGGATCGGGATTTTCCAGATTGATCGTGGGAGGTAGCTTGTCGTGATAAACCGCCAGTGCGGTTGCCACTCCTTCAATGCCGCCGGAGCCGCCGAGCAGGTGTCCGGTCATCGACTTCGTAGAGCTAATTGCCACTGTATGAGCAGTTTCACCCAGCGCAGTCTTGATCGCTGCCGTCTCAGTCGAATCGTTGGCAGGCGTACTGGTGCCGTGGGCGTTGATGTAGTGAACCTGGTCGGGAGTAATGCCTGCATCCTTAAGGGCAAGCTGAATTGCTCTCGCTGCGCCTTCGCCGCCCGGAACTGGAGAGGTCATGTGATAGGCATCGCAGGTCATGCCGTAGCCGATGATTTCGCCGTAGATTTTTGCCCCTCGGCTCAGGGCATGTTCTAATTCTTCCAGGATCAAAATTCCTGCGCCTTCGCCCATCACAAAGCCATCGCGACCGATATCAAACGGACGACAGGCATGAACGGGGTCATCGTTGCGGGTGGAGAGTGCCTTGCAAGCCGCAAACCCTGCCAGCGATAGGGGAGTTACGGCTGCTTCTGTGCCACCGCAGATCATTGCCTGAGCATAGCCGCGCTGCACCAGTCGAAAGGCATCGCCGATCGCATTCGATCCTGCCGCGCAAGCCGTAACGGTGCAGTTATTCGGACCTTTTGCGCCCGTGTGAATTGCCGTTAACCCGGCTGCCATGTTCGCGATCATCATCGGAACCATGAAGGGGCTACAGCGATCGGGGCCGCGATTGAGGTAAATCTCCTGCTGGTCCTCCATCACCTTTAAGCCACCGATGCCCGTCCCGATCACCACGCCGACTTGCTCGGCATTCAGGTCATTAATCACAAATCCGGCATCTGCAAGGGCTTGCTTGCTGGCGGCAACCGCAAACTGGGCAAAGCGATCCATCCGCTTGGCTTCCTTGCGATCCATATAGTCCTGGGGGTCAAATCCCTTGACCTCACCCGCAATGCGACAGTCGTGCTTAGACGCATCAAACAACGTGATCGGACCAATGCCATTCCGACCGCTCAGCAACCCCTCCCAGTACTCCGCCAGGGTATTGCCGATCGGGGTGATTGCGCCCAGACCCGTCACTACAACCCGCTTGAGTTCAGAACCTAAATTTGTCATGACAGCAGCTTCAAGGGTTTAATCTACCCGGAATGCACAACAGTAAACTCAGACAGTTAATTTCAAACAGTGAAATTGAGAAGTAAACCTGTAAGGCTTAGCAAGAAATTCAGCGAAAACAGAACTTAATAACAGACCGAATCAATAACAGACTGAATAATAAATGGGCTGGAGCAGTCCGGTCAGCAACAGCGCCCAACCCTTCTTTTTGCCAGTCGATCGCCTTAAGCAGCCGCTTTGTCCTGGATGTATTTCACAGCAGATCCTACCGTTGCAATGCCTTCAGCCGCTTCGTCAGGAATCTCAATATCAAATTCTTCTTCCAGTGCCATCACTAGCTCAACCGTATCCAGTGAATCCGCGCCCAAGTCATTGGCAAAGCTTGCTTCCGAAGTTACTTGCTCCGGATCAACGCTCAACTGGTCTGCCACAATTTTCTTCACTTTGTCAAAAATTTCTTGCTCGCTCATACGTTCCCTTTGCCAAGATGCGACTTTCTATACAGTTGCCTAACTGTTGCAATCCACTCCTCACCTGATCGGCAAGGCTTTCGCCCTGAGTTAAGACCTACGTTAGAGCGATCGAAGAGTCAGGCATCTCTTCATCTTACTTGAAAGGGGACGGGATGAAGCAGCGCACAAGCGCGAAGCATTTGTGCCAAAAATCGCAAAGATTTGCAAAAGGCATTGCTTTGAAATACAAAAAGACACGAATACTTTTACTTTGCCCTTTAGCCCCAATGGCTTCGTCAATCGTTTCTGGCTGCCGTGCTAGTTCATATCGGTCAGCTTAATGCGTGGATCAACCACCTTCAAAAGCAAATCCGCCAGCAGGTTGCCCAGAATCAGCAAAAACGCACCCATGATCAGACTCGCCATCACCAGATACAGATCCTTTGCCTGCACCGCCTGAAGAATTAATCGTCCCAGTCCGGGCCAGTTGAAATAGTTTTCGGTGATAAAGGAACCGCCCAGCAGTCCTGCAAACTCAAAGCCCAGCAGCGTCACCAGCGGATTGACCGCATTTCGCAGCGCGTGGACGTAAATTACTCGATTTTCGGGCAGCCCCTTTGCCCGTGCGGTTTGAATATAGTCTTGCCGCAGCACGTCCAGCAGTTCGCCGCGCATAATCCGCTGAAGCCCGGCAAAGCTGGTGATACTGAGTGCCAGCGTCGGCAAAATCATGTGCCAGGCAATATCAAGAATTTTGCCGATCGGGGTCAGATCTGCATGATCGATGCTCGTCATCCCCCCCACCGGAAACAGCGGCGAAGTCACCTGCGCGAAGAATAGCAGCAGTAATCCGGTAATCAGCGTCGGAAAGCCCTGCCCGATATAGCTAATCACTCGCAGGAAGCGATCGGCTTTTCGATTTTGCTGCACCGCCCCCACGATGCCCATCGGAATCGCAATCGTCCAGGTCAAGATCAAAGAAGCGATCGAGAGCAGCAGCGTTGCGGGAATCCGCTCCCATAAAATCTCCGTCACTGGACGCTGAGCATAGGCAAAACTCACGCCAAAATCTAGCCGGGTGAAAATCTGCCGCACCCAGAGAAAATATTGCTCCACGATGGGCTTATCCAGCCCAAACTGCTGCTGAAACTGTTTCAGAGTTTCCTCCGAAATCTGCGGATTGTCCCGCAAGTTGTCCAAAAAACTGCCCGGCGAAAGCTGAATCACAAAAAAGCTGAGTGCCGAAGCGAGCAGCAGCGTAATCAACGCTTGAAGCAGCCGCTTGACCACATAGCCGACTGTTTCACTGGTGAAGAAAGCAACGATCGAGCCGTACAGCGATCGGGCACGTTGAGGGAAAGAGGAGGAGGTCATAGGGAGAGGAGGGGGTGAGGGGAGGGAGTGACTCACCAGATGATTTGCCTGTTAGTTCCTCATTGTAATGATTTACTAATACTGCACCAGCGTGACGATCGGGGCTTTGGGCAAATTCTCCCGTCCCTTCAGGTCAACCAGTTCAATGATGAAGGCATAGGCAGCGATTTCACAGCCCGTTTTCTGGATGAGCTGAGCGGTTGCTCCAGCCGTGCCTCCGGTGGCAATCAGGTCATCGACGATCAGCACTTTTGCGCCGTCGTGCAGGGCATCCTGGTGCATTTCCAGGCGATCGGTTCCGTATTCGAGGGCATATTCGATTGTGTGAACCGCAGCAGGGAGCTTACCGGGTTTGCGAACCGGAATGAAACCAACTCCCATGCGATAGGCAAGCGGTGCGCCAAAGATAAACCCTCGTGATTCCATGCCGACCACATAATCGACTGCAAAACCAGCGCATTTATCTGCCAGGGTGTCGATCGTGTAGCGCAAGCCTTCCGGGTTTCGCAGCAACGTGGTGATGTCTTTAAATAGAATGCCGGGTTTCGGAAAGTCAGGAATTTCGCGGATTAGAGACTGCAGATCCATAGAGTTTTCGGAGTTCTTCTAAAATTCGGGCTTGCAGTTTGAGATCCTATCATTCTTAGTCGAGCGGTCTTTGATTTCAGTGAACGATTCTGTTTTCGATCGCTTTAGGAGCTTTCCAGTGATCCGCTTACCAATCACTCGGCAGGGAAAACTGCTTCGCATCGCGCTACTCCTTGATGCCTGAGAAATTCTCAAACCAGCCACGTCGATAAAAATAGAAGATCAGAGCTGCCGCAATAACCGCCATTACTGCAAGACAGACAGGATAGCCCCAGTACCAGTTCAGCTCCGGCATGTTCAGTGGCGATTTTTCAGTATTGAAGTTCATCCCGTAGATCCCGACAATAAAGGTGAGGGGAATAAAAACGGTCGAAATCATCGTCAGCAGCTTCATCACTTCATTCATGCGGTTGCCAACCGAAGAAACATACACATCCATCAGGCTCGATGCCACTTCTCGATAGGTTTCCACCATATCTAGAACCTGAACGGCATGGTCATAGCAGTCTCGCAAGTACACCTGCACCTCGCTGCTGACTAAATCATTGCTGTCGCGAATCAAAACGCTGATTGCGTCTCGCTGGGGCCAAATGGCACGCCGCAGGGCTAACAGTTCTCGCTTAATTCGGTGAATCTTTTCCAGACTTTGCCGGGTGGGATTAGAGACAACCTCATCCTCCAGCTCCTCAAGTGCTTCACCGTAGGCCTCTAGAACTGGAAAGAAGCCATCGATCAACGCGTCGAGCAGGGCATAGGCAAGGTAATCTGCGCCGTGTTTGCGAATCGTGCCCTTGTTGCCGCGAATCCGCTCTCGAACTGGACCAAACGAGTCGTAGTCCGGTTCTTCCTGCACAGTGAGCAGATAATGTTTACCCAAAATAAAGCTCACCTGTTCACTGACAAAGCCGCGCTCATCATCCTTCAGGCAAACCATGCGGGCAATAAATAAAAGCTGATCGTCGTATTCTTCGACTTTGGGACGCTGCGGCACGTTAACCACATCCTCAAGCACCAGCGGATGCAGATCAAAAACCTGACCCAATCGCCGCAGGACATTCTCGCTGCCCAACCCCTGCACATCTACCCAGGACACGGATTCGGTATCTAGATAAGGCGTACATTCCTCAGGCGCGTCGATTTTGAGACGAACGGCATTGTCCTCTTTGTAGTCGATTAGAAAAATCGTGGGCGGCGATGCATCTGCCTCGATCGTCAAAGTCCCTGGCATGCTGCCCGGCTCATCAAAATAGTAGTCATCCAAGTAGGAATCTTCTTCCTCTACCGCAGCATTAACCGTGGTGGATGCAGTCGGGGAAGCAGTGAAACTCAGTTTGGAAGGCGATCGGGACGGTCTGCTGGTCATACATTCAGCCTGGAGTACAGTTAAGGCGATTTTACGCAAGCGTCAGCGATCGTGCCAGCCCAGCAGGAAGGACAGTTAGCTGCTGATTGCTGTCAGCGACGCATGATTCAAAATGTAGTCTAGCGCGGCTCCCAGATGACTAACGATCGCGTTCGGGTGGTGTTGGGCAAGCTGAGTGCGATCGCGAATCCCTGATAACACTGCCACCACCGGAAGCCCATGTGCTTGAGCAGAGAGAATGTCGGCTTCGGTATCGCCAATCATCCAGGTTTGCGGCACGGACGGCAGTTCCAGCAGTGCCTGACCCATAAGCAGCGTCTTGTCCTGCACGTCGCTGGTTTTGGCATAGTCGTTGCTGAGGCAATAGCGGCAGCGCAGCGGAAAAAAGCGTTCTAAACTGTACTGATGCAGCGCAGCATCTAGCTCCTGCACCCGTCGCATCGTCATCACCACCAGCTCAATCTTTGCCTGCTGAATCCGCTCCAGACCTTCGATCGCCCCCGGCACGACGACATCATGTACCAGATAAGGCAGCGTGTGAACGGTTTGCTTTCGTAGCCGGGCAAATTCAAGTGCCTGGGTTTCGTCCAGTCCCGATCGTCTGCCAATCTCGCGTTCGGGAATCTGCGATCGTTTGCAGTGCCAAAATTCTGCTTTGGTCAGGATGTGAATCGGCTGCTCCGCCCGCCGGATACTTTCCAGGCAAAACTGATACACCCGGTAGTACCGCTCGGAGACATCCATGATCGGACCATCGAAATCGGTGATGATTCGCAGCATTCTGGGAAAGACTCGCTTCAAAGCTTCTTAACTTTAATTAAAACTTTAGCTTTGATTCAAGTCGATTGGTTCGTCAATTTCACCCAGGGGCGATCGCCTCAAGACTGCAATGCTTCTAGCGCTGCAAAATGATGCTGCAAAACTCATTTCTGCCCTACTTTCACCCTAATCGGGATTACTCCAGTAATCCAGGAGAATGCTCATCACAATCAGACGAAGCTTCAGCCGTTCCTCGTAGCAGTCTGATCGCCATGATTGAAAATCCGATCGCTGCCACTGCTTTAACCCACCGCACAGGCAAAAGCTGAGACAGTCCGCCACCCAGCAGCACCCCCAGGAAACTCGCCAGTACCAGAGCCGCAACAGTTCCCAGAAAGACTGCTTTGATTGATCGCGATCGACCGCTCAGCGCAATTGCAGCAAGCTGGCTTTTATCGCCCAGCTCCGACAAAAACACGGTAATAAAGCTCAATCCCAGCAAGTGCCATTCCATTTTTGCTTCGCCTGTGTGTGCTTCGCCTCTTGCCTTAACCCCGGACGACATCCAATATCAGCAGCGCCGAAATTCCCAGCAGCAGGATGCCGACCGATCGCTCTAGCACACGGGGCGCAACGCGCTTTGCCAACCAGCAGCCCAGACAAACTCCGATCGCGCTCGTTGCAACCAGTGCCGCGCCTGCTCCGGCAAACACAATCCAGGGCGAGTGAGATTCTGCCGCCATCAGCAGGGTTGTCACCTGAGTTTTGTCGCCCAGTTCAGCCAGGAAGATCGTAAAAAAGGTGGAGGTAAAAACTTTCAGGTGCAGTTTCCAGGCGGGTTCTTCGGCGGAATCAGCAATGACTGGGTTAGACCAGCTCTCCGACTGGTTTGCAGCAGATTCTGTCAAACTCGACTCGGCATCAGACTCAATAACAATCGCCTCAGAGTGAGAAAGCGCAGCTTCTAAACGATCCAAAGAGGTTTCAGCAGTGGTGGAAGGGACAGAGAGAGATTGCACGAGTCAGTACACCTCAGCCATTTCATTTTCTTTTCATTTTGTCTGACTGTGACTAGAAAAGCAATCCCCCGCTGAACTTTTCCCTCATTTCTTTACAGCTCAGTCCTGCTCGATCGATCGCTCAAACCGCAGCAGCTCTAGACTTCTATCACCATATACTGCTTCAATTTGCTGAACGCAGCAGTCGATCGCAAAATCGCTTAATTCCTCTGGCTCCACGTCGTAGAGATCCTGAAATACATCCGGCTGCACCCGGCAGAAACGGGGACGATCGGCGTAAATACGGCATTCGCGCAGCGCATGATCAAAGTGAATGCACCAGCCGTCTTCACCGACCAAACTCATATAGAGCAGGAGTTCTTCTGGCGCAAGGTATGTTTCTAAATCGGGTCGATCGTCTGGATCAAGCTGGCAGCACGCACCACACTGCTTTACACATTGCCAAGTCGCCATTGCTCTGGTCTACCCCATTGAATATCTCTATTCGAGCTTAGCGGTTCTGAGTGTGAGTCTGCCATTAGATTGCTGCTCATGGTTTGTGGCAATTTGCCTGAAGTTAGCTCGATCAGAATTCTCTACCTGCAAGAGGGCAAGAACCGTGTAAAATACAATCCAGATAAGCTGTTCAAATAACAATCAATTATTCGGGTTAGTCGGGAGGAGCAATGGATTTCATTACGAGTGTTCTTGGCAACATTAACTTTGAGACGATCGCGCAGCTCACCATGCTAGCGCTGATTGTGATTGCAGGTCCGGCAGTGATTTTTGTGCTGGCTTTTCGGGGCGGCGATCTGTAAGTTGATCGAGTGATCAAGGTCGTTTGATCAAGCTAAGACGATCGGGTTAAACCGAGTAAGTCACGCAACAAGCTCAGTTTGGTGGGTTGAGAGGGATTGCGGACCGATAAGTAACGGCAATCCAGTTTTTGCGTCACGATCTGTTTCGTTATTCCTCTCATACTCTATAGAATTGCTGCTCAGCATTATAAATTCTATATAAATTGTTTGCCTTCTCCCATTCAGAAGGTTGAGTTGGTAAAGTAAAAGAGTGATTCAGTTCACTTAAAATCTTCAAAGCAGTTTTATTGTTTCTTTAGAGTTTTAAACTGGTCTGTATTAGGCTTAGCGCGAGATTTGGTTATAGCAGGATTCGATTGTTTCTTTTCAAGGCGTTACTACTCTGGCTTTCAGCTTAAGAAGGTCAATTTTTACGAATGTCAAACGATTTGGCAGCAGAAGCCTGGAAGATAACTTCAATCTTGTTGATTGCGGAATCTTTAGCCGCCTGCAGCAATCAAAGTACAGTGCTAGTGTCAATTCACTTTTTAGTATCCGTACAACTACCAAGAGATGATACTGCTCCGATGATGCTAATATTTCCCTGACTGTCGCCTGAGGAACTGTCGTGATCAGCACTGCAACTCTTACCCTTCAGCATCCTCGTATTGATCTCTCAGATCATCGCCTTCGGTTGTTTTCTGGATCTGCTAATTTGCCGCTAGCCCATGAAGTTGCCCATTACTTGGGGATGGATTTGGGTCCGATGGTTCGCAAACGGTTTGCAGACGGCGAAATCTATATCCAGATCCAAGAGTCGATTCGCGGCTGTGATGTCTACTTGATGCAACCCAGCTGCTGTCCGGTGAACGATCACCTGATGGAGTTGCTCATTATGATTGATGCCTGCCGTCGTGCTTCGGCGCGTCAAATTACGGCCGTCATTCCTTACTACGGCTATGCGAGAGCCGATCGCAAAACTGCCGGACGAGAATCGATCACAGCCAAACTGGTTGCCAATTTGATTACCCAGGCAGGCGCAAACCGAATTCTGGCAATGGATCTGCACTCAGCCCAAATCCAGGGCTACTTTGACATTCCCTTTGATCACGTTTACGGTTCTCCGGTGATTCTGGATTACCTGAACGCCAAGAATCTGAGCGATGTGGTAGTCGTTTCGCCAGACGTGGGCGGTGTGGCACGGGCAAGAGCCTTTGCCAAAAAGCTGAATGATGCCCCGCTTGCCATTATTGATAAACGCCGTCAAGCTCATAATGTCGCCGAAGTCATGAACGTGATCGGAGATGTCGCTGGCAAAACGGCAATCTTGGTAGACGACATGATTGATACGGCAGGAACGATTTGCGAGGGCGCAAGAATTCTGCGACAGCAGGGCGCAAGCCAGGTTTATGCCTGTGCTACTCATGCCGTGTTCTCGCCTCCAGCCATCGATCGACTTTCGGCAGGACTATTTGAAGAAATCATTGTCACCAACACAATTCCGGTCACTGAAGACCGACGCTTCCCGCAGCTTACTGTGCTTTCGGTGGCAAATCTGCTGGGTGAGGCAATCTGGCGGATTCATGAAGACAGTTCGGTGAGCAGTATGTTTCGCTAGGCTTTAGCGTCAGTTCTACTGCTTGAAAAGATAGAGACAATCGGGGGCAAAAGCCCCTTTTTTATTGCAGACTTTTTTGTAAATCAGAATAAATTAGATTGGCGGGCATGTTCGGGCAAGGACAGCAGGTTTGAATCTTTTGAAGCAGCTAGCGGACGGAAAAATGCTGAAATCCTCTATTGAGGGAAAGCTCAACGATCGCATCCTCGTTTTGCAGTGAAACCGTTTGCTCAGCAGTAATCTTTCCCACGATCGCTGCCCCATCTCCTAACTGCACCAGCAGCTTTTCTGCAATCTCGACCGGCAGACACAGCACGAGTTCAAAATCTTCACCGCCGTAAAATATCCACTCGATCGCCTGAGCATTGCTGACCCAAGGAGTGAATTCAGGCGGAACAGGAATTTGATCCCGCTTCACCGTGGCTCCCACTCTGCTAGCGCGGCAAATTTGCACGATCGCATCGGCTAAACCATCACTGCTGTCCATACCTGCAACCCGCAGATCGGGATATTGGGTTCGCAGGTCTGTGAGCAGGGTAACAACATCCAAACGCGGAATTGGACGCTGATGGGCTTGAACCAATCGATCGAAAGCCGTTTTTTCCAGGGCATTGCCCAATTCGGAATTCAGCAGCAGCTCTAGTCCGGCTCTGGAAGCTCCATGGTATCCGGTGATCAGAATTGCATCTCCCGGTTGGGCGATCGATCGCCGAATTGCTTCTGCGGGTCTGACCTGTCCTAATGCGGTGATTGCCAGACTAATCACGGACGATCGACAAATATCGCCTCCGACGATCGGGGTTTGAAAGGGCTGCAAACCGTCAATCATGCCTTGATAAAGCTGCTCAACCCAGTTCACAGTTACGCTTCCCGGCAGGCACAGTCCGACAGTGAGGGCGATCGGCTCTGCGCCCATTGCGGCTAGGTCAGACAAATTTGCGGCAACAGCGCGCCAACCTACATCTGCGGGAGAGGTGGTTCGGTCACTAAAGTGAACGCCGTCTACCAGCGTATCGGTTGTGACGACCAGCGAATGTCCTGCGGCGATCGAGAGCAGGGCTGCGTCGTCCCCGATTAAATCCGGCGGACAGAAGCTTTGCAGTCTTTGCAAAAGTCCCTGTTCGCCGATATCCTGTACGCGAATTTCCTTGGTCATGATTGACGGGATCGATCAAGCCGACTCTGGCTCAACCAGGTTTTCCGCGCCTTTCACGACTCTGGCAGAAACAATTTTGTCGCCTGCCCGAATTTTATCCAGCACTTCTTTGTTTTCCGTCACATAGCCAAAGACAGCATAGCGACCGTCCAGCAGATTAAGTCCGGCGGGAGTGAGTTCCGGCTCAAACAGGAAGAAGAAGAACTGCGATGAGCCGCCGTTGTTATCCTCTCCCGGTCGTGCCATGCCCAGCGTGCCATAAGCCGAGAAAGGCAGCACAGGCTGGTCGAGATAGCGTCCGGCTTCTTCCAGCGTGACTCCGTAAGTCGGTTCCTTGTCGCCCTGCACCATAATTTCCAGGGGAACAGCCCGATATTTGCCCGTTTTTGGATCGACAAAGCCCTCTTCCTTGCCAGGGGGATCACCGATCTGCGCTACATAAAAGTCTTCAGCGCGAACGAACTCCAGCCCGTTATAAAAGCCGCGCTGCACCAGATCGACAAAGTTTCCTGCTGTAATGGGCGCATTGTAGCCGTCGACCACCAGTGTCATATCACCCTTAGTGGTTTGCACCTCAACGGTTGCCCGTCCTTTAAGCTGCGGCAGATTGCTGTATTCCTCTGGCACTTCGTAGGGAAACTGGGCAACCATCAGTTCTTCTAGCTGTCCCACTTGATCGAGAAGCTGACCGCGCTTTGTCCAGATTGCTTCCTTGTCCTGCTTTTCAACAGCCGATCGTATGTCGGCAACGCCTGCCTTGAGCCGATCGATCGCGGCTTCTGCTTCTGCTTTATGCTCATCAGGGACGCTTGCCAGCAGGGGATCACGTTTGATGTTCAGGATGCGATCGGCAGTATCCAGATTGCGATTGATCGCGCTCACCTTCCGCCGACCCCGCAGTGCTTCCGACATACTCTCCAGGCTGACCTGCAGATCGCGCACGGGCTTATTGTCGATCGGCAGGGCGTAGCGCAGGAGAGCTTTACCGTCGGTGATTGCATTTCCGGGTGGCAGTGCCAGCGCAGATTGATTCCACTCCAGACCAAACAGGCTTCCGGGCGGCAGGATGATTCCACTGCTCCAGAGCAACCCGATCAGCAGCACCAGCGATATGCCTGTTTTCAATAGACGGCTAATGAAAGCAAACCCTTTGCCGCACTGGGAGGACGGACGCTCGATCAGGGTTTTGAGAGGGGCAAGCGTTCTACTCATGAAAATTTTTAAAAAGCTCAACAAAATAGCTCAGCAGGACTGCGTTGAAGAGGTTTCTGTTTGCAGAACTCAAATTCGCACAAGCCAGAAACTTCACTCATCATCTTCCCATAACGATGGAAGGGATTTCATCTCGACCTGCTGAGCCGAACCCAGCAGGATGTTCGATCGCGCGTGAACAAATTCCTTCTGCCTTTCGTGATATGTCTCCCTCGGAGCGGTAAAATAAATTGCCGATCGTTTTGCCAACACAGCAAGATTCATGATTTCCAGTAATGATTTTCGCCCCGGGGTCAGTATTGAGCTTGACGGAAACGTCTGGCGGGTTGTGGAATTCCTCCATGTGAAACCTGGTAAAGGCTCCGCTTTCGTGCGAACCAAGCTCAAAAATATGCAGAACGGGAACGTAGTTGAGCGAACGTTCCGGGCAGGAGAGACTGTCCCGCAGGCAGTCATCGAAAAAAATACAATGCAGCACACCTATAAGGACGGCGACGATTACGTCTTTATGGACATGGAAACTTACGAAGAAGGTCGCCTGAATGCCAAGCAAATTGGCGATCGCGTGAAGTACCTGAAAGAAGGGATGGAAGTCAACGTGGTGCGCTGGAATAACCAGGTGCTTGACGTTGAACTGCCCAACTCAGTTGTACTGGAAGTCGTGCAAGCCGACCCTGGCGTAAAGGGCGATACGGCAACGGGTGGCACCAAACCTGCGATCGTCGAAACCGGGGCGCAAGTCATGGTTCCTCTGTTTATTTCGATAGGCGAACGCATCAAAGTTGATACTCGCACGGATACCTACCTGGGACGGGAGTAGTTTGGCGATCGTCGTCGCGATCCGTTTAGCGATTATCCGTTTAGCGATTAACAGTTAGCCAGCTATCAGTTTCAAGGCAGATTGAAGGCAACTTGAGGTCAAATGTCGCGATCGTTCGATTGTGGTGATGCAGGACTTCTCGTGCCTTTACATTCCTTTCCACTCCTGCTTTTTCGCAACTGTTAGTCGCTACGCCATCTCATTTAAAATCATTCGACTAGAACGGTTAAAACAAGCGTGGAACTGAACTTTAGCGAACTCCGAGATTTATTAACAGTTATTAATCAAACTGATATTGCAGAATTTACGCTCAAAAGCGGCGATTTTGAACTGGTAATTCGTAAGGGCGTTCAACCCGGTGATACTCCGGCGACTTCTCCGGCTCCATCGACGGATACTGCCGTTGCCCTGGCTCCGATTCCCTCCCTGCCCAGCGCGTCTGCCACACCGATCGTCGTTCCCCCAACGCCAACCCCGCCACCCCGCTCGACCGAGAAGTTTGTCGAAATCGTCTCGCCAATGGTCGGCACCTTTTATCGTGCTCCGGCTCCTGATGAAGCTGCGTTTGTAAATGTGGGCGATCGAGTCCGAAATGGTCAGACAGTCTGCATTATTGAAGCCATGAAGCTAATGAATGAAATCGAGGCAGAAATCAGCGGCGAAATTGTCGAAATCCTGGTTCAAAACGGCGAGCCTGTTGAGTTTGGTCAGCCCTTGATGCGGGTGAATCCAGCATAGTCAAAGCCAATTCATCCAGGCAATCCATCAAGCTAGTGTTTTGTGAAGCAAATTCTGACGGGTAAGGGAGAATGTGGGGGCGTTGCCTCCGGTAGGGCTGAACCCTTGCACCCCGCCAATCAAAATGACGGGCTCCTAGACAGAGTGCTGGAATGTTGAAGGGCTAAACGCTGTCGAAGCCCGATCGCCCGCTTTACAAACTCAAACTCGACCCGAAGGATTCGATCAGCTCAATATCAGACATTCCTGTCAGCTTCTCCTGATGGGTTCAGAATCCTCCGAAGATAGGGAAAGAACTCCCAAAAGCTGGATCAGTCAGCATTTCAATTCAGATGCATCAGGGAAATGTCCCTTTCCGGCAAGAAAACGCAAGGCATTTTGTCGGATTGAACTCGTAGCAACAGGAGTTTGATCCCCCTAGAGGGGAAGTGTTTCGCATGGTAGCTGGGTATGGAAACTGGGTAGTATTTGTCCGTGTCTAGTCTGTCCGTCTCGAAACAGTTGCTAAAATCGTGCTTTGAAAAATGTTCAGTTTTCTGCGTGATCTGTACTACGAGGGCTACGAGACTGCCCATGCCTGGTATCGGGGACTGACGCATAACCGGGAATGGCTGCTAATGCGGCAGCTCAGTCGCTTTACAAAGATTCGCTGTTGGATAAAGCAGTCAGTGGTAAAACAGCGGCTTGCTCTCTGTGCTGAGCCTTGTGAAACAGCGATCGATCAATCTGTTTTTCCTGATGTGGCGATCGATCAGATTGTGCAGTCGATTCAGCAAGACGGATATTTCCTGGGTCTACAGCTTCCCTTATCAATTGTGCAATCGATTCTTGACTTTGCGAATCAGCAGCCCTGCCTGGGAAATCGCTATCCTGACACAGGCTTTTATTACGCCGAAAAAGCACAGGCAGAGGCACACTATCAAACCGCATTTGTGACGGCGAGCTACTTTAATACCGCTTTGACCTGTCCAGCAATCGTCAAACTGGGACAAGATCCAGTCTTGCGAGCGATCGCGGCTCGCTATTTGGGGGCAGAACCCGTTTTGATTAGCAGTCGCCTGTGGTGGAGTTTTCCCAGTCGGGCAACCGTGCGCGATCGGCGAAAATCCGCCCAAATGTTTCACTATGATCTGGACGATTACGGGTTTCTCAAATTCTTTTTCTATCTCACTGATGTCGATGAATGGGCGGGTCCACATATTTGCGTTCGCGGCACGCATCTGCACAAACGCTGGTCTCATGAATGGTTTGGCAAAAAGTTTTCTGAAGCAGCGATCGATCGTGCCTATGGTTCGGCAAATGTGATCACAGTTTGCGGCGAATCAGGCTTTGGCTTTGCCGAAGATACGTTCTGCTTGCATCGGGCAAGCCCGCCTCAAAAACACGATCGCCTGATTTTGCAGCTTGAATATGCCCTACAGGATTACGGCATGGAGCGCGACACGATCGATCCCCAATCGGTTAGAGTGTACGCAGCCGGCTGATTCGCTAACTGGATTACCTCATCGAGGCGATAGAGTTCGACAGGTCCTATAGCTCGATCAGCCATATAGAGTAGACTAGATCCTTGTTCTGCTGGTGAGCGTGCGTCATGTCATTCTCTTCTCAAGTATTTCCGGTTTATTGGTATCAAGACCATGTGCGGCTGATTGACCAAACGCGATTGCCGCAGGAGTACGGCGTGGTAGAAATTAGCCGCTCAGACGATATGGCACTGGCGATCAAAACCATGATTGTGCGTGGTGCGCCTGCGATCGGCGTAGCGGCAGCGTATGGGCTATATCTGGGTGCGCGCGAAATTGAGGCAACCCAGCGAGAGCCGTTTTTAGCTCAGCTAGAGCAGGTGGCGCAAAAGCTCAAGGCAACTCGCCCCACTGCTGTGAATTTGTTCTGGGCGATCGATCGAACCCTGAAGATAGCGCGGCAAACCCTGGGCAGCGTGGATTATATCAAAGAAGCTATTTTGCAGGCAGCCCATACAATTCGCGAGGAAGACATTGAAACTTGTCAGGCGATTGGCGAAGCGGGCTTGACCGTTCTGCCCCAGCCGCCGGGTCAGTTGCGGCTTTTAACCCACTGCAATGCAGGCGCACTGGCAACTGCAGGCTACGGTACGGCTCTGGGTGTAGTGCGATCGGCTTGGCGCGAAGGACGACTAGAGCGAGTCTATGCCGACGAAACTCGTCCCCGGATGCAGGGCGCAAAGCTCACTACCTGGGAATGTGTGCAGGAAGGCATTCCCGTGACGCTGATTACTGACAATATGGCGGCGCACTGTATGAAGCAGGGCATGATTGATGCGGTCGTGGTGGGAGCCGATCGAATTGCGGCAAACGGAGATGCGGCGAACAAAATTGGCACTTATAGCGTTGCGCTGATTGCCAGAGCACACAATATTCCTTTTTATGTGGCAGCTCCGCTTTCAACAATCGATTTTTCCCTCTCGACCGGTAGCCAGATTCCGATCGAGGAACGCGACCCCGAAGAGGTTTACCAGATTGGCGATACGCGCATTTGTCCGCCGGGCGTTGAATTTTACAATCCGGCGTTTGATGTAACGCCTGCCGAGCTCATTACTGCCATCATCACCGAGCATGGGGCAGTCCGACCGGAGGAGCTGATTCAGCTTCAGTTTAAGCAGGTGGTTTAGACAAATTTGCGGCGTTAGCGGCGATCGGCGGTGTAAATCAGTTCCCTTTAGGGGGCAATCGGTCAGCCCAGCCTAAAACAGCCTTCCTGTCTGATGTTTGGACACAACGATAATTTCGCCGCTCATTAGGGCAGCAAAGCGGTGGGATAAAGCCAGCCCCAGTCCTATGCCTTCATGACGGCGATCGAGTCTGCTTTCTCGCTGCTCAAACGGCTGGAATAGACGGTTCAGATCAGTGGCGGTGATGCAACTCCAGTATCAATAACCGAAAACAAAAGCTGGTTTCTTGATGCCGGGCTATTCTCCTTCTGGGGAAATCGACTTTCAAAAATCCTCGATCGTCAATTCCCGATAGCCCGAATCGAGATCATGCTCTCGTCGAAAGCGCAGTTCTGGCATAATGCCAATCACAATTTCTGCGGTGGTGTAGATGCGGCAGCCCTCCAGCAAATGACCGCCAAAGGTTTGCCCTGTCCGCTCGGCGATTGACAGATGATAGTGCGACCCGTGACAGGACATTACGCCCATCAGCGACACAATCTCAAGATGTCCCTGATAGATCGTTCCTTCAGATTGATTTGCCAGCCGTAGCATTGCCTGAGTGAGACTGCCAACACAGGTGACAATGCAGGCAGCTTCCAAACGGTGATCCTGGACAAACTGCTCCAGCTCAAGCTTCAAGTCTTGCCCTGGCTTCAACCGTAAAGCTGCCACCTGCATTGAAGAAAACATTCCCTTATCTCCCTATGTCCTCATCTTCCTATCCCTAGACTCCATATTGCTTAAACCAAGCCTGAAGCTTCTCCCAGCCATCCTCTGCATCTACCTGCCGATAAGAGGGTCGATAGTCGGCGTGGAAACCGTGGGGCGCATCGGGATAGACGATGATTTCCGAGGGACTATTGGCGGCAGCGAGAGCTTGCTTCATCTGGTCAACGCTAGTGAGCGGAATGCCATCATCCTTACCGCCGTACAGTCCCAGAACGGGGGCTTTGAGCGTGCCTGCCACATCGATCGGAAACTTGGGCTGGAGTTCGGTTGATTGCCCAACCAGGCGTCCATACCAGGCCACCCCCGCCTTGAGCTGAGGATTGTGCGCGGCATAAAGCCAAACAATTCGACCGCCCCAGCAAAAGCCTGTAATCCCAACCCGATCGACATCGCCCTTCCCGGAATTTTTCGCCCAGTTGACCGCCGCATCCAGATCGGACATCACCTGAGCATCGGGCACGCTGGAGACGATCGGGCGAATCTCGTCGATGCTGCTCAACTTCGACACATCCCCCTGCCGCACAAACAGTTCGGGTGCGATTGCTAGATAACCCAACTGAGCAAACCGCCGACACATATCCTGGATATATTCGTGAACGCCAAAGATTTCCTGCACCACCAGGACGACCGGAAAATCAGTTCCCGTTTCAGGCATCGCGTGATAGCCGGGAATGACTCCATCTTGTGTCGGAATCTCGATCGCCCCTACCATCAATCCCTCTGTATCCGTAATGATCGTTTCAGCAGAAACAGGGCGAACTGCCATTGCAAATCCGGCGGCTAGCGTTGCCATCACAAAATGCCGTCGTTTCATACTGCCGTCTGCCATGTTGACCTCCGTTAACCCGAACGATTGAAGATGCTTTCGCAAAAGAATGATTGCAAAAGGTTAAACAGTATTAAGATATCGCAATCACTTCGATCAAGCTATGTTGCTGCAATCCTGCTGATGAGGCGCGGTCGATCGCAAACAAGCTTGGTAGAATTTGGGGAAGCTTACGACAGGTTAGCCTGCCATTCTCCCTGAATTGATTTTGGGAGTCACGCTCAACATTCATTTAGCAGAACTCATTTCAAACCACTGTGGCGCAAGTTGTACTCGAAAACATCTACAAAAGTTTTCCTCACCGCACGGGTAAAGCCAGTTCCTCCGGTCAGTCCTCCGGTCACTCCATCCAGAAGCGTTCTGCGGGGGGAATCGCTCCAAACGCCGCCTCCGTAGGAGCAACCGCACTGGCAATTGACCCCGAAACGGAAACTGGCACAGCTCAGAGCGTGAGCGTACTACGGCGAATCAACCTGACGATTCACGACGGTGAATTTATGGTGCTGGTGGGTCCATCGGGCTGCGGTAAAAGTACGCTGCTGCGCCTGATTGCCGGACTGGAAGCCCTCACAGGCGGCAATATTTCTGTGGGCGATCGCCTCGTCAACGATCTGCCACCCAAAGCCCGCGATATCGCGATGGTGTTTCAGAGCTACGCGCTTTATCCACACATGACGGTGTATGAAAATCTGGCGTTTGGGCTGCGGCGCACCTGGACGATCGATGAAAGCGAGGCAAAGCCTTCTAATCGCCCAGAATGGATGGAGCGACTTTTCGTCAGTGCCACCCGATCGCTGCCGCGCGGTTTGCGCTACTGGTCAGCCGAAGAAAAGCTGATCGATCGCCGCGTCAAAACGGTGGCTCAGATGCTCCAGATCGAATCGCTGATCGATCGCCTGCCCAAACAGCTTTCGGGCGGACAAAAGCAAAGAGTCGCCCTGGGTCGGGCAATGGCACGCAATCCCCAGGTGTTTCTGATGGATGAGCCACTCTCGAACCTGGATGCCAAACTGCGAACCGAAACCCGCGGCCAGATTGTTAACCTTCAGCGCAAGCTGGGCACGACCACAATCTACGTCACCCATGATCAGACCGAAGCCATGACCATGGGCGATCGCATTGCGGTGATGAATGCCGGACAAATTCAGCAGGTGGCGCGTCCGCTCGATCTTTACAACCGTCCGGCAAATCGCTTTGTGGCGGAGTTCATCGGTTCACCGCCCATGAACTTTATTCCGGTTCAGGTCAAAGCTCCCCTGCTGATTCAGCACCCTCAATTTCGCCTCACTCTGCCCCACGACTGGGAAGCGCGGCTGCGGCTTTATGACGGGCGATCGATTACCCTAGGCATCCGTCCAGAGCATCTCAGCGTTGGTTTGCCTGCGCCCAAAAATATCCCTGTCCGGGTTGAGCGCGTCGAGGCACTGGGCAGCGAAACTTATCTCAGCGTCAGTCTGGTGACTCCAGACCGCTCCGGTGAAATCTTGCCCCTCCAGGTGAGAATCGAACCCGATCGCCCGGTTTTTGTGGGAGAGGAACTCTGGCTGACGATCGCGCCCGACAAAATTCATCTGTTTGATGACAGTACAGGGCGGGCGATCGTTTAATCAGGTTGCTCAAACCCCTGCTAAACCTCGATCGACTCCCGCCGATATCCGTTGCGGTGCTCTTTGCGAATCGGAGTGCCACAGGGATAAGTTGCAATCGGCTGTGGAGCAGTGACGGCTTGCTTCACGGTTTGGGCGATCGCGATCGTCGGTTGGGCTGGCTGCTGTGCCTGGGCGGTCAGATAATCCCGACGCAGGGTTTCGAGCATTTCCTCGCGGCGATCGTACAATCGCTTCAGCGGACGCGGCTCACACTGGCTGAGGATGTAGGCAGAGAGGATTGGGAGAGCGATCGTGCTGTCGGTATAGCAGACGATCGTGCTGGGTAGCTCTTCGGGGTCGACTTTGCCCCAGCTTACGGCTTCGGAGGGGGTTGCACCAGACAGTCCGCCTGTATCGGGACGGGCATCGGTGATTTGCACAAAGTAATCGTGTCCGCGCTCTTCGAGTCCCAGGACTTCGTGAATCTGGGGCTGGGTTTGCAGCAGGAAGTTTTTGGGACTGCCGCCGCCCAGGATCACTGCTGCGCTCTTGCCTTCTTCACCAGAGGAGGTTTGACGGGCTGCGTAGGCGATCGCTGCGGTTTCGTTCACGTCCAGTGACGGGTCGATCATGAGCTGATAGCCTTCCAGTGCCAGAGCTGCCACATTCATGCCAATCGAACTATCTCCAGGCGAGGAGGTGTAGATTGGGACGCCGCACTGGTAAGCCATAGACAGCAGGCAGGAGTGCTTTAAGCCTAACTGCTGCTCGACTTCGTACAGATATTTGCCCAGTAAATGGTGAAACTCTGCCGTGCTCATGCGCTTCTGGAAGGGTTCTGCCTTCAGCAGTTCGCGAATAAACGCATCGGTTTCGAGCAGCACATCATAGCCAAACACAATATCGTAGATGCGAATCCGCCCTTCCTGGCGCAGTTTCACGTCATCGACAAACGGATGGCTGGCATACAGATCCAGTCCGAGTCCGTAGTGAATGTCGTGATACAGGTTCGCTCCGGTGCTGATCATCCAATCGATCATGCCGTGCTGCATCAGCGGAGCCAGCACAGAGCCACCCAATCCGGCAGGAGTCAGCGCACCAGACAAACTGACGGCAACGGTAACGCCTTCCTGCATGACTTCACGGCTCAACAGGTGGCAAATTTCGCGTAAGCGGGCGGAGTTATACGCGGTGAAATACCCGTCGATCAAATCGACGACGCTAATTTCAGCAGGCATCGGTGCAGGGGAAATCTTATGGCTGAGAATTTTCGACATTGCTCGCTCTCCAAATTCGCTGGAATTTCGGTGAAAAAGAAATTAATGCAGACCCAAAAGCGTGAAGCTGCAAACCGATGCGAAAGACTGCTAGAAGGGTTCCCACCCTCTGCACATGTCTCACTAGAAAACTGAACCAACTCCGGTCGCCCTGACTTCCTTCAGCCATGACATGAGAGAAATCAGCAGGCTACCGCAGACGCAGTTTTCCTGTTGCATTAAATCGATTTGCAAAAACTCTAAAGCGAGTCTCGATCGACCGAGTTTGTCAGGTCGCTAGTTCCGGGTCTAAACCCAACTAGCTACTTCGCGGGCAATTTTGCCCCCAACCCACAAACCTACAGTTACAGGTCGATCAGCTCATACTAGGTCCTTCACAGCGGTCTGCCCAGGAGAGAGCCGGGTCAGTCAACCGTCTGCGCTGTAATTTCACTTCCAGACACCACAAGGGCTTCCTGGGGTTTCCAGTAAATGAAAACTGTTTCAACGCACTACAACCCGTCTAGGGAAGAATTAATGGTTTAACCCTATTACCTTAACACTAATTTATGGTATGGCTTCTGTAAGATTGCGGAGTGATTTCCCCCTGTTGGCGATCGGGTGAAGTTTTTCTTGGGGATGGTTTGATTGGGGCGAGAGGTTTTACAGCCCCCTAAATCCCCCAGAATTGAGGACTTTGAGCCAGATCCAAAGTAGGAAGGGTTTTCTCTAGAATTAGAGGCTGGGTGAACGATCGAGGCAATATTTGCGTCTTCTACAATATCTATGCTATAGTCTGATACTGTTCGGACGCATAGCTCAGTTGGTTAGAGCACTACGTTGACATCGTAGGGGTCACTGGTTCGAGTCCAGTTGTGTCCATCGCCTAATGTACAGTGACTAATTAAATGTCATCGGTGACAAATTGTTGTCGCTCATGACAAATTAGTGTCTTTGAGACAAATTAGTGTCGTCTAATCGGTGGTGACAAATTAGTGTCGTCTAAGAATGTCAACGTAGTGCTCTCTTTCAACCCGCATTAAGATTTTTCAGTACGGAACCGTAGTTCAGTACGAGAAGTGTTGCTGTTCTGCTAGTGCTCTGTTTCTAGCGTTTCTAAATCCCAAAAGTTTCTTGCGTCTCAACCTGCCTCACTTGGGACAGGCGATTGCGACAGCTTCTCGCCTTTCAGCTCTATGGGACGATTGCTCACTTTATGGGTTCATAACTGCACGATTGCTCAGCTTATGGTCTCAAAAGCTAAAATCCAGCCGATGAGTCCCAACGAGAAATCAATCCTTCCAGTCTGATCTAGCCTCAATCCTCATCTTTATCCAGTTGCGGAAACTGCTCGAGAATTTTGGTGATGAGCATATAGAGTTCATCTAAAATCTCCTCGGCTCCTTCGTCATCCACCTCGGCTAATAATTGCTCAATGGCTGTAACGTTGTGAACAAGGCGATCGGATTGCTGACGGCTAAGGGAGGGCATAGCAATAGTTGCTTCCTGATGATTGCTAGCTGTTTATTGTAGTGTTTCTTCCAGCTATTTCCCAAGGGATTCCGCTAACGCTGCTTTCGTTCGAGCCACTGAAAGGCGAATCCGCTCTACCTGCGACTCGTAAGCCGCCTGCTGTTGGGGTGACCCATCACCAGGGTTCGCCTTCAAAATCTGCTCATAGTAGCGAAAAACTTGAAATGCATAACTGGCAACGGCAATCTGCTCTTGGGAAAGAGACATGATGCGATTAACCAGGTCGGCACAGGTTGCTGAATAAGGAAGGGCAAAAACATCGGCATAGAGCGGAGGAAGGCTATGCGATCGGGTTTTCAACTCCTCCAATAGTCTCACTGCTTCCTCAGATAGCTCCCCATCAAAATCGGCTAAGGAATTCAGTAGAGATAGTAGCAGGAATTTTGAGCGTTTCTGCTTCACTGTAGGACAGGCAATAATGGTAATTCCTTCAAGATTCTAGCAGGCAAAGCACAGTTGATTTCTCTTCCGAATGCTGCACTGGAATACTAGGTAGTGCATCAGACTGTAGTGGGTTAGGTAAAGTGGCTCTACTTTTAAGCAAGACCTATGGAATGCCTGCTCTGTAGTCATCCCACCACTCACAAACACGGTAAAGCCCCCAACGGCTTTTTAGGCGGGAGCAGCAGTTCAATCTCTTGCCATTCCGCATCAGTCTTGATTTACCTTTTATTTATTGAGCCTTAGCTGATTACTGGTAGAACAACTCACTCACTTTCTGAAGCGGACCGAATAAGTTGGCTCCCGTTTTCTAGCATAAGCAGCTCAAACAGTTTTCGATCGGCATCTCGTACTCTGGTGCTGAGCAGTTTGTTTCGCTGTCCCGATCGCTTCTCCCTTGGCGATGTTTGCCCTTGCTGTTGTTGGAGGCGATCGCCCGAATCGGATCAGCAACGGCTTTGATTCCCTTATCTGTGTTGCCTGGAAGTATAGTAATCAACTGAATCCAGAGCAGGGAGCTTGGGAGATCGAGCGGCAATTAAGCAGAGTCGGGATTGGGAAGTTGAGGGGCGATCGCTTTCTTTGGTTTGGCTGTACTAACTTGCGATTGGTGTCACTTTTTGACGAGTGGGACGCTTGCGATCGGATTTCTTTTTCAGACCGACAGATTGCGCTTCGTTGCTGTCTGAGCCAAACTGCCCTTTGACGACTTCTTTCATTGCCAGCACTGCGTTGTGAAATTCCCATTCTGCCAGTCGTGCTGCGTCAGAAGCTGCTCGATACAGGGCTAGCTTTTCGGTTTCGGCTTGCTGCTGTGCCAGCATGGTTTGATATGCCTGCTGCAAGGCTTCGGGTGTGGCGTTGAAACGTTTGGTGCTGTAACCCACGATCGTGCGATAACCGTTAAAGGCATCGACATCTTGATTGAGCACAGCAGGGGTGAGGCGACGATTGGTATCTGGGCTAGGCATAGTGCACCTTCAGTAATTATTTACATATTTAATGTGCCCATTGAAACAAGAAGTTTAACGATCGTACTGAGAATAGGTTAAGTTGCAGAAGGATTGCGATCGATCGCATTAAGACTGTGAGGCGTTACCGAAGGATTGCGATCGGGTGCATTGGCTTTGCGGCTGGTTACAGAAGGATTGTGATGAGTGACATTGCTTTTGCAATTCACTGCATTGGCTTTGCGTCTTTTCACCATGCCTGATGGATGAGCCATAATGAGGCTCAAAGCATGAGTTTTGCCCTGTATGACTCTTGAAACTGCTGCCCTTGTCAGATTGCTGAGTCCGGTTGCGATAAAAGCTGCACCTGCATTATTTAAAGCAGTTCATAGCAAGCTCAACCCGACTGAATTGGAAAAAGCCCTACGGGAGGGCATGGTGATGGCTCAGGCACAAGAGGAAAAGCAACCTCCGGGGCATCGTCTTTTCTCTAAATATGAGCCAGATTTTATTCCAAAATTTCTGCATCAGTTTTTTCAGGATTCAGGAGTTCAGGCAGAGCTACAGAAACCTTTAACAGGGGCAGGAATGCCGGATAATGCCCTTCTGGAAAAGAAGTTTTTGCAAGTCGCGAAGCAGAAAAATGTTGAATTGATTCAAAGCCGAGTAATGCCTTGGATCAAAGAATTTACCAGCACCTACTTTGAGCAGACTAATTCTTACCTCAAATTCCAGGTAGCAAAGGAAAGATACTTTGAACAGCTCATTCATTGCTTTGATGATGTCCGGTTTGCGGGAATTGCAGTTGAAGGGCAGGAGATTGAACGAGCCGAAAAGTTAGCTGAAATTTTTGTGATGCCCAATGTGCAGGGAAAAGCACAAACGGAGTTCAGTTTTTTAGAACAAGGTTTGCCGCTAGAAGTCCAGGGAGATTTACAGGCTCAGCTTCTTTGGGAGCAGCGAAATCGATCGCGCTTTGCCAGCAGGCAGACCAGTCAGCCCAAGATTTCAGCGGCTCAATTATTGAAGCCGTCTCAAGTTCAGCGAGTGGTGCTGTTGGGTGCCCCTGGTTCTGGCAAGACAACGTTAATGAGCTATTGTGCAGTGATGCTAGCGCAGGGCAAGCCGGAACTTGTAGGGCTAGACAAAACGGTGGATTGGCTGCCAATTCTAATCAAGATTCGCGATCTGATGAAGCAGCCTGAAATCAATATTTTGCAGTATGCACGACAGATGGTGAAGGCAGATTTAGGGCTTGAACTGCCGCCAGAGTTTTTTGAGCATTGGCTGAAGGATGGGCGAGCACTGATCTTACTGGATGGATTGGATGAGGTGGCAGAAGAGGCAAGACGCTATAAGGTGGTTGAGCGAATTGAGAGCTTTTTGGGAACCCATCGCCGCAATCCTGCGATTATTACCTCTCGTCCGGCAGGCTATAAACCCGATTTCTTTCGCACCGATGAGTTTCCGCACTATGAGATTTTGCCGTTTGACGACGATCAGATTCAGGCGTTTATTGACCACTGGTATGAGAGCCGCTTTGCCACAAAAGCAGAGGCACAACGACGAAAAGAAAGTCTGAGGAAAGCCCTTGCGGAGAGCGATCGCATCAAACTACTGGCGCGTAATCCGTTGCTGCTCACGATCATTGCGCTGATTCATCGCTATCAGGCGGTTTTGCCGAAGGAACGCCATAAGCTGTATGACAAAGCTGTGAATACATTGCTCACATCGTGGGATGCGAATAAGGAACTGAGCAATCACGAGATTTTGGAATATTTAGAGCTTGACGATCTGCGGCGGTTAATGGAGCGGTTGGCATACTGGATTCACTCGCAGGGCGGCACAGGCGACAACGAAGGCGGCACGCTGATCGATCGCGATGAACTCCTTGATCAGTTGGCTCAATATATTCAGGAAATGAATACTCAGAGGATGAAGAAAGTTAATCGACACCAAGCCAAAGCCGAGGCAAAACGCTTTTTAGACCGGATTATTGGCGATCGAGCCGGACTTCTCAGCAAGCAGGGGCGCGATCGATATGCGTTTGTCCACAAAACCTTTCAGGAATATTTGACAACGCAGGAGATTCGCGATCGACAGGAAGAAGACTTTGAGGTGGTGTTGGAACATATTCAAGATCACCTTCACGATCCGCACTGGCGAGAAGTCTTGCTTTTGCTGATCGCGCAGCAGAAACGCAGTAATCCAGCAAAGATACTGAAGGAGATTTTTAACCAACCCACTCCTTATGAGCAATGGCTGCACCGCAATCTTCTGTTTGCAGGAATCTGTTTAGCCGAAAACATCGAGGTTACAGACGAAAGCCTGGTTCAAGAAATTTTGAAAGGATTAGTTGAGCTAGAGGCAAACCGTTCACCACTTGTTCCTGATGTTATTCAGCGTCGCGTCTTTAAGGTTTTGTGCAGCTTGAGCGAAACAGGTTATGAAGCACTAGCTTTACAGCAATTAGAAGCAGTTGGTGAAGCGATCGACAAAGTTCGATTGAGCCGATATCGGGCTGCTCTAGGAAAACCGGAAGAGGCTGTGCAGCAATTAATTTTACTGCTCAAGGATGAAGACTCCCATGTACGTTCTAGTGCAGCGAGTGCATTACAAGAGTCAGGTCAAGCATCAGAATCAGTGGTGGCTGCTCTGCTACCCCTGCTCAAGGATGAAGAGTCTAGGGTACGTTCTAGTGCAGCAAGTGCGTTAGGAGAGCTAGGTCAAGCATCAGAATCAGTGGTGGCTGCTCTGCTACCCCTGCTCAAGGATGAAGGCTTTCTTGTACGTTCTAGTGCAGTTTGGGCATTGGGACAATTAGGTAAAGCTCTGGGTTCTACTGCTATCCCTAATCCCACAACAATCGCCCTTGCACAATGGATCGATCAAAATCAGGAATCTGAGTATGTCTCTCATGGAATTACAGCACTGTGGAACATCTTAAGGGAGTAAACTCGTTGAACTACTGCGCTCAAATAATTAAAAGTGTAGGGCGATCGATTTTGAGGAAGAATAGGGAAACGATCGTCCCTTCAATCTTCCGGTCTAAAGTCATCCGGTAAATCATCGATCGACCACTGCAACACTCGGCAAAGTGCCTTAACTTGAGGTAGCGTCAAGCGAACCTCCTTGAATCGCCCCGTTTCCCAATTGCTGACCGTCTGCACGGATACGTTAATTGCTATTGCAACATCTCGTTGAGTCAAGCCCAGTTCATCTCGACGCTTCTTGAGGGGTGACTCCTTTTCTGGTTCTTGTACCTCGGTCATTGCAACAGCTTTATAAACAGCTTATATAAGCAGTTGACTCAGAACTATAAGCAGTTTATAGTGATTGAAGAGTCAACGAGAGCGTAGGTGAAGTAGTCGCAACGCCTACGTCTTCATAGTTTCTCACCATTTCAACCACTCACAGATACTTTGCACCAGTCGATCGACGGGTAATTTGCGTTCGTCCTAATCTGCTCGGTTTCGATTGGTCACAGTTTCGCTTACAAACTTTATGCGATCGTCTTTGCTGCGATCGTCCTCATTTGCCATGTCTTATTACAATCAACTCAATCCTTGGTGTGTGGTTCGCTGCCTACCCAATGCCCAAACTCAAATTGTGGCGCGTTTGCGTCGTCGTCCTGATGCCGAAGCTCATTTGCGAATTTTGCAGCAGCTTAGCCCCACTGCCATTTATCGAATTCTGTTTGATGTGACAGAAATTCTTACTTAATGGGCGATACTGGATTCGAACCAGTGACCCCTTCCGTGTGAAGGAAGTGCGCTACCACTGTGCTAATCGCCCGCGTTTTACATCTTAGCTTACTTTGGGAAAGCCAATCCGAAAGTGCTATGAGTATAGCCGATCGAAGTAACGGCAAACAAGCATTTCCCTTTAAACTCGACAGGTCACGTTATTTTATTGCTGCATGAGCCAATCTATCCAAAGCACCGTTCAAAATGTGTTGGCTGCCCGTGCCCGGCTGGGTGAGTGTCCGCTGTGGGATGCCGATCGCCAGATGCTTTTCTGGGTCGATGTGTACAATTATCGAGTTCACCAGTTCGACCCGGCAACAGGTCACGATCGCTTCTTTGAGCTGGATGCCCCAGTGAGCGCGATCGTCCTCGCAAGCAACAATCAGATCTTGATGGCATTGGGCGATCGAATTGCGCTGCTCGACCCGGAAACAGGCGAAACCACAACGCTGTATCAAATTCAATTTCCCCATCCCAACACGCGCTTTAATGACGGCAAATGCGATGCTCAAGGACGGTTTTGGATCGGCTCGGTGAGCGAAGCCCCTGCCCAGGCAGAACTCTATCGTTATGATCCAGATGGTTCGCTGCAGGTGATGGAAACCGGGCTAACAATTTCTAATGGCTTAGGCTGGAGTCCTGACGGATCAACGTTTTATCTGACCGATTCTGCCCTGCACAAAATCTATGCTTATGACTTTGATTTAGAAGCGGGCAAGATTTGGAATCGGCGGGTATTCATTGATCTCACCGATGAAGCTGTAGAACCCGATGGACTGGCGATCGATGTTGAGGGAAACTTGTGGTCTGCCCTCTGGGGCGGCAGGTGTATTGTCTGCTTTGATCCCCAAGGTCAGGAACTTCAGCGCATCAGGCTGCCCGTTCAATGTCCCACTAGCGTTGCGTTTGGGGGGGTTCAGTTGACCGACCTATACATTACCTCGGCATCAGTGGGGCTAAGCCAGAAGGAGATTCAGCAAGGCTTCAACGCCGGAGATTTATTTCGCTGCTCGACCCAGTCTTCGGGAAGGTTAATTTATTCCTTTCAACATTCTTCGAGGAACACTTAAGAGACAAGACGGTTAAATCTTTGTCTGATTTGCTTACCTTGGATATGGAAAGTCAGATCTAAATGCGTATCATACTGAGCGATACAGTGAGTGATATGGCGAGCAATACAGCGACCTCAATTGCTATGTTCCAGTAGAGCATTCGCCTAATTTAACTCAATTGATTCTTTTTTCCGCTTGTTTCTAAGCAGGCGATCGCACAGTAAAGCAGACAAAAGCAGACAACCAGGAATTTGGTTTCTGAGTCTAATGCGCTTTTTTAAGGCGATCGATCCAGAAATCAATTCTCAGTTATCTGCCTAACTTAACTCAGGGCAGATTGGAGGCCGTTCCTGAGTCAAATAATGTATCGCTTAGTTGCAGAAAAGCTATTTCTCGATTTGCTTAAAGTTAACTTCAGAATAGTAGTCGCCGCTAAAGGGCTGCACTCCAATTTCAGGATAATCATTCTTGTCAAAGAAGCGCGCCACACCTTCAGCCAAATACTGGATTGCATTGCCGAATGACTGGAAAATATTCATCGTTTTGACCTCAATAGGAATAGGGTGGACGGCAAACCAACCAAATCACGTCATTTTGCAGGAGCTTGTTGCAGAATTTTGATTGTTCTCACTGCCTGGAGCGAAGCAATGGTAAATCAGTAGCGCAATAAATTTGCAAACAGTCGATCGCCAACTGAAGCAAGCTAAACAAACTGCAAATGAATCTCGGAGGAACGTTAACGAACGTTAATGAGCATTAATCAATTGAAGCGTTGAGGGAATGTTCTCCCATACCCCAATCATAAAAGAGCAGTCTAAGTTATTGACTGCCCCTCTAATATTCTTTACATCCCCATTGCTTTACCCTTTTACTGCAAGGGTGGCGATCGTTTACCTATACTTTGCGATTGAACCTCGCCTTCAGATCATCCAGGCTGGGCGGCTTTTCCGCTTTTGGTTCTGATGCCGATTGCTGCCCGGACTGCGACTTATTTTGAGATTTCGTTTGGGGTTGAACTTGGGATTTAACTTGGGATTTAACTTGAGATTTAACTGAGGGTTTATCCTGGGGTTTCGCTTGCGGTTTAGGCTGATTTCGAGAGTTCGCTTCTGCACGGAAAGTTTCGCCTGCTTCGCCTGATTTCATCGAAAGGCTAATCCGCTTCAGAGACTCATTCACCTCCAGCACACGCACCTTCACCACCTGCCCGACTTTGACAATTTGCTTTGGGTCACTCACAAAGCGATCGGCAAGCTGAGAAACGTGAACCAGTCCGTCTTGATGCACACCAATATCGACAAATGCGCCAAAGTTCGCCACGTTGGTGACAATCCCTTCTAGCTCCATGTCCGGTTTCAGGTCGCTGATTTCCTTGATGCCTTCTTTAAAGGTGGCATATTTGAACTCGGCGCGGGGGTCACGTCCGGGCTTTTCCAGCTCTGCCAGAATATCGCGCAGGGTTGGCTCTCCGATCGTCTCCGTCACATATTTCTTCAGGTCGGTTTTCTTCAAGCGAGCAGCAACTTCTGTAATCTGATTACCCCCCGCAGGAACGTGCTTCGCATCGAGCGTCACCTGAAGATCGGCGGCAATGCGTTCCACCACAGAGTAGCTTTCCGGGTGAACGGCAGTATTGTCGAGGGGGTTTTTGCCGTCTCGAATTCGCAGAAACCCTGCTGCCTGCTCAAACGCCTTGGGTCCAAGTTTCGCGACTTTGAGGAGTTCTTTGCGATCGCGGAATGCCCCATTCTGATTGCGATACGTCACAATATTGTTTGCAACAGCAGCAGAAATGCCGGATACATAGCTCAGCAACTGTTTCGATGCCATGTTTAAATCAACCCCGACATAGTTCACGCAGCTTTCTACCGTTTCATCTAATTTCTTTTTCAGCAGCTTTTGATCCACGTCATGCTGATACTGTCCAACGCCGATCGATTTCGGGTCAATTTTTACTAGTTCTGCCAGTGGGTCTTGCAGCCGTCGCCCGATACTGATCGCGCCGCGCACCGTAATATCCTGATCGGGAAATTCCTCGATCGCCGTTGGGCTGGCAGAATAAATCGACGCGCCCGACTCATTGACCATCACCTTGATCGGTTTGCGCTCCAGCAATTGCAGCACCTCTGCGACAAATTCATCGGTTTCTCGTCCTGCTGTGCCGTTGCCGATCGCAATCAGTTCAATCTGATATTTCTCAATTAATGTCTTCAGCGTTTTGCCTGCCTGAACGCGCTGCCCCTCTGCCTGATGCGGAAAAACCGTCTGGTACTCCAGAAACTTCCCGGTCTGATCGAGCACCGACACCTTACAGCCCGTGCGGAATCCAGGATCGATCGCCAGAGTGGGCTTCATTCCTGCCGGAGCAGACAGCAAGAGTTCGCGCAAATTTGCCTCAAAGGTTTTGATTGATTCGACATCTGCCTCCAGCTTTTTCTCAGCCCGCACTTCGCCAATCAGGGAAGTTTTCATCAGGCGATCGAAGGCATCTTTCAGCATTTCCCGATAAAACTGACGAATCGGGGCAGCCTGAGTGTGAATCTCTTCTCGTTCCAAGTAGCCCTGCACTGCATCCGCATCAAAAGCAAGCTCCACATCCAGCACACCTTCTGTCTCACCTCGATACAGTGCCAGCAGGTTGTGAGGCGCGATCGTCTTTACCTTTGACTGATAGCGGCGATACATCTCAAACTTGGTCGTGCCTTCGGGAAAGTCCGCT
Organism: Cyanobacteria bacterium FACHB-502; assembly: GCA_014695325.1. GTDB lineage: Bacteria > Cyanobacteriota > Cyanobacteriia > Elainellales > Elainellaceae > Leptolyngbya_A. The sequence goes on along the minus strand of JACJNZ010000062.1, from coordinate 34,912 downwards.
TTCACCTGCGAAATAAACAGCCCGGTCTCCATCAAAAAATCGCGCAGATACGATCGCAGATGCGCCTGATCCGCCACTTCCTCCGCCAGAATATCCGACGCGCCCTTCAGAGCTTCCGCCGCTGACTTCACGCCTTTTTCTTCCGAAACATACTTTGCGGCTTCCTGCTCCAGACTTGCCGACTTTGCAGCAGGCTGATTGAGGGATTTAATCCATTGAGCTAAAGGCTCCAACCCCTTCTCACGGGCGATCGTGGCTCTGGTACGCCGCTTTGGACGATAAGGCAAATACAAATCTTCCAGTTCCGTTTTGAGCAGACAGTTTTGAATCGCCTGCTGCAATTCGTCGCTGAGCTTGCCTTGTTCGGCGATCGATTTGAGAATGACAACTTTGCGATCTTCAAGTTCGGTCAGGTAAGTGTGGCGATCGAGCAGATCCCGCAACTGCGTTTCGTTCAGTTCACCCGTGCGCTCTTTGCGATAGCGAGCAATAAACGGAATCGTTGCCCCCTCTGCAAACAGTTCCAGGGCACTCTCGACTTGAAAGGGTTTGAGAGACAGTTCTTGCGCCAGCAGTTGAGGAATATTCAGCATCGTTGCGATCGATCCAACCATCAAACAGTTCTTCTAGGATAGTGTAGAGAATCCCCCTGCCGATGCCTATGGACGCGCTGATCCTTTATCTGCCGCCGACGCTGCGCCTGGCTCACCAGCAATACGAACAGCTTGCCATCGCCAACCCTGATTTACGCATCGAAATGACCACAGACGGAGAAATCGCCCCCACACTCCCGTAAGGCACGGGGGTGAAAAACGCTGTAAAAAATATTTGGTTAAGAACAACAGCAAATTTTATCCTTCTTAAAGAAGGTTCAGATCCCTTCAGGAATGCTAAGCAATTTTCAAGGGCACATCTTCGGGTTTGCTACAGCCTCGCGTTAGACACTCGCATCAAGATACTAAAAATCCCGGCACTGTGGCCGGGAAGTTCTGTGGTGTGAGGAGTGTGTGTATCATGAACCTTGTCTAAGAACTAAGGTAGTCGCCTCATGTGACAGCGATCGGGCGAGCGTGTTTCAATGTTGTGAATTTTTGAGATGTCTGAGAAGCGTTGACGATCGCTCTTGAGACAGTGAGCTTGAGACAAGGAAAGGACTGTTCAATTCAAGCTCATCTTTTCTCTGATAGAAGCAATAAACCGTTGTAGGGCATAAACTCTAGCTTTGCCAGTCCCAGCCAGTAAAAGCAGCCCGATCCTCGACCAAGGTCAAACAAACCCGTGACAGTATTGCGGCCATCTGGGGCGATCGCACGCCGCATTCTCGCCAGTGGAATGGGCGAACCGATGAACGAAGGCTGGCGGTAGCCGGATCGCTGGGTGCAACCTGCCTGTGCACTGTGTTCCTACGGCTGTAGGCTCGATATTAGCGTGAAAGACAACCAGATTATCGGGGTGCAAGGGCGGGAAGTCGATCGCGTTAATTTTGGGCAGATTAGAACCAAAAGAGGCAAAAAAAGCAAAAAAAGAGGGCAACACTGTGCCCCCAACTTGGTTTATAAGTTCAGGAATGGTTTAGAAATGAACCTAGGAACTGATTCAGAATAATGAATTCAGCATTCTCAAAACCGCACTAAACCGTATCCATTCTAGAGACTCCGGTGGAAGTGCCCGCAGTGCCCAGACTGCCTGCCATGCCGCTTGCATCCTTGACGAAGCCGCTATATGCCTCCATTCCGTGCTCGCCAATGTCCAGACCCATGAGTTCTTCTTCTTCAGAAACTCGAATGCCCAGAATTGCCTTCAGCGCGATCCAGAAGATAGAAGACAGCAGCACCGTCATACCGCCAACCGAGATCGTGCCAAGGAACTGAATCCAGAGCTGTCCCAGACCGCCCCCTGCAAACAGGCCTGCAGCCGGACCTGCAGCATACAGCGCACCGGGAGCATCGCTCGGACCCACTGCAAACAAACCGACTGCCAGGGTTCCCCAGATACCATTGGTCAGGTGAACTGCAATGGCACCAACGGGGTCATCGATTTTGATGCGATCGAAGAACATTACTGCAAACACGACCAGAATGCCGCCGATCGCGCCAATAAGTGCAGCCGCAGGAATTGTAATGAAAGCACAGGAAGCTGTAACCGCTACCAGACCTGCCAAAATGCCGTTGATGATCATGGAGAGGTCGGGTTTGCCCAGCACCAGCCAAGCCACGATCGTTGCAGCCACGCCACCAAACGCACCGCCCGTATTTGTAGTTAGAGCAATGTGAGCAATCAGAGAACCATCACCCACTGCCATGGTTGAACCCGGGTTGAAGCCAAACCAGCCCAACCAGAGAATTAAAGTTCCCAAGGTGGCGATGCTCATGTTGTGACCGGGAATCGCATTGGGCGAACCGTCAGCGTTGTACTTGCCCAGCCGCGCACCGAGGAACGCTGCACCCATGAGAGCTGCCCAGCCGCCAACTGCGTGAACGACCGTTGAACCCGCAAAGTCGAAGAAGCCAAGACCAGCAAGCCAGCCGCCGCCCCAGATCCAGTGACCTGTGATCGGGTAAGCAATTCCCACTAGCAGCAAGCTGAAGATCAAGAAGTCAACAAACTTGATGCGCTCTGCGACTGCACCGGAAACGATCGTTGCCGCCGTCCCTGCAAACACAAGCTGGAAGAAGAACTTAGCTGCTAAAGGCACGCCCGTCCAGTTGAGCGAAGTGTAAACGCCCTGGTAAGCATCTGCGGTTGCAGGGCTGTTATCTGCACCAGAGAGGAAGAACAGCCCACTTGTGCCAAAGAAGGGGTTGCCATCGCCGAACATGAGACCGAAGCCAATGAACCAGAAGGCGATCGTCGAGAGAGCGAACACAATCAGGTTCTTTGCCAGCACGTTAACAGCATTCTTTTGGCGGCAGAAGCCCGTTTCCAGCATACAGAAACCAGCGTTCATAAAGAACACCAGCATCCCCGCAATCATCACCCACATCGTATCCAAGCCGACTCGCAGCGAGGATTCGAGTTCGGTGAGCTGAGCAGCAGAGGGAGTTTGTGCCGAAGCAGAGAAAGAAGACATCAACACCAGAATTCCAGCCAGGGGAAGGCAGGCTTGCAGGGAAACCGGGAGCCGACGAATCTTTTTGAAGTATTTTTGGGCGTAGTAAGCGACTTCAGATCTAGCCCAAGATCTAGCCAAAGTATCAGCGATCGATCGCTTGTTGCGAGTTCTCATTCGCCTGTGCGCTAATTTAGACATTTTACTGGACGTTCCTTCAGCAAGTGAATGCATCAAATCCGGCACTCTGTGAGCGATTCACAGGGCACAACTCATTCAGATAAGGGAGCAACCTAGCCCCGAATTGAACCTCGAAAGGGTAGAGGCACAGACTGAGGCATTGATTTCTACCGATGCAGCTAAACCAGTTATTCGCAAGACGAAGACGGCAGGGAACTTTAGAGTTACCCCACAGCAATCAATTCACAGCGATTTCACGGAAACTGCAAAATCTATGTTTCAAATTGCACCAATCTTGTTGAAGTAATTCTGTATAGGAGAATACAATTGCTAAGCGTGTTGCCCCACAGCCTATGTAGCGCAAGGCTTTTGAAGCTAAAGGAAATCTTAGACTTCCCCTAGAAAATAAGCAGACGCTCAATCCGTTTACCTCAGATCTGCTGGCGATCGCCTGCAATTTGGAAACTTTCGGAGACTTTCGCAAGTCTGCTCGCAAACCTGCTAGTGATCGAGCTGCTCCCGATAAATTGTTTCATCCTGCTGCCGCCAAGCAGGGTCAACAATACAGATAAAAATCAAGTCTTCTGTTCCAAGATTTGCGATGTACTGCTTTGCGTCGGGAGGAATGTAGATCGCATCCCCCGGCTCGACAGCTTGCACCTCGTCATCAATGTGCATTTCACCATTCCCGCTCAAGATGTAATAAACCTCGGACGTTTTGAGCGAGTGAGGAATTGAAACCTGTCCGGGGGAGACGATCGCATGAGCCAAACTGTAGCGCAGGTCGATCGACTGCTTATCGGGATGAAGCAACTCTCGGAGATTGGTTCCATCTCCGGCAATGAATTCTGAGCAATTTTGAAGTTTTTGGATTAGCATCTCACCGCCATTTGCGATTAGCACTGAGCCAATCTTAATTCTGATTAGCGGTAAGCGCGATCGGCATTACCCACAGAAGCGTAGGAACAGGGTTCAAAATCTAGGCAGTTTACCGCTTCTTCAGTGCCTGCCGAGCTGGGATGAACAGGACACTTTAGAACGTGAGTGTTAGTAAAAAATTGACAGTTGGCGCAAGGAATTTGGTGCATTCTCTGAGCCGTTTTAACGCTGTCTCTTGCGGCTGCCCAGAGGCTCCAGCCCAGAAGCGCAACCAGCCCCCAGGCAAGCACAAAACAGATCGGCACAAGGATAGGTTGAATTAACTGATGCATCTGAGACAGGGTCAGAAAATAGTAGTGAAGCATAACGTAAAAAAAGACGGTGAGTAACGAGTGGATGACCAACAAATCGAACAAAGAGATTGGAGTGAATCTATTGTTTAATCTAGATTATTCGATTCAAATCGATGAATCAAAATCAATCTAAAAATTAACGCACCAACTTTTCATCGATCTCATTCTCATTTTGTAACTTTTATTAATATTCTTCCTGCCGCTAAAGGCGGAACTCGCCGCTCTAACCTAAGTGAGAACGCAAGAAGAGCAGTTGAGGCAATGAATCAGGTAAAATCCAGGGTGAGCCATTAATCTGTTCTCAAGGCATCTACAGTTCTATCCGCTTCGCTCTTTTTCCTGCTTTGCTTTTCAAGCCTTGACAACATTAGTATCGAGTTAAAACGAGTTGTAATCGGGTTGAAATCTGAAGGAGCGCGAGGTTCTTCTCAGAATTGGCAGTTTGAAAGAGGGCGATCGGGTTGCAGTTACGGCTGCTCAAGCGTCATCTCAAGCGAGAGTATTTTCAGGAGATTTCCTAAATCCCTCCCACGTGATCGGCAAAGATTAATCCATAATAGAAAGCTGCATTTTGCGACAGAATAGAATGCGACAGAATAGAATAAAGATCCAAACTCCCATCGGAATACCGGAGTTCTGTGGGATGATGGATAAGTATCTATGGATTGTTGTTGAATTGACAGACAGGTAGCGCAATATGGCACTCCAACTTGGTGATATCGTTCCCGACTTTACGCAAGACTCCACTGAAGGAGTTATCAATTTCCATGAATGGGCAGGGGATGGCTGGGTTGTCCTCTTTTCTCACCCCAAAGATTTCACGCCCGTTTGCACAACAGAGCTGGGTACGGTCGCACGGCTGAAGCCTGAGTTTGACAAGCGCAACGTTAAAGTAATTGCCCTCAGCGTAGATGATGCTGACTCGCATCGTAGCTGGGTAGGCGACATCGAAGAAACCCAAAACGCCCGCATGAACTACCCCATCTTGGCTGACTCCGATCGTAAGGTGTCTGACCTGTATGGCATGATCCACCCCAACGCCAACAACACGCTGACGGTGCGATCGGTGTTCATCATCGACCCCCAGAAAAAGCTGCGGCTCACCCTGACCTATCCTGCCAGCACCGGACGGAACTTCGATGAAATCCTGCGCGTGATCGACTCGCTGCAATTAACCGATAATTACAGCGTTGCGACTCCGGCAGACTGGAAAGACGGCGGCGATTGCGTAGTCGTGCCTTCGATTCCCACCGAAGAAGCAAAACAAAAATTCCCGAAAGGCGTGACTGAAGTCAAGCCTTATCTGCGGATGACCCCTCAGCCTAATAAATAAATGGCTTGAGTAAATGACTTGAGCGATCGGTTTTCCTGAGAAACTGGCTCGATAAAACTTTAGCGTAATCAGGAGTGTGGAAATCCATGCTCCTTTTTTGTATCGTTTTTTGATATGTCTGCTCCAGGCAGTTTTTTGGTACGTCTTGGGTAACATTGCCCTAAATCAGCAGTTTCCTGACTTAGCTTGCGGCATGATTTTCCTTAAATGTCCGCTCAAAACCTCGCTCCCAATGTTCCTGCTCAAACCTCGCCGCACAATGTTTTCGTTCAAACTGTCTCCCCAACCGAGCAGGCAACAGAGCTCCTCACAGTTTCTCTACCCGGTGCAGCTTGTGTTTTCCCTGACTTCTATTCTCGTGTTTCCGTTGTATTTTGCTGTGATCGGTGAAGCCTCAACCGCCATGACGCTCGTGATTGCCTTCCTCATCGCCATTCTTGCTGGCATGATCGTGCTACTCTGGATGCGTCTGAAAGCTTACCGCAAAGAACGCGATCGATTGAGGGACAGTCTATCTCAGGCGATCGAGCAAACCCAGGTGATGCTGCACACCATCCGCGACGGCGTGATTACTGCCAATGCTCAAGGACGGGTGGAACTGCTCAATCCCGTTGCGGAGCAAATCACTGGATGGCACACCCAGGAAGCCCAGGGACGATCGCTTTCAGAAATTCTTCCGCTTCGGGACTGCAACACCGGGCAGCCTTTGCCCAACCTGATAGCGGATTCCTACGAACAGCGTTCTCTCAGCAATGTTGACTGCGCTGCCCTGCTGCAAACCCGGGATCACTCTGAAAGACGAGTGAACAGTACGCGGGTTGAAATTCACGCTCCGACGGGACAAGTCACTAGCAGCGTGGTGGTTTTGCGCGAAGCTGCCGCAGTTTCTGCTGATGATGTCGTATCGACCTGGCAAGACCGCTATGACGCGCTGACCGGGCTGGTGAACCGACAAGAATTTGAGCATTGTCTTCAGCAGGCGATCGCCCTGACTCAGGCAAATGACCAGGAACATAGCCTGTGTTTTCTCGATCTCGATCGCTTTCGCGAAATCAATCAAGCCTGCGGCTATACAGCGGGAGATGAGCTGTTGCGTCAGGTGAGCCGCCTGCTGCAAAACAAAGTGCGAAGAGCCGATACGATCGCCCGTTTGGGAGGAGATGAGTTTGCAGTTCTACTGTATCGGTGCCCTACCGAACAGGCAATGTATGTCGCGCACTCGCTCTGCGAAGCCATCGAAAAGTTCTGGTTTGAATGGGAAGGGCAGAAGTTTTCGGTGGGAGTCAGCATCGGTTTAGTCAGCCTTGCTGCAAAGTCAGATGCTGCAAGCGCAATCAGAGCAGCAGATAAAGCCTGTGCGATCGCGAAGACGCAAAATCGGGGCGGGGTTCATTTCTATCAGAACGACTAGCAGGAACTTCTGCTGAATTTCACAAGCTGTCAACTTGCCCAATTTGCTAGGCTCCACAATAGGCAATCAGGTCAATTTCTACATCGCCAAATCCGGCAAGGGCAGTTACACCGATCGCCGTCCTGCCGGGAAAATTGCCGCTGGGAAAGTAAGATGCATAGATTTCATTCACGGTAGACAGGTGACGAAAATCCGTGAGAAACACCCGCGCCATTACCACCCGATCGAAGCTGCTGCCTGCCTGATCCAGCACCAGTTTTAAGTTTTGCATCACACGGTGGGTCTGGTCTTCGATGGAGCCGCGATCAACCTGACCTGTTTCTGGGTTTTGGGCAAGCTGCCCGGTGACAAACAAAAAATCCCCTGCACGTACCGCATGACAGTAGGGCGAAACAGGCGGCAGTACATTGTCGGGTAGATTAATTCGTTCAAACATAGTCGTCTGCTTTAGTAATCTGCTCAAGTTACAGGAGAGGGTTTACCAGAGAGGATGTTCTGGGAAGATCCAGGATGCTCCCTTCGCCTCCAAACCCTTTGCCTTGCAATTATCGTACTTTAGCCAGGAAATAAAGCAGGAAATAAAGCCGCGATTTTGCTTGAATTGATTGCAGCGCCCAACTTAGAAATAAAAATCGATCGCTTATGATGAGTTTGACGATTCAAGATGTTGAAAGAGCCAAACTTCTAACCCACCTCCTCGTCCTGATACTCGTCCTGATATAGGAGAACCCTAGCTCTCCTCGCCCCCCAAGTCGGGGGAAACCGAACCATGGCACAGCACCATCACTCAGCTTCAAAATTCCCAAAAGTTGACCTGTTCAGGGAGCGGCAGCACTTTTAATCCTTCTCAAACCAGTTCTAAGGCTGCTGTGCCCAGTTAGGCAGTGACCCACTAGCGGAAGTTAAATTAAACCAACGCTTCTCACTTTTTCGCAATCCCATTGCTAAGTTTCTTTTCGCAATTTCTTCTCGTAACTTCTTTTCGCAGTTTTTGAGGACTCGCTGTGAGTTTCACGATTCAAAACGCATTGATCCCGCTCGCATCAGGCTATGCAACCGTTGATGTCCGCATTGAAGCCGATCGCATTGCTGCTATTGCGCCCCATCTAGAGCCTGTCGGAACAGTAATTGATGGACAAAACAAGCTGCTCCTGCCGGGATTTTTCAATGCTCATACTCACTCTTCAGAATTTTGGCAGCGCGGCATGATTCCGCCTTATCCGCTCGAACTGTGGCTGGCAGAACTCTACGACTTTACGCTGTTCAGTCCAGAGCAAATTTATCTCAGTGCGCTGGCAACGGCAGCCGAGACACTGCTGTCGGGCGGAACCTGCGTAGTTGATCATCTGGTGCTGATCCCCGGACAGGAGGAAGAGACGATCGCTGCTGCCGCCCGTGCCTATGAAGAAATTGGCATTCGGGCGTTCATTGGTCCGCTGATTCAGGATGCTTCGCTGACCGAGAGCATTCCTTCGGGGGGGAAATTGCTTGAGCATCAGCCCTATGCTCGAACAACCCAAGAGACGCTATCGCTAATGGAGCGGGCGATCGATCGCTTTCACCGACCAGAAGCCGGAATTCATCTCATGCTGGCTCCAACGGGAATGCAGCTCTGCTCAGACGCGCTGTTTGAGGGCTGTGTGACGTTGAGCGATCGGTATCAGCTTTGCTGCCATACTCACCTGCTCGAAACCAGAGCACAGCAATTGCTTGCCCAGGAGAAATATGGATATAGCGCAGTTCAGCACTTAAAGCATCTGGGATTTCTCACGCCTCACACTTCGCTGGCACACTGTGTCTGGCTCGATGATGCCGACATTGAAATCCTGTCAGAAACGCGATCGACCGTTGTACACAATCCCCTGAGCAATTTGCGCCTGGGCAGCGGCGTTGCCCCCATTTTAAAATATCGACAGGCGGGCGTGAATGTCACTTTTGGCTGTGATGGCTCGGCTAGCAACGACGGGCAGGATTTGCTGGAGGCGATTAAGATAGGCACGCTGCTGCACAATGTGACAGATACCGATTATCGCCACTGGATCAGTCCGCGTGAGGCGATCGAGATGGCATCGTTGGGCGGAGCGACGGGGTTAAATCTGGCTGAGCAGACGGGTTCGCTAACCGTGGGCAAAAAAGCAGATCTGGTGCTGTATGACCTGACCAACTTATCACTGCTGCCGCGCACTGATCCGATCGGTTTACTGGTGATGGGCAGACCTGCAAGTGCAGTGGCTCAGGTGTGGGTCAACGGTCAGACTGTGGTGGCAAAAGGAAAAGTTCAGACAATCGACGTTGATCTGCTGCGGCAGGAGATTTTCGATCGCAGTCAGTGGCAGACAAATCGCCAGTCTGCAATGGTGCAGCAGGTTGAGGCACACTATCGATCGGTGATGGGCCTCTTGGATGATGAATCCTGATAATGAATGATTAACGCTCAAACTTAACAATCAACCCACCTGCTCAAGCACTAGCCCTGACGTTCCCGATACGCCTCGATTTGATGAGGAGGCATTTGGGGCGAGGTAGAAGGCGGCAGGTTAAGCGAGGAAGAACCAGGCGAGCGCAGCTGGGGGGCGTAGAAATTGCCATTTTGCGGCGGTAGATTGGGGGTATCTGCTTCCATTGAAGCGATCGCGGCTTGATTTGCACCGATTTCACCGGCATTGATTGGTGATGGTTCCTCAACCCGACGGCTGGCTGCACGAGCGGACTGTTGATGATCCGCGATCGGGGCAACTTCAACTTCAAACTGCTCAAAAACCTCGACTTCCTCGACTCCCTCAATTCCCTCCACTCTCTCAATCTCTTCTATTTCTTCAAATTCCTCAGCTTGTGAGGCAGGCAAACGGGGACGGGTTGGTACTGGAGCTGCCCGCCGACCCGAAGGACGGGTGAAGGCTCCTAGGGCTGCTTTGAAGCCAGCGACGACGCTGCGTGTCGTGATCTGCGCCTGCTTTGCCTGCTGCTTTACCCCGCCCACACCCTGATCCACTTGCTGAGTCATCCGACCCACGTTTTGCACTCCCTCAGTCATATCGTCAGTGAGTTCGGTAATTTCCAGGCTTGTAAGGCGGATTGCTTCCAGGGTGGGCGGCAGTTCTCGGTTGAGGGTGTCGAATAGCTTCTCAGCACTACGAGCTGCCCGCGATAGCTCCTGAAAAGCAGGCAGCGCAGCCATCAGCACGGCGGTAATGCTAACCGCAACTAGCAAAATCGAGAGTCCTAGCCAAAACAAAGGGTCTACCACACTGTTTCCCTATCTCACCAATACTTCTATAAGGCTTTACTATCAAGAATTCACTTCACTCAGCCTGTACCTTTATGCCGAATCACGAACAGAAGGACGGGCTTCGACGACCGCTCGCGTTTCCTGCTGCTCCAAAAGTTGCCGTTCGCGCTGGCTGGCTTCAAGTCCGGCGGAAATCGCCTCCTGTAAACGAGTCAGCGTTTTATCCCATTTGCGTAATGCCGTTTCTGATAGGCGATCGGCTTGAATTTGGACGCTAGTTGAGAGATCTTCTGCCAGTTCCGGCAGGGCATCTGCCGATTTTTTCAAAAACTGCCGGGTTTCTCGACCCGATCGTGGAGCCACCAGTAGCCCACTCACGACCCCAACGACTGCTCCAACCAGCAATCCCCCTACAAATACCCCAGATCCTCCGCCACGGTTTTCTGTCATGGTCATTTCACCTTTCTACTGCATCGATCGACTGAATCGAATCTCCGGTTCAGAATCGCTCTATCTCAAGATTAGACAATTTCCAGACGGTTCGCGCTGTTGTCATGATGCCCCTCGAACGCTAGACCGAATCATACGGGCAAAAAGAGTCAGTCGCTGATTGCGTTGGGCAGGAATGATCGATCGATACTGGTTCCAAACGATTTGTCCTAAGCCAAGCAGGGCAAGCAGTTTCTGCGCTTTCTCAAGCTGAATTGCGGCTTTGCGATACTGCTGACGCGCCTGCGCTACACCGCTCTGTCCCTTGGAGATATTCCTGGGCGCACCGTGCAGAACCTTATGTGTACTGTGTTCGGCAGCAATGAGAGCATCGGCTGCCTTGGCAAGGGTTCGGCGGAGTTGCCAGAGCCGCCAGGCAACATAAAACCCTAGCGAAGCAATCAAAACATTGAAGACCAGAACTGTTATTACCATGTCTACTGGCTCGATCGCACAAATGTCATGCCTAAACTTGATGTCTAGATAATTAATGCCCAGGTAATTAATACCCAGACAACCTGATATCCAGACTATGAATGTCCAGACAACCTGATGCCCAGATAATTAATGCTCGGACAACTTGATGGCCAGACAGCTATGACCAATCATACCGATAGATTTGCGGTCTCAAACAGTATCGATCGGAAATCAACCGCGAGAGAGACCTTTAATTTCAATAAGGCGTTAAGCTTCTCTGAGTTTTACTTTTTAAGTTTTACTTTTTAAGTTTTGCTTTTTGGGTTTTGCTTTATTCACCTGCCTGATTTGATTCATGGAAGATCCGCAGCCTTCTGAACACTTATTAGAGCTATTTGTCTCAGAGTTATTTGTTGACCCCATTGCCGGATCAGATGCGTCGAGAGACAGCAATTCGCCCTCAGCGGCGATCGGCACACAGTCTCAGCCGTTCAAGACCTTATCTCACGCGCTCAGCCAGGCGACTTCGGGCACAATCATCTACCTTCAGCCCGGTCGCTATGACACCGTACAGGGTGAACAGTTTCCGCTGCAGATTCCGGTTGGGGTGGTGGTGGTGGGGGATGTGCCAACGCGGGGCGAGAGGACGACGATCGTTGGGGGTGGCGACTGGGAAAGCTCAATCTTTGGCAGGCAAAATGTGGCTCTGGTAATCGCGGAGCAGGCACAGGTGCGGGGAGTGACCATCACCAATCCCCATGAGAAAGGAACTGGAATTTGGATCGAAGCGGCTACGGCAACGATCGCCCACTGTCGGTTGAGCGGCTGCGGCAGAGAGGGAATTTTTGTCACTGGAGAAGCCACGCCCACGATTCTCAACTGCTGGCTTCTGCAAAATCGGGCAAGTGGGATTGCCTTCACGCGCTATGCCAAAGGAGAAATTCAGCGCAGTTTGTTTTGCCAAAATCGTTTTGGTGTAACGCTGAGCGACTTTGCATCTCCGATCGTTTATCAAACCGAAATCACCGATAACCAGGTTGGCATGGTGCTATCGGGAGCGAGTCGTCCCGTACTGCGGGAAAACCGGATTGCTGCCAACACCGGAGAAGGATTGGTCATTTTTAGTCAGGCGATGCCTGATTTAGGCGATCGACAGTCGCCCGGAGGAAATTACTTTCAGGACAACGGAGATTTCGCAATTCGCAACGTGGGAGCGCAGCTTGTCATTGCAGCGGGAAACCTATTGCATCCTTTGTCTGTGCGAGGGGCGATTGAATTTCGTGCCCTTCAACCCGTGCAAACGGGAGGCTGGGACGCAGAAAGTTTTACAGCGATCGTTCAGCCGCAATCCAGACTCACTTCCGATCCGACTGCGATCAATTTGCCAGAGACTCCGCCCGATCTGGTGAATCACTGGTCGCTACCCTTTGTGCTGACCATTCTCGACAGGCGAATTATGGGCTGTTTTGCCGATCGCACGTTTCAGCCCGATCGACCGGTTTCGCGTGCCCAGTTTGCGGCTGTAGTGGTACGGGCATTTCAGCAGTCCGATCGCTCTCCAAATCGCGGCGTTCGAGATGTGCCTACCGAGCAGGAGGCAGCCGCGCCGATTGCTTCGCCGTTTCCCGACGGGGTGATCGCCCAGGCAGAGCGACTGGGATTTGTCGAACGTGAGGCAGATTTGCACTTTTCTCCAGAACAGCCACTTCCCCGATGGCAGGCGATCGTGGGATTGGTTCGGGGGCGGGGGCTAAGTGGCGGTCGGGCTGAACTGCTGCGGATCTTTCGCGATCGAGCTGAGATTCCCAGCATTGCAGTGTCGGCAGTAGCGACGGCAGTGGCACATCAGCTGCTGATTTTGCCGCAGCGCGATCGGTTAGCTCCGCTGTTGCCAATTACTAGAGCAGAGCTAGCTACCTGGATTTATCAAGCCCTGATTTTACAAGATGAGGCAGAAGCCAGAGAGAGTCCTGCGATCGTAGAGCCTACCAGAGCCCAAGATTGGATGCAGAACCTGGCTGTTCCAACAAGTTCTTTGCTTCAGGTTCCCCGTCTAACGGCTTCAGGTGAAGGGCTACGAGTGGCAATCCACATTGAGATCCCCATTCAGATCCCCCTTGAGATGAGTTCCGACCTGTACTCCGCGCAGGAAGAATCGCCCCTTGTGCAGGCAGGGTTGTGGGTGGGCGTACAGGTGGCAGAACACCTCGAACAGGTGGGAGTTGCAGCCGACCTCATTCAGAGCCGGGATCACTCGATCGATTTTGCAGAACGGTTGACAAGGCTACAGCAAACAAAGCCCGATCTGCTGCTTCAGATTTGTCTGGTTGCAGTGTCTCCTGAGAGGGGCGCAATGGGGGTTCAGACGCAGTACGCGCCGTCAGAAAGCCAGCCATATGCTTCGCTGCTGCACCACAAGCTTTTGGGCTCGCTAGATTTGCCCGATCGCGAAGTCGTTCCCCTGCCAGAGCTACCTTATCCGCTTGCCGTACCGATGCTAAAAGTCGAGTTAGGCTTGCTGGAAGCAATGTTGAATCACCCAGACGGAATCAATCGCAGCTTTTGCACCTATGTAGCGATCGCGATCCACCAAGGGCTACTCGAATTCCTTTTAGTTTGAACGTCTTAATTTGAGCGTCTTAATTTGAGCGTCGCGGCAGAATTGGGAATCGCAGTTAACCTCTACCCGTGAGCCAAATAATGGGAAGATAAATTATTGACGATCGATTGAAGTAAAAACAACTGGCATGGCTGAAATTCAATTCTCAAGAGGAATCACCGAAGACGTAATTCCTGATGTGCGAGTGACCCGATCCCGCGATGGCAGTAACGGCAAGGCAACCTTCTATTTTCAAAACCCCAGAGCATTAGCGCAGGACAGCACCGCTGATATCACCGGAATGTATCTGATTGACGAAGAAGGTGAGCTGGCGACTCGCGAAGTGAATGCAAAGTTTGTCAACGGTCAGCCGGACGCGATTGAAGCCACCTACATTATCAGAAGTGCTGAAGAGTGGGAGCGATTTATTCGCTTTATGGATCGCTATGCCGAGGAGCACGGCTTGGGGCTAGACAAGTCATAGCCAGACATAAAAACTTTAGATTCAAAAACGCTAGATTCAGACATTCTAAATTCAAAAACTCTTGGGCGAGTGGGCATGAGCAATTCGAGAATCTGCCCCTCGTCTTTATCGGTCTGAAAAATTGATCTGAAAACCGTTTAATACGAGAACCGTTTGATACAAGAACCCTTGAACCTTTTCTGCTGCAATGACTCATTTGCCCCATCCTGATAAACAGCCCATTGCCGTCACCTGTGCAGTTATCACGGTTAGCGATACGCGCACGCCTGAAACCGATCGCAGCGGGCAGCTCATTCAGGAACTCTTGCAGCAGGCAGGACACTCGATCGCCGATTACATTCTGATCCCCGACGAGCCTGATCAGATTCAGACCCATTTGCAGCGATTGAGCCAGCGATCGGAAATTCAGGCAATTATTTTTAGCGGCGGCACAGGGATCGCACCCAGAGACACGACCTACGACGCGATCGAACAGCAGCTTGACAAAATTTTGCCCGGCTTTGGTGAACTGTTTCGCTTTCTCAGCTATCAAGAGATTGGCTCACGAGCAATGGCATCGCGGGCGGTAGCAGGCGTTTGTGGCTCTCAGCTCATTTTTTCGCTCCCTGGCTCGACAAATGCGGTGAAACTGGCGATGGAAAAGCTGATCCTGCCGGAGCTAGGACATCTGGTGCGGCTGCTGAATTCCTAGTCGAAGCTGCCATTCTCTTAAAGTGCCCTGGTGACCCGGGACAGAGTCACAGATCTGGAGCTGCCAGATTCCCTGAGCCGATCGCCCCAGCAAACTTCTGAGATGAGGGGTGGTCTCCAGTCCCTTGCGAAGGTTGAGTTGAGGTAATAATCCAAGCGTGCGGTCTTGCAGGAGAATTGCATCACCCACAGGCGGAATCAACCAGATTTTCACGTCCCCCATAGCCAGATGGTCGATCGTCAGACTGACTTCGACATCGCGAATCATCCCGACCTGCTGAACGGTAATCGAGCAAATCATTCCTCGATCGTCTCCGTCTGGAATTGTTTGGGGCGATCGATTTTCAAAGACAAGCGACTGTAGATCTGATGTATCGATCTGGCGTGTGGATACCGATCGAGAGACATAACGCCGCGCCAAATCAACCGCTAAATTCACTTCAGCAGCAACATTTCTAGCAAGGACATTTCTACCAAGGAGATCGCTGCTTTTGGTATCAAAAGAGTTCTCACGGTGGACACGAATTGTCTGCACAATTTGCAGCACTTCCTCGGCGGCAAGATCCGGGTTTACAGACAGCACTCGTGCCGCGATCCCTGCCTCGATTCCCATTGCAACCGCTTGAAGTCGATCGTCCTCAGCGGGGTCAACTCCTTTAGGGAAACTGCCTTGCATCACCACGGGTAAAACATCGGGGAAAGCGTCCCATGTCGAACCTGCCTGCACGAGCACTACGCAGCCCTTACCGTTCCGCCCCTGGGTTGCAGCCCGATATACTGCCACTCGCTGCCGGAGGGAAGGAAGGAGTAGATCGCGATTCAGGATTGCCCCACAAATCACTGCTACGCCCTGCCGTATTCCCCAATCAAAAATTTGCTCGATCGTGCTGTCGTCTATAAAGGGATCGATCGCGATCGGCATCAGGCTACAGCCCGGCGCAATGCCAGTCTTTCCCGTGGAAAGCATCGGTTCCAGAGAGGGTACTTCTTCTCCGATCGCAGCCTGAGCACAAATCGTTCCCCAGGACAATTCTGTGGTTTTGCTCATTTCTGCTTGCTCGAATGCCACAGAAAATTCCGAAGAGGGAGATGCGGATAAATTCAGTGGCGCAACGATTTTGCCCATTCCGGCAAATGCAGGATGACTGAGATTGATTCCCCCTGTGAAAGAATGGCTTTGCCCTACCCGATCGACTATCGCAACCCCGATCGATCGAGTTCCTGCTATCGCATTTGTCCCTGGTGACGTCAGGTTTGAACGATTGTTCAGCGCGATGACAGGGGCATTGACAGGAGCATTGGCAGAGGTTTCTAACGGATACGCGGGCAGGAATGAATCATCAGACATATCATCAGGAGACGCATCACCAAGGGACACATCACCCAGAAATGAGGCAACGGCGACGTTCGGTTCTGCCAACAGCACGTCAGGGTGGTGGATCAGGCGGTTTGCCAGCTTGAGCGGATTGACGATCGCCCCACGAGTCAGCCGATAAACAAACGCCTTCGGAATTCCAGGAATCAGCTTTACGATCTCCAGCCCTACGGCACGGGTGATGGCTGCGATTTGCTCGATCGTGACCTGGGGCTGAAATTGTAGAGCGATCTCATTGGTTAAATAGATTTCATTGGTTAAATACTCATTGGTCAAATAGAAGATGGGTTGTGCCTGGAAGTGGTTTGGCTCTTTTAATTCGGGATCTCTTGATTCAGATAGTGCGGATTCGGGCTGGGGCAAGCAATAGACGTGACTCACAAAGGCAACCTCAGTCGATTGCTCTGCAGTTCCCTGAAAGGACGATCGCCGCAGTTGTGCCATGACCAATTCGAGCTGAGCCGACTCCACTTGCAGAGCAATTTGTTTGATCGCAGGCAGTTCACGATCGAGTTCACAGCCCTGGTTTCTCACCCACTGCGCCAAGTTGCCGATCGGTCGAATTAAGCCAATCGTAAAGCGATTGGGACATTGTTCTAGCCTAATTTTTGCCCCACCCCGCAGCAGGATTTGTCCTTCCAGGCCGCTCGAATAGCCATCGGGCAAAGGAAATATCCACAGGGGCGAGGCTTCGCTGTTTCCCCTATGGGGTAATCGAGTTGAGCCTGTCATCGGGGAACCCACACCATAAAACACTCGTCAGCCATAGCTTAAACTGCTTCAAGGCAATTCATTTACTCTAGCGACCTTCATGAAGATTGAATCGAGCGAGAACGGCAATGGTAAAATCCCCTAAGACTGTATTCGCTTGCTACCGAACCATCTCCTATAACAATTTCATGCTATTGTTTCACAGCTTTCGCTCCGTTTCTCTGGCTACGCTGGTTTCCCTGGCAAGTGCGATCGCGCTGATTCAGGCAGTTCCCGCAAAGGCACAAACGCCTGCCAGTCCTTCAGACCTCAATGCTGAACCCAGCAGCGAATCGGATCTTCGTCCCCTGGCACAGGACGGAACGCTGCTTAGTCTTAACGGCGGCAGACGTTTGATGGAAGAGGCCAGCAGCGCGGTCTCTGCTCAGAACTATGCCCTCGCGACCCAAAAGCTGCAAGATGCGCGTCAGCTCTTTAATCAGCTCTCGAACTTTCATCAGGAACTCGCCGGAAGCTTTGCCGGAATTGATACCCGAATTGCTGATGACCAGCGGCAGCAGGCGATCGCATCTGCCCAAATGCGCGACCAGGCAACCTATCAGCTTGCGCTCGTCCACCGGGCACAAAACCAGCCAGAGCTAGCCGTTCCCCTGCTGATTCAGATTGTCCGCAGCCAGAACCCTACCCGTGAGCTAGGGCAACAAGCCTATCAGCAACTTTATGAATTGGGCTTTGTCAGTTCGCCGTTTCCGCGATCGGGCGGTCAGTCTACCTCAGCGGCTCCCCAACCGAACCAGGGCAATCAGCAATAGAAATCAACAGTAAAATAGGGTGGTTTAGATTCGTTTGCGCGTTTGATTGCAGGAGCGTTCATGGTTAGCCCAGATCAGGTTGAAGTAATGATCAAAGGGGGATTACCCGATGCCCAAGTTCAGGTTCAGGATCTGACGGGCGGTG
This sequence comes from Cyanobacteria bacterium FACHB-502, assembly GCA_014695325.1. Taxonomy (GTDB): domain Bacteria; phylum Cyanobacteriota; class Cyanobacteriia; order Elainellales; family Elainellaceae; genus Leptolyngbya_A. Next base: position 16,756 of record JACJNZ010000062.1, on the reverse strand, counting down.
GCGATCACTATCAGGTCGTCGTCGTCTCTTCGCTATTTGAAGGCAAAAGTTTAGTGCAGCGGCATCAGCTCGTTTACCGTGCGCTCAACCAAGCCATGTCCTCGGAGGCAATTCACGCTCTGAGCATGAAGACGTTCACGCCCCAAGATTGGGCATCCCAGGCAACTGCCTGATCTGAGCCTGCTGACGTGAATTGGTGAGATTGATTAACGGTCTGACCTGTTCACGCCAATTTTTCGTAGCATAAAAGCGTAAGAACCAAACCCCAATTGCTCTATGACACCCGAAGCACAGCAACGCATTGAAGATTTGATTCGATCGAACAAGATCATGGTGTTTATGAAGGGAAACAAACTGATGCCTCAGTGCGGTTTCTCCAATAACGTCGTGCAAATTTTGAACGTGCTTGGCGTTCCCTTTGAAACCTGTGATGTGCTAGCAGACTCCGAAATCCGTCAGGGCATTAAGGAATATTCAAGCTGGCCCACGATTCCGCAAGTTTACATTAACGGTGAGTTTGTCGGCGGGTCAGACATTCTCATCGAGCTATATCAGAAAGGCGAACTTCAGCAAATGGTTGAAGTAGCTCTCGCCTCCTGATTGAGTCCCTGAACAGAACAAGCCCTAACACAAAACCCTCTGATGTTTGAGCGGTCTCAAGGTCAGAGGGTTTTGCTTTGCTTATCGGTAATCGGGTTCAGATTGGGGCATTTCAAAATTGGAAGGGTCATACAAGTAACGGGTGACTTCTTCTTCAAGGCGATGAATCATAAAGGGTTCGATCGCGTTTGCGTGCCGAAGTGCCGCTAAATAGCCATCAACAAAGAGCCGAAGTTCATCGAACCGATAGCCGCGATTCCACTGCTCGACGAGGGCGTCGGTGAGTCGCTGGTAATAGCGGATCGTTTGAGTATCCTGAAGCATAAGTTAAAGATGATCCAGAATCCTACGATAATAAAGACAAAAAACACGATCAGTAAAATTTCGGTTAGACGCTTAGTTTAGTGCGAATTGCGACATTGAGCAAGATGTACTCTACTGGGTTAGAGGTCGACCGCAAATTTGCCATGAGGTAGGCACAGAAGCGATCTTCAGAATCAACGCCGAATGCACACTAAGTTCAAGCCCTATCTACTGATATACCAGATAAAAAACCACAGCCTTAGATTTATACCGACTTCCTTTATTTTATTAAAGTTTTTTCCAGTTGCTTCCCTCAATTGGGTGATTTTATTCCTGTGTTGAATTGCGCTAACTGATTGAAACTGGGCTAAAAATAAAGTTATCCTGCTTTACGGTCTGCGATATTCATTTTTGTCGGTTAACCATTCGCTCAGAATGTTTTGCGATTTGGTTTGATACGCGGTTCTGCTATAAAAGGACTTCAAAAGATCAGCCCCTGAGAAGATTCATTGTCCAACCGCTCGGATTCGTTGAGGCTAAGTAACCACCGTTACAAAACCCTGACAAAGGCTTTGTTAGCTTTGAGGAAAGTTGCTTCAACCCTGATCTGATTTTAAAGGATTTATGAAGCTTCTCAGTCCCCTCTTGAGAAAACGCTGCCGTGGGATTGGTTTATATCCAAATCGTTGAAGGCAATCCTCATCTTCGATCACTGCTAGGTTGGCATTTGCAGCAGGTCGGCTTTGGTGTGCACCAGTCGGCAGACCTTCAGCAGGCAAGAGAGGTGTTTTTGAGCCGCCAGCCCCAGCTTGTAATTCTTGATGCCGATCTGGCTGAAGGAGATGGTGTTGAGTTTTGTCGATGGCTGCATCAGGAGCACCAGGTCTTGGTGATGATGCTTTCGGCGCGAACTAGCGAAGCCGATATTGTCAGAGGGCTACGGGCGGGCGCAGATGATTATTTGACAAAGCCCTTCGGAATGCAGGAGTTTCTTGCCAGGGTCGAAGCCTTAACCCGTCGCAGTCGGACGATTGCCGCTCCTGCCTCTCTAGATTATGGCGACCTCAAGATCGATTTAGTGCAGCGACGAGTTCAGTTTAAGGGAGAATTAATCGACCTGACTCCCCAGGAGTTTAGCCTGCTCTACGTTCTGGCTCAAGCAGACGGAATGCCCCTGTCGCGATCGGAGCTGCTGCGAAGAGCCTGGCCCGACGAGATCGACAATCACCGCACGGTCGATACCCATATCCTGGCACTGCGGAAAAAAATTGAAATTGATCCCCGCCAACCGAATCTGATCCAAACGGTTCGTAATGTTGGCTATCGCTTTAACGTCGAGTTACTGGATGCCAACCGTGCCAACGCCAAGCAAAACGGCAGGCAAAACGGTCAGAGAGCAAACTCCAGAAGTCCGATGATGACGCCTCTATCGTCCTAACAATATTGCTCTAACAATGTTGCTCTAACAATATCGCTTGCCCGTCTCTGGCTCAAAGACCAGGAGATGATCAAAATCCAGCTGGAGTGACACCCGATCGCCCGGTCGAATCTGCACCGAGGGCATTACCTGAAACTGAATTGGGGCTGGGGCATCTGTTGGGGCAGTGGTTTGAGCATCTGGCAAAATCGATCGCACCAGAATTTCGCGTCCCAACGGTTCCACAAGCTGCACCTCGACCCAGAGAGAATTTGCCTCATCAGCTGAGCATAAAGACAAATGCTCTGGACGAATTCCCAGGTTAATCTGCTGTCCAGATTTCCAGAGAGATCGCCAGCGATCGGGACAGGAAAGGATTTGATTCTCCAAATGAAGCCGTCCCTCCGCATAAGTGGCAAGCAAAAGATTCATTGGCGGATTCCCCAGGAAGGTCGCGACCATTTGATTCGCTGGCTGGCTATAAACCTGCTGCGGCGTACCAATCTGCTGAATTTTGCCCTGCTTCAGCACCACAATCTGATCGGCAAGAGTCATGGCTTCAACCTGATCGTGAGTCACGTAGAGACTGGTAATGCCAAACTGCTGATGAAGCTGTTTTAGCTCGGCGCGGGTTTCATCCCGGAGTTGGGCATCTAGATTGGAAAGCGGCTCATCTAGCAAAAATACCTGCGGCTGCCGCACGATCGCCCGTCCTAGTGCCACTCGCTGCTGCTGTCCGCCCGAAAGCTGACCTGGCTTGCGATCGAGCAAGTGCTCTATCTGAAGCGATCGCGCTACGGTTTCAATTTGAAGACGAATCTGATGCGACGGACTGCCCCGCATTTTTAAGCCAAACGCTAAATTGTCCGCCACGGTCATGTGTGGATACAGTGCATAGTTTTGAAACACCATTGCCACATCACGATCGCGAGCCGGAACCTGATTCATCAGTCGATCGCCAATATACAAACTGCCCTCGGTGACAGCCTCTAATCCGGCGATTGTCCGAAGAATGGTTGACTTGCCGCAGCCCGATGGACCCACCAGCACCCAAAACTGCCCGTCGGGAACTTCAAAGGTAATTTGCTCGATCGCGGTTGCCGTACGAAAGCGGCGGCTAATTTGATGCAGGAAAACTCGTGCCACGGTTAGAATTCAGTCGATCGTTTGCGTTGCAGTTGGTACAAGAGGTTGTTTCAGCCGGAGCAGCCGTCCTGCATTCGCCTCCCAACCTCCACCAGTGGGGGACTTGCCGATTCGGGTTTGATTCAAAGTTCCTCAGCCCTAGGAGACTTTTGGCTTTCTTCCGGCTCAAAGCCCCCAAGAATGCGGAATTTAGGGGGGAAATGCAGGAGCTTTGCGGCTCTTCAAACTGCCTCTAACGTTAACCTAGCGTGAATCCAAGTCATTTTTATCAGTTCTTTTTCAAATCTGTATTAATTCAGGAAGTAAATGCTAACGCCGATCGTAAAGAAACAGTGATAAATATTGCAGCTTACAATTCTTCTCGTCAATTCGTTTGCTACCCCACAGTTTGGCATTTCTTCTCCTGTAACCAGCGTCTTAAGGAAGTCTTTTGAAACGGTAAACCCTAGCGTTAGATCGATCGGTGACTGCTGTGTGTTTGTGTTGAACGACAGGCGGAAACTGTTTTGCTAGAGCCCATAATTCACTCAATAAGCTGACATCGGCAAGCGAGAGGTTTCCCTAACCTGCCCGATCGCGTTTACAAACAATGCGGCTGTTTTCTATTAAAAGTAAACTTTAATATCAGAGCAGGAAGCCGCCTGAAAAAGAGACTATATTAGAAATCGAAGCAGCCAAGCTTCCCTGGCAGATCCAATCAGCTAGACAAGTCAAATACAAAGAGGTAAAAACTCTGTATCTATTGAATCTGTCTCGTTTAACCGTAACAGCATCCGGCAGTTTGTTGATATTTCCTCTAGTAAATATCAGAGAGTAATGTCTCTGGCTTCCATTGAGTCTGCACCGTTTAAGTGTTGGCATTCATGGTTCGATCAGGACAACTCTGGATAGAATTATATGAAGGGGGGAAATCACTCAGCAATTCTATAGCGCGGGTGCTGTTACCACTTTAAAGGCACGCTTAAAGACAAGCTCTGCCTTCAGGGGTTTAACGAGAGACACAGGGAAAACACATGGCAATTATTGCTGTCAAGGCTTGGTATCTGCAAAAGTATGAGCCAGCGCGAGAGCTGGAAAAACGTCCTCACGATCTGCGCCTAAGCAAAAATAGTTTGTTAAAGTCTGCACTGCGAGCTGATTTTTTAGAAGACAGCGAAGAAGTCAAACAAGCCGAGTGGTTTCAGCGGTATTTAGATGGCGAAACCGTTGAGTTTTATATTGAAGGCAGTGGTGGATACGCTATTTCTAATATTGACTTGATTAGCCATGAAATCTACTTTACAAAGCAAGATGTCATGGCTTCTCTAGAGCCGATCGTCTTTCTTTGCTATCAAACCGAATTTGCCGAGTCGGGCGAGTTGCTCCGCGATGAGCTTAACAGCATTCTTGAAAAAACCAACCGTCGATCGCGCTTTCCTCTCATGTTAGAGGAGTCTCATCGTTTGACGGATGGGCCTGCTCGCTTAAACAGTACCCTGATGCGAAAAATTCGGAAGAGCCTGATTTTTATCGCAGACGGCACCCCCATTTTTCAGCTCGACAGCACGCCGCCCCAACCTGTCCCCAGTCCCAAAGTCTGCGTGGAGATGGGCTACGCACTGCAATGCAAACGCACCGAGCAAATCCTCCTGACCCAGATGGAACGCCCCGACATCACTGGACAGTTTCCTTTCGATTTACCCAGCGGCAACCGTCTGGTGTATCGCAATAAAACAGAGCTGCATAAATTTTTACCGGGAGCGATCGAGTCCCAACTTCAGCGATTCAACCTGATTTAGCTCCTGCTCTAGATCAGGGTTCAGCTTAGCGGGGCACGGCAAACTGCGGCTTGAACTCGATCACGGCACACCCCAAATGTTTTTACCCAGCGTCCACCACCATATGGGCACAACGTGGATGCACGACGGTCCAAAGCAGGGCATAGTCGATGCTACCTGTCGCGTTCACGGGGTTTTTAATCTGCACATTCCAGCAGTTCAGTCTTTCCAACCAGCGGTTATGCAAATCCAACGCTGACAATTATTGCGCTGGCGATTCGGATTGCCGATCGAGTGAAAGCCATTATGAAGTAACTCAGTTTTGCTCCGCCTGCCGTAGACGCACCACGATCGCCGTTCCCAAATGAGCAGCATCGGTCTGGGCAAGCATGGCGGCTGGAATAAAATCGCACTGCTTCATTGGACTAAACACTTCGATATCGCCCTGCATTTGCCGCACCAGGTCACGGGCGATCGCGAGTCCCAGCCCGGTTCCGGGAATGTCGGTTTTTGCCTGGACGCCGCGATAGTGCCGTTCAAACAGATGCGCCTGATCTTCCGGCGGAATACCCGGTCCCGTATCAGCAATCACGATTGCCTGCTGATGATTCGCGTAGGCAAGCACTCCCACATAAACAGCTCCGCCTACTGGCGTGTATTTTAGGGCGTTGTCGATCAGATTAGTCAGCACTTCGCGCAGTGCCTTCGGGTCTACCAAAGCGGGCGGCAGCGGCGTAGCGATCGAGGAATGCAGCATTAACTGTCGATCTTGAGCGATCGCATCGGCAGAACTCAGTAGCGGTGACAGCACTTCGGTCAGCGCGTGGGGTGTGACCTGAAGCAAAGCTCCCGTGACCCAGTTGGTTCCTGGAAGCAAAAGCGGCGACTTGCTGCTGGTCAGAGCAGGGGGAGAGGAGTCTGAGGCATTTGGGGATGGAGTTACCCCAGGCGCAATTTTTGCTGGTGGTGAACTGGGCTGCTCCCAGTCCAGAGCGACTTCAAACTGTTGCAGCAAGTCTTGCAGACGTTCGCTTTCACGGATAATGCCTTCTGCAACGGAGTAATTGCTGTCTTCGGGGCGGAGTCGCTTTAGCAGCAGCTTACCAAACGTGCGAAGGGCCGTGAGCGGATTGCGAAACTGATGCAGCAGAGTATCAAATACATCCTGCCGCTGATGATGCAATTGACGGAGCTGCCGCATATCCTGCGCTGCCCACTGTGCCCGCTGGTCGAGCAGACAGCCGATCGCCAGGGTATGGGCAATTTGTTCAATTTGCTCCTGTTCATTTTCGGTCCAGGGGCGATCGAGCCGAGCCGTAATCAGTAGCCCCATCACCACATTTTCGTGCATCAGCGGCAAAACAGACTGCTGCTGGCGGAGCAGGGCGCGTTCCGCAATTTGAAGCGGCGGCAGAGCAGTTTCATCGATTGTGACCGGGGCACGAGTTGAGGAAATTTCAGACGCAAGTTTCGGCTGTTCCAAATTAACTCGGTTTCCTCGCATCAGGCTGAGGGTTTGCTCATTACTCCACTGCATGACGCCTTCCGGGTAAGCAGCAATCGGAACAAGCGGCGCATCTGCAAGTTCAGTAAGTTCTTCAGTTAAGTAAACAATACTCAGCACTGCCCCCAACCCCTCGGTCAGCAGTTGAATTTGCGATCGACAGAGGGCAATAAATTCGGGGCTAGCAGGCGACAGCATGAATGTCTCGACAATTATTCACAAAACGGCTGTTCACAAAACTTCTACAAAACGATTGTTTACAAAACTTTAGAGAAGCGAGAGTCACTACATCAAGATGAATCTGACCGAAACAAAGAAATTGTCTAATAAAGATTAAAAACTGATCAAAATGACGCAGTTCCTCAACCAAGCCGGGTTTCCGGGAAATTTATCCTGTAGCTATCCACAATAAAGCCTAAAGCCTGGAAACATCAGCTTTTCAACTATTTTATTCAGAAATCTTGCGGACGGTAACGGCTCCCTTGAAATCCCTGGGTGATTATGAGAGCATATGTGAGGTATAGATTCTCTTTAGATTCTGTATCAATCGCTTAAAAAAGTTGAAATTTCAAACTTAAGCGGATATACTTTGCAGGGTCTTAGTATTTTGTAATCCTGGTTACATTAACCTAGTTACATTAAACCCTGACTACACAAAATCCTACTGCGTCGAGAAGAGAGGAGGTAGAGAGGTTGGCAAGAAGACGTAAGCGTAAAAGTCGCCGTCGCCTGGAAGGACGGAGAATCCTTGAGTTAGTGCCTCAGTACAGCATTGAAAGCGGCGAAGAAAAGCCCGTTACTGCGGCTCGGAAGTTTATTCAGGCTGAGGGTATTCTGCCTCCTGCCCTGCTTCTGGTTAAGCGTAATGAGCATACCACCGATCGCTACTTCTGGGCAGAGAAAGGTCTTTTCGGTGCCCAATATGTGGAGGAAAACCACTTCCTGTTTCCAAGCCTTCGGGTTCTGGAAGAGGACGGTGAAAACATTCCGGTTGGTGCTGGGACTCACTAGCATAGTCCAAGTGAGAGCCTATCTTTGGGTTTGCTGGCAATCTCAATCACCTGGCTTAAGAATTCAATCTCTACAGCTTGAAGCAAGATAATCGCTCCTGTTCAGCTCAATCGAGGCGGTTGTTTGGTAATTGCCTGTATAGGCTGGGTGATCGTAAATCTGAATCAGGTGAACTGTAATTCCTTAAATCAGGTTGGGATTGAACACTATTGAACCACAAGATGGTGCAAGCAAGGTAATCTAGCATTACTCTATTTCTGGAGAAAGCTATCCAGGCAAGCAAGCGGGGTCTATATCGATCTCGCTTTTTTGCTGCACTTCCTTTGGTGCTCCTTCCTTTTGTGTTGCTCTTTGTTCTTTTTTATATTTTCTTCCACTGCTTTGCTATCAATATTACTGAATATTTTTTTGCGGAAAACTATCTCAAGATATACCGTCTAAACCTGCTTTACGATAGATAGGCTTTGACCCAGCTTGAGGGATCCTTTCCAAACGTTTTTATAGAGGAAGGCAGGAAATCTGTTGAAAAATCAGTCTATATTGAGGAATGTAAAGTCTTTCTAATCGGCACGTTGCTATGGCTTTGATTCGGATTCCTCCTAGCTGGCAGTTGCCGGAGCGCACCGTCACTCCCGAATCTGCTTTCTTTAATCGACGGCGTTTTTTGAAAGGGCTGGCAGGTGCGGGAATTGCGGGGGCTGCGCTGCCCTTGATTGGCTGTCAGAAACAAAAAGTGCTCGACCAGGCTGCCATTGCCGGAACCCAGTCGCTTGCTGTAACGCTGAATCCAGCTTTTGCTCAGGTCGATCGTCCACTGACCAATGAACTAGTTGCCGCAACGTACAACAATTTTTATGAGTTTGGTAGCACGAAAACTGCAGTCTGGCAAAATGCACGAGCGTTGCCGATCGATGACTGGAAGGTTGAAGTCACTGGATTGGTCAGCAAGCCCCAGACATTTGATTTGGACGACCTGACCCGCAGGTTTCCTTTAGAGGAGCGCATTTATCGCTTTCGCTGTGTGGAAGCCTGGTCCATGGTAATTCCCTGGGTAGGCTTTCCGATGAATCTGCTGATTCAAGCCGTAGAACCCACCGCTGCGGCAAAGTTTGTGCGCTTTACTTCCTACTACAACCCGAAGGTCACTTACGGTCCCCTCTTTCCGCCAAATCAGTTTCTTCCCTTTCCTTATACTGAAGGAATGCGGCTCGACGAGATGGCAAACGAGCTAGCGTTTTTTGCAGTCGGGGTTTACGGGCATACGCTGCCGAAACAGCACGGCGCACCCCTGCGGGCAGTGCTTCCCTGGAAGTATGGCTTTAAGGGCGCGAAGTCGATCGTCAAAATTGAGTTTGTAGACCGTCAGCCTGCTACCTTCTGGAACACACTGAGTCCGAGTGAGTACAAGTTTGAATCCAACGTTGACCCGGCTGTGCCTCATCCGCGCTGGTCGCAGTCGCAGGAACGGTTTGTCGGTGCAGAGGCAGAATTTAGCTGGACTGAGAAGCCAACGCTAAAATATAACGGCTATGGAGAATATGTCGCCTCACTGTATGCCTGATCAGCAGTGCGCCACTGGGCTCAGAGATTCCTCCATTGCTCCTCCATTAATTAAGTATGCATTGATTGAGTACGCATTTTAGGGCGCATCCTAGCACGTAGTACGCACTACATCAGGACGCCTTACGCCATTCAGGTTGCAAATTTCACTACCTCAGGAGGCTTGAATGACGCAACAAGACACAATTTTTGAGCGATTTCTCGCGCCGATTTTTCGTAACTTTCTGATCGATCGCGAGGCACTGCTGCGCTATCAGCAAAGTAAAAACTGGGAGCAGGAGTGCGATCGGTTTCGCCAGCCCGCTGTAGCGTATCCCGACTATTACCAGTCGCAGAATTTCCACGGGATTAAAGGTGGTTATCTAACGGTTGGGGCAGCCGTGACCTACGACCCGATTACGCATTACGTTTTGCCGCCGAATGAGGAATGGGTGCGTCAGGGTTTAATCGATCGCGTGTGCTGTCGTCCCCACCGGATTCTGGATTTGGGCTGTGGCACTGGCTCCACTACACTGCTGCTCAAACAAGCATTTCCGCAAGCCGACGTGATTGGACTGGATTTGTCACCCTATATGCTCGTCGTGGCAGACGATCGCACCCAGCAAGCCGGACTGAAGATTACCTATCAGCAGGGCAACGCCGAACACACCGGATTTCCTGACGCCAGCTTTGATCTAGTGACTGCATCGCTGCTGTTTCACGAAACGCCACCAATCGTCTCTTGTGCCATTTTGCAAGAATGCTTCCGTCTGCTGAAACCAGGCGGTGAGGTGCTGATCTTGGACGGTAATCAGGAAACGCTGCGCCAAACTGAATGGCTAATGCAAATCTTTGAAGAGCCTTATATTCAAGCTTTTGCTCGGGGCAGTGTTGATGACTGGATGCACAGGGCAGGCTTTCAGGAGGTACGGACAGATACTCACTGGTGGATTCATCAGGTGACGCGAGGCGGGAAACCCTTGCCCTATCAGAAAGTCACATTTGGGGCTGAGGCAGCAACTCGCGAAGCAGCGCAGGCTCACGAGGAAAACGGAGTTTGGGCAGCAGGGTCCTGAGGTTGGCGAAACTCCATGCGGTAGCGATACAGTGCAACCGGGCGCGAGGTTCCAAGCGGATTAGCAGAGGGCAGTGTCTTGAAATAGTTGGGGTCTTGCGGCGACAGATAGACCGCAGTAACCTGATCGGCGGTGATCAGCGGCTCATCAGACAAGGCTGTGGATTGGCGAGTGTAGGCAGTCGTATTTTCTACTTCATTAAAGTAAGGCTGGGGCATGCCGCGAAACTCCTGCTGAAACAGTTCTGTGGTGACAAAGCGATCGGGAGCAGGCTGCTCGATCGATCGTCTGGTCACGGTGGAAACGAGCTGACGATTACCCTGAAGAGGGAAGTGCTTTGCATCGCCTCGCAGTAAGGTGATCTGGCGATTGGGGTTTTGTGGATCAACCTTCACGGACAGCACCGATCGATCGCCCAGATAGGCTCTGGCAAGGCTGAGCCCGTTAAAGGCACGATCGGAGACAATTTCAGGACTTCGAGAAACGATGGGTAAAAAGGCAGACCAACCTCGGGGCTGAGCCGAAACAAAGCGCACCGGAAACGTGACAGGCTGATTGAGAAACTGACGATTACTCTCAAAACCAGGCGTAACCAAATCAGGAGCCAACGGAGCTACCAGATCAACCAGCGTTGTCGTTACAGTCCATTCGCCTGCAAACCAATCGGGATAAGCTAAATCGCCCTGCGCAGGTTCTGCGATCGGTTTACCCTGCCAATTGGGAAACTGAGTTAAGCGATCGCCCAACGGGTCTGCCAAAACCGTACCGCTACAAAGCAGCCACAATAGCACCAGCAGACCCAGCCAAATCAGTCGTCCTCTCCACTGCTTTAGCATTTACAAACTTCCTACTGGCTCCGGTTGCCATACATCCCCGTACTGATTTCGCAACGCTTCCCAGGCTTCGACTTGTCCGGGTGCGTATTCTCCGGGCTTGCCCCACTGCAAAAAGAGACTCAGCATGTTGTCGCCCTGCTCATCGACAAAGCGAATGGCATAGGTCGTAAAGTTACCGCGCTTGGCTTCCCCAGTTTCAAACTTCACCTGGGTAATCAAATCCATGTTCAGGTGAAACTCAAATAAATCCTGGTGCATATTGGCGTATTTGCCTTTGGGCAACTCGGCGTAAAACAATTTTTCGATCGTCCCCCGCACTTCTAGCACTGCTGCTCGACTGGTCACGATCATTCGCAGTAGTCCCAGCGATTCACAGGCTTCTAAAAATTCTTTCAGCGTCCCAGCCATTTTGATTTCCTGTTTGTTGGCGATCGAGGTTCCTTTTTTGCACTTTAAACCAAACTGCAATCGGTGGGGAGATAAGGAGAGGGGTGGAGGGGGAAAGGGGATGAGGGGAGGTCGGCTAGGCTTTGAGGCCGGGAGGAGGTGCTTTCCGTAGTGCGGAAGGGGGAGATCCGCAGCGTTTGCGGCAGCGATGATCGATCCAGCCCCTTAAAATATAGAAAGAAACCGTTAAGAAGTGTATAGGGTTTTCATGGCAGATCAACTAATTCGAGCAACAGCTGCCGACGGTGGAATTCGGGTGGTCGGGGTGATTACGACTCGTCTGACAGAAGAAGCCCGTCAGCGGCACGGGTTGTCCTATGTGGCGACCGCAGCCCTGGGGAGAACGATGTCATCGGCGCTGATGCTGGCATCGAGCATGAAGCAGGAAGAAGCAAGGGTGAATATCCGCGTCAAGGGCAATGGTCCGTTGAGCGGGGTCATGGTTGATGCAGGCAGAAATGGGACAGTGCGCGGCTATGTAGATAACCCTGATATTGAATTGCCACCGAATGCGAGAGGCAAGTTAGATGTGGGCGGTGCAGTGGGCAGCGATGGCTACCTGTATGTGGTGCGCGATATTGGCTATGGCTATCCCTATTCCAGTACGGTGCAGCTTGTTTCTGGCGAGATTGGCGATGACGTTACGCATTATCTAGTGCGATCGGAGCAAACTCCCTCTGCGCTAATTGTAGGCGTGTTTGTCGGGGCGGAAGGCGTGACAGCATCAGGCGGCATTCTGATTCAGGTGCTTCCCAAGGCAGCAAACGATGAGGCTCTGGTGGAAAAGCTAGAATCACGGCTGGGTGCGCTGGCTGGCTTTACTCCCCTACTTCAGGCGGGCAAATCGCTGCCCCAAATCTTTGAAGACCTGCTGGGCGATGAAGGGCTGCAAATCTTCCCGGAAACCCAGATGCTTCATTTCCACTGCGGCTGCTCATTCGATCGTGTTTTGGGCGCACTCAAGATTTTGGGCGAAACCGAACTGCAAGACATGATTGTCAAAGACGAAGGGGCAGAAGCCACCTGCCATTTTTGTGGCGAAGTGTACAAAGCAAATCAGCAGCAGCTTCAGCAGCTCATTGAAGAACTGCGGCTAGAGCAGGCCCACTCCTGATGCAGCCGATCAAGAAAATTCTAGGAGGGGGTCAGGGTGAATCTGCAAATCTATCTAGAGCGGCGATAGGCTAGTATTATCTGAAACCCCTGTCCGCATCTCGCTTGATGGTTCAACGGATTTGCCCATGACTCCTCCCTCAGAACTCGAAACGGCGACAGCATTTCCCTCAGATTCCCTAGATGAATCCACTGCCCCGTCTTCGATCGGCACGATCGCCCCTGACCGCGATGCTGATCTTGATCCAGACGACGATCTTCTCGATGACGTGGAGATGTCTTTGTTTGACCACCTGGAGGAACTGCGCCAGCGAATCTTTTATGCGCTAATTGCGGCAGTGATCGGGATTGTGGGTTGCTTTCTCTTCGTCAATCCGATCGTTGAACTGCTTGAGGTTCCGGCAAAGGGAGTCAAATTCCTTCAGCTTGCACCGGGCGAATATTTCTTTGTGTCGCTGAAAGTGGCAGGCTATAGCGGCTTGCTGGTTTCTAGTCCCATGATCATGTATCAGATTGTGCAGTTTGTGCTGCCGGGCTTGACTCGCAAAGAACGCCGTCTGCTTGCCCCGATCGTCTTTGGCTCTAGCATTTTGTTTGCTGCGGGTTTAGCCTTTTCTTACTATCTACTGATCCCTGCTGCGCTCAACTTCTTTATTACCTATGGTGAGGGCGTAGTTGAACAGCTTTGGTCGATCGATCGATATTTTGAATTTGTGCTGCTGCTGCTGTTTAGTACCGGACTGGCGTTTCAAATTCCGGTGATTCAGCTTTTGTTGGGGCTGCTTGGCATTGTGAACTCTAAGCAAATGACCGCAAATTGGCGATATGTGGTGTTGGCGGCGGCGGTGCTGGGGGCTGTGCTCACGCCTTCGACCGATCCCGTGACGCAAAGCCTCTTAGGGGGAGCTGTTTTAGGGCTTTACTTTGGCGGCATTGCAATGGTGAAGCTGTCGGGACGTTAATAAGGATTACCCTACTGCTCCAATAGCCATTCTGAGGCGCGCTCCCCTAAGTCGATCGGGATACTGACGGCTTTACCAAGGCGGGGGCGTTCTTTAGTTTGTTCCACGTAGCTTTCAACCTGCTCCACCCCACCCCAGGCATTGAGATAACCTGCAATCTCCTCCAGATGCGCTAAATATTCGGCTTCTGTCATGGGAAAAGAGGCTTGCTCCAGATATTTCCACATTACCTGAAAAAATACTTTACCCTGGACGCGCCTGAGCTGCACGTCAAAGGAGCGTCCCCATTTTGTGAGTAGCAGTTGGTGTAGGTCGTCTCCGGTCATAGGGCTTGTTCAAGATGCTTGTTAAGTTGCAGCCTGTCCTTGTTTTTCCTTTGCATTGTTCTTCCTTTGCATTGTAAGGTTGAAGCCTTGTATAGATAAATCACCTGCAAGAAATAATCGTGGCTTTTCGCTGCGTTCGCGACGCTGATTCCCAATTTCCTTACGCTTTTTTTTACGCGAATTGAATCAGATCATCTTCTGTAGAACGAGCAAGCCATTCATCAAAGTTGCTTAAAGTCGTAAGATCTGTAGCTTTTATCCGCATCAGTTCGTCTATTCCTGCGGAACATCAGGTATAAAAGGTAAAGATCAGTCGGACTCGAAGCGTATCCACAATCCTGAACCAAGTGCGTTTAATGCAGTTTGGATCAGCAGTATGAAATAGCAGTGTGAATCTTCAATTTGAATCGTTAAGTAGCAATGGAACTCTGGGAACAGATTAGCAAGCAGCGCATTAGACATATTGTCAATAGTTATCACCTGGATGGAGCAGAAACAAATGGGTTTGAAAGCTATTTGAACGACCTGCTGGAACAGTATCCGCGACCTTTGATTGAACTCGCCCTGATCGAAACCCTGATCGATCGCTGGCTTACCGTTCCCCTGGTCAGAGGCATTGAGTTTTTAACTCAGGCGCACCAGAAACTCAAAGACTGGGAAAGCCAGCCGATCGTCAGCACGATCACGCCCGAACAGTTTCATCAGATCGCCGGACTTGATCCCACTCCGATTTTTGGTTCTTCAGAGTATCCGCCGACCTGCCCGATCGTGCGACCGAGCTGAAATTTGCGATCTGGCAACGACTGCAATTCCCCATACAGAGATCTGCTGTTGTTGCAGGGCTTGAACCGCCGCTCTCGCCGTAGCTCCCGTGGTGTAAATGTCATCAATGAGCAAAACCCTGGACGGAGCCGATCGCGAAAATCGTCCTGCTCGAAAAGCGTTGCTCAAGTTTTGTTCCCGGGCTGTGGAAGTCAGCCGAAACTGGGCTTCGGTCAATCGCACTCGGATTAAGCCTTCTCGCTGCAAGGGCAGCCCGGTTCGATCACAAAATGCCTCTGCCAGCCGTTCTGCCTGATTAAACCCACGCTGCCGCTGTTTCTCGGCATGAAGCGGAATCGGAACGATCGAAAGCGGCTCAACGTTCGGCAAAGTCTTGAGCCAGGCTTGGGCGAGTCGATCGCCGAGCGGACGCGCCAACTGTGGCTGGTTGTGATATTTCAAGGCAGCGATCGTCCGTTTTAACGCACCGCCATAGTTTCCCCAGGTAAATACCGAAATTTCTTGAAGTTGTCCGGTTGGCTGACAGTCTAAGGAAAAATGCGCTGAACAACCCACCTGGCACCGATCGACCTGATGCCAGCAGTCCGGACAAAGCGCAGACGCGGTAAGCCGATCGCATAAGGGACAGGGCTTTTGCAGCAGCCAGTCGAGCAGGGTTGCTCCCTGGTTTAGCCCGGTGCGAAACAGTTTTTTCATGCTGACTTGTGGGATTGACTTGCCTGATCAACGGCTTGACCAACTGGACTAATGCTCTGTTCCGGGCGCGCTCGATCGCATTTGATAACCAGGGCTTAAATGTTAAATCACTCGATCGACAGTAGACAGAGGGGTGATTGAGATGGCTAGAATATAGTTCACAAATCTATAGTTCCACTTTTAGTTAGGGGATTTACTATAGGTTGTTATCTTCCCCTGTTTGCGTGGAAGGATAGTTGGTATCATCGATCGCTAGATTGCAGTTGCAATGGCTGAGAAAGATCTTAAAGACCTGCTCGATTCGAGCATAGATCTGGAATAAATAGATCTGGAACTGATTAAACCTTTGTAACTGAAACGAACTCTACTGAATCTGAGGACTTACATCAACTACACATGGCTTTGACCAAACCCAGTCGAGATTTACCGACAATCAACGAACGAATTCGATTCCCCAAGATCCGTGTGATTGACAGCGATGGTGGACAGCTCGGAATTATGGTCCCCCGCGATGCCCTGCGCCTTGCCGAAGAAAAAGAGCTTGACCTTGTACTAGTTAGCGACAAAGCAGATCCGCCAGTCTGCCGCATTATGGACTATGGCAAGTTTAAGTTTGAGCAGGAAAAGAAAGCGCGTGAAGCTCGCAAAAAGCAGCATACTTCTGATGTGAAAGAAGTGAAGATGCGCTACAAGATCGAGGATCACGATTATCAGGTGCGGGTAAACCAGGCGGAGAAGTTCCTCAAAGCCGGCGACAAGGTTAAAGCAACAATTATGTTTCGCGGGCGAGAAATTCAGCACAGCGACCTGGCTGAAGAACTGCTCAAGCGCATGGCAAAAGATTTGGACAGCGTAGCTGAAGTGCAGCAGGCTCCCAAGCGCGAAGGACGCAACATGATGATGATGCTCTCACCAAAGCGATAACCCTACCATCGCGGCTAATATTGCCTTGTTTTGCTTGATCGATAAGGCTTTCAATAAAGCGATCGAAGGCTCTGTCTCACTGAGGCAGGGCTTTTTTAATATGGCTCCGGAAGAAGAACTGGTCAGCCGGGAAAGGGGGCAGAGTCATGCATTGCCATACAACGTAGGCAAGATCAGAGATTTTGCAAGATAGCCTGTAAGAGGATGTTTAGAAATACGGAAGAGGTTGCAAAAGACTCAGGCTAGCTTGCGTAACATCAATCGAATCATCGCAAGGTAGATGAAGGTTTCTGAGGAGGCAGGTAAACGTTCGTAA
>JACJNZ010000061.1 GCA_014695325.1 Cyanobacteria bacterium FACHB-502 | reverse complement strand
GCTAGAGTCATTGCTTCCCAGAGGGCTGTTGAGATGTCGATATGCTCCAGCCTAAACTTCAGGAAGCTTTCTTAATACTGCTATTCGCTGCTACTTCCTAAACATCCTCTAAGCAAGGTCTAGAGGATGAGCAAGGAAATATTAGAAAACTTAAACGGAGCCATCGGGTTCGAGCGCCAATGTCCTGCCGCTCGGAAGCTAGCCGAGTTGCTGACCCATGACCACTTCAACCCCATTTCCGTCTGCGGAAAAGACATCCATATTCAAAGCAATTCTGCACAGCAATTCCTGATTCTTCTGGATATGCTACAAGATAAACCGAAGGCGGTAGAGAACTCGTGCTTGTACGATTCTCTGAAAAAGTGGGATTGGCAAATGCTGACCGCTGGGTTGAGAAGTAGGGCATTCTAGAGGGAATGCTTAGAAGCATTATCCTGTCGAAGTGCTGCCCCAGTAGGGAAAGCAAGCAGTTCTCCTGAGGGAAGTGGGGCAGGATGCGCGAATGATACAAAAGCGTGTTTAGATTAGGCAGAGTACCAGCAATAAGGCTGATCCCACTGCATGAGACAGGATGGCAACGCCTCAAAAAAAACTCAGCGAAACCAGGGTGTATCTCAAAGCGGGAAACTGAGCAATGCCCAAAAATTCGCCACAAAATCAATCGGTGAAAGGCTGGTTGCGGTAATGGGTAACAGTTCTACCTCTGAAGGAAGCAGGGGAAGATGGCTGAATCTGCTCAATTTACGTCCTGAGGAAAGCGGTCGAACGTTCCTGATGTTTGCCTTTTATACCCTGTCCTCGGTGGGGATTCTGTGGCTAGAGGTCAGCGTTGCGGCTCTGTTTTTGGGCGAGTATGGCGCGGATTCGCTGCCCTGGATTTACATTGCCAGTGCGGGAATCGGGACGCTGTTTGGCTTCTTTTATGATTGGCTGCAAAAAGTGCTGCCGCTGCGACAGGCGATCGTTCTGACTTCGCTACTGATGGGCTTGCCGTTTTTGCTGTTTCAGCTCGAACTCAATCCGGCTTGGCTAGGCGCGTACACAGTTTTTTTAATGCGGCTATGGCTGGAAGCAATCTATGTGATTAGCGAGCTGATTACTTCGATCACGGCAAATCAGCTTTTCACGATTCGGGAAATCAAACGCACCTATCCCTTAATTAGCAGCGGAATTTTAGTCGCCGATGTAATTAGCGGTCTGTCGCTGCCGATTTTGCGCGGCTGGGTGGGTTTGGAAAACGTGATTTTGCTGGCTTGTCTGTTGCTGCTGGTGAGTTCGGGCATTTTATTTTATCTGACGCAGGCTTATGCCCAGTTTTTTCCCGATTCGCCCCGGAGACGATCGCAGGAAAGACTGTCCAATGACCCTGCCCGTCGCGCCCGCGGTTCAGTGCAGCAGTATGTCTGGTTAGTGATTGGGGTTTTTGCGCTGATTCAAGTGCTATTTGTGCTGCTCGATTTTCAGTATTTGCGGCAAATTGAGCAAAGTTTGTCGGTTCAGGTAGAGGAGATTGCCGACTTTCTTGCCCTGTTTAGCGCGATCCTCGGCATTTTTGAGCTGGTGACGCAGTGGTTTGTGTCGGGTCGGGTGGTCGAGCGGATGGGTGTTTTTGTGGTTTCGATTTTGCCGCCGCTGGCAATCGTCCTGCTCAGTTCCATCACATTTGTAGGTGGGTTTTCGCTGTTTGTAGGAATCGTGATGCTCAAGTTTGTGGATGAGCTGCTGCGCTACACGCTGGTGGCAAGCGTCAGTCCGGTGCTGTTTCAGCCGCTTCCTGAATCAATCCGCAATCGGACGCAGTCGTTTGTGCGGGGCATTGCCGAACCTGTGGCGATCGGGCTCACCGGAGCAGGGCTACTGCTGAATGTCTGGCTGCTGGAGCGCATTGGCAACGGGACAGCGGTAGAAGCAGTTCAGGGGCAAGTGTTCCTGTTTTATACAGCAGCGTTCGCGCTCTGCTGGCTAGTTGTGGTGGTGCTGCTGCGATCGAAGTATGTGGATGTGCTGGTACTAAGTACCGAGCGGCGACAGATCAGCCTTTCAGAACTCGATCTTCAAGCGTTTAAGCGCAGCATTGTGGAGGCTTTAAACCGTCCTAGCTCAGATGCAGAGAGGCGATCGTGCATTCAGTTTCTCACCCAGATTGATCCGAAAAATGTCAGTGAAGTCCTGACGCCGCTGTTGCCCCAGTTTTCGCCCGCGCTTCAGCGAGAAAGTCTGGAAGCAATGCTTAAAGCTCCCAATCCTGCCAGCCTGAAAGCCGTTCGCAAACTAACCAGTTCTCCTTTGCCGCCGGATGTGCTGGCGGTTGCCCTGCGCTATCTCTGGCTAACGGAACCCGATCCGGACCTGAATCAGCTCCGCGATTATTTCAAACCCTCGATCGATCCTGAAGTGCGAGGTACGGCGGCGGCTCTCATGCTGCGGCGCGGCAATCCCCGTCAGAAAGCAGAAGCCACCGATGTGCTGCGAAAAATGCTGACTCACTCAAAAGAACGAGAACGGGTGATGGGCTGTTGGGCGTTGGGAGATGCAGTTTATCTGCAATCGCTGCGGCTCCATATTCGCTCACTGCTGCAAGATCGATCGCTGCGGGTGCGGTGTGCCATGATCGAGGCGATCGCCGCTACCCATTTAGAGGAATACTATCCCGTTCTGCTGCGCGGACTGCACTACAAATCCACCCGCGAGGCATCGATGCGGGCACTGGTGCGCTTGGAAGGTGAGGCACTGCCGCTGCTCATTAACGTCGCTGAAAACAGCTATAAGCCCGAGATTGTGCGAAGCCATGCCTGGAACGCGATCGGTCAAATCGGCACATCTGAAGCACTGGATATTCTCGTATCGCGACTCATGACTGCATGGGGGGCAACGCGGCAAACGATTCTCAAAATTTTGCTGAAACTGCCGCAGGAAAGGGGTATCGAAGCAGTCGCCGATCGACTGGGACGCAGCGGCATTGGGACTTTTATCGATCAGGAACTCCTGTTTTTAGCCCATCTTTATGCCAGCCTGCTTGATCTCAACGCCGATCGAGTTTCGGGAGAAGCTGCGACTCTGCTGCGCCGATCGTTGCGCGATGCTGAGCAAGACACCTTCGATCGCCTATTTCTGCTGATGCGGTTTCTCTACGATGGCAGCACGATTCAGGCAGCCGCTTCCAGCATTGACTTTGATACGCGAGACAGCGTTGCTAGAGGGCTAGAAATTCTCGATAATACGCTGGACTTGCCCAGCAAACGCGCCCTGCTTCAGGTGCTCGATCGCCAGTCCGACCCGGAAAAGCTCAAATCCCTTAGCGAGTTTCTGCCCCATCAGCCGATGTCTCCCAGTCAACGATTGCGCCATCTGGTCGAACTGCGCCATTTCTTGTCGGACTGGACGCTTGCCTGCTGTTTCCATCTCGCGCGTCAGCAGCGATGGAGCCTCACCGCCGAGCAAACCCTCTCTTGCTTGCGAGACCCTACCGGCTATGTGCGTGAAGCAGTGCTAGCATACCTGCAAACCGTTTCGCCCAAAACGCTGCACAACCTGCTGCCTCATCTTAAAGACGACCCCGATCGCCTGGTCAGATCCCAAATTCAAGACATCCTCACCCGTGGACTCACCCCCGAAAACTAGCTGTTTGCCGCCCGTATTTTTGGTGCTGAACCTATGCTCACAAGCGTCGATCGCCTACTGTTTGTTCGAAAAGTCCCTATCTTCCAGGAGTTGCGCGATGACTTCCTGATGCGGCTGGCGGCTTCAATGGAGGAGCTTTCTTTTCCGGCAAAGCAGTCTATCTTCCGGCAGGGCGAAGAAGGGCGATCGCTTTATGTGCTGGTGTCGGGTCGGGTGCGGGTGCATATCGGCGATCGCGAACTGGCGCGACTGGAGCAGGGAACCTGTTTTGGGGAAATGTCAGTGTTCGACGCAGAACCCCGATCGGCTTCGGTTACCACGCTGGAACCCTGCGACTGCCTCATGCTGAATCAGCAGCAGCTTTATGATGCGATCGAGGAAACGCCCGATATCGCGATTAATATTATTCGTTTGTTGTCGCGCCGCACTCGCGAATTGAACCAAAAGATCAATTTGTTGAGCCAACGAAACATAAGTGCTGCAAAGCGGTAGAAGTGCGATCGATTCCTCCTACTGATGGAGCCGAAATCATGACTCAACCTGTCCTATCTAATGCCGAGATCACGGCTATTTTGCAGCAGCGAATCGAACAGGAAAAACGAGGGGTTGGTATTGTCGTCGGAGTCATTGACCAAAACGGAAAGCGGATTATTTCATGGGGCAGCCTGGATCAAACCCAATCTTGTCCGGTTGATGAAAATACTCTGTTTGAAATTGGTTCGATTAGCAAAGCATTTACGGCTCTGGTACTAATGAACATGGCAGAGCGGGGGGATCTAAAACTGGACGATCCCATTTCCGTTTTTTTACCAAAGTCGGTGAAAACACCCACGCGAAACGGTCGGGAGATTTCCCTGCTCAATCTGGCAACGCATACGTCTGGGCTACCGAGATTACCCGATAACCTTGCTCCACAGGATAACCGTGATCCCTATGCAGATTACACTGTCGAAAATCTCTATTCCTTCCTATCCAGCTATGACCTACCACAAGACATTGGTAGCCAATACGAATACTCGAATCTCGGCACAGGCTTACTGGGACACATCCTCAGCCTTGAAGCAGGAATGGATTACGAAACCCTGGTCAAAACCCAGATTGCCCAGCCTTTGCAGATGAACGATACCTGTATTCACATCTCCCCAGAGCAGCAGACACGCTTTACAACCGGACATAATGCCTTGGGTGAACCCGTTTCCTACTGGAACATGCCAACCCTGGCAGGCGCAGGGGCACTACGATCAACCGCTAACGATCTCCTCAAGTTTCTGGCAGTCAACCTGCAAATTACGCCATCCCCGCTCACCCCAATCCTACAAAAAACCCACGAGGTGCAAGCGCAAACTGGTATTTCAGGAATCGCAATCGCGATCGGCTGGCACGTCCTGAATGACAACGGCACTGAAATTATCTTTCATGACGGCGGAACAGGCGGATTTCGCAGCTTTCTTGGTTTTGTGAAGCCGAAAGGTCTGGGCGTTGTGGTGCTCTCTAATTCAGAGAATGATGTGAACGACATTGGACTGCATTTGCTGAATCAGAGAATTCCCCTGACGAAATCTAGCCCACCCCAGCAGCGTCAGGCAATCTCGCTTGATCCTGCATTATTCAATGCTTACGTCGGGCAATATCAGATCGAGCCGGGCTTTCTTCTGACCATCACGAACGAGCAGGATCAGTTTTATGCTCAGGCAACGGGACAGCAAAAGTTCGAGCTATTTGCGGAAACAGAAATTCAGTTTTTCCCAAGAGAATTCGATGCTCTCATTACGTTTGTTCGAGATGAGCAGGGAAGGGTGACACACCTCGTTCTGCACCAGGGGGGGCAGGAAATAGCAGCCCAAAAATTGGACTGACAAACTGCTAAGAAGCAGATTTCGTCACAAGCTGCCAGCCTTCCGCAGTGCCCAGCACTTTTTCCGATCGCAGTTTCAATTCCTGTCGGGTCGCTTCATCTAACAATAAATAGGGCTGCCTTTCTCTGCGCCAGATGCGCTTCAGTCGGGGAGTGTCTACTGGGATGATTTGTCGATCGCTATAGAAATTGAGCGAGGGTCGATTGTAATCGTAGGACGTATAGAGTTTTTGGTTCGCGGGGGTAAACTGCTGAATCATGGCGGCAACGGGCTTCACCGGAAAGGAATTTGCCAGCTCCCAGTTCCAGTGATGGGAACCCATAAACAGCAGCAGCGCAACGTAGGTTCCCCAGCCTAAAACAGCTAAAAATTGTGCCTCTCCCCGTGCCATTAGCACCGCCACCGACAGCATCGTCATCCCGACTGCCGCAAACACCAGCAGCAAATCCAGGTCTGAGGGAGATTGCAGCATCCCAAACCAAACCGCACCTGCCCCAGCAACCAACCCCAGCAAAACAAATAGAATCATCCATTGACGCGAATAGGCAATCGGCTCGGACTGCAACACGCCCGGATGTCTGCCCTGTTCCCACCGTTCTGAGAGAGTTGCGCCGATCGCCAGAGCTAACGCCGGATAAAGCGGCAAAATGTACCAGGGTAGCTTGGTCACCATCAGGGAAATCGCTGCAAAGTAAACCCCGCCCCAAACGATCGCCAGCTTTGCCCAACCCAGATTTCGCTGATCCCAGGCAGTTCGATAGCCCAGCGGCAGAAATAGAATCCAGGGAACGCCGTATTTGAGCATTTCCAGTAGGTAATACCAGGGCGCACCGCGATTTTGCTCTACGTCTGTCCAGATGCGCTGAAGCGACTGATCGCCCAGATTATTGCTGAGAAACAACTGCCCGTAATGCACCCATTGCAGCCCATACCACAGCAAGGCGGGAATCATTCCCAGCAAAACGCCATACCACAAATAGCCCGATCGCAGCAGCCGTGGGGTATCCCAAGCCAAAAATCCCACACCGATCGCCCCCAGCAGCAACCCGATCATAATGCCTTTAGTGAGGCAAATTAGTCCCAGCCCAATCCCTACGCCCAGCGTATAGCTGTAGTTACGTCGCGATCGCAGCAGACAGAGCATCATCACGATCAGGAAGCAGAGAATTGCACCGTCCAGCATCGCTAAGCGACCTAGCCGCACGACCGGGAGGGAAGTCAGGTAAACCAGCGTGGCGCATACCGCAGGCGATCGGCGGTGAAACACTTCACGGCACAGCCTGTAAAACAGCGGCACCGACATTGCAGTTAGGAGTGCGCCTGGTAGCCGAGCTGTCCACTCATTCACCCCGGCGAGCGAATAGCTAAGGGCAATCAGCCAGTGAACCAGGGGCGGTTTATTGAGATAGGGTTCGCCCCACATCGTTGGATGCAGCCAGGTCAGGTCACTAGAAGGAGCCTGTGCAATTTCTCTTGCTACCTGAGCGACTAGCCCTTCGTCCCAGTCCCGCAGCGGCAATCCGCCCAAATCCCAGGTAAATAAAAGCAGGGCAGCAATCAAAAATCCGATAGTCCAAAAACGGTCGATCGGGCGTTTATCGCGCTGAAGCCAGAAGATAAAGTCGTCGAGTTTGCGGGTCATGCTGTCGCAGAGGCGATCGCTTCACTGTTCCCCAAAGGGGTAATCGTTCCCTTATGACTTTACGCCAAAAGCAGATGTTTCGCGTTGGGTGCAGCGTTGCTGAGTCCACTGCTTCTCCAAACATTCGCTCAGAGCAGGATGTGCCCCAGGCAGTGATGTCTAGATCAAGATTCGCTCCAGGGCAGTGATATCAGGGATCGACAGCGTATCGCGATCGCGATAAATTAATCCCTTCTTCTCCAGCTTGCTAAGAACGCGAGTCACCGTTTCTCGTGCCAATCCACTGAGGCTGCTCAGTTCACGATGAGGCAAATTGGGAATCTCGATCCCTTGATCGCCCTGCTTGCCTTGCCCATCTGCCAAAAACAGCAAAATATCCGCAACACGAGATACGCTGTCTGACTCTCGCAACCGCAGCCGTCGGTTGACCTGTCGCAGCCGTCGTGCCATGAGCTGAGCCAATCGCATTCCAGAAGCAGGCTCACTGCGAATCAAATCCACAAAATCTTGAGAAGGCATATTACCGATCAGCGTGGGAACCAGGGTAATCACGTCAGTCGATCGCGGCACTTCATCGAGCGGAGCCATTTCGCCAAACAGTTCTCCTTTGCCCAGAACGTTTAACGTCACCTCTTTGCCGTCAAGGTTATAAGTGCGAATTTTTACCCAGCCTTCCAGGATGAAATAAACCGAGGTGCCCCAGTCGTTTTCCAACAAAATTACTTGATTTGCAGGATGACTACGAACCACCACATGGGCAACGGCCTTTTCAACGATGTCTTCGGGGAGTCCTTCAAAAAAGGGGGTAGAGCGAATAAGTAACGCTTCGCGGGAGTCGCGTGGAGAAAACCGATCGTGCATGGAGCTACACTACTCTAACCAGTCTGTTAGAGGTCGAGGAAAGGAAAGGTATCAGAGGACTCGATCGTAGCCGAAAAGCCGATTATTTATCAGGTAACACACACAACAAACTCTTTGACTTTTGCCAATTCTGGCTTTTGCCAATATCGATTCGTCAAAGTTATCTAAATTAGCCTCGAAAGCATCCCTGATTCCATCCAACTCGGACAATCTGCGGAAACTAGAAAAATCCTAGCACGGGCACGTTCTGTCAGAATTTTGGTTTCAGCAAATCTACCGACCTAAGAGCGCAGCTTCTGTATTTTATACAAAACGCTCAGCAGGCCTCCACAAACTCATTCTCCACCAATACTGAGCCCGGTTCCCAATATTGCAGCATCTGTAAGATTAATATCTTGCATTAGTGCGCCTGATACATCAGCGTAGAACACTGTTGCACGGGTTAAATTGACATTGGTAAGGTTGGTGTCGTTGAGGCTGGCATTTGTGAGATACGCCTCGGTCAGGTCTGCGTCTTTCATGTTTGCGCTGGTCAGGTCAGCCCCTTCCAAATTTGCCTCGGTCAAATCTGCTCCCCGTAAATTAGCATCCCGGAGATCTGCACCAATCAAATGCGCCTGTCTCAGATCTGCCCCAGACAAATCACAGCCCTGACACACCCCTGTTTCTAAAAGCTGCCTGACCTGTGCCGGATCTGCTGCCTGAGCAGATAGACCTCCTCCTAGAACAGGTAGTGCGGTCAAGATTGCAGCGACCACAAAATATCGGGTTTGCATATCTTCCTCCCGGTTTAAGGCTAGTATCATTACAGCGAATCGAAGTCAGAAATCAACGATTTGCTTCCGCCGATTCTCCTGAGGGGAGAACTGCTTCACATCGCCAGTTGCTAATCACTACATTCGCGGTTCTTGCGATTTCGGAAAGAGCGGCAATTATTTTTGAATCTTTCTTCAGCAGTCCTGCTGCTGAGTTAAAGCCGCATCTAGCGGTGAAGCTCTCCACAAAGTTAATTACACGATAAGTCACACGAGCAGGCTTGACCTCACCCTTTTGGATCAGCTCATTGCCAGCCCAAGAGGTGATTCAGTTCTTTCATCTAACTTCATTCATTAAACGCCCCAGGCAGGACTCGAACCTGCGACCGATTGCTTAGAAGGCAATTGCTCTATCCAGCTGAGCTACTGGAGCCTATTGAGAAGCGGAAAGCTTCTTTTCTAAATCTTCCTAAGAAGTTACGTAATTCGTCAAGCCTGGGCAAACTAAAAACAGCTTGCTTCATGGGCTTGCTTCATGTCTGTTGAGCATCAATATAACATTCAATGCAGGAAGCGATCGATGCAGAGATCAGCCGGCTGGTGAATTCAGCAGTTTAATCGACCTGCATTTTTCTTTTCTAAGATTTCTAAACGCTTGCTAGCATTTCTGAACGTCACTATCCAGAGGTACACTTAGACCAATCTTTTCACGAATCAGCCCTTTCGCATAATCCACGGCGGCATTCGACGAACTCCAGTTCGCTTTCGATTGCAATGCGGAGCAGTTTCCTTAATAAGGTAATCGTGCCGCCTGCCGCAGGTTCATTACCTGGATTTCTGACCCCGACCTGTAGGAGTGCTCGAACTGCGTCATGTTTATCCTTAAGCGGCAGGATGTTGAAATTTCTAATATTCAGCACCCCAAGAAAGATCAGCAGATCCCGATTCTTCACTATCAAGGACAAACGTTTCGCTTAATCAGTGTCTTTAATGCGGCTCAGGAAGAGGACGCAAAAGCCTTTTGGCGCGATTTGACTGATAACCGGGGCAAAGCCTGTGTGTTGCTAGAAGAGCCAGAGCGATACAGCGTTTGGGGAAAAGTGCGGCTCGAACAACTTTCAGACGGAGCAGACGGGGCAGACGGGGCAGACGGGGCAGGATCAGAAACAGCACCAGCCTTAGTGCAAGCCAGCTTGCTGCTGCTGCAAGCTCTCTATATTGATATTGAGGATTTGCTGGGAGCACGTCAGGTCAACAATTTTCAAAAGGAGATTGCTGCCGTTTTTCAGCGAGGCAAGTTTCCCAAAACGGGTTCCCCCTCAGAAGTTCAGCAGTTGCTCACCGTTGATCCGCTACGGTTAGCCCTTCCTCCCTGGCAGGAAAATCATCTCAATTTGCTACTGCGGGAACTTTATCGCTTGGGAATGCAGTATTTTGGCAATACCAGCTTTACCGATCGCGTTCTGGATGCTCTGCAAGACATCCCCGACAAGGAGCGCAGTCAAGTTTTCAACTGGCTAAAACGATCGCCGGGCGGCAGGCTGTGGCAGTAAGCCATCTCAGATATCCCCTCAAGTCTACGGTCTACACGCCGCGGAGTTGAACTGAGACCATTGCCTGCCTACCAGTGACTTAATAACCAATGACCTTTGACCTTCTTCCCTTATATTGCTGCCCTCGGTTCATGATAACTACGCTGATATCGATCTGTAATTCATCTGCATCTTCATGCCAGAAGCTTAGTATGATCAAGTCCTCTTTCACTTTCTGCCTTCAATTGCCGTTCGCTATTGAGGAGCCGTTCCTTCCTTGAATACCAAAACTAAACTTGCGCTCTCGGCGCAAACTATCGTTCTCGCGGCGATCGCCTGGGCAGTCCTGGCACTTCTTTTCTTTCTGCTGTTTAGCGTTTCGCCCTCAGGAGAGGGACGCCCCGAATGGTACGGCGTGATCACCTATGTTTTTGAATCGCTTGCTTTTCTCGCAGCGGGCTTATTTTGCTTTCGCAACTGGCGCAGCCCTCAAATTGTGAGTGGTCGAACCGTCTGGCTGGCGATTGGGCTGGGCATGCTCACTTACTTCATCGGCAATTTGATTCTGGGCTACTGGGAAATCGGCTTGGGCAAATCGCCTGAAGTGTCTCCTGGAGATTTGTTTTATATTCTGACCTACCTCTTCCTGGGCTGGGGAATGCTGCGGGCAGTGCTCACTCGCCGCCTCAATCTCACTCCCATTCAGTGGGGCATCCTGGCAGCAATTACGATCGTGGGAATTACGATCGCGGCTTCCTTTGCTCCTTCCAGCACCACTGCTGCTGAATGGTCTGCTCCTGGCTCTGCTGAACAGCTCGTTGCTGCCGCACCCAGTCCAACCAATGCCAGCCCTACACCTACCGTTGATACGTTTCCTGCTATACCGAATCCGGCTTCTCCAGAAGTTGCAGATGTCCCAGCCTGGGCGATCGCAATGGAGTCGCAGCTTGAACCTCTTGCTGGAATCATTAGCTGGCTCTACATTATCGGCGATGTGATTTTGGTGGTGATGGCAACAATGCTGTTGCTTGCTTTCTGGGGTGGGCGGTTCTCGTTATCCTGGCGGTGTATTGCGGCGGCGGCTCTCTGCTTCTATATTGCAGACATCTGGTTTAACTATGCGGTGACCTATATTCCTGGGTATGAAACAGGGGCATTACCCGAAGTGTTCTGGGTTTTTAGCGGCTGCTTGTTTGCGATCGGGGCTGCTTTAGAATATGACCTATCGACTCGACGACAAACCCGACGACGACGCAGCTAAAATGAAAGACGCATCTCATTTTGGGTGAGAAAACCTGGCATGGCTCCGAAGAAACTGTCTGAATCTGACAAGCAGGATATTCTAAACCGCTATCGTCAATCCGAGGAGACGGCTGCGAGTTTGGCAACTCATTATGGGGTAAGTACCAGTACGGTGAGCCGTCTACTCAAGCAAAGCATTCCAGAACAGGAATATGAAGTTCTGGTGCAGCAAAAGCGATCGGGAGCCAGAACACTGGACACTAATGATTTGCCAGACCTGGAGGCAATCAGTGCCGCATTAGCCGTTGTGCTGAAAGCTGATCGTGCTGCACAAGACAAACCTGCAGAAGATTCCGCAGAAGCAGCAGA
Source organism: Cyanobacteria bacterium FACHB-502 (assembly GCA_014695325.1). Lineage (GTDB taxonomy): Bacteria > Cyanobacteriota > Cyanobacteriia > Elainellales > Elainellaceae > Leptolyngbya_A. The sequence goes on along the minus strand of JACJNZ010000061.1, from coordinate 48,344 downwards.
AACCCCAAAACCCGCGATTGAAATGCCTCGCCAGCGCAAGCGATCGCAATCGACTCTGACAGAGTCCGCTTCGGTGTCTATGCCAATTGTCGAAGCCCAGCTCGAGGTTCCGCTCACAATTCAGCAGGAACCAGAGTTCGACGACGAAGCTGAAGAAGCGGCAGTTATCCCGTCTGACGGTAGCCTGACGAGCCGACCGCTCAGTCCTGATACGCTCGACGAAGAGCTAGAAGACGACCTCGATGATGAGGACGATGACCTCGACGATCTCGATGATGACCTTGATGACGAAGACGACGATGAAGACGATGATCTGAGCGGTGATGTGCCGATCGAGATGGTTCACGTCCAGGGCAAGGGCATGGTAAATGTGTTGCCGCTCTCCGAGGCCCAGATTCCCCGCACTTGCTATGTAGTGGTCGATCGCTCCGCAGAGCTGATTACTCGTCCGCTCAAAGACTTTGCTGAGCTGGGACAAATTCCACCCGGAGAAGTTCAGGAGAAAACTCTACCTATTTTCGATAATCATCGCGTGGCGAAGCGGTTTCTCCGTCGAATGCAGCGTATTGTCAAAGTTCCAGACGGTCGAATGTTTCAAAAAGTGACCCCCTACCTTCAGGCAAAAGGCATTACGCGCCTGCTCATCGACGGGCAAATTTACTCAATCTAGTCTGTCCTACCCGCTCACTACTCACCCACCTACCGCTTCTCTAATCCCTGCCTCCCAACGGTAGAAAGAGGGCGGTCCCTGCCATGCCCAGAACAACGCTAAACGCCAGCACTAGTCCGATCGGAATTTGGATCGACTGAAAGCCCAAAAACTGAAAGGCGATCGGGGCTGCGTTTTGAATTGCAACAATCGCGATCACGCCAATCCAAACGGCGGTCAGCAGGGGAATCAGAACTTTTGCCATCGGGGCTCCAGAGAGTTATCAAGGGGGTCAGGGCGCAGAGCAGACATCGGTTAGACAGACCACCAGAACAGACTGAATCTTCGCATCCGGGCGAAAATTTCCGGTTTCATTGTATTCGCTGCTTGCAGCAGGATAAACTCCCGCAGTCTGCTGGTTGCCGTTCCCGGTCGCGAAGGAAATGTTGGGGACAGGCTGTCGCTCAAAGCGGGCATACTCTCTTGCTTCATTCTGCGTATTGTAAGACAGAGTTACTTTCCCATATGCCTGCTCTGCCTGGGCAATCGACGTTCCGGCTCCTACCCCTTCTGCGGTGCGGTATTTGGGATTGCGGGTGAGAATGCCCTGAATCAAATCGCTGTCCTTTAACGGTTGCTTTGCCAGATGCAGCAAGTAGAACTGCACCTCGCCGCCCTGGCTCACCTCGATCGCATCAAAATCCACCATAAACGGCGACTTTTCTGTAAACGTTGCGGTTGCTCCCAAGGTTTGCTTCAGTTCGCCCAGCCTGATTCCTAATTGAGCTGCCCCAACCCCTTTGTCAGAAATCGTTGTATTTTGAACCTCTCCGGTAGGAGCTACATCCGGGCTGGCACTGGCTGAAGGAGTTTCAGTTTGGGGAGAAGCAGCGATCGAAGGACTGGAATCGGGAGAGGCAGTAATCGATTGATTGCCAGAGCCATTACAGCTTGACACGAGCAGAACGGTGCTCAGCAGCACAAAGCCAAAGTTGAGCGGAGCAGAGCGGAAAGGCATAGGAATTCGAGACATTATCACTGGGTGAAACGACGGCATAGCATCAGGAACGAGGCATTTGGGGGAAGCGGTTTGCTGAGACAGAGTTACGATCGTCTTCATCCCCTTCCCGATCGGCGACCTCCCGAAAAGAGCTGCTTTCCATTATCGTGTCTTCTTCAAATCTTTTAGCGACATATCTTCCAGCGACACGTCTTCCAGCGACAGAGCAAGCTGATAGAGATCACGGCGAGGCAAATGGGTTTGACTGGCAAGCTGACGGCTCGCTTGAGAGCGAGACATTCCCTGCCGCAGCAGCTCTTGCAATTCAGTTTTAAGGGCACTTTCAGATAAAACCCGTGTGGCGGGCTGGCCTCCGGCAATCACCAGCGTAAATTCACCGTAGGCTTCCTGAGTCTGGTAGTGCTGCTCTGCCTCTGCCAGGGTTCCCCGCCAGAATTGCTCATGCAGTTTGGTAAGTTCTCTTGCCAGCACAATTTGCCGATCGCCTCCAAACTCTTCCCGCAAATCTTTCAAAGTCTGCCGCAGTCGGTGAGGAGCCTCGTAGCACACGATCGTGCGAGTTTCGCTCTGCAATGCGATGAGCCGCGCTTGACGCTCTGTGCCTTTTGTGGGCAAAAATCCTTCGAAGACAAAGCGATCGGTGGGAAGCCCAGCTGCGCTCAGGGCAGTGACCACAGCAGAAGCTCCCGGAATCGGTACGGCAGGGATTCCTTGCTCGATACAGGCTTTTACCAGCTCATAGCCGGGATCGGAAATGCCTGGCATTCCGGCATCGGTCACAAGCGCGATCGAATTGCCCTGTTGAAGGCGACGCAGTAGCTCATCCTGACGGCTACGGCGATTGTGGTCGTGATAGCTAATCTGCGGCGTTTTGATCTGGAAGTGCTGAAGCAGCTTTCCAGTGTGACGAGTGTCTTCTGCCGCAATAAAATCAACCTGACGTAAAACTTCGATCGCCCGGAAGGTCATGTCTTCCAGATTGCCGATCGGGGTTCCTACGATGTATAACGTTGCAGACTGAATCTCCATACCAGGATCTTAACCACGGAAGGCAAAACCTTGTGGAAATTGCCTGGTAATTTTCCCGGAGAAGCTCCCTATTTCTAAAGCTGTCCTTGAAGTGTTGATAAAGCGAAACCTTCGCTGTTGCTTGCCCCTGAATCAAAGCGCATTCTGGTTTCATCAGTTGCTTTTATCAGAGCGCAAAGCTGCCGAAATTGCGGTTTAAGGGCGCGCTCACTGCTCTGGTTCAATCAATTGTTCTTTGGTTTGCCTCTTTTGGGGCGTTGTCTAGAGGCTGCTGCGCTATGTCATTCACACATTCTGAATTTGTTACCCTACTGCCGTCATTTGCATCTGAGATTCATCCTTCGGTTCAGAGCAGAACTAAGCGATCGATCGATATTCTGGGCGCAGGGGTTGGCTTAACGCTGACCGCTCTGGTTTTGATCCCGATCGCAGTAGCAATCTATATCAGCGATCCCGGCCCCATTTTTTACAGCCAGGAGCGATGCGGGTTTCGCGGACAAACGTTCCGCATCTGGAAGTTTCGCTCGATGGTGGTGAATGCCGAGAAACTTCAGCATCAGGTTCAAAATCAGGCGCAAGGCTACATCTTTAAGAACGATTGCGATCCTCGTATTACGCGAGTAGGACGATTCCTGCGGCGTACTAGCCTAGACGAGCTGCCACAATTCTGGAACGTGCTACGCGGCGAGATGAGCCTGGTTGGAACCCGCCCGCCTACGCTAAATGAAGTGAGCCGCTACAAAGCTCACCACTGGCAGCGGCTAGAGGTAAAGCCAGGTATCACGGGAGAATGGCAGGCAAATGGTCGATCAACCGTAACCGATTTTGAGGAAATCGTGAAATTAGATTTGCGCTATCAGGAACGCTGGTCGATCGCTTATGATTTAGGGCTGATTTTCAAAACTATCCAGGTTGTGCTTAATCGTCGGGGAGCCTGTTAGCCAGGAGAAGACAACGTTTCGCCAGACAACAATGCGAAGCCGTTTCCCCTTCAGCAGAATCAATGGTGATATTTAATTGGGAAATAGAGCATTAGAAAACATCCTTCACAAAACTGGCACTGCTGACCCTCGCAAATCCAATTTTGGAAGCATTGTCTTGAGCTGCTGGAGCAATATCAGTCTCAGTCAGTCGGTTTTAACAGGAACTTTTTGCCCCTATTTCGCCTTAAAATCTGACTTTTTCAGCACTTAGACCAAGATTGGGCTAGATATGTATTACTTAATACAAAAAATCCGCTCAGAGTTAAGTTTAGTAATTTAAAGTCAGAAAGCTATCACAGAAGTTCCGATATCCCATTTGGCTTAACCCTACTTGCTCCACACCAGAGTGAAGGACAGGGGGTAAAAAGTCGGTTAGAACCAATTGGGCTAGAACGAATGATCTTATTGGTAGCAGGTGGCGGTAAGATGAAATCTTCAAAGGCGGGCTGGGGGAAGGGATATGGTAGCTGCACCAAATAAGCCATTGGCAAACGTCTTTCGTCAATTAAGCGGGAGTGCTTTTCCACCTGTTGTTGAAGCCTACGATCGTGGCAAAACAATCTTCTTTCCCGGCGACCCTGCCGAGCGAGTTTACTTCCTGCAAAAAGGGGCAGTCAAACTATCTCGCGTGTATGAAGCAGGTGAGGAAATTACGGTCGCGCTTCTCCGTGAAAACAGCGTGTTTGGCGTTCTGTCGCTCATCACCGGGCAACGTGCTGATCGCTTCTATCATGCCGTTGCCTTTACGCCCGTTGAGCTGCTGTCTGTGCCGATCGAGCAAGTCGAGAAAGCCCTGAAGGAAAACCCCGATCTCTGTATGCTGATGCTGCAAGGGTTATCCTCCCGAATTCTGCAAACCGAGATGATGATCGAAACGCTGGCGCATCGCGACATGGGATCACGTCTAGTCAGCTTCCTGCTGATTCTTTGCCGCGACTTCGGCATGCCCACCACCGAGGGCATTACGATCGACCTTAAACTATCTCATCAGGCAATTGCGGAAGCGATCGGCTCAACGCGGGTCACTGTGACTCGGCTGCTCGGCGATCTGCGTCAGGATCAAATGATTTCGATCCACAAGAAAAGAATTACCGTTCACAATCCAGTCACGCTCAGCCAGCAGTTCACTTAAAGTTAGCTGTGTCGCTGTTCAAAACACCCATGCCCCCAGAAGGACAGGAAGGACAAGGGATAGAACTTTCATTTCCCAAGTAACCTCATCCTAAGCGAATGCTTCTGGAGAAGAGGAACAGGAGGCTTGCGATCGGACGCGAACAAACGTTGCCGAACGGAGAAAGCTTGCGATTCCAACAAAACCTGAGTTAGCCAAATACACTGATAACCATTCACCCCTCATCTCCCCCTCCCCCACCCAACCCTCAGGGTAGAAGTAGTAATCCTCACCGCCCTTTAGAATGGACTACAGATGGTTCTATTTATTAATCTGGGTCTATGTCAGTATTAGCGACAATCTCAGTTCTCGCCCTGTTAATTGTGGTTCACGAGCTGGGGCACTTTTTGGCAGCTCGTCTGCAAGGAATTCACGTCAATCGATTTTCGATCGGCTTTGGTCCGATTTTGCTGAAGTATCAGGGTGAGCGCACCGAATACGCGCTGCGAGCGATTCCGCTGGGTGGCTTTGTTGGCTTTCCCGACGATGACCCAGATAGTACAATTCCGCCCAACGATCCAAATCTGCTGAAAAACCGTCCGGTGCTCGATCGCGCCATTGTAATTAGTGCAGGCGTGATCGCCAATCTGATTTTTGCCTATCTGGTGTTTGTGGCGCAGTTCACAACGATCGGCATTCCTGAACAGTTTGATTATCAACCAGGCGTCGTAGTTCCAGAAATCATTTCTCAACAATCTCCGGCAGCACGGGCAGGGCTTCAGGCAGGAGACATTATCCTAGAAGTCAACGATCAGCCGCTGGGAGCCTCTCAGGACGCCGTTAAATCGCTAATGGAAACGATTCGCACCAGTCCGGATCAGCCTGTTGAATTTACCGTGCAGCGAGGCGATCAACAGCTTGATCTCAGCATTACCCCTAAAGCGGGAGAAGATGGCGTCGCAAAAATCGGCGTACAGCTTGCCCCCAATATCAATGCAACTCAGTATCGCCGCCCCAATGGCGTTTTTGAGGTGCTGGGACTGGCAGCAAAGCAGTTTCAGGGAATGTTTCTTGCCACTGTGAATGGATTTATTGGTCTAATCACCAACTTCTCCTCGATGGCAGGGCAGGTCGCCGGCCCCGTCAAAATTGTGGAGCAGGGCGCGGGCTTGGTTGCAGCGAACGCGGGAAGCCTGTTTCCCTTCACGGCAATCATCAGCATCAACCTAGCGATTATCAATATTCTGCCGCTTCCGGCTCTGGATGGCGGACAGCTTGTGTTTCTGTTGCTGGAAGGACTGCGCGGTAAGCCTTTGCCCAATCGGATTCAAGAGAACGTGATGCAAACCGGGCTGGTACTGCTGCTCGGATTAGGAATCTTCCTGATCGTTCGCGATACTACTCAGCTTGCGATTTTCCAGAGACTCTTCCAGTAGTCGCAGGGCAGCATGAACGTTAGGATGAGTTGGGCGTACAAGCTTGTCCAAGGGCTACGCGAACTGCCATCACTTTTGGTATGACGGTGTAGCCATCACCTCGTTTCCTTTTCTCTACTTCCTTTGTATCGTGAGACTTCGCAGCCTTTCTGCCCGAAAACAGCAGGCGTTAGAAATTCTGGTACGTCTGAAGCGGCTTTACCCGGAAGCTCCCTGCACGCTGGACTATGAGACGCCGGTGCAGCTTATGGTTGCTACGATTCTGTCTGCCCAATGTACCGATGAGCGGGTGAATCAGGTGACGCCTGCCCTTTTTCGCCGCCTTCCTGATGCTGAGGCGTTTGCCAATGCGGATGTTGCTGAAATTGAATCTTTGGTGCGATCGACTGGTTTTTATCGAAACAAAGCCAAAAATATCCAAGCTGCCTGCCGCCTGATCATGACCCAGTTTGGGGGTGAGGTTCCGCAACGGATGGAAGACCTGCTGACCCTGCCTGGCGTTGCCCGTAAAACGGCGAATGTAGTTTTAGCTCACGCCTTTGACATCCATGCAGGAGTCACAGTCGATACCCACGTTAAACGGCTGAGCGGACGACTGGGACTCACCAAAGAAACAGATCCGCTCAAGATCGAACGAGATTTGATGAAGCTGCTGCCCCAGCCCGACTGGGAAAACTGGTCGATTCGGCTGATTTATCATGGTCGTGCAGTTTGCAATGCCCGTAATCCTGCCTGTGATGTTTGTGCGTTAGCCGATTTGTGTCCCTCAGCCGATCGCTCCAAAATCACGCCGCCTCCTTTACCTGTTGTGGGGTTTGTGCCAGAAGGACGGATTGAGGTGAGGTAGTCAAGCTCTTACAACCTGCGGTAGTATAGTAAATGCTGTCTAAATAGGAACAACGTAATTCTTTCATGGCTAAGAAAGGCATGATCGAGCGTGAGAAAAAACGCCAAAAGCTCGTGGCGAAATACGCTCAAAAGCGCGAAGAACTGCTCGAACAATTTTCAAACACAACCTCTCAGCAGGAAAAGCTGGAAATCCATCGTCAGATTCAACAGCTTCCCCGCAACAGTGCGCCTGTGCGCCTCCACAATCGCTGCTGGCTCACAGGTCGTCCGAGAGGCTACTATCGAGATTTTGGTTTGTCTCGCCACGTTTTTCGGGAAATGGCGCATCAGGGCTTGCTTCCAGGTGTGGTCAAGTCAAGCTGGTAATCACTCCCAGAGTGTTCAGCCAGCCCAATTTAACCGATTTTATTTTGAGAGGAGGGCGATCGTGAAACACCGATCGCTCTTTTGCCATTTCTCAACTTTCGCAATTTTCCCGATCCTTTGCTACGCTATTAATCCAGAAAATGCCAGTGCAGTGTAGATTACAAGCCAGAAGCCTTAGCCTGTGAGATGATGCAGCATCCGTTTGAACATGGACAAATTTTTTACAGCTCCGGTGGACATTTCACCTACCGAGTGATTGGTCCCTGCTGTCGCCTGTTCGATCGTGAAGAGTTACCCTGGCCCTGCTGTCGGCTTCAGTGGCGCAGCAAGGAACCGAGCTGGCGGCGAATTGGCAAACGGTTTGTTCCTGATCTGGCAACAAAAAGTAGTCCATCCTACTCGGTTGAGGTGCTGGGGCAGGAGTATTCGGGGCGATCGATCATCACGCTCTATCCAGTAAAGCTGTCTCCTGAACTAAAGGAATGGTGGTACTCCAAACGAATTCAAGAAGAAAATACCCCCATCGATAGCCCGAAAGTGCTGACTGTAGAACCATAGGAGAACTGCAGGATCAGTGAGGCAAAGTATTAATTCTTAAAGCTCTGGGTCTAGCATCCCACTGCGCCAAGTCATCCTACAGTTTGCTCAATTAGGACAGCCATACCCGATAGGACAACCATATCCGTCCGAACAGGCAACAAAAAACGATCGCCGTGCAGGACGATCGTTGGCATGAATCAGGTTGCTCCTATTAAAAAAAATTGAATCCCGCTTTGTCACCCAACTTCATTCTTCAAAACAGAAAAATTACGTTTAGCCCTCTATCCGTTCATCCCAGGTTCGCATTTTGCCGGGATTTAATAGTCCGGCGGGATCAACCTGCTCTTTGAACTGAAGCTGCATGGGGTCGATCGTTTTTCTGCCACCGTCTTCAATGATGAAGGTATGGGGATTGGCAATAAATGCGCCGTGCTCCTCGTGGTAGCGCATGATTTCGTTGAGGCGATCGGGTGTAGTGTAGCGCACAAGCTGTAGAGCTGCCGGAACAACCGTGCCTTTGGCACGAATAAATTCTAAGTGCATCATCACCTCATCGCCGAAGTGGTGATACATGTGCTCCACCAGCTTCAGATCTTTGTCCGCGGGGAAGATGGTTTGCAGATAGGTAATCGATGAATCGATGCTGCGGGCATGTAACGTGGTGTGGTTCCACGTGAATTCTCCTAGAACGACGCCTTTAGTGGCTTCCTGCGCGGATTTTTGATAGACGATTGTTCCGCCAAACTCTTTCACGAGTTCGCCAAAGGATTCGAGGCAGGGTTCCGCAATCATCACAAACGCAGAGTGCTGTTCTGGCGTGAGGACGTTTCGCAGGGCGGCAAAATACTGAGGAATCGGAGCCGCGAAGATGGTGATTAGCTTTTTAATCATGCCGTCGGAGTCGCCCAGGGTCTGACCGAACCGGGCTGCCGTCATGAAGTCGGGGAAGGTGACAATCAGCTCTGACCAGGGATAAGCTGCCGTCAGGGGAATTTCCAGCTCTGTGATAATGCCGTTTGTGCCCCAGGCGTGGGCCACCTTGTACACATCGTCGCCCCGCAGCTCGATCACGCGCGGACTTTCTTCCATTGTTACCACCCGCAGAGCCAGCAAGTTTCCACGATCGGCAATCAACCCGTAGGTAATCGAGCCAATACCGCCACTGCCGCCACCAATGAATCCGCCGATCGAAGCTGTTCGATAAGTAGACGGAGCCATGCGAATTTCCCAGCCTGTTTCGCGGGTTTGTTTGTCGATCGCTGCCAGTTTTGCCCCCGCTTCAACGCAGGCGATTCCCGGTTTGACCCATTTCACCGCCTGCATTTTGGTCATGTCGAGAATCACCCCGCCCCGCATCGGCACACACTGACCATAGTTCCCCGTGCCTGCGCCCCGCACCGTGAGCGGAATCTGATGCTTGACACACAGGGCAGCCACCCGCATGACTTCTGCTTCATTTGCCGGACGAATTACAATTTCTCCAACCTTATTGTTAAGCTGCGCCTGGAGCAGGGGACTGTAGGTGTAATAGTCCTTGGAAAGCTTGGCAACCTGCACCGCGTCGCGAATGACCTCAATGCCCTCTAATTCAGCTACGATCGCATTCCAATCGATCGAACGTGCTTCCGCAACCGTCATGCTGGGATTCTCCGGGAGTAACGAAAAGTGTAACTGCCTTTCCCATATTAAAAACCGAATTTTCAATAATCCGTCAATCTGGATGCAGTCCAGGCTAAATTATCTGCCGCAAAGGGTGTTGGATAGCTTGGTCGTTAGTCATAAGGCAGTAGTCATGGGTAATGGTTCTCTTGCCTGCCCTTGGGGATGACCTATCTTGTTTAACGCTGTCCCCCCTGGCTCGTATGATGGAAAACGCTATGACAGTCAACAAAGCCAACAAATTTGATTTTATCGATCGCGCCCTGGCAGAACGGGTTGAGCAGCAGCGGTTGCGATCGCTTCAGCCGCTTGTTCCGGCTGCTTCGCCCTGTGGCGAGGGGGGGATGAATAGCGTATGGGTCCGGAAGCAGGGACGACCACTGCTCAACTTCAGCGCGAACGATTATCTGGGGCTGTCAAAGCATCCGGCACTGATCCAGGCAGCGCAAGACTATACAGGACGGTACGGGACAGGCGCAACGGCATCGCGGCTTGTAGCGGGCAACTACGACATTCATCATCAGCTTGAGGAAAAACTGGCAGCTGCCTGTGGACGAGAAGCTGCTTTGCTGTTTAACTCAGGCTTTCAAGCAAATATGACCCTGCTAGGGACACTGCTGACTGCTCAATCTTGTGTGCTGTGCGATCGGCTAATTCACAGCAGTTTGATTCAAGGCATTTTGGCAAGCGGGGCGAGGTTTTATCGCTATGCCCACAATGATTTGAATCAGCTTGAAACGCTGTGCAAAAAAGTCAGCTCGCAGTCCTACGATCGGCTCATGATTGTAACTGAAACTGTTTTTAGCATGGATGGCGATCGAAGCGATGTATCTGCCTTAATTCAGCTTGCAGATCAGTACAATACGATTTTATATCTAGATGATGCTCATGCGCTTGGTGTACTGGGAGAACAGGGAATGGGATTAGCTGCATTCCAGCCAGAAATTGATCTGGTCGTAGGGACATTGGGTAAAGCCTTCGGGGCGTTCGGGGCATTCGTTGCCTGCTCAAAAAAACTGCGCGACTATTTAATTAATTACTGCCCTGGATTTATTTATACGACGGCTCTGCCGCCCGGTATAATTGGGGCGATTGATGCTGCTCTGACATTAATTCCTGATCTTGATGATGAGCGACAGCATTTAATCAATCAGTCGAAGGAATTACGCGATCGGCTGCACAAAATAGGCTATAGCACACTCAATTCTGACTCTCAGATTGTTCCGATGATGGTGGGAGAGTCTGAAAAAACATTAGAGCTTTCACGGGCTTTAGAAACAGAAGGAATTTTAGCCGTTGCGATTCGTCCACCAACGGTTCCAGAAGGGTCTGCACGGATTCGGATCGCTCTTTCGAGTCAGCATCAGCCGGAGCATCTAGAAATGCTCATTCAAGCTTTATCAGCGATACCAGCGTGAATTTGAAGAAAAGAAATGTTTATAATAATCAAGTCGTGAGATATGTCCTACCTCAGCCCCCCAAATCCCCTAATCCTGGGGAACTTTAAGACTGAAGTAATTGCCTTTCACGGGTGGGGATTCGATCGCCAATGCTGGAAGTTTTGGCAGGAACAATTCACCCAGTTGGGCTGCAAGTTTCAGGCATTTGATCGCGGCTATTTTGGTAATTCGCTTCAGCCAAGCTTTACCAATTTTGATTCAAAAAAAATCATCCTCGTCCATTCCTACGGGCTGCATCTTTGCCCGCTCGAGTTACTGCAGCAAGCTGATTTTTTAATTGTGTTTAATAGTTTCCTCACGTTTCATCCTGAAGCGAGAGCAGAGAAAAGACGATCGCAGCTTGTATTGGGTGAAATGATTCGCCAATTTCAGGCAATGCCAGAAATTGTACTGCAAAACTTTTATCATCACTCTGGATATCCCCAACTTCAGCATGATTTTGACCACCTCAATCACTCGCTTCTGCTGCAAGATCTACATCAGTTAAATGATTCAAAGCTTGACGCATCTTATATGCAGTCGATCGCTAAAGTCCTTGTCTTTAGTAGCTCAAACGATCGCATCGTTGCTGCCTCCCAAACACAAGAATTTTTGATCGCCCTGCTCCATTCTTGTGAGTTGATTCGTATTCTGCGCGCCGGACACGCCCTTCCTTTTACTCACTTTGCTGAGTGCTGGTCGATACTGCAATCTGCTCTTTGCTTTTCTATAAATTTCTAATGTTGTCACCTCCTAGCTCCTTTGATAAATCTCAAATTGCCGATCGATTTGGTCGAGCCGCTGCGACTTATCATCAGTTTGCAACGGTACAGAAGGCAGGCGCAAGACATCTTATTGGCCTAACAGACGCAGATTGGTTTCAGCTTCCTGAAGGTGATGTTTTAGAAATTGGTTGCGGGACGGGATTTTTGACTCAAGAATTGGTAAATCGGTTGGGAGAGCGATCGATTCTAGCCACAGATTTATCGTTGGAAATGCTAGCGTTTTGTCAGTCTCATTTATGCCTTCCTTCAGAACAAAATCGAGTATTATTTCAGCAGCTTGACGGCGAACGGTTGCCTATTCCAGAAGAACCATACGCCATGATCGCCAGCGGATTTGCGTTGCAGTGGTTCGATCGTCCAATGCAGGCACTCGCTCGCTGGCTCAAAGCAGTCAAACCCGGTGGCTGGCTCTTAATTTCCTTTCCCACCGATCGCAGCTTTCCTGAATGGCGGCAAATCTGTCAGCAGTTCAATCTTCCTTTGACGCTGAATCCATTACCCAATACTGATGCTTTACTCGAAAAGGTTCAAACGCTTCCTGTTTGCTGTTTTACCCATGAGGTGGTGAGCCAGACAATCCATTTTGATGCGATCGATTTTCTCAGAAGTTTGAAGGCAATCGGAGCGGGTTTGAGTTTAACCCGAAAGCAGCTTTCGATCCAACAATTAAAACGGCTATCAGCCGCCTGGAAGTTGCAGAATTGTGACAAAATAATTGCCAGTCATTCGATCGCTTATTGGGCGATTCAGCGAATTGATTAATCATTATTGCAGTCAATCAAGCAAATGCCATTTCAATTTCCAGAACATTTTTTTGTGACCGGAACCGACACCAATGTTGGTAAAACTGTTACTTCTGCAATGCTCACGCTTGGCTTAGATGCCGCTTACTGGAAGCCGCTTCAGTCTGGTTTAGACACTATCACAGACACAGATTATGTTAAACAAGTGACTGGATTGAACGATGCTCATTTTCTGCCAGAACGGTTTCGATTAACAGAGCCACTTTCGCCTCATGCTTCTGCTGCGATCGACGGCCTTGAAATTCACCTTCATGATTTTGAGCTGCCTAAAACAATCGAGCAGCCTCATTTGATTGTTGAAGGAGCAGGCGGATTAATGGTTCCGATTAACGATCGCCACTACGTGATTGACCTGATTAAGCATTTAGAATTGCCCGTTTGTTTAGTGTCGAGAAGCGCATTGGGAACGATTAACCACACACTGCTATCGCTGGCACAACTTAGGCGGGAGAATATTCCAATTCTGGGGGTAATTATTAACGGTAAAAAGAATCCTGGTAATCGGGCGGCAATCGAGCATTATGGCCAGGTTCCAATTTTGGGTGAAGTTGATTTTCTGGAGGCGATCGATCCAGCAACGCTCAAAACTGCATACAATCAGCTTGAAATTCATGATTAAATCGCTCAACACTTAACAGTTTTATCAATGGCGCATCCTCATCTCTGGTATCCTTTCACGCAGGCAAAAACCGCACCCGAACCGCTGAAGGTAAAATCTGCCCAGGGGGTCTGGTTAGAGCTAGAAAACGGTCAGCGATTGCTCGACTGCATCTCAAGCTGGTGGGTAAATTTACACGGTCATGCTCATCCCAAAATTGCTGAAGCTATCTATCAGCAGGCGCAGCAGTTAGAGCAGGTGATTTTTGCAGGATTCACCCATGATCCGGCAGAGCAGATTGCAACGAAATTGATTGAAAAACTGCCTGCGAAATCAAACCGCGTCTTCTTTTCAGATAATGGCTCAACGGCGATCGAAGTTGCGCTGAAAATGGCGTATCAATACTGGACAAACCAACAGCAAAAGCGATCGACATTTATTGCCTTTGAGGGAGCCTATCATGGCGATACTTTTGGGGCAATGGCAGTCGGGACGCGATCGATTTTTACACAGCCGTTTGATGATTTGCTGTTTCGAGTGGAGTTTGTTTCCTATCCTGAAACTTATTGGGGAGACAATTCGATCGAGGAAAAAGAAGATGAGATTCTGTTTGCAATTCAGCAAAAACTTCAGCAGTCCGATCAATATGCCGGAATTTTAATCGAACCGCTGATTCAAGGCGCGGGCGGAATGCGGATGTGTCGATCGGTCTTTCTACAAAAACTAGCTCAACTGGCAAAAGATGCCAAAACCTTGCTCATTTTTGATGAGATTATGACTGGTTTTGGGCGCACGGGCGAATGGTTTAGCTGCGTCAAAGCAGGAGTGGAACCGGATCTTCTTTGTCTTTCAAAAGGCATTACCGGCGGTTTTTTGCCGCTCTCAGTGACGGTGAGTTCAGAAGCAATTTATCAGGCATTTTATAGTGATGATCTGACAAAAACCTTCTTCCACGGTCATAGCTATACTGCGAATCCTTTAGGCTGTGCAGCTGCTTTGGCTTCGCTGGAGTTGATGCAGGAAAATGAGTCAAAGTTTCGCGGGATGGAAGCCTTGCACTGGCAGAACCTGGAATCGTTGAAAGCATTGCCAAACGTGGAAAAGCTACGGGTTACAGGCACGATCGCTGCCTTTGACATTAAGACAAACGATCAGCCTGGATACTTAAATCAAATTGCGGGTAAAATTCGCACTCAGGCGATCGATCGAGGATTGCTGCTGCGTCCTTTGGGGAACGTTTTATACCTGATGCCGCCCTATTGTATTACCGAGGCAGAACTGGAGTGGGTTTATCAAAATCTGACAGCAATTTTAGCTGAGCTTCAGGGAATTTGAAAAGTGGCCAAGATCCTGCATTGTCCCTTAAATTCTCCAACACCGGGGAACTTTAAAGCGGGGAACTTTGAAGCCTGGAGAAAAAACCAGGTTTTCACAAATTTGGCATCTAGAAAGGCGGTTATTTTTTATCGCACATCCTCATAAAACTGCTTCAAGTAATCCGCAGAAACGCCAATGCCCCAGAGAAAACCGATGTAGAAATAAACCCAGTTCGCTTTCAAAAAACCCCATTTTGCCACCCGTCGATCGGAGGAAAACACAACTCGATCGACTAAACAAATTTGCCCGTAGCGCACCAGTTTCAAACATAAATCAGCTTCTTCCATAATGGGCAGCGCAGTATCAAATCCACCGCAGCGTTCAAAAACCGATCGCCTGCAAAACATCGCCTGATCCCCAAACAGCAACCGCAGTCCTTTGAAAAATAAATGGGGACGAAACAAGAGCGGGGCGTAGTAGGTTTTCAGATAGTTGTGCAGCGAAGTGAGCCAGCGCGTTTGGGTTTTGCCTGTCATCAGCGAAACAAATCCGCCGCCCACGATTTCTGGTTGAGCAAACGTCTCGTCGATCAGCGTGACCAAATCAGCAGGAACCAGCGTATCAGCATGAACAAAACAAAGCGCGTCTCCGGTCGCTGCCTCTGCCCCGTGATTCATCTGGATCGATCGCCCCGAAGTTGAGCATCGAATGACTGCAATCCCAGCCGCTTCTGCAATGGCAATCGTTCCATCCTGGCTGCCACCATCAACGACAAAAATTTCCCAGGCAGGCGGATCAAGTAACTCAAGGTGGCGCAGCGTTTGTTCTAGACAGGCAGACTCATTCAGAGTTGGAATAATTACCGAAACACGCATGGGCAAGGCAAAATCGAGCGGTTTGGCTTTTATCATAGACTTTGCGACAAAAGTTCTCTACTGCTTCCTGCCGCCCGCAAAAAAGGGAGGAAAACCTCCCAGGAGTGGAATGCTGTAATTGTGCGTGTAACTTTGTACGTGTAACTGTGCGCGTAACTGTTCGTCTAACTTGTGCCCGTGATTGGGTCTCTAACTGTGCATGTAATTATACGAAGCTGGCTTTTATTTCAGGTCGGTTGGTAATGGATTAGAGGGCTAAAGATGAATTGTTGCAATCATTCTTTTAGCTACTCAGACACTCGATCGCTTCCCGTCGAGCATAAATGTTTTTGATATGTTTCTTTACTGTGTCTTCTGCAATGTGCAGTTGGGCAGCAATTTGCTTATAAGTGCAGCCAATTCGCTTTAGCAGCCAGACTTCCGTTTCGCGGTTTGTGAGTCCGTATTTTAATGCTTCTGCGATCGCCCGATAGCGTGCCGACTCATACTGATCCTCCAGCGTAATCAGCAAACAGGGGCGAGTCACTTCTTGTAAATCCAGCCAGCGAACTCGCACACGAATAAGCGATTCATTCACATGCAGTTCTTCGTCTAGAATTACAGTACGCTGCGAAGCAGTTTCTTCTTCAGAGCAATCGGAAATAAAGTTTCGTTCTTTGATAAGTGCCTGGCAAATGCGCCAGATCGCGGGATGTAAAGTGAGCGTTGATCCAACATAGGAACCGATTCGGCAGCAAAGCTGCTGAGCATATCGATTCGCGTGAAGGACTTCACCCTGGTCAGTCGCAATGAGAATGCCATCTCCTAAACACTCTAAGATGCTCTGCAAAAGCGATAGCGGTTTAGCCGTCTGGGGCAAAGTATCAACGTGATTTACCGGGTTTTCTGATGAGCTAAGAAACAATCCAAACGAGTGACGACTTTTAGTATGCATATTGGGGTTCATTTTGGGGGCTATGAATGAACAACATAAGCCTCGAATGAAGATTCGTTTTTGAGTAAGTTTTTATGAATCCAACTGATTGAGGCTTGATTTAATCAAAAACGTCTGCTTCTCAATTCATGAGCTATGGTATGCCACTACAACAACTGCGACCCCCATTTCGGCCAGCCATCTAAGCCGGTCGTCCATCGTCAAGCATAAAAAAGCGACCAATTGATAAACTGGTCGAATCTAAACAAGTATTTAGACGGGCAATTTCTGGAGAAATCCGCTTCCTGCAAATACAGCTTAATTTTTGTGAATGATTCTCATCAGGCGAGCGATTAGGATTGGGGGGCTGAACAGGTGAGACTGCAACTGCTGCGCTTTTCCATCATTATCTTCCGTAATTACCTCTTCGCCCAATGAAGTGTTTGATCCGGATCTTTCTCAAATCAGACAAAACTTAGTCATTCCAATCTAAACGATCGCGTCAGAATCCCACATTGAAACTCAGAGCTTACATCAAGCATTGAATCAATTAAACGCCTGCCGGAGCAAAGAGAGCTGATTCAATCCGTTCCAGGGCTTTTTCCAGGTCGTCGTTAATCACTTGAATATCAAATTCATCTGCTGCGTTGATTTCCGATCGTGCCCGATCCAGTCGCCGGACGATCGCCTCTTCAGAATCCTGAGCGCGATGCCGCAGCCGATACTCCAGCTCAACCAGGGAAGGCGGCAGAATAAAGATTCGCAGGGCTTCGGGAAAGGTTTTGCGAATTTGCCGTGCGCCCTCTAGCTCAATTTCCAGGACAACCCATTTGCCCTGCCGAATTTTTTCTTCAACGGGGCGGCGAGGCGTGCCGTAATAGTTCCCCGCAAATTCTGCCCATTCCAGCAGTTCACCCTGAGCCACCATTCGCTCAAATTCGATGCGGCTGACGAACTGATAGTGTTGTCCGTCGATTTCGCCGGGGCGCGGTTGCCGAGTTGTAGCAGAAACAGACAGATAAAGGTCAGAATGCCGTTTGAGCAAGGCTCTCAGAAGTGTCCCTTTGCCGACACCGCTTGGTCCAGTTAGTACAATCAGTCTGCCAGTTCCCATGTCACTCACGCAGCTAGAGGATGATGATTAGTAAACTATCTTACTAAATCGCGAGGGTTTCATCAGGGAGGGTTGACCCTACTTAGCCTGATTTACGCTTCGAGCACTCCCTCTTTATGAATTACAAATCGATTGGCAACGGTTTCTGGCTGGATTGCCGAAAGCACGACATGACCATCATCCATAATGATCACAGCGCGAGTTCGCCGTCCATAGGTCGCATCCACCAGTTTGCCGCCGTCTTTCGCATCGCCAATGATTCGCTTAATGGGCGCAGATTCAGGACTGACGATCGCAATGACCCGGTTTGCAGAGACAATGTTGCCGAAGCCAATATTAATGAGCCGAATATCCATAATGAAAGTAGAAAGCTTGAACTTGACCAATATGATGCAAATTCACGAGACTGGATGCTAAAAATTCACCTACTACGGGAAAAACACTAAATTTCTGCTTGAATCTTGCTCTCGCGCAGGGTATTTCTATCTTAAGTCAGATGATTCAGTTCGAGTTAAAAAGTACCTCAGAATCGATCGCAACATAATAGCGTTAACCTGCACTTTAATGAAAGACCTAACCACTTTAGCCGAGCTTATATCCTAAACTGCTGTGCAACCTGTTGACTACACCACCTTTAAGGCGATCTGTGCTGAGTTGAGCAAAACCTGGCTTCCAGCGAGACTGGAGCAGGTCTATCAGCGCGACCGTCATACCATTGCCCTTGCCCTGCGAACCCTGAATCAGCGCGGCTGGCTTACCCTGTCCTGGCATCCTCAGGCAGCCCGAATGGGCATGGGTGAACCGCCGCCCCGTACTCCCGATACGTTTACCTTTAGCCAGCAATTGCGGCATCAGCTGGGCAATTTGGCACTGGTGGCGATCGAGCCGCTTTCCCCGTGGGAACGAGTAGCCGATTTGCAGTTTGCCCGTCGTCCGGGGGAGCCTGCCCTGTGGCATTTGTTCGTCGAGATTCAGGGAAACTACAGCAATGTAATTTTGACCAACCAGGACAAGATAATTGTGACGGCAGCGCATCAGGTAAGTTCCCAACAATCCAGCGTCCGTCCGATTCAAACGGGACAGCCTTACGAAGCACCGCCACCGCCCAACGGAGCAGTTCCTACGCAAGAGGAAGAATTCGATCGCTGGCAGGAACGGCTCAGCCTGATTCCCGATCCTTTACGGCGTGCATTGATTAAAACCTATCGTGGACTCAGTTCTGCCCTGGTGGTATCGATGCTTCAGACAGCCGACCTATCGCCGGATCAAACCACCGATACCCTCAGCTCCGAGCAGTGGGCGCGGCTATTTGATCGCTGGCAGGCATGGTTAAAAATATTGCAAACCGAGCAGTTTCAGCCGGGGTGGTTGGCGCAGGGCTATACGGTGCTGGGATGGGGAGCAGTACGTCCTGCCGAAAGCATGCAGCAGATGATCGATCGCTACTACACCGATCAGCTTAACCAGCAGGAGTTCGTTCAGCTTCGGCATCAGGTCAGCCAACGCATCAGCAATTTGCTCAAGAAACTGTCTCAAAAAGCGCAGGGATTTCGCGATCGATTGCAGCAGTCCGACCAGGCAGACGACTATCGGGAAAAAGCCGATTTATTAATGGCGCATCTGCACGAGTGGCAGCCCGGCATGAAGCAAATTCAGCTTGCCGACTTCCTCACCGGAAAACCTGTGACGATCGCCCTCGACCCCGAAAAGAATGCCGTTCAAAACGCTCAGGCACTCTATAAACGTCACCAAAAACTGAAACGATCGAGAGATGCGATCGAACCTTTGCTGGCAGAAGTGCAAACCGAAATTGACTATCTGGAACAGGTGGAAGTGGCGATCGCCCAGAGTGACTCCTACCGCACTGCTGATGACCTTGACTCGCTGGAGGAAATCCGCGAAGAGCTCATTCAGCAGGGCTATCTGGAAGATCCGGAGCAAAAGTATCGCAGCAGCTCGGCTCAAACCACCAACTTTCTGCGCTACCGCACCCCGAATCAGTTTGAAGTGCTGATCGGACGCAACAATCGTCAGAACGACCTGCTCACTTTCCGCACTGCTAACGACTACGATCTCTGGTTTCACACCCAGGAAATTCCTGGTAGCCATGTGCTGCTGCGCCTTGATCCCGGAGCCGTTCCCGATGAAGTCGATTTGCAGTTTACCGCCGATTTAGCTGCCTACTACAGCCGTGCCCGCCAGAGCGATCAGGCTCCCGTGGTTTACACCGAGCCGAGGCAGGTCTTCAAACCCAAAGGAGCAAAGCCGGGAATTGCAATTTATAAACAGGAGCGAATTATCTGGGGTCAGCCGCAGAAGGGGCGATCGATCGTAGAGCAGGCGGAGACGGCTTCTTAAAAATCATCAGGTGCTGCTGCGGCAAAAAGTCCTGCGTTTCCTGCCAGGTCAGGCCCACCGCCTGCATTTCTTTCCGCGCCTGTCGCTGACTCATTTTGTGCAGTCGCTTGATTGAAATAAACGGACTTTCGCCGCGATATTCCACTAGTGCGACTCGTCCCCCGGGTTTGAGCGATCGGACAATGCCCTGCATCATTTCATAGGGGTAGGCAAATTCGTGATAGGCATCGACCATCAGTGCCAGATCGATCGATTCTGGGGGCAAATGGGGGTCAGTTTCCTCGCCCAGCACCGGCTCCACGTTTTCTGCATCGTTTTCCTGCCTGAGGAATTCCAGCATGTCCAGCATTTCTGGCTGAATATCAACCGCATACACCTTGCCCTGCGGTACTTTTTCACTCAGGCGAAAGCTAAAATAGCCCGTTCCTGCCCCCACGTCTGCCACCACATCATCGGGTTTCAGGTTTAACGCTGCCACTACTGCGTTGGGCTGTTCTTCGATCAAGCGTCCGGGACGCTCCAACCATCCAGCTCCCTGATGCCCCATTACTTGAGCAATTTCCCGCTTGAAGTAAAACTTTCCGATACCGTCTGGGTCATGGATCAGTTTTTCCTGATAAATTTCTTCCTGAGCGATCGGAGACTGCTCAAAGGGATTATCCGCCCAGGCTGGATTGATCCCTAGGAGAACACCGCCCCAAACCCAAAATAGAGAAAAAGTCAGGCAAAATGCCAAACTCACGAGAAGAAGCCCAACGCCACGCCGCAGGTATCGCATCGATCGTATTCCGTGAACTGCTGTTTCTAAAGGCTGTTGAAGAAGTTGCAAATGCTTTGTAGCATCGTGATTCCTCAAACATCCTCTTAGAATATTGTGCTTTCAGTCTATGGTTTTAACCAGCAATCGACCGATGGTGTTACCGTGAGCAGATGGCATCTTGAAATCAGGTAGGTCTGCACCATGACTCAGCAGGCAATTGAACTCTATATCGTTCGGCATGGGCTGGCAGGAGAACACGGCAGCTATGCCAACGACAATGAGCGTCCGTTAACCGAAGAAGGGATTCGCAAAACACGCAAAGTGGCGAAACGACTGAAAGAACTGGGCTTGCAGTTTGATTTGATTCTGACGAGTCCTTTGGTGCGGGCAAAGCAAACCGCAGAAATTCTGCAATCGATCGGTTTAGGAAAATCGCTCGAAGAATCGACAGAACTTGCGCCCCAGGGTGATTTTCAGCAGTGGGTGAACTGGCTACAACAGTGGCAGCAGGAAAAGGGGCAGCAAGAAAAGCAGGGAAAATGTTTGGCGATCGTCGGGCATGAACCGGGATTGAGCGAGTGGGCGCAGCAACTGATTTGGGGTGAGGCACGGCAGCAAATTGTCCTGAAAAAAGCAGGCGTAATTGGGATTAATTTGCCTATAGAGGGTTCTCCGATCGGTCGCAGTGAGCTGTTCTGGCTGACCCCGCCCAAATTTTTAATTTCGGATTGAAATCCTGATTTGGTTTAATGGATATCTTGCTTGCGCTGGCTGGATCTTTTGCGCTGCTGGTGATCAGCGTGACGCACGGTGTTTTTGTTGCCTATCCGCTGCTGGCAACGCTGGGTTTGCTGATCGCCGTTCTGCATCGACGCGGGTTTTCGCTTCGCAGTCTGATGAAAATGTCGATCGCCGGAAGCCAAAAATCTTTTTCTGTAATTGGCATTTTGCTGATTATTGGAGCTGTCACTGCCGTTTGGATGGCTGCCGGAACCGTTCCAGCGATCGTTTATTACGGCATTCAGCTCATTAATCCCAATCTGTTTGTGCTCTGTGCTTTTTTGCTGACCAGCTTTGTTTCGTTTCTAATTGGCACGTCTTTTGGAGCTGCCAGCACGATCGGCACAGCCCTGATGATCATGGCGCGAGGGAGCAGCGTTGATCCGCATCTGGTGGCAGGCGCGATCATTGCCGGGGCATATTGGGGCGATCGATGTTCTCCGATGTCTTCCAGCGCAAATCTGGTTGCGATCGTCACTCAAACGGATTTGTACCAGAACATTAGAAATATGTTGACGACGGCATGGCTGCCGCTGGGGCTAAGCTGTTTGATTTATGGTGTCATTTCGTTCTTTTATCCTGTTCAAAATACGAGCAGTTCGCTCTCGATCGAATTAGCCAATTTATTTGATCTGAACCTGCTGACACTTTTGCCTGCGATCGTCATTCTCGTACTGGCATTGCTGAAGGTTGAAGTTAAACAAGCCATGTTGTGGAGTATTGCCGCAGGTGTTGTTTTATCCATTACGTTGCAACACGATACGATTCTACAAATTTTGCAATTTGCGTTTACCGGGTTTTATCTGGAGCAAGAGAGTCCTATTCGCTCGATTCTGGCGGGGGGTGGCATTGTTTCGATGATGCGAGTTTCTGCGATCGTAGTGATTTCGACGGCGATCGCGGGTGTGCTGACTGGAACAAACGCATTACAGCTTGTACAAAGATTTTTGCAATCGTTGCGGTCACAAAGTGGCTTGTTTGCAGGGACAACGCTAGTTAGCATTGCGGCTTCTGCGTTTGGCTGCACTCAGGCGATCGCGATTTTATTAACCGCAGAACTGGTCAAGCCGCAGTATGAAACCCACTATGAAGATAAGCAGATTTCTGCCGATCGGCTGGCGATCGATCTGGAAAATACAGCGGTTGTCATTGCGCCCCTGATTCCCTGGAATATCGCCGGACTGGTTCCTGCCACGGTTTTGATGAGCGATAGCGGCTTTATTCCGTTTGCGATTTATCTTTATCTAATTCCGCTTTGCTGCTGGCTGCTGCTGCGGTTTCGCGATCGACCCAGCGAGACGACTGAATTTCCTAAAAAATCCTAACAAACTATAAATGGAACCCAGCAGCACGAGTGAGTTGGGCTAGGATTCAGTCATTGTTACAGATGATTTATCATGATTCCCGGCGAAATTCTCACCGAAGCAGGCGAAATTGAACTGAATGCCGATCGTCCCACGGTTAGGCTCACGGTTGCGAATACGGGCGATCGGCCGATTCAAGTTGGCTCTCACTTTCATTTTTATGAGGTCAATCAGGCTTTATCCTTCGATCGAGAGCAAGCAAAGGGAATGCGGCTCGATATTCCAGCGGGAACGGCAGTGCGGTTTGAACCGGGAGACGAGCGAGAAGTTACGCTGGTTCCGTTTGTGGGCAGTCGTCAGGTTTATGGGTTTAATGGATTAGTGAACGGTGCATTAGATGGGGAAAAGCCGGAATCTAAGCACAAAGAAGCAAAGCATAAAAAAGATAAGAAAAAGAAAAAGTAGAAGGATTAGGCGATATGAAGCTGAAGGACTTGAATAAGCTGCAAGTGGACTGGCTCTCAACACTTAAAGGGGTAGCCAGTTTGCTGCGCGATCCGGGCAACACGGATTCGGTCTATGACGTTGAGGATGGCTTAAAAAATATCAAAGCGACTCAGCTTGCCGTGGATTTCGTCAAGTCTCAGCCGGGTGTCGCGGAGTTATTTGCAGAGCGTTATCTTGCTCCTTCGCCCGATCTGCAAGCCCTGCTGCAACTGCCGCCTGATTCCTTGGGCTACGCTTACGCCAAATACCTGACCGATTCAGGCTTTGACGCAGAGTTTTATCGCAAAGAAACCGTGAATAGTGACATTAACTACTTTTTCATGCGTGTTCGCCAAACTCACGACATCTGGCACATTCTCGGTGGATTTTCAACTGATCCGATCGGCGAACTTTCACTTAAAGCCTTTGAACTGGCTCAAATCCGTCGCCCGATCGCCGCAATTTTTGTTGCCGGAGGACTGCTGCAAACCCTTTTTAATACTCCGGAGCAGATGGGCAGGTTTTTAGAGCAAATGGCGATCGGTTATCGAATGGGCGCAAAAGCAAAGCCAATGCTGGCTCAAAGATGGGAAGAACAGTGGGAAAAGCCGTTGGCGCAGTGGCGATCGGAATTGAATGTGGAGCCGATGGCGGTTTATGTGCCTTAGTGAGTGTCGGGGAAGCCAGGGTTGCGACCTCTGAACTGCCCCCTGGATCCCCCATAGGTCGCTTACCGCTCTAAAGCAGCGGGAGGGACTTTGAAACGCTGATACAAAATATCGCCAGGGAAAAACGTGAATGTACAAGCTTTATGATTTTCTACCTTCTGGCAACGGCTACAAAGTGCGATTGCTGCTCACTCAGCTTGGCATTTCGTTTGAGCTGATTCTGCTGGATGTCCTCAAAAGTGAAACCCGCACGCCCGAATTTCTGGCAAAAAATCCCAACGGACGCATTCCGGTGCTAGAAATTACGCCTGGAGAGTTTCTGTCGGAGTCGAACGCGATTTTGATTTATCTCAGTCAGGGCACTGATTTCTTGCCGCTTTCCCCCCTCGAACATGCCAGAGTTATGCAGTGGCTCTTTTTTGAGCAGTATAGCCATGAACCGTTTATCGCTACGTCTCGCTTCTGGCTGCAGCACGACATGGCAGAAACGAAAAAGCAAGCCCTCGCCGAAAAACAGGCTCCCGGCTACGCGGCTCTAGGCGTCATGGAACAGCGACTTAAGGACCATCCATTTCTGGTGAACGATCGCTATACGATCGCTGACATTGCCCTCTTTGCCTACACTCACGTTGCTCACGAAGGTAATTTTGACTTGAGCAGCTTTCCGGGAATTTTGCAGTGGATCGATCGGGTTAAAAGCCAGCCGAATTATATTGAGATCACGGATGAGGCAATGCAAAGCAGTTCCGCCTAAGGGGTAATCAGTTTCTCCTGAACCGGACACCGCTCCTCTTCATAAAGGCGCAAAGCATATTTGCCTGCGATTGTTTCCCGCAGGATTTGAATTTGTTCCACCATTTCATCGGGAAGTTGGTTTAGTTCAGGAAAGCATCCACCATACTGAGGGGGAACCACGCTTGGAGCCGATAAACTAGCAAATGCCAAATCTGCTGCCGAAAAGCAATCTCCCACTAGATATCTCCGCCCATCTGAAAGACGATCGCTCACCCTTTCAAATATCCGTTGAATTTGACGATAGGCAGCAGATGCACTGTCACGATGAACGTTATAGCTGGAATGAATTAAACGGCACGTCAAGGGAAACATGATAGGAAACAGTAATTTCTCCCAGGTCGGTACTCCTTCGCACCAAAGTTCTTTCATCACACTTTGATTTTGCAGCGCATAGAAGTACCCCCACTGTCTTGTTAAAACACCCAGTTTGAGATTAAATTCCGCTTCTAACGCTTGAACTTCCTGCCGCAGCACGGGTAAATCTGGATACAGTTTTAGATGAGGGGGTGCTACTGTTTCTAGGTGTTTTAAGATGTCTGCTGAATCTTTCAATATCTCAGCTTTCGTCACGAGAACAGGAACACTGCTCCCACCAAGCGGAGTTGTTTTCAGCCGATGCAGCAGTGGCAAATGGCACTCTTCGACGTAGGGAAAACTGATGCGATCCAATGCCCATCGAACCTTCTCGCAGTAATGACTGATGCGAAATGTGATTAACCGAGACGTAAATTCCATCAATCCCCCGAAAATCTGCATCACATCATAACGCTACACCACGATGATAGCTAATTCAGCTTTTGTGGCTATTTTGTGTCTGACAGACTTCTGTCTAACAAACAACTTCCCCGCACAGTCCTAACCGACTGACTGCGCCAACCTGTCTTATGAAGCTTTGCAAAACTGATTATTTCGATCGCCAAACTCATATCATTAAGCTTCTCTTAAGTTTTATTCAGGAATCTAACAAACTATAATTCGATCGCTTCAAACCTTAATTTTTTAGCGGCTTCACTGCCGTTCAACGAACCAGCGTGGTACGCTTCACAATCAAGTAAAGGCTCTGGAAATCCGATTGAACCACCACTTCTTTGTCTAATTCCTGCGAGAGAGGCTTATGAGCTACAGAATGAATCGTCGTGCCTATGCTGAAACCTTTGGTCCCACCGTGGGCGATCGGGTGCGGCTGGCGGATACGAATCTGATTATTGAAGTCGAGCAGGATTTTACAACCTATGGCGATGAAGTGAAATTTGGCGGCGGCAAAGTGATTCGGGATGGCATGGGACAGTCGCCGATCAGTAATGAGAATGGGGCGGTCGATGCGGTGATTACCAATGCGCTGATTCTCGACTGGTGGGGCATTGTCAAAGCGGATATTGGCATCAAAGACGGCAAAATTGCGGCGATCGGCAAAGCGGGGAACCCCTACATTCAGGACAATGTAGATATCATCATTGGTCCGGGAACAGAAGCGATTGCCGGAGAAGGCATGATCCTGACCGCAGGCGGGATTGATACACACATTCACTTTATCTGTCCGCAGCAGATTGAAGTTGCCATTGCATCTGGGATTACCACGATGATCGGAGGCGGAACCGGGCCCGCCGCAGGCACAAATGCTACGACCTGCACTCCCGGACCCTGGAATATTTACCGGATGCTTCAGGCTGCTGATGCGTTTCCCATGAATCTGGGGTTTCTGGGCAAAGGGAACGCTTCCCAACCCGACGCACTCGAAGAACAGGTGGAAGCCGGGGCGATCGGCTTAAAGCTGCACGAAGACTGGGGCACAACTCCCGCCACGATCGATACCTGTCTTTCGGTTGCAGAAGACTACGATGTGCAGGTTGCCATCCACACCGACACACTCAACGAAGCCGGATTTGTCGAAGATACGATCGCGGCATTCAAAGGACGCTGCATTCACACCTATCACACCGAGGGCGCAGGCGGCGGACATGCACCGGACATCATCAAAGTGTGCGGCGAAGCGAACGTGTTGCCCTCTTCCACGAATCCTACCCGTCCCTACACGGTCAACACGCTCGAAGAACACCTGGATATGCTGATGGTCTGCCACCACCTCGATCGCAGTATTCCCGAAGATGTAGCCTTTGCCGAATCCCGAATTCGCCGGGAGACGATCGCCGCCGAGGATATTTTGCACGATTTGGGCGCGTTTAGTATGCTCTCTTCCGACTCGCAGGCGATGGGACGGATCGGGGAAGTGATCATTCGCACTTGGCAGACAGCGCACAAAATGAAAGACCAGCGCGGCAGTTTAACCGGAGATAGCGATCGCAACGACAATACCCGCGCCAAGCGATACGTGGCAAAGTACACGATCAACCCGGCGATCACTCACGGCATTGCCAACTATGTCGGTTCGATCGAAGTGGGCAAAATTGCCGACCTCTGCCTCTGGCGACCGGGACTCTTCGGCGTCAAGCCAGAACTGGTGCTGAAAGGCGGCATGATTGCCTGGGCACAAATGGGCGATGCCAACGCTAGCATTCCCACCCCACAGCCCGTCCACATGCGCCCCATGTTCGCCAGCTTCGGTGGAGCCAGACACGCGACTTCGCTCACGTTTGTGTCTCAGGCAGCTCTGAAACGGGAGATTGGCGATCGGCTCAAGCTTCAGCGTCCGGTCGTGGCAGTGTCCGAGATTCGGCAGCTTACTAAACGCGATATGAAGCTCAACGACGCGATGCCCCAAATGGAAGTTGATCCTGAAACCTACGAAGTTCGCGCCGACGGAGAACTGCTGACTTGTGAGCCTGCGACCGTGCTACCAATGGCGCAGCGATATTTTCTGTTCTAAGCACAATCAAAATGAATTATAGATTAGTAGATTAAAAAATCTCAGCCTGACACAGCAGTTGTTTTAGCTCATCTAAATCCACCACAATATCTTCTAACCGAGGATTTGGATAAAATAGCTGATGCAAAAACTCACCCTCAGAGATTTTACCCAGCAGATAGTAATATTCCAGGTTAACGGCATTGCTGATCAGCCAGTAACAGGGATAGACATACTTCGGTGAAAAGAATTCGATCACCTTTGTTTCGGGACGGCAGAAAACAAGATTGGTGAGTCCACCACCATGCGGAGAGATGACAACTTCTGCATTGGCTAATAAAGCCGCTTGCTCCAGAACCGAGAGAGATTCAAGCGTGACGATTTGAAAGCCGAACTGTCTTAAAAACTCAATGATTTCTGCTTCGTTGATTACTCTCCGACTCTCAGTTAAACGGCGACTAATATAAAGCCGATGACTCTGAGGAGAATTCTTTTGATCATTCGATCGCAAAAACGCTGGCAAAAACAACGATCGCAAAAACTCACAAGCCCATTGCGGCATCCAGGCAGGAACCGCCGGAAACGAAGGCACAATCAGGCGATCGGCTTGAAGATAAGCGTAATGCTGAGGGTCTAAAATTTTTGCGGCTGGCACACCCAAAAGCTGAAGCGTTTCTCGCTGAAAAGGCAGGTGATGACTCACCACAAATCCATCAATCTCGCTGAAATCAATGCCGCTCCGACGCAGTAAATCCAATCGCGGCAGCACATCAAACATCCAGTGAAAATACATTCCATTCGTGAGTCCTGCCAGGACTGCGATCGTCCCCTCTAGATGGCACACCGTTTGCGAAATATCTTGATTCAAAGGCTGCTGCTGATTCAAAGGCTGCTGCAAAAGAGAATGCCGATTGGGATGTTTATCAGGATGTCCGGGACTGAGCAGCGGAAATTCAGGCGATAAATCTCCAAGCAGTCTATTGTCTGCGGTTAAAATCGCACTGCTGCTTTCATCGGCATTTAACCAGAATTGTCCCTGCGGAATCTGCACCACAAACGTTTCAGGCATAGGTACGGCAGTGCCAAAGCGAAAGCTCCAGTGAACCGAACCATCCAGCGATCGAGGTGGGGTGAGCGGCAGCAAGCCAGCCGGATCGAGTGAGCTATACTCTGAGACTTCGCCCGTTCTGACTGCAGCCTGAGCCGTTTCATAGTATCCGGTGGGGCAGCAAACCAGAGGAACAGAGGCAGCAGAAGACGCAGGCACTGGCGGAGCTGGGAGGAGCGATCGAAGAGACTGGAGAATTTCGGCTTGTGGAGCCTGGATTTTTACCAGGTGAAGGAATTGGGCGCTGCGCTGGGAGCGGAGCTGTTTTGTTGGAAGCGTTGCCGCCCAGCCGCAGTATTGCTGAGCAAACCCGGAGTGCTGACAAACAGCAGCAAAAAAACAATCGATCGCGTCTTGCCACTGTCGCTCTTGCAGCAATGCTCCACCCAGATCGCCCCAGGCAGGAGCAAATCTAGGATTCAGCTCAACCGTTTGGCGAAATTGCTCAATTAGCGCAGAGTGCAACGTGGAAGGAACCCCCTCCTGCCATTGCCCCGCCTGCGACAAACAAAGTCCCAGCCTATAATGAATTTCCCACAGGTCTTCGCGTTCCGATCGCAGTTGCAGGGCATGACGATATGCCTCGATCGCGTCTGGAATCTGCCCCAACTTCTGCCAGATCTGCGCCAATTCAAGATAGGGATCAGCCCAGTCGGGTCGCGCTTGGACTGCCTGCTGCCAGAGTTCGATCGCCTCGTCGAGCCTGCCCTGTAGTGCGATCGCTCTACCCAAACCCAGATAAATGCCGCTCGGTTCAGGCGAAATCTCCAGCGCCTGAGTATAAATGCGTTCCTGTAAATCGGGCTTGCCGCTCTGTCGCTCTGCTTCCACAAACAGGATGCCAAGCAGTTGATTGATTGCCTGATCCGCCTCTTGCAGATCGATTGCAGTGATTGCCGAGATCCACGTTGCCTGAGCCTCTAGTTCAGAGCCTTGCAGCAGTTGCGCCAGCCCCAGATACCAGTAAGCCATCAGCAAACCGGAATCAATCTCAATTGCCTGAGTGCAAAGATTGATCGCCTTTGCATAGTCTTCTGTAGCAAGGGCATCCGCGGCAAGGGAAACGATCGTTTGTGGTTCAAAATCAGCCATCAGCAGTAGGAGGATGTTTGGAAAAGTAGCGAATTGCCTACACTGCCCTCTAAATTTCCCAAAGTTGGGGACTTTGAATTCCTTAAAGCGAGGTTCTCCCCAGGATGGGCTACAAAACCTCAAACCGCAGCAGAGCCGACCTGAGATCCTCTAAGGGGGCAGTTCGGCTCAGAGCGATTGTTTCTCAAACAGTCCTGATGGCTAAATCGAGCAGGTCAAATCGCCCGATCGCTTGCTGAACCGCAGATTTTCCCGATAGTCGATTGGCACGTCGATCACGGTGGGCACATTTTGTTCGAGGGCATCTTTCAGCATCGGCAGAAAATCAAGGCTCGACTCGACGCGGTAGCCTTTGAGTTCCATGCTTTCGGCGAGCTTCACAAAATCGGGATTGCCAAAGTGAACAAAAGCTGGTTCGCCAAATTGGTTAAGCTGCTTCCACTCAATCAAGCCGTAGCCGCCGTCATTAAAGATAATGGTGACAAAGGGTGTACCAACCCGCAGTGCTGTTTCTAGCTCCTGGCAGTTCATCATAAAGCCGCCGTCTCCGGTAACTGCAACAATTTTGCGCTGGGGTGCGACGAGCTTAGCAGCAATTGCGCCCGGAATTGCGATGCCCATTGCGGCGAATCCGTTGGAAATAATACAGGTATTGGGGCGATCGCAGTGATAGTGTCGCGCCATCCACATTTTATGGGCGCCCACATCGGAAATAACGATGTCTTCGGGTCCCATCACCTGCCGCAGATCGTAAATCAGCTTTTGCGGTTTAATCGGAAATCCATCATCTTTGGCATGTTCTTCGTAGTCTGCTTTGATGTCTGCCTTGAGTTCCGCCACATAGGATGCAGGCTTGCGGGAGCGATCGACCCGACGCGCAATCTCATTGAGCGAATCGCAAATATCACCCACGACCTCGGCCAGGGGAGTATAGCTGCTGTCTACTTCAGCAGGCTTCATGTCGATATGGACGATCAGCGTATTGCCTGTGGGGTTCCAGCGTTTGGGCGAATATTCCACCAGATCGTAGCCGACGCAGATCACCAGGTCGGTATAGTCGAAGCCGCAATTAATATAATCGCGCTGTTGAAGTCCGACTGACCAAAGTGCTAGCGGATGTTGATAAGGAATCACTCCTTTGCCCATAAAGGTATTGGCAACCGGAATATTGAGTTCGGAGGCAAATCGAGTTAATGCTTCGCTGGCATGGGCACGAATTGCGCCATTTCCCACCAGAATCAGCGGATTTTTTGCCTGATCGATCGCGGCGGCTGCCCGTTCGATGCTACTAAACGAAGCGTAGACCTTTTCCCGCGAATCGGGGCGCAGCGGTTTCCCATCTACGGGCATGGCGGCAATGTTTTCCGGCAGATCGATGTGAACCGCTCCCGGTTTTTCGGTTTGGGCAATCTTAAAGGCGCGACGCACCACTTCCGGCGTAATGCTGGGGCGCACAATCTGGGTATTCCATTTTGTCACCGGACTAAACATCGCCACCAGATCGAGGTACTGGTGAGATTCAATGTGCATTCGATCGGTTCCCACCTGTCCGGTAATGGCCACCAGGGGAGCGCGATCGAGGTTTGCATCCGCCACGCCCGTCATTAAATTCGTCGCACCCGGTCCCAGCGTCGAGAGGCATACCCCTGCTTTTCCGGTCAGCCGCCCATAGACATCCGCCATAAACGCAGCTCCCTGCTCGTGACGGGTCGTGATGAACTGAATCGAAGATTGCTTGAGTGCCTGCAAAACGTGCAAATTCTCCTCACCCGGTAGCCCAAACACATATTCAACGCCTTCGTTTTCCAGACATTGAACCAGCAGTTGGGCGGTCGTCATTTCAGTCATAAGTTACTCCTCATGTGACCCTTGCTTCACCCTTATTTGACCCAGACCGTTTTGATATTCACAAACTCACGGATGCCTTCTTCGCTCAGCTCTCGCCCATAGCCCGATCGCTTCGTTCCCCCAAACGGCAAACGTGGATCAGACTTAACCATGCTGTTGATAAATACCGATCCCGCTTCGATTTCGTTAATCAAGCGATCGATTTCCTGTGGATTTTGCGACCAGGCACTTGCTCCCAGTCCAAATGGGCTATGGTTGGCAAAACGAATCGCAGCATCCAGATCAGGAACTCGAAACACCATTGCCACCGGACCAAAGAACTCTTCCTGAGCGATCGAAGCATCGATTGATAAATCGCTCAGAATTGTGGGCGGAAAGAAATTGCCTCGCTTGAGGGATTCGTTTAATTTCAGCGAATCCGGCTCACCGCCATACCGCAGCGTTCCCCCTTGATCGACCACAGTTTGCACCTGATGGGCCAATTCATGCACAATACCGGGCGTTGCCAGCGGACCAATCTCAGTATTGGCATCCATTGGATCACCCACTTTGAGAGCCGCGTATCGAGCAACGAGCTTTTCCAGAAACACATCGGCAATCGACTCCTGCACGATAAATCGCTTCGCCGCAATGCAGGATTGTCCGTTGTTGATCATCCGTGCTGTGACTGCCGTAGCAACCGCCGTTTCCAGATCCGCACTTTCCATTACGACAAATGGATCGCTGCCGCCCAGTTCCAGCACAGTTTTTTTGATTTGCTTCCCGGCTCCGCTGGCAAGGCTAGCTCCCGCTCCTTCGCTTCCGGTCAGCGTGGCAGCTTTCACCCGATCGTCTGCAATAATTTGACTCACCTGATCTGCGCTAATCAGCAGCGTTTGAAACGCTCCTTTCGGAAATCCCGCTTCCAGCAAAATTTCTTCGATCGCCAAAGCCGATTGGGGCACATTCGAGGCGTGTTTCAAAATGCCCACATTTCCCGCCATCAGAGCCGGAGCCGCAAAGCGAAACACCTGCCAGAAGGGAAAATTCCACGGCATCACCGCCAGAATAATCCCCAACGGCTGATAGCGCACAAAGCTTTTGCCTGCATCGGTCGGAATGACTCGATCGCTCAAGAATTCAGCCGCATGGTCGGCGTAGTAGCGGCACACCAGCGCACATTTCTCAACTTCCGCAATCGCGGCCGCAAGGGGCTTCCCCATTTCCAGCGTCATCATCTTGCCGTACTGCTCTCGTTTATCGGTCAAAATTTGGGCAGCATGGTGTAACCACTGCGATCGCTGAGCCATCCCGGTGTCGCGATATTGTTCAAAAGTCTGCTGCGCTCGATCGATCGCGCCAGAAATTGCCGCATCGGATAGCGGCTCAAAGGTCTTGAGCGTTTCCCCCGTTGCCGGATTAATACTTGCAATACCCATTTAATTACTCCAATGAACGTCAGAAGGGCGACACCAAATTCCCCGAAGGGTTCAGCCCAACTTCCGGGTCGCTATTCTGCACAAATTCATGGCGTCACAAATTCATGGTCTGGGCTGTGTTTCTCGATCACCCCCAAGGGGAAACTGCTTCGCAATCAATTCACGAGAACACACAAGGCAAATTCCTCTAATCACCGCAAGCGGCAATCTCTACGTAGCGTCAGCCTTCCCAGTCAATCTGAATAGCTGCCCTGCCCCATTCTAGATCCTCAATCCGTAAGGCCTTCTGATTTAGCAACATCTAGAAATAATTACGATCGGTCTAGAAGGGGATTGACACTGCAGATCTGAGAGTTAGCGATGCTCGCAATCTTACAACCCCTAACCAGTCCAACCCCTAACCAGTCCAAACTGTTTACTTCGGAAAGAAACGTGGGCATATTGAGGCTGTTCCCATCATTTGTCGCTCCCCTAGCCTAAACACTGCTTTGATCAGCAGGCATTCCAACTGGGGCAGGCTAAACAAAAGATTCATCTGCCAAAACACGGAGCCAGGTTGATATGACCCAAACCGACAGAAATTTAAAGCGTCGATTCACCTCTGCCATGACGACTGCTGCTTTTATGCTGGCTTCGAGTTTCAGCCTGGGGAAACGCAATTACGAAAAGCGATCGAAGAAAAAAACCAAGTTACAGCAGTTGATTATCATCATCGCAATCTATGGTTTTTTGCTTTCAACGATCTACCACACCGCGCAAATCCTGAGTGAAGCTTCAGTTAAATCGACGCCCGCTGCACAACCCCAACCCGACACCATTCAGGAAGCCCTTGCAGCCCAAGTACGCGGCTACGAACTCGTCCTCAAGCGCGAACCCAATAATCTCACTGCGCTGGAAGGTCTGGCAGTCACAAAGCTCCAGCTCAAGGATTATGCAGGAGCGATCGAGATTCTGCAAGATTTGGTAAAACGGCATCCTGAGCGATCGGACTACGGCGCACTGCTGGCTAAGGCAAAGCAAAAAGCCAATCAAAAATAGCATTGATCAACGAGTGTCTTCTAAAAATCAGGTAGTAGAACAATGCAGTGCAAAATATGTGAAGCAAAATCTCATTCTTTCTCGGTGGCAAAGCTGCTCAATAAGTACAATGTTGAGTACTTTCAGTGTGAAGAGTGCAAATTTGTTCAGACTGAGGAACCGTACTGGCTAGAGGAAGCTTACTCCGAAGCAATTGCAATTAGCGATGTAGGAATCGTTCAGAGGAACACGATGTTCTCTGATATTTCTGCTCGAACTGTGCTTAATTTTTTCAATCATGACGCAAAATTTATTGACTATGGCGGAGGTTATGGCTTATTCGTTCGCATGATGCGAGACTTAGGATTCGACTTTTATTGGTATGACAAATTCTGTCAGAATATATTTGCTAAAGGATTTGAAGCGGATACAAGTGGCCTGAAGAATTATGAGCTTGCGACAGCGTTTGAAGTTTTTGAACACCTTACAAATCCGGTCGTAGATATATCTGAGATATTAAAATGCTCCAGCAGTATATTATTTAGCACAGAACTGTTACCCCCCAGCAACCCTAAACCGGATGAGTGGTGGTATTACGCTCTAGGAGAGGGGCAGCATATTTCAATCTATACCTATCATTCCCTACTGCAATTAGCTGAGCAATTTAATCTCAATCTGTATTCTAATGGTCGTTCGATTCATCTTTTAACCCAAGAGAAAATATCAGCTCATCAATTTCAAAGCATCTGCCGTTATTCAAGTCGCTCAGTTGGCAAAAGGTCTTTAATTGAAAAAGATTATGCTGCTGCTGTCAGTTCTCTAGCCAAAGGTTTTAGTGAATCCACTGAGCCGAATCAAGTGTCGTGCATCAACAGTGACATTAAACCTTCTCAGCAGGTTGAGCAAATTGGGACAGATCTTCCTGAAACGTCTCGCATTGTCATTGACGGCGTATTTTTTCAAATTGTGCAGACTGGAATTGCGCGCGTTTGGCGATCGCTGCTGGAAGAATGGGCAGTCAGCGGCTTTGCTCGTTATCTCACGGTGCTCGATCGAAACGGTACAGCCCCTCAGATTCCTGGAATTCGATATGTCACTATTCCTCGCTACGAATCTAAAAATGCAGTAGCCGATCGCGAACTGCTTCAGCAAATCTGCGACGAAGAACAGGCGAGTTTATTTATTTCGACCTACTACACGACCCCGCTCAAGACACCTGCGGCATTCATGGCATACGACATGATTCCCGAAGTGCAGCAGGCAGATCTCAGCCTTTCGATGTGGCGAGAAAAGCATCACAGCATTCGCTATGCCGATCGCTATCTGGCGATTTCAGAAAATACGGCGCGGGATCTGGTCAAATTCTTCCCAGAAATTTCGAGCGATCAAGTGACGGTGGCTTACTGCGGCGTCGATCCCACATTTCAACCTGCGGTGGCGGCAGAAGTAGAAGCGTTTCGGGCAAAGCACGGCATCGCACAGCCCTATTTCCTGCTGGTGGGAATGCGAAATCAGTTTAAGAACTCGCGGCTATTTTTCCAGGCCTTTGCGCGACTGGCAAATAAAGCGAATGCCAGCATTGTCTGCGTTGGACCCACTCCTTTTCTGGAGGAGGAGTATCAGCCCTATGTCACGGACAGCCAGGTTCACTTGCTGTCGCTCACCGATGCAGAGTTGCGGTTAGCCTATGCGGGTGCTTTGGCGTTTGTCTACCCTTCGCGCTATGAGGGGTTTGGCTTACCGCTCTTGGAAGCAATGGCTTGCGGTTGTCCGGTGATTACCTGCCACAATTCCTCGATCCCAGAAGTGGCAGGCAATGCAGCACTGTACGTGAACGAAGACGATCCGGCTGAACTGGCGGAGGCAATGTTCCAGATCCAGCAGCCCGAACTGCGCGATCGTCTAATTCAGTCAGGATTCGATCGTATCTCCTTATTCTCCTGGGAGCGGATGGCGGCGATCGTCGGTCAAACCCTGGCAGAAGCCGCAAATCTACCCATGCAGGAAGAAGCCGCAGGTTTGCCCCGCCTCTGGGTTTCAGTACCGCGACTGCTAGA
Source organism: Cyanobacteria bacterium FACHB-502 (assembly GCA_014695325.1). Taxonomy (GTDB): domain Bacteria; phylum Cyanobacteriota; class Cyanobacteriia; order Elainellales; family Elainellaceae; genus Leptolyngbya_A. Next base: position 12,363 of record JACJNZ010000061.1, on the reverse strand, counting down.
GCAATATGTCGCGAATCCATCTAATCCCCAGGTAATCGCTCAACTGCGACAGGCAAGACAGCAGTGGCTTCAAGCATGGTTGTCAGTTTCGCCAGAAGACCTGGCAGACGCAGACGCAGGCGAACTAGGACAAATTCGGCGATCGCTCCTCCGAAGTTCGTTTTGTCAGGTCGCATTAACCGATGCAGAAGCACAAGATCTCCAGCAACTTACAGACACCCTGACCGCAGGCTTCGATCACCCTCAGGCAATTCAGTTTTTGCTGGCAATGCTGCTGTACCGTCCGGTGTATCAGCTTTCCCTGCCCCACAATCTACTGACCGTTCCGGCGGACTGGCGAGAGGAATATCTGAGTTATCTGCTGCGGCTGCCGCCCTACTTTCAGGAAGAAGGTGAGGTAGATGCTTACTGTCGCTATCTCCAGGGCTTAACCGATATTCTACACAACAATATTACCCAGCATCCCGACGACCCAGATTGGCAGCAGGCGGCTCAAATCTTTACCGATCGCGCTAATTTTCTATTGCCCTATTTCGCCCAGCAGAACCTAAAAGACCTCTACCGCAAACGGGCAGAAATTATGGAATGCGCCCTTATACAGCAGGGTTACGAACTGGATTACACCTTCCCAACTCGGACAACTGCGCCCGCCAAACTTCGGGTCGGGGTGCTGTCATCGCACTTTAGCCCGCAAACCGAAACCTTTGCAACGCTGCCCGTCTTTGAGCAGTTGAACCGCGATCGATTTGAAACGATCCTGTTTACGCCCCAGCCCACCGGACATCGCCTAGAACGTTACTGCCTGGGTCACGTCGACCATTTTGTCCCCTTGCCGCAAATCCTGGCTGAGCAGGTGCAAATGATTCGCGATGCCGACCTAGATATTCTGTTTATCGCCAGCAATCTCACCGTCGCCGCTAAAGGCATTACACTGCTGGCACTCCATCGCCTGGCACGGGTGCAGATCACCGGAATGAATTCCCCTGTTACCACCGGAATGCGGCATATAGACTATTACCTGACCAGCCGCCTGATTGAACCCGAGCAGAACCTACAGGCACACTACTGTGAAACATTGATTCCGCTGGACGGCGCAGCCCAATGCTTTGATTTTGCCACCGAGTCTGAACCGCCCCTCACTGCCGCTCTGACGCGATCGGATTTGAACTTGGCTGACACTGCGATCGTCTACAGCTCTGGTGCAAATTTCTACAAAATCACGCCGGAAGTCATGAACGCTTGGGCGCAAATTATCGCCCAGGTTCCCGATTCGGTGCTGATGCTGTATCCGTTTAATAAAAACTGGACATCGAGCTATCCGATCCATAGTTTTCACGATCGCCTCAAAGCCACATTTGCCCGGTATGGCATGAGCGAGGATCGCTATCGCATCTTACCTGCCGCCCCAACCCGATCGGACGTGAAAGAGCGATTAAAGCTCACAGACGTTTACCTGGATTCCTATCCGTTTTCCGGGATGACTTCGCTGATTGATCCATTAGAATTAGGCATTCCGGCGATCGTGATGGAGGTAGACTCTGCCTGTTCGCTGGCGCGAAGTGGAGCTTTTTTGCGCGAGTTGCAGATTGCGGAGTTAATTGCGTTTGACGAAGCTGCGTATGTGCAAAAGGCGATCGAGCTAGGTCAGAATCCGGCTTTCCGGCAGCAGAAGCGGCAGCATATTCGGGAAGCCATGAAACATTGTCCCAGTTTCCTCGATTGCCGTCGCTATAGCGCACAAATGGGAGCGGTCTTCACCCAAATTGCCCAGCAGCACCAAGACCAAGCATTGCAACAGGCATTTCGTTTACGGAAAATCAATTGGCTTGCCTTCCCAGGCTGGAATCAGCCTGAAGACGACCTGTTTGAGAGCTTAGTGGATCTGCTGCGGTTTGCTCTAACTCATCCTGATCGACAAATCATGAGCGTTCTAATGTCGATCGGTGACTGGGACGAAGCGGATGCAAATGATGCGATCTCTAGTGTGCTGCTCTATTTGCTCAGTGAAGAAGGACTCGACGCAGAAGACGGCGCAGAAGTCGTTTTATTAAAACCGCAAGACATTTCCCTGCTGCTGTTGGCTCAAATTCGAGGTCGTGTTTTACTCACGCTAGAAGATACAGAAGCGATCGCTGCCGCAAAAGCCGAATGTTTACCTTCAGTTGCGATGACATGATTCGCGTTGATGCTGCGAAGAAACAAAAATTGTAAAGTGGGCATGCTTACCTCAATCGCAAGTCGAACTAGACAGGCTTTAGCATTGACATTTTTCCAGAATTAAACCGTAAATCCGAGCAGGAGAAAAAAGTGACACAGCCAGGAATACACAGAGGCACAATGCGCGGCGGTTTGCTACAAATTCGTCAATGCGGATTGTTGCCTGGAACGGTGATTGATGTAGGCACAGCGTTAGGTACGTTTGCGCTTTATAGTGCGTTTCCCGAGTGCAAGCACTTTATGATCGAGCCGATCGCCGAAAATGAACCCTATCTGGCAAAGCTCTGTCAGAAATTGGGCAATGCAGACTACATCATTGCTGCTGCTAGCGATCAGTCTGGCACAATGAACCTGCACGTTAATTCGAATCTAGTGCATTCCTCCACAGTAACCGATGCCGACCAGCCCGTTGCCCCCTCATTTGAACAGCGAACGATTCCCACGGTAACGCTTGACCAACTCTGCCAGGAAAAACAGCTTCCGCCTCCCTATTTGATCAAGATTGACGTAGACGGAAACGAAGCCGAGGTGCTAAAAGGAGCAGTCAACATCCTGCCGCGAACTGAATATCTGATCATCGAATCGACGCTGTTTGGACAGATCTATGACGTGATCGACTTCATGCGATCGCACGATTTCGTCATGTACGACATTCTCGATCCGAGTTGGCGACCGGGCGATCGGGCACTCTGGCAGGTCGACTTAGCATTTGTCAAAGTAGATAGTCCGTTTCGAACGCAAACATTCTACATCGAGGCAGCCTTAGAACCCCGTCTGGCAAAACAGATGGAAGACTATCGGCAAGCTTACATTCAACAAATCGAAGACTTTCCCGATCTGAAGCAAACCTCTGAATCGCTGAGTTTAATCGCCTTTCCCAATTGGCATCAGCCTGAAGAAAACCTGTTCGCCATCTTAGCCGATCTGCTACGGTTTGCACTAACTCACGCACAGCGCGATACACTGAGTCTCTTGATTCATTCGGGAACCTGGAACAGCGAAGATGCAAACGAGGCAATTTCTAGCGTATTGCTGTACCTGATGAGTGAAGAGGGTATTGAAGCCGGAGAAAGTCCCGAAATTGTGCTAATTGAACCGTTTAACCTCACGCCACTTCTGATCACGCAGTTGTCTGGTCGAGTTGCGCTTGCCGCAGAGAATCATGTCGCCATTCAAGCTTCTGGGGCTGCCCATCTCCCCGTCTATTCAATTCAGGCGGTTTCTGCTTAGTTTTGTCGTACCCGCAAAGTCTCAGCCTACAAATCCGCTTGCCTGCCAAGCCTCCAGTCCTCACCGCCCGGAAGCTGCACCAGATAGTCTTTCACGATTCCGGGCAGTGCTTTTGCAGGATGCTGATAAGTGAAAGCAAGCAACGTTGTGCTCATTTCCATGAGTTGAGCTCGATCGACGATCGCCCCAAGCTGAAACGGGCTAAACTCTCCCTGCCGCACTTCTACACTTGCCCCATCAATTGCTGCCTCGATCGCCTCCTCCAGCAAATCCTCCCACTCGTTCTGCACAACATAGTAAGACACCGATTGTCTTTCAGATTGAGCTTTTGAATTTGCCGAACCGAATCTGTAATTGATGCTGCCCAGGAATTAGTAGAACGCTGTTCGACCTGATTTTTGATCAGGTGAATCAGAAGGCGCACCAAAAACAACTCAACATTTCGCAGAATCGCCTGTCTGCTTATGCCTTCAAGCTCATCTATGATCGCCAGCGCATCAGCATAGCGTCCTTCTAAAATGCTGTTTCTGAGGTCAAGGAGTTCTTGGGTCATGACAGTTTCTATCCATCCCGTCGATCTCCTGAATAATCTGATGCTTCAAACGATTTGTGGACTCAGGAACAATTGAAGTCATAGAAATCGAAGGATTGGCGATCGAGCTGTCTGCTTTCAGGCTATCACGTCCAGCCGAAGCGCCCCTGTTGCAAGTATAGATCCCACATCTGCTCGTAGGCTTGTTCGACTTCGCGGGCAAATTTTTCAGCATCCCAGAGTGGGGACGTCTGGCGGGACTGTTTGAGTCTCAGGGCAATTTGCTCTCGCAGTTGGGCATCTTCTCCCAGGCGAATGCCCCAGGCAATGTATTCTTCGTCAGTCTGGGCAATGCCTTCACTGATCCCTGCATTGGTCATCATGGCATAGCTGTTGCGGGCTGCCCACTGCTGTCCGACCTTGGTGACGATCGGCACACCCATCCATAGCGTTTCCATCGTCGTCGTCGCGCCATTGTAGGGAAAAGTATCCAGGACCACGTCTGCAATTGCGATATTTGCCCGATGGGTTTCTTCATCTGGGTCGCGAGGCAGGAACCGCAGGCGATCGAGCGAAACTCCTTCTTCTTCTGCAAGCTGGTTAAATAGGCTTTGCAGCATTCCCTCGTCTGCCAAACCGCGCACCAGCAGATAGCTATTGGGCACATTTTTCAGGACACGCAACTGAAGCCGAACTGTATCAGGGTGGCGTTTCTGTCCGTTCTGAGCAGTGAGATAAATGACCGCATCTTGAGGAATGCCCAATCGATCGCGCCGCAGCGTCGGAACACCAACTTCAAAGCCATCGATCGCCAGATAGGTCTGGGGCAATCGCCAAATTTTTTCGCTGTAGTAATCCTGAGCCGATTCGGGCAGCACGTAGGGATCTGCTAGATAGTAATCGATCGCCGGAATGCCTGATGCATCTAATCCCAGCCACGTCACCTGGATTGGAGCGGGTCGAAGTGCCATCACGCTACAAGTTTTATAAGAGGTGAGACTATCCAGGTCTACTAGAATGTCGATCTGGTCATGCTCGCAGATATGTTTGGCAATACCGATGTTGTTTCCGTCGTCGAATCGCGCTGAAGCATAGCCATTGTTACGCTCAGGCAGCCGGGAGGAAGCTTTAACAAACCACTCGTTCGTAAAATCAGTAACGTGCTTACAGTCGATGTGGTAGGTATAAATGTCGTACCGATCGCGATCGTGATATTTCATTAGCCATCGCGCCAAAAAACCGACCGGATGCTGACGCATAAAGCGAGCAATATAGGCGATTTTAAGCTTGCGCTGGGTGCGAGCAGATTGAATGACGGGGGCAGAGAACCGCTGCTGGTATGGCTCTGCTTCAAGCAATTCTTTAACAGAACCGCGTAAACTCTCCTGGATCAAAGCAGCGGCCTGATTTTGCAGTGGTCGAAGCTCAGCCGGATTGTCCTCTAGAAAATAGCCGTAGAAAAATCCCTGACTCAGCAGAAGCGGCTGCAAATCTCGATCCTCCTGCGGCTGCTCAAAAAGCTGCTTCAAATAGCCCTTAGATTCCGCAAACAGAGCCACTGCCTCTTCCCAGCAATACCCGGCACGCAGCAGTCTGCCGCCCAATAACCCATTGGCGGCGATCTTGTCCTCTAGCAAAATACTGGCGTCGCGGAATCGTCTGGCATAGTCGATCGCCTCACTATATTTCTTGATCTGAGTGTGAGCTGCTGCCAGGAGCCGGAGCGTGTCGGGATGAGATTCGTTATATGGCAGACAGAGCTTTCCGTAAAAAGCCACTAGCTCCATCGCGCCCTTTGTTTCGTAATGGTACAGTTGATAGGCGTGTTCTAGCAAAATGTCGAAAACGGCTGTGGCATCATGGATGTGCTGCATGGCAGCTTCGGCAAAGGCGATCGTCTGCGAATCGGGATAGCCAAAATCGACTACCTGATGAACTGCTTGCAGAAGTTGTGCTTCGTCCAGGTCTAGCCCAGGAGACGAGCGCAGCAGATCGACAATTTTGAGATTGAGAATGTATTCATCGTTTAGCAGTTCCAGGTTAATGCCCAGCCGCAGCAGATAGAGCAAGTTGGGTATATTCTCAGGCGCGATCTCGCGGATATGCTGCCGCACCAGCCAGGACTGCTGCCAGGATTTCTCGGCTTCAAACTGCTCTGCCTGCCCCTGCAACACCTGCATCAGGTCAGCAGTGAGCTGATCAACCTGTTCCGCTTCAACTTCTGCCAGCGGCATCATCCAAATGAGCTGCGCTTCGGCTTCCGCACCCGACAACAAATGAGCCAGCCCCAGCATCCAGAAATAGTGAACTCGATCGGGTTCCTGTTCGGCGAGCTGCTCGTAGAGTAAAGCTGCGCTGGCATAATTGCCTTCGCTAAAAGCACTCTGGGCAAATTGATGTAGTTCGGAATTCAAGACTTCTGGAGGTTGGGGGAGGGTTAATTGGCTCATGAGTCGATTGCTCTAATTCTAGGAAGAGAGTGCCCTTGTGGGGCGATCGATCGAACAGGAGTGATCCTTTATGAATTTGACTCCTTAACGGACAGTAAAAAGCTACCCATTGCTTTGCAGCCAGGTAGCCATCAGAACCGAAAAAATAAATTTTCAATTCAGAAAATGAGAATAGAAAAAGCTGACCGAACCGCAAAATTACTAAAGCAGCGGTAGCGAAGTCAGCTTTTGAAATCATTCGGTTACTGAAGGATTGCCGCTGACACACTGTTGCAGCGCAGTAATACTTCAGCGCACTCAATTAGGGAGTAGCACAGTTCGTCGTAGGGTCTAGAACCTCTTTACAAACGCGTGCCTTTGAGGTGACACCTTCTCCTGCCACGTTTTCTAAGTAGACAATACCGCTGTACTCCTTCACACTACCTTTTGTCTTTGTAGCTTTGGAGATTGCATCAGCCTCCGTACTACTCGCTGCACCACCTGCAACCGCTGTGGTGTAATTGTAGTAGCCGGTTGATTCAGGAATTCCCAGTTCAAGAGAGGTGAGAGCTTCTGCAAACTGGTTGTTTTGCAGGTAGTAGGCTTGCTGTCCCCGGTTCATGGAGCCAACGTAGGTGGTCGCTTCCGACTGACGGGCGCGGTTTGCCTGGTTCAGGAACGAGGGGAGAGCGATTGCTGCCAGAATACCAATGATGATGATCACCACCAGCAGTTCGATCAGGGTGAAACCTTCGTCATTCTTTTTCTTGTTGAGCAGGTGTTGCAGGAATTTTGCTTTCAGTTCGGTTTTCATTGAGTTATCACTCCTAGAGTTGCGGGATACGAATTTCTAACTCCTGGCTATAACTTGCCCACGTCGATCGAATTTCATATCACCTTGAGCAAAAATCTTGCTTGTATTTTTTAATACATTAGAAGTTACGTGCTAACACTCCAGCAGAACATACAGGAACGGCTCCAGCCGATCAAGGAGCTGCTTCACGCTGTCAAAAGCATCCGTAATCGTGAGCGGTTCCAGAGTAGCAGGATTAACAGGGCGCATCTGCAAAAACCGTTCTGCCAGGGCTTGAATGGGTTGAGCAGATTCCCAAAGCGGCAGCAGGCAGGCGGCTGAAGTACTCTCGAGATAAATCGGCTTTAGGGCAGGCAGAGGAATAAAGCGGCTAATTTCAAACGGAGCCATGCGGTTAATGCAGTCCAGCAGCTTCTCCTTAACCGCCTCGATCCGGAGCTGAGGATGAAGATGAACGATCGCCCCTTGCCAGTCGGTATTGCTCCAGTCTTCGATGCGAAGCAGTTCCCCTGTCGAGGGAATTGTTTCGGCAGACTCACTCGGATGTCCGCACCAGAAATCCATCAATCGGTGCATCGGGTTCAGCAGTTCATAAAGGCGCAGTTTTTCCTCGATCGTCGCGCGCTCTAAGCCCATTGCCCACAGTGCAGGCAAATCATCCGGCTTTTGAAACAGTTCCGTCACGTCCCACTGTCGCCAGTTCACCATGCTCACCAGTTCCAACTTAGACTGATGCAGCAGCGCAAACATATCGGGAATCGTAAAGCCTTTGTCGCCAACTAGCAGATGATTGGAGTAAAGCAGTTCTTTGCGCCTATCTTCGGTCATTTCGCTGCTGTTGTATTCGCTTCCCCAAGCTTCCTGACGAAGCTTAACTCCAGGCTTCAGTGATTTCATCGTTTCAAACACCGCTTCTTCTTCCATTTCCTGCGGTATGTTGTCCATCAAGCCCATCAGCTTGAACAGGTTTTGCGCTCGATAAAACATACTGCGCTGATAGGCATTGTGCAGATTGGTGCGAATCAGTCCTTCGGGCTTCAGGACCGCTTTCATGGCTTGCAGCCCAGCCAATGGGTCAGGCAGCAAATACAGCACTTCATCACAGTTAATATAGTCAAACTGCAAATTCAGCTGCGGCAGATCGTAAATAGACATCGCATAAAAAACGGCATTGTCAAATCCGTGATGCTTCAGTCGCTTTTCTGCCAGTTCTACCGATTTTTCAGACAGGTCAATCCCCACAATCTTCGCGCCCGGATTAGCTTCTGCCAGAATCAAAGATTTGTAGCCTGACCCACAGCCTGCATCTAAAATGACCTTGCCAGTCGTTTCTGTAACACGCCGATGCTTCAGGTAATAGGACGTGACCAGGCTATGGATATACAGCGTGTCATAGTCATCTTTAGGAGACGTTTCGAGCGCGATACGCGGATAGGGAGAATGATCAAACTGCTGACGAATTTTCTCTAGTGCGTCCTGATCTAACGGCTGCTTTCGTTCAGTATTCATAACGGTCTAATCTCCCTTCTATCTCCGGTGTTTCCTCGATCGCGCCAAACGGTCTAGCTTAAATCGAGAGTGCCCATCGGAAACCAAAATCGATCGATCGCCCTACAATTCTTTCGTTCCTGCCTACACGAAGCTTTCGTTGCCCACACTCCTGCCTGTATTCCCGGTAACCTCTTTTTTGAGCTTACGGTCGAGGCATTCCAGAATAGGTTGGTCGTAGAGGATGCTTTACTCCTCTATTAGCTGCGTTGCCGCGTTTCTAATTCTTTCCAGACTAACGCCAATTAGTTAGATTTTACATAAATGATTTTGCATAGATTCCGTAAGAATAAAACACTCTTTGATGAAAGAACCTTTGTAGGGTCTAAAAAAACAAAATCTAGCTCTGGACACCAGTAGACCACTCCACATGGGGCATCTTGAATTGGACTTTAGGCAACCATAGTGCTGAAACGTTTGCCTTGTTATGAGCGATCGTCAAACTATCAGGGGGCTACTTCTATATTGTGGATGGTTGCACTATTTATCCTGGTTTTGTTCCAGAGGGTAATCAAATTATGAGCAAAACCCACATAAGAGCTGATTTATAAAGAAAAACCGAAGTAGTTCTGGTTCAGCCTTGAGCAGATTTTAGACAGGAGAAGCCGAGGGGTAGCCTTACGAAGGTCTCGTCTGTCTGAAATTGCTCATCCAACACGCTAACCCTATCCCAGTGACTTAAGTAATGCGAAGTGGGAGATTCTCAAACCCCTACTGCCCAAAGCTAAAGGATTTGGACATCCCGTGGAAGTGGATTTCAGGGAAATCGAGTGTTGCGATTGCGGATTCCCAATCCGTGAAAACAACGGAAAAAAGGGGGCAGTCTACGGTTTCGATGGTGGCAAAAAGGTTAAAGAACGCACATCGCCATATCATTGCCGATTCGCGAAGGTTGTTGATGGGAGTCCTCGTCAGTGAAGCGAATGCTTCAGAGCGGTCAGGAGCAATCGTTGTTCTAGACGAGGCAAAGGAGAAGTTATCTAGATTAGAGGCCGTATGGGTAGACCAGGGATATTCAGGCAAGAAGCTTGGCCATGCAGTCAAGCAAGTGTGTGGAGAATAGGTTTGGGTAGAGGTGATTGAGCGCACTTCAGCAACATTCGCGCAACTTCCGAAGCGGTGGATTGTGGAGCGTACTTTTGGATGGCTTAATCAATTCCGTCGCTTAAACAAGGATTATGAGGTGTATTTAGAGGTGAGTGAAGTGATGATTTATGGTTCCTTAATTTGTCTGATGATGCGGCGATTGGCTGCTTAAGATTTACTTTATGAATTAGTTCTAACGCAAGTTGAATCTGAGAATATACGCTTGCGGCAATAACGCTCTTCTATCGGCCTGGATGCGTAATAATAGGAGCAGAGCTGTGAAAGCGAGGTGCAGCTAATAGTTGAACCGCGACCCGCTACAGCGAACGTCCAATTCATTGATGAATATTGCCAGTGGTATCAAGTGCTGTTTCCTGAAGTTAGGAACTTCGAGCCATTTAAACAGTTGCATTTGGGACTCATAAGTGAAGCCAAACGCAAAATGCTACCTACAATAGCCCAGGTAGCGAAATTAGACAACGCTCAATCATTGCATCATCTTCTAATAGAATCGCCCTGGCAAACTTCAGCTTTTCGTCAACAGTGCTTGCGGTTAATCCTCCAAAACAGTGGTAAGCGTGAAATTGTGCTGGTCATTGATGACACAGGCGACCGAAAGAAGGGACAACATCCTGATTATGTTAAACGCCAATACGTCGGCAACTTAGGCAAGATTGAGAATGGCATTGTGGCTGTGATAGCCTAGGGGTGGTAGACAATATCACCTTGCCCTTGCTGTTTCAAGTTTATAAACCGAAAGAACGCCTCAAGCCCGATGAGGTCTACCGCAGTAAGCTAGAGATAGTTGCCCAGATGATCCTCGATCTTTAAGGTATGGGCTTTCAGTTCAAGCTCGTGCTAGCTGATAGCTTGTATGGTGAAAGTGGCTGCGGTTTCATCGATGTGTTGTATTAGTTGAAGCTGGAGTTCGTCGCGGCAATTCGTACTAATTATGCTGTCTAGTTGCCGCGTGAGCAAACAGTTCGTTTCAATCGCTGGCGCAAGTTTGAGCGTATCTTTAGTGATAGTAAACCTGAGACTCGATACATTCGAGAAATTATTTATGGTAAGCGCCGTGCCAAACAATATTGGGAACTCACCACTGGACCCTCAAACGTTACCCAAGAATGCAACCTAGTATGTGATGACGCACTATGGGATGACGCACATTGAGAACCTCAAGTATGACCAAGTTGGTAATTTGTATGGCTTGAGAAACTAGGTTGAGTATGGCTTGAAGCAGAGTAAGAACGAGTTGGGATGGGCAAATTTTTGGCTGACCCCCTACAATCAGATTAAGTGCTGGTGGGAGATGGTGATGAGTGCGTAATTGCTGATGAGTCTGCATACTAACGCTTCACAGCAACCACAAGTACAACCTTCGATCCAACAGAATGCTCAAGCGCAAGTAATCACCCTTCATCTCACCCAACATCCAGTTGGAAGCAGGCAAACAGGTGGAAGCAGACACTCAACAATCTGCGTCTGGTAATTGAGCCGAGCATAATTCTAAATTTGCTCGAACCCTGGTTAAATCTATTTCCAATTCCACGCTTAGCGGCCGGGTTAGAGTGTTTGGTTGCACTGATGAATCAGTTTTCTAGCAGTCTGCCACACTCTGATCTATCCCAAAATTTCCGCTTTTATTTTGCCTAGCGTGACACAGGAGCATTAGTTTTTGCTTTAGAGTCAGTTGATACCAAGCCTCTAACCCTAACAATGCTACTGACCTACCCCTAACATTTGTTTGAGCCTTGCGGGTTGCTCATACTCCCCTACATCTGACACTCGGCTAAACAGGCGCCCCAACCGCAGAGCCTCCAGTCTCCTCAACATGTTGGTTTGGCAACACCGCTTCTGCACTAACAGACTCCCCCTCAAATCCCCGCACAATGTCTAGATCAATATCTAGAACCGTCATTTCCAATCCCGCTTTGGGCAAATTACCACTGCTTGTAATATAAGGATTCGGTTCAAGGCTGCCGGTACAAATAATTAAAGACCCCTTCTTCAAGTAGGGCAATTTTCGCCAAGCCAACGATTTATCCCAAATTCTTAACTTAACTGTAAAAGCATCATCCCGACCGCGCAACCTTCGTACATACAGAGTTGCTTCTGCAAGCGTCGCTTGTTCTCCATTGCGTAATTCGATTGCTTTGATTTGAGCATCAGCTGCCAGATTACCGCTTACAATCCACTTATTTAATCCCACACTTGCCATAATCGTCGTATTGCCTGAAAGTAAACGCCGCTATCACAATATTCAACACAAGTTTGAATATCCTTAAAGCATAACTTTCCCAGTTTTGCCATTAAACTAACGGTAACTTCAAGCCTCAAATCGAGCGAAACAAAATCTCCCCCAAGCATAATCACAAGGGGGAGATTTCAGAAAATTACCCTGGCATCGAGCTATTGTTGCAGGAAGCAACCCTCCAACTATCGTCGCCGTTTCAGCGTTTCACACCTGAGTTCGGGATGGGTCAGGGTGGGTCCACCGTACCATA
>JACJNZ010000060.1 GCA_014695325.1 Cyanobacteria bacterium FACHB-502 | reverse complement strand
ACCGCATCAACTGCTTTGCGCCGCAGGTCATCACTGTAGGGGGAAGGCATCGGCACTCCTAGACGCTTGTTTCTCGCTAGCTTAGCGTTCTCACCTGATCTCGTAAAGCTATAAGTCACAAACGAACTGGTTCCGTTCGTATTACCTTAAGCACTCACTCCGAAGATTTCGTTGACAAATTCTGCTTGAGATACACTGTCCCCTTGGCTAATCCCTTTCACTTGCCCTTTGCGAATCATATCTATGGTTTCAATCCCACGCAGCGTTCTTCTCGCCGTGTTGAACGATTGAAATTCCATCATTGGTTTGACAATCCGCTTTATGTTCCGGTGGCCCTGCTCAATGATGTTATTCAAATATTTGCTTTGTCTCAATTTGGTCTCGACTTTCAATGTTTTGTCTTGCTTCAATTCATCCATTGTCACTGGATAGGCAGCATTTTTATCGACGGTGATCACCTGTGGAGTTTGAGTGTGCTTGGCTCCCAAGACCTTATGTAAAAAGCGGGCAGCAGCCTTTCCATCTCGCGAACGCACTCAACATGAAATCCAGCGTATTCCCCTCCGAATCCACCGCTTGGTACAAGTATTTCTACTCCCCTCGAATTTTAATATAGGTTTCGTCTACTCGTCATGAATCATTCGTTTGCTGCAAGTGGGGACGGATGCGTTTGTCCAACTCTAGCGCATAGTCCTGCACCCATCGGTAAATCGTCGTATGATCTACTTCAACTGCGCGCTCTACCATCAGCTCCTCTAAGTCTCGGTAGCTCAACGCATAGCGACAATACCAACGGACGTTCAGCAAGATGATTTCAGGCAAAAAGTGCCGCTACGCGAAGGGAGCTATTGGATTGACCACGATCGCTGAAGCAGTTTTCTCTCAAAAACTCATTTAGAGTATCACTTTTTGCAACGGAACCATCTAATTTACCTCAGCCAATAAGCAGACCCATCTCGCAGCCGGTCTATTAGACCTCGATCGAAGAGTTCTCGACGTAGCAGGGCTGGATCGTTAAAGGTGTGGTGCTGCCTGAGTAAAGCATTGACTTCCTGCTCATTGTACAGAAGGTCGTGCTCAAACTGATTGGCTAAATATTCCAGAGCAAGCTGCTGAAACCGTCCTTTATTGCGTCTGGAGGGCCATTTCTCTAAGCGTCCCTGCTGATCCAAATAGTGCTTTAGTTCTGTGATGTAGTCCATAATTAAGTTTTCATATCACGTTAACTTACTTCGGGGATGCAGAATGCCTGGAACTAAGAATTAGTCGAGCCGATTTGTTGATTAGCTATCCATTCCCGCTGCGCTGCCGCAAGCCTAAACTGTAGCGAGTTGATCGAACGTTGGTGACAAAATGAAAGGGGCGCACGGAAGTATGCAAGAAACCCGGAGCACGCAGGAAAATTACATGACCAGGTGTGGCGTCTAACGAAACAGCATGGGTGCTCTGACGGTCATCACAGCGATAAAACTCGGCTTGCCCACCTAGATTCACAAGGGCAATCAGGTTGATCGCTCTCAAACTATCTCGATGCGGCGTAATGCCAAGTTGTCCTGGTTCATACCGTTGCACAACCAGTTCTGTGAATTGCAAGGGAGTACTAAAGGGATAGTTATCTAGCCGATCGCACGCCTGGTCGAGCAGGGTCTGAAACGCCTGCTTGAATTCTGGATACAGTCCATTGTTGGGAAGACGATTACAAGCACTATATTCTGTTCTGACGACAGCATCGCCCGTTCCTACAGTTTTGATTTCGGGCTCATAGTGAAAGTGCTGTGCCTCTAGCAAAAGGGCTTGCCTTGCTGGTTCAGTAAGGAGGGGAACTGAGACTGCCCCTTCAGTTGCCAGAGCATTGATCAGCGCATGAATATCGAGGGATGGAATAAAGAAGGGAATGCCTCCGAATGCTGTACTTCTAGCATAGCCTCTCATCGTCAGGCTGAGGTCTGGAGCGGGCAGCTGGGTCTGAGCATTACCTCGATCAGTTCTGGGAAGTTGGTTGCTCGAAGGTTAGATTCTTTCCCAGAACTGCCACCAGGAAAAAGGGGTTATTTGAGCCGTGAGCGTAGGGAACACTACGGATGATCCAATTCCCCATTAGCCTGATGCCCAGTTCCCCAGCTTCTTACTACCTGCCTCAATGTCAGCTCTGTGAGTTCTATACCCACAATCCCTATCGCGCTGCACCGTACATCCAACGGGTTTGGCGCTAGAGGAATGTCGTGACTTTGCGGCAGTTACCCTGCAAGGAGAACAGCTTCGCATCGCTCCACTGGATGAAGTGGAGGAGCAATGGTAGCCAGACAGTGCAGCCTATTATAACGGGGAGCTGGTTTTGCAGCCCAGGCAACGCACGTTGACGGACCAACTGGACTTACTGGATACCCATCCCCTTTTTACAGAACGGTGTCCTGTGTGTGAGATGGCGGTCGCTTTAGTTCACCTGACTCAGGTGCATTGGAATTGTCAAGGATGTGGGTGGATGAATGACTCCGTGTCAATCTTGTTGTGTTAGCGGGTTTACACCTAGCAATAGCGATAGGTCAAGTTCAATTACAATTTCCATTTGTCTTTAAAAGAGTCTTTGCGACACAACCGGAGACATTGAGTACAGCCCGTTCTAGAGTTGGTTGTTTCTCTGCAAAGTCACTGTTCCACTGCATTGCCCCATCACTGCGCTTCATCAAACCTTTACTCAGTAGAAACCATAGAGCGTGTTAGCGACACAGTACCTTCGGGAATATTAGGTATAGCTTATTACAAAGCTACTTGCTTCTCTTCACAGTCGCTTTTCTCCTTAATTACGCATTTCAGGTATCGATGTATGGCTTTTTCCGCTCCCATTGCAAAGAATGAGACGTTCTCATCCTCCCCAGCACAGGCTAATTTCGGTTCAACCCTAGTCGTAATTGATGCCAGCGTTGCTGATTCTGCAATGCTAGCGGCAGAAGTCGTACCAGGGTCGATCGCGGTTCTGCTTGACGCTCAACAAGATGGCATTGAGCAAATTACCCAAGCGCTGCGGCAGCATCCGCAAGTTACCAGTCTGCACATTGTGTCTCATGGCGCTCCTGGTACGCTTTTCATCAGCAACAGCGAACTTAGTTTATCAACCCTCGATCGCTACCGCTGTGATCTACAATCCTGGTCACTCCAATCCCTGGTTCTTTATGGCTGCAATGTTGCTGCCGGAGATGCTGGAACCGAGCTAATTGAAAAACTTCATGCTTTAACAGGAGCAAACATCGCTGCTTCAGCCACTCCTACAGGTAATGCCGCTCTGGGTGGCAACTGGAATTTAGATGTGCAAACCGGAGCAGTAGCGGTTGAACTTGCGCTCACCCTTGAAGCTCAACAAGCTTATGCTGGCATCCTGGGTCCAACCGTTGATATCTCGGGTTCCCTTAGTGCAAATGGCTCTACACCTCAACTGCTTGCTCCTAACGCAGTCATTTCAGGCGTTTCTGGCAACCTACTTGGTGCTAAGGTCAGCTTTGGTACAGGCAGCTTCACTTCAAGCGATCGTCTGGGTCTTCAGGGTGCAGGAACTAGTACCAGTGGAACGATTGCTGGCACTTCTATTAGTTGGAATTACAGCACAAGCACGGGTACTCTCACTTTTACAGGAAGTGGAACAGCCGCACAGTACGAATCAGCTTTCAAGCAGGTCGTGTATTACAGCACCGGCAGCACAACCAATGGTAGCCGCCAAATCGACTTTGCAATTGGTGAAAACCTCGCAAATACTAACAACGGGCACTTCTATGAGTATGTGTCGGGTACATTAACTTGGCAGCAGGCTCGTGATATCGCAGCTCAACAAACGTATTTTGGCTTACAAGGTTATCTGGCAACTGTTACAACTGCTGCCGAAAACACTTTCATCACAAATAAACTCGGTGGTAATGGCTGGATTGGTGGCAGTGACGAGGAAGCCGAAGGAACCTGGAAATGGGTTACTGGACCAGAAAGCGGCACGTTGATGTCTTCCTATTACACGAATTGGGCATCTAACGAACCCAATAATTTCGGCGGAAACGAAGATCACGCCCACTTCTGGGGCACTGGTACCCAAAAAGGTACCTGGAATGATTTTTTGTATAACAATGGTCAGATTGCTGGCTACGTTATTGAGTACGGTGGGATGGCAGGCGATCCGGTTGTTGACCTGACAGGTAGCGTTACTGTTAACGTAAACTACCCTGTTCAAACGGCAGCACCCACTGGTTTAAAACTGCCCTCTGATACTACCAATGACACAGGCATTTCTCAAACCGATCGCATCACCAGCAACCTCCGACCTCAATTTCAGGGGACTGCAGTACCCGGCAGCACAATTAAACTCTATGCTGATGGAGTTGAAATTGCAGGCAATTCTACGATCGATGGTTCAGGCAACTGGACATTTACGCCTTCAGCCGATCTTGCAATTGGAACCCGCAACATTACTGCCAGAGCAACTGCTCCAGGCAGCACCCAAAGCGCAAATTCTGCTGGAATTACCGTCACGATCGACAATACTGCACCAACCATCAATCTCACTTCTAAGCCTGACCTCAACGCAAATAGCGATAAGGGCGTTTCTAACAGCGACGACAAAACAAACCTCACCAGTCTTACCTTTGATGGAACACTCACGCCTGCGGAAGCTGGTTTAACGATTAAGGTCTACGACGGCAATAGCGTTGTTGGTCAGGGAGTCGTCAGTGGAACAGGAGCATGGTCAGTCAATACAACAGGGGTCGGAACCGGAAATCGATCGATTACCTACACCCTGAGTGACGCAGCAGGCAACGAAAGCCAAAAATCAGCGGCATTAACCATTGATGTCAATACCACTGCACCAACCTTACCCGCTGGCTCAACCCCAGACCTGACTGCAGCAACCGACACAGGCATCTTTGACGCTGACAACAACACAGGCGAAAATACCCCTGATTTTGCAGGTCAATTGACTGCCAACGAAGCAGGCTACACAATTACGCTTTACGATGGTTCAACACCTGTTGGCACCGGAGTTGTTCAAGCAGATGGCTCTTGGTTAGTCACGACTTCAGAGTTAAATGATGGCTCCCACGCAATTCAATACTCGTTGACCGACCTGCACGGCAATCAAAGTCAGCTTTCCAGCGCGTTAAGCATTAATGTCAATACAGTTGATCCTAATGCATCAACGATCGCACCTGACCTCACGGAAGCAAGCGACACTGGCATTAGCCGCACTGACAATATTACTGCCAACAATACCCCCACCTTTAGTGGCACAGGAACCGCTGGACAGATCGTTCGCCTCTATGATGGCGATACTCAAGTTGGGGAAGGCACCGTTGATGGCAATGGTAATTGGTCAATTAAAACCTCAGCTTTAAGTGTCGGCGATCGTATCATCACCAGCATCGTTGTCGATCCGCTAACCGGCAACGAGAGCGGCAAATCACCTGCTTTAAATGTCAAGATTGACCCCAATGCCGGTGTCACACCAACCCTGACGCCAGGTAGCTCCAATGGTGGCTCTAACCCCGTAGGCAACGAGAATGGGGGCTTGACCAACAATAACCAACTTCCCTTCAGCGGAAAGGTTGAACCAGGCAGTACGATTGAAATCTTGGCAAATGGTCAAAAAATCGAAGGTACAGCAACGGTGAACCCCGATGGCGCCTGGAGCTTTACTCCCAGCACTCCCCTACTGGATGGCACTTATCAGATGACAGTGCGGTCAACGAACGGGAGTGGTGGCGTTACCCTCTCACCCGAAACCTCGCTCACGATCGATACCAAGCCAGCAACGGTGCAAATCCTTGACTTTGGAGCTAAAGTTCGCGATACCAGTGTGAATAGCCTTAGCTTTAAGTTCAGCGAAGCTGTCAAAAATGTGCAGTTGGACGATTTGGTAATTACACGCGATGGTCAACCCGTTTCACTCACGAGTGCAAAACTATCGACGCAAGACAACCAGATCTTCACGCTAGAGAACATTCCTGGTTTAACGAATCCAGGCGGCAACTATCAAATCAGCATCAAACCCAGCAGCACAATCACTGACCTGGCTGGTAACTCCCTAATGGTTGGCAACAATGATACCTGGCTGACCGGCTTCACTGCAGATGCTCTCCCTGCTCCTCGAAGGGGCGGTAAGCGCGGTCTCGTCGTTTCCGACTTTGGTGGGAAAAACTTCGTCATGGGCAGCATGAACCGTGATGTAATGCGCGGACTGGGCGGCAACGACACACTCTTCGGTTTTGGCGGCAATGATCGTCAGGTTGGTGGTGCTGGAAAGGACAAGCTCTCTGGTGGTGGTGGAAACGACCACCTGCTCGGTGGAACAGGAAACGATAATTGCAGGGGTCGGAATGGCCATGACACCCTCATGGGTGCTGTCGGACGCGATCGCCTCCTGGGCAACAATGGAAATGATGTTTTGATTGGTGGTGGCGGTAAGGATATCCTGAACGGTGGTGCTGGTCGAGACACTTTTAGAGTCGATACGATTGAAAAGGTCAGCGATCGCGTTGTTGATTTTAATAGCGCATCAGACTTAATTGATCTACGCGGCATCTTTAAATCCGCTCAGTTTGCAGCAGACAACCGTTTCGCGCAGTATCACCAATACACAAAGCTAGTACAGGTTGGTGCAAATATTGAGGTCCAAGTTGACGGCGATGGTAAGGGCAGCAACACAACATTTTCGACCGTGCTGACCCTACAAAATACCCTTGCAAGCAACGTTAAGTCTACCAATTTTGTAATCGGCTAATCAGTTCTGCTGAATCAAACTGTTGCAGTAGAACAGTTGCAATAACTTAGCACATTGTGCTTCAAGACGCTCTTTCAAGGAGTAGACTGAAGCACATTTTTTGATTGGTTCATTTTTATCAATTTAGCAAGGGTCCTGTCTACTAGGCGTTTGAAGGTCTTTGAGGTCAAAAATTCGCGGGCATCTCTCTCTGTTAGCCCAACGATTTCTGGGTAGTGTTTTAGATCTGTTGATGCTCTAAACTTTGATAGAAAAGACACCATTTCAATCGATTGGTACGAAGTATCAACCTATGGCTCTGATTGCTGTGATATGTCCTTACTGTCAAAGCGATGAAGCCGTCGTCGAGAACGGCAAGAGTGCCGAAGGTGAACAACGGTTTCGCTGCCAGAGTGAAGCGAGCCAAGGACGAACGTTTATTCTCAATCCGTCCTATCCAAGACGCCTGCCTGCAATTAAACAACAAGGGTAGTGCTATTTAGTAAAGGATGGAAAAAAACTAGGGCAGCAAAGTTGGCTAGCAAGACGCGGTAAGCTTTGAGGAGAGTCTTTTGTCTCCAATCACCGTCGTTCATCATGGCTAGACGCTCCTGCCAACCTGCCGCAACCACAACCAAAATTCTGGAGTGTCGCTATCGTGCTTGCATCAGTTGTGGCGGGCGGATGTGGCACGACTACAACAACTTCCGGCGAGTGCGAACGCTCAAAGGCGTGGTGCAGTTGCACTTAAAGATTCGGCGCTGCCCCGACCCACAATGCGACCGCTTCCGTGTGCCCTATCGCCCGGAAGCCGAAGGCCAATGGGCACTACCGCAACACGAGTTCGGCTTAGACGTGATTGTTTTAGTCGGGGCGCTGCGGCATCAACAACATCGCAGTGTGCCGGAGATTCATCAACACTTGCAACAGTGCCAAGTACAGGTGAGTGAGCGCACCGTGAGCAATCTGCTCGCCCGCTATGATGAACTACTCGCCGTCAAGTTGGGTGATAGCGAGCGTATCGCGGCGATGGTGGGCAAACAGCAGCGTGTCATTCTCGCCCTCGATGGGTTGCAACCGGATGTGGGGCATGAGGTGTTGTGGGTGATGCGAGATTGCCTCAGTGGTGAAATCTTGCTGGCAAAGACGTTGTTGTCGGCAACGAGTGCTGACCTGAGTGCCCTGTTGCTACAGGTCAAACAAGCCTTGATGGTTCCAGTTGTCGCCGTGGTTAGCGACGGGCAACAGTCCATTCGCAAAGCGGTTGCCACTGCCTTGCCCGAAGCGGCTCATGGCTTGTGTCAGTTCCACTATCTGCGTGAGGCGGCCAAGCAGATTTACGACGCTGACCGTCATGCCAAGAAGGAGTTGAAAAAACGCGTCCGGGGCGTCCGCGCGATTGAGCGTTCGGTAACCGATAGCCCAGGTGAAATGGGTGAAGTGGTGCAAGGTTACTGCCAAGCGGTGCGGGCTGCCTTAACTGATGATGGGCGTCCACCGCTCGATGCAGCGGGACTTCGGTTGCATGAGCGGCTTGAAGCCATTGAGCACAGCTTAGGGCGAGTCGAGCAAACGCAGAACTTGCCGAACCGCTCGCCAGATTGAAACGCCTGCTCAAGTCGGGCTTAGACTACACTGCTACTTTGTGGCCGCCGGTGCGAACTGCTTTTAAGTGGATACACCAGGCCGCAGCGATTCTTAAAAACGAGCCGCAACACCTAGCCAAGGCAATTCGCAGACGATTTCGAGGGCTGCTCGGTGCAATGGCACGATGGAAAACGCAAGCAGGCGATCTTGCGCTTGGCATCGAGCATTTCCTCAAAGTCACGCGCAGCTATTGGTCAGGCTTGTTTCACTGCTATGACATCGACGGACTGCCCAGAACTAACAACGACTTAGAGCAGGTGTTTGGCAAGTGGCGACACCATCAACGCCGCTGTAGTGGGCGCAAAGTCGCACCCGCAACTGCCGTGACTCGTGGAGCAGTACAACTAGTCGCAGCACTGGCGACACAAGGGCGATCTTACTCGGCTTGTGATCTAGCGAGTGTTGATCACAACGCTTGGCAACAAGTGCGAGCACAACTCAAAGCTCATCAGCACAAGCGCGTTCAGCAGCGTCGCTTTCGGCAAAATCCAGTCACCTACCTGGCCGACTTAGAGCAACAACTGCTCAAGCTAACTTTGCTGTCCTAGTTTTTTTCAAGATTCTGCGAATCCGGTCGGCACTCAGTTCGACTTGTCGTTCCTGGGCAAGTTTGTGAGCCAGTTGTTTGCTGTTATACGTTCGCGGTTCCTGCTGGAGGCATTGTTCCAGATAAACCCAGTCTGCTTCCTGCCATTTTGGTTTTATCCCACGCCCAGGCGCATCCCACAGTCCGCCTAAACCTGCTTGTTGCCAACGACGAATCGTTTGTCGCACTGTGTTTTCCTAGCACTCAAAGATTTCAGCAATGGCAGGAACATTCCAGCCGTGCGCGTTGAGTCGAAGCATATGGGCACGGTCACGAATGCGTTGACACACCGTTGTCGCCACGCGCAGTTCGCTCAACGTTCGGTCTTCTTCAGCCGTCAGAACGATATGGACAGAGGCAGGCATAGTCAGCAAAACCGGGGAAATTTGGTCTTCTTCTTATCCTACGTTTATTTGTACCTACCTACTTAGATGATCGTTACCCACTGCTCTGCGATAGAATCTAACCATTTCAAGTTTCAATGATCTTGTCTTAAGTATTCATTTTGACACTCCTGATTTAGGTTCAGTTTAATTGAAGTGTCAGACTAAGGTTCGTTTAATACAGATAAAAATGGCAAAAAAGCTGTGATTTGAGTACCCAAATCTGACAGTTTCCCTTACTTCTGTCGCAAAGCTCCATCTTTGATAATCCTATCGGTATTCAGCGAGGTTTGCCCAATTTACGCCGCCTTCAAGGCTGCCTGGGTTTGACTGATAATACTCACATTCGGATCAAGCGCATCTCCAACCTTGAATAGCGCATCAAATACCTGCTGATTGCCCAGCATACTGGCTCTCAAGAATAGCCCACTCCAGCGCGCGATCGTTTCTGTTGCCGTAGCCTGATCTAATGTCGGACGATTTGGCTCACGGAGGGGGTTATCCTCATTAGTGATGCCATAGTGATTTGCCCCTGCAACCGTAATCAGCGCTTTGGGGGGATTGAGAATTTGATCGTAAGTTGCTTGACTAGCAGCGGGTAGCGCCACACTATCCAAACTTCCTACAATCAAGCCAATTGGAATATCGTCATTGTCGATTGGGAGGAATTCGCCAGTTTGCTGATTGCGGAAGTTTGTGCCATAAAAAACACCAGCTTTTAGCTCCGGCGGGCGCGTGTAGTTCCCTGAGCAAATGCCGGGCAGGCAAAACTCTTCCTGTGTTGCTCCTAATCCTGCGCCACCACCAAAGGAATGCCCTAACAATCCCAATTTATCCGTATCCACAATTTTGAAAATCGGAGATGAGGGATTCTGGTCTTCCACCCGCATCTGCTCGAGCACCTGATTGACCTGTTCCTGTTCAGGAAATAGCCCAGTAAACGGTTGACCACCAGGTCCAATCAGCGTCCGCTCATTGTTTGGCACAACCACCACAAAGCCATAGCTCGCAACCTGTGAGGCAAAGTTAGAGTAGTCTGATTTATCCACCAGCGCACCCTGTAACATTAACGCGATCGGCAACTCCACGGTATTGCGAAGGAACCGAGGCAATTGAGGATAGTAGATATCCGCCTGATCTCCATCAGGTACGATCGTTGTTGTGAAACGCTTGATGTTGAGGGAAAACGGCTCTTGAGTGAGGGGCAACGGGAAGTGGTTATCTTCGTCCGCTCGGAAGATGCCGGAGCGACCATCTGATAACTTCGCCCAGAATGCCACTGAATCCTGATTGTTTAGTCCTTTATTCAAAAAGTTCAAATCAACGACTGTTGAACCGAGTAGCTGATCCCCTGTAGCAATGACCTCCTGCTGTCCCACAAAAATGGCGCTGCCGCCCGCATCAAAGTCTGCCAGATATGCCACCGTTCCAGCATTGTTGATGTCCACTCCCCGAAACGATCGCAAGGAACCTGCACTATCTGCAACGGAATTTAAGTCACCTCCATCCCCTGTGAATACACCCACTGTCCCAGTTGCAGAAACACCAATGAATGCAGCCGTTCCTTCCCTGTTGATGGCGGGTGAGCTGCCAAAAAGAATCAATCCATCGCTGGGATCTGCGATCGTCGTTACTTGCCTATTCCGCCCGGTAAAAATGCCTGCATTTTGAAACAGTTCTGCGATTGGAACCTGCTGCCCCTCTACCTCGATCGTGCCTGGAACGGGAGCAATTCCTGCGGAGAAAACAACGGTGCCTCGCTCATTTAAATCGGGCGTAATTCCAAAGGTCGTCAACCCACTGTTAGAATCCGCGATCGTGCGCGTGTTGCCCCTGGTGCTGGTAAAAATGCCCTTTTCACCCTGATCCAAATCAGCTCGGAATGCAACCTTGCCCCGATTATTAATAGCAGGTTCGCCGAAGAGGTTGTCGAGGGTGGGAATGCGTTGAAAATTAAAGGAACCAGAGCTATCTGCAATGCGAGTAATGGTCGTGCCATCGCCCGTAAAATAGCCTGCATCTCCACTGTCTAAGCCAGCTAAGAAGGCAACCGTACCCTGATTATTAATGGAAGGACCAACCCCTAAAAAGCTAAAGTCTCCTGCTGTACTGGCGATGGAGGTCAGAGAATCACCATTGCCAACAAAAATGCCCGCCTCCTGGGAACGAGTGGCACCCCAAAACGCTATTTCGCCCGAGTCGTTGATTGCAGGTGCAGTCGCAAGGGGAACGCCAGTTGGGCTAAATTCAAAAGTTGCGAAGCGGGTAGTGTCAGCAATTGCTGTGATGCGGTAGTCCACCTTCTTCTCTACTGCCATCGCTTTCTTCCTCAATAGAATTCAGGAGCACCTTGAAGGGCTATCAGAATCTTATCGATGAGACAGTATCGTTACTCACTAGTCTATAAAAATTAACCCATAGGATCGTTTAATCCCTGAAAGGGTTTGGTAATGATCTTCGCGATCGGGCGATATTTGAGTTATGACGCAGATACAGGTTTCAATTCCTGAAAGGGTTTGCTGGTGATCATCGCCTGTTTTGTAGAAAGTTTCAAACAGCGCAAAGCTTAGTGCCCAGTTGGCAGATGTTTTTCTGTTTCGTACAAAATGCCTATCTCACGAGCTGCAAAAAAAGACATTATCGTGGAGGGTGAGGGTGCAGTGATAGAAAACCATTGGAAAATCTTCCAGTTAGGGAAACTGCTCGATAAATGCTGCGGCAGTTAAGATAGCAATCCCATTTCAGGGATGCAGGACAAGAAGATCAGCATCTCCTGTAATGATGACTTCTGCATTTGCAGCAACTGCCGCTGCAATAACAATCAGATCATCAGGATCTCTGAGGCTGGAAACTTCTGGTAAGGATGCAGGGGAACAAAGTTCAACCAATTGCCTGACCCTAAGCATCAATTCTTCAACTGGTATGCCAATCCTGAGAAGACGAGGTTGTAATTTTGGGTAGTTTAACGTCGCTTCTAGCTCTGATAGCAGACGATCGCTCGCAGCAATTGTAATCTGCTGTTGTTCTGCCCTTATAATGACTTGCCGAGGAGAACCACCCCACAGTAAACCTGAAACCCAGATATTGGTGTCAAGAACGACTTTCATCTTCTGCCATTGTGCGTCTTACTTCCTTCACAATCTCAGCGATTTCTTCGACCGCAGGCTGCTCAGTGTCGTGCCCCAAATCGTCAATGCGCTGCCACAGGTCTGAGAAGCCTTGCGGTTTCTGGATCTTTTTGATCAAGATCGTATCCTCAGTCTGCCACACTGCATATTCGTCGCCGGGTTTAAGCGTTGCCTGAATTTCAGAAGGTAGTTCCAGTTTTTGATCGGCAGTGACACTGATGATAATGGTTTTAGACATCATGACTTCCTGTTAGCTATTTTCCTTGCCCTTTTTGCCAGCGATCGCCCCATAGGTTTCAGGATAACTCCTGATCTGCTGGTAGAGAGCGGACAGCGTTGCTTGTAGGCGTGTTTCATCCTGGTAATGATCATCGCCGTCACGGGCGGAAGTAAGCACTCGTCTGGTGTGGACTGGGCTTCGATCCCTGAAAGGGTTTGGTAGTAATTATCGCATCGTTTTCGCGGGCACTGGAACCGCAACTGCTGCGTTTCAATGTTTCATATCTTGATCGTTTCATCAGCACTACACTTCACTGATACAACTATGCTCGGCATGACCCAAGAATGCTATGAACGTTTCACCCGTTTCTTAATCCCAAAGACTTGCCCCACTCTGCAACCTCAGTCGTTACGGATTGCCTCAATAAACTTGTGCAACACAGGTGATGGGTTACGGGGGCGCCACACAGCAACAGTCTCAATTTCAAATGTCGGCTGTATATCTTTGTAGATCACCCCAGCTCGTTGTAGATTCTGCATTGAGGCTGGCACGAGTGCAACTCCAATTCTTCCAGCAACCAAACTGAGTACTGTTTGTAACCACCGCGCTTGTTGCACGACGGTTGGCATAAACCCGTTTTCCTGACAAAGATTTAGGACTTGATGATACAACCCTTGCCCAATGTAAGATGGGGGCAAAATAAAGGGTTCTTTGCTCAGCGCTTTGAGCGGAATTCTCTGGTGAGATAGGAGTGGATGCTCTTGATGAATAGCGACAATTAATGGCTCCTTGAGAATAGACAAAGAATTCAGATCGGGATTGTTTTGAATAGGAGAATTAAGGAAACCACAATCAATTGTGCAATCCTTAAGCTGTTGAATTTGAGCTTGAGAATCCAATTCACATAAGATCAACTCAACCTGTGGAAATCGAGTTTGAAAAATGTTCAGGATATTTGGCAAGACGCTTTGAGTCACAGTACTGTTAACCCCGATGGCTAAGTGCCCAGTTTCCCCTCGATTAGCTTGCTGAGCAATTTGAGTTGCCTGTTCAACCTGAGTTAAAACTAATTGCGCCTGCTTTAAAAATGCTTGTCCCGCATGGGTTAACTGAAGAGGGCGTTTATCCCGTTCAAATAACTGTACACCCAGTTCGATTTCCAAAGCACGGATTTGCTGGCTTAAGGGGGGTTGAGCCATGTGTAACCGCTCAGCCGCTCGGCTAAAATTTAGCTCCTCTGCAACCATAACGAAGTATCGCAGGTGTCGTAGTTCCATTGTTAAAATTCGCAGCTTATCTCACAACCATATTTCAGAAGTATAGTATGCCGATCTAACCAATATTGGACATATCAAAGCCCAGCTCTTATCGTTTCAATAACACAGTTCACTGGATTCAAACAGCCCAGCATTATGGTTATCTCACCATCTACAGGAGCAAGCGCGATACCCCAACTCCTGAGCCAGAAAGGATATTACGGTGAATTTGGCGGGCGCTTTACGCCTGAGATTTTGCATGAAACGTTGGAGACGGTCACCATTGCCTATCAAGCTGCTAGACAAGATCCTGAGTTTTGGAGTGAATTTATCGCCCTGTTGTCTAACTATTCCGGTCGTCCGACACCCCTCACTTATGCTGAGCGGTTAACCCATTATTTGGGGGGTGCCAAAATTTTCATCAAGCGAGAAGACTTAAACCACACAGGCTCGCACAAATTGAATAATGGGCTTGGGCAAATGCTGCTAGCGAAACGGATGGGCAAAACGCGAGTCATCGCAGAAACAGGGGCAGGGCAACATGGAGTTGCGACTGCCACCCTTGCCGCTAAATTTGGGCTTAACTGCACTATCTATATGGGCACGATCGATATTGAACGGCAAAACCCGAACGTGTTCTGGATGCGAAAGTTAGGGGCAGAGGTGATCCCTGTTTCAACGGGAACTCAAACGCTCAAAGATGCCATGAATGAGGCATTACGGGATTGGTCTACTCATATGGACACGACGCATTATGTATTAGGAACCGCCTGTGGACCTCATCCTTTCCCAGAAATGGTTGCCTGGTTTCAATCGGTGATTGGACTGGAAGCGCGATCGCAAATCCTGCAGCAGGCTGGAAGACTACCCACAGCGGTCTATGCCTGTGTTGGAGGAGGCTCTAATGCGATCGGGATCTTTGGTGGATTCCTAGAGGATGCGGCGGTGCAATTAGTGGGGATAGAAGCAGGGGGATTGGGAATCAGTACCCCACATCATGCCTCTCGTTTAGCAGCATCGGATGCATCTGTTGGGATTGCTCAGGGGTATAAAACCTATTTTCTGCAAAACCAGGATGGACAAATGCAGGACACCCATTCCGTTGCAGCAGGGCTTGACTATGTTGGTGTTTCACCCATTCTTGCTCATTTGACTCAAACAAACCGGATGATCGTCAAAGCCGCAACAGATGCGGAAGTACTTGATGCTTGCCAGTTGTGTATGAGTCAAGAAGGACTAATTCCTGCCTTGGAATCCGCTCATGCGTTTGTTCAAGCCTTTAAAGATGCCCCTTACTATACTTCCAATGATTGCATTGTGATTAACCAATCTGGACGAGGTGATAAAGATATTTTCACGATCGCCAATGCATTTAATGATACTGAGTGGAAAGCATTTTTAAGTAATCAAGCATCCTCTTTTAACCCGCCAAACTAAGGAATTTAAGGAAAAATTGATGGAGACCCTATCCACATCCACTGCATTAGAGCAGTTTATTGTTGAACAGCGTCAGCAGCAAGACATTCTGCTGATGTCTCATACGGTCTTGGGCTATCCGTCGTTTCACGACAATTATCGTGCGGTTGATGCGCTTGTGCAGGCAGGGGTTGAATTAATTGAACTCCAGTTCCCCTTTTTAGAGGCGATCGCAGATGGCTCCATCCTGCTCAATGCAAACCACTCTGCTATCCAAGCTGGAACAACAATCAATGATTGCTTCTGCTTTGCTGCTAAGATCACCCGGCAGTATTGGCAAGCTCGGTTTGTTGTTACAACTTACTGCAACGTTGTCTATCAGTATGGAGTTGAGCAGTTTGTCCAAACCGTCGCCCGTTCTGGTATTGCTGGATTGATCATTCCTGATTTACCTCCGGAGGAGGCTGAGACTTATGTTGCAGCCTGTAACTATCATGGCATTGCTACAATCTTCTTATGCACACCAAATAGTTGTCCTCAACGATTACAGCAGATTGCCAAAAGCACAAGCGGAATGATTTACTGTACCGCTCGCAAAGGCGTGACAGGGCATGAAACGCAATTTTCAACTCAATTTAACCGGTATGTAGAATCTGTTCGTGCATTCGTTCAACGTCCAATCGGTGTTGGATTTGGCATTCAATCTCAAGCAGCTATTTCTCAATTAAAGGGGCAAATTGATATCGCCATTATCGGTACCCAAGCCGTGAAATTGTATGTTGAGCAAGGAGCATCAGCATTAGAAGGATTTATGCGAGATTTACGAAACGGCAAAGCACTATGAGGGAAACTGTCAGGTTGTGTCGCAATAACGGGTCAATGGTAAGGTAGACAAGCCGAACTCTGCCGACTCGCTCTCCAATGTCTATTCCTGTTCTGTTCAAGCGGGGGCACTTTCAGCCTGCAATCATCCTGCTCAACGTCCGCTGGTACTTCTCTTTAGGTTCGCCAGTTCCTCAAAGCGGGAAACCCGCTTATCCAGACCTACAGCGGTTGCCACTTGGGTAAGCCACACGGATCTGTCAAAGAAGACTTTAACCCAGTGACTAACTGTGGCTTACTAGCTTGAAAATCGCTGTAGCAGCTCGTGTTCTAGCCCCAAAAGGGTTCTCAATCGCTCGTTTCTGCTGCTGCCGTTTGGGATTAGAGAGTGCTTCCCTGACCCGTTCAGAAACGGGTTGCTCACCCTCCTTAAGGTCAGGCAGCCTGGGATAAGCTGTACTACCTATGCTCCTATCTCTATGAGTTCTGGGAATTCTGCTGCTTAAAGCCTAGAAGAATTCCCAGAACCGCAAACAGGAGGAGGGGCTGTTTGGGGCATGAGAACAGGGAACACTAGGAATGCCCCAACTCCCAATTAGCCGATGCCTCTTCCATCCGATCCCTACTATCTGTCTCAGTGTCGGTTCTGTGAGTTTTACACTCACAATCCGTATCTCTGTTGCACGCTCTACTAATTGGGCTTGGAGTCAGAAGAGTGTCGTGACTTTAAGGCGATCGTCCCGCAAAGGGAACAGCATTGCATCACCCAACCTTTGGAAGTAGAGGAGCAATGGTAGCCGGAAGGGGCAGCTTATTACAACGGAGAGTTGGTTCTACAGCCCAGGCAACGCACGTTAACGGAGCAAATGGGCTTACTGGACACCCATCCCCTCTTTACAGGGCAAGGTCCGAATTGTGAGATGCCGATTGGTTCAACCCATCCAGTTCAGGTGCGTATCAACCCATAGCTTCAGGCGGACGGCTCTAACGATGATGTCGGGGGCGGGTGTGCCCCTGCGCGTGATTCAGGAGATTTCAGAGCATTGATCGCTTGCAGCATTGCAACGGTATTTAGAAGTACCAGAGAA
>JACJNZ010000006.1 GCA_014695325.1 Cyanobacteria bacterium FACHB-502 | reverse complement strand
TTGAACGTAGATGGGCAACCGTTCTTCTATCTGGGGGATACGGCTTGGGAATTGTTTCATCGCCTTAATCGAGAGGAAGCGGTTCTTTATTTGCAGGATCGTGCCAGTAAAGGGTTTACTGTCATTCAGGCAGTGGTGCTGGCAGAATTAGACGGATTGGGACAACCCAATCCCTATGGT
Organism: Cyanobacteria bacterium FACHB-502; assembly: GCA_014695325.1. GTDB lineage: Bacteria > Cyanobacteriota > Cyanobacteriia > Elainellales > Elainellaceae > Leptolyngbya_A. The sequence continues at coordinate 28,798 of JACJNZ010000006.1, read as the reverse complement.
GATGTGCCCCTGAGTCAGAACGATCCAACTCGACCCAATGAAGCCTATTTTCGTCATGTTGATTTTGTTGTTGACGAAGCAGAAAAACGCGGCTTATTTATCGGTATGCTGCCGACTTGGGGCGACAAGTGGAATAAAAAGTGGGGAGTTGGACCAGAAATTTTTACTCCTGAGAATGCTGCCATCTTCGGTGAATATTTAGGCAACCGCTATAAAAACAAACCAATCATTTGGATTTTGGGGGGCGATCGCAGTCCTGAAAATGAAACTCATCTTAATATTATTCGATCAATGGCAAGGGGCTTAAAACGAGGAGATGGGGACAACCATCTAATCACCTTTCATCCTCAAGGTGGCAATAACTCAGCAGCATGGTTCCACAACGAGGATTGGTTAGACTTTAATATGTTCCAGTCTGGTCACAGTGAACCCAATATTGCCAACTACGAAACGACGACTGCCAACTATGCGCTAACTCCTATCAAGCCCACCCTGGATGGAGAACCCTGTTATGAAGACCATCCGATTGCCTGGAAGCCGGAAAATGGTTGGTTTGATGAGTTTGATGTTAGAAAAGCCGCGTATTGGTCAATGTTGGCAGGGGCGTGTGGTCACACCTATGGCAACCACAACATTTGGCAAATGTGGCAACCTGGTCGTGGACCGATATCTTCTGCAAGAACTCCCTGGCGAGGAGCACTTCAACATCCGGGTGCAACTCAGATGGGCTATTTGCGGCAGCTATTTGAGTCTAGACCATTTACTAAACTGGTACCTGATCAATCCTTATTGATGAGCGATGCAGGGGAGGGGGGCAATCGCATTCAAGCCGCTAGAGCAGAGGATGGCAGCTTTGCATTTATCTATACGCCAACTGGAATGCCAATTACTGTAAACCTGGAGAAGATAAGAGGGAACACCGTTAGTGCCTATTGGTATGACCCCAGACAGGGAACAAGGAGGGCGATTGGTCAACTGCAAATTGCAAACTCACAAGAATTTACTCCCCCAAGTCGTGGACGAGGAAATGATTGGATATTGGGTTTAGATAGCGATACGTGATTCTAGTAGATACTTTGCCTTTGATCAATTGCCAGCGCTTGCGGCTGCTCCAGCTTTGGTATATGTCGTCGGAAGGGTAAGAATTTGACCTCAATCGTGGGTTGTGCTGGTTCCGGCTCCGGTGCGGGCGAAGCTGGAGCGATCGGAGCCTAACAGTAAGATGCACGTTTCAGACTCGATCGCTTTACTATACTCTGGGTAATGAATTGCTGAAATATCGATGAACAAAGGTGAACTGGTAGATAAGATCGCTGAAAAAGCAGACGTTAGTAAGAAGGAAGCTGATGCCATTCTGACAGCTGCGATCGAATCTATTATGGAAGCGGTTTCTTCCGGTGGAAAAGTAACGCTGGTGGGCTTTGGTACATTTGAGCCACGCCAGCAGCAGGAACGAGAAGGACGCAATCCCAAGACTGGGGAAGTGATGACGATTCCTGCCAGCAAGGTTCCGGCATTCTCGGCTGGCAAACTGTTCAAGGACAAAGTTTCAGAATAAGAACCCTCTTAGGCATAAATGCAGCAGTAGCCTCAGCCGATCGCTTAAGTTAGGGCGATTGGCGTTTTGCATTCTTGTGCGTAGCTACTGCAGGAGCAAGTCAAACATTTCCAGGATTGTGGTTAGCTGTACCAGCCCTGTTAAGTAATCAAATGGCACAGGTGCTGGAGACGCTCCAAATGGGTTTGCAGTCACCGGGGCATGCGGCATTTGTGGGACAGTTAGGGAAACGAGGGTAGAGCATATTTCAACCCCATCCTCGATCGGTTCTGGGAATGTTGTTGCTCTAGGTGCAGATCTTTGCCCAGAACTGGCATGAGAATTATGGTTAAGCTGAGAAAGTAAGGACAGTAGTTTATTCAGAACCCAGTGATAATGGCAGTTGCGACAGAACCCCTAAGAGGCAAAGCTCTTTTAAGCAAATTAAAGGAAATTCCGACCTTCTCCAAGTCAGAGAAGGCAAAAGCTTGTGGCTACGTCACAAGGACGAAGGATAAGGAAAGAGCGAATTTATCGGAGTTCATCGAAGCGATCCTGGAGGCTCAAGGCTTAGCTGTTGAGCCAGAGCAGGTCGCTGGAAGGGGTAGAACTCCAGCGTATCGTGTTTCTGTCCATACCAACGGGCAAATTGTCATTGGGAAAGCGTACACCGAAATGATGGGTCTAAAGCCAGGGGATGAGTTTGAGATCAAGCTGGGCTATAAGCACATCAAGCTAGTTCATGTTCAATCTGATGGAGACTTAACCAACACCGAGGTTTGATTCTTCAAATCTACGAATGAACCGTATCCAACCTTAATCAGCAAAAGGGGTAGAGGATTTGTCGCCTGGTTTTCGTCGATCTTTTGCTCTGGATTATTCTTTAACCTCTACAAGTCACAAGAAATCCAGAGCAGACCTGAAACTCAAGGGCATTCTGACTTTTGCCATTTCAGTTAGAGAGGGAATAATCCATGATGCAGGGCGATCGGGATCAGCGTTAAACAAGCAAAGCCAATTACTCCGACAGCTCCCTGCGCGGCACAGCACAGCCCATAGCTAAACAGCTCAACACCAGAAGCAGTCTCAGTTGCGTCAGCATCGATTGCAGTCAACGCAGCGGTAGCAGGCAACTTTTCTATCTCAGTCGTAAAACTCATAGATAAAACTTGATGGATACCTTCTCTAGCATCGACACTAACGCGCCAGTAGTAAAGGCATGAGAAATGAGCATCCGCGATGAATGTCATCACCGATCGCTATAGGCTCCTCATTACCAACCGCTCCAACACAATCGAAATTCCGATGCCGACTCGACCAGCCCGTATTGATATTTAGTAAATCAGATCAGGATGATGACCATGCCAGCAAAAAACCTCCGCTATCGCATCAGGGTAATGGTAGTTGCTAGCATCGTCATCCTGCTCGGACTGCTTTCACGCTCTTCCCTCCTGCCACCGACCTCGTTTTTAGGGCAGTATAGTGGTGACATCTTGTGGGCACTGCTGGTGTACCTGCTTGTGCGCTGGCTCCTGCCTCAGCAATCAATATTGCGATCGGCGATAAGTGCGGGTCTATTTGCACTAGGAATTGAGTTAAGCCAGCTCTATCATGCGCCCTGGATTGACGCGATTCGCCATACCCAGCTTGGAGGTTTGATTCTTGGCTTTGGATTTCTGTGGAGTGATTTGATCTGTTATGCGGTAGGGATTAGCATGGGTGTTTGTTTGGAACGAGTGCTCCTACAAAAACAATTTCAAAAATAAGGGCAACTGGGGTGTGAGTTTGATTGGATGGTATGAGCAAAATGCAGCTTCGGTCATCCCAGCTTACGAAAGCTTGCAAGCTGAGGAAGTTTACCGTTGGCTGTTTGGACTAATACCGGATTGCCTCACAAAGGAGAGTGCTTCGCACCGCCCTAGCTTAGTGTTAGATGTCGGAGCAGGAAGTGGGCGAGATGTAGCCTGGTTATCATCGCTTGGACATGAGGTGGTTGCCGTTGAACCTGCTGCTGCCATGCGCGAAGAAGGGCAACGACTTCATCCAGATGCTACTTATCTGTGAGATAGGGGCGTTTGCGTCGCACTTGATTCGCGTATTGCTGCCCAAACTTATGGCACCATTCCCGAAGGGACTCGTAGGTCTTAAGACAACCCTGATACCTTTTGATCGAGTTGTTTAGGCTCCATGCTCACCGAACCACTCTGGAGCTGCATCACCTGTGGCAATCGCTAACTTTTGCTCACGGGACAATTGCTTTATTCTATATTCCACCTGTAGTGCCTTTCGTTTCGTCTTGAAGCACCAGTACGCCACCAGTTTCACAGGGCGATGTGCTCTGGTATACCGACTTCCCTTACCTGCATTATGAGTTGCGATTCGCCGTTCTATATTTTTTGTATATCCGGTGTAAAGGCAATCATTTGCACAACAGATAATATAAACATAATGTATCTCCAGTAGTTGTATCTCATTCACAAGCAATTTCTTCTGTCTATTGAAGGTTGATTCTGGTCATTTCCCAGATTGTCAATGCGATGCCAAGTTCAAGCGTTGCTGTGAATTCCGGAAGGTAATTCCAGTTTTTGGTCGGCAGTGACGCTAATGATAATGGTTTTAGACATCATTAAGCTCTGATTTAGGGATGATAGCAATGCAACGAGAAGCGCTCACTTGCTCAGTTCCTGCTTTGAGCGGGGTTTGGACTGGCCGGAGAAGTTTTTGTCCAAAGGGACAATTCGTGTAGTGGATGGCTCAGAGAGCCTAGAGCACTTGAGCAAGCCATGACAAAAGCTTTTGAGCTGCGGTGGAGGACAGACGAGTCTGACTCTCTAGCCTACTGCCCAGACCATCGAGAGCATTACTTCAGCCAATACGCAGACCCATCTCGCAGCCGATCTATTAGCCCTCGATCGAAGAGTTCTCGACGGAGCAGGGCTGGGTCGTCAAAGGTATGATGCTGCCTGAGTAAAGCATTGACTTCCTGCTCATTGTACAGAAGGTCGTGCTCAAACTGATTGGCTAAATATTCCAGAGCAAGCTGCTGCAACCGTCCTTTGTTGCGTCTAGAGGGCCATTTCTCTAAGCGTCCCTGCTGATCCAAATAGTGCTTCAGTTCTGTGATGTAGTCCATAATAAGTTTCCATCTCACGTTATCTCACGCTGAAGATGCGGAGTGCCTGGAACTAAGAATTAGTCGGGTTGATTGGTTGATGAACTACCCATTCCCGATGCGCTGCCGCAAGCCTAAACTATAGCGAGTCGATCGAATGTGGGTGACAAAATGAAAGGGGCGCACGGAAGTATTCAGGAAACCTGGAGCACGTAGAAAAATGACATTGCCGGGTGTGGTGTCAAGTTGAACAGCATGGGTGCCTTGACGGTCATCGCAGCAATAAAACTCGGCTTGCCCACCCAGATTCACAAGGGCAATCAGGTTGATCGCCCTCAAACTATCTCGATGCGGCGTAATGCCAAGTTGCCCCGGTTCATACCGTTGCACAACCAGTTCTGTGAATTGCAAAGGGGTACTAAAGGGATAGGCATCAAGCCGATCGCACGCCTGATCGAGCAAGGTCTGAAACGCCTGCTTGAATTCTGGATACAGTCCATTGTCGGGCAGTCGAGTACACGCGCTATATTCTGTTCTGACGACAGCATCGCCCGTTCCTACAGTTTTGATTTCGGGCTCATAGTGAAAGTGCTGTGCCTCCAGTAGGAGGGCTTGCCTTGCTGGTTCAGTAAGGAGGGGAACTGAGACTGCCCCTTCAGTTGCCAGAGCATGGATCAGCGCATGAATATCGAGAGATGGAATAAAGAAGGGAATGCCTCCGAATGCTGTACTTCTAGCATAGCCTCTCATCGTCAGGCTGAGGTCTGGAGCGGGCAGCAGGGTCAGAGCATTGCCTCGATTGGTTCTGGGAAATTGGTTGCTAGAAGGTTAGATTCTTTCCCAGAACCGCAAGCAGGAAAGAGGATCTGTTTTAAGCGTGAGAACAGGGAACCCGATATCAATGCCCCAATCTCTGAATCCGCAAATGCACAGTCTACCAGATCCCCACTACCCGCCTCAGTGTCAGCTCTGCCAGTTCTACACCCGCAATCCGCATCTGCGCTGTACAGTGCATCCAACGGGTTTAGCGTCGGACGAGTGCCTTGATTTTGTGGCGACCGCTCCGCGCAGCCGCCAAAGGCGGATCGCCCCGCAGGGAAAACAGCTTTGCATCGCTCAACCTTCTGAGGCGGAGGAGCAATGGCAGCCAGAAGGTGCAGCTTATTACAACGGGGAACTGGTTTTACAGCCCAGGCAACGCCCGTTAACGGCGCAACTGGACTTGCTAGATTTACAGGAAGATGTCCAAATTGTGGATTGCCGACCTGCCAAAGGCGGCAGCGACAAGTCGATCGGTTCAACGCAACTGGTGCAGGTGCATTGGGACTGCTCAAACTGTGGCTGGATGACTCTGTTTGAGCGATCGGCATCGATTTCAGGTTGTGTTTCAGTCCCGTTGCCGGGATTCAGTAGTTGGCAACCTAGCGGAACTTGCGATCGTCTGGACTCTCCTGGTTGGTTTTAGTTCCGTTGTTGGAGTTCATTGTGCTGCAAGGCGGGTGTAATTCAGTGGTAGAATGTTACCCCAAGTTTCAGTACCGTCGCCAAGCGATTGCTCACTTCCGTTTTCCAACCGCATAGAACAATGACAGGGGCATCCGTCCAGTGCCGCAAACTCAGTTTCTGAGAGAGCCGTGGATTGGTTAATGGACGAGTCAAGCGCCGTTTGTAGCTGAACCGTCAACCAATCGATAGAAACCTGCTCAAGATAAAGAGCGTAAAAAGTCTCCATGAAAACCAATTGAGGAAAGAGGCTGCCTTGGTCTGTTTGCTTAATCTCTGAGTATCTTGAGAATTAGGGCAAGAGGGCAAGTTGTGGCATAAGGGCTGTAGAACGACCATGAAAACGCTGCATAAGGTAGGTCTGGTTTTAGGCGCGTTTACGGTAGTGTTGGGTGGAACCTTCGCGTATTGGCGCACGACTCCAAGCTATGCGCTCTTTGATATTGGGTATCTCAGCAAGGATCTGAAATCGCGTGTAGATATTAAAGAGATATCAACCCAAACTACGGATGCAGTTGTGGCGTATGCCTCAAAAGAGGCGACTGCAACCTTGCAAACCTCTCAAAATGGGTTTGAGCAATTGGGAACGATGATTGGTCTTGGGATGCTGCAACAAATGCGCCCCATTATCGAGCAGCAAATTCGCACGAAATTGGAAGAGTCGATTACCGACCTGGATCAAAGTGCCAAGAAAGGAAGCTTCAAGGTCTTGAGCATCAACCGCATGGGGAATGAAGCCCTCGTATCAGTGCTCAATCCTTCCGGGCAAGTGGTTGAATTTCAGATGACAGGAACCAATGGCTACTGGAGATTCACAGGGCTGAGTGACGCTTCGCTTGCAAAGTTTATTGACTCCCTGAAGCAATCGCCGTCTACCCTATCTGAAACGCCAACCACAACCCCATCCGAAACTCCAGTAACACCTACCCCGCTTGCACAAACTGCGACGCCAGCAACCAATCCTGTAAAAGAGCCAGGTATAACCGCTCCCGCAGCAACTGTTAATTCCTCATCTGTATCAAGATCCCAAGATGTGGCGAGTGCGAATTTCAACGCGGAAGTGTTTGATCCGCCAAGCAACTGTAGAGCGCAGCCAGAAACTGGAAGAGTCGTCAAAGTATTTGCTAAGGGAATCATCAAGGTTAATCCCGATCGCCACCTTCCTGGGGCTGAAGACTGGTACTACGAGACTTACCAGAACTGCTGGATTCATCAGTCCCAGTTTCGCTGGTTGCCCAAGGCTCCTTAACCAGAGCTTAGAGACTTAAGAGACTTAGGTGTTATGGGGCTGTTGACAGCCGCTTCCAGCTCTATGGGCTTGGAAGAGACAATCGTCCCCTGCTATTGCCCCACCACTATTTTAGATCTTGGGAGATTGGAAAGCGAAGCAGCTTATCGATAGCAAATTCTGTTGCTGTTGCTGGACACACTGAACCAGAAAAGTTAGCACTTCCCCCGATTGGCTTGCCGATCGGGCTTTCATTTCTATAATCACTGTGGTGTGGTAGGAAGAAGTCTTGTCTTGGCTATGGATATCTTGCAGGAACGATAATGCAAGTTCCGTACTGGCTCCACAGAGCTTCTGGGTCATACATTGAATGCTCCGGAATTGAGCGTGGAGACCATTCATTCACGGTAATTAGCCCGATCGGAAAGTAATGTTCTGGCAGGTTTTGATACATCCATCCGCCTGAACCACCCCCATTAACGCATGGGACAGAGAGGATCGCTGACTGAGGTGGCGTAATGGTCGCACCATTGGGTGTCGCATTATTGTCGTCTACCACCTGATTGTCGTCATCTGTGACAACTTGCCGAGCTTGAACAGGGAAACCAGCCGTAAAGCCAGCCAGCATGACAGCGATTAGAACACCTTTTATGAAGTACATGAGGGGAACAAGGAGTGCTTGCGAATGCTTAAGTGTTCCCATCTGTAGGAGCAAATCCTGATGGTTTACTGAAGTCTAATGGCAGCTTCAAAGCATCCCTATCTGACAATCGCCCCCTGATCTCTCTTTCGATCGACCTATCCCCGTTTCAAGAATCTCAAGCAAACAGTCCGGATCAACTTTTGCAGCGATCGAACTTCCACATCACGTCGCCCAGTAGCGGAACCGTTTCACCGACCTGATTCCTCTCACGGTAATACTGAGCAGTCCCTAGACCGCTAATGAATAGGTAGGTGGGTGTTGCACTCCGCCGCCAGGACGCCCAGGAAGCAGGGGTAAGGTCAGCATTAAAAAAGTTCACTGTAAAACTGTCTCTTCCCCCTGCTTGAATGAGTGAAACAGTGCCATAACCCTGGGCTTGAGTCAAGGAGAATGTATAGAGAATACTACCGTTTGGATACTTCAACGTCGCGCTTGCAACGTTACCACCGGATAAAGACCGATCTGCGGAACTAAACTCCAGCTCAAACCCTCCATTGCCCACATCTCGATAAATGCTGCTGGTTAGATCGCAGGTTGCTGAACTTGGCTGTGCTGGAGAAGTAGCGAGAGCTACAGCTCCAACTTGCTGCTGCGAAGCCTGCTGTAGTAAAGGGGATTGGCAGGATACAGTAAGGAGAGTAACCGTCGCTGCTAATCCATAGAAAAAACTATATTTCATCGCTGTGACCTGAGAGATTGTGAGTATTTATAGAACGGAGAAAGCCTTTCTCGAATCCTGGCAGAAATTACAAAATTCTGACTGTAAATATTGCGATGTCCTAATGTGTGGGTTAAGCAGCATTGAAACAATAAACAGCTCTCGACCAGAATGTTGGGAGTTTGTGACATTCACATTGCGACGCACTGGATCAAAGGCTATTGAGGATTTGTGCCCTTCCACGAAAGCTGCAAAATGAACGGGTACTAACCATCATTTCAATGGTAAACGTGCCATTTTGCAGTTCAAGAGAAATAGGAGAACCATCATAGGCAGCGAGATTCCAGGGAATCAGCTCCTGCCCCTGAATGGAACTGACTTCACGAATGGTTAAATCCGGCTTAAGCGTAAAAATGTACTTTCCCCGCTCTTCAACAATCAACAGGTCATATCCTTGTGACGTTGGCTGGACGGCTGCAAAAAAGATGGGGTTACTCCGTTCAGAACCATCTGTACTAGAACATTGCACCACCTCTGTGGTCGCGGTCGCGGTTTGTGTAATGGCATTGAAAGTAATGGCTAAGCAGGCGAGTAGACTAATCAGCAGAGACGATGGTTTGAACTTGAACTTCAACATAATGAGTCATTCATAGGGTTATGGTTCTATAAATCGGAGATACGGTACAAGTAGATTGACTTTGACGGGTTGTACTCGCTTTGCCTTAACTTGGTAGATTCCCTCAATCCGCGTAGGTTCCTTAGCAAGCCCCCTGCAATCCCGCCCGATCGCTGCTCCTAAGAAAAGCGATCGCCCTCCTTGCTACCCTGCTGCCCTGACTAGGCAAACTGCGAAGGTAGTGCTTACTCAGTCATCCTGCAATCGATTTTTTGCCCAAGTGAACCTACAATCGCTTCTGATACTCGCTGGCTCCATTGCTGAAGAGCTGCAACTGCTGCGATGGCGTCTCAATATCGTTGCTCCCTCTGTCTTTTTGGCTTTTAGCAGTGCTGGCAGGAGTGGAGCTAAGAAGAGGGTGGGGTAGGGGCGTGGGAGTCTATCAACGTCCACGTTGCTACTCAGGTGTTTCCCAGATTCCCTGCTCTTTCAGCAGTAGCTCTCTCCCTCGGTAAACCTCTAAAGTCCCCTCATGAGTTACAAGGTAGCGATACTGTCCACTATGGAACTGATACCCCACGAAACGACAGGGAGTGATTCCATCCGCACAAATCGTGTGAACTGTAGTTCCGTTTAGACGAATCATCTCACCGAAGTTGAGATTTGTTCCAACGTAAGAAACATCGTCGCAAATAGGACCGTCGTTGGCGCAATTGTGAATTACTGTTACTTGGAAATTCTCAGTTCTTAACCGTTGGGCTTGAGCTTGAGCAGGAAGGCAAGTGGCAGTGGCAGTCAGTATTAGAGCCAGTAGAGCAACTTTTGTAAAATGCATGAAATACAGCAGGGGAATGCTACGGTTGTTTAATTTTCCCCTGCTGCTGAGGAATATCTCGAAGGTTTACTGAAACCTGATAGCAGCTTCAAACAATCTCTATCTGGCGATCGCTCTCAGACGGCAGAATACAGGGGTTTCGACTAACGAACACCCTTTGATGATTTGCGATCGAAGGCAGTAGTCAGAGTCTCAAGCCGAAACACGCTTCCCGTTACCCTGCTGCCTTGCCTGGGCATTCTACAGTAAGGAGTGCCTTGCCCTGGAAGCAATTTATGCGAATTTCTATTTTTCCGATTATCACTGCTCTATTCACGGCTCCCTTTCTAGGGACAGTACCTGTTCAGGCTCAATCGGTTCCTAACCTGCAACAGGGAATGCCTTATGCTCAGGCAAGACAGCTCATTTTGAATGCAGGATGGAGTCCCAGCTACAACGCTCAAGAGTCGAATCCCTTTGGGTTGTCCTCTAAAATCACTTATTTTCGGGGACTGGGTTATACGGAGATTGTGGATTGTGCTGGGACAGGAATGGGCTTATGTCGGTTTGAGTTTTATGGCAATCAGGGGCAAACGCTAGCAGTCAGTGTCGGGCAGGGGACGCAGACGGATGTGGTGTACCAATGGTGGGTGGAAGAGTAGCTTATAGAAGCGCAAGCGATCGCTATCTGTGGTGAACTGCGATCGCTGCCAAAGATATAAGCAAATACCAGCGTGGTAATCCCTGCGATCCGCCACAGGCGGATGGCTTAGATCGATCCGCCACAGGCGGCTGCGCGAAGCGGTCGCTTGCCTTGATGTTCTGTTGCTAGTCTCAGAATCATGACTTCATCTTCCCAGTCTCAACCTGAATGGCAGCAGTGGGCAAACGTTTCGCTCTCTAGCAGGATGAATCTACCAGATGTACCGGGGATTTATGCCGTGATCGATGCGGCTGGAGAAGTTTGGTATGTGGGTAAGGCAAGCAATCTCAGAACTCGTTGGGGTGGACGCTCCCATCATCGCTATGGGCAACTGAGCCGCCAAAATAAAAAGCGGAATTACCAGATCTACTACTGCCCCTATTTGCTGGGGGAATTGGACTTTCAGGAAAAGCACTATATCCCTGTTTCATCACTCTAGAAGGAGTAAAATAGGGACAAGTTTGCTGAAGGCGAGCCAGGGCAATGGTTGCACCCCGTGAAGCAGTCACTACCGTCACGTTCATCGACAACTACTGCGCCGTCTACCGAGATCTGTTTGTCGATGTGCGTAGTTTCGAGGCATTCAAGTTTCTGCATCTGGGCCTGATCAGTGAGATCCCTCGCAAGTCGTTACCCGCGATTGCGAAGGCTGTTGGTTTAGCCAACGACCAAGTTTTACATCACTGCTTGAGTGCATCACCTTGGTCAGTTGTGGCGTTACAACAACGACGATTGAGCCTGGTTCTACAGCAACTCAAAGGTCAAAGTATCACGCTTGTCATTGACGAAACTGGCGACCGCAAAAAAGGCAAAACGACCGATTATGTAGACCGCCAGTACATTGGCAACTTAGGCAAGATTGATAATGGTATCGTTTCGGTCAATGCCTACGGTATTACGGGTCAATTCACCTTTCCGTTGCTATTCAAAGTGTTTAAGCCCAAGCAGCGACTCAAAGAAGACGATGTTTATCAAACGAAGCTGCAATTAGCGCAGACTATTATCGAGGAATTAGTCGAGTTTGGCTTCAAGATTGAGTTAGTTTTGGCGGACAGTTTATATGGAGAGAGCCACCCGTTCGTGGAATTGCTTGATCGGTTGAACCTGCCGTGGATTGTGGCGATTCGATCGAATCATGGGGTGTGGATGAGTGAAGATGAAGAACCTGTTAACAGCGACTGGCAACGGTTTGAGCGTACCTTCTCAACTGGAAAAACCGAGGAGCGCTATATCCAAGAAACCATCTTTGGTCGGCGATTGAAGTGGCGCTATTGGACGTTAACCAATGACCCAGTGACGCTACCCAAGAACAGCACTTGGCAGGTGATGAGTCATCTGCAAGGTCAGCAAGATCATGCGAACCAGATTGGCAACCTATACGGTCTAAGAACTTGGATTGAGTATGGCTTCAAGCAGTGTAAAGACCAATTAGGCTGGGCAGATTATCGAGTGACACACTATGCACAGATTGAACGGTGGTGGGAGATTGTTTCGAGCGCATACTTGATGGTGAGCTTACAATTTTGGGGTTTAGGAAATGAGCGACCCGCTGTACTTGATGAAGGTCAATTAGATTTACTTACTCGGTTTCGTCAGCATCGTTACTGGAATGAGCCACAAGGCTGGAAACGGCGGCTCAATAACGTGCAATTGCTGATTCAACCATTCCTCTACTTTTGCTCCATCAAGTCTTGGTTAGCAGTGTTTGACATTCCTGATTTAGGACATGGGTTTATGAGCCTAATTGACCAGATCAACCAGTTTCCAGGCTGGTTGCCTCACTTGGCTCCTCAGCGCTTTTCCTCTGCCTAGAGTGATGAAACAGGGATAAGGCAGAGGGTAAAAAGAGAACAGTGATCAGCAAGGCACTGAAGGAGGGAAAAAAGAATTGATGTGCTTGAAGCATTGAAGAGGTAAAAGAATCTTTTCGGACAGGACAGGACAGGTGTAACCCATCCTATTAGCAGCAGCGGTAGCCGCATTTGTCACAATATTCACTGGCAGTTTTTCAGATATCAGCAAAGCGATCGGCAATTGCTGCCATTGGTTTATAAGCAGATTAGTCTTGATAGCACGTTCCATTTCGACCTGTTAAAATGGCTGAGTCTAGAACAGATTGCGTAACCTGAAACCTTTATTACATAAGGTTTTCTCCTACTTTGCGGGCTGTTGCAGCTTTGCTACCCACATACCTATCTTTAAGTAGCTAGGTGGATTTAAGCGTAAGACGTTCTAGTGACCATCCTCCCTGTTGAGAACGGTTCTCTAAGCCTTCAACGATGGCATCAGCTAAATCAGGTTCATTGTCAAAAATCCTGCCTGCAATCTCATGGGTCTTGAGTTGGTGCCACTGCGCTTCAATGGGATTCATCTCTGAACTATAAGGAGGTAGGAAAAAGAGGTACAAGCCCTGCAACTGCCATTGTTGCCAGTATTCACGCGCGAAGTGGCTCGTGTGAGCCGGACCATTATCCTGAACAATCACCGTAATCTTTCCGGTTTGCTTCAGCGTTTGTTCACTCTTGTCGGCAATCTGGTTCATGACTTTGACATAGTGTTCCTTGTTGAAACTGCCCTGCACGAGTCCATACTCAAATGATTGGTCGGGTTCCCAGACCCCTAAAATGCTGATACGATCCCCATAGGACTTAACTTGGTCTAGATATTTTTGCTGGTTCATTTGGCTGTAGCTGTAACTCACGGGACTTTCCAGACAACAGCCAGATTCATCCAAGTACTTCAGTTCTAGATGTCCGTCTGCACAAGCCTGCTTCAGCAGAGCTAAGTCAGCTTGCCTTCTCGCTCTCAACGCTGAGTCTTGCCGTCCTCGTTGCGCATGCCGGGTTCGCTTCCATACAAAGCCCTTTTTTTCAGGATTCTGCGAATCCGGTCGGCACTCAGTTCGACTTGTCGTTCCTGCACCACCTTGTGAGCCAGTTGTTGACTGTTATACGTTCTGGGTTCCTGCTCCAGACATTGTTCTAGATAAACCAAGTCTGCTTCCTGCCATTTCGGTTTCACCCCTCGCCCAGGAGCATCCCATAGTCCCCCTAACCCGGCTTGTTGCCATCGACGGATGGTTTGGCGTATCGTGTTTTCCTGGCAATCAAAGATTTCAGCAATGGCAGGAACACTCCAGCCTTGGGCATTCAATCGCAGCATATGGGCGCGATCACGGGTACGTTGAGGCACGGTTGTCGCGACTCGCAGTTCACTCAACGTTCGGTCCTCTTCAGCAGTCAGAACAATATGTATCGGGGCAGGCATATTGGGCAAAAGTTAGGAAGATTTTGTCCTTTCCTCATCCTACGTTTATTTGCAACCGGCTACTACATATCCATTATGGTTAGATACAAACTCAACAATTAATGCAAAGTAATCCTAAAATTTTCGATAAAAACTCGGATGTTATTCATTTGATGTTTAACGAGTAAGTTTAGTAAGATAAATGTGCTTGAACGGCGTCTTTCCTAGCAAATCATTCTCCAAAATATTAAATCGGATGTACGCTAAAGTCCGCAGGTTGCTATGCGTGAGAAAAAATAGTTGAGAAAGTAATACACTTGATCGGCTTCATCTCGATACAAAGGATAGATTAAATAGAGCGTAGATACGGGCATATATCCTAGGGGACTACGAAGTTCTACCTCCGGTATTAATTTTAATTCCTCTTCAAAAGTAGAAAACCAAGCTTCGCGCTTTCCCCACCCAACAGCCTCACCAAATTTGTCCAGCGAATCATAACATTCACCCCAATCCTTATACCAATCTAATGTGAAAGGGCACATAATATGGGCAGTAAAGTCAAGCAGTCAAGCTAACGATGAGCCGTCTATTCAAAATTGAGATTACGGAGAGCGAAGCAGAGCTGAAGAAACGGCTGCAACAGGCGCGGGAGGCAATTCACAAAGAAAAACTCCAGATGCTTTGGTGGCTCAAAAGTGGACAAGTGACGCAACAACAAGAAATTGGTCAACGGCTAGGACGCGACAATTCCACGGTGACGCGGTGGCTGCAAAAGTACCGCCGTGGCGGTCTTATGGAATTGTTGCAAATCCACAAGGCACCCGGAAACGAACGCAAAATCAACAAGGAGGTGCTTGCAGACCTGCAACAACAGTTGCAAAATCCAGAAGGTTTCCGCAGTTATGGCGCAATCGTTGAATGGCTGGAGCAAAAACATGGACTGACGGTTGAGTATGGCACGGTCTATGCCACAGTCCGGTATTTGCTGGGAGCGAAACTCAAGGAACCTCGCCCGCAGAGCTATCAGCAGAATGAGCAGGCAGTTGAGACCTTTAAAAAAACCTTGGTGCAGCGCTGATTGCACTGGAGAGCTTGTTGGCACAGGGGAAACTGATTCACTATCTCTGTCAGGATGAAACCCGTGTCGGATTAAAGACCGAAAGCGGCAAAGTGATTACGGCTAAGGGAGTCAAGCCTAAAGTTGCGGTGCAATGGGGTCGAGAGAATTTCTGGATTTATGGTGCCATTGCTCCATTCAGTGGTGCTCACTTCTTGCACGAGTATCCGCAACTCAATGGCGAGTGTTTTCAGGAGTTTTTGGATTGGCTTTGCCAACAGTTGGGCGAGGATTGGGCAATTTTACAGCTGGATCAAGCCCCAGCTCACATGACGAGTGCGATTCGTTGGCCTGAGAATATTATTCCTTTGGTACAACCCGCTCACAGTCCTGAACTCAACCCAATTGAACGGTTCTGGCAATTGCTCAAACAACCGCTGAAAAACCAGATATTTCCTTCCTTGCAAGCGTTGCGGGAACGAGTTCAAGAATTATTTGATCAACTGACGTTGGAACAAGTGATGTCGGTTTCGTCCTACAACTTTATTCTGGAAGCACTATTCTATGCAGCATCACATTAAATTGATATTATGATCCTCAAATTTGTTACCGCATTCTTCCCAAACTTGTTTTTGTACACTAAAGCCAAAACAACCGTTACTGAATTGTGTCCATAGCCGATTAATGACTTGAAAGTCTGCACAAGGAAAATTATTGATATTATCAAAATCTAAATATCCTTGCTTTTCTCGCTTCGCGACTTTGACAATTAGTCGATATGTTTTTTCATCTGCTTCTTGCCACTTCTTTGCTTGTAGCAAATCTCGCAATTGCTTGTAATTCAAATCATTTTCTAAGTTGGTAGAACTGTACTCTCGTAAAAGAGCAAATTCCATTTCTTTTACATCTTCATCTCGTAAACCTAATAAAGCTTTGTAATCACTCAATACAAGTCGTGTTGCTTCACTAAAGGGATAACCCTCGTCCTTTAAAGTATCTCTTACAGTTTGTCCATATTCGGTTATTTTATTTTGATATTCCTTCAAAGGCTTTAATACTTCCAATTCGATTGTTTCAGAAATATTTTTAGCAATTTTGAGTTGACAACTCAATAAATCTAATGCTTTACGAGCAGGTATTGAAAAGCGACTTTGGTTAGCCTGAAAGCTACCCTGCTTTACTTTTTGTTCAACTGCTTTACGGTACTTTAACTGAGGATCGTTTTTTGCCGAGCGAGCTAAATAAATTTTATGCCCCTGCTCCACTGGATAAAATTGTGGTGTCATTCTCGGAGCAACTTGCCGAACCTTTTCGCTAATATAATCGTGCATTTCATCGGCTGATATTAGTCCATCATTATCTAAATCGGCTGCGCCATTATCCAAACCTTCCACAAAAAAGTGTGTGTAAACTGATAACTCTAAGGTGTCCTTATAGAAGGAATACTCAGTCGAATTGGACGAGGTAAAAATTGCTCGCCCTTTCCCACCAAGTTGAGTGTAGACATCTATGCTTCCATCATCTTTAATTGTCAGTCCCCTAGCAAAAGCACCACTGAAGCAACAGTCCAAAACCAATACTTGACAGGTTGATAGACTATCATTCATATTCTCATGCAGTGCTGTTGCAGGTACAGCAGTGTACTTTATCAAACTACCATTTTGATTTTTACGAGTTGTTGAAAGTGAAAAATAGAGCTTGCCTGCCTCATCTTTAATGCCATGTCCAGAAAAATAGAACAGTAATAAATCATCCTTCTGGCGATCAGCAAATAGTTGATAGATTGCCTCTTCTACATCATGCTTTCTAGGATTTGTTAATACAATAATATTTTCAGCAGTAAACTCACTTAATTGCAGCAATACGCGCTGCACTGCCTGTACATCTTTAGCAGAATTGGGTAAAGGCTTTAAGCCTGATTCACTATCATATTCACTTACCCCAATCAGCAATGCTGCTTTGTTCACGGTTGCTTCTGCTCCCGTCGCTGATAAAATTCCTCTGCTTGCTGGAGCAAATACTCTAAATCATCCCGGTTCTTAGCTTCACCACTAAACTCGCTTCCATCAGGTGCTTTCACTGTCATCTTTAGAGTTTTGTTGCCCAACAGCGCATTGCTCAAACCCATCAAACCTTGAATAATCTTCGAGTTATTTACAACAAATTTAAGCGCACCTAAAACAAATCCACCTCCCGACTTTGAACCATCGGGTGGTAGCTTTACGTCAATCAATGCAACCTCTTCCACTCCATCAACTTCTCGAAGTTGAGGTAAGAGGCATTCCACTTCAGCTTGTAAATCTTCGTTATCGAGTTCAAGAGATTGAAACGTCAGGATGATATCCATGCAGTTGTTTAATTATCGTTGAAATGTTATGTGAATCTAAATTATCAACTCTCTCAAGCTTAGACAACCTTAATCCATAGTTCATTCCAAGCTGAAATTAAAGCCTCAATAATGCTCAGGATTAACTATATAGAACCCATTTGACATCTTTCAGTAGCTTGACCTAGCGTAAGGAAGGTGATTTGAGAGATTGACGATGCCATACTCCAGCAGTTTAAGCGATGCTGAATGGGCAGTTCTCGAACCGCGCTTGCGCGAAATCTTACCTAAGAAGAAACAGACGCGACCAAGTAACTGGAGCCAGCGCGAAATCATCGATGGCATCCTCTACCAACTCAAGAATGGATGTAACTGGCAGGATTTACCGAGGGACTTTCCGCCCTATTCCACGGTCTACTGGCACTACAAACAATGGCGGGATGCAGGCGTGTTTGAACAGCTGATGGAGACGCTGCATGGAGAAGTCCGAGTGCAAGCTAAAAAAAAGTCAGTGGACGACATTGATCATCATCGACTCGCAAGCCGTGAAGAATACGTGTAATGCGAGTGCTGAGTCCAACGGATTTTGCTTCTACAAAGCGACCAACGGGATTAAACGACACCTGGCAGTCGATAGTTTAGGGTTTCCGTTTTTTACCCACTGTACGCGGGCGAACGTCACCGATGACCAGGGCGTAATTGAGATGTTGAGCCAAAATATTGACTACTTTCGACAAAAGCCTGTGGAGTTGGCAAAGACGACGATTCTGCTCGACCACGGCTATCATCCAGAGGTGATTCAACAAGCATTAGAACAAATTTATCCAGAGATTATGACGAAAATCCAGTTTGAGGTGGCAGCGAAGCTCTCAAAAACTGAAAAGGCAGTGCAAGGGAAATCAGGATTTGTACCAATTGCAGTGCGATGGGTGGTTGAGCGATCTAATAGCTGGATCGAACGATGCAAAAATCTTGTCAAAAACTTTGAGTGGACGCTGGAACATGCCAGAACAAAGCTCAACCTTTGCTTCATTCGCTTAATGCTCAAGCGTTTGGCAGCTTAAGAAGATGTCAAATGAGTTCTATAAGCAATAGTTTCTCCATTGCGAGTCATGAGGGCATCTGCATCTTTCGCCAGTTCAGCAACTTTGGCACCCTCAAGCTGTACGCTGTTGATCTGCTTCAATTTGCCGAGCGTCCTCTTCCAACTGAGCAAATACGTCTTAATCATCAATCGGTTCACCCCGCTCCGCCTGCTCAACGCCAATCGCCAAATGCTGCTGCAACTCTACCAACCTTACTTGGTAGAGGCGATCGCGCTCTTCCAGCAGTCGTAGTGCTTCCCGCACAACCTCACTGGCAGAGAGGTATCTGCCGCTCTTGACCTTCTCATGGACAAACTGCTCCAGTTCAGGGGTAAGAGAAACGTTCATAGACGAAACGCTTGAAAGTGGATAGCTCAATTTTAATGTCAAAGTTTGACATTGGGCGGTCCACCACGCCTCTAGCTCTACCAAGGGACTACTGGGCTTTGGTGAATGGTTCCATTGCATTGGCGCTGTCTCGATCAACTGCGTTGATTTTGTTGCTTTTGCTAAGGGAGACGATCGATCGCCATCCGCCGATGTGAGCACCAAACAAACGTAGCACAGCCCCCACTACCTCCACTGAAGCCTGAGTTGCTGGGGATGGAGCTGATGGAATCAATGGAAAGGGGGATAAGAAGAGAGGGCAGTGAGAAAATGTTGTTCAGCGATCGCCAAGTCGATGCTCATTGGAATCGAGGTATGAGTTATCTCAAACTTGGTTGGAATTGGATTCGCCTTGCCATCACCCACCAGTTCAAGATTCAGGTTTATCCGTTTCTCTCCAGTCTGCCCGACCCTCAACCTGCTATCGCATCCAGGCGACAACACAATGATTCCCTCAAGCGTGAATTTACCGTCCTCAGCCGCTTTCCAACTTCTTAGTTTTGTCAGTCAAGCAGGCATCTGGACTCAAAGAAAACGTACCACGCTATTTGACCGCTTATACGCATAGTTCTTCTGAAGTTGGTAAGACGATCGACTTGTCGCTGCGCTCCGCGTCGTAGCGCGGTGCGGTCGCCTGTTGCTGATCTCGATGAAGAGTAAAGCTTCTACGCTGCCGCCGTGAGGGGGGTATGGTAGCATCCTGACGAAATGTCACTATGAGGCGCTTAATTGGGGTGCGGCACAGCAAGAAACTTAGAGTAAGATTAGTACAATTGAACTAAACTCACCTCTCTATCATGCAGCCTCGCCTAACCCCTGCTCAAGAACGAATCTTTTACTGGATTGAAGACTATATTGCTGAGCATGGCATAGCTCCTGTTGCCAGAGAAATTGAATCTGGGCTGAAATACAGTTCGCCTGCCCCAATTACAGGGCATTTGAAGGCGCTTAAAGCCAGTGGCTACATCACTTACATTCCCAGAAAAGCTCGCTCAATCCAGCTTCTTCGTCCCAGCCGCCAGATTCCGTTACTGGGCACGATCGCTGCTCACAGCCTTGTTACCATCTTCCCTGATGAGGAAGTGGAGATGCTGAACCTGTCAGTGCTGAAGAAGCTCTCTCGCCTCTCTCGCAACGAATTAAGTCAGCACTTTGCCCTGCGGGTTCGAGGTGACAGTATGGAAGGGGCAATGATTGCTGACGGAGATGTAGTGGTGATGCGTTGGCATAATGACCCGACTGAGATCAAGAACGGTACGATCGTTGCGGCTAGAGTGAACGAGACGACTACTCTCAAGTATCTGCACCGTCAGGGCAGTCGCATTACCCTGCTTCCAGCTAATAAACGGTATCAGCCGACGACAATCGATGCAGAGCATGAGGAAGTGGAAATTCAGGGGGTGTATGTGGGGTCGGTGCGGGGACTGATCTAACCCTATCTAAGCGATTTCGATTGTTTACGCTCTCCGACCATTACCCTGCTCCGGCAAGTAGGGGACGGTCGGTTTCCTTTTTTTCGGTTTCTAACTTTTGCTGTTTTTGGGACTGCAACTTTTGCACTGCAATCGTTTCCATATTTTCCTGAAAAGCTCGGATCTTTTTAGGGAAGATTGTCCAACTTTACACATACTGAACAGCAAAAAAGGGACTAGAAGAATTATTGGTTCCTCTACGGAAAATAGTAGAAAGCTTGTGTAGCCTTGATCTAAAAGGTTTCCTTCAAGGTTCTTTATGGCTGGTAATTTTAACGAGCAGGTTCGTTCTCCCCGATCGCTTTCAGCTTTGCCATCTCACGACCCAGAGTATTTGGAAGAAGGGTTTGATTCCTTAAAGGAGTGGATTAGAGCAAGCTTTGAGGATGTATATGACGGTCCTGACGCGCTTGAGCAAGAGCTTTCGCTTATGAAGGCAGCAAAGCGGCTCAATATTCCTTTAGAGGACTACCGCATTCTTTATTCGTTACGGCATGAGAAGCGATTGCCAGCGTACCCAAAGCCAATTCATTGGACATCCGCGCCATCGGTATGGACCAAATGGTTCTTTAAGCTACCAAAAGGAAGGAAGCGATTTTTTGTTTGGAAAGGTGGGCTGTGGCTGGTGAAACAGAGCTTTTTTATCACTATGGTTGCGGCTGCGTTTACCTATGTATCAAATGCTCCAACTCGCCAGCGACAGGCTCATTATCAGGCATAGCAACTCATTAATAGTGCAGCAGGTCAGCAAGTAAGTGGTGGCAGGATCGAAGCTTTACAAAGTTTACTTGCTGATGATGTGAGTTTACGAGGACTAAGTGCTGAGGGGGCTTACCTTGATGGAATTAGTCTGAAGGGCGCGGATCTTCGATACTCTAATCTACGAAAAGCAAGTCTTCAAAAGGCTGCCTTTCAAGAAGCTACTCTCACAAATACTAATCTACAAAACGCCCTGCTATATGAGGCAGACTTCCGAAAGGCTAATCTTCAAGGAGTTAACTTTGAAGGTGCTGTCTTTAATACTGAAGTGGCTTTTGGCGGCGAGGCGGTTGAGGGATTTGTCGCGGTCAACCCAAAACCTGAAGATATCTTTGTTGGCGCGAACCTTTCGGGAGCTAACTTCAAGAATACGTCAGTAAGTAGGGTAGCAATTGAAAAAGGGTATTTGTGTAATACAACTATGCCTGACGGCAGTAAGGCAAATCGTGATTGTGCCTATATAAACAGCATTGATAAGTGATAACTTAGGCAGTTTTCTAAAGTCGCGTGTTCAGATAAACCTTGCTGTCAGAATCAAGAGCATCGGCTAGCAGATCGCATTATTGCCCAGCTCGGACATGATGTAGCCTCTGCCCTGGCTGAATCTGATAGCGTGAGATATCGAGAACGCCTCTTAGAGCAGCAGCTTCGAGACAATGGCATTGGACCGTGGGCACTGCCGGGAGAGAACGATTCTAACTCACCCTCCTGATCCAGCCCTTTGTGCCTGATACTGTCTTTGTAAAGCGATCGGGATGCAGGCGATCGCCCCATCCATAGCCCTCTCTATCTCTTCATCCCCTCCACTCCATAAAAGCGAGTATCGGCGGGTGTCGATGGAAGCGCTAAGCCAGTGCAGCGCCCACTGAAACCCCAAAATCCTAAGAACTGACGATCGAACAGTGAGGTTAGAGGCAAGGGAAAAAGGGAAATATTGTGGATAGGAGTAGTGCAGAGAGGGAGGTGGATATATCTTCGTGCATCGCCTTTTGCTGGAACATTTCGCCCAGATGAATCTGGACGAAAGCCAGTTGTAACCCACCCCTCATATCTCACCCAGTTCACCCCACAGTCTACAAGTGCCAACTCTACTCAAAGTTGATATAGATTTTTTTAAGTTCTTCTTTATTTTTGCCTTTATTGTGTTGAGCATTGGGAAGTCCCAATTGTTGATTATGGAGGTGGATCGCCTCTTGAACGGATGCGGCATTGGGGAAGAGGAGTGAGGGTTGTTCAAAGATGGGTTTGACATACATTTGGTTGTTGGTTCCGGTCATTTCGGCAATGATTTGGCGATTAACGAACCATTGATCGTGCGGGTCGGTGCAGCTTTCGTTGTATTGAATGATGGCTTGGATTGCTTTGAGGATGCGGTCTTGAGGAGAGAGCTTGCCTGAGGGTGTGCGAGGGTTGCGGGATTTGGGCTCAGGTTTTGCGGTTTGAGGAGGGGATGCACCGTTGGAAGCAGGGGGCGGTGTCGGTGGGGTTAAGGGGATTGGAGAAGGATTGGCTGGGGGGTGGAGGATGGAGAAGGATCAGGCTGAATAGCAGCAGCGCCCATCGAGAGTAAGCGGAATTGACCCAGGAGGTCTTGCGCTTTTTTGAGTTCAGTTTTGAGCAGATCCCGCTCTGCTTGGAGTGGGAGGAGTTGGTCAAGCTGAGCTTGGAGAGAGGAGCGATCGTTTTGAGTTTGTTCGAGCTGTCCCCGCAGGGCTTCCACTTCAGCAGCGAGGAGTCGTCGGGATTCCTGTTCATGCTGAGCCTGAGAGAGCTGCTGCTGGGTGGAGTGAAGCTGAGTGGTGATGACTGCGAGCTGCTGACGGAGGTTAGACATTTCCTGAGTGAGAGTTTGGATCGCTTGGGTTAACTCTTCACCCGCAACCGGAGAATCAGTCGAGTGCAACGGAGCCGAGAAATCGGATTCAGCACTGGCGAGGGTGTGGAGGAGTTGGTGGAGGAGTGCTTGATAGCCCTGACCCTTGCCCTTGGGTCGTTCGAGTCCAAGATTTTCAGCCGCCGCCGCGAGGTCAGAGAGGTTGACTGCCAGATCCTTGAGTTTGGGTTTACTAGGTTTCGGCTTCTGGCGTTGCTGCCGGGAATGCTGGGCAGGAGCCGGAGCAGAATCTTCCGCTGCTGGTTTTTGAGTGTGGATTAGTTCCTCAAGCTGATGAGCTACTGCATTAACGGCATCAGGGGTAGGAGTCATGGTGGGTTCCTCAGAGTCGTCAGAGTCCTCAAGATTGTGCTGGGAGTCAAGCTGTTGATTGGCGTGGATCTGCTGCTGGATCTGAGCCTGCGTTGGCGCAGGAAGTGGGGGATTCGCCATGAGCTTGATGCCGGATGCGGTGATGGGATTGCCCTGGTCATCGACCAGGCGGTAGCCGAAGTAGGGGCAAGGGTAGCGAAGATACCGTTGGCGAATTCACTAGAGAAAAATCTAGGCAATTTTAGGCTTCAGCTCCATAAATCGAGACTGCCGAGTTTGTGCTTGGGGAACTCCTGATAGCCAAGCTCCTAAACGAATCCAATTGAGGGCAATCGCAGTGAGAATGTGCTGAAGATGCGTCTTCGCTAATCCCACATAACGAGATTGCTGCAAGCCTAACCGCCGCACTCCTTGCGATAAAGTGCCTTCCACACCTGCTCGTTGTTGATACAATTTCTTGAACTCTAGTGTTTCTTGAAACTGCCGTCGTTGCTGTAAAGTCTCGTATTTTGCCTGCGGCTGTAAGGTAATTCTGCGAGCGAATTTTGAATGGGTACATTGCTTTCTTACTCGACAGTGACGACAATCCGATTGGGAAAAATGGACATGAACGACAGGCAATCCTCGGTTGTCAATCTTCGATCGCCAGATGATGCTTTGATGCCCTTTCGGGCAAGTTACTACTTGGTTGTCCCAATCAACTTGAAACTGTTCAGATGAAAACTTTGCATTCTTCTGATTCTGCCAACTTGGATTACCCCGAACAGGTCCAATCAGGTTCACGTCATAGTTGTTCTCACTGTTAACGATGTGTTCAGAGGTGATATACCCAGCATCCATCAGGTGTTCCTCAGGCAGCAATTGTTGTTGAGATAAGGTCTGATGGATCTCATCAACCACTGCATCGTCTGTTCGGGTCGATAAAGTTGTACAGACTCCAGTGATAAAGTGGGGACAGTCTTGATCGCAGGCTTCAGTGATGTGAACTTTGTACCCAACCCAATTCACACTCCGCTTTGAACTGTAATGGGCTTCGACATCATACGGAGAATGAATTGCAAGGGTTGAGGGAGGCATGTCTTTGGGTGTTCGCCATTGGACTTCTCCTGCTTCAGTGGGTGCATAAAACTGCTGGAGCTATACCTGCCGGAGCGTTTCTACTGCTGGTACCTGGCGTAACCACACTGGAGTGGAGGATTGGTAAACGGCATCTAATAGGGCAAATCCGTCCTTACCAATCGTGCGCCCCAATTCTTCTCGTTCGCTGTCTAGTTTAGGTAATCGATAGTTCTCAGTGCGGCGACTATAACGCTCAAACCATTCGACTTCTAGGTGGTTCTGGAGCCAGTCTGGAGCTACAACCGTCAAGCTATTGAGTGCAGCACGAAACGTCTCTCCTAATGTCTCTAATCGATTCAAGCTGCGAATGGCACCAAGAACATGAGTCGAATCCGTTCGTTGCCGTTTATGTCCCTTAAGCAGTTTCTTTTCGCGTAATTGTTCCAACAATTTGTCTAGCAGCAATTGTTCGGCATTACCTGCGATTAATCGATCGCGGAACTCACTGAGAACTGAGTAATCAAATCCTGGATCACTCAGGGGTAAGCTGAGGGCATACTTCCAGTCAATGCGAGCCCGAACGGCATCTGCGGCTTGACGGTCAGACAGATTCTCAATGAACTGCATCACGCAAACTAAAGCTAATTGCCAGGGAGCTTGAGCTGGTTGTCCTCTTCTTGAGAAGAGGGAGGCAAAGATTTCGTCGTGGTAGATGCTGCCGAGGGTGTCGCGAATCTGGAGGTAGAGGTTGCCTTTAGGAAAGGCGGCTCGTGCAACTGCTGCGGTGTCTTCTGGAACGGGAGGAATGGGTTGGGGCTGCATGGACATAATGCACCTCTGTTAAGCCATGTACCGTTACCCTTATCTTACGGGAGACCTGTTGCCTTGATTTTTCTTCGATGAATTCGCCAACGGTATCTTTGCTTCCCACACGCCTATAAACAGCTCATGTCAAACGATCGCCTCTTAGGGAAAGGGCAAGCATAGCGCAGCCCTGTAGCGAGCAAGCAGCAGCGTAGCTGATGCCACTGAAACCCCTAAAACAGTAGAGACTGAGCGACTTGGGGCGATCGTTGATGACTGAAGTTTGTTGATCGTTTTGAGTCCTGCTGATGTGGGGCATTGATGGCTTAGGGCATTAATGGATTAGGGCATTGCAGTGGGAAAAACCCTGCCCCGGCAGAAGGGTGGAGCAAAGCGCAGCCCTCATCCTCACACGGCGGCAGCCGTAGTGAATCGAAATTCCTCTCAATTCCGCTCCCACTAACCCTTTCAACTTTATCCCCTCAACCTTATTGCTCATCCCGTGGGCAGATCGCGGTCAATAGCACGGCACGCGACCACTAGAAATCGACCATATTCGTCCTCGCGCTCATGGCGGGAACAATTCGATTCACAATCAGCAGCTTCTCCATCGACATTGCCACGACCTGAAAACACTCCAGGATAGACAAGTTAAGGACGTTCAATTCATCCTTAATTCTGAACATCCCTGGTGAGGTCTGTCTGGCAACCACCCTTTCACTGAGGAGCCGGATAACTTGAGAGGGTTACGTCCGGTTCTGGAGCCGAGCAGGAGGGGCAACTCTCCTGCTTAAATTAACACCTATGCCAGAAATTTATACGGACATAACTATCTTTTCCGACCTCGTTAGACGTCTTTCATTTAATTTATTTCTTCCCTCAATCTGTTCTGACTATTGCCCTCGTTCAAAATTTGCTATTTCCAAGGAACAGATTGACCCAAATGAGTTTGCAGTTGATGATATAAATGGGAGGTTTGCATGGTTTATCTGTAGGAGTGATAACTTTACAGTAACCCCAAAGCACCCTTTCACTAGGGGCTGTACTTCCCTTCAACTTTTGTCAATCAATTATCTCGGAGGTTTTAGGAATGAACAGTTCACAGCAGTTAGTTCAGTGCCCAAAATGTCATTGTTCAGTAAGATTTGATCGTCTGGAAAATCATTTGAAAAAAGTTCATTGTCAAGAACTTGATGTGAATAACGAGGAAAATTTAGAAGAATTTGCTGAATCTTTAGAATGTTTGACAAGGGATAAATTCCAGGAGGTTATAAGTTTGATCAACTTCTGGCTAAGAAGCAAAAAAGACTATCTTTACAATACTAATAACGTTAGGATCTTAACTATTATGGCTCTTGAAAACTTCATGGGCTATAGCTTTGATGAAATCAATAAACTTTATAGTAATAGGATTCAGAGAAAACTTTACGAAACAGGAGCTAAACGTCTTGAAGTTTTATATGAAGAAATGATTGATTGCTTATACAAAACTTCAACTCATTATAGTAAGCATTACATTGATCGAAAAAACAGAAAAAAATATTACTTTGAGAATGGTGGATTTAATGGCTATGTAGATTGGTATGCTTGCAACAGTGTAGATCGAATGGATGGAAGCAAGTATATTGGATACCACCGACGTGAATACGATGACAGCCGCTTTGGTTCCTTGCCAATACATGATGACTACAGCGAAGAATCATGGGCAGACGATAATCCTTGGGAATAGAGTTTATTATTACAGTAAAAACAGATTGAGACACCACTTAATCGGGTCGAGGAGAGCATTTAACTTTCCCTTCCCACACCATTCATCAGGCGAGTCCACAATAAGCGGTTCATGAAGACGCGCAAACAATATTGATGACTCAAGCGTATCCTTGAACTTTCATCCAAAGCTGCCGAATCGATAACAATCCCTATTGTGCCAACTCACCCCAGAGATCTCAGCCTTCAATGACGTTTCTGTTCGTTGGCTCGCAGGTTTGCCGCTAGCTTCCTTCAGATCCCTCCTCGCGGAAGTGCCCTTGCCTTAAGCTAGGAGTTGTCGTCACTCGGCTCCAAGAACTTTCGAGCATTTGGACGCTGGTTCTCCTCCAGGGGACTTTCACCTCACTAGTTCACGCCCATGCCAGGCGTATACTACATGGCA
Source organism: Cyanobacteria bacterium FACHB-502 (assembly GCA_014695325.1). Classification (GTDB taxonomy): domain Bacteria; phylum Cyanobacteriota; class Cyanobacteriia; order Elainellales; family Elainellaceae; genus Leptolyngbya_A. The sequence goes on along the minus strand of JACJNZ010000006.1, from coordinate 1,371 downwards.
GCGGACGGTTAAAAGTCATTTGTGAAGCTTCTAGGTTTACTAGCCGCCGCTGCATTTTGCCGTTAGACAGCAGCCCTACCTGGGTATTTTATGTATGTAAGTTAAAATTCTCACTAGATATGGTTGCGCCTTATTCCCCTAGATCACAGACTGAGTTTGTGAAGTATTGTCATCTTTACGATCCTTTTGTGCCGATCAATAATCCTCGTGTAGTTAGCGAATTCGCAGATGAGTTTGATGAATTTGGAGAAAGCATTTATGGAGAAATTTTTTCAGAAGATATAGAGGTAGATGATGATGAAATTAAAATTTATTGGAGATGTGAGTCTCACCTAGAATCAGACAAGGGTTTGAGATCATCAAAAAACAGAACGTTAGCGTCAGAAATACAGAATGAACTACTAGAAGTTAGGGGCTATATCTATTACGAACTACACGACTGTAGTTTTCAGTGGGCTGTAGTTAGATATTGGATGAACAGGGAAGGCGAAATTTACCGTAAGTTTTTTGGAGTTGGAGCAACGCTTGGTGATGCAGATCAAGTAGCTATCAAAGAATACAGCAACTATATCCAAGAACGAGATCAAACTATTCGTTTTATTTTTGAGCAAGGTGTACCATTAAGCACTGACGATTTTATTGATCTTGGAAAGAGATACAATCTGGAATTTGATAAAAACTCAGTCCGATACAAACGCCATTCTGAATCCACTAGTTTGACCTCCAAATGCTATTCCATTACAGGTGTAACTGGAGGAGTGAAATACCAAATTGATGTTGATTTAGAGAGTCATCACTTGGAGTGGTTAATTCACAGGTCCAGCCCTGTACATATTTATGTTGAGGGGGAAACCCTTGGAAGCGTTATACAGAAGCATGACACAGAGTACAATAGTCTGCGGGCACATCCTCTAGAATGGCAAAAAGCTGTACAGGCAACAGAAGAGCAACTCGCAGAAGATCAATTGGCTGATGATATCAGAGAAGGTACTGAGCACCTAAATTGGTTAATTTCTGAGTATGGTGATGATATTTTTCCAGACCGAGATTAACAGAAGAAACTGCACACTCGTAGCTGTCTAATCGGGTCGAGGAGAGCATTTAACTCTCCCCTTCCACACCACCTGCCTTGCGGTTCCGCAACAGGCATCTCATGAAGACACGCAAACAACACTACTGGCTTCAGGCATATCCTTGAACTTTCATCCAAACCTGCTGAATCAATCACAATCCCTGTTGTCATTTAACGCGCTTTATAGGCTCATCCCATCTTTTGGTGAAGTTTTGGCAAGATAGAGATATATTCTCTGAATCAGGAGAAATTAATCTTCATTCAACCGCTTTTACCTGACCCCACCCAGTTACACCTCG
>JACJNZ010000059.1 GCA_014695325.1 Cyanobacteria bacterium FACHB-502 | reverse complement strand
AAAGCCAGGGTCAATTGGAGATTTTCCAGTGCAGGTGCGCGCATTCGGTTAGGGCATCTCTATCCTAAATTAAAGCATGCTAACTAGGCAAAGTTTATTTGGTGAACTACTAGAGTCGGTATGCCAATTCCAACTGAAGTACAATCGACAGATTGACTGAGCAACGCTAATTTACCCATCTCGCGCGGTCGTGGGTGAGTTTGTGGGCATAGACAGGGTACGCAAGTTTCTCCAAATGGGTTACCCCCGCGCTCGTCGTCACGCCAACCACAAGTGAGCTTAACTTTCAGCTCGACTGGCTTTCAGACGCTTATTTCAGATAGACAGTTAGGTAGACAGTGATAATGGTGAGGATTGGCAAACTTTTATCAACAAAAGTGTTGTAAGCTGATGCAAATAATCTTCGCATTGCCTCAGTGTCAAAGCGGTTGACTGCGAGGACTGTGAGGCGTGCGATCGTAGCATCAGTCCTTATTCACATTGTGATGCCCTATTGTGATGTCATGCTGTGATTTCATACTGTGGACAGTAATATGACCTGCTGGTACTTTCCTGCTGTATTGCTGCTCGTGGTTCTGGCTGGGCTGCCTAGAGGATCAGCCTTTGCTCAGACAGTTGTGCCGCAAGCCCCTGAATCCACCGGAACGCCTCAACTTCCCTTGCAGGAAAATCAGCCGCCTTCGCTACAACCCCAGCCTGTCCCGCAGCCGCCCCCACCGCTTCCCCGTCCCGATGAGCTGCTCCGACCCTCGCCTCAAACCCCGGCTGCCCCCCAACCTGTTCCAGGAGAAGTCCCAACGACCATTCGGGTCGATCGCTTTGAGGTGTTTGGCAGTACGGTCTTTACCCCTGAGGAACTGGCAGTCGTCACCGCGCCGTTTACCAACCGCGATATTACCTTTGCCCAACTGCTGCAAGCGCGATCGGCAGTAACACAGCTCTATGTGCGGGAAGGCTACATCACATCGGGCGCGATCATTCCACCTCAGGCTCTGGAAGCCGGAGTAGTGACGATTCAGGTGATCGAAGGCAGCTTAGAATCGATCGACATCAGCGGACTCACTCGCCTCAGTCCTAGCTATGTGCGCGATCGCCTAGAACTTGCTGCGCAAACGCCGCTCAACGTGAATCGCCTGCTCGAAGGTTTACAGCTTTTACAGCTCAATCCCTTGATCCAAAGCATCTCGGCGGATTTGCAGGCAGGGGTGCGTCCGGGAACCAGTGTTTTGGCAGTTCAGGTTACCGAGGCAGACTCGTTCAATACCACGTTGTCGATCGATAACGGACGATCGCCCAGTGTGGGCAGCTTCCGACGGCAAGTTGAACTCACGCAGGCAAATCTGTTGGGCTTTGGGGACGGTTTGAACGTGGGCTACGGCAATACGAATGGCAGCAACACGCTCAACGCCACCTATACTCTGCCGCTCAATCCGCGTAATGGCACGTTACAGTTAGCGATCGGCTTCTCGGATAGTCGCGTCATCGAGGAACCGTTTGATGAACTGGAGATTAGTGCCACCTCGCACTACTACGAACTCACCTTTCGCCAGCCGCTTTCACAAACGCCAACCGAAGAATTTGCGCTGGGGCTGACGGCTTCTCGTCAGGAAAGCCAAACGGAATTAGGCATTGATGATATTGGTCCGTTTCGCCTTTCACCCGGAGCCGATGCAGCAGGGCGAACTCGTGTCTCGGCAGTGCGCTTTTTTCAGGAGTGGACGCAGCGTAACAGTCAGCAGGTGATTGCTGCTCGATCGCAATTTAGCCTCGGACTCGATTTGTTGGATGCCACCGTGAACAATGACGCACCCGATAGCCGGTTTTTAGCTTGGCGCGGACAGGGGCAGTGGGTGCGCTTACTGGCTCCCGATGCGCTGCTGCTGGTGCGAGGCGATGTTCAGCTTGCAGACAGTGCTTTAGTGCCGCTGGAGCAGTTTGGATTGGGCGGACAGCAGAGCGTGCGAGGTTACAGACAGGATGCCTTGCTCACAGATAACGGGGCGTTGCTCTCTGCCGAGGTGCGATTACCCATTCTGCGTATTCCCGAATGGCGAGGGCTGCTGCAACTTTCGCCGTTTATCGATGTGGGTGCAGCCTGGAATAGCGGCGATAGCCCGGCTCCAGAATCAAATGCGTTAGTCGGTGTTGGAGTAGGTCTATTGTGGCGGCAGGGCGATCGCTTTTCAGCAAGGCTCGATTGGGGCATTCCGCTGGTGTCGATCGATGCCGGGGACAGTTTGCAAGAAAATGGCGTGTATTTCTCTGTAATCTACTCCCCGTTCTAAATTTTCCTCTGGCGCAACTTCGTTTCAATGCGATCGATTCCCTCTGAGCTAAGTGTTAGCCCCCAAGGATCCTCCTCTGCCCTCCTTCACAAAGAGGGAGCCGAACCACTCTGATTCCCCTTTTTAAGGGGGGTAGGGGGGAGCTCCGCCAAATCATCCAATCAACAGAAGGTTTTAAGACGCTTTTAAGACACTGCCTAGCCCCCACACCCCCTCGTACCTGACCAGCATGAAAGAAGCTGTAACCTGAACTTAAGTTCATAGGTAGACCAATACTTGGAATCAACTAATAATTGATCATTTTGTTGCTCACGAAATAAACCCTGGATTAATGACAAATCTTCGTTCATTCTATAAATTAAGACTATATAAACAGCATAGAGAAATTAGGAGAAAAGCAATTTTCTAAGTGATATTGCTCCTCTCTTCCCAAGGGTTAAGCATGAATCAAGATATTTCTGCTGAATCGGCTGGCGATCGTCAACTATTAGCAGTATCTCCTTCTGAACGAGATCATCGGCAGGGTTCACTCAATGCACGAGTTGTACTTGTTGAGTATGGAGATTATCAATGTCCAAAAAGTGGGGAAATTTATGCCCTGATTAAAGCAATTCAAGAACAGCTTGACAGCAACCTCAAGGAGAATTATTTATGCTTTGTGTTTCGTCATTTTCCTCAACCTCAACTCTATCCTCAATCTCAGAAGGTAGCCGCTGCCGCAGAAGCAGCAGGAGCGCAAGGACGGTTTTGGCAGATGTCAGAGATGCTGTGGGAGCATCGCCAAGATTTAGGCGATGGCTATTTAGTGGAGTATGCTAACAATTTAGGACTGAATATTACTCAGTTTCTGCGAGATATTACTAGGGAAGTGTATAGCGATCGCATCAAGGAGGATATTGAAGGCGGAAGACGCAGTGGCGTGACTCGCATACCAGCTTTGTTTATCAATAGTATTCGTTATCAAAATGCGTTGGAGTTCGAGCCGTTATTCAATGCAGTGATTGAATCTGGAGGTCTTATATAGCAAATCTCATTCACAAAATATTATTGAGCGATCGCCCGATTAAAATGTTGCGATTGATGGCATGGGCATAAGAAATTTGGAATTAGTGGTAGTTTGATAGGTGCGAAAGCATCATCAGCTCAAGTATCTGTCAATCTTAACCAGGTTGAAAATCATCAGCCGAATATAGACGAATCGTTTTCATAGAGGCACGATCGCATCGAGTAAATGTAATTTGACCAGTTTTCTGTTCCGACTGGCGGTAGTGAAGACAGCAACATTAGCGCCAACTCTCAAGACTTTAGAGAGGCAATGTCAGCATCAATCGACATCCCCGCCACACTTCGCCCTATTACTGGGCACCGTTTGTTCTATTAGAAAATTGGCGTAAGGACCTCTACATTCAGCAGGACAAGGTCCACGCGCAGTTTGCTGCGGATGTGCCCGCCAACAATGCACAGTTGATGGCTAGTACCCAGCGTCCGATTACGGAAGCCACGCTTAATGAAGCCTCTGGCGAACCTGCATGGAAATCTACCCCGTCCTGGTTCATCTATGGTGGTCGCGACTTGAACATTCCTCCAGCAGCCCTGTCTTTCCTGGCGAACCGCGCTGATTCAAAGGAGACAGTTGTCGTGAATGGTGCATCCCACGTCGTGATGATTTCCCATCCAGATGCCGTTGTCAGCGTTATCGAACATGCTGCGAGCACGCAGTAGAGAAGTGTGAACACATTGCGACTATGAACGGGGAAAAACGCAGAGATATGCAGTTGAGTAAAACTTTCCCGTGTCCTAATGTTTTCGTGTCTTTCTAGTAAAAATAGAAAGGTGATCAAAATGACCGTTTTTACATGGAAAAAAGTCCAAAGATTGTTGCTCTTACTGTTCACATTTAGTGTTGTCGTTATCGCATCAGTGCATTCAGGATCAGCTAGTTTGTGGCAACCAGTCCAAACATCCAACTCTAAACCTGCGATCGTCCTAGTTCATGGTACCAATGCTGACGCAACATCCTGGCAACACGTTATTTCACTTTTGCAGGAGGATGGCTACGTCGTAACTGCTGTGCAAAATCCGCTCACTTCTCTGCCAGATGATATTGCTACAACCAAGCGAATCATTGACGCCCAACAGAGACCCGTGGTTGTAGTCGGGCATTCCTATGGTGGAACCGTAATCACAGGTGCAGCGTCTGATAACCCGCAAGTGAAAGCATTAGTTTATATCAATGCTTTTGCACCAGAGCCAGGTGAGACGATTAGCCAGTTAAATAGCAGATACGCCCCTCCTCCAGTCAGCGCAGCACTTGTAGCTGATACAGCAGGATTTCTTTACATCGATCGTGAGAAGTTTCACGAGGTCTTTGCTCATGACGTATCACTAGCCGAGGCGAAAGTGCTGGCAGTGACGCAAAAGCCTGCCATCAGCACAACGTTTGACCAATCTGTGGAGAGCGCAGCCTGGAAGACGATTCCCTCCTGGTATCTTGTGGCTCAAGAAGACCGAGCCATTAACCCGGAGCTTCAACGATTCATGGCAAGCCGAATTGGTGCCAAAACAACTGAGATTCCAGCAAGCCATGTGCCCTATATCTCCCAGCCAAAAGAGGTTGCCAACCTGATTATTGAAGCAGCAATCGCTGTGAAGTAATCCGATTACGAAATCAAGTAACGTCAAACTCAAAGGAGCCATGACGAAAAAGGCAACTTGGTCGGTCTCGGAGATATGGAGATGCAGATGCGCTAGTCCTACTCAAATGTTTCATTAAAACGTTCAAAGAAGTAACATTTAGGAAAATGCTATGCAGCGCCAAATCCTAGTGATTGAGAACGATCTAAAGATAGCTCAAATCATTCAGCTAGAGTTGACATGTGAGGGTTATTTGGTAAAGGTTGTACATGATAGAATGGCAGGATTGCTCGAAGCTCGACAAAGTGATCCAGATTTGCTTATTCTAGGTTGGGAGCAAATAGGTTTATCTTGTCTGGATATTTGTCACCGCTTACGCTCTACACAGAATAATGTACCCATCTTAGTTTTGACTAAGGAAGGTCAGGTACACGATCGAGTTGCCAGTTTAGAGGCAGGTGCAGATACCTGTTTAACTAAACCTTTCAACCTGGAGGAATTAGTCTCTGTCGTTCGATCGCTTTTACGACGTACTCAGCCGCAGCAGCCTTACGTTTTGGAATTTGAGAACCTTGTGCTAGATCGAAAAGCACGACAAGTTCGTCACGATTATCAGCAAGTTGAATTAACTGCGAAGGAATTTGATTTGCTAGAATATTTCATGAGCTACCCTAAACAAGTGTTGAGACGTGAACAAATTCTTCAAAATGTTTGGGGATACGATTTTGTTGGAGACTCTAATGTTATTGAGGTCTACATTCGCTACTTGCGCCTCAAACTTGGGGGGAGCAAGGCAGCACGACTGATTCATACTGTGCGTGGTGTTGGCTATGTTCTGCGAGGGGCTTCTTGATTGTTCTAGTAAAGAGAAGTTAGACGCTCTGTTTCCCGAATTCTAGAAATTAACCTGGCTGCACGGTGCAGCAATTAGACGACTCATCAGTCTAAAACCCTACCAAAGCCCAAATACTCTACGCAATTTTCCACGATCGCGTATTGATTTACCCGACCATAACGATGGGTAAATCTATTGATGCATAGCTTGTATTAATTCACAACTTGAGGTTATTTCATGACACACATTCTCCATCTCGATGCAAGTCCACGGGGTGTACGATCTATTTCTCGCACCCTTTCAGCAGAATTCATCGCTAACTGGAAAGCTGCTCATCCCAATGACACGGTCACCTACCGCGATATTGGGCATTATCCTGTACCGTTTGTCAGCGAAGACTGGATTGCTGGTGCCTTTACACCCCCTGAACAACAAACGCTTGAACAAACTAAAGCAATTCGGGTTTCCGATGAGTTGATCGATGAGTTTTTAGCAGCCGATCGCTATGTGTTTGGCATTCCCATGTACAACTTCAGCATTCCTGCGAACTTCAAAGCCTACATTGATCAAGTTGTGCGCGTGGGTCGTACATTCTTAGCTGATGAAACAGGCTACAAAGCGCTGGTTCATGATAGGAAGATGACTATCATTCTTGCTCAAGGGGGAACTTATCCAGAAGATAGTCCTACTCACGCCTATGATCTGCAAACACCCTATCTTCGGTTTATTTTTGGGTTCATCGGCATTACCGATGTTGAGTTCATTTACGCCAATGGTCTCAACCTGGGTACGGAAGCCCGTAACCTGACAATCGTTAAAGCACAGGCTGCTCTAAAAGCGACGATCGCTCGTTGAGGTTAAGTCCCATGCTAAAGCGTGTAGCGATCGGTACAGATCAAGAAGCTCAGCAGGTCACTACCATTATTTCTTATGCAGTTCGCCCAGGACGCGAGTGGGGATATCAAGAGTGGCTGCACGGCATCGCTACAGCGGTTCACAAGTTCAAAGGATACTCAGGGGTCACTGTGATTCGCCCCCAAAATCATACTCACCCTGATTACGTAGCCATTGTTAGATTCAATCAGTACAGCAACTTGAAAACGTGGATGGAATCCGATATTTGACAGGAATGGATAACGCGGTTGCAATCTCTGATCGAAAAGACTGAAGTTGTTCAAACACTGACAGGGTTGGAGATCTGGTTTATGCTTCTAGGCAAGCCGCAGGCTCCACCCCCATGCTATAGGGTTGCGCTGGTGACGTGGCTAGGAGTGCTGCTCACGCTACCTATCCTGGAATATTTACTGGTACCGTTACTGTCTGAATTTCCTGTATTACTTCAGCAACTAATCATCACAGGATTTAGTGTTGTCCTGCTTGCCTATTTTGTCATACCGCACCTCACTCAACTGTTTTACAAATGGCTCTATTCCAGTCTATAAGCCCACATAACGCGACTTAAAGGAGAATCAAATGTCTGATCAACAGCAAAACAAATCGTTCGATTCTAACGGTACCAGCGAACTACTAAGCGATCGAGAATTAACTAAAATAGCGGGCGGTGCAGAGCATGACTACAATCAATTACTCCATTCAAAGATTTTGCAGCGTGATGCTGACGACTTCAACATTCCTGAAACTGAACCGACCTTTCCAACTCCACCCTACCCAGAAGATATAGCGTAAAAATGCTGCATCGTGCTCCAAGCAGCAAATAATCAATTCTCATGACCTGTAGCCCTATGACAGAAATTATTCTGCGCGAGTTGAATCGGAGTGACATTGACTGGATGACTTTGGTTGGACAGAAAGTAGAAATTGCGCCTGGCGCTCGACTGCCGACTGTTGACACACATTCAGGTCGGTTTTATCTGGTTCTAGAGGGTCAACTTGAACTGATCTCGCCTGATTCCGATCGCTCTCATCCTGGCATTGTCACTTACAGCAGCGGTGATGTCGTTGGATTCTTCTTTCTGCTGAGTTCTCCTTCGTCAGCTGTCTTTCAGGCACTTGAAAAGTCATTAGTTCTGACGATCGATTGTCAGTTGCTACTGGAAGAATTTGAGCAGGATGCTGGCTTTAGTGCCCGCTTCTACCGGGCGATCGCCATGCTGTTCACTCGCAAACAGTGGCAGATTGCCTCACGTCTACCTGAAGCGACTGTCACTGAGTCACATTCAATCATGACAAAAACCAGCTTTTCGATGTTTAGCTGTTTACATGACAGCGATATATGCTGGATGACAAGTGCAGGAAAAGTGAAGGAATTAAAAGCAGACGAAATCTATGTGCGAGAGGGACAGTCGCTTGAAACGCTGGATATTGTACTGAAAGGAAATCTATTGCTGTTGGTTTGCGGCGGCAAGCATAACGCGCTATCGCTTGCATTTGGTGCACCGCCCAGCAGCCAGCTTCGCAATATTGCTAAAGCACAGCCCGGTGATATTTTGGGCGCGACGACTTTTCTGGAAATGTCTCCTAATCTGTATCTGATCAAAACGGCTCAGGATACAAAATTGCTGTCGGTTCCAATTGCTCTTCTGATCCCCAAACTGCAAACCGATTTAGGATTTGCCGCTCGCTTTTATCAGGCACTCGCCAGCATCACCACAGAGCAGCTTTATCAAATGATCAGTCGCTTAGCAGGCAGCGTTCCCTCCTATGAGCCGGGGTGCAGCCTGTGCGATCAATCCGCCTATCAAGGCGAACTCAGTCTTTCAGCGTTGCAGGAGTTGTCGATCGCGAGAACGAAATTTCACTGGCTGCTGCGACAGCTTGGGATAAAAGAGCGGACATAGAGAACGGCAGTAATTAAGCAAGGTGGTGACTCATGGCAGACGAAAAAGACTCTAACCTATTCCGAGCTGAGGCACTGGCGCAGATTGCTTCCCCCGAACAACTTGACCAGCTCATGCAAATTGTGAATCTGAAGGACTGGCTGCCGCTAGCATCGATCGGCTTTCTGGTCGTGCTGGCACTGGTCTGGAGCGTTGTCGGACGGATTCCCATTTTCGTCCAGGCAAGAGGACTGTTAGTGCAAGATACGACTAATCCCAGGCAGCTTATCAGCGTCAGCTATTTCCCGATTGCTCAAGGCAAACAAATTCAGCCGGGCGATCGGGTTTTGATTAGTCCTGAAACAGCAAGCTTCCAGGAATTTGGCGGACTTGAGGCAATCGTAACCTCTGTTTCATCCCAGCCCGTCACGCAGTCAGCCGCCCTCAAGCGCACAAACGGCAATTTGGAGCTAGCGGCTCTGGTCTACACGCCTGCCTCGATCGAAGTCGTTGCCCAGTTTAAACTTGCTCCTGACAATCCCAGCGGCTACCAGTGGTCGATGTCTCGTGGATCTGCTCAGCTCTCAAGCCAAACGCCGACCGATGCCAGAGTGATGCTGAGCGAACAAGCCCCCATCACCTTTATCTTCCCGTTTTTGAAATAAGTCTTATGCTGAAAACCCTGCTCAATCCCGCCCCGCAGTTCTCCTGGAATTGGTGGAAGGCTCCCCGGAAAGTTCTGCAACAGCAGGGGCAAACGCTCTGGAGTCGCAAGCGCAATCGCGTTCGCACGCCAACGCTGCTGCAAATGGAAGCCGGTGAGTGCGGAGCTGCCGCCCTGGGAATCATTCTGGGCTACTACGGGCGAATTGTGCCCCTGGCAGAGCTGCGGCAAGCCTGTGGCATTTCACGGGACGGCAGTTCGGCAGCAAATGTCGTGGCGGCGGCAAAGGCCTATGGACTGAACGCCAAAGGCTTCAAAAAGGAATTGCAAAGCTTAATGGCACTGCATCCGCCTTATATTGTCTTCTGGCAGTTTGATCATTTCTTTGTGGTGGAGGGATTTAGCAAAGAGCAGGTCTTTGTCAACGATCCGGCTGCCGGACGGCGCACGGTTTCGCTGGAAGAGTTTAATCAGGGCTATACGGGCATTGTCCTGGTGATGGAACCAAACGAAACTTTCCAAAAGGGCGGCAAGAAAAAAAGCGTCGTTCAATCGCTGCAAACCCGCCTTCAGGAATCGATCCCAGCATTGCTGTACTGCATTGCTGCGGGTTTTTTGCTGGTGATTCCCAATTTGGCTGTGCCCGTCTATAGCCAGGTATTTATCGATAATATTTTGATTAATGGTCGGACGAATTGGCTTGCTTATTTACTGGCAGCAATGGGATTGACCATCACGCTTCAGGGTTTGTTGACCGCACTTCAACTTCGCTATCTGCGAAAGTTAAAAATTAAACTATCCATTTCGATGTCCAGCCATTTTATCTGGCATTTATTGAAACTGCCTATTAGCTACTACGCCCAGCGTTATCCCGGTGAAATTAGCAGTCGAATTCGGATTAACGATCGCGTTGCCACCGCCCTCACCGGACAACTGACAACCACGCTAATCAGTGCTGTTGTGATTGTATTTTATGCCGCTGTGATGCTGCACTACAGTCCTTTGTTGACACTGATTGTGATTTGTTTTGCGATCGTCAATGTGCTCATCTTGCAGTGGGTGGCGCGTCAGCGAGTCGATGCCAACATCAAAGCGGCACAGAACTTTGGTAAGGTGAACGGCGTGGCGATCGCCGGGCTCCAGAGCATTGAAACCCTGAAAGCTTCTGGCTTAGAGTCCGATTTCTTTTCGCGCTGGGCCGGCTACTACACAAAGGCAATCAACGCTCAGCAAGAGCTAAACCTTGCCAACCAGAAGCTGAGTCTGCTGCCGTCACTCATTACGGCACTGAGTACCGTCGCTCTGCTGAGTATTGGCGGTTGGCAGGTAATCCAGGGACAGATGAGTATTGGGATGCTGCTGGCATTTCAGCTTTTGACCGTCAGCTTTTTGGCTCCTGTGAATGATCTGGTGCGGTTTGGGAGTACGCTGCAAGACCTGGAGGGAAATCTGCTGCGGCTGGATGATGTGTTGGACAATGCCACCGATCCGGCTCTGGAAACTGCTAAGCAACAGGCGATCGCCCGTACAACCCCGCATACCGTTTCGGGGGCAAATCGGCTGCAAGGCTATATTGAATTAAAAGACGTTACCTTTGGCTACAGTCGTGTGGCTGCACCCCTCATTCAAAACTTCAACCTTTCGATCAAGCCAGGGCAGCGAGTCGCATTAGTGGGCGGTAGCGGATCGGGCAAATCAACGCTGGCAAAAATCATTGCGGGACTCTATGAACCCTGGTCAGGCACGATTTACTTTGACGGCATTCCCAGAGAGGGCATTGGGCGATCGATCCTGACCAATTCTATTTCTGTGGTCGATCAAGACATTATTTTGTTTGCCGATACGATTCGCGCCAACCTGACGCTGTGGGACGCGACCATTTCCGGTCAAACGATTGAAAAAGCTTGCCAGGATGCTGCGATTCACGAAGCGATTCTTTCGATTCCAGGGGGTTACCGTGCGCCTTTGATTGAAGGAGCCGCCAATCTCAGCGGGGGTCAACGGCAGCGATTAGAAATTGCCCGATCGCTGGTGAACAATCCCGCAATTTTGATTATGGATGAAGCAACGAGTGCGCTGGATGCCGAAACAGAGAAAATCATCGATCAAAATTTACGACGCCGGGGATGCACCTGTTTAATTGTGGCGCATCGACTCAGCACCATCCGCGACTGCGATGAGATTATCGTCTTGGAGCGAGGAAAGGCGGTGCAGCGGGGAACGCACGAAACCCTGTGGCAGGAAAAAGGACACTACGCACAGCTCATCACCAGTGAAGGGGCATAATTTCGATTTCAAAATCAGATTGTTCTGTCACTGATAGGCAATGTGGACGGTTGTGTCGCAAAAACAGCCGCTGGTAAGGTAGACAAGCCCCGTTATGCCTTCTCGCCCTCCGATGGCTACTGCTGCTCTGTTCAAGTGGCGGCATTTCTTGCCTGAAATTATCCTGCTCAATGTTCGTTGGTACTGCCGTTA
>JACJNZ010000058.1 GCA_014695325.1 Cyanobacteria bacterium FACHB-502 | reverse complement strand
AGAGCAGCAGTCCTGACCAGCCGATGAAAACGAATCTGTCGCGCTTCAGCCAGTCGTCGACGGTGTCGAACCATCCTCGCTGGGCTTGTGCGCGCCCCATTGCTATGGTCATTTCATATCCTCTTAATATGAGATCAGATCCATTCGATCGCTTAACAAGCTTACCTGGTTCAGGATGCTGAGCGATCGAGGAAACCTTGAACATGAGTCGTTGATACCGAGAACAGCAAACGCTCTCTCGTATCTCTATCGCAGTGCGTAAGCATTAATGCTTATACATTCTGAGATAGGACTTAATGTTTCTATATGATAGGGAGATATCAAAAATTTTACAATCTGATACGTGATCGTCTCAGAAAGTCTCCCCGGTCTAAATGGATCGTTCAAGCGTTCACTGATTCGATTTTACAGGGATTCTGATCCCTCGATCGCAGAGATACGGTGGATCAGCCTACCTTTGATACCCTTCTTTACCTTTGGACAAACTAAGCTCATGGCTGCAACAACCGCATCCAAAAATGAGAACAACTTGATTCTTCGTCAATCGGTCTTGGGCGCACGCCGCTTTAGCAACTATTTCTGGGCGGCAGTTTCGACGATTGGCGGAGCAGGTTTTCTGTTTTCAAGCATTTCTAGCTACACAAAAGTTAATCTTCTTCCTTTCTCTGACCCCACTCAGCTCGTCTTTATTCCGCAGGGAATTGCAATGGGCTTTTACGGCATTGCCGGACTCCTGCTAGGAACCTATCTCTGGCTGATTGTTTATTGGGATGTTGGTGGCGGGTATAACGAATTTAATCGGCAAACCGGAACTGCAATCCTGTTTCGGTCGGGCTTTCCAGGCAAGAATCGCCGCATCGAGCTGACCTACCCACTCGAAGACATTCAGGCGATTCGCGTCGAAATTCGCGAAGGCATCAGCCCTAAACGTGCTCTCTACCTGCGTATTAAGGGCAAAGGCGATCTGCCGCTTACCCGCGTTGGCCAACCCCTATCCTTGAAGGAATTGGAAAATCAGGGCGCAGAACTGGCTCGCTTCCTCGCCGTACCCCTGGAGGGACTTTAAAGCTTGCGCGCGTTGATTAATTTGTAAATTGTTGGAGTGAGAATCTAGCTTATCTAGTTTTAGGGGGTAGCTCGCTTGCCCGCCTAATTGGTGAGAGGCATCCTGTCGACTAGCGCAGACGAGGAAGCTCACCTCAACGAAATGACAGGTTATACAATTTCTGTTCCTAAGCCAGATAATGGCCTAGGACTACAAAGAATCGTGAAACTCATGGATATTCGATTTCGTCGCTGGTTAACCGCCTTTTTGCTGGGTGGGGTAATGCTACTGGCAAACTGTGCGGGTCAGAATCAAACTCAAGAGTCTGTTTCAAGTGCCAGCCCCTCGCCTACGGGAACGACTACACCTGCCTCGACTCCCTCTGGTGCAGCCGTTAGTCCACAGTTCAGCAACTTACCGCGCCTCAATGGGGAAGCAACGGTCGAAATGGTGGTGAAAGGTTCTCCGATCGTCATCCGAATCGATGGCGCAAATGCTCCGATTACAGCCGGAAACTTTGTTGATCTCGTCAATCGGCAAGTTTACGACGGCTTGGCGTTTCATCGGGTGGTGCGGGAGCCTCAGCCTTTTGTGGTGCAGGGCGGCGACCCACAAAGCAAAGACCCTGCGTTTCCTGTCAATCGATTGGGAACGGGTGGATTCACCGACCCCGCAACGAACCAGGAGCGGCAGATTCCGCTAGAAATTAAGCCAGATGGGACTGGTCAGCCTGTTTATAGCAAAACGCTTGAAACGGCTGGGGTCACAGCAAAACCTGTCTTGCGCCATACTCGTGGGGCAGTGGCAATGGCACGTTCTGCTCTACCTGACTCGGCTTCGTCTCAGTTTTACATTGCGCTGGATGACCTGACTTTTCTGGATGGCAGCTATGCGGTATTTGGCTCTGTAACGAGCGGGATGGAAGTCGTCGACCAGATTCAGCAGGGCGATCGAATTACTTCAGCAAAAGTAACGGCTGGGTTGGAAAACCTGCAGCCTGCTCGCTAGCAGCCCTGATATTGCTGTAGAAGTCATCAAAGAAATTATCAGACCTTGAGTTAATTGTGCTCTCTGGAAAACCCGGAGAGTTTTTTATGAGAAGTTTTCAGCAGTCCTGCAAAAAAGAACAGTGGATTAAGATAATCTGAGTCTCATATTCGGTCAAAAGCAGGACGCCGAAATAAATGTTTGATCGGCTGAACATTTGATTGGCTGAGCAAAAGACCTGTCTGAGAGGCGTGTTAAGCAAAGTTAAGCCCATTGGCCTAGTAACGTTTGCCTTTGCTTATAGAACTTTTTAGATACCGTTATCAACGAATGGGTTTTCCGGGGGAAAGCCTTAGGCTAGTATTAAGGATAGATTTTTTCTGATACCTCAAACAGCTTTCATAAGGCTATTTCTATTAACCAGATTAATTCTGGGTATTGCTGGAACGGATGAGTTAACCCTAGCGTGCCTACAGGACGGTACTGATGACCCAGCTTCTTGCTGAAACCGCTTGGTTTATTCCTTGCTATCCCCTGGTGGGAATGCTTTTGTCCATTGTTTGGTTTCCGTCGATTACTCGGCGGACTGGACCACGACCTGCGGGCTACGTCAACGCGATCACAACCTTCGTGGCGTTCCTGCACGGTGTTTTGGCACTGTCTGTACTTTTGGAGCAGCCGCCAATTCAACTCAGCTTACCCTGGCTTCAGGTTGCCGGCTTAAACTTAACGATTCCCGTCGAAATTTCTGCGTTAACAGTCGGGGCAACGGTACTGATTACTGGGCTGAACTTTCTGGCGCAAATCTATGGAGTGGGCTATCTGGAAATGGACTGGGGCTGGGCACGGTTCTACTCGTTGCTCGCTTTGTTTGAAGCAGGCATGTCCGCCCTGGTGCTGTGTGACTCCCTATTCTTCAGCTACATCATTCTGGAGATCCTGACGCTGGGAACTTACCTCCTCGTTGGCTTCTGGTTTAATCAGTCGCTGGTGGTGACTGGGGCACGCGATGCGTTTTTGACCAAGCGAGTCGGCGATTTGTTTCTGCTGATGGGCGTACTGGCAATCTTTCCGCTGGCTGGAACCTGGGATTTTGATGAGCTGGCAGTTTGGGCACAAACAGCAAACGTTGATCCGACCGTGGCGGCGCTGGTGGGCCTGGCACTCCTGGCAGGCCCGATGGGCAAATGTGCTCAGTTTCCACTGCACCTCTGGCTGGATGAAGCGATGGAAGGTCCGTTCCCCAGCACGATTTTGAGAAACTCTGTGGTCGTGGCAACGGGTGCCTGGGTGATGATTAAACTGGAGCCTGTTTTTGCCCTGTCCCCAATCGTCCTCAATGCAGCGATCGCAATCGGTGCGGTTTCAGCGATCGGCGGTACGCTCATCTCGATGGCACAAGTTGACATCAAGCGGGCTTTTTCTTATCTGGTAACTGCCTACATGGGCGTGGTGTTTATCGCGATCGGGGCACAGCAATCCGAAGCCGCGCTGCTGATCGTGTTTACTCATGCGCTGGGCATGGCGGCGATCGTGGCAAGCTGCGGGTCGATCGTTCTCAACAACATTACGCAGGATTTGACTCAGCTGGGCGGACTCTGGAAAAAGCGTCCGGTTACGGGACTGTCATTTATTGCAGGTGCAACTGGGCTAATCGCGCTGCCGCCGCTGGGTGGATTCTGGGCAATGCTGAAACTGGTGGACGGTTTGTGGCAAACGAGTTCCTGGCTGGTTGGGCTGGTGCTGCTGATTAATGGCTTGGCTGCCTTTAGCCTGACTCGGACGTTTGGGCTAATCTTTGCGAACCAGGAACAGCCAATGACGGTTCGATCGCCCGAAAACCTGTGGGCAGTCACGCTGCCGATGACAATCTTCGCGGGGTTCGCGCTGCATGTGCCCGTACTGCTGCAAGCTTTTGATCTGCTGCCAAGCTGGGCTGAAATCAGCAAAGATGTTGCTTTGATGCTGACCTGGTCGAGCATTTTTGGTTTGAGCATTGGCTGGGTGGTTTACATCAGCAATTACGTCAAAAAGCCCGTTCGTCTGCCCTCGAAGGCACTGCAAGATCTCTTTGCCTACGACTTCTACACGCCGAAGCTTTATCGATCGAGTGTGGTCGGCAGCGTGGATATTGTGTCTCGCATCACAGACTGGTTCGATCGCTATCTGGTTGATGGATTGGTCAACCTGGTCGGGCTGTCTTCGATCTTCGGCGGCGAAACGCTCAAGTATGGCAACTCGGGTCAGACTCAGTTTTATGTACTGACGATCGCCTTCGGTTTAGTTCTGATTGCACTTTTAGCAAGCTGGTCGTTCCTGTCTGAGCTCACGATCGGCATTGGGTAATTCTTTTTGGGTAATTTTCTCTGACTCCTAAACCTTACTCTTGTAATCCCTCGCTATGCTAAGTGCCCTCATCTGGCTTCCGATCGCTGGTGCATTGGTCATCAGCCTGCTGCCAAGCAAGTACACTTCTTCTCAAGTTCGCTCCAGTGCGTTGGCGATCTCGCTTATCAATCTGCTCTGGACAGTCTGGATTCTGACCCAGTTTGACATTACCCAATCCGGATTTCAGTTTCGGGAGTTTCTGCCCTGGATTACTCCCTTGGGACTGAACTATGAACTGGGCGTGGATGGAGTTTCGGTAGTGTTGCTGGCACTGAATAGCCTGTTGACCCTGGTTGCGATTTTTAGCAGCAGTGAAAACACAGAGCGTCCAAAACTGCTCTATGTCATGATGCTGCTGGTGAATGGTGGTGTTTCAGGCGCATTCCTCGCACAAAACCTGATGCTGTTTTTCCTGTTCTACGAACTGGAGCTCATTCCCTTCTTCCTGATGATTTCGATCTGGGGTGGGGCAAAGCGTAGCTATGCAGCAGTCAAATTCCTGCTCTTTACGGCCGTTTCTGGTGCCCTGGTTCTGGTGAGCTTTCTGGGACTGGTCTGGCTCTCTGGCGCGTCTGATTTCTCTTACCAGTCGGTACTGGGGCAGGCGTTGCCGATCGGCTCTCAGGTCTTGCTGCTGGGGTTAATGCTGGTTGGTTTTGGCATCAAGATTCCGCTTGTTCCCTTCCATACCTGGCTACCGGATACCTATGTTGAAGCGTCTTCTCCAGTCGCGATTCTGCTAGGGGGTGTTTTTGCAAAGCTGGGAACCTACGGCCTGGTGCGATTCGGGATGGGATTGTTCCCAGAAGCGTGGGCGCAGCTCTCTCCTTTTCTGGCAACCTGGGCAGCCGTAAGCATTCTCTACGGAGCTTTGGCGGCGATCGCTCAAAAGGATATCAAGCGAATGGTGGCGTATAGCTCGATCGGACACATGGGCTATGTGCTGTTAGGTGCGGCTGCCTTGACTCCGCTCGCCCTGGTCGGAGCAGTAGGACAAATGGTGGCGCATGGCTTGATTCTGGCGATTTTGTTTCATCTGGTAGGGGTCGTGGAAGTGAAAGCGGGTACCCGCGACCTGGATGTGCTGAACGGTCTGCTGAATCCGATTCGCGGCTTGCCCTCGATTAGTTCGCTGCTGATTCTGGGCGGCATGGCGAGTGCTGGGATTCCGGGATTAGCGGGCTTCATCGCGGAGTTTCTAGTTTTCCAGGGAACCTACTCTGTCTTTCCGGTGCAAACGCTGGCCGCGGTTCTGGGAACTGCGCTCACCGCAGTCTATTTTGTAATTCTGTTGAACCGCACCTGCTTCGGCAAACTGGATAACTCGACAGCGTACTTTCCGCAGGTCACGACAAGTGAGAAGTTCCCGGCTCTGGTTCTGGCAGTTTTGATTTTGTTCCTGGGCTTGCAGCCAAGCTGGTTGGTGCGCTGGACAGAAGCGACGACAACCGCTCTGGTGGCTACCGTTCCAACTCCGACCCAGCAGTTGGCAACGAGCGAGCGATTTTTAGACCTGAATAACCTGGAACTGAATAACTAGTCGGTTATGGAGCATTCTCGCTGCACCTGGGCAAAGGGAATGTCTCTTGAAGAGATTCAAAGTGATTCTAAACCTCTACGCTTTCACCCTCTCACCGCTTATGACTGCAACTATTCTTCCCCCAGTTTCTACGCCTTCGCCAAAGCTCCCGCCCTCAAATCATGAGTTTGCTGAGGTCATTCATCGACTCGAAGCGGGTGGGGCAATGCTGCCGGATACGCCAGAAAACCTGATGCAAATCATTGGGCTGTATAAGGCTTACGCCGTACCAATGGATTTCTACTGGCGCGACCTGCTGTATATTGCCGAGCACGTTTTTCTCGATCCGCTGCCGTTCTTCAAGTACTTTATTTCGCAGGAATATCTCGATCGCCAAAATCACTACGCGGGCGATGAGGCAGACCTGAGAATCTGGCGTGGCACAGGCTCCGCTCACCCAGAACTGCTAGAGTTTATCCAGAAAGGCGAACTCAAATCCAAGCTGCCGCGCATTTTCCATCACTGGTATCACGATCGGATCAACATGGAGTTTGCCGAAGAGTGTATGCGGGCAATGTTCTGGCACGGTCGTGATATAGGCATGGGCTTGTTTGATGCCTACCTCGACAGCGACGAGTACAAGCAAAACGCCGATCGCGCCATCCAAGCGTACTTCAAGAAAAATCCAGCGATGCTGGGACTGTACAAGCTGTTCCCGGATATGTTCCTGGAGCAGTGCCGTCAGATGTCCTACTACGCAAACCTGGGGCTATTTTGGGAAATCATGGCTCCGGTGTTCTTTGAAATGTCGGATTTGTACGACGAAGGCAAAATCGCTAGCGTCCCCGACGCGATGAACTTCCTGATTAACGGAATTTTTGCGATCGCAGGTCGCCCCATTTACCATCACGTTTACATCGACGGCGAGTGCTACGAAATCATCCCGAAATCGAAGGGCTTTATGTGGCTGTATGAAGCGGCACTGCCCTATGTAGAAGCCGTATTCTACCGCACCTCGCCGTTCCGGGGCACGAAGTCTTACAACGCGCAGGCAGGACAGGTTCCCCTAGAGCAGAAAGACTTCCACTATGGCGTGCTGTACGCAGACAAATTCCCGGTCGGTACGGCTGGCATCCCGCCGACGCTGCTAGCTCAGGATATGCTGCACTTCCTGCCGCAGTACTTGGTGGACTACTATCAGCAGTTCTGTCGCGGCGAAGACGATATGCTGGTGCAGCTAGCGGTGAGCTTCCAGCGATCGATGTACTGCGTAACTTCTGCAGTCATTCAAGCACTACGCGAAGCACTGCTGTATCCGCTAGATGACCCGAATCCGAAGCACCTGATGGCAAACCGGAAGTTCTTTGAAGCGCAGATGGATCGGTTTAAGCGTCCTGAAGCACAGCTCCGGCGCATTCAGACGCAGAACTATCGCTAAGCAAGATCTCTCCTGTCAGGCAGTACGCTGGTCAACACTCTTACGCTGGCCAACACTCTACAGTGAATGACAATTTCAATGGCAATCCGGGTATGGGAAACCATGCCCTTTTTTGTTTGCCCTTTTTGTTTGCGGTTGATTGCCCAAACTGTCCCCCATTTTGCGAGTAATCGAGCTAATCATTCTGGCTTTCAAAGTCCCCTGAAGCTAGCAGGAGCAGGCAAAGAAGCAACCCACGGGGGCGATACAGAACCTTTGATACAGCTCAAATATTCCCTAGGGCAAATATTTTTGCACCACGTCCCAGCCAGTCCAGGTAACGATCGCAAATGCCAGCAGCAGCACCAGATTCGTCCCCAGATGTAGCCCCCTTGCCCAGGGACGATCGACATTAATCTGGGTTGCACTCCAGGCAGAAAGCAGCGTCAGACCGACAACAATCAAGCCCGCAGGCAAATGGCTGGAATGCCCCAAACTGCCGTAATGCCCGATCGTGCCTACTAAGCCGATCGCCAGCAGCAGCAGCACCAGAAACACCATTGTGCCGCCGATCGTAAAGTGAACGGGACGCAGCCACCCTGGACGAACTTGAGGGGTTTGACGGCTGACAAATAGCCAGCTTCCAGTCAGACTCAGCAACAGATAAGCAAAGAGGGATAGACCCATGGACCAGGCAGCAGCACGCCAGAGCCAAATAAAAGAAGGAAGATTCAAGGAAAGCGTCTCGAAGCAACGTTCCTATTATCGCTATATCAATCCTGCCTTGCTTAACCTAACTGTTTTTTCCAGACAATTTGCTGCCGAAAATCTCGTCAGTTAGTCGAAAGACAAAAATGAATGGGAGAAGCGATCGGCATTGGTTAGGGACGATTGGTCATTGGTTATTGGTCAATAGTCATTGATCATGCGACTTAAGTCTCGCTCTGGGTATAAATCAAGAGGCGATCGACCACAGGAGGGGAATAGCTCCAAAGACAGACGGCGGAGAAAAATGCGCTCTTTAAGGTGAAGAAAGATTTCACCCGAATTGACAGGAGAAGAGAGGAAATGCATTTCAAATCCCAACTTCGCTTTGCGACAATCGCCGCTGCAACCTTGACTGGATTGGTTGCTTTTAGCCCCGCTCAGGCACAAACAACCAGCAGTCCTAGTCAGTCGCCGATCCAAACGACCCCACCTGGTACAACGACCACGCCTGGAGCAGCGACTACCCCTGGCACAATGACCATGCCAGGCACAATGACCATGCCAGGCACGATGACTACGCCCGGAGCAACAACCCAACCCGGAGTCGGTACAGGCGCGGGCATTTCGACTCCTGGAGCCAACACTCCTTCCACCAGCACCACTCCCGCAACCAGACCTGCACCTGCCCCTCAAGCAAATACTGGTAATACAGGAGTCACTTCGCTGCTGCAACAAGCTTCTTCTGCAGGCACATTTAATACGCTGGCTCGTGCAGTGCAGGCGGCAGGAGTAGCAAACGCAATTCCGTCAACAGGTGGACAATTCACAATCTTTGCTCCGACCGATGAAGCCTTTTCAGCCCTCCCTGCTGGAACTCTAGAAAAACTGCTTCAACCCGAAAACCAGGCATTGCTGCGTCAGGTGCTGGCTTATCACGTTGTTCCTGGTGAGGTGACTTCTCAGGAGCTACAAACCGGAGTTGTCGATACCCTGGGTGGCGGTATCGCAGTGCGAGTTGCGGATGGTCGCATTATTGTGAATGATGGAAGCGTAATTCAGCCTGACATTCAAGCAGCGAACGGCGTAATTCACGTTGTTAACCGAGTTTTGCTGCCTGAACAACTACGTCAGCAGATTACTTCCCTTCAGTAGATTTGGTCCTCAGTAAATTTAGCCTTCAGTAACTTTGGGGCGATCGCGAGTAATTTGAAGATCGTTTTGTGGGGGACATGGGCAGCAGAAAGGTTTACTTAAGCCATCTACTCTGCGGATTGTCCCCTACATTGCCTTTGACAAAATTGCCTTTGACAAAATTTAGCGGAATTGCAGTCATTAAAAATGGTTCCGATAAAGGGTTCTTGTAAGTGTTTCGCTTATCCATAGAGCATCAGAACATTCCCTTTTTGTAGCACCGTTTTTAGCGTAGCTTCGGATTATTTTTTTCTTGTATAGTTCTTATTCTGGTAAGCCTCCCACTACGGAGGAAAGTTTTGCCAGAGTGCGATTATCCTATGGTGTTTATCCTGGGGTGTTTATCTTATCGTGAAGCTTGAGCGGGTTGAAGGTTGACCTGTTTCTTTTGACGCACCCGTGGTGCATTAAATTTCATTCCTGAGGTCAGCCCTGGATTGGGAACGAACTATTAGACTGCGAGTAACGTTACGTTTGTATATCGAATTCTATAAATCTGTAAATCTATTCGTTATTAATTTGCTTCCGCTACTTGCTGTGTTTTGTGACTGCGATCGTTTCGATCGAACTGTGTATTCTGCCCCTTTCGTTAAACGATAATCAGGAAAGACATAATGAAATCACCGCTTTACAGTCTCATTGGTTTCGCAAGCGTTGGAACTGTTCTTGTCGCTTTAACGCTGCCTGCCGCTGCTCAAACCTTCACCGGGAGTGGCAGCATTGGAACACCCGGATTTGGCTCTACAGGGGTTGGTGTTAGCCCAGGAACGACTTCGACTGGGATTCCCCTTTCTCCATTTGGTAGCAGCGTTTCAGGAACCGTTAACGGCATCCCTCAAAGCAATTTTGGAACGATCGTCACTCCGGGAACGGGCAGCACCTCAACCTTTGGCGTTCCGAATTCAGCGTTTGGTACTCCTGCCACTACAGGGACGATCGGCACAACGGGTCTACCGGGTACAACAGTCAACGGAGGGCAGCTCGGAACGACTCAGACTGGCATCTCAACGACCACAGGCTCTTCAACGATAACCGGAACACTGGGAACAAACGGCTTTCCGACAAACACTGCTCCGCTTGGTCCAACGTCGACCAGCACTTTTGGCGTACCTAGCTTCAGCGCACCGACCTTTGGCGCACCTGCCGGAACCACGAATTTTGGGACGCAAGGGGTGGTTACGCCTGGAACACAGTCTGGATTTGGAACACAGCCTGGATTCGGAACACAGCCTGGATTCGGAACACAGTCTGGATTTGGAACCCAAGGAGTTGTTACGCCTGGAACTGGAACAAGCACCAGCACCCAAGGATTTGGAACCCAAGGCGTTCAATCAGGGGTTGGCACATCGGGTTTTGGAGCACAAGGGGCTGGAGCGGCAGGCTTTGCTGCGCCTGGAGTAAACAGTTCAACAAGCACACTGGGCAATGGAAATTCGGTGAATAGCGGATTCAACACTAATGGGTTTTCAGGACAATCGGGAACAAGTTTCACATCGCCTGGAGTAAGCTCAGGAGCACAGACGACACCTGCTGGAGTTACAAGCGGAACAACGTTTGTGCGATAGCGACAAGAACGATCGGGTTACGTCAAAAGGCACAGGCTTTCATTCCTTCAGTCAGTTCACCCTGAATACAGGTGCGAGAGCCAATTCAAGCAAAGATTTTGTTTTGACAGCACCCATCGGACATTTAAATTGGAGCATGAGCATGGCAGATCAATCACTGCAAGCAATGGATCTCGATGCGACGATCGCAGCCCTTCAGCAGGGAGTAACGTCGATTCCACTTGATGAAGCGATCGCGATTATTGAAACATGGCAAAGTCAACTGCAAGGACACGATCTCGCAGAAGACCTGGGCGAATTAAAAGCCGCTCTGCAAAACGGTAACTCGGGTGAGATCGCTAAATTGTTGATTGATATCGGCGAAGATGCTTCTGGGGCTTCCAGCATCGCTCCTAGCGAGGTCATGCCTAGGCTTCAACAGCTTGGTCAAGTGCTTTATCAGGCAGGTCATGCAATTAAATAGCTTGATTTGTGACGTTCTCTAATCATGAGGGGCTTAAAGCCCCTTTTTTAATGCCTGGATACAAGTTCGAGCAAGCTTGAGCAAAAATGAATTTCGATCGCTTTAGCCTATCCCCAGTCGCGATCGCTATATAATTCGTCGTAATAATGCAGGCAGGAAAGTGGTTTCAATCAACAATTTTTGATCAAAGCATGACTCACCCCACCATTCCTAAACCTGTCCTCGTTCGATTACACCCAGCCTTGAGTGAGAAGAAATCGATGAACAAGCAAGCCTTGAGGAAAGCAGGCACGATTATCGGTGGAATTGCACTGCTGGCTGTCCCTGGTTATCAGGTTGGATCATTTGCGGCAGCGCAGGCAGGTCGGATAATTCCCGTTCAGGCTCTGACGACTCCGGGTGAAGCGGCTCCGCAGGCTGAGGGATCTCAAGAGGAATCTCAATCTGAAGAACCGCTTGAAGCTCCCTATGTCCCGACTCCTCAAGTTGTGGTTGACCAGATGCTTGCAATGGCAGATATAGGACCAGACGATGTGATTTACGATTTGGGAAGCGGCGATGGCAGAGTGGTAATTACCGCCGCACAACAGTTTGGCGCAAGAGGGGTTGGGATCGAGATTGATGCAGAACTGGTGGCTCAGGCGACGGCAAATGCCCAAGCGGCAGGGGTAAGCGATCGAGTCCAGTTTCGCGAAGAGGATCTATTTACCGCAGACTTTCGCGATGCCACGGTCGTAACGCTTTACCTGTTGCCCGACGTCAATCTGCGCCTGCGCCCAATTTTGCTGACCCAGCTTAAGCCCGGGACCCGCATTATTTCTCACAGTTTTGATATGGGCGACTGGAAGCCTGAAGAAATCGAAGTTGTGCGTGGACCGAGCAAGCTGCACATTCTCTATAAATGGACGGTTCCCGAAGTTGTTCCGCCGGAACTGCTGGCTCCTTAAAGCGATGCTTAAACTGCCTTCCATCATTCAAACTCCGCCAAAATTGGGTGATTTAGGAGCAGCACAGCACCTCTGAGACGAATCCAATCCCTTCCCCCCAGCTCCTCACTCCCTTCATCGACCCATCCACTCATCTCTCCATTCGCCCCCAACCAAGATTCCTGCCGCAAGGGGAGCGATTTTGATTACCCTTGAGTAGGTAGACGATCGCACATACCTTATATAAAACAAAGTACCGATTGACCGGGAGACAGGGGCAAGTCCTGATGAGCAAGCCGATGACATTTTGGGGATGGGGTTCGCGCAGTGGCGTAGTGCTGTCAACGTTTTTGCTGTGGCTGGGGTGGCTATCCCCAGGAGCAGTGCAGGCGCAGCCATCTCGCAGGCAAATCCTGATATCAGCCGAGCCTGCGAATCTCACCCTGGCGCAAGCCCTGAGTCCCACCGAGCAGCAGGAACTCGAGCGCCTCAGGCAGGTGAACCAGACGGCAACGCTCTTTAATATCATGCTCGGCGTTTTGGCGGCTCTGCTGGCGGCAGCTCTGATTGGGCTGTATTTGTTGAGGCGATCGGTCTTACAAGAAGTGACGGCGATCGTGAAGTCCCACATTCAGGAACTTGATGACCTGGAGCGGCAGATCGGCAAAGCAAAGAACGAAGTGCAGCGGCTCCTGAAAGACTACGAAAACTATGCAGGCGACCTGGGCGAAGATGCGGAGGCGTTTCAACACGAGATCGAGGCAAAGCGCAGCGCACTGTCCCAGCTTATGGCGGACGCTTCCCAGCGCAAACATGAATTGCTAAACGGCATGGAACAGCAGCTTCTTGTTGCACAGCGCAGGCTAGAGGAGATAGAGACGGACTTTGCAAATCAGATTGCCGAGCTTCAGCTCAACGTGCAGTCGCAGAAAGATTTGTCGCTGCAAACGCTATCCGCATCCGAGGCAGAATTCGCAGCAAGAATTAGTCAGTATCAGTCGATCGCCCAGGAACACAAAGAGGGAACGCTTCAGCAGTTCAGCGATCTGGTGGCAGAGCTTTCGCCTTACTTAAGTGAATTGCGAACCAATGCCCGATTGCAGGTTGACCAGGAAAAATCCAATATTATCGAGGGCATCCGGCAGCAGCAGTCTCAGTTTGTCGGGCAGTTTGCTCAAATTCAGGACGACATTAACGATCGCAAGAATCAGCTTTTTGACAGTCTGGAAAAACTGCGGCTCGATGTCACGTTTCAGTTGGCACAGCTTCAGGCAGACACTCAAGCACAGCGCGATGCAATTCGGCAAACGCTGGAACAGCTTTATAGCGAACTGTCTACCCAGCGATCGAACCTGGAATCGGAAATTCGGGCACAGCAGGACAACATTCGCCGCAATCTGAGTCAGCTCACCACCGATTTTGCCGATCAGCGATCGGCATGGCAGGCAGAAGCACAAACGCAGCAAAACCAGCTCCGGCAAAACCTGGAACGGCTAGAGGCAGAACTTGAAGGCAGAATTCGCGAACTCGAACTCGATGCCCAGCTTCAGCGAGACGGCATTCAGCGTAATCTGGCTCAATTGGATGCCGTGTTAGCGACTCAGCAGCAAACCCTGGAAGCCATTTCCCAGGCAAAACAAGTAGACTTGCAGCGCATTTTCACCCAGATCGAAGCCGAACTGTCCCAAAAGCAAAGCGGCCTGGAGATAGAAGCACAAAACAAACAAGCCGAACTCCAGCAGATCCTCGATCGCATCGATGCCGAATTCACGACCCAGCGCACCGACTTCCAGGTCGATACCCAGGCGAAACGGGAAGAACTGCGCCAAACGATCGCCCAACTCACCAGCGATATTAGCGACCAGCTCAACCAGATTCCCGCTACGGTTCAGGAACAGCGCGACCAGATTTTGGGCAACCTGGAGCGGGCAGAAACCGATTTACTCAACCAGTTTGCCACCCTCAAAGGAGACGTGCAGGGACAGCGTGATCGCCTGCGGCAAAACCTCGATCGCCTCGAAGCCCGCCTTGGTGAACAGGTCGATCGCTTCCAGGGCGATGCGGAATCTCAGCGACAGACAGCCTTGCAATCCCTGCGGCAAATCGAGGCAGAAGTGGCGGCACAGTTGCGATCGATCCAGTCAGAAGCGCAGGTACAAAAAGATCAGATTCTTCGCCGACTGGCAGAGCTTTCGCCCCAGTTTGTCGCCGAGTCTTTTGTGGCAGACGTACGGCAGAATATCCAGACGCTCACCGAGCAACTCAATCTGCTGCGGTCGACCCAGCCCGAACTGTTCATGCGTCCCGAAGACTATGTGCAGCAGGGCAATGACCTACTTGCTGCTGAACGCTATACCGATGCGATCACGTCCTATGACAAAGCACTGGCTTCCCTGCCCAACCAAGCCGAAGTCTGGTTCAACCGGGGACGGGCACTCGAAGAACTCCAGCGATACGACGAGGCGCTGTCTACCTATGATCGCGTAACCAAACTCCAGCCCGCCAATGCAATCGCCTGGTATCACCAGGGCATTGTGCTGCGCGAATTGAAACAGTCCGATGCGGCTCTGGCAGTGTTCGATCGATCCGTGACGCTGCAATCCCAGGATCACAAAGCCTGGCTGAATCGCGGCGTTACGCTAAATCGGATGAAACGCTACGAGGAAGCCCTCACGTCGTTTGATAAAGCCCTGGAAATCAAGCCCGACTACACTGAAGCCCTAATCAATCGCGGCGTGGTCTTGGGGGCACTTCAGCGATCGGAGGAAGCCTTCAACGCCTTTGATCGGGCAACCCAACTCGACCCCGAAGACGCAAAGGCATGGCTGAATCGGGGTTTGGCACTCTTGGAAATGGAACGCTATCAGGAATGCGTCGATTCCCTGGAAAGAGCGACTGACCTCCAGCCCAATAACGCTAAAGCCTGGGACAGTCGTGGCTATGCCCTACTGCAACTTGGACGCGACAAAGAAGCCCTGGCAAACTTCAACCGCGCCATTAAAGCCAAACCCGAATACGCTAGTGCCTACTACAACAAGTCCACCTGCTACGCGGTTCAGGGCGAAACGGAGCTGGCTTTAGAGAATTTGCGTTTGGCGATCGAACTCAACCCCCGCTACCGTAAGGAAGCCAAAACCGATCCAAGCTTTACTGAACTCTCACGCGAAGCTGGCTTCAAAGATCTAACGGATTAGAAGAGTAATCCGGGTAGCGATCTCTTTTATCGAATGATGGCTTGGAGAAACGTTACAGGTAGTAACGCTACTTTGTCCTGTCCCCTTCAAACCAGCACTCATAATGTCTCAGAAGAATATCCTCACACTGGCGAAGCAGGGGGATGAGAATGCTATTGCAGCGTTATCTCCTACGATGCCAGAAGCAGCCCCTAGAGTCCCTACACCTGCCACTGAGCCGAAAAATAATTGGGGTAGATCCTGCTACAGGTAAGCGGAGTAATGGGGAATGGACAGCTAGAACCTTTTACGTCAAAGAATCAACCGATCTAGATGTTGCAGAACAGCTTTTAGCCCTGAAGCGTGAAGGCTTGAACCTTGATAAGTCTGATCTGGTAGATGCCCTACTATGAGCCTAGGTGGATAGCCGAAAATCTGGACAGACAGAAATTCAGATTGACGAAATTTTGCCAATACGGAAATAGCAGGAAAGGAAGTTGGTTGAGTTAGTCTAGTGCCAGTTCCAGGGTGAGGAATGGTGTATGGGTAAACAGCTATTCAATGGCAACGACTGGAAGGCTGCTGCTACTGTCGGGGCGATAGCTGTCACTGTTCTGATCTTTGGTATCGTTGTTCGAGACTGGATAGGACTTCGAGCAAATCCTACTGAAGATTCCAAGCGAAAGTTTGATGGTTCGTTAAGCATCGTGACGACAGCAGCAACGATCGTCACAGGTATCTTTCTCGTCCTTAACTACATTGCATCCCAGGAGAAGCACAAGATCGATACTGACTTTGCTGAGAAACGTTTGACAATGGAACGTTTCACTAGAGCTGTTGAGATGCTGGGCAACGAGAATATTCACGTCCAATTAGGCGGGATCTACTCACTAGAAAGCATTGCCAACGACTCTGACCCGAATAGTCCAGATGAGGACTATAGGCAGGTATTTGAAGTGTTAACTGCCTTTATGCGCGAGAACAGCCCTTTTTCATCTAGAGAGGCGAAAAATATAGGTTTGACTAGTCAAGCACAGCCCAGAGAGGAAACAGAAGCTGTAGTGGCAGAAAACAAGCCAGAATCAGTCCCTCCATTACAGACCGATATTGAGGCAGTATTGACCGTAATAAAGAGACGAAAGCACAGCGGTACGGATTGGAAGCACTTTAGTCTTAATTTAAGAAAATTAGATTTAAGAGGGGCAAACCTTGGGGGAGCTAACCTTCAGGGGGCAAACCTTGGGAGAGTTAATCTCCAAGGAGCATACCTTAAGAAAGCTAACCTTCAGGAGGCAAATCTTGGGGGAGTTAATCTCCAAGGAGCATACCTTGAGGAAGCCAACCTTCAGGGGGCAAATCTTTCAGGAGCCACTCTCCAGGGAGCATACCTTGCGAGAGCCGCTCTTCAGGAAGCAATACTTGTGGAAGCCCAATCCCAGGAGGCAATACTTACAGGAGCAAATCTCCAGAAGGCAAATTTTTCAGGAGCAAATCTCCAATGGGCATACCTTGAGGGAGCCACTCTTCAGGAGGCAAGACTTGAAAGAACCAATCTCCAGGGGGCAAACCTTGCGAGAGCCAATCCCCAGGGGGCAAACCTTAGGAGAGCAAATCTCCAGGGGGCAAAGCTTTGGGACTTAATCTTCAGTGAAGATAACTTGCTTCAAGCCAAAAAAGAGGCTAAAGCAATGTTGACCTCCGCTAAGAACTGGCAGGAAGCAAAGTACGATCCCGACATCCGAGAGCTGTTAGAACTTCCTCCAGAACTCCCAAACTCCAATCAGCCCAATGCAGAAACAGACTGATTCATACTGTCATCAGTTGAGATGAATAATTGCTGACACCGAATCTTCCCATAACACTCACACACCACCCCCTCCAACCCCGATCGATCCAAAATTTCCATCTGTCCCCGCCGATAGCAAATCAGGTTCGATCGCTGAAGCCGTCCCGCAATCACGCTCACCGTCGCACGTCGCACACCCAGCATTTGCGCCAGGGATGCCTGAGTCAGGGGAAACTGTCCCTCCCCCACGCGATCCTGAGTCATCAGCAGCCAGCGGCAGAGGCGTTGCTCGATCGAATGAAGGCGATCGCAGGCGGCAAGCTGAGTCACCTGGTCAAATAATGCCTGAGCATAACGCTGAAGCTGGTGATACAGCAATCCTCGCTGCTCGATTTCAGCTCTCAGGATTTCTGCCGGAAGCCGCAATGCCTCACCGGGAATTTGCACCATTGCCCGACCGGGAACCTGATTTACGCCCAGCAAAATGGGGAGACCGACGATGCCTTCTCGCCCCACGGTTGCCACTTCGATCACCGCTCCGGCTTCCATCACGGTTAGCAGCGACACTACACAGTTGAGCGGAAAGTAAGCCCACTCGATGCACTGGTCTGCATCATATAAAATTTGCTGCGCCTCCAGGTGAACGGATTCGAGATGAAGCGAAATGCGTTCCCGATCTTCTGAAGAGAGGACACAGAAGAGATGATTGCAGCCTGCGACCCGCAAATTAAGCGATGCGGAACAGTTCTCCCTTTGAGGTAATCGCAGTTCTTCCTGGGGACGATCGGACCCAAACCTCATGCAATTTCTGCAAGTTAACGCTCTTCAATGTTTGCGAAATGAATTTTAGCAATCGCAGACTTAATTTTAAGAAAAGTTAAGAAAAATTACAGATTTATAACGCGTTCAGAAGATTCGCTCGCCAAAATCGCCTATGCTAGTCCTATCACCTGTGTACGAAACCGTACATAATCATGCACTATCGATCGTTTGACGCTTCGCGCAACTCTGAAGGAACTGCTGCCTTTCACATTCTGGTTGTGGATGACTTTCTAGACGTTCTCTCGCTGCTAAAAATTGTCCTGGAAACAGAGGGATATCAGGTTTCAGTTGCCCGCGATGGCAAGTTTGCCTTATCCCTCATTCAAGCATCGCCACCCGATTTGGTGTTATTAGACGTTGGAATGCCAGGCATTAGCGGTTATGAAGTCACGCGGCAAATTCGCCAATGTCCCAGACTGAAATATTTGCCGATTATTCTTTTCACAGGCTGCACGGATGAAAGCGATCGAGAAGAAGCTTTAGCAGCAGGCGCAAACGATTTTGTCAGCAAGCCGATCGCGATTGCAGAACTGCTGTGTAAGGTGCGAATGCTTTGCGGCTAAACGAGGGGCTGGGTCAGAAACTGTTCAAGCTGCTTTACGACAAGTCTTAAGGCGTTACTCTTCAAACAATTCTCAGGAAACGACTCTAAGCTCTTCTGGTAACAGTGACAGCAATACTTCTTCATGCTCGACTTTAACAATCCATCGACCAGTTAACTGCCCATCCTGCACAAGTTCAGGCGTGAGAATCTTGCCAAATTTTCCGGCGACGTAATCCGGTTGGAGGATCTCGACTCGATCGCCTACTCGAATTTCTTGTTCAGTCACCCCTGAGTTCGTTTATCTCTATCGTGTCTACAAGGCAGGTGTATAACCTTCTCTTAACCTTACAGCGAAAGATGTGTCTCGTTAAAAAAAATTAGGCTGAAGAAATAAAAGCGTTCTCTTGCCCAGGCTGCTCAGGCATAGGGACTATTCCGGTTCTGCTATTTGGAATACATCTCATTCCTTCTTAACTTACCCAGATTGATGGATTGTCAAGTAGGTGTCACATTTCTTAAGCTAAAGGAAAGTTGAGTTAGTCAGGCTTCGATCGCTCATTCAAGTCTTGCGTAACTCACGAAACATCCAAATCGCTTTTATTTTTACTAGCAAAGGAGCAGAACAATGCACACCGAGAATCCCTTAGATTTAATGCCCTTCCTCGCAAATTTAAGAAGTGGTCTCTGGCTGCTTGGTTTGTCCTCCTGGATTTTTGGCATTCTCGATCGCAGCTTTGCCTCCTTCGCCGATGGCTACATTTCCGCGATTGACATTGCTCAGATTGCAACAGCTTCTTTCTTCTTCGTAAGCTGGATGCTGCTTAAGCCTGCCTCCGCTAAGCTGACTTCCCGGAGTGCTGAATAGTCAAGAGCTACAGTCTTTATCTGCTTCAGCATTTGTTTAGCGCAGCGTTAAGCGGCTCCTACGAGTCTTTGAACGGCTTCGGGTCTACAGATGTGCGCCTGGGCTGGAGTGTTCTAGGGCTTTGACGATCGTCCTGATGCAGCAAATGATAGTCAAAGAATTGGCATAGTGCCCTTTTCTGCTAACACGACCATTGCAGTCCTGCCTGCTCGGCTTGCTGGCTCAGACACTTGCTTTTGATCGCACCATTCCAGCAACCCCTGAGAGCGTGAAGTGCGCTGAATCAAGATACAACCTTCAACTAAAACTTAAATCAGAATTTCAATCGGAACTGCGGGGAGCGTCATCGCATCTGAGGTATTGTTAAGGCGATTGGTTCTTAAGTGAAATTAAGTTTTAGCGATTGAAATCACGAGTTTTCGTCGTGCCGCAGCCGCCCATATAGCTCAGTGAAATAGCGCAGCCGTCCCGTCAGTTCTGGGGTAAGCGCACCGTACCAGTATCGCCAGTTCCAATTTCCTTCTTGCTGGCTAGGTGCATTCATCCGGGCATCGCTGTCTAGTCCCAGAAGATCCTGCAGTGGAAGAATTGCTTGGTTTGCCACCGTACCAAACGCCAACCGAATTAAATCCCAGTGGATGCCATCCTGGCTAGTGCAGCCGAGATAGCGAATGACGCGCTGCTGCTCTTCGTGAGAGCGTTTGTAGAACCAGCCGACGGTCGTATCGTTATCGTGCGTTCCAGTGTAAACAATGCAGTTGCGCGGATAGTTAAACGGCAAATAGGGATTTCCTGGGTCTGAGTCAAAGGCAAAGTGCAGGATCTTCATGCCGGGAAAGTCAAAATCGTCTCGCAATGCCTCGACCTCAGGCGTAATCATGCCCAGATCTTCAGCCACGATCGGCAAACCGCCCAACTCCTGCCGTAATCGCTGGAAGAACTCCCGTCCGGGTGCTTTAACCCATTCGCCATTGATCGCAGTTGTTTCATGCCCTGGAACTGCCCAATACGCTTCAAAGGCGCGGAAGTGATCGATTCGCACCAGATCCACCAGATCAAACAAAGACTTAAATCGCTGAATCCACCAGGCAAAATCTTCTTTTTGAAGCTGCTCCCAGTCGTAAATCGGATTGCCCCAGAGCTGACCCGTCGTGCTGAAATAGTCGGGTGGCACGCCTGCCACGAGCGTCGGCTTTTTCGTTGCTTCGTCCAGACAGAAAAACTGTGGATAGGACCAAACATCGGAGCTGTCAAACGACACATAAATCGGCACATCGCCCATAATGCGAATGCCTTTCTCGTTGGCGTGTTGCTTCAGTGCCGACCACTGCCGGAAGAACTGAAACTGCATGAACTTATGAAAAAATACCTCCGAAGAGAGCCTGTCGCGCCATTGCTCGATCGCTTCCGGTTGGCGATTAGCGATCGACTCTTCCCAGGTGTTCCAGCCTGCGCCCTCATGAGCATCTTTCAAAGCGCGAAACAGGGCATAGTCTTCCAGCCAGTCGGCTTTGTCCTGACAAAACTGGTCAAATGCCTTGATCTGATCGGGGTCTGCCTGATTCTGAAACGCTTCGCAAGCTTTTCGCAGCAGGGGCATTTTGACGTGATGCACCCAGCCAAAATCGACTTTTTGCGGAAACTCCGGCAGTCCTTCAAAGTCTTGTTCGCTCAGCAGTCCATCTTCTTTGAGGCGATCGGGACTGATCAGCAGCGGATTTCCTGCCATCGCTGAGAATGCCAGATAGGGCGAATCTCCGTATCCGGTCGGTCCTAGAGGGAGAATTTGCCAAATGCGCTGTCCAGCTTGCGCCAAAAAATCGATAAACTCGTAAGCCGAACCGCCCAAATCGCCAATTCCAAAGCGGCTGGGAAACGAAGTCGGATGCAGCAGAATTCCACTTTCTCTAGGGAAGGACATAGCCGGATTAAAAAGGAAAAACAGAAGGAATAGGCAAATTAGCAAAAAACCAACCAGAAAAATCAGTGCAAAGCAGACCATTCCGGAGGGTTGCTAACTCCCTAATCTTGCCGATCGCAGGAAAATCAGGAATCTGTCTAGAGGAACATGATGCGCTTAGAGTAAATTTATCAAATTACGGATTAAATCAAATTTGCCCCAGTTCGTTGAACGCGCCTGGAGCATTAGAATTAAGCCCTGCAAGGTACAAGTTTGAGCAGGTTATAACATAGCACTGAAATCTTAGCCGCCCGTCTGCCGCGGAATCAGCGGAACTTCAACCGAGTCGCGGAATCGCTGCACTGAGTCCGAAAACTCGATCGGCAGAACGACCTCAACGTTTTCGTGCGGACGCGGGATAATCACCCAGGATTCGAGCGAGCCGCCAAAGCAGTTTCCTGCCGCCTCAATGCCTGCTGCCATTGACTGCTTTACTTCCGAGACATCGCCACGAATAATCACGCAAAACCGGGCACTTCCGCAACGTTGATAGCCCACCAGTGTCACCCGTCCGGCTTTGACCATCGCGTCTGCGGCTGCCAAAATTCCGGGGAATCCTTTTGTTTCGAGTGCGCCAACTGCAATCGGCATCGCTTTCTCCTAGAGGTCAAATAAGGAAGGTCAAATTAAGGTCATCGAGTGGTGAAGCCACCCTATATTTTACGGGCTTTTGGTCGGCACGATCGCAATTGTTTTCATAGACTTTCACTGATGCTTTCGTCTAATCAAAGCGATAAGGAATGCAAATCTGCCCTAGCCCATTTCCCTACATCCAGCGAAATTCCTCGACCCGCTCTGTATATTGAAGCGGTAGCACTTCCACAACATTTTCGGGTGGATTTGGCACGATGTAGTACGTCACCAGCTTGCCGTTAGGAGGCGCAGTTCCAGCCGCTTCGATGCCCGCTTCCATCGCCGGACGCACCTCTGAAATCGGTCCCCGAATCGCGACGACCTGTTCTCCGCTTTCGGCAATGTCGTAGTACACGATCGTCACCCGTCCGGCTTTCACCATCGCATCTGCGGCTGCCAGAACTGCCGGAAACCCAAGTGTTTCAATTACGCCAACCGCTTGAGGCATGGTGTATTCCTCGTAATTACATTCTTATCATTACATTCTCTAAATTTTAAGATACCACTCTCCTGCTTGCGTCTTTCAGCAAATGCCTAGACAGCCCTCACCCGATTTCTGTTGCTTCTGAAGCTGAACAAATTAGTCGCGATCGCGTCATTCCAATAGAGTCTTAGCCTGTGAGCCGCATTGGGATCACGTTTGGGTCGCCTTGAGCAGTTCACGCCAGATTAGAAACCTCCTGCCAAGCTTTCTGAAACTTGCCCGATCGCTAGCCAATTCGCTCGGATTAGCCCTAGTCAGGTTTGCAGCTTGCATATATGATCTGGAAATTCTTGGTTCTTAATTTTGAAATTGATTTGAATTGACTCATTCTGCTGGAACCATTTATAGATAGCTGCTTACAGATAGCTGCACTGGGCTAATTTGAACGGTAAGTGATTAGAGCATTGGGGGAGTAATGAAGCTTTCAGTTGTAATTCCTGCTCACAACGAAGAAGATTGCCTGTACGGGACAGTGAGCCGCTTGGTCGAAACCCTGGAGAGAGAAAACATTCCTCACGAGATTCTAATCGTTAATGACAATAGCTCAGATTGCACGCCTGCCGTCTGCTGTGAATTGCATGCCACCTTCAGCAGTGTGCGCTGGGTTAATAATGAGCCGCCGAATGGATTTGGGTTTGCCGTTCGTCGGGGGCTAAGTGAGTTTTCAGGTGACGCGGTTGCCATCCTGATGGCAGATGCTTCAGACGACCCGGAAGATCTGGTTGCTGCCTATAAGTTGCTGTTTCAAGGATATGACTGCGTCTTTGGTTCGCGCTTCTCGAAAGGCGGAAAGGTCGTGGATTATCCTCCCCACAAGCTCTTCATTAATCGATTGGCAAACTGGTTTATCAAGGTTCTGTTTGGACTACGCTACAACGATACAACCAATGCTTTCAAAGTCTACCGTCGAGAAGTGATTGACGGGATTCAGCCCATTCTAAGCCATCATTTTAATCTCACTGTAGAACTGCCGTTAAAGGCGATCGTCCGAGGCTACTCCTACGGCATCATTCCCATGCGCTGGTATAACCGCACAACCGGAATTTCAAAGCTCAAAATCAAGGAAATGGGCAGCCGCTATCTGTTTATCGTGCTTTATATCTGGTTAGAAAAGCACCTGTCGCGGGGAGATTATCACCGCAGCAAGCAGCCCGTTAGCGTAGGAAGATTCAATGCCTGAACGAGTTTTAATTCTGGGTGGGGCAGGATTTATTGGCAGTTCTCTGGCGATCGGCTTTAAGCAGCGTCATCCCGACTGGCACATTATTTGTCTCGATAACCTAAAGCGGCGCGGCTCAGAGCTAAACCTGTTGCGGTTCAAACAGCATGGCATTGAGTTTGTGCATGGCGATATTCGCTCTCCCTCCGATCTTGATCCGGCAGTTCTAACCGTTGACACCATCATCGACTGCTCAGCGGAACCTTCGGTGCTAGCAGGCTTTGCCTCTCCCCGCTATGTGCTGGAAACCAACCTGGTTGGGACCATTAACATTCTTGAACTCGCCAGACAACTCAAGGCTTCGGTTCTCTTCCTGTCCACCAGCCGGATTTACCCGGTCGCCGCCCTCAGCGACATTAAGCTCGTCGAACAGGCTACTCGTTTCGCTATCGCGCCTGACCAGACCCGACCGGGAATTTCAGAGCGGGGCATCAGCGAAGACTTTCCACTCCAGGGCGCACGATCGCTCTATGGCGCAACTAAGCTGGCTTCGGAACTGCTGATTGAAGAATATCGAGACGCTTATGGCATTCCGGCGATCGTCAATCGCTGCGGTGTGGTTACGGGAACCTGGCAGATGGGCAAGGTCGATCAGGGCGTGTTTGTCCTCTGGATGGCAGCGCACTACTTCAAGCGATCGTTGGGCTACATCGGCTACGGTGGCACAGGCAAGCAGGTGCGGGATTTGCTCTGCGTGAATGACCTGCTGAATCTGGTCGAGTATGAGCTGCTGCATTTTTCCGAGCTAGATGGCAGCCTGTTTAATGTGGGTGGTGGCGTCGAGAGTAGCCTGTCTTTGCTGGAAACCACGCAGCTTTGTGAGAAGATTACCGGAAACTCGATCGAAATTCGCTCCGTCCCTGAAAACCGTCCCGGTGATGTGCCGCTCTACATTACCGATTCTTCTAAAGTGATTCAATCCACCGGATGGCAGCCGCAGACCAGCCCGGAGCAAACCTTGCAGCAAATTTTTGCATGGATTCAAGACAATGAGGCGGCTCTTAAGCCAATTCTAAGTTAGAAGTTGGACGTGATAGAGATACAATTCGGGATGCTTGCTGGATGCTGTTTATTCCAAGTCAATCATGATGGATCAAGAAATTTATCTGAAACGGCTTTATGCGAATCGATTCGACGTTCGGCAGCGCAAAGCAAAAGAAGCCCTCTGGAAAGTATTAATTGATGACTTTATTCAGAGATATATTAGTCCCCATGCGATCGTTTTAGATATTGGCGGCGGCTACTGCGAGTTTATTAATCAGGTTAAAGCAAGGGAAAAGGTGCTGATCGATCTCAATCCTGATTCTCAGGAGTTTGCTGCACCCAATGTCAAAGTTTTGCACGTTAATATTCTGGCTCCAGAAAGCGATCGCCTCGTGCCGCGTGACTATTTCGACGTTATTTTTGTCTCCAATTTCTTTGAGCACCTGCAAACGAAAGAAGAGCTGATCGAGGTGCTTTCTTTCTGCTTTAATCGGCTCAGTTCGAAAGGCAAGCTGATTGTGATTCAGCCGAATTTCAAGTATTCCTTCAAAGAGTACTATGACTTTATTGACCATCACCTACCGATCACAGACGGTTCGCTCAATGAAGTTTTAAAGGCGATCGGATTTTCGGTTGATTTGATGATTCCCCGTTTTCTACCTTTCTCAACTAAAGGCAGACCTTCTGCACCGCTGCTGCTTCAGATTTATTTAAAACTGCCAATTCTCTGGCGGTTCCTGGGCGGACAGATGTTTGTGATTGCCTCGAAGCCTTATTAAGCGGCTAAATTAAGCGAGCCAATTTGCCTGGAAGCGTTCATTTCTCTAAATCAATCAATTTCATCGTTTCAATCTCTCAGTTCTGGAGTGTGGTGCGATATGTCTACAGTGGTTGTAACTGGTTCAGCCGGACTCATTGGTTCGGAATCCGTTCGCTTTTTTGCCCACCTTGGATTTAATGTCGTTGGCATTGATAACGATATGCGATCGTACTTCTTTGGTGAGGCGGCTTCGACAGGCTGGAACCGTAATCTTTTGAAGGAAACCTACGGCGATCGATACAACCATTACGACGCTGACATTCGCGATCAGGGGGCGATCGAAGCCATTTTCAAAGAATTTTCTGCAGACATTAGCTTGATCATTCATACTGCTGCTCAGCCGTCTCACGATTGGGCCGCCAGTGAACCCCATACCGACTTCACCGTGAACGCAAATGGGACGCTGGTGCTGCTGGAAGCGACTCGTCAGTATTGCCCAAATGCCGTATTTATTTTTACTTCAACGAATAAAGTTTATGGCGATACGCCTAATTTCTTGCCGCTAATTGAACAGGAAACTCGATGGGAAATTGCTGAAGATCATCCCTATTTCATTGGCATTGATGAGTCGATGTCGATCGATCAATCGAAGCATTCTCTATTTGGGGCTTCAAAGGTGGCAGCAGATGTGTTGGTGCAGGAGTACGGCAGATATTTTGATATGAAAACTGCCAGTTTCCGGGGCGGTTGCCTGACGGGCCCAGCGCACTCTGGAGCAAAGCTGCACGGCTTTCTAGCATACCTGATGAAATGCACGGTGACGGGCGAGACCTACACCATCTTTGGCTACCAGGGCAAGCAGGTTCGCGACAATATTCACAGCTACGATTTGGTCAACGCTTTCTATCATTTCTATCAGAATCCTAGAAGCGGTGAGGTCTATAATATTGGCGGTTCACGCCATAGCAACTGCTCGATGTTAGAGGCGATCGGTATCTGTGAGGAACTGTCCGGCAAAAAGCTGAATTATGGGTACACCGATGACAATCGATCGGGCGATCACATCTGGTATATCTCCGATGTGAGGAAGTTTCAGTCTCACTATCCTAAATGGCAGTACAAGTATAGTTTGCGGAACATCCTGGAAGATATTTACACAGCACAGGCAGCGCGGCTCTAAGTTGAGTACATCCTTCTTCTTTATATGCTGAACAAGACGCAGCTCCCGATCGCTAGCAATCAGTTGTGGAAAATCCTGGCTTTGCTGCTCGCGATTGCGCCTGCGGTCTTCATTGGTTTATTCATCTTGCAGTATGGCGTGGATGTCCCCTACTGGGACCAGTGGGGAGTTGCAAGGCTACTGGTTAAGCAAGCTGAAGGTGATCTATCAATTCAAGACTTGCTTGCTCAACATAACGAACACCGCATCTTTTTTCCCAAATTAGTGTTTTTGGCACTCGCAACCTTGACGGACTGGAATGTCAAGTATGAGATGCTGTTTATTTTATTTCTAGCTTGTATTGCATCTTTAAGTGTTTACTTCCTGTTTAGACGAACGGTCACTCAAAATCTAATCCTTTCCTTTTTTTTAACGTTTCTGTCGAATGTCCTAATTTTTTCTCCAATCCAATACGAGTGCTGGTTGTGGGGGTTCCAGATTACGTTTCTAATGCCGATCGTCTGCCTTGTACTCTCCCTACTGATCACGCAATTAAAGGTAAATTTTTGGTTTAGGCTACTGTTATGCATTGTTCTAGCTACCGTCAGCACATTTTCTGTGGCAGCCGGAGCACTTTCCTGGTTGGTTTTGCTGCCAGTGATTCTACTTTCAGCGGAGGGTGTGAAAAGAAAAACTTTATTTTCGGCTGTAATCCCGATATGGCTGATCTGCTTCTCATTAAACATAGCAGCCTATCTTAGGGGCTATCAAAGTTCTGCTAGTTCTTCTATAGCCAATAAAAGTTCAATTGTTCTTAGCTACCCCTTTGCTTTCTTGGGATCACCTTTAGGGGTCGGAAACCCGGCATTTGCTATAGTAGCTGGCTGCGTTCTGGTTGCGCTCTACGTTTTTGCCTGCTTATACATTGTCTTACGTTGGCGGAAATTTCTGAAGCAGGCTTTTGTGTGGTTGGCAATGGGGGCTTACCCTATCCTCAGTGCGATGATGGCGACGCTAGCTCGATCTGGATCTGGAGTAGAACAAGCACTGTCCTCCCGCTACACAACGATTTCTATTTACTTAGTGATTGCTGTAATCGC
Source organism: Cyanobacteria bacterium FACHB-502 (assembly GCA_014695325.1). Classification (GTDB taxonomy): domain Bacteria; phylum Cyanobacteriota; class Cyanobacteriia; order Elainellales; family Elainellaceae; genus Leptolyngbya_A. Next base: position 208,372 of record JACJNZ010000058.1, on the reverse strand, counting down.
ATTACTGGCGATCGTCTCCAAGGATATTAAAGAGAACAAATTTTATGGTCTGTGGCAACTGAGTGAGCAAACCAGTCGCGATATTCTGCACAACTCCCTGACTTGTTTAATCGCAATTTGTTTTAGTCTGAACCTTGCGACTTCCATCGATGCGTCTTCCGCAGTGACCTCGGTTCAAAGGGATAGGCTGTTTGCGAAGACTTGTTTAACCTTCATCCGGTTTGTGCCTAATAACTGCATTACTCAATATCTCAATCCTGGACCTCCGAGGTTAATCAAACAGTTTGCACAAGATTTGAATAAAGCAGGTTTTTTGTCACCGCCGATCGTCAAGGTCAATAACATCGCAGCCCTTGCACCCGCAACTTCACGGGAATCGGCAGCCTACGGAGAGTTCCTGTCAGTCACGCCCAAGGGTCGAAATACCTTTGATGCCTCTGGGTGGGCTGCTTTGCCCCAACACCACAAACCCGCAGATTCCGTGCTTATCACTTATCGAAACGCTGCTCAGAGGTCAGTGCTGTTAGCGATCGCTTCTGTCCGACACCCTACGCCCGCTGTGGCAAACGCATTAAGAGACGATCGATATCGGTATGCGGGGTGGAGTACTTCATTCCCAATCAGGCGATTGCCCAAGCAGCAGGATCTGGTGATTGAAGCCTGGGCTTTTGATACCGACCGCAGTCAAGCCTTCCGAATTACCCAGCAGCATATATTGAGGAGGGGTTGAGAGGAAAGGTTGACGAAAACCCACATTTCCCAATAAGTCTTCTGGTTCTTCGTGAGGTAAGCTCCCTAATGCGACTCAAACAAAATCTGTTCAATTCACCTGTTAGAAGAACTGCGCTACTGGTTTTGTTGGCGGCTCTATTCAGTCTGCTTTTAGTACCTGGTGTACCAGCAGTAAACACAGGATTAGACCCATCCTGGCAATTTGCGCTGACCAAAGCGCACGTGGAGCGAATGATATGGGGCAAGGATGTCATTTTTACCTTCGGTCCTTTTGGCTATCTCTTCTTTGGTAGCCTGATCAAGGAAAATTTTTTTGAAATGCAAATTGCACTGTATTTGCTGCGCTTTGCATGGCTCTTTCTATCCCTTCAGTTTATTCTTAAGCTCGAAAAGCTGCCGCTTCAGCTATTTGGTACATTTGCGCTGATTCTTTTTCCAACTCTCTTGAGTTCGCAAGGTATAGGCTCGATCGAAATAGACTTTATTCTGATTATCCTGCTCATCACGATCGACATCGCAGACATTACTTCAGAAAAGGAAATTCCTGGCACTAGAAAAAATAAACTCTATGTCTACGGAGTTGCCTCCGCCTTCATGCTGATGGTAAAGCTCAACTTTGGGCTGCTCTCGATGGCTTGTCCTTTGATTGCTATTATTATTAGCTCATTCTTTAAGTGGAGAAGTAGTGGCTACCCAATCGACAGCGTTTTGAAGTCGTTCGCGGTGCTGAACTGGTTTCTGTTTGGATTTCTAGCAGGCTGCATTGCTTTTCTCAATGCTTCAATTAACGATCCTTTTCTAGCAATTTTAGTTGCCCTCATTCCTGCAATTTTCCTATTTCTATTCAGTTTTTTTTCACGCAAAGATTCTTCGCACAGAAATCCTTCGCACAATAATTCGATTACCAATAGGCTAAAATCTTACTTTCACTCTAATCTTCAGTTTTCAAAATTCCAGTTTCCGAACGTTCAGTCTCCCATTTTTGTATTCCTGATTGTTCTATGCTCTGTTATTAGCATCATTGCGTTTCAATCGAATGTTAGAAATTTTATAATTGGCTCTTTACAAATTACGTCTGGTTACAGCCAGTCAATGACTGTAATTGGTCCAGTAGGTGAGCTTCAGGCTGGATGTTTTCTACTTCAAATCATTGCTTCTCTTGCATTAGTTGCCTTATTTGTTAATCCTGAGAGTGCTGCTGTTGTCATTCCTGTCTGTCTTTTTAGTCTAATGAGCTTTAAGCATGGTTTTATCAGACATGATGGACATATACTAGCCTTTGCAACCAGTGCCCCAATCTATATTTTCTTTTTAAGTTGCTTCACCTTCAAAAGGTTTAACCGATCGTTACTAATCGTTTGGAAATTTTTGTGCTATTTCCTGTTCGCACTGGCTATTACTTTTCTGATTGCGCTAGGGGTGCCCAACAGTAGCTTTACCCAATACTACAAGCTCAATCTTCAAAACACTTTTCTCCTATTTAGCCCTGAGCGTATTGCTGTGCAGGCTCAATACCTCTTCAATCCTAAAGTAGCTGAGGAGAAAATTCTTGGACAGGAGGTTATAACGCTTGCAAAATCAAAACTTTCTCCTGTGAGTCTTGCCGCTAACCTACGGAATAAATCAGTCGATATCTTACCCTGGTCTGCGTCGATTGTCGCAGCAAATGACTTACGGAATTGGCAACCTGCTCCAATTTTTCAGGCATACGCTGCCTACACGCGCTGGCTTGATGAGAAGAATCTTGCGTCCTATCAGGCAAATCCTCGATCGCGCATTGTCTACAGCTTTAGATCAATTGATGGACGACATCCCTACTTTGATCAGCCCCGGACAACGCTTTTTCTCATCTGCAACTATCAACCCACCAGCAGATCACAGCGTCAAGAAGAAACCGTTGAAGATTTGGGGGAGATCGAAATTTTAAGACCGATACAAACTCCTATCTGTTCAATAGACGCAGCCCAGCCTGTTGGACAGTTGACTGAAATTGCGTGGGAAAAACCAATTGATTTGAACAACGTTAGAGCAACTTATCAAAACGAAGTAGGCAATATTTTACTTGCGAAGATAGATGTTCAATATTCGTTGTTTGGCAAGATCTACAGCAAGCTTTTCAGAACACCGCCGATCGAGCTTCGTGCCCGCTACAATCCGAATCTGGAGGTCAGGTATCGCCTTGTTCCTGACACTGCAAAGGCAGGTATTATTGTTGGTAGCCTACCCCTTAATTTGAAATCAAGCATGAGGGATTTTATGGGCTATGAAAGCGAAGACAAAGTCCAAGAGATTTATTTCGCTTCATCTCATCTGAGCGTGTTTAAGCCGACAATTTCAGTTCAGTTTGAACGAATTAGAAAGCAGGCAGCACTTCCTCACGATTTTGATGCCCAGCAATATCTTGAACTGCACGAAGATGTTAAAGCGGCTGGCGTCGATCCAGCAGAGCATTTCAGAACCCGGGGCTTTTTTGAAAACAGAGCTTACAAATAATCCTGAAACTTTTAACCCAACCCGCTCTAACCCAAACCTGCTACAGCCAGGGTTAGTTTGTTCTGATACTGTAATCCTGTCGATCGATCGTCAAATTCGGGTTGTAGTGCGGGTCATGGGTCATCCATTTTTGCCATCGCTGCATCATGTGTTCAGCTTCCTGAAGGAATCGATCGCGCTTTTCGGGCGTGTCGTCGTGACCTCGACTTTGAGATTCGTAGTGATAGAGCTTTACATGGGGCAAATAGACATTGTGTAAGCCTTGCTTCATTAGCTTTAGACAGAGATCAATGTCGTTAAAAGAAACGGCTAAATCCTCATCGAAGCCCCCGATTGCCTCAAAATTTTCGCGTTTACACATCAGGCAGGCTCCAGTCACCGCCGAGTAATTCGTAATGCCAATCACCTGATTAAGATAGCCCGATGCGGTTGCCGAAAAATGTTTGTGGCTGTGTCCAGAGTAAGCGCAGATTCCTAAAACCACCCCTGCATGTTGAATGGTGTCATCCGGGTAAAGCAATAAGGCTCCCACCGCCCCGATCGATCGCCTTTGCGCCTGTTCTACCATTGCCGTCATCCAGTTTGGCGTGATGACTTCAATATCGTTATTCAGAAACAGTAAATATTTGCCCTTTGCTTGCTGAACTGCAAAATTGTTGAGTTTTGAATAGTTGAAAGGAATTTCTAATCGGTGACACTGAAAGCGATCGAATTGAGCCTGCCATTTTTGAATTAGAGCAGCCGTTTCAGGCTCTACGCTATTGTGATCAACTAGAATGACTTCGTAATTTGGATAAGTGGTCTTCTCAAAAATAGAAGTTAAGCAGCGATCGAGCAAATCTGCTTTATCTTTAGTGGGAACAATTACGCTAACTAAATCGTGTTCCTTAATCTGATAGCGCACAATATAGTTACCGGGAGAACCTTCGATCGGCAATAATTTTCCGGGTTCACCTCTGCGCTCTAAGGCTTCAGCCAAAGCGCGATCGGATGCATCGTAGGCGTAGGGTTTCGCAGCAGCAGATTGGGCAGTCGATTGAGGATGAATTCGCCAGTGATAGAGAATTTTGGGGATGTGGAAGATGTTCTGCGTCTTTTCGCTGAGTCGTAGCACTAAATCATAATCCTGGCTGCCTTCATAGCCAATCCGAAATCCGCCAATTTGACTCACAATCGATCGACGATATGCCCCTAAATGGCAGGTGTACATTCGTGATAGAAAACTATCAGGACTCCAATCGGGTTTGAAGTAGGGTTCTGAAAATTGTCCCTGCTCGTCGATTTTGTCTTCATCTGAATAAATTATGTCGGCTTTAGGATAGCGATTTAGCAGCAGCGCAATTTCAAACAAAGCATCCGGCGACAGCAAATCGTCGTGGTCTAACAGCGCGATAAATTCTCCAGTCGCAAGCTCCAAAGCCGAATTCGAGCAAGCAGAAATATGACCATTTTCTGAGCGAAAGGTGACTTTAATTCGCCGATTGATCGCTGTGTATTCTTCCAGAATCGATCGCACCTGCGGCTCAATTGAAGCATCATCTGCAATACACAGTTCCCAATGGGGATAAACCTGCGCCAAGACCGAATCGATCGCTAATCGCAAGTAGGATTCGGGAGTATTGTAAACAGGCATCAAGACGCTAATTAATGGCTTCGCAGGTAAAATTTCCGCCATTTGCCCCATTCGTTCTAAATCGGCAGGCCTGGGGCTATTCGCGTTGCGCCAGCGATCGTAGGGCGTTTCTTGAGGAATCCCTTTGGCAATTTCTAATTCAATCTGTTCGATGGAGGGAAGTTCTGGTGTCCAGACTAGGCTTTCCTTGCCGCCGAGCTTTTGCCGAATTTGTAGCCATTGAGTGCGAATCTGCCAAAACTTGCTCGACTCCATCGCCTCCAGCCGACCCCGATACTGATCTCGTTCAGCAGTGGCAATTTGACAATCCCGGCTGATCTGCCGCAACTGGGTTTGCAGGCGATCGATCTGCTGCTGAAACCGCTCAGAGTTTGCCTCAGCCTGTTGAAGTCGCCAGTAAGAATCGCCTAGAAATTTCCGTGCGGGGATGGTTTGCTCTAGCTGACGGAGCTGTTGCTTGAGCTGTTCGAGCTGCTGAAGAACTGCTTCTAATCGATTGCTATTCTCTTTAGTATCTATTGAATTTAGTGATTGCAGTTGGGTTTCAAGTTGCCCAATTAGATGAAAGATTATCTGTAAATTATGGTTGTTTTGCATTTACTTTGCATTCACAAAAATCTTTCAGGCTAACTTAGCAGTAATCAACTCAATTGCAGCTTTTATTCATTTGTCGTAACCCAGCAGTATTTGATGTGAAACTATTTTCTCGACGTAGCCGAAATGTGCTAGCTTTCATCCTCATTGCATTTCTCGAATTCGATAGTCACAATGCTGCCGCGTTAGGTGTGGGTTATAGCAAGGATCATGCTCATAGAACTCTTGCCACTTTTGCTTCATATACTCACATTCCTTCAGAAATCTTGCTTTTTTTTCTGGCAGGTCTTCACTTCCCCGACTTTTCGATTCGTAGTGATATAGCTCTGCTTGAGCACAACACACGTTCCGATAGCCCTGCATCATAAATCTGAGGCAAAGATCAACGTCATTAAATGCAACTGCCAAGTCTTCGTTGAACCCGCCGACAGATTCAAACACCTCACGCTTGCACATCAAACAAGCCCCGGTGACAGCGGAATAATTGTTATCTGACAAAAGCAGCCCAAAATAACCAGGCGAGTTGGCAGGATAACGAGTAAAAGGATGACCTGCAAATGCAGCTAAGCCAACAATGACCCCCGCATGTTGAACGGTATTATCCGGGTAGAGCAGGAATGCACCTACTGCACCAATCGACGATCGCTGTGCCTGCCCGACCATAATTTCAAGCCAGTCTGGAGTAATGACTTCCGTGTCGTTATTTAGAAACAAGAAATACTCTCCATTGGCTTTGCTAACGCCATAGTTATTGAGTTTGGAGTAATTGAAGGGAATTCCCAACATATAGCATCGCAAGCGACCGGGTTCACGGTTTAGCCACTCACCAATTACTTTTTCAGTATAAGGTTCAGTACTGCCGTTATTGATTAGGACAACTTCAAAATTCGGGTAAGTAGTCTTGGTAAAAATCGATTCTAGACATTGATTCAGCACATACCCTAAATCCTTGGTAGGGATAATAATGCTGACCAAACCAGGCTGTTTTACCTCATACCGAACGCTAAAGTGTCCTAAGTAATCGGGGACATCTTCAATCGTTCCCGGCTCACCGCGTCGCTGCAAAGCTTCGGTGAGAGCTTTTTTAGCCGCAATATACGCGTAGGGCTTTGCCTCAGTACCGCTTGCAGCAGATTGCTCGTGAATGCGCCAGTGATAGAGAATTTTCGCAATGTGAAAGACTTTATTGGTTTTTTCAGTGAAGCGGAGCACTAGATCATAGTCCTGGCTGCCTTCATAGCCTGCCCGAAAACCACCAATCTCGCTGATAATCGAGCGCCGATAAACTCCTAGGTGGCAGGTGTACATCCGGCCCAGGAACGTATCGGGCGACCAATCCGGCTTGAAATAGGGGTCGCGTCGATTGCCCTGCTCGTCAATCTTGTCTTCATCCGAATAGACCATGTCGGCTTCAGGGTGCTGATTCAGCAGGAATGCGACTTCAAATAGGGCTTCGGGTGCAAGCGTATCATCGTGATCGAGCAGGGCAATATATTCGCCTGTCGCCAGTTCCAGAGCCGAGTTTGAACAGCGCGAGATATGCCCGTTTTCTTCCCGGAAGACCACCTTAATCCGATCGTCCTTCTCGGCATATTCCTTCAGAACATCCTTCACATGAGGGTCGGGAGAGGCATCGTCTGCTAAGCATAGTTCCCAGTGGGGATAGAGCTGGGCAATGACAGATTCGATCGCCTCCCGCAAAAATTCTTCTGGGGTGTTGTAGACCGGAACCACAATGCTGATTAGCGGCTTATATGCCAGCACAGAGGCAATCTGCTTCATTCGTTTCAGCTCTTCTGCCTGGGGAGTATGCTTCTGCATCCACCGCTCATAGGGCGTCAACACGGGTGCAACGCTCAATTCCGCAACGGCAGACTTGACCGGAACCGGCTTGATTTCCTGAGGCTGAACGCGCGCTTGCGACAGCTTAGGTAGATTTTGCGTTACCTTAAATGGGGAAATATCTTCAGCCCCCAGCCTCAAGACTTTCTTGAAGCGGAACCAGTTCATACGAAACTGCCAGAACTTGCTAGTTTCCATTGCGCTGATCCGATCCTGCGCCCGCAAAACTTCGATCTCTCTCGTTTCCAGTCCCTTTCGCAGAGATTGAATTCGCTTCTGCTTTTGGTCGAGCTGACTTTGAGCATGATGCAGCTCAATCTGGATATGTTCAGCGTGCGATCGAGCTTCTTCTAATGCCGTTTGCGTTCGCTCTAGTTCTTGCTGAACACTTTTATATTGCTGTTTCGTTTGCTCAACCTGCTCATGCAACTGCTCAACCTGCTCATGCAACTGCTCAATCTGAGTCTGGGACTGCTCAACCTGCTCATGCAACTGCTTAATCTGAGTCTGGGACTGCTCAATCTGCGATTGATGCACCTGCACGAGTTCGGCTTGTTTTGCATCCAAATCCCGCTTTGCCTGTTTTAGCTCATCCTGAAGGTGCTTATGCTGATCGAGCAATCGATAATATCTCGACTGAAGGGCTAGGTGTTCTCCCTGCGGTGTGAGCGGGAAAGCTTTCAGTACAAACTGAAGCGTATTCGCGTCTTCCTCCTGTTCGATCGCCTGCACCAGTTCAGACGGAAAATCATTTCGGTTCACTTTAGGAACCAAATTACTTCCCTCAAAAACAGGAATGATAGTTCGGCGCACTTCATCAACGGTATAGCCCGACTCTTCAAACAGTTCAACAACCGTTTCGTAAGTGAAAAACCTCAGATGAGTATTGTCGAGTAATCCCAATGGTTCATATTGGAATTTGCCGCTCAGTAACGCTAATCTCACTGCGCCGTGCGCGACATTAGGAATTGAGGCAACCACAAATCCATTTTCCGTCAGAATATTACGGACTTCTCGTAGCACATCCCAAGGATTACGGAGATGTTCTAAAACATCACCAAAAATTGCGACATCAAATTTTTCATTAGGTAGGATCTCTAGCAGCGTTGTGTAGTCTAAGTCAGCGACAATAACTCTTTCACAATACTGCTCCGCTATCTTGGCGGCATCTGCATTGATTTCCAGTCCTGTTACTTGACATCCTCTTGCATTGAGTAAGCGAGCTAGATAACCTGTGGCACAACCAAAATCAATAACTTTCCGATTTTCTCCAACAAGCTGAGCCGTTTTGACCAAACTATTATTCTCTCCCAATTCTGCCTCAGATAAATTAGGCATTGCAGGGTAGTCTTTTTGCCAGTGATGTCTCATGAGTTACGGAAGGGTTACAGATAAGTTTTATGCAGTGCTATGGAGAATCAGAAAATTAAACTTGATTAAGCAAAATATCGAACCGCTCTTACCTTCTAAGAACAAGTTGATATTTTCCTCTTAACAGCGATCTTCAGCGAGCATTCGATCCAGTTTCGTTTAAGCCAAGCAACTGCTTCAATTTAAGCCACTGCGATCGCAGTTTCCAAAACTTGCTGGTTTTCATTGCCTTAATTTGATTTTCGGAGTCTTCCAGCTTTATTTTCAAGTTTTTAACCCTTTTCCGTAAACGCTGGATTGTCTCCTGATGTTCCCCGATTCGCAGATGAGCGAGTTTACTCATTTCACGTTCAGATTCCAGTTCAACCAGCAGGGATTGAACGCGTTCATCCTCCAGTATTGATTGGGGTTCCAAAGGTGCAATTTGCGGTCGATCGCGATCAATAGTCGGCAAACTTTCAAGCTGAATTGCTTTGCGATCGTCTGGATGCTTGGTTAAGTCCATTGCTTCCAGGCTGATGTAAAACTCCAGCCCTGTCGTGTCGTAATACTCAGCAACTTTGAAATCAACTAAGTTAATATCAATCAGTGTTCGCAGCAGTTGAAAAAAGGTGCGGGGAGTGAAGACCCAGCAGTGAACATCATGATACTGATTGTCGATTGAAGCTTGATACGCCACCTCCCATGCTTGCCTATCCGTGTACAAACGGGTTAGTTCGCTGGCTTCGACCTCGTGGCTCCAACCAAGTTGCCCTTGCCAGAAGGCAACCTGCGACAAGTGTTCAAAAATCTGTCTAGGAGTTGGTTTACGGTTGCCCTGCAAATAAGCTTCAACAACCTGGGCAGGCTCAGTTGGTTGACGAAAATAATCGAAACAGTAGCGTTTATCGGGAATTGCTAGCGTCAGGATGCCGCCCGGTTTCAGAACTGCATGAATTTCTTTAAGCCAGCCAATCAAATCCGGCACATGCTCAATGACATGCGACGCGACCACATAGTCAAACGGAGCTTCGTCCCCCGCCAGCTGAGGCAGTTGCTTTTCACCCCAAACGTAATCCACCTTGACAATTTGATCAATGTCAACATTCGAGTCCTCAGCATACTTCTGCTTGAGTTCTTCGGTCGATGCATGATCGACATAGCGGATTTTGCCCATTTGGCAAGTAACAATCGGTCGATTCAAGGGACCAATCTCAAGCCCAAGCTGAGTAGCTGGATCGATCGCAGACAGGATTTTCTCTTCTCGGGTCATCATATGCCGCTACAGAAGGGACGATGCTGGAGTTTCAGCGGATTATGCAGAGATAGTACCACGCCGATCGATACCTTTACGAAAGATGAAGTAAGCCAGACGATTCAAGCTGCTTTTCCGCTAAAACGTTCACTTTGCACCGCTCAGGCTGCTGAAGCAGGCAATTGACCAATCAAGTGATTAAATGGGAAATTGGCGACCAGTGAGGCAGAGCAATGGCATTTCCGATCGACGATTTGTACTGGCTGCAAGTGCGTGATTTTCTTCAGCAGCACGCTCAGCCCCTCGATGCCATCCTTGCACCCGGTGAGTTTTTTGAGCCGTTTCCAGGAACCTATCCCTACAGCGTTTCTCCTGCCCTATCGCTAGAGCAGCTTGCGTTTGCGGTCATTCATAAAGGACAAATCACCGAGATTTATGCGCCCTTGGGAGCCGAAATTGTCCACAAATTTCATCCGGTGTACGCGAATGCCGTATTTGTCGTCTACGCCCGAGCGCCCATTACCGAATTCCTTGCCACGGATGAGAACGATCTGAAAGCGTTATTTGAACGGATGGATGCCGTCGATCGCTTTTATGACTTGGAGGGCAACATTCAGCCTGCGGCGGCAGTAGTGCTTACCCACAACAGACCCGATGCCCTCGATCGGTCGCTGCCCCAAGTCCTGGCGTTAAACATTCCCGTAGTGGTGGTGGATAACGGCTCAGAGGGGGAGAAGGCAGCGCAAAACCAAGCCCTTGCCGATCGCCATCAGGTACAACTCCTGAAGCTTCCCCAGTTTCGTCCAGCCGCCGCGCTCAGTGCAGGAGTTAGCTACTGGCTCAACGATCCGTCGATTCGCTGGATTTCTTGCTTTCAGGACACAGCAGAAGTAAGACCAGAGACGATCGCGTTACTTCAGAAAGTGCAAGATCCACAAGAGCGTCCTTTGCTAGTAGGTGACGATGATCCGGATCATGCGACAGTACGATCAGACAGCGTTAATGGCATTCCGGTGAAGCTGAAGCTTTCTAGTTCTGGGGTTCACTTTCATGCCCATCGAGATTACTGGGCATCGCTGCTACCAATTCCTGTCTCGACCCCGCCCGGAGACGAAGAGGAAACCCTGACTGCAACGGATGAGAATGGCTGGATTACCACCTGGTCGCCTCGGTCGATCGTTAAGCGGGGAGGCTATGTGGTCTGTGTGCCCGGATTGGTGAATGCTTCGGAATCAACCACGCTCACCGTTCAGCCCAGAAGCCAGCCCAAAAGTCAGCCGAAAATTCAACCGATCGCGGAATCCCATGCAGATGACTCCAACAGTTTAGCGGGAGTCCGAGTGCTGATCGACGGCTATAACCTACAGCTTACTAAGGGGACGGGCATTAAAACCTATGGACTTAGCCTGATCCAGGCCCTCACCGAACTGGGAGCCGAAATTGATGTGTTGCTAAGCCGCAGTGCCTATAAAAAGAATGCGGTGCTGGATGAAGTGTATTTCTTTGACAATCAAGACAAAGATCGAAATTTGTTGTTTGTTCTAAAGGGATTGCTCAAGAGCTTATCAGGACCACTTTATCGAGCCAAACGACGCGACACCAGCAGTAATTTAGTGGTGAAGCGAGGGCAATACAGCGATGATTTTTTGAAATATGCCGCTTCATTTAACTTGCCGCAGTGCTACGACCTGGCAAATGTTTTATACAAGAAACTGAAGATTAGTACACAAATTACCGTGCCTGAGAAAATCGATATTTGGCACGCGACTTATCCACTGCCCATTCAGGTACGAGGCGCAAAGAAAATCACCACGATTCACGACCTGATTCCGCTGCGTTTACCTTATGCCACGCTGGATGACAAAGAGAGTTTTTATTACAAAACTGAAGCTGCGCTAAAGGAATCTGCCGCGATTATTGCCGTTTCAGAGCATACTAAACAGGACATCTTGACTTACTTTGAGGTCGATCCCGATCGCATTATTGTCACCTATCAGCCGATCGCTCTCAAACCCTTAGACGATGGCGACACCGATGAAGAAGTCGAGTTTTTCTTGCAGCAATATGGCTTAGAACCGCAGAATTATTTGCTATTTGTTGGGGCGATCGAACCGAAGAAAAATGTAGGTCGCCTGCTTGATGCCTACGCCACGCTAGACACCGAAATGCCTCTGATTATTGCAGGCAAAAAAGGCTGGCTTTGGGAAGAAGAACTAGGCAAGACCGCTTATTTATTTGACCAGAAGCGATCGAAAAAACAGGTGAGGCTCTTAGAATACGTCTCGACCAACGCGCTGCGCTACCTGTATCGGGGAGCCTACTGCTTTGTTTTTCCTTCGCTTTATGAAGGCTTTGGCTTGCCGCCCGTAGAAGCAATGACTTTTGGCTGCCCGGTGATTACCTCAAACGCTTCTTGTCTACCAGAAGTATGCGGCAACGCTGCGCTGTACGTAGATCCGTATGACGTGAAAGATATTCGTCGGAAGCTGGAGCAGGTTTTGAGCGATCGACCTTTACGCGATCGTCTGGCAAAAGCCGGACAGCAGAATTCCCGTAACTTCAGCATGGAAAAGTACGTGCAGCGATTACACCAGGCGTATCGAACAGCCCTAGGGTAGCAAAAGATACCAAGATGTGCGATTACTGCATAAGTACCTGATTCCTTCATGAATTGATTAGCAAGCAATAAAGCAACCGTAAATTTGCTGGCCCTGAGCCGATTTCGGGTTTACGTTTGCCTTATAACCTTAATAATTCCCTAAACCAAAAAATGATTTGGTTTTGTCAGGAGCACAGCGTTTCCCTTCTGACGAAATTGGAATGAAACAATTTAGAGCATATTTGCATTACTCACCGTAAAGCATTACTCACTGTAAAAAACGTATAAACTCAGTTGATTGTCCTATGACTACTCAAAGCCCTGGCTCACCGCTTCTTAGCTTTGCCTTGCCGGTTCGTAACGGCGAACAGCTTCTACCCAGGTTACTTGATTCTCTACTGGCACAAGACTTTCAAAACTTTGAAATTGTGATCAGTGATAATGATTCGACTGATGCGACAGCCGATATTTGCCAGCGTTATGCTCAGAAAGATGATCGCATTCGCTACTTCCGAAACCCAAAAGATATTGGCATCTTAGGGAACTTCAATCGTCTCATTGATTTGAGCCGGGGCAAATATATTCGCTGGATTGGTTGGGATGACTGGCTTGAACCCAACTATGCCAAACTCTGCATTGAAACACTGGAATCTCGACCCGATGCGATCGCCGTAACAACAAACCAGGATTTCTTTGACGAAGACGGAACGAGAGACTTCCTCGAATATCAAGGACGGCGGCTCGATTTTCCTGCTGCCGTTAAGCGATACGAAAGAGTACTGTGGTTCTTAAATTCTGATTACCGTCTCTTTGATCCTATCTACAGCATGATTCGGCGCGATGTACTCCAAAAAATTGGTGGGCATCGATTAGATATCTTGGCTGCGGATCAAGTCTTAGCCGTTGAGATGAGCTTAGCTGGACCTTTTGTTCACCTTCCAATTTGTCTCGCCCATCGCGGCAAATTCCATTTCAAAACGCCTTTTGATGAATTCTTGGAGAAGTGCTATCAGAATCAAGCCGCTCAGGTGAAAAAACAGGGCTACCTGGATGTTATGGCGGCATTCTGGGCAGCGGTGGAAAAATCGTCGCTTAGTCCTTGGGAAAAGTTTTTGTGTCTGTTTCCATTCACTCGCCGCTTTCTCATTAGCACCTGGAATTACCTGAACTATCGAGTTCGCAAACTCTTGCATCCGGTCAAGCAATTGATTAGGAGCCTGCTGCGAACTCCCTCAACCAGATCAGTCGTTTAACTCGTCGTTGAGTCAGTTCTTTAGCAGAAGGATTGAGTGACAATAGACTGCTCTAGTCGTGGAATTTTTAACCAGATTATCGCTAGTCTAAAATTTCTACTGTGCCTTGCTGCCCATCAACTCGCACCTGCTGTCCGTTCTGAAATCGCTGTGTCGCATGGCTGACATTCATTACTGCGGGAATGCCGTATTCTCGCGCTACGATCGCCCCATGAGATAGCTGCCCGCCCGTTTCGGCAATCAGTCCGCCTGCTCTTGCTAAAAGCGGTGCCCAGCCCGAATCTGTATAGGGAACGACCAGAATTGTCGATCGATCGATCGGCGGCAGATTGCGCCAGTCCTGCAACACTAATACGGTTCCTTCTGCGCGTCCGGCACTGGCTCCAATGCCTTGAAGCGTCTGAGCGGTTGTCCTGTCGCCCCAGGTGGGCTGGAATTGCGGCAGGGGTGGATCGTTGCCGTAGACCAGCAGGGGTGGAGTAAGCTGCCGATCGCGCTCAAGCTGGGCTTTGCGATCAGCAATTTGGCGCGGCAGTTGAGCGGTGAACGGGGCATCCTGGATCGATCGCCGGATTTCCTCGAACGTGAGAAAGAAAATATCGCCCGGTTGCTCTAGCCATTTTTGGGGGAGCCATTGCTGCTCTAACGCGACAAAGCTCCAGCGCAGTTCCGCCAGCAGCTTGCTATACACTTCTGTCACTCGTCCTTTCAAATCAATTCGTGGCTGGACTTTCCGCAGCTTTCCGGTTGCAGGTTTGCTGGGTTGGGTGGAGAAATTTGCGAAAGGCTGCTGTACCAAAGCAGCAAGCAGCTCGCGCACCGGGTGGGGGTCTTCTCTCCAGGTCGGCACAGCGATATCAGTTCCGACTTCGCTGAGGTAACCGTATTCGTTGAGCAGGCGCTCGAATTCCGCCAGGATGGGCTGTCCTTCCGGCAGAGTGGATAAGTGAGCAAACAGGGTTTCGCTGTCAGTCGGTAGGGTTGTGAGCAGCGGACGAGTCCGATCGGCAAGGGACTGAAGCGATCGCAGAGATGCGGTTTCGGGCGTCAAACGGTTATCCAGAGCTGCCGGATCAACTTTAAAAATTGCCTGCCGCAGAGCCGCACTCAGGGGCGCAAAAATGCTGTAGTAGGTGGCACGTCGCAACAGATTGAGGATGCGATCGATCCGATCGAGCAGTGCTTCAGGGCTCAGTTCGTTTACGGATTGCTGATCCAGTGCCGTCAATCCGGGCTGAAACTGCTGCTGCCAGTCGCGCTGAAAGTCTTGCTCAAGCTGAAACTCGCGTTTTGCCAGTCGCCCCAGCCCGGGCAAATTTTGCAGCGTGGAGGCGATCGGTGGTTTGCTAAATTTTGCCCCTCGCGTCAGAAATTCTAGACTTTCCGGCGGCAACCCCATTCGCAGAAAGATTTCGCCCAGTAAAGAAGCATTGAAATAGGCAGCGGAATTGTGCAGGGTGGCGGTTTCGGTGAAATCTAATCCTTTCGCTCGGTTGCCCAGGACGATCGTAAAAATCTCGCCCCACACGCCGCAGGTCAACGGCTGATTAATCGACCAGGTGAGCGGACGAATAAAGCCAGGAATCACTTCAGCCGCAATTTTGCGCGTCCAGAGGGGAATCAGCGTTGTGATCGGACGTGCCTGCAACAGCCAGAGTTGCTGACCGTCAAATGTCCACTCGATATCCTGTGGAATCCCATGAAAGCGGGCTTCGAGATGCCTTGCGAGATAAGCCACCTGCTGAATCAGTCGGGGTGGCACGTCTCCTTCGCCCGTCATGTTGAGCTTGACTTCCTCCGGCAACTGCCAGCTTTGGGGTGACTTTCCGATCGGGCTTTCCCCATCCCCAAGCCAAACGCGATATTGCTCCGGCGTTACCTGACCCGACACGATTTGATCCGCCCCGCCCGGCAACGCCTCAATCACGATCGCATCTCCCTGACGTGCCACCGGATCGCGACTAAATGCCACCCCTGAAAACACGCCCCGGATCTGCTGCTGCACAATGATCGCCATGCCACTTTCCGCAATCTCGCGATCGCCGCGGTACTGCACTGCACCGGGCAAACTGTAGGATGCCTGACAGCGCAAAATCGCCTCCTCTAGCGCTGCCCGACTGGTGACATTCGCGATCGACTCATACTGTCCTGCCGCCGATGCCGTTGCTGTATCTTCGCCAATGGCAGACGATCGCACGATCACAGGCTGTTCGGGACTGGGTTCGATCGAATTGATCAATGGAGCCGAATCATCTCCCGCAGGCAGCACCCAGCCGATCGGAATCGGATAGCCCCAGCGATGAAGCTGAGCCAGCGTTGCCGCCTTTTGTCCCACTTGCTGAGCATCAAGCGACTGGGAAAGAGAAAGCAGGGCACGGTTGCCGCGAAAAAACCGAAACATAGGCTGAGCTTCCGAATGAGCAGTATCCGCAGACAAATCTAGATCATCGGGCATCTGCTGATAAATCCAGGCAATGATCAAAGCCAACAGCACTGTCGCTGCAATTCGTCCGCGATCTTGAGAATGGCGCAAAATCGCAATAATCACCAGCCACACCAGCGCACTCAGCCGCCCGGTTTTCTTCTCCCGAAACAGCGTGAAGCTAATGCCGCTTAGCAAAAATATCAGCCCAGCAGCGATCGGATCATGCACAACCCAGCCCCAGGTTACATTGGTCGTTCCTGCCCCGCGCCCAATCCCATAACGCCCAATCACCAGCGCAATCAGCGCAACCACTTCCCAAGCAGGACTATTGGGAAAACAAATCCGCGCGAGCAAAACCGCCAGAATGCCCTTCAACGCCTCAGAACCAACCGCCAGAATGCCCGCCGACTTTCCGCCATGATAAAACGCCGCCGAAACGCTCACATTTCCCGTCCCCAGGCGATCGAGCCGCTGCCCCGTCATCCCCCAGACAATCCAGCGAATCAACGGCAACCCGCCTAAAATCGGACAGACAACCAGAATCAGCAATACACCCAAAAACGGCGACAGCAGCATGAACGGTAAGCAAATTGAAGCGATCGTCTTTTATTCTATCGGCGTGCTTTGCTTTAGTTCACAAGCAGAAAAATCCTTCTCCCAACCAATCAAACCCCGTCAATCAACATCCCCCAGCACTTCCCACCCTATCCCCTCATCCCCCACCGACCCACCCCCTTCACCCCGTACCCCAAAATCCCCCCTACCGCCAAAACCCGTGATTCACTAAGATAGAAAGAAATAGCGACTAAGATTTACATTCATCCCGCCAGGCACGAGGTCATGACAGCTCAAATTCCAGTTGAGAAGAAGAAATTAGACAAAGCCCCCCTTTCGCTGCGCTATATGGGCGATCGTGTCCTGCGGCAGCCTACCAAGCGGTTTACCAAAATTGACGATGAAGTGCGGCGGCTAGCGCGCCAAATGCTGCAAACGATGTACACCGAAGACGGCATCGGGTTAGCTGCGCCTCAAGTTGGCATTAATAAGCAAATGATTGTGGTCGATCCCCAGCCGGATGAGGCAGCAAATCCGCCGATCGTCCTCATCAATCCGGTGATTATGGCTGAAAGCGATGATTTGTCCGTAATTCAGGAAGGCTGTCTTAGTATTCCCGGCGTGTTTATGGACGTGACTCGCTCGAAAGTCATCGAAGTGTCCTACAAAGACGACACCGGGCGACCCCAGAAACTGCGGGCAGACGGACTACTCGCGCGAGTCATTCTCCATGAGATTGACCACCTGAATGGCATTTTGTTTGTTGATCGAGTTGACAATGCGATCGCCATGAACCAGGAACTCGTGAAGCACGGCTTTTCCGTCAAAGATGTGCGGCGGATTAAATAGCCTGGTGAGCGTTTCACTCCAGCAATTCTAAATTGAACGAACTGGCGGCGGAAAGTGATTTCATGCCGCCCCTTTTTGTATAAGAATATTAAAATTTGCACTGATTCATAAAAGGTAGGATCTCGAGTGACTCCAAAAAGTGGTGTGCTGTTAGCAGGTTCCTGTGTGGCGGCGATCGCAGCCGTTGGTTCAGTCTTTGAACTCTCTTCTGGAATGCCTCAGCTTGGAACTGTGACAACCAGCATTATTTTGACGTTTGCTGTGCCGCTCACCGCAATTTTCTTTGTAGCGGCAGTGCAGGATGCTAGAGCCAATCAGTAGAACCAAATTTAAACAGCAAACAAGAAGCAAATATAATCAGCCAATCAATCGCGTGAGCGGCTAGCCGGATTTATCCACCCTGTCCCATTTCCAGCATGACTGGATCTCGCCCTGCTTCGGCTTTCCTTCGACAAGTTCATCCTCTGGATCAAACCAGTTCACCAATCATCTTTGTTTTGGTGACTCCTTCGAGTGTGCTGATCGGGCGAGACCCACGCTGCCAAATTGTGCTGGACTCTCAAATCTACGGTGGCGTGTCGCGTCAGCACGTTCGGATTTGCCCCTCTGCGTTTTCGCCCTCTGGCTGGGAAATTTGCGACCTCAATAGCGCAAACGGAACCTACATCAACGGGCAACGGCTTCAGGGATGCCGCTTTCTACGGGATGGCGATCGCATTACGCTGGCAAAAGATGGAGTGCAATTTCTATTTGCGCTACCGCTAGTCGAAGGAAAATCTCCCGACGGAAAATTAGCCCTGCCGACTCTACCCTCGTCGTCCTCAGCCGGAGTACCGCCTCCCGTACCAGATACCGTGACGATGAGCCAGCTTTTTCCGATTCTTTCGACCGGACAAGACTTGCGCCACAAGGCATATCTCATCCCCGGCGTGATGACCGTTGCCTTTGTGGTGCTGATGTTTGTGTCGATCGGTCAGTCTGGGCTGTTTAATTTGCTGCTAGCCGCCTACATTGCGGGCATCGCCTACTTTTTTGTCTATCAGCTCTGTGGCAAACAAAAGCCCTGGTGGGTGCTGCTAGGTGCTGCTCTAACCAGTACAATTCTGCTGCTTAGTCCGGTGCTGCCGCTCTTTTTATGGCTCTTTCGAGAGCTATTGCCAGGGCAAATTCCCCGTCCTGGAGAGGCAATCAGTCTACCGTTCGTTCTGATGAGAATGCTGTTTGGGGCAGGCTTAATGGAAGAGCTTTTGAAGGCACTCCCCGTTCTGATAGCACTCTGGCTAGGGACAAAGCTTCGATCGCCCTATCGCGAACAGATCGGCATCTGGGAACCGCTTGACGGCATCTTGCTGGGCACTGCCTCAGCCATTGGCTTTACGCTGCTGGAAACGCTGGGACAATACGTGCCAGGAATTATCAACGACGTGACGCTTCAGGCAGGGGCAGAATACGGTGAGCTAGTGGGGCTTCAGCTTCTGATTCCGCGACTGCTGGGGTCGATCGCCGGACACATGGCGTATAGCGGCTATTTGGGATACTTTATTGGCTTAAGCGTGTTAAAACCAACGCAACGCTGGCAGATTTTGGGAATTGGCTATCTCACTGCGGCAGGGCTGCACGCGCTCTGGAATGCTTCCGGCATGATTAATTTACTGGTGCTTGCCGTGGTTGGGGTGGTTTCTTATGCGTTTCTGGGGGCAGCGATTCTGAAAGCCAGGCTTCTTTCGCCCACTCGATCCCAGAATTTTGCAACTCGCTTTTTTCGATCGCGTTAAAGGAACTCCAGCCTGCTAAGGGAATTCGGAATTCGGAAGTCGAAATTCGGAATTCCGCAGCTATCAAAGGTCAGTGGGTTTCGTATCGTTTATCAAACAACGTGACAGGTGAATCAAGGCGACCCAGTAAAAGCCTTAGCACAATTGAGAATTCTAGATTTCGCAATTACGAATTCCAAATTATTTTTCGCTAGCTTCTGCGATCACACACCGGGCAGCGGCAAGGGCAACTCTGGCTTGCTCAATGCTCGAAAGCTGTTCCCAGGTAACCTGTTCCAGTGTCCGCACTGAGGTTTCCAGCACTTCGCCATCCTGGCCGCTCCGCATCGCAAAGGCATAAGGACGGGCAAGCACCTGCAAATCTTCTTCTGCCCAGGCAGGTAAACACTGTTGAACACACTGCACAAGCTGATCCGCCAGACTATCGCCAGAGGAAACAACCTGACGAGCATGGCTGGTGATATTGTTCATGAGCTGTTGCGGCATTTGGGCGGTGAGTTGCTGAAGCAGACCTGCAAAGCGGGAAACCTGCGTCGTTTGAGGTGCAGTTGCCCAGAGTTGATCGATCGTCGCGCCCAAGCGTTGTCCGGCTTCGGTCAATTCTGACTCCGTAAAGCCTGCCTTGATCACTTCCTGCTCCAGCATTGCAAAATACGCTTCGGCTTCGGGCTGGGCAGGATTCCAGGGATAGCTCGCGGTTTCCTCCAGGATTAGCTCCAGAAGTTCAATTTCGGACTGAGGGCGAAGCGAGGATGCCAGGGAAGGATTGTGATCTTGGTTCATAGGTCTGCTCCTAAAGACAACTGAATGAAAACTCTGTACGTTATCGTTTTCGTTACATAGGGCTACAGCAGCGAGTCAGCCAGTTCCGCAAGTGGACTGAAAAGTTTTTAGAAAAAAACAGTCCTTCCTCTGGGCGAGACTGCGATCGCCGATCGGGTGAGGAGGACAATCAAGGAATTGGACAATTCAGCCGGAACAAATAAAGCCATTTCTGGTGTCTCTGGTCGAGTGTCTTGTGTGGGCGTTTTAGGGCAGTCTGCTACCTGAACCGATTCCTCAATCATCAATCACAAACTCTAACGCCTGACTGCGCGGATTACCAAATTTGAGCTGAGTTCGCGATCGGAGGGGAATTTCTTCGTGATGCACTTTGCGCCAGCCGTCTCCATTATTCAAAATCCAAGTACCGTAGCGCGATCGATCGCGCAGCAGATAAATGGGTTCCTCTTCCTCGTCAGACGAATTGCGGCAAAAGATTTCTGCGTGTTCACGGGAAACGCCAATGTGCTGCAAAACGACATCGTTGCCTTCGCCCCGCCCTACGCGCATCATGCCGCCCCGCAACGACCAAGTTTGATTGGGAGCTACCACCGATCGCAGATACGCCTGCGGAACCTGACGACCGAGCCAGCTTGCTGTCTGGTCAGGAATTTCGGTGACGCCTTCGGTAAACGGACGAATCAGCTCGCCGTTAAACTCTGGGTGCATATAGAGAATCGGCAGCGTCCAGGCAGGATGGTTGAACTTAAACAGCATCAACAGATGTTGACGGGCGATCGCCACCGCTTCGTCAATCGGCGATCGGTGTGCCAGGGCTTGGGCAAATGCCTGAATAAAGTTCAACGCTTCCTGGTCGGTAATCGTGTCGCGCATTGCCAGCACCGCCGGAACGCCATGATGAATCAGCACTTCAGCCAAACTGCTGCGCGGAATGGTTTGCTGATTTCGCTGATCAGGCAATGCTCCCCAGCAGGCATTGAACACTGCCAGTTTGACTTGACAGCGCACCAGAACTTGCGCCAGCTCTGTACCGTTAATTGCCGCATCAGGACACAAAAACAGCAAGCCACCATCTGCTGCTGGCGCACCATGCCCCGAATAAAACAAAACGTTATAGCTGCCTGCCTCCAGCTCCTGAATTAGCTCGGCAGGGGTGGGCTGCACAAGCGTTTTGACCTGACAGGACGCTGTACCGCTGAAGGGATCAACTTCCGCAGCCGTTTCCAGCACTTTGGACAGTGCCGCCGCTTCTTGCTTCAGTGCCAGCTTTGCCTGCGGCATCAGGGAAGGGTCATAGTCGCCCACGTCCGAATCCTGCCCTAGCACCAGCAAAATTCTGAGGGACTGTTCCGATCGCAATAGCGGCAGGGGATCAACATCGCTCGTAGTGCGGCTAAACAAAAGCTGCTGGCTAAGCGACACTGCCTGTCGTCCTGGCTGGGGCTGCATGATCTCCCAGGGCAGCGAAATTAGGTTGGGATCGCGGATATCCAGCCGCAAGCGCAGCGGACGACTTTGCCCTCTGGCGATGCCCTGGCTCTGGTCAAAGCTGCTCTGAATCGAGCCGTCGAGCACCCATTGCCATAAACTGACTCCCAAGCTTTGCATCAGTCGGGCAGAATAGGGCGTTGCCTGACCTGCAGCGGGCGGGGCGGTGACTTCGGGAGTGAACTCCGGCAGCGACGGTAGATCAAAAAGCTGGGGCGTGTAGGGAAAATTGGACAGCGATCGAGACGGGAAAAAGTTTTGCCACGCTTGCCAAATTTCGGTCAGCGGCTGCGACCAGAGCCGATCGTGATGCACAAATCCCCCCGGATAGGGAGCTTGCCAAACCCAGATGGCAAAATGCTCAGGGTCGGCAGCCGTAGACCGGGCGATCGCTAGACTAAGGCAGGGGTTGTCAGGCATTGAAAAGGACGGAATTCAAGACCCAAATCGAAGACACACAACTTATCTTTACCAGTCTATCTGGTCTGGTCTGTTCCGTTGAAGCAGATTTCGGCATTCGTCAGCGGCGGTAAGGGTGCAGTGAAAACGGTGTCTCCTTTGTTCTGCCCGTTGAGTCTCTAGGGGCTGGGGCTAGCCTGGGGTTCCAGCGGAGGACAACTCGCCCGGTCAGTGGGCACATCGCGTGCGACGATCGGCAGCAAATCGGCTTCCCGGAGCCAGCCTTCCTGTCCGGGCTGCACTGGCGCAATTTTAGCCGCGATCTCCCCTGCAGGAGACTGCGAAGCTACCACAGACTGCTCAGCAGGCGGTGAAGCAGCAGACGGGGATTCAGCCGTTGGTGAACTGGTGGGCGGTGCCACGATCGGGACAGAGCAAACTCGCAGCTTCACCCACTGATCCTGCGCCGTTGCGCCCTGTTTGCTCAATACTTCCACAATGCTTCCGGCAGGAATAGAGCCGACTACCCCATCGGGAGAACTGCTTTGTGCCGCTTGCGACGATGAATTGTCTGGAGACACTTCCGGGTCTACAGGCAAAGGAGTGGGCGATGCGGTCGGCGAGGGAAGCAGCGACGGAACAGGTGCGGGAACGGTTGATGCGGCAGGGCGAGACTGCAAAATCAGCGCATTCGATGACGTTGCGGTTGGAGAGGCGGTTGGCGTTGGATCAGTTTCAGCAGGAAGGATCCGCAGCAGGGCATTGACATCTAGCGAAGTTGGGGCGATCGATGCAGAAGTCGAAGGTGCAGGCAGGAGTTCGCGGTTCACAGCCGCCTGACTGCCGCTTAGCTGCTTCTGACGAACGAGATATAAAGTGACAGCAAGCCCTGACAGAACCGAAATCAACAGCATCCAGGGCAGCCAGCGAAAGGAGGATGCTTTGCGAGGAATAATTCGGGTTTTTGCAGTGGCAGCAGCAGGCTCCGCGAGAGGGCGGGTTTGAGGCGAGGGAAAGAGCTGAACCGGAGCAGCAACCTGAGTTGGAGTACCCGATAAACCCGTTTCAACCAGGGAGGAGCGCTCGACTGAACGAGAGGTCGCACTTTCCCCCGAAAGAGCAAAGGGCAGGACGGCAGTGGGCTGTCTTCTGACAATTTGGCAGGAGAGCAAACCGACTGTCACATTGTCGTAGCCATTGCGAGTATTGCCGATATCGATTAGGTTCCGGGTAAGGGTGAGCAGATCGAGCTTGCCGGCCAGCACCGGGAGAATTTCTGTGTCCCAGATCTCTTCCACGCGATCGTTATCGCATAGCCCATCGGAGCAGAGCAGAAAAACGCTGTCTTCATCCAGCAAAAACCGTTGCACCGTGGGATAAAGCATCGACGAACCGACCATGCCCAACGCCTGCACCAGTGCCCCCGCGCTTGGCTGCTGAAGTGCCTGCCGATAGGTGCTGTAGCCCAACCGCACTTCCCGCGACGCAATATCGTCATCCACAGTAATTTGATGACAGCCCCAAGGCGTGACCCAGTAAGCGCGGCTATCTCCGAGATGGGCGATGTACAGTTCATGCTTGCGAACCAGTGCCATTACGATCGTCGTCCCCATGCGTTGGCGATCGAATCGCTGTTCGCTGTCGTTGCGCTGGCTGATTAAATCGTTGGCAAGACAGGCAGCCTTTTCAAGTTCGACCATCAAACTTGCGGAATCGAGCGTTTCAACCTGAAGCGACAAGACTCGCTGTGCGACAGCTTCGATCGCGAGGTGCGAAGCCACATCGCCCCCCTGATGCCCCCCAATGCCGTCACAAACGATGACCAGCGGCAAAGGCACATCCGACTGCTCAGTGCCGCTTGCGGGATAGCAAGCATCTTCATTGCGCGGGCGGGTTGGCCCCTGATCAGTGCGAGTGGCTATTTGAATCTGGTAGGTCTGCGACTGCACCACCTGAGCAATCGCCCAATCAAGCTGATCGACTAACTGCTCAGCATTCTGAATCCTGCCTTCAATCAGCTGTTGACAGAGCTGTTGGAGAAATCCCTGAATCTCCGATCGCGCTGTAGCAACCCAATCCAGCCAGCTTTGTCCTAACTGGGACAGCATCAACGGTGAGCGGCTGGTTTGAAGCTCCAAGAGTCGCAGTAGTCCGCCTTCGACGCGCAATCGTTCTGAATCCAAAACTGTTGCGGCGCACCTTTCCTCACTAAGCGGCTGCCAGAGCTGAGCGATTTGCCAGAGCCAGTGAAGCTGTCGAAAGGGCGTCGCCGATTGCCACATTTGCGGCAAGCTGGGAAAAAGCAGTACCTCAGAGTCGGACTGATTGGACTGCGGTAAATCAATTCCCCCTAGAGAGAACTGCGAAGCAGCCGATAAACTCTGTTCTGCAATGCTATCGGGTCGGTAGATCGGAGCCTGATCAAGCAGCAGCAGCGTATTTTCGGGGGTGTAGTGAGTCGTCTCTGACTCAAACTGAAGCCAGTCATAAATCTGCGGCACATGAAGCTGACAGGAAGACAGCCGCAAATAGGGCAGTAGCGGTTCGGGAACCTCACCATAGCTCATAGGTGGCAAGCCGGGCTTGCTATCCAGAAAGATGCGAGATCCCTTACACAAAAACCGATCGCTCAGCACATCTCCTGCCCGATACGCAGATGCCATTGCCCCAACTGCCCAGAGATAGCGACGAATCAAAGGAGTCCGGCACTTCTGGCAAAATCGATGGGTTTCTGGATTGGGGGTCTGACAGATCGGATTAGAGCAGTAGAGCATTGCTGCGGCAGGGTAAGAAAAGCCAGAAATTCAGCAGTCCTCTCAGGATAGCTTAGCCCCCTGCACGATTGACGAGTTTCAGGTGTTTTTTTAGCATTACTCAGAGCTTAGACCAGGGCATTCGCGATTTGCACAACGAATTTTCACAGTAGCCTGTCCCATACCTGTCCCTTAAGTGTGCAGACATAGACCAATGCAGATATAGACCAATATAGAAATGTGCAGATATAGCAGATTCGTTGCTGCGCCTATTCTTCCTAGTTCATCAAAATATCTGAGCATTCATCGCTTTGATTGCTCCAAACCGTCTCCCTAGCCCCCTTGAAAGGCTACTGTGTACCCCCTCCCGCCACCCCGGTTCAAATTGCTACCGCTTCCCCTTGCCTTCAATGTTGGAGGAAACCGAGCCTAATTGCGTGTGCAACCTAACTCGGTGTTCAAAATTCCCCGCGTAAGAATTTAAGGGGCTGCAAAACTGGAAACACGCACAAGAACCGCTAGTGAGGACACAGTAGCCGATCGTGGAGTGAAATCTAGCCCTCCTATTAAATCTAGACCTCCTATTGATTTGAGAGCCAGTGGTTTGAAAGTCCCCTGTTCACGAGAAATTTAGGGAGCAGCATAGGAGATTTGCAGCTTCAAACAAGCTCTACGGAAATGAGCACTATTTGATTGCGAGGTGATTGTCCGCCTCTTCGTCGGAGTAGCGTGGCAGTCCCAGACTAAAGTTTTTAACGCGGCTATTCAGGTTGTAGGACACTTTTCCCGCCATTAGCAGCGATCGAATAAAGTGTTCCAGGTCTGACCCAATCCGGCGCAGGTTATAGTTCGTTAAATCCTGACTTTCGTAAGCCGCAACCAAACTCTCGAACCGCTGATACACTTCCTGAAGGGCAGCGTCGTTCCATTCCAGTTCGTTATCTGGATCGATGTCCAGAGTCAGCTTGTCCTCCGACTCGACCAATCTGTCGTTCTCAACTTCAGCCGTAAAAATACGGACATGGCGGGTTGTACACTTAAGCAGCATAAAACTCAGTCCACAGGAATTTATAACGATATCTTACAGGGTAGCCGGAACGATCGCCGAATTGCCCTTGCCCTCGCCTCACTGATACCGAGTAAGAAGCATTTCCCGCAGCCGGACATTAGAATAGGCAAGGGTGTTTATCGCAACAACAACTTGAAGACTTCTACCCAAATTGAAGGCTACAAGACAGTTAAACCTTACCGAGAAAGTGATGCAGCGCGACGAGTCGCAAAATCAATCCCGGATCGAGCTTCCTGCTCAACCCCAAGTCCAATCCCAAGAGCAGTCGCAGAGCAAGCCGTACAAGCCCCGAAAGGGCAACTACTGGCAGCGTCAGCGACGATCATCCCTTCGGGGAACTGCGGAGCAACCGGGAAGCTGGGTAGACCTTCTGAAAAGTTTGTCGTTTCTAACTGCTAGCAGTTTGAGCCTGGTGACGGTGCTGTTGCTATTGAACATGGTGCGATCGGGGACTGGTTTTCTTGGCAAGATCTTTGGGGTGGTGACTGCGCCTCAGCCTGCTCCCCAGGTAGACGTGCGATCGGCGGTCGTGCAGCAGGTACGGGGCGTGAGCGAACTCACCACTGCCATATTTGTAATGGAAACGGTAGTTCCTACCAGCCGGGAGCGGACGATTAGTGGCTTGGTCGTCGGTAAAACTACGCTGCTTTATATCGGTTATGGGGAAGTGCGTGCCGGACTCGATCTCTCTTCCCTGACTGCCGATGCCGTGCAAACCCAAGGAGATAGCCTGCTGCTGCGCCTGCCGCCCCCCAGAATTCTCGATAGCAAAATTGATGTTAACCGGTCGAAGGTCTATGACTACGATCGCGGCTTCATGGGCATGGGACCCGACGTTGCCCCCGAACTGCAAGATCTTGCTCAGCGCAAAACCCTCGAACGACTGATTCAGTCTGCCTGTAGCCAGGGTTTACTCCAGACTGCAAACGATCGCGCTCGCCTCGCCATTAGCCAACTTTTATCGACAACCGGATATCGCCAGGTGACGATCGAGACGCAGCCGCCTACCGCTGATGCCTGCCCCCCGCCCGCGCCAGAGCTACCATCAGGAAACCCCGCTGAAAGCGCGCCAGCTATCCCGCCTTCTTAGAAATGCTTTGAAAATGCTTTAAGCGTCCGGTTCTGGCCCAGAGCCGTTTCCAAATTCCAGGGAAGGCCTGTCCCAGAATTCAAAGTTCCTCAGGATTAGGGAATTTAGGGGGCAATGTACCACCGCTCACCCTCCCCCAACATCCGCATCCCGCCTATCCCTTCTTACCCCCTATGCTGATTTCTTTTCCATCAGTTGACTCGATTCTCGATCGCGCCCTTGCCGGACAGGATTTAACCGTGGCTGAGGGAGTCGTGTTACTGCAACAAACTGAGCCAACCCCGCTGAGAGCCATTCGAGAAACTGCCGATCGCCTTAGGCAGCAACAGGCCGGCGAAACGGTGACCTATGTAGTGAACCGCAATATTAACTTCACTAATATCTGCGAGCAGCATTGCAGCTTTTGTGCATTTCGGCGCGATGCAGGGGAAGAGGGAGCATACTGGCTAAACGAGGCAGCAATTCTCGAAAAAACAGCAGATGCGGTGCAGCGAGGCGCGACCGAAATTTGTATGCAGGGCGGATTGAACCTTGAGGCAAAACATCAGGGAACCTCGATCGCCTACTACGTGCGCCTGATTCGCCTGATCAAAGAAGCGTTTCCGCAGCTTCACCTGCATGCCTTTTCGCCGCAGGAAGTCCAGTTTATTGCCCGAGAAGACGGCTCAACCTATGCTCAGGTCATTGCTGCACTCCAGGAAGCAGGCGTTGGCTCAATGCCGGGAACGGCGGCTGAAGTGCTAGATGATTCAGTTCGCAAGATTCTCTGTCCTGAAAAAATCAATTCCACCACCTGGCTTGAAATCGTAGAAACTGCGCATCGCTTGGGAATGCCAACCACCAGCACACTGCTCTCTGGACACATTGAAACTCCAGAGCAGCAAATGCACCATCTGGATCAGCTTCGATCGATTCAGCAACGATCGATCGATTATGGCAATCAGCGCATTTCAGAATTTATCCTGTTGCCGTTTGTCGGCCAGGAAGCTCCTAAACCGCTTCGGCGGCGAGTCGGACGCGACCAGCCCGTTCTGGCAGATTCATTGCTGCTGATGGCAGTTGCCCGCATTTTTCTCGGCAACTGGATCGCCAACCATCAGCCAAGCTGGGTCAAGCTCGGACTCCACGGCGCAACCGAGGCACTCACCTGGGGCTGCAACGATATTGGCGGTACGCTCATGGAAGAACACATCACCACGATGGCAGGCGCACAGGGTGGAACCTGCATGGAAGTCTCAGACCTGCGATCGGCAATCGAGTCGATCGGTAGACCTGCCAAGCAGCGTGACACTCTGTATCAGTGGATCGAGGATGGTCAGGTTTAGAGATTTAGAATCAAGCCAGCCTTGCCAAGTCGGGAGACAGGCGATCGACTAATCGTTGCATCTTGTGGGCAGCCGTTAGCGTTAAAGCTAAATTCGGCATTTCTTGATGGCAGTGGGGGCAGAACCAGTAGACGCCACCTCGACGAGCATGACGCAGCAATGGTTCAGAGCAGCAGGGACAAAGAGTGGAGGTGTTCATAAAGTTTTATCAATAAATAGCACAGCAGAGAAACAGAACCGAAGACACGAGACGGGTTAATCCCGTTATGAGTTGCTGACTCAGCCGTGAGGCTAAAAGTTTGATTTAGAAAATGAGAAACGCAATTTGACTCAACAAGGAATGCAAACTGAACTAGCAAGTTTTCACAAAATTCGTTTGATCAATAAGGAAGTAAATGATTAATTTTTTATTACAGAGTTCAGCTTAAATCGTTGATGAAAAAGGGTTTGAACCGCCAGGGACTAATTAATCCTATAGAAATAAGAATAATATAGAAAAGAAGTGGCAGGGATCTGCCCTAAGGCCGATTCAGACTAGAAAAATTAAATTTTGCTTTAAGTTTTGTAATGTACTCCTGAAGAGTGAAAGGGCTGTTTGCTCCAACAATAACGAATTACGAAAGCAAAAAACTGTTTTCCAAATAACATTCTAAAGAATCTTGAAATTAGAGCTCAGAGATAAACTTATCTAGCAGATTGAGATGGATCTATACCATCAGTTTTCTTCTCATCTCAATATGCAGGATACCTGCTTCATAAAAAGGTTCACCCTGCTGCTGAAAACCTAAACGCTCATAAAAATTCTTTACTTGAATTTGAGCATTCACTTTTACTTCTGCAATCTTTTGACCGCTGAGGTGATCGATCGCCTTTTGCATCAAAGCCTGACCAATGCCTAGTCCACGAAACGATTTTAGAACTGCAACGCGCTCTATTTTGGCAAGCTGCTCACCCAAGTACCGAATTCGTGCAGTGCCGACAGGCTCACCGTTCCAGTACGCCATAAGCTGAGTTGCACCTTCATCCAGACCATCAAAATCAAGATCTACCGCAACGCTTTGTTCTTCCTGAAACACTTTTCGGCGAACCTGTTCGATCGCGTCCACCGCATTTGCGAATGTAACAACCTGCAGTTCCAATTGATTCATTGCGGCTTAACAATTGACATCCTGGCGGATTGCTAATTCCAATTTTCCGAAATCTGAACCCAATCGCAACTCTCGGATTAGAAGGCTTCTGAACCGCTCTACAGAATTTGCAATGCACCTTTCAAAGAATCGGCATCGTGCGTATTCACACACAAATGCTGAACCGAGATATCAGGCTTAAAAGGCTTAACTGAATTGGAAAGAGTATTTCTCCTGATTCAGTTGCAGCCAAGTTATCTTAAGTTCAGCATTCAATTCAGCTTTCTCATCTTTGCTTTACTCAGTTGCTTCACAGTTCTCCAAACAGGTGGCCCTATCCAGTTAAGATCGGCGTTCGGGCGGTAACGGAAGCAACGTTTGTTTTATGAAATCAGCTTGCAAAGAGCTTGCAGAAACTTACTTTGCAAACGACTAATTGGAATGATCGGTTTTACAGGTAGACAAGATTCGCTGATCGTTTGCGCTTAGCTCGTCAATTCGCTGAAATCCTTCCAGTCCGACGGGTGCGATCGTCTCTCCGCCAGCCATTGCAACCGAGCTGGAGGTATCTAGCGCAATCGCGTAGGGGTGCTGAGTCTGCTCATAGCTATCCACTACCGTCAACGCCAGCCGATCGGCTTCAAAATTCCCAAAGAAGCAGTCAAATGACGATCGGGGCATATAAAACGCACCCACTACATCGCCCTGCTTCACTTCAAAAACCATATAAGCAGCACCTAATTGCTCAGGCTCCGGCGACTGCCCATATAAATAAACGCCATCTGTCAACGAGCGAGGATCTAACCTCTGCCCCGATTGCTCAACCGATCGTCCAGGAAGCTGCCCACGGGTTTGTCCAACCAGTTGCTGAGCTACCTCATGATTTGCAGTCAGATGCGTTTCAGAAAGTTCCGACCCCTGCACAGAGCCATTCGGCAAACTCACTACCGCGAGCCCTAGCGTGACAAATAAACCTGTTAGAGGCTTCTCCAGCCGCTCAACCAGAGTACGCCACGGTTGAGATGTGTGCTTTGATTGATAGACCACCGCAGTTTCCTCCTCTTCCCCTCAACAGTGTTCAACAGATACCTAACGGACGAAATCTGAAACACTTTGTTCTTCTACTCTACCGGGAAGATTAAATGCCCAATTCAGGCAGCTAGCAAAACTTCACGGACGGTCAGGAAGAACCAGTTTTTTCAAGAGTGTCGCGCTAGAGACAACCACAAGACCTCGCCTATTCATTCCAGAAACAAACTCAAAATTTTCTTAAACTCTGCTTTGTTGTTTCGGAAATCTTGGTTGCCTAGCTTGCTGCGCCTAGCATAAAGCCGACCGGAAGCTTGGCGCGTCCCCCATTGAACTGATCCATTCGGGTGATTATGGACGAGTGAGATCTATCCAGAGCACAGTTGCACGAAGCGCAATCCCATCAGGGGCTACACAAATAGTTATAGATAGTTACTCGTTACAGATAGTTACAGAAGTAGTGACACAAGCACTGGTAATGTCATGCCCGAACAGTTCCTATGCTTGTCGCTGCCGCTTGCTTCGCGTTCCTTTCGTTCCTTCAGTGGTGGATTGCGTTCGAGGAGCTGATTTTGATTTAGCAGCCGTCTTCGATGCAGTACTCTTCTGGGTTGAATTAGCTGACGATTTTGCTGACGATCGCGTTCGCCGTTTGGTGGGAGCAGTGTCGTTTGCGGGTTCGGAATCTGCGATTACTCCTTCGGGAAACTGCGAAGCAATTGCTTCCGGTTTTGCTTCATTCAAACTCTTGCTGGCTTTTTCAGCAGTTCCATTTGAAGAAGATTGCGAAGGAACCGCTTCAATTACCATCAAGTTTTCGCCCAGAGCTTTGCGGCTTCTCCGACCTGTTCTTCCAGTTTTGGGAGCAGCCGTTTCTTTTTGCCGTTTTGCAGCTGAGAGATAGCTCTTGAGCGAAGAAGCTGAAATCTCAATTCCCCGTTCAGTCAGCATTCCGGCAACTTCCTCATAGCTATAGCCCTTACTCAAAGCAGATGAGATCTGCACTTGAAGATAGGCAACAGCTTCGCGCAAAGACCAATTTTCCTTTGGCTTTTCGGGCAACTCCTCCAGTGTAGAGGTTGCATAATCAATGGCAGATTTTGTGACGATCGCCGAGGCTGTGGTTTTCTTTGATCTTGGCATTTGTATTGTTCCTAAACCATACTTCTGTACACAATACTATTCCCAAATTTCAAAATAAGCACAAGGATTAATTGCCAAATTAAACGCGCTGAATTGATTAACCAAAAGAACACGCTCCTACTGGCACAAAAACACTTACAGATTAAAAAAACAGAAGCGGCTCTTGGGTTATGTTGACCTTTTGTTCAGCCTGTTCTGCCACCCCAATAAAATAGCGGAAACATCGCGCCAGAATGCGGTACGACCAGCATGCAAACAATGATCTCCAGAGCAGAATTCTTCTGATCAGCGTTTGTTTGTGCCTGTTTGAACTTGTTGCCTGAAAGCCAGCAAGATTCAGTTGCCCCTTTTCCAATCCGTCTCCTGTAATGCAAAGCAGTGCCCGGCGGAGCGATCATCATTGCTTCATTTCTGATTCATCAGTCCATGATTCCTTGCTGAAGAACCCCTCGAACTGATCCGGATACCGTTCCCATCTCTGGTAAAACTGATCGGTAGATGCACTGGCGAAAGGGAACTCGCATCAAGGCGATTCCTTCTGCGGGAAACTGCGAGGCGATCGACTGGCGATCGATTGGCGATTGCCTTTAGTGCAGCGCGATCGATTTCTAATCCGAGGATGCCGGCGGGACTGCCGCCCTTGAAATGCGGCTATAGCAACAGAAGCAACAGAAGGGTAGGAGGAGGCTATCAGTATGCGGCGGTACAAACACAGGCATCAGCTAATCCCGGCAGATTCAACGGATTTGATTTTTTGGCTTCGCCTGAATTCACGGTTCTCTAACCCTGTTGCCTACCCCTGAATTGAGGGAACAATCATCAAAGACACAAGGAGAACAACAAAGAATAAATGGTTGGGAATGAGGCTTCGCCAGAAACCAAAGGGGGAAGCTCAAGGGGAAGGGGCAACAACAGAGAAGACGATTTGAGGCTGCCCTATCTGCCGCAGCAAACCGAACTGATGCTGATGGGTCTGACCCCTCAAGTATGGCAGGG
The DNA here is from genome assembly GCA_014695325.1 of Cyanobacteria bacterium FACHB-502. Lineage (GTDB taxonomy): Bacteria > Cyanobacteriota > Cyanobacteriia > Elainellales > Elainellaceae > Leptolyngbya_A. Next base: position 175,815 of record JACJNZ010000058.1, on the reverse strand, counting down.
GGTTCACGGGGACTTTAAGATGAGGCATTGTAACTTTAGTAACTCTTAAATTGTTTTCCGCAAGTCTGTCACTCTTTCCAAAACCCGTTAGAAAGATAATGATACTAGGGTGTAAACCGAGTCTCATCGTTATGACCGCGACACCTGGCGATTGATACAGCGAGTGATGCCGCATGAGCTACTGCTTAAATTCAGCCTGTCCTCATCCCGAAAACTTAACCCATACGGAGCTATGTCAGGCGTGTGGTGCAAAGCTGCTTCTGCGCGATCGCTATCGAGTCGTACATGCGCTGGGGCAGGGTGGGTTTGGCGCAACGTTTCTGGCAAAAGACGAGTCGCTCCCAGGCAATCCCTACTGCGTGATTAAGCAGCTTCGACCCGCTTCGACCTCAGTGCAGGTAATGCAGATGGCGCGGGTGCTGTTTCAACGGGAAGCTAGCACACTGGGGAAAGTCGGCAGTCATCCTCAAGTGCCGCGTCTGCTCGACTACTTCGAGGCAAATCAAGAGTTTTATCTAGTTCAGGAATACATTAGCGGCTCCACGCTCCAGCAAGAAGTCAAACGATCGGGTCCGTTTAGTGAGGCAGGGGTAAAGCAATTTCTCAGCGAAGTGCTGCCCATGCTGCAATATATCCACAGTCAGCAGGTCATTCACCGGGATATCAAGCCCGCTAACTTGATTCGCCGATCGCAGGACAAAAAACTGGTGCTGATCGACTTTGGCGCAGTGAAAGATCAGGTGAATCCAGCCAGCGCAAACGCTTCAGAAAATACGGCTCTGACTCAGTATGCGATCGGCACTCCTGGCTATGCGCCACCAGAGCAAATGGCAATGCGCCCGGTTTATGCCAGCGATATCTATGCGCTGGGGGTGACTTGCCTCTATCTGCTTACCAGTAAATCTCCTAAGGACATGGAATACGACCCGGCAACGGGCGAAATTATGTGGCGGCAGCTTGTTCACGTCAGCGAACACTTTGCCGAAGTGCTGCAAAAAATGCTGGACGTGTCGGTACGTCATCGCTATCAAAATGCAACCGAAGTTTTACGGGCATTAGATTTGGAGCCCTATCTGGACAGTCTGGCGCGGGGCATGGTCAGCCAGCCCAACCGCACGCGTTCGACCGGATCAGGTTCGGGAGACTGGCAATTTTCCGGGAACCGGACAGACGGCAGGGGCGCAGATGAGGCGATAATGCATTCCTCTCCCTCTTCGCCTTCGGCACGGATGGCAGCTGCGATTCGGGCAAGACAGGCAAAGTCTGAAAATTCTCGCTCAGACTTGACTCAGCTTCAGCCCGGTTCTCCGATACGTCGAGGAGCATCCAATCGAACCGATGGCATTCCTCATTCGAAATCAGGCGGCAGGGCAGCAGAAGATCGGCCCGCGGGGATTGTGCAAAAGCTCAATGCTGAGGATTTGGCGATCGCCTACGCGAAGGGCAAGCGAGACTTTACTTCGTATGATCTGAGTCTGCTGCATCTGCCCAAAGCTGAGCTGTCTGGCGCAAACTTTCATAACGCGAAGCTGTGTAAGACCAATCTACAGGGCGCAAATCTCTTTAACGCAGATTTTGGCTATGCCAGCCTGACCCAGGCAACCTGCCGCAACGCAAACTTCGCACGGGCATACATGAGCCATGCAGATTTGGGTGGGGCAGACCTGCGCGGCACAGATTTGAGCTATGCCTATCTCAGCAATGCCAACCTGCGGGGAGCCAATCTATGTGGAGCAGACCTGACAGGCGCAAAAATTACAGATGAGCAGTTGGCAACCGCACGCACGAATTGGGCAACAATTCACCCCAGCGGTAAACGCGGCTTGTGGTAGATCGCTAGAAAAATGATAGGTTGGCAGAAAAGCCTTCCTTTTTCATTGACAACCTTTTACTTCACTGACAACCCTTTACAGCATCCATTGCTGTCGATGTTCTGTCACTGGCTCGCCTGTCCTGCCTATTCTTGCTTCAACCATGCCTGATTCCCCTTCTCCAAAATCATCTTCTCCGAAGCGAACAACTCGCTCCCAGCCTTCTAACCTTGATCCTGAAAAATATGCTCAGCTCAAAGCAGAGCTGCAAACTCCTTATCGCGGACTAAGACAGTTTATCTATGTTGGCTGTGGAGCTTCTGGCTTTATTGGCGCATTTATCTTTCTGACACAGTTACTTGCCGGACGAGACGTGGCGGCGGCGTTTCCTAATTTTGCGCTTCAGGTGGGCATCATTGCCTTGATGGTCTGGCTGTATCGGCTGGAGCAGCGGGCTACCCGCAAGTCAAAATCTTGAAATTAAGGAAACCTTAAAATCTACCAAAAGTAGGAGAACTCCTGTCACACTAATGATGATTCAAATGAGGTCAGCCCGGATAAAGACCTTAACGATAAATCCCTGTGAATACCTAAGGTAAAGCGTCAGCCCAGTTCCATAATGGCTGGCGTTTTGCTTTTGCGTTTTGCTTTACTGTTGGGAGGGCAAGACGAGTTTATCGATAAAGTATGCAGCAGCACAAAACTGAAGTGTTGGTTGTTGGCGGCGGTACTGGCGGCATTGCGGCGGCAATTCAGGCGGCAAGAACCGGAGCGCAAACGGTGTTAGTGAGTGAGTTTGAGTGGCTGGGAGGAATGCTGACCGCTGCCGGGGTCGCTGCACCTGATGGTAATGAGCTGCTGTCGTTTCAAACGGGGCTATGGGGCGCGTTCTTGCGTGAACTGGAACAGCGTCAGCCCGAAGGACTCGATCATGCCTGGGTCAGCTTTTTTACCTATGAGCCGCGCATTGGAGCCACCATTTTTGCCGACTGGGTGCGGCAGTTGCCTAACCTTCACTGGATTACGGGTCAAACACCTCGCACCGTGATTCGACAGGAGAATCGCATTACAGAAGTTCAGTTTGACAATTGGACGATCGCAGCAGACATCATAATTGACGGTACAGAGCTAGGCGATTTGCTGGCACTGGCAGAAGTCCCTTATCGGTGGGGCTGGGAGTGGCAAAGCGAATTCGGTGAACCCAGCGCACCCGTCGCTGCAACCCCCTTAACTGATCGCTTTCCGATTCAAGCTCCTACCTGGGTCTTTCTCATGCAGGACTTTGGCACAGACTGCTCAGAAATCATTCCGGCTCCACCTAGCTACAGTGCCGATCGCTTTCAGGGAACCTGGGAAGGCTACGGTGCAGCAATGTTTCTCAACTACGGTCGTCTGCCGGGAAATCGCTTTATGCTCAACTTTCCGCAGCAGGGCAACGATTACGGTATACGGCTCGATCGGCTGGTAGAATCTGCGGCAGCACGGCAAGAATGGCTCCAGGACGCGTTGTGGCACGCACAGGGCTATGCTCATTTCCTGCAAAGAGAGTTGGGAAGTCGATATGGCTTAGCGACAGACAGTTTTCCCTCTGCTGGGTCAGGACAGATTGGCGGAGGAGCTTTTGCCCTGCATCCCTATTACCGGGAAAGTCGGCGACTACGCGGGTTGGCAACAGTCTGCGAACCAGATATTTTGCCTGTTACTGGCGGACAGGTTGCGGCTCTGCCCTTGAATCCAGAGGGATTAGTGGACTCGATCGCGATCGGCAACTATGCCAATGATCATCACTATCCGGGCGACACCCTGCCCCTGAAACCGAAGTCGCTGCGCTGGGGTGGACGCTGGACGGGAACGCCTTTTTCGCTGCCTTATCGCTGTTTGGTTCCGGCAGCGATCGAGGGTCTGCTGGTTTGCGAGAAAAATATTTCTGTGTCTCATATTGCCAACGGAGCAACCCGACTTCAGCCTGTTGTACTAGGCATTGGACAAGCCGCAGGAGCAGCAGCAGCCCTCTGTGTACAGCGTCGCTGTCAGCCGCGAGAACTCTCTGTGCGCAACCTGCAAAACGCCCTGCTGCAAGATCCGATCGCCCCCGCTGCGGTCATTCCGCTGTTTAACGTGACTCCGCATGACCCGGACTGGCTCGACTGCCAGCAGCATTTTCTTGCCCATCCTCAGGACTATCCGATCGATGGCATCGCTCAACGACTAGTGCAGCCATCCTCTTTGCATAAGAGCGTTGCCACAAAATTCAGCAAATCATATCAGGGAACCTTTGAACGCCGAGGCGATCAGGACTATCAGCTTTATCTCGATCGTCCGATCGATTCCTGTCTGGAAGCCTTGAGCCTGGTGACCCTCGATGCCACAGTTGATCGCCAGTTTCAGACCTATCAAACAGGACAAACGCTGACCGTAACCGCAAGATTAAACCGATCGGGACAGTGGCTCCTGGTGGAAGCGATCGAGGTAAGATAAAACTTAATTTTTGAGTAATTCGATCGGAAAACTGTTCATTCAATTCCTAGCACTTGAGGCAACCGCTTGACCTGGGAAAAGCCGTCTGTAGGTCTGCTGTCGAGAGATGCTACCTCGATAGATATACTAGGAAGAGCTTCAACATTACTTAAGAATTGCGGCCAGAGTCGTTCATTCTGGCTTAGTGCTTCTAGTTTCGTACCTTTAGTTTCGTCATTTTAGTTCAGTCATTATTGTTGTAGAGAGGGCAAGACGTTGACTCAACAAGCCGCAGGAATCGCGCCACATGGCGGACAGCTTATTAATCGCATTGCAACCCCTGACCAGCGACAAGAATTTCTGGCAATGGCAGATTCATTGCAGCGAGTGCAAATGGATGTGCGGACAACTTCTGACCTGGTCATGATTGCGATCGGTGGATTTAGCCCGCTCAATGGATTCTTGGAGCGAGAAGACTACGAATCGGTGGTCAGTAGTATGTATCTATCGAATGGGTTGCCCTGGTCGATTCCGATTACGCTATCGGTGAGCGAGGAAGTTGCAGAGCCGCTGCGTGAAGGCACACTGATTCGCCTGGATGACCCGAACGGTCGCTTTGTAGGGGTTCTGGAGCTAACGCACAAATACACCTATGACAAAGTGAAGGAAGCCGTCAACGTCTACCGCACCGACGACGAAAAGCACCCCGGCGTGAAAGTCGTTTATCAGCAGGGCAATATCAATTTGGCTGGTTCTGTCTGGCTGCTAGAGCGCGATGCCCATCCGCTCTTCCCCGCCTACCAAGTTGATCCGGCAGTCTCGCGCCAGATGTTTCAGGAAAAGGGCTGGAAGACGGTCGTCGGTTTTCAAACCCGCAACCCGATCCACCGCGCTCACGAATACATTATTAAATGTGCGATGGAAACCGTAGACGGGCTATTTCTGCATCCCCTGGTGGGCGCGACTAAGGAAGACGACATTGCAGCCGATGTGCGGATGCGCTGCTACGAGATCATGCTGGAACATTATTTCCCGAACGATCGCGTCATTCTGGCAATCAACCCTGCTGCAATGCGCTATGCCGGACCCCGTGAAGCCATTTTCCACGCACTGGTGCGGAAAAACTACGGCTGCACCCACTTCATCGTGGGACGCGATCACGCTGGTGTCGGGGACTATTATGGAACCTATGACGCGCAGTACATCTTTAACGAGTTTGATCCGCAGGCGTTAGGCATCCTGCCGATGAAGTTTGAACACGCTTTTTACTGCAAGCGGACGCAGGCAATGGCAACCACTAAAACCAGCCCTAGCAAACCCGAAGAGCGGATTCACCTCTCTGGAACCAAAGTGCGGGAAATGCTGCGTCAAGGTGAGCTACCGCCGCCCGAATTTTCGCGCCCTCTGGTTGCCGCCGAACTTGCCCGTGCGATGCAGATTTCCGGCTAGCTGCAATTAGAAATCTAAATCAGTTTTCCAGAGAGGAAGTTGTATTGCCCTTCCTACTGGAGCATTCTATCCAATTTGCTGAGATGACTGATGGGAGCGGCAGAGAGCCTGACTCTATCCCTTCCGCTTGATCAGAAAACAGCAGGGTTCAAGAATCGCCAGTAGAAAAGGGCATTTTTCAGGCTTTTAATGCTCAAATATAGCTAGAGCCAGTGAATTGAGGATGAGGTACAGGGAGCTACCGCTCCACAGCGGTATTCAACCTGCCTGTCCAATTCTAGATAGCGATCGCTACAAAAGCATGAGGGTAAATCGACGAGAATTTCTACAGCGGTTCGGCAGCATTCTGGCAGCACTAGGGTTGAGTGAAGCCGGATGGTTTGCTTTGACGGATCGATCGCAGCAGGTTTTAGCACAGCCAACGCGCCGCAAACTCGCCCTGTTGATTGGCATTAATCAATATCCAGAAGCCGTGGGTGATTTTGTGCCGCCCAAAGGAACTGCTCTTAACGGCTGCCTGACCGATGTGGAACTGCAACGAGAACTGCTGCTGCATCGCTTTGGCTTTCAGCCTGCCGATATTCTGACGCTGACCGATCATCAGGCCACGCGATCAGCGATCGAATCGGCGTTTCAGGCTCATCTGATTGACCAAGCGCGATCGGGTGATGTGGTGCTGTTTCACTTTAGCGGCTTGGGCAGCCAGGTTTTGCTAGATCAAGCTCCTACCGAGCAGCAGAGCCTTGTGCCGATCGATGGCGTTTTGCCCACCGCAGACAATCCGATCGTGAATGACCTAATGCTGGAGACGCTGGAGCTGCTATTGCGATCACTGCCGACTCAGCAGATAATCACCGTCCTGGATACAGGCTTTACTCATCTGGGACGAGTCACCCAGGGCAGTTTGCGAATTCGATCGCGTCCCAGTGCGCCTAGTGGTCAACTCCTCGAAGCAGAACAAACCCTGCAATCGCAGTTGCTAGAACGGCTGCAGTTATCTCGCGCAACGCTGCATTGGGCATCTCCTCCAGGTGTCCTGCTCACCGGCTCAGGCGGCGATCAAGTTTCGACCGAGGCACAGTGGAGTGGCTTTCACGCCGGATTACTCACCTATGCGCTGACGCAACAGCTTTGGTGCAGTACGTCCACCACGATGCTAAATGTTGGTTTAGGACAGGCGATGCGAACCACCACCCCCTCGGGGGCAATCGGCAAAGCGAAGCAGGCGGCGGAACACAAACAGCAGTTCAACAGCAGCAACCAAAAACGGCTCAACCTCACGGCAGTTCTTGATTCTAATTTTGCATTCAGCGCAGATGGCGTTGTTCGATCGATCGACGAAGAGGGAAAGGTGCAGCTTTGGCTGGGGGGACTGCCTGCGATCGTGCTGGAAAACGTAGGGGCTTCGCTGTTCGCCGTGATGCCTGCTGACTCAGAAAATCAATCACCCAGGCTGCTTCAGCTTCGATCGCGGGAAGGACTGATGGCGAAAGCCAAGCATCAGGGCGGCAATGAAGCAGAGTCAATGCGAAGCAGTTCTCCCTTGGGGGGAATCGAGGTTGGGCAAGTTGTGCAGGAGGTCATGCGGTTTTTGCCGCGCAATCTGAACCTGACCGTTGGCTTAGATGCAAGCCTGGAGCGGGTTGAGCGAGTCGATGCGACCAGTGCCTTTGCTACAATTCCGCAGGTTTCCTCAGTGATTGCAGGCGAACAGTCTGCCGATTTGCTATTTGGGAAAACCCAGCTTAAAACTGCGACGCTGACTGCTGCTCTGCCACCCACGTCACCGAACTCTCCAGGCTCAGCAACTCCAGCTTTAACCCTCGAGCCGCCCAGCAGCAAGCGCGGCTATGCCTTGTTTTTCCTCGATCGCAGCGCAATCTACACTTCTCTGAACCAGGACGACGAAGCGGTAAAAACAGCAATTCATCGCATGACTCCTCAGTTACAGGCATTGTTTGCCAATAAGCTGCTGCGGCTACTGGAAAATCAGGGGTCTTCCCGTTTGGGAGTGCGGGCAACGCTGCTTACGACTGCCCCCCAGGAGCAAATTATTTCTCAGCAGGAAACCGCTCGTGCCCCCTGGGCTCCGCCGCAGCCCTACGCTGACTTACAGACCACTGGGTTGCCGGAGGTCGCGATCGGTAGTCGGATTCAGTATCAAATCCTAAACTACAGCGATCGTCCCCTTTATTGGATTGGCTTGGGGCTAGATGCAGAGGGTATTCCGGTGGTATATCCCCCCGGATTCGCAAATGACTCCTCACCTGCCTCGCAAACACCCAGTTCGATCGCGCCAGGAGCAACCCATACCCTGCTCCAAACCGATGCAGATTCCCTGATTCAGCCTTCAAGCGGCATCACAGAAACTCATTTGATCTTGAGCCGTTCTCCCTTCGCCCAGACGGTTGAACTGCTGAACAATAAACTGCGAGTTAGCAGCCCCCAGAGAATGAGCAACTTTACGCAGTTCCTGGCTCTGGTTCAGGCAATTTTACAGGATTTGCATCAGACCGACGCCCCAGCGGATGTTTATGCATTCGATGTCAACCAGTGGGCAGCGTTTAGCTTTATTTATGAAGTCATTTCTGCCTGATTGTGTTGTAGGCGATCGAGCGTTAAGCTTCATCCACCTACGCCATGCTGTTTTCGATCGCCCATCGTGCCAGTTCAGTGCGATTGTGCAGCCCAGTTTTGCCCAGCATATTGCTAACATGGCTTTCGATCGTGCGCTGGCTCACGTTCAGTTCTTCGGCAATTTCTCGGTTTGCCATGCCTCGCGCCACAAACTGAACCACCCGCAGTTCCGTGGGGGTTAGCTCTACATCAAACGGAACCTGAATTTTCGGAGCCGAATCCGAGTTTTTGTCCTGCCGCTGCATCAGGCGCGAGTTGTGTTTCAGCGAAGCCTCAACCTGAGCCACCAGTTCTTCAGGTTCAAAGGGCTTCACCATGTACACATCAGCACCAATGTTCAGTCCCTTTACCCGATCCTGGCTTTGTCCCTTAGCAGAGAGGAACAGAACCGGAATCCAGCTTGTGCGAGGATTTTTGCGAACTTGCTCGACCAGGGCATAACCATCCATTTGCGGCATCATAACATCGCAAATGATCATGTCTGGTGTCTCGCTCTCTAAAATATCCAACGCCTCCTGGCCATTCTCAGCGGTGATGACTTCGTATCCCCGGAATTCAAGATAATCCTTCACCAGCAGAATCAGGTTCGGGTCGTCATCAATCAGGAGAAGCCGTTTATTTTCTCCGACACTGCTTTCCTTACTCATGCTCTAGTACTCGTGACCTCAAAGTGGACAGTCCATTCTGCCGATCATGATACCCAGTATATTTACAGAATGTTGAACATACTGGAAAAATCCTTTGTATTGCCCGTTATCTTGCCCGTACTTTCCAGGATTTTCCGTGCTTTTCAGGACACTTGCTAGAGCGGCGAGGACAGGACAGTAGTGCCCGGCTGCGGCAGAGGATGAACGAGAAATGCGTAGTCCTGGACAACCTGCCCCTGAATCAGGTGTTCTTGAATAATCCGCTCGATGACTTCTGGCGTTGCACTGTGGTACCACACTCCATCCGGATAAACCAGCAGAATAGGTCCCTGCTGACAGACGCGCAAGCAGTTTGCCTTTGTGCGAAAAATGCAGCTTTGACGGTCACTGGTCGGCTGGTCAAGCTTTAATTCCTTAAGGCGACGCTTCAGATAGTCCCAAGCAACCAGGCTCTCTGCTTTGTCGCAGCATTTGGGCAAGGTCTGATCAGCACAGATGAAGAGATGACGATCGATCTGCGGTAAGCCAAGTGCCTGAATGCAGGGCTGGAGCGCATCGGCAGTCTCAACAAGCGGCAAAGCAGTTTCCTCAATCGGGGAATCAGCAGTCATAGATAAATTCGATCGCAAAAGAAACGAGAGAAACGACAGTCACACTTTACCGGACAGTTAAACCTCAGCTTTGGTAGCGGCTTCAGGAGTTAGCCAATCGCCAAACAGCTCCACAAATCGATCGCTCAAAATCGCCGCCCGAATTCGCTGGGTAAACTGCACCAGCTCGGTAATATTGTGGATCGACAGCAGCGTGTAGCCAAGCAATTCCTGCGACCTCAACAAATGGCTGATGTAGGCGCGGGTAAAATTCTGGCAAGTATAGCAAGGACAGCCGGCATCCAGCGGTGTGAAGTCGGTTTTATAGCGGGCATTTTTCAGATTCCAGCGATCGCCTTTGACCAGCGCACTGCCATGTCGCGCCAAGCGGGTCGGAATCACACAGTCAAATAAATCGACCCCTGCTGCGATCGCCTGCACCATCTCGCGATAGGAACCCACGCCCATCAGATAGCGCGGTTTGTGTTCCGGCAGCAGAGGCGCAGTTGCTTTCACGATCGGTTCGATAAATTCCGCAGGCTCACCCACGCTCACTCCCCCGATCGCATAGCCGGGCAAATCGAACTGCGTCAAGGTTTTCGCGCACTGCTGCCGGAGATCTTCATAAACCCCACCCTGAACAATCCCAAACAAGGCCTGATCCGATCGCTGATGCGCCGCAATACATCGCTCTAGCCAGCGTGCCGTGCGATCGGTTGCCGCCTGAACTGCCTCATAGCTTGCGGGATAGGGTGGACACTCGTCGAACGCCATAATGACATCCGCCCCCAGCGCATTCTGAATCTGAATTGATTTTTCAGGCGTGAGGTTGATAATCTGCCCGTCTCGCGGCGATCGAAATTTCACCCCTTCTTCGGAAATCGATCGCATTTCGCTGAGGCTGAAGACCTGGAAGCCGCCAGAATCCGTCAGGATTGGACCATCCCAGCGCATAAACTGATGCAGCCCGCCTGCCGCCGCTACGATGTCTTCTCCAGGCTGTAAGTGCAGATGATAGGTGTTCGACAAAATCATCTGTGCGCCCGTTTCTCGAAGCTGAGCAGGCGTTACCGTTTTCACGTTGGCCAGCGTTCCCACCGGCATAAACCGGGGCGTTTCGACATTGCCATGAGGCGTGGTAAAGATTCCGGCACGGGCATGGGTATGGCGACAGTTCGCCTGACACTGAAACTCAAATCCCACAATATTCGATCTCGATCACAAACTAATTCACAAACCCAAAAATAAAGCTCGCCTTAAAACAAGACTGCCAGCAGGAGCTAAATCGAATTCTCGTCGCCGTCAATCTCCACATCCCAGCCAGCAGAAAGCACTTCGGCAACCACAGCTTCCAGGGCGGCTGCGCTGAGCGTTCTTGCTTTTTGATCCTGAATCGGGTTGCTGAGCGGAATCAACCGCAAACGCAAACTGTCCTGCACCAAATCAAAGCAGGGTTCATGCTCTGGAGAGTGGCTTAGCTTCAAGTAGTCGAAGCTTTGAACATTAATATAAAGGGTGCGGTTAGCAACGATCGTCGAACTCGTGGGGTCGGCAAAGACCTCCAGTACATAGCCTTCATCCTCTGCCAGCAGACGTTGCGAAGTTCTTCCCCCTTCGAGGTCATCGTTCTGCGTGTAGCAGTAGCGAACTCGCCCCAAATCTGCCAGAAGCCGCTGCATATCTTGCTTGTTGACAATGATGCCCGCCTCAACAATACAGGGAGCAGGGAGTTTCGTGTTACCAGAGCGTTGATCGTGACTCATACAAAAAGTCCGTAGCCTTAACGAGAGAACAGGGTTGACCTACAGACCGAGGAGACGATTAGCACACCAGCGATGACCCACCAGTAATCACGTCTGATCGTATGACTCAAATAATGAGATCAACCGTTATTAATTTGTCTGACCTGGGTAAGCTGATTGCAAATTTAGCTCCACCCCAGAGTTTGGGGTTACTTCAATTCTGCAACAATGCTCACCGTCTGCAAGAGAACGCCAAGCGCAACAATCAAGCCGAATCCCAGAGCGAAGAACACATCGAAAAAGCCGGAACAGCGCACCCGATAGAACCAGAATGGCATAGCGAACTGCTCAGCCACCTAGCTCAGTCATTTATATGAATCATAGAGGTTCCGTAATCGGTCCGTACTCTAATCTTATCTCAGGATCCAGAACTCGCCCTTTGCGGAATATACGGAACTTGTCTTAGCAAGGAGGTTCCCAAAGGCAGGTCAATGAAGGTTCCACTCTATTATGACTGCAACGCTTTGCGATTCACTTCGCTAAGATAGGCGATCGCAGGATCAAGCGGGTGATTCTGGCTGTTCTAATCGGGTGATATCTGAATGTTTTTTTTGCGCCAGCTTGCGGCTGCCATTGCCTTTTACACCTGTTTGCCTGTCCCTCAGATTGCATCCCTGCCGTTTGAGACCGTTTCTTGGTTTGCGCCTGTAGTCGGGCTACTGATTGGAATGATTTTGAGCGGGGTGGATAGCGGACTGACGGGGATTGGAATGCCTGTGCTAACGCGGAGTGCGATCGTCGTATCCCTGTGGATTGCCATCACGGGCGGACTTCATCTCGACGGGGCAATGGATACTGCCGATGGGTTAGCGGTCACCGACCCAGAGCGACGATTAGCAGTCATGGCAGATAGCCGTACCGGAGCCTTTGGGGCAATAACGGCAACAACCGTAATTCTACTGAAAACCGTTGCGCTGATCGATCTGCAAAATTCCCTAACCCGATGGCTCGTGCTGCCGCTGGTTGCTGGTTGGGGACGCTGGGCACAGCAAATCGCAATCGTTCGCTATCCCTATCTCAAGCCCACAGGCAAAGGTGCGTTTCACAAGCAAGTGATGCGATCGATCAAAGACACTGCTCCCTGCCTGGTGCTGCTGGTGGGACTCAGTTTGCTCCCTGGGCTGTACTCCCCGATGCTGGCAGGTTTGTTAGCGATCGGCGGGATTGGAATCGCGCTGCTGACACCTGCCTGGTTTGCCGCAAAACTGGGGGGCCACACAGGAGATAGCTATGGAGCTGTGGTGGAATGGACAGAAGTACTGCTGTTGATTGTGCTAACGCTGGCTTAGCCTTGCTTTCCCAATTTCCAACGATTTTTTTAACAGCTTGGACGCAAAACTCTTAACCAGGTGAGGGAAAAGCGTTAGTCCGGGTAGAAAAACTATTCCGAGCTGCTGCATCAGTCCCAGCGCGTCTCCCTGCCCCCAATGTTCGATAATCCTGCCGTTCTCGATGCGGTCAATATGCATCACCGCTAACTTAATCGATTTACCTGTGGGTGGAAGCCCTTGAAATTCACCGGAATGAATCGCCGTAAACGTGCCACACGTCACAACTTTATCTTCTTCAACAAGGACCTGCTCAAATCGATGTTGACCCTGACTGAAGGCAAGATAGAACGTCATGCCAAACTGCTTGAATGCTTCCCTGTCGAGTGGTTCAGGCACTCCAGCTAAATGCGCAACAAAATCAGGGGCAAGCAGTTCTAGAGCTTGATCGATTTGGCGATCGTCAAAGAATTGATAGAACTGAAGAATAGTCGTTTTATTTTGCTCAGAAGACATTTATTTAGAAGACATTGGGTGCGGCTTGAATTTAGATGAATAACCTTATAACCCTGGGATTCCTGTCTTTATCAGGCGGTTCAGCAGCAGCACAACTGCTATCGTATTAAAAGAGGCTTTACGGAACTTAACAGAATTTTCCCATGAAGTGCATCATTAATCGGCGGGCGGAGTTCTCGGCAAGTCATCGATACTGGCTACCCGAACTGAGCGACGCAGAAAATCAAGAGCGGTTCGGCTGCTGCGCCCGGTTTCCGGGACATGGGCACAACTATGTCCTCTATGTCTCGATGGAGGGCGACCTGGATGAATACGGTATGGTGCTAAATTTGTCCGACGTAAAACAGGTGATTAAGCGGGAAGTCACCGGCCAGCTTAACTTCTCCTACCTGAATGACGTTTGGGCAGAATTTCAGCAAACCCTACCCACAACGGAAAGTATGGCGCGGGTAATCTGGCAGCGACTCGCTCCCCATTTACCGATCGTCCGCATTCAGCTTTTTGAACATCCTGAACTTTGGGCAGACTACGAAGGAAACAATATGGAAGCTTACCTCACGATCAGCACCCACTTCAGCGCGGCTCACCGTCTGGCACTCCCCCATCTGACGCTGGAGCAAAATTCAGAAATCTACGGCAAATGTGCCCGCGTGAACGGACACGGGCATAACTACCACCTGGAAGTCACCGTCAAAGGCGAAATCGATCCGCGCACGGGAATGCTGGTTGACTTAGTTGCGCTACAAAAAGCCGTCGATGATTATGTGGTGGAACCGTTCGACCACACCTTCTTGAACAAAGACATTCCCTACTTCGCAGAAGTCGTCCCAACTGCGGAAAACATCGCCGTTCACATCCGCGACCTGCTGCAAAACCCGATCGCCCAAATCGGTGCAAAGCTTCATAGGGTCAAACTAATCGAAAGCCCTAATAACTCGGCAGAGGTTTTTTGTAGCGATCGCAGCGAGAACACCCCCAACAACAACCTGCCTTTGCAGAAGTTTAATTTTGAGTTGCCCCTCAATGGTCGGTAGGCTGGCATGGGGTAAGGGCGATCGGGGGTAAGGGTAATTGAGTAAGGTGATCAGTAAGGGGAGTTCGCGAACTGCCCCTACAGGAGACTACCGCACCCGTGCGATCACCGTCCGGTGGCGTGGCGTATTACAAGCCACGATGGGAGACTGGAAACCTGCCTGCTCGATCGCCTCTTCCAGGTTCAGCGCAAAGTATTCGTCTAAATAAGGCTCTGTGCTTTTCAGCAGCGTCAGGATGTAGGGCGGCATCTTGGCGTAGATTTCCGATCGCGGATTCATGTCCATAATTGCAATGTGACCACCTGGACGCAGGAGCCGTCGCGCTTCTTGCAAAATGTCGATTGCTGCCGACTGAGGCAGTTCGTGGAACAGAAGGTGGGCAGACACAAGATCAAACGAGGCATCGGGTAATCCGGTCGCTTCGGCAGCGGCATGAAGCCAGGTGGGGCTAGGAATTTGGGCTGCTTGATCTGGGCTGGGCGCAAGCGAAGGCTGAATTGCGTAATCTTCCCCGCGTTCTCGCTGCTCAGTGCGATACTGGGCGATCGTCAAAAAATGGGGCGAGAGATCGACTCCAGTAATTTGCGCTTGCGGGTAAAGGGCTTGCAGGGCAAAGGTACTCATGCCAACGCTACAGCCAATGTCTAAGATGTTCTGCGGTGCAGTGTTAATTTGCTCTTGCAGCACGGTTTGATAGCTCTGGCGCAGTCGCATATCACCCTGTTCGCCAGAGTCCGGCCAAACCCGAGCATGAACGGCATGGGCAGCCACTTCGACTTCCATTGCTGCATCCCAGCTTAGATTCCCGTCCTCGTAAGCGTGAAACATTCGTAGGTAATAGTCGGGATAGGTCAGATTCGCGCTCTGCACCTGGGCAAGCTCTTGCTCCCACTGAGGAGACACCTGAGACGAAACCTGAGAAGATGCGCTGTCGCTGCGCGATCGAAGAGCTTGCACCTGATCATGCCAGTACACGCCGATCGACTCAGCTCGCTTGATCATCATGTTGCGTGCCCGATTTTTTGCCAGGTCCGCCAGAGGCTTGATCGCCAAAATGCCGTTGACTAGTTGAGAAGTAATTCGAGGAGAAGATTTGACAGCAGCCGTCATAGGAGGATGAATTGCGAAATGAACAAGCAGAGAAAACAAATGGAGAATAAATCTAAATTCACCGCAGTCAAACTACAGTCTACCGTTGGATGCTTATCCTTCAGGCAGCAGCTATAAAGATTTTCATTGAGATTGGCTGATTGCAGGCATTTGCAGGCATCATTATAGAGAGTTGAAAAGGCTAACTTTCCACAGTCAAGGCAGCGAATATGCGCCGCTTCGCAGGATAGCGCTAGCACTGGCTGAAATTTGACGGTTCAATTCTGACGGCTCAATCTGACGGTCGCTATCCAAATTCCGGCAGCACCGATCGTTTAGGAATGGAAATGAGGATGGGCGAGACGATCAATATTTCTGATGCTTTCACGCTCAGCCGCGCTTGGTCTGCTTCAAAGTTCGATCGATTAAGAAAATTGTTTCAGCAGATTGCAGCCCAGGTTGAGGCGATCGAGATAACCGAGGTAGCCCTGGCGGGTCAACGATCGCAATCCCCCCTTCTTGCACAATCTCAACTTTTTAGCTTAGTTGCCTCTCCCGGATTTAGTGCCCTGCTCCAGGCAGAGCTGCTGACAGGCATTCAACCTTTGACCGGAGCGCAGTCTGGCACAGAAGTTTCCTATCAAATCAGCCTTAACTTTGAACCTGAGAAAATTGCCGCTTTTCTAGACGGGCTGCTGCCCCAGGTTGAGCGCAACTGGCAACCAGAGTGGATGGAAGCTCGATCGCGGCTTCAGCCCAATGATATGCAGATTCAAACGGACTTTACCCGTCAACTTCTCGATTTGCTGCTGGAGCCGTTGGACTCGACTCTAGTTGCAGTGTGTGAGCCTGCGCTACAACAGCAAGTCGAGCAAGAACGGCTGCTAAATCAGGTCATGATCCAGATTCGGCAAAGTTTAGAGCTGCCAATCATTCTGCAAACAGCGGTCGATCAAGTGCGAGCTTGTCTACGGGTCGATCGCCTGGTGATTTACCAGATTGAGGGTGTGACTCAAACAGAATCATCTTTCTCACAAGCTTTATGGCAGGAGGGGACGATGCAGAGCAGTTCCCCCTTCGGAGTAATCGATTCGCAGGCGGCGGGTTCAGTCATTTATGAAGCAAGAGCCAGTGACACAATTCCTTCAGTGCTGCATTTTTCAGATGCTCATTGCTTTGTAGATGAGCTACGCGGACATGTCCGAGAATCCTGGCAATTTCCGCTGATAGTAGAAGATGTTACCGTGCGATATGCAACATCAGTTCCCTGCCTGCTGGAATTTTTGCAGCGTGCCCAGGTGCAGGCAAAGCTTGTGGCTCCGATCTGGGTAAACAATCGCCTCTGGGGACTCCTGATCGCTCACAATTGCACCCAGCCCTACTGCTGGGAAGACCGGGAACAGCGATTTTTGCAGCACATTGCCGAGCATTTGGCGATCGCCATTCATCAAGCCCAGCTTTACAGCGAACTTCAGCAGCAAAAACACACTCTGGAACAGCGCGTGATTGAGCGAACCCAGGCACTTGAAGACGCAATGCTGGCAGCGCAGGCGGCAAACCAGGCAAAAAGTGAGTTTTTGGCAGCCGTGAGCCACGAACTTCGTACCCCCCTCGCCTGCATTATCGGAATGTCAAGAACTTTACAACGCTGGTCCGCCCATGTGCTTGACAACCGCCAACAGCATTTTCTTCAGATGATTCACGACAGTGGTGAGCGGCTTCTCAACCAGATTGAAGACATTCTCGCTGTATCCCAAGTCGAAGCAGGCAGAATGGCTCTCAACCTGCGGGAGGTTTCGCTGTCTCATCTAGTGCGGCAGGTGCTGAAAATGCTAGAAAGTTACGCGGCTTTGCATCAGGTTGAGTTTGAGCTTGATTTGCATCTGTCCCCACAAAGCGATCGACTGATTGCCGACCCGCAGCGGGTGCGTCAGATTCTTCATAATCTACTCAGCAATGCGGTCAAATTTACCCTGGCAGGCGGTCGGGTGACGCTGCGGGTGTTTACAGAAAAAGATTTCGTGATGCTTCAAGTTCAAGATACGGGCATTGGCATCCCTGAACATCTGATTCCGCAGCTTTTTCAGAAGTTTCATCAGCTCGATCGCGGCTATAGTCGGCAGTATCAGGGAACGGGCTTAGGCTTAGCACTCACCAAGCAGCTTGTGGAGCTTCACGGAGGCTCGGTCACCGTTGAATCGACTGCCGGAGTAGGGTCAGTCTTTACCGTTCGCTTACCCATTCTCCGATCGATCGATGCCAGTTCCCCGATCGAAACTCGCAGCCTGATCGATCCGCCAAAAGGCAAGATTATTCTGATTGAGCATCGAGAAGAAATTGCGGAAGTGATTTGCGACAGCCTGACCGCAGCAGGCTACCAGCTCGTCTGGATGCTAGAAGGGGCAACGGCAGTGCGTCAAATTGAAGTAATGCGTCCCTTTGCGATCATTGCCGACGTTGATCTGCCAGACATCAAAGGAGAGACCCTGATTCACGCACTTCGCCGTAATCCTGTCACCAAACAAATTAAAATTGTTGCGCTTGCACCAGAGATAGAAGAGCGAGAGGCATGGCAGGCGATCGGCGCAAATGACCTGCTGCACGACCCAATTATGCCAGAGCAACTGCTGCAAATGATCATGCTGCTTGCTGCAAAAGAGCCGATTTCTCCCTAAGTTTTGCTGGACATCCTGGCGAAAATTGCCAAACAAATTGCCTGTCGCAACCGAGATATCTGTACCCCGTATGCCACAGGCAACGATTTTGTTTGATTGAGTTGGCACGTTCCTTTAAGGGTTTGTATCTCCGAACTCAGGAAGGCAACCGCTCGATCAGAACAATGGCTTCTGATGGTCATTGCGATCGATCAAAAAGCCTTGAGTTTAGCAAACGATTGGCAGACTAGGGATTTGCGGCTTGAGCTGCCAAAAGCTGCTTGAGCTTTTCCAGGTCTTGCGCCCAACGCGGATCGGGCTGAACTGCTTCCGGTTCGGTTGAAGTCACTTTGCGAGACTTATTGTTGCCTTTGCTGCCACCACTCCGACGATTGCTGGGTGGATTGCCCTGCGGAGCCTGCTCTGCGGTCTCTTCTTTGCCTTTGGTACGAGGCTGCGCCCGCTCGATCTTAATGGGGCTATCCTTCAACAGATAACCGTTAAATTTTTCAATCACTTCATCTGCCTGTTCTTCGCTCTTCACCGTGACAAAACCGAAGCCACGGCATTTACCCGTTTTGCGATCGGTAATCACCTTGGTTGAAACAGAGTCGTCGAACTCAGCAAAAACGGCTTCTAACTCCTGACGCTCCAACTCTTTGGACAGATTGCCCACATATAGCCGAATTGACATGAAACCCTCCGAAGGCTCAAAAACAAAACAATTTAAAAACCCTTACTTCCACTGCTGATGGGAGGCGATAAACGTTTGCAACGTCCTGCTAGAAACAAACTGACCCTCCACCCAAACCTAGCCAGCGTCTAATTAATGTACCTATAAATGCTAACAATATAATCGGCAAAATATCCTGCTCGATATCCTAATTTCAGCCTAAAAGTTTATCCTTCAAATGACCGAATTGACCACAACTTTTACATTGCTGAATAAAAGAGCATCTTAAATAAGCAGGAGATTGGGCAAAGCGGCTTTCCTACAGCCATTCACTAAGTTATCACGCAGACGGAACAGCGACGATCGTAAAAAAAGAATTCACTGCAAATTTATTCCTGTTGGCTGAATAGCTCTTTCTATCATGGCATTCGGCAAGAGCAAGATTTAAATAAATGCCAGCCCCTTGGCTGGCAAACTCGCTGTGTTGGGAGGAGATAACCCGATACCTACGGCACATCCTGATACTAGAGTTCAGATAAACCCCAAGCTCTGAACCGCTTCTGGATGCCCCAGGGTCGCGTTGTGAAGTAATGTTAACACAGGCGGAGCAATTACTGCAAAATTTCTTAACACTTTATTTTTTTGCCTTTGCAAGAAGCCTGAGGTGCGATCGTTCCGCCGTTTCCCAGAGAGAAATCGCCACCCCTCTCCCCGCCAGTCTAGTAATTTTTGATTACCCGCTCGATCTCGCGTTTCGCCTGCTTACGCTTCAGATCCTCCCGCTTGTCGTGCAGTTTCTTGCCTCGTGCCAGACCCAGGGAAAGCTTAATCCAGCCGCGCTTCAGGTGCATCTTGAGCGGTACCAGCGTCAGTCCCTTTTGTTCGACCTGTCCAATCAGCCGGCGAATTTCCTCAGCGTGAAGCAAGAGCCTGCGCGTTCGGCGAGGGTCATGGTTGTACACCTGGTTCGTGGTTTCGTGCGGTGAAATGTGAACGTTGTGCAGCCAGACTTCTCCATTTCGGACCAAAGCGAAGCCGTCTCTCAGGTTCACTTTGCCCTGGCGAATTGACTTCACCTCGGTTCCGCGCAGCTCAATGCCTGCCTCAAAAGTTTCTAAGATTTCGTACTGAAACCGAGCTTCTCGATTGTCTGCAACTACTTTATAACCGTCACTGCTATCACTCATCTTTATCTATCTGTACTTTTCTATAGAATGCTCTAGTTTGACCAGGGGTGAAGCCTGCCTGAAAAAGGCTTTTGGGGTTTGCGATGGGGTACTGCTACTCGACGACGATGCGCCATTCATGAATCTGGTAATCAACGCAGCCGTTTTGAATCAGCGGATCTTGAGCGACGATCGCCTTAGCTTCCTCTAAACTGGCTGCCTGAAACAGCATCATGCCGCCCCCCAAATCACCCCAATAGCCTGTTTTTGCTTGATGCCCCTGGTTAATTAACGTCCGGACATAGGCTTTGTGTGCCGGAACAAATTGGTCAAAGGTAGACTTGTCAACGACACCTTTTTCAATTTTGACAAACCAAGGCATGCACTCACTCCGCTCGATCGAACCTCCAGGATAGCTCGATTTTTTCATTGATCAAGGGAGATTGAGCCGGGAAACTCAGCGAGCCAATTCACCCCATTGTTAACCAAATGACAAGCCCTCAGACCTCGAGGCATCAGCGTCACTTGTTAATCAGAATCGAATCAAAACTTGGAGTGCGGTCGATTCCCACGGGTTGCTGTTTTTCCCATGCCGACTTACTGAGTTCTATAAACTTGTATGCCGAGAACAGGATTAATTGAATTGTTACGACGGGCTTATCAGACTGCCCGCATTTCAACCACAACACAGATACCGCCCGATGAAGTCGAAGGCTGGCTTCAAACGCAAGACGATCGCCGCCTCGGGGAACTCCGAAGCAACCGCAGACAGTTTTTAGGGGGATTAGTGCTTACAGGAGCAATAAGCTCAATCCAGCCTGGAGCGATCGATCTGCGCCGACAGTTTCAAGCAGGGGGCAGAAATTCTCCAATTAGCTTTAAGGAGCGGAGCGCGAAAGCCCTGATTGTGGGAGCGGGAATTGCCGGACTTACCGCCGCCTATCGGCTGAAACAGGCAGGCGTTGCGGTAGATATCGTTGAGGCAAGCGATCGAATTGGTGGACGCTTAAAAAGTCTGTCGCAGCAGCCCGGTTATCCGGGTGTAGTGGAGTTGGGCGGAGAGTTTATCGATTCGCGCCATACCTGCGTCCGATCACTGGCGGCAGAACTGGGTCTGAGAATGGCAGATCTGCACGCTGCTGATACCGGATTGGAGCCGGAAGTGCTGTACTTTCAGGGACAAAAGATTCGCCGATCGCAGGTAATCGAAGAGTTTAAACCTCTAGCGCAGCACATTGCTCAAGATTTGAAGAAGCTAGGCAATTGCGATATCACGTATCACAATCCCAGCCCAAGAGCCATCCAGCTCGATCGCCTGTCCCTGGCAGAGTATTTAGCAGCGGCTCCGACAACTCCTTTAATTAACGAACTGGTAAGGGTCGCTTACATCACCGAGTTTGCCAGGGATGCTGAGTCTCAAACCTGCCTCAATATGCTGTTTTTGATCGGCGCAGATACCGGCGAATGGAATACCTACGGAGTAAGCGACGAACGCTGGCACGTCATTGGCGGCAATGATTTGATTCCCAAACGGCTAGCCGATCGCCTCAATGCCGCGATTGAAACCGGAGTCTTTCTGGAATCGGTGCGAATGACCCCGGCAGGACGCTATTTCGTCAGCTTGCGGCAGGGCAATGCTAGTCAGGAGCGCATTTATGAGCACATTTTGTTTGCGATTCCATTTACGGTGCTGCGCGAGGTAGATCTGGCGATCGATCTTCCTCCATTGAAGCGACAGGCGATCGATCAGTTGGGATATGGGTCTGGGGCAAAGCTATCCCTACCAATGCAAGAGCGGATTTGGCGCACACAATATGCCAGCACGATCAGCGTTTACACCGATCAAGCGTTTCAGAATACCTGGGAAAGTGCCCGCTATTCGCCAGGACCCAATGGATGGCTTACCGATTTACGAGGGGGGCAGCAAGGCTTAAAGCTTGGAGAAGGGAACCCGGAAGATCAGGCTCAAGCCGTGGTGGACTCGCTCGATCGCATTTTCCCTGGGATCTCGCAGGTTCAGCGTGGTAAGGCAGTTCGAGCAGTCTGGTCTCAAGAACCCTATGCGCTTGGCTCCTACTCCTGCTATCTGCCGGGACAGTGGACAAAATTTAGCGGCGTAGAAGGAGAGCGAGTCGGCAATCTTTGGTTCGCCGGAGAACATTGCTCAGTCGGTTCTCAAGGCTACATGAACGGTGCCTGCGAAACCGCACAACGGGCAGCAAAAGGAATTTTACAAAGCTTAGGCGCGATCGTCTAATCCCGCTTGCTTGTCTCAATTTGACTTTGCATCAGACATGGGGGCTTGGCGCGGCTAAGCCTTTTTTTTGAGTTCTACGCTGCAAAAGATGGATGCGAAGCTAGATACTTGAATTCGCACCGGAGTTACGCTACAAGCTAGCGAACTCTACAAAAGCAGGGACTGCAGAAATTTTATGGGTCGCCTGGGATTCGAACCCAGGACCAATCGGTTAAAAGCCGAGTGCTCTACCGCTGAGCTAGCGACCCTTGCCTTGTGTCAAGCAAACCTCAATACTTTAGCATAGGCTCATGAGATGTTCAAGTCCTGCTTTCACAAAGAAGTGATTCCAGGAAGCAAGATTGCACAGCACCCGACCGCTCAGAGCAGTCAATCGATCGCTAAATTCAAACCATGCTCATGTTCTAATTTGGGCTTACGCTTTTGTGCGAAAGCACCTAATTCCGATGATTATTGCTGTGACGCACGATCGCCCCTGCCCATTGCAGCTTTTCCCGGAGCGTCTGGTAGTAGGAATAGTTGTCACGCAGGATAATAAAATGAGCCGGGCGGTCTGCCATACGGATGTCTACGCGCTGACCAGGCCAAATTGCTGTTGCTAGAACTCCATCCATCCATAGCTTTGTATTCAAGTCGCGATCTGCCAGGGGCCAGATGCTAATGACAGAACCTGGCGGCAGCACGATCGGTCGGCTCGACAAACTCAGCGGACAAATCGGCGTGATAATCATCGCTTCCATACCGGGATGAACGATCGGACCTGCAGCCGCCAAGGTATAGCAGGTCGACCCAGTGGGAGTTGCCACTAGTAAGCCGTCTCCCTGATACTGATCGACCACCTCGCCGTCGATTTCTACTTCAAGAAACGAAGTAATCATGCGATCGGCAGAAGCAGGCTTGACGCACATCTCGTTGAGAGCCAAATAGCGGTCGCTCATCGGTTCCAAGTTAGTACGATTGCCTTCAAACACCATTGCCTGAAGCATCATGCGTCGCTGCACCGCGAACCGATCGCCTGCCAGCCTGTCCCAAATCTTCTCAGACTGCTGAAGCTCCTCCGCCGACTCCGTTAAAAAGCCCAGATGACCGCCGATGTTGATTGCCAGAATCGGAATACTACCTGGGGCAAGATGCCTTGCGGCTGCGAGAGCTGTACCGTCACCGCCCAGGACAACCGCTAGATCGATTGGCTGCTGCACCGACGCAAGAAAAACGGGATAGGGATTATCTTTGGGGCCGCTCGGTCCAATTAGAACATAACAGCCGCGTTGCTCAAGCTGATCGGCACACTTTTCGGCGGTGCGTTGGCTCAGAGCATCCCCGGCTTTGTAGGCGACAATAACTTGCTTGAGTTGCAATCGTTTACTATTCTCGATCGGCTACCACTTGAGCAAATTAAATTGCTCCATATCCACTGTACCGCGGTTGCGATAGATAGACAGCACGATCGCCAAACCCACCGCCGCTTCTGCTGCTGCGATCGCAATGATAAACACAGTGAACACCTGTCCCCGAATTACCTGAGGATCGAGGTAGTTTGAGAATGACATCATGTTCAGGTTGACCGCATTCAGCATTAGCTCGATCGACATCAGCACGCGAATTGCGTTGCGGCTCGTCACCAAACCATAAACACCAATGCAGAACAGAGCGGCTGCGAGAAGAAGAAAGTATTGCAGTTGCATAGGAGTTGAAAAAATAAGCGATCGTTCAGACAGAGAGGATAAAAAGGAAGAGAGGAATACTGCGCTTACGCTTACTTATTACTGCCCGGAATGAGCTCGCGGGGGCGCTCTGGCAAAGTAAGCGAAGGCTGTTGACTGCTATCCTGTGCCGCCAGCGTATCGGGCAAGTAATCCCGACGTGCCAGGACGATCGCCCCAATTAGTGCCATTAGCAGCAGAATTGATGCCAGCTCAAACGGCAGCAGGTAGTCGCTAAAAAAGTGCTTGCCGATCACAATGATCGCTTGTTCGCCTGCCGGAACCGCAGTTGAAATTGCCCACGGCGTTGCCAGGATCATCGTGCTCAGTAGTGCAAACAGACCGAGACAAACGGTTGCCGTTGACGCCTGACCAACCCAGGCATTTTTCAATGGGCTAAACGGCTGTCGCTTGTTCACCAGCATAATTCCGAACAAAATCAGCACGTTGACGGCTCCCACGTAAATCAAGACCTGCGCTGCTGCGACAAATCCTGCATTCAGGAGAATGTAGAAGCCCGAAATGCTGATAAACACCAGACCCAGCAGAAAAGCCGAGTATACGATGTTTTGCAGCAGCACGACCCCCAAGGCAGCCCCGATCATCAGGAACGCCAGAATTCCAAAGGAAACAAGTTGAACTCCATCTGCAAGCGTCACGTTATGAACCTCCCATAGTCACAGTAGCTCGATCGAAGATAGTAGCGGGGAAGCAATCACCACTCATTGGCGCGAAACTGCCGCCCACTAACTGTATTGGTTACTTGATTGATTACTTAGCTTCCGCCTCTTCCAGAATTTCCGCAGGCAGTTTTCCGGCTCGATTTGAGCCATCGGGCAGACCGTGGGGATCCATCACGCCCTGGGGCAGATAAACCAGCTCTCGCAGCGGCGTCACCATTGGGTTCTGGGTCACGTTAGCAGGCAGTCGTCCCATTGCCACGTTGTCGAAGTTGAGTTCGTGGCGATCGTAAGTACACAGCTCGTACTCTTCGGTCATTGAGAGGCAGTTCGTTGGGCAGTATTCAACACAGTTGCCACAGAAAATGCAAACTCCGAAGTCAATGCTGTAGTGATTGAGCTTCTTCTTCTTGGTTTCCTTGTTAAACTCCCAATCCACCACGGGCAGGTTGATCGGGCACACGCGAACGCAAACTTCGCAGGAAATACACTTATCAAACTCAAAGTGAATCCGTCCCCGAAAACGCTCTGAGGGAATCAGTTTTTCGTAGGGATACTGAACCGTGATTGGGCGACGCTGCATGTGGTCAAAGGTAACGGATAAGCCCTGACCGATATATTTCGCAGCCTGAATCGCTTCTTTTGTATAGTCGCCAACTTGCTTAAGAAACTTCAGCATAGTTTTGGATAAAGGTTGAATTTCTGAATTTCAGGGATTGCAATGGTAGGGAATTGGGGCGATCGGGATGAAGTTTATCAAAACAGGGTAGAACTTGAACCCGCAAGACTTAACCCCCAATCCAGCTTAGCCACCAAACGCCATTGGGAACGCCAGCTTTAGCCCAGCCGTAAGCAGCAGGTTCACTAGCGAAACAGGCAGCAGAAACTTCCAGCCCAGGTCAAGGAGTTGGTCAATTCGCACACGGGGAACTGTCCAGCGCAGCAAAATTGCCAGGAAGATCAGCAGATACGCCTTGAAAACGGTCATCACAATGCCCAGCGTCCCAGTCAGAACTTGCAGCCAAGGAGTCGTTTCGCTGACGCCGATCCAGTTTGCTAACACCCCAACCGGGATAATGAACTCCCAGCCGCCTAGATACAGCACCGCAAACAGCAGAGCCGATAGCACTAAGTTGACGTAAGACCCCAGGTAAAACAGCCCAAACTTCATGCCTGCATACTCGGTCTGATATCCGGCAACCAGTTCTTCTTCGGCTTCGGGCAGGTCAAAGGGCAATCGCTCACACTCTGCCAGTGCTGCAATCCAGAAGATAATGAAGCCAAGCGGCTGCCGCCAGACGTTCCAGCCGAGAATCCCGTAGCCCGCCTGCTGCTGCACAATGTCGATTGTGCTAAGCGAATTCGACATCAGCACCACTGCCAGCACCGACAGCGCCAGAGGCAGTTCATAGCTAATTGATTGCGCGGCCGCCCGCAGCCCACCCAACAGTGAGTATTTGTTATTGGAGGCGTAGCCTGCCATCAGTAGACCGATCGGCGCAATGCTCGACAGCGATATCCAGAGAAAAATGCCAATTCCCAAATCGGTGATTTGCAGGTTTTGTCCGAAGGGCACGATCAAAAAGGAGAGGAAGACGGGAACCACCACCAGCACAGGTCCAAGCGTGAAGAGAATCGAGTCAGACCTGGAGGGGATGATGTCTTCTTTCACCAGCAGTTTCAGACCGTCTGCGACTGGAATCAACATTCCAAACGGACCCGCAAACTCAGGACCAATTCGCTGTTGGGCGGCGGCGGAAATTTTTCGTTCTAGCCAGGTGGTGACAAGGACGCCAAATGTGGCACCAACTAACAGCAGGATCGACGGCAGGGGAATCCACAGCAGCTTGGCAATACTGGGAGACAAACCGAAATCCGTGGTTAGCTGGATAAAACTTGCTTGCAAATCAATTCCTGAACTCATGGGCTTCGCTAATTGCTACGAATAGGGCAACTACAGCTAATTTAGTCGGCTAGACCGGGCTTCTCTCGATACGACAACCCGTGATGCAGCAGCCTCCACTGTTCCAAAGGGAAACATCGCCAACTTCATGAAGATTTTTCGCAAAACCTACAGCTTCAGTATATCGCTGTGAGGATATGGAAATTGAAGCGCGATCGAGAAGAATACCTATGGCTAGGATAAGCTTGCCTTAATACGTTTTGTGCGTTGTCCCCCGACCCACCTAGACAGAATCAATTATTTACGCCATGATTGTCGCTAAATTTTGCCGGACTTGGTTATGATGTGCTGGCAGGATGCTGCCGCAATTTTTCTAAAAGTGCAAAAAACCAAGTGCAAAAAACCTGAAGGTGCAAAAAATGCTGTCACCTGCCTGTATGGGGTAAAGAGTGGGGTAAAGAACTGTGCAGATTCCAAAGTTTCCTGAATGCAATCACGCGATCGTCACTTCCCTGGAGCACCACAGCGATCAAGAACTGCTGGTTTTGTTTCAGCGACACCCCGACGCCGGGAAATATTTTTTGGCAATCTTTTGCCGCTACAGCCCGATCGTCTATTCTCTGATCCATCACTCGGTTCGATCGCCTGCCCAAGCAGATTATCTGTTTGCCATTACCTGGCGACATCTTTATTACGAACTGGGTGGTTTGAACTTGCACTTCCAAAACTCCCCCGAAGCCGAAAACCCGACGCTGCAAAGCTGGCTAATTCAGGTTACGGCAATTTGCATTAATCGTGTTGAGCTGCCGCCTGTAGAGTCGATCCAATATTCCCTGCGGGAAGCCTCGCCCCCGCTTTGGTGCTTTGTGGAGCAGGCATTAGAACAGCTTCAGCCCGCCCAGCGACTCATGCTGCTGCTGTCGCAGACTTTTCACTGGAGCGAAACTCGGATTGCCGCCTACCTGCAAGCAGAAGGACAAATTATTGCTCCGGCTGAAGTGCGGCGACAGATTGAGGAAAGCCATCAAATTCTGGAAGCGGCGTTACCTCAAGATATTGCTGCGGTTTACCTGGATCGGCTGCCTGCTTCAGACCGAGCAGGTGAATTTGACAAGACCGCCGATTTGCCCCTCAGTCCTGCTTCCTGAAACCTGTTTCCTGGAACGTACCGCCTGTTTCACACGAAACCTGTCACAAAAACACAAAAAAGTAAATGTCCCAGGCTACCGCACGATCGCGATACTGGGACACTGAGGAATACGACATACAACGTTTGAATTCTTTCTCTGAATTTTAATCTTCCTCAAGCTGGGCCACGGTGACCGCCCCCAGCGCAAAAGCACCTACAAGCGGCATCGGGCATTGCAACCAATAGCTCGCGATCGATGCAAGTAGTGTAGCTCCAACGGCGATCGAGCACCAGCGTCGCTCATCCGGGCTAAACCCATGCTGCTGTTTTAGAGTGCGAAGCGTTTGACTTGGGATCGGCAGCGGCATCACCCCAAAAGGCGGGAACGCCCAATATTCGTTCCGATCCACCACAAATAGGTCAGTCCAACCGTTTTCCTTGCACCAGTTTTCGATCCAGCTATAGCAGTAGTGCCGCATAAGGACAATGAAAAATTTCTTGCAATAGGGGCAGGGGACACCGACAGTCATAGAGACAGCAGATTTGCTAATTAAAACTTATGGACTGAACGCAGGAAGCGTCACGAGTTCGCAAAAATCGCTTAGCCTCTATTAAAGACATAAGGTATTAAAGACATAAGGCTTATTTATGCAGGCTAACAGAGTCTATCGGAGAGCAGGACAAAACGGCAATTAAAGTTTACTTAGTGGGCAGGAACAGACTAAATTAATCAACGGAAGCCAGCAGGGTTAATTCATCTGCTCTTTTAACCTTTTATGAAGCAATTTCTCTCACGTCAGAGGCGATTTCTCCCGCGAAATCCCGTTCAGCACGATTTCGTGATTTGCCTGGGAATCTGGTTGATTCTCCAAATCGTTTGCTTTGCGATCGTGTCTGCAATTTCAGTTACCCCAGTAGCAATTCAGCCTCAGAAATTATTTGTGCTGAGTATTTTGCTTGGGCTTGGCGGTGCCTGTTTGATGGCAAGTAGTACTCAGATTGCCCTAACCCCGACCACCCCTGGCACTCCCCGAAAGCGAAAGCGAAGGCTGAAGCTTACATCTCAAGTATTAAGCTGGCTAGGACTATTAGGAATTGCCTTTCCGCTGCTGATCCTTGTCTTCCAGATCGCGCTGAAAATTCTTGCTCCGCTCCAAGCGTAGACGGGTTGCCAGAAGAGACTGCATTGAGCGGTCAACCTCTGGTCAACCCAGGGTCAACTCCCAATGATTAGCACCATGCCTTCTCGGGCAAGCTGCACATCAGGAAATTGAGCCTGAATCGATGCCTCGATTTGAGCCAGGACAGAGTCATCATGTCCAGGATCATAGTGAAACAGAACAACTTGTTTGACCTGTACTGCGATCGCAACCTGAATTCCTGCTGTCCAGAGCTTGATCTGCTGCTCGTCGAGCCGATCGGCAAAACGGTTTTCTGGGGTCTGCTGAGGCAAGGTAGTATAGTCTGAGCCTGCTACATCAAAAATCAGCAAATCGGCTTCCTGTGCCAGGTATTGTAAGCTCTGCTCAATATGCTCGCAGTCGGGTTCAATATCGGTTGCGTAGACCACGGTACGCCCTCTCCAGGTCACGCGATAGCCTAAGCCACCCGTCGAGCGGTTGATAAATAGGGACTCGACCTGAATTTCTTTGTCGATCGAGATGACTTGACCGGGCGAGATGTCGTGAAACCGCAGTTCCGATCGCATCATTTGCAGCGGAATCGAAAAATTAGGACGAAGCATCTGATCAGAAAGCCGTTGCTTGATCGATGCCCCATTCTGCGCGACTGCTCCGTATATCTCAAAGCCGTTGCCTTCCAGATAGGCGGGCTGAAAAAAAGGAAACCCCTGAATCCTATCCCAGTGGGTGTGCGTAAAAAAGAGATGCGCCCGAACTGGCATCTCCTGAAGAATTTGTTTGCCTAAAACGCGCAGCCCCGTACCTCCATCAAAAATCAGCCGCTCTTGACCTACTCTTAGCTCTACACAGGCAGTGTTGCCGCCATAGCCGACCATGTCATTTCCTGGTGTAGGCACTTCGCCTCGCACACCCCAAAACCGTACCGTTAACGCTTCGGCACTACTGGGCTGTTTGCTATCGAGCGGCTGTAACGTGCGACGATCAGACGGATCAACGACTGACATTGCAGGTGAGGGTTCAGTAATTTCGTGGGCGAGTCATTCAATTCTAGATTTTTAAGACAAAAATCCAGAGGCAAGAGCGGTAGTAGGGCAGCCTGTAGGCTACCTCCTCCAGAGTATGCCCTCGATCGCCTCTGATACTTCAATTGCTTGCTAAAACACCCTGGAAAAAAATAATCCGCTGAAATCGCGCCGTAAATCGAATGATTAGTACAGTTTGAAAATTGGCTTATCTAGATCAAAAACAGCTCAGCCGCCCAACAGTTAGAAGGACGACCGAGCATCAATCCGGTGCGTGGTGCGCTGCGACGATCTAGACCCAATTCTACGCCAGCACATTCCACGGTTAATCAATGTCTACCTGCTTAAAGGTCTACCCAATTCAAGCCTACTTTGCTGCCTGAATACACTGCTCGACGAGCGGCATCACCTGGTCAACGTCTTTCCAGCCCAGGATTTCTGTCACTTTCTTCTCCAAATTTTTGTAGGTTCTAAAGAATTCAGCAACCTCGTCTAGCCGATGGGGTGCAACATCTTTGAGCGATTTGATTCCAGCATAGCGGGGGTCTTTATCGGGCACGCAGAGGATCTTCTCATCGCGATCGCCACCGTCAATCATTTCCAGCATTCCGATCGGACGCGCCGCAATAATACAGCCCGGAAAAGTTGGCTGATCCATCATCACCATACCGTCGAGCGGGTCGCCATCGTCTGCCAGAGTATTGGGCACAAAGCCATAGTCAAAGGGGTACTGTACCGAGGCATAGAGGACGCGATCGAGCGCGAAGGCATTCAGATCTTTGTCAAATTCGTACTTGTTCTTGCTGCCACCCGGAATTTCGATCAAAATGTTGAGCAGTCCAGGCTTGGGCTGAGGGGGAATGCGCGATAAATCCACAGCGTATCTCCAAATCGACGGGTACAGAGACATTCCACTTTTCCGGCAGTTCGTATTGAGCTCCGGGAAAGCGCAAAAGTCCCTCGATAGCATTGTAGGGGAGAAGGGGATTCCGCAATCATCAGGATCTCCCCTAGGGGATCTCTAGGAGATTTACACGAGCGATTTGCCCAGCCGCTTCACTGCCTGTCCGAGCAGGCGAATGCAAGCTGTCGCTAACGCAAAGCATAAACTCTGGTGAACCCTATTTGCTCTCTACCGTCATGGGTGGCGATTGTAAGCTCTGAGCATTGACGGAGGAGAAATAAGCAATGGTCACAATCGGGGTGAGAAGGGTCAGGAGCGCGATGAGCGTACCAGCAACATCTGCAACTCGCAAAGCCGCTCGTCCCGGAGGTTCACTTGCTTGACTACCAGATTCCATAAAAAAAGTGAGAAAGTTAATGGGCAAACAGATCAATTGGCGGATGACTATAAACTAGCCCAACTCAAAGGTTGAGTGGAGCACTGCTAAATACAATTTTAAACATTGGAGCAAAATTTGCTATACTCCTGTGCGCTGAGACATCATCCTGAGAAACTCCAAAGGCAAACCATCCGAATCCGCAATAAAGGCAACTTCGTACACCCGATCGCCAATTATTTGCTGGGTCGGTTCTAGCAAAACCTGGAGCGGCTGAAGCTGATCGGAATCACACACTGCTTTGTCAAACTGGCCTTTCAAGTGGTCGAGCCAGACCGGGAGGTCATCGGTCAACCCAGTCAGGTCAAACGACAGGTGATAGTAGCCTGTGTAATGCTCGTCGCCAAACGCATCCGCCGCCGGACGAGGTTGGGGAACTTGCAGCAGCTCGATTCGACCGCCTAAACCCTGCATCCAGCAGGCAAGCGTGATTCCTGCTGTGAACCGTTCACAGACCTCAAAGCCAAGCTGCTCGTAGAAGGCGATCGCCCGATAGATATTTGCCGTGCGAATCGAGGCATGGTGCATAGGGCAAGATTCGTAGAATCCTACTCAAACAGACGGAAGTAGGGATAACGGACAGGCGCGCCGGGTTCCTTTTCCAGGTCGAAGTTAATCACGTCCCAACAGGGTTCTTCTGCCGGATCGGGACTGAATTCGACGGGCAACCCATAGAGACGCGGACGGGGCGCATCCGGCTGACCACGCCAAGGGGTGCTGCGCTCCAAGTAAGTGCTAATTAAATCTTTATAGCGACGGGCAATAATAACGCGAGTGGCGCGATAGCCCTGCGTGTAGAGGCGATCGAGTGCCTCATGAATTTCAAAGCGAATGCCGTCAGGGTGGGTATGCTGGCGATACCATTCGTTGTTCCACTGCCGCCAGTGCCGTCCAGACTGGAGATGAACCAGCTCGTTCGTTTTGGGATTGGCTTCAAACGCGCCATGTCGCTGACAGAGATAAGTATCCGTCAGCGTAAGTGCCGGAATCGTTTGCCGACAGTGGGGACACTGAATTTCGGGACCGAAAATTGGATATTGTAAAGCTGTATTCATCATTTGGGGTATGCGACTAGGACGGGCAGTTTGAGCCGATTCTAGTGGCTCTATTATACTCCCTGTATTCTCAGAGGTTTGTTGAGAGGGGGGACGAGTGAGCAATTCTGATGATTTTCAGGGAAGTCCATCAATCTGGGATATCCCTGACCTGTCTCAAGCCGCCTTTATTGCTCCTAATGCTACCGTAATGGGTCGCGTTGAACTTCATCCTGGAGTCAGTATTTGGTATGGGGCAGTCGTGCGAGGAGACGTAGAGCAAATTTCGATCGGGCGATCGACCAACATTCAAGACGGCGCAATCTTACACGGTGATCCGGGTGAACCGACCGTTCTGGAGGAGTTTGTCACGATCGGACATCGAGCTGTGGTTCACAGTGCCTACATTGAGCGCGGCTGTTTGATTGGCATTGGAGCGATCGTGCTGGATCGGGTACGCGTGGGGGCAGGCAGCATTATCGGTGCTGGATCGGTGGTAACCAAAGATGTTCCACCGCGATCGCTGGTTGTGGGCATACCGGGAAAAGTGCTGCGCGAAGTGTCCGAAACCGAAGCAAAAGACTTGATTGAACACGCCCGCAAATATGAGAAACTGGCACTGGTTCACGCAGGTCGAGGAACAGATTTAGGATTTTGTTAAGTTAGGTCTGGAAAATTAAGCCGATTGACCGCAAAATAGATCTCATCATGAGAGATTTTTGATAAATCTTTAGGGAGGACTTTCGATATGGATTGGCGTGTAGTAGTTGTTCTGGCTCCGGTGCTGATTGCAGGTAGCTGGGCTGCCTTTAATATCGGTGCGGCTGCCCTGAAGCAGGTACGTACCTTCCTGGGTCGGGAAGCATAGGCATTTCCTTTCAATAAAATCAGCACAGCAAATAGCCGATCGTCTTTGAGGAAGCAATTCCAAAGGGCGATCGGTTTGTTGTAGCTTATCGGTTATAAAAGAACACCCGCATCGGTTCGCTTTCCCCTTTTTAAGGAAGGCTAGGAAGGATCTCCCAGGAACTCTCAACTCTCATCTGTTCCCTTGCGCACATCCTCCTGAAAGTCGTCTCAAATCGACAACGGGCTATCCGTCACCGTGCAGGCTAACTTCCTCGATCTCAGCTACGGTTGGGAAAGGATGAGTTGAAGCGCGGTCTGATTCTCGCTGGCAGCGTAAGGCAAAGGCGCAGGTTTGACAGGGGTTTTTCGCTTCGATTTGGGGCAGCAGTTCCCCTCGATCGTATGCCGCCAGCCATTGAGCCAAATGATCAAGCCAGTGAAGTAAGTCTTTCTGAGTGCGGCGATGTTGGGCGATCGAGTAAGCGTAATTCAGTGACTGGGGTTGAGGCGTTTCAAAGTCGCCTGCCTGCACGTACCAATAGGTCATCGAAAGCCGATCGGGGGGATAGTGGCTAGTTTCTGCCAGCACAAATAGATAGAGGCGGGTCTGCCAGTGCTGCTCCAGACAACGGGCATTTTGCGGGCGCGGATAGGTTTTCCAGTCGAGGATTTGAGCGCGATCGTCTTCCAGAATTAGCAGATCGTAAATGACGGTCAGCAGGTAATCGGAAAGCTGGAGGGTGCGGCGATGTTCGCTCAGGCGCAGGATTTCTGGACGATGATCAAATAGCTCAGGGGCAGCCTGCCGGAATGCTTCGATCGATCGCTGCATTGCCTGTTCGCTTATTTTAGGGGTTGCTTGAGGCAAAGGCTTTAAGGTCAGCCCCATTTGATCCTGCTGCATTAGCAGGTGAAACTGATTTCCCCAGGTCAGTCGCTCCTGCTCTTCAGGGGTAGGCGGAAAGCCAAGCTGATCGAGATAGAGATGCTGAAATTTGCGCGGGCAGGTTGAGAGCGTCTGAAGCTGTCCTTGCGATAGGCGCAAATAAGTTCTTTCCTGTACTTCTAGCTCGATTTCTGACTCCATTGCTGGCTCCTGTCTGGAAGAGGAGAATTTGGCTTAGACTCAGGCATGCGGCGGGTCGTGACTACAAGGACTTCTATTTCGCCTTGGTCAGTACAAATACATTACCTTCATTTCCGCGCCCAATCCGCAAATCCTCATCCAGATAAGTAATTTCGAGCCAGCCTTTTTGGTCCTGCTGGTTAATCTGAAAGTCGATCGCCGGAAATTTTTGCCCTGCTTCGACTTGCTGAATAAAAGCTTCGGGAGATTGATAGTTAACCAAGCGTTGGAGTCCCAGGATCGATCGCTCAAAGTTGACCTTCACCCGACGCTGCGACTGCGGCTCAAACCGGGCAGCAACGCTGACAAAGCCTTCTAGGTAAGGCAGGCCGTAGATTTCGGCGATGTTGTAGATCTGGGCAGTACTGGCGCGAATGTACTGATAGATCTGCCCCAGCTTGAAAAAAGGAATCAGGTCGATTCGCAGTAGCTCCTGGCTAGTGGTGTAGAGCAGTCGCCAGTTGCCGTCGAGCAGGTCGAGTGCCTGGAGCGGTTCGGGGGTGGGGTTGCGGTCTTCGAGCTGAGCGATCGCTGCCAAAATTGCCTGCTGATCGTTTGCCGTTGCCAGAATGCCGCGGTTTTTTCCGGCGATCGTTTCCAGGAGGGTCGCTTTGCCAAACATACAGATTCCTCCGCACCTTACACTAGGAAATGAAACGCTGAGAACTTTTGAGCTTGCGTCGTTCGGTCGTATTGCCCCAATCAGGGCAAAAATCATGCTTTCGATAGTGGATTCTCTGATTGACCCACGGTGAGATTTAAGCTACCACTATCCTGTAAGTCGGGATAGCGATCGAAGTAAGTTTCAGGCGGATTTCATTCTTAGGGGTGACCTGAAGTGTGAAATCTGGTGGAACCTCATCCGGGTCTCTACTCGTCGCGTTTAAGCGTCCGACTGCGTTAAGCTCTGCTTCTGAGCAAATGGTTCAGTTTATTTAGTAATTTAATTGGTGGTTTCTGGTATGCGTAATCCAGCATTGCACGAAGTTCCGCGCGATCAGCCCGCTCCGGTGATTCCCCTCCAGCGAGATGCCTCGATTCTCGACTGGCTGGAAAGTTCAGGTCGGTTGCTGTCTCGCGATGGGTCTGACTACGATTACCGCGACGATGAAGAAGAAATCAACGCGCTCATGGCAGGTGAGGACAATTCCTTTGACCTAGATGACGACGATGACGATGTGCTTGACCTCGACGACTAACCTTCATATAGTCTTCACAGGAGAAAGATAAAGTTTTCTATCTTTTTCCTGAGGAATTATGTCTTTCAGGTGTGTTTTCGGTAAAAGAATGCAGAGATACGAGGTATCTTGAATTCCGAAGCAGCGTCAGGGAGTGTGGTGTGAATCTGGATTGGACATTGCTTGAGTAAAAACTCCTGACTTTGTTTCCGAAAATTGGCGAGACGCTGCGGTAGTGTGTGGTGTGGAGTGATTCAAACTGTGGACGCGAAATTAATTCCAGATAGACCACTGGGTCTTGGAGGCTATCGAACCTTTTTAACGCTTTGTTCAGGGCTGGGTGCAGCTGCGCTCATTCTAGATAGCGTTGCGGAGCGAGCATTTTTAGCGAAGGACAGCCTGATTCTGCCGCTGGTGGTTTCGATGCTGGTAGCAGGTGCGCTGGGCTACTGGGTTGTTCCTTTGCTGCGTGCCCTAAAAGCAGGGCAAATTATTCGTCAGGAAGGTCCGCAGGCGCATCTGAAGAAAGCGGGTACGCCGACCATGGGCGGTCTGTTTTTTGTTCCGGCTGCGGTGCTGCTGGCTCTCGTCTGGACAGGATTTCAGCCAAATGTGGTGGCAGTCTCAGCTCTGACGCTGGCTTATGCGGCGATCGGCTGGTACGACGACTGGCAAATTCTCAGCAAGAAATCGAATAAAGGCATTTCTCCCCGGATGAAGCTGGCACTGCAAGTCGGTTTTGGCGGGCTATTTTGTTTGTGGGCAGCCTTGACCCAGCCTGCAACGATCACGACTCTGACACTGCCCCTGGGTTTCATGCTGCCACTGGGACTGCTGTTCTTTCCGCTCGCCTGGTTTGTGCTGGTGGCAGAAAGCAACGCGACTAATCTAACGGACGGCTTAGATGGACTCGCAGGCGGAACAGGCTCGATCGCCCTTCTAGGATTGGCAGCCCTGGTTGCGCCTAACTCGCCGGAGCTAGCAACCTTCTGCGTCTGTTTGAGCGGCGGTTGTCTGGGTTTCCTGGTGCATAATCACCATCCGGCACGAGTGTTTATGGGTGATACAGGATCGCTGGCTCTGGGCGGTGCCCTGGCAGCAGTGGCAATCCTGACGCAATCACTGTTTGGGTTGTTCCTGCTCAGCGGGGTCTTTTTTGCAGAGACGCTCTCAGTGATTGCGCAAGTAAGCTATTACAAGGCAACCAAAGACGCAAACGGAATTGGCAAGCGGCTACTGAAAATGTCTCCGCTGCACCATCACTTTGAGCTGTCGGGCTGGACGGAAACCCAGGTTGTGGGTCGGTTTTATCTGGCGGGTGCGGTGCTGGCGATCGTCAGTTTGCTGATGCTCCAGTAATTTGCCAGTTTCATCATCAAGCTATTTCACATATTTCAGAGGTGATCCAGTTTCCTGCGGGGGCTGGATTTTTTAATCGTAGGGGTAGCTCTGGCTAAATTCCCTCTAAATCTCTTTTAATTTTGAGCAAGCGACTTTGAAAGTGGCGTTTCCTGGAAACTTGGGAAAATGGATTAAAAGCTAGTTTTGGGTGCAGGAGATCTGATGGCTACGGGAGAAAATCAATTTGAAGGACAAACGGGCTGGAGCGGCTACCATCCTGACAAAGACCAGCTTCGGGCAGAAATTTGGGCAAGGCTAAAGCAGCAGGGCATCTGTCGGCGTGACCCCACTGGACATATTCCGAATTTTATGGGGGCGAGCGAAGCAGCAGAACAGCTTGCAGGTTTATCTGCTTGGCAGCAGGCAAAGGTAATCAAGTGCAATCCCGATGCACCCCATATCCCGGTCAGGCAGCGGGCACTGGAGGAAGGCAAGCGGCTTTATATGGCAGTTCCACGTCTTACGAACCGTCGCTGTTTTGTGGAGCTAACCGCAGAGGCACTGCAAGCTCGTGGGGTTGATCTGGCGGAGGCTGCGATCGCGCGAAATGCTTTGAAATGCGGAAAGTATGTCAGCTTTGACGAAATGGAGCCGATCGATCTCGTGGTAGTAGGCTGTGTTGCCGTGACGCGATCGGGGGGACGCACGGGAAAAGGAGCAGGGTTTGCCGATCTGGAACTCGCAATGCTGAAACGATTTAACCGGGTTCAGGACAGTACACCGATCGTCACGACGGTTCACTCGCTACAAATTGTTGAGAACGATCGGTTGCCCATGCAGCCCCACGATTGGGCAGTGAATTGGATTGTGACACCCGAAGGAGCGATCGAAACTCATGCTGCTTTCCCGCGCCCAGCCGGGTTAGTGTGGGATAGCATTCGTCCTGAACAGTACAAAAAAATCCCCATCCTGGGGCAGCTCCGTGCAGAAGAATGAGGAGATGAGGAGCAATCGAGTAACAGCGAACAGCTAAAGCAACTCGAAATTAA
Organism: Cyanobacteria bacterium FACHB-502; assembly: GCA_014695325.1. GTDB lineage: Bacteria > Cyanobacteriota > Cyanobacteriia > Elainellales > Elainellaceae > Leptolyngbya_A. Next base: position 138,269 of record JACJNZ010000058.1, on the reverse strand, counting down.
ACCAAATTAAACCGGTTCCCGCAGACGGCTTGCTTCTTCCAGACCAGGAGTGCTAAAGAGTGCATTATGCACCCGCCCTGCCAGAATCGCACCCACGATCGGAGCCAGCCAGAACAACCACACCTGACTGAACAGCTCTGCACCTGCAAAAAGAGCAACGCCCGTGCTGCGTGCCGGGTTCACCGAAGTATTCGTCACCGGGATGCTGATCAGGTGAATCAAGGTCAAGCACAAACCGATCGCGATCGGAGCAAACCCTTGAGGCGCACGCTCATCGGTGACGCCTAGAATCACCATCAGGAAAATGAAGGTCAGCAGCACTTCAATCAGCAAACAGGACAGCAGACTGTAGCCACCCGGAGAATGCTCACCAAATCCATTCGTCGCTAGCGGATTGGAACCTGTGAGCGCAAAGTTTGGCGCACCGCTAGCAATCAGGTAAATCAAGCCTCCAGCAACGCTTGCACCCAGCACTTGAGCCACGATGTAGGGCAGCAGTTCAGAACCGGGGAATCGCTTGCCTGCCCACAAGCCAAAGGAAACTGCTGGATTCAGGTGACAGCCCGAAATGTGCCCGATCGCATAAGCCATCGTCAGCATGGTTAAACCAAAGGCAAGGGAAACCCCAGCAAAGCCAATTCCAAGCGGAAACGGCACATTATTGCCGAGGTCAGCTCCCGTAAAAGTGGCAGCAAAAACGGCACTGCCGCACCCGCCAAACACGAGCCAGAAAGTGCCAATAAATTCAGCAATACAGCGTTTTGTAAGCGTCATTTCATCTTCTCCGGGATTACGTTTTCTCCCGGATTAAAAGTAACGCAAATTTATGAGTCTAGGAAAACGGGTTACCTGAACGATTATTTAGGGCTTATTTCGTTTGTTTTATTAAGGCAACAACCGGTTTACATCAGCCACAGGTAGAACGACTACTGCTACAGGAGGATGTTACAAACAACGAGTCAAGAGGCAGGTTGTGAGTATGGCTCGTTTGACTTGTCCCGTAACTATTTAAACTAGATTCAGAGTTAGCTCACTGTTATCGATCGCTTCTATCGATCGCAGTGTTTCGTTGGTGCAGGCGTAAAAGGTTATGTCGCAAGTCGTGCAGCAATCAAATCATTTCCCTTTAGAGTCTTCCGCTGACCCGGCTGATTGGGTCTGGCGGTTTTGGTGGACCGTGCCGCTTTATCCCTATCGGCGGCGGCGCACCCTTCGCAAAGAAATTGTGAAAGACACAGTCTGGACGTTTGACCAGATTCAGGGAATCATTTACGTCGCGGTGCCTATTCGGATGACGATCGTGCGTTTAGCGGCAGGTGGATTGCTGGTGTATGCTCCGGTTGCGCCGACCAGGGAATGTATTCGCTTGGTGAGAGAGCTTGAGGCACAGCACGGCGCGGTGAAATACATCATTCTGCCGACCGTCTCTGGCTTGGAACATAAGGTATTTGTGGGACCGTTTGCGCGTTACTTTCCCGATGCTCAGATTTACGTTGCGCCCAATCAGTGGAGCTTTCCGGTCAATTTGCCCCTGAGCTGGCTCGGCTTTCCCGTCAGGCGAACGCACATTCTGTCTGCAAATCCGGCAGACGTTCCCTTTACCGATGAGTTTGACTATGCGCTGCTGCATGTGCCGCTAAAAGAGCGATCGTTTGGCGAAGTGGCATTGCACCATCGGGCAACAGGTACGCTTTTGGTCGCAGATTCGGTATTGTCGATTCCCAACGACCCGCCGGATATGGTGCAGCTTGATCCCTATCCACTTTTATTTCATGCCAGAGATAACGGGTTCGATCGCGTGACGGACAGCGAAGCGACAAGACAAAAAGGCTGGCATCGCGTTTGCCTGTTTGCCTTCTACTTTCGTCCGAGCGCACTGGAAACGGTTCCCTTAGGTCGGGCATGGCGTGAAGCACAGCAGGCAGAGGATCGATCGCGCAAAGCCTTGTTTGGTCTGTTCCCCTTCGCCTGGCAAGCAGACTGGGAGCGATCGTTTGAGGCACTCCGGGGAGAAGGACGCTTATTTGTCGCGCCGATTTTGCAAACGCTGATCCTCAACCGTGCTCCACAGGAAACCCTTGCCTGGGTTGATCAAATTGCCCAATGGGATTTTCAGCAGATTATTCCCTGTCATTTTGATGCACCGATCGCCGCCACTCCCCAGGAATTTCGTCAGGCATTTGCCTTTCTCGATCCCCAACCGCATCAGGGCGGACTGCTGCCAGAAGATTTTGAGTTTCTGAAGGAGCTAGAAGAAGGACTGGTGCAGCTTGGGATTACGCCTCCGGCAAAGATTTAGCTGTACCTACGGGCAAGAGGAGTTGCGATCGTCCCTCACTATCACTCTTCAGCGTAATCGTAATCACCTGTGCCTCGATCAAGTGGCTGTTTTGTGGAAGAGTGCCTGTTCCAGGGTTCATCACATAGGCGGGAAAACAGGCGGCACTGAGGCTGAGTCGCAGCGAGTTTCCACCGGCAATGCGGGCACAGACGGGCTGGAGGGCGATGCGATGGGAGGTCGCGGGGGATGAAATTCGCAGATAGCCCTGAGTCAGGTTGAAAGCGGAGCCGTTGGGTTTGATTTCGGAGAGGACGGCGCAAAGATCAAAACTGGGGGTGTTGGCAGTCGCGCAGATCTCGACAAAGATTTCCCCGGCGAAGTGTAGATCTTCGGTGAGTGGATCAGTCGTGTAGGTCAGCACATCCGATCGTCCGTCAATTGCACTGCGATCGAAGCTGCCGGCGGGAAATGCGGCGTGTCCGCCTAGAGAAGGAACAGGTCGCCAGGGGTCGTGAATCAGCGTATCGGGTAGAAGAGAATTAGGGGAATCGATTGACAGCTTGCCTTCCTGCTCAGACATGGCGGCGAGTCCGGTGGTTTGCAGGTAGAAAGTTTGGGGATTGGAGGTGGGAAAGCGATCGAACTTGCGCCACTGATTGCTGCCCAGCTCAAACCAGGTAATCGGAGGTTCTTCCAGTAACCCGGTGTCGATGCCTTTGAGGAAGTGATCAAACCAGCGAATTTGCAGGCGATCGATCGGGCTGTGTGCCGCTTCGCCAAAATCAACTGCGCCCCCTTTGCGGCTCCAGGGGAGGTGTGCCCACGGTCCGATGATGAGGTGCTGGGGCAAATCGGTTTGCGCGATCATCGTTTGATAAAGCTTGATCGTGCCGCGCAGGTGGGTGTCAAACCAGCCGCCAATATGCAGCATCGGCAGATCGACCTCGTGTAAGTAGGTACAGGGCGATCGTTTCTGCCAGTATTCCGCTTCGGGGTTCGATTCGTGCAGCCAGGGGTGATAGTGACAGTCGGGCGCCAACTGCTCCAAAATGCCCGATCGGGGACAGACCGGATTGTAAATCGGTGGATTGCGTGCCGCGCTGTAGAGCGTTAGAAAAGCTTCCTCGTTGCCCTGTCGCCGCACGGTCTCTGAGGCAAGCTGAATCCCCCAGCCCAGGTTGAGCTGATAGCAAAACGCGCCGCCTTCATAGGCCCAGTCTGCATATAGGTCAGAGGCTGCCATGCTGGGACAGATTGTTTTTAGCACAGGTGGACGCTTTGCCGCCGCAAAAAGCTGGGTCATGCCCTGATAGGAGAAGCCATACATCCCCACCTGTCCGGAACTTTGGGGTAAGCCCGCCGCCCACTGCACCGTTTCGTAACCGTCCTCAATTTCGTTGGCGAACAGATCAAACTCGCCCTCTGAAGAACCGCGCCCCCGCACATCCTGAATCACCACAATGTAGCCCTGTGCCGCATACCAGGACGGATGAGCATAAACCACCGTGGAGGCGATCGATCGTCCATAGGGCTGACGCATCAGCAGCACCGGAAACGACTCATCGCTGTCGGGGTAATACACATCTGCATCGAGTCTAACCCGATTGCTAGTTTGCATCGACAGGGTTTGTTTATGACGAACTGAGTAGAGCATGAGTTTTTCTACTTAACATTCCGGTTCATCTGCCGCTAGTGACCTTGCGTTCTCAAATTCCTAACTCAATAAGCTTTCTAAAAGCGTCCTGAGGGAGAACATCTGCTTACATAAGATCGGGAATTCCTGCAGCCGCTCGATGGAAACACTATGCTGCGAAACGACAGCTTTTTTGTTTGAAATACGCTACTTCTGTTCAGCAACAGCAACATACGCACCAAGCCCAATCATGGTGCAGCCTGAAGTAATGCGCTGACCTTGCCTGAACCTATAGCTTGTTCGCAATTTCTGCCCAATCGATCCTGCAAATGTAGCAACAACAATATCAACAGTAAGATTCAAAAAATCTGTAATTAGACCTAAAAATAAAAACTGAGTTAAAACGTTTCCATTTGCAACATGAATAAATTGAGGAATAAACGCAAGAAAAAACAATGCTGTTTTAGGATTGAGAACCTCGGTCATTACGCCCTGGTAAAATGCACTTTCGCGGCGTTTTGGCTGTACTACTGCATTAGTATTGATTGATAAGGCATCGTGACTCAAAAGAGTTCGTAGTCCTAAGTAAATGAGATAAGCTGCTCCCACATACTTCACAATTGTGAATGCAACAGCAGAAGTCATCAGCAGGCTAGAAATACCGATCGCAGCAGCAACAACATGAACGAGTCCGCCTACAAATAGACCGAGAGCAGACAAAATTCCCTCAGATCTACCCCCATTGAGGCTACGCATCAGGGTATAAAGAATACCCGGTCCTGGAGTAATGCTGAGAATGAAAGCGGCTGTCAGGAAGAGACCAAAGGTAGCAAGATCAGGCATAGCAAACTCCACTCGTGTTATTCCTTCTCCTTTTACATTCTAGGCAACTGTCACAGCCCGTAAATTAAGCAGCATCACTACCCTTTCACCAACTCATTCTGCTTACCCCACCGGGGGAACTGCTTCGCTTCGCCGCAAAACCGCCATATCCTGATCGTCTAGCTCGACCGGGATGCCGCTCCGAATGAGTTCAGCAAAGTCTTCGTTGGGAACCATAATGCATAGAGCATAGAGCCGATCGCTTCCCGTATTCTCAATTACATGGGTTCCGGTGGGGGGAACGAGGAGACTATCGCCTGCCTGAATCGGAACGGTTTTGCCGTCGCAGGTTGCCGCGCCTTCGCCCTTGAGCACAAAAAACATTTCGACTGCGAGCTGATGGCGATTGGGTGGCGTTTTTCCGCCCACGTCAAAGATTTCGACACAGTAGGTTAGCGACATATTCGCGCTGGAGGGGTCAAAGACGATCGCCAGTCGATTCGTATCTTGGGGACTGATGCGAAAAGCCTGATAGTCCTTCGGCGTTTTGATCAGCGGAATGATGCAGGAGGAGTCCATAGGTAATTACCCGTTGGGGAACTGCAAAGCACAGGTCAGGGGAAGGGCAAATATCACACTCAAACAGCACTTACAGGGCACTCAGTAAAGCCGCAGAATCAGCCACAAAGCCAAAACACTGGTTCACATTGTAAAAAGTCGCTTTCAGGCAATAGTCTGGCGAAGTGGTGGCAGTGCAGTCGCGCAGCAGGATGCAGTCGTAGCCCAGGAAATTCGCGTCAAGCAACGTTGCCAGCACACATTGATCGGCATTCACGCCGCTAAAGAATAACGTAGTTCTGCCCAGGTTTCGCAGAATACTGTCTAAAGGCGTATCCCAGAAGCCGCTCATGCGGTATTTATCGACGGAGATGTCTTCCGATTCCTGAATTAGCTCATCAACGACCGCCGCCGCCCAACTTCCTTTTTGCAGCACGGGCGCACCGTTTTTTGGAAGTCCATCGCCTAAGCCGATGCCTTCTCCGGTCGGATTATAGACGTGACGCAGCCCTGCACTGATGTTGAGCAAATCGGGACGGTTGCCCCAGTTAAGCCAGACGATTGGCACCGCCGCAGATCGCAGTTCGGGGATCAGGGTTTTCAGCGGGGCGATCGGCTCACGAGCCGGAGTCACATCCACACCAATATGCGCTAACCAGCCATCAGGATGGCAAAAGTCGTTTTGCATATCGACCACAATCAGCGCAGCTTTTGAGAGATCGAGGCGCAGGGTTTTGCTATCGGTGGGCAGCTCGATCGGGCGCGGGGGAATCGGCGGACGAGTGATATCGGCGACTTGAGCATCGACTGCCCAGGCATTGGGGGGCACACCCAGCGATCGAAGAGGACGATTCATAGGCAAAGGGTTAGAGGGGCAAGCGAGTTGATGACACCTCAAATCTTATGCTGTGGTAATCGAAATGAAGCGATCGATTCCGTATCGTGAGGTACGAATGAATCAAATCACTGCATTAAGTTTTGCCCTGGGCCAAGCTACTAGAGAGACTTCACCAGGGAATCATCCACCAGAGAAGCGGCATCAATGGGTTTGGAAATCAAGCCAAGTTGAGTAATAATCTGCTCTCCCGATTGCAGGCTTTTCACCAAACTATAGGGGCTGGACAGATTCATTGGGCCTTCCTGGTTGCCTTTCACATCAAAGATGCGGATGCCCGATAACTGCGGCGGAATCTCAGCAGCCGTAATGCCCAGCTTTTTGGCGCAAATCTGATTGGCTTCTTCAGGGTTGGTTTTGGCAAAGGCAAGTGCTTTGTCAATCGCCCGCATGTATTTCAAGATATCGTCACGACGGGAGGCGATCGTTTCTGCGCTTGCCGCCAAACCATTTGGAATAACGTTAGTGTCTTTCGAGGTGAACAAAATTTGCCCGTTCGCTTCCTCGACTGTCTTGCTTAGCCACGGTTCATAAGTGGTTGCTGCATCAACCCTGCCAGCCGCAAACGCCGTCGCTGCATCACTCGCCGAGAGCGACACCACTTCCACATCTTTTTCGCTGAGTCCCGCCTGCTTCAGATAGCTACCGAGAAAAATCTTGGCGTAGGGCGCATCTTCACGAGCGACTTTCTTACCGCGCAGATCTGCCGCACGATTGATATTGCGTCCCAGAATGCCGTCTGCGCCATTCGAGTAGTCCGAAATCATCAGAATTTTCAGTGTGGGGGCCTGCGCCACCAGCGTCATCAAATCGGGCACACCGACCCAGGCAAGATCAACCTTTCCGGCAGCAAGCGCAGTATTCGTATCCGTCGCCACCTGAAAGTATTCCTCATTGACCGTTACCCCTTCGGCACTGAAGAAATCTTTGTCCAGCGCAATGTATTGTCCCAGAAAACCCGCCCAGGGCTGCACCCCAATAGTTAGGGGTTTGCTTGCCGCATTTTCACCTGCACCCGTCCCTACCGAAGGCTGAGCATTGCAGGCAGCCAGAAAATTGGGCAATGCCGCACCTGCCGAAAAAAAGCTGATCCACTTCAGGAAATTTCTTCTTTGCATTGATTGACCTCAAAGACACAAGCGCAGGACGGATGAAAATGGCACTAAACCGACTGCATCCTGATTTGACGCACCTCAGACGGACATCCGGGCTGACGTTTTGCCGCCAGATATTCATCCAAAATTTGGTGATAGCGTTCTCGATTGAAGACCGTATAGTGCCCCGGATAAACCGTTTCAATCGGCAGCTTTTTCAGCCGCTCAAAAGTCGAGAGATAGGTGGACACATGGCTGCAATGAAGCTGATCGAGCAGTTCGCCATCGTAGACCACATCGCCAGAAAACAGCTCTTTTGCCTGTGGGTCGTATAGGGCGATGCAACCCGGAGAATGCCCTGGAAGATGCAGCACCTCAAACACTCGATCGCCCAAATCCAGCACGTCTCCCTCGTTTAGAATATCAGTCGGCTCAGTGCCGTGTAGTGTATATTGCTCCACGGTGAATCCGGTATGAGGCAAACAGTGAAAATCTTCCTGCCGCACCCAGCCCTGATTAGGCGTACAGAGTGCCTCATAGTCATCTCCAGTTCGCAGCGCAGAGGCTTCCGCCGCATGGATTGCCCGTCGATCGAATTCGTGCATTCCGCCTGCGTGATCAAAGTGAATGTGGGAGGCGATCGCCAGCAGCGGCTTATCGATCAGCGACGCGATGTACTGCCGCAAACTGGAAACGCCCAGCCCCGTATCAATCAGCAAGTCCTGCTTTTGTCCCTTAATCAGCCACAAATTTGCTCGATTAAACCAGTAATAGTGCGGCTCGGTGATCAGATAAAGGCGATCGGAAATTTTTTGGGTCGAGAACCAGCTTTCGCAAACAGAGGGCATAGGGGTAGGTGGGTGCGTGGATAAATAAGGGGGTAGGGAGATCAGGAAATGGAAAGATGACGAGATGAGGGGATAAGGAAAATTGGTATTGCTGAATCGGGATATGAAGGGTGCAAATTTAGCTTCTGTATCGCCCCCTAAATCCCCCAATGCTGGGGGACTTTGAATTCTGGTTCCCCCCAACTTTAGGTGGCTAGTGGGGCGTATCATACTCCGATTCAGCAACGCCGGAAAATCGTGTTCTTTTAGAACTCTGCCAGCACGGTTGGGCGATCGGCGGTCTGTTGCTTGAGTCGATTCAGGGCAACCAGCGATAGAAACTCATAGCCGACCTGAGCGGCAAGCTGAGCGGTAATCTGGGCGTGATCTTGAGCGGGAAGCACTTCTACCACGTCTGCCCCGACCCAGTTTAAGCCAACGCACGATCGCAGATAAGCAAGTCCCTGAAAGCTAGTGGGTCCGCCAACTTCAGGAGTGCCTGTGCCAGGAGCGAATGCCGGATCAAAGAAATCCACATCAAAGGAAAGAAACGCTTTCGTATCACCAACTCGATCGCGCACGATCGCCCCAATTTGCGCTGGTGTGTAGCTCAGCAGCTCCGTGGTAGACAGAGCCAGGAATCCCAACTGCGTCGACAACTGCACATCGTCTTCGTCGTAAACGGGTCCACGCATTCCAATCTGAATCGATCGCTCAGGCACAATCAAGCCTTCTTCCACCGCGCGCCGAAAGGGAGTTCCGTGGGTGTAGCGATGCCCAAAGTAGCTGTCCCACAAATCGCAGTGGGCGTCAAAATGCACCAGCGAGAGGGGTCCGTGGACGGCTGCCAGTGCCCGCAGTTCTGCTAAGGTGATGCTGTGATCGCCGCCAATGCCCAGCGGAATCACACCTGCTTCAGCGATCGGCCGAACGGTGTCTGCGATTGCCGCATAGCTATCGTGAATGTAACCCGGCACGACAGGCGCATCGCCGTAGTCAATGCAGGATAGGGTGTCAAACACATCTACCTTGAGTTCCCGATTGTAGGGACGTAAAATTGCCGACGCGCTGCGAACTGCTTCGGGTCCAAACCGTGCTCCGACCTTGTAGGTCACTCCAGTATCAAACGGCAGCCCGACGATCGCCACATCCACTGCATCCAGAGTTTGAATGTGGGGCAGACGGGCAAAGGTACGAATCCCGATAAAGCGAGCAAATTCAAGGGCATTAAGAGGCTGGTAGCGCGGCACAGCAGTTTTCCTGATTTTGAAGGTGGGATCGAAGCGAATGCCTCTAGAAAGAAGACGGCAGGGGCAAACGCTCCACTGTTCGGAGAAATGTCACTTTTACACTTTTACGATTGAGTGACATTTGAGTGACATTCAACAACTTAGTCACATTCAACAACTTAGTGACAACCGTAACCGAAAACCGTTTTAATTGATACAAAGTTAATTCATCTTTGATTTATTGTTGATATCGCAAGCATTTATGAATCACTTTGCGACTTTGGCTAATTCCGGATTGCAAGTAGGATTGCACTCATGACTCAAACCCCGTTTCCGCTAGAAGTTGTGCCGCTGGATGAGGTTGATCAAGACATTATTAATCTGCTGAAGGAGGATGGACGCAAGGCATTTACCGATATTGCCAAGCAGTTGTCCCTGCCCGAATCCACCGTCCGCTATCGGGTGCAGCGATTGCTTCAGTCGAGCGTAATGCAAATCCGTGCCCAGCTTAACCCCCGCAAGCTCGGTGTCCCTCATATTGTCACGATGCGAATCAACGTCGCCTGCGATCGCATTGATGCCGTTGCAGATTTTCTATCTACCCTGCCAGAAGTGCAGTTTGTGGCGATCGTCACCGGACACTACAACATCATTATGGATGCCTGCTTTGGCACCCACGAAGACCTGTTAGCGTTGTTTAATAAGATTCAGAGAGTTCCCGGCATTATCCACTACGATTCCTGCACGATCTTAAAGCTTTTGAAATCCGAATATCAATACTCGTTCACCGAGCATTCTTGAAACTAAGGATGTCCAAGTTCTATAGGGTGTGCGGCAAATTGTTAACAGTCCTGCAAGACATTAACCTTCTTCATGCCAGAGAGTTTGTCTTAACCTGCACCCGCTAGCAGCATTGCCGCAAAAAAATAATTGTGCATTACAGGCACTTTCATCTACTAGACGCTAAAGCCCGCAAACACAATTATTTAGAAAAATGATTATTTAGAAAAACGATCGGTCTAAGCATTGGCCGCACGATAAAGGAAAAATGCTGCTGCTCAATGTGCCACAAGTCAATTTAGATCTGGAGTTTCGGGCGATCGATTTTTTTGAAGAACGACATGCATTGTTTTCAGTAATTCCTGCGCTGTGTAGGGTTTTGCGAGAAATTCAGTCGCTCCCATATTCATCACTTCCCTCACTTTTTCACTGGAAGGTAGCCCACTCAACGCAACAATTTTGACCAGCGGGTTCATTTTTCTGAGGATCTGCATTGCTGCTGAACCCGTCATATTCGGCATCATCATATCCATTAAGACGATGTCTACCTTATCCTTGTGTTCCGCAAAGACAGCAACAGCATCAATGCCATCACTGGCAGTTAAAACCTTGTAGCCAGAGGTTTCTAGGGACGTTTTTGTCACCTCTCGAATCAGGGCTTCATCATCGACGACCAGAACGAGTTCTCCATGTCCAAGCGGTTGTTCCAGATCTGCTGCCGATTGGGCTTCCACTCCCTGAATTGCGGGGAGGTAAACCTTGAATTGGGTTCCTTGTCCAACTTCGCTGTAAACGTTTAAAAATCCCCCATGACTTCTGATAATGCTATTCACCGTTGATAGTCCGAGTCCTGTTCCTTTTCCCAATTCTTTCGTGGTGAAAAAAGGATCAAAGATTTTATCAATCGCTTCAGGCGAGATACCCATCCCCGTATCGACAACAGACATCAGCACATAAGGACCAACTTTGGCATCTAAGTGAACATGGGCATAGCTTTCGTCAATGAATAAATTTTCAGCAGAGATGCTTAAGGAACCTCCTGTGGGCATGGCATCACGAGCATTGACACAAAGGTTCATCAGCACTTGGTGCAATTGCGTTGGATCAGCAGAAATCGGATGAAGATCAGGGTCAATATGGGTATGAACTCCGATCGACTTTGGAAAAGTTCCGGCAGTAACCTGCTTCACCTCTGAAATTAAATTCTGCAATTGAAGTACTTGGCGTTGACCCTCAGACCCGCGCGCAAACGCCAGAATTTGGTTAATTAATGCGGCTCCGCGTTTCGTATTCGTTTCCTGCATCTTCAGGAATTCAAGAGTCGATGCATCCGCGTCCGTTAGTTTCATCTGAAGCAGTTGGGCGATCGCGAGAATCGGCGTCAAAATGTTGTTCAGGTCATGGGCAATGCCGCCTGCCAACGTTCCCAAGCTCTCTAATCGCTGGGCATGAAGGAGCTGTTTTTCAAGCTGTTTCTTTTGAGTAATGTCTGTATTAACGACGAGGATAGATTTTAGCTGGTTCTCTCCAAACACCGCAGTCCAGCGGCTCTCGACCAAAATCTCTTTGCCATCTTTGGTCAGTTGGCGCAGCTCTCCCTGCCACTTTCCAGTTTCAAACACTACTTTTTGGATGTCTTCAAGCTGAGGAGAACTATTCGGAGCAAGAAGATGTCTGGCACTCATGGTGAATGCCTCGGCTTTCTGCCAACCGTATAGCTGTTCAGCTCCCTGATTCCAAAATAGGATTTGGTTGTTTAGATTTAATACCCAAACTGCATCGGTTGTAATGTCCAGCAGAGCAGCCTGCTCACGAATTTTCTCCTCCGATCGCTGACGTTCAATCAGTTCGGTCTGCACCTGTTGATGCAGTTCAGACTGCTGGATGGCGATCGCTAACTGGGTGGAGAGTTGCTTGAGCAGATCAAGCTCGATCGTCTGCCATTGGCGAGCATCGATACAGCTATTTGCAACGAGCAAGCCCCAAAGCTGTTCGCCCTGCACAATCGGTACAACTAAATTTGCCCGCACCTGGAGCCGAGTCAGCAGCTCAAGATGGCATGGGGAGAGATTTGCAGCACGAACATCATCGATCGCCTGGATACGCCCTTGCTGATATAGCTTGCGGTTGCCGGGCTGGATAAAGAAAGAATCGGTAACTTTGGTTCCCTCGATCGATAAAAACTCTGGAACAACGGATTCGACCGTTACTTCACCGCTCCAATCAGGTTCAAAGCGGTAGATAAACACGCGATCCGCTTGCAGAAACTGCTGAACCTCACATACGGCAGTTCTTAAAATCTCTTCTAGATTGAGCGATCGACGAATGCGCTGAGCAATTTTCGTCATCATCCGCTCACGCTCAACCTGCTGACGCAGCATTTTTTCTCGCCATTGCTGCCTTGCAAGCTCGGCAAGCTGTTCCGCCCGGCTCTGGCGCTCTTGCTTCACCCGCTCTCGATAATTGCGAAAGAAGTCAGCCAAATTCGGCTCATCTGCGAGTAGTGCGCTCAGGTTGTCCTGCACGCGCTGGTCTGCTTCGTATGCCACCTCCGGATGAAACTCCATCCAGGTATGACAAGTTTTGACATAAGCAATAAAGGCAACCAAATGCTTATAATTTGCAGCACCTAGAAAATCCTGTAAAGCACTTCGACAATGTTCTGACTGCTCGCTGTCGAGGGCAATAAAAATTGCTGCCTGTAGCAGGCTCTCTTCCATCAATGGAGTTAAGGTTGACCAGTCCAACAGCGGATAAGTTTGGGCTGAAAGTCTTCTGAGGTGAGCTTCTAGCTCCTCTGTTGAGGGTGGGGGTGCCTCCAGTAATGCTAAAACTTGCTGTGCTGCCAGCCCCAGCGGACGCAGAGTGCAGCTATGGCAAATCATGCAGTAAGGAATGCCACAAAATCGCGAAAGGTAAGCAGAAAGCTTTTCCTTAAACAGAGCAGGTAAAGGATTATAAACGTAAGCAGTGAGCGTGTGCTGCCAAAGGTTTTCTAATACCTGAGGAGCATGCTCTGCTGGCTCAAAAAATGGAGGAATGAACCCAAATGTTGCCTCTATTTCTGCCTTAATCTGTTGAGCCGATCGACCAGCACTGATAACAGATTCTTGCTTAGAAATTGTGTTAACAGAGTGCGACATAGGGATCCTCAATGAGCTTTTATCTTCGTGGATAATGGTCAAGTTTTACTGGGGAATGATGGCAAGCCTGAAGGATTTGAGCAAGGCAATTTACGCATCGACTTCAAAATTTGAGTTGTAAAAACTAATTCATTTTCGCAAGTTCCGTTTGAAAGAGATCATGCCTTGATTACTAACCGTATCGTTGAGTAATAATTCAAGAGCTAAACCTAAATACTATAGTTTTCAAAAAGAGTTTTCGAAAAGGTTAATTACGGTTTCTGCGTGGAGTACTACTGATATTTGAAGTGTAATTAGCCCAATTAAAAAGCAGTAAGCATTTCCTGAATTAATTTCTCAAAGGGAGAGAAGTTTGATAGCAATCAATCATCAAAAGGTGCAGCACGATAAAATTGTGAACTACGTCTTGAAGCGAGATTTTGTCCAGCAATCTTAATGCTTAAAGAGCTACCAATGCACCCTAAAAGGTCACTTCAAAAGGAACAAAGAGCGTTTCTTTTACCCCATTCAATGAGCTAATTTGGTTCTTCATCTACCATTGTGCAGATGAGTAACCTTTACTTGTTATGGTAACGCATACAACAGAAAATTAGCGATTTCTTACCAAACTCGTTATGATTACGCCCAGGGAAGCTGCTACGCATCGATTTTTCCCGATTCATGCCACTTCCCAGGCTGCCTGAAAGAAGTCCAGCTCACACTGCATCGCATAGCGATAGGTCGATCGGGCAAGCGGAGAGTCTACCGTGTAGCGATCGGCAAGGGCAGCAAGCTGATCGGCAAGCGGCTCAAACTCATTGCTACTGTAGATGCGAACCCAGTCAGCGTAGGCGTGATCAGGGATGCCATTCGCGGCTAGCTTTTGTCCGAGAAACGCATAGAGCTTCATGCAGGGCAGCATCGCGGCGATCGTCACTCCCACTTCCTGGCTCCAGGCTGTTGCCAGCAAAAAATCTGTATATCGACGAGTCGCAGTTCCCGGCTGCACGTCCTGTAAATTCACGCCCCACTGCGTCGCATAACTCTGGTGAAGCTGCAATTCCTGCAATACGCCTGCTGCCAAACCGTGAAACACGCCAAATCCTTTCCAATCCGGCACTTTTGCCGCCGCAATACTGTAGGCACGGGCAAACGCCTCTAGAAAAAAAGCATCCTGTCCCACGTAATAGGCAAAGTTTGACCTCGGTAAACTGCCGTTGCCAATTCCCTGCACAAAAGCGTTATTGAGACAGCCGATCGCCAAATCCTGATTAGCTTCCCAAAGTTCCGCCGCGATGCTCATGATGATCTTGAATGAAAGTCAGATCTTAATATAGGCGGTTACTAGTTAATTGAGGCGGTTAAATCGGCAGCCGTCACAATTCATCTTCCGGCAACCAATCCTCATTGAGAACTCGCTCAATCGTGTAAGGACATTCTTCGGGAAAGGTGAAAATTGCCAGACCTGTTTGCTTCGCTGCCTGTTGTCGGGCCCGATCGTAGCTTGCCTGAAGCTGCTCTGCTGCATAGTTTTTCAGGCTGGGACTATCTTCGATCGCCAAGTTAATCTGAGTCCGCGCATCAGTAATTGAGTCGAGCCAGCTATCCGATCGTCTCTGCGGCTGATACTGCCATTTGAGTAGGTGGAGCAAAAGACGGACAAGTTGACTCGTTATTCCTCTCCGTTCCCGCTTGCCCAAATCTTCAACCTCGTCGATCAAATGCTCAATATCAATCTCATGCCAGCGGCGATCGCGCAGTTGCTGCACAGTTTGATTGATCCATTGGTTGAAGTCGATCGAGTCAGTTTCGGGCATGGCTAGTTTGCTAGATTATTCCATCCAGAATCTAAATTAAATATTCCTTGGCTCAACTTTAGCTAAAAAACTGACAAAGCCTTCAATGCTTGCCATAGGCTTATCGGGTGAGAAAGTTCAACAACTTCAACCGCAGATCTACAAGTCTGCATAACGATTGAGATGAGCGGCAACAGATAAACTTAAACTTGCTCCACGAATTCCGGGCTGTCCGCTCCATCGAGGGGTTAGCCCGTAAATTCTACGCTAGCCACCTCACGACACCAACGATGAAATCCCAACAGCATTCTCGCACAGCGAACCTCAATCACTGTATCTATCCAGTTCTGGTGACTTAGAAACTCACCGTGTCGAACAAAATCTCCCTCTACCCGGTGTACTCCAGCAAAATCTTGCAACTGTGTAGGTGCAAAGGCTGAAATGGACTTAATGCTTCCTAATATACGACCCGTTTGGGAGTAGCTGATCCCAATGGTCACCTTTGCAAACTGCCAATTGAGTGAACAACGCTGACAATCCCAGTCGCCCATAACAACCACTAAATCATCGTTGTTACTCCAAGGGTAAAGAGGTGCATAGTCATTCATCCGACTAAGTTCAACCTCTGCCGAGCTACCAACACAGTAATCTCTTGCAGAGTTCTGTCGGTCTACGGTGAATAGCTTTGTTTGAATCCTAGCTTCAGATTGAGCATGACAACGGAGGCAGTGCAGCTTTCCAACAACATAGACAAAAAGCCCCATCCTAACCCTCCAAATACTGCCTTACCCGCAACCTCAAACTAGCTCAACTTGGTGCACCAAAACAGAAGCTTCATGTATTGTTCTCACTAAAAGAATGAGATGAGGGCTCCTAAGAAATTAGATTTTTAGCGAGCATAAATACTTGTATCGCCTCACAGTAGATGATTTTGATCGATCGCGATCGCCCGCTGGAGCAACTGCATCGCCTCGCCCGAACAGTAGTATTGCGACCAAAGAAAAACTCTGATGGCGTGAAGGGTGGCTACCTACATTCTCTAATCGATCGGGGGCGATCGCTTCGCGCAGCCGCTTCGGCGGATCACTCTTCATGGATTCGGTTGCAGCTTAGTAAAACAAAAAGAGCGCAGATTGCTCTACGCCCTAATTGATTATTCAGATTACTTGAGAATAAGTTAAACCTGAACCATTCCGCCTGCTGCCTGGTATCGGGCACGAGCGCGACGAACGTTTCTTTCTGCCTGGAATTGCTCCTGGCGGGAACCGCTACCGCGCACCTGATTGAGCTTTGCCTCGGCTTCGCTGTAAGCAGTCCGGGCAGCCTCACGATCGATCCCATCCCCCCGCTCTGCAGCATTCACCAGAATCGTGACTTCATCCGATTCGACTTCAGCAAATCCGCCCATGAGTGCGATCGCAGTCCAGTCTTTGCCAGCCCGCACCCGCATTACGCCAACATCAAGCGCAGAAAGCAAGGGAGCGTGACCAGGAAGAATTCCAAGCTGTCCGGTCGTACTGGGCAAAATCACTTCTTCTGCCGTTGAATCCCAAACCGTTTTATCTGGAGCGACAACACGAACTGTTAGTGGCATAGTTTTCCTCAGCGTTCAATCGGGCAGATTCAGGCATCAGAGCTAGTGTTCCAATGCCCGAACCGTTTCACCCTTACTTCCCTTCAGACTTGAGCTTTTCACCCTTGGCGACCGCTTCATCAATGTCGCCCACCAGATAGAATGCCTGCTCTGGCAGATCATCCAACTGACCGGAGAGGATCATCTGGAAGCCCTTGATCGTTTTTTCCAGGGTGACGTACTTACCAGGCGCACCGGTAAATACTTCTGCTACGAAGAACGGCTGCGACAGGAATCGCTCGATCTTGCGGGCACGGGCCACAATCAAACGATCGTCTTCTGACAGCTCATCCAGACCCAGGATTGCGATGATGTCCTGAAGCTCTTTGTAACGCTGAAGCGTCGACTGCACCGATCGCGCCGTGTTGTAGTGCTCATCGCCTACAATGCCGGGCTGGAGCATGGTCGAGGTGGAATCGAGCGGGTCTACTGCCGGGTAGATTCCTTTTGCTGCCAGACCACGAGAGAGTACGGTGGTTCCGTCGAGGTGAGCAAAGGTGGTTGCCGGAGCGGGGTCGGTCAAGTCGTCCGCAGGCACGTAAACTGCCTGAATCGACGTAATCGAACCCTCGGTGGTGGAGGTGATGCGCTCTTGCAGGTCGCCCACATCCGTTCCCAGAGTCGGCTGGTATCCTACCGCAGAAGGCATCCGTCCGAGCAGAGCCGATACTTCGGAACCTGCCTGAACGAAGCGGAAGATGTTGTCAACGAATAGCAGTACGTCCTGCTTGTTCACGTCGCGGAAGTATTCTGCCATCGTCAGACCCGACAGACCGACGCGCATTCTAGCACCCGGCGGTTCGTTCATCTGACCGTAGACCAGCGCGATTTTCGAGTTCTCAGGGTTTTCTTTGTCGATTACCCCAGACTCGATCATTTCGTTGTAAAGGTCATTGCCTTCGCGAGTCCGCTCACCTACCCCTGCAAACACAGACACACCACCGTGCTGGGTTGCAATGTTGTTGATCAGCTCCATCATAATGACGGTCTTGCCCACGCCCGCACCGCCAAACAGACCGATCTTGCCGCCCCGACGGTAGGGGGTCAGCAGGTCGATCACTTTGATGCCTGTTTCAAACACAGAGGGCTTGGTTTCCAGGTCGGTCAGCTTGGGAGCTGCACGGTGAATCGGAGAAGTTTCTTCTGCGTTGACCGGACCTTTATTGTCTACCGGTTCGCCCAGCACGTTAAAAATTCGACCGAGGGTGGCTTTACCCACGGGCACACTAATAGGCGCACCCGTATCGTACGCTTCCATACCGCGCACCAAGCCATCGGTGGTGCTCATTGCCACTGCACGAATCTGGTTGTCGCCCAGAAGCTGCTGTACCTCGCAGGTAACGGCAACATCTGCGCCTGCGGTGTTTCTGCCCGTCACGCGCAGCGCGTTGTAGATCCGGGGCATTTGTCCCGCCGGGAACCGGACATCGACTACGGGACCAATAATTTGTGTAATGTAACCAACGTTGGTTTTTTCTGCTGTGGTGACCATGCTTGCGCCTATCGTGTGATCAGCTTAATAAAAGGTTGAAAACAGCCTGAACGTTTGAAATTCGCCAACCTCAGCTTATCACCCAAGGGATCACTAAAAAATAGTAAAAAATGTGGCAGCAGGATAAATCAGAGCTAGAGAAAATCGGCGATCGACCGCAGGTAAAGGCTTTTGGGGCGATCGGCTCTCTTAAAAAATTTTAGGTAAAAATACTCGCTGCCGTTCTGCCGTGGGTGAACCAGGAAGGCTAGCTCAAATGATAAGCTTTTTTTATGTTACTGAATTTGAAGCGATTTGAGAGGCGGGGCGGTTGCCATCTGACGCGCCATATCAAGGATATTTTGCCGCTCTGCTGCGAGGAAACTCACGGTGTAAGTCATCCCATCCTGCTGCCACATTAAAGAAGAGAAATCTGAGGGCGGCGCTTGGTTGCTTCCTTCCATTAAATATCCACGCACACCTTCTATTAGCGTAATCGGGGCTGCCATTGCCTGATGTCGGCTGAGTTCGCGCTGCGCATTAGCAGAGGTAGCCAGTTCGGCGGCAAAGCTCCCCACCAAGCAGGGAAATTGTCCCCGCTCGCAGGTGAACAGGCTAATTGTGAGGCGAGGCGGTGTTGTGGTGGGCAACACTTTCACAATTAAGGTATTTGGATCTAGCTCACCCAGACCTCCGAGCAGAATTTGGGACGGTAAACGCATTTCGGCACGGGGCGGGATTGCTTGCCGAATTTGCTCTAGATAGGGTGAAAAAAGTTCTGCGGGACGGGCGGCGGCGCGGTTAACGAATGCGGCGATCGATAAACTCAGAATCGAAACACTCAGGACAGCCCTGCTCAAACCACTTGCCCGACTTTTAAGCTGCATTCTTGCACCCCTCGTCATTGCGCTTTCTCACGATTATCTCAGAAGAAAAATAAGAAATCTGATTACACCTAGAAAAATAACAAGCTTGAATCAGCTAACGAAACGGGGTTCATCGGCAAAATGGGAAGGAGCCTCGGTTTCGTTCGTTTGAATTCCTTGCCAAGATTTTTGTATTTCTGGCGGCAATTTATCTACTTTGCTAAAGACTAAATTGTCTCTAATATTTATCCGGTTAATCTCTTCCGTAAAGATTACCGAGCCACGGAACGTTATTCCAATTTCTAAACTGTTAGCTTTATAGAATTCATAACCATCTGCAACTTTCTTTCCTATGGGTCGCACTCCTACCCTGACCTTCGATCGCGGAACGCTTATTTTACATCCGCCACCCCGTGGAAAAGCCTGGGTTGACTTTGCCACCTGGGACGATCGCATTGAGAAGTTTCGGATTCCGGCAATTCAGTATTCTGAGCTGATCGATCGCCTCAAGGCTGAAGCGGTTGCCTTTAATAATTCTGTGCCTGATTTTGCTTCGGTGAATCTGGCGGCGAAGCTCGAGCGTCAGCCCTATCCGCATCAGCAAGAGGCCCTCTCTGCCTGGATTGCGGCTCAGCGGCGAGGAGTGGTCGTGCTGCCCACAGCGGCGGGAAAAACCTATCTGGCGCAGATGGCGATGCAGGCAACGGGTTGCAGTACGCTGATCACAGTTCCAACGCTGGACTTGATGCACCAGTGGTATGCCCATCTGCTAGCGGCGTTTCCCGATGCAGAAGTCGGATTGCTGGGGGGCGGTTCCCGCGATCGATCGCCTATCCTCGTTGCCACTTATGACAGTGCTGCAATTCATGCCGAATCACTGGGAAACCGCTACGAACTGCTAATTTGCGATGAGTGCCACCATTTGCCGAGCGACTTTAATCGAGTGATTGCAGAATTTACGATCGCTCCCTATCGGCTGGGACTGACGGCAACTCCGGATCGATCAGACGGTAGACACGCGGATCTGGATCTGCTACTGGGAAAGGTAGTGTATCGCCGCACAGCCGAAGAGCTTGCTGGAAAAGCTTTGGCACACCATGAGATTGTGCAAATTAAGGTGGAACTTTCGGAGCAGGAGCGCAGCCGCTACGATACGCTGATTCAAACGCGCAACAGCTTTTTGCAGCGGATGAATGTGCGGTTGGGGTCGCTGGATGGCTGGCAGCGATTTGTGCAGGTAAGTGCCCAATCTCAGGCGGGACGGCGGGCAATGCTGGCACACCGAGAAGCGCGATCGATCGCTCTAGGAACCGAAGGCAAACTGCGCGTGTTAGCCGATTTGCTGGCGCAACACTATCCTGAGCAAACGCTGATTTTTACGAACGACAACGCGACGGTTTACCGAATCTCACAATCATTCCTGATCCCGGCAATTACGCACCAAACGCCTGTGAAAGAACGCCACGAGATTTTGCAGCACTTCCGCGAAGGAACCTATAAAACGCTGGTCGCTTCCCATGTGCTGAACGAAGGCGTAGATGTTCCTGAAGCGAGCGTTGCAATTCTGCTATCGGGAACGGGTTCAGCGCGGGAGTATATTCAGCGGTTAGGACGGATTTTGCGAAAAGGACAGGATCAAAAGCGAGCAATTCTCTATGAAGTTGTCGCGGAAGAAACCACCGAAGAAAACGTTTCTCGCCGTCGCCGTGCGCCCGCCCCGTCCTATCAGCCCAATCCACCCACACAGCTAGAGCTAGTCCCCACTCGATTACCCCAGAGGGAGAACGGCGAAGCCTCGCCCTATGAGGTTGCGCCATACCGCGCTGCGGAAACTGCTGGACAGTGGAAGGTTAACGAAGAGAACGAAGGAGACGAGTGAAGCGGTGAAGGATCAACCCTCTGGCGATCGCGACAGGATGATAGCAGGATGACGCTAACTACCTATGGAAGCCTTTGTACAGAAGTGTATGAGCTTACCAAACCTGTCACTGGGGAATATGTTGATGTTCCTTATTTCATACAGCATCTCTCCCAAATTGACGGAAGAATTTTAGAGGGAATGGTTGGTACAGGACGCTTACTCATTCCTCTACTAGAGGCGGGGCTGAATGTCGAGGGAATTGACGCATCAGCCGATATGCTTACCGCTTGCAAACGAAATTGCGCAGCCAGAGGTTTAAAGCCTGCGCTTTATCAGGGTTCGATAGAAAACCTGGATCTTCCGGGTAAGTTTAGTGCGATTGTTGTGACTTTTGGTTCGTTTATGCTGCTAGGAAATCGCACAGCAGCGATCGCGGCATTACAAGCATTTGCTAGGCATTTAGAACCTAATGGAAAAATCTTTATCGATTTAGAATTACCTGTTGGCTCTTTCAAAACAGAAAACATTGTGCAACAGCGAGAGCCCATTACTTGCTTAGATGGCGCAGTCATTGTCATGCAAACATCATCCTGGATTGATTGGATAGCGCAAGTTGAGCATACGCTCATTCGATACGAGAAATGGAAACATGGAAAGCTGATCAATACAGAATTACAGCATCTTCCGCTGCACTGGTTTGGGCGCGAAGAATTTATGATGTGTCTGCGAGAGTGTGGATACACCAATATCACGCTTTGTGCAAATTACAGAGATGGATTAGAACCGAGTTCCTACCATGACCAGCTCTGTTTCTCAGCCACTCTTGCCTAAAGTAATGCAGGAGTTCGGCAATCTCGAATAACCTGATCGGTTTGACCGTACTGCCCTCAATGAAAACACTGCCTAGAATAACAATTAAGGAACAGGTGAAACGCTTGTTCAATTACTAAACCATTGAAAAATTGATTAGAGGAAGAACCCTATGGCAATCATTCGATGGAATCCCTGGCAGGAAATTGACACGCTTCAACGTCAGTTCGACCGCCTCTTTGCGGATACGATCGCTCCCACAGTTGGTGACGACTGGAAGACATTTGGCAGAATGCCGGCGGCAGAACTGAGCGAAACCGAAGATGCAGTTCAGCTCAAGCTTGAAGTTCCGGGTGTGGATGCCAAAGACCTCAACGTTGAAGTTACTGAGGATATAGTTTCGATCAAAGGTGAGCGCAAGTCTGAGACTCGCTCTGAAGATAAAGGAATGAGCCGCAGCGAGTTCTACTATGGAACATTCCAGCGCGTGATTCCGCTGCCTGCACGAATTCAAAATACGCAGGTTCAAGCCGAATACAAAGACGGCATTCTTCACCTGACCCTGCCTAAACAGCAGGAAGAGCGCAACAAAGTCGTCAAAGTGGAACTGAACTAATCGACGAATCGACGGATGCGCTAAATGATTCGATGAGCCGCTAGAAATTGATTCAGGTCATCCTGTTTGAATCAGGGCGGTCTGCAAAATCAAGCTTTACCCGATCTGAGGCGATCGGGTTTTTTATTGCCTTGCTTTCACAATAAACTTTCCGCCCTACAAACTTCCCGAAGCAACCCCCTCACCTCTCTGATCTGCTAATCGCCGATGGGCAGTGGTAAAGTCTGCGGTGATAATTTGCAGACTGCTGGGATCGGTTTGTCCCTCGTTGCGATAGCGGCGGACTGCTTCCAGAGCTGCCTGATTGCTCAGCAGCGCGAGATCTGCCCCATTCCAGCCTTCGGTATGGGCTGCCCAGTGGTTTAACTCCACTTCTTCGGCAAGGGGGCGATCGCCGTTATGCACCTGCAAGATTGAGAGACGACTATTTTGATCGGGGAGATCGACCTTAATTTGCAGATCGAGTCGTCCTGATCGCAGTAAAGCCGGATCAAGTGCCTCTGGTCGGTTCGTTGCGCCAACGAGCAGCACATTTGGGCAATCCTGCAAGCCGTCGAGTTCAGTGAGGAGTTGTCCCACAACGCGATCGCTCACGCCGGAGTCGCTGATAAAGCTGCCCCGTGCCGGAGCCAGAGTATCAATCTCATCGACAAACACAACGCAGGGAGCCGCCTGACGCGCCCGCGTAAACAGCTCTCGCACTGCCTGTTCCGATGCACCAACCCACTTGCTCAGGAGTTCAGGACCATTGACCGCAATAAAGTTTGCCCGTGCCTGAGCCGCAACCGCTTTAGCAAGCAGGGTTTTTCCGGTTCCCGGCGGACCCCAGAGCAAAATGCCGCGTGGAGCCTTTGCCTTTGTATGGCGATACAGCTCTGGATAAAGCAGTGCCCCTTCAACGGATTCCTGAAGGGTTTGTTTGATTGTTTCTAGCCCGCCGATGTCATCCCAGGTTGTCTTCGGTGCTTCCACTTCAACCGATCGCAGTACCGCAGGCTTAATTTGCTTGATCGCCAGCATGAAATCAGCCTGGGTCACCTTCATCCAGGCAGGAACAGGACTATCAAACTCTGGCAGAAGTCGCCGCAGTGCCAAATATGCCGACTTCTGGCAGAGTGCCTTCAAATCCGCGCCCACCATGCCCACCGACAAATCAGCAATCTCTTCCAGGTTGACCGTGTCGTCTAACGGCATCGACTTCGTCAGAATTTGCAGAATTTCCATGCGTCCCCGGCGATCGGGCACTCGAAACTGCACTTCGCGATCGAATCGTCCTGGACGACGCAATGCCATATCCAGCTGATCGGGACGATTGGTAGCTGCCAGCACAATCACACCAGGGGTTTTGCCAAAGCCATCCATCAGGCTCAAGAGCTGAGCCACGACCCGTTTTTCGACTTCGCCTTCAACACTGGCGCGATCGGGCGCAAGACTATCAATTTCATCAATAAACACAATACAGGGCGCAGAGCGAGCCGCTTTCTGGAAAATGTTTCGCAGTCGTTGTTCTGCTTCGCCGTAGTATTTGCCCATTACTTCAGGACCGACGATCGCAATATAGTTCACTCCCAGTTCGGTTGCCAGGGCACGAGCCGTCAGGGTTTTTCCCGTGCCCGGTGGTCCGACGAGCAGTACGCCTGTGGTCGGTTCTAAGCCCAGCATGGACAGGAGTTCGGGACGCTTGAGCGGCAGTTCGACCAGTTCACGCAGTTCGCGTAGCACTTCAGAGAGTCCGCCAATGCCCGAAAGCGAAACGGTCGGTGACTGTGTAGGCGGAGAAAACCAGTCGCTAAAGGGGACAGGGGTTCGTTCAGTCGGCACTTGGCTCGGCGCGGTGGGGCGGGTTGTCTGCGTGTCTGGGCGAGATTGAACCTGCACATTGCTGCCATCGGGGTTGCGATCGTTTCGCACGTCGTCCGGTTCGGCTCTGCCTTCGATCACGCGAACGAACTCCAGCAATCCTTCAAATCCCTGATCGACCAGCTCTTCTAGTTCCCGAAAAAAGTCGTCCATACGGTTATTTCCTTACCCTTATTCCCTTTCCCGTGCTAGTAGGCAAAGCCGCCTTAACGCCTTAAGTAACGTCCTGAGTAATATCCTGAGTAACGTCCTCAGTAATGTCCTCAGTATAGACATTTCACTTTGCCTCCCTGAGGGTCAGTGTGTCGGAGTCGTTACACAAGAAACCCCTTGAAGGAAAAGACTGTGAGAAAAGGGGTTGGAGGAGAGGGGGAATTTTCGAGGGATTAGGGTTCCAGCCGCTCCACGAAGCCGCTCCCTGAAGCTGCTCTACAAAGCTGCCCTATAAAGCTGCTCTACAAACAAGAGAGTTCCCTGTCTTTTCCTAATCTTCGATCGCCTTCAACAGCACTTCTGCGATCGTCATCTCTTCCATTTCATCGATCGTGACGGTATCGCAGATGTCAAACTTTGCGCCAACTCCCTGCAACTGGTCATCCAGTGCTTTCAGGAAGCGGGTTGCCTGCACATCATCACCGACCTGCACAAAAGAAATGGCTAATTCCTCGTCGCGATCCATTTTGCGCGTTGCGTTAACGATTACTTCCATCACCGCTTTGCGATCGTCTGGTTCTCCATCAGTAATCACCAGAATTGTTTCTCCTCCGGGTTTTGTTTGTCCGGCAGACTTTCGCTGAAAGTAATTTTCCAGCGCATCATACAGCACTGCTGCCAGATTCGTCGTGCCCATCGGGTCATTCTCTAAGAAAACCTGCGAGACCCTGCTGGAGGTAACAGCGTCGTATCGCTTAAACCGCCCCGAAAATAGGTAAACCGTGATGCCGTCCGGGCCAAACTGTTCGCATTTGCGCGCAAGTGCTAGCGTCGATTCCTGAGCTTCTTCCCAGCGAGTTCTTCCGCCGCGCTGATCGGGTGTAGACATACTGCCGCTTTTGTCGATGAGCAGGGTGTAATCGCGATCGGTCGGGTTCACGGTTCGCACTCCTAAAGAAGGTATCGATCATTCTACTCTGAGAAAACTGGCGACTTTAGGACTGAAACGATTGTTGAAGATATAGTTGAAACTACTGTTAGAAACATTGTTGAAAGTATTACTGGAAACATTGCTGAAAGTATTACTGGAAACATTGCTGAAAGTATTGCTGAAGATATTACTGGAAACATTGCTGGAAATTACGTTTGCGGAAACTGCCGACAAAGGGCAGGCAGCACCGGACAGGGAACCTGATCCTGCAAATTATCCGGCTTGCTCCAGGTAAAGGGAGCTTTGCGGGCGGCAGACATCCACAGCAGTCGCTTAGCACGGGTCATTGCCACATAAAGCAAGCGAAATTCTTCTGCCACCTTGAGCTGTTTTGCCCGTTCCCAGGCAGCGATCGTTTCCGGCAAAGGATATTCGCCGTGGATGCTGGCGCGAATCTGCGCTCTGGCAATTTCAGGCAGGGCAAAATCTCCTAAAAACTGCGACTGGGGCAACACGCGCATACTACCGGGAATGAGCGGCTCATGCAGAAACGGAATAAACACAAAATCCCAGTCCAGACCCTTTGCCTTGTGCATTGTGATAATGGTCACCTGTTTGGCACGAATGTAGCGTTCCTCCGGGTCATCGGTTTCCACGGGCTCAAACCGCTCCGATCGCACAATTTCCCCCAATGCCTCGATCACGGCAGACAGCGAAGGATTGGCGGCGGTTTGCTGTGCCAGTCGCTCTGCAAGTTTATCGACGGTAGCGAGTTCTGCCTGCTCGTATTGCAGCGTCATCGCCAGAAACGGAATGATTTGAAAATGTGGCAGTTCCAGACGGGCCCGCAGCAGCGCAGTACAGTAGCGGCGAGCTTTCAGGACAGGTTCGGGCTGAGGGGAATCGAGCGGTCCCGGATAAAGAAACTGTTCCGGCAAACTCACCAGCAAATTGAGATCCTGCGTGGGAATCACCTGACGATCGACAAACACCTGCAACGCGGCTTTGAGGAAATCCGGCGAGTGAGGACGATCGAGAAATTGCAGCAACGCCAGAATTTCAGCAGGAATATGAGACTGTCGATCGCGATCGCCCACATCGTAAATCGTGATCCCAAGCTGCTGAAGGTCGGTGTCAATGCCAAATTCCTGCGGATAGCGCAAGCGTTCTGCAATAAACCGTCCCTGTCGATTTTCCCGTACCAGAATTGCCGCTCTTGCCGCTGGATGCTGAGTCAGCAAATCGCCGACGCGCTGCGCGATCAAATCAACCGTGTGGTAGGTGTCCGCCGGAAAGCGAATTTCGAGACCGTTCCCTTCCGGGGCAGGATTGGCATCAGGCTGCGGATCATCTGGCGGCACAGGCTGAATCTTTTGCGGACGAAAGGGAAGGCTCGGTTCGCGGGACTGCTCAACTTTGTAGCGTTGATTCGTCCAGTCGAGCATAAAGTTTGCCGCGCGAAGGATGATCGGACTACTGCGTCCGGCTTGATCCATTTCTGCCAGCGTTCCTTCTGCGCCACAGCGTTCGCAAAACTCCCGGAAAAAGAGCGGATCAGCGGGCGTAAAGGTGGAGTTGATTGCTTGATTGGGGTCGCCCACCCGCACTAGATTAAGCGGCGCATGGGGATCGATCGCATCAGCCGCCAAAATCTCCAGCAGGCGCGTTTGCAAAGGAGAAGAATCCTGCGCTTCGTCCTCAAACACCGCATAGATTTGCGATCGCCAGAACCGACAGGCACTTTCATTCTCTAAAACCCGCAGTGCTGCCAGAATCATATCGTCGTAGTCAATAAATCCGCGTAGCCGCAGCAGATCTTGATAGCGATCGTATAAGCCTGCTGCAATTTCCAGCACATTGTAGTCGTCAACTTCCCCGATCGATCGTCCCTGCTGACTTAGCTTCAGCAAATCCTGAGGCATCAGGCCAGAGCTTTTGGCTTCATGAATCACCGTAAACGCCAATTCTGGCAAAACTTCAGTTCGCAGCACAGACTGCCGCCGCAGCCGCTCGGTTTCTTCGCCGTCAAACTGTCTGCCTTCCAGAAGCCGCTGATAAAACTGAGGATTTGCACCAATCCACTGATCCACACAAATCCGAATCAAACGATTGCTCTGATTCGGCGAAATCAGCATCAGCCGTTCTAGATGGATGCCCGATAAATCAGGATGCCGCGATGCAATATTCAATGCCAATCCGTGCAGCGTATAAACCTGAAACCCCTGCGACGGCAAAGACAGTTCGCGCAAATACTGCCGAATCTTACCCTTCAAATTCGCCACCGCCGATCGCGTAAACGTCACCAGCAGCAGTTGTCCGGTGGGAAAGGGCTGCCCATTTGGTAACGGTTCGGTCGGTAGAATTCCTGCCTGAAGCGGTGCAGTGCTGCTCAACCTTAAATATCGCTCTGCCAGCAAAATCGCCGCTGCGATCGCCATCCCCGTAGACTTTCCCGATCCCGGAACCGCTGAAACTGCCAATGACCCGCTTTTCCAATCCGCCATCCGCTGCTGACCCGATCGCAGACCCGATCGCAATCGCTGAAGCATTTGCTGTTTCAGTGCCAGCGTTTGAAGCTGTTCGGAACTGAGCTTGGAATCTGATAGAGGATTTAATTGGGGATCTAATTCAGAATTGAGACCCGCCGGGTTCAAATCAAGCGACATAGGCAGATAAACGGCTTAGTGGCGATCGAATGGGATAAGGCAACTTTGGCAGGGTTCTGGTTCTGAGCAGTGAAGCAGAGCACTTAGCAAAGGAGCAGAGCATTTAGCAAATTAATGTTGCCCGAATCCTTTAGATAGATTGAGAACTAGTGTACTGCTAAGATTTAGTTTTCCCAATCGCTTTGTCAAAGACAGGCAAGGATTTGCTGTTTTAAGCATGCGGTAGCGGAGGCAGCAATGCCTATATCGGTTCCAGCAAACCTGGAAGTTTTATGGTTAAGATTCTCCAGAGTTCGGCATCATTCCGGCATCATCAAGCCGAATCGTAGTCGATATTCATGCGTTTATTTTAGAGCGAGCAACCTCACCGCAGCACTCATCCCCATACAGCCGAATTGCTCGACAAACATGGTACAACAAGGAACAGAACGGCTCTAATCCAGCCGATCGATCTGTCCCGGTGAAGGGGCATCGCTCGACACAATCGGCTAGAGTGGATCAGTTAATGAGTGTCTTCGAATGGGTGTCTTCAGATTGGTGTTTTGGAGAAGCGGCTAAAGACTCATGACGATCCAAGTCGGGCAAGCCTTACAGGGCGGTAAATATACCCTTGATCAGCCGTTAGGACAGGGCGGGTTTGGCATTACGTTCAAGGCAACCCACCACTACCTGCATCGCGTCGTGGTGATCAAAACCATGAACCCCAATCTGCGGCAGCATCCCCAGTATGCCAAGCTCGAAAAGCAGTTTCAGGACGAAGGGCGGCGGCTCGCGCTTTGTGTGCATCCGAATATCGTGCGGGTGAATGACTTTTTCATCGAGGACGAAGTGCCCTATCTGGTAATGGACTACGTGCCGGGGCGGACTCTAGATGCGATCGTCCTTCCCAATCAGCCCTTGCCCGAAACGATCGCCATTAACTACATCCGGCAGGTGGGAGCCGCCCTGGAAGCCGTGCATCAAAACGGACTGCTGCATCGAGACGTGAAGCCGCAAAACATAATTCTGCGGGAAGGAACCGATCAAGTCGTGCTGATTGATTTCGGCATTGCGCGAGAATTTACGCCAGGCGCAACTCAGGTTCACACCAGCATTATCACCGAAGGATTCGCGCCGATCGAGCAATACATGGCGCAGGCAAAACGAACTCCCGCAACTGATGTTTACGGCTTGGCAGCAACGCTCTATGCCCTGCTCACAACTCAGGTTCCGGTGTCTTCGGTGTTGCGCGATCGTCAGCCGATGCCTGCACCTCGCGATCTGCGTCCCGAAATCAGTCCGGCGACCAATCAAGCGGTGATGCGCGGCATGGCACTTGATATTCACTATCGTCCCGCATCGGTCGCAGATTGGCTGGCAATGCTGCCCCATGTAACGCAGGCAAATTCTCAAACGACTCCGCAGGCAGTCCCGCCCAGTCCTTCAACTGCGGCAACGCTAGCAGTCAGCCCTCATTATGCGGCTCCAAATCTTGCGAATCCGACCCCTGCGACTCCGACCCCGCCTGCTGCGCCCACGGCTCCTCCCTTTCCCACCTATTTCAATGCCAACGAGCCAACCGCTCCGGCTCCCATTGCCCCTTCCTCCACCCCTGTCCGTCCGGCTGCCCGTCGATTTAATCCCAGAGCGCTTGCCTTTTTGGGTTCAGTCACGATCGCCAGTATTGCGCTTGTCTCGGTGATAGCAGTAAGGAACTATTCTCCGCAAACGCCTCCAGCAAGCGAGACTGAGGTGACGACGGCTCCGGCTCCGGCCGAATCGCCTGAAGCTGCTGCTTCGGTTGAGGCTCCTGACCCGTCTCCCACACCAGAAGCTTCTCCCAGTGCCACGCCCACGGCTAACTTGCCCGGCTTGGTTCGAGACTTGTTTGAATCTGGAGAAAATTCTGACTCAGAGGCTCAAGACCAGAACGCAGACCAGCCCAGACGACTGGCATCCAACAGTGTCAGACGCGAGCAAGAATACCGGGATGCGATGAATAGCGATCGACCCGCCGCACCCGCCAATGATGCCCGCAACATTCCCGGCATTCCCGTGGGAACCGACGAGCGATCGGTTGTGCGTGAACTGGGAGAACCCACCGTGCGAAATTCTGTGGGCTATTGGGACAACACGCGAACTGCCCTTTATACCGTCGTGCCCGATCGCATCACGCTGGCGTATATCTATGACCAGGACAGCGATCGAATTCGCCAGACCGAAGCTTCTTTTGACCAGTCGATCGACCCAGAGATCATGGAGTCTACGCTTGATGGCATGCTCGATGGCAAGATGAGTTCAGAAATTGCGGCAGGACTGATGTCAGTGCGCGATCGACAAACTAATCAATATTCCTTCAAGCGCGGCAATTTAGAAGGCATTGTAGAGCGCAACGATCGCGATCGGGTTTATATTGCAGTGTGGGATAAAGATTTACACTAAACGCCGCTCAATGCCTCAGCCCATTCTCTACGCTGCCATCACGAATCACGGCTTTGGACACGCTACCCGCACCGCTGCTGTCATTGCCGCGATTCAAACCCTTTACCCAGACGTGCTGGTGATGATTGCCACCACTGCCCCGCGCTGGCTGCTGGAATGCTACATCACGCAGGATTTTATTCACCGTCCTGTCGCGCTGGATATTGGCATTATTCAATCCGACAGCCTGACAATGGACAAAGTTGCCACCCTGGAAAAGCTGCGGCAGATCCGGGCAAAGGCAAACCGGACGATCGCAGGCGAAGTGAATTTCATTAAGCAAAATCGAGTTGGTTTAGTGCTGGCAGATATTCCGCCTTTAGCAAGCGCGATCGCAAAAGCGGCTGACGTACCCTGCTGGATGATGAGCAACTTCGGCTGGGATTTTATTTATCGTGCCTGGGGCGGCGACTTTGTGGCAGAAGCCGACTGGATCGCTGAGCAGTTTAACCAGTGCGATCGACTGTTTCGCTTACCGTTTCACGAGCCAATGTCCGCTTTTCCGCACATTACTGATGTCGGATTAACAGGCGGCTCACCTCGCTTTCCGTTGGAAGACCTGCGGCAGAAATTTAACCTGACTGCCCCCAAAGAACGCACCGTTATGCTCACCTTTGGCGGACTAGGAATCGATCGTCTCCCTTACGACAGCCTGACGCGCTTTCCCGATTGGCAGTTTATTACCTTCGATCGCAATGCGCCCGCCCTGCCGAATCTGGTTGCCATTACCGAATACCAGTATCGCCCGGTAGACCTGATGCCCTGCTGCTGCTGCGTCGTCTCCAAGCCCGGATTCAGCACCTTCTCAGAAGCCTGCCGCCTGGAGCTGCCCGTCGTTACTATCACGCGACAAGACTTTGCCGAATCGCCCATTTTGCTCGATGGACTCCAGGATTACGCGACCCATCGAATTCTAGAGCCCGAAGAATTCTTTAACAGCAATTGGGATTTTCTCAACCAGCCGCTGAACCCGCCCCGCACCGGAAAAACGGTGTCCAAACACGGCAATGAGGCGATCGCGCAGGCAGTGGTCGAGCATCTGATGAGCAGGTAATCTGCATCTGGGGGCAAGGCACAAGCTGTCACGCTTTGGGCGGCTGAATTCAAGGGGAATTTACCGCTCTCTGAGCGAAAGGTAGCTCGCCTGCGGGTTTCAAAGTTCCCCAAAACTGGGGCATTCAAGGGGCAATGTAGCCCCTTTGATTTCTCAGGGAATGGATATCAAAACCCCGATCGCCCTAAGCGGGAAAGTGCTTTGCATCGCTCACAGCTAGACCGTTCTGAGCAGTTGGCGAATTTTGGACTGCTGTTGGAGGTCGAGTTGCTGGGGAAAGGTCAGTTCCAGGCGGAGTCCGGGGGTTTGCAAGCATTGGGTTGCCGGGTTGCCGCTGGGGTCGATCGCCCCGTTAAAAGCTCGATCGCTACACATGACTGATTCCACCTGAGCCACCAGACGAATCGGCTGAGCTTCAGGATTGGGAGAACCGAGCAGCAATCCGACCGCAGGCTGGTTGAGCTGAAGCAGGCTGGAATCGATCGGGGCATCGGGCAGGAGTTCCAGGCGAATCGATCGCGAGTTGACTCCGGTTGCGACAGCAGGATAAAATTGACCGCTCCAATAGATTTGTGCCAGCGTTTGAATGGATTTGAATCGGGTCGATTTTTCAGCGGGGTGGCGATCGGTCAGGGCACGCAGCGGTCCAGTGAGCAAGAACCCGAAGGAGGAAAGCGGATGATCAATAATGGTTCGCTCCTGGGCGTACCACTCTGCCACATCAGAATAAATTACGCGCACGAGGGCATCTGCCTGGGCCTGACTCAGATCGACAAACTCCACGGCAACCTTGACCTGATCCTGCGGCATGGGCGTGATGCGAGTGATGTGGGCACTGAGCGAAACCCGCGCCTCAAAATCACCCCATAGCTCCAGCTCAACAATATCCGGCAGATCCGTCCAGCGATCGAGCAGAAGATTTGCTCCCGCTTCACTGACATCGAGCGTAATGCCGCTGCAGGTAAGCTGCTCACCACAGTAAACCGCCGATCGCAACTGCCGCTGAAGTCGATGTGCCCGCCGCACCTGGGGCTGCTCAAAGCCGACCAGCAGGGCTGCACCCAGCAACGTCAGGCTGAAGAACGCCCAGAAAGCGTTGATGACGATCGCTTCTTTTGCCGCTGGATAGTCAATCAGCCAGAAGGGAACCACCAGCAGCGATAGCACCAGCAGGCCACAAACCATCAGGGGCACCCAGCTCGATCGCCAGTCAAAATGGCGGCGATTCGTCATTTGCAGGCTTTTGTCGGTGACTTTGAACGACCCCATGCGCGGATTCAGCAGTGCTAGGAAGGTGACAATTCCAGCATGGAACGCCATCGCATTCTCAAACACCTCATTCCAGAACGAGAAGCGGGTCGTTTTGTTGGTGATGTAGTTGGCGTAGAGGCCCAGCACCACATGGGGCATGGCATAGGCCAGGGTTTCCAGACCCAAGCCGCGTACCAGGCTAATGCCAAACAGCAAATACAGAATTGGCGCAAAGGCATACATCAGGCGCGGAAAGCCAAAAAAGAAGTGCGAGCAGGCGGAAAAGTAGCACAGTCTTTGCGGAACCGAGAGATTCAGCCGGGGATTCAGCAGCGGATTCTCTAGCCGTAAAATCTGCGCCATGCCCTGCGCCCAGCGTACCTGCTGCCCTACATACGCCGAGAAGGTTTCGGGAGCCAGACCTGCCACCATGATCTTGTCGTAGTAAACCGATCGATAGCCGCGATCGTGCAGCCGCAGTGAGGTGTGACAGTCTTCGGTCACGGTTTCCACGGCAATGCCGCCCACTTCCAGCAAGTGCTGCTTGCGAATCACTGCCGCCGAGCCACAGAAGAAAGCCGCATTCCAGAAGTCATTTCCTTTCTGGATCACTTTGTAAAACAGCTCATTGTGAACCGGAACCTGTCCCCCAGTAAGCAAATTGCGCTCGAAAGGGTCGGCGTTATAAAACCAGTGGGGCGTTTGCACCAGCGACACGTTGGGCTGATAGAAGAAACCGACGGTGTGCTTGAGAAACTGGCGCGATGGAACGTGATCGCAGTCGAGAATCAAAATCAGTTCGCCCGCTGTACGCCGCAGTGCCGTGTTGATGTTTCCGGCTTTGGCATGGTCGTTGTTGTCGCGAGTCAGCAGCGTGCAGCCGAGTTCCTGACACATTCGTTGCAGCTTCAGCCGCCGCTCTGGAAACTTGCGCCCGTCGTCCAACACATAAACCCGCTTTTTGTCTGCTGGATAGTCGAGTGCCATCGCTGCCAGAGCCGTTTTTCGCACGATCGCCACTTCTTCGTTATAGGTCGGGATGTACACATCCACGGTGAACCAGTCTGCTTCCGGGAAAGCAGAAAGGTCTACAGGAGATCGATCGCGCAATCGCAGCGTTTGAAAGTAGGAAATTAGCAGCGTTCCAGCGGCATAGAGTTCGGCGGCATACAGCAGGATACTAAAGGTAGCGTTAAGCCAGCCATCTAGATTCAGGGTGTAGCTGCTGCGGTAATAAAGGTAGCGGAGCGTTGTAATTACGCTGATCCAGGCGAGGAACAGGTGTAGATGCTCACTGACCCGCCGATTGATCTGCCGCTCTTCAGACTGCACGATCGTCCAGCCGATCACAATTAGAATTGCGGCAATAATGCCTTGCTGAATTGGGGCTAAAGGCGTGACAATCAGCGGCACAGATACAATCAGCAGCCCGATCACGATCGCAAACAGTGTCCATTTACCTGCGTTGGGCAATAAGCGATCGATCGCAATGGGAACGTTGAGAAATAGCCGCTTCAGCAAAGGAAAGCGAGAATTGATAAATGCTTCGGCAGCAAAATTGGGTGAATGGGTCATGACTCTGCACCTCGGTCAGCAACGCGATTCAAGAAGATTTGAGAAAAGCCGTACATCAGCAGCGGCAGCAGCACAATTCCCAGGGGCAGCAGCAGCCAGTGGTCTTGCAGGAACAGCACAATCCGTCCCATCAGGCTTGCCTGCGTCACCACTTTTTCGCGAGGAGCGCGGTTAAGAAACTCCAGACTGTAGTCATCTGGATCGAATGGAGAAGGGTTCGGCTGATTGCGGTGGATCAGAGCCGTATCGCCCTGAAGCTGCCCAAACAGACGATCGATTTCAAACAAATCCTGCACATCTCGCAAACCCTGTTCACGCTGAGCCGTGAGAGCCAGCAGCACATGGCGATCGTTCCAGGGTGACACCACTGATTTCACCACGCCTTCGCCGTCTGGCAGTGCCTGCACCTGGGTTGTGCCAAACTCCCGTAGAAAAGCCGTATTCAGGTTTAAGCCTTTGCTAGTGAGAGCTTCGGGAACTGGGAGTCGATCGCTAAGCCCGATCGCCACCAAACTCTTCTCGGCTTTCACTTCCGGCGTCACATCTTTAGCAAGATAGGTTTGAAGCTGGATTGACTCTGATTGGGTAATGCGCCCCAGTCTGCGGCTTAGCGCCAGCAGCAAATTCATTTCAGCATCCGAGGGTTGATCGGGTAAAACCACTGCGGTGGTCGAGAGATCCTGCGGCGCAGCCAGGGGAAAGCCCGCCTTTACCAAATTCAGATCGGGCAGGCGAATCACCGTATCACGCACCAGATGAACACCCGTATCGCTGTGAACTGTACCCCAAAGCTGGCGATCGGCTTCCAGTCCGCACACTTGATTGTCCTGCGGATGCAGCATAAACCGGACATACAGTTTCGAGTCAGGACGCACCCCATCATCAGGCAGATTCACCGTAAACGAATGGCGACCTCCATTTCGAGCGCGAAGCGGCTCTGCGCCCAGCGTAATATTGTCCAGCGCGACTTCCACCGTGGAATTGCGGGGGTTGACCTGAGGGCTGTAGCTGTAATTCAGCGTCACTGTACTGCCGCGCAGCACCCGATCGCCCGGTAAGGTCTGAAAAGGAATCTCGACAGGAGCCGCTCTGGTTCCCCGTACGGTTTTATCCACGAAGAATGCGTTGCGATCGATCGAGACATCGCTCAGTTTAAAGCGATCGGCGTTGGGCAAATAGCCTGCCCAATCCCTTGGTTCTGGTGATTGGGGCGACTCTAGATTGTTTACTAAGAGAGCCTGCCCGGTTCCGAGCTGACGATCTTTGGTCTGTACCAGAAATTGAACGGCTTTGTTCATTCCAGCAGTGCCGTTTCCGGCAGCCACCAGGACGGGAATCTGCTTTTCGGGCAGCGTGGTCAGCATCAACACGCCCACATCATCGGGCAGCGGCTTTTGCTCCCCGTCGAGCATACGTCCCTCTTTCAGCGTAAAAGGTAGCTTCAAGGTCACTAGCAAAGGTTGGGTTGCGGGTGTGCCCATAATCACGAGGCGTTCCTCGGTTTTAAGCTGGCTAATATTGTCTACTACGCGGGTTTTGAGCGGATGAAAGCCTATCAGCCGTCCCAGCTCTGCCTGATAGCGAGTCATCGCCGTCAACCAGTCAGACTGCATCGTTTTTGGACGCAGATAAGCAATCTGGTTTGGCTCAGGACTGAACTCATCGGCGATCGGATAAGGATAGCGGCTAAAGTCCAGCGTGACGGGCTGCGGCAAAAAGCTGAACACAATCTTCGACGTGGGCAAAATCTCTGTCCATAGCGTGGGCGTGTTGGGATTGGTACAGTTTTCGTCGGTTTGCTGCTCTGCCAGAATCGAGATCTCATTCTGGTTCTGGATTAAATTGACTGGAATGTTAAAGGCAACCTTTCCCGTCTGATTATTTGTGCGATTCAGCGGCACGGTGCCCAACGTCGTATCGTTAATCCGCACCGTCAGATTCGACTTTTTGGGCAACAGCGATGCTGACTGGCGAAACTCGATAATTGCCTTTGCGGACTGCACCTGCCAGTTGCGCGCGCGGGTAAAGCCCAGCCGCACTTCAGGATAAACGCCTTCTAGCCGCAGCCGATTTCCGGTTTCCGGGCTACGGTTAAACTCCCACACATATTCCACCGGATTTGGTTTTGCAGAAGTGTCAGCCTTTTTCACATCGCTGCTTTCCGTCCGGGCAACCGGAGCAGGCGCACTCATCGCACGACGCGGAGCTGAGTAAACAGGAGCAGGCGGTTCCGGGAAATAGGCAGGTTCGGGTGAGTAGCGAGGGGAATACACCGGAGCTGGGGCAGGACGATATACCGGAGCCGGGGCAGGATCTTCAGGCAGAGCAAATTTGCGAATCACTTGTTCTTCTGCTTGCTGAAGTGGCTGAGTTGCTTGGGCGCGATCGCCAACCGCAACTAAGCTCACAGCGATCGTGCTACAGCAAAATAACAGCAGCAAAATTGCAAACCGGAATGATTTTCGAGAGAACCAGAATCGAAACAAATTAAACCAGTCAGACATCATAGATTTTAGGAAGGGTAAATGAATGATGCACTTACCATCGAATCAAACAGTAAATGCACAGTGACTTGGAAAGTGCAAAAATCAACTACAGGCTTGAACTAATTAACTGACATTCGATTCGTTGATAAAGTCGTGAAAAAACCAGAAACCGACACACCACAAGCGGATTACAAACTAGAGAACAAGCTGAAGAACAAAACTAAACACCTGAAGTCAGAGCCTGAGTGAAACCATGCTGCGCCTTGCGCCAATCGACCGTTAAACCATAGGGAAACGCCAGCCCAAACCAGGCAAGATTCTGCGTGTAATAAGCGATATCGTTATCCCAAAAACCGTTTTGATAAGTGGGAATTAGCTTTTGCTGCTCAATCTGGGATGCGATCGATGAATCAATGGCAGTAAAAGCGGCATACAGCATGGCATACTGTGCGGTCGATTCATAAGAGACGATCGCTTGTCCCTCAAGATCAATCCGCGCCAGAATTTTTTGCTCGGTCTGCCACTGTTTTTTCAAGGGTTCTAGATGGGTTTGCAGAAATCTTTGGGCAAGCGGCTCCTGATACCAGACCGCATCAAGCGCAACGCGCCACCACACCCGGTAGGCATCAAAGCTATAAAGCGATCGCAGGGAAAAATTGGGCGGGGCGGGTTCTAGCCTTCGCGTACTCAGGTTCAACACAATCCAGTCGCTCGGTAGTCCAAGTTTCGAGATCGCTGCCCCATCGTTGAGAATTTCGTAGCTACTGTTTACCAGACTCATCCAGTCCCGTTCCGGGTCAATCCCGGCAAATAGCCGAAACGCAGCCGGAGCAAAATAAGACGGATTCAGCACCAAGCGATCGGGCGCAGTAGACCCTGTAGGATCATCCGACCGCAGAAAGGCGGCGATCGGTCCCGGCAGCAGATAGCGACGACCAGATTGATTGAAAGAAGCCGCAGGCACGTAGAAGGTCGAAACTTCCCACAAATCCTCTAGCTTGGTACGGGCAAGACCCAAATATTCAGGACGGTTCCACCGCCGCGCCGCCAAAATCAGCGCAGTAATCGCATCAATATCCGCATCACTGGCAAAATTTCCGTCGATCGTCCCCCAGCTGCCCTGATCCGTCTTGCCCCATTTCCATGCCCACAGCGAATCGGTGGGACGACCCTGAGCATCCCGACGCTGCAAGTTGGACTCCGCCCAGGCAAGGGTTTGCTCAAACGTAGGGCGATCGTCCATCATCACCGCTCGCAGCATGGCATATGCCTGTCCTTCAGACACCGTGCGATCGTTTGCTTCGCGATCGATGACTCTGCCATCTGCCTGAATAAATCGCTGCTTATAGGTTTGCCAGCTTTGCGACAAAATTTCTGCCCGTTTCGCAGACGCATCGGGTTCGCCAGCAGGCGAGACAATCAGAATCGGCGAAGGGGCTGCCACAGGTGGAGCAGCGGGCGTACATCCACCCAGCACCAGCGCGGTCATTCCTGTTAGGAAAAGCAGCAGTTTTGTCATGCGTGAATCGCCAAATGAATCAGCAATGAAGTAACAGGTGAATTAACAGACCAATCAACAGCGAATCAACAGATCAATCAAGAGCGGCTTTCCCACGGCAGCGGCGTATCTTCCTGCGGCTGAAATTCGGCGGAGGGTAGCGGAGTCGGCACAGGACTGACAGGGATTTGATTTTCTGCCTGACGCCTTTGCTGAGCCTGCCGGAGTGCCGGAATGCTGCGCTTCAAAACGCCTTCCAGGCTGGAGAGGGCATTGCGGGCGATCGTGTGATTGGGTCGGATTGCCAGCACTTCACTGTAGAGATCCACGGCGGCATAATAGCGTCGCTGCTGAAATCTCACCCCGCCCAGGGCAGACAGAGCGTCCACATTTTGAGGCTCCCGCTTGAGAATCTCCTCATAGGCGGCGGCTGCCTGGTTCAAATCATCGACCTGCTGAGCAATCTGACCCTTGAGAAAGTAACCGGTCAAATCATCAGGGTCGCGGGCAATTAGCTGATCGACGTATGCCATTGCCGCCGTTTGATTTTGCTTTGCAATGACTTCCGCCAGCCGCACCTGTACCCCAATTTGGGTTGGGTCTGCCTGGACCAAAGCCCGATAGAGCATTTCGTAAGCCGGGTTCGCGGGCAGCGCGGCAACCAGACTATACAGCTCTGGCGGAGTATTCGTGAGCGGCTGACTGGTTAACCAGCTCCGCAGAATCGCTTCTGCCTCCGATCGCGACAGCATATTTGCCTGATATTGCAGGCTGGCTTGTCCAAGCTGCTGGGCTGGGTCTTGAGGATTGAGAGCGATCGCCTGGTTATAAAGCAGCAGTGCCTCCCGGTACGCTCCCTCTGCCTGCCGCACTCCGGCTAACCCTTGCAGTGCCCCACCCAGAATGTCCGGGTTCTGGGGTTTGCTATCAATAATGGCTTGATAGCGGCGAATACTGTCTTCCAGATTGCCCTCGCGCTGATCGATCGCCGCCAGCAGCAGTTCTGCGACCAGATTGGGCTGCTCAGGGGATGCCTGCTTATAGGTCGCCAGCACCGATCGCGCCGTGTCGTATTTGCCCTGCCGCAGATACATCTGAGCAATTCGGAAATAGAGCATTGGCTGAGCCACGCCCGATCGCACCAGGTTTTCGTAAAGCGGCAGCAGCATCGGGTTGGGCTGCTTAATCTGGATTAATGCGTCAGCGATCGTCTGCTGTTGGTCTGCTTCTGGGGGCAGCGTTTGCAATAGCTGAGTCAGCCGCGTCAGCAGATCCGCCTCGGAACGTTTGCTGCTCTCATACTCCAGCACCGCAAGCCGAGTTTGCAAGCCGCGATCATCCGGCTGAATTTGTCCCAATCGCTGATAAACCGCAAGGGCAATGGATTGGGACTGAGGAACACCTGCCAGCACGTCCGCAATTTCTCGCTGCGTCTGGACTGACACTTCTGGATCTGTCAGCACCGACTGAAACAGCGCAATTCCCTCATTCAAGAACGCTTCTCGATTCCTAATCGGCGCAGTCGGGATTTGTCCGATCGCCATCAAAGTCCGCCCTAGTATCATGCGCGAATCCGATCGTTCCCGCAGAGGGGCCAGCGCAGTTGTAGCGCGATCGAACCGTTGCAGGGCGGCATAGGTTAAAGCAAGCTCTGCCCGCATACGAATGGCATCCGGCGTGAGCCTGCGCTGCGATCGAAGCTGATTTTCTAGCACCTGAACGGCAGCGGTCGGTTCTCCGGTCAAGCGCAAAACCCTGGCATAGGCAATCGCAGGATCGCCCTGAAGCGGTTTACCCGTCTGTCGATAACGATCGAACAGCGTAAGACTCTGAGTAAAGTTACCTTGATAGCCGTATGCCTGCGCCGCTCCCAGCAGCACTTCGGGAGTGGGGTCTTTTTGCAGCACTTTTTCGTAGTCTGCGACGGCAGCGTCAAACTGTCCCTGGTAGATATATAGCAAAGCACGCTGGGCAAGGGCTTCCGCGTCTTCTGCATTGTGCTGAATCAGTTCGCTCAGGGCAGCGATGCCGCGCTCGTGCCATTCAGGACGATAGCCGCCTAACGTTCCCAGGCTCAGCCGGGCTAAGCGGTTATTGGGATCGATCGCCAAGACTCGCTCGTATGCCTGAAACGCATCAGCATCCCGTCCGGCACGACGATAGGCGATCGCTAAACCCAAACGTGCTTCAAGCGACTGGGGCATTTGCTGAAGTAGCTGTTCAAACCGGGCAATTGCCTGATTCACTAAGCCCTGATCCAGCAGCGTATAGGCATTGAGCACAGAAGAAGGAACAGTTTGGGCAGAGGCACTGAGCAAAGCAAGGGTCGAGCTTCCCATACTCCAGAGTCCCAGACTCAAAACCGCACTCCAGGCGAGGCGATAGGACAGGCGATGGGGCAGACTTGAGGCGAAGCGGTTCCCCTTCCGGGGTAGTCGCGGACGAAAGGGAAGAGAGGAATTCATACGGCTAATTCCAGTTGGAATAAATTTCCAAAGACACAATTCCTGAATGGACGCAACGAATCAGTGCGAAATCTATTAATTCTGAATCACTGAAGTTTTGCAGCACACCCAGCAGGGAACCCAATTAAACCCAAAAGAATGAAATCGTTATTGAGCAACAACAGATCAATTATCAGTTATCAGTCACGAATAACCAATGACCAGCGACCAATGACCAAGACGATCGCCTCCACTTATTGTTGTCTTAACTCAAGCACATGATTTAGACATTCGCCACAAAACAGTCGAAGAATGAAACCGTGAAATCACATGAAGCAAAACAAAAACCAATCCAATAAATCGAATTAAATGGCAATTGCGAACAGAATGGAGTGTAGACCGAAGACTATCAGTAAAATCAACAGAAGTAAGCAGCAAAAATTGACGATCGCAAACCTAACTCAACGAACACAAGTAATTATTTTTCCTGACTCAAGCACGAGCCGAAGCATTGACCGAAGGATTGATCGAGTGAGCGATCGAATCTCTGGATTCAGGGTTTTGGAGCTGTTCAACCTGATTCGTTAACTGCTTTAAAGCAGTCTTTAATTCCTCGATCTGAGCAGATGCCTGATGGTGGAAACCGGACTGATGGGCGATCGAGCTGTGTGAATTGGAGCTGTGTGAGTTCGAGTTATGCGAGGCAGCATAGTGCGCCGGATTTGCATGAACCGGTGCAAAGGTAGATGCAGAATGAAGGGAGGCTGCCCCCGGCAAAACAGCATCACCCGGATCTAAAAAAAAGCTGAGTCCTTGACTTTGAAGCCTGGACTCAGAAAACTTGAGACTTTCAACCTGGTGTTCCTGCTGTCGAAGCTGCTGTTCTAGCGCAGATACCCGATCGCGGGTTTGATTCAGCGTTCGAGCCGTGTTTCGCCATTCAGTGAGCGACAGAGCAAGCAGCCCAACTCCGGCACTCAGCCCAGCCACAAGCCCCAGATAAGGGGATGCCAGGTCTTGAATTCGACCCGTCAGCAGCGGTTTTTCCTCAACTTCAACGGTAATCGGACGAGAACCCAGGAAGAGCAGGGGCAGCGTTGCAGCCGAAAAAACGAAGCCCGATAGACATACGGAAAGGAGCAAGGAGCGTGAAGTAGCCATGATTTTCAGTGAACTCGTGTAGAAACAACGAATCAGTCGATCGGCTCGGTCTACTTGTTTATACGAGAACAATCCGTAACTTCAGCACAGTACGGATCTTTTTATTCGGAATTTACATAGGTTGCGGAGTTGAATTCAAAATATCCGGCAGCAACGAGCACTTACTATAGCAGGTGAAAGCGAATAGAAGTATCTTTATAAATTTCGTTTGACTAAGTGGAAAAAGTGAAATTTTTTTCGTTCTAAATGTATCGTTTCTAACGATTTTTACGGATTGCTTCCACGTTTTTTCTCCCTAGAATCGTTACCTCATCCTTCCTTAATAAAGCCTATATAAAGGAAAACCGTGTAAAAGAAACCATAGGGAGTTTCAATTCCGTAAGGCACAAATTACGAAGTGCAGATTCAAGCGATCGAGGGTTGGCTGTCCTCAACCGTCTACTCAACTGCTTAAAAAAGATGCCTATTTCATCAGAAAGATTGCCCTAACCAATCGATTGCGGCAGGACTCACTCTGAGGGCTCAGGCGATCGCACCGCTGCAAACAGAACCTCGCGGCATCATCCAGACTATCTCATCATCCAGGCTATCTAAAGTGCCATCCCAAATCGCCCATTGAGAGTTGCCATTTTGAAACTCATCGACCCGAACTCCTTCAATCGCACGAACCGTTCCGCAGAAATCCGCAGAAATGAGGAAGAATCAGGAACAGACCTGGTTAAGGCAGCCCCTTCTGCAACGCTTTCCCAAATTCCTGTGCCGCAATTCCAGAACTGTGGCAAACTAGGTTCGTTTCATTTCCTTCTATTCCCCGATTATCTCTGCTTATGTCCGTTATTCACATGATTGATCATTTGATCGACCCACTCCTGCTCTGGTTGCCTGATGCTTCGTGGAGCGATGCTAGCCATCACCTGCTCGGACAGGTTTCGATCGATTTCCACCATCCCTTCGATGCCATGCAGACACTCCTGGCGGAGCAGTTTGAAACCGATGTGTTTAAGGGAACGCGTACCACTTTGAATAACTTTGTCAAATCGGGTCAAG
Organism: Cyanobacteria bacterium FACHB-502; assembly: GCA_014695325.1. GTDB lineage: Bacteria > Cyanobacteriota > Cyanobacteriia > Elainellales > Elainellaceae > Leptolyngbya_A. Next base: position 95,389 of record JACJNZ010000058.1, on the reverse strand, counting down.
CCTGGGCAATGCTCGCCGGGTTTGTGATTGGCTATATCGTCCGGGGACTCACCACCTACGGCTAAAAGTCCCACTTCGTCAGCATCAGGTTGAGCAAAACTACGATTGGGCAGCATTCTGGTTGGGCAAAACTACAGTTGGGCAGCATTAAGAAATTGTTTTTCGCAGTTAGGCGCAATACAAGGTTCTAATCTGCTCGTTTCCCAGCGAACAGTTCTCGCAAAACCGATCGCGGTACAATCGCTAGGATTTCGCAATGAACGCGATTTGAACGCACCCTGAATGCGATGATTGACCCGCTCTTGATTGGAGATTCGCGCTTTGAGTAATCTATCTTCTCCACCTGCAACCTGGAGCCAGCGGTTTGAGGCGGCTCTCCATCCGGCAATTGCCCGCTTTAATGCCAGTATCAGCTTTGATCTTGAGCTAATCGAGTACGACCTCACCGGGTCACAAGCACACGCTAGAATGCTGGCAAAAACAGGCATTATTTCCCCCGAGGAAGGAGAAACCCTGGTCACAGGGCTAGAGCAAATCCGGCAGGAGCATCGGCAGGGTTTTTTTAAGCCGGGAGTGGATGCTGAGGACGTTCACTTCGCAGTCGAGCGACGGCTGACCGAACTGGTGGGCGATGTGGGCAAAAAGCTGCACACGGCTCGATCGCGGAACGATCAGGTCGGAACCGACACCCGGCTGTATTTGCGCGACCAGATCCAGATCATCCGGCAGCAAATTCGCCAGTTTCAAACCGTGCTGCTCACCCTGGCAGACCAGCATATCGAAACCCTGATCCCTGGCTATACCCATCTGCAACGGGCGCAGCCCCTCAGTTTGGCGCATCACCTGTTGGCGTATGTGGAAATGACTGATCGCGACTGGGAACGGCTTGGCGATGTCTACAAGCGAGTGGATATCTCGCCTCTGGGCTGCGGAGCACTGGCGGGAACGACCTTTGCGATCGATCGCCACTACTCAGCAGAACAGCTCGGCTTTGGTCGCGTGTATGCCAACAGCCTGGACGGGGTGAGCGATCGAGATTTTGCGATCGAGTTTCTGGCGGCAGCGAGTCTGATCATGGTTCACCTGTCCCGCCTGTCGGAGGAAGTGATTCTTTGGGCATCAGAGGAGTTTCGCTTTGTCACCCTCACCGATAGCTGCGCCACAGGCTCCAGCATTATGCCGCAAAAGAAAAACCCCGATGTGCCGGAGCTGGTACGGGGCAAAACCGGGCGCGTGTTTGGGCATCTGCAAGCCATGCTCGTGCTGATGAAAGGACTGCCCCTCGCCTACAACAAAGACCTACAGGAAGACAAAGAAGCCCTCTTTGATGGGGTCAAAACGGTGCAGGCTTGCCTGGAAGCAATGACCATTCTGATGCAGGAAGGCTTAGTGTTTCGGGTCGATCGCCTCAATGGCGCTGTGGATGAAGACTTCTCCAACGCCACCGATGTCGCCGACTACCTGGCAGCCAAGGGCGTTCCCTTCCGCGAAGCCTACAATCTTGTGGGCAAAGTCGTCAAAACCTCGCTCAGCGCAGGCAAACTGCTTAAGGATCTAACGCTCGAAGAATGGCAGAGCATTCACCCCAAGTTTGAGTCGGACATTTATGAGGCGATCGCCCCGCGTCAGGTGGTTGCAGCGCGCAATAGCTACGGCGGAACGGGGTTTGAGCAGGTGAGACAGGCACTTGCAGCCGCAAAAGCGCGAGTTGGGCAGGCAAGTTAAGACAAACCAGGAATAAACCCTTCCAAAGGGGCAGTTTGAATCATCAAAATGGCTCTCAAACTGCCCCCGACCCGACGCTCAATCCAAGCCCCGAGCAATCACGCCTTCAATCACACCTTCGATCGATCGGTTAAAATCTCGTAGCCTTCTTCCGTGACCAGCACCGTATGTTCAAACTGGGCAGAGAGGCTGCGATCAACCGTGACCACCGTCCAGCGATCGGAAAGGGTGCGGGTGTGCTTGGAGCCTGCATTAATGATTGGTTCGATCGCCAGCGTCATACCGGGTTTAAGGCGGACATTGGGCATTTCGTGGGTGCGGAAGTTGAACACCGAAGGTTCTTCGTGTAGATTGCGCCCAACACCGTGCCCCGTATAGTCCTCTACGATTTTGAAGCCGTTTGCCTCGGCGTGGTCTTGCACCGCTCCGGCAATATCTAAGAGACACTTTCCGGCTTTCACTTGCTCAATGCCTTTGTAAAGCGTTGCTTCCGCCGCCTGAATTAGCTTTTGGGCAGCAGGCGTGACTTTGCCAACGGCGATCGTGATGCAGGAGTCCCCGTGAAATCCGTTAAAAAATGCCCCGGTATCGACCTTCAGCACATCCCCGCGCCGGATCACCTTCTTGGGATTGGGAATGCCGTGAACCACTTCATCGTTAATCGAGGCACAGATCGAAGCTGGAAACCCGTAATAGCCCTTAAAGCTTGGCGTTGCGCCCATTTCGCGAATTCGCTTTTCCGCATGGGCATCCAGATCCGCCGTTGTCATGCCCGGCTCGACCAGCTCAGAGATTTCTTTGAGAACTGTGGCAACGATCGCCCCCGCCTGCCGCATAATTTCAATTTCTTGAGGCGTTTTGATTTCCACCGTGCGTCGCTGCTTTTGAGGACGAACGGACAACGCGGGAGACTTGGACAGGAGATCGGTGAAAATATTCATGAACAGCGTCAGGAAAAGGAGTAAGTTGACAGGAACTCTCGCAGGCAAGGGTAGCGCGATCGATTTCAGACTTTATCCTAACAAGTTCTTTAGAGCCAGAGGACTTCTCTAGAACGATCCAGAAAGCGATCCAGGCTTTGCCCTGTTCTTTAGAATGGAAGGCAGAAGAGAATTTCAAGATAAACGTGCAGAGGCTCGCCACATCTGCCAGTTCAACCGAGTTCTTTCAGCAAAGCAATGATTCAAATTAGCCGCTACCTTCACACCGCAATTCTTGTCTCTGACCTGGAGAAAGCCGATTTCTTCTACGGCACCGTTTTGGGACTGCCTCAGGTCGATCGATCGCTTAAATTTCCAGGACGCTGGTATCAAATTGGCGACGTGCAGATTCATCTCATTGTGCATGAGGAGCTGAGCCAAACGATTCCCAACACAGAAAAATGGGGGCGGAATTCGCATCTGGCTCTAGCCGTCGCAGATCTCGAAGCCGCAAAAGCACAGCTTCAACAACACGGATACGCGCTGCAAATGAGTGCTTCCGGGCGATCGGCTGCCTTCACACAAGACCCAGATGGAAACGTCATCGAATTAACCCAGGAACTAACACCAGAACTAACACAGATTGAAAATGGAACTGAAAATGCAGCTTCAACGTGAGCCGACTTGGAATTGCCGCTCAAGCAACACCTGACAATACCATTGGTGAAATAGAATCCGCCTTTTAAAACTCAAAGTCCCCCATGAATGGGGGATTTAGGGGGGCGATGCCAGATCGCTGCTACTGCTCAAACGATGACAACGATCGCTTAGATCAGCTTTACAGCACGAAGTCCAAAATACAGTGCCAGTGCAAATCCCGTAGTACCACCCACAATCAGCAGATATGCAATTGCTCCCATTGACCTTTCTCCGTCTTTAAAGCAGTAAACATCACATCCCTATTCAAGCATTTTTCGTCCCCCTCCTTTCGCCGAACTGCCCAACAGTCCCTATCAATGTGGAGTAAGATCAGCCCACAGGCATTTGTGGAAGCAAGTCATGAAGTCGATCGTTCGAGTGGAGTTACCGCAGCAGTCTTACGAAGTCGCGATCGCGTCGGGCGGACTGGAACAGCTAGGACACTGGATGCAGCCGCTCAAGCTGGGGCAGAAAGTGCTGCTGGTATCGAATCCCATGATTTTTAAGCAGTATGGGCAGCAGGCGATCGGCTCCCTCACCGCTTCCGGGTTTGATGTAGCGACGGTGATGCTGCCTGCGGGCGAACGCTACAAAACGCTGGCATCGATTCAGAAAATTTATGACGTTGCCCTGGAAAATCGACTGGAGCGATCGTCTACAATTGTCGCCCTAGGTGGCGGGGTGATTGGCGATATGGCAGGCTTTGCGGCAGCGACCTGGATGCGGGGAATTCACTTTGTTCAGGTTCCCACGTCTTTGCTGGCAATGGTAGATGCCTCGATCGGCGGCAAAACGGGCGTGAACCATCCGCAGGGCAAGAATCTGATTGGCGCATTTTATCAGCCGCGCTTGGTGATGATCGATCCGCAAGTACTGCAAACCCTGCCGCCAAGGGAATTTCGGGCAGGCATGGCAGAAGTTATCAAATATGGCGTCATCTGGGACGCGGGGCTATTTGAGCAGCTTGAAGCCGCCGAGCGACTGGATCAGCAGCGTTATGTCAGCGAGGAACTGCTGCACCAAATTCTCTCGGCATCCTGTGAGGCAAAGGCACACGTTGTTAGCAAAGACGAAAAAGAAGCCGGACTGCGTGCCATTCTCAACTACGGACACACGATCGGTCATGCGGTCGAAAGTCTAACGGGCTACAAAGTGGTGAATCACGGCGAAGCAGTCGCGATCGGCATGGTGGCTGCCGGACAAATTGCCGTTGCCCTGGGAATGTGGGATCAGGAGTCCGCCGATCGCCAGAATGCGCTGATTCAGAAAACAGGACTGCCCACCCGATTGCCTGCCGGAATGGATCTGGAAGCGATCGTCACTGCTCTGCAAAGCGACAAAAAAGTCAAAGATGGGCGCGTTCGATTTGTGCTACCGACGGCGATCGGCTCGGTGACAGTGACCGATCAGCCCACGGCTGAGGTGATTCGGCAGGTACTTGAAGTGATGCAGTCTTGAAGCCTGGAAACCTCGTAGCGATCGATGCGAACTTCTGAACTGCTGCGCCGCTATTTGCTCTACGGATTGAGCGGTCCTGTGATCGTGCTGAATCTGTGGGTTTTGGCGCAGGTTTTTCAGTATTTTGAGGGCTTGATCACTCTGGTTGTTCTGAGTGCAGTGCTAGCACTGATTCTCAATTATCTGGTGCAGGGCTTTCAGAAACTTGGCTCCAGCCGAACCCAGGCAGTTTTTCTAGTGCTGATGCTGTTTATAGTGCTGCTGATTGTGCTGGCATCGACGCTGATTCCCATTTTGATCGATCAGACCAATCAACTCCTGCAAGGACTGCCCGACTTGTTACGGGCAAGCAATCAAAACATCACCTGGCTGGAATCGCTGATCAATCGCAACAATTTGCCGCTAGATCTCGCTCAAATTACCAATCAGCTTGCCACCCAGATTCAAGGAATTCTAGCCCGCTTGCCCGAACTTGCCCTCAACACGCTGGGACAATTGTTTGCGTCGGTATTTTGGATTGTGCTGGCGTTTTATATGCTGCTGTACGGCGATCGGTTCTGGAAAGGCTTGATCCGGCTGCTGCCTGAGAAATTTGGCGATGCGCTTAGCCACTCGCTTCAGCAACAGTTTCACCAGTTTTTCCTGAGTCAGGTCTTGCTGGCACTGATTATGGTGGCTTGTCTGATTCCAACCCTGCTGTTTTTGCAGATCAAGTTCAGCCTGCTGTTCACGCTGATTGTAGGCTTATTTGAAGTCATTCCGCTGATTGGTCCAACGATCGGCATTAGCCTGGTTTGTCTTCTGATCTGGGGACTTCAGGGCTTTGTGCCTGCGGTTCAGGTGCTCGCCGCCAGCGTCATTTATCAGCAAATTATCGACAACATTGTCGCGCCCCGGCTACGAGGTGATTTCACCGGACTCAATCCTATTTGGATTATTATTTCCCTGCTCATTGGTGGACGAGTCGCCGGATTTGTGGGCGTGGTGCTAGCAATGCCGATCGCCGCCACCATCAAAAGCACGATCGAAGCCATGCGCGTTTCAGACGAGCCACTTGCACCAGAAGCAGAACCTTAGATACGTTCTGAATTTGAAGCCTGCCCTGAACAGGTTGAATAGAAATGCAGGCAGGAATGGTCGTCGCTTCCAAGCTGAATTACCCAGAAAAAAAGGCGTTGCTGAATTTGAGTATGATACGCCCCCCTAGCCACCTAAAGTTGGGGGGAACCAGGATTCAAAGTCCCTCAGCATTGGGGGATTTAGGGGGCGATACAGAAGCTGAATTTGCACCCTTCATATCCCGATTCAGCAACGCCCAAAAAATGTCCCCTCACTTTATAAGCAAGAGGACAGTTCTTATCATTCAGTTGTCTTATTAAGGCATCGATCGAGCCATTCAATTCATGTTTAAATCTAGGCTTGATTGCGCCACTGGCGAGTAAATTCACTCAGCGTTGCGGCGGAGAGCTGGGTTTGCAGCCAGTTCAATGCCTGAGGCTGATGAGGATTTTGTTGCGGGTTGTAATTCGCTTTCAGATCAACAAGCATGATCGGGATAAACCGCAGCACCATCCAGGTTTTAGCACCGACAATGCCGTCTGCCTCAAGCTCATTCTTTGCTTGAAATGCCACAACTGCCGCACGAGTTGCCGGACCAAATGTACCATCTACGGTCAGACCAGAATTAAACTTATTCAGCAGCTTTTGCAGTTCGACGACGGCCGCGCCACTGCTGCCTTGCTGAAGGGTCGGATCGCTAATGGGCGGAGCATTACGCCAGCGACGAGCAAATTCTGCTAGGGTTTGCAGCGGAATCTGCGTTTGCAGCCAGAACAAGGCTTCTCTTTGATGCGGATGCTTTGCCGGGTCGTAGTAGGTTACAACATCCACCAGGCGAAGCGGCTGCACCGGAACCGATCGCAAAGCTACCCAGGTTTTTGGACCCACAATTCCGTCTGCTACCAGCTGATTGTCGCGCTGAAACTTACGAACTGCCGCATCAGTTGCCGAACCAAAATCTCCGTCTACTGCCAGCGTTGCTCCTTTCGTGTTCAGCAGTTTTTGCAGCTCGATGACTGCCGCTCCTCGATCGCCCCGACGCAAAATCGGATCGGATGCAGCGTTTGCCTGAGCCGGATTAAATGCTTTAGAAGCTGTCATAAAAACTCCCCTTTGTTGATGGATGGAAAGGATAATTGGAATTGCAAGATTTGAATTTCGGATTTGTCTAGCTTATTGACTCAATACAAAGACAAGTTCACCAATTCAAAATTCGATCGAATAAACGTCGAATTGACCTTAATGAGTTAACAAAGCGATCGGCGTGTTGATCCTTAAAGCTAGCTCAATCAATTCATAAAAGTTAACTTCACCTGAATTATCAAAACTGAAGTAATACCCTGATTAACTTGGCTTCAGGTGTTTTTCACCCTCGTTCGTGTACCAGGTTATTCGCTACGAATCCGCTAACACCTCGCCCGTTTAGGCAATTCCATCTCACCCGATCGGGCGATCCAAAAAGAGGATTAAAAACAGGACAAACGACTGAGAAATTGAGAGGACACCGCGCTAAAGAAAAGTAGCACTGGAGGGGCTAAAACGTTTATTGTCTAGCGTTTTGTAAAGTGCTCGAATCGAGCTGAAACATTAGGGGCGTGCCACTCTGACCACCGTTCAAAATCAACACTTTGGCATTGTCTGAACTTGCAAGCTGCTGCGTTGCCTCGATCGCCTTTAGTTGCAGGGTTTCACCGGTCAAACTGCGGGCAATAATTGCCTGCGCCTCAGCGATGCCGCGTGCCTCCACTTTTTTGCGTTCTGCCTCTTGCCGGGTCTGCTCCAGGGTGAAGATCATCTGTCGGCTTTGCTGTTCTGCTTTGAGTTTTTCCTGAATGGCAGCTTGCAGCGTCTCAGGTAATTTGATTTCTCGCAAAAATGCATCCTGCACGGTGTATCCCAGCGGCGACAGTTGCTCGGTCAACCGCTCCCGAATACGATTGGCAACCTCTTGCCGTTTATTCGAGTAGATGGCTTCTGCGGGATAGCCTGCCGTCACTTCACGCACGATCGATCGAAACTGAGAAATCAAAATTTCAGATTCATCCGTGCCGATTTTAGCAAACACATCCGATGCCTTCTGCGGATCAAGCTGATATTGCAAACTCACATCCACTGTGAATGCCAACCCTTCTTGGGATGTCGATTCGATCGTTTCTTTCACATCTTTGAGACGAGTTGATAGCTTTTCGACATCTGAAAACGGATTCAGAAGATGAACTCCCGGATTCAACGGACGCTGATCGACTTTGCCAAAAAACTGCACCACGCCCACCGATCCCGCAGGAACCACTACAAGGCTCTTGGCGATCGTCGAAAAGGCGGCAACTCCTGCAATCAGACCCGTCACAACCCGAATTGCAGTGCGGCCCTGCTTTTGCGAAATTCGGCTGCTGTTCAAGAAAAGCAGGATGGCAACCAATGTTGTGATCAGCGATGAAATGAAGCCCATCTTTGTTCTCCTGATAAAGGCGATCGGGCTTAGTATTCACCGTTTTGGGCAATGCATATCGCCATTAATATGAACTTAAACCAGTGGGAACCGTTCTACCAATGGGATGGGCAAGAATAAAGACCAACGCTTCACTTAAAACTGCCTGTAGAACTAGGAATGCGATCGCAATGTTGGCAATGAGCAGAAGTTTGAGGAGGAATGAAGCGGAGACGGTTACTAGAATTCGTTTATCATCTGAATCTGCTACATAACGGCAAAATGTAGCGGCGGCAGACAATCTCAGCAACTCCTCTAGCGGTTTTCGACCGTCCGCTGCCATAAAGTGTTGGGCTGTGGCAGCTACTTTCCAGATTGCTGTTGTCCAGATTGCTGTTGTAAAAGCCTCTTCACTGACTCGACAATAGCAGTCTCATCCTGGAACTCAGAATTATTAATTTCCAAATCCCACGGAAGATTAACCAGCAATGCACGTTCGTTTATTTCTTTTAATCTGCGATCCGAAACAGGAATGTGGGCTGATGCATCCCTCGCCATAACTCGCTCTAGGCAAGTATCCAACGGAGCCTTCACATGAACAATAAACAGACGGAAGCTTTGACGCAGTGCAGCTAATAACTCTGGGAAGGTATAGGCTGTGCCTGTTGATTCGATACAAAGGGTGGAGTTGGATTGAGCTAACTCATCTAACTTCTCCAACACAATTTGGAATCCTCGTTGTTCCAATGGAATTCCTGCCAACTCTGGTTCTTGTCGAAGAATTTCAAGAAATATAGGCTCAATCCGTAGGAACTTTACATCTAGATATTTCTCCAAAACTCCACCAGTGAATGTTTTGCCAGATCCTTTTAGCCCCACGAGCAACAACAGATTACATGGTTTTGTATTGAAGGATGAGTACATACCGTAATTATGAATTGCGATCGCTGCTAAACAGCAATGGTAGTGCTAAATCGGTAAGGATGCGTTGTAGTGGTGAACAAAGTACCAAATTGCTCCAATATGGTTCTCTAATTTCTTAAAAAACGACAACGTCTTCCTCACTAACCGTGATACTCGCTGGCGTAAGGTGCAGTTAAACCGCTCAATGTAACTCGTTTTACCGAACAATCATACGTGCAGTAGATAAGACGCTACATCCTTTTCCGTGAGGAGCGTCATCCGAATGCATTGGGAGTTGAGAGCGAGGCTTTTCTAACACGGATTTAATGCTCAGCCCTGGCAATAATCAATCTCAACTTTAGTTGTCTGGTGCGATCGCCTTAAATATACAAAAGAAGCGATCGCTCTCCACTACTTACTAGCTTTGCAACCCAGAAATAAGATAATTACAACAAAGTATTTCTGAGCATAATCTTAAAGGTTGTCCAGCCCTTTTCGCTGTTGACTGTAATTTCGCCTTCCAGTTGCTCAACCAATTTCTTGGTCAGTGTCAGTCCTAAACCAGTGCCACCCTGATTCCATAAATCTGCATTGGGGACACGGTAAAATTTCTCAAAAATGTGAGGAATTTCGGCTGGGGGAATTTCTGCCTGGTTACGAACCTCAAATCGTGTTATCAGCAAAGGGGATTGATCAGGATGAGATGCGTCGAGGTCTTGACTAAGGGTGAAGCAAATTTCGCATTGGGAAGGAGTGTACTTGCAGGCATTGTTGAGCAGTTCTGCTAAAAGCCGCGCCAGGCTATCGGGGTTGGAATAGAGAGCGTGTAGCGTTGCAGGCAGATCTAGCGTGAAGGTTTGCTGTCGATCGTGCAGTCGCGATCGAAACGATTGGATGATGGGAGGTAGCCATTCCTTTAAATCAATGGGTTCTAGAGCGATCGGCTGGTCGCTGGCTTCCAGTCGTTGTAAATCGAGTAGATCGTTAATGAGTTCAACTTCTCGCTTACACTCTGTTTCTAAAATGTTGAGGTACTGCTGTTGTCGCTCTAAGTTGGGTGCCAATCGCAGCATGTGAATGGCTAATTTCATATTAGAGACGGGAGTTCGCAGTTCGTGAGACACGGTACTCAAGAAGTCGTCTTTGAGGCAATGTAATTTCTGTAATTCTTCAACCTGGTTTTGGGCTGCTTGGTACAGCCGTGCCTGACGAATAGCGATCGCACATTGATTTGCCACCTGTTGCACCAGACGAATTTCAAGATCACTATAAATTTGGTCAGGTTGGCGAAACAACCAGATGTCTGCCAAGATGCCTTGTTCGCCAAACACAGGGCAGGCGAAAATGCTGGCGCGGAGTCGATTAAACCGGGGGAATAACTGACAAAATTGGAGAGTTCGCCCTTGTATGAGGTGTGAGTGGATGCCAAGGGGGCCCTCATCTAGCGCGATCTGCTTCCCCTGGCTAGCAGCCCAATCGGGTTTTGCATACTCGTAACTAATGAGTAAAACATTTTGCTCCAAGTCATAAATTGCGGTTGAGCAACATTCGGCAGTCAGTACTGCTGTTACTTCTCGCACAACAGTTTGCAAAATTTGCGACTCGTCTAGGGTGTCGCGCACTTGGTCAGTAATGCGTTTGAGCGTTGCTTCAAAGTCAAAAGCTTGTTTCAGTTGCAGCGATCGCTCCTGTAGTTCTGCCGTTCGCTGTTCGACCCGCGCCTCTAGTTCCTCGTTAGCGTCTTCTAGTGCAGTAAACGAGGCTTGCAACTGAGCAGACATGTGGTTAAAGGCTTGAGTGAGTTCATCCAATTCTTTAATATTTCTAGCGGCTATGGTTTGATCTAACTTGCCATGAGAAATTTGTTGAGCCGCTACAATCACACGGGCAATAGGTTGGGCAATCCAATAGGAAGTCAAGATACCCATTAGGGTTGACACAACCAATGCTATAAAACACAGCAAAATTGTGGTACGGGTATTCGCCTCAATGGGTTCCATAAAGTCGGCTTCTGGAACGACCACCACAATCAGCCAATCTAACCCATATCGATCGCTAAACGGAGCCACCTGAATCAGGTATTGTTGCTCATCAACGGTATAAGTAAGTTGCTGACTACGACGAATATTGTCAAAGCTACCGAAATAGCGTTCGATGTGCTGGGTAGTTTGCCGGGTGACTAGATCTCGACTGGCGATCGCCGCTATCTGTTTCCGTTTCTCCTCTCCGTTCGACTGCTGCAGGAGAAACGGTTGCTCAGAGGTAGAACTCGCGATCAGATTACCTGACCGCTCCATAATGTATGTTTGTCCAGAGTGCCCAATTTTTAGGTTGCTTAAATAGTTGCCCAATTCAGCGAGAGATAGGGTAGCATTGGTCGCGCCCAACAGTTGCCCCGTTTGATCATAAAAGGGACGGGTGGCACTAATTGCTAACCCCATTGATGAGAAGTAGGGATAAACGTCAGTCCAGGTCGGTTGTCCAGCTTGAACGGCTTCGACGTACCAGGGGCGGTTGCGTGGATCGAAGGTCGTGTTGACCTGAAGTAAGCGATCGCGGTTACCTTGTTGATCAATGCTATAGGTGTGGTACTGACCATTGGTAGATGAATCAATCGCCCGGATGACCAGAGAGCCACCAGGCGTCCGATCGACCGAATGAATAGTTCCTTGCTCACTGCCAAAGGCGATCGGTTGTAAAGAGTTAAACACGCGCATTTGTTGCCAGAGATGTCGCTCTACGCTGGCTGCGTTCTGCAAATTTATCGTGTTAAATTGAACGGCATTCGCATTGATTTTTGTAACGAGTTGGGGCGTTTCGACGTAATCTGCTAAATGTTGAGAGATCCGTGCTGTTACTTCATCTCGCAACTGAGAGGCAACATCATTGACTGCATTCTGACCATTACGTAATGAGAAGACAGCCGTTAACCCAACCGCGATCGAAACCTGCAAAACAAAGGGAATAATCAGAACAGCGCGAAGCGGCACTCTAAAGGGAGGCTGGGATACTGGGCGCAATGTTTTTTTCAGTTGCATCAATGCTTTTCAGCAACTCAAGCTAGGTAGGACAACTATTCCTTATCGTACTCAGTTCTTCTCACAGTATAAAAAATGATTTATGGTTGATAATTCTTCGCAGGCAAACTAAAAACTAGTGAGCATAATATTAACTCCAGAAGTTCAACTATAGAAAATGTAACAATACCTCATTTATCACTCCTCAAAAACACTTGCAATTTCATACACATGAAACTCGTTCTCTGCCAACCCTCGCCAGTAATCCCGCACTGGCGCAAACCGTTCTTCACTCAATAACCTATTGAAGTGCTCTAGCGTACTCCAAAACCCGTAATTCATTGTCCGTGTCCCATCTAGTGAACGATGAAAGTTGACACATAAGAGATCGGAATGTTGAAGCGAAATCGGTGGAATCTCAGCTTCCAATGCTACAAGACGGGGCTGGTTTTCAGGTGATAGGCGGAACTCTCCAAGGTGCAATAATCGTCCTGCTTTAATGGTCAAATCTGCGTCATCCGGCTGGGAAACGACAACTTCATACACATGAGAATCCAATAAATTAAATCCTGAATATCCCTGCTCTGATTCTATAAAATCTATGTATGCCTGTTCTGTTTTCCATTGTAGATAGCACATGACTCGCTCTCCATCAAGGCTACGATTCACGCTACCCGATGCACATTCAAGCTGAGATTGAACAACAAATTGCACATAATTTGAGAGCTGTTCAGCAAGTTCTTGTTGCTTGTCTAAGGAAGTAGAGAATAAGTCGATCGATGCCAGCAAAGTGTTGTCCTTTTGAATCGCAACCATTCTGTGATCCCAAGTTTGAATGATCAGTGGGTTGTTAGGCTGTTTTTGCTTCTACATGAACAACATTGTAGAGATGAAACTCGTTACGGGCTAAACCCTCCCAATACGGCTTATCTGGATTGAACCCAGGCTGCTTGAGAATTGCCTCAAATGCCTCTTTGCTCTCCCATTGCCCATAATTGAACATACGCGTTCCGTCTAAACTGCGGTGAAATGTTGCTGAAATTAATCCTGATGAATTACTCATCGCTCGCTCAAGTTCATCCGTTGTTCGCTTCACCATTTCTGGTTGATTTGATGGCATCATCCGAAACTCAGCGAGATGCGTAATGCGATCGCAATGTTGGCAATGCACAGAAGTTTCAGGAGGAATAAAGCGGAGACGGTTACTAGAATCTGTTTATCATCTGAATCTGCTACATAACAGTTCAAATCAGCGGCAACAGAGAACTTACAATGAAGATGAAAGCATCGCGGTCTGTCCTCTACATTTGAATTGTTAGATTTGATTAAGCTTGTTTTTAAGTGGATAACAGTTTTCAATTACATTTTGAATCTCGGCTTCTGAGAAGCCAAGAACTTTCAAGAAATGCAATTGGAAAATAATTTCCAATTTTTGGCACAAGAACCAAAGTTCTCTGCCCTCTGCTGACTTAGCCTCTAGATCTTCACTATAATGGGTTAGGTAGTTTCTTGTATCAACAATCTTTCTCAATAGCTTACGTCTCTCGTCATTAGAACCCAAGTGTTCCTTGAAGGGCTCTATAATTTTTTTGAGGCGTTGGCTTAAATTGATTTCATTACCATGTATTAAACGGCCTTCCAACCAACCAACTTTTTCTTCTGGACAGCCTTTTTTGATAATTTCAACCAATGAGACAAACTCATCTTCATCCATTAATTTTTCATCGCTAGTTCTGCGATGGTACGTTTCAAGTCCTTGTGCTAAGGCTAGGAATTTCCCATCAAGGTACTTATAAGCTCCAATCTTGGTTGAAAAGTATAGACTTAAAGCAGGTGACAATGTCTCGTATGCATTTACCCAGTTATTAAAAATACTTTGCGCGTTGCTTTTTATTGCCCCATAGTTGAAGAGCATCTGATGCCAGCTTCTATTTGGTGCTTTTTCTGAATATGGAATGCTTGAATAGAAGATTTTAATAGGTACAGGATAAAGCTTCCCTTCGCCAACCTCTCTCTGTATTTCTACAGATGTTGCCGTCAAGCCTTTCAAGGTGACAGTGGCATCAATGGCAAAACACATCAAGTTAGTTAACTTGTAAGCTATTTCAATAAAGTCGTTTAAGGGTCTCGATACTTCAGAGGTTAGCTTGAAATACGCTCTTTGTGTAATTCTTGCTTCCGTTGTATTCGGAAATCCCGGTAGGGTATAAGCAAAGCATATTTCTAGCTGCATGCCGTTATCTAATTGATAAGGTATATTTTCTGGTGGGTTATAGCTTATCGTCGCTGTTCGGTTTTCCCAGTCATTCTGAACATCAATTCCGCTGATGCCAACCCACTCATCCATACAATCAACAGAAAACGAAAGAGTGCTATAAGTCACTTCTTCGCTTTTAGCATAAGCAACGCCACTCAAAACTCTATCTACGCAAACCTTTGACTTAGAAATACCGCCAAATGAAATATTCTTTTTTTTGTAAAAACAATTATCTAGCGTCACCAATCCATCTTTTTCAATATGACCAATAATTCTACTTAAATCATCCTCTCCGTTAAGCGCCTCAATGCTTTCATCAAAAAGCCCAACTACTTCAAGCTCAATATCTCCTCCGTCCTTGATTGTTAATGTTCCTGGAATCTTATTGTCTTGTTGTTCGGGTAGCCAAAAATAGCCTACTTTTACGTATTCTTCTTCAATTCTCATTTGTCCCTCTTGAAATCTAACTCTTAATTAGGCTGAACTGATTCGGGCTATTCACCTCGTAGAGATAATTAGACTGAATGAATTCTGTCTAATCCCCCCAATTGGACATTAGCCTAACAAATTTTCTGTCTAATCCCCTTGATTCCAGTCATTAGCCCGAATTCTTTATTTTCCTGGTCTGTTTTTATCGCCCAATAAACAGGATTTATTCTGTCTAATCATCAAAATTAGATATTAGCCCGATCGCTTTTCTGAATAATAGTCCGATCGCCTTTTCCAACCTGAATCTTTTAGCGTTTCTTCACCTGCTTGTGCTTTCCTTTCCGTCTAATATGACAAAATGGAAACTATCTCTAACGATCGGCTTCTAACAAAACTCTACACAAAGTAGCTCTCTGGACAATCGCTCCAAAAACTCTCTCGCCCCAAAAACTCTCTCACTACGCTTGCGTGCAGCAAATCCTTCCTTTATGCTGAACGATACTGGTTATGTTTGTACCAGTAGATAAAGCTTAAGGTGAAACGCTGATTAGGAGTGGTGGCACACTCACTAACCAGCTAACCTAACTCCTGGAGTGAGCAGGAGGCAGGCTGTGTTGATTTTACGATCGATCGCCTTGCTGAAGCGAAACAAGTGGTTAGGACACCACGCCTTAAGCTTTTCTTCCCTTCAATTCACGCAACAGCGAGGCACAAATATCATGTCTACAGAGTTCACTGAACTGCTGCCGCTTCCGCCTGACGAAAAAGGTCAGATTTGGATTATTGGTTCACGCGAATGGGTGAATCACCAGATCAACGAGTTCTACGTCAAGCGGATTGCAACCGATCGAGTGCAATTTACGCCCATCATCCCGGCTCCGTTTGCGCGAGGGAAGTTTATGAGCGTGCTAGAACGATAGGGTTTGCCGCGATCGTCTTCAGTTAACCTGTAAAAGCATGACCTAACTGAGGGCGATCGAATTAACCAGGAAATCGCTTAAAGAGAATTCCAGAAATCGCGGTGGAGTTCGATGATCGCATCTTCCACTTCGGCGATCGGTCCCCAAACTTGAATGGATTTCTGTCCATGTTTGAAGACCTCACGGCAGGGCAGATTCAGCGTCGGATTTTGGGCGTGGTTTCCCGTGAGCTGCAAAAGCTGCTCCTCGGCAATGCCATACACTAAGCGACCGATATTTGCCCAATAAAGTGTTGCTGCACACATTGCACAGGGTTCAACCGTAGTGTAGAGCGTACAGTCCCAGAGATATTCGGGGCTGAAGTTAGTGTAAGCACTGCGGATCAGGACAGATTCAGCATGGTTCACTGTATCCACATTGCCCTGCTCCAGCAAGATGGTTTCGTGATCCGGCGCAACGAGAATCGCCCCAAAGGGATGGTGTCCAAACTGGCGTGCTCGCCAGGCAATCTGGTTCGATCGCTGCAAATGCCGCATCATTTGTTCCATCGGGGGATTGGACTGAGATGGAGGCAGGTCGCGATACGAAGCATCTGTCACGCTAAGGTTAACATCTGCTAAATTGCCATCTATATTGGCTTTTTCTGACATGAATTAGATATTTCTAACCAATCAATTCAATTGTATTTGTATCGCAAGAGAGAGAAGAATAATACAGCTCTATCTTCGACTGGAGAAGTTTTCGCTCTAGTTTTCACTCTTTAGAGAGTCTGATTAAGAAACTCTGATTAGGTAAACTGCAATTGTACATGGGTTACATTGGTTTACAAAGCAAACACGCCAAAGCAACAATAAGCAGCTTTGAATATTGAATTAAAATCTCGTTGGAAAGGAGAATTTTCAGTATGGGTATCTTAGCTTGGATTGTGATGGGTCTACTGGCGGGTGCGATCGCAAAAGCAATCTATCCGGGCTACCAGAGCAGCAGTATCCTGGGAACCATGCTTTTAGGAATTATTGGTGCCTTTGTCGGTGGCACACTCTACACCCTGCTCACGACAGGTTCTCTCGCATTAAGCGGAGTCGGTTTCACCTTTACCGGACTGGCGATCGCTGTAATTGGTGCAGTTATTGCCCTCTGGCTGTACTACGCTTTTGCTAGCCGCAGAGTCTACTAAATCGCATTTTGTAGCTAGTTCAAACTTGGGGCACACTGCGCTTGCCCTTACGAAAAGATGTTTGAGAAGTCGCAAATAGAGGAGGCAATGCAAAACCTCTACGGCTTCTCAAACAGATATTTGACCCAAATTGGGTCATTCTGACAATGCAGCTACAGGCACAAACTCTATAGGGACAAATAGGTATAGCCGCTCAAGCTGCGCTCGTAGTTTTGCAGCAAAAGCTGTGCTTCCTGAAGGGTGATGCGGTTTTCCTGGAGAGCCTGCTCCGATCGCATCCGAATCTTTTCGACCAGATCTTCTGAGTCGTACTGAACATAGCCCAGAACTTCAGTCATCGTGTCGCCCTTCACCACATGAACAATCTGATAGCCCTTTGGCGTTAGCTTGATGTGCACTGCGTTCGTGTCGCCAAACAAGTTGTGCAGGTTGCCCATGATCTCCTGATACGCACCGCTGAGGAACATTCCCAGATAGTATGGCTCGTAGCGGGAGACGGGTTTTGTGCCGTCTGGGTGGTCGGGTTGCTCGATCAGCTCCAGGTCGTGCAGTTCCAGGACGTATTTCACGTCGCGCAGGTCGATGAACTGGTCGATTTTGCCGTCGCTGTCGCAGGTGAGATCCGCTAACGTGGCGCGCTCGGTCGGTTCTTCGTCTAAACGATGGATGGGCATGATCGGGAAAAGCTGATCGATCGCCCAACTATCGGGAGCCGACTGAAACACCGATAGGTTGACGTAGTAGATCGATGCCATGATCTTTTCCAGATCTTCCAGGTCGTCGGGCACATAGTCCTGCTGTCGGGCGATTTCCAGAATTTTGCCGCAGCATGACCAGTAAAGTCGTTCTGCCCGGGCGCGATCGGTCAGGCTGAGATAGCCAAAACCAAACAGGCTTACGGCTTCTTCCTTAAACTGGGTCGCGTCGTGATACATCTCCTGATAATTATCAGCGTTGATCGACTGATAGGTTTCGTAGAGATTGCGAATTACCAGATGGTCTTGCTCCTGCGACGGCTCTGGCTGTTCGACCACAACCTCGCTTGTACTCAGCACGTCAAATACCAATACTGACTGATGAGAGGCGATCGCCCGTCCGCTTTCGCTCACTAGGGTCGGAACCGGAATACTAGCACCTTCGCAAGCGTCCTTAATTGCTGCCACTACGTCATTCGCGTAGTTCTGCATGTTGTAGTTTTTGGAAGCGTAGAAATTGGTCTTGGAGCCGTCATAGTCCACGCCTAGACCGCCGCCCACATCCAGATACTTCATGTCTGCACCTAGGCGGGCAAGCTCGACGTAGATTTGGCTGGCTTCTCGCAGGGCGTCTTTGACGACGCTAATCGCAGAAATTTGGGAACCGATGTGGAAGTGCAGCAACTGTAGCGCATTGAGCATTCCTGCCTGACGCAGCTTTTCCACCGTCTGGATAATTTCGGGAACCGTCAAGCCAAACTTTGCCCGATCGCCTGCCGACGTTCCCCAGCGACCGATGCCCTTTGCGCTCAGTTTTGCCCGCACGCCCAGAATCGGCTGAATATTAAGTTTACGTGCCGCTTCGATCGCAAAATCAACTTCCTCGAGCTGCTCCAGCACGATAATCGGCGTATGCCCCAATCGCTGTGCCAGAATTGCCGTTTCGATATATTCGCGATCTTTGTAGCCATTGCAAATTAGCAGCGCACCGCGCG
The DNA here is from genome assembly GCA_014695325.1 of Cyanobacteria bacterium FACHB-502. Taxonomy (GTDB): domain Bacteria; phylum Cyanobacteriota; class Cyanobacteriia; order Elainellales; family Elainellaceae; genus Leptolyngbya_A. Next base: position 76,707 of record JACJNZ010000058.1, on the reverse strand, counting down.
TATCCAGCGTTGCCAGGGCAATCAGCAATTCTGGTTTCGAGCCTGCCTCCAGCCCAAACTGATGGGGTTTGCCGAAGCGCACCAGATCCTCGACTAAATGCCGTTGCTGGTTACACTTGACGGGAAACACGCCGCGATACACACCCGGATAGCGATACTTGGCGATCGCCTTGGAAAAGCAGGCATTGAGCCGCTCGATCCGGTCTTCAAGAATGTCAGAAAAGCGAATCAGCAAGGGTAAACCGAGATTGCGCTGTTTCAACGCATGAACCAGATCATACAGATCCAGCGAACCGCCTCGATCGCCCCTCGGAGATACGGTGATGTGTCCGGCAGCGTTAATCGAGAAATATGGCTCGCCCCAGCCATTAATGCGATACAGTTCCTCGCTATCTTCGATCGTCCAGGTCTTCTTTGGCGCGACGGGTTTAATGTCCTGGTTCTTTTGCGGTTCCTGAGCAACAGCAATTGGGGCAACCAATGGTTCAGCTAAAATCTCACGCTGCTTCTTGCTTGCCTTGTCCGCTTTTTTTCCGTTTAGTTTGTCAACGCCAATACCTTGATCGATCGGCTTTTTGCCCATTCTCTCAATGCTCCCGCAGTTTATAGAAATTCACAAAATGACAGTCTATCCTATCTGTCTAGAAAACTGTTCACAAAAAAGCAGGAGGAATACCGATTCAATTAGTGGGAAGATCCGGTGCTTTTATTGGTGCGGCGCACGATCCAGTAGCTAATCGACAATCCAAAGATTGCTAACGCAAGTGCCATCAGCTCCAGGCCGCCAGATTTTGAGAAGTCGAAGATAATAATTTTTCGCGCAACGGCGGTTAATGATGTGATCACCACTAATTCAAGCTGAACAACGTGCTTTTTCAGATACGCCGTAATATTCTCCAGCACTTCCAGCGCGATCAGAATGTTGAGAAACAAGCCAAACACCTTGATCAGCGTCACTGTATGAAACTGCTCGGGGTCTGCCAGCTTGTCGTTAAGCAACACTTCCTTGCCAATAAACAGACACAGCTCGAGCACGCTGACAAAAATGACCACCACCATTGCCAGCGACAAAATCTTGGCGACGATCGTCTCCACGCGCTTCAGCCCAGAGAGAAAGCTATCATCGCTGGCTGCACTGCGAAAAGATTTGGCAAACTGGCGGAAGAAGTCCATGACAATGGGAATCAAAAAATGGAAATCGGTGAATGCCTGTAGCTCTGGTAGAGCTGTTTAAATGAGTAATCCTACTCAGGCTACTTCCAGGATAGCCCGATCGATTGCCTTTCCCATTCTTTCACGCCTCATTCAATCCCAGGATTCTGTAATGATTTGCATTGATAGCGACACAATCAAGCAAAAAGCTTTAGAAATTGGCTTTCACAAAGCAGGAATTGCCTCTGCTGATGCCGTAGAGCCTCATCCTCCTGCGCTGCAACAGTGGCTCGATCGCGGCTATGCAGCAGATATGGAATGGATGGCAAACCCCCGACGGCAGGACGTGCGATCGCTGTTGCCCTCGGTGCGATCGGTCATTTGCGTCGCGTTGAACTATTACACCCCCCAGCAACGACCTGAAGGCGAACAGTACGCCAAAATCTCGCGCTATGGCTGGGGGCGAGACTACCACCGCATTCTGCATAAAAAACTCAAGGCATTTTCCCAGTGGCTTCAGGCGCAGGGCGAAGGCATTGAGGCGCGATACTACGCCGATACAGGACCAATTCAGGATAAGGCCTGGGCAGAGCAGGCAGGCATCGGCTGGATTGCCAAAAACAGCAATGTGATCACCCGCGAGTATGGCTCCTGGGTATTTCTGGGCGAGGTTTTAACCAATCTGGAACTGCCGCCCGATCGCCCCCATACGCAGCACTGCGGCTCCTGTACCCGCTGTCTAGAAGCCTGCCCGACTGGAGCAATTACGCAACCCTTTGTCGTAGACGCGAATCGCTGCATCGCTTATCACACGATCGAAAATCGCGCCGACACCCTCCCACCCGAAATCGCTAGCAAAATGCAGGGCTGGATCGCCGGATGCGATATCTGCCAGGATGTCTGTCCCTGGAATCAGCGTTTCGCCCAGGAAACCGACGTTGCAGAGTTTCAGCCCTATCCCTGGAACGTGGCTCCCGAATTAGAGACGATCGCCCACCTCTCAGACGAAGAATGGGATCAACGCTTTCCGGCTTCTGCACTGCGGCGAATTAAACCCGAAATGCTGCGGCGCAATGCTGCGGCAAATCGATCGTCCTCCTAAAATCCATGAGCGGTTAGGCTGCCCGTTTTATAGGCAGAAATGTAGTGAGCCAGCAGTTTTCGCGCATCTGCTTCAGAGGGCAATCGATATTTCACCATGTATAGAAAAGGCTTGACCCGCGTGTCGTTTCTCGCGGCGGGTTCCCAAATGCTAAGCAGCACGCCCTCTTCCAAAGCCGTAATGTTGTACTTCAGAACATGGAGAATCTCGGTCGAACCGGTCGGGGAAGTCGTGGGGGCGGGACGATTGCCGGGAACTGGCTTTCCCAGGGGTAGATGATTCATTCTGCTGATAATCAAGCCGCGTCAGCTGCAACCCAGAAATTTGCATATAGAAGGAATATCCCACAAATACACCGAATCGCAGCCGATCGCTAGTGCTTAACCGCCTAAGGCAAAAATGCCCATCACCAGGATCGACAGCAGTAGCCCTGGAGTCAGCATCAGTGCCAGCGTAATCAGTTCGTGCATTTCCATAGGAAATAACCTTTCAATTTCATCTCGATCGAGGCTTAACCCTTCTATTGTGGCGTATTCTTCTCGATGCCGTTTTCTCTCAAGGAATGCTTAACAAAAGGGGAACTGCTTCACATCGCCAGATCCACCGAAACGGGCTATGATCGGGCGGAAGATTCGGCCACGTGATTCGCCAGCTTGATTCGCCAACTTAATCTTATCGCCCCTTATCTGTCGCCCCTTTAATCGATCGACGCCTGCCTCCTATGTTGAAATCCTGGAGTGCCTTTTCGTCCAAACCGTCCTGGCATCGTCTCACGCCCTATTTGTTTTTGCTGCCTGCGCTGCTGCTGCTGGGGCTGACGGTGTTTTATCCGGCACTGCAAGCGTTTTTTCTCAGCTTCACCCGCTACGAATATGACATTACCGAGCCGCCGATCTGGATTGGCTTCGAGAATTTTCAGCGACTTCTGACCGATCCTATCTTTTGGAAAACCCTGAGAAATACGATCGTCTATCTGGTCGGCGTTGTCCCAATCCTGGTGATGCTGCCCCTCGGTTTAGCCATTCTGGTGAATCAGCCAATCAAAGGCATTCGCTGGTTTCGTGCCGCCTACTATACTCCTGTGGTGATCTCGATGGTGGTAGCAGGAATTGCGTGGCGATGGCTCTATGCTGAGAACGGCTTGTTCAATCAGTTTTTGCAGTGGCTCAACCTCTCTCAGGACGGCATTCCCTGGCTCACCAGCCCTCGGTTTGCCTTGTTCAGCGTCATGATCGTCACGATCTGGAAAGGCTTGGGCTACTACATGGTGATCTATCTGGCGGGACTTCAAAGCATTCCGGGTGATTTGTATGAAGCAGCGGCGATCGACGGCTCCTACGGCTGGCGCAAACATTGGGATATTACGGTTCCCCTGATGCGTCCCTATCTGTTGCTCGTGGGGGTCATCTCAGCCATTTCTGCCACCAAAGTCTTTGAAGAAGTGTTTATCATGACCCAGGGCGGACCGCGCAGCAGCTCTAAAACCCTGGTTTACTACGTCTACGAGAAAGCCTTTCAGGATCTCGAAATTAGCTATGCCTGCACGATCGGTTTAGCGATGTTTTTGCTGATTCTCACCTTGTCGATCGTCCGTCTCACGATTAACCGCCAGCCCACCACCGACCTGACGTTCTAAGAGATTGACCCTTGCCGAAACAACGTCTTGACGCGCTTTTAGTTGAACTGAATCTCTGCACTTCTCGACAGCAGGCACAGCGGCTGATTCGGGCGGGAGAAGTGATGGTCAATCAGCAGCGAGTGGATAAGCCAGGAACCGAAGTTGACACCGCAGCCCAGATTCAGGTCAAGCAAAAATCGCCCTACGTGTCACGGGGGGGTGAAAAGCTGGCAAAAGCACTGCGGGTTTTTCAAGTTCCGATCGCCGATCGTGTTTGTTTGGATGGCGGCATTTCGACCGGGGGCTTCACGGACTGTTTGCTGCAAGCAGGGGCAAAACAGGTTTACGGCATTGATGTGGGCTATGGACAGGTCGCCTGGAGACTGCGGCAAGATCCGCGTGTGATTTTGAAGGAACGTACCAACCTGCGCTATCTGAAACCGGAAGAGCTATATGGGGACGATTACCCCGAAGGGGGAACTGCTTCGCATCGCCCCTACCCGGATCTGGGCGTGATCGATGTCTCGTTTATTTCCCTGACCAAGGTGCTGCCCGCTTTCTGGGATTTGCTGCAAACCCCACGCGAAGCCATTTTGCTGGTCAAGCCTCAGTTTGAAGTGGGCAAAGAGAAAATTGGCAAAAAAGGCGTTGTGCGCGATCTCAAGGATCAGGCAGGGGCGATCGAGCAAGTGTTGCAGTGCGCAGAAGCCCTGGGATGGCACGATCGCGGGCTTACCTGGTCGCCCCTACTTGGACCCGCCGGAAACATTGAATATCTGCTTTGGCTCAGCGCAGAACCTTCAGAGACATCCAAAAATCGCCTCCGTGACGACCCTACCTCCACTCGCCAATCCTTGCAGGACTTGACCCAAGCTGCCTATCAGGATCTCAACGCCGCAGACGCTCCCACAGAAGACTAAACCTCCCGTCCCATCCGCCGCAGCAGCTCTTGCACCACGACTGCATCCTGAGCATCGGGAGTTTGCAGCAGATAGTCTTCGAGATCTTGGCTGGCTTCAGTCCAGCGTCCGGTTTGGTAATACAGCAAGCCTCGGTCGCGCTGGTCGGTCGGCGAGTCAGGAAACAGCAGCAAAATTCGCTCAATGGTTGCCAGCGATCGCGGAATGTCGCTTCGGGTCAGGTAGATGGCTTTCAGGTTGTTCAGCATTCGCGCCAAAAAATAGCGGGCAGTCACAGGCTCCAGGAATTCGGGACGGAGTTCGATCGGTCTGCCGTAAATTTCGCTGAGCCGCTGCTGACAGTCCTCCGCAAACATGACTTCGCCCCGCCGAAACGGATCGACAAAAATCTGCATTTCACCCACCACGGGACGAATCAAAAAATGCCCCGGCATGCCCACGCCGACCATCGGAAACCCTAGCCGCCTCGCCACTTCCAGGTAGACCAGCGACAGCGTGATCGGAATTCCCGCCCGCCGATCGATCACTTGATTCAGGTAACTGTTATCCGGGTCGTAGTAATCGTCTGTATTGCCGTGAAACTTGAGGTCTTCGTAAAGGTACTGGTTGATAGTTTTAATCGTGCGAAGCGGGTAAGCCTCTTGAGGCTGTCGTTCAGCGATTTCTGATGCCATCGTATCCAGGGCGTTCAGGTATTCCTCAACGTCCAGATCCGGGTATTCCTCTTGCGCCAGATAAAGGGCAGCACGCGCCAGATTAATCTCTTCATCAGGCTGATGGATTTCCTGGTAAAATCGCTGCCGCGCCAGGGGAAAGTCCATGCGGGTATCCTTTCAAAATGTATCTCACCTATCCAGTTTAACGGGTCTTTAATAATCCTTTCCTGAGCCATATTTCCAGGCATCTCGCCAGCGATCGAGCCGATATTGCCACGCCTCAGACTGAGTTTTTTCGAGGGGAGTTGAGGAAATCAGGGGGTTTGCAGGGAGAGAAGACAGAAGATGATACAGCCCCAGATTGGCGAAGTGTTTTGTCCACTCCAGCAGGGCAGCAACTCCCACCTGGGGAATAATTTTAAGCACGATCGCCGGATGCTTGACCCCAACCTGCATCAGCGTTTGAAACAGTGCAGGAAACTGCACCACATCCTGAAGAAACGGCTTCAGCACCGGGTCGCCAAGCTGCCGCATTTCCTCAAAGACAGCAGACAGCAGCCTATTAATTTGATTGGGATCGATCGTCTGCTCCATGCCCACGCTCATTGCCCGCTGAAAGAGCCAGGTGACGGTGAGGCTGGGCTGATAGGGTTGCAGCAGATTTAACGATCGGCGGTCGAGCTGATTACTTCGCAGAGCGGCATCGGTTCCCGCTGTTAATCGCTGCAAATGCCGAATCATCGCGCCAAATCCGCCAAAGCTCAAAGGCGACTGTGCCCCGCTGCTATCCCCGATCGCCAGAAACCGATCCCAGGGCGACTGTAGCGGACTCTCCCGATAGCAGGGAAAAAAGCCGAACAAAGCCCGCTTGAACTGAAGCTGCGCCAGATCCACCTGTTGGTAGTTCGGTAGCAAAGTGAAGTAATCCTCAAAGAGCTGCTCTAAGCTGGGGCGATCGGGATGAGCATCCAGATAGGTAAACAAATAAGTTGTGCGTCCATCTCGTGCCGGAAACGCTTCCCAAAAATACTGGCACTGATTCTGAATGGGTGTCATTGAAGCAAACAGATCGCCCGTCTGGTTCGCCGTAAAGCCCTCCGCGCAGGTTCCCACCACTAGACAAACGGCATCCGGCTTAGACCCGCTGCGAACCTGACGGACGATCGGCGAAAAGTGCCCCATCGCATCGATTAGTAAACGCGCTGTCAAACTGGAATTCCCACCTGCATGATTTTCGAATTCAGTCCGGGATTCGGTTTCGGATTTGCTTTGAAATTTATCTTGAGATTCAACGGAAATCTTTACCCCGTTTTTGTGAACGATCGCTCCTATGAAAGCAGTATTCTCCAGCAAATATCCCCCGGCTTCCAGAAATCGCTGCTTGAGTCGCTCCAGCAAATACACCGGATCAACGCCCACGTTCAGCACGTCGTTCACTGCAAGATTAACGCCTTGATGAAAGCGAATGTTTACCGGATTAAATTCTGTAGCGATCGTTTGTTCTAATTCTGCTGCGGTCAGCAGTTCCATTTCCGTCAGAACGTGCAGCTCTTTGCGCGAAATATTCCATTCCTGGTCGCGTCCCCGCAGTGTTCCCCGTTCGATCAGCGCAACCTTCCACCCTTGTTGTGCCAGTGCTGCTCCCAGCAAAATTCCCAGCGTCCCCCCACAAATCACTACATCCCACGCTGTCGCCTCCAGAGCATTCGCATTGACGCGCACAACTTCTGTTACGGGCAACACGGTTTGATTAGATTTGTAGGACTGCCACAGGAGATCGGCCTGCCGCAACCCCGCTAAAACATTGCCAGGAATCTGCGACAAAACTTGCTCAGTCAGGCTCATGCGCTGCTCCTCTATGCCCATTCAAGATGGCTCACAATTCACAATGGTTCACAAAGCGACCCTATCGGATTTCTCACCGATCGCCCGATGGTAATGCCTTTAACTCATTGTCTGGTATCGCTGTCTGGTATCGCTCGATCGCTGCCGCAATTTCACCCATCCAGGAAAGCATTCAGGTCGGGCACGACAAGGTTAGACAGCAACAGCGAATCCCCCCGCAAAAACCGAACATCCCCCAACTCGCCCCACCGAAACCTGACAAATCACGGTCGGATTAACCCCCTGACGCGCTTTCTCAACCCGCCGATGAGCCAACATAGATCTCTCAATCTTCAATCACCCTAAACACCAATCCAGTTCCTTCACCCGCTTTCCTCAAACCCAAATTAACTGCCCACCTCCTCATTCCCCATTTAAAGATTGGATTTGAAGCTTGGAAAAACTTTAGTTCAGGCTGAAGTAAACCCTCAGGGTTACCCCTCAGGATTCGGTAGAATGTTTGGGGCTAACTGTTTTAATCAGGCTTTTGATCAGTTCGATTAGTGCTGCGCGCAACTCTAAAGGAACCGCAGCCACCCATATTCATCCGCTCTTGCGAACCGCGACCCTGTGAGTTGACCATGCACAAAATCTTTGATTTGCACGTTGTTGAAACCCGCCCGTTGATCAGTCCGGCGATGCTCCATCACGAGCTACCCATTACTGAAACCGCTGCCACCTTGGTCGCCGAAACCCGCGATCGAATCCGTCATATTTTGCAGGCAGAAGATCGACGACTGCTGGTAATTGTCGGACCCTGCTCGGTGCACGACGTGAATGCTGCGCTGGAATATGGCGAAAAGCTAGCAGTGCTGCGAAAGGAACTCGAAGACGATCTAGAAATTGTCATGCGAGTCTATTTTGAAAAGCCGCGCACAACGATCGGCTGGAAAGGCTTGATCAACGATCCTCACCTGAACGGCAGCTACGACATCAACACTGGACTGCGTGTTGCCCGCAAACTCCTGCTTGACCTGGCACAGCTCGGACTCCCCGCTGCAACCGAACTGCTCGACCCCATTATTCCGCAGTATATTGCAGACGTGATTTCCTGGACGGCGATCGGTGCACGCACCACCGAAAGCCAGACCCACCGCGAAATGGCATCGGGGCTATCCATGCCGATTGGCTTTAAAAACAATACCGATGGCAGTCTCTCAGCGGCGGCAAATGCGATGCTGGCAGCCAGTCAGCCCCATCGTTTCCTGGGAATCAATCTAGACGGCTTGGCAAGCATTGTCACGACCACGGGCAATCCTGATGGGCATCTGGTGCTGCGCGGCGGCAAGCACGGTCCTAACTACGACACCGATCACGTTCAGCACGCGGCGAAGGAACTGGCACGCCTGAAGCTCAACACCCGCATGATGATCGATTGCAGCCATGACAACGCTGGAAAAGACCACCAACGCCAGCCCCTCGTCCTAGAAAACATTGCCGAACAGCTTACCGCGGGCTCAAAGCACATTATGGGCGTCATGGTTGAAAGTCATCTGGTGGAGGGCAAGCAGTCGATTCCGCAAGACCTCAGCCAGTTGACCTATGGGCAAAGCATTACCGATGCCTGCGTCAATTGGAGCGCGACGACCGAAATGCTGCGATCCCTGGCAAAGTCGGTGACGAAACAGTGTTTGCAGCTCAAGTAGCGCAAAGCGGTTTTGCAGAACTAATCTGCATTCATCCGCGTTCATAAACGAAACAAGAGCAGCGATCGAAGCAGGAATACGCCGCTAGAGAAGCACTGCCTTCACCAAGGGAGCAGCCCTCTGCGCTCCGTCCTACCGGGAACTGATGAATAAACGATCGCGCTCAATTAAATCGTGATAAGCTAAAAAATAAGGGGCATCAGCCCCTTTCCGTTTTAGTATTGTGTAGTGAAGAAAATACAGCCCTAGCAGGTTTCGGTGATTTTTACCCTGAGCCGCTCAGTTCCGAAAATGCTCTTCGGGATGGGAGCTGAACCAGCAACGCTCCAAATGGTGGATATGATGCCGTCTCCAGAAGCGGTGAGGGCTCAAGATAAGCGGACGGTTGCTATCAAAGACGTGCTGGTTGAGATACTGCCAAATCGGGAAGTTGAAATTGCGGCTCTTGAAAGTCATGATGAATTGCGTGTAAGGATGACGAAAACGGAACGGGGATTCGGTCTATACGAGCTTAACATCTATCCTAAGGTAGATTCCGATCGCTCTCTTAATAGCTTGCCCAAAACTACCCCCGATTTCCCATCCTTTTACAAAGAATGTATTGAAATTTTGCACTTTGTTGAAGTTATCCCTGCATTCGGCGCATTCCGCTTGCCGCTGCCTGATCTTTGAACTATATTTGATGGTTTTCTCAAGCGGTGAGTTCCCAGAAGGCTTGTAGACCTAGAAACATAAAAACAGCACGGGCAAAGGATTGAGGTCATCCTACCCGTGCTATTGCTGAATTTTGCTGTGAAACGACGCTGAGCCGACACTCATCCGACTCCGAACCCAACAGTTAGCTTTTCTGCGAATCCCTAACCCTGCGCGAATCCATCAGCTTTCAATATCCAGATCAAATATCCAGATCCATCAGGTTGATCTTCGAACCGTGGGTTTCGATGAACTCGCGTCTGGGAGCCACCCGATCGCCCATTAGTACGGTAAAGATTCGGTCTGCTTCGGCGGCGTCTTCAATTTCGACTCGCTTCAGGGTACGCGTCTCCGGGTTCATTGTGGTATCCCAGAGTTGCTGCGGCATCATTTCACCCAGACCCTTAAATCGCTGAATTTCGTACTTGGCGTTTTCTGGGAATCCGGCAATGATTTGATCTCGCTCTCGATCGCTGTAGCAGTAGTAATGGTTGCGTCCCCGCTCCACCTTATAAAGCGGCGGGCAGGCAATGTAGACATAGCCCTGATCGACCATCGATCGCTGATAGCGGTAGAAGAAGGTCAAGAGCAGGGTGCGAATGTGGGCGCCGTCTACGTCCGCATCGGTCATAATCACAATGCGGTGATAGCGCAACTGGGAAGCGTCAAACTCTTCGCCCTTGATGCCCAGACCGAGCGCGGTAATCAGTGCCTGAATTTCGGCATTTTTATAGATCTTCGCGTCGTCGGTTTTCTCGATGTTGAGGATCTTGCCGCGCAAAGGGAGGATTGCCTGAAAGCGTCGATCGCGCCCTTGCTTTGCCGAGCCGCCTGCGGAGTCACCTTCTACGATGAAGATTTCAGATTCACTGGGATCGCGAGAGCTACAGTCTGCCAGTTTTCCGGGCAGCGTCGAGGATTCCAGCACCGACTTACGCCGCACCAGTTCACGGGCACGCCGCGCCGCCTCTGCCGCATTAAACGCCTGAATCGCCTTTTCCAGAATCGAATCTGCTACACCGGGGCGGAACTCCAGATACTCGGTCAGGGTTTCACCCACGAGCGAATCGACAATGCCACGCACTTCGGTATTGCCCAGTTTGGTCTTGGTTTGTCCCTCAAATTCGGGGTCAGGCACTTTCACCGAGATCACGCCCGTTAGACCTTCCCGGATATTTTCGCCTGCCAGATTGGACTCGTTTTCTTTGAGCTTGTTGCGCTTGCGGGCGATCGCATTCATGGTACGAGTCAGGACGGCTTTCAGTCCTTCTAGGTGTGTGCCACCGTCGATCGTGCGAATGTTGTTCGCAAAGCCCAGCAGATTATCGGTGTAGGCATCGGCGCACCACTGCAACGCCACCTCGATCTGCACGTTATTGCGCTCGCCGCTCACGTAGACCACTTCTTCGTGGATGGCTTGCTTGTCGTGGTTCATGTAGGTGACATACTCGCGGATGCCGCCTGCATAGAAATAGGTTTCGATCCGCGTCTCGCCGTCTTTTTGCAGTTCCAGGCGATCGTCCCTGAATGTAATCTTGACTCCGGCATTCAGATATGCCAGCTCCCGCAAACGACCCGCCAGCGTGTTGTAGTCAAACTCGATGCCCGTGGTAAAGATATCAGTATCAGGCTTGAACGTCACCGATGTTCCCGTGCGGCTTTCTTGGGTCGGCTGCACCTGCATCTCGCCTGCGGTGATGCCCCGCTCAAACCGCATCTTGTGCTGTTTTTTGTCGCGCCAAACGGTGACTTCGACCCATTCCGACAGCGCGTTTACGACCGAAATCCCCACGCCGTGCAGACCACCAGACACCTTATAGCCGCCGCCGCCAAACTTACCGCCTGCGTGCAGAATGGTGAGTACGGTTTCGAGGGCTGATTTGCCTGTGCGAGCGACGACATCGGTGGGAATGCCGCGTCCATCGTCTGTAACGGTGACGGAGCCATCGGCATTAATGCTGACTTCAATCTGTTTACAGTAGCCTGCCAACGCCTCATCAACGGAGTTATCCACAACTTCGTAGACTAGATGATGCAGACCTCGCGGACCTGTGCTGCCGATATACATGCCCGGACGCTTGCGGACTGCTTCCAAGCCCTCCAGGACTTGAATCTGATCAGCACCATAATTTGTCGTCATGAATGAAGTGCTCCTAAAATTGCTTGAGGCCCACTTTTACCTCAAAACATCAGATCATACAGAAATTCTAGCACAAAAGGGTTTCAGACGGTTTCTGAGCGGTCTGAGGCGAACTTTTAAAAGGGGATCGAATCTCCTTCTAATCACCCCACTTGCGCTGCTGTCCCTGTGACCCCCCTGAACAAGCCAGAATGAGTCAGAGAAATACAGATGTACTAAACGCTTCTGTCCCTATTTTAATCGCGATCGGTGGGGCAACGGCAACCGGAAAATCAAGTTTGGCGATCGATTTAGCCCAAAAGCTTCCGGGCGTGATTTTGAGTGCCGATTCGCGGCAGATTTACCGGGAGTTTGACATCGGCACTGCCAAGCCCACGATCGCCGAACGTCAGCAGGCTCTCCATCACCTGATCGACCTTTGTGACCCCACCGAAACGCTGACTCTGGCAGATTATCAAACCCTGGCACAGCAACAAATCGATCGTCTGCACCAGTCGCAAACCGCGATTCCTCTACTGGTGGGCGGTACGGGGCTCTATATTAAATCAATCGTGCGCGGCTTAAAAATTCCCAGAGTAGCTCCGCAGCCCGAACTTCGATCGCAGCTTCAGGCGTTAGGTCAACCTCAGTGCTATGCGATGCTGCGGCAGGTTGATCCGGTTTCGACCGAAAAGATTCACTGCAACGATCGGGTCAGAACTTTGCGGGCATTAGAAGTGTTTTATGTCACGGGTCGTCCGATTTCGCAGCAGCAGGGCGAACAACCGCCCCCGTATCCGATTTTGCAGATTGGGCTGGATGCGAACTGGGAGCAGCTCACGCGACGCATTGAGCAGCGTACTGCTCAGATGATTACCAATGGCTTTGTCGAAGAAGTCGATCGCCTTTGCCAGAAATATGGAGCCGATTTACCGTTGCTCAACACCCTGGGCTATCAGGAAATCAGGCAGTTTCTTTCCGGTGAAATCTCCCTGACAGAGGCACAATCGCGCGTCGTTTTGCATACCCGACAATTTGCCAAGCAGCAGCGTACCTGGTTTCACGCCGATCGATCGATCGAATGGTTTGATGCGGATGCGCCAGATTTAAGCGATCGAGTCATGAAGCGAGTAAAGGAGTTTGTGCAGATCGCCGCAGGAAATTTTCCCCCGTTCGATAGGAGGACGTTTAAAATCAGCTAGCGGTGAACTGTCCCCCCAGAATGTGCTGTAAAAGCGCTCGGATCAGTCACTTACCATCGGTAAGTAAACCACCATTAGAAAGCGTTAAAGCACGTCCTAGAGGGACGAGTCAGAGCAGGAACGCTAAATTGGAGTCACCGTCACTGTCGATCGCTCTACCAACAATTGATAGGGTTCGTTGCGTCCCTGTTCGCTCTGCACCCGCACATAGTACGTTCCCGAAGCCAGGGTGGGCGCAAACAGCGTGTCACTATCACCGCCTTCCACGTTACTAAACAAAAATCTGCCGCTCTCGGTCATTACCGTACGTCGCTGGCTGTCTAGAATCGAGAAGGCGATCGGGTCTGCGTTGAAATCTGAGCTACTGAGACGGGCAGAAATGCGGCTGGTGTTGTCTACGCTGAAGCGGTAAAAGTCAACGTCGCTGCCGCCCACCGTTCCCGATTCAGAGAAAAGATCGCCCGGTCGCAGCGTACCGAGATTGACCGACTGATCAAATCCCGGGGTCGGTGAGGAAGAGCCAGACTGGGATAAGTTCAGATCATAGTCTTCGTCCCGTCCGTTTTCGCTCTGAATGCGGAGAAAATAAGTTCCTTTTGCCAGTCCTCTCACGGAGATCGTCTGGCTCTCCCCTGCTTCAACGTTGGCAAACAGAAAGTTATCTTGGGCTTTCACCACTTTGCCCTGACGATTTAGCAGGCTAATGGCGATCGGTTCATCGCGATCGCTTTTGTTATTGAGCGTCGCAAAGATTTTGCCCCGGCGATCGAGCTTAAATTTAAAGAAATCGAGATCGTCACCGCCTACGTCCCCGGAATAGTCGTAGCTTTTGCCGCGCTTGATGCTGCCAATATTTTCGGCATTCTTCAGGCTGTCACCATAGTCAGATGAGAAGTTAAACAAGCGGGTGCGATTGGCAAATGGGTTGTCCTGATTAGCGGGACGAGACGAAGAGTTGAACAGCATGGGTCAACAGCCTCAAATGAGTGCAGAATCACAGTGATTCTGTAGGTTCCATCGTGTATTGACGGTGCTGTTTGTAATAAAGTTCCTGAGTTAAGACGACGGCTGGTTAAATCGACCTTTTTGTCGGGTCTGGCAAATATTTAAATTGAATCTCGCGTAATAACGTCTAAATCTCGCGTAATAACGTCCCGATCGCTGACGCTCCTTTTTAAGGTTCTGAAATTCGCAGTCATCTCGCTGAATTTGGGTCGTCTCCAAGCATTTACAGCTTGAAAAGCCATTGTGCGATCGAGCAGACGATGAAAGAAAAACGTTTGAGAATCGGTGATGCCACAATGAATTAAAACTGTAAATTGTTAAAAAATCTCAACACTAGCGCAAACGAGTTGAAGTGTATCGCTAGATAGCGTACCGCTAGATCAAAAACAAGCAAAAGGGACATGGCTTCATGACACTGCTGGATAGGACCTGCTGGATAAGACGCTAAGAATCAGTGAAGCCCACCAGAATATCGAAATGAAGCAAGATGAGCAGCGGAAATTTTACAATAAAGACAGACAACAAAAATAGAAACAGGTTCTTAACACCCCGCTATGTCTCACTATCAGCAAGCGATTACCATTCAGACCAACGGCAAATCTCTCCATAAAATCACCTCAAAAGTTGCGGCGATCGTTGCTGATGCGGGAATTCAAACCGGGCTTTGTACGCTGTTTCTTCGCCATACCTCTGCCAGTTTGATTATTCAAGAAAATGCTGATCCAGACGTGTTAAAAGATTTGTCTAACTTTCTGGCGAAACTGGTGCCCGACGGGTACAACTACATTCACAGCACCGAAGGACCGGATGATATGCCTGCCCATATTCGCACCGTCCTGACTCACACTTCAGAGCAAATTCCGATCGCAAACGGTCGTCTTGTACTGGGAACCTGGCAGGGTATTTATGTGTGGGAGCATCGAGATCACGGCCACCGCAGGGAACTGGTTGTTCATCTTTCAGGAGATTAGGCAGGATTTTTTCGGTTTGCCCCAGTCGTTTTGCTCCAATCGTTTTGCCCTAATGCTCTCGCTGCTGAGAACGATCGCTGGAACGATTACGTTTCAGTTTGTGAAGTTCAGGTCGCAGTAAGCGCGTTTGATCAAGGCTATCTTTACGGTTTGTAACTCCCGTAGAGGTAAGGGGGGCGTTCAGGTTCTAAACTTTTAAGAATCAGCAAGCAGACTCCTTTTAGTAAATCTATGTTTCCGACCCATCGCCCCCGTCGCCTTCGTAGCCATCCGCAGCTCCGCCGCATGGTGCAGGAAAACGTTTTGACGACCAGCGATCTGATTTATCCGCTTTTTGCGGTTCCGGGTGAGTCGATTGCTAACGAGGTGCGATCGATGCCGGGCGTTTATCAGCTTTCGGTTGACAAAATTGTCGAAGAAGCAAAAGAAGTTTACGACCTGGGAATTCCCGCGATTATTCTGTTTGGCATTCCCGCCGACAAAGACACCGATGCCACCGACGCATGGCATGAGTGCGGCATTGTTCAACGCGCAACCACTGCGGTAAAGGAAGCCGTCCCTGATCTGATCGTCATCAACGACACTTGCCTGTGTGAATATACCTCCCACGGTCACTGCGGCTATTTGCAAGTGGGCGACCTGACCGGGCGCGTGCTGAATGATCCCACGCTAGAACTGCTGAAAAAAACGGCTGTGGCGCAGGCAAAAGCAGGAGCTGATATTATTGCGCCCTCCGGGATGATGGATGGCTTTGTGCAGGCAATTCGATCGGGTCTGGATGAAGCAGGCTATCAGGATATTCCGATCATGTCCTACGCTGCAAAATATGCTTCGGCATACTATGGTCCGTTCCGCGATGCAGCAGAGTCTACTCCACAGTTTGGCGATCGTCGCACCTATCAGATGGACCCGGCAAATGGCAAGGAGGCCCTGAAGGAAATCGAACTCGACATTGCTGAAGGTGCAGATATGCTCATGGTGAAGCCTGCTCTGGCGTATATGGACATTATCTGGCGCGTGAAGCAGGCAACCAATCTGCCTGTCGCTGCCTACAATGTCTCTGGCGAGTATGCAATGGTGAAAGCGGCGGCGCTAAACGGCTGGGTCGATGAACAGCGCGTCGTGATGGAAACGCTAACTGGCTTCAAGCGATCGGGCGCAGACCTGATTCTCACCTACCACGCGAAGGATGCAGCTCGCTGGCTCAACGGCTAGTCGCTCAACTCATTCGCCCCCTTGCAGAGATTCGTTACTTTGTAGATTCCTAAACAGCCCCTTCCCAGCCCGGTGAGGGGTTATTTTTCATCACCTGTTTGTTGAGGGCGTGGTTTTGTCAACATCCTTACTAAGGCGACAGAGAGAAGCAACAGAGAGAAGCAACAGAGAGAAGCAACAGAGAGATAGGTCAGGCCGCGATCGTGACTTCTCAAACATCCCTTTAGAATTAAAGGCAGGGCGATTCTGCTATGGCACTCAGTAGGGCACGAAGCGAGACATGAAACGAATTGTTCTAATTGCGGGGTTTGAATCTTTTAACGCTGATTTATACCGTCAGGCAGCACAGCAGGCGCAGTCTCGCTGTTCCGATCTGGAGATTCAGGTCTTTAGCGATCGAGATCTCACGTCTCAGGCAGCGCAAGTCGAACAGGCATTACAAAGCGCAGATGTCTTTTTTGGCAGTTTGCTGTTTGATTATGATCAGGTCTTGTGGCTACGCGATCGAATTGCATCCATTCCGATTCGGCTCGTGTTTGAGTCTGCGCTGGAGCTGATGAGCCTGACGCAAATCGGCAAATTCAGCATTGGCGACAAACCGAAGGGAATGCCAAAACCTGTACAGTTTATCCTCAGCAAATTTGGCGGCACGCAGCGCGAAGAAGATAAACTTGCCGGATATCTCAGCTTTTTAAAGGTGGGACCGAAACTGCTCAAGTATGTACCAATCGGCAAAGTGCAGGATCTTCGCAACTGGCTAATTATCTACGGCTATTGGAATGCCGGTGGTTCTGGGAACGTTGCGGCTCTGTTCTGGTTTCTGGCGGAGCGATATCTGGGGCTTTCGGTGGGAGAAATTCCAGAAACCATTGAAACGCCGAATATGGGTTTGCTTCACCCGGATTATTCAGGCTATTTTGCATCACCGCAGGCGTATCTAAACTGGTACTTTCAGGATAATTTAGGGCGATCGAGTTCGGTTCAACCAGGAATTCACCCAGAGGTTCACAAAAATATTCATTCAGAGATTCCTGAAAATATTTGCGCTGGTTCTCCGATCGTTGCCATTTTGCTTTATCGCAAGCACGTTATTACAAAGCAGCCCTATATTCCCCAGTTGATTCGGCACTTTGAAGCGGCCGGTTTAATTCCCTTACCGATTTTTATCAACGGGGTCGAGGGCCATGTGGCAGTGCGGGATTGGCTCACGACCGATGATGAGCAACGGCAACAACAGCAGGGAAATCGGGAAATTCTATCGCTGATGCCAGAAGCCGCCAGAATTGACGCGATCGTTTCAACCATTGGATTTCCGCTGGTAGGAGGTCCGGCAGGCTCGATGGAGGCGGGTCGGCAGGTAGAGGTGGCAAAGCGAATTCTCAGCGCGAAGAACGTGCCTTATTTTGTCGCGGCTCCCTTGCTGATTCAGGATATTCATTCCTGGACAAGGC
The DNA here is from genome assembly GCA_014695325.1 of Cyanobacteria bacterium FACHB-502. Classification (GTDB taxonomy): domain Bacteria; phylum Cyanobacteriota; class Cyanobacteriia; order Elainellales; family Elainellaceae; genus Leptolyngbya_A. The sequence goes on along the minus strand of JACJNZ010000058.1, from coordinate 59,073 downwards.
AGGGAATTGGCGGTTTGCAGAGTGTGGTATTGTACGCGCTGCCAGAGCTGGATGGAGCGATCGATACCGTGCCCTTGGGCGGATTGGTGGGGGATGAAATTTATCTAATTCCAGAGCGAGTTAAGCGGCTCACCGGACGGGTCAAAAACTGGATCGCGCTGCGACAAAAAACCGCCGCAGAACGCAAGATTGCCATTATTCTCTACGGCTTTCCGCCCGGATACGGCGCAGCGGGAACGGCAGCCCTGCTGAATGTGCCAAAGTCGCTGATCAAGCTGCTGCAGGCCCTGAAAACCGAAGGCTACTGGCTTGGTGACAGCCGATTGCCCGAAGACGGAGAGGAATTAATTCGCCAGGTCAAACAGGCCGATGAAGCGTTTGCCTCTGAGCAGGAGGATACAGTTCAAGTTAATGCCAGAACGCTGGAAAAATGGCTCGGCTATCTGTTCACAAGCCGGATTGAAAAACAGTGGCAGTCTTTAATCGCAAGTGGCATTAAAACAAGCGGCGATCGCTTTCAGATTGGCGGCATTCAGTTAGGAAATCTGTGGATTGGCGTGCAGCCTCCCTTAGGATTGCAGGGTGATCCAATGCGGCTGATGTTTGAGCGAGATCTTACGCCTCATCCTCAATATGCTGCCTATTATAAATGGCTCCAAAATGAGTTTAGGGCAGATGCGATCGTTCATTTTGGAATGCACGGCACGGTCGAATGGCTTCCTGGTTCTCCGCTGGGCAATACAGGCTATTCCTGGTCGGATATTTTGTTAGGAAATCTGCCAAATCTCTATCTTTATGCTGCGAATAATCCTTCAGAGTCGATTCTGGCAAAGCGGCGTGGCTATGGAGTTTTAGTGTCTTACAACGTGCCACCCTATGGTCGAGCCGGATTGTATAAGGAGCTGGTTGCGCTGCGAGATTTCATTGCAGAGTATCGCGAAGATCCAGAAAAGAATTATCTGCTGAAGGAGGCAATCTGCAAGAAGATTCTGGATTCAGGGTTGGATACAGATTGTCCTTTTACAGAAGCCAAGCGATCGGGAATTGAATTCACGCCAGAAAATATTCGGCTGTTTAGCAATCATGCGTTTGATGATTACCTGATTCGGCTTTATGAATATTTGCAGGTGTTAGAAAATCGGCTCTTTTCTTCTGGTCTACACATCTTGGGGGAAACTCCTGGTGCTGAAGAATTGCAAAGCTATCTCCAAGCTTATTTTGGCGATCGACTACCCGATGAGATCATTCATGCCGTTTGCACAGATTCACTTAACCCAACTCAAGCTCAATTGACTGATTCTGAAATTCAAATCGCTCTCCAGATCAAAACTCTGCTGAGCCAAACCACCGACGAACTCACAAATCTGCTGCGCGGACTCAACGGCGAATACATTCCTCCGGCTCCGGGCGGTGATTTGCTGCGAGATGGAATCGGCGTTTTGCCCACCGGACGCAACATTCATGCGCTTGATCCCTACCGGATGCCCTCAGCCGCCGCCTACGAGCGGGGACGAAAAATCGCCCAAACGCTCATCGCTCAGCATTTGCAAGAGCACGGCACTTACCCTGAAACGATCGCCGTCATGCTCTGGGGATTGGACGCAATCAAAACAAAAGGAGAATCGATCGGCATTCTTCTCGAACTGGTAGGGGCGGAGCCTGTGAAAGAAGGAACCGGGCGGGTTGTGCGCTATGAGCTAAAGCCGCTTTCAGAACTGAACCATCCCCGAATCGATGTGCTGGGAAACCTCTCTGGGATCTTTCGCGATAGCTTTGTGAATGTGATTGAGCTATTAGACGATCTGTTCCTCAGAGCATCCACGATCGAGGAACCGATCGACCAAAATTTTATTCGTAAACACGCTCTTGCTCTGCAAGCCAAGGGCATCGATAACGCATCTGCAAGACTGTTCTCAAACCCTTCCGGTGATTTTGGTTCACTTGTGAACGATCGCATTACAGATTCTAACTGGGAATCGGGCGATGAATTGGGGCAAACCTGGACAGGGCGCAATACCTTTAGCTACGGACGCCAAGACAAAGGGCAGGCTCGTCCAGAAATTCTGGAAACGCTGCTGAAAACCACCGATCGCATTGTGCAGCAGATTGACTCAATCGAGTATGGCTTGACCGACATTCAGGAATACTACGCGAACACGGGCGGACTAAAAAAAGCGGCTGAGATGCAGGGCGATCGAAACGTGACCGCCAGCTTTGTGGAAAGTTTCTCGAACGACACCACCCCCCGAAAGCTGGAAGACTTGCTGCGAATGGAATATCGCACGAAACTGCTCAATCCCAAATGGGCAGAAGCAATGATCGCTCAGGGTTCGGGCGGGGCGTATGAAATTTCTCAGCGCATGACAGCTTTGATAGGCTGGGCAGGAACCACTGACTTTCAGGAAACCTGGGTCTACGATCAGGCAGCCGCAACCTACGCGCTCGATGCTCAAATGGTAGAACGGCTGCGGCAGGCAAATCCAGAAGCGTTTCGCAACATCGTCGGACGAATGCTAGAGGCACAGGGACGCGGATTCTGGCAACCCGACCCCGAAACTCTGGCACACCTGCGGCAGCTTTACCAGCAAACCGACGAAGAGTTAGAAGGCGTAGTGACTCAATCGTCGTGACTCAATCCATGACCTGACTTCAGCAGATCGATTAGACTTACATTGAATTACGTGTAAACTTACAGCTGCCAGAAACCAATCTGCAAAGATTTTTGCGGCACGACGATCGCCCCGACATACCCCGCAGCAGGCACGAATTGATGCAGCTTCCATTGTTTGACCGAATGGTCGGCAGGAAGTCCCAGCAGTTCGGCAGGTTGACCGGGTAACAGGGTGATTGCCACCTGATCCAACGGCAACGATAAACCGCTCCCGATCGCCTTCAAAAATGCTTCTTTCCCCGTCCAGGCACGAAAAAAAGCAAGCGGCTGCTGGTTGACCGGAAGCGACTGAAAGGCCTGCCGTTCTTCGGGCGAGAAATAGCGGCTGACAATTTGTTCAATCTGCTGCACCGGACGCAACTGCTCGATATCAATGCCGATCGGGTCATGCTGGGTCACGGCATAAAGCACTCGATCGCCCGAATGCGCCAAATTAAATGACAGCAGATTAGATCCGATGAGAGTGGGTTTGCCGTATTTTCCATATTCAAAGCTGAGGGTGCTCGGATCGCACTGAAGGTACTGGCTCAAAAGGTTTCGCAGGATGCCGCGAGCGAGAATAAACTTTCTGCGATCGCGCTCAAATCGAAATCGGGCGGCACGGTGCTGTTCGTCTGCACTCAGCAAGGGAGCCAGCTTTTCCACTTCGGCATCCAAGCAAGTCAAATCCGCCTGCCAAATGTGAACCTCCCGATCGGAAAGCTGCAGATTAGAAGGCGGCACTGTCCAGGAACAAACTTCAAGCATGAATCACCGTGATATTCTGAACGAGGCTCTGACCCAGTTAGCTGACCCGATTCTAGATGAAAATTGCAATTATCACGTCTGGATTTTTGCCTGTGGTCGATGGCGTAACGGTAACGGTTTGGCAGAGGCTGCAAAAACTGAGCCGGGATAGACATCAAGTGCTGGTGCTGTGTCCCGACTATCAGCCGATCGCCACCCTATATCCCCACTGGCAGCAGTATGTGGGCAACATTCTACCGGGGGTGAAAATTGTGCCGCTCCAGAGTGAGCCGTTTCTCGATTTGCAGTTTGAGCGCAATATAAGCGGCAAGGCATATCCGGCACTGATGCGAGAACTAGAAGCGTTTCAGCCAGAAATCATTCACGTGGACGAACCCGATCGCCTGCATCTCAGTATGCAAAAAGTGGTTGGCGTTGCGTATGCAAAGCAGCACCAGATTCCCTGCGTTAGCTTCTTTCATACCAATCTGATTGAATACATCGAAGATTATTTGCCGCTTCCAAAATTCATCATCGCGATACTTCAGCGGATTTCGCGTCGGATTGTGCGGGGCATCTACAATTCCTATACTGCAACGTTAGTCAGCAGTGAAGATGCAGGTCGAAAACTGATTCAAATGGGCATCAAAAATATTGTTCGAGGTGAGTTTCTCGGAATTGATCTCTCCCAATATCGTCCTGAACTGAAACACGATCGCTTCTTTGCCGAAAAATATCATCTGCCCTCGGTCGATCGCAAAACCAAGCTCACTTTTTTAGGTCGCCTCACGCCGGACAAAGGCTGGAAATTTACGCTCAAGGCATTTGAAACGCTTGCTCCATCACTTGATCGAAGCTCGATCGCCCTGCTGATTGCCGGAGACGGACCCATGGAAGTTGAAATCCGCGATCGCCTCCGAGCGATTTTGCCCGAAGTGCATTTACTGGGACGCATTTCCCCAGAAGATGTCCCTGCTCTGCTGATCAACAGTGATCTGCACATTACCGCATCCCAGAAGGAAACCAAGGGTCTCACCGTTCTGGAAGCCGCCGCCGCAGGAATTCCAGTCCTTGCCCCTCGTGCCGGAGGCATTATCGAAAGCATTCAGCCCGGCACAACAGGCGAGCTTTTTGAACCCGATAATATCAACGATTTCAGCCAAAAACTCAAAACGCTGATCGATCGCCCTTCACTGCGTCAACAAATGGGAGAACAGGCTCGAACATTTGCAGCAGAACACTCCTGGGAACAGGCGATCGATCGATTGGTGAACGTTTGGGAAGAAAAGGCGGGAGAGGGAAGAAGGAGATAAAGGAATGAAGAAGGAAGAAAGGAGCAGAAGAGCCTTTGCTGTTTACCGTTCCCCACCTTTCCATCACCTTATTTCCCATCCACCCACCTACTCCTGCGGCAAGCGCATCAGCTCCAAAACGCGCCGCATCGGAATATCTACCCAGTCGAGGCGATTGCTCAGCTCATAGCCAAGTTCGTACACCGATTTTTCGAGCAGATAGGCATCGAGCAAAATCTGCATTTCTGAGTAGGTTCGCGGCAGGAAAGGCGCGTGATCAGTTCTTGCCAAATAGGACTTGAGGAACGTTACACTCGTCCAGGCGCAGAAGAAACGAGTCCATTCCTGCATTGCAGGCAGCGTTTCGTTGCGGATCAGTCCGGTTTCGATTTCGCGTCGCAGCGCAATTTGGGACGCATAGTAGAACGATTGCAGCATTCCGGCGATGTCGCGCAGGGGCGATCGTTTCATGCGGCGTTCGGTGAGGGGTCGGGTGGGTTCGCCCTCAAAGTCCACAATCACAAAATCTTTGCCTGTGTACAGCACCTCTTCCAGGTGATAGTTGCCGTGACAGCGCATCCGCATGGTCGCAATCGGCTGATCGATCACCGATCGGAATCGTCCTAAAAGCTGCTCCCGGTAGTTGAGAATGAACTGGGCCTGACGCTGCAAGTCTTCGGGCAACTGTCCGACGTACTTTTTCAGCTCTAGCAACACCTGTCCCGCCTGGTTTCTCATGTACTGGTAGATCGATCGCTGGTAAAACGCCGTGAAGTCTTCGGGTACAAAGCCGGAATAATCTGGCTCGGATGCGAGGGCAAGGTGCATTTCGGCGGTGCGTCGTCCCAGCAGTTCCGCTGCCAGCAGATAGCCGCTCATGGTTTTATGAGCCAGGTCGGGCACGTCTTGTTCGAGAGCCTCTTCGATCGACTCTGCTGGGAAAGTTAGCGTAATCTGTTCCAGCGGCAGCGTCAGAATGTTATCAAACCAGTCGCGCATCGAGTCGAGCGTGTAGCTCCAGGCATCTCGCGCTTCGGGAATCATTTTGAGCAGCAAGCCAATCGTCATGGGTTCAGCCCCTTTGCGCCGATATTCCAGCCAGCCTGCCACCGGAGCAAAGTTATCCGGGTTGGGCAGCCCGACCGATGCCGAACTGCGGGTAAGAAACTGCCCGATCTCCAGATCTGGGTTAATGCACTGATCCGTTTTGCGATACAGCTTCAAGATAAACCGATCGCCGTAAGACACGATCGCATTGCTTCGTTCGCCGCGCATCAGATGCGGTTCTAGATTCGAGTTCATGCCCGGATGGGTGGGAGTAGCGGCAATCTGAGCAAAGGCTTCTGCCTGCACCGCAACGATATCACCTGCACTACCGCGAAACTGCAATTTATGAGTAATTGCCGCCAGCGGAATCGAGAGAAAGTCGCGCTGGTGCATCGCGTCATACAGCACACCAGAACTAGTTTTGCCTTCCAGATAAACGATTGCCTGCCCTGGTTCATTGCCTACCCCATAGGCGACCGGCAACACGCAGATTTCGGACATTCCCTCGGTGTAGTCGATCCGCGTCAGCAGCAAATAGTAAGGTGACGGAGCAACGGGCGGATAGGGCGAGTCCGACAGTTCCAGGGGCGGCTCGATCGGCACAGCATCCACCACCGTCGCATTTTGAATTAGCCGTGCTTTGTTGCCAAACCAGTGACAGCTTCGCAGATAGGCAGGCAGAGCAGTTTCCAGAGATTTTCTGGCTTCGGCTTTCAGGAAAACATCGCGCCAGTCGCCATTCACGGCGATCGTGGTCGGCTGCTTCATGGGCTGAATCGAAGCCTGACCCTGCGGCACCTGAATCGTGAACCAGAAGAAAGCGTGGGGACCCAAACTGAGGAAATAGGGCTTGTCGTTGATCGCTGGAAACTCATTGCGTCCAAAGATTTCGACCGGAACCATGCCCTTAAAGGCAGACAGATCGAGTTCCACGGTTTGCACAAAGCGCGACAGGTTTGCCACCACCAGAATGTGCTCATCGTGATAGGTGCGCGTAAACGCCAGCACTTTGCGGTTTTCGGGATAGAGCAGCTCAAAGGTTCCCCGCCCAAAGGCACGGTAACGGCTGCGAATTGCCAGAAGCCGCTTCGTCCACCACCAGAGCGAGTTCGGGTTTGCCCGCTGTGCCTCGACGTTCACCGTTTCGTAGTGATATTCCGGGTCAACAATTACAGGCAGATACAGCTTTTGTGGATTGGTACGGCTAAATCCGGCATTGCGATCGCCGCTCCACTGCATTGGAGTTCGCACCCCGTTGCGATCGCCCAGATAGATGTTATCGCCCATGCCGATCTCATCGCCGTAGTACAACACAGGCGTACCTGGCAGTGCCATCAACAAACAGTTCATCAGCTCAATCCGCCGTCGGTTATTGCCCAGCAGCGGAGCCAGCCGTCGCCGAATTCCTAAGTTGATCCGCGCCTGCGGGTCTTGAGCATAAACGCGATACATATAGTCACGGTCTTCGTCGCTCACCATTTCCAGCGTGAGTTCGTCGTGGTTTCGCAGGAAGAGCGCCCACTGACAGTTATCGGGAATTTGCGGCGTTTGCTGAAGAATGTCGATAATCGGGAAGCTGTCTTCCATCTGCAGCGACATAAACAAGCGCGGCATCAGCGGAAAATGGAAGTTCATGTGGCACTCGTCGCCCCGCCCATAATATTCCGCCGCATCTTCGGGCCACTGGTTTGCCTCTGCCAGCAGCATTCGATTGGGATAATTTTCGTCTACATATTTCCGCAGCCGCTTCAGAAATTCGTGGGTTTCGGGCAGGTTTTCGCAAATTGTGCCTTCTCGCTCGTACAAATAGGGAATTGCATCAAGGCGCATGCCATCCACACCCATGCTCAGCCAGAAGTCCGCCACATCGAAGAGGGCGCGTTGCAGTTCTGGATGCTCAAAGTTAAGGTCGGGCTGATGCGAATAAAAGCGATGCCAGTAGTAGGACTGAGCCACCGGGTCCCATGTCCAGTTCGAGGTTTCAAAGTCTTTGAAGATAATCCGCACCCCTTTGTATTTCTGGGGATTGTCGCTCCAGACATAGAAATCGCGCTCCGGGCTGCCGGGAGGTGCTTTGCGGGCACGCTGAAACCAAGGATGCTGATCGGAAGTGTGGTTAATAATTAGCTCGATAATTACGCGAATGCCGCGCTGGTGAGCCGCATCCAGAAATGCCTGAAAATCTTCCAGGTTGCCGTAGATCGAGTTAACACTGGTGTAGTCGGAAATGTCGTAGCCATCGTCGCGCAGGGGAGACGGAAAAAACGGCAGAATCCAAATGGCAGTTACTCCCAGATCCTGAATGTAATCCAGCTTCTCAGTTAAGCCGCGAAAATCGCCGATGCCGTCTGCGTCACTGTCACCAAAGGCACGCACGGGCACTTCGTAAATGATTGCGTCTTTAAACCAAAGGGGATCGTCGTTGAGCGGTGTCTTCTGCATAGTATGTTTCCCTAAAAACCGATCGGCTGTTCGCTGGATTCTGTCGCAAGTCCTTGGCAATCTGGTTGTGCAGCAGTTGTGCAGCCAGATCATCTGAGCAAAATGGATTGACCGTTTTTCACCTTCTCGATCGATTGTGCCAATTGCAAGCCAACTCTCTGTCTTACTGAAGGCAGAGAGCCAACCAATCAAGCGGAAATCGTAAGTCTAGAGCAGGTGGGTGACCTGGAGACGGTGGCTGAGCGGGTAGATGCGATACATTTCCGGGGTTGCGACCCTGATGGAGTGTTAATCAGACTTTTCATTCAAGCGTAGTTCACTAGCTCAAGTTGTGGTAGCCATCACTGACAATCTCAAGAAAATGACCAGAGCGGCGATCGATCGCTTGAGCCAATTCGCGATTGAAGCGATGATCTCGACTCTCCAGAAAAGAGCCGCAGATCTGATAAAAGTATTTTGTGAAATACTCTGCTTGAAATACCCTGAATCGGAAGTTTGCAGGATGTTTGAAAAATCCTAACAGTGATCCGCCTCCCTAGCCCCCGAATTCTAGGGGAACCTCTCTTCCTCTAGGTTTCAAAGTCCCCAGCGGCGGGGGCAAAAAGGGAAATAGCAGAGTCAATGTCAAACCTCAGAGACTTCTCAAATACCCGCTTAAAAGGCTGTTGCTTAACCGCGCTTTCTGGATGCGCCCATTCTAAAAATGAAAAATTCAATCCTCCTAGAGGAGGACGCCGATTTCACCGGAACTTTGCAAAGCCTTTCCGTAATATCTCGATATTCTTACAATTTTTGCCTTTACACCCGGTAAATTCACTGGTTAGGTTGGTATTTTGCCCTGGAAGAGATGCGATCGCCCTTCTGAATTCGATCGCAAATCCACTGCAAATCAACTCAGGTAAGAGGAAATTTTCGGCTCCAAACTCTACAATCTTTTGCATTCATTAATATCAGTCGCTAGCAGGAAAAAACCGTGACCTTTCAACGCGCCAGTGGCATTCTACTTCATCCCACCTGCCTTCCCGGACGATTTGGCATTGGGGATTTAGGACGATCGGCTTATGAGTTTATCGATTTTCTGGAGCGCAGCGGACAAAAGCTATGGCAGGTGTTGCCGCTGGGACCCACCGGAGACGAGCATTCGCCTTACATTATGAATTTCAGTGCCTTTGCCGGAAATCCGCTGATGATCAGCCTCGAAACCCTGGCAGAAGAAGGCTTACTGGAGGCTGACCAGCTTCAGCCGCTCCCTGAATCAGGCGAACCGGGCTATAGCCGCGTGGATTTCGATCGCGTAATTCCGGTTAAGTACGGCTACCTGAAGCAGGCATTCGATCGCTTTGCCCAAAAACTCAACAAAGAACCGAATCCCGAATACGAGCAGTTTTGCCGGGAGCAAGCCTGGTGGCTAGATGACTTTGTGCTGTTTATGGCATTGCTGGAAGAAAACGGCGGCAAGCCCTGGAGCCAGTGGGAGCGATCGATCGCCCGTCGCGAACCCAATGCCCTCGAAGCCAAACGGCAAGAACTAAAGGACAGCATTGCCTTTCAAAAATTCATGCAGTTCCAGTTCTTTGAGCAGTGGCGCAAACTGCGGGCGTATGCCAACGGCAAAGGCATTCAAATTGTGGGCGACGTGTCAATCTATGTTTGCCACAACAGCTCGGATGTCTGGTCTAGCCCCGAAACCTTTAAGCTCGATCCACAAACGCTAGAGTCTGCCTATATTGCCGGAGTGCCACCGGACTACTTCAGCGCAACGGGTCAGCTCTGGGGCAACCCGGTTTACGACTGGAATCAGATCGAAAGCACCAATTTTGCCTGGTGGATTGCGCGGTTTAAGGCAACACTGCTTTATGTCGATATTGTCCGCATCGATCACTTCCGGGGCTTCGAGGCATACTGGGAAGTTCCTGCCGGAGAAACTACGGCGATTAATGGCAAATGGGTCAAAGGCCCAGACGCAAAATTCTTTGAGGCGCTGAAGGCGGCAGTCGGTTCTCTACCGGTGATGGCAGAAGATCTGGGCATCATTACCCCCGAAGTAGAGGAACTGCGCGATCGCTTCGACTTCCCCGGAATGCGAATTCTTCAGTTCGCCTTTGGCGGCGGTTCTGATAACGCCTATCTGCCCCATCACTATATCCCCAACTGCGTCGTTTATCCTGGCACGCACGACAACGATACGACGATCGGCTGGTGGCAAAAAGCCGGCGATCACGAAAAGCAGTTTGTCACAAAATACTGGGGCTACGCGACACCAGAAGACATTCAGGAAATCAACTGGCTATTTATCTCAGCGGCTCTGTTCTCGGTCGCAGATCTAGCAATCCTGCCGCTTCAGGACGTGCTGGGACTGGACAACCGCGCCCGCATGAACGATCCCAGCACCAATGCCGGACAGTGGCGATGGCGATACACGGACTCGGGCTTGCTGACCCAGGAGATTAGCGATCGGCTGCGTCAGATGACGGAGATTTATAGCCGTTGAAGCATTCCGGTTTGCTGAGTTAACCACCTGCCGAACTGCCCCCTGCGGGTTAATTCTGGGAGGAACCGAGCGTTAAATTATCAGTTTCCTCAAGAATCATCCTTGCTTTCAAAGTCCCCCCATTAGGGGGGAATTAGGGGGGCAATGTAGAACCTATCCTATGCCTCAAGCACACTCCCACCCCAATCGCCCATTTAACCTTCTAAGGCACTTTTTAGACGTGTTAAGTTTTTCAACCCGATCGAATCACTCAAAATGGCAGCGGGAAGAATAAATTTGTGATTCTACCTGGTCTGGAGAACATTTGATGTTTGATGTACTGGATCGCATTGCTGAAATTGATGGTCGCTACGCTACAGATCAAGAGCTAGTCGAACTGGAACAGCTTTCCCAGATGACAATCGATCGCTTTCAGCTCTATAGCAAGCTCGCACAAGCAGAAGAGCGAATTCTCAACGAGCTTTATCAGCGCGTTTCTGCTTCCCATCCCCAAATTTTTCAGATGGAGGGCAGAGATGTTTCGGTGCAGTGTCGGCACGATGTCCGCTACACCTTTCATCATGCAGTGCAATCAATGCTGCTGGGTGAAGCCTGGCTTCAGGAAGATTTACTGATCTGGTTCCAGACTATTACTCGATCACGCAAAATTCAGCCCAGATGCGAGGTTGTGTACTCAGCACTGGAGAACCTGCTGCGATCGGCTCTGCCGCCCAAAGAGAGCCAGTTAATTTGCCCAATCATCCGGAAGATCAAAGAAACGCTAATCCAGCCCTGAGGCGCAACTTTACCGCTGCTCGAAACTATTGCTTGACATTATTGCTCGAAACTAATGCTCAAAAATGCCCTGGTACTGCATCAGATCCAGGGAGACGATCGTGGGTAAGCAGCGAAAGCAATCCTGCGCCAGTTCCCAGCGTCCTTCTCGCTGAAGCATCTCCTTTAATTTTTGCTGAATGTTAAGCAAATAGCGCACGTCATTCGCGGCATAGCGCAACTGCTCATCGGATAAATTTACGGCATTGCCCCAGTCGGAGCTTTGTGCCGTTTTGTCGAGTTCGACCCGCTCTAGCTCCAGCACCACATCCTTAAGTCCGTGGCGGGGGCTATAGGTGCGGGCAAGCTTGCTGGCAATCTTGGTGCAAAACACCGGAGCGACCTCGATTCCCAGGTGATAGCGAATCGTTGCCAGGTCAAATCGGGCAAAGTGAAAGGCTTTCAACACCTGCTCCGCTTCCAAAAGCCGCTTTAGATTAGGGGCTTCGGTTTGTCCCTGCTGAATTCGCAGCACTGCCACTCGTCCCTGCGGATCGCAAAGCTGCACGACGCAGAGCCGATCGCGCATCGGCAGCAGACCCATTGTTTCGGTATCCACTGCCAGTGCATCGGACTCAAGATAGCCTGCCAAAATTTCATCTGAGATGTCTCGATCGCAGACCTGAAACTCGGTGAATGTCATGCTTTAACCCAAACTCAGGTACTTGGCTACGTTCTGCATATCCTTATCGCCGCGTCCAGAGCAGTTGATCACAATCCGGGGACTGCCCGTGAGCTGGGGACAGAGTTGGTCGAGGAAGGCGATCGCGTGAGCCGTTTCCAGCGCAGGAATAATTCCCTCCAGGCAGGAAAGTCGCTTCAGTCCTTCCAGAGCTTCCTGGTCAGAAATGCTGAAATACTCAGCGCGTCCGGCATCTTTGAGGAAGCTGTGTTCGGGTCCAACGCCCGGATAATCTAGTCCGGCACTGATTGAGTATGGCTCTACGACCTGTCCATCTTCGTCTTGCAGCAAATAGCTCATCGCCCCGTGCAAAACGCCGACTCTGCCCCGCGTGAGCGTTGCTGCGTGTTTTTCAGAATCGACACCCTCTCCGCCTGCCTCAATTCCAATGAGCCGCACCGAGGGTTCATTCACAAACTCGTGAAACAGCCCCATCGCGTTTGAGCCGCCGCCCACACAAGCCAGCAGCATATCTGGCAGACCGCCCCATTTCTCCATACACTGCTGCCGCGTCTCCTGCCCGATCACTGCCTGAAAGTCGCGCACAATCATCGGATAAGGATGTGGACCCGCCACCGACCCCAAAATATAGTGCGTGCTTTCCACATTCGTTACCCAGTCCCGAATTGCCTCAGACGTGGCATCCTTCAGGGTTCCCGTCCCTGATGCCACCGGACGCACCTCTGCTCCCATCAGCCGCATCCGAAACACATTTAACGCCTGCCGCTCCATGTCATGCACGCCCATGTAGATAATGCAGTGCAGACCAAACCGAGCGCAGACCGTTGCCGTAGCGACTCCGTGCTGTCCGGCTCCCGTTTCTGCAATAATCCGCTGTTTGCCCATCCGCTTTGCCAGCAACACTTGCCCCAGAGCATTGTTGATCTTGTGTGCCCCAGTGTGGTTGAGGTCTTCCCGCTTCAGGTAAATTTGGGCGCCCGTGCCGTCGGGTTTGGCATAGTGCTGAGTCAACCGTTCCGCAAAATAGAGTGGTGTTGCTCTGCCCACATAATCCTTTAGCAAGCCTTGAAACTCTGCCTGGAATTCTGGATCATTGCGGTACTGATAAAAAGCCGTTTCCAGTTCGCTCAGGGCAGGCATTAGCGTTTCGGGGACATATTTGCCGCCAAACTTACCGAAGCGTCCCAGGGTGTCTGGGCGTTGGGTCGTGTCAAGGGGTTGGGAGGGGGGAACGGGAGTGTAGGTCACGGAATCCAATGGGATAATGGAACAGTCCTTATTATAAAGAAGTTCCGGGTCTGCAAAAAACGATCGCCTCGAAAGGGGAAACTGGGTCGCTTCGCTTCTCCCTGGTTCTTATAGAAAAGCCACCAAAAAAGCCACAGATTTCATCACGCCCATGTCATCCAAACGCAAAGATTCATCTGCTCACAGCCCTGCAACCAATCGCGTAGTTTACTCCGAGTTCGGCAACCCCAACACCGATGCCTTCGAGCGTCCGGTTCAGGAACTGCTGCCCAACCAGCAAAATCTTCGCGTGCAGGCAACCCGCAAGGGCAAAGGCGGCAAAACCGTCACCGTTATTAGCGGATTTCAAGCAAAGCCTGAAACGCTGGCAGATTTATTAAAGAAGCTCAAAGCCCAGTGCGGCACAGGCGGAACACTGAAAGACAACGAAATGGAGATTCAGGGCGACCATACTCAAAAGCTCGTCGAACTCCTGACGCAGATGGGCTACAAAGCGAAAAAAAGCGGCGGCAAGTAGGGTTCTTTAGCAGCCAGGGAGAACTCAAAGATTCCTCCGATCATGCAAAGGGCTGTTGCTTTGGAATTTCAATGCAAAATCTGGTTCCTTTTCCGGGTGTAGAATCACAGTACAGTTGCCCATTGTGTTTCTCGGTGATGATTTGGTAGCTGATGGCTAGCCCTAAGCCTGTGCCTTTGCCAACCGGCTTTGTTGTGAAAAAAGGGTCAAACAGGCGCGATCGCACGACTTCTGACATCCCGATTCCGTTATCCGCAATGGTGATTTTAACGCGATCGTTCTTCATTACTTCAGTTTGTATCCAGATGGTATTGCGCTGCTGCTCAATCGTTGTAAAGGAGCGATCGTGATTTGATTCTTCGAGTGCATCGATCGCATTACTCAAAAGATTCATAAACACTTGATTGAGCTGTCCGGCATGGCACTCAACTTTTGGCAGCGCACCATAGTGTTTAATGACTTCAATTGCAGGACGATCGGTTTTTGCTTTTAAGCGACCCTGCAAAATCATCAGCGTGCTATCAATACCCTCATGCAAATCAACGTTTTTGACTTCTGCTTCGTCCAGCCGGGAGAACAGGCGCAGCGATTTGATGATTTCTCGGATGCGTTCTGTTCCGACCTTGATCGAAGCCAGCACTCGAGTGAGATCCGTTTCGAGAAACTGAAAATCAATGTCTTTTAGTCTGTCTTGAATTTCTAAGCCGGGTTCTGGATACTGCAACTGATAAAGATGAACCAATCCCAGCAAATCCTGGGCATATTGATCAACAAAATTCACATTGCCGTGAATGAAATTGACCGGATTATTAATCTCATGGGCAATGCCCGCTACGAGCTGCCCTAAACTGGACATTTTTTCGGTTTGCACCAGTTGGGCTTGCGTCTGTTTCAGATCATCAAATGCCTGTTCGAGCTGCTGGTTTTTTTCCTGCAATTCTTGCGTTCTATCCCTGACTTCATGCTCTAAGTTGCGATTGTAATGTTCGAGCTGATCGCGGGATTCTTTGAGCGATTTTGTCATTTGATTGAAGGTCAGGGCAAGTTGTCCAATTTCATCCTGAGATTCAACGGGTGCACTCACGTCAAAATCGCCTGCTGTAATTCGACTGGTGGCTTCGGTCAATCGCTGCACGGGTTGAGCAATGTGCCGTCGAAAAAATACCGTCATGCCAACACTTAAACCTACGGCGATCAATCCGGTGAAAAGATTTTTCCATTGAGCATCGGTGAGACTGGCATTTCCGACTTCTAGTTCTTGTGTCAGTGCAGTCTGCTGATCTTGCACAATCTCATTCAGAATAGACAACATTTCAGTTGCCAGCGGCTCTGCTTCAGAATTAAACAGATATAAATCATTCCGGTAGCGATCGCTTGCTACCGCCTTGAACATCGTTTCCGGTAGATTGAGGAAGGATTGCCGCTGTTGAGCAATCTTTTGCAGCGACGCTTGCTGGCTGAGGGTCATCTCATTCTTTTTTTGGGTTAACCGCTCCCAGGCTTGTCGATTTGCTTGCAAATTCCTGCCGTATTCAAATCGAAAGGTAGGTTCACGAACTACAATATAGGTTCGCAGTGCCGACACTAAGAGCGCAAAAGAGTTGCGAAACTCCAGCATGTCCCTGAACAAAATTGCAGCTTCCGCAGAGGCTAATTGACCTTCCTGCTCTTCTAGCATCTGCTGCATTTGGTTAGAAATACCGACAATTAAAAGTTCACCTTCCTGATCTAATAACTTCAGGGCAGGCTGATTTTCGATCGTGTCGTCGTAGAGCTTAAAGAGGCGATCGGGCAGCACCGACCACTGCTGGTAAATTTGCTTCAGATTTTGCAGTTGCTGCTGATTTTTACTTGTCGCCTGGTCGCTGAGTAAATCATTCAGCATCGTCAAGTCTGTTTCAAACGACTGGCGCGTTTTTTGATAGCGAAAACGGTATTCGGAATCTCCGGTTGCCAGATATCCCCGGACATCAGAAAGCATTCTCAGCAAGTTGGTCTGCGCTGTCGCAGAAGCCAAAGCAGAAGGCATTCTAACCGTTTGCGTTTGATTGATATTGGCTGTTGCCTGAACACTGCTTAAATACGTGCGACCAACCACCAGAAAAGTGAGCACGACCAGCGTTCCAAATCCCAAATTCAGCTTTTCTCCTAACTTGAGATGCTTGATTCGATTGTTTAGGCTTGGTTTAACGCCAGTCGCTTTTTGAATCAATGCCTCAAGGGGCTGAAAATATTTGTAACGCATGAAGAGTTCTCACGATAGGCTAGAAGGCTGGTTTCGATTGATGGCAAAACTGGAGAAGCTCAATTCATTGATGCGATTCCATTGATGGATTTGCGATCGAAATTCATTCCAATTCTGGTAAATCTTTTTGAATTCTGCGTGTTCGATCGCCAGTTCTTCATAGATTTCAAAAGCAGTTTTGTGAGCCGCTTTGAGAATTTCAGAATTAAAGGGAAGGAGCTGGGTTCCCTTTGCCAGCAGTTGGTTCAACCGTTCACTATTCGCCATATCATATTGGGCGAGAACTTTTAGGTTTGCTTCAGCAGCAGCGGCTTGAAAAATCTGCTGATATCGTTGAGGCAATTGATTCCATTCCTGGAGATTGATCAGCACCGCATAATTTGTGCCGGGTTCCCACCAGCCCGGATAGTAGTAAAAAGACGCAACCCGATCCAATCCAAGGTTTTCGTCATCGTTTGGACCCTGCCATTCTGCGGCATCGATTTCGCCTTTTTCTAAAGCCGCGTAGATTTGCCCTCCTGCCAGAAGCTTCACCTCGACTCCCAGCTTGGCCAAAACTTGTCCGCCTAAGCCAGGAATCCGCATCTTTAACCCTTTCAGATCAGCGACGGTGTTGACCTGGCGGTTAAACCAACCTCCCATTTGGACTCCGGTATTGCCAGCAGGAAACCCGATTAATCCAAAGGCTGCATAGACTTGATTCAGGGCTTCCAAGCCTCCGCCTTCATACATCCAGGCATTTTGTTGATAAGCCGTAAGACCAAACGGCATCGTGGAAGCAAATGCCAGAGCCGGATTCTTTTGGGTGTAGTAGTAACTTAAGGTATGACCGCACTCTACCGTACCCGCCTGAACGGCATCCATCACTTTCAACCCGGAAACAATTTCATCGGCGGCATAAGGGGTGATGACAAACCGCCCGTTAGTCATTTCAGCCACTCGTTGAACAATAATCTCAGCACCGCTAAAGACGATCGGAATCGATTTTGTCCAGCTTGTTGCCATCCGCCAGCGGATCATAGGGGTTTCAGAAACGGCAGCCTGGGAAGAGATGGTTGGGGCAGCTTTCTGAGTACAGGCAGCTAGCGTGGCACTTGCAGTCGCGATCGCAGCCTGACGCGCAAATTGACGACGTTTCATAGCAATAGAGAAAAACGATTGGAAGAACAGAGAAGGCAGCACATTCAAAAGCGGAAATGATGAGGCTAAGCATCATGGGTGAACGCAAAATTGGCGAAGCTAAGTTCGTTGATGCGATGCCACTGATAAATTCGATCGCGGAAAGTTTTCCACGGCTGATAAACTTGACTGAACTCAGGATCCCGACTGGCAATGTCCTCGTAGAACGCGAATGTTGCTTGCTCAGCCGCTTCTAAAATCTCTGTATTCAAAGACTTTAATTGAACTCCTTCTGCTTTTAACCGCTGCAACATTTTGGTGTTTCCAGCATTGTATTTTGCTAGTGTCAAAATGTTTGCTTCGATCGCAGCAATCTCAATGACCTTTTGAAACTGCGGCGACAATTGATTCCACTGCTCCAGATTGATAATTACATCCACCGATTCACTCGGCTGCCACCAGGCAGGATAGTAGTAAAACCGAGCAGCTTTGTGCAGTCCTAATTTTGAATCGTCGTAGGGTCCAGTCAGTTCAACCGCTTCTACTTCTCCTTGAACAAAGGCTTGAACAATCTCATCAGCCGCCAACATTTTAATTTCTGCACCCAGGCGACTCATGATTTGCCCGGCTAGCCCGGAAATCCGCATCTTTAATCCTTTGAAATCCGAAGTGCGCTGAATTTCGCGTTGAAACCAGCCGCCCATCTGAGCCCCTGTATTGCCTGCCGGAAAATTGATCACGTTAAATCTTTGATAAACCCGACGAATCGCTTCTAACCCACCGCCTTCGTAGAGCCAGGCACTTTGCTGCTGCGCCGTAAAACCAAACGGAACTCCAGCACTAAATGCTAATGCAGGACTTTGTTCAATGTAATAAGTGCTAAACGTATGACCGCACTCGATCGTGCCTTGAGAAACCGCATCGAGCACCTCCAGGGCTGGAACAATATCACCCGCAGGATAGGGCGTGATCACAAAGCGTCCGTCGGTTAGTTCACTAACGCGCTGACAGAAAAGTTCGACGGCTCCATACAGCAGGTCAAGCAATTTCGGGTAGCTCGTTGCGATGCGCCAGCGAACCGTGGATGCCGGATCAGATGTTGAATCAGAAGATGTTGAATCAGAAGGTGCATCCGCAGCAGTTTGCCCCAGGGCTGAATCGGGAGCGATGCGAAGCAGTTTCCCCTGCGGGGTAATCGACCTCGTCGCAGCAACCCCGGCAACAGCAGCAGCAACCGTGTACCTTACAATTGGGCGGCGTTTCATAAACGACAACGACTAACAAAGTTTATCTATAAGTGTGCCCAGCCTTGATTTGCCCTAACAGTTGCTCACTCGGTCGCAAGGATTGCGGTACAAACATCCGTGCTGCACGACTTAAAGAAATTTCTGTAAAGACTTCTTGAACTTTTGATGAAGTTTCAGCAGAATTACGGTCAACTTTCTGAGTTACGCTTGCGGTGTCAGGAATATCACTGCTAATTTTCTCGTAGCGATCGCTTTTGCCTCCGTACTTATACTCATATACTTATGCCCCAGCAGAGCGAGCATCTACCGGGATTGCGACCCGATTCTTTGGCTAAGAATCATTTCGCTGAAGGTCATTCCGCTGAAGCATTCTATTCCGCTGATAGCCTGCTGCGCCATCCGCTCAAGCTGATCGGTGCAATGAGGCGGGATCTGCTGGCAGCGCGAGAGCTAGCATGGCGGCTGCTGGTGCGCGATATCCGTGCCCAGTATCGGCAGTCACTGCTTGGCATTTTTTGGGCGTTTGTGCCGCCGATCGCCACTGCGGCGGGTTTGACACTGGCAAACAATGCCCAAGTGCTCAACGTGGGCGCGACCGACTTGCCCTATCCAGCGTATGTGATGCTGAGTATGGCCCTCTGGCAAACCTTTGCTGAATCTGTGACCGGGCAGGTGCAAGCAATCCTGAATGCCAAGTATCTGCTGTCGCGGATTAACTTTCCTCGCGAAGCGTTGGTGCTTTCTCAACTGGGGCAAGTCGGGTTCAATTTTTTAATCAAGCTGGTGCTGATTGTGGCACTGTTCCTCTGGTTCAAAATGCCTGTTACCTGGGCGGTGATCGTCGCCCCCGTGGCACTGCTCCACCTGGTTGGCTTCGGGACAGGCATTGGGCTGCTGCTGGCTCCGTTTGGTGGACTGTATGAGGATATTTCCAGAGGTTTAACCCTGCTGCTGACGGGGTGGCTATTTATCACGCCGGTGCTGTATCCCTTGCCCCAGTCCGGTCTGTTTGCCATGCTGGTGAAGCTAAACCCTGTCACTCCCCTACTGATGACGACAAGAGAACTGGCAACGATCGGCACGGTGTCTAACCCCGGGGCTTTCTGGTTGGCAAGCCTGACCGCGCTGCTGGTGCTGCTGCTAGGCTGGCTCGTGTATCGAGTTGCGATGCCGTTTATGATCGAGCGAATTAGCGCATGATGGACTGGACTCAAAATCATTTCCAGAACGGGATACACCACGCTGGGGACACAGATGAATCGAGTGATGTCATCTTGTCGGTGCAGGGCGTGTCAAAAAAATTCTGCCGCAGCCTGAAACGATCGCTGTTTTACGGCATCCAGGACATTGGCTCCGAGCTAACCGGAACGAAAAGACCCGATCGGCTTCGCGCCGGAGAGTTTTGGGCACTGCAAGACATTAACCTGCAACTGCGACGCGGCGAGGCGTTGGGCTTGGTGGGGGCAAACGGCAGCGGCAAAACCACCCTGCTGAGAATGATTAGCGGTCTGATCAGGCCCGATACAGGTTCGATCTGGGTGCGCGGACGAGTTGCCCCACTGCTGGCACTGGGAGCGGGCTTCAGCCCTGTTCTGAGCGGGCGCGAAAATATCTATGCCAATATGTCGATTCTGGGTTTATCCACCCGCGAGATCGATGCACGATTTGAGCAGGTGGTCGAATTTGCCGAGATCGGCGAAGCCATTGACGCGCCTGTATACAGCTACAGTTCTGGCATGGCAGCGCGGTTAGGATTTGCCTGCGCGGTTCACACCAACCCCGATGTTTTGCTGATCGATGAAGTGCTGGCAGTCGGAGATGCGCGATTTCGTGCCAAGTGCGAGCGGCGGCTTGCGGATCTACTCCAGCAGGGAACGGCATTTGTTTTGGTCACCCATTTCTTCCAGGGCATTCTCAACATTTGTTCTTCTGGGATTTATCTCAACCAGGGGCGTTTAATTGCCGCCGGAAATGCCCGCGAAATCATGGATCGCTATGAGCAAGATTTGTTTTCGATTCAGCGATCGTCTGACACTTTTCCGCTGGTATTACCTGCAAGACCTGAAACCGATAGTGCCGGAGCCGATATCTTATCGATCGATTGCCGCGATGCCGCCGGAAACACGATCGCTGCGCCGATTAGCGGGGAGCCTGTATCCTTTTGTGTGCGCTGTCGCGTCGTTAAACCGATTCAAAAGCTCAGCCTTTTTCTTGCCGTCTATCAACCCGCCCGGGATAACAGCCTGGCACTTCACCTAAGCAGTGCATACGACGATGAAATGTTTGAAGTTGCGCCCGGAATTTATGAACTGCGCCTGGCACTGCCTTATCTGGGATTGCTTCCCGGTTCCTACACGCTGAATGCCTTTATTAAGGACGGTTTACTCTATCTTCTAGACTCCTACGAGTCGCTGCCGTTCACGGTCGAGAGCGCATCTCACCTGAATCGGGGGTTCTTTTATCAGCCCCGCCAGTGGCAGCTTTTGGGTCGTGGAATGCCGCAGCCCAATCCGCAGTCTCATCTGCAATCCATTGGGTTACAGGAGAATAGGCTACAAGAGGATGGTTTACAGAAGAAGGGCTTACAGGAGGACTATGAACATTTCCCCTCCCGCCGTTAGCGTGTTGATGTCGGTTTACAACAATGAGCGTTTTCTTCGGGCAGCCATCGAAAGTATTCTGAATCAAACTTTTACAGATTTTGAGTTTGTGATTATTGACGATGGTTCTACCGATCGAGCGGGAAAAATCTTAGAAAAATATGCCGCGCAAGATGCCCGAATTCGCTTAACGCGGCGGGAAAATCGGGGCGTTGCCAAAACTCGAAACGAGTTAATTGATCAGGCACGGGGCAAATTTGTGGCGGTTATGGACGGGGATGATATCGCCCTGCCCGATCGCCTGAAACAGCAGGTCGAATTTCTAACAGCTCACCCAGAGGTTGTCTGCGTAGGCGGTTCACAGGACTGGATCGACGAAGCCGGACGCTTCCTGGTTCACCGCGAGGTGCTAGAACACGATCGCGATATTCAAGCCTCCGCTTTGTCGGGCATTACCCCGATCAATCACCCCTGCGCTCTGATTCGGCGATCGGCTCTGCTTCAGGTCGGGGGCTACGATGAAACAATGGCAACGGTTGGTGATCTGGATCTGTTTTTGCGGCTGGGCGAAGTGGGGCAATTGGCGAACCTGAAGCAAACCGTGCTGCAATATCGGCTGCATCCAAAATCGATTAGCGAAAGCAATCAGCTGCGGCAAACCGACGATCGGCGAGAAGCCTGTCGGCGTGCTTGGGAGCGGCGTGGCATCAGCGGCAAGTTTAAAGAAGCTCCACCCTGGCGACCGATCGATCGTCCTTCGCGCCACGAGTTTGTGACCGACTATGGCTGGAGATTCTTTCTCCGGGGCGATCGACAGGCGGCAATCGTGTATGGCATCAAAGCAGTGCGAACGCTACCGCTCAACCTGAACGGCTGGAAGCTGCTGATCTGCGCGCTGATCAAACCACTGCCAGAGGTCGAGACAGTATGAAATCAATCGATCGCCTGCCGCAGCATCCAGAACACCAGCCAGACCACCGGGAGCAGACACGCCCGATCGTTTCGGTTCTGATGGCGGTACACAATACAGAACGCTTTGTGGGACAAGCGATCGAAAGTATCTTGCAGCAGAGCTTTCGCGATTTTGAGCTGATTGTTTTAGATGACGGCTCAACCGATCGATCGCTGCCGATTCTTCAGCACTATGCAGCACAAGATTCACGGATTCGGCTGATCAGCCGCGAAAATCGTGGAATTCCCCAGACGCGGAATGAGCTGCTGCGTGAGGCACAGGGCGAGTTCATTGCGGTGATGGACTCCGACGATGTGGCACTTCCCGATCGGCTTGCCCGCCAGGTCGCTTTTTTGCAGCAGTCGCCGGATGTCGTCTGGGTCGGGGGCGCGTTTCAGCTCATCGATCGCGAGGGACGGCTCATGACCGAGATCCCGCTGGCAGAGCGAAACAAGGAAATCAGGTCACTGCTGCAAGCGGGACAAGTGAGCTTTTTACATCCCACCGCGCTAATGCGGCGATCGGCAGTGCTTCAGGTTGGCGGCTACGACGAAAGCTTGCCCCTGGCGGAAGATCTGGATTTGTGGCTACGGCTGAGCG
Source organism: Cyanobacteria bacterium FACHB-502 (assembly GCA_014695325.1). GTDB lineage: Bacteria > Cyanobacteriota > Cyanobacteriia > Elainellales > Elainellaceae > Leptolyngbya_A. The sequence goes on along the minus strand of JACJNZ010000058.1, from coordinate 36,420 downwards.
AAATTGGCGCACTCGCCAATCTGCCCAAAGCGGTAGTTCAGTATCGGCTGCACGGCAATTCGATTTGCGATCGGTATCAGGCTTTGCCGCCCCACGAAGTTCAAACCGTGCTCGATCGCGCCTGGCAAAAGGGACTGATTCGCGATAAACCTCAAGCTACGGTGGTTTGCGGCTGGCGACCCACGCCCGATCGCGCTTCCCGCCATGCATTTGCAGTCAAATACGGCTGGTGGGCATTTGGCAATCGACAGCGGCGGTCGGCTCTGCAATACGGCATTCAAGCCGTTGCCCTTAATCCAGGCTCATTGGAAAGCTGGAACCTGTTGGCTTGTGCCTTGATTAAACCGTTCCCAGTTGCTTGATGTTCCGCATCTTCTTGATGTTCTCCATCCTTATGTATCCCTCACCTGTAATCATGACAGCTCCCTTGGTTTCTGTGCTGATGCCCGTTTACAACGCAGAGCGATACGTCGCGCAGGCGATCGAAAGCATCCTGAATCAAACGTTCAGCAATTTTGAATTCCTGATCATTGATGATGGCTCCACCGATCGATCGCTGAAGATTTTGCAGCAGTATGCCGCCCGGGATCAGCGAATTCGCCTCCACAGCCGCCCTAATACTGGACTTGCCGTAGCACTCAACGAAATGCTGCAAACCGCCCGGGGCGAGTTGATTGCCCGCATGGATGCCGATGATATTGCCCTTCCTGATCGGTTCGAGCGGCAGGTTTCTTTCCTAGTGGATCACGCGGAGGTTGTTTGTGTGGGCGGTTCGTATGAGATGATCGACGATCGCGGACGGTTCCTGACCACGCTAAGCGTTGCCTCTGACGATCCCACAATTCAGCAGTCTGCCCTCGCCGGACATGGCAGCATCTGTCACCCCACAGCCATGATGCGGCGATCGGCACTGGTGCAAATCGGCGGCTACGACGCCAGCCTGCTGCCTGCGGAAGATGTGGATTTGTGGCTGAAGCTGGGCGAATTGGGGAAGCTTGCCAATCTCTCCGCTCCAGTTTTGAGATATCGCCTGCACCCTGGCTCAGTCAGTGCCCAAGCCTGTGCAATTCAGCGTCAGCAAGCCCGCAAAGCCTGCGAACTCGCCTGGAAACGCCGCAAGATTCAGGGCAGGTTTGAAGCAGACGATCTGTGGCGACCGGGAAAAGACCGCCGATCGCGCCATCAGTTTATGCTGCAATACGGCTGGTGGGCGTTTGAAAGCGGCAATCGATCGACGGCTGCGCTCTACGGCTTAAAAGCAGTTTGCCTGCTGCCGCACTATCTCGAAGGCTGGAAGCTGCTGGCTTGCGCCCTGCTGAAATCGCTGAAATCAAAGGAGGCATCGCTCAACCAGAACCAAACCTAGATCCACCCAACCCCGATCCCCAAGCCTTGCGCTTTGACGAACGACCTTGATAAAACAACCCTGAAGCCGAACTCGATCGTTTGCTGTGCAACGTCCGCGTGTGTTCCACAACCTGTCAGTCATTTCCCAGGATCTCAATCCCTCTCAGAGCCGCCCAATTTGAGGAAAAACCCGTGGTGCTTACCAACTCGCAGCCTGTGCTTATCAGTGTCATCCTACCGCTCTATAATGCAGAGTCCTACATCAGAGAGGCGGTGCGATCGATCTTGCAGGAAACCCGCATTCCGCTAGAGCTGATTGTCGTGGATGACGGCTCGACCGATCGATCGCTGAAAGTCCTCAAACAAATTCGGGACGATCGCCTTGTGGTGCTTTACAACCAGGGCAAAGGCATTGCAACCGCGCTGAACACTGGGCTTGCGGCAGCACGGGGCAAGTTTATCGCTCGCTGTGATGCCGATGATTACTATCCGGCCGGGCGGCTGTTTAGGCAGATCAATTGGCTGATGCAGCACCCAGAAGCAGGAGCCGTCTGTGGGGGATATCGCGTGATCGATCCCAAAGGGCTTTCCGTCACCGCGTTTAATTGGAGCCAGGAAATCGAAGACATTACGGGCGAACTGCAAGCCGGAACCGCGCGCACCCATCTCTGCACCTTTGTGATACGAACGGACATTGTGCGATCGATCGAGGGCTTCCGCTCTTATTTCGTCACGGCTGAAGATATTGATTTGCAGCTCCGGCTGGGCGATGCCACAAACGTCTGGTATCTGCCCGGAATGTGTTATCACTACCGCCTGCATGAAACTTCGATCACCCATACCCGCAGTTCAACCGAGCGCGAGTTTTTTGACCAGATTGCCCGTGAATTTCAGCGACAGCGACAGCAGCAGGGTCACGATGCGCTGCAACGAGGCTGTCCTCCTGCCTTACCCCAGAAACACGACAAGCCGCCTATGACGGCAAAGCAGCATTTGCAAAACTTTTTACTGGGGGAGGCGTGGCGCAGCTATCAAGCTGGACAACTGACAAAGGCTCTAGTTGCGGGAATGCGATCGGCGTTGGCACTGCCCAGTAATCTAACGGTTTGGCGCAGTGTGCTGTCGCTGGTGATCAAGTCGGCAACTGCGAGCAGTCAACTGATGTTTCGGCTTTATTCGCGATCGTAAGAGCAAAAGCGGGAGGGGCGATCGTTCCTAATGCTGCAAAATTGCCGGATGACAAAATGTTCTGAGCCGCGAAGACTGAGGCAAATTGCAAACGGGTATTACTACCAGGCGCAGCCCTGTTTCCGATCTATTCAACCCAGATATTCCCAACCCAGATATTCAATCAACTCGGATGGATATTCAACCCAGGCGGTATTGTCTGTGATAAATAAATTGCTCAACAGATTGCTCAACATCGCTAAACGTTGCTAAACAAGGTTGGATTTGAATCGAGAGCAATCATCGAAAATCGTAAGGTATCAACCCCTAGACGATCCCGTTGAAAGAATCGCAAAACAGATTTGTGCCTGCTGTGGTCGCTTGATAGAGCAGTGTAACGAAAGGTTCGCCCCCTCGATCTTTCGCATGACTGAATCAGCGTTAAAAATGGAAGAAGATATCGTTGTTTCTCTTCTCCACTATGGCAGACCCTACCTCTGATATTGCACTCCTCAAAACCCTGCTGCACCTGCGCCACCTGGAGCTAAAAGCCAGAATGGTTCCCTTTTCCGGCTGGGAAATGCCTGTGCAGTACGAGGGCATTAGCAAAGAACATCAGGCAGTCCGACAGGCGGCTGGAATGTTTGATATTTCCCACATGGGTAAGTTTGTCTTGCAGGGAAAGAGGCTGATTGAGCAATTGCAGTTGCTTGTGCCCTCTGATTTGAGTCGGCTTCAGGCGGGAGAAGCTCAATATACAGTGCTGCTGAACGATCGTGGTGGCATTATCGACGATTTGATTATCTACTACCAGGGCGAAACCCCAGACGGAGTGCAGCGCGTGACTACGATCGTCAATGCCGCAACAACCGGAAAAGACCGCAATTGGCTCAAAAGGCATCTTGACCTGAATCAGATTGAATTCATCGATTTGTCAGCTGACCAAGTGCTGGTTGCAGTGCAGGGTCCACAGGCGATCGAAAAACTGCAAGCCTTTGTGCAGGAAAACCTGTTTCAGGTAAAACGATTCGGGCATCTCGAAGGCACAGTTTTGGGACAGCCAGGATTTCTGGCACGAACAGGCTACACAGGCGAGGATGGCTACGAAGTGATGGTTGAGCCGGGCGTAGGTGAAGCACTTTGGGAAGAACTGCGATCAGTGGGTGTCGTTCCCTGTGGCTTGGGCGCAAGAGACACCCTGCGGCTAGAAGCAGCAATGGCACTCTACGGCATGGATATCGACGAAACCACTACGCCTCTGGAAGCAGGCTTAGGCTGGCTAGTGCATCTCGATCGCAAAGGGGACTTTATCGGGCGATCGGTGCTGGAGCAGCAAAAACAAAACGGACTGCAGCGACGACTGGTCGGACTGCGAACCGAAGGCCGCAACATTGCCCGTCACGGCTATCCGGTACTGTCTGAAGGCAAACCGATCGGCGAAATTACGAGCGGCACTCTTTCTCCAACGCTGGGCTATCCGATCGCGCTGGCTTATGTGGCAGCTGAACTGGCGCAACTCGATCGAGTGCTGCAAGTCGAGATTCGGGGCAAGAGCTATCCGGCAACAGTGGTGAAGCGCCCGTTCTATAAGAGTTCTTGACCATAAGAGCCATCATTTCACTCCTGCCGTTTTCTGCCCGCTCAGATGACATAAGCTGAAGAAACGATCGCTTCCCTCCCAGGAAAAACCACACCGCCTCAAGCAATCCATTCTCACGCCAGGAAACTACCATGCTTGCCTCTACGCTGGAACTATTAGAAACCGCTCAACGCAATATTTACGCGATCGGAGCATTCAATGTTTATAACCTGGAGGGGGTACGGGCAGTGATCGGTGCGGCAGAAGCAAACCGCAGTCCAGCAATGCTGCAACTCCATCCCAGTGCGCTGAAGTATGGCGGATCGCCCCTGGTTTTACTTTGTTTAGAATCTGCCCGAACTGCCTCTGTCCCCGTCTCTGTCCATCTCGATCACAGCACTTCTGCCAGCGCGATCGAGTTTGCCCTAGCGGCCGGAATGAGTTCGATCATGGCAGACGGCTCCCATTTGCCCTACGAAGAGAACCTTGCTTTTACCCGTGAAATGACCCAGTTTGCCCATGCCCAGGGCGCGATTGTTGAAGCGGAAATTGGCAGAATCAGCGGTACGGAAGATGGTCTATCGGTTTCTGAGAAAGAAGCCAAAATGACCGACCCAACTCAGGCAGGCGAATTTGTGCGGCAAACCCAGGTCGATTCATTGGCAGTCACAATTGGCAACGTCCACGGCGAATACCGCAGCGAACCCCGTCTGGACTTCGATCGCCTAATTCGCATTCGAGAAAGAGTCGGTCATGTCTTGCTGGTGCTGCACGGCGCGTCGGGACTGCCTGCCCCAATGATCAGCAAATCGATCGAACTGGGCGTTTGCAAATTCAACGTCAATACCGAAGTACGCCAGGCCTACATGACGACGATCGGCTCTGAAGCCTGCACTGCCCCCAAAGCCGACCTGCTGCCCTGCATGGAAGAATCGATCGCTGCGATGCAAGACGTGATTACCGAAAAAATGAAGCTGTTTGGCTCTGCAAACAAGGAACACCTGCACGAAACGCCATACGCGACGATGCTGGCAGCACAGCGATACCGCAAATAAGGGAATTCCCTTGAGGCTCAGGATGCCGTTCACAAAAGGAACCTTGACCAAACCGAGCCTCCGAGATCTCAAGCATGAGCTACTTTAGCAGTCTCTCTGCGATAGCTTGCCATTGGGATCGATCGTCCGGCAAATGCGAGCGGCTGCCAGATCAGTTCGCGAAAATTGGGCGCCCTTCAGGTTAGCTCCGGTGAAATCGACCGCCAACAAATCGGCTTGTCGCAAATCGGCTCGTTTTAGGTCAGCATCGCGCAGTACGACCGCCATCATCTTTGCGCCCTTTAGATTTGCGTTTTCCAGGTTGGCACGACTCAGGTTAACGCCTCTCAAATCCTCACCGCTCAGATCAACATTTTGGAGATTGCAGCCAATGCACGATCGCGTTTCAAGCAGCTGCATTTTAGGGTCAATTCGATCCGTTGGCACGACATTATCAGCAGAAACAGGAGACAAGAAACAAAAAAGTGCCAGGATTACAGTTGCGAATAGAACGGCAATTCTCATTGCGATTCCCCATTAGCAAATGAACGACAGATTTTTGTTTAGATTACCCTACGGAACGGCAAAAAATATCTCCTGGTGCAAGCGGGCTGTCTGGATGCAGTAAATGCCTGGATGCGGTAAATAACGTTTCGCGAAACGCCCTTATCGATGTGCGGCACGTCTAAAAACCCATTACCGCTTCACCTGCTCCACCTGATCGATCGCCTTTTCCGACCCGACAAGGGACACATAGGGCTGGGTGAAATAGCGGTTGGCGACTGCCTGAATGTCTTCAGCAGTGATCGTCGGGATTTGCTGCTGAAAGCGATCGTCGTAGTCGATGCCCAATTTCAGCGTTTCGTACCAGCCAGAGATTTGGGCAAGCTGAGCGTTGGTTTGTTTGCCGAGGGCGTATTGTCCCAGCAGCTTGTTTTTTGACGCCTGAAGTTCTTCGTCGGTGAGCTGAACGGTTTGCAGCCGCTCAACTTCCGATCGTAGTCCTTCCAGCGCAACGGCAGCATTATCTGGCGCAGTGCCGATATAGGCAACAAAGTGGGAGGTATCGATCCGGGTAGGATAGAAGGCAGACACTTCATAAGCCAGTCCTTGCTTTTCCCGCAGCTCGACAAATAGCCGACTCGATAGACCGCTTCCCAGATAAGTATTGAGTAGCTTCAGGGTTAAATGATCTCGATTGTGAACTTCGCTTGCTAGATAACCCAGCATCACGATCGCCTGCTGTGTGTCCTGGAGGGTTACAAGCCACTGTGGGTTTGGAGTCACGGGCGGCAGCTCCAGGGTGGGCAGGGGCAAGGGCGATCCGTCTGTTTGCAAAGGAAGTTCCCAGTCGCCCAACGTGCGATCGACCAGTGCCATTGCTTCATCGGGCTGAATGCGTCCGGCAATGCTAATCACCACATTATCGGGACGGAAGTAAGTTTTGTGATAATGATGCAGGTCTGCCGGAGTCAGGCTAGATACGGTTTCGGCGGTTCCTAATCCGGGGAGGGCATAGGGGTGCTCACCGTACATCGCCTGCCGTAACTGATTGTTTGCCACGGAAAAGGGCTGTTCCTGCATCGATCGAATTCCTTGCAGGGTGAGCCGCCGCTCTAGCTCGACTTCCATTTCGGGAAAGGCAGGCGATCGGAGTAGTTCTGCCGCCAGCTCTAGCATTTCGGGAAAGTCGCCCGACACAGTCTTGAGGCTGAGCAAACAGTAGTCTGACGCCGCATCGGTTCCCAAACTTGCCCCAACGGACTCAACCCGTTCGGCGATTTCCTGCGACGTAAGGCGATCGGTTCCTTTGGTGATCACGGCTGCCAGCAGGTGCGAAAGCCCTGCCTGAGCGATCGGCTCATAGCGTCCACCCGCCCGGATAAACACCCGCGCTGCCACAATATCGGCTGCCGCATTTTCAGTACACAAAACGGTCATCCCGTTGGGCAGGACAGCACGATGCACAATACGATTTTGCATTAAATTTCTCTCTTTCCCGACCCTAATTTTCCTGACTTTAGCAGGGCTTCAGCACCGTTACAGCATAGCGTAGCGGCGACAGGTATTGACGGGCAATGTTTCGCAGTTCCTCCGGTTGGAAGGATTGAATCACCTGCGGATATGCCGTCGCGATTTGCGGTTCGGCGATCGTGCTGTAGTAACCGTAGAGTCCGGCAAGTTGTCCTGCCGTTTCGGTTGAAAAGGCGTAGTCGTTGCAGAGCAATCGCTGATAGCGGTTTAATTCGCTGGGCGACGGGGGAACCTCAGCCAACTCTGCTAAGCGATCGCCAATAATTGCCTCGACCTGCCCCAGATGCTCCGGCTCTAACCAGGCAGTGATCGTAAACAGGCTCGAATCCTGCTGAAGCGAGAAGCTGCTCATAATGTCCTGCACCAGGTAGCGTTCTTCCCGCAGTTCGCGCACCAGTCGCGAGGTTCGCCCGCCTGCCAGCAGCACCGAAAGCAGATCCAGCCCGTAGGCACTCCGCAAATGGTCCACGCCCGGTCCTATCCAAGCCATCATCAGCCGCGCCTGCTCTAATCGAGGCAGATGAAGCTCCTGTCGGCGAATCTCAGTAATTGGCGGTTCGGCTTCGACCTCGGGCAAAGGACAGTTCGATCGCGGCGCAAACTGAGCAAAGGAACGGCTGACTATTTCCAGCGTCGGTTCCCATGCCACATCGCCGACAATCACCACTGTCATATTTTCCGGCTGATAGTGAGTGCGGTGGAAATGGCGCATTTCGTCGGGCGAGCGAGCGAGCAAAAGCTGAGCATCGCCCAGAATTGGACGCCCGTAGGGATGCCGCTGATAGATGTTTTCGACAAGCGACTGATAGCCGAGATAGTCTGGGTCGTCGAGCGATTGCCGAATTTCTTCTAAAACGACATCGCGCTCCAGATCAAACTCCTCGTCTGGAATCTGAGCATTCAGCAGCAAATCTGCCAGATGAGGCAGGGTTTCGGGCAGGTGAATCGCTGCTGTGTTAATGAAAAAATGGGCGTAGTCGTGGCTCGTTGCTGCATTGGTCATGCCGCCGCGACTTTCAATAATCTGATCAAACAAGCCGGGTGGAAGCTGATGGGTTCCCTTGAAAATCATGTGTTCTAGAAAGTGTGCCATCCCCGACCAGGGTTCCGGCTCCAAGATTGCCCCCGCCTTCACCCACACATCAACGGTAACTACTGGGGCGGCTGGCGTTTGCTGATGAATTAGCGTTAGCCCGTTACTAAATCGATACTGCTGCGCTGGAAACAAATGGGTCTGGAGCAATTCAGGAGTTAGGAGTGAAATCAAGATAGCTCAGCTTTGATTTTCAAGAGGATCGTGAACGTTCAGAAACATAGACTCCAATGGGCAATCAATCTCTTAAATAGCTAGGATAGCGTACTCTCAGGACAAGTCGGTTGATAGGATAAGAATTTATTCCTATCAGAATGGTAATTGATCGCCGTAACCCCTGTAGTTGATGAGTTTGACAAGCGATCGATCCACGAATCTCTGTCTAGCCTCTTCGAGCTTTAAAACAGCTACTAACCCTTTAGCAGCGGAATAATCCAGGCAAAAATCAGGCTAATTATTATGGCTGCCTCCAGCCCTCGATAGAGCATCGATCGCCTGACCCAAAGCAAACTGCTGGTATCACCTGACCGGATCTGAAACCACCATTTCTGAATGTGCGATCGCCACTGTTTTGGGCTTTCTTCAGGGCGAAATTTCCACTGCCAAATTGAGAGCAGTAAAGGCAAACCGCCTACTTTCGCGCTCATCAGCAGATGAATTGCCAGCGTCAGCACCATCACCACCCAGGAAATGAGGTGAACGGAGTACCAAGGATGATTCAGTTCGCCGCGAGGTAGCCAGCCTGAGTCCATCATCTTGCCGGAAAACAGCGCAAACGTGAGAGCCAGCAGCGACAGGGTATTCGCACCGCGATGCAGCGTATACCACCCAATCGGCGTATTAAATTGACTCAGTTTTGTGAGGGAATCAGGCTGAAGCAGGCGTTTTTGTCCGCGTCGCAGTGCGTAGATGGCAAACACCGGGAACAGCAGCAGCGCGTATAGTCCAAACGTGCCATGAATACCTTCGATTTCGGGAAAGTGAGGCAGTCCAATTCCGCCCCAGCGTTTGTCATAAGTGTCGTAAGTCCAGTAGGCAGTGACGATCGCCCCAATCACAAAAATTCCGATGAGTCCGTGGAGGATGCGGAGCAGGAAGGGCTGATAGGGTTGGGTGGGTTTCATAAAAAGTCGTTTGACCCGGCTTACGCACTGCACAAGCTTAAAATGCTTAAGCAGAAATCAATTGCAAATGCTTTATCCATCAATATAAATCTATCTTGCGGCGATCGTCCATGATGATTGGAATCTGAAAGCTGAACTCGCTAAAGTAGAGAACACTAGCAATCTTGATGTAATCCCTATCCTCAAATCCCATGATTACGGCAACGGAATATGCTCAGCGTCGCGCAACCCTAATGGCAAAGCTGGGAAAAGGAACGGCAGTGTTTCGCAGTGCGCCGCTGGCAACAATGCACAATGACGTAGAGTACAACTTTCGGCAGGACAGCGACTTTTATTACCTGACCGGATTCGATGAGCCGGGAGCCGTTGCCGTACTTGCGCCGCACCATGAAGAGCATCGATTTATTCTGTTTGTGCGCCCGAAGGATCTGGAGAAAGAAACCTGGTCGGGCTATCGAGTCGGAGTGGAAGCTGCCAAAGAACAGTTCGGCGCAGATATCGTGTATCCGATCGATGAACTTGAAGAAAAACTGCCCCAGTATCTCGAGCCAGCCGATCGCATCTTTTACTCGATTGGCCGCGACAAAGCATTTAACGAAACGATTCTGAAGCACTGGCAGCAGCTTTTGAGAACCTACCCCCGCAAGGGCTACGGTCCCGTTGCACTCGAAAATCCGATCGCCCTCCTCCACCCGATGCGGCAAATTAAAAGCGCAGCCGAACTGGATCTGATGCGAAAAGCGGCAGAAATTGCGATCGAGGCTCACCAGCGAGCGATGGATTTTGCGCGTCCGGGTCACTATGAATATCAGGTGCAGGCGGAAATTGAGCATACCTTTCGTTTGCAGGGGGCGATCGGTCCGGCTTATCCATCGATCGTGGCATCAGGGGAAAATGCCTGCATTCTGCACTACACCGAAAACACGCGCCAGATGCAGGACGATGACTTGCTGTTAATTGATGCAGGCTGCGCCTACGGCTACTACAACTCCGATATCACGCGCACCTTTCCGGTAAACGGCAAATTCACTGAGGAGCAAAAAGCAATTTACGAAATTGTGCTGGAGGCTCAGCGTCAATCGATCGCCCAGGTGTATCCCGGCAATCCTTACAAGCAAACCCACGATGTTGCAGTGCGAGTGATCGTAGAGGGATTAATTGATCTGGGACTGCTTCAGGGCAACATTGAGGAGATCATCCAAGAAGAGAAATACAAGCCGTTTTATATGCACCGCACCGGGCACTGGCTGGGGCTGGATGTGCATGATGTGGGCGTTTATCAGCACGGCGAAACACCCCATAGTCTAGAGCCGGGACAGGTGCTTACTGTGGAACCTGGAATTTATATCTCACCTCACATTCAACCTGCGGAAGGACAGCCTGCCGTTGATCCCCGCTGGCACGGCATTGGCATTCGCATTGAAGATGATGTGCTGGTGACACCGGAAGGATATGAGAATTTGACGGCAGGTGTGCCGAAGATGATCGAGGATTTGGAGCGTTAATTTGCACTAGCCGCCGTGCGTCCAGGCAAGCCAGCGAGACGTAATCGGCTTGAGCGACTGAAGCTGCCGGATACTGTACTCATCTGCCAGATTGCGAATGAGTTCTGCCTGCGTCGGGTAGGGATAAATCGTTTTGGCGATCGCTTTCAGTCCCAATCCATTCGTCATTGCCTGAGTGAAGAGCGTAATCAGTTCACCTGCCTGAGGACTGACAATCGTTGCGCCCAAGATGCGATCGGTTCCGCGCTTGAGATGGACTTTGGCAAAGCCGATCGTTTCACTGTCAACCACGGCGCGATCGACTTTGGTAAGAGGCTGGCACAGGGTTTCAACGGGAATATTTTGTGCCTGAATTTCTGCAAGATGCATTCCCACGTGGGCGACTTCGGGTTCAGTGTAAACGGTGTAGGGCATCACCAAAGAGTTAATATTTTTGCGTCCAATGCCGCCAACTGCGAACAGCGCATTCTGTAATAAAACTCGTGCGGCTGCGTTTGCGGCATGGGTAAATTTCCATTTCAGGCAGCTATCACCGACCGCATAAATTCTGGGATTGGTGGTTTGTAGATAATCATTCACCACAATGCCTTTATCGCTGTACTCCACATTAACGCGATCGAGGTTCATGCCGTCTACGTTGACCGATCGCCCGGTTGCCACCAGAATTTCATCAATGGTTATCTTCTGGGCTTGCTGATTTTGTTCGTATTCGATCGTCTTACCTGTGTCCGAACCATTCACACCCAAGATCTTACTGTTAAGCAGAATTTGAATTCCCGCCTGTTCAAGCTGCTGCCGAATAATCTCAGACGCATCGGGATCTTCCTGACTCAGAAGGCGATCGCCCCGCACAAACAGCGCCACCTGTGAACCTAGCCGCTGGAAGGTCTGTGCCATTTCGCAGCCGATATAGCCGCCGCCGATAATTGCCAGGTTTGCAGGGCGATCGGTGATTGAAAAGACGGTTTCGTTGGTGAGATAACCTGCGGCATCCAGTCCGGGAATCAAGGGAATTGAGGGGTAGCTTCCGGTGGCCAAGACAGCTTTTTTGAAGCACAGTGTTTTTCCGGCAACGGTGATACGGTCTGAGTCGGCAAAGCTTGCCATCCCAAAAAACACATCCACGCCAAACTCATCCTGAAAGCGACGGGCAGAATCATGCACGCTAATGTCCGATCGAATGCGCCGTAGCCGCTCCATCACTGCCGCAAAATTAACCTTTACCGCTCCGGTTTCGATGCCATAGTCTGCTGCCGATCGCGCAGTTTCTGCCACTCTTGCCGATCGAATTAGCGTTTTAGAAGGCACACAGCCCACATTAGTGCAGTCTCCGCCCAGCAAATGCTTTTCAACAAGAGCCACTTTTGCACCCAGCAAAGCCGCTCCCCCTGCCGTCACCAGTCCGGCTGCGCCTCCGCCAACTACAACCAGGTCATAGCGTCGGGCAGGTTCAGGATTGATCCAGTCCGGTGGATGCAACCGCTCAACGAGACGCTGATTGTATTGATCGAGAGGGGCAATGGGGACGGGAGAACGAAAGGAGTTAGAGACAGGGGCACTCATGATTTAAGTCCTGCGGCAGGGTTTGCAGTTGAGTCCGGCAGTCTAGGCTGTGAATGCTGATTTTGCGCCGTCACACCGTTATCGTATCGCACCGTAACTATGCACCCCTTGTTCGATAGGCTAATCCAATTGGTTGGAGTTGTCCTGATTCTAATCTCGCTGATTGATATTTATTTGATCGTGCTCTATCCCCGCAGCGGTAAGGGATGGCTGAGTACGGCGATCAGCAAAGGAACCTGGCGGCTATTTCAGCGAATTGCCAGGCTTGGAGCAGCGATTCAGCGATCGGAGCGATTCGGTGCAGCAATTTTATCGTTTTGTGGTCCAACCCTGCTGATTTTGGTGGTTTCTGCCTGGACTGTGCTTTTGATTGTAGGCTTTGCCTGCGTGTACTGGACAGAATTGGGGATGGAAATTCAGGCGAGCGAAGGTCTGACGCCGATTAGCTTTAGCACGGCGCTGTATTACAGCGGCTATGTCTTTACGACGCTAGGAGTGGGCGATTTGGTGCCGCGATCGGACTGGGTTCGGATCGTAACCGTGATCGAAGCAGGGCTGGGATTTGCCATTTTTACGCTCACTATTACCTACCTGATGGCGATTTACAGCGCGTTGAGTCAGCGAAATATCCTTGCGCTGATGCTGCACCACCGCACAATGGGAAAAGCCGATGCCGCCGAACTGGTTGCCCGCATGGGCGCAGCCGGAGACTTTAACGATGCCCGCGACGATGTGGCGAAAATTGCCGAAAGCTTGTTGACCCTGCTGGAATCACACCATGCTTATCCTGTCGTTCACTATTTTCGCTTTGAGAATGACCTGTATTCCCTCGCGCGAATTGTCTGGCTGGCAATGGATACGGTGACGCTGATTAATACGGCTCTTCATCCCGATCGCTATCGTGCCTTTATTCGTTCCACGGTTGTTGCAGGACTGGCAAACGGCGGACAGCATTTGCTGATGGAACTGTCTTATACGTTTCTGCCCCAGCGCAGCTTCAAAATGGCTGGAGAGGATGACTTTATTTTGCGACAGCGATATCTTCAGGCGATCGAGCGGCTACGCCAGGAAGACATTGAAACCGTGCCCGATGTCGAAGCAGGGGTTCAGGAATATATTAAAATGCGCCGTCGCTGGGAGCCTTACGTCATGGCGATCGCTCACTACATGGGCTACCGCTGGAATCAGGTTGCGCCCTCCGAAAGCAAAATTGTGCGCGAAACAGGCTGGACGATTGCTCCGCCGCTGATTTAATCAGAACCCGATCGGGCTGCGGTTACTGTTCAAGTTTTATCTGCTCAAGCTTTATCTGTTCAAGCTTTATATAAGGCTGGGTCTAAAATTCGCGAGAGCCTGGAACCGCATCAATAGAGCTTTAGTCATATCAATCATAGAAATTAAATAATACTAAAGAGTCTATTTTTGCCCTTGGTTCGCGAGTTACAACAGAACATAAAGGGATTAAGATTCTTCAATCTTCCTCTGCTGTTGATATTTGTTTACTGCCATTTCTTGTGAGGTTTACTGTGATCCCATCAAACCTGACTGAGCACTCTCTGCAAAAAACGCTCGATGCTGCTGCTGCCAAAACGATCGATCGCAAGCAGGAAATTGTTGCGCTGTTGAGCGATGAGCAGCCCAGGAAAAGCAGAGAAGTCGAGCAATCTTATCGTCAGTGCATCTGGTGGGAAGGCTGCTACTACTGCCAGGATGAGCAGCAAAACTGGCATCAGGTCAAGTGCTTCCTTTAAGCACCCCGAACTTCTTCCTACAATCTACTGGATTAATTGCCGCCACTCGCTCGATCGCCGGAGTTGCTGCACGTCAAACTTGCTGTGCCAGCTTTTAGAAAACTCGGCGAAGCAATTTGCCTAGTGAACGATCGCCTCTATTGGAGAATAGGCGGAATAGAAATAAGCCTGCTTAAGAAAGCGCACTGCCTCTGCCAAATGTCCGGTGTGGTAGAGATACTAGGCAAGCCAGACCAGCATGTTGTAGCACACCGAGTTCTCTAGCAGCCGAATTGATTCTGGCAGCTCACCCTGGGAAAAAAATTCAGCCAGAATGGCAGACAGAGATTCTGCCTGGAGCAGTTCTTTATGGGTGGCGTTGTCTTCGCGCTGCCGATAGCTAACCGTCACCTGCCACAGCCACTCTGCCTCACAGCGCGATCGCGCCAGCCAGAGCACCAGTTTCGTCTCTTCAGACATCGACAATCGCCGAGCGAATCCGCCTGATTGCAGCAGCCAATCTTGCCGAAACAGCATACCTGTCCTGATAATGCTGCAAAACAGCGGCTGTGTTATCCGTTGAACCATCATCAATCACAATCGCTTCATGCTGAGTCATGGTTTGCCGCAGCACGCTCTCAATCGCTTTGGGCAAGAATCGATCGCAGTTGTAGGTAGGAATGACAACGCTCACGTGGGGCTGACTCATTCTTGTTTTCCTTGTTCGATCGGCAACATCACTGAACGGGGAAAAGTCATTGCTGCTCTGGCAAGCGATTCCTCAAACCCTCTTTCCTATCCCAAGCTTCCCCACCCCAAGCCTTTGCAGTCTCTCCCCTGTAAACTGGTTTTCAGACCCCGGTTGATTCAATAGAATCGAAGGAGTCATTGCACAGTCGTTATCCCAAGCGAATTCGATCGTTTTTGAGAACCAGAGAAAATCTATGAGTGTAGCCGTTATCAAATTTTCTTCAGAAGATTGTGGACTGTGCCACAAAATGGCATTTTATGACCAGAAAGTCGTCTCAGAACTGGGTTTAGACTTTGTAGATGTCAAGATGCAGGATACTGCCACCTACCGCAAATATCGCAAAATTCTCCTGGCGCAATATCCTGATAAAGCAGAAATGGGCTGGCCCACCTACCTGATTTGTGCGTCGCCCGAAGCAGATTTCAAAATCATCGGAGAAGTGAAAGGGGCGCATCCTAAGGGTGAGTTTCGCACGAAGCTTCAGGAAGTTCTCGCTCAGAATGATTCTCCCTGAGCATTGCTCGAAATTCTGCCTGGGCGGATGGGCATCTTGGACATGTTGCCTTAGTAGGTTGCCTGATATGTTGCCTTAATCGATCGCCCGCAATGAGTTTTTGCGAAATTGATGAGAAACGTTTCCTGATCGATCTCAGTTCTTGCCCGGTCGTCTTGCCTTGGCTAATGATTTTTTGAGTCACTTTTTAATTTTTCACAGGGAAATTAGGCACCGCAAGAACTGATGATTTTCGCTATCCTAGCCCTCGCAGTACCGCAAGTTGCCTGCTAACGTAAATGCAATGTCTTCTCCCAACGATCGCCTGCTCAGAGAACCAGCTTCCTATCGTCTCACTGATCAAGCACCCTTCCGACCCGAAAGCCTTCTGTCTGATACCTGTGCGGCTGCGATTGAACTGGCAGAAATTGGCTGCTGGGAATGGCATCTCGATCGCGATCAGGTCTTGTGGAATCCTCAAGTTGCTCGCCTGCTTGGACTCTCTGCCGAAATCTCTCCCGTAATTTCCCCTGTCTCTTATTGCCAATGGCGCGATCGACTCCACCCAGACGATCAAGAACAGGTGAATCGCGCGATTAATACTGCACTCACCGATCGATCGAGCTACAGCATTGAATATCAGGTGCAGCACCTCGACAACCGAGTTCAATGGCTCTGTGAAAAAGGATGCTGGTACTACGATGCTCAATCTGTTCGTCTGGTCGGAATTTTGCAGGATATTACCGATCGCGTTCGTGCCAAAGCACAGCTTCAGCAGCAGCAAGATTTTCTTCGTACCGTCATTGATACCGATCCCAGCCTGATCTTTGTGAAAGACCTGGAAGGACGCTATGTGCTTGCGAATCAAGCCTTAGCAGATTACTACAGCACTACAGTCGAAGATTTAATCGGCAAAAAAATTGCAGATCTGGTCGAAGATCCGCACCTCGTGCAAGAATTTATGGCCCAGAATGCCGCAGTCATTCAAAACCGACAGCCCCTATTTATCGCCGAAGAGGAGATCGCGATCAATGGGCAGCAGCAATGGTATCAATGGCAAAAGCGCCCCCTTTTCCTTGCCGATCGCAACACCTATGCCGCATTAGGAATTGGCGTCAACATTACTAAAGCCAAACAGCGCGAAGCAGCCCTTGAGCAGATGCAGACCGACCTCCAGCAGCTTAATCAAGAGCTAGAACGGCGGGTTCAGGAACGCACTCACGCCCTGGAACGCTCCCAATTGACCCTTCGGCAGAGCGAGGAGCAGCTTCGCAGCATTTTTGAAAATGCCCCGATGGGAATCATAATCTTCGATGTGCAGGATCAGTACAAACTGGTGCGCTACAATCCCGCGCACCGACAGCTTCTAGGCTATGACGATGCGGAAATGTCCAGTCTTACCCTGAGGGATATTACTCACCCCGAAGATCTTGAACCGGATCTCCAGCGGGTTGATACCTTGATGAACGGCGAACAGACCAGTTTTCAAATGGAAAAACGCTTTATTCGTAAACAGGGCGAAGTCATCTGGTGCAATGTAACGGTCGCACTGATGCGTGATTCTCAAGGTCATCCACTTTACAGTCTCGGCATGTCAGAAGATATTACCGAGAAGAAGGCACTGCAATACCAGCGACAGCAGGCTGAAGAACAGCTCCGACGCGCTAATGAGCATTTAGCAGTAACCAATCTGGAACTTGCCCAAGCAACCCGCCTGAAAGATGAATTTCTCGCGAATATGAGCCATGAACTGCGAACCCCGCTCAACGCGATCATGGGCTTATCTGAAGTGCTGCAAACCGAAGTTTTTGGAGCGATTAATGACAAGCAGCGACAGTTTCTCGTCACAATTCAAAACAGCGGCAGTCACCTGCTTGAGCTGATTAACGACATTCTCGATCTGGCAAAAATCGAGGCGGGCAAGCTTGAACTTCAAATTGCTCCGGTTTCGATCGAGGAACTCTGCGAAGACAGTCTTGACTTTGTGAGGCATCAGGCACACGAGAAAAGCATTTCGCTCAACCTTGAGCTTGCTAATCCTTCTGCATCGATTCAATTAGACGAACGTCGCATACGTCAAGTGCTCATCAATCTGCTTAGTAATGCAGTCAAGTTCACACCAGAGGGCGGCTCGGTCACGCTAAAGGCCAAGGGCAGTCCAGCCACGCAGTGGTTGCAGTGCAGCGTTACCGATACAGGAATTGGCATTGCCCCTGCCGATCTCGAAAAGCTATTCCAGGCTTTTGTCCAAATTGATAGCAGCCTCTCTCGTCGCTATGAAGGAACGGGTCTGGGGCTAGTTCTGGTCAAACAAATTGTGGAACTGCATGGCGGTCAAATTTTAGTCGATAGCCAACCGGGACAAGGAAGCTGCTTCACCATTTTGTTGCCCTGGCGGTTCTCGCAATCCCATTCGTCTTCGGCTGAGCGGGCTTCGGGCTTACCTGTTTGCGCCGCCGCGACGAGTGCTCAGGGTGCAATGCAGCCCGTGATTCTGGTGGCGGAAGACCATCCCGATAATGTTATGACCCTGATGAACTATTTGCAGGCAAAGGGCTTTCACATCCTGCTGGCAAAAGACGGTATCGAGGCGATCGATCTCGCTCGATCCTATTTGCCCCACCTGATTTTGATGGATATTCAGCTTCCCCGCCTGAACGGTCTACAGGCGATCGATGCTCTGCGTCGGTATGCTGCAACCGCGAATATTCCGATATTTGCGCTGACTGCGCTGGCAATGCCGGGCGATCGCGAACGCTGTCTTACAGCCGGAGCCGATGAATACTTGACGAAGCCTGTGCAGCTCAACCATTTGTTTAACCTGATCCAAACCCGACTGAAACTCCAGAGCAGTTAATATATTGTTTCCACTTTCTCCACGCTCGCCTTTCCCGCTGTTTGTTCATCAGTCTGAGCAAGAATCACTCGCTGATACGCCTGCTGCGGATCGAACCGATCGTCGATTCCCCGCATTTGTTTAATCGCACGAATTACACTGTAGCCGAGGGCGATCGGCAAACCTGTGAATGCAGCATTTCCCAAGCCTAATCCACGTAGGATTTTGCCCAGGCGCGAGTGCGCGTCCAGCCAGGGCAGATCTTCGGCAAGCTGCGATCGATACGGGGCTGCGGCAAAGCAATAGGGCGAAATATCCATTTGCACAAAGTCTAAATAGGGCCGCAACGGCTTAAGCCCAGGTGGAATAAGCGATCGATGCCAGGGTTTTTCGCGCTGCGCGTGGATAAACGGCGGCATTCCGTCAACCAGATTTTGCAGCCGCTCGGCGATCGTATATCCGGCAAGCCCAAAGTATTGAATAATGGCTGTGCCGCGCTTTAGAATCCGCAGTGGAATATGGGCAAACTCTTGAGTGCTGAGCAGTGCAGTCAACACGTCCTGATCGCCAAACAGATGAAACGGCTTTTGACCGTAGGGCTGCTGCTGTGCCTGCTGATACACCTCGGTTTCGAGCAACTGCTGCCACTGCTGCAACAACAATCGATGCGCCTGCGTCACTCGCATCACACCCGAATTGAGATTGAAGGGCAAGCTGCGCCCGATCGCAAATCCCCACGCCCGCGCCCGATAGCCTTCATCGCGATAGTGACCGTATAACGCCTCTTCCGCAATTACCAAATCAGCGTCGGTCAGGGGGGCGATCGTTTGTCGAAAATCGCGGGTCACGATAATGTCGGAATCAATCCACCAGACTTCACGGTGTCCTTCTGTTAGCAGCTTCAGCAGCGCGTAGGGTTTAATATCCCATCCCGCAGCCGTGGCGATCGGCGTAGTTCTGAGATGAACCTGCGGCAGGGCAGCAGCCCAGGCTTTAAACGCTTCCGTAGCAGGCGGAAAGAACAGTTCAATTGGCACATGGGGACAGTGTTTTGCCAGACTGAGCAGCAGCAGCTTGACTGCAATTTCTTCGCGCTGACGATCTTCTGCAATGCAAATCACCATAGGGCTTGGAGCAGATTGAGAGAATCAGAGGATCAGGGTTAGAAGGTTCTGAAAATCGTCAGGTTGAATCAGTGATTTGAATCTAATAATTTGAATCTAATAATTTGATTCATAAATTGAGGCGATTTTAGGCAATCCTCGATCCCTCCTCCATCCCTCGAAATATAGATGATATAACTCTCATGAACAGAATTACTTGTAGAACCGGATACACTCACAGCAACGATCGAATAAAATGCACGATCGACCTGTAATTAATTCGCTATAAATTCGACTTTTGTCCGCCATAGGTTCGCTATAAATTCGCCATAATTAAAGCCTGTGCGATGGAAAGAGCCGATGACTGCTGCCCAGCCTGATTTTTCGCTGTCTAATCATTCAATTTTGCTACACGATGCGGATCGCCGTCAGTGGCTTTTGTTTCAGCAGCCGATCGCAATTTACACGACACAGGCGATCGATCAGGTCGTGCCCATGCTGCAAGACATTGAACAGCGGGTCACCCGCGAATCGCTTCACGCTGCTGGAATGATTGCCTATGAAGCCGCTCCTGCCTTTGATCTAACACTGACCGTTCACCCGGCTAATTTTCCCCTGATCTG
This sequence comes from Cyanobacteria bacterium FACHB-502, assembly GCA_014695325.1. Lineage (GTDB taxonomy): Bacteria > Cyanobacteriota > Cyanobacteriia > Elainellales > Elainellaceae > Leptolyngbya_A. Next base: position 16,438 of record JACJNZ010000058.1, on the reverse strand, counting down.
GTTTGGGCTATTTGCTCCGCCGCAGATTGTTGAACTGCCTGCGAATCCAGTTTCTCTGTCGCCGCTCGATTGGCAGCCATCAATTGGGGATGGAGAATATCGATCGGCAATTCAGCAAATTAAGCACAGAATTCACGCCGGAGATACCTATCAGGTCAACTATACATTTCGGCTGCGATCGGCTTTCGAGAGCGATCCGTTTCAGCTTTTCTTGCAGTTAATTCAGGCGCAGGGTGCGGGCTATGGCGCGTTTTTGCAGCTTCCCGACTGGTATATCTGCTCGGCATCCCCGGAACTGTTTTTTACCCTGGAGAATCGTCGGCTGGTTTCGCGTCCGATGAAAGGTACGATCGCCCGTGGGCTATGGCATGAGCGCGACTGTCAGCAGGCGATTGAACTGACTCTGTCTGAGAAAAATCGGGCAGAAAATCTGATGATCGTAGACATGGTGCGAAACGACATGGGACAGATCGCCGAGGTTGGTTCTGTCTCAGTTCCCGGACTGTTTGACCTGGAGCAATATCCGACGCTGTGGCAAATGACCAGCACTGTGCAGTGTAATACAGCTGCGTCGATGACCGAGATTTTTCAGGCAATGTTTCCGCCTGCCTCGATTACGGGTGCGCCGAAAGCCCGCACAATGGAAATTATTACAGCACTGGAAACCGATCCTCGCAGGCTCTATACCGGAACGATCGGTTGGATTCAACCCGGAGCAGGGACATCGCTGAAAGCTCAGTTCAACGTCGCAATTCGCACCATTCTGATTGATCGCACCACACACACCGCAGAATACGGAACCGGAGGTGGCATTGTGTGGGATTCAGCCGACACTGCCGAACTGCAAGAGTGCTACACCAAAGCGCAAATTCTCACCCGATCGCAGCCCGCTTTTGATCTGCTCGAAACCATTCTCTGGACACCCACAACCGGATATTTCTTGCTCGAGCGTCACCTTCAGCGTTTGCAACAATCCGCCGATTATTTTGGCAATGCGATCGATCTTGTGACCCTTGAGCAGGCACTTCTGGAGCAAGCCGATCGAATGTTAGCGGAATGTCGGCAGTCCTCCATAGGTTCTCTCAATTCTTCAATGAAGGATGGAGAAAGCAGGTTGAGCAGAGGAGCAGGTCAGGAATATAAAGTACATCTAACCGTTTCGCGATCGGGCAAGTTTGAATTAAGCTATCGGCCTTGGGCCACTGCCCAACATACGATCAGAGCTCAGCTTGCCCCTTTTCCAATCGACTCAAATTATCCCTTCCTGTATCACAAAACCACAGAACGATCGATTTATGAACGGGTTAAGCAAGCCTGTTTTCCCGCAGAAGAAGTCTTGCTGTGGAACGATCGAGGAGAAGTTACAGAATTTTGTATTGGAAATTTAGTGATAGAAAAAGATGGACAGGCTTTTACACCGCCGATCGAATCGGGTTTATTAGCGGGAACCTATCGCGCAGAACTGCTGGCAACAAACAAGCTGAAAGAACGAAGGATTCAAATCAGCGAATTGAGTGAATGCGATCGAATCGGGTTGATTAACTCGGTGCGAAAATTTGTTGCGGTTGAACTGGTTACAGTTAAAAGTTGAACCTGTTACAGGCGAACCCAGATGGCGACAAATAAAAAATCCCCTGGGTGAACCAGGGGAACAATCAGGGTGCATCTACCAATTCCTTCTACGGATAAGCAGCAGCTCGCCCGGAATATTCAGAGAAAAATCGGCAAGTTGCTTAGTACTGATCATCAGTCAGGTCAGAGGATTGGGAATGCAGGGCAGGAAACGACCAGGAAACGAGTTCCTTATCCGCGCACTGATCAACGCCCTCTTCTATGCCAAAGGGATGCATGGCACAAATCAGCAAATTTCCGCCATAAACTTGCCCGTGGTAATGCTGACAGCCAATACAAACCGGATGTTGATTCAGCCAGGGTTCAACGGTGTGCGTCACAGGTTCAACGGCACGATCGAGCGTGGTTTCCATGCCCAGAACTATCTGAATCACGGGTTCAACCCAATCCGCAATTTGATGATCCAACTGATCGAGTTTCGGAACGATCGATCGCTCCACTTCTTCCATCACTTCTTCGGAAAACTCAATCACAGCATCTGCGAAATCATCTAATTCACGCCCAACGTTTTCAAAAAATTGCTCCACTTCTTTCGTCACCGAGTCTAAAGACCGGAGCCAATCCTGTTGCCAGCCATCCATAAACTGCGAAGGTAATGTTTAGTGAGTTGCCTATTGTGACTACTCTACTCTCGTTTGAGCCGCCGCAGTTCTTCTTGAAGTTTTGCAACTTGTGCTCGCAAGTCATCGACATTAGATTCCGGTCCAGCGGCTTTCGTCTCCGCGGCAGCGTCCGCGGCAGGCTCAGGTTCGTCGTCGGTTAAAATCTCAATCCGGCGCGGTTCGGTCGATCGCGGCTCATTCACAGACGGCTGCTCTTGCTGTGCCCGATTCATCATTTCATCGACTATCCGCTTCGCATCTTCGGCAGTAATCTCGCCGCGTGCCACCATCTCGTCTGCCAGCTTTTGCGCCTGAACCCGCAAACCTGCTAGTTTACCGCCTGCTTTTTCAGCCGCGTAGGAGGCAGCTCCCACACCTAAATAAAATGCTTTTTGAACGAAATCACCAAGACCTGCCATCGCTGAAGCTTCCTGTTTGCAAGGACTAGTTTTTCTCTAGCTTACAAAATGCGATCGGTTCCGTCGCTGCTCCTGAGCGGGAAATTACCCAACCACCTGAGGGGAAATTACCCAATAAAAATCAATGGAATTACTTAATTAAAACTATTCAACAAATAACCATCCAACAAAAAGACCCGGAGTTCACGCCGATTGCAAGCATCCCGTATTGCTGCTACCTTCCGGTCCTGACAAAGTTTGGGCGTTGTAATTGCATGAGTCCAGGTCTCTTTTAGAATAGCACATCGAGAAGCCGATCGCGAATTGTTGTTCCAAACGGCGATCGAACCGTTCTCGAAGTTATCGAACCGTTCTAACGCTATCCACTTTCCGCGAGAAGGAATCGGTAAAGATGCTCATCACCGAGCGCTTGCGGGTAATGATGTTCGCGCTGATCGACATCCCGGATTGGAGCGGAATCTTGTTGCCGTTCACTGCAAGATACTGCTGATCAAGCTGAATCTTTGCCGGAAAACGATAAAACTGATGGTTTTGATCCGGCGGTAGCGCATCCGAGCCAATGTTGATGATTTTGCCTTTGATATCGCCAAATTCACTAAATGGAAACGAGTCTACGCGCACATCGACCGGCAATCCTTCGGCAACAAAGCCAATGTCCTGATTGGTGATAAAGACCTCAGCCACCAGCGCATTGCTCGGCACAATTTTCAGAATCGGCTCGGTACTGTTCGCGACAAATCCGGATCCCTTAGCTTGCAGATCAAAGACAACGCCATCGATCGGCGCCCGAAGTTCCTGATAGCGCAGGGTTTGTTTCGCCTGGCTGAGCTGGCTGTCAATTTCAGAAATGCGGTTTTCGTTGTCTAGAATCGCCTTATTGATTTGGCTATCAATGTCCGCAATTCTTTTGTCGTTTTCAGCAATTTTGCTGAGCAGATCAGTGTTGGTAGTGGCAACAGTATTTTGCAGCTTTTGCTGAGCCTGGGCGATCGAAAAGCGCAGCCGTGCCGCTTCCTGAGCCAAACGATTGGCTTCTGACCGGGACTGAATCACCTGCTGCTCTTGCTTCACCACCTGAATTCGGGCAATGCCGCCGTCAACCAATAGCGGAGCCAGATCGCTATAAATTTTTTCGTCGATTGCTAGACTTTGCCGGGTCGAGGCAAGCTGCTGTTCGGTCTGGGTAAGCTGCTGTTGAAGCTGAGCCACTTCAAACTGAGCCGCCGCCGCTCTGGTGCTAGATTCCTGTTGGCTGGCTTGCAGACGAATCTGCTGCTCTGGCGAAAGACCTGCACCGCTGCCGCCGAACTGTGCCCGATAAAGCTGATTTTCAGCCAGCAGAGCTGAGCGGTTTTCGGTGAGCGACAGCACTTCGGGAGACAGATTAAGCTGCTGAGCGGTCGCTAAACTGGGAGCCACAGAACCCGCCAACTGAGAACGGTAAAACTGATTCTGGCGAGTCAGCGAGGCTTTGACCTGTTCGAGCGATTTTTCCTGGGCTGCCGCAGCCGTTGGGTCAAACCGAATCAGCAGATCGCCTTTGTTCACGCTCTGCCCATCTTTCACCAGGATTTCCTGCACCACACCGCCCACCGGAGCCTGAATGGGCTGCACGCTTTGTTCAGGCTGGAGCTGTCCGGCAGCAGGAACGGCTTCTTCGATTTGAGCAACCGCTGCCCAGACGATCACAAAGCCAGCCACGCCCATAATCCCCCAGAGAATACAGCGCGACCACAAACTAGTTTGCTGCAACAGAATTGGCTGATCGAAGGATTCTGCCCGAATCAGCTTATCTTCAGCAGCTCCGGTCTCTGCTAGCTCCGCCCGGCTCTGTTTGCCGTTGCCGTTTTGGTGAGCGGGCACTTTCAGGGGGGCAAGACTGCTCGATTTGCCGTTTTTTCCGGCTCCGTTCCTTCCGTTCATTGCAAGAAAGCTCCTTTGCGGATCGTGGATTAAGGGGGACTGAGTGAAGGAAAACTGCAAGACTCGGTGTATTCCAAAGCGGAAATGGCTCCCTCTGCATCCATCTTAGAGAATATCTGAGAAACCATCCGTGATAGATGCACACTACATTTCAGCTTCCTGCTGCTGATAGAGGGCATAGTAGCGTCCCCGCAGCGCCATGAGTTCATCATGCGTACCAATTTCAACAGGCGAACCTTTATCCATCATCAAAATAATATCGGCATTGCGAATTGTGCTAAGTCGGTGCGTGATGAAAAATACGGTTCGATCGCTAAACACCTCTGCCAAATTCAGGCAAACGCGCCGCTCCGAGTCATAGTCCAGTGCGCTGGTCGCTTCGTCCAGAATCAGCAGACGCGGGTTTTGCAGCACCGTGCGGGCGATCGCAATCCGCTGCCGCTGTCCACCCGAAAGGGAAGCTCCGCGTTCACCCACTCGCGTGTTGTAGCCGTTGGGCAGTTCCATGATGAAGTCGTGCGCCGCCGCCGCCTGAGCCGCCCGGATGATTTCTTCCGCCGAAGCATTGGGACAGGTGAGGGCAATATTCTCCTGCACACTACCTTCAAACAGCAGGGTATCTTGAGGCACGATGCCAATTTGCTGTCGCAGCGAGTAGAGTTCGACTTTGCTGATGTCGTAGCCGTCGATAATGATTCGCCCTTCTTCCAAATCATAGAGTCGGGGCAGCAGCTTCATCAGCGTACTCTTCCCGGAACCGCTCTGACCCACAATCCCGACAAACGCGCCTGCAGGAAACTCCAGACTGACGTTGGTGAGCTGCCACGGTCCACTCGTGCCAAACCGGAACGAAACGTCGTCAAACTTAACCTGACCCTGAATTGGAGGCATCGGGATATTTTGGCGATCGGTTTCATCCGCTTCGGGAGCCGAGTCTACAATGTCGCTGAGTCGTTCGATCGACAGACCCACTTCCTGGAAGTTTTGCCAAAGTTGCGCCAGACGCAGCAGCGGACTCGTCACATATCCGGCAATAATTCGGAAGGCGATGAGCTGACCGAGTGAGAGCTGACCTTGCAGCACCAAATAAGCTCCGACCCAGATCACCAGCAGACCCGAAAGCTGGTTCAGGAAGTTGCTGGCAGACCCGGCAGTCGTGGAAGTGAGAACGGTTTTAAAGCCTGCACTGACATATCGGGCATAGCGTTGCTGCCACTGCCAGCGTGCCCGTAGCTCCATATTCTGGGCTTTGACGGTCTGAATCCCTGAAACCACTTCCACCAGATAAGACTGGGTTTCAGCGTTTCGCTCCGCCTTAACGCGAAGCTGGTTACGAATCAGGGGTGAAGCGAACACTGCCAGCAGAATAAACAGGGGAATCGTCAGCAGCGACACCAGCGTCAGCAGCCAGCTATAAACAAACATCACCACAATGTAGATCACGGAGAATATCGCATCCAGCACCACGGTCAGAGCCGTCCCGGTGAGGAACTGCCGAATATTTTCCAGCTCATTGATCCGTGTTGCCAGTTCTCCAACCGGACGACGTTCAAAGTAGCGCAGCGGCAGCCGCAGCAGGTGATCGATAATCTCTGAGCCAAGCGACATATCGATCCGGTTCGTGGTGTCCACAAACAAATACGTTCGTACACTGGTGAGAAGCGCCTCAAAGAGTGCCAGTGCCAGCAGCAGAAACCCCAAAACATGCAGCGTGGCGATGCTTTTCTGCACAATCACCTTATCGATGATCACCTGCACCATCAGGGGATTCGCCAAGGCAAAGAGCTGCACAAAGAAAGAGGCAATGAAGACTTCGATCAGCACCCGCTTGTGTTTCTGGACGGCTGGCAAAAACCAGTTCAATCCAAATCGCTGCTGCGGCGTTTGCTTGGTCGATTTCAGCAGCAGGATCTCACCCTGCTGTCCCCAGGTTTCAGCAAAATCCGCAGGTTTGCGTCGCCGAATGCCGCTTTGGGGATCAGCAATCACCAGTTCACGTTCGCTCGCTTCATACAGCAGCACAATTCCATCCTGCCACTTCAGCAGAGCCGGACCCTCGATACGACCGATCGCATTGGCTGGAGCTACCACAAGCTGAGCATTCAAGCCCATCATTTCGGCAACCGCGCCACACAGCTCCAGGGAGACGGCGCCCATCCGCTGCGACTGACTCACCAAAACGCGCTTCACCACATCGCTGCGGAACGGCATATTGAAGTGCTTGCAGAGCATCTGCATACAAGCCATTGCTTCGTCCAGCTCACCCTTGCCGCGCACAAAGGGATAATTGGGCCGCCCAGAGGATTTTTTATCCGCCGTGAGACTGGGATCAGCTTCTCCGGGACGATCGGGCGCGTAGGGAATTTCAAGCTCTGGCTCGATCGCCGCTGATTCGATCGGCTCCGGGGTGGCATCAGCAATTTGTTCGGTCAGGATCTCTGGAAAGCCCACAATTCGCGCAGGCCGGCTGCCCGTCACTTCAACGCCGCTGAGCCGACCGTTTAGCGTCAGCCGACTTCCGACCGGGAAATTTTCAATTTCGCCGCCGCCGCTTACGAGCCAGATCCGATTTTGTTCAAGCTGGGCGATCGGAGTCCGTCCGGGGGGCAGGTTGCATACCACCGCTTCGGTTTCTGCCTGAAACGATAGCTCTTTCAAGTCAGCATCGCCATTTGCCTGACGGTGTAGCTCTGTGCCCAGCAGGTCAAAGACTTCCATCAGCGGCGCACGCTGGCGAAACGCACTGGCTAAGGTCGGTTCTCGCTCCAGCAACGCCAGAAAATCGGTGGCTGATAGGGTGAGGCAGATTGTTTCCGTCGAGGCGATCACCGTTTCACAAGGGACACCGCGCACCAGCCCCACCCAGCCAAAAATAGCTCCCGGCTGAAGCAGTTGCAGCGTCACAGGCTTTTGCGTCCGGGGATCATAGCCCAGTAGCCGCACCTGTCCCTGATAAACAATACAGACCTGATTGGGGAGTCGATCGCGCACCAGCACCGCCTGCCCCATCCGGTAACGCAAGAGCTGAAACCGCTCAGTCGCGTAGGACAAGGCACTGGGCGAAAGCTGGTCGAACGGCGGAACAGCCGCGACAAAGTCTTGAACAGTGGATTTGGTATAGGTCATGTGGCAAGGGGGGCAGCCGTAGAAGGATTAAAACTCAGGGAATCGACTTGTTCCAATTGTTCCTTGAGCCAGGTATTAAAACATTCGTTTAACAATCTCCGCCGCATCGATTCGTCAAGCTGGGCGGGAATAAATTTTTCCAGACGAACCAGGACGATCCATTCGCCCACACGGGTAGGAGGGCTAATATGACCGGGCTGGCTGAGCATCAGAAGCTGTGCCAGAGTCGGGTGGGGAACGCTCAGCTCTACCGGACCGATCAAGCCGTCGGTCTGCGCTTCTGGACCCTTTGAGTAGCTGCGTGCCAGTTCAGCAAAGCTCTGTTCGCCTTCCAACACCCGGAAATAAAGCTCTTGGGCAACGCCAATGTCCTGTTCCTGAACCCGAATTAGAGAGTAAATGACCTTATCGAGCCTGTCTTTGCGGCTGAGGAAGTAAGACTCTAGCTTGTTTCCCCAGGTTGCCTGTTTAAATTTCTCAATCCGCATTTCCCGGCTTGCCAGAGCATCGAGCTGCTCTTCAGTCATACCGTAGTAGGCTAGCCACGACTGCCGGGCTTCCGCTTCTTCGAGCTGGTTTTGACTGTAGAATTGCTGACGTGCTTCGGCAATTTCTGCTTCTGTACAGTCGATCGCTTGAATTGCCTGATCAATCAGGAGTTCCTGAACAAACTGCGGCATCATCTGATAACCCGCCATCAGCGGCAGCAGTTCCTCAGCCTTGATCGATCGATCCCCAATTTGTAGTACAACAGTCATCTCAGTAGGATCTCTGTGGATACACGCTATGCCCTTTGACTTTAACTTTGCCCTAATTTCTCTCGATCGACTCAGGGATACGGAGATTCAGGTAAAAACTTCGGGTCAATCCTGAAATCTTATTAGGGCCAGCTAAAACACTCAGTAGAATCTCTACCATTTTGCCTTTTGTTCCGTCTAGATGGCATCGACAACAGTTTGTCAAAACTCTTATCGCGTCACTGCACGAAATTCATTTGCAATTACTTTATACAGTAGGAGACTTGAATCCTCCTAAAAATACGTGGGAATGTGACATTTTGATAAGTATACTTGTTGATTTATCACAAAGCCTTTACACAACCTGTCCTGGATTCCTGCTCCTGCCAGTTTGCCTGCTCTTGTCCATACAATCCCCACTAAAAACCCCCACTAAAAACCCCCACTAAAAACCCGTCAGTTCTGAGAACTCGTCACTTCAGAACTTGTTACTTCAGAACTCGTTACTAGCATCAGGCAGCAAACCAGATTCGGATGCAGCTTGTGATACAGCAAACACCAGGCCGGATACCTCCATTTGGTAAGCTGAGATGACCGTTCAGAAGAACGTATATCACCCATGCACAAGCTGTTATCCGGCTCCCTTCGGACTGAAGCGATCACAATCGCCATTCCCCAGTTACCGCCCCAGCTCCAAAATATCCGGTTTGTACAGCTCTCCGACTTGCATTATGACGGACTCCGGCTTTCAGAGCAGATGCTCACTGAGGCGATCGAAACTAGCAATGCGCTTCGGCCAGATTTGGTGGTGCTCACGGGCGATTATGTCACCGATGACCCCACTCCGATTTATGCCTTAGCCGATCGACTTCAGCGGCTTGAGAGCCGGTTGGGGATTTATGCGGTGCTGGGAAACCACGACCTGGAACTGCCCCAATCCAGAACCGAGGTGACAACTGCCCTCACTCGCGCTGGAATTCGGGTGCTGTGGAATGAAATTGCTTACCCGCTAGGGCAACAGCTTCCGATCGTCGGACTGGCAGATTTCTGGTCGCGTGAGTTTAATCCTGCTTTAGTCTTAAGTCAGCTTCACCCCGAAACGCCCCGCATCGTTCTTTCTCACAATCCCGACTCTGCCGCTAAACTTCAGCCCTGGCGGGTCGATCTTCAGCTTTCCGGGCACACCCACGGCGGTCAGATTGCTTTACCCGGTTTCGGACCCTTTCCCACAGGCTATCAGCGGCTGCGTCGCTATGTTCCCAAAACCTGGCGCAAATGGATTCCTTATATGAAAGAAGACTGCTACAAAGTCTTGCAGCACTGGGAGTGGGCGCAGGGATTGCACCAGGTCGGCTCTAATCTGCTTTATGTGAATCGCGGACTGGGAACCTATCCACCGGGACGGCTCTTCTGCCCGCCTGAATTAACAGTAATCACGATCGTTTAGCCCCGATCGAGCCTAATTCCCGCCAATCTCCTGCTGGCTACGCTCCATCCATCCTGCAAGCGGGGTGGGTAGACCGTCTACGCTGATTTGATTTTTAAGCTGCCAGTAGTCCCACATGCCCCGATCGCCTTTCTTTTGCGCCCATTCCACCATGTCTGATCGCTGCCCCTCAAACTCATAGAGCGGAACGCCCGTACCGCAGGAAGTCTGAACGCGATCGATTTCGGCGATGATAATTTGTCGGGTTCCGGGAATCGTGGGAAACAAGTCAGCCTGGGTGTGCCAGTCGAGGGCATCCGGCGTCAGCACTCGTCCCTGACCATATAGCCGCAGGATTAAAGGCTTGCCTTGAAAAGCGCAGAACATAAACGTAATTCGCTGATTTTCTGCTAGATGAGCAGAAGTTTCGTTACCGCTTCCGGTGAGGTCAAGGTAGGCAACGCGATTGGGTGAAAGAATGCGAAAGCTATCCAGCCCCTTGGGTGAAAGATTGATGTGTCCAGCGGGGCTCAAGGGCGCAGTCGCCACGAAAAAGATTTGCTGCGCGTGAATAAATTTTTGTAAATCGTCAGTGATGCGATCGAAGACTTTAGCCATAAAGGGAAGTAGACAAATAACTGCTGAAATCTATTCCACCTTCTACAGTAAGTCTCTGAGTACGCGCTCTACAGAACTTTGCGTGTAAATGAATCTTCGATTGATTCGAGCTATTGCCAACCTGTGAAAGAAACCTGTGAAAGAGTTTATTGTCGTAGACACGGAGGGAAGCGAGATCGTTCGCGAAATTGCGATTTTGAACAGCGAAGGACAGCTCGTTTACGAAGCTTTTGACGCAGCCCATCCAGACTACACAGAAACCCAGCTTAAAAAACAGCCGCTTCAGGCAATACTGCCCTGCTTTTTTGATTTCGCAAAGCAAAAGCAGGTGATTTTTCACTCCGCAAATCACGATATTCAGGTTCTACGGCAAAGCTGTCGGAAAGCAGGACTAACCTGGAGGAAAATTCAGTTTAGCTGTACTTATGAACTGGCTCAGCATTATCTGCCCGATTTACCCAGCTACTCACTCGAATACTTAAGTAAGCGATTAAACTTAAAAGTTAACCAGAAATACTTCAATCCCCAACAAGCCCACTCTGCCCGCTACGATGCCGAATTTACCTATCAGCTCTATCTGAAACTTATGGAACTGAAGTCGCAGTCCTCCCTGAAAAAGGCGTTGAAAGATAAACCGAATCCCTTTAGCAGCAGCAAGGTTGATAATCCTTTTCAAGACCATCCTGACCTGAAGCAAATTTATCAGGATGAGTTTGAATTGCTAAAGGCAACGATCGATGATATCCGAGACGATCGCAATCATCAGAGCCAGGGAGCCGTAGTGATCGGGGAACCGGGAACGGGCAAAACGCACTTGATCATGCGATTGGCAAAAGAGCTGTTGCAGGTGAATCGTCTGCTGTTTATCGGTCAGCCGAATAATCCCGATAGTGTTCTCTATCACATCTACACGCGCATTCTCAAATCGTTTGTCGAAACTGTTCCAGGAAATGGCTTTACCCAGCTTGAGAATTTGTTAGCACACAGCTTTGTTAGAATTCTTCAGGCAACTTCCCAGCAAAGCAATAACGATGAAATCATTCTTTCGAGAATTGGAGAAAATCCGCTTGCGCTTTATAGTTTGGCGAAAGAAGGAACCGATTTGAAGCGCAAACTCTGGCAGCATATTGAGCGACGCACCAATGAATGGTGGACAAGCCAATATGGGTTATCGGGCTACTCGGCGCAGATTATTAAAGGCATCATCAAATTTTGCAGCTATACCGAACCACGACGCAAAGAATTAGCAACACGCTGGTTAGTTGCTCACGAGCTAGAGCGCGAAGATGCGGAATCAATCGGCTTAGAAAACTGGAGCGCAGACTTCAGCAAAGAGGATTTCTCATTAGAAGCAATCTCAGTATTTAGCAAGCTTTCTCTGCTCGATGAACCGCTAATCATTGTATTTGATCAGCTTGAGGGATTAGGACTGGAATGCAATCGAAATCTGCTGGAACGATTTGGCGAAGCCGTCAAAGAAATCTTTACCTACGTTCCGAATAGTTTGATTATTCTCAATCTGTTTCCCGATCGCTGGCAGCAGTTTCAAACCTTTTTCGATGGTTCAGTGATCGATCGCATTTCGCAGCACAAAGTCTTTCTAGAAGCTCCAACTAATCAGCAGATCAAGGAAATTTTGCAGCTTAAAGTGAGGGCGATCGGCATTGATTTAGAAAAGCTATTTACATCAGGAGAACTTCAGCAAATTCTCAGTCATCGTCCGATTCGAGCCGCCCTGAATCGAGCAGCAGACTACTATCGCTACAAGGCACGCGGAATTCCCCTACCGCGATCGGCTCAGGAATTTTCGGAATCCTATCCTTCCCCCGAATTCCCGATTTCTACGGAACAGCGACTCGATCGCTTGGAGCAGGAGCTCAGCAAATTTCGGCAAGCAATTCAGGCGATCGCAACCGGATTAGGCTCAATCTACAGCACAGAAACAAATGGAGAGACTCCCGTTTTTCAGCCGTTTCTGAATACTGAGTTCAACCCTCATCAAAACACTCATTATCAGAATGGAAATGCTCATCGCTCTGATGAAACTCTCATTGTCCGTCTTGATGCCACACGACAGGTTTTAGACTATCTGAAATCGCAGAGACCGGAACTTTTGCAGGACTATGACAAACTGCAAATTATTACGGACAGCGACGATATTGGCAAACTCACGACGATCGCCGAAGCTTTTCAGCTCATCCAGCCCTTTGAAATTGACTGTCTTCGATTAGGTAAGTCTAAATTGCCTGAAAATCGTGTTTTTCAGTCTGAGCTTAAGAAGGTGGCGATCGGATTTCTGCAAATCGACGGCAGCGGATTCACGAGCCGTTTGAAAAACTTCAACGAATTAGTTGTCAGCCACAAAGACACTCGGTTTCTTCTATGGCGTGATGGGCGACAGCCACCGATTACAGGCAAAGTAGGACGCGAAGAAATCGAGAAGTTGAACAATGCGGCGAATGGTGAATATCGACTGATGGAGGAAAACGATCGGATTGATTTTGAGCTGCTGTACAAGCTCGTGATCGATATTCAAAACCGAGATTTAGACGTTGATTTGCTTGCCGCACTGGAAGTCGTGACGGACGAGTTAAAAGATAACTGGCTGATTCAGCTTTTTCAGCCTGAGCGATCGCTGAACTGAAATTATTCTCGACCGACCAGACCTCGGCTGACCAGAACAAAGCCTCTGGTTTTTCCTGAAGTTGTATCCAGCGTGTCCATCGATCGCCAAAGCTCATCGGCTCTCACCCAAACGGGAGGATATTTGTAGCGGGCAACATCCAGAATCAAAAAGCGATCGGTTTCCGCATGATAGGCCGCGATCGGGGAAATGTGCCCACCTCGCTCCTGCCCAATTTCTCGACGCAAATAGTTAATCAGAATATAGTTCTGCGGCTGATTGAGGTTTTCGATCGCCAGCCTGCGAAACTCTTCCAGCGACGTATCGCCTGCATGGTGAACCTTGGCTTGCACCGAGTAGCTCTCGAGCAGTTTTCCCAGTTCTTCCAGGGTCAGCCCCTGCCGCTGCACCACTTCAGGCGCGATCACCTGTCGGGCGGCTTCACTGTCAAAAAAATTGTCCTGCGTGAAAACGCGATAGGGTTCATACTGAGGGGCGATCGGAGCGGGAATGCCCAGACTATTCAGGATCATCACCATACTGGCAACGCCACAATAGGCCTGATTCACCTGCGTCACAAACTGCGAGCTGAGATTCCAAAAATCCTGTCTGGCGGCACTCTCTATCAGCAGAGCTTCACCCTGCGGCGAGTTAAACGCAATCAGACGGTCGGGGAGGGCAAGGGTCTGGGCGATTGTCTGCCCAGCAGTAAGGCACAGCCCAGCAATGGCAAACTGAAGCAGCGCAAATCTTTTTTTGAGCATCATGAATTGACTCTCCTGAATTTATCGGCAGGCTGCGAGTGCTTCGATATCTGCATTCACGATCGCTTCCAGATTCCTCGTAATTTTCTCAATATCCCAGTTCCACCAGGCAATTTCTAGTAAATGCTGAATGATTTCATCTGAGAATCGCTGCCGAATTTGCTTCGCCGGATTGCCGCCGACAATCGTGTAAGGCAACACATCTTTCGTAACGATCGCTTTTGCTGCAACGATCGCGCCATCCCCAATTTGCACGCCCGGCATAATGACCGCCTCGTAGCCAATCCAAACGTCGTTACCAATTATCGTATCGCCCTTATAAGCAGAATCATCGGTCTTGGAAGCAACCCGTTCCCACCCCTGCCCAAAAATCTCAAACGGATAGGTCGAGAAGCCAGACATGCGATGGGTTCCCCCATTCATCACGAACTTTACTCCTCTCGCAATGGCGCAAAACTTACCGATCATCAGCTTATCCCCCACAAAAGGAAAGTGATATAGCACATTGCGCTCAAAGTTTTCGGAGTCTTCCGGGTCGTCGTAGTAAGTGTAATCGCCGATCGAAATATTGGGATTAGAGACTGTGTTTTGAATAAAACAAATCTGAGGAAATCCCGGCATTGGGTGCGGGTTCTTGGGATCAGGATAGTTCATTTGCTTTAGCACACCCCAAGCAAAAAACCGGATAGGACTAGCCTACCCGGAATCGAAGGAAAAGGATGATCAGATTGATTGATTAAACTAAACGGCAGAACGTTAGCTTACACGCCCACGGTCCGCTTGCTCACCTGAGCCAGTTCGCCTTTCACATACTTGGCAGCGTACTCTTCCAGGCTAATCTGCTTGATCTTAGACGCATTGCCTGCGGTTTCGAACTGCTGATAGCGATCGGCGCACACTTTCTGCATGTACTTGATCGAAGGCTTGAGGAAGTGGCGGGGGTCAAATTCCTTCGAATTTGCCGACAGAGCTTCACGGACTGCTGCCGTAATTGCCAAACGGTTATCCGTATCGATGTTCACCTTCCGTACACCGCTCTTGATACCCTTCTGGATTTCTTCAACGGGTACACCGTAGGTTTCAGGGATAGTACCACCGTGTTGGTTAATCAGCGCAATCAGATCTTCGGGAACCGAGGAAGAACCGTGCATTACCAGGTGGGTGTTGGGCAGGCGGCGGTGGATTTCTTCGATGCGGCTGATTGCCAAAATTTCACCGGTCGGCTTGCGGGTGAACTTGTATGCGCCGTGGCTGGTTCCGATTGCGACTGCCAGCGCGTCAACCTGAGTCCGCTCAACGAAGTCAACCGCTTCATCGGGGTCGGTCAGCAGCATGGAGTGATCGAGTTCACCTTCAAAGCCGTGTCCATCTTCTGCTTCGCCTTTGCCGGTTTCTAGCGAGCCGAGGCAACCCAGTTCACCTTCAACGCTAGCCCCGATCGCGTGAGCGACTTTCACGACTTCGCTGGTGACAGCAACGTTGTACTCGTAGCTTGCGGGGGTCTTGGCGTCAGCTTCCAGCGAACCGTCCATCATGACGCTGGTGAAGCCGTTCTTAATTGCGGAGTAGCAGGTTGCAGGCTCGTTACCGTGATCCTGGTGCATCACGATCGGAATATGAGGATAGGTCTCAACCGCAGCCAGAATCAGGTGACGGAGGAAATTTTCCCCAGCGTACTTGCGGGCACCACGAGAAGCTTGCAGAATCACAGGGCTATCTGTGGCATCAGCAGCCTGCATGATTGCCTGGATTTGCTCCATGTTGTTGACGTTGAACGCAGGAATGCCGTATCCATTCTCGGCGGCGTGATCCAGCAGTAGTCGCATTGGCACAAGTGCCATAGGTTTCCTCCTAGTTGGTGTGATCAGCTAATTTCGGCTTGAAATGAGAAATGCTTATGACAATCTTAAGATACTTTACACTCCCAGGTGAATTAATATCTTTCGGATTTCGGTCTAAGCGGCGAATGTGAACGCCAGCCTCGTTTTTAAGTATAAATGCTCAAGGTGATCTTTAGTCAAGCTTTGGTTTCAGGATGAATTGATTCTCCCTCAAGAGGTTATTTGAGGAGTCGCCACTGTCCTGCATTGCCCCCTAAATCCCCCATTGGTTACTGCCGCTCTAGAGGAGCGAGTGGGGGACTTTGAAGGCTGGGGGAGGTTAAGGTCGATCGCGTAACTCCCGCACAATTTCCTGCGCTAAGTTTTTGCTCCACACCTGCTCGAAGGGACAAGAGACGCGATCGTCTTCCCGCTCAAACCAACTCATCGCCTCTTCAAGCTGGCTCACTGAATAGGTATCGTTAATCAGCATTTTGGTGAGCAGGGTTTTGACGATGATCGCCTGAGCATCATTTAGAACGAGCATGGCTGATCCTCCTGCTGAGACGAGGCTTCGCCGTTCCCCCTCTGGGGTAATCGTGCATTAGCAAGACGTTCGGCTTTGCTGAGAATCACTAGTAGTTCACCAAATAAACTTTGCCTAGTTAGCATGCTTTAATTTAGGATAGAGATGCCCTAACCGAATGCGCGCACCTGCACTGGAAAATCTCCAATTGACCCTGGCTTT
>JACJNZ010000057.1 GCA_014695325.1 Cyanobacteria bacterium FACHB-502 | reverse complement strand
TCGACAATGAGTATGACTTAGCGAATGCTATTATTGAAGGCATGGAGCATCGCAGTCAACAAGGTGGGTGGACATTGGAGCGTCTTACGCTTAAATCTGCCTAGCTACTTACTCGCTAACGTTGCCTTCCCTCGGTTAAGGAGAAGGCAATACAGGATGTTGGTGATGGACGATGGAGCCGTGAGTCTGATCAGCATAATCCCAATCATGCAGCCAGAAGCGGAGATATGATACTACTCAACGACCTCTACCCAAAAATCAGCCGTAATAATTTCACCGTTGCGATTGAACTGTCCCCACAATTTGTACCTTCCGGGCTGTGGAAAGCGTGTTGCAAAGTGAATTTGGTTTGCGGGGGTATTCTGCACAGCGTGAGCATGAATGTAGTTTTCTCGCGTTAAAGTAGGAGATTGACGCAGAATGACCAGATGTCCTTTTTCACCCAAGTAAGGCTGTAAATCAGTAATGGGTTGATAACTGGCTGCATCTTGTAGGTTAAAGGGCAAAACAACCTCTTGCCCTGCTCGGACTGTGGCTTGGTTTGGAGCAAAACCAACAATAGTTTCATTAAAAGTTTTGGTACGGCTCCAATCGGCCTGAGCCACAGGAGCAGTATTTCCAGCAACTTGGGTTTTCAGCACAGAAACTTGCTCAGTTTGTCCTGTCGGTTGATAGTCGCTGAACAGCGTGTAATTGCCGGACTGAGGAAACTGTACTTCAACCTCAAATCGTCCATTGCCTTTGTACACAGGATGAAGATGTTGGAAGACTTGCAAATCATCGCTGACAGCAATTAGGTGCATAACCTGCTCTTGGAATTGATCGAACTGGGCGAGCGCTTTTCCGTTCTCATCCTGTACATCAATCTGAAGGATAGTGGAAGCATTAGGAGTAATCACACCAGTCGTTATGAGCTTTGCTTGAGTTGATGCAGAAGTGTTTGCATGATCACCTCCATGCTCACCATGACTTGCAGTGTGAGTTATAGGATGACTGTGATTTGTTTCTTCTGCATGAGCCGCCTTTGGATGAGTTGTGGTTGTCATAGTGGGTTCCTCCTTAACTTGAGCAAGTTGTGTGCAACCTTGAGCAATGGATAATGTGCTAACAATGGCGATCGCAGTAATAAACCGATTCATTTCTACATCTGAAATAGATTCAACAAGGTGGGTATTAAGGTGTATTGAAAAAGCTTGGAGTTAAGTAGCTTTCTTGAGCAGCTAACTTTTTAACCCTTGTTGTAATCCTAGAGTCTCTAGTTAGCTAGAGAGCCAAGCCCTCAATCGAAAATTTTTGCCTAATTTGACTACACCCACTCATCAACGGGTTGAATGGTTTTTGGTCGTATCATTCGCTCTCGAATTTTGCCGATCACAATGTAGAGAACAGGAACAACAAAGAGACTGAGAAACGTGGTGACGAACGTACCACCAAAGACTGCGGTTCCCAATGACTGACGACTAGCAGAACCTGCTCCAGTAGGAAACAACATTGGATAAGCTCCCAGTAAAGCGGCGATCGCGGTCATCAAAATGGGGCGCAGGCGATCTTGAGACGCTTCAATGATGGCTTTTGTCAGGGGTAATCCTTGCGATCGTAGCTGATTGGCAAATTCCACCATGAGAATCGAGTTTTTGCTGGCTAGTCCAACTAACATCAACAGCCCTACCTGGCAATAGATGTCGTTATACAATCCCCGCATCCACTGTGCTGATAATGCGCCTAAGACCGCCAGGGGTACAGACAACATAATGATCAGCGGATCAACAAAGTTATTGTATTGGGCTGCTAAAACGAGAAATACGAAGAACACACCCAAGCCAAAGATTAACGGGGCTTGCCCACCTGATTCCAATTCTTCTAAGGAAATCCCAGACCATTCAAAGTCCATGTTAGCGGGAATGACTTCAGCCGCAAGTTTTTCCATGATCTGAATCGCTTGCCCAGAGCTATAACCCGGAGCAGCAGCCCCATTGATTTCAATGGCACGATGCAGGTTGTAGTGGTTAATGGTTTGAGGACCTGTTGTGGGAGTGATAGTCACCAAATTACTGAGAGGAATCATCTCTCCCTGATGCGATCGCACATACAACTGACCAATATCATCTGGATTAGACCGAAACTGCTCATCTGCCTGGACATACACTCGATAGGTGCGACCAAAGGCGTTAAAGTCGTTGACATACCGGGAGCCAATGTAAGTTTGCAGGGTGTTGTAAATTTCCTCAACAGACACCTGGAGGGCTTCTGCTTTATTGCGATCAACCTCAATTCGTAACTGTGGAGCATTGGCGGTGTAGGTGCTAAAGACTCCTTGCAATCCAGGGGTTTGGTTAGCGCGAGTCAGTAATTCCATTTTGATTTGATCTAGAGCGCTGATGTCACTAGTGCTACGATCGCCCCGATCCTGCAACTGAAAGACAAACCCTCCAGTGCTGCCGAGACTGGGAATTGTGGGAGGATTGACCGCTAGGACTGGAGCTTCAGGAATTCCCATCAAAGGTGCCTGCACCCGACTCAAGATAGCAGAGACAGACTGTTCTGGCTCTTGACGCTCATCCCAAGGCTTTAGAGGGGCAAACATTAATCCTCGGTTGGGCGTATTACCACTAAAGCCAACCCCGCCCATTGCAAACGTACCTTGAATCTCCGGCTGTTGGAGTAAGATTTGCTCTGCTTGCGTCACAATCTGTCGGGTGTAGTTGAGGGAAGCACCATCGGATGCCTGAATTAGGTTAATAAAGTACCCCTGGTCTTCCTGCGGCAAAAAGGCTTGGGGAACTCGCAAATATAGCCCTACCGTCAGCACCAGTGAGGCGATAAACAAGATCATCACGACTTGCTTGAAGCGGGTGAGAACCTGAAGCGATCGCTGATATCTATGCCGTAGCCAATTCAGAAATCCATTGATTCGCTTTGCCAACCACCCCAAAACTCCACGGGGTCGTGCCTGTTCCCGTAGTAGGAGAGCAGATAGGGCTGGCGTTAGGGTCAAGGCATTGAAGGTTGAGATGGCGATCGAGAAGGTAATGGTCAGGGCAAACTGCTTGTACAGTTGTCCAGCCGTTCCGGGTAAGAAGCTTACCGGAATGAAAACTGCCATTAGCACAATTCCACTGGCAATCACAGAGCTAAATAACTCACGCATCGCTTCCGCCGTGGCTCGAATCGGACTTAATCCCTTCTCTTGAATTAATCGAGTCACATCTTCTGCCACCACGATCGCATCATCCACTACCATGCCCGTTGCCAGAGTTAGACCAAACAATGTGAGGCTATTGAGGGAGAAATCAAACAGTTTGACAAAGGCAAATGTACCAATTAACGACACGGGAATTGTAACCGCCGGAATAATGGTCGTGCGCCAATCTTGTAGGAACAGAAAGATGACCAGTACAACCAACCCAACGGATTGAAGTAGCGTGATGATTACTTCTCGGAAAGATGCCTCCACAAACAGAGAGGAATCATAGGGAATGTCATAGCTCAATCCGGGTGGAAAGTTTTGTGACAGTTGTTGCATCTCCGCTTTGACGGCTTTGGCAATCTCTAAAGCATTGCTGCCCGGAATTTGCAGAATTTGGTAGCCGACGGCAACGTGTCCTTTATAGCTGGCGAACGTGCTGTAGCTCTCAGCTCCTAATTCAGCCCGTCCTACGTCTTTAAGCTTGACGGTTGTGCCATCGGGATTCGCTTTGAGGATCAAATTTTCAAACTCACCTGCTTCTTTTAGGCGACCGTCTGTTTGCAAGTCGATTTGATACAGTTGTCCATCGGGGGCGGGGGGTTGTCCAATACTACCAATCCCCAATTGCAAATTTTGCTGATTCAGGGCAGTGATCACATCTTGAGCGGTCAGGCTGCGGCTGGCTAGCTGTTGCGGATCTAACCAAATTCGCATGGCATAACGGCGATCGCCAAACGCAACCACATTGCCAACACCGGGAATTCGCCGCAGTGGATCCAGCACATACAGGTCGGCATAATTGCTGATGAAGGTGTCGTCGTAGCGGTCATCTTCGCTGTAAAGTGCCATTGCCAGAACGATCGCACTCGATTGCTTGGAGACCATCACCCCGGTTTGTCGCACCACCTCAGGTAACTGGGGTTCAGCTTGCAGTACCCGATTTTGCACATCAGAGTCCGCTACACTCAGGTCATACCCTTGCTGAAACGTGATGATAACTCTACTGGTGCCATCGTTGCTGCTGGTGGAACTGATGTAGCGCATCCCTTCTACCCCGTTAATCTGTCGCTCCAATACAGTTGTCACAGTATCTTCAACGACTTGAGCACTGGCACCCACATAATTTGCGGTCACTGTAATTTGGGGTGGGCTGATGTCGGGGTACTGCTCAATGGGCAAGGTTGGAATGCTAATCAGCCCAACGATGAGAATAACGAGCGCGCATACGATCGCAAAGACGGGTTTCTTGATGAAAAAATTGACAAACATATCGAATACCCAGGGAATGAAGTGGGTTAGATCCTGCGTGAGACGAAGCGTAAGGAAGATAAGTGTTGAATCTTGGAGGGATTTTGCTGTAGAAGTTTTGCCCTACTGTGGCGCGATCGGGGTTCCTTCTCTCAATGCAAATAGATTGGAGACAATGACCTTCTCTCCTGGCTTTAATCCGTTCAGGACATGATATTTGTTTCCATCAATGCTGCCCAGTTCAACTAACCGTTGTCGAGCGACCAATCCAGTTTTAGAGGATTCCGCGACAAATACAAAGGTTTCTCCACCTAAGCGCGTCACAGCCGTTGTTGGAATTTGTACACCTTGTTGTTGGTTCCAACTCACGTTAGCTCTGACAAATTGATCCGTTCGCAGTTGTCCATTTGCGTTGTTCAGCAAGGCTTTTACTAAAACGGATTGTGTTGTGCCAGCCGTATTAGGCGCAATGAAAAAGATTTTACTGGTGCCGAGATGTTGTCCTTGCCCATTCGTAATATCTACAGAACTACCAATTTGAAGGCGCGATGCCTGTTCAGCCGGAATTGAGAAATTCACTTCAAGCTGGTCATTCTCTGCAACGCTTAAAAGTGATGTGGAGGTATCCACAAAGTCACCGACTTTGACTGGAATATCGCCCACCACTCCAGCAAACGGAGCTGTAATTTGGAAGTATTGCAGCTGCACCTGCTGTGCTTGAATGCGTGCCTGTGCTTCTTGAACTGCCTTCTCAGCCCGGGCTACAGCCGCTCGCTGTGCTTGAATCTGTTCATCAATTGCTCGCAAACTTGCCTTGGTAACTTCTAACTGGCTGGCATACTGATCTCGCGTTTGCTGAGAAACAGCTCCTTCGGTGGCAAGAGCAACGTATCGATCGTGCTCAACTTGGCTCAGTTGCATCTCTGCTACTTTGGACAATCGCTCAGCTTGTAGCGATCGCAGTACCGCATTCGCGTTATCAACGTTCGCCTGAGCCGAAGCCACACTCGCATAGGCACTGTTAACAACCGCTTGCTGCTCAGAGGGGTCAATCTGAATTAACGCTGTTCCAGATGCTACCCGTTGTCCAGGACTTACTAGAATTTGGGTAATTTGACCTTGAGTGCGGGGACGCAATGTTACAGAACGGCGGGATTGTAAATTTGCCACAAATTCTGACCGCTCCTCAATCGTTTCTGCCTGTAATGCAATGGTTTTAACAGGCATCGGTGCTTGTTGAGCCGTTGCAGTGGCTTGATCATTTGGAGGCAGCACACGCCACCAAGCAATTCCACCGCCACCCAGTAGGAACACAATGAGGAGTAACCCGAGGGGCGCTCGCTTTCGTGAATCCTTTGGCAATGGTTGTAAATCGTTTTGAGAAGATGTTGGAAGTTCAGATGATTGCATATTTCACCACCGTTCAATTAGAGGTGGATTGAAATCGCTCGAATTATTTCCAGAGGACTTGGGTTGAGCATAATAACGCTGTTCAATCCAGGCACGAACTTCTTCTTCAGACACAGCGTGGAAGCGAGTTCCGGTGAGTGGATCATCAATAATCCACCAGGTATTGCCATTGCGATCGGTCTTCTGCCAGATGAATGGATCTGAGTTTCTGAGCAGGGCATGGGCGATCGCGTTAACGGTGTGATTGAACCAATCGCTAACTCCCTCAAACTGGGGTCTAAACCCATCTGAGAGTTGTGATGGCTCCTTTTTCTCTGCGTAACCATTGAATGATTCAAGATAACTTCTCATGGCAGACCTCCAATCAATCGAAGTTTTCCAACTAGGATTAGCGTAAATTCTCTAGTTGGCTGGAGAGTCAATAGAAGCAATCAAAAAAGAATCAAAATTAAACAAAAACACGGCTTGCTTATTCTAAATATGATTTCAAAATAACACCAACAAGAATAGCCTATGTTTTTATAACGCATAGGCTGAAAAATTATTAAACTCAAAGAGTTTTTATGCTCGTTCAATAATCGGACAGATTGTTTCTTCAGGATGCTCAGGAATAGCTTCCCAACCAGATAGAAGCCCGTTCAACTCCTGCTTCAGAATCTGTAATTGCTGGATTTGCTGCTCAATTTGTGAGAGCTTATCTTCTAGTTTCACTTTGATGTGATCGCACGGTAAATCACCTTGATCATGCACTTCTAGAAATTCTTTGATCTCTAACAGGTTTAACCCTAAACTTTGAGCGCGTTTGATAAACCGCAAACGACCAAATACATCTGAGTTGAACAGTCGATAGTTGCCTTCTGTTCTGCCAAAAGTTTTGAGCAACCCTAACTCATCGTAATAGCGAATCGTTTTGATTGGCAGTCCGCTCTCTTTCGCAACTGAACCAATCCGTTGTAACTGTTCTTGGGCTAGCATAGCTACCTCACTAATGCCATGCTTTCATTCTAAACTCTCTAGTAGGCTGGAGAGTCAAGAGGAGCGATCATCCCCTCCCCTCAGAGCCTGGCTTACTTGACTCATATTGAAGCTTCGGCAGTCACCTTACCATTGTTAGAGCCCCAGAACTGGACAAACGCATTCGACCTCACTTGAAGCCGACAAACGACTCGTGGCGCGTGGACGAGACGTATATCAAAGTCAGGGGAGTGTGGAAATATCTGTATCGTGCTGTCGATTCGGAGGGGAATACTCTGGACTTCATGTTGAGTGCCAAACGAGATGGCAAGGCAGCGGCACAATTTTTCCGTAAAGTGCTTAAAGCACAGCACACTGGGTCTCCACGAGTCATTAATGTGGACAAGAATGCAGCTTATCCAGTGGCAATGGAGGCACTTCAAAAAGATGGAACGATTGAAAAAGAGACCGACTTAAGGCAGAGCAAGTATTTAAACAATGTAGTTGAGCAAGATCATCGGAACATTAAGCATATCGTGAAGCCGATGATGGGATTTAAGTCGTTTAATAGTGCCAGAAGAACCTTGAGTGGCATTGAAGCGATGAATATGATTCGCAAAGGACAAGTGAATGGAATTAACCAAGGGGATAGTATCTCTCAATCGAAGTTTATTGAAGTAATCTTTGGAATTGCTGCTTAAGGGAATGCAGACGATACCAATCGTTTGTCCCTAATAAGTTTTTGCGACACAACTGGCTTGTCTACCCTACCATTGACCCGTTTTTGCGACACAACCATTTAGCGTCTGAGTTGGGACTTGACCGTCGTGCTTTTGGGTAAGCGCAGGACGAATCCGACCCGTTGTTGACGCAACCAATCGGCAAGCGCAACGCTGTGGAACTCCCGGTCTCCCAGCACAATACAGCGATAGCGCTGCATCAAACTCAACACCGGCCGCAGAACGGTTTGTTGCTCGAAGAGCGAACTTGAGCCGCAATGGTCGAGGCAATCCCAGAACAGTGGGATAGCTCGCTTCTTGTAAACGACGCTGACCATCAGCAGATTATGATGTTTCCACTGAGTCCGGTCAATCACCAGCGATAGCCGTTGCCCTCGATGAAACTGTTGCTTGAGCCAATATTTGAGGATCGGAAACCACAAGGTTTTGATATTCAACTGGGGAAGTTGCAGAAACCGTTGAAGATTCCGCCGCCGACTTTCAAACTGAATGGGTTGAGCAAATAAGGTGGCTAACCGCTCAATGCTCACGCAACGTTCCCGTTGCAGCAGGGCGACCAGCATTTGCAGGGTTATGAATTGAATTGAACTCAGTTGCGTTTGTAGACAAGCCTGATAAAATGAAGGCAACATTTTTTGAAATTGAGGGTGATTCTTCGGATTCACCCTATTTTTTCGGCTTCAGATCGTCTCTGTCTGCTACCAGCCTTACCTTTCTGCCTCGCTGTCACCCCCTGAGGGACACTGTTTCTGTCAGTTGTATCGTTGCTTGCAAGATTTCAGTTGATTACGACAGGTCGCGTTAGCTTTTAGGTCAACTCCATGGGGCAGAGTATACCAGAGTACTGTACTCGCAGGATTCAGAAGGCATCTAAAGGCGGAAGCTGGAGCAAAGCATTAATCGCAGCGATCGCCTTTGCCATTCGGTGTTCATGAGTACCTTGCACTGTGTACACGAGGCGTACTGGTAAAATATGCCAAGTTGGTTTCCACGAGTAGTTTGGGTGTGATAATGGATTAAATCCATAGAGTATTAAGCGAACCATCATTCCCGGTATTTGGGGTGGTTGCGGAGCGATTTATGAATTTTCTTCCACCGCTCCTTCTCTGCCAGAGTTGCTCGTTGGTCTTGCTTGCGAGCCAGATAGTATAGTTCTCGCTGCAACTTTTGATAGTTCAGGAACCGTCCTTGGTCGAGATGTCCGTCAGCGAGTGCCTGTTGAATGGCACAGCCGGGTTCCTGTTGGTGCTGGCAATCTCGAAAATGACACTGCTGCGCCAATGTTTCAATCTCTGGAAATGTTTCTGTCAATCCCTCAGCACCTGACCATACTTGAATTTCACGCATTCCCGGTGTGTCAATCATTAATGCACCCGAAGGGAGCAGAATTAATTGTCGATGCGTGGTGGTATGTCTACCGCGATCGTCTCTTCGCCGAACTGCCTGAACTGTCTGTAGTGGCTCACTGTTCAATTGATTTGCAATCGTGGATTTACCCACACCCGATGACCCCAGCAGGGCGATCGTTTTTCCGGCTTGTAGGTAGGATTGGAGCGCATCCATTCCCTGTTTTTGTGTGGCACTCAAAGCAATAACTGGAACACCAATGGCAATCGCTTCTATCTCTGCCAGTCGTCGTTCAACGTGCAAACAGAGATCTACCTTGTTCAATACAATCACCGGGCTGGCACCGCTTTCCCATGCCAGAATCAAATAGCGTTCGATCCGTCTCGGATTCAAATCACCATCCAACCCAGAAACGAGAAATACGGTATCGACATTGGCAGCAATCACCTGTTCCTCAGTCGTACTACCTGCAACGTTGCGAGAAAATTTGCTCTTGCGTGGCAAGATTGCGTGAATTGTGGCGCGATGGTCTATCGAACTGGACTGAATCACCACCCAGTCTCCAACGGCTGGGAAGTCCTGAATGCCAGTCGTTTGATGCCTGAGCTTACCAGAAACTGCTGCCAGTTGCTCCCCCTGCTCAGTGTAAAGCAAGTAAGAATTACGATGTTCAACAGCAACTCGACCGACCGCAAATCCTTGGTCGTAGTAAGATCTAAAGCTGCAAGCATAACGATCGCTCCAGCCTAATTGTTCTAAATTCATTGGATTTCCTTTCTGTGATAACTTGTACAGTGCAAGGTTCACAGAAGAGTTCGAATCATCTTGCCGAAATGGTGCAGGAGTGAACGAGACTCACTGTGGCTTGCGATTGAAGCGTGAGTGTCTTTGCCGTGACGCGATCGGCTACGAATACAGTCATCCTCCACCTCCTTGAGAATTTCTATTTCATATAGAGAGACATCACCCATACCCTAACCAATTCCTGATTTTTTGAATCAATTTTGCTGTAAATTTTGGTTTCAATTAGGCAGGACGCCTCGAAGTTTTGCAGCAATCAACGGGGCGAACAGGAGTCTGTCCTTCCTCCAGCCGAAATACCGCCCGCAAAGTCCCCTGCAGGGAAGGAGAACAGTGAAATCCCTACTTCAGGCGGCTAAAGGCGGAAATACAAGCAAAGCATCAATCGCTGCGATCGCCTCTGCCATTCGCTGCTCATGTTTTCCCTGCACGGTGATGTACGGCTTGCTTTTCTGGTTCAGTACCTCAATAAACCACTGGTGCATCTCCAGCCGAATCTCTTCACCCTCGCGCGTCCCGTCCTGCACAAAGGCAAAATCAGGAGCAGTCAGAATGTACAGGTCATAGTGACAACGCTCAGCAATCCGTTCAACGGCTGGGCAATAAGTTCCTCGGTAGCGGCGATGTCAGACGTGGGTTGCCAGCGGGTCAGTATCACAAATCAGCAGGCGGTTTGCCCGCATCGCCAGATCCGTTTCCCAAGCTGCCTGTCCCTTCGCAATCTGCACAAACTCGTAGGTTTGCCACTGGTCGGGTACTGATGCTCCTATAGATGTCAAGTCCTTTTTGTACTCTAAGAATGCATCACGTCAGGCACTTGGGGAGGGGAGTGCTTTTGCGAATAATGTGATAAATCTCTCTTGCGACATAACGTTTGAGACACCGAATAATCTCTCGTTTCGACAACCCTTGTGCTATCCGACGGGCAACGTAGTCCTGGGTCGGCTGATGCCATCGCATTCGCACAATGACCACGCGAAATAGCGCGGCATTCGCCTGACGGTTTCCGCCTCGGTTGAGGCGATGGCGCTGCGTTTTGCCGGAAGACGCTGGAATTGGACAGACGCCGCACATCTTGGCAAAGGCGGCTTCAGAATGCACACGCTCCGCATTATCCCCAAAGGTGATCAGCATCTCAGCAGCCGTATCCGTTCCAATGCCAAACGCTTGCACTAATTCAGGAGCTGCTGCTTGGGCGAGGGTCGTGAGATGCTGGGTGTGCGTTTCAATCTCGTCATGTAACTGTGTCCAGCGTTTTGCCATTGCAGCGAGGGCATAGCGCATCGTTGCCATCGGTGTATCGAGTGTCCCAACTTCGAGTTGTGCACAGGCTTTGACCAACTGGGGGGTGGACAAAGATTCCAACTGTGCCCGTAACGCTGCATCGGCTGTGACGATGATCACTTTGAGTGCCACTATCACTTGAGTTTGGGCTTTGACTGCCGTATCTCGTGCTGCTTTGAGAATCCGAATCATTTCCACTCCACCTTCGCTCGATTTCGGAGTTGCTGTAGCTTGTCCAGCCAACACTTGGCGAGCGGCATCTTCTGCATCGAGCAGATCATCCTTGCCTTGCAACCGTTGCTGACCCCGGCGGCAAGGACGACTGACTTCCACCACTTTCAGTCCTTGACGACGCAGGAACTGGCTTAAACCCTTGCCATACGACCCAGTTCCTTCCACACCAAACGCAGCAAACACGCCGAATGTCTTTGCCCACTCCAGCAATTGTTGATATCCGGCTTGAGTAGTCGGTATGATGCGATCTCCTAGACGTGCACCTAAGCCATTAATAGCAACTGCAGCATGCGTGTCTTTATGCGTGTCAACGCCGATGATCACTGCATTCGGATCGGTCGTAGATTGTGTCATTGTTTACCGCCTGGTTGAAGAGCAGAACTGCTTGCAGAACTGGGCAATGGACAAGACTGCGATGAGACTTTATTTAAGACAGGCTCCTATCAGGTCACGATGCCCAAGCCACACCAGCAACAAAAGTCTTTCTACTTCCAATCGACAAATCAATACAAAGGCACAGAGCCGGTCAACTTATGGGTCAGATTGGCAGCAGAAAGACTCTTCTATCCTCGCAGTCAACTTAACCAGAAAAATTTAAGAGTAAGCACGGTAGTCTCTAGTGAGGTGGAATCACAGGATTATGCGGCAGATTTCAACCCAACAATCTCTTGCCAATCTTCAATTCGTTGACGCATTTGTTCGCAGTAGCGATGAGCTGTTAGCTGATGTTGTTTCGGGTGGAAGTGGTCTCGAATCGGTCCAAACGCAGCCAGAAATCGTTGGGCTTGCCCCGGTGACTTAAACTTCCGCATCCGCCGCTCTCGCACTCGAGTCGGTTGATGCGAGTTCTCTGCTCGATTGTTCAACCCCTTGTGCTGTCGATGCTCCACGCTCTTGAG
Source organism: Cyanobacteria bacterium FACHB-502 (assembly GCA_014695325.1). Lineage (GTDB taxonomy): Bacteria > Cyanobacteriota > Cyanobacteriia > Elainellales > Elainellaceae > Leptolyngbya_A. The sequence continues at coordinate 9,742 of JACJNZ010000057.1, read as the reverse complement.
CATCTGCTTTTGGGCAGCTTCGTAGCTTTTCAGCTTGTCGCTTACGAGCACCCGAGGCACAAAGCCTTGCTGCTTGAGGAGCTTGCAGAAAAACCGCTTAGCTGCCTTCGTATCTCGATGCTGTTGCATCAAAATATCAAGCACATTGCCCTCTGAGTCTACCGCTCGCCATAGATAATATTGCTGCTTCTTGATTGTAACGTTCACACTTTAGCAAGCGATTGCCCGCTCAGGATCATTAAAACCCCCAGCGCGATGACTAGGGGCAATGTAATCGTTGTATGGTGTTGCGTGAACAATAGTACTATTTCATAAAGCCCCAGAACTGTCCAGACCCAACAGAACCAATTCAATCCATCACGGGAGGGCAAGCACCGATGGCAAAGTCTCGCAAACTGGAAGAATTGACCGCAAGTTTGAACCAGATTCGCCCTGACCCCACTTCAGAAACAGCCTCAGCGGTGCTGCAACAAGTTCTGAGCAGCAAATATTCAGTTGCTGCTGCTCAAGCGGCTGGCATCGTGGCTCAAGCGGAACTGTATGCTTTTATTCCCGATCTCGTGGATGCTTTTGATCGTTTCCTGATTAAACCGAAGGACAACGATCCTGGTTGTCTGGCAAAACAAGCCATAGCAGATACACTGTATCGCCTGGAATACAGCAACGAAACGCTGTTCCTCAAAGGCATTCGGCACGTTCAGCCAGAACCCATCTGGGGTGGCACGACGGACACGGCTCCTCGACTGCGCGGCACCTGTGCATTAGGGCTGGTGCGAATGAATTATCCTCAAGTGATAGTCGAGTTAGGCGATCTACTGGCAGATCCAGAACCAGAGGCTCGAATTGGGGCAGCACGAGCAATTGCCTATAGCGCCAATGATCAGGGAGTACCGCTTTTGCGATTGCGGGTCAAAGTCGGCGACACCTCACCTGTGCTATCAGAATGTTTACTTGCCCTGCTGCAACTGGCACCCCAGCAGTCCCTCCCTCTGGTCGAGGATGTCCTTTATGCTCGTACCGCAATGGCATTAGCAGAGGCAGACCAGGCAGAAGCTGCAGTGTTAGCCTTGTCTGAGTCGCAATTAAACGAAGCCTTTCTGATTCTGCGGGATTGGTGGCAGGGCATTCGAGATCCGCAGCTTCGCAAAACAGGAATTCTCGCTATCTCTACACTGCGGCAGCCAGAGGCGATCCAATTTCTGCTGACCTTGATTGCCGAGGGTAAACCGGAGGATGCGAAAGAGGCGACTGAAGCAATGGGCATTCACATTCAGGATCAGATCCTGTGGCAGCGAGTGTGCCAGGCAATGCAAGAACGGCAGGATGCTGCCTTGAAAGGACTGCTAGAGCAGATGTCAAAGTCCTGACCCCGCTGAATTCCTGTTGATTGGAGGAATTGCCTCGCCCCAAAGCCGTAGAAGGCTGAATTGGAATGCTATCTGCCGTTGTACCGTTCGTTAATCCGATCGCACGGTGAGAAATGACAGCGGTTTGCTCTTATCTTCAGCAAAACCCAGAATGGCACGATCGCGGTGTTCGTACAACAACTGACCCTCAGCATCAAACAGAAATGTTGCGCCGCGCTGCGTCAGATAAGCAGAGTCGGGTACATAGGTTTTCCAGTGACTCAACACTTCGCCCATGTTTCGCAGACGTAGCGTCGCCAGTTCAAACGGACGCTGATACCCTTTGCCGCCTGCCCATCGAAACGAGGAACCTTTCAGGGGCGGAAGTGGGGGTGCTTTCACCGTTTCCTCATCCGCAATCAGTTGAGGAGCTTTCCGGTCGCCTCGATAGCCGCGAAAGACTTCGGAGAGCGTTCCTGGACTGCCAATTCCGGCGCACATTAAGAGCAGGTTTAGCCAGGCATTTTGTCCGGGTGAGAGCAGGGGTAACTTCAGCAATAGTCCCTGGTAGAGGTCAAGCTGCTGATGCAGTTCGGCTTTCGGATCAACAAAAAGGCAATCCGCAGGGAAGCCTGTGTAGGCGCAAAACTGTTCTCCTGAGCCTCGATCGCCAATTCCTACGGCACGAATGGCAATGCCTGCCTCTCGAAGTGATTTTGCCTCCCGCTGCAACCACCAGGCATATTCAAGATTGTCAAAATCCCCCAACTGCGACCACAGTAGCACCAGGATTCGAGCGGCAGAACTACATCCCTCCAGAATGGGCACGATCGCCCCGTCGCTGACTCGCTGCCGTTTAGTTTGCTGAAAACAATCGTATAGCTGCAAGTCACTGCCCTGTTTCGCCTGGGTCATTTCATCCCCTGTTGTAACGCTCCGTTTTTCCCTATTCATTATCCGACAAGGGGCTGCATGATCTACGGGGAAACGATCGGCTGATTGCTGTGAGTCTGCCGTCGCTGTTTCTTCTCCAAATATTGCTGGTGTTCTTCGGAGGCTAACCAGTATGGGGACGCAGGCTCAATCTGAGTTACAACCGGCTTGTTGTACTCGCCGGAGCGATCGAGACGCTCTTTGGACTATCGAGCGATCGCGTCGCTTGGTCAAGGGTGTGGTAGAAAATGACCGATCGATATGTTCTCCCCGGGCTGCATCCTGGCGATTGAGGCTGGTGGGATCGTGGATCTGCCAAAAGAGTGCCAGCAATTCGTCATAGCTGACGCGCGACGGGTCATATTCCACCTGGCAAACCTCTGCGTGACCTGTAATGCGAGACAAAACATCGAGATAGCTGGGATGCTCGAAATGTCCTCCCATATATCCCACTGACGTAGACACTACGCCCGCTACTTTACTCGTGCTAGTCGTACTGCATCTCTGGAACCCACTATAAACCAATCGATCGCCTGTCCTGCTGGCGGTTGACGATCGGACTGATCTTCGTTGAACATCCTGAGAAGTTCCGAGTTGTCCTCTGGCTCGTTTAACAGTTTTGGATTACTCATAGTCCACCTGAGTATAGGACAAAAGGTTGCAGAGATAGAAGAGGAGAGGGTTTCATGAGAATTACCACATTCTTCAACTATGAAACCCTGATGAATCAGGTTACTCTACTGTCACGTTTCCCGTTTTTCAGACTCCTACGCGTTTTAGGTGAAGTTAGGACTGGAAGTACTTTAATCCCTTGAGCGACGTTAACTGCTTCAGCAATCCCATCCCTTTTCACCAGATTTACGTAAGAGTCCGAAAAGCAAGATACGCGACAGGTTTTCTGTCAAATTACTAGCGCAATTTCCGCATCCTTTTGACGTTAAATCACTCGCCTTTAAAGATCCCGTGTAACGAAATTATTAACTTTTACTTTGTAGAGAATGACGGGAAGGCTTAAACTGTACCCTCCTGAACTGCATTTATGGCTGGCGATCGCGTTGGCAATACTCTAAGTCGTGCAAGAGCAATCAACCCCTTGAACAGCTAGAGGTTTAAGGATCAAATTGGTGGTGCGGACAGCAACGATTTCTTCCGCTTTACCCTCAGCCAACGGAGCAGCAACAACTTCTCGCTGGCTCGGCTAAAAGCAGATGCAAATTTGCAGCTCCTCAATGACAAAGGACAGGTTCTGTTTGCATCCGCCCGCCGAGACAGGAGCAGTGAATCGATAAAAACGACCCTAGATTCGGGCACTTATTATCTGCGAGTCTATTCTAGTGCAGGGCGAAATCCTAGTTCAACGCACTATCAACTCTGTGCATCTGTGAGTGCATCGCCTGTTTCCCCGTGGGATTTTACTCCAATGCCTCATCCAGATAACTTTGCAAATAGCTATATTTGTACCTTCCCACCTCCTGGTCATGTGGAAGTGGAAAGTTCGAGTACACTCCCCCTAGACACAATCGCCCCTACTCCTGTCTAGGAGCAGCCGATTGGGAGGAACAGACGTTCGCTGTAAGTCGGAAGAATGGACACAACGCCGACCGTAGATCACACCAAGTCGTTCAAGCATGATGCCACTAGAAGTACTCGGACAACTTCATTCTGTTGATTGACGTAGAGTTTATCGTCGTTGATCTGCTGAGTTTTTGGTTAACAGCACCAGCAGTGAAATAGGGGAAAGCAGCATCCCAAAGAAAAACCATAGCCAGGGATTACGTCTGGTATTTTGCGCCCACAGCGCACAAAAGGAACCTACTAGAAATAGGATGGATGCGGAAAAGCCATGATCAAAGTTTCTAAAATTGTTCTCTAAGCTGGAAACATTAGACCTTAGAGTTGCAATTTCGGTGCGTAACTCCCAGACCTCTGATTGAAGGGCTGAAACTTGTGACTCTAACTCTTTTATTCGTGACTCCGTTTCTGCGGATGGCACTGGTTGCTCGCTTACCCAGAAAACAACGTCACCAATCTTCCCACGGAAGTTGCCCATTTGTTGAGATTTAAAGGCTTCCATAAAGCTATCAACTTTTATGCAAAACCCGCAACCAGTTGTCAGTGAGATCGAACGTCGTCAAATCGATACGTTGTTTCGAGCAGATCCAGAAACAGGAAAGACACTTTAGAATGAAGTCAAACGAGATCCTGGCAAGCCCACTATCACCCACCTCAAAGATCTGGTTGAACGGTTGCATTGGTTAGCGGGTTTGCAAATTGGCACAGTAGTGCTCAACCAATTGCCAGAAGTTAAACGGAAGCATTTTGCTGAGGAAGCAAAGGCTTTAGATGCTCCTCGGATGCGACAAATGAGCATCCTGAAGCGGTACACGCTCGCCGTTGCCCTGCTGAATGCTCAATATGCGCGAACGCTGGATGATTTAGCAGAGATGTTCATTCGTCAGATGCAGCAAATGCATCATCGCGGCAAAGAGGCGTTAGCCATGCTGCGTCAGGAGACTCAAGCTCGCACAGATAGCTTGATTGCCACCTTACGAGATGTGGTTGCAGCGTTTCAAGGTGAAGGGGAGATCGCTCAACGCTTTGCTGACATTGAAACGGTGATTGGCGACCAGGGTCCCACCCTTCTGGAAGCCTGCGATGCTCATCTGGCGTATGTCGGTAACAATTACTTCCCCTTGCTACAAACCTTCTACAAAAGCCAACGCAGCGCCCTATTTCGCTTGCTGGACGTGCTGCCACTGCGTTCGATTACGCAGAATACCTCGTTGATAGAAGCGATCAAATTCATCTTGCAACATCGGCACAGTCGGAGTGCCTCGGTTTCAGTTGTGCAAACTGAACACCCAGGTACGGATGAGGAACGACACATCCACCTGCTTGACCTGAGTTGGATTTCCCAGAAGTGGTGGGCTCTCGTCACTGGACAGCGCAAACGCACTCCCTATCCCAGTACACTGCAACGCCGTCCATTCGAGGTGTGCGTCTTTTCTCACCTGCTATTAGGTTTGAAGTCTGGCGATCTGTATATTGAGGGGAGTTGGGAATATGGAGATTACGGTCAGCAACTCATTTCCTGGGAACAATACCAGGAAATGGTGAGTGAATATGGCAAGCAACTGGGGTTGCCGATCGAACCGAGTGCCTTTGTCGCCCATGTTCAGCAGTGGTTGGAAACAACGGCTCAAGCTACGGATGCTGGCTTTCCAACCAACGTCGATGTGGACTACCAGAAGGATCGTCTAGTGATTCGCAAGCCAAAGGCAAAGATCATATCGGGAGTAGCCACGCTCAAAGCACTCATTGCTCAACGGCTGTCCCCAGTCAATCTGCTCGATGTCTTGACAGACACAGAGCTTTGGCTAAACTGGACTCGATTCTTCAAGCCGAAGTCGGGACATGATGCCAAACTGGACAATCCTGCTGCCCGCTACTTGGCGAGTACCTTCTGCTATGGTTGCAATTTAGGACCGACTCAAGCAGCTCGATCCCTTAAAGGATTTGACCGCAAGCAGGTTGCTTATGCTCACCAGCGCCACATTGATCCAGATAAGCTTCAGGCAGCCAATGCCACTATCATCAATGCTTACAACCGCTTCAGCTTGCCCAAGCTGTGGGGAGATGGCAAGCGAGCCTCTGTAGACGGAACCAAGTGGGATATCTACGAAGATAACTTGCTGGCAGAATATCACATTCGGTATGGCGGTTATGGTGGGATTGGGTATTATCACGTTTCTGATACGTACATTGCTCTATTCAGCCATTTCATTCCATGTGGCGTGTGGGAAGCCGTGTACTTGCTGGATGGACTGTTGAAGAATACATCTGAGATTCAACCAGATACGATTCATGGAGATACTCAATCCCAAAGTGCTACAGTGTTTGCCCTGGCATATTTATTAGGCATTCAACTGATGCCACGCATTCGCAATTGGAAGGATTTAATCCTCTACCGTTTCAGTTCTACGACCCGTTACCTACACATTGGTCAACTGTTCTCTGAAACGGTGAATTGGGAGTTGATTGAAACTCATCTACCCGATATGCTGCGGGTTACCTTATCGATTAAAGCAGGTAAGATTGCTGCTTCTACCATTTTGCGAAAGTTAGGTACCAATAGCAGTCAGAACAAGCTCTATCGAGCGTTTCATGAGCTAGGCTGTGCCATGCGGACAGGATTTTTGCTGCAATACATTCATGATGCCGATCTGCGCGCCACCATTCAAGCTGCAACCAATAAAAGTGAGGCGTTTAATGGCTTTGCCAAATGGCTGTCTTTTGGGGGTGAGGGGGTGATTGCTACCAACAATCGTGAAGACCAACGCAAGATCATCAAGTACAACCACCTGATCGCCAATTGTCTGATTTTCTACAACGTCTTTGAAATGAGCCGGATACTCCAGGAGCTAGCACGCTCTGGCTACCCAGTTGAGTCGGAGGCGGTCGCTGCGTTGAGTCCCTACTGGACGCATCACGTTAATCGTTTCGGCATCTATGATCTCAATCTCGATCGTTGTCCACCCACACTGGATTTTGACACAGTGATTATTCCTGCACCTACAAGGTGAAGTTACTGTGCTCTAAATCCTCATTCCATAGGAGTTTCAGGGCAAGTGGTCCATTTTTACACGAATCGTTGCCGGCCCCCAATCTCAAACTTCTCAGCATCACCAAACGCAGTTAATACCGCTGCTTTCATAGATTCCATCTGTGCCAACTCTCCTTGATTTAGAATAAACAGTGCCGTTGTACAAACCGGACTTCACCCTACCAGCACTCAACTGTTCAGAACATCGTGTTATCGTTAGCCGACGCTTCCGGGATGGTCTGAAGCACGTCCCAATGCTCGACTATCTTGCCTTTATCATCCAGGCGGAAGATGTCGATGCCTGCCCAGTCGTTGTCGCTCGGCCATTGCTGGTAGCAATGCAAGACTACATAATTGCCTTCAGCGAAGACGCGCTTAAACTGGACGCACTTCCCCGGATATTCTTTCGCCATCCTCTCGAAATATTCGATGAAAGCCTGCTTCCCGTCGGCCACCGTTGGGTTGTGCTGGATGTACACATCGCCGACATATTTCTCGATGGCTTCTGCGGGCTGACACTGATTGAACATCAGGTCATAAAATGCTGTGACCGTCTGTTTGTTCTGCTCAAGTTTATCCGTCATCCGTTCCACACCTCACATCACCCAAAACGCCCAATGGCTCAAATCAGCGGCGACAAAGAAACTCGAACGCAGCGCTAGCGGCTTTAAACCGTCTGCTGCATTGTTAGCTGGTGTGAACACAGCATCTTCTTAGATTTGTGCCATGCCACCATCGACGAATAGCTCAATGCCGTTTACAAAGCTGCTGTCATCTGAAGCCAGAAAGACAACGGCTTTGGCGATCTCGTCGGGTGTGCCAGCTCGTCCCAATGGAATATTGTTAGCTTGGCTCGCCACAAATTCTTTCAACTGCTCTTCACTGAGTCCCCAGAGAAGATCGTAAGCGGGAGTCGGAATGAAACCAGGGCTGACCGCATTCACTCGAATCTGGCGGTCTTTGAGGTCGAGTGTCCAGGTGCGGGCAAACGATCGCACGGCGGCTTTGGTAGCGCCATAAACACTGAAGGCTGGGATACCCTTGATGGAATTAGTTGAGGCATTCAGGATGATGGAAGCGCCCTCTGGCATCAGTGGCAGTGCCTTCTGCACAGTGAAAAGTAGACCCTTGACATTGGTGTTGAAGGTTTTGTCAAAGTGTTCTTCGGTGATCGATCCAAGTGGGATGAGTTCTCCACCGCCAGCATTCGCAAAGATTACATCCAGGCGACCTTGCTCTTGCTCGATCGTGGCGTAAAGCCGATCAAGGTCTGCCAGATTTGAGACATCGCTCTGAATGCCAGTCACGTTCTTAGCAATTTCGTTTACAGCAGTATCAAGTTCAGTCTGACGACGACCCGTGATAAAGACATAGGCACCTTCAGCGACAAATCGCTTGGTTGTGGCAAGCCCGATACCGCTGGTGCCGCCAGTGACAAGCGCAACTTTTCCTGAGAGTTTTTGTGACATGATGTTTTCCTGGTTGAGTTTACGGGAAACGTAAGGCATGGTGATTAACGCTTATACGTCAATCGGGCATTCTTGTGAGTGTTCATCCAAGTACGAAAGTGGAATGGATGATTGCGTTTAGATGTGCGCGATAACCTTTAAGACGCAGCGCTGATCAATTCCTCGCTTTTCGCCCAGAGCTGCTTGGCTTTGTTCGCGTCGAGTGCATAGGACCTGACGCCGTCGGCAAACGGGTTGGGCGTGTCATTGATCGGCGCGATCGCGCAATCTTCGAGATAGTGTCCGCTAATCTCGTCTTTGTTAGCCACGACTGCTGCCCAGACCGATGTCGCGGCTGCCTGCGGAATTTCTTTCAACTCTTTCGGCGGCAGACCCGCTTCGGTGCGCGCTGCGTCAACGGTCTGCAAAAGTCCCTGCAACTCCTCCTGCGAGAAATGGCGGGGTAGGTCCGTGAGACTGTTTCCGGGCATCACCGAAGCAGCCCGAATGCCGCGATCGCGATGCCGCCTGTCAAACTCCACAGCGAACAGTGAATTGGCGGTTTTCGACCGGCTATAGGCGACCCATGGATCGTACGCCTGCTGCTCAAAATTCGGATCGTCTAAATCGATATCGGCACCGCGATGCGCTAGCGACGACAGCACCACCAGCCGTCCATTATCGGTGAGCAGCGGCTCGATCCCATTGATCAGGGCAAAGTGGCCAAGATGGTTCGTCCCGAACTGGACTTCAAAGCCATCGACCGTTCGACCAAACGGAGTTGCCATAACGCCAGCGTTAGCAATGATGGAATCGAACGGCTGGCCGTTAGCTAACAGTTTATCCGCACAGGCACGAACGCTTTGCAAGGATGCCAGATCGAGGTTGATCAACTCCAGGCTGCCACCTCCTTGCAAAGCGGCATCACGAACTGATGCAGTGGCTGACTCAGCTTTAGCGAGGTTTCTGACCGCGCCGACGACACTAGCCCCGTGAGCGACCAGTGAGCGGGCGGTTTCGAGTCCAATGCCCGACGATGCACCCGTAATGAGAAATCGCTTTCCCTTGAGATCAATGTCGGAAAGCACCTCGTCGGCGGTCAATTTTGCACCAAATTTTTTAGCCATTTCTTTTCCTTTCGTGTGGGTAGTTAGAAGGCACTTTGGACATAATCATCAACTCCTAAGTTCTCTTTGTCTTAGTTCACTTGAGTGTAGTCAGTTCCAACACTCAACTTCTTGCAGATTCCTATGGAGTTTCCGATGGAATTAGCGAACATATTTCAGTGTTACTTTAGTAATACCGATTCAATTTTTATATGCTACAGATGGGAGGAGGAGAATTGAGGGCTAACGAGTATGGTTGGCGTTTGCAAAATCAACATTCAAGAGAGCAAAGACGACTTGAGATTA
>JACJNZ010000056.1 GCA_014695325.1 Cyanobacteria bacterium FACHB-502 | reverse complement strand
GCCTCTCGTTGTAACATCCTTGCAGCCATGCCGGAAGTCATTCGTCAGCACACGCTATTTCACTGGTGGAGGCAGGCATAAAATAGTGTTACTTTACTATCCGGATTCCGTATCAACAGTCCGGACAGTTTTAAACTGCTAACGGTAGGATGCAGGTTTCAGCCCTCTTAAAGGGGGCAAATGCCAACGGTAGAATGCGGGTTTCAGCCTCTGCCCCAAAAGTTGTCCGAAGTATTGTGATATGAAAGTCGCTTTTTGCTTTCTTGAAGGTAAAGTGATTGTAGAGCATGAGGGTTACTCTACAAGTTGCCCCAACCGTTTGAGGATGGCAAAAACGCTAATCAAATCGTCCAGTTCTCTAATCCCAAACAGCTTGGAAACCGCGTATCGGGGTAGATTTCCTTTCATGAGTTTGATGAACATGAAGCTGCCACCACTGGTTATCATGCCATAGCAGGATTGGTCAGGATTGGGGCTTGCCAGCATATAAGCCAGGATTTGCGCTAGTCCTGCTTCTACGGAATAGGAGGCGCGTTTGGATTCAACCACCAACACCCACAAACGGTCTTTGAGAACCAGGGTATCGAGACTGCCCGTAATCAGAATGTCCTCTTCTTCGGTTTGAATCTCGATCGACGGTTCCGATCGCACATGAAACGGTGGAAGATAGAAGCCCGCCAAAAAAAGAAGGGGATCGACGACGGACATTCGGATCACGCCTTCCAGGAGAGGCGGATAGTTGAGTAGATTGACAAAGCCATCCCGAATGCGTCTAAGCTGCTCCTTCTCCAGATCGCTGACTTCGGGCAGATTGCCCTGCCATTCCGGGAAGAATGCTCGATCGTCAACGAACTGAATGCCAAAATCGTCGATCAAGGTTCGCAACGTTACGGTCTTCGCCTGGATTATCTGTACCATCGTCTTCTCTTTCCCCAGTTCAATCAGTTTTCCTGACGCAACCCTGTCTGATCCAAGATGCTCTTTTATTTTGATCGGCAATTCAGTTAATGAGGGAAGCGAGCCAGTTTCTGCACAAATGCTGCATGTTCTGGCAATCGCGTTCCTTGTTGCACGACCGCTAACACTTGCTGCAAATCTCCGGATAGCAGAGCCTCGACTGCTAACCACAATCCTGGAAAAACTTGACTTTTGATCATGCCATCTGCGTCTACAGGTAGGCTCAGGTAATCGCCTTCACTCAAATAAAACCAATCTAATTTCCGCTCCAGGACTTGCCAGACGATGTACTCTTGAACGCCAGTCCGTCGGTAAGCAGTTTTCTTCGCGTGAAGATCGATCGCTGCACTACTTGCAGCAATTTCAATCACCAGTTCAGGCGCACCTTCGATATAATCGTCTTCACTCAGCCGTGATTGCCCCCCAAATGCCTCATCAATCAGCAGCACTGCATCCGGTTGCGGTTCGTTATCGAGATCAAGCCGCACTGTTGGCGCATCTCCCGTTAACACACCGGGTGTCACGGCTGCATAGTTTGTCAACCAGCCCATAATCCAGCTATGGGGCTGACCATGACTCCTGAAGCGCAATGCGGCAGGCATATAGACAATTCCTTCAATCAGTTCCGCTTTCTTGAGTTGGGGCATGGCACTGTAGCGTCGCTCAAACTCGAAACGAGTGAGCCGATCGCCATTTTCCAGCGGGGGAATTTTAGAGTCCTGCGTCAGACGGTCCACCATAGGGCAATTCTTAAGGACTGACAGAATTAACTTTCATTCTAGGGCTTACATTTTCTACGTCGCGTCCCCCGATCGTCGATCGAGGATTCCTGTGGAAAGGACGACTAAACCCGCCGATCGTGCTCAATCCCACCGCAGCCTCCGCTTCCCTGTTCACCGTCATGCCGCCTTCAGAATTTTGGGTAGCACTCGGAAGTGCTCTATTGCTAGCGCAGGGAGCGACGGACTGAGGAAGTTAAGCCGACTGTTCAAGCTGCGATCGATCCCACCCGACACTTTGGGATTCTGGAGGATCAAGAGACAGAGCATACGCTTGCCAACCGCTAATATGCCAATTCTGGGTTTCAGAACCAGGGGAAATTAGAGCTTCCAGAGTTTCGAGTCGTGCAGTCAACAGGGTTAAAATTTCTGCTCCGGTTCGGGGCTGCCGCAGGCTTGAAAGGACTTCTCGTTCCACGTTCATGATATGAACACACCGTAGATGCAGGAATGTCCCCACATCCTGGCACTTCTCAAAATTGCTGCCCCAGCAGTTCACGGTATTGGGACTAACTCCCAGAACGTGATGCAGCTCTGCGACACAGGCTTTTCGATAGCCACGATCAAAAGGATAAATCCCCCGCTTTTGCCCGACCCAAATTTGGCAGTAGTCGGCTGACGTGAGCGGCTTTTGGCTCCATCTTTCTAAAATTTCTGAAACACGCACCGGATGGCTCATGGTCAACGTCCTTGTATCGAGTGAAGCAACAAAATTCCTGCCTGTCTCTTGCGATCGACTTAGAAATAGAATCGCCAGGGTTGTCCTAAAAACTGCTAAAGCATGAGAAGCGGAGCCGGACTGCTGGGAACTGACCGAGCAGATTCCTCTTCGACCCTCCGGCAGGGGTAGAAACAATCGCCAAAGGCAGGGAAGTTTTACTTGGCGAGAAGGCGAGAAGCTGGAGGAACCTGGGGTAGTTTAGAGTTCGGAAGCGCAGCCCTAAAGAGTACCGCAACCGAGGTAAGGAAAAAGGCGGCGATGGCGAGCGCAACCGATAACTTCAAGCAGACTGTTGTTGAGGGGGATCGATGGGAATAGATAGTAAGCCCAGCTTTTTTGCCAGCTCCACCCGTGCCGATTCGGTTGCCTGCACCATGCTGCCAATCTCGGCGATCGCAAGTTCTGTCCCCAAGCGAGAGCCTTTTTGCGTCGCGTTCAGCTTCAAGGCATCTTCCAGTGTCCGATCGTTGCTGACAAACTGCTGCAAGGTCGTATTGAGGCTATTAATCGCTTCAGTTAGGCGATCAGTGGAATCAACAACCGTTAGCTGAAGCGGCTGAATTCCCTGAACCGGAAGCGGCACTTCTGAATTTCTAAGCGTGATGCCAGCACATACTTGGGGGTTAGCAGCAGTCTGGGTCTGGGCTTGAGCCGCCTGGTATGCCGCAACCAGTTCTGCGTTTTGCTCCCAGAGTTGGGTTTTCCAGGCTTCAAAGGGCAAGCCTGAAGTCCGGTATTGCCCCATCAGTTCGACACAAAGCGGGCTGTACCGCTCATCCGGCAACTTGAGGTCAGATTCATGGAACCAGGGGCAGGCTTCTTTGACCTTCTGGAACCACTGCTGCACCGATTTGCGCGACACACCGTAATACTCGGCGATCGCTTTGGTGAATTGAGGTTCAACAGGCTGCCATAAGGGAGGTTGGTTCGTACGACCTTCGCGGGAAGTGGCAGGGGAAGTCGCAGCCACCTCGCGTTCAGCTTCGGGGATGGGTGGCAGGTCGGTTTCGGCGGGTGGCAGGTCAGCTTCTTGGGAAAAGGCGATCGAGTCTAGCACCGGTTGAAACGCCGATGAATTCATGTATTGCGTCATATTCTTAGGCTCTTGAAAGAATTCATGCGAAGTGGGGTTTAGTTCTTACCCCAGTTCCTACGAAGCATGGTAACATGATTGCATCAGAATGCACCAAATTGCACCAATAGTTAGCGTAGGGGTTAGAGTATGCTTATGTCAGAACCAGTTGGACAGGAAACAGTGGATCGCATCAGCATTGACATTGAAGGACTTCGAGAGCCTTTAGAGGCTGTTGCCGCTAAAGAAGAGCGCAATCTGAATCAGATGATCCGGTTCCTGTTAAAAGAAGGGCTGGCAAGAACTTCAAGTCGTTCAAACCGCAGCGTAAAAACGTTTAAGCCGGGATGGGTGGAAGAAATAGAGACTGACGAGCTTGCAGCAATGGCGACAGAAATTATTACCGAGCTAGAGCGACGTGCTCAAAACAACAAAGCAAATCTGCCATAGCAAGCTTGTTTACTGAAAGTCTTGTTCTGCGCTCATGCAGCTAATGCGCTTAATTTAGTGATCCGGTAAAGCTTTTGCTTCCGGACAGCAGCATTCTTCCTAACTAATGCAGCCTTAGCCAGTCCCAAGCCTGGTTTTGAAATGCAGAGGGAGCCAAATAGAAAGCGATCGCCCACCGTCCAAAGTTTGCGATCGCCCTCTAAATGTTGTTTATCTAATCACGAATATGGTATCAAAAAATTCCTGGCAAGGTACACCTCTTGCCCCGGATCAGCTTTTTAGTGCTGGTTTTCGCGATGGCATAAATCATCGTGCCCCTCATCCGCAGTTTCAAGACAACACCCACTACCTCAAAGGCTACGCGGAGGGGTGTCGCTCCACTACCGAAAACCCAGAACTGACTGCCTTTTGTCGAATTTCTGACCTTACAACTGCCCTACACTCAGTTCACCGCTGGGAACAGGATCGAGAACGGCTGGGTTTTGGCAAAGTTGCCCTGGGCTACCGCAACCACTACTGGATAATCCTGGTCACGAAAGATCTGCACGACAAAGTTCTTCCCTTCTAAATCAATTTGATTGCAGGCGATCGCCCTTTTCAGTTGGAGAGAGGCGATCGCTCCCTTGTTGTTTGTCCTCTTTTGGAAACCCACCCTTGTTGTGGGTCAACTTTCCTATGCAAAAACTCACTGCCTTCCCCCGTCCGGCTTTTCCTCAAGCGCACTCTGAACCGGAAGAAGTTCTGGGAAATTCGATCGTCCTCGATCTTGACCAATTCCCAGAACTGCAATGGATCTCCCGCTACCTCGTTGCTCTGCACAAGCTCCAGGCTGAACGCGATCGTCTCGCTCAAGACATTCGGGCGATCGAGCAAGAGGGCGACGTGTTCTTTGACCAATGGATTGAACCCTACACGAAGAACAAAAACGGGAAGCAATACACCTACCACCAATTGCGGTGGCTTACAGGCGAGTATAAAAAATCGGGTCAGCCCAAGGTCAAAACCAAGCATCTCTCCCATCAGCAGGTGGGCGAAGTCCGAGCGGCGATCGAGCGGGGACAGCAGGTAAAAGTTCTCCAGGAGCAGCAATCGCTAATTGATGCACAGATAGTTCGTCTCAGGCAGCTTGTGCGGAGTACAGGAAGACGGATGCAACGGTTGAATCAACCTTCTCGTGCAGGGAGGAGATGATCATGATTCATAGAACGTTGGAAGCAAACTCTATTCCCATTCCCCCTCAACTGGCAGGCTTGCTAAAACAAACGCTGGGTAAATCTGGAACGGGGTTTGATGAGAGTGTTTTTTTGCAGCAGTTACATTACTGGACGACCAATTCAGCCGTGTCTGGTTGGATCGTCGATGGCAGCAAATGGATTTACAACTCGCTTAAGTCCTGGCAAGAGCAGTTTCCCTGGATGACGCAGTATAGCTTAAGGAAGGCGATCGCTAATCTGAAAAAGCTTGGGCTGATTCAGACGGCTCAACATTGGATTACTTCTTATAAGCGTGTCATGTTCTATCGGATTAATTACGATCGCTTGTCCGCTTTTACTGGAACCGTATGCGATCTTGTCACACCTCGATGTGCGAACAGTGATCCGACCGATGTGTTGAATGATCGCACAACCAATACAGAGATTTCTTCAGATAATGAACTGGAGTACCTGAAGCGGCAACTTGACCTGTTATATGCTTGAAGAGTTAACGAATTGGAGTTCGCTGGAAATCAGGCTAGATAGAAAGCGATCGCCCACCTCCGTTTTCTGACGGCATGGCGTAACGATGTCATATAAAAAGTCTGCTTGCCTGCACCAATCGATTGACCTGTAGTGAAATTCGGTCAACTTGATCAAGCGCAGCAGTAGGATGAGTCTCCTAAACACTCATGCTAATTTGCGGTTTTCTCCGAGGTCAACAGCACTTAATGAGAGTTATGGTTCTAATGTGTTGTTAGCAGGAATGAAATGAAGATGAATCCTCAAGCAGAAAAAGGTTGGATGGACGCAGATCGCATGACTTTTGTGGGTCTCATCCTCGCTTTTGTGGGTCTTATCGTTGCAATTGCGACACCTGAAATTCGCTGTTTGCTTCATCTACAATCTGAAGCCTGCCCTCCTGCTCATCCGGTTCAGCATCATGTACAACAGGCTTTTCAGGTGCTAAAGCAGAGTTTTCCTCATGGGCTTGTTCATCGGCTGACGCCCTGGTAACAATCTGGAATTTTTTCTTTGGGTAATCTCTGTTGCACTTGAACGATTCAGCCATACCAACTTTTCTCAGGTTTCTCAAGACTGCTGGACGACTGTATTCCGAAAATTAGAAGCTGCTGGAAGCTCCGTCTGATTTAATGAATTTGGCAGGTTCTAAAAAAGATTCATGAGGATTATTGTGATTGGCAGCGGCTTTGGCGGGTTGTCGGCTGCAATTCGGCTACAGGCACAAGGACATCAGGTGACGATCGTGGAGAAACGAGACAAAGCTGGGGGTCGTGCTTCTGTGTTTCAACAGGAGGGCTTTACCTTCGATGCAGGTCCGACGATTATTACCGCGCCCTATCTGATTCATGAGCTGTTTGAGATCAGCAACCGCAAAACCGAGGATTATGTGACGCTGGTGCCGTTAGACCCGTTTTACAACGTCCGGTTTGAAGATGGCTCCGTGTTTCACTACAACGGCGATCGCGATTACCTGCTAGAGCAAATTCGGCAGTTCAATCCAGCCGATGTGGCGGGCTACCATCGCTTTTATCGGGCATCAGAACAGGTGTTTGAGAAGGGGCTACCGATGATGACCCAGCCTTTCAGTCACCTCACTGATATGCTGAAGGTTGCACCCGATATGCTGCAATTACAATCATTCAAGTCCGTGGCGGGCTTTGTGAACCAGTACATCCAGGATGAGCGGCTACGGCAGATTTTCAGCTTTCATCCGTTGTTGATTGGCGGTAATCCCTTCCAAAGCACAGCGGTCTACGCCATGATTCACAAATTGGAGCAGGCGTTTGGGGTCTGGTTTGCAATGGGGGGAACGGGGGCACTGGTCCGAGGATTGGTGCGACTGTTTGAGGAATTGGGGGGAGG
Organism: Cyanobacteria bacterium FACHB-502; assembly: GCA_014695325.1. Lineage (GTDB taxonomy): Bacteria > Cyanobacteriota > Cyanobacteriia > Elainellales > Elainellaceae > Leptolyngbya_A. Next base: position 22,939 of record JACJNZ010000056.1, on the reverse strand, counting down.
ATTACGCCTCAATTGTGAAGTCGCGGAGATTTTGATCGATGGTAAGACGAAACGAGCAACAGGAATTGCGTTGAAGAATGGAGAGTTGCTTCAGGCAGAGGCGATTGTGAGTAATGCCGATGTTGCTTCGACTTACCTCAATCTGGTTCCCGCTCAGTTTCGACGCAAGTATCACGACCGTCATCTTGAGCGTTTGCGCTATTCGATGTCGCTGTTTGTTCTGTACTTTGGAACGAATTGCCGATATGAGAAGATGGCGCACCACGAAATTTTAATGGGTCCGCGCTATTGGGAATGGATGGTAGACTTATTCGATCGTAAGCATCTGGCATCCGATTTCTCGCTGTATTTGCATCGTCCGACAGCAACTGATCCGACGCTTGCCCCAGAGGGGTGTGATTGTTGGTATGCCCTGGCTCCTGTCCCCAACCTAGATGGCGCAACCGATTGGCAGGAAAGGACAAAGCCCTACCGAAATGCGATCGTGCAATATTTGGAACAGCACTATCTGCCGGACTTGTCACAGCATATTGTCATAGAGCATGTCATCAACCCACTCTATTTTCGGGACGAACTGAACAGCTACAAAGGAAGTGCATTTTCAGTAGAGCCAACGCTGTTCCAATCGGCATGGTTTCGTCCCCATAATCAGAGCGAGGATGTTGCCAATCTCTACTGTGTGGGAGCGGGAACCCATCCGGGAGCAGGGCTACCAGGGGTGATGAGTTCTGGGAAAATTGCGGCAGAGATGATTGGTAAAGCATAAACCAGAGCCAGAAGGTCAATTTGCATTCCCGTACCCGGTTCGAGCGTGTAAGCTTCCACATTAAACCGGATAGGTATGAATTTGTAGAGTTGGAGTGACAGAGCCTTACCTGATGCGAGTTGCTGGAGGGGGAGGGTTTCGATCGGGGGAACTATCGAATGGTTTCAAATTGAGTAACCCGTTCTGTTAATGCTGGAGCAACGGCTAAGTTGAAAAAGCGAGTTTTTAGATTTAACAGTTACTGGGTTTTATTATGCTTCGTTTCCTCTCATTCTCGAAAATTTCTCAGTTTCATAAGGCTTGTTCGACTGCTTGCCTGAGTCTGGTCATCTCCAGTGGAGCTTGCCCATTTGTTGCTCAATCCGCGGCAATTGCCAGTACACCTGTGGATCGCTCAATTATTGAGCAATCGAACCCTGCTCAAGGAACAACTATTCAACTGCCGCCACAGGTTATCCGGCGAGTCCGACGCGACTTAGTTCAGCGGTTTAATTTGCCCCGACGGGATCTCAGGGTTGTACAGTTTAGCCAGGAAACTTGGTCAGATAGCTGTTTGGGTTTAGCTGCACCCAATGAGCGATGTGCGATGGCAACAGTAGACGGATGGCGCATCGAACTCTCGAATGGGCAGCAGAACTGGGTTTATCGCACCGATCGAAGGGCGCAAGTCATTAAGCTAGAAACTCAGGACACGGCTACCCTACCGCCGCAACTGGTTGATCGGCTATTTGAAACGATCGCCCGTGAAGCCAATGTTCCTGCGAATACGCTCAAAGTCATTGAGTCTCAGCCTCGAACCTGGGACGGCTGCATGGGAATTTTTGTCTCAGGACGCGCCTGCACCAGGATTGCCATTCCTGGCTACCGTGTGATTGTGGAGGGCAATCGCCAGAGCTGGATTTATCACCTGGATCAAGAGGGTACGCGCATCGTGCAAAATGCAACGGCAAGCGGCAGTGGCAGTCAAATCACGCCTTCCTTCATGCCATCCGAGGCAGAGTATCCAGGGTTAACTGAAAACATCGTGTTTCAGATGACAGTATCGGGGGGACTAGGCGGCGGTACAACTCAGACGGTTTTGACTGCCGATGGAACGCTCTATCGCAGAAGCACAGGCATACCGGCTTCTAACGCTGAACCGATGACGAAACGCCTTTCGCAGCAGCAGTTGCAGCAGTTTGAGCAGGTCTTACAGCAGCAGCAGTTTCCCAACCTGAACGGCATGAGATATCTCACCTCTGCTGCCTTGGCAGATTATCCCACCACTGTTGTTCAGGCAATGGGAAGCACGGTCGCGTATATTGATCTCGAACAGGACAGCCTGCCCCAGTCCTTACAAACGATTATTCGGGCATGGAATCAGCTATGACCTGTCTTTGGGGATGAGATCGATATCAGCTAAAGTAAGTGTCGATCGCCAGTATTCCTGTTCTCGTTTCTGGCTTTGGCAGCGCTATGCCTGTAACGTTCAGCAGCAGATCGCGATTTGCTGCAAAGCCAGGGAAGGATCGTTCACGGTCAGATAGGTTCGTCCCTGCCACTGTAAGAAGACCGCTTCGTTTGCCTGCAACTTTTGCTGACCCCGTCGCTTAAAGTTCTTGTCTCGATAAGCGGCGTTTACCGCTCCAGCGAGTGAACTGGCGCTGATCCGACCCGTATAAAACAGCGCAGCAGGGGTTTCACCCACGCCATCATCATTCGTATCAATCAGCAATCGATCGCCCTCTTTCACTTCTAGTCCGTGATCTGATCGAGCGATCTCAAACTAGATTGGCGATAAACCTGCGCCTCGCTGCTGCCTGCGTAGAGATCTGGGACCTGTTGAATCCCGTGGCACCTGAGCAGGTTTTTCCCGTGTTTGAGGAAATCTTGCAGGTGTTAGAACAGCAGGGGCAGTTAAAGAGCTTCCGCTCTGTGTCGGACACCCTGTTGATTGCCTTGGCTAGGGTGATTGAAGCATAGCTGTCATAGAATGCAATTAGGCTAAAACCCTTGCAGGGAGAGGGATTACGAATAGTTTTTTCGTACTAATATTTTTAGTGCATCCCCAATCAACCTCTATTAATTAACCTAACTGCGTTGTCTCAGGCTCTGGATTTGCTCTAATTGCATCTGGTGACAGCAACCCTTTAATCACCCCAAACTTATGCTTTCAGCGACAGACCAACCCCTTACTTTTCCGAGGAGTAGCAATTCTAAGATTATTATTGCTACTCCTCGGAAATACAAACGGTTCAGGCATAATAAGGGTGCTTTCTCGAGCAGGAGCGTATGGGGCGATCGCTCAATGAAAAGTGCTGGGCGTGCAGTCTGCTAACGCCGAATCAGGCACGACAACAGCATGGGTCGCAAGACGGTGATGGCTGCTGGAATGATGCGGTTTGCCACAGTCGGCGATCGTATTATCGTCAGGGTCGCGGCAACCGAGTGCGGCGGCAGCCGCAGGTAGCTGAGATGGTCGTACCGGTACCCATCGTTTTGTTTGTCGTCCTGCACACGTATGTCGAAAAGCCGCGTCAGCCCAACGATGACATTGTGATTCATACGATGTGCGCGGAGTTGTGGGTGGGAGAGAAGCCGACCGCGCTGACACAGCCGCAGCATACTTTTGGGCTGCCACCTAGACTGGTGAAAGACTACGCACGGCAGCTTTTGGAGGCGCTTTACCAGCAGTATGGCAACGGGCGGCGCAGCGGCTTTGAACGTTTTGCGCGGGAGGAACAGCACGCGATCGCACAGTGCCCGATCCGCCCCTGTTCCTATCATGCTGAGCATCTTCTGTTTATTGAAACAGGAGGGTGTGGATGACAGCGACACAATTGGAATTGGAGTTGTGGGATCAGTTGCAACAGGCGCAGCAGATGCCGGAGGCGGTTGACGTGGCGCAACTGTTGGATGAGGTGGAAGCAGCAGCGGCACAACTGCCTGAAACCCAAAAGTTGCAGTTTGCTGGAGATGCTTTGCTTCAGATTGCTGAGCTGTGTGCTGTGCGAGCTGAGGTGCTGATGATCTAGTGGGAAGAGTTAGTCCGTGATCCAATCGTTGAGCAAGGCTTTTTTGCCGATGTGGTGCGACAAGCGATGGCAGTGGATTTGAGCGATTTGATGGAGCTAGCCCGATCGCGTCAGCAAAGAGCAAAGCCGATTGCTAAACCGAAAGAATCGATTGCGGCTCCCGTTGACAAAGCAGCAGTGCTGGCAATGGTTGACCAGCTAGAAGCAGAAGACGAAGCAGCGCAGAAACAGTCTATTTTGGTGATCGCCCATTCAGAAGATGTGGCTAGCTGGACAGCAGCGATTTTAGAGTGGCTACAGACCACCCTACTTTCGGTTTCGATCGCCGAACTCAGTGATAGCTTAGAGATGCCGTGGATAGAGGTGTGGTTAGGCGTATTGTTCGGCGGTTTTCAGTTAGAGCAGCGGGGGACGTTTTATGAGTCACCCATTTGGGTGAAGTGTTCCGATGACCAGGCAATGACTCTGAGGCAAGATGGACAGCTAGAAGCAGGAAAGTTGGGCTTGGCTGAGTGAGAACTTGCACCAGCAAACTTTGAATCGTAATAATTTAAACTGAGTCTCAAGATCTTAAATTTCTTTGCAAAAATTGTTTTTGAGTAGGTTGAAGTGTGAGCGCGGCTCAAGGATCAAGTGGGCCTCGTACCCCTTTTCCACCCCGAATGAGAACGTAGTAGTAGTCATTGGAAAGCCTTCAGAAAATCCACCCAAAAGCTTAATTTTCTGGATTTTAGCAAGAGATACACTTTAGGAGACTGCTGACAGTTCTTCGTCGGGGAGAGTTTAATGGTCCATCTCGATCAATTGATTGTCACATTGATGCAGGTGGTAATCGAAAATGCAGGAGCCGAAACTGGTACTTTGGTTCTCTTAGAGGAGGATCAACTCACTGTGATGGCTCAATGCAGTGGAAGTAAACAGTGTGACCTAGAAAAGCTTGCTGTTGCTGACTGTGCAACGATTCCTGTCTCCGTCATTCACTTGGTAGAACGCACTCAAGAAACTTTGGCGTTTGATGATGCAGTCAGCGAATCGTCTTTTTCAACTGATCCTTACATTCAAAAGCAACAGACGCGATCGCTCCTCTGTCTACCCATTCTCAATCAAACCCAGTTGATCGGCATCCTTTATCTAGAGAACAATCTTAATGCCGGAGTGTTTACTAGCGATTGCTTACAAGTCCTTAAACTGTTGATGGCTCAGGCAGCAATTTCACTAGACAATGCTCGGTTGTATGCACAATTAGCAGGCTATACCAAAACGCTGGAACGGAAAGTAGAAGAGCAAACTCAAGCCTTGCAGCAGGAGATCGCGGAACGTCAACAAACCGAAGCCGCATTGAGACAAAGTGAAGCGAACTACCGCAACCTGTTACAAACCGCGAATTCAGTCATCATTCGCTATGACACGCAAGGACGGATTCACTACATCAACGATTATGGGGTAAAACTCCTGGGCTATGAAGAACACGAGATTTTAGGGCGAACCGTATTTGAAACCATCCTTCCAGACATCGAACTCTCTGGACGCGATATGAAACCCTTTGTCCGTGATTTACTTCGTAATCCTCAATCGTACCCGCAAGGTGAGGGTGAAAATTTGTGTCGAGACGGTCGGCGAGTTTGGATGGCCTGGTCGAATCAAGCCATCTTCAATGAACAGGGAGAGGTTGTTGAAATTTTATCGGTGGGCAATGACACCACCCAGCGTAGACAAGCAGAAGAGGCATTACAACGCAGTGAAGCCAAGTTCCGTAATATCTTTGAAAACTCACAGGTCGGCATCTTCCGAAACCGCATTTCGGATGGATTAATTCTCAATGCCAATCAACGCCTTGCCAATCTATATGGCTTTGACTCACCAGAGGAGATAATTGGGGTTGAACACACCGCAGGCTACTATGTCAATCCCAGAGATCGCCAACACGTCATTGAGTTGCTGAAGCGGGATGGGGAAGTGCGAAACTTTGAAGCCCAGATGCGAAAACGAGATGGGACATTGTTCTGGGGACTTTTCTCTTCTTATCTGAATGCAGGCGATGACTACATTGAAGGGGTGATTGCGGATATTAGCGATCGCAAACGAGCAGAAGTCGCTCTACAAATGAGTGAAGAACGACTACGCCTAGCATTAACCGCTTCAAATCAGGGACTCTACGATCTCAACATCAAAACTGAAGAAATCGTGGTTAACCCAGAATATCCTTTAATGCTGGGCTATGATCCAGCAACGTTTCACATGACCAAATCTTGGTGGGTTGAGAATTTGCATCCTGACGACAGAGAATCAATGGTTGCAACTTACAATGCTTTTGTTACTGGAGAAGTCCCCAATTGTCAAACAGAGTATCGCCATCGTACCCAGGATGGTCAGTGGAAATGGATTCGTTCTGTCGGCAAAATTGTGACCTGGAATGAATTCGGTGAACCCATCAGAGCATTGGGAGTTTATACGGATATCGACGATCGCAAACAAGCAGAAGCGGTGTTGCGCCAGTCCGAGGCTCAGTTTCGAGAACAGGCAATCCTCTCCGCTTTTCGTGCCGATGTGGACAGTGCCCTTGCTCAAAGTGATAGTTTACCCTTGATGCTGCATCGCTGTGCAGAAGCCGTTGTTAAGCACTTGAATGCGGCATTTGCTCGAATTTGGACAATCAATAAAGACCAGGATGTTTTGGAGTTACAAGCCAGTGCGGGAATGTATACCCGTCTTGACGGTACCTACAGTCGAGTGTCCATGAATAGCCCGAAACTTGGACGAATTGCTCAAGAAAGCTTTCCACTGTTGATCAACCATGTGTTTGATGACTCATATATTGATCACGAATGGGCAGAGCGAGAAGGTATTGCGGCATTTGCAGGCTGTCCGATCCTGCTGGATGAGCAGTTGGTTGGCGTGATCGCGATGTTTGCTCGACAATCCATTCCGGTGTCTCACTGTGAGGCATTGGGGTTTGCCGCTCGCGAGATGGCATTGGGAATTAAACGCAAGCAAGCAGAAGCAGCATTGCAAGCTTCTGAAGCAGAGCTGCGGGCGCTCTTTTCAGCCATTCCCGATCCGCTATGTATCTTCAGTGCTGAAGGGCAATTGCTCTGCACAATCAAAGGAAATTCATCCTATGGAGAGGAGTGTACTGGCAAAACGCTGCATCAACTTTTTGCCAAAGAACAAGCCGATGAATTCCTGAATCAAATTCAGCAGGTGCTGAGAACCCAACAAGTCCTCACCGTTGAATACAGTCACTGCTTTGCTGGGCGAGAAATCTGGTTTTCGGCTCGCATTGCCCCGATTCAGCACGAACAGGTGATTTGGCTGGCGCGAGATATTACGCTGCAAAAGCAAGCAGAAGTCGCCTCAATCTTAGAAGAACGCAACCGCATGGCGCGTGAAATTCATGACACACTCGCTCAGGCGTTTACAGGCATTCTGATCCAGGTTGATGCAGCGACTCAAGTGTTAACCGATGATGTAGAAGCTACCCAAGCGCATTTAGACACGATCGAGGAGTTAGCCCGCACTGGACTGTCTGAAGCGCGTCGCTCGGTGACAGCCCTGCGTCCCCAGTTGCTGGAAGAAGGTGATTTATCGAGTGCCCTTGAGCGGTTGGTAAACCAGATGAGAGTGGCGACCAATACGGATCTCATTTACTCAATTCAGGGGGTCGCCTATTCCTTACCCGCCGAGGTGGAAAATAACTTGCTGCGGATTGGACAAGAAGCACTGACCAATGCAATCAAATATGCTAACGCGAATGAAATTAGAATTGAGTTAGTCTATGACAATGCTCAGTGTCGCTTGCAAGTCAAAGACGACGGACAAGGCTTTGGCGTGGTTGGCGTTCCAATGAGCGGCGGATTTGGATTGTTGGGCATGAGCGAGCGAGCAGAGCGCATTGGCGCACAACTGGTAATCGAGAGCCAACCAGGGCAAGGAACAGAAATTATTGTCATTGTTAATCGAGGGTGAGCATGATGACGAGCCAATCCACGATGATTCGGGTTCTAATTGCTGACGATCATTCTATTGTCCGGCAAGGATTGACAACCATCATTAACCGCGATCCAGAAATGACAGTGATTGCTCAAGCCGAAGATGGGCAACAGGCGATCGATTGCTTTCGGGAACATCAACCAGATGTAACGCTAATGGATTTGCGAATGCCGCAAGTTAGTGGGGTGGAAGCCATCAGCGCAATCTGTGCTGAATTTAAACCTGCCCGGATTATTGTGCTAACCACCTACAATGGAGATGAAGATATCTATCGCGGACTACATGCGGGTGCTCAAGGCTATCTGCTTAAGGATACTAAATCTAATGAGTTGCTGAATGCGATTCGCATCGTTGCTTGTGGTCAGCAATACATTCCACCAGACGTGGGAGCAAAACTGGTGCAGCGTCTGAATAATCCAGAACTCAGGGAACGAGAGTTAGAGGTACTGGGCTTAATGGCACGAGGGATGAGCAATTCAGATATTGCGACTGCTTTAAGTATTAGTGAGAATACTGTCAAAACCCATGTCAATCGAATTTTAAGTAAGTTGGGCGTGAGTGATCGCACCCAGGCTGTGATTGTTGCGATTAAACGCGGCATTGTCAGTTTGTAAGCCAGTCACCCTTTAGTTTGACTCCGGAGTCCAACCAGAGTTGGAGCGATGATGACATTGACAGAGGGACTGGTTCATCATTCGCTTTGGTGAGCAAAAGTTGCAACTCTCAGCTGACGACAAGTGAGCGGGCAATTGCCTATATTTAGTTCTAGGCAAACACGAATAGCAATTGAGTTACAGCATTGAGTTTGCTTCATCTAGAGCGCAGAAAGAGGGTTGAATCGCTTGCGATTACCATTGCTTCCCTCAGAGGTGTTTAAGTGAATCAAGACCGAGACCGTAGTTTGTTATCTATTCCAGCTTCAACACAGGATCACATGCAAGGTGTATTCAATGCCGACGTGGTGCTGGTAATGTATGGAGATTATCAATGCTCTGTCAGTGCAGACGTTTACAAGATAATTAAAGCGATCAAACGAGAGCTTAGTGCTGCTTTTGGAGAAGATTATTTATGTTTCATCTTCCGTCATTTTCCGCAAGCACAGATTCATCCCCAAGCTCAACGGGCCGCTCAAGCTGCCGAAGCCGCCGCTGCCCAAGGACAGTTTTGGTCAATGCACGACACTTTGTTTGCTCATCAACAGAAGTTAGAGAATGGTTATCTTGTCGAGTACGCCAACAATTTAGGGCTTGATATCCCTCAATTTCTTAAAGAGTTGTCTAAGCAGGTGCACATCGCTCGCATCAATGAAGATATCGAAAGTGGATGCAAGAGTGGAATAACGGCTGCTCCAGCCCTATTCATCAATAACATTCGGTATACCGGACGCTGGAAAATAACAGAGTTGACGGCAGCCATTGTCGCTGCAAGTCACTAAGCTCTATTCATATCTGACTTGTTTGTGAGTGCTAGTAAGCTATCTAATTTGATGGCTAGTTTTTGCCTGTTTTATTAAACAACTTGCCAATTTTTGAATCATGCTAACAACTACAACGTCAACCACTGAATTCAAGCACAAAGGCTTAACGCGCATCCAATTGCAACAAGTACTCAACTATATTCAGACTCACCTTGAGCGAGACTTGTCACTGGCTGAACTTGCAGAAACTCTTAATCTTAGCCCGACTTACTTTGCCAGTGTATTCAAACAAGCGATCGAGGTTTCTCCACACCAGTATGTAATTCAACAGCGGGTGGAACGAGCAAAATTGATGCTGTCGAAAACGGATTTGGCGATCTCTGATATCGCTCTACAAGTTGGTTTCTCCAGTCAAAGCCATCTGACCCAACAGTTTAAGCGCCTGACTGGAGTGACCCCAAAACAGATTCGCTAACTCCATCATGCACGAGTCAAGGAGACAAAGATGAAGTTCAAAGCAATCACAGGAGAGCAGGGAAGTAGAACGGAAGTGAAAGACGCAACTTACGTGGAGGCTGCCGGGTGGGGTAAGTATCGGTGGTGGCGGTATGTTCTGGGGCTGATGATCATCCTCTTTGCGTGGATGGTCGCCGCCAACGTCGCCAGTGCGCTCGTCGCGTTCGCCCTCGGCGGTCAGGAGGGTGTCGCGGCGCTCGGTCAGATGGATTTCGCTGCGTTCGGTCCTGTGGGGGGCTTCGTCGTGGTCATGGCGGGTTTTCCAGTGTTTCTCGCGGGAATTCTCATTGCCGTCTCCCTCATCCACCAGCGTCATCCCCGCACGCTCGTCACGGCGCGAGAGAAGATCAGTTGGCGGCGCGTCGGTCATGGCTTCGTGGCTGGGTTCGTGCCCTGGGTACTGCTCGGCGGGCTGGGGCAGTACCTCCTCTACCCCGATACCTTCTCCTTCAACTCCGACCTCAAGACGTTCGCGCTCTTCGTGCCGATCGCGCTGATTCTCACTGCGATCCAGACGACCACCGAGGAGCTTTTCTTTCGCGGGTACATCGTGCAGGGCGCGAGCCTGATCTGGTCGAACCGCGTGTTTCTGGCGATCGTATCAGCCGTGATCTTCACCCTGCCGCACGCCACCAACCCGGAGTCACAGGAGGGTGGCTGGATCGGGATGTTCCTCGGCTACTTCGTCGGCACGGGTCTGCTGTATGCGATCGTTTCATTGATCGACGGCACGACCGAGCTTGCGATCGGCGCACACTTTGCCAACAACATCGCGTACTTTCTCTTGTTTAACTGGTCTGGAAGCTTCTTCGCCGCACCAGCCCTGTTCAGCATCAGCGAGTACCATGCGAGATTCTACGACATCATCTCTCTCGTGCTGATTCCCGTTTTCCTGGCGATCGCCTACAAGGTGTTCAAACGCGACGAGGCATCTGAACCCGTTTCCCAGAGCGATCGGAAGGGTTCTCAGTAATTCCATCGAACCCTGAAAACAATCGCAAAAGCAACTAGCGGTCAGATCCAAGCACTACACACATACACGAGTCAAGGAGACAAAGATGAGGATCAAAGCAATCAAAGGAAAGCAGGGAATCGGAACGGACGTGAAAGACTCAACTTACGTGGAGGCTGCGAGGTGGGGTAAATATCGGGGGTGGCGGTATGTTCTGGGATTAGTAGTCATCCTCTTTGCGTGGCTGGTGGTCGGGACTGGTGCCAGCGTACTCGTCGCGATCGCGCTCAGTGGACAGACGGATTACTACATGCTTGGTCCTTTCGGGAAGTTCCTGTTTGTTATGGCAGGTTTCGCGTTTTTTCTCGTGGGGGTTCTCATCGCCGTTACCCGTATCCACCGCCGCCCCCCCCGGACGCTCGTCACGGCGCGGGAGCGGATCGACTGGCGTCGCGTCGGTCAGGGGTTTGTGGCGTGGTTCGTTCCAGTGTGTCTGATAGGCGGGCTGGGACAATACCTTCTTTACCCCGACACCTTTTCCTTCAACTCCGACCTCGCGTCGTTCGCGCTCTTCGTGCCGCTGGCACTGGTCCTCATCGCGATCCAGACCACCACCGAGGAGCTGTTCTTTCGCGGCTACATCGTGCAGGGAGTGAGCATGATCTGGTCGAACCGCATCTTTCTGGCGATCGCGTCAGCCGTGATATTCACCCTGCCGCACCTCGCCAACCCGGAGGCGATCTCAGGCGGCTGGCTCACGGTCTTTTTCAACTACTTCCTCGTTCCGGGTCTGTTGTGGACCGTGGTCTCGTTGATTGACGGAACCACCGAACTCGCTATCGGCGTACACTTCGCGAACAACATCGGCGGCATACTCCTGATCAACGCACCTGGAACCGCCGTGAACACGCCAGCTCTGTTCACAGTCAGCGAGTTCCGCGCGACCTACGCGGCGCTATCGGTGCTGGTGATAGTCCCCATATTCCTGGCGATCGCCTACAAGGTGTTCAAACGTGATAAGGCATCTGAACCCGTTTCCCAGAGCGATCGGAAGGGTCGTCGGTGATCTCGTTAGTCAACAAGGTTTCCTGGTTGCCAAAGGCAGCATAAAGGCTCAGACGAGTAATACCTCTAAACACAATGGAGATAACAACATGAACACAAAGACTACTCCTATTCAAAACACTTCCTCAGTTCTGCTCAAGATGGAAGCTGCAATCAATGCTCATAACATTGATGCATTCGTGAACTGCTTTGCTCCTGACTTCATAGGTGAACAACCCGTCCATCCGGAGCGAAACTTCACTGGTGCAGAACAAGTGCGAAAGAACTGGACTGCTCTCTTCGCTCAAGTTCCTGACATCCAGGCGAAATTAACCACCCATACGAGCGCGGATGAGTTGGGTTGGTCAGAGTGGCACTGGCAAGGCAACCATACCAACGGCACAAAACTCGATATGCGAGGCGTTGTGGTGGTGGGACTGAGAGAAAACGCGCTCGCATGGGCGCGGTTGTATATGGAGCAGCTTGCCCAAGTCGTACAGGCAGACATCCTAAAAGCGGTCTAACTGCTAATCAGCTTTAATCACCTACAAGGAATAATCACCATGTCAACTGTTGAGAACAAAGTTATTGCGATTACTGGAGCTAGTAGCGGTATTGGTGAAGCAACTGCTAGATTGCTGGCTCGTCAGGGTTTACGGGTTGTGTTAGGGGCGCGACGCACCGATCGACTGGAAGCAATCGCCGCCGAAATTCGCGCTAAAGGTGGCGAAGCAGAATACCGTACCCTTGATGTCACCAACCTCGAAGACATGCAAGCCTTTGTCGAGTTTGCCCAAGCTAAATTTAGTCGCCTTGATGTTGTGGTGAACAACGCAGGCTTGATGCCGCTCTCCAGGCTAGAGGTGCTGAAGATCGATGAATGGAACCGCATGATTGATGTGAACATTCGCGGTGTGCTTCACGGGATTGCTGCTGCGCTACCCCTCTTTAAGCAGCAACGATCAGGGCAGTTTGTCAATCTATCCTCGATCGGTGGGCACAACGTCTATCCAACCGCAGCCGTGTACTGCGCCACTAAGTTTGCAGTTTGGGCGATTTCCGAGGGACTGCGGCAAGAATCGACAGACATCCGGGTCACGGTGATTTCGCCTGGAGTGACGGAAACTGAACTTGCTAGCACGATCACCGATGCTGAAGCGGCGGAGTGGGTGGAGGGATTTCGTGAGGCAGTGATTCCAGCAGATGCGATCGCGCGCGCAATTGCCTTTGCAATCGAGCAACCCGCAGAGGTGGATGTGAATGAAATCATTGTTCGACCGATTGGACAAATGAGCTAAATCTCGGAAAGTCAATCTTGATTGAAACAGGAGAAACAAAATGATACCGCAAGATAAAGTGGCGTTAGTCACTGGTGGCACATCGGGAATTGGCAGAGCAACCGCGACCCTTGCGGTATCTGCGAAGCAGCGCGCGCTCGGTGCTGCTGGAGCAAAGGTAGTATTCTCCGGTAGACGCGACGCAGAAGGAGAAAAAACCGCCCAACTGATTCGCGAAACAGGTGCTGAATGCTTATACGTCCATTGAAACAAGTTCACTAACATCACAAGAATCTGGAAGCAGTCAAGCATTGGAACTCAAGACACTTTAGATAGATAGAACCAGGAGTATTTAATCATGGTCAAACAGCAATCTGTAGACGAACAAGCAAATTTACAAGCAACTACCAACTTGACGCCAACCCAGGAGTCTTTGCAAGCACTTTGGGAAGAGCATTTACAGTACGAGTTTGGCACTCACAGTACTGAAGATGCCCTCGCTACGATGGTTGAGGATGCTTACGTCAACCACATCCCGGTAATGACTGGGGGAGTCGGGAAACCAGCACTGCGCGAGTTTTATTCCAAATACTTCATTCCACAGATGCCGCCGGACATGGAGTTGACCCCAATCTCGCGCACGATCGGAACGGATCAACTCGTCGATGAAATGGTGGGTAAGTTCACTCATACCGTTCGGATGGAATGGCTATTACCCGGCGTTGCTCCAACCGGAAAACGGGTTGAAGTGCCAGTAGTTGCGATTATTCGGTTTCGTGACGGCAAGATAGCCCATGAACACCTCTACTGGGATCAGGCGAGTGTTTTGGTTCAAATTGGCTTGCTCGATCCGGGTACACTTCCCGTCGTGGGCGTTGACAGTGCGCGTAGGGCGATCAATCCCAACTTACCTTCAAACACACTAATCGAGCGCGACTAAGTGTAAAAGCCAGCAAATATCAATGCCCAAACCCACCATTTTGCAACCAGGATCGTACTCATCCTGGTTGTAGGAGGCGCTTCTTATTGCTGGCTCCTACACGTATTGCTCATTGAGTTTTTGACAAAGTGACACAGCCATTCACAACAAGAGGTAACTATCATGATGCTGAAAGACAAGGTTGCTTTGGTGACTGGCGGAACATCGGGCATCGGTCGAGCAACCGCGATCGCATTTGGTGCTGCCGGAGCAAAAGTCGTATTCTCTGGTAGACGCGACGCAGAAGGTGAAACAACTTCTGCGATGATTCGTGAGACAGGAACGGAGTGTTTGTTTGTACGATCGGATGTATCGAGTGAACCAGAGGTTAAGGCGCTGATAGAGAAAACAGTCGCAACCTACGGAAGGCTAGATTTTGCCTTCAATAACGCTGGATTTGGTACACTCCCACAGCCACTACACGAGCAGTCTGTTGAAGACTTTGACAGCATGATGGCAACCAACCTGCGGGGTGTGTTCTTCTGCATGAAATATGAAATTCAACAGATGCTGACTCAAGGAGCAGGGGTCATCATCAACAACTCTTCAGTAGCGGGATTGATCGGGATACCTGGAATGGGTCCTTATACTGCGAGCAAACATGCTGTGATGGGTCTCACTCGTTCTGCTGCGCTCGATTATGCCAAGCAAGGAATTCGGATTAATGCCGTCAATCCTGGCTATATTCGCGGCACAGAAATAGTTACTCCTAAGAGCCTCCAAGAGATAGGTATGACTTTAGAGCAGTTTGATTCGATGGTGTCGTCGAGCATCCCGATGGGGCATAGGGGTCAACCTGAAGAAATTGCTGCAACGGTTGTGTTCTTATGTTCTGATGCTGCGAGCTACATCACTGGACAACCTTTAGCGATCGATGGCGGAGTCACAGTGAGTTGATTTTTGATTATCGATCGTGGAATCACAGTGAATCAATCCATTTCAAGAGAGAACAACCGGACTTAATTTTAGGAGAAATAGAATGATACTTCAGGATAAAGTGGCGTTAGTCACTGGCGGAACTTCAGGAATTGGTCGTGCAACGGCGATCGCTTATGCCCAACAACAAGCAAAGGTGGTAGTGGTTGGTCGTCGCATGGATGAAGGTGAAGAAACGGTTCGATTGATTCAGGAGGCTGACGGAGAGGCGATTTTTGTGCAAGCAGATGTCACGAAAGAAGCCGATGTTAAAGCAATGGTTGATAAAGCAGTTGGCGCTTTTGGTCGGTTAGATATTGCCTTTAATAATGCAGGAACGGTCGGCGAAAACCCCTCATTGATTGAGCAAACAGAAGCTGAATACGATCGCACAATGAACGTCAATGTCAAAGGCGTTTGGTTGTCGATGAAATATGAAATCGCTCAGATGTTGAAACAGGGAAGTGGTTCAATCGTCAATATGGCATCTGTGGTTGGATTCGTTGCATATCCTATCCAACCCCTCTACGCCGCGAGTAAACATGCAGTAGTCGGTTTAACCAAAGCTGCTGCGCTCCAATGTGCCAAAGCGGGGATTCGCATCAATGCCGTTGCACCAGCAGCAATCCAAACAGATATGCTTGAAGCAGCTACAGGTGGGCAGGATGAGGTCAAAGCTTACATAACAGGACTTCACCCGATCGGACGAATTGGAACACCGCTTGAAGTTGCAAATGCAGTCCTGTTTTTATCATCTGACCTGGCATCGTTCACAACAGGTGCAACATTGATGGTAGATGGTGGGTTTGTAGCGCAGTAGTCGAAAGGCAGTGCGAAACGTTGCGACCAAGTAGCGATCGACACCGATATGAATCCCGCAGACAGCGACTTTGCTGCAGAGCAGACCAAGATGACTGCCCTCGGTCGCTACGGACAGGGTGACGAGGTGGCTGGCATAGTCTCTGATCTTGCTAGTTCTGAAACTGCTTTTGTTACAGGTACGAGTCTCAAAATTGATGGCGGCTTTACCGCTACCAAGAAAGTTTTCTCACAACTGGAGTGAGAATTCAGTCTGAATACACTCAAGAGGGAAACAAGCATGATTCACGCTTATGCAGCCAAAACAGCAGGCGGATTACTGGAGCCATTTGAATATGATCCGGGTGCGCTAAAAGATGAAGAAGTAGAAATCAATGTCGAGTACTGTGGGGTCTGCCACAGCGATCTGAGTATGTTAAAAAATGACTGGGGCATTAGCCAGTATCCCCTTATTCCTGGTCATGAAGTAGTCGGAACCATTGCAGCCGTTGGCGATCGTGTGACAACCGTTAAAATCGGTCAGCGAGTCGGATTAGGTTGGTTCTCCCATTCTTGTATGCATTGCGAGTGGTGCATGTCAGGCGAGCACAACTTGTGTCTAACAGCAGAGCAGACTATCGTCGGTCGGTACGGAGGCTTTGCTGATAAGGTGCGGGCACATGAAGAGTGGGTCACTCCTCTGCCAGAAGGAATTGATCCAGCTAAGGTAGGACCACTGTTCTGTGGTGGCATTACCGTGTTTAACCCACTTGTTCAGTTCGACGTGAAGTCAACTGATAAAGTCGGTGTAATTGGCATTGGCGGTTTGGGACATATGGCAATACGGTTCCTACAAGCTTGGGGATGTGATATCACTGCGTTTTCGACAAATCCTGATAAAGAGTCTGAAGCCCGTGAGTTGGGGGCCACTCACTTCGTCAACTCTCGCGATACTAAAGCAATTGAGGATGTTGCCAACTCGTTTGACTTTATTCTCTCAACTGTGAATGCAGATCTAGATTGGGGAATATACATTAACGCGCTGCGTCCCAAAGGACGGTTACATTTTGTTGGAGTCGTACCGAATGCGATTCAGATGGGTGCGTTCCCCATAATCCTTGGACAAAAATCCTTATCGGGCAGTCCTCTTGGTAGCCCGACAACAACTGCAAAAATGCTTGACTTTGCAACTCGCCATGGGATTGAACCTGTCACAGAGACTTTTGATTTTAATCAAGTGAATGAAGCAATCGCTCATCTTGAAGCAGGAAAAGCTCGATATCGAATTGTGTTGAAACACTAGAAAAACGCTAAGAGCACAGGAGTCGTACCTCCAAGCAAAGCTTTCACACACAAAAAAACTCACCATCGATTTACAAAGGAGAAACCTCTCATGCCTTACATTACCGTTGGTCAAGAAAACTCTGCAAACATCGATCTCTACTACGAAGATCTTGGGACAGGACAACCGATTGTACTGATTCATGGATTTCCATTGAACGGACATTCCTGGGAGAAGCAGGTTTTAGTTTTACTGAATGCAGGATATCGAGTAATTACCTACGATCGCCGAGGATTCGGTGCTTCCAGCCAACCCTCGTTTGGTTATGACTACGATACCTTCGCCGCCGATTTGAATACACTCATGACCAAGCTTGACTTGCAGGATGCTGTGTTAGTCGGCTTCTCAATGGGAACAGGTGAAGTCACACGTTATCTTGGCAAATACGGCTCAGAGCGGGTGCAAAAAGCCGTGCTGATGGCTCCCGTTCCACCGTTTCTGTTAAAGACAGACGACAATCCAGAGGGTGTTGATCAAAGCGTTTTCGATGACATTATGAAAGCGATTGTTGAAGACCGTCCAGCCTACTTTTCTACATTCTTCCAGGGCTTCTTCAATGTGGACGTGTTGCTGGGCGATAGCGAAGCAGTGCCCGCAAAGCGGGGTCGCATCAGCAATGAAGCGATTCAAGCCAGTTGGAATGTAGCAGCAGGAGCTTCTGCTAAAGGGACTTTGGACTGTGTACCCTCCTGGCTGACTGATTTCCGCGATGATCTGCCCCGCATTAATGTACCGACTCTAATTATTCATGGCGATAGCGATCGCATTTTGCCACTTGAGTCCACCGCAGCAAGACTCCCGAAGCTAATTAAAAACAGTCAACTGGTTGTTATTCCTGGCGGACCGCATGCCATTAACTGGACTCACGCTGATCAGGTTAATCCCGTGTTACTGGACTTCCTACAACAGGAAAATTAATCAGTGTCCTGCCGCATCTATAACTTGTGAAAAAACTCTGTGATTCACCCCGTTAAGTCAGGGTTACACACTAGGCCGTGTTTGAGTTCTTAAAAAAGAGGTTTGCTATGAAGATTCTCATTGTTCTCACGTCTCATGACCAACTTGGCGATACCGGAAAGAAAACTGGCTTCTGGCTAGAAGAGTTTGCTGCTCCCTATTACGTGCTGAAGGATGCGGGAGCAGCGATTACGGTGGCTTCACCGAAGGGCGGTCTACCACCGCTCGATCCGAAAAGCGAAGTACCCGAGTTCCAGACCGAATTAACGAAGCGCTTCCGCACAGACACTGCAGCGCAGACTGAACTTGCCAACACGAAAAAGCTAGCCGACGTGTCCGCAGACGATTTCGACGCAGTCTTCTACCCCGGCGGACATGGTCCGATGTGGGACATACCCGACAACGCGACATCCATCGCACTGATCGAAGCCTTCGTGAAGGCCGACAAGCCAGTCGGTGCAGTGTGTCACGCGCTGGCTGCGTTGGTCAATGTGCGCGGAAAGGACGGCGAGTATCTAATCAAAGGCAAGCGCGTGACCGGGTTCACGAATGCAGAAGAAGAAGCGGTGGGCTTGACCACGGTCGTGCCTTTCTTGTTGGAAGACCGGCTAAAGGAACGGGGTAGCATCTACAGTAAAACCGCCAACTGGGTTCCCTATGTCCAAGTGGACGGGAAGCTCGTGACCGGACAGAATCCGGCCTCTTCGGAACCCGCAGCGGAAGAGTTGCTGAAGTTGCTTCGCTCTGTTTGATCTGCTGTGAATGAACAGCGAGGATGACTAGTCCGTGCCGTGATCGCTTGATTGAAACAGGAGAAACAGAATAATACTTCAAGATAAAGTGGCTTTAGTGACTGGTGGCGCAACGGATATTGGCAGAGCAACAGCGATCGCATTGATGTAATGCGGGTTCATAGCTTGGTGAATGTAAATGCAATTCTACCCTTGTTAAAGGCATGGAAAGCAGAAGATAGAATTCGCTACGTGGGCGTTACTCACCACGATCCGTTGTATTTTGCTGCACTTGAGCGGTGGATTGAGAACGGCGATCTGGACTTTGTTCAACTTCGCTACTCAATTCGTCAGCGTGGAGTTGAAGACAGAATTCTTCCTGCAGCGGCGGCGCGAGGAACAACCGTCCTAGCCAACATGCCCTTTGAGAAAGCCCGTCTTTTTGAATTGGTAAAGGGGCGACCGCTACCCCAACAGTTATAAGACTTGAACGAGTTTTTTACTCACCATAAACCAACTAACTCTAGAACATTACGGGGTCAATCATGGCAAAGACAGCAATTGTGACTGGAGCCTCTCGCGGAATTGGACGCGAAATTGCAAAGCGACTCGCAACAGATGGATTTTCTGTTGTTGTAAACTACTCAGCAAACGCTGCACAGGCTGATGAGGCTATCGGTGAAATCCAGGCTACGGGGGGCAATGCGATCGCCGTAAAAGCCAACGTCTCCAAAGAGAACGAGGTAGAGCAGCTTTTCGAGCAAACCATCACCACGCTAGGAGCGATCGATGTTGTCGTTCATAGTGCCGGGATCATGCCATTGTCGCCCATCATTGACAATGACGTGCAACTGTTCGACAACACTATCGCAACGAATCTTCGCGGTACGTTTCTCGTGTTGGCTCAAGCGGCAAAGCATATCACTGATGGCGGACGCATCATTGCGCTCTCCAGCAGCGTGATTGCTAAGTCGTTTCCAAGCTATGGAGCTTACATTGCATCTAAAGCGGGAGTCGAAGGACTGGTACGGGTGTTGGCTAATGAGCTGCGGGGTCGCAACGTTACGGTGAATGCGGTCGCGCCAGGACCAATTGCGACAGAACTCTTCCTTCAGGGCAAGACTCAGGAGCAAATTGAGCAGCTCAGCAAGCTTGCTCCAATAGAACGGCTTGGAGAACCCCTCGACATTGCGCGTGTGGTCTCATTTCTAGCAGGCCCGGACGGGGGATGGGTCAATGCTCAAGTGCTTCGCGCCAACGGCGGTTTTGCCTAATTCAAATTCGACATATTTCATCTTCAACACATTACAAAGGAAACGCACAATGAAGGCAACCCGTCCAGCAATTAGGCAAAATGTTTCTCGTCGGTCGGTACTTGGATTGCTAGGATTTGGTGCAGCCGCCGCTGCCCTAACCCCAACTCTTTTTAAGACGGCACAGGCACAGAATCAAACCCAAACTCAACCGTCGCAACCTGCTTCAACCCAACCATCGCAGATCATCACGAAGGAAATCCCGCGCACAAAGGAGAAACTGCCTGCGATCGGTCTGGGGACGTTTATGACCTTTGATGCTTTGTCTAATCAGCCACGCGATCATCTTCAGCAAGTAATGCGCCGCTTTTGGGATGCAGGCGGGCGATTGGTTGATACCTCGTTGCTCTATGGGATGGCGGAAGTGAACGTAGGCGAATTTGCTAGAACACTTGGCTTGACCAATGATTTGTTTATTGCTGACAAAACCTGGGCAACTGGCGAGTATCTGGGCGATCCTAGTCAGGCGCAGCGTCAGTTTGAACAATCACTAACACGATTGTCGCGCGATCGCATTGATGTAATGCAGGTTCATAGCTTGGTGAATGTAGACGCGATTTTACCCCTACTAAAGGCATGGAAAGCAGAAGGTAGAATTCGCTACGTGGGCGTTACTCACCACGATCCGTTGTATTTTGCTGCGCTTGAGAGGTGGATTGAGAACGGCGATCTGGACTTTGTTCAACTTCGCTACTCAATTCGTCAGCGTGGAGTTGAAGACAGAATTCTTCCTGCGGCGGCGGCACGAGGAACAGCAGTCCTAGCCAACATGCCCTTCGAAAAAGCCCGTCTTTTTGAATTGGTAAAGGGGCAACCACTCCCTGATTTTGCCGGCGAGATTGGCTGCGAAAACTGGGCGCAGTTTTTTCTCAAGTATGTGATTTCTCACCCGGCTCTAACCTGCGCGATTCCCGCAACCACAAACCCCGACCACGTTGTTGAGAATATGGGTGCATTGAGAGGCTCGTTACCTGATGATTCAATGCGTACCCGGATGGTGGAACACATGGAAAGCCTTCCCGGTTTTGACAACCTTCTCCAAACGCCCTGGTATCCTGGCAAGAATTTTAGCGGGTTGGTTCGCCTGCCAAATCCACGTCCGATCGGTTGAGATGGAGTACTGCATTATGTTGCATAGATTTAAATTTAGGTATTTGATTTTCCTGTCGCTGTTGGTCTTTTCACTCATAGCGTTAGGTTCGCCCGTGCTCAGTCAAGCACAAAGCCAGTTGCCCTCTTGGACTAAAGCTGCACCTGCAACGGTCGCTCGGCAAGAACTTTATCCAGCAGTGTTGAACAACAAAATTTACGTGGTCGGTGGTTTACTCAGCCCAAACACCGGGTTCTCAGCGCATTTCGAGTCTTATGATCCGGTCAACGATACATGGACAGTCTTGAGACCGCTTCCTGAAGCCCGACACCACATTACGCTGTCGGCAGTCAATGGCTTGCTCTATGGTGTGGGTGGTTTCACAGGTGGTTTTCCAGATTGGCGGGCGCAGCCAACCATGTTCATCTACAATCCTGCCTCTAATACTTGGACTGAAGGGACTGACCTGCCAGAGGCTCGTGCAGAGGGCGTATCCGCAGTAGTCGATGACAAGATATACCTGATTGGTGGGCGTGTTCGAGCTACTGACGATGCTCGGCTGTTCAATGACCACATCGACAGTGTGCGAAACGAAGTATTTGATCCAACAACTAGGCGTTGGTCAGCACGTGCCGATGCTCCAACAGCGCGAAATAGTGCAGCGTCGGCTGTGATTGATGGCAAGATCTATGTGGTTGGGGGTCGCCAGTTTGTTAGGAATGCTGATGGCACGACGCAGCAGGTGAATGTGCCAAATCTTGAGGTCTACGATCCACAGCTTGACCGTTGGGAGACGCGATCGCCGATGCCTCAAGCCCAAGGAGGTCTAGCTGCAACCGCACTCAACGGCAAGCTTTACGTGTTTGGCGGCGAACAATGGGTTCCAGAGCAAAAAGTTTTTGCCGAAAGTTGGGTATACGACCCGGAAACCGACGTGTGGGAGGCATTGCCGCCCTTGCCAACTCCACGACATGGATTGGGAGCATCAGCAATTGGCAACCGAATCTTTGTGTTTGGTGGTGGAACCCAAACAGGCGGAAATGCAGCGACAGCAATCCACGAGGTGCTGGTACTGCCTTAAGCCACAAGTTGCATGGGCGTATCTAAGGGTTGGGGAATCAAGCTCGTAATCTGGCGATCGCTAACGCCCAATCTGCCTTAAAAGCCGCGATCGCGCTTGGGTAACCAAGCCTTGGATGACCTGGAATGTTCAAAGTCAGGACTGGACCATGGAAGCCATTTTAAGAGCGTTTTCGAGACTATTAGTTGTCTTAGTGTTTGCAGAAATCATTGTGATCACACAGCAAGTGAATTCTGAACATTAGGGTCTAAATCGGATGATGCCGAAACAAACTCGTTTCAGCAACGCGAGATAGAGTCAAACGCATTACATGAGGAACACCATGAATAAGCCCAAGTTTTTTGTTACCCCCGGTTATGGGGAATACATGCTGAATAACTTGCATTACTCGCAAGCCGTAAAAATTGGCGATCACGTGGAGATATCCGGTCAAGGTGGCTGGGATGACAATCTGCAAATTCCCGAATCGCTCGCGGACGAGATCGCTCAAGCGTTTCGGAACATAGAGCGAACCTTGGCAACTGCCGGGGCGGGCTGGGAGCATGTTGTCCATGTCAATTCTTACCATGTTGGTGGGTTACCCCAGAAGTTAATGAGGTGATGGTCAGGCTATATCGCCATTACATGCCCAACCATGCCCCAACTTGGACACAGGTAGGAGTCGCGGCGCTTGGGCTGCCAACGATGCGGATTGAAATCCGCGTTACTGCAATTGTTTCGTGAGTTTTGCATCAGCGACAACACTACTCTACACCGA
>JACJNZ010000055.1 GCA_014695325.1 Cyanobacteria bacterium FACHB-502 | reverse complement strand
CATCGCAAACCGAAACGAGGAGAGTTGAGTCCGCAGCAAAAGGAGGAGAATCGAGCCTTAAGTCAATCGCGAGTGGTCTGTGAAAATGCGTTTGCTGGAGTCAAGCGTTACAATGCGGTGAGCGCTATCTATCGCAATCGAAAAGCGGAGTTTGATGATCACCTTATGCTAACCGCAGCAGGATTATGGAACTTCTACCTGACTGCGGCATAGGAAGAACTTGAAAGGTCGCATTGGCTAGCTCTGTTCTTATTTCCCGACAACTCTAATGGATAAAGCACATTGCCAGCGCATGAAGACCAGGCGCAAGGTTATCTCCAAACGCAGAGACAGTGCCCGCTCTCCTTTTGCCTGCGCTCAAATGGCAGCAGTGACAGCAGTGACAGCAGTGGTAGATTAAAGCATGACAAATTGAAGCGAATCGATAGCTTAAATGCGATCGAGCGACTCACAACCAAGCGAACACGTAATGCAGATTTGGCAGCTGCGGAACTTAGCTCTCCACGGTTTAGCTTTCAGCAATAAAACCCGAGGGTTCGATCGGAGACTCTGAAGCAGCACTCTGCGAAACAAGCAGTTCTTCAGAGGCGACAGAGCTAACACTCGATTGAGCAGGTTCTGCAAAAAAGGAATTGGGTTCAGCAACAGGCATGAACGGCACATATGCAGGCTCCAGAGCGCGATCCGGTAAAACAATTCCTTCTTGCAATCCCGATCCTGCCTGTTGGAGCCGCTGCTTTGCCCGATATTTCCGCCTCAACAGTTCGACTGCACCCAGACCGCTTCCTACGCTAGAAACGATCGCAATCCCCAAATAGCGAATAATACTGTTTCTCGTTTCGCGATCCATTCGCGAAGGCGGGGTCTCACTCCACTGAGGCGGAAAATCCATCAGCACCGGAATTGGCTGCTGCATCACCAGGGGCAAAGTCATGGCAGAAAAAACAGTACTTGCCACTAGAACGGCAGTGAGGATACCATGACTAGAACGAACACGACTTGAACAAACACTGCTCATATACAGTTGCTCCGCACAATGAGTTAAGGGCTTATATACTCAAACGCGGTAGCGCACCCCCGTAACCGGAGATAATTCATCTGTCTCATTCAATCTTAACTAAGTGTATAAAGAAGCACTCTGTCAATCGGGAGAAGAGTGTGGATTGATGGGTAGATCACGGGTAGATCAGGGAAGGGGTGGAGGGGTAAGCGGGTGGATAAAGATGCCCTTGGTTTGTCCATGTTAAATCTGTGCTAACTCAGGTCGGGGGTAAGTGACCAAGGCAAAAGAGAAATAAAACGCTATTGCCTTCAAAACCCCATTCCTTGAGAAGCTCCACCTACCCATCCACTCATCGGCCTACCTTACCTCATCACTCGCCTCCCCCCTGCCCCAGTTCCCGGCTCGCGATCGTCTTTGCCGTAGCAGAAAGCGGATCGATCGCCGTCCAGCCGTTCTCGGTTGGAATATGAGTTTCAAAATGCAGGTGCGGTCCAGTAGAGTTACCTGTACTGCCGACCCAGCCCACGACGCTGCCCTGCTGAACGATCGCTCCAGGACGAACGGCAATTCCTGAAAGGTGAGCGTAGAGGTTGCGGTAGCTTCCGGCTGCTGTTTCGACAATTACCGCTAATCCATAGCCGCCCATATAATCTGCTGCCACGATGCGCCCTGCCATTGCCGCCACCACTGGAGTTCCCATCGGCGCACCCAGATCAACGCCTGCATGAAAGCGACGATCGCCCGAAATGGGATGAATTCGCCAGCCAAATGCCGAAGTCAGCACGGCTGGAATTGGCAACGGAAAGACTAAATTTCCCCATCCCATTTGTCTTGCTAGAGCAGGCGAAACCGTGAGACTAGTGGATTCGGCGCGGGGCGAGAAACAATCCAGCGGAGCCGTCTGCGGAGTCACAGTTTTTTGGCTGACGGTCTGGGCTTTCGGCGGGGGAGTAACGCTGACTGCGGGTGGGGAAAGCTTAACTGCATCTTTCTCCACAAGCTGGAAATCCGCCAAAGACTGCTTCAGGTCGAGCAGGTAAGGACTGACGCTGAGGGCAGGCTGAAGCAAATCAAGCGATCGAGCCGACTGTTCAGAAGTCGAGGACAGCAAGGAAGGCACCGCAGCAGACTCCGCAGAATTTTCATCTCCCGTTTCGATCATCTGGGCTTCTATCTGGACTTCTATCTGGGTTTCGGGTTCTGGTTGAGAGTGCACAGGTACAAAGGGCAGACGAATTCCAGCTTCTTTTAGCGGTTTACTGAGCCAGTAGCCCATGATCTCGATCGGCGATGCAGGCTGAAGGTTGAAGCGATCGAGATTTCGAGCCTGAGCAGTAGAATTTTTGAGATTTTTAGATAAATCAGCCGACGGTGAATCCGCAGAAAAATCGGGGCGAACCGCAAGCGATCGAGGCTGAGCCGGAGTTGCTGCCTTTTCAGAAGCAGTTACAGATTCAGCAGCGGTGGGTTTATCAACCGGTTGCTTGGCGATGGGCTTCGCAGTCGATGATTTCTGCTCAATCGCTTCTGCGGCAGTTGATTTTGCAGCCGATGACTTCGCATCTGCAGAGCGAACGGGTTGCGCGGTAGGTCGCTTAACAGCAGATGCCAGAGTTGCAGCAACTCGATTCCCAAAGCCGGGAAGCGGTTTCTTCTCGTTAGCCTGGGAAGGGCGAACAGCGGCTTGAGCAGCAGGCGCATCGGCAGCCGAGCATTGCGGAATTGCAAAGGTTTCTGGCAAAGCGCGACCGATCGGCGCATAGCCGGGTGTATAGGCAGGCATCGACGCGATCGCATCACCGGGAACCGTTCTCCCAGAAGCTTGAGCAGACGCAGATGGGGCTGCCGCAACAGGAGAAGACTGAGTGCCTGACTGACCTGGTACTTGAGCCGCAAGCTGATCAATCTGGGCAAGCAGTGCCGTTTGTAGTTCAAGCGGTAGGGCAGGATGGCGGGCAACCTCGCGGGCTGGCTCAAAGGCTCCGACTTCGGCATAATTCAGCGCAATTCGCATCAAATTTTGCTGAAGCTGAGCTTCTCGGCTTGCCTGATCTCGCGCCACGATCGCCGCTAACTTTTCATCAAGCTGTTGGCGCATTGCCCCAAGCGTTTGGGGCTGAGCAGCAGGCTGCTTGACAACTACCTGTTTTGAAGTGCCGCTTGGTTTTGACTGGGGAGTCGTCGCTGAATCTGTTGTTAAAGTTGAGGAAGAAGTCGGTTCAGCGGGGGAAGCAGGAGAAGGCGTTGAGGGAGCGGGAGCGATCGCAGCAGGCTCAGGTTGTGGAGACGGCTCAGGCGCGATCGGGGTTGTGGGAACGATGACACCCGCCACTTCAGGCGCGACGATCGACTCCACCGTCACCGGGGCTGAAGGACTGACCACAGAAGCAGACGGCTCCAACGATTCATCCGATAAGGGATCAGACAAATCTTGAACTGATTCCTCACTAGCGGTAGACGACGGAACTTCAGGGGGAATAGAAGCATCGGCGACCGAGGCAGGATAGACCTTGAGCATCGATGAGGTAATGACAACTGTGGCTAAACAGTGTCCAACAGGCTTGAGGATATGCTTCATGAGAGACCAGCGCAATCACAGCTTTATCGAGAGTTCCCAGACAATATGCAAACAGCGAAACGGGCTACCAGGAAAAACTGCATAATTTCTCCCGTGAAAGAACCACTTTGTATCGCTAAAGCTACACCAGAGAACCAAGGACAGGGAAAGGAAAGAGTAACAGTAAATCGAACGAGAATGACTTGAATTGAATCGCCTTTAAATCGCTTCTAAATTGAATTGCTGCTAAGTTCAGCGGCTTTCAAATTCAGAGGGTTTCCGTTCAATTACCTGAGACATTGCCATTTTCATCAAATTCATCAAAATCGTCTTTGTTAGGATTCGGTCGCATTAGAACGACAAACCAATTTGCCGAATTTAAGCAGCCCAGGCAATCCTCGCTGATATTACACCCTTTTTGATTAAGGAGGCAGTTCAGCTCATAGATGTTCCTTTTCACATCTCCTCTTACAGGTGTCCTCATCAAAGGGCTTGATTTCCTTAAATTCTCCCACACAGATTCGAAAGATACCTATTATTACCGAGGCAGCTTTACGAAGGCTTTGTGATCGGTTGAGATGCGATCGGAGTAGCCAGACCCAAACAAGCCATAACCGAAACGGATTTTATTGCGATCGAGCAAGAACACAGAGGTTAACCATTCCTTTAAGCAGGACGAAAAGCAAGAAGGATAGGTTGCAAGCAAATTGCCTGAATGATGCAGTTCTTCCGGGCAGTTCAGTCAGCTCGATGCCCCAAAATTGCTTCGTGGTCGTGTTCCTCGTTTTGCTTAAGTTGCTTGAGTAGGATTGCTGATTGGCAAAGTCCATCCTGAGGTACTTACTGCGATCGGGCGTTGTGCAGAATACTTTTCTTCATGGGTAATTTTTGAGAGGATGAGCAGTACTTAGTGCCCAGAATGCTATGCCGAAAGCGAAAGAAACTCCCACCGAAGTCAACCTGAACCAAGCCCAGCTCTATTTCAATCGAGAGTTAAGCTGGCTTGAGTTTAATCGTCGTGTCCTGCAGGAGGCGTTTGATCAGCGCACGCTGCTGCTGGAGCGGCTCAAATTCTCAGGGATTTTTAGCGCAAACCTGGACGAATTTTTCATGGTGCGCGTTGCCGGGCTAAAACAGCAGGTCGAGGCACAGGTTAGCTCGCTCAGCCCAGATGGACGCACCCCACAGCAGCAGCTTGAGGCGATCGCTCAGGTTTTGCGCCCTATGGTGATGGAGCAGCATCGCCACTTTGAGCAGGTCTTGCGTCCAGCACTGGCAGAAAAAGGAATTCACCTGCTGAACTACATCGACCTCAATCAGGAACAGCGGCTTTTCCTCCAGGACTTTTTTGAGCGGCGAATTTTTCCCGTACTGACTCCACTTGCCGTCGATCCGGGGCATCCGTTTCCGTTTATTTCTAATCTCAGCCTTAATCTGGCAGTGGTTGTCAAAAACCCAGAAACTAATCGAGAGCATTTCGCCAGGGTGAAAGTGCCCAAAATTCTGCCGCGTTTTGTGGTGTTTCCGGCAGAGCTTCAGCACCAGGATGGTAAGCCGAGCCTCTGGACGGGCGTTCCGCTAGAGCAGGTGATCGCCCACAACCTGGAGGCACTATTTCCGGGAATGAATATCCAGGAATATCATCTGTTTCGGATTACCCGTGATGCCGATCTGGAACTGGAGGAAGACGAGGCAGAAGACCTGCTGGAAGCGATCGAACAGGAACTTCGCAAGCGGCGACTGGGCGGTTCAGTGGTGCGGTTAGAAGTTCAAAGCACGATTCCGGCTTCGATTCGATCGACGCTGATGCAGGAAATGGAGCTGGAGGACAGCGATGTTTACGAAGTGGAAGGACTGCTGAATCTCAAAGACTTGATGTCCCTGCTGTCACTACCCGTGCCTGAACTGAAAGATTTGCCTCGTATTTCCGTAGTATTGCCGGGGCTGCGATCGGTCGGTGATGGGCGATCATCCGGCAACAGCAGTTCCCACGATGAATCTGATATTTTTTCGGTGATTCGGCGCCGTGACTTGTTGGTGCATCATCCTTATTATTCGTTTTCGGGTTCGGTGCAGCGATTTATTATTCAGGCAGCCAATGATCCGCAGGTATTAGCGATCAAAATGACGCTTTACCGCACATCGGGAGATTCTCCGATCGTGAATGCTCTGATTACGGCGGCGGAAAAAGGCAAACAGGTGGTCGTGCTGGTTGAACTAAAAGCTCGGTTTGACGAACAGAATAATATCCAATGGGCTAAGCGACTGGAAGAATCCGGCGTTCACGTCGTTTACGGTCTGGTGGGGCTAAAAACGCATACGAAAGTGGTGCTGGTGGTGCGGCAGGAAGGCGATCGGATTCGTCGCTATGTCCACATCGGCACAGGCAACTACAACCACCGCACTGCCCGAATTTACACAGATTTGGGACTCCTGAGCTGCCGGGAAGAGCTGGGCGCGGATTTGACGGATTTGTTTAACTACCTTACAGGCTATTCGCATCAGCGATCGTATCGTCGGCTGCTGGTGGCTCCGGTGAATTTGCGCGATCGAATGCTGGGACTGATTCGGCGAGAGATTGACCACTGCAAGAATGGACAGCCAGGAAGGATTATCGCCAAAATGAATGCGCTGGTTGATCCGCAGATTATTGCTGCCCTTTACGAAGCCTCGCGATCCGGCGTCCAGATCGATCTGATTATTCGGGGTGTATGCTGTTTGCGTCCGGGTGTGGAAGGCGTGAGCGAAAACATCCGCGTCATCAGCATTATTGGTCGTTTCCTGGAGCATTCCCGAATTTTCTACTTCCACAATAACGGCCAGGAAGAAGTCTACATTGGCAGCGCAGACTGGATGCCTCGCAACCTCGATCGTCGGGTAGAAGCGATTACCCCGATCGAAGACCCGCAGCTTGCCAAAGATCTGCAAGAAATTCTGGGCATTCTGCTGACGGATAATCGCCAAGCCTGGGAGCTACAGCCGGACGGCTCCTACAAGCAGCGACAGCCCAAAGCAGGCGAACCAGAACGCAGTGCCCAGGCAATTTTCATGGACATGGCGATGCAGACGATCAGCAATTTGGCATAGGTGCAGCCGTCCTCATGCCCAAAAGCTCATCCTTATTAAAGTGACACGCTAAAGGGAATTTCTTCCACTTCCGGCAGTTTCTCAATTACGAGCGGCTTGTTGTTATTCCCGGCAAGTTGCTTTAGCAGTTGCGGGCGCGGGTCGTGCAGCAGGTAA
Source organism: Cyanobacteria bacterium FACHB-502 (assembly GCA_014695325.1). Lineage (GTDB taxonomy): Bacteria > Cyanobacteriota > Cyanobacteriia > Elainellales > Elainellaceae > Leptolyngbya_A. Next base: position 318,215 of record JACJNZ010000055.1, on the reverse strand, counting down.
ATCAGCCGATCGCCCGCCTGCCATTCCTCTGCTACAGGGAGGACCTGAAGCCGATCGTCGCGTTCGACCAGGAGCGGCATCAAATCACCCGATCGAATCAGTGCTTTAAGGTGTGCTTGCTGAAACAGCAATTCAGGCTCGCGCAGCGTAGTTTCGCCTAATTTCACCGCATTGTCTTTCAGGTAACCATTCCAGGTTTTGAGCGAGATCTGATCGGTAAATGCCTGCTGAACGCGGCTCATATCGCTGGTCAGCATCGACTGCGCCTCGCTGGGAAACACTGCCAGGACGCGGGGCGGAGCAAACTCTTCGGCGGTTCGCTGTGCCAGCACCAGATTAACTTCGCTGTTGTTAGTCATGACCAGGAAAGTTCCGAGGCGATCGAGCCCTGCTTGCTCCAGCACATGGGTATCGAGCGCACTGCTGGAAAACACCCGAAAGCCTTCCTGCTGCGCCAGTTTACAGGCATCCGCATCGGTGTCGATCAAAACAACCGACTCGCCCCGATCGCGAAACAATCGCGCAATCAGCACACTCAGCGCATTGCAGCCCACAATCACCGCACCCGTTGCCTGCGTCGAGGTAATGCCCAAAAGCCGCGCTGCCCAACCTGCAGACAAGCCCTGCAAAAATACGGTCGAAAGAATCGTCAGAAACACCAGGGCTTTAATTGCGTCACCGCCGTTGATGCCCCGCTCGGTCAACAGAATCGCAAACAGCGAAGCCACCGAAGCAGAGACAATTCCCCTCGGCGCGACCCAGCACAAAAACAGCTTTTGTCGCCAGTTCAGGTCGCTGTTCCAGGTGCAGAGCCAAACATTTAGCGGACGCACCAGAAACATCAGCACCGCGACCGTTAGCAACGCACCCCAGCCCAGCGCAAATACACTTGCGATCGACAAATCCGCTGCCAGCAACACAAATAGCACCGAGATCGCCAGCGTCGTAAGCTGTCCCTTAAATCGCCGCAATAGGCGTTCCGCAGGCAATTCAAGCGCACCCAGGACAACCCCAGCCACCACCATCGTCATCAGTCCCGACTCGCTTCGCATGAACTGCGCCAAGCCATAAAGTCCCCAGACGCCCGCCAATACAACGAGATTTTTCAAATCATCCGAGAGAAGGGTCGCCCGTCGCAAGATTTGTCCCAGTAGCCAGCCGCCGATCGCCCCAATGCCACCCCCAATGCCTAACCGCAGCAGCATTCCGCTCAAAATCAGCACCGGATCAGCATCCCCACTGCGAATAATATCCAGCACCACGACCGCCAAAATTGCCCCCACTGGATCGATCAGCACTCCTTCGCCTTCCAGCAGTGCAGCAACCGATCGATCGACCTTGACCTGCTTCAGCAGCGGACTGATTACCGTTGGACCCGTCACCACCACCAAGGCCGCGTAAAGAAAGGCGATCGTCCAGGGAAACTCGCTCAGCCAATGAGCCGCCATGCCGCCGCCGAGGAGGGTAATCAACACGCCTAGCGTTACCAGATTCCGCAGACTGCCGGACACTTTATCCAGTTCGCGCAGGTTGAGGTTCAGTCCGCCCTCAAACAAAATCAGCGCAACCGACAGCGACACAATGACTTCCAGCCCGTTGCCAAACCAGTTGGGATGCAGCAGCCCAAACCCGTCTGCTCCCAGCACCATGCCAAACAGCAGCAGCAAGACAATGCCAGGAACTCTGAGATATTCTGCGATAACCTGCGCCCCGATTCCTGCAATAACGGCAAGAACGATTTGCAAGGTTAGCTTAAACGCATCTGCATCCATAGAATCCTTTTATGCAGTTCACCGCTCGATCGGAGGTTATCAGGCGTTCACTTCATCGATATCTTAGCCAGGAGTTCGTAAAAATTCCTTTGCCTGATCATAGCCTGGAATCTTTGTACTACTGCTTTTGACGGCATCGCTCTCCGATTTCTATTCCTTCAAAAGAAGGTAATAGAGCTGACCCGCTGCCAGCGTCAGTCCCGCTCGATCGCCTGCCAGCTGTCCCGTTCCCATAAAAATATCCACCCGTCCTGCACCCTGAATTGCTCCGCCCGTATCCTGATCCAACACATAGCGGCTCACCGTTTGGGGCACAATTTGCCGTTGAGCATTGGCAAGCGGAATCTCGGTATGAATCAAAGCCAGCGCACCGGGCGGCATCAAAGATTTATCCGTCGCGATCGATCGATCGGCAGTAACAGGTACGCGAAGACTGCCCGTTGCCGGAGTTCCCGTCGTTTCTTTGAAGAAAATAAAGCGATCGTTGCGCGGCAGGTATTCGCTTAATTCCGTCGGATGGTCGCGAAAATACTGAATCACGATCGGCAAGCTGAGATTCTCCGGCTGAATCTTACCTGCGTTGATTAGTTCGCGCCCAATGCTGACATAAGGATAATCGGTGCGTCCCGCATAGCCAATACTGATTCGCGTTTCATCGGTAAGCTGAAGCTGAGCCGATCCCTGAATCTGCACCAGATATGCCTCTAGTCGATCGCGCAGCCAAACCAACTCCAATCCGCGTAGCCTTCCCTGGCTCCCTTGCAGTCCATCCATTCCCTCAAGCTGACGACGGGTAGGATGAGGTCGCGTCCACTGAGCTAAATCCGGCGGCAGCGCATAAAGCGGATAGCGAAATTCAGCAGTCTGCACTCGGCTCGCTTCATACACAGGCTCAAAATATCCCGTGAATTTAACTAAACCCTGACCGTCTGAGCCGATCGACTGATACAGATCAAACTCGCGCCGGACGGCTGCCTGCAATGCTTCGGGCGATCGCACTGTGCGAACCAACTGCCGAAATCGAATCAGACTGCGCCGAACCCGATCGCGAGTGAATTCTGAAATCGCATAATTGGCATAAGCCGTTTCTGCCTGAGGCGTATCGAGATAAGTCAGCGAGTGGTCGATCGCTTGCAGCAGTGCCCGGCGATCGGCGGCGATTCCCCCAGTTCCCCAGATCTGGCGATCGATCCCGACTTCACCCTCGATCGGAGCCGACTCAACCGAGTTTAAAGGAATAATCTGAACGGGATTCGTGGGCGGCGGAACGGATGGCGAGGAAACGGGTGGAGTAACAGGCTGCGTTTGGGCAGGCAAAACCCGTAGCCCCAGCAGCAGGCTCAGCAGCAAGCCGAGGCAAAACAGGAGCAATGCAAAGCCGTTTCCTTTGCGAAGTAACTGGGTGAGCGATCGCCTCATCAACCTTTAGATCAATCCATCTCAAAACGAATTTAGAAATCGCGGTCAACACTTCCAAAGAAGACAGGCTCGACGCGCAGCGCAATCACCCGAGAAGGACGCACCACCATATATTCGCCTTGAATGTTTTTGATGGGCACATTGATAAAATCGCTGGAGCCGGACTTGGGCACAAGTTCCCCGCTATACCACTTCTGGAAGTCCTGAATCGTGGGAAACCGCACTTCTTCGCGATGTCCCCCTTCCATCAAAATGTGCACCGCAAATTCGTTGGGCGTTCTTGGCATCGCAGAGGCTCCTTTAGCAGATTCAACTGACTATCCTACGATGTTGAGCATTCCCAGAACGATCGGAAAAAGTAAACTGAATGGGGGTGAGACAGTTTCGGTAATGCTTCGTAGGATAGGGAGGCGAAAAACCGTAACGCATGGAGGCAGGGGCTAAGGGAGAATGCCTGACGCTGCGTTGACCCATCCTACGGAATGCTTAGAAGCGCTCAGGCAGCGTTAAATTCGGCTTGCAGAGCCTCGTCGTTGTCATCAGCCAGGGTAGCGACGATCGTAATATTCCGCGAGATCTCACCAGGAGACAGTTCTGCTAGCGTACGGCGGGCACAGATTACAACCTGATCTTCCGAGATGGCAAACCGGGCTTCAAAGGTATTGCCCCAGTTCATTTCCATCAGCCTTCGCAGCAGACCCGCTTCGTTGTTGACAGGCAGTTTCAGCACGGTTGACCAGACGGTGAGAATGTCTTCTTCAGACGTGCCGGGAAGCTGCACAAAGACTTCAACGCTGCCATACTTAAACTTCCACAGATACCCACCACCCTCGGTATGGTTCACCATCGCGCTGTTATCTTGCTGCAAGCTGGCAATCACCGTTTCGATGACCTCGATATAGTTCAGCGTAACGGCAGTGTCTTCTCCGCCAGCCGCATTTGCTGCGGGATCGAGATCCAGTTCGTATAAAGTCATGGCTGTAACCCAGTTGACAGTAGAGAATGATGACTAGACCTACTCTAGCGGCTGTCGCGGCGATCGAACCTCGTTCTGGGGATATTTTTTATAAAACGGGAGCAGTTTAGCATGACCGTAAAGTATCAATTTCCCAATGAGTTTCTTTGGGGTGCGGCAACGGCGGCTTATCAGATTGAGGGAGCCACAGCGATCGATGGGCGCAAGCCAAGCGTCTGGGATACGTTTAGCGCGATCGTGGGACGGGTGCTGAATGGCAACAGCGGAGAACCTGCCTGCGATCACTATCATCGCTATCGGGAAGATATCAAGCTGCTGGCAGAGCTGGGAATCAAGCATTATCGCTTCAGCATTTCTTGGTGTCGTGTTATGCCGGACGGACGGGGAGCCGTCAACGAGGCAGGAGTAGATTTTTATCGCCGACTGGTAGACTGCCTGCTGGAACACGGTATTACGCCGTACGCCACCCTGTTTCACTGGGACAGCCCCCAAAGGTTAGAAGATCTGTATGGTTCCTGGCGCAGCCGCGAGATTGCCCAAGATTTTGCGGATTACGTGTCTGCAACCGTGGAGCGATTGGGCGATCGCATTACCCATTGGATCACGCTCAACGAAATTCCCTGCTTCACGCACCTGGGCTATGGCATAAAACAAGTGCCGCCCCATGCACCGGGAACGATCGTTAAAACTCAGCAAGAAGTCTGGCAAACTTCCCATCACGCGCTGCTTGCTCACGGTATGGCTTGTCAGGCAATTCGATCAGCTTCCCCTGTACCCTGTAGCGTGTCGCTGGTAGACAATTTTGCCGTGTCGGTTCCCTTAATGGAAACGCCCGAACACATCGCCGCTGCCCAGGCCGCTCTTCCCTTTTGCTGGCAAAATGGTGGCATTCTGTATCCGGCTCTCACCGGAGCGTATCACCCTGAGTTTCTACGGCAGTTAGGCAAAAATGCGCCTCGGATTCAATCGGGCGATCTGCAAATCATTCATCAGCCCATTGATCAGCTTGGCTTTAATGTGTACACGGGAAGCTATGTGCGGGCGATCGATCGGGCTCCCGGCTTTGAAATTTTGCCCTTCCCTCATAGTTATCCGCGAATGAATATGCCCTGGCTGCAAATCGTTCCCGACGCCATTTACTGGGGCGTGCGTCACATCAGCGAAACTCTTAACCGACCCAACCTGCCGATTTTGATTACCGAGAATGGCTGCGCTGCAGAGGATCAGGTGCAGTCGGGCGAAGTGATGGACAGCGATCGAATCTTTTACCTGCGCCAATATCTTAAAGCCGCCCACCGCGCCACCCAAGAAGGCTATCCGCTCAAAGGCTACTTTGTTTGGAGCTTAATGGATAACTTTGAATGGGCGTGGGGATACGATCGTCGCTTTGGCATTGTCTACGTTGATTACCCTACTCAGCGACGTATCCCAAAAGCTAGCGCACACTACTACGCTGAATGCATCCACCAAAACCAAGTCCTATAACATCCTTTTCCCTGACTCCTGACCCCTCCCCTTATCTCCCCATTCCTTCATCCATCCGCCGGATTGACAGACTCAATTTGCTGATTAAGCTGTAAATAAGCTACATCAACTTATCCAACCACTTTAAAAACTGCTGTGATAGTCACACTCTTCATTTTTATTGTGGGTTTAACACCATTTCTTGCTTCTCTCTGGATTTTGCGTCGGGCAGATGCTCAAGCACAGGAACGTCTGCAACTGGCGATGGAATCGGTTTCAACACGCGGGCTGCCCAAATTGGGACTTTCCCCCGACCATCACTACGTCGAGGGCATCGGCTACATGATTGGCGACCTGACTTGTCAGTTTAATGCCCGATCGAGCTATATGCGCTGCGCCGTGAATCCGATGGGTCCATGCCAGGAATGTTTACACTACCGAGAGCGAGAGCTGCCCGACCTGGATCTGTCTCTCTAAGAATCTAGGGGTTTTTGGATCAGCAACCCTGTTATGAAGCAAGACCCTGTTAGCGATCGGCTCTTGCACCTGCGCCTTCGGGAAGGGGCATCGGGCGGGGTTGGAACGGCAGAGGAACATACTGCACTGAGGGGCGACCTGTCATCGGCTGTGGATAAAGATCCATGAGCTGATAGATTTCTTTGGGCAGCCCAACGGTAATCGGTAATCCCATGTCTTTTGCTTCTTCGACCGTAATGGGATAATCGTGGGTAACTTTGCCCGTCGTAATGGCATCAATAATTCGTTCGACTTGTTCCGGGGCGATCTTTCTCTGAGGAAATTCGTCTGCCAGAAGGGTGCGAACAAATCGCTGAACCTGGGTGATCGCTTTACGCGCAATATCTGCCGTGATCAGGGTTTGATCATCAATTTCGCTGATCGGCTTTTCTTCAACGACCTTGATTACACTGGCTGCGGGAATGCTGCCAAGCTGCGGATCGACCGGACCCAGCACTGCGTTTTCGTCCATCACAATTTCATCGGCTGCCAGAGCCAGCATCGTGCCGCCGCTCATTGCATAGTGGGGAATAAAGACGGTGACTTTTGCCCGGTGGCGAATCAAGGCTCTAGCGATCTGTTCGGTGGCAAGCACCAGTCCTCCAGGCGTATGCAGAATCAGATCGATCGGCACATCAGGCGGGGTCAGGCGAATCGCCCGCAAAATTTGCTCAGAGTCTTCGATCGTGATGTAGCGCGAAAGAGGAATTCCCAACAGACTGATGGATTCCTGCCGATGAATGAGCAGAATCGTACGGCTCTGCCGCTTCTGTTGAAAGGTTTGGATCGAGCCTAGCCGACGGGACTCCACAACTCTGCGTTGAATGATGGGTTGAAGGGTTGAAATAACAATGAAAATCCAGAATAAAGCGGAAAAGCCCATGCCAGCTCCTTAGATAGAGGTCTTTACTTAAGTAAGGGTTTGCGAAACAGCCGTGAATCAGCCTTTGAATCAGTGAGCGAATTAGTCAATGGATTGGTCAGCGAATGAGCAAATGAACGGGTTTGTGAAACGCACTTTCAAAACCACAATCATGCAATAAACCACGCTGAGGGGAATTTGGCTGCGTTTTGATGCTAAAGAATGCTGAAAGAAGTACCAACTATCCAAAGGGGCAGATTACGTTTGATGAAGTAGAAGCAGGAATGATCGTTATCCAATGATTTTGAAATAATGTTGGAATGCTTTTGGAACGTATACCGATATATGGTTTTTTCATGCTAATTCGCTGTAGGTTGAACAATCTTTCTCTCTTTGGTGAGATTGTCTTCTGGCGATCGAATTGCCATAATTCACGCACAACAAGTGATTGTAAAAACGAAGTGCCCCCGGTTAGCGAGTAGCTGGGGGTCGTCCTATTAGAACTGAAGCTCAATCAGATAAATCGAATAAGACCCGGTGCGTGGATTCGGTATGAGCTTTATTTGTTCGCTATAGTAATCTCTAGTGAACCTGCCTGAAGCCACCCCATGCGTCATTCTTTTCGCGTTGGAACCTTTAATCTCTATAATCTGCTACTGCCCAACATTCCTTATTACGAAAACCGTCGCTATAGCATCGCCGAATATGAGCGGAAAAAGCAATGGATTGCGGCACAGCTCAACCGGATGCAGGCAGACATCGTAGGATTTCAAGAGGTGTTTCATCAGGAGGCCTTAGAAGAAGTCCTGACAGGAATACCAACTTACGAAGGTGCAGCGCTGATCACAGGCGATCCTAACGGAGAAAAGCCAAGAGTTGCACTGGTTTCTCGGTTTCCCGTCCTTCGATACGAAGTCATCGATCGCTTTCCGGCGGCTGCAAGATTTGATTTAGAAGACATACTGATTCCGCTCGATCGCTTCGCGCGTCCGGTAATTCAGGCTGAGGTTGCAATTACCAATTCCCTGGTTTGTACCGTCATCGTGGTGCATCTCAAGTCGAAGCGTCCTGTGATTTCAGAAGGAAAAGATCGGCATGATCCGATCGAAATTGTGAAAGGACAAACCCGTGCCCTAATTCAGCGAGCAGCTGAGGCGATTGCATTGCGGGTGCTGCTGGTTGAAGTCCTGCAAAAAACTCGGCATCCGGTCATTTTGATGGGCGACATTAATGATGGCGATCGAGCAGTGACATCGCGCCTGATCTCAGGAGACCCCCCCGACCCTGACTGGCAGCATGAGTATAAAGAGGCCGTGTGGGATGTGCTGCTTTATTCTGCAAAAGAGATTCAGGCAAGACAGACTCGCGGCGACTTTTATTACACGCATATACACGATGCCCACTATGAAAGTTTGGACCATATTTTGGTGAGTCAGGAGTTTATGCTGCAAAATCCCAGGCACATCGGGCACGTCAAATATGTCTCGGTGCTGAATGATCATTTGATGGATAAAAGTTTAATGGATCATCCTGTAGAGGTCTGGAAGTCGGATCATGGTCAGGTGGTCGCGCAGATCGAACTGCGAAATTAAAGCAGATTTTGAGCGGGGGATCGCAGCGATCGAGCTAAGATAATTACAACTCATAAAGAAATTTGCCGGATTGATTGCTGTTTATCAAGATTGATTTAGCCATGCTGTCAGATCTGCTGCCATTTCCGATTCGTCTCGATACTGTCCTTTTAACTGGAATTGCGCTCTGGTCGCTGGCTCTTTATCTAGGCTTCTTTCCGGTGGGCGAATGGGTAATGGAGCAGTTGACCCGATGGATGAACTTTGCCGATCGATCGCTCTACACCTCGGCTGAATACGAGCGCACCCGTAAAGGACGCGAATCCCAGAATGCCTTTTATGCATCACTGCTGAGTATTGTGCCGTTTTTGGGCGCAGGCGGAATTTGTAACTGGCTGATGGAGCTGAGCTTAGGTCGCAGTTGGGCGATCAGTGTGGGCATTCTGGCCTGTATTGGCTGCGGCGTGTATGAGCTGGGCAGGCGGGATGGTCAGTCGATCGATTGAAGATTTTTTGCAGTTGGGCACAGGTTACTTAATTCTGAATTTACCCGTAACGCTGTGTTTTTATTTAACGCTGTGTTTTATTCGATTGCCTTACAACAGTGCTTTGCAACAGTACCTTACAACAGAGAGATGTCCTGGGTTGTGCAGGCTTGCTATAGTTGCACTCTAATCTTCAGTTTTTTTAATCTCTAGTTTTTCTAATTTCTAGTTTTTCACCTGTGGCTCTTATTGGGCAATGCCTGCTCTACAGAACAAGACTTAGAACCAGGACAATGAAAAAGAAATTACCGCAAAAGAAGTGGACTTTTGTTGGGGTGATCAGTATCCTTGCAGCACTGTTGACCCTGCTGTGGCAATCGCCCGCCCCGGCACAATTTGGACTGTCGGATTTTCGGCTGAATCAGCTTTCCTCAGAGGTGGCTGCCCTGCGGCTTCAGGTGAGTCAGCTTCAGGCTCAGATAGGCGGGAGCGTCAGCCGTGCCCCGGTGACATCGGCTCCTCGCATTGCTCCTCCTTCCCAAGCCCAGACGAATTCTGCCCAGTTCGATCGCCTTGCCACACTGGTGATCGAGCTAGGTGAGCAGGTAAAAGCCATCGACGATCGCCTCAAAGCAGTCGAAGCAAGATTCCCCCAGGCATCACCGCAACCCGTTCCCTAGGCATCACCGCAATCCGTCCCGCCCGCTTCATCCCGCTAGTGCCAATCCGTCTGCTCTGGGTTCAGAAGCAGCAATTAGCACACCATTTTGCTGCACAATCATTTGTCCTTTGCCGAAACTTCGGCCTTCTGCGGTCAGGCGAATGTCATGCCCTCGATCGGTTAATCCCAGAGCAATCGATCGGGCTACGGTCTGTTCTAGCCACACCGTTTTGCCGTTTGTGAACTGCCAGCGCGGGGCATCGAGGGCAGCCTGCGGATTCATGCCATAGTCTCTCAGGTTGACCATCATTTGCAGATGTCCCTGTGGCTGCATGTGCGCCCCCATCACGCCCATCGGACCGATCGGCTGATTGCCCTGCGTTAGAAAACCGGGAATGATCGTGTGAAACGGACGCTTCCCGGGGGCAGCCTGATTTGCGTGTCCGGGCTGAAGGGTAAAGCCTCTGCCGCGATTGTGCAGCGCGATGCCCGTTTCGGGAACTAGAATGCCGCTGCCAAAGCCCATGTAGTTCGACTGAATAAACGACACCATGAAATCCTGATCGGCAGCTGCCAGATACACCGTGCCACCCTTAGGCAGATCAGCGCTGGCAAATAGGGCACGATCGCCGATCAACTGACGTCGCCGCGCCGCATAGGTTTTATCCAGCAAGTCCTGCGGCTGCACCTGCATAGTTTCAATGTCGCTGACGTGCTGATGCACATCGGCAAAGGCTAGCTTCATCGATTCGATTTGCCAGTGGAAACTGTCTACCGAGTCGCGGGGCTGTTTTGATAAATCAAATCCTTCCAGAATATTCAACGCCATCAGCGCGGCGATTCCCTGTCCGTTGGGCGGAATTTCCCACAGCGTTATTCCCCGGTAATCTGTGGAAATAGGCTGCACCCAATCTGCGCGATGCTGCGACAAATCCTCCTGCGTAAGCAAGCCGCCCGTATCGGAAGCAAATGCCGCAATTCGCTCAGCCAGCTTCCCGCGATAAAAGCTTTCGCCCCCGGTGGCTGCAATGTCGCGCAGCGTTTCTGCATGTGCCGCACTGCCCCAAATTTCTCCGGCACGGGGCGATCGTCCTTGGGGTAAAAACATCTGCTTAAACCACTGAAATTCCGGTTCGGTTGCGTGGGCAAACAGCGACTCGGTCCATTTCCAGGCACGGGCAGTTTCCGGGGACACAGGAAAACCCGATTCGGCGTAGCGAATTGCAGGCGCGAATAACTGCTCAAACGGCAGTTTGCCCCACTTTTCCCACAGCGTTCTCCAGGCAGAAACCGCTCCCGGCACGGTGACAGACAACCACCCCAAATCCGGCACTTGCGTCATGCCCTCAAAGCGATCGATCGTCAGATTTTGCGAACTTCTGCCCGACGCATTCAGCCCGTGAAGCTGTCCATCCCACACCAGCGCAAACGCATCTGAACCAATGCCGTTAGAAGTCGGCTCTACAACGGTGAGAGCAATCGCCATTGCAATTGCCGCATCGATCGCATTACCGCCTGCCCAAAACATTTCCATGCCTGCTAAAGCCGCAAGCGGTTGACTAGTTGCTGCCGCATAGTTGCAGCCCATCACGACTCGCCGACCCGAAGCATAGGGATATTCAGTTAGATTGATTGCTGGAATCATTGGCTGGAATCATTGGGGAGAAACAAAAGAAGTGTCAGTGAACGCTGATCAAGGGCGGGGCACAGTAGGATGAGCAAAGGAAAATAGAACAGACGAAACATAAGCTAATTATCCTGAAGTGGAAACTGTTTCGCATTGCTCAACATCCTGCTCCCAATAGATACCCTGCCCCGATAGACAGCGCTTCGCCGCTGACTTGCCCGATAATCAGAAAACTATCAGAGCCGTGCAAAGCTGCAAGAACATCTTCCTGACTGTATCAGTTTTTTAGCTGAACCAGTGGATAGGAGGGGTTCAGTATAAACATTAGTCAGTATAAATATTAGGATGAGCCAGAAGTCGTAACGCATTCACTATGGACGCTGTTGAATTACAAAAAAGATATCAGGCAGGTGAACGGGATTTTACCGGAGTAGATTTAGCAGGTGCTAATCTTGCAGACCTTGTACTCAACGACGCAAATTTTGATTAAGCAAACCTGAGCAGCACAAAGTTGAATTGATTGCACTTAGAACGGGTCAACTTTAGCCACGTCCTGATGGATCGTGCAGGCCTAACGAATGCAAACTTGAGCAGAGCAGATTTAACCGAGGCAGATTTCAGTGCTGCCTTACTGATTCGTGCCAATTTGACAGATACAATATTCACAAAAACGATTTTGAAATGGGCATCGCTCAGCCATGTCACTCCCGCTGACCTTAATTTAAGTCATGCCATTTTAGACAAAACTGTATTGCCCAACGGTTCAGCGCTAGAGCGATAGCGGCTACAACATCAAGCGGAACACTAACGCGATCGCCCACTCAGCCCCAAACGCAAATATTCAATTTTGATACAGGCATTCATCAGGCAGGTTAGTCCGTGGTCGGCTGCCATCTGAGCCGCGACAGGGTTAGAAATTCCCGACTGTGCCCAAACTGTTTTCGCGCCAATCTCGATTGCCTCCTGCACCACCTCTGGCAGAAATTCCGATCGCCGAAACACATTCACCAGATCGATTGCCTCTGGAACTGCTTTGAGCGTGGGATAGCAGGGCTGATTCTCAATCACATTAAGTGCCGGGTTCACCGGGTAGACGCGATAGCCCGCCTGACGTAAAAAATGGGCGATCTGATAGCTGGGACGATCAGGGCGATCGGAATGCCCTACAACGGCGATCGTTTGCGTCTGCGTGAGGATTTGCCGCAGATGATTATCAGTTGAATCAATCATGGCTACTGCTCGAATCTTCGCGAATCCATAGGGCTAAACCGCCGCCTCGTCCTCGCGCTGCGATCCAGTCTGGCGTTACGCTGAAAAAGGCAAAGAACGGCAGCTTGGCAATAGGCCTCTGTTCAAACTCTGCGGCTTTGGTTTGCCCGCCGCGAAATCCGATTTGGAAGACTGTTTTTCCAAAACAATCGATGGCAACTTGCGTGAAATCGAAGGCAAGCAAGTTTTTCTTGCCCAGATACTTTGCTGGACCTGTAAACCGGAGCCGCACTGCACCCAGGCTGATTTGATTCGTGATGATGCCCTGCCCAAATCCCGCTGCCACTGCTTCTGGAGCAGCAAAAAAGCCAATCTGAGCAGGAGTCCACTGCGGCAGGTAAACTCCTTTTTTTAAGCGAGTGCCGCCTCGTGTTTGTCCTTTCGTTTGTCCCTTGGAGGGCGAGCGTTTTTTTACGCCAGTGGTGAAACAGAGCCGCCATTCCCCCACCAAATCCGCGAACGGATACTGAAGTCGCTGCTGTTTTGCAGCAAGTTCTGCCTGAAGCAATGCTTGAACCACTGCCTCGGCTGGGGGACGATCGATCGCAGTTTCTCCAGAAGGCTCCGCTTGCTGATTTGCAGTCGGTTGAGCGGACACACGATAGGATTTTGCTGCCTGCGATAGCACATGAACAAAGTCGGGAATCGCAGCAGGGGAGAGATCCGTTGCCATGATTCAGGCCTGATTGAAGAAATAAAGTGAGGCTTAGCTGCGCTTTTGCCGACCCCGCGTAGAACGAGTCGCTGGCTTACTGGCAGTTGCACGGCTGCTCTGACCTTCTTTTGCACTGGCAGCTGCAGTGCGAGTGCGGCGACGAATCGGTTTCCGCTCAGCTTCCTCAGTCTCTTCAGGTGCAGCAGTTTCTGTTTCCGCTTCGGCTGCCTCTGAAGTATCTATCTCTGCATCATCAGTTTTGCGAGTGCGGCGTGTGCGGGTTTTGGGAGCAGCAGTTTTGTCTTTGTTGGACTGCCGCCTACCTGCGGGTACATAGCTCTTGAGCGTGGTCGCGCTAATTTCGATTCCTTTCTCAGTCAGCATTTTTGCTAAATCATCGTAGCTGTAGCCTTTTGCCAGAGCCGCCTGAATTTGGTCACGCAATTGACCGACTGCCTCACGCAACGACAAATTCTCTTTCGGTTTTTCCGGCAATTCTTGAAGATACGACCCTGCTTGTTCAACAGACTGTTTATTCACATTCACGGCTTTCGATCGTCCACGGGTTGCTGCTGTCATATTGGATTAACCAGAAATGAAGTGATATGTCAATCATTCTATGGTGAAACAGCAAAAGTGTGAAACATTTTCAACACAAAAGTTTCATCGGCAACAAGATAAATTTGAATCGCCGATGATAAAAAGGAAGATAGACTTGCCATCTCTGCTTAGAAGCCGGGACAAAATGGAAGTTGTATCTTGAGGGTTCAGGAAGAACGATCGTATGCTGGCAGAATCCAAAGCGTAATTCGTTCCAGTAAAACGAGTGTCGCCGTCACCGCAATCGCCAGAAAAAATAGAATCAGGTGCGTTTCGTTGTGGGCACGAAGAGCAAAGCTGAGGGAAGCCGAAACGGCAGGCGGATGAACAACATCAAGAACAATCATCAGCACGATGGTCATCACCAGAGAAATTCCTGCCGCAAGATATCCGCTACCAAAGCAGAGCAACAATACCCAGCCGATCATGGCTGCCATTAAGTGAGAAATGGTCAGGGTGCGAACAGTATTCGTTCCGTGCTGTGGATCGAGATAAATCAAAAACGCGCTGAATGCCAGAGATGCAAACAGTAGCCGCTACTGGGACAGCACTTCGACAAAAGCAAGCACACCTGAAACTACTGCCGTCGGCGCAAAAGCAAGCGCAGGCTCTCCGCGCCAATTAAGCCGCTGGCGTAAGGAGCGGTTTGCCCCTTTAAAAGGTCTTTGGCTCGATCGCTGCTGCCCCATCTTAGTTCCATCATCGTCTGACTCAAAAATAGATTTTCATTCGTGCTGCTGTTCGCAGTTTAGGGTGGCTACTCGATATTTTGATTAAGCTGTTCGATCAGCCAATGTTGAACGACTGATTCAACTTCATCCGCAACCTCATCCAAACCATGGCCAGCGTCCGGGTAGAGAATGAGCTGCTTTGGCTCAAGGGCGTGCTGATAAATCTGCTTTGAGCAGGTAGGAGACAGCACTGGATCAGCCGTGCCGTGTAGCAGCAGCAGCGAGCAGCGCGATGCCAGTTCGGGAACCGCTTCCGTGCCGTAGGACTGGGGCGCAAGGGCAATAACCGTTTTTACCGCCAATGTCGCCGCCGCCGCCTGAATGACTACCGCTCCGCCAAATGAATGTCCAACGAGGGCGATCGCCTCAATGCCCTGATCCTGCAAAAATCGGATTCCCACCAGCACATCCATTACCGAGAGGTCGAGTTGAGTTGGCTGACGGTAGCGCACCCGCAAAGAATCAATGCCCGATCGCAATAAAATCTGCGCCAGTCGCGGATAAAGCTGCTGTGCCGGACTGTCCCAACCGCCACCTACACCACCAACCCAAATTACTCCCTGAGTTGTTTTTTCTACCGCTTCGTCGGCACTGTCTGTTTTTGCGGCATCTGTTTTTGCAGCATAGTATTGACAGTGAATGATTGTATTGTTGAGCGTAAGCTGAACCGGACGGTAGCCATCGGACTGTTGCTCTCCAATTTCCGCGTGTTGCGGCATCAAGTCCATGAAATTGTGAAAGGTCTGCATTGCTTTACTCAACTTACACATTCACAGAGTAACTATGGGTTAGTGTGTCGCTTCAAATCCGCAAAAGCCTCTGCCCGTGGTTGAGAAATTGTAACAATCGAACGGTTACAGCTTAATTCATCAAAGGAAGCCAGACTCATCAACGTCGATTACTTTAAATTACAAGGGTGAATTGCGAGGGTAATTTATTGAATTAACATGAGCCAGCATCCTGTAAACCCACAAAATGCCATTTCTTCCACTCATCATATGCATCAAGCGATCGATCAACGTTCTGTTATCAACGTCCTGCTGAGCGCACAGAACAGAGTGTAAAAATGCCGAAAGCAATAGCGGCGAGATTGCTAGGTCAACATCGATCGAATCTTTGCATGAATCTTTGCATGAATAAATTTAGGCACTGCAAGAAGAAATTCGATCGCTTTGCTCAAAGCCAAACTTATCGCAGGATGATTAAAAGCAAGATTGATTCAAATTGACGCAATTCACCTATGACTCAGCCCAACTCTCAGCCCAACTCCCAGCCTCTCACGCTAAACCCGCCACCGGAATACGAACTCAAGCTCCTGACTGCTCTCGCCTATTTTTTAGGACGCAGTCTTTCTGCACAGGCGTTGGCTTGCCTTAGTATGTATCTACGCCAGTCCGAGCCGCGCATTATGTCTCAGGTGCGCTACTACGCCCACAAAGCCGGACTGCATGAATATGACCTGCTGGACTTAATTTTTGAGCATCCCGATCGCGCTGATGAGCTACTGAAGCGGGCAGGAAAGGTGCATCAGCCGCAGGATAGGGATGTATTTGAAGAGTAAATCTGAACTAAAAATCGGGGGAAACCCAATTCCGGCTTTCGTCGGTATCAGGAATTTCCCCCTTTAATCAAAAACGCGCTACATCCTCTCGCACTATATTCTTTCTACATTATCTATCGATCGGCTGCGCGCCCATTGCCACCACTGCACTGCGGGAAAAGTTAATGCGCTGCTCAAAGTCGAGGCTCTTGATCGATTCACTAAAGCGATCGGTTTCAGAAGGAAGCTGATAATCCGAAGGAACTTGAATCACAGAACCCTCATCCATTGCCTGAGCAAGCTGGAGCCAGAAGCTAAGTTTTGCGCTGGAGCTGAGCGCACTGTAAGCATGGCTGACATCCGTATCGGCGCAAGCAATAATATTGCGCTGGGCTTCGAGCTGCTCTTCGGGAGAGAGAGCCTGAATTTGATCCACCAGCGATCGAGAAATCGCGTGCTGAGCCGGGTCGTTTGTCGGGGTGAGCTGATCTTTCAGGTCAAGGTAGCCATACCACAACAGCGCGAGTTGAGTATCAGCATCAAAACCCTGGAACATTTGTAATGCTTCATTCGTTTGCTGGTCGGCGGTAAAAGTCATAAATCATCTCCTGATTCATTTACAAAAAAATTACAGAAAGACGGAAATAAAAACGCCCTGTCAATCTGTGCTGAAGTTAACAAATAGAGATTCAAGGGATAACCGCACCCTGGGCAGAGATCGTCTTTGCAGGAAACCTTCCTTAATTGATTTAGAAATGATTCAATAGACGGACATCAATTTGCAGTTTGTCCTTTATTCGCAGAACCCGACTCCTTCTCCCCTTAGAAGCAAGAGTCGGGATCCAGGTCCAGGGTTCCTCGCCCCCAACAGGAGAGCAGCAGGAGCAGGCTGAGAAGGAGAGCAAATCCCATAGGAGACGATCGCCTAGCTAGCGTTTAAGGAATGGCATCTCGTTAAAAGTGAGCTTGAGAAGATTTCACCTGCATTAGCGAATGACCGCAATTTTTGCAGAATTTCGCATCGCGATCGTGGCTCTCTAAACCACACGCTGCACAAATTGTTTCAACCTGATTAGACGTTTTAATCAACTGTTTGATCAAATCGCCTAACTGCCAGGGAATCAGCGCGATGCCGGTCAGGATCATCAGCACCGTCAGCAATCTTCCCGTCTGAGAAATCGGCGTGATGTCACCAAATCCCACGGTTGTCATCGTTGCTACCGAAAAATACACTGCATCTAAAAAGGTCGTAAAGCGATCGGGATTGAGCGGATGTTCAACCTGGTAAATCAAGCCAGAAAAGATAAAAATAATTGTGAATAGCGTGAGCAAAATTCGAGCAAAAATCACGCTGTCTTCGCGGCTCACATAACCAAAAATTGTCTTCCCCTCAACAAACCGCAGGAGGCGTAAAATCCGAAACCAGCGAGAAATGCGGATGAATCGAATATCGATCGCCGTAAACAAAAACGGTAGAATCGCGACTAAATCAATCAAAGACGCAAGACTGAAGAAAAAGCGAACGCGATGCTCGGCACTCCAGAGGCGCAACAGATACTCGATCGTAAACAGAATCAGGATCGCCGTGTTAAGGAAATTCAGCTTTAGCCGCACCGGTTGGGGAATTGGATAGGTTTCTGCCACAAAGCAGGCGGAAGACAACAGCACTAGCCCCACGATCGTCAAATTAATTGCTTTACCGATCGCAGTTTCAATGTCTTCTAAATAAAAGCGAACCGTTTTTCGCAGTTCCGTTATTTGCAGTTTCATGGAACAGAGGCATCACTGGCAGAAGCTGGCGTTTCAGGATCTCTTGCAGATTTGCAGTCCAGCATCACCCCAAATCAATACAGCGAATGAATGCAGACTGATAATACCAGTTCTGATGACGATCAAGACGATCGCCCTTGCAGATGGCAATTTCATTGTTTTTGATTAAATGATGTCTTTTTACTTATCCGCAGATCGCCAAGTAGCTTGCCAAGTAGTTTACCAGGCAACCTGCTCTAGGCTGCTGTTCAAAGAGCGCGTCATCATCGATCGCCGATTCGAGCCAACTGCGCCTCACCAAAAATCGCAGAAGGATGAACATAATACTTAAATTCCATCAGATTATGAAAGGGATCTTGCAAAAAGAAAGTGCGATGCTCTAGGAGCGAATCTCGAAAACGGTGCTTTGGCTGCTGATAAAACATTAGCCCCTGCTGCTGTGACCGCTCTAGCAAGGCTTCCCAGTCAGACTCCTGCATGAAGACCAAGCCAAAGTGTCGTGGATAAATACCCTTCTGCGGAGTCAGTGGTTCTTCAGTGAGATGAGCAACAAGCTGATGTCCATAAAGGTTCAAAATGATCGATTGAGCATTCTCGCGTCCGGCAGTGCAGCCCAGACCCCTGACATAAAACGCTTTCGTTTGGGCAAGATTACCGACAGGGAATGCCAAGTGAAATAAGACAGAATCCATCGGGTTAACTCCTGATTAAAAGGGTGGGGAATTCAGGCAATCAGATTGCTTACTCTGCTGTTCTTGACTCTGCTGTTCTAAAGAGCACACGCTGTCTTACATTTCTTTAGAACAGAAAACTCACTCAAAAAATTATTCTAAGCTTATTCATCAGGTCATTCTGTAGCCAAAATGAGTTTGATAACCCGTTAGGCGATCGACCAAAAGAAGCACTCAAGGAAACAACTCATGGCAATTTCCCCTGTTCTGCTCAATACGCTAATGCCCTGGCTGGTCGCAATCCTGATCAACACGCTGCTGCTCGGTGTGGCATGGCTGCTGCCCAAAAAATTGCTCACGCCTGCGGGATACGTTCATGCTTGGGTGCTGGGGGTTGCGCTATGGGGCACGCTAGGCTGGCGCGGCTATGGGCTAATGCTGTTTTACTTCCTGGTGGGGTCAGCCGTCACACGTATTGGCATGGCAGAAAAAGAAGCCGCCGGAATTGCCGAAAAGCGATCGGGCGCAAGAGGACCCGAAAACGTTTGGGGATCGGCTCTGGTGGCAACCCTCTGCGCACTAGGAACTTACGCGATGACAACCTTTTATGCCGATCACAGCGATTTGTGGGTTAGAAATACCGTGCTGCTGCTGTATTTGGGCTACGTTGCCAGCATGAGTACCAAACTGTCAGACACCTGCGCCAGTGAAGTCGGTAAGGCTTATGGGAAGCGCACCTTTCTCATTACCACCTTTCAGCCCGTTGCTCGTGGAACCGAAGGAGCCGTCAGCTTGGAAGGAACGATCGCCGGAATTCTGGGTGCTGCTGCGATCGCAACAGTCGGTTGGGGCTTATCGCTGATTCCGCTGATTGGCATCCCGATCTGCTTGGTTGCTGCCCTGATTGCAACTAATCTAGAAAGCGTGATCGGCGCAACGCTGCAAACTAAATTTGACTGGCTCACCAATGAACTGGTGAACATTCTCAATACGCTCATTGGCGCAGTTGTGGCGATCGGTCTGGCGTTGCTGATTCAATGGGCAGGATTGTAACGCCAGGCAAAATTATGATGCCAGGCAAAATGGTCATGCTAAGCAGAATGATCATGCGATGCTGATTCGGTAAACTGCCATTCCCCTGAATTCGTCTTTTCCCCTGCACAAACCGAATTTTGTGTCTCGTCTGGATTTCCATCCTTCTTTGTGAATAGAGCAGCCTTTCCCACCCCGTTATTACTCAGTGTTTTGATAGAGAACGGACTCACTGCAACTATCCCTCTTGTGGGAAGGGTTTTATTTCTTCCGATAGTTCAGACAGCACTCGGTAGCTGTTAAATTTATGTGTAATGAAACGCAAAAGTTCAATCTTTCATTACTCGTTTTCACAAGGAGAATCAAGATGAATATTCTGGCTTGGATCGTATTAGGTTTGATCGCTGGCGCACTGGCTAAAGCAATTTATCCCGGTCATCAGGGCGGCGGCATTCTGGGAACCATGATTTTGGGAATTATTGGTGCTTTTGTTGGCGGCAGCGTCTACAATCTGCTCACGACTGGATCGCTTTCCCTTACCGCAGCAGGTTTGAGCATCCCTGGTGTCATTGTTGCAATCATCGGCGCGATTATTGCTCTGTTCATCTACTACTCGATCGCTCGTCGTGGTGCTTACTAAGCGAAATTGAGCTTTACCACTCAAATGCTGAATCGGACTGAATAAAAACGAACCAGAACATCATGCGTAACAATTACGCAGCATATCCTGCAGATGTCAAGGGTTAGCAGTCTACTTCAGCCACATTCAGTAACAGCTTAGATAAATAATAGTTCAGCAATAATATAACTGGAGCCTCTGCAACTGCAGGGGCTTTTGCTTTGAATTGTTCCTTTATTTTGTTTATATTTTTGTGCTCCAGATAAAAGTAGATAATTTTTTAGGCTTAACACAATACCATAGGCTCAACACAATGCCAATGTATGCAATGTCGCGAGCTCAATAACTTAGAAACAATTAATATTGTGGTTGATTTTTTATAATGATTGTTTTTATAACAATTGCTTTTTCCATAAAAATTTAGCCCCCACCTACAGGCAGAGGCTAAAACATGAATATAACCTGGCTTGGTTTATTCGGTGTTCCTATAAACTAAAGGCTAGTAGTAAAACAATACCTCTATCCATAGTTAGGGAATAGGCAGAAAAAAACTTCTCTAGAAGGACTCAGAATTTCGATCGCGATTTTACTGTCTCAAGTGCGATCAAATGATTTATCCAAACATTTATCGTTCCTAGAATCACTCAAGACCGATCGATACGTCTTAACCCTTTCCTTTGTTCTACCTTTCTTCTAAAAGTTCAGCGATTCAGCAAGCAATCCACCAATCGGAGAGAAATCATGAAAGCTATTGCTTTGCCTTCAGGTCAATCGATTCCCGTTTTAGGCATGGGAACCTGGCAGATGGGAGAGCGATCGCGCGATCGCCAAACCGAAATAAATGCCCTGAAGCACGGCATAGAGCTGGGAATTACGCTGATTGATACGGCTGAAATGTATGGCGAAGGTAGCGCAGAGGAAGTGATTGCAGAAGCGTTCACGTCGTGGAGCAAAGCTAACGCGGGTCGTCGGGAGCAGGTTTTTCTAGTGAGCAAAGTCTACCCGCACAACGCCAGCCGTCAAGGAACGATCGCTGCCTGTGAACGCAGTTTGCGCCGTCTCAAAACTGATTATTTAGACCTTTACTTACTCCACTGGCGCGGTTCAGTTCCCTTGTTTGAAACCCTGGCCGCATTGCAGACGCTTCAGCAAGCCGGAAAAATCCGAGATTACGGCGTGAGCAATTTTGATCTGTCTGATATGCAAGAAGCTCGATCGCTGCCGGGTGGAGAATCGATTGCCACCAATCAAGTGCTGTACAACCTGATGCGACGCGGCATTGAATGGGATCTGTTGCCCTGGTGTCAGCAGCACGGCGTTCCGATCATGGCATATTCGCCTGTTGAGCAGGGTCGCTTGCTGAAAAACCGACAGCTTGCGGCAATTGCGGAACGGTTAGGCGTTACGTCTGCTCAAGTGGCAATCGCGTGGCTACTGCACCAGGATAATGTGATCGTCATTCCCAAAGCCAGCGATCTCGCCCACGTTGAGCAAAATCGAGCCGCACTTGACCTGAGGCTATCTGCCGCAGATTTGCACGAACTCGATGCCCTCTTTCCGCCGCCGTCTCGTCCAGTGGCTCTGGAAATGCTGTGATCTTTGGAAGCATTACTGCTCCGATTGCCCAGATTTTGCGGTCTGACCAAACAAAATCTTTTTGCTTTCTTCGGTCATTGCGCTCGGATTGCTGAAGGGTTGCCCTTTTTCGTAGGCACGCACCACCGCCGCTCGATCGCGAATTGCGTTAAACCATCGCTGCACGTTGGGGAACTCTTCCAGGTTTTGCTGCTGTCGCTCGTGGGGCACAATCCACGGATAGCAAGCCATATCGGCGATCGAGTAAGCCCCCGCCACAAATTCGTGCTGCGCCAACTGACGATCGAGAACCCCATACAGCCGATGCGTTTCTTTCACATAACGATCGATCGCGTAGGGCAACTTTTCCGGGGCATACTGTACAAAGTGATGGTTTTGACCTGCCATTGGGCCCAATCCGCCCATTTGCCAGAATAGCCATTCTAAAACTGCCTTTCGTCCGCGCAGCTCTGCCGGAATAAACTGTCCGGTTTTCTCTGCGAGATACAGCAAAATTGCCCCGGACTCAAATAAAGAAATCGGTTCACCGCCGTCTACAGGAGCGTGATCCACGATCGCAGGCATTCGGTTATTGGGCGCAATTTTGAGAAAGTCTGGCTGAAACTGATCGCCCGCACCAATATTAATTGGAATAATGCGATACTCCAATCCTGCTTCTTCTAAAAAGATAGTGATTTTGTGACCGTTGGGAGTGGGCCAGTAATACAAATCGATCATGGCAATGCCTGATAGAAAATTATCTTCACCTTAGATCATGGAGATAAAAAGCAGGATAAGGTGACAAGGTGACTTTGAAAGCCGTGTATCTAGAAGGCTGTTTAAGCAGGCTTTCAGTTGGAGTTTAAAGGCTTGAGCTCCCCCTAAATCCCCCCTTCCACCAGGGAACTTTGAGACGTTAGAACGTTCTGTTGCCACGGGAATGCCTGCATCAATTCGGTTTCCTTTTTTAAGGGAGGGTAGGGGGAGTTCCCAGCACTTCTCACGCTCATCCACTCCTTCCCCACCCTTTCTTAAACCACCCCTAACGCTGACGCACCGCCCCAGCCGGAACTCGATCGGTTCTCTCGCGCTGGGCACGTCTACGGGCAACGGGATTCATTGCTCGCTCGATATAGCTGAACGCTTGCGACGACAGCAGCGTCAGCAGCAGATAAATCAGCGCAACTGCAGCATAAATCTCAAACGGACGATAGGTGGTCGCTACGATGAGCTGTCCTTCCCGGAACAGTTCCTCGAAACCAATTACGGCGACTAAGCTGGTGTCCTTGAGCAAGGTAATAAATTCGTTGCCCAGTGGAGGCAGCATCCGCCGCAGCGCCTGCGGGAAGATAATGTGGCGCATGGTTTGAGTTGAGTTTAGCCCCAGCGATTGAGCCGCCTCGGTTTGACCCACCTCGATCGACTGAATGCCACCGCGCACAATTTCAGCCATATAAGCTGCCGCGTTGAGACTTAGGGCTACGACCGCCGCCAGGAATCGATCGAACGAAAACTGAAGGCCCAAGCCCTGAAGCACTGCCGGGATGCCAAAATACACCATAAAAAGCTGCACCAGCAACGGTGTGCCCCGGAAGAAATCGATATATGCTCTGGCGAGCCAGCGAATCGGCTTCACCTTCGAGAGACGAGCGATCGCAATCAGCGACCCCAACCCTAGCCCTACAACCACTGAAATAGCAGCCAGCGCAACCGTCACCACCGCACCTGCCAGCAGCGTCGGCATCGCATTCAGGATTGTCCCGAGCCAACCGATCGATCGGGTGGTCTGCTGCTGTGACCCACCCTGCTGCTGGGAACCTGCCTGCTGCGCGGCGGCAAGAACAGGAGCTACTTGCGGCAATTGGGGCGGCGCGGTGTTAAACCATTTGCGATAGACTCGCTCATAGGCTCCGTTCTGAAGAATTTTGCCTAATCCCTGGTTAATGAGCTGAAGGTTTTCTGATCCTTTCGGTGTGGGAATACCGTAAAACTCCTCACTGAGCAAATCGCCCGTCAGTTTTAGTCCATTGATATTCCCTGTATTCAGAGCAAAGAGCATAATCGGCGCATCCGCTACCACCGCATCCACGTTGCCATTACTCAACTCTTGTAGAGCCAGAGCAGAGCCATTAAACGTGCTGACCCGTGCCCCTGGCACTTTCTTGATTTCCTCGGCTCCGGTTGTGCCAATTTGCACGGCTACTTTTTTGCCGTCTAAATCTTCAAGACGGGTGATATCCTGCGTGCCTTCTTTGACGGCAATTGCCAAACCTGCCTTAAAGTAAGGGCGAGAAAAATCAACGGATTCCGCCCGTTTTTGCGTAATCGTCATTGCCCCAATCGCGGCATCAACTGATTTAGCTTGTAGAGCCGGAATCATGCCGTCAAAGGCAATATTTTGAAACTCGACATCAAATCCTGATGCCTTTCCAATTTCCCGAATCACATCAACATCAAATCCCTGAAGTTCACCGGATTGTGATGTGAATTCAAACGGAGCATAAACAGGTTCAATGGCAACGGTTAAGGAGCGTGGCGCAGTTGCATGAGCCGTTCCTACAACTAAAATGAGCAGGAAACAGCACAACCCTGAGAGAAGCGATCGCCAGCGATTCAATCCTTTAATTTTCATAGAATTCGTTTTGTTTAATTTGATACAGAGTAGAGGTACAGCAACGGTTTCAACCGATCCTCAATCGCCCTTTAGACCAAAACAGGCAACGACAAAATCGTCATCATTACCTGAAAAACTGATCAAAATCCTCTCAAAATCCTCCTTCCAGAAGATCGAAATCATCAGTTACTTCTTCTATAAATGGTCTAATAGCAAAAAACTTTACTCCGTCTAAAGTCCAAATTGCTTCTGCCGTAGGTTTGAGTGAACCCATTTGAGTAATTGTTATGACAAATAGCCTGACAGCTACCCGCGCAATTCAATTCGACCAAGTTGAAAAAAACTTTGGTGCTCTTCAAGTTCTCAAAAGCATTAGTGGATATGTCAACCGAGGCGAAGTCCTTGCTGTGATCGGGTCTTCGGGCTGCGGCAAAAGTACACTGCTACGCTGTCTCAACCGTTTAGAAACCATTAACGGCGGACGAATTGAGATCAACGGCATGGATCTTTCCCATCCCAACCTGAGCAGTAGCCAGCTTCGGCAGCTTCGCTCGCAGGTCGGCATGGTGTTTCAGCAGTTCAACCTGTTTCCGCACCTGTCGGTGGTTCACAACCTGACGCTGGCTCCGCAGCAAGTTTTAGGACGACCCAAGCGCGAGTGCGTGGAGCGGGCGCACTATTACCTGGAAGAAGTCGGACTGTCGGAGAAAGCAGACGCCTATCCCGACGAACTTTCTGGCGGACAGAAGCAGCGCGTTGCCATCGCCCGATCGCTTTGTATGGAACCCAGCGTTATGCTATTTGACGAACCAACTTCTGCTCTCGACCCAGAACTGGTCGGCGAAGTGCTTGCCGTAATGCAGCAGCTTGCCGAAAATGGCATGACAATGGTGGTCGTGACGCACGAAATTCAATTCGCCCGCGAAGTCGCTCATCGCGTCATGTTCCTGGATAAGGGACGAGTTGCCGAAGAAGGCGATGCCAGAGCCGTGCTGACCAACCCCCAAAGCGATCGACTCAAGACCTTCCTGCAGAGGATGCGCCAGGATCAGATGCAAACTGTTTCTTGAAGATTTCAGGTGTTTTAGCCCCCCAAATCCCCCAATTATGGGGGACTTTGAGTTCTGCAAGCCTTCAAAGTCTGGAGTTTGATATAGATTTAGATCGTGATTCAGCGATGAAAATTTCTGGGGCGCTTAATGAGCAGTTGTCTACAACAATGATTGTGACGCGCTATCAATGTCCTCTTGCTTCTTCGCTGGGCAAATCAGAGTTTGGTGGATAGTCGTGATTCAAAGTGCATCAGATTCCTGGCTTAGCATCCCGCAGTTATAAAAGTGCATATAGTTCTTTGCCATCGCATCAGAAAGGCGAGTATCGCGCAAATCACGCCGCATTGCCAGGAAAATCTCTGCCATGCCCTGTTCGATATCGCGCCGCACAGTTTCGTCTTCGCGAATCAGCTTCTGGATGTCTCCTGATGCTGTTGTCCAGTGGCGATCGTAGGTCTCCATATACTTAAATAGGGCTGCCAGCACTTCATCAGAAGCAAACAGCCAGCCCTTTTCGATTTCTGCCAGAATGCGTCGCCGGTCCTCGATCGCCTTTGCCAGGATCAGCCCAAACAGCGCACTGTTCAGATCCTCATACAGCTTCTGTCGCCGCTCTACCAGTTCCGACTTGCGTTTGGTATTTTCCTGCCAAGAGTAGGTTGCTAGACCGATCGCCCCTGTCAGCAAAACTCCTAGCAGCGATCCGGCAAGAGGCAGTAACAGCTTCAGCGTTTCCAGATTGCCTGCGCTAAATAATTCTGCGGCCAAAAATACCATGCTACGCTGCTGAGGGAAGCGAATGCGCGGCTAACACTGATCGATAAAAGCCCTGAAGTTGTCTAGTCGCGGCCGCCCAACCCCAGCGTTCTGCCTCCTGGCGGGCATTTTGGCGCAGCAGTTCCCGTTCTTCCCGGTTGGCGAGAAGGCGTTGCGTGGCGACGATCGCCCCCTGATCATCGGTTGGGTCAAATAGATAGCCATTTACCCCGTCAGTAACGATATCGGGGATGCCGCCTGCGTTTGCTGCAATCACGGGACAGCCTGCCGCCATTGCTTCCAGTAAAACCAGTCCTAATGTCTCAGTGCGGGAAGGGAAGATAAACGCATCCGATGAAGCGAACGCTGCTCCCAGAGATTCGCCCGTGAGATATCCCACAAAATGAGTTGGCGTGTCGGCAAAAATTCGCTCTAAATCCTGCCGATAAGGGCCGTCGCCCACCAGAGCCAGTCTTGCGTTGGGAATTGCTTCCAGAATGGGTTTAATGCGATCGATTTCTTTCTCCGCCGACAGTCGCCCCACATAGAGCAGCAAAGGCGCGTCCGGGTTTCCTTGTGAGAGGTGCGATCGCATTTCCTGGCTAGCAAGATCTGGGCGAAAGAGTTCAGTATCGACGCCGCGCTGCCAGACTTCCACCCGCTCAATGTCATGACTGGTGAGGGCTTCTTCCATTGCAGTCGAGGTGCAGAGGTTGATTTGTGCCTGGTTGTGCACCATTTTCAGCAGCTCCCACATTAACCCTTCCAGCATTCCCAGCCCGTAATGCTCCAGATATTTTGGTAGGTGGGTGTGGTAGGAAGCAACAAGCGGTACTTCCAGCGATTTGGCATAGTACAAGCCACCCAGTCCCAGCACTGCGGGATTAACAATGTGAATCAGATCAGGCTGAAAGTCTTCTAACGCCTGCCGAATCGAGGGACGGGGCAGAGCCAGCTTCAATTCGGGGTAAAGGGGGAGAGGGAAGCCCGGAACACCGCAGATCCTGGCGCCCCGATATTCAGAGAGCCCGCCTTCGGGGGA
The DNA here is from genome assembly GCA_014695325.1 of Cyanobacteria bacterium FACHB-502. GTDB lineage: Bacteria > Cyanobacteriota > Cyanobacteriia > Elainellales > Elainellaceae > Leptolyngbya_A. The sequence continues at coordinate 290,936 of JACJNZ010000055.1, read as the reverse complement.
AAACACCAGCACCCGATCGCCCATCCGTTGCAGGTGGTCAACCGTGTGGCTGAGGCGCGTCACAATGCCGTCAACTTTGGGTAGAAACGTTTCGGTGAAGAGGGCGATCTTCATAGGGTGATGATGTGAAGACAGGACTCAGGGAACAGAAATTTATCGCGATCGATCGGGCAAGGTACAAATTCCGTGAATGCCGATCGCCAAAATTGTACTGCCTAACAACACTCCAACGCCCTCAGCAAAGCAGTTGATGCGGTGTCGGTTTTCGGCGGCCTCGGCAATCATGAGATCTGTTGCAGTCACAGCAGGGCGATTTGCAAGTTCGGCATAGCGTTTTTGGCTTACCTGAAGCTGTGCCCAGTCGGGAAACAGCCAATAGGCACTTATACCAGCAAAGAATACACCGGGCAGTACCGCAAACAGCAGCAGTACCCAAACTCGCAAACCCATGCGGTTAGCCTTTCCACTTCACCTTGGGCAGGATTTGATTTTCGTCTACACGCTGCTTGTACTTGATGCTGAAGTTAAGCAGTGAATCGAGCAACGAATCGGAAAGGAAGTGCGGCTGCAAGCCCAGATCCAGCAGGTTGGTATTTTTGGCGTTGAAGTAGTGTTCTTCTTTTTCGACTCTGGGGTTTTCCAGGTGGTTGATTTCGACCTTCAAGCCCACTGAGGTTCCGGCCTTTTGCACCATGTTTGCCAGATCGCCAACGCTAAAGAGTTCTGTGAACTGGTTGAACACGCGAAACTCACCGCGATCGGCAGGATTGTTCACCGCCAATTCAATACAGCGCACGGTATCGCGAATATCCAGGAAGCCGCGTGTCTGTCCGCCCTTGCCGTAGACCGTGAGCGGATGTCCGATCGCCGCCTGAATGCAGAAGCGGTTCAGTGCCGTTCCAAATACGCCGTCATAGTCGAGGCGGTTGATCAGCATTTCGTCCATGCCCGTTTCGTCGGTCAGCACACCGTAGACCACCCCCTGGTTCAGGTCAGTCGCACGCAGACCCCAAATCCGGCAGGCAAAATGGATATTGTGCGAATCGTGAACCTTGCTGAGGTGGTAGAACGAGCCGGGCTGCTTCGGATAAGGCAGGGTATCTTTGCGACCGTTGTGCTCGATCGTGATGTAGCCTTCCTCGATATCAATATTGGGGGTTCCGTATTCGCCCATTGTGCCCAGTTTCACCAGGTGGCAGTCGGGGAAATGGTCGTGCATCACGTAGAGCAGATTCAGCGTGCCGACAACGTTATTCACCTGAGTCAACACGGCGTGTTCGCGATCGATCATTGAGAAAGGAGCCGACCGCTGTTCGCCAAAGTGAACGACCGAGTCTGGCTCAAACCGCAGCATGGCGTTCTTGAGAAACTCGTAGTTGTTGATGTCGCCAATGAAGAGATCGATCGTTTTGCCTGTGAGGTCTTTCCAGCGTTGAATACGTTGTTGGATGGAGGCGATCGGGGTCAGGGTTTCGATGCAAAGCTCATTGTCCCAATGCCGACGAATCAAGTTGTCGAGGATAGCGACTTCGTAGCCGCGATTTGACAGATAGAGCGCGGTTGCCCAACCGCAATAGCCATCGCCACCAATAACTAGGACTTTCATGCTGAGTTGATCTGCTTACGGATACTCCGCTAAATCTACCATTCTTGGTGACAGAATTCGACACTAATCTTCACCTGGTCTTTATACAGAAGGCAAATCCAATCAGTTCATCCGCCTGGGGGAAGTAGGAATCAGGGCAGGTGAGCCACGCTAGGCAAAGATGCAGAACTTCAGAAATTTGAGCACTCACTGAAGCATCATTAGCATCATTCCAGCGGCACGATCAGCGTTAGCAGAAACAGATGCAAACCTGCCCATCAGCAATGGATGCGTTTGAGGTGGTAGATATTACGGCAAGCTCTTCCCATCGTTTTTATCACTTGTTGAGATGGAATTTTTGGCTAGTGATTGGGTCGATCGCCCTGCTTTATTGCTGGACGGCTCAACTCTGCCTTGGACTTTTAAATCTGCAAGTCGATGCCTCACCGCTTTGGATTCCAGCTGGAATTGCCCTAGCCGCACTGCTGTGGTTTGGCGAACGAGTTTGGCTTGGGGTTGCGCTAGGTGCTTTGCTGCTGAATTACTCGCTGTCGGCTCCCTGGCTGCTGTCGCTGGGGTCGATTGCTGGAAGCACCCTGGAAGCTCTGGTCGGCGTTTACCTGCTGCGTCGCTTTAGGGTGAGCTTAACCCTTGATCGATCGCGAGATGCACTCCATTTTGTGGCGCAGGGCGTTCTGATTCCACCGCTGGTTAATGCGACGATCGGCTCCTTGATGGCTTACAGTGTGGGTTATCTTGACTGGAGCCAGGTTAGCCGCAACTGGTGGACGGTTTGGCTGGGGGATGGAATGGGCATTTTGGTCTTTACACCGCTATTGCTAAACGTCGCGCACTGCCTTACCGCAAGACCGCCGCTTCACAGTCTTTCCGCAGAGCCGCTTCAGAGGAATGACCTTCGCAGAGCAACCGATCGAATTCAGAAGTTTTTTGCGGCGGAGTCTGCGCTAGAGCAAAGTATCTGGGCAGGGCTGCTGATTTTGATCAGTGCCTTTGTGTTTTATTCCCGTCCGACCGAGGCGATTGCTCAATATCCTCTGGAATACGCGCCGTTTCCGCTCGTGGTCTGGGCAGCATTGCGGCTGGGGCAGACCTACACTATCATTGCCAGTTTGCTGCTGTCTGCGATTGCAATCGGGGGCACGGTGTCCGGGTTGGGTCCGTTTGTGACCAAGGCACAGGATTCGAGTCAGGTGGTATTGCTGCTTCAGGCGTTTATGGGCGTCGTCACAATTACTGCCCTGATTCTGGCGGCAGCAATGGCAGAGCGGCGACAGACAGAGGCACAGTTGCAGCTCACCGCAGAACGAAATCGATTGATTGGCGAAATGGCCCTCCGAATTCGTCGATCGCTGGATTTAAGCACCATTCTCAATACCACCGTGCAGGAAGTGCGGCAGTTTCTTCAAGCCGATCGCGTCTTTATTTGTCGGTTTGACTCCGATGGCGGCGGACGAGTAGTTGCCGAATCAGTTATCCCTGGCTGGGCATCCGCAGAGCAATGGACGACTGCACCAAGCACTTATGCCGAACTGCAAGACCTGTTTGAACGATGCCCGATCAGCGTGATAGATGATACCCGATCGATTAACGCCTCTCCGTTTATTCAGAGCTATCACGATCGCTATCGGGTGAAAGCTGGAATTGCCGTGCCGCTGTTTGTAGATGCACAGTCTAGCGTTTGCCCTCAGTCTTCTCCAGGGCAGATTCCCCCGAATAAGTCTGTGGCTCAAAATCAACCCTGTCTGTTTGGCATTTTGATTGTGAATCAGTGCAGTTTTCCGCGCCACTGGGAGCAGACCGAAATTGATTTGATCGAACAGCTTGGAACGCAGGTCACGATCGCGATTCAGCAGTCCCAGCTTTATGAACAGGTGCAGTCGCTCAACGCCACCCTGGAGCAGCAAGTCACGGAAAGAACGCTTCAGCTTCAGGACAACATGGCAGAACTGGAGCAGCTCAACCAGTTACGCGATGTGCTGATTCACGCTGTATCGCACGACCTGCGAACCACCGTGATGGGAACACTGATGGTGCTGCAAACGCTGCAAAAACAGCCCGGAGATGCCATTTCAGTGAGCCGATCGCTGTTAGAGCGCATGATTCAGTCGGGTGAGGTGCAGTTAAGCAAGCTGAATATGCTGCTGGAGGTCTACCAGAACCAGACGCAGGACGTGGTGCTGCACTGGGAGCAGGTCGATCTAGCGGATCTGGTGCGATCGGTTATCGAAGAAAGCGAACCCATCCTGCTGCAAAATCAGGTAACGCTGTGCCAACACATTCCCTCCGATCTGCCTGCTGTGAAAATCGATCGCGATAAGATGCGGCGCGTCCTGCATCAGCTTGTCACCAACGCTGCAAAACACAATCCGCCCGGAATCAAAGTGGTCATTCAGGCGGGCATCGAAGCCGGACACCTGCTCTGCACCGTGACCGACAACGGCAAGGGAATTCCCTTAGACCAGGGCAATCGACTGTTTGACCTGCGGCTGGGTCGCTGCGACGAGCGCAAGCGGATCGGGCTAAGTTTGGGACTACCCTTTTGTCAGCAAATCATCCAGGCACATCAAGGAAAAATGGGCGTAACCAGCTGTCCGGGAACCGGATCACAGTTTTGGTTTACTCTGCCAATTCAAGGCAGTTCGCTCTAGGCAGTTCATCCCAAGAAGTTAATCCTCAGAAAAGGTTTGAGGAGTAGCGATCGTTGCCCAACCTGTCTCCCTGCTCTCCAGGCTGGCGTATCCACGGTTTCTGATGGGGGCTTTAGGGGGCAATGCTTTAGGAGGCACCGTAGGAGATTTATCGCTTCTCTAACAGGCTCCAACAAAACAGGCTCTGATCAGAACAAGAACCAGGGCAAGTAAAGTGCAGGTTCAGTCTCTCTATTCGTATTTTCACTGAGAATTCCGCCTTTATCCCTCATTGAATCTACGGACGATCGCCCAACCTTGATTAAAATTTCATACAAATAACCGAAAATAGTTTTGTATCATCAAATACCTTTCATAAAATCGGAGTCATAATAGGGGCATCCAAACCGTTCTGCCTTAGAACAGTAAGCAATCCAATTCAGGAGGTTGACCGATGCTTGATTCAATTCGTTCGGTTTCCATTCCACAAACCCTTCAGGAACTCGAACAGGCGATCGATCGCTACCGTAACAGCGAATGGAATCAGGACTTGTTTCAACAGTGGCAAGCAATCCGAATCGCGGCTCTTGCTCAAAGCACTGAATCTCAATCTGGCGATCGCATTGCCGGAGACGATAGTTACTAAATTGCCAGGAAAAACTGTGTTTAGTAACGTGGGAATGGTCGTTGATTACTGGGAAAGAACGTCCATTTTCCAGTCAATTCGATAAGATTAGACGGCAGATAGAATTATTATCGGTTACTCGCCACGAGTTACCGCCTGTTCAAACGGCTCATGACCAATAACCAAGCCAAATTCCATTTCTGCCACCCTAACTCATCGCGTCTATTTGTATTCCCTACATGACTCAGCTTCAGCGTCTTGCTGTTTCTCCAAGTCAGATTGAAGCCAATCGAATTCTATTAACCGATCGTCAGCAGCATTATTTGGGGCGGGTGCTCCGCTTGCAGGCTGGCGATCGTTTTATTGCAATGGATGGGGCAGGTCATGGGTGGCTTGCGGCTCTACGAGGAGCGGGTTCAGAAGCCGATTTGCTGGAGCCAATTTCAGTACAAACCGAGCTGCCGATCGCTGTAACGCTGCTGATTGCCTTGCCCAAAACTGGAATGGATGACATTGTTCGCCAAACGACTGAACTGGGCGTAAGCCAGATTGTTCCGATCCTGAGTGCTCGTAGCCTGCTCAATCCCAGTCCGCAAAAGCTCGATCGCTGGCAGCGCATTGCCCAGGAAGCCGCCGAACAGTCTGAACGACAGATCGTTCCCGCCATTTTGCCGCCCCATCGCTGGCAAGAAGCTTTACAACAGTGGCAGAAGGCAGGCTGCTACCTCTGCGAACCGCGAGGCGATTCCCCCTCTGGGGAACTGCAAAGCAACCGTCCTCATTTGCTCTCCTACCTGGAATCTCAACTAATCAATCAACTCAATCCGCTCCCGGCTGTGACGCTGGCGATCGGTCCCGAAGGCGGATGGACTGAAGCTGAAGTGCAGGAGGCGGTCGGGGCAGGGTATCAGCCCGTGTCGCTGGGGGCACGAATTCTGCGGGCAGTCACCGCGCCGATCGTGGCTTTATCGCTGGTGGGGGCTGTGATAGAAGCAAACGAGTTGGTTGTAAGAGATTTAGAGAAGGATGATCACCCAAACCGCTCCCTTGACGAGTCAATTCTGGACGGAATCTAGCTCTCTTTTAGGCTTTAAAGCTCATTATGAATGAGGGATTGACTGCAAAACCTGGAACGTTAGCACGATCGACTTGTGAATGCCCCGTAGCCCTAATACGTCCGCTACACTGCTAAAGAAGGGATTTTCCCATTAGATCTAAAGGGATTATTGCTCATGCTCGATCAGGTGGCTGCTGCCTTTGCCCGTCAGGATTATGAAACGGCTGCCCGTTTGGTGAAGCAACTGCAACAGCAGTCTCCCGATCACCCCTGGGTGAAGCTTTATGTAGCGCGGCTTCAGGAAGTGAGCGGTCAGTTTGCCTCGGCAGAGCAGATTTATCGTACACTGCTGCGAGACACTACCCATCCCAAAATTGCGCTTCAGGCGCGGCAGGGCTTACACCGTTTAGAAGCCGAGGCTCATCAGACTCCGTCTCATCCGACGATCGCAGAAGCAAAAGCTGATTTAGCGAATCCAGTGAACGGAGCACTGGTGCTAGAAGCCATTTCCCCAGAGGCACGACAAACCGCTGCCCAAAACTTTGCCCGCATTATGCGGCTGGATACTTATGCGGCACGTTTACTGTTGCCCAGTCGCGGCTGGCGGCTTTATCGGCTGGGGGTGATCGACCAGTTAGAAGAATGGGGTCAACAGCTCGTTGCCGCCGAAATTCCCGTATTTTGGCTTCCGCTGACTGCCATTCAAAGAATTCGCGTATTTCGAGTCGAGTCGCTTCAATCTACTTCGCAGCAGGCAACGGTAATTTGCCAGAGTGAGACGAACCAGAAAGGGGCTTTGCGGTTTAACTGGTCAGAAGTTGCGGGTCGAGTCGAGGGTAGACTGCCGATTTTTGAACAGGTCGTGGATAAAAACATCCACAATCAGCTCGTCCGAAAAGAACAAACGCAGGACTACGCTCAGGTGCTTGATCTGCATCTGCCGCACCGAAATAGCATTTTGCGCTTTGGCGACTGGAGCTATCAATTTGAGCAGGGTCAAGAAGCTGCCCCGTTTGACGCAGTTCGATCGACCCCCCTGACGAGCAATCGCCTGAAGTGGAATCAGCTTGTGCGATCGATCGAGGCTGCTCTGGGGAATGTCCCGGTCTGGTCTGACTTTCCTGCCTTTGGTGAAAGTGCGATCGAGTCTCTGGCAATGGTGCGACTGCCTTCCCACATCGATCTATTTCGCCAAGCCCCGACTGCCTGGGATACTGCCTTTCAGCTTTATAGCGGATTGGTGTTTGAGCAAAAGTCGAAGCGATCGGCTTAAGAATTCGGGCGATAGAATTCGGGGGATCAAAGCACTTCAATCTGGTCTATTCGGCGCATTTCCCGATCGACCTCATACCAGAGCGATCGATTCTGAGGATCGGTGCGGAGTGCCTTTTGCAGGTAAATCCGGGCTTTGTCGGGCTGCTTGTCATTGATCAGGTATCGTCCAAACCGCTGATAGGTAATTGCCTGCCACTGCCGAACTTCCACGTCGTTAGGCAATCGCTGCGCCAAACCTTCGATCACCGTCACTGCCATTGCAAACCGCTGATCGCGCAAAAGCTGCTGAAGCTGCTCGTAGATTCGTTCCTTCAGCTTGCGATCGACAACGGATAAATTGGGGTCATTCTGCAGCGGTGAAGGTGGGGCAGAGTTTTCGGCGGCAGGCTCAGAAAGATTGTTTGCTGTAGGGCGATCGGGGTGGGCAGTGGGTTTAGCAGAGGTTCGACCCGATGGTTTGGCAGTGGATGATTGAGCCCCAGATCGAGTTTGCCGCCTGAAAGCCGTTCCACTCTGGGCATGCTCGCGCCCTCGCTTCAAGTCAACGGTGGGCGTATCAGACTGACCTGGGGGAACGGCATTAATCAGCAATCGGTAGGCATTGGTCAGCTGAATAAATTTTTCTTTCGCAAAGATTAGATCGCTCGGATTAGCATCTGGGTGATACTGTCTTGCCAAACGACGATAAGACGATTTAATTTCGTCGTGAGAAGCACCCTTCCTCAAGCCCAGTACGCGATAGCAATCAGCCAATTCCATTGGGAACAACGATACAAAAAAGGCAGAGTTACTTCGATTCTGCCACTGACTGCGGGAAATAGATAGACCTTGATAGTGAAATCCCGCTTTTTATTTCTTTCAAAAAATCGATCGAATCGCTAAAGAAGGTTGATCTTAACCCCTAAACCTACCGCCCCAGGAAGCTTTGAACGATCGGTTTTCCCAAAATCGCAGGTACCAAAATCGCAAATTAGAAGGCAGTTCACCAGGCAATTGGATAATGCCAATGACCTGTGGTTACAAAAGCCCCCCTCAAAGTAGAACTAAGCAGAACGTAATTCTCTTTAAAAACTCAAAGTCCCCCAAAATTGGGGGATTCAGGGGACAATGTAAGACTTCTGAGACGAATCCAACAATCCCTTATCGAACAAGTGCCTGGCTTTCAATCACCTGATCGATCAGCCCGTACTCTTTCGCTTCTTGAGCCGACATAAAATTATCGCGATCGGTATCCCGCTCAATTTGCTCAACGGGTTTGCCTGTGTGATACGCCATCAGCGCATTCAGACGAGTCCGGGTTCGCAGGATTTCTCTAGCTTCGATGTCGATATCAGTTGCCTGCCTGCGCCCCGTGCCGCCGAGAGGCTGGTGAATCATGATGCGAGCGTGGGGCAGGGCGAGCCGTTTGCCTTTGTTGCCTGCAGTCAAGAGAAATGCCCCCATCGAAGCAGCCAGACCAACGCAGATAGTAACGACTTCCGACTTGATGTGCTGCATCGTGTCGTAGATTGCCATGCCTGCGGTGACAGAACCACCGGGCGAGTTGATATAGAGATAAATTGGCTTACTCTGGTCTTCGGAGTCGAGATAGAGCATATAGGCGACGATCGCATTCGCAATGGCATCATCGACTTCTTCAGCTAGGAAGATAATCCGCTCCCGGAACAGCCGTTCGTAAATGCTGATCCACTGCTCGTAGGAGCTTCCGGGGAGGCGATAGGGGACGCTGGGAATTCCAATGGGCATAGGGGATGTGTGGTAGGGGTGTGGATGGGTGAGTGGGTTACACCAGGGCAGCTTGGGGTTGAGCAATTTTATTGCTTTCGGCAACGCGATCGATCAGTCCGTATTCTTTTGCCTCATGAGGCGTCATATAGAAGATGCGATCGGTGTCTTTAGCAAGTTTCTCAACGGGCTGTCCGGTGTTCTTCGAGAGAATGTCTAGAATCAGGGACTGCTTGCCCAGCACTTCTCTGGCAGTGACCTCAATATCGGTTGCCTGTCCTTGAGTTCCGGTGCGAGTGGGCATCAGGGCGATCGAGGCGTGGGGAAGGCTTGCGCGTTTACCCTTGGTTCCCGAAGACAGCAAGAGCGCAGACATTCCGACTGCCTGACCCATACAGATCGTGATAATCTCCGATTTGATGTGCTGCATCGTGTCGTAGATTGCCAGCCCCGCCGTCACCGAAATCATGCCTGCCGTGATCGAAGCCATGCCTGCGGCAAGCGGGTCGCCCAGCGAGTTGATATAGAGGTAGATGGGCTTGTTCTGGTCGTCGGAGTCCAGGTAGAGCAGTGCCGAGACGATCGAATTTGCTAAACCGTCCGTAATCGGCTGATTCAGAAAAATGATCCGCTCCTGGCTCATGCGCGTGTAGATGTTAACCCACTGCCAGTTCGGACTGCCCGGAATGTTATAGGGAACGCGCAAAATAGGATCAACGGACATAGAGCTTTGCCAATAAAGTTTGCCAGTTAGGTCAGAGCAGGGATCGGTTTCGGCAGGTCTTTAACGCTTTCCAGAACTCGATCGAGCAGTCCATATTCCTTCGCTTCTGCTGGAGTCATATAGAACATCCGATCGGTGTCTTTGGCGATCTTTTCTGAAGTCTGACCTGTGTTGTGAGCCAGGATGTCAAGCATCGCGGCTTTGTTCACCAGCACTTCTTTTGCCCGAATTTGAATATCCGTTGCCTGACCCTGTGCGCCTGTACGCGGCTGGTTGAGGACGATCGTGGCGTGAGGCAAGCTAGCGCGGAAGCCCTTTGTTCCGGCAGAGAGAATCATGGCGGCAGTTCCCATCGCCTGACCAATGCAGATGGTGTGAACCGGAGGCTTGATGTAGCTCATCGTGTCGCAGATGGCAAATGCTTCGGTTTCGTAGCCGATCGCGTCTCCGGTGTACCAGGAAGTTCCGGTAGAGTTAATGTAGAAATAGATCGGCTTATCGGGATCGTCAAATTGCAGATAGAGCAACTGAGCAATGATCAGCTTGGTCACGTCGACGCCCATCTGTCGCTTAAAATCATCAGACGACACCAGCGGCAAGCCGAGATAGATAATCCGCTCCTTCAGCAGCAGGGAAGGGAGGTCTGGCGGCGGAGTCCGGTAAAAGGAATCTCCTCCGTAATAAGTCGATTGAACAGCTTTAATCGGTGACATAGCGTGCAGTTGAGCGCGGCTTTATTTCTACCATAGTATCGTGAACCTCTGGGGATCGGTTCAGTCCTGGGGTTGTGGCGAATTAGGGATAACCGATCGTCCCTAGCGACAGACCGATTCACTTAGGGTGAGCTGAACCAGCTTTGCAGGCTGCAATTCTCCATTAAGGGGAGCGAAAACACCCCCATTGCTCACGACATAGAGGTGGTTACGATCGCTTCCTACACCAAACGCAACGGCTGTACTGCCCACGACTCCCTGTGCTGCCTCTGCAATCACACGACGGCTTCCATCACGGCAAAATGCAACCACTGTGTTTGTCGGATGGGTTGCAAGATAAAGGGTGCCATCTGGGGCAAAGGCAAAATCATCAGCGAACGTATCTGATGCAAATAATTCGGGCTGTCCGGCGGCTCCATCTGCCTGAATTGGCACACGCATAATATGTCTGCGATCGGAGTTAGAAACGTAAGCCGCACCGTCAAAAATCTTGATCCCATTCGCGCCGGGAAAGCGGCTATCGGGAGTTTGTGGGCTGAGCGATTCATCTTGCAACCAAACCGTTGCAGTCCGACTTCCAACATCCACACGCCACACGACTCCAACCGTGCTATCTGCCACCAGAAATACTCCGGGCTGAAGTAGCGTCATACCATTGAGAAATTTTGCGTCAGGAATGGTCATCAGCGGCTCCATTGAACCGGCTGCACCGATGCGATAAACCGTTTTCAGGGGCTGTTCTTTTTGCCCTCCCACGGCGTACAGCGTTTCGTCCCTATCCAGGGCTAATCCAACAATCATTCCGTTAGAAATGGCTGCCAAAGTTGAAAGCGTTCCGTTGGGCGATCGTTGAATGATTTCCCCCGTTTCATGCCGAGAGATATACATTGTTCCAGACGAATTGATCACAATGCTCTCTAGAAACGATCCCTCCGGGTAGCTTGCCAGCGTTTGGGCAGGAACAAGCTGCACTGAGGATTGGGCGGACTGGGCGAAACCAGGTCGGAGCAAGAGTGGGGTTGAAGCAATGAGCGTTACGCCAGACAAAACGACTGAAGCCCAGCAAGAAGCCAGAACAGAACTAAATCTCTTGTTTGCGCCTGTCTTGTTTGAACCTGCCCTATTTGCGCCTATCTTGTTTGCGCCTGTAATTAATCCAGCTTTATTGTTTAGTCCGCTGTTGCTCATGAGCCTGCTTTCCTCCTAGTAGAGACTAGTGCAACCTTAGCGAATCTCTCAAAATGTTGATCCTGGAAAATCGGCTAGTTTCTGCCGTTGCTTGCCCATTTGTTAGAAAATTCTCACATAACTTCCTGTAAAAGCAGGCTAGCGATCGACCTAGCAATCCATCCCTCTGAGTTCTCTCTTTGGGGGTAATTGAGGCGATCGAGAAGTCGGTAGAATCCATACAAACCAATTTTTCTACTGCTAGCAAGTTTTATTGACAAATCCTATGCCGATCTCTAAATCTGAAGCCCGACAGCTCCTTGAGCGTCTGATTTTTGCTGATGATCCGCCTGACGAGTGGGTGCAGGATGTGTGGGGCATGAGTCCGACGCTGGGCGATACGGCAGCGAAACTGCTGGAAGTATTTGGGGATTTGGTCGAGATTTGTTCAGAGGATGAGCTGGAGATGATGCTGCAATCCTATTACCAGGATCAGTTAGGTCAGTCGTAGGGTGAGGGAAACCGGCAGTGATTCAAGTTTTATCTGATTGGCAAACGGTGCAAGCGGTAACGGAAAAGCTTCAGCAACGAGGCTTACCAACCCACCTGACACCGCAAAAAAACTGGGATCAGGGTTTGCTAGCTCAGCTTATTGAACCCTTCGATCGCCAGATCAGCATTCTCGATATGGGCTGCGGTGACTGCTGCACATTGAACTTTTTAGCAGCACTGGGGTTCACAAATTTGCACGGAATTGATCTGCACATCAAGGAGCCACAAGTCTCCGATCGCTATCAGCTTTTTGAGGGCGATCTGATGCACACACCTTTTGCAGATGCCGCCTATGATGTTCTGACCAGTATTTCCGTGATTGAACATGGTGTAAATTTAGACGCTTTCTTTGCAGAAGCCGATCGGCTGCTCAAACCCAACGGCATCTTGTTTGTTACCACAGACTACTGGGAAACTAAAATTCCGATTGATTCCGCGATCAAGCCCTTTGGGCTGTCCTGGCAGATTTTTTCAAAAGAGGAGATTCAGGAGGCGATCGATCTCGCCCAACCACACGGACTCAGCCTGATTCAAGAAACTGCCTTCCCTGCCTGTCAAGAGCCACCCGTAAGCTGGTACAACCGGGACTATACATTTATCGCGCTGGCATTTCGTAAACTCACTTAGGTTAAGTCGCTCAGGTTTCGGCAGGTATTCGCCTCGGATTTCTTCTATGGTGAAGAGTAACTTCTCCTGATACGAGGCAACGATTTTGTCAAACTCTCTTACCACCCCTCGATCGGGTGGGTTAGGCTTGGCGGCGATCGCACTGGCAGCTTTTCTTTGGTCAGTGGCGGCAATTGTGGCAAGCAATCTGTTTCGATCGGGGGTGACTCCGGTTCAGCTTGCGACTGCGCGGGCAACGATCGCGGTGATTGGTTTAGCAGTCCTCACCTGGAGAGGGCAAAAACTGAAGTGGGATACGAGATCGATCGGTTTAGGAATCTCACTGGCAATGGTGACGTTTACCTATTATGTGGCGATCGATCGGCTCTCGGTGGCGATCGCGCTGGTGATTCAGTACACGGCTCCGGCGATCGTGGTTTTAACCAGTGCCCTTCGGAAGCAAAAACTGCCCGACCTCACCATGTTGATCGCGGCGGGGATTGCGCTGCTGGGGGTTGCGCTGGTGTCGGGTGTAGGTGCGGGTGAACTCAAGCTCGATACACTGGGGCTGATTGCGGCAGTTCTCAGCGCGATTTTCTTTGCCGGATACACCCTGTTTAGCGAAGCGATGGTGCATGATTACGGGGCGATCGGGGTGATGTTTCGCGGCTTTTTGATCTCCAGCTTGTTCTGGCTAGGCGTTCAGTTCAGCCAGGGCGTTCCAGAGGCAGTCTTTCAGCCCAGCAATCTTCCCGGCATTGTGTTCACGGGCATTGGGGGCACGCTGATTCCGTTTTGTTTGCTTTGCTGGGGCATTCAGCAAGTCTCGGTGGAACGGGGCACGATCGCCGCAACGCTGGAACCCGTAATAGCAGCAATTCTCGCCTGGCTCCTGCTGGGTCAAACGCTCACCGTTCTGCAAATTCTAGGTAGCGGATTGATTCTGGCGGCAGTCACTTCCCTGCAAATTCAGCAGTCTCATCAGCAGTCGTTCGATCGCAATTAACATCATCAGAAGGGGTTAGAGCGGGAGCGATTCGTCATGGTTCTGTCTTTGAGAATTTAAGCCCATCTTTGAGACTTGAAGAAAGATAGTCAGGTTGTCTACCCGGCTTCCTGATTACATGCGGCTCTAGAACCCTAACCCTAATTTGTGATTCCTAATTTGTGATTACAGTTTTTCTAGGAGCCTATCCCCATCCCTTCTTCACGATTCCAGCTCAAACTGATTACAACACTTCCCAGAACCCTTTCCCATTTCCCGCAAAATCCACTCTATCTCTAAGCTGATTACAACGGTTCCTGAGCCGCTCTTCCTGATGTTGCAAGGGTTTCAGGTTGCACCAACCCGGTATGATTACAAAGCCGTCTAGAACCTTGCCCCCAAGCCTGTGATTACAAAAGGCTCTAGAACTACACCCCCAAAATGATTACAAGAATTTCTAGATCCCTGACCCAAACTTTCTAGATCCCTGCCCCTCAACTTTCTAGATCCCCCCCTCTGATCTCAGCGGACACGATCGACAGAATAAGGCGTTGAGTCCTTTTAAGAAGATAGTTTTGTAATCAGGTTGATTACAAATGCGGCGATCTCAAGGCGAACTATAATTTTTGAGTCTGATATAACCGATCCGATCGCAATTAGGATGATTCTGTGATCGGGTTAAATGATCAGGTAAACGATCAGGCAAGCAATCAGGCAAACATTAAAAGCCTGCAAAATTTACGATCGATTGAGACAAGTTGTTGGAGTCACAAGACCGCAGCAGACCATGTTCAAGAGTGGTTGGATAGCGGAGTTGACCCCGGCATTATTGCGCTTAATGTCGAAACGCTGATTGATACTGCCGTCAATGGCTACGCAGAGAGCCTGTTTCCGATCGCCGAGCGACTGAACTGGAACATTACCCGATTTGGACAGAAAACCCGATCGCATCTGCGCGGCTGGTGGGTGAGCGGAGTTGACCCTTTCAACGCCTGGCAGCGCATGGCATGGGGACGCTTCAAACCCGATGCTGCAACGCCTGTGCTCGATCGCACCAAAGGCAAACCCGCAAAATACCTCAGTCCCCGGCTCGGTGCTGGGTCTAGTCGCCTTGTTCTGCTGGATGTACCGCAGTCGATCTGGGATAAGGTTGCTCAACGCTACAACACTCCGATCACCCCTGCGGATCGCCCCTGCGGATTCTGGTGCTGGGTCTGGAAGTGGAATATTCCCGTTATCGTCACCGAAGGGGAAAAGAAGGCAGGTTGCTTGTTGACGCAGGGATATGCAGCGATCGCCCTGCCAGGAATTTTCAGCGGCTATCGCAAAGAAACTCAGCAGCTTATTCCCGAACTGGCTTATTTTGCGACGGTCGATCGATCGATTTATATTTGCTTTGACTACGAAACCAAGCCCAAGATCATTAAAAATATCAACCTGGCAATCACGAAGCTTGGCACACTGCTTGATGCTGCTGGATGCTCGGTTCAGGTGATCACGCTGCCCGGTTCACAAAAAGGCGTGGATGATTTTATCGTCGCGCACGGGCAGCAATCCTTTGAGGATCTCTATAAGGTTGCGCTGCCGCTTCAGTTCTGGCTGGCATCAAGACTTTGGGCACTGACTTATCCTGCGGCGATCGCGCTGAACACTCCTTATGTGAGCGATCTGCCCTATCCTGATTCGGGGTTAGCCTGCATCAAAAGTGCTAAGGGAACAGGCAAGACCACTGCACTCCAGCCGCTCATTCAAAAAGCAGCAAGCACCGGACGCAAAGTGCTGGTGATCAGCCACCGAATTCAGCTCGGACGTGCGATTTGCAAAGATATTGGGATTGATTGGATCGAAGAAATCAAAGGATTGGAGATCCAAAATCTACAAAATTTATCAGGATATGGACTTTGTATTGATTCACTCCATCCAACGTCTCAGGCACGCTTTAACCCACAGAGTTGGAAAGGCGCGATCGTCATTCTAGATGAGGTGGAGCAGGTGTTATGGCACGTTCTCAACTCCAGCACTTGCTATCAACATCGAATCAAAATCCTGGAGACGCTGCGAGAGCTGGTGCAGGTTGTGCTAAGCAGCGGAGGATTGATCATTGCTCAGGATGCCGATTTATCGGATGTCAGCATTGACTATTTGAAAGGATTGGTTGATGAATCGATCGATCCCTGGATTGTTGTCAATGACTGGAAGCCAGAAACCGGATGGGCAGTCTCGTTTTACGACACCAAAAATCCAGCTCCGCTGCTGTCTCAGGTGAGCGAGTTTATCCAGAAGGGCGCAGTTTATATTGCAGTAGATTCCCAAAAGGTCAGCGGCAAATGGAGTTCTAAAAACCTCGAAACCTATTTGCAATCCTGCTACCCACACAAGCGCATTCTTCGCATTGACTCCGAGAGCGTTGCCGACCCTTTACATCCTGCCTATGAAATTTTGAAGCGGCTGAATCAGGTGATTTCCACCTACGATATTGTGCTGGCAACACCAACGATCGGAACGGGAATTTCGATCGATATTAAAGGGCACTTTCAAGCCGTTTTCGGCATCTTTCAGGGCGTTACATCCGACACAGAATCACGGCAAGCATTAGCACGGGTGCGGGAGCCAGTTCCCCGATTGGTTTGGGCAGCCCGCTTTGGTCCTCGAAAAGTCGGTAACGGCAGTTGCAGCTATCAGGATGTCATTCATTCCACAACGAAAGCGGTAAAGTACAACATTGCGCTACTGAAAGAAGTTGATTTTGATATTGATGTCCAGACTGATCCAATTACATTGCGAAGCTGGGCAAAAATGGCAGCGCGGGTCAACTTATCACTGTGGAGCTATCGCAACGAGTTTCACAATGGCTTGGTCATGGAAGGACACAAAGTTACCACAATCAGTGACGATTCCCTGAACCTGCCACCTGACATTCGATCGCTTGATGCTGAGCAATTTGATACCGAACAGCCTGACATCGAGCAACTCGATTCCAAACAGTTTAATTCCCAACAAACTGAAAAATCTAAAACCCAATCGATCGAACAAATTATTCAGGAAGACCCCCAAGGCAATGTGTTGAAACTGTCTGGAGGCGAACCGTTACAAGAACAAAATGATGAGGCGATCGCAAAACAGACCATTGCAGAAATCCTTGCACAAATCAAAGCAATTCAGCAGCAGAGCCGGCTCAGAGAAGCACAGGCAATCTCCAGGGCAGCCGATTTGACTTTTACAGAATACAATCGCCTCAAAGACCAGCGATCGAAGACGATCGCCGAACGCTATGCCCAAACTAAACATGAATTGCAGCGACGCTATCCCATTCCAGTAACGCCAGAGCTAAAAATTAAAGACGACGAGGGATGGTACGCTCAGCTTCGACTGCATTATTACTTGAGTCACGATTTGAGCTTTGTGCAGTTGCGCGACCTGAAGGAATTGCAGGAACACCTCGATCACGGCAATGGCAAGGTAGCACTCCAGGACGTAAAACTGCTCACAGCCCAGGTTGAAACCCTGCGAGTTTTAGGCATTCTAAATTTCCTTGATTCCGATCGCCGAGTTCGCGCAACCGATACCGATGTGCAGCAGCTTTACGAACGCGCTAACCAATACCGTCACGACATCAAAACCATTCTCAACCTGACGATTTCAAACAAAATGAAACCGATCGAGGTTATCCAGGCGCTGTTAGGCAAACTGGGATTGAAATTAACCTGTGTAGGGCGCGATGTGGCGCAAGATGGGCGACGAGGAGGGTTGAGAGTTTATCAGTATCGCCAACCTGAAGACGGACGAGACATAATTTTTGCCCAGTGGCAGCAGCAAGAGACGATCGCTCAGGCAACTGAAACTACTGAAACCAAAGAAGCAAGCCAGCATGCTGCAACATCAGCATTGATTTCAATGATTCCGATCGCCGACCCTGATCCACCCTCTGATATAGATCAATTCGATCGATCAAAAGCTGGATCAAACCAGTTACAAGGAAAAACCCAAAAGCAATCCTCGTTGAATTCTTATCGTCATAGAATCAACGTTGATGTAGCCCTTGATTCCTTATTGCCCGATTCCCTCGCAAGTCATCAGCATCATGAAGTCCTTGCAATTAAATTACTAACGCTCATTAGGTGAAATTCAATCGCAGCTTCTTTAAGCTTTGCTGTATAACCCAAGGCATTGCCCACCGGGTTTTGTAGTCTAGTGGTCAGTCAATGAGTACAGGCATTGCTCACTCTAGATATTGCAAAGGGCGAAGGACAGTAAATGTCTCTACTGCACGTTAATCATCGATCGCCCCCAACTCATCCCTAGAAGTTTGCGTTTTGTAACAGCAATCATGAACATTTTCTCTGAACTTGTTTAGCTTGCCCGCAACAGAACAGTAGCTTCCAAATCAGGGAGAATTGAGGGCGATCGTTTTTCTTAATTGTTTCTTTTAATCCAAGTGCCAGTTCGGATTCTGGCTCTATCTATCGCTTAAAAAATTGTTCAAATTATAAAATCGACTGCCTTTCTTACGGAATTGGAGCAGGGGGGATTGTTACTTAGGATATCAAGCACATTCACTCCCGTTCTCTCGCTCGAAAAGCCGTCAGCCCCCTTACCGTTTTCTGTAAAGCAGATTTCCTTTTAGGGGAATGGCTTACCGGGCTCCTGCGATTATGATGATTTGCAAGGTTTACAAAATGTTATAGATCGTCCTCGCAAAAACAGCAGATCCAGAGTAAAGTTTCATTTTTCGTTTAGATCAATTCGTCTAGTAATTGGTATATTTACTATCAATTATTAGTCTATTTTCCTAATCGAAACAAGGCAGTTCAGTAATTGCTTGTCCGCAAACTTCTTGCTGCCCTGGTTTGAAATGCTTTGCTTGGAACATTCTGCTTGAAGCACTGTATCGAAAGCATTTGCCTGAATTGTTTTTTGGCACTCGATCGATTCTAGCTCAATGTTTTCCAGGCAAGATATTTTTCCGAGCAGTGTAAATGTCTTGAAACAAAAAGATTAAAACGATCGATTTTGTTGTTTTGATTTGATCAGGTTCTTTGCTTGATCAAAAAGTACATTTCTCATCTCAGCTTCCAGTTTGGAGGAAAGTTTGTCCTACAAATTTAGATTTAACTTTTCCAACGGTGGGAAATTGAGCGGGCGGGTACAAAACAGCAAACTCTGAGCGTTTTTTCGAGTCGTCGTTCGTCCATTCTCTTTAGCCTCCACTGGTTTTAGTTTTATGTCTCACCTCACCCTAGAGTGGCGCGTTTTAAGCCAGAACCTTTCTCAAACGCTGTCGCCAACTGAAAACACAAAGGAGCCGGGATCAATTCGGATTGGTCGGGATGAAACAAAATGTGATGTTGTTTTGAAACATCCTGATACGGCGATCGAAAGAACAGTTTCTGGACTTCATGCAGAAATCTTTTTTGATCCTCGTTCCAATCAGTTTTGCGTAAGAAATTTAACACGCGATCGTCAGCCCCCCAGTGCCGCCAATCCGGTTTTGGTAGACGGACAGACTGTGATTGGTCAGGAGTTGCCGATTCATTCGGGCAGTCATATTCAGCTGGGCAAGATGCTGCTGCATGTCAAAACGATCGAAGTAGAGCTTGCTCAAGTCAGCGCATCTCCCTCGCGTCCGCCTCAATCACGATATGCCCTGCGATGCAGCAATGTCCGAGAGTCCCACTTTTTCCCGATGGACTACAAAAAGCTGACTTGCGAAGTCTGCGGACGTGCCATCCTCGGTGCAACGCTCATTTTTGAACAAGAATAGTCCCCGTTTCATCGCCCCCTTTTTTGGTGAACCGCAATGGAAATCCAACTAACCTGGAATGATCCTGTTACTTCAGAGCCTCAGCAGCAAATTGCACGCTTGCCGATCGCGATCGGACGAGACCAGCCCTTTTTGCCCGCAATGCTGGACGACCAGCCCGTTTTTCCGCTACTGCTGCTCAACGCAGATCACGAAGTTTCGCGGTATCACGGCTTGCTGTTCGAAGTCGAAGGACAGGTCATCTATGAAGATCGCAGCACCAACGGCTCCAGCGTGAATGGACAGTCTATCTCCCGTGATCGGCTCCGGCTCTATCCGGGCGACAGGCTGCAAATTGGTGCTTATCTGATCACCATCGCGTTTGCTCGCCTTGCTGCTCCGACTCAAGTCATTAATCCACCGCTTGCTGCCCCCCAGTCTACGATTATTATTAATCCGCAGGAAGCTTCCATTCCGGTTCCCCCAGCCCCAGCGCGACTCTCGACCATTATCTTTAATCCAGAAACCGATCGCATTGAATCTCGCGTTGAATCGAACGTGACTCCGTCTCGTCCTACGGTGACGACGCGCAATGTGTTTCCTCCCGCCGACGTGTTTGCCGCCGATCGGGTTTCGATTTCTGCGCTGCACGCCACGGGTTATCCAGTTGAGGAAATTGATTATGCAGCTCTCGGTGGTGGAATGGGATCGTTTGTTTGGGTGGATACGCTGCGAGTTTCAGGCGTGAAGCCCGATCGCATTGCCGTTCTCAGCATTCAGAAAAAACCCTACGGACGCTACGCAACCCTGCTGAATAACTGCCAAATTCCCCGCTATAAGCGAATTCGATCGGGTTCAGATTCTTGCCCAGATAATATCTGGGGTTTCCCTGGATACGCATTGCGTGAGGCATGGCGCGATACCTTCTCCGGTCGAGTAGGTGCAGCACTGGGCTATCTATGGCAGGTGTTTGCAGAACCCGTCGCGGCAGATACCTATACGCCGATCGCGGATAATGTGTTCAAATCAATGGATCGAGAAGCTGAGCGGATTGGCTGGGATCGGATGGTGCGCTATGGCAGTATTCGCAGCATTCGCAAAACCGAAGACGGACGCTATGCGATCGCTTACTCGGCTACCCGACCTCCCGGCGCACCCGACTATCGCTTTTTGTTGGCAAAGTATGTGCATCTTTGCACGGGTTATCCGGCAATCAAACTGCTAGACGATCTGCAAGAATACCGCGAACGCACAGGCGATACAAAATCAGTGGTACATGGCTACGAGCCACACGATCATGTGTTTGAGCAGCTCGAACGTAAAGGCGGGACGCTAGTAATTCGCGGATTTGGTATTGTGGGGTCGCAAATCATGGATCGCATTGCCAAAGCCCGTAAAGTGAATCCGCGCATTGCGGTGGTTCATCTGAGCCGATCGCCGCGTTCGGGCAACAAATTTGAACGGGCAAAGCGCAAAGTCGAAAACCACTGGGAGTTTCAGCCCTTTAACTGGCCCAAAGGAACCTGGGGTGGCGATATGCGATCGATGCTGGAAGCTGCCGACCCCCTTCGTCGACGCGAACTGCTAACGGCCTGGGGCGGAACCACCACTGCCAGTCGTGGACCCTGGCGACGCACGATCAAGCAAGGCTTACAGGAAGGCTGGTACACGATCAAGTTTGGTCAAGTGGATAAGGTCGATCGCAGTCCCGACGGCAAAGTGATGACCTACATCCGCAGCCGCGACTACGACGGCATCGACAAAATCGAAGCAGACTTTGTGATTGACTGTACCGGACTGATCTCCGATCCCAAAGAACACCCCCTGCTGAATGATTTGATCACCCATTACAACTTGGATCTCAATCCGCAAAAACGGCTGAACGTTGCCAACGATTTCGAGATTCAGCAAATGCGGAACGATCGCGCCAAAATGTACGCGGCAGGCGTGATTACCCTTGGTGGACCCTACGCCCCCGTCGATACGTTTCTAGGCTTGCAGTACGCTGCTCATCGCTCGATCGAATCCCTTGCTCGCCACCGCGCTCCCGGAGTTCACTACATCGAAGGCCTTAACTCGATCGTGCAATGGCTCCGATGGCTCGGCAACCAATCCCCTTAATTTCTCTAAATTCCTCCTCCCTCAGGCTTAAACGGGCAGGTTCAGCAACCCAGTTCTCCCAAAATTTCCAGAACAAACAGCAAAGCTTGCCCCCATCCCTACTCCCCTGCTATCTTCTACCTCCCTCCTCCTATGACCCCCACCCTTTACGGACGCTGGCAAACTCGAATCTTCCTCCTTTGCACGATCGGCTTACTCGTCACCTGGATTTTTGCTTCAGGCTGGGCGGGCACTCCGGCAGGCTCAATCTATTACTGGGTGCTGCTCTACGTCGGCATCATTGGCTTAGCCTGGGACGTGCTGTATAACTTTTTGCAGCAATATCTTTGGGATCACGACTGGCCCGGACTGCTTCAGTTTTTCGCGGGCATTGCCGAAGGAATTTTGATTGCAATTCTGTTTCAAGTTGATATTTTGCCCCATCTCGATCGCGCTGCTTTTCACTTCAGACCATTTGTGCTGCACTATGGCGCAGTTTGGCTGGCGGTCTATCTCACCTCCTGGATGGTGATGCGCCTGCTGTTTCCGCGCTGGCGATTTCGCGGTGGTGAATGGATGGGCAAATGGCGGAGAGCTTAGTTTGATGTTGCTTTTAGATGGGTTCGGCAGTCGTGTGTTTGATTGAAATCGTTTTCCCTCTGGTGTTCTCGGCTTCAGATTGTTTCACTGCTTAATGTGCTTGCTAGTGGTTTGCGATCGTCTCTGAAAAATCTTTTCCTCCTGGTTTGCGATCGCATTCCTTGATTCAACCAATATAAGTTCATTGTTTTGTGCTTCAGTCATTTACGGCTTGTCAATTAGCTGTTCATCTACCCATTAAGCCGATCGTTTTTACTCTTTCGTGCAGTCTATTTCGCTTAATGTATTTTCTCTTAACAGATTCTTGCTTAATTTCCTGTACATCGCTTCATTGGCAAAATGATCTAAACAGGTGAAAGAAAATGACAGACTATAACGAAGCTATTAATGGGGATTTGTCTAGTAATTCGGCAGTACCAACGAATATCGCTCTGTCTCCCGGCTCTAACGTGATTACCGGAACCACAATAGGCGGGGGCAATCCGCCAGGCGATCGAGATTTCTTTACGTTTGTGGTTCCTGCTGGCTCTACGGTCACTGCGATTGGTTTACAGAGCTATAGCGGAGCAAGCAACTCCTACTTTGCTCTAACTCCGGGTAGCGCGTTCCCTTCACTCACAGACGCGAGTACTTTTTCGGTGAGCAAGTTAATTGATACCGATGAGATAGGGCAAGACTTGCTTGAGCCATCGGTAGGAGTGGCGGCTGGTCCTGCTGGAACAGGTCAGCTTGGTCCGGGCACTTACTCAGTGTGGTATCAGGAAACTGGAGCAAACACAGCCTATGCGTTCAACGTCGTGCTGGATACTCCTCCTCCGGGTCAAATTCAGTTTGGTTCAAATGCGATTCAAGTGAATGAAGCAGCCGGAACAGCTAGCATTACTCTGACTCGTACAGGTGGCAGCAGTGGTGCAGTGAGTGTTCAGCTCAATTCAACCGGTGGCACTGCCCAAAACTCGCTTGACTATAATCTTGCAGCTCCACTGACCGTTAACTTTGCTAATGGAGAAACCCAGCGAGTTATCAGTGTTCCCATTGTTAATGATGCATTGGTGGAAGGAAATGAAACTGCTCTTTTTGCACTCGCTAACCCAACCGGAGGAGCGACTCTAGGCGCAACAACCCAAACCACATTGACCATTGTTGATAATGACATTGCCCCTCCAAACTCTGGTCAAATTCAGTTTGGTTCAAATACGATTCAAGTGAATGAAGCAGACGGAACGGCTAGCATTACTCTGACTCGCACAGGCGGCAGCAGTGGCGCAGTGAGTGTTCAGCTCAACTCAACTGGTGGCACTGCCCAAAACTTGCTTGACTATAATCTTGCAGCTCCGCTAACGGTTAATTTTGCTAACGGAGAAACTCAACAAGTTGTCAGCGTGCCCATTGTTAATGACATCCTGGTGGAAGGCAACGAAACTGCTCTCTTCACGCTAACCAACCCAACCGGAGGAGCGACTTTAGGTGCAACAACCCAAACCACCCTGACCGTTGTTGATAATGAAAAAATCCTTATGGGTACAGATGCCCCTGACATTCTTGTTGGAGGATTAGAAAATGACTACATCTTCGGAAAAAGAGGGCGCGATCGGCTCACAGGTGGCGGAGGCAATGATCAACTCACGGGTGGGAGCGGTAAAGACCGATTCATATTTGATATCAACAGTCCGTTTAATGCAGTGACAATGGGTGTTGATGTGATTACAGATTTTAGGCGCGGTAAAGATAAAATTGTTCTCGATCGCACGACCTTTACTCAACTGGACAGAAGAATTTCTTTTGCTACCGTCAGAAACGAAACCAGGGCACAGAACAGCAACGCCCTGATCACCTACGTTCGCTCGTCCGGTAATCTCTACTACAACGAAAATCGATCGGCAGCAGGCTTTGGGACAGGCGGTTTATTTGCCACGCTCAGCAATTTCTCATCGCCCGATGCGGCTCTGTCTCGCTCTGATTTTGGTGTTTCATCCTAGTTCATCTGCGCTCTACCTGGAGTTTGGAGTATGAGATCACGTCTGGTTCGTCTGGTTCTGTGCTTCCTGCTGGGGCTAATCGTCGCAAGCTGTAGCGGCAATCAGTCGGTGCTGTCTGAAGAAATTACGATCGGCATGGTCAGCTATGGCGAAATCGCAACTTCGACCGCAAAGTACGAGCGGTTTCAGGAATATCTGGCAGAACGTACCAAAGCAGTTATCCAGCTTGAACCTGCCTATAACGAACTCCAGGCGATCGATCAGGTAACAGGTCAACGATGGGATGTGGTTTTTGCCCCACCCGGTCTGGCAGCGATCGCGATTCGAGAACAGCAGTATAAACCCCTGTTTCCGCTCGAAGGCTTGAGCAACACGCAGCGCTCGTTTTTGATTGTGCGCGCAGATAGCCCGATGCAAGCGATCGCTGACATCTCCCAAAAAACCGTCGCCCTTGGACAACCTGGCTCTGCCGCAGGCTACTATCTGCCCCTGTATGATCTATATGGGCTGACCCTTGCCGGAGTTAAGTTTGCCCCAACGCCCAAAGATGCCCTAACCTGGCTCAACGATCAATCCGTTGATGTCGTTGCCCTCTCTGAAAAAGACTTCGAGCAATATCACCGAGAATTCCCCACCACCCCCTTCCGCGTCCTGCACAAAAGCCGCTGGATTCCTCCCGGAGTCGTGCTGATTAACCCCAGCCTTGATCCTGCCCTTCAGCAGCAGATTCAGCAGGCAATGCTCGAAGCTCCTTCCGATATTGTTTCTGATGCGGGCTACTTATCGATCGGCAAACTTCCTAACTATGACCAGTTCATTCAGCTCGTTGCCAAAATTCGCCCCCTCGAAGACGACATCAAACAAACCCCCATCACCCTAATCAACCGCCTTTAACCCAGCCCCTACCCCTCCCATGCTCAAAAAACTCAAACTCCGCCAAAAATTTACTGCCCTCCTCCTCGTCATCCTCCTGGGCGGACTGGTGCTCAGCGGCATGGCACTCTCGGCAGTGCTGCGACAAAACGCCCGTCGCGATATCACTTCAACTGCGCTGATTTTGCTGGAAACGATGTCCTCCGTTCGGGACTACACTACCAATCAAATCAACCCAGAGCTGATTCAACAGCTAGACGAAAAATTCCTGCCGCAAACCATACCGGCCTACTCGGCGCGAGAAGTGTTTGAACTGCTGCGAAAAAATCCGGAATACCGCGATTTCTTTTACAAAGAAGCGACGCTAAATCCCACTAATCTGCGCGACAAGGCAGATACTTTTGAAGCCAAGCTGGTCGAACAGTTTAGAGCTAACGACAAGCTAAAAGAGCTGAGCGGCTTTCGAGCGACTGCAAGTGGAGAAACATTTTATATTGCGCGTCCCCTCGTGATTGGTAAGGCAAGCTGTCTTCAGTGCCATAGCACCCCTGAAGCTGCTCCCCCAACAGTGATCGAACGCTATGGCTCGGGCAATGGCTTTGGCTGGCATCTCAACGAAATTGTAGGCGCGAAAATGATTTCGGTTCCTGCAGATACGGTAATTCATAAAGCCAATCAATCTTCACTGCTGATTCTTGCGATCGTGTTTGCTACGTTCATTGGCATTATTCTTTTGATCAACCTATTGCTCAATCGCTATGTCATTCGTCCGCTCAAACACATTACCCGACTTGCCGAAGAAGTGAGCACCGGACAGACAGGCGTTGAGTTCAAGCAACTGTCTGACGACGAGATCGGCAGCTTAACTCGCGCATTTCGTCGGATGCAGCTGAGTCTGGAAATGGCACTGCGACGGCTCAATCGGGCTGATAAGGGCAGAGAAATTGGCAAGGATATGAGTCAGGAAATCAGTTCTAATTCCAATTCCTGATCTGGGGGACGAATCGAAGCGGCGATCGCGATCAAACCTGGGTTTATCCTGACCGCACGATTCATTTGCGCCTAGATTCTGCTTTGCATCGATTTTTCACTGATCCTCTCGTCTACCTGCGGAATGCCAGATACTTACATCCTGGTTTCGGGAATACTTGACCCGTATCGATGATGAGTTTTGGGGTTGATGAGTTTTGAGCTGTCATTGCCCCGAAACCTCTTCGGAATACTTGGATGTTAATTTTGTAAACCGAATGAGTGTAGTTTAGCGATGGCTGAAAGCAGCAAGGCGATCGATTCTCTCTGTTTTTGTACGTCTGCCTTCGGTGAGAAATATAATCTGATGGCAAAACTTTTGGCACAGGATTTGAAGCAGTTTACTCCAGATGCTTCCTTTGTGATTTATACAGATAGACCTCATTGGTTTGAAGGCAATTCTAATGTTTGTGCAGTGAAACATTCATGCCGGGGCGTACTGCCTTATCACGAAAGAAGATTTGCGATCTGGCACGCGCTCTCGATCGCTTCCACAGTCATATATTTAGATGCAGACGTAAGAATTTGTGCCCCCGTGCCTAAAACCCTGAGTTTTCTTCCCGGCTTAACCGCACGCAGCTGTGGAAGTTTTCAGAAACACATTCAGGAACAGTTTAATAAATATCCTAACTCGTCTAAGCTTCACTATAAAAAATCTGTAATTGAAAGAATGGCGCGTCGAGTCGGTGTTGATATCGATCGCCCGGATTTGAAGTTCATTAATGAATTCTTGTTTACCGTGAATGCCTGCGAGGAGCGTGAACTTGAATTTTTGAAGATTTGGGGCGAACTAGCAATCTACGCTGATACTTTAGGAATGCATCAGCATCCAACTTACGCGATGGCTTTAGCAGCAATTAAAAGCGGATTTCCAATTCATCATAGCGAGATGAAAGGCTTAGATTTCTTTGATGACAGAATCGAAAAAGTGAGAATTAGAGAAGGTCAATCGACCCCAGAAGCAAAAGCACAATATTTTCATCAGCAAAGCAGCATTGAACAAGGAAATCACAATCTTCTTCAACGTTCAGCAAAGCGAGTTGCAATGCAATCTGCATTTTTATATCACCGCACTCGCGTTCAGCTATTCGCTAGAATGCGACCGTCTTCTCTGATCAACTACCCTGCTTTTAACCCAAACCCCTAGCATCTAGAATAAGCGACGCTTAAATTCCTGGGCTTCCTGAGGGTCGGGAATTTCTTGTGCCAGTGTTTCCACAAATTGATGCTGAGAGCTGTAGCTGCCCTGCTCCAGTGCCTCCTCAACGACAAATCCGGCGATCGGTCCAATGTAATAGGCCAGAGCTTCCCGGCAGCGCACCAGAAAATCTGCGGTCAGTCCTGATTGGGGAGCAGCAATCCGAGTCAGAGGAGCCTCAGGTGGCAGAGGATTACCCTGCGGTTGAACTGTTGTTGGCAACACGGGCGGTGGGGCTTTCGGGGGAATGATCTCCGGTTTTGGTTTCTGGAATGAGGTTGCAGGAGGTTTGACGATCGTGGCATTTGGATCGACAGGGGCTTCTGCTTTTTGATTGGTTGCCTGATTGGCTTTTTGATTGGTTGCCTGATTAACTGCCTGATTCGCCACCGGGCTAGGCAAGGGATGGGCAGCACCATTCGTAGACTGAGCCACGATTGTGGCATTGTCGTCTTGAAAGGGCAAAGTTGTATCCCCAGCATTGAGCAAAGCTGCTGGATTTTTAGCCTGAACCATTGACTGACCGTGACAGGGCAACAGCTCTGGAAACAGCACCCCCATGACTTCAATCGCAGTTTGATACCGTTGCTTGGGCATGGGCTGAAGCATTCGATCGAGGACTTCTCCCAGCCGATCGCTCACCTGAACGTGCAATTCCTTGGAGGTTGCGCTAAGTGCCGATCGCCAGCTTAGCGGATTGCCATAGGGCTGAAAGAGTTCCTGGGGATCGCGGGCTGTGAGCAAACAGAGCAGCGTCACTGCCAGCGAATACAAATCTGAGGCAGGAAAGACCTGTCGCCCTGCAACCTGTTCGGGTGGAGCAAATCCCAGCGTACCGAAGACGATCGAGTTTTGCATCGGCATCCCAGTGGTAACTTGCTTGACTGCCCCAAAATCAATCAGAAAGATGCGGTTATTTTGGTCGCGCATGATGTTGCTTGGCTTAATATCTCGATGAATCACATCATGCTCATGGATAAACTGAAGCACGGGCAAAATTTGCCGTAAGACTTCCAGCACTTCTGCCTCGGACAATGGGCCCTTCTGGTTAATTTCTTTAGTCAAGTCTTGCCCATCGATGCGCTCCTGAACTAGATAAAAATACTCTTCTGAATAGCTGGACGCTGTTTGGTGAAACTTCATCCCCATAAATTCAGGGGTCGTCAGCTCAAAGTAGGCATACAGCGACGGAATTTGATGATGCTCATCGCCCAGGGTTTCCAGGGTTTCGGCTTCTCGGCGAAAGGCGCGTTTGACGGCTTCGAGTTGGCTGGGAGTTAGTTCGCCTGTGGGTTGAAGCTGCTTGACAATGCACTGCCGCCGCTTTGCCGATCGCAGATCAAGTGCCAGAAAAGTCAGGCCAAAGGCTCCCCGTCCCAGTCGCTTCAGGGGCAGATAGCGATTGTCCAGAATCAAGGGCATCGTACAGGCTGCACAATACCGCTGCTGCACCGCCTTGAATGTGACACTGTTGTCGAGCGCAGAGAAGGAGTTGACCGGATCTGGACAACTGGGACGAGTACAGTAGATGTCCATGCAAAGCCTCTTCGATCAGTGCTGTCAAGCCGTAGCTTTACCTTCTAATATCTTCGTCCGAATTCCCGATTCTGGGGCAGGCTTTTTGCGAAATTTTAAGCAACTTGACCCTAATTCGTTTCTCTGTACTTTTTCTGCTCCTTCTGTGCAGCGTTAGCAAAGTGGATGAAATGAGCAATACAAAATGATTGTTTCTTAGAAGCAAACTGCTTTCTAAGGATGTCTTTTGAAACCTCACACAGTCTTTTGCACAGTCTTTTTCATGGTTTCTTGCACGGTTCCTCGCCTGACTAAACTACGGAATTAGTTGCGGAATTGATTGAGGAATTAGTTACGGAATCGATCGCCCTTCCCAAATTGTCCATCAATCAAGAAAACGGGTCTGGAGACTTGAACTGGCGAAAGTTTGGGGAACTATTAAGATCTCGAACAAATGCTCTAGCCTCTAAGTTCCGGGGAAAAACCTTGCTCACTCTGGGTTCCAAAGTCCCTCACGGTTGGGGATAACGGGAAATAGCGGGGGCAGCGTCGGAGATTAGTGATAATTCAGATATTCCCCGGAAGAAAATTGACTAATCATTAAATTAGGAAACTACAATACGAAAGAAAACAATCACGGATGAAAATGGAAATTCGGGAATCAATCCTTTAACCAATCTAAAAACTTAAAACTAATCGGCAAGCTTCTAATATTGATTGGCAAATTTATTAGCACAGAGTCCTAATCTGGGTTAGGTAATGAATAAATAATATTCTGGTTATTCTGCTTTCATTGGCAGCAGACGGATTGAGGATAACCATTTCAAAACGATCGCGCTTATCCTAAACCCTCATTTGAACCCCGCTTCAGTCGATCGCCTCAACTTCTCAAGTCAACCCTCATTTGAACCCCGCTTCAGTCGATCGCCTCAACTTCTCAAGTCAGGTCTACCCCACCTGCCGCGAAGATTTGCGCGATCGATTGCTCATTGCCTTCCCGATCGTCACATTCATTTGTGCCCCCAGCAGCACAATGAGCGAACTCCAGTTCAGCCAGAGCAGCAGCACAATCCCCGCGCTCAGGGTTCCGTAGGTGAAGTTGAAATTGGCAAAGTGGCGAACGTAGAGATTAAACGTCTGCGACATTAATGCCCAGAGGAAAGCAGCAATCATCGCTCCGGGTAATAGCGGCGTGCCGGGTAGCCAGCGGCTCGGTCCCTGACGATACAAAATGCTAAAGGCGATCGTCACAATTCCCAACGCTACCAGCCAGCGCATCCAGCTGCCAATCAGTGTGCTAAACGCCTCCACTACCGCCGATGTATTGTATCGCTCCAGTCCCAACCGCAGCAGCCAATCGCTGATCATCACCAGATAGGACGCGCTCATTGTAAAAGCAAGCATAACGACGGTCAGGATGAGGGCGACTACCTTTGCTTGCCAAAACGATCGCTTCACGGCAGGCGGCGTTTGATAAATTTGATCCATTGCGTTCATTGCCGCGCTAACCGCCCCTGATGCAATCCATAGGGCAATAATGATACTGATTGAAATGACGACTCGACCCTGCGGTAGCCGAGTTTGGTTAATAAACCCCTGAACCAGAAAGATGACTTCGGGCGGCGCAACGGGCAGGAGCTGACGCGCCACAAAATCGACCCGATCTTGAGGAATTTTCAGCGAACCGATCGCCGCCAAGATGCCGAGCAGCATGGGAAACAGTGCCAACAGATTGTTGTACGCCATCTCTGCCGACAGTCCAAACAGCCGTCGATCGCCAACTTCTTGAAGCACCTGACGCAGATTGCGAAAATTAATATGCAGAAAGAATCGAACAAAGCGCGAAGAGAGCATGGGTTGTGAAATTACGAGTGGCGGATGGGAGTCTCCAGCAAAATTATCCCCAATTGCAGGCGATCTGTGGGTAGGGATGCCGTACGCTAAACTGACTTAGATTAATCTTTCCTCAAAATCTTCTGATTGAATCCGCTGCTATGTCGAGCGTTATGTCGAGTGCTGAAATTCAAGGGTTGCAAACCGCAGGAAAATTACTGAGCGGAGCTCTAAGCCTGAATTCTGAGACATACCGTAGCGTCAGTCAGTTTATAGACGCACTCGCTTTGCCGCTGTCTTTGTCCAGCGAATTCTGGATTGCCCTGCTCACCGTTCTCCTAGCGGGTCTGTCGTTGTCACTGGGGCAGGCGATCGTTCTGTTTGTGAATCGGGTGCAGCCTGCCCGCTTTGTGTTTAGTTTGCTGCTGAATGCCATTCTGTTTACGTTTGGCTTTTTGTTTCTGGTGGCAAGTACCTGGCTGATTTGCTGGGTCTCCTGGGCAGTGAGCTTCCCGCTCCTGACCCTGATTAAAGTGCTGGGACTCAGCTACGCGCCGCTGCTATTTAGCTTCCTGGGCGCGCTGCCCTATCTAGGGGTTCCAATTCTCACGGTGCTGTCAGTGTGGCGATTGCTGTCTGCGGTGGTAGGCTTCTCGGCAGTGGCAGGCGTGACGGCAGGAACCGGGTTTGGCTATGTTGCGATCGGGTGGATTGTGCTTCAGCTCCTAGAAGGAACGATCGGACAGCCCATTGCCCGATTAGGAAAGCTGCTCGCCGAGCGGGTGGCAGGTGTACCGCTGCGACTGAGGCAGGCAGAGCTAATAGAATTGGTGCGGTCGAGCTTTTCCCAGGCAGCCTCCCCGATAATCCCGGCAGCTCGAACACCACAGGCAAATCAGGAGCAGCCAATTCAGCAGGGCGTTACCAGGCTACGTGGCAATCGAGTAGAACCCGATCGGGTTCGATCGCTGGCAGAGGCGGCTCAAGCATCGGCAATCGTGGCTTCCCAGTCTCTTAAAGGGAATGTGCCAGCACGGGAACCGTTCTCGATCGAAGAACCGATGGCGGTAAATGCGATCGGCTCGAGTGAGCCGCAATCTTCTGCACAAAGTTCATTTCAGCAAATTAAGCTGCTGTCGCTGCTGGCAATGGCGATTTTGTTTGTCGTCATTGCGATCCTGCTGCGTCCGGTCAAAGAAGCCCTGTTTGGCTGGTATAACACGCTGCCCAGTTTGCTGATTTTTCTGGTCGACCTGCTCTGGATTGGCGTAGTGGCGATCGTCTTTGCTGGAATCCTGGCTCCTCTGGAAACGCTGGGCTGGTGGGCTGGCTGGTATGGCGATGATTTAGACACGAGTTCTGGCAATACCGCACTGCGAGAACCGGAAACAGCGGACACGGCTTCAGCCGCCCCAAACGTTTCGCGCTACATCGTTTATCTGGATGGCATCGGGCAATCGGGCGACGAATACACGCCGGACGTGATGGACTTTCTAGATGCCCTGGAATCTGCCCTGCCCAGGGACGTGATGCTAGTGCGGGGGCTGATGATGTACTCGGTATTGAACAAGCCGCTGAACGAAGACCGTCCCCTCGCGTTTCTCTGGCAGTTGGCGGATAAGGTGCGGTTCAGCAATCCGACTGCGCTGCTGGGAATTTTGCTTAACCTCCGCAATGTACTCATCGTCGCGGTTTCCGCCGACAAACGCTATGGACCGATCTACAACCAGGGCATTGCTCAAGTGCTGTTTAACGGCTTACAGGAGCGAGGCTATGTCGTCGGAAGCGGGGTTCCGATTACGCTGATCGGCTATAGCGGCGGCGGGGAAATGTCGATTGCAGCCGCTCCGTATCTGACCAGAGCCACGAGCGCACCGATCGATGTCATTTCCCTTGGCGGCGTAATGAGCGCGAACAATAATATCCTCGTCCTTGAACACCTTTACCATTTGGTGGGGGATAAGGATTTTGTCGAGCGAATTGGTCCTGTCATGTTTCCCGGTCGCTGGAAGCTATTTTTCTTGTCCTACTGGAATCGGGCAAAGCGGCAGGGCAAAATCAGCATGATCTCGATGGGGGCAATGGCGCATCAAATTCCGGGCGGAATGATGGACCCGGAGGCTTTACTTCCCGATGGGCAAACCTGCCTTCAGCAAACGATCGCATCGATTCTCAAAATCCTGCGCGGTGAATTCATTCCGGCGATCGAGCGAGTTCCACATCAGCTCAGCAATTATCAACGATACAAACGCGCCCCCTTTAATTCGCCCGACTATTACCCGATTGAGCAATCCCTCGATCTCGATCGCTATCAGCCGATCGGCAACTGGATGGGACGGCTCATCCTCCCTCAGCATTCCGAACGGCAGCAGGTGCGCGGCGTCTGGTTCGAGGTTTATCACACGCCCCCAGAGTATGAATCGCTCATTGGACAACGGGTAAAACTGCGCTGGTCAACCGATCCCGAAGTCCAGCAGTTCGTCAAACGAGTCACCCGCGACGTTCACTTCAGTCCCAACGCCGAGTTCAGCAGCGAATATGGCGGACTCGTCCACCCCGAACGCCTCAACCACTGGCAGCAAGTCGATCCCCTCGAATCGATCCCAGGCTCGCATCCAGCCGATGATGTTATCGTCCTCCTCAACGACCCCGTCCAAATCGACCCCGTCCAAATTAGCCCTCCCAACCCCGCATCCCCGCATCCCCTCCCCTCTACATCCACCTCCACCCTCTATATCCGCACCCAACCCGTCCAGATTACAGGTCGCTTCTACGCACTCGTCCAATTTATCCAGCCCATTGCCGGAACCGATTGCTTCCAGGTTGTTCACTTTAACCGCGCCTCACGCCAATTTGACGGTGGAACCGAAATTGTCAGAATGCCGCCTGTAATCGCTGATCAAAACGGCTGCTTTCCTTCCACGACTCAAGGCATCGAACAGTCTTACCTGAACGAAACCGGCTGGTATATCTACGGGGCACAGAACAAGACCGGAATGTTTGTCGTGCAGTCGATCGCCCCTCGATCGCTGTTGCGGCTCCAGCCCGATCGCGTTTTATTTGGACGAAATCGCGCCTATCGCTATATCCACCGCGAAGCCTGGGCAGATGTCAAGGCACAGAAAGGCAAAATTAGCTCTGTGCTGCTTGAGGCGTCCGAGGAAGTTAAAGACGGAACAATTCAGGATGCGGTGAATACCTGGAAAGCAGGCGATCGAGCACTCGTGCTGCACAGCTATGGCGGCATCGGTGGCAAAAAGCGAGAGCCAGCGGCAGCAACACCGATCTTCTTCGGGCACTTTGCCTATGGCGTCGCAGAAGTGGTTCGTGATCCCTTAGCTGACGAGCTGCGGTTTGACATTCGCTATCATCAGGTCTACACCCACAACACCGACGGACTGATTGCCGGAACGCTGCACTGGTCAAGATATCTAGGCGATCGTCAGTTTGGCTGGGTGGGGGTGCGTCCGGTCTGCGATATTTTGATCAAGCTGGAGGCATTTACGGGCTATTTTGACTACAACGGCACAAAGCCTTCCCCGCTCGATACTATGCTGCGCCAACTCCAGGTGATGACCGCTCGCTATCGCATCGGCGACGGCACAGGCGGAACCTATGTTGGCCCTGCCAACAACTGCTCCCAAGATTCTAATCAAGCGTTGTTTGCCAGTATTCGCGCCATTCAGCACGTCGTACGGACCAATCCAGACATTATCAAGGCATGGATCGAGACTCACCCCGCACAAGCCGATCGCTACGACCAGCTCATCCGACTCGGCAAAGCACTCCAGCGACAATTGCAGCCCTTAGGCGATGCGCGATCGGACTGGAAACGCGGCGAATACAACCTCGGCTGCACCCTGGAAGATAGCCCCCTCCGTAACCTCTGGATGGGTTTAACGAGCTGGCGTACCCTGCTGCCCCGGCTGGCAAACGATGCAGTCGTCCGGGTTTTCCTGCGCGAAGGAGCCTCGGTCTGGGTACTGCGAACCAATCAAATCGGCGGCAACGATCCTGACATTGAGCCGATCGCCCCCATGACCCTTTAACTTCAAACAGACAATTGAAAGATATTGAGGTTTGCCCAAACTGCTCACAGCCCTTCAACTCTGGAGAAAATTAGCTTCTTCTAAGTTTCAAAGTCCCCCCTCGCTCTTTTAGAGCGGCAAGTTAAAAGTTAAGGAATTTAGGGGGCAATGTAGGAGAACTGCCACTCCTCAAATAACCTCCCAAATCTCACGACCACTATTCCTGATAACGCTTTAACAGCTCCGGCACATAATCAAATCCATCCACCCCAATCACCCCCACGATCGATCGCCGCTCTTGCTCCAGCAGGTTGTGAAACTCGGTTTTCCCAAGCTGTCCGCGAATCACAATCAGCAGTCCGGCAGTTTGTCGCCAGCTTGTCGAGCCAATTTGCTCGAGCAGATACATCCCCAGTGAACCCGTGAGAATCGCTTTGCTAAAGTTTTGCAGGCGATAGTGTGCCTCTGCCAGGTACGCCAGATTAATGCCCTGCAAATAAACATCGCCCGTGAACTGGGCGGCGGAAATTCCCTTTTCCAGGTCTTCCAGGGCTGCCTGCGGCTGGTCTGCCAATACCTGAGCAATGCCTAAACTGCTGTAGCACAACGCCTGGCTCTGCCGATCGCCTAACCGCTCTGTAAGCTGAAGTCCTTGCTGGAGCCGCTCGATCGCCATTTCGTAAACCTCTGGCTCAACGTATTCCTGCTGTCTTGCCTGAAACACTTCGCTAAAGCCCAAATTTGCCAGAGCATTTGCTTCTCCTGATCGATCGCCCGCCTGACGGCTCAGGATTACGGCACGCTGGCTGTAGTTGATTGCCTCGTTGAAGTTTGCCTGCGCGACATAGGTGCGACTGAGATGATTCAGATTGGCAATTTCGCAGATCGTATCGTTTGCAGTTCGCGCAATCTCTAACGCCTGCTGATGAAACTCGATCGCCCGATCGACCTGCCCCATTGCCCTTGCAGAAGATCCTAACAGCGTTAAAATTCGGGCTTTTTCCTGGGTTCCTTCTGCCTGCCGCAGCGGTTCATCCAGATAGCTGAGGGCATCCCGCAGATATTCACCTGTAAAGGACGCAAAAATGCCGCCATAGAGCGGAAAGTAAGACTGCTGAGCAAACGTTCGCAAAATTTGCAGCGTGATTTGAAAAGATGCCTGCATCAGGCGGTGATGTCCGGCAAATGAAGCGCGACTCCAGCCATCCCCAAGCTGTGACCAAATCAGGGAAAATCCGAGGAATGTGGCGATCGAGAGCTTTGCCCCCACCTTTGAGTTATAGACCAGCTTATCAAACCAGTTCACTAGCCCTTGCTGAAGGCAGCGCAAAATCACGACCAGCTCTACAAAATCCGCCAGCGTTGTCGGCTGGGACTCTGCCCATTCGATCGGGGCTTGACTCATTGCCAGCGCATTAAACAAACTCGCCGGATGCGATCGATTCACCTGCTTTGCCCACACCCTCCAGGGTCCGCGCTGCCCCGGAACGCCCTCAAACCCAATCTGTCCCTGGCTCTGGTCATAGATCCAGCTCACCAGATGATCTTCTAACCGCTGCCAAGATTCCAGCCCCTGAATCAAGCCCTGCCCAAGCTGCTGCAAATCCTCGGTGTCAGGTGACTGCCGGAGCCGTTTGCCAAGCTGCTGCCACTGCGAGAGACTTAAGGGCTGCGATCGGTTCGGATCAGTGACGCGAATTAGCTCCCGCAACGCATCTTCAGTTTCTGCGCCACTTGCCATTACGATTTGCTGAACGGCACTTTCCAGGGCAGCATTTACCTGATTCTGCACCTGCCAGCGTTCCCACTCGCTGCGAATCGTCTGGAGTGCCCGCAGAATTCGCCCCGCCTTTGCCTGCTTTAGCTCATTGCCGGAGGCTGCCTGCTGCTCGGTTGCCGTGATTCGATCGCTCAAGCATCGCTCAAACAGTTCGCCTGTGCCTGCCTCGATGCCCTCGGCCAGCATTTGCAGAACTTGCTCTTTCGAGCGAATGTTGCCCTTGAGGGTCATCTGCACGATTTGCTCAATCAGAGCAGTATAGCGATCGCTGAGGGAAACATCGGACATAAGAGATTATCAAATGAAGGATTCATTAGGCGACGAGAGGCATCGCCGTGCCTTCATCATAATAATTTTTCTCCTTGCTCTTTTTCCGCTGAGCTTCCAGCCAAGTTTTCCGTAGAACGAGAGTTAATCCACAGTCCTTCTTGTGGGATGGACATCTTGCTCGTCTAGTTTGGTAGAGAACACCCAGCAAAAATTCGATCTGCAATCCTTAGTTTGCAGTTACCATCAACTTTTTGAGCAGCTTCAGCCCTCGCTTAACCCGGCGAGATACCGTCACTGCACTAATCCCCAGCCGTTCTGCCGTTTCTTTCTGGGTCAGGTCGTATAGAAACACAAATTCCAGGACTTCGCGGGTGCGGTTCTCAAGCTGATGCAGTGCTTGCTGAAGCCGAATCTGGTCTTCCTGCGCGAGCTGAAAACTCTGGTATTGTGCATCAGGAACCAGATCGCCCAGAGAAGTTGAACCTTCCTCTTCGTCGCGCATCGGGGCATCGAGGCTAAGCGGCGCACGATTGCGATAAGCCAGCTTGATTTCCTGCCATTCGGTTAGGGGAATTTGCAGTGCGTCTGCGAGTTCGGCATCGGTTGGTTGGCGGTTCAGCTCGGTTTGCAATTGGCGAGTAATGTTAGCAGCCTGGTGCTGCAATGCCTGCCAGCGACGCGGAATTCGCACGGGTGAGCCTTTATCACGCAGGTAGTGCTGAATTTCACCGCGAATGTAGGGAATGGCGAATGAGCTAAAGGCGTGACCCTTTGACATATCAAACCGCTCAATCGCTCGAATTAAGCCCAGGCTTCCCACCTGAAGCAGATCTTCGTAGCTCTCAGTGCATTGATTAACCCAGTGGTGAGCTTCTTTTCTGACTAAGCCAAAGTTTAACTGAACCAATCGATTGCGGAGTGCAGCAGAGGGCGATTTTTGATATTCCCGCAGCAGTTGCAGACTCTCACTTTTAAGTTCGGTAGCGACAGGAGTTTGCATGACGAGTTTCAGGGTAGATGAGGCAGACAACTGAATCAACTCACAACACCCGCCAAAATGCACGCTCAGGAGCGGCAGCAAGCAGATCTTTGGAGTACAGAGATAGAAGCCGTCTCTTAAATAATCACGTTAGACATCGCACCCTTTTTAACCCGAGTCATCAGCCAATTAAAGCAGGAACACACATTTTAGATGGGGCAATTGTTCAAACCGAGACCGACTTCCATACCTGCATTCCACAAGGTATTCGGTTGGACAAAGTAATCACAACGGCAATTTCACGGAACATCTGGAAGCCTGAATTTGCAGTCTCCCTTCACAAGTCTCTAAGTCAATTTACCAGCAGCACTTGCACAGGCACAATTTTTAAGCGGAAATATTTTGAAGTTCGCGTTACGTAGAAAACCTCATTTTTAAATGAATATTGCGAATTCTACAGATAAACAACCCGGAAAAACTTAAGGAGAAATAGAAGATCTCTGCTTATTTGTGAAAAGGTCTTGAAGATTGGCAGAATTAATTAGTCGAGCATGGTAGTAAAAACATGTGTGTTATGGATTGCGTGCAAATTCTCTAATCAATTCATCGATTGCATCAGTTTGATCGGTTCGCTTTAGAGGTGCTTGACCAGTAGCAAGTGTTCTACATCACCCTTCAATTTCTTGCTATGCAAAATTTTAAGAGCAAGGTGTCTTGAAACAAAAAATCAGGGCATATCGTTAACATACGCCCTGAGCCAGTCTATTTTGAGCAAACTCTTTGCTGAATTAAGCTTGAGCAGGCTCAACTCTGCCGTAGAACAGTCCCCGAATTTTCACGTCAACGGGTTCTTTGCCGCCCATATCTGTATCAGAGGGCTGAACACTCTCAAAGGTTCCTGCGATCTCGCCTGTCGCGCTGTTCACTTTTGCGATTTGCAGCGAGATTTTGCCCTGTCCGGTCTTGAAAGACTTCATATTCTCCCGTAGCAGCTCTTCGCTGTCTCCGCGAGAAGGCAGCGCGACCGCAGTATCATAACCTGCTGTTAAGCCACGCCCTTTAGGGTCAAGGAAGTTTGACGTGCGGTAAGACGGAACGCGAAACTCTCCTTCAAAGTCAGTGGAAGTATTGATGCTGTCTGGTGTTTGTGCTGCTGCAACCAATCCCTTCACCGTAAACAGGAACGGATACATTTCGCCACCCGGCAACTTCACGGTGATTGCCTGGAAGTCGAAGCCATCCTCTTCGGAGAAGACTAGCTTACCGTTGTTGCTCTTCAGTGAGCCTTTCACCTGGTCTAGCGATGAGGTGTACCGGGTCAAGGGCTTTCCGGTGACGAATTGTGCTGCCTGACGCTTGTTGGTTGATTCTTCTTTGACGAAGAAGTTAGTGGGTTCCAAGCACAGGTCGGATATAACATAGGTTTGATTGGAATCGATCGGAATTGCACCCCGGCTCGTTTCGGAAAGCTGAGGACAGGTGTTTGCTAGACCCGTGCCTCTAATTTGCTCGTAAGTGAGTGCAACGTTCGCATTGGAAGAACTATCGCTGCAAGCCGTGAGCAGCCCTATGCACACAGCCAGGAATGCAGCGATGAAAGCGCGATACCTCATGGTCAACCTCTAGCTTCTAATTGTGAAAACCTTACAGTATTTTGTTAAGGAGTATCTATGACAAGCGGGTCAATCCCGTTCATACTGAATTCTACAAGACCTTGTTACCTTTCTTTTGCAGAATCTCATAAATTCCCTGTCGAGGGACAGAAGATCTGTAAAAGTCGTTTGAATTGGGTGGCGACGCGGACGGTGATGATGGGGTGACACAGCGCAGATGAGAGATGCAAATGAGAAATGAATTGCTAATTGTTGCGGTATCTGCTTCCCGTTCTGATGCGATGGCAATCTAGTTGCTATGGCATTTGCAAGAAAGCTGGGCATAAACAGGTGTGGTAACTGTGGCTGGGGCAGGGGGTTAATCTTACTCATGCAGCTCTAGTTATTTGGGAATGTGAGGAACTCAGGGATTGCGATCGCAAAGTGAGCTTTTTTGATGATGCTTCAATGCTGCCAGAGTGTCTCACGATTTTGGAGTCTGTATGGAAGTCGATCGAGCCGATCGTCTCACTGGGGAAACTGCTTCGCATCGCAAGCTTAGGCTGCAAAGAAAAATCGCATCTCCTGATACAGACAGGGCTGTCGGAAAGCGAAAAGGTGGTCGAAAGGGTTATTGAATCCGTTTGGGTGCTTTGGGCTGAAACTCGAACTTGGTAATCTGTTCAAGCATTCGTTCGGACATCGCAAGGAAAACAGGAGGGCACATGGCAGAATGGCAAAATGGACACTCAGAGCTGGAATTGGAAGCGCGAGTCGAATTAACAGAATCAATTGCTTCGCAGTCTTTCGAAGGAGGAATCGCTGATCAGCTTGACATGCTGGCTGCGGTGGTTCGTGCTGTTGCCCAACAACATCAGGGACAGGGAAT
This sequence comes from Cyanobacteria bacterium FACHB-502, assembly GCA_014695325.1. Lineage (GTDB taxonomy): Bacteria > Cyanobacteriota > Cyanobacteriia > Elainellales > Elainellaceae > Leptolyngbya_A. The sequence continues at coordinate 250,869 of JACJNZ010000055.1, read as the reverse complement.
TGAGCTGCTCGCCCTGCTGCGACAGCTAGAGGCACTACACCGGGAAATCCGAGATGGCTTATTTCAATCTGCTCTGCCAGAAAACCGTCAAGCCCTTTATGCCCTCCTGCGCGATATCGAAGCCAATGGCGGCTGGCCCTATATCCACCGTATGAAACTCCAGGCTTTTCTGAAAAAACTGCCTGTGGCTGATCAGGAAACGATTAACCGCATTCTCGGAAACTCCCTTTCTGGCGGTAATCCGCACTCCTCATGTTCTCCAGCCGAACCGAAATCGCTAGAATGGTAGGAAAAATCAGAGAGAGCAAGCATGATTCCTACCGTTATCGAACAGTCTGGTCGCGGCGAACGCGCCTTTGACATTTATTCCCGACTGCTGCGCGAACGCATTATCTTTCTGGGACAGCCGATCGACTCTGATCTGGCAAACCTGATCGTGGCGCAAATGCTGTTTCTGGAAGCCGAAGACCCCGAGAAGGATATCTATCTTTACATTAATTCCCCCGGTGGCTCGGTGATGGCAGGACTGGGCATTTATGACACAATGAACCACATCCGCCCTGACGTATCTACCATTTGCGTCGGTCTGGCTGCCAGCATGGGTGCGTTTCTGCTGAGTGCGGGTGCAAAAGGCAAACGGATGAGCTTGCCCCATTCGCGGATTATGATTCACCAGCCGCTGGGTGGCGCACAGGGTCAGGCAACAGATATTGAGATTCAGGCAAAAGAGATCCTTTACCTGAAGCGGCGTTTGAATGAGTGCCTATCTGACCACACCGGACAACCGCTTGAGCGAATCGAGCAAGACACCGAGCGCGACTTTTATATGTCTGCGAAGGAAGCGGCTGACTATGGCTTGATTGATCAGGTGATCGATCGAAAGGCGATCGGGGGTCGTCCGATAGCGGTTGCAAGCCAGGTCTAGCTCACACTGATTCGGCAAATCAGCTAGAAAGGCATCTGCGCCGAGGAAGGCTGCGTTTCCAGGTATTGCAAGAAATCCATCAGCTCATCATCATTTAATTCCTGACGCGATCGTTTGCCGTAAGTTTTCTGCAAATGGTCGCGTCCTTTTTTGGTGTCCCAGCCCAGCCGTTTCATCTCGACTCCGATGCGAGCAATTTCCCCAGAGCGATCGATTTCCACAGGGGGAGCGATCGGAAGAGGCTCTGGTTCGGGGGGAGTGATTGTGGAAGCTGTGCCTTTGCGTCGGGCTGATTTTGCTGCTCCAGCAGAGGCTGCGGCTTCAGACGGATCGGTGTTGGGCAGCGTTAATTTCGTCAGATTTAAGTCAGCCAGGCTGACTGGTGGATCGAGCGGAGTCGTCAGATCGGAATTGACGGCTGCAAAAAGATCGGCTGCGGCAGGTTGGAAAGTTTCCTCGATCGGAGCATCGGGGAGAGCCTCTGGCGGGGGGCTGTCCTGCAACAGGTTGTTCAGGTCAAAATCGAGATCGAGATTTGAGCTGGGAGAAGATCGCAGAGGATCATCCCAATCCGTCAGGGCATCTGAGGAATCGGTGCTGCCTGACGAGTTTGTTTGAGGCGAATTTGTTTGAGGCGATAGGTCTGCGATCGGGGAAGCGGCGGTGCGGAGCAGTTCTGGCTTCGGGGCGATCGGACTGGAAACAGTGCTGGTAAGCGAAGGCAGGGGTGAAATTGCAGGAGAACCAGTTCTTTCAGAAAGATTGGCAGCTCGACCGGGCGAGGGAGCGGCGGTAGGCTCAACCGCAGAGATGGCCGGGGAAGGGATTGAAGCGTTGACCGCAGACGGCAGCAGGGTTTCGATCGCCCGACATTTCGCCCGATCTTCTGCGGCTTCTACCTCGGCAGCGGCAGCTAGCCCCGTCGCTAACGTCACCGAACCGATTTGAATCAGGGCACGTACCACAAATCGATTTGACTCGACCGCTAGCAGTTCGGATATTAGGCTAGCAGCCGGGTAAGTGGTATGAAGTTGGGTAATCAGCGCAGGCAGCGATAAAGACATAGCGGTAATAGCGGTGACGCGGCAAAGTCTGGAAATTGTGAGGAATGCCCAGTGGCAGGCAGCAAGTGCTTTGGAAGTAATTGAGTAGTGCGGGGATTAGAATTGCGATCGATGGAAAGCTAGTATAGCTTACCTTTCAAAATTTGCATTTTGCCACAACTAATCGCGATAGAGGCAATCGCGGTAGAGGCGAAGCGTTCGTCTCCTGAGTAGGAGGAAGCAAGCTAAGCTGGGGAAAGACGATAGTTTAAGATAGGCTTGAAGGGCAATTGTCTTCAATACAGATTTTGCGCTTCGCCGATCGCCTTGTTCTTCTCTTGCTTGTTGCCAATTAATGCTAGACCAACTGCTTGATCAATCCCCCAACTTTGGGAGTGATACGCTTATTCTCCTTCCGGTTTTGATCGCGCTGGAGGCAGTTTTATCTGCCGATAATGCGATCGCCCTGGCAGCTATTGCTCAGGGGTTAAACGGACAGCGGCTTCAGCAACGCGCTCTAAATTTTGGCTTAGTCGCAGCCTTTGGCTTAAGGGTGATTTTGATCCTGACAGCAACCTGGGTGATTCGCTACTGGCAATTTGAGCTGCTGGGCGCAGGCTATTTGCTGTGGTTGGTGTATCAGCATTTCTTCTCGGCAGGAGACGATGAGGCCTCTGGTGAAACGCATTCCGTTCACCGTCCCCGTTTTGAGTCCCTGTGGCAGGCGATCCCCATGATTGCCCTCACTGACCTGGCATTTTCGCTGGACAGCGTCACGACAGCGATCGCCGTTTCCCAGAATCTCTGGCTAGTGTTAACGGGTGGATTAATTGGAATTGTTGCCCTTCGCTTTATGGCGGGGCTGTTTATTCGCTGGTTAAAAGTCTATGAGCATCTGGAGGATGCTGGCTTTGTGACCGTGGCGTTGGTGGGCTTAAGGTTGCTAGTGCGGGTAGTTAATCCGTCTTTTGTGCCGCCTGAATGGCTGATGGTACCGATAATTGCGCTGATCTTTGCCTGGGGTTTCTCAAAGCGAGCCGTAGAAGAGCTGACCCAAAGCAATGCTTTAAAAGAAACGATCGCACCCTCCGAAATGACTGCAAGTGTAGCCGAACCCGTTGACCTGGAAACCGCCAGTTTAGAACCCAGAGCTGCGCAAGAGCTTTCTGCCGATTAGCTGTATTGTCTACGCTTATCTTCTATCTGCCTGCTTGGTATGAAGGATTGGGTGAATTTATTTCAATTGTTTCTATAGGTAGATCCTCGAATAACTTGACGTTGCTCTGCTGACAGATTCTAAATCAGAAGGGCTGAGAGAAGCTGATGGTAACAAACCATTGGCTTCTTTTTAGTTCGCAGATTCTGTTAGCCATGAACTTTTTCAATCCTGATATACCTGTTATTTCTAAGAAGAAATCGGCACTTGAAATCGCTCCTGCTCCTGGATTGCTGCGAATTCATTGGCAGATTGGCGAGTTCACAATTCATTCTTCTTTTTATACAAAACACGACCAAGCGTGCCTGCTGTGGAGCTTGCTTTCGGGTAGTATTTTTGTGATTGCTCAATTCCTGCCCGTAAGCTGGATTACGCAGGCAATCTTTGCTTCTGGTGTCACGCTGGTGGGCATCGCGGGCATGATTTACCTGACCTGGTATCTCACCGCAGAACGACGGCTGGCGATCGTCCTATTTGCCTGGGCGGGGTTGATGCTGCTTGGTGCGATTGTCACTGATCTGAGCATTCTTTTGAGCTGGCTTCCTGTACTCACTCATATCTGCGCGTTCTGGCTGAGCCTCAGCACGATCGGCTATTTAATTACGGCGATCGGAATGCGCTCACGGGCGTTTTTTCTGGCGGCGTTGCTGCATCTAGTCGCGATCGGGATTCTGCCCTATGTGGCATCCTGGCAGCCCTTAACGACGGGCATTGTCATTGGCTGTAGTGTGTATTTGATTGCCGAACTGCAATGGGACTCAAACGGAGTTTGTGGGCATCAGGTGCGGCAGGGAGAGCGGGAGGAATGGGTAGGTGAGTGGATGGGAAATGGGGAGATGGTGGGATGAGGAGATGGGATTACGAGTAGCTTATCTCCGTCTGATTCACTGCTGATTCCTGCTTAATTCCTACCTACATTCCTATCTAATTCACGAATGCTCTAAAAAATGCTCTAAAGCAGATAGCGCATCTTTATTTCGATCGCTGTTGCGGGGCCAGAGACGCTTACTGCCGTTTCGTTAAAGCTGGGTGGACCCAGGCGAATCGTTGGATTGCCCGAAAATCCAAAGCCTTCGATTGGAATCCCCAAAAAGTTTTGATTTGCCTGTCCATCGCTGTTGGAATCGTGCAGTACCGCAACCGCGTAGGTTCCTGGGGACAAGCCGCTAAAGTTCACTCGAATGGGCTGTCCTGTTAATGCCACACACTGCTGCTGGATGGCTCGCTCGCCTTCTGTAGGAAACCCATCATCGTCGGCAAACAGATTGAGGCAGACCTGTCCCTGGCGATTTCTCAGTCCATCGATATTTACCGTTAATTGGCTAGTCGGCGCAGCGTGGGCAGCGGGAAAAAACAGACTTAGCGCAGTGAGCAAAGCAGCACAAGTTTTGAAACGAAAGGTCATAGCAGCTCCAATCATAAGGACTTAAATCCCCACTGAATCATCTGCGCTCTTACTATTAATCATCCACTAATCATCTACCAGCAGTGGCATTACACCATCCGGTGCGAAAGGATGTCTATCAAGCGCAGGGTCACAGAGGGGATACCGCTTCTTATTGTTGTTGAGGGTAGGAACAGATGGCAATTTTTTTGCGATCGTCTTTCCTGACCCAGCAGTGGATTCGTGCATCGTTATCTATTCACTGTTGATTCACATCACTATCTATTCCCAGTGGAGCAAGGCGGGACTAGGGTTTCGCTCCCAAGAGGGAGCATTTTCTGTAACAGAAGATTGCTGGCGAGCGTTACAGCGAGAATTTACCGGAGATTTGTTTCTTGAGAGGGATTGCATAAATTCAAACCTCCACGAATCTCCCTTAGGAGGGATACTCGAAGCCGACTTCAGAGGGTGATACTGAAGTGATACAAACTTTTGATTCCCTACTGATTCCCGATTGATTTTCCATTAATCAATTTCTTGCGCTCGCCGCGACACATCCGCCGTAACGCATTCGGTTTTTATTGCTCTAAATAAAGCTTTTTTACTTTTTTCAATTAAATCTCAATCAAACGCTTTGCATTGGCTGGGCTAACGCGACTGGCTCAGGCGATTTGCAGCTATACTTGCCCTTAAATTCTCAATTCTGTTGGTTACTTTTGTGCCATCTCTGTCTCGCGTTCCGTTTCTCACCTCCAAGCGCTGGTGGATTGCTTTACCTTTTGCATTTCTGCTGTTGTTCCTGGCGCATGGAACAGCACTGCTTTTTCGGGTACAGCCTGCGGTGTCGCTTTGGTTTCCGCCGTCTGGGGTAGCGATCGTTCTGACGCTGTGGCTGGGGCCGATCGGGGCAATCTTGGCCGGGCTGACTTCAGTCGTCATGGCTCCGCTGTGGGGCAGTGAAGGCTGGTATCGGCTGGTTGGACTCATTGATGCGATCGAGCCTCTGCTTGCCTGGTGTCTTTATCGCCAGTTTTTTCAGGGGTCACTGTTTCTCAGGGGTCTACGGAATGTGGTTGCGTTTCTGGTGAGTGCCCCGGTGATTGCCTGCGCTGCTTCGGCGATCGTTAGCTCAACGGTGCTGGTGGGGCTGGGGCGCATTCCGGGGGATGAACTTGCAGGCGTTATTGGCAAATGGTGGTTGGGCAATGCGATCGGGACGATGGCGATCGTTCCTACGGCACTGCTGCTCATTACGCCTGTTTTGTATCGATCGGGCTGGCTGGCGAAGTCCAGTTTTATGCTGGAGTCCAAGCTGTTTGCTTCCGATGATCCTGTTCCGTTTTCCTTGTCTCAAATTGTGCGCGCTGCCCCCTGGACAGAGCTGCTGTTTTTGCTGCTTACCTGTGCAACTACAGCAGTGCTGACCGTGCTCGAAAGTCAACACGCGGACTATTCATTTCAGCTTTTCTCGCTGCTAAGCTTTGTGCCGATTCTCTGGGCAGCGGCGCGGTTCGGTGCAACGGGTGGCATGACGATCGCCAGCCTGTGTGTCATCCTGACGCTGCTTGCCTATCTGGTGGTCTATCCCAATGTAATTCTGTTGCCCAGCTTTCCCGTTTTGATGGGCGTTTTTAATATTCACAAGTTCAGTTTGCTGGTGCAGTGTGCGGTGAGCCTCTTTGTGGGAACCGCAATGACCGAGCGGGCAGCGGCGCAGGTGGCACTGGCAGTAGAACGGGTACGAACCCGAGAAAGTCAGGCAAGAGCATTGCTGGCAGAACAGTTGGTGCAGCTCAACTACTCGCTTACGGAAGCCAACCAGCAGCTTCAGCAGAGCGAAGAGCGGTTTCGTACCTCGGTTGAGAATATGCTCGACTGTTTTGCCATTTACTCGACGATTCGGGACGAGTCAGGACAGATTGTGGACTTCAGGACGGAGTATGTGAACCCCGCTGCCTGTGACAATAACCAGATGACGAAAGAAGAGCAAATTGGCAGAGGCTTATGTGAGCTGTTGCCCAATTACAAAGCGTCGGGCTTGTTTGACAGGTATTGTCATGTGGTGGAAACGGGAGAACCCCTGGTCAAAGATTCGCTCGTTTATGCCGACTACTACAATGGCAAATACCTGCGGCGCGCCTTCGAGCTCCGTGCAGTTAAGCTAGGCGATGGCATTGCTGCAACTTGGCGCAATATTACCGATCGCAAAGAAGCTGAAGACGAGCTATTTCGCCGTAAGCAGGAGTTTAAGGCACTGGTGGAAAACTCGCCGGATATCGTTTCTCGCCTGAATGCTGAACTGCGCCACGTTTATATCAATCCTGCGATCACCCGCGTTACCGGAATTCAGTCGGAAGACTTTATCGGCAAAGATTATCTGGAGTTAGGGTTTTCTAGCAAAGAAGCTCAGCTCTGGCGCTCGGCGATCGGGCGCGCCTTTGAAACCGGAAAGGAACAGACGATCGAGTTTGAGCTGTCTGCCCCGACTGGGGAAGATCGCTATTATCAGGCTCGATTTGTGCCAGAATTTGACGTGAATCATGCCGTTGAGACGGTGCTGGGGGTGACGCGAGATATTACCGACCTGAAGCGAACTGAAGCTGCCCTGCGTCGCAGTGAGGAGCTATCTCGCACGGTGCTGAGAAATTTGCCTAACGGGGCGGTGCTGATGTTCGATCGCGATTTGCGCTACACCCTGGCAGAGGGATCTGCGATTGAGCAAGCAGGTTTTAGCAGCAAAGACCTGGAAAATCAGCTGATGCAGGACGTGATGCCGCCGGAAGCCTTCGACCAGCTTGAGCCGCTCTATCGCAGCGCGCTACAAGGAGTTTCCTCGCTGGAAGAAGTCTGGTATGGCAATCGCCTTTATCTGGTGAATGGAGTACCTGTGAAGAACGATCGGGGCGACATTACTGCCGGCATGGTGATTATTCAGGATATCACCGAGCAGGATGCTGCCCAGCGCGAACGTCAGAAAGCCGAAGCCGCCCTGCGTCAGTCCGAAACACGCTTTTCTCGACTGGCAGAGAACGTTCCGGGCGTGATTTATCAGTACTGGATGCACCCAGACAGTAGCGATCGGTTTAACTACATCAGCTCTGCCTGTGTCGATCTCTATGAGGTGGAAGCCGATATTCTGCTGCAAAATACAGCTCTAACCTGGAGTGTAATTCATCCTGATGACTTGGAGGCGTTCCGGCAGTCGCTTGCGGATGCCGTTGAGCAAAACCGTGAGTGGTCTTGTCAGTGGCGCATTATTACCCCTTCGGGCAAGCTGAAGTGGGTGCAGGGTCGGGCAAAATCCGAACGGCGAACCGATGGCGTCATTATTTGGGATGGATTGCTGCTGGATGTCACCGAGCGAGTGCAGGCAGAGAAAGCCCTGAAAGCCAGTGAAGTTCGCCTGCGAAGCGTGATTGATTCCAATTTGATTGGCGTATTTTTTGGGTCGCTTGAAGGAGCTATTACCGACGCAAATCAAGCATTTTTGCAAATTACAGGCTACAGCCGCGAAGACCTGGAACAGGGAGAACTGCGCTGGGCAGAACTTACCCCGCCTGAATATTTCGATCGGATGCAGACCGGAGCCGCAGAAATCAGGACGCTCGGAACCTGTACCCCGTTTGAGAAAGAGTTTATTCGCAAAGATGGCAGCCGCATCTGGGTGGAAATTGGCGGCGCGATGATCGGCAATGGGGAAGGCGTGGGCTATGTGCTGGATCTGACCGAACGCAAGCGAATCGAATCGGAACGTGCCCAAATTTTGGCGCGAGAACAGGCAGCCCGCAAACAGGCAGAAGCCGCCAGCCGTACGAAAGATGAATTCCTCGCGATCGTTTCCCACGAGCTGCGATCGCCCCTGAGTGCAATGCTGGGCTGGTCGCGCCTGCTGGTAACACGCGAAATGGACGCAACCACGACTCGTAAGGCACTGGAAGCGATCGAGCGCAATGCTCAGGCGCAAACCCAACTCATCGAAGATTTGCTCGACATCTCGCGGATTATTCGCGGCAAAGTGCGGCTTTATACTCGTCCGGTGAACCTGGTGCAGGTGATCGAAGCGGCGATCGACACCGTCCGCCCCACTGCAGACACCAAATCGATCGCGCTCAATTTGCAGATGGATGTCCGTTCCCCGGTCAAAGTTTCTGGCGACCCCGATCGGCTTCAGCAGGTAATCTGGAATTTGCTTTCTAACGGCATTAAATTTACGCCTAATGCTGGTCGGGTCACGGCTCGGCTGTCGATCGTCACGCAGGCGCAGTTCCAGGCTGGCTCGCAGCACAACGCTTCTGAGCTGCCCACCCTTATGCCTGATGTTGCTTATGCTCAGGTTCAGGTCATCGATACGGGGAGAGGCATCAGCGCAGAATTTCTGCCTCAGGTATTCGATCGCTTCCGGCAGGCAGAAAGTGCAACCACCCGAATGCAAGGGGGTTTAGGGCTGGGACTGGCGATCGTTCGCAATCTGGTCGAGCTGCACGGCGGCTTTATTCAGGCAGAGAGCGATGGCGAAGGAAAGGGAGCGACATTCACGGTGTATCTGCCGCTGCTGCCCACCCAGTTGACCAATCCCGAAGATGCGCCTCCAAGCATTATTCCCGCTGCTGCAAATTTAGAGGGCATCTGTGCTTTAGTGGTGGATGACGAGGCAGATGTGCGCGAGCTGCTGATGACCATTCTGGAGCAATATGGCGTACGGGTGCTGACGGCAGCATCTGCTCAGGAGGCACTGGAAAAACTGGATCGATCGCAGCCCGACATTCTGCTCAGCGATATTGGAATGCCTACCGAGGATGGCTACGCGCTAATTCGACAGGTGCGGCAGCGATCGAGCGATCGAGGCGGACAAATTCCTGCCGCCGCAATTACTGCCTTTGCCCGCGAGGAAGACCGGGTGCAGGCAATCAACGCCGGATTCGACGTTCATATTTCAAAGCCGATCGAGCCTGCCCGATTGATTACGGTAGTGACTAATTTGGTGAATCGCCGGAAGTAATGGATTCTGAATCTTCTGACTCCAGCGTCCTCTGGGCAAGCGAGTGCTGAATACTGCCTTCCCCGTAGCCCAGGTCATACAGGCTTGACTGCTCTGGGTCGGTTTCAGGCGGTTGTTTGGAATATCCCATAAGCGCATCCGCTCTGCCCCGGCTAAACCAATCTTCCTCAGCAACTTGCTCAGTCACGTTTCTTGATTCGTTGACCGTCATACTCACTGTTCTCCCTTGAAATAATCACGCTCTACAACAGTTGTGTTTCAGGTTGTATTCTCGTGTTGCGCTCTAGTGTAGTTGCAGTCCCAGGGTGAAATTCAGCTATCTTGCGATAGACTCTTGCGGTTCTCGACGCTAAACATAGACGCGCTAGACACAGACGCGATCGAGTTCCACTCTTGTTTCATCGCTCGAAGCTTGCGGTAAGGTATTCAGAGGCAGAACAGGGCGATTTTCCCTTTGGAAGAGTGCGAGGCGATCGACATGGCACAAAATTTTGCAGAAGTCAGCCCGTTTGGGGAAAATCTGTATATCTTCGAGCCGGAGATGACGGTTTTGGACGAGCCACCCCTGGCTTTCCGGCAGAGTCTGCCTGAAGAGAGTTTACCTGAAGATGCACCAGTCTCAGTCAAGGCTACGCCAATCGCCCTGGGCACAGCAGCGATCGCGATTGAGCCACTTTTACCCAAAGTTCGCTCAGGGATTGATTGGGCAAGTCTAACGCAGGAGGTGTTAACGGTCGAGACGCTGAATCAGTTAATCATGATTTTGCGCGATCGATCTTCGCTGCCGGATTTAGTCACAGAGCATTTATTTCAGCAGCTTTTGCGGGTGTATCAGCACAAAGTTGAGGTGACAGTTCAAACGCAGGGAATCGACGCGATCGATAGCAGTCTGCCCCACTTTAAGCGAATCACGCAGCGCAAAACCGGAGAAAAGAAAATTGAGCTAAATCTGAATCGGGAAAAGATTCATGCTTATCTGAAAAGTTCACTGGATGAGTTTTTTAACTATGCAGGCTTTTGGGAGGATTTTTCAAAGACGATCGGCACAAATTTGATGATCTGGATTGCCGAAAATCTAGATAAGTTTGTAGAACAAAACGTGACCGATCAGGCTCAGCTTGTTGCACAAATTCAAACGCAGCTTTTAGAATGTCCGCCGCTTTTGCAAGAGCGCATTAGCTTACTCGGACAAATTTACTGTCAGGAGATTACTAAAAAGATTCTTCAGGGATTCAATCTGCCCAACTGTTCGCTCCAGGAAATGGATAAGCTGCTGGGTCTGCGGCAAAAGCCCGTTTTAATCACCAGCACCCGTTTGACCCTTGACCCGATTTCGGTGATTCCAACCGCGATCCCGATCGCCAGCAGCATTCGTGCTCAGTTGCGCCCCGACCTCTGGGAAGAAAACGCTGAGCGGCTTGCTGTCTTTCGCTACCGCAGCAAAACCAATCCGAATAACTACATTGAACATTACATTACTAATCCTGGTGATATTGCATTGCTGCCCTGGGAAGCTGCCGAGCAAATTATCAACAAATTCGGTTTTGATACCGTCAAGCTTCAGCTTATTTTTGCCGCCCGCACCATGGAAGAAGATGAGCCGTGGAAGAGCACCTTTACGCTGAAAGCCAGCGATATGATTCATCTGTTGGGCTGGGATCGCAACCACAGCACTAGCCTGCCCGATAAGCGCAATGCCGTAGCGACGACTGCCTACGCACTGTCCTGTTTGCTGGTGAAATCGGTGTGGATCGAGGGACGGGGCAAACGACCGATCGATGCTAGTACGCCGATCGGTCGTATGTGGGATGTCTTGATCGATTTGCACGGTCAGTTTGACTGGGTGAGCGGCAAGATTGAGAAGCCGGACGAAGTGTATATCACGGTCAGCCCGGGACTGTGGACCAAGCATTTTCTGAACCGTGCTGGTAGCCGAGCCAAAGAAGCCCTGCATCAGTTTGGCTACCTGGCAAAAGATATTCTGAAAATCGACCCCTATCATCACGAGATGGCGTTGCGATTGGCAATTCAATTAACGCTGGATGCGCGGATTCGGGTACATAATCAAAATCCCTACGACTATCGCGTGGTCAGCTTGCTGGAAGAAGTGTTGCCTCGCACCGAAATTGAAAAAGCTTTGCAGGACAAACACCGGGCACGCGACCTCAAAAACCGCTGGAACCGCGCCATTAAACTATTGCTTAGCCTGGGCTGGCAAATTGAATACGATCCCGCTACCTATCCCGACTGGCTGCAACCCGGCAGCACTGCCCCCAAACCCGACGACTGGCGCAAAGTGAAAGTGATCGATCGCCTGCTGCAAGCCAAGCTCACGATCAAACCGCCTCACCCGATCCCGGAACTGCTGGGCAAAATGAAAGAACCCCGCAAGCCCAAACTGCTTGAACTGCCCCCTGTAGAAGAATTGACGGGCGATCAAGTGCGGATTGCTAGAGAGCAACTGGGCTGGAGCCGGAAGGAGCTAGGCGGATTTCTTGACCTCAGCGCAGACTACATCGGCAAGCTGGAGCGGGGCGATCGAGTGATTACGCCTGAGCTAGAGTCGCGCCTGAGAAAGCTGCTGCATTTGTAGCGTGGCAAAAGCCTTTAAGCTGCAAAGGCTTCAAGCTGCAAGGGAGTTAAGCCGCAGAAGCTCTAAGCCACCGAGGAACGAGAGCGAGAAGCCGACCGCTGGGCAAGCAGTTTTTCAACCGGGTCCAGCAATTGATCAATCCCGGAGGGACGAGGCATTATCCGATCCGCCTCTTCACATAACGCCCCAAGCGTTTCGCCAGCATCATCTGGAAAATAAGAGGAAATCAGCAGCAGCAGCGGGGAATGAACAAACTTTTCTTTGACCTGCCGAATCAGCGATATCCCATCTAACTCAAGCTGATATCGTGGCGCAGGAATGCAAAAGTCTACGATCGCCACATCAAACTGATCGGCACACTGAAGAAACTGCCAGGGATCACAAAACGCCTGTGTCTCATAGCCCCGCCGACGCAGCGCAATTTCTAGCGCAAAGCACCAGCCCTCGTTGTCATCAACAATTGCAATCCTCACCATAAACCCACTCTGCCAAAAGAACTTTGAAACTTAATTAAGTATCTTGACGAACTTTTGATACCCGTTAAGCAGTTTTGAATGGGTTCAGTTTAATCAATCCAAATTTCCTTAGTTTCTGCCATTGGGATGATTGACTCATCACTTTACGATAGATTCGCGAAGGGAAGTCGTGGGATCGCTTGATCCCCTTATCTTGCTAGCTCAAATCCTTCTTCTGGCTCAAATTCTTTTTCAGCTCAAATCAATCCCCAGGAATCGATCGAAAAATCGACTGCGCCAGATCGATCGCAAAATAAAACACCACTCGATCGCCACCAGCCCAATAAACAAATAGTTGACTGCCCCCAGCGGATAAAGCTCAAAAAAGCGGCTCAGCGATGGGATTGACACGATCAGGAAGTATCCTATCAGCAGCACCCCTGACACGATCGAATATCGCCAGTCGCGGCTCAGTGGTTCTCCTCCGACCCAGGCACGGTTAGGCGGCTTCAGAAAAGGCAGCAGCAGCAGTTGACCCATAATCAAAATTGTGACCAGGGCACTGCGCGGAATTGCATAGTTCACCTGGGTTAAGTCCGATCCAGGCGGCAGATTCAGCACCGCAACCACCAGATAAAAGAGATAGACCAGCAGCGATACCAGGGTGAGCGTCAGCGTCGAAGGAATCACAAAATGCAGCATCGATCGCACCATACTCCGGCGCGGCAGCAGTCCCGGCTTTGCCCAGATTGGCAGAAACATAGTGGGAAACCCTACACCGATTAAAGCCACGATCGCACTTTGCTTGTTTTGCAGCGGAAAGCTTTCGGTGACGATCGCCGTTGCAAAAATCAGCAGCGTGACGCAAAACGTACGAACCAGAAACAGTTTCAGCACATCTTGAATGCCGTTACGAATACATTGTCCTTCCCGAAAGGCACGGGGCAACGCCCCAAACGAATCTTTCAGCAGCACAATATCTGCAACGCCGCGAGTCGCTTTACTGCCGCTTTCCATCGCGATCGCCAGATCTGCTTGCTTCAGTGACAGCACATCGTTCACCCCGTCCCCGATCATGGCCACATAGCGCCCCGATTGCCGCAGATGCTTCACCAGCAACGCCTTTTGTTCTGGCGTAACGCGGCCAAACACCGTGCCTTCTCGGGCTGCCTGGGCAAACTGCGCCTCATCTAATTCTGCAAGCTGCGCGCCCGACACCGATCGAATTTCGCGTAAACCCGCCTGTTTTGCCAGGGCTGCCACCGTGTGCGGATTGTCTCCCGAAATGATCTTCACTTCGATCCCGGCACGGGCAAATCCTTTCAGCGTTTCATACGCTTCTGGACGCAGCCGATCGCTAAACCGCAGCAGAGCCAAAGGCTGTAACCCGATCGGCAGCTCAGCCACATCCGCACTCAGCAGCGTCGGGTCAGGATAATAGGCAAACAGCACCACCCGCAACCCCTGCTCTGCTCCCGACTGAATAAAGTCCAGCATTTCACCTGTCAACGTCAGATAGCGAGACAGTGCCTCTGGCGCACCCAGCACGTAAATTCCCCGGCGCATCTCATCATCCAACGCGATCGCACTCCACTTACGGGCAGACGAAAAGGGCAATTCGGCTTTCAGCAATCGGGTTTTGCCGGGATATGCCAAGGCGATCGCCTCACTGGTGCGGTTTCCAGCGGTGACACTGGCAGCATAGTCGGCAAGCTGTGCCACAATTTCTGCTTTATCTAGCTCGGCTTTATCTGGCTCGGCTTTATTTGGCGGAGCAATCCCCCCTTCGGAACCCTGATCAGCACTGATCCCTTCACCCAACGATGAAGCCACCGGATAAACCTCCTCAAGCTGGATCTGATTAGTTGTCAGCGTTCCCGTCTTGTCGAGACACAGCGTATCTACATTACTAAGGGATTCCACCGCGTTCGCCTGCTGGATCAGCACATCCTGACCGACCATTCGCACCGCGCCTAACCCATACGCCAGCGTGATTGCTAGCAGCAGTCCGGCAGGCACGAGTCCGGCAATCACCGCAAACCGCTGCACAATCTCATTTAGCGAATAGCGGCTGCTGAGAAAGCTAATGCCCACTAGCACCCACAAAAAGCAGGCGATCAGCATAAACACGCGAATCACCACATTGATTTCCACCTGAAGCGGCGTAAACCGTCGCCGAAATGCTCGCGCCTCTGCCATTAGCCGATAAGCCAGCGTCTCGCTCCCCACTTTTTGCGCCTCGTAGCAGGCAGTGCCACTCACACAAAAGCTGCCCGAATATACGAGAGCATTCTTCTGTTTAGGAATCAGATCCGATTCGCCTGTCAGCAGCGATTCATCGACTTCCATGCGTCCCGTACCGACGATCGCCCCATCCACCACCAACTGGTCGCCTGGACGCGCAATCAAAATATCCCCTAGCACAATCTCACTCGGATCAATTTCCGATTCCTGCCCTTCCCGAATCACCGTTGCCTGTGGACGGTTTAACAGTGCAATGCGATCGAGCTGCCGCTTCGCCCAAATTTCCTGATAAATACTCACCAGCACCCCACCAAAAATCACCACCACCACCAAAATTCCATCCCCTACCCGCTGCAGCAGAAACATCACCAGGCTGATCGCAAAGAAAATGAAATTAATTACCGTAAACAAGTTCTCGCGAAGAATCTGACTATAGGAGCGGCTCGTTTTCAGCGGCGCAACATTGCCCTGTCCCGCAGCCCGTCGTGCAATGACTTCTTGCTGCGTTAAACCCTGGAGCGATGGTTCAGAATCGGGAGTAGGGCGATCGGGGAGGGCGGTCATGTTGGAGGGTGGCGGGGTGGATGAGTGGGGGGTGCGTGAGCAGGGGTGAGTGGGTGAGGGCGTGAAGGGGGAGCGTGGGTCTCAGTCCACTATGCCATTATGCAATCTCCAGGTTTTAATATTACCCGCCCCCTACGCTTCTACTCTCCTACGCTTCTACTCCCCATCCCCGCACCCCTTAAAATATTCACAAGTCCCCCACTCCCCACCCCCATGTCTTCCGAACTGGTCGAAATCCTATCTGCTGACGAATTGCGCCGCACCCTAACTCGTCTGGCTTCTCAGATTGTGGAGCGGGCAGATGATTTGTCGAAGCTGGTGCTTCTGGGCATTTATACGCGAGGTGTGCCGATGGCGGAGCTGCTGGCGCGTCAGATCGAGGTGCTGGAGCAGGTGCGGGTTCCGATCGGCGCACTCGACATTACCTTTTACCGGGATGACCTCGATCGCAACGATCTGCGAACGCCAGAGACAACCGAGATCCCATTTGACCTATCGGGAAAAATTGTGGTGCTGGTGGACGATGTGATTTTTAAAGGACGCACGATTCGAGCCGCATTAAATGCAGTGCATGACTATGGCAGACCCGAAGCAATCTGGCTAGCAGTGCTGGTCGATCGTGGGCATCGAGAACTGCCGATCCACCCTGATTTCACGGGCAAAAAGCTGCCGACTTCTAGAGATGAGCAGGTCAAGGTCTATCTTCAGGCGATCGATGGACGCGATGCGGTGGAGCTGACGACTCGACGCGGAGTTTAGCGTTTTCAAGATTGCAAATACCGTAAAAAAAAGATACGGGGTTTATCGCTCTAATCCTGTGAGACACTAGCGAAAGCCAACGTTTTCTCGCAGTTTCCAACGATCGTGACTTTATCTCGCAGTTCTCACCCCAACCGTCAAATTTCTCCCAGTGCAGCTCCCGCAGAAGCTGAAATCACTCAGGCACGTAAAGCGGATCATCTGCGGGTTTGTCTGGAAGACGATGTGCAGTTTCGCCAGACGACCGGACTGGAACGCTATCGCTTTATTCACTGCTGTCTGCCTGAACTCGATCGTCGTGAGATTGACCTCAGGACAAATTTCTTAGGTAAAACGCTGGGCGCACCGCTGCTGATTTCCTCAATGACCGGGGGAACCGAGCTGGCACAGACGATTAACTATCGCTTAGCGGAAGCCGCGCAGGAATACGGGCTGGCAATGGGCGTAGGGTCGCAGCGCGTGTCGATCGAAAAGCCAGAAGTGCGATCGAGTTTTGCCGTGCGATCGGTTGCCCCCGATATCTTGCTGTTTGCTAACCTGGGAGCCGTTCAGTTGAACTACGGCTACGGGATTGAAGAATGCCAAAAAGCGATCGACTGGCTGGAAGCCGACGCGCTGATTTTGCACCTCAATCCGCTCCAGGAGGCGGTGCAGACCAAAGGTGACACCAACTTTCACGGACTGCTCGACAAAATTGCCCAGCTTTGCGCCAAACTGCCCGTTCCTGTGATTGCGAAAGAAGTCGGCAACGGCATTTCTGCGGCAATGGCAAAGCGGCTGCTCGAAGCCGGAGTGGGGGCGATCGATGTCGCCGGGGCAGGTGGAACCTCCTGGGCAAAAGTCGAAAGTGGACGCGCCAAAGACCCCCTTCAGCGTCGTCTGGGCGAAACCTTTGCCAACTGGGGCATTCCCACCGCAGACTGCATTCTCGCCGTCCGATCGATCGCTCCCACCCTGCCCCTGATTGCTTCCGGCGGACTCCGTCATGGACTCGACGTGGCAAAAACGATCGCCCTGGGTGCTGATCTGGGTGGTCTAGCCCTGCCCTTCCTGCAAGCCGCCGCCGACTCAGAAACTGCCCTACAAGAACTGGTCACAGCCCTGAAAGCAGAGCTAACCACCGTTTTATTTTGTACCGGCACGAGGACGATCGCCGACCTAAAAACTTCCCCTATATTAGAGACAGTTTGAATAGCGTGAAAGCTTTTACACTGCCCCTTATCCTACCCATCCATTCTCACTCCGGCGCTTTCACCTCCGCCTCAATCCCCTGCTGCTGAAGTTCCTGAACTCGCTCCTGTGCCTTAGACTGATCGCTAAACGCCCCCATTTGCACACTGGCTCCATCAGAAAAGTTCCGCACATAGGCATCGGGAACGGCTTCCTGTACCTGATTTAGGTCAGAGTCGCTGCGGTAGGGAGTCACAACATAGTAGTAATTCGATTGCCCGGACGAAGGATTGGCTGCCACCGCAGGAGCCGGACTTTCAGCACGGGGGGCAGGTTCACTGGCGGGAGCAGGAGCAGGAGCCGATACAGCGGGTTGGGCAACAGGTGAAGTCGGCTGCTCTGCAGTTTCCCGAAGCGATGATTGCCCGGAAGACTGGGATGGCGCAGAAGCCGACCGCCGGGGGCTGGATGCAGCAGGACGGAAATTTTCAGCGGGAGCAGGAGCCATCACCGCAGGCTCAGGTGGAACGATGACTGTGGCTAGCTCATTGCTGCTTGCCCCAGAGCTGCCTGTTCCAGAGCGATTTGTTGCAGGTGGAATGAGCGGTTCTAAGGGTCTGTTTGCAGCCTGGGGAGAAGGGCTGGCAGACGGTTTCTGCGGGGCGGTTGGGCTAGGCTTGGGTAGTGTGCTGAGCGTGTTCAGGTTCAGTTCAACAAACTCTTTTGCAGCTAGGTTTGGAGAGGGTGCGACAATTACGCCGGGAACCGGAGACGGCTGGGCGGGAGCAGCATTAGGGGTAGCATTAGGTGAATCTGCGGCTGGCTTTTGAGCCGAGAGAAAGCCGAGACTGGTTGGGTTCATTACCAGATAGCCCAGCGTCGCGGTGGAGAGTAGCAGTAGCAGCAGTGACCCAATGCCCAGCGGCGTGAGCAGGGTATCTAGCAGACGATCGGGCTGAGCAACGCGCTGCTGTGGATCTTCTTCGGCAATGCTGCGAAGCAGTTCTTCGCTGGAGGCGAGATAGTCTTCGGGGGCGGATGGCTCTGCATCGGGCAACTGGAGCGAATCGGTTCTCAACCCTGCTTCTAAGGTCGCAAGCTGAGCTACTTCTGCTGAGGGAGCAGTGGGGGATTCCGGGGCAGCGGGGTCGACAGCAGCAGGGTCGATCGGAATGGATGGGGCAATGCTGATGGGCGAACCGTTTGGTACAAGAGGAGTCCCATCGGGCGATGCCGGCGTTGGGGCAGGAACCTGCGGAAGCTGAAGACCTGCTGGCTGTTGAAGCAGTTTCGAGCTGGCAAAACTGGATTTACGCCGAATGGTTTCTGGCTGTAGGCGTTGCTGTCGCCGATAGCGAGTCAACTCTTCCTCAAGCTGCACATCAAGATTCTCCAGGGCAGCCTGCAAGAGCGGATGCAGCGAAGAAGCGGATGACGCAGTGATCGAGGAAATCGTCTGGGAGGACGGTGCGACGCAGTTCCCCCTCTGGGATTGTTGACTCATAGCGGTACTCCTGCCAAAACAACAAATCAAACAAAAATCAAATCAAACAAAAAATTCAGTTTATAAATCTGCGGACAGAGATTTGCAGAGATTTTAGGGATACAATCGTGACACGATCGCCTGTTCTACTCATGCAACTGCGACTGAGCTTGACTCCGGTTGCCTATAGCTCAAGCGATGGACAACCCGATCTAGAGGAAAAACATTTATCTAGTATCTAGATTTGGAGTTGAGATCCAGTTAATCTGCTGATATAACTCTATCAGTAGAGTCTACAGCGGTTGCCAGATTTCTACTGGCATATCATAACCAATTTTTGAAAAAATACTTGTTTCCGTCTTAAATTTTCTCAGCCTGCTGTTTTAGAAGAAGGATGAGTGAATGCCGAGTCATCGTTTTAACTCGCTGAATCATGTCCTGGGTGCGATCGAGCATCAGGAAAATTGGCAAAGTCGTCGTCAGTTTCAAAAGCTGCTTGCCTGCTGGAATGAGGTGGTGGGGCTTGCTGTCGCTGCCCAGACTCGCCCGGTTGAAATTCAGCGCAAAGTTTTGCAGGTCGCCACATCCAGTCCTGCCTGGGCGCAAAACCTTGCCTTTGAGCGGCACTTAATTCTCACCAAGCTCAACGATCGCCTCGCGCTAGGGCTAAAAGATATCCGCTTTTCGGCGGCGCAGTGGCAAATGGGTGATCGTCTGTTTAAAACCGATAGCCTTTCCCTCTGGCAGAGCCACCCCAGCCGCCTCAAGAATCCGACTCCGTTTACTTCCGCTGCCGCGACTGATCCGCAAACGGCTTTCCGAAGCTGGGCACAACAGATGCGAAGCCGATCGCAGCATTTGCCTCTTTGCCCCACCTGCCACTGTCCCACCCCAGAAGGCGAGTTGGTTCGCTGGTCTGCCTGTGCTCTGTGTGCGGCGAAGCAGTTTCGATGACTTCATAATAAAAGGGTCAGGATATTAAAGAATGAGCTAGCGCAGTCTGATATTGCTGCCCGCTCAGAATTTTGGATGAACCCTATAAATTTCATGCGAAAGCTGCCCTGGTTATCGCTTTTTCTGCTGTTTATTGCCTATACGTCTTTTAGCTGGTTTGTTGCCCGCACAACGGTTTCCTGGCTGACCTGGAGTTTGGCGATTACCTTTACGCTGCTCCAGGCACTTCTGCTCACCACGCTGTTTGCGCGGCTGCGGCTGTTTGCGCGACGGTGGCTTCAGTCAGACTTGGGCTACTTTTGCCTAGTTTTAATCGCGGCGATTAGCGTCACGTTTGCACTCGTCTGGTTTCGGGCGTTTGGCTATTGCCTGGTGGTGCTTGCAGCAGAAATTTTGGCGCGGCTTGATCTGCAAAATATGGGGTGCAATCGCGTGCAGTCGTTAATCGTTCTGACGCTCGTTTCTTTTACAGGGCTGGTAGTAGGGTGGTCAGTGAGCCTGAATCCGTTCTTTCGTGCAGGGTAGTCTTTTATCTTTGCTAATCTTTCGTTCGGGTAAGCTGCATAGGGGAATGAAATCGATCGTTCTTCTCCGTTCGGGAGATTTCAGTCGATTTGATATGATTTTTACCTGCTCGTGATTGATTTCTCTGGTATTAAAAGATAGAGTGATTTTTCCGAGATGCGGTAGAGTGGGTTAGCGTCGTGTGGGGTAAGGTATGACGAGAACTTATGGCACGCCAGAACCGCCAGAGCGATCGAATCGCCGACCGGGGCATGTGCCGCCCAAAACAATTCCACCCCTGAAGTTGCCGCCCGTGCCGCAAAATGCTGCTCCGCCGAGCAAGCCGCCTCAGCCTGCGCCGAGCAGTTCTCCTGCAAGAGCCGTGTTGCCCAATCCCTCTTCAGCCGCCCCTTTGCCGCGCGATCCGATTCCGGCAAAATCTGTACAGGAGCCAGACTCGCTGCTTTGGGATGAAGCCGAGGCGATCGAAAATGATTCAGATTTAAATCATCGTTCAGATTCCGGATCAGACAATCTAAAAGAAGACGGCTTTAAGGAAAACATCCTGGCATCGACCGTTTCTTCAGCCGTTCCCTTCGTAAACGGATCGAGCCGTCCTGCTAGCAAGGAGCCAGTGACGACCCGCCCCTTCTGGTTCAAACTTTCGGCTCGCCATTTGCACTGGTGGGCAGTGATCTTGGTTTTTGGCTTGAGCGGAATTGGCATTTTGTCTGCGATCGCCCTGCTGAGGTTGCCCTCTCTGCCCAACTGTCCGGAAATGTTTTTGCCGACGGCTTCTGCGTCTTTACGGCTCTACTGCGCTCAGGTCGCCGCCGAGAAGCGAACCCTGAAGGATTTGCTGGAAGCGATCGATCTGGTGCATGCCTTGCCTGCGGATCACCCCTTGCGTCCCGAAATCGATCGCAGCATTGAAGCCTGGGCAAGCGAAATTCTTGATTTAGCGGAGGGGTCTTTTCAGGCGGGAAAACTGAATGAAGCCGTTGATGCTGCCCGTAAAATTCCATCGAACACGGCAGCGCACAAGCTGGTTGAAGATCGGGTCAAGCTGTGGCAAACCGTTTGGTCTAAGGCAGAAGCCCTATACAAGCAGGCAGAAGCCGCGCTAAAGCAGCAAAACGTGCGGCAGGCATTTCTGCTGACTAGTCGTCTGTCGGACGTAGATAATCGCTACTGGGCAACCACTAAATATCAGGAACTCAGCAACCTGATTACGATTACCCGTGACGACATCGGCAAACTCAACCGGGCAAAAGGACTGATTGATCGGGGCGGTGTGGATAACCTGCTGGCTGCTCTGAAGCTGATCGAGGAAATCAAGCCTGTTAGCTATGTCTACGGCAAAGCACAGCAAATGTTGCCCGATCTGGGACGCGAACTGTTTGCGCTGGCAGAAGCCGCCCTTGATCGCCGGGATTACAGTCAGGCAATGAACATCACCAGTCTGATTCCCGAATCTGCCAAATTACAGTCGGAAGTGCAGGACTTCAATACCCTGGCAATGGCTCAGTCTCAGGCATGGGGCGGCACAGTGGACGATCTGGAAGCGGCGATCATTGGGGCACAGCGCATCAAGTCCGATCGCCCGCTCTACAGCAAAGCACAACAGTGGATCAGCCGCTGGCAGGTTGAAATCAAAGATGTCACCATTCTCGATCGCGCGAAAGAATTGGCGGCAGGTGGAACCCTCGATGATTTGCGAGTTGCTATTGCTGAAGCGCAGCTGATTCCCCGCAGCAACCCGCGTGGCACGGAAGCCAGAGATCAGATCAATGAGTGGCGAACGCAGATTGAAACCACCGAAGACCAGCCTTTTCTCGATCGCGCTGACCAGTTTGCCAACGATGGTGATATTGCCGCGCTCCAGGCTGCCATTAACGAAGCCAGTCGAATCCAGTCCGGTCGGGCACTCTACGGCGAGGCACAGGATCGCATTCGTGGCTGGCGTGATCGGGTCGAGCAGTTTCAAGATCAACCAATTCTCGATCAGGCAAGGCAGTTGGCGGCGGGTGGCGATTGGAACAGCGCGATCCAGGTTGCCAGTCAGATCGGCAATGGTCGATCGCTTCACGCTGAAGCTCAGGACGAAATTCGTACCTGGCGCGATCGGGCTGAAGATTCGATAGATAAGCCTTTGCTCGATCGGGCAAGGCAGTTGGCGAACCAGGGCAGATACGGAGATGCGATCGAGGTCGCCACCCAGATCGGCAGCGGTCGGTCGCTTTATGACGAGGCACAGTCTGACATTCAAGAGTGGAGCCAGCAATCGCAGGGACAAAGCGAGATGCAGGAGGCATACCGCGCCGCCAGTGCCGGAAGCACCCGAATGCTGATTTCTGCCATTCGCATCGCAAACCGCATCCCCTCCGGTAGCCTCGCCCGCGCAGAAGCTGATCGGATGGTCGACCAGTGGAGCCAGGAGATTCTGCAAAGGGCTGAATCCCAGGCACTTTATGATGTGACGGGCGCAATTCGCATTGCCAAGAGCATTCCGTCAAGCTCATCGATTTATGAGAGTGCGCAGCAGCAGATCCAGGTCTGGCAGAGCCGTTCTCGGTAAGTGGATGACGAGATAAGGGATAGGGGAGGAGGGATAAGCAAGCCTCCAATTCCTTCTTAGGAGCGGCAGGCATGATTTACCCGGAGCGGGCAGAATCGATCGCCTTGGATTCGAACAACCAGCCCATGCCGATCGTCTGATTACAGAATTACAGCAACCTCCTTCAGGAAGACACGGCTAAACGGCTCTTCTGGGCTGAGATGATACTGCTCGATTAATCCATTCCGGTAAATCGAAATCGTGCTGTCTTCACGGGTGACGACGATCGATTCATGAAATACATCGCGGCTCAGCATTTTCTCGGCTTCGGTAGGATTGTCCAGAATCACCATATTGCTGCCGTAGTAGAACATTCCCTGCTGCTCCAGCACTTCGCCCGGATACTCTGTAATCAGCAGATCCAGACGCGGATTTCGCACCAGGCTCATCAGGTTAGTGTTGTAATCCGAGTGCATCATCTTTTCGGAGCGATTCACAAACACACCTTCTCGGCAGACTGCCCCGATCGTCCAGTTGGGGTGATGCAGCAGAATGTGATCGATCAGTTCCTCCAACTCCTTCACCGACACCCGGTTGAAGGTAATCGTCGGAATTCGTGCCGCTTCGCCTGACTCAAAAAACGTTTCTAGAATCGGAGACGTTACATCAACGCTGGAGCCGATCGACGGACGCAGGTGCATATATACGCCCGGAGCCGCATTGATTTCGATAATGCTGAGATTGCCCTGTCGCCAGGACGTTGCCAGATCCGACGCGATCACATCAATTCCCAAACAGGTCAACTGAAAATGCTGGGCGATATCCTGCGCCAGGATGATATTGTCTGGGTGGACGCTGTGGGTTGCGTCAATGCTGACTCCGCCCGCCGAAAGGTTTGCCACTTTTCGCAGATACACGATGCGATCGCGGTCTAGCACCGAGTCCAGCGAGAGGTTCTGCTGCTCCAGATACAGGTGCATTGCCTGATCAACCTGGATTTTGCCCATTGGTGAAGTTGGAGTATCCGCACGCAGGGGCGACCGGTTTTCGCGATCGATCAGTTCACCAATTGTGGATTTGCCATCGCCCTTCACCGAGGCTGGCTGTCGCTCGGTTGCCGCCACAAATCGCCCATTCACACACAGCAAGCGATAATCGCGTCCCGAAATGCTGGTTTCCACAATAATTCGCACGGGCTGATCTTCTTCGATTGCCTGTACCGCCCGCTCATAGGCAGCTTCTAGCTCAGCGTCGTCCTGCACATCTGCCGTCACACCGATGCCTTTGTGTCCGCTGACAGGCTTTACCGCTACAGGATAGCCAATGCGATCAGCAGTTCTGAGTGCGTCTTGCAGCGATCGCACCACCTGACCCCGGGGCACAGGAAAGCCCAGCGTTTCCAGAAAAGCTTTACAGTCGTCTTTGCGCGTGGTGAAGTCAGAATCCAGATGGCTATCGTGGTTAAAGGTGGTTGCGATGCCTCGCACCTGCTTGCGTCCGTAGCCGTACTGCATTAAGCCCTCATCCCACAGGTAAAACGCAGGAATTCCCTTCTGATGAGCTGTCCGCAGCAGCGCGTACACGGTGGGACCACCGTACACCGATCGCCGGAATAACCCCTGCATCACTTCCAGCGAATCGTCGAGCGAGAAAGGCTTGTCCTGGCGAATTGCCTCAAACCAGTCCCAGACACAGTACACCACTTCCCGACAAGTGCGAGCATGAAGACACTCGATTGCGATTCTTGCTTTGTCGCCCTGCGCCTTTTCGTCCTGAAGCAGGACCGACCAGCGCTCGAAGTGCAAACCCATTTCCAGCTTGTTCACTTCGGCTGCCGTCCGTGCAAACAAATGGGCATGGGACGGATAGTGCTCGTCGCGCAGGTGCGGATACCGCTGGCTCAGTTCATCCAGATAGTCTTCGATCGCAAGCGGTTCACCCGCTCCGGTTAGCGCAAAATCGAAGACAAAAGCAGCCGTTTCTAAATAAGGATTTGGACCTTCAATATGACGAAAATTAAAGATATCAAAGGCATCGCTTCGGCGTGCATTCACGGGAGACAGGTCGGAAGCATCGAAGCCACGGTCGAAATGAGGTTCTTGACTGTAACCCCGGCTTGGGTTGAGTACCATGAGGCGATCGTTTTCTCTTTCACATCATGAGAAACTTTATAACGGGAATGCGGGACTTACCTCTATCTCTAGATAAGCCGTTCCCTGATCCGATGACATAAAAATATCGGAGTTCAAAGGCTGTTTGAGCAGTGTTAAACGCGCAAATTCACAAATGAATCTTTTGTTCTAATCCCATTGGAACGACACAAAACTTTTCGTCCTAAGAGAAGCAGACACTTTGAAATCATGGGGAGAGCTAGATTTCTGCCGCAGCGCGGGGCAGTTCCAGTCACAGGGATCGCTCTTTCAATATTCTCTGAACCCACTCTTTTAGCATTTCCTTATAAAGGATTCTCAAGCTTTCCTTAATCTTCCAAGGCAATTTCATCCTAATGATTCTCTCACTATCAATCGGCGTATGACCGATGAGTGGTGCAATAAAACCATCAAGATTCTATAACTAATGGAGTGCTGAGTTTTAAGTAATGTCAATTATGACAAACCGTCCTCAAGCCAACTTGAAAAACGAGATTGAGCGATTAGCAGAGGAAGCCTTTCATCGTCATTTAATCTCCGGCTACGGCAACGGAGAATCCAGCAATGAATATCAAATCATCTATGAAGGCAAGCCGCGCCATTTCTCGCTGGAATACGCCCGCAACTTTCTGCGCCAACTCATTAACCACAAGCAGCCGCCCCACCTGATGCATCTCAATCACCACCTGGACTTCAATTAGCCGATCGACCCGATACAATAAAGCTTGTTCTGTTTCGCCCTACGGTGCAAGCCTTCATGTCTGATGCTCCTTCGATCGCCAACGCTCCTTTTTCGCTGCAAGAAATTACCTCCGAAGGCATTAAGCCCGAAGAATACGAGGAGATTTTGCAGCGATTGGGGCGGCATCCCAACAAAGCAGAGCTGGGAATGTTTGGGGTGATGTGGTCAGAACACTGCTGCTATAAAAATTCGCGCCCTCTTCTCAAGAATTTCCCGACTACAGGTGACCGCATCCTGGTGGGGCCTGGTGAGAATGCAGGCGTAGTAGACATGGGCGACGGGCTGCATCTGGCATTTAAGATCGAGTCACACAACCACCCCTCTGCCGTTGAACCCTTTCAGGGAGCTGCAACCGGAGTGGGTGGCATTTTACGTGATATTTTCACGATGGGTGCACGTCCGATCGCTGTTCTTAACTCGCTGCGGTTTGGCGATCTAGAAGATGCCCGGACGAGAAGGCTATTTAGCGGCGTGGTCGCGGGAATTTCACACTATGGTAATTGCGTTGGCGTTCCTACGATCGGCGGTGAAGTGTACTTCGATCGCGCCTATTCGGGCAATCCTTTAGTGAATGCAATGGCGATCGGCTTAATGGAAACGCCGGAAATCGTCAAATCGGGCGCGAATGGCAGTGGCAATCCGGTGCTGTATGTAGGTTCTACGACCGGACGAGACGGCATGGGCGGTGCGAGTTTTGCCAGTGCAGAATTAAGCGATGAATCGATTGACGATCGCCCGGCCGTGCAGGTGGGAGATCCGTTCCTGGAGAAATCCCTGATTGAAGCCTGTCTGGAGGCATTCAAAACTGGGGCAGTTGTTGCCGCGCAGGACATGGGAGCTGCCGGAATCACTTGCTCTACATCGGAAATGGCAGCCAAAGGTGGAGTTGGCATTGAGCTAGACCTGGACAAAATTCCAGTGCGCGAAACAGGCATGATTCCCTACGAATATCTGCTGTCCGAGTCGCAGGAGCGAATGCTGTTTGTTGCCCACATAGGACGCGAACAGGAACTCATCGATATTTTCCATCGCTGGGGACTTCATGCGGTCGTCGCTGGAACCGTGATCGAGGAGCCGATCGTCCGCATCCTCTTCAAAGGTGAAATTGCCGCCGAAATTCCCGCTACGGCACTGGCAGACAACACGCCCATTTATCACCGGGAACTGCCGCCCGAACCGCCCCAATATGCCCAAACCGCCTGGAAGTGGAACGAGTCTCAGCTGCCGCCCTGCACCGCACAAGGCATTACGATCGATAGCAAGAATTACACCTGGAATGAGGTTCTGTTGACGCTGCTGGATACGCCCTCGATCGCCTCAAAACGCTGGGTTTATCACCAGTACGACCATCAGGTACAAAACAACACCGTCCTGCTTCCCGGTGGAGCAGATGCCGCGATCGTCCGCCTCCGTCCTCAACTTCCTGCTGCTTCCCCTGATTCCCGTCTCTCCCTCAACGCCCCTGCCGCGTTCAACAAGGGTGTTGCCGCCACCGTAGACTGCAATCCCCGCTATGTCTACCTTCATCCCTACGAAGGGGCAAAAATGGCAGTGACTGAAGCCGCCCGGAATTTAAGCTGTGTGGGTGCAGAACCGCTTGCCGTTACCGATAACCTCAACTTTGGTAGCCCCGAAAAGCCGATCGGCTACTGGCAGCTTGCAGAAGCCTGCCGGGGACTCGCGGAAGCCTGTCAGGAATTCAGTACGCCCGTCACAGGGGGCAACGTCTCGCTGTACAACGAAACCCTCGACCCCGCAGGCAACCCCCAAGCAATTTATCCCACTCCGGTGGTGGGTATGGTCGGGCTCGTCCAGGACTTAGGCAAAATTGCCGGGCAGGGCTGGCAAGCGGAAGACGATCGCATTTATCTGCTGGGTCTCATGACAGAAGCCTCTCCCGCACTAACGCTAGGCGGCTCGGAATATCTAGCAACACTGCACAATACGATCGCCGGACTTCCCCCGATCGTGGATTTTGACCTGGAACGCAAGGTTCAAACTGCCTGCCGTACTGGGATCAAGCAAGGTTGGGTGCGATCGGCGCACGATTGCTCAGAGGGAGGGGTGGCGGTTGCGTTAGCTGAGTGCTGTATTGCTGGCAACCGGGGCGCAGAGATTCAAATTGCAAATGCTTTGTCGGAGCGATTCGATCATTTGCTGTTTGCCGAAGGCGGAGCCAGAATCATTGTCTCGATCGCCCCCGATCACGTACAAGCCTGGGAAGACTATCTGAATCAGCACCTCCACGGCTGCTGGCAGGCGATCGGTCAAGTTAACCAAACAGGGGGAAGCTTGCGCCTGACCACCTCTAATACCCCGGAACTCCTCAATCTCCCGGTTGAACAAATCAGCGATCGATGGAATTATGCGATCGAGCGTCGAATGCAGCAGGATTGAGCCATTCGCTTGAGCATCGGACAGGCTAGCTATCCCGTACAGGTTAATTTGTTAGGTTAATCGGTGTGGAAATTAAGCTTTCTCCGCGGCTCGCAGTCCTCCCAGAATTGGGGTCAGCCTCTGAGAATTGGGGTCAGAAAGAGAAGCAGAAGGGGCAATGCAGGATCTCTCGCCCTTCCTCTATCTCCTTGTTCTCTACCCTAATTCTCCTGATTCCCTACCCCGATCGCCTTCTGACCTACCCAAATCCAATTCAAGGCCAATTCAAGGATTGATATCTGCATCTCTGGAGTTCGGATGACCCATCTTTTATTCCGCTAGCAAGACGCTCGAAGAGTACGCTACTGTTAAAGGGGACATTAAGCAATTTTAACCAAGTCTTAGTCCAGCGTTTTCGTCCAGTGTCCTAGTTCAGCTTTGCCCAGCTCCTAGTTCAAAAAAAGTCCCCTGGCTTTTGCGCTCAATCTGACGCGATTCCATGCGATCGCAACCTAACAAAATTACCTGACATTACCAATCGCCCATTAATACCCCATCCACGGAGGAATCAAACGCGCCCATGCTGCCAAATTCTGCGGATCACGCCGATCAGGTTGCCGACCAGCCCACAATGGCATCTTCTAGCCTTGACCCCCGACCCGATAAGCCCGAAGAAGCCTGCGGCGTATTTGGTATCTATGCTCCTGGCGAAGATGTCGGCAAACTCACTTATTTTGGCTTGTATGCGCTTCAGCATCGCGGACAGGAATCGGCAGGAATTGCGACCTTTGACGGTCAGCAAATGCACCTGCACAAAGACATGGGCTTGGTATCGCAGGTGTTTAGCGAACAGATTTTGAAACAGCTTCCAGGCTATTTGGCAGTTGGGCACACGCGCTATTCCACGACCGGATCGAGCCGAGTGGTAAATGCTCAGCCCGCAGTCGTTGAAACTCGCCTGGGCACCCTGGCTCTGGCTCACAATGGCAACTTGGTCAACACGCCCCGGCTTCGCGAAGAATTGCTGCGAACCGATGCTCAATTGCAGACCACGACCGACTCTGAGATGATCGCTCACGCAATGGCAGAAGCTGTGAGTGATTTGGGTGACTGGGTTCAGGGGGCGGTCGCTGCCTTCAAACGTTGTGAGGGAGCTTTTAGCTTATGTATTGCCACTCCGCAGGGCATTATTGGGGCGCGGGATCCCAACGGGATTCGTCCGCTCGTTATCGGCACACTTGAAACTGAAGATGCCGGAATTCGCTATGTCCTGGCATCAGAAACCTGCGGACTCGACATTATCGGCGCGGACTATTTGCGCGATGTGCAGCCCGGAGAGTTAGTTTGGATCACCGAAACAGGGCTGAGTTCGGTTCAGTGGGCACCGCAAACCAAGCGGAAACTCTGCATCTTTGAGATGATTTACTTTGCCCGTCCCGATAGCGTAATGAACGAAGAAAGCCTCTATACCTACCGGATGCGGATTGGCAGACAGCTTGCAAAGGAATCTTCTGCTGATGTCGATTTGGTGATGGGCGTCCCAGATTCTGGCATTCCGGCGGCGATCGGCTTTTCGCAAGAGTCGGGTATTTCCTATGCAGAAGGCTTGATCAAAAACCGCTATGTCGGGCGTACTTTTATTCAGCCTACGCAATCGATGCGTGAGTCGGGCATTCGCATGAAGCTAAATCCGCTAAAGGATGTGCTGGTCGGGAAGCGAGTCTTAATTGTGGATGATTCGATCGTGCGCGGAACCACCAGCCGCAAGATTGTGAAGGCACTGCGCGATGCGGGAGCCACCGAAGTTCACATGAGAATTTCCTCGCCGCCTGTCACTCATCCCTGCTTTTACGGCATTGACACCGACACTCAAGATCAGCTCATTGCTGCCACGAAATCGGTCGAAGAAATCCGGCAGCAAATCGGCGTGGATAGCCTGGCGTACCTGAGCTGGGAAGGAATGCTGAAATCGACGGGTGAGGATCCCGCAAGCTTTTGTTCTGCCTGCTTTACAGGTGATTACCCTGTTGCTGTGCCTGAACATGTGAAGCGATCGAAGCTTTTGCTGGAAAAAGTGCCTGTCTAGACTGCTGAAATTCAGCCGATTAACCTGTTCCTCACTGCCGACGATCGCAGACTGCAAGACTTGTTTCTCAATGCAGTTCGATCGTCGGTTTAGTTTTGCAGCAAAAGAACCTGTTTAAGTAGCTTCATCCCAATCGAACGCCATTGTTTCGATCGAACGTGACGTTTTGAGAGGAATTGAAAAGAACTGAGACGGCGGCTTTTGCGGGGCGCAACTCAAATCAGAATAGGAGCAAGGCGATTCTCAAAGATTCTGTCGCTGTTTCTGTTCTCGATTTCCTTCAGGAGTGAACTGATGCCCCTCATCCAGATTAATGACACTACATTACGCGATGGCGAACAGGCTGCGGGAGTTGCCTTTAACCTGGAAGAAAAAGTAGCAATTGCCCAATTCTTAGACGCGATCGGCGTCCCCGAAATCGAAGTCGGGATTCCGGCAATGGGCGATGCCGAAATTCAGGCGATTACTGCCGTTCGTCACCTTGGGCTTAACGCAAAGCTGATTGGCTGGAATCGAGCCGTGATTGCAGACGTTACTGCATCTCTGGCCTGTGGCTTAACGCGGGTGCATATTTCGGTTCCTGTGTCTGAAATTCAAATCGCGGTTAAGTTTCAGGGCGATCGTCAGCAAATGCTTACTCGACTGCGAGACACGATCGCCTATGCCAAAGATCACGATTTATACGTGGCGATCGGCGGCGAAGACTCCTCCAGAGCCGAATCCGGCTTTCTGCTCGATGTTTTGCTTCAGGCACAAGCGTGGGGTGCGTCCCGCTTTCGCTTCTGTGATACAGTCGGCGTTCTCGATCCGTTTGCCACTTATGAAAAAGTGCGGGAGTTAATGGCTGCTACTGCACTGGATATCGAAATGCACACGCATAACGATCTGGGATTAGCAACGGCAAACGCATTAGCCGGAGTCAAAGCCGGAGCCGTTTCGGTGAATACAACGGTAAATGGCTTGGGAGAACGTGCCGGAAATGCACCGCTGGAAGAAGTGGTGATGGGATTGAAACAAATTTATGGAATTAAAACGGGAATCGCAACTCATCAGCTGATTGAACTTTCTCAGCTTGTGGCGAAAGCCTCTGGAAGCTGTATTCCACCCTGGAAAGCGATCGTGGGCGAGAATGCTTTTGTACACGAATCTGGTATTCACGCCGATGGCATTCTGAAAAACCCGATCGCCTATCAGCCCTACGATCCGCAAGAAATTGGGCGGCAGCATCGTCTCGTCATCGGCAAACATTCGGGACGGCATTCGCTGATCAATTTATTGCAGCAGCACGGCATCACCCTGGCCCCTCAGGAAACCCAAATGATTCTCGATGCAGTCCGGCTGCGATCGACCCAAATGAAATGCAATCTGACTCCAGACGAACTGCTGACGCTGGTGCAGCACCGCAAATCCACTCCTGCGATCGGCTGAATGACCAGATCAAGAACTGGCGAGATGATTCAGATCAATCATCGAATCAATCCGCGATTGCCCTACAGCTTGTTGACGGGGTTTACGATTTGCTGGAGCGTGCTATCTAAAGAATCGATCGCAGGTAAGGTCAAGCGAAAAATATCCTCCAGTACGGTGCGTAATTCATCAACGGTTTTGAGGACGCGCTGTTCGGTTTGTCCGTTCAGATAATGCGTTGAAAGCTGATTGTTTCGCAGAGAATAGCGACAGTCGATATCAGGTCGGGCAACAATCAGGTGATTGACAAACAGAGAATCAGGATGGCTTGCGACATACCAGTTTGATACTTCGTAATCGGGCAAATGCTGCTCCTGAAGGTCAAAGGTGTAGAGCGGCTTCCACGCCTCGCCGAGCTTAGCCTGCATTGTGTAGGTGTGGTTGTCGGCGATAAATCGAAACGGCTCATGGGACGTGCTTTGCTCGATGTCAGGAACTAGACGTAGCGGGGCAGTCAGCGTTAATCCGCCAAATCCCACATCGGCAATATAGGGCTGTTCGTCAATGTCAACCAGCAGCAGCATGTGGGTTCGGGGCATCATCGTTCCTTCGGGTATATTCCACTGAACCCGTGCCGCTAAACTGGTCACGCGAAATCCAAGGGTGATTAAAACCGATCGCAGCAGCAAGTTTTGCTCAAAGCAATATCCCCCTCGACCCTGCTCAAGGAGCTTTTGCTGAAGCGATGGCAAATCAAGTCGAACGGGCTGCTGGAGCAGCGGATTCAGATTCTCGAAGGGAATGACTGCGGGATGTCGCTGATGAATTGCTTTGAGCGTATCCAGCGTCGGAGCATAATTATTCTCAAGAGAGAATCCATTTGCATTGTTGCGATAGCCAATCCGCTGAAAATAAGCATCAAGATTGACTGGGGCGAAAGCTTGTTCCAATTTATAAACTCCTTTATCCGTCTCAATTCTCAAAGACGGTTATATTGAGTTTCTCTCCCGGAGAACAAAGCCGCAGCATTTTCGTTAACAACGATTTAAGCAACGAATTTAAGAAAGTTCCCCAGTTCTTTCCTCAGTCTAATTTGTTTGACCGTTCAAGCAAGTAGTCTTTCGTAAATCTTTCATTTGTAGATCTTTCATTCATTGGGGCTGTCATTTTAGATCGATCTGCTGCCAATAGATGAATGTTTTCTAGATGAATGTTTTTTAGATGAACGTCCCCTAGCTCAATGTTCTCTAAATGCTGTACTGCACTTCGTAATACCGCGCTCAAAGATTATGTGTCGATATAAAGCTCTTGAATGAGCTGCTCATCCCAGTAGGACGCTTCAACCTTGTGCCCATCCGGGTCGCGTACAAAGCAGCCGTAGTAAGGTTCACCGTACTCAGGTCTGCTTCCCGGCGCGCCCTCGTCGATTCCTCCATTGGCTAACGCGGCTTCATAAAACGCATGGACTGCTTCTGGAGTAGGTGCGATAAACCCGATGTGCGTACCATTTCCGACGGTTGCGCGCTGACCGTTGATCGGCGTTTGCACCCAAAATTCGGGATACATCTTTCCGTAAGCCACTGCGCCCGGATGTTCCATAATTCGTTTGCAGCCTAACGTTGGCAACACGCTGTCGTAAAAGGCAACTGCCCGTTCAAAATGGTTTGTGCCGATCGAAACGTGCGAAAGAATACTGGGGCTATCTTCCATAAACCCTCGTCAGATTCGATTCAAGATTAAACTTTGAAGCGATAATAGCAAGTACATTTGCACTAAGTCAATGGGGACGATCGCCTGAATCGATCGATTGCAGGTCAATTACAATACCAGAATTACATTTCTTTGATAGGTTGTGGTTGGCTCGATCGCCTGATTTCGTCTAAGGTAATGAAGCCGATCGCACGACCTTGCTCGACGACCATCAGCTTTTCCGCTCCGGTTTGTAGCATGAGTGAGAGTGCCCGGCGCAGCGTATCGTCTGGGGAAAGGGTCAACTCAGATGAGATTGGATAGGGTTCAGCAGTGGTCAACATGACCGATCGCACCTGCAGCAGTCCCAGTTGACGCACCATATCGTTTGCGCCCACCAGCTCTCGCACAAAGGAGTCGGCAGGCTGGGTCAAAACGCGAAAGGGCGTATCGAACTGGATAATTTGTCCCTGTCGCATAATTAACAGGCGATCGGCAAGGCGTAACGCTTCTTCGACATCATGGGAGACAAATAGGATTGTTTTTTGAAGCTGACGCTGGAGCCGCAAAATTTCATCTTGCAGTGTTGTGCGTGTGATGGCATCGATCGCCCCAAAGGGTTCATCCATCAGCATCACTTGCGGATCGCCTGCCAGAGCACGGGCTAAGCCGACCCGCTGCTGCTGTCCGCCCGAGAGCTGTGCCGGATAGCGACGACGAAACTCCTGAGGTGGTAGTTCGACCAGTATCAATAGCTCATCAATTCTTGCCTGAATGCGGGGACGCGACCAGCCCAGCAGCTTTGGCACGACCCCGATATTTTGGGCAACGGTCATGTGGGGAAACAAGCCCCCCTGCTGAATTACATAGCCAATCTGTCGCCGCAGGGCAGTCCGCGAAACCTGGCGAATATCGCGATCGCCCAGATAAATGCTGCCCGATGTCGGCTCATACAGACGGTTAACCATCTTCAGCAGTGTGGTTTTGCCACACCCCGACGGTCCCAGGATCACGACCAGTTCGCCAGATTCGATCGTGCCGCTACAGCGATCGACCGCCGGACGAGTCGCCCCCGGAAACCGCAGGGATACCTGATCAAAGCGGATCTGGCTCACAGCAGTCCTTCTTGCTGCAAAAATTCTTTTGCCACCTCTGCGGGTTCGCGCTGCTTGCCGCTGACTTCGTAGTTGAGTCGCTGCATAGTTTCATTCGTCAGCAAAGGAGCAAGCTGATTTAACGCCTTCTGCATATCGGGGTGGCTTTCGATCGCAGCCTGCCGCACCACGGGCGCAATTTGATAGGGCGGGAACAACTTTTTGTCGTCTTCCAGCACAATCAGCTTAAAGGCACTGATTTCGCCATCTGTACCAAAGGCAACGGTGACATCTGCCTCGCCGTCAACCAATCCCTTGTATCGCAAACCGGGATCGACTGCCTTGTATTCTTCAAGCTGAAAGTTACCGTACTTTTGCTTGATCCCGGGAAGCCCATCTTCGCGCACTTCAAATTCGGGCGGACCGATCATCGTGAGTTCGCTGGCTTTTGCCGCCATGTCTGAAATAGTTTTTACTCCAAACTTTTGAGAACCTTCAGTCGTCATCGCCAAAGCCTGCGTGTTGTTCATCGGAGCAGGCTCCAGCCACACCAGATTAAATTTCTCCTTGTAGTTCTGGGAAACGGTGTCGAAGACCGCTTTTTGATCGCTATTCGCCGGCAGTTTCAGGACGGTAAGCAGTCCGGTTCCCGTATATTCCGGGTAAACGTCAATTTCACCGTTTTCGAGTGCTTTTTGAGCCACGGGCGTTCCGCCTAGGTTCAGCTTGCGCTCGACCTGAAGCCCAGCTTTTTCTAGCACCGAGGCATACATTTCGCCGATGATAAACTGCTCTGTAAAGTCCTTGGAGCCAACCCGAATCGGAGTTTGATTGTTGCTGCTATTGCCGCCCGTCGCGCAGGCAATCAGAATGCCCGCCGTGACCAAAGCCAGCAGGGGCATGATGATAAAGTGACGGATTCTTTTCATGGAATCTACTTTTCGTAAGGGATTTAAATGAAGCTTCACTGTCAGTTTCAGTCATCCTGCCATAATACCGAACTCAGGGAAGCCAGCGTGGACGTAATCCGGCAATGTTGAGTGCTTGGGGCTGTGCCTGAACAGGATTGCCTCGATCGTCTTGCACCACAGGCAAAAACCAGAGCTGACTGCTGGCGATCGTCGTGCCTGCTTGAGTTTGAACTGAACCAGACTGATTCTGGTCATTGGTCGCGACAATCTGGTCAAACAGAATTCCCAGCCCGTCGGGAGCGAGGCTAACCTGAATATCGCGCTGGAGCGGCAGCCGCAGCAAATCGGTGAGCTTTCCGGTTTCCAAATGGATTGCGGCAATGTATGGTTCTTCCAGGTATAAATCTCCTGGCAGCAGTTTGGTGTAGAGGCAGTAGAGTGTCTGCTTTGCCCGATCGAACTGTGCTTTGAGAATCGAACCGTTGGTTTTGAGCAGCTCTTTTTCAGTGCCTTGATTCGTGACATAAAACAGCGATCGCGACGGGTTACCGGGCGTGCTGTTAAAGTTCACCATCGCTGCTGCCGAGCCATCCTGAGAAAAGCTCAAAATCATGCCAAACCGGGGCAGAAAGTCGAGTCGCTGAGCATCCGTTGCGAGCGGCAAAATTGCCATTCCCTGACCCTGCGACATGGCAAGCGATCGGCTATCGGGCGCGATCAAAAAATCACCGCCCGGCTCGGTTTTAATTTGCTGCGGGGCTGCCCCGGTTTTCAGCATCCACAAGCCGAAC
Source organism: Cyanobacteria bacterium FACHB-502 (assembly GCA_014695325.1). Classification (GTDB taxonomy): domain Bacteria; phylum Cyanobacteriota; class Cyanobacteriia; order Elainellales; family Elainellaceae; genus Leptolyngbya_A. Next base: position 214,773 of record JACJNZ010000055.1, on the reverse strand, counting down.
TCAGCCTGGTTTTTGCGATTGGCGCGCTGAACGACGATCGACTCTCCATCGGGAGACAGGTCAAACTTGAGATTTTGATAGTCTTTGTTGTCCAGGATGAGATCGATCGTGCCCGCAGGCTTCACCGGAACCGCGACAGGCGCAACACCCTGCTTCAGTTCGGTGGGGGTGCTGGCAGGAGATGCAATTTGAATTCCAGTGCTGACCGTGTAAAGCTGCTGATCCAGCACGTTCTGCATATTCTGAGCCGAGTCCGTCGCCGAAAATAAGATGCGATCGCCCTGCGGATACGGTTCAAACTCCATTACGGCAAGGTTTGGCGGCGTGAGGATGCGCTTTTCCTGGCGGGTCAAATTTTGCAGCACCAGTCGCCCTTTCTCTTCCCCCGCTACACCCAGATAAACAAACGCTCGCTCGCGGGTGCGAAACGTGCCGCTAAACTGCGAGTTTCCGGCATGGGGATCATGGGCAGGGGTAAACCGATCGCGAATGCCGTTCAGCGTCACCTGATAAGTTTCTCCGTAGGGAGCCGGAGTTTCTAGTGTGTACGCCATGCGTCTGCCTGCCCAGCTCACCTTGCCGCGCAACGGTGGATCGATCTTCAGGTTACTTTCCACGCTGCTGTGATCCATCGGACGGCTAAAAGTGAGAATAAATGCTGTATCTTCTGCGCCGACCTGCCGCCCCGCCCAGCTAAAGTCGCGCACTCGTGCCATTGCCCGATCGCCTTTAATGATTAGTCCGCCAATTGCCAGCGTTAACGCCAAAATCAGCACAATTGCGGTGCGATCGATCGGCTGACGAAGCGATTTGAGACGACTCAACGAATTAGCCATGCTGTCAAAGTTAAAACTTTGTACTGTTATGTTAAAACCTGTGCTTTAAGGAGTGTCCTTGATGTCGAGCCATTAATCAAGTTTTCTGAGTTTGGCTCACGAACGCCCCTGTAAAATTTGTGCAGCCGTGAGAGTCAGATTGCCGAAGCGCGGTGAAGCGATCGAATTTTCCTTGCAGCTAGAAAAGACTGAGCGATCGCTATTTTATCGTGGTGATTCGAGATGACAGCTGGTTGTGCTATTCCCTGACTAAATCGGCAAGTTTGCACGCGGATTGAATGTCTCGATCTGCCGCAGTTTTTCGTATAGCTCTCGCTCCTGCTCGGTCAGATCCTTGGGTGTGACAATCTGAACTTCCACAATTTGATCGCCTCGATCGCCGTCAATCAAATATCCTTTGCCGCCCAGCCGCAACCGTTGACCCGATCGCACACCCGGTGGAATCATCATGCGGGCTAAGCCATCCAGCGTGGGAACTTCGATCGGTCCGCCCAGCACTGCTTCAGCAGGGGTAATGGGCAACTGACAATAGATATCGGCTCCGTCGAGCTGAAAGAACGGATGGGGTGACACTTCGATCGTCAGATACAAATCGCCGCCGTTGATGCCCTGTCCTTTCAGGCGCACCTTTTGTCCGGTAAACATTCCGGCAGGCATATTCACTTCCAGCGATCGACCGTCTTCCAGGCGAATCCGCTCCCGTCCCCCGGTGTAGGCGCGATCAAGGGGAACCGTGAGGGTTGCCTCCGCATTACGGGGTTTGGGTCCAGAGCGAGGAACGGTGTAGGTTGTTTTGGTTGTGCCAGGGCGGAAGGGATCGCGGTCGCGGGCAGGCGGGGGGTCAGCAGGCTGGTCTCGGCGGTTTAGCAACTGATCGACGAACGAGTTGAAGTCGCGAAACTGCCCGAAGTCCATGTCTTCAGGAGCACGATTAAAGTTACCCCAGCCGCGCTGTTTGCTGCCGCCATCCTTGTCCCAAAATCGCTTGTATTTGTCGTACTGTGCGCGTTTGGTTGTATCCGACAAAACCTCGTAGGCTTCGTTGAGATCTTTGAACTTTTCCTCTGCGACCTTATCGCCGGGGTTCATGTCCGGGTGATACTGCCGCGCCAATTGGCGGAAAGTCTTTTTAATCTCTTCGACCGTGGCATCGGCGGAAACTCCCAAAATCGCGTAATAGTTTCGGAAGTTTTGCATTGCGGTGTCCTCTACCACTCGTCGTCATCGTCCCAATCGTCATCCGCCGCATTGGTGTAGGGATCGCTGGGCGGATAGGAGCGGCGGGCATCTCGGCGATAGCGTTGCGAAGCACTTTCCCCCTGGGGGTAATCGTCCTCAGCATAAGGGTCACGGGGACGCGATCGATCTGCGTCATACCGATCTTCTAGATAGCGATCGTTCTCAGCATAAGGCTCACGCTGTCGATCCACCTCTCCGCGTCCGGCATTACGGGGCGATCGAGGCTCATCCCCATAGGGGTCACGCGGTTCCCGCCGACTTGGGTCACGCGGCTGCTCCCAGTTGTCTGCATCGGGGGCGCGCCGACTATTGCGGGAGGAAAATGGGTCTAAATCACGGGGATTTTCATCCCGGTAGCCCTGATTGCCCCTGCCGAGATCGGCTCGATCGTAGTCATCCCTGCCAGGCTTGCCTAAGTTCTCCCTGCTTGAATCGTTGCGGCGATAATCATCCTGCCGGTAATCATCCTGTCGATAGTCACTTCGACCAAAGCTTTCTCTGCCGAGATTGTTGCGGCTATCTTTGCCAGTGTCTTTTCTATAATCCTCTCGACCACTGTAATAGTCACTGCCGCCACTACCAAAGGCATCGCGACCGTTATTACGACTGCCGTTATCCTGGCGATAGTCCTGGCGATAGTCGCGTCCGTAGTCCTGACGGGAATCGCGCCCGTAGAGGTCGCGTCCATAATCCCGGCGATCGTCGTAGTAATAGTCGTCATCGTCGCCAAACAGGTCATCGCCAATGCTGGACAGAGTGCGGCGAATTGAGCCGAAGAAATCTTTCTCGTCTTCGTCGTCGCGGGTAAGGGAATAGACTTCCTGCTGCAATTCGTAGATTGCGTCGCGCAGGTCTGCTTGAGTGATGTCGATGCCGCGATCGTCGTTTTGCTTCAGATAGCCGCGCAATTCCTGCACCAGATTTTCGATCCGGCGACGGTAAGAGCTGGCAAACTGCATGCCAAAATCGAGTGCCACTTCCCGCAACTGCCGCTCTGCTTCAAAGGTGAGAGCCTCTGCTTTGGTACGTTTCTCGATGCGATCGCGCAGCTGCCGATCCTGGTCAGCAAACTTCTCTGCCTCCTGGATCATGCGCTGCACTTCGGCTTCGTTCAAGTTTGAAGCTCCCTGAATCGTTAAGCCCTGTTCGCGTCCGGTGGTTTTGTCCAGCGCAGTGACTTGCAGAATCCCGTTTGCATCAATGTCTAATGACACCAGAATCTGCGGAATGCCGCGTGGCGCAGGCGGAATGCCCATCAGCTTAAAGCGACCGAGCGACTTGTTATCGTTTGCCATTTCGCGTTCGCCCTGCACCACATGGACTTCCACCATCGTCTGGTTATTTTCCGATGTGGAGAACACATCCGATCGCCGTACCGGAATTGTAGTGTTGCGGGGAATTAGCTTTTTGGTGACTCCCCCGATCGTCTCTAGACCGATCGACAGTGGCGTAACATCAAGCAGCAGGATATCGCGCACTTCCTGGGTGAGAATACCTGCCTGAATTGCGGCTCCAACAGCGACGACTTCATCGGGGTTGACGTTTTCGTTGGGTTCCAGATCAATCAGCGATCGCACCAACTGCTTTACCATAGGCATGCGGCTACCGCCCCCCACCAGCACCACCTGATCGATCCGAGCGGGCGATAGCTGAGCGTCTGTCAGGGCTTGCTTAACGGGCTGACGTAGACGGTTCACCAAGTCGCTGCAAAAGCCTTCAAACTGCGATCGGGTCAATCGGGTTTCGAGATGCAGGGGTCCGTCTTCGGTGGCGGCGATAAACGGCAGATTAATCTCGGTGACAGTAGTTCCCGATAGCTCAATCTTGGCTTTCTCAGCCGCTTCCATCAGTCTCTGAAGGGATTGGCGATCGTTCCTTAAATCAATTCCATGCTGCTCTAAAAACTGATCCGCCAGCCAGTCTACGATGCGCTTATCAAAATCATTACCACCGAGCTGGGTATCACCGCAGGTGGCTTTCACCTCGAATACACCATCGCCCACGTCTAGAATTGAAACATCAAATGTGCCGCCGCCCAGATCAAAGACCAGAATCGTTTCATTGTCGGCACGATCAAGTCCATACGCCAGAGCTGCCGCCGTGGGTTCGTTGAGAATGCGAAGCACTTCCAGTCCAGCAATGCGTCCGGCATCGCGGGTCGCCTGTCGCTGTGCGTCGTTGAAATAGGCAGGAACCGTAATCACTGCACCTGTCACGGATTCACCCAGATAGCGCGTCGCTTCTTCTGCCAGTTTTCGCAGCACCATTGCCGAAATCTCTTCGGGCGCAAAGTCTTTCTTCAGACGCGGACACACAATTCTGACGCTGCCCGTTTCGTCTCTGCGAATTGTATAGGGTACGCGCTTAGCGTCTGGGTTGACTTCGGTGTAGCGACGACCCATAAACCGCTTCACGCCGTAAAAGGTATTCTGAGGGTTCAGGACGGACTGCCGCCGCGCCATTTGCCCGACCAGCTTTTCGCCATCTTTTGTAAAGGCAACGACTGACGGGGTCGTCCGCATTCCTTCCGCATTGGCAATGACAATGGGCTTGCCGCCTTCCATCACTGCGACAACTGAATTGGTGGTTCCTAAGTCAATGCCAACGACTTTTCCCATGAACTGCGAAGCTCCTCGCCTGTTTAATGCGAAATGTTGAGAATGGTTGCCAATCCATTCTATCTTGCTACTGATGATGGACACGGTAAGGTTTTCCGTCAAGTCCGGCTTTCCACCGTTGGATGACCTTACCCATGCCCCAGGCAGTTTTTACTGCAATTACGCCGATCGCCCTTTTGCAAAGCGTACCATTGCTGTCCGCAGTTCATCTGTCGATTCTACCCATCCTAGAGGAACTCTCCCGACTGAAACCGATCGGAACCGTTTTGTCTGCAATCCTGGTTATGCCTACCCGCTGAATAACGCGATTTGGGTTGCTCCCCTAGCTCCCATTTTGGAGGGAACCGAGCCCTTACAAGGATTCGAAGTCCGCCCTCGCTAGTTTAGAGCGGCAGGTGACAAAGCTCGTTTAGAGCGGCAGGTGACAAATGGGAGATTAACAATTGGGAGATTAACAATTGGGAGATTAACAATTGGGAGATTTAGGGAGCGATGTAGAAACCCTCATCCCTATCAAACCTCCTTTAAGAAGCAGCCCACCTGTAGAATCAAAACATGAATTTCCGCTTAGGCTGTGCAATCTGGGCATATAAAGAGTGGGTCGGCTCGCTGTTTCCCTCTGGCAGTCGATCGTCTGAGTTTTTGCGGCTCTACAGCCGTCGATTTACTACGGTGGAAGGCAATACGACCTTTTATTCGATCCCCGACTCGCCGACTGTGCAGCGATGGGCAACCGAAACGCCTGCTGATTTTCAGTTTTGCCTGAAGCTTCCGCGTGATTTGACCCATCAAGGATTATTGACGGCTGCCATTCCGGGGACGATCGCCTTTCTGAAACGCATGGAGCCTCTGGGGGAGCGATCGGGTCCGATGTTTGCCCAACTCCCGCCCAGCTACAGTCCGGCTCGCCTGGAAGATTTGACCGCATTTCTCACCGCTTTTCCGCGCAGCCAAACGCCCCTTGCTCTGGAAGTGCGCCATCCCGACTGGTTCAAAGAGCCATACGCTAGCCATCTCAACGCGCTGTTAACTGATCTGGGGATCGGACGAGTTCTGCTCGATACGCGCCCCATTTATGACTGCCCCGATGATCCGCAATTGCGCTCGGAGCGACGCAAGCCCCCGGTTCCGCTTCAGCCGGTGGTGACGGCTCCGTTCACGCTGATTCGCTATATTAGCCATCCCGATCGCGATTTTAACCTGTCTTATCTCAACACCTGGACCGAGCAAGTTCGCGAGTGGCTCACCCAGGGAACGCAAGTGTATTTCTTCGTTCACTGTCCAGTCGAAGTTCACTCGCCGCAAAATGCCCGCTTATTTCAGCAGCTTTTAGCACAGCAGAAAGTCTCTGTGCCGCCCCTTCCCTGGGAGCAAATCAGCCTGAACGAATCTACTCCGCCTCAATCTACCCAGCTCGAACTTTTCTAACCGACCCCCTGCCTCCTCCTGGAACTCAGCTAAAGAATTCCTGCGTCCTGAATAGAATCCTCTGCGATCGTGGCAGAGTAGACTTTACCGTTTGACGTGCATATCCCATGAGTTCTCCTGACGCAAATTCCCCGCCGATGCCAGACCGTCCCACTGGACAAACCCCGCCGATGAATCTCAGCACTCGACTTGCCTATGGCGCAGGTGATCTGGGCCCGGCGATTACCGCGAATGTTCTGGCATTCTTTTCGCTCGTCTTTTTCACGAACGTTGCCGGACTGAACGCCGCCGTTGCGGGTAGCATTCTGCTGGTTGGCAAAATCTGGGATGCGGTGAATGATCCGATCGTCGGGCTATTGAGCGATCGAACGCAGTCAGCCCAAGGCAGACGCTATCCCTGGATGCTGTACGGCGCGATTCCGTTTGGGATAACTTTCTTTTTGCTGTGGTTGGTTCCTCGCTTCAGTGCAGATCCGGGCGCAAATCAGCAGGCGTTGTTCTGGTACTACGTCATTATCGGCATCCTGTTTAATAGCTTTTATACAATGGTCAACTTGCCCTACACGGCACTGACTGCTGAACTAACGCAGGACTACAACGAGCGCACCCGCTTGAACAGCTATCGGTTTGCGTTTTCGATCGGCGGCAGTATCTTTTCACTGATTCTGGCACTGCTGATTTTTCAGGCGTTTCCCAACCCAGAGCAGCAGTATTTGATTCTGGGGGGCATTTGCGCTGTGATTTCGACAATTCCGCTTTACTGGTGTGTGTTTGGCACATCGGCGCGATCGAAAGTCGTTGCCCGCATTACAGATGCCGCAACCCCCACCGCCCAAAACCTCAGCCTCGCCGTGAACGCCCTTCCTCAGTGGCTTCAGCGATGGCTCACCTCCACGCAGGGAGAACAATGGCGGCAGAAGAGCTGGCTCGTCAATTTTCTCGTCACTTTCACCAATGTGCCGTTTCTGTATGTGATTGGTATTTACCTGTTTTCCTGGATGGCAGTTCAAGTCACGGCTTCAATCCTGCCCTACTATGTGGTAGACGCGCTTAGGATGCCCTCGGCAAATTTCACGGTGATCGCGCTGATCGTGCAGGCGACGGCTCTGGTGCTGCTGTTCTTTTGGCAACGAGTCAGCGATCGCTACGGCAAAAAAGCGACCTACTTCATGGGCATGGTGCTATGGATGATTGCTCAGGGTTTACTGTTTGGCTTGCGTCCCGATCAGGTTTCTCTGGTTTACCCGTTGGCAGTCATGGCAGGCGCGGGAGTGTCGATCGCCTATTTAATTCCCTGGTCGATGATTCCCGACGTGATCGAACTCGATGAACTGCGAACCGGACAGCGACGGGAAGGCATTTTCTACAGCTTCATGGTGCTGCTGCAAAAGCTTGGACTTGCGGTAGGGCTATTTCTCGTGGGGCAATCGCTCGACCGCGCCGGATTTTTGGCAACCACTCCCGGACAACCGCCGCCTGTTCAGCCCGAAACCGCAGTGCAGGCGATTCGATTGGCGATCGGGCCCTTTCCCACAGCGGCTTTGGTCTGCGGCATGGTGCTGGCTTATTTCTATCCCATTACTCGCGAGAAACACGCCGAGATGCTGCTAAAGCTGCATGAACGGAAAAAGCAGACGCAGGAAGAAGCATAAAAGCAGTTTAGGAGAAGGACTGGCGATGGTGCGAAGAGGCTTTCCTCGGAGGGTAAATTAGCTTCATTGAAACTCAGGTACTCCTTGTCTTTGCCCACCGCTTTGCTCTGCACCTGCCTCTGTAAGGGATCAGGTTAAAGCGATCCCAGACAAGATAAAATCAGCATTACGGGTCGAATCCAGTTGAATTGTTCGATCGGACACTATCCATACTGCGCTCTATACTACTGAGGTTTTATGAACAGATTTCTGTCTCGTGTATTTGCTCTCGCGCTGGTTCTGGTAGTTGGTTTGATGGGCTGCTCATCGTCGCCAACCGGACTCAGCGGCAACTATCGCCAAGATACCCTGGCACTGATCGAAAGCCTCAAAGGGGCACTAGAATTGCCAAATGATTCGCCTGACAAGATAGAAGCACAGGTAGAAGCGCGTGAAAAGATTAACGATTTCTCAGCTCGCTATCGCCGCGACGGTTCGCTGCTGAAGCTTAGCTCTTTTACCACGATGAGAACTGCTCTGAACTCGCTTGCAGGTCACTACAGCTCCTATCCCAATCGCCCTGTCCCTCAAAAACTAAAGGACCGTCTGGAAATTGAATTTAATCAGGTCGAAGCGGCTCTAAGACGAGAAGGTTAATATTCGCTCTTAATCTGTAGTTTTCAACTTAAAAAATTGAGTTTCTAACTTAAAAATTGCAAGCTGCGAGGGGTCGATCGATCCCTCTTTTTGTTGGTGTTGTAGCCAGTGGATGGACATCATTACAACGAAGGATGGGTTAAACAAAGCGGTAACCCGTTCATCTCCAGCATTTCTGACGATGATACTGACGCTGTGATAACCCATTCTCCGAAGAGCCTTTTAATTCTGTTGACCTGCCTATCTCTGGTTGAATGATGTCCTGCTACTTGCCAGAGATTCTACATTGCCCCCTAAATTCCTCAATTCCAGAAGACTTTGAACCCGGCAAGAGATCCAGGTCTGTCACCTTGTTGGGAGCTAGAGGGCACTTCGGATCGCTGTTACTATTTCTCAGATATCTTCTCAGCCATCTTTGCTGAAGCAAGCGAACGCCACGACTCCTCTGTTACTCAGAAGTTTTTGCGACATAGCTTTGAACAATACCGTTCTTCTGCATCATGAATTTTTCGAGCTTTTTATACAGCTCGATCGGGAAGAAGCGAACTGAATACGCAGCAGCAAAAGTCTGAAACGTTCGATAGGGTTCTTCTGTCAAAATGGGGCTGTAGGCTGACATCGCTCTGTGTGAAAAAGAGATCGCCATTTGTCCATCACGTAGCGAAACAGCTCGTCGAGCTAAATGACGCAACTGATAAGCCATAGCAGGGCGCATCCATTTCTGGCAAGCGTCTGGAGCGTACTGCTCTACCGCTTCAAGCATTCGCTCCCAGGAAGCTAATTTCTTCTCAAGGTTGGCAGAAAATCCTCTTGAGTTCACTCGATAGAGCGTTAGTGCATCTGAAATTCCAGCAATTTTCCAAGACGTTGTCAAAGCAATTCTCATCCAACACTCCACATCTTCAGAAGGATGGATGCTTCGATCGGGGTTAAAAAAGCAAGTTTGTTCTGTTTCACCTTGATTAAGGGTGTATTTGATATCTTCTAAAGTGCTACGTCGAATCACAGGTACAGAGCCATTGCCGATCGGTGTTCGACAAAGTAAATCGAGTGGTGTGATGTCTTCTAGCTTGGTGATGACCTGATACATTCCCAGCGATCGATCAAACTCATCGATCAACTCCGATCGGCAAAAACTGACACCAACTTCAGGAGCATTGTTGAGATGTTCTACATGCTTGGCGAGCTTGTCAGGTTGCCACAAATCATCTCCGTCGAGAAAGGCAATATATTCTCCGCTAGAGTTCGCAATTCCAAGGTTTCTAGCAGCGGCAGGTCCCTGGTTCTCCTGGCGTAGAATTCTGATTCGAGGATCTTTAAACCGTTGGCAAATTTCAACGCTTCTATCCGGTGAGCCATCGTCAACAATCACCAGTTCAAAGTTCTGATAACTCTGTGCCAGAACAGATTCGATCGTTGAAGCGATATACTTTTCTACTCCATAAGCAGGGATAATTACTGTTACCTTGTTCATGCGATTCTCCAATGCAAAAAAATAAAGTAGACACTAGACTTTGCCCGATCCTTTTACTCTTTTAGAGCCAGGAAGCGCAGCAAGAACACACCGAAGCATCAGCTACGTCGGTACAAAAACAGATGGATCTAGTTAGCAGGAAATGGAAAAACTAAGAGAGAACCCATGTTGGGAAACCTCTCGTTTCTCTGGTTTGGTTTGATTAGGTTTGTCCTTTTCCTTAATTCAAAAACGTGATGCTGATAGCCATCATTGCTCCGACAATTGATACTCTTTCTGTCGATGAGCAAAGGCTATAAAGCTTGGAAAAAGAGATTCCAAGGGATGAAGGATCTTCTGTTCGCTAAAACCCTGACTCGCTAACAATCTTGAAGCGATGCACCATCAGCATTATCTAAGCTCCTTGGAAAAAGAGATTCCAAGGGATGAAGGATCTTCTGTTCGCTAGAACCCTAATTCGCTAACAATCTTGAAGCGATGCACCATCAGCATCATTTAAGTTCATACCACCTCGGTGAACATCCGCATTTAGTGCTTCTTTACAAAAAGAACATATTATCGATTGCGTAGTAATCCCTGGTTACAGGCAGTCTTTAGCAATTTTATGACAAAGGCAAAATGCTTTGCCTTGAAGGATTTGGGAGAATTAGAAGCTGCGAACATCCGCATTTGGTGCTTCTTTACAAAAAGAACATATTATCGGTTGCGTAGTAACACTGGTTAAAGGTGCTTCTTTACAGAAAGACCATGTTATCGCTTCCGTAGTAACACTGGTTACAGACAGTCTTTAGCAATTTCATGACAAAAGCGGAAATGCTTTGCTTCGAAGGATTTGGGAGAATTAGGAGCTGCTTTAACGTTTCTTTTCCAGTCAGAATATTTTTTCCAAAATCCTAGATTTCGATTTTGTAATGTTTCACCTTACCTTGACCGTTTCCTCAACTTACAGGGCAGTTCGGGCACGAATGATGGCTTCTCAACGGTTGTGGACGGCAATCGGGTTACGGCTCCCGCTTGGTTCCCCCTCCGCGCTGGCTGGCAGAGTTTCTGAAGGTGCTGGACACTTGCATTGAACACGCCCGCTTAGCCCTGATGTCGTAGAAGCAAAAGGCTGTTTCTTCAGCATGGCTTAGCCTGGCTGCGCTTAAACTCGGTTTGCCTGGGCGATCGTCCGGTTGCTTCAGCATGCCTGAATTGATTCGCGAGCGGAGTGCGATCGTTTGGCTTCCTCTCACAGTCAGCTCCCACGACCTTTAGAATAAATGACAGCGACGCAGAGGAGAGCTTGAATGGAGATTGCCTCAAGAAAACCGCGATCGTCCCGGAACTGGGCCGGCGGGACGGCAGATTTTTTACTAGCGGGAATGGTTGTGGGTCCGCTGATGGCTCCGTTTCTGGCAGGGTCAGGATTGTTGGGTGTACCGATCGTGGCTAACATCATTTATTTCATGGGTCGTCACGTCTGCCCGCAGCCCGAATTGGGTCTTGCCCTGTCGCCCCCTTGGATGATGGCAGTTTGTATGCGCTGCTATGGTACGGTTCTGGGTTTATTCGTAACGCGATTGCTTTATGGCATGACGAAAGGCAGAGGATTTTACTGGCTGCATCAGTACGGCTGGGGCGGGGCGATTTTTGCCAGTGGGCTGATGATGGCTTATGGATTTGAGTATGGAGCGCAGATGTTTGCGGGCTGGCAAGTCAACCAGGGCGTCATGACCCTGTTTGGACTAATCACAGGCGTTGGCTGGGGACTGCTGGCAATGCCGATTTTGCACGGTTTAAGGAAAGTTGCCGCACCTGCTCAGTAGCATCCCTCAAAGAGAATTTGGCGGGAATTCTGGGAGAACGCTGAAAGTACAATTCCTGAAGCAAGGTGAAACTTTTGTGGGTTTCTCCTGATCCTGCTGGGTTAAACCTCGTTCAAAAACTCATAGAATAGGGAAAATTATCGTCTGAATCTTTTATTACATCTCTTTGTATTAATCCCGGCATGACCCACACCACCGACATCGCGACGCTTGCCCGCTGGATGGCAGCCGACTTTAGCAACCAGGCGCAGGCATTTGAAAATCCACCCTTTTTCGCTCACATTCGGGTTTGTATGCGTCCGCTACCCGTTGATCTGTTATCGGGTACGAGTCTCTTTGTTGAGCAGGCGTACGACTATATGCTGAATGATCCTTACCGGGTGCGCGTTCTCAAGCTGATCGCGAAAGGCGATCGCATTGAAATCGAAAACTATGTCGTCAAAGACGAAACGGCTCTATATGGTGCGTCTCGCGATTTAAATCGACTGCAAACGCTGCGACCAGACCAGCTTGAGAAGCTTCCAGGCTGTAACATGATTGTCCAATGGACTGGGCATAGCTTTAAAGGTTCGGTGGAACCCGGCAAAGGCTGTATTGTGCATCGTAAAGGGCAGGCAACTTATCTAGACAGCGAATTTGAAATTGACGAGCAGAAGTTTATCAGCCTCGATCGCGGGCTTGATCCAGACACCAACGAGCTAGTGTGGGGATCGATTGCCGGACCATTTCACTTTATTCGACGAGCCAGCTTTGCAAATGAAGTTAAAGGTTCATACTGATTTCAGCAATTTCACTGAGAAGCTAGATTAATATCAGGTACCAATAAGCCACTTTAGCAAAGAGAGACACTGAGAAAATTAATCAATACTCACTTTTAGGATTCATATCGATACTCATTTTTGGGATTCATAAATAGGAGTCTTAGGAAACCATAGGAAGAAGAGAGATTACAGGAAAAAGATTGCAGGAAAACCGATCGCAGAAAAAACGATTCGCAGGAACCTGTCCTTGGGCACTTGTAGTCAGAGTATAAATGTGATACTTCTGCTGCAGGTGTTACCTGGAATTGTTTTCTGCATCGTGTTCCCTGTGTTGTATCCCCTGCATTGTGTCCCCTGTGCCGTGTTTCCCTGGATTGCTTCATCGTGCTGTTTGCTGTCCTGCCCCCTGATAGCTGACTGTACAACTGTTCGACAGTTCACCCGATCGCCTTAAATAAACCGATTGCCTCGGGCGCTTCGCTTACGTTCATAGCACTATTTAGGAAGTCGTCAAGCATGATGGATTCCTGGTCAGATTACTATCAGCGTCGGACCATCCAAGTTCAGCCCAATCTTTTGCAGGAGCAGTTACTTTACAGCCATCTTCTCGATTGTGCCAGGGTAGAATCACCCGATGCGCTGATCGAGCGCTTTTGGATGCTGTTCATTGATGGCGCAGGCTACCCAAATCATGAAATTTGGCTGGCACTCAAGTGCGTGATTGACTCACCCTACGTTGAGAAGGATTTTAAGTTCATTCTCAATCGAAGCTGTCACATTTTGATTAACCACTGGCTAATGCAGCCCCGGCTCCACAGTGCGATCTCGGAGTTAGTGAACCAATTTGATCGCGTTCCGAACAGTCATGCTCGATCGCGAACAGCCCTTCGCCTTCGGCAGCTTGTGAAGCAGTTTAAATCCACCGAGCAGTATGCCGCCCTGCAACGCCTGGCACAGGTGGTTAGTCAAACGCCAGATAACTACACTGGCTCCAGACCCTTGAGAACGCTGATTCGCCGCTATCCCTGCCTGTACGAAGCAAACCTGCTGACTAGGGACAGTTCAGACGAGCAGCGTCGTCGGGTGCGCCAGATTCGCCGTCAAGTGCAGCGTCAGTTTGAGCGAGACCTCGCCTGCTATGCTACCCATCGACAGATCGGCAACAGCTTCAGCCTTCAATCCAATGAGGTTCAGCCTGATGTGCGGCAGGATGGTCGATTGCCCCAGCCCAATGGCTCTTGTGCATCGCTGCAAAACCCGACCCTGCTTAGCGATCGCCAGATCGATCGGGCACTGCTCCACTTCGGCGGCAAGATCGATGGTTCTAATACTTACCGCGATCGGGCACATCGCTTTGTTACCTATACCAGTCACACTTCGTCCTATCGATCGTTTAAGGATGACCTCTACGAGTATTTGGTGGAGTCGATCGATCCAAAATATGGCAATTGCCAGTTTAATTCGCGCCTGCACCAGTTCTTAAAGGAAACGCTGCCAGAGCATCACGCCGACCCGTTTTCCGATGTGCTGATGGTGCAAACCTGCCGCCGTCTGCTGAACCTCCTGGTCGTAGACAGTCCTCAGAAGCTCAACCACAGTTTATTTGTCGATCTGACGGGCAATCTGGGCATTACAACGACGATCGGGCTGCTGCTGAAGATTGTCTTGATTTGCCGCAAGGTGAAGCCCTGCCTGGAAGCACGTCTGGCGATTTTGTTTAAGCACTATGAAACCTATGCCAGCGATGCTGTAACCTGGCTGATTCAATCGCTCGAGAACCTTAACATCGCGCTAAGCCTTAACTTTGGCACGCTGAAGCTGTATCAGGGGAGTTCTCCCTGCGGCTCATAAAGGGTGTTGGAATCATACAGAGGTTTTGAAAGGGCGATCGAACCGCCCCCTAAATCCCACATTCAGGGGAGACTTTGAGCCGGAGTAAAGTTTGAAGTCCTTGGGTTGAGGAATTCTGAACTGAACCTTTGATCGGAAGTCTCCTACGGATGGGAACTGGGGGCGAATGCAGGAATGCTGGTACTTTCAAGGGAATGTTTTAAATCACCCTTATAAATTCCCTAGCTGACTTTGTGTTCGTAGTAGCTGGAGATATGCTCGTAGACTTCATCGGGGAACTGGAGGTCGCGATAAACGTTGCAGCTATCGGGATCGTCGGGATTGGGGCAAATGGGGAAATCCTGCTGCTGCTGCCAGTCTAAGATGCGATCGCGCTTGGGCGGATTATAGTCTTTGCCCTCGACCTGCTTCACCAGTGCCTTAGCTTCCGTTTCGCTGAAATCGGAGTCTTTTTGCAGATATTCAATCAGCTCGTCTTCTGTCATAAAATGACGCGCAATCATGGCAAAGGTCAGTCTGCCGTAATGTCCAATGTCTTTGCCTTCATTGAGGGCATCCAGCAGATGCGCCATCATTTCGCTTTTCCGAAGTTCTTCGAGTGCCATATCGGTTTCCCGGTTCAAGAATCCATACTCTTCCTGTTATAAGCAGCAACGATCGATGTGCCGTCTATCTCAGGGTATTGATTCTAGTACATAGGAACTAACAAAAGGGAGATAAAAGAATGAGCGGGTCAGTGAAAGCTGCTTTGCAAAAACCACTGCCATAGGAAAAATGACAGCATTCCCAGTCCGATCGTAAGCAACAGATTTTTGGTTTTGTAGCTGACCAGAACCGCGACAATTGCCCCGACCAGTCGAGCATTGGTTGGCGTGATTTGCAGCTCATTCCCCGTCGGCATTAGCACCGCAGGAACCACGATCGCTGTCAGCACTGCCGGAGGAATGTATCGCAGCAGTTGCGTGAGTTTTGAGGACAGGCGAATCCGTCCGCAGAGTGCCAGCAGCCCATAGCGAATTGCAAACGTGATTGCCGCCATGCCAGCAATTAAATAAAATTCGTTCATTTTGTCTCCTGACTAAAAAACTGCTCTACAGCGAATCCGGCGGCTACCCCTGCTAAAGCGGCAACTAACAAGCCCAGTTGATGCGGCAGAGAATGGGCAAGCAACGCAGTTACACCTGCAACCAGAACGGTCATGAGCATGGGAACGGTGATGACGTAGGGAACGACCATGCCAATAAACGTGACCGACATGGCAAAATCAAGACCCCACTGTGTTGCATCAGGAAGCTGCTGACCGAGCCAGATGCCAATCGCCGTCCAGAATTGCCAGTTCCCATACATAAACAGGGCGGCTCCCAGGTAATACCAGTGCTTGTAGGGCGACGGATCAGATTGATAGTAGCGGGCGATCGCCACCGCAAAGGATTCATCGGTGAGCCAGAAGCCCATTGCCAATCGCCATCGGTGAGCCAGTTTTCCCACATAAGGAAGCAACCCGATCGCGTACAGCAGATGGCGCAGGTTGACGACCAGCGTCGTGAGCAAAATTAGCGGTAAAGGCGTTCCAACGGCCAGTAAGCCTAGCGAGATGAACTGCGCTGACCCGGCAAACACGAAAGCAGACATTGCCAGCGTTCCGGCGATCGAGAGTCCGCTCTTGACTGCCAGCGTTCCAAACAAGATTCCAAACGGCGTTGCCCCGACCACGAGCGGAAACATGGCTCGACTGCCTGCCCAAAACTCGGATCGAGGTGTGGGTAGACCCGCCGAAACGGAAGTAGAGTGAAGCATTCCTGTGAGTGAACCCTAATTGAATGAATTACAACCGTCCTATTCTAGGAAAACTGCTTCTGGCAAATCTTGGACGTTTTTGCAGCCGATCGCATACTGCTTTGGCGTAACTCCAACCAGTCGTTTGAAATGGCGATTCAGGTGACTTTGATCTGTGAATCCGGTATCGACAGCGGCTTGCGCTAAGGGAACTCCCGATCGCAGCAGTGCCTTCGCATTCATGACGCGGGTTTGCACCAGATAAACGTGCGGCGGCAAACCAACGTGCTTCTGAAACAAACGCAGTAGCCGGAGCGGTTTGAGTTGGGCAAGCTGGGCAAGCTGCTCCAGGGTAATACTGTGCATATAGTTTGCCTTCAGATAATCCTGAACCTGCCGGACAACCTGGATCTCATTGCCAATGGGAGTAAAGCGAGGACAAACATCGGCATATCGGGCAATGAGCTGGGCAAATAGCCACAAAAAGCGTGACTCTCGCTCTAAAACCGATCGCGAATGCTCAATTGTTTGATGAAGCTGCCGAAGCAGCGCCGCTAACTGGGGGTCATCCATCACGGGATTGGGGAAGTAGGGCACTTCGATCGGTTGCTTTGCACTTTCCTGAAGCGTTAGTCGTCCGGTAAATTCGGCTGCCGCCTTTTGCATCAGAGAGACATCCGGGTACAGCATTCGATAAGTCCAGCCATCAGAATTTGCGGCGTGTCCCGTATGCACTTCGCCAGGGTGAATTACCACAATGCTGCCTGCCGGAGCCTGATGAGTTGCGCCCTGATAGGTGAATTCTTCGATGCCCTGCTCGATGACGCCGATCGCATACCCTTCGTGAGTATGGCGTGAGAAGGTATGCGTCACATAAGTTGCCCGCAGCATCTCCAAATTTTCCAGTGCAGGATCGCGCCAGAATTTAACAGTTTCCTGTGCAGTTTCCCGAAGCTGCGCCATCTTTCCCCCAACTTGTACTGGAGCCGCTAAGGTCAGGGTAACGAATTCCGCTTGAGTTGTCTTGGATGATTTTGCATTAGCGAAGGCGCTGGCTATAAGCAGTCGCGGCGAGGATCAACCCTGCTCCAATTAGTCCCTGAATGCCAAATCCTTCTTCCAGAAACCAGAAAGAAAACACTGCCGCAAACACTGGTTCCAATGTGTAGAGCAGAGCGGCTTCATGAGCAGCAACCCAGCGTTGAGCGATCGCCTGTGTCCAGATTGGCGTTGCCGTAACGACTAGACCCAGGTAGAGCAAGCTGCTGAACTGACTGCCAATTGCTCTAGCTGCCTCTGCTAACTCTGAAACTGAAAAAAACAGTCCTAAAAGTGCCGTTGTAACGAGCTGCACCGCAACCAGCGGCAGGGTTGGATGACGAGGAGTGATCGCCTCTAACATTAAAATATAAACTGCAATTCCAACGGCGCAGACGATCGTTAAAACGTCTCCCTGGCTGAGTCCGCCTCCTTCCCAGGACATCACCCCAATGCCTAGCATCGCAACAGCCGCAGCAAGCAGCACTTTGCTCGACAAACGCTGACCCATTAAGCCAGCCAGCAGTGGAACCAAAATGACATTCAAGCTGATGATAACGGCGGATCGATTCGCAGAAATGGTTTCTAGACCGATCAAAGCACAGGCACATTCTGCAAAATAAACGCATCCTAGCAGCACTCCATCCCGAATGAGAGGACGATCGAGTTTGCGAAGCCAGGGGAAAACTGCTACGGCTGCAATGCTGAATCGAGCCGCAAGAATAACTCCTGGTGAGAGACTGCTTAAAGTATGTTTGAGCAGAGGAAAAGACGTTCCCCAGATGATCGTCGTCAGAATCAGTAGGAGAATGCCTTTGCTGTGCGCTGAACGAAGCGTGAATGTCATAGCTGCCCGAATTCATGGGTTATTTCACCTTATTGGTTAACGGTCAAACGCGACAATCTGCTGCTTTAATAGGCATCTATCGATCGCACTCATGGATCATTAACCCCCTACTGAAGTTGGTTTTGCGATAATCCAGGCAGATCGAGACGAGACATTGTGGGATACCGTCGTGGGATATAGCCGTCAAAGCCAATTGAAGCTCTCTCAACTGCAAGTGCTGATTACGATCGCAAATTGCGGCAGTTTTAGCGAGGCAGCATTGCAGCTCCAGATGTCACAGTCTGCAATTAGTCATGCCATTTCTGCCCTTGAAGCAGATTTAGGCGTCAGTTTATTTTCGCGGGGACGTTACGGTGCGATTCTGACTCCAGTAGGCGAACAGATTGTCGATCGCGCTCGTCAGATTATGTACCTGATCGACGACATTACCAAGCAGGCAGATTTATCCAAAGGCTTACGAGGCGGACAGGTACGAATTTCTGCCTTCCGCAGTGCAGCTACCCACATTCTGCCTGACGCAATCGCTGAATTTTGCCGTCGCTATCCAGCCGTTGCCGTTCGCATTGCAGAATACGACGATCGCGATGATGTTGAGGATGATTTACGCAAGGGGCGGGCGGATATTGGCATTACCTACCTGCCCACAGGCGAGGAGTTTGAAACCTGGGAGCTGATGCGAGACGAGTTCGTCGTTCTGTTTCCACCTGACACAAAGCTATCGGGCAATCGGTTGAACTGGGATGAACTCAGTAACTACGGGTTAATTATGGCTCCCGATGGAGATGGTTGTGATGCGATGGTTTATGCTCACGGCGCAAAGTACGGTGCGGTCTTAAACGCAATGTATCAAGTTCGATCGGATTCTACGATCGTGAATATGGTGGCGAAAGGGCTGGGAGCTGCAATTAGCCCTCGCCTTGCCGCAGAACCAATTCCAGCAGAAGTGCAGGTCTATAGCCTGCCTGTACCGCTCTACAGAATCATCAGTATTGCCATTCTGAAGCAATCCCTCTTGACGCCACCTGCCTTTGCCTTGCTTGACCTGCTGAAAAGCAAGATGCTGACAGGGCTTCATTAGTACCGATCGCCCGCTACATCTCACCTCTGGAATTGATATCGTTTTTAGCTCAGGGCAGTGACTTCCTTTTGCTGCTGATAAATTTGCTTAAAGCGGTTTTGCTGCACTTTGTGATCGACGATCGGTTCTGGGTAGCCGCAGCGTTCGCGATCGTAGGAGCCAATCTTGCCTGTGACTAAATCGGCTGTGTCGATGCTCCGCAGTTCCGGTAGATATTCGCGGATATAGTCGGCTTCTGGGTCAAATTTTTGTGCCTGGCTTGCGGGGTTGAAAATGCGAAGCGGCTTTGGATCCATACCGCTTGATGCCGTCCATTGCCAGCCGCCGTTATTCGCAGACAGATCGCCGTCTACGAGCTTTTGCATGAAATATTTTTCGCCCAATCGCGGATCGAGCAGCAGATCTTTCACCATGAAGCTTGCAACAATCATGCGGCAACGGTTGTGCATCCAGCCGATCGTATTCATTTGACGTATGGCAGCATCGACGATCGGGTATCCGGTTCGCCCTTCGCACCACGCCTGAAAGTAATCGTCCCGGTTTTCCCAGGGAAAGTTTTTGAACGAATCTCGGTATGCGCCGTCTGCCAGTTCCGGGAAGCTGTACATCGCGTGCTGATAAAACTCTCGCCAGGCAATCTCCTGCTGCCAGGACTGCACATTTTCCCGCGTTTCATCGCTGCGGCTCTGGTCATAAACCTGCTCGGTCGCTGCCCAAATGGTTCGCACGCCGATCGTGCCAAATTTCAACGCCGCGCTGAGCTGAGACGTGCCCCGCACCGAGGGAAAATTGCGCTGTTCGCCGTATTCCGTGAGCGAGTCGTTGCAGAATTCTTCTAGTCGCGCCATTGCCGCACTCGTGCCCGGAGCCAGGGGAAGAACGTCTACATCCCAGACAAAGCCCAGATCCTTCGCGCTGGGTAGGGCGGTAGCTTCGCTGTTGCCGGAGGCAATCGTCCCGACGGCTTGAGCGGCCTGCTGTTCAGCTTCGGTCAGACCCGTTGCTCCTTCCAGATTCAGAGCCGGAGCTGCTTTGGGCTGACTTCTCCAGTTGCGCCAGAACGGACTGAAGACGGTGTAGGGCTGTCCCGATCCGGTGATCACTGCCCTAGGGGCGTGCAAAAGCTGATCCCAAAAGGGTTGAACTTCGATGCCCGCTTCGCGCAGAGCGGCTGCTACGGTTCGATCGCGTTCCCGTCCGTAGGGTTCGACATCGCGATTTAGGTGAACGGCTTTAACATTCAGAGCCTTTGCCAGTGCCGGAATTCGCTCGATCGGGTTGCCTTCCAGAATCAAGAGCTGGCTGCCTGCCTGGGTATACTGCTGCTGTAACTCTCGCAGGCTTTCGATCAAATAAGTGACTCTGGCAGGAGCAACATCATCACGATCGAGAATCAGGCGATCGAGGCAAAAGACCCCGACGACTCTAGGCGTTTTCTGACGGGCAGCCGCCAGTCCGATATTGTCAACCGTTCGTAAGTCGCGACGATGCCAGAACAGAATCAGATCAGTCATGAAATGAATTAGCGTGGTGAGGGATGAACATTTGTCCTATCTTGAATTGTGGCAGGCAGAAAAAACTCTAGCAGAAGATATTGCAAAGTAACCGATATTTCGCGAATTTTCTAAAGCGGAACCAGATTAACCTAAGCTCTTATTAGGCTGGTGATTTAATATCAGGGCAGAAAAGTTCTTCAGCGTCTAGAGCAAGTGTTGTGTCACGATCTACCCCTACCTCGACTATCGGTGGTGCTGCCAGAGAGTACCACTGGAACTGGAAGAAAAAGTCCGTCACGATCGCCTATGAAGTGATGGGAGAGGGCAAACCGATTTTGCTCTTGCCTGCCCTCAGCAGCGTTTCATCGCGGGGCGAAATGCGGGGAATTGCTGAACGGCTTGCCCAGCAGTATCAGGTGGTGGCGATCGACTGGTTGGGCTTTGGCGAATCTTCCCGTCCGTTTTTGAACTACACGCCCCCGGTCTATCGGGCACTGCTGCGCGACTTTGTGCGATCGATGTTCTTGGAACCCGTGGTCGTGATTGCGGCAGGACATGGAGCCGGATACGTGATGGATCTGACCCAGCAGCCGAATCCGCCTTGGTCCTGGGTGGTGCTGGTTTCCCCTACGTGGCGCGGACCGCTGCCGGCTGCCTTTGGTGAGCATCGCTGGTTTTATAAGCTGCTTAAGACGATCGTTCGCCTGCCGCTGCTGGGACAGTTGCTTTATTTTCTGAATACGCTGCCGCCCTTTCTGGCACTGATGTATCGTCGCCACGTTTACGGCAACGGCAAAAATGTCACCCGGAAGCTCATTGGGCAGAAATGGCGCACGACGCAACGCTGGGGAGCGAGACACGCCTCGGTTGCTTTCGTTACGGGAGCACTGGATTCGGTTAAGAACCGCAGCAAATTTATGGACTACTTTCAGCCTTTGCCGCCCGTCCCGGTACTGATGGTGATCGGCGAACAAACGCCACCTAAATCAAGAGCCGAGATGGAAGTGCTGGCACACTTTACCGCTGTGCAGGTCTACCGGATGCCCGGTTCGCTTGGACTGCATGAGGAATATCCAGAGGAACTGATTGAGGGAATTTTGCCCTTTTTGAATAAGTATTTGTCCTAACGAATTCTGTAGCATGGGGACTGCCTTCCCCTATCCCCGCAGATGGTTTGAGCAGTGTTTCAAGTTTTACATCGCCTTTAAAAACGATGAGTGCCCCACCCGCAGATAAGACACTCACCGCACAAACGCTTTAGGAGCAAAGATCCTTACCCGCTCCTGTCGGCAATCCCTGGCAAACCTGTTCCTTAGTCAGGAAGCCATCTTTGATCACCGTGTCTTGAATATTACTGGCATCTACAAGCTGCGGCTTCGAGAGCGCAGAGAGAATTTGACCGCCCTCAGTCGTTTTCGTCGTCGCATTGGTCAACGAGGCAGTATCCGTGCCGTTGCTCAGAGCCGCCACAATTTGAGCCGCTGCTGTTGCAATATTAATGAGCGGCTTATAAATGGTCATGCTTTGATCGCCTGCCAGAATCGCCTGAATATTGGAGGCATTGGCATCCTGACCTGTCACCAGCACTTTACCGTTGAGGTTTTGGGCGCGCAGTGCGGCGATCGCTCCCGTCGAGAGAATATCGCTGGCAGCGTAGATTGCCTGAACGTTGTTTTTTTCGCGGGTCAGTACGCCTTCGGTGAGCGATTGCGCTTTTGCCAGATCCCAGTTCGGCGTGTACTGATCAAATACCAGGTTCAACTCCCCCCGATCGAAATACGGCTGCAGGACTTTCAGCGCACCCTCACGGAACTGCAACGCATTATTATCGGTGCGGGAGCCATTCAGCATTGCCACGTTTGCACCGCGCTTCAGTCCGTAGGCTCCTTTTTTATACTGATCGATAATGTATTGCCCCTGCATTTCACCAACGCGCACGTTATCAAACGAAACGTAGTAAGCAAGGTCATTGTCTTGAATCAGTCGATCGTAGGCAATCACCGGAACGCCAGTGGTTTTCGCGGACTGCACGATCGCCGAAGCTTTTTGACTATCGTTCGCACCAATTACTAAAATGCAGGCTCCTCGTGTTAAAGCGGATTCTGCCTGGTTTTGCTGGGCATCGGCGTTATTGTTGGCGTTTGCATATTGAATCTGAGCATCAGGAAGGGCCTTTTTGATTTCCTGTTCTAGCAGGGGGCGATCGTAGCTTTCCCAGCGGGTTGAAGTGTCAGTTTCGGGCAGCAAGATTCCAATATTCTTACAGCCCTGGGCAGCAGGAAACGCAGTCGAGGCGTTTGTGGTTGGGCGATTTTGATTTTGTGCCGTATTTCCGTTAGGAGCTGACGCATTTTGGCTACAGGCAGTCAACGCGTTGAAGAAAAGAAAGCTACCTAAGAAGAATGCAAAAAATCTACTTAAAGACTGATTTCTTCTAAACATAGGGGTATAGTTTTACGCGACGCGAGATATGAAGAGACGAAAGGGAGTTAAGTTTTTCTTCCTCTGGAAAAACCTATTAAAAACAACCCGAAATACTCTAACTTCAGAGCTTTTCATTATTCTTTAAGAAGCGTTTTACAAGAATAAAAATCCTGCGTTTTTCAATAGCAATTCAGCTTAGTCACTTCCGCTGAAAAAAGACATCATTCAGAATAAGGATAAACTGATTCCCATTCAATACAAGCCAGGTTCATGAAGTGATATTAAGCCTTGTAAAAGGATTGGCAAAAAATCTTTTTTGTGAAGCGATACTGAAATACTTAAATAAGTTATTTAAAACAAAATAGCAACTGCTCGCCTTTTCAGAGGGTGTTTTGAAACGGTGTGAAAGAACGGTGTGAAAGAACGGTGTGAAAGAGTGAATTGCCTCTTGTCGTCTGGCTTTAAGGCAGCGAAATTTGCTTAAACATCCACCTCGATCGCGGGCTTCCATCAGCAAAGAAGCGGCTGGTTTCCCTCATGTGATAGCCTAACCGATCGTAAAACAGCGCGTTTTCAGGTTGTGCCAGCCGATATTCTAGCCGCACCCAATTCACCTGATGTTCCTGAGCAAATGCCTCAACTTGCCTGCATTAATTGCCGCCCGATGCCCTGACGCTGATACTGGGGCAACACCGCCAATCGATGAACATAGACAAACGGCTGACACGCTGCGACATCGTTCCGCACCTGACACCGAACGCTGCCCCCAATCTGCCCTGCAGTTTCACAGAGCACGATGATTCCTGCGGCTAACTCCTGCGCGACATCGGCTTCGGTTTCCTGCCACAGGCTGCTGTAGGGAAGCCGATCGCGGTAGCCAGCATAGGCGATCTGGGTCATGGCATGAATCGCAGGCACATCGGCAGGCGCAGCATTGCGTAAAGTACCGACCTGGAGACAGCTACCTTCCTGGGAAACAGCAAAGCGATCGATCGTCATCTGTTAACCGTGTTTCTAGAGACCAAATCAGGATGAGCCAAATTTTTGCTTTGCCTGTTCGTAAACTTCCACGGTGATCTGCGTTAAGCCTGCGTCCTGAGCAAACTTCTCGATCTTTTTGCGAGCCGCCGGACGCACAAAAAACGGAACTTCCTTCAGGCGAGCTTCTGCTTCAGTCGTCCATTCGATCGCGCTACTCATAGGTTTTTAATCTGTTTCTAATCTTGGTGGTTCAGCGTTCGATTCATTCGTCTATTTACTCTACCCTGTTTCCCATTTCTCAAAAACGCTCACCCCTGCATAGGGCCGGAATTCATGCTTTGCACAATCGCATTTCTAAATCACATTCCTATTCCTAGACAGATAAAAATTATTCCTCGTCGCGCCCGATGTACAGTGAGAATACGATTTTGAGCATTGATTCTGAGTATTGCCTATGACCGCATCAGGCTACATTCTGGCGCTGGATTTAGGAACGACGGGCAACCGTGCCTTTGTATTTGATGCGACAGGGCAGATTGTCAGTCAGGCATATCGGGAACTCACGCAGCACTACCCGCAGCCCGGATGGTTAGAGCATGATCCGATCGAAATCTGGCGGACAACCTGTGAGGTAATGCGATCGGCGATTCAGCAGGCAAAGATTCACGCGAATCAAATTCAGGCGATCGGGCTAACGGTGCAGCGCGAAACCTGTCTGGTCTGGAATAAAACGACAGGAGAGCCGCTTCATCGAGCGATCGTCTGGCAGGATCGGCGCACGGCTGCCCACTGTGACGATTTGAAACAGCAGGGCTACAGCGCAGAGATTTTTGAGCGAACCGGGCTGGTGATTGATGCCTATTTTTCCGCCACGAAGCTTTCCTGGCTGCATCAGTATGTTGTTAAACCGTCAGGGATTGATGCGGCGAACGTTCTAGCCGGGACGATTGACACCTGGGTTTTATGGAACCTCACCGGGGGCAGAATTCACGCCACTGACGACAGCAACGCCAGCCGCACAATGCTGTATAACCTTGAAACGCGACAGTGGGATGCTGCTCTGCTCGATCTGTTTCAGATTCCCGCTCACTGGCTGCCGCGGATTCAGCCGAGTCTGAGTCAGTTTGGCACGATCGATCCTGGAATTCTAGGTGCAGCGATTCCTGTAACCGCAATTCTGGGCGATCAGCAGGCTTCTTTGTTCGGGCACGGGTGCGATTCTCCCTATCGCGGAGCTGCCCATCATTCGGGGCTGGTGAAATGCACCTATGGCACTGGCTGTTTTCTGGTTGCCCATACCGGTCAGGAGATTGTTCGATCGCCCCAGCAAATGATCGCCACGATCGCCTGGACTAAAGCTGATTCTGAAGCTTGCGGCTATGCGCTGGAAGGCAGTATGTTCACGACGGGAGCCTGCATTCAGTGGTTGCGCGACGGCATTCAGCTGATCCAATCCGCTGCCGAAACCGAGATGCTGGCTCAGCAAGTGCCGGACAACGGCGGCGTTTACTTTGTGCCTGCGCTGAGCGGCTTAGGTGCGCCTCACTGGGATATGACTGCACGGGGCGCATTTTTCGGGATTACAGGCGGCGCAAAGCGTCCCCATCTGGTGCGATCGGTGCTGGAGTCGATCGCCTTTCAGGTGAAAGAAGTAGTGCAGGCAATTCAAGAATCGGGCGTGTCGATCGATCGGCTCAGGGTAGACGGTGGCGCGTGTAACAATGATTTCCTGATGCAGTTTCAGGCGGATGTGCTGGGCATTCCGGTTGAGCGTCCCCTGGTGCAGGAAACGACCGTTCAGGGCATTGCCTTTGCTGCGGGTCAGACGATCGGCTTTGGTCAAGATTTCCAGACCTCAAGCCGTCAGGTCGATAGGGTGTTTGAACCTGGGAGCAGCTCTGCTCGTGCGATCAAATGTTTTGCAATCTGGCAAGAGGCAGTCAATCGGGCGAAACACTGGGAGCGAGCGAAGGATTAATTGGGGTGAGTGTCATCGCCTTCTTGAAAGGGATTCTATATTGGTATTTGGGTTAGAAGACGTTTGAGAAGTCTGAATTGTGCTCCGAACCACCCCCCAATTCTGAGGGAAACCGAGCCTTTCGAGGAGTTTCAAAGTCCCCCATTGATGGGGGATTTAGGGGGCAATGCAGGATCTCTGAGATTAATCAGCTAACCTCATCAAGGGGCAAATTATGCAGGCAAACCAAATGCAAACTTTCAGCAAAGCTAAAGCAATTCGGGGCGCGTTTTTAGACTTTGTAGGCGATCCGTTTTACGGCAACGAGCGGGACAGCGTTCGCTACCTCGAAGACGGGCTACTGGTGCTAAAAAACGGCAGCATTGAAGCCTTTGGAGCCTATGAAACGATCGCCCCCCGCTTCGAGGAAATTCCCGTTACGACCTATCCCGGTCAATTAATCATCCCCGGCTTTCTCGATATCCACGTTCATTATCCGCAAACCGAAATGATTGCCGCCTACGGGGAGCAGCTTTTAACGTGGCTGGAGCGATACACTTTTCCCACCGAGGCAAAGTTTCAGGATGCGGACTATGCCCGGCAAATCGCGACGTTCTTTCTGGATGAACTGCTAAAAAATGGCACAACCACGGCAGTCGTGCTGACTACAATTTTTCCGCAGTCGGTCGAAGTCCTGTTTGAGGAAGCCGATCGCCGCAATATGCGAATCATTGCCGGACAAATGTGGATGGATCGCAACGCGCCGGATTTTTTGCTGAATGATGCGATCGAGACTTATCACCAAAGCCGCGAACAAATTCAAAAATGGCACAATCGAGGACGACAGCTTTATGCGATTACTCCTCGATTTGCGATTACTTCAACAGAAGCCGGATTGCAGTTTGCCGGCAAACTAAAGGCAGAATTTCCTGATGTTTATGTGCATACCCATTTGTCGGAAAATGCACAGGAAATTGCATACACCTCGGAACTGTTTCCCAACACTAGCGATTATCTTGAAGTGTATGAGCAGTACGGCTTAGTGGGCGATCGATCGATCTTTGCTCATGGGCTGCATTTAAGCGAGTCTGAGTTTGAGCGGCTCTCTCAGGCAGGTGCAACGATCGCCTATTGCCCCACCTCGAATTTATTCTTGGGGAGCGGTTTGTTTAAGCTGCATCGGGCGAAGTCGATTCATTCTCCCGTGGGTGTGGGACTGGCGACGGATGTGGGTGGCGGCACTGGCTTCTCGATGCTGCATACCATGAGCGAAGCTTATAAAATTGCTCAGCTTCAGGGACAAAATTTATCTAGCTTTCAAGCCTTTTATCTGGCAACCTTGGGCGCAGCAAAATCGCTTTCGCTTGCAGAAAAGATCGGCAGTTTCGACCCTGGCAAAGAAGCCGATTTTACAGTGCTGGATCTCCACGCCACGCCAATCCTGGCACTCCGAAACGGAGCCGTTCCTGCCCGATCGCTGGATGTACTCGAGTCACAGCTTTTTGGCACGATGATGTTGGGAGACGATCGATCGATCGCGGCAACGTATGTAGCGGGTGAGCCAATTTATCAGAAGGCGGCAGCACAGTAGAAGCTTCTCTCTTGGGACGGGTCTAAACGATCGCGAATGTTCGCACAATAAAAAGGTTTCTGTTTGAGCGTCTTTTATGCACACTCGCCCCGGAATTCAGCCTGAAGCCCAACCTGCGGCGCAAATCACTCCTCCCTATGCGATCGGTTTTGAGACGGCAACTGAAGAAGCGACGATCGATGCTTTGCCGCTGACCGGAACGCTGCCAGAATGGCTAACGGGAACGCTGATTCGCACGGGTCCGGCTCAGTTTGACATTGACGGAGAGCCTTATCGCCACTGGTTTGATGGACTGGCGATGCTGTCGCGATTTTCGTTTCAGGCGGGGCGAGTGAGCTATGTGAATCGATTCCTTGCCAGTGATTCTTATCAAGAGGCACACGAGAAAGGCAAAATTAGCCGGGGTGAATTTGGCACAACTGCTCGGACTTCTTTTTGGAAACGATTGCGCGATCCGCTGCCGCGCCCAACCGATAACGCCAACGTGAATATCTTGCCGTTGGGCGATCGACTCGTCAGCACTACTGAAGTCCCGCAGCCGATCGTGTTTAACCCCGATACGCTAGAAACGCTGGATAAGTTTCCGTTTGACGACCGCATTTTGGGACAGACAACGACTGTACATCCGCATTTTGATTTCGATCGCCAGTGTTTGTTCAACTATCTAATTGCCTTTGGTTCGCCCAGCAAATACAATATTTACCGCATGGGTTTCCACAACAGCCGCCGCGAGTTGGTTGCCTCGATTCCGGTGAAGGAACCCGCCTATATGCACACCTTCGCCATGAGCGATCGATACATTATTCTCACCGAGTTTCCCTTGCGGCTGAATTTGCTCGGTCTACTGACTAGCGGCAAACCGTTTATCGAAAACTATCGCTGGAAGACCGATCGCGGCACCCATTTCACGGTAGTCGATAAATCAACTGGGGAAGTTGTAAAAACCTGTGAGAGCGAACCCTTTTTCGCCTTTCATCACGTAAATGCGTTTGAACAAGATGATGAATTGTTGATCGATTTGATCGCTTATCCCGACGGCAGAATTATTGATGATTTATATTTAGAGCCGTTAAGAACCGGACGATCGGGCAATGCCGCCGGAAAATTGAAGCGATATCGCCTCAATCTCAATTCAGGTGATGCGATCGGTGAAACTTTATCCGATGAGACGATCGAGCTTCCGAGAATTCATTACCGACAGGCGAACGCGAAACCCTATCAGTTTGTGTATGGCGTAGGCAATCAAATTCTGAATAATTTTAACGATCAGCTGGTCAAAATCAATGTGAATACGGGCGAGACTGCCTTCTGGTCAGACGAAAACTGCTATCCGGGTGAACCCGTCTTTGTTTCTGCGCCCAACGCCTCAGCCGAAGACGAAGGAATTCTGCTTTCTGTGGTGCTGGATGCCGATCGCAAACAGTCTTTTCTCCTCATGCTCGATGCTCAATCCATGAGCGAACTGGCACGAGCAGAAGTTCCCCATGTGATTCCATTTCAATTTCACGGGCAGTATTTTCCCTCGATTCATCCGGCGATCGATCTGAGTCAGATTCATCGGTAAGGGGCTGTAGGCTGTAGCCCTTTTTCAGCGTGGACGCGATCGAGAAATGGTGATACTAGAAGCAGGTTTATTTCTTGACCAATCGTTCTTTACAGACCCCTGCCCTATGGTTGCGCCACCTCAGCTTCGATCGTTTGAACAGCAGCTCGATGAATCTAATCTCACCCGCGTCATGTGGCTCCTGTGGGGGCTGTCGGCGGGGCTGATCGTGCTGGATGGCTTTGATTTTTTTATTATTGGCGTTGCGCTTCCCTTTCTTCAGCGGGACTTTAACTTGGGGTCGGCTGAAATTGGTGCGGTGGCAGTGGCGGCGATCGTCGGTTCCCTGCTCGGCTCTCTTACCCTGGGACCGTTAACCGATCGGATTGGGCGACAGCGAATGCTGCTGGTAGACGTTGCCTTATTTGTCATTGCGACGGCAGGAACGGCTTTTGCCTGGAATGCGATTTCGCTGCTCGGGTTTCGCTTTCTGGTAGGGGTGGCGATCGGGGCAGATTATCCGATTAGCGTCTCTTACATTACCGAAAACGTTCCGGCTCGGCTACGCGGACGGATGGTGATTGGGGCGTTTACGTTTCAGGCAGTTGGGGCGCTGCTGGGCGCACTCACCGGAATCGGCATTATTGCGGCGTTTCAAGCTTTTTATCCCGATGTCGTGCAGCCTGCAGTTCAGTATGCATGGCGAGGGATGCTGGGCGTGGGGCTGATCTTGGCAATCGGCGTTGGAATTTTGCGGCTCAACTTCTTGCTGGAAAGTCCGCGCTATTATCTAGCACGAGGAGACTACGAAGCCGCATCGAAGGCAGCCTCAACCCTGCTCGAAACCCCGATCGTCCTCACGCCCGAAACCGATCCGCCGGAGACCGAATCTAGCCTGTCCTATCGCGATTTGTTTTCGGTCGCTTATCGTGGCCGTACGCTACTTGCCTCGATTCCCTGGTTTTTGCAGGATATTGCCACTTACGGCATCGGCATTTTTACTCCGACGATTATTGCTGCCCTTGCCTACGCCGATCGTACCGATTTGCTCAACCGGGAACTGGCATCGGCAAAAGGGTCTGCGATCGTGGATTTGTTTCTGATTGCAGGTTTTTTGATTGCGGTGGTTTGCGTCGAGCGGGTGGGGCGAATTCGGCTGCAAATTTTGGGTTTTGTGGGAATGGCGATCGGGCTACTGATTCTGGCGGGTTCGGGCTGGAGCAGTTCAGCCAGTGCCTGGAATACGGCGATCGTCTTTCTGGGCTTTTTTGTGTTTAACCTGACGATGAATGCTGGACCGAATTCGACTACATTTTTGCTGTCGGGTGAAGTGTTTCCCACGTCGATTCGGGCAAGTGGAGCCGGGTTTGCTGCTGCCGTTGCCAAAGCGGGAGCCGTTCTGGGAACCTTTGGCTTACCGATTCTGCAAACGTCGATCGGCGTTATGCCCCTTTTAGTTGGGTTGGCGGGCGTTTGTTTGTTGGCGGCGGTTCTGACGTTTGTGCTGCGGGATGATGGGCGGCGGGATTAATCGCTGATGATGGCAATGCAGGGAGCCTCTAGAATGGGCATTTTCTCCAGGCCAGTAAGAACACCCTCACTCTGGGTTCAGCCGTGGCTAAGCGTCATTTTGATCGCCCCAAGCTTCTACAGAGGGGGAAACTCCCAAATTGTTTAAAGTCCCCCCTCGCTTTTTAGGAGCGGCAAGTCACAAGGGGGGATTGAGGGGGCTGCAAAACCTTGAATGCGATCGGGGATACGACAGGCGATCCTAAGCAGCCGGAACCGATAACCCTTTACTTGCCAGCCACTCTGGGTTAAACAGCCGTGACTGATAGCGTGCCCCCCCATCACACAGAAGGGTGACGATCGTGTGTCCTGGACCCAGTTGTTTAGCCAAGGCTACGGCTGCGGCCACGTTGATGCCTACCGAACCACCCATGAACAAGCCATCTTTGCGAAGAAGCTGGTAGATCATCCGCAGTGCCTCCTGGTCGTGTACCTGGATAGCGTCGTCGATCGGTGCGCCTTCCATATTGGCAGTGACCCGGCTGTTGCCAATGCCTTCGGTGACGGAGCTGCCTTCGATTTTAATTTCGCCAAATTTGGCATAGCTATACAGTCCGCTGCCCATCGGGTCTGCCAGGACACAGCGCACGTTTGGATTTTGCTCTTTCAGATAAAGCGAAACGCCTGCGTAGCTGCCGCCTGTTCCTGTGGCTGTAACCCAGGCATCGATTTTGCCCTCGGTTTGCTGCCAGATTTCGGGTCCGGTGGTTTCGTAGTGGGCGCGACGGTTTGCCAGATTGTCAAACTGGTTTGCCCAGATCGCGTTTTCTAACTCTTCCGCAATTCTGCCCGACAGCCGCACGTAGTTGTTCGGATCGCGGTAGGGCACTGACGGAACCGGGCGAACTTCTGCCCCCAGCGTCCGCAGCAAATCGATTTTTTCCTGAGATTGAGTGTCGGGAATAATAATCAGACACTTGTAGCCTTTAGCATTGCAAATGTGTGCCAGTCCGATTCCGGTATTGCCTGCCGTGCCTTCAACAACAGTGCCGCCCGGTTTCAGCAAGCCCTGCTCTTCTGCTTCTTGAATAATGTAGAGGGCTGCCCGATCCTTTACGGAACCACCTGGATTGAGAAACTCTGCTTTGCCCAAAATCTCGCACCCGGTCTCTTCACTGAGACTGTGCAGCCGAATCAGGGGAGTATTGCCGACTGCACCAACAAATCCGTCGTTAATGTCCATGCTGGAAACTGCTTGCTTAGATCTCTTTCTCTGATTCTGACCGATCGCGTGCATCCGCAAATTAATTTGTCATTCCGCATGCCGAACTCCAAATGACGAACTCCTATCACGGGATGCCGCTTCGCCTTGATACCATGATAAAAGGGGCACAGCCAAAAGCAGAATCAAGAGCAGAATCAGGAGCAGCAGCATGAAATTTGGCGTAATTGTCTTTCCCGGATCAAACTGCGATCGTGACGTAGCAATGGTGAGCCGCGATTTGCTTCAGCAGCCAACGCGGATGATCTGGCACGAAGACAGCAATTTATCTGATTTGGATGTGGTGATCCTGCCGGGTGGATTTAGCTACGGCGACTATTTGCGCTGTGGGGCGATCGCTCGATTTTCTCCAGCGATGCAAGCCACGATTGAACACGCGAAGCAGGGAAAATTTGTACTGGGCATCTGCAACGGATTTCAGGTGTTGACCGAAGCGGGTCTGCTGCCAGGGGCACTCATGCGAAACCGGGATCTGCACTTTGTCTGCGATCGAGTGCCGCTTAAAGTTGAACGCAATGATTTGCCCTGGACGCAGCACTACCAGTCGGGACAGGTCATTACGTTGCCGATCGCTCATGGAGAAGGCTGTTATTACGCCGATCGCGACACTCTAGCAGAGCTAGAGGACAACCAGCAGGTGCTTTTTCGCTATGCTACCCCCGCAGGAAACCCCTCGCCGGATGCAAATCCAAACGGCTCGCTCAATAATATTGCAGGCATCTGCAACCGACAGGGCAATGTGCTAGGCATGATGCCCCACCCAGAACGCGCTTCCGACCCGGCTCTGGGCAACACGGACGGGCTAGGATTGTTTAAGGGCTTGCTGTCGGTGCTCGTAGAGGCTTAGGGCGTGCTTTAAAAGCCTGATAGTCCCCCAATTTCTCTCAATTTCTCAGAGGGGGAACTGACGATCGATTTAAAGTCCTTCACGATCGGGGAATGACTGGGGAACTGAGGAGGCACAGAGGATATTGAACCCACCGTTGAGTGAATCTGCGCTCCTCAGTTTGAAGGGATGAATCTTGAAGGGCTGAATTGTACTGCGAAGCAATGCTGGAAAACCGAAGCGGAAATGAAACGATAAGAAAATAAGATTGTCGTGCAATATTCAGATAATACTTAGATAAAGATGCACCCTGAACGTTACCCTCTACAAACTTTGCCCGCAAACTTTAGGAGTTAAAAAGCCTTAGGAGTTAAAAAGCTTTAGGAGTTGAGAAGTCTGGAATCCACTAGCTGAAGCAAGCCTGAAACCTTTTAGCGATCTGACTGCTGCACCAAGCTGAGAAAGTCAGATGCGCCAATGCGATCGGCATCCACATTTTTCAGAACAGCGATCGAAGTCCGACCCAGGCTAATTACCGTATCGTCTTCTTTTTGAGTAATTTTCAGCCGCTTGAAGTTGATTTCCTTGGGCAATCCCAGCAGGTCGATGCCTTTCTTGAAGTCCTGGATGAGGTCGGTGCTGTCTTTCATGCCGTACTTGTAGTCCAGCACAAACAGGTCACTGCCCCGCTCACCGCTCATTATATCTGCGCCTTCGTTGCCCATCAGCACATCCTTGCCGCGACCGCCCATCAGCATATCCTTGCCAAGGCGACCTACGAGGACATCATCGCTATCACCGCCATTCAAGCGATCGTCTCCTTCACCGCCGTTAAGGATATCGCGACCGAGTGCACCCGCAAGGCGATCGTTGCCGTTTAGGCCAATCAGCAGATCGTTGTTCGCTTTACCCGTCAGCGCATCGTTCACGACATTGCCGCGTGTCACATCCTGCACGCCCATTCCATTCAGGACATTTGCTTCACCCAGCACGTTTAAAAATGTGCCCAAGCCGTCTAATAAATCAACTTCATCAAACTTGCTAGCAGGGCGACTGAGAACATCGTTACCGCTCAAGTTCTGGAAGAGATTGGTAATAGGCATGGGGCTAAAAACGTAATAGTAATCGTCATCTAGCCCACCAAACAGATCACCGAGATCAATATTGCCAAACAGGCTGCCCAGGTTATCAAACAGATCGCCCAGAGAAGAGCTATTCACTGAACTCGAAGAACCTGAACCTACGATCGTATTCAGCAAGCTTCCCAGATTGATCGAATCAAAGGAACTATTATTGCCTAAGCCCGAAAAGATATTACCTAAGTTAAAGCCTCTGTTGCCTGAACCCGATGAGCCAGAAGTGCCTCCGCCGATCGTTGAGGTGAAAATATCTCCCAGATCAATGCCGCCTAAAAAGTTGCTGCTGCTGAGAGTATTAAACAGATTTCCTAGCAGGTTACTGCCAAAACTAGGATCTTCCAGAATGTTTTTGTTTTCATTGCTATTAAAGCCAAAGACATCCCCAATAAACTTCACGCCATTGACGACATCCCCAATTTTAATGCCGCCGATCGTACCACCGCTAAACAAGCTTAGACCCAGCGCAATCCAGTTAATCATACCCGTCTCCCTTCACTGCAAACCTTCACGAATCAATAACCCGAAGGGGTACTCATTCGCATGGCTCAATTGCATTCTTTTCGCCTACCCTCCACAGGACTGCGATCGATTCCAAAGCGTTCCCGGAAATGCAAAAAAAACTCCAGGGGGCTGGAGAGGTGGAGGGGTAGAGGGGTGGTGAGTGGATGGGGGAGGGGGTTCAGGAGGTAATCTAGGGCATTGGCGACTTCTCAAACTAACGCTTACTGGGGCTTACCCCAGATGATTTCGATCGCCCACAGACTGAAGCACTTTAGCGGGGAGACGTTCCCCCGTTTGGGTATTGAACCAGTGGATGTGTTCGGGCGGCAGGGTGAGGGTGATTTCTTCGCCCCGGAAGGGGTTGTCGCTGGAAATCAAAGCACGGAAGATCATCGTTTCTGCGCCTCTGACTCGGACGGTAATCAGTTCGCTCATGCCCAGGTTTTCCGACAGCACGACTCTGCCCTGCACCGTCGAAGCACTGTGCTGATTAGAATCGGCAAGATGGACGTGTTCTGGACGGATGCCCAGCGTGATTTCTGGCGGCGGCACAAAGCCATCGGGCAGGGGAATGTGATAGTTGCCGAAGACCGCCGATCGCCCGTCGCACTTCAGATCAAGCAGGTTCATTTGCGGGCTGCCGATAAAGCCTGCTACAAATCGGTTTGCGGGATGGGTGTAGATGCGGCGGGGCGGGTCAAGCTGCTGCAAAATGCCGCCATTCAGGACGGCGACTCGCGTGGACAGGGTCATGGCTTCGGTCTGGTCGTGGGTCACGTAGACTATGGGCGTATTTAGCGAGGTGAAAATTTCTTTTAGCTCGGCTCGCACCTGTTCCCGCAGCAGGGCATCTAGGTTACTGAGCGGTTCATCGAGCAGAAACACGTCGGGCTGGCGTACGAGTGCTCGTCCCAAGGCAACGCGCTGCCGCTGTCCGCCGGAGAGCTGTCCCGGTTTGCGCTCCATTAGTTCTTCCAGACCCAGGAAGCCGCTGACTTCGTGAATCCGCCGCCGAATTTCGTCTGACTTCATGTGGCGCAGCCGTAGCCCGGAAGCCATATTGTCATACACGCTCATATGCGGATACAGCGCGTAGCTCTGGAACACCATTGCAATATTGCGATCGCCTGCTGCTTTATTTGTGACATTGCGATCGGCAATCCGAATTTCGCCGCGGGTGGGTTGTTCCAGTCCGGCGATCATTCGCAGCGTCGTGGATTTGCCGCAGCCCGACGGACCCAGCAGTGTGAGGAATTCGCCGTTGTCCACGCCCAGGCTAAGATCGCGCACGGGGACGACTTTAGGCGAGTAGGTTTTGTTGAGGTGAATGAGTTCGAGTTTTGGCATGGTTTTGTTGGGAGAGTTAAGTGGGGTAGATTCAGTGGGTAAGTAGATCAGTGGGTAAGTCGTTAGCCTTTGACTGCGCCTGCGGTTAAGCCCTGCACAATTCGACGCTGGAACAGCAGCACCAGGGCGACGAGAGGCAGCGTACCAATCACCGTAGCAGCGGCTAATGCTCCATAGGGAATCTCGAATACAGCGGTTCCGCTAATCTGGGCAACGGCAACCGGAATCGTTTTCATTGATTCACGAGTGATAAACGTGAGAGCAAAAATGAATTCGTTCCAAGCGGCGATAAAGGCGAGAATTCCGGTGGTGACAAGGGCAGGCGTAGTCAGGGGCAGCAGAATTTTCGTCAGCATTCCCCAGGTGTTGTAGCCGTCTACCTTAGCGGAGTCTTCCAGATCGCGAGGCAACTGCTGGAAGAAGCTTCGCATCACCAGAATGGTTAGCGGAATATTAATCGCCGTGTACGGAATGATTAACGCTAAATAGTTATTCGCGAGTCCAAAGGTGCGAACGATTTCTAACAAACCAATAAACAGCAGAATGTAGGGGAATAGCGTCACAATTAGGACGATCGCCAGAATAATCCGTTCGCCTTTGACCTTCAGTCGTGCCAGTGCATAAGCGGCAGGTGTGCCCAGTGCCAGACAGAGCAGCGTGGAGCTGATCGCCACAAACGCGCTGTTGAGCATATAGTTCAAAAACGGGCGGCGATTAAAAATCTCAATGTAGTGCTGAAGCGTATAGCGACTGGGAAAATAAACGTTTGGAATGGCGGCAATGTCCTGATTCACCTTAAACGAGGTGAGCAATTGCCAGAGAATCGGCGCAAGGCTAAACAAAATCACCAGCAGCACGGCGATCAGAAACAAAATATTTTGAATTGAAACCGATCGCTTCTGGGGCGTTTGTCTGGGTGGAGCTTCCTG
Organism: Cyanobacteria bacterium FACHB-502; assembly: GCA_014695325.1. GTDB lineage: Bacteria > Cyanobacteriota > Cyanobacteriia > Elainellales > Elainellaceae > Leptolyngbya_A. The sequence continues at coordinate 178,206 of JACJNZ010000055.1, read as the reverse complement.
TGATCGAACGGGCGGCTGAATCGTCGTCATGGCTTAACCTCCTCTCAAAGCAGTACGAGTTCTCGAAAGCAGCCAGGCAGCCAGCCCCACTGCCGCAATCAGCACCACAAAGGTCACTACGACCAGCGCAGAGCCGTAGCCAAAGTCCAGATAGCGCATGATAGTGGCGTAGATGTAAATTGACACCGTTTCCGTTGCGCCACCAGGACCACCGCCTGTCATCACCGCAATCAAATCGAAAATGCCGAACGCCTGAGCGAATCGAAACAGCGCGGCAATCAGAATTTGGGGCATCAGCAGGGGCAGGGTAATCTGGCGGAAGCTCTGCCATGCCGTTGCACCATCGATCGCATGAGCCTCATATAAGTCGCCCGAAATCGACTGCAAGCCTGCCAGCAGCAAAATCGAGATAAACGGAGTCGTTTTCCAGACATCCGCCGCAATCACGCACATCATCGCCAGGGTCGGATTGCCCAGCCAGTTGACGCCCGTATCGATAATGCCGAGCCGCAGCAGAATGTCGTTCCAGACGCCAAACTCGGCGTTAAAAATCCATGCCCAGGTCGTGCCAATCAGAGCCGTCGGCAGTGCCCAGGGCAAAATCGCGATCGTCCTCACCGCACTCCGTCCCCGAAAGGCATGGTTCAGCACCAGCGCGATCGCCATCCCCAAAATCAGCTCCAGCACCAGGGACGAGAGGGTAAAGACCGTTGTATTGCCGATCGTCTGCCAGAAGCGACCGTCTTGTGCCATGCGTCCGTAGTTGTCCAATCCCGTAAACACAGGCTGTAGCTGCGTTCCCAGGTTTTGCGTAAACAGACTTAGCCAGATCGATCGCAGGATCGGATAGGCATAAACCAGCAGCAGCACCAGCATTGCCGGAAGCAGCAGCAGCCAGCCCGTGCGCTGTTCTCTTGAACGAATTGTGTCAGCCATGAAAGACTCCTAATGGGATACAGCTCAGCGGGCAGAGTAGCGTTGAAGCAAATTGCGCGTCTCCTTGGCAGCATCACGCATTGCTTGTTCTGGATCGGTTCGACCCGTCAGGGCAGCACTCAGGTATCGCTGAAGAATATCCGATGCCTGAGCATATTGGGCGATCGGCGGACGCAGGGCTGCACTTTCTGCTACCGCTTGCATCCGGGGGAAGTAAGGATATTTTTCTACCACCTGCGGATCAGTGTATAGCGATCGACGGGTGGGCAGATAGCCATTTTTCAGCACCAGGTTACGCTGTGCCTCTTCGCTGGCGTAGTACTGAGCAAACCGCAATGCTTCTTCAGGGTGGGGAGAAGATTTGGCAATGCCAATCCCCCAGCCGCCCAATGCTCCGGCACTGGATTGACCCGGCGCGTGAACCATCGGCTTAAATCCAACTTTGCCTTTGATCACAGAGTCGTTAGCATCGGCGAGGGGCAGCGCGTAGGGCCAGTTCCGCATAAACACTGCCTGGCCGCTTTGAAACAATCGGCGGGCTTCTTCTTCCTGATAAGTCGTGACGCCAGGAGGGGAAATGCCCTGATCGAGCGTTGTTCTGAGGAACTGAATGGCTTTCTGCGTTTCGGGGCGATCGAGTCCGACTTCGAGGGTTTGGGGATTGACCCAGAACCCACCTGCGCCTTCCAGCACCTCGACAAACATCGCAGCGAGTCCTTCATACTGCCGTCCCTGCCAGACGTAGCCCCAGTCTGCACCCTGCGACTGCTGAATTTGCTTGGAAATATTGATCAGGTCTTCAAAGGTTTCGGGGGGCTGTGCGCCTGCCGCTTGCAACAGGTCTTCCCGGTAATAAAGCAACCCGGAGTCGGTGCGGTAGGGCATTCGGTAAAGTCTTCCCTGGTAGCGGCTCCCTTCCACGGTTTCGGGAATAAAGTCTTTCAGCTCGGATTCTGGAATGCGATCGGTCAAATCCATCAGCCAACCCGCAGCAGCGAATTTAGGTAGCCAGACGACATCCATAATCACGGCATCATAAGGCGAGCTACCCAGCAAGAAAGAGGATGTGTACAAATCCTCGACCAGATTCGTGGCGTTCGGACCTTCGATCACATCGACTTTGATATCGGGATTTTGGGCTTCAAATGCCTCAATAATGTGTTGCTCCTGTGCCACGTCCAGTGCAGTCATCAGCATTGCGATGTGAACTGGCTGCTGCGACAGTGCCATCACACTGTAGAAAATCACGCCTAGACAAACGACGATCGCCGTAGCAAGAAATCGCCAGCGACGCAGCAACCAGCGATTAAAAGAGTGATGCAGGTTGTGAGTTGAAGAATCAGTACTCATGGGTTATAAAAGTTTGAATCATCGATCATTGCTAGGGTCACGGGGCTAAACAGTTAAGTAAGAAACTAAACAAAACAGGTTTGCCATTGTTCGCTGACAGTTCGCACAAAAACAACGAGATCGAACAGTTCGAGAGAAAAGAGATTTACAGAGAGATTTACAGAACGAGGAACAAAGCACAGAAAGCAAAAGACCCGGCTGGAGTTTGCCTCCGCCTTGCGCTTATGACCCTGAACTTCTCGATTGCTAGACTGTGAAGCTTGCTCTATGTCTGAGGAGAATTCAGAGAAGACAACGCTGACTACCCTTTGTTTTAGTCATCTTGTCCATGCAATCATTGGACAAAAGAGTGCTAATAAAGAAGCAAGCCCTTTTTTCCACCGTTTCGTAATTCCTGAAACACAAATGTTTGCAAAGAGAATTGCAGGATTGTTTTCAGAAATACAAACCTCACTTGACTTTTAGATCTATCAAGCTCTGCGGCGCGATCGCCTCTGCTATTGGATATAGCAATACATTAAGAAAAGTAAATCCTTTATGTATTACGTATCTTGAATATTTGCTTTGTTTCTATCCCAAGATAGATATTTCGGAATAACCTTAGTCGGAATTTATAAGAAGAGTCCATTGTGTAACGAACTCCGTCAGCTTAGATTTGTAATTGTTTGGCTAGCTCTTTTCTTGGCTCTGCAATCTGCAGGTAATCGGATTTTTTCTATTACGAATAGTGGGATTACTCGATTGTCTTTCGCTAAATCCTTTAAAGCTTATACCGTTAATCGAATCCCCTTCTTTTTCTAGGGCTTAACTTCTGGGGCTTAACGTTGTTTCTTGCTCTAAGTTTTTTGCTCTCAGGCGACGGACACCCAATCGATCGCGTTCCTCAGCAAACTACTGCAATCGGTACACTCGTGCCTCAAAAGGACGCAGCGTGAGTTGGCGAATCTCCTCGCTCCCCTCTGCCTCATTATTGTCCATTACGTTGTTCATTCCATAGTTGCTAATTAATAGTTCCTGGCTGTCAAAGGATACTTCGTCTGGCAGGGTAAGAACGGGCGTGTCTTGGGTGAAATTCAGCAAAACCAGCAAACGCTCGTCCTTCAGGGTTCGCGTGAACGCATAAACTTGCTCATGCGATTCCAGGATGAGGTCATACGTGCCGTAAACGATGACCGGATGAGCTTTGCGTAACCGGATGAGCTGCTGGTAGTAGGCAAAGATCGAGTTTGGGTCAGTCAGTGCTTGTTGAACATTGATCTCGCGGTAGTTGGGGTTGACCTTGAGCCAGGGAGTGCCAGTGGTGAATCCAGCGTACAGGGTGCCGTCCCATTGCATCGGTGTGCGTGAGTTGTCACGGCTTCTGGCATAAATAATTTCCATTGCAGCATCGGGAGCAATGCCTTTTTCCTCCACCAACTCGTGATAGACCGTGCGCGTCTCAATGTCCTGGTAATCCTCGATCGACTCAAACCTGACGTTGGTCATCCCGATCTCTTCGCCCTGATAGACATAGGGCGTGCCATGCAGCAGATGCAGAAACGTGGCGAGCAATTTGGCTGACTCAACCCGGTACTGACCATCATCCCCAAACCGAGAGACTGCCCGTGGGGTGTCGTGGTTCGTGAGGTACTGGCTATTCCAGCCCTTCCTTTCCAAATCCTTTTGCCACCGTGTCATCACTTGCTTGAGATCGTGTAGTCGCCACGGCTGAACGCTCCGGTGCGGTAAGGCACTGTTGGGGTCTTCGTCGATGACCATGTGCTCGAACTGGAACAGCATATTGAGATGCCCCGTCTCCTCATGGGTGAGTGCAATGCCGTGCTCGGTGGTCAGCATCGGTGTCTCGCCGACGGTGACAATATCGTAGTGAGATAGCACTTCCTGCTTCATTTCACTCAGAAACTCGTGAAGACGCGGTCCGTTGACGAAATACTGTCCGCCAAATTGGTAGCGATCGCTCGTCACTACAGGAGCATCCGGCAAGCCAGGGACTTTCGAGATCACATTGATGACATCCATGCGAAAGCCGTCGATGCCTTTCCGCAGCCACCAGTGCATCATGGTATAAATCTCGGCACGCAGCTTCGGATTCTCCCAATTGAGATCGGGCTGCTTGCGAGAGAACAGGTGCAGGTAATACTCATCGGTTGCCTCGTCGTACTGCCAGGCTGACCCACCGAAAAAGGACGCCCAGTTATTGGGTTCGCGACCCTCCTTACCCGATCGCCAAATATAGTAATCCCGATACGGATTGTCCTTGGATTTGCGCGCTTCGACAAACCAGGAATGCTCGTCGGAGGTATGGTTAACCACCAGGTCCATCATTAGCTTGATGCCGCGATCGTGCAATCCTGCGAGCAGCTCCTCCCAATCAGACAGGGTGCCAAACTCGTTGTTGATGTCGTAATAGTCGCTGATGTCGTAACCATTGTCATCGTTAGGAGATTGATAAACGGGACAGAGCCAGACCACGTCAACACCGAGCTTTTGCACATAGTCTAATTTCTTGATGATCCCCCGGAGATCGCCGACCCCGTCGCCATTACTGTCCTTAAAGCTGCGCGGATAGATTTGATAGACGACGCTTTCTTTCCACCATCTCTTCTGCATCTCAGGAACTCCCCTGCTCGTCAAGATCGCAAATCCTGGACAACTTAACATACTGATATTGCGTATGAAATCGCACCGAAGAGAGCAATATTGCCTGGATTCGTCCCTGCATTTTGTTCCAAAACAAATCAATCAGGCATCCTACAAGAACAAATCCCCCGGCTGCCCAGAATCGATCGGCAGACAGGGGATTATTAACAGAACGAGGAACCGCCGCGGAATAGAGGAAACCTACACCGTTGCCGCCGGATCGTTGGTGGAGCTTGAAGGGTTGGAAGCAGTATTGGCAGGTGTTCCCGTCGAGGAAGCCATCTTTGCTTGCGAGTTCTGAGCCAGCAGCAGACGCGAAAGTCCGGTGGAAATAATGCTTGCGCCGACGGCAGTTCCCAAGAGCCAGGGTGCGTTGAAGGGCCACTGGAACCAGACGATTGCTCCCAGTGCTAGAGTCACAAGTGCATTTCCCAGCACCGAAGTCCAGCCTTCTTGGGGACGTACACGGAATGCCAGAATCAGCTCAAACGTGCCTTCCGTTAGCAGGAAGCTACCCAGCAGCAGAGTCAGCGTAATCGTACCGCCGAACGGATTCACAAATAGCATGATCCCTGTGCCGATGTACAGGATGCTCAGCAGCAATTTCCAGATAAAGCCGCCCTGCTGGCGAGTCTGGAATGCGTTAAAGAGTTTGGTGGCTCCCGAAGAAATCAGAATCAGGGAGATCCAGGTTTCTGCGACCAGCGTTGAAACACGCGGCAGAATAATGGCAATTAGACCCAGCGCGATCAGCAGAATTGCGCTCCAAAGCTGGCTATTCCTCGAACTCCGGTTCATGTCCGGCGAAACACTCGTGGTCATAAAATTTTCCTTCAAGCTTGATTGACTGCTCTTCACAAGGCTAGAGAATTTTTCAAGCTTCTGTTAGCTCCTAAAGACAGACCCCCAAAGGAGTAGAAAGTTAAGCTGCGCGATGTTTTTGCATCGAAGAATAGTCATTTCGATCGCCCTAGCGAACTGCAAATCTTCCACCTGTGATGTTGGACAGCCGATCGCTTCGGGCACTCTACAGGAGAACGTTTCCTGCTGGAAGAAAACGCTTCACGCGATCGAATATGCTGCCTGATGCTATGTCAAATTTCCGCTCTCCGCGTCAACTGTTACTGTACCTGGTTCACCGACACCCTGTTCTGATCCTGCTTAATATTGGGCTGGGATTTTCGGGTGCGGTGTTTAACGGGGTCAGTACCGCTCTGATCATGCCCGTTCTGCTCAGCTTTCTGGGACAGCCGATCGCGCTGGAGGGCGAAGTGCCCGTTCTGCGAATGCTGCTGTCTCCATTTCAAATCGATGGTCGTCCTCGTATCGCGCTGCTCGCGGGGGCAATTATCCTGCTGCTGCTGCTCAAAAACCTGGCGGGCTATGGCAATGCGCTGGTTGCCGGAAGCCTGAAGCGCATCCTCACCAATGATTTGCGAGAGCAGGGACTGCGGCTTTTGCTGGAAGTTGACCTTGATTTTTTTAGCCGCACGGGAATTGGCGATATTGTGAATCGGCTCAATAACGAAGTCTCTCGTGCCGCAGGCGCAATTAGCAGCATTACGCGATCGGTCACAGTTGTCATTACGGTGCTGGTGTTTGTGGGATTGCTGGTGTCACTGTCCTGGCAGTTAACGCTGGCTTCAACCGCGCTGTTAGCGATCGTTGTGCTAGTGAATCAGTCGAGCATTCATCAAGCAAAGCAGTTTGGCAAGCAGCTTTCGGATACGTCAAAGCAATATTCGACCAGTGTTTTAGAACTGCTGTCTGGAATGCGGCTCGTTCGCACCACTGCCACCGAACCCGCCGCCTATGAAAAAATGATTCGTTTAATTCGCGATCGAGAGCAGGCAGAGTTCCGAACGCAGGCAGTTTCTGCCCTGATTGAGCCTGTGAACGAAATGGCGGGCGTAATTGCACTGCTGCTAATTGTGGCGATCGGGCGTACCTTTCTGGCAGCGCAGCTCGAGGCATTCTCTGCGGTATTGCTCACCTATCTTTTTTTGCTGTTTCGGACGTTGCCCCTGATTGGTCAGCTTAATAACGCTCGCAGTCAGTTTGCAAGTATTGCCCCCAGTTTGGAAATTGCTAGCGAGTTTCTCCGTCGTGATAATAAACCATTTATGCAAAACGGAACGCTGCCGTTCCAAACTTTGCAAACCGGAATTCAGCTTCGCAATCTTTCGTTTATCTATCCAGGACGACAAAAATACGTTCTTCACGATATCAACCTTGATTTACCCTGTCGGACGACGCTGGCGATCGTGGGAGCATCAGGGGCAGGAAAATCGACCTTAGTGGATTTATTGCCGCGACTCTACGACCCCAGCGAGGGCTGCATTTTGCTAGACGGGCAAGACCTACGCGAATTTGACTATCAATCGCTGCGGCGGGCAATGGGCATTGTGAGCCAGGAGACGTTTTTGTTTAACGCTTCGGTGCGAGACAACATTGCCTACGGCTGTCCGGCTGCAACCGATGATGAAATTATTGCTGCGGCAAAACAGGCAAACGCCGAAGAATTTATTCTGCAATTGCCGCACGGGTTTGAAACGGTGATTGGCGATCGGGGCGTAATGCTTTCTGGGGGGCAGCGACAGCGCATTGCCATTGCCAGAGCACTGCTCCAAAATCCGCCGATTCTGATTCTAGATGAAGCGACCAGTGCCCTTGATACCGTTTCTGAAAAACTGGTGCAGGAAGCGATCGATCGACTCAGCCGCGACCGAACCACGATTATCATTGCCCATCGGTTGTCTACCGTGCAAAAGGCGGATCAAATTGCGGTTTTAGAACAGGGCAAACTGGTCGAACTGGGCACTCATCAATCGTTGCTGGCAGAACAGGGTCACTATGCTCGGCTCTGTCAAATGCAGTTTACCGAGCAATTTGCCCAGCAGTTTGCAGAACTCTCGCAGCCCAACCATCGCAAACGAACGGCGAATTTCTCTTATCACATCCGATCGCTGCTCAACATTGTGATTGGTTCGTTAGGGCTGATTGTGCATGAAGTCGTCCAGTATCCCGAAGAACAACAGGAATACACCGAAACGGCTTATCGGTCAGCTCTGGATCTAGTCAAGCAACTTGAAGCGATCGAGGAACACTCATGAATCGACACTATCTTTTCTTTACGCGCAACACACTGCCTCAACCCAGAGCCGATCTGGTGCAGGTGGCAAACTGTGCCAATGCTGCCGCAAATCTGGGCTATGCTGCTGTTCTCACTTACCTGAAGCCCCAGATCAGTTCGCCGATCGATTGGCTACTGCCCTTTCGTCCACAGATTCCTGATGGGGAGCTGACCCGGTTTTACAATTTGCACCGCAGGCTAAAAGTTGCCGGATTGCCGATTCCCGATCGCTTCAAAGGTCAGTCGAAATGGACGCATCCGAGTACGATCGTTTCAAAATATTATCTCCCGTTTCATATTCGTTCCCGTGTTCAGATTGTTCATAGCCGCGACTGGAATTTTATCAAAGCTGCCGTTCAAAATAGGATTCCTGCAATTTATGAGCATCATCACCATGAGCAGAAACAGTTTGAACCGGAAATCGTCCATCATCCGATGTTTCAGCTTGCGGTCACGGTTGCCGATCCAGTACGGGAAAGCATGATCGCTCAAGGAATGCCGCCAGATAAAGTAATTCAACTTCACAACGGATTTAACCAGTCTTTTGCCACCCGACAACCCGATGCAGCGGCACAATGGCGACAGCAGCTTTTAGGCGATTGCACTTCTCTGGCAGTCTATTCTGGCGGGCTGAATGCGTTTAAGGGCGTAGATCTGCTGCTGGAGGTCGCAAAGGAGATGCCCCAGGTTAGGTTTGCGTTTGCGGGCGGGTCTGAGGCAAAAGTGCAAAGCTATCAGCAGCGATCGATCGAGCTGGGACTGCAAAACGTGACTTTTCTGGGCTATGTGCTGCACGACCAGCTTGCCAGCCTGCTTCAAGCCGCTGATGTCCTGCTGCATCCCCATCGATCGGGCGAAGAAGCTTCCTTCACCTCTCCGCTCAAGTTTTTTGACTATTTAGCCTCCGGTACGCCGATCGTCGCGACTGAGATTCCCCCGCTGCGATTGTTTCAATTGGCTGGCATCATCGCAGGCTGGTGTGCGCCCGACTGTCCCTTTGCGCTGGTCAACTGCATTGCTCATACGCTGGCAGTCTATCCCCGGAAGCTCGAAGGCTATGCCCACAGCATTAACTTTGTGCAGCAATTTTCCTGGGAGAACCGGATTGAGAAAATTCTCAGCCATGTGGATAAGGCGTTTCAGCCCAACTTGCTGAGCTAGTTGCCTTACTGCGCCACAAATCCAGAGGCTTCCGGGGAGTAGGTTCCAAAACGGGAGCCGTCTGCATTGTAAAGTTCGATCGGCACTTTAGCCGTTTCGCTGATGGCAGCAAGCGATCGCAGCAGATTGTTCACCTGAGTGGTGATCACTGCCTGCATCGAACCGCTCTGAGTGGAAGTCATCACGCGCTCGGTCGCCTGGTCGTAGCTGCGGGTAATCTGCACCCGAATTGCCTGCGGCGCGAAGGAATAGGTGCAAAGTGGAACCATCCCGGCACAGGTACGATCGAGATCTGGCTGGACAGCCTGCATTGCCGTGAGACGGGCGGCATTCTTTTCTGCTTGAGTCATTGCTGCGGTGTAGGACTGAAGCGTAGACTGCACCTGCATCGAGTAAACGCTCCCTTGAGGAATCCGCTGAAGATTGGTAACTGCCTGCTGCCATATCGTTTTTGCTTCGATCCACTGGTTTTGCTGCTCCAGGCTGCGGGCTTGCTCTGCCAACTGATTGGCTTGACGCAGGGCATTTTCGGCGATCGTCTCTTGCCCTTGGCGCTGGTTGGCTTCCTGCAAGCGCGGCTGATACAGTGCGAGAAGCTGCTCGGCTTCAGCATACGCTGCCGTTCCCTGCGGAATTTGATCGAGAACCTTCACAGCTGCCTGCCATGCGGCGTAAGACTGCTGCCAATCCTGAGCAGATTTTGCAATGCCTGCCTGTGCCTCTGCCACTTCTGCCGTTCTACGAGCTGCATTCACCCGCTCCTGGGCGTTCTGCTCGGTCGCGACCCGCTGATTGATGCCATTTAAACTGGTCTCATATTCCTGAAGCCTGCGCTGTGCCAGGTCGTAGACAGGACTATCCGGCGGAATTTTTTGCAGAGCGGCGATCGCATCCCGCCAGAGCCACTGGATCTCACGCCACTGCGCCAGCGGATGCGGCGGATTCAGGCTTTTCTGGGCTGCTGCGTTTGCCTTCTCAAGCGCGTTCACAATCTGGGCAACTCGGCTGGCTCTGGCTTCGCTCACCTTCATAATTTGCTGAGCAGACTCGTAGTGCGGCGACCAAAACGGAATCGGGCTCAGCAGCGCATTAACTTCCCGAAGTTGATTATGGGCATCCACGATCGCCAGGGCAGACTCAGTGGTTTGGATCGTATTCAGTGCCCGATCGCTGATTTGCTGTGCCTGCTCAACCGGTAGACAGCCTCCAATCACACAGGGACGAGTCAGTGCGTAAATGCCTGTCACAACGCCAAACACTCCCACAGTGCCTGCAAAAATCCAGGCAGAAATCGACATCCGCCTTAGAAACGATTGCCGATCGCTCCACGCTTCTAGCTCTAACACTTCCGAGAAAGAGAGGCCTTTGGTTTCAGGGCTTGTCTCGGCAGCGGCCCGGTTCGGGGCTGGGTCGTTTACCGCCGCAAAATCTGGTGACGTGGAATTTGGGCTAACAATTGAGCTAACAATTGGACTAACAACTTGTGCAGAACTTTGAGATTGATAATTTTCATCGATATAATTCTCAGCTCTATCATCAACCGCATTCCGCGAGATATTTTCCTGAGAAACGTTCTCCTGAATTACTTCTTCTTGGAAAAGATCATCTTGAGGAATATCTTCCTGCAAGATATCTTCTTGGGAAATATCTTCTTGAATTTCTGATTCGATCGCAGAAGGCGTATCCGCTTGCGGCAAAGCAGTGTCTTCTATAAAGGCAACGGTTGCAGAAGAATCGATCGAGTACGGCTCTGCTGTCTCTGGTATCGCAATGGTTTCTGGAGCAATCTCTGGTTCCTGGTGTTCTAGTCTCCCTAATTGTTCAGACAAACTATCTGATAGTGTCTCTGGTCTGTCGGTCGATGGAGTAATAAACTCATCAGAGAATTCGTCTGCAAATAAATTAGTTGCTTGATCATTTGCTTGATCGATTGATAAAGCAGCGATCGATTCAGTTGGTAATTCTAAAGATTGCTCAGCAAATTGATTCTCGTTCTCCTCGTCGATCGTTTGCGCTCTGTCCTGCGGCTCATCCGCCTTGTCAGGCAAACGAGGCTCAAAGGCTTCTGTTTCTACTAATCTCGCTTCTGGAAGTGCAGGCTCAGCAGCTTGCAAAACCACAGGCTCGATCGGCTCTGGTACTAATGGCTCTGGTGCTAATGGCTCTGGTACTAAGGAAAACTCCTCAGACAAGGCGACAGATGATTCCAATTCCTGGAGTTCTGTTTCGGTCAGCTCATCTACAGATGCCTCAACCGGAGATTCTAAAATTAATTCTGAGACTGATTCAGAAATAGGTTCCGCAATCGGTTCTGAGATTGGTCCAGAGATAGGTTCCGAAATTAATTCTGAGATGGGTTCAACAAGACTTGATCGATCGGATTCCAGTTCCACCCCAAATTCAGACTGTAGAAATTCGGTCTCGGCTGCAAATTCAGCGTTTTCAGATATGTACTCAGATGCGTTAACGGTATCAGGTTTAATTTCGGTTACTTCATCCAAGAACGGTTCGTCAAGATCTTCACAAATTGCAGTATCCTGCTGTAAATCCGTAGCGATATTAGCAATATTAGAACTATCAAGATCAGGATGAGTGAACTCGATCGCTGCATAAGTTTGTTCGCTTCCTGCCGCTTCAGATTGTCGATCGCTTTCTATATCATCCGCTGCAATAATTTCCTGTGGTTCACTCGCTGAAGGAACTGCTGCGACAGGTTCGATCGATATCAATTCTTGATCTGCAACTAACTCGACTTCAGCAACCTCTGCTCCAGGCGGTATCGTGGAAACCGTAACCTCGGCATCAGGCTCAACTTCAGTGCTATTAACTTCGGCAGGTTCCACTGAGACAGGTTCGACTGAGACAGGCTCGACTGAGACAGGTTCGACTAAGCCAGCTTCAATCGCTTGAGGGACAGTGTCAACAAAATCGTCTTCAATCGATCCGATCGCGACAGGTTCGGTTGCAACAGCTTCAATCGTTTCGATCGGGACAGGTTCTACATCAACAAAATCGATCTCTATCAATTCAACTGAAACAGGTTCAGTCGCTTCAGCTTCAACGTCAACTAAATGGGCTTCAGTCGCCTCAGGTTCAGCTTCGAGTTCAACATGGGCTGACCCAACTTCAATCAATTCGATCGCAGCCAGCCCAACCAATTCCGCAGAGGTAACCTTTACTGAATCCACTTCGACAGATTCAATCTCAGCAGACTCGATCGCGACAGATTCTACCTCGGGTTCTGACCCAGCCTCAACTTCGGGTACAATCTCAACTTCGGGTACAGCCTCAACTGCTTTAACCTCGGATTTAACTTCGGGTACAGCCTCAACTGCTGCTGCGATTAATCGTTCGATCGGTTCATTGCTTGAGATCGCAGGTTCGGGAGCTGCTTCACCCACGGCAGTCGTTGCTTCCCCTGATGCATTGACGGGTGCGGCTTCTGCTGCCAATCCTTCCTCGATTACTGAGTCAGAAGACCTGCTTTGCACAGTAGACGGCTCAACAAAGGCAGAAATCTGCTGGATGCCGCGATCGTTCTCGGTAGCGATCGACCTTCCCTGATCGACTGAGATCAAACTGACCGAAAACGTATGAAACTGATAAGGTTGCTGGTGCCCTGCAATCCGAAGAAACAGCCGCACAGGTAAGTTGGTTCCTTGAATCGCTGCAAAAGACGGGTCTTGAACGTGCTCTGCCGTATTTTTCCGAACGATCGCTTCAAGCTCTACAAAGACCTGCTGGGGGCTTGGCTCAACATGCAGCAGATGTTCGATCAAAATAAACAGCGTTCTCTGCCGAATCGCACAGCGTACCTGAAGCTGAGACGCCATGATTTGAGCTTGAAGCACTGGCTGAAGCGACTGCGCCAACTTTTCCAGGTCAGGCGATTCCTGAAGCAGATTGGTCTGACCCCTTTGAGCTTTCTTTTTGGAGAACGGATACCTGAGCATAATGATAATGATTTCGCAAAATAGTATTGCAAACCGGACGATTGCAGGACTGTAATGGAGGATTCATTCCAGTATCGCCTGTGAAGGTGGGTGGGTGACAGGGGGTAGAGGGGCGGATGGGGAATGAAGAGATGAAGAAATAGGGCTGGGGAGGGGTTTTGTAGTTCGTTTGGAGGTAAGTGGGGAAGTTGGTCGTTTAACGGGGTTTGTGGAGTGTGCAGGGAGGAATTAAGTTAAAGGGGAAGGGGATTGAAACGGCTTAGTTGGATTGAGTCTTATAAGATTAGTGGATCGATCGCCGATCGATCGTTAGAATAAGGGAAGGTTCTACTGCAACGTTGGTGACTGCCAATAATGTTTTATGATCTATGCTTTTTGAATAAGGGAGCCGAAGAGTTCCAGTGGCAGTAGACCGGGCTTGTACTCGGAAACTTTAAACTGGGCGAGTAGTTCCCACCTGGTTTATACCAGGTCAAAAACTGAGGTAAGACGGCGTTGCGGGGAACTGTTATAAGTTTTTATTCCCTTGTCTGTATAGATGAGGGAATTTTGCTATTTGCGTTTGCACTTCCAAACATCCTTCTCCTCAAAGATCCTTTAACAAAAAGTCAAGCTCCAACAAAAAGTCCCTTGATCGCAGATGCCAATCAAGGGACGATGAGACTCAGAACCTTCTACCGTTTAGCTCTTGTTAGCGCAACTATTTAGCTCCGTCCGGTGAGATAGGAAGGCGAGTAGCCTGACCAGGACTGTTTCACCAGATCCTCTTCTGCCTTCACACTACCAATGTAGTTTCCGGCAGGTAGTGACGGATACCGCTTGTACGGAACCACGTCTTCACCGAAGTAGCGGCTGTACTCTGCGCTGTTAACCATTGTGTCTACCGCAGCCCGTAGACCCTGATCCGCCAGAATCTTGTTGTACTCGCGGATCTCAGCCTGGGTTGCCGGAGCGCGTCCCAGCAGGTGACGGAACAGGAACTCAATCACCTTCGTATTGGGGTACGGGGTGTAGAAGCGGCGTACATAGATGTCCGAGCTAGCCAGAGACTTGACAAACTCGCGCACCGAGATTTCACCGTTCTTCAGCCTGCTTTCCAGGTCAGAGCGACGGATTTCGGACGGCACCTGACCGCTAAACACATCCATCACCTGCACATAGAGCGCGTTGATTACCAGTTCCTTCTCAGAGCCGCTAGTTTCTGGGTTCAGGCGGAAGATGCGGGAGGGTTTACGGCGAGCCGTTCCTACGCCCACTTCGACGGATTGACCGTTGCCGTTGCTAAACGATCGACCCAGTTCCACAAATCTCGGTTTGCTGAGGTCGGGCTGGCGCGCCTGCTTCTCCAGATCAGCCATCGCCTTGCTCATCAGCGGCATCTTTGTGATGTCCATCCGAGTCTTCACTGGCTCAAAGCTAGGCACAACCAGATCATCATTTTGCTTGGTGAGCTGGTTATAAAGCTTCTGCGTGTTCGGGAAGTTGGCGGCAGGCAGTGACGGGAAGCGGCGGTACGGAACCGTGTCTTCGCCGAAGTTTTCTGCGTATTCTGGGCTATTGGTCATCGAGCGAATGAACGCAGCCAGACCTTCCGAAGCCAGGATCTTGTTGTACTTGCGAATCTCGACTTGATCGATCGGGGCACGTCCGAGGAAGTGCTTGGTTCCCAGTTCGATCACCTTCGTATTCGGGTACGGCGCGTAGAACTCTTTAATGTATAGCCGAGACATACCGAGAGCTTCGATAAACTCCTTCAGGTTAATCTCGCCGTTGGTCAGCTTGCTTTCCAGTGCCGTGAACTCATTTTGTGCGACGTACGGTTCGATATCGCGCTCAAAAATATGGCGGTAGGCTGCCCGGATCACGGTGTTTGTCGCAGTCGGATCAAGGGTGGTGAGCTTAAAGGTCTTGGTTTGCTCACGCCGCTTGCTGACCCCCTGGCTGACGCGGAACTGCACGTCGGGTTCGGTACGGGTTTCCTTCACCGCACCCATTTCGACAAACTTCGGCGTTTCTTCAACGTCAATTCGCGTTGCTTTGTCGCTGATGCTGCCCACCCGGTTGGTTCGTAGTGCCAGACCGCCCGGAGTCAGAT
Organism: Cyanobacteria bacterium FACHB-502; assembly: GCA_014695325.1. GTDB lineage: Bacteria > Cyanobacteriota > Cyanobacteriia > Elainellales > Elainellaceae > Leptolyngbya_A. Next base: position 162,938 of record JACJNZ010000055.1, on the reverse strand, counting down.
ACCGCTCGTAGGGAATAGTGTCTTCGCCAAACGCCTTGTTGTACTCTTCACTGTCGATAATCGCGTCGATCAGGGCATAGAAGCCTTTCTTCGCGCACAGATCAAAGTAGCTGTTGATTTCCTGACGACCGTAGGTGGGGCGACCCAGCAAACGACGGTGGATGTATTCCACAGACTTGGTGACGTACAGCGAAGTCCAGTAGAGCTTACGGAACAGGTCAGACTTCGCCAACTGACGAATAAACTCCCGCACCGTAATCTCGCCGTTCTCCAGCTTGATTTCTGAAACTTTCAACCGCTGTCCTTCGTAGACATCGCGCCCAAAGACTTGCAGATAAGCCGCTTTGATCACCTTCTGGGTCGAGCTTTCCGAGAACTTGGTGCTGATGCCCTGAGTGCCGCTGCCTCGCTTCGCAAAAGTTCCGGTGTAGCTGGGAATTTGATCCAGCTTGAACACCTTGGGACCCAGCGTTCCCGGAGCGATGCCTTGCGCCCTCGGATTGCTCACCTGGTTGTTGATGCCTGGACCGCGATTGATCAGAATCCGGCGGGTGTCTTTACCAAATGGAGCAGGGCTGGTGCTGGGGTTACGGGTTTCTTTCGGGAAGATCGCACCGAACTGAATTTCCAGCGGATCGTTGCCGGAGCCGTAAACGTGCTGGTCGGGCAGGGGTTGATTGTACCGCGCAAAGGTTGTGAGGAACTGCGGAACCTTGCGGAAGGGTGCGCTGTAGTTAAACAGGTCTTGCTGCGGACCCCAGTTGCGGCACTCCTGCGCTTCCTGACCTAGACCGCGCAGATAAGGAACGGTTTCCTCACCGAAGTAATCCGAGTACTCTTGCGAATCGACCAAGGCATCCACCAGAGCAGGCAGACCACCGTTGGAGACGATCGCAAAATACTTCTGCACCTCTTCCCGCGAAGACGGACCGCGACCCAGGAAGTGACGGAATGCCAGTTCCAATGCTCGGCTATTAATGTACGGCTCGTAGAAGTTCTTGCGGTAGAGGGGCGATTTACCCAAGCGGCGGATGAACCCTTTCATCGAGATATCGCCGTTTTTCACCTGCGATTCCAGATAGGAAATGTTCAGCGAGTAAGCCCGCGTAATATCCCGCTCGAACACCTGACGATAAGCGGCTTTCACCACATCGTTCTTCTCAGTTGCCGACAATCCCGGCTTCATCGCGTATTTGGGACGACGCTCTGCCGCGTTGAAGTAGATTTGCGGCAGTTCCAAGCCCTGTTGATCGCCCGACGGACGCTGACGCACCTTGTTAGAAGGCGTAGGGGCTTTGAATTCGTTGATCAATACATCGAAGTACTGAGTCACGATCGCCAAACCCGCCTCATCCTGACGCAGATAGCCCAGCGCAGCCGCTTTCATTTCTTGCAGTGCCACCAGGGTTGCTTCGCCGGAACAGGCGTTTTCGATAATTTCTCGCAGACCACGGGTGTTGACCGCAATGATATTGGGATCACCCGCGACAATCGCATAAGTCGTATAGCGCAGGAACCAGCTCATGTCCCGTAGCGACTTTTGCATATTGCGCGGACCGTAGCGAGCCACGTTGATCGGACGGAATCCTGCTGGGGTAGGACCGCTGCCCGATGCACTAAAGAGCGATCGAATTCCTTCGAGGAAACCACCACCGCTCGACACATAGGTTGCGGTTCCCAGCTTCATGGCTTCTTTGGTATCCAGTGCTGTACCGCCCATGGTCATCATGACGGGCACTTCTTCCGTAGGCTTTTCGAGAAACGCCATCGGAGAGCCACCCACAAAAATTCGGTTGGCAGCGCGAGAGACAATCAGCTCCGAGTTTTGGGTCAGGATTTGTGCAATTTCTAGCCGCTTCAAACCAGAGTTGAAGTAGCCGGAAAGCTCATTTAGCTCTGCCCGTCCCGGAAAACGGTCTTGCTGCTCAGCTTGAGAAATGGTTGCGACAGGTACGGTTTGATATAGCTGCGGACGCGCAACAGAGCTTCCACCACTCGCCTTAACACTCATTGGATTTCAAAAGCTCCCTTATATAGTGATTGCATTTAGACCTGCCCCTAAGTGCCGCTCATGAAATATCGCTTGACTGTGTTCACGGTTTACGGGTTCACAGCGTCTACGACCTCCAATAAAGCTCACCAGAACGACTGCCCAGGGTCAACTGGCTAAGTATTAAATTAGAACGTTTCGGGGTTCCACATGAAATTATTAAGAACCATGTAGAGAACCGAAGAGTGCCACACAGAAAATCATAGGGGATCGAGGCAGCATACCTGAGGATGTGTATAAGTTTTGTTACTTTCTCATCACGAGTATTTAGGTCCCCATCGCTGTCCCCCTTTTCGATACACTCAAATTTGCTGCCCTCTCACCCCTGCAACTCCTGAGGCTATGTCTGATTCTGCAATTTCCGCTGCTGTTGCCAAACTCTACGACACTTACCCTTTTCCACCGGAACCCCTGCTGGATGAGCCGCCCCCTGGCTACAACTGGCGATGGAACTGGCTCGCTGCCTACAACTTTTGCACCGGACAGAAGCCTTCCCGGCAGGATGTTCGCATTCTGGATGCGGGCTGTGGCTCAGGTGTAGGAACCGAGTATTTGGTGCATCTCAATTCTGAAGCGCAAGTCACTGGAATTGATCTCAGTGCCGGAACTCTTGCTGTCGCCCAGGAGCGATGTCAGCGGAGCGGCGCGAGTCGAGTTCAGTTTCATCACCTGAGTCTTTATGATGTAGGGCAGCTTTCGGGCGAATTTGACTTTATTAATTGCGTTGGCGTTCTGCATCACCTGCCTGACCCAATTCGCGGCATTCAAGCTTTGGCAAAAAAGCTAGCTCCGGGTGGCATTATGCACATTTTTGTTTATGGAGAATTAGGACGCTGGGAAATTAAGCTGATGCAGCAGGCGATCGCCCTCCTTCAGGGAGACCAGCGCGGCAACTATCAAGACGGCGTTCAGGTTGGACGCAAAATCTTGAGTGCATTGCCAGAAAACAACCGTTTGGTGAAGCGAGAGCAAGAACGCTGGTCGCTGGAAAACCAGAAGGACGAATGCTTTGCAGATATGTACGTTCACCCTCAGGAGATTGATTACAACATTGATACATTATTTGAACTGATCGACGCTTCGGGGCTAGAGTTCATTGGTTTCTCAAATCCCCGTGTTTGGCAGCTCGATCGCCTTCTTCACAAAGCCCCAGATTTACTTGATCGTGCCGCCCACCTTAGTGATCGCCAGCGGTATCGCCTGCTCGAACTGCTCGACCCGGAAACTATTACCCACTACGAATTTTTCCTCGGACGCGAGCCGCTTCCGAAACCGGACTGGTCGGACGACGAAACGCTGCTGTCTGCCATGCCCGATCGCAGCCCTTGTATGGACGGGTGGGATAGTCGCTGTCTATTTAACTACGACTACCAGATTGTGAACCTGAGCGAAGCCGAATGGCAGTTTCTCAAAGCCGCAGACGGCAATCAGACGCGATCGGTTCGAGAAATTCTACAAACTGTAGATTTAGATTTGGCTAGGGTGCGATCGCTCCAGTCCCAGCAGCTTATTTTACTTTCCCCTGCACAATAATTCTGCAATGTTCGGTTTGCCTTGCTTCTCTTAGTCGGTCGCGGCAGAATAAAAGTATTGCGGCTCATAACCTGAATTGATTGCTAAAGTCAATCAGTTTGGGACTTATCTGCCTGTAATTTTCTGCCTGTAATTTCTATTGCTGTCGCGAATGATTCTGGCTCAGTCTGCTTCGGTTTCCTCTTCTGGCTCCCTGCCTGCTCTGTTTGATTTGGCGATCGTGGGGGGCGGCATTGTCGGTTTAACTCTGGCTTGTGCCCTCAAAGACACGGGCTTAAAGATTGCCCTGATTGAGGCAAAGCCGCGTGACGCAGGACTCCAGTTTCGTCGGGCATACGCGATTACATTAATGTCTGGCAAGATCTTTGCAGGGCTGGGCATCTGGGACGAGATTCTGCCGCAGATTACCACCTTTCAGCAGATTTCCCTTGCCGATGAGCATTATCCTGCGGTTGTAAGGTTGCAGCCTGAAGACCTGGGCACCGATGAACTGGGCTACGTGGGCGAACATCATGTGATTGTGCAGGCATTGCTGAATCGGCTGGAAGGCGCAGAGTCAATCACCTGGATTTGTCCGGCGGAAGTGCAGCAGGCGGATTATCAGACTGATCGCGTCACGCTCACGCTCTCGATTGCAGGAGAGCTTCAGACGGTGCAAACACGCCTCCTGGTTGCCGCAGATGGTTCTCGATCGCCTCTCCGTGAAGCCGCAGGCATTCAGACCCAAGGTTGGCAATACTGGCAGTCCTGTATTACGGCGGTAATTCGTCCTGAGAAATCCCACGGCAACATCGCGCGCGAGCATTTCTGGGCAAGTGGTCCGTTTGCGACCCTGCCTCTGCCGGAGAATCGCTGTCAGATTGTCTTAACTGCTCCCCATGCGGAAGCTGAAAAATGGTTGGAAGTCGAAGAATCTGAGTTTCTGGCAGAGCTGGAGCGTCGGTATGATGGGCAATTGGGCAAGATTGAATTGCTGGGCGATCGATTTCTGTTTCCGGTGAAGCTGATGCAGAGCGATCGATATACCTTGTCTCGGCTGGCACTTGTGGGCGACGCGGCTCACTGCTGTCATCCAGTGGGTGGACAGGGCATGAATTTGGGCATTCGCGATGCGGCGGCACTGGCACAGGTGATCAAAACGGCCTATCAGCGCGGCGAGGATGTAGGCAGTCTCCAAGTTCTGCGGCGATATGAACGCTGGCGCAAATTTGAAAATCTAATGATTCTTGGGTTCACCGATTTTCTCGATCGCTTTTTCTCGAATACTGTGCTGCCGATCGTGCTGGTGCGGCGGTTAGGTTTACACGTAATGGGAGCAATCCGCCCGCTGCGATTTCTCGCACTGAAGCTAATGACGGGGATGAGCGGAAAATCTCCGGCTGTTACTCTGTCTCATCAGGCTCAATCCCTTGAAGAGCGAAAAGAGACGGAGCCGCTGCTTCCTAGCCCTTCCTGAGGTCGATTGCCAAAGGGTGAATTGCTTTGCCGATCGCCTCAATCATTCCTCAATCATTAATTTATTTATCATTGTCATTTGTTATATGTGATGCCGTGCTTTAAGTTTTCTTCACAAATCGGGTAATATTGGACGAAGCACGATTAAGGAGTGAACGATGACTATAAAAATCAGTTCTAAGGCACTGGCAATCGTGTTTGCTATCAGTGCAGGAAGTTTTGCCCCTGTTGCGGCAATGGCTCAGTCCACAAATTCTCAGCCCTCCGCTCCCGCAACTGCAACGCAAGCTTCTAATACGATCGTGGGTGTAGCGGCTGCCAATCCTAATTTCAGTACCCTGGTTCAAGCGGTGCAGGCAGCAGGATTAGTTCAAACCCTATCTGGACCCGGACCTCTTACCGTCTTTGCGCCAACCAATGAGGCGTTTGCTGCCCTTCCTCCTGGCGTGCTCCAGGCATTGCTTGAGCCGCAAAACCGGGATTTGCTAACGCAGATTCTTACCTACCATGTGGTTTCGGGTGAGCTACCTTCCAGCCAGATTCGTAGTGGTTCAGTGGATAGTCTCAACGGCCCACTCAATATTCAGGCTGCATCTTCTGGCGTTACGGTGAATAACGCAACGGTGACGACTCCTGATGTAGAAGCCAGCAATGGCGTGATTCATGCGATCGATGAAGTTCTTGTTCCACAATCGATTGCCTCTCAGTTGAGCGACCGCCTTCAAACTGCCGGAACCCCTGGAACCACCAGAACTCAGACTGCTGGAAGCACTGGCACAATGGGAACTACTGGAACCACGGGAACCACGGGAACCACCGGAGTGACCGGAGTGACCGGAACGACCAGAACCCAAACCAGCGGCACGACCGGAACCACCGGTGTTACGGGGACAACTGGAGTTACCGGAACGACCAGAACCCAAACTAGTGGCACAACGGGAACGACTGGCGTTACGGGGACAACTGGCACCACGGGAACCGTCAGAACTCAAACGACTGAGACCACGGGAACCGTCAGAACCCAAACCACTGGCACGACCGGAACCGTCAGAACCCAAACCACTGGTACCACCGGAACCACCAGAGCAACGACTACCCAGACTCCTGCCCCTGTTCGAGGACTGTGGTAAAAAGTTCTGCGATCGCAACATTAACGATTTCAGCTTTTGCTAAAGTCGGCGATCGTTTCTGGTGAGCGGTCTATTCACCGCTTTGCTTTTTAATGAGAGTGATTTAGGAGTCACGACATGCTTCCCTTGAAGATGCCTGTGGCTCCTTTTTTGGCGTTGCTGAATCGGGATATGAAGGGTGCAAATTTAGCTTCTGCATCGCCCCCTAAATCCCTCAATACTGAGGGACTTTGAATTCTGGTTCCCCCAACTTTGAGGGGCTAGGGGGGCGTATCATACGCTTATTCAGCAACGCCAGAAATCGCTTTGCAGTTATTGCTTAGGCTTCGCCCTTCCAGTGCGATCGGGCAGGCTCCGTTATGCTGAGCAGCTTACCGCGTGAAATGACGTACCGGACGGCAGCACGGCGGCGAATTGCATCATAGCGGCTGTCAGCCTCCAGCACGATTAAGTTTGCTGGTTTGCCTACCTCAATGCCGTACTGGTCTTCAACGTGCAGCGTTTTTGCCCCGTGCCACGTCACCATGTTGTAACAGGCATTCATTTCTTCGGTTCCGGTCATCTGACAGACGTGCAGAGCCATACTTGCCACATCCAGCATATTTCCTGTACCGAGCGAATACCACGGATCGCAGATGCAGTCATGTCCGAGGCTGACGTTTTGCCCCTGCTGCCACAATTCCTTTACCCGCGTCACGCCGCGCCGTTTGGGGTAGGTGTCAGTGCGTCCCTGAAGCGTAATGTTGATCAGCGGATTGGCAATAAAGTTAACCGATGTGCGCTGAAGAAAGCCCATTAGCTTAAACGCATAGGCATTGTTGTAGGAATGAAACGCAGTGGTGTGGCTAGCGGTCACCCGCGACCCCATGCCTGATCGAATTGCGTTTGCCACAATCACTTCCAAAAAACGAGACTGATCATCGTCAATCTCATCGCAATGCACGTCAATCAGCCGATCGTACTGCTGCGCTAATTCAAAAATTCGATCAATCGATCGCACGCCATCCTCACGGGTCAGCTCGTAGTGTGGGATACCCCCGACCACATCAACGCCCAGCTTCAAGGCTTCTTCCATCAACGCCTCGTTGTCTGGACTGCCGTAAATTCCGTCCTGCGGAAAAGCGACCACCTGAAGCGTCATCCAATCCTTTACCAGATCGCGCACTTCTAGCAAGCCCTTCAGCGCAACCAGATTTTTCTCGCTGACATCCGCATGAGAACGAACAAAGAGAACGCCTTGCATTGCCTGCTGCTTCAGGGTTTCGATCGCCCGCTGCTTTACATCTTCGATCGTCAAATTCTGCTTGCGCTCTCGCCAGATTTCAATGCCTTCAAACAGGGTTCCGGTTTGGTTCCAGCGCGGTTCTCCAACAGTCAATGCAGAATCTAAGTGAATGTGCGACTCCACAAAAGGCGGACTGACGATCTGTTCCTGCAAATCTAGCTCAAGCTGCGCGGCATGGTTCAACTGAGGCGCGATCGCCACAATCTGACCCTGATCGATCGCAATATCGGCAATTTCGGCAGGTGCATTTTGCCACAGAATTTTGCCCCGACGCAGCAGCAAATCACAAGCAGGTACAGACATAGACTTTTACCCGAAATGATGGGAATGGAAATGGGTCAATCACCTGATGAGCATAGCAATTTGTCAGCGACGATCGCAGAAGTTTAGGCTACCGTTAATCAGGGCTTCAACGTTTCACCGTTGTTGCAGATGAGAATTGGTGCAGATGAGAATTGGTGCAGATGAGAATGGCGTAATTGCCGGGTTTGGCAAACTGGAACCCGATCGGCATCAACAATTTCGACTTCATGCAGTGGCATCCCCAAAACCTTCGCAGCTCAAGCTCGGAGCGACGAAAGCTTTAATTTGCTTAATCACCAATTCCTGAAACCACAAAGTTTGCTGATGAATCATTGAGCTGTTATGATAGGGAAGGTTCGAGGGCATGTAGCTCAGTGGATAGAGCATCAGATTCCGGTTCTGAGGGTCGGGGGTTCGAGTCCCTCCATGCTCGTAGAGGATTAGAGAAGGTTCGTGACGCATAGCGTGGCAGCGACACTGATCGCCAACCACAGCAGAAAAACTCGTCTTGTCCAGTTCATCGCCTGCTGGATGCGATCGTACGTAATGGGATGAATGGGATCTCCCAACAGCGGCTTGTTTTTGATTACACCGTGATACTGGTTTTTGCCGCCCACCTGCACCCCCAGCACTGCCGCATAAACACATTCGCTCCAGCCTGCATTAGGACTTGGATCTTGAGGCGCATCTCGGCAGCAAATCTGCCAGACTTTTCGCGGTTGACCCGACAGTAATGCCAGCGTCAACACTGTCAGCCGACAGGGAACCCAGGTTAAGCCATCTTCTAATCGGGCACTGCACCAGCCCAGATCTTGATAGGGGGCTTCCCGGTAGCCCACCATCGAGTCCAGCGTGCTTGCCGCTTTGTATGCCAGTGCCAGTGGAACAGCCCCAATAGGGGAAAACGACCCGACGATCGCGTAAAACAAAGGAGCCAGCACGCCATCCACCGCATTTTCAGTCACGGTCTCCAGCACGGCTCGCAAAATTTCTGCTTCATCTAGATCAGCCGTCTCTCGCCCGACATAAAGACTGAGCCGCGATCGTGCCATTGCTAAATCGCCTGCCTGTAAAGGAGCCAGCACATCTTCTGCTGCCCGTCGCAGACTACGCCCCGCAAAACAGCTTGCCAGAAGAACGATCGCCGTAATTGCCCCAAACAGCGGATGCAGCCAGATTGCTCCTGCGATTGCCAGCCAGCCAGTCAGCGCACTCAGACCTATTATCCCGATCGCCAAGCCCACCCCTGCCGATCGCTGAACGATCGTGGATTTGAACCCCAACGCCCATCGGCTATACTGCTGAATTCCCCAACCCATCACTTGCACCGGATGAAGCCAGCCCCACGGATCGCCAATCCAGCAATCCAGCCCTGCTGCTCCTATGAGAACAAGGAGACTCATCACGGGTGACTGCAAAGCAATTTCCTTGAGGGGGTCGATCGAAAGCAGTTCCTCTGGCAGCGTCATCAAAGCAAACTCCATACGTTCTCAAACTTGCGGCTCATTCCATCCCAACCCGCTCTAACGTTATCGTCTCTTCTACAATCTGTATTCGTATCGCCTCAACAATTACCTAAGCGATTACCTATCCACTTAACTCCGATGCTTTCCCTTCCTTCCCCCAAATCAATTCGCCTGATTGCAACCGACATGGACGGAACTCTTACCCGATCGGGCAAATTCACTGCCCCCCTGCTGCAAGTTCTGACCGATTTACAAGACGCTCAAATTCCAGTAGTGATTGTGACTGGGCGATCGGCAGGATGGGTAAATGCGATCGTGAGCTATTTGCCTGTGGCTGCTGCGATCGCAGAGAACGGAGGGCTGTTCTACAAGGCAGATCATCCAAAACTCGAGCTGATCGTTTCGATTCCTGAGATTGCGCTGCATCGGCAAAAATTAGCGCAGATGTTTGGTGAGTTGCAGACGATCGTGCCTCACATTCAAGAGTCTGCAGACAATCGGTTTCGGATAACAGACTGGACGTTTGACATCGGGGAGTTATCCGAGGCAGAGCTTCAGCAGTTAAGCGATCGGTGTCAGCAGCAAGGCTGGGGATTTACCTACAACACCGTGCAGTGTCACATTTTGCCGTTGGAGCAGAACAAAGCAGCCGGACTGTTGCAGGTGCTTCGTCAGCAGTTTTCCGATATCTCAGTTGATCAGGTGATCACGATCGGCGATAGTCCCAACGACGAGAGCTTGTTTGATGCTTGTTTCTTCCCGCATTCTGTTGGTGTGGCAAATATTGGTCACTATGGCGACCGCCTCACTCACAAACCCACTTACATTACGCAGGCAGAAGAAGCAGAAGGATTTTGTGAGCTAGCGCGATCGTTGCTTAATGATGTATCAATCTAAACTCATACTTAATCACCTATCTTAAACTCATAAATCTTGCTAGAAATAGGAAACTGTAAATCCTGCACTTGGTGCGTGACAAGAAATTTGGCAAACAAAAGCAAGTTTGCTCATTTCAAAGTCCTCCAGCATTAAGGGATATTTGGGGAGCTGGAAGCCTCAAACACTTATTCAGCAATCCCGCTAGACCCAACTTCCCAGAATCCCTCTAACCAAAGAACTTAAGGGCGATCGAGACCAAACTTAGAAAGGTGAAAAATCCGACAGCATCCAGGGTGGTCGTCAGCAGTGGACCGCTAATCAGAGCCGGATCGAGTCCAACTCGCTTCAGTCCCATCGGCAGTAAGGTTCCTAGACTAGCGGCAATAAAGACATTCACAATCATGACGCCACCCGCCACGAACGACACCCATCTTTCTGCCGGAACTGCCCAGAGCAGCGACAGGATCGCCAGCGCGAGTCCCAGCCCGGCAGCGGTTCCCAGTCCTGCCAGCAGCTCTTTGCGAAGGATTTTGAACGTATCGGCGTGAGTAACTTCTCCAATGCCCAAGCCGCGTACTGTCACCGAGAGTGCCTGAATTGCCACATTGCCGCTCGTATTAGACAGAATGGGCATCACGACTGCTAGCACCGGAACCAGCGAAATCACTGACTGAAACGGTGCGATCGCACTCGCAGCCCCCACGTAAAGCGCAATGTTGAGCAGCAGCCAGGGCAGACGTTTTTGAATGGTGACGATGGGCGGCGACAGCGCAGCCTCATCTCCTCCGGCTCCAGCAAGTTTCTGGATGTCTTCGGTGGCTTCTTGTTGCAGCACGTCGATCACGTCATCGATCGTTACAATTCCAACCAGGCGATCTTCGCGATCGACCACGGGAACCGCCAGCAGGTCATATCGCTGCATTAGCCGCGCCACTTCTTCCTGGGGCATTTCGGTGTAGACCTTAATCACCCGATCGCTGGCGATATCGCGAATCAGCACATCTGGAAAGGTAAACAGCAACTGACGCAGTGAAACAACGCTCATCAAGCGGCGCGAGTCATCGGTGACGTAGGCGTAGTAAATGGTTTCCTTGTCTTCGTCTGTGCGGCGAATCTTTTCTAACGCCTGTCCAACGGTCAAGCCCTCGCGCAGCTTCACATACTCAGTAGTCATAATCCGTCCGGCAGTGCCTTCGGGATAGCCGAGAATAATCGCGGTTGCCTGACGTTCTTCGAGGCTAAGTTGCTGAAGGAGCAAGCGCACAATTCGAGCGGGCAATTCGTCAAACAGTTCAGCCCGATCGTCTGGACGCATTGAGTTCACTAACTGCCGCACATCCACCGCGTGCAAAGACTCAATCAGCGATTCCTGAATGTCGGCAGGCAAATATTCAAACACATCGGTTGCCTGCTGTTTTCGCAGCAGCCGGAAAACGATCGCTCTTTGTTCTGAGGGCAGTTCGCTAATATACTCGCTGATATCTACCGATTGCAGTTCGGTAAGTTCTGCTTTTAGGCGGTTTAAGTCAGATAGCCGATCGCCCACAGAAAATTCCGACAGGGCAAGCTTGCGTTCCTGGGTAAGCATTAAGAACCTCCTATGAATTCCCCTCGCGCCGGGAAACTCATCCTGGGTCAGACTTACTAGGTCAGACGTGCAATGGCTTACCGTGCAGGGGCTATGTACTGTGGGGGAATGGACTTCGGTCCATAGAGAAAACAGAATTCAACATCAATGCCAATAAATTGGACATTGCTACCCGACATAATAACCCGCTTGTGCCGCAATTAGAAAAGCTTCACGCAACTTTCAGAACATGGACTTACGCAAATTGACGGAGATCAGGAGCGGTTTGGCTTGAGAATCGGTATCAGGGCAGAACCGCAGCAGATAGGAGGCGTAATTTTACGCTGGTCGTCGCTTAATCGCCTCTTTGTCATCAATTGGGTCATCCACTGGTCATACAGAAGATTTGCCATCTATCTAGGGCAACATTACGTCAGCAGGCTGTGATATTGTTCAGAAATTCATATCGCATCCGTTGTAGTCGCTGATGCCTCCTTATAGGTAGGAGTAAAACTATGCTGGAAAAGAATCGGCTCTCGAATCGGCTTTTTGATCGGTTAAACGAAGCCCTGCAAAGCGGCAGCAAGGTTTGGATCGAAGTTCCAGGCGATCGCTATGCAGGAAGACCCATTTATCTGGATTCAGAATTTGTCGAGGTGCTTTGCATTTACACCCCTGATAAAACCGAATCCTCCAGTGAACCTTGCCTGTCTACCACCTGGCTGATCCGCCTATCGCAAATTGTTGCAGTGGCTTATCCGTCTGAGCAGTGGTCTGCCGATCGCCTGACGCGCCTGCTTCAAGCCCAATCGCCTAAGCCTGAGCGCGACGAACCTGCGGCTTGATGGGATAAGGATATTCCTTCAAGTGATCACTGTGGGTTGAGCCATCCCTGTGAGCGATCGAATTTGGGCAAGGCGATCGGCAATCTCAATAAAGTCCGTTAGCGTTTGCTGTACCTCGAAGCTCTGGCAGTTGATGTTGGGTTCGTACCGTTCCAGGTAAACCCGCAGTGTCGCGCCCTGAGTACCTGTGCCGGATAGCCGGAACACGATGCGCGAGCCGTCCGTGAATCCGATTCGGATGCCCTGCTGTTGGCTGATGCTGCCATCGATCGGGTCAAGATAAGCAAAGTCGTCACTGTACTGGACTTCGTATTGTCCAAATCTTTCTCCTTTGAGACTGGGCAGTTTCGATCGCAGCTGGGCAATTAAGGTTTCGGCGCGATCGGTTTCAATGCCTTCATAGTCATGCCGTGAGTAGTAGTTGCGTCCGTAAGTGCGCCAGTGATTCTGTACGATTTGTTCCACCGACTGCTGCTGTACGGCAATTAAATTGAGCCAGAACAGCACTGCCCACAGTCCATCCTTCTCGCGGATGTGGTTTGAGCCAGTGCCGAAGCTTTCTTCGCCGCAGAGTGTGATTCTCCCAGCGTCCAGCAAATTGCCAAAAAACTTCCAGCCCGTCGGGGTTTCGTAGCAGCCGATTCCAAGTTTTGCCGCGACCCGATCGACGGCTGCGCTGGTGGGCATCGATCGCGCTACTCCTGCCAATCCGGTTCGATAACCCGGAACCCGATGAGCATTTGCCGCCAACACTGCCAGACTATCGCTAGGCGTCACAAAAAACCGCCGTCCTAAAATCATATTTCGATCGCCGTCTCCGTCTGAGGCGGCACCAAAATCGATCGCGTTATGCCCAAACAGACGATCGACCAGTTCTTTGGCATACACCAGGTTGGGGTCAGGATGTCCGCCGCCAAAATCTTCTTGCGGGATGCCATTTTGCACGGTTCCAACCGATGCGCCCAGTCGCCGCTCAAAGATCGCATGGGCATAGGAACCTGTAACGGCGTGCATTGCATCAAAACACATGCGAAAGTTGCCGGAGATCAAGAGAGACTGAATTCGATCGAAGTCAAAAATCTTCTCCATCAGACTCATATAGTCCGCGATCGGATCAATCACTTCAACGAGCATTTCGCCAAGCTGCGTTTCGCCCAAGCGATCGAGATCAACATCTGAAACTTCCATGAGTTTGAAGCGATCGATCGTGCGGCTCCGCTGGTAGATTTCATCCGTAACCGTTTCAGAAGCGGGTCCCCCATTGCTGCTGTTGAACTTGATGCCAAAATCGCCGTTCACGCCGCCCGGATTGTGGCTAGCAGACAGAATGATGCCGCCAACTGCGCCAAATTTGCGAATCATCCCAGAAGCCGCCGGAGTCGAGAGAATGCCGCCCTGCCCCACCTTGACCCGCGCAAATCCATTTGCTGCCGCCATTCTCAGAATGATCTGGATTGCAGTTCGGTTATAGTAGCGTCCGTCGCCGCCCAGTATCAGCAGTTGCCCTGCGCAGTCTAAACCATCAAAGATTGCCTGCACAAAGTTTTCCAGATAGCGAAACTGGCGAAAGGTTTGGACGGGCTTTCTCAGTCCCGAAGTGCCGGGTTTCTGATCTAGATACGGCGTGGTAGCAACGGTGCGAATATTAATGCTTTTCACGGGAATTTGAGCGGAGGTTTGGCATCCTCTTTAAAGCTAAACATTTAAAGCGAAACAGATTTAAAGCGAAACAGAAACTCGACAAAAAGGGATAGATGATGCATCAGAGCAAGTTTAACCGATCGCTGAATAATTCTGTCTAGAAGGATGATGGAGAAGTAGCGGGTGGGTGTTTGGGATGCTGGAAGATCTCTCTGGCTGCCTTTGCCGGGGCACAGCCCTCACATTCCCTTTCGCGCAAATCATGGGCGACTGCGAGGTGCGGGTGATTTGGAGACGATTTTTTCCTCTGCTTTGACTTCGTTCTTGAGCGGCTGATCGTTCTCAAAATCAGAAATATTTTGCATCGTTGTTTCGGCAATATTTTCTAACGCTTCCTTGGTGAAAAATGCCTGATGCGCCGTAATCAAAACATTCGGAAATGTAGTCAATCGCTCAAATAAATCATCCTGAATAATTTCGTTGGACAAATCCTCAAAAAACAGGTCAGATTCCTGCTCGTACACATCTAAACCCAAGGCGCCAATCTTCTTTGACTTTAAGCCTTTGATCGCTGCTTCGGTATCAACCAACCCCCCCGGCTGGTATTAATTAGCATGGCTCCCGGCTTCATTTGCTCGATCGCTTTTGGGTTAATCAGGTGATACGTTTCCAGCGTGAGGGGACAGTGCAGTGAGATGATGTCCGACTGAGACAGCAGTTCGGGCAGATCGACATATTGACCAACTGCTTCAAATGCGGGTTTTTTGAACAAATCGTAGCCCAATACCTGGCAGCCAAAGCCGTTCATAATCTGAGCGAAAATTTGCCCAATCTTGCCAGTTCCCACTACGCCGATCGTGCGACCATGCAGATCAAAGCCGAGCAGTCCTTCAAGGGAAAAGTTACCTTCCCGAACGCGATTGTAGGCACGATGAGTTTTGCGGTTTAGCGTTTGAATCATCGCAACGACGTGTTCTGCGACCGCATAAGGCGAATACGCCGGAACTCGCACAACCTGCATTCCGAGTCGTGCCGCAGCCTTGAGATCGACGTGATTAAACCCGGTAGAGCGGAGCGCAATCAGACTTGTTCCATGCGATGCCAAAATTTCTAAGGTCGCTGCATCGGCAACATCATTCACAAAGATACAAACTGCCGGATAGCGATTTGCTAAAGAAGCCGTATTGCGATTGAGCTGCACCTCAAAAAAGACGAGTTCATGCTCATGGTCATAGTTCGCGACTTCAAGAAATTGCCGATCGTATTCCCTGGTACTAAAAACCGCAACTTTCATCCCGCACCTCAAGCAAAATGCTAATTAGACGATCGATGGAAAGCTGCCTTAATTAAACTATCAGGAGAGGGATTTAACCCAAAAAAAAGCTGTAAATTTGCTTTTTGGGCGAGAATGAACCTTTTGCTTTTTGATAAATTTTAGGAATTGTTTGACGAGTGTTTAAGGGTCTACATTGCCCCCGAAACAGGTCAACTTTAGGGGACACTTTGAAACCCAACAGGAGGCTAACTCGGTTCCCCCAAGAATTGGGAAGCTAGGGAGGCAGTTCACGCTCTGTTTTTTCAACATCAGCCTTGTCTAACAGCAGTCCCCACTGAGCATTATACGGATGGATCGATCGCACCCTTTGCTCCTCTCGATACACCGGATAGCCCTGATTGACCCACTCAAAAGCCGACCCCTCCAGATTGCGAACATTTTGATAGCCTGCTGCCTGCAAGCGAGCGCACAGTCGTGCCGATCG
Source organism: Cyanobacteria bacterium FACHB-502 (assembly GCA_014695325.1). GTDB lineage: Bacteria > Cyanobacteriota > Cyanobacteriia > Elainellales > Elainellaceae > Leptolyngbya_A. Next base: position 147,024 of record JACJNZ010000055.1, on the reverse strand, counting down.
ATAGCCGACCGAACAATAACAGACGATCGACGTATCGGGCGGGTAAGGGAGATCAGAGAAGTCTTTGGTGGCGGGATCAATCTGCTGTGCTGCTGGCAGGTGGCTCACGGCGTATTCCGAAGCCGATCGCACATCGAGTAAAACGGGTTTTGGCTCTTGTTGAAGCTGCGCTGTCAGGGTTGCGGGATCGATCGGCTGCACCTGGGGAAACTTGCGCCGAATTGAACGCTTGACCAGTTTCCAGAGAAGGGAACGTAACCAGGCAGGCAGGGCGACCATTGCTCAATCACAAAACGACAGGCGGAAGCATTACATTCGCCAGGGTTTGATGCAGATCGACCACACGACCCACTACGGCGATCGCCGGAGCCTCAAATCCGGTTTCTTCGACCTGCTGAGCGATCGTCTCTAGTGTACCAATGAGCTGTTCCTGGTCGGGACGGGTTCCCCAGCGAATCAGGGCGATCGGCGTGTGAGGGTCTAAACCTGCGGCGGTGAGTTCATGCACAATATGGGGCAGGTTATGAACGCCCATGTAAATCACGATCGTTTCTGAGCCGTGGGCAATCGCCTGCCAGTTCACCTGCGGACGGTATTTGCCTGCTGACTCATGACCTGTGACAAATGTGACCGACGAACTGTAGGCGCGATGGGTGAGCGGAATGCCCACATACGCCGGAGCCGCGATCCCAGACGTGATACCCGGTACAACTTCCACCGGAACGCCTGCCTGCATCAGGTCTTCCATTTCTTCGCCGCCCCGCCCGAAGACAAAGGGATCGCCGCCTTTGAGCCGCACGACGATCGCGTGATGCTGCGCCTTCTCGACGAGAAGCTGGGTGGTTTCTTCCTGAACCAGGGAGTGTCGTCCCCGCCGCTTGCCTGCATCGATTTTTTCAGCGTCAGGATTAATCATTGCCAGGATCGGCGGGCTTACCAGCGCATCATAAATCACCACATCAGCGTGTTCGAGTAGTCCCTTGCCCTTCAGCGTCATCAAGCCCGGATCGCCTGGACCCGCGCCCACCAGATAAACTTTGCCCACGGAAGGGGCGATCGGATTAGAGCATTCGTGACTGGAGACTGAAGCGGCAGACCGGAAAATCGACTGATTCGGCAGGGTGATGTCGTCGTTCATGCAGGAGAGGGGATGAGGAGAGTACTGCTTGGGCAAACTTGCGTCTTAACGAGGGTCTGAGAACTAGTGTCTTAAAACTGGTGTCTTTAAAGCCTTGTACCTTGTGCTTTTAACAGAACAATAGGCGTGACCGATGCGGAATCCAGTATCGCTGAATACAAAATATTACCATTTATGAAGAACCTGCATGGGGCAAATGCTGATTTTGTATCCAAGTCGATCGAAAACGCGAGCTGAAAACAGAAATTCCCAGGATATGCCTGGGAACCACTGAATTTATTTGTTTTGGCGTATGACCTTAGTCTAGCGAACTCGATCAGGAATGAGCCTTGAACCCGAGCGAATTTGTCAGACGCAGATGACAATTGCTAGAACGCAGGCTGGAGGCATAGTTTGGAAGTATCAGCAGTCCTGCTTTAGCCTCCCAACCCCGACAAGTAGGGGAATCCCAATCCAGTTTCCGGTTGGGGGTTCCGCGATGACCCCCGGCTTACGATTTAGTTGAATTCAAGACCGAGGGAGAAGGAGGAACAGTCTCTTTTTGCAGATTTGAAATGTAGTAGGGCTGCTTGCCGCGTGGAGTCACGAGCCAGCTTGAGTGTCCGCGCACATGGTCATAGATTGCCACGATCGCAATAATATTCTTAAAGAAAATATAGGGAACCAGCATCAGGACGTGATTGACGTAGTAGTAGAGTGGATAGCGTACCTGAGCCACTTTCGCGGTTGCTAGCGTTTGATAGACTCCGCCGATAAACGAAATCATTGTGCTGAACCACAGATAGTTATTCAGGTTATCGGGAATTGTGCCATCGGATAGCGACAGGCTAAGGACGATCGGAATAATCTGGATAGCAACCAGCGAATAAAACTCACAGTAATAAAGCAAATAAATCCAGAAAGCCTTTTGCACTAAGCTGAGCTTATCGGAATTCCAGAGCTGTCGCTGATATTTGAGTGCTACTTCCAGCCAGCCCTGCGCCCAGCGTTTGCGCTGAAACCAGAAAGATTTCAAATCCACTGGAGCCAGTTCGGTGCTGATAATGCTGCGATCGTGCAAAATCCGATAGCCCTGGAGCAGGGTTCGCATTGAGGCATCAATATCCTCGGTCAGCATTGCCGCATTAAAGCGAATTTGCTTCAGTACCTCAGTTCGCCAGTAACCGTTGGAGCCGCCAAAAATGCTGGAATCCGTGAGAAAAGATTTTGCCGAGTGAACAATGCCGTAGATCATTTCAAACTCAATGGCGATCGTCTGGGTCAGCAAATTCTCCTGGTGGTTGCGAATAATGCTGCGTCCCTGCACTACGTCATAGCCCTGCTCGATCCAGTGCCATGCCCGAAACAAACAATCGGGCGCGGGGTGATGATCCGCGTCCAGAATGCAGGTAATTTCTCCAGTAACCAGATCAAAGGCGGCATTGAGGTTTTCGGCTTTCGATCGACTTCCCTCCACCCGCAAGAGCTTGAGTTCTGGGTAAACCTGGGCAAGCCTTCGCAAATTTTCCTCGATCGATAAGTCGTGGGGGGTGTTGTATGCCAGCACGACCTCGATTCCGTCTGGCGGACGCTGCACGTTCAGCAGAATATGTTCCAGCGTTTCCAGGATGATTTCTTGCTCATTGGGCAAATAGGCAGCCAGCAGGAAGGAACAGCGAGGAACGGGCAACTTGGGATAAGGCTGTCTTGCGCCCCCCAGCCCCAAACGAGATTTAAAACGGTAATAAAATCGACGAAAGCGATTGCGCTCAGCCTTATAATCATCCGTGGCGAAACGACGAGCGATCGCACTGGTCGATTCCACCAGCAGCATCAGCCCACTAATCACATAGAACGTGGCAATCAGCAGATGTAGACTGGTGACGCTCCAGCCTTCTAGCCGCATCCAATAAAACACGATCGTTGGAAAACCAATCAGCACGACATGGGCAACCAATGCCTTGCGTAGCTCGACCGTCCACTTCCTCACTTACGTTACCCTCCTCACTGAACAATGAGTTGCTAATGGCTACAGGATGCCTCACATCTGCCCCCTTGTGGGAGATCTAGCTGACAGATTGTGATGCGACTTCTCGCCTGGGGACGATTTATCGAGTTCAAGCTCCTGCTGCGTGACCCATTGGGTTTTGCTTCTGTAGTCAGATTGACACAGATAGAGCCGCTTACCGTCAAGTAATCGTCCCACCTGGAGGATCGTCCAGCCACCTTCGTCGCCATAGCGAACCCGATCGCCGACCTGGAACCCCCAAGTTTGCTGCTGCCCTGAGGCGGGTATCAAAGCGTGATCCACGCTCCGCAGGAATGCCATCGTCAACTGCTGGATCAGTGGAGTAGTGTAATCTGCAAGAACAGACAAAATCAAGGTTCCTACTACCAGGAGTGGCAAGAGACGGGAGTAGGACGGCAAAGAATTTCCAACTGAGAGATGAATTGTGCGATCGATTACGAAGTTATGAATTAAGAAAAAGCTATAGGTGTGGCGACCCAGCCTGCCCATCGCGGCTTCCAGCAGCCTTGACTTTTGCAGCCAGCGGCAGATGGCATAGCAAAGCCCTGCCAAGCCAATCGGCAACAGTAAATCGGCAAAAATCCAACCAAAACGACTGAACTGACACAGCCAGCCGATCGCATACACCATGCTACTCAGCAGAACGACCCGCCGCAGCCGCCAGAACAAAACGCCTCTGCCCTGCAAAAATGCCTGAGCCAGCACCATACCCACCACGAAGGAACTGAGCCGCGCTAAAAACGGCACAAACGGTAGCCAATCGTGACTGGTCTCGAACACCACATAAGTTGGATGCCCGCCAAACCAGTAAACTGCCATCGTGCGATAGGCGATCGTAAGTCCTAAACTCACCAGCAGCAGCCGACGCGCGCCCCAGCGATGCAGCAGCTTCCACAGCAGCGGAAAGATCAAAATAAAGCTGAGAATCAGGGGTACAAACCACCAGGGACCGCTTGTGGCAAGGAGCTGCTCGCCATCAAACTCAAACAATAGTGGAAACACGGCTCCTGTAAACATATTCCAGGGGTCAGGGCTGTAGCGATTGGTCAGTCGTCCAATCAGCCACAGAATCGGGTAGCTGCACCAGGCGATCGTCCAGTAGGGAAACAAAACTCGGGTAAATCGACGGCGAAGAAACTGCACAGGTTCCAGCGGTCTACCCTTAAGCGAGAGAACCGTGGTAAAGCCGCTTAGCAGAATAAACAGATCTACGGCTTGATAGCCAAACCAGATCGGCACGCTCAACGCCTTTCCTAAAATGCCCGGTCCAAGGCGATCGGAGGCATAGGCAATTCGCCCCAGGTTATCGATCAAGCCTGTCGGCTGCGGGGTGTAGCCATAGTCGGTAAACAATAGTTGGGCATGATAAAGCAGCACCATGACTGCCGCAAACACCCGAATTCCCTCAACCCAGACCAGCCGGGAAGAGGATTCTTTGTGTGAAGAACGCTGAGCTTGTTTTTCAGCAACACGGGCGTTTTTCATGAGTTTTTACTGATTGAACCTACTGATTGACCTGATTGACCGAAATGCGTCCCGAACAGCCTCCTTAGCCCCACAACCTTGGAAAGAACCGAGCCACCTCGCCTACATTCAAAGTCCCCCCTTGCTCTTGGAGAGTGGCAAGTCAAAAGTTGCGGGATTTAGGGGGTATTGTAAAACCGCTCATACTACTCAAATATCCTCCAACACTTCCGGTAGCAATATTTACCAGTAGCAACCTTATCAGTAGTAATATTTGCTTAGTAGTAATATTTACTCGACAAAATGTGCTGCCCTGCTGATTCACAAAGCAGCACTCTATCCATTTTTAGCAACCTGTGAAATCGTTCTAATGATGCAATTCTCGATCGAATTCATTCGGGATCAAGCTGCGATCGAACAAGTTCAATCATCAAAAGCAAGGGTAAATTACATTTTGCCTTTTTGCATGACTTCTTTCAGGTGATTCCGAACTTCTTCGGCGTGCTTTCTGTCTTCTTCTTGAATTTTTTTCAACAGTTCAACACAGGGTTGAGAACCAGCCGACTCGGCATCCTTCACGTAGGTATCGTAGAGCTGAACCGCATCCGATTTGTTCTTCAGAACTGCCAGCAAATCGTATTCTAGGTCGTTAATAACTCTGCTGTTGTTGTTAGTAGTCATAATGAAATCCTCTTGAGGTGTCACTTTTTCACCTTGACTCACCCTTACTGCCAATCCATCTATCGAAAAGGAGATTCAAACCGAAGATTCCTCTGCTGTGGGAAAAATAAGCTGCATTACTTGATGTAACGGCTGACTGCGCTGCTCATGAACAAACACCAGCGGTAAAAGGGCAACCAGACGCAGAACCCCAGACAGGGCAAAAATACCAAACAAGCCGCATCCATCTACCTGCGCTAAATATCCGCCCGCTAGCGTTCCCAGTGCTCCGCTCACCCCTGCTACTGCGGCCACAATTCCAAAGTAAGCAGATTGGTTCTGCACCGGCGCGACTCCAATTTGCAAGTTATTGGTGCAAAGATCGATCGCCGCCCAGGTTGCCCCCCCTAAAATATGCAGCAGTGGCAGCCAGAGCCAGACCGAGAGTTCATTCGCTCCTGTAAACAGCCAGAGCGGCGGCGTGACGGCAACCAGAATGCCAACGCCAATCAAAATCGGACGATTGCCAATGCGATCGGCGACCTTCCCCCAAAAGAGCAGCATCAGCAGGTTAGCTGCCGCAGTGAGACTGTTGTAAAGCGTGACCTGACTAATATCAAGCTTCAAATTATCTAGCAAATATAAGTTAAAAAAAGGCGCACATAAATTAACCGAAAACATCCACAGATTGAAATACAGCAGAAACATCAGAAAGTTCGTGTCCTTCAAGATGTCAAGAAAAGATTGCTTTAGGGAAAATTGCGATCGTTCCTCCTGATTCTCTTTCTGATTTTGATCCCCCTGATTTTCTTTCCGGTTTTGTATATCTTGAGTTCTATCTTTTGAGATTAAATGTTGCATTTGAGGATTGACATCCACAATCAGAAACTGAAATGCCAGACTCACAATGCCAAAAACAATTCCTAGCACCAAAACAATGGCAAATCCTTCGAGCGTGCCTCTGAACCAGAGAGAGATAATCAAACCCAGTAGCGGAATGCTAATCAGATTGGTCAGGTTTGCAGCACTATTACGAAAGCCAAAATAGCGTCCTCTTAAGCGACGGGGAACCAGCACTGCCATCCAGCTTAGCCAAGATGCACTGCCCAATGCGCCCAAAAGATGAGTTGCCAGCGAGATTCCCAGCGTCCAAAAAATGAGGGCTTGTGCATCAAAGTGATACCAGCTTGTGAGAAAAATGCCAATTACCAACACGACCCACAGCAAGCGAGAAATGCCGTAGATCCAGAGGCAATAAAGGTGGCGACTCGTTGTTTTTTCAGAGAAATAAGCTCCGATCGGCTGCAACAAATTTGCCAGCATCGGAATGGATGCGAGCAAGCCAATCTGGGTTGAAGTTGCTCCTAAATTGAGAATGAAATTGCTTAGAAGAACTCCGCCCGTTGTATTAGAAAAAACAGTCGCAAACACGCCATCGAGCGTCGAGGCTCTCAGACTTCTACGGATAACGTTCTTTGAGGTTTTCGGGGAAAGTTGTTCATTCGATGGGATAACTTCAGTTGCTTCGCAGTTCCCTAAAGGGGTAACCGTTGGAAGCTGGCTCATTGTGGCAGCCTGCTCAAAATTTTCTGAAGAAACGGTATCGATAGACAAAGAATCCACTGCTAACCTCAGTAAATAGAAGCGATGAAACACTGACTCGACACTGCTTAACCTGTGAGGAATCGAGCGATACAATCTGCTGCATTCTCAACATACCTGCACAGGTAATCGTTTCTACAAAGATAAATTGAGGGTTGTTAAGACACACCCTCCCTCTGAAAGAAGTTGCAATGTTCCGCAGAGGGATTCAACGATTTCTATTAACTGCTGTGACGTTATTCACAATCGTAAGCTGTCAAAAAATCTCTCCTTCAGCGGATGCTCAGGAAAATGTTACAGGGCGGTTGAGTAAATGGGGAATCAAGCCGGGTTAAACAGCAGCAATCATGCCCTGATCAGAATTCAGCCAATCAACCGCTTTTCCTCGAATTCCTGCGTTTAGAGTAACCGCAAGCGTCAATGTCAGAATAGCCTGTTCTGGAACCACAATCGCTACCGATTGAACCGTGCTTTTTAGCGCGATCCAAACGCGATCGTCTTCCAGCAATCGTCAAGGTTCTCAAACCAACAAACTGATATTGAGTATTGCCCAGAAGTTGAACCTTCTGAAACGATAGAAAAATAGAGTAAAGAATCAGCAGTACAAAAAATGTCCCCAAAACAAGAAGGGCTGGCATGATAAACAAATAGCCAACCACTTCTTCATTTTCAGCTTTTGCATAGCAGCCCACGCATTACAGTTCTATCCAGACCGGATAGACCTAATTCATTTGCTTAGTAAGAATTCGTTGGAAACTGCCGCGATCGGAGCTGATAATCTGCCTGGAGTCCAGGGTCAGCAAATTCAATTCTGACGTTTGCTCCCTGATATTCTGGACGATTTGCCAATTCTGCCAGCAGTTGGCTAGCCGCCTGAATCGACATCAGCGAACCCTGTCCGTTTGTGCCGTGACCGATGGGCTGACCGACTTGAGAGCTTGTGAGATTTGAGTTGGCATTGAGTGATTCAATGAGTTCAATCGTCGAGCGATCGCCCTGATTCAAATCAACTTCTACCAGTTTTCGATGCTCTGGGCTAATTTGCTCAACAATGAGTTTTTCGCGCCGAACTGGAACCTGAATCATCTCGGTGACGATTTCCTTTCGCATGATCACATCGCCAATTTTCTGCTTACGAGCATTGACGACGAGCCGTTCCTCCAGCAGCTGAATCTTCTCTTCCTGAGCAATGCGGACAGACGTTTTAGCCGGCGTAGGCTGTACCGGGCTAGCAAGCACTTCAGCCACAGGTGCAGGGGCAATCGTTGGTTGTTCAACAGCTTGTTGAATCGGTTGCGCGGTGGGAGCAGGTGCAGAAACCGTTGGATTTGCCATTGCCACGTTCGGCATGACGACACGCTGCACGTCTTTACTTGGAGAGGGAATGTCAAGCGGAGCAGCCCCTTCAAGCGGCGAGGAAGCCTCAAGCGGAGCAAAGGTGCGCATTGTGGCAGCATCAGATACAGACGTAGGACGAACTGCCGCACTTGCGGCCGAAGTTTCTACCGTAGAAGTGCCGATCGCCTGATTAGCAACCGTTTGACCCGCACCCCGGACGATTCCTTCGGAAGTGACGATCGGTAAGCCAGAGATTTGTGCTGCGCTAATTTCAGTGTGAATCTGATGAGCATGAGAATCAATCTGGAATCGATTAAGCGGCACTAAAACTTGCTCATTCCGATTGGGAGCATTCGGCTCAAGATTGCGATCGATCAGTAAGTAATATCGTCCTGCTTCGTCAACCCAGGTATCAGCAACCTGACCAATCAACGATCGATCGCTGGTGTAAACCTTAAAGTGATCAATATTGCTTCTGTCAAATAAGCGGTGGAAGTCTGGATCAGAGGATTTGAGTCTGAAAAAGTTTGTCATAATTTTCACCTATGTAATTCCGCTATGAATGGAACAAGAGTGAGCAATCGAGGTTCCTCAGCTTTCACTGATTCTTCATCGATCGCATCACTCCATTAATCATCTGCTAATCATTAGTTGTTCAGCAGAATGCGCTAATTACACGTTCGGCAGATCTGTGTTATTGATGTTCGGGTTGCCGTCTTTGTCGATGTCTAGACGTTCACGGCGGATCGTTTCATCTGCTGTCACGGTATCGCGATCGACTTCTTTGCGAACGGTCACTTCTTCACGCAGAACCGTTTCCTTACGGATATCGGGTACTTCTTCGTACACTTCCATCCGAACGACATCGCCTTCGTTAAAGGCATTAACGTCTGTGCCAGAAACAACCCGGTCTACTGGAGTGGTGCGCTCAATAACAACACGCTCTCTCTCGATCGGCACATTAACTTGAGTCTGCTCGGTTTCAACGTGCTTGCCCACGATCACTTCGCCCGTTCTCTGACGCTGCTTGTTCGCAATCAGCCGCTCTTCATAGAGGCGCAGGGTTTGGTGATGCTGATCGTTCAAGGCATATAGGTCGCGATCGTGCTCGTCGTAGCGATAGCTGTCGCGGTTGGTAACCCGATCAACAGTGTTGCCAATTGCATCGCCGGCACGCTCGATCGGATTCTTGCTGGAGCTTACATCGCGATCGGCGACAACATCACGACGGCTCACGTCGCTGGTTGCGGAAACATCGGTGAGTGCGGTCGGAGTGTCCAGCGGCGTTGCGGTGTTGATCGGATTGGTGCTTGCAGCAGCAGTCGAACCCATTGCACCAGCAGCCATCGCTCCAGTCCCCATGGATGTGCCACTGGAGGGCGAACGATACACGCCACGAACACGCTCTTCGTAATCGAAGTCAGCAGGCACAGAACCGTCGTACTCAGGCAGATTTTCAACCTGTTCACGGGTCAGTCCATCTACATAGACATGACGATCGTTGTAGTCAATACGAGCACGACCGATCGGCAGCAACACCTTCTTACCAAAAATCCATGCACCCGTGTTAATGATCAGGTAACGAAAGCGTCCTTCATCATCAACCAGCAGGTTATCCACAGAACCCACTTTATCCGTGCCGGAATACAGATCGTATCCCATCACATCGTGGTCGCCAAAGTGTTCGCGGTAGTCGGGATAAAAGTCTTTAATCTTGTAGAGAGCCATATCAGTTTTTCCTCAATTTTTCAAACAAAGCTATATGTAAACACTAAACATTGGAGAAGGAAACACCCTCCTCCTACCGGCTTAGTTCACCCTCGTCTTTAGTCAGTTCTGTAATTTACTTAAGTTTTACCTTTACTCGATCGCCTGGTTAAGAGCGTTTTAAGACCATTACTTCAAATGCTAAGATTATTATCTAATGAGGAAATATCAATTAATCTACCAAGAAAAACTTACCTCTCAAGATAGGTGTAACATCTATCTTTACTGCCTATTTTTAAGTTATTGCTAATCATTCGTGTCGGTTTCAAGGTTTGAAGTGCTCCTGCGTTTGTAGCTTCTTTCATGGCTTCTAATGTATGCAAATGCATAGGTCTACTTGCGGACGTGAATAACGCTTGAAAAAACGGCACTGTTTGATATTTAGTTTCGATACTCGTGCTTATCAGGAGAAAATAACGTATGGCATACAACAATGACCCCGTGAGTAGAGTAATGGATCGCCCTGCTGTAGTCGCTGCCGCAGACTATCATGATCGTGTTCGTTGGGGTCCGATTCTGGCTGGACTCATGACTGCAATCGCCTCCCAGCTTGTTCTAAGTGCTTTGGGTGCAGCGATCGGCCTGTCTTCGCTGGCTGGTGCGGGTGCTCCCGGTGCGGCTGCGGGTGATGTTGGGACGGCAGTTGGCATCTGGTCAATTATCAGCCTACTGATTTCCCTGTTTTTGGGCGGCTGGGTAACGGCTCGTTCTTGTGGTCCAATGAATCGCAGCACTGCTTTACTGAATGGTGCAATTCTGTGGGCGACCACTTTGGCCGCTAGCGCTTGGCTATTGTCCAGCGGTGTATCTGGTGCGTTTGGTGTAGTGGCTTCTAATGCAGGTGACGTGCTTCAGCAAGTTCCTGGAGCAGCGACAAATCTGCCGGATCAGGCTCCGAACGTTAATCCGCAGGAAGCTCGCGATATTGCAGGAAATGCCGCAAAGGTTGGCTGGTCATTTGTACTGGGTTCGCTACTCGGTCTGATTTCGGCTTTGATTGGTTCGTCGATTGGCACTCGTAGCCCCCGCACCGTCGTTGCCCGCACGGATGTTTAATTCTTCCTCATGCTTTTCGTAAGCATTAATGGATGGGTTGGTGGATCTATAGCGAACGAAATGATGAATATGCTGGTCAATTAGCCGATCGTCGATCGATTACAAACCTGCAGCGAAAACTACAGAAACATCAACCGATTATTGGGGTGGGTGAACGGCTCACCCTTTTTGATTGTAAATTTGCTGTAGATTGAATTGCTGTAGATCTAGTTGATAATTTGATTGACATAAGCTTAATTGTTATAAATTCAGGCAAGCAGAACTGTTTTAAGAAGATGGCTACGGAGATATGATTGATGCAGTCTGATAATTATAAAGATGCGACCTGATGATTAAAAAAATCAAAAAGTAGTGTAGCTTAAGTGCGGACTAGAAACGCCGTAGCACCTGGGAGAAATACTGCTGATACAGCATACAGCTTGGCTCGACGTGTAAATTTATTGAGCGAATGAGTCCAACACACTGCAAGTTAAAAGCATCGATCGGATCTAGAACGATCGGCTCTGATGCATTGACTACTTGCTGTAACAGTGGAATAAGCTGCGGATAGGATTGCTGTAGTTTTGCGAATAGGTTACGAAGATGAGAACTAAAGATGCTGTTTGTCGAAATTGCTTCTTCCTTAATCTGAGAGAATGAAACCTCACGATTGCTAATGTGGTGAAGCGTCAGCTGAATGAGATAGGGAATACCGCCTAAAAAGCTCATCAAATCTGGTGCAATTCGCTGATGATTATTAATGCCGTAACGCTGGATGAGTTCCTGAACTTGTTCCTGATTAAAGTTCTTTAGTTCGATCGACAGCCCTATGTTGAAGGGAGAATGGTTTAGATTAAACGGTAAACCAACCAGCGATTCAGCAGAGTGGATAACGACAAGGCGTAGCTGCTGCCACAGTTCGCTGCCATCATTGCCATAGCGTGATTTTTCATTCCAGGCACGCACCATTGCCATAAAATCATTCGCCAGAATGGGATGCTTGAACAGAATATCGCCTTCATCCAACGCTAGAACGATTGGATTGTCAATTTCAGTCAGCAAGTACCGCTCAAAATAGTTGGTGCAGTTATAGCTGCTGCCATAAACCTCATTCCAATACTCATCGACCCGGTTCGGCAGGTGCAAGCTGTGGGTGACAACGGCGCAAAACCAGCGAAGAAAGCGATTGAAATCGGTGAGAACACTAGAATCTGCAAGCTGCAAGCTGACAACAGCTTCTCGCATTCCTTTGTCCCGTGCAGAAGCAAGAATTCGGGTCATCAAAGATGTTTTCCCAGATTGCTGGGGAGCCTTGATCCGAATCAGCGCACCGGGCTGCAAGACCTCTTCGTAAGCAATCTGCTCGTCTGGCTGGCGCTCAATGTAGTAGGGCGAGTCAAGCGGAACTTGCCCCTGTAGAGGAGTTTGAGAACGGGACACATTTGCAGTGTCAGGATCAAGGCTGATGTAGTCTTCAGGCGTGAGTTCTAGACCCACTGCACTAAAGTAGAACTCCAGCGTTTGTCGATCGACTGCTAATCGGCGTCGTCGGACTTTTGTAATGGTATTCGGGCTTAAGCCCGTTCGTTCGCTGAGCTGATCGAGCGTATAGGCACGGCTCCCGTTGTCCTGCTCTGCTGATTTTTGCTCAGCACTTTGTACTCGCTGCCATCCTCTAGAGCTTAGAATCACTCCTCGTTTTCGTCTGGACGATTGGAACTGCTGCGCCATCTGCAAAGTTACCCGAAGAGAATATATCTAAGAGATATATGCTAAAAGCAATAAGTTCATCAATATAACTGAGTTTTTCCTTCATAAATTTCAGCAAACTCTGACAAAGAACCCGATTTTTCTAGGGCGCAAGCTAAAATTAGAATGTCGTATTTTTATCGTGAAAAACTACTCTAATTTCTGGCGTATCTTGAGAAGACAACTTAAGGCGAACAAAAATTTCTGGAAGCTGCCGCCTGTTTCAAGTTCTTATGGATGGCTCCTGCGGCTAACCTGAGGATAGACTACATTAAACCGGCTTAACTTGTGAGTGGACTGCCCTTGAATTGCAGAAGCATCGACTCTTGCTATCGGCTTTTGTCAAAGTGCGATGAATCAATGTTCGATCGTTTTAGATTGCAGCATAAAGGGAAATCGGGCGTTGCTGAATAAGCCTATGATACGCCCCCCCAGCCCCCCAAAGTTCGGGGGAACCAGAATTCAAAGTCCCCCAGCATTGGGGGATTTAGGGGCGATGCAGAAGCTAAATTTGCACCGTTCATATCCCGATTCAGCAACGCCAGAAATCGAATTTTTTATCCTGGATTCGCTCGTCTGTGAAGGCTTATCGCCTTTGAGACTAGGACGCTTTTGCTTAAAAATAAAATAAGGAAATCTAATTGATCGTTTGCTTAACCGATCGAGCAATTTTAACCCTACAGATTTCAACCCTCAGACTTCAACCCTATAGATAGAACAACATCTACAGCTTAATTTTTCATCCTATTTTGATTGATTTAATAAGAAGGTAGTGATTCACCACGCAGTAAGGGAGAGCAGGCAATCGGTGAGAGTAGGCAAATCGATCGCAGTACAGCCAAACCCCACTTCCGTTTTCAAGAACCGTTGAGAGCAGCCGTGACGAAACCTAGATTTCACCTCGGATTGTAAACGAATAGTCCCCACCCGGCTCAAGCTGGTAGTCACAGCTTTCTAAAAATCGGCTCAGCGGCTCCTTAATTAACGCCCGTCCCAGAGAAGGCTCGACCGACAAAATGCCCTGCTTAAACCGCCACTGAAAATGCCACTCATACTCACTGGCTCGCACTTCACCTTCGATCTTGCCCTGCTGCCAGGACTGATGAGTAATCCTTACATAGGCGGTAGTTTGGGGCAAACGCTTAGCACTCACGATCGCACACTCTCTGCATTAGACACTAGTTCAAAAGGGGCTTTGACTGGGTTAAGACCCACTGAGCCGGTCTGGCTACTTGGCAAAAGATCTACCTGCAAATCAGAAATTAAACAATGAACCTTTGACTCACTGACCTTGAAGCTGACCTTGGAGCTGACCTTGGAGCTAATTTTGGAACTGGGTTCGACGCTGACTTTGGAACTGGCTTTGGAACTGGCTTTGCATCCGGCTCTAGCACCCAGAGCACTAGCCCTTTGGGAATCCGAGTGAGCAACACCGTATTGCCGCGCTGGGTCATGAGTTCCGCTTTACGGCGAGCAATTTCTACGGTCGGGAAACATTTGACATAAGCGTAATACTGTCTATCGTAGTAGATTGCGCCGATCGGTTTTGGCGTGTCAGGCAGGATCACATGACAGCGATCGACAAGCTTGTGGGAAAGGATAGGAGTCGGTTCCATAGCAGTTGTTATGGCAGGTGAAAGAACAGTAACGTCAGCAGACGATTTTAAGATGCAGTTTTATAAGCATTGTCTTACAGCAGCTTACATCGATCGCGATAAGCAGAATTCCCTAGCCGGGATCGTTTAAGCCGAGAACAAAGCTGCATTTCCTATCATTCCCAGGCAATAATTGAACTCTAACGGAATCCAAAAAGTGAAACCAACCGCCAAAATACAGAGTCCTACGGTCTGATTCTACGCTTTCTTACGAGTGAGTTTTTGCTTAGGCAGTGCGACTTCTGCACCGCAAAATGATCCAGTCTCTCCCCTTTCTAATAAGTACTGCTATGGACATCTTAGAAGTTTTGCAGGCTGACTATCGCAACTTTCCCTCGAACCAGACCTATGAGATTTACGCAGAAAATGTTCTTTTTAAAGATCCGCTTAATCAGTTTCAGGGGCGCGATCGCTACCGTCGGATGATTGGTTTTATCCAAGCCTGGTTTCGCCAGCCCCGGCTCGACCTGCACCAGATTCAGCGACACGGTAACCAGATTCGCACCGACTGGACGCTAAGCTGGATCACCCCGCTGCCGTGGCAACCCCGGATTGCGATCGATGGCTGGAGCGAACTGCAACTCAACGATCGGGAACTCATCGTTGCCCATAGCGACTACTGGCACTGCTCCGTTTGGGATGTCGTCAAGCAGCACTTTCCTAAATCGAGTCCATAACCCGAACTTCCGAACAATGGGAAAACCCGATACATTAGGTAAAGGAGTATAACGGTTTCTCAGGAAGGAGTTAGCCTCAATGCGCGTAATTCTAATGACGGGAAAAGGTGGCGTAGGGAAAACATCCGTCGCCGCAGCAACGGGGCTACGCTGTGCCGAATTGGGATACAAAACGCTGGTGCTGAGCACCGATCCCGCTCACTCGCTGGCAGACAGCTTTGATCTGGAGCTAGAACACGCCCCTCGTGAAGTGCGACCGAATCTTTGGGGCGCAGAGCTAGACGCGCTGATGGAGCTAGAAGGGAACTGGGGTGCAGTAAAGCGATACATTACTCAAGTGTTGCAGGCACGCGGACTGGAAGGTGTCGCGGCAGAAGAACTCGCGATCCTTCCCGGCATGGACGAAATTTTTAGCCTGGTGCGAATGAAGCGGCACTATGACGAAGGCGAATTTGATGTATTGATCATCGACTCGGCTCCCACAGGCACGGCACTGCGGCTCTTGAGCCTCCCGGAAGTAGCAGGCTGGTATATGCGGCGATTTTACAAGCCCCTTCAGGCGGTTTCGGCTGCGCTGCGTCCGCTTGTGGAACCTATCTTTCGCCCGATCGCCGGATTCTCGCTGCCCAACAAAGAAGTAATGGACGCGCCCTACGAGTTTTACGAGCAGATCGAAGCTCTGGAAAAAGTCCTGACCGACAACACCAAAACTTCGGTGCGGCTGGTGACAAACCCCGAAAAAATGGTGATCAAAGAATCGCTGCGTGCCCATGCCTACCTGAGCCTGTACAACGTCGCGACCGATATGGTGGTGGCAAACCGGATCATTCCCGATCAGGTGACCGACCCTTTCTTCCAGCGGTGGAAAGAAAATCAGCAGCAGTATCGCCAGGAGATTCACGATAACTTCCGGCCTTTGCCTGTGAAGGAAGTGCCTCTGTTTTCAGAAGAAATGTGCGGTATGGCGGCACTCGATCGCCTGAAGGAAACGCTGTATGCCAACGAAGACCCGGCACAGGTCTATTACAAAGAAACGACGCTGCGGGTCGTGCAGGAGCAAAACCAGTACAGCCTGGAAGTGTACCTGCCAGGTATCCCCAAAAATCAGGTGGAGCTAAGCAAGACGGGCGATGAACTGAATATTCGCATCGGCAACCATCGCCGCAACCTTGTTCTGCCCCAAGCACTTGCTGCCCTGCAACCTGCTGGAGCCAAAATGGAGGAAGATTACTTGAAGATTCGCTTCGCGGATGCTGCCAAAGCTTGAGGTTTCCCCCGCCGATCGCTAAGATGATTACTCTATTGGCATAAAAGAGTAAAGTGCTAGAATTTAGGCGATCGAGGCTTGGGCAGCCACAGCTTTCGGGATTACAGCTTGCGGGGTAAGACAGCATGAAAACGGCGGAATCTGTACCAAGTGAGGTGGTTCAGCAGGTCGCGGATTATTTCAGTGTTCTGAGCGAACCGATGCGCCTCCGCATTCTCAATGTGCTGCGCGACGGCGAAAAGTGCGTTCAGGATCTGGTCGAAGCTACTGAAACCAGTCAGGCGAACGTCTCCAAGCACCTAAAAGTAATGCTACAAGCGGGCATTCTGAACCGCCGCAGCGAGGGCACGTCTGCCTATTACAGCGTTGCCGATGACCTGATCTTTGAGCTGTGCAATCTTGTCTGCGATCGGCTTGCCTCCCGGATCGAGCAGCAGGCAAAGTATTTCCGCGCCTTCACCCTTAGCAATAAGCAGTAAGTGATTATGGCAATGGAGCTCGATCAGGTCGTTCCGTTTGGTCGATCGCTAGATGAGTATATTCATTTATTTAACTTGAGCGATCGAGACTTACAGAAGTCCATGCTGGGCATTGGCGATGGACCTGCCAGCTTTAATGCTGAAGGAACTGCAAAGGGCTACAACATTCACTCGATCGATCCGATTTATATCTTTTCTGCCGAACAGATTCAGCAGCGCGTCCTTGCCGTCGTAGACGGTATTATTGACCAGATCAAAGCGACCCCGAAGGATTGGGTCTGGACGTATCATCGATCGCCCAATGATTTGAAGCAGCATCGCTTGCAGGTTGCAGCGCGGTTTTGTGCCGATTTTGAGACCGGCAAAGCGGAGCATCGCTATACTCCCGGAGCACTTCCCCGCCTGAATGCTGAAGACGGACAATACGAGCTGGGCTTATGCTCCCACTTCCTCTTTCTCTACTCGGATCAGTTTGATACGGACTTTCACCTGCGATCGATCGCCGAAATGCTGCGCGTCTGCCACGAGGTCAGAATCTTCCCCCTCCTGACCCTGATGCTCCACCCTTCTCCCCACCTCCAGCCCGTTCTGGAAACCCTCACCGCCCAGGGCTATCGCTGTGAAATCCAGCAAGTTAGCTACGAACTGCAAAAAGGCGGCAACCAAATGCTAAAAATCACCCGCCCCTAAAAACCCCCCTCCACTCTCCCCTATCGATCGCCATGCGAATTCGGGCACTCTAACAGCGATCGTTCCATTCAACACCGCAATGCCCGATCCGCAGATCTCTGCCATTATTTGCACACACAACCGGGAAAACTATCTCGGCAAAGCGATCGATAGTTTGTTAGATCAGAATTTCTCTGGGGCGTATGAGGTGCTGGTCATTGATAATGCCTCAACCGATCGCACTCGTGAAGTCGTCGAATCCCGTCAGAAAAATCCGCTTTTGCGCTACGGCTACGAGCCAACTTTAGGGTTATCGGTTGCCCGTAACACAGGCGCAAACCTTGCCCATAGCCCCATCCTGGCTTACCTGGATGACGATGCCATTGCCAGTCCAGCCTGGCTGCAAAACCTCTGGGATGCCTACCAGCAGTGGAACAAACTGGCGATCGCCGGAGGAAAAGTGACGCTGCTCTGGCAGGATGCTTCGCCGCCGCAATGGTTATCAACTGGGCTGAGCGAAAATTTGGGCGCATACGATCTGGGCAATCAGCTCATCTGGATCGATCGTCCAGGACAAACCCCCAGAGGCTTGAACTACTCGATTCGTCGCAGTTTTCTAGAGCAGGTCGGCGGATTCGATCGCGCTCTGGGACGAGTCGGCAAAAATCTGCTGTCGAACGAAGAACTGCACATGACCGAACTAGCACTCGCGCAAGGCTGGAAAGTTGCCTATTTGCCCGATGCCCTCGTTGCCCATCATGTCGCGCCCGAACGCCTTTGCCAGCAGTGGTTTTTGCGACGGGGCTGGTGGCAGGGCATCAGCGAATGCTATCGGGAACAGCTTGCCGGACGGTCAGGACTTCCCCAACTGACCAGAGGCACAGAGCGATTGCTGCGCGGACTCCACCGATCGCTCCAGCACTGGAACGACCCTGCCCAACGATTTGACAACTTTACATACGCCTACGGTCAACTGGGCTATCTAAAAGCGGCGATCGAGGGAATGCTAAACGCAACCAAGAATACCTAACCCCCACCCCTGCATCTTCTCATCCCCCCATCCACCCCTCTACTCATTCACGCTTATGTCACTCCCCATCTCCGTCCTCATTCCCGCTAAAAACGAAGAAGCCAACCTTCCTGCCTGCCTGGAAAGCGTTTCACGGGCAGCGGAGGTCTTTGTGGTTGATTCCCAGAGCGACGATCGCACCGTGGAAATTGCCGAACGCTATGGCGCAAAAGTTGTGCAGTTTCACTTCAACGGACGATCGCCTAAGAAGAAAAACTGGTCGCTCGACAATGTACCGTTTCAGCATGAATGGGTGCTGATTGTAGACTGCGATGAGCGAATCACGCCAGAACTGTGGGATGAAATTGCAGAAGTAATTCAAAATCCAGATTATGACGGCTATTACCTGAATCGCCGCGTCTTTTTCCTGGGGACGTGGATTCGGCACGGCGGCAAATATCCTGATTGGAATCTGCGCCTGTTTCGTCATGCCAAGGGACGCTACGAAACCCTGCAAACCGAGGGCATTCCCAATACAGGCGACAACGAAGTGCATGAACACGTGATTCTCAACGGCAATGTTGGCTATCTAAAAGAAGATATGCTGCACATCGATTTTCGCGATGTTTATCACTGGTTGGCGCGACACAATCGCTATTCCAACTGGGAAGCCAGAGTGTACTACAACCTGCTCAACGGCATGGACGATCGCGGAACGATCGGCGCGAGTTTGACCGGAGACGCAGTTCAGCGCAAGCGGTTTCTGAAGAAAATTTGGGTACGGCTGCCGTTTAAGCCTCTTCTGCGGTTTGTCTGGTTCTATCTGGTGCGGCTGGGTTTCCTGGATGGACGAGCCGGATATGTTTATGGCTGCTTGCTAAGTCAGTACGAATACCAGATCGGCGTCAAGCTCTATGAACTTCAGCAGCTAGATGGACAGCTCAACCGCAGTTCCCAGCCTTCCGTAGAAGTACAGTCTACCGCTTCCAGTTAGGCGCCTTCCCCAACCGACGGCGGCGCGGCTTACGAATCGATTGCTGTTCGAGATTGTTCTTCTCGGTCGATCGCCTGAGCCGTTTTGCAATTCGGTCACTCACCCGAAACAGAGGATGGTCAGGGCGTTCCGCAGGGGGCGGGGCGTCAGGCAGCTTTTGTGCTTTCCAATAAGTCATCAGAATGCCTGCCATCACCCCTGCCAGCGCGCCCAGCAAAATTGCCAGCTCTGCCCGAAACCGCACTAGCCAGAACACCAGAATGAACACAATCCAGACGCGCAAAGCAAACTGAATGCCGACATCGGTTGGGAAGCGGTACATGAATTGTCAGCCTCCAGATTTGCCTCTAAGTGCGTACTATGCAGAATGTGTTAGCACATCGTCACGCATCAATTCCATGAATGCGCTTTTGCCTAAGACATCCTACGAAAAATTCGGTCTTTACTCATTATCCTGGTTGAGCTGCGAAGCGACATCCTGTGTGGTATTAATTGCCCGTACATACGCCTGCTCTGCTGTAGTAAACGGTTCCATTGATTGCTGGGGCAGCAGATCCGCCGTGGCGTCAGCGATGTCTCCAGTTCGGTGAATCAGCCGATCGCGCAGCACGTCAACCGGGGCAGTGCAATAAATGATTTTCAGCGGCAGATGATGTGCTTTTGCCTGATCGATCGCCTGCTGGCGGAGGGATTGGCGATCGTATTTCGCATCCAGAATCACAGCATAACCCTGGTCTGCCAGCGAAATTCCCAGTTCCAGCAATCGGGCATAGGTTTTCTGAGTCATTTCGCTTGTGTACAGGTCATCCCCGCCGCGCTGATCGAGGGGAATGCCGCCCAGATGTTTTCTGACTGCGTCCGATCGAATGTGAACCGTACCTGATTGATTGGACAGTCGCTTGGCGAGCAATCTTGCTGTGGTCGTTTTGCCGGAGCCAGATAATCCACACATTAAAGTCAAACTTCCCTGTTTGGGCTGTGCCCCTTCCCAGGCGAGACGGTAATAGTCCGAGGCAGTGGCTTTTGCCTGGTCTTTCTCTGCTGCCGGAACTGCCGGATCATTCAGCATAAAGGAAATGACCTTTGCCCGGACGTAGGTTTGACGGCTCACATAAATTGGCAACACTTCTAAACCTTCCCAGTCTCCGGTTTGCTCCGCGTAGGCATTCAGAAAAACCGTGCTGAGATCGGGTCGCTGCCGCGCTTCTAAGTCCATCACGATGTAGGCAATGTCGTACATGACATCCACAAAGCGAAACGGCTCATTAAACTCGATGCAGTCAAATAGCCACAGCTTGTCTTGCCAGAGGCAAATATTTCGCAGATGCAAATCGCCGTGACATTCACGAATTTTGTCCTGCGCGATCCGCCGATCGAATAACGCCTGCTGCTCAGCGAAAAAGCGATCAGTATAGGCGCGAGTGTCGTCAAACTGTTGCTGGGTCTGGGGTCCGCCGATATACTGTTCGGTTTGCTCGTAGTTTTCGTCAAATGCCTGCCGCACCTGATCGACTTTGCCAAAGCTGCGAATATAGTCGTTGGTGTCCGTTTCTCGGTGAAAGGTGGCGATCGTCTTTGCCAGCTCGATCAGCAGTTCCTCGCCCAGTTCGCCGCGATCGTACAGCTCCGTCAACAGAGTGTCTTGGGGAAACTGCCGCATCTTCACCGCATACTCGATCGGCTCGCCGCTGCCGCCAAGCTCAAGCCGTTCCCCATTTTGCGCGATCGGCAAAACTTCTAGATACAGTGCCCCTGCGCCGCGCTGGTTGAGCCGCAGTTCTTCCTGGCAGAAATGCAGCCGCTTCTCCAGCGTTGAAAAATCTAGAAACCCAAAATTCAATGGCTTCTTGACTTTGTAGGCATAGTCTCCAGTCAGCAGCACATAGGAAATGTGGGTTTGAATGAGCTGAATCGGCGATCGCACTGCATGAGGATAAAACTCCGGTTGCAGCATTTGCTGAATCAGGGCAGGCAGGGTGGTTTCGCTCATGGGGGCTTAGAAAAAGAGATTCGGAAAGGTAAATAAGCTCAACTATCCTAACAAAGGCAGGTGACGGAATCAGTGCGATTTCAAGGTAGCGATTGAATATAGCGATCGATCGTTTGGTCTTTTCGAGGAATTGCGCTCTTGCTCAAGTCACTACAAGCTGTTCATCGATTGGTTAAGCAGGGAAAAATAAGAGCCTGTGAATCTTAAAGGATATTGAAGGATATTTATGGTGCGTCGTCGTTCTGATGATACATTTCAGGGTGCGCGTAATCTTCAGCTCAATCGAGCCACTGGCGGTGCGTTGGGGCACAGCGATCGAGTTGACTTCTACAAATTTAAAGCTTCTAGTCCAATCAACTTTCACCTAACGCTGAATAATCTACAGGCAGACGCCCGCGTTAAGTTACTCAATGGAAGGCGCGTTTCGGTCGGAGTCTCAGATCAAACAGGTTTTCAGACAGAGCAAATTATTACGACCCTAGAGGCTGGAACCTATTACATTCAGGTACGGCTTCCTGGTCGTCGAGGCAGTACGCGCTACAGCCTTCGTGCTTCTTCTGTTCCTGCTGAACCAGGTGAAACAACTGCGATCGCTCGAAATCTAGGCATCCTCTCGGGTGACATGAGGCTCTCAGAATCTGTTAGCAATTCCGACCGACTGGACTATTACAAATTCACGCTGTCACAGATCAGCAATATTAATGTGAATATTGACGGTGTATCATCACCTGCTTTGGTCAGTCTATATTTTGATGCTAACAATAATGGTTTAATTGATAACGGTGAGCAGTTCGATAGTGGTAGTGATGGGAATACGATCGCCCGAACTGTTCTACCCGGCACTTATTATCTTCAAGTAGAAAGCTTATTCGGTTCTTCAAGCCAATACAATCTATCGATCGCTGCTGCCCCTGATCCGAGTAATCTTCCCACTGATCCGGGCAATACAGCGAGTACAGCATTCAATCTTTCAACCTTTCCGGCTACGGCGAGGGATTTTGTAGGTACATTTGATTCTTCGGATTATTACAAATTCACATTGCCTCAAATTAACGACATTAATGTGAATATCAATGGCTTATCGAGAACTACTTTTGTAAATTTACACTTTGATGCTAATAACAACGGATTAATTGACAGCGGCGAAAGATTGGAGAGCGGCAGCGACAATGATACTATTGCCAGAACCGTTCTACCCGGTACTTATTATCTTGAAGTAGATAGCTTTGGTTCTGCAACTCGCTATGATCTTATTGTAGAAGCGAAACCTAATCCTGGTAATTTACCTGTCGATCCGGGCAATAGAGCCGCTATCGCATACGACCTGGGTACCCCTTTAGAAAATCAAACGATACAAGATTTCGTTGGGGCTTTTGATGAGCTAGATTACTACAAATTCAAATTGAATACAGCCCGTACTCTGAATGTCAATATCGATGGTCTAGCAGCAACGGCTTCTGTTACTTTGTACTTTGATGCTAACAATAATGGATTGATTGATAGCGGCGAATGGGTGACGAGCGGCAGTGATAACTCAACAATTTCCAGAGTGCTGCAAACAGGAACCTATTTCCTTGAAGTGAATACCTTCAGCAACGCAACTCGCTACAACTTGAATTTGGGAGTTGGGTAGAACTTGAGCGAATGTAGTATGCCAATCCCTTACTCTGCCCGAGCGTCGATCGCAAAATTGTCGTAGTAAATAATAGTCAGGAACCGAATTGGCAGGGTGATCAGCTTTTCGGGTCCGTGGGGAATGTCGCCTCTAAAGGTGAGGGAGTCGCCCGGTTCGAGCAGGTAAGTTTGTCGTCCGTGGCGGTATTCCAGCTTGCCTTCGAGCAGGTGAATAAACTCGATGCCGGGATGCTCGAAGGTGGGAAAGACTTCGGAAGCATCATCCATTGTGATCAGAAAGGGTTCAAATCGCTTGGTTGGTCCCTGATCGTAGGCGAGAAGCTGGTAGGTATGTCCACGTTTGGTGCCGCGCCGCACGACTTCCATGCCTTTACCGTTTTTGACCAACTGCGCTCCGCCTTCGGGAATGTCGTATTTGCGAAACAGGGTAGACAGGGAAACGCCCAGCGCATTTGCCAGTTTCTCCAGAGTTTCCAGGCTGGTGGAAGTTTGAGCATTTTCAATTTTAGAGAGCATTCCGCGAGAAATTCCGGCGCGATCGGCGATTTCTGCGATCGTCAGCCCATGTTGCTGGCGCAGGTCACGAATCGTATTGCCCAGGTAATGCTCCAGTCCGGGATGCTCCAGCTTCTGCGAGGAAACGTCTGAGGAAATGTGTGAGGGAACGGTTTCTGCCATGCAGCAATTCTCCTGCGGTGCGCCCCTATGAATCATAGCAGGTGAATCATGCTAGGAAACAATGTTGACAGACAGGAAACAATGCTGGATGATATTCAACGAAGTTTCCGAATGGGAATTTGGTCTCGTGTCTTCTTCCCGCCGATATACGCTTAGCTTGTCCTGTCCCGATCGCGTTGGCATTGTCGCGGCGGTGAGTTCCTTTATCGCCAGTCATCAGGGCTGGATCGTGGAGGCGCAACACCACGCCGATCAGGACTTTCAGCGATTTTTTATGCGGCAGGAAATTCTTGCTGATTCGCTGCCGTTTGGAATCGAAGCGTTGCGAGAGCAGTTTCAGCCGATCGCCGATGAATTCAAAATGCAGTGGCAGGTAACGGATTCGGCGCAGAAAAAGCGGGTGGTGATTCTAGTATCCAAATCCGATCACTGTCTCTATGATTTGCTGGCCCGCTGGCAGAGCAGAGAACTCGACATTGAAATTCCCTGCGTCATTTCTAACCACGAAATATTTCGCGGGCTGGTCGAGTGGCACGGTATTCCTTACTATCATGTGCCCGTTACACCGGAAACGAAGACGATCGCCTACGACAAAATCATGCACCTGTTTGAGTCGGTGAATGGCGATGTGATGGTGCTGGCACGCTATATGCAGGTGTTGTCGTCGGAGGTGTGCGATCGATATCCTGGTCGAATTATTAATATCCATCATTCCTTTTTGCCGTCTTTTATTGGCGCAAAACCCTATCACCAGGCGCATCAACGCGGCGTCAAATTAATTGGTGCGACCTGTCACTATGTCACATCTGAACTCGATGCAGGACCCATTATCGAGCAGGATGTGATTCGGATTGACCATTCGGATGCTGTGGAAGATTTAATTCGCTACGGCAGAGATATCGAAAAAACCGTTTTGGCGCGTGGGCTAAGGTATCACGTTGAGGATCGCGTTCTGGTTCACGGAAATAAGACTGTTGTATTTCGTTAAAGGAGATTTGAAAAGGGCAATGTATCCCCTTTAGCACGCCTCAAAAGATATTTCTTTTAAGTTCATCCTGAAATTCATGCATCTATCGTTTTATGCCGCTTAATCTGCTGCGCTTTGCCCTTACTAAAGACCATCCAGAACCGCGAATGTTTCGCCAGCCCGATCGCCTGAAGTCGAGCTACGACGCGGTAATTATTGGCGGGGGTGGACATGGCTTAGCAGCCGCTTACTATCTGGCACGAGACTATGGCATGACCGATGTGGCGGTGCTGGAAAGAAGCTATTTGGGCGGCGGCAATACGGGACGAAATACGACGATTATTCGATCGAACTACCTCACGCCGGAAGGAGTGAAGTTTTACGATGAGTCGGTGCGCTTGTGGCAGGATTTGTCGCAGGATTTTGATTTGAATCTGTTTTACTCGACGCGGGGACATTTCACCCTGGCGCATACCGATGCCACCTTGCGAACAATGCGCTGGCGGGCGGAAACCAATAAGCATATCGGTGTGAACAGTGAGTTGGTCAGTCCTGATGAGATTCAGGAAGCCTGCCCGCAAATGGATCTGACCTGTAACGGTCACGCGCCGATTTTGGGTGCTCTGTATCATGCGCCGGGAAGCATTGCTCGACACGATGCGGTCGCCTGGGGCTATGGGCGAGGGGCAGATCAGCGCGGCGTAGAAATTCATCAGCAAACGGAAGTATTGGGAATTCAGGTGAAGTCCGATCGCGTTACCGGAGTCGAAACTTCACGAGGGACGATCGAAACGCCGCGTGTCCTCTGTGCCGTTGCTGGGTTTACGCCGCGTTTGCTGCAAATGGTGGGAATTCGATCGCCCCTCTACGTCCATCCGCTGCAAGCTCTGGTGAGCGAACCGATGAAGCCCTGGCTTGACCCGATTATTGTGTCTGGCAATTTGCACGTTTATGTCAGCCAAACGGCGCGGGGCGAACTGGTGATGGGCGCGTCGCTTGACCCCTATGAGCTGCATTCAACGCGATCGACGCTGGATTTCACCGAAGAATTAGCGGCTCACATGCTTGATCTGTTTCCCTTCCTCTCTCACGCCAAAATTGTGCGCCAGTGGGCAGGCATGGCAGACATGACGCCTGATTTCGCTCCGATGATGGGCAAAACGCCGATCGCCGGATTTTACTTGGATGCAGGCTGGGGAACCTGGGGCTTTAAGGCGACTCCAGTTTGCGGCAAAACGATGGCATACACCGTCGCGAACGATCGAGCGCACGAATTAATCCAAGACTTTTCGATCGATCGATTTACCCGGTATGAATTGATTGGTGAAAAAGGCGCGGCATCAGTTGCCCATTAATAAATAACAGGAAAAGCAGCGATGAAGTTAATGACCTGTCCCATTAATGGTACGCGATCGATCAGCGAATTTGTGTATGGCGGCGAGTATCGCGAAATGCCTGACCCTAACTCCGTAGATGATCAAACTTGGGCAGCCTACATCTTTTATCGAAATAATGTTCCGGGCATCAAACGCGAATGGTGGTGTCACGCACCCAGCAACACCTGGTTTATTGCAGAGCGAAATACATTAACTGACGAAGTGACACAAACCTATTTATACGGAGGCGAGTCATGAGTTATCGTCTACCGCCAATTCCTGGGGAATGGATCGATCGCAATACAATCATTCAGTTTTCGTTTGAAGGGAAAGTATTGACCGGATATGCAGGAGATACGATCGCTGCTGCGCTATGGGCTTCGGGTCAAAAGGTGTTGGGACGCAGCTTTAAATATCACCGCCCACGCGGAATTCTCAGCCTGGCGAATCATGATGTGAATACCCTGATGCAGTCCGGCGAGAAGCTGAATGTGCGGGCAGACGTGACGGCAATTGAGCCAGGAATGTCGCTGCAAGCAGTCAATACGTTCGGAGGTGTGGAGCACGATCGCGCTAGCTTTCTCAACTTTTTATCGCCCTTCTTGCCGGTTGGGTTTTATTACAAAACGTTCAACAACAAAAAGCTTTTTCCCTTTTGGGAACGCCTGATTCGTCGCACAACTGGGCTGGGGCAAGTCGATTTCAAAACGCCCTGGATACGCACCCCGAAGCGATATGACTTTTGCGATTTGCTTGTAATTGGCGCAGGCATTTCTGGACTCACTGCTGCACTCACCGCAGCCGAAGCAGGCGCAGATGTGGTGATTGTGGATGAGAACGCGAAACCGGGCGGCGTAGGACTCTACCAGCTTGGGGATGATCGATCGATCGCCGCCGAAACCCAATCCCTTATTCAGTCAGTCACAGCCCATCCCCGCATCCGGCTCTACACCGGTACAGTAGCAGCAGGCTACTATGCCGACTTCTGGATTCCCCTAGTAGACGGCACACGCATGACGAAAATGCGGGCAAAGTCAGTCATCGTGGCAAGCGGGGCTTATGAACAGCCTGCGGTCTTTCGCAACAACGATTTGCCAGGCGTCATGATGGCTTCGGCGGCACAGCGGCTTATTTATCGCTATGCGGTTAAGCCAATGCACCGGGCGATCGTCTTTACGGCAAATCAGGATGGTTATCGGGCGGCTCTGGATTTGCTGGCGCATGGGATGGAAGTCGGGGCGATCGTAGATTTGCGATCGGATATTCCGAGTTCGACAGTGGTACAGACGGTGCGTGAGCGAGGCGTTCCAATCTATCCCGGACAGGCAATTTATGAGGCAAAAGCAAATCCTCAAGGCGATGGCGTTTGTGCGGCAGTGATTTGTCCGATGCGAAACGGACAGCCGCAAATTGAATCTCGTCAGACGATCGCCTGTGATGGCATTCTCATGAGTGTGGGTTGGGCGGGAGCGGCAAATTTGCTTTATCAGGCAGGGGCAAAGATGCGTTTTGACGACCGAATTCAGCAGTTTGTGCCGGATTTGCTGCTGCCGGGTGTATTTGCTTGCGGTCGGGTCAATGGGGTGTATCAGCCGGAGAATAAACGAAGCGACGGAGAACGGGCGGCACGGTCGGCGATTGCTTTTCTCAGCGGTGGGGAATCGGTGGCGATCAATCTCCCCGCAGAATCAGAATCACCGTCCCATCCCTGGGCGATCGTGCCTCACCCGCAGGGTAAAAACTTTGTCGATTTCGATGAAGATCTGCAATACAAAGATTTTCCGAATGCAATTCAGGAAGGATTTGACAATATTGAATTATTGAAGCGGTTTACGACCGTGGGAATGGGTCCAAGTCAGGGCAAACATTCTAATGTGAATGCGCTGCGAATTCTGGCGAAGCTGACCGGCAAAACACCAGGACAGGTCGGAACCACGACGGCGCGACCATTTTTTCATCCTGTGCCGATGTCGCACCTCGCCGGACGCGGATTCACGCCAGAGCGAAGAACACTGCTGCACGATCGCCACCTTGCCCTCAACGCCAAGTGGATGTCTGCCGGACAGTGGCGCAGACCAGAATACTATCAGCAGCCCAACAAAAACCGGGAAGCCTGCATCCAGGACGAGGTTCTCGCCGTGCGGCAGCGCGTTGGGTTGATCGACGTGGGAACGCTGGGCAAGCTGGAGATTCGCGGACGGGACGCAGCCGCTTTTCTAGAGCGCGTTTACACCGGACGCTATGCAAATCTGAAAGTCGGGATGACCCGCTACGCGCTGATGCTGGACGAGTCGGGCGTGGTGATCGACGATGGCGTGATTGCCCGGCTGGGCGAAGACCATTTCTATTTCACAACGACGACCTCTAACGCCGCTTCAATTTATCGCGAGCTGTCTCGCCTGAATACGATGTGGCGAATGGACTGCGGTTTAGTCAATTTGACCGGGGCGCAATCGGCAGTGAATCTCGCGGGTCCGCTTTCCCGTGCTGTGCTGAGCCAGCTTACCGATCTGGACTTGTCGAGCGCGGCGTTTCCCTATCTCGCAGTGCAATCGGCAACGGTGGCAGGCATTCCAGCTCTCCTCATGCGCGTCGGTTTTGTGGGCGAGTGGGGCTACGAAATCCACGTTCCTGCCGAAAATGCCCCCGTCCTTTGGGACGCCCTAACCCGGGCAGGTAAGCCCTACAGCCTTCAACCCTTCGGCGTGGAAGCACAAAGGCTGCTGCGGCTGGAAAAAGGACACCTGATCGTCGGACAGGACACGGACGGACTCACCACACCCTATGAAGCGAACCTCAACTGGGCAGTGAAAACTGACAAACCCTTCTTCATTGGCCAGCGCAGCCTCCAGATTCATGCCGATCGCTCGCCCAAACAAATCCTGATTGGTTTTACCCTCAACGAGTTTAGTGGCACGCCGCCTCAGGAATGCCATCTGGTGATTCACAACGGCGACATTGCCGGACGGATTACCAGCATTGCTTACAGTCCCTCACTCGCTCGCCATATTGGGCTGGCGTATGTCAAACCAGAGCTATCTCAAGTGGGAAGTCAATTTACGGTGAGGCGATCGGATGGTTTCCTGATCACTGCCACCGTGACCCCAACTCCGTTTTATGACCCAGCAAACACCCGCCAGAAAACGGCATCGCCGCTGCCTGAGGCAAGCCATCTTGAGTTTGAGCAAAAGCTTGAGCAAAAGCTTGAGCAAAAGCCTGCCGCAATCATCCCCTTGATTTCTGAAACAGATGATTTAGTCGATTTAGCTGATGTCTCTGCGCTCCCCCGATTCGGCGTAAAAGGAGCAGGTGCGGCGGCATGGCTGGAAGCGCACGAATTCCCAATTCCCGATCGCCCGAATTCCTGGCTCCCTTTGGCGAACGGTGGACGCATCGCCCGACTGGGACTGACAGAATTTCTAATCGAGGACGATGGAGAGATTGGCGATTACCCCGAAGGGAAAAGTGCTTCGCATCGGCTTCGGGCTGATTCAAATCTGCCGCCGCAGGTTTATCCCGTCTTGCGGCAAGATCTGGCGATCGTTCTTTCAGGTAAAGCGGTTCACGATCTATTTGCTCAAATCTGCAACGTCAGTTTTCGATCGTTTAATTCTAGCGATCGTCCTATTGTGCTGACCTCGGCGATCGGCGTATCCGTGATTGTGGCGATCGAAGAGGCTCCAATTCCCCAATACCGTTTGTGGTGCGACACAACTTACCGCCACTATGTTTGGCAAACTCTGAATGAAATTGCTGCGGAATTAGGTAGCGACGCAAACAGTTCTCTCACTAAAAATCGAAGAAGTTACGATAATTCGCCGAACCGTCCCTCTAACCCCCCAGCTTTGGGCGAAACTGAGCCGATGCAAGCAGTTCTTTTGCATAAAAAAGGTTGAACTGCTCAAGATCCCCGAACCTTGGGGAATCGAGGGGACGATGTCGCACCGCTGCCATTCCTCCAACAATTTCTACCTTCCCCAGAACCCATGAACCTTACCGAAGCCAAACAGTTTCTCGAAGCCCATCAAATCAAATTCATCCTCGCTCAGTTCGTAGACATTCACGGTGTTGCCAAAACCAAAGCCGTTCCTGCCTCCCATCTGGAAGACATTCTTGATCCGGGAGCCGGATTTGCCGGATTTGCCGTCTGGGGACTGGGCATGGAACCGAACAGCCCAGATTATCTGGCAGTTGGTGATTTAAACACGCTTTCTCTGGTTCCCTGGATGCCCGGATTCGCCCGAATTGTTTGCGTGGGTCATGTCAAAGGCAAACCCTACCCCTACGATGCCCGCTACGTGCTAATGCAGCAGATCGATCGCCTCACACAGCACGGCTGGACGCTCAACACGGGAGTCGAACCCGAATTCATGCTGCTCAAAAAAGACCGACGCGGCAACCTTCGCCCCTATGATTTCACCGACACCCTCGACAAGCCCTGCTACGACTACAAAGGATTGTCGCGCAGCATTGGCTACATCGAGAAGCTGGTGGATAACCTGCAACAGGTTGGTTTCGATATCTATCAGGTCGATCATGAAGACGCCAACGGACAGTTTGAAATCAACTACACCTACACCGACTGCCTCACCACCGCCGATCGCTATATTTTCTTCAAGATGGCAGCCTCAGAGATTGCCCGCGACATGGGGCTAATCTGCTCCTTTATGCCCAAGCCCTTCTCCAACCGCACCGGAACAGGGATGCATATTCACTGCTCGCTCGCCGAAGGTAACACCAATCTTTTTGAAGACCACAGCGACCCGCACCAACTGGGACTCTCAAAACTGGCATACCACTTCCTCGGCGGACTGCTGACCCATGCCCATGCCCTGACTGCTCTCTGTGCCCCTTCGATCAATTCCTATAAGCGACTGGTAGTGGGACGATCGCTCAGTGGCGCAACTTGGGCACCCGCTTACATCAGCTACGGCGACAACAACCGATCGAGCATGGTGCGTATTCCTGGTGGACGGCTCGAATTGCGCCTTGCAGATGGCTCCTGCAACCCCTATCTGGCAACCGCCGCCGTGATCGCAGCCGGGCTAGACGGCATCGAACGCGAACTTGACCCCGGTGAACCCTTTAACGGCAAC
The DNA here is from genome assembly GCA_014695325.1 of Cyanobacteria bacterium FACHB-502. Classification (GTDB taxonomy): domain Bacteria; phylum Cyanobacteriota; class Cyanobacteriia; order Elainellales; family Elainellaceae; genus Leptolyngbya_A. Next base: position 115,771 of record JACJNZ010000055.1, on the reverse strand, counting down.
CTCTACGACCTCACTCCCGAACAGCTCGAAGAAAAAGGCATCGGCACCCTGCCCCAATCTCTAAGCGAGGCGATCGACGCTCTCGAATCCGACGCTGTAATCCAATCCGCCCTTGGTCCACTTGCCCCCGAATTTATCAATCTGAAACGCATGGAATGGATCGAATACTGCCGCCATGTTTCCGATTGGGAAGTCGATCGCTACCTGGAATTCTTCTAACCCCATCTCCCTCACCCCTTCACCCCTTATCCCCCTATGTGCGGCATCGTTGGACTCCTGATCAAAACCCCATCCCTGCGCGATTCCCTTGGCGAACTGCTTGTCCCCATGCTGGTTGGCATGAGCGATCGCGGACCTGACTCCGCCGGACTTGCAGTATTCACCGCTACTCTGCCCGATCCCTATCGCAAATACAGCCTCTACGCGGGCAATCAGGCGATTGACTGGTCAGCTCTCCCCCAATCATTGAGCGAACTGGGCAAGGCAACGATCGACCCTCATGGCAATCAGGCAGTCCTCATGACTGATCTGTCGCCGCAGACGGTTAGAGCGTGGCTGAAGTCGGCTTATCCGCAGCTTCACCTGCTGTCTGCCGGACGCACAATCGATTTGTACAAAGACACCGGGACACCGATCGCCGTGTCTGACCGATATGAATTTCGATCGCTCAAAGGGTCTCATGCTGTCGGACACACGCGGATGGCAACCGAATCTGCCGTCACTCCGGCACACGCTCACCCGTTCACCGCAGGCGAAGATTTTTGTCTGGTTCACAATGGCTCGCTCTCGAACCCGAACGAGATTCGGCGGAAATTAGAACCACGTGGCATTCACTTTGAGACCGACAACGATACCGAAGCTGCCTGCCGTTTCCTGGAATGGCGGATGCAGGAAGGCGATGATCTGGAAACGGCGATTCAAAACGGCTTTGAGGAACTGGACGGCTTTTATACCTTCCTGATGGGAACCGCAGATAAACTTGCCCTCGTTCGCGATCCTTTTGCCTGCAAACCTGCGATCGTTGCCGAAACCGATGACTATGTGGCGATCGCTTCTGAATTTCGATCGCTTGCCCATCTGCCTGACGTCAATCAGGCAAACCTCTACGAACCCGCTCCAGAGGAGATGTATGTATGGACAGTGTAATCATTGCTTCCCCAACCGAAACCCACACCTTTGATCTGAGCCAAACTCCTGTGCGAGCGGTGAACGCCTACCTGCACCATTCTGAATTGCCCAATGGACACAAAGTGGCGATCGTCAATCCCAACGGAGCGCATAATCTAGCGGTGGGCATCGATACGGTGATCGAAGTCGAGATCCACGGGCATACGGGCTACTACACGGCAGGCATGAATAAACAGGCGATCGTCACCCTTTACGGTAACGCTGGGACCGGAGTCGCCGAAAACATGATGTCTGGCAGGGTTCACGTTAAGGGTTTTGCTTCGGTGTCGGCAGGTGCGTCTGCCCACGGTGGGCTATTAGTCATCGATGGCGATGCAGGCTTGCGCTGCGGCATTTCCTTGAAAGGAGCCGATATTGTGGTGGGCGGCAGTGTCGGCAGCTTTTCCGGCTTTATGGCGCAGGCAGGCAGAATGGTAATTTGCGGCAACGCCGGAGACGCGCTGGGCGATTCGCTCTACGAAGCCGTCATTTATATCCGAGGAACCGTGAAATCGTTGGGCGCAGATGCTCAGTTTGAACCCATGACCGAGGAGGACTATGCGATCGTTCAAACCCTCCTTGACCAAGCCAACCTCCCTCACGCTCCCCAGGATTTCAAACGGATCGCCTCCGCCCGCCAGCTCTATTACTGGAATGCTGACGCCAACCAGGAATACTAGGCGTTGCTGAATAAGCGTATGATACGCCCCCCTAGCCCCCCAATTTGGGGGGAACCAGAATTCAAAGTCCTCCAGCATTGGGGGATTGAGGGGGCGATGCAGAAGCTAAATTTGCACCGTTCGTATCCCGATTCAGCAACGCCTAGTACTAATGCGAATTCAGAATTGCTCAAGCTAGAGCAAGCGATCGTATTTCGTTTTAAGGCTTTGATCGATCGCCCTCATCCAGAAAATGGCAATAACCCTTACCGGAAAGGCAAACCATTTTCAACAAAAATCTCAATTCCCTTTTAGACCCATTACCGCAAAAGCTCTCCCCCCTCCCCTCTCCCCATGACCTCCAACATCTATCGCGAAGAATCCGCCGGATACGATCGCCGCACGCTCCACTACATCCAGAACGCCGCTGCCCACGGACTCTATGAAATTCGAGGACTGGGCGCAAAACGCAGCCTGCCCCACTTTGACGATCTGGTTTTCCTGGGAGCCTCACTGACTCGCTACCCGTTGGAAGGCTATCGAGAAAAGTGCATTACCAAGACTGTTCTAGGTACACGATTTGCCAGCAAACCGATCGAACTAGACATTCCAATTACGATCGCCGGAATGAGCTTTGGTTCTCTCTCTGCCAACGTCAAAGAAGCCCTCGGACGCGCCGCGACCGAAATGGGCACATCCACCACGACGGGCGACGGCGGCATGACTCAGGAGGAGCGACGGTCTTCTAAAACGCTGGTGTATCAGTGTCTTCCGTCTCGCTATGGCTTTAATCCGGACGATGTGCGGAAGGCAGATGCGATCGAAGTCGTGATCGGTCAGGGCGCAAAGCCGGGCGGTGGCGGAATGCTGTTGGGTCAAAAAATTAATCCGCGGGTCGCGGCAATGCGAACGTTACCCGAAGGCGTGGATCAGCGATCGGCTTGTCGTCATCCTGACTGGACCGGACCCGATGACCTGACGATCAAAATTCAGGAACTGCGCGAACTAACCGACTGGGAAAAGCCGATTTATATCAAAGTGGGAGCGTCCCGCACTTATAACGATGTCAAGCTCGCCGTTCATGCCGGAGCAGATGTCGTCGTTGTGGATGGAATGCAGGGCGGCACGGCTGCTACCCAAACGGTGTTTATTGAGCACGTTGGCATTCCCACGCTGGCGGCTCTGCGGCAGGCGGTTGAGGCACTGGAAGAAATGGACATGAAAGGCAAAGTCCAGCTCATTGTGTCCGGTGGCATTCGGACTGGAGCAGATGTGGCAAAGGCTCTGGCAATGGGCGCGGATGCCGTGTCGATCGGTCAGGCGGTGCTGATGGCTCTGGGCTGCAACAGCGAAAGCTATATTCAGAACGGAGAGCATCATCCGGCGATCGACGATTATCTGGAACTTGGCACGGCTCCCGGCTACTGTCATCACTGTCACACCGGGAAATGTCCGGTTGGCGTCACGACTCAAGACCCGATTTTAGAGAAGCGGCTAGAGCCAGAAGTCGGAGCGCACCGGCTAAAAAACTATCTGAAAACGCTGAATATGGAACTGACGACGATCGCCCGCGCCTGCGGCAAGCAAAACGTGCATCACCTGGAGCGGGAAGATCTGGTTGCACTGACGGTCGAAGCGGCGGCAATGGCAAAGCTGCCTTTAGCAGGCACAAGCTGGATTCCCGGTGTACAGGGCTACTAGCTGGAAATTGAAGCAGCGTGAATTTGATGCCACCAGTCTCCCAGGACGGAACTCTCGATGTGCTATGCGTCGCTGGAAACCGGACTGGCAGCAATGCTGACCGTCTTAACTTCTTTTACCCGATGCTCGGTGGGGGTCAACTCGTGGGGGAGCGCTGCGCCTTCCTTAAACACTGCCAAATCAAACCAGAAAGTCGTCCCCACGCCCACTTCGCTCACCAGATAGACTCGGCTATGGTGCTTCTCGATAATATTGCGAACGATCGACAGTCCCAGTCCGGTTCCTTCCAGCGTATGCACCCGGTTCTCGACGCGGAAAAAGCGATCGAAAATAGCTTCCTGATCTTCAGGGTCGATGCCGATACCCGTATCGCAAATTTCAACCCGTACATGGCTGGGGGGCTGTTCGTCCTTTGACTGAAGGAGATAGGCGCGAATCATCACCTTACCGCCTGCGGGCGTAAACTTCAGACCGTTGCCCATCAGGTTAGAAAACACTTGCAGCAGCAGATCGTAGTTACCAAAAACGGGCGGCAAATCTGGCTCAATGTCCTGACACAGCTCGATACCTTTGTCTTTGGCATTGAGGCGATGGGTTCGCAGCGTTTGCTCAATCGGCTGCACAATCTCCACGGGTTCCATGCTGTATCGCTTGTTGGATTCCAGTCGAGACAGATCCAGCACATCGTTGACCAAGCGGGTGAGGCGATCGGTTTCCCGGTTTGCGGTGTCGAGAAATTCGCGCCGTTCGACTTCGCTCAGATCATCACCGTACTCGTGCAGCGTTTCAATAAAGGATTTGATGTTGAACAGAGGAGTCCGCAGCTCGTGGGAGACGTTACTGATAAACTGGCTTTTCGCCTCGTTTAGTTCGGCTTCGCGGGTAATGTCCTGCACCGTGATCGCAATGCCTTTCACCGCTTCGCGATACTGATCCAGCACTGTCGTCAGCAAAATTCGCACCGTTCGGTTGATTGGCTCCGGGATCGTAATCCGAAACTCTGCCCCATCCCGCATCTCCGCTGGAGGCTGCCCGGAAGCGAGCTGATATAGGGGACGGGTTAATTCGGCACTAACCGCATTCGGCAGGTGGTACAGCACGTTTTGACCCAGCACGTCCTGAGCATCTTCCCAGCTAAAAATCCGCTCAGCCGTCGGATTAGTCAGGATGACCTGCATATTGGTATCCAGCAGCACGGCTCCATCCGCGATCGTCGAAACCAGGGTTTCCAGCTTGGCTTTTTCGGCGGTCAGCTCCTCGATATTTTGCTCTTCATAGCGTTCAAGCCGCTCTGCCATTTCGTTAAAGCTAAGGATCAGCTCCCCCAATTCGCCACCCAGGGGCAAATCAACTCGTTGCTTAAAATTTCCGGCAGCAATGTTTTTCACGCCAACCAGCAATTCTTTAATTGGCTTAGTAATCGTTAGCGCGTTAAAGACCGCTCCCAGGATTACCATCACCCAGATTGAGACAAATACAGCGATCGTCACATCCCGCGTCAAGTGCGAGGAGTTAACTACCGTGGGATTCGGATTGATGCCGATCGCCAACACGCCCAGATACTTTCCGTCGTGATTGAGCGGTACAAAGACATCAGTGACTTCTCCAGCAGGGGTAAGATGCTGGCGTACCATCGGCGCATCTAGATTTGCTGCATAGTTTTCGGGAAGCTGCATCCGGCGGCGAATCGTCAGCGAATTTTGCACCTCGGACTCTGAGAAGGGAATGCCAAAAAAGATATTGCCATCCTCATCGGCGTACAGCATATAGCGAACGCTGGAAGTGCTGCTATAAAAGCGGTGGGAAAAGCGGGCAAGCTCCGTGCGGTTATTTTCGCCCACCAAGGGCGCGACGTTTGCCGCTAGCAGTAGCCCCAAATCTCGACCAAAACGGGTGTCGTTCAGGCGGGCATCTTGCTGAATAGTGTTCACTGCCCAAAAGGTTAAGCCACTCATAATGAGCGATACGACCAGCGTGGCAGCCGCCATCAGGCGAGTCTGAAGCGTGAACTCAGACCACCAGCGATCGATGATTGCCTTAATTCGATAAAGCAGCTTCAGCAAGGGTCGCTCAACTTGTCACAAGAGACTGTAGATAGATTCAGGAGATAGATTTGGGAGATGACTTTGGGTGAATTATCCCTAGATTAACTCCTCACATCTTAATTTTTACAAAGTTTTGTCAAACCTGCATCGCTCGCCCTTCTAGTTGCTTATTGCAGAGCACGATGCCCAATATCGCGCCGGTAATACATACCCTCAAACTGAATGCAGTCCACCGCTTGATAAGCCTTCGCAGCTGCATCTTGCAAAGATTCGCCGATCGCCGTTACGCCCAGCACTCGCCCGCCGTCGGCAATGACCTGCTGATTGAACTTAGTTCCTGCATGAAAGACGATTGCCCCAGCCGCCTCCGCCTGCTCGATGCCTTGAATCGGCATTCCTTTGCGGTAGCTTTCTGGGTAATTCTCTGCCGCCACGACCACACACACCGATGCTCCGGCATGCCATTCTAGGGGCGGCAACCGATCGAGGGTTTGCTGAGTGCAGGCCAGCAAAACGGTTTCCAGGGGCGTTTCCAACAGGGGTAGTACTGCCTGAGTTTCTGGGTCGCCAAATCGACAGTTAAATTCGATCACCTGGGGATTGCCTTCGGGCGTGATCATCAGTCCTGCATAGAGGACGCCCCGGTAGTCAATGCCGCGCTTTCTCAAGGCAGCGATCGTCGGTTCCAGAATTTCCTGCTGAATCCGCTCCATTAGGGCAGGCGTAACGATCGGGGCAGGTGCGTAAGCCCCCATGCCGCCCGTATTTGCTCCGGTGTCGCCCTCGCCGATGCGCTTGTGATCCTGGGCGGGAACCAAGGGGCGAATCGTGATTCCATCGGTAATCGCCAGCACAGAGGTTTCCTGCCCGCTGAGGCATTCCTCAATCACAACGGTTTGTCCGGCTGCGCCAAACTGTCCGTTAAATGCCGCCTCGATTGCCTCGATTGCTGCTTCAACCGTATCTGCGACCGTGACCCCTTTTCCGGCTGCCAGCCCGTCTGCTTTGACCACGATCGGCGCACCTTGTGCCTTCACATAATCGATCGCTGCTGTCGCCTCGGTAAAGACTGCCGCTTTTGCAGTGGGGATTTCAGCTTCTTGCATCAGGGCTTTTGCCCATGCCTTACTTGCCTCGATTTGTGCGCCCGCTTGCACTGGACCAAACACCGTGAGCCCCTGCGCTTGCAAATAGTCAGTGACGCCCGCCGCCAAGGGTAATTCTGGACCGACGACCACCAGCGCGACGTTGTTGACCAGGGCAAATCGTCCAATGCCCTCAAAATCTGTGACCGACAGCGCGAGATTTCGGCATCTTGCCAGCTTTGCCGTGCCCCCATTCCCCGGAATGCAAAACACTTCCTGCACCCGCTTGGACTGGAGCAATTTCCAGGCGATCGTGTGTTCGCGCCCGCCATTACCAATGACTAAAACTTTCACGCCTGACTCACCCTTACAAAGAACTTGCCCGTAAATTTCAATCTTGATTGAGCAACCTGACTGAACCTCATGTCAACTGCATATCAACTGCGATGTCCTGATTCTACCGACTACCCCGGGGGAAAGTGCTTCGCATCGCCTGCTCTATTCTCAGGGCACGAAAATTCGCAGCATTGATTGCAAATTTCATCTTACGAGTAAAAAATATACTCTTAATAATAATAAATAATAGTAGATTCTCAACCATCAGATCTCCATCTGCTCATCGGACAGCGAGTAAACTAGGGTCTGGTGTTCCGGTTTGCGTCAGGAAAGCTAAGTAAGCTGGTTAGAAACAAACCGTGCAAGACAACCATCATGTTGGTCAGTCGGCTGATCAGTCGGCAACTGATTGACGGCAGATGAACAGGCAGGATAACAGGAGAGGTTTATGAACGGGTTGATTAAACTCATGGGCGATGCGCAACAGTTTCCCCTGCGGAGCAACTGGCGTGCTTGCTTGCTGGGACTCGCAATGCTGCTGACGTTTCCCCTCAGCACTCTGGCACAAACGCCTGCTTCCACGCCTGCTAGCCCGGAGAATGTAGCTCCAAATGCAGTTCCAGAAGGCGCAGCCTCAACCACCCCAGAATCAGAAACTGCCCCAGAAACAGCCATTCCAGAGAATGCGCTGGAGCCTCAGCCCGACCCGCTGCTGCCGGCCATGACGGTCGATCGTCCCTTGAGCCCGCCGGAAAAAGACGTGCTGCGATCGGCTCTGGTCGAACTCCAAAATCAGGCACTTGCCGAGCTTCAGGCAGGCAATATTCCGGGCGCGTTTGAAATTTTTAATCGAGAACTGCGGTTGCGGCGATATCTCAGCATTCCAGAAGAAGTAGCGGCTTTGAGCCGAGTGGGTGCAGTCGCCTGGCGGCAGAGTCAAGTAACGGAACTGCGGCTAATCACCGAGCGGCTTCAGCAAATCGAACAGCAGATTGAGGCAAGACCCGAAGGCAATCCTAATTTGCCCCTCCGCATTGCTGAAGCGTATGAAACCATCCGGGCAAAGGATCAGGCAGTCGCACTGTACACTAAACTGCTGACCCAGGCACAGCAGCAGCAGAACGTGAATCGCCAAATTCAACTGCTCACCGCCCTGGGCAATCTCCATTTGTCCTGGTTTGAGTATCCCAGCGCAGCCGCCGCCTATGAGCAGCTTAGTCAGGTAGCTGAGGCAAAAGGCGATCGCACCACTCAAGCAACGGCACTTGAGCAACTTGCACGCATCTACACCGAAAACAATCAGCCGACCCAGGCAATTGCCAGCCAGCAGAAGCTCGTTGAGTTATATCGCAGTCAGCGTAACCTGCAACCTGTTCCCGGACTTAAACTGGCAATGGGTGAAGGATTTGCTGCCCTGGGACAAACTGATGCTGCGATCGCCAACTACCAGGAAGCTTTTGCCGTAGCGCGATCGGTACAGCAGCTTGCCTATGCCAGCGATGCGCTTCAGCGACTTGCTACGCTTTACCGCACTCAAAACCGCTTCGATGAAGCCCTGGCAGCCTACCGACTCTTGCTGGATGTCGAGCAGCAGTCCTACAACACGCTGGGTATGATGAATACCTACGATCAGATTGGTCAATTGCTGAAGGAGCGGGGAAACCAGCCCCAGGCACTCGTCGCCTTCCAGCAGGGGCTACAGTTGGCTCAGCAGCTTCGGTATAAGGTGGATTACTTCAATACACAGATTCAAACGCTGAGCCAGTAACCTTCTGCTAGAGTGCGGCGTAGAATGCGGCAATCCTCAGAAGGAAAACGCTGGGTTGGCGATCGTTACCGAAACGGCAGCGTCGGGAACTCGCTGATTAGCTGAACCCTCCCAGCCTGACCTGAGGTCGATCGCCACTCTGGTGCTGCATCGAACGCGGATTGAGACTGGCTCATTATTAGATACAGTGCAAAGGTAATGGCAGTTGCTTGAGTCCAGCGGGCAGCAACGTTGTTTCTTTCAGGAACTCTGACGGTCATCGGCTCTCTCCTTCACATCTGACGTCTCTGAAAGATATTGTTGACAGGATCTTCCCGATTCACATCAGCAGTTTACCGACTGGCTGTTTGAAGTTTTCAAAAAGAAGATGCGAGAATTCCGCGATCGTGCTGATGTCCCCCTGGGGAGGATTAGAGGGGGAGGAAGTGAGGAGGTAAGCAGGTCAGCGGGAGCTCAGCGGAACAGGTTGACGAGACAGGTTATGCATAATGTGCCCCTTGCCTTTCGTTCAGAGTGGGCTTGCGGAAGTCGAGGGTTCCGGGTAATTTGAACTTAAGATTTTGAAAATACCCTCTTAACAAATCTTAGCTTAAGAGCAGATCTTGCTTGATTTGTCGGGGATTCACTTAAGTGATCCTTTACCAGATGAGTGGAATAGTCTGGAATTCACTCATGCCCCACTTTCACAGCGGCTCACTACCTTGAAGTATTGAAATTGAAGTATTGAAGAAGTATTAAAGTATGACAGCCCAATTTAACCCAACCTTTGATGCGATTACAGTTGAGCAACTGGCAGAGCGGCTCAAGTCACAGGATGATTCAGCGCAGCTTATCGATGTTCGTGAGCCCGAAGAAGTCGCACTCTCCTCCCTGGAGGGTTTTTTGAACCTGCCGCTGAGCCAGTTTAACGAGTGGTCAGGGCAAATCTTCAGCCAGTTTGACCCACAGACAGAGACGATCGTGCTGTGCCATCATGGAATTCGATCAGCGCAAATGTGCCAGTGGTTGCAGCATCAGGGCTTTTCTCAAGTAAAGAATGTCACGGGCGGCATCGACGCCTATTCTCTGAGAGTCGATCGATCGGTTCCGCGCTATTAATTGACTTCCCGATTTCTAGACGATTTCTGGACTGTCTTCAGTTTTCGTTCATTCTATTCCCATTCATTCTATCGGTTGCTCCGACGTTGCTCTTATGTCCTTCCCTGTGAAACTCAACTCGCGCCAGCAGCAGGTGTTTGGCGCAACAGTTCGCTACTACATTGCGACTGCTAAGCCTGTTGGCTCAGAAGCGCTGTTAGAAGAATTTAACCCCAGAGTTAGCTCAGCGACGATTCGAAACGCGATGGGCTATTTAGAAAAAGCAGGCTTGCTGTATCAGCCTCACACCTCTGCCGGGCGGATTCCCTCCGATTCGGGCTATCGGCTGTATGTGGATCAATTGGTCACGCCTTCGGACACACTGGCTCGTCAGGTTGCCCAAACGCTAACTGAACAGTTGAACTGGGAAGAAATGAGCCTGGAGTCACTGCTACGGGGGGCTGCTCAGATCCTATCGACGCTAAGCGGCTATATTGCCCTGGTGACGTTGCCCCAATCCAGCACAGCCCAGCTGAAGCATTTGCAGTTGGTTCAGCTTGATTCAGCGCGGCTGATGCTAATCGTGGTGTTAGACACCTACGAAACCCAATCGACCCTTGTTGATCTGCCACTTTCTGAGGATGAAAAGACCGACAGCGATCGCCTCGACCGAGAGCTGCAAATTCTCTCCAACTTCCTCAACAGCGAACTGCGGGGGAGAACGCTGAGCGAAATCGCCACGCTAGACTGGACAGAACTGGGGCGCGAGTTCGATCGCTACGCCACCCTGCTGCAAACCTCGCTGCTGGAGCTGAATCAGCGTCGTCGCCTCTCCCTCTCTACGCAGATTTTGATCAACGGTGTTGCCGAAGTCCTGAAGCGACAGCCCGAATTTTCTGAGCTTCAGCAGGTTCAGCCGATCGTGCATTTGCTGGAATCTGAGCAGGATCAGCTCTGGTCGCTCATTTTTGAGTCGGCAGACTCGGAAGGAACGGGTAAGCGAGTCTCGGTACGAATTGGGGCAGAAAATCCGCTGGAGCCGATGCGCTCCTGTGCGTTAGTATCTGCTACCTACCAGCGCAACTCCATTCCTGTCGGCAGCGTCGGAATGCTAGGGCCTACTCGGATGGTGTATGAAAATGCGATCGCGATGGTCGAAGCGGCGGCAGATTATTTGTCAGAGGCGATTAGTCAAAGCCGGGAATGAGGGGAGGGGTCGATGGGTTGATGAGGGGTGCGCAGGTTCGCTCCCTTGAATTTCGCGCTGGAACCTTTACGCTAAAAGGGTAGAACTTTTCTCTCATCGCTCTCAGGAAAACGCATGATGGATTGGAGTGCGGCTCTGCCGACGTTTGTGGTAACGCTCCGCGAGGGCGTTGAAGCGGCTCTTGTCGTGGGCATTGTGCTGGCGTATCTCAGCAAAGCAGGGCAGTCTCGCCTGAATCGCTGGGTCTATGCGGGAATTGGGGCTGGCGTTGCGGCGAGCGTGGCGATCGGCATTGTCTTGAGCAGCGTCTTGGCGGCACTTGAAACGGCAAATCAGCCCAGCGCCAAACTCACTAAAGAACTACTGGAAACCGGATTTAGTTTACTGGCAATCGGCTTATTAAGCTGGATGCTGATCTGGATGACCCAGCAGGCAAAAGCCTTGAAGTCCGAGGTGGAAGGCGCAATTACTTCTGCGCTTGGCAAAAGCGAAAACGGCGAAACTGGTACAGGCTGGGGCGTGTTTGGACTGATTGCGATCGCCGTACTGCGCGAAGGCTTCGAGACGGTTCTGTTTATCGCGGCAAAATTTCAGCAGGGCTGGCTTCCGGTAGTCGGAGCCGTGGCAGGGCTAGCAGGCGCAACGGTGATCGGCGTTTTGCTATTTCGGCTGGGTGTCAAGATTAACCTGCGGCAATTCTTTCAAACCATGGGGGTGCTGCTGTTGCTGATCGTTTCGGGCTTAGTCGTGTCTGCGCTGCGCCATTTTGATCGGGCAATCGGACTGCTGGCGCAAATCAATCCTGATACAAACTGGTGTATTGGTCAGGGGTCATCCTGTCTGCTGGGTCCGCTTGTATGGGATTTGAGTAGCATTCTGCCCGATCGTCAGTTTCCGGGAATTCTGCTGAAGGCACTCTTTGGCTATACGCAAACGCTCTATCTAGCGCAGGCGATCGGTTATATCCTGTTTCTAGCAATTGTGGGAGGGCTGTACGGTCGCAGTTTAACGGATCGCAAGCAATCTCCTCATTCAAATAAGACTGCTTCGGAGCAGAGCTAACTTAGCTAATCAAGCCAATCAAGCCAATCAAGCCAACAAAGCCAAAAAAAAGAGGATGGTTATCCATCCTCCTGGAAAGGCTATATGACTTTTTAAGCCACCAATTCGATCGCCTTAAATCTAGCGGCTGTGATAGTCCTGAAATGACTGATAGCCCTGATCAGCGCTGTAGAGATGGCAGCGATCGGTAATTTCTTGCATCAGTGCCCAGGAAAACTCGGTTTCGTAGAGATAGCTGCCCCAGTTTTTCCGCAGGCTCTCGTGTGCCATTCGCAAACGGTAGGACGGAATCGCTGTTGAGAGATGGTGCGGCACATGCACATTAATGTGATGGCAGAGCCATTCCACCCAGAAAGCATACTCGCAGTGAACCGTACCCGAAAGCTGAGCCAGTGCCTCGTGCCACTGATCCGGCTCCTGGAAGGCAATGTCGGGCATTGTGTGGTGAACTAGCGTAAAGGTGCTCATCCAGAAGTGATACACCAGCCAGGGCATTAGCCAGAACTTCACGACGCCCCAGAAGCCCGTTGTCACAAACAGCACGGGAAATGCAATCGCCGCAAACCCAATCACCACCAGCACCGAAAATTTGGCTTGTTCTCTGGCTTTACCCTGAAATTGCCGCCAATCAAAATGCAGCTTACCCCAGTGGCCGATCGACCCAAGCCACCAGAAACGACCACGTACCCGACGATAGATCCACTGCAGCGCAAAGTCAAACTGGGTGTAAACCTCTGGACGAAAAGGTTGCCACGCATTGTCCACGTCCATTTTGTTGGTGTACTTGTGGTGGTGGTTGTGCAGAATCCGCCAGGCATGAAAAGGATAAATCAGCGGCAGCATCAGGGTGTGTCCCACCAAATCATTTAACCAACGCTGCTTTGCAAACGATCGATGTCCGCAGTCATGCGCCAGAACAAAGAACCCAGTGAGGGCAGTCCCAGTAAATACCCACAGTACAGGCAGCAAAAACCAGGGAGCGACACTCAACCCCCAGTAGCCCAAACCCACCATTAACACGTTAAATCCAAGAGCAGACCACGCTTGCCGCATATCTTTTTGAAAGCACTCCCTGGGCAGAGTTTTGAGGATGTGCTTCAGACGCAAAGGATTGTCCTTGAGGGGAAGCTGCTTTGCATCGATCGGAATAGACGAGATTTGTTCAGGCGGGTTAGTCGATAGGGTCATGCAATTGTTAGAAGAAGGGAAAAACAAGTAGCAGGAATCAGCTTGCCCCACAAAAATTTGAGCAGGCAATCCTGAATTAGCGTATATTGTGACAAAAATCAGGCGGCAAAAACAAGCAAACGCCAGTCGTCCTTCAGGACGGGCATTCTGTCACAAAACTTAGTCAGCTTATCATATATTCGAAGCATCCATTTGAAAATCCTGACCGCCGCCAGCAAGTCAGCAAAATTGAGGTATCCTCAGAAAAAAATTGAGGAATCAGGCCATGAAGCCGCTCAAGCTGCTGTTTATCCGTCATGCTCAGTCGGTGGGCAATCAACAAAAACGCATGCAGGGGCACGGCGAATTTGAGCTTTCGGCAGAAGGCAAACGACAGGCAGAAAAGCTAGCGCATCGACTCCTAAACGAAGCCTGGAAGCCCTCTTGGGTCTACAGCAGCCCTCAAAAACGCGCCGTACAGACGACCGAAATCTTACTGTCGCGGTTTCTGGCTGAGCCGCTGCCTGCGGTGGTGAGCGATCTGGTTGATGATCTACTCGATCCAATCGAGCCTGGAATCGCTCTCTCAACCACGCAATCGATTCCCGTGGAATATGCCGACGAACTGCGCGAATTTCAAAACGGTATTTTTCAGGGCTTAACCTGGGCAGAAGCCAAAGCCAAATATCCTGAGCTTTGTGAACAGCTTGAAAACTCGACCGACTGGATTCAAATCCCTGGTGCAGAATCGCTCGAAGCCGCTCGCAGTCGTTCCCGTGCGTTTATGCTGCGACTGCTCGATCGCCACCAGGACGGAGAACAAATCTGGATCGTTACCCATAGCTGGATTATGCAGCACTTGATAGCCGAACTTCTGGGCTGCGATCGCTCCTGGAGACTGCATCCCCGCAATACCGCACTGTTTGAATTTTGGATCGATCGATCGCGCTGGCATCGCACCGACCAAAACCGCTTTAACACGGATTTATGGCAAATTCGCCGCTTTAATGACCATCACCATCTAGCGTCCAACCCTGTTTAGAGCATCTCCATTCAATTGATTTTTTTATTGATTTTTCCCTTATAGATTGATGGAGGAAAATTAATTTAGTGAATTTGATGAGCGGTTTGCATGAGAAGGCGACAAAATTCGGTAGAATTGCACAGCAAGATTTCCGATCGAATCAGGAGAGTTCTCAGTCGCTAGGGTTGGTCAGTGTGAGTCGAAATCAATCGGAATCGAGCAGGATTGCAATGGATTCACGTTTCTTGAGCAATTGATTTGCCCAAGTTAATCGCCCGAATTAATTGCCCAGATTCAATCTCCATTTATTACGGTAGAAAATACGATGGATGACATTGCAAGACAAGCACGCCAAGGCAGCGTCTCCGCAATCATTCAGATTCTGAACGAGAAGTTAGCCAGTTCTGGAGTGAGAACTAGAGCCGTTCTAGCTCAAGGGGTTTTGCAGCTTTTGTGTGAGGCGGCAAAGCCAGAGCAGCTTGAGCAGTCAATTCTGGTTCCCCAGGTGCAGCAGATTTTAGAGTCTATTCAACCGAAGCACATTCGTCGGGTTAATATCAATAGCCGAATTGTGCGGGAACAGCAGTTGCTCTGGCTGGAGGAAATCAGCCGCGATCGCAATAAACAAGTGCTGTGGGCAGAAGAAATTACCCTGAAGAAACCCAACTTCTTCCAGCGAGTTGCGCGAGACTGGCAGGACAATCAGCCCGACCCGTCGAAACCCACATTACCAAAAGCTTCGGTCAGCCGCCTCTCACGAGAAAAGCAGCAGTTCTGGCGTGGGTTGCTGGGTGGAGCTGTGCTTAGCCTGGGCGTGCTGGTTATTGGCTGGCTTCTGTACGAGCGTCTTGTGCTCGATCGTGCGGTCAGTGCGTCGTCCCCTGCTTCGTCAGCCCAAACTAGTTCGGCAAGTCCGGCTGCGGCAGGCTCTACTTCGATCTCGACTTCCTCACCCTCGGCTCCTGCCAGCCCATCGGTGGCTAACTCAGCCTCATCCGACCCTTTTGCGGAAGCAGTCCGGCTGGCTGAGCAAACGGCTGCTTCTAGCCGGACTACTCAAACTTCGGCAGAATGGTTAGAAGTGGCGAGTCGCTGGCAAAAAGCGTCCGATTTAATGGCTCAGGTTGCCTCAACGGATTCGCGCTATGCCACGGCTCAAAATCGCGTTGAACAGTATCGGCAAAACAGTCAGATTGCGCTGGACAAAGCCGCGCAGACCCAATAGCCGCCCAATCGCCAGCGATGGATCGCAATGCCAATTGCTATGATGCCAATTGCTATAAGTAGTTTCGGGCACGTCTCAATCGATTCATGAATCTCAGAATAGGCAACGGCTACGATATTCACCAGCTTGTGAGCGATCGTCCTTTGATCCTGGGCGGTGTTCACATTCCCCATCATTTAGGGCTACTCGGTCATAGCGATGCTGACGTGCTAACCCATGCGCTTATGGACGCGCTCCTCGGTTCTCTGAACTTAGGGGACATCGGGCACTATTTCCCGCCGACCGATCCACAGTGGAAAGGCGCAGATAGCCTGATACTGCTGCAAAAAGTGAATGAGCTAATTCAGTCACGCGGCTGGCGCATTAATAATCTGGATTCGGTGATTGTGGCAGAACGTCCGAAGATTAAACCCCACATTCCCGCGATGCGCGATCGGTTGGCAACTGTGCTCCAGCTTGACCCCGGCTGTATCAGCATTAAAGCCACGACGAATGAGAAACTAGGACCGATCGGGCGGGAAGAGGGGATTGCGGCTTATGCGGTGGCGTTGTTAATTCGGGAATAAGGGTGGATGGGTGAGTGAGGGGGATGAGGGGATAGGGAGATGGGTCTGCTTGAGTCGCAATCGGCTTGAACAGTGCGGGGTTAGACATAACGATCGGGGGGTTCGCTATAGTAGAAAGCGGACGTAAACGATCGTGAAGATAGATCGTGGAAAAAACTATGGCGATCGACCTGGCATTAAGTTCGAGTGTTTCAGCACAGGATAGAGACGCGCTACGGACAGTGTTTCAATCGTTGACTGTAACAAGCTGTCCCCGATCCTATAATTTTCACATGCATACCGTTCACTCAGATGGGCGGCTTCAGCCTCAGCAAGTGATTGCGCAGGCGATCGAGATTGGGCTGCAAGGACTGGCGATTACGGATCATCACAGCGTTGGCGGCTATCAGGTCGCGCAGCGATGGCTGGATCAGCGGCGCACTACTGACTCGGAAGCGGCGATGCCTCGGCTCTGGACTGGGGTAGAGATTAACGCCGGACTGCTGGATGTGGAAGTTCATATTCTGGGCTATGCCTTTGACCCGCAGCATCCGGCGATCGCCCCCTACCTGAATCGCGCAACGGTTGGGGGAGAAGGGTATCAGGCAGAACAGGTGATTGAAGCACTGCACCGGGCAGCAGGTTTGGCAGTTTTGGCCCATCCTGCCCGCTATCGGCGATCGCCCAAAGAGCTGATTCCGGCAGCCGCACAGGCGGGAATTGATGGGATTGAAACCTTTTATGCTTATGAAAATCCTTCTCCCTGGCAGTCCAGCCCCCGCCAAACATCAGAGGTGCAAGCTCTGGGACAAGCATGTGGACTCCTGAATAGCTGCGGTACAGATACGCACGGGATGAGCCTGCTGCAACGCTTATAGGAGCACAGCTTGTTGTCAGGGGTTTGCTGTCTCTGAAGATGCCGGGGTTTCTGCGCTGCTAGAGGAATCTACGGGTTGCAGTTGTTCCTCTGGGCTGGCTGCGGTTTGAGAAGAGTCGTTCGCTGCGATTTGATCCGTTGCATCAGTCGGGCTGTCAGTCGGAACTTCCTCGACAGAAGCTGCATCAAACGCCCCAGAAGAACGCTTCATAATGATTGCCTCGTAGGAAACCACGCCAGAAATTTCGCTGTTGAGGCAGCGCGCCGCTTCACGAGACAGATCTAGCGATCGATCTTCAAAGTAGGGACCGCGATCGTTAATGCGTACAATCACCGCTTTGCTCGTTTCCAGGTTTGTTACCTTCAAGTAAGTATCAAAAGGCAGCGACGGGTGGGCGGCAGTCAGCTCAGTCTGGTCAAAGGTTTCGCCTGTAGCAGTTAACCGACCGTGAAAATAGGGACCATACCAGGACGCGGTTCCTTCCAGGCGATCGTCGGTGACCACCAGATCGTGCATTTGTTTCTGAGACTCGACCAGGCTCAGGGCGGGAACATTGAGTGCCGTTCTCAGATTGTTAATCCAGGTGATGGCTAATAGCTCAGCACTGCGATCGAGCTGCAACGCTAGTTCGGGTTCAACCCAGAAGATCGGCACTTCACCTGCTTTACCGCCCGGTGTGCCGTCGAGCAGGACAGGTTTTAGCGTTTGTGGGTCAAAGTTGTCCATCTGAATGACCCGTTGCAGGCGTTCAGCCCATTGTTCTGCTTGCTGCTGCGTGGGAAATTCGGCGATCGGCTTGCCGCGCACCTGCACCTGAAACAGCGAAGTCAGGGTGGATGGAAAGGTTTCTGTTGCTTCGCCCAAACAAGACGGTTGGGGAAAATCGGCAGCCTCAGCAGGAGGAACACCCAAATCGTCCAATCCCAGCACATTCCAGCGATCGACCTCTAGAGGCGGCGGATTGATTTGCACCACAGTCACCAGGGGAACCAGGCGTAGTGCTTCGCTAATACCCTTTGTCCAGCGCGAGAGGTGGTTCACGAGTTGCAGCAGGCGATGGGATACGGTGCTGTTAGCAGGATAAGTGGGCGCAGTGACGGGATGAGTCTGAAGCAGATCAAAGGGGAGTTGGGCAACTGAATTGCTCAGCTCAGGCAACGCAAAAGCAGCCGTGATTTTTGTGACGCCTTCTGCCGAAGCAGCCGAAGCAAAGGAACTTGATAGAAAGGAACTTGATAGAGCAGTGGAGTGAGGTAGGGCTGACTGGGAAAAGAGCGAATCAATTGCCCTATCAGAAGAACTGCTGTGCAACATTAATTCCTTCACCGGAAACCTTACCAGCGGAGGCTTTACCAGTGGAGACTTCACCGTAGACGGAGCCTGTAATAGAACGGCAACCAACGGGGAGCTATATTGACTTGAAACCGATGCATGAGGCACTGGGGGAGAGGCATGAGCTGCTCTCAATAGAGCCTGTGTAAATAAACAACTACCAATCCAGGAAACAATCCACAACCAGGAAAACAAATTCATGAATCAAACAGTGAATGCTGCGGTAGATGAGCGCTAGGAACTCACGCAGATGGAATCAGGACAAAAACAGAATTAAGCTTGTTAAGCGAATTTTGTAAAATTTAATAAAGAGACTACGGAACCAGTACCTCCTTCAATAAACTGCTTCACATCGAAGACCATAATTGAGACCATAATTTTAGGAAGTACGGGCTGTCAACATAGGAGTCAACATAAACCATTCTAATCAATTACTCTCCTTTCACAAAAATCTCTTCCTAACGTTCTTAGAGATTATTAAAAAATGTCACATCTAAACGCAACTTCTCAATGGGATAGATTATTGCTGAATCTGGGCGTTTGGGAAGGATCATTTACCCGTCTTCAGACGGATGGTAGCGTACAAGAAGATGTGCGATCGATCATTACGCTAGATGGAATCAACAACAATCAAACCGTTCGCCAAACGATTCAGCACTTTAATGCAGACGGAACACTTCAGCAAAACAAAGTCCTGGAATACTCTTCGTTGAACCGCAGTACACTGTTTTTTGAAGACGGAGCCTTTTCACAGGGGTCGCTTCAGTTTGGTCCTTTTGCAGAATTTGGAGCGGAGTTAGGCTTCATTTTGGGCGATCGACGGTTACGGCTGGTGCAGCTTTTTGACCAGGACAGTCGGCTTTCTAGGCTGACGCTGATTCGCGAACATCGGCAGAACACTTCCCCCGGTCATCGTCCGCTGCTGACGGTTGACGCTTTACTGGGCAATTGGCAGGGCGAAGCCGTTACCCTTTACCCGGACTGGCGTAGCCCCGATCACTATCCAACGCATCTCTCGATCTGGCGAGAAGCGGAAAGACTGCACCAAAAATTGACCCTGCCCCAAATTGAAATTGCCTCCAGCGCAGCGATTCAGGGTTCACGGTTGCTGTTTGACCAGGGAAGCTTTCCGATTCAGGTTTTGCTGCTGCCGGATGGAGCTTCTTCTAATACGCCCCTCACGGTTCCCAGAGATAAGCCCTTCTTGCTAGAGGCAGGCTGGCTAATTGAGCCAAATTTGAGACAGCGCATGATTCGCAGCTACGACGCGCAGGGCGGCTGGAGCAGTCTTACTTTGGTGACAGAGCATCGAACCCCATCCGTGTTGAAGGTTGAATCAGGGTTGGAAGTTAAAGAGCCTCAAAGGTTGCCGTGAATCCGTCCAGCGTCATGCAGGCTTCGATAAATTCTTCGACATCATTGACGTTCTCAAGCTGATATTCCATAATTCGCCGCTCATCATCTTTCATTTTCTTAGAAGCCAGTAGTGTTGTTGGATACTGCTCGGCGATCGTCTTAAACTCAGTGCCATGGTCACGCCAGCTTGCCGCAGAACACTGAATGATTACCCGCCACATATTTGTTCTCCGTTAAATAATTCATCTCAATCGTGCGTCAGCCCTCATTCTGCCATCGATCGAGGCGTTTAATATGTCGTTTAGTCCTTAGTGCGATCGTCCTTCCTGCATCAACTTCACGCTGACATTGGCATTCCCGATTGTATTCACCGTCTCGTCTGATCGAATTACCCTGTCCAATGGCTGCCAGAATGTTTATTTTGCTACACAATCATAAACAGAGCACTCAAAACAGAGAATTCTTATTGCCTTTTTTATGTCTACCTTAGCGACGCTGACCCAGTGGTTGACAGGAGAATTCGACAATCAGGCTCAAGCCTTCAATCAGCCAATCTGGTTTGTGCATCTGCGGCTGTGGCATCGCCCTTTTCCGATCGCCATTGACGGACATCCCACCCTTTTTGCAGAGCAGGCAAACGCACTGTATCTCAACAATCCCTACCGGCAGCGGGTGTGGGTGCTGAAACCGACCGAGCAGCCCGCCCAGTTTCAGGCGCAGTATTTTGGCTTTCGTCAGCCCGATCGCGTGCGCGGCGCAGGATTAAATCCTGAACTTTTGAAGCGAATTACTTTAGAGGATCTGGAGCTCCTTCCTGGCTGTTGCCTCAGCATTCAGTTTCAGAATGACTGCTTTACAGCTAGCCCAGAACCGGACACAAAATGCTGCTTTCAGTACAACGGCGAAACTCGTCAGGTCGTATTAGGGTTTGAAGTCAGTGTCGATCGCTTTTTGAGTCTCGATCGGGGCGTTGATTCAACCACAGGACAGGCACTGTGGGGCGCAGTGATGGGAGCCTATGAATTTCAGAAAATTAAACAGTACTCCAGCCAAGAATAAACTTCTGGAACCCCACTGACATTCGCGATTGCTAAAAGATAAGTTCGATACCCGTAATCCTTCCTGATGCAAAGATACTTAAGCAGTGGTTCAAAGAAAACTCGGTGAGATGGGAGATGAGAGATGGGAAGGTGGGAAAATGGGGAATCGGAAGGTTGTTGATCAGACATTACGCTGAGTTCTTGAACCTCGTCGATCGCCCCCTTCACCGCTTTATCTATCAATTGAACACAATTGAACAATTGAAAATTCGCACCTCCTCATCCCCTCACCCTAACTCAACACCCAACTCACCAGCGTCCGCACCGGAAATCCTGTCGCTCCAGCATTATTGCAGCCGTTTTCTTTGTCTGCCCAGACAGGTCCAGCGATGTCCAGGTGCGCCCAAGGGGTTTCTTTGACAAACTGCTTTAGGAAGAGTGCTGCGGTAATTGCGCCGCCCGGTCGGGGTCCGGTATTTTTCATGTCGGCAACGCCTGACTTCAGCCCGTCGAAATATTTTTCTTCCATCGGCATCCGCCAGAATTTTTCGCCTGCGGTTTCGCCCGCCTGGGCAAGCTGATTGGCGAGCGACTCATCGGCTGTCCACATTCCGGCAATGTCATCGCCTAGAGCAATCACACAGGCTCCGGTCAGGGTTGCCAGATCAACGATCGCATCCAGTTCTAGATTCTCGGTGTACACCAGCGCGTCTGCTAGCGTTAGGCGACCTTCGGCATCGGTGTTGTTGACTTCGATCGTCTTGCCGTTAGAAGCAGTGAGAATATCGCCGGGGTGCATGGCGTGACCGCTGATCATGTTCTCGGTAACGGCACTGATGAAATGCACTTCCACATCTGGCTTGAGTGCGCCAATCGCCTTAGCTGCGCCCAGTGTAGCCGCTGCCCCGCCCATGTCGGTTTTCATCATTTCGATGCCGCTGCCTGCCCCTTTGACGTTTAAGCCGCCGCTATCAAAAGTGAGTCCTTTGCCGACGATCGCCACTCTCTTCCGGGGCGTACCTTCGGGACGATAAGTGATGTGAATAAACTTAGGCGGCAGGTCAGAGGCTTTTGCCACTCCCAAAAATGCACCCATTCCCAGCTTTTCGCAGTCTTCCTGCTCCAGAATCTGGATGTCCATGCCGTACTCACGGGCGATCGCTTCGGCGGTTGCTGCCATCACAGGCGGCGTCACAATATTTGCGGGAGCGGCAACCAGTTCACGGGCAAGAATCACGCCCAAGGCAATTTGGCGGGCACAAGTCAGGGCAGCGTCTTGACCGCCCAAACCCAATAGCTCAATCGTCTCCAGCTTTGATCCTTTCTCTTCGGTATCCGACTTAAACCGATTGTCCTGATGCAGTGCCAGTTCAATGCCTTCGCCGATCGTCTGTGCGGTTTGTACACGGTCGCTGTTCCAGACGGGCAGACTGATTCCTAGCGTTTTTGCTTTCTCCCGCTTGCCCAACCGAGCCACAGCGGCAGCCGATCGCCTGAGGGTGTCTAGCTTTAGTCCGTCTGCTTTGCCCAAACCAACGATCGCGACTTTTTTAGGCAATGTTCCGGTGCGCGTAACTGCCGTACTGCCTTCTTTCCCCTTAAACTCGACTTCAGCAATTAGCTCAGACAGGACGCCGTTAAATTTGCGATCGAGTTCTGCCAAATCGCCAGATAGCTCAACGTCGTCTTCAAACAAGCCAATCACTAAACAATCGCCCGACCACTCTAGCCGGGGTGTGTCAATTCCTCGAAGCTCCATGCTTGACATCACCTGAAAAGAACTTTCCTCCAGTATTGCGTATTGTTTTGAGTTTGGATCTCCGTTTGAACCTCGTTCGTGAACCAACAGAACTCATCGTTATCAATCAACAAAATTCTGCTTACAGATTGGTTAAGCGGTCGCAACTGTCCCACATTGCCCCTAGGCCCGCATTGCCCTGATTGGAATAGGCTTCCCGATCGTTCAAAGCCTTCTAGAATTGAGGGATTTAGGGAGCCAGCAAACCTCAAGCACTAAACCCAAAAACTTCTCGTTTCCCCGGTAGAAATGGAGGGTGAGGGGGCAGTTCGGATCGCAGCTTTAGTTTTCAAATATCCGCTTCGTAAACATCACCGCGATTCGCTCAGCATTTGTTAAAGTGACTGAAGTTTAACTGTCCTCTTCCCCCAGCTTCATGCTCAAGCTCCCCAAAAAGCAAGTGCTGCTGACGGCGATCGGTCTAACCGTGCTGACAGGTGCGACTGCCTCCGCCCTGACGCTGACCGGAAAAATTCGCCATGTACCCTTGATCAGCTCCTGGTTTCAATCTTTTGAGTCGATTCCAGCACAATTAAATTCGGCTTCGTTCAATTTGACTTCGGCGCAGGACTCAGCGGTTTTGCCTCTGGCAACTCAAGCGGCGGCAGAACGGGCGGCAAAGCTGGAAGCAATTGCTAAGGGTTCCCCTTCGATCGATCGAAGTCGTGCCCGCTATTTACTGGCAAGCGATTTGATTCAGCAGGATCATGGCGGTAAGGCACTGCCTTGGCTGAAGGGACTGGAAAAAGAGTACCCTGTGCTGGCAGCGCAGATTTTGGCAAAGCGGGCGCAGGCTTACCGCGCAACTGGGAACTCTGCCCAAGCTGAAGCGACCTGGAAGCAGCTTGTCGAGCAATACCCTAAAGCTCCGATCGCTGCAGAAGCATTGTTTCAGTTGGGCAAGCAAAATCCGCAGTTTTGGGATCAGGCGCTTGACCAGTTTCCGGCCCACCCCCGCAGCGTTGAAATTGCGATCACGCGATTAGAGAAAGAACCCAACCAGCCAGGAATGCTTCTGCTGCTGACACGTCACGCAGTCTATCTGCCTAATATTCGCGGCATTCTCGATCGTCTAAGAACCGAGTACGCCCGTCAACTCAAGCCTGAAGACTGGGAGGCGATCGGCTTTGCTGCCTGGGAAAATGGGCTGTATGGCAGTGCGGCTTCTGCCTATGCCAAGGCTCCAAATACGCCGCTGAATTTCTATCGGGCGGGACGAGGGGCGCAGCTTAACGAACAGGGGCAAACTGCTTACAATTTCTATAATCGCCTGGTTCAGGCTTTTCCCGATGCGAAGGAAACCGGGATGGCACTGGTGCGTCTGGCTGACCTGGCAGAAACCCCGCAGGCGGCGATCGGCTATCTCGATCGAGCCATCAACCAGTTTCCCAACGAAGCAGCGGAAGCTCTGCTGAAAAAGTCAAAGCTGCTGCAAGCGATGGGCAGCAATGAATCGGCTCTAAAAGCCCGACAGTCGATTCTCACGCAGTACAGTGCATCGGAGACGGCAGCCGAAATCCGTTGGGAGCAGGCAGAACTTAACGCCAAAAAGGGCGATGCTCAGGCTGCCTGGGAATGGGCGCGGCAGGTTGTAGAGCAAAATCCTGACAGCGAACTCGCCCCTGAAGCTTCTTTTTGGGTCGGAAAGTGGGCAACTACACTGGGCAAACCGCAAGAAGCTGCGAAAGCGTTTGAATACACCCTGAGCCAGTACCCGCAATCCTACTATGCGTGGCGATCGGCAAGTAGTCTGGGTTGGGAGAACGTAGGCGACTTTTCCTCGGTTCGCACCAAGCAGCCCCAGGTTGTCAAACCCGAAATTCGTCCCGATTTGCTGGCAGGCTCAGACGCGACTAAAGAACTATATCGGCTGGGTCAAAAACGCGACGCCTGGTCGCAGTGGCAAGTGGAATTCACGAACTATCGTCAGCCCACTGTGGCAGAACAATTTACCGATGGACTGCTGCGCCTTGGTGTGAACGACAATCTAGACGGCATCTATATGCTCTCCAGTCTGGGGTGGCGTGACTCCGCTGCTGAAAAAGCAGAGGCAAAAGCAATCAAGCAGCAGCCCGCTTACTGGCAAGCACTCTATCCGTTCCCATATCTGAAGCCGATCGAGCAAGCCGCCCAACAGCAGCAAATCAACCCGCTCCTGATCACTGCCCTGATGCGCCAGGAATCCCGCTTTGAACCGGAAATTGTTTCTGTGGCAGAGGCGATCGGCTTAATGCAAGTCATCCCGGAAACGGCGGAGTGGGTGGCAAGCCAGATTAACCTCAAAAACTACAATCTCAAGAATCCAACCGACAATATCAAAATCGGAACCTGGTATCTCAACTACACCCATCGCGAATATCAAGACAACTCTTTGCTTGCCGTTGCCAGCTACAATGCGGGACCGGGTGCTGTTGCCGAGTGGGTGCAGGAATTTGGGGCGATCGATCCTGATCAGTTTATTGAACGCATTCCCTATCCCGAAACTAAGGGGTATGTTACTTCGGTATTAGAAAACTACTGGAACTATCTACGAATTTATAACCCGGAAGTGTCTGCAAAGCTGGCTCAGTTTTCTGAAAACCATGCTGTGCTTCATCGCAATTAATTCAGTTACTGAAAACCTGGAAGAACCGGGTCTGGATCTGACCCTAAATAAAACTCGACTAACAAAACTTGGCGTTGCTGAATCGAAATATGAAGAACCCAAGTGAGCTCCTGCATCGCCCCCTAAATCCCCCAATGCTGGGGGACTTTGAAGAGTAGTTCCCCCCAACTTTGGGGGGCTAGGGGGGCGAATCAATACTTAAATTCAGCAACGCCCCAAACTTGACCAACAACTAAGGTGCCAGTTCTCAAGTCTCTTTCACCCAATCACAAACGATTTGCCTGATGACGGTGTGAAAAAACCTGAAATCTGACACCTGATGACTCAATGAGCCAATGTCTTGATTTGTTCGCCCTAGTCAGCGGTTGCCAGCTCGGTTGCGCCGCGAGTCCGGCGACGAGTCAGCGAGTTAAACAGCATTTGACCGATCGCCTTAATCAGGTTGCCTTCCAACTCGTTGAACAGCTTCATGTTCATACCAAAAGCATCATTGGCTTCTTCCACAATGCGATCGGCGGTTGCTTCATCGATGGGCAGTTCGTCCAGTGTTTGGCGATACTTTGCCTTGAATGCCTTCTCGTCGGAAATGTCCTGGAATTCGTAGAAAGCCGTGCCTTCACCTTCAGCCAGGTTCATAGCGCGCTGCGCAATGTTCTTGAGAATTTGTCCACCAGACAGGTCGCCCAGATAGCGCGTGTAGGAGTGGGAAATCAGCAGTTCGGGGCTGTTGTTGGAAATGTCACGAATGCGCTGCACATAAGCTTCGCCTGCAGGGGAAAGCTCGATTTGCTCTCGCCAGTTGTTGCCGAAGTAGTAGCGCATGTCTTGTTCCAGACTCGCTTTGCGGTTCAGCTCAGAAAAGTAAATTTTAGAAACAATAGGGTGTTCCCGGTGACGCTCCATTTCTTCTTCCATCGCGGAATACACGAAGTAGAAGTTTGCTGCGAGCTTGCGGTAGGAATTTTTCTCTACCACGCCTTTGAGAAAGCACTTCACAAAACCGACGTTTTCCGCCATCGTATGGGCTTTTTTCGTACCCTCTCTGAGCTTTGTTGCGAGATTACTGCTCATGCTAAAGTTCCTACTCAACGTCTCAATTAAGGTTTGATATGGATAAACGGGTTACCGAATTTCGGTGACTGCACCTGAGAACACGAGGTGCTTGAAGGAAAAACTATATCGAAAGGCGCACCTAGATTGTTACAGTAAACTGATTTGATGAGCGTTTGTGTTAAAAATTCTTACGCAGGTGGGATGATCGGTTGCAAAAATTAAAATTTACAAGGGGAGTGTTTTAAGAATCCAGGGCTTGAGAGCTGA
Organism: Cyanobacteria bacterium FACHB-502; assembly: GCA_014695325.1. GTDB lineage: Bacteria > Cyanobacteriota > Cyanobacteriia > Elainellales > Elainellaceae > Leptolyngbya_A. Next base: position 89,374 of record JACJNZ010000055.1, on the reverse strand, counting down.
GGAAAACGATTCAGTAGAACCATAATGAAAACTATCTTAGTAGAACCATAATGAAAGGAGCTAACTGAGAGCCAACAGCGATGAGGCGGAAACAATGAGGCAAGAAAAATGAGGCAAGAACGATCGTGACACAACGGGCACTGCTGCTAATTAATCCTCACGCTCGTCGCGGAGCGGCATCTAGCGCACAGGTCAAACGATCGCTCGAAGCGCAAAATCTTGATTTGACTCCGGTTGAAGCCACGCCCGATCGCTTTCCAGACGTGATTCGGCAATATCAGCATCAGGTGGACTGCGTGGTGATCGGCGGCGGAGATGGCAGCGTGAATGCGGCGATCGAAGGACTGCTGCAAACTCAGTTGCCTGTGGGAGTATTGCCGCTGGGCACAGCCAATAATCTGGCGCGAACGCTGGGAATTCCGACGGATTTGACGGAAGCCTGTGGGACGATCGCTCAGGGTCGAATTCAGGCAATTGATCTGGGCTGGGTGAATGGGCACTACTTTTTTAACGTGGCAGGGATAGGGCTGAGTGCCAGCATTAATCGCCAGGTCGAGAAACACCTGAAGCGCAAATGGGGCGTGGTTGCCTATGCGGTGACTGCCCTGAAGCTCATTTTGAAACAGCGACGGCTCCGTGCTGAAATTCACTGCAATGGCGAAGTAATTCGCGTCAAGAGTTACCAGATTACTGTGTGCAACGGGCGATATTACGGCAGCGGTTTAACCGTAGCGGCAGATGCAGCAATCAACGACCAGCGACTCGACCTGTGCAGCATGGAACTTCAGCACTGGTGGCAAATTTTCTGGCTACTGCCTGCCCTCACACGCGGACAATATGCTGCAGGACGCGGGGTTCGGATTTTGCATAGCCAAGAATTCATGATTTACACCCGCATTCCAACCGCGCTCGATACCGATGGCGAAATTACGACCGAAACCCCGGCTCAGTTTAAGGTGATTCCCCAGGCGATTCGCGTCTTTGTGCCTGGGAATTAAAATCTAAATACTGAGCTTCCAATAAGTCTTACAATGTCTCTGCCAAAAATCTCCCTGCAAGAAGTTCAAGAGCTTGCCCTGCAATTATCGGCGAGCGATCGGCGTACTCTCTTGCAGTTCATTACCGAGTCACTTGAGGATGTGCCTGAGCATCCAAATGATTCATCGGCATCATTAGCTCCGATCGAGGCTCTTGTGAGGAGTACTGCTTCAACAAAAAGTCAAGCACGACGGGCGGCTGCAATTCGCCAGATGGGCGGACTCTTAAAAACCGACCAGCCAACTCCTACTGATGCTGAAGTTCAAAAGCTGCTAGAGGAACGACGGATAGAAAAATACTTGCAATGAAAATTTTGGTAGATACAAACATCATTCTGGATTTTCTGCTTGAAAGGGAGCCGTTTTTGGAGGATGCAGCCGCTTTGTTTCAGGCAATTGAATCAGGACTGGCGATTGGCTATGCGACAGCGACTACTTTGACCAATATTTTCTACATTGCAAGGCGCCATACTCAAAGCATTGAGCGAGCAAGACAAGCGGTTAGAACAATATTGGCAGTAATGAGAATTTGTCCAGTTAATCGTGCTGTTCTGCGACATGCTCTGGAATTTGAAATCCCAGATTTTGAGGATGCTGTGCAAATTGCCTGTGCATTCGACCGAAGATTGGATGCAATCGTGACGCGCGATTTACGTTTCGCTGCCTCCCCAATTCGAGTGCTAACTGTTAGGCGGCTTCTTGAGCAGCTTGTCCCAACGGAGTAGGAAATTACCGCTGAGAGATTGGTTCCGAAACGCCCTGGAGTGCCTGAATCGATCGCCGTTTACGCCAGGTTCGCCAGCGAATATCGTGGAACAGGGTGTAGAAGCAGGGAATGATGATTAGCGTGGGCAGAGTGGCAACGGTGAGTCCGGCGAACACGACGACGCCTAATGGCTGCAAGAATTCTGAGCCTTCGCCAATGCCCAATGCCAAGGGAAACATCCCGATGACGGTGGTAATGGTGGTCATCAGAATCGGCTGAAGACGCTCTGGTGCAGCCCGCAGGATTGCCGTATAGGGGTCAGCTCCCTCCTCAGCGCGGATCTGGTTCGCTAGGTCGAGCATAATGATTGCGCTGTTCACCACAATTCCCACCAGCAGTACGGCTCCCACAGCTACCGTCGCGCCGATCGCCGTATTCGTTAAAAACAAGCCCAGGATACCGCCCGCCAGAGCCAGCGGAACCGAGAGCATGATCACCAGCGGATCGATCAGCGAATTGTACTGCACTGCCATCACAGTAAACACGAGGAAAGAAGCTAGTCCACCTAATAGAATTACCGCGTCCTGAATTTGCTTTGATGTTTCCGCACTGGCACTGGGCAGGAACGACACGCCTTCCGGCAACTGAAGCTGACCGATAATTGCATCTTTCTCAGCAATGGCATCACCCAGGCTTGCCCCTTCCGAAAGGTTTCCGGCAATGAGAAACACCTGCCGCTGATTGATGCGCTGAATCTGTCCCGGAGCTTGCCCGGACTCGATCGTTGCCACTTCTTCCAGACGTACGAGGCGATTGTCTTCTGTAAATAAAGGAATGCCCCGCAGTGCTTCTGGTCGCTGGATTGCATCAGATGGGATCTGCACCCGCACATCAACCAACCGTTCGCCCCGCTGAAGCTGCGTGGGAATGCTGCCTTCAATCGCCGTCTGAATGGTTTCACCGATATCCCGTGCCGAAAGCCCCAGAGCAGCAGCTCTTTCCCAATCTGGGCGAATCTGCACTTCTGGTTGAGGTGGGTCAGCATCCGGGCGATAGCGAGCTAGTTTTGCTTGCTGATCCAGGGCAGCTAGAATTTGCGCCCCTGCCTGCCTGAGCGTTTGTTCATTGTCTCCCTGCAATGCCAAGTCAATATCGCCGCCGCGCACCGGAGAGTTGTTCAGTACCAGACCCCGCACTGAGTCTGGGGATAGCCTTAGCCGCGTATCGACCAGATTGAGCTTTCGGAGTTCGCCGTTCATGCGATCGACAAATGCCTCAATATCAGTTCCCGGTTTCAACGTAATACTGCTGGAGCCGCGCAAAGGGTTCTCGCTTGTGTTGCTGCCAAAGAGGAAACCGCCCGAAGTGGTAAACACAAATTGCGTCTCCGGCTGTTGCTGCATCAGCTCGTTCACTGCCTCCATGACCTTGCGGTTGTCTTCTAGAGGTGTTCCCGGCGGAAACTGAGCAATGAGTCTTGCCTGTCCAGTATTGATGCGCGGCAAGATTTCCTGTGGAATTCCCCTTGCCATAAGCACGCTACCACCGCCGAGTAAGAGAACAACAAGGACGATCGCGACCACGCGATGCTGAAGCACCCGCCCCAGAAAGCGACCGTAGAGCACCGTTGCATCCTCAATCCGCCGCCGAAAATTTCGCAGCAGCCAGAAGTCGCCCACCCGACTCGACCACCGCACCGCCAGCAGGCGAGAGGTAAGCATCGGCACGACCGTCAACGCCACGACCAGCGAAGCCGCCACTGCAAAGCTCACGGTTAGAATCAGCTCATTAAATAGCAGCGAAATAAAGCCGCCAATAAGCAGAAACGGAATCACGGAAACAAGGTTTGTGGTGGTGGCAGCCAGCAGAGCTGACTCAAGCTGCTGACTGGTGCGCTCTGCTTCATCAATAATCTGGGCACGGGACTGCTTGGAAGGGGCAGGGTGATGTCCGTTGCCATTCTCCTCTCCGTGGGAATCTCCGCTGTTGCGAGACGTACTAACCCCTTTGACAATGGTTTCCAACATTACGACTGAGTTGTCAACCACCATTCCCACGCCCAACGCCAGCCCTCCCAAACTGAACACGTTCATGGACAAGCCAAACACTCCCATCAGCATAATGGCTACCAGCGACGCCAAAGGAATCGCTAGCACGATGATCAACGTTTGCCGCAGCGACCCCAAGAACAGCAGCACGGCAACTCCCGCTAATGCTGCCCCACTCAGACCGGAAGAGGTCACGTTAGAAATCGAGTTGCGAATAAAGCGAGACTCGTCTAGCGTTGTTGTAATCTGCAAATCCTGAGGAATTACACCAGACGATCGCAGCGATTCAATCTTTTGTTTGAGGCCATCGACCACGGTAATGGTGTTTGCATCCGGCTGCTTCTGAACACTGACTTTAACCGCAGGTTCTCCATTAAGGGTGACAAAAACGCGTTGGTCTTCTGTGCTGTCGTTGACCTGAGCAAAGTCACGTAGATAGACACGCTGAGAGACAGTTTGAGGAAAGGTTTGTGAGCTGATTTGTGAATTTCCCTGTGAAGCGTTTTGTGAACCGGATTGAGATGCTGGACGATTCACATCAAACGACAAATTGCGAATTTCATCTGCCGTGCGAAAACGTCCGATCGTTCGCGTCAGGGATTCGGTGTTGCCGCCGGAAATGCGTCCGCCGGAGGTGTCCTGGTTACGGTCTTCCAGAGTCGTCAGCACATCGTTGAGACCGACTCCTAACGCTTGTAGGCGATCGAGATCCAGATTGATTTGCACTTCTTCTTGAAGTCCGCCTGCTACATCAATGCTGGCAATGCCCGGAACAACCGTGAGTTCTCGCGCCAGTTCTTCATCAGCGAAGACGCGCAAATCAACCCCCTGAAGCGTTTGGGACGTAAGGGCAAACTCGTAAACCGGCGACTGAGACGGGTCAAACTTAGATAACTCTGGCTGCTCCGCCGTATCGGGTAAATCCCCTCTTGCCCGGTTGACAGCAGCAGTCGCATCATTTAAAGCCTGGTCAATGTTTCCTCCCGGCTGAAAGTACAGGTCCACGCTGACCTGCCCTTCTCGCGTTTGAGAAACAACCTGCTCCACGCCATCGGTTGCCGAAAGAGCCTGCTCCAGCGGGCGGGTAATTTCATCCACTGCCACCTGCGGCGAAATGCCCGGAGCCTGCACGCGCACTGACACCCGGGGATAAGTGATCGACGGCAGCAAATCAACCGGGAGCCGCACCAGGAAAAACACGCCCAGCACAATTACCATTAGCGTCAGCATCAGGGTGCCAACATGTTGCCGGATTGAAACCGAACTGATGCTAAAGGCTTTCCGCGAAGGCTGGAAATTTGGCGATCGTCCATCCTGGGTCATTGCGACTGTCCCCTTTCTGACAAAATACTGAACTGCACGGGCTGCCCTTCCTTAAGCGGCTGGCTGCTCCGCACCACAAAGGCTTCACCCGGCTTTAAACCCGATCGCACTTCAACCTTACCGTTTTCCCGGCTGCCAATTTCAATCGATCGCGCTACGGTTGTTGCGTCCTGTCCTTCGCCCTGCACCACAAATAAGGTCACTTTCGATCCGGCTGCTGCCTGCGCTGCATCGCTTTCTCCGCTCACGCTCAGCGCACTTTCAGGAATGATCACGCCACTGTTGTCACCTGTGGGAAACTGCACCCGCGCCAAAAATCCACTGCCGATCGCCCCATTAGGATTAGGAATCACGATCTCGACCGGAATTTGTCGCGCCGTCGGATCTGCTGCCGGCGATATGCGAATTACTTCCCCCCGAAACTGCTGATTGGGAAAAGCATCCAGCCGCACATTTGCCGTTTGCCCCACCCGCAGCCGACCTCGCTTTAGCTCCGACACCTGCACCACCACTTTAACCTGGCTAAAATCGCCCAGCCGCACCACTTCACCCCCCGGCTGCACCAAATCTCCCGGTTCAACCGTCCGCTGCACAACAGTTCCGCTGATCGGGGCTGTCAGCACCGAGTAATTTTGGCGGGCTTGCACTTCGGCTAACGTGGCTCGCTGTGCCGCAACCCTACCCTGAGCCGCTTCCACTGCCCGAAGCTGAGTTCTCACCTGCTCCTGAGCCGATCGCAGTGCTTGCTGTGCCGTGTTTGCCTGGGTTCGTGCCTGTTCTGCTGCCTGAGCAGTAATGGCTCCATCACGAGCGAGCAATTCGAGCCGATTGGCGTCTGCCTGGGCCTGCTGAAGCTCGATTCGTGCCTGTTCAACCTGCGTTCGGGCATCGCTGACTTCTGCCTGCGCCTGGGCAACCTCCGACTGAAGGGCCGCCAGATTTGCCCGCTCTTGATTCACCTGTGCCACCAGCAAGCGATCGTCTACCTGCCCGATCGTCTGTCCGCGTCCGACCGCATCTCCCACGTTCACCGCCAGATCTAGCAGTCGTCCCTCTGCCTGCGATCGCAGTGCGACTTCTCTGGCAGGTTGGGTTGTACCCGTGTAGGCGATCACATCTTGCAGCGAACCTGTCTCGGCAACCGCAGTTTCAACCGAAGTCGGGGCATTTGCCGGACGAGATTGAGAAGCCTGGGATTGAGCGTCTGCCCGCTGGGAAATATTGCAGCCCGTCAATAAACCGAGAGCTGCTAGGGGAGCGATCGTCGCCATCAGAAAGCGAACGGTGAAGGGAAAGCGCATCGGGAGTAGGTAAGGGCAAAGGACAAATTTTGCGATTTATTAACACTGTACATGCTCAAACCCACTTGTTTGGTATGTAGCTCCACAATCAGTCCGGTGGGGGAATCTATCGAAGCGGGCTGTGGGCGATCGAGGCGTAGAGGCAAAACGTTTTCGAATGCTTGAGTCAAAAAGGATTAAACAAAGAGATTAAAAAATTAGAGTTTTGCTTGTAATCCTTTAGTTTTTGTTGGGGAAACGCAAATTTGTTTAGAAAACTGTTTACCGTTTTACGATAATAGTTTGATAGTTTTACTTTGGCATCTATAAATAAATCATCGGTTTACTGATTTAACCCTTAAAGAAGGCAGTTCACCGAAGTTTACTAGCTCTGTTTCTCTACTTAACGTATTTTTCACCTTTCAGAGTTTCTCTACCTTTGGGTAGAAAGGCTCTCTCACTTTCGACAGTGTTTAGCTATCCCACAGACTGATTACGCTACTTGCAGTTGTAGGGTGATGCTCCTCAATGATTCAGGCTAACGGTATTTTTAGTTACATCATTTTCTGGGAGTTCGCCAAATCGATCCGAATTCGCGTCTTTATCTGTTCGTACTTTCTCGCAACAGACTGGGCTGTCATTGCCCAAGGCTAACCAGAAATTCATCATTCTAACTAAACAAAATGTTCGCGGTTGTCAGGTTCTGAACAGCAAGGTTTTGACCTGATTAAGAGAACGCTCAGCGATTTTGTGAATTTGCTGTTTCCGGTTTGAGACTGCATCAGTTCAGTGATGTCTCCTGTAATCAGCAAGTTTGTCCCCGTTGGGCTGAAGCCGATCGCCTTTTCATGTTGATTCACCATTCCCAGACTTATTAACGACTGAGCAAAGAACTATGAGCAACGTACAAGCCCAACTGCACACAACGGATACTGGATTTCGGGTTGAAGGCTACGAAAAAATCGATTTTGGCTTTCAATTCGTCGATGAAATGTTTGATATCCAGAAGCCCGATCTGGCAGCGCACTACAAAGTATTGGGACGCTGTTTAGCGATCGTGGATCACAATGTTCATCGTCTTTATGGGTCGCAGCTCGAAGCTTACTTTCAGCACTACGGAATTGAACTGACGGTGTTTCCGGTTGTGATTGAGGAGCCCGATAAGACGATCGATACGTTTGAGACGATCATTGATGCATTTTGTCGTTTTAACCTGCGACGCAAAGAACCTGTGCTGGTGATCGGCGGCGGTTTAGTGCTGGATGTCACCGGATTTGCCTGCTCTACCTATCGCCGCAGCACAAACTATATTCGCATTCCCACCACCTTGATTGGTTTGATCGATGCTGGAATTGCGATCAAAGTGGCAGTGAATCACGGCAAACTCAAAAACCGCCTCGGAGCCTACCACGCGCCCAAGGAAATCTTCCTGGATTTTTCGTTCCTCAAAACGCTGCCCGTCGATCAAATCCGCAACGGCATGGCAGAACTGGTCAAAATTGCTGTCGTTGCCAACGCAGACGTCTTCGATTTGCTCGATCGTCACGGCGAAGATTTGCTTTACACGCACTTTGGCTATCAGGATAACGACGCAACGCTGCAAGAAATTGGCAATCGGGTCAATTACGAATCGATCAAAACCATGCTGGATTTAGAAACCTGCAACCTGCATGAGATTATGCTCGATCGCGTCATTGCCTACGGTCACACCTGGAGTCCAACTTTGGAACTCGCACCCGAACCGCCCTTACTCCACGGGCATGCGGTCAATATCGACATGGCTTTGTCGGCAACGCTGGCAGCCCAAAGAGGCTATATCTCAGCTGCCGATCGCGATCGCATCCTGGGACTGATGAGCCGACTGGGGCTGGCACTCGACCATCCGATGATGGAAAGCGATTTGATGTGGCAAGCAACCCAATCGATTACGCTCACCCGCGATGGTCTCCTCCGTGCGGCAGTTCCCTGTCCGATCGGTGAGTGTTACTTTATCAGCGATCTGACTCGCGACGAGCTAGATGACTGCATCAAAGCGCACAAAGATCTCTGTGCCTCCTATCCGCGTGAGGGAGCTGGAGTCGATGCTTATGTGGGCGATCGCGAGTCGATGACCTCTGTTGAAATGCCAGCATTGGTAGGGAGCAATCTATGACCCAGGGAATTGTCAATCAAGTAGTTGCTGAAATGCCCCGTCCGATTACGCCTGTAGGAATCGCCGCCAGCCACTTAGAAGCTGCAATGGCAATGCTGACCCAGGTGAAAGATGTCCCAGACGAACTCGCGCTTCATCTTCAGCAAGCCACGATGTTGATCGCCGGACTCGACCCTTATCTGGAAGCCTGCACCACACCCGAATCGCCCGCGCTAACCCGAATCGCCCAGAAAACTCATCTGGAACCGTGGCAGGCAAAATATACCAGCGGTGCAACAGTACGGCAGCTAGAGCAGGAAATGCTGTCGGGTCACGTCGAGGGACAAACGCTGAAACTGTTCGTGCAGATGACGCGATCGCGCCGCATTCTCGACATTGGCATGTTTACCGGATACTCGGCACTGGCAATGGCAGAGGCCCTGCCTCCCGACGGTTATCTAGTTGCCTGCGAGGTCGATCCCTACGTGGCAGAGTTTGCCCATACGCTGCTGGATCAGTCACCTCACGGAGACAAGATTCGGATCGAGCTGGGGGCAGCCCTGGAAATTATGGACGAGCTGGCAGCAAGCGGCGAATCGTTTGATTTTGTGTTTATTGATGCCGATAAGAAAGAGTACGTTCAGTACTATCAAAAGCTGATGGACAGCAGCCTTCTATCGCAAAACGGCTATATCTGTGTGGATAACACTTTGTATCAGGGACAGGTTTATCTGCCAGAAGCCGATCGATCAGAAAATGCAAAGGCGATCGATCGATTCAATAAAACCGTTGCTGCCGATCCGCGAGTTGAGCAAGTGCTGTTGCCGCTGCGAGATGGCATCACGGTGATCCGCCGCCTGTAGTCTCAAGTTTCCCTTCCTGTGCGACGGCTCTGACCAGCATTGTTTGGTTTGAGCCTCGCCTTTCATATTTTATGCCTATCCTGCGGTGTGCTAATTCCTAAACAATGAATTCTCAATCAATATCCGATCGCACTCTAGCTGAGTTGCAAAATTTAGCAACGCTGGCATTACTATATGTCGTCTTTCCAGTTAATTTGATTATTGTTGTCATTACACTGATTATTCATACGTTAAATTCGCGAGCTAATTCCGAAACAAATTCTGCGAATGTTCGTATTAATTCAGGATCTAATCAAAGAACTGTTTTAATTACGGGCGGCAAAATGACTAAAGCATTGCAGCTTGCCCGTTCTTTTCATGCTGCCGGACATCGTGTGATTCTGGTTGAAATTGATAAATACTGGATGACCGGACATCGGTTCTCGAAAGCAGTCGATCGCTTTTATACCGTAGCCTCACCCCGAACGAATCTAGAAGCATTTCTTCAGGATCTTACCGCGATCGTTAAACAAGAGCAGGTTAACTTTTTGGTTCCCGTCACTGCTGCGAATGAAAGCTATTACACAGCATTAGCAAAATCATCACTGCCGTCGTCCTGTGAAGTTTTTCAGTTTGATGCGGATTTGATTCGTCGATTGGATGACAAATATGAATTTTCTCAGATGGCAAATGCGATCGGGTTATCCGTTCCCCGTACGTTCCGCATCACCTCCCCAGAGCAGCTTCTAGATTTTGAATTTCCATCGGACAGCAGCCGCTATATTTTCAAAAATATTGCCTATGATGCGGTGCATCGGTTGGACATGACCCAGTATCCGATGGCATCCCGGCAGGCTGCTCAGGCACAGCTTCAAGGTTTGCCGATTCGAGCAGACAATCCCTGGGTTCTCCAGGAGTTTATCCCGGGGCAGGAATACTGCACCCACAGCACAGTGCAAAACGGCAAAATTCAGCTTCACTGCTGTTCCCGATCGTCTGCCTTTCAAGTGAATTACGAGCAGGTCGATCATCCCAAAATTCTTGAGTGGGTGACGCGATTTGTCGAAGCCTATCAGCTCACGGGACAAATCTCGTTCGACTTTATCGAAGCACAGAATGGCACAGTGTATGCGATCGAATGCAATCCCCGTACCCATTCGGCAATTACCCTGTTTTACAATCATCCTGGCGTTGCCGATGCCTATCTCAGCAAACAGCCGCTCCCAGACGCGCCGCTTCAACCCCTGCCTAGCAGTAAGCCGACTTATTGGACGTATCATGAACTCTGGCGGCTGACCGCAATTCGCTCATCCAGTGATTTTATCCAGTGGTTCAATTCTTTGCTGCGCGGCAAAGACGCTATTCTTCAGGCCGCCGATCCGCTGCCGTTTCTCATGGTGCATCACTGGCATATCCCGCTGCTATTACTCAACGCGCTGCAACGTCAAAAACGCTGGGTCAGAATTGACTTCAACATCGGCAAACTGGTGGAACTGGGTGGCGATTAGCGTGATTCAAAAGAGGGACCAAATGCGATCGAATCACGTTCTTTTGTGAGAGGGGAAACCCAGATTTTGCTTTTTAGAATAAGCACAACTTTTGTTAATTCACCCGAAGCAAGATTTATGCAGTACGACCAGTTTATTAAGCATGTCCAGAGCTTTGCTCAACTCGATTCCCGTGAGGCTGCCGAAACCGCCACTGGAGCTGTGTTAGAAACGATCGCAGACCGTATTGTGGGCGATGAGGCACACCAGCTTGCTGCCCAGCTTCCCAAACAGCTTGGTGAGTACCTGTACGGACGCGAAGGACAAAACGGAACCTACTTTTCCCTGCGAGAATTCTACGAGCGCGTGGCTCAAAAAGCAGGCGTTGAACTGACGCTCGCCCCTACTTACTGCCGAGCTGTCTTTGCGGTGCTTAACGCTGCCGTTACCCCCGGCGAATTTGCAGACGTAAAAGCCAACTTCTCTGAAGAATACGAGGAACTGTTTGCTCCCCCCGCCTAGGTGTAAGCCAATTATCAGGCGAATCGTCAGGCGATCGTATGACCCAGCCTCTTGCCTTTAGGGTGAGAGGTTTTAAGTGGTGAGCGGTTTCAAATTGTCCCTTAACGGAACTGAGCTGAACATCTGCAAAAAACGGCATTGCTGAATCGGGATAGGAAGGGTGCAAATTTAGCTTCTGTATCGCCCCCTAAATCCCTCAATACTGGGGGACTTTGAATTCTGGTTCCCCCAAAGTTGGGGGGCTAGGGGGGCGTATCATACTCCGATTCAGCAACACCCAAAAAACTTGCAAAAGAAAAAGGGCGAGTCGATCGCCCCTTGAATGGTTAATGCATACGGTGTAGGTATCGTGTAATTGAACCGTGCAATTGAACGCGGATGAATAGCTTGTCGCGATCGCGCTATTCGATCACCCCGACAACTGGAGCCGCTTCGGGTCGCGAGAACCTCGGAAGTAAGCTTTTTGCGTAGATCTGGGGATTTCGCTGAGCAATTTGGCTATAGGACTGATTGAGTCCGGCATTTACTGCCACAGTCTTTGCGTCGTACATCTGGGTTGCCAGCTTGGGATAGAAGCCAATGCCAATCGTCAGCACCAGGAAGCAGGCAGCGATGAAGACTTCACGCGGTTTCGCGTCGCTAAAGACCGCATCCGCAGGCAAAACGCAATTCGTGCCAAAGCAAACCACTTCTTGAGTGCCCGCCGCCGCCACACCCGCTCCACTAATATCACAGGAAGGCGGAACGGTGACACCATAGAAGACCTGACGCAGCATCGAGAGCAGATAAACCGGAGTCAGAATCAGTCCGATCGCCGCCAGAATCACCGTCACGGTGCGGAAAGTGGAACCGTAGACATCACTGGTTGCCACGCCAACAAAGACCGAAATCTCGCTGACAAAGCCGCTCATGCCAGGAAGGGCTAGAGATGCCATTGATGCCGCTGTGAACAGGGCAAACACTTTGGGCATTGCCTTACCAATCCCGCCCATTTCCTCCATTGCCAAGGTGTGGGTGCGATCGTAGGTCACGCCTGCCAGGAAGAACAGAGCTGCCGCAATCAAACCGTGGGACAGCATTTGCAGCATTGCGCCGCTAATTCCGACATCGGTAAAGGAAGCAATGCCCAGCAGCACAAACCCCATGTGCGAAATTGAGGAATAGGCTAACCGCCGCTTCATATTGGACTGAGCGAACGAATTAAACGCACCGTAGATGATGTTTACCACGCCCAGCACTGCCAGAATGGGGGCAAAGTAAATGTGCGCTTCGGGCAGCAGTTCCAGATTCAGGCGAATCAAACCATAGCCGCCCATCTTCAGCAGCACGCCTGCCAGAATCATTGAGACGGGAGCAGATGCCTCACCGTGAGCATCCGGTAGCCAAGTGTGGAGGGGAAAAATCGCTAGCTTCACACCAAAGGCAATCAGCAAACCTGCATACAGCAGCAGTTCCAGCGTCAGCGGATAGTCTTTCAGACCCAGCTCCGCCATGTTGAAGGTAATGTCTGTGCCGCCATACAGACCCATTGCCAAACCCGCAACCAGGATGAAAATTGAAGCGGCTGCCGTGTAAAGGAGGAATTTCGTTGCCGCATAGCGTCGTCTTTGCCCGCCCCAGATCGAAACCAGCAGATAGACGGGAACCAGCTCAATCTCCCACATGATGAACAGCAGCAGGATATCTTGAGCCACGAACACGCCAATCTGTGCGGAGTACAGCACCAGGAGCAGGAAGTAGAAGAGTCTTGGCTTGCGATCGACCTGCCAAGCGGCAAAGATCGACAGCGTAGTTACAAATCCAGCCAGAAGAACCAGTGGGGCAGAAATTCCATCAACCGAAACTGCCCAGTTCAGACCTAACTGGGGAACCCAGGAATAGCTTTCTGCGAGTTGAAACGTTGCACTGCTCGGATCGTAATGCTTCCAGAAGGCGTAACACGTTAAAGCAAAATCTGCGAGACCTACGCCCAGGGCATACCACCGCAACTGCTTGCCGTTTTTGTCGGGCAGCACGGGGATGAGGAGGGAAGCTACGAGGGGGAGCAGGACGATCGCAGTTAGCCAGGGAAAATGATCGGCTGTCATGGTAATGAGCAAAAATACTTACCTTTGTATGTCGCTATTCTACTAAAGAGTATGTACTTTTGTTCATAAGACTTTACCTTACCTCAATATCAGTTTTATTCGAGGCAAGCAAAAAAGCAGAAAAGCCGGAGCCGGAGGTCTGCTGCTTCATTTGGTGCTTCAGGATGCAATCCAATCCAGTACCGCGAAAACAAGCTCCTCAGCTTGAATGCTCTGTTCCACTGCACACATTGCACAGACCGATACCCCTCCCAGTTCAGGAGCGTGAAATGCGCTGGTGTTATAACCGGGTCCACCGCCGTTATGACCTAACACTAAGCCCCATCCTGATGCTGGATCTCCCATAAGGCCCAGTCCATAGCTTGGCTTGACCCAGCGCGGAGACTCTGCCTGAGGTGAATTGCTGGTATCTGGCATCGGAACGGGTGTAAGGATTGCCATTTCTTCAACGCAATGTCCTGGAAGAAGACGATCGCCAAACACAGCATTCAAAAACAGCACAATCTCAGCAGGAGTTGATGCGATCACACCGTGAGATACCCAGCCAGGATGATAGAAGTGGCGAACATCACGAGCTGTTCTATCGGCAGCCAGGGCGCGAGAGAAGGCTGGCGCAAGGGAGGTAAGTTCCGCGATCGATTCTGGTACAAACGTTTGACGTAACCCCAGGGGGCGAACAATGTGATTGAAGATGAGATTGCGAAAGGAAATACCCGTTGCGGCTTCGGCAATGCGTTTTAAGAGCAGATAGCCGGGGTTCGAGTACGCCCAGCCTGTTCCTGGCGCAAACAATAGCCCCTGCTCATAGGTGGCGGCTGCAAACTGGTCAAACGACCAGGGCACGGATGGAGAAGTGCGTACTGCCTCGTGGTAAGCCTGCAAAGAACCGTAGTCTGGAATTCCGGCAGTATGGTTGAGCAGTTGGCGCAGAGAAATGCAATCGGCTTGAGCAATGTTGGGAAACCACCGCACCAGAGGGTCTTCGAGCGATAGCCGTCCTTCCTCCTGCAGCAGAAGCAATAGAGCCGCCGTAAAGGTTTTGGTAATGCTGTATGCCAGGAAAGTAGGCTCATCTGGGATCGAAGCTGGCAGCCAAACTGATTCAGGCTTTGCGCCTGGCTTCAGGGCAACGGCAATCCCGGCAATGCCCCGATCCTGAACCCGATCGTTGAGTATCTGAAATAGTGGTTCCCTCAAGTTAGTCACTGCATCTCTCCCGTTCACCGTTGACCTTATCAGCAGAACCGGAAAAAACTAAAATTGGCTCGATCGCCTTAGCAGCCTCGCTTCTCAACATGAAAAAATCATAAGAAACGATCGCTAATGCAACCAAGCCACGTTATTTATCTTTTGTTTTCCTTATGCCAGCCCGACTAGCTTCTCGCTCAGAATCCACATCCGCTCGGCTTTTTCGTCATCGCGTGCCTGCGGCGAAACCTGACGAATAAATGATTTGCCGTCTTTCTTCTGGCGGTTGCCCCAGCTCCAATACGCGCCCGACTGACGGTATGCCGGGTCTGCCAGCACCATTGCCACCCGTTCACCGGACAGCTCCTGCGATACATAGCCGCCCGTGACGTATTTTTGGAACAGCGGGAAGATTTTCTGGAACAGCTTGTAGTGGTTGCGGAACAGCGGCGTATCTGCCACACAGCCGGGATAGAGCGAGCTAAAGGTAATTCCGGTGGAATCATGATGACGGCGGTGCAGTTCGCGCATGGTCAGCACGTTGCACACCTTGCTGTCTTTGTATGCTTTGACAGGTTCAAAGGCTTTGCCATCTGCCATCGTGATCGGATCTTTGAATCCGGCTTCAAATCCTTCAAAATTGCCCAGGTCGGGACGCGGAGGAATCTTGCCGCCCAGTTCATCTGGGTTGTGCGTCACCGTGCCTAAAATGACCAGTCGCTTATCGGACGCGGGGGACTGCTTCAGGTCGTCTAACATCAGATTGCACAGCAGAAAATGTCCCAGGTGATTTGTTGCCATGCTCAGCTCATAGCCTTCTGGACTCCACAGGGGCTCTTTGATCAGCGGCATATAGATTGCGGCATTACATAGTAAAGCTTCGAGCGTTCTGCCCGTTGCCCGAAAGTCCTTAACAAACTGCCGCACACTTTCTAAAGAGCCAAGGTCGATATGAAGAATCGTATAGCTATCTTTCGGGATGCCAACGGTTTGGGCAGCATTTTCTGCTTTTGCTAAATCTCGACAAGCCATCACCACGAACCAGCCACGCTGAGCCATTGCTTTGGCGGTATAAAGCCCAACTCCTGAAGAGGCTCCGGTGATAATCACCGTAGGTTTCTGACTTTGTGACATTCTGTTTAAACTCCGTTGACCGACGTTGACTGTTTCTAGATTCGCATACGAGGGGGGCATTTGAGGTCGATCGTCTCACTGCAAACTGTTAGAAAAAGTAAAGCGATCGACCCGTCAAAGTGCAAATAGCCCTGTCATCTCAGCTCTGATTCAGGCTTGATTCTAAATAAAGGACTGTATCTTTAACCGTTAATAAATATGAAGCGTCGTTTCTCTTAATTTCACTTTGTAAATGATTTTTTGAATCATCGATCGAATTGAGAATTGCTGCGCGGCAAACAGAAGGATTGGAATAATCTTGCAGCCCTAACCATTAAAATCCGAGCGACTCCCAATCCTTCTACAAGACGTTTTGCACCGCGTTTGATAGGGTGTTTGAAAAGTCCTGATTGTCACCCGGACTGCCCTTAGCCTTCTATCCTCGGGAAACCGGGCTTTCTGCCAAGTTTCAAAGCCCCCATTTCCGGGCAACTCAGCGAGCGAGGTAGCACAGGGAACCCTGCTCAAACCCCCCTGACCGATTCTGCCGAAGGTGGTCTATATCACAGCATGATCGGCTGAGGGATGAGTACACTAGCCTCTGAGAAATTGAACTTTTGTAAACTGTGCTACTGCGCTCGCCATGATGGATCCGGCTCTTTGTACTGCTGAGTCTGTCAGCTTGTGGACTCGCTCAACGTCTCTTCTGGTCAGGCTGCTGATGAATCCTCAGTGGGTGCTGCCGCCCCTGATGATCTGGATCATTCTGCCCTGGCTGCTGCGAATTTTTCGGCGCAAATGGCTGTATAGCGGAACGGGTGCGGTGCTGCTGCTGGTTTATCTGCTGCTCGGATCGCCGCTTACGGCAAATTTGGGAGAACGGTTTCTCACCGGGGCATTTCCCGGAGATTCAGGCGAACCCGTTGAGGCGATCGTGATTTTGGGGCGCGGAAGGGAGCTAAGACCCCAGCGTGTTCAGACGGCGGCAGCGCTGTGGCGAAATGATGTGAAGCAGTTTTCCCAGGTGGGTCATCGCGCTCCCCTGATTTTTGCCAGCGGCAGAGGCGATGCCCTAGAAATCGCTGCTATGCTGAAAAAAGGCGGCATTCCTGCTTCAGCGATCGACGGCGAACCCTGCTCGCGCACCACCGAGGAAAATGCTCAATTCACGGCTGCCTTGCTTCAGCCCAGAGGCATTCACCGAATTCTGCTGGTGACAGATTTGCCCCATTTGCGGCGATCGTGGCTCACCTTCCGCAGTTTAGGCTTTGAGGTAATTCCCCATGCCAGCCCCCTGCCGCCGCAATTCCCCGAACGTAAAACGGCATTTCTAGTCGTCAGAGAATGCTTTGGCTTCGTGACTTACGGCTTGCTCGGACGCTACACGCCCCGCAGTGTGACCGAAACTCCAACAGCGATCGTCCAACCTGCTCAGCCCGTTGCCGAAACAGAAGCGTTTTTTCCAGTTGCCATCAGATAAAGCAGTGCCATTCGCACCGCAACGCCGCTTGTCACCTGTTGGGAAATCAGGCTGAACTGCGGATCGTCCATCAGTTCGGAGCTAATTTCGACACCGCGATTCACTGGACCTGGATGGAGGACGCGCACGCCGGGCTGACAGTGCTTCAGCCGATCGAGGGTGATGCCAAACTGCTGATGATATTCCCGCAGACTGGGCAGCAAATGCTGGGTCATGCGCTCCCGTTGAAGCCGCAGGGTCATGACAAAATCGGCATCTTTCAGGGCGGGGCCAAGCGATCGGTGAATGATCAGTTTGCGCGGCAGCGCTGGAGTAGACTCTGATTGTACAAAGTCTGAAAATTGCCTGGGCAGTAGTGTGGGTGGACCTGCCAGGTGAACTTCTGCACCGCTTGCCGTCAGGCTCCACAGGTTCGATCGCGCTACGCGTGAATGCAGGATATCGCCGACGATCGCAATTTTCTTATCCTTCAGCAGCGAAAGTTTGGGCGTTTCAGGATCAATCAGCGTGCAAATGGTAAACAGATCCAGCAATGCTTGAGAGGGATGCTCGTGCTGCCCATCCCCAGCGTTGAGAATGCCTACTCGCGTTTGCAGCCGATCCATTTCTTGCGCGATCGCCAGGGGAACGCCTGCTTCCTTGTGGCGAATTACCATCAGGTCTGCGCCCATTGCCAGGTAGGTTTTTGCCGTATCCAGAATCGTTTCGCCTTTAGTTAGCGAAGACGTACCGGGAGCAAAGTTGAGCGTATCAGCAGACAGTCGCTTTGCCGCGAGTTCAAAGCTGCTGCGGGTGCGGGTTGAGGATTCAAAAAACAGATTGGCAACCACCTGTCCCTGAAGAGCAGGCACTTTTTTGGTGCGTCGAGACAGCACTTCCTGAAAGCTGGCAGCCGTTTGTAGCACCACATCGTACTCAGACGGTTGAAAGTCAGCCAGGGAAATAATGTGGCGGCGCGTCCACCCTGTCGTCATACTCAGTTTCCCCAAGCGGATCTTCAAAATTGTACTGCATGGGGCAAAGACTGTCTGAAAGGACTGTCTAAAAGGACTGCCCGAAAGAACTGTCTAAGAGAGAATTGCTCTAGCGTTTCCGTCCGAAGAGGCTAAAGAGCCCTCTATTCGCTGGCTTTGCTGAGCTATTTGCAGTTGGGGTCTCTAGGGAAATTTTCAGCTTTTCAGCGTAGTACACTGCCAGGGGGTCTTGTGGATTAAACTTGAGGGCTTGCCGGAAGTGAACTTTCGCCATGCCTGCCAGGTTTTGCATCAGGTATGCTTTCCCCAGCAGCGAATGAAATTCAGCTCGGTTTGGCTCCAGCCGGATCGCATCCCGCAGTTCTGCCACTGTCTGAGACCAGTTTTCCTTTCTGCCGTACTCCCGCGCTCGCTGGTAGTGTCGCTGAGCGTAGTTATCTTCGGTTGCGTTTATTTCTTCTTTAAGAGCCGCCTTGGTCGGACGCTCGATCGGCGCGGAAATAATTCCAGTCCGTTTTTCGAGAATCAGGAGTTCGCCCATTTTGAGATACAGATAGATGAGATTTAGCTCAGTGAGCTGTTGGGTCACAGACTCAAAATCACTGAGCGGTAGAAATTGCGATTCAGACAACCGGGTGACTGCCTGCTCATAAAAGACATCAACCTGGGGCACGGGCGTTTTGATCAGGCGTTGTCCCACTTCCGTCTGGGGCAAGAGTGGTTCGTCTTTATTAATACGGCGTACCCGGAAGCGCAGGGTTGCCACCATATCGGCTCTGCCTTTCTCCTGCTTGAGCTGCTGATAGGCAGGGTTAACCAGACGAGCTAGCAGTTGAGTCGCAAAGTTTCGATCGCTGACCGACTGAGTATAGCTATCGGGATGAAGCAATTTTGCGATGGTGCGATATCGCTTCAAAACTCGGCGATCGTCTGAAGTCACGGACAGACCCAGAACCGCATAGGGATCTGAAAACTGCGTCAGCCAGTCAGGGGAGAAAGAAGTCTGCGACATGGAATCGATTCTCGGATAGTTGAGATGCAATAAATGGAAGAAGCAGTAGAAATTCCAAAAATGGATTAGGAAAAATTGATGAACTGATTGCTATTAAGTAAGTCTGACTCCTGTTTCGCTCACCTGCCGACGATCGAACAGCCGTCGTGCTGGAAGCATATCCAAATCAAGGAGCTGAACAGACTCGCAACAGTCACCCAGCTAATCCAGTAGATGCAGAAGACCCTTTAAAGGCTCAAATCAGAAACGACGCTAGAAGAACAGCTTGAGTGAAGCTTTAAGCCGTGTGATCAAACCACCCCAAATTCGGCAAAAGACATGGTCAAGTCAAGCAACACTGATGCAGTGGGGATACCGGAGGCAAAGTCAGCAAATGTTTTTTAGATGCGCGACCGTAATGACTGAATACGCCTGGTGAGAAGCAATTAAGGCAATTATGCTTCAGAAAAGGATGTAAATCGGCAGTTTCACAATTTAACTTCTCGACTTTGCTTTTTCGATGACCCTAATTCACACACTACAGGCTAGGCTTCACGGCTCAGGCTGCCCTCGCAAATGCAGGTTTAAAATGAATTTTAAGATTTTGTAGATTACCCTTGCAAATTACGCTTGCTGTAAATATTTGCTGTAAGAACTTTCAGCACACAAGGTAAATTGCTAATTCAGCAATAAATTAGTTTTTTACAGACGATGCTTTAGACCATCATTGTTTCAGACCATCATTTTAGACAAGCACTCCTCCTGAGCAGCATAGTAACCAAGCGTATTTACCGAGCGGATTTACCGGGTAGACACTCATTGGATAGACCACTTACTGGGTAGACTTAGTGGGTGGAACCACTGAGTGAACTTTGCTTGGTATTTCCGTATCTTTGCGTAGTCTACAACTCTTTATTCCTGCATGACACGCCTGATCCAGAAATTTACTGTATCTTTAGAATGCAAATCTGCCTAAAGGCTTGATCGGTGTGCATTTCCAGGGATAACTCTGTCAAGTAGGCTGAAGAATACGGAGGAATGGACGATCGATTCGGATGTTTATTTTGTCTCCGCTAAGCGTTATAGAATGGCAATTCTTGTGACGCGATCGAAACTTTTGATGAACTTGCAGTATTTTCTGGAAGACTTAACTTAAAGGCGAGTTTGCTCCATGCTGAAAAAACCGAAAGACCGTCGCGTTGCTGCCTTGCTGGCACTGGCTGGAGCCGTCTCTCCCATCTCTGGCTGGCATAAGTTCTACCTGGGACAACCGGGCTGGGGCTGTCTTTATTTCACCCTATCACTGGTCAATCCCTGGAATCCGATTCCCCGTATTGCCAGTGTGATCGAGGCAGTTTGGTATCTGTTTCATGGGGAACATGCGGAATCGAGTTTATCGCTTTCCCTGCCCTCCCCCCGCTTCGATCGCCCTTCTAACCCAGCTGCAATTCATCCACCGCAGGTCACGGCATTTGGCGATGCGCTAAGAGAGCTGGACACCCTGCGGCAAGAAGGACTGATTTCAGAATACGAATTTGAACAAAAGCGGCGACAGTTGCTCGATGCCAAGTAGTTCCCCTTTCGGGGCGATCGTGCCTGGATACTGCCTCAGGCAATCATCTTAAATCTGAAGATTCAGAAGATTCAGAGGAAAGCAAGCAATGGGACTTTCAGACTGGCTCAATGGTGTGACGCAGGGCAAATCGCTGCAAAACGCGCTGCACCCCCTTCGATCGCGCCTGCTCAACGATCCCTACTACCGAATGCAGTCCCTTGAAGAAGTGCGCCTGGCTGCCGCTTTAGGGATTCGGATCGACGTGAATCAAGCCTCGGTAGACGACTGGCTGCGCCTGCCCGGACTCTCGATTCATCAGGCTCGATCGCTCGTTGCCCTGACCCAATCCGGCGTTGCGTTTCACTGCCTGGAAGACATTGCCGCAGCTCTCAACGTCCCCCTTTCCCGCCTCCGCCCTCTGGAACCTGTGCTGCAATTTTGCTATTACGCCCCCGATCGTCCTGATGCCCTTCCTCGCCTCAACGCCAATACCGCTACCTTAGAGGAACTTATGCGCCTGCCCCCGATCGACACCGCCTTGGCAAGGGCGATCGTTCAACACCGGCAATCTCACCCCTACCGCAATCTCCCCGATCTCCAGCAGCGCCTTCACCTTTCCCCCCAACGCACCGCTGACCTGATGCACTACTTTTTCTTTTAACCCCTCATCTTCTAATCCTTCGTCCCCTCACCTACTCTCCATTTCCCTATTCCAAAAAACATAAAGAAGTATCGACCTTTCCCCCCAAACCTTTGTCATCTGCGCCACGATAGATCCAGAAGTCATTCAGACAAGGCTGGACATGATTGAACATGATGTGGTGATCGTCGGGGGAGGACTGGCAGGATCGCGAGCTGCGGTAGAAATTGCTCGCACCGATCCCCGTCTCAGTGTGGCAGTCATTGCGAAAACCCACCCGATTCGATCGCACTCGGTCGCAGCACAGGGCGGCATGGCAGCAACCCTAAAAAACGTAGACGATCAAGACACCTGGGAAGCACACGCCTTTGATACCGTGAAGGGTTCTGATTATCTGGCAGATCAGGATGCAGTCGAAATTCTCACCCGTGAAGCTCCTGATGTGGTGATCGACCTGGAGCATATGGGCGTGCTGTTTTCCCGATTGTCAGACGGACGTATCGCCCAGCGAGCTTTTGGTGGACATTCCCACAAACGCACCTGCTACGCCGCCGACAAAACCGGACACGCCATTTTGCACGAACTGGTGAACAACCTGCGCCGCTATGGGGTTCACATTTACGACGAATGGTACGTGATGCGCCTGATTTTGGAAGAGGGACAGGCAAAGGGTTTAGTCATGTTCCGCATTCGGGACGGCAAGCTAGCAGTCGTACGAGCAAAGGCGGTAATGTTTGCGACGGGCGGCTACGGGCGCGTTTACAACACCACTTCTAACGACTACGCTTCCACAGGAGACGGACTGGCAATGACTGCCGTCGCTGGGCTGCCGCTGGAAGATATGGAATTTGTCCAGTTTCACCCGACAGGTCTTTATCCGGTAGGGGTTCTTATTTCAGAGGCAGTCCGGGGGGAGGGCGCGTATCTCGTTAACAGTGAAGGGAAACGCTTTATGGAAGACTATGCTCCCAGCCGGATGGAGCTTGCGCCACGTGATATTACTTCCAGGGCGATCGCCAGAGAAATTCGGGCTGGACGCGGCATTCACACCGACGGCAGCGCAGGCGGACCCCTTGTGCATCTGGATGTGCGTCACCTGGGTAAAGAAAAAATCATGAGCCGGATTCCATTTTGCTGGGAAGAGGCGCATCGTCTGGTCGGCGTGGATGCGGTCAATCAACCGATTCCGGTGCGTCCCACAGTGCATTACTCGATGGGCGGCATTCCCACTAATACGGAGGGACAGGTTCGCAGCAGTGCCGAGGGCTTAGTCGAAGCCTTTTTTGCGGCGGGAGAGACTGCCTGTGTTTCGGTGCATGGGGCAAACCGCCTGGGCAGCAATTCGTTGCTGGAATGTGTGGTATACGGTCGTCGAACCGGAGCAACGATCGCCCGCTACGTGCAGAATCGCAAACTGCCCGAAGTTGATGAGAAAAAGTACATCACGCAAGCAGAACAGCAGATTCAAGCCCTGATAGCGCAGCCTGGAGAATATCGAATCGACCAGATTCGGCAAAGGTTCCAAGACTGCATGACCGAATACTGCGGCGTATTTCGCACCGATGCCCTGATGCGGGAAGGACTGAGCCAACTTCAAACGATTCGGCAGCAGGCACAGCGAGTTTATCTGGATGACAAAGGCAAACTTTGGAACACCGAACTGATCGAAGCTCTGGAACTCCAAAGCCTGCTGATTGTGGGTGAAATGATCCTCACCAGTGCCCTCAATCGCCAGGAAAGCCGGGGGGCACACTCACGGGAAGATTTTGTCGATCGAAACGACACCGACTTTCTCAAACATACCCAGGCATACTTTTCGTCTGCCGGAATTGATATCCGCTATCGTCCGGTTACGATCACCATGTTCCAGCCACAAGAGCGAAAATACTAGCAATTAAGGGCAGAAGGTTGTTTGATAAGGCGCATGAGCCGTTAATTTACCAAAGTCCTTCTGCTCTCTCCCAGCTAAAAACCAGCGTATCTCGCGGAGTCAAAGCCAGATTCGGACGTATTATCGCGCGAGGTACAGTTTTCTCGTATTGCAAACCGCTTTTCTCTAGAACCCTTGCCGATGCTCGGTTATCAATATCGCAGGTTGCCCAAATGCGATCGACATCTGGTAAGTTCATCAACCAGGACATGACAGAATGAACCGCTTCGGTTGCGTAACCCTGTCCCCAGTATTTCCGATTTAGCACATAGCCAAAATCCGCCTCAGACTGCTCAATTCGACATGATATTGTGCCAACTGCTTGATCTTCTGGCTTAACGGTTATTGCCCAGCAAAACTCTTTGCCTGTATTCCAGGAGCAAGTACACTGTTCTAGAAAAGCAACTGCATCTTGAATAGCGGTATGGTTGCGCCAGACCATATACCGAGTTACTTCAGGATTGCTGCCATACTCAAAAACCGCTTCAGCATCGCTAAGCAGCAAACGACGGAGGATAAGGCGGTTTGTAATCAAGGTGCGCGGAGCTTGAATCACGTTTCACTTTTTATTAGCTTGTAGTTCAATTCAAGATGCTTATTCAAATTTCCGTAAATAGAGCTACAGATTCTGAAAACTGTTTATGAACTGGTTCCACAATCACATGAAGCGATAACTGAAGTATCTTGCTTCTGTTAGCGCAGCCATCTTAAGAACGATGCTCCCATTAGGAAAAGTAACGACGATAAGTGCGGCAAAAAGCTTAAAAAACTCTGTTATTTCTTAAACAGGATAATGCTTGAAATGTAGTTTCAACTGAGCTATAGCATTCTTTAGGCTGTCTATCGGCTCTTTATTGCTATTTTCCAATTTATTCCGCGTTCTATTTCCGCATCTTTTCCCCAGAAACTACGTGTTCTACCTGCAACGCGTTCGGGTTGAATGATACGACCTTATCAATTTCTGAAGCGATCGGTTTAATTTCTTAGGGAGTTCGCGTTGATGCAACAGTCTCAAGAATGATGTTGACCATCAGAAATTATCACTATGATGAGCGAAAAAAGAATGAATGGAAAAAATAGATGGGAGAAAACCGTGAAAATTTTTGTTATTTCATTTGTTATCCCATGAGGATGAGACAACATGAAAGTTGGCGTTATTTCTGACACTCACGGTTTAGTTCGTCCTGAGGCGATCGCTGCCCTGGCAAATTCTGAGCTAATCCTTCATGCCGGAGATATTGGCAAGCCCGAAGTGCTGGAGGAATTGAAAACGATCGCCCCCGTGATCGCTGTGCGTGGCAATAATGACAAAGGAGCGTGGGCAAACGCTATTCCCGAACGGGAGACGATCACGATCGAAGGGCTGTCTGTTTATTTGCTGCATATTGCAACTGAACTCGACTTCAACCCCATCACGACGGGGGTGCAAATTGTGATTAGTGGACATTCTCACAAGCCCAGCATTCAGAAGTTGAACGGAATTCTGTTTCTTAATCCGGGCAGTGCCGGACCCCGTAGGTTCAAGCTACCTGTGACGATCGCCCAGCTTCAAATTACAGGCACATTGGCTGAGGCGGAAATTGTGCCGCTCGATGTCTAGGGATTGTCCCTTTATGACGGTCGAAAATCGCGCAGCATTTTGCCTAATTCCATGCCGTGTGCCTCTTCCTGACCAATCATCGTGCGGGCAAATTCTTCAAGATAAATGCTGGCATCTTCCACAACTTCTAGAAGCTGTTTGTAAAGTGCAAGAGCTGCTTTTTCATGATTTACACTTTCCAGCAAAATATCGTAAATTTCGTGTTTATAAGTTTCTTCGATCGGCGCAATTTTCAAACTGGGATGTCCGTTTAATCCCGTAATAATTTCACCTGCCTGCTGAGCATGAAGCAGCGATTCGCTTGCCTGAGCTTTCAGAAATGCGACGATCGGGATTCGATTCGGTCCAGTTACCATCAGCGAATAGTGCGTATAGCGAACCACGCCTGCTAATTCGGCTTCGAGAATGGCATTGAGGGTGTTAGTGGTAGCCTGGAGATCAAGTTCTTTCATAAGGCGAATCCCCCTTCCGGGAACTGTGAAGCAATCGATTTTACGTCATACCGATTTAAGTAACAAGCGCAGGCAGTTAAGACCGGAGTAAAAGACGGCTTCTTTTCTAGGCTGTGGTTTTCGCTTGCACTAACTTAGGAATGAGAATCCTTCTCAATTGTACAAGCTGATATTTTTCATAAAATGCAGCTTGCGGCTGATTTCAGCTTGAATCCCCCATAGAAAAGGGAAGAATTGAATCAACAACTCCTCCCTAACGTGCGCCCTAAACAGGTTTTCGATCCGGTTATTGCAAACGATGTTGCGAATTGATCAACCGATCGTGAAATTAAATGTGCCGTTTGTCGTTAGCAAGCCATCGCTGACGCTGAAGCCAAAGTTGTCAGAAACGATCGAAGTGTCGTAGAAGAAGAGGCGGTCAATCAAAGCGGAACTCCCTCCACCGATCCAGGCAGCATTGTTGCCCGAAACAACAGGTATTCCCTCAACAGCTGCACCCCCAACCAGATCCTGGGAATTGCCTGCAAGGATGTCATAAACTGCTGCTTTGAAGCCGCCTCCTGATGTGTTGGTATAGCCAACTTTGTTGCCGTCAAAGCTCGTCACATCAGCAGTAGTTGTAGACGGAGGAATAATTCGGGTTGCGGCTCCGCCGATCGTGAACAAATAAATTCCGTCGTTGGTTCCGCCTGTTGTACCGCTGCGTTGGAAGACAATTTTTGAACCAGAGATGAGCGGGTTAGTATCGTCGTCTGCACTGACGTTAATTGAACTGACTCCGCCTGATGTGGTAACGTCTGCATCATATAAAATATCGGATTCAGTTGAGTTCCGACGTTCCCAGGTTACAGCGGAACCCGAAATCTGCGCTCTGCGATCGGTATAAGCAGAGTTTCCAACACTCAGTTGAGTTTGCGTTGGTCCTAACGTCGCCAGATCATAATAAAAAATTCCATCATCTGCGTTTGTCGATGCGCCTGCGATATTATCGCGCTGAAACACTAGTTTGGAACCAGATAAAGCAGGATCAATATCGTTTAAGGTTATGCTGTTGTTAACTGCTCCCGAAGCTCCATCGCTGAGCCGATAGTACCGAATATCATGCTCTCCTGACGGATACCTCCGTTGCCAGACCACAAAGCTGTCCGAGATTCTGGCGTTCGTGTCTGCTAGCGGATTGTCACTCAGGCGTGTGGTTGCTCCAGATGTACCGTTGTATAAGTAGATTTCAGCATCTGTGCCTGTGCCGCTCTCCCAGACGACATTCGAGCCAAAAATTTTGGGCCCACTATCTTCTACTGTGTTGTCACTGAGTTGAGTGATCGCTTTATTTATGCCGTTGTAAAAGAAAATTTCTGTGTCCCCAGTGCTGTCCTTTGCGCCCCAGACTACATTAGAGCCAGAAATCTGTGGGAAAGCATCGCTAGATATTTGTCGACCTGCATTAGGAATGTCCTTGGCAGAGTTTTGCTTGTAGGTCAGCTTGTTGGTGTCAATGTCAGTCTGCGTGAAGGCACTTCCCACTCCAAGCGGGGTTCCGTTAAGGAAGAGCGATCCAGAAGCAGGCAAACTGGTGACACGATACAAAAGCTGGTCTGCGGTTTGCTGCGTGTCGCTAGAGAACAGATTGGTTCGTCCGATCGTCCCCGTTCCGTTCCGGCTGACGATTAGTGCCGTGTTAGTGCCGATCGTTGGCGCAGTATTGGTTGGAATTCCGCCACCCGGAGTTCCACCACCCGGAGTTCCACCACCCGGAGTTCCACCACCCGGAGTTCCACCACCCGGAGTTCCGCCACCCGGAGTTCCACCGCCCGGAGTTCCACTTCCTGGAATTGGTGTTGCGGCAACCTGGAGCTGATAGCCTGTACTCGCTTCCTTCGTGTTTAGCCGAATATAGAACGTGCCTGCATCCAGCGTGGTTTTAATCGATTCTGACAAGCGATCGGCTCGGCGAGAAGAGGCAATGACTTTGCGGGTGCTATCGAGTAGCGACACATCAACATTCGATCGCAGCTTTTTCAGGCTTAAATCCAGGCTGCTGCGGCTGGTCAGATTGAACTTGAAGAAGTCGCGGGGATCACTACTGCCGCCGATCGTTTCTCTGCGCGTCTTTGGACCCGTTGCCAGATTCAGCGATCGGGCAGAGAGCAACGTATTTCCAGAATCTTGTGCCATAGAGGGCTTCTCTTCCATAAACTCCTGCTTTTGTCAACAGTTCAGCTGGGGATTCTTCCGGAAATATTTACAATCCTTGATTTTGTGATTGAAGATACAAACTGCTGGTCATAAAAAAATCGCCCTTCAGAACTTAGATGAAGGACGATCGATCGTTTTTGGCAGAGCTTTTAAACCGCTGCCTGCTGACGCTGATACAGCGACCAGTAGAGTCCCTTTTGCTGAAGCAGTTCATCGTGTTTGCCCCGCTCAACAATCACGCCCTTCTCCATTGTCAGAATCAGGTCAGCTCGTTTGAGGGGCGAAAAGCGGTGGGCAATCATAAACATCGTGCGTCCGGGAGAAACCCGCTTCAGGTTTTCTAAGACTTGCTGTTCGGTTTCGGCATCGAGGCTGCTGGTAGCTTCATCCAGAATCAGAATCGGCGCAGTCGAGAGAAACAGTCGTGCCAGAGTAATTCGCTGTCGCTGTCCACCCGAAAGTGAGGTGCCGCGTTCGCCTACATTGGTTTCGTAGCCGTTGGGCAGGTCGCAAATAAAGTCGTGTGCCACAGCCAGCCGCGCCGCTTCCACTACCTGTTCTGCAGTGACTTCCGGATTGCCCAGCGTAATGTTCTCCAGGATTGTGCCGTTAAACAAGAAGTCTTCTTGCAGCACGACAGCAATTTGAGGACGCAGTGATGCCAGATCTGCACTTTTGACATCAAATCCATCAATCAAAATTCGCCCGCCTTCGGGCTGATAGAGCCGCTGAATCAGCTTCGACAGCGTACTTTTCCCGGAACCGCTTCGCCCCACAATACCGACAAACATTCCCGGTTCCGCATCAAAGGAAATGCCGCGCAAAATTGGCTCCTGCGCTTCCTGGTAGCGGAAAAACACCTGCTCAAAGTTAACCTGACCTCGCAGCGGCGGCAGCATTAGTCCGGTTCCTGGTTCTGCTTCCGGTGCAACGTTGAGAATATCGCCAATCCGATCGACCGCGAGCAGCACTTCCTGTAAACTCTGCCAGAGCTGCACCAATCGCAGCAGCGGACCCGTCACCCGACCAGACAGCATTTGGAAAGCGACTAATTGACCGATCGTGAGTTCCTGCTTGATTACCAGATGCGCCCCAAACCAGAGAATCAGTAGGGCAGAAAAGCTGGTGAGAAAATCGCCGACGTGGTTGCTGATATTCGCCGTTGTGGCTGCTTTGAATCCGGTACGAACAAAGCGGGCGTAAAGTCCTTCCCAGCGATCGCGTGAGGTTTTTTCTGCTGCATGTGCCTTCACCGAATGAATCCCTGTGATCGTTTCCACCAGGAAAGACTGGCTATCCGCGCTTCGGTTAAAGGTTTCATTCAGCCAGGTTCGCAAAATCGGCGTAGCGATCAGCGTCAGAATTGCAAACAGCGGAATCGCCGCCAGCGCAACCCCGGTCAGGGTCGGGCTGTAGTAAAACATCATCACCAGATAAATCACGGAGAAGATGCTGTCCAGCACCACCGTGAGAGCCGTACTGGTCAGAAACTGACGGATTTCCTCTAGCTCCTGCACCCGCGCCACTGTATCCCCAACTCGACGCGCCTCAAAGTAAGACAGCGGCAAGCGCAGCAAATGGCGGAAAAGCTGAGCCGACAATGCCATATCCAGGCGGTTTGTCGTGTGGGTAAAGATGAACATCCGCAGGATGCCCAGCAATGCCTCAAAGACTGCCGCTCCCAGCAGCGCGAACACCATCACGTCCAGCGTAGGAATGCTGCCCTGCACCATCACTTTGTCGATAATGACCTGAGTGACGACGGGCGTAACTAGACCCAAAAGCTGAAGCGTAAACGACGCAATCAAAACTTCGGTCAGCAGCGTCCGAAACTTCCAGACAGCGGGCAAAAACCAGCCCAGGTTGAACTGTTCCTGCTTATGAATTAGCTCCGCTTGCCAAAGCTGCCCATCCCAGGATTCTTCGACCAGCGCACGTGGCACGGTTTCACAGGTGCGCCCCGGATTCATCGGATCGCCAATAATTAGACGATCGCCCCGCACGCCATAAGCCACGACCCAGTGTTCCGGCTGCTGCCACTGTAATAGAGCCGGGAATTTGATTTGCCGCAGATCCGTCCAGTTGCCAATCAGCAGGCGGCGAAGCTGAAACCCCGCTTTTTCTGCCCCGTCGATCACATTTTTGGGACGCCGACCGCGCAACTGTCGCTGCATCCATTCCAACTGCACGGGCGTATCGAGGTGCTGTGCCAGCATTGTGAGACTGGCGGCGGCGGTATTCAAGCCCGCAACAAACGGATAGCCGGAAATGGGCTGGGGCGCGGCGGAATAGTTTGGCTGATAGCGCGATCGTACCGATGCCCAAAACTGCCGTAGCTCCGTTGTATTGAGCAATTCCCAGTCCGACTGGCTCCACTCGGCAACCACCACTGCTTTATCGGCGGCTCTGGCTTTCCACTGGTCGGTCAGGTGCAGCAAATCGCCAAACCAATCCCCTGCTTTTAGCAGCACCGGACTGCCCTCGCTGGGAACCAGCCGCACTTTGCCCGTCAGCACCACAAACTGACTGCCCGGCGTTTCCGTAGACCAGATCACTTCGCCCAAATTACAGGAGCGGGTCTTGGCCCGACCTTTAAGCAAAAGCTGCTGCTCTGGATTCAGCCAGGAAAGGGGCGGATTTTGCCAGTCGAGATTGGCAAGCAGGTCATTGGTAATCATGCATTCACCTGAATCTTAATCGGTAGCGTTTGCATCTTCTCGCCCAGCCATTGTTCAAATAGCTCATCCTGCAAGCTCTGATGAAGCTGCGGATCGTCGAGCGTTGCCGGAAGCAGTGCCTCCACGCGAAATAGCCCCCAGCGTTCTTCCATGCCAATCGGACCCACGACCTCCCCTGGCTGTGCCAGATCGATCGCCGCCCGCAGAATATCGGGCATGGTGCCGCGACTGACCGGACCGACCATTCCATTCATCAGGCGATCGTCCGTGAGCGAATAGTCTTTGGCAAGCTGCTCGAAGCTACTACCTTCCTGCAACTGACTCTTTAATTCCTCTGCCAGTTCCTTATCTGCAACAATAATTCGGGAGAGAACGACGCGATCGAGGAACACCTTGCGTCCGATAAAGTATTCCTGCAATTTCGGCTCGGTGATGTCGTCTTTGAGCTTTTTCAGCCGAAAATTGGTCGCAAGCTGGGTGTGGAACGCTTCATAGGTCAGCCCGTGTTCGTTGAGCCACTGCTGAAACTGGTTGGGGTCGGTCAGCTGGTTTTGCAACCGGAAGTCGATCACGGCTTGTTCGATCGCTACCGAACTCATGGCTTGTTGGCTTTGCGCCTGAAGCTCGCGCTCGATCACAAATTGCCGCACAATATCACCAATAAAGCCGTCTAGTTTGCGGCTTGCCTGTAAATATCGAAAGATTTGCCCGATGGTGATGGGCTGTTCGTCAATGGTCAGAAAGGGTTCGGATGTCATGCTCATCCTAATAAAGCGTCATAGCTAACCCATTATGCCCAAATCCACTCGTCCTCATACAAATTTCAAAGTTTGGTTAAGTGGATCTACTTGACCGGGGTCTAATCAATGAGTGGTTCTACGGAATAGCCAAAACTCATCTGCTTCTTTTCTCCGGCTCTCCCTCCTAGTAGGCAAAAATCAGTTTTGTAATCGATATTTGTAATCGATCGCTAAAAAACTTTACCTTCCTCTGATCTCCAGAACCCATAGAATAAGAAGACTTAAAATTTAGTCATTTGAAACAGCGACTTCTAGCAGGGAAAACTAGCGGGGAAAACCGATGTCTGATCGCCCGATTATTGTTGGCATTGTCGGAGATAGCGCAGCTGGAAAAACTACTCTGACACGTGGCATCGCTCAGGTATTGGGCGAAGAAGATGTAACTGTAATCTGCACCGACGACTACCACCGCTACGATCGCCAGCAGCGGGCAGAGCTGGGAATTTCTGCGCTCCATCCCGACTGCAACTATCTCGACATTATTCAGCAGCACCTCAGCCTGCTCCGCAGCGGACAGCCGATTCTGAAGCCGATTTATAATCACTCGACGGGGATGTTTGATCCGCCAGAGTACATCAAACCCAGCCGCTTTGTAATTGTTGAAGGGCTGCTCGGCTACTCGACACGCGGAATGCGTGATTCTTACGATGTCAAGGTTTATCTTGCGCCCCCAGAAGAGCTGCGAACTAACTGGAAAATTAAGCGAGACACCCGCAAGCGCGGCTACACCGAAGAGCAGGTGATGGATCAGATGCGTAAGCGAGAATCCGACTCGGAAGCTTTTATCCGTCCGCAGCGACAGTGGGCAGATGTCATCGTATCGTTTTACCCTTCCAATAGCGGCACTCCGCAAGACGATTTGCTGCTGAATGTACGGCTGGTGTTGCGCCCGACCATTCCCCATCCTGACTTTTGCAATATTCTGCCCTGCGGTGCTCCAGTTAGCTCTGCAGTGCGCCTCGGACTCGATCGCGATATGGGTAAACCCGTAGACCTGCTAGAAATTGACGGTCACGCTACCTCAGAACAGGTGCAGCAGCTCGAAAGAATGCTCTGCAACGAAGTGCCTTACCTGGGTAAGTTTTGCAGCATTGCAGGCAGCGAATCGACGATCGGCAAAGTCGTCGGCACTACGGGCGAAACGCTCCAGAGCTATCCACTAGCGATTACCCAGCTCCTGATCACCTACCACATGCTAAAGGCACTCAACCTTTAAGCTCCGCAAGTTCCCCTACTTCTTCCGGCAAAAAACACAATGAATTGGCAGCTAATCTGGTAGCGGAGGGAGTGGCAGTTCTAGCGGAGGCAGCAGAGGCAGCGATGAGTAGAACACGATTCATCGAATATTTGCTCAGCTAAACTTGACATCAATCGGCAAATACAAGTCTAGATGGAGATGGCAAAAGATTTTGGTTCTCTGGTTCCCCGCAGTGGCTTAGCTGGGCTGTGGGATCGGCTTATTGGACCGGGTGCTACCCCAGCCGAAAATACTTTAATCGTAGTCAGCTCTATTGCGGGTACGTTTGGGGCTGTACTGCGACTTTGGTGGCTAGGGTTTGACCCCCTGCATCTCGTTATAGGAGCCATCCTCAGTTTTGACATCCTTGGTGGAGCCGTTTGCAATGCAACTGACACTACAAAGCGATGGTATCACCGACCTGAAGTGACCTGGGTTCAACACCTTGCCTTCGTCCTGCTCCACCTTACCCATGTAGCGATCGTCTCGTGGCTTTTTCGAGATTCGCCTCAGTTCGACTGGCATTATTTTGGCTTGATTAGCTCTTACCTGCTTATTGCGACCTTAGTTGTAGTGTCTGTCCGCAGTTACCTTAAACGACCGATCGCCGCAGGGCTATATCTAGTTGTCATTGCGATCGAGCTGTACGGGATTAGCCCAACGCCGGGCATAGAGTGGTTTATTCCGACCCTGTTTCTGAAGCTATTGATCGGTCATCTCGTTCCTGAACAGTTGCAGAGCCCTAGGATGCCTTAGCGGAGCGGAGCGCATTACTCCTCAAAAGCCAAAAAGCTTTTACTCGTCCGCTAAATTATACGCTCCAGGCTTGCGCCGCTGCTTTGCGGGTGTTCGGGTCATTGAGTTTTCGGTTATGAAATCCCTATCGCGGATACTTCTGCATCAGTTCACGCACCTGCTCCGCATGATAGGAACTGCGCGTCAGCGGCGACGAAACCACCTGCAAAAAGCCAATCGCTTCCCCAAACTTGCGCCATGCGTCGAACTGCTCCGGCGGCACAAACTCCTGAACGCCTAAATGCTTCTGGCTGGGCTGGAGATATTGCCCGATCGTCAAAATGTCGCAGTCTACCGATCGCAAATCCTGGATCACCTGCCGTACTTCTTCGTCAGTTTCGCCTAAGCCCACCATGATTCCTGACTTGGTGTAGACCGACGGAGCACTCTGGCGCGACTGGCTCAAAACTGCCAGCGATCGGGCATAGTCTCCTTGGGGGCGCACTCGCCTGTAGAGCCGGGGAATCGTTTCGGTATTGTGATTGAGAACTTCTGGCTTCGCCTGCAAGATCAGTTCCAGTGCAGTCCCGTTGCCGCACAAATCGGGAATCAGGACTTCGATTGTCGTTTGGGGAGAAACCGATCGCACCGCCTCAATACAGCGAACAAACTGTGATGCACCGCCGTCGGGCAGATCGTCCCGGTTCACCGAAGTAATTACGACATGATTGAGCCGCATTCTTCGCACTGCTTCAGCTAAACGATCGGGTTCGCTGGGATCGAGTGCCTTCGGCTTTTTCTCAAAGTCAATGTCGCAGTAGGGGCAGGCTCTCGTGCAGGCTGGACCCATAATCAGAAACGTAGCGGTTCCAGCGTTGAAGCACTCACCAATGTTGGGACAGGATGCCTCTTCACACACCGTATTCAGTCCCAAATCGCGCAGCACTTCTTTAACGTTACCGACCCGCTCCCACTGCGGAGCTTTAACTCGTAACCACTCTGGCTTAACTATCACAAAAATCCTGGATCGATCGCTAAATGAAACAAATCCATCTTAACAGCAAGCGATCGACCCATTGTTACACTTCTAGACTTGTGGGGCTTATGAATTGGTCACACCGCTGCCAAATTTTTCTTCGTGCTTCGAGATTGCCCAGAGCGCGTGAATAGTTCCGGGAACCCAACCCAGCAGAGTTAGCCCAATATTAATAGCCAGTGCGCTACTGACGCCGTAGGTAAACAAAATTGCCACAGGAGGTAGAACGATCGCCAAAAGGTATTTCAGAATTTTCATTGGTTTTTCTCAACTTGACACTGAATAACCTCATTGTTGGCGATCGTCCTGCAACCTACCTCCTTCATGGGGACGATTATCGGCTTACTACTTTTTGCCGAACCGTTGCGTGATCTAGCACAGGCTGAAGGATGTGACCGTTAAGGGGCACTAAGCCCATTGCCTTCAGGTCTGCTTCAACCATCAAATGCACGAGCTGTTCAAAGGTAACGCTCGGTTCCCAACCCAGCTTAGTTTTTGCCTTGGTCGGGTCGCCAATCAGCAGATCCACTTCTGCCGGACGCAGATACCGCTCGTCAAACTCCACATAGTCCTGCCAGTTCAGATTCACATAGCCAAATGCCAGGTCGAGGAATTCTTTTACAGAATAGGTTTCGCCTGTCGCGATCACATAGTCATCCGCCTGCTCTTGCTGGAGCATCAGCCACATGGCGCGCACATAATCTTTGGCATAGCCCCAGTCCCGCTTAGAGTCCAGGTTGCCCATGAACAGCTTGTTCTGCTGTCCTGCAACGATTCGCGCTAGGGCACGAGTAATCTTACGGGTCACGAAAGTTTCACCACGTCGGGGCGATTCATGGTTAAACAGAATGCCGTTGCAGGCAAATAGCCCGTAGGATTCGCGGTAGTTCACCGTTTGCCAATGGGCATAGACCTTTGCACAGGCGTAGGGACTGCGGGGATAAAAGGGCGTGGTTTCTTTTTGAGGCACTTCCTGTACTTTGCCGTACATCTCGGAAGAACCAGCCTGGTAGTAGCGAACTTCGATTCCGGTACGCTGCTGGTAATCGCGAACAGCTTCAAGCAGGCGCAACGCTCCCATTCCGACAGAATCGACGGTGTATTCGGGGGAGTCAAAGCTGACACGAACGTGGGATTGGGCTCCCAGGTTATAGATTTCGTGGGGTTTAATTTCCTCTAGAATCCGGCGCAGCGTCGTCCCGTCGGTCAGGTCGCCATAATGCAGGAACAGGCGGGCTTGCTCTTCGTGGGGGTCGTCGTAGATATGATCAATGCGATCGGTATTGAAGGTCGAGGTGCGGCGAATAATGCCGTGAACTTCATAGCCCTTCTCGAGCAACAGTTCGCTTAAGTAGGAGCCATCCTGACCCGTAATCCCCGTAATCAGTGCGCGTTTCTGTTCAGTCATGCTGCTTTCTTTTGTATAAGGACTTAGACGATTGGCAAGCTCATCGTTCTCCCGACCGTTTGCTAAACCGGGGGGCAAGCTTGTATTGTTTTCCCAGTCATTTGCCGGGTCAGGCGACGTTTTCTAGGTCAAAGTCGCTTTCTGATAATTATGCAAACCCGTGATCATGCGAACCTGCTGTGATGTCAAAGTAGTCGTCATGTCAAATCCAAGATTGTCATGAACTAGCATTCCCGCAGACAGAGCTTTAATTCCCATCGGCTGTCCGATTCGTAACAGAACCTTGGCGAGAAACAGCTTTCGAACGTCAAAGGTCAACAGTTTGTTGAACTCAAGGTGAACTCAAAGGGAGCTGACCGTACGATCACTTCAGCCACCACTTGAACTATCAGAAGAACGAATTGGCGCTCCTTCTTTGCATTATTTCACGGGATTCAGAAGCATATCCGTATAGTTGGTCTTGAAGGTTTTGTAAGTGATTAATAAAAATTCGGTGAAAGCCCGCCCTGCCCGGAAGCCTACAAAATTCGATACAATCCTGAATCTGGAACACCGCATTGGTTTTCTGATCCTTTTCTTCTATCCTGCTTCTTTTGGTCATGGGTCACACGCTGGTCGTTAAAATTGGCACTTCAAGTCTGGCTCAACCCGACACCGGATTTTTGGCATTGGCGACGATCGCCCAGCTGGTTGAAACGCTCAGCCAGCTTCGGCAGCAGGGGCATGATGTGATTCTGGTCTCTTCGGGAGCAGTCGGGGTGGGCTGTGCCCGGCTAGGGTTAACCGAGCGTCCACGCAGCATGGCCATGAAGCAGGCAGTCGCAGCCGTAGGGCAGGGTCGCTTAATGCGGGTATATGATGACCTGTTTAGTTCGCTTCAGCAGCCGATCGCCCAGGTATTGCTTACCCGCACTGACCTGATGGAGCGCAGCCGCTATGTCAACGCCTACCGCACCTTTCGGCAACTTTTGAAGCTGGGCGTGATTCCGATCGTGAACGAAAACGATACGCTTGCCGTCGAAGAACTCAAATTTGGGGATAACGATACCCTTTCGGCGCGGGTTGCCAGCTTGGTGGGGGCAGATTGGCTATTTTTGCTTACCGATGTCGATCGCCTTTATTCCGCCGATCCGCGTTCCCATCCAGACGCTCAGCCGATTCCCGTGGTGGAAGATATCGAGCAGCTCAGCCAGTTTGTAGAAGTGGGTGACCAGGGCACAAGCTGGGGCACAGGCGGCATGGTGACTAAAATTGCAGCCGCCCGCATTGCCACA
Source organism: Cyanobacteria bacterium FACHB-502 (assembly GCA_014695325.1). Classification (GTDB taxonomy): domain Bacteria; phylum Cyanobacteriota; class Cyanobacteriia; order Elainellales; family Elainellaceae; genus Leptolyngbya_A. Next base: position 52,624 of record JACJNZ010000055.1, on the reverse strand, counting down.
CTCGCTGGAATCCGCACCGTGATCACCGAAGGTCGATCGCCCCAAAATTTGCTCAAGATCCTTGCAGGAGAGTCGATCGGCACTCGATTTGAGCCGCAGCCCGATCGCGTTAATGCCCGTAAACGCTGGATTGCTCATGGTCTGGTTCCTGCCGGAAAGCTGGTTTTAGACCCAGGGGCGATCGTGGCAATTCGGGATGCCGGAAAGTCGTTGCTGGCGGCAGGAGTGCGCGAGGTAGAAGGCGAGTTCCAGATGCACGATGCAGTGTTACTTTGCGATCGATCGGGTCAGGAAGTGGCGCGGGGCATTGTCAACTACACCAGCGGTGAACTGCAAAAGATTCGCGGCTGTCATTCCGAGCAAATTCCAAAAATCTTAGGCTATGGTGGGGCGGAGACGGTAGTGCATCGCGACAACCTGGTGTTAAGCAGCTAGCCGAAATTCTGGGTAGACGGGTGTGTATGGGGTTGTTTCAGGGCACTCTACAGCAGAACCCCTTTAGAGGGTTTATACTTACCCCAATCGACAGATGAAATCGCTAAAATAGCCATTACTTCGGTTTGCTTTCCAGCTTGAAGGGGCAGTTGCTCTTGGAAAGGACTTCCACCTGTGCTTAAAGAAGCTTCCTTTGATCGAGACAATTTTATTGCTCCATTGGTTCCAACAGTCTCTTTTGAGAATCCGGCGGGTCTCTACGTCGAGTTTTAGCACTTTCAGTCGCAACACTCTAAGCCTGTGAACGACTCAGGATTGAATACAGCCGTTAAACGACCCAGATTAATGTCCGTCGTAGCGTCCATTTTCTTAAGGGCGATTTTGTGATGATGACGGATGCTAATGTCGGGCGAGTTTTACACGATCGCTATCACCTGCGGCAGTTGCTCGGTCAGGGGTCGATGGGGCGCGTGTACGGAGCCGATGACGACGCGCTGGGTGGGATTCCTGTTGCCATCAAATTTCTCTCTCAGGCATTGCTGAATCAGCGAATGCGCGATCGCTTCGAGCGAGAAGCAAAAACCTGCGCCCAGCTTGGACAGCGCAGCATTCACATTGTGCGTGTGACCGACTATGGGGTAGACGAAGAAGGCATTCCGTTCTACGTGATGGAGTACCTCAAAGGCTCTAACCTCAGCGACTTGGTCGCGCAGCAGGCGATGGTGGTTCCTCGCTTTCTGCATCTGCTGAAGCAAATCTGTCTGGGGCTACAGTGCGCTCACCGGGGAATCCAAATCGAGGGACAAACCTTCCCGATCGTTCATCGCGATATTAAACCCAGCAATATTCTGGTGACGCAGAACGATAGTTTAGGGGAACTCGTCAAAATTCTGGATTTTGGTATCGCTAAGGTACTTCAGCCCGAAGGTCATCAAACCAACTGCTTTATGGGCACGCTTGCCTACTCGTCGCCCGAACAAATGGAAGGACGTGAACTTGACGCCCGTTCCGATATCTACAGCCTGGGCGTGCTGATGTTTCAAATGCTGACAGGCAAAATGCCGCTCAACGCCGATACCCACTCGTTTGGGGGCTGGTACAAGGCACATCATTTTCAAAAGCCCCAGCCGATCGCTACCGTCAACCCCAGCGTCAAAGTGCCAAAAGTCCTTGAAAATTTGGTGATGGGCTGCCTGGAAAAATCGGCGGGCGATCGTCCTCAGTCAGTTGCCGAAATTGTAACCGCGCTTGGACCGCTCGAAGAACGATTTGGAACCGGGCTGCAAGTCGCTCAGCGAATTAAAGCATCCCTGTCTCGCCTGCCTGTCACCCCAGCCGCTCAGCCCTCGAACTTCCTGGAAGGCGATGAACTCTATCGGCTCGCTACTTGGCCCCCCCAAATGCCGATCGCGGAGATTGTCTTTCCCAAGCCAATGCAAACCAGCCAGGGAATGCTGCCAACCCTATGGGTGATGCTGCCCCGGATCGAGATTCACAAGCGCGTGACGTGTAGCCGCTATAACCAGTTTCTTTTTCTGGAAATGCCGCATCCGATGCTGCTGTGGCTTACTGTGCTTTACAACCGGGAACATGAGCCACGCTGGTTGCCCTGCTATCTCGATCTGAAAAGTCCACCGGGTCGGCAAATGGCCACGCTCTTAGGCACCACTGGACAATACCGCATCCTGTTTTTCGCCCTTGAGGATCCGATGCGCTGTGCCAGCATTCAGTCAGTGTCGATCGCCCCAGCTCAGTGTCAACTGCTGCATGAATGGGCAATGGTAGGACAGGCATCTCGAATTCCGCCTAACCCAACGGTGAGCAAGGATTTGCTAAAGCACGAGCTAGAAAAAATCAAGCCTCAGATTCTCACCAAGCTAGAGACGCTCTACAGCAGTGGCTTCACTGCCTTTAAAAGTCCATCGGCATGATTAGAACTGCAGCATGCTTTAAAGGCTTTGTCGAATGGGCTATCCCTTAGGAATGCGGAAAATAAATGATGGGATGCCAGCTTCGCCGCAGCATCTCCCCTGCAAAACTGGGGGTTGGGAGTTCGCTCAGCTTGCCAAACCGTTTAGAACTTAGCGTAATTGCGCTGATATCGTAGTCGATCGCTGCTAGCAGAATTTCGGCGACCGGTTCACCCTCGAGCACTCTGGTGTGAATCGTGAGGTCGGGCAAGTCCAGGGTGGATTTGGCAGCGGCCAGTCGAGTTTCTGCGTCTTTGATCTGATAATCCTTGGGAACTTCTCGCCGTCCACTAGAGCTAACGACCCATGTCAGGAGGCACTCTTTTAACGGTCCCTTGCCAGACTGAGCAAGCTGACGAATTCGCTGTAGCAGGTATTCTGCTTCATTGGAACTGTCGTAAGGAATCAGGAAATATCGAAAAAGGTTTTGGCATCGTAGTGCTAACTCTTCCACCATAAAAGTCGAGAGGAGCTGTGGTCGAAAAACCATCACCGGAACAGAGGTGCGCTGGCACACTCCAACTGCTGTACTGCCAAACAGTTTTTCGGTCAATAAACTCCGGGCTGCTGTTCCAAGCAAAATCAAATCAGTCGCATTGTCCTGGGCAGTCTTCAGGATCGCATCTATGGGGCGGCCCCACTGCACCTCAATTCTGACTTCAACCCCATCTGGCACTGCTTGTTGAGCGACTGCAAGGCGATCGCGAATCTGACGCGCTTTGTCCGAATCGATTCTGGGAATTTGCCGATCGCTGTCCAGCGGAATCACATGAAGAAACGTGATTTGCTGAATGCCGCTTGCAGCAAGATTCGGTACAAAATGCACCATGCGCTGCAAACCATCAATGAAATCAGTGCAGATAAGAAGCCTTTGGAACATGGTAGCAACTAAGCAGGATGACTGTTCCTCTTAACCTACCATTCCTGCTGGGAATTCAATTCTCTAAATGCGGTGATTTTTGCGAGCAACGGCTCCAGTAATGCCCTTTCTCCGGTTGGTCATCTCTATTGCTGAACCTAAGAAATTTCAGCAGCTTTATCGCTCGAAATGACGATTTGAGAACAGTTCAATCGTTGAAATAAGTTTGAATTTTGGTCTAGTCTTGAGCGATCGGGTATGAATAATGCTGTTTTTCTTTCCCCACTTTTCCCGATCAGTCTGACCCATTGTCTTTTTGAACTTACGCCTGAGCCACCTGTTATCTGTGTCTTTTGACTGTATCGACTATCTCTTCAGAAGACGGCTTGCGGCTTGATTAAAGGCTATCATCATTAGATTTTTAAGCAAATGAGCTTCCGAGTTGACGCCCCAGCATCCCCAGCCCCTTTCTCTTCTGGAACAAAGCAAGAGAGGGAGGTCGTCCACAAGGTCGCAGACGATTACTCGTACTGGTTCGCAGTCTCAATTCCCCACTGATGCTTCAGGAAATGCTTGTACATATTTTCCTTTACCATCATTTGCTCATAGAGCTTGATTAAGAAATCTTGAGCCTGCTCACGGCTCATCCGCTCGACTTGAGTTTCAAACGAACGAAGGTTGAATTGCTGTTCTAGTGAGAGTTCGATAGGCTGACTCATAATTAACTCCAAGTTGAAGTGAAGTAGTGAACCGAGGGACTCAGGCATGGAGCAGAGCATCAAAAAAGACTTTTGCTTCTAGCTGCCTGGTGAATGCAGTGTTCCCTAAACAAATACAGGTTATCACTTGCATATTACAGAAGATAACAATTGTTTGACAAAGCGACCACCCCCTACATAGGTATTTCTCTAGGATGAAGTATTTGTAGCAAGGGGCGCGCTCGAAGAATGTTCGGCTTGAACAGATCGCTTAAATCTTCTTAACAAAAGCGATCGAGGCCTGCTCCTGCTTGAGAAAAAGAAGCTTTTGGGGAATGGGAGATCAGAAAAACTAATCTATTTCTTCGGAAAGACTCATTAAATCGTGTGACTCCAAGCCCATTTTCACGGTCTCGATCAAGTTGTTTACTGTCCAATAACCTCTGAGGCAGTAAAGACGGCCTGAGGCGACAAAGCCAGCCAGGCGAGAAACAGGCGGAAATCAAAAAAGCCTACAGCTCGATCGAGTGCAGGCAAAAAACTTATTCGGATCATAAGGTTGCAACTGTGAAATGGCAGTTGTGAGCGCGACCGTCAGGTTAAAACGGACCAGTTAAGACAGGCCCAGTAAAACAAACTCGGCCAAGCCAGATTAGCGCATTGCCAGTGCAGGCTCGAGCTGTCCCGCTGGTTGCGAAACATTCTGAACGATTTGACGACGCTGTTTCAATGCCTGAAGATGCTGCAAGAGTGCTTCTGTTTCTGCCTCAAGATGCATTAACTCAACTTGATGAGTTGCCTGGTAAGGCAGTTTCCGATTGGGCGATGGCTGGAATGAAGATGATGCAGCCATTCTTTGAGCCGATTCAGCGGTAACACCAGAATTAGAAGAAATTATGCTGTTCATTAACTTGGACTAGTAATTATTACTCATTCACACCACAGGGGTATTCTATCTTAAACCTGATTCCAGATTGTAATCAGTGGGTAAATTGACCGGAATCAAGATGTGTCGGTTCCCGAACTGGCTAGGCCCTAGCTTGAGCAATCCGCTCCCGAAACTCATCTGCCTTTGTAGAGAGATCGGCTTGAGTAATTTTTTCCTGCTGACCCAAAGCCAGCCATTTAAGCTGCACTGTTTGACTATCTGCTTCTGCATCACCCAGAACGAGACAGGCAGTTGCGCCGCTCCGATCGGCACGTTTCAGCTGTTTGCCAAACGCACTGCCACTTAAGTCCAGCTCTACTGAAAAGCCCTGATGCCGCAGCATCTGCGCAAGCTGGGTTGCCTGAGCTTCTGCCCGATCGCCCCTTGATACTAAATAAAAATCCAGCGGAGCTGCCGGAGCTGCCTCAGTCGCCTGTCGCAGCAGAATGATGAGCCGTTCTAAGCCGATCGCCCAGCCGACTGCCGGAGTTTGGGGTCCACCCAGCTCTTTCACCAGCCCGTCGTAGCGACCGCCGCCGCAGACTGTATTTTGCGCCCCCAGTCCCGTGTCGGCAATGATTTCAAATGCCATGTGGGTGTAGTAGTCTAAACCGCGCACTAGGCAGTGATTCAGCCGATAGGCGATGCCCAAATCCGTTAGCTGCTGCTGCACCTGTTCAAATCGCTGCTGGGAGTCTGGCGAAAAGTGATCCCAGATTTTAGGCGCGTCCTGGACAATTTGCTTTGTTTTGGGGTCTTTGCTGTCGAGGATTCTGAGGGGATTTCGCTCCAGGCGGTTTTGGGAATCGGTATCCAGGTCTGCCTGATAGGGCATGAGATAGTTGATGAGTGCTTCGCGATACTGGCGGCGATCGTCTGGATCTCCGACTGAGTTCAAATCCAGGCGCAGGTTGTCTAAACCCAGGGTTTTGAGAATGTCGATCGCCAGCGCAATCACTTCCACATCGGCACGGGGATCAGCACTGCCGATTGATTCGATCCCAAGCTGGTGAAACTGTCGCTGCCGTCCTTCCTGGGGCTGCTCGTAGCGAAACATGGGTCCGGTGTACCAGAGCCGCTGAGTTTCTCCCTGGGCATAGAGGCTACGCTGGATGTATGCCCGCACGGCTCCAGCAGTGCCTTCAGGGCGCAGCGTGATCGATCGATCGCCTTTATCAAGGAAGGTGTACATTTCCTTGCCGACCACGTCGGTGGCTTCCCCGATTCCGCGCTCAAACAAATCGGTCTGCTCAAAGATAGGGGTGCGAATTTCTCGATAGGCGGCGCGGCTAAGAATTGTCCGGGCAACGGACTCAACCCACTGCCAGTAGCCCACCTCATCGGGCAGGATGTCGCGTGTTCCCTTAATGGCTTGAATTCCGCTCATGGATCAGATCTAGAGAGTGAAAAAGGCGATTACCGCGCAGGGGAAACTGTTTTGCATCGCTTTTGCATCAATTCCCAAGCAATAAATCTTAGCTCAACTCGTGCGGCAGGTGATCGCCCCACCCTCTAGGAATTCAGCCGTTCCCACCCTCCAAAGCGATCGGCATAGTAGCGCAGAATTTGCTCGACGCGCTGCTGAGCAGTTGTATTTGCGGCTGAGGTGTAGCGGAGCCAGAGTCCGCCGACCTGACTTTCTTGATAGCTGAACTGTTGAGAAGTTTGCGGCAGCAAGTCTGCTTCAACCCCATCAACCTGTCTCAGGTGGGCAGCAACTTCGCAGTAGACTGCAAGCGGTAACTGGGGACAAACCAGTCGAACAGGAGTTAAAGAGGCATTCATTCAAGCAGTTTCGGTGAGGGGGCATGGGTTTGTGCAGGTATTACCCATTCTTTCACAGGTTTCTGACACTGTGTTTTCTAAGATACAGATTTCTGGGATACAAACTTTCGGGATACGAAAGGTTTTCAGAAAGCGAAAAGATGGAGTCGGTTAGAGCAAATCTTCGGTAGCCATTATTTCTTCTTCAGGCATCTCTGTGGCAGGCGGGAGCGCGTCTCTGGCGATCGGTAGCGTACAGCAGTTAACTTCGTCAATGCAGACTTTGCCCCACTGCAATGCCCAGCGCACCAGTGCCACTCGATTTCCGGTTGCGGTCTTGGTCAGGATGTTGCTGATATGGTTGTCTACGGTGCGTTTGCTAATGTCAAGCTTTGCAGCGATTTCCTGGTTAGTTAAACCAGCCGCGACCAGCTCAACGATTTGGAGTTCCCGCTCGGAAAGGCTTCCAGCATTTTGCGTCTCGCCGCTCATTGTCATAACCAGTGCTCGCTTAACTGCAATGTGTATATGTACTTAGTCTAACTGTCTTCATTGTAGGCATTTATTCTGAGATCGCCGCATTGTTATTAGAGATTCTTTAGCTCGATGTTGGGCTGACTGAGCCTTTGACGGTTTGGGCTGCAACTGGGAACGGCTTCTGCGGGATAAGCGTCCTGAGTTCGATAGGATAAGGGATGATTTTGAAGTCAGGTTTTGTTTCTCGTTTTTCGCATGAGCAACCGCATGAGCAATTTCCGCCGCTTGATCGGTGTTGGAGCTATTGGATTTGGGATAGCGATCGGCATGACATTTCTTGTAGATAGTGCTAGAGCAGAACAGCCCGCCAGTGCAGAACAGCCGCTTTCGGTGGTCTATCCACCTGACCAGCACGAAACCACTTCCGATCGCATCTTTCTTATCGGCACGGCTCCGGCAAGCGAGACGGTTATGGTCAACGGACAAACAATCGATCGCAGTGCGGCAGGACATTTTGCGCCCAGCTTTCCGCTTCAGATAGGAGAGAATGTTTTCACGCTCCAGGCTAGCTCCCAAACGCTGACCTTGCGTGTCATTCGCACGTCTGGCCAGCCGCCTGCTCCTGTGGGAACTGCTTTTGCAGAAGGGTCGCTCTCCCCTGCGGAAAATATTGCTCGCCTGCCTAATGAGCCGATTTGCTTTAGTGCGATCGCGCCTGCGAATGCGACTGTTTCGGTGACGCTAAAGGATCGATCGCTCCCGCTGTTGCCTCAGCCCAATGCGGTTAGTTTGCCGCCCAATGCTGCCGTTCTGACGCTGCAAAACCAGCCGACTTCATCGAATGCAATGTCAGAGGCGATCGCCTATGAGGGCTGCACCACGTTTCCGTCTGAACTTCAGCCGAGGTTAAGCGATGGGAATGCGATTCAAAGCGGTTTTATGCTCGCGCCTGCGCGTGGAACTGAGGATTTGGGCTTTCCCACTTTTCGCCTCAGCTTGAACGGGCAAACCGTAACTCAACAAGGCAGCGGCAAAGTGGAACTGCTCTCGCCGAATCAGCTTCAAGTGGTGGAAGTGACTGCTGATCCGGGAGCCGCCCGCACCGGACCTAGCACTGACTATTCGCGCCTGACTCCCCTCCCGAAAGGAACCAGAGCCTCCGTTACCGCCCGCACTGGAGAATGGCTGCGGTTAGACTACGGAGCCTGGATTCGCGCTTCCGAAACTCAAGTAATTGCCAACGCGATGCCGCCCCAAAGCCTGATTCGCAGCATTCGATCGCGTGAAGCCGGAGACTGGACAGAAGTGCTGTTTCCCCTCCAGGTTGCCGTGCCCTTGAGCGTACAAGAGGACGATCGCACCTTCACCTTGAACCTGTACAACACTACTGCCCAGACCGACACGATCTATATGGACAATGATCCCGTGATTCGGCGAATGGATTGGCAACAGCCCAGCCCCAATCAGGTGCAATACGTTTTTCATCTGAAGTCAGACCAGCAGTGGGGCTACCGGATGCGCTATGAGGGAACCACCCTGATTCTGGCATTCCGGCATCCGCCGACGAGAACGGGACGAGAGCTAGAAGGTGTTTCGATTGTCCTTGATCCCGGACATGGCGGGCCCGAAGATCTGGGATCGCGAGGTCCAACGGGCTACCCCGAAAAAGATGCGGTTCTGGTGGTGTCTAACCTGCTACGCGATCGGCTCGAAGCGAGAGGGGCAAGGGTTTCTATGACGCGAGAAGCCGATATCGATCTGGATTTGCGTCCGCGTATGGATTTTATTGATGCACAAGAACCGACGATCGCGCTCAGCATCCACTACAACGCGCTGCCCGATAACGGAGACGCAGAAAACACAGCGGGCGTTGGCACCTTCTGGTACAACCCGCAGTCCCACGACCTGGCGGTATTTCTGCACGATTACCTGGTAGAAAAGCTCGATCGCCCTTCCTACGGCACTTTCTGGAACAATCTGGCTCTGACTCGACCCACCGTTTCCCCAACTGTCCTCCTCGAACTGGGCTTTATGATTAATCCAGATGAGTTTGAGTGGATCACCGATCCCCAGGAGCAGGAGCGGCTTGCTGACGCGCTGGCAGATGGAATTCAGGCTTGGATTGATGCTCGGAGTTCGACTCCATAGACTCTCTCTAAGTGGTTTGCGGCGTGTCTCTAGGTGGTTTAAGGCGTGGCAATCCTACTATTGCCCTCTAAATCCCCCAACTTTGGAGGACTTTGAACGTGAGCGTGATTGGCTCGGTTCCCTCCAGAATTGGGGGCAGGAAGCAGTTTTGGGCACGCTATCTGTTTCAAACCTCTTTAACCATCCTTTTTACGAAAGTGCGTCTCTTCCGATCGCGAGCCAGATAAGGCAAGATAGTCCTGTTTAGCTAAATCGCATTTCGACTTAAAAACCCGGTAAACGCAAGTGAATTCGATTCCCCCATTTGATTTAACTGAGCAATACAAGCTGATTGGCGAAGAAGTGGGTGCTGCTGTCCTAGAAGTTCTCGCATCTGGGCGATATATTGGCGGCAGTCCGGTGGAGCAGTTTGAGCAGCAGTTCGCGCAGTTTGTTGGTACGGCTCACGGCATTACCTGCAATTCTGGAACCGATGCGCTTTATCTCGCACTCCGATCGCTCGATATTGGCGCAGGGGATGAAGTCATTACCACGCCGTTTACCTTCGTTGCTACGGCTGAAACAGTGAGCGCAGTGGGCGCAACGCCCGTTTTTGTGGACATCGATGCGGCAACGTTTAATCTGAATCTCGATCAGGTAGAAGCCGCAATTACCGATCGCACCAAAGCCATTATCCCGGTACATCTGTTTGGTCAGCCTGTGGATATGACGCGGGTAATGGAAATCGCCCAAAAGCACCACCTCTCTGTGATTGAAGACTGCGCTCAATCCACCGGGGCAGAGTGGAATGGGGCAAAAGTTGGCAGTATCGGTCATGTGGGCTGCTTTAGCTTTTTCCCAACTAAGAATCTGGGAGCCTGCGGCGATGGGGGAGCCATTACAACAAACGATCCGACGATCGCTAGCCGGGTGCGAATTCTGCGTGACCACGGACAATATCAGCGATATCGCTACGAAGAAGTTGGCGTGAACAGCCGCCTTGATGCAGTACAGGCAACCATTTTGCTGATTAAACTGCGCTATCTCAATCAGTGGAATGCCCAGCGTCAGACGATCGCCGATCGCTATACCCAACTGCTTCAGCCCCTCCCCGGTATCCAGTCGCCTCAAACGATCGCAGGCGGAACCTCGGTTTGGAATCAGTACACCATTCGGGTGCTCAGCAAGGGCAAGTTGTCTGATGAGCGCGATCGAGTGCGGCAACGTCTTCAGGAGCAGCAGGTCAGCTCCATGATCTACTATCCGATGCCCCTGCATTTGCAGCCCGTTTATGCGTCGCTCGGCTATCAGCCGGGTCAATTGCCCGTTTCTGAACAAATGGCGCAGGAAGTGCTGTCTCTGCCAATGTTTCCAGAACTTTCACCGCTCCAGCAGGATCAGATTGTTTACGCCCTAAAGGACAGTCTCCAATAACTTGCGAACTTCACCAAAACCGCCTGCTTTTTTCAGCAGAGTCCTTTCAGCAGTGTTATAGTCTCATGCGCGAGGGTTTGCCTTCTAAGCGGCGATCGAGGCAGAATTATCGCAGCTTGATTGCCAGGCTGAGACAATAGCCCTCCTATGAAAATTGCGTTTCATTCGTGGTGATGAGCACGATTGATCATGATGTCTCCTGCAAGAATCCAAGCTTCCCCTCATCCCTTAACTCTTTCTCTCACCGAGAGCGAAGGGGAGCAAGACAAAAGAGCCTCAGTAAGGTTCAAGTCTTTCTACGTTCTGGAAGAGGAATTTAAGGCGAGGGCCGCATTCGTGCAAGTGGTCTAGTCCCCAGAATTAACATTTTTAATAAGAACTAACAGATAAGAACCAACAAAAAAGTCAGGGAGTTAACCCTGACCGATCGCCTTAAGCGGAATAAAAGCAAAAAAGAGAACTGTTCGATAAAACGAATTACAGCAAAATTTGGGTTAAATCACGCCAGCGTTTGTCAAGCCCAGGATGACGCCTGTACCGATAATATGACCAAAGCTGGTCGCTGCCAGGATTGCTGCTGCACTCAGACCCAGCGTATCTGACAGAATGGGAATTCCGGGTCCCACTTTGGGATAGCGGATGCCCACCTTCCCGATCGCCAGAGCAACCAGGTTACAGGCAAGCATGATTAAACCAACGGTGGGAGTCCACTCAGGTAGTCTTGCAACAACATCAGCGATGAGAGCAGTAAACAAGGGTTTGTCTCCTTTGATTATTAACGATCGCTTGTTTCGGAGTTTTACCAAAAAACGGGACGCTATATCGAAGAATTGCAGTAATAGTTAACATTGGTGATCATTTCTGACCGCACAGGATGTGAGCTGATGAAGATTCTGGTGATGAATGCCGGATCGAGTAGCCAGAAAAGCTGTCTTTATGAGATTGGCGATTTGCTGCCGACACAGCCCCCAAATCCGCTCTGGGAGGCAAAGATTGACTGGACGCATCAGCCCAACGTGGCAGAACTAAGCGTCACGACTGAAGGCGGCAAGGTAAAAGCAGAATTACCCGCTTCGCCCCGGGCTCAGGTGATAAACCGTCTGCTGGAAACCCTCTGGACAGGGGCAACGCAGGTGATTGCCAATCCGCAAGAAGTTCAGGTTGTCGGGCATCGGGTGGTTCATGGTGGCAAGGACTATCACACAAGCATCCGGATCACGTCGGAGGTCAAAGCCACTATCGATCGGCTCTCAACCCTTGCGCCCGTTCACAATCCTGCCAACTTAGAAGGTATTGAGGCGATCGAGCAAATCTTAGGCGATGTGCCGCAGGTTGCTGTCTTTGACACTGCCTTTCATGCCCAGATGCCCGATGCCGCCGCGATCTATCCCGGTTCCTATGACTGGATCAAAAAAGGAATTCGTCGTTATGGGTTTCACGGCACGAGCCACCGCTACTGCGCCCAGCGCACGGCGGACTTGATGGCGCGAGATCTGAGCGAACTAAAGCTGATTACCTGTCACCTGGGCAACGGCTGCTCGCTGGCTGCGATTCAAAACGGGCGCAGCATTGATACGACAATGGGCTTCACTCCCCTGGATGGATTAATGATGGGCACACGCTCAGGCAGTGTTGACCCCAGTATTTTGATTTATCTCATGCGACAAGAGGGCTACACCGCCGATCGCCTCGATCAATTGCTCAATAAAGAATCAGGACTGCTGGGCATTTCCGGCGTATCTAACGATATGCGAGCGGTCATGCAGGCAATCGAATCTGGGAACGATGACCCCTCCGGGGAACAGCGAAGCTACCGGGCTCGGCTGGCACTCGACATTTATCTGCATCGGCTCCGAAGAGAAATTGGGGGAATGCTGATGAGCCTGGGAGGACTGGACGCACTGGTGTTTACGGGCGGTGTGGGCGAAAATTCTGCCCTGGTGCGATCGGCTGCTTGTGAGCCGTTAACCTGGCTAGGCGTAAAGCTTGATCCGGCTCAAACGGTTTCTTCGGAAGACGCCTTGATTTCTGCCCCTGATTCGGCAATTCCCGTCTGGGTGATCCACACGCAGGAAGATTGGACGATCGCACGGGACTGCTGGGAACTTCTCCAGGCTTAGCTGATTTTTATCCACTGATCGACTTGCACGGTATATTAATAAGCTGCTGTAATCGATGCCTTTTCCTCCATGACTGCTCAACCCAATATTCAGCGTATTTATACCGATGGAGCCTGTTCTGGCAATCCAGGACCAGGAGGCTGGGGCACGGTGATTTATTATGACGACGGTTCGGTGTATGAGCTAGGCGGAGCCGATCGCCAAACGACCAACAACCGGATGGAAATGCAGGCGGCGATCGCAGCCCTGGAATACTTGCTCAATTCCCCGCAGACCGAATCTGTGACGCTCTACACCGACAGCGAGTATGTCAAAAACGGCATTACCAAGTGGGTTAGCGGCTGGAAGCGCAAAGGCTGGAAAACTTCTGCGGGAAAGCCCGTTCTGAATCAGGATCTCTGGGAACTGCTCGATCAGCTCAATCAAAAAGCAGTGCAGCAGATTCCGGCTTTTAAGTGGCAGTACGTGCGCGGACATTCGGGCAACGAAGGCAACGAACGGTGTGATACGATCGCCCGTGCCTTTTCGCTGGGACAAACTCCCGCCTTGAGCCAAAAGACGCCGAGTCCCAGTGATCGGGGTTCTGGTAATCAGGGTTCCAGTGAGCGGGATCCTGTTGAGTGGGAGCCACAGAGCCGCATTTCTCCAGAAAACGGTTCAACAGCTCCAGCTATACTCAATCTCGCTACGGTAAATACTGACCAGACTCAGAAGGAAGCGATACAATCCTCTCAACCGCACAGACAACCCCACGAGTTTTCGATCGCGGATCAAGCCGGATCAAACTTAACTTCAGACTTAACTATGGTAGATTCCACCAACTCATCTGCGCTGACTGAGGGGTCAGACCTGCCGCGTGAAGTCCGGGTCTCGATGTTGCGAGGCCTAGTCGAAACGCTGCGAATGGCAGACGAAATTGCTCAGCAGGGCTACTTGATTACCAGTTCCGAGCTGGCAGACCTAATGGATGTGAACGCGAGCGCAGTGACCAGTCGCGGCGATAACTGGGTGTGGCGCAATTGGGTTGTTTCGCGAGTGCGGCGGGAGGGAAATCAGATTCTTTGGCAGCTCGAGCGGGTGGATTAGGGGATGAGTGAGGGAATGAGACGGTGAGGGGTGGAATCAGAACAATCGCTCTCTAGCTTTCTTGGCAGTTTGTCTGCATAATATCACCACATCTTGATCGAAAGGGCATCCTCTACGCAACATCTAGCGGGCTGCTTGAAGTGGGCTGGGCATCCAGCAATAATTTCCCTTAGGAAAAGAATATGAAATAGACTGGCAGGATTTGAGTGTAGGTGGGTGAACGTGACGATATTTGAGCATTCATTTTGTCCTGTGGCGATCGAGCATTGAGGTGAGCAGTGGAAATTAGCCTGGAAAACTTCTGGAATCAGGTTTTGGAGCGGCTGCAACTCCAACTTAGTCGCCCGACTTTTGAAACCTGGATTAAATCTGCCACTGCCGAGCGGCTCGACGATCACTGTCTGGTGATTTGCACCCCCAACCCCTTTGCTCGAAACTGGCTCCAGAAGTACTATGTCAAGACGATCGCCGAGGTCGTACAAGAGCTTTTGGGGCGATCGGTGGATATCCATATTGTGGTAAAACCGGGGGCAGAGTCCGAGGGTTTGCCCGAAACTTCAGAAATGGTATGGTCGCAGCCTGCGGAAGTTCCCCCGGCAGAACCGCCTGCCAACCGGGTGCGGCATACCGAGCTAAATCAGAAGTACATTTTTTCGCGCTTCGTCGTTGGTGCAAACAACCGCATGGCACACGCCGCTTCGCTCGCAGTGGCAGAGTCCCCCGGACGCGAGTTTAATCCGCTGTTTCTCTGCGGGGGAGTTGGACTGGGCAAAACTCACCTGATGCAGGCGATCGGGCACTATCGGCTAGAGATCGACCCGCGCTCGAAAATCTTCTACGTCTCAACTGAGCAGTTTACCAACGACCTGATTGCTGCAATTCGGAAAGACAGTATGCAGAGCTTTCGGGAGCATTATCGCGCAGTTGATGTGCTGCTGGTAGACGATATTCAGTTCATCGAAGGCAAGGAATACACGCAGGAAGAGTTCTTTCACACGTTCAACACGCTGCACGAAGCAGGCAAGCAGGTGGTTCTCGCTTCCGATCGTCCGCCCAATCACATTCCCCGTCTGCAAGAACGGCTTTGCTCCCGGTTCTCAATGGGGCTGATCGCCGACATTCAGCCGCCCGATCTGGAAACCCGCATGGCAATTCTGCAAAAAAAGGCAGAGTACGAGAATATGCGGTTGCCTCGTGAAGTGATTGAATATATCGCCAGCAGCTACACCTCTAACATTCGGGAACTGGAAGGGGCACTGATTCGGGCAGTTGCCTATATTTCGATTTCCGGTTTGCCGATGACGGTAGAGAACATTGCCCCGGTGCTTAATCCGCCCAGCGACCAGGTGGGAGCCTCCCCCGATGCCGTGATGAATGCGATCGTCGAAACGTTTGGCATCTCGATCGAAGATCTAAAGGGCAGTTCGCGTCGTCGAGAAATTAGCACGGCAAGACAGATTGGAATGTACCTGATGCGTCAGCATACAGGTTTGAGTCTGCCAAAAATTGGCGAAGTGTTTGGCGGCAAGGATCATACGACCGTGATGTATAGCTGCGAGAAAATTTCTCAGCAAAAGAATGCTGATCCAGAAATGGCAAGGAATCTACGTCAAATTAGCGATCGAATTACGCTTCCCAATCACGCTCCGAATCAATCCCGCCGCTGATGCCGGATAGGAACTAGTTTCTGTTGCTTTAGTCTTGCTTGGATTGAAGAATTTAGAGAATTCGCGGATAGAGCGATAACAGGTTGATAAAGCTGTTCGGGATTTACGAAATTTCCGATCTCTCTCTTGAGGATTATTCATAGCGAAAGACAGCGAAAAAACTCTGCTGCTCAACACGCTTTTCACTTCACCTAGCTGTCACTTATCTTCAAGGCCAAGTTCATGAAAAATAATCAGGAAACCTGGAAGTTTTTTGTTCAGGTCGCATTTAGTACGGTCGTCTTAACATTTAGCCTCTACAAACTCGCAGTTACCGACCAGCAGGATAGCTATCAGGCACTCTATTGGGGCGGCGTTACGGGAATTATGGCTTGGTGGATGCCTAACCCTGGTAACGGAACTAGCAGCGTCAATAGCACTCAAAATGGTTCCCAATCTGATCTAATCCAACCTCTACCCCCTGCAACTGCAAAAGCAAACGGTAAACCGCCGATGCAACCATCCGTAAATGTACAGGCTTTGCCGCACAAAACGGCTTAATTAAAAGGAAATTGAGCGATCGAAAACGCAGGTAATTTCCGAGATAAATTTTGCAATTCCGTACTTTCTCGGATTGATTTTGCAATCAATAAAAAGTCAATTAAGCGCGTGGAAATCGTGATTTGTTTTCCTTGAAAATAGTGTAGGTTGCATACAGTAACTCTGTTATTTTATTGCAACGCGGAGTCGATTTCCATGAAGCATATTGTTTTAACAAGGCTCCTCCCCGTGGCCCTGACCGCAGTCTCTCTTCCCCTGGTTGCAGGCAACTTTTCGTCTGCAAGTGCGGCTTCTTTGTCCTTTAGCGTCAGCCCGTTTACAGGCGATCCTGCCAAAATAAACTTCACGCTAGACGATCAGGCAGCCGGAGCTGGAAACATTCAGTTCAAGGTGGATGTCGATCGAACCGTTAATCTCGCAGATCTGCGGGGAATTTTCTTCAACATTAGTGATGATTCGCTTTTGAAGAATCTCACCATAACTGGAGCAAACGTATCCCAATTTCTCTTTGATGCCGGTAAGGTGAATGAGCTGGGTAACGGAAACAACCTGAACGGTGAGGGTAGAAAGGGTGAGAAGCAATTCTTTGATGCCGGTGTTGAGATTGGTACACAAGGAATTGGTGCCGGTGATGACATTCAATCGACAGTCTTTACCCTCTCTCATAAACTGGGTCACAAGTTAGATCTGTCTCTGTTTACGAATCAAAGCTTTGGGGTGCGCGTTCAAAGCGTCGGAACGAATCGTGAGGGCAGCAGTAAGCTGGTGGGAACCGCTCCCATAACTCCGACCCCAGCTCCAGCTCCGGCTCCAGCTCCAGCTCCGGCTCCAGCTCCGGCTCCGGCTCCAGTTCCGACTCAAGACTCGACTCCAGCTCCAGCTCCGGTTCCGGCTCCTTATATTCCTCCTGTCGTTCTTGTGTCGCCACCTCCAGCCCCACCTGCGAAGGTTCCCGAACCAGGTGTGACTACGGCGATCGTTCTAAGTGCGATCGGAGCAGCCAAACTATTGAAGCGCAGATCGGTTGAGTCGATGCCAAGCCATCAGGAGGGCTAAAGCACTCGCACCGATTCTTGATTGTGCATACCGAGATACAGTGATTTTTATTTTTTCAGGGTGCAGTTTACCTGGCAGATTTAATTCAATTTGTGTAATGCATGAGCCGTGCTAACTCCAAGCACGGTTTTTTAATCTAGCTCATGACTGGTTGGGGTAGCGAAATTTTGCGTCAGCGCGACAATCTCTTGAAACTGAAGGCGATCGACCAGATCACTCAGAGTTTGGGCAATTGCAGTTTGGTCTTCGCGCAATTCAAATTCTGTTAGCGTGAGCAGGCGATCGAGCCACTGGTGATTTCCCCATCGGTCTTCAACAATCAGACTGATTACTCACAACCGTACGAACCGTAACCCGTCAACTTGCTGTAAATTTGATCGCGTTGCCAATCAGGTTAATTAAGACCTGCCGCAGTTTCCCTTCATCTGCCTGGAGATATTCCGGAACATTCCCATTCTGCTCAAAAGTAAGTTCCAGTCCTTTTGCGTTTGATTGCAAAAGCTGATATAGACTAAAACTATTTTCGTTTAATGTTGTTCTACCTGCTTCAATCTTTGACATCTCTAAAACGTCATTAATCAGCATCAGCAAGTGTTCACCGCTGCGGTTAATCATTTGGAGCTGTTCGAGTTGGGCATGGCTAATTGCTGCATCGCGAGTCATAATCGGTGCTCCTTCAGGGAGATCTCATCCGATCGTTATTTGTACTGCTCCTCTAGCAGTTTAACGCTGGCATAAATTGCATCAATGTGAGGGGTTGGCGTTTGGGTCAGCCTTCCCAGTTCGGCAACAGACCCGACGATCGCGTCTACTTCGGTTGGTCGTCTGGCTTCGATATCTTGCAGCATAGAGGTTTTGTGTGCCCCGACTTCTTCTGCGCCCTGAATCCGCTGCTCCAGGGAAATGCCGAACTCTACGCCCAGCTTTTCAGCGATCGTCTGGGCTTCCTGCATCATGGCTCGTGCCAGATCACGGGTGAGGGCATACTGACAGATTTGCTCTAGGGTAGCGCGCGTGAGGGCACTGAGGGGGTTAAACGCCAGGTTACCCCAGAGCTTGACCCATAGCTCATTGCGAATCTGGTTTCGTACAGGAGCCTTTAAGCCTGCGTGCCGGAACGTTTGCGCGAGTTTTTGCAGCCGATCGCTCTTGGAGCCATCTAGTTCGCCCAGGGTAAACCGATCGCCTTTCAAATGCTGCACCACACCGGGAGCCGCCAGTTCTGCCGCCGGATAAACAATGCAGCCAATCACACGATCGACCGAAATATTTGCCTCGACTGTTCCGTCAGGATCAACTGCCCGAATCCGGTAATCTGCATAAGGGGTGTCCAGCTTGCGGAAATACCACCAGGGAATGCCGTTTTGTGCGGTGACGACGATCGTTTCCGATCCGTAAAGGGCGGGCAATTGGGGGGCGATCGCAGGGACACTCTGGGTTTTTAACGCGACGACGACGATATCCTGGGTTCCTGCCTGGCGAATGTCCTGGGTCGCAAACACTTCTTTCACCGCTTCTTCGGTTCCATTGGGCGATCTCAGTTTTAGCCCGTGGGTCTGGATCGCTTCCAGGTGCGCCCCTCGTGCGATAAGGGTCACTTGTTCTCCGGCAAGTGCCAGCTTTGCACCCAGATAGCCGCCGATCGCACCCGCCCCAACAATGCAGATTCTCATGGTGATTTGCCCTCTGCGCTTAGATTCAGCAGTTCTGCCATTTTGAGTCGTTGCAGCTTCCCGGTTGCTCCACGGGGGATCTCAGTCAGAAGGTGAAATTGCCGGGGAATTTTGAACTCTGCCAGATGTTCGGCGCAATAGTCGCGCAGCTCTTTCTCGCTCGCCGTCCGATCGCCCTTAAGCACCACTGCCGCATGGATATCTTCGCCCAGCATTTTATGAGGAACTGCAAAGGCGATCGCTTCTGCCACTGCCGAATGACGCAGCAGCAGGTTATCGACCTCAAGCGGAGAAATCTTCTCGCCGCCCCGGTTGATCAGCTCTTTAATGCGCCCGGTCAGGGATAAATAGCCCTCTGGATCAAGGTAGCCTTGATCTCCCGTGCGAAACCAGCGGTTGGTGAATGCTTTGGCGTTTGCCTCTGGATTATTTTCGTAGCCGTCTACGACATTTGCGCCGCGAACCACCACTTCCCCTAGTTCGCCGGATGCCAGGAGATTGCCTGCCTCATTCATAATTCCGACTTCAACACCGTGACCATAGCCGACTGTGCCTGCTTTGTGTGCTGCCGGAGGCATAGGATTCGAGGTCATCTGATGGGCAGCTTCGGTCATGCTGTAGGCTTCCAGCACGGGCGCGTTAAAGGTCTGCTCTAGCCGCTCCAGGATGATCGGCGGGAGCGAAGAACTGCTCGATCGAATAAATCTGAGGCGGCTGGCGGCGATCGCCTCTCGGTTGCGCTCTGCCCGTGATAAAAGAAGCTGGTGCATGGTGGGCACGGCGGAATACCAGGTTGGCTGAAATTCGGTCAGAATGCTCCAAAACTCCATTGCGTTAAAGCCATTCGGACAGATCACCGTACCGCCGGATGCCAGGGTAGACAGCATCGAAGCGACAATGCCATGCACATGAAACAGCGGCATAATGCACAAAGCGCGATCGGCGGCGGTGAGGCCGTAGGTTCCGATAATATTTGTCGCCGAGGCTGCCAGATTGCGATGGCGAATCGGAACTCGCTTCGGACGGCTGGTAGTGCCACTGGTGTGCAAAATCATTGCTACGTCTTCAGAAACGGCTAATTCCGGCGATTTTGCGGGTCGAGCGGCTCCTCCAGTTTTCTCAAAGGTCAGCATTCCGTCTGGGTTTGCTGTGGCTTTAATCAGCAGCATCTCTGGCAGGACAGACGACCGCGCAGCTTCGATGCCGTCATTAAGGGTAATCAGCGCGGCTGCCTGCGTGTCTTCATAGTAAAAAGCAAATTCTTCAGGCTTGTATTTCGGGTTGAGAGGGGCTGCTGTGCCGCACATTGCCGCCGCCAGATACGTGATGATCATCTCGACGCCGTTGGGCATTGCAATCACAATCCGATCGCCTCGACCGATGCCAAACTGGTTCAGCGTTTCTACCAGAGCAACGACGTGCTGCCGCAGTTGGCGATAGGAAATGCCGGGAGAATTGGGCGCAATCAGCGCGATCTGGTCATCTTCACCAAGTAGCAAATCGAGTAATGTTGTAGATGGAGGTAGCGTTGCAGTCATGAAAGGAATTGCAAAAAGATTGGGCGTTGCGGGAAAATACGATTGATTGTATCAGCTTGATTCAAGACAGAAGCCTGAGCTTGAGAGCTTTAAAGTCCTCTAGAAAGTCCTTTAACATTAAGGGATTGAGGCAGCACTCAGGAATTGGGGCAACCATGCCGCACCTCGGATACTCACCAACAATTCTCCTGAGCCGTGATTGTGACGATTGCTGCTCGACTGTATTAGCAAAGTGCCCCTTTAAGAGTAGATTCGTGTATTTAATATCACCTTCTAATGCTTAACAATTACGTAGTTTCTACTCCTCTAGAGGTATTTTTTCCGGGTGTGGCTCCCAGCTAAAATAAACCAAATCCTCAATGGGTATCCTATAAGTGCAGTTAAGAAGGATGTGCAATTTAAGGATCGGCTGAGATACACTCTATCTCCATTTGCCTTTCAACCTGTAGTCCCTGTTTTTGAACGTTGATCGAAGCATCTACGTTTATCCTGGCAACATTAACCGCCCTGCCAGAATGTCTCTGTGGAACCCCTGTGGATCGTGTTAGGAGATTCATTTTCCCAATGACTGCAATCACTCCCCAATTCTCCGATGAGGAGCTTCAAGAGATCTGCAATATCTCTGATGTTATCTCCTGTGAATGTCCTGCTTATCTAGTTGGTTTGCTCCGAGAAGTTCGGAAGTTTCGCTACTACACTGCCAATTGTCCGAAAGAAGAACCTCAAGCCCTCGAAATTCATCAATGGCTTGAAGGCGAAACGTTGCACGTTGAACGGTTGATGTCCGAAATTATCTACAAATTCATGCAGCGCGAAGGCTTGCTCGATGAAAACGGACAGCTCGTTCCACGTCTTTTAGCCGATCGTGCGTATCAGGCAGCTATTAAGCAGCACGACAGCGCAGGTTATTACTAGCAATCGATTGCCGTTTCACTTGCTGTTTCACTTGTAGGCTCATAGATTAAATTCATAAATCACTAGGCTCCTCGGGAACAGACGCGAAACCAACGGAACCCATAGCTCTCCAGGTAAATCTCGCGAGACGCGCCTTTTAACGGTTCATAGGGGCAGTCGCCTAACAGTTCCAGCCAATGGTGATCGTTCTCCGGCAGGTTCTCGGGCGGACTGTTTCCTGGCGGACTATTTTCCGGCGAACTGCTTAGCGTTACCGTGCAGGGCTGACTAGAGAGATTGTGAAGCGCAACTACCGCACCCTTCTGCCACTCGCAGCGGTGGGCAAACACTTGCGGCTTTCCCGTATCCAGGATTTGCCACTTGCCCCAGCCAAATTCAGGACATTCTTTTCGCATCCGAATTGCCCGCTCCATCCAGTTGAGCAACGATTTGGGATCGCGCCGCTGATCCATGACATTCACGGCAGCATAGCCAAATTGCCCCTCGGAAATCACAGGACGAATCAGTTTCTCGCTTGGCGCAGTGGAGAATCCTCCATTCGGTGCGTCCGACCACTGCATTGGAGTTCGGGTAGAATTACGCTCATCGAGCGATAAATCTTCGCCCATGCCAATCTCTTCGCCATAAAACAGCACAGGCGTGCCGGGCAGGGTCAGCATGAGGCTGTAGGCAAGCTGAATCCGCCGGATGTTGCCCTCCACCATTGGCGGTAACCGCCTGCGAATGCCGCGATCGAAAATCCACATCTGCTCGCGATCGGGCGCAAACTGATCGGCAACTTCCTCTTGTTCAGCGGGGGTGAGTTTATCGAGCGACAGCTCATCATGATTTCGCACAAAAATTGCCCATTGTCCGATCTGGGGAATCGGCGGCAGGGACTTTAGCGCATTGACCAGCGGAGCGGCTTCCTCGCGCACCAGCGACAGCATCATCTGCTGATTGACGATAAACCCAAATAGCATCTGCATTCGATCGCCATTGCCAAAGTATTTGGGCATTTCCTCAATGCTGATATTTGCTTCTGCCAGGACGATCGCATCGCCGCGCCGCCAGGAGAGAAAATCACGAAATTCGCTCAGGTAGGTAAAAGGATCGGTTACATCTGCCTGGTCTTCCACGCCCTGTAGCTCAATCAGATAAGGTGCAGCATCCACCCGAAAACCTGACACACCTAACTGAAGCCAGAAGCCCATGATCTTGCAGATTTCCTGCCTCACTGTGGGATTGGCAATGTTGAGGTCTGCTTGATGCTCATAAAAGCGGTGATGATAGAAGGCTTGTGCCTGTTCTTGATACGTCCATGTGGTCGATTGTCGCCCTGGAAATACGATGCCTTCGTCTGCGTCCTCTGGCTTTTTTTCTTTCCAAACGTAGTAATCCCGGTATTTTGATTGTTGATCACTGCAAGCTGCCTGAAACCACGGATGTTCGGTTGAGGTATGATTCACCACCAGATCGACAATCACCCGAATGCCGCGATGATTTGCCTGCCGCGTAAATTCAACAAAATCGCCTAATGTGCCCAAACGCGAATCGACATTGTAATAGTCAGTCACGTCATAGCCGTTATCACGATTTGGGCTGGGATAGAACGGCATTAGCCAGATACAGGTAATTCCCAAACCTGATAAATAATCAAGGCATTCAGTCAGTCCTGGGAAATCACCCACACCATCTCCATCACTATCCCGAAAGGTTTCCACATCGAGACAATAAATGATGGTGTTTTTGTACCATAAATCCAGCATAAGCCTTACAATACCTACTCACTTGATTCAAACTTACAGAGCGGACAAGGAATTTTTTGTGTACGCCAATGTACACGCCAAAAACCCTTTGCCTTTAATCATTGAACGACAAGTAAACCCTAAGTACTTCATTTCGGGTTGGTGCATTCCTTCCGGCTAGCCAGATTGTATCTTCTAATATTGAATTGTTGATGTTGAATTGCATCTGCTTTGAAGAAGATCCTGCGATACAGCCGCTAACGATATCGATCGCAATCCTATCCGATCGTGCCCCAAATCTTAGACAATCAGAGAGTTGTTTTATTGAAGCTGAAGCTGTGACTTCGATCGCCCGTCGCCTAGAACTATACACGCTCAAACGTCCTCAAGAAGTGTTGCTGGTTTATGCTGAGATTGAAGGAGAACTGGATGAGATCGCCATCTTTAAAGGGTTTTCGAGTTCGCTAATGCGTCCGACTGCCTACGATCCAGAGGTGCCTGTTTTACCAGAAAACGCGACGATTACGGCGATCGATCGATTGTATGGACCCTTTAACCCACAAAATCCTCGATACATTGAGCAGGGGCGATCGCTAGCAGATATAGAAGAATTGTTGGCGGAGATCGGGCTATAGGCTACCTCATTCCTCAATAAGTTAAACGCTTAAAGTTATACGGTTATACCTACGCAATTAGCTCACAACCGATCGGGTATAAATATTTGCACTGATTTCTCCGGATATACTGAGGTATTTTCAGAAAGAAATAGCATTCTTAGAGACTTAATCTTGCAGTTTAATTTTTAGAGGAAAGAGCAGTCAGAATTCGATCGCTGCTTTGTTCTAAATCTTGGTTGTCAAGATTTTGGTTGTCAGGATTTTTGTTATCAAGGTGTACGAAGCTAACGAAACAAATCCGGTTGAGCAGTAGTCCGTGCTACCAGGAGAGTATCTGGCTTGTGCAGGTTCGATCGCAATTAAGAATCAGGCAGCAATGGGTTGGATTAAGCAGGTCATTTGCAGCTTTGTCCAACAGGATTTCAACGGAATTTGATTCCTATTGAACGCAATTTGGCGCAATGTAAGAAAAACTAAACCGCGAGGTGAATTTCCTCCTGGCGGGCAACCGTGTTATTCTCCGCTTTGAGTGTGATGTATGGAGTGGTCTTTATGGTTTTATCGTCTGTACCGTCTGGAAAAATATCGCCTCCTGTTAACTTTGCTCTATCCAGCACTGGCTTGAATTGGGGAGCGATGACCCTTCCAGCCAAGTTGTTTGGTACAGATGGAATCCGAGGCAAGGTGGGAGATTTGCTTTCGGCGCCGCTTGCGCTTCAGGTGGGCTACTGGGCAGGGCAAGTGCTTCGTCTGCATAGCAGCAGTCACGGTGCGATCATCCTAGGTCAAGATTCCCGCAACTCCAGCGATATGCTGGCGATGGCCCTGTCCGCGGGTTTGACTGCTGCCGGACTAGAAGTGTGGAATCTGGGCTTGTGTCCCACCCCTGCTGTTGCTCAGCTGACCCATGCCACGGATGCGATCGGCGGCGTAATGATTTCTGCGAGCCACAATCCGCCCGAAGATAACGGCATCAAGTTTTTTGGCGCAAACGGCACAAAGCTGGCAACCGAACTGCAAGCAGCGATCGAGTCTGCTTTGCGCGGCGAAACAGACTGGGGCACAGAAGCTCTCTCCTCATCCTGGGGACAGCACTACCATCGTCCTGAACTGGTGAAAGATTATCTCGCCTCGCTCCGGCGTCCGCTGTTGTCCTACCCGAATCTGTCGGGTCTGAAGATTGTTCTCGATCTGGCTTGGGGTGCGGCGGCTCAGGTCGCTCCGATCATTTTTCAGCAAATGGGCGCAGAAGTGATTAGCCTCCATGCTGAACCCAAAGGCGATCGCATTAATGTTAACTGCGGCTCGACCCATTTGGAATCGCTCAAAGCTGCCGTTCTGACTCATAGCGCAGATCTAGGGTTTGCGTTTGATGGCGATGCCGATCGCGTCATGGCAGTAGACAGCACAGGTCGCACTGTAGATGGTGACTACATTTTGTATCTTTGGGGTCAGGCGTTGCGGCAGGCAAATCAGCTTCCCAATAACCTGATCGTTTCCACGGTGATGGCAAACCTCGGCTTTGAGCATGCCTGGAAGAAGCAGGGCGGATCGCTGATTCGGACGGCGGTAGGCGATCAGTATGTGCAGGCGGAAATGCTAAAGCAGGGTGCCATGCTGGGCGGCGAACAGTCAGGACACATTCTCTGTCCTCACTACGGCGTCTCGGGCGATGGCTTACTAACGGCTCTGCATCTGGCTTCGCTGATCAAGCGAGCGGGCACTTCGCTCACAGAACTGGTGGATCAAAGCTTCCAGACCTATCCCCAGATTCTCAAAAACGTGCGGGTGGAAGACCGGGAGCATCGGCTCAACTGGCAGCAGGACGACACACTTCAGCAGAAGATTGCTCAGGCAGAAGCGGTAATGGGCGATCGGGGTCGGGTGCTGGTGCGGGCATCGGGAACGGAACCTGTGATTCGCGTCATGGTAGAGGCTGAGAGTGCAGAGCTGACTCATTATTGGACGGAGGCTCTGGTGGCGGCGGTGCAGAAGTATGTGGGGTAGAAGGGTGGATGAGTGGAGCGGTGAGGAAATGGGGAGATGACGGAGTGAGGAGATAGGGGGAGGACTCCGTTTGGTTTCGGCGATCGGGTAGAATAGCTCAGCAGCAGTTCACCGATGCGAAGGCGTTCCCCTTGGGGTAATCACAGTTCTCTACATTGTTTTAGGTTCCCTATTTCTGCATGAATCAGCTCAACAACGCTCTGACGCTCTTTTTTAGCCTGCTGGTTGAAGCGATTCCGTTCCTGCTGCTGGGGGTGCTTTTTTCCAGTACGCTGCTGCTTTTTGTAGATGAGCGGCGGTTAATTCAGCTTGTGCCGAAAAACCCGCTGCTAGCAGCATTTGTGGGCAGTTTGATTGGTTTCCTGTTTCCGGTGTGCGAGTGCGGGAACGTTCCCGTAGCGCGACGGCTGATCGTGCAAGGTGCGCCAGGAGCAATGGCGATCGGCTTTTTGCTGGCGGCTCCGACGGTGAATCCGATCGTGTTTTGGGCAACATGGACAGCGTTTCGCGATCAGCCGGAGCTAGTGTTTTTGCGGGTGGGCTGTTCGCTGCTGATTGCCACGGTGATTGGCTGGGTGTTCAGTACGCAGGCAGATTTGCGTCCGCTGATGCAGCCTGCGATCGCCCGTGCGATGCCCGTTCCGTCCGAAAAACCCTCAAAAGGCAAAGGCAAGCATCAGGACAACAGTACGCCAACGCTGCTCCAGTCCGGCACGTTCATTCTGGGACAACAGGAGCAGCCTTTTCGTTTAGACGGCAATCTGGCTGCGATGGCTGCACTGCCAGAGAATCCTGTTTTGTCAAAGCCCTTTGCCGATCGCCTGCGGCTGATGGTAGATAACATTATTCAAGAATTGCGCGAACTGGGTGGCATTTTGATTTTGGGAAGTGCGGTAGCGGCGATCGTGCAAATTGCAGTTCCGCGTGAAGTGGTGCTGGGGCTGGGACAGGGGCAGGTTAGCTCGATCGTGGCAATGATGGTGTTGGCTTGCATAGTGTCGATTTGCTCGACAGTGGATTCCTTTTTTGCGCTGTCGTTTGCCTCGACGTTTACCACTGGATCGCTGCTGGCGTTTCTGATCTTTGGTCCCATGATCGACTTGAAGAATATTGCGCTGCTGCTGTCGGTGTTTCGGACAAGGGCGATCGTTTACCTCTTCTTGCTGGCGGGGCAAATGACGTTTCTGATAGCGTTGCTAGTAAATCTCTACGTTAGCTAGCCCTGAACCAAAGCTAGCCCTGAACCAAACTTTTTCTGTTGCAGACGTTTTCTCTTTTCCGATTGATATGACCCTAAGTTCAAAGCCGATCGCTCCTCGCTTGCTCTGGCTGCAACCCCTGCTGGATGTGCTGGCAATTCTTGCTTGGGGTGCGCTGCTGCTAAAGTATTGGCTGACTGGCAAAATTAACGTGCTGCTGCATCCGGGCTATATCTGGCTGGCATATTCTGCCGGATTTTTTCTGGTGGGATTGGGTCTGTACAAACTGGGGCAGTTTCTCTGGCGAATGCGTCGCTCGAATCGGCTTAGACCCACGGCAATGCCCGCTCACTTTTCCCTGTTTCCGCCGGGATGGAGTAGCGGCTTACTGTTAGCTGTCGCACTGTTTGGCTTGCAGTTTACGCCCCAGCCGTTTGCCAGCGATGTTGCTCTTAATCGAGGCGTAACTGACACGCTGAGCATGACCCGATCGCAGCCCCAAGCCTTTCGCGGCAATAAGCGTCCCGAAGACCGATCGATCATCGAATGGGTGCGAACACTGAATGTGTACCCCGAACCGGATGCTTACAAAGGGCAAAAAGCAAACGTCGATGGATTTGCGATTCACCTGCCCAGCTTGCCAGATGATTATCTGATGATTTCTCGCTTCGTGATTACCTGCTGTGCTGCGGATGTGTATCCGGTCGGTTTGCCTGTGAAGCTTGCTGGCAGCCGTGCCGCTTACCCCGCAGATCAGTGGTTTCGAGTAGAGGGCAAGATGATTACAGAGACGATCGACAATAAGCGGCAGCTTGTGATCCAGGCAGAGCGGCTTCAGGCGATTCCTAAACCGCAAAATCCCTACGACTACTAATATAGCGATCGAGGGGTTGATTAGGACAGAATATAGAGGTATCTCTCCTCACTCAACACTCCTGTCATGCCGAGTCCCTACAGCGATGACCTGCGTCAAAAAGTGCTCGATGCCATTGATATCGGATACTGCAAAACTCACGTCAGCCGCTTGTTTAACATCAGTCGCAACACGATCGACTTATGGCTCAAACGACGGGAGGAAACGGGTTCGGTTAGTGCCATTCGCGCTTACCGACGGGGTCCTCAAGGGAAGATCGCCGATTTGGAGCAATTTCGAACCTTTGCCTCTGAGCATGGACATTTGACCCAGAAGGGGATGGCAGCGCAGTGGCATGAATCGATTAGTGACCACACCATCAGCAAGGCCCTCAGGCGGATTGGTTTCACTCGTAAAAAAAGAGCGATGGCTATCAAGAGCGGGATGAAGCGCAACAGCAAGCCTTCCTAGCTCATTTGCAAACGTATGCAGCAGAACAACTGGTTTACGTCGATGAAGCAGGGGGGGATGACACGGAAGACTATGCCTACGTTGGTATGCTCAATCTGAGCGGGTTGAGGCATTGAAGTTAGGGCACCGCACCCAGCGGGTCAGTATGATTGCTGCTTGGTGTCATCGTCAAGTGGTGGCACCGCTGACCTTCAAGGGTTACTGTGATACGGCTTTGGTGGAAACCTGGATACAGCAATGTCTGGTCGGGCAGTTGAAGCCAGGGCGAGTCGTCGTGATGGATAATGCCTTTAGACACCTGTCCTAACCAACCCCTCGATTGCTATATTCCTCTTCCATCATATACGGAAGGAATAATTAGACTGGAAGAGTAAATGTACTTGGTCTGGCTCAGTGATGGTTGACCCCCGTGCGGCTCGTCCTACCCTGCGATTTGTGGATGAGTATTGTGAAATGTACGCTGACTTATTTCCTGAAGTGCGGAGCTTCGAGTCCTTCAAATACCTGCACGTCGGGATGATCTCAGAGCTCAAGCGCAAGACTTTACCTGCCATTGCCAAAGTTGTTGGGTTAAACAATGAACAAGGCTTACATCACGTGTTGACGAAGTCTCCCTGGTCGGTTGCTCGATTGCGACAAACTCGACTCAAGTTGATTCTGGAATTGGTGAATGAGCAAAGCATGATATTGCTGATTGATGAAACCGGAGATTGCAAAAAAGGCAACCACACCGATTACGTCAAACGACAATACATTGGCAACGTGGGCAAGAAGGAAAATGGAATTGTTGCGGTCACTGCTTACGGGCTATTTCAGGGCATGATCCTACCGTTAAGCTTTGACGTCTACAAACCCAAGGAGCGACTCAAAGCAACGGATGACTATCAAAGCAAACCGCAAATTGCTGCCCGAATGATTCGACAATTGCAAGCAATGGGATTTCACTTTGAACTGGTGCTGGCAGATAGTTTGTACGGTGAAAGCAAAGTCAACTTCGTGAATGTGCTAGACGAGTTGAAACTGCCCTATATTCTGGCGATTCGCAGTAATCATGGGTTGTGGTTGCCTCAGGAAGAGGAAGTTTATCAAGAGCCTTGGCAATGCTTTGAGCGCACCTTTAGCAATGGCACCAGGGAAACACGCTACATGGCAGAGGTGATTTATGGCAAACGTCGTCGCAAGCAATATTGGTTATTGACGACAGACCCGCAAACGTTACCGGACAACTCCACCTCGTTTCTCCTGGTTGCTGCGCCAGCCATCAAACTCAAGGAGATTGGCGACCACTATGGCTTTCGAACTTGGATTGAGTATGGACTCAAGCAGAGTAAAGATGCTCTGGGTTGGGCAGACTTTCGAGTGACCGACTACAAGCAGATCGAGCGGTGGTGGGAGATTGTCATGAGTGCCTTCACGATGGTCAGTCTATTTGCCGATGCATTTAACCGAGAATGTCCCTTGTCGCATCAGGTGTTTACTCAACATCCGTGGTGGGACAAGCAACGGGGATGGAAAAACCTGCTCAACAATTTGCGCTTGGTACTTGAACCGTGGATTGCTTTCAACCGGCTCAAACGCTGGTTAGGTGTATTTCAACTGCCAAGTCTGGTGCAAGGATTTGCCCGATTAATTGAGCAAGTGCAGCAGTTTTATTGCCCAGTGATTCACGACTTACTGCTGCGCCGCATCCTATTTAACTCTGCGTAAATGATGGAAGAGGGATATGCTGTTGAAGGCGCAGTCATTATTTGAAGATTTGAATCATCCATGCACCCACTGCTGAGATTCCGTGACGAAACGCTTTTGCAGCAAGCCCTGACCCATGACTCCTATGCCAACGAACATCCCGGCGAGCAGGACAATGAGCGGCTGGAGTTTCTGGGCGATGCCGTTCTCAACTTTTTAAGTGGCGAGTATCTGTATGAGCGTTTTTCAAACTTGAAAGAGGGTGAACTGACTCGCTATCGGGCTGCCCTGGTGGATGAAGCACAGCTCGCCCAGTTTGCCATCGCGATCGGTCTAGCTGACAGAATGCGATTAGGCGAAGGCGAAAGCGAAACAGGTCGGCAAAAGGCAAGATTACTGAGCAGCACTTTTGAAGCTGTTGTGGGAGCCTACTATCTCGATCGCCAAAAACAGCTCAGAATGCTACGTCCTCATATTCACAATCTGTTTGACGGAGTGCCGTTTAGAGTGCTTTCAAGTCGAGCAGATAAACATCCTAAGAGCCGCCTTCAGGAATTAGCCCAGCTCAAATTTGGAACGCTGCCTCAATATGTTCCGAAAAGAATTGGAGGAACTGATCATGAACCCCTGTATAGAGCACGGGTGTATATCGGAGAGCAAGTTTTTGGTGAAGGCAGGGGAGGCAGTAAAGAGGCCGCAAATACACAGGCAGCAGAAGATGCACTGAAACGAATTGAAGATGGTTTGCCGTGAACAGCTTTAGCGAAGCCGTATAGTCGGGTGAGATCCAGCAGGGGAATTCTAAAAAATAAATACCAGCTTAATCTGCCAATTGTTCTCTTCACGAATAATCTGAATCTCGCGAATAAACTCCCGGAAATAAAATCGGCGTTCGGCTTCGGATAGATCCAGCCAGAATTGGGGGATTGAAACCACTTGAGCGATCGTTTTCAGGTTCACTGGAGGCAATTGTGCCAGCTTTACCTGGAGATTTGCCATTTCGGTTCGCAGTTTGTAGGCGCGAAGGTCAGCGGTTTCTGAGTCCAAAATATCTTGCTGCACCAGAGACGGCAACTGTTCGAGGATGGCTTGTTTGGCACTGATCTGGCCTGAGATGCCTTGCTGAATACCGTCAATATCGGGAAGGGGTGCGGTGTTTACTGCCTGAGGGAGATCCTGACAAACGCGATCGATCGTGCGTTCCAACACTTTCTGATAAGGAATGGCGCGGCATTTGGGCTGATGTTCACAGTTCACCGGACGCAAATACAGATATTCCGGGTGAGCGCGAGTTGCTTTGACACGGCTGATTTTCATCGCCGATCCGCAGTTGGCACAGGTGACGAGTCCCGACAGTGATCGCGGGGCACTGGCAGAGCGAGCAGGCATTCGCCGATTGCGCCGCAGCAGGCGATCGACCTGAGCCGCTTCGTCTCGTGACAAAATGGGCGCGTGGGTATCCTGCACCGTTTCTCCGTTGTGGTAGCGCAGATCGCCGCGATACACCGGGCTGGTTAGCCAGCGTTTTGCCGTGGAAGCCGAAATTTTTTTGCCGTATTTCTTTTGCAGATAGCGCACGCTGCTTCGCAAGGAGCCATAAAGCAAAAAGTGCTCAAAGAAATCTTTCACCACGGGAGCCGTACTGCGATCGATCGTGTAGCGGTCTTTGCCACGCCGATAGCCGTAGGGAGCTTTGCCGGGAGGCGGCAGGGTTTTGATGCGATTTTGGGCATGACCCCGCTTCAGCTTGCGGCTAGCATGGCTTTGCTGAACCGTTTGCAGCAGATGCAGCACATCCGATCGACGTAGGGGCTGATCGACTGATCCAATGGGTTCTGCGATCGCAATCAGAGGAATGTCAAGCTGCTCAAATTCCCGTAGGCGCTCGCCCACCTCTTCTACACTGTCGCCCAGTTCTTCCAGATGACGCACCAGCACACAAGCGACCGTTTCAGTTTGACAATCGCGCACAAGCTGCTGAAGCTGCGGTCGATTGCTTTCAGCGGAAGCCTGTTTTGCGCCCCCCAAATCCTGATAGATGCGATCGATCGTTCTGCCCCAAATCGCTCGATCGGGCACTGCCTCAAAGAGTGGATCGGTGTAAGCGTAAGCCAGCACGATTCCAGAGTCGATGCTTGAATAAGCGGTCATTGTGGCTTTTTATCGACTAAAACAAAGCTCTTTTAGCGTCTGTGTACAAGTCGTGTTGTGTACAAGTCATGCTGTGTACAGAGTCGTGTATAGAGTAGCCAAAATCGGGAGGAAAAAGAGCGATGCGAAGCAGTTTTTGCTTGGAGAAAATTAGGTACAGCACAGCGTTGTGAAGCTTCAACATAAAATTGTTCCTTCGAAGAATTGATTGAGCGTTAAGCGATCGAGCAGAAAACTTAAGAAAGTTAGAACTTCTTAACTTGAACTGCGTCTTACCCCGCCAACCTGCGAAAAATCTGGATTTGCAGGAATAAAACCCCTAGAATTATCAAATGATCTTGCGCGGATAGATTATGAGCTCCACCCTGCATCCTTCAGACGACGCTTTTCCTTCTAACACTCTGACCGAGGCAGAATTTGACGATATGACGGTTGATAGTGCCTCTGATTTATTTTTGCGTCATCGACTGCGGATCGTGGAGGATCTGTGGGAAGCAGTTTTACAGCAGGAATGTGGTCAGCAGTTGGTCGATTTGCTGCATCAGCTGCGATTGATTTACGCGAAAAAAGAAGGCGTTCAAGAAGCGATCGAATCCTCTGCGCTAAAGGTTATCGAAGCCCTGGATTTAAACGAAGCAATTCGGGCTGCCCGTGCGTTTGCGCTCTATTTTCAGCTGATTAATATCGTTGAGCAGCACTATGAGCAGCGCGGACAGCAGCAGCAATATCGAGCTGCCTACGAGCAAGCTGGGGGCAGATCCCTGGTGTTTAACGCAACTCCTTCAACGCTCGAAGATGCAGAGTCAAACGGCAGCAACCTCCACGCTGACCTGCTGGAAAGAACGCTCCATGATTCTTCAGAACGTCGCGAAGCCGTTACCCTGCAAGGACTGCTGCCCCGCCTGCGTGCCCTCAACGTGCCGCCCCGCTTGATTCAGCAAATTATTGACAACCTTGATGTGCGATTGGTCTTCACCGCACACCCCACGGAAATTGTGCGCCACACGATCCGTGACAAGCAGCGACGCATTGCCAACATTTTGCGGCAGCTCGATCGCGCTGAGGAAAATCTGAAGGTGGTTGGGTTGTCTTCTTCCTGGGAAACCGAGGATTTGCGCGATCGACTCACGGACGAAATTCGGCTCTGGTGGCGGACGGATGAGCTGCACCAGTTCAAGCCGACGGTGCTGGACGAGGTAGACTACGCGCTGCACTACTTCCAGGAAGTGCTGTTTGATGCGATTCCGCAGCTTTATCAACGCTTCAATCGATCGCTCAAAGCCACGTTTCCCGATCTGCGTCCGCCGAAGTACAACTTCTGCAAGTTTGGCTCCTGGGTCGGTTCCGATCGCGATGGCAACCCGTCTGTCACACCAGAGATTACCTGGAAAACGGCTTGCTATCAGCGAAACCTGGTGCTCTCGAAGTACATCAACTCCGTCAAAAACCTGATCAACTTGCTGAGTATGTCGCTGCACTGGAGTGATGTGCTGCCTGAACTGCTGGAATCGCTAGAGCAGGATCAGGTTCAGTTGCCAGAAGTGTATGAGCAGCACGCAATTAAGTTTCGCCAGGAACCCTATCGACTGAAGCTGGCATACATTCAAAAGCGGCTGGAAAACACGCTGGAGCGCAGTCAGCAGCTTTATAACAGCGATTATCTCCAGGCAAAAGCGATCGAGGAAACGCCAACCACTTTTTATCGATCGGGCACAGACTTTCTGGCAGAACTCCAGCTCATCCAGCGCAACCTGAAGGAAACCCGGCTAGACTGCCGCGAGATGGATCATCTGATTTGTCAGGTGGAAATCTACGGCTTTTTCCTGGCCCATCTCGACATCCGGCAGGAAAGCAATCGCCACTCGGATACGCTCACTGAAATTATTGACTACTTACAAATCCTGCCAACTGGCTATAGTGATTTGCCCGAAGACCAGCGGATTATTTTTCTTGCAACTGAGCTGCAAACCCGCCGTCCGCTAATTCCGAGCGAGCTGCCTTTTTCGGAGAAGACCAAGGAGACGATCGAAACGCTGCGGATGGTGCGGCGACTTCAGCAGGAGTTTGGCACTGATATTTGCCAGACCTACATCATCAGCATGAGCCATCACGTCAGCGATTTACTGGAAGTGCTGCTGCTGGCAAAAGAAGCCGGGCTCTACGATCCTGCAACGGGAACCGGAACGCTTCATGTTGTACCGCTGTTCGAAACGGTCGAGGATCTTCAGCGTGCCCCGGCAGTGATGCAGCGTTTGTTTGAGCTGCCGTTTTACCGGGCTTCTTTGTCAGGTGACTATGCCGGACGCGAGGCGGAATCGTCTAATCCGGTGAAGCCGCTTCAGGAAGTGATGCTAGGCTATTCCGACAGTAACAAAGATTCGGGTTTCCTCAGCAGCAATTGGGAAATTCACAAGGCGCAGCAGGCACTTCAAATGATTGCTGAACAGTATGGCGTTGCCCTACGAATCTTCCACGGTCGCGGCGGTTCTGTAGGTCGGGGTGGTGGTCCCGCTTATGACGCAATTCTGGCACAGCCCGGACGCAGCATTGACGGACGCATCAAGATTACTGAACAGGGCGAAGTGCTGGCATCAAAATACAATCTGCCGGAACTAGCACTCTACAACCTGGAAACCGTGACCACTGCCGTGCTGCAAGCCAGTCTGCTCAAGAGCGGCTTTGATGACATTGAGCCGTGGCGCGAAGTTGTGGAAGAGTTGGCGGATCGATCGCGCATCCACTACCGCAAGCTGATTTATGAACAGCCTGACTTTCTCGACTTCTTCCTGTCCGTGACGCCGATCGAAGAAATCAGCCAGCTTCAAATCAGCTCTCGTCCGGCGCGTCGGAGTGGTGGGCAAAAAGACCTGACGACGCTGCGAGCAATTCCCTGGGTGTTTAGCTGGACGCAAACCCGATTCCTGCTGCCCTCCTGGTACGGGGTGGGAACGGCAATTCAAAGCTTCCTGGAAGAAGAACCCGAAGAAAACCTGAAGCTGTTGCGCTACTTCTATTACAAGTGGCCCTTCTTTAAGATGGTGATTTCCAAGTGCGAAATGACCCTCTCCAAAGTTGATTTGACGATCGCCCATCAATACGTCCAGGAACTCTCGCCCCCGGAGGATTTAGAGCGATTTGAGCGCGTGTTTGAGCAGATTGCCAGTGAGTATCACCTTACCCGCGATCTAGTGCTGATCATCACCGGACATAAACGGCTGCTTGATGGTGATCCCGATTTGCAGCGATCGGTGCAGCTGCGAAACAGTACGATCGTGCCGCTGGGCTTTTTGCAGGTATCGCTGCTGAAACGGCTGCGTCAGCACAAGTCTAGTTCTTCGGGCGTGATTCGATCGCGCTACAGTCGGGGCGAACTGCTGCGCGGCGCACTGCTCACGATCAATGGCATCGCCGCTGGAATGCGAAATACGGGCTGATTAGTTTGGGGTAAAGGTTGGGCTAAAAGTTGGGCTGATTTGATTTTGCTCTGACTAGAATGGAACTAGTTTCACGAT
The DNA here is from genome assembly GCA_014695325.1 of Cyanobacteria bacterium FACHB-502. GTDB lineage: Bacteria > Cyanobacteriota > Cyanobacteriia > Elainellales > Elainellaceae > Leptolyngbya_A. The sequence goes on along the minus strand of JACJNZ010000055.1, from coordinate 17,114 downwards.
CGATTCAGCCCATTTCAATCCATCTCAGATTCAGCTATGAGCAAGTCAGAAGTTCGAGGGCTCGTCAACGAAGTCAAAGCGCAAGTGAGCATTCTGGCTGCTTTTATTGCACTGATGTGGGGCTTAGAGATCATTGATACGGGGCTGAGTGGCTTGCTAAATCAGTTTGGGATTTTGCCGCGATCGATCGTTGGGCTGCGGGGCATTGTGTTCGCGCCTTTTCTGCACGGCAACTTTCCCCATCTCATCGCGAATACGGCTCCGTTTCTGGTGCTGGGCTGGTTGGTGATGCTGCGCCGCACAAACGATTTTTTTGTAGTCAGCGCGATCGTCATGCTGATCGGTGGGCTGGCAACTTGGCTGGTCGCTCCACCTTTTACGCTGCATATTGGCGCAAGTGGCGTGATTTTTGGCTATTTGGGGTTTCTGCTGTCGCGGGGCTATTTTGAGCGGCGAATTGGCTCGATTTTGTTTTCGATCGTCGTTGGGCTGATGTATGGCGGTTTAATCTGGGGCGTGTTACCGGGAATGCCCGGAATCTCGTGGCAGATGCACCTGTTTGGCTTTATTGGCGGCATTGTAGCGGCACGACTGCTGGCAGAACCGAGAGCAAAACGCCGATCGTCCAGGGATTTTTGAGGGGATTGCTGCAAGGTTTCCTTAAAGATTACCGGATCGCAGGTATCGCCTCTCAAGCCCCTTCTCAGCTGCCAAAGCGGAACTGCAAGCTCTTGACAAACAAATAAGAATTATGATGAGGAAGAGCAGTGGTTAAGCTGTTCGATCGATCGCGTCAGTTATTGTTGAGCCAGTTTTTGTGAATATTTCCACAACTCCCGATCTGCGTAGCCTGTTTCCGTTCAAACTCGATGACTTTCAAGAAGAGGCGATCGCCGCGCTGAATGCGGGAGAGTCTGTGGTCGTTTGTGCCCCAACCGGATCGGGAAAGACCCTGATCGGGGAGTATGCCATCCATCGAGCACTGGCAAAGGGCAAGCGGGTTTTCTACACCACCCCGCTCAAAGCCCTTTCTAACCAGAAATTGCGTGACTTCCGGGATGAGTTTGGAGCCGATCGCGTCGGTTTGTTGACAGGAGACTTATCGCTGAATCGGGACGCACCGATTATCGTGATGACGACCGAGATCTTCCGCAATATGCTCTACGGTACGCCGATTGGTCAGGTAGGAACTTCGGTCATTGATGTGGAAGCGGTGGTGCTGGACGAATGCCACTACATGAACGATCGCCAGCGCGGGACGGTGTGGGAAGAGTCAATTATCTACGCGCCACCTGGAATTCAGTTGGTTGCTTTGTCTGCCACGATCGCCAACAGTGATCAGTTGACCGACTGGATCGATCGGGTGCATGGTCCCACCAAGCTGATTTATTCGGACTTTCGCCCGGTTCCGCTTCAGTTTCATTTCTGCAATCCGAAGGGGCTATTTCCGCTGCTAAACGATAGCCAGAAGGCAATTAACCCACGACTGAAGCCTAAGGGGGGCAAACCTCGCGGACGGCAGGAGGCTCCCTACATCGAATTTGTGTTGGGTCAGCTTCAGCAACGCGATATGCTGCCTGCGATTTATTTCATCTTTAGTCGGCGAGGCTGCGATCGAGCGGTGGAAAACCTTAGCCATCTCACGCTGGTCAATGACCGAGAAGCGGCAACACTGAAAGAGCAGATCGACGCATTTTTAGAGCGAAATCCAGAAGCCGGACGGGTAGGACACATCGAATCCCTTTATCGCGGCATTGCTTCGCACCATGCGGGCGTTTTGCCTGCCTGGAAAGGACTGATTGAAGAGCTGTTTCAGCAGGGCTTAATCAAAGTCGTGTTTGCAACAGAAACGCTGGCAGCCGGAATCAATATGCCTGCCCGAACCACGGTGATTTCCAGCCTTTCTAAACGAACCGATCGCGGGCATCGCCTCTTGAATGCCTCCGAGTTTCTGCAAATGGCAGGACGGGCAGGGCGACGCGGCATGGATCTTCTGGGTCATGTGGTTACGGTACAAACTCCCTACGAAGGCGCGACCGAGGCGGCGTATCTGGCAACATCAAAAGCTGATCCGCTGGTGAGCCAGTTTACGCCCAGCTACGGCATGGTGCTGAACCTGCTGCAAACCCACTCGATCGAAGAAGCGCAGAATCTGGTCGAGCGCAGTTTTGGTCACTATTTAGCAACGCTGCATCTAAAGCCCCAGCAGCAGGGCATTAATGATCTGATTGCCGAAATTGAGCTTCAGCGATCACAAATTAAAGAACTTAATGCTGACCTGGTGGCGCAGTACGAAAAGCTGAGCGATCGGTTACGGGAAGAGCGGCGGCTCCTGAAAACTTTGCAGCATCAGGCAATGGAAATGCAGGCGGATCAGGTGGCAATGGCGGTTGCTTTTGCCGTATCGGGAACGCTGCTGACGCTGAAAACTAAGCAAATGTCTGTGCCTTTGCCTGCCACGCTGGTCATGAAAGTGCCGGGATCGGGACAGTTCCCCTATCTAGTTTGCTTAGGGCAGGATAATCGCTGGTATGTTGTCGCTGTTTCCGATGTCATCGGACTCCATGCCGAGTATCCGCGTCTGTCGCAGGTTGATCGCCTTACCCCGCCCGAAGATTTGCCGCCGAAAGTCGGTTCGATCAAGCGGAGCGACGAAAATACGCTGGCGATCGTCCGTCAAATCCCCGTGGTTGACTTAGAACAGGATGCCGCTCCAGAAGTGGAAGAACAGCAGGCACGGGTGACAGCGATCGAGGAGCAGATGCAAAATCATCCGTTGCGGAAGCTGGGCGATCCGGGCTATCTGATCAAGCGGCAAAAGCGCATCTGGAAGCTGGAAGAAGAGCTTGAAAGTCGGAAAAGCAAGTTTGCTCAATATTCTCAACGCTACTGGCAGGAATTCCTGAATTTGATGGAAGTTCTGGGACACTTCGGCTGCCTGGCAAACAACAAGCCAACGCCGCTCGGACAGGTTGCCGCCGCGATCCGGGGAGACAATGAGCTATGGCTGGGGCTAGCACTCGCATCGGGCGAACTGGACAGGCTGGAACCCCATCACCTTGCTGCCGTCTGCGCTGCCCTCGTCACCGAAGTGTCCCGTCCCGATAACTGGACTCGCTACGAGCCTTCCGGCGAAATCGGAGAGGCACTCAGCGAAGTCTGGAGCGTGCGGCGAGAACTGCTGAAGCTTCAGCGTCGCTACCAGATCGCCTTCCCCGCCTGGCTGGAGTCTGACTGGATCGGGCTAATCGAACAGTGGGCACTCGGCATCGAATGGCAGGAGCTTTGTAGCCACACTACCCTGGACGAAGGCGACGTGGTGCGAATTTTGCGGCGAACCGTAGACTTCCTTTCGCAGGTTCCTCACGTGCCGTATATCGCCGATGAGCTGAAGCAAAATGCGCGTCGCGCCATTCAGTTGATCGATCGCTTCCCCGTGAACGAAGCTACAGACTAAGCGGATGTGATGAATAAACCTCTTACAGGAAGGATTTAGGGAGCACTGCAGCTCCTCAACCAACCCCTAACGCTGCTGCTGCTGATACAGCACAATCAAAAAGCTCACGCCCAATAGTCCCAAAATCATAATCTGGGGCAGATACCGCTGAAACCAGAGCGAAAAAGACGCGGGACGAGCCGATCGAACGGGCTGAAACGGCTGGCGATCGTCATGGTAAAGGGTACATTCCCTGGCGTAGGGACGCTGAGGATAGTTGCAGGTGTCGTCGGCGTGATAGGTGCAGCTATCGCAAAGATACTCAGACCCAATTGCCTGATGCAAGGTAATTCCCGGATGTCCATGCGCTTTTAGCGTGGTTCGGCAAAAGGGACAGGCGATCGCCTGGGGATCAACAGGCTGATTACAACGAGGGCAAGTTGGCATCAGAGGCAAAGCGGCGAAAAGTTTAATCGAAACTTATATCGAAACAAAGCAAAGGCAGGGCGAAATTCTGAAACAGTCCAAAAGGGCAAACTCAGCTTTAGTTCATCTTCGCCTATCCTCAGCCCAATTGCCCAGGCGAGAAGCGATCGCCGTTGGGTTTTCAAAGTCTCCCCTCGCTCTTTGAGAGCGGTAGATGAAAAGCCTTTTAGAGCGGCAGGTCAAAAGCTGGGGAATTTAGGAGGCAATGCAGCTATCTTCTGCAACTCCAAAAACCGCTTTCAAGGATACCGCTTTCGCACCTGATACCGAGCCGCTCCCACAATTTCCTGATTGCCTGCTCCCATTGCTTCTGCAAAGCGAGTGTCGGTCTGCTCAAGGACATCCGCAGGAACGCTCTTCCAGGCTTCCATGCTCTCCCAGTGAATGACGGCAATCACTTCATCAAGCTGGTCAGGGCTGATCCAGACTTCCTTGCGTAAAAAACCTGGGTACTGCGAGAGGATTGCCGTCCAGATTTCATCATCTTTTTGCACAAACTTTTCTCGAAGCTCCGGCATGACGCGAAACTTCAGCCATTCAATTACCATGCCTTTTTCATCCTGCATACGTCTCTGGATCTTTTCGTCATTCTACAGTTTGAGAGTTCGGGGAATACGGTAGCGTCAATGTTCGACCGGGTGGCAAATTTGCCAGAATAAAGCTACGGGCAAAAATGCTCTCATGGCTTCCTGCAAGCAGACGGTTTGCTTGTTGCGCTTCTGAGAGCCATCAGCCAGATTTCACGATGGGCAGCTTACTGTCTTCTAGCTAGCCTCTTCAGGCAGACACCAAGGAATCAGCATGGACAATAATCTTCTGAGAGAATTGATTGCGATGGGAATCAATACTACGTCCCAGGTTGCCGACAAACTGCGGGAGGTGAGCGACCAGCTTGTCAAGGACGGTCGAATTGACCCGGAGCAGGCAGCCCATCTGGCAAATGAAATTATGCAGCAGATCAAGTCTGAACAGACGAACTGGGAAGCCCAGATGCAGCGACAGCTCCGCAATATGCTCCAGGATCTGGGTGTGCCGCGCCAAAATGAAATGGATGAACTGCGCGGACGGCTCGATCGCCTGGAACGACAGGTGCGCGATCTCGAAAATCGGCTTTGGCGATAGAAATTTGCGATTTTGAGCGGGTTTGCCAGGGCATCAAGCAGTAAACTGAGGGATGAGGCTGAGGAATGTGCCTGATTGATTATTTTTGGTCATTCCGTTGAAAAAACCTGAGAAAAACAGGAGGACTGCTTTGCGAGAAATTTTGATTAGCTTCGGCGTGATGCTGGCGTGTCTGGTGATCATTGTTGCAGCTCAATTGACAAACCGAGGTGCAGAGGCAATTGCCGTGCCCGCATCCAGCCCAGTGAACGCTCCGACGATCGCTCAAGTTTCAACCGCCCCTTCTGTAACTGCCCCTGATACGATAATTGCTATGGCTGACGAAAATCTGGCGAATGAAAATCAAAACGTTGTCACGACGCCTTCTGGCTTGAAATATATTGATGAAGTCGAGGGCAGCGGCGCGACTCCTGAAGCAGGGCAGACGGTGTACGTCCACTACACGGGCACACTGGAAAACGGCACGAAGTTTGATAGCTCCCGCGATCGCAACCGTCCTTTCTCGTTCCGGCTAGGTGCAGGGCAAGTGATCAAAGGCTGGGATGAAGGCATTAGCACGATGAAGGTGGGCGGTCAGCGTCGTTTGATTATTCCACCGGATCTGGGCTATGGCGCAAGAGGTGCAGGGGGTGTGATTCCGCCCAATGCAACGCTGATTTTTGATGTGGAACTGCTGAAGATCGGCTAATTGCCCTCACGATAAAATTTCCAGAAATCCTGATCAACTCAAAACCATTGAGAAAAAAGAGAGGCGTTCGATCGAGCGTCTTTTCTCTTTAAAGGGCTTCGTTTAATCGGCTTCGTTGAGTAGGATTAGTCGATTGATTGCTACGATCGCGTTGGAGCCGCCAGATTTCTAAAGCGAGTAAACTGAGGCTCAAACAGCAGCTTTACAGTGCCCACGGGACCATTTCGGTGTTTGGTGAGGATGACTTCGGCAATGCCGCGATCGGGCGTATCCGGGTTGTAATACTCTTCGCGGTACAGCATCATCACGAGGTCGGCGTCCTGCTCGATCGAACCACTTTCTCTGAGATCCGACATCATTGGGCGTTTGTTCGTTCGTGATTCAACCCCACGGCTGAGCTGCGACAGGGCAATAATGGGAACCTGCAATTCACGCGCCAGGCTTTTTAGCGATCGCGTCATCTTAGAAAGTTCCTGCACCCGGTTATCGCCAGAGCCTTCCATCAGCTGCAAATAGTCGATCAAAATTAAACCCATTGCTCCACCCTGTTCGGCTTGCAAGCGGCGGGCTTTCGATCGCATCTCAGTCACGGAGATATTCGGCGTGTCGTCAATGAAAATTGGCAGTTGAGACAGGGTGCTGATAGCGTGTCCCAAAGGCTCCCATTCAGTTTGGGCAATGCGACCCGATCGCAATCTGCCGCTCTCGACCTGTGCCTCGCTAGACAGCAGACGATAAACAAGCTGCTCTTTGGACATTTCCAGGCTGAAAACGGCGATCGGCAGCTTGTGAAAGGCGGCAATGTTGCGGGCAATATTGAGAACAAAGCTGGTTTTGCCCATCGAAGGACGACCCGCTGCGATGATCAGATCCGATCGCTGAAAACCTTGGGTCATGGCATCTAGATCGTAGAAGCCGCAGGAAATTCCGGGCAGTACCAGACCGAGCGATCGGCTTTCAATGTCAGAGAAAGTGGAGGTGAGGATGTCTGATGTGGCGATAAGTGCCTGAGTGGGGCGAACCTGGGTGATGTTAAACACTTTTTGCTCTGCCTGATCGAGGATCTTTTCGATCGGAGAAGCAATGTCGTAGCCCAACTGAGCCACTTCGGTTCCCACATAAATCAGCTTGCGGCGCAGATACTTATCCATCACAAGCTGGGCGTACTGATCGATATTGACCGCGCTGACCGTGCGATCGACCAGTTCGGCTAAGCGAGTCTGTCCGCCAATTTTTTCCAGCAGTCCGTGGTCATAGAGCCAGGTGGTGACGCTCATCAGGTCGGTGGGTTTGCCCTGGGCCTGGAGCGTGGTTGCCGCCCGATAGATTTCCTGATGGGCACTGATGTAGAACGCTTCGGGACGCAGGATTTCTAGCACTCGCCCGATCGCTTCCGGGTCAAGCAAAATTCCGCCCAGAATGGCTTCTTCGGCATCAATGTTTTGGGGCGGAACTCGATCGCTATAGCCTTGAAAGTTAAGTTCGTGCATCAGACCCGACATGGAAAGAACGCTTAGCAGGACAGGGAAAATCAGTACTTTCGTACTAAGTCAGCTTGGTACTCAGTATTCTATCCTTACTCGGCTCGCCTGAATGCGATCGATCCGCAAATTCATCAAATGTCTGTTTACTCCGTGTTAAACAGCAGAATATCAAACAGCACAAAACAAGGGGCTTTAGCCCCCCGTCTGCACCAGTCATGGCGAAACTTTGGAATCGCCCTACCGCAGGGGAACCACCTGAATGTCGATCGTTGCTGTGACTTCGGGGTGCAGCTTGATGTCGATCTTGTAGGAACCCAGCGTTGAGATGTCGGGAACACTGATGCTGCGGCGATCGATTTCCAGACCCAGATTGCTTTGCAGCAGATCGACAACTTCCTGTGCCGTCACCGTACCGAAAATTGCATCGCCTTCGCCCACCTGCTTTGAGATCGACAAACGGCTGGATTTTTCCAGGGTTGCCTTTTGGGTTTCTGCTTCTTGCCTGAGCTCGAGCAATCTTTGCCGCTCAGCTTCTCTGCGACGCTCGACCTGCTTGAGAATGCCGGGAGTCGTGCGGACTGCAAACCCCTGTGGCAGCAGATAGTTCCGGGCATAGCCGGGAGCGACCTCTACCACATCGCCTGCCCGACCTAATTTGCTTACGTCTTGATTCAAGACCAACTGAATACGCTTTGCCATAGCCTTTCCTGTACGCTTGCGGTACGCTCTATTCCGATTAAAAGATTGCCAGCATATCATCGTAGCGAACTGAGACAACCGATCGCAAGTTATTTTTGAGCAACTTTGAGCCACGCGCTCCTAATATTCTCCAATTTGTCGCCCTATAATGCTCTAGGTATCAACGATCGCGCCCAACAAGCTACACCCAAAAACTTGGCGTTTATCTGGCAGTGCCCGCAAAGATTCACTCAATTCGCAGGCAAAGACAATTCGCAGGCAAAGATATGAGTACAACCATTAAGCTGGATGCAAATCACCTAAATCGGCTGGATCTCTCGCCCGCTCAGACGGTGATTGAAAAATGGATTACAGACGGGTCGATCGGCACTCAGGGGCAGCAGATTTGCTTTGAGATTGACTTTCCGCGTGAGCCAGAAGATCCGCGAGAGCTGTCTGAGGTCCCAGAAGTGCGCCTCTGGTTTATCCGGCTGGATGCTCGCTATCCCTGGCTACCCTATCTACTGGACTGGGAAGCAGGCGAACTGGGACGCTACACGGCGATGCTGGTTCCGCATCAGTTCAGCCCCACTGAGGGAATTCAGTTTAACCCGGAGGCTCTGGAAATCTTTGTGATGGGAAAGGTTTTTGTGCTGATCGACTGGCTCCAGCAGCAGGGCAGCTTTAACCGCACCAAAGTAAAGTTTCTGACGCAGATGGTGGGCTATGAAATCGACGATGCCTTCTTTGACCTGATTGGCGCGTAGGCCAGAACGGATCGATCAGGAAATAATTTCAATCAGGAAAGAATTGTTTTGGAGACAATGCGCGTCTTCTTGCGGTCGGCCTCGGTCAATTCCTCCCCAGACTGAAGGCGGGTTGCGGTTTCTTGCAGAACAGTGGCTGCGCCCTGATCGCCCATTTGCAGCGCGGTTTTTGCAGCGGACTGAAGCAGAGTTGCGGCTCCAGCTCGATCGCCCTGCTGGAGCTTGCTTTCAGCGATTTGGGTCTGGCGATATTTTGCCAGTGCCAGAATGTGCTGCTGCACCTGATCATTGAGCGCGGGTTGATAGTTTTGCTGGGTCATTGCCTGGATCGGAATTCGTTCAGACTGCAGCCCTTCTGCCCCAATCAGTGGATCGTCGTAGCGCACCTGAACCTCGGCGATTGTCTCTGTGCCTTCGGGCAGCGTACCGATGTAGAGGTTGGCAAGAACCACACGCGGCACGTCAATCATTAAATCGCCTAATCGAACAACATACTCTGCACCCTGCGGGGTCACGGGCAACTCGATCGTGTCGGGAATGACCTGGGCGATCGGTTTGAGTTCTGCCAATCGCACCTGGGGCTTGAGGGTTAGCAGCAAATGGGCATTGGTCAACCCGATAGACTGCATTCGGGTAAACAAACGGCTAAACTCGCTAACGGCGGCTTCGGGCTGCTGAATGTAAGAGAGCGTTCCGCCTGCTGCATCGGCAATTTGCTCCAGCACGTCTTGATTCCAGCGATCGCCAAAGCCAAGGGTATTCAGGGTCAGGTTGTAGCTTGCAGCCAGGTTTGCCAGTTTCAGGCAGCGATCGTTATCACCGTGCTCGTTTTCCCCGTCGGTCAACAAAAATGCCTGGGAAATTGCGTCTTTTTTGCCTTTTGCAAGTTCTTCGATGCCGAGCCGCATTCCTTCGTCGATCGCCGTGCCGCCGCTGGCTTTGATGCGGTTAATCTCAACTTTGATATCAGCAGGATGATCGATCACCTGATTCGGAATTAGCACTTTGGCTTTGTGATCAAACACAATGACCGAAAGCCGATCACCCGGAGACAGGCTATCCACAATGCGATGCGTCGCTTGCTTGACGGTTTCGAGGGGTCGCCCGTTCATTGAACCGCTGTGATCCAGGATCAGGCAAAGGTTAAGCGGAGCAGTTCTGCCGATCGATTCGGGCAGGGCAGACAGGGAAACGGCAAGCTGTCTTTGGTGGTTTGCCTGCGCCAGGTTGAGATGGGCATCGCTCAAGGCTGCCTGTAAACCCACTCGCATAACGATCGCTCCTGGAAATGAAGAGGTGAGGATAGCGGTTAAAAAAGGTACTTCAACGGGAGATTTCTATCTTACGGAATTTGGCTTGAATTTTTTGGGCGGGGTACGGGTGGATGGATAGGGAAATGGGGCGATGGAGGAGATTGGCGACTGCTCAAACATCCTTTATGACCCTGCTCAACCATTCTTTATGACGTAGAATCAACCACTCGATCACCCAAACGAAATTGAACAATCTGGGTGATTTCTGTGAGGGCTTGCTGCGTTTCGGCAGCGATCGAGTTTTGCAGGCGGCGATCGAATTCCGCTAAAATGCTCGCTCTGCTATGGTTGCGGACGGCGATGATGAAGGGGAAGCCGAATTTGGTTTTGTAGGCGTGGTTGAGCGTTTGAAAGCGATCGAATGCTTCTGGGGAGAGGCGATCGAGTCCTGCGCCGGATTGCTCCTGGACGGAGTCGGCTGCCATTTTGACTTTGCTGCCTAGATCGGGGTGAGCGCGGATCAGGGCGAGTTTTTCTGCTGGGGTCATTTGCTGCATTGTGGCGATCAGCTTTTGGAAGAGATCTGCGCGATCGGCAAAAGGGCGGCTGTGCCAGGTTCGAGCGGCGATCGAGGGAGTTTCTTCAAAAACTGTGCCCAGGGCGGCGACGAATTCTTCCTGAGAAAAGGCGTTCAGTTCAGCGATGGAGAAAGGCATAGGGTTCAGCAACTATCTCAACGGTCCGCCCAGGATCGTGTTGGCGATCGCATCGGTCACGTCAGTCGGTTTTTCAGTAGCGAGCTGTCGATACCACTGGCGCGTAATGTCCGGGTCTTTACCGTGAATTTGCTCGGCGCGTTTACGAGCTTTTTGGACGATCGCGCAGGTGCGGGGATGGCGATCGGCTTCATAGCGGTGCAGAGCATCTTGAACGCTGAGGTTTGTTGTGAGGAGGAACTGTGTGAGCACATAAGCATCTTCCATTGCCTGACAGCCGCCCTGACCCAGATCCGGACAGGTAGCGTGGGCAGAGTCTCCCAGCAGCGCAACCCGACCGCGCACCATGCGATCGATCGGTCCCACATCGTGAATCAAGACGCGATTGGTGGTTTCAGGATTTAGTCGCTCGATCAGCCGCTGTACCGGATCTGCCCAGCCCAGGAAAAACTGCGATAAGTCCGAGCGAATCTCGCCCAGTTCCGAGGTTTTTTCTTTGGGCATGGGCACATCAAAAAAGAAATAAAAGCGATTTCCTGCCACAGGCATCATCGAAGCCCGCTTAAAGTCGCCCACATAAATTGCCCAGGTGTCTGACGGAGCCAGATCGGCACTGATGGGAACCAAGCCGTTCCAGTTGACATAGCCGCCGTAGATTGGCTCAACCGAATGCCCCAGCACAAATTCACGGAGAACCGATCGCACCCCGTCTGCCGCAATCACCAGATCGCCTGTGGCGCGATGTCCATCCTCAAACACTGCCATCACACCTGTCTCGGTTTCTTCTACACCAACGCAGCGAGCGTTTAGCTTCACTTCTCCCGGAAAGGCATTCAGCAGCATTGTTTGCAAATCGGTTCGAGCTACCGGATAGGGTCGCTGTCCGACCGTTTGCACCAGGGGAGCGAGATCGATCGCATTGAGCAGATCGCCGTTTTGAGTGCGGTACTCCATGCGCTCCATCAAGCCGCCGATTTGCGCCATGGGCTGACCCAAGCCGAGGGAATTCAGCACCTTCACCCCGTTTGACCAGACCGAAATCGCTGCCCCCGCCGGACGCAGTTCTCGGACGCGATCGTAGATTTCGACCTCAAATCCGGCTCGACTGAGGGCAACGCCTGCGGTTAACCCCCCAATTCCCGCCCCGATAATGACAATCTTTAGCTGCTGCATTGTTCCCCCGCTCGCTGCCCGTTTTGTGTCTTGAATCTGCGTCTGTAGATTGTATTAGCAGTTACAGCCGTTCTGTCTGTTTGATCGTACACACTATGCAGTGATGAGTGATGGGAAGGGTGAGGGGAACTTCGTCGGAGTGTCGATCGAGTTTGGGCGATAAGTTTCCGTTCTGTTTCGATTTCACTCCCAAGATTTCAAGATTTTCTAACCTGCTGGGCAACAGACGAGCGAAACCGCTACAGTCCAGATAGTAGTGTTGAGAGTACGGGGCGGAATGACAAACAAAATGCAGGAGTCGAGCGCACCCGGGTTTGCAGACAGCTGGGAGGGGAAACGGTGACACAGCAAGAACAGCTCGAAACCAGTTTGTCACTCACGATTAACGGCGATCGCGTTCGGCTAAAGGGCATTTCACCTACGATGACGCTCCTGGAATATCTGCGGGTTAACGGATGGGTCGGCACAAAAGAGGGGTGCGGGGATGGAGACTGCGGAGCCTGCACAGTGGCGATCGTGGCAGAAGGGGCAGACAATCAGCCTCATTATCAAGCAGTAAATAGCTGTCTGATTCCGATCGGATCGCTAGCAGGGCGGCAAATTATTACCGTAGAGGGGATCGCAAACGGGGCACTGCATCCGGTGCAGCAGGCAATGGTGGAAACGGGCGGGTCGCAGTGCGGCTACTGTACGCCGGGATTTATCATGAGTCTGTTTGCGGCTTATTACGATGGCACGCTCGATGATGGTGCGTTAGAGGGCAATCTCTGTCGCTGTACGGGCTACCTGCCAATTCGTCGGGCGGCGCAGCAAGTCGCAAAGGCAACCCCGGTCGATCGCTTTTCCCAAACGCTGGTAGCGGCTACCACCAATCTGGAGCCAGTGCGCTACACCGATCATGAGCAGCAGTTCTTTCGTCCCACCCGGCTTCAGGAGGCGATCGATCTGTTGCAGCATAACCCACAGGCGGTTCTGGTGGCAGGCGCAACCGATCTGGGGCTAGAAATGAGTCACCATCGGCAATCTTTCCCCATCCTGATTTCCCTGGAGGCGGTCAGCGAACTCAAGCAGATTGGGGAAACGCCGGATTTTGTTGAAATTGGGGCAGCCGTGCCGTTGAGCCAGGTGGAAACTCAGCTGCGCGGCATCTTTCCCAGTCTGGACGAAATGCTGCACTGGTTTGCAGCGCGTCAGGTTCGCAATCGGGCAACGATCGGCGGCAACCTGGGTACGGCTTCCCCGATCGGCGATTTGCCCCCGGTGCTGCTGGCTCTAGATACACAAGTGCAAATTACAGGGATAGCGGGAGATCGATCGCTTCCCCTCGCGCAATTCTTTAAAGGCTATCGCCAAACTGAGCTACAGCCCGGAGAGATAATTCGATCCATCCAAATTCCCCGTCAGCCTACGCCCGGTGCAGCCCGTCGCCTCAGCCAGTCCTATAAAATCGGCAAGCGAGGCACAGACGATATCAGCATTGTGGCAGCATCGTTCACGATCGATCTGGATGCTGAAGATCGAATTCTTCAGGCTCGGCTGGCTTATGGGGGAGTGGCAGCAACTCCGGTGCGGGCGATCGAAGTGGAGCAGCGATTGATCGGTCAGTCCTGGACAAGGGAAACGGTGCAGCAGGTCAAGCCCGATTTGCGCGAAGCCTTTACGCCACTGACCGATCTGCGAGCCAGTGCGGACTATCGCAAGCTGCTCATTGCTAATTTGTTTGAGAAGTTTTTTGTGGAAATGGAGCGTCAAGCTGTTGCCCTTGGCGCTTAGTGGAATGCAAAGCAGTTCTCGCTTCAGGGTAATCGGCACAACATCATCAGGAAGGTCAGCAAATGCCCACCGGACAACGCAAAAGCCACGAAAGCGCAGTCTCCCATGTGAGCGGTAAGGCAGTCTATACCGACGATCAGCGATCGCTGATTGGCATGCTATCGCTCTCTCCGGTGCTGTCTCCCCATGCACGGGCACAGATTACTCGAATCGACGTGAGTGGGGCTTACGACATCGAGGGAGTGGTGACGGTGCTGACGGCAGAAGACGTACCGGGGGCAAACGATACCGGAGCGATCGTGCAGGATGAGGTTTTGCTGCCCGTGGCGGACGTGAGCTATTGGGGACAGGCGATCGTCTGGGTGGCCGGGGAAAGTGAAGAAGCTGCCCGTCTGGGAGCCGCCAGGGTGGTGGTGGAATACGAGCTGCTCCAGCCGATCTGCACAATTCAGGAGGCAATCAACGCCAATAGCTTTCACAATGCGCCGCAGGTTATCCGCCGAGGAGAGCCTGAAACCGCCCTTCAGCAAGCGGACATCGTGCTGGAAGGCGAAATTGAGATGAACGGGCAGGATCATTTTTACCTGGAAACCCAGGCGAGTTGGGTGATCCCGGACGGCGAAGGGCACTATCACGTCTATTCCTCAACGCAGCATCCCTCGGAAACGCAGATTATTGTGGCGCGAGTCCTGGGAATTGCCAGCAATCAAGTCACTGTTACCTGTCTGCGAATGGGCGGCGGCTTTGGGGGTAAAGAAACTCAGGCAAATCCATTTGCGGCGATCGCAGCAGTGGCAGCCCGAAAAACAGGTCGTCCGGTGCGGGTGCGGCTGCGGCGACACCAGGACATGATGTTGACCGGAAAACGGCACGGCTTTTTAGGGCAATACTGCGTTGGCTTTACCCCAGAAGGTCAGATCACCGCGCTGGATCTAGATCTCTACGCAGACGGAGGCTGGAGCCTGGATCTATCGCCGCCTGTGCTGCTAAGGGCAATGCTACACGTTGATAACGCCTACTATTTACCCCATGTGGAAGTGCGGGGACGAATTGCCAAAACCCACAAAGTCTCGAATACCGCATTTCGCGGCTTTGGGGGACCGCAAGGCATGATCGTGATCGAGGAAATCATCGATCGCATCGCCCGCAAGCTGAACCTATCCCCCGATCAAGTGCGCGAACGCAATTTTTACCGCGAAGACGATGCGGACGGCGATCGCAATACGACTCACTACGGTCAGGAAATTGTCGATAACCGAATTCTGCGCGTTTGGAACGAAGCCAAAGCGCGATCGAACTATGCAGAACGACAGGCAGCGATCAACGCTTTCAATCAAGCGAACCCCGACCTGAAACGTGGACTGGCAATCACACCCGTCAAGTTTGGCATCTCGTTTAACAAAACCCAATACAACCAGGCAGGCGCACTGCTGCTGATCTACACCGATGGCAGCATTCAGCTCAACCACGGTGGTACAGAAATGGGGCAGGGACTCCACACGAAAATGCTCCAGGTAGCAGCAAAATCTTTGGGGGTGCGGATCGATCGCTTCCGCGTCATGCCCACCAGCACTGATAAAGTCCCCAATACCTCAGCAACGGCGGCTTCTAGCGGCTCTGACCTGAACGGGCAAGCGGTGAAAGATGCCTGCGAAACCCTGAAATCTCGACTGGCGATTGTCGCTGCTCCGCTGCTGAACCTCGACGCGCCGGAGGATCTGGAATTTGCCGAAGACTGGATCTTCTGTCGCGGCTATCCCAGTTTGCGCGTGGGCTTTGATGAAGTTGTGCAGCGTGCCTATAACGATCGCATCAGCCTCTCTGCCACAGGCTATTACCGCACACCCAATATTTTCTGGGACGCAGTAAAAGGACACGGCAGACCCTTTTATTACTATGCCTATGGAGCAGCCGTTAGCGAAGTAGAAGTAGACGGTTTCACCGGGACGTTTAAGCTGCGGCAGGTCGATATTGTGCATGACGTGGGCGAATCGCTCAATCCCCTGATCGATCTCGGTCAGATCGAAGGCGGCTTTGTGCAGGGCATGGGCTGGCTCACCATGGAAGAACTCGTCTGGGACACTGAGGGACGACTGCGAACCTTTGCCCCCAGCACCTACAAAATTCCCACGATCAGCGAGATTCCCGAACATTTCCAGGTGCATTTGCTCCAACGGGCTGCTCAGGAAGGCGTGATTTACGGCAGCAAGGCCGTGGGTGAACCCCCGTTCATGCTGGCAATGTCCGTCCGTGAAGCGATTCGGGCAGCAGTAGCGGCATTTGGCAATACAGATGCAGTCCTTCTGGCGGCTCCGGCGACCCCTGAAGCAACGCTATGGGCGATCGAGCAAGTCAAAGCCAACTCCATCCTGGCATCAGAACGGCTTCCAGTCCTCAGCGCTGAATAGGGGCAAACCATGTCCCTGGAATGCTTTCGTCAACTCACGCAGCTTCTCCCCCACACCCCGGCAGTGCTAGCAACCGTTATCCATGTCAAAGGCTCTGTACCGCGAGAAGCAGGCGCAAAAATGATCCTTACCCTCGATCGCATCTTTTTCACGATCGGCGGCGGCGCAGGCGAGGGCAAAGTCATCCAGCAAGCCAAAACCGTCCTGGAAACCGGAGAACCTCAACTCGTTCAAATCGACCTTACAGGCTCTCCCAATCAACTGCAAGAAGGCATCTGCGGCGGCAAAATGCAAATCTGGCTCCAACGATGGCAAGGCAGCGAATCCCTCACCCTCGCCCAACAAATCGTCGATCTCCTCCAATCCGGTCACTCCCTCACCCTCACCACCCCCCTGTCTCCTCACCAATCCCCTTTCCTTACCTCCGCTCACCCTCTCATTCCCCCGTCGCCCCATCCTCTCACTCCTCCACCTACCTATACCGAAACTCTCCACCCCCCACCCACTCTCCTCATTATTGGCGCAGGCCATGTCGGCGAACAGCTTGCAAAAGTCGCTCACCTGGCAGGTTTCCAAATCTGGGTGCAGGACGATCGCCCCGACTGGGCAAACCCAGACCGCTATCCGCAGGCAAACCAAATTTTCCGAGAGCCGATCGCCCAAATCCTCGATTGCTTACAGCCACAGTCTCAGCTTTACGTGGCACTGGTCACACGCGGCTATCTGTTTGACTTGGAAGCCCTCACTGTTTTGCTGCAAAAACAAATCCCCTGCTGTTACCTGGGCATGATTGGCAGTAAAAAGCGGGTACGGCAAGTGTATCAAGCGATCGAACAAACGGGCATTGAAGCAGCAAAACTCAAAACCCTTTATGCCCCGATCGGCTTAGACATTGGCGCACTCACCCCCGAAGAAATCGCTGTCAGCATTGTGGCAGAACTGATCATGGTGAGACGAGGGGGATCAGGACGATCGCTCTCTTGCCGTTTGTAAGGAGGCACAATTAGGCACGATAGTTATTAACCTGGCAAGTATAGAGAGTGCATAAGGTCAGGCAGCATAAGCAATGGCAGGATGTTTAAAGTACCGCACGATGCGCCCCGGCAACTTCTGAAGCTTATGCAGATGAG
>JACJNZ010000054.1 GCA_014695325.1 Cyanobacteria bacterium FACHB-502 | reverse complement strand
GTGGTTCGTGCTCAAGAATTGGATGCGTCAACGCTGGGATGAATTTGATAGCTTTCGCGATTGTGTCGATGCTGCCTTCAACCATTGTTCGAACGTGTATCCGTAAAGCTATACAACTTCCGCAACTCAATCTCAAAGCACTATGGTTTCCCATTGTCAAATATTGGCTCAAGCAACATTAGCATCAGGGGCACCAGTTGTATCTGGTTATCGACCGGACGCAGTGGAAGCACCATAACTTGCTGATGATAAGTATTGTTTATCAGAAGCGAGCCGTCCCGGTGTTTTGGCATTGTCTTGACCATCCAGGGGCAAGTTCACTTTTGGAGCAGCAAACCGTTCTACGCCCGGCGTTAGCTCTGATGAACCGCTATCGGTGTATTGTGTGCTGGGAGACCGGGAGTTTCACAGCGTTTCTCTTGCCCATTGGCTGCGTTAACAACGGGTCGGATTCGTGCTCCGCTTGCCCAAAAGCACCACGGTCAAGTCCCACTCAGACGCTAAATTTGAGCGACTCGATGAGTTACTCCAATTTCCAGGCATTGCCTGCTTTGAAGTACAGGTGCAGGTGACTCAACAGCAAGGGTTTGGTCGATTCAATCTCGTCACCCGCTGGAAGCGAGTGTATCGCCAATCGAAAGCCAATCAGGTTTGGTATCTGTTGACCAATCTCACTGACATCGAAACTGCCTTTGATAGTTACGCTAAAAGGTTTTCGATTGAACCGATGTTTCGAGACTTCAAAACCGGGGGCTACAACCTCGAACACTGTCGCGCCATTGGACAACGCTTCCACGCTTTAGCTCTGTTGGTAGCGATTGCCTACACGATCGCAACCGAGCAGAGCAACCGCATTCGTCGCAAGTAAAATCCAGCACCATGTGGGACGAGTGGCAGAATCGACTCGACCCCAAAAACGGCATAGTGATTTTTGGATTGGATTGTACGGGCAGGTATGGATTCACTCGATGGATTTGTGGTCGAATTGGGCAGAGCAACTCATGTACCTCAAGCCGCAAAAACGTCGTTTTTTTCTGCAAGGGCTACGGGCGATGCGCTTGATTCAGTCTGCCTTCTAGCTTCTCTGTCACCCCATAAGTCTTGCGACACAACCGATAACCCTGCCGAAGTGCTAAGAATGTGAATCTGATCAGATGCACGATCAGTGATAGGGCTGTATATCAATCGTTATGGATTTGGTCTCTAACTCTAATTAGCAAGCATCAAAAAACGTAAAAACACTATCAGGAATGGATGCATTATTTTTATTCAAAATTTCGTAGTAACCCGCTCACTAAATCAATTCTAGTTATTCTATTAAGTGTTGAAACACACTGGTTTATGCCGCAAAAACTTCAGCAGTAAGAGTGATTAAAGCAATCACCGACCCATAAAGCCAAAATAGGGAAGCAGAAAGCTCAAAAAACAGGGCTGAATCGTTCTCTGCTGGATGTCGGGATTGGGATTCTGAAAGATGCAATCGAGTACAAGTTGCTGGAAGGAAATGGATTCTTGATCCATGCTCCTACACGTGAATTGAAATCGACACAACGCTGTGCAAAATGTTGGCAACTTACGCCTAAAATATTGTCTGACCGATTGCACGTTTGCTCTAATCCTGATTGTGGTCATGTCGAGGATCGGGATGTCAACTCCGCGCAGGTATGCGAGATATAGTATGGGAGGCGGGAACCGTCTTCCTCAGTCGCAGAGTCGCCTAGCTCTACTTCTGCGGAAGCATGAAGCAACTGGGGAGGAAGAAGCGACAGAAACCCCCGCTTCAAGCGAAGCTAAGCGGGACATAGTTCATCCCCTGCGACGATTGGAGGCAGATACAGACATGGCAACTCAGCTTCAGGTAGGATTAGTGGGCTACGGTGTTGCGGGGCGAGTGTTTCATGCACCCGTGATCAATGCTGTTCCCGAACTGAAGCTAACGAAAATTGTGGAACGTCACGGTGAAGCTTCCCGCCAGCGTTATCCGTGGGTCGAAGTCGTTCAGGATATCGATGCCCTATTAAGCGATGCTGCGATCGATTTGGTGGTGATTGCCACGCCTAATTCATCCCACTTTGAGCTGGTAAAACAGGCACTATTAGCAGAAAAGCATGTCGTCGTCGATAAACCCTTCACGCTCACTTCAGCTCAAGCACAGCAGCTGATCCAGCTTGCTCAGCAAACTCAAAAGGTCTTGAGCGTGCATCACAATCGCCGCTGGGACGGAGATTTTCAAACGGTTCAACAGATCGTCAGGCAGGGATATTTAGGGCAACTGGTGGAATATGAAGCGCACTACGATCGCTTTAGAAACACCCTAAAACCCGGAGCATGGCGGGAAGCGTCAGAACCAGGCAGCGGCATTCTCTTTGATCTGGGGTCGCATTTAATCGATCAGGCGCAGGTTTTGTTTGGTCTGCCCCAGGCAATTACGGCAGACGTTCGAGCGCAAAGAGCAGGAGCAAACGTCAATGATTATTTTGAGGTTGGGTTGGACTACGGAAGTGTGAAAGTGACCTTGAAAGCCGGAATGCTGGTGAGAGAACTGGGACCGCATTTCATTTTGCATGGCTCCAAGGGATCGTTTGTGAAATACGGCATGGACCCGCAAGAAGGGGCACTGCGGCGTGGACTCACTCCCACTGAATTGGATTGGGGACAGGAGCCACAAGCGCAGTGGGGGACGTTAAATACTGAGATTCATGGGTTACACTTCTACGGACAAATCGAGACAGTGCCGGGATGCTATCAGGCATTCTATGAAAATATTTATCAGGCAATCGTGCAAGGGGCAGAACTTGCTGTGAAGCCCGAAGAAGCGAGAAATACGATTCGCATGATTGAATTAGCCCTTGCAAGCAGCCGGGAGAAATGTACAAAAGTCTACAAAGACCTGGATGAAAGATAGTAGTGAAGCAGCCTATAGCATCGGTAATAGCACTCATTTCAGACGCTCATTTTTTATGCCTTTACTTCTGGCACGTTGGTGTTGATGCTAGAAAAGGTGTCTATCAAGTTTTATCTATGAGTTTCACGACTGAGATAGAAAAGTTGCCTGCTACTGCTGCATTTACTGCGATCGACGCTGACGCGACTGAGACTGCTTCTAGTATTGAGCCGTTCAGCTATGGACTGTGCTGTGTCGCGCAAGGGGCTGTCGGCGTGATCGGCTTTGCTTGTTTAACGCTGATCCCGATCGCCCTTCATCATAGATTATTCCCTCTCTAACTGAAATAGTAGAAGTCAGAATGCTCTTGAGTTTCAGGTTTGCTCTGGGTTTCTTGTAGCTTGTAGAGGTTAAAGAACAATCCAGAGCAAAGGAGCGACGAAGATCAAGCGACAAATCCTCTACTTCTTTGCTAGCCAAAATTGGATGCAGTTCATTCGTAGACTTGGGAAATCAAATCTCGCCGTTGGTCAAGTCTCCTTCAGCTTGAACCTGAACGAGCTTAATGTGCTTATAGCCCAGCTTAATCTCAAACTCGTCTCCTGGCTTTAGACCCATCATCTCGGTGTAGGCTTTCCCAATCACAATCTGTCCATTAGCGTGAACAGTGACACGATAAGTGGGCGTTCTACCCCTTCCAGCGACCTGCTCTGGCTCTACCGCCAAGCCCTGAGCCTCCAGGATGGCTTCGATAAACTCTGATAGGTTCGCCCTTTCCTTATCTTTTGTCCTTGTGACATAGCCACAGGCTTTTGCCTTCTCCGACTTGGAAAGGGTTGGAATTTCCTTTAATTTGCTCAAAAGAGCTTTGCCTCTCAAAGGTTCTATCGCAACTGCCATTCTTAACTGGGTTTTGAATAAACTACGGTTTCTACTTTCTCAACTTAACCATATTCTCATGCCAGTTCCGGGTAGAGATCTGCGCTTAGAGCAACAACATTCCCAGAAGCGATCGAGGGTGTGGCTGGGGTTGCAGCAAGCTCCAAGCACAAGCTGCGCTCGTGAAATAGAACAGAGCACAGATGGGCACATTGGTATAGAACGCAACCCTTGCTTATGCAAGCTTGCTCTTGCACGACAATGCACTACAATATACTACAAACATATTTACTGGAAAGGCAGCATGATGCAAAAGGGAACTCCTGCCTACAATCTGATCTTGCCTGTGGGTACGCAGGTCGTCGCCCGTGTGGAGGTTAAAACCTCGACCGGAAAACTCGTCTGCCTGCGGGGAGCAGTAGGCGCGATCGTCAAATCCCCCACTGATAACTCCCACGCCTATCAAATTCAACTGCCCGATGGGTCTACTGTCAATTTGCGGCGGCATGAGTTCAGCATCCGCAAGCACTACCAGAATGAGGGATTACAGACTTCTGAGGCAGTGTTGAGCGACTATAACCTGTACGATGCTGTCATTTATCGTTGTATCGTCGGTTCCAGGGCGTATGGACTAGACAACGAAGTCTCGGACATTGATCGTCGGGGAATTTATTTACCCCCCGCCACCTTGCATTGGTCACTTTACGGCATTCCAGAGCAGCTAGAAAACGCTGCCACCCAGGAATGCTACTGGGAACTCCAAAAGTTTTTGATCCTGGCACTGAAGGCAAATCCAAATGTGCTGGAATGCCTCTACACGCCCCTGGTTGAAACAACAACCCCGATCGCAACGGAACTATTGCAGATCCGGGCAATTTTCCTGTCGCAGTTGGTCTATCAGACCTATAACAGCTATGTGCTGTCGCAGTTCAAGAAAATGGAGCAAGATCTCCGCACCAAAGGCGAGATTCGCTGGAAGCACGCGATGCACCTAATTCGTTTGCTGCTGTCGGGAATTACCGTGCTAAAGGAGGGTTTTGTGCCCGTACAAGTTGAGGACTATCGATCGCAGCTTTTAGCCATCCGGCATCAGGAGATGTCGTGGGATGCGGTCAACGAATGGCGGCTTCAGCTGCATCAAACGTTCGATCGCGCCTTCACCAACACGAAACTTCCTGAACGTCCAAACTACGAGAAGGCAAATGCCTTTTTGATTGAAGCACGTCGCAGCATGGCTGCCGCTGAACCATGAACTCACTCCCAGCCCAACTGCTTACTACCGCGACACAACAACCCTATCCGCTTCTATTTGCCACAATTAGCGGCGCACACCTCTACGGCTTTCCCTCGCCCGACTCTGATTATGATCTGCGAGGCGTTCACATTCTGCCGCTCAAGCAGGTAATTGGACTGGATATGGGACAGGAAACGATCGAGGTCTCGCAGCTTCAAGACGGATTACAGCTTGATCTCGTCACCCATGACCTCAAGAAGTTTTGTGGGTTGCTATTAAAGCGAAACGGCTATGTCCTGGAGCAGCTTTACTCGCCGCACGTTGTCTACGCTATCGCAGAGCATGAGGAACTGAAGGCAATCGCCCAAGGCTGCATCACGCGCCATCACAGCCATCACTACCTGGGGTTTGCTCAAACGCAGTGGCGGCTATTTGAGAAGGAAACACCCCACCGTGTCAAACCGCTACTTTATCTCTATCGTGTTCTGCTGACAGGCATTCACCTGATGCAAACAGGCGAGATTGAGGCAAATCTGGTGAGGCTGAATGAGAAGTTTCAGCTTCCTTACCTCGCCGATCTGATTGCCCAAAAGTTGAGCAGCAGCGAAAAAGCAGTTCTGAGTCAAGCCGATCTGGCGTTCCACCAGCAGGAGTATCAGCGGTTGGTAGAAACTTTGAAAGCAGAGAGCGATTACAGCCATTTGCCGGAAGCTCCCTCTACAAAAACAGCGCTGAATAATTTATTAGTGCGTGTACGGCTGGCATTTGGATAGTTGTAATGTAGGGACAGAAACTGAAAGACATCATTTCGCTTTTTCCAGTCGCTCTACAAATTTCCGACGTTCCGGCGATCGCAATCCCACTTGTAGCACCTCCAGCACCTGTGCCATTTGATTACTCAGTAGTGCTGGCACGGCTAACCACAATCCTGGAAAGGTTGGACTACGGATAATCCCCGCTGAATCTGAAGGGAGCCGTTGATACTCTCCCTCTATGAGAACAAACCATTCAAGTTGGTTCTCGTAGGACTGCCAAACGATATACTCCAGCACCCCATTGCGCCGATACACCTGCTTTTTGATGCCCGTATCGATAGCAGCACTGCTCGCTGCAATCTCGACAATCAGTTCGGGCGATCCCTCAATATAGCCGTCACTGCTAATTCGAGTTTGCCTTCCTGCCGCCGATTCTATAAACAGCACTGCATCAGGCTGCGGTTCATTATCAAGATCGAGCCTCACAGTTGGCGCATCGCTCAGGTCAACGCCAGGAGTCATTGCTTGGTAGACACCGAGCCAGGTAATGATTCGACTGTGAGGTTTGCCATGCTGCTCGTGCCTTAAAGGAGATGCCACGTAAACAATGCCTTCGATCAGTTCTGCTTTTCGGACGTGAGGGGCTGCGGCATAACGCCGCTCAAATTCTGGGCGCGTTAAATGATCACCGCTTTGCAAAGGTGGGCAATCCGGCACTGGAGTCGATTGCGCTTGAGGAAATTGTTCACGCACCATCTGCCGAGCCTCGAAATCGTGATACAGGGTTTACTCTAGCAAATTCCAGATCGAGCAATATACTGTCTAGCGATCGCCTGCACCTGACTGACGCTCGTTGATCGCTGAAATCGACAATGCTCCAGTGCCTGTTAGTTGGGGCAGGCGAGTACCACTCCGTTGTAGGCTTCCCAGTCCTGAGCAATCTCAAGCAAAAAGTTATCTTAGAGTTGTCGGAGTCAAAATAGCTGCAAATACGAAGTGGATAGTATGCCTTGTAGAGATACTTTCACCACCCGCCTCAATTCTTAACACATAGCCTAAGACTAACTCTTGAACTTTCATTAGTCTTAGACTAACATGCTGTTCCAGGAGGAGCAGCGATGAAATCAAGGCAAGGGACTGAGTTAGGGCGATCGATCAAGCCCATATTTATCAAGTTTGCTAAGCAGGATATTGGGCAAGGACGATACAGATCATCAAAAATAGCTATCCTCTTAATCTACCGGAAACTCATTCAAGCAGATCTAGATAAAGGCGATGTCCGAGAAAAAAGCTGGACGTAAACCTTCAATTGGACGTGGAGATAGCCGCTGGATACCTGCATCGCTTCTGCCTCTTGTTGACTTCCTGATTGCCGTAGAAGGGGTCCTTAACCCTTATCCCACCGCCCGATCGAAGAAGCGCAAAGATTACTCGGTTGAGGAACTAGAGGATTTGCTGAACTGGGTATCTGCCTTTTGGCTCTATGAATCAGAAACAATTGACCGACTGCTGCATTGGAAGTCACTTAAGGTTGAAGGAGAGGCAAAAGACTACTCGCTTTCAAGAATAACCCCACCCATTATCAACAATGACAATAACCCCACTATGAGCAAAATCATTACTGTCTTTAACCAGTCTGGTGGCGTCGGAAAAAGCACTTTAACAATGAACTTGGGTTATCATCTCGCACAACATGAGCACCGGGTTCTGCTGATCGACATGGACCCTCAAGCCAGCCTAACCGCTTTCATGGGTTTAGAACCGTTTGAGCTAAAAAAAACGATATATGAATCGGTAATGGCTTCTGAGCCACTTCCCATTCACACAGACATCTATGGTGTAGATCTTGCGCCTGCAAACATCAACCTGAGCGGTGCAGAGTTGGAACTGGTCGTAGCAGACATGCGGGACTACCGGCTTAAGGAAGCTCTGAGTGAAGCAGTCAATCAATATGACTATATTCTGATTGACTGTCCTCCTAGTCTTGGCATCTTGAGCTACATTAGCCTTGTTGCAGCAACTCACGTTCTCATTCCAATTCAAACTCACTACAAATCCCTGAAAGGCACTGAACTTTTACTTCGCACGATCGCTCGTGTCAAAGCTCGCCCCAATAAAAACCTAAAAATTGCTGGCGTTATTCCTACTATGCACGAAGCCAGAACAGTGCAGGGAGGCATGGCATTACAGTCCATTCAAGCATCCAGAATTGGAACGATTTTTCCGGCTGTTCCGCGCTCAGTGAGTTTTGCTGATGCCTCCCAGGAACATTTACCGCTGGCACTCCATAATCCTAAGCATCCGGCAGTTGCCTTATTTAATGAAATTGCTGGCAGCCTGGAGGCGCTTGTATGAAAAGACGTGCTAGCCAGCCTTACCAAATTAAAGGCGTCGATGCGCTGTTTGGTGAACCTGATCAACCTTCAATAGAAGACCGCTGCCTACCGATCGCTGAAATCACCCTGTTCAAACAACAGCCGCGCCGATACTTCGATCCCGAAAAACTTGACCAGCTTGTTGAATCTGTCAAACAGCACGGCATTCTAGAACCAATCCTGGTACGTCCTAAACAGGATGGCGGATATATTTTGGTTGCAGGAGAGCGTCGTTATAAAGCTGCAACCCTTGCTGGACTTACTGAAGTTCCTGTCGTCATCCGGAATTTTAGCGATGATGAAGCCTTTCAGGTCGCTCTGGTTGAAAATCTCCAGCGGGAAGACCTTAACCCAATAGAAGAAACTGAAGGCATCTTAGAGCTAATCGCGATTCGACTTAAAAAGGGAACAGATTATGTAGTTGGACTGCTGAATCAAGCAGCACACCCAGATCGCAATCCCGATTCTGTGGATAACGTTATCCACAGCGAGGAATGGCAGACCCTTCAGAAGGTATTTGATACCGTTGGACGCTTTACACCTGAAAGCTTTCGCACGAATCGCCTTCCCTTACTAAATTTGCCAACTGACGTTCTAACTGCCATTCGAGAAGGAAAGATTGCTTATACAAAAGCCAGAGCGATCGCACGGATTAAAGAAGAAGATCAACGTAGGAGACTGTTAGACTCTGCGATTAAGAAAGATTTGTCTTTGACCCAAATCAAGGAACAAATAGCAGCAATTTCTGAAACTAGGAGACAGCAAGCTGAAGAGGCTACCCCCAACCTGAAGACTCGTTTTGAAACAGTATATCAACAAGCTAGGAAATCGAAGGTTTGGAATAATCCTGGCAAGCAGAAAAAATTGGAGACAGTTTTGAAAACTTTAGAGGAATTGATACATG
This sequence comes from Cyanobacteria bacterium FACHB-502, assembly GCA_014695325.1. Lineage (GTDB taxonomy): Bacteria > Cyanobacteriota > Cyanobacteriia > Elainellales > Elainellaceae > Leptolyngbya_A. The sequence goes on along the minus strand of JACJNZ010000054.1, from coordinate 67,954 downwards.
AAGAAGCCAGTAAGCATTAATGTCGCTCCAGATTTTGTGGATAACGTTATCCACAAGCCGGAATAGCAGCTTCCGCAAAAGATATTTGATATCGTATCAATCGTCTCCCCCCCTGAACGCAGAATACAAGTGGCAGCTTGAAGACAAAACGATTATCGCAATGGAAAAGCCTCTCACCCCCAATGCCCAGTCATCGCTTGAGCTGCTTCAAGGTGTCGTCGAACGAATCACTTATTATTTAACAGATATATTTAACAGAGCCAGGTTACACCGTAGCGCGGCTCAAAGCGCCTTGCATGAGTAAGCGAGTTACGATGGGTGGCAGTTTCGCTAACCTTCAGACAGGGCAGACCCTACAAATGCAGGGCGCTTGGCGAGAGCATCCCAAGTATGGTCCGCAATTCCAGGCTTTCTACCTCAATTTGAACTGGTATAACACACGGTAGAACGCCTTGCTCTCCCTGGCCATCGCATTGATGCGAGCGATATTCTTGCCCTCGCCATCGACATAGCAATCGATGGGAAACTGATCATGCAAGGCGGAACGGGCAACTTTCAGGGACAATTCCTCTGCTATGCCCCGCCATTTTTCTACACAAAACAGGGCTTAGACAACCGAGTTAAGCACCTGCTGAGCCAGGCCATCCCCGTTAATGTGCCGCGTGTAGAGCGTTGGATCGATCGCTTCATTGTCAGTACCGGGCTCCAGTTGTCCCTGCTGCAGCAGCAAGCAGTTGTCATGGCAGCCTCACATCGGGTGCTCATCCTTTCAGGAGGTCCAAGCACGGGCAAATCCTTTATCTGTAAGACGATCGTTGCGCTCCGGAAAGCGCTGGGCAGGACCATTACGCTCGCCTCTCCCATCAGCCGAGTTGCCCAGTGCCTGAGTGAAATGACTGGGCAGGAAGCTAAAACACTGCATCGCTTGCTGGAGATCGATCCTAAAATAATGAAATTTAAGCGAGATCAAGACAACCGATCCCAGCTGAAGCGATCGTGGTAGATAAGGCTTTGATCATGGATTTATTCTTAGCCAATTCGCTGTTTAAGGCAGTAGCACCCGATGCTCATCTCTTGATTGTGGGCGATACGGATCAGTGACCGAGCGTCGGTCCCCGTGCAAGGCTAAATGATTTGACTGCTTCTGGGCTCATGCCGATCGTCTGACTCACTCAGGTTTTTTGACAGACACAGCAGCCTGCGATCGTCATCAACGCTCACCGGATTAATCAAGGAGAACTGCCGCAGCTAAAACGGGTATGCAACAAGCCAAAATCTGACTGTCTCTGGTTCGTTGCTGAAAACCCAGAGTATGGCGTAGCTGGAACTCGAGATATTGTGACTCATTTTATCCAACAACTAGGATTCGATCCGACACGAGATGTCCAGGTGCTTCGCCTCATAAGGCGGGGAGAGATGGGCACCTACAACCTGAATCAGGTGTTATGACAGCTTATCAATCCACCCCATCCCAGTAAAGCAGAACTGGTGCGCGGTGCATCACGCTCAGCGTAGGCGATCGCATATTGCGATTGAAGAACGACCACAACCACGAAGTGTTTAACGGTGACTTAAGCATTATCAGCGCGATCGACACTGAGGAACAGGAATTATTAGTGCGATTTGGGGAACGGGATATGACCTATAAGTACGCCAACTTGGATGAAATAGCCAGAGAAATTGGGGGAGCTATGTTTTTCCTATCTGATGCTAGATTTGCTCTTGCCATCAACTTCCCTTTCACTTACACTACGAATTACACTAACAATTGAATCTTACCTAAAACCCTTAGCCGTGCCGAGATCGCTGAATCTGAAGTGCTTAGAATGCAGTCGCCTAACTATTGAGCAGGCGATCGAACAGCATGGAGAGAGTGGGGATGGATGCTGGAATCCTGATGTTTGCCATCGGAGACGATCGCATTATCGAAATCGTCCAGATGTAAACGCGAAGCGACGGGGACAGAGAGCCGCTGAACAACAACTGAAGCAGCTCACGCAACTAGCGCAACTGGCTACAACTGATCAAGTGGATATCGTCCCAAAAACGCCGCCAGTGGCACTACTCTACCTGTATCGGGAGGATCGACCTAATGCTCACCTCCATGCGATCGCGATTAGCGTTTGGCAGGGCGATCAGAAGTTAGCAAGCATTCCCCCTAAGCACTGCATGGGCATGGCAAATCGTTATGTCAGGCAGTACCTCTTGGAAGTATTGGCAACGCTGGAAGAGAAGTACGGCATCCGAGAATTTGAACCCGAAATTTTAATGCACCCCAGAGAGTGCCCAATCGATCCTTGTCCATTGCGAGGGCTGTAGCAATGCCGCCAGAGGAGAGTCAGGAGAAGCCATTAATAGATACACTGTCTTTCCTGGTAGCGGCAGCAAAGGCTGATGCTGAAAGCGTGGAATTTCGGGAAATCTGGCAGGCGATCGATCAATTGCAGCAGGAAGAAATAAACTGGCAGCAGCTTCACCTGCTGGGGGATGTAATTTTTCAGCTTGCCGAACGCTATGAGAATTATGCCAACCTGCTGCTGATCGATTGGGAAGAACGGCATGATCCTCTGGGTCCACCCATGCAGGAAGACCTACTCAATGGGTTGGTACAACGCACAATGTACCTTGACATCTCTGGTCTAACGAAGAAACCAACCCGGCGATCGAAGGGGAAGAAGCAGCCAGAGCCGGAAGACAATCCTTCGATCGCCCAGCCTGTTGAGAAAGAAAAGGTGCTGGCATTTGTCCAAGTACAGGAGGAATCGATTCAAACGAAAGCACAAGCATTGGCGGTGGCACACGATGAGAATGTGTTGGAATGGATTCGCTTAATCGAGAGCTGGATGCAGAGACACGTGCAGAAACAGGAGGGCATCGCGTTTTTAGAAATTCTTAGAGGTACTGGTCTACCAGTTGTTAAAGCATGGTTAGCACTATTGCTAGGGGAATTTGAGCTGTGCCAGCAGGGGAGTTTTTATAACGGTGCGTCTATCACCGTTCGCCTCGCCAAAGAAAAAATCTTATGAATGGACAAAATCCAAAAAATTAGCTCCTTCAACTGCTTTTATACCGATGCGTATTAGCGTGCTTTTACCTACCCCGTTATCGCCCAAGATGCCGAAAATTTCGCCCTGGTAAATTTGGAAGGTCATGAGATCATTAACAGATTGAGATTGCGCTGGATAAACTTTAACCAGATTTTGCATGTCGTAAATCAGCATGAGCAGACCGCGACTGAACGAAATTTGCAAACGCTAAAGAAAGTCTATTGGCTCCATTCGTCCCAAGTTGCCTTTGCCACCCTTGCAATGACTCCCTCACGGATCGTACCGCTTGCTCTAGAATCTGAAACAAAGACAGCGATCGCCAAATGTCGCCCATTTGGAAGCGTCACAATTCCCACATCATTGGTTGCAGCCGTCACTCCATCGACAGTTGCTGAAGTTCCTGTTTTGTGCGCTACAACGGTTCCCTCAGGCAACAGACCCTTAATCCGGTTTGGGCCTGTCGAGGTCTCCGTCATCCATTGTCGCAGTGAAGCTTGACTAGAATCTGAAAGCCCTCGCCCTTCATAGAAAGCACGTAATAAGTTAACGGCTGCATCTGGCGTTGCAGAGTTACGATACTGCAATGTGGTATCTTGCCCGAACTGAATCTCATTCTCTGTGTTCGCTACAACAATATCATTTACGCCAAGGCTGCTTAAATACTCCATGACACGCTGTGGCCCACCAACGAGTCGTAATAGCGCATCACAAGCCGTACTATCACTTTCAGAAACCATATACTGCAACAATTGGGATAAAAGGAATTCCCTTCCTTGTGAATTCTCCTCCAGAATCCGACTCTCTTGAACGACATCGCTTACTTCAATCCGGATCTTCTGGTCTAGTTTCAGGTTTTCTTGATCGACTTGAGCTAGAACCGCCATTGCAATCGGAAACTTGTAAACGCTCTGCATCGGAAATTGCTGATCACCATTGAAAGTGACTGATTCCCCAGTTTCTAGTACTGTGGCTGTAACTCCAACTCGTCCTTGAGCAACCTGAGAGATTTGTTCAATGCGATCGCGTAATTCATTGTTGCGATCGATGTTAGATGTTGTGATTTCGATTGGCGTACTAGTTTGACTATTTGAATCTGCTTTCCCGTTATAGGAATTAACACTTGTACAACTGACAGTGAGTAAAACAGTCAGACCAAACAAGAAAAATGAGCGAAGCGAGGCTTTTTTCATCCCTTGAATCATAAACTTCAATCTGGGGCGATGAGCCGTTAGAACTACACTCACTAGTTCTGAAATTTCGGAAAAAGTTCTTCTAATTTTCTGGCTGTCAACTAACTTCACATGCATTAAATATCTCTATCTAAAAGCAGATGCCTGTGCATATTGAGTCAGAATGTGCTCGAAGAGTTTATGGCTTGCCAATTGCTCAATGCGTTGATTGGAATGACTGCAAGCTGTAGTAGAGACACGCTGCACTACCAGCGATGTAAACCATCCAGGTTCCAAAAAAGCCAATCGCTCTTTTCGGTGAGGGCCCGTAGGTTTCAAGCACTCCCCACGCATGGAAAATGCGCGACACAATCAATGTTGCCCCCAGTAACCAGAGCAAGGCAGTAGACGCTTGCATGAACTCTAAGGCAATCAGAAATAACAAACCAAGCGGTACATATTCGATGAAATTTCCGTGCGCCCGAATCGTTCGTTGCAATACGCCATTATCGGATTCCTTGGTTGCAATGGTTTGTTGTGTCAGCTTCTCGATCAAGGCTGCCCAGGCATTGGGTTGTTTCAGGTAATCGGGTTGCGAGGCAATGTCTCCAGTGGTTGCCCCATGCCAAACACGAGTTCGGATGCGTTCCATTACAACTTGGTAGGACAGCCCTAAAGCCAGTAATCCATGGCAGCCAATAAAGAAAGTTGAGATCGGAATTAAAACAGACATCGAATTACAACAATCATCGAATTACAACAATCATCACAATGCTGAAATGAGCTTACTGACTTTGAGCGATCACTGTCTTTTAGATTCTTGCGGAGGTGATCGGATGACGAGATGATGGAATGAAATTTCCTTCCCCTGCCGATGAGCCTACTGCAAGAGTTTCTGTTTGACCCGACCGATCGTAAGATCCCTCTGGATCAACCTCCGTTGGAGAACCTGCCGCAATGGGGGCACTGGATCGAAACCCCAGAGTACATGGTGGCGATTGTTCCACCCGGTCATCTGGAGGTAAATTTGTGCTCTCCCCTCAATCTTGTAGCCACCAGTTTTGGGTTGACTCAGGGTGTTGCGGCTTTCGATAGCGCTCGCCTCAAACCTTACAAGGCAACACCGGGAGGGTTTGACATTGTGCCTCAAGGCAGTACCTATCGTTCGGTGGAAGATGCGTCTTGCTTCGTGGTGTTTGGCTATTCCCAGGCGTTTCTATCCCATAGTGTGGCAGAGGGAGAAACTGTGGAGTTACTGCCAGGACAAATTTTCAAAACTCATTGGGGACTGAGTGCAGCGATCGCCATCCAGGAGTTTTTTGACAATGGGCAGCTGGGTGGTGCGTTCTACCTGGAATCCGTTGTGACAGCAGTCCTCGGACAAATTATCTATCGGCGATCGACCCTTTCTCAACGCTTCAAACGTCCACCAGAATTCCTGGAACCCCAGTTGTTAAAGAATGTCCTGGACTACATTCGAGCGAACGTTTCACAGCCGTTAAATTTGAGCAATATTGCAACCATAATTGGATTGAGTCCCTATCACTTTGCCAGAGCCTTTAAAGCCACAACCGGAATCCCTCCTTATCAGTACGTGCTGCAATGCCGGGTGGAATTGGCTCAACAACTTTTGCAGGATAAGAGGCAATCGCTGGCTGAAGTCGCCATAGAAGCTGGATTTGGCAACCAGAGTCACATGACGACCGTGTTCCGGCATGTATTGCAGACGACACCCAAGCAGTACCGTGAGGAGAAAGGCTTGCCAGGAAATTGTATTTCGATAGGATAAGGGCAGTAACGTTTTCTGAAGTGGTGGCAGATGACGGAGCAACCTTCCCTTTTCCTCAAGAAGGAGTGGCAGAATATTACGGTTGAGTATGGTCTGCTCGAAAGTGTAGGCGACTTTGAGTTTGCCATGCCTAAACACGCGATTAGTGTGGCATTTATCCCGCACGATCGCGTTACCTGGTCTGTTGATGGCAAAAAACAAACCACTGCTCTGCCTGCGGGGAGTGCGTTTTTGTATGGCGATCGCGAGTTTGTCTGGCATCACCGGGAGAAGGCAAGTGAGTATGTCACTCTTTACCTTGATCCAGATTATCTGAAACAGACGGCGGTAGAAAATGAATTGCCTGCAGAAACGCAGTTGAGCCATCGAGTGATTTTTCCTGATCCCACCATTACTCAAGTTGCTCACTGGTTCAAGGGTGAACTGCTGAATGAAGGATTAGGCGGAAACCTTTTTGCCCAATCGCTGAAAAATTTGCTGACGGTTCATCTGTTACGCAACTATTGTGAATCCGGAATGCTACAGAAGAAGCTCGTTGTTCCGGGTCGTGCGCTTGATGCTGTAAAGCTGAAGCAGATTCAAGATTACATTGAGGAGCATTTGGAAGAAGACATTGCGATCGAAGACATGGCAGCTTTAGTTCCGATGAGCCAGTTTCATTTTGCCCGTGCCTTCAAAGCTGCAATAGGGGAAACTCCGCACAAGTATTTAATTCAACGCCGAATGGAACGTGCCAAAGTTTTATTGACGGTGACTCAGCTAGCGATCGCAGAAATTGCCTATCGAGTAGGGTTTTCCAATCAAAGCCACTTTACCACTCATTTCCGCAAAGCAACCGGGGTGACACCAAAAGATTATCGCTTGCAGTGCAGTTAGTTAGGGACGATTGCCGGATTCCCAAGTCCAGGTCATTTTCATTCGGTTTACTCGCCAGCCTTGAGGAGTTCGGATTAAGCCATGTTCGTAAACGCCACCCAATGTCCAAGTTCCTTTTGTGGTATCTAAATAAACATGGTGGGCTTGAAAGTTGGAAAGACAGGTTGCGGTATCTCCTGTGCTTGTGACAACATGACTTCCAATCAAATGCTGCGTGACTTTGAAAGTTTGTGAGAAGAAAGTTTCCCAGCCCTTGACTAAATCCTCTGCAGTGATGGTTGACGGTTCTCCACCCGTTAGAGAGGTGTAATCGGTTTCAACCCGATCGCTAAATGCATCTCGGCAGGCTTCCCAGTTTCGGAGATCAGCCATGATGGCAATTTGATTGACGGCATTGATGATGGCATCTCGATCAGTAGTTGAGGTCATCATTTGATCATTTGAAGGTTGAGCCGTTGCAACTTTATTAGAGAGAAGTGTGGAGGCAATTACACTACTTCCAATCAGCAACCATTGGCGGCGTTTGTTCTTGAGCATGGCTTTTTTCTTTAAATGAACGAGAGTTGACGTGGTACAAATTTTCACAATCACTTTACTGGACTAAGCGATCGGGCAACGGCTTGAGGGAATAGACCCTCCAGAAGAAAGCATCTGCCTGGTGCTGATCGGTTAAGAAATTTTGTGCCTCAACAATTTTGCCATTCTCAATTTTGAACATGAGCGTGAATAGCTGATCGACTTGAGTACCACCATCTTCAACATTGCTCCATCCTCGGTGGATGTCTACAACATAATTCCCTTGTGCTTGGAAAAAGATGGGATCAGCTTTGAAATTGCCCTTTGCAAGTTGGGTAAAAAATGCAATCACTTCATCTGCACCATGCTTCTCGCCTGCTAAAGGATGATGACCAGGAATACGCCAGGTAATATTGGGAGCGAAGAAGGTTTTAAGGGCTTTCAGATCGCTTTCTGCATAGGCAGCATAGTAATCCTGAATCAGTTGAACATTAGCTTGTTCCTGGCTGGTAGGTATGTTGTTGGCGATCGCAGGTTGTTCTGATTTCCAACTCATCATGAAGGCGATCGTTAATACAAAAGCAAAGAGCGCAATCAAATATTTTTTCATGGGAGTTCAGTGAGTTTTAGTTGGAGGTTGTATAGCCACCATCGATAGCGATGTTCTGTCCGGTGATAAATCCAGCGGCATCAGAGCAGAGCCAAACAACCGTTTCCGCAATATCCTGGGGTTGTCCAACGCGCTGCATCGGAATACCCGCTGCCACCTGTTCCAGCATTCCGGCAGGCGCGTTCGCCCATAGCTCCGTTTCAACTGCACCCGGACTGACCGCATTAATCCGAATTCCCTCTGCCGCATATTCGGCCGCCGCCGCACGGGTTAATGCTGCTGCTCCTCCCTTCGCTGCTCCATAAGCGCTATAGTTGGGAACACCCAGGATTGCCCCTTGAGATGCGATATTCACGATCGCCCCTTTACCAGACTTCAGCATCGCAGGAATTTGATATTTCAAGCAGAGCCACACGGATTTGAGATTGACTGTAATTTCCTGTTCCCACTCGTCTTCGGTCAAATCGATCAATCGAATCCCTTTACCGGAACCTGCATTATTGAAGGCAGCATCAAGACGACCATATTTTTCTAAAGTGCGATCGACTAGAGCTTGTACCTCTTTTGCTTGAGTGACATCCGTTTGTACAAAGATTGCCTCTCCGCCAGCTTCCACAATTTGTTTGACGGTTGCTTCTCCTTCATTGACTCGTCGTGCCGCAATCACCACTTTTGCGCCTTCTCTGGCGAAGGCAATGGCAGTTGCTCGACCAATTCCTGAACTTCCGCCCGTCACAATGACCACTTTCCCATCCATGCGTCCACTCATTTTGTTTGCTCCAAATAATGTGTAATGACTGTTGAATATTTCAAACTGACTAATGCTGTACTGATGTGAGATGGGGCAATGTTGCCTGGAAATGACTTACTAATGCATCGACAGCGGTTGCAACTTGAGGATCGCGATCGTAGAAATCAAGATGTTGTCCTTCCGTCCAAACTAACTGCTTTTCGCCACTCAACGAAGCATAGAATTCGCGGGCATTGTCCGGCAGAGCAGAACCATCGCTGTGAACCATCAGCGTTGGAGTTGTAATTTGGGGCGCGATCGCCATTGCATCAAATCCCTGCCATTCGTGCCAGGACATCACCGCAAAAAGATTTGTCCACTCTGGAGTCACACCCCGATCCGTACTGGCGTAATAACTAACATCGCCAAACATGGCTGCACTGCGATCGCCTTGAGAATAAGCCGGAACATAAGCCACCTTGCCCGTGCGGTCGTATTGTTCACGGGCAGCCCGCCCGATTTCCATCCGATGCTGCACCGTTTCTTCCCCAAATAATGCGTTGAGCGAATCCATGTCATGTAACCATGCGGCAACGGTTGCAAAGGATTTGAAGCTTGAATCTTCTGCAACGGTTTGTGCCATGTAGCCTGCGCTGGCACAGATGCCCAACCCACCAATGCGATCGCCATCAATCACAGGTAAGGTTTGCAAGAACGCAACCGCATTCTTGATATCTTGAACTTTAGCCGCAGGTGATTCGTATTGGCGAGGAGTACCACCGCTCTCACCCCAGTAGCGAAAATCAAACGTGAAAGTCGCAAATCCGCGATCGGCGAGCCGTTGAGCATAGACCGCAGGCATTTGTTCTTTTACCGTCGTCCAGGCACCTGTCACAACAATCACGGGAAGTTTGTCTCCGGACTGGTAGGAAGCTGGCAGGTACAAGTTACCCACCATCCGTTCGCCCTCGCTTTGAAAGATAACCTGATTGAGTCCGGGTTGGAAGGATGCAGGCAGTTCAGCCATCATCTGTGTAGACTCGCGTGCGAGGAAATCAAAATTGACTGTCTCTGACAGAGCGACAGGGAGAGAAGTAAAGGAAACGATCGCGATTGTGCCAGTTGCAATCAGGGATTGGATAACGTTCATAGTTCCTTTCTCGATTTGAGTTGGGTTTCAATAACTCAAGATTAGAAAAAGCCCCCTTAAACTTGAAGCCCGATTCTTGCGCTGTTTTATCAATATTTTGCGGTTACACTGCTGATGCATGCCCGATCCCATTTAGAGTTAAAGCATGTTGCCCTGAAATAAACCTGCTGCCGAATTACTTGGGTTCCCAGTAGTTTTCTTTAGGGTTATCGTCATACTGCTCCATTGCTGTCTTGACCTCTGGAATATGACGATATGCCCACTCCCCCAAGATCGCCAACGGTTCTACCAGCGATTCTCCTAATGGAGTCAACGAGTAATCGACCCGTGGCGGAACGGTGGGATAAATTTCTCGCTCGATCAATCCACATCGCTCCAGGTTCCGCAAATTTTGAATCAGCATCTTGGGAGATACGCCAACAATCTGCTGCTTGAGTTCGCTATATCGCTTTTTCCCCTGCGTCAGGGCATACACAATCAACACTGTCCACTTATTAGCAATGTGTTCGAGCATTTGATGCCCTGCACAGTTGGTGTCGAACAGGTTCATGTTAGCGATGCGATCGAGCGCAGGCTGCGGCAAGTAATTCAATTGGATAGCGTCAGAATTCGGGTTGATCACCATGTTTACCAAAAAGTAACTAATGCACTTTGCCGTTAATCCTTTCGGGCAGCAATGTCTCAATGGTACTCATGGAATATGAGTTCTGAGGTCAATTGCAATGCAAGCCCAAATTATTACCCAGTTCGGTAGCCCCGCTGTTTTTGAAACAACCGATGTCCCAGCTCCTCAAGTCCTACCCCATCATGTATTGATTCGGGTCATGGCAACCAGCGTGAATCCAGTGGACTACAAAATTCGTCAGGGTGCAGTTCCAGACATTGCCCCTGATTTTCCTGCTGTATTGCATGGAGATGTTGCCGGAGTGGTGGAAACAATCGGTGAGGGAGTCACCATCTTTAAACCCGGAGATGAAGTGTATGCCTGTGCAGGCGGCGTGAAAGGGTTGGGGGGTGCATTGGCGGAGTATATGCTGGCAGATGTAGATCAAGTGGCTCACAAGCCCAAGTCGCTCACGATGGCAGAAGCTGCCGCTCTACCCCTCGTTTCAATCACTGCCTGGGAAGGGCTAATCGATCGCGCCAAAGTTCAACCTGGACAACGGGTTCTGGTTTATGGAGCAACAGGCGGTGTAGGGCATATTGGGGTACAACTGGCGAAGTCAGCAGGAGCGACAGTTTATGCCCTGGTATCGAGTGAAGAGAAAGGAGCGATCGCCCGTAAACTAGGAGCTGATTTCACCATCAACTACCATCAGCAGCCTGTTGAAGAGTTTGTGGCAGAACACACCAATGAGCAAGGATTTGACATAGTTTTCGACACAGTAGGAAATGACAATTTGCAAAACGCATTCAAAGCTGCAAAGCTGAATGGAACAGTGGTGTCAATTGTTTCTCTGTCTCAGCAAGACTTAACCCTGCTACATGCAAAAGGACTGACGCTGCATCTGGTCTTTATGTTGATTCCACTGTTGCATAGTGTGGGGCGATCGCGGCATAGAGAGATTCTGACCCAACTGGCTCAGTTAGTCGATGCCGGACAGGTACAACCGCTACTCGATAGTCAGGTGTTCAAGTTTTCTGAAGTAGCAGCAGCACACCAACGGGCTGAGTCGGGGCAGGCGATCGGGAAAGTGGTGTTACAACGAGAGTAATGGGTGTTTAGGATAATGCTCGTAAAGCGTGGATATGTTGATGCACAAGATATCGTTGTTGCTCTGCTGAAAACTGCTCAGGGCTGATCACAACTCCAGCGATGAATATGATCCGCAAAGGACAAGTGAATGGTATTGACAAAGGGGATATTGCATCTCAGGCCAGATTTATCGAAGCACTCTTGGGCGTAACTGCTTAAGACGATGACCTTAATAGGTATCGTTTGTCTTTAAAAAGTTTTTGCGATACAACCCAAAAAACAAAATCTGATTGTGGACTGCCGTTGATCACTGTAGAAAAGGGATTCTAGGTTGGGTGTTGGGCGACCCTAGTGCTGAAACATTCCGCCCGTTCTGGACGATCGTGGTGAGCTGGCCGTGCTCCTTCTATGTCACTGCTAGTTGGTCTGTTTATCCAGGATTTATTCCAGAGGGCGACCAGATGGCGAGCAAGACCTACATAACCCAAGTTAAAGGAGAAAATACACGCTTACGACACTATCTTGCTCGGTTACATCGCAAGACATTGTGCTATTCCAAATCCGTGGAGATGCTGCAGCACTCGATTCGGTTGTTACTGCACTACCTCCAATTTGGTGATGTACCTATCCCTCAGCGAATCATATTCCTATTCAGCAACGCCAGATTTTCTTGTGCATTAGGATAACGGGCAAAGCACTTTTCCTTAGGGGACAGCTGCACTATGCTGCTTCATCAATTGTTGTACTGCTTTTAGCAAATCCTGATGGACTGTAGTTGAACTTGCCATAATCAATCCTGGACGCTGGTAGTTGCAGCAGGTATGGAGCGGTGGCAGCGCAGTTCCCTCCAGCGTTGTGACTATTCCTCCCGCTTCTTGCACCAAAAATGCGAGTGCCGCACCGTCAATCCAGTTTCCGGCACGGGTGATTGCCCCTGAAAGTTCACCCGTCAGCAGTCCGTTGATCAAGGGAATTTGCGCGTCCTTGGAGTAATCCTGTGTTACGTCGATCGCCCTATAGCCTTCTAAATGGGGAGCAATTGCACCCATCGCAATGCCAAAAAAGACTGCTCGATCTGCGTCTCCAAGCATCAGGCGATCGCAGTTGTCGAGGTCTGTCTCTAAATTTCCTTTCCAGCAGCCTTTCCCTCGTACTGCATAGTGGTAAATGTTTTGTGCCGGAGTTACAGCGATGACCGCTTCGTATTCGTCCGCATTCAGAATGCTCAGAATAATCTGATAGTTTTGGTGTCCATCTAGATAAAAGCGCGTACCGTCGATTGGGTCAAGCGTTACCAGGTAATCCCCCATTTCACCTAGATCGATCGCCCGAAAATAGCGGGTGTTATAAGACCGCTCGTGCTCCTCACCGTAAAAGCGAATATTAGGAAATGTGCTTAGGATTGCGACTTCGATCAACGTTTGAATGGATAAATCTGCGTCACTTAGGGCAGCAGCCAGGAAGTTGTCACTGTCCTTTTTAGGATGCGCCACAATTTGTGACTGAATCTGACGGGCGTAGGCAGCCGCAACGCGCAAATGGGGCAGGAGCGTGGCAAGAATTGATCGCGGAGTGGGGGTAGGCAGCATGAGGGTTGAAAGGCTTTCAATAAGGAGGGAGCTTCAAGCACTATTTCGACTTTCGCTTTGAATGGGGCGGCGTGCGGTGTTCGCCAAAGTATTTTTCACTGCGGTAGCGCAACCACACTCGCAACTCCTGCGGGATCTTGTCCTTTTGCTCTTTTGTCAGCGTGTTGTATAGAGCCAAGGCCCGTTCTCGCTCTCCGCGACAGGCATGATTGTTATGGGCATCCCAATAACAACGGGCAACGCGAATGCGCCGACATACTTCCTTGATCAGCGCCTCTCCTTGAAGTGGCTGTTCCTGCTTTGCCATACTATGGTCCAAAACGTCCTTCAATCGATCCTAGCTCACTCGGTTACAGGGCAACTTCAACGGTCATTCCGGCTCTCCGTAGCCGTTCTGCTAGGACATCCCCTAACCCTGTTGCGGGTGTGAGAATCCCACCTCGGCTCTTACCGTCCGGTAGCTCATCGGTTTGCACTGCCAAGCTCAAAGCAGACTCGCAGACGAACTTGACTGTAGCACGATTGCCCGGATCACCTTGGTCCCGAATCAGTCCGCGTACCTTGCGCCCCTCTTGAGCAGTGCCAATCAGCTCACAGGAGAACCAGCCTTCGTTCATCGTTTGCTCTGAAGGTCCGCTGCCCGGCTGCGGCAGGATGGGCTGTACCAGTGACCTAGCTTGCGGCTGTTGCAGAATGCCTGTCAGGAGGGCAAGTCCCGCTGTTGCGCCGGTTGCCTTCAGCCATGCCAAAGGTTCCTCAAACTTGAGATACTCCTGATAGGTAAAATCAGCTCCGTAGGGTTGCTGCCACCCGGCATACAGGGCACTACTGCGGCGCACAATGCGAGTGTTGACCGGAGCCATGAAGAAGGGAGCGACCCAGGTGTTGAGGTCGGGATCAAATGCAGGAATCCGTGGGTCACGATTGCGATCGATCTGAGCTTGCGAAGGGGGAGGGCTTGGGTTCAGCAAGAAGGGGTTGCTCATTTGGGTAGTTCCGTGGGAGTCGTAAAGGTTGAAGGCAGATGCCAGCGTCCCTCCATTAAAGCCGCCCACCGCCTGAAAATAGGCGTTCACCCGCTGAGTGGACATCCCCAACTGCTGCATGGACCGAACAACCAGATAAGTTCCCAGGTCAGACGGAACCGAATCAAAGCCACAGCAGGGAATAATGCGCGTTCCATCAGCGGCAGCTTGAGCATGATAGCGATCGATCAAGCGTCTGACCCAGGGTGTTTCCCCTGTAATATCGACATAATGAGTTTTGAAGCGAACACAAGCATCCACGAGGGTATTGCCATAAAGGGCAAAAGGTCCGGCAGTAGTCAGTAACACTCGCGTCTGGGCAACAATTGCATCGATCGCCTGCTGATCCTGGCTATCAGCAACCAACACATCCACAGCTATTCCCACTTCCTCCCGAACCGCTTCTAGTTTTAGGCGGTTGCGTCCGGCAATTGCCCAGCGGACCTGTTGCGGATCAACACAGCGAGCAAAGTACTGCACCGTTTGTTTACCAACAAAACCACTGGCACCGTAGAGGACAATATCGTAGAAACGATCAGGCATGGCATTCACGTTCCTGATTACAGGACTACATTGGCAACTGTAGCTGAGTTGCCTGGCTTTCTTCGACCTGGGGTAGAAATTGAGGTTTCAGGTGGCGAAAGGTCAGGTTATAGCGGGGGGTGGAGCGGGGAATTGCTTGATGGAGCAGTTTAGTGTTAATTCGAATCACTAATCCATCAGTGAGATGGTGCTGTAGCTCGCCCTGCTCGTAATCGCGCTCAAAATACAGCGCTTCGCCCAGGTTGATCATGACCGCTATCCCTTCAAAGTGTCCGTGGTCGCGATGCCAGTGAATGGTTGTATCGCCGCCGCAGACCAGTAGACTGTGCCAGCCCGGCAGCAATCGCTCTCCCAGCGACCGAATGCGCTCTCCGGGGTCATCCGTCCGCAGCAATCTGGCACGTCCTTTGGCAATCGATTGCAAGTTTGAGGCAACGCCAAAGCATTTGACCGATCGGTTGGGAGCGTAGCGGCTCTGAATGGCAGTTGGCGACAGGGAAAGCGATTGCACCCACTCCCAGAGTTCGACTAGGTTTTCTCCGCTCATCCGTCCAATGATTTCCATCCTGCCGAACCTTCCCAGCCATCATTCTGTCTTCCAGGATAGAGGACTCTGAGGTCACGCAGTGTAGTACGCCAATCACGAGCGGCCGACTAAATTCGCCTATGATGAGTCTCTAGAATACCTGTCTCATTAGGCGATCACAATTCACATGGCAACTTATCTCATTACAGGTGCAAGTCGAGGTATCGGCTACGAATACTGCCGTCAACTACAAGCACGGGGAGAAGCAGTAATTGCAGTGTGTCGTACTGCCTCTCAGGAATTGCAGCAGCTTGGGGTACAGGTTGAGGATGGCATTGATATTACCTCCAATGATTCGATCACAAATTTACGAAATCGTCTGGGAGATACTGCGATCGATGTCTTAGTCAACAATGCAGGCATTCTCAAGCGGGTAACGCTGGAAGATTTAGACTTTGACAGCATTCGTGAACAGTTTGAGGTGAATGCTCTGGGTGCGCTACGGGTCACTCACACCTTGCTGCCCAACCTCAGAACAGGCTCCAAGATCGTGTTGATGACGAGCCGGATGGGGTCGATTGGCGACAATACCTCTGGCAGTTCTTACGGCTACCGGATGTCAAAAGTGGCACTGTCGATGGCGGGGAAGTCGTTAGCGCACGATCTGAAGCCCCGAGGAATTACTGTCGCGATTCTGCATCCGGGCTTGGTGCAAACGCGCATGACGAACTTTACGAAAGGTGGCATCACCCCAGAGGAATCGGTGCAAGGGTTACTGGCTCGCATCGATGAGTTGACCTTGGAGAATACAGGCACGTTCTGGCACGCCAACGGAGCAGTGTTGCCCTGGTAATTATGGAGCAGAACTGTACTAGACTCATCAGTAGGCCTGAAAGACAGGCACGATCGGGTTGAGATTGAGCTTGAGATTGAGCGACTCAAACCGCCTGAAACCTATCGCACCAAACCCAAATTGCGGCTCAAATGATTCGAGAGCTATAGGCGATGGAATTTCGATTTGAACTGGTGTTGGGCAATAGTGACTCCTCTTTTTTTCTACATAGAGTGACTGAAGAGTGACTAACAAGGCTTCCAGAACCAGGACTTACACCGGGTAGACAAAGCCGAGCAATGCTTCAGCGCACTTGCGACACTGCCTTTTCGAAGCGCAAAAAGGCAATCGGCTCGGAGACTCAACTTTTGCCGGATGCTAGTCCTTGCATTGTGCGAGACCGTTAAGTAACGTCCACGATAGCCTCCTTCGCCTCACGATAAAGGTCAGCATCTATGTTGAATCAATCGTCTTCTGCCAATTTTACTCAGTCCTCGTTCTTCGCCTCGTCCGCTCCATCGCTATCAAAACCTCTACGCGATAGCAACAATTCATTCAATACTGCTAAGTTTTTGGGCAGGATCAAAGCTAATGCCTCTTCAGCCAGAGTTCGCTTTAGCGGCATACTCGATCGCAGCGATCAAGTGGATTTTTTTAGAGTCGATGTTGCGCCAGGTGCCTCATTCTCGACTGCAACTACCAGTGGTAGGGTCGAAGGGGGCAGGATCAGAATTAATTCCTACTATTCCCTGCCTGGACAGTCTCCTGTCAAATATTTATCAGTCGTCTTTCGCCCTGACTCCTACTCCCAGGAAGCAAGCGTTCCTTTGTTTAATAACTTTGACTCCACGGTTCAGGTTTATGCCGAGGTTCAAAGTTTGAGCAGGAATAGAACTATCAGGTATAGTGCTCGATCTCTATTTAGATAAGTACTGATTAGATAAGTACTGAAATCTGCTGCCAGAAGGTGGCGATGCTCCTGCTAGTGCGGTTGGTGCAGGTTGGAAAACAAGTGAGCTGCGTCGCACAAGTGTGCGGATTGTCCAAACAACAGGCATTTCAGGCAGTCGATCGTACCTTTGACCGTTACAATCTGGCAACTGAAGTTAAGCAGTGCTATCCATTTCAAATTTCAGGTGGCATGGCACGGCGCGTACTCGTATCTACCGCTGTTGTCAGCCAGGCTGATTTGTTGATTGCCGATGAACCCACTTCTAGACTACATCCTGATGTTATTAAGGAAACCCTGAACCACCTGCGAGAACTGGCAGATGAAGGCAAGGGAGTTATCCTGATTACCCACGATATTGAAGCAGCATTGCAAGTGGCGGATCAGGTTGCCGTTTTCTATGCTGGGACAACCGTTGAAATTACCGCAGCAACCGACTTTTCCAATGGCACTATTCGCCATCCCTATACCAGGCTTTGTGGCGATCGCTCCCTCAAAATGAGTTCATTCCTGTCCCTGGTTGCCAACCGAGTCCCGATGCATTACCCAACGGGTGTTTATTTAGCGATCGCTGTCCTTGGGTGACAGAGGTGTGTCAGGTTGAGCGTCCTTCATTTCGGCAGGTGCACGGTGCGCCAGTCAGATGTATTCATGCGGAGGAACACCATGTTAGTCGGTAAGCAGCTTAGGTTTCGCTATAGTCCCAGACATCCCTAGATTCCGCGCGATTTTAGTTTGGTGATTGCGCCCGGTGAAAGGGTTGGGCTGATGGGTCCCTCTGGCTTTGGCAAAACAACACTGGGAAAACTGTTGGCAGGCTATCTCACACCCACCGCTGGAACCGTAACAGTGAACAGTCAACTATTACCTCTACGGGGCTACTCCCCAGTACAGCTAATCTTTCAAAACCCAGAATTAGCAGTCAATCCACGCTGGCGTGTTCGTCAGATTCTCCAGGAAGGACACCTGCCGGCACCTGAGTTATTGGATAGATTAGGAATCCATAAAAACTGGCTCGATCGCTATCCTCATGAGTTGAGTGGGGGTGAGCTTCAACGCATTGCCGTTGCCCGAGTTCTCAACCCAGCCACTCATTACTTAATTGCTGATGAAATGACTGCCATGCTGGATGCCAATACCCAGGCACTCATCTGGCAAGCTGTTCTCTCTTATACGCGCACTCACGAGATTGGATTATTGGTGATCAGCCATGAATTCGCCTTGCTGAAACGATTGTGTGATCGCATCATTGATGTGGCTGACTATCACACAGATCAATCCAGTGAGATATCAACCCTGGCACGTTACTAAACAAGTGCTCAAGAGCTATGAACGATCGCCAACTGGGTCAGCAACGTACGTGAAATCGGGTTCAGAGTTCCAAGGACCGCGATCATCCTGATCATTCTGTCCATTGGTTGACAGGTTGTAGTAAAGAGCCACAGTTTCATCGGGCTGAACATTGCCAAACATCGGATCAGTCAATTTGCCCAAAGAATCCAACGCCTTCATGAACATTTGAGTGTGAGAGATTTCACGGGTTAGTAGGTGAACCAGTGTCTTTTCAGTGTCTTTATCGGGTGCAAGCTTGATCAAGGATTCGTAAGTTTGGCGTGCTCCTGCTTCAGCGGCAATATTAGCTCGTAAATCACGCACGACATCGCCGCCTTCATTCAAATAGTTCGCTGTCCAGGCATTGCCCTGGCTATCTAGAAAGTGGGGACCCATACCCCGTACTGCGAACAATGAACTCTTGTAAGCATCCGTTTGGTCAACGTTTTTGGTATGCGCTTCGATCAGCTTGCCAACCATCTCTAAATGTCCGAACTCCTCCAACGCAATGTCTTGCAACATATCCCGGATGCCAGCATCTTCCACATGAAACGACTGCACCCAATACTGCAATGCGGCAGACAGCTCACCCGTTGCACCACCAAACTGCTCTAACAAAAGTTGAGCAAACCGAGGATTTGCCTCACCAATTTTTACAGCATGAATTGGCTCTTTTTTATGAAAAAACATAGATAAATCCCTTGTAATTGAGTAATGGTCTTAAACGCTTTGTACCATGCCCTTCTATCTGCGCTATCTTTTAGCTTTTATCCCTCATCCTTTAGAGCGAAGTTTTTTCAGGCGATCGCTAAGCGGACTGAGTGAGGCAAGCAATCACTTGAATCAATCTCTCTGGTTCGATTGGTTTCGAGACATGCTGTTGAAATCCAGCTTGCAGGGCTTGTTGCTGGTTGAAGTCGCCTGTGTAGGCAGTGACTGCAATCGCCCGAACTTGTCCGCCTTGCTCTGATGGCAGTGCTTTCACCTGTTGCAACAGCATATAGCCATCCCTATCTGGCATCCCAATGTCACTCAGCAGCACTATTGGCTTAGCTTGAATGAGCATAGTTAGTGCTTCATTAGCGGTCGTTGTGGTAAGTACAGTTGCATCCGCTTGCTACAACACAAACGCCACAAACTCTCGTGAATCTGCTTCATCATCGACGACCCAGACTTGAATCCCATTCAAGTCATAAGATGGCTCTGACGATCGACTATTGTGATCGGCGATCGCCTGAATAGGTATGAGTGGCAGCCTGACGGTAAAAGTTGTGCCCCTTCCGATTCCCAGGACTTTCGACTGCGACCGTTCCTCCATGCAATTCGACTAAATGCCGTACGATCGCCAGTCCTAATCCCAGTCCACCAATCTGCATCTTTAAGAGAGTGCTGTCTAGATTGCACTTGCTACAGGAGGGTGAGCTGTTCCGCTTGAGACTTGGAAGGGGATTTTCGTGCACCTGATGGTTTAGAAGGACGAGCGGCTCCAACAAACCAAGTTCGCAACATTTGCGCTTGGCTCTCGTCCAGTTCAGCTAAATTAAGCGCCGTTGGAAACAAGGCTCGATCGGCTAATCCTGCCCAACTCACGTCACACTGAACCCGATCGCTGCCAAACGGAAGGAAGCTTTCTGGCAAAGGCGCAAGGTAAGGCACAAGGTTACCCTGTTGAATTAACTCCTGCCGTTGCCGATCGAGTTGCTGTACTCGTTTTGCTCTGGCTTGCCTATAGTCGAGAATCGGTGCAGGATACCCCTTTGTTGACGGTGGAGTTCCAAGCTGTTGCGGCGAGAGATGCCGCAGTTCGGGTACCCAGCGTTTAATAAACTGTCCTTGGGGGTCAAATCGATCGACTGCGGCTTGCCCTGGGTTGTAGATGCGCGTCCAGGACTGGTCAATTGCGGCTGTAATCCCGGCTTGCATGGCCCACTGATAATGGTCGATCGGGCAATCCCCATCAATGAGATGCCGCATGAAGTGCAGCGCCCCATAGCGCCAGTCCATCCCCAACAGGTTACTCAAGAAGCTGGCATAACAGGCACGGGTGCGAAAGTTAAAGGCCTGCCAACCTCCAGTTGCAATTAAACAACGAGCGGCTGCATCAATAATCGGAAATCCAGTCTGTCCCTGTTGCCAGGCTTGGTACAGGTCTTCATCGAACTCAAAGCCTTCTTCATCAAAATGACGATAGAGGGATCGCACTTCGAGTTGCGGCAGGTAGCGAAAGCGTTGGGCAAAACCACTGTTCCATCTCAGGCGAGCAATAAACTGCTTACGGCTGCGCTGCACTCGCTCATCGAGCACGGTCTTGAGGGTTTGGGCAGCGTGATAGCACTGTCGCAATGAGATGACACCGAATTTGATGTGAGGACTTAATCCACTGGTGGCAGCAGCACTGGGATAGGACAACTGCCAATAGTAGCGCTGCGTTTTCTCCTCCAGGAAGCGATCGAGCAGTTGGTAAGCAGCCTGGGTTCCAGCCGGAGGCAGGGGCTTGCCATCATCGTGGAGCTTGAGGTCAGCCAGCGTGGGTAACGATGTACTCAACACCTCTGACGGGACTTCGATTCGTTGGGGAGTTGGGACGATCGCCTCACGCATCTGGTCGTACCACAACTGACGATACTGCCTCGTTGTCATGAGGTCAGGAGTTGTACCGGATGGCTCAAACCAGCGAATCTTAAGATCTTGCTCTGTGAGAATGCGATTGAGTCGAGCATCCCGGACCCGACCATACAATCGCTCGAAGTCAAGATGAGCATAGATGCCATCAGCTTTCGTCTCCCGAATCAGTTGCGGCAAGACGGTGAGCGGATCACCCAAGCGGAGGATCAGGCGTCCCCCGCGCTCCTGCAAGTCAGCATCCAGCGATTGCAGTGACTTCAACAGAAAGGCAACGCGAGCAGGGGCGGTTTCAGGATGGTGCAATAGGGCAGGATCAAAGACAAAGACGGGAACAACCGCTCCTCGACGTGCCGCTCGATCGAGGGGAGCATGGTCAGAGATGCGGAGGTCACGGCGGAACCAGACGATCGTGCAGTTGCTCACAACCCTTCCTTGAAGTACGCTTGCTCTAGCCTAGCAAAGAAACTTTGAGCGCTGGGCAGTGGCAGTTCAGTCCACCAATGCAGAGCAGTCTGTTAATCAAAGCCTTCAAGAATTTGTGCAAAGCTAAGCAAGCTTTTCTGGATACGCATCGAGTGGGGGAAGAGGGCGATCGGATGCTGCAGCAAAGATTGTTGTTTCTAGGGCGGCGCGGCTCTAAAGCAGAACACCTGACACGATCGCGGGCGGATGAGATTTTAGGGGAAGCTTGCGATCGAGTGGGGCTAGAGGGAGTTTTGACGCACTCGTTTCAACGTACCTATGTTACAAAGCTGCGCGATAAGGGGTATTCGCCTGCTTAGATTCAGAAGCTGACGGGGCATCGACGGTGGGAGAATTTGATGCACTATTTCGATCGGGTTTAATTGCTGCTTGAATGACCCAAATGAAGGCGGAGCGGAAGTGAAAATCCTCTTCTATAGATTCTTAAAACTCCTCAATCCGTTCTCTAGACTTTTTCTATAGCATCACAGCGTAATCAATTAGTCATTTCCCAGCAGCGTCGTATCCTTGCAATTGCAATCGGTACATTTACAGTTGCCTACACGCTAGGCGTGGTTCTTGGATTTATTCCAGAGTCTCAGCAACTGAATGCAACCAATCGAGCAATCCTTGCTTTTTCGTTCATCAGTGCAGAGGCGGAGGATGACGTTGAAATGCAAGACAGCGAACAGGGAACGTAACCCTACAACAAAAACCTCAGTGCCGAACTGAGGCTTATCGATAGGGAAAATCCAAACGAGATGAAACTTTAATTAGCTCACTGCAAAGGCAGTCAAGAGGGTGAGAGTCACGACGAGAACCGCAATCGCCCCTTGCAGCGCATATTGACGAGCCTGCTCTGGAGAGGGGAAGTGTGCATAGTAGAGGGTGGGTTCAACGGCGTAGTTGTTAGCTAAACCTTCTCGATCGATCGTTGCCCCATTCAATGCCGGACGACGGAGGAAGTTACGTCCTTCGCGGCGCATCCGGGAACGAACTTCAGTGGGGGTCAATTCAGTCCCATTGCTGACCCCTGCTTTGAGGGACAGCCCTTGGGTTGTTCCTAATTCACGAGCGATGGAGACGAAATCAAGGGCGGAGTCAGCAGTGTAAGTCATGGCGCTCTTTTCTGTAAACTTGTGCAACAAAAATATAACACTTTGTTAAAAATATTTGCAAATACATTTTGCTTATGGTACTTATTCTGCCTCTATAGGAGGAACTGTCCGATCGTACTATCACCAGGGGGAGAGGGGCGATCAGAGTCCGTTGACATAGAAGCTGCCAATTCGTCCCTCCCCCACCGCCGTCCCGCTTCCACCTAGCTCTGGCACACCTCAAAAAGAAGGATTCGATCGAGTTCCTGTTCTATTTCAAAAGGAAGGTTTTCTCGTGGATTTAGAGGCGCTAGACTGCCTTGATTAGGGTGAATGAAATGATCAAGTAGTTCAGGAGCATTGTCATGGGTCTCAAACATTTGCCCTGGCTAGGTGGATTTTTGTTGCTTTTAACCGGCTGCGCGATCGCTTCCGCCACTGAATCGCTATCCTTCAGCTCTTCGGAAACAACATTCCCCTCCCAAACAGTTGCACAGTCAACCCCTTCAGCAGATACAACTTCTAGCAGCGCTCATCTTTTATTGGGTAACCCGAGTGATGCAAAGGCTGATGTTGCCAGCCCTGAAAATTACCTCATGATTAAGCCTGAATATGCCTTATCCTACAGTCGTAGCAAAGGCATTCCCAATTGGGTGAGTTGGCAACTGAGTCAGGCGTGGCAAGGCGACGCTCCACGGCAAAACAATTTTCGCTCAGATACAACTCTTCCAACGGGTTGGTATCGAGTGACAACGACAAACTATACCTATAGCGGGTTCGATCGTGGACATATGACGGCGTCAGAAGATCGAACTGCGATCATTGAGGTAAACTCTGCAACTTTTTTGATGACCAACATCCTGCCCCAATCCCCAGACAATAATCGTGGTCCCTGGGCGGTTTTGGAAGAGTATTGCCGAACCTTAGTTAAACAGGGTAATGATCTCTACATCATTGCCGGAGGAAGTGGCATCGGGGGTATCGGGGAGAACGGTTCCATGTCAACCTTGGCATCTGGCAGGATTACTGTCCCTGCTAACACTTGGAAAGTCGTAGTTGTTCTTCCAGCAGGGGGCGGGATTGGGGGAATCAATAACAATACGCGAGTGATTGCTGTCAACATGCCGAACAGCCAGGGAATCAGAACGACAGATTGGCGCAGCTTTAGAACGTCGGTTGACCAGATTGAAGCCACAACTGGCTACAACTTCTTGAGCAATGTATCGGAAGCTTTGCAAGAGACGCTTGAATCCAAAGTCGATACGCAATAGCTCTAAGTCTCAATGACCTTGGTGGATATGCCTACCAGGTCGTTGGCGTGCTGACCCACAATATAAACATCAATCTCAATGTGACCAACTCGATACACCTTTATGTTGGTCAGGTTACTGGCGAGCGTATTCTCCAGAGTTTTGAAGCGATCTGCAATCTCTTGTTCTTCCGAGCCAAACCATCCCGAGGTCGGTCTAAAGAATTCAGACAACTCCATCACTTGAACTGAGGCATCTGCCGGATGTCCTGTTTGCTGAGCGACCTGTTCGGGAGTAAGACCGTCACTGGCTTGTCCTTCCCAGATAAACACCTCAAATGATGACTCTGACTCGCTTAAATACACCAAGCCTTGAGAAGCTTCTTTTAATTGAATCAAGAGGTTTGTACTGGTCTCAGTGTCGCTCATACTTCACCCTAACGCTTTGAAATCGACTATAGAATCCGTTTGAGATCTATGCACTTGCTAACCGCTTGAGCATTAATCGGATAAAACATAGGTTAAGCTTTGCTCTGGCATGGTCAAGCGTTCGCTCAAAATTCTTAACCAAACTCTTGCACCGCTCCATCCAGGCATTCGACCGCTTCACGATCCACCGAGTTGCTACAGGGACAAAGCCCGTTTTCCCTTGTGCTGCCTTCTCCGCTTTCGTCGGCTTTGGGGCGAGTTCAAAGCGAATCTTGGTCATAATCTGGGGGTAGAGTTGCTGCAAGGCAGCGATAAGCTTGTCCGGGTGATATCCGTGGTCTAGCAGAATTGTAATCTTGGGGATATTAACTGGCTTGGTGCGAAAGTAATCTAAGTTGCAACTGAGCAGTTCAATCAACCCTTGATCATCTGAAACATTTGCCCTAGTGCAATGGGTGAAGAAGGGAAACCCCAATGTATCAATGGCTAGATGGCGTTTGATGCCGTTAGTGCATTTGTAGTGACAAAAGCCTTTGGATGCCATACTCGCGTTGCAAGTGTTTTTGACCGCTTGTGAGTCAATGATGAGCAGACGGGTCCATTTCGGTTTTTTTTACGTTGGCTCGAACTTGTTGATGTAACGTTGCCAAGATGCAGTCAAGGACACCTTCAGAGCGCCATTGAATGCAAGTGCCAGAAGACCGTGGAATAAGGCGGCAGGTCTTTGGGCAAGTCACACCAATTGCAGCCGTTTTTGAGTTGATAGAAGATACCGTCTAAAATTTGTCGTTTTGTCCACTTGGGCGGTCGAGTTTGCTTCTTTTGGGGCAGCAACGGTTCAATGAGTTCCCATTCTTTGTCGGTTAAGCTGCTGGAGTATGGTATTTATGTTTGAGGTTAACCCATCTCAAAAGGATCCCAAATAGGTTCTATAGGCTGTAGCGATCGCTATTAAGGCTTCACACCGAGTCATCAAGCCACCCGCAACTAGGGCAATCCCCGTGATATTGATCTGGCTGATCTGGGACGATCGGGATCTCACATGTAAGACACCCCTGAAACCCTGAAAGAGCTAACCCTATGCTAGTTCAGGTTTAGAAACCAATAAAAAATGAGCCTTTGAGAATGCTTTGCAAGGGTTAGCTTTTATCCTGTCGAAATCCCTGAAACATTTTTTCTGAGGGTGGAAGATGCAGCGATATCACACCTTTCACTCTCAAAGCAACAGATTTCCATGCGGGATAATTTTACGGCTTATCTTTTCATTCTCGACCCATCGCTTTTTCAATCTTCCTGATTTGAGTATCAACATCTCCATCTTGCTTGAATGCTTGCCAAGCTTCAGCAATCAAAGCGTCGAGCGATCGTAAGTCACCGGGAGCTAAGTAGTCAAAGTCACCAACATCGTAAGCTTGAGCGATCGAGGCGAGATATTCTTGTTGTTGTTCTCGTGTAGTCATAAATAAACCTTATAAAAAACAAGGATCTTTATCCTTTGAGTTTATTTATACCTGATTCCATCTGGATCACACATCCTCCAATTCTGTGAGATTTCAACGTTGGCAGGGTAGACCTATTTAGGGCAACAAGCCTTATATCGAGTCATTCACCTATCCACAACGGGAGCAATCCCAATGAGGTTGAGCAGGCTCACCGATCGATCAAGCGAATTGTGAAGCCGATGATGGGATTGAACGTCTTCAATCCGGCAAGAAGAACGTTGAGTGGAATTGAAGCGATGAATATGATTTGCAAAGGACAAGTGAATGGTATTGACAAAGGGGATATTGCATCTCAGGTTAGATTTAATGATGGCAACCGTATGCCCCTGTTCTAGCAATTGCTGGGCTAAACCCCACCCCATCATCCCTGCACCACCGATGATCCCGTTCATCGTTAAACCATTAAAGAATGAATATTACAGATTACTATAGGCGTTTCAACTACCGAAGGTTGCGGATTAATGGAGCGTGAAAACCCAGTGAATCAGTTCCTTTCAACCACTAGTAATCTCAACATTGTGATCAATGATTTGATTTATCATGACAACAATTTTTTCACTATTGGTCTTTGTTTTATCGGGTCTGTGTGAGATTGGGGGCGGCTACCTGATTTGGTTATGGCTACGTGAAGGAGAAAGCATCTGGTTAGCAATGGTTGGCGCTATTTTGCTGACAACCTACGGATTTGTTGCAACGCTTCAACCCGCGAATTTTGGACGAGCCTATGCCGCTTATGGCGGTATCTTTATCATGCTGTCAATCCTTTGGGGATGGCGAATCGATAATGTTGCTCCCGATCGCTTGGATTGGGTTGGAGCGACCATTATCCTAGTGGGTGTCCTGATCATGATGTACGCTCCAAGAGTTTAAGACAGAAGATGGAAGAGTCACTAGGAGGGTAGTTTGAGGGGTAGTTCAACTTGAAACGTTGAACCTTGACCGATGACGCTCTTTACATGGAGATGCCCACTGTGAGCCTGAACAATCTGTTGAGCGATCGCTAACCCCAGTCCAGAGCCACCGCTGTCGAGCGATCGCGCCGTATCAACCCGGTAAAAGCGATCGAAGATATAGGGTAAGTCCACTTCTGGAATTCCGATTCCGGTATCAATGACTTGAATCACGGCCCAACCTGGATGGGGAACAAGTCGCAACCGCACTGACCCACCTGTAGAAGTGTATTTACAAGCATTACTGAGCAAGTTTTCAATCACCTGCCTCAACAAATCAGGATCAGCCCAGACCTTAATCGCTTGTTCTGGCTGCTCATATTCAAGTTGAATGTCTTGTGCTTCTGCCAGTACCCGAAATTGGGGAACGATTTCCGCTAGAAATTGATTGAGGGTGAGCAGTTTGAACGACTCAGGCGCGAGCTTTCCCTGATGACGCGCTAGGAGCAACAGATTATTCACCAGAGAACCCATTGATTTAGCACTATCTACGATATTTTCTAGGGATGGCTGGAACCGGGAATCATCTGATGCAAGCATCAACCCTACCTGAGCATTGGTCAAGATGGCAGAAAGGGGCGATCGCAACTCGTGGGAGGCATCGGCTGTAAAGCGTTGAAGCTGTTGATAAGACTGCCGAATGGGCTGCATGGCAATTCCACTCAATAGCCAACCCGCTAAGCCAATCAACCCCAATGCGATCGGCACTGCCAGGGTTAGTGCAATCTGAAGCTCTTGCAACTGATTGTGGGTTTCTGTTAGGGGCGTTGCAACCTGAAGGTAGCCCAGCGTCCCTGTTCGCCCCTCAACAGGTAGCGTAATCTGGCGCAACCAGCGATGCTGCAACAAGGGATCAGCCGGTTGAATCGTTTGATAACCCGGAGAAGTATTGAGCTGATTGGCAGGGGCAGCCCCAAAGAAACGAACCAAGCGTCCTTGGGCGTTGTACCAACGCACATAGATCAAATCCTCAGCCAGTGGGTGAGAACCACTCCCTAGTAGAGGAACATTGGTTAAATCGACCGCAGTTTGATTCTGGCGAACATCGTAATGAACGCTCGCCGCCATAATCCGGGTTTTGTCGAGCAGCAAGCGATCGAGTGCCTCTCGTTTGTCTTTCGCCTCAATCTGGTAAATGACTCCTGCAAACAACACAAGAATACTACCCATTGAGAGGGTAAACCAGCGGGCTAGATTGCGACGACTCTGATTAAACACATTCTGCTGTGAATAGGATGGTGATTCCGATAAAAATTAATTCTCCGGAGGAGACAGCCGATACCCCATTCCATAAATACTCTCAACCCAATCACTGGCTTCTACAGATTGTAAGCGTTGACGAAGTTTACGAACTAAAACGGTAATCGCATTGCTATCCGGCTCTGTCCCCCATTCCCATACAGCTTGCTCGATCTGGTTGCGGCTCAAGATCTGGCGAGGGTGACGCATAAAGTGTTCTAGCAATTGAAACTCACGGCTAGAAAAGGTGACAGATTTACCCTGTCTTTCTACAGTTAGCGAATCAAGATGGAGGTACAGATCTTCTAAATTCAGCGTGTCTCCAACCCATAAGGGAGATCGCCGTCTCAACGCCCGCACGCGTGCCATAAACTCGATTAAATCAATCGGTTTCACTAAATAGTCATCGGCTCCTGCATCTAACCCAGTCACTTTTTCAGAAGTTGTATCTCTTGCCGTAATCATCAAAACGGGAGCCGTTTTTCCCAGGGCACGATAATGCTGACAAAGATTTACTCCGCTAACATGGGGCAACATCCAGTCCAGAACCAAAAGATCATAGTCCTTCTCAGATAAAAGCCACTGAGCCGTTTTTCCGTCTTTGATACCATCTACGCTATGCCCTGCTTGAGACAAAGCAATCTGGAGTGGAAGTAGTTGTTTCGGATCGTCCTCGACTAGCAATATTTTCATTTTTCCGCCCAGCCTTTCGATGGCTTGCAGTTCTAGCATTGAGTTCTGAGATGAGATTACACATCTCCTTAAAGCTAGATTTTAAGCAGCAGAAGGCTGTATTACAGTCAGGGAAAACGCTATTGAGGAGCATCGATCGAGGGTGATCAAACGCTGGTTACAGGCATCAGGTGCAGAATTTTGGTTGCCCCTCCCAGTGGTAGCAATAGCATTCTGGCTTGGCTCCAGCATTTTGACGGCTCAAGAATTGCAGCAATCTCAGCCAACTGCAACGAAGCTTCAGGCAGATACTCAGCTTAAAGCAGTTGTGTCTGTGAATATCCTGCTGATCAATGCCGTCATTAACCGAAACCAGAATATTACTCAGGTGAAGGTCGAAACAGCCGATTCGGTTTTGAAACGGATGGAATTAGAACTCGCCACAACAGACCCTAGCCAAATTGAAGCAGCGATCGCCAATGAGCTTCAGTTGTCGCGTCAAGATGTGCGCCAGCTAGTCCGTTACGAGATCATTGAGTAAATCTACTTCTGCCTCAATAAAGGATTTTAGGGCTTGTCGCTGTAGACCGTGTTCTCAAACGGCGTAGACCATTCAAATCTAGATAGCTGAACCCAACCTTAGAGAAAAAGGGCAGTACACAAAACAGCAATGTCTCAATTGTTTGGTTGACCCAGCCCAAACCAGAAGGACCAATTAACCAGGCGATCGGGTAGCTAATCCAAAATACCGTGAAATAGGCAACGAGCTTTGTATAAAGGGTGGAAAACTCCATCCCCTGACCCCGAGTCTTTGCCCGCAACGGCACCCAAATTCCCCAAAGAACCACGAGAAACGCAACAACACCGCAGGTATACCAAACAAAGCGTGTTTCATCTGTGGTAGATAAATCTGCGATTAGCCCGCTCCCAATCACAATCACTTGCGTTCCCATCAGCCCAGCAATCAGAGTCCAATCTTTGGCAATGTGATGCATCGCTGTCCACGATAACGACAGCAGCAGTAGGGGAGTGGTTACGAACCAATCGATGTAGCGGGCATAGTGCGTGATTTGTCCTGCTATCTCAACTTTTCCCTGCCCCATTGCCATTGCCATGTAGGCGAGTCCCGACCAGATGGGAATAAAGGTCGCAACTAAATACTCATATTTGGGCACCCCGCATGGATTGCGACTGAGAGCCATGAAATAAAGTGCCCCGATCACCATCGCGGTGACATAGACCCAGTGAAATATTGCTTGCCAGTCCATACGCTACTCCAATTCGCTTGCCTCTTACTTTGAAAGCCAAATGTGATCGAAAAGTGAGTGGTTAGAATCGAGTGATCATATTTAGTTCACTTTTCTCATCGACGCTAGAGGTAATGAGAAACAGTCTTGGGGCTGTGTGATTACCGAGTTCGAGTAGAGAAAACACAATGGTTGAAACACTGGCGAAACATCCAACACAGGATCAATGGCACCATCTGTCGGTGAAAGAGGTTGTTCAATCTTTAGAAACTGACCCTGATACAGGTCTTTCCACTCAGGAAGCAAAGGAACGGCGCGATCGCTTTGGTGCTAACGAACTGACTGCCCAGAAAAGCCAGAGTGCCTGGGTTCGTTTTCTCCAGCAATTCAACCAACCGTTGCTCTACATACTTCTAGCAGCAGGCATCGTCACCGCTTTTCTGCACGAATGGATTGATGCTGGAGTGATCTTCGGAGTCACGATCATCAATGCCGTGATTGGCTTTATCCAGGAGTCAAAAGCTGAGAATGCGATCGCCGCTCTCGCAGAATCCGTCACAACGGAAGCAACCATCCTGCGGGATGGACAAAAACAGGTCATTTCTTCCAGTGAACTGGTGCCGGGAGATTTGGTGCTGCTGGCATCAGGGGATAAAGTCCCGGCAGATTTGCGTTTGATTAAAGTTTTTGACCTCCAAATCGATGAGTCAGGCTTAACCGGAGAGTCTGTTCCTGTTGAGAAAAGCCTCACCCCACTGCCGCCAGACACTCCTCTGGCAGAACAGGCAAACATGGCTTACACCGGAAGCTTAGTCACTTTTGGACGGGGGCAGGGATTGGTTGTCGCCATTGGTGACAAGACTGAAACTGGGCATTTGTCCCAGATGATGCAGCAGAGCCACAGCCTGGAAACCCCTTTAACCCGAAAAATCGATCGATTTAGCAAAACCCTGCTATACGTCGTTCTGGCTCTGGCAACATTAACCTTTGCGGTGGGAGTCGCCCAAGGTTTTTCCTGGGTTGAGGTCTTTAAAGCAGCCGTTGCGCTCGCCGTGAGTGCCATTCCTGAGGGTTTACCCGCAATCCTGACAGTAACCCTGGCGATTGGGGTTTCCCAGATGGCAAAGCATCATGCCATTATTCGCAAACTGCCAGCCGTTGAAACCCTGGGCAGTACCACTGTCATTTGTTCAGACAAAACCGGAACGCTCACCGAAAATCAGATGACGGTGCAGGAAATTTATGCCGGAGGGAAACTTTATCAGGTCAGTGGTGGCGGTTACGCGCCAGAGGGAGAAATTACGCTCCAAGGACAGCCCATTGATTTAGCAGAAACGACTGCTCTCTCTCAATGCCTGCAAGCAGGGCTACTATGCAACGACTCCCATGTTGAGGAGCAAGGTGGCAACTGGACAGTGGTTGGTAGCCCAACTGAGGGAGCATTAGTGACAGCTGCTCATAAGGCAGGAATAACCCCGGAAGCTCTCGCAGAAACCGTTCCCCGCATGGCTACCCTATCGTTTGAATCTCAATTTCAGTACATGGCGACCTTACACAATCGCGGTTCCGAGCAGTTGATTTACGTCAAGGGTTCCATTGAGGCGATCCTCAAACGGTGTTACCAAATGGTCGATGCTGCGGGAAATTCAACCGCCCTTGATGCAACTGCAATCGAACAAATGGTCGATCGCCTGGCAAACCAGGGGTTAAGAGTGCTGGCTTTGGCAGAGAAAACTGCTGTCCGATCCAAATCCTCCCTTGAACATTCCGACATTGAGCGAAACCTGGTCTTCCTCGGACTTCAAGGCATGATTGATCCACCTCGCTCAGAAGCGATTCAAGCCATTCGCTCCTGCCAGTCTGCCGGAATCCAGGTGAAGATGATCACGGGCGACCATGCCAAAACAGCTGCTGCAATTGCTCAGCGCATGGGAATCAATCAAACACCGGATGCACCCATCTTCACCGGACGAGAACTAGCGGATATGAGCGAGATGGAACTGGCAAACGCTGTTGAACAAAGCAATGTGTTTGCCAGGGTTGCCCCGGAACAAAAGCTCCGCCTGGTCAAAGCACTTCAGTCGAAAGGCGAAATTGTCGCCATGACCGGAGATGGCGTGAATGATGCGCCTGCCTTGAAACAGGCAGACATCGGAACTGCGATGGGAATTACCGGAACCGAAGTCTCGAAAGAAGCGGCAGATATGATCCTGACGAATGATAACTTCGCCTCCATTGAACGAGCCGTAGAAGAGGGGCGCACCGTTTATAAGAATTTGTTGCGGGCGATCGCCTTCATCCTACCGGTCAACGGGGGCGAATCGATGACGATTTTAATCGCGGTATTTTTAGCAAGCCCCCTGCCCATTCTTCCGGTGCAAATCCTCTGGCTGAACATGGTGGGTTCGATCGCGCTATCTGTGCCACTGGCATTCGAGCCCCCCTCCCCCGACGTGATGCAAAACCTGCCTCGCCCAACGAATGAACCGTTACTCTCTCGTCGTCTGATTACCCGCATTCTGGCAGTTTCCGTATTCAACTGGATTGTTATTTTTGGCACCTTTGAATGGATCATTCGGACAACGGGCAACGAAGCTCTGGCGCGGACAATGGCAATTCAGGCATTGGTAGCAGCCGAAGCGTTTTACCTCTTAAGCATCAGCCGATTTGTCCCAGCTATCATTGCCAAAATGCGTGGTCGAACAGAATCCTTTGGTTATGCAGTCCTATTTGGCATTGGCGCAGCATTCCTATTTCAAACGCTGTTTAGCCAATGGAACGTAATGAATCAACTATTTGACACAGCAACGTTGAATTTAAGTCAGGCTCTCCTGTGCATTGCGATCGGCTTACCCATGATTGGTTTAGCCACACTGCTAAGGCGATTCGCTCCCCTCAAGTAGTTGCCCCAAGAGAGACAGCAACGGGTTTCCGATACTCCCCTGACATTAGAAAAATTACGACTGAACCCTTATCGATTGAATAAATCATGAAGACTAACAACCTCAAACAAGCAATTGGTGTTTTTCCAAATCAGGAAAAAGCAGAACAAGCACTGCTTGAGCTACAAAGCGTCAATTTTCCAATGCACCAAATCTCCGTAGTGACCAAAAATTTAAACGCGACCAAGAATTTAGTAGACAAAGCAAATCAGCTATCCATCACTCGTATAGAGGGGACAAAAGCAGGAGCCGTACTAGGAAGTGTAGGAGTTGGATTAACGACACTAACGATTGGATTAGGAGTTTTATTAGTTCCTGGAGTAGGTCCAGCACTCGCACTTGATAGCATCCTGA
The DNA here is from genome assembly GCA_014695325.1 of Cyanobacteria bacterium FACHB-502. GTDB lineage: Bacteria > Cyanobacteriota > Cyanobacteriia > Elainellales > Elainellaceae > Leptolyngbya_A. The sequence continues at coordinate 34,807 of JACJNZ010000054.1, read as the reverse complement.
CAGCATTTTTAGGCAGCAGTGTTGCCTCTGCCGCAGGTGGGTTATACGGCGCATTTTTGGGATGCTTAGACCCTGAAAAGCAGGTCAAACTCTACAAAGAACAAGTTAAGCAGGGAGATTGTTTAGTCATCATAAAGGCAACAGAAACCCAAATTCTTTCTGTTGAACCAGTTCTTCGCCGTTGTAGCGTTCGATCGTGGCAGGTCTATGACCTTCCCTAAAAAAATAAAAGCCGTGTATTTTCTCCTTCAACTCGGGTCATGTAGGTCTTGCTCACCATCGGGGCTCCCTTTGGAATAAATCCTGGATAAACAGACCAACCAGCAGTGACATAGAAGGAGCACGGCTAACTTACCACGATCATCCAGAACGGTCGGAATGTCTCAGCACTAGGGTCGCCCAACACCCACCCTAGAATCCCTTTTCTACAGTGGTCAACGGCAGTCCACAACCAGATTTTGTTTTTTTAGCCAACAAAGGCCTCCAGTGCATCCAATTCACCGACTTCAGGAAGAGCTGGAAAGAACAGCAATCTGGCGCCTCCTGACCCCGACCTTCATTGTTGAACTAAGCCAAAGTCTAAGCGAAGAGAGCAATTCAAAGCATTCATTCATTCTTGCTCTCTCCCCACCTCGAGAATTTGTAGTATGCCCTTGACAGCCTGTATTACAAATATTACATTTGTAGCATAAGATGAGACACAGAACAGCCGAAAGGAGCTAACCCATGAATTCTCGCTCCCTCCCCAGCATCGGTCTTTTCTCGAAGTGGCTAGCGTTCCTCAAACCATCCTCCCCTGGTGCAGTTGCACCCCTTCGAGACAAAACCCTTGATCTAGAACATCTTGATCTGGAACATCAATCCGATCGCAGCTTAAAACACGATCGCGGCTTGAAACAGATTGAAGCCTTTCGCCATCTAGAGCAAATCTATCGTCTGGAACGGCGCAACTTCTTCTAATTTCTGCAATCACTGCTGCTAAAACCCAGCTCCGCGACCAAATGCTGATGTAGCTTAGTGGGTAGAGCAATCGCCTTATAAGCGATGCGGTACGGATCAGCTTCGCTGCGCGTAGGCAGGTTCGAGTCCTGTCATTAGCTTGGGTTTATCCCAGTTCACAATCATCGATAAGGACACGAAACTATGCCTTACGACAAGCTCAATTTATCAACTCCAGTGCCCGTTCTGTCTTGGGCAGGACATGAGTTGGGACATGATGAAATGAAAATGGCAAAGAACGTTGCCTCCTTGCCGTTTGTTCACAAGCACGTTGCCCTCATGCCCGATGTTCATCTGGGTAAGGGTGCATTGGTGGGGTCAGTGATCGCCACCAAAGATGCGATCGTCCCTGCTGCTGTGGGCGTGGATATTGGCTGCGGGATGTGTGCTGTAAAAACGCCTTATCATGCTGACCAGCTCGACGGGAAGCTGAAGCAGATTCGTCTGGACGTTGAAAAGCTGATTCCGGTTGGCTTTAACGAGAACAAGGACACTGACAAAGACGTGACCAACTGGCAGGGTTGGGGTGACTTCAAGGATTTGCATTCTGGGGTTCAACACCTGGATGGCAAAGCTTTGAAGCAGATGGGTAGCCTTGGCGGGGGCAACCACTTTATTGAACTGTGCCTGGATACCGAGGGACAGGTGTGGCTGATGCTGCATTCCGGTAGCCGCAACATCGGCAACATGCTGGCGCAGCGTCACATTGAAACGGCAAAAGAGCTGGCAAAGCTGGCTGGATTAAAGCTGCCTGATCCGGATCTGTCTCACTTTGTTCAGGGCACTTCTGAATTCGAGGCATACTGGCGCGATCTGCAATGGGCGCAAAACTATGCCCTGCGGAACCGGGAAGTGATGATGGCACGATTCAAGCGCGTTGTTGAAACGCATCTGGCAGGCGGTAAACCGTTTAAGCCCTCCATTCAGGTCAACTGCCACCACAACTACGCCGAGCGGGAAACTCATTTTGGCGAATCGGTGTATGTCACCCGTAAAGGGGCAGTGCGGGCGCGCCAAGAAGACTATGGCATTATCCCTGGCTCAATGGGTGCAAAGTCCTTCATCGTGAAGGGCAAGGGCTGTGCAGATGCTTTCTGCTCCTGCTCGCATGGGGCAGGTCGCCGAATGTCACGCAATAAGGCAAAACTGCACTTTACGCTGGACGATCTGATTCAGCAGACCGATGGGGTAGAGTGCCGCAAGGACGAAGGCGTGCTGGATGAAATTCCGAGTGCCTACAAACCGATCGAGCAGGTGATGGCGAACCAGAACGATCTGGTCGAAGTCGTTGCCACGCTGAAGCAGGTGATGTGCGTTAAAGGCTAGAGGTTGGAGGAGTCATAAAACTGCGATCTGCAGGATTGATTGGCTCTTCAATCCCTTCCTTACAATCTTAGATACTCTTGCCTCCACCCCGTTTGAGCAGTGTCTTCCCATTACCCGATCGTTCAAAGATGTAACTGCAAATGCCAGCATCCATGCCGTTCGACACCGGGAGCTTGGACTACTCTACGTAGGCAAACATGCTATAGCCGCGAGCGGTTCTGGGATAGACACAAGGCTTTTCTCTGGTCTTAGAAGCTATTATCATCGCTGCTGCACAACCGCCCTATAATGCCAGATACCCTGTGAGGGGTAATGCAAACCGTTGGCACACCCCTACCTTCTAAGCAAAGCGACGAGCATCTTAGCCCGATCGCTGCCAAAATGTTCCTGGCAGCCCTACCCGAACACGTTCAGCAAGCATTGTTAGGTCATGCCTAGGAAACACAGTATCCGATCGAAATGGTACTGGAAATGGCGATCGCAGGCTTTCTGGACAGTGAAGCGATTACGTTTGCAGGCTGCCGCTCTGAATATACAGATCGCTAAAGGGCTAATTTGGCAATCCCACTTTGCGTAGGAGCTAATCGATCACTTGAGTCGGGTGACAGCCCAGATAATCTCAACAGTCCTGCCAAACTAGATCCAGGAGGCTTATTGTCCAAAAAGCCGTGGAGATAGCTTATTCAGTCGAGGCCTTACTGGAAACGACGTTAGCTAACTTCCTCGATCGCGAGGCTTTCAACTTCTCGGATTGCCAGCCCTACTATCGAGGAGAAATTGATGTGCTGCTCAGCACCTATCAGCTTCGGTACCAGCGGCTTACCTTTTCCAACCGGGATCTATTGCCTACGTCTAGCCCTGATAAGACAGCTTAACTCCCTGCCCTATTCAGAATCAGGTATCTGGATGAGCGGCAGTTGCAGTTGCTCCATGTCCAGCACTCCTGGATTAATCTCTGCCCATGCCCTTGCTTCTGCTATAAGAATTGGATCACCAGACGCAAGATATTGCTGCATCTGGTCAATCTGCTGCTTCTGTTGAGCTTCAGAGCGGATGTGCTGCAGCCGCAATTGAGCCGATCGCCTTGCCTGCTGATACGCTTCCTGCTGTGCCTTCACCTGAAACAGAGCTTGCTGAATATACTCCACCCCAGTTGAACCGGAAGGAGCAAGAGCATTACCATCAGCCGATCGCCCTTCAGAACTAAAACAATGGCTAGAAGCCTTGTCCTGTCTATTATCACCGCCACCGTTAGGAAATAAGCTTGGAGAACTGAGCCAGTTAGATGCTGCTTCAGTGCAATCTAACTGGCTGTTCTCACTGAAGCAAGGGGGGTGCGGGGGGTTTTCCACAGGTTGATGACCTGCTCCCTCTTCCTGAGCAGATCCCAGTCCAAAATAATTGGGATGCCACAGGTCACGGTGGCGATAGAGTGATCCACCTCCAATGCCATATTGGAGCAGTGCCTGAAAACGAGCTGTTGGTCGAACAGGTAAACTACCCTTTTCAAGCAAATCTGCAATTGCTTGCTTAATACGGTCCCTTGTCACTGCTGACTGTCGCTGGTTCCAAGAAGGCAACTGGTCAATTGCGGTCGCCAGTTCTGGGGCTTGAAGTTCTAGCTTAGATTTGGAAATTCGAGAACCAAAATGAAAGTAATGGCTGTTTTCAATACATCGTGCCCATTCCTCAGCGCGGTGTTCAATCTCATGCTGATGCTGGCACCAATCTGTGTACCCAGGTAGGGATCGTGCAGTTACTACAATGTTATCCACTAATGCCTGTCCTTCTAACGGCTGACCACCTACTAGAAGATGATGAAAAATATAGGACCGCATGGTAATGCGTCCTAGAAGGCGATTTGTTTGCCCTACTCCAGTCCAACCTTGCTCAATCTCAGCGTTTAGATCATTGATAAACTTTTCCACTTTGCCAGAAATTCCGTATTGGCGTCGCCTCGCCTGCTTCAGCACTCGCTTGATTGTGCTGGTATCCAAAGTATTCCGCTCTTGAACAAACTGCCACTGTCGAACGAAAGTTTGTGTATTACCCCAAACAGGCTGCCACTCAGTATTTAAGAGATAGGAACCAGCCTGTAGAGGCAGACGGTGAGCATTAAAGAGGCTATAGGTTCCATCCGTTGTGAAAGGCCTGGGATTCGGAAAAAGTTCAAGCTGCCCAGGCTGAAGTTTGAATCCAGCATTTTCCAGAAGACAAGCCAGGACAATAGCGACCTGCCAGGAACTCTGAGATCGCTGAAATGGGAAATAAAGGTGAAGTCCCCCGCTATAGCTAGAGGTACAAGCAAGATAACCGACAAGTCCCAGTGGTTCCAAGGCAGCAACAATGCGAGAAATAGCAAAGGGATCTCGACTGGGGTGATAAAGACTGGTCACGTCAATATCAACCAGAGCATACCGAGTTTCCGCACCAAAGCGCACACCATACAAAGAAGATCCTTGTCGAATCAGGCGATCGCTTAAGGGATGTCGACTCTCCGTCTTCCACTGGGGCTTTACACCTGGATCTGAATGCTCTGCCCAGATGTAGTCAAAACGATGTGGGAAAAGCATAAGAAATGCATCGTCCCACTCCTGAACATATTGAAATTCACGAGCTGCACTGACCATGATGACTCTCTTGAGAGCCAGGGCAAGCAGCAAATGCCTCTATTGATTCTCCAGCCTATAGCCAACACAAAACTCAGACTGCCACACCAAAGAAAAATGTGGTAGCCTTAGCAAGAAGGTAAATCAAAAGAATCTGAAACGATGGCAGTCGTTCCAGACTCGAACTAGAGAACCGGGTGTAGAGAGGCTTTGCGAGAGGCTCCGCCCCGGTTTTTTAGGTTTTCCAAGACAAAGCGTACCACTGCACTATAAGGATCTCAAGAGGCGAAATCTCAGTGTACGCGGGAGTTACAGGCCAACAATACGCGGGAGTTACAGGTCTTTTTAAGCAAAACCATACGCCGGAGTTACAGGGTAAAACCATACGCCGGAGTTACAGAGTCCTTCCAAAACCATACGCCGGAGTTACAGGGTAAAACCATACGCCGGAGTTACAGGCTTAAAAATAAGACTTTAATAAACTCAGTGCTTTCATAAGCTGTTTTCTACGACTTATACGTCGGAGTTACAGGGTAAAACCATACGCTGGAATTACAGACTGATTAAATCGTAGTACGGCGGATTTACAGGCGAAACCATACGCCGGAGTTACAGGCCTTTTCAGGTGAAACCATACGCCGGAGTTACAGGTTACTCCTGCAAAATCATACGCCGGAGTTACAGAGTAATTCCAGATTTAGCGGATTTTGTTTTCCTTCAGGCAAGAAACGCTAGTTCTGGGATATTGACAGATGCTTAAAAAATATGCCTTGCTGGACTACTTCGCTGGTAAAATTGCCAAACAACCCCAGACCGATCAGCAGGAGCTTATGGTAGAGAAGCAGGAAAACGGATCGTTCGCTGTTGATGGGCAACTCTTGATGGTGCTGCCTCGCGCAGGGGCATCTCTTAGAAACCCCGATGTCCAGCTACCAATCCTACGAGCCGATGAGGATGGGTACTACCTGGAGATGCGGGTTGAATCAGATTCTAATGACCCTAGTGAAGTGATACTGACTCGACGGGTACAGTTAGAAAACCTATCAGTGGAGGAATGGGAAGAACTAAAGCAGCAGTATGCCGATCTCGATCTACAGTCCTGTAGTGATGAAGGGATCAGTAATGGATTGGAGAAGATCCAGGATCGCAGAATCCAACGGTTATTCATGGCGCTGCTGACTTTCCTCAATCCCAGACAGGTCGCAATCGTGCTTTACCTATATCGATTAGCAGCTCACCAGGGTAACGGACGACTGGTTACGTTTCGATCGAATGACCTGCTAGAGTGCCTTGGCTACAAGCGTACCAAAGACGGTGGGTTTGCTTCAAAGGTGCGATCGCAGCTCAACCGCGATCTCGTCGCTCTGCACCGCACAGAACTTGTACTTGCCCAATCCCTTCGGAAGGGTAATCAGGTTGGTGCAAAGGTCATGATCAAGAGCGTGTTGCGAATCAAAGATTATGAAATTGATAACGTTCCACGCGACTTTGACTTATTGAAGGCTGCTGACTATACCTATGAATTAGCAGATGCCTACACAGTTGCTCTAGAATTCTTCGAGGGTCCAGGACGCACTGGAGATTATGTATTGTTTGCTAGCGATATTGACCTAAAGCAGAAGCTAGGAAACAATGCGAAAAACGATTATAAGACAAAGCTGTTGATTTACCTAGCTAGCCGATTGAAGTGGGACTCCCCACAGGACGGACAGTATCTCACGATTTCTAAACAATATCTGTTCAAGAATCTTGACCTGTTCGGGAGCAATACTGCACGCAACAACCAAATCTTCTGGCGTACTGTAGAGGAGTTGCAGCAGGAAGGCTATATCTTAGGGGCACAGGAGCTTCCTGGCAAAAGAAAGGCTGCAACAATTCAGTTTCAAATTAATCCTGAGAAGTTGAAAGCAAATGCAATTTGAGCTTAAGCTCAGTTCGGCAGAGCTGCGACAACGGCTTCACCTCCTCCTGTTCGCTAATTCAACTAGGAACTGATTCCTACAGGACTTGTGTTATGACTATCTGCTTATTCTTAAATTTGTCCAGTTAAGTTAACAGTACCTAAGGAAGTTGCGATCTCCACTGGAGCAAGGTTGGATAAAGAGTCTGAAAGCGTATCCAAGCATTGTCTAACTTGGGAGAAAAGGTATCTGGAAGGGTTGGGGGAGCCGTAATCCTTAATTGAGGAATCATGTGTTTATCACCATAGGCTCCAATTCCTAGACCTGCTAGAATCGCGGCTCCTCGGGCTGAGGCTGCTGATACCGCAATGCTATAGAGTGGCACTTGTAGCACTGTCGCGAGCAGTTGTCTCCAAGCAGGTTCAAGGGTACCACCACCCGCCAGGCGAACGTGCGGAATAGACATATCAGGAGTCGTGGTTTGCGGGTAGCGCAACTCAGAAGGAAGCGCTTCCATTCCCTGCTTGATCGCAAAAGCAACTCCTTCCAGAGCAGCCCACATCAGGTGCGATCGCGTATGGTGTAATCCCAATCCGACCCAGGTACCCCGTGCGTGAGGATCAAGATGAGGCGTACGCTCCCCAGTAAGATAGGGCAAAAACGTCAGTCCTTCGCACCCAGGAGGAATGGAATCAGCGGCTTCATAGACCTCTGTCCAGCTTAAGCCCAGAATTCCTCGTACCCATTCCAGAGCCAGCCCGGCATTTTGAATCGCTGCCAACCGATACCATTGTCCGGGCAAAGCTGTACGAAAGAGATGGGTACGAAGGGAATCATCAGCATGGGGCTGAGCGAGCGGCGTAATAATTTGAGCTCCTGAACCAATTGTGAGCTGCACTGCTCTGGGGTCGAGCAGGCCACTACCCAGCATCGCTGCTGCGGTATCAGCAGCCCCCGCAACCACAGGAATTCCTGTCTCTAAACCCAAATGATGAGCAGCTTGAGCCGTTAGATGCCCTGTAATATGGCTGGAGGGAAAGAGGTCTGGAAGCCAGTCGGTGCGAAGATGCAATGCTTCCATCACCTCAAAAGCCCACTGATCCGATCGCACATTAAACAGTAAGGTTCCAGAGGCATCTGAGGGTTCTGCCCCGACTTCCGCTGTCATTCGGAAACGTAGCCAGTCTTTTGGCTGCAAAACCCAACGAGCGGCAGCATAGATATTCGGTTCTTCTCGCTGCAACCACACGAGCGTTGGCCCAGCCATTCCCGCCGTAATCGGGTTGGCGAGTCGGTGCAGCAAGTCGGCAGGAAGCTGCTGATAGACTTCGAGCACATCGCTTGACCGCATATCTGCCCAAAGAATAGCAGGGCGCAAGGGTCGCCCCTCTTTATCGGCTAGCACAACCCCATGCATCTGGCCCGAAAGCCCGATCGCCTCAACAGGATACGAAGAATTCGCCATCGCCTGCCGCACTGCGATCGCTACAGCCTCCCACCATGCTTCCGGGTCTGTCTCTGCCCAACCTGGTTTTGGAGATTGCACCCCATAAGTCTGCGAAGATTCAGCCAATACAGTTCCAGCCTTATCCAATAACAAAGCTTTAACGGAACCTGTACCCAAATCAATTCCCAGCAGCATGGTAATTCTAAAGGTTTGTTGAAAGGGTTGAAGAACGGTTATGGGTTCGCTTCAGCAAGCGATCGCGATGCGGTTCGCAATCCTTGATCAATGAACTGACGCGCATGGCGAGCCAAATGCATCCCATCGCTCCAAAGATTGCGCCAGATCGCTAGCGTTGTGGAAAGATTGGGGGAAACTACTGCTGAGGAGAAGCTTTCAAAGGTAATGGTGCCCTGGTAATTGATCTCAGCTAGCGCATCAAACAGCGTCGGAAAGTCTATCGTGCCCGTGCCGAGGTAACCCCGGTGGCTTTCCCCGACATGCACGTAGCCTAGACGATCGCCAGCAGTTAATACCGGAGTGCGAAAACCCGACTCTTCAATGTTCATGTGATACGTGTCAAGGTGTACCACCACATTGTCCTCGCCGATCGCGTCAATCATTTCGATTGTTTGCTCGGCTGTATTGAGGAGGTTACTTTCATACCGATTGACGGTTTCTAAACCCAGCGTGATGCCATCTGCAGCAGCCTCCCTCGCTAAGCCACGCAACACATTAACGCAGTTTGCACGCCCTTCCCTTGTGGGCATTTGAGAATATTTGCCCAAAGCGCTATAGAGAATGCCCCCCAAATAGTTAGCACCAATGCCGCGAGCAACCTCCAAAGCTTGATGGAGAAGGCGATCGCCTGCCGCCACAATTGCTGGATCTACGCTTGAAATATCGGTATCAAAACTGAGACCTAGAGAGCAACCTGCCTGCAGCCCAACCGACTGGAGGACTTGCCGGGTCATGTCGATGTCGATCGTGGAAGGGTCGAGAACTGGGATTTCGATCAGATCAAACCCCGCAGCCTTGCTACTTTCGATCGCCCTTCGGCATTCCGCCTCGCTCCATCCTCCAACCCACACCAGCGCGTGGACACCAATTTGATTCATGATTGTTCCTCCTGTTGGGCTCCTGTAATCATCGCCACCAGCTCTTTGCCGCTAGTATTCTCAGTGCGTCGTCCCCCGACTAAATGACCACTGCGCATCACCCAAATCTGGTTTGAAAGGCGCATTACCTGATCGAAGTTATGGCTGATGAGCAACACTGCCAAACCATCATCTCGAAGCCGCAAAATCAATTCTTCAACGCGAGCGGTTTCGCGTACACCAAGGGCTGCGGTCGGTTCATCCATAATCACCAGGTGCGACCCCCAACTTGCAGCGCGGGAGATAGCAACTGCCTGTCGCTGGCCACCCGATAGACGCCGTACTCTGGCATTAATGCTGGGAATGTTAACCTCTAATCGACTGAGCATTTCAGCAGATCGACGCCGCATTGTCCGCTGGTCAAGAAATGCGAGCGGTCCAAACCGTTTAACCAACTCGCGGTTCAAAAACAGATTCTGCCAAATGCTTAGGTCATTGCAAAGCGCCAGGTTTTGATAAACCGTTTCAATCCCTGTCCGTCGAGCATCTTCTGGGGAGGCAAAATGAACGGGTTTGCCATCGATGAGAATTTGTCCTGCGGTCGGCGTATGCACTCCTGAAATGCATTTGATTAATGTAGATTTTCCTGCCCCGTTGTCACCAACGATCGCCGTAATCTCGCCTTTGTAAGCCCAAATCGTAATATCTGTGATGGCATGAACATTGCCAAACCATTTGCTAACCCGATCGACATGCAAGAGTACGTTTGAAGAATTGGGTATTGTTGCGCTTGAGCTATTTCTAGTAGACGGGGAAAGGCCCCCATTTCTAGAAGGGGATGAGATGGAATTGGAAGGGTTCGAACCATCTCCTGATGGATGAATCGGTTCATCTAAACTCATTGTTGATACCTCATAAGCAAGGCGGCAAGAACAACGACAATCCCGACCGCCAGTGGCTGATAAAACTGGGAAACCGACAGCAACGTCAAACCATTAACAAGCGCTGTGAGCAACAACGCACCGATGACTGGACCCGCAACTGTGCCTCGTCCACCAAACAAACTGACACCCCCCAGCACCACAGCCGCCACAGAATTGAGCAGAAAACTGGTATTCGAGGCAGGCTCTGCTGCGCCTACACGAGCAGTTAGCATAATACTGGCGATTCCTGCTAAGCAGCCGGAGATCATATAAGCCATGATTTTCATGCGATCGGTGTTAATTCCCGTTGCCCGTGCTGCTTCTGTATCTCCCCCTGTCGCTAGCAGATGAGTACCAAATCGATTATGGAACAGCACAATATGCGCGATGATAGCGATAATCGCCGCCAAAATCACAAAATAGCTGATAAGACCCAGACCGCCCGTCGCGAACCTTAATAGAAAAGGACTGGCAATTTGGACGGGCTTCCCATCGGATAGCACTAAGGCTGCGCCTGCCGCTGCACTAAGAGAACCAAGGGTTACAATAAAATCAGTAATTTTGCCTTTAGCGATGACGAGCCCATTAATTAGTCCTAGGAGAGCACCTGCCGCGATTGCCAACAAGCACGCCACTCCAATTCCCCAGCCGCGACTATAGGCTTGCCCAAGCACGACACTTCCTAGCGTCAAGATCGAAGCGACAGATAGATCAATTCCTCCAGTCAAAATGACGTAAGTTTGTCCAATCGTCAGCACGACGAGAATTGCTGCTGCGAGCAGAAGGGCTTGCACATTCCCCACCGTCAGGAATACCGGGGAAGCAATGCTAAAAACGATAATTAACAGAACTAGCGCGACGGCTGCTGTCCAATCTGCCCAGAAGCTAGGGTCTCGCAGTCGCCCCAAGGTTGGAGATGTATGAGCCTGTGTCATGGCATACCTTCTACGATGTAGGGAAATCGCATCAATGGGCAATCGCAGGGGCATTTGAAGAAACACCCCTACGGCAAGAAATGGCGATCGCTGCTTCAGGCTTTACTGCCCCAGCAGATCGGCAAAGGGGTTTTCATAGTCAGAGAAGGGTTTGGGGAAACTTTGCAGCGCTCGATCTGCATTGCTCCTGTTCACCACGGCAACGGGGGCAGTCACGTCCTGTGGCAGGGTTTCACCCGCAATTGCTGCCCGACATGCGTCCATGCCCATTGCTCCGATCGCATAAGGATACTGAGCAACCGTTGCTGACAACGTCCCCTGCTGCACTGCTTTAATGGCATCTTGGAGTCCGTCTACACTAATCACCTTCACTTGAGATTGTTGTCCCCCATCAGCGAGTGCTCGAACCACTCCTAATCCCATATCGTCATTCGCAGCAAAGAATCCTTTCAAATCGGGGCGTGCCCGCAGAATGTCTCCAGCGGCGGTCAATGCTTTCTGCCGCTCCCAATCTGCGGAAACGGTTTGCACAATCCGAATGTTATTGGGAATGCCTTGTTGAAAGCCTTCCAGCCTAGCCTGACTAGTTGCATCTCCAGAAACACCGCCTATCAAAGCGACATCTCCACCATCCGGCAGCAATCTAGCCATTTCCTCAGCAGCCAATCTACCCGCACTCACGTTATCGGTGCCAATGTAAGTCGAGAGCTTCAGATTAGCTGTCTGTGCAGCCTCCTTACTGATCGGGCTATCAATGTTAACGATATGCTTGCCTGCATTAGCAACCTGAACAAGGGGCTGCACTAAGTTTGTTTGTGTGATGGGATTGATGATAAAACAGCCATAATTTTGCCCCGCCAATGCCTGCACTTTATCAGCCTGTCCTGTCGTGTCGTTTAAACTATTGGCTGCCTGCACTGTGACAGTCGTACCTGCGGTTTTTGCCTGATCTTCAATGCCCTGCTGCATTGTTTGGAAGAAGGGATTATCTAATCCTTTAATCACTGCAGCAACAGGTTGTGTGTTCCCTCCATTTTGATTGCTACTCTCATTACTGCTGTTATTGCGTTGAGGTCCACTACAGCCCGCGAGTACCATCACCGCGACCAAAAGCACTGAAGCACTCCTCATGTCGCATCGTTTCTTGCCCACTTTCATGCCTCCTATCGTGAGACTATCCCTAGGGCAAACGCATCTTCATAAACAAAGACAAATTTTGAATTTTATTCAGAATCTTCTCTAGATGTAGTGTTTATTAGAGAATGATGTCTAGAGAATATTCATTTACAAAATTGTAGTGCGTTTATCCTGGAAAACTTTATTTTTCTATCTTCTACGGAGGCATAAAACTGTGCGTCCACCTAAAGACTGACCTCAATGATGATTCGATGGACACGAATGATAAACAAAAATAGCAAAGAAAGTAAAACGAGGATAGCAAAGAAAGTAAAACGAGGACGGGGAGATGGAGATATTGCGATCGTCACAGATGCATTCTCTGAGGTGGGTCGAGCCGAAGATAGCTTCGGCAGCCCATGACGCTAATGTTTCGTATCGTCGAATGCTCTTTTGCAGGATGTGCCACAGTTTCCGTCCGAAACAACACCCGCTCACCGCTCAGTGCTACCGTGAACAGATGCGCCAACGGATTCAGGATTGGCAAGAGATTGTTGGGTTGAAACCTGCCGCATAATCCTGTGATTCCAACTTGCCAGGGACTATCTGCTTATTCTTAAATTTGTCTAGTTGAGTTGACAGTACTGCTGCAACTACATTGCACCCTGATTAGGCGATGTGGCACAGCTTATGGTTTATTGCTTCTATAATATTGCAGCTGCCTTTGGTTCTTAATCATCTAGGAATTCGCGCTTCTTTGGCTTCTAAGTGTTTTGACAATTTTTGTAAGGTTAAAAATCTAATCTGACAAAATCAGAATGATTTTTCAAATTTGCAAGTGCGGATGTAAAGTCTTCCCCGATCAGTTATTTTTGTAAGATAGACAAGCAAACATTACGAAAATAATGATGTTCTCTTCTCACCTCGAAGCCGAGAAGCAATGCCTTTTAAATTGCATCGAAGCAATTCGCAAAAGTGGGTCTGTAGCTCCAGCACGTTATTTTCTCACAACAACAACGACGACTTCTAAGGCAGGCAAGACCTACTACTATGCTCGCCTAGTAAAGGAGGAAAGTGTGGGTAAGCAAACTGTTCGTTCTCTAGGGCGCATTGGCAGTGGCCAGCACCTTGCTTGGGAGCGATCAATCGTGCGACGGGATGCGATCGTTGAACTGGAGCAGCAGCTTAAGCTCTTGGATGAACTGATGCAAAGGCAGCAGGAGCGATCGCATCTAGTCGCGCGAGACTTTTCGGAGCCAAAGAAGGATTAATCTCAGTTTTACTTCCAGAATTTGCGCTGCGATTGTTGCCTAGCGTTTTCCTAAGAATTTTGTAAGGTTTAAGCAAAAACGTTACAAAACATTTATATAATGAGCTTAAGCACAATAGGAAAGCCTCAAGAGGTAAATCTTATACGAACGGCACTACGGTAATGTTGTACAGTGCTGACCCTTCAAGATTTGGTTGTGTCGTATAAATGACAAGGTGGGGAAGCTCAATTTTCTCTAGTCACACCCTAAATAGCCTCCCAATTCTTGTTGAAGTGGAAACACTTCCTGCCCGAAATCATTGTATTGAAGCAATGAGTCTAATTCGCAAAGGACAAGTCAAGGGAATCAGCAAAGGAGACAGTGTGTCTCAAGTAAAATTGATTGAAGCATTCTTCGGAATTAGCGCTTAACGGAACGCGAACGAGATACTGTGTTTGTCACTAAGTTTGTCACTAAAAAGTATTTGCGACACAACTGCTCTGACAGTTTCGTTTATCTGACTCATTCATTTATCTGGCTCATTCAAAGTAGCGACGGAAGTAGTTACGATAGAGCTTGCATCGGGGCAGCGCAGTATTCCCTACTAATTTAACCAGCCCCATACTGTCTAGTTTAAAGGCTTGTTCGGAGGGAAGCCGCACGGGGGTCTCGTGCAAAACAATGTCCCGAAATGCTTGCATTAAAAACGGATTGCGTTCGAGATTGCTGAGGTGGCGACGCAGATGATCTGCATAAATGCTGCCTGTTATGAAGGTCTCTTGCAGGAGTTGATCAAAGCTCAGAGTTTGGTGAGCGATCGCATACAGTGCCAATCGCACCAAAAACGGATGTCCTCCAATCAATTCCATTAAGGCTTGGATAGCTTCAGGAGAGAGTGCAAGACCATAACGCTGCACCAATTCCTCCACCTGAGGCACCGTGAATTCTGGTAACTCGATCGGTAGCCCGACGTTAAACGGAGATTTGTTGATATCAAGCGGAATATAAACCTCTGTGGAATGCACGACAATCAGACGAATATTCTTCCAAATCTCTCGCCGTTTTGCTTCTTCATGGAGGGCACGCAATAGCCCAAAAAAATCATCAGCAATTTCGAGGTTTGCAAAGACGCGATCGACTTCATCTAAGCCCAGGGCTAGGGGAGTGGAGAGAGACGGCAGCAAATACTGTTCAAAGTAGGCTTTGCAGCATTGGTTGCTGCCAATAACGGGAGCAAGTTGCCAGTGGCTTGCCAGTTGGTCAGGGTCAAGCAGTCCCAATTCTAAACTTACACTCGCACAGAACCACTGGAGAAACGTATCGGGGTTGGTCAGGCTGCGCTGATTAGCAAGCTGAAAGCTCAGGGGGATAGCCCGCGCTCCTTGCTGTTTTGCCTGATGAAGAATGCGAGCCATTAAGGAGGTTTTGCCCATTTGGCGGGGGGCTTTGATCCGAATGAGGGCCCCGGGTTGGGCGATCGCTTCGTAGCATAATGTCTCGATCGGAGGTCGCTGGATATAAAACTGCGATTCGAGATCGATTTGCCCACCGGGGATTTCAGGAGCTGCGCTGGGGAGAGGTGGAAGAGGTGATTGGTCAGTAGGCGTTGTTAGCTGTCTCCAAGATATGGCAAGCTCATGGTTAGCCGGAAGAGTCATCCGCCGCTGTTTCAAAACCTCCAACAGAGCTGATGATAATCGGGTAAATGATTCAGATAGCTGCCATTGCCACGGTTGGCTGTCCTGCAAATAGCTCAGTAAATCAAACGGTAATCGCTGCATCCAGGGTAAGTTGAGCAGTATCGGCAAAATTCCAGGCTGGCACCTTTTCGTCTGCAATTCCCTGGCAAGCTGAACGTTTGCTAGAGTTGCTTCACTAGCAATGGATTGTTCTGTTAACAGCAACAGCCAGTAATCCGAGAATTGCAGATTTTCGGCAGATAGCAAAGGCGTGGAGGGGGTCACCACTTGATGCCGAGTTTGGGCACACGACTGCTGAAGCTGCGTGATCAGTTCAGCACAGCTTGCATCACCGCTAATCAAAATGGTTACAGTACTGTCCTGCCCGTTCAACTTTGGCTGAGTTTGTTCCGCGGGTGGTTCTGCTTCTAGGTCGGCGAGATCGCGCCAATCCCGCCCCAACGCTTGACAAAGTTCTACAAAATTAACGAAATCTACGGGTTTGCCATTGAGAAAATGACTGACCGTTGATTGGGCAATCTCAAGCTGCTCAGCGAGGAGCCGCTGGCTGGGAAATCCGTTTCGCAATAGAGACAGCTTTATGTCAGAGATACAGGACTGACGGAGTTTGAGCGATCGCGGCATAGTCAGGGCAAAGGGGAGAACAAAACAGAATCTCAGCGTGTTGGCAATTTCAATTATGACGAATGGAACAAACCCCGGTAGTATAGCCGTCACTTACCCGTTTCGGACGAACATCTAGGACGGCACAATTCTCCTTCTTCAATGCTTTGACGATCGCTGTTTTGGTGCAGGATAGGAGTCAAGCTCAATAAAGTCGATGAAAACTTGATTGCAACATAAAGTTTTCCTGCCTGAACTCACTAACCTCTCAACTTTCATAGGAGATAACCACAGATTCCCAGAATCTATTTCCCTCATTTCTTGTCTAACTAACTATGACAGCACATCCCAATCGAACGGTCGCTCACTATCCCTATTACCAGGCAGGCGGCACTTTACCCGAACAGGCTCCTACCTACGTCAGGCGGCAGGCTGACCTCGATTTGTATGAGGGGCTGAAGGCAGGTGAGTTTTGCTATGTGTTGAACTCGCGTCAGATGGGGAAATCCAGCCTTCAGGTACAGGTGATGAATCGTTTGCAGGCGGAGGGAATTGCCTGTGTCGCGATCGATATTTCTGACATTGGCAATCAGGTGTCTCTGGAGCAGTGGTACGGCGGCGTTGCCTACAAGCTGGTGAGCCAACTAGGCCTGTTTAATGCTGCGGAGTTTATGACCTGGTGGCGCGATCGCAGTTCCCTCTCTCCGGTGCAGCGGCTAAGCCAACTCATTGAAGAGATTTTATTAAAACAGTCTCAGTCGATTGTGGTTTTCATTGATGAAATCGACAGCGTTCTCAGTTTTCGAGACTCACTCGATGATTTTTTTGTTCTGATTCGCGCCTGCTATAACAAGCGAGCACACCATGCTGCCTATCGTCGGCTCACCTTTGCGCTGCTAGGTGTTGCAACTCCTGGCGATCTGATTAGTGATATCAATCGCACCCCTTTTAACATTGGTAGAGCGATCGATTTGTATGGCTTTGTTGAACACGAAGCCCAAGTTTTAGCGGAAGGATTCAAAGGTGTTGTGCCCGATCCTGAGATAACGTTACGCGAAGTTTTACGATGGACGGATGGACAACCGTTTTTAACGCAAAGAGTCTGTCAATTAATTGTTCAGGAATGGAGTTGTGAACAGGCTGGACAGAATTGTATGACTCATTCTGTTGATGCTCTTATCAGGACGCGGATTATCGATCGTTGGGAAGCACAAGACTATCCCGAACACTTGAAAACAATTCGCGATCGCCTGCTTCGGAATGAGCAGTGGGCAGGACGATTATTAGGGCTTTATCAGCAGATTTTGCTGTCTCCCAGTCAATCCATTCCTGCTGATGATTCGCGGGAGCAGATGGAGTTGAAGCTGTCGGGTCTGGTGGTGCAGCGTCAGGGCAGGCTATGGGTTGCAAACCGGATTTACGCAACTGTGTTTGATCCAATCTGGGTCGGTGAGCAGCTTGACAAGCTGCGGATTTACAACGAGGCGATCGCTGCCTGGCTAAACTCCGATCGCCAGGATGATTCCCGCCTGCTGAGAGGACAAGCCTTGCGCGAGGCGCTAGATTGGTCAGCAGGTAAGAGTTTGAGCGATGAGGACTACCAGTTTTTAGCGGCGAGCCAGGCTGTTGAGAATCGCACGATTCAACTAGAGAAACTGGAAGCTCAGATTGGCTGGGATATCGAGAAACAGGAGAAAGAGAGCATTGCCAGAGCCAATCAAATCCTGACCCAAGCCAATCAAACGGCTAAACGGCGAATTCGCATCGGATTAGTCGTGCTAGTGGCTTCAATTGTGGGAGCGGCGATCGCGGCTCTGTTTGCCCAGAATGCCCTGGAAAAACAGCAAACTGCCCTAGCAGGCACACGCCTGGAACGACAGGGAATGACCGTTTTACGACAGTTTGAAACCTCTGAACTGGATGCTCTAGTTTCTGCGATGAAGGCTGGGCAGGCGCTAAACCAGTTGGTGAGGGGCAATCGTCCCTGGGCTGAGTATCCAGCGATCAGCCCCGTTCGAGCACTGCATCAGGTCTTGAGCCAGATTCGCGAACAGAATCGGGTAACAGGTTTTCCGGCTAACCTGGGGGCGGTGGAATTTAGCCCTGATGGAGAACTCGTCGCAGTAGCTTCTGCATCTCCCTCCGCAGGAGTTCATGCCGCCGCTCAACTCTGGACAACTCAGGGAAAGCAAATTGCAACGTTGGGTGATCATGGTGGCACAGAACTGGAGATGGCGTTTAGCCCAGATGGTCAATTGCTCGCAACCTCCGGCTTTGACGGTAAAATTCGCTTGTGGGATCGACAGGGTGATTACCCCGAAGGGGGAACTGCTTTGCATCGTCTGCGAGAGTTGCAACAACCTCAAAATCGTCCGGTGTTCGGTCTGGCATTTAGTCCTGATAATGAGCGGCTGGCGGCGGCTAGTGTTGAGGCAGTCGATGTCTGGTCATCTCAGGGACGCTACCAGTTTAAGCTGGAGGGGTTTGAGGGCAATATTCATGCGGTGCAGTTCAGTCCAAATGGGCAATATTTAGCGGCGATCGATGAGCGGGGTAATGTAAAAATTGCGTCCCGCAGCGGTCAAACGTTAGCTAGCTTCAAAGCCTCTCCTCACTTGAAGATGCAGTGGAGTCCCAATAATCAGCATCTACTAACGGTTGGGATGGACGGTATTGGTCAAGTGTGGACGTTGAGCGGCGATCGGTTTGGTGAAATCAAAATTCCGGGCAATGGCAATGTCGCACATTCACAGATCGCGGATGCTGAATTCCTCTCGAGCAACGAAATTGTAGCGATCACAATTAATGGAGACGTAACCTACTGGACACCTGAGGGAAAACAACAAACTCCCAGGGTTCCTGGTAACCGTTCCAAATCCCAAACCATTACGCCAGTGGAAGCGAATTTACATCTCAGTCCTCAGGGTAATCACCTTATCTTTAGCGATTTCTCTGGCAAGATTTACCTGGGTCAACAGCTTAAAGCGGTTAAGCCAATCGTCTCAATGATGCAAGGGCAGGGCAGAATTCTCAACGCCTGGTTTTCTCCAGAGGGTAATCGTCTGCTCACGTTTTCAAGCGCTGGAACGATTCAGGAATGGAACCTGCAATCGTTCAATTACTACCCACTACAGGGAACTTCGTCTGACTTTATGCCATCCACCGATGTCAACGGAGCAGCCGATCGCGTGATTGGTATCAGTGCCGAGGGCAAAGCCCAACTCTGGGATACCGCAGGACGGAGACTAACAACACTAGATACCTCCGGACAATCCTACCTGCAAACACAGTTCAGCCAGGATGGGCAGGTGATTGCGATCGCCGGACAGGAAGGGCTAATTCGCCTGTGGAATCCGCAGGGACAACTGCTGCAAGAACTGAAGGGTCGCCTTCCTTACGTCAGTTCCCTTGCCCTCAGCCGAGATGGAAGCCATATCGCCGCTGCGACCACCGACAATCAGATTCATCTCTGGAATCGTGAGGGAAAGGTGCTGCTACAAACTCGGCTCTCTTCTACGTCATCGATTAACGCACTGCGGATTAGCCCCAATGCAGAATGGATTGCAGCAGGACAAGCCGATGGCACTGGCACCCTAACAATCTGGTCTTCTAATGGGCAAAGACAAGCAAGCTTCAAAGCTCACGATCAAGCTCTGATCGCTCTGCAATTCAGCCCAGATAATCAACACCTAGTCACAACTGGCTTAGAAGGAACAATCAAAATCTGGACAGCTCAGGGACAGCTTGTTAAAACGCTAGAGCAAACCCAACCAGATGCCTACTCGATCGAATTCAGCCCCGATGGACAATACTTTGTGACCACAGGGATGAACGGCAATATCAAAGTCTGGAGCCGCCAGGGACAGCTCCTCAGCGATTTTACAGGACACACCGATTCTATCTTCAGAATTGCATTTAGCCCCGATCGCCGCAGCTTTGCCACCCTGGCCAGCACTGAGCTGCGATTGTGGACACTAGATGGACAGTTGCTGAGCGATATGAGTGTTTCTGAGGGCACACACAACATCAGCTTCAGCAAAGATGGTCAAACAATCTTCACCGTTGGAAATAACAATACGATCCATCACTGGCAAGTGCCTGAATTGCCAGGCCTATTAAAGCAGGGCTGCAATTGGTTATCTCCCTATTTCACCCATCATCCAGACTTGCGCGATACACTTCAATGTCCTTCCTAAATCTAAAAGCCATTCTGGAATTAATCTTACTGCTGATGAAGCCTAACTACTCAGTATGAGTTCCTAGAAAAATCGCAAAGCATTTCAAAAAGCCTCTCAAATGATGTATCTATGCTTTAGTGTAATTGCGAATAATGCTCTTCCATTTTCCATCTGAAACCACCGTAGAATCAGAGAGATCTGTCATGCAGCCCTGGATGGTGCCCATCATTGTCAGTTTGTTTGCTGCTGTACCTGCTGCCGCAGAAGCAATTCCAAATTTGTCTGCCTTGTCAGGGGATCATTCTGTCCCTACGATCGCCCAAGTCAGTCCTCAGTCAAGCCCTGCTGCTCAAGCCTGGGAGCTAATTCGGGCAGCCCGGCGCAATGCCGCCAATGGTCAAGTTGCTCAAGCGACAGAAGCCTTACTCCAGGCTGAACAAATCACCGCGCTCCTCTCCAATTCCGTTACCCTTGACCAATTCTTTGCCACCATTGCAGCAGAGTTAGCAAAACTGGGACAGTACGATTGGGCGATCGCTATCACCAACCGCATGAGCTATAACTCCCTGCCTTCATTAGGGTGCTGTGTGCCTGTAAGGACGGATGCGGAAGTTGCAATCGTCCAAGCTTATTTGAATGCCGGACAGATTAAGACAGCCCAGCAATTTGCCGAGAAAATTCAGTTTGCTCCATCCCGTGACCAAGCCTTAATTCCTGTGGTCTCTTATCTGGCTGAGCAAGGACAGTTTAGCGAGGCAATTGCCCTCAGCCAATCTATACAGGATTACGGCGACCAAGCACGCGATGCCATTCTCAAAAGCTATATCAACACCGATCGCTTCACAGATGCATTGGCATTCACAGAAAAGATCACAGACCCTAACGAAAAATCATCCCTGCTCTCAACCCTAGCACGGTGGGCATGGCGCAGCGGCAAGACTGACCTGTCTTACCAGATTGCCAGTCAGATTCCAGAGCCAAGCAGCCGAGTTCAGCTCTGGATAGAAGTCGCTCTTGCCTATGCTAAAGCTGGAGCAAAAGAACGCGCCGTCAGCATTCTTTCCGAAGCCTATGAGCTAACCAAAATGCAGCCATCGCAGGTCTTCGCTCAGTGGGCAGGTCACTTCGCCCAGGTCGGAGCCTTCGATCGCGCTCTAGCTCTTACCAACAGCTTCACCGGGTATGAACAGGCTCATGCCAAAGTCATCATCGCCCGCGTCTACTCCGATGTTGGACGGTATAACGAAGCGATCGCTCTTACGCAACAGGTGCCAGATGGAATCCTGCAACCCTTTGGCGATATGCCTGACCTGAAAGTAGAAGCCCTGCAACAGATCGTTCAGCAAGCGGCGAAAGCAAAACAGTACGATCGGGCAATGCAAGCTGCAAATGTCCTTCAGGAACAGGCTCGCGTCAATGCACTGCAAACGATCGCTCAACAGTACCGGCAGGTTAATCAACCTCAAGATGCGATCGCCATGCTAGATCAAGCTTTGGCTGTAGCTCGCACTGTGGATAAAATGACTATCTTTTACGATCGCAATACCTACGTCACCGTTTCTAACGCAGGATTGTTGCTAGAGATTGCTCAGGATTATCTGGCGTTCAATGAATCCGATCGAGCCAGGGCAGTGTTAAATGAGGCGCTTGAATCAGCTAAAACTCTAGAGGTTCAGAATCAAGATTCGGTGCGAGAACAGGTGCGGTATCTGGGAACGATTGCCCGATTATATGCCCAACTGCAACAGCGTGAGGAGGCACAAGCAGCGGCAGAAGGCGCGTTTAATCTGATCAGTCAATTTCCTGGAAGTGAGCGGTCGTCATCTTTCCCCTTCTGGACAGTAGTGCCGATGGCTGAAGTGGCTCAAATGTTTTTCCTTGCGGGGGATGAGGAAGAAGCGATGCAAATGCTGTCGGGTTTAAGGACAGTTAACAGCACCGCTACAGAACCATTGCAGCAGCTTAGAGGAATGGAGGCGATCGTCAAAGCCTATGCAACTATAGGCGCGGAACCGCAAATGCAGGAAACTGCAGAAGCCGCCTTGACCCTAGCACAAAGCCTGGAACCTGCTCAACAGGATTGGATGATTGGACGCATTGCAGTTGCAGCAGCATCTTCTGACCCAGCCTATGCCCTCCAGATTATCCAGAATCAGCCCCACCAAGCTGGATACATTTCCACGCTGGCTCAAATGGTGGTGAACTATCATGCCACAGGTCAAAACGCTCAGGCACAAGCCGTTGTCATTCGACTTCAGCAAATTGCGGAAACGATTCCTAATGATAGCCAGCGAGAACAAGCCTTGAATGATGCAGTTCGTTTTTATTTCGTGCTTTCGGGAGTCCAAAATCCATCTATCTCACAGTTGCTACAGGCGGGGCAAATCAACGCTGATCTTCAGTCTCCTAACTTGAAGGCTTATAACTGGTTCCTCATTGCTCAAGCCTATGCCTTTCAGGGGGAAACGAGCCGCGCTAACCAAGCCGCACAATTTTCGCGCGAGGCTGTAGAAACAATGCCCAATCGCTTCGAGCAACGGGAACTCCTCTGGCAAATGGTTGAAGAAGCTTTAAATGCCAAGGAGCCTGCTCTCGCAGTACAAATGGTAATGGGGTTTAACGAAGAATCTTATCGAACGATCGCGTTACAACAATTCAAAGTTTAATTCTCAAAGGAGTTAAAATGGCAGCGTGTTCAACCGTATGGGAATGGGAAGCAGAGAGTAGCGAACCCCCTAAAATAGGTTCTAAAACAATTGTGCTGGATGGAAGCGATCGCCCTCTTTGCATTATTGAAACGACAGAAGTAACACTCCGAGCATTTAATGAGGTGGACGCACAGTTTGCCTATGAAGAGGGTGAGGATGACCGTTCCCTGGAATCCTGGAGAGAGGAACATTGGAGGTATTTTTCACGGGGATTACCTCAAATCGGTAAGCAGCCCACTCCTCAAATGCTGCTGGTTTGCGAGCGGTTTCGTGTGGTTTACTCGTAGTCATCAGGATGCTGAAGAGCGATGTCATTTCCAGAACACTTTCTTCCCCAACAAACTGAACGACTGACGCTTCGGCGCTTTACTGAGACTGATCTCGATCGCTTCCTTGCCTACCGGCATGACCCTGAGGTTGCCCGCTTCCAAAGTTGGTCAATGCTATTAGAGAATGAGGCGATCGCTTTCATCAATGAAATGAGTACAGTTCCAATTGGAATTCCAGGGGAATGGTTTCAAATTGCGATCGCTCTCCAGCAATCCAATCTACTGATTGGTGATATTGGGATACAGGTAAGTGAGCACGATACAACAACAGTAGAAATTGGTTTTACGCTACATCGAGAAGAACAAGGTAATGGCTATGCAAAAGAAGCGATTCAAGCATTGCTTTGCTCATTATTCGAACCTGGAAATATTACGAAAGTCATTGGCATCACAGATAGCCGCAATCATCCATCAATTAATCTTCTGACACGATTAGGAATGAACTTAGTAAGCTCTGAGGAGGTTGTATTCAAGAATGAACTTTGTCTAGAGCAAACATTTGAGTTGAGGAAGAAAGGCTGGTTATTGCATACAGTCAATGAGTTAAAACCAGAGTATATTCTTGATGGTCGTCGCACCACCACACTGGAGGCATTCTACAACCAAGTGGAACAGATTTTGCTGGCAGGACAACCCTGGGATAAGAACCTCGATGGTTTCCATGCTGTACTTCGAGGTGATTATGGATGCTTACCTGATTCATTCCGATTAGTATGGCGAGAAGTAGACTATGCGAGAGCAGCTTTAGGTTATGACGAGACTGTTCGCCAACTGCTGCAACAGTTACGGGATTGTCCTCCTACTGCGTTAATTAAAACCGCCTGGGCACTACGAGCAGCCCTGAGAGAAAAGGGACCCACGGTTTTTGACTGGTTGGTGGAAGCGATAAACCGTTATCCAAACGTAGAGTTGGTGCTGGTCGAAACGGCGGATGATGTTGAGTAGCTACCGCTTGTAAGCGATGCGAAGCAGTTCCCCCTACGGGGTAATCGCGCCTAATCAATCCATTGCTGCTTATACAAATACTCCAGTACCCGTTGCGTAGCTGGAGCACATTGGTCTAAATCTATGTACCTCAGCCACGCGATCGCTTCAATTTCAGAATCTGCCATGATTTCACCCCTGTAGTCTGCCCCAAAGCAGCGCATCGTCACCTGAGTTGGTTCTGTGTAGCCATGAGCAACCTCCTGCACGACCATTACTTCTGTTAAGGTTTCAGCGATCAGGCTGACATTAAGTTCTTCCTGAACCTCTCGGCGCAATGCCTCCCAGTCAGACTCACCCTTCTCCCGTTTTCCACCAGGCAGATAGAACACATCGTTACCCGTTGTCCGGGCACATAAAACCTGTCTATCCCTGATGCAAATCCAGGCGACAACATCAATGATCATGCTATTCATACTGACACAGGGGATTTCAGCTTTGATAGAATATCGTGCGATCGCGTCCACAGAATGGAGCCTCCCTCATTAGGATCAAGGATATGGGTAGCCGTGGCAAGTGAGCAGCGAGGGTTACGCTAAAATCGGGGGAGTGAACAGGACTGGTATCTAAACCGTCATACCAGAGGTCTACAGGAATCGTGATATTCTCCAACGCAAACGACCACGCACTCATCGCATTCACTGAATCGCGGACGTAACCTCCTCCCTGAGAAAATCCTTCCTGGAGGCAACGCTGGTATGCCTGAGTGAATGAATCACTCAAATACAAGGATCGATCGCACTCTGCGCTCATATCATTTGTACCCATCTCAAATGACTTCTATGAGTTGATGATTCAAAGCTTCAAGATTGATTCCGTAACGGTGAAACAAATCAGTCTGAATGGTCTTATCGGTATCAGCTAGCCGCATCAAACCCCATAAAAGATGTTCTGTGCCAATCGACTTCTTGCCCTGAAGCCGAACGACCTGTAAAGCAAGCTCCAGGACAAACTTGCTTTGTGAACTCAATTTGAGATTCTCACCTCGTTCAAAACTATGCTCATCAGTTATGGCTCTCAGTGTTGCACCATTCGCTTGCAGTAATTGAGCAGACGTTGCTGCTGGATCAGCCAATAAGCCAGCTAGCAAATGTTCTGGTTCAACCTGCGGTTCCTGCGAAGTTGTGCCCTGTGCTGACTGTTGCAACCGTAGGGCTTCGTTTCGAGCGAAGGTGATAGCATGAATTGCCTGTTCTGTGAACCGCTCAAACCCAAACTCAAAACCGAAGAAATTTTTGACTCGTTCAAATAATGTTTGCATTGAATTCTTTGCCTCAAAGATGAAAACGTCTTCGATCGAGACCTGAAACAAACTGGCAATTTTGAACGCCATATCCAAGCTTGGGTCGAACTTACCCGATTCAAACCCGTTGACCGCTTGACGGCTTACTTCTAGTTCTCTGGCGAGGTCGGCTTGTGACCATTGGCGTAATTGTCGAAGCTCTTTCAGCCGATTCTTCATCCTTTCGCCTATTTGCTGTCAAGTATTACTTTACATCCCTAAGAAACAACTTGTCAAGTAGTACTTGACAACATCGGTTTAACAGCTAGCTTAACATTGTTGAAAACCTGCTGTGCCTGACAACTCCTGCCTAAGCGATGGATTGAGGCAGCAGTGTTAAGGTGTGATTGATGTTTGGAATATGGCAATGAGCAATCCTGCTGATCCAACCGTCTTACAAATTGACGGTTTTACGATGCGTCCACTTCAATTCTTAGATTTGGAGGCGCTTGTATCCATCTGGGCTGATCCTGAAGTAACTCGCTTTTTGCCAAGTCGAGGCGTTTCAATTCCCAGAGAGAATGCAGAAAGGGCACTACAATCGTTCATTCATCACGATTAGGAATTGCTGCAGAACATACAGTTATCGATTTAGGTGCGGGTACAGGTAACTTTGCCATTCAATCTGCGCTTACAGGAGCTTCTGTTCATGCGGTTGATATCTCGAAAGCGATGCTCACTTATGCTCAAAACAAAGCCCAATAAGCAGGCGTTACCACGATCAAGTTTCATCAAGCAGGCTTTTTGAGCTGCAAGCATCCAGATCAATTAGCCGATTTCGTCGTCACCAAAAATGCACTTCACATTCTGCCCGATTTTTGGAAGATGACGGCTTTTTTGAGAATTGCCACGATGCTGAAGCCGAACGGTAAGTTTTATTTGCGAGATGTCATCCTCCCATTTGCACCCGCAGATTATGAATCGTCAATCAATAACTGAATCAAACAGGTTGCCAAATCAGACGGCGAAGGGTGGGCAACCAAAGACTTTGAGATACATGTACGTGAAGAGCATAGTACTTATGGATGGATCATCGAGGGAATACTAACGCGAGCAGGTTTTGAAATTGTTGAAGCGAATTACAACACACCAACCTATGCTGAATAGTTTTGTATCAAACCCAAAATCCTAGAATGACCAACTATATTTTTTAGCAGTTCTTACCTCAGTTAGCTGGCAATAACGCTCTTAATTTAGTACTTACGGTAATTACCAGGAGTCATGCCGGTTGCTTCTCGAAACGCCTTACCCAAGTGGCTCTGGCTATTAAATCCACACTGAAGCGCAACTTCTGCGATCGCCAATTGCGATGTTTTTAACAGCTGCTTGGCTCGCTCCACTCGCTGTTGCAGCAAATATTGGTGTGGAGAGATTCCTGTAGACTGCTTGAATAAACGGCTGAAATGAAACTGACTCACCGACGCAACATCGGCAAGATGAACTAATTTGATGTCTTGGTCCAGATGGGCATGAATGTATTCTGAGACTTGTAGAAGTTTGCGATCGCCCAATCCTCCCTCGTACTGTGTGACACGAGGTTGATCGCTGGAATACTCCCGCAACAAGTGAGCTGCTAGCACATTAGCTAACGATTCAGCATAGAGCCGCCCAATTCCACCACCTCCTTTGTAGAGTTCTGCTTTTAGCAGCAGCAGAATTTGCTCTAATTGAGGATCGCGCACCCGAAATTCTGTCACCAGTTCCAGGCGATCAGGGTTAACTGCTGCTTCCTGGGCAACGGATTGCAGAAACTGGGCAGGCATTAGGACGTGGAGATAGTGATCATCCCCTTCGGCACGGTAGGATGCAGGGATGTCTGCCGGAGTAATGGAGATATCGCCTTTAGAGTAGAGTCCAGTGTAACAGCGATCGCCCACCATTTGATGAATGCGATGGGGACGAGGAGCCAAACAAAGCGCGATGGAATGCCCAACCCAGGCTTCTGGTAAATCGGTTCCCCCAGGCGGTTGCTGAAATTCCTCAACCAGCAGGGGTTGCCAGCCAAGCGATTCACTAGACATCACCGGGATGGGAATGTCTGATTTAGGTAGAGAGGTGCTACTAACCTGGGATGCTTTTGCCATAAGAGTTTTGAGTCATTCCAAAACTGACAGCAAGATTTTGACAAACGGGCAAAATTCAAGTATTCCAGGGCTTGTAGATTCCCTTAATGTGTCATTGTAATCGATTTTTTAACAAGGTGTTATCCAAGGCAATCAGGAGAAGTAGCGTGGAAAAGCGAATCTTAATTGCAAGTTGGCTATTTTTGATTGGTTCTAGCCTGTTTCTCATTGATTCAATGTTTGAGGCTGCTCAACATTTTTCATTTATGTCTCTGCTGCACTTATCGGAGGGCGTTCTATTTCTGATTGGTTCTATCTTCTTCATGCCATCTTCTTCAAGTTCTTCTCCATCTCTCCCAAAAACT
Organism: Cyanobacteria bacterium FACHB-502; assembly: GCA_014695325.1. Classification (GTDB taxonomy): domain Bacteria; phylum Cyanobacteriota; class Cyanobacteriia; order Elainellales; family Elainellaceae; genus Leptolyngbya_A. The sequence continues at coordinate 6,995 of JACJNZ010000054.1, read as the reverse complement.
GTCTGCAATAACCATTCAGAAACTCAAGGAAAACTCGAACTCGTGGCGACAGATTACGCTGATGAGTAAACAGCGCATGAACTGCAAGACCAGGAAATGATTGATTGGGAAACAGCAGAATTAGTTGCTCTTGATCAACTTCTTGTTTCACTTGAAAACCAAGTAAGCGAGTGATACCTAAGCCTGCGATCGCTCAACCGTAAGTCAATCTGGATCTCTGGATATTGGGCTAAAAATTCTGGAATCGATTGCATGAGCAACCACTGCCCAAAATCCAACGATGTACTGACGGTCAGCTTGCCGCGTGGCTTGCCTTTGGAAATGACCAGATCATGGGCTTCGTCGAGTTCTCTCAGTAAGCGGGACACCCGTTCGTAATAAGCCGCTCCCTCTGCGGTTAAGCTAAGCGATCGCGTTGTACGGTGCAGCAGTCTTACCCCTAATCGGTCTTCTAACTTGGCAACTCGCTTGCTGATGGCGGAGGGAGTGGTGTCGAGCGATTGGGCAGCCGCACTGAAGCTATTGCACTCTACGCTTTCGACAAAGGCGATCAGTTCGGGAAGTTGATTGAGAACATTCAGCATTTATTCCGGTCAAGCACAAATGTTTTGCCAAAATACTGCTTTTTCTTCTAGTGAGGCAAAGGATATTTTGATGAAAGTGTAACAAAGGATAAAGCAATGAGTTCCAAGCAAGTTGTCATTGTCACCGCAGCAAGTCGTGGCATTGGGGCAGGTTGTGCGCGAGAATTAGCCGCTCAAGGGTATGCTGTCTCGTTGTTTGCGCGATCCCCTAGCATCCTGGATTTAGCACAAGAATTAGGTGGGATTGCTGTTCAGGGTTCTCTATCCAACGCTCAGGATTTGGAAAATTTAGTACAAACAACGCTGAACCAGTTTGGGCGAATTGATGCAGTAGTGAACAGCTTTGGTGATCCACCCCGACCTGACTTGTTAGAGATTTCTGATGATCTGTGGTTGGAGAACTTTGAGATGTTGTTTTTGAGCGTGGTGCGATTAGCTCGTCTGGTGACAGAGCCAATGCGTCAGCAAGGCGGTGGTGCGATCGTTAATATTTCTGCCTGTGACTCTCAAGAACCCTCCATTGGAACACCATTTAGCGGCACACTGCGAGCGGCAATGGAAGGATTTACCAAGCTGTATGCTCAACGCTACCGGGGCGACCATATCCGCATGAATTGTGTTGCCCCTTACTTTGTGGTAGATAGCCTGGAGGAATTAGCGGGATGGGATGTTCCCAGTGATTTGATGTGGGGTCGTCCGGCAACCTATGCGGAACTGGCAAAAACTGTTGCATTTCTCATTTCAGATGATGCCAAATTCATTTCAGGAACGACGTTGAAAGTTGATGAGGCGCGATCGGCTGCAATTTAGTGATTAGAGAAGTGGGGAGATTTCATTATGACAGTTATCAAAATCCAAAAGAACGATCTTCTAGTTGAAGTACGCGAGTTTTTTAAGTTAGCGGTTCCCCTTGCCAGTGCTCAAGTTGCTCAATCTGCGACCGGCTTTGCTGATACCGTCATGATGGGGAGAATGGGAGCCGATGTCTTAGCGGCTGGAGGGCTGGCAGCCATTACATTTCTTTGCATCATGATGACTGCGAGTGGTGTTGCGATGGGAGTCAGTCCACTGATTGCGGAAGCATTTGGAGCGGGGCAAAAAACGCGCGTTGAGCAAATTGCGCGTCAGGGATTGTGGTTGTCCGTATTGGTGGCGATTCCCACGATGCTGTTCACCGGACATCTGGATATCCTTTTGAGCCGTACAGGACAAACCGAAACTACTGTTCAGCTTGCCAATATTTATTTGGATATTATGCTGTGGGGATTGTTTCCAGCCATCGGTTTTGCGGCACTGCGGGCAACTGTTTCAGCCTTGTCTCAAGCCCGTCCGATTATGCTCATTGTTGTATCAGGAACCGCCTTCAACATCGTCTGGAATTATATTCTCGGCTTTGGTAAATTCGGCTTTCCCAAGATGGGAATCGCAGGATTAGCGTTAGCCAGCGTAATTACGCTGTGGGGAATGTTCCTGGCTTTAGCCCTGTATATTTCAACAAACGAGAATTTAAAGCACTACCGCATTTTTCAAGAACTGCATCGGGTCAAACCCTACATCCTGAAGGAGCTAGCCTGGGTGGGTGTACCGATCGGGTTGTTCTCTGGACTTGAAACAGGCTTTTTTATGGTGATTACCTTCTGGATAGGATTGTTAGGTATTGAAGTGTTAGCTGCCCACCAGATAGTATTTCAAACGATCGTTGTTGTGTTTATGGTTCCCTTAGGTATCTCTTATGCAACAACGGTACGAGTTGGGCAGTGGTTAGGACGACGCGATTGCACAGGCATTCAACAAGCAGCATTGGTGAGTATGAGCGTCACTACAATCTTTATGATTGCTGTATCAAGTGCATTTCTCTTCTTTCCTAAATTTATTATTGGTCTTTACATCGACATTACCAATCCAGTGAATGCAAACATTGTTGCGCTTGCACTTCCGCTATTGATGATTGCAGCGATCGCACAAGTTCTCGACGGCTTTCAAAAAGCAGTTTATGGCTCTCTTCAGGGACTACAGGACACGCAAATTCCAATGTTGCTGAATGTGTTGGGATACTGGGGAATTGGTTTATCAGTGGGCTATGTATTAGGCTTTCAGTTGCAGATGGGAAGTGTAGGCTTGTGGATTGGGCAATCGGTGGCGATCGCCGTTGTCGCAGGGCTATTCACTTGGCGGTTCTGGCAATTGATGAACCATCAAAAGCTTTCCCGAGCGCCGCAACGCTAGAAGCTCAGACTGACGGATACCAACAGGTTTGAGTGGTCTTAGGGCTGCAATTCTTTCAACTGGTAGGCATTGATTCGAGCAGTTTAGTAAGAATTTGCAAAAACCGATTTCCAAACGCTGTGGAGAATATTCCACACAGCAACACAAACATGGCCGAACCCATGTAATGAATGAAGTGAACGGCTTCCGGTGTAAAGTACATGAAATAGGAGAGAGGAACTAGGATCAAGAAAGATCCCAGGAGCGAACCCAATAAAAATTGAGTAGCTCTACTCCGCCAGGTTTGAAGGTTGGGTTGGTTGTGTTCAGGTTGCATAATTGGGTCTACAACTCAAGCTGTGTCTATTCTAGAGTAAGACCAGGCAAAGCATCCGTCCTCAACAGTCCTGAGACTCCTAAGATTTCAGGAGTTGTTTCCAGTGATGTTCCGTACTGTCATTGGCTGGAAACAAACACTCAATCCTCAGTTCTTGCAGGGTAATGTCGTAGGGGGTGCCGAGGGTGGCGATCGTTGAAAAAAACTCTAATTCTAGATTCCCTCGTTTGAGATGAACAGTCAGCAGCATGGCATTTTGAGTTGTTCGAGTGAAAGGCTGCCAAACCTCAGCAATGCCCGGATAACTCATTAATTCGTTCAGTAATGTTTTAGATTGTTCACTTTCTCCCTCAGCAATTGCCTCTCGGTGCAGGCGCTGTAGCAAATGCACTGAAAAATCGTCCCAGTTAATGACAAATGGACGGAACCCTTGAGGATGAAACATCGCCCGCATCAGGTTAACTTTTCCATCCCGGTAGAAGTGGGCTTGCAGTTCTTCTGGGGCAATGAAAGCATTCAGTAGTCGATTGGCAGCATGGTTGGTCAGCAGTAGATTCCAGTAGCGATCGACCACAATCGCTGGGTACGGTTCCTGTTGTCGCAGCATAAAGTCGATCGCTTTACGGATAGAAGCCATTTCAGGAGCCGATAGATCAGTCTCGGCGTGAATGGGTGTAAATCCTGCGGCAGTCAGCATCAAGTTTTGCTGTCTCAACGGAATCTCCAGCACCTCCGCCAGTTGCAACACCATCTCTCGGCTGGGTTTGGCTCGTCCCGATTCAAGAAAACTAATATGGCGTTGGGAGACCTGGCTGGTCACAGCTAAATCAAGCTGGCTAAATCCTCGCTGGCTACGCCATTGCTTCAGAAGCAGTCCAAACGAGTCGAGGGTCGGATTTGAGGCATTGGTGCGCTGTTGCATCACAAAGTTTGCAAAAGATGAGTTTGATTACCTGGCAGGTAATTGCTTTGATTATTTCCCTATTCCATCATGAAAGCACACCGATTAAGGATAAACATCATGTTGAAGACAACAAACCTCCCAATGACGCGCACGTTCAGCAGTATCAAAGTTTTGTATCTGATACTGACCATTGCCGGTTCAATTGAACCCTGGTTCTGGCTCCTGCAAGATCCGTCAGCATTGCTTTCTCCCTCATTTTTCCTGCAACAAGCGTTTGCGAATAACATTGCAGCAGGGTTAACAACGGATTTATTGATTTCTGCGATCGCCTTCTTCTGCTTTGTATGGATTGAATTGAAGCGGTTAAACATATCACGCGCCTGGATCATTCTGTATATTGGATTGACCTTCGGCGTTGGGCTTTCCTGTTCTCTTCCCTTCTTCCTGTACCGCCGAGAACAACATTTAGAGCGCACTGTTTGAGATTATTTGAGATGAGGCATTCCTGAGTTTAGAGCCAATAGCAGGCACGATTAGAACACCCGCTTCTGAGATTGAACCTGATTTAGGTCCAGGTCTGGTTTTCGATACGATGAGCGGCATCATGCTGTATGCCATGATTTTCCAGCCAACACCTGAGTTCTGGGAGGCTTATGTGCGTCGTTCTTTAGAGCTAGTTCTTCGATAACCTAATCCCTTCGCTGAATAGCTGCCAAAATAAATGCGATCGCTTCTTCAGTGTGTTCTTCGACCATCTCTGGACTGAGGCGATCAAGGTCTGGCGTGAGATGCTTCCAATTTTCATGAACTGTGAAATAAAACCAGCAAACGCTTAAGATGTGGGTTAATGCCAAGAATGGCTTGAGCGGACGGAAGTAACCTTCTGCAGTACCGCGCTCTAACACGTTCAAGAGATACCCGTGCAGGGTTAGCACATTACACTCCTTAAAGTACGCCCCCTGATTTTGGCTCGATTCCTGAAACCATAGCATTTGTCGCTGAGGATTTGCTGCTTCGTTGGCGATCGCAATGCGAATGATTTGCTTCAGCGCCTCTTCGGGAGACAGTGCATCAAACTTTTGTTGCGCCAGGATTTCTTGAACTTCGTCTACAGGACGCTGGAGAACTGCTTTGTACAGATTCTCTTTGTTCTCAAAGTAATAGTGCAAGGTTGCAGATGTGACCTGAGCAGCTTGGGCGATCGCACTCATCCGTGCGCCTTTCAAGCCGTGATGGGCAAACTCTTGTTCGGCAGCATCTAGAATTTGCTGCTGTGTTGCCTCAGCATCTCGCACTGGACGCACTGATTTTGCTGTTCGCTTTCCTGCTCGATTCACAGCCTTAATTCATGACTATCGGTTCAAAGCCATCTTAGCAAAGACTAGGCATTGCCAAATTGACGCTCAGATGAGCTTTTGATAGACTTACTAATTAATTAGTAAGTTAAGGGTTGACGATTATGGAGCAATTACAAGGTTCTCCGTGGCTGTTGGCGCATCGTTCTATGCTGAAGCTGAATCAACCTCGGAAGTTTTCCTTGTTGGGGCAAGATTATGTCCTCTGGCAAGATTCTCAGGGCACAATTACTGCCCTCCCCAACGCCTGCCCTCACATGGGAGCAATGCTTTCAGAGGGGTGGTGCATCACTCAATCCGATGGCAGTAGTGCCATTGCCTGTCCGTTTCATGCCCTAGAGTTCGATCGTAAGGGTTGCACGGTATTACCGGGCTCTAATAAACAAACAAAATCTTTGCTGTCACCGCTTGAATTGGTAATTCAAGGGGATTTGATCTGGACTTATGGGGGTTATGAGCCGAAGATCCCAATTCCAGATTTAATGAACACGATTGCAACTGAGTATGAGTTTATTGGCGTAACAGGTGAGCGCAGCATACCGACGGATATTCTGAGTTTGTTGCTAAATATGCATGACTACAATCACCAGAATGGTACCCACCGGGAGTTATTTGAGATTGAGGAAGTGCAGGTCAAGCAGTTTATTGATCAGGGTTTACATTCTCACGCTTATCTGGCGCAACCCAGGAAACAAGCGACCTGGCGTGAAATCCTCAAAAATCCAGCTCAACTCGCATTACCCAAGGTTTTAGAAGCGCATCTAGAGAATTACTTTCCGTTCATGGGTGTGATGCATGGCGACAATCAACTTTTGAGTTTGAAGGAATGCCACTTTTATTTGCCTGAATCGGTAGAGCGATCGCGTGTGTTTGTGCTGATGTATATGCAGGCACGCTCCCCAATTGCTCATTTACTAAAGAGAAACTTACTGAAGTTGATTGATGTCGTTGTAGAACAGGATGCCAGAATTCTCAGCCGGATCTATCCCAATACGCCTCAACGAATCAGATTGAACAACGAGGTCGGAATGGATTGGGTACGGCGCAACTTTGAGAGTTTTCCGCAAGTTGTAGAACCTAATCTTTTTAGATAAACACTCAATTACGTCAAAGATTAACCACTACTCAGGATGCTGCAAGTTTATTACTGAATTTTGCAATTCGTGCCACCAGTTCCGCACGTGATGAAATCTCTAGTTTGCGAAACATTCGCTTCAATGCTTGCTTCACCGTGTGTTCAGTAATCCATAGGGCTGCACCAATCTGAGCATTGGTAAGTCCTTGAGCAACTAATTCGGCAATTTGCATTTCCCGTAGAGTCAGACGATCCTTCACAGAAGACGTTGCATTACTGCTAGCCAGTTCGGAAATAATAGGTTTTGAACGCAGTTCTGCAAGCCGTGTCGAGAGATGAAGACATAGCGCACTCAAATCTGCTAGATCGTCTGCATTAAATGCGGGAGCATCGCGATGGCGGGTAAAAGCAATTCCGCCCACTATAGCTTTACGAGATCAGGTGAGAACGCTAAGCTAGCGAGAAACAAGCGTCTAGGAGTGCCGATGCCTTCCCCCTACAGTGATGACCTGCGGCGCAAAGCAGTTGATGCGGT
>JACJNZ010000053.1 GCA_014695325.1 Cyanobacteria bacterium FACHB-502 | reverse complement strand
AATCCTGAAGACCTGCTGGGGGACGGAGGGATTCTTAAACAGCTGACAGCTGCTTTAGTGGAACGCTGCTTGAATGCGGAAATGAAAACGCATCTAGAGGAGCAACAGGCGGAACCTGAAAGCGAAGCCAAGCCAACTCGTAACCGCCGCAATGGGCACAGCAAGAAGACCATTAAAGGTGAGTTTGGGGAAGCCCAAATCAGTATTCCCCGTGACCGCAACAGTGAGTTTGAACCCCAGATCGTCAAGAAGGGACAGAGCCGCTTTGACGGCTTGTCTTACCCAGTTCCCTACGGAGGGAAACCCTCCTGCAGGACTGGGCGCTGACGACAAGATCTTGTCACTCTACGCCAGGGGCATGAGTACCCGTGATATCCAGGCTCAACTGCAAGAGCTGTATGGGGTCGAGGTTTCAGCAGGACTGATCTCTAACGTCACCGAGGCAGTTGAAGCAGAGCGTAAAATTTGGCAAAACCGCGCCCTTGACCCGGTTTATCCCATTGTCTATTTTGATGCCCTGGTGGTCAAAGTCAGACAAGACGGACGGGTCATCAACAAAGCAATCCACTTGGCACTTGGGGTGAACTTGTCGGGCACCAAAGAACTCCTGGGCATGTGGATGACCCAGAACGAGTCCGCCAAATTTTGGTTGCAGGTGCTAACAGAACTTCAAAATAGAGGACTTAAAGACATCTTCATCGCCTGCTGTGATGGACTCACCGGCTTTCCTGATGCCATTGAAGCGGTCTTTCCTAAAACGAGTGTGCAGTTGTGCATTGTCCATATGGTTCGAAATTCGCTTAACTACGTGTCCTACTAAGACCGTAAAGCGGTCGCGGCTGACCTCAAGCTAATCTACACGGCAAGCACAGAAATTCAGGCAGAGCAGCGCTTGGTCGAGTTTGCCGACAAGTGGGACAAGCAGTATCCGACCATTAGCAGGTCCTGGCTCAATCATTGGCAGCGGATCGTTCCCTTCTTTGCTTTCCCGCCTGAGATTCGTAAAGCCATCTACACCACGAATGCCATTGAATCGATGAATATGACCCTCAGAAAGGTGATTAAAAACCACCGTGCTTTTCCAACCGATGAATCTGCCCTCAAAGTTATCTATCTCGCAATTGGGAATATTGCCAAAAAGTGGACGATGCCCATTCAAAATTGGAAACCTGCCCTCAATCGCTTCGCTATTGAGTTTGGTGATCGCTTTCCAAGCTGAGTTTTAACCCTTGACACAATTCAGTTGACATACCCTTTCCAGAATTGAGAAAGCTCTTCAATCTGTATATCAGAGACCTATCAAAGTAACCCTGGAGGTATTGCCAGGAAATGAATCTCCTTAGCACCTTGATTAACCTTGACCTGCTCAAACAACGTAACCATCGTCTCCACCCACTTTATGCCTTGAAGGAAGAGTAGCGAATTGGTCATCTCCTGACGGGTCAAGTGGTGGGTTAATAGGCAACCAGACACCGTTGAGCTGCTGCTCGCATCCTGTCACTTTTCCCAGACCCGTCTTGTGAGGATAGGAAGGGGCGATCGCCCGGAGTCTCCTCGACGACGATCGGCGGCTGAAAAGCTTAGTGGCGTTCTGAAGGCAAGTCCATCAAAGCATTGCTCCTTGGGGTGTAGCGTGGTAAGTCAGGGGCTGATGGGGGTCGGGGAGCAATCGTGTCAGGGTTGGCAATGGGACAACAAAAAATAAACCAATTGGCATAGAGCACTGAAAGGGTAAAAGCCTTTTGATAAAAACCCGAATCCCGCTTGCGAAACTCAAATTCAACATGATTTCCGCTCCTCGCATTTAGACGTTTCTCGCTAAGACTAAGCTTTAATCATCGCCAATCGTCATTTCATCTTCTAAAATTGCATTGCTCAAATTGCTTAAGGTTACATCTCGAACATGATCAGCAGCAGCACGGGCTGACTCAGCTAGAATCGTGTCTGTTTGAGGAGTGAGCTTAGGAGCAGAAATCAGATAGCCTAAGCACTTGATGTAGTTGTCCTGCAAATTTGCGATCGACAGCCGCTTGATCAAAATTGAGTCTCCATCCCGGAATGCCTGCAATGCTTGCTTCTGTTGCGCTGTCTGAGGCTCATCCAATGTCTTGAGAATGACATCTACTGCGTTTTGAACGTATTCGGCTGTAATTTCAAACTTGCTAGGAGTTGTGCTCATTATTTTATCTTCTATTGGGACTGATACAATCTATTTATCAAGTGTAAGCTTATACCCTAAAGTATAAACCTGAAAATGTTCTAAATTCTCCTAAACGTGGGTGCTCATTAGTGGTTGGCAGTAGCTATTGAGTATTTTCGCATAGCTTCCATTGTGGGTATCCAACCTTGTTGAATATGCAGTGTATGATGCACCCTCTCGATCATCGTTGCTGCAATAACTAACCCCTGCACCCTTGCTCGATCGAACCATTGGCTAAAACCAGCAGGAACTCCAGCTTCTGAAGCTTCATCCATGTTCAGTTCCCACCCCTGGACGATCGCCTCATACAAGTACCCCACTGGATTCTTGATCTGTCGCTTCTGCTGCTGGTGGCGCAGATAGGCAATTGCAGGCTTCACCCGATCCGGAAACCGCTCGATCGCCTCCTTGAGAGCCGCAGGTAAAGGAGCGTTTGAAGGATGCCCAATCACCTCAGCCGCCTGCTCCATAAGTTCTGGGAATTCTTTGGATTGAATTTCAGCAACTTTCCCAGAACTGGCTGGGGAAAGAGTTCCCTCTATTGCGCTGCCTGCCTCCACACTGGAAACCTGCTCACAACCTGCCGCTTCTCCAGCCTCAGCAGATCCAGCGTCTTCCTCATTCACTTGAGAAACAACAACCGTTTGTTGTTCTGAAGAATTATCTGAAGGATTCTCTGTCTCTGTCGTGCGATCATTCAACATATCGATCGGATCACTGTTCGCATATCGAGATGCGAATACATCACATACGGCTCCAGCAAAAGCTGACAACCGATCGTAATCAATGCGATAGAACATAACGCGCCTATAAGAAGTAATCCAATGCTGGGCAGTTTGGATTAATCCAAGCTTTTTCAGATTAGCGATCGCCTTCCTCAATCCATACTGGGTCATCCAGGGAAACTGCTCCTGCCAGGACTTGAGCGAGTTGTAGATCCATTTGCTTCCATCGACGATCCAACCAGACACGGCTGAATTGGTCGTCCAGTAGTGCAACTGCTGCAAGAAAGCACTCTCATCAAAGCCTGTTCCAGATTTCCCCAGCGTTTGTTTCAGCAATCCTGCCAGTTGGGGTGGAATAGGAATAGAGTTTGCTTCCAAAGTTTTATGACTCATGTTCACCCCCTCCCTGCACGAGAAGAATGACTCAACCGTTTCATCTGTCTTCCTGTACCCCTCACAAGCTGCCTGAAACGAACTATCTGTGCGTCAATTAGCGATTGCTGCTCCTGGAGGGCTTTCACCTGCTGCCCCCGCTCGATCGCTGCCCGGACTTCGCCCACCTGCTGATGAGAGAGGTGCTTGGTTTTGACCTTGGGCTGACCCGATTTTTTATACTCGCCCGTGAGCCAGCGCAATTGGTGGTAGGTGTACTGTTTGCCGTTTTTGGTTTTCGTATAGGGTTCGATCCACTGGTCGTGGTACACCTCCCCCTCCTGCTCGATCGCCCGAATGTCCTGACTGAGACGATCGCGTTCAGCCTGGAGCTGGTGCAGAGCAACGAGGTAACGAGAGATCCATTGGAGTTCTGGGAATTGATCAAGATCGAGGACAACAGAATTTCCCAGAACTTCTTCCAGTTCAGAGTGTGATGGTGGAAAAGCCGGACGGGGAAAGGCAGTGAATTTTTGCATAGGAAAGCTGACCCACGACAGCGGTGGGCTTCCAAAAGAGAACAAACAACAAGGGAGCGATCGCCTCTCTCCGACTGGGAAGGGCGATCGCCTGTAATCAAATTGATTTAGAAGGGCAGAACTTTATCGTGCAGATCTTTCGTGACCAAGATTATCCAGTAGCGATCGCGATAGCCCAAAGCAACTTTGCCAAAGCCCAGTCGTTCTCGATCCTGTTCCCAACGGTGAACAGAATGTAGGGCAGTCGTGAGGTCAGAAATTCGACAAAAGGCAGTCAGTTCTGGGTTTTCGGTAGTGGATCGGCACCCCTCCCCATAACCTTTGAGGTAGTGGGTGTTGTCCTGGAACTGCGGATGAGGGGCACGACCATTCATGCCGTCCCGAAAACCGGCACTAAAAAGCTGATCCGGTGCAAGGGGTGTGCCTTGCCAGGAATTGTTTGGTATCATGGCTTGTAGTAGTAAATTACGTTTAGAGAGCGACCGCTTGCCGTGGAAAGTTAGCGATCGCTTTCTCATAAGCTCCCTCTGCATTTTCTAACCTGGCTTGGGACAGGCTATGGCTGCATTGCGCTAAGGCTTTTCGATTTACGAAAACTTTGCAAGTTGAATCTTTATGTGAGCTAACGTTAGCTCACATACGGGTTGTGCAATACTTCTAAATTCTGTATGTGTTTGTCGGAAGCGTCTGTGGCTCCTTAGCCAGCCAAAATTGCTGAAAATGCTGAACTAATTCGCTGTTCACATTTTCTTGCTGCAACAGCAGCTGTATGTCTTGCTGCATCTCGCAAAACACTATCTGCAACAGTGGGGGAGCGGTAAGCGGAGCTGATACAGGAGATCGCTGCAAGGTAGGAATTGGTTGGATTCATTAAACAAAGCTGCTTTGCTCTGTCATAATTTCCTTCCTGAAGTGATTTCATCGCATCGTGTTCTAAGTCGTCAGTTCCCTCGCCTAGTTCTGTAATTAGAGCATCACATAGATATCTGACAATTTGAGGGTTCATGGGAGAGAGGTGCTGTCTTGCTGCTTGAACCCTATCTAAATGAGCTGTCATATTACCTCCTGAAGTAAAACCTTAATCTTTGTTCAGATTTAGCTTGGATTGCTATCAACAGAATTGCCAGAATCTTCTTCCTCAAGGGCTTCATAGCCAATCTTTGAATTTACCTCCTGTTCTCGAAGTGCTAAAGGGGGTTGAGAGCGTGCCCAAACAAGATCTTCTTCCGTAAAGGGAGGGCTTTTTTGCCTTAGTAGGATAAAAGCCTCTTCCCATGTCACCCCGTACTGCCGGGCAACATAGTCCACCTTACGAACGTATTGAGACTTAAACCGAGTGAGATGACCGGTAATGATATGCCCAATTTTTGCGCGAATAGACTCGCCTGACAGGTTACAAGCGACTTTAAACCAGTCAATATCCTCTTCCGAGAGGTCAGCAGATCCAATGTTAAACCGAGGCATTCCGGCGTCTTTCATAGCACTCTACTCAGTGATTTTAAGCCTGCTGGGTAGTCCACGTATCGATTGGTGTTAGAACTTCTGGTTTTTATAACACCTGTATAACACCAGTGACAAAAATTATGTTAGCATCCTTCGTAGGAAGCGGAACAGAACAAGAATCTTTTTCCGCAAATCTCTTTGAAGGACTTACGAATATGGCTGAATACCTCAACTTGTCAGCGGTGGAACCGACAAAGGACTCGATCGCCTTCTCTCAGGAAGTCGACCTGCCACCCGCCCAAACTGACCTGCCACCCATCCCCGAAGCTGAACGCGAGGTGGCTGCGACTTCCCCTGCCACTTCCCGCGAAGGTAGTACGAACTACCCTCTCCTCTGGCAACCGGTCGAACCCCAATTCACTAAAGCGATCGCCGAGTATTACGGCGTGTCCCGCAAATCGGTTCAGCAGTGGTTCCAGAAGGTCAAAGAAGCTTGTCCCTGGTTCAGTGAGACTGACCTCAAGTTGCCGGATGAGCGGTACAGTCCTCTTTGTGTCGAACTGATGGGGCGATATCGGACTTCTGGCTTGTCCTTTGAAGCCTGGAAAGCGCAACTCTGGGAGCAAAACGCAGAACTGGTTGCGGCATACCAGGCGGCTCAAGTTCAGACCCAGACTGCTGCTATCCCACAAGCCCCTGCTAGCATCACTCTCCAGCAGTCAGAAGTGCCGCTCCTGGTGCAAAGTATCCAGCCCCTTCACCTGACAGTTGTAGATTCCACCGATCGCCTGACTGAAGCGATTAATAGCCTCAATACAACCTTGCAGCAGTTTGTCACCAATGACCAAACGCTTGAAACCGCTCTGAAGCAAAACGCAACGCAAAAAGGCTCTCGCCTGGGAACAGAACTTGCGATCGCAGAGATTGGGAGCATGGTTCAAGCCACAGAATCAGCACGAGTGGAGCTGGCAAAAAAGCTGGGGTTGCTCTCAATTTCAAGCGATCCTCCTCAACAACAATCCGCTTGAGCCTCACAGCAATCCTTACCGCGATCGCTTCTTTGATCGTCCTCGCTGCGGTGCTGCTAGTTGCCACTCTCCCAGCTGCAAGAACCTCTCAAACTTCCCCAGCGCCCAGTCTCGTACACAGGTAAGAGTCCCCTGCAATTGGTCGGTGCGAGACCTGCCGGAGACTCAAGAAGGATTGCCCCGATCGTGCCATAACGTCCTCATCTTGCGTATCACCCGATCGGTTCCTTTAGATCGATCGAACCCTTATGCTCTCGAACCCATCAGGAGATTTCCTATATGACCGCGATTAACCTCACTCCCTACGCTGACCCCGACTACGGCATTCTGCTTCCCACGGCTCTGGTGCTGCCTGCTCTTGGACTCACTGACCACGGACTGCGGAAATTCCGCCCGCTCCTGGTTGAAAACGTGGACTTTTTGCGGCAGTCCGGACCTGGCTCCATTGAACGCATCTTTTATAGCGCCACAGGCTTACTGAAGCTTGCCAACGCTGCCGCCACGCCCCAGGCAGAAGCCTTCAAAACCGCCCTGCAACCCTATCTGCCGTCGCCCCCAATGTCGCCGCCTCCCCCGCCGCGAGACCCTGTTGCCTCCATTGTCCCCCTCCCTCCCCACGTCGTGCAGCCCTACCAGGTGTCCCCCAGTGACCTCGATCCTTATGCCCCTGCCCAGCGCCACGTCCCTGCGTCACTCCCAACAACGGCGAGACCTGCTGGACAGGCGGATCACACCGTCATTTCAGCACCTATCACTCCGGCGTATGCTTTTGCCGAAAGACCTAGTAACGGCAACGACAATCCCGCCGCGCAGATCGCCCAACAGCTTGCCCCGCACCTGGCTCCCGCCGTGGCTGCCCAGGTGGCTCAACAAGTTCTGCCCCCGGTGCAGTCTGCTCTGGCTCGCCTGAACGATCGCCCCAAGACACTCACCGAGGCAGAACTCCTGTTTGAACAGCAAAAAATCACGCTCCAGCAGTTTGAAGCCATCCAGCAAATGACCCTTGCTGCCCAGGAAGCCAGCGTCAGCCAAGCCACGACGTTGATGAACGCCGTTCCCCAACCCCAAGCTTTTTTCCTCCAGGGCAATGGCGGATTTGACGACCTGATTGCCCTGATGCGATCAGAGGGGATGCAGATGCTGATTGGCTTGGTCGCCTTTGCCTTTGGACTGGTTGCCTTGTTTGGCTTTCTATTCAGTCGATCGGCTGATCCAGTTTCCCAGCCCGACCCCACGACCACCGCCCCGGTTACCCCAATTGCCCCGACTCCCGTTGCCCCGGTCGCCCCCGTGGCTCCGGCTGCTCCGACAAACCCCGTTCCCTACTCCACCCCTCCGGCAACTCCTCAGTAGTCCGAGGGCGGAGATGGAACATCCACCGTTAAAAAAGGAGACCTATCCCTATGCCTGCTGGCATTTCAGAATCCGATTTCAAAGTTCAGTCCGAACGCATTCTGCGGCAAATTCGCGCCGTCAAGGTTCAGGGATTGCAAGCCGACCTTGACCGCGAAAAATGGGTTACTAAGCGCAAGCAAAAAAGCGTTGAGGTGGCGCAGGAGCAATACCGCCAGGAAGAAATTAAGCTCTCCGTCGAGCAAGTCCGTACCGAAATCTTGCGGAACAACCTGAAGCGGACGGAAGTAGAGCGATCGATTAGCGAGGTTGAAATCACGGGCACACAAGACCGCTTGAGCTTCGAGACTCAGTCGGTCGAACTCAACCGCGATATCTTCCGGCAACGCCTCGAATCGCTGAACCTCACTCTCGGTGAAGCGACGTTCCACAATGACGATCGCCGCAGTGAGTTCCGCGAAAAAGAGATTCGCGTCGGCTTGCCGCGTTCCTTCTCGTTCCCCGGTGTGAGTGCTGCTAACGCCAACCTCAACTAGACCGTTCTCTTGTCGTTTTTGCCGCTCTGCCCTCGTGGGGCGGCATCACCCAACACTTATGGAACAACGTATCGCGGTGGGTTTATCGGCTCTCCTCGTCTCTGGCGTGGTGGCTCAACTCTTAAAAATCGTGTGGCTAATTCCACTGGTTCCCCAGGGTGTCACGCTGATTGCGATCGTGATTGCCCTGGTGTTTGGACTGGCAGCATGGATGAAATGGCTCAAGATCCTCCGCCGTCGTCAGATCAAAGCCGCAAAACGCCTCCAAAAAGACGCTGAAAGCTTCTCTTACCTCATCCAATCTGAGCTTGTCGAGCAAGAGCTTGATCTAACTCCTGATGCTCAGCACGACCTGCAAACCGTCCTGCTGCGAGTCGATCAAGCCCTGCCTCTGGTGATGGGGGCGATCGGGATTCTGCTCGGTTTGTTTTAGTCCCCATGTCTGCCCCTCACTGCATCCGGTGCAGCCCATGACTTCCTATCCTCGCATCATCCCCACGGATAACCCCTTTCGTCCCCTCGCGGCTCGTCCCACCCGCGAGACGAAGCCGCGACTGTGGCTCCTGGTCCTCGCAACCTGCACGACCCTCACCTTTGGGGTTCGCCCGCAACAGCCCCTCCTCGCCACGTTGATGTGGGCAATCCGGCTAGGGGGTGCAGTCTGCGCGATCGCTGCCCTCTACCGTGATCCGGAGGTGGAGATCTATGACCCGATCGCCGAAGCCACTGCTTTGCACCAGTTGCAGATGACCCGATTGGAGGCGGCTCACCAGGCTACCCTTCAGCAGAAACAGTGGGAAATCCAGCAATATTACGACGCGCAAGCGACTCAGCAGATCCAGATCACTATCGATCACTCCGCCAAGCTGTTGCAGCAAAAGGAATTTGAACTCTTGCAACTGAGGCAGACACTGGCAAACCAGCAAGTGGAGTTTGAGACGGAAAAGCAGCGCCTGACGCAATCCTGGCAAAGTCAGTGGGAACGCCTGGAAGTTCAAACGGCTGAACTCGAAGCTGCTAAAAACCAGCTCAAAGCCGAACGCGATGCCATCCATGCCTGGGCAGAAGAAAAGTCAGTTGAACTGGACGCAGCGGAGCGTGAAGCCCGATCGCAGCTCAGTGCCCGTGCTGCCAAGCTAGAGCAAGATCTGGACCATCAGCGCCAGCTGCTGATTGAGGAATTTGAAAAACAGCACAATGCCCTGGTTGAGATGTGCCAAAAGGAAATTGAGAACTACAGGCGACTGATTTCAGACCAGGAAGCGACGATCGAGTCGCAGCGGCTCTATCTCTACAATCTGCAGCAGCCCCAGTACGTGGAAGGTACGACCACCGAAGAACTCCTCGCCGATCGCGTCATTGCTTACCTCTACGAGCAGGGCATCATCGTCCGATCGCCCCTCGTGACCCCTTACGGCAAAGCCAAGTTTCGATTGTCGTTTGGTATCCTCGCGATCGCTCCGGGTAAAAACGACAAAGGCAAATACGCTGAAACCCTCATTGATGCCTTCAAGCGGCTAGAGCGCGTAAAAGAAGGCATCCGAGGCGTAGTTCCAGGCTGTCGCACCATGCCCGAACTCGAACTCCTGCACCGGCAGATTCGCCTCACAATTGATACCTCCGGCGTGGATTGGGAAGCCGAAGCCCGGCGTGCCGCTGAAGCCATCCCTGAACCCCCTCCAGAGCACTTTGATCTGTTTGTCGAAAGCTGCTACCACATTGGCTTATTTGGTCCGACGCGGATGGGTAAAACAGTCTGCATTAACAATATCCTTGCCGTGATGCAGCGCCGTTTGGGCGGCAACGCCGAACTCATTGTGGGGGATGCTAAGCTCTCCACAGCTTTGAAGGTTCTCAAACCCCGCTACCTGGGAGCGAAAGAATGCTTGAAGGGACTGAGGGAAGCTGCCGATGAAGTGCAGCGCCGGATTGATCTTAGAGAAGCCGATTACCGAAGCGATCGTCCCTTGCGCGAGTTCACGCACGACCAGCGCATTTATTTTTTTGATGAAATCAACGAAGTCATTAGCCGCTTTAACCAGCCGGTTGATCCAGATGACATCGAATGGCTGAAAGACCATGACTTTCCCCCCAAGTTTGCCGTATCCACTTACCTCCTGCGCCTGTGGCGCATGGGAGCAGAGCTGGGAGTGCTAACGCTGATTGCCGGACAAAACCTGATGGCAAATCAGCTCAAAATCAACGTGGTAGATCTGGAAAATCTGGGACTCCTGTTTATGGGTGGGGCGATTTCGATCGGGATTAACTACCGCTGCAAGGGTACGGAAAAGTCAGACTTAGAAGCGCAGTACCGCCTCAGACGCGAACGCTATTTCAAAACGAAAGACAAACAATACAAATACTACGGTTTATTTGCATTGCCGAATGAGCAGCCTTATCTCGCGCAAATGCCTGCCCCCGATGCTTACCTTTCAAACTTCACCATTCCGCTTTTACAGGGGGCTGAAATGGATGAGGAAGAGGATAGTGAATTTCTTCAAGATGAACTCGATCAAACTCAATTGGATGAAGTCGATCGATCGGTGCAAGACACAGAAACTCCCGGTGCGGACCCCGGTGCGGACGGTGCAGGTTCCGGTGCCGCACCCGATCGCACCGGTCCTGCACCGGAAGTAGTGCGGCGACTTGAAGACTTACTGCACCAGGATTTCACAGGGAATCACCCAACTGATTACTCCTCCAGTGCCGCACCGGAAAACCCCCTTGCACCGGGCATTTCTCCCGCACTAGTGCAGCGGGTGCTGACGCAATACGACCAGCTTCAAAATCAAAGCAAAACTATTGAAAAAATCTGGGGAACGCCTCGTTCGGGAACGAGCATCAAGTACCTGGCGGCGAAGTGGAAGTTTCGCAAAATCCTGTATGAAAACGGTCGAAAACTTCCCGGTAAAGCGTGGGGAGAAGACCCAAATGACTGGAAGAGTTTTGATGAATTAATCGGAGATGAACACTCATGAAACTGAGCAAAATTATTTTCTCGATGGGCTTAGCAACTTTGGGATTGAGCAGTTTGTTGTCCTGGCAGCAATCTAATGCGATCGGGTCTGTGCAGCAATATTCCTTAGCAACAGCATCTCCGGCTGAAGCTGCTTCCTCCTCTCGCTCCGCTGCTGCGCCTTCTCCACCAGCTGCCCCTGTACCCACCACACCTTCCACAACCCCGATCGCGCCTACTGTGCCGGCCGTCCCTGCTTCCTCACCCGCTACAACGGCACAGGGCAAGGTTCAAATCATTACCGCCTGCAATGGGCGATTAGGCAATGCCAATTTTCGCTCTGCTCCCAGCTTGTTGAGTGAGGCAGTGTTGGGAGTGGTAGCACGGGGTCAATCAGTACGGCTGACGGGCAGGACAGTCGTGAGCGATGGAATAGTGTGGCATGAAGCAATCGTCCCTGAACCTCTATATCCCAGCACCGATCCTGCGGCTATCAATCAATTGCGGGCAGGGCAAACCGGATACCTGGTTGGCTGCTTTGTTGGCGGTTAATTCTCTATGCCGAAGAAGAACAATCTATCGCCCCAATATTTCCGCTACATCAACAGCAAAGGCTGGAAGCAGTCGCTCCGGCGTAAGATTGCCCTCAATCTTTTGTTTGGACGAGATCCGATCATTCCCCTATTGAAAGCCCACGATGTGGAGCACTTAAGCTACAAGCGAGTGGATTTCGAGAATTGCACCGGCTATGAGATTCCGTTTATTGATCTGATTCCCCTCAATCGCTTTATTCACCGCCAGGTGATTACCCCGCTCAAAGGCTTCCTTAAAGGGCTGCTGGGACGGAAGTGGGGAAATGCGATCGTGGCTCATTTCCTAAGGGCTTGTTTGCTGTTTTGGTACGGGGTGCTCTTTCTCGTTCTATTCCTTTTTGCACTCCTAATTTTGTACCTGATGGGATTCTAAATTCTTGTTACACAAGAGCCTCCTGGGATGGTTGGAAGCCTTGCTCTTTAGCCGTGGGAGTATGTCAACCGTCTACATATTCAGAGTGGCAGTCCGCAAACGTGATCGCCTCACTGTCTAGAAAACCTGCGATCGCCATTTCCAGAACCATTTCGATCGGGTACTGCGTTTCCTGAGAATGCGCTAGCAATGCTCGCTGAATGTGTTCCGGTAGAGCCGGCAGAAACATTTTGGCGGCAATCGGGCTAAGATGCTCGTCGCTTTGCTCAGGGGTTAGGGGTGTGCCAACAGTTTGCATTAGTCCCTCGCAGGATATCTGGCGTTATAGGGTGGCTGTGCCGCAGCAATGATGATAGCTTCCAAACTCGATGATAGCGTCTGAAGCTGGACGAAATCGAGGGGGTAGAGTAGAAGCCTAATATCCTCTGGGCTGTAGAGATTTAACCAGGACCAGAGGAAAGCTTTGTGCCCGTCCCGGAACCGTTCACGGCTGTAGCGGGTCTTGCCCACATAGAGTAGTCCAAGCTCCCGGTGTCGAACAGCATAAATACTGGCACTTGCCGTGACATCTTTGAACGATCGGCTGATAGGAATACATTGCCCAAATGGGGTAGAGGTAAGAGTATCTAGGATTGCAAGTGCCTGTGCTTCGAGTTCCGGAGTCATGGTGAACGGGCATCAACGATTGAATTAGGAGCTATCAGAAAGGCTCAGCCTGCAATCTCTGTCTGAACCCTTAGAATCCCACGACTTTAGCAAAGCGGAGTTGTAGGAGTATGTCAACGGCTACAGGAATCCTCGACCAACGATTATGAGACGCGACATGGAAAACGTGAGCCTTAGAATGAAAGTTGATTCTGTCAGTCCGTAAGAACTGTGCTATGGTTGACCGTCTGACGCAAGGTTCTAAGATTCCCCCTCTCGAAAATGGCGATCGGCTCACTCGTTTCGAGTTTGAGCGACGCTACAGTGCCATGCCTCAGCTCAAGAAAGCTGAATTGATTGAAGGAATCGTCTATCTGCCTGCTGCTTTGCGCTTCAGGAGTCATGGTCAACCGCATAGCTGGGTGATTGGCTGGCTGATAACTTATGCTGCTGCAACCCCCGGCGTTTCAACGGCAGATGCGCCAACTGTGAGGCTGGATCTTGACAACGAACCGCAGCCTGATGCAGTGCTGCTGATTGACGAGACCTCTGGGGGACAATCGCGATTGAGTGAAGACGACTACATTGAAGGTGCGCCTGAATTGGTCGTTGAAATTGCTGCAAGCAGTGCAGCGATCGATTTGCACGCGAAGAAAACAGCCTACCGGCGAAATGGCATTCAAGAATACATTGTCTGGCAAGTCTTGGACCAAAAGCTGGATTGGTTTTATTTGAGCGAGGGAGATTACCTGAGCTTGCCTGTAGATTCAGATGGCATCATCAGAAGCCAAATCTTTCCAGGGTTGTGGCTAGCGGTCGAAGCTCTGTTAACCGGAAACTTGCAGCAAGTGTTAGCGGTAGTGCAGCAAGGAACACGATTGCCAGAACATGCAGAGTTTGTGCAACAACTGGCTAATCCCCCTCGTTGATTCAATGGCAAAATCAAAGGTTTTGGAAGATAGACGATTGAACTTACAGTTTTGGTATTTTCGCAGCGGTTTGATGAACTTTTGGAGCAACGCCTGTGCCTTATAGCAACTTCACTCTCAGTAAGGTCAAAAGCGACTTTCGTATCACAACCATTGAGACTGAGACGCTTTTTCCTCAGATTGAGCCAGTTCAGCCGGGTGAACTGCTTAGGTTGAATTTGAAGGAAAACTTGTCACTGGCAACCGCCATTAACACCGAGAAAGCCCGGTCGGAACTCATTATTATGCCTGTGCTCACAGAAGTCAGGCGAGTTCTTAAGGGGCAGGTCAGTTTGTTCTCGGGTGTTGAGTTTAATGTGGATCTGGAGCGTGGATTAAACGGCACCTGTGATTTTATCCTGGCCCGATCGCCCGAACAGTTCTTTGTTACGCAACCTGTTGTGACGATCGTAGAAGCGAAGCGAGAGAACATTCCTTCTGGGCTGGGACAGTGCATCGCCAGCATGATTGCCGCAAAGCAATTCAACGAGCAGGAGGGTGAACCCATCCCCATTATTTACGGAGTTGTGACCACTGGAACAGAGTGGAAGTTTCTCAAGCTGATTGGGCAAACTGCCTACATTGATAGCAGCAGTTATTTCATCAGCGAAGTAGACCAAATTCTCGGTATCCTGGTTGCGACCGTTGAACCCGAACCAGAGCGAGTTGTCATAACTCAATAGCCTCCTGAATGGTTAATCCTCCTAGATAACATTCTGATCATGCTGCTGACTGACCGCAGCACTTTATATCGCTTCTGACTGTGGCTGTTTTGGAGGATAGCGTCTTCGATCGTTGATCAAACGCTTCTTCTTAATTTGATGGATCTTTTGATGAATCTATCGAAAGATTCATTAGTCAAAATTCGAGGGTACACTAAGTTAGAGTTGTCACATTAATTTTCAAGATTATGCCTCGTTCTTCTTCTGCCGTTTCCCCCACGTCAATCAGCAGCATTGCCGATAGCCTCACTACGCTTCCTGAAAAGACAAAGGAAGGATACACCCTGAGAGAAGCGGTTGCAGCCCTGGCAGACCCAATTCGTACGGCATTAGAGCGAGGCTATAGCTATGCTGATATTGCAGTCATCCTGCACGATCATGGCATTCCCATTTCTCCTGCTTCTCTCAAAGCCTATCTGCCCCAGAAAGAGCAACCCAAGCGCCGCACCCGTCGCCCTCGCAAAACTGAAACGCTTCCCGTCATTGAAGCAGTCAGCGAAGCAGTCAGCACCCCTGAACCTGCTCCTGCCCCGGCTGAAGCACCTGCTCCAGCTGAAGAAGCTGCACCTAAAAAACGTCGAGGACGACAGCCGGGGACAAAAACGACAGCTGCTAAAACAGCAGTTAAACCCGCCACCAAAACGGCTACCAAAACAGCAACTAAATCAAAGGCTACTCCTCGCACGACAGCAAGCAATGGTAGAGGACGGAAGAAGCAAAGCTAGAATGGGGTATGAAGTTCGTGCCACTGGACAGCAATTAGCACCGTTGATCGCTTCGCGCTACGGCGCGACGCGCAGCGGCAAGCCGATCGGTCGTCATCCTGGGGGACGCATTGAATTCCCCAGGCATGAATATCCCAGATAATGCCTGTAGTGATTGTGGGAGATTGAAGCCAGCGCACAGTAAACCTTGCTGTCTTGCACGAATAGCCGATCAAATCGCCTGGTTCTAGAGCTGCGGCAATGGAGACGATCGTTTGAGAACGGTTCATGAGGTTGGCGCGATAACTCATCCAACGGTATCGCAAACCCCCTTGCTCGTTGATTGTTGTAATTCGAGTAGGAGCTGGAACCTTTGAGAACCTATGTTCGAGGCAATTGCCTATCGCCTGAAGTGCAAGCCAACTTGACCGCAGTAGGGCTGAAGCAATACTGGCAGGTAGACGACAAAGGACTGCCGATCGGGAAGCCCTACCCACGGCGCAGTGATATTGAACTGCACGAAAAGCTGATTGGGGATGATAACTACGAGATTATTGCCAGAAATCGAGGGAACCGATCGTAGTATTTGGCTTCCTTTCCTGTTGCACTCTGTGCCTCTACTTGGGTGCAGTAGTAGAGGAGGAGTCTATAGCTTTAGAGAAGTTTGGCAACTTGTGGAAACTATGCTGCAAGTGATTGCTCTTAAAACTGGATCAGGACAGACTGTCCAGGCTCAGATCTGCCAAATGCAACAAAACCATGTGGATGATTTTGAAGGCATTTGGCGGGATATTCTTCGAGAGCTTGGGCAGGACGACGCATTCTGGAGTTGGGCGACCAAAAAGCGGTTATCCGTCAACGACGATCGCTTTGAAGCTTATGCAATTGAGTATGAAGGACTCATACCGATTCAATTTTTATATGCTACAGATGGGAGGAGGAGAATTGAGGGCTAACGAGTATGGTTGGCGTTTGCAAAATCAACATTCAAGAGAGCAAAGACGACTTGAGATTA
>JACJNZ010000052.1 GCA_014695325.1 Cyanobacteria bacterium FACHB-502 | reverse complement strand
ACAGCTACATCGGTGAGCAATAGAGATTGCTTGAGCCGTGTACAGTGAAAGTTGTATGCACGGTTCTGAGGGGAGGGAGAAGGACATATCTAAAACCTTCTCTTTTACCCGACGGCATTATTGACCATCGCACTTGCCCATCATGCGACAGCTAAAACACGGAACCATTGAGTTGATCCTTGGCAACATCGTGGACCAGGATACCGACGCAATCGTCAATGCTGCCAACACCAAACTAACTGGCGGCGGGGGGGTGGATGGTGCCATTCATCGCGCAGCAGGACCACAACTCAAAGAATTCTGTCTCCAGCTACCTGCAGATGAACAGGGGCGACGCTGCCAAACAGGTCACGTCCAGACTACGCCTGCCGGTAATCTCAAAGCAAAATATGTCATTCATGCTGTCGGTCCCTTCTACAACGAACGGTACTCAGATAAAGCTCACACCCAACTCCGGCAAGTTCATACGCTTGCCCTTCAAGCAGCGATCGCCCATCACTGTACCTCGATTGCCTTTCCTGCCATCTCAACGGGAGCCTATCGCTTTCCTGTCGCAGCGGCAGCGAAAACTGCCATTGATTGCGTTTGCACGTTTCTCAGCACAACTCCAGGTCTGTCATTCGTGCGGTTTGTCTTATATAAGCAGCCTCAATATGATATTTTTTCTTCGACACTAGAAGAATGGCGAATGGATGATTTAGACCCGTAACTGAGACCGCAACAGCCCCATAACCCTGCGTTGGAACGGCGGAGCAATGGCGATCGGTTATGATGCAGAAGTTAATTGCCGCCGCTCACTTCAGCCGTTGTGCCGCTGGATGATCGGTGAAGACAGTCCTTAAAAGCTACTTGTGGGTCTCTAATGTTAGGTTAATTCCAGTTCTCACAACGTAAGGTTGTTGGTCTTTGATGCAAGCTAATTTTACGATTCGTGCTGCTAAGCTTGAAGACCGACCAGTTCTCGTCACGTTAATGGAGTTGCTCCAGGATGCTGAGCGTGAGTTACATCTGAGCAGAGCACTGGGTTCAGAGATTAGCGATGCCCATCTCACGTATCTTGAAGAACTTGTTAAGCAGCAGAATGGTCAAATTTATGTTGCAGAGTCCCAAGAAGGCATCCTTGGCTTTGTTGTTTGTTTCGTTGAGAAACTTGATGAAAGCGATCTACATGTTGTTGAATCAGAGCGAGAATACGGTTACATTTCTGATTTGTATGTTGTTTCGACGATGCGAAAGCGTGGAGTTGCTGCTGCTCTGATGCAAGCAGCTGAACGGCATTTTCTGAATTTAGATTTGGAAGTTGTTAGAGTGGGTTTGTTATGCAGCAATGAACTCGCAGCCAAGTTCTACCAGAGAGCTGGATATCAACCGTATGAGATTTTGTACGAAAAGCGACTCAATGAGTAATCGCAGCACAACAACGCTGTTGCAGCGGACTAAAAGGGTCAATTAGTGTTGCAGTAGGTTGATCAGTTGCCGCTGAACAGCAACATTAGGCGTACTTTCTCTGTTTGATAAAAATTTTCCCACACAGGCAAAAATGAGCTATGGGATCAGATGCCAGGATATATATCTTCGATCACAACAAATACACTACTGAAGTAATTCCTGCTCTTAAAAGCTTCCTTCTAACCGGATATCTTAATCCTTGGTTAAGTGAGCTGAAACATAAAATCGACAAGGTCTGGTATGTCCCTGAATATCTTTGTTCAAGTAGCCTAGATATAGATAAATACTGCGATTACCTTGAAGCTGATTTTTCTGCACGCAATCAATATAGTCTTTTCTCAGGCATTGATTGGGAGCTCAGATCTTGTAAGTCACCAAGCTGCCTACTGCGAGACTTTTGTATATTTCACACATCTTCAAGAAGAGATAACGTTGAGTATTTCAATTGCTTAATTTGTGGTGCAATACTCGAAAAGACGCTAGGTAGGAGTCAGTTCGTAGGACGTTCTCAACGTGCTTCTTGGTATCAAGAAGACTTACACTTCAACAACCTCCGTTTAATAGAGCTTCTTTCTGCTCTTGCTTATAGAGGCAATGTAATCGGCTATTTATGGAAGAATTCTGATGGGATTTATGGCTGGTTAAGTCCATCTGAAACTTGCCAGCTATATCAGGAGCTAAGTAAAATTGATTTACCACTTTTGGATCGTAGTTTTGATGCAATGGAAGAAGCATTGCGAGAATTCAGATCAGAGAGAAACCCTGAACCCTCTCGACTTAATTTTTGCAAATTGAGTCTTTCCTTCGTCAGAACAGTTGCTCAAATTGCCTATGAGCAAGATTGTGGAATTTTATGGGGTAATGATTTACCTCACTACTTTATAGATGAAAATGCCTAACAAGTCCGCTGCACACCGACCGAGTAGGGCGATCGGTTATGGTGCAGAGAGTATCTGCAGCGGGTGAGCGGATTCGTTACGCAGAGTCGATCGCCCCACTGTCATTGCTCCTAAAAGCGAGCGATCGTAGTTTAAAGGTCTATGATCATTGAAGTCCGTTGCTCTCCCCCCTCCCATGACTTCCCTGATCGATCGACTCAAAGGCATCAATCTCTATCTCATCGGCATGATGGGCGCAGGCAAAACCACGATCGGACAGCAGCTTGCCGCCGCCTTGGGCTATCAGTTTTTTGATACCGATTCCGTTGTGGAGCAGGCAACCGGACAATCAGTTTCAGACCTGTTTGCGACTCAGGGAGAACCCGCTTTCCGGCAGCTCGAAACCCAGGTTTTGGCAGAACTTTCCACCTATCGTCGCCTAGTGATTGCTACGGGTGGCGGCATTGTGCTGGAGCGATCGAACTGGAGCTATTTGCAGCACGGCGTGATTATTTGGCTCGATGTCCCGGTTGCGACCCTGTTCGATCGCCTCAAATCAGACACAACTCGCCCCCTGCTCCAAACCGCAGATCTCCTCGCCCGGCTACAAACTATCCTGGAAGCCCGCCAACCTCTCTACCAGCAAGCCGATTTACAGATTTCTATCACGTCCGAAGAATCCCCTCAAGCCATTGCAAACCGCATTCTGATGGACATTCCCTCCGTGCTCAAGCCCGACCAGTCGATCGCCGATCTCAATTAACCAAATTAATCATTCACAGGAAAACACAAAGATTTCTAACCTCCCTCATCCCATCCCCCCATCTCCCTACCTCCCCAGCTCCCCTAAACTTATCGATCGCATAACAGAACACCATCCTGCCGACCCCTGCCTGATACACTGCATTAATGCAATTCCTTGAACTCGTTTTTGCTCCATGACGCTCGACCAAGAATACATTCAAAGAGAAGAAGCTACCCGCGTTCGGGTTCTGAGTGAAGCACTGCCCTACATCCAGCAGTTTACCGGGCGCACGATCGTTGTGAAGTATGGCGGCGCAGCGATGAAAGACGGAAGCCTCAAAGAGACGGTGATCCGCGACATTGTCTTTCTATCCTGTGTCGGCTTGCGTCCGGTTGTTGTACACGGGGGCGGACCCGAAATTAACTCCTGGCTGGATAAGCTTGGGATTGAGCCTCAATTTAAGAATGGGCTGCGCGTTACTGATGCTGCCACAATGGATGTGGTTGAAATGGTGCTGGTCGGGCGGGTCAACAAAGAACTGGTCGCGCTGATTCAGCAAGCAGGTGGTGTGGCAGTCGGGCTATGTGGCAAAGACGGCAACCTGATTCGGGCGCGTCCGCAGGGCGATACGGGCATTGGATTTGTGGGAGAAGTGAATTCGATCGATGTAAAGCTGATCAACTCGCTGGTGCAAAATGGCTATATTCCGATCATTTCCAGCGTGGCAGCCGACGAGAAGGGGCAGGCATACAACATCAATGCGGATACGGTTGCAGGCGAGCTTGCTGCGGCACTGGGAGCTGAAAAGCTGATTTTGATGACGGACACCTCCGGCATTCTCCGAGACTACAAAGATGCCAGTACGCTCATTTCAAAAGTCGATATTCAGGAAGCGCGTCACCTGATTGAAGCGGGTATTGTATCCGGCGGCATGATTCCCAAAGTGAACTGCTGCGTTCGATCGCTGGCACAAGGCGTGAAAGCTGCCCACATTATTGACGGTCGTTTGCCTCATGCGCTGCTGCTAGAAATCTTTACGGATGAAGGAACCGGGACAATGATTGTTGCCTCTGATTTTTGCTATTAGCCCTAGACCAGAAACTATCCCGCGCCGAATGCTGCATCCGAATGACTGCATCTGAAGGACTGCATCTGAATTATCGGGATCAGCGTCAGCCCAGTCTAAAGGGAATATGGGATAATGAGTGAGGTCTATTTCTAGAATTGGCTTGTGAATAACGTCCGCACCGTTTCCGATACTAAAAGAGCGTTTTACACGCTGCATACGCGCCCGATTAACTCAATCTATCGGCGGGTTGTTGATGAGCTGATGGTAGAAATGCACCTGCTGTCGGCGAATACTGATTTCAGCTACGATCCCATTTATGCCCTTGGTGTCGTGACATCGTTCGATCGCTTTATGCAGGGCTATCGTCCTGAAGGGGACAAAGACTCGATTTTTAATGCCCTTTGTCAATCGTTGCAGGATGACCCACAGCGATATCGCCATGATGCGGCTCAGCTTCAGTCAGAAGCGGCTTCGCTGTCGTTTAACGATTTTCTGAACCAGGCAAAAAATGTATCCTCTACGGAAGCGGGCGGCATTATCGGTCATTTGAAAGCCGTTGCAGCCAATCCCAAGTTCAAATACAACCGTCCTTTTGCGATCGGTTTATACACGCTGCTGGAAACCATGAACCCGGAACTGGTCAAGGACGAA
This sequence comes from Cyanobacteria bacterium FACHB-502, assembly GCA_014695325.1. Classification (GTDB taxonomy): domain Bacteria; phylum Cyanobacteriota; class Cyanobacteriia; order Elainellales; family Elainellaceae; genus Leptolyngbya_A. Next base: position 237,112 of record JACJNZ010000052.1, on the reverse strand, counting down.
AAGCAGCGAAATGAACTGCTGCAAACCCTTGCTGAAGCGATGCATTTTTCCACTGATAAGGTGCAAAAAGACCTGGAACTCTATCGCAGCAATCTGGAGAAAATGGCGCAGGCGCAAATCGTCCTTGCCGACGTCCTCAAAGCCGATCGCAAAAAGAAAGAAGAGCGGGCAAAGGCAAAGGATGCGGTGACAGCCCCCACCGATTCTCAGGAAACGGCCTGATCTGCTTCGTCTTGCTTTGCCTCGTCTTCTAGAGCTTGAATTGCCAGCAGCAGCACTTCTTCCTGAGCTTCAAAGTCTTCTTCGCCGATGTCGCCCATATCAAAGGCAAGCTGAAGCGCGAGTAGTCGCTTGCTCAAATTTTCTTTCTGGTCGAGTTCTGGGCTGGCTTGCTCTAGAATCTTTTCGCCGATCCAGCCGATTCCGGCAATCGGGGCAGTGATCGGAGTCAGCAGTAAGTCAAAAAACATCAGGGAATCCTCCAGGCGCAACTAGCGTAACTGAGCAAAGTTAAACGGAGCGGTAAAGCTGTTGTAGCGGATGCGAAGCCGATTCTCAAACGCTTGATCGAGAACTTCGACCTGTTCGCAAAACTCTGCTTCCTGCTCCCACGGAATCAAATAAGCCGCGTTGTAAATCATGCCTTCCATAAGGGAGTCGTTTTCAACCGTCTCGAGCGCCCGCCCGTTTAGCCTCTGCCGAAACGTTTCAACGATCGCCTGCTTGCGGTCATTCATCGCCCGCTCGATCGCCTGCCCGATTCGCACCACCTCATCCATGCTGAGCGATTTGCCTTCGAGTTGGTCACGCTGGTCACGGAGGATGGCGTTTTCCTGCATGAGTGCTTCCAGTTCGCGAGCGGCATCCCAGACCACCTTGACGCTCACTTCTCGTCGTCCCTCTAGTTTGTGCAAAAGCTGCTTCAATACTTCACCCTTCGGCACAAGCAACTGCTGCTGGACGCGCTCCCAGTCCTGAATAATTAACCCAAACTGAAGCGGCAAAAGGGTCTGATAGCCCTGCTCCATTGCCTGCTCCAGGACTCGCTCATGTCCGAGCAGATTGCGGCGGCTCGCCAGGTAGCGTTCCTGCTGCGCTTCGGAATAAAGAAAGACAAATTCATCGACCACTTGAGCCTGAACGGGCTGCTTGTCTAAGCCTTCCAGACCCAGATCCTTTGGACCGGGGGAGGGAAAGATTCCGTATAAGTAAAGACCGTGTGACATGGGATTTCCATTTAACTAGGATGACGATTGGTGAAGCTCAGCCATTTAGGAGAGCAGCGACGGAGCGAGGAATGTGAATTCAATCAGCGGCAATTTCTGTGGATGGGCATCTCCTCTACTTCCGGTTAGGGCACCGACTCCACTACGGATTGAATCTGTGACTTAGCATTCCCTGTTTTCGTTAACCGCTCACGCGATGCAAAACCACTTTCTCTACGGAGTAATTGGTCGGGAAGTGAGGACAAGCCGCAGTTTGGCATGAATCAGATTAAGTTGTGCCAGTCCCAAATCCAGATCGCCCTCCAGCACAACTCCGGTATGCAGCAGACGATCGAGGAGTTCCAGAACGGTTGGCTTCGCAGAAGTTTTGCCAGGATAGTAGCCGTTAGCAGGCAGCAGCGTTCCAATTTCTCCTAGATCAACGTTGAGATCTGCCGGGTCGATTTCAAAAATTTCGCAGAGCTGCACGACCTGGGCTTCAAGTTTTTGCAAGCTGTCTGCTGCCCGTTCTAAATCCTGATCGCTGAGGGCTTCGGCTTCCATCCGACGGATGACCTGCGCTTCCATGAGTTGACGGATCAGCTCGATCAGGGTTAGCAGCAGCGGAGCCAATCCTGCATTTGCCGGTTTACTAGGATGAGTAGTCTGACTTTCAGTGCGCTGAACAGCAGCGAGAGAGCAGTCTGTAGGGGAGGGGGGCATGGTAGTGCGATGAGGGGGGCAGGCGGCAGGCACTTTAGGGTTCTCAAAGTTGCCTAAAGTTTCCCAAAGCTGGGGGATTTAAGGGGCGATGCAGGACATCTGCTACCGTTCAGATCACCGCTTAGGATTGTGCAGCTTTGAGCGATCGCAGTTCTTGTTCCAGACTATCGATTCGTACTTGAAGCTGCTGATTTGCCTCCAGCAAGGAGTGAGATTGGGCACTGAGAAACGAGTTATTTTCCCACCAGTTAATGCCGATCTCTTTTGCCTTATCAATCGATGAAATGAGCAGGCGGATGCGGATGCTCAGCAGTTCTGTCGCACCGACGGAAACAGTAATGTCTCCGGCAATCACAACCCCTTTATCTAAGACCCGCTCCAGCACATCTGCCAAACTGGAGCCGGATGTAGCACTCTGAAACGAGCGATTCGTGGGGGTGATTCCGCCTGAAGGAACGTTGCTGTGTGGCGATCGAGAGTCGGTTAGCGTCATGGCAAATCATCCTCTGACAACTCAGACATCTCCAGCAGCTTGATAAGCGATTCCTGCATCGGATGCGGTGGTGCATTTAGCGCAGGTGCTTCTAGAGCAGCTTCTTGCTCCGGCTCTTGATCGATCGGTTCCCCGCGCAGGAATTCCAGCTCCGTGTCTAGAGGCTGAGCTTCCAGATCAGTAAAGTCAAGATCAGGAGATTTCAGCGCGGGTGCTTGGATTAGTTCACTCAACGTTTCTAATTCGGTGTCTAGCTCCAGGTCTTCGAGCGACTTCACTGCAGTGACAGGAACCTGTGCCTTTTGCAGTCTTGGAATAACGCGCGCCTGGGGTACAAAGCTTGCCACCTGTTGCTGCATCGCAAAAGCGACAATTTGCTCATTAAACACTTCCCACAAAAGCTGGCTGGCTTCTTCCAGGGGCAGTCCTGTTCGCGATAGCAAAACATCCTCACAGATATCGCGGAAGTCAGGATTTTCCGGGATAACAAGAATACTGTGTTCTTGACAGACCTTTGCCAGAATTAAGCCCGATCGCAGTCCTGAAGACTTCTCGGCTCCGGTTTTCTTGCGGAATGCCTTCACGAGCTGCACAATCAGCGTGGCACTATCGCGGTCAATCTGAGTTTTCTGAACCACAATTTCCTGCTGCGTTAACTCATCTGGCTCCGGCATATTGATCGTGATGAGGCGATCGAGCAGCGCATCCTGTGTCGCATGCACCCCGCAGTATTCCTCAGGATTCGAGGTAAAAATGGCACGAAAATCAGGATGCACCCGAATATAGTCGCTGCGACCGTGCAAGGGCGGCAGCACCAACAGTTTTTCCTCCAGGGCAGACAGCAGCACGTTGTTCACTTCGGGACGAGAGCGATTGAACTCGTCGTACACCAGCGTAAATCCTTCTCGGCAAGCCATCGTCAGCCGTGAATCGACCCAGTTTTGCCGCAGTTCGTCTTCGACCTTGACCACGCTGTGAATAAAGTTATCCACCACCTTTTTGCGCGTGTAACCCGACTGATTGCCGATTAGATCTGAGGTTTTGAACTCGTCATCGCCAAAGACTAGCATCATTGGACGGGCTAGCAGGTCAGCCAGATGCAGGGCGAGGGTAGTCTTTCCGGTTCCGGCAGGTCCGCGCAGATGCACTGAAAAGCCCGACTGAAGATAGCGCAGTGCTCGCATTGCTACGCGCTCTACGGCGGGGGTGCTGACAAAGCGGCGGGGGCTAGCACGAAGGATGGTGGGCACGGGCTTAGTTTCCATTGGCATGCACTTGAATGAATTTTGAAGTGGGGCTTGAAGTGGGACTTGAACTGAAGCTTGAATGGAGTTCGAACTTACTGCTGAATGCGATAAACATGGTCGCGCTGAACAATGCAGCCCTTTTTGATGAGCGATCGAAGCGCATCAACAGCGGCAAAACGATTCAGGGCAAAAGTAGATTCAACCTCTGCCAGGGTCGTCTGCTGAACTCGCGTTAAATGATTGAAGATGGTTTGTTCGAGCTGGGTCAGATTCGGTTTTGCGATCGGTGGTTTAGTCTGGGTTACAGAAGTTGCCTTACGCGGAGAACTGCCTGGAATAGCCTTTGATTTGTCAGGCTGTGGCGATCGTACTCGTGCGACTAATCGTGCTGGAGGTCGTGCTGAGGGTCGTGTTGCCGATCGTTCTGGAAGTTGTCCTGAAGTTTGTCCTGCGGGTCGTGAAGCAAATTGCGTTTTGAGCTGCGGCGGAGTGGGCTGAGAAATGCTTGCTGGTTGAGAGCTGCCCCAAACCTGCTGACGAATCTCGGCACAATAAGCAGTCAGTTCAGACCGAAAGGCGGCAAGCTGGTCAAACAACCGCTTCATGTCCGCTTTGCGCTGCTCGTGGCTTTGTCTCAGACTTTGCTGAAGCTGATAGGCGCGATCGTGCCGCATTGCTTCCAGTTCACTTAGGTCTGCTTCGACCTCGCCTCGCATTCGTTCCACAAACTCTGCCAGATTTTGCATTACCTGAAGCTGGTTTTGGCAACGCTGCTGCTGGTGGGTTTGCAAAAGTTGCTGCGTGTCTAATCGAATGGCGGTGGTTTCTGCCTGGATTACCTGCATTCGGTTGCTTACCTGCTGCTGCATAACGGCAACAGTGGCACTAAGCTGCTGCTGAAACTCGTCCAGGGTTTGAAAAAGCTCTTGGGACATGGTGGTGCGATCGGCAGATTGCTCAGCAATCAATACCTGGGTGTCCTGCTGAAGCTGCTGCTGAAATGCTCGAAGCTCTTCCCGAAGCTGGTCTGCCTGCCGCTGCCGTTGCTGGGAAAACTGCGCCAGCGTAGTGCGAACCTGCTGCTGTCGATGTAGCGTTTCCTGCTGACGTTGCTGGCGTTGCGCTTGCCAGATTTCTTTGAGGGAAGTCACGAAATCCTCCTGTAGGAAGTACGAGCTAGGAATGTGAGATGCGGGGGCAAGACTGAGCAAGCAGAGCGATTCCTGTCTCACTCAGTCCAGCTCGATGATCCGCCTGTTGATGAGACAGCGGTTAGGCAGAAGGAACCGCAGCTTGAGCGGTGAGACCCACAGCTTCTGCATACTTCAGATAGGTTTCCACCGAGGCAATGACGACACGCGCTTCAATTGCCAGCAGTTCAATGCCGACTAGCGAAACCCGCACCCAGGCATCGACAACAATGCCTTTGTCGAGAATGCGATCGACGACTTCAGCCAAGCTAGACGAGGAATTCACTTTTTCAACTGCCATAGCAATCCACCTTTATCGGTTGTAGGGTTGTAAAACGATCGTGTAACGGTATCGCTGTTCTGCAACGGTTGTTTGAAAAGTTGTCAGTTAGCGTATGTTTATCAAGATAGGAATTTGATGCTGTGAAGGTTACGGGATAAATGCTGAAAAGATAAAGCCTCTTTAAATAATTTCCGTAGAATTACGAGTATTTATTGTTAAGATTTCTCTTGCAAGCCAATGCTAAATAAGCTATCTCGTTCACTGATTCTATTTAGCATTGGAATTGACGGCGCACTTTATCTAGCCTGATTTTTGTCGCCTCCAAATCCCAATAGAGCGGGCTACTGGTTCTTTATTTATTTCGTTATATTTCCCGTTCTAGGACTTTTACGATTCCTGGCTTTAGCCCTGAGAAAATCGCTGAATTTCTCCTGGTGGATGAGTGGAATGTTACTGCTCTACGTTCTTCTGTAACCTTTCTCACGAAAGGCTTGTAGCTTGAACTGGGCTGGATAATTCAATGGTTGCCATTCGGAAGATTTGAACTCTTTCATTTCGCCGCATTAATTGCCGCATTGATTGCAGCACTGATTGGGCTTCTCTTTGCCATACAAAGGCACTGAAAGAGCTATTTCCCTGTTTAATAATTTGACTTAATCAATTACTGTCTAACACGCTGCTCGAACTGTTCACGAGTGTTTTCGACCACAACGATCGCCTCTTGATAAACATCAGAATGCGTTTGCTGAAGCCAGCTTAGAAGGCTTGCCATTTGAGCATTGCGAAGTTCGAGATCGGCTTGAAAAATGGTTGCTGTTGCCATGTGCTGAGCGTATTGGACAGGATGTCCCTGAGCAACAAAATTGGCAATCAGAAATTGCAGAGCTTGCTGACGTGCATCCATGTTTTGTTCAATCATTGATTTCCTAACGCTGACGTTGGCTCATTAACAACTCGTAAGCAGCGGCAAATTCAGCCTCAGTAATGCGAATCGTGGCGGGATCAGCTTGCCCCCGCGATCGATGGCGACGGATTGCTTCTAGCGCGGCTTGGTTGCTTAGCAGTGCCAGATCTGCCCCGTTCCAGCCTTCGGTTTGCGCTGCCCAGGCTTCGAGATTGATGTTTTCCAGGGGGCGATCGGCGTTGTGAACTTGGAGGATCGCCAAACGGCTATTCAGATCTGGTAAATCGATCTTGATCTGTAAATCAAAGCGTCCCGCTCTCAGCATTGCGGGATCGAGGGCATCGGGGCGGTTGGTTGCGCCAATCAGCAGCACATTAGGGCATTCCTGCATTCCATCCAGTTCAGTGAGAAGTTGACCGACGACGCGATCGCTCACCCCAGAATCACCCGAAAACTTTCCCCGTGCCGGAGCCAGGGTATCGATCTCATCCACAAATACGACACAGGGAGCCGCCTGACGCGCTTTGGTAAACAGTTCGCGAACGGCTTGCTCGGCAGCACCTACCCATTTACTGAGCAGTTCGGGTCCATTGACTGCAATAAAATTAGCACGTGCCTGAGCCGCAACTGCTTTGGCTAAAAGGGTTTTGCCTGTTCCAGGTGGTCCCCAGAGCAGAATTCCGCGTGGTGCAGTGGCTCTGGTTTGCTGGTAGAGTTCCGGGTACAGCAGTGCGCCCTCAACTGATTCTTGCAGGGTTTGCTTCACCGTTTCCAGTCCGCCGATTTCATCCCAGGTAATCTGTGGCGATTCGACCTCGACCGATCGCAGTACCGAAGGCTTAATCTCCTTGATTGCTTGAAGAAAATCAGCCTGAGTCACGGTCATTGTTTCGGGAATGGCAGCTTTAAGGCTGGGAACCTGACGGCGCAGTGCGGTATAGGCGGCTTTTTGACAAATGGCTTTGAGGTCGGCTCCCACCATGCCTACTCCCAAGTCTGCGATCGCCGTCAAATCGACAGACGCCTCTAGCGGCATCTCGCGAGTTAAGATCTGGAGGATTTCCAGGCGACCTTCACGATTGGGCACTCGGAACTGCACTTCGCGATCGAATCGACCGGGACGACGCAGTGCCGGATCAAGATGATTGGGATGATTGGTTGCCGCTAGCACGATCACGCCGGGGGTTTTGGCAAAGCCATCCATCAGGCTTAACAATTGCGCTACCAGCCGTTTTTCAACTTCGCCTTCGACCTTGCTGCGATCGGGCGCGAGGCTGTCAATTTCATCGATAAACACCAGGCAGGGAGACGACTTGCCCGCTTTCTCGAACAGGCTTCGCAGCCGAGATTCTGCTTCGCCGTAGTATTTGCCGATCACTTCAGGACCGACGATCGCGATGTAGTTGACCCCCAGTTCTTCTGCCAGGACACGTGCTGTCAAGGTTTTTCCGGTTCCGGGAGGTCCGACAAGCAGCACGCCTTTGGGAGGTTCGAGTCCCAGTTTTGCTAACAGATCCGGTCGCCGCAGCGGAATTTCAACCAGTTCGCGCAGCTCTTGCAGCACTTCGCCCAAGCCACCCACGTCTTTCAGGGAGGAGGTTGTGCCAGTCGGAGCCGTCAGGCTGTCGTCAGTTGCGTCATCACCCGGAGCAGCCGCAGCACTGGCAGACGAATTCGGTGCAGGTGAATTTCGCTTAATGCGACTCGTGCCGATATCCGTGCGGGGAATACTGCCCTGACGCGGAATGCTGCTGAGCGGACGGGCGTTGATCTGAACATCAGTTTTGATTTCGCCCTTCTCGATTTTTTCTTCCAGGGCTTTGGCAAGCTCTAGCAGTTGCTCGAAGCCCTTAAACAGTTCGCTCATGGCGGATCTGCCGATAGATGGGATGAAGTGATTCAGTCTTTAGTAATCCCAGGGCGATCGAGAAACGCTCACTGCTTTTTTCAACTGAGACAATAATGGAGCTAGACAGCTTCGGTTAAAGGTTGCGGTGGCTTGAACCTGATCAATTAGCCAGCTTGCGCCGATCGATTTCCTCTATTCCAGGTTCTCATAACCCAGGGCGCTATGAGCTTTGAATTAGGTCGCTTTCCGATCGGTGATGTTGTGATTGGGCGAATTGTGGAATTAAAGCCCAGAGGAGTCTTAGTTGATTTCGGGGCTGAACAGCCTGCGTATGTTCCAGTATCAAAGCTATCTTTAGTTGATATTGAAACTCCACAGGAAGCAGTACAGCTCAACGAAATTAGAGAATTTCTGGTCGTCGGAAACTACGACAGTGAACACGATTTTTTCTTTTCAAATTGTTCGCCTGAGACGTTAATTGATAGCAATCTGCTGTATGAAGCTGTGATCGATCGAGCATCTCTTAATTGTGAACGTCCTGTCAGGCGAGAAGAACTGCTCATACACACCCGAATTCTTGATGTTGAACCGGACGGAGTAAGAGTTAGAGTTCAATGGTTTTTGTGTTCAGAGCGTCCCCCAACGATTACTTTTTCAATCCGAGCATTAGAGCGGCAAACTGCATGGAGACGAATACGACAATTGCAGGCTGAAGATGTAACGCTCCATCTAGAGATCCTGGAGAAGACAAGATATAGCGTGCTAGTTGAAGTTGAGGGATTGCGAGGAGCCGTTAACAACGTTGATAGATGCAAAGAGGAGCTAGTAGTTGGGCAAAGACTTTCTTTAAAGATTTTAGATTCAAAAGAGAGATTGAGTAATTTCAAGCCGCTTGAGATAGAACTGATTCAAAGTTTTACCTTAAACAAATTACGTCAGTTTCAGGTAGGTCAAATTGTGAATGGTAGGGTGCATGTCGTTAAGCCTTATGGAATATGGATTAATATTGATGGCATATATGCTTTACTGCATCGCTCAAAAATTGCTCAACAAATCGACAATCTGAAACAAGTTTTTAAAGCAAATGATTCTGTAAAAGTAACGATTGCAGAAATAAATTTACAGAGGGCACGAGTCAATCTGGAGAGCTGTGAGAAGTTAGCAGAGCAACTTTAAAATGCGCTCTGATCGTAAAGGTTATTTGCGGTGAGCCAGCGTGGATGTTCGTGAGAATTAATTAGGGGAAGACTTTTAGCAGGAGTTCTAAAAAATCACCCCTGTTAAAGTCGATCGCCATGCTGCACTATTTTGATTCGCTGCGTCTGGTTCTGGTGAGCGGGAAAGGAGGAGTCGGAAAGACAACTTTTTCCTGCGGGTTTGCACGTCGGTGGGCGCGGCAGTTTCCTGGTGAGCGGGTGTTGCTGCTGTCTACCGATCCGGCGCATTCGCTGGGGGACTTGCTGCAAACTGAGGTGGGAGATGAACCGGGGATAGTCGAGGATTTGCTGAATCTTCGGGTGCGGGCACTGGATGCGGAAAAGCTGCTGCAAGGCTTTAAGGAAAAATATGGCAGTATTCTGGAGCTATTGGTGGAGCGGGGGAGTTTTGTACAGGGCGAGGATTTGTCTCCGGTCTGGAGTTTGAGCTGGCCCGGTGTCGATGAGCTGATGGGCATTTTAGAGATTCAGCGAATTTTGCGGGAGCAGGAAGCCGATCGCGTGGTGGTGGATATGGCTCCGACCGGTCATACGCTGAATTTGTTTAGCCTGATGGATTTTCTGGATAATTTGCTGTCTGCGATGGGCTTGTTCCAGGAGAAGCACCGCTACATCGCCCAGAGCTTTACCGGACGGTGTGACGACGATGAAGCCGATCGCTTTTTGCATGAGATGCAGGCAGATCTGACCGCAGGACGACATCTTTTGCAAAATCCAGCAGTGACAGGGTGTGCGATCGTCGCGATTCCAGAACTGATGAGCTATTTAGAAACTCAGCGATTTATCCAGGCATTGCAGCTGCTTCAGATGCCAATCGGCGGAATGATTGTAAACCAGATTTCAGACGATTCTGCCGGAAACGATCTGAACGGCTTGCAGGAACAGCAGAAACTTTTGGAGAAATTTATCGACCTTGCTAATCCTTATCCGGTGCTAGCGATTCCGGTTCAGCCTCAGGAGCCGATCGGCAGTGCAGCCTTGGATCACCTGATTTCCCAAGTAAAAACTCCTCAATCAATGGCTGTTCCTGCGAATCCAGTAGGGTCGATCGAATTACCGGAAAAACTCTCGCCCGGTTTGAGCGATTTTGTGGCAGAAGGAAAACGGCTGATTTTGGTTGGTGGAAAAGGGGGAGTCGGAAAAACGACAATTGCAGCGGCGATCGGCTGGGCCATGGCAGTGCGGCATCCCGATCGACAAATTCGCGTGATTTCGATCGATCCGGCACATTCGTTGGGGGACGCATTTGGAACCCTGCTGGGACATGATCCGGTATCGTTGACTGGCAATCTCACGGCTCAAGAAGTTAACGCGCATCGGATACTCGATCGCTTTCGGGAGGAATACCTGTGGGAACTGGCAGAGATGATGAGCGGGGATACAAAAGCAGATTCGCTGAAGATTGCCTACGGTCCTGAGGCATGGCGGCAGATTGTGAGTCAGGCGTTGCCAGGAATCGATGAAATGCTGTCGCTGCTGATAGTGATTGAGCAACTAGAGCAGAACCAGCAAGATTTAATTATTCTGGATACCGCTCCGACTGGGCATTTGCTGCGCTTTCTGGAAATGCCTGCTGCGTTGGGGGATTGGCTTGCCTGGATTTTTAAGCTGTGGATCAAGTATCAGGACATCGCTGGACACACGGAACTGATTGGGCGGCTTCGCCATTTACGGCAGCGCGTCATGCAGGCACAAAAGCAGCTCAAAAATCCTGCCCATACTGAATTTATCGGCGTAGTGCAGGCACAGTCGGCGATCGTCGCAGAAGCAGAACGGCTAACCCAATCCCTCCTCCAGCAGGGTGTTTGCCAGCGATACATCGTCCATAATCGGTTTGAAATGGGGCAGTCGATTTCGGCAGAACTTCGGGAACAAACGATCGTGCGTTTACGTCCGTTATCACGGGGACTTAGACCCTCTGCCCAAATTGAGGCAGCCGCAGACTTATTGTTTTAGGTTAGGTTTTGTTTTGTTTTAGGTTTTGTTCTAGGTTTCGGTCTTAGGTTGATTTGGTTTATTTCAGGTTCTTGCTTTGAAGCCTGGAAGGAGGAATCATGGCGATCGGACTGGGGTTCGGCTTTCTTTTTGGCGATTACTACGACAATGATTATTTCTTCAGACCCAACGATGACGAAATCATTGGCTCAGATAGAGGTGATGAGATTGACGGAAACGACAGCGATGACGAGATCTATGGTCGCGACGGGGATGATGAGATTGACGGCGAAGATGGTGACGATGAACTCTACGGTGAGGATGGCGACGATGAACTGCTAGGCAGCAGCGGTGACGATCAGCTTGTAGGTGGCGAAAACGATGATGACTTAATCGGCGGAACGGGACGCGATCGACTTGACGGCAGCAGCGGTGACGATCGGCTGTGGGGCGATGAAGACAGCGATCGGCTATTTGGTGGCAGTGGCAAGGATCAGCTTAATGGCGGCATCGGCAGAGACACGCTCACGGGCGGCAGCGACACAGATGTTTTTGTGATTCGCCGTCGGGGTGGACGCGATCGAATTACAGACTTTGCCAACCGTCAGGATCTAATCGGGTTAGAGGATGGGTTGCGCTTCCGCGATTTGACAATCGTTTCGCGGGGGAATAGCACAATCATTCGGGCAGGTCGCGATCCGCTTGCAATTCTGACTGGAGTGCAGGCAAACACCATTACGGGCAGCGATTTCACGATCGTTTAGAAATCCCTGATCACTTTTGCTTGATCGCTGTTGCTTGATCGCTTTCGGTTAAAATAGGGCATTCTGGCGCAGGGGTGGCTATTTTTAGACAGAGCTTGAATTCAGTAATTGGATTCGCCTGCTTGTATGGATTGCGTAAAACGGTTGTGTGAAGCACCCCCGCACAGCCTTTATCCTTTAGCTCAATTTCATTCTTCGTCTGCTGAGTCGGCTTCTGCCCATCTTCGCTTCATATCAGCCGCGATCGCCGCTCTAGTGTTGAAACCCCGCTTACGGTATTCCTCTGCAAGGGGTTGCCATGGCTCTGTTGGATCAATAGCACCTGGAGCACCTGAAGCCATACGTCCGGCAATATGCCCGTCACCGCATACAAAGCCCCACACGATATCAACGTAATACTCGTGAAGTTCTCGCTTGAATCGATTGGCTTGAATTGGATCGTTCGTCATAATGCTCAATTTTGAAGTTTGCCAGACTCGCTGATCATAAAAATAATTCCCGAAGTGCGATTCATCTCATTCAAATTCAGGTGCCCAAATTTCAGAGACAGGAAGTTCCCAGCCAGGTAACAGCTCTGGAACCGTCAGCACATCTCCATTTTCCAGTACCTCCGCGTCTTCAACCCTTGTGATATTGGGGTGCTTTCACAGTTTCGCGTTTCTGTTTCCACCCATTCAAAAAGCAAACATTCTAGAAAGAAATGGGAACAAAACGGCTTTGCAATCGATCGTAGAACCGCAAGGAACATACCAGAAATTTACAGGTATTGCATCACAAAAGCATTAATTTCTGCGGACTGTAGAGCAGCAGCAGTGAAGTAATGAGTAAGTTCCCCTAAATTGTTAACTCGTCTCTCTATCAGGAGCCGCATGATTCGCCCCCTGCGTCGTTTTGCCCAATCTACGATCGCCCTGCTGCTGACGACTGGCATTCTCTCTTCAATGGCAACTGTTGTACTTGCCCAATATGTTCCGCCCGATCGCGGCTTACCCGGACGGCGAGAAGGCGGTGGCACCAGAGGCGGATGCGCGTTGACCCAGCCCACCTTGACCGCACTGATTCCGAGTCAAAACTTTGGTGTAACAGTACAGGAACACCCAACTTTCTTCTGGTATGTGCCTCAAACGAATGCCACGACCGCAGAATTTGTGCTGATGGACGGCAACCAAACCGTTTATGAAACGACGATCGCCCTGCCCAAAACGCCGGGAATTCTGCAAGTCAGCCTGCCCATCGATGGGACTGTACCTCCTCTCACGATTGGCAAAGATTATCAATGGTACTTCTCGATTATTTGCAATGCCGATGATCGATCGGGGGATTTGCTCACGCGAGGCTGGGTGCAGCGTCAGGCACTAACTCCAGATTTGGCGGCTAAACTGGCGCAGGTTCCTGCGGTTGATCGATCGACGGCATATGCGGCAGCAGGCATTTGGTACGACGCGATCGCAACCCTGGCAGACTTAAGGCAATCGTCCAGTCCGGCTGAAACGCAGCCCAGCCAACTCTTAAAGGAGCGATGGAACACTCTGCTGGAATCTGTGGGCTTAGAAGCCTTTGCTGACCAGCCGTTTATTGCTGAACCAACAATACTGAACCAATAGTACTGAACCAATACTGAGCCGCCAAGAAACCAGGGGAGAGAAATCTTCCCTCTATTCGATCGGCATCGCTTTGTGAAAATCGCGATAGTCGATGTAGCGGTGTCCTTCAGGCGACTCATGAAAGATATCAACAAAGCGACTGTTCCACAAAATGTCTTGGGGAGCGTAGTTGTGGCGGGCGTGCATGGTTTGAGACACAGTTTCATCAAGCCCGTTCAGGGAAACGGCGATCGTTGCTCTAGACTGACGAAGTGATTCGGTCGTGGCCGCGTACAGAGGGCTGTTGGGATCGAGCGCGTGCATCGCAGTCCAGCTCAGGGTAAAGCTTGGCGTTTGGCTACGAAGCAGGGGCAGATCGTAAAAGCGGCGCATCGAATTGCCCTCGGCGGTAATTTCATCTCGCATCAAATAGACCCGCATCTGGGCTTCCAAAATGAGATTGCGGCGGCGATTGGCAGCACGAAACATCAGCGTTGGGATTCCTTCATGGGGTGCAACGACCGCAACCTGACTGAACATGACTCGCGCCGTCGGACGAGAAAATCGGGCAAATGCCAGTCCGGTGAGCAGGGCAATTCCCAAAATGCTGACGATCGCCTCAATGGTTACGATCCAGTTAGCATACAAAGTCTGCGGGTGCATTGCCCCATAGCCGATCGAGGCAAGCGTCTGGACGCTAAAGAAAAATGCGTCGCTAAACGAACCGGGTCGCGCATTGGCAATGCCGTCTCCCCCCAGCAGATACAGCAGGGCAAACAGCGCGTTGGTTAATACATACAACAGCACGGTTAAAAGCCCAAACCCCTGCCAGGGAATCGTCAGCAGCAGATGATATGGGTCACGCCAGTAGGAGTACCAGCGATTGCTGCCCAAGACCTGAAAGCGTCCATCCTGCACTCTGACGCGAACGATCGGTAAACGGGCAACAGCCTGAGTGAGCAGTTTGCGATTCATGGGGAACGGGGCGAAGGGGCAGTTGGGCGGAGCGGCAAAGCGGTGATTTGAGACGTGGTGAAGGTGCTACTGGGTCCTCTAAATGGGCCCTCTAAATAAGGAGACCCCTGAGTCAACAAACCAGTCAACTTTGGGGGACGGTTCGGGACACAATCTCGGCTTTGCAAATGTCCCGTCGAGCAAAGTTAAGTCGAACAATGTATGAGGCAAATGTACTAAGACAAACGATCGCGCTAACATAAGGGGTTGTACGATTCTATCAATCTCGCCCTCGGCAGAATTTAGGGACAAACGGTAGAATTATTAAGATTCGTCGCCCTAGGTTACGTCTGTCTCATCTTTCGAGTTTCGCCCTTTTTGTTTCCCCCTCTGCCCCCTATCTCCCCCTGCTTCCCTTCCTATGATTCAGCGCGTTGACCCCGCCGATCGTCTGCCTGCTGCGGTTGCTCCTCTTAAAGGAAGTCAGTCACTTTCAGATTCGATCGCAGACCTACAGGATACGATTCGGATTCGGGGGGCACGGCAGCACAATTTGAAGAATATTGATCTGGAACTGCCCCGCGATCGATTAATTGTGTTTACAGGCGTTTCGGGATCGGGCAAGTCTTCGCTGGCGTTTGACACGATCTTTGCTGAAGGGCAGCGTCGCTATGTCGAATCGCTCAGTGCCTATGCCCGGCAGTTTTTAGGACAGGTGGACAAGCCCGACGTAGACGCGATCGAAGGCTTGAGTCCTGCGATTTCGATCGACCAGAAATCCACTTCTCACAACCCGCGATCGACCGTGGGCACGGTAACAGAAATCTATGACTATTTGCGTTTGCTCTACGGACGGGCAGGCGAACCCCACTGTCCCCACTGCGATCGATCGATTGTGCCCCAAACGATTGATCAAATGGTCGATCGAATTATGGAACTGCCCGATCGCACCCGATTTCAAATTCTGGCTCCGGTCGTGCGCGGCAAAAAGGGAACCCACAAAAAACTGCTGTCGGGGCTGGCGGCTGAGGGCTTTGTCCGGGTGCGGGTTGACGGCGAAGTGCGGGAATTGTCGGACAATATTGAGCTGGAGAAAAATCAGTTTCACGATGTCGAAATCGTGGTCGATCGCCTTGTCAAAAAAGACGGCATTCAGGAACGCTTGGTGGATTCGCTCTCGACTTGTTTGAAGCGATCGGAAGGAGTGGCGATCGTGGAGGTCTTCTCAGACGAAAACAAAGTGATTGCGCTGCCGACCAATCCTGATTTGCAGCTTGCCGTGCTTCCTTCGATGGCAGCCGAACCTGCGGGGCGCTACGGCAAATCTGAAGAGGACTCGCCTAAATCCGTCGATCTGGTCTTTTCAGAAAACTTCGCCTGTCCCGAACATGGCGCGGTGATGGAAGAACTCTCGCCTCGCCTGTTCTCTTTTAACTCGCCCTACGGAGCCTGCCCCCACTGTCACGGACTGGGAACGCTGCGAACCTTTTCGCCCGATCTGGTTGTGCCCGATCCGAAGCTGCCCGTCTACGCTGCCGTTGCACCCTGGTCAGAGAAAGATAATACCTACTACTTTTCGCTGCTGTACAGTGTGGGGCAGGCATTTGGCTTCGAGATCCAGACCCCCTGGAACCAGCTCACGCGAGAGCAGCAGCAGGTGTTGTTGCACGGTTCTGAGGAGAAAATTTACATTGAGGCGGACTCGCGCTATCGCGACAACAAGGGCTATCATCGCCGCTTTGAAGGCATCATTCCGATGCTTGATCGCCAGTACAAGGAATCCACCTCTGACCTGTACAAGCAAAAGCTAGAGCAATATCTGATCGATCAGCCCTGCGAAGTTTGCGGCGGCAATCGCCTTAAGCCGGAAGCATTAAACGTTCGGGTGGGACAGTATCGAATCAAAGAACTGACCAGCGTTTCGGTGCGGGACAGTCTCGATCGCGTTACCCAGATGCACCTTACCCCCCGTCAGGCACAAATTGGTGATCTGGTGCTGCGAGAAATCAAAGCGCGGCTGCAGTTTCTGCTCGATGTGGGGCTAGACTATCTCACCCTCGATCGCACAGCAATGACGCTTTCTGGGGGAGAAGCACAGCGCATTCGCTTAGCTACGCAGATCGGTGCAGGACTGACGGGAGTATTATACGTGCTGGATGAACCCAGTATCGGACTGCACCAGCGCGACAACGATCGCCTGCTTAACACCTTGGTCAAACTCCGCGACCTGGGCAATACACTAATTGTGGTGGAACACGACGAAGACACAATTCGCGCTGCCGATCATCTGGTGGATATTGGGCCGGGTGCGGGAATTCACGGCGGCTCAGTCGTCGCACAGGGAGAGCTCAATGACTTACTGACGGCAGAAGCTTCGCTCACCGGAGCCTATCTGTCGGGACGCAGAGGAATCGAAACGCCTGTGGAACGCCGACCGGGGAACGGTCGATCGCTGCTTCTTAAAAATGCTCACCGCAATAACCTGCGCCATCTGGACATCGAAATTCCTCTGGGTAGACTGGTGTGTATTACGGGCGTATCCGGTTCTGGCAAATCAACGCTGATTAACGAGCTGCTTTACCCGGCACTGCAACACCACTTTGGTCAAAAAGTGCCCTTTCCCAAGGAGCTTCAAGAAATCAAAGGACTGAATGCGCTTGATAAAGCGATCGTGATCGACCAATCGCCGATCGGACGCACGCCGCGATCGAACCCTGCCACCTACACGGGCATTTTCGACTGCATTCGTGATTTGTTTGCAGAAACGATCGAGGCAAAAGCGCGGGGCTATAAGCCGGGACAGTTTTCGTTTAACGTCAAAGGTGGACGCTGTGAGGCTTGCAGCGGTCAGGGCGTGAACGTGATCGAGATGAACTTCCTGCCGGATGTGTATGTACAGTGCGATGTCTGCAAAGGGGCACGCTACAACCGGGAAACGCTTCAGGTGAAATACAAGGGATTTACGATCGCCGACGTGCTGAACATGACTGCCGAGGAAGCCCTCCCCCTGTTTGAAAACATCCCCAAGCTCAATGCCCGGCTGCAAACAATGGTGGATGTCGGGTTGGGCTATGTGCGGCTGGGTCAAACGGCTCCTACATTGTCCGGTGGAGAAGCTCAACGACTCAAGCTGGCGTCTGAACTGTCGCGCCGCGCCACAGGCAAAACCCTGTATTTGATCGACGAGCCGACGACCGGGCTTTCTTTCTACGACGTTCACAAGCTGCTGGACGTGCTGCAGCGCCTGGCAGATATGGGGAATTCGATCGTTGTCATCGAACACAACCTGGATGTTATTCGCTGCTCCGACTGGGTAATCGATTTGGGTCCAGAAGGCGGCAACCGGGGCGGTGAACTCATCGCCGCAGGCACTCCCGAAGAAGTCGCGCAAAACCCGCGATCGTACACAGGGCAATACCTCAAAAAGGTGCTGGCGCAGCATCCTTCGGCGAGAGCAACGGCTTAGCGTTTGTGTGCAGCACGGTTTGTAGACTCTCCGACTTGCCCCCCTAATCCCCAATTCTGGGAGAACTGAGCGAATTACGCCTACGTTCAAAGTCCCCCAGAGTTGACTCATTTAGGGGGGGCGATGTCGCACCTCAGATACCCGTTAAACAACCCTTCGAGACGGTCTCTATCGAATCAGCTGCCGCAATCGCTGAAGGATCACCGTAACCGAGCAGGGCATCAGCAGCACATCCGCAACGCTCAGGGCTTGAGCCTCTTCAAGCAGGGCAGACTGATCGAGCAGCAAGATAATCTGCATCCGGTTTTTGACCTCGGCTTTGAGCTGCCGCAGAACGGTTAAACCATCCCAATCAGTGGTTTGCTCAGCCAGCAGCATCAGCGTGGGAACCCCAGGAAGGCTAAACGTAGGATTCTGCAAATGCTCGATCGCCGCCTCACCGCTCTGAAGCCACTGCATACTGTAGCCTCGAATCTCAAACGATCGCCGCAAGCTTTGAGCAAATTCCAGGTTGGGATGCACGACAGCAACCGAAGCTCGGATTGGAACTTCAGCCACTTTTCCCGGAGTTGCAGGGCTGCGGGTCGATTGCCAGTGACTGGCTACAATTCGACTGCGTCCGCCCCGCTTTGCCCGATAGAGTGCCGCATCAGCCGCTCGGTAAAGCACCTGCAAAGCGGTTCCATCTGCTGGAAACTGCGCCAACCCTGCACTAAAGCTCACTTTCAGCAGCTCTCCGGTCAGGCTGGTAATCGTCTGCGCCTGCCATTCTTCCAGCATATTGGCCAGACGATCGATGCTGTCTTCACTGCTAATGCCGTACATCCCCACAACAAACTCTTCGCCGCCCCAGCGTGCTACCAGATCTCCGCTACGAAACTTTTGCTGCAAAAACTGCCCGAACTGATGCAAAATTCGATCGCCCTGCGCGTGCCCGTAGCGATCGTTGATCTGCTTGAAATGATCCAAATCGAGGATTGCCAGACAAAAGGGCTGTTGAAAATCGGTCGCGAACTGAATGAGCTGTGTCAGGGTTTTCGTTGAGTGCTGGCGATTGGCAACGCCCGTTAGCTCGTCAATTTCTGCTCGATCGCGCAACAAGCGGCTGCGTTTGAGCCGATTGAGAACCCGCAGCAGCAGTTCCTCAGGCACGATCGGCTTTGTCACATAGTCATCTGCCCCAGCCCGAAAGACTTGCTGAATCGTTTCGCGATCGCTGCTCGTGGTCAAAAAAATGACAGGCAGCCAGTTCCACTGAAAGTCATGCCGGACGGACTGACATAGATCTAACCCGCTAATCTGCGGCATCCTCAAATCAAAAATCACCAGATCGGGCTGAACCGATCGCAGCGTTTCCCAAAACTGAGTCGAGTCGCTCAAGCAGGTGAGCTGAATTCCCTCTGGCTCCAGCAGGGCACGCAGCGAGAGCAAAATTTGCGGATCGTCATCGACTGCCAGCACTTTCGCATGAAGCGGTTCCGGAGGCTGAAGCACCTCGGTCACGGCGCGAAAAATCTGTCCGGGCGTGGCTGACTTGGGCAAAAACAGTTGTCCACCGAGCCGCAGCGCATTCACCCGCTCGATCGATCGGTCTTTGAGGGAAAAGATCAAAACGGGAATTGGATCATCTGCCGCCGCCAATTCTGCCAACAGGGCTTCCGGTATTCCGGGTAGCGTTGGGTCAAGCAGCACAGCCGCTGGACGCTCCTGCTGAATCTGCGCTCGTCCCTGTTCGATCGTTGCAGCCACCACAACCCGCATTTTCCAGGCAATGGCTTCTTGTAATAAGCTGTCGGTCAGCTCTCGATCGCCGTCAATCACTAGCAGGATCGGCTGAGCAACAGAAGCAAGATTCGCAGGAGCAAGACCCGCAAAAGCAGGAGCGGCAGGAGCAGGATCAGCCGTCGTCCCGATCGCAGGCAGTCCAAGCTGCTCATCTCGATCAACCAGTTCCGCCTGCAGATCCTCAATTAAGCCGTCGATCTGGGACAAACACTCAGCCGTATCAGTTGCTGGAATTTCAGAATAGGAAATCAGCAGCTTTTCGATGCTGCAAGCAATCTGGGATGCGTCTTGAAAGCCAAAAGTTCCAAGGGAGCCAACCAGCTTGTGCGCCGTTTGGAGCATCGGTTGAATGACTTGAGTTGCCCCCTGTTTTAGTTGTCGCTGAGTTGCGGCCAGAGACTTAATTCGCTCATAGCTCATGAATCGCGACTGAGTCCAAATCTGCTGCATTGCCATTTGAAGCGGAGCAGGAGCCGAACTGGGAGGAACGGTCGGGTAATACGAAGCCGAACCTTCCGCCAAGGGCACAGTTGCTGAGGAAGCGGCTAACGTCAGGCGGGAACTTTCAACGCAATCCAGCAACTCTTGTGGGTTCGCAAACTGTCGGCGTTCTGGCTCGCTCCACTTGCCATTGGCTGGGTTTGCCGGTTGAATCAGTTTCACTGTAGGAGATGGGGACGGCAACAGCAGCAAGACGATCGCAGGATCGGCAGACCGATGCACCTGTTCCACTAGTTCTAATCCTGCGGGGCAGAGTCGCTCTCCACACAGCACAACCAGATCAAAATGGGTCTGGTGCAGTCTTTCTTTCGCCGTTTCCGGATCGATCGCCACACTCAGATCAAAGTTTTGTTGAGTCAGAATGTGGACAAATTCTTGATTAAGCTTTGTATCCGTTTCGACCAGCAGAATCTTCATGACAAGGACGAACACCCACGTATCAGTCTAGTTAAACTTTGTCTTGTTCAGGGGCTAATCGAAGCGGCTCATACCATCCGCGCAATTTGGGCTTGCAAGAAATCCGGGCTTTCAGAAGCAGCAGCTTTGAAGGTTCATCCCCTTAGAAAGCCCACCGTAGCCCAGCAAACCATCATGTCCCTGTAAGAAGGTTTGTACATAGCCGTACTCAATCCGTCCTAATTTAGGGAATAATCGCAGAGGAAACAGGTTTACCGACCTGCTCTCATCCTCAACTCTGTCTTCTGAGTCTGCTTTTTCCAGCGAGATTTTTATGAACCCCAGCCGCACTCTGGTGATTGCCGCCAATGTCTTTCGAGAAGTAATTCGCGATCGGGTGCTTTACCTGATTGCCTTTTTTGCGGTAGCGATGGCTGCTGTAACGCTGTTGGTTCCTGCGGTGGCTGCTAGCACGGAAAATAAAATCATTCCCGATATTGGGCTAGCGGCGATCGGTCTGCTGGGATTGCTGATTGCCATCTTTGTCGGTACTGGATTGGTCAACAAAGAAATCGAAAAGCGCACCGTTTTTGTAATGGTTGCTAAGCCAATTAGTCGCGCCGAATTTATCGTCGGTAAGCACTGGGGAATTTCGGCGGTGCTGGCAGTTCTAGTAATCGCAATGATGGCGATCTATCTGGTGACGCTGATGCTTTTGCGAATTTCGGTTCCGATCGAGAGTTTGCTGCTGTCTGGGCTGTTTCAGTTTCTAGAGCTATCGCTAATTGCCGCCGCCGCCATTCTCTTCGGAGTCTTCACCAGTTCGCTGCTGGCAACGCTGCTGACGATCGCCGTTTACCTGATGGGTCACTTTAGTCGCGATCTCGTGACGCTGGGCACAATTTCCACCGACCCAAATCTGCGCCGCATCATTAATGGGCTATATCTCGCCCTGCCAGATCTGTCGCGGCTCAATCTAAAAAATGACGCAGTTTATGGCATCGCTGCTCTGCCGCCTGCAAACGAATTAGCAGCCCACCTTGCCTATGGACTGCTCTACACAATTGTTTTATTAACGATCGCCACTTTCATCTTCTCGCGACGAGAATTTTAAGCGATCGATTTCGCGGACTACTCGCCGCCGCCCATAATTTGCGGCACTTTGAAGAATTCCCCCTGCATCGAGTCTTCTCGCTCCGGCGCGTTCTCCATAATCAACTCGCGCTCAGGATAAGGCTGAAGCTGATCGATGCGTGTCACATTGCTGACATCGATCGCCCGGGTGGTTGGCTCGACGGTATCCGTATCCAGCTCGCTCAACTGCTGGAAATATTCCAGAATGCTGCTGAGCTGCGTTGTGAACTGTTCCTCTTCGGCTTCCGTAAGTTCCAAACGGGCAAGATGGGCAACTTTACGAACCTGGTCGCGATCGATCAGCATAGGTCACTCTTTGAACGTGATTCGGGAAACAGAAAGGTCAGACCTAAAAGAATACATCGATTTTGGAACGTCCAGTGGTTTTTAGCCAGTTCTGCGCTTCGATGTAGTTGTTGGGCGCAACGCGAATTGCCCGCTGCCAGTATTCGGCTGCCTGGTCGAAGTATTTGTCGGCTTCGTCCGCTTGTCCTGCTTCCTGCGCCTGTTCGCCCAGATAGTGATAAATCACCGCAACGTTGTTTAACGCCTGGGGCATTTTGGGGGTGAGTTCGAGAGCTTCTTCGTAAAGTTCCAGGGCACGCTGATGATCACCGTTGCTGGCGTAGATCAAGCCCATGTTGTAAAGAACAAAGCTGCGATCGTAGGGGTCTTCTTCGAGTCTGAGTGCCTCTTCGTAGTTGGATAACGCTTCCGCATACTCACCATCTGCCTGGGCAGACATTCCATCCCGGTAATAAACAAATGCTTCTTTTGCCTTCTGGTTTGCTGGCAGCATTTTGAGGATCATGTCTGCCATGACGGTAAAGGTTTTATCAATAAAGTTATCGTTGCGTTGAGATCTGGGCATAGCTGTAGAGCGTTCGATCAACGATTAATAGGGCAATTGGAGCAGGGATCTGAATCGAAACCTGAAGTTGCGTCAACCCAGCAAACTCCTTCCTTAGAATAGCCCGTCGATCGCTTAAACGGGATTGACAAGTGAGGAATTTTTACCAACCTGCTTCTCGCTCGATAGGCTATAGAAGAACGAAAAGAATTAACGTTCACAGGGCGGCAAATTGGCAAACTTTGATGCACTGGCGCGGCAGGCGCGATCAACTCAGGTTGAGGCAGCAGTCAACGAGCTTTTTTTCGAGCTGTTCGCGCTAGAAACCTGGTGCTTTCTGCACGATCCTGAGACTGTCGAGCAGCCTTTAATTCTGGAACTGAGTGACGGCACTTCCCTTCTGCCAGCCTTTACCGATGCAGAGCGGGCGCAGCGATGGGCAGAACAAAGCGATTTCTATACGCCTGGTTTCGAGAGTCCGGTGATGATTATTTCTGTGACCTACTGCCTGATGTGGATCTGGGGTGGCGGACTGGCAGAAGCCGATCGCGTTTCGAGTCTCTGCTTCAATCTGGATGCTGAAAACTTTCTGCTGCCGCTCGAGGCAATTCAGCAAATGACGATCGAACTCCTGCCCGATCGCCGCGCCGAGGAAACAGCTTCGCATCATCCTGATGGAGAAACGGCTTCACATCGTTTGTGGCGGTGCAAAGGCGGCATTACGCCTACTTTCTTGGGATCACCCAAAAGCCTGGCTGAACTGGATTCTGCTAAAGCGACGGGGATTTAGGGGGCAATGCAGCACCTCAAATCCTACCCAACCACCTTTCCAGAAAGCGAATCAAGAAATCAGCATACAAAAACTCGGTTGACAGCTCATCCTTTACAGAATCAAGCTGCGCAACCGATTTGAGTAATCGGGATGATAGGATTTGAACCTACGACCCCTTCGTCCCGAACGAAGTGCGCTACCAAGCTGCGCTACATCCCGTAGTCATACTTTTTCTATCCTATGGCAAAACGGAGTTCACTGCAACGAAGCGATCGAAAAATCTCTAAAGCACAGGCGGCTCACCGTTTTAGAACCCTGAGTGCCGGGGGATTTAGAGTTGACTGTTCTGGAATCACCGGAGAAGGAAGTAATCTGCATCAGGTTGAGATAACTCGACCAAGGATCCTGAGAAAAGCTGTAAACTTTTATTAATCTCCGATCGGTTTTACTCGGATCGCTTTCTGTTTTTCTTTCACGGTTCGTTTTTCATAGTTCTTCTTTTACTGATTAAGCGTTGCAATCAAAACTCTATGGCTAGCAATCTCGGATTTGGAACTCCTAAACCCCAGCCCAAAGTCTCAAAGCGATCGGCTCAACGCACCGCAGCCGCGCAGCAATACGACAAAATGAAGGAGGACGGACTGCCAGAGTATGAGATTTACATTCGGATTGAGGGCAAGAAAAACTGGTATCCGGTGGGAGTCATTTCGGTAAAGCGTTCCAGCCAGATCGACCAGGCAGTGTTTGCTAACCAGGAAGAGCTAGTTCAGGGAGCTTTTCGGCTGTATCCGGTGCTGAAGAAAAATCGGGATCAGCTTGAGTATGGCTATCGGCTGAAGGCGTTTAAGGATGAGCCGATTCAGGTCGCTCAGAAGTCTCAGTCGAGCGTTGCTGGGGGAATTCAGTCTGCTCTGGCTCAAGTGACGAATCGAATTACAGGCCTATTCAAGCGGTAGGATCTGCCTCTTCTCAGAATCCGCTTGATGAAGTACAGCAAGTCCGAGGAATGTCTGAATGCTGATAGAGCCGTCCTTCCTGAAAGAACTCCTACGATAAGACGTATTACGGTTCTTGCGGGAAGGTCTGCCGTTCTATGAATTCCTCTACTTCTCACTCGTCCTCCGATCGCCTGCGCCAAATTCTGACCGTTGCAGCGATTTTTGGCTCGATCGGGGTCAATGCGCTTTCAAATATCATTCCGCCTGCCGGACAAACGATTGGTGAGGTCGCGAATACTCAGTTCGCCGATCTGCGAATTTTGCCTGCCAACTATGCCTTTGCCATCTGGGGTTTGATTTACCTGGGGCTAATTGCCTTTGGCTTTTATCAGCTTCGGTCAGATCAGCGGCAAAATCCGGTGTTGCGGCGTGTAGACTATGCGCTGATTGTGGCTTGTGTGGCACAGGCAATCTGGGTTTACCTGTTTTTGGGGGGGCAGTTCTGGCTGTCGGTGATAGCGATGCTGGCGATTCTGATTCCCCTGATTGCAAGCTATCGCTGGCTAGGGGTGGGACTGCGTCCCGTATCACGACAGGAGAAATGGTCGGCTCACCTGCCCTTTGGAATTTACCTGGGCTGGATTAGTGTGGCGACGATCGTGAATGTCGCTTCCGCGCTTGATGCTTCGGGCTGGAACGGGGGCGGCGTTGCATCGGAGGTGTGGGCGATCGGGCTGGCGATCGTGGCGGCAGGGCTGGCAGGCTGGGTTTTACTGACGCGCCGAGATTTCTCCTTTCCGGGGGTGATTGTGTGGGCACTGGTGGCAGTGGCAGTTCGGCAGGCAGCGTTTGCTTCGGTTTCAGTGACGGCGATCGTTCTGGCGATCGGGCTGTTGGTACTAATGGGTGTTCGGTGGTCGCATCGGGCTTCTCAGTAAAGATTTATTGTTTGAGCCATGAGTTAGCCTCCTTCTCAGCGATTTGACTATTGATTTCCCTCTTAAGATTTCCCTCCTGCTTTCCCTATTAAGAATAGAAAGTAGGAAGAAGATGAATTAAATCGAATCAATTAATCAGTAGAATTCGGGAAAGGATAGATTTGAGTTTGTATCCCTCTTCAGATTGGTAAAAAAGCCTCTACAAACTAGGGTCATTCCAATCAATCAATATCTTCACGAAGGAAATTCTCATGGTTCAGAGTGCTTCATCACAGCTTCCTACCCTGAAAAACGGCTCTTCTGGTCCCGTCGTTGCCTTGCTTCAGCGTCTTCTCGTTCTGTATGGATATACTTCGCTCGTCGGCAAAGTAGACGGACAATTTGGAGCCAAAGTTCAGGCGGCAGTTGTGCAATTTCAGAAGGATCAGAACGTAGCCGTTAAAGACGGAATCGTTGGACCAGCAACGTGGGACAAGTTGACCTACCCCGCAGGCACTCAGCGTCCATAGGTAAATAAATTTAGATAGATTCAGACCAATAGGGTTGTTCCCTGATCACTCATTTCATTAGCGAATCAAGAGGGAGAGTATCTGGTTTTTATGCCGATATTCTCTCTTTTTGTTTGTTGTTTTTTTGATGAATATTTCTGTTACTAAGAAGTAGCCTATAGCGCGATCGATCGCAAAAACTTCTTCTTAAAAAGCGAATTCATTCTAATGAAATGTAAAGAAAATAGAAAATCAAAAAATGCATCAGTGAAATTCCGGGAAGAGCGAGTTTGAGTTTGTATCTATCTTCAGGTTGATGCATCAAACCGATACAAAACAGACTCATTTCGACTACTGAATTACCACTTTTGTGAAAGGAGACTTCTCATGGTTCAAAGCGTAACGGCACAACTTCCCACGCTACAAAACGGCTCGCGCGGTCCCGCCGTTGCTCTACTTCAGCGTCTTCTCGTTCTGTATGGATATCCCTCGATCGTCGGCGCAGTCGATGGACAATTTGGAGCTAAAACTCAGGCGGCTGTTGTGCAATTTCAGAAGGATCAGAACGTAGCTGTTAAAGACGGAATTGTTGGATCTGCAACGTGGGATAAGCTGACCTATCCGGCAGGCACCCAGCGTCCCTAAGCACGAATTCGCTCTCTAATTACTCATCTCATCACACATCAACAGGGAGGATATCTGGTTTAATGCCAGCGTCCTCTCTTTTTCGTTGGCTACGTCTAGCTTGCCAGGAAACTTGGCTTGGGTGGGTTGAATCCCCGCCCAGCACAGCATAGAGCAGAAAGAAATTGCTCGATACGCTCCCCCAGCCTGCAGGTCAAATTTGCAGAACGGGAAGAGATTGATAATCTAGTAGATACCGTACTCCTGCTAGACATGGTTACAATCTCTGCTCAGTCTACCTCTGCTCAGTCTACGATCCATCCCTTCCTTGCACGGCTCCACAGTCCCGATCGCCCGATTATCGTGTTTGATGGCGCGATGGGAACCAATCTTCAGGTGCAAAACCTGACCGCAGAGGACTTCGGCGGGGCTGCTTACGAAGGATGCAACGAGTATCTGATTCTGACCAAACCAGAAGCGGTGGCAAAGGTGCATCGCGATTTTCTGGCAGCCGGGGCAGACGTGATCGAAACCGATACCTTTGGTGCAACCTCGATCGTCCTGGCAGAGTACGATTTGGCAGACCGGGCGCATGAGATGAATCTGAAAGCGGCTCAGCTTGCCAAACAGTGTGCAGCAGAATTTTCGACTCCCGAAAAGCCGCGATTTGTGGCGGGATCGATCGGACCCACAACCAAACTGCCGACGCTGGGACACATCGACTACGACACGATGAAGGCTTCTTTTGCAGAGCAGGCAGAGGGGCTATATGACGGTGGAGTCGATTTGTTTATTGTGGAAACTTGTCAGGATGTGCTGCAGATCAAAGCTGCACTGAATGGCATCGAGGAAATTTTTGCGAAAAAGGGCAGTCGTCGTCCGCTGATGGTGTCGGTGACAGTGGAAACCACAGGCACAATGCTGGTCGGGTCGGATGTGGCGGCGATGCTGTCGATTCTGGAGCCTTACCCGATCGATATTCTGGGGCTGAACTGCGCGACTGGACCGGATCGCATGGCAGAGCATATCAAGTATTTGTCGCAGCATTCGCCGTTTGTGATTTCCTGTATTCCCAACGCAGGCATTCCCGAAAACGTCGGTGGACACGCCCACTACAAGCTAACCCCAATGGAACTGCGGCTGGCTCTGACTCGCTTTGTCGAAGATCTGGGCGTGCAGGTGATTGGCGGCTGCTGCGGCACAAAACCTGAACACATCCAGCAGCTCGCTGAAATTGCGGCGACCCTGAAGCCCAAAGCGCGATCGGTTCGAGGACTCGTGCAAACCGCAGAAACCGATCCGCGTCCCGCGTTGGACTATATTCCGGCAGCGGCTTCGATTTATTCCACCCAGCCTTATGACCAGGACAATTCGTTTCTCATTATCGGCGAACGGCTCAACGCCAGCGGCTCGAAGAAATGCCGAGATCTGCTCAACGCGGAAGACTGGGATGGATTGGTTTCACTCGCACGATCGCAGGTGAAAGAAGGAGCGCACGTCCTGGATGTGAACGTGGACTATGTGGGACGCGACGGGGTGCACGATATGCGGGAAGTTGTTTCCCGGTTGGTGACGAATGTGAATCTGCCCCTGATGCTAGACTCGACCGAGTGGCAAAAAATGGAGGCAGGCTTAAAAGTGGCGGGCGGCAAATGTCTGCTTAACTCCACGAACTACGAGGACGGCGACGAGCGATTTTTTAAGGTGCTGGAGCTTGCCAAGGAATACGGGGCAGGCGTGGTCGTAGGGATGATCGACGAAGACGGCATGGCGCGATCGGCTGAGAAGAAATTTGCGATCGCTCAACGGGCGTACCGGGACGCGTTGGAGTATGGCATTCCTGCCCACGAAATTTTCTATGATCCGCTGGCGTTGCCGATCTCAACTGGTATTGAGGAAGACCGGGCAAACGGCAAAGCGACGATCGAAGCGATTCAGATGATTCGGCAAAACCTGCCGGGCGTACATATCTTACTGGGCGTGTCGAATATCTCGTTTGGCTTGAGTCCCGCAGCGCGAATTGTGCTGAACTCGATGTTTTTGCATGAGGCGGTTGCGGCCGGCATGGATGGGGCAATTATTAGCGCGGCGAAAATTTTGCCCGTTGCCAAGATTGACGATCGCTATCAGCAAGTCTGCCGTCATTTGATCTATGACGAGCGGCAGTTTGAAGGGGATGTCTGCATTTACGATCCGCTTACGGAACTGACGACGCTATTTGAAGGGGTTTCTACCAAAGAGACTCGATCGCGCAGTGATGTGGCAAATCTGCCAATCGAAGAACGCCTGAAGCAGCACATTATCGACGGCGAACGTATCGGCTTAGAAACAGCTCTGGCGGAGGCAATGCAGAAATACCCGCCGTTGGAAATTATCAACACCTTTTTGCTGGATGGTATGAAGGTGGTGGGTGATTTATTTGGCTCTGGTCAAATGCAGTTGCCTTTTGTGCTGCAATCGGCGGAAACCATGAAATCAGCGGTCGCCTTCCTGGAACCCCACATGGAAAAGCAGGAATCGGGCAATAGCCACAAAGGGGTTTTCCTGATCGCTACGGTGAAGGGCGACGTGCATGATATCGGCAAAAACCTGGTTGATATTATTCTCACTAACAACGGCTATAAGGTAATCAACCTGGGCATTAAGCAGCCTGTCGAGAACATCATCGAAGCCTATCAGCAACACGGTGCGGACTGCATTGCGATGAGCGGTCTGCTGGTGAAATCCACTGCCTTTATGAAAGAGAATCTGGAGGTGTTTAACGATCGCGGGATCACGGTTCCGGTCATTCTTGGCGGTGCAGCACTCACGCCTAAGTTTGTTCACGAAGATTGCCAGAACGTTTATCGCGGTCGGGTGATTTATGGCAAAGACGCCTTTGCTGATTTGCACTTTATGGATAAGCTCATGCCTGCAAAAGCGGCGAGCGAGTGGGATGACCTCAAAGGATTCTTGAACGAAGAAAGCGTCACTGAAACGAACGGACATCGGCCGATCGCAGAAACCTCCAGCGAGGTAGTCCAGACCGAAGCCGCAGCGGTTGATACTCGCCGATCGGATGCGGTGGAAGTCGCGATCGATCGCCCCACGCCGCCTTTCTGGGGCACAAAGATTTTTCAGCCCCAAGATTTGCCATTAGAAGAAGTGTTTGCCTATCTGGACTTGCAGGCCCTGATCGCCGGACAGTGGCAGTTCCGCAAGCCCAAGGAGCAGACCCGCGAGGAGTATGATGCATTCCTGGCAGCAAAGGTCTATCCGATTTTGGAGCAGTGGAAGCAGCGAATTCAGGACGAGAACCTGCTCCAGCCCCAAGTGGTTTACGGCTATTTTCCTTGCTTAGCGGAAGGTAACTCGCTGCATTTGTACGATCCAACGATCGGTACTACGAGTCCAGATCAGCAAGAACCGCTTGCAACCTTTCACTTTCCGCGTCAACGATCGCTGCGACGACTCTGCATTGCCGATTTCTTCTTGCCTCAGGAAGGGGCAACGCGATATGACGTTTTCCCGATGCAGGCTGTGACTGTAGGCGAAGTAGCGACCGAATTTGCCAAAATGCTGTTTGAGGCGAATCAGTACACCGACTACCTTTACTTCCACGGGTTGGCGGTGCAGGTGGCAGAAGCTCTGGCAGAGTGGACTCACGCCCGCATTCGTCGTGAACTGGGCTTGGGTGCAGAAGAACCTAGCAGCATTCGAGACATTCTGGCACAGCGATATCGCGGCTCCCGCTACAGCTTTGGCTACCCGGCTTGTCCTAATATTCAGGATCAGCACATGCTGCTGGAGCTGCTGGACGCAAAGCAAATTGGTCTACACATGGACGAGAGCGAACAGCTTTACCCAGAGCAGTCTACGACAGCGATCGTCGCTTACCACCCGGCTGCAAAATATTTCAGCGCGTAGTGTTCGTCCGCTGTTTTAGTTCACCGTCTCGGCTTACTGTTTCAGCTCACCGTTTCAGTTCATCCTTGCAGCCCATAGCCTTAACGCGGGTTTCAGCCGATGGTTTAGATGAGCAATTTTAAGGGAGCAGTCCCCGCCCGATCGCCGCTAGCGGATGGTTTGGGTGGTGCTGCTCTGCGGGGTATGGATTTCCCATTGGGGCGAAAACACTGCCAGCATTGTGGCGATAGATCCAACGGTGAGGGTCATCAAAATGCCTGTTAGCAGACCGCCTACCATGCCTTGATGAGCATACAAATGCTGCATTCTCCGCTGACTGTGCTGCTGAATGCGTCGTTCCTGTTCGCGTCCCTGCACAAAGCCATCCCGAAAAGCGATTTCGTCTGCCGTTGCTCGTCGCGTGGTGATCGTGTCGCCAATCGCAGTTTCGGTCGTGGAATGCGATCGACGGGCTGTTACTCCAGCTTCGGAGTAATTGCGCTGTGAGTGAGAAGAAATCGGATTAGAACCTGCCATAAGGAAACTCCTGCGATTAGCTTGTAAGGGTCAAAAAATGGAAATAAGCCGCTCTTAAATCAGTGCTGTTTAGCGACTTGAAATAGCTGCTGCTTCTTTTCTAAAACGATCGGTTAAGGAATTACGCTTCCCGAATGACACTCAGTCAACTAATTAAATAAAACTAATATTAATTTAGAGAATAGAGACGGTTTGCTACTCTGTCAGGAGAGGAATCATCGCTCGATTTCAATCTATCAGAAGGAGAGATATGCAATGAGTTAATGAAAATAAAAAGGGTGAGTCTAGCCCACCCCTTAAGGAATCCATCAACTAAAAGCTGTTCGTGAAAGTTGCTTGTATTCCTTCAAGCTTGATTTTCCAAATCGCACTAGCTATTCACTGAAGGATTCGGCTCTTTCAGGGCAGATTGTTCAACTTCCTCATCTTCCCCAACCCGCTCTTTTTGTTTCGGGGAAACCGCTCTTACTGCAACCGTTTCAGGTTCAGCGTTGGTTTCGATCGTTTCACTGCTATTTGCTTCGTTGCTGTTCGAAGGATTTTCAGCCGCGCTACCTTGAGTGTTTGCCATAAAGCCACTGCTTAATACCACAGGCTCATCTTCGCTTGCTGCTTCGTATCTCTTCATCGGCGAAACGGTAGAGATTGGGGCAATTTCTGCGCTGGCAGCAGGAATGATCGCACTTCCGGCATCGCTTCCGGTATCGCTACTAAGCTGGCTGGAAACTCCAAGCTGGTTTCTTGCTGTTGTCACCAGAGAGTTAAAGTTGGACTTTAGCGAAGACATGATTTCTTGTCCCATCTCGGTAGCCACTACGTCGTTTGTGCGATCGAAGCGATCGAACCAGGCGCGGGTTTGGCGACCCAGACGAATGGAATTATTCCAGAACCAATCAAGGGTAACCAGCACCAGACAGAACACCAACCAGGCGAGCTTTCCGGTTTCTTGCAAAATAGTCCAGGTGACAGAAAGGGCTTGCTTGTAGATTGCAGCCGTAGTAGGAGCGGAGATAAGCTGCCAGAGTTTGTTGGCTTGAAGTGAAATTTGATTGCTCATGAGTCTGTAGGAGGGCAATTAAGCGACAGTATAATCGTTTACTTTTATCGAAAAATCGACAATCAGAACGTAGCCAATCGGAACGAAAAAAACAGAACCTAACCCGTTAATTAAAACGAATGCAAAATCAAGAGTAACGCTTTACCTTAAAAACTGGTGCTTTGGTATAAACTCGCTTCGTTCCTAAGCTTATTGGCTTAAACGTTGGTTTAAACGAATTGATTTGAATTCGATCGTATTTCTATTTAGCGTGTCATATCTAAAATTTGAGCGACTCTCTCTTCAGATAGGAAATTTGTTGTGGTTAGGAAGAGCAATTGTGAAATTCCTATGACTTGCAATCCAAAATTGTTTTCATACATCTCTACCTTTTTGCAGAATTTTGCCTCTCAATGCTGAAGGTTGTATTTCTAGATATCAATGCTGCTTAAAGAAGATTTAATTGCATGAATCTGAGATTGCTTGAAATGCTGGCTTTGCGCTCTTTTTGTATCAGTTTGGCGATCGAGCGTCTATCTGCCGCTAATTCTTATCAGCGTAACCTCACACAAAATTCAGATTCTTTCCTGCGGAACGGTCGGTACACTATTGGGGAGAAGTAAGTGACCTAGAAGCAGAAGAGACTATGGATGCCGCAACGCTTTGGCAACGATATCAGGACTGGCTGTACTTCCACTCAGGGCTGGGTCTGTATGTGGACATTAGCCGGATTCGGTTTGACGATTCCTTCCTGTCCATGATGGAGCCGAAATTTGAGAAAGCTTTTCGCGATATTGCTGCGCTCGAAGGCGGGGCGATTGCCAATCCAGACGAGAACCGTATGGTGGGGCACTACTGGCTGCGCGACCCCGACCTTGCTCCCACCCCCGAACTGAAGCACGACATTGTGGAGACGCTCCAGCGCATTCATGCCTTTGCCGATCGCGTTCACCAGGGCGAAATTCGTCCGACCGATGCCGCAAAGTTTACCGATGTGCTATCGATCGGGATCGGGGGATCGGCACTGGGGCCGCAGTTTGTGTCTGAGGCATTGAGTTCGGTCAATGCGCCGATGCAGATTCACTTTATCGACAACACCGACCCAGCAGGGATCGATCGCACCCTGGCAACGCTAAAAGATCGGCTTGCCTCAACCCTGGTAATCGCCACATCAAAATCCGGCGGCACGCCCGAAACCCGAAACGGAATGCTTGAAGTCAAGCGCGCCTACGAGCAGCAGGGACTCAACTTTGCTCAACACGCCGTCGCCGTTACCGGAATTGGCAGCAACTTTGAAAAGCTGGCGAAATCAGAAGGCTGGATTGATATCTTCCCGATGCATGACTGGGTTGGCGGTCGCACCTCCGAAATGTCGGCGGTCGGTCTGCTTCCGGCTGCACTTCAGGGCATTGATATCGACGCGATGCTGACAGGCGCGAAAGAAATGGATGCCGCAACCCGTGTACCCGATTTGCGAAAAAATCCTTCTGCACTGCTGTCGTTTGCCTGGTATGCCGCCGGAAACGGAAAGGGCGAGAAGGATATGGTGATTTTGCCCTACAAAGACAGCTTGCTGCTGTTCTCGCGCTATTTGCAGCAGTTGGTCATGGAGTCGCTGGGTAAGGAAACCGACTTAGACGGCAACAAGGTTTATCAGGGCATCGCTGTTTACGGCAACAAAGGCTCAACAGACCAGCATGCTTATGTCCAGCAGCTTCGGGAAGGCGTAAACAATTTCTTTGTCACCTTTATTGAAGTGCTGCACGATCGATCGGGTTCTTCGATCGAAGTCGAACCGGGGGTTACCTCAGGCGATTTCCTCTCCGGTCTGCTTCAGGGGACAAGACAGGCACTCTACGAAAATCAGCGCGACTCTATTACCATCACTGTGCCTTATGTGGATGCCCGGATGGTGGGCGCACTGATCGCCCTTTATGAACGCACCGTCAGCTTCTACGGTTCGCTGGTCAACGTCAACGCTTATCACCAGCCTGGAGTCGAAGCCGGTAAGAAAGCCGCCGCCGCCATCCTCGATCTCCAGCGCAGCATGATGCAAACCCTGAGCGAAGCCGGACAGCCAATCGCCCTCACTACCCTGGCAGACAAGATTGGAGCCAGCGATCGCATCGAGTCCCTCTACAAAATCGCCCGCCATCTGTCGGTAAACAATCGGGGAGTTAGCCTGAGCGGGGACTTGAGCAAGCCATCGAGCCTGATGATCGGGCTGAAATAGTTTTGATCCGCCGATCGCGTAAAACAAGCGTAGAAAAAACGTTCTATCAGCGACAATGGACGATGGATAGTCGATCGATTGGCAGTTTCCCAAGAAACATTGCCCTGAAGAATGTTTGAGGAGTTGCAAATCTTCTACATCGCCCTCTCAATTCCCAATGAGGGACTTTGAGCAGCCTCAGGAGGACTCGGTTTTCCCCAGAGCTGGCTTGGAGGGCGGTTTGGATTACAGGCAGGACGATTCAAACATTTTCTTAGAGCCAATTTGATCCAATGTCCATCGTTTTTTAGGTGAAGTGGCAATGGCGATCGCAGATGAATGGTTAGAAATCGGCAAAATCGTCGCGGCTCAAGGGCTAAAAGGGGAGGTGCGCGTCTACCCCAACTCGGACTTCCCAGAGCGATTTGAGGAACCGGGAAAACGCTGGATGCTGCGCCCCGGTAAAACAGAGCCGGAAGTGATCGAGCTAATTTCAGGACGCTATCTCGCTGGAAAAGGCCTATATGTCCTCCAGCTCAAGGGCATTGTCGAGCGCGCTCAGGCAGAACAGCTCTACGACTGCCGCCTGCTGATTCCCAGCACCGATCGTCCTCATCTCGAAGAAGATGAATTTCATGTGCCGGATCTGCTGGATCTGGAAGTGATCGATCAGGCGACCCAGCAGGCGATCGGACGAATCAAGGATGTAATTCCGGCAGGCAATGACTTGCTGGAAGTTGAACTTTATCAGGCAGGAGCACATCAGGCAGGAGCAGACGGGACGATCGAGCAGCTTGCCCAAACAAAGGAGTCAGCGAAAACGGTTTTGATCCCGTTTGTCAAAGAGATTGTGCCGATCGTCGATCTGGTTCAGCGTCGAGTGGAGATCGTTCCGCCTCCGGGTTTGCTTGATTTGAAGTAAAGCCTTTGAAGCTTGTCGTAAAGCTTGTCGTGAAGCTCAGGGCGAAGACTGCCGCGAAAAGACAAAAGCGGGTCTTGCCCGTCCGGTCGTAAGGCTTACCCATCCCAGTCCTTGGCGAGTTCCGACCCAAATCTTATTGCCTGCATCCGCTGCCAGCGACACAATGCGGCTAGAGGGCAGTCCTGCCACTTGAGTCACGATCGCCCCATTAAACGGATTCACTTGAAATAAGCCATTGTTTGTGCCGACCCACAGCCGCCCCAGTCGATCGAACTGAGCAACGGTGACTTCCTGTCCGCGAAAAGGCGTGACCGAACGTAAGACCGCTCGCTGCTTGGGATCAACCACCAGCAAGCCTTCTGGTGTGCCGACCCAGAGGTTATTGTCTGATCCCAGGGTCAGTGTCTGGACTGCCTGACCGGGAAGATCTCGAATGCGGGCGATCGGGGCTGCGCTAGCGGTGTTGATTTGCACCAAGCCCTCAGCCGTGCCGACCCAGAGCTGACCCTCAGCATCTAGACTCAGCACATTGCCGCTATTTCCCGGCAGTTCTCGATAAGTGGTCATCAACAGCCCTTCATCGGGACTGATCATTGCCAGTCCCTTGTCTGTACCCACCCATAAAAAACCGCGTCGATCGATCTGCAATGCCAGAATCCGATTTGAGGGCAGGGTAAAATTTTGCGCCGTAATCTCATTCGTACGTGGCTCAACCCGATGCAGCCCGCGATAGGTTCCGACCCACAGCCGCCCCACGCGATCGAGTGCCATTGCGCCGATCGTTTGATCCGGTAAACTCACCCGTGCCTGAACCCGTCCCGTATTGGGATTAATTCGAGCGAGTCCCTGCCATGACCCGATCCACAGGCTACCCGTTGCATCTAGCTGAAGTGCCGAAACGCGATCGTCTTGAGATGCAATGCTAGGAGGAGTAGATTGAGCCTGGGCAAGGTTAGCGGCAGAAAAAGCAGGCGGCTGAGTTTCCAGATGGATTCCTGCTGCTGCACTCCATCCCAACACCAGAACACCAGCAGTCTGGGCGATGTGACGGCGACAAGCAAAAAAGGTCATGGCGACGATAACCCGATCGAGTGAAGGTCAAAACTACAGGGACGTTGAAGCTGAGCAATAGCATACCCTGTTTTTTAGAAACTGGTTCGTATAGACGATATGGGTCAGTTGGGACTTTGGGAAACGGCGAGGCGATCGAAGCTGATCGGGCAGAACCTTGAAACAGCTTCTCCCGTTGCCTGGATATCGGGAGGTGAAACCGCTTAATATACACTAAACATAGATGAACACAGGCAGCCGATCGCGGTAGCCATCCGTCAACAGCAAAGTAGCAAAGGTGGTTCAGCCAATTCCTCAACCCGAATTGAGTTAACCCGTCGTAAAAATCAGATTTATAGCGAGTTTAGCGATGGCAGACGAAACAACTCCCCCCGCTCCTGATGTACAGACGCCCGATGCGGCGGCAAAACCCGCAAAAGTCCCCAAAAAGGAAAAGCCTCCTGCCTTGGAGGACAAGCCCTTTCAAGAGCTCATCTCGCAGCATTTCTTACCGGGTTTGCAGCAGGCACTCGGTAAAATTGGCATTCAGGATGTAGACCTGAAATTTGAGCAGAGCAAACTGCCCATTAGAGGCTTTGAGGATACTCCCTTGTGGCAGGTCATCGGGCAATGGCAAAGCGATCGTCGTCAGTTCTTCTTTATCTTTTCC
Source organism: Cyanobacteria bacterium FACHB-502 (assembly GCA_014695325.1). Classification (GTDB taxonomy): domain Bacteria; phylum Cyanobacteriota; class Cyanobacteriia; order Elainellales; family Elainellaceae; genus Leptolyngbya_A. The sequence goes on along the minus strand of JACJNZ010000052.1, from coordinate 200,561 downwards.
AAAGAAGACATTCAGGCTCCCAAGTATTTCTGCTGTTCCGATAGCAGTGCGCCGCCCAGTACTCTGGAATCGTTTATGATCGACGAACGCAGAGTCACGCTCGACTTGATGCTGCTCTACGCTATTCAGCGTCTCAATGGGCAGAAGTGGCTTGTCCGTAACTAAAAACTGAGACAAATTTGACAAAAAACAAGGGGGCTTTCGCCCCTTTTTGATATCTAGCCAATCTTGGCACGAAAATCTCTAGGCGCTCTTCAGGTCGTTCCAATATTTGTCGTAGAGGTCGAGTGCCTTTCCAACGGGGGCAATCCCATCAGAAATCGACAGGAGCTGCTGCGTAGGATATCGCTTTGCATCGCTCTTAATCTGTGTGGGAAGCTTATCAAAAGCAATCTTATTGGGGGTAATCACGTTCATTTGCTCAACCCCATAAATTGCATTTTCCGGTTCTAGCACGTAGTTGATCCAGGCGTAGGCAGCATCCAGAGTTGGAGCAGAGGCAGGAATTGCAACCGTATCAGTCCACACAGAAGTGCCGCTGTTGGGAATGACGTATGCCAATTGGGGGTTATCCTTGGGCAGCAGGTTGCCAAAGGTCGAGTAGGTCATGCAGGCAGCCAGATCACCACTGATCAGCTGGTCTTCCCAGCCAAAGGTGCGAAAGGCAGCGATCGACGGCTTCAGTTCCAGCAGTTTCTGGTAAGCGGCTTCGATTTGCTTTGGATTGGTGGCGTTGTAGGAGTAGCCGAGGGATTTGAGCGTCGCGCCCATCGTTTCCCGTACGTCGTCAAGCAGGGTGATTTTTCCTGCCAACGCCTCTTTGTTGTCCCAAAAGAAATTCCAGTCCTGCGGCGGGGTCTTCACAATTTCACTGTTGTAGAGAATCCCCGTTGTGCCCCAGCAATAGGGAATGCTATGCGCGTTGCCCGGATCATAGGGCGGACTCTGCCAGCGATCCATGAGTCCGTTCACCCCCTGAATTTTGCTTGGATCTAGCTTAGTGAGCAAATTCATCTCGATCATTTGCCGCACCATGTAATCAGACGGGTAAATAATGCTGTACTGCGCTCCGCCCCCTGCCTGAATTTTGGCAAGCATTGTTTCGTTTGAGTCATAAACATCGACAACGACTTCAATGCCCGTTTTGTCAGTAAATCGCTTGAAAAAATCAGGATTGCTGTAGTCGCCCCAGGTGTAAATGTAGAGCGTTTTAGCATCTCCCGAACCGCCACTGGCTGCCGGAGCCGCGTCAGAATCAGAGGCAGTTCCTCCGCCCTGGATCGATCGTGCACAGTTTGAAAGGGCGATCGTCGAGAGTGCTGTTGCTGAAAATTGCAAAAACCGCCGCCGGGTTGATCGTCCAACTATCGATCGCGGCTTGTCGCTAGTCATGGAGGTATTCCTATTTGTATTGATGAAAGCAGTGAGATTTTTAAAGTACAAAACTATTGCGGGAAGGATAGTTCATTCAGCACAATTATTGATTTCTCTTAGCAGGAAATAGAGCCAGTGAATTGAGATTCGTTAAAGTTTTTATTTCATAGAAAATGGAGCAGTAAATTGCTCCTGATCTCAAACCTGCCTTAGTTTCAATTTGATTAGTTTCAATTTGAATTGATTTAACCGTTCTTTGGGTAATTTTAGGGATAAAAAAGCATTGAAACCGCAAAACTCTGCTCTCGCTTAGTCGATCGCAATCTCACGAGGCGTATCATCCGCAGTCGGCATCGGTTCTGCTTCGGTTTGCGACTCATTGTCCCTAAACCACTGCTTCACCTGCTGGCGGGCTTGGTTCTTCACGTCTGGCGTAATGCACATTGCCACTGCGCTCAGTGCCGCTGCCAGTGTACCTAAGTCATCTGCATATCCAGAGATGGGCAGAAAATCGGGAATTGCATCAGCAGGCAAAATAAGGTAGGCCAGTGCAGAATAAATCGTCATTTTCGCCCAAAGGGGAGTTTCAGGTCGCTGGGCTGCGTAAAACAGTGTCAACGCTTTTTCAACAACTTCTCGTCCAGCAACGATCGCCGCACCCTTGAGCTTGCTCCAAAAATTCTGCTCCGAATACTGATTGTTTTTGCCTGCCATCTTTCTTTTTTCTAGCAATGATTTTCTCAATTTAACGTGTCAAGTTCTGATTGTGTGAAGCGAATTCAGGCTAGTTTCCAACTGAAGCAGGACAACAGACGCTAAAAAAAACGCCGCCCCTGTGAAGAGACGACGAATGCACCTTGAGGAAATCCAATTTATCAGAATGCTGGGTGAACTTAGCCGAAGATGCTGCCGAAAAAGTCGATCGCCTCTTTCAGCGACTTGATAAAGGCATCTACTTCAGCTTTAGTGTTGTAGAAGTACAGGCTTGCCCGTGCGGTAGACTGTGCGCCAAGGTGACGGTGAAGCGGCTGTGTGCAGTGGTGCCCGGCACGAATTGCAATGCCTGCCTGATCAAGAATGGTAGACAGATCGTGCGGGTGAACCGAACCCGTAGTGAACGAAGCCAGCGCAGCGCGATTATTTGCCTGAGCATTTGGCTTAGGTCCATAGGTTGTTGCTTCGGGGATCTGACCGATCTGCTGCCACAGGTAGGCGGTCAACTCATGCTCGTAGGACGCAATTCTGTCCATGCCGATCGCCGTGAGGTAATCTACGGCTGCACCCAGCCCGATCGCTTCGGCAATGGCAGGCGTACCCGCCTCGAACTTGTGAGGCAGATCGGCATAGGTGGAATGATCGAGAAATACATCGGCAATCATCTCGCCGCCGCCCAGGAAGGGAGGCATCGATCGCAGAATGTCTAGCTTGCCGTAGAGAAAGCCAATTCCGGTCGGAGCACACATCTTATGCCCGGAAGCCACCAGCCAGTCGCAGCCGATGTCCTGCACATCCAGCCTCATGTGGGGCGCACTCTGGCAGGCATCGATCAGCACCTTAGCGCCGTACTGATGTGCCAACGCCACAATCTCCTTCACAGGAGCAATGCTGCCCAATGTGTTCGAGACGTGAACGACGGATACCAACTTGGTCTTGTCCGAAAGCAGTGATTTGTAGTGATCCAGGTCAAACTCCTGCGTCTCGGTCAGCTCTACAAACTTAAGAACCGCACCCGTCCGCTGTGCCAAAAGCTGCCAGGGAATCAAATTGCTGTGGTGCTCCATCACAGTGAGGATAATCTCGTCGCCGCGCTGAAGATTTGCATTGCCCCAGGCATAAGCGACCAGGTTGATCGCTTCGCTCGCATTGCGCGTATAGACAATCTCCTGACGCGAAGCCGCATTCACAAACGCCGCTACCTTGTCCCTTGCCCCCTCGTAAGCATCTGTCGCCCGTGCGCTTAAGGTATGCACACCGCGATGCACGTTGGCATTGTCGTTCTCGTAATAGGATCGCAGCGCATCCAGGACGGCGATCGGCTTCTGAGAGGTTGCCGCATTGTCAAGATAAACTAGAGGCTTGTCGTGAACTTTCTGCGACAGGATAGGAAAGTCCGATCGCACGCTAGCAGCTAGGGTTATCTCTTGTGCAAGGGTCATGGCTGGTTCGGGTAAGGATCTGGTGATAGGAAAAGAAGGAGAGAAAAGATAGATTAGCGAATGCCGCAGGGACGGCTGTGATAGTTTTTCGCAAACGCAATCAGGGATTGCTTGAGGGATTCAACGGGAACCCGATCGATCACTTCGTAGGCAAAGGCATAAACTAACAAACGCTCGGCACTTGCCGCATCAATGCCCCGACTCCGCAGATAGAAAATTTCGTCATCGTCAAGCTGGCTGACCGTCGCGCCGTGGGTACACTTCACATTGTCTGCCACGATCTCTAGCTGAGGTTTGGTATCAACTCGCGCTTTGGAAGAGAGCAATAAATTGCGGTTGAGCTGTCCGGCATCGGTCTGCTGTGCTGCCTGCGGTACGAATACCTTACCGTTAAAGACGGCATGTGCCCGGTCATCGACGATACATTTGTGAAGTTGTCGGGTTGTGCCGTAGGGCTGGGTGAGGGCAATCGTGCTGTGGGTATCGCTGAGCTGCTCGCCGCTGATAAAGGTCAGTCCATTCAAATTCGTCTCGGTTTGCTCGCCCGTCTGGTAAATCTCCAGATGATGCCGCGACAGCTTGCCGCCTAGGTCGATCGCATTACAGGTGTAGCGAGCAGTACGTGCCTGGGAAACAGCAGTCTTGCCGATGTGGAATGCGGCTAAACTTTCCCTCTGAATTCTAGTGTGACTGATCTGCGCGTTCTCTGCCAGGAAGATTTCCGTAACGCTATTGGTGAAGGATTGCTCCTCCCCGATCGACACATACTCTTCCACGATCGTCAACTCGCTATTTGGCTCTGCAATCACCAGGACACGAGGCTGAATGAAGGTAGGCGTACTGCGGGTCGTGGAAACAAAGAGTAAGTGAACGGGAGCGTCGATCGCCTGATTTTTCGCGGCTTTAATCACAGCAGCATCGCTGATCCCTGCCGTATTCAGAGCCGTAAACAGTTCTTCTGATCCAGGCTGCTGTCCCAGATAGTTCTGCAACGATTCACGCTGAGTTTCAGACAGTGCCGACAAATTGGTGACGGTCAATCCATTGGAGGGCAGGATTGTCGAAAGCTCCGGCGCATACATTCCGTTGACAAACACCAGCCGAGTGCTTTCTTCTACCAGCGCAAATTGGGTTACAGCATCGACATTGACGGCGGAACGGCGATCGATCTGCTCAAACCGCAGCTTCACCAGTTCCGACAAATCCGTAAACCGCCACTCTTCGTCCTTTGTCGTCGGGAAGGACTGCTCCTGGATAAGGGCTAAAGCACGAGCGCGCAACGATTGCAGCCAGCCGCCTGAAAGAGATTGCTTTGTCAGTTCAATCAAGTGATTGGCAAAATCGAGGCGCTGCTGAGCCGCATTGCTGACCCCAGTTTGTTCTGGCACAGAAGAGACTTGAATACTCATCGATTAAACTCCTGTTGCCGCTTCTTCCAGCACCCAGTCGTAGCCACGCGCTTCGACTTCCAGCGCCAGATCTTTGCCACCTGTGCGAAGAATTTTGCCGATCGCCATGATATGCACGTAGTCTGGCACGATGTAGTTGAGCAATCGCTGATAGTGGGTGATCACCAGCATTGCGTTATCGGGCTTCGAGAGCTGATTGACCCCATCTGCCACAATTCGCAGTGCGTCCACGTCAAGACCGGAATCGGTTTCATCCAAAACTGCCAGCGTCGGCTCTAGCAGTGCCATTTGCAGAATTTCGTTGCGCTTCTTTTCACCGCCCGAAAAACCTTCGTTGACGCTGCGATTCAAGAAAGCGGCATCCATTTTTACCAGGCTCAGCCTTTCGCGCACCAGTTCATCAAAGTCAAATGCATCCAGTTCTTCGCCGCCTTCGTGTTTGCGCTTGGAGTTGTACGCCACTCTCAGGAAGTCAAGATTACTGACCCCCGGGATTTCGAGCGGATACTGGAACGCCAGAAATAAGCCCGATCGCGCCCTTTCTTCCGCTTCCATTTCCAGCAAATTCTCGCCCTTATAAAGCACCTCGCCGCCCGTCACTTCATAGGCGGGATGTCCAGCCAGAATCTTAGAAAGCGTACTCTTTCCAGAGCCATTCGGACCCATAATCGCGTGGATTTCTCCCGCTCGAATCTCCAGATTCACCCCTTTCAAAATGGGAGTTCCGTCCACTTCTGCGGTCAAATCCCGGACGGTTAAAATGACTTCACTGTTTTCACTGATCACCGATCGATTTCCTCCCTACGTGCCTATTAAAGATGTCCCTGTGTGGGCCAATAAATTTCCAATCCGCTTCATGATTCTGAATACGTCGTACAGCCCCTTCACTCGATTCGAAATGCCAAACTGATCAGCGATCGCATACTTCAGGCGTTCTTCCTGCACAAGCTTGACAAAAGCAAAGGGGCTGCCAGTGGCAATCATGCCAAACAATGGGGTTTTCCGCTGAGGGTTTGCCAGCCGATACGCTAGCAGTTGAGCAAATCCCGCTTCCATCGAAAACGCAACCTTTTTAAACTCGATCGCCATCCCCCAAAAGCCTTCTCGCAGCAGCTGGACATCTAGCTGTTCTCGAATCTTTATTTCCTCAGCTTCAGCACTAATTTCAACCGATTGTTCTGTCCTAAATAGGAAAGGGGGACAGATGAAAATTCGCGAGAAATCGCATCGGACTAAGAATCGAAAGTAGAACAGTTTTTTCGAGCAAAGGCGGAAACTGTCGTAGCTTTCTGTAACCGTCTCACCCTCAGAATCCTTATTTCAAAGTCCCCTACCTTCAAGGGATTTCGGGGACAAGCCAGCACCAGTGATACTAACCAATGCTGGCAACTTGACTTAACCCACGCTGTTCTCCAGCTTCAGTGCCAACAGACGATCAGCTTCCACCGCAAACTCCATCGGCAACTGATTAAACACATCTTTGCAGAAGCCGCTAATCATCATCGAGATCGCGTCCTCCAGGGAAATGCCGCGCTGCCGGAAGTAAAACAACTGGTCTTCCCCAATCTTCGAGGTCGAAGCTTCATGCTCTACCTTAGCAGTGTTGTTCTGCACCTGGATGTAGGGGAAGGTATTCGCACCTGCTCGATCGCCAATTAGCATCGAGTCGCACTGGGAGTAGTTACGTGCCCCTTCTGCTTTCGGGCCAATCTTGACTAAGCCGCGATAGCTGTTCTTGGAATAGCCTGCGGAGATGCCCTTAGAGACGATCGTGCTGCGGGTATTCTTGCCGATATGCACCATCTTCGTGCCCGTATCTGCCTGCTGCTTGTGGTTCGTCAGCGCAACGGAGTAGAACTCTCCCACCGAGTTATCGCCCACCAGCACACAGCTCGGATACTTCCAGGTAATGGCAGAACCCGTCTCTACCTGTGTCCAGGAGATTTTAGAGTTCTTGCCCTGGCACAGACCGCGCTTCGTCACGAAGTTGTAGATACCGCCTTTGCCGTTCTCGTCTCCGGCGTACCAGTTCTGCACTGTGGAATATTTGATTTCGGCATTATCTAGCGCAACCAGTTCAACCACAGCCGCATGAAGCTGATTTGTGTCAAACATGGGAGCAGTGCAGCCTTCTAGATAGCTGACATGGCTGCCTTCTTCAGCGACGATCAGCGTCCGCTCGAACTGACCTGACTCACCGTTGTTGATGCGGAAGTAGGTCGAAAGCTCCATCGGGCAGCGAACACCCTTCGGAATATAGACGAACGAGCCATCGGTAAAGACTGCGGCGTTAAGCGCAGCAAAATAGTTGTCGGCAACCGGAACGACGCTGCCCAGGTACTTCTGCACTAGATCGGGGTAGTCGTGCATTGCCTCGGAAATTGAGCAGAAGATCACGCCCTCTTTGGCAAGCTTCTCGCGGAAGGTGGTGGCGACAGAAACGCTGTCAAAAATCGCGTCTACGGCGACGTTAGAAAGCCGCTTCTGCTCTGAAAGGGGGATACCCAGCTTCTCGAAAGTTTCCAGCAGGATGGGATCGACTTCTTCCAGGCTTTTCTTCTTCTCTTGCTGCTTAGGCGCAGAGTAGTAAATGATACTCTGGTAATCGATCGCCGGATAGCCGACTTCTGCCCAGTTCGGCTCCTTCATTTTGAGCCACTGCCGATACGCCTTGAGGCGAAACTCCAGCATGAACTCCGGCTCATTCTTTTTGGCAGAGATGAGACGAATCACGTCTTCGCTAAGCCCAGGCGGAATCGTGTCGGACTCAATCTCAGTGACGAAGCCGTACTTATAGGGTTGATTAACCAGGGATTGGACGGATGCTGTCATCGGTTGTTCTCTTTCTCTCAGGTTCTCAAGGTGGAGCGGCAATTCAAGATTGAAACTGAAACCGTAGTTCCAGCCGGCTGATTAATGCTGATTAATACTGATCAGTAACTTTGCGAATCTCGTCGATCGAGATCTCCTGCTGCTGTCCGGCGAAATCGTTATCCGGCGTGAGGAACAGCATACAGTGGCATTCTTTGCGTTCACGCATGGGCACACAGGGACAGTTCCAAAAAGCAGCGGCGGCTTCTGCCTCTTTGTCTTCGTAGTGGCGACAGGGACAGAGCGGCGCACCCAGCTCATCTTTGTGTTTGGCTAACCCTTCAATGACCACAGCAGTTACGCCTGGGTCAACACAGAAGTAAGTTCCAGTTCGCTTGGCGTAACTCTCGGAAAAACTCCTCATCAGCTCGAGGTTCTTGTCCGATGCCTGGTTGGGGTTCGCGGTTGTACTCATAGGAAGGGGCGACAGAACAACAGATAGCTTCTATAATTAAAACAACCTCTGAGTTGCTTATCTCTATTGTAAACTACTTTAGCAACGAGAAAGTTGTCAAAGTCAAGCAGGACTTTTTTTACATTTTGTTTCCTTGACATGTTGCTGCCACTCAGGATGTCTTTTGGCAGCTTTGTCTTTGACAATTTGTTTTCGGACAAAAAGTAAATCAGTCCTGACCGATCGCTGAGGATCACGGGGAAACCGATGACAGCCGCGCAGCAACCCTCGACCAAGCAGGATATCCTGCATCATCTATTAAAGCAGGGACAAGCCACTGCTCAAGAATTGGCTGAACATCTTAGCATTAGTCCCCAAGCAATCCGCAAACACCTGAAGGATCTGGAAGATGCAGGACTGATCGAGCATCAGGTAATCCAGGCAGGGATGGGTCGCCCCAACTATCAATATCAGCTCAGCCATAAGGGACGGGATCAGTTGCCCGAGCGCTACGGAGAATTTGCCGTCTCGCTGCTGGATACCCTGGCGGAAACAGTGGGCAAAGAGCAGGTCAGCAAAATTTTGCGGAAACAGTGGGAGCGCAAAGCACTGGAGTATCGCGATCGCGTGGGGCAAGGTTCGCTGCAAGAGCGAGTGGCAAAACTGGTGGAATTGCGGCAGGCAGAAGGCTATATGGCAGAGTGGCACTATGCTCAGCCTGACGAGAAGAATGCTGCTCCCCGCTATGTGATTACCGAGTACAACTGCGCGATTTCTCAAATCGCTGAGTCCTTCCCGAGCGTCTGCGGGCATGAGCTAGAAATGTTTCAGCTTGCGCTGGAGGGTAGCAAAGTCGAGCGAACCCACTGGATCGTCAACGGCGAGCATCGCTGCGGCTATTTAATCCAGGAGAAGTAATTTAAGGAAACGACTTCATGTTTAGTTCCCAGCCAGCCCCGATCGAATTCCTCACCGTCGAAGAAGTCACCGAGGTCGATCGCGCTTTGCTCACTACCCAGGACAAGTTTGTGACGCGGGTGGCACTCTACTCGCTGCGAACGCTGAAGAAAATTACCGAAAGCACAGGACAGTCGGTCGAATCCGTCACGCCTGAACAGATTGAAGACTGGATTGCTCAAGACGACGCGATCCAGGAGGCAGTTGATAGCGACGGCTCGTTTCTCACTTTCTTCTCGCGCATCATGCTATCTTCCCTGAAGCCGCTGCGGCAGATAGCCGCCGAAGCTGGAACGGCGATCGAATCCTTAACCGTTCCCCAGGTGGTGCAGTGGTTTGAGAAAGAGGCAAAGCTTCGCATGAGCCAGGGCAACAATCCTGCTTAGAAATAATTTCACCGTTCCTTTATTCCCCATCGTTTGAACTATAGCCCTCCTTCACCTGAATCGCAGGAGTCGATCGTTAGGATGGTCAAGTAGAGCGGCAAACGGTGTTTTGCTTATCTTCAGAGCTAGAGCTTTGAGGATAGTACTGCTGTTGCAAGTTGCCGTCGGATCGATCAGGATGTACTGCCGCAAGAAGTTGCGAGATGGTATGGGGCAAAAGTAGTGGCTGATTTTTACGGGACACCGGGAGACGACACGCTAGTCGGAACGGCTGAAACAAACAGAATCTTTGGCGAAGCCGGTAACGACAATCTTTCTGGTGCTGATGGGGATGACCAAATTTTCGGCGGACTGGACAACGATCGAATTCAGGGCGATGCGGGCAGGGATGAGCTGTTCGGCGATGCGGGCGATGACACCCTCTCTGGTGGTACAGAAGCCGATGAGCTGTTTGGTGGGGTAGGTAATGATTCGCTGAATGGCGGCGATGGGGATGATTTGCTCTATGGCGAGGTTGGGGACGATTCGCTTTTAGGGGGAGCAGGTAACGACAAGCTGTATGGCGGCAGTGATCAAGGAATCATGGGCGCAGGGGGCAATGATTTTCTCAGCGGCGGCACTGGAGATGATGAGCTGTACGGCGTAGACGGAAACGACACGCTGAACGGGGATGACGGCAATGATTTTCTCAGTGGTGGGTCAGGCGATGACGTGATCACAGGGGGGGCAGGAATCGACACTGCCTTTGGTGGTGAGGGCAATGACAGTATTTCTGGCGGCGATGGTGACGATGAACTGCAAGGCGAAAACGGTAATGATGTGCTTGCTGGCAGTGCAGGAATTGATAAGCTCTATGGCGGCGATGGCAATGATGAACTGAGCGGTGATGCGGGCGCAGACAAGCTCTATGGCGAGAAGGGAAACGATACCTTATCAGCAGGGACGGGCAATGATGAGCTGTACGGCGGCGACGGTCAAGATGTGCTCAATGGCAACGAAGACGACGACTTGCTTTATGGCGATAGCGATAACGACTCGATGTTTGGGCAGTTGGGCAACGATCGCCTGTTGGGTGGCGAGGGCGACGATCGGCTTTCTGGCGATGAAGGAAATGATTTCTTAAACGGCAACTCAGGCAACGATACGCTGGAGGGTGGTTCAGGTAACGATGAACTGTTTGGCAGTGCAGGAGACGACCAGATCCTCGGCGGGGCGGGGCAAGATATGCTGTTTGGTGAGGACGGCAACGATGAGCTGTCTGGGGGAGATGATGGCGACAAGCTGTTCGGCAGCCAGGGCAACGACACGCTCAACGGCGGAAATGGTGATGATGAGCTGTTTGGTGAGTTTGGCAGCGACCTGCTCAACGGGGATGCCGGAAACGACAAGCTGTTTGCAGGTAGTGAAGACGATCGCCTGCTGGGGGGAGAGGGCAACGACGAACTGTTTGGCGAAGGCGGGAACGATCAGCTCGACGGGGGCGCAGGCGACGATCAGCTCTTCGCAGCAGATGGCAATGACCTGCTAAACGCTGGTGCCGGAAACGATCGACTATTCGGCGAACTGGGCGACGATACGCTAAGTGGTGATACAGGCAACGACACAATCTATGCAGGCGAGGGAAACGATTGGCTTAATGGCAACTCTGATAGCGACACGCTTTATGGCGAGGGTAGCAATGATGTGCTGCTGGGAGACATGGGCGATGACCTTCTGTTCGGCGGCTTTGGTGACGATAGCTTAACCGGGGGGCAGGGAGCCGATCGCCTCTCTGGGGATGCGGGCAGCGACATTCTCAATGGCGGTAGGGGCAGAGATTCTTATCTGTTTAATACCGATGCAAAGTTCGATCGGGCAGCTGCAGGAGTGGATCAAATCCAGGGCTTCACGCACCGACAGGACAAAATTGTTCTTGATACCACAACTTTTGCCGCATTGAGCAAAGTGTCCCGTCGCCAGTTTATCCAGAAGGGCTTTGAAGTTGTGAATACCGATCGCCAAGCAGCACGGAGTCGAGCAGCGATCGTTTATAACAGCCGCAGCGATCGACTGTTCTATAACGCAAATCGGGGAGCAGCCGGATTTGGCACAGGCGGACATTTTGCCAGGCTGACCGACGCAAATTCATTAAAGAAGGCTGATCACGGACTATTAACTGCTAGCGATTTCACGCTGATTTCCTGAGTGCTGATTCTAGAGGCACCGAGCCTGATCCCATGTTCAAAGTCCTCCTGAATTAGGGAATTTAGAAGGGCTGCAAAACCTAGAACGCTGATAGAACGCAGGCATACAAGGTAGACAGCCCTGGGAGAGGAATTTAGGGTGAGGGCAGCAATAAAAAAGTGGGCGATTAAACCCACTTGATCGTGTTTGAATCTGATTTGAAGGTAGGTTAGTAAGCGTCTTGCAGCTCGTAAAAGTCTGGCGAAATGTAGTCCTTGCGGAGCGGAAAGCCAACCCAGTCCTCTGGCATCAGCAGTCGCTTCAGGTCGGGGTGTCCTTCATAGACAATGCCGTACATGTCGTAGGTTTCCCGTTCCTGCCAGTCTGCGGCTTTCCAGACCCAGTACACTGAGGGCACGCGCGGATCTTCACGGGGGACGAATACCTTGACCCGAATTTCCTCAGGGCGATCGGCATTGTCGCTCAGCTTAGTCAGGTCGTAGACGCTCACCAACTCGCCGCCCGGTCCAGTATCATAGCCGCACTGACAGCGCAGATAATTGAATCCGTAGGCATACAGCGCGGTGCAAAACGGCAGCAGGAATTCGCGATCGACTCTAACGACTTCAACGCCAGCCCGATCGGGTTCCATTACTTCATGGTCGAATCCGTTTTCGGTCAACCAGCGCGAGATTTTCCCGGCTTCAACGATTTGCGTAGTTTGTTCAGTTTGGTTTTCTTCAGCCACGGCTTACTTCCTCCGGTTGAGTTGCTGCTTCAAGCGCAGTCGGAATTGGCATTCCCATTGCTTCCATCAGTTCCTTAGGCGGAGCCTGACGAGTTTCAGCCTGGAGATATTTTCCGGTGTGGATTTCAGATGCAGGCTTCATTTTATGGGAAACGCTGTAAAAGCGGTGCGTTTGGGCAGCCTGCGTCCGATCGGCGAGTCCTTCATTTGCAATCTTTTTCCGCAATTTGACGATCGCATCAATAATTGCCTCAGGGCGGGGCGGGCAACCCGGAATATAAACATCCACCGGAATCAGCTTGTCAACTCCACGGACGGCAGAAGGTGAATCGGTGCTAAACATTCCACCCGTAATCGTGCAGGCTCCCATTGCGATCACATATTTCGGGTCTGGCATCTGCTCATAGAGGCGCACCAGAGCCGGAGCCATTTTCATCGTGATTGTGCCTGCGGTGATGATCAAATCTGCCTGACGAGGGCTGGAACGCGGCACCAGACCAAAGCGATCGAAGTCGAAGCGGGAACCGATCAGGGCGGCAAATTCAATAAAGCAGCAAGCTGTGCCGTACAGCATAGGCCACAAACTGGAAAGACGTGCCCAGTTGTGCAGATCCTCAACGGTAGTGAGAATGACGTTTTCAGAAAGAGCTTGGGTGACTTCAGACTGTCCCACCGGGTTAAGCAGTTGGGCAGCCGAGTTTTCTGGAGAAGGAATCATGACCATTCGAGGGCTCCTTTGCGCCAGGCATACACGAGAGCAACGACCAGAATTGCAATGAAGATCAGGGCTTCAACAAAGGCGAGGAGTCCGAGCTGACTGAAGGCGACTGCCCAGGGATACAGAAAAACCGTTTCAACATCGAAGATTACGAACACCAGCGCGAACATATAGTAGCGAATGTTGAACTGAATCCAGGCTGCACCGATCGGCTCCATGCCGGATTCGTACGTGGTGCGTCGTTCAACCCCTTTGCGCTTGGGTGCAACGATGTAGGAGGTGCCGATCGCCAGGACGGGTACAAGACCACAGATCAGCAGAAAGCCGAGGAAATATTCGTAGCCGTTGAGGACAAACACGATGATTCTCGCCGCTTTGTTAGGGTAACTCAATTAATGTTACCTGCTTTTTACATTGTAGAAAACGCGGCTAGCGGCGTGGGGCAATCGAAAGCCGTTATGACGTGGATTATGTTTTGTTTAGGGTTTTGTTTCGAACTAGGGATCTGCCCCTTGTTCTTTTTCTGCCTGCCACTTCTCCCAAAGGTCAGGGCGACGATCGCGGGTTCGCTCAATCTGCTGCTGTTTGCGCCACTGGTCGATCGCCTGATGATTTCCCGACAGCAGAACCTCAGGAACTTTCCAGCCGCGAAACTCTGCCGGACGGGTGTATTGCGGATAATCGAGCAGCCCAGCTTCAAAGCTTTCCAGCTTCAGCGATTCTTCTTTGCCTACCGTTCCCGGCAGTAGGCGAATCACGCCATTGAGTAAAGTGAGGGCAGGAATCTCGCCGCAAGTCAGCACAAAATCACCCAGCGACACTTCCCGCGTCACCAGATGCAGCACTCGCTCATCCACGCCTTCGTAATGTCCGCAGACGAACACGAGCTGATCACAGTTCGCGGCAAACGACTGAAACATCTTCTGATTCATCGTTTTGCCTTGAGGCGTCAGCAAAATCACCTCTCGTCGGGGCAGCACGGGCAAAGACTCGATCGCCGCAAAAATTGGCTCTGGCTTCATCAGCATTCCCACGCCCCCACCGTAGGGTTCATCATCGACCTTATGGTGCTTATCGGTCGTAAAGTCGCGCGGATTCGTTAAATGCACAGACGCAATTTGCTTCGCCAATGCCTTACCCAATAAGCCAGAGCAAAGCGGCGAAGCAAAAAAATCAGGAAAGAGAGTAATGATATCGAAGCGCACAGGGACGATCGAATGAACTGCCTTAAAAAGTGTAGCTTGAGCGACGAGCGGCGAACCGACTCAAAATTTAACTCATAGCTAAACAGTTAAATTGTTAAACAGTTAGATTGTGCCCTGAATATTGACTGTCTCCGATTTTAAATCGCGTTCCATCAGCGCAACGATCGCCTCTTGGGGTGTGATCTTGCCGTTCAGCAGCAAATACACTTGATAAGACACGGGAACAGCAATTCGTTCGCGATCGGCTAGATCTATCAACACGTTCGCCGTATTCACTCCTTCAGCAGTGCTGTGGATTTCATCCAGAATGTTCGCCAGCGATTTACCCTGCGCCAGCCCATAGCCCACGCGATAGTTGCGGCTCAGCGCACTCGTACAGGTTGCCAGCAAGTCGCCCAATCCAGATAAACCAAAAAATGTTTCTGGTTTCGCTCCCAGATGCACGCCCACCCGGATTAGCTCTGCCAGTGCCCGCGTAATCAGTGCCGATCGCGCATTTGTGCCCAGCTTCAAACCGTCGCAAACCCCAGCCGCGATCGCAATGACATTTTTTAGCGTGCCACCCAGTTCAGTCCCTAGCGGATCATCATTGGTGTACACCCGAAAACGATCAGACGAAAAGATAATCTGCACCTGCTGCGCCGCCGATGCATTCTCGCTAGCAACCACTGTTGCGGCAGGCAATCCCTGTTGGATCTCTTCAGACAGATTGGGACCGGAAAGCACGACGATCGAATGATCTGGAAAAGCGGTTTGCCAGAGCTGAGAAGCAGTTTGCCGGGTTGCGGGATCCAAGCCTTTTGTCGCACTCACCAGGACTGCATCGGAAGGCAGGGTAAGAGACTTTAAACGAGCGATCGTCTCTGGAATTCCCTTCATCGAAACTGCGGAGATGATTACCTTTGCCTCTGAGACGGCTTCTGGCAAGCTGAGTTTTCCCTGGCGCGACCAGAGCTGAACCGGATACCCTTTTTGAGCCACCAGCGTTGATAGCGCCCTGCCCCAAACTCCCGCGCCCAGGATAGTGACCTTGACGGTGGAACGGATGCCCTCAGAACTTGAATCTAAGCCAGGGGCGACAACAGAAATGGCAGAAGAAGCAGCTTCATGCTCCATATGAAGTCATTGAAAAATTTACTGAAGTCTCTAAAGAAATGTCTGAAGGTTGGCACTCCATCGCCCTTTGCATCCTACCAGTCTCTTTCCCGAATTCCATCGGATGTCTGACAAAAGAATGGACAAAACGATAAGCCAACCCGAGTAAAGATATAAAACATTCCACAATCCGCCGCTAAAATTTTGTAGCATTGAATACAGAAGTTTTATTGCATGGTTGAATCGGGGGCAATTTTATGAATCCCAATCTGGAATGTGCGATCGCTGAAATTCCCCTTTCTCTCTATCATCAGCCTAATTTCCCCACAGATTTTGCGCCTTCAACCTGGGTGCGGCTGACGAAATCCTTGAGTCTGTTTAGCCACGATGAGGCAATGCTGCTTTGTCAGGCTTCAGCTGAGGAGTGGGTTGCCTGGGTTCCTGACTTTGGCGAAGTGGTACTGCATTTGAGCGAGTTTTATCTGCCCTCAGACTGCAATTAAGTCGGTAGACAAAATTAGAGCATGCGTGAGTGCTGTGGTTGGTTATTCGTCCCTGGCATCGGCTGCTTGTAGTGGACTGTTTATAGTCGGCTGCTTGGAAACGATGGGCTAATCGGCTACTTACAAAGGACGAACAGGAAATGACAAAAATGACAAATAACAGTCTGGAGTTAGCAGCGCAGACATATCCAGCGGAGCCGGAACCATCTCGCCACGAAAATCGAGGAACTGCACCAGCAACAAATAGGCAATGCTGATCATTAGAGCAATTACGCCCGTAATAATGGCAACAAGCTTCGATCGATCCATACTGCCCTCACTGGATTCTCAATATTTCTTGACCTGGGTATGCTCTAGACTGACATAAAAGCGGGCAAAATAGGGGCAACCTCAGGAGAGATGCCGCAATAATCCCATGTCTGTTGTTTTTGAATCGACTGTTCAACCTACTGAATCTGCATTCAGCGAGATGGATCGTTCTGCTGTTGTCGAAACGATCGCCCTCAGAAAGGTTTATCGCACCGGGTTCTGGCTGAATCAAAAGGTGGTGACGCTGCAAGACTGTTCGCTACAGGTCTTTCGGGGCGAAACCTTTGGGCTGCTGGGGCAAAACGGCGCGGGCAAAACCACGCTGCTAAAAACGCTGCTGGGCATTATTCGTCCGACTTCGGGCACGGGGCAACTGCTGGGCAAACCGCTGGGCGATCGATCCGCCAAGCAGCGCGTTGGCTATTTGCCGGAAAACGCTTACTTTTATGACTATCTAACCGGATGGGAATTTCTGGAATATGCGGCGGGTCTGTTTCGCATTCCTAAATCCGTGCAGCGTCAGCGCATTCCACAACTGCTCGATCTAGTGGGCTTGGCGCAGTCCTCAGCGCGAAAAAAACAGTTGCGCCATTATTCCAAGGGAATGTTGCAGCGGGTCGGGATGGCGCAGGCGTTAATTAATGATCCAGAAGTGGTGTTTCTGGATGAGCCAATGTCAGGACTCGATCCGCTGGGACGCTATCAGATTCGTGAAATTATTCTTTCTCTCAAGTCGCAGGGAAAAACCATCTTCTTTAACAGTCATATTCTCTCGGATGTGGAGAAAATTTGCGATCGAGTTGCGATTCTGGCACGAGGGGAACTGCTCTGTATTGGTTCACTTCAGGAGCTGCTCGGAAACGCCGATCTATACCAGGTTCGGGTGCGCGACGGCAATCCAGAAATTCTGCGGCAGTGGTTGCCCGATGTCGAACTGGTCGAAGGCAATTGGCTGGGACACCTACGCGGCGACCCACAGGATTTTTTGGCGAGCCTAAAGCTGATGCAGGCAGATCTGATCAGCATGAATCTGGCGCGTCCTTCGCTGGAAGAATTCTTTGTGCAACAGCTTCGCAAACGCGGAATTTATACCAGTCAGTAGAAATCGGAATGTATCTGTAGACACAAGTTTTTCGTGCTAGCGTATCTATAGATACCAATTACATACCAATTCTTCAGGTCAAATTCTCCTCCTATGACTGCGATCGAATCAGGATGGCAGCACGCTTTTGTCGAGACTAATAGTATTCGCCTTCACTGTGTGACGCAGGGCGAAGGAGATCTAGTAATTCTGCTGCACGGGTTTCCAGAGTTCTGGTATTCCTGGCGGCATCAGATTCCGGCACTGGCAAAACACTTTAAGGTTGTCGTGCCCGATCTGCGCGGCTGCAATGACTCTGATAAGCCAGCGACCGGATACGATCTCGATACGCTGACGGCTGATATTCGTGGCTTGATTGAAAACCTTGGCTATCGCAGTGCCCATGTTGTCGGGCATAGCTGGGGCGGCACGATCGCCTGGCATTTTGCCCATCGCTTTCCCAATTTGACGCAACGACTAGCGGTACTCAATGCACCTCATCCCCAGCGGTTTGTGCAGGAATTGGTTGGCAATGCCGATCAAATTCGCCGAAGCTGGTATCTACTGGCACTGCAAATTCCCACGCTGCCCGAATGGTTTATTCGCTCCAATCTGAAGTCGATCGTCAAAAACCTGTTTCAGGGTCAGGCGGTGCGTAAGAGCGCATTTACCAGCCAGGATACCGATCTCTACCAAGCTGCGCTGGAAAAACCCGGTGCGCTGGCAGCCGTTTTGAATCACTATCGTCACCTGTTTTCGCCGCAAACCTGGTGGAATCAATGGAGCCATGCCCCAACCCCGATTTCTGCTCCAACCCTGATTTTGTGGGGCGAAGATGATTTCCTGTTTAGCGAAAAGCTGACCGAAGGCATTGAACGGCTGGTGACGGCTCCAATCAAGCTTAAGTTTCTCTCGCACTGTGGGCACTGGATTCAGCAGGAAGCCCCACAAACCGTAAACCGCGAACTGCTCGATTTTCTTCAGGAATGATTAACCCCTTCGGGGAACTGCGAAGCAACCGCTCCAGCTTCAGCAAGCTTGCCAGGATAAGGCGTTTGCCGGAAAGAATAAGGCTTGAGCGGTTCAGGCAGATTGGTGCAGCTTGTTTGCCCTGCGCCTGGATTTCTTCATAGATTCGTTACTATTATTAACGTCCAGTAATTTCGCGGTTCTGAATCGATTGCTGAAACTCCTAATCTAGAAAAATGGGTAATCTAAGGCAATGGGTGAATATCATCTGCTGCAATCTATCAGGTTTCAAGCTTTGCAGCATTTCTCACTGGAGTCAGTTTTTACTAGAGTTAAGTGAAGGCTGTCAGTGTGCTGCAATTGTGCTGAATCTAGTATTTTGCTGATCCGCGATTTGTCTTCGTCTGTTCCTCAAGGCAAAGCGACCAATCCGCAAATCGGCATTCTGTTTAGCTGCTGATTCTCTTAATTCGCAAAATCTCTGGCTTTTTTCCATTCTATTCATTCATATTACCTGTCACGCTATGGTCAGCTCGCATCAATGGATGTCCTATAGCTCCGAGTTTATGGACACTTATGAGGATAGTGATTTACAGCAAAAGTTAGGGCTGTATCAGGTGTTTTGCAGGCTGTATGAATACCGCCGAGAACTGCTAGACGATATTCTTAGTCTTGAAACGAGCAGAGCTTTGGGAAGTGTAAAGCTGCCCTACGTTCAAGGAGTAGTGCTGGGTCAGCCGCATCTTGTGACCAATCTTCTGGGCAAAACTCAAGCCCTGCTTCAGCCCGAACATCAGTGGCGGATTGGTCGGAGTCCTCAGCAGTCGGCAATTCCAATTGCTGATCGGCAGCTTTCTCGTGCTCATGCGGCGATCGAGTATGTGGCGCAGAAGGGCTTTTACTTGACCGATCTAGGCAGCAGGAATGGAACGTTTGTCAACGGTGAACCGATTCGTCAGCCTGTTCTTCTCAATGATGGCGATCGGGTCCGTTTAGGCAGTATTAGCTTTATCTTTTTTCTGTGTGCGTCTGCTGAAGTTCTCACGTCTGATATCTCTTCATCACAACAGCCTGCTTCGATCGCCCATAGCACGTTTTCGGTTACAAATTCGACGCCGCCGGTAAGGGCAGTTCAAGCTGAATCGGAGTGTTCGCCAAGCAGTAATCCACTGGAGGAAACTTTTACTTTTAGGCGATTGTCAGGCTAACCAAAAAGCAAACCTGGCTGATTCAGGAGGCTGGTCTAAGCCTATAGGTTTTGACTGGGTTTCTGTAGTTGTCCTAATTTTGAAAATTACTGACACCTGCTAGAATATCGAGGTTGTTTGTCAAGATACGTCTTTTGAGTCAATCTATCGATATTCCTAAAGTTGATGAATTCTTGCAGGAGCTAGCTGCGATTCAGCAAACTGGCTCAAAGCGGATTGCATTACTTGGCTCTCGCCACGTTCCGATTACCCATCAAAACCTGATTGAGTTAATGAGCTATGCTCTGGTGCTATCAGGGAATCATCTCCTCACCTCAGGGGCAACAGGAACAAACTCTGCTGCAATTCGGGGGGCAATGCGAGCCGACCCTAATCTGCTAACGGTTATTCTGCCGCAGAGCCTAGATAAGCAGCCGCGTGAATCGCGAGAACAGCTAGAGCAGGTGATTCATCTCGTCGCGAACCCTGTTAACGATCATCTCCCGCTTGGCGAGGCGAGTGCGATTTGTAATCAGGAAATTATTTCGCGCTGTCAGCAGTTAATCTGCTTTGCGTTTCACGATAGTCATACACTGCTAAAAACGTGCAGCGATGCGGAAGAACAGCGCAAACTGGTGACGCTGTTCTATTTTGACTAAGCCGCTTTGAGTGAAAGCAGTTCTGGTGAAAGTAGAACGAAGTCTCACTTCCCTCACTATAGAAAAAATAACTATCCTTTGATTCGAGCTTATGCCTGTGCTGCAAGCCCTTCCTGTGCGATATACGCTTTTGCTTTGCATTGCGATCGCCGCTGTCCTCATCTATGTGCCGTTTTTGGTGGTTGCCTATGGGCGGGTGCAGGCAGGTTTTGATATGGCAAATCCGCGTGCCTTGTTTGATAAGCTGCCGAACTATGCGAAACGGGCGACTTGGGCACATGAGAATTCGTTTGAGTCATTTATGCTGTTTGCGGCGGGGGCACTGATGGCAGTCGTGACTCAGGTAGAATCGGTCTGGGCAACCGGGGCGGCAATCAGCTATGTGGTGGCTCGATCGCTCTACTCGCCGTTTTACATTTTAAATGTGCCGATTCTGCGATCGCTGATGTTTGGCGTCGGAACGCTGGCAATCGCAACGCTGATGGGGCTGAGCTTGCAGCAGGCTGCGCCTTAGGGCTGAGTTGGCAGCGCGATCGGTAGACTCAGCAAATTTATGAATTAGACTTAAGTTTTGGAATGGCTCGACCAAATCTCTGCTGAGCCAAAATTCGGCAAGAAGTCGTTGCCTAAATTGTTTTGCTCAGATTGTGGTTTTTTATTGTTCTTTTGACTCATGGCTTCTACGTATTCCTTTGATGTAGTAAGTGATTTCGATCGCCAGGAACTCGTGAACGCGGTCGATCAAACCAAACGAGAAATCGATACTCGCTACGACTTAAAAGACACGAAAACGACGCTAGAACTGGGTGCAGAGTCGATCGTGGTGAATACCGACAGCGACTTTACCCTGCAAGCCGTTCACACGATTCTGCATACGAAAGCAGCGAAGCGGAATTTGTCGCTGAAAATTTTTGACTACGGCAAGGTGGAATCTGCTGGAGGAAACCGGGTGAAGCAGGAAATCAAACTGCGGAAAGGCATTAGCTCTGAGCTGACCAAGCAGATTTCTAAGCTGATTCGAGATGAGTTTAAGAAAGTGCAGCCGTCGATTCAGGGCGATGCGGTGCGAGTCACCGCCAAAGCAAAAGACGATCTGCAAGAAGTGATTCAGCGGCTCAAGCAGGAAGATTATCCGGTAGCGTTGCAGTTCACGAACTATCGCTAATTGTCCTAATAGTAGGAATTTGTGAGTCAGCCATTCCGCGTCGATCGTCAGCGTGAGCACCAGGCAAACGAGCGTACTTTTCTTGCCTGGGTTCGGACTTCGATCGCCTTGATTAGTTTTGGATTAGCGATCGCCCGCTTTGGGCTATTCTTGCGCGAGCTTCAAGAGGGCGTAACTCAAACCACACTGCCGCGTAATCCCATTAGCTCCCAAACGATTGGACTAGTGCTGGTGCTAGCAGGCATGGTGATGATTGTGCTGGCAGCATGGAGCTATAACCGGACATTTCGCCAGATCGAGCGGGGTAACTATCAGCCCAATCGCTGGATTATCTGGATTACAACCCTGGTGATGCTGCTTATTGGCGGACTAAGCTTGCCCTTTGTGCTGTGGCAGCCCCCTGCAAGCGGAGGAGCCGGACAGGAATCTAAAACATCCTACGGAGTGCGATCGAAAAGCAACTCTATTTTTCGGAGGTAAATCTTCCAGCAGCAGATGGATGAAAGTCTATCGTCATCAGTCTTTGGGAAAGCGTCAAACAGTGGCATGATATTGAATGAGCTAGCTCAATCCTGATCGGTCGGCGCAGAGCAAGCGTTAGGGTTTGTGGCTTCCCGTGTATGGACTTGAAGCAGATTGAGTCTCGCTGTGTTGAACTTTTATCAAACCCGATAACGAAGGACGCACTCTTAAGGAGAACCATGTTTAAAAGATACATCTGGGTTGTTGCAGTGACGGTCTTCCTGGCTTTTCAACTGTTTGTCGGAGGCGCAACTGCGGCTGAACTGGATAAAGCAACCCGTACCATTTCCCTAAATGACCAGGGCGATACAAAGACCCTGAGCCTGGAGCAAGTCTCTGAAGGCAAGCGGTTGTTTAACTATGCCTGTGGTCAGTGCCATGTGGGTGGCGTAACCAAGACTGACCCCAACGTTGGACTTGACCCAGAATCCCTTGCGCTGGCGAATCCTCGTCGGGACAATCTAGAGGCACTGGTGGACTATATGCACAACCCCACGACCTACGATGGGCAGTCTGACATCTCTGAGATTCACCCCAGCACGAAGAGCACGGACATCTTTCCAAAGATGCGAAATCTGACCGAAGATGACCTGGTTGCGATCGCTGGACATATTCTGCTTCAGCCAAAAGTAGTTGGCGAGAAGTGGGGCGGCGGCAAAATCTATTACTAAACTGTTTTTTTAAACACTCTCTGAATGAGAGGAGTTTTGGGGTCGGGCATTGCCTGCCCCTTGTTTTTTGGATTTTTGCCAGTGCGTTGCGCTGCACTTTATTAAAGAAAAGGGTTGAGGGCTAATTCCCAGGAGGACGTTCCGTGTTTTGTCAGGTTTTTGGTCGAGTGGCTCAAATCAGGCGAATTCTTCGCGGTTGGCAAACTTGCCTGAGTGCGTTTGGCATGACGATCGCTTTACTCCACATCGTATTTGCCATCGTATTCGCTGCTTTCCTGGGTTCTCCACCGGCAGAAGCGGCAGGAATTGATGCCTATGTGCTGCGCTATCTGGATGCCAAAGAACCGATCGCCCTCCCTAATAATGCTGAGGGAAATCGCCGCGAGTTTTCGGCAGAGCAGTTGTCAGCAGGCAAGCGTTTTTTTGAGGAGAACTGCAAAAACTGTCATGTGGGCGGTGCAACTTTGCCTGACCCGACCGTGCCGCTGACGCTGGAGGCGCTGAAGGGAGCAATGCCACCACGGGACAACATTGAGAGTCTGGTTGCTTTTCTGCGGCAGCCGATGACTTATGACGGCAGTGAGGAAAGCCTGTATTGTCGCGAGGTTCCAGAGTCGTGGCTTTCGACCAAGCAGACCGAGGATTTAGCAGCATTTTTGCTTCGAGCGGCTCAAAAAGCTCCAGGCTGGGGCAATTTATCGTTATGAACGGTGATCTTTCAAGATAAAATTTGAGTGATAAGACTGAGTTCAACTTAAACCTCCAGAGGTTACTCATGAAACTGTTTTCCTTTGTTTCGCGGAGTTTAAGTCTCACCCTTTGTTCGATCGCGTTGGTTGTTTGCACGTTTCTGCTGGCTGTCTCGCCTGCTTCTGCTGAAACCTACACGGTCAAAATGGGTGCTGACAATGGAATGCTGGCATTTCAGCCTTCTACCCTGACCATCAAAGCGGGTGACACCGTGAAATGGCAGAATAACAAGTTGCCTCCGCACAACGTGGTGTTTGAAGATAAGGCACAGGCGGCTAAGTCGCACGACCAGCTCATGTTCTCTCCGGGCGAATCCTATGAAGTCACCTTTGACGAGCCCGGAACCTACAAATACTATTGCGCTCCTCACCGGGGTGCAGGTATGGCTGGCACGGTCGTGGTTGAGTAAATAGCTGCCAGATTGAGTGATGCCCCTTGTTTGGGCTGCTTTATCTGCATTTTCTGCTTGATACTCTCCGATCGGCTTATCGTTTGGTTCTTTGCTCTCTGAGTTTAGAAACCTAGACATCTGCGAAGACAAGGAATTTGGCTGCTACCGTTGGGGCATCTGTCTCAAATCAGCTAGGTTCCTTGTCTTGTAGTTTTTGGCTTTATTTTGATCGCTGTCGCCAGTTAAAGCTCATTATTTAAGCTTATTTATTTGAAAAATTTAAAGCTCATGCTCAGGATTCGCGGTAAGGAGAAGCTAGGAATTTCCTTTGGTGAAACCTATCGTGAGTCAGACGCAGGGGAGCGATCGATCGCGGTATGCTCTGCTTGCACAAAATATATCCTTACTAAGAGCAACTGCTGTGGTTCCCCTTCGTGATGAAAATCCGGTTCGCGTTACCCCATACGTGACCTATGGGCTGATTGCCCTCAATATTTTGATCTTTCTATACGAAATTAGTTTACCTGGACCTGTGTTGGAGGGCTTTTTCCGCACTTGGGCAGTGGTTCCGGTTCAGTTTTCGGCAGCGTTGCAGGGCAACCCCCAGGTTCCGCTGCTGCAAGAGATTACGACCCTGTTTAGCTCCCAGTTTTTGCACGCGGGACTGCTGCATGTCGGCGGTAATATGCTTTACCTCTGGGTATTTGGCAACAACGTTGAAGACCAGATGGGGCATACGCGGTTCCTGATCTTTTACTTGCTGTGTGGGGCACTGGCCGCTCTAGCGCAGTGGTATTTCTCAGCCGGATCGGATGTGCCGTCGCTGGGGGCGAGTGGGGCGATCGCCGGAGTCATGGGCGCCTATATTTTGCGGTTCCCGCAGGTGCGAATTCTGACGCTGGTGCCGATTTTCCTGTTTATTACCACCTTCCGCATTCCGGCAATTCTGTTCCTGGGTTTTTGGTTTGTGCAGCAGGCTCTTTATGGGGTAGCAAGTCTGGACGCTCCATCAATGGTCGGCATGCAAGGGGGCGGCGTGGCGTACTGGGCACACGCAGGCGGTTTTGTGTTTGGTGCAGTTCTGGGTCCGATTTTTGGACTGTTTTCTAGACCTGCGGCTCCTGGAGTCAATACGCCGAATGTTTAGGGTTGAAGAGTAACAAAGCTTTTTACATTGCTTCCTAAATCCCCAGATCCTGGGGGACTTTGAAACCAGTTCTGTAGGGTGGCAATTGAACTCAGAAACCTGTTGAACTCAGAGCTTCGATCGTCCCTTCTGTTTCATGGACCAGCGATCGAAGCTGTTCTAATGTTTTGGAATCAGCCTCCTGCCAGAGCCCGCGTTGGTTGGCTTCGAGTAACCGTTCTGCCATATCACGCAGTGCCCAGGGATTTTTTTGCTGAATA
Organism: Cyanobacteria bacterium FACHB-502; assembly: GCA_014695325.1. Classification (GTDB taxonomy): domain Bacteria; phylum Cyanobacteriota; class Cyanobacteriia; order Elainellales; family Elainellaceae; genus Leptolyngbya_A. Next base: position 175,471 of record JACJNZ010000052.1, on the reverse strand, counting down.
AAAGCCTGCACGGTCGGGTCAAATAAGTACGCCTCGGCGATGCCCTGATACATATAGTCCTGGACGCAATGCGCCGTTGCATCATAGGCAAACAAATAATCGACCGTGGCTGCCATTTCAAACGCGCCTTTATAGCCGTGCCGCATCACGCCCGCGATCCATTTGGGATTAACGACCCGCGATCGATAGACTCTGGCAATTTCAGCTTCCAGACGACGCACTTTCGGATTTTCGGGCAGGGCATGATCGCCAAAATAAACGGTCGGATTGCTGCCTGATAGGGTTCGCACTGCTGCTGTCAGGCCCCCCTGAAACTGATAATAGTCATCGGAATCGAGCAGATCGTGTTCGCGGTTGTCTTGGTTGTGCAGCACGATTTGCATCTGACGGAGTCGCTGCTCAAACGCTTCGGGCGCAAAGCTTTCAGTTTTTCCGGTGTAGGCGTAGCTGCTCCAGTTCAGGTAAGCCTGCGCCAGGTCGCGATCGTCTGTCCAGTTTTGGGCATCGATTAAGCCTTGCAGTCCGGTTCCATAAGCTCCCGGTTTTGAGCCAAAGATGCGGTAGTGAGCGCGATCGATCGCCTGTTCCGTCGAGAGTCCGGTTTGCAACCCGTTTTGAGCGTCCTGCTGAACCTGGGCGGCAAGCGGATTTTGCTCTGGGGATTCCTCCAGGGCTGCGACAGCAACGATCGCCTGCTGAAACAGATCAATTAGATTCGGGAAGGCATCGCGGAAAAAGCCAGAGATCCGCAGCGTTACATCCACTCTTGGACGACCCAGCACCGACAGCGGCAAAATCTCGAAATCGACCACGCGCCCTGAAGCTCCTTCCCAGACCGGCTGTACACCTAGCAACGCCAACGCTTCGGCAAAGTCATCGCCCCCGGTTCGCATTGTGGACGTGCCCCAGATCGAGAGAGCCAGCGTGCGCGGATATTCGCCCTGTTCCTGGGTGTATTGCTCGATTAGCGTTTCTGCTGCTTTGCGTCCCACATCCCAAGCCGTCATGGTGGGAATGGCGCGAATATCGACCGAGTAGAAATTGCGTCCGGTGGGCAACACTTCAGGACGCCCGCGTGTCGGTGCGCCCGATGCTCCGCTCGGCACATAGCCGCCCGATAGCCCATGGAGCAGATGCGTGATTTCGCGATCGGTTTGTTTCAGGGCAGGCAGCAGGGTTTTGGTAATCCAGTGCAGTTCTGTTTGCGTGGCGGGCAGATTGGCGGAAACGGGAACGGATTGTAATAGTGATTCGATCAACTCTGCCGCCGCTGTTTCCAGAGCTTCGATCGCATCGCCGATCGTGCGCCACTCGCGGGAATTTTGGCCTTGCTGAATTGGGGGATGAATCGTTGAGTTAGACCGCGTTGAGCAGCCCCCTGAAGGGCTTAATACTGGTGAACTTTGATGATTGAGAGATTCTATTAAAGTTGCTGGATCTGCCGTGAGCGGATCAAAGGGTAGCTCCCAATCCTGAGCAATGGCACGAGTGAGGCCAATTCGATCGCGTCCGGGATGGCGGGCGATCGACACAATCAAATCCCGCAACTGTCGCCCTTGAGGACAACTGCCGAAAATATGCAGCCCGTCGCGAATTTGCGCTTCTTTAAGTTCGCAGAGGTAGCCGTCGATTCGGGTGAGGAGTTCGGTGAAACGATCGTCAGCAGAGGGGGTTTGAGTGCCCGATCGCAGTGCTAAATCCCGGTCTAAATTTGTCTGGTCGATCAGCGTGAGAATTCGATCGCGGATCAGCGATAAACGGGACGGATCGAGGCTTTGCGCTTCGTAATATTCATCCATCAGCGTTTCAAGCTGTTGAAGCCCACCATAAAGTTCAGCGCGGGTCAGGGGCGGGGTGAGGTGATCGAGAATGACAGCTTGCGATCGGCGTTTTGCTTGAGCACCTTCGCCCGGATCATTCACGATAAACGGATACAGGTGGGGCATTGCGCCAAACACTGCTTCAGGATAGCAGGAGGCAGAAAGAGCCGTTCCCTTGCCCGGGAGCCATTCGAGATTGCCGTGCTTGCCTACATGAACGATCGCCTGTGCGCCAAACTGCTGACGCAGCCACTCATAAAAGGCAAGATAGGCGTGGGGCGGCTCTAGGTCGGGGGCGTGATAGTTGAGCGATGGCTCCAGATCATAGCCTCTGGCGGGCTGCACTCCGACAAAGACGTTACCCAACTGCACTCCAGCGATTGGAAAGGCGGTTTCGGAGGAATTCGGGGAATCTGTTAGACCCCGTTGAGACAGTTCAGCCGTAGGACAATTCCAGCGATCGGTGATGCCTTGCTGTACGGGATGCGGCAGCGATTGAAAAAAGCGATCGTATTGTGGCAGGGTCAGGGATTGGCGCACTGGACGCAGGAGTTGTCCCTCTGGGTCGTTCGTTACCGTTTGGGTCAACAGCGCGATCAGCTCGTCCCCAGATTGGGGTAGATTTTCAACCCAGTAACCCTGCTGCTGGAGAGCTTTGAGGATGTCAACGCAGCTTTGAGGCGTGTCCAGCCCGACGCCATTGGCCAGTCTGCCATCGCGGGTGGGATAGTTTGCCAGGATTAACGCGATACGGCGATCGATTACAGGGGTTTGGCGTAAACGCACCCAATTCATGGCCAGGTCTGCCACAAACTGAATGCGATCGGCTAGCGGCTGATAGCCCACCACATCGGTTTCCAGGATGGGATGGCGTGCCTCAACCGCTTTAAATGACACGGCACGAGTAATAATCCGCCCATCGACTTCAGGCAGAGCCACATTCATCGCCATATCGCGAGGAGAGAGTCCGCGAGTTTGCTCGATCCACTGGGCCTGTGTACCGCTGCTGAGAATTACCTGCAACACCGGGACATCAAGACGCTGCCATAGCTCAACCTTAGGCGTTTCGGCTTCCAGACGGGCAAGGGAAAAGCTTGTTGCATTCAGCAAAACCTGAATCGGGCATTGGTCCTGAAACCAGTTCAGTAGCTCTGCCTGCACCTCGCCATCCCGCAGCGAAGAAACAAACAGGGGCACAGGTTCTAAACCTCGATCGCTTAACGCCTGACAAAGCGCATCGATCGGGGCAATGTTGCCTGCGAGATAATGGGCACGATAAAAGAGAATTCCGGCTTTTGGGGCATCCAGGGCAAGGGGCTGAGGCAGCGGAAAAGGATAGCGTCCGACTCGCGGAATCGATCGCGGCAGGTCGGGCTGATAATCGGTCTGGCAAGCAGTATCCGCCAGAAATTTGAGCGCGTTGACCATATTTTCTACGCCGCCTTCGGTGAAGTATCGCCAGAGTCGATCGACCGCCACCAGCGAAGCCGTTGAATGGCTGCACAGCTCTGGGTCGGGTTTATCATCCCCAGGCAGCACAAACAGCATGGCTCCTGTTTCCTGTACTGTTTGCTTGACCACCTCCAGCCCATAAGACCAGTACGATCGTCCCCCCAGCAAGCGCAGCACAATCGCCTTTGCCTGAGATAAGACCTGTTCTGCATAGGTGTCGATCGTCAAATGCTGCTGAAGCTGAAGCAGATTCACTGCCCGAATTGCCGGAAACCCTTCGGAAAGCTGAGAAGTTGCCGCAGCAAGCACCTGAATATCGGTATCAGCCGCGGTCAGGTACACGATCGGTGCAGGCGACTGCTCGATAAAAATGACTCCTTCTGTCTCTGGAGTCCAGCCTCCTGGCTGAGTTGCCAAACGGTGCATACAAAGCCCTTCAACTTTTTTGTGAACAAACTTTTCTAATCTGCTTTTCTGAATTGCCCGATTGCTCGATCTATTCCTCAGTCTATTCCTCGCCTACGTGCTGCTCGTAGCGGGATATGAAGTGGCATTACTATTTCTAAAAAGTCCCTATTCTTTTAGTTTGCAGATGGGTATGGTTTTCAAGACGTTTTCAGGACCAATACTGTGACTTTTGATGCAGCAACCGGGTAAGTCGCTGTAAGCCAATCCACCGAAATTAAAATTTCATCGGTAGAAAATATAAAAAAGAGAACCAACATCTGCTGTCTTCATCTCAGCTTCACAAAACTCTAGGGATCATTCAGTATTTCTACAGAACTAAAAAGCTTTTGCAAAGAAGCGAATTTCCCTCGATGCTTGATATGCCGCGATTTTATACTTCAGGAATAAAATGGTAGTCGTTTTGTCCTAGACACTTCTCCTAGCCACTTCCCTCGTCACTCACCTAGACATTGTACGGGCTTCTAAGCATGACTGACTCCGTGATTCAGCAAGCAGGGCACTCTATTTCCCTTCCTATAGGGCTGCAAGTTCAGGCTCCTCACCCCTCTGCCTCTTCAGTCATTAAGCGCATGATCGATATTGTGGGGGCGATCGTCGGGCTACTCCTGCTCGCCTTGATGTTTATTCCGATCGCCGTGGTCATCAAGCTAGACAGCCCTGGACCAATTTTCTTTCGGCAGGAGCGATTTGGCTTACGGGGCAAGACGTTTACGCTGCTCAAGTTTCGATCGATGGTGCAAAACGCCGATCAACTCAAAGCCCTGGTTCAAAACGAAGCAAAGGGGCTTATCTTTAAGAACGAGCAAGACCCTCGGATTACTCGTGTTGGGCAATTTCTGCGAAAGACCAGCCTGGATGAGTTTCCCCAGTTCTGGAATGTACTGATGGGCGATATGAGCCTGGTTGGAACCCGTCCGCCGACCCGCGATGAAGTCAGCCGCTATGCTGATCGGCACTGGCTGAGGCTCAACGTTAAACCAGGGCTAACCGGAGAGTGGCAGGTCAGCGGACGTTCTGCCATTAAGGACTTTGAACAGATTGTTGAGCTGGATCTGCGCTATCAGCAACGCTGGCATCCGCTCTATGACTTGCAGTTAATTTTCCAGACGATCGCCGTCATTCTGAATCGATCGGGCGCATATTAGTCCAGATTCTTGATTTTGAGTTCTCACTACGTTTTCCAGGAAGTGATAGCCCTTGCCGTTTGGTAGGGGCTTTTTTTTAACCGTTTGTACCGAGTTTGAGTACATTAGAGCAGGTCTCAATTCGATTACCCCCAGCGGGGAACTCCCCACTCGATTCGCTCCACTTGGTTATGCTCTGCCGCGATAACAAAGCCCATGTTTGAACTGATTACGCAACTGCTGCTCCTGACTGCCATCTTTTTTATCGTTCGCTACGTTCTGCAAAATTTTATCGATCGTCGCTATCTCACCTGGTTGGGCGGGATTGTGCTGGTGCTGCTGCTGGTGCTGGCGTTTCTACAGCCGACCAATCGCACGGTTGGGATTTTGTGGTCGTTTATTGCCTTTTTCCTGCGACCGTTGGGGCTATCGCTGGTGCTGCTGGGTGCGGCAATGCGAAAGGGCTTAAAGTCGGTGGATGGAGGACAGGTGCTTGCCGCTTTCTTGATTTTGCTGATCTTTAGCTTGCCGCTGACGGCATACCTGCTCACGGCTCAAACCGAGCAGCGAACCGTGCTAGAGGCAGTGCAGCGTCAGGAGGCATCCAATCCTCAGGAAGGGCAGGCGATCGTCGTACTGGGCGATGGGGCATTGCCCTCTGACCCGTCTTCGCGAATTCGGACCCAGATCAGCAACACCACAGGCGGTTTGAGCGTTAATCTTCAGTCGCGGCTACTTTATGCGGCTCAGCTTTATGGAACTCGCGTGGCACGGGGCAACACCCCACTGGTGATCGTCAGCAGCATTGACGGCAATAACGAAGCGGTTAACAGCGATCAGAGCATCCGGGCACTGTTGACGGCGAATGGTGTGCCCAACGATCGGATTCAGATCGATCGCAATGGGGTTGATCCGCGCAGCAGTGCAGAAGCCGCTCGCAATATTTTGACCACAACTGCCGGGAATGGGAACTGTCGGCTATTTGCGGTTTGCGATAACAATGCCAGTCCGGTTCCGGCTCCTGCCACGGCAGGTCGGGTTCCGATCGTCCTGGTGGCTCCTACCCTCTCGATCCGGCGAACTGCCTCGACTTTTACCCGGCTCAACTTTAGCGTCATTCCTCGACCGACTGATTTTTATGTGTTTCAGATTCAGCGCGGACTTCAGTTTGCCGCCGTCACCGATATTATCCCTAGTGCAGAGGCGTTGGTGATTACGACGCGGGTGGTGGATGAATACCTGGCAACAATTTATTACTTCCTCAGAGGTTGGCTGGCTGACCCCCTGACCGTTTAAGCTGCGGAAAAAGGAATCAAAACGATAGACTGTGAGTGATGCTCGCTGCTCTGCTGGGTGCTGACTTATCTGGCTTCCGTAACTATGGCTGACTCCCGTTCCCGCTTCAAAAAACTGCTGTCCTACATGCGCCCCCACTGGAAAGGTGCGGCGATCGGGATTGCTTCGTTGGTCGTTGTGAACTGGCTGTCGGTGCAGATTCCGCTGCTGATTCGCGATGGGCTGGATGAGCTTCAGCAGAATTTTAATTTCGATCGCGTCATCTATTATTCGCTGCTGGTGCTGCTGCTTTCGTCAATTATGTGGCTGGCGCGGATGTCGTCGCGGATTTTGCTGTTTGGCGTGGGGCGACAGGTAGAGTTTGACCTGAAGCAGCAAATTTTTCGCCATTTGTTGGGACTGGAACCGAGCTATTTTGCCATCAATACCCCCGGAGATCTGATTAGCCGTGCGACGAGCGATGTTGATAATATTCGCCGTCTGGTGGGTTTTGCGGTGCTGAGTACGGTGAATATCATCCTGGCTTACGCGCTGACCCTGCCCGCGATGCTGTCGATCAACGTTCGGTTGACGCTGGTGGCAGTTGCCGTGTATCCGTTGATTCTGGCGTTGGTGCAGCTATTTAGCCAGCGACTGCGAAACTACCAAATGAACGTGCAGCAGGAAACCGCAAGCCTGAGTGACCTGATTCAGGAAGACATGAGCGGCATTGCCCTGATCAAGATCTATGCCCAAGAAGACAACGAGCGACGCGCTTTTCGTCAGCTAAACCATAAGCTGTTGCGGGCAAATCTACGGCTTTCCAAAACGCAAAACACCCTGTTTCCCCTGCTGCGAGGATTGGCAAGTGTGAGTCAGTTGGCACTGCTGTCGCTGGGCATTGGGGCGATCGGCAACAATACGCTGTCCGTCGGGGACTTTGTGGCGTTGTTACTGTTTGCAGAACGGCTCGTCTTTCCCACAGCTCTGCTGGGCTTTACGATTACGGCATTTCAGCGCGGGGAAGTCAGTATCGATCGTCTCGAAACCATCCTCTCCACCGCACCCCGAATCCATGATGTTCCTGATGCGATCGGGCTAAAACGATCGGAAGTCCGGGGAGAACTGCGGGCAGAAGAACTGAGCTACACCTATGGTGGGGCAAAACAGCCTGCGCTCGATCGCGTGAAGTTCCTGATTCGTCCGGGCGAGACGGTGGCGATCGTAGGGTCGATCGGTTCAGGTAAAAGTACCCTAGCCAACGCAATTCCGCGCCTGCTGGAGATTGAACCCGGTCAGCTTTTCCTCGACGGGCACGATATCACACAGATTCGTTTGCAGGATTTGCGATCGGCGATCGCCTATGTGCCGCAGGAAAGTTTCTTGTTCAGCACTACGATTCAAAACAACATTCGCTATGGTGATCCCGTGAGCGAACAGCCTGAGGTGGAATACGCGGCAAAACAGGCACAAATCCATACCGAAATTCTCAACTTTCCGCAGCAGTACGAGACGATCGTGGGCGAACGCGGCATTACCCTTTCTGGTGGTCAGCGACAACGAACTGCGTTAGCCAGAGCTCTACTCACCGACGCGCCCGTGCTGATTTTGGACGATGCCCTTTCCAGCGTAGACAACCAGACTGCCACTGCAATTCTGCACAACCTCTCCGAGGGAACTCGCCGCAAAACGGTGCTGTTTATCTCTCACCAGCTCTCTGCGGCTGCGACTGCCGATCGGATTCTAGTGATGGATCACGGGCGAATTGTGCAGGCAGGTAGCCATTCTGAGTTAATCGCTCATTCAGGACTTTATCGCCAGCTCTGGGATCAGCACGAATTGCGGGAAGTGCAGGCAAGCTAGCCGCTTAAACTGGGCGACAGACTTTACAAGAAGGAATATTGCAACCCTGTAGCCAAACTCTCATTCTTCTAGCACCTGTTTAGGCGGAACCGGATCGTAGCCGCCCGGATGAAACGGGTGACAACGCAAGATTCGCCGCACGGTGAGCCAGCTTCCCTTAATTGCGCCAAATCGCTGAATTGCCTCAATGCCATATTGTGAACAGGTCGGCTGAAAGCGGCAGGAGGGCGGAAACAGGGGTGAAATTAAAAGGCGATATGCCTGAATGAGCCAGATCAAAACTTGCTTCATATCTTTAGTTTATTTCAGTCAACTCTATACAGCTTTCCCCTCTATTAAGGTACGAGGGGGTGGGGACACAGCTCCTGCACCCCCCTTCTCTGTACTTCATCTGCCTGAAAAAGGCTATATCAGCGAGCAAGGCTGCTGGAGTGCCCGATTCAGCAAGTTTTTGTATTCTCGATCGCCAATCAAATACGCTCCAAATCGTTCTAAATGAGGGTTCGTCATCTGAGCATCAAATAAAGTGAACTGGCGCGATCGAAGCCGTTCCACTAATTTCACCATCGCTACTTTTGAGCCTTCGGGAATGCGGTAAAACATGGATTCGCCGATAAAGGCTCCGCCGATTACCAGTCCCAGGATTCCGCCTGCCAATTCGTTACCCTGCCAGGTTTCAAAGCTGTGTGCCCAGCCTGCCTGGTGCAGTTCCTCATAAATTTGCTGAAGTTCGCCAGAGATCCAGGTGGTTTCACGATCGGCGCAGCCTTCGACGACTTCTGCAAAGGCACGATCGACCGCAACGGTAAAGCGATTTTGGTTAAGGACGCGTTGAAGCGATCGGGGGTAGCGAAACTGTTCATCTAGGGGAATCAGTGCCCGCTTGCGGCTACTGTACCAGTCGAGATTGCCCTGCTCGTCTGCCATCAAGAAATAGCCCTGAGCATAGCCAGCCACAATTGAGTCAATGTCATAGCGAGTCATAACCCGACGCTTCGCTTTAGGATGATCTCAACGTACGATAACCCAGGAAGGTAGGATAAACATATCGATTTGCGAGTGAGGGAAGCGACGATGGCTGAACCAATCCCACCCGTGACACTGCCGCCCGCAAGCAATGCTGAGCAGGAGGGTGAATGGCTGAAAGCGTCTTTGCATCGCTGGCTGGATGAAGAATTTTTGCCGGAAGCGGTGAATCATCAAATTGCGGCGAGAGCAGCCCAGGTGTTTGTGCGCCAGCGCATGGAAGGGGAAAACGATGTGGGATCGCTGGTGATTGCGATCGTCACCGAAATGCAAGGATTTGACTTTTCCCGGAGTTTCTACAGTGAGTTTGCAGTTGCCAATGCGGTTAGCGATTTGCTGCTTGATAGTTTAGGAATCGATCGCTGCTGCGGGCAGGGCTAGGACGGGAATTCAAGGCTCACCCAGGAGTGGCTTGCTCTCGTTTAGATCTTCCTAAACCCCAAAAGGAGCTTTGAGTGGTTCAGTTTTCCTTCGTGAGCAGTTGAGTTTGGTTCTTTCCTTCTGGGAGGGGAACTGGGGAAGATCTCAGCTTCTACAATACTTACCAGGAATTTAGAACGATCGCTCTTTCAAATCCGCTCTTTTAAGTAAGGTCACAAGTAGGACTAAAGCTGCAATGGTAAACGTTGGATTTGGCTGGTTTGCGCTAATCCTGGTTTTGCTCCAGATTTTTCTGCTGCTGTGGTTCATCGATACGCTCAGGAGCATCAAACTCTATCTGCGCGACATTCGCGATCTTTTGCGGCAGTCCACCCGGAACCCAAACTGAGAAAGCCAAACTGAGAAAGCGCAGCGTCAGGTCGCTGAGAAAGGCGATCGCTCCAGAAAAGGGAACTGCTCCGCATCGACCGGGAGAAACGATAGAGTAGATCAGCGATCTCTTCTGGTACGGCATGAGTGACTCTTTAGCAGGCAACCCGGCAGACCCCAAAGGCAATCAAATTTCCAGTGGGTCAAATTCTCCTCATTCGTCGGCAGACGACCTGGAACGGGAATTTGCCGAAGTCGAAGCCAGCCTGACGATCGATCGAGATTCGCCTGCTGCCAATGCCCCAACGCCAGATCAGCCGATCCGAGTCATGACCCCCACGCTGGTGATGGTCGAGACAGCATTTCTTGCCAGCACTGCGAGTTTAATGTGGCTAGTGAGCTATTACCTCAGCATCGGACCCTGGATGCGGATTTTGTTTCCGCTGCCGATCGCCCTTGCCTATCTGCGATGGGGATTCCGGGCTTCGTGGATGTCGGCGGTGGTTTCTGGGCTGCTGCTGTCGGTGCTGATGGGTCCATATCTCAGCATTTTGTTTTGTGTACCTTATGCGTTTCTGGGCGTGCAGCTTGGGGCAATGTGGCGACGCGGTTCTCCCTGGCTGCCCTCGATCGCGATCGGCACGATCATCGCCATGTTTGGCTTCTTTTTCCGGTTAGCAATTCTCTCGGTGTTTCTGGGCGAAGATCTGTGGACTTATCTCACCAATCGCATTACGGATTTAATCCAGATCGTGCTGACCCGCCTGGTCAATTGGGGCTTCGTGGGCATTGATGTGCTGAGCCAAACCAATGTAACCGTCGTGCAAATTGCCACGATCGCGATCGTGCTACTGAGCGATCTAGTCTATCTCTTCACCGTGCATCTGGCGGCATGGCTACTGCTGAAACGACTGAATAACCCGATTCCCGACCCGCCGCACTGGGTACAGGTGATTATGGACGAAGAGTAAGCATGCTCCGCCTCTACACCCAACTGAGTCAAACCCAAGCCTGGATCGATCGCCACAAAAGAAAACTTCCTCAGTTCGCCTGCGTGCTGGGCTTTACAGAGACGGGGCTAATTCCGGGGATCTCGGCGGCGGGAGCAACACCAGACGATCGGCAGTTTACAGCGATCGCTGATGCAGAATTTCTATATCACGGAGTGCAGGCTCAGCCCAAGTTTCCCTTGCCGCCGCTGGTTGCTGGGGCTTCGCCAACATTGATTACTCGTGCGATCGTGGCAAAGCTTCAGATTCCGACCCTGATCTTGAATGCGGGACTGCCCAAGCCGCCAACGGTTCCGGCAATCGATTTAGGGGGAATGCCTGCCCGGTGTTTGACAACTGGGAGGGCGATCGATCGGGCTGTCGTTCAGCATTTGTTTCAGCAAGGGCTGCGCTGGGGAGAGAAGCTGGCAGCACAAAATCCTGCAGGCTACCTGATTCTGGGCGAATGCGTGGTAGGCGGCACCACAACAGCTCTGGCAGTTCTAACAGGCTTGGGCTGGCAAGCCGAGGGAAAAATTAACAGTAGCCATTCCACCTGTAATCACCCACAAAAATGGGCGATCGTGCAGCAGGGACTCGATCGCTGGAAAACTTCGACTTCCTCAACTCCCTTAACTTCCCCGGCTCCCTTGATTCACCCGTTTGCGGTCATTGCTGGGTTGGGCGACCCGATGCAAATTGTCGTGGCGGGAATGACGATCGCAGCCAGCCGGACCTGTGGGGTGTTGCTCGCAGGGGGGACACAGATGCTTGCCGTGTACGCGCTAACCCAATCGATTGCCCTTGCCGAAAACCTCTTCTGGCAGCCAGAACAGGTGGTGGTGGGTACAACGCGCTGGGTGGCTGAAGATCCAACCGGAGATACAGTGGGGTTAGCTGCTTTGCTAGAAGCTCCTTTGCTGGCGACGAGTTTAAGCTTTGCCAATTCTCGCTATGCTCAACTGCGAATCTACGAGCAGGGATACGTCAAGGAAGGCGTGGGAGCCGGAGGCTGTGCCATTGCTGCCCATTTATTTGCAAACTGGAGCCAGCATCAACTGCTGGAAACGATCGAATTTTTGATGGATGAACAGCGATCGATAGAAAGTTTCGGCTAGAAATTCCACGGGTGAACTCGCCTTCACCGCAATCTTCGTAAAAGCGAATGCTAGATAAGAGTTTCTCTAGTGAAGAACTACTGCAACGTGACTGAAAAATAAGCTGAAATTTGTCGCTCCGGCCTAGTGAACTCGCTTGGATAAAAGCTGTTCTTCGAGGGCAGCAATGCGATTATAAGCGGCGGTCAGTTGGGCGGTCAGGCGTTGAATTTGCATTTCTGTCGAAAGGGTTCGATCGCTAGAACGCGCTTCAGAATCTGAATAGCTCACATCTTCCAAAACATCTTTGTGCTGTTCAATACTGTTCTCCAGCACCAATCGGTTGGAATAAAACGATCGTGAACCGTTTCCACTGCCTTGGAGAAACTGATTCCGATTTTCTAACACCCCTTTGAGCGTGGTTAAAATCTCAGCAGTCTGATGGCTTAACTGCTCAACAATGTCCTGGGTAGCGTCAATCTTGAGATGTAGTGTCGCTACCTGTTCCTGGAGTAAATCCATCTGACAATCTGCCTTATTTCTTAAACGTGCTTACATCTTAGGGAATGAATAGTTCAATTAAGCAAGATTCCTGAATCATTTAACGTTTTGACAACTTCTGATTTATTCTGGGGGAAGATTTTGCATTACAAATTAAAAGGCTCTTGAGGAATATTATTTCCAGTGCAACTTGCAGGAAAACGGTCAACCTGATTTGATCTAAATATCTTTTCGCTTGATGCCTCAATGCTCAGCTTCCAAGACTTTTTTACTGCTTGTGCAGGTACTTGGCAGACTGAAAGAACGTATCACTCTGTCTTAACAGGTGAAGTTGAACGCTCTTATACTGAATTTCGCGCCGATACGCTTGATCAATCCGAAAAACAGCGAATTTTAATCAGATCACCGGCTCAGCCCGGTCAAGTTGCCGAACAAAGTTTTTCTGGAATTCAAATTGCGATCGATCGCCTTCTGCAAAGTCCGCTGAGCTGGTTTGGCTTTGCGATTTCGTTTGCGACTCGCTCCGAAACGGGCGAAGAAGTTGCGATGAGTCTAAAAGCTTTGTTTATGCCCGACGAGTTCGTGCTGACCCAGCCCAAAGCCGTGAAGCCCATGCCTCTGCCTGTAGCTGCCCAGGTTCCGCTCGATCCGGCAGGAGAAATGATTCAGGGATTTTATCTGCGCGACCAGGGCTACTATCAGCCAGGAGCGATCGCCGGACGCTTCACTTATCAGCCCACCCGCCAAACGCTAGAAATGACGACCTACTACAAAAGCTCGATCGCCGTTGATCTAAATGCGATTCATCCGCCCTGATCTGCGCCTGCGAACGATCGTCACCTACCAGCGACCCGAAGACGATCAAATCCCTGCGTCTGTGGTCAGCCTGGTTGGATTCGTTCGGTATGGAACACAAGCAGCCTTAAACCCACTTTCCATTGCTCAATCCATTCATTGCGATCGGCACAATAGACAATAGTAAAGAAGACAATAGAAGACAACAGTAAAGACAACCTCACCCCCTTATTCCTTTACCCCCTTTCATGAACCGCCGATCGCTCCTCATCGCCGCCGGAACCCTGGCAGTCAGCTATTCTCTCACCGGATGCAGCCCCGCAACCAACGCCGATCTGCGCGTCAGGCTCCTCGAAAACTCTATTCCGGCAGAACTGCTTAAAGCGTTTCAGCGGCAGGTTGCCCGCGACAAAAATCTCAAATTGCTGCCCACCAGTCAGCTTGCCGACCTGTTTAAGCTGCTGCAAACTTGGAAGCCGCAAGCCACATCGGAGCAACCTACTGCTGGACTCCCATTTGTGAATAGCCGCCGAACCGTCCCGGTTGCTGACCTGGTAACGCTGGGCGATGCGTGGCTAACGAGCGCAATTCAGCAAGGATTGATTCAACCCATTCAAACTGCCAATCTCACTGACTTTCAATCTTTACCAGACCCCTGGCAAGCCTTTGTCCGGCGCGATCGCCAGGGACAGCCTACCCCCAATGGCGAAATCTGGGCAGCTCCCTACCGAGCCGGAACCCTGATGATTGCTTACCGCCATCAGGAATTTGAACGACTGGGCTGGACTCCTCAAGACTGGCAGGACCTGTGGCGATCGGAGCTACGCAGAAAAATCTCTCTGCCCGACAGTGCCCGCGCCGTAATTGGACTGACGCTCAAGAAACTGGGGCAATCGATCAATCGCGACGACCTCAATGCCGTTCCCTCCCTTGAAGCAGAACTCAACGCTCTTCATCAGCAAGTCAAGTTCTACGGCTCCACTAATTATCTACAGCCGCTCCTGCTGGGCGATACCTGGGTTGCGATCGGCTGGTCCAGCGAAATTCTGCGAATGGCAAAGCGCGATCGACGAATTCGCGCAGTTGTTCCCCCCAGCGGCACGATTTTGACCGCAGACCTGTGGGTTCGTCCCGCAACCGCAGCCGCCGACTCCAGCCGCCAAACCCTCGAAAACCAGTGGATTAGCTTTTTCTGGCAGCCCCAGGTTGCAGAGCAGCTTTCGCTCTTGAGTCTGGCAGCCTCGCCTGTATTGCTGAAAAGCGATCGATCTGCCCTGCCCGAAGCCCTGCGCCAAAATCAAACCCTGTTGCTGCCCCAGAACAGTCTGGACAAAAGCGAATTTCTGCTGCCCTTACCCGATCGGACGATCGAGCAGTATCGCCAGCTCTGGACTAAGGTGAGGTTGCAGGGGTGATCAGAGGCGCGAGCGGATTCAGAAACGCATTGGGAGTCGCAGGCGAAAGAAAAATTCGACAGGTCGGAGCATTGCTCGGACAGATATACGCCCCCAGCAATTCCCCCCGACCATTAAACACCCGCGTACTGTAGCCAAACTCTTCTGACACCCGCCCAAACCGCAACAAAAAACCATACTGTGCCAGGTAATCCGTATTGTTCCAAACCTGCTGATTCACCAGCAGATCCACCCTCGGCGGCACATCCTCCCTTCCCGGAAACGCAAACCAATATTCCAGTAAATTTCCCCCATACTGCTGCTGCGCCCACCACAGGCTCGGAACCGTCAGCCCGGTCTGGGAAATCGTTTCCGGCGTAACCACTCCCTGATTGATTAACTGCTGCCGTTCCTCCGGCAAGTTGAGAGACTGAATCTCCAGCGGATCGGTCAGCAGCAGCACGGTCTCATCATCCACCGCGATCGCCCTGCCACCTAGCAGCCCTGTGCCTAGCATCAAGCTAACGACCCCATAGAAGAAACTTGTCTTCCATTGCGGCCTGATACCCATTGCCCTATTCCTCAGCATTCCTTAAACCTCTTGCCCAGTACCTAAATTCGCCAATTTTCCAATTCCAAAGTAATTACTAATTAAAATTTCTTGGGTCTCTAATCCTGGGTCTCTAGTGACTTCACACCTCCCACAACCTCCAGCCTCTCGTCATGCAATCGGCTTCTGGAAGGGTTTGGGGGACACAGTCGTTTGCTGAATTCGGGGAGAGCGAACGAGCGCCTTTTCCTCCGGCTCCTGCAAGACCTTACTCCCACTGGCTAACCTCCAGTATTTTCTCACTCCAGCCTTGATCCAATGATCGCCCCCTAGAAAAATCGTTCCATCCCGACTACACTAAATTAAGTCTCGTAAGCCGACCGGTTTATCGTAGATTAAATTTTTCCTCAAATTAATCCTAAACCTCTGATCGCAACTCCTTTACCTTTCTGAAAAGCCATGACCTCACTCAAACCCTTCAGTTCTCCCCACGCTGTCTCTAGCCCCGACGATCGCCAAAACGCCCAGACTCGAATTCGGCTTCGCATTCCAAAACGCTATCAGCAAGAGCCAATCATCTCTAACCTGATTACCCAGCACGGCTTAACCATCAACATCCGGGCAGCCCTACTTGGCGCAAACGCCCGTGAGGACGGCTGGTTTGACCTGGAACTGCATGGACCCAGTATCCAGATTGAGAGTGCGCTGATGTATCTCAACGACCTCGATCTTGAGATCTGGCACGACAACAACGAGGATGGCTGGTAGCCTGATCGTTCCTGACAACAACTCGTGCCCCGCTGAGACAAAATAGAAACAGTCTCGATCGCGGAATCCCTATGGCTACCCAACTGGCTGATGCAAAAAATCTGCTCGCTGATCTCATGGCGCGCTATCGATCGCAGGTCGATTACCTGGCGATTCGGCTCGAAGAAGCAGAAGGAACCGACATTCTCCTGCGCGGCAACCGCATAGAAACGCTAAGTGAAGGCATCTCAATCGGTGGTCAGGTTCGTGCCTGCTACAAAGGCGGTTGGGGGTTTGCCAGCTTTAATCGCCTCTCTAGTCTTAAAGACCGAATCGAAGAAGCGATCGCCGCTGCTCGTCTGGTGGGCGACGAAGAAACCCTGCTGGCTCCGGTCGAGGCAATTCAAGACATTCGTCAACTGCCGCTTACCGGAACCGACCCCCGCCAGATTCCCCTTGTGCAAAAGAAAGCTCTGTGTAGCCACTATGCTGACATTCTGAGAAGTGTGGACGCTCGCATCGCGACAACCTCAGTTCGATACGGGGACAGTGCTCAGCGCATTATTCTTGCCACCTCCGACGGCACGATGATCGAGCAATCCTGGGTTGATCTGGAAATGCGCTTTGCCGCCACTGCCCGCAACGGCGAAACCGTCCAAACCGGACGAGAAACCACTGGATCGCGTAAAGCTTATGAAGATCTAGAGCAACTCGACCAACAGGTGCAAAGTGCTGCCCAACGCGCTGTCGATGCGCTGGTCCTGCCTCCGGTCAAAGGCAACACCTATACAGTCGTGATTGATCCCATCCTGTCGGGCTTGTTTGTCCACGAAGCCTTTGGGCATTTGTCCGAGGCAGACATGATCTACGAAAATCCAGATCTGATGGAAGTCATGACTGTTGGGCGGCGATTTGGTCCGCGTGATCTGCAAATTTTTGACGGGGCAGCTCCAGAAGGGCATCGCGGCAGCTATTTCTACGACGACGAAGGCGTACCTGCCACTACTACCCAGCTTATTCAGGACGGCATCCTGTCTGGAAGGCTTCACTCCCGCGAGACCGCAGGCAAACTTGGCGAAACCCCCACCGGAAACGCACGCTGCCTTAGCTACCACTTTCCGCCGATCGTCCGAATGACCAACACCTGGATCGCACGCGGTAGTACTCCGGTCGGTCGCTTGTTTGACGGCATCGAGGAAGGCGTTTATGCCCGCAACTGGCTCGGTGGCATGACCAACGGCGAAATGTTTACCTTTGCTGCTGGGGAAGCCTGGATGATCCGGAACGGCAAACTTGCAGAACCCGTGCGTGATGTCAATCTCTCCGGCAATGTGTTCACTACGCTGGCAGACATTGAGGCGATCGGCGATGACTTCTACTGGGATGAATCGGGCGGCTGCGGCAAGGGCGGACAAAGCGGCTTACCCGTCGGCTGTGGTGGTCCGAGCCTGCGAATTCGTGATGTCGTAGTGGGCGGCGAAGCTGAGTAAGCCTATTGCTTAGCCAGAAGGAGATTCAGTAGGGGCGGTTCGCGAACCGTCCTTATTTTCGAATCCCCACCTTATTTTCGAATCCCCACTTCAGTCCCACAGCTTTATCCCTTGAACCGACCCCGCCAACTCACTGCGAATCTACCTTAGAACCTTCTGCCGCATCAACGGGCTGAGAAAATGGGTAATAGCTTGCCACGATCGCCACCATTAGCCACCACAGCGTACTCACCTGCGGACGATACCAGACCGTATCCACCAGTCCGTGTGCCAGCATTCCCACCATCGTTGCCAAAGCCGCAATCAGCCAGAAGCCTTCCCGATTGGCAGACTGTCTAAGCTTTTGAAGCTGGAGCCATCCCTGATTCAACGTCACCAGCAGTAGCCACAGAAAACACCCCAGCCCTAGAAATCCGCCTTCCACTGCAAGTTCGAGGAACACCGAATAGGCACTGAGAGCCGTGAATCCAGTCTCCTGATAGCGCGGATACACTCGGTTAAACGCATCGTTACCGGGACCGATCCCCAGCACAGGATAATCCTTGATCATGCGGATCACGGCAGTCCAGACGTTAATTCGAAAGTTATTGCTGCTGTCTTCTCGCCCAACAAATATACTCATCACCCGATCGCGCAGCGGATCAACCACGATTACGGCAAGCGTAACCAGAACGGCAAATGCCCCCAGAACGATCGGCAGTGCCCAACGTCGCCAAAAGCGCGGCAGGTAGACGCTAAACCAGTGAATCAGCAGCACCAGCAGCACAAAGCTAGCAATCACAAAGCCAATCCATCCACCCCGGCTAAAGGTCAGCACCAGACAGGCAGAATGAATGCCCCACATCAGCAGTGCCAGCAATTTCGGTGTCCACCGTTGCCAGGCAAAAACGGCTGCCGCACTAAAAATTACCGCAGGAAGTAGGTAGGCAGCTAGCAGATTCGGATTTCCCAGATAGCTATAAACTCGCGTCGTACCCGCTAGAGTCGATTCCGGGTCAACCCAGGTTGCCAGTTCATCTGCGCCGAAAAACCACTGCCGCAAGCCAGCAATGCTCACAACCAGGGCAGTTAATAAATAAATGGCAATCAACGCCGATCGCACTCGCGCCGATCGCAGCACCCGTGCCAGCAGCGCAAACAAAACCAGGTACAGCGTTAGCTTTGTCCAGCCTTCGATCGCCGCAGTTCGCACTGGAGAGAGAGCCGTCGCGATGGTTACGACTGCCCAATACAGCAAAACCAGGAGGTGAATTGGCGTGAGTCCAGATCCTGATTCCGCATTGTCTGAAAGCGTCAGCAGCCCCCAGTAGCCCGCACAGGCAATCAGTAGCACGCCAATAATGCTGGTTGATAGAAAAGGAGCCAAACCATAGATCACGGCTGCTAGTAGCCCGCCGATCGGTTCTGCCCACTGCAACAGCCAGCTTCCATCGCGCCAGCGTCGCAAACTGCCGATCGGGGAATGGGCATAGCTCGATCGGCTCCACTGGGTTAAGGGTAGTCTGACCAGGGTGATCTGTTGCCAAACGGAATAGATGGGACTTGGAAGTTGCACGGCTACTTCTGGGTGATTTCCCCGATAAAACATCTCCCCGCCATTATCCTTAAAAGTCGCTCTTTTGCAAAAGCAACTGTAGGATTTCTCATTCCCTTGCGATCGAACACCCATTGCGGTCGAACACAATCAGACACAATCGAATACAAAGCGATTTGGCTCATCTCTGCCCATTTTGCCGTCCTCCGTTCTGCCATTGATCGCTGTCCGACTGCCTTAAAATGCATCGCTTTGTTGAGTCGCGTGATAATTTTGCCTGTTGTGGGAATACTGAGAAATTTTCTTTTATCTCAAGCAGACCAAAGCAGAATTCAATCTTGTATAAAGTCGATCGAACTTTCCTGACCGATGGACATAGGGGACGTATTTGGGATTAGAAACGCTCATCTAAAGTCTCTCATGTTGACATCCTCGCTCCTTGTTTCGATTGGTTTTGTTGTAGCAGCCAGTTTTGTAGAATCCTCTTTGCTGCTTACCGGTCAACCTGGCATTCCTTACGCTGAAAAGGGCTTCATTCAAAGCAAGGATTTGCATCAAACAGAATTGATGGCAACATGCCTCGAAGGCGACCATCGAGGTAGCGGACGCTAAAACTATCTGTTCATCGTGCTGTTTAAGGCACTCTTGATTAGAGCAGTTGATTTGGAGCATTTGCTTTAATCGAAAGTGACAGATTGGTTTAAATTGTTTAGCGTGTTGCTTCATCAATTCCCTAGAAAAAGTAAAATTAATTGTAAATTTTTGAGCAAGACCATCAATTCGGGTATTGTGGCAGCAAATTTGCTGGCAAGATACATAGCATTCAGCTATTGCAGCGATAATTCCACAGATTTACAGAACAGTAAAAAGTACCAGTGTCTTCTAAAATGGTTTAGTCTTGCCCAAATAGACGCGTAAATTCGTTCTTGATAAATTAATAGCAGCAGAGCTGAAATAAAGTGTGCCAGATTACGGCTACACCGAGATGACCCCAGCGAAGCCTCTCGTTTTCCCTCTACGTATCCTCTTGCTCGATACCTTACCCAAAAGATGACGAACGATACCGATCTGATCAAACGTCTTAGTCCAAGTGCGATCGATCAGATCATGCTCTATTTAGCGTTTAGCGCAATGCGAACCGGAGGACACCGACACGGAGCCTTCCTGGATGCGGCAGCAACCGCTGCAAAGTGCGCGATTTATATGACCTATCTGGAGCAGGACGAAAACCTGCGAATGACAGGACACCTCCACCACATTGAGCCAAAGCGAGTCAAGGTCATTGTCGAAGAAGTCAGGCAAGCCCTGACCGAGGGGAAACTGCTCAAAATGCTGGGTTCTCAGGAGCCACGCTACCTCATCCAGTTTCCCTACATTTGGCTGGAACAATACCCCTGGCAACCGGGACGATCGCGAGTTCCCGGCGGTGGTCTTTCTAGCGAGGAGAAGCGACAGATCGAGGAAAAGCTGCCGCCAAACTTGCCAGATGCTCAGTTGGTCAACTCGTTCCAGCTTATGGAGATCATCGAATTTCTCCATCTGCGTTCCCAGGAAGACGTGCCGCCCCACGGACGAATGCCGCTCAGCGAAGCTCTGGCAGAACACATTAAGCGGCGATTGCTTTACTCTGGGACCGTCACACGCATTGACTCGCCTTGGGGAATGCCCTTTTACGCCCTGACCCGCTCTTCCTATACTCCCGCCGATGAGGAAGAACGCACTTACATCATGGTGGAAGACACTGCCCGCTTCTTCCAAATGATGCGAGACTGGGCAGACCGTCAGCCAGGGGTCGCCAGAATTTTAGAAGAGCTAGACATTCCGCCCGATCGCCTGGAGCAGGCACTGACTGAGCTAGACGAAGTCATTCGCCAGTGGGCAGATCGCTACCATCAGGCAGGCGGCGAGCCGTTTGTTCTGCAAATGATTGCCGGGGCAAAAGTCGAGTAGCCGCATTGAGCCGCATTAAAGCGGTAGACTCTGCTTCAGATCGTGTTGCGCATGCAGGAACAACTTGAGCTAGAAATGTTCTGAGATCCTTGTGATCGTCAGTTTGACCTTTGCTAAACTAGCGAGGAAGAATTTAGACCCTCCTTAGCTGGGGGTGAATCGACCTAACTGATTAACTGAATTGACTGAATGGTCTCAGGGGCATCAACTCGGTTCGTAATTTGGATGCATCATGATTGTGGTGTGCTGATCCGCTACTTCCAAGGCTGGTTGCTCTAAGGCTACGGAATGTGAGTGCTTAAGCTTTGCAACATTTGTAGGAAGGAATTTGCTTCTGCGGTCATGATGATTTGGAGCGATACGTTTCTGTATCTCCTCTACTCCCATCTGATCCCATTCGAAATTACTGTTAGACAATCTGATCTGACCCTTTCTTAACCCGACTGTCCCCAGTCTGAGCCGAGTGGGTTAGCTGCTGGTATCGTTTTCCGTCTTCTGGGTCTACATTTCTATGAATGATCTCCCTTGCCTTTCCCGCCTTCTGCAAGGTGTTTGCTTTGGAGGCACGCTTGCCGTAGTCACTGTTCTCTCTCCGCTTTACTCTACTGCCCAAGCCGCTTTTCAAAACAATCCCAAAGCCGTTTTAGATGAAGCCTGGCAAATCGTCGATCGCGAATATGTCGATACCACGTTTAACCGAGTGAACTGGCAGGCAGTCCGTCAGGATTTGCTCAGCCGCGACTATACCTCGCCCGAAGCTGCCTACGCTGCACTGCGAGAGGCATTAGAGCAGCTCAACGATCCCTACACTCGCTTTCTTGACCCAAAACAATATCAGACACTCACTAGCCAAACCTCCGGTGAACTGTCCGGCGTGGGTTTGCGCCTGCAACTGCACGAGGAAACGAAAGCCTTAACAGTGGTTGAACCCCTTGCCAACTCTCCTGCCAGTGCAGCCGGAATTCAGACAGGCGATCGAATCCTGGCGATCGATGGGCGATCGACCACGGGCATGAGCGTCGAAACTGCTTCAGAGCTCATCAAAGGAGAAGCGGGAACTCGCATCACTCTGCGAATTGAACGGGAGAGCCGGGCTGCCTTTGACCTGCCCCTGACCCGCGCCCGCATCGAGCTGCCCAACGTTGCCCACGAGCTGCGTCAGGAAGGCAATCAGCGCATTGGCTATATTCGCCTGACCGAGTTTAGCAGTCATGCACCCGATCAAATGAAAAAAGCGATCGAGGATTTGCTGTCAAAGAACGTCAACGGATTTGTGCTGGATCTGCGCGGCAACCCTGGTGGACTGCTGCATGCCAGCGTCGAAATCTCGCGGATGTGGCTCGATGGCGGCGCGATCGTGCGAACGGTCGATCGTCACGGCAACAGCGATCAGATTATGGCAAATCACACTGCTCTGACCCAGCTTCCGCTGGCAGTCCTGGTCGATGGCAACTCGGCAAGCTCTAGCGAAATCGTTACGGGCGCGCTGATGGACAACCAGAGAGCCGTTATTGTGGGTACGCGCACCTTTGGCAAAGCTCTGGTTCAAGCCGTGCATTCGCTGTCCGACGGCTCCGGTTTGGCGGTGACCGTGGCTCACTACTACACCCCGGGCGGCACGGATATCAGCCAGCGAGGAATCACGCCGAATGTTGAAGTTAGCCTCAATGAGCAGCAGCAGCAAACGCTTGCCCGTAATCTGTCGTTGGTCGGCACGAACGCTGATCCCCAGTATGCTCAGGCAGTGAATGTGCTGCGACCCACGATCGCTCAAACCCGGCTTCCGTCGCGTGTTGTGCAGCCGTCGGTGAGTTTAGGGCAAGAGCAAACGAGGCGTTTGAATTAGGACAATTGAATTAACGTCATGCGACCCATCCCAGCCTCAGCCTCGCTCTTTATTTCCTCCTGGAAGGGCGATCGCAGGTCGGGGTGGGTTTATCTGTGCAGTTTAGAACCGTGTCGCTCAGGACAAAGTCCGTAGGGCTGGCTTAATCGATCGGTCTCTGTTCTCGCGATCAAAGTCAGTCCTGATTTTGCTGTTTAACTCAACGACTCAAATAAATCGGACAAAATCACATTCGAGAACAGAAATCCTTCTGGATCAGAAAGCCGAATTCGCGATGTGCGATCACCATTGGTAATTTCAACCCAGCCGCGCTGCTGGTGAGGATTCAAACAGGCAAGAATCTGCTCGACTGCCCCCTGCCCAAATCGATTGCCTAATGCTGTTAAACTAATGCCCTCGGCTAGGCGTAAGCCCACCATCAGGGTATCCAGCAAAATCTCGATCGGTGGCGTGGTCAAGCAATCAATCGATCCACCGCTGGCAACATATTCTGAGACCCACTGATGGTATTGACTGCGCTTCCGCGGTCGGGTAAACCGTTTCAGGTCAAGATAGCTGGCAGCTCCCATGCCAAAGCCGTAGTAGGGGCGATTTTCCCAATAGATGCGGTTATGCCGACACTGAAAGCCCGATCGCGCGTAGTTTGAGATTTCGTAGTGTTCGTAGCCTGCGTGGGTAAGCGTTTGCTGAGTCAAGCGATACATTTGTGCAGTGGCTTCATCGCTCGGCAGAGGCTTGCTGCCTGCTTCGTACCAACGATCGAAGGCAGTTCCTGGTTCAACGGTAAGGTCGTACACCGAGATATGGGCAGGATTGAAGTCGATCGCAGTCTGCAAAGTGTCCTGCCAGTGTTCCAGCGTTTGATGAGGCAGCCCAGAAATCAGATCGAGGCTAAAGTTTTGCACATTGAGCTGATGCAGCCATTCTACTGCCCGATCAATATCTTCTCGCGTGTGGGTGCGACCGCAGGCAGCAAGCAGTTCGGGTTGAAATGCCTGCACTCCCAGACTAAAGCGATTCATACCAGCGGCAAGATAGCCTTGCAGCTTTTCGCGATCGAAGGTGTCCGGGTCAATCTCCATCGAGATTTCGGCGTTTGGTACGATGCCAAACTGACGATCGATCGTGCTTAGAATTTGCTCAACTTGCTGAGCGGTCAATAGAGAAGGTGTGCCGCCGCCCAAGAAAACCGTTTGCAGTGGATTTCCTCTGGCAGGTGTAGCGCGAATTTCTTGCAGCAGCCCTTCGAGATAGGCAGTAATGGTGCCGTATTGGGAACTTGCTCCGCTTCGAGCCAGCGGTGGCTGATCGCCCACGATCGACACGGCAAAATCACAGTAGTAGCAGCGGCGGCGGCAGAACGGAATATGAAGATATGCGGCTGTTACCGTCTCAGTCAGAGGCGATGCCGCAATAGGAGAAATTGAACGATCGCAGCTCAGGCTCAAGGAATTCAAAAATGCTGACAAAGCGAAAAAGATATAATGAGGTCGTACGGAATTAAAGTTAGCTTCGCAATTGAATCATGTAATTGAATCACTGGAATTTTAGTGAGTTATTCTGCAACTGCCTGAAGCTTGCGTTTCTGCGCGATCGGGGCAACTGCGTCCAGCGAAAAATCCCTGCCGATGCTATTCTGATTCCTAACGAAGTCTGCACCTAATCCTACTTTGGATTATTGTCATGCTTGACGCAATTATCATTATATCTTTCATCATAGCAGGGGCAGGAATTGGCTTTTATAGCGTTGACTTCCTGCCAAACGATGCTTTGGCACAGGTGACGAGCCTAGAGGGGCTGAGTTCAGTCACGGGCGGATTTGGTGCGCTGATTGGTTTGGCGATCGGCATTGTGGCGCAAACTGCCTATCGACGGGTCGAACGGCAAATTCGCGAGATGCCCGTCGATCGCTTGCTGAGTCGATCGGTCGGCTTGGTGCTAGGGCTGCTGGTCGCGAACCTGATGCTGGCTCCCATTTTTCTGCTGCCGATTCCACGAGAGTTTGCCTTTATCAAGCCGCTTGCTGCCGTTTTGGGAAGCGTGCTGTTTGCCTTTTCTGGCATCAATCTGGCAGATATCCACGGTCGAACCCTGCTGCGGCTCATTAATCCTAATAGCGTCGAGTCGATGCTGGTTGCGGAGGGAACGCTCAAGCCGGCAACGAGCAAAATTCTTGATACAAGCTGCATTATCGACGGGAGAATCGAAGATATCCTGGCAACCGGATTTCTAGAAGGACAGTTGCTCGTACCGAGGTTTGTTCTGCAAGAACTTCAGCAAATTGCCGATGCCTCGAACGATCAAAAGCGGGTGCGGGGACGGCGAGGCTTAGATATTCTCAATCAGATTCAAGAAGCATACCCGGAACGCATTATCATTCACCCCGCTGACTACGATGATGTTTCTACCGTCGATGCAAAGCTGGTGCGTTTGGCACAGGACATTAATGGCACATTGCTGACGAACGACTACAACCTCAACAAAGTCGCGAGTCTGCAAAAAGTCAACGTGCTAAATATTAACGATCTGGCCCAGGCAATGCGCCCTGCCTACCTTCCCGGCGACCAGATTGACCTGAAGATTCTCAAGCAGGGCAAAGAACCCGCTCAGGGCGTCGGCTACCTGGATGACGGCACAATGGTGGTGGTCGAAGAAGGCGGCAGCTACATTGGCGGTGAATTAGCGGTCGTCGTCACAGGTTCACTGCAAACTTCCGCCGGACGCATGATTTTTGCCCGTCCTCAAAATTCGACCGTCATTTCCTGAAATAACCGCTCCTGAAATAACCGCAAAAAGTAATTTTATGGCACGGGTGCGAATTAAACCCTGCGATCGCTGTCAGGAGCCTGCCGAAGTCCTCTATCGCGTAAAGGTAGATGCCTCAGAGCAGTGGATTTTTGTCTGCGATCGATGCTATCCCTCCGTAAGCCAAAACAATCCCTACTATGCATATGGCGGAACCTGGAAAGCCCATAAACCCCGCTAACCACTCCTACAGATCATTCAATGCCTCCAGCAAGAGCTAGCAGATTACTCCCCTTGCTCTCCTCATCTCCCTAGGCTTTCTCACCCCTTCCTGAAATTGTGATAAAGTCCTGTCAATTAAATTTAGAAGCATTTTAATCACAGGTTAGCTATGGGCGATCGTCAATTCAAACTGATCAGAAATTTCGCTCGGAAAGGGTCAGTGCAGCTTGTCATAGCAACTGCTTTGCTGCTTACACTCAGTAGAGCCAGCTTTGCTCAAACTGAAGTTCGGAGCGGGATTTTGCCTTTGTTTCGCTTGACCGATTGGGCTTCTCAGAGTGATTTGAATTTCTCGTCGGGGATGCTAGCAGATTTGCAAAACGATCCGAATTTTGACGGAGATTTTCAGGCAGTTTTCAATGCTGCCACCAATATTCTCAGCGGCTATCGCATTGTGGCGCGAGGTGGCTATTTCCCGGAGAATGCAGGGATTCCTAGAGAGCAGCAGCTTACTCCCGCGCAGGGCGTTTATCGACTTTATACGCTGAACAACGGCAACTTTCTGATGCTTTATCGCTCGCCCAATGAAGAAACTTCTCGCTACTTTATTCGCCGAGCCGGATCAGGCTTTTTGCTGCCCTAAAGCAAATCAGATTCTCTGATAATTAGATTTGTCACTGCGGATGAATTGGAGCGGCGATCGTGTTAAGATACCCAACAATTATGAAATTTGTGTTGGAGAGGTAGACTGATTCATGGAAGCGGCATTGCTCTTAGCAAAATTACCTGAAGCCTACGCGATCTTTGATCCGCTCGTAGACGTTCTGCCTGTGATTCCGGTGTTCTTCCTGCTGCTGGCGTTTGTATGGCAGGCAGCCGTCGGTTTTAGATAAGAATCTCGTTTCACAATTCAATAAAAACGAAATAAAAATTAGGACACTTCATTAAGAGGTGTCCTTTTTGATATTAAAGAGGCTGCTTGGGGCGGATGAAAGGTTCTGCCCCTCAATACGGTCAACTTTCGGAAACTTTGAGACTGAAAAGGGGCTTGGTTTTCCCCTCAGAAGCAGCAGAATAGGGACTGGAATTAACGCTAGACAAAATAGGAACTCACCTTCAGAACCCCTGCGCTGGCATCTTGTCCGATCATTTGCAGTCCGGTCACGTTAATGATCATGTCCTGATTGGGAGCAAACCTGCGTTCGTTGTCATTCACTGTCAAGAAAGTCTGCTTGCGCCATTGGAACACCACCGCTTCATTTGCCCGTAGAGCTTGATTGCCCTTACGTTGGTGATTTTTGTCCTGAAAAGCTGCCTGCACGCCTGCGCGTAAATTTTCACCTCGCACTTTTCCGGCATTAAACGCGCTACGCGGACGATCGATCGTTGCCAGATTATTGTCATAGTCCAACTGAAGTCGATCGCCTTGAATCGCATTAAAATCCAGAATTCGATCGGGGTTTCGCAGCCGGGAGCCTGACAAAGCCTCGCGTCGGGTTGCGCCCGCATAAATAAAGCGATCGGCTCCGCCGCCACCCGTGAGCAGATCAGATCCCATTCCTCCTCTGAGCCAGTCATTAATACTGCTGCCCGTCAGAACATCGTTGTCTGTGCTGCCTGCGATCGGGGTTTCAGTTCCTGGAGGAGTTGCTGGAGCCGTTGCCCCAAACTCAAATGCGCCTGCATCGATCGAGCCATCGGCGCGGGTAAAGCCTCGCTGATCCAGGGTAGGTGTGCCTGTTCCCACTCCCTTGTTAATCGCAGGACTTCCGGGCAACAGCGCATAAGTCAGAATGCCGCCGCCGTTGTCTTGCAGGGTGCCCAGCATCGGATCGGCGATCGTGATTGCAGTGGTGGCGTTTTTGTTGTCTTTCTCGGGGGGGAATTGAATGTTACCGCCGTAATCAGTGAGTGTACCGCTGCTGTGCTGCTGAATGCCCCAAGGGTTGCCGCCGTTGGCTGCCGTGTTTTTGTACAGGATTGTGTCTTGCAATGAGACTTTGGAGCCGCCAGCAACACTGATGCCACCACCGACCCAGCCTGCCTGATTGTGGGCGATCGTGGTATTGATTAGCCTGGCATCGCTGTAGAGAGCCATCGCACCGCCAAGCGGATAGTAATCTGTACCCACGACTTTGCCGGGTACGGTTCCAGGGGCTTGATTGCCGGAAAAGGTGCTGTTGAGGATCGTTGCAGGTGCGCCCATCAGCCACATTCCGCCGCCCTGGCTCGATGCCGTGTTGTTCACAAATGCGGTTTGGGCGATCGTCAATCCCTGGTTGGGCGAATTGCTTATTACCACCAGTCCACCGCCATTGCCGCTATTGCCCTGAGCGAGTGCCTGAACCTCGTTGTTTTTGAAAGTGCTGGACTGAATCTCGATGCTGTCCTGTGTACCGGTATAGAGATAGGCTGCGCCGCCTTCTGCTTTGCCTTTGTTGCCCTCAAAGAGCGTGCCGCTAATGCGGATTCTTCCCGATGGCTCGTTTGTGCTGCTGGCGCGATCGGTGTAAATCGCACCGCCATAACCTCGCAGGGTTGGATTCTCTTTTCCGGCGTCGTACTGGGCTGCTAGTGTGCTGTTGTTGACAAAGTGGGAGTTTTCGATCGTCAGCTTGCCATTCAAACTATTGATTGCCCCGCCGTTAATGCCCTGATTGTTGGTAAAGCTGCTATTACGAACCGTGAAATTTCCCGAACTCACAAAAGCGATCGCCCCTGCACCGCGCTCATCATTTCCCGCAGTAGCTTTGTTCCCGTTGAATTGAGAGCTGTTGACCGTAAGCTGATTTTCCCAGGCACTATAAATTGCCCCACCCCCTTTGTCTGCCACGTTGTTTTGGAACTTGACATTCTCAACGGTGAGATTAGCTTTGTGCTCTCCCCGAATCGCACCGCCGTTTTCGGCAGTATAGCCGTTGACCAGCGACAAGTTTTTAAACGTGATGGTTGTGGGAAAGTCCTGGTTGGATTTCACCCAAAAGATACGGGAGCTGTTGTTGCCGCTAATGGTCAATCCGGCAGCCGTGGAGCCATCGATCGTGATATTTCTTCCGGCAGCAATTTCAATCTGTCCGCTCGTTAAGGTAATGGTTTGGTTCGCTAAATTTGCAGCAAACTGAATTGTACTTCCAGCAGTGGCCGAGGCAATTGCTGCTCGCAGGGAACCTGTACCACTGTCCGCTGTGGTAGTTACAAGAATATTCGACATGGAAAAATCCTTTAGTAATGTCCGCGATTCTGAGTCCGAAGCGTGAAGGGGGACACTAATAAGCAGTTGAATCTAATGCTGGGGCGGCTACAGGATTCACTGCTTCGCTTGTAAACACAAGCAATTCATCTCGACCTGAAACAATGATTATCTGGTAGCTAAACCCTGTTCTTGAAACTAGAATTCCCAATTCGAGCAGAAAGTCGATCAGGCACAGGAAAATTGTTGTATGGGCGCTCGGTCTTTATAGGCGATCGATCAAAGGCGCCGCTGAATCGAAGGATGAACTGAGTTAGAGAATTGCTGAGCGGATTCCTAAATAAGTTAATTCTGGGGGACTTTGAACGGATCGAAAGTCTTCCGTAGGTGGAGAAATTCATCCTGTGATTTAGCAACGCCAAAAATAGCGTCAAAAATGATTAAAGGGGCAAGCCTGAAACCTGCCCCCTGGTAAACCGTAATGAATGGAACAAACTACGCTGCTTTCCTACTGCCGATCGTCTTCTGGAATGCCGGACGTTCTGCAATACGCTTCAGGTAATTTCCAATCGCGGGATAGTCATCAAAACCAATCTTGAGCAACAGCGGCATATACGCCAGCATCGAGCCAACTGCCACATCTGCGGCTGAGAGCTGGTCGCCCAGCAGAAAAGGCTGACGATCGAAAATCTCGTTCAGAGGAGCCAGCAGGCGTGGCATTTCTCGATCGCGGGTTGCCTCTACAAAAACGCCCGGTCCCAGCGTTGCGTTGGCAAATATCACCCATTGGGCAATTGTGGCACGGTGTTCTGAGGTGGTCAGCGAAGTGTCGTACTTTTCGGACAGATAGAGCAAAATTGCGCCCGATTCCCAAAGCCGATAGCCGTTTTCCTTGATAGCTGGAACTTTGCCAAACGGGTTAATTGTCAGGAAGTCTGGCTCTTTATGCTGTCCTGTCTGCATATCGAGCAAGACATATTCGTAGGGAACGCCCAATTCTTCAAGATACCACTGGACGATCGAGGCGCGGCTTCTGGCTCCGCCGTAAAGTTTGAGCATAAGACCTGAGACGAGAAAACCTGTGCTAAAGAACCTGATGCGTGTAAGCGTGCTGCTTCACATTATCCTCGCTTTTGACAATGCGATCGGAGTTGAGGACGCGCTTTCTTTCAGTGGAAAAATTGAAGTCACGCTTCGTGGTTCCGGTAGGAATCAGGCTTTGAGACTCCAAGCGGCTTTTGTAAGTCCGAGCAGCAGCCGTGGCACGAAAGGCAAAGTCATCGCAAAACTGAGTATCGGGCGGCAATTCTGCGAGAAGCTGCGGATTGCCATCTGGAAGGACTGTGCCGATCGTCGTCGCACAGGCAAATTCGTAGGAAGTAGCGATGCCCTTACTGAGAGCTTCCAGAGCTGCCGAGGGAATGGGTTCTACCACATGCACGGGATGCACTTCGCCATCCTCTTTCACGAAGCAGGTTGCCAGCCCCACAACCAGATAATCTGAGGCGGAGAGGTCGGGGGTGTTGGGATAGGTTGTTGTCATAATCAAACCGATTTTTTAGGACAGCTTCCCTCCATTCTTCAACAAACGATCGATCCTCATGTGAAAACGATAGGTTTTGCAACATGAATGAGAGGTAGAGCTTGAAGAAAACTAGAGAAACCGCTGCAGCACTGCTGCCGTTTGTTGTCCGGTTTTTGCCCAGCTAAACTGGCTCGATCGCTTTAACCCTGCCGCTCGCAAGTCTTTTCGCACTTGATCATCGGTTGCCACTTGAGCCATCGCATCAGTTAAAGCCTGCTCATCATACGGATTAATCAGAATGGCTGCGTCTCCTGCCACTTCCGGTAGGGAAGACAGATTTGAGGTAATCACAGGCGCACCGCATGCCATTGCTTCCAACACGGGAAATCCAAACCCTTCCCACAAGCTGGGATAAACCAGGGCGATTGACTCATGCAGCAAACCGGGAAGCTGATCGTAAGCCACATAGTCGAGAAACTTGATTTGCTCGGAGACCCCTAGCTCGATCGCTTGCTGTTTAAGTAGAGGCGTGTAGCGCGGATCGGGGGAACCTGCAATCAGCAGATCATAATTTTGGGGATTGGGCAGGGCAGCAAAGGCGCGAATCAACCGCAGGAGGTTTTTATAGGGGTCGTGCCGTCCGATGTAGAAAAAATAGGGGCGATGCGACGTAGCGCTTTTAGAGGAGTAATCCATTGCCATTCCTTCGATCGGCCAATCAGGAATCCGAAAATGGTGCGAATCGTGGGAGAGCAGCACGGGCGTGATTTTTGAGGCAGGAATTCCGTAAAAATTGCAGATGTCCTGAGCGGTCGCATGGGAATTGCAAAGGATATGCTCAGCCTGCTTTAGAACCTGCGGCACATAGAGACGGGCATAGTGAAACAGGGGAGAAGCCCAGCGCGGAAAGCGAAGCGGAATCAGATCGTGAACCATGACGATCGATCGACATTTCGCCTCAATCGGAGCTTCAGGAACCAGGGAAAAGAGTAGGTCCGATTGAAGCTGGCGATAAATGCCCGGAAGCTGAAACTGTGACCACTTCAGGCGGCGAAAATGTCCGGCTTTGCCTTCCTCCGCACTCATGCCGCCCGGAATTTCATAGCAGGGCTGCCTGGATTGGGTGTGATGATGCAGGGCAGGCGGAGCCAGCAGTGTTAATCCAGACAGGTTCAGCTCTGAGGCAAGATTAATTGCGTAGGTTGCGAGTCCTGTGGGCTTTTGTCCAACAAAGGATAAGTTAGCGATGATTTGTGCGGCGTTTTTGTCTGATCCTGCTCCTTGGGTCATGGGGGATGATTACCCTTTGGGGGAACTGCGAATCAACTGCTTCTTACCTGCGTACTGGCGATACAGCGTTTTCAGCTTGTGCTCGACGTTCTTCTTGACGCGATCGATGTACACGGGACGAACGTGCTTTGAAGCATAGTTTGCTGTAGCGATGCCCTGACGGTTGGAATACAGGACAAACACTTCGTTGGCAAACACAGGAGACAAACCGCGACCAAGCAGCTTCATCAAAATTGTGCTAATTTGCGCCGCCATACCTTTGTGCAGCACGAGCCACTGCGCCTGCTTGCCCTCCAGAAATGCATCGTAGTCCAGCACCGAATTATTCACCATGACCCGGAATGCCAGGGGCGCAATTACGACTTCCTGGGGCTGGAGATGCTGACTCAGGAAATCGATCGTGTTTTTCCAGGCTTCATCCTCAAAAAGCTGAGCAGCAGCACTGTGCTGTCGTTCGGTTTCCTGCGGGAAAAGCTGCACATAGTTCAATGCCACTCCCACCTGGCGCGTATCGGGATCAAGCGGATTCACCGCATTCAGGGACGTGACGCGATCGACCTCAAATTTTACTTCGGTAAAGGGTCGCTCAGATTTCAGCATTTCTGGGGCAACGACCGCCTGGAGCAGTTTCACACCGCGATCGCTATGCAGTGTGTTGAGTCGCACTGGATTCTGATTGACCAAAACAGAAAGGCTATCGAGAATATCGGGCGCAGTCGCCTGAGTCGCAATCACACGAAACTCCAGCAAGCAATTGCCATTTGGAGGAGCAATCTGGGGCAGATCAAGCGTCGAAACGGTGCCAGGTCCAGTCCAACGATAGGCAGGCGGTCCAGAAGGCGGACATTCTCGACGCTGCCAGCCCATGCCGCGCAACGCCTGACCAAAATCGTAAAGCAGGGTAGAAGATGGAGTGCGGTCTAGATCGCGATAGCGTTGCTCGTAGTGGAGTTCTAGCAATTCTTTGAGGCGATCGGATGAGATAGTTTCCGCTTGGTCTGCCGCCGTGCCGAACTGGGAGATCAGCTGCTGCACCATCTCGTTAAAGCGCGTCTCGAAGATTTCCTGCGCGTAGTGGTAGAGTTCCAGATCGAGCAGCGAATTTTCGCGGATAATCTCTAGGGTCTCAGCCGGAATCTCGTCAAAGGATTTCTTTTTCTTAGCGGCGTTTTCCTTGCGGCTATTCAGGATCGGCTTCCAGCCCAGAATGTAGGACAGCAGAAACAGCGAGTCCTGGAACCGTTCGACCAAGCCGACAAAGGCAAAATTATCGAGGCTTTCTTTTGCCAGAGCCAGCGTTTCTTCCGGGGTCAGGTCATCCAGTTTGAACCGCATCGCCTTTGCAACATGGTAAGTCTGGATGTTTTTTCCGACCTTTCCGGCAGTGAGCTTTTGGGCAAACTCTGCCAGGGTCATGTCTTTCACCGCTCTATAGTGCGGATCTCCGGGCATGCGGCGGATGTATTCGTAGTGGGAAATGACGCGGGCGATCGGCTCACGCAGAATCGTTACATTTACCACTTCCTTTCCGGGCAGCAGTTCTGGGATGTTGATAAATCCCAAATGTCCGCGAAACAAGCGATAGTCTTTTAACTGGTCTTTGGGAATTTTGGCAACCTGAGCATTGAGTGTTGCCGGACAGATTTCGCGATCGTCAAACTGATCTTCCACGATCGTCCGAAAGGTCATGCCTGCGGTTTTGGGAATGTGTGAAAAATACAACACATCCTCATCGTTCAGGGTGTACTGTGCCGGAAAGTTTCTCATGACCGTCGATACTGCCTCTAGCGTTGCACTGTCTGTAACTTTGCGTTTTGCAAGCCTATTTTCTATAGCTTTGCTTTGTTGACTGCGCTCAAGTCGATCGGCACACCCGCTGCCTCTGAGTAGTAGGTCACTACCTCGGTCGGATCACCAATCATTTTGATTTCGTGGTTGTCGATCCACATGACGCGATCGCACAGATTCATCACGCTGGCAACGGAGTGAGTGACCAGCACCATCGTTACGCCGCTATCCTGGAAGGTCTTCATTTTATCCAGGCATTTCTTCTGGAAGCGAATGTCACCCACGCCCAGCACTTCATCAATCAGCAAAATTTCCGGGTCGAGATGGGCAACGACTGAGAATCCTAATCGCGCCACCATTCCCGTTGAATACATCCGAATTGGATGGTTGATAAACTCGCCCAGCTCCGAAAAATCAATAATTTCCTCTTCTTTTTCCCGGATTTCGCGGCGGGTCAAGCCCATCAGCACACCGTTCAGCATAATATTGTCTCGCCCACTGAGTTCCGGGTGAAAGCCTGCCCCCAGAGCCAGCAGGGGAGACACGCGCCGCCGCACAATGACTCGTCCCCGGTTTGGCTTCAGTACGCCTGCAATCAGTCCCAGCGTGGTACTTTTTCCGGCTCCGTTGTTGCCGATAACGCCGAACTTTTCGCCTTCGTACACCTCAAACGTAATATCTCGCAGTGCCTCATACTGCTCCTGCTGCATCGTTTTCAGATGCTTGGGCATATTGAAGACAAAGTTTTTGATGCCCCGAATATGCCGATAGAGCGGGTAAGACTTGCTGACGTTATAGAAAGTGATGACTGGCTCTCTCATATCAGTTCTGCAAATTTCCAGGAAAGCTTGCGATAGATCATCTGACCGATCGCGAAAAAGGCGATCGCATACAGCAGGCTATACAGCAGGTACATCGGCTCCAATTTGCCGTAGAGAAACAGCTCTCGCCAGCTTGCAATGAGCGGAGCCGCCGGATTGAGCCAGATGAATTTGCGAATGTGAGGCGGAATCTGTTCCAGCGGATAAAGAATCGGAGTCAGGAAAAAGGTGAAGTTCATAATAATGCCCGTCAGCCGTTCTAAATCCCGGAAGAATAGGTTGATCGAGGCAAGTGCCAGCCCAATTCCATAAACCATTAAAAAGTGAATCACCAGCAGCACCGGAATACCCCAGACCCAGGTGAAAGTCGGAATATGGTTAAAGGCAATCAAAAAAATTGTCAGCACCGGAATCGAAACGACGAAGTGAATCATGTGATTCAAAGCGGTGCAAAGCAAAATAATATTGCGGGGGAAATTAACCTTTTTAATAATACTTGAGTTACCCACAAACACATTGGGCGAGGAGACCACCACGTTGCTAAACCACTGCCAGGGAAATATGCCCGACAGCAAAATTACCGGATAGCCCGGAATATTGATCCGCATCAAGATTTGAAAGGCAACAAAGTAAACCAGCGCAGAGGCAAGCGGATTGGCGATCGACCAGACATAGCCCAGTGCCTTATTGCTGTAGCGCACTTTCAGTTCTTTCTGCACCAGGACGATCAGCAAATCCCGGTAATTCTCCCAGTCCCGGTGATAGCCGAGCGTCCGAACTCGATTCCAGTTTTTTGCGATCCGACCGTTCACACCGAGCCTCCTCACCCCTTAACACCAGCTATTTCGATCCGTTATTTCTGAGCGTTTTAACCGCACGGACTTAAGGGCAGCCTGCAAACCTATCCCAACCAACCAATAACCGCCGTATAAATGTATCTACTTATTAACAATAAGGTTCAAAGCAAGATAATACTCTACTCTGGCTCTCTACAGAATACCTCCTTCTGAGAAACGCCCCAGAGAATGCCGAATCAGCCTGATTCGTCCCACTTTTTGACGCTAATCTGCCCTTCAAGTTCCAAATCATCGAGCATCCTGCTTCTAGTGAAACGGAGTACACTAGCGGTAGAGATTGGTTCAATTGTTCTGCTCTCCATCCACCCACCCCTTCATCTCCTCATTCGCCTATTCACCCTCATCCCCAGCCGTCTGATGCAAATCCTCTCCGTCACCCTCAAAAACTTCAAGACGCACCGCGATCGTCATTTCAGCTTTCAGCCGGGAACTAACGCCATCTGTGGAGAAAACGGAGCAGGCAAGACGAGCATTCTGGAAGCGATCGCCTGGGTCATGTTTAACCATCGCGGCGCGTATAAGGTGGAGGATTTGATTCGCAACGGGGCGGGGAGTGCTCAGGCGATCGTCATGTTTGTATCCGATCGAGATGGGCGCACTTACGAGATTCAGCGATGCACGACGAAAGGCTATACGGTTTACGATCCGCAGCTTGATGTCAAGCTCGACTATAGAAGTATCGAAGCCGAAATTCTCCCCTGGATTCGACAGCAGTTGGGGGTTGCTCCGGGAACCGATCTGGCGCGACTTTTTGCGAATACGATCGGCGTTCCACAAGGAACCTTTACCGTAGACTTTCTTCAGCCGCCCAAAGATCGCAAGGCTGTTTTTGACAGCATTCTAAAAGTTGAAGAATACCAGCAGGTGCAAAAAGACTCGCGCCAGCTTGAGAAATATGCCGAAGATCAGGTCGCAAAGCTGGCGGATGAGATTGTTCGCCACGAAACAGATTTAGCCGAGTGGGACAGTCTGACCGATCGCCAGCAAACCGTCATTACCGAAATCGTCCAATCAGAAGCAGCCCTGCAACAGCTCGAAGGCGACCTCGCCAAGCTTCAGGCAGTGAAGGAGCAGTTCGCGGCGCAGGCAGAGCAGGTACAGCAGACCGCCCAGCAGGTGCAGCAGTTGACCACGCAGCTTGATAGTAAGCAGCAGGCGATCGGGCTTCTCCGGCAGGCAGTGCAGCAGGCAGAACAGGCAGTCGAACTTTGTACCGCCAATCGCGCCAGTCATGATGCGTATCTTAAAGCAGACCAAACCCTGAAGCAGCTCGACCAGCATCTCAAGCAAAAGCAAATCCTGCTTCGTCAGAAAGAACAGCAGCAACAGGCACTGCTCGATCGCCACAAAGAGCTAACGCGCCTGCAAATCCAGCTCGAAAGCCTGGAAAAAGCCGAGACAGAAATCCAGCAGCTTCAGCCCGCGATCGCTCAGCAAGCCCAGCTAGAGCAGGCACAAATCGCCCTTACCAATCAGCTCAATCACCTGCAAATCAACAAAACCGAGCATAAAAACGGCACCAAACAGCTCCAGAAGCTCCAGGGGGAAGCCGTTCGACTACAGCAGGAGATCGATCGCATCCAAACGGTCGCTGCTCAAATTAAGCATATTCCTGACCTGGAGCAAAAGCGCGATCGATTGCAGGAACAGCTCAGCCGCGTCGAAGCCGCGAAACAGTTTGAAGCAGAACTTCGGCAGCTCGTTAGCGAAGGAGAAGCCAAGCGCGATCGGCATCAGCTTCAGTCCGACGAAGCCATTCGAATTTTGCGGGAAGTGCAGCGCAGTGTGCCTTTGCTGGCGACGGTATCGGTTAAATCGGCATTAGAGGCAGTCCAGGCAGGGGTAGATCTCAATACTGACCTGTTGCAAGCCCTCTGGCGAATTTTGGCGGATTTGTCCGAGCAGGTGTCTGTGTCCAAACTTCAGCAGCAGCTTCAGCAAATCAAAACTCAACTGCAAGGCTTCTATCAGTTTCAGGCAGAAGTCGCTGCTCTGGAAGCCAAACAAGAGCAGCAAAGCCAGATTCAGCAAGAGCTATCGCAGCTTCACAGCCGTCTTGACCAGCTTAAAGACGAGATTGAGACTGAACCCGATCGCCTCAAACAGCGCGAACAATTGTCTGATCTGCTTAAGAGCCTCAACAGTCCGAGAGAACGCGCCCAGCTTCTTCAGCAGCAGATTGAAAAGCAGGAGGAGTTTAAAACGCAATACGTCAAGCTCTACCACGAGTACCAGCAAATTCAGCAGCAAATTCAAGAACTCGATCGCCAGCTTGCTCCCTTTGCCGCGATCGAAGACCAGATCGAGCAGCAAAAATCTCTTCAGCGCAATCACCAGAACGGCTATCTCACCGTACTCCAGCAGCAGCAAACGGCAGAGCGGCTGCCCCAGCTTCAATCTGAGCTGATTCAAACGATCGCTCACCTGCAGCAGCTTGAATCGTCGCGATCGAGGGTGCAGGCGGAATACGATCGGCTATTGCAGCACTACGACCCCCAGCAGGGACAGCAGATCGAGATGCAGTACACCACCCTTCGCAGTCAGGCAGATCGGATCTCTGGGGCATTGCCGCAGCAGCGCAAACTTCTAGCAGAGCTAGAACACCAGCTCAGCAACCTCAAAGCCATCGCCGAGCAGCGCGATCGGGCACAGCTTGCCCTGAAGGAAAAACAGAAGGTGCTGAAATTTATCACCACTGCCCGCAAGATTTACAAGCAAGCCGCTCCTCGCATTACCGAACGATATGTGCAATCCATTTCAAAGGAAGCCGATCGTCTCTTCCGAGAACTGCTGAATCGTCAAAATGTCGCCCTGGAGTGGACAAACGAATACGAAATCATTGTGCAGGAAGGAGCGCATACGCGCCGATTTGTGAATTTGTCCGGTGGGGAGCAAATGTGTGCAGCACTGGCAGTTCGGCTAGCATTACTGCGGGTGTTGGCAGACATTGACGTGGCATTCTTCGATGAGCCAACGACCAATATGGACAAGCCGCGCCGGGAAAGCCTGGCAGAAGCGATCGCTGGAATTAAATCCTTTCGTCAGCTCTTTGTGATCAGCCACGACGACACCTTTGAGAAAGTAACAGAAAACGTTATTTTTGTGGAACGCGAGGCATAAAAAGCCCGTCCACTGGTTTGCGTCTAAAAAGCCTGCATGACAAAGCTCCCGATCGGCAAATCTATAATCTCTCGGCTTAAGCCCTATCTGCGTTGGCTGATCCTGGGAACGACCTTGTTTTTCCTTGCCAGTACGCTGAGGCAGCACTGGGAGGGTGTTG
This sequence comes from Cyanobacteria bacterium FACHB-502, assembly GCA_014695325.1. Classification (GTDB taxonomy): domain Bacteria; phylum Cyanobacteriota; class Cyanobacteriia; order Elainellales; family Elainellaceae; genus Leptolyngbya_A. Next base: position 137,082 of record JACJNZ010000052.1, on the reverse strand, counting down.
TCGCGCTTCAACTTAGGGAAGCTGCGCCGCTCAACCTGCTGCTGGGATTTGGGGTGACGCTGCTGGCACATTGCTGGACGGGCTACGTCTGGAATCTCATCCTTCGGGAGTTGGGACAGCAAACCTCAGGAATCTGGGCAATGCAGGCTTACCTGAAAACCAATATTGCAAAATACCTTCCCGGCAATGTCTGGCACCTCTACGGCAGAGTCACGGCTGCCCGAGCCGCAGGCATTCCGACCCCGACTGCAACTCTGAGCGTTTTGCTGGAACCGCTGCTAATGGCCGCTTCTGCCCTTGGTCTTGCCCTGCTGACCGGCCTGAGAACCCATGCGCTATTGCAAATTTTGGGTCTGGTGTTTGTGCTGGCGATCGTGCATCCCTACATTCTCAATCGGCTGCTTCACGTCGTTCGTCAGCTGAAGGGCAAGTCTCGTCAGGGTCGCAATTCAGAGCTTGAACATGGATCAGCTGCCGTAGAGGACATGGCTCCGGCTCAACTCGATTCTTTCAGGGCAGAAACTGCGACCGATCGCCCCAGAGAAACTGTTCTGTATCGCTATCCCGTGATTCCGCTGCTCGGCGAACTGCTGTTTGTGCTGCTGCGTGGTGTCGGCTTTCTGTTTATCCTTCAGGCACTCCAACCGCTTCAAATTTTCGATCTCCTGCCTGCCCTGAGTGGGTTCACCATTGCCTGGCTGCTGGGACTGGTCGTTCCAGGCGCACCGGGAGGAATTGGCGTGTTTGAAGCAACAGCAGTTGCCCTCTTGTCGAACCATTTTTCGATCGCCGCTGTCCTGGGAAGTGTTGCGCTATATCGCCTAATTAGCACTTTGGCAGAAGCCGCCGGAGCCGCCCTGGCGGGATTGATTTCCTCAAGCTGGACGGCTCAAAAGCTTTAGCATCGCGGTCAGGATGATTAGGCGAAAGTCACCTAAGCCAATAGACAGGGCAAAAACTGACACAAGCAAACGCATCGGTCGTCCGTGAAATCCAGAAAATTAATCGGGGCAACGATATGATTGAGCTCAACAAACCTTTAAAATTCTTTATGTATCGTGATCGCTATACCAACAAGGAAACGGAAATGCGGGAGCGCAGTCTTCCCAGGTTTTTACTTTTGCTCCCTATTCCCAGCCTGGTGGCGATCGTGAAGCGGGTCCTTGATTGCTCGATTACCCCGCTAGGGGAACTGCGACCCATCGCCTGCCTAGGGGCGTTCCAGTCAGCTAGTGTAACATTCGTTTCTTCTGTGGTGTAGGAGACAGCAGGCGTGCAGGAAAAATCATCGATCGGGCAGACTCATCTCTCCAGGCAGCACAACTACTCCGTGCCGATTCGCGTTGGGGTGATTGGGGTGGGCAACATGGGGCAGCACCATACTCGCGTGTTGAGCCTACTAAAGGATGTAGAGCTGGTTGGCGTGTCGGATCTGAACGTAGAGCGCGGCATCGATACGGCAAGTAAATATCGAGCGCATTTCTTTGAGGACTATCACGACCTGATTCAGCATGTGGATGCGGTTTGTATTGCTGTACCCACGAGAGCGCACTATGCGGTGGGAACTACTTGCCTTCAGGCAGGCGTTCATGTGCTAATTGAAAAGCCGATCGCCGCCAGTATTGCCGAAGCCGAGGCACTGGTCAACGCTGCCGCTGAATCTCGCTGCATTCTCCAGGTAGGGCATATTGAGCGGTTTAACCCAGCTTTTCAGGAACTCAACAAAGTTCTTAAAACCGAGGAGCTGCTTGCTCTTGAAGCGCACCGCATGAGCCCCTACTCCGATCGCGCCAATGATGTATCCGTCGTGCTGGACTTGATGATTCACGACATTGATTTATTGCTGGAGTTAGTTGGTGCGCCTGTCGTCAAGCTCACCGCCAGCGGCAACCGTGCCCCAGATTCAAACTATCTAGACTATGTAACGGCAATTTTGGGATTTGCAAACGGTATCGTTGCCACCCTCACTGCTAGCAAAGTTACCCACCGCAAAATTCGCCGCATTTCCGCCCACTGCCGCAATTCCCTGACCGAAGCAGACTTCCTCAACAATGAGATTCTGATTCACCGTAAAACGACTGCTAACTGCCTGACCGACTACGGACAGGTGCTTTACCGACAGGATGGCTTGATCGAAAAAGTGCAAACCAGCAATATTGAGCCGCTTCATGCCGAGCTAGAGCATTTTGTCAATTGTGTACGCGGCGGCAATCAGCCCTCGGTTGGCGGCGAACAGGCGCTCAAGGCACTCCGTCTTGCCAGCCTGATTGAAGAAATGGCACTCGATGGGCAAGTTTGGCAGCAGCCGGAACTGAGCGCACTTTATCCCAGCTCAACGCTTCCCAGCTCAAAAGTTGCGCTTTAGAGGTTGTTTAACAAATCGTCAATCGCCTACATATCAGCCTACATTGCCCCCTAAATTCCCCAACTTTTGACTTGCCGCTCTAAAAGAGCGAGGGGGAACTTTGAGCGTGACGTAATCAGCTCAGTTCCCTCCCTAATGGCGTGAGTTAGGGGGCGGTTAGGGTCATTATTAGAACTTTTCAAACGATTAAAGTTAATGCTCTGCTGCTAGCTCTGCCTTCAGAAAGTCCACAAACTGTCGTGCGCTTCTGCCCGATCGCCCATTGTGACGAGTTGCCCACTGCAAAGCGCGATACTGCAAGTCCTGCGACTCGATCGCCATTCCCTGCGCCAAATGCCGCACAATTTCTAGATAGGTTTCCTGATCGGCTGGGTTAAAGGTGAGGGTTAAACCAAACCGATCGCTAAAGGAAAGCTTTTCCTGCACCGTATCCCAGGCGTGAACTTCGTCGGCATCGCTGGGACGGGGGCGATCGGCAAAAAATTCGCGAATCAGGTGTCGTCGATTAGACGTAGCATAGACAACAACGTTTTGCGGTTTTGCAGTGAGATTGCCCTCCAGCACAACTTTCAAAGCTTTGTAAGCGTCGTCATCCTCCTCAAACGACAAATCATCCACAAAGATAATGAACTTGAGTGATGTCTGTCGTAATCGATCGACGATTGCCGGCAGCTCTCGCAAATCAGCCTTCGGCACTTCAATGAGCCGCAAGCCCTGCTGTCCGTACTGGTGTAGCAGTGACTTCACTAGAGAAGATTTGCCTGACCCACGACTGCCATAAAGTAAAACGTGCAGTGCCGGGTAGCCCTTCAGCAACGCCTGCGTGTTTTTTAGCAGAGCTTCTTTCTGGGCTTCGTATCCCACCAACTCATACAAACGAATCGTATCCGGATAAGCAATGCCGCAAATCTGCCCATCCTGCCAGCGAAACGCCCGGTAAGCCGCAAAAATCCCCGTTCCGCACTGCTGATAATAGGCAGCAAGCGGCTCGATCAGGTCTGCCCAATCGCCTGTCTGTGCAAATTTTGTTATTAGATCTGGAGTTCGATCGTCCTGTCTTTCACCCGCTCCTGAGGCAACGCCCTTTACCGGAAACTGAGGAACAACTGGCGCATTGGTCAGTTCGGCCGCCTTTTGCACCCACTCAGCGACCTCTTCGCCGCCACAGCGATAAAGTTCCCATAGCAGTCGCAGATCCTGCCGGGCAGCTTCAACAAGAGGGGGCGGCATTTCAATCAGGGCAATTTTCTGAGCCTGCTGCGTAAAGGGATTCTCAGCCTTGAGAATTTGATCCACCAGGTAAAATTGCCAGCTCTGGTTCAGATTTGCCAGCGTTTTGAACCAGTGACCGTAAGCTTGCAGAACTTGAACTGCATTGAGCTGGGGCGATGTGAGCGTCTGGAGCAGCTTCAAAAACGCAGTGCCCGCCTCTGTTTCCAGCACTGATTGATAAAGCAGCAGCGCGGCGGCTTGCTGTTGCAAAAAGGTAGGCTGAGCTGTGTCCAAAACCGCATCTAAATCCGTCATGCGGTCAATCTATCAATAATTGCCGCTTTCTTCAATGCGATAATGCGCGGAATCGCGGCGGTGAATTGAGATAAAAACGCCGAGTCAATCTGCGTAAAGAAAGATTTTAATCCCTGTCAAACTGCAAAAAACCTTTGCGTTTACTGGCATAATTTGCAGTCATTAACAACTTTATTTTTGGGAAGAAGCTGTGAGTTTAGATATTTTGGCAACCTATGTTTATGGCGTTTTAGCTCTGGTCGGCGGCGTTTTAGGATATACCAAAGCAGGCAGCACTACTTCCCTGGTTTCTGGGATAATTAGCGGTATTTTGCTGATTGTGAGCGGAGTGGCTCAGCAGCAGGGATTGAATTGGGGATTGCCTATTGCGACGATCGTGGCGATCGTTCTCGTGATCGTGTTCGCTGTGCGCCTCTTTAAAACTCGAAAGTTTATGCCTGCGGGATTGATGGTATTAGCAGGGGCATTAACGCTGCTGTCATTGGTATTTGGGTAAGCTGATAGGTTGCGCTGTGAATTCAGCCGTTCATTTTCGCGTTCCGTCAACCGTGCCAGAAAATATTGAGAAATTCGCTAATAAACTGTTCAAGATTTGCCCGTTTATTGTTCTCTTAGGCGTTTCGACGATCGTGCCTCGGTCTTGTTCGAGCGTTTCTTGATCCGATCGCTTCTCAAACTAATCTGACAGGGCTACCAAATTTTGTTTCTGGGTTTCGCACAACTAAAGTGAGTGATGCGAAGCAGTTTTTCCCGCTGGGCAATTGAATCAATTCGCGCTTTTGAATGAATGCCTGCTAGCAATGATGGCTGCTAGCAATAGCGGCTGATATCTTCGCCGCAAACGTCTGCCAAGTAGCACAACGCCCGGAAGCGCAAGCCCACAACCTGCTCGTATAGAGGGTTCAGCTTGCACATGGGTGGAACGTGAAACAACGTCCGTCCACAGAACTGAACATCACGCTCAAAGGGGCACTGCGCCGGAATCAGGCGGCAGATTTGGTGCGCCAGCTTCGGGTTTTGCAGTTCGATATTGTCAAGCCAGTGACGCAGGGGCAGCAGCAGGTCAACGGGTTGGTGATAAGTCGAATGAGATGCGTTCATGATGTTCTCCTTCTGGTGAAGTGATTTTAGAGAAGCGGGCTTTGGGGGATAGCGTGGCGAAAGGTAACTCTAGATTGGTGCTGCGATGAAGTGAGGTGCAGTTTGTCTGAGGTTGAACCTTGTCTTTAAATCTGTATGACCGGATCTACAAAAGCAAACCGGCTCAAATCGGAAACGATCGCAAAATTTGCAAGCAACTCATCTGCAAAGGAACTTAATTGAATCTAGGGCAATTTTGCCAAAACTCCCTTTAATCGATCGCCGTAATACCACTTAACTTTTAGGGTAGGGGTGGATAGTATGCGTAGATTTACGGTCTATGCTGCCGGCTGGATTGAATGCAAAGCATGAAGCACTCGGGGATTAGCGGAGATCAGCAGGGATTAGCGGGGATTAAAGCAGTTCTATAAAAGAATCAAAAAAAACGATCGCCCCAGAAAAAGGACGATCGCTTTAGTTCAATTGCTCCGATTCAATTCAAGATTCAGTCGCCAGATGCAGCAAACGACGGACATTAAGACGCAACTTTTGCAGTCGATCGCTGTCTACGGGCGGTACTGACAGGCTGCTCGGTTGGCTTTTGCAGCAGGAACAGCAGCGTTGGATTATTCTGAAGCTCACGTCGCAGCATTCGCCGGAGTTCCGTTTCGAGATCAACTCGCACCCGATCCCAGTCCACTTCGATCAGGCTGCCGATCGTGCGGCTATAGTCTGACCAGCGGCTATCCACCACAGTTTCGATCGTTTGCATGATCGACTGCTCTAGCTTAGCGGCTTCGATCGCCGTTGCCACACCGCGCAGGTGAATTTCGGGCTTCGCGATCAGTTCACCTTTCCAGCCCAAAGCAGCGGCGATCGTGACAATGCCTTCTTCGGCAAGCTGCTGCCGTTCTTTCAGCACCTGCTGATGCACCACACCCGCATGGGCAGAATCCACCAGTTCAATTCCTGAAGGAACTTTGTCGCTGATGCAGATGCTGTCCTGGGTTAGTTCGACCACATCACCGTTATCAATAATCACCATATTCTCAGCCGGAACGCCCATGCTCTGAGCCGTTTCGGAGTGTTTGACCAGCATTCGGTGTTCGCCGTGAACGGGCAGGAAAAACTTAGGACGGGTAAGAGCTAGCATCAGCTTCTGGTCTTCCTGGGCACCGTGACCGGAAACGTGGATCCCTTTATCGCGTCCATAAACGACCTTCGCGCCCTGCATCATCAGTTTGTCGATCGTGCCAACCACAGCGATCGTATTCCCCGGAATCGGGTTTGCTGAAAAGATAACGGTATCGCCCTCGCGAATCTTCACCTGACGGTGCGATTGATTGGCAATGCGGGTTAAAGCAGCCATCGGCTCACCCTGCGACCCGGTCGTGAGAATCAGCACCTTCTCATCTGGCATCTTGTTGACCATATTGAGCGGCACAAATAAATCGTCTTCGCACTTGATGTAGCCCAGGTTGCGGGCGTGAGCGATCACATTCAGCATCGATCGCCCGATCACTGCCACGGCTCGCTTGTGCTTCTTCGCCAATTCCAGAATCATGTTGACCCGGTGCACCGATGAAGCAAAAGTGGTGACAATCAAGCGTCCCTGAGCCTGACTGAACGTGCGATCGAGGTTGGGAAACACGGAACGCTCTGACGGCGTGAAGCCCGGAACTTCTGAGTTCGTGGAATCACTGATCAAACAGAGAACGCCCTTTTCACCGTGTTCTGCCAATCGCTGAAGGTCAAACTTCTCGCCGTCTACAGGTGTATGGTCAAACTTAAAGTCGCCAGTATGGATCACAACTCCAACAGGCGTGTGGATTGCCACGCTAAAGCTGTCGGCGATCGAGTGAGTGTTGCGGATGTATTCCACCAGGAAGTAAGTGCCAATTCGCACGATTTCCCGCGGTTGCACCGTTCGCAGCTCGGTTCGCTCTGCAACGCCTGCCTCTTCCAGCTTGTCTTGCAGCAGTGACATTGCGAGACGAGGACCATAAATCACAGGTACGTCGAACTGTTTTAGGTGAAAGGGGATACCGCCAATATGGTCTTCGTGACCATGGGTGACAATCATGCCCTTAATTTTGTGGCGATTTTCGCGTAAATACCTCGTGTCAGGCAGCACCACGTTAACGCCATGCATTCCATCAGTGGGGAACGCCAAGCCTGCATCCAGCAGCACAATCTCATCGTTGTATTCAAAGACGCAGGTATTCTTACCAATTTCGTGCAGTCCTCCGAGCGGAATGACTTTAAGCGCACTTGCAGAACCGTTTTGACTCATGTGTGGTTGTAACTAACTTTACTAGGTGTTGGTAAACGACTGGAAATGGAAAGAAGGAAAGCCTGAGCAATAACGTCAACAGGAGCCAGGTATTGCGGACAAGGACGATCGCCAAAGGCAGGAAATAAAGCAATCAGCCCCAAAACGTACAGAAAAGGCTTGAGTGATGTTGCATCAACTTGCTTCGCGTCAGTCTTGATTAGGGTTCGCTTTATCGGAATTCATTGGTATTTAATTGTCTGAAACTTTATAGGCAGCCGACCTGCAAAGGTTTCCAGTTATGCTGCCTCCAGTAAGCCCAGATCGGTCATTGCGGTCTTAAGCAGCATCTCAAAGTTGGTAGAGTCTTCAGCGAGAGGCAGGCGTGTTGAGCCAACCTGCCATCCCTGAAGTCGAAGTGCCGCCTTCACAGGAATGGGATTTGTCACCGTGAAGAGTGCCTTAAACAGGGGAAATAGCTGGAGGTGCATCTGAGCTGCCACTTGAACCTTTCCCTGCTCAAACGCTTGAATCATCTGCTGAATCTGCGAACCGACTAAATGGCTTGCAACACTGACAACACCATAGCCGCCTACAGCAAGAATCGGCATCGTCAGCGAATCATCTCCAGAGTAAATCAAGAAATCAGGGGACGTAAGACGGCGAACCTGACTAACCTGGTCGAGATTCCCGCTTGCCTCTTTAATGGCGACAATGTTTGGAATCTCAGCCAGACGGGCAACCGTTTCAGGCAAGAGGTTCTGACCAGTCCGTCCAGGAATGTTGTAAAGGATCATAGGCAGTTCGGGACTTGCTTCAGCGATCGATTTGAAATGCTGATACAGCCCTGCCTGCGGAGGTTTGTTGTAGTAGGGAACGACCTGAAGCGTCCCGTCTATTCCTATTTTAGAAGCTTTTTGGGTGGCTGTAACAGCTTCATGGGTGGAATTTGACCCTGTGCCTGCAATAATTTTGGCTTTGCCTGATGTTGCATTCTGCACTGCCTGAAATAAATCGTGTTCTTCGCTCCAGGTCAGCGTCGGAGATTCGCCCGTTGTACCGCAGACTACCAGTGTATCTGTTCCATGAGCAACCAGGTAAGCAGCCAGCTCTTCAGCGACCGCGTAGTTGACACTGCCATCTTCCTGAAATGGCGTAATCATTGCGGTTAAAACTCGTCCAAACTCGGTCACACGCGACGCACTCCTCATTGAGCGATAAATATTAAGCGATAAACAATTCAGCAAGTTAATCGGCATGGGTTGAGCGATTGGCTAGACCTGGCGAAGCAGTTTCCCCTTCGGGTCATTGGGCAGGAATTCGATCGACCCTCGATCGCGCTCAATGCTCAAAAGACTGCAATCCTGTTCCTAAAGTGCCATGCTCTGCTTTGTAATGGGTTAGGCAGAATGGTTTGGGCGGTTGCTTTGCAAGTCTCGCTACAGAATGATCGCCGTAACCCCTCAATTTAATTTCTGGGGGCAATACCTCACCCTGTGCTAACACATCCTACACAAGCGGCAGTCAATCTACCTAGCGCACCGTCTAGCGCACTGTCGCCACTGGCTCAGCAGGACGAATTAAGTTTTGTGCTGCCAGCAACTCGGCAATTTGAACCGCATTCAGGGCGGCTCCCTTGCGAATTTGATCACCGCTGAGCCACAGCTCTAGACCATTCGGGTTTGAGAGATCTTGGCGGATGCGCCCAACTAAAACATTGTCTTTGCCGCTGGCTTCGATCGGCATCGGGAAGTAGTTGGTTTGCCAGTTTTCAACGAGCTGGACTCCCAGAGCCTGAGCTAAGATTTCGCGTGCCTGAACTACGCTAAACGGCGAAGCAAACTCCAGGTTAATCGCTTCCGAGTGGGCGCGGAGTACGGGAACCCGTACACAGGTCGCTGTGATCCGCAGATCGGGCGCACCAAAAATTTTGCGCGTCTCGTTCACCATCTTGAGCTCTTCCTCGCAGTAGCCCGATTCGCTTAGCGGAGAGTTATGCGGAAAAAGATTAAAGGCAAGCGGGTAGGGAAAAATCTCAGCCTGGGGTGTTTCTCCGGCAAGAATGGCGCGGGACTGCACCTTGACTTCTTCCATTGCTCTCGCTCCGGCTCCACTGGCAGACTGATAAGTGGCAGCAACAATGCGCTGAATGGGCTGCACCTGATGCAGTGGATACACGGCAACGGACATTAGAATTGTCGTGCAGTTTGGGTTAGCAATAATGCCTTGATGCTGGGCGGCTGCCTCCGGGTTAACTTCGGGGACGACCAACGGCACGTCGGGATTCATGCGAAACGCGCTGGAATTGTCGATCATTACTGCGCCAGCGGCAACGGCTTTAGACGCAAAGGCTTTCGAGACAGAGCCACCCGCCGATGCCAGCACCAAATCAACCCCGTCAAACGATCGATCATCTACGGGCTGCACAGTTAAAGTCTCGCCGTTGAACTTTACCTGCTGCCCTGCCGATCGCGGAGAAGCAAGCAGCTTGAGGTCTGCGATCGGAAAGTGCCGCTGCTCTAACAACTCTAGTAGTTCGACTCCAACGGCTCCGGTTGCGCCCAAAATAGCAACGCGATATGTCTTGAGCAAATTAATCTCCTCCGTATAAAGAATCAAATTTTGTTTTTTAAGCTGATTTTCAATCTTAGTAGACTAAAGAATTAGGGCTGCTTTTAGAAGTTAAAGAGACGATCGGTGAAGTGAGATAAAGAGAAGTTTAAATTAATAATAAGTTTAACTTGCCCGTCTTAGCTCATCTTAAACTTTTTAATCTTTAACACCGATAATAGCTGACTTTTGCTGCACAGCTTCGCTCTGATACCTAATAATTCCTTGCTAAATTCTCATCTGCTCAATAAATCGGCATATGGGCAGATTCTCACAACCTCGCTCGTGATTCAGCATCAGGATAGGCCAGAATCAGTTACCATAGCTAATTGCGGCAGCGCAAAATCAAAGCTCAGCCGTCTAGAAGTGACGATGTGACGAGAAAACGATGAAAGTAACCCAGGAAAAACTGCCCGCGAGTCAGATAGGTTTGCAGATCGAAGTGACCCCTGAGATGTCACAACAGGCATATGACAAAACATTGCAGGAGTTCACCCGCTCTGTCAATATTCCTGGGTTCCGCAAGGGCAAAGTGCCGCGCCAGGTTTTAATTCAGCGATTTGGCTCGGAGCGCATTAAAGCCGCCGTTGTTGAGGATCTGGTGCAAAACAGCCTGAAGCAGGCTCTAGAGCAGGAGAAGATTGACGCGCTCGGTAATTTTGAGCTGAAATCGTCGTTTGAGGATTTGGTGGCTCAGTATCAGCCCGGGGCTGCCCTTAGTTTCTCCGCTGCGGTAGATGTGCCGCCCACGGTGGCGCTGAAGGAATACACCGGGCTGACGGTGCAGGCAGAAGAAGTGAAGTATGACCCAACGCGAATCGAAAGCACGCTAGAGGACTACCGCAAGCGGTCGGCGACCCTGGTTCCCGTCGAAGACCGTCCGGCAGAAGAAGGCGACCTTGCTACCGTTGACTTCAAAGGACGCCTCACCGCTGCAGACGCGCCCGAAGGCGAAGAACCGCCCGAAATTCCCGGCGGCAGCGCAGAAGACTTTGAGATCGAGCTATTAGAAGGCAGATTTATCGAAGGCTTTATCGACGGCATGATCGGCATGAAGCCTGGTGAAACTAAGGAAGTCCAGGCACAGTTCCCCGAAGGCTACCCGCAGGCAGATCTGGCAGGCAAGCCAGCCGTCTTTACCGTGACGATGAAAGAGCTGAAGGGGCGGGAACTGCCGGAACTGGACGATGACTTTGCCCAGGAAGTGAGCGAGTTTGAAACGCTAGAAGAGCTGCGCCAATCGCTCGAAAAGCGTTTTCAGGAAGAAGCCGATCGCAAAACTAAGGACAACAAACAGGAAGCACTGCTGAACGAGCTGGTGAACCATATCGAAGTAGAGCTGCCTGAAACCCTGGTCAAGCGGGAAGTTGACCACTCGATTACCCAGACGGCAATGCAAATGAGCCAGCAGGGAATGGACGTGAAAAAAATGTTCACCCCTGAAATCGTTGATATGCTGCGGCAGCAGGCGCGTCCAGAGGCAATCAAGCGGCTGATGCGAACCCTGACGCTGGGAGAAGTCGCGAAAGCACACTCGATTAAGGTCGAGGCAGCAGAAGTCGATGCAAAAGTCGCTGAGTTGATCGAGGGTCAATCTACGGAAGGCGTCGATATGCAAAAACTGCGCGAAGTCGTGGAAGAAGACCTGCTGAAGGACAAGATTATCGACTGGCTGGAGCAAAACAATACAGTTGAGCTTGTGCCAGAAGGAACCCTGAAGAAGGACGGAGACGACGAAGATCTTGAGCTTTCCGAGGAAGACCCTACTGAGGAAACCTCGGCAGCAGAAGAAACGATCGAGGTCGAAGCATCAACCGTCGAACCGGAAGCCGAACCGGAAGTTGAAGCTACACCAGAAGCCACGGCGGAAAGTGCAGCCGCCGCTGCTCCTGACGCAGAGCCTAAAAAATCTCAGTCAGGAAAGTCAAAGAAATAGTTGAGGAGCAATGGGCGCTCGATCGTTTTACCTTATGCTTAAGCGTAATCCTGCGAAACGATAAGCCCTGAAACGGTAGTCCTCATTTTCCTCTATGTTTTCTCGGAACGGGTGAAGGGGAGTCAGCGTTGTTGGCAAATCTTCTACCGTTCCACTGGAGGAACCGAGCTGAGAGAATCCTAACCCCTGCTATCCATTGCGTCAGCAGAGCATTGCGTTAAAGCAGTCGCTGAGGCTGTTTTGTAACATCGCTTTAGATTGAATGTAGGATGGCAGTAGCATCACGATCGATTACCTTATAGAGGAAATTGCTTCTAGGGGAAATTGATAGGGGAAATTGCTTCGCATCGCTCAAAGTTCGATTTCCTTGGAGCCGGATTGCCCATATTTATTGGTGAGATGAGTGCTCAAAAGTCAACTGTCGGGAGATTCACAGGGTTTGCTTCGAGAGCGTCTTGGTCTACCGTTGATAAGAGTTGTTGAGCCTGTCACGTGCCAATTGTGCTTGAATTTGTCAGAATGAACTCACGACACTTCATTCCTGCTATGGCTAAACCTCAACTTCCTCACTCCGATCTGCTCAGCATTCGGACTCCTCAAATTACATCGCTTGGCAGCCATCCTGTAACGAGCGCATCCATCTCTGGCGGCGTTGTGCCGATGGTGGTTGAGCAGTCTGGGCGCGGTGAGCGAGCCTTTGACATCTACTCACGGTTGCTGCGGGAGCGGATTATCTTCCTGGGCACTCAGGTAGACGATACGATTGCCGATGCGATCGTAGCTCAACTCCTGTTCCTCGATGCGGAAGACCCGGAGCGCGATATTCAGCTTTATATCAACTCGCCGGGTGGCTCTGTAACGGCGGGGATGGCTATCTATGACACAATGCAGCAGGTTCGTCCTGATGTCGTGACTATCTGTTACGGTCTAGCTGCCAGTATGGGGGCGTTTCTGCTTTGCGGGGGCGCAGCCGGGAAACGGCTTTCACTGCCCAATTCCCGCATCATGATTCACCAGCCGCTCGGTGGGGCACAGGGTCAGGCGGTGGATATCGAGATTCAGGCGAAGGAAATTCTTTACCACAAACGTACGCTCAACGAGCTGTTGGCTTATCATACTGGACAGCCGCTCGAACGAATTGAAGCGGACACGGAGCGCGATTTCTTTATGTCTGCCGAAGAAGCCAAGAACTATGGTCTGATCGATCAGGTGATTGCGCGTCAAAATCTGCCGATGCCCGGTGAATCGATTGCCGCTGTGCAGTAAGGGGAAAATATGTCAAAGTACGACTCCCATCTCAAGTGTTCATTCTGCGGTAAGTCGCAGGAACAAGTCCGTAAGCTGATTGCTGGACCTGGAGTATATATCTGTGACGAATGTGTAGACCTCTGCAATGAGATCTTGGATGAGGAGTTGTTTGACTCCAGTGCGACAGTTCCTCAGCCTTCTGCCCGTCGCGAGAGTCCGCCCGAAAAGCGACAGGTGCGTGCGTCTAGCCTTAACTTGAGCCAGATTCCGAAACCCAGGGAAATCAGAAATCACCTGGACGATCATGTAATTGGTCAAGACGAGGCAAAGAAAATTCTCTCGGTCGCGGTTTATAACCACTATAAGCGTTTGACCTATGCTCAGTCGAAGGGCAGCAAGGGTGATGATGCGATCGAAATCCAAAAATCCAACATTCTGCTAATTGGTCCGACGGGCTGCGGTAAAACCCTGCTAGCGCAAACTCTGGCAGAAATGCTGGATGTACCCTTTGCGGTCGCCGACGCCACGACGCTGACCGAGGCAGGCTATGTGGGCGAAGACGTTGAGAACATTCTGCTGCGGCTTCTGCAAGTGGCCGATCTGGACGTAGAAGCAGCCCAGCGCGGCATTATCTATATCGACGAAATTGACAAAATCGCCCGTAAGAGCGAAAACCCCTCGATTACCCGCGATGTATCCGGCGAAGGTGTACAGCAGGCACTCCTTAAGATGCTGGAAGGAACGATCGCTAACGTACCCCCTCAGGGCGGACGCAAGCACCCTTATCAGGACTGCATTCAGATCGACACCAGCAATATCCTGTTTATCTGCGGTGGTGCGTTTGTTGGTCTGGATAAGGCAGTCGAGCAGCGGATTGGTAAGAAAACGATGGGCTTTATCCAGCCAGGCGAAGGTCAATCTAAGGAAAAGCGTGCCTCGGATGTGCTGAAGCACCTGGAGCCGGATGATATCGTCAAGTTTGGAATGATTCCTGAATTTATTGGACGGGTTCCTGTCATGGCCGTGGTCGAGCCGCTGGACGAAGATGCTCTAACTGCAATTTTGACCGAGCCGCGCAATGCTTTGGTGAAGCAATACCAGAAGCTGATGCGGATGGACAACGTGCAGCTTGAGTTCAAGCCGGATGCGGTTCGTGCGATCGCCAAAGAAGCCTACCGTCGTAAGACCGGAGCAAGGGCACTGCGAAGCATTGTGGAAGAACTGATGCTTGACGTCATGTACGAGCTACCTTCCCGTAAGGATGTGACGCGCTGCGCTATTACCCGCGAAATGGTTGAGAAGCGATCGACTGCGGAACTGCTGGTGCACCCGTCGTCGCTGCCGAAACCGGAATCTGCTTAAGGAGATTGCGTTTTTGATTTCTCTCTGAGGTTTGTGCTGCAAAGAAAGGTTGGGTCTGGTTGGACTCAGCCTTTTTCGATTTCAATTCAAATGTGAGTGGAATCGATCGCTAAAGAAATTCCATCGTTCGGAGGGAGCCGTTCGCTCATCCTCTAGGATATTAAATACAAAAAGTACAAATCAAACGTTCGTTGATATTGCTGACCATGCCCTATCTTGAAATCCGGGGAGTCAATCACTACTACGAGTGGATTAGCAGCCCCACCACCGCAAATTCTGAGCAAAAGCCGAATCCTGATAAACCGACGATGGTGTTTATTCATGGCTGGGGTGGCTCGGCACGCTACTGGGAAACGACGGCGCAGTCAATGTCTGACCGTTTTGACTGCCTGCTTTATGACCTGCGGGGATTTGGTCGATCGCGCTTTACTCGTCCGGTGGCAGAAGCAGTGGTGGCGCTCGGCTATGAGCTAGAGACCTATGCAGACGACCTGGCAGTATTGCTCGATCGGCTTCAGTTGAACAAAGTGTTTCTTAATGCTCACTCGACTGGCTCATCGGTTGCCGTGCTGTTTATGAACCGCCATCCAGAGCGGGTGGAGCGCACGATTCTCACCTGTCATGGCGTGTTTGAGTATGATGAGCGATCGTTTAAGGCGTTTCACCAGTTTGGCGGCTATGTGGTCAAGTTTCGCCCGACCTGGATGAGCAAGATTCCGGGAGCCGATCGATTATTTATGCAGCGGTTTTTGCGGCGATCGATTCCGCGTGAGGCAAGCCGCGCCTTTCTGGAAGATTATTTGATGGCAGAGCAGGAAGCAGCGTTGGGCACGATTTATACGGCTGTAAGCGAGCGGGCTTCGATCGAAATGCCAGAGGAGTATCGCAAGCTGCACATTCCGACGCTGCTGGTCTCTGGCGAATATGATCAGATTATTCCCGCCGCACTGGGGCAGACTGCTGCCAGCCTCAACCCAACTTACGTAAAACAGATTGTGATGCGCGAGACGGGTCACTTCCCGATGCTAGAAGACGAAGCAACTTATCTCAAAGAAGTTGAAGCCTTTTTACAGCCGGAAGTCGTGGCTTAATCCAAGCCAAGTTCGCGCTTCAAGAGATGAATGGACTTTTCGCCGATATAGTTCTCGCAGCAGATAATGACCGGAGCGCGAATTAAATCTTCTCTGGCGGTTGCGACAGCTGCTTTGACTGCGACCCCGCTTGCCTGATCAAAGCTAAAAATCGTTTGGGCACTGTGGACGATCGCATTCAGCTTATAGGTATCGTTGGGCTGGGTGGTCATAATCAGCAAATCGTCCCCTCGCAGGCTGTTTACAATCACTTCGGCAGCGCGCAGAATGCCGCCACTGAGACTGACCAAGCCCAGGCAGCTATCTTGGGGCAGCTTCAGCAGTTTTTGAATTTCGTGCCCATAGTCGTAGATGTCTACGGGAATGACGCGCACTGCTTTGGGTGAGGCGATCGACTCAGCGGCTCCAATGAAATAGCGGCTGGTAACAACCGTGCCCGATCGGGTCTGATCCAGCACTTGAGCCAGTTCTTCTAGGGGGACAAGCTGCACCGGAATCTGGAGAGCGTGCTCTAGTTCGTGTGCCATCAGTTCGCCTGCGCCGATATCCTGCTGGGGAGCCGTGACCAGGACTCGCGCACTGCATCGGAGTCGCCAGTCAATTTCAGCAAGGAAGAGTTCTCTTGCCTGAGTCAGGGAGCAGCCGTGATTCAGCAAATCGTCGAGGCTGCGCTGCACTAGCTTATATGCCTGCGGGTATTGCTCGACCAGGGGCGATCGTCCTTTTGCCATGTTGCCGCCTTCGTCACCCTGCGCCCGTACATAGATTCCGGCTCCGGCTCGCGCATCAACAATGCCGTCATCCTCAAGTTGGCGATAGACTTTGCTGATCGTGTTTCGGTGCAGTCCAGTTTGCATGGCAAGCTGGCGGGTACTGGGCAGCCGATGACCGGGCGGAAACTGCCGTGAGGCGATCGCAAAGCGGATTTGGTTATAGAGCTGGGTCGATGCCGGGATTTCGCTATCGGGTTGAATCCGGAACTGAACCATAGCAGTCTCCAAAGAGGGTAAAGCGTTTAACGAAGGAAGAACACTGAAAGGTAGCTACAGAAAGGATAGACGGCATTTCGGGCAGGAGAGCGCAGAGGCGAAAATCGGCGGAATTGCTGAGATGATGTTGAGGGTGAGATATAAGGCGATCAGTGTGAGGCGAACCCCCATGAAAATACCCATGAAAGTAGGAGTTTACAAAATTCCGCAAAGTAGCCCTGATGATTTGGCCGGGTTACAAAAGTTAATTGAAGACGAGGTTAATCCGGCGACGATCGTTGCCATTATGGGAAAAACCGAAGGCAACGGCTGTGTTAATGATTTTACACGGGGTTTCGCGGTTCAAACGCTGAAGACATTTTTGAGCCAGCAGATTGGCGATGGCGAAGGGAAAATGGCTGAGAAGACAGCCGAGGAAATTATTTATGTGATGTCGGGCGGCACAGAAGGCGTGCTGAGTCCACATCTGACAATTTTTACTCAGGAGCAG
Source organism: Cyanobacteria bacterium FACHB-502 (assembly GCA_014695325.1). GTDB lineage: Bacteria > Cyanobacteriota > Cyanobacteriia > Elainellales > Elainellaceae > Leptolyngbya_A. The sequence continues at coordinate 120,112 of JACJNZ010000052.1, read as the reverse complement.
GTTGAGCCAGATATGCCGCACCGCTGGGGTCTAGTGCTGGGGGTGAGCCGAACGCGAGACTTTTTGCCGCAGGAAGTGGGAACCGTGGCAATGGTGAAGGAAGTTGCCGATGCGGTGCAGCAAGCGATCGATTCCGCAGGATTAAACAAAGCCGACGTGCATTTTGTTCAGATCAAATGTCCCTTGGTCACTGCCGCTCAGCGAGAACAGTCCGGGCAGGCGGGCAGCAGCTATCAGTCGATGGCATATTCGCGGGGAGCTTCTGCGCTGGGCGTGGCGGTTGCTCTGGGAGAAGTCGATCTGGCTCAGTTAAGCGATGCAGACATTTGTTCAAATTACAGCCTTTACTCCTCGATCGCTTCGACTTCTGCGGGGGTGGAGCTGCAAAACTGCGAGATTATTGTGATGGGCAATGCCAGCCATTCTGCCAGCGAGTTTGTAATTGGGCACAGCGTCATGGCTCACGCGCTCGATCAGGATGCGGTACGGCGGGCGATCGAGCAAACTGGACAGCCGATCGATCGAATTGTGAATATCTTTGCGAAAGCTGAAGCCGATCCCGCTGGCGCAATTTTGGGACGCAGACACACGATGCTCGATGACTCCGATATTAACCATACCCGGATGGCGCGTGCAGTCGTGGGAGCCGTTGTGGCTTCTGTGGTGCAAGACCCGATGGTGTATGTATCAGGGGGCAGTGAGCATCAGGGATTGCCGGGAGGTGGACCTGTGGCAGCGATCGTGCGGGTAGATGGATAGATGGGAAGGGGAGGAGATAGGGAGATAGGGAGATAGAGAGATAGAGAGATGAGGTAAAGAAGCTGTAGGTTTGAAAGTTCTCCAGAATTGCGGGACAGCAAGGGAAATCGGGGGGACACAGGACAAGCCTTTTGTTACTTTTCAAATATTCGCAAGCAGTCACGCAAGCAGTAAAGAGTGAGATGGAGATTCAGACAAACCAAGTTCAGATTAAGAACGGTGATTTGCAGATTGCAGCTTATCTGGCAGAACCCGTATCGGAGTCAGGTTCAGAAAGTCAGCGTCCGGCGGTGATTGTGATTCAGGAAATTTTTGGGGTGAACAGTCATATCCGTGATGTCACCGATCGCTTTGCACGGCTGGGATATGTGGCGATCGCGCCTGCCATTTATCAGCGATTGGCTCCGGGGTTTGAGGCAGGCTATACCGCAGAAGACGTTCAGCTTGGGCGCAAATACAAAGAGCAAACGCAGGTAGATGAGCTGCTGAGCGATTTGAGCAGCACGATCGCTTATCTGAGCGCAAAGCCTAACGTCAGTTCGGCGGCGATTGGCTGTATTGGTTTCTGTTTTGGGGGGCTAGTAGCATACCTGGCGGCAACTCTGCCAGAAATCAAGGCAACCGCTTCTTTTTACGGCGCTGGAATTCCGGTCTGGAGTCCGGGTATGAGTTCAGAGAACGGTAAGCCAACAATCGCCTATACGCCAGAAATTAAAGGCACACTCTATGGATTTTTTGGCATAGCGGATGCCAGTATTCCGCCGGCTCATGTGGATCAGATCAAGGCGGCTTTGCAGCAGTCCCAGATTCCGCACCGGATTTTTCGCTATGAGAATGCGGCGCATGGGTTCTTTTGCGATCGACGATCGAGCTATCAGCCAGAAGCGGCGGCAGATGCCTGGAATCAGGTGCAGGAGCTATTTAGCCGCCTGTTGGGCGCAGGTCAGGCGAAGGCATAGCTTGCCATACTGAGGGAACCGTAGGTGAAATTCGAGTGAAGCTGAACGGGCTGATTCCCGCCTGCTCCGGCAGCCACAAAAAGCGGTAGCAAATGTTCGTCGGTCGGGTGGTTTTCGATCGCAAAGGGAGCCAACTGGCGATAGTTCAGCAGGTCTTCTATTTTGCGTTGGGCGATCGTCTTGCTGATCCACTCGTCGAATGCAACTGCCCAATCCGTAGGTTCTGCTTCAAAGTTGTTGCGGGTCAAAGCTCCTAAATTATGAGTCAGCGAGCCGCTTGCGAGAATCAGCACATTCTGGTCACGCAGGGGGGCGAGTGCCTGTCCGAGCTGGAAATGATAGGCAGGATCGCGGCGGGGCTGGATCGATAACTGCGTTACCGGAATCTCCGCATCGGGATACATCAGTATCAGGGGTATCCAGGCTCCGTGGTCGAGCCCGCGATCGGGGTGGGTTTGGGCTGCAAATCCGGCCTGAATCAGCAGCGATTTCACTGCTTCCGCCAGGGCAGGCGCACCGGGAGCGGGATACTGCATTTGATACAGCTCTGCTGGAAAGCCGCCAAAATCATGAATTGTCGGGGGCTGCGCTGCGGTGCTGACGATCGGTTCTGTCGAAAGCCAGTGAGCTGAAACGACGAGAATTGCGCTAGGTTTGCCGATCTGGGTTCCAAGCTGCCGATAAAAGTCAAGCGATCGACCAGAATGCAACACCAAATCGGGCGAACCGTGGGAAACGAAAACGCTGGGGAAGCTCATATCAAAATCCTGTACCAAACTCGGATGAAGGGCAGAACCGTGAACATTACAAAGCGTGAACATTACAAAGAACGTTATCGAGAACGAGCGGAATAAGTTTTGTTTTGCGTTGAGGAATCCTGAAGCGAAGAGCGAAGAACAGCAGCCGGAATGCGATCATGCCGCAAATGATTGGACATCCAGTGAATTAAAACAAGAATGCGCTGGCGCATGCCGGGAAGAATAAACCAGTGAAAGCCAAGCCACAGCAGCCAGGCGGGAAATCCGGTCATGGTGAACTTGCCGCGCTGCACCACTGCCCGAAATCGGCTCAAAATTGCCATTGTGCCGCGATCGTTGTGCCGATAGGGAAGCGGAGGCTGTCCCTGCATTTGGCGCAGAATGTTTTGGGCAACGGCTTTGCCTTGAGCATCAGCAGTGGGAGCCAGCATGGGTAACGCCTGGTCATTCCAGCCCACTTCTGCCAGATCGCCGATCGCGTACACTTTGGGGTGCTCTGGCAAATTTAGCGAGGCTAACGTAGCTGCTCTGCCGCTGGGTGCGGTGGGAAGCCGCCACAACTCCGGCACTTTCACCTGTATGCCGCCCGCCCAGACGATCGTTTCTGCCTCAATCAAATTCACGTGATCGCCTGTCTGAAGATCGTCCGTCTGAAGATTGCCCGTCTGAACCGTGATTCGACCTGCCTTAACCTGAGTCACCCTGCTATGCAGCCACACTTCTACCCCGAGCCGTTTAAGCTGTCGTTCGGTATAGCGGCTAAGCCGAGGAGCCATTGTTTCCAGGAGCCGATCGCCTGAATGCAGCACCATTAACCGAAACTGCGATGCGAAGCCCTTCCCCTTGAGGGGCGATCGATCGAGCATAGAATAGTCTTTGCTCAGCCCCTCCTGAATCCACTCGGCAAGCGATCCGGCAACTTCGACACCCGTTGAGCCGCCTCCAATCACGGCAAACGTGAGTAACCGCTGCTGATGCGCCGGATCAGGCTCATTCACGGCCTGTTCAACACGAGACAAAATGTGATTACGAAGCTCGATCGCCTGAGGCAGAGTTTTGAGCGGCAGCGTGTGCTGTGCTGCTCCGGGAACTTCTGCATGAGTGAAACTGCCCGTTGCCAGAACCAGATACTCAAAAGAAACCTGTCCTGCTGAGGTTTCAAGCCTCTGTTTGTCCCAGCGAATTGCCTGCACGTCGGCTTGGAGAAACTGAACCTTGGGGGACGATCGCAGCAGTCGCCGAATCGGAATTCCCACCTGATCTGGCTCTAGCTCTGCCATTGCCACCTGATGCAGAAACGGCGTGAAAAGGTGATAAGGCTGGCGATCGATCAGCAGAACTGAAACTCCCTGCCGGGCAAGAGTGCGTGCTGCCTGAATGCCGCCAAATCCCGCACCCACGATCACAACTGGATTACCTACCGGGTCACGCACCGAATCACCTGCGCTGCGATAGCCTCTGGCACTCACGGCAAATTCCTCAGAAATGGCTGGATTTGAGACAGGCTACTTTCATTTTGAACCGAAACCCTGCCAAAAACCCAGCCGCAGGGGAAGCAGATTCCTCATTGGGACGATTTTGGGACGATCGAATTGTGCTTTGCAAAGGCGCGACTTTTAGCGAACGATCGCCTCGCCCGGAGCCGTAATTTCAACGGTGGCAGGTGCGGTCAGCTCAAACTGCTTTGGTGTAAAGCCAGAGCCTTTGTGTGCGCCATTGCAATAGGGAAAGTTTTCGGACTTACCGCAGGTGCAGAGCCAGTAGGTTCCTGCATCAAGTTGCAGGGTTAGAGGCAGTTCAGGCATCGGAGTTCTCCTTAAAATTAATTGTTTAAAGCCAAAAAGTTTGAACTCGTACTTTCTACTAAAGCTAATCTAGCATGAATTAGTTTGGTGTCAAACTATCTTGTTCAAAGAATACTGCTTATCCAGGCTTAAGATCGCTCTGTAAATGCCGATCGCACACGCCCCAACAAAACCCGCAATAGCTCTAATTCCGAGGTTTCTAGACGATCGAATCGCTCCTGAAGAAACGCCATGTGGTTTGGAAAGATGTCGTGGAACAGGGCTTCTCCTGCCGCTGTCAGCACGACTTTAAAGCAGCGACGATCGCCTTCCGGGACTTCTCGCCGTACTAATTGCTTTGCTTCCAAACGATCGACAATTCCGGTCAGCGTTCCTTTTGTGACCAGCGTTTTTTCTGCCAGATCGCTCATCGTCATGCCGTCTGTGTTGCCTAAGGTAGCAATCACGTCAAACTGGCTTGCCGTCAACCCATAGGTGCGAATTTGTGCCTCATCAATCGAAGAGAAAGCCTGATAAGTGCGAACAAGCTCTCTCAGAACAGGCAGATAGGAATATTGAGTTGTGGGATGAGGAGAATCGGTCATGGCGGCAGCAGAATAGTTCTAACTCAAATTATATGAGTTCAGGCAATCCACTAATCTGCAAATCCCAGAATTAGCCCAAGGTGAGTAATCAGCGTCAGCAGCATCACAAACGCTCCTAGCGCACTGACGCTACAGGAAAAGAACTTGATCGATCGCCCTGTGTCTTTCAGCAGCAGAATAGTTGTAGCTGTTCCAAACATCACGGTTAAGGGAATCCTCAGCCACCAGCCTTCCGGAATGACTGAAAGAACGATTGGGAAAAAGAACCAGGAGAGAAATGCAGTGGCAAATCCCATCAGCAAACTTGTCACTGCTTTCAGGGCTGGGCGGGTGCGCCGACTCACATAAAAACCTGTCAGAATTGACCCCAGCGTGCCAGCCGCGATTGTGATGATGGGAAGCACAAAACGCCAAGTCGATTCGTTAATGCCGTACTGCGCCAGCGTTGTGTAAGGAATTCTGGCAAGCACAAACCAGGTCAACAAAGCCAGACCAAAGCCACTGCTCAGGCTGGTGAAACTGCGAGTGAGGAGGTTATCCTCCAGCCAGTTCAACCCGATCGCAAGTGCCGCCCCGATCGCTGCGATCGCCCAGCCCCCGATCCAGATAAAGCCTTCTGCGCTAGTGCCCACCAGGTTAGTCAGCCAGTATTGTCGCTGGAGAGCCTTAAGTTCAGGAACTGTCAGTCCCAGATTGGTGGTGAGCGAATAATAAGATAGAACGCCACGCTGGGTCATATTGCCGCCTTGCGCTGCCTGACAGTTTGTTGCCTGACCTGCATAGGTCGCACGGCAGTTTTGCAGAAAGTAAATATAGTCTTTGCCTTGGTCAAACGTGATCTGGAGGGGCTGCTCTTTTAAGGATGCCTGACAGCGAAATTGCTGGTTTTCATCTGTGCAGTTGAAAAGACGATTCGGCAGATGCACTATCGGAGCTGAAGAACCCGGATCGATCATGATTCCCATGAACGGCGCATTCGATCGTGCTGGGGCAACCTCAACCATTAGCAAGACGATCGTACAAAGCGTAACCAAAAATAATCCGATGGAAAAATAGAGCGCAAATCGGGATTGACGCATAAGAACTCAGGGGATTGGAGGATAAAGGCGATACAGATTGGTTTCCTGAGAGACAATTACCCCCCACGGAGAACTGCTTCCCATTGACGCACCCCTGTTAAAACTTGTTCTAGCTTTGTGCTGCTCTTGATGATTACTTCAAAGTTATGGTTTGATTCAAAGTCTTTATAGCTCATGCTACTCTCTCACCTGCAAGCTGCCACGCCACAAAGCTTTAAGGGAATGTTTGGAGAGATTCGTAACCTGAATAGCTCTCTGGCTACCTAATTTTGGGAAGAATCTTGCCTATTCGCAGATTGCAAGGTCTCCTAAAGTTGAGGAATTTGGGGGACATCAACGCTCTGGAAGTTTTCACCCCCTTTCTTGGAATTAAACTCCCTCTCAGGTTGCTTGCCTACCAAAAACGTATAAATATATTTTTGTTAAGTTATTACCAAGTTATTTCTACCTGGTGAGGAAAAGGGATGTACATCGTACAAATTGCCTCGGAATGCGCCCCGGTCATTAAAGCAGGCGGGTTAGGCGATGTGGTGTACGGGCTGAGCCGTGAGCTGGAGATTCGGGGTCATGCCGTTGAGATCATCCTGCCTAAGTACGACTGTATGCGGTACGACCAGATTTGGGGCTGGCACGAGGCATACCGGGATCTCAACGTGCCCTGGTACGGCGCGAGTATCAAGTGCGATGTCTTTTGCGGCTGGGTACAGGGGCGGCTTTGCTTCTTTATCGATCCTCACTCGGAAGACTTTTTCTTTAATCGCCGCACCTATTACGGCTGCGATGACGACAACATGCGGTTTGCCTTCTTCAGCAAGGCGGCGCTGGAGTTTTTGCTGATTACTAACAAGCGACCGGACATTTTGCACTGCCATGACTGGCAGACCGGACTCGTCCCCGTTATGCTGTATGAAATTTATAAGCATCACGGACTGGAGTTTCAGCGCGTTTGCTACACCATTCACAACTTTAAGCACCAGGGACACGGCGGCGAACAGGTTCTTACCGCAACTGGACTGAACCGCCCCGAATACTACTTCCAGTACGATCGCCTGCAAGACAACTTCAACCCCTTTGCGATCAACTTCATGAAGGGCGGCATCGTCTATTCCAACTTCGTAAATACCGTCTCCCCCCATCACGCCTGGGAAGCTCACTACGGCGAATTTGGCTACGGGTTGGGACACACCATTCACCTGCACGAAGGCAAGTTTGGCGGCATTCTCAACGGCATTGATTACGATGTGTGGAACCCCGAAGTCGATCGTTTTATTCCTCACCACTTCACGCCGGAAACCCTGCCCGACAAGCAAAAAAACAAAAAAGCTCTGCGCGATCGGCTGCTGCTTCAGCACGAAGACAAGCCCCTGATCGCCTTTATCGGACGACTCGATGAGCAAAAAGGCGTGCATCTGGTTCACCACGCCATTTATCACGCGATGCTGCGGAATGCTCAGTTTGTGCTGCTGGGGTCAGCTACCGAAGCCGGAATTAATGCCCACTTCCAGCACGAGAAAAGCTTCCTCAACGACAACCCCGACATTCATCTGGAACTTGGCTTCAACGAGGAACTGTCTCACCTGATTTATGCCGGAGCCGACTTTATCGTCGTGCCGAGCAACTTTGAACCCTGCGGACTGACGCAAATGATCGGCTTGAGGTACGGCACCGTGCCGATCGTCCGAGGGGTAGGCGGCTTGGTGAACACCGTGTTCGATCGCGATTACGACGAAACCCATCCCCCCGAAGAGCGCAACGGCTATGTGTTTTACCAGATGGACTATCCAGCACTGGAGTCCGCAATCGATCGGGCGATCGGGCTGTGGCGATACTACCCTGAAGAGCTCGAGAAGCTTCAGCTTCAGGGCATGGCTTATGACTTCTCCTGGAACCATCCGGGCGAAGATTACCTGGCAATTTATGAACTGATTCGCCACAAGTAAGCTAGGCTGGGCTTGATCTTTATCGGGAACCCGCAGCGATGGAAAAGGTCAATTTGACTGAAAAACTCAGCTCCTTTACAGACTATTGGAGTCCCAAAATTGTCGGGGAACTTAATGGGCAGCAGGTGAGGCTGGTCAAGCTCAAAGGGGAGTTTGTCTGGCATCACCACGACCATGAGGACGAGCTTTTCCTGGTGCTGAAAGGTCAGCTCACGATGCGGCTGCGCAATCGCGATGTGATGCTGAATGAGGGCGAATTTTTCATCGTTCCCAGAGGGGTCGAGCATTTGCCGATTGCCCTTGAGGAAGTTCATGTGCTGCTGTTTGAACCTACCGCCACGCTGAATACGGGGAATGTGCAAAGCGATCGAACGGTTGCAGTGCTAGAGCAGATTTAAAATCTTCGGTGAAAGTTTTGGCAATTGCAAATTTTCTCGATGCAGAAGCACTTGGTTTTGCACATTGCCAGCAGGGACATGAAATCTCAAGAGCAGCTTGCAGCCCTTTAAATCACGCGGTTAAAAGCCACTGGTGCTGACACAATTTCCTCAGACCAGACAGAAATTATGACGATCGACCCAACATCCGTTACCCAAACCAAGGATCGGCTCAAACGCTTCACTCAGCCCCCCTATCTGATCGGGGCGAGCTTAACAATCGGCGGAATCATTGCCCTGACCCTCGTTGCCTTTGCGAAATCATCTCCAACTCCCCTCCAAGCCTCCACCTCCCTCAATCAAATTCCCGGTAAACTCTCCTCCAGTCTCCCCGCTCCTGCACCCTCACCCATCCCCCTATCTACCCCATCCCCATCTCCAGCCCCTCAGCCCATTGACCCTTCTGCTCTCACCCCGGAAGAACGTGCCCTCAACGAGAAAGCGAAACAAGAACTTCTTCAATCCTCTGCGCCCGTTGATTCCTTTATCGAAATGAAAGTGGCGATCGGAGAGAAAGTTCCGGCACTCACGGTAAGCTTTTCAACTGCTACCGATGCGCTAAATCCAGAAGGACAGGCGATCGGTCATTTTGCCGCGAACCAATCCTACAGTGTGGAAGTTGGGGGAGACGGCATCCGCATCAATGGCAAAGCGTTTCCGGGAATTGTAATGATTTCCCTGCCGCCCGATGGACTGTTTACCCTCAATGAGCGCACCTATCACGGGCATCTCATCTTAGCCGTGGATGGCGGCAAACTGTGGGCAGTGAATCAGGTGAATATGCGGCAGTATTTGCACAGCGTCGTTGGCAGTGAAGTTTCACCAAGCTGGGACATGGAAGCTCTGAAGGCACAGGCGATCGCCGCCCGCTCCTATGCGTTGACCTATTATTACAAGCCCATGAGCGGACTGTTTGACCTAGGCGCAACGGAATATTATCAGGTTTATCGTGGCATTGAGCGAGAGGCAGACCGGACGAGTCAAGCAGTTGATGAAACGAGCGGTCAGTTTGTCAGCTATCGGGGTGGCGTGGTGGAGTCGCTTTATGCCGCATCGGATGACATTGTGATGGAAGCGTTTCAGGGAAAGGGCATGAGTCAGCTCGGTGCGCTGGATTTGGCAGAACAGGGCTATTCTCACCAGCAAATTCTCAGCCGCTACTATCCAGGCACGGGCATCGGGCAGATTTTGATGGATCAGCAATGAAGCCCAATGAAGCTCAATGAAGCAGACAAGATTTGAAGACCAACTTGAAATCGTTGAAGCGATCGATCGCCTGGCATGGCGGCAGTGGTTAGCAGAACATCATCAAACGGCGATCGGCATCTGGCTTCTCTATTACAAAGTCGGAAGCGGCAAACCGAGCATCCGCTACCCTGAAGCCGTGCAGGAAGCCCTTTGTTTTGGCTGGATTGACAGCAAAGTGCAAACGCTGGACGACGATCGCTATCGTCAGATTTTCACGCCGCGCAAACCGGGAAGCGTCTGGTCAAAGCTGAATAAACAATACGTCGCCAATTTGATCGAGCAGGGCTTGATGACCGAAGCAGGCATGGCAAAAATCATTGCCGCTCAGCAAGACGGCTCCTGGAATGCGCTCGATGAGATTGAGGCGTTAGTCATTCCAATCGATCTGGAGCAGGCACTTGTGGTAGATCAAGCGGCGCAGCAGAATTTTCAGGCATTTAGCAATTCAGTCAAAAAGAACATCCTGTCGTGGATTGGCAGCGCGAGGCGTCCCGAAACTCGATCGAATCGGATTCAGCAAACTATCAAGGCGGCTGCCCAAAATCGAAATCCTCTGGCACGATCGAAGGAGTGATACAGCAGATCAAGCAAACAACGGAGCCACTGTGACCATCGATCGCATTATTCCTCAGCCCGGACAAGAATCGGTGTGGGACTATCCCCGTCCGCCGCGACTAGAGGATTCGGCAAAGCATATTCAGGTGGTGTTTAACGGCGTAACGATCGCCGATACCCATCGGGCAAAGCGCGTCCTGGAAACGAGCCATCCGCCTGTGTACTACATTCCCCCGGAAGATATTCAGATGGAGTACCTGACGCAGGAAAGACGATCGACCTTCTGTGAGTGGAAGGGGCAAGCTGGGTACTACACGATTCAAGTGGGCGATCGAACGGCTGAGAATGCTGCCTGGTTTTATGCCAACCCTACTCCGTCTTTTGCGGGAATTCAGCACTATGTTGCTTTTTATCCCAGTCGGATGGATGCCTGCTTTATAGACGATGAGCAGGTAACAACCCAGCCCGGAGACTTTTACGGCGGCTGGATCACTAAAGATATTGTGGGTCCGTTTAAGGGTGGATTGGGAAGCTGGGGCTGGTAGAAGTTCAGTTTTCCTGAGGCAACACGGCGGGTAGCGAAGACTCGATCGCTCCACACTGCATCTGATACACCGTAGACTGGGTTCCCGGAGCCTGAGCAATGGGAATCTGGCTGCCTGCTGGCTGAACCTGGCACGATCGCTGCAAAATATAGCCTTTGCCATCTGAGCTAGGACCATACCAGAGGGCCTGGAGCTGAAGCAAAAGGGAACCGGGCTGTAAAGGATCAGGGAAACTCTGGGCATTCAGTCGCCACAGCCGATATTCTCTGCTTCTGGGCGGGCTGCCGTAGATTTCGGAGCGGGCGAGCGTCGCAATTCGAGGGACTTCAGCTTGAATATTACTGAGCTGTTGCTGCACCGCAACCCAGGTCGAAAGCCCGTTCAGCGTCTCTCGCACGTTGGCTTCTGCCACATTCAGGATTTGAATCCCGTTGGTTAGCGGTGGATCGGACTCTAGCTGCACCACAAAACGACTGCGGCTCATGTCGTCTGCCAGCAGGCTGGGGTATTGATCCAGTAAATTTTGCATATCAAAGTAAAGCTGAAACCAGCAGCTATACAGGCTTCCCAGCAGCAGCACAATTACGATATCCTGCCTTCCAGCCCGATGGGGTGGACGAAACGTGGGACCCGGATGGATAAACTTTGGAATACTCGCCAGTAAGGCAGAAAAGATGGGATAGCTGGTCAATGCACTGGCAAGATCCAGGATCAGTAGCCGATTGGTGTAGAGGGCGATCGTGAGAATTGCTCCCGTAACCCAGGGCGCGTAGCGAAATTGCAGTCCAAGAATGGGAACTGTGAGCTTCCGCTTAACCAATGCCCAATCCACCCCCAGGATCAGAAAGACCCAGCCAAAAAAGGAAACAAACCGCTTTGCCATCTCATCTTGCAGCAGCAAATACACCAGCCACGACAGCAGGCTGAGCAGTAGCGTGGTTTGCCAGGAAAAAGGCTTGATCTGGCGAATGCTTCTCTGAGTCTGCTTGAACTGCTCTGTCAAGGACTCACGCAGGTTGCGAAACAGGCTCAACCCAAACAAGAACTGAAAAAAGTCGATCATGCAAAGATCCCCGCGATTGCGTTCACTGAAACCCCCGACTTAGAACAGGACTCCAACCGAGCTAACCCAATTCCTTGAGCATTGCGCTTTGTGCCGATCGCCGCTATAGCGCGATTCCCCCCTGAATAAAAATGAGCAGCAGCAACACGAGCACGATCGCCCCATAGCTCAGCAAATTCGCTAGAAAAACAGCCAGAACTGGCGAAGAAGCTTCCTTACGCACAACTTCTCGCGGATTTCGCATCACCGATCGCACTTCCGGTTGGGGCAGCGGCTTGGCTTCGGCGAGGCTGGGATCAAGCACCCATTTCAGCAGCACTAAACCAAACTGCTTGACGGCAAAGCTGGCAGGAAACGCTGCAAGTGCCCCCAGAACCAGAACACCAACCACATTGCTGCCCACCGAAACTGCCTGATTGAACAGCACCAGACTGATCAGGGCAATCTCCACATCTAAACTGCGCCTGATCTGCCCTCCTACTCCAGTATTCAAAACGATAAAGATCACAATCCATCCCATCACTGTGGACAGGAGGTTCAGAGTGGCTGCGTACTGCACCCCTTCTCGCGGCGTAATCTTAAGCTGCCGATACAGGATAGAGGATTCGATCGCGATCGCAATCAGCAGAAATAGGATTTGCAGGGCGATCGCTCGGAGGGGGAGGACAGAGGGCATGGGAGAGGGGGATGGAGGGATGAAGGGGTAGATGAGTGAGGGGAGCTTCGGTTCGTGCGGGAGGCCTATTGCATCGATTACAGGCTAATTTGCGGAGAAAAGTTTGAGGCTAGGAGTTTAGACTCGGAAGTTTGATGAAGTGCGAATAAATCAACTAGTAGAGTGTGAATTCGATGTATATTTCATAGGACGCTATATATAGAGTTTTAGAGTATCAGGGGAAAGGGCAGTTTGAGAGACTCTTCAGGGAATCACTTTTTGGCGAGAGGGTTAGCTGGCTCGTGCTAAAAAGTTTCACTCGGGTCAGGCTGAACTTCTAGAGCTTCGTTAAAATCCAAGGTACAAGAACCATCTTAAAGTCATGACAAGGACTGGAATTGGGATTCGGACTGCCCAAACGCGATCAGAACGACTGGCAGGGCAGATTCATATTTATGACGGGGTTGGCAAAGGGAAATCGCAGGCGGCTCTGGGGGTGGTGCTGCGATCGATCGGGCTGGGCATTCACACGGGCAATCAAACTCGAGTCTTGCTGCTGCGATTTCTGAAGGGACCAGGACGCACCTACGACGAAGACGCGGCGATCGAGGCACTGCGGCGAGGCTTTCCCCATTTGATCGATCAGGTGCGGACGGGTCGAGCCGAGTTTTTTGGGTCGGATGATATTACGCGCTTCGATCGGATGGAGGCACAGCGCGGCTGGGATGTGGCAAAGGGGGCGATCGCTTCGGGGCTGTATTCCGTGGTGGTGCTGGATGAGCTAAATCCAGTGCTGGATCTGGGATTGCTACCTGTGGATGAAGTGGTGCAAACGCTGAAGCGCAAGCCAGAGGAGCTGGAGATTATCGCGACCGGACGAGGCGCACCGCAAGCATTGCTCGATATTGCGGATCTCCATTCCGAGATGCGGGCACATCTGCATGCTAACGCCGTTGCCCACGGCATCGAAGGCATCGAAATTTATACGGGCTCGGGCAAAGGCAAATCTACAAGTGCGTTAGGAAAGGCTCTGCAAGCGATCGGCAAAGGCATCAGTCAGGACAAATCTCACCGGGTGCTGATTATGCAGTGGCTCAAAGGCGGCTCTGGCTATACCGAAGATGCAGCAATTGCGGCACTGCGCCAAATCTACCCCAATCTGGTCGATCATCAGCGATGCGGGCGAGATGCGATCGTCTGGCGCGGACAGCAGCAGGAATTAGATTATGTAGAAGCGGAGCGAGGCTGGGAAATTGCCCGGGCAGCGATCGCCTCAGGTTTATATAAAACCATTATTCTAGATGAGCTGAACCCCACCGTTGATCTAGAGCTATTGCCCCAACAGCCGATCGTTCAGGCACTTTTGCGAAAGCCACGCGACACGGAAGTCGTTATCACCGGACGCTGCAAACATCCGCCGGACTATTTTGACTTTGCCAGTACACACTCGGAGGTGTTTAACCACAAGCATTATGCAGAAAAAGGTGTGGATCTGAAGCGGGGCGTAGATTTCTAGCAGGATGATTTTGAGAAATGAATACTCAGTGGTTAGAGTGGGGGCGCAGGCTTCAGGCACTCGCCCAAAACGGGCTGACCTACACCGAAAATCCCTATGATGTCGATCGCTATCGGCAGATTCAGCAAATTACAGCGGAGATGATGGCAGCTTATACAGACACCGAACCCGAAAAGGTGCTGAATTTTTTTCGGCATGAGCGGGGCTATGCGACACCAAAAGTCGATGCGCGAGGAGCTGTGTTTCAAGATGGGAAAATTTTGCTGGTGAAAGAGCGATCGGACGGCGGCTGGACGCTGCCCGGTGGCTGGGTAGATGTGGGTGAGCCTCCCAGCTTGGCGATCGAGCGGGAAGTGTTTGAGGAGTCGGGTTATCAGACGAAAGCCACAAAATTGCTGGCTCTGTACGATCGTGACCATCCGCGCCACGGACACCCGCCCCTTCCCGTGCAAATTTACAAGCTGTTTTTTCGCTGTGAGCTGATCGGCGGCAGCCCGACACCCAGTATAGAAACCGAAGCAGTTGATTTCTTTGCGCCCGACCAAATCCCGGAACTGTCGCTGAGTCGAGTTGTGCCTTCGCAAATCGATCGGCTATTTCAGCACGAGACACAGCCTGACCTGCCAACCGATTTTGATTAACGATTTTGATAAATGTTTGGGAAAAGACGCAATAAAAACGGGCAGGTCTGGACTGATTTCCGACACTACCCGAAAGCGGAGAGACATATTTAGAAAATAGAGAAATCTAATCTCTAATCCAATGAATTAAGCTAATGTAATGATCCAGCTGAAAGAGGGATCGGGATTTTGCCCCTTTGCCCCCTTTCAACGAGAGATCAATTCATTAGACAAACAGATTCATCTCGCGTTCAAGCTGCTGAAGCAATTGCTGATCGCCTCGCTGTTTTGCGGCTTGAATCCGCTGCACTAATCGACGCTGAATGTTTTGCCGATGGACGTTCTCCATCTCGTCGCGCTGGACACGATGAAAGCTCGAACCAATCGAAGCCGTGTCACATGCCCACCGCACGGGCAAGTCATTCGTCCGCAAACGACCCGGAACACTCATGTGGCTTCCGTCAGGCATCGTGGCATAGGTGACGCTGCGGTAGTTGAGCGTATGCACAGGCTGAGCCGGAATATGTCTGGGATAACGAACGCTATAAGCTTGTCCGCGATACTGACCCATCACGCCCCGATCGATCGTCTCAACCGTGCTTAGCTCAGGCTCGTACTCGGTACCACGATAGGAAAGTCTCATATATTTACTCCTAAAACTGCTCAGGTTTCGTGAAATAGGCGCGTTCCTTCAAGTCACTGATGTGTCATTGACCCTACTTCCGTCTCTCGCGATTTCCCTACGGGTTGAGGGTAGGGTGAGCAGTATCGCTGGAGATGAACGTTTTCAAATTTATTTCTGTATCTTATTTTACCCTTTGGCTCTAAGAAAAACAATTTCAGGAGATTTAACAAAAGAATGATTTTTCTTTACCTTCTCTACCTCAAGACCTATGCTTCGCGGAGTGTTCACTCCTGTAGCGATCGTCACCAAAATCAAGTTAACAATAGGGCAAACAGCCCACATAGGGCTATCCCATCAAATACCTTTTTGTAGGTACGGTTCCCCGGAAGAATTAATTTGTCTCACCGAATCAAAACTTCTCGTTCAAGATCGACCAAGTTCTGAACGCGCAGTCTGAAATGACCCGGAGGCGCAAGCGTCAACCCCCGGCGCACAGGCTCGATCGCTTTTTGAGGCGGCAGCTCAAACCTCCGCCCTTGCAGCAGCGTCGCGAGAACTAGCTTCATTTCCAGCAGTGCCAGTGCTGCGCCGATGCAGTAGCGGTGTCCGCCGCCAAAGGGCAAAAACTCAGACGAGGAAAACGATCGCTCCAGAAACCGCTCTGGGCGAAACTGCTTGGACTGTGGATAGATTGCCTCGTTGTGATGCACCAGGTAGGTACAGGGAAACAGCGCCGTTCCCGCAGGCAGCTCGTAGCCCATGATTTTATAAGGAGCCTTCAGTATCCGCACTCCGGCAGTTAAGGCGACGGGATAGAGCCGCAGCGTTTCCTGACAAAGGGCAGTGAGATAGGGCAAACGACCGATCTGCTCCGGGTCATCCCCCAGGTCATCCCCATGGAGGGATTGGAGTTGCGATCGCAGGTTGCGTTCCACGTCCGGCAGTGAATGAATCCAATAGAGTGCCCAGGTGAGTGCGGAAGCCGTCGTTTCGTGTCCTGCCAGTAGCAGCGTAATCAGTTCGTCACGCAGTTCCGTGTCGCTCATTGGCTGTCCGGCTTCGTCGCGGGCAGAGAGCAGCAGCGTCAGAACGTCGGTCCGGGTGAGGTCAGGATTTTTCCGGCGATCGTGGATTTCGTCATACAACAGGCGATCGACCTGCTGCTTGAGCCACAAAAATTTGCCCCAGGGTGTCCAGCGTCCCCAGTTCTGCCGCAGAGCCGGAAAGAACAGCAATGCCGCCCCGATCGGAGAACCTAGCGATTCCAGCAGTTCATTCAGCAATACCCTTAGCCGATCGAATCGCTCACCCGACTGTAAGCCAAATACTGCCTGCAAAATAACGCGCAGTGTGATTTCCTGCATCAGGGGTCGTACTTGAAAAGACTGCCTGCTGTGCAAGGATGCAGCAACTTCTTCGGTAATCTGACAAATCAGTTTGCTGTATGCCTTGAGCCGATCGCCATGAAACGGAGGCATCAAGAGTTTGCGCTGATGGGTATGACGATCGCCATTCAGCAGCAGCACCGAAGAATCTCCCAGCAAATCGCGCAGCACTGCCCCTCCAGAACCCGCCTGAAATAGCGCAGGACTAGCAGTAAAAATCTGCTGAATGCCTTCTGGATGATTCACATACACGGCGGCAGGCGGCTTTTGCCAGCCCACTGCAAAAATATCTCCGTAAGCGCGATAGTACGCTTCCAGATAGTCAAGCGGCTGCGTGATCAGCCGAATCATTCGCACAACGCGGGGAGTGGTGGGGCCGGGAGGCAAAGTCATTGGTGTTTCTGTTGGGAATGCTCTGCCTCTCCATCATGCCACCCCCTCAAATGACGATCGCCCTGGTTTCAGAGGATCGTTATTTGCGCTACACCCGTCCGCGCAGGATTTGCGCCATTTCATTGGGTTTCGGCGAGTGTTCCAGGGCAGTCTCTTCGGTGATTCGCCCGGCTTCGTACAGTTTGTAGAGCGACTGATTCATCGAGCACATCCCGTCAAACGTACAGCGCGGAATAATTGCCTCGATTTCATCAATTTCGCCCCGACGAATGTAGTCCTTAATCGCGTCGGTGTTGATCATGATGTCGTGAAAGGCGGCGCGTTTTCCGTCCGTAGTGCGGCACAGTCCTTGCGCGATGACGGCAACCAGAGATTCGGCGATCGCAATTCGCATCGGAGCCTGCTGATCAGGTTCGTACAGGTTGAGAATCCGCTCGATCGTCTTCACGGCACTGTTCGTGTGCAGCGTTCCCATCACCAGGTGTCCGGTTTGGGCTGCTTTTAGCGCAGTGTTGACGGTTTCCTTGTCGCGCATTTCTCCGATCAAAATCAGATCCGGGTCTTCCCGCAGCGAAGCTTTCAGAGCGGTATCAAACTGGTGGGTATGAATGCCGACTTCGCGCTGCTTAATGAGCGATCGTTTGCTTTGATGCACAAATTCCACCGGGTCTTCGATGGTGATGATGTTTTTGGGCATCTCAGAATTGATGTAGTCGATCATTGCCGCCATCGTCGTTGATTTACCCGATCCGGTTGGTCCTGTGATTAGGATCAACCCTTTGTGATAGTGGCAAACGTCGCGGAATACAGGCGGCAGGTTTAACTGATCGATCGTCAGAATCTTGAGCGGAATCAGACGCATCACCATTGACGGACCGCGCAGCGAATCGAAAATGTTAATTCGGACGCGGGCAAACTCGTACTGGGTTGCGCCGTCAAAGTCGAGCGTGTTCTGAAATCGCTGAATTTCTTCGTCGCTGAGAATCTCTTTCAGCCAGCTAAAGAAGGTTTCCTGATCCGTAACGGGATAGTCTGTTTTGTCGATTTCACCCCGGTTGCGGAAGCGCGGCGACTCTCCCACGCCGGCATGAATATCCGAAAAGCCTTTGTCAAACGCTTCCCGTACGATTTGCGCCAGGGTAGGCTGTCCGGGAGCCAGTTTGCTGCGGGTTGCTCCTTTCATACCTGGCGGTGGCGCAGGCGGGACACGGGGCGGCTGGTTAGGAGGAGGCGGAGCTACAGGACGGGCTTGAGGCATTCCGGGCGCGGCAGGATTGGCAGGCGGCAGCGGCATGGTCTGCGCGGGAATTTGCTGTGTCGCTTCAGCAGGCGGTTGAAGATGGGGCTGAGCAGGCGGGGCAGCAGGACGGGGCGGGGGCGGCGGCGGCACACGCGGAGCAGAAGGCGGGGTGAATGGACGTTGTGCTTCAGTCATAAACCACTTGCCGTAAAGAGCAGAGCCGTAAAGATCATCCGAGATGCCGGATCGAGCTGAAATCGAAGTGAGTCCAAATCCTGACCTCAGCTCATTCTATAGAGGGAGTCAGCCAGATTCAAGGAATTTTCCAGGCGGCAGAACCTTCAGCCCAGTCTCGTCCGCTCTCTGAATAAACTTCACGTTAGCTTGCCCAGAAGTTGCCGCATTTTTATCAGGAGCGATCGTTTTGTTGTGGTTTTGCTGATTATTTGCGGATGAGCAGCGGCGATCGTCATTCCTGGAAAGCAGGCATAGGAAGCAAGCTAATCTTCTGATCCTCTAAGAACCGTTCAAAAGAATAGCCACCCCACCAAAAGAAGGATGGCTGATTTAAGGTTTTCTGACCGATTACAGCGCAGACTTCAGCTCTTGACGGGCAGTTGCTAAAGCTTCGGGAAGTTTGCTGGCATCGCGTCCGCCTGCTTGAGCAAGGTTGGGTCTGCCGCCGCCGCCCCCCCCGCAGATTTTGGCAATCGCTCCCACAAATTTGCCTGCCTGAAGTCCTTTGTCGTTGACGCCTTTGCTGAAAGCTGCCACCAGGCTTACTTTATTCGGTTCGGGAGCCGAGCCCAGGACGATCGCGCCTTCACCAAGTTTTTGAAGAAGCTGTTCGGCTACGGTTTTCAGTGCCTCGGCATCGACTCCGGGCAGTTCTGCCACCAGCAGCTTAAATCCATCAATTGCTTCTGCCTGACCCAAAAGCTGATCTGATTTTGCTAGAGCCAGTTCGGACTTGAGCTGATCGAGCTGTTTTTGCGTAGTTCTGAGTTCTGTTTGCAGGGCAGTGACGCGATCGGGCAATTCCTCAGGCTTGACTTTGAATCGATCGCTCAGATCCCGCACCACTTTATCGCGCAGGTTGAGATACTCCAGCACCGCAGGTCCAGCAACCGCCTCGATTCGGCGAATTCCTGCTGCAACACCCGACTCAGAAATAATTTTGAACAAGCCAATTTCCGCCGTATTTGCAACGTGAGTACCGCCGCACAGCTCCATCGACACGCCCGGAAAGTCGATCACCCGTACTTCGTCGCCGTACTTTTCGCCAAACATTGCCGTTGCGCCTTTTGCCTTCGCTTCTGCAAGCGGCATGGTTTCAACGTGCGCTGCGTGACCGTCTGCAATCCAGCTATTCACCTGCTCTTCGATTTGCTGCAATTCCTCCGGCGTAATTGGACGATTCAGATTAAAGTCAAACCGGAGGCGATCGAACGCGACGAGCGATCCTGCCTGACCGATATTGTCATCCACTAGCTTTTTCAGCGCAGCCTGCAGCAAATGGGTTGCGGTGTGGTTTGCCTGTGCCCGTCGCCGACAGGAGACATCGATTTGAGCGGTTACTAGATCACCAGCCTTGAGCGTGCCGCGCTCGACGCGCCCGAAATGAACAAAAAACGCGCCGTCTTTTTTGACATCCTCAATGCGAATGACGGTATCTGTGCTTGTCAGGTAGCCCTTATCACCAATCTGTCCGCCGGATTCTGCGTAAAACGGCGTTTGATCCAGCACGATTTGAACTTCCGTTCCCGCTGTTGCCGTTTCGATCGGCTGACCGCCCAACAGCAAAAGCCGCACAGTGGATTTACTTGCTGATGTTGTATAGCCCAAAAACTCGGTTTCGTGCAGATCCTCCGCCAAAGTATCCAGCGTACCTTGCACGGTGAGATCGATCGTTTCATGCGCTTCCCGCGATCGATTTCGCTGTTTTTCCATTTCGGCTTCAAAGCCTGCCGCATCAACCGTTAAACCTTTCTCGGCTGCGACTTCCTGCGTTAGCTCCAGCGGAAAACCGTAGGTATCGTATAGCACAAAGGCAGCCTCGCCGGAAATTATGCCGGTGGATTTGGCAATCAGATCTGCCAAAAGCTTTTCGCCGCGATCGAGCGTGGTGCGGAACCGGGCTTCTTCCAATTGCAGTTCAGCTTTGATCGACTTTTCGCGCTGCCGCACACCCGGATAGGCGGATTCTGCCAGGGCGATCGCGGTTTCTGCTACGTCGATTGTGAATTCGCGATCGATCCCGAGCAAGCGGCCGTGTCGCACCACTCGCCGAATCAGTCGCCGCAGCACATAGCCCCGTCCTTCGTTCGATGCGTTAATCCCATCTGTGATCATGTGAACCACTGCCCGGATATGATCGCCGATCACCTTGAGGGAAACTTTCGTTTCTTCGTCTGCTGTGGCGTAGTCGATTCCCGCAATTTCAGCCGCCGTTTTGATAATCGGGAAAATCAAATCGGTTTCATAGTTATTGGGAACGCGCTGGAGAATCTGTGCCATTCGCTCCAGTCCCAGTCCAGTGTCGATGTTCTGCGCCTGAAGCGGGGTGAGTTTGCCCTGGATGTCCTTGTTGTACTGCATGAACACCAGGTTGTAGAACTCGATGAAGCGGGTGTCGTCTTCGAGATCGATCGCCTCATC
Organism: Cyanobacteria bacterium FACHB-502; assembly: GCA_014695325.1. Lineage (GTDB taxonomy): Bacteria > Cyanobacteriota > Cyanobacteriia > Elainellales > Elainellaceae > Leptolyngbya_A. The sequence continues at coordinate 99,288 of JACJNZ010000052.1, read as the reverse complement.
GCCTTGTTCTGGGTGAAAGTCGTAGTAAATCTCTGAGCACGGACCGCAGGGACCCGTCGGACCCGATTCCCAGAAGTTGTCTTTTTCATCCATGCGGATAATGCGCTGAGTCGGAACGCCAACCTGATCGCGCCAGATGGCATAAGCCTCGTCATCTTCGCGGAAGACGCTGACCACCAACTGTTCCGGCGGCAGTCCAAACACCTGAGTCGAAAGCTCCCATGCCCAAGCGATCGCCTTTTCCTTGAAGTAGTCGCCAAAGCTGAAGTTGCCTAGCATCTCAAAGAAAGTGTGGTGGCGGGCGGTGCGTCCCACGTTCTCAATATCGTTGGTGCGAATACATTTTTGCGACGTGGTGGCGCGGAGAAACTCAGCGGTGCGCTGTCCCAGGAAAATGGGCTTAAACGGCAGCATTCCGGCGATCGTCAGCAGCACAGTCGGGTCTTCTGGAACCAGGGAGGCACTGGGCAGGATCTGGTGTCCGCGCTCCTGATAAAAATTAAGAAACGTTTGCCGAATTTGTGCGCCGCTAAGAGGAGTGGACATGGACTTTCGACCGCCGTGGTGTAGACTTCAAGATCTCTATTCTTATTCATCCTGCCCGATTCGGCAAAACCAATTCGGCAAAACCAATTCGGTGACATGATTCGGCTGGACTCATTCAGCTATACCGTTCGGCTGATTGGGCAAAACCCATTCGCAAAACTTGAGCAGCAAAGTTTTCCATTCCTGGCACTCGCCCGTTGATTCAGTTGATTCAACATTTGTTTGGAGCGGTTCAACGAGCCGGATGAAGATTTGTTAATCCTCGAAATTAGCAAAATCTCGAATGTATCACTGATTCAGCCGGAGTAAGCTGGGAACAGGAATAAGCATCAGATTTTGGGTTTTCAGCAGCCGGATTCGTACCTGAGGAATGTGGTGCAGTATGAATTTAGGAGGTTACGGGTGCATCATCCTACCAAACTTTTTAGCGTTTTCGCGTGATTCAGGGATGGACGCTTCAATACTTTTAATTGGGAGTGATGCTTTCCGACTTGCCTTGCTTCGTCTCCTTTCTGAGCTGAATGCGTTTGCGATCGAAGTTGCTCCAAATCCTCAGGAGGCACTTCCGCTTATCCAGGCGCAGCAGCCCGATCTGCTCGTAATCCAAGCCGGACAGCCAGGAAGCCTTTCCCTCTGTGAACAGCTCAAATCGCAAAGTCGTCTTGCCTGGATTTATTGCTTTGTGCTGGAGGATAGCTCTGATGCAGTCTCCCAGATGACGATCGATTCTGCTGACGGCGAGGCGGCAGTTCATTACGCTAAAAAACAAGCCGAAGCGTTAGCCGCAGGAGCAGATGCTTACCTGAACATTCCGCTCAATCGGGAAACTTCTCAGCAAGCCGGATGGCGTTCTTTAATTACGGCACAAATTCAGGTTGGACTGCGGCAAGTGCGAAACTATCGAGAGCTAATTCGGGCTAACGATGTGCTGTCGGCGATCGCCCTACTCGACCCGCTGACGGAACTGAACAATCGCCGCGCTTTTGAATGGGAATTGCCGCGCCAGATCCAGAACGCCCGCGAACGCCGAGGGCTAATTAGCCTGATCATGCTGGATGTAGATTTTTTCAAGTCGATCAACGACACCTATGGACATTTAATTGGCGATCGTGCTCTAAAAGTCCTGGCAGCACGGCTGCGGCACAATCTGCGGTTTTACGATACGCCCTTCCGCTATGGCGGCGAAGAATTTGTGATTATCCTCAGCGAAACGGGCGCCCAAGAAGCTGACATGATTGCAAACCGAATCTGTCAAATCATCAACGCTCAGCCCTTTGCGATCGACGACACGCTGGATCTAACGATCACCGTCAGTATTGGAGCTGCTACGCTGGATTCGGAAGATGATCCGAAAGGCCTTAGCCTGCTGCAACGGGCAGACGATCGCCTGCTTCGCGCTAAATCGCTGGGACGCAATCGAGTTGTGAGTAGTTGAATCAAAAAAATGGAGCAGTGTGATAGCCCCTATAGGGACGGCTTGCAAACCGCCCTTACCTTTATGACTGCCCCACTTTTACTGCCCTACTTTTACCACCCGATTTAAATATTCAATCGCTGATAGACCGTGTTCAGGTTTTGCAGATGGTGCTGCGGATTAAAGCATTCCTCGATTTCTTCCGGCGAGAGATGCTCTGTCACCCGCGAATCCTGGGCAATCACGGCATGAAAGTTTCCGGTTTCGGTGTTCCAGGCCGTATGGGCGCAGGACTGGACGATCGCATAAGCAGCTTCCCGGTTTAAGCCTTTTTCGACCAGCTTAAGCAAAACTCGCTGGCTAAACACTACGCCGCCATAGCGGTTCATGTTGCGCTGCATATTCTCCGGGTAGACCAGCAGATTTTTCACCAGATCGATCGTTTCCATGAGCATAAAGTGCATCAGAGTGCAGCAGTCGGGCAGCATCACCCGCTCCACCGAACTGTGAGAGATATCTCGCTCGTGCCAGAGGGCGACGTTTTCCAGCGCGGCAACAGCGTGACCCCGAATAATGCGTGCCATTCCGGTCAACCGCTCCGATCGAATCGGGTTGCGCTTGTGGGGCATGGCAGAAGAGCCTTTCTGTCCCTTTGAGAAAAACTCTTCCACTTCCAGCACATCGGTGCGCTGAAGGTTGCGAATCTCAACAGAAAATCGCTCGATCGACGCGGCAACCAGCGCCAGCACCTGCACAAACTCCGCATGACGATCGCGGGAAACGACCTGGGTCGAAGCGGGATCAGGCTCCAGGCCAAGTTTCTGACAGGCGATCGCCTCTACCTGCGGGTCAACGTTGGCGTAGGTTCCGACCGCGCCCGAAATTTTGCCTACTGCTATCCGAGGATAAAGCTGTGAGAGGCGATCGCGATGCCGCAGCATTTCTGCCAGCCAGCCCGCTAGCTTAAAGCCAAACGTAATCGGTTCAGCATGAATGCCGTGCGATCGACCGATCATCACCGTATCGCGATGCTGCTGTGCCTGATAGCGAATCGCCTGAATTAAATCCTCGACGCGGCACTGAATAATCTGCAAACTGGCAACCAACTGAAGCGCAAGTGCAGTATCCAGCACGTCCGAACTGGTCATGCCCAGGTGAATATAGCGTCCTGCGTCGCCAACATATTCATTCACGTTCGTCAGGAAGGCGATCACGTCATGCTTGACCTCAGCTTCGATTTCGAGGACGCGCTTTGGGTCAAAATTTGCCTTTGCCTTGATCGTCTCGACTGCCTCTGCCGGAATGTAGCCTAGCTCTGCCTGCGCTTCACAGGCGGCGATTTCAACCTGAAGCCAGGTTTTGAGCTTGTAGGTTTCTGTCCAAATTTCGCCCATTTCGGGCAGGGTGTACCGTTCTATCAAGGCTTTGTGGAGAATGCGACCGATCTATTTTACTGCTCTCGTGCAAGGGGCGATCGGTTTTGTTGAAGGTGGATGGGTAGGGGATGAGGGAATCGGGAGATCGAACACCATTTCTACCGCATGAGGATACAGAATATCAGTCTCGATTTTTAATGACTTGCTTTAAGCTGCGGCAAAAAGATTCGATCGCCTGTAAACCCTGTTTGGGGGAGCCTTCGCTGAGGCGCTTGACAAAGGCACTGCCGACGATCACGGCATCTGCGCCCCATTCCATGACCTGGCGGGCATGTTCGGGCTGGGAGATGCCAAACCCGACTCCGATCGGCTTATCGGTGACTTCACGAAGCTGGGTTAAGAGTTCCTGCACCCGGGATTCGATTGTGGTGCGAACTCCAGTGACGCCGGTGACGCTAACCAGATAAAGAAAGCCCTGGCAGCGATCCGCGATCGTGGCAATCCGGTCTTTGGGCGTGGTGGGGGCGACCAGCAAAGTGACTTCGATTCCGGCATCAGCGGCGGCTTTTAAGACTTCATCGACTTCTTCGAGCGGCAAATCGGGAATCACCAGTCCATTTGCGCCTGCCGCTGCTGCTTGATGCATGAAGTTGGCAATGCCGCGATTCAAAATTGGGTTGTAGTAGGTAAACAGGACGATCGGTGCCCGAAGCTGAGGACGCACAGTTTTGAGCATCTCCAGCACTTGCTCTAGCCGGACTCCGTTTGCCAGGGCACGAGTTGCTGCCGCCTGGATGACAGGACCATCAGCAAGCGGGTCAGAGTAAGGAACGCCTAGTTCAATCAAGTCGGCTCCGCTGCGATCGAGAATTTGCAGTGCTTTTGCGGTGGTGTCCAGGTCGGGATCGCCTGCGGTAATAAAGGGAATCAGCGCACATTCGCCTCGATCGCGTAATTTCTCCATGCAGTCTGAAATTGAAACCATGCTGAACCTACCCCAAACCTGCCGATTGACCGTTTTTTATTTTACAGGGTGGTGGTCAGAAGGCGGCAATGCGAATCAGGAACGCTGAAATCTGCATTCTGCCAGACGACACCCGCGTTTAGACTAGCTAGCATGGAAAGGTGGTCTGGAAGCTTGATCTGTGGAGCGTGGCGATCGTGATTGAGGGCAGTCAAACAATCCTATTTGGCGGTTCGGTCTGGACGCAGCTTTTAACCGCGATCGTTGTTGGGTTGCTGGTCGCGTTTGCGCTTCAGGTTTTGCTGACCAGTTTAGGCGTGGCGATCGGAATGTCGGTTTTAGCCATTCGAGCCAGTGCTCATCGAGCTGCACATCAGGAGTTAGAGCAAGATCTCAGCCAGGAATTAGAACTGAATTCTGCTGAATCCAACGCCATAGAGCCAGAAATCGCGAGTGAGCCAGCGTCTGCGGAATCCTCTGGGGTTCAGCTTGGATTTTGGGCAGGCTTTGGCGTTTTGCTGACGGTGAATACGGTTTTGTTTGCCGCCTGTTTTTTAGCAGCGCGATTTAGTCAGGCTCAAAGTCCGATAACTGGGGCGATCGAGGGGATTGTGATCTGGTCTGCCTATTTACTGATTTTGATCTGGCTTAGCTCAACGGCGGTAAGTTCTGTTGTTGGGTCGCTGCTGAGCATCACGACGGGCGGATTTCGGCGACTGATTCATCCGATCGGCGCGCTGTTTACCCCAGCGGAACCCGTCCCTGTAACCGAAACTGAGATGCTGGCAACGGTTCGTCAGGAAATTCAGGCAGCCTTTGAGCCAGAACAGCTCCAGTCTTTAATTCGAGCGGAGCTTCAACGATTCACGCTTGCGGAAACTGCGGAGCAATCGGCGGTTCCAGGACTGCATTATCAAGAACCAACCGCTCAAGAAAAAGCGGAAGAAAAAACTGTTCAAGAAAAAACAGCCTTGCAGTTGTCGAAAACCGATTCGACCCTGACCCTCGTTCAGCAGCAGCTTATTCAATTCCTTCAGCATACGGATAGACTGACCGCGAAACGAGTCGATCGCCGCTTGCGAGAAATCCTGGACGCTGCCCAATTTGTCCTGCCTGATTTAGCCCTGATTCCTGAGGTCGATCGAACGACAGCAATGCGTTTGCTAATGGATCGTGAAGACCTGGGCGAAAAGCAGCGCGAAAAGATTTTGAATCAGATTGAGAAGACCTGGAATGAATTCCGGCGATCGAATCAGGATGATCGTGAGGATCGAATTGAAGAGAATGAAAGAAACGGTGTTGGTGAACATTCTGCTGCATCCAATCCAGCGATTCAACAGGTTACGGAGACCGCTTTAAAGACGCTAGCCGAACAGCTTCCCAACTCCTTCACAGACAATGCTGCCGTTGAGCGGGTAATGCAGCAACTCCCCGAACTGCTTCAGCAAGTGGGCAATCAGCTTCCTGCCGGAACAGGTTTAGCGATGCTGGCAATGGCGCTGATGCGAGGAAAAGACCTGTTGCCCGAAGACGGGATAGACTCATTGCACATTCGCCAAACTCTCGATCGCCTGGTGAATCAGTCTGGTATGGCAGATCTCAATCGAACGGTTGTGGATCAGGTCGATCATTTGCGCGATCGATCAATGCAGCAGATTGAGCAAGTGCAGCAAACCCTTCAAGCAACTGCCGACACGCTCAAGACACAAACCCAAGAGCAGCTTCAGGCGACTCAAAAAGCAGCGACGATTGCCGCTTGGTGGCTGTTTTTGACGGTCTCAACGGGAGCCATTTCGGCAGCTCTGGCAGGGGCAATTGCCAATCAAATCTAGGTATAAGCCAAGAGCGATTTCAGCAATCCCTGGGAACTCTGGAGATGCGCTGTAGTTTCCGTTCATGGCTTTCCCAGTCAGTACATGCAGGTCAATTTCCGGATTTGCATAAAAGGCTGTGTTAGTTTTGACTGGAACGAAAACTGCCAGGTGAATCTCTCGCTAACTGCCGTGAATGTGATGAATAAAGACGCAAAAATCTACGTTGCCGGACACAACGGACTGGTTGGAAGTGCGATCGTGCGGGTGCTGCAAGCCAATGGCTTCACCAACCTGCTGCTGAAAACAAGTCGAGAACTCGATTTGCGGCGACAGACCGAGGTTGAAGCCTTTTTTGCGGAGGAGCGTCCCGAATACGTTTTCCTGGCGGCTGCCAAGGTGGGCGGCATTGGGGCAAATAACACCTACCGCGCCGAGTTTTTGTATGACAATCTGATGCTGGAAGCCAACGTGATTCACAGTGCTTACCAGTCAGGCGTGAAGAAATTATTGTTTCTGGGGTCGTCCTGCATTTATCCCAAACTCTGCCCCCAGCCGATGCGCGAAGACTATCTGCTGACCGGCTTCCTGGAGCCGACGAATGAACCGTATGCGATCGCCAAAATTGCCGGACTGAAGCTCTGCGAAAACTACTGCCGTCAGTACGGAGCTAACTTTATCTCCGCTATGCCCACCAACCTTTACGGCATCAACGATAACTTTGACCTGGCAAATTCCCACGTTTTGCCTGCCCTGATTCGCAAATTTCACGAAGCCAAGCTCAACCATGCTCCCGCTGTCGAAATCTGGGGCACGGGAACTGCCCTGCGCGAGTTTCTGTTTGTTGATGATCTGGCCGATGCTCTGCTGTTTCTGATGCAGCACTATGACGAGCAGGACTTTATCAACGTCGGTACTAGTGAAGAAGTCTCAATCCGGGAACTGGCAATGACGATTCAAGCGATCGTCGGCTATAGAGGCGAACTGCAATTCGACAGTACCAAACCCGACGGCACGCCTCGTAAATTGCTGGACACCACTCGCTTACAGCAGCTTGGCTGGCAGCCCAAGACTTCCCTTAAGGAAGGCATTGAGCAAACCTATAAATGGTTTCAAGCCCATTACGGCAAAGTGAGAGGGCAGGAAGGGTAGGTCGTCCCTTACTCACCTCCTGCTCCTGGCTCGCCCACTTTCCCCGGCGGTATCACTAGCACCTTATCCACCCGGTTTCCGTCCATATCCATCACTTCAAACCGGAAGCCTTCCCACTCAAAATGATCGGATGATTTGGGGATGTGTCCGAGTTGGGTGATGATAAAGCCGCCCATCGTTTGGTAGTTGCCACGATCTTCTCCGGGCAGCTCGTTGATTTCAAACAGTTCCTTCAGTTCGTGGATGGGTAGCATTCCATCAATGAGCCAGGAACCGTCTTCGCGCTGAATGAATTCGGCTTCCTGGGGCTGATCGGCAAAGGGAATATCGCCAATGATGATTTCCATGACGTCATTCAGGGTGACAATGCCCTGGGTGATGCCGTATTCGTCTACCACAAAAGCGATGTGAGTTCCGAGCTGCTTAAATAGTTCCAGGACGCGGGGAGCGCGGGTGCTTTCGGGCACAAATAGGGGCGGACGCAGCAGGGCAGTAAAGTCGATCGGGTGATTGGAGAGACTGCGATTCAAAATATCTGTGACGTAGACCACGCCCAGCACGTTGTCGAGCGAGTCCAGGCAAACGGGGAAGCGATTGTGGTGGCTCTCTATCATCTTGCGGCGATTGATCTCATAAGAGTCATTCATATCCAGCCAGATGATATCCAGGCGCGGCGTCATGATCGCACTCACCTGCCGATCGCCCAGGCTAAACACTCGCTCCACCATGTCTTGCTCAGAGGCTTCAAACGTGCCTGCTTGTGCCCCCTGCCGCAGCAGCACTTTAATTTCTTCTTCAGTGACGAGCGGCTCGCCTTCATTAGGGTTGACCCGCAGTAGCCGCAGCACCAATTCAGTTGAACTTGTGAGCAGGGTGACGATCGGCGAAGCGAGTTTTGCTACCCACTGCATCGGCTGGGCGATCGAGGAGGCAATCTTTTCGGGGCTATGCAGTGCCAGCCGTTTTGGAACCAGTTCGCCCACAATCAACGACAGGTAGGTAATCACCATCACCACCAGCCCAAAGGCGATCGCCTCGCTGTATTGCCCGACGCCAGGAATTTGTGCGATGTATCCGGCAAAACTGCGCGATAGCGTTGCTCCTCCAAATGCACCCGCTAGAATTCCGATCAGGGTAATGCCGACCTGCACCGTGGATAAAAAGCGATTCGGTGAATTTGCGAGAGCCAACGCCGCCCGCGCCTGTCGATCGCCCTGTTCAGCAAGTTCCTGCAAGCGGGCACGACGAGCAGAAACGATCGCCATTTCTGACATCGCAAAAACGCCGTTTGCCAGTATAAGCAGGAGGATGGTCAGGACTTCGAGCAGCATTGTTTCGGGGAAGGAGGGGTGGATGAGTGGCGGGGCAAGTGGGTGAAGCGATGAGGGAATGGGAAGAAGGGGAACGGGAATCGTAGGATGTGTTAGCGCAGCGTAACCGATCGTTTATCGGGGGATGAGAATGCTTGCACAGTTTGGATCAAGGTAGGGTAACGAGTTCTCTGGGAGATACAAAATCTAAAACTTCCTCCGGTCTCCAAGTCTTCCAAAATTAGCGGATTTAGGGGACAACGCAAGAGATTTCCAACTCATCAAAAATTTTCTTAGAAGCAAATTTTCCGATCGCAAAGCGTACTGTAATAGATAAAACTTACCATTCTCAGATCGAGGGCATGAATCGAAGGCATAAATCGAGGACAGAATTTGTACCGTCGGAGAGAAGCTAGGAGAATCTCTCAGCCTTCGCCTATCCAGACTTCTACAGACTTCTACAATAGTAGAGATCGAAACTGCACCTGTCGATTCGATTTTCTGCTCCGCTCTTCTTGCACCCATCCGCTTTCACCGACCTGCTATGGCATTCTCTTCTATTACCCGCGCCCTCGGACGATCGCCCCTCACCGCTGACCTGTTGACCAAGCTCGACCAGCAGCACCTCGTTCGCCTCAGTGGGATTTCACGCCTGCCGAAAGGCTTGGTGTCCTCGGCTCTGGCACAAGCGCAGAATCGCAGTCTTGTTATGATTGCCGGAACATTGGAAGAGGCAGGACGCTGGGCGGCGCAGCTTGAGGCGATGGGCTGGAAGTCGGTTTATTTTTATCCCACCTCGGAGGCGGCTCCCTATGACCCATTTGACCCGGAAGCCGAAATGCTCTGGGGTCAGCTCCAGGTGCTTGCCGATTTGCAGGAGCAGATGCAGTCTGGGAAACAGCATCCCCCGGTAGCGATCGTCACTACTGAACGTGCTTTACAACCCCATCTTCCCCCTGTAGAAGCTTTCCGTCCCTATTGCCTGACGCTGATGAAGGGCATGGATCTGAGCCTGGAAGATTTCAGCCAACAGGTCGCAGAACTGGGCTATGAGCGAGTTTCGCTGGTAGAAACTGAGGGACAGTGGAGCCGTCGCGGAGACATTATTGATATCTTTCCGGTGGCGGCAGAGTTGCCCGTGCGCCTGGAACTATTCGGCGACGAACTCGATCAAATCCGCGAATTTGACCCCGCCACACAGCGATCCCTTGAGGGCACCGATCGCCTCTTGCTCACCGCAACCAATTTCACACCGATAATTCTGGGCGCACTGGAGATTGGCAACTCCACCTCGAACAAACTGACCCACATCGCGCCCTTTCTATCGGTAGAAGAACTGGAGCGGCTAGAGCAGGGACAGGCTCCCGAAGGAATTCGTCGCTTTCTGGGAGTCGCATTCGATCAGCCTGCTTCGCTGATTGATTATCTGCCGCCCGATACGCTGATTGGCATCGATGAGCCGGATTTGTGTCGGGCACACAGCGATCGCTGGTACGAACACGCCGAGGAACTGTGGCGCGAAGTCAATTCTAAGGAAGAGGCAGAATATGAACTGCCCAAAATCCACCGATCGTTTGAAGATTCACTGGTGTTACTGGAATCCTTCGATCGCCTGCACCTGACCGAACTGGCAGAAGACGGGGCATCCTCAACGCTGAATCTGGCGAGTCGGCCGGTTCCGGCAATTCCGCATCAGTTTGGCAGGCTAGCAGAAACGATTCGGCAAGAACGCGATCGGGGGTTTGCCGTGTGGCTGGTGTCGGCGCAGCCGTCGCGATCGGTGGCGTTGTTGCAGGAGCACGACTGTCCGGCGCAGTTTGTTCCGAATCCAAGGGATTTTCTGGCGATCGACAAGCTTCAAACGCAGCGCACTCCGGTTGCCGTCAAGTATTCCGGTCTGGCGGAGCTGGAAGGCTTTATTCTGCCGACATTTCGCCTTGTAGTTGTCACCGATCGCGAGTTTTTTGGACAGCAGAGCCTTACCACGCCGACCTACATCCGCAAGCGCAGACAGGCAGCTTCCAAGCAGGTAGACCCGAATAAGCTTCAGCTGGGCGATTATGTCGTTCACCGCAATCATGGGGTCGGTCGCTTTTTAAAGCTGGAAAGCCTGACGATCAATAGTGAAACCCGCGAGTATTTGGTGCTGCAATATGCAGACGGCTTGCTAAGAATCGCTGCCGACCAGCTCAGCGCTCTGTCACGCTATCGGACAGCGGGAGATCAGGCTCCTGAACTGAATAAAATGTCGGGCAAAGCCTGGGAAAAGACCAAGAGCAAGGTCAGAAAAGCCGTCAGAAAAGTGGCTGTCGATCTGCTCCAGCTTTATGCCCAGCGCGCCCAGCAGCAGGGATTCACTTATCCGATCGACACGCCCTGGCAGGAAGAACTGGAAGAGTCGTTTCCTTATCAGCCCACGCCCGATCAGCTTAAGGCAACCCAGGATGTCAAGCGCGATATGGAAAGCGATCGCCCGATGGATCGATTGGTCTGCGGCGATGTCGGCTTTGGCAAAACTGAAGTGGCAATCCGCGCCATCTTCAAGGCGGTCACTGCCGGAAAGCAGGTCGCCCTTCTCGCCCCCACCACCATCCTGACGCAGCAGCATTACCACACGCTCAAGGAACGCTTCGCTCCCTACCCAATCCAGGTGGGCTTGCTCAACCGCTTCCGTAGTCCCGAAGAACGCAAGGGGATTCAGCAGCGGCTCACGACTGGGGAAATTGATGTTGTGGTAGGAACGCATCAGCTTTTGGGCAAAGGCATTCAGTTCAAGGAGCTGGGCTTGCTCGTGGTGGATGAAGAACAGCGATTTGGCGTCAACCAGAAAGAGAAAATCAAATCCCTCAAAACTCAGGTCGATGTGCTGACGCTGAGCGCGACTCCGATTCCGCGTACTCTGTACATGGCTCTTTCTGGCGTGCGCGAAATGAGCTTGATTACCACGCCGCCCCCTTCTCGTCGCCCGATCAAAACTCACCTTGCGGCATACGATCCTGAAGTCGTACGAACTGCCATTCGGCAGGAACTCGATCGTGGGGGTCAGGTTTTCTATGTCGTTCCGCGGGTAGAAGGCATCGAAGAAGTGGCAGGCAAACTGCGGGAAATGATTCCCTCGGTGCGAATTGCGATCGCCCACGGTCAAATGCAGGAAGGCGAACTGGAAGCGATGATGGTGACGTTCAACAACGCCGAAGCCGACATTCTGGTCTGTACCACAATCATCGAGTCTGGACTGGATATTCCGCGTGTGAATACGATCGTGATCGAAGACGCGCAAAAGTTCGGTTTGTCCCAGCTTTATCAGCTTCGGGGACGGGTGGGACGCGCCGGAATTCAAGCACACGCTTGGCTGCTGTATCCGCGTCAGTCTGCCCTCACTGATACCGCAAGACAGCGACTCCGCGCCATTCAGGAATTCACCCAGCTCGGATCGGGCTATCAGCTTGCCGTCCGCGATATGGAAATCCGGGGAGTGGGTAATCTGCTCGGCGCAGAGCAGTCGGGACAAATGGATGCGATCGGCTTTGACCTTTATATGGAAATGCTGGAAGAAGCAATCAAAGAAATTCGCGGTCAGGAAATCCCGCAGGTCGACGATACCCAAATTGATCTCAACATCACGGCATTCATTCCCGCTGACTACATCGCCGATCTCGATCAAAAAATGAGTGCCTACCGCATGGTGGCAGCCGCCCAGTCTCCGCTGGAACTGCAAAGAATCGGAGCGGATTGGGTCGATCGCTACGGAGCCATTCCCTCCGCCGCCCAGCAGCTCCTCAAAGTAATGGAACTGAAACAGGTAGCAAAATCGCTCGGCTTTAGCCGCATCAAACCCGAAGGCAAACAGCACGTCGTCCTGGAAACCCCAATGGAGGAACCCGCCTGGAATCTGCTGCGCGAAAATCTGCCTGCCCACCTGCAAACCCGCTTTGTCTACACTCCCGGCAAAGTGACGGTGCGCGGGTTGGGTATTCTCAAACCCGATCAGCAGCTTGAAAACTTGCTAGGCTATTTCAGCCGAATGCAGGGTGGACTGCCAGATACAACCGTGCGAAACAGTTCCCCGTCTGAGGTGACTGCGTAGAGTAGGAATCAAAAACGAATGGGTTGCGAAAAACGTACCTCGATGGTGCATTTCTCACAACCCATGTTTCAACCTGTTTTGAGCGAGATGTAGGCTATTGCCGTTTACCTATGCGGCAGTCTTCAGCTTACGTGAGGCAACAAGACCACCCGCAACGATCAGCGATCCAATTACAGAAGGTTCTGGGGTCGATTTGGGGGAAGGAGCTAAGGTCTTTGTCCAGGTGTAGCGACCTGTGTAGGACTCGCTGCCGTCATTGGTAGAGACTCCGGTTGAAGTTGCATTGAAGCTGTAGGCGTAGTACGTATCCTTACCGATCGTCACCTTCGCAATTTCACTAGCCTGGATAGCACTTTGGGTTCTGCCGGCAAACCTAAGCAAAATATTGTCCCAGGTAGTGTTCCCCGTGCTGTATTGCCTTGCCAAAATTCGTGGTCTCAGGTCTAGATGCCCAATCAGGTCTAGCTTCAACTGCCCTGTCAGACTATCCAGGGTGAGCGATCCTACATTTGGATCGCCAGAACTAGGCAAACCCAATGAGAGCAGAGAAGACCGGGCATCTCGTTGTTGAGACAAGGTTAGCATTGACCACATCTGGGTGATTTGAGCACTCGATGCAAGAAAATCAGTGAGCCACTGATTCCCAAATACTGCCCAGTCGGCTGCTGTAACGCTTTGAACGGTGACATTGTATTTGCCCAGTGTGCTGCTGAAACCAACATTAGCAGTGGGATTTTCAGTGGAAGCCCATAGCTCTACGTTAGAAGTGGGGTTGCTGTCCTGTAGGGCTGCGATGGCAGCACCAGCATGATTGCTAGAAAAAATCCCGTTAGAGCCACCTGTATAAGTCCTGTAGTTAGATGTGTCGAAAATGATATTTCTCGGAGTCAACGTTGCAGCGTTAGAGGGGCTAACAATTGCCCCTGCACTTAGGCATACAGCCGCCCCTAACAAAATTTGTTTGATAGCAATTGCCATACCGAATATCTCCAAATTTTACAAGTTGTATGCGTAGATTTGAGCCAAAGTTCAGGGTTCTGGGGCGGGTAAACACCTGACTTACGACTTCAACAATCAGAGGAATAAAGGCAAAGGAATGAGGGCACTCAAGCAGATCTGTAAAAACAGATGTTTTAATCCATTCGGCTAGGCAACTTGTTATTCTGCCTACCGTTTAGTTTAGGGACATTAATAGCTAGAAAGAATAAACCTAAGCCTAGAGTCAACAAAAATTCGATGAAAAAAACAGAACTTTCTTGTGTAATTGATACTTAAAATTAGTTGAAATTACAGAACCTCTAATAGCTCATCCTATTAGGGCAAAACCGATTTGTATCTGACGCGAAGTTAAGGGAACTGTAATTTCCCTGAACCTCCTTCCCCGGTATGCCGCAAATGACAATCAATATTAGTGATTAGTGAACACTGGGCAATGGGGAAGGAGTCAGAGGTGATGTTGCGGAAAGAAGATCTGTAGCTGCTTCTAATGGATGCAAAGATTCGGCTTGGCGAATGGGAATAAGCTGCACGGCGCAGGCTTTTAGCTCCGGCTGTTTTGAGTCGGGGCAGGCAGTTGGGTGAGTAAGGGCATTTGCTTCGGCTTGGTCTGCCCAGAGTTCGCCCCAGTGCATTGGCACAAACAGCGTTCTTGGGGCGATCGCCTTGGTCACTTTAGCGGGAAAACGAGCCATGCCTCGGCGCGATCGAACTTCGACCCATTCACCGTCATTCACTTCGAGTTGAGCCGCGTCGCGGGGGTGGATTTCAATAAACGGCGCAGGGTGCATCTGACGGATTTTTTCGATGCGTCCGGTGCGGGTCTGGGTATGCCAGTGACCGTAGAGCCTGCCGGTGGTCAGCACGTAAGGAAAATTTTCGTCGGGTGGTTCTGCTAAACCTCGCGAATAGGATGCTCCGAAGCGGGCGCGTCCGTCGGGGGTGGGGAAGCGTAAATCGTGATAGAGTCGCGGCGTTGAAACCAACTGTCCCTCAGCCAAGGGCCACTGAAGCGGTCCTTCAGTTTGCAGGCGATCGTGGCTAATGCCCGTCATGTCACACACGCGATTTCGGGTAAGCCGTACAAATTCTGCGTGAACGTCAGCCGCCGATTCAAACGCAAACTGCTCCTTAAAGCCGAGCCGCCGCCCCACTTCTGTAAAAATTTCCCAGTCGGGCTTTGCCTCACCGGGAGCAGAACGAAAGGCTGAACATAGAGTAACCCGCCGCTCGGAGTTGGTCATGGTGCCTGTTTTTTCGCTCCATTGGCAGGCAGGCAGCAGCAGGTGAGCATAGGCGGCGGTTTCAGTGGGGTAATATGCCTCTTGATAAATCGTGAAGGGCGATCGACGCAAGGCAAACTTAGCCCGTTCCAAATCGGGTAGACTGACGACCGGATTGGTCGCAGCAATCCAGACTAAACCCACCTCGCCGGTTTCCAGCCCGGTGATCATGTCCCAAACCGTGCGTCCGGGGTGAGGTGAAATGCTCCCGGCAGGCAATTTCCAGACCTGCTCGACTTCCGCCCGATGTCGATCGCTCATCACAAAGCGATAGCCCGGCAACAAATGAGACAGTCCGCCTGCTTCGCGTCCGCCCATTGCGTTGGGCTGCCCAGTGAGCGAAAAGGGTCCGGCTCCAGGTTTGCCAATTTGTCCGGTGAGCAAATGCAGATTAATCAGGCTGCGAACTTTCGCCGTGCCTTCGCTAGACTGGTTCATGCCCATCGACCAGAGCGACAGGACGCGATTGGACTCGCCCCACATCCGAGCCGCCTGCTCTAGTTGCTCGACCGAGATGCCACAGCGCTCGGCAGTGACCTGCGGCGAATAGTGCTGCATCACTTCCTCGAATGCCGCAAAACCAGCCGTATGCTGAGCGATGAATTCCGGCTGATCATAGCCCCACTGCTTCAGCAAATGCGCCATGCCGTTAAACAAATCGATATCTGTTCCCGGTCGAATGGGCAGGTGCAGATCGGCAGCTTCGGCAGTTTCTGTGCAGCGGGGATCAACGACAATGAGTTTAACGTTTGGATTGCGTTTGTGGTGTTTGCGGAACCGATTAAAGGCGATTGGGTGACACTCGGCGGCATTGCTGCCCACGATAAAAGCGCAGTCCGTCAGCTCTAGATCGTCGTAGCAGCAGGGCGGACCATCGGAACCCAGACTTTGTAGATAACCCGCCACCGCTGACGACATACAAAGCCGCGAATTGGCATCAAAGTTATTCGTGCCAAGACAGCCTTTCACCAGCTTTTGCGCCGTGTAGTAGTCCTCCGTGAGAAACTGCCCGGAGCCATACACACAGATCGCATCCTTGCCCTGGGTTTGCTGGATGGTCTGAATCCGATCGACAATCTTTTGAAATGCCTCTTCCCAGCTAATCCGCCGAAATTCCTGATCCAGCGATTCGCGCCACAGAGGATACAGCAACCGATCGCGGTCGATCGCCTCCATAACGGTCGCGCCTTTGACACACACCATGCCCTGACTTGAAGGATGGGATCGATCGCCCCGGACTTTGTAGGTAGAAGCAGGGGCAGACGGCTGGGAGGCTTCGCTAGAGACAACCTCGAGACCGCAGCCTACGCCGCAGTAGGGGCAGAGGGTTTTGATCGGGGTAGACATGGGGAAGGCGGCAGGGAGTTCTGGACGAATAATCTCAGTTCGCGGAGGAAGAACCGCAGATTTCATAAGGGCAGTTCGCGAACCGTCCTTACATCAGGATTGGTAGCAAGCAAGGACAGAAATTGGTGGGCAGTGCCCACCCTACAGCTAGTCGAGGTGAGCATAGCGGCGGTAGAGAAATTCCATCGCCTGAGCCCGCAGATCGTAGTAGCGCGGGTCTTCGATCACCTGGACTCGGTTGCGCGGACGGGCAAAAGGCACTTCCAGAATTTCGCCGATCGTCGCAGCGGGTCCGTTGGTCATCATCACGACGCGATCGGCAAGCAGCAGAGCTTCGTCAATATCGTGGGTAATCATGAGAACCGTGGTGCGGTGTTCCGTCCAGATCTTCAGCAGTTCGTCCTGGAGTTCTTCGCGGGTAATCGGGTCGAGTGCGCCAAACGGCTCATCCAGAATCAACACTTGGGGACGCAGTGCCAGAGCACGGGCAATACTGACGCGCTGCTTCATGCCGCCGGACAAGGCTTTTGGCTTTTTGTCTGCGGCTTCGCCCAAGCCCACCATATTCAGGTGATCGCGGGCGATCGCTTCTTTCTCGGCTTTGGGCTTTTTGCGCCACACCGAGTTAATGCCCAGATAGATATTCTCGAATGCGGTCTTCCAGGGCAGCAGCGAATAGTTTTGAAACACCACCATCCGATCGGGTCCAGGCTTGGTGATGCGATTTTGTTGCAGCCGGATTTCGCCTTCGGTGGGCTGATTAAAGCCTGCCACCATATTGAGCAGCGTCGATTTACCGCAGCCAGAGTGACCGATGACGCAGATAAACTCGCCTTCCCGCACCGTCAGATTCACATCTTTCAGCACCAGATAAGGTTCACCGTCCTGGGTAGGATAGGACTTCGAGACGTTTTCAATTGTCAGAAACGGTTCTTGAACCGAGGGCGGTGTGATTTCGAGATTCTTGGAGTTGAGAGTTTGCATAGGGGGGTGTCAGGAAAGAGCAAATAATGCGCTGTGCAGCTTAATTAGCTGGGCGGAGCGTCGAATTACTGTTTGAACTGGGGAAGCAGGAAGCTAGCCCGCAAGCAAGATGAAAGAAGTTACGGAGTAACAGGGACTTGATCCAGGTTGACTTCTTCGATCCGAATGTTCTGCTTGATCGTCAGACTATTGAGATAGCCGATCGGGTCATCGGGATTAAACACTGTGCCATCAGAAAGCGTGACCGGACGGCGATTAGGTTCAATATCAAGCATTCCGAGATCCCGTGCTGCTGCGCCGAATACATCTACGCGACGCGTCCGCTCTAGCACGTCTACCCAGTTGCGCGGGAAAGGAGTAATTCCCCAGCGTGCCAACTGCGTCATGACCCACAGTCCTTCGACCCGGTAGGGACAATTTGTCCGATCAACGTAAAACTGGTTGTAGCGCAGCAAAGAGCTGGGAGCTTCGCCCATGCCGCGATCGTAGGGCGTCACCAGACCCGGACGAATGTAATCGACCGATACGCCAATGTATTCAGGACGGGCAAGGATTTCGGCAATTTCTTCGCGGTTGCGGCGATCGTCGCAGTATTCGCAGGCTTCGAGCAGTGCCTTGACCAGCGCAATATGGGTTTGCGGATAGCGATTTGCCCAGTCTTCGCGCACACCCAGCACCTTTTCCAGGTGTCCCGACCAGATATCAAGGTCAGTGGCAATTACAAAGCCCAAGCCTTCCTGCACCGCTCGCGAGTTCCAGGGTTCGCCTGCACAATAGCCGTCGATCGCCCCGGTCTTTAGCGCGCTCACCATCTGAGCCGGCGGAATCATCACAATATTCACGTCCTGGTTGGGATCAATGCCGCCCGAAGCCAGCCAGTGTCGCAGCATCAGGTTGTGCATTGATGCCGGGTGAACCACTGCCAGCGTCAGCACTTTGTCCCGGTTGCGATCGATTGCCGCTTTCAGATCTGCTAGCGATCGCACACCTTCGTTGTAAAACCGCTTGCTGAGGGTAATCGCGTTTCCGTTGCGGCTCAGCACCATTCCCGTGACGATGGGCGTGGGCTGCATTCCTTTCATCCCCAAACTAAGGGCGAGCGGCATACCCGCGACCATTTGCGCCGCATCCAGACGACCGCTCATGATGCCATCGGCGATCGCTTTCCAGCCCGGTTCACGCGACAGAGTGACTTGCTCCAGTCCGTGCATTTGGAAGAAGCCCTTTTCTTTTGCCACTGCCAGCGGCGCACAGTCTGTCAGGGGAATAAAGCCAATTTCCAGGTTGATTTTTTCCAGCCCGTTGCCTGCAATCACCGGAATCACCTGACGCTGCTTTGCTCGCTTCTGCTGGTTCAGGAAATAATTGACTTCGTTTCGCAGACCATAAAAGCTGGGATGCCCCAGGACTGCCAATCGTTCACGCGGACGCTCAAACGGCACTTCTAGAATTTGTCCGATATGGGATTCGGGGCCGTTAGTGAGCATCACAATGCGATCGGACAGCAGCAGGGCTTCTTCGACATCGTGGGTCACCATAATGCAGGTCAACTCGTTTTGCTGAGCAATTTGCATGAGCTGATCTTGCAATCCGCTTCGGGTGAGGGCATCGAGCGCACCAAACGGCTCATCCAGCAGCAGCACCTTCGGGCGCAGCGCCAAAGCACGAGCAATTGCCACGCGCTGTTTCATGCCACCGGAAAGCTGTCCGGGTCGCTTGTCTGCCGCATGACGCAAATGCACTAGGTCAATGTGTTCTTCAACGATCGCCTGTCGCTCTGATTCCGGTTTGTCGCGCAGCACTCGATTCACTGCCAGGGCAATGTTTTGACGCACCGTGAGCCAGGGCAGCAGCGAATAGTTTTGAAACACCACCATGCGATCGGGTCCGGGTTTTGTCACTTGTCGCCCTTCCAGAACCACGCCACCTGCCGCAGGTTTTGCGAGCCCGGCAACAATGTTAAGCAGGGTCGATTTACCGCAGCCGGAATGCCCGAGCAGCGTCACAAATTCACCTTTTTTGATTTGCAGGTTGATGTTTTTGAGGGCGATATATTCACCGCCGCCGGGAAGCGGAAAGACTTGATCGATATGGTCGATGTGAACAAAAGAAGACATGGCAGGTTGAGGAGTGAAGGAGTGGATGGGTGGGGAGATACGGGGAGCGAGAAATAAGGGGTTAGTTTTGTTCGTCGGGGACGATGCGATGACCGATAAAGCTAATCAGGCGATCGAGTAATAGACCCACCAGACCCACGTAAAAGACTGCCAAGATTACTTCGCTCAAGCTGCCGCTGTTGTACGCATCCCAGATAAAGAAGCCGATGCCGACGCCGCCTGTGAGCATTTCTGCTGCAATAATCGCCAGCCACGATAGACCGACCGCAATCCGTAGTCCAGTAAAGATGTAGGGGAGAGCCGCAGGCAGCAGGACGTTAAAGAAATACTCGATGCGCGATAACTGAAGCACCTTTGCCACGTTGTTATAGTCCTGGGGAATATTGCGAACCCCCACTGCCGTATTGATGATGATGGGCCAGATCGCAGTAATAAAAATCACGAAAATGGCAGCAGGTTGGGAATCGCGGAACGCCGCCAGAGAAATCGGCAGCCATGCCAGGGGGGGAATCGTTCGCAACACCTGAAAGATGGGGTCAAGGGCGCGAAACATGAACAGGCTAACGCCGATCACAATTCCTAAACCAATTCCCGCTGCTGCTGCCAGGGTATAGCCTACCGCCACCCGCTTTAAACTTGCCGCAAGCTGCCAGAACAAGCCCTGGTCTGTGCCGTCGCCCTGAAAGAACGGATCGATAATCAGCGGGTCCCAGGTTTCTTGCAGCACTTTGGTCGGGCTAGGCAGCGTTGCATCCGCTCCAGAACAAAGAACTTGCCAGACGGTTAGAAATACAGCGATCGCAATCACGGTCGGAATTGCCCGCTTGAAAAATTGAGCGATTCGCGAGGGAAGCTGGGCTGCAAGCGAATTTCGGGAGCGATTGGTAATAACTGCCATGAGGAG
Source organism: Cyanobacteria bacterium FACHB-502 (assembly GCA_014695325.1). Taxonomy (GTDB): domain Bacteria; phylum Cyanobacteriota; class Cyanobacteriia; order Elainellales; family Elainellaceae; genus Leptolyngbya_A. The sequence continues at coordinate 78,997 of JACJNZ010000052.1, read as the reverse complement.
TGGTAGAAAAAGAAACGATAAGGGGGATAGGGTCGTGAACGATCGGGAAAAGTAATTCTAGATTTCCTGTTTTAGATTTCCTGAAGAGGAACCGCAGATCGTGTAGGAGCATTTTGCAAAACGCCCTTACAGAATCGTGAAAGACAGGTCTAGGTTTCAGGAGATCATGGAAAAAGAATGGGAAAGGGAACGATCGCAGCGATTCAAAACTGAACCGTTCCCGCGTCAGACATCTGAAACTATGCTTTCTTGATTGCCAGGCCGTTGAGGTAGGTCTCTGGATTTTCGGGGTCGAACTTGACGCCATCGAAGAAGGTTTCAACGCCGCGTGAGGGGCTCTTGGGAATGGCAGCATCTTGACCGATCGCCTTAGCAGCTTCACGCCAGAGATCTTCCCGGTTTACTTGATCCACCAGCTTCTTCGCGTCAGTATCACCCGGCAGGTAGCCCCAGCGCATATCTTCAGTGACAAACCAGAGGTCGTGGCTCTTGTAGGGATAGGACGCGCCATTCTCCCAGAATTTCATCAGCAGATCGCTGTTCTCGAGCTTGCGACCATCGCCGAAATCAAAGTTGCCCTGGAGGCGTCCGAGGATGTCATCTTTGGGCACTTTCAGCCATTGGCGACCCGAAACGATGTCCACCATTTCCGCTTTGTTCTCAGCCTTCTCGCACCACATTTGTGCCTCTTGAACTGCCATCAGCAGAGCCTTGGTCGCCTTCGGGTTCTGATCCACCCAGTCAGCCCGCAGAGACAGCGCTTTTTCGGGGTGGTCTTTCCACATCTCGCCTGTTGTAAAAGCAGACACGCCGATTTTCTGGTTCACACTCTGCGCGTTCCAGGGTTCGCCCACACAAAAGGCATCCATGTTGCCGACTTTAAGATTGGCAACCATCTGAGGCGGCGGCACCACAATCACCGAGACATCCTTCGTCGGGTCAATGCCGCCTGCAGCCAGCCAGTAACGCATCCAAAGATCGTGGGTTCCGCCGGGGAAGGTGACTGCACACTTAATTTCCTTACCGCCTGCCTTGGCTTTTGCAAAAGCATCCTTCAGGGGAGAGCTATCAGCAGTGACATTCAGCCCTTTGTAGTCATTTGCCAGCGTGATGCCCTGTCCGTTGGCGTTCAGCCGCGCCAGGATGTACATTGGCACAGGCTTATTGCCTTTGGTGATTCTGCCGGTGGTCATCAGGTAGGGCATCGGCGTGAGGATGTGTGCGCCGTCAATTCCGCCCCCTTGAGAACCCAGTTCCAGGTTGTCGCGGGTGACAGCCCAGGATGCCTGCTTGGTCACTTCGACATCGGGCATTCCGTACTTGGCAAACAAGCCTTTTTCCTTCGCGATGATCAGGGGGGCCGCATCGGTAAGGGCAATAAAGCCGAGTTTAGCCGAGGTTACTTCTGGCGCATCCGCTGCCGAAATCGGAGCAGCCGCACTGGTGGTCGCCTGAGTATCCGTCTTTGACGCTGAGGAACTACAGCCGTGCATTAGTAGCGTTGCTGCCGTCGTTGCACCTGCTGTTACCAGGAAGTTGCGTCTCGAAATCTTGGACATGGATTCAATACCCTATGAATGAAAGTTGAGTGAAATTCAAGGAGTTAAAGCAAGCGAACTGATCCGATCGCAGGAGCAGACTATCCTGCAACACCAGACAATCGCATCATGACCCTTGACCTAGAACAATCCGTGAACCGAATCGAAGCAGCAATCAATGACTAAGCGCGAATTAAGCCGTGAATTAATCTGTGATGCTGTCGGCGATCGTCATAGCAATGATCAAAGCGTTTTCGGCGTTGCGCCAAACTGCTGAATCAGCAACTCGCGCAATACAGGCTTAAGGTCGTCGCAGGGAATGCCTTTCCGAACACAAGTGCCCAGATGAGCATCCTTGCCAACCTTGCCGCCCAGGTATAAATCGACCCCTTCAACGGTTTTGCCGTCCTTGCGAGTCTTTGTGCCCATCAATCCAATTTCCGCCACCTGCGGCTGACCACAGGAGTTGGGGCAGCCTGTCCAGTGAATGCGAACCGATCGCGCAAGGTCCAGTTCAGATTCCAGTTCGCGAATCATTGCCGTGGCTCGATTTTTGGTTTCGATCAGGGCAAAGTTGCAGAACTGTGAGCCCGTACAAGACACAAGCGATCGGCTCAGCGGAGCGGGATGGATGGAAAACTTTTGCAGCAGGGGTTCTTGCAACAGGGCATCAAGCCGAGAGTCGGGCACATGGGGAATGATCAGGTTTTGCTCGACTGTGAGCCGGATTTCGCCATTGCCGTAGACTTCAGCCAATCGCGCTAGGTCATACATATCCGCAGCAAAGAGCCGTCCAACCGGAACGTGCAGTCCCACGTAGTTTAGTCCGGGCTGCTTTTGCGGATACACGCCGATGTGGTCGCGCTTTTCCCAGTCGATTTCGTCTTTGGGGGCAGCAGGCGCAAGCGATCGTCCCAACTGCTGTTCAACTTCAGCCCGGAAGCGATCGAGTCCCCATTCGTCGATTAGCCACATCAGGCGCGACTTTTGACGGTTTGCCCGCAGTCCGTTATCCCGGTAGACTTCCAGGATGGCGCGGCAGAGCGAAACGACTTCAGCGGGAGAAACCCAGACATTCATCGGGATAGCAGCCTCACAGCGTTTCGCCGAGAAGAAGCCGCCCACCACCACATTAAAACCCAGGTCGCCCGACGGTGCGTAGGCAGGCACAAAGGCAATATCGTTGATTTCAGCATGGACTGAGTTATCGCGTCCACCTTCGATCGCAATGTTGAACTTGCGCGGCAAATTCGTAAATTCAGGATTACCTTTGCCGTTGCCCGTAATCATGTCCTGCACCTGCTGTACCAGATCGCGCACGTCGATCAGTTCGCTGGCATCGAGTCCGGCAACCGGGGAAGCGGTGATATTGCGGACGTTGTCCATTCCAGACTGCACACTGGTCAAGCCCACGGCATCCATGCGGTTAAAGATATCGGGAATATCTTCGATCCGAATGCCGCGAAGCTGAAGGTTTTGGCGGGTGGTGATATCTGCGTTGCCGCTGTCGCCGTATCGCTGCACAATGTCTGCCAGCACGTTCATTTGTGCGCTGGTGAGAATACCCGAAGGCATCCGCAGCCGCATCATAAATTCACCGGGCGTTACCGGACGAAAGAACACACCCAGCCACTTGAGGCGATAGTCGCGATCGGCTTCGTCAATGGCCTCCCAGCCAATTTGGGCAAAGTGAGACAGGTCTTGCTTAACTGCCAGTCCGTCCTTTTCGGCTTTGATTTTTTCAAACTTGTTCAAGCTCGTGGCTTGAGGGCTAATCACGCTGGTCACGGGTTTATCCTCTCAGGATGGCGGGGTGAAACCTGCTATTGGCATAGCGTAGGGGGAATGCATCTATCATTTGGTGCATTTTGTTACCAATTGTTTCCGACAATGAGCAATTTGCATCCTAGTGATGCGTTTTTTGCATAAGGTCGAATTATGAGCATTATTCAGGTTTAAGCAGAAGACGCCGAAGGCTCAAAAGTATTCAGGATGGAGCTTGCGGGCGATCGAACAAACTTTTATGTGGGTGGAAAATCAGCCATATTTCTATTTCTGTATTCCACGTAACTATTTTTTGAAGTATTGCTTTACAAGTGCTTCAGCTCACAATTTTGGTCCTTATAAACAGAGCTTATGAACACTAAAAGCAATCAAAAACTATTCGCCGAGAAGTAACCAGAGTTAAAAATTTGAAAGTTTAATAACCTTCTACAAACGTTCAAGAGCGACTCGATATCGTAACTTGCCTGGGTAATTCCACGATTCTTACAATCTAACTGAATCTTGCTAAATTACTGTCACTGTTTCATGACACCTAGCTTTTTTTAGACAGGTCTTAAAATCGCAGAGCTGGCTCTCGGAAAAGGTTTGGCAAGCTTTTTTGAGACATTGCAAGGCTTACAAAATAAATTGCTAAGGAAATTAATTTCAAGCCGACCTTAACACCTGGTTATAAAAACAAACGAGCAATGATGAAATAATCTCAATTCGTTCTAATCGCTCTCCTTCCCTAATCTCAGGATTTCGCCTAGCTTTAAATAAGCAAATCTAAGATAGAAACCCTTGAGCTGATGTAATCAAACTAGAAAAATTCAAAGCTTTATTTCGTATTGATAGCTACATTCGGTTGCGAGCCATGAAGCAACTGCATCAGAGATATGCGTTTTTTACAATTCGTGCCCGTTTTGTGGCTGAAGGCGATCGCATTCCAAAGCCTTTGATGCTGAAATACAGGATATACCGCTTTCTGAAAGCCCCTTTTTCCACTCAACCCTCAAGAGACTGCACCCCAAAGAGAAACTGCTTTGCCGCAGCCGCTAAACTGTTTCGACAGCCTCCAGCGTGAACTAAATTGCTCTTTAGCCTTCTGCCCCTGGAGATCCAAAGCTTTGCTCTGACTTGTTTTGCTCCGATCTGCTTTGCCCTGCCCTGCTTTGCCCTGCCTTAGAAGTCCACCCGATCGCCGACCTGCACTTTTACTGTTTCCGCTATGCCTTATCTTTCCGAATTCATTAACGAACCTTTTTCTGAATCCGATAATTGCAGCAATTCCGTTAGCTCTGTTCTGCATTGTGCCCTGATCGCGCTAGAGACAGGTGACTTCTACACCCGCTGGGAAGCTGCAAAGACAATCTCTGCCTGCGGCATTGAGGCGACGCAAAGCGGTTCCCCCGAAGAAGTAATTAATCCACTACTTAACCTGCTGCAAGAAGATTCTGAGGAAGAAGTGAGTTGGTACATCGCCCGAATTTTGGGCACGTTTGGCCATCCGCTTGCCGTGCAAGGCTTGACGCATTTGCTCCAGACTTCCTGCAGTGTAGATGTGGCAGGCATGGCAGCAACCGCGCTGGCAAACTGTGGTGCAGCCGCGATTCCTTCGCTGACCGATTTGCTGCATCAGCCTGAAATGAAGCTTCTGGCAATCCGGGCACTGGCACAGATTGAACATCCTGAAGTTGTACCCATTTTGTTGCCGCTTACATTAGACTCGCTGCCTGCGGTGAGATCGGCGGCGATCGATGCCCTAAGCCGTTTTTCGAGTTCCGCAATTCAAGACGCTCTGTTTGCTGCGCTACAGGATTTCGATAGTTCTGTCAGACGATCAGCCGTTGGCGCGTTGGGATTTCAGGCGCAGGTTCTGACTGGGGAAAACAATGCATTAATGGATGCAGTCATTCATGCCCTGAAGCCGCTGCTGTGGGATTTAGATCTGGAAGTCTGCTGTCAAACGGCTTTGACGCTAGGACGAATTGGTACAGCCGACGCAGTCTCGGAGCTCGGTAAAGTTCTGCAATCCAGTAACACTCCTGCTTCGTTACAGCAGGCAATCATTCGAGCGATCGGCTGGATTGGGACACCAGAGGCAATGGCTTGTCTACAGCAGGCACTCTTCAATTCCGCAATTCTGAACGATGAAAGCCAGATTGAAATCGTTACCGTGTTAGGACGGCTCAAGCAAGTAGAACTTTGCCCAACTGCTGTACAAAACCTGCTCGATTTGTTGCATACTCAGCACCCTATCAGCCAGACCAGCAAAGGCAAACAGACGATCGGCCACAGCCTGGGACAGCTTGCAGCAATTTCAGAAAGTAACATTTCAGCGAATCAACACTCGAATCAAAAGCAATCTAGTGAGGTGATCACTGCGCTGATCCGACTGCTAGAAGATTCAGATGCAGGCGTACAACTCCATGTGATTGCTGCGCTCAAAGCTTTTGACCAGGATGCAGTAAATTTTGAGCTGGTCAGATTCTCGCAGGATACAGCAATTTCTGCAAACCTGCGTAAAGGGATTGGGATTGCTCTAGCAGAACGAAAGCGATCGATTGAATGATTAAAGTCATGATTATCGCGTAGATATATCCCAAACGAGCTTTGGCTGCAAAAGGCGATGATCCTGTACAGCGTTTGGCTGGGCATTGGCTTCAGTCAGCACCTGACCGATGCCCAAAAATTGTCCTGACTGATTCTGTACTTGAAAATAAGAAGATTCTTGCTCAATCTGGATTTGCTCCAGAGACAGCCGCTTTCCCTGCGACCAGGCTAACGTTTGGTCAGAATTAAGAACCGCGATCGGCATTTGACCCAGAGCGATCGATGGCGGCATGAGAGATAAGGCATTTGCTTCCATTTGAGCCGCAACCGCTTCTAGCGAAAGGCTGTCCTGCAAAAAAAAATCGCTGCTGCGCGTTCTTAGCAATTTTGCCAGCGTTCCCCCGGTTCCCAAAACATCACCTAAATCTCGCGCAATCGATCGAATATACGTTCCCGTGCCGCAGTCGATCGCCAGATCTAATTCGGGATACTCGCCCGGTCGCCAATCAAGAATTTCGAGCCGATCGATTTGCACTGTTCGCACTGGAGCCTCAACGGTCTCGCCCGATCGCGCCAGCTCATAAAGCCGTTTACCCCCAACCTGAATCGCGCTATAGCTGGGCGGAATTTGGGCGATCGTGCCCTGAAATTTGGGCAGAGCTGCCTTTACCTGATCCTGCGTGAGTCCAGAGGCATCAAACTGGGATAGAACTTCCCCTTCCAGATCATCGGTTGTGGTTCGCAGCCCAAACCGAACTGTAGCTCGATAGGATTTTTGGTGGCTGAGATATTGCAGCAGGCGAGTCGCTTTTCCTACGGCGATCGGCAATACGCCTGTCGCTGCGGGATCGAGCGTGCCCCCATGACCAACCTTTTTGGTTCGCAGCAGTTTCCGTAGACGAGCAACGCAGTCGTGAGAAGTGAGTCCGGCAGGTTTGTTGAGGTTGAGGAAGCCGTGCATGGGGAGGGGGCGAATAAGGGCGGTGGAGAGGAGGAGAGGGGGATAAGGAAGCTGATATAGTTTACTGTTTGCGAGAGGCGATCGGCTGATCCCGTGATTTGGGGATTGGACAAGGACAGCACAACAAAGAAACAAAAAACCAGAAAAAAGACAAGAAAAAGGTGGGGTGTCCCACCTCTGTTTGTTCGATCATGTCAAGCAAACCTGTTATTTCAGCCGATTGTTCAAGCTTGCAGGTACTTCTGCGCTCTGCAATTCCAAATTGCGACTTTACAAATGGCGAATGAGTATTACAGGCTCAGGTGAATGGGCAGGCTGCTAATTACCGTGTTCAGGTTTTCGGCGATCGTGCTGGTGATTTCCTGGGTAATAGGCAGACTATCGATCGCCATGCCTGCGGAGAGCAGCATCAGATAAAGAATGGAGTATTTGAACAGCGATCGGGCGGCTTGCTGATCCATCGGGTCTTTGAGTACTTCCCAGGCTTTAGCAAGAAAGAGTCCGCCGAGGGCGAGGGCGACGATCGCGTAGAAGGTTCCCATGACGTGCAGGGGGTAGACTAGCAGCAGCGTGACCGGCAACATCAGCAGCGTGTAGAGCCAGATTTGTTTTGCGGTTGCTTCGCGTCCGGCGACGACGGGCAACATCGGAACGCCGACTTTGGCATAGTCTTTCTCGATCATCATTGCCAGTGCCCAGAAGTGGGGCGGAGTCCAGAAAAAGACGATCGCAAAAAAGACCCAGGCTGCCCAGCTCAAATCACCTGTAACGGCTGCCCAGCCCACCAGAGGCGGAATCGCACCTGCCGCCCCGCCAATCACAATATTCTGGGTGCTATGTCGCTTTAACCAGTGGGTGTAGACCAGGACGTAGGTGACAATCCCGGACATCGCTAGGCAGGCACTCAGCAGATTGGCAAACACCGTCAGCAGCGTAAAGGAAGTGACGGCTAAACCGATCGCAAACAGCAGCGCGTGGAGCGGCTGAATTCGACCCGATGGCAGGGGACGATGGCGCGTCCGTTCCATTTCGTAGTCGATATCGCGATCGTATAAACAGTTGATCGTATTGGCGGAAGCGGCTGCCAGTGTGCCGCCTAGCAGAGTCACCAACAGCAGGAAGGGATCAACTTTGCCTTCTGCCGCGATCCACATACTGCCTGCGGTGGTGATTAACAGGAGAACAATAATCCGAGGTTTGGTCAGTTGCCAGTAACTCTGCATCACCTGCCAGAGGTTTTGGTGGTGTCTATGAGTTTCTGTCCAGGTGGTCTGTTGCATTACTTTTGAACCTGTATCGAAAAAGGAATGAAGGATCGGGGTGGAGGGGTGAGGAGATGAGGAGGTAAAGGGATAAAGGGTTAGGCAGGCTGGATGAAGTCGTTTTGCAGTGGAGTTGGAACTGGCTTTCGATCGCGGAGTCCCAGCACAGTAAAGCAAACCAGTGATCCGAGCAGCGAGGCTCCGACCATTTGGTGGGCGATCGTCAGCAGTTCGACCTGGAGGTGCAGTCGGAAGGTGGCAAAGCCAAGGGTCAATTGCAGCAGCAGCAGTAGTCCGACCAGGTTAGAAATTTGCCGGAGCGATCCGCTGAGGGCAGGCGTGCGCCATGCAGCAATCACAACTGCCAGCGTTATTAACGTAGCGGGAATAATGCCAAGCAGATGAATATTCATGACGCTACAAAGCTGGGTCACCACAAGACACTGGTGCAGTGCCCAGCGCGAACCCACCAGCGCACCCGAAATACTCTGGAGATAAATCAGAACGGCTGCCGTCAGACTGAGCCAGGGTAGCTTACCGACCGTTCCCGTGGGCTGATGGGGCAAAAGCAGTGTTCCCATCACCAGCAGCGTCATAAAGAAGGCGAGTGCCGTTCCCAGGTGGGCAGTCACAATATCAAACCGCAGCATCTCTGTTACGGTCAGTCCACCCAGTACGCCCTGAAACAGAATCAGACCTAGCGCGAGGGTGGCAACCCAGGGAGTCCAGCCGGGTAATGCCTGACGCTTCCACCAGGAGTAGCCGACCAGGACGATCGCCAATAGCCCAATCAGCGCAGCATCCAGGCGATGAATCCACTCCAGGAACACCTGAAGATTCATTTGCTGAGCCGGAAACAGCGTGCCGTAGCACAGGGGCCAATCGGGACAGGCCAGTCCGGCATTCATCACGCGGGTCGCGCTGCCGATCGCCATCAGGACTAGCGTTGCGATCGCCATTTTCCAGACCAGGCGGCGGACTCGGTCCTGGGGCGTGAAACGCGGTTGAGCCGTGGGTTTTTCGGTTGGGGGTTCAGGGACTTCTGAATGAATCGGGATGAGCATATCTGATTTCAGTTCTGGGTGGAGGGAATCAGGCATTTGCCATATCTCCTCTTCGCATTAAAACCATTAAGCTTAAGGAGAGAAATAAGACTAAATGCAGATTTTGCAGCATGATCTGCCAAAAGATAGATCGCCACCAAGCCATAAGAGAGAAGCTTGATGCTGACCAATATGTAATGTTGTGAAATTAAATTCTTGAACCTTACCCTTATATCAGTTTTTCGATTCGTCAGCGACGACGGCTGCAAACGGTGAAATCCGCTTTAGGCTGCTGTAGTCTCTACTGTAGATAGACAAATCTTGAAAGAGCAAATGCTTCGGAATTTCTTTTGATTCTTGAGATGAAAAATTTAACACAAATGCTTAAGGAACGATCGCTTCTCACTCTTCCAGGCTTGGCAACGAAGATTGCTCTGGATTATTCTGTCAATGAATTACTTCGACGGCAGAACAATTTTAGCGAGGAAATTATCTGAATGATCGTTTGGGGTCAGGCGAATGGAATACCAATCAAAAAACTTGGTCTATAGAATGATGGGTGCTATTGCTAGCCATACGACCGAGACGAAAATGCACAAGTAATGCAGAAACTTTGACTCGAATTTCTACTAGTGATGTTTCCACCAATGATGTTAGAGTGCGGTAGTGATGCGGGATCAGGGTAGAGTCTACTCTTTCCCTTGTCTCTAACTTTCTCCATTCTAGCGATTCAAACTTGATTTATCTGGATTTAGATTTAGATTCAGACCTGGATTGAGAACCGATTTTGAAAGGTTTCCTTGGCGATCGACTTCAGGCACAGATTCAGCAAACATGATCCCAAAGAAAACATTAAGAGTTAATGCAACTGGTTCGGTTATTACGGTTCGGTCGAGTGCCTATTGGATCTGTAATTTCTTTAGCAACTTATTAGTTTTTGAGTTGGTTAAAAGAAGAATCTTTCGCTAACGTGGGAGTTGGGCTATGTTTCAGCGTTTTAACCAGTTAATCTTGCTAAGCGTCACATTGAATCTTGCCGTCGCAACATAAGAATTCCTCACATCAGAGTTCTCGACATCCCGATTTGAGATCCAAAGGCTCGGCTCCATTTCCTGATTTGAAGCGTTGAACATCTTTCTCCAACCATCATAGTCATTCCTAAAGTGGTCATTCCTGAAATGGTTATCCCGTAAATAGTTATTCCTGAAATGGTTATCCCGTAAATAAAGTGGTGATCCCGTTAATGACTATGTATCTGTTCTCCTACTCTCCTGACTCACCGTGAAAAACATTCCGAATAGTATCCTGACGATGCTGGCTGGCATTGCACTAACGCTGGTGAGCATCTGGTATGGACAAAATCATGGATTGCTCCCCGTTCAGGCTTCCGACGATGCCAGAGTAATCGACGGGCTATTCAACACAATGCTGGTTGTGGGAACCGGAATCTTCCTGCTGGTGGAAGGCACGATTATTATCAGTGCCATTCGCTTCCGTCGCCGTAAGGGAGACACCACCGATGGTCCACCGATCGCTGGAAACATCACTTTGGAAATTGTCTGGACGGCGATCCCGGTGTTTATCGTCCTGTTCCTCAGCGTTTACAGCTTTGATGTCTACCGCAATATGGGTGGCTTTGATCCCGACGCGATCGAGGGTACACCAGAAGTGCAGGTGGCAATGGCAGATACCGATATGGCAACGCCGATCGTCGATGGACAGCAAAGCCATAAGACCCATTCCATGCATCATCATTTAGCCCTTGGCGTTGGGGCAGACCCCTCTACAGAGGGCAAAGAGCCTGACCTGAGCGTTGATGTAATGGGGCTTCAGTACGCCTGGATCTTTACCTATCCAGAAAGCGGCGTGACTTCGGGAGAACTGCACATCCCCGTGAACTCTGACATTAAGCTGACGATTAAAGCGCAGGACGTGCTGCACGCCTTTTGGCTGCCTGAGTTTCGTCTGAAGCAGGACGCGATCCCCGGTCAACCTGCCGAGCTGCGATTCCAGCCCAGATTGGAGGGCGAATACCCGATCGTCTGCGCGGAACTCTGCGGACCTTACCACGGCGCAATGGGTGCGAAGCTCTACGTCGAAAGCCAGGAAGCGTTTGATCAGTGGCTTCAGTCCCAGGTGGTCGCTCAAAAAGAGGGCGATCAAACAGTGGCGAGTTTGACCGATCGCACGGATGCTGACCGGTTGGCTCCTGTCGCTGCCGAGCTTGGCGTCACTGCCGAAACCCTGAAGTCGCTTCAGCCTGCGGCTTAATGTTCTTTCCTTTTTCTTGTTGGTCTTTTTATTGGCAACCGAGCTTATGACAAACGCAGAAATGCCAATCACTGCAAATTCTCCAGCCGTTGAGCAACACGGGCACGGCAAGTCCGAGCGTCGCTTGCGGGACTACTTCAGTTTTAATACGGACCACAAAGTGATCGGGATTCAGTATCTCGTCACTTCGTTTATCTTCTATTTGATCGGCGGCGTGATGGCAGACATCATGCGAACCGAACTGGCAACGCCTGCTTCTGATCTGGTTCCGCCAGAGCTGTACAACAACCTGCTGACGCTGCACGGCACGATCATGATCTTTATGTGGATCATTCCTGCCGGAGCGGGGCTGGCAAACTACTTAATTCCGCTGATGATTGGGGCGCGAGACATGGCGTTTCCCAAGCTGAATGCCCTCGCTTTCTGGATGATTCCGATCGGCGGCATTCTGCTTGTGGGTAGTTTGCTGGTCGAGGCTCCGCAGGCAGGCTGGACATCCTATCCGCCCCTCAGTATCGTCAGCGGCAAAGTGGGTGAAGGCATCTGGATCTTTAGCTTGCTGATCCTGGGAACCTCCTCGATCCTGGGTGCGATTAACTTCCTGACGACCATCCTGAAGATGCGCGTCCCCAGCATGGGCTTAAACGATATGCCTGTGTTCTGCTGGTCAATGCTGGCAACGTCGGGCTTGGTTTTGCTTTCGACCCCCGTTCTGGCAGGTGCGCTGATTCTGCTGGCGTTTGATTTGCTGGTGGGCACGGCATTCTTCAATCCGCTGGGCGGCGGTGATCCGATCGTTTATCAGCACATGTTCTGGTTTTATTCCCATCCGGCGGTGTACATCATGATCCTGCCGCTGTTTGGAGCGATCTCAGAAATCATTCCGATTCACTCGCGCAAACCGCTGTTTGGCTATCGAGCCGTCGCGTATTCCAGTATGGCGATCGCTTTCCTGGGGCTAATGGTCTGGGCGCACCATATGTTTACCAGCGGCACTCCGGCATGGCTGCGCATGTTCTTTATGATCACGACGATGGTAATCGCTGTACCCACCGGGATCAAGATCTTTAGCTGGCTTGGCACCATGTGGGGCGGCAAAATTGCCCTCAATAGCGCGATGCTATTTGCGATGGGCTTTGTGGGGATGTTTGTGATCGGCGGCATCAGCGGCGTGATGGTCGCATCCGTTCCGTTTGATATCCACGTTCACGATACCTATTTCATCGTGGCGCACCTGCACTATGTGCTGTTTGGCGGCAGTGTGTTTGGCATCTTTGCGGCAGTCTATCACTGGTTCCCGAAGATGACCGGACGCATGATGAACGAAACGCTTGGGAGAATTCACTTTGCCCTGACGCTGATCGGCATGAACCTCACCTTTATGCCCATGCACAAGCTTGGCATGATGGGCATGAACCGCCGGATTGCCATGTACGATCCGCGCTTTACGTCGCTGAACCAAATGGCAACCGTGGGAGCTTACATTCTCGCCGTTTCCACCTTTCCCTTCTTGATCAATGCGATTTGGAGCTGGTGGAAAGGCAAACCCGCAGGCGATAACCCCTGGAATGCGCTGACGCTGGAATGGATGACGACTTCTCCTCCGGCGATCGAAAACTTCGAGGTGCTGCCCGTCCTGACGCATGGTCCTTATGACTACGGCGTTGACCCAGAAGTGGACAACCGCGAAAACGAGCCGCCACTTACGTCGCCTCAGCTTCAGCCTGACTCTTCGCCTCTGTCTTAACCCTAGACCCTAGCAACTGGAGACTCTATGCAAGGATCAATCGAAGGAACGGCTGTCGATCGGGTTGGACAGCACTACGACACCCCCAGCGCAGCCGCCCACGAAGAGCATCCCGACTTCCGCATTTTTGGGATCATCGTTTTTCTGGTTGCAGAAAGCATGATCTTCCTGGGGCTGTTTGTGGCCTATCTCACCTTCCGCGCGGTTTATCCGAATTGGCCCCCTGAAGGTACGCCGGAACGGGAACTGCTGCTGCCCGGAATTAACACCATTTTGCTGGTGTCGAGTAGTTTTGTAATTCACAACGCTGACACTGCCATCAAGCAAAACAACGTTGCTAAATTCCGCGCCTGGTTTGCAGCTACAGGGCTGATGGGCGTCATTTTCCTGATCGGTCAGCTCTACGAATATTTTCACCTGGAATTCGGGCTGAAAACAAACCTCTACGCCAGTACCTTTTATGTGCTAACAGGCTTCCACGGTCTGCACGTTTTGTTCGGGCTGGTGCTGATTCTGTCAGTATTGTGGCGATCGAGAAACCGCGCCCACTATTCCAGCGAACATCACTTTGGCATCGAAGCGGCTGAACTCTACTGGCACTTCGTTGACGTGGTGTGGGTGGTTCTCTTTGTCCTGCTTTATCTGCTTTAGAACCATTGCCTGATCATTTATTTGAGGAATGTTTAACATTCTGTATTGCCCCTTATTACCCCCTAAATCATTCATAAACGGGGGACTTTGAAACTCGAAGCAGGCACAGTCAGATGTAAAAACATTTGCAAAAATAAAGGGATGGAGGTTTATTCACATAACCTTCGCCCTTTTTTTTGATTCCTCCCCTTACTCCTTTTCAATTACCCGCCGCATCTCCCCATCCCCTCACTCCATTACCCCTCACCACACTATGGGCACTTCTCTCGACATCAATACCACCAATTTCGATACTGAAGTCGTTCAGGCGTCCTACGATTGCCCCGTTCTCATTGATTTCTACGCAACGTGGTGCGGTCCCTGTCAGATGCTGAAGCCAATGCTGGAAAAGCTGGCGCAGGAATATAATTTTGTGCTGGCAAAGGTAGACATTGATCAAAGCCCGGAGTTGGCGAATCAGTATCACGTTGAAGGTGTGCCGGATGTGCGAGTGGTGAACCAGGGAGAAGTGCATCCCGGATTTGTGGGAGTGTTACCTGAGCCGAAACTGCGTCAGTTGCTTGCAAACCTGAATTTGAAGTCTGAGCTGGATGCCGGACTCGACGCGATTCGCGTAGCAATGGCAGCAAGCGAAGTCGAAGAAGCGAAGGTATTATTTGCGCGGCTCATTGAGAAATATCCCAAGAACGGCAAGCTGGTGATTTCTGCCGCACGGTTCCTAATGGGTCAGGGCAAGCAAGAGTCTGCCGAAAAGCTGCTGAGCAATATTCAGGAAAACGAAAAGCCCTTTTATGCTCAGGCAAAGGCACTGCGAGATCTGGTGCAGCTTCAGCAGGAAGGTCAGGAAATGCCTGATACCGATCAAACCGATCGCGATCGCGCCTTTTTTACAGCAGTCAATCAGGCGTTGCAGGAAGACAACGAAGCCGCGCTGGAAGGTTTTTTGGCGATCGTGGCTCAGAGCCGCAAATATCGCAATGACGGGGCCAGAAAAGCGATGCTGCTGGTGTTTGAACTGATGGGCGACGAGCATCCCCTCACGCCGGTTTATCGCAAGAAACTGGTGCAGACGCTGTATTAATTCGACAGGATTCGCTTTGATAAGATTAGCTTTGACAGAATCCGCTTGACAGGAGCCGGCATTGCTGAATGGAAATCGGATTCTTGGATAGAAAGTTCTCTGCTAGGGTCGGTTTCTAAAACCCCCTTCAAAATTCATACATGGGATCAGCAACGTGCTGTGAGACGATCGCAGCAGAATTCAGACAAAACAATGCAAAAGGGATTTCCATCTACTGCGATATTCGAGATGTCTTTGCCTCGTATTTGAAGCAGCAGGAAAAGCCGTTTGAGTCGCTCTGGAACGAGGGATTCGTCGAAACCTGTTTGATTACTACGATCGAGAAATTCTGCTGCACATCAATCACATTCGATCGGGAAAGCTTAGACAATGGCAGCAAGATCTTGCTGCGAATCAAGCTGCACAGATTCAAGCAAAGGTAAACGAATGGTGTGTAAACCATCGCATTGATCCAGAAATTTTTCTATAGGATTGAAACTTTGGTAGCGTGGGGGAAGCGGTTTGAACAGTTGCGATCGTCACTTAAACTTCTAGCCGCTAATGCTGCAGAAAACTCGGCTTCCTATGGTTTCAAATTAGAAGAAACAAAAAAAGAGCAGACGAATCTGCTCCCAAATTTATCTTTCGGTGAATGCAACGCTACGAATCGTAGGTGTTTTTGCCCGTGAACTTGAGTGATGCAGCTTCAGGATTTTGACCGATACTGCGATCGTTCTTACCGAAGTAAGTCCGTCCCTGGTTCACCTTCTCAGGGAAGACTCCATCCGACGGGTGGAGATACTGGATCTCGCCGTTCGCATAGATTCGGTAGATTTTGAAGTTGTCCATCTTGGGCTTGAACTTGTTGCGGAACTGCGCACCGAGAGCGATACATTGCTCTTTCCGGGCAAAATACAGCAGGTTATCACCCTGCCGCATTACCGCAGCCCCACCAGTAGGCATTTCAAACACCTGTTCTTGCGGACTAGTCCAGGTGATGGCGTATCTTTCTTCTTCAAACGCAGCCGTGAGCAGTCCGCCCGTGCTGCCGCCGAAGATAGGAGTTTGTCCAGTAAGAGTTTCTGTCATGAACGTTTCTCTGAACATTTTTCACGCATCCTATCATTCGACCCTTTTCACATTCTCAATTTTGTATGGAACTGTAATAGTTCTTTAGAGAGAGTGGAACAGGCTGAGGGAGCGCGGTTGTCTCAGGTCATTTACTCTAAATCCGGAATCAGCTACTCTAAATACGGAATTAACTGAAGCTCCCCCAATCCCAAATCCTGTGCGGCGATGCAGCGCGTTTCAAACAGAGCCATCATGTCGTTGAACTGCGGGTTGCCGCTCGATGCACCCTTGAGTCCTCTAGCAATAATCAAGCCACAGTAGCCCTTCGTTTTCTTGCAGCGTTGATCCCACTTTTTGCGGGCCTGGATGTGAACTGAGTCATTTTCGTGAAACTCGCCAAACAGGTGGAGTTCGTCGTCCTGGGTTTGCAGCACGCCCAAATCGTATCGCTCTTCCGAAAAGGGGTCTTCGCCGGGGTTAAAGCAAATTGCCTTCAGTCCGCCTGCAGTTTTGATCGCTTCGATCAGTTCGGCGGCTTTGGGGCGAGAAGTTTGGATCAAGATCACGGGAAACCCATCAGCATCAGTCGGAAACTCTGCCCCAGCTTCCTGATAAAACTTAACGCTGCTCCGCAAGAGCTCCAGCACATCCCAGGACATCGCGCCTAGGCTGTAGAAGGATTCAGACGGCACTAGATGATTGTTTAGCAGCGGCGGCGCACCAAACGGAAAATCTTCGTCGGGAAATCCAGCGGCGATCGTCATTTCCGATAGTTCATCCGCGAGGTTGGGCAGCGTTGCTACCTTGACCGATATCTTTTGGTCGGGGTGCGTGGGATTCGGGATGCGATAGTTTCCTGAAACAGAAGGAAAGTCTTCCTGTTCTAAACGAGAGAGCGACTTTTGAAAGAATCGGTGCAGTGCCTTCAGCGCAACGAGAACGGTAATGGCTTCTTCTTCATGCAGAATGGGACGCATTCCTTCTAGCGGGTGCAGGTTGCCAAACGTAGGCGTGACGCCTGCCTGGGCATAAAACTCTGCTGCCGCAGGCGATTCTTCGTCCGGACGAAGGTTGCCGTCCTGCTCAAAGGTGACAAACAGACAATCCTGTTCCAGAAACGCTTCTTCCAAACCTTCGGGCGAGTCTCCGGCAGCCAGCACCCGCTGACGAAACTGCTTCAGTGAGTCGATCGATCGATACATCAGCAGCCCGTACTCCATGCCCAGCATGCCCAGAATCGAGACATAGAGAGTCCCGACATCTGCGCCTGTGATTTCAACCGAGATAATCTTTTCCTCGTCCAGCACTTCCCAGGGAGCATCCTGCCAGATATCAGCAGTTGCTTCGAGAATGGTGGCTTCGTGTTCCGGCGGAAGTTGAGGCGGCTGGGGCTTGACCGCAGACTGCAACCCCTCAAAAATCTCGTCAATGATTGGTAGTTCGGGCGCGTATTCGATCGTGATATCCAGCTCTTGCAGCACACCTCTGAGAAAAAACTGAATCTCTCGATCGCGCACCACAATTTTTTGAGGACGGGCAGGCAGGGCTGAACCTTGCGGATATTCCATTGCCTGAAGCAGCGTTCGCACGATCGCCTCGTGTCCGACCTCTCCGGAAACCATGTCCATTGCCCGCACCATCCCTTCTGTGCCGTCCACCCACAGAATGCAGTGATTTGCTTTGCGTCCTGGATTGTCAAGCGACGTGACCCCAAACTCTGGCAGCAATGACCGTCGATCGCCTTCCCACACGCTGGGAATCTGGCGCAATTGTTGCAACCGACGACGGGTAGAGCGATTCAGAGCAGTCATAGCCAAACTCACCACAAGACGGGACAGACAGATGCAGCATTGCCTACCGTTTTCTCGACAAGTGCTTCAACCAGCCTTTCGATTAGTTACGGAAGCAACGGATGGATTTCAGCCATTCTAGCGGGGTTTACTCCCGGTAAACGGGAAGTTTGTGCTTCTAGAATGCTGCTTATCATTAGGATAATCGTTTGGCATTGGGGTTGAGTGAGGTTTCGTGGTTGAGTGCATGGGCTGCTAGCTTTAATCTATAAAAGTCAGGGGTCTTGGCGATCGCAAAGTATCGCAAAGCTGGGTGAATGGGCAGATGAGTGGATGGGTAGATGAGTGGATGAGTGAATGGATGAGTGGGGTTAGTTTGATGGGGATTGGAGGAGTTTGCTGAAGCAGCGATAGAATAGAGTAAGGAGTAGTAGACTGCAACAGCAAGGGAGTCTCAAACACATGACACAAGCAGCACCTCAACAGCGAGGAGGCATCCTAATGAGCGAATCCGCCCTCCGCCATGTCATGGCACTGCGAGACAGGCAGGGAAAAGATCTGTGCCTGCGGGTCGGTGTGCGGCAAGGTGGCTGTTCGGGAATGTCCTACACAATGGACTTTGAAGACCCCAACAACATCCGCGATAACGACGAAGTGTATGACTACGATGGGTTTAAGGTCGTTTGCGATCCTAAGAGTATGCTGTACCTCTACGGCTTGATGCTGGACTACAGCGATGCGCTGATTGGCGGCGGCTTCCAGTTCACCAATCCCAACGCTAATCAAACCTGTGGCTGCGGCAAGTCTTTCTCGTAGCACTCCTACAGAATATATCCTGTAGAATTCTGTCTGCAGTGAGCCTGGTTATCGATTCCTAGATTATCGGGTCACAAGTTAGCGATTTCACAAATTATCGATTTAGCAGTTAGATGCATTCATCGTCTGTCGATCGCCCTCTATTTACTGCACCCGTTGCAGGATGAAGGGCGATTTGTTTTAGCTGCTCGTAATTGAGCTTGCCCTGCAAATTGCGCGGAATGCGATCGACAATAAGCCATTTTTTGGGCTGTTTATAGCGGCTGAGCTTGAGCTGAAGGGCTGCTTCGAGGGTCGAAATCGAGAAGTCTGGAACGAGGCCTGAAACAGGAACAATCAGCGCAGTCACGACTTCACCCCAGGCACGATGCGAAGCAGTTTCCCCTTCAAAAGAATCGGGTAGTCCAATCACGCAGACATCCTGCACTAAACCCGTTTGGCGAATCGCGGCTTCGACTTCTGCCGGAAAGACATTTTCGCCGCCTGTGATAATCTTCTGGCTGTTG
Organism: Cyanobacteria bacterium FACHB-502; assembly: GCA_014695325.1. Classification (GTDB taxonomy): domain Bacteria; phylum Cyanobacteriota; class Cyanobacteriia; order Elainellales; family Elainellaceae; genus Leptolyngbya_A. The sequence continues at coordinate 59,964 of JACJNZ010000052.1, read as the reverse complement.
CGTCCGATCAGGTGCAGATAGCCTGCTGAGTCAAAATAGCCCAGGTCATCGGTGACAAGCTGCTGGGTTTGCTCAAGCTGAGAGTTGGGCTGAGCAGGAAGATAGCCACGACAGAGGGAGGCGGCACGAATGGTGATAATTCCGCTTTGTCCGGGTTCGACTGGGTTTCCCTGCGGATCGCGCACCGTCACCTGAGCGTGGGGTAATACTTGACCGCATCCCGGTGCAAAGCAGCTCCCCCTTTGGGGTAATCGCCCCTGCAAAAACTCCTCTGGCTTCAGGGCAACAACCTGAGAAGCGGTTTCAGTCATGCCGTAGGTAAGGGCAATTCGCAGTTGATGCGATCGAGCCGTTTCCAGCAGATCTGGCCAGGCAGGCGCACCGCCCAGCATTATCATTTGAAATTGTGAGAGCCAGTCGAGGTTAGCGGGATTTTGCAGTAATCGCTGAAGCTGGGTGGGAACGAGGGAAATGAAAAACTCAGCAGGGTCAATGTGCTGAATTTGCTGTGCTAAGTCCTTGGAGGCAAACAGGGCAAACTTGCCACCCGAGCAGAACGATCGCATAAACTGCATCAATCCGCTCACATGAAACAGCGGCAGCACACAGCAAGAATTGACGCGCTCCGAAGTAGTGCTCTCTTTGGAGCAATCGATTTGAAAATAGGCTCGAAAGCCTGCTACGGAAGCCGTTAATGTTTCCCAGGTGTGCAGCGCGAAGCGAATCTGCCCCGATGATCCGCCTGTGGGAATGCCGATAATCCCAGGGGAAGAACTGCTTCCCATCGTGCCTGTTGGAAACTGCGGCTTCTGATGACTCACAAGCAACGGGGAATCATGCTGTCCAGAGATCCAAACGCAAGCAGGCTGAACCAGAGATAACACACTCTTCCACTCTGCCTCCGCCCACTGCGGGTTTCCCAGAAATACCGGACATTCTGCTGCCACGGCTGCAACAAATCCTGCCAGAAAATCGATCGGCTCAGGCTCTGCCAGCAACACCGTTGGATTCGCCTGATCAAGCTGCGTGAGCATCTGAAATCGCTGTTCTGCTCGATCGACTAACTCCGCTCCGTCCAAGCCGATCAACCGCTGCTGATTCGATTGCTGCTTCAGGGTTTCTAGCAGATCTAGCCTCATGAGCCGACCTCTGCCAAATCACGCCAGAGCAAATCCGCTTCCTGCTTTCCCCAGTCATCTGCAAACCACTGATCCACCCCAAATCCGATCGATCGCTTTGTGAGTTGGGTGGAAGGAATCAGAAAATCTTCGATGTAGCGTCGCCCGATCGTCGTTTCCAGGGCAGAAGACCAGATGACATCCGGCTGATACTCCTGGCAAAACTGGTGCAGCCGCGAGGGAGATCCAGCAATGGCAGGCTTGATCACAAAAATGCCCCGCCATCCCTGCCGATAGCAGTCCTGAAGCTGATCGATCGTCGCTACGGACTCATCCAGCCCAATCGGTGTGTGAAACTGCTGATTAAGCTGCTGCATTTGCTCAAATTGATCGGGCGAAAGCGGCTGTTCAATTAGCTCGATTTGCGGCGGGTTCTGGGAATGACAATCGCACCATTCCAACCAACGATAAGCCTCTGTTTCGCTCAATCCCCCGTTCGCATCAAGCCGCAATTTTGCTTGTTCAGGAAGAACTTTGAGCAGGCGATCGAGCTGAGCCATTTCGCGATCGATTGCCTGCACGCCAATTTTGCACTTAAACGTGAGTTCGGGTTCGCCAAATTCAGACAGGATTCTAGAAGAGTGCTTGCCCCGCAGGGATGCCCCCCTAGGCTGGAAGGAACCGAGCCGCTCATTTTGAATCTCAAAGTTTTCCAGCATTAAGGGATTGAGGGATCTGATGTAAGACTCCTCGCCCTGCTCCAATTTCGTCTCATCCGCAAGCACTGCCTCCGGCGACAACAGCACACTGCAAGGCAAATTCAATCGCGAGGCAGTATCGATCGCCCCACACCCCAGCGTTTCCAGAGCAGACTCCAGCCCAAACTGACAGGCAGGTAATTGATTCGGAATTTCAGCAATTTGCTCCTCGGTTATCTGTCCCTTCAACGACTGGCAAAACTCGATCGCTTGATCGATTGTCTCACTGCCAAACCAGGAAATCGGGGCAATTTCGCCCCAGCCCATTTGCTGATTATTATGCTGCAAACGCACGATAATTCCCTCACGCTCCGACCAACTGCCGTGGTGAGTTCGGAGCGGCTGACGAAACAATCGCCGATATCGCCGCCACTCAAAGGAATAAACAGCCACAGGAGAAACCGCCTACCTGAAGCTTAGTAACCGTCTGCCATTTCGGTGCGGCTACCCTTAGCCCGCTCTTTCGCTTTGGCGGCACTCTTTTTCAGTGCGTCGAGCCGCTGCTCATAGCGTTTCCGCTGCTTTTTCTTCGGCGTTTGCTCGATTAAAACTTTCAGTGCACTGCCTAAACTCTTGTAGGCATTAGGAAGCGTGTAGCCAAATCGGGTTGCCAGGGCGATCGCTTTTTCGTCTGCCTGGATTGCTTCTTGAAGCGTCTTTTCCCCATTGTTGCGAACGTAGAGCCGCCAGCCCGAAACACCGCACAGTGCCAATGCCAGTATCAGCAGCAAGCCATCTTGTACCCAGAGTTCGCCCACTGCACCGCCCAGACCGATCGCCAGAGCTGCCATCTCCCAGCCGTCACGGGGAATTGTATCGTTCTGAACGCGGGCAACCTCATGCCAGAACAGCAGATTGCGCTGATCCAGTGCCAACTGATCCCACTTTACCAGGTCGATTTGCACTTCGATCTGGTCTTTTCCAATTTCCTCACTGGTGATCAGTACCGGATTGACAGCCGTTGAAGCTTCAACCGTTACCCAGCTCTTCAGTTCCGGCGGCAGCAAGCTCTTGAGCCGTCTCAGTTCACTCAGATCCGATCGTGCGGTGGAAGTGGCGTAGGAGGTCATAGTTTAGCCCTGCAAACGATATCGAATAGGTCAGCGTTATTGCGTTCAGGTTATGGCTTTGTGAATCGCATTTTCAGAGAGTATAGCGGTCTTTTACTCCCTTGTTTTCTATATTAGCGATCGAGTGAAAGAAATCGATCGGACTCACCCAATACACGAAAGCTAGTCCTCCATTCGGGTGAGCGATCGTCCAAATTGCTTCTGCAAATGATCTGGAGCTGGGTGACGTTGAGCAACAGTTTGACCTGCAATAGGTCAGGAACCCGATTTTTTGGCGAATGGCAATAGCCTGCTGCAGCGAGCGAAGCGGTAGAGGCACAGTGGCTCGATCGAATCAAGGCGGATTTTTTGAGTCTGATCAAGTATCCACCGCATGAAGAGATTGTCAAAATGTTTGTGCTGGCTCTCGGGCGATCGCGAATAAGATTCAACGTTCAGGCAATGCTGCCTCGCTTTCGAGCTTCTTTGTAAGAAGTTCCAATATTTTGCAAGCCCGATCGAATCATTTGTTGTTCCAGTAATGCGAAAAACCGGGCACGATCGCCCCCACGCACGACCGCCTGATTATGTGCTTCTGCCAGGGCAACCGGATAGCCGTAGCCTTTTTGCACCTGGGTTAAAGTCAGACTGAGGGCAGTTTCCAGCAAAGTCGGATTTTCGGCAACCCAGGCAGGAAACTCCACCCGCGCAATTTCAGAACCTACGTTGACATAGCAAAAGTAAATTGCCTGATCGCCGTACCATTCCAGAATCTTGGCAGAGCTGCGCCAGAGTGCCCCCCGCTGACCCGGTTCAAGCAGCAACCCCCAGAGAGCCGTATCCCGAAGCGGAGCAAACACCTGGCAGGGAGCCGTTTCAGTCGCACCCGGACAAAAGGTGTGACAGTCGGGAGCCGGAAAAGGACAGGTATGGAACCGCAGAAAGTTGAGTGCTTCTCCGCTTCGTGCTGCGCTGAGATAGCCCACTAGCGGAACCTGTTTCGATCGCAGTCGATCCCAGGCGGTCAAAATGGGAGGCAAGAGTCGATCGCGAGCTTCCGTGGGCAGAGCTTCCAGAAACCAGTAAATCAGCGAACCGTCTACCATTGCCAGACGTGGCGGCACTTCAGGAACTGCATAGGGAATCGAAAGCTGATGGCTAGATGAATCGCTGGCAGAGTCGATCGCGGTAGAAACTGCGGCAATCCCAGCAGACGAATTTGCGAGATGGGAATCTGCAATCTGGGAATTAGTGAACTGGGAATTTGCAAGCTCTGAATCTGCAAGCTCTGAATCTGCAAACTGATGAATTGCTAGCTCTGCCAGGGTTTCCACTTCGGACACCGTGCGTTGATAGCCCATCCACTCCTCGGTGCGGATGCCCCACTGCCGCGACACATAAAGATCCTCCGGGCGATAAAACACCTCCGGCAGGCTATCCAGCAACGGATGGCGATTTTGCCCATAGTGCAGCACAATTCGCCCAACGTTGATCAAATAGCAGTAGGCAATTTCGTGATGGCTGGGGGCAATTTGCGACCCGTCTGTGGCGATGACGCTGTGAAGGGCTGGGGCAGGCGCAATGCTAACTCGCGTATCGAGCGGTTCCACAGGTTCCGCTGCTGTAAACCCCAATCGATCGCGCCACTGAGTTTGCAGAGCCAGCAATTCTTCCTGTCGATCGCGGGCTTGCGCTAAAAGCTGTTCTGCCAGCTCTAACCGTTGACGGGCAGCGGTGGCTTCCTGGGTCAGGTGTTGACCAATGCCCTGCATCTGGCGGGCAAGCTTCATCAGGTCAAGCATTCGGTTTGGGGTGCGAAAGCATTAATTAAGGGTGAATCGGTCGAGATACAGATGTTCTTTATCTTACTCTGTCTTAGTTAATAGAACGCTTCATTCCTTCTATAGACGCAGGTGACAGGCTAAATTCGTTAATTTAGATGACTCAAACATAGAAAGATCCATAAGAATAAAAATGACTTCTAAAAAGAAATCGAAGAAAAAAAACCAATCTACTGAATCGCAAAATAACGGCTTGTTGGGCGGACGACTCAACGGAATTGCCGTCGCACTCCTGACCACACTGGTGACTGAAATTGTGCAGCAAGTGCTTGAGCGTCTTTTCCGATCTAATGCACAATCCGACGCAGCGGGTGATCATTCTGAGGAAGCCAAATCAGATTTGCCGATGAACGCTAAGCCGATAGGCGCTGAGTTAGAAAATAAGCCCGTTGCCACCGTTGCTGGCGCGGTAAGCGATCGCGTTACCCAGATCAAGCCTGGGATGCAGGACATTCTTAAAACGGTGCGAGCGGCTGTAGAGGAAGCTACCCCGCGTCTAAATGAAGCGATCGCCGTGCTGCAAGCCTCCTCAAACGACCCAAAACAAGCGGTTGCTACGCTGGTGCGTGATGTTGTCACTGAAACCAAAGAAAACTTGAGTACGGCTGCTCCAAATCTAGATAGCTGGATTAATAGCGCGATGAATACAACTCAGGCTGTGCTTGCTGGCGTTGCTGCAGTGAACTCAGAAGAACCCAAACAAAAACATAAGAAAAAGAAAGGCAAAAAGAACAAAGGCAAAAACTCGAAGAAATAAACGCTGACGGTTGGGTAGACCTTTTGGGGAATGCTTTGATGATCCAAGCTAAAAAAAATACGCAAATTAGAAGATTCTTCCGCCCGCTTAACAATACTGCCCGCGTGGAATGAAGCCCGATTTGGTCATCTGGCAAAAGAATATATCTGTAAACAGAAAGACTCCCCCTGATAGAGGAGTCCTTTTTCGTTTTAGCGTTGCTAAACGATGGAATGGCTCACCACCAAACACCGCGATGTATCTCTTCAACTCAGCAACGCCCTAATTTGAACCAGTCACCGGTTATGGCTGAGCCAGTCTCAGCGACATTACACTACTGGTTTCCGTGGACGCAGCGACGCTTCTTTCACCAACTTGATTGGCGACCTCAGTGAGAATTCGATCTAATGCTGCACCAGCCGCTTCATTAGAGAAGTGTTCAGCCGCGTAGCGCATTGCATTTTGACCCAGGCGATTCCGCAATTCGTGATCTTCCCACAGCTTTTGAATGGCATCGGTTAAATCTTTAACAGAGTGTGGCTCCACGAGCAAACCCGTCTCTCCGTCAATAATGTAATCCTCTGCCCCGTTGCAGCGTGTGGCAATCAGTGCCCGACCCATCCGCATTGCCTCAACAATGGTGACTTGTCCGGCGGCGGTGATTTGCTCATTGGGCACCATGGGTACCACACTGATTCGAGCTTCTTGAGCTAGACGCAGACAGTCTTGTTTGCCAATATCAAACGGGGTTTGCACTTGCGAAGGCACGCTGATTCCTTCTAGCGATCGCTTGCTAGCAGCCACAATCGTCGGGATGTTGAGGGTTTTGACCGCTTCAAATAAGGCAGGAAAATCCCGATGGGCAGACCCCAGTGCTGCAATGAACGGCTGAGCGGTGTTTTCCTCATAAGTTACCGGAATTTCTGGAACCTGATAAGGAACAAACTCAAACCGCTCAATGGGCAGTTCCAGCCAATCGCTGTAAATCTGCCGCTCACGTTGCGTATGAACGACAAAGCGATCGATCGCTTGACTGCTTTTTTGAGCGAGTAGACGACGCACTCCCGAAGAACAAGTCCCCACATTGTACATCCATGCCACGACCGGGGCATCTTTGCGGAGTAAATGCTTTTGCATCGCTACAGCTGCGGCAAGTTGCGGAAAAACGGTAATCACACCTCCATGTGTTCTGTGGAGGGCGTCGCTTGCCTGGAACCAATGATCCATCCATTCCTTCAAGTCTGTCACCGAGGATTTGCGGGTGTGCCAGCTCGCAAGGGGTACGCAGCGAGGGATGATCGTGAAGTGATGCTGGTGGTTCTTCACAAAGGGGGTCAGCCAGGTAGAGGTCGTCAAATTAAGATCGTGAATAAACGAAGCCGCAACAGTCCAATGCATAGTATTAAACCCCGTGCTGGTAAGTGATTTGAAGGGCTGAATTCAACCTAAATTAGTGAATTACCCTGAAAAAACTTCTCTGCTTTACGAACTCACGCCAATCGAGCGAAACCTGAAGCCTTTGACAAGTTTTTGTGGTGCGAGTGCCACTCGTTGATGAGTCACCCAAGTCAAGATCAGGCTAAGTGGTGCACTATGCAACTTGCACTGAATTGCTTTAAGGAGACTCGCTAAACTATAGGATCTCGGACTCAAATTCTCCGTGCCTGCCCGCCTTAACCTGTGTTTCACAAAAACAGAAATAATATACTGGACGCCTAGGTAGTTTTTGCAAAGCATATTTGCTTTATTTTTTCAGCTTACGCCAGTGTAAATACACAAAAGCCAGTGCAGTAAGCAATGCTTTGTAGTAACGTTGTCGAATGACATGACAGACTCCAGTAAATTGGATAGCAGTAGGGGGTCTGCAAATGTATCGAATTATTCGTGACGAACGTAATTGGGCTATATTCATTTTTTACTAGTAGACCCCACCTTCAAGCAATCTCTGCTCAACAAGAAAATATGAAGAAACTAAGGATTTGATGAGAGAGCCGCAAAGCTTTAGGCTGTGACCGAGTCAGCAGAGGAAATTCAATAGAAATACGATCGGTGTTCCTAGTTCCCCACTATCTCCCCAAATTGATTCACTGCTTGTATAAAACATAAAGTTCTTCAGCGAACACATCGGGTCATGCCATCATTAATAAAATACGGGTGTAATTTGGTGTAACCTTCCTTCCATGCACGGATACATTCCTCCAGAACGGTTCTTTCCTTATCTAACCTGGACCACAATTCAGGCAATGCCCGATAAGGATAACGTTGTCCTGATTCAGCCGATCGGGGCGATCGAGCAGCATGGACCCCATTTACCGCTGATTGTAGATGCCGCAATTAGTACGGCAGTTGTTGGCAGAACCCTATCAAAGCTCGATGAGGAAATTCCTGCTTACGCACTGCCCACGCTGCATTACGGCAAATCAAACGAACACTGGCACTTTCCCGGCACAATTACCCTTTCGGCTCAAACGCTCATCACGATGCTGATGGAAGTGGGAGAAAGCCTTTATCGATCGGGCTTTCGCAAGCTGGTGTTTGTGAACGGGCACGGTGGACAACCCCAGATCCTCGAAATTGTTGCCCGCGATCTGCATCAAAAACACGAAGATTTTATGGTGTTTCCCTGCTTCGTCTGGAACGTGCCCAATATTGCGCTGGAACTGCTGACTCCCAAAGAAGCCGAACTGGGAATTCATGCTGGGGATGCCGAAACTAGTCTGTTGCTGTCGCTGTTGCCTGATCAAGTGCGAATGCAAGATGCCGTTGCCGAGTACCCCGCAGAACTTCCGCAAGGGAGCCTACTCAGCATCGAAGGAAAGCTGCCCTTTGCCTGGACGACCCGTGACTTAAGCCGATCGGGTGTGATTGGTGATCCGCTTACCGCAACCGCCGAGAAAGGCGATCGAATTCTGGCATCTTTGGCGGAAGGCTGGGTACAGGCGATTCAGGATATTTATCGGTTTCAGCAGCCAAAATCCTGGAAGTCGCCTTAAGGAAGGGCTTGAGCGAGATTCTGTACAAGTTCTGTACAAGGAACTTTCTCAACTTATTCGATTTCGATCGATCTTTACCGATGCTCTTTACCGAACTGTCTCTTATGGCATGTTTTGAAACTCTAAACGGCTAAATTGCAAAGTCCTTTAAGCCTCCTAAATCCCCCAAGATCGGGGGACTTTGCAGGGGTCAAAGGTTCTTCAGCATTCAGGAATTGGGACTGCAAGGACTTTAAAGCACGTTCCAGCCCCCAATTCTAGGAGGAACCGAGCCTTTTCTGACGCTCAGAATCCCCCAACGTTTGGGGTCAGGAAGGAAAATAGCGGGGGCAATGCAGAGGCTGGAACATCGCTCAAACTCAATAATCGCGAACTCAATAATCGCGATGCTGAACCGCTACAATTCTGCGCCGCTTGCTGTAACTGGAATGCGATGCGAAGCAGTTTCCCCTTCAAGGCAGTCGGGGCTGGGAAAGGATTTTCCAAACGAGAAAGCAAACGGTGTAGAACCGTGTTGCTGAAGATAGGCAAGCCGTTCTTTAGCTTCTTCGATCGTGGGTAAATGCCCGACCGGAATCCACCAGAGCGCAAGAATGGGCTGATCTAGCCGTTCAAACCATTTCCGTCGATCGCGCATAATTCCTCCGTGTGCGCCCCGATAAACATAGTTCGATAATGCTTCAACCGATTTCCAGACTGTTAGCGTAATCAGGATTTGGTCATCATCAAACGCACGAATACTTGTGGCATCATTTGCGCCCTCACTCCGAAGCCGCCAGACAAACCCAGGGTCTTCGTCAGCGATCGCATTAATTCCCTCAATTTGAGCAACAAAATCTGCCATCTCCGGCGTATCCAGCGAAGCGCGTAACCGGGCAGTATTCACCTGGGCAAGATAGTACTGGGGAGAAATAGGCTGCATGGTAAAGGAAGGGTAAGCAAAGATCACCAACACTGTGGCACAAGTCATCCTCCTAAAGATAGATCGTGTAGTTTTTTTAAGTTTGTTTTTTGAGGCATGGCAGGGAAATGAGGTTGGGGAAGGCAGTCGGAGAGCGATAGTGATAGCGCTGGCAGAAAGTAGGGGTTGTGAGGCGGATGTTTTGCTGGGACAGGCATTTAGGGAGAAGACAAGCAAGGGATAAGAAAGGGTAAATCAATAGAAAAGTGATTCGATCGCCCCTGATTGCTCGATTGCCAAAACCAAAAACTCTCACCCACTCCCCCATGCTCGAATTCAACTACTCCCTCGACTACAAAACGATCGACTTCCGCCAGCACCCAGAACTTTATCGAATTGGTCGCGGAGAGCAGGGTGTTTTGATGGTTGAACCCTACAAGAGCGAGATTTTGCCGGACTGGAAGTTTAAAACCCCGGAGATTGCGCGTCAGTCGGCGGAGGCAATTTATCAGCGATTTTTGGATTACAAGGCGCAGGAAGATTTTGTGGGAATGGATATGGCGCGGAAGTTTTTGCAGATGGGCTACACTCGGTCGCGCCGCTATGCGAATCACAAATCTGGGCGGAAGTATGCAAAGGACAGCAAGACGGTATTGCCGCGTGAGGAAGACCCGATCAAAGCCGAGTCTGCCCGGATTTTTTACGAGAAGTGGCAGCTTGCCAAAAATGACCCGGACTATCTCAGGCTTGCCGATCGTCACCGCCAATTGTATGAAACCGCATAAAACGGAATGACTTTAATCGAATGACGATTAAACCGAATGACTCTAGAAGAACTGCTGGAACATCACCACCCAATTTGCGTGATTAGGTTTGATGACGCGCCCTTTAAACGACACTTTGGTAGCTTGTTGCGGTTGCAGGGATGGTTTGTGCGCACGCAATCGTCTTTGCGCTGGTTGGACAGGCGGCTCAGTTAACCAAGACTGATACTGTTTTCGCCTTCCTGCACAGCTTTACGGCGGGATTACTGGGCGCAGGGACTCGACTCGGCGTACTGGGGCATATGACGGCTCAGCAAACTCTAGCGGCGATCGCTCCAGATTTAGAAACGGTAGCCCAGAATGCAGTTTTAGCCAATTTAGATGACCTATGGTCATGTACACCTACATTGACATTGCTCAAATATCTCATCATCGTTTTTCTCAACGATTGTTCACTACTTAAGTGTCTTCAATCGCCTTAATATTTGTCTCAATCTTTGTTCACCACTTCGTTGCTTAAACTGAACGGGACTATGCCAAAAACACTTTTCAAAGTTGACCTCACGAAGCCAATAGATCAGCAGGAACTTCCCGGTCACAACCGCTGGCATCCTGATATTCCTGCTGTGGCGTCTGTCAATCCTGGTGATGTGTTTCGGATTGAATGCAAGGACTGGACTGATGGACAAATCAAAAATAATGATAGTCCAGATGATATCCGCGATGTTGACTTGACGGTTGTTCACGTCTTGAGTGGTCCGATCTGGGTAAATGGAGCGCAACCGGGCGATATTCTCGTGGTAGACCTGCTCGATATCGGTGCACTCCAGGGCGATGAATGGGGCTTTACCGGTATTTTCGACAAAAAAAACGGGGGTGGCTTTCTCACCGATCACTTTCCCAATCCAGCAAAAGCGATTTGGGATTTTCAGGGCATTTATACCTCCTCTCGCCACATCCCTGGCGTTCGCTTCGCAGGCATTACCCATCCCGGCTTAATTGGCTGTGCCCCTTCCCATGAACTGTTAGCGAAGTGGAACCAGCGCGAAGCAGAACTGGTGAAGACAGCTCCCGATCGCCGCACCTATGGGGCAGGACTTTCAGGCGACCAGCCCGTCCTTGCCGCATTGCCCAATCCCCAAAATGCGATTTTGGGAACGCTGCCTAAGTCTGAGTATGAGCGAGTTGCGGCTGAAGCTGCCCGAACCGTACCGCCGCGCGAACATGGGGGCAACTGCGACATCAAGAACTTGTCGCGAGGCACGCGCATTTATTTCCCGGTTTATGTGGAAGGCGCAAAACTGTCGATGGGCGACATTCACTTCTCGCAGGGGGACGGTGAAATCTCCTTTTGTGGGGCGATCGAGATGTCAGGCTTTATCGACCTGCATGTGGATCTGATCAAGGGTGGCGTTGAAAAATATGGCATGACCAATCCGATCTTTAAGCCTGGTCCCGTTGAACCCCGCTATTCGGAGTATCTGGTGTTTGAGGGCATCTCGGTCGATGAATTCACAGGCAAGCAATACTATATGGATGTGCATATTGCTTATCGGCGGGCTTGCCTGAATGCGATCGAATATCTCAAGAAGTTTGGCTATACCGGAGAGCAGGCTTACCTGCTGTTAAGCTGTGCGCCAGTCGAGGGGCGAATAAGTGGGATTGTCGATATTCCCAATGCTTGCTGTACCCTGGCAATTCCAACCGAAATTTTCGACAAAAACATTTTGCCTGTTTGATAGTTAGGTAAGAAGGCGGATCAACAGCATCCTTCGGCTGAACAATTCGTTCTCTTTAAGCAGCAGTAGAACCCTGCCTGACGCAGAGAAAAACCAATTGCAGCTTATCCAAAACGTTGGAGAATACAGTATGCCCCTCTATGAGTTTCGCTGCGATGAATGCGGTGTATTCGACGAATGGCGCACGATGGCAGAGTGTAATGCACCCGCTCAGTGCCCTGACTGCGAGAAGGTCGCCAAACGCATCTTTTCGCCACCGGCTCTGCTATCAGGTTCGCTGCGGCTAAAGCATGAGAATCGGGAGCCTCAGGTCGTTACGCGAGAGAAAGCACAGGAACCTTCAAGAGTCAGAAGCCATGCAGGAGAGCGACCCTGGATGATCGGTCACTGACTTAGAATGTCAGGGCATCTGCTTAAGCTTTGGTAACACCAGGACAATTTCAGGTAAGTAATTTGAGGTAAGTACCTTCATGGGCGTTGACTTGCTTGATCGCCTCATGTTCCGTCAATTGACAGGCAATTTCAAATACCATTTTTTATAAAAATTTTGTGATTGTGCGCGATCGCTGACGCGAATGCTAATGCGCTCGTACCCTAGTGCTGCAATCTGAAGAACTAGAAAGGTCTGAAACGGTTTCTACAGAGTTCAGGTATTGTTTTAGACAACATTCTCCTACGAAAACCTGAACAAGGAATTCGTGGAGGATTTATTCGTGGTTTCTGCGCTGGCTGTGCCGGAGTGAAACTGTCAGATCTCGCTACTCAATTTGAGGGTAGTGTTTGTGGATACATCTCATCCGGAATTCGTACAAGTGGATGTTCCTCTACTTTACCTGTCCCACCATCCTCTGATGCACAATCGAATTGTTTATGTACTGCTACTCGCTCGACCTAGATCTTGCTCTGCTCCACAGTTGCGACAGTAAGGTAAGTGCTTGTAGGTTGGCTGATGGCAGTTGTGACAGTCTAGATGTTGATGATAGCCGCAGTGTGGACAGTAACCTTCGTTGTGCTTTAAGGTTCTTGTACAGTTCAAACAGCGGGACTGCTGCACTAGTGAGGAAGGTGGAAGTTTGGTGCGAACCGCAATTTTTTGGAAGAATTTGATTAAGACAAAGCCTGCGATCGGAATGAGCAAAATGTAAGCATAGCTAATTAGAAACAGTAATCCGCCAAAGATGGTACTAATGACATCGAACAAAAAACTAAACAGTGCGCCAACTTGCAGAAACTGAAAGATTTTCAGGATCAGCGGAATAAAGAAAATAATCAGCAGATGCCAGCTGATGAGCGCAACCAGCCCGTAGCGTTTACGATGGGCAAATCGGTAGACCAGACCCGCGCCCGCCAACAGTGGTAAAAGGAACAGGGCTTGAAACGTCAGTTGGATGCTGGGATACCAAAATGATGCTCTTTGATAGCCGCGATCGGCTTCGTTGAACGCTGCATCATTTCTAAGAAACTTAAGAAACTCAACGCTTTCGGGTTTCGCAACCAGCTGACTTTTGAGTTTTACAATCTCACCTTTGAGTTGAGCAATTTGCTGATTGTTTTTGTTGAGCTGTGCTCTGGCTCTGTCTGCCCCAACAGCATTAATCGATTGATTGCGATTCTGTCCTGCAATTTGTTCGAGCAGGGTCGAATCATATTGAGTGCGAATGGTTCGATTGGAATTTTCTAGATTTTCGATGCTACTTTGTTTTTGGTCGATCGCTTTCGTCAATTGCTGGTTCTCAGAATTATCAATCCGGTCTTTGAGTTCAGCAAAGCTCAAACAAGTCGATGAAACACTGCCGAGTCGTCCTTGATTGATCTGTTGATATTGCTCCTGAACGCTCAGCGACTGTGGTAATCCAACCAGAGCAGGGTCAGCATTCTCATCTGCCGTGATGCTCCGAATTTTCTCAAAGTCCTTATTATCCAGCTCCTTATTATCCAGTGTTGAAGTTCGGTAGTCGCGCCACTCTGAATAGCAGGGATAAGCTTCATCGGGATTCAGCGTCCACCGGCTAATGTCGTGAAGCCCAGTGAAAACGTTGACCAGGATGAAAATGTCAATCAGAACGATGACAATCAAGCTCACTGTATTCAGTGGCTGCTTGTTGATCGATCGAGTCCGAGTCAAAAATTGTCGCAGCGATCGTCGAAATCTTCTCAACATAGTCCCTGTCTAGCGCCTGAATCGGAGATCATTCAGGTGAAGTGAATGAAGCACCATCCCCGTTGTGCTTTCTCCATCTAATCGGACGGATCAATCAAAGGAGATTGGTAGTGTGACAGGTTGAGAACTTGCCTAAGATGGACGGTGCAACGAGTTGAACGTCGATGTCAGGACAGGGACGTATCCGAAGTGCAGCGCGCTTTTATTGATGCCTGATGTAGCGAACTTGATCCAGCTTAATTAGCCAGGCTGCTGAGCAGGCAACGCTTCTGGACGAACTGTGACTTGCTGCGTATTGCCGTTTCGATTTACAGTAAGCTGCATTGTATTGTTAATTCCGGTAGCATCCACCTGCTGTTGAATTTGATCCACGTTTTCAATTGAATTTCCATTTACAGCAACGATTACATCACCTGCACGGAGCCCGGCACGAGCCGCTGGAGAGTCTGGCAGCACTTTTAGAACAATGATGCCCTGGTCTTGCGTCACCTGAAAGCCAACGTCACTCCCATTAATTCGCGATCGCAGCTCTGGCGTGAGTTCCGCCATCTGAATGCCGATGTAGGGGTAATCTACTCGTCCTTGCGTCACAAGTTGCTGAGATACCTGCTTCACCGTATTGATGGGAATGGCAAATCCAATGCCCTGTGCGCCCTGAATAATCGCCGTATTGACTCCGATCACTTGTCCGGCGGCATTTAGCAATGGTCCACCTGAATTTCCTGGATTGATGGCAGCGTCGGTTTGCAGAAAGTTGATGCGTTTATCCGCGATGCCAATTTCAGCGACTGATCGCTCGGTTGCACTGACAATGCCCTGCGTCACCGTATTGCTCAGTCCCAGCGGATTCCCGATCGCAATTGCAATTTGTCCTGGAACCAAAGCATCAGAATCGCCTAAGGAAACCGTCGGGAGATTATCTGCATCAATATCAATGACAGCAAGATCGCTGATGGGATCAGTGCCGACGACGCGCCCTGAATAATTCCGTCCATCGTTGAGCACCACCGTTACAGTGTCAGCATCGGCAACGACGTGAGCATTGGTAATCACCTGCCCGTCTGCGGTGGTAATAAAGCCTGATCCTGTTCCCTGCTGCACCTGTCCTTGGCGCGGGGCTCGTCTGCCAAAAAACTCATCTAAACCAAAGTCATTGACCGATTCTCTGACGGTGCGAGATGTATTGATTTGCACCACCGCGGGTCCGACCTGTTTTGCAACGGTTGCAACGGCACCGATATCCGCTGGAAGCGCAGGAGACGATGATGCAGCAGTAGAGGCAGCAGGCAATGCAGCAGTAGGGGCAGCAGGCGATATAGCAGTAGGGGCAGCAGAAGTTGCAGGTTGCTGGGTGTTGCGATTGCCTTGAAGTGAAGCACAGCCTGATACGCTAGCCACCGCAAAAAGAATTGAGAATAAAGTCGATGTTTTAAGCAGCATAATCATTGAAGTCTGAAGGGATAATTGAGGGAGTGAGTTGGGCGATTAACCCTTCGGGAAACTGCGAAGCAACCGCAATCATTCGACCCATCATTCAACTAATCATTCAAGCAGATAGCGGTACTTGAGCAATTTTCTGAGCAATTTTTATTCACCGCATCAATCCGGTTTCTGGGCAACGGCTGACGCGCCCATCTGTCCCTGGGGATTGCGCGTGTACCAATATGCCCAAGCAATCAATACGGCTTGCAACGGCAACCTTGCCCAATACAAAACTGGGCTTTGGGGAATGCCGTCGATTTTAATCAAATGGAACGTCATGTAGAGGTTCGCAGGAAAAACGCCGATGAACAAAGCAACTATGCCCCAAGCAGCCGTCACACTCAAGACCGGAACCAATAAGCCGAGTCCTCCCAAAATTTCAAAGACTCCACTCAGATAAACCGATGCAAAAGGTGGAAACGGGGGCGGCACAATGCGGGCGTATTGCTCCGGTCTCAAAAAATGCGTGATGCCAACAATCACCAGCGATACGGCAAGAATGCCCCGTAGGATTTCTTTGCGACGATGCTGAGAGGGTAAGTAGGAAGTCATCGGGAGCTATTGAACGCTGTTCTAAGCTTAGCGATCGTCCAGTTGTTTATCGTCTCCCGTAAGTTAGTTTTTAGAAAACTGCCGCAGCCCCCTCGTCCTTTAGCTTGTGCCTGTTCTTTAGCCTGTGCCTGGTACAGATCGGCAAGCAGTCGTGCTTTTTGCAGAATCGATCGTAAAACCGCATCCTGCCTTGAAACCGAGGTCTCGACCGAACAGGTACAGCAATTTGCCGCGCTCTTTCCCGCGAATGTGCGACCGATTCAGCCTAGTAGCGATCGGGTGATTAAACAGTCGCTCTAATGCCACATTATTCAGCCAGGGGCGATCGCAGCAGTGCTGCTGGAAAACCACTCCCTATCTGATCAAAACTTGATCGATCTGGCTGGACTTGCAGCGGAAAAATTTATCGGGATTTGCCTCACATCAAGCAGCACTCGAACTGTTGTCCCTTTTCCGGGTCGAGTTTTAACCTGTAATTTACCTTGGTGAAGATCGACGAGTTGCTTGACGATACTCAATCCCAACCCAGTTCCCGGAATATTACTGGCGTTTCGCCCCCGATAAAATGGCTCAAACAGGTAGGGCTGATCTTCCGGGGGAATGCCAATCCCCCAGTCCTGAATTTGAAATGTAATTTGCTGCTTTTGACGCATCAGCTTGAACTGGATCTGCTGACAGTGGGGCGAGTAACGAATTGAATTCGATAACAGGTTGGTCAGGATAAGCCGCAGAATTTTCTCATCAATTTCAGTCATTAAAGACGAATGACGGCAGACAAAATCAATTGTATGTTGAGTTCCAGCTTGCATTTCCTGACTTAATCTGCGACAGAACGGAACTAGATCGATCGCTTTGAAATTCGGCGTTAAGCGATTGGCTTCTGCTTTGCCAATCACAAGAATATCGTCAATGATAGAGGTCATGCGATCGACGTTAGTTTGAATACTCTGGAGATATTCTGTCTTTTGAGCTGCAGTTAGATAATGCGTATAGCGATCGAGCGAGGAAACCGCCAGCAGGATGTTGTTTAGTGGATTACGGAACTCGTGACACACCATCGCCACCAGGCGGGATTGCTGCTCGTTCAAGGATTTAAGCTGCTCGTTTGCCTGCCGCAGTTTTGCCGTTCGTTCTCGCACTTTTTGTTCAAGTTCTTCGTTCATTTGGTGCAAAATTGCTTCTGCCCATTTGCGCTCGGTAATTTCTCGAAACGTCACCACTGCCCCAATTAGCTGTCCTCGATCGTCCCGAATCGGTGTACTGATATATTCCACTGGAAACCAAGTTCCATCTTTTCGCCAAAACACTTCGTTAGTAACGCGATGCACCGTGCCATCTTTAAAGGCAGCATAGATTGGGCATTGGGTTTTGGGATAACAGGAGTGATCCGCGTGGGAATGATGTAGAACTTCGTGCATCGATCGTCCCAAAAGTTCTTCGCTGCGCCATCCAATCATTTGAGCTGCTGCTGGATTGACAAACGTCGCTTTGCCTTCCAGATCAACGCCATACACCCCCTCCCCGATCGCATTCAAGATTAGATCAGTGAGGGTTGGGGAATGCGGTGAGGTCAGCCAGTGAGATTGCGGCATTATCCTGTTGTGCTGATTCCGACTGAGATTCAAGCCAATTCTATCCGACGATCGATTTGCGGTATTCTATGACACCAAAAATTTTCGATTGATCTCTTATCTAGAACTAGAGAACCGATCGTGCAAAGATGCGGGAACCGCTTGAGGTGAGTTGGTGCGATTCGGTCAATATTATATTCGGTGTCGCGATGAAAAAGATTTTGGTGATTGAAGATGAAGCGCAAACTCGTGAACTCTTTGTGCGCTGTCTCACGTTCGAGGGGTTTTGGGCGTTAGGCGCAGAAGGGGGTGCGATCGGGGTCAAGCTCGCTCAAATTCATGTACCTGATCTGATCGTATGCGATATTATGATGCCCGACTTGGACGGCTATGCAGTGTTGTCCCAACTACGTCAGCATCCAGCAACGGCAATGATTTCGTTCATCTTCCTTACAGCAAAGGTAACGATGGCAGATTTGCGGTGCGGGATGGAACTGGGAGCGGACGACTATCTGACCAAGCCCTGCACGATCGAGCAATTTCTGGCGGCAATCACGATTCGGCTCGAGCGGCGGGACGCACTCAAAGCTTGGTATAGCCACGCTACCCTGCCTGCCCATTTGGCAAACCAACCAACGCTGTTCCCGACCTGTCCGAAATTGCGCGAAGTCTTTCAGTTCATTGAAGCGCACTATCACTCGGCGATTAGCCTGTCGGATGTGGCGCAGGCAGCAGGCTATTCCCCGGCTTATCTGACGACGCTGGTGCAGGATCAAACTGGACGCACTGTAAAGCAGTGGATTACCGAGCGGCGCATGGTGCAGGCACGTCATCTCCTAACCGACACCGCGCAATCGATCGCGGAAATTGCTCAGGCGATCGGCTATCGAGATGCAAGCTACTTTATTCGGCAGTTCCGGCAGATTCACGGCGTTTCCCCACAAGTGTGGCGGCAGAGTACACCTGTGCCTGGGCTAGAGACGCAGGTAAGCTAATTTCTGTCTGAAAAATAGCTTTATTTCTGTTTTGAACAATACATTCAGGTGAGGTAAAGTATGCTGCCTGGCTGTTTTTTCCTGAAATTCGTTTTGTAGCTTTTTTAGCTTTTCTAAGTATTACTCTATGCATCAATTTATTATCTAAAAAAGATCTAAAAAAAATCCTATTTTTCCCAAAAAGTTTTCATGAGTCCCCTTTCATTACCTGTTTGAATATCCTTCAGGGGCTGCTCGAAATTCTTTAACTCGTATCGTTCCCGCTGCGGTGGATACTGCATTCACTTATTCTTACTCATTCACTGCCATGACAGGTTTGCAAGGAATTGACTTGACGGCAAAGGCTGAGTGTCCCTGTAGCGGTAATCATTTGTCCCAAGACCACTGGGAGTTTTGGGAAAGTATGCCTCAGACGCCAGCGGCAATGATCGATGATCGCGGTTGAAAAGTCCCGCATTCAGGCAGTGAACTGAATCACGAAAAGAATTTTGGATTCAATCAACTGTAGAAGTGGGATATCCCGATGAGAGTCCAGATGTCCATCCCCAGGAAGCACCCTTGATGCTATTTCTATTCCAAATTGTTGTCCAAATGATTGAGGAGAAGATCAATGTCTGATGTAGAAATTCCGATGATTACGCAAAAACTTCTGGCAGCAAAAGCCGAAAAGGGAATCAGTTTTGCTGAGTTAGAGCAGGTTGTCGGGCGCAATGAAGTTTGGATTGCTGCTGTGATTTATCGGCAGGCAAGCGCATCGGCAGAAGAAGCCAGCAAACTTGTAGAAGCATTGGGTTTAGGCAGCGACATTGCGACAGAACTGATGGCGTATCCCGCAAAGGGTTTGGGTCCGATCGTCCCAACCGACCCGCTGATTTATCGCTTCTACGAAATCATGCAGGTCTACGGAATGCCGATGAAAGAAATCATTCACGAGAAGTTTGGTGATGGCATTATGAGCGCGATCGACTTCACCCTGAATATTGAGAAAGAAGAAGATCCAAAGGGCGATCGAGTAAAGGTGATTATGAACGGTAAGTTTCTGCCCTATAAGAAGTGGTAAGAACACGCATGAGAATGCCAATCAAAACATCAACGAGAACGAATCAGGATAGGCGATCGGACATAGAATTTGATCCCGCAAGGAATTGGTTTCAGTTTATTATGATGGTGCTGGCGTTGATTGGTTTAGGACAGGTTTTATCTGGTACTGTTGCGATTTTGCATCGTTTGTTCTAGAAGAAAGGTTGAAAGGATAGTTGAAGATAGTTAAAAAGTAGCAAATCTTCTACATTGCTCCCGCAATACCCAGGATTGGGAGACTTTGGAACCCGCAGGGAAGCACACTTTTCCCCAGGCTTAGGGGAATATAGGGGGCGGTTCGGATTACAGGAATCATCGTGAGTGTGGAGTAAGGAGGTATTGATGCAAAACATTCAAAAATCGATCGCACAATTGCGAGATAGCTGGAAGTCGCTGCGGTTAAAATGGCTCAGTTTAGGGCTAGCGGTGTTTGCCGTCATTTTTGCTACGGCTGCCTATGCTCAGCAGGTGCAAGAAATGGATGCAAAAGCGACAATTGCGCTGCTGCGAACAACGGACGCATCTTATCCTGGCAAGGTGCATTTGCTGCCCGCAACCTTAGAAACAACCCAATGGGGATGGTTTAACAATGCTCAACCTCCCGTGATGGAAATTGATTCTGGGGATACCGTTGTGGTGGAGACGATGATGCACTCCCACAATCAGGTCGTTCCTGGTAAAACCGTAGACGAACTGAAAAAGCTGCGAACCGATTTTCCGGGACGGGGACCGCATACGGTTACAGGTCCAATCTATGTTCGTGATGCAAAGCCAGGGGATGTGCTGAAGGTAGATATCCTCAGAGTTGTGCCCCGCGCCTATGCGGCAAATTTTAACCTGCCCGGGCTGTTCGGCTTGTTTCCCGATCGCTTCCAGAATGGACAGGTGAAGTATCTGTATCTGGATATGGAGCAGAAGGTTGCGAAGTTTACGCCAGAAATCGAAATTCCGCTAGAACCCTTTCCGGGGACGATCGGGGTGGCGCGGGCAGAAGCCGGAGAATATAGCACCGTTCCCCCCGGACCCTACGCCGGAAACCTGGACATTCGCGATCTCACCGCAGGCACAACGCTCTATATTCCTGTGTTTGTCGACGGGGCACTGCTCTGGACCGGGGATTCGCATGCTGCACAGGGCAACGGCGAAATTAACCTGACCGCACTGGAAACCGCATTCAAAGAACTGGTGCTAAACGTTTCGGTGATTAAAGGACAAAGCCTGACGATGCCGCGCGGTGAAACGCCAACGGACTGGATTACGATCGGCTTAGATCAAAGTCTGGACACGGCACTGGAGATGGCAAAAACAGAAACGGTGAAATTCCTGGCGGAACAGCGCAGCATCACGTTGGAAGCGGCGGCGGAATTGATGCCCAGAGTTTCGGACTGTCGCATTTCGCAGGTTGTGAATCGAGTACGCGGCATTCACTGTCTGAATCCGAAAAATCCGCGAGCAGCTAGGCCGGTTGATTATCCGACCAGCAGCAACGCTGAATATTTTGTCACCTCCGATCGCGGTTCCGATCTGAATCAGGTCATGGCGAACGCATCCATGGCAATGATTCAGCTTTTGCAGCAGGAGAAAGGCTTATCTGAGCTGGATGCCTACGGCCTGGCAAGTGTGCAAATGGACTGCCGGATTAGCAAAATGGATGCAGAAGAGAAGGGGCTCTCCTGTGTATTGCCGAAGAGCGTTTGGGTAAAAAGCTGATTAACGCTTTGTAGATTACAGCGTTTTTCACTCCCGTAAGGTACGGGGGGTGTGGGGGCTTTCTCGCCGTACAGGGTTCTGCCCCTGCACCCCATTTTTTGTACTTCAAATAAACAAATGACACGATTCTGGTTTGGAGCCGTTTACCTGCTTATCTTCTGCCTGGGTTGGATGATGCCTGCCTGGGCAGATAGCACACCTCTGCAGGTAGTAACGACCACAACGGATTTGAAAAGTTTAGTGGAGGTCGTGGGCGGCGATCGCGTAACAGTCACAAGTATCGCCCTTCCTGCCCAAGATCCCCACAGTTTTGAGCCGCGTCCGGGTGACTTTCAGATGCTCAAAAGCGCACAGATGGTCGTGAAAGTTGGCTTAGATCATGACCTGTGGATCGATTCGCTGCTGGCAGAAACCGGAAACCGGGAAATTCAGCGGGGCGGAGTGGGCTATGTTGATGCCTCTGTCGGAATCCCTCTCCTGGAAGTGCGATCGACCAGTATTGCCCCGATCGACGGTCACAATCACGGTGCTGGAAATCCGCACTACTGGCTTGATCCAGCAAATGCTGAGGTGATTACAGGCGGCATCCTGGAAGGGCTGGAGCGCATTGATCCTAACCATGCCGCCTTGTATGAAGCCAATCGAGCGCGCTTTTTGGCTCAGTTGCAGGAGCGGCTAACGACCTGGGAACAGCAGCTTGCTCCCTTTCGCGGTCAGGCGATTGTCGCCTATCACAATAGCTGGCCCTACCTGGCACGTCGCTTCCGGTTGAATCTGCTGGACTTTATCGAAGCCAAACCTGGAATTCCGCCTAGCCCTACCCATATCGCTGCCCTGCTGCGAGAAATCAAAGATCAGCAGGTTGCCGTCATTATCCGCGAACCCTACGAGTCTGATCGCATTCCGCGCTTACTCAGCAGCAAAACCAGAGTTCCTGTTGTGATGCTGGTTTCATCGATTGGCGCAATTCCCCAAGCATACGATTATTTTTCCCTGTTCGACTACAACATCAGTGCACTGCTAGCGGCACTGGGGGGATCACATGGCTGATTGGCTGCAATTATTGACGATTCCGTTTCTGGTTGCCCTGGTTCTGACAGGCATCCATACCTATCTGGGCATTCACGTTCTCAGCCGCAACATTATTTTTGTCGATTTGGCACTGGCCCAGATCTCAGCACTGGGCGCAACGGTTGCCTTTCTGCTGGGCTACTACCCACAATCGATCGCGGCTTACGGCTACTCGCTGGCATTTACGATCGGTGGTGCGATCGTCCTCAGCTTTAGCCGAAGCTGGACTGGGCGCGTTTCACAGGAAACCTTTATTGGCGTGGTGTATGTGGTATCGGCAGCGGCAGCGTTTTTGCTGGTGGATCAGTCCCCGCAGGGCGCAGAGCATATCAAGCAAATGTTGATTGGCAGCATCCTCACCGTCACTGAGACAGACTTGCTGAAAGTTGTGCTGCTCTACAGCGCAGTCGGCTTGTTTCACTGGTTTGTTCGCAAACCGTTGTTGCTAATTTCTTTTCAGCCCGATTTGGCGAAACAGGCAGGCTTGCGGCTGTGGCTGTGGGATTTTTTGTTTTATGTTTCCTTTGGCGTGGTGGTGACGAGTTCGGTTGCCATTGCAGGGGTGCTGCTGGTGTTTTGCTTTCTGATTATTCCGGCGGCGATCGGCGCACTCTACAGCGATCGGATTTTGCCGAAACTGCTGATCGGCTGGGCGATTGGCACCTTATCCAGCAGCGTCGGATTAAGCCTGTCGTTTGTCGGCAATCTGCCCACAGGAGCCACGATTGTCTGTGTGTTTGGCGGCATCCTGGCACTGACAGCACTCCTGAGACCGTTTATTTTTAGTTCAGCGCGGCTGCAAATTCTGAAGCAGGCAGGCTCTTGGGGAATTACCAGCCTTCTCACGATCGCCCTTGCTTCTGGCATCTGGTTAACCCTGAATCCCAATGCTGATCAGCCCTTACTGGATTGGCTGGAAACTTGTTATCCAGCGTTGCGGCAGGCGTTCCTGAGTTCCGACGAACAAAATGACCTTCAGCAGGCGGGGTTAGGGTCCGATCGCTGGCAGTCTGAAATTGCCCGACTCGATCAAATCGAACGTCAGAGCCGCTGGCAGGGAGAAGGATTGAGCGATCGAGAACTGCGCCGCATCTCCTCCTATACCATGTCGTTTCACGAGATGCGAAACGGAGAGAAATTTGTGCAGCGAGAACTGCGAAATGCAGCGCGACGGCGGCAGCGGTGGGTGTTGGGAGTTCCCTTAGTGCTGCTCTCACTGGCTGGGTTTCTGGGAATGCAACGATCGCCCAGAGCTACCGTGATGTAGATCGATTCACACGGTTGCTTGCTGGTCAGAGTCGTTGAAGACCTGGTCGTGCAGCCACTCCTGCCACTAATTCAGAATTGCCATCGTGGGCAGCAATGTACTGTACATTCCTTGCAGCGCAAATTAAACTACTGCCGGATAGCGGGATATTCAATTAAAACGGGGCTTTCTGGAATAAAGCGAGCTTGGAGACTAGTTTTCTTCCCTTTCCCTCGCAGGTGGCCGATCGCAATTGGCTTCTTGAGCTGCTCTAATTCCTGCGCCTCCCAAAAGACTGCCCAGGTTGGGGGATCAGTCGCAGTCGATGGGGGGCGATAGATCGATTTGCCGGGATAGCGACCGCGACGGGAGGCAACATACCCTACATACCATCCCCGCCAGGTCACTTCTGGGTTGAGGGGCTGGTCTCCCTTGGCATCAGCAGCATGAATGAACACTTCGATCGCCTTCCCGCCCCGCAGCTTCTCGATCTCCCCAAACAGCTCAAAATCCATGCTGCCAAACGCCACTTTAGGGAGCTGATCAGGCGGCAGATCCTCAGAATCCAGTTGGGCAGCGATCGCTTCTAAACCAGATATCAGGTGCATTTCTGGAACAGAAACCAGGATTGCGAAAGCTTTAGTTTTTTGCATGAATCGAGCAGTGGTAAACCAAAAAGTCAGCTTTTCTAGCCTACTAGGGATGAGTTTCCTTTTGCCAAATTAAAGTTAAGCCAAGCGACAATCCAAATGCGATGCGTGCTATTTATCGCAACCGAAAAGCGGGGTTTGATAACAATTGGATGCTGACAGCAACAGGGTTATGAAACTTCTACCCGATTGCAGCATCGGAAGAAGAACTCGAAAGGTCACATTGGCTAAATGCTTTGCCTTCCTGTAACGAAAGGAGAGCCAGGACAGGGAAGGATTGGCTTCTGATAGACTGAAAGCCTTGAGCGTATCCTAGGACAGTCGATCGCATGACCCTTGCCCCCCTAAACTGGACAGAACTCGAAGCCCTTACCGACTTTCAAATTGATACGGTCAATGGTCCAACCAATGCTCAGGCGCGGCTGCGGTTGTTTGGTCATTCCGAGTCCGATGTGCGGGTGACGCTTTATCGCGACAATCATGCCTGGTGTCCCTACTGCCAGAAGGTTTGGCTGTGGCTTGAGGAAAAGCAAATTCCCTACCGCATCGAGAAAGTGACGATGTTTTGTTACGGGGAAAAGGAAAGCTGGTACAAGCGCAAAGTGCCTTCCGGGATGCTGCCCGCGCTGGAGTTAGACGGACGGCTGATCACCGAAAGCGATGATATTTTACTTGCCCTGGAACGCGCTTTTGGTTCTTTAGGAAAGGGTATGGAAGACCCCCGGGTCATTCCCCTGCGCCGCCTGGAGCGATTGCTGTTTCGTGCCTGGTGCGGCTGGCTCTGCTATCCATCAACGTCAGCCCGGCAGGAACAACATAGCCGAGAGCAGTTTACCGGAATTGTGGATAAGGTTGAGTTTGCGCTGGCAAGTACGCCCGGTCCTTATTTTCTGGAAGAGTTTGGCACGGCAGATATGATCTTCACACCCTACGTCGAACGCATGAATGCCAGCCTTTATTACTACAAAGGCTACTCGCTGCGATCGAATCCCAGCCTGAGTGCCTGGTTTGATGCGATGGAGAGCCGATCGACCTATCGCGGTACGCAAAGCGACTTTCATACCCACGCTCATGATTTGCCTCCTCAGATGGGCGGTTGCTGGGAAAACGGGGAGCCGCAAATGCTGATCAACAAGCATCGAGTAGACAACGGATCCTGGTTTGGCCTGCCGGATGTAACTTATCCAGAGCCGGGAAACGCTCGTCAGGAAGCTCTTTATCGCGTGATTAAGCATCGTGCCAATATTATTCGCGTGAACCCTGCCGACGATGCGCTCTTTGATCAGGCGTTACGCTGTGCCTTAACCCGGATGATGACGGGCGAAGATTGTGTTCCACCACCTGGATCGGATGCTGCCTTGCGGTATTTGCGCGATCGAATTAATGTGCCTCGCGATATGTCCATTTATGCAGCAAAGCGGCTGAGAGAGGCACTGGAGGCAACGGCTGCTCTAGTAGGCGATCGTCAGGGGATTCCGATTATGCTCAAGCATCGGCGCGATCAAGACCCGGCTCTTTTTGCCCGGTAGCCATCTCGGATGCTGCCCTTGGAGTGATGCGCCCGATCGCTGGATTGTTGAAATAATAGCGGCAGATCGATCGAAACCGGGAGACAGGAGATTGAAGCGATTTCAGCTAGGGCTATTGATTGGGGCGATCGCGCTTATTGTGCTGTCCTGGTGGAATATTGTTGCAGCGCGGAGTGGATTGGTCGTGCGAACCCTGGAGCAGGAAAACATTCCCTTGATTTATGTTGCTCCGGCACAGGCAGATTCAGGGGCAAATTCAGTGCCGGGTGTGCTGGTGGCGCATGGTTATGCAGGTTCCAAACAGCTCATGTTGGGCTATGCTCATGTGCTGGCTCACGCCGGCTATGCTGTGATGCTCTGGGACTTTGACGGACACGGTGCAAATCCGAATCGATTGCAGCGATACGACCTCCAGTCCAATTTGGATGTGGGGTTGAGGGCACTGCTCGAACAGCCAGAAGTCGATCGCACGCGGCTGGCAGTCCTGGGTCACTCGATGGGCAGCGGCATTGCCATGTCTGCCGGAATTCAAAATCTTGATCGATTTGCAGCCACGATCGCTGTTTCTCCCACAGGGGCAGCCGTAACGCCCCAGGCTCCCCGAAATTTGCAAATGCAGGCAGGAAGTTGGGAAGGCAGGTTTATCAGTAATGCCGAGCGAATTTTGCAGACCGGTGGCGGTGAAAACAAAAACTTTGCCGCAGGAACGGCGCGAGAACTAGTTATCGTGCCCAATGTCGAGCACATCACGATTTTGTTTAGCGATCGCAGTCACGAGTCTGCGGTGCGCTGGCTGGATGCCACGTTTAACCAGACCCATTCCAGCCCTTATCGCGATCGGCGGATGGCGTGGTATGGTTTGCATTTGCTGGGCGGACTGCTGCTGATTGGGGCAGTGGCTCCCACGGTGGCAGGCTGGTTTGAACCTGATCGCATGAAAATCTCTGCGATTAAGCGATGGGGGGGACTGCTGCTGGCTCCCCTGCCGGGTGTTGCGGGACTGGTGCTGCTGAATTCCCGAATCAATCTGCAAAGTTTGGGCGGCGTGCAGGTTGGCGGGGCGATCGGACTCTGGTTTTTGATTGCCGGAAGTATCTGGCTGGCTTTGCTGGGACGAATTCCTCGGCTGAGCGGGCGACGGATCGCGATCGGTTTCGGACTATTTGTGCTGCTATGGTTTGCGTTTGGGGCCATGGCGCAGGTGGTCTGGCTGCAATGGTGGTTAATTCCAACTCGGCTTCAGGTATGGCTACCGTTTGCGCTCGCCTGTCTGCCCTGGTTTCTGGCTTCTGGGATTGCTCAGCAGGGCGCGGGAAACGGAGAGCGATTTGCCTGGTGGTTTGCCCAGAGTGCAATTCTCATCGGTGGCTTTGTACTAACGCTGAATTTCTTGCCAGAGCTAGGGTTTGTGTTTTTGCTGCTGCCGCTGTTTCCGCCGCTGATTGCCGTGCTGTCGTTTGTGGTGGCATCGCTCGATGAAGCCTGGATCTCGTCGATCGCGAGCGCGCTGTTTTTTGGCTGGGTGTTAGCAGCTGGGTTTCCGCTGTCAGGCTGAGCCAGTTTTATGGATGACTCGATTGAGATGACATCAGATACAACCTTGTTCAGACGATTGAAGTACAAAAAATGGGGGGCAGGGGCGGAACCCTGTACGGCGAGAAAGCCCCCACACCCCCCATACCTTACGGGAGTGAAGAACGCTGTAACAAGACAAAAAACTGTAATTCCTTGTGATACCTTAAAGTATTCTGCTGATATCAGCGTGTTGATTCACTGATACATCAACCTATGAAGTATTTCATCTTCTGGATACTCGGGTTTGGCACTTTCTGGGCTGGACTAAACCTGTTTGACGATGAGGTAATTCTGATTGTCTCTGTTTTTGTGGGTTCAGCTTTTATTCTGGCTGGGCTAATTGCGTCTCCCCCCGTATTGCAAATTCCGATCGAAGTTGTCTCTGTGTTCGTTCTGTTCAATGTTTGTATGCAGTGCATCCAAAGAGGCGATCAGCCTCGATAAGCATCCATTACGCTCCGATTCTCATTTGCCAGATTTTCATTTGCCAGTATTACTTCCCAATACCAGTCCCCAAAAGCGAGAAACGGCTTCTCGTGGTAAGAACCGGGGCAGCGTTGCCAGAATTGGATTGAGCGGATTCCCAGGAATCACGATCGATTCCCGTTTTTCAAATGCTTTCAGGGCATCTCGCACCACCGTTTCAATAGGTGTATCAATTTTTTCTGCTACATTAACCAGGAGCGGTGGAAATCCTGCTTCTTTGAAAAAATGGATGCCAGCAGGTCCGGGACAAACCGCTAAGACGTGTACGCCGTAACTGTGATTTTCTGCCCACAGGGCTTCGCTAAAGCTAAGAAGAAACGCTTTTGTTGCCGCATAAATTGAGAAATAGGGCATAGACTGAAACCCTGCCACCGACGACATATTGATAACACCGCCGGTTCGACGCTGCCGCATTCCGGGCAAAAATCGATGGGTGAGATCCACGATCGTCTCAATATTTAGCTGCACCATTTTTAGCTGCAGCATTCGATCGCTTTCGGCGAAATCTCCATAATCACCAATTCCAGCATTGTTGATCAGCAGATCGATCGGTCGTCCAATCTGCTGCACGGTTTGAAAAATGGTTTCTGTCGCGTTCGGTTCGGTCAAATCCTGAGCAATGATATCGACTTGAATCTGATGCTGATTTTTGAGTGAGTTGGCAAGGTCTTGCAGTTTGTCTTGCGATCGAGCCACCAGCACCAGGTGGGTCTGACGCGCTGCCAATTCTCGCGCAAAGGCTGCGCCAATTCCCGCCGAGGCTCCGGTGATCAAGGCTGTTGTCATTTGCCGACTCCATTCATGGTTCCTGAAAGATTCCATTAAAGCGAACGTGCTGGAAATAAGAATCGCACTCTAGTTCGTTTTCTTGATGAGAAACTGATTCACCGTTGATTTGAACTTCCTGCACCGTCATGCCGTGAACCTGAATCCGCCAGCGATCGTAGGGAAACGGAAACTCGCCTTCACCCTGGCGCACTAGTTCTAAACTATTTTCACTGCGGATCAGGCTGAACCGATCGCACCGGAACTCTCCGTAACCATCTCCGGCATCGGTATAAAGAACGCTGTCTGAGGAGCCTGCTGTCGGCGGATAAAGGTGCAGCGTCATTTGCTTTTTCTCCTCCATGGGCAACACCGTTCCTGCCTTCACCAAAACGGGGATTTGCTCTAGCGGGGCGGGTAACATGACGCGAGTTCCTCCCTCGATCGCCCGATCGTCCCAGAAGTGATACCAGCGTCCTTGGGGTAACGTTGCCGATCGCTCCCGTTCGCCCTCCGCGAGTGCCGGACAAATCAGCAGGTTATCGCCCAGCAAAAAGGCATCGTCGATCGCCCACAAATCGGCATCAGTTGAATCAGCCCAGAACAAAGGACGCAGCAGCGGATAGCCTTTCTGGTTCGATTCCCACGACAGCGTATAGAAATAGGGCAGTAGCTTATAGCGCAGCTTCAGAAACTGCCGCAGAATGCCCAGATAGGGTTCGCCGTAAGTCCAGGGGGCGCGATATTCAACGTTGTTGGAGCAGTGCGATCGATAAAACGTGACAAACGTAGCAAGCTGAAACCAGCGCAGATACAGCTCTGCACTCGGATTTCCCTGAAAGCCGCCAATATCAGGACCGGAATAGGGAATGCCGGACAATCCCAGGTTGAGAACCGTAGAAATTGTAATTTTCAAACAGTCCCAGGTGCATTCGATATCGCCCGTCCACGTCCAGGAATAACGCTGAAGCCCTGCCCAGCCTGCCCGTGACACAATAAACGGACGCAGATGAGGACGATAGCCGCCCAGACTTTCGTAGGCTGCCTTTGCCTGAAGATAGCCATACACGTTGTGCGCTTCGCGATGGTCACCGCCTCTGCCTTCCATATTGTGCAGCGTGGCTCTGGGCGGAAGCGATCGATCGCCCCAGGCAATAAAAGCAGCGGGTTCATTCATATCGTGCCAGAAGCCTGCCACCCCCACGTCAAGCAAATATTCATATTGACGGCTCCACCAGTGCCGCGCTTTCGGATTCGTGAAGTCAGGAAAAACGCACCAGCCGGGCCACACCGGAGCCACGACCAATTCGCCATCCTGTCGCCGACAAAACAGATTCAGCAGTTGCCCTTCTAAAAATAGGTTGCTGTCTCGGCTGTATTTCACGCCCGGATTAAGGATCGTGATAAAGCGCACGCCTTTGTCCAGCAGCGATCGCATAAATTCCTGCGTGTTAGGAAACCGCTCTGGGTCGATCGTGAATGCCCGATAGCCCACCTGCACATCGATATCCATGTGAACGGCACTCAGCGGCAAATCCAGCTCTTCAAATTTCTGGACGGTCTCCATGACAGCGGCTTCGGTGCGGTAGCCCCAGCGCGACTGGTGATAGCCCAATGCCCACTTGGGCGGAATCGGCGATCGTCCAGTGAGTTCGGTGTAGCGTTCGATGTTCTGCGCCGGAGTTCCAGCCGTTAAGTAATAGCGCAATGCACCGCCTTCAAAGGAAATCGTTGCAACATCTTCGTACTGAAAGGTGGCATCAAAGGAATTTTCGTAGAAGACGAGATAGCAGCCTTCCTGGTGCAAACTCATCTGAAGCGGAATGCAAAGATACATCGGGTCAGATCCTACGCCATACATCCCCGCCGCATCGTAGTTCCACATTCGGTAGGAAGGCGGTTCGAGCGTGGTATCCTCTTGCTGCGTTCGTTCGTCTTTCTTATTCACAGGCTTGAGCGTACGGAGATTCAGCGGAGCCGATCGCTCTCCCAGTCCATAAATATGCTCTTCTGGACGCAGCTTCACTTGATGGCTCCAGCCTTCGCCCGGATGCTTGGGCGGCATTTCTTCACGCAGCACTCGCCCCGAACTATCAGAGAAGGTAACGCTGCCATCGATCGCCACACTGACTTGCAAACGCTCACTGGTTACCGTCCAGCCTGCTTCGGTTTGTTCGCATCGGGTTGAAACTTCTGCCCAGTCGTGCTGGTGGATGGCGTAGGGAATTGGCAAGAGCCCGGGCTGCCAAGTGAGGCGAACAAAGTCGGGCGTGAGAAAAGAAACTTCTAGCTCTGCCTGTTCAAAATAAAACTGGGCACCGCGATCATTCGACTCCGCCCGAACCAGCTTTCCCGGTTGCTCAAAGGTGTCAGTGATGGGTGGGAGCGGAATCTGTTGCTCTAACCGATCGCGCGACCTGGAATAAAGGTAGGCTTTGGGCGCGTAAGTGAGATAAAACAGCGAACCAAGGAAGAACTTAAACTTAAGCGATAGCTGCTTGAAATAGGAAGGGTTCGCAAGAGACATGGGCTTATCCGGGTAGTTGAACTGAGCAACAGTCCACAAATACCCAATTTGTACAGATCTCAGTCTTTGTCTGCATCAATCTTGGGAAAGACCTGAATCTCTTAAGAATAGATAAGAAGAATAGATTAGAGCGGGGGCAGTTCGGCGATTCAGCGGAGCTTTTGAACCGCCCTTCAAGAAACCAATACAACGCCTGCCATCATTCCGCCCAGCAGCAGCAACTTCAAACGTAGGCAATGTAAAACTCTGAGATCACCTAGCAGCAGATTGAATCGATGTAGCCCCACTGAAAATATAAAGAGGTAGGCTGGAATAATGGTTTCAACTGCTGCAACCAGTGATGGAATCCCTAGCGCGATCGCCCGCTGGCTGAGCAATAGCGCAACTAAATTCATGAATTCAATCACAAAAATTCAATCACAAACAAAACAGGAATGCTATCCTGTATCCTTGCAAGTGCCTCAAAAAACGCGAAGGAATCAAAAGCGGTAATATGCCGCTGATAATAATACCAACTGTGGCAAGTAGATAACCTACAAAAAAAGAGCTATGACCAAAAATATATTCTTCTAACAATAAAGCTGCTGCTTGTACGCAGCAGGCAAAAATCATCAGATAAAATGATTTCCAGCGGGCTTCAAAATTAGCGTTGGCTAAGCACAAGCTAACGGATGCCGTAATCAAAGTCGCAATGCCCAAATAATGACGAAACTGAAAAACTTTGCCAAACAGCAGAAAACTAGCGATCGGTAAAACGATCGGGGTAATGTTCCAGTAAGCAGCAACAATGCTGGCTTCACTGTAAGAAAGAGCCTCAAAGTAGAAAACCTGGCTAATTTGAATGAGAGCACCTGTCAGCAGAGCAACCGCAACGACTTGGAGCAGCGGCATTTCCCAAACCAGATGAGAGCTAAAGAACGGCAGAAACAGAAAGAGACTCCAGGAAGCCAGAGAGCTGCTGATTATACCTATCCAGGGTTTTGCAGTTAACTTCAACAGCCAAGCTTAAGAAGCTGTGAACAAAACAGTTCCTCTGTTTCTGCGGCAGGCAGGGCAGGAAAAAACAAGTATCCCTGATGAAATTCACAGCCGAGTCGCTGTAATTTTTTAAATTGTTCTTGCGTTTCAACGCCTTCCGCAATCACGTCGATACCCAAGCCTTGCGCGAGAAGGATCACTGTTTTTGTAATTTCAAAACATCCTTCGTCGTGCATCATCTGGCGCACAAAGGAGCGATCGATCTTAAGAATGCTAATCGGCAAATGATGTAGCTGGCTAAGCGATGAATAGCCTGTACCAAAATCATCAATACTAATTTGAATTCCTTCTTTTCGCAGACTCTCTAGCTTAGAGCCAGCAACCTCCATATTATTGATAATTGTGCTTTCAGTAACTTCTAGTTTTAATAGGTTTGGATCAAACTGAGTGTCTCGCAAAATCTGCATAATCTGTTCTAGCAGATCAGGCTGAAGCAGTTGCCTAACCGATAGATTAACGCTTAAAAATAAGGAACAGCTTTCGGGATAGCGAAGTTGCCAGAGCGACATTTGACGGCAGGCTTCCAACAACACCCATTGACCAAGCTGCACAATTAAGCCAGTCTCCTCAGCTACAGGAATAAATTGATTCGGAGAAATCATTCCCCTCGTGGGATGGTGCCATCTGACTAACGCTTCAAAGCCTACAATGGTATGAGATTTTGAAGAGATAATGGGCTGGTAATAAATTTCAAACCGTCCTTTCTCGATCGCGTGTCTCAAATCTGTTTCGAGCTGCAATCGTTCTTTGCTGCGGGTGTGCATCAGGGAATCAAACACTTCATAACGAGCTTTACCTTGAGATTTAGCATGATACATGGCAATATCCGCATCTCTTAGAAAGTCTTCTGGCTTCGCTTGTTGCGTTGTACTTAAAACAATGCCGATGCTGGCACTTGTAAAAACTTCATATCCCTTTAAATTGAAGGGATGAGTCAATACTTTAGAGATTTGTTTTGCAACCCTCGCTACTTCCTCCAAGTCAACAATGTCTCGGAGCAAAATGATAAATTCATCTCCTCCCAATCTGGCTGCCACAGCACTGTCAGGCAAGCACTCCTGAATTCTGCGACTCACAGCAATCAGTAGTTCATCTCCAATCAGGTGTCCTAAACTATCGTTAACGAGCTTAAAGCTATCCAGATCAAGGAACAAAATTCCAAATAAAGATTCAGCATTGTGTTGCTGTTTAGCAATTGATTTTTCTAAGTGTTCAATAAATGCTGCTCGATTTATTAAATGGGTCAAGCCATCATGATAGGCAGAATAGTGTAATTCACTAAAAGACTCCTGTAGCTGCTGCGCCATGCTGTTAAATGCATTGGCAAGTAGCCCAACTTCTTGCAGTTTTGATTCAGGAACCTGCTGTTTCCACTTTCCCTCGGATAAGGCTTTAGCCGCACCAATCATTCTTTGAATCGGATAAATCAAGTAATGCGAGGTGGTTAAGCCCATTGCGATCGCAATCATCAGGGCAAGCAAACAT
Source organism: Cyanobacteria bacterium FACHB-502 (assembly GCA_014695325.1). Taxonomy (GTDB): domain Bacteria; phylum Cyanobacteriota; class Cyanobacteriia; order Elainellales; family Elainellaceae; genus Leptolyngbya_A. The sequence continues at coordinate 26,142 of JACJNZ010000052.1, read as the reverse complement.
AGCAAAATTGTGGTGTAAGTATTGGCTTGGATTTGCGCTGTAAAATCTGTTTCGGGAACAACAATCACAATGAACCAATCTAGACCAAAATCATCTGTGAACCGGGTAATTTTTACAAATTCTTGCTCTCCAGCAATATTCATGTTAAATAGAGTCGTAGTTTGCAGTGTTGCAAAACTACCAAATCGATTGACTAAATATTTAGCAGTATTTTGAATTAAGGGATCGCGACTCTGGGTTGCCAGCAGTCGTTCTGTTCTTTCCCCTTGCTTAACAACCAACGGTTCGTTTGCGGAGCTTGCAACCAAGAAACCATTGCGTTCAAGAATAAATGCCTTGCCGTTTTGTCCAATATTGAGATTGTGCAGGAAATTGCTCAGCGTCGTAAGGCGTAAGTCTACGCTTAAAACTCCCAAAAGCTTTCCTGCGGCGTTATAAATTGGACGACCCGCTGAGATAGATAGCGTTCCAGAGCCATCATTCCCCTGATAAACCTGGCTCCAAATTGGCTTATTGGCTTGAACAATATCGCGGTAGCCTGCTTCTAGACGATGATCCCAATTTTTAATCGTTTGAACAATACGGTTACGGTTTCCCTGTTGATCGGTCGTATAGGAATACAAATGATTGCCAGTTCGCATCTTTGAAACTTCATCAATCACTCGACCTTTCTGATTTACATAACCAGCACCAATGTATTCTCCATTTGCTGCTCCGAAAGCAACATAATCCACACCCGAAATTTGAACTTGATGCCAGAAGTAATGTCCAGTGTCTTCAAAGTTATTGAGATTGAGAAGGTTTGATTGGACAGCACTGCGATTGAGAGCAGCAATTTCGTGGGGAGTTTTGAGGTAATTACTTGCCTGCTGGATGATTCGATCGTCGATTTCAGTCATGAGCTGATTTGCCAGATCGTTGACGGCGAGCTTGCCATTACGGAACGAGAGCCACCCTGTCAGCCCTACGGCAATGGAGATTTGCAGGACAAAGGGTACGACTAAGATTAAACGAAGTGGTACACGTATCCTGGATCTCTGTCGTTTTGCAGCAGTTGCCATAATCTCTCAATGTGCAGCCTAATTGGGCTTAGAGTTCCCATGTTTACTGCTTAAGTGACATTAGATGAAGTCTATTCAAACAGATCAAAGTTGCACTGCTTACAGGAGGTTGCTTAAATGCCAGCGGTGCTGCTGTTAGATTTACCGTTGGGATAGCAGTTGGATCATTCATTCCAGAGTGAATGCTAGTTTTACACGATCGATCTAAACTAAGGCAACAGTTGCTTTGCCCAAATTTCCGGCTGGCAAATTTCGTTCAAAATCAACGAGCTGTACTGATTGTCGTGTCTTAAAAATCAGGGTTAAATGCTTCTTCGTTAAATCTTGAGCTAAACGTACTCATCTTTATTATTAATGTTTCTTGTTTTAATTCCACCAAATTTATTCTGGTTGTAAAACTGAAAGCGTATATTGGTTTTATGGCCTACTATCCATAATCTACTTTATAATATTTTTTGCAATATTAATTTCCTATCTTAATATCTATAATTAACTAGCAAATTGAAACTTGAGCTGCTGCAATTTAATTTTTTATAATTATTCAATTAACTTTTGATTGACCTGCAAAGTTTCGACCGCCTTTATGAATTAGGCTTGAATCGCATTTCTGTCAATGTAGGTCGTTAATAGGATTTACTAATAGAACTTACTAATGAAATTTGCTAATGGGGCTGGACGATATCGTTTGCCTTTGCTGAATCTACCTCGCTGTCTGTTTCTTCGAGTGAAATTGGCTCGATACACTGTAGGGTATCGTTTTGAGGACGGTTGACCTTTGTGCTGACAGGATAGCGGATAAAGGTTTTATCTTCGTCTGGATATAAAAGATGTTGCAGGCGATCGCCCTCCTGAACTTGCGGATCGAGCCATTGCTCATAGTCTTCGGGCTGGAGGATGACGGGCATCCGATGGTGGATCGATCGCAGCAGGTGATTCGCCTCTGTCGTGACGATCGTGCAGGATTCAATTTCGCCGTCTGCGCTTTCCCAATGTTCCCACAGTCCCGCAAAGGCAAAGGGCTGATGACCATCGCGGCAAAAGTAATAGGGCTGTTTTTTGCGTTCTACCTGCTGCCACTCATAAAAGCCATCCGCAGGAATCAAACAGCGACGGCGGCGAAAGGCAGCCCGAAAAGATGGTTTCTCGGTGAGCGTTTCTGCTCTAGCATTAATCAGGCGAAACCCAATGGTTGGGTCCTTTGACCAGGAGGGAATCAGTCCCCAATGAAGCAAGTCAAGCTGGGGGGATTGTCCGATCGCCCGAACTACAGGAACTGCCTGCGTCGGTGCAATGTTGTAGCGAAACGGCATTGATGGCACATCATCGTCCAGATCAAAAGCTTCGGCAAGGCGATCGGCGGCTTGAGCCAGGGTGTAGCGTCCACACATTATTTTCTGCCCCTCTTTTTCTTCCACGCCTCGATCGGGCGGATTGCGCGTCAAGTTTTCCTTTTGCTTTGAGTTCTAGCGCATATGCAATCAAAAAGGCTGTACAGCAAGGCTGAATAGTTTAGCCTAACACCCCTATCTCCCCATCCCCTCACCCCTCATCCACCCCTCCATTCTTTTCCTCTCTAGTCACGTGATCCCCACTCTGATAGACTTTTAAGCTAAGGCAGATTATGCCTTTTTGAGGCAAATTTGTGAGCCACATCAGCAGTCGGGAGGGTTTATCCGGTGGAAGCTACACTTGGTTTAGAGATCATTGAAGTTGTTGAGCAAGCAGCGATCGCCTCTGCCCGGATGATGGGAAAGGGCGATAAGCACGGAGCCGATCAGGTTGCCGTGGAAGCGATGCGCGAACGCATGAACAGAATCCACATGCGCGGTCGCATTGTGATCGGCGAGGGAGAGCGGGACGATGCGCCCATGCTCTATATCGGTGAAGAAGTGGGCATTTGCACCCGTGAAGACGCGAAAACCTACTGCAATCCAGACGAGCTGATTGAAATCGACATTGCCGTTGACCCCTGCGAAGGCACAAACCTTTGCGCTTATGGGCAGCCCGGTTCAATGGCAGTGCTGGCAATTTCGGAGAAGGGTGGACTGTTTGCAGCCCCCGACTTTTATATGAATAAGCTGGCAGCTCCGCCTGTGGCAAAAGGCAAAGTAGACATTCGCAAATCGCCCACTGAAAACCTGAAGATCCTGGCAGAATGTCTCGATCGTGCCATTGATGAACTGGTGGTCGTGGTGATGAAGCGCGATCGTCACAATGACCTGATTCGGGAAATCCGGGAAGCGGGGGCAAGAGTGCGGCTAATCAGCGACGGTGACGTCTCGGCGGCGATCTCCTGCGCTTTCTCTGGAACAAACACCCACGCGCTGATGGGCATCGGGGCAGCTCCCGAAGGCGTTATCTCGGCGGCAGCGATGCGCTGCTTGGGCGGACACTTCCAGGGACAGCTTATTTATGACCCGGCAGTGGTGAAGACCGGGCTGATCGGCGAAAGCAAAGAGTCAAACATTGCGCGTCTGTCAGAAATGGGCATCACTGACCCCGATCGGATCTACGAAGCCGAGGAACTCGCATCGGGTCAGACGGTTCTGTTTGCGGCAAGCGGCATTACCCCTGGAACCCTGATGGATGGGGTGCGATTCTTCCACGGTGGCGCAAGAACGCATAGCCTGGTGATTTCTAACCAGTCGAAGACGGCTCGGTTTGTGGATACAGTTCACTTGTTTGATGCTCCAAAGTCGCTGCAACTGCGATAGAGGATAATTTCGCGAGTCATCCACAATCTGTTAAAAACAGTCTGAAAACAGTCTGAAAACAGTCTGAAAACTGTTTGATAAGGGGGCGAAGCGATCGTCCCTTTTTTTAATGGTTTTTGTGCTACCCCGTACACCCCGCTCGATTCATGTTCAAATTGCTCCAGCTTGGCTCCCTAACCTCCCAGCTTTTGGGAAAGTGAAGCCTGCCCCGATGCGTAGAGTCTCCGATTTAGGGAAAACTGGCGTTGCTAAATCGAAGTATGAAGACACAGCTTGAGACCCTGTATCGCCCCATAAATCCCCCAATGCTGGGGGACTTTGAGGATCAGTTTCCTCCAAAATTGGGGGGGCTAGGGGGGCTAGTCATACTCCAATTCAGCAACGCCGGAGAATTTAGGAGGCTGCAACACTTGGAACGCTCCCAAGAATGGTTGTGGGTAAGCAGTAGGAGCTGGTAGAAGCTGAGTGGGTTATAGGGTTTTCGTGAGCTACAGCAGATTTTGTTCGATCGCTCTCTCCAGCCTCATTCACAAAAATTTACCCCATTCTCCCGATTTTCAGACGGCGCATCCTCTAACTCGTTACACTCAATTGGTAGACTTTTTTAAGTTGATAATTGGGCATTTCGCTCACTTATTCATGACAGCTTACGCAAACAATTGTGACATCTAGATTGATTTTGAGCCGCTTAGATGGTTTTCCGAGATGAAATTTTGTCCCGGAATCTTTATCTATTTAGCTAGCATAAAAAAAGAGCCTTGGGAGGAAGAATGAACATTGTTGTTGTGGGTCTGAGTCATCGAACTGCGCCAGTCGAGGTGCGCGAAAAGCTAAGCATTCCAACGCCTCAAATGGAGGCAGCCATTGCCCATCTTCGCAGCTTTCCCCATATTGAGGAAGCGACCATTCTCAGCACCTGTAACCGCCTGGAGGTTTATGTCGTTACCAGCGAAACCGAGCAGGGTGTGCGAGAAGTCATGCAGTTTCTCTCAGAACACGGCAAAATCCCGGTGTCGCAGTTGCGTCCCTATCTGTTTATCCTGCTGCACGACGATGCGGTAATGCACCTGATGCGAGTGTCGGCGGGGCTAGACAGCCTAGTGCTGGGCGAGGGGCAAATCTTAGCTCAGGTTAAGCATACGCAAAAAACCGGGCAGCAGTATAACGGAATCGGGCGGATTCTCAACCGTTTGTTTAATCAAGCAATTACGGCTGGAAAGCGAGTGCGGACGGAAACCAGCATTGGCACCGGAGCTGTTTCGATTAGTTCCGCGGCGGTGGAGCTGGCACAAATCAAAGTGCAGCACCTCCCCACCTGTCGCGTTGCCGTTTTGGGAGCCGGAAAGATGTCGCGTCTAGTGGTGCAGCATTTGCTCTCAAAGGGCGCAACCCAGATTTCGATCGTTAACCGATCGCTCGACTCTGCTAAAGAACTGGCGCAGCAGTTCAAAGAAGCTAGTATTCGCCTGCATTTGCTGGATGAAATGATGCAGGTGCTTGCGAACTCTGATCTGGTTTTCACGGCGACTGCAGCCACCGAACCGCTGATCGATCGCGCCAAGCTGGAAGCCACCCTTGATCCTCTCCGTGGCCTGAAGCTCTTCGATATTTCGGTGCCGCGCAACGTTGATGCTGATGTCAACGATCTGGCACATGTGCAGGTGTTTAACGTGGATGACCTGAAAGCCGTGGTTGCTCAGAACCAGGAAAGCCGCCGCCAGATGGCACTGGAAGCCGAGAACATTCTTGATGAAGAAGTGGCTGCGTTTGACCTGTGGTGGCGATCGCTCGAAACGGTGGCAACGATCAGCGAGCTGCGCGATAAAGTTGAAGCCATCCGCGCTCAGGAACTCGAAAAAGCCCTGTCTCGCTTAGGCTCTGAGTTTGCCGAAAAGCATCAAGAAGTAATCGAGGCATTGACGCGCGGCATCGTCAACAAGATTCTGCACGACCCGATGGTGCAGCTCCGGGCACAGCAGGACATCGACGCCCGACGACGGGCAATGCAAACGCTGCGATCGCTGTTTAACCTGGAGGAGCCTGCTTCTAACAAGGCGTAGCGGCAAGGCGATCGACGCACCGTACAAAAACAGTACAAAAACAACAAAAGACAACAGTACAAAAACTAATACTGTTGTAGAAGAATTTCCAGGGGCTGTAAGGGCGGTTTGCGGATCGTCCCTACAGCTTTTTTAGTTTTCATATTTTTTAGTTTTTATATTCAGTGCGCCCAAGCTAAGCCGCATAGGGGCTGGCTAGCAAGAATCGCTTAGGCTCACGCGTCAGCACCCGCTTTGGCATATTGCTGCCCGACAGCAGCCGCACTGTTGCATCCGGCCAAGGACAGGGCATATCAAAGGATTTGATCAGATCGATCCCATACTGCTTGGGTAGCCTTCCGCTGCAGCCCATTCTGGGAAAAACTCGCCTCCTGATGGGGTTCCAAAATCAGGTTCTCCCAGATGCTCCTGTCGGGAATCAGTCCGGTTGTGTGGCGATCTTTGGGAATCCAGGCAGCGCCCCTGCAAAAACCCCCTCATTCCCTGGAACAAGAGAATAAGGGGAAGTTTTTAACAACATCAGAATCAGACAGTATCAGAATCAGACAGTATCAGAATCAGACAGTATCAGGATATTGAGCTGAGCCAGGCGGAGAATTTGCGCCTCGCTCCGATTCCGATTAAAAGCCGTGAGGCGATCGGCTACGAGTCGCTGCCGGCCACTTCAATCTTGGACTGCACCTGAAGCTTGCCGTCATCGGCGATCGTCCAGACATCGTAGCTGCCGACTACATCACCTTCGGGGTTAAAGTCAACCGTGCCGCTGGCTCCTTCGTAATTGATCGGTTTGCCTTCCCGCAGCAGCGCGAGTCCCTGACAGACATCCGTGACTTTTTCACCGTCGCCGCTCGTCACTGCACGAATTTGATCTTTAATGGCAGCTCCCGTCGTCGCTTTTGCGGCTTCGGCTGCCAGCGCGATCACAGCAGCAGCGTCCCAGGAGTTGGGATCGTAAACGTTCGGCGCACGGTTAAATTTATTTTGATATGCGTCGCTGAACTGATCGATCGCCGGACCACCTGCGCTGGGAGCAGTTCCCAATCCGCCCGATACAATGAACTTGTCATCTGCCGTTTTGCCGGACAGTTCAGCAAGTTTATCGGTCTTCATGCCGTCCGACATCAGGATTTTGGTGTTACCGTCGAGCAGTCCTTGCTCTTGGGCTTGCTTTAGAATGATGCTGCCCGTTTCAGGATAGGCAACCATGACGATCGCATCCGGATTGCCGTTGAACGCTGCCCGCAGTTCTGAGTCAAACGTAGTCGCGTCGGGAGCGTACTTCGTTGGACTGGATTCGTTCGTTACCGTGCCGCCTAGCTCTTTGAATGCAGGAATAAAGGAATCGATCAGACCGTTGCCGTAATCGTTGTTAATCGCCAGGACTGCAACTTCCTTTGCGCCCTGCTGCTGTGCCAATTGCGCCAGAGCATCTCCCTGAAAGGTATCGGGCGGCGCGGTACGGAACCAAAAGCCGTTGAATTCACCTTTCTTGGCACGATCGGTAAAAGTGGGGCTGGTGCTGGAAGGCGAAATTTGCACCACCTGGTTTCGCACAGCAATATCGACTGCCGCACTCGAAACCGCGCTGCCTGCCGCGCCGACTACACCTGCCACCTTATCGACTTCTGCCAGCTTGGTCATGCCTGCCGCCCCTGCTGCGGGATCAGTCTGGTCATCTTCAGAAACAATCTGCACAGGCTTACCCAACACGCCACCACATGCGTTTACCGTCTCGCCCAGCAAATTTACGCTGTCCTGCATGGTTGTGCCATACTGCGCCAAATCACCTGTGATGGGCAGCAGCGTTCCAATCTTGAGTTGCCCTTCTACGCTGGCTCCGGCAGTAGTTGCTGCGCTCGGGCTGGAACCCGCTTCAGGAGACTGGCTAGTATTTTGCGGCACAGAGCCACAAGCCGTTATCGACAGCATCAGAGCCGCCGCACCGCCACCTCCGAGCCGTTTTAATAAATTCGATCGATTGAATTTAGAGGGCTTATTCAAACGCTTCATAAGATTTTTCAAGCAAAAAGAGGATCAACGTGATAAACGATCGTAGCGAAAACCTGGAGAATCGGGGCTGAAGGCGGAAAGGAAGTAAGAAATTGTTGAACTGCGCGATTCAGGATGACAGCGAATTTCCCAGACGAATTTCTCAGACGAATTCCCCAAAATAGAGGGGCGTAGGGCAGTTCTGAAAACAAGTTCGAGACACAAGCACGACGCTTCAAATCTTGGGGTGGGGCAATCGCTTCAACCTGGGCTTGCAGAATAAACTTTAACTTTAGCGAAAATCAGCAGCTTCTCTCAATCCGGAACTTTGGACGATCGAAGGAAGTCAAGCAGGATGAAGCGTTGGAATAAGCTTGTTCTATTGGAAACAACAGGCGGACGGTTGCCTATTGCTTGAAATTGTGCCAATCTATTCTGCGAGTCGCGTTGGTCGCTAAACAGTCTATTGATTTCTCTCTTTCTTTTGCCCGCTCTGGTCAAGATTCTCGTCTGCTGAGTGGTTGGGTCAAGCGATCGACTGAGTGTTTTTTACCTCAAAGCGACAGATGCAGACAGCACAACGCTGGGCAACGCTAATGCAGAGTTATTGCAGAGTTATTTGCAGAATCATTCACCCACCTTTTTGCTGAATGCTCGCGTCATCACAGGAGTTTTTATGAAGTCAGTCATTCGTTGGAGTGCAACGCTAAGTCTAGTCAGTAGTGTGCTAATCGGTTCATTTTGGGCTGGCACAGCGCGAGTGCTGGCTTTAACCGCCGAACAGGTGATGGAACGCTTGCGTCCCGTCCCCGTATTTACCCTGGCAAATGAGCAGGGCGCCCCTCTGGTTGCCTCGCCGACCGAAGGGGAAAATCGCGGTCCTGTCGCCGGGGTTTTTATTAACCGTCAGGATGCCGAGCGGTTTCTGAACGATCTTAAGACCCGCAATCCTCAGGTTGCACAGGGTGTTCGGGTGGTTCCCGTATCCCTTGCCGATATCTATCAAATCGCTGAAACCGAGCGATCGGGTCAGACTCCGCAAGACCAGCAGCTTCGTTTTGCCTTTATCCCGGCCCAGCAGCAGGTTGACGCGGCAATGACGATTTTGAGAGAAGGCGGACAAACCGTTAACGAATTTGAGGGAGTGCCAATTTTTGTGGCGCAGTCCAGTGGTCAGAATCGTGGCTACCTGACAATTCAGCAGGGCAATCAGCAGGTGATTCCCATGTTCTTTGATAGAGCCGAGCTGCAAGCCGTTTTGACTCGCCTTCAGCAAAGTCAGCCTGAGCTAGCGAACGGTATGCAGGTTCAGGTCGTCAACCTGGAAGGACTGATCCAAACCTTGCAAGCCAGCGAGAACGAAGAACTGAATCAGATTTTGCTGGTTCCGCCTAGAGACAGCGTGGAATTTGTTCGATCGCTTCAGCCCCAGGGTGGGCAGGGGCAGCAAGGGCAGCAGCGACAGGGGCAGCAGGGAGGACAGCAGCGACAGGCGCAACCCGCTCAGCCTCGCCGGTAAGCCCATCGGGTTTATTGGATTGAAGTGAATTCGAGTTTTGTCTCCGCTGGGGCGCATTGATTTTGCGCCCTTTTATCGTATTAGTGCGTAATCTATGCCTTCTTTTCAGGTTTCTGGGAGCGCCCTGTGGCAATGGCAGCAAACCGCAAAACAGCAGGCGATCGCCGCCGGAATTTCTCCCCAGGAAGTCGATTGGCTTCTGCAAGAACTTGCCGGACTCGATCGCCTCAGCTTGCGCCTAGAAACTTACACATCCCAAACGCTCGCGCTCAAAGTGCCCCTGGAGACCCTCAGCGATCGATGGCAGCAGCGATTAACCGAGCGAGTTCCCGTGCAGTATCTTGCAGGGGTTGCACCCTGGCGACAGTTCCTGCTGCATGTGACGCCTGCCGTCCTGATTCCCCGCCCAGAAACCGAAATTCTGATTGATTTAGCGCAGGCTGCGGCTTGCTCCGCCGATGGAATCGCGCCCAATTTTGGCTTAGCCAAGGAACACTGGGCAGATTTGGGAACCGGAAGCGGGGCGATCGCGATTGGTTTAGCCGACAGCTTTCCGGCTGCTCAAATTCATGCCGTAGACTTTAGCGAAGCCGCTCTAGCTGTGGCTCAGGAAAACGCAAAACAGTGCGGCTTTAGCGATCGAATTCAGTTTTATCGCGGTTCTTGGTTCGAGCCACTCACGGACCTGAAAGGCAAGCTCAGCGGCATGGTATCCAACCCACCCTACATCCCGCAGCCCATGATCCCTGATTTGCAGCCCGAAGTCAGCCAGCACGAACCCCACCTTGCCCTCGATGGCGGCACAGACGGACTCGATGCAATTCGTCTTTTAGTCGAAACCGCTCCTACCTATCTGCGATCGGGCGGACTATGGCTAATCGAAATGATGGCAGGTCAGGCAGAAGCCGTTACCGCTCTGTTGAAAGCGCAGGGAAACTATGTTGGAATTCAGATTCATCCCGATCTGGCGGGGGTTGAGCGGTTTGCGCTGGCGTATCGCAGGTGAATGGGTGGATGGGTGGATGAGTGGGGGAGTTGTAGGGATGGAGTTTAGAAGAGGTCTAGTGAAGTTGGAGTTTGGCAGCGATCGATTCACACAAAGTCGTTCAAATCTCCCTATTCCCTGATCTCCCCATCTCCCCATCCCCTTATCTCTTTACTCCCTTATCTCTTTACTCCCTCATCCGCTCACTCACCCCTCCATTCATTCAACCTTTTACCCTCCATTTGCCTCCGGTGTCGCTGCCCCTAGCGTCTGCCAATCCCGAATCGCGATCGGTGTCCAGAGCCAGTTTTGGCTGAGGGCATTGGGCTGGAACTGCTGTGGGTTCATGGTTGAAACCATTTGATAGGTTTTAACGGCTTTGCTGAGCAGTTCTCCGGGCTGGGCGGTATCGGGGTTAGTTGAGGTTTTCCAGAGCGCGAGGGCAATTCCAGCGTAGCTGGTTAAGATGCGATCGTTTAGGGCAGGCCGAGCTGCGGTTGAGGTTTCCTGGGCAGCTGGCTGTTCCTGAAGCGAGAGTGCCCGCACCCAGGACTGAATCGCCTGCTCTGGTTTTCCCGCTTCGTAGTCGGCAAAGCCGATCGCCTCATAGTAAAGCGCATTGTCTGAATCGGCGGCAACTGCTTTTTCCCAGCTCTGGCGGGCATTGGCAACGCTATATTGACTGTTGCCCTGTTTAGCAGCCTGCCATGCTAAGCGACCTTGTAGGAAGTGAGTCGTAGCATCATTGCGGCGATCGACTGGAATGCTGGCAAGCGCGGCTTCGGCTTCGGTAAAAGCACCGCGATCGAGCAACGCCTCAACTGCCTGCTGACCGCGATTGTAGCGGTTTTGCGTAAAGCTATCGATCGCAAGCTGCTTCAGGTCAGGAGTTGATTTTGCGGCGAGTTCCGCCTGGAGCGTCGGGGGATTGGTAGCGGTTGTCTCACTCACCCTGCTTTGAAACTGCGAGACAATCTGAGGCACTGCCCAAAATCCGACGATCGCCAGCCCGATCGCTCCGGCAGCCCCAACCAGGGGTAGGACGATCGCTTTATTTTGCCGTTGACGGGCAGTAGTGCGTCGCTGGTAGCTTTGCTCGGTGTGAACCTGCCCCCCTGGAATCTGTTCGGTGTGAACCTGTTCGGTGGGGGTCTGTCTGCTGGGTTCGCTGAGGGAGTCTCCAGGCGGGTCAGGAGCAGTAAGCTCAGCGGAGTCGGGCGTGACAAGTGCTTTGGGAACAGCAACCTTTGCAGGGGGCGGGGTGCGATGACTCGGAACAGCCGGAGGAGTCGGGCGAATGGTGGACGCTGCTGGAGCGATCGGGGGCGTTGAAACCGCAGGCGGAGCAACTGGAGTCTCGCTTGGCGTAGGCGGAATAAGCTGCCGGATCATGTCTGCCACTGCAAAATCATCGTCGTCAACCGCTCCCGCATCGTCGAGCGCGTCCAGCCAGTCTGCATCTTCGGCGAGGACTGCCTGAGCAATCATGTCGGCTTCGTCGGCTGCGATGACTTCTTCGGGAAACGGCGAAGCAACGGGTTCTGCATTAACAAGCAGCGCAGGCGGAAAAATTGCTTCTTCGCCAGGCGGCAGCGGAAACACCTCATAGGTGGGCGGCGTAAACAGCAGGCGATCGGCGGGGTCCTCCTGTGATCGATCGGTGGGAGTCAGGTAGCCGTCAAACTCTGGATGCAGATAGAGAATCGGCAGTGCCCAGTAAAACTGATTCGAGCCATAGGATGAAATTAAGCCCTGCCTGGCGCGGCTGAGGCTGAGATCGATCGGGTAGCCCTGCTTCAGGTTGCGATAGAACAGGCGGGTCAGATTCAAAGCCACTTCATCGGGAATCTGCTCTGCCATTGCCAGCACCGAAGGAATTCCCCGACTGACCAATGCCTCTGCCAGGTTTTGTTCCAGATTTCGCCCCATTGCGGGATCGGTTTCGGTGGGCAGATACGCGCCGCGACAGGAATTAAACACCGCCAGACGAATGCCGTTATTCACCAGCAAGCCCGCCAGGTCGTCGCCGCTCATCAGTTCGGTGAGCCCGGTACGATTATTTACCAGATACAGCGAACCGCCGCCCGCGCTGACATCACTGTGTCCCGCATAGTGAAGCACCTGAAACTGACCCTGTTCGAGTGCCTGCGTTAGCTCTTCCCGTCCAGGCTGACTCAAGATCGTAAGCTGAATTTCTGGCTCCGAAGGCAGCGTGGACGGCATCCGCAGCTCTTGCTGAAGCTGGGTAGCTTCCCGATAAAGCTGCAACTGCTCGCGATCGCTCGGCGAGGCAACCACCATAAGAATTTTGAGCGGCTGACCCGGTTCTAGCATCAGCGACCCCCCTTCTTCCGCCAGACGAGTGCCCGGACGATAGCGCGAGAAAATGACCTGAATTCCGGTTGCCAAAGGACGGGGCGCAGCCTGGTTTTGCCGCATTCGCTCGATCGGCACATCAGAGCCATACAGCACTTCCCAAGGCAGGCGGGGCAGGCGATCGCCCTTCAGCCCCAGTCGCAGTCGCAATGCCTGACGACGGTTTTGAGCAACCCCCTGAGCCATCAGCCAGCTATCGCGCAACGTGCCTTGAAACAAATGATGATAAAGCTGCTGTCCCAGCTCCACTAGACTAAGCGACGGCTGCAAAACACTGGGGTGTTCCGGGTTGGTTATAAATGCCCGTTCGCCCTGCAAAATGCCCACGAGCGGATCGTTCATGAGCTGACGCGCTTGAGTCAGCCACGACTCCAGGGGCAAAACAAATTGTTCTTCCGCAAGCGGCACTCCTGGCGCAACTCGCTCTGTCCGAACCAGATACTCATTGTTCCCTACTGGGGTTACAGACACATGAAATTCCTGAGTCACCTTACCCGTGCGCTCCTGCTAATCGCTCAACTGAATCTGCGGCTCTCTGAGGGCTGAACCTCGATGGACTGAACAATGGACAAAACAGTAAATCGGACGATCGACAAAAGACTGAACCCAGGAGGCGGAACAGCACATCGGCGAAAGGCAAGCTCAGAGCCCCTGATAAACACAACATTTGCTAGCCTAGCGAAAATCAGACGCTTACAAGCGAAGTTCATCAAACTTGCAAACCAATCAGGAAATAAATCCTGGTGAGCTGCTTCAATTTCCGCTCGTTCTAGCCGTCCGCTTCGCAGATCGCCAGAAGGATAATCGCTACCTTACTTAGCGGGGATAGAGGTATAAAAAAGCTCGAATCGCGCTCTGTTTTCATCCACTCCGTTTTCATCCATTGTTCGTCTGCCTGAGCATTGCCCAGGAGAGTTCAGCAATCCAGATCGAATCTATCCCAATACAGGTCTGCCAGAACAGTTCCAAGGCAGATCTGGTCTAAGCCCCGTCCTATTCCGATCGCAGTCTGTAGGATACTCGATCCAGCTACTGAACCCTAAGACGCAGCCCACGCAAAAAAGTTACGGCGAGATTTGAGCTTTTCAAGCAGGCTGCAAAATTGTCTTTCCGGGAAATCGAGATTGGGCTAAAACTAAAAACTAAGCTAAAAATCTGGGTCAAATTTTCCGGACGGGCAGTCACTTCCAGGGAAAGAGGGAGTGGTAGATGCACCCTGATTTCAATTTCCTGGACTCCATTTTGGTGTTCGGGAATTTTTTTTGCGCTAGCCCTGAATCACAAAATCACGCACCCTCAGCGTTGGCGACCCTTGCAGCAAGGCAAACTTCCCGCCCTCGCCAAATCCGGCTGTGCTGCCATTTTCGTTGTAAAACAGGCTGCCATTTCTGCTGTTGTAGACAATCAGAGCGGATTGCTGCGCTGCTGCCCGGTCGGAGTTCACGATCGCAAACTCGCTTTTGCTCTGAAATCCACGTCCTATGTCGCTTTGAAGTCGGCTAAACGTGGGTTGACTTAAGCCAATGCGATCGCGTTTGGAGACGAAATCAGTAACGCGATCCAGACCTATCTCGGCAAACGGCACACCCGCACCAAACCAAAAGCGATCGGATTGGCGCCCGCCTGTAAGAATGTCATTTCCTGCACCCCCAATGAGCGTATCCATTCCGGATTGACCCAGTAGCCGATCAGCTCCCGCTTCACCCGCGAGAACATCGCGACCTGCTTTTCCCAGCAGCCGATTGTTGCCTGCGTTACCCGTGATGGCATTGTTCCTCGCGTTGCCGATGCCGCTAATAGGGGTAGTTCCCATGAGCCGCAGGCTTTCCATTGCTTTAGGCAGGGTTGTGCTGACCGTCGCCGCTAGGGTATCGCTAATCGTGACCGTCGCCTCAGCGTCCAGAATCGCACCGTTGTTGGCATTGCTCAGCGTCAGGGTCAGGGTTTCATCAGCTTCGGGCACGTTATCGTTCAGAATGGGCAGTGCGATCGTTTGGGTGGTTTGACCGGGCGCAAAGGCGATCGTGCCGCTGATTGGAGCATAATCGCTGCCTGCTTGAGCCGTTCCGTCTGCGGTGCTGTAGCGGATGGTAATTGGCTGAGTCCCTGCTTTAGACAAACTCACCGTAATCGCTGCTGTAGAATCGCGTCCTTCGATTGCAGCAACATCGACGATCGATACAGCAGGAAGCTCAGGAGCCACCGTCGGAGGGCGAACCCCGGCTTGACCTTCGGTAACAGAGGCGATCGGCGGAGCAGCAACGCCAACCACACTTTGAACAGTCTGCTCAATAATCGATTCAAGCTCTGGACTGATGGGGATTGGACGGCTTTGCTCTGGACGATTGAGGGAATATTGGACAGGAATCGGCAGTTTTGTAAGATCGCCGCCAAACAGCGTGGCGTAATAAGTCGCTCCTACAATGTATGACCCAATATTATTGAGATGAATATTATCGACATACAGATCCCAAATGCTGGAATAGCCCGGAACCTGCCCACTCTGCATCTTTTGATTAAGCTGAAACAGAACTTCGCCCACCGGCACAAGCCGAATTGGCTTTAGATCGGGAAACGCCTCCTGTAGGCGAGTTTGCAGCCGCTCAAAATAACTGCGCGACTCATTATTGTTCCCCGATGTCTCTACGCCGTAAGTTGCCTGCCAGAGAGCATCCCAATCGGCTGCGGTGGGGTTCGGATTGCGGCTCGATTTGCGGGGCCATCGCTGGTAAAGGTAGACCTGAAGATTGGGGCTATTTTGCCGGGCAAGATTGATGAAATTACTCGCCATCTGCAAGTCGCCCTGCTGCGGGTTTCCCTGACCTCCCAGAACCGAGCGATCGAACGGCTGAAGCGACAGCGCATCCCACTGATAGTTACCAAGCGCACTAGGATAATAGCCGTAGGGCTGCTGCTGAAATCCATTATTAGGGTGTTCCCAGATCCAGCTTAGGGGCGCACCGGGAATGACGTGTCTGCCCCAGATCAAATCGTCTCCACCGCTTTCTGACAACGCATCCAATCCAGCCTGGTTAATGGTATCGGTAACGCTGTTGCCAACAAAGTAAGTTCTAAGTTGAGAAGCCATTCTTGTTCAGCAGCATCTGTGACAAGCTTAAGCAAGCAGAAAAGGCACTAAAAAAATGCCCGATCGCAAATATCAAGCAGGCGATATTGCATAAGCGATTGCGCTATTTCTGTTAATATTTCTAAAACTATCCTTTCATATAAATCCTTTCACATCCATCCGTTGAGCGATACAACACTAAATCCCTTAATAGGCAGTGAGCCGATCGCAGCCAAAATAAACGAACAGAATGAACGAGCGTGACAAACAGTACTGTTTTGTCATAAGCAAAGTCTAAATTCCTCTTTCTAAAGGAAGAAGGAAGAGAGGACTACCGAAAAGTATCAACCGATGTTCTTATTAATGAAAGACAAAACATCAACCCAGAAACCAGGGATGAACAAACGAAATTAGCGTATCCGTCTTGATCGATTCATCATCAATTCATCGAGCGTTAAAGGCTGTGCGATCGCTGTTTTTTCACCGCACTCTGAATGCCAATCAAAAGCACCCCTATGCCTACAAACGCCAATGCCAGAATGTGACTTTCTCGCGAGGCAAAGGCAACCAGGATCAGGTTCAACAGCAGCGCGAGGGCGGGTATCGGCAAAGGCACTCGAAATCCGTTCGATCGCGGTTCACGACGCTTAATGATCAGCAGCGAGAGGTTGACCAGACAAAACATTGCCAGAATTAATGTTGCTGTCGTTCCTGCCAGGAATTGCAGCGTACCGGAGAGTGCCAGGAAAATCGCGATCGGCAGAATCACAATCAGCGTACGATAGGGCGTTTGTCTGCTCCGATGAAGTTTACCCAACCAGGCAGGCAGCAGCCCTTCCCGCGCCATTCCATAAAGCAGTCGAGATGCCGTAATGAAGTTGAGCAGGGCAGTATTGAGTACGGCAAACAAAGCAATGACAGTAAAAATGACCGAAGGAAAATTCGGCTGTGCCTGACGAACCACATCTAATAGCGGCGCATTGGAAGCAGCTAACTCCGAGGGACTGATCACCTGAACCGCCAGCCAGGACACCAGGATATACACCCCTCCGGCAATTGCCAGGGCCAGCAGAATTGCTCTAGGCAGATTGCGTTCTGGATTTTTGACTTCCTCTGCCACATTTACAATGTCCTCAAACCCTACAAAGGCATAGAACGCCAGAGCCGCACCCTGCACCACAGCTAACCAGCCTACTGTTTGCCCAGAGGGAGCCGAAGCGATGGGCAGAGCTTGAGCGGTTGCCCCGTTGCCTAGCAGAAACAAAACCGAAACCAGAACGACGATCAGCAGTCCTGAAACTTCCAGCGTCGTACAAAAAATATTAAGGGCAGAAGACTCCTGCATTCCCCTAAAGTTCACAAACGCTAGTACTGAAAACAAAGCGAGAATAATGAACCAGTCAGGAATAACAGGAATAAAAGCATTCAGATAGCCTGCAAACGCCTTTGAGAGGGTTGCCATCGACACCAGGCAGGTACAAAACATTAACCAGCCCACTAGAACTGAAAGCCAATCTGTGCGAAATGCCCGGTTGACAAAGCAGGCAACTCCTCCGCTTTGCGGAATGCGGCTGCCCAGTTCGGCATAGCTCAACGCGGTAAGCGCAGCAACGACCATTGCAACGAGAAACGAAGCCCAAACCAGAGTGCCAGAAAGTCCTGCAATTTTGCCAACAACTGCATAAATTCCAGCTCCAAGAATATCGCCAACTCCGTAGATAATTAGGGTTGGCAAACCAAAGACGCGCTTCAGTTTAGTTGCATCAGCTTGAGTTTCTACAGCATTCGTCTGAGTTTCCATAAAAGTCAATTACCTTTTAACAATTTTGAAAATGAGACTTATTCCGATCCTGCTTCTTTATTAATGTTTTATCAGTATAAGGGATTGCTAATTAACTGCAAGCTGGTTATTTTTACTAACAAATTTATCTGCTTTAATAGATAAGTTGAAGGGAAGGTTCATCGTTCATTTTCAGGTGCAAAAGCTTTATCAGCCAGCGTTTAATCTGTCATCTATAAAAGAGTAGAGATAAAAGAATAGAAAGTCATATTTCGTTTGGCTTAAATCTAAATCGAAATTCTAATCCGAGGCAGCGATCGGCATTAAGCGAACTTTTTAAACCAGGCGATCGAAATTAAGCCGTTAGTAACCAGGGTTTATGCTGGGCGATTAACTTAAGTTGAAGGACACGATTAAATCAAAAACAATGTAAAGCAAAGATTGGTAAAGCAAAGATTGGTAAAGCGAGGACAATAGAAAATAAAAACAATGGAATCTTTATCCGCAAAAAGCAAAAAAATTCCATCTCTGGGAATCTTTGAAATTGGAAGGAGGCTCGGTTTCCTTCAGCGTTAGGGAGTTCTGGGGCAGTTCAGATCACAGCGATAGCTTGCCAAATATCCTTAAACATTCTTTAAGTCAAGCTGGATCAACCAGAGGACGCTTTAAAGGTATCCAATCTCCTACATCGCCCCCTAAATCCCCCAATGCTGGGGGACTTTGAATGTAAGCGGAGTTAGCTCGGCTCCCCTAGAATTAGCCCGTGCGGGGAGCAGTTCGAGGAATCATGATAATTTTGTTAAACAACGTCTCAAGCAGGCTGGATAAATCAGGACGAAACAGACAGGCGACGCGGCAAATTCATCAGGGTAAACCCGATCGCAATCAGCATGAAAAATGCTCCCGTCCAGAAGGGTGACAGCACACCAGAATGATCAAACACCCAGCCTGCCCATAGCGGACCCAGAATCGTCGCAACACTCTGGAGTGCCTGGTTGCCCCCCAGCGTTTTGCCCTGCTCCTGATCCGAGACGCGGTTTGAGATCAGACCCCGCAATGAAGGAATAATTAGCCCCACGCCTAATGCCAACAGAGCTTGAGTTGTGTATAGCGCAGGCACGAGAATCGGACCCCTTGCCGGAATCAAAACAATGCCGCCAAAGGCGATCGCCACTAGCCCCAGCCCCCCGATCGCCAGCTTAGACTCGCCAAAGCGCGGTAGCAGAGAACGAATTAGCCCTCCTTGCACCACGGTTGAGACAATGCCAATAAAGAAAAAGACGGCGGCTGCCTGACTCGGTCCCCACCCGTAGCGATCGTTGAGGAACAGCACAAAAATACTGCTAAAACCCGCAAACGCGAAGTTAAAGATAAAGAACGCAATCAGCAGTCCCTGAATCCGAGGATTTTTGAGTAAATCGATCAATTGGCTGATGGGATTGAGATCTTGCCGTGTAAAAGGACGGCGATGCTCTTTGTCCAGCGACTCTGGCAGGACGAACCAGCCCAGGCAGAAGTTTAGTAAAGCGATCGTTCCTGCGACAAACACAGGCAAATTCAGGTTAATATTTGCCAGCACACCTCCCAATGCTGGACCCAGCGTGAAGCCTAGCCCAAACGCTGCACCTGTTAAACCGAAGTTTTTCGCTCGATCTTCCGGCGAGGAAATATCGGCAATGTAGGCTTGAGCTGTCGCCGCCACTCCGCCCGTGATTCCATCTACCACACGAGAGAAAAATAGCATCCACAAACTTGCCGCAAAACCGAATAGATAATACGAAACTGCTGTTCCCAAAACACATACAAGCAAAATCGGACGACGCCCATAGCGATCGGACAATCCGCCAATAATGGGACTGGCAATAAATTGAGCGATCGCAAACGATGATGCTAAAAGACCAAGCGTAAACGCATCCGATCGAAACCGTTCAACCAGAAAGGGTAAAATCGGAAAAATCAAACTTTCCCCTAATTTGTCGATCAAAATGGTGATGAAAATAAACAGCAGTCGAGGCATCGAAAGTGCCTTTGCTGGGAGAGGACTTGAAGACATAAATTAACTCACGTAGGGAAAAGAAAAATACTGATTCGAGAATGTTTGAGCAGTGTTAAATCTCTTACACTGCCCTCTTCTCAAACAGCCGCCTAAACCATGATTTCCGGCTGCTCCAGAATCACAGGGTGATCGGCATATTTTTTCAGCAGTTTGCGGTAAGCGATCAGGGTTGCATCTGAAGCGACTAGCAGTTCGCGTCCCATTTCGTTGTAGGGTGCATAGCGAGGAAACTGGGTTTTCACCACCACATCGTCTTCCTGCAAAATGTTATTGCCGACCTGCGCCGTATGGCGATCGAGCCAATGATCAAGAATCGGCATATTGTTCAGGAAGTTACGAATATTGACTGACTTGACGATCGTTGTGGTGTCATCGACCGGAATGTGAGCGAGAATGCTTTCTAACTTAAAGCGACCAAATTGCACCGAAGAGTAAGTGATATTGGGCAGAGCAAACCGATAACCTTTCCGCGCATCGGGGTCGTCTTGTTGCATCACAAACCGCATCAGGCCATTTAAACGATTCACCTTGATCTCCAGGCTCGCCGTCATTTCATACTCACTGATCTCAACTTCATAGTCTTCGATCTGGGTGTTTTGCGGAGCCTTGCTCGTGCCGATCGCCCCTTGATGAACATACAGTGCATGGGCAGCATCAATCCCGTTTTCCATAGTACGGGTGAAGTGGGCGTTAAACGTATAGCGGCTAAAAGCGGGGGGCCGCTCTGGAGATTCAAACTGGGGAAAGTCAGGAATCGGCGGACGGCGATCGGCAGGCAAATCCAGGTCTCCGACAAACATCCAGACCAGATCATATTTCTCCTGGATTGGATACGATTGAACCCGCGCCCGCTTAGGAATCGGGGTTTGAGCTGAATCTGCCGGAATATGACTGCACCGTCCATCTGCCTCGTAGCGCCAGCCATGATAGGGACAGCGAATACAGTTTCCTTCTGTCCAGCCCATTGCCAAACTTGCTCCCCGATGAGCGCACTGATTATCGAGCGCAACGACCTGCCCCTGATGCCGATACAGGACATACTCTTTACCCATCAGTTTCAGCGGCTTTGGGGCTGAAGTAACCTCATGGCTCAGCTCGACAGCATACCAAAAATTCTTTAGCATCATCTATTTTCCTTCGCGTTTTCTTGCACGTTTTTTTCACCGATCGAGCTATCCTGCTGTCACCACTGCTGCCTGTTTCCCGTTTGTCTCAATCAATCCTGTCGGAATTCCGTAATCCCCGATTGCCCAGCCCTGCTCGACATATTTCCGCAGCAGTTTCCGGTAGGCAAGCTGAAGACTATCCGAAGCAATCAAGATTTCTCCGGTGAGCGGCACGACCTTCGGAACCTGGCTTTCAATCACAGCCTTGTCTTCGTAATAAGTGTCATTGGTGTTTTTGCGAGAATTCCAGTCTGCCCAGGGCTGTGTCAGGAAGTTTCGCAGTCCAATCCACTTGGTTAAAGTGGTGTGTTCATCGATCGGAATATTGCTGGCAAAGTAAATGTATTGAAATCCCCGGTAGTTAAAGTCCAAGTGAATGCGATTAATGTTGGGCAGGTGAACCGTTAGAGTTGCACTGGAAAAAGGACGATCGCGCTTCACAATCAGCTTTAGTAGCCCCGCTCGCTTCGGCGGCTTGGAAATGGTTTTAGCCGTAGCAGTCCAGTCATCAATTTGCACCTCGTAGGGTGGTACTTCGGCATCATTTCGGTGATGAAAGAACACGGAATGCACAAAAGGCGCATGGGAGCTATCCAGACCGCTCTCAACCACGCGAGTATAGTGCGCGTTCCAGGTATATTCGCCGCTGACACTGCGCCATGCCGGATCATCAAACTCTGGAAACGGAGGAATCGGAGGACGCTGCTCCGATGGCAAATCGCCCACAAATAGCCAGATAAATCCGTAGCGCTCTTCCACCGAGAAAGGCTCGACCTTTGCCCGCTTCGGAATTGGCACACCCGTCTGATCCGCAGGCACTTCCACACACTTGCCGTCGCTTGCGTAACGCCAGCCGTGATAGGGACAGCGAATACAGTCTCCCTCGACCCATCCACCTGATAAAGCAGCTCCCCGGTGAATACAGCGATCGATTAAGGCAATCACCTGCCCCTGGCGATCGCGGTATAGCACATAATCCTGACCCATGAGCCGGACCTGTCGGGGCTGGTCACGCACAGCAGCACTAAATTCAACGGCATACCAAAAGTTTTTAAGCATAGGGAATCTCCTAACCGATAGTGTTTAGCAGCGTGAAATTCATCTCCTTCAATGCGTTTGCTAGAAGAGTTTGAAGGAGTAGAAAAGAGTAAGTTGCCGCACAATGTTGTTGAGAAATTGCTGTTCAGCAGAGTTCCCAGAATGAGCATTGAAGTAGCATTTCGGTTGATTTTTATCTGCAATTCAGTTGGCGACTCGTCCTTAAGAAAGGGCGCAACCCGTGCGGTTTCAGGAATAAATGGGTTCAATTTCTAAGGCTGAAAAGCTTAATCGAAGTGTCAATTCAGGCAGATTCCGGCAGGTTCAGGCAGATTCAGCCAGTGCAGGAGAATAGTTTGGTGATGAGCTGTTACTTTCAATAGAACTGACATTTTGAATAAGCTGACCGTCCTCCATGTGAATAATTCGATCGGCAATATCCAAAATGCGGTTGTCATGCGTCACCAGCAGAATCGTACAGCCCTGCTCTTTGGCAAGCCGCTGCAAAATTTCCACCACATCCCGTCCCGATTTACTATCCAGCGCAGCCGTTGGTTCATCTGCCAGCACGAGCTGAGGCTGACTCACCAGGGCACGGGCGATCGCCACTCGCTGCTTTTGCCCGCCCGAAAGACTATCGGGATAGTAGTTTATGCGCTGACCCAGCCCAACGGCTTCCAGCATTTCTACACAGCGGCGCGTTCGTTCCTCAAATGAAATTTCGGGGTGCAGGCGCAGCGACATTCGGACATTTTCCTGGGCAGTTAAACAGTCGAGTAAGTTATGTGCTTGAAAAATATAGCCAATCCGACTGCGAACCTGCACAAGCTGGCGTTTCTTCGCTCCCTGTAGCTCCTGCCCCAGCACCTTTAAGCTGCCTTCCTGCACCGATCGCAATCCGCCCATTAAGCTTAACAGCGTCGTTTTACCGCTTCCAGATGGGCCCGTGAGAATGACAATTTCACCTGCAAAAATATCGAGATTAATATCGATCAAAACAGGTTTACGGAGATTGCCTTTTCCATAAACGTGATGAAGCTGACGAACCGAAATTGCGGACAGTGGCATAAATAATGCTGAGAAGAAAGTGACAGAGCGAGACAATCAACAAAGAATAATGAGGAAAACAACTTAGAAAACATCTGCGGGATCAGCCGATCGCAATTTGCGAACTGTAATCGCGGCTGAAATCATACACATCAGCACTGTGAGAATGAACACTTGCAACGCAACATCAAACCGCATTACCACTGCAAGCTGGGTTAAATTTCCCAGCACTCCGTAAAGCGCGATCGAGCAGCCAAATCCGGGCAGAAAACCCAGCACCGCTAGAATAATGGCTTCTTGAAACACCACGACAAGCAGTTGATTATCTGAGTAGCCGATCGCCTTTAGCGTGGCATATTCCGGCAAATGCTCGTTTACGTCGGTATAAAGCACCTGGTACACAATAATCACCCCTACCACAAAACCCATAATGGTTCCAAAGTTAAAGATGATTCCAGGCGGCTGATTTGACCAGTAGCGATTTTCGAGCGCGATGAGTTCCTGATGGTTGAGTATCGCAACGTCTTCTGGCAAGATGGTTTGAAGCTGGGCAATGACTTCAACCGGATTCGCATCTGGCTCTAACGTCAAAACTCCTGCATGAATGTTATCCGCACCCGCTTCACCAAACAAACGCAGATAGTTCAGATCACTGGTGACGACATGACCCCGCTTAAACAGGCTGCTCCCCATTGAAAATAGCCCACCGACCCAAATTTGTCGATCGCCTACCTCCGTCGAGACCGTCTCGCCCTGCTCAAACGCCTGACCTACTGAACCCAGTGAAGACAGAGATTTGCGATCGAACAGCACCGTGTCAGGCTGCTCAATTTGCACCAACTGTTGATTAATCGCAGGGAGGTTCATCACGGGCTGAGCCGGATTAAATGCGATCACAGTGACATCAGTGACTTCCTTATTCCAGGGATTTACCCAGGACGTTTGCGTGTAATAAAGCGGTTTTGCGGCTTCAATAGCGTCGATCGCGCTAACCCGATAAAGCTGATCTTTGGGAAAAGATTGATTACCCAAAAATTTCGAGTTGCGATTCACTAAAAACAAATCTCCCTGAACATTTTCGGGAAAGCGAGTCACGCCATCGAACATGGTAGCGCGAAAGCCAAGCTGCATAAAAATCAGAATATTTGCAAACGAAATTCCTGAGATTGCAACCAGCAGCCGCACCTTCTGATGAGACAACTGCGACCACGCCAGCGGGATTTCCTTCGGTAAACTGAACTTGAATGGTTTAGAAATTTGCATAGGTATCGAGGCAAAAGTGGAATATCGAAAAGTGCAGAAAACGCTGTATATTTCTGCCAATCGATCGGACGAGGAAGTGTCTTCAAGCGTGTCAAAGGTGCTGCATCGCCTCCTCAATTTCCCGTCAATAGGTGACTTTGAGCGTGAGCGTCATTGGCTCGCTTCCTCGCAGAATTGCCCCGCTAGGGAAACGGTTCGGATCAATCGGCTTTATCCCGGTGAATTTTGACTCTCACCTGCATATAGGTCAATCCTGCAACTTGCTCGCTTGATTGAGCATCCAGGCGAATTTTGACTTCTACGACTCGTGCATTGCTATTGGCAGCAGGATCAGTGTCGAGAATATCTACCTTTTTTACCTGTAAGCCAATCTGTTCGACCGTTCCCTTTAATTCCTCAGTAAAGCCACCATTTTCGCTGGCGATCGTTGCCCGTTGCCCAGTTTTGATCTTAGGAACATCAGTTTCATACACTTCTGCGATGACTGCCATGCGATCGGTTTGTCCCAAATCGACAATACCCGCTTCCGAGTCAACCTGCTCGCCAATCTGAGTGTTAATTTTGAGGATTTGTCCGGCGGCCGGAGCGCGAACATAATAATCTTCAAGTTCGGCTTGTTCGCTGGCAAGTTTGCTAATGGCATAGCGGACTTGTGCCTGGGGCACTGTAACATCCACCGGGCGCACTTCTGATAAGTTGTTCAGGGTTGCTTTTGCTTGAATGATCTGGGCATTGAGGGTTGCGATCGTATTCGCTAACTCTGCTTGTGCCTCGGTCACTTGGGTCTGGGAGGTGCGGTAGTTTCTGCGATAGCCATCTAATGTCGCTGCGCTAATTGCCCCCTGCTCAAACAGTTGAGCGTATCGATTGTAAGTCGTTTGAGCATTTTGTAGCTCGACTTCAGCTCGACGTAGGGATGCCTGTTTCGCGACGGTGTCTGTGTTCAGTTCCGCTTGGAGTCGGACAATCGCAGCCTGCTGTGCCCGGATCTGACTGGAATTGCTGCTACCTGCCTGAACCTGCTTCAACTTTGCCTGCTCGATCGCCACGCTATTTTCAGCTTCGATCACCGCAGCCTGCTGTTTCTCTAGCCCCTGCAAAATCGCAATCACCTGCCCGGCTTGAACCTGATCGCCTTCTGCCACCAGCAAGCGATTGACTCGACTATCCCTGGCGTTGGCAACTGAAACTTTGATAATCGAGCTTTCCGGCTCAATACGTCCAAGGGTGGCAACTGCCCGAATCGGCTGAGGAGCGGTCACGGGTGTTTCGACAGATGCACGACTCGGTACTGCAATCCGCTGAACTGCCCAGACTCCCATTCCCATACAGCCGATTGCTAAAACGAGCCAGTATCCCTGCACTCTCGCAAACTGCTTCTGCATAATCGCCTATTGGTAATAAATTGTTTGAGGAAGTTTCAGGAAACGGCTCTAGAACTTCCAGGCAGCATAAATCACGCCAGCAAACAGCACCAAGGTTGCAATGCCGATGTAAACCATCTTGAATTCGTGGTGATCGATCGCGTGATCGATCTGTTGACCTAGCTCCTGGCGAAATTGCTCAATCTTCTCTTTAGCCTGCGGGTCAGAAATTGATGCAAAGCTGTTTCCCCTTCGGGACGGTCGGCTCACACGCTTGCTCATGGGACGTTCCCCTGAAATATAGATCAGCGACGATACCGTGCTGAATTTAGGCTTAGAGTACCCAGAAACAAGTCAAGGTAACATTGTCCCCTTGCGTCCCCTTGCGTCCCTTTGCGTTCCTGTAGTGACTACATAGGAAGCTTTCCTGCAAAAACGACTCTTACAGGGGTGATCGACTTCGGCATTCTGCATTGCGCTTCCAAAGGGACGATACCAGGAATTGCAAAGACAAAGATTAAAGGCACTTGTCGAGCCGTTATTTTATAGCCCTACGCAACAGAGATAGGACAGTAACATAGAGGCTAGAAGAGAGTTGGGAAATGGTCATGTCCGCCCCCTACAGCTACGACCTCCGCACTAAAGCAATCGAGGCAG
>JACJNZ010000051.1 GCA_014695325.1 Cyanobacteria bacterium FACHB-502 | reverse complement strand
TAAGTAGGGCAACCTAATAAAACTTAAAACGTTCTACCGGGTAGCCGCTGTTCCTCCCCCTGTTCTCAATGCCCTCCATAATCGCATCAGCTAAATCGACCTCATCGTCAAATACTCGACTGGCTAATTCCGTGCGTTTCAGTTGTCACCACTCATCCTCGATACGATTCATCTGAGGACTGTAAGGAGGCAAGAAAAAGAGCAGCAAGCCTTGTTGTTGCCAATGTGGTTGCTGTTGTTGAGCCAGTTTGCTGCGATGAACGGAAGCATTGTCGAGCACAATTACGGTGAGTTGTCCGGTTTGTTGGTAATGCTGTTGGGCTTTGGCCGCTTGCCAATCCAGCAGCTTGAGGAAGGTTGCACTCTTCAGGCTTCCTAGCATCAGCGCATCGTCAAACTGCTCTTTGGGATGCCAAATGCCCAGGATGTTAATCCGCCTGCCGCTACGTTTGCGTTGCTTCACCTGCTTTTGTTGCTCCCGTAGGCTGTAAGCGTAGTCACACGATCTCGCTCTGGCAACAGCCGGACTCGTCGAGGTACTTGAGACAGACCACACCTAACTGGGCCCATTGCTTCAGCATCTCCCAATCACTCCGCTTGGCTTGATACTGAGGGGTCGTCGTCTCAGTCGGAGGACTCTGCCGAATCCTTTTCCAGGTGTAATTTTTTTTGAGAAGTCGCCGAACTTGTTCTTTGCCCAATTCAACTTGCCGCTCACTCGCGAGTTTCTAGCTCAGTTGAGCAGCACTATAACGCCGGGGTTCCTTGACCCATTGCGCGATGGCTTGCCAATCCGCCTCACTCCATCGTCGATGTCTACCTCGACCGGATGCTTCCCATAATCCCCCTAACCCACCAACTTGCCAGCGACGGATTGTTTCTCTTACAGTTTGCGGTGCCTAATCGAGATGCTGAGCAATTTGATTCGTCCTCCAGCCTGCTGCATTAAGTCGCAGGGCACTCGCCCGTTGTTTGACTCGTTCTGGAACTCCGTCGGCGTAGCTGAGTTCGCGCAAAGGGCGATCCTCTTCTGCGCTGAGGCAAATTTGTAGGGCAGCAGGCATAATTTAAGGTAACCACATCCACTCTATCTTACGTTTTATTTGGTTGAGCTACTTAGATTCAGGTCAAGCCAACCAGGAGGGTCTTGTTTCTTAGGAGCCAAGTTGCTACATTCATCAAGTCTTCATGCAGATGATGCTTCGTTCATTTCCTTTAAACAGTTGGATGGGAACACTGAAGGAAATATGGATTAATCCTGGGCTTACTTATGGCATCTTTCTCTAAAACTTGTGCCTGTCGTAATCTTGTGCGATGCCACGCCGGAGAAGCAGGTCAGCTTTTTCTCTGGTTTCCAGTTCCCCATACCTTGACAAAAGTTGTTCCTTACTTAAAGCAGGCAGCGATCGAGTTTGAACTGATGCAAGAGCGACCAGGTTTGAGCTTGACCTGTCAACCAGTCAACCAGGACAGGCTCAAGAAATTGCGCGTAGCGTAGCCCGTATCATAGCACCCAGGGAATTGAGAGAAACACAAGTTTTGTTTATTCGAGGGACAGTTCAGCCCCAACTGCAAGATTTTAGTGACATTGCCTCCCTGCAACGCTTCATCAAATTCGGTCAGTCCGACTGGCTGGTTGACATGCTGGCAACTGAACGCTTCACAAGCCATTTTCAACCAATTGTCTTCATTCAAGACACGTCTCGGATTTATGGGTATGAATCGCTGCTGCGCGGAATTGATGAGCAGGGCAACTTGGTGATGCCAGGACCAATTTTGGATCTCGCAACGGAAGCTGGGTTACTGCCCCAATTGGATCGCGTTGCTCGCCTCAGCACGATCGCTCAAGCAAACCATCATCAATTAACAGGACGCATTTTCATCAACTTTGCCCCAACAGCTCTCTATGATCCTGTGTCTTGCTTGCGTAGCACTGTAGAGGCGATCGACCGAGCTGGAATTACCCATGAACGGATTGTGTTTGAAGTAGTGGAGTCAGACAACCCGCAAGACTTAGAGCACCTCAGAACGGTTCTGAGCTATTACCGGGATGCTGGCTTTTCTGTGGCACTGGATGATCTGGGCTCTGGATATTCCAGCTTAAACTTGCTGCATCAGGTGCGCCCCGATTTCATTAAGTTGGATATGGAGCTAATTCGAAATGTCCATCAAGACCTTTACAAAGCTTCTATTACCGAAAAACTTCTGGAAATCGCTCAGAAGCTGAACATTCAGACAGTTGCGGAGGGCATTGAGTGCGTTGAAGAACTGAACTGGCTGCAAGCAAGAGGTGCAACCTTCGCTCAAGGCTATCTCATTGCCAAGCCGAGTGCTGTGCCAGTCAAGGCTACTCCTCGCTTGAATACCAGCACCATAATGGCAACAACATCTTGTCAGCTAGTTGAGCAGCAAGTTAGACACCAGAGTGAGTCTGAACGCATTGTGGCGGCTGTCACACAACGTATTCGACAGTCGTTGGAGTTGAACGAGATTCTACAAACTACCGCAGATGAAGTTCGACAATGGTTTGAGGTAGACCGAGTCGTCATCTATCAGTTTGAGCCAGATTGGAGCGGGTTAGTCGCTGTAGAATCTTTAGCAGAAGGATGTCCATCCATTTTGGGCTTTCATGTGATGGATACTTGCTTTCAATCTACCCAGGCTGCTTATTACCAACAGGGCAATAGCCGAGCGATCGAAAACATTGAAACAGCAGGGCTATCACCATGTCATATTGAATTGCTCAGGAGTTTGCAAATCCGGGCAGATTTAATTGTGCCGATTTTGCAAAAAGAGCGGCTGTGGGGACTGTTGATTGCTCACCAATGCTATAACACACGACAATGGCGACAATCGGAAATTAATTTGTTCAACCAGCTTGCAGGTCAGGCAGCGATCGCCATTCAGCAATCAGAATTGTATCATCAATTACAAACCGCCAATCAAGAACTTCAACGTCTTGCTTCGGTCGATGGATTAACCCAAGTCGCAAATCGCCGCTGCTTTGACGATAGACTTAACGCAGATTGGCAACGGCTAGCACGAGAGCAAGCACCATTATCGCTAATCTTGTGTGATGTTGATTGCTTCAAACTCTATAACGATACGCATGGACATTTAGCAGGTGACGATGTGTTGCGGCAAGTTGCCAGTGCCATTATGCAAGCGGCTAAGCGTCCTGCTGATTTAGTGGCTCGCTACGGTGGAGAAGAGTTTGCAGTCATTTTACCCAATACTGATGTTGATGGAGCGATCGCTATCATTGACGCAATTCAAACGAACATCAATGCATTGAAACTGCCCCATCCCAATTCTCAGGTTCGTGAATGGATAACCCTCAGCTTTGGGATGACCACGCTCATTCCTCATAGCCAGTTATCTCCTGCTACCTTAATCTCTGCCGCCGATCAAGGGCTATATCAAGCGAAAGCTCAAGGTAAAAATTGCGCAGTGCAGATAAGCTTCGAAGAAGTCACTACGTGGTAAACAGAATGAAACCCTACGCAGCTTAGAGTCGAAAGCTGGAAGTTAGATCGGGCAACTAGGGATATCCAATTGACTGTCACCTCCACCCAGCACACCGTGATTTACCCGTTGTGTTAAAGAGAGTCATTGCATCCATAGTCGTTACTCCCGTCCATACATCTGACATTCCAACATCTCGGTTAATTTGTTCTTTAACTTTTCTATTGCTTGTTTCTAATGTGATTCCTGCTTTGACTACCTCATAATCCTCCTGTAAACTACGCGTAAACTTCTGGAACTGGGTTAAAGTGTTCTCGACAGCTTACTCAAGCCAAGGATCAAGGTTCTCTGGGATTCGTTGCCATACGAAATGAGCAAATCCACGGGCGGTTGTGTCGCAAATACTTTTTAGTAACAAACGAAGTATCTCGTTCACGTTCCGTTAAGCGTTACTTCCAAAGAGTACTTCAATCAATTTTATTTGAGACACACTGTCCCCTTTGCTAATTCCCTTGGCTTGTCCTTTGCGAGTCAGACTCATTGCTTCAACTCCGCTTAGGGTTCGTCTTGCCGTGTTGAATGAGCCGAATCCCATCCTTGGTTGAGTCAATCGCTTGATGTTGCGGTGATCCTGCTCGATGATGTTATTCAGGTACTTGCTCTGCCGTAATTCCGTCTCTGCTGTGAGCGTTTCATCGCCTTTCAAGGCTTCGACTGCTCCTGGGTAGGCAACGTTCTTGTCCACCGTAATTACTCGCAGCGCTTGAGGATGAGTCGCTTTTAGAACTTTGCGGAAAAATCTTGCGGCTGCCTTGTCATCTCGCGAGCGCACTCAGTATGAAGTCGAGCGTGTTGCCCATTAAATCTACGGCTTGGTAAAAATATTTCCACACTCCTTTCGCTTGGATGTACGTCTCATCCACCCGCCAGGAATCGTTCGTTCCGCTCAAGTGCGGTCGACCTCGTTTGTCCAGTCCCAGGGCATCGCTCAACCCCCACCAATGGATCGTCGAATGATCCACTTCTACTCCCCGTTCTGCCATCCTCTCTTCTAAGTCCCAATAGGATAAGGCGTATCGACAGTACCATCGCACACTAAGCAAGATGACGTCGGGCAAGAAATGTCGCCATTGAAATAGAGAAGGTGTGGACATCGGAGGAAGAGAAAGGAAGATTGGGCTTGTCTACCTTATCCTCCACTGGTTTTCGCGACACAACCAAATCGATCGCCTCCTAGTTCTTGCTACCCCTGCCGGGTAGGGATAGGTAATGTATATCCCTCCACCCTGTAATAGGTAAGCAATATCCCAGAAATACTTACATTTTCTTCGCGTGTGCCAATACCTGATTCTCCAAGCTCAGCTCTTGCAGATGAACTCAGTAATATTTCCTCCCGACCTGCGATATCTTCCCCTAACTTACTTGCCAGGTTCACTTCATTCCCAAATATATCTTCATTGGCAATATTGAGTATCTTTCCATACCCTATTCCAAAGGATGCGTATAGATGCTGTTCTGCTGGTAACACAGCGTTTGCAGCGTTGAGGCAATCGTTCATCTCCTGGCTTGCGGTCACTGCGTCAATCACTTTATCGAATAAGCAGAATAGGTTATCAGCCTCAGCCTTGACTAAGATTCCTCTGTTCTGCTCAATGCAAGGTTCACAAATCGAGCGCATTTGATGAATCATCAATAGGAAAGAAATAATCCCGAATTGTTGAGTTGTGCGAGAGAAGCCGCTCATATCGAGCACCAGAATGACTTTATTGTCGCTAAAGATATTCTCAATGATTTCAGTGGTCTCTGCGCTGCGGTTAGGGTATTCAATAATTTGACGCAGTAGGCGCTGCAAATTCGCGCGGGAGTTCAACAATACATCAGTCTTATGATTGTTCGAGGGGATGTTAAGCATTAGTTCAGAGAAAGAAAATTGTCTATCTAGATCACCTAGACAAGAGAGTGCCCAAGGGCTACCTTGATCTGCTCGTTGAAGAAGAAACTCTGGTTTCTGAACTTGGCTTAATGCTTGGGATTAGGGTGAGAACGACTGCCTCCATCCTTTCCTCTCCCTACCCCTGCTTGGGTGGAACAAACGGAGTACCCCAGAACACCCAGTTTTCTGTGTTGAAGAACGATCGCTAGTTATAGATCAAATTTGGCTCAATTGCTTGCCGGGGAAGAGTTGCAGCCGGAATATGCGACCAGAAGGCAATTCCCATTGCAGTCTTGATCTTGTGCAAGGAGTTAGCAGAGCAGTAGTGGTCCAAATACCATTTGCAGCCATACTCCCCCTTCCAACGTTGACCTAACTTAACCGTTTCACCTCACGGGGTGACAGAGGAGCTAGAGAACAGAGTGGATCAAGCTCATCGCTCTCAATCCTTGTCGGAAAAAGCGGCGTTTTTGCGGCTTGAGGTGCATCAGTTCTTCTGCCCAAGTAAACCACAAATCCATTGATGCAATCCATAACTGCCCATACAACCCAATCCAAAAATTACTGTGTCGTTTTTGCGCTCGGTTGGGTTCTTTCACTCGTCCAATGTAGTGCTGGATTTGCTTGCGACGGATGCGCTTGCCTTGCTCGGTTGTGAGCGTGTAGGCAATCGACACCAGCAGCACTAAAGCGAGAAATCGTTGCCCAGTGGCGCGACAATTTTCCAGATTGTAGCCGCCCGTTTTGAAATCTTTGAACATCGGCTCAATCGAAAACCGTTTGGCGTAGCTGCTCAAGGCAGCATCGAGATCGTTGAGATTGGTCAACAAGTACCACACTTGATTGGCTTTTGAGTGTCGGTAAACTCTTTTCCAGCGCGTGACGAGATTGAAGCGACCAAAGCCTTGTTGTTGCGTCACCTGCACCTGCACCTCGAAGCAGGCAATGCCCGGAAACTGGAGCAATTCGTCGAGGCGTTCAATTTCGGCATCGCAATGGGATTTAACCGTCGTGCTTTTGGGCAAGCGCAGCACAAACTTGACCCCTTGTTGGCGCAGCCAATCGGCAAGGGCAACGCTGTGAAACTCCCGGTCTCCCAGCACCGTACACTGATAGCTTTTCATTAAGGCAAACACCGGACGCAACACCCGTTGTTGCTCTGAAAGTGAACTTAAACCACAATGGTCAAGGCAATGCCAGAACACAGGAATGGCTCGCTTGTGGTAAACCACGCTGACCATCAGCAGATTATGGTGTTTCCATTGGGTGCGGTCAATCACCAAGTACACGTCTTGCCCTCGATGGAAATGCTGCTTCAGCCAATATGTGAGAATGGGAAACCACAAGGCTTTGAGATTCAACTGCGGCAGTTGTAGAAATCGCTGGAGATTGCGACGGCGACTTTCAAATTGAATGGGTTGGGCAAACAAGGTCGCTAATCGTTCCATACTGACATTGCGTTCCCGCTGTAGGAGGGCAACCAGCATCTTCACGGTGATGAATTGAATTGAACTCAGTTGCGCTTGTAAACAAGCCTGATAAAATGAAGGCAACATTTTTACAATTGAGTGTGATTCGTCGGATTCACCCTATTTTTTCGGCTTTGGGTTGCCTCTGTCTGCCGCCAGGCTTACCTTCTAGCCTCGTTGTCACCCTCTGAGC
>JACJNZ010000050.1 GCA_014695325.1 Cyanobacteria bacterium FACHB-502 | reverse complement strand
AGAAATATGGGCAAGAGTAGCAGGAAATCGATCCTAATCGATCGTTCTGTTCCTTTAAAAGCTCAACTTGGCCTTGCTATTCAATCTCTCCTATCAACTTTTATGCAAAACCCACAACCAGTTATAACAAACCGCCGTAGCGATCGTTTGGGTCTGAGTATCAGATAGCGGTTGAGGGGTGTGATGAGTGTTCATTGGAGTGAACTCGGAGGGATGAGGTTACAGGGCAACGGGAATCCACAAGCCCTGCTTTGCATCAATTACCCGTTTAGATTGCGGTACAGCGCGACAGCCAATGCCTGTGGCTCGACCTGTTGATGACAGGTAAACGGTAAACATCAGCAATAGCGATTCATCTTCAAACGAGTAAGTGGGCATTGGGCAGTCCTCCTGATAAACCGCCAACATGTTCTTATACCAGTCCTTATCATCAAAGCTGGGGTCATAGGTATCGATCACTGCTTCATTGTCCTCCCACAGAACAATCCCTGCCCCTTCTCGACCGTAGATGGGCTTTTCCCACACCTGTCCTAGCTGATGAGACTTTGCCTCTTCATAGGTGCAGTAGGTTTGAGGAATGAGCGTTTTGATCCAGTGTTGGGTGTCCGGATCAAAGCGATCCGAGTGAACGCCTTCCCACAGGAATGCGAAGAAACCTTTATTTTGAATGACTTCAGACCGGATGGGCGGCACCCGATAAAGCTGATGCTCCAGCACAAGCTGCTGAAGATAGTCCCATGGTCTTGCCGCAGGAATGGTGCTAAAGTCATGGTCGCTAACCATTTCACCCGTATCTTCAACTAGCCATTCGTTGGGATAGTGAAGAAACAGGTATTGAACGACATCACCCTCCGGTGTCTTCAGGGCAACGTTTTTGGCGATGTCTGTTTCAATCACCAAGTCCTCAGTGTATAGAAATTTAGCCTTGCCGCCAAGCTGCTGGAAGTATCCTATTCTGGCATCGAACGACAGAATATCCTCATGCGCTCCAGCATACGGAAAGGAAAAGTAGACCACATCCTTCCCGTGTCGATAACTTGGGAAAGCCTTCTTAAGGTACTGAACAAAGTCCTGGGTCTGAACCTCTCCCAAGTGTTTGTTTGGACACTGATATCCAAAATGCTCGGCAATCAGCGTGTTGAACACGAATGTCTCTGCCCAGAATCCCGGTGTCGCAGCGTTCGCTTCCAGTACTTTGAAGTCGCTTAGCTGAAACTGACCTTGACTGAAAGCGATGGGATTGACAGCAATATCTAGCCGCATTTCTAAAGCGGGAGTGTTGCATGCCAGGAACTGAGGAACATAATCCTCAGGATAACCCCATTCTAAAATTTCTATATCTGTCAAATTTTGGAAAATCTGAGCGGTTGACGTGGAAAGTGCCCAAAATTCTTCAGCCGCTTTTCGGATGGCTTGACAGAAATTAGAACTGACTACCAGCGGGTCAAAGACAAGATAGGGTCGATGATCTTTGTCGCTTCCTTCGAACAAAGTTAGAACGTCAGCGGGAAGATTGGAATACGCTTCCTCAGATAAGCGATCGAAGAACTGTTTTTTTGATTGGCTACTTAGAGCATCCTGTAGTGATTTCATGTCTAAC
Source organism: Cyanobacteria bacterium FACHB-502 (assembly GCA_014695325.1). Lineage (GTDB taxonomy): Bacteria > Cyanobacteriota > Cyanobacteriia > Elainellales > Elainellaceae > Leptolyngbya_A. The sequence goes on along the minus strand of JACJNZ010000050.1, from coordinate 39,895 downwards.
CTCCAACTCCTCTAGATCCACTACGACCAAAGCTGAGTCCTCGACTGGCACTGGTTGTTTTTCCAGCATTGACCCTGCCAACGCCCGGTGCGTCAAATGAGGCGGTGGAACGAACGGGAGTTGTATTGATCGTTGTTGAAGTGCTCCTTGAAGTTGATGTGATTACCGAATCGCCGTTCATCAACGGACTACCGGATTGATTTGTAATGACCGGGGCTTTTAGAGGAACTGTACCGCCTGTGTTCGTTTGATATCGAGGAACATTTCGTTCCACAACAACTGGATCTCCAGTTCCACTGCGGTAGAAAATGGTGGAGCTACCGGGGTTGTAGTAGTAGCCAGAAGAACCATTGTTGTTATTACAATCGTCCTGGAAGGCAGGCGTGCGCTGTTGATAATCGCAGACCTTGGCACCGTTTACTTCATACACTTGCGTATCTTTTGGAATCGAAGCTTCACATCCGCTGAGGTAAAGCGCAGTGATTAATCCAAGAGAGCCGTAAATCAGAAAGCGCAAATATTTCTTAACCATAATAGGATATACGCTAGGCTTACCTTACTATTCACCAATTTTTCGACACAGCCGGCTTAAGGGGCTAGAAGATACTCGCTTGAAGGAATTTAGGAAGCGTTCCGCACTTCAACAGGGGTAAGTTTAGACTACACCTGGAAGAGAACCAATCCCTAAAGATTATTAAAGCAAGCCAGCAGGTTGTGTCGCAAAAACCATTTATGAAGCCTGTGATGCAGTTTATCCGCTAGAGCCAGAGTTTGACGATCGGGCTGATTTATATTGTCTAATCTGGTATCTTAGTCCCAGGTATTATTCTCCTCACCCTGATGACATTGAGGCTAATAATGCGATCGTCGATCCTATCTTAAACAGATATTTCGGTCAGCATTTCGATGGCAGATTAAAGAAAATATCAGCCATAATGTACGCAGTCTCAGAAATTTCAGATTGATTTCAGTAGGAATTAAAACGATGATGGCTCACTTTTCTAGCCGGCAAAATATGTGACGATCGCGGTGATTAGCTTTACAGCCTTATTTCTCCTCTGGTTCATATCTCCTGTTTTATCTCAGGAATTGACAGAAGAGAAAGTATTCGGCGAAGTGTGGCAAAGTTAATGAGAATTTCCATGATGAAGATTTTAACGGTATTGGCTGGATGGTGATACAGAAAAAATATATGAGCATTGATATCTTTACGAACGCTAATCATCGCAATTAATCAATAAAGCGAACCTTAATCATTCACTTCAGCTTGCGCGCCACCAGCCAGAAAGTAAGAGCCGAGAATTCTATGAGCGCAACCAGATCAATAACGATGTGCTGGAGCATAGGTTTTAGCAACGTTTGTTTTAAGGCTGACGCTGCATAGGTTGCCGGACTCAAATATCCAATGATCTAAACAGTTTCTGGAAGACGACTGGCAGGCAATAAAACGGATCCAACAAACAGTGCCAGCTATCAGTCTCGCAATGTTAACAGCCATTGGTGTAGCATTGGTGATTCGTAGTCTCCTGTATCTTCCTCAATGGAAACGAAAGATCCACGCGACACCCAAATGGCAGATAATATTGGGCATCGCATGGATGTTTTTTCCGTTTGTTGTAGCGCTTGTGGTGTCCTGGCTAATGGGAATGACAAGCGATCTCGAAGAGATATCTGCTAAAGCAGATCGCATCTTCAACTACCAGCAACTATTTCGAGCTATGCCGGATGCCATGCTTTGGCTCAGTCGTTGTGCAGGACTTGGTTTCATCAACGGAACGATACGTCTTATTGCTTGCGCCAATAATGGGCGGTCATGAAGTGCTGCCACTGCCCGTCATCTCTCAACATATGGGAGGTCAATACCCGGTGATCATCGCTTTTGAACTCGATCACATCTTTGTACTTTCCTATTTTCTCCTCACCCGTCATGACAGGTCCATCAGAGTTGAGCGTCAGCACGGTTTCCCCTGCATCTAATTCACCCTCGTATTGCCAGAGATACGTCATCATTGAGCCGATCCAGGTGCCCACATAACGTTGCTTCTGTGGGTCGTAGCCGAGGGTCATTAGCGTTGTTGCATGACCAGTGCAAGGCATCTCGCCCTGTCCTTCTGCCAATATCCAAAGTCCACCCAGTGAGCGCACAGTTTCTGCTCCCGTTGATTTTACGGGAGGTTGATCGGGTCCTATCATCGCTTCGGTTTCATAGGTCCACTCACCGATGAGTTTCTGGAGCCACTGATGTTCTTTTTGAGGTTGAGCAGGCATAGGTGAAGTTTGTTGAGTTTGCGTAGTTTCCATTTTTTGTCTCCTTGTGATGAATGATGGAGGATTCAGATTGCAGTAAAGCTGGCGTAGAAGTGCCGCGTCTCATCCATACGTCGGCTTTTGCGGATACCCAGGTGGTGAGTCTTCAAAGTCTTCCTGCCGTCCGTAGGGAGTCATATCCAGCAGGCTGTAGGCGTCGGTCAGAGATTCAACGCCACGGGCGTAAGTCGAGTAGGTGTGGAAAACATCGTTACCCAAGCGGAAGAAAACGCTGAGTCCGTGACTCTCGCCTTGCATTACATTCGGTCCATTTCGTTTCTTTAACTCCGCTTTGTCCCGATAGTTGTATTCAATAGGCGCGATGTTTTCGTCTAGCGTGACATGGAAATCGTAGTTAAAATCGCTGCCAAAGGAGGAATACCAGGGAACCGTCCATCCCTTCAGCCTCTTGTAGGCTTCCAGTTTGGGGAATGGGGCACGGGAGACCAGCACGAAGGTTGTGTCACGCTCATTCAACGTTGACAGATCACCCAAGGCATTCACGTAGCCTGTGCAACCCATACAGCCATTCTCCCACTCTGGAGCAAACATGAAGTGATAGACGATCAGTTGGGTTCGTTCCTCAAACAAATCAACGAGTTTGGTAGAACCATTTGACCCTTCAAAGGTATATTCCTTCTCAAGTTTGACCATTGGTAGTCTGCGTCGTTCTACGTTGATCCGATCGCGATGCTTGGTCAATTCTTTCTCATGTTCAAGCAATGTTTTACGAGCAGACAGCCATTCGTCTCTTCCAACGATTTCTGGATGTGCAATTGCATTTTGAATCATGCAGATCTCCATAGTGTAATGATTGAACTTAGATCAAAAGCTATGTTGCTGTGATAGCTTACACCTATACCTTCTGGGTAGATTCAGCTTAATCGCTTGCGCTGGGTTCCATGTAAACCAGTTCCCAAATATGACCATCTAAATCTTGAAATCCATGACCATACATAAATCCATGGTCTTGCGGCTCTTTATAGGTTGTGCCACCAAAGGCGACTGCTTGACGAACCATCTCGTCTATTTTTGCTCGGCTCTGAGCCGATAGACATACCAGCACTTCGGTACTTTGGGTAGCATCACAAATCGCATTTGGCGTGAACGTCTTGAACTTTTCATGAGTCAAGAGCATCACGAAGATGTTCTCAGAAACAATCATGCAAGTGGCCGTTTCGTCGGTAAATTCAGGATTGAACTGAAAACCGAGTTGTGTAAAAAACTCGATCGATTGCTTGAGATTTTTGACAGGTAGATTGACGAAAATTTGAGTACTCATGGTTTCTCCTGTGTAGTGTGTTGTAGGACAGTCTGTGAAACTAGAGGTGAAGGGCGGTAAGAGGGTCAAACAACCTGCTCACAGTTGACCATCCAAGGTGTACCGAACTGATCGACCAACATACCAAAGCGAACTGACCAGAAGGTTGGGGCGATCGCCATTTTCACTTTGCCGTTTTCTGCCAGAGCGTGAAAAATTCGTTCTGCTTCGGATGGTTCAGGTACACTAACCTGCACGTAGAAACCTTGAGGGGTTTCAAAATATCCGGGTGGGCAGTCAGATCCCATTAAGAGGCGATCGTCCAACTCAAGACAGGCGTGCATAATTTTGTCATGCCATTCCGGTGAGACCTCTTCTGCGGAAGGTGCTTCTTTGTGAGTCATCATCATAGTGATTTTGCCGCCGAGACATTGCTCGTAGAACTTGAACGCTGCCTCACAGTTGCCGTTGAACATCAGGTAAGGATTGAATTGCATTGATTTCTCCTTTCTTAATTGATTCTGCGTTTTGATGAGCTGATCGTTCGCGCGTGAACATCATTTGCGCGGCAACTGATGAAATTACTCTTGCTGTTGCGTTTCAATCTGGGCGCGAATGCGGTCTTCCTGCTCCCTTAATTCGGGGGTCAGGGCTTCACCAAAATCCTCTGCCTCGAATATGGGACGGATCTCAATCTCGGATTCTCCTGGCATTGGGTTAGGGCAGCGCTTCACCCAAGCGATCGCGTCTTCAATTGAGTTCACCTGCCACAGCCAGTACCCTGCAACTAGTTCCTGCGCTGGAGTGAATGGTCCCTTAATGACAGTGCGATCCGTTCCTGAAAAGTGAACTCGCACCCCTTTTGAACTAGGATGAAGCCCCTCACCAGCTAGCAAGATACCGGCCCTGGCTAATTCTTCGTTGTACTGTCCCATTTCAGTCAAAAGCTGTTCGCTTGGCATGATGCCAGTTTCGGAGTCTTGGGTTGCTTTGACGATGACCATGACTTTCATTGTGAAATCTCCTGTTGAGTGGTTTTAAGTTGAATTGCTAGGGGTTTGGTGTGCTGATTAGCGCAAAGCGCAACTCCGAAGGAACCGCTAACTCGCAGCGACACGCTTGAGTTCATCAATTTCGATCTTCTTCATTTGCAGCATGGCAGTTGTAACTTTTTGAGATGTTGCCGCATCGGGGTGATTGAGCAATTCAATGAGAATGCGAGGAATAATTTGCCACGAGACGCCATATTGATCTTTGAGCCAGCCGCATTGCTGTGCGGTTTCATCCCCACTTACAGACAGTTTTTGCCAGTAATCGTCCACTTCCTCCTGGGTATCGCAAGAGACCTGGAAGGAAATTGCCTCGTTAAATTTGAAGGCCGGACCTCCGTTCAGCGCTGTGAACGGCTGACCATCTAGTTCAAAGCTGACGGTCATAACGGTTCCGGCTGGTTTTCCGTGAATTTCCTGCCCTGCTTCTCCATATCGGCTGATGTGGACGATCTTGGAATTGCGAAAAATTGACGTATAAAACTGAGCGGCTGCTTCGGCTTGATCATCAAACCATAAACAGGGAGTGATTTTGGGATTGTTTTGCATGAAGGTTCTCCTTAAGTTCAAGCGGTTGAGGACGGTCATGACTGTGCTGGTAGTCCCGCAACTTCAATTACAGGACGGATTTCGACGGTACCAACTTTTGCACCTGGGATTTGGGTGGCGATCGCAATGGCTTCATCCAAATCCTGAGCATTAACGAGGAAGAATCCGCCCAATTGTTCGCGGGTTTCGGCAAACGGTCCATCTGTCACCAGTGATTTGCCGTCACGGACTTGAACACTGGTTGCGGTTGCCACAGGATGGAGTGGAGCCGTTGCCACAAATTGTCCCTTCGTATGGAGATCCTGGGCGACTTGGGCAGATTCCACGTAGCAATGCTCTCGCTCAGAGTCGCTCATGGCGGTTTCGTCCATATATATCAGCAGCAAATATTTCATTGGGTTGCCTCCTTTGTAGTTAAGTCGAATGGGAATTACTCAAATCGACATCTTGTTGAAAAACTTCTATTTAGTACAATTGAACCTTACTGCCTTTGTTACTCAGTCGAACGAGAACTCCTCAAATCGACACCTTGCTAAAAAAACTTTGTGTCTTTTTATGACAGGTATGGCTTCAACTCCAAAATCAGATGTTGCTCAAGCAATTGCCTCGATTTATCGAACTGAATGGGGACGCATTGTTGCTATCCTGATTCGGCTGCTAGGAGATTTTGATCTGGCTGAAGAAGCCGCACAGGAGGCGTTTGCAGCAGCAGTAAACCAGTGGGAAACCAGTGGTATTCCCGATCTTCCCCGTGCCTGGATCATCCGAACCGCACGGTACAAGGCGATCGATCGCCTCCGACGACGGACACGACTGACCGAAAAACTAGACTGGTACGCGGCATCAGGGTTGATTCCATCGAGCGAAGAACCAACCTACGACAGCGATGAAATTGGAGATGATCGCCTGCGATTAATCTTTACTTGCTGCCACCCGGCACTAGCGATCGAAACTCAGGTGGCATTGACCCTACGAATGCTCGGTGGACTGGAAACTGACGAAATTGCTCGCGCCTTTCTGGTTCCTACTGCAACGATGGCGCAACGACTAGTTCGTGCCAAACGCAAAATTCGAGACGCAGGCATTCCCTACAAAGTGCCTGACATAACTGATCTATATCCGAGGATAGAGGCAGTATTGGCAGTAATCTACCTCATCTTTAACGAAGGTTATGCCGCGACGAAAGGAGACTCGATGGTGCGGGCGGACCTCTGCACTGAAGCGATTCGACTGGGACAACTGGTGCGGCAATTGATGTCACCCCAACCCCCGTCTGAAGTCACAGCACTGGTGGCACTGATGTTGCTGCACGACTCGCGGCGCGATGCCCGTCTGGATGAAGCTGGCAATCTGATTCTGTTGCAAGATCAGGATCGGAGTCGTTGGAACCACCAACAAATTGCGGAGGCTTTGCCCTTGGTGGAAGAAGCCCTACGCAGTGGAACGGGAGTGTATGCCCTGCAAGCAGCGATCGCCGCCCTGCACTGCCAGGCTGGACGAGCCGAAGAAACAGATTGGGCACAAATCGTGCGGCTCTATGAGGTGTTGGAACGCTTGCAGCCTTCACCCATTGTGACCTTGAATCGAGCGGTGGCGATCGCGATGGCAGATAGTCCTCAAGCGGCGTTTGAACTGATTGATAGCCTTGCCCCAGAACTTGACAGCTATCATCTGTTTCATGCTACCCGTGCGGATTTATTACGGCGTGTCGGAGCATCAGAGGAAGCGACCCAGAGCTATAGGCGAGCACTAGAATTGGTGACAAATGACAGTGAGCGCCGCTTCCTAAAGCGTCGGTTGAGCGAAGTTCAGTCTAACATCCAATCTAATTAGAAATTTGCAACAGTTTAGATTGAGTAAAAGATATGAAAGCTGTCCACTTTCCATATCTCCTAACTGCGTTTCGGCTCGTAATTCAGAGCAACAATACCACATTCAAATGATGTTGATTTTACTAATGTCAAATCTTGTCTACGGTCAAGTTCTCTGAAAATAGTCATTCCATTACCAATTGCAACTGGATTAATAAACAAATAAAACTCATCAATAAGCTTGTGTTGGATGAGAGCCGATACAAAGGTTACACCGCCATAAGCAATGATATCGTTCCCCTCCTGGTTTTGGATTAACGACGCGAGCATAGAATTGGCACGCCATTGCTACCTATCCCACCTTAGTTTAATGCACCACTAAAAACCGCGACTAGAAAGAGAGCTAAAAAGCTGGATCGTGCACCGTGCCAACCCAGATGGGCTGCAAGGTTTACTGGATTCGAGTAATCTGATTCATAGGGTTTCATAGTTGGAATGTGGTAATTCTCATGAAACCCTTTCCTGCTCTTCCTTTGCAAGCTTTTGTCCCGTACTGAGCTCTGAAGGAAGCTGCTGAGAACTCGTCAAACGTTGTAGAGTTTCTGATAAATCAACGCCCGTCGTTTGTTGGAACTGCTCTATAAAGGCAGCGAGTTTGGTGGCTGTCGTGCCGCCCTGAGCATCAATCACTGTCAGATTGTGTACCGTGACATCCGGTACAGCCTCGGTGAGCGTTTTGAGCAAGGTTTCCAGTCGCTGAAGCAGGTAAATATCGCGGGCGTTGGGTCCAGCCGATCGCCAGGATTCTGCCAGACGGCGGGTTCCTTCAGCTCTTGCTTTCCCTTCTTCGATAATTTGGGAAGCATTCCCCTGCGCACGGGCGATCGCTTCCTTACAGCCTGCTTCTGCGAGGGCTACAACATCAGCCTGGAGTTGTTGTTCAACCTGCTTGATCCGTTCGTGCTGGACAGGCACTTCAGCCTGAATCCGCACCAGTTCTGAAGCAATTTCTGCCAGGGCTTCTGCAATTACGGCATCGCGTTTGGTAATGGCATCTTTCACTCGGCGATCGGCATCCGCTCTTGCAATCCCGGTATCACGCTCAATCCGGCTCAGTGCCGTAATTTTTTCGTTCTCAGCCGTTTGGATTGACGATTCAGATTTTGCCTTAGCTTCGGCAATCCGGGCATCGCGCAGCATATCTGCTTGTTGTTTGCGCCCGATCGAATTGAGGTAGCGCACATCATCGGAAATATTCTGGATTTGCAGCGTATCCAGCACCAGTCCCAGTTTGCCCAGATCTTCTTCAGCTTCGTCCAGCAGGCTTTTCGCAAACGCAATTTTGTCTTCGTTCACCTGCTCTGGTGTCAGGCTTGCTAATACGCCGCGCAGATTCCCTTCCAGGGTTTCCTTTGCCATTTGTTCAATCTCCTGGCGGCTCTTCCCCAGCAAACGCTCGATCGCATTATGGATCGCAGGTTCTTCCCCCGCAATTTTAATGTTTGCTACCCCTTCCACCGTCAGCGGAATGCCGCCTCTGGAGTAGGCGTTCGATACACGCAGATCAATAATCATATTGGTTAAATCCATGCGCAGCACCCGCTCTAACAGCGGAACTCGCACACTGCTGCCGCCTTTCACCAGGCGATACCCCACCTTACGACCGTCGCCAAGCTCGTGAGAACTGCCTGCAAAAATCAGCACTTCGTTGGGCTGGCAGATGTAATACAGGTTGCGAATGACGAAAAATCCGGTTCCGGTTCCCGCTCCTAAAATTGCCAGTAAAGCGACGAGTGCCTCAATCATGACTGTTCTCCGTTGTAACCCTTATGGCCCTTATGACCGTTATAACCGTTGCGATGTTTTAGCGTAGCGGCGACATCGATGCCCAAAGTTTGATCAACGCGATCGAGGAATTGACGCACAACTTCGGGATAGACGTTGATTAAGCTCGCGAGTGCCTTGCCGTCACCGTTGTCGATTACGCTCACCTGTTGCAGATTCAACCGAGTTGGAATTTTTGCCGCTTCTTGCAGCACCATCTCAATCTGCTGAATCAGAAAGACTTCTGCCGCATCGACTCCCGTTTCCTGCCACACTTTGGACAGCATATCGTTGACCAGTGCTGCTGCTTTGGCATTTTCTGCAAGCTGAGCCGCACTGCCTTTTGCCTGCAATGCTTTTGCCTGTTTCTCCGCCTCAGCAGGAAGAACCTGATCCGCTTCCAGACGTAACCGCTCCAGTTCAGCGCGAACCGTTTGAAGCTCCTGTTCCGCACGAGCACGGGCTTCCTTTTCGGCAGCTTTGGTTCGTTCTTCTTCCGATCGTGCCTGCTGCTCCAGTTCTGCCTTAATTTTGCGTAGCTCGTTCTGCTTCTGCTGAATGACTGCCAGTGCTTGGGATTTTGCCACCGCTGCCTGCTGGTGACAGTCTGCTTCAATCCGCTCTGCCTGGCTCATTGCTTCCGCTTCCGCGATTTCGGCATCTCGGACAATCTGAGAAATGCGCTTGCGTCCAATCGAGCTGAGATAGTCCACATCGTCAGCAACGCTTTGAATTTTGAGAATGTCCAGCTGCAAGCCCAGTTTTGCCAGATCCCGCGACACATCTCCAGCCATACGTTCAGCAAACTGTAGTCGATCTTCGTTGATCTGTTCCGGCGTGAGCATGGCAACAACGCCCCGCAAGTTGCCTTCCAGGGTTTCGCGCGCCACACGGGAAATTTCAGACCGATCGCGTCCCAAAAACCGCTCGATTGCATTGCCGACTACAACCGGATCGCTGGATACTTTGACATTGGCGATCGCCTGGATTCGCAGCGGAATACCGCCCTTAGAATACGCATTTTTGACTTCTACCGGAACGGGCATCGTAGTTAAGTCCATCCGTGTCACGGTTTCCAGAATGGGTATGACGATCGTGCGTCCGCCAAAGATGACCCGATAGCCAACTTCTTGCCCTTCCTTGGTTCGATGCTTACGCCCCGATAGAATTAAGATTTCGTTGGGATTGCAGATCTGCATGAAGCATTTGACAAACCAGACAAACAGAATGGCTCCCAGGATAGATAGTCCAAACAGCGGAGCCATCGACAGCAAAGAGGATGAGTCGTTTGTTCGATTCTCTCCTCCGATATTCGCCTGAGCAATTTCAACGGTTACACCTTCCGATGTCTGTGCTGCTTTGAATTGATATCTAGGTTCAGTAAATTGTTTGCTCATCACATTCTGCTATCTAATCATTAAATCGGAAAAATCGCTTCTTTTTTGATGTACTAGCACTGCTTCTAAGAAGCTGCGCTATCACTGGTTCAGTACTCGTTTAACCCTCTATCCCAGATTCTTATCCTCCTCACCTAAACTCTCTGCGGCTACAACCCACAGGCGATTCTGCTCTCTGCCAATGACCAGCACTCGGTCTCCCACGTTCAAGGATTTATCGTCACTGGTATAGGCGATCGAATCGATCAAGTTCCCTTTAATCTGTAACCGCACCTTCCCGCGACTCTCCTTGTCAAACGGTAGCTCGACCGTTCCAGTTAATCCCACTAAATCATCAGACCGAATCAGGCTATTCGATTTTTGCTGGCGTAATGCCCGCAGACTACCTGCAACGAGAGCTCCGCATAGGATGCCCATCAGGACGGAAACGATCGCTACTACCAGTGGAGCCACAGAAAAAGAAAGGTGGGATAATACCAGCCCGGTCAGCCCAAAGAAACAAATGCTGAACGTCCAAAACTTGAGGCTACTGAAGATACGGAGCGCGGAAGACCAAGAGTTTTGCTGGTAGATAGAAGCTTGCTGAGGACAATCGGCTGCATCCAACAGCTCTACATCGGGATCGAAGGGAACATCAGCATCGCCAAAATCTGCGCCGTCAAGTCCACCCAGGACAGCCAGAAGTACAAATGCCCCACCGATCGCGAAACAGAGCCAGTAAACGTTCAACATGACGGACGATCAGGAAAATCATCCCCATCTTGGCACCTATTTCTGGCAGACGCTTTAATTCGGAACGATTGTTAATCTATGGCAGTCCGGGTTTAAGTAGCATTGAAACAATAAACAATGCTAAAGCTAGAACCTTGAGTTTACAGGGCTTTCAGGAGGGGTTGTGTCGCAAGAACTTGTTAAGGACAAACGATGGTATCGTCTGCATTCTCGTAACCAGCAATTCTAAAGATCGCTTCGATAAATTTTACTTGAGACATCCTGTCCCCTTGTTTGATGCCGTTTACTTGTCCTTTGCAGACCATGTTCATCGCCTCGATCCCATGCAAAGTGCTTCTCGCGCTGTTGAACGTCTTAAATTCCATCATCGGTTTCACAACGCGTTTAATCGATCGATGCTCTTGCTCAATCCCATTATTCAAATATCCGCCCTGCCTTAATTTGGTCTCTTTTTCCATCGTCTCATCTGCTTTGAGAGCGTCTATTGCCACTGGGTAAGCCGCATTCTTGTCCACTGTAATCACTCGTGGAGCTTGAGTGTGCTGACTCTTGAGCACTTTGCGCAAGAACCGGGCAGCTGCCTTGCCACCCCGCTGGGCACTCAGCATAAAGTCCAGCGTGTTACCCTCTGAATCGACCGCTCGGTACAAATACTTCCACACGCCCTTGGCTTTGATATACGTCTCGTCCACCCTCCAGGAATCGTTCGTTGGCTTTAGATGCGGTCGAATCCGTTTGTTCAGCTCTGGCGCATACTTCAGCACCCAACGATTGATCGTCGAATGATCCACTCCCATCCCCCGCTCCTGCATCATCTCCTCCAGGTCTCGATAGCTGGGGGAGTAACAGCAGTACCAGCGGGCATTGAGCAGGATGATTTCAGGCAGAAAGTGCTGCCACTTAAACAGAGCAGCAGTAGACATCGGAGGGCAAGGGGAGAAGTTTGAGCCTGCTCACTTTACCATTGGCTGTTTTTTGCGACACAACCCTTAGGTTCACATATAACTCATACGACATCTGGCTTGACCGACTGCTAGGGGCACAGAAGTATCAACTACCAGCGTGACCGGAGCCGATGACTCTTGTAGTGGGGACAGTTAAAGCCGACGACTGATTCCTGGAAGGTGGACGAGACGTATATCAAAATTAGGGATGTGTGGAAATATCTGTATCACGCAGTCGATTCGGAAGGTAATAGATTTTTTGTTCTCCACCCGTTACGATCGCCACTTTCCGATCATTCAGTAGCATTTAGATAAAGTCAGCTCCTGTTATCTGTATTGCATTACTGTTGTTAAGAACCGCTAGCGTTTTACCGTTCAATTCGATCGCCACATCATCATTTCGTTGCACGACCTCTAAATTGCTGAACTTCAATCCGTTCAACAACTGTAGACGATCGCGGCTATCCTGATAAGTTTGAATAATGGCAAGTCCGCCTTGTTCAATCCCAAATGTATCCTGCCCTTGCTCACCGATATAGATATTGCGACCTTTTCCGCCGATCAAACTATCATTGCCGAAACCACCGACTAGCCGATCATCACCGCCTTTGCCGCGCAGAGTATCTTTACCCTCATTACCCAGCAAAATATCACGACCTGCCTTACCGTCCAACGTATCATTATTTCTGAGTCCCTTGATCCGGTCATTACCGCCTGTTCCAGACAGCACATCTTTCGCATCTGTTCCCAGTAAGCTAATTTGCTTCGGATTAAAGCCCACTGGATCAATTGTGAACTGGCTGACAATGAACGGTTGTTGTCCAGCAATAGCATCTGGATTTGCCTGTAAATCGGCTTGAGTATAAGGATTAACCCCATAGGTTGTTACTAACAACTTTTGAGTACGCGGGTTAATCTCAAACTCCGTCCAACCATAAGTATGAGCCGCAATATACTGACCTTGGAGCAGTTGAGCATTAATGCCTGAGCCTTCCAAGCCGATCGGATCATTGCCTAATGCTGTAATTCGAGTATCCAATACTTCTCGGACGAACTGATCTTTGGCAGCGCGATCGCTCAATCCAAGATATTGAGCTTGAGACTTGCCTTGAGTTGCCAGCAGACTCGGCGGTGTAAAGGCAACGGTTGCCGTTCCAAACGGAGCAGCAAAGGTTTGATTAAACGGCGCAGGTAAGAATGGAACAGTGAGTTGAATGCCAACCGGACTAGTCATCACATCCACTACCCCCGTCGGAATTTGTGGCTGACCGAATCCTTCTTGATAAGTGACGTTGTTAACTACATTGCCATGAAAATCTCCAGTGACAAATACAACATTCTCAATGTTGTTCTGCTGAATGAAACGCAGTAAATCAGCTCGCTCTGCGGCAAATCCTTCCCAGCGTTCTCCTAAAGTTGGTATGCCAAAATTTTGAATTGGTACGCTTGACATGACGAACTTCCAGGTCGTACCGGCTTTTTGAGCAGCTAATAAATCAGCTTTAAACTGCTGTAGCTGTGCTGCTCCCAGCATGGTGCGTCCAGGCTGAAAGGCGTTTTGCAAATACTGATTGACAGCATCAGGAGAAGCCGTTTCAGCCAAAAACGGTAGCGGTGCATCGCGGAACGATCGCACATCTAGGACAAAGGACGCAGCATCTCGCCCAAATTGGTTAAAGCGATATAGCTTTTGCTCATTGGATGTTCGAGGATCTGCCGTATTGCCATAAAACTCATCACGCAATGGTTTATAGTCTTGAAAGGCGCGCAGAGCTGCATCAAATACAGGCGTGTCGTTGACAAACCCTTCTGTCGCTGTACCAAAAATGCCTTGCTTCTGAGGCGATCGCGCTGGCGTCGCTCCACCAGCAAAGTCATTGGTAATTTCGTGATCGTCCCAAGTCGCATAGGTAGGCGTTGATGCTCTCAAATCAGCCCAGAAATTGCGTCCAAAGCGATCGCTATAGATCTCAGCATGTTTGATACGAAACTGTTCTAGAGTCTTTGCCTGTGTGACTCCAGGTAAAGCTGGAGATTCGCTATCTGCTTCTAGCGTATCGCCCACCTGCATAAAAAAATCTAAGTTACGTTCATCTGCGTTGCTAATTGAAGCATAGGGACTCAGTTCACCTTGCCAATCCCCCGAAACTCCAAATCGTAACCCCTGATAAAATCGTTGTGGGGCAGGCGTTCGAAAGCGACCAACTGTTGCCTGTCCAGTCGGGTCGGTCGCGCGGTAGTAATACTGTGTAGCAGGTTCCAACCCTTTAATCTGCACTTTAACGGGAATGGCTGGATCACTCACCTGTCGTCTTGCCTTGCCGAAAATTGACTTGAAACCAGCATCAGTAGCGTATTCAAACAGGACTCTACCAGGAGTGGTGCTGCGAGTCCAAAGCACTGTGGAAGTTTGAGTTGTGTCGCCGCTAGCCACACCATTTACGAGAGTTCCAGCCATAGAGTATTGAAAAGAATTACTTCTAAGCAGGTATCGCTAACTAGTTGAAAGAAGGGAGCTGAGGCTATACGCCTAGGCAGAGAATATACTCTTTTCAACCCCAAATTCTATCTTCAATAAAGCACCAACTTAGTTTGCTTAGTCGTTGTATCACAGTTAACCTTGCCTTCCATCATTTTCTATTTGAATTTAAGATTCTGTTTACATCAGGACTTACGATCCTTCAAGCTGCTTAACAAAAAAAAGGAGCAGGGAAGATATCTTTATGAATAAAGAGGCGAGATTGAATATTCAGCTTTGATAATTTCTTTGTCAACAGCAGTTCTCCAGAATGAGAGCCAATTTACCCTTTATTACACCAGACTGTTAAGCGCGATCGGCTAGAGTTGAGAAGTTACTGGCAGTCGGTGAATGTCGCCGTTAGGCCCAAGAAACACATCTGTTAGGAAGATCAGCAGGGGAACTTGCTTACCAAAGCTATTGCTTCAACTTCTTTTTCTTCGCTTATTTCTCCCCTTCGCTACTCTAATTGCCCTTGACTCTAATTGGAGTTCTGGGATTTCCCTTAATTGAGCATCATCCAGGTTGTATTGTTCACAAACAAGGCTCAGGCGAATACCTGGACTCGTCACAGGATTCACTGAATGGGTCAAATCTCCCTGGAAAAATAGCAGGGTGTTTGGTTGAGGGCGAATTTGTCCAATTTGGCGTTTGTGTGATCGCAGCACCAGTTCCCCTCCGTCTAAATCGGTGGGTACCTCGACATAAAGAACGCTGACTACAACAGGAGGGGCGATCGTTTCGCAGTAGGAGCGCAGGGAGCGATCAATGTGGGGGTCTACCCGAGACCCTAGTTCGAGTAGTAGGGGGTTGAGGTAAAAAGCATTGCACTCTTGTTGCACTACCCGATTCAGGTAGAGCTTGAGATAAGGGAAACGCTGCTTGACCTCCATTAGATGAGACCGCCGAAATACTATAGAAAACCCCTTCGTCCCTACAAAATCACGATTTAGATTATTTACGGCAAAGTATGGACAAGCTAATATTTGTCCTTGCAACTCACTCAGGTAAGTTTGAGAAAACGCTTGGGGATACTGATGATAGTAGGACAAGGGAAGAAGTTATGCTTTGAGTTGAGCCATCAACATTCTACCTACTTATCTCCCTAGATCTACTAAGCAAAGCAAACTACAATACAACACCTCAGTTAGTTACTCTTTCAGGCTCAGTCCGTGCCTAACACATTCTCTGAGGAGGACGAGATCAGGTAGTAACTTAATCTGTTTCATTAGATACAGCCGTTGCCCGCGATGGAAATGCTGCTTCAGCCAATATTTGAGGATGGGCAACCACAGAGTTTTGAGATTCAACTGCGGCAGTTGTAGAAATCGTTGGAGATTCCGGCGGCGACTTTCAAATTGAATCGGTTGAGCAAACAAGGTGGCTAACCGCTCGATGCTCACACAGCGTTCCTGTTGTAACAGGGCAACCAACATTTTCAAAGTGATGAATTGGATTGAACTCAGTTGCGCTTGCAGACAAACCTGATAAATGGAAGCAACATTTTTTGATTCTGGGGTGAGTCTTCGGATTTACCCTATTTTTTCGGCCGCAAAGCGTCTCTCTCTGCTACCAGCCTTACCTCTCTGCCTTGCTGTCACCCCATCAGGCCAGGTAGTCAAAGCGTAGATTGCTGAATCCTTCCCCGCGTCCGGTTTGCTTGCGGATTCCCAACCAGGTAATCACGCTGCCGTTATGCCAGCGGGTGCGCTGAAAGGTCTGCATCACGCGAATACCCGCACGGGGGACTTCTTCTTCGTGGAGAAAATAGGCGGCATTGACGGCTCGCCCCTCGCCCAGTAAGGCAGTTCGCGGACGAATCTTTTCAACCATCGAGGCTGGATTGCGGGCAACAATGCGCGGTAAGGCAGATCGCTGAAGCTGAATTTGCCGATTGTCTCCCGGAACCTGCACGGGGATAAAGGGAATCCAGTTTTCCGGCACATTATTGGACATCACCGTATAGCGAACTGGGGCAGCCGCAGGGGGTGGTTCTGGTGCAGGCGTGGCGTTTAGCAGACGATCGTAAAAGCGAGCCAGATCGATCGCCGCTTCGTGACCGGGGCGACTGCGCCCATGCGGGAGGGGAACACGTGTTTCGATACCCCAAACCATGTTTGCCATTTCATCACGAATCAGCAGCACATCCTCGATCGGATCGCTTTCCTGAATTTTAGGAACTGTGGGCAGCAGCACAAACCGCATATCCGCCTGCAAATCTTCTGTGCCGCTAATTGCCATCGTATACAGATTCCATCGCTGCCAATCTTCATCGGCTCCGCGTCCGGCAGCTTCGATCCAGGTGCGCTCGCCAAAAACATTCGTGACGGCTAAACCTTTGATGCGCGTGGTTGTGCCAATCGGCAGCGTCAGCGGAAACAGAAACCAGTCGTTGGCATAGACCAAACCAAACTCCATAAGCATCAGCTTAGAGAGATCCTTTGTGCCAGGGCTGAGGTCGCCGAAGTTGGTGCGGGAGTCTTCAAAGGTCCACCAGCGCGTGTTGGGCATTCCTTCAAAGCTGAGCGGAACCGGAATAAAGGATTGGGTAGGCGGGGGAAGTGTCTCTGGTGCTGAGTCAGGAGCGGTCGGTTCCAGCGTGGCGCGATCGGGATCGATGTCCAGGTTATACCAGTCGAGTCGCCCGTGATAGTACTCTTCTGCCTGCATTACTGGGCGATCAGTTTCATCGGGGGCAGAGACGGCAAATTGATATTCCAAATATTCTGGCTTCCAGGCATCGCTGCCATTTGCATCTGGCTCAGGATCGGGCTGATAATACAGGGCTTCAAACCAGGTGACAAATCGGGTTGCCAGATCATTCACTGCGGCATGGTCGGCGGCGGGGATGGTTGTGCCGTCGTGAGCAGATCCGCCTGCTTTGAGATGCTGGTAGAGCTGATAGCCGTCCATCGCGCGTCCAGCAACAGCGGCAACGTGCTGCCAGGCTTCAAAATCGGCACAGACGGCTGCATTGGATCGATCGCTGGGGTCAGGTAGGGCGATCGGATAACGGTCGAGAAATTCCTGCCGAAAATTGCCGATTCGCTGCATTAGTTTGAGCCACTGTCGTCCCATCAGCAAACGCAGATCGAGGGCGATAAACTGTCCCTCCCGCTCAAAGGAAATCGTGCGCCGCTCCACCTGTGCTTCCAGCGGAATGTCGGTGTTGAAGGGCTGCGCCGAATGATCGCCTGCTTGAAACGCATCGAGACGTGCAGTGCTGAGGTGGATTTTAGCAAAAACGGGTGAACCGGCATCATCGCCCTTAAACTCGCCCATTTGCCACTGCTTGGTCAGCATCCACAGCGGGTCACGCACAGCGGCTTTGAGTGCCTCGTTGAAGTCATGGGTTCGGGGTCGCCCCTCCAGCCGATTCCACAAAGTAATGGTGGGAAAGCGACGCACCCGCATTGCCTGACGGATGTCGGTAATGGTAGGTTCAGGCATTATTCTTCCCTCGTTTGAAGATTGATTTGGTCATAAACCTGATTTGCCACGGCGTAATTGAGCGCGATCGTGATCGGATTGAACGTGACCGCCGTAATCGTTGCGGGTAAAAAGCGGGCGTAATCAGTGCTGGCAATCTGATCGGGTTCGATTGCCCGTCGTTTGGCAAGCTCGATCGTTTCGTGCAGCGTATCGACTAAATCTGCCCATTCCCAGCGTCCGTTAATCTGCGGCGGTGTGACCAGCAGCATCACCTGCGGTGGTTCGGCACTGGGACGATCGAAGTGAAAGGCAACGCTGGTTGTTTCCTCGGTCGTGGGAATAATCTCTGTCCATTCATCCAGCAACAAACCGCACTGGGGCAGGGTGCGATCGAAGGGGACGGCGAAATGTGCCGTGTATAGCAGCTTATCGGTATCAAGCTTCAGATCCGGCGGGTAGGGCAGAGCCAGCCAGCGATCGTCCTTTTGGTAGGGCAATTGCAGCGGATGCAGAAGCAGTTCCCGATTCACAAACGCCTCGCTCAGCATCGTTGCCGTTTCCCAGTGCTGCATCATCGATCGCACACGGGCAACGCCGTACAGCCATTCATCAACAGGGAAGTCAAGGTTGAGCGTGGCGGTCAGATAGGTGAGTAGCGTGTTTTTGTCGGTGTATGCCTTCTGGAGTTCGTCTGCCTGCGCCGAACCGAGCTGAAACTCTGGAACTACCTGGAAGTCATCACCCAGCAGCAAATGCGCCGCTTCGGTAAACGCAGACTCTCGATCACGGGCAGTGGTTGCCGTGCCGTATGCGGTCAGGCGATCGCTAATTTTTGCCAACCGCGCCTCGATATCCGTAACGATATTTTGAGCATTCGTGAGCAAATCGCCGCTGAACCGTACAATTTCATCTCCATCCGGGTCAAGCTCCAGCCGCACAAAATCGAAATCTGTCAGATTGGTGCTGGTGCTTTGAAGGTCTGCTAGCAGCGTTGCCAGATTGGGCGTTGATGTTTCCCGCAGGGCAGCGAACTGATTGCGTTTAGCAATAAACTGGGCGCGTCGATCGATCACGATTGCCCGATAGTCAGCAGGATTGGCAGGCAGGGGGTCGGTGAGAACGATCGCAACCTCAGCTTCGATATTCGCCAGCAGGGCAAAGCGATCGTCGTCGGTGGTTGCAGCGGGGAGGGCATCGTATTGCGTC
Organism: Cyanobacteria bacterium FACHB-502; assembly: GCA_014695325.1. Classification (GTDB taxonomy): domain Bacteria; phylum Cyanobacteriota; class Cyanobacteriia; order Elainellales; family Elainellaceae; genus Leptolyngbya_A. The sequence goes on along the minus strand of JACJNZ010000050.1, from coordinate 20,865 downwards.
AGCAAGGTATCGAAGGCATCGAGCTTATCCTGCCAGCGATTCAGCAAGTCTTCAATTTTGGCAATCAGGGCGCGGTAGCGCAGGCGTTTCCAGTCCAGGGCAAAGCCATAGCCCGTTTGCGGCAAGCCAAATTGGTTTAGAGCAGCGGCAGATTCGATGAAGCGATTCAGGCGATCGTCTATGTTGCTAATCAGCGCAGTGCGGTTGGCGATCGGGTCGCTGAGCAAAGCAGTGAGTTCGCTTATGAGAGTTCGCAGGGGCTGAACGGGATTCCCTGAAGCAGTGAGGCGATCGCGCACATGGTTGAGTCGCTCCGTCCGGTATTCGGGCAGGGGTTGAGTTTTCGAGTCGGCTTCGTTGGGGAGAATCAGATCGGCAGCGTTGAGCGATCGTGCCCCCAGAAGCAGCCCTCGCAGTTCAGACATCAGAGCTGCCAGTTCAAAGAAAGCGAAGCGGGGGGCAATACGCTGGGTATAAAGAATCGTGATCGGGGTGTCGGGTCGCTTTCCGGCACTGACGGATTTCACGATCTGATCGTCCAAAGCAGTCCTTCCCTGCTCGCCATCTAGATTCAGCAAATACAGCAGATCGATCGGCTGTAGCCCCAGCTCTGCCTGCGTCACAATTTGCTGTCCAGTCGTTCCGTCCGCATCGACGTAAGACACCCTCACGCCAACTCGATCGGGTGGAGGCAGCAACGGGGCTAACCAGTGGTTGATCGCTGGCTCTGCACTGGCGCGAGGCGTAACTGCCAGACCAATCGGAGAATCGGTGGGCAACAGTCCGGGTTGCAGGTGGAGTCCGACGCGATGGGTCAATCCCTTGCCGCTGCGGGGTGTTTGAACCACATCGGGAATGGGCGGCAGATCGCCACTCGCAAACGCATCCACCGAAGCCGCAGCGCGATCGTAGTTGCCCTGCACCACCTGATGAATTCCCTCGGCGATGCCCAGATCGGCGACAGCATCGTGGGTATCGAGCAAGCGACGCACTTCGGCGTTGATCGCGTTTTGCTGGGCTGGTTCTGCGGGAGGCAGCCAGTTTTTGCCAAAAGGATAGGTGGCATTGCCCGTAGACTGAATATGCTCCACCAGAGCCACGCCATCAATCACGTTACGGGCTTCGATCGCTTCGATCGATTCTTGAGTATCGGCAGCACTATCCTCGACGGGGCGGGCAGTGTCGCGAATGCGATCGGCAACTAGGGGAAAGGCTTTTCGCAGCTTAAAGATAAACTGATCGACCTCGGCTTCCTCGTAGCGATCGTGCAGCCCGCGTTCAAACTGATAGCCCAGGAGTGCAGCCAGACTTTGCCCGCTGTGCATTCCTTCAACGATCGCCATTGCCCGCCGCACCCGTTCCGAAGAAAGGTTAACAGCAAACACGCCTGGATCTTCCGGGGTGGCATTGCGAGCATAGCCGTTTCGCAGCACTGCCGCCGTCACTGCATGGTTGGGAGAAGGCGCATGGACATAGCCCAGGTTATCGGCATCTCGCACCAGGGGCACATCCCCCTCGCGGTTAAAGACTTTCGCTAACTCAGGATCTCTCAGCGATACCGGAGTTTGCGCCTTATTTTTCGGACGCACCGCTTCCAGCCAGCCAAACGCCCCCAGATACAGCCCCGATCGCGCCTGTTCTTCCTCATCCACGCCAACATAGCGCATTACGGCAAGCTGATACTGCACCAATCCTTGCAGCCAGGCATCCAGCCGGTAGGTGCAGGTATCCAGGTGTTCCACAAAGGCGCGTTCGAGCTGAGCGGTAGACAAATTCTGTAATCGCTCCAGGGCAAGGATCTGTTCCTGCAAGCGGGCAGCATCATCGGCGGTAGACAGGATAGAGGTAATGTAGTCTGCGACGGTTTGACCTGCGGGACGGTCAGGAATATTCGCAATGTTGTCATAGAGAAGCTTGTAGCGGCTTTCGCTGCTTTCCGTTCCGGCTGCGATGTGGATAAAATTGGCTTCGCGGCGAATCTGCTGGAGTTGAGGCTGCGATAGATTGCCCGCCGTGAGGTTCAGCCGCAGGGCAGTGTCGTAATAGCCAAGCGTCAGCGCGTGTTTCAGCATCAGGTACAGCAGCGATGTAGGCTTTTCGTCTAATCCGGCTTGCTGACGAATCGTTTCGAGCGACGTGCGGGCAGCATCGATGAGCCACTGAATGTAGTTGCGTTTATCAGCGGTGTAGGCACGAATTCCTTCTGTTTCAGAAAGCGGCAGATCGTGGATCAGGTTCTCTGGATTGACCGCGTAGGGTTTGGCGAAAAAATACTTGTCCAGCAGATCGGGACGACCCAATCGATCGGGGTCATAGCCGTGGTCGCGCAGAATTTGGGTTCCCTGCATGAGTAGCGATAGCGTGACCAAAAGCTGATCGAGCCAGCCCTGCAAGTTGAAGGTGTTGATTACCTGCGCCAGGCTTTCCGCATACCGCTGGTCAAACTCAACCGACGTGGGATGCAGACCCAGCACATCCAGCAAAATCTGATGCGGATCGCCCGATTTGCCTACATAAGACACGCGATCGCGCAATGTGCCCCACACGCCATAGGCCCGCATCAGCACTTCGTAGAGCTTGGCAAGTCCTGGTGAGCCGCTGCTGCCAACACTTGCAAATAACGCCGCGCTGAAGCCTTCCTGCCGCGACCAGTTCATCCGGCTATAAACCGTAGCAGGCAAAATGCCATAGGGCTGCTGACCCATCCGAATCGCGCTTAGCATTCCCCGTCCGCTGACAAACCGCGTGAAAAACTGCCGCACAAATTCGATCGATCGATCGTCAAACACCTGCGCCAGCATCGTATCCATAAAGTAGCCCAGGGTTGCCGGAAACAAAGCCAGATTCATTGCCTGAGCATCGCGCACATCAGTCTGGTTTGCCCCCTGCACCTGCTGAAGCAAGGTTAGATCAATCCCTAGCAGCTCTGCCCACCACTGGCCATCGGCGCGATCGTACCAGTCGTCATTTCGCTCAAATAATCGTTTACTTTTGGTGAGGGTCTCATAGCTCGCATCCGCGTCCGCTGTGCTGGAAAAGCCAGACCCTTGCTCATCGGTATTGTTCGTCGGAGTGCCCTGCCGAATCAAACTGAGACCGCCCCGGCTGTAGTGATGGCTTCGCAATAGCTGCTCAAAAATTTGCTTGCTGTTTGTTTCGTCCGAGCTGAGCCGCACCCCCAGCACCAGCAGCTTATCAAAGCCCGCTGCATATTGCGCCTGGCTCAAGTTGACCCGAAATCCCATGCCAACCCGCACCGCTTCCTCAAAGTCCACCATCCAGCGCATTGCAGAACTGACGGCAATATCGTCTCCTTCCTGGCGAATCTGGTCGTCCTCGGCTGCCAGCGGGTCGGGTCCAACAATCAGCGGCGAGGGAATCGGGTTGCCCAGAGCTTGCAGCGTCAGGCTGTTGCCGCTGTAGCCCATGAGAACCAGGCGATCGGGCAACACAGAAACCTGCGGGGCACGCGACCAGGCGCGGCGTTTGGTCTGGGTGGCTTCGTCAGATTCAAAAGCGATCGTTGTGACGATCACGGCGGTTTCAGCGCGATCAGGAGAACCTGCGGGCGGCGGATCGTCCAGGTTAAAGGGGCGATAGTCTTTGAGAATGCGCTGTGCCTGCTCCTCGCCGACCGCTTCAGCCAGAAAATTTTGGGCATTTCTCAGCGCAACCGCATCATCATGGGCACGCCAGACCCGTTCCCAAAAGATGGCAGTTTGTTCAGCCATGCTCCCCGTCAGCGGCTCCCCGGTCGGAATCACTAGGACGATCGTTTGGTCATCGCGTTCGGGAATCTGATCCTCGTTGAGGGGACGGTAGTTTTCCACAATCCACAGTGCCCGCCCAGAACCATGACTGCCCACCAAATTGCGCCATGCTGCCCGCCGCAGCGTTTCATCCTTGCCTGCCCGCCAGACCTGCGCCCAATAGCGACGCGCATTGCGAACTTCGGTTTTGCTGAGGGCGGCTTCAAAGGTATCCACCGCGCAATCATCTGGGAAGACCCGCACCCAAAGCTGATACTGAACGCCCGTCCCGCTTTGCACCTGCTTGAAGCGAGTTTCGATTCGCAAAGGCAGCAGCAGTACCGGATATAGGTCGCTGAGCTGCTCCACCCGTTCGCGGGGGTCGCTGAGGACGGCAAACCGATCGAGGGTAGCTTGCAGCGTGGCATCGGTGGTAGCAACCTGTTCGCCGAGGCGATCGATCTGGCGCACGGTCTGGTCGTGCAGCGTTTGCAGTCGTTTTTGCTCGGCGCGATCGGCTTCTCGATCGGGGTCAAAGGTGCGGTCGAGCTGTGCCTGCTGGGTTTCGATTTGTTTTCGCTTCTCTTCGGTGAGGAAGAGGGACTGTTTATCCTGCTCAAGCTGCCGCCGCGACTGCTGCAACTGGCTCCTAAACATTGGAAACTCGGATACCATAGGACGACCTCGCTCAAGCAAAATAATAAGGATGAATCAGGGTGAAGATTCGGAGCGATTATTTCTAGCGATTATTCAGAAGTTTGGCGCGGCAGCATTTCGGCAGCGTGAACCGCGATCATGACCGGAACCTGATACAGGATGTATGCCACTTGCGCTGCATCCATGCCCGCCGACCAGCGCACCGATCGATCGTCCCTTGCTTGCTCCTGGCGAATATCCGTTGGACTGGGGAGAGTTGGCTCAACGCTGAGGGTGGGGCTGCTGCTGGTAATTTGCAGCATATCGCCGGGCTGCACGTTGGGAATCAGGTTTTCCCAGCCCAGATCATTCCAGGTATAGAGTTTGGGGCTGCTGCCGATGTCCAGCCCGAAACGGGGTTCGCCCGGTCGCTCTTTGATCACAAAAAACCAGCCCGGATCATCGTTCTCGGTTCCTTCCGTGCCGCCCAACGCTTCTTCAACGGTGAGATCAAAGCCGATAAAGGTAATATCTGGATTCACCTTTGCCTCGTAGAGCGGCGTTTTAATCACGTCTCGTGACGGGTTTTGGGCATCGCCAATGCCGGAATCTTCCAGCGCACGCGGTTTAGTGCGATCGATCGCGCCGCTATTGGTGCGAATCCATTTCGCTTTGTGGGCATAAATCACTGCATCGGGATATTTCTTGAGCAACTCGCCCCGAATCACCAGCACCACTTCTTCTTCGACTGCACCATCTTCTTCCCGGTGGTCATGCTGACCCAGCTTGGAGGTTCGCAGCCAGCGATGCAGCGGTGGAATGTCTTTTAGCTTTTCGCGCAGAGTTTCGCGATCGCGATTGGTCGCATCCAGATAACCACTGGGGTCCCAGAACTGGCGGAAGTAGCTGCCGCGCTGATCTGTCACATATTCACGCCACAGCAACTCGCGGGCAAACTCGTGGTTTAAGCCCACCAGGTATGCCTCAATAAATGGCTGATTGCTTTCCAGCAGCGAGATTGTGTTTTGCTCAATGTATTTCAAATTCGGCAAAAAAGACTCTTCCGACGCTTCTACCAGCGGACGATACATCGGCAAATCGATTTCCGGATATGCCATCACTTCCACAAACTGATCGTTTAGGGATTCACTCACCTGGTCGCGAATTCGATCGGGAATTTCGAGCTGCTGACCCACGTAGCGCGGAATCGTAACGCTGGGATTTATCCCTGTCACCAGTCGATCGATCGTTTGATTCAGGTTTAACCGCTGTCGCACCGGTCGTAGAGGCACGCTAACCGTGCGGCTTGCCTGAATAATCGTGTAGGCATCGCGCAGTGCCGCTTTATAGTTCACGGCTTCGCGACTGTCGCTGTTGCCCGCGGTCGGTCGAAACGGATCATTCGGATCGGTAATCACGCGAAAATCTGGGCTTTGGGGCAAATTATCCACCCGATCGGGCGTTTGATTGTCCTCGCGCACACTGACCGACGGAGCCATTAAATCCTGCCATCGCTGCACCAGGGGAATCAGCCAGGCGATCGCCAGAATCACGGGAGCCAGCAAAGCCCCAAACCCTCTCAGCAAAACTGCCAGCACAATCAGCAGCACAATCAGCAAAATCAGGGCTTGCAGCAGCCAGGGAAACCGCCGCAGCAAATTTTTAATGATGTCCGGCACAGTGTTATCTGGCGGTTCAAGTGCGTCTGCCAGATCATCCAGCGTTGGTGCGCCCTCCAACGGAGCCTTGGGCAGATTTGCCGTCACTTCTCCCCGATTGACCCGATCGACCAAATTGCCGGGATTGCGCCCGCTGTCGAAGGGCAGGGTTTTCATTAATCGACTGCCGGGACGCAAAATTCGCCGCGCTTCCGTCGAGAACAGCACCTGCGGCACAATGCTGGTTTTCACCTGCTGATAGACCGTAACGCGATCGGCAAGGATACGCGATCGGACAGGCATAATCAGCGAAAGAGCCAGTTCCCGTTTGGCGGCATTTCTTGCCAGCGGCAGCACCGTTTGCACATACCAACTCCGAGCCACAAATTTGGCGAGCTGCGCCTGTCGAATCTTGCGGTTTGCCTCCAGCACATCGCCAATCTGTTCCCAGGCAGCATTCATATAGGTTTCCTGGTTGCGCTGCACGACTTCCGTGCCAAAATTGGCAGCAATCCGATGGCGCGGGTCGAGGTTGAGCTGATGCACCCAGTTGTCGTTGGGCGTGACTGCTGTGCCGTCTCGTTCAGTTAAAAGGCGAGGCGTGAGCGAATGCCAGCGTCCATATAGCGGCGGCGTAATCAGCGGGTCGGGATCGGTCTGCGTTTCACCCGGATTGCCTGGGTCAGGAATCGTCGCCTCGTAGGAGCTGTCATTATGCGCTTGCAGGGCAGTTTTCTGCTGATAGTCGTCCGCCAAGTTAATAAATGCTGCCAGATCGCGCTGAAACGCCTGGGGATAGCCCGATCGATCCCAGCGATCGTATAACTCAAACGCTTGCTTCTGATCATCATCCAGCGTCTTAAACGGAACGCGCAGTGCCCCACCCAGCCGCAGCACCCCCTTTAGCTTTGGATCAGTGATGCCCCTGATATTCGAGTCGGGAAACTGAACATCAAACTCGCGTTGACCCACCCGGCTATCGATCGGGCGCGGCTCCAGCAGGCGCACCAGATATTCAAAGTCGCCCACAGTCGAAGTGATAAACGTCCAGCGATAGTAATAAGGAAAGAAATTGGGTTCTGTTTCGCCGCCGCTCGGTTCCCAGGCTCCGTGATTAACGCTGGGCGCACCTGCCGGATCATGTCCCAGTCCTGCCAATCGGCCCGATTCAAACGAGGGAACCAGAAAGGCATGATAAGTCGTGCTGGCATCCAGCTTGCGCGGACACAAAAGGCGGGAATAGGCGACATCCGGGTTTTGTCGCAGCACCGCTTCCAGTTTCAGCAGTACAGCATCCATGTTGTTGCTGATGATTTCCTGCGCGTTACTCGCCAGATCTTGATTGACGTGGATATGTGCCCAGGCCCAAAGCTGATCGATCGGCGGAAACACAGCTTCGGGCGCATCGACGTTGAGATAAGGCAGAGGACGGTCTGTCGTTTGCGCGGCTTCGGTGAACTCATCCTCCTTCAGCACCACCAGCGCGATCCAGGGACGCAGGCGATCGTTGTTTGGCACTTCCGGGGTGTATCGCCAGGGAAAATCTTCGTCGTAGAACGCGATATAGGGCAGATAGTTTGGCTCAAAGTTGGTGATCCAGTGCAGCGGCTCAGTTTTGATAATGGCGCGGCGATCGATTCCGATAATGTCGCCGGGACCAAAGAAAGGCACATTGCGGGGAATCGTTCGGGTGAGTTTTGTGCCATCCAGTCCAGCCCCTTCCAGCGTCAGGACAACCGGAATCGTGGCGCGACTGCCGCTGATGCTGCTGGGATCGATCTGGTTGGCAAGACCCTGCCGCAGCCAGGGAAAGAACGAATAGGAACCGATTTGAGGACTCATCTGCTCACATTTGCCTCATCGAAGGGGATGACGTGCATCGCTTTTGCCTGCTTGGGATTGGCAGCCGCGCGATCGCGCAAATATTCCCGCGCCAGTGCCTCGCTACGAAACTGCTGCGCCTCCGCCGCCACGGGCTTGTTGTCGGCAAGATTAGCAACCGTAAACAGCGGACTCTTCACTGCCACCCGATCGTCAAATGGCTGAAGATCTTTTTTGTGCTTGTGCGACAGTTCTGATTTGCTAACGGCGGCTCCGGCAATAAAATGCACAAACAGCCCAATCCAGAACGCGAAGAAGGCGATCGGGTTTCGCCTGTATTCGGTGTCAATGACGATCGTTTCGTAGCGCACATTGCGCTTCACCAGGCGACTGCTTCGCACCTGTTTGCCGCTCGCTGCCAGCCGCAGTCCTCCCGGCACGGGCTGAAACGCCGGACGCGAGAGCTTTTCGGTATCCGAGAGTTTCTGGAACTGCGCCATCGGGAACAGTTCTTCGCGATCGCCCTGTTTTGCCAGGGTGGAGGTGCTGACGCTGAGGGTAAATTGGTTTGCGTCCGTTGCCTGCTTGCTGCCGACTTGATCGATCTTTACGCCCAACGGCACGGCTCTTTGGCTGACGATCAGTTCCCCGATCGGATGCAGCACCAGCGCATCACTTGCGGCTTCCAGTTTCCGCAGCGACACCAGGAGATTGTTGCCGGGAGGCAGTTCTGCCAGCCAGTTTGTCTCCTTTTCTAGCTCGCCTGCAATCAGCGGCATCACGGCTTCGCCCGGCAGCACCGTATCCACCGTTTCGCCCCAGGTTTCATCCACATCTACATCGATCGAGAAAAACAGGATAGAAACCGATGCTGCTCCCCGCAGCCGCCACGGGGTTGGACCTTCCAGCGAACCGCGTAGCCGCACCGAAAACAGCCCTGCACCGAACACCTTGAGTGAAATCGATGCTGAGATTTCAACAATGAAATAGAAAGGCGAAAACTGAAACAGCACATCCAGCCCCAAATGCCCTTCAAGACTAAGGCTGTCGAAGCCAAAGAACAGCTCTGCGCGTGCCCCAAACTGCACTGTGTTCGATGTGACCGCAAAATATGCCATCACCCGAATTCGTGCCAGCGGATAATTCAGAATATTAATCGCCAGGCGATCGGGAATCGGGAAGGGCAGCGGCGGCGGGGTGAACTGCGGATGAAAGCCACCCACCGAAATCACAAAATTGCTTTCGTTGCCCCAGGCAACCAGGACACCCAGTCCGCCTTCCAGCGTCATCTGCAAAATCCGCGAATCGTAGAGCGTGGCATAAAACCAGGCACGCTGACGGTCTGGCTCAAATGCTCCCAAAAAGCCGACCTTGAGCTGCAACAAAGCTGCCTCTGGCGTGGGCAACTGCACCAGCAGTACGCCCAGAATTGCCACGGTACCAGGCGGAATCTGAATAATCACGCCCAGGGATAGCGTCACCAGCGTCGGCGTACCCCAGCCCAGCTTCAGCATTCCGCCGATCAGGAAAGTATTGTTGAGTGGGGGGAAAAAGGCACGTAAATCGCTAATAATCCGCGAGGCGTTGGCAACAATATTGCGCGGAAACAGAATTCGCTCTGCCGCACCGCTCTTGATGCCTGCTGCCATTGCCTCCAACCGCATCGTGCGATTCAGTCCCAAAATGCCGCCAATGCCGTTCAGCGTAAAGCCCAATCCAAGCTGAAACGCCGGACTAAACTCAACCGCCAGAATTGCCAGCAGTGAAAAGCTATCGCTTCCATCCGGCAAGCGCGTCGTAATCAAACCGATCGCCGTCACGGTCAGCGTTAACCTGCTCAGAGCAATACTCAGCTCCAGTCCACCCGCATATTCCTGGCGATCGGGATCAAATAATAGAAAACCTCCGCCCCGAACCGCAACCGCATCGACGGCAAGACCCACCCCATTCGGCGGTTTGAATCCGAGCGTGAACTTGCCGCTTTCAAAAAGCAGCAGCCCGGCTAAGCCAATCCGATCGACCGATGCCTGCAGCGACCCCAGATCCAGCCCAAAGCTGAGGGACGCTTCCAGTTTGATGCCCGGTTCCTCGCCCGCTGTTTCGCCGATCGCCAGCCCCACGGTCAGCGTGTGCATCTTCACAAACAGTACAGTCTCATGCAGCGGCAGACTCATCATCAAGCCCATGCCGCCGCCCACAAACCATTTGCGCTTTTTGTAGCCAAAATTGAAGTCAAATTCGGTTTCTAGCTTGCCATTGCTGGTCACAGCATCCAGCATCTTTTTCAGGAAACTATCTGCCTCTTTGGTTGCCAGCACAAAGGCATTTTCTTTCAGCTCAAACTTGAAGCTCTGATCTTTGACACCCGCCTCTCCTTCCAGCTTCGCGCTGCCAATCCGCAGGTGGATGCTGTTGGGATCGCCCCAGATAATCTCCTTTGCTTCCTCTGGCTCACCCGCTTCCGACTCGGACGGTGGCTTGGATTTAAAGATCAGGCTAATGCCCAGCGAAGCATCTGTAGACTCCGGAAAATCCAGCGACCCATCGCCGAAATAAATTAGAAAATCAGGACCATTGACATCGATCTTGAAGCTCAAATTTTTGGTGATCGGCACTTCCAGCGAGCCGTCGCCTTTGATGCGCGTCAGCACCCCTACGCCGCCATGGTCGCGCGGCACAAACACCAGGCTCAGCAGCAGTGACCCTTCGACTTCATTCTCTTCGGCATCTTTGGTTTTGCCTTTGATCTTGAGCGTCAGTGTTCGGTTCGAGGCAGCATCGGCGATCGGGCTTTCGCTTAGCAGTCCTGCATCGTGGCCATAAACAAACTCACATTCGACCAGCGAGGCAATCGCCACCCCCAGCACAAAGAGAATGACATCGGAAGCGCGTTTGGCATCTTCATCGGTTTGCATCTCGTCGATCGACACGCCAATGCTTTCAAAGTATTCGCCGATGCGAAACAAAAGCTGCGTAATGCCGCCAAAGCGAATTCCCTGCTCTTCGATCAGCCTCAGGGCACTGGCTGTAATGTAAACGCCCGGATTCCGCACTCGCAAATAGCCAAGTACGATCGACTCCAGATAAAAGCTGACCGCTTCCTCGACGACAAACCCTGCTGGAGCATCGCTATCCGTCGTTGCCGCCGCTGCGACCAGATCAATCAGTGCCTGCACCACTCGCGTAATGTCCGACAGCACGCTAATAAAGGCTTGCAAATCAACATCGTCTGCCGCCTGCTGCCGATAAGCGTCAATGCTGGCAAGCGATGCCGGGGGAATATTGAGCGCGGGTGTTGAGCCAGACGGGTTTAGCCCCAGCGACAGCAAAATCTCGCGCCGGATGCCTTCATCGCTGACGCTTTTGGAAATCGGCTCCAGGATGTCGCGAATCTCGCTCACCAGCCGCTGCAAATCATTGCGAATGTTCTCCGAACTCACCCTTTCCCCCTTCCCGTGCCGGACTAAGAGATTGTTGGCTGACTGTCTGATGTGGAAACTAGCGTCAGGCTGTACACCGTGTATTCCTGCGGATCGTCGTCTTTTTTGTCTTGCGGATGGTCATAGATCAGCGCGTGCTGCAACCCACGATCGACATTCGTGCCTGTAAACCGCACCAGTCCAAAGTTCGAGGCAAACACCACCGATCGGGCAATTTTGGCTTCGAGCTGCTTTTCGCCCCGACCCAGCACTGCTACATAGCCAGCCTCCGAGTCCGCCGGAATCAAATCGGGCTGAATCCGCGTCGCCTGGGCATCTTTGGGGCGAGCTTCGGCGCTTTCGTCATCGGGTCGATTATCCTTCACCAAACTGGTGCGCCAAGCCCAATCCGACGGTTCGTCAATGCTGCTGCCCGCTGCCCAGCCTTCTGCCGGCAGCACAACCGGAGTACGACGCAGCAGGGCGCGTTTACTACGAGGAATCGCTCCTCCCGGCACGTTCACCCGACCCACCAAATCGATCGGACTATCCCAGCCCAGTCGCGCCACCGGATAAAAAGCTTTGTGCAATAGCTCCTGCACGGTCACGGTTTCGAGCGATCGCTTGGCGACTGCACTCCATTCATTCTTGAGGGCACTGGATGTAACCTGCACAAATCGCGTCGGTGTGGGCTGGCCGCGCTTCCAGTAGTCCATTTCTGCGCTGTAGCTGTAGTGAACATCGCCACTGAGAATCACGACTTTTTTGAACTGATTCAATCGGGCAAACAACGCTTCTAACTGAGGTGCGTCTAGCGACCATGCCTCCATGTCAAATTCCATGTAGCCCGTAATCTTCGGCGTTTGATTCCAGATCACGGACATAAAGAAATCAGCGTACCCGCGTGCCCCCAGCGGCTGTGCCACTTCTTCGATCAGTGCCAGGCCCAGAACTGGAGCCGCTGACACGACAAACAGCAGTTCTGCCCCCGGTGAAGGAGCCAGGGACGCAGGCAGTTGGGCATCCAGGCTAGCAGCACTGATCAATCCCGGTGGATTATAGCGACCGACATAGCTGCGCCTTGTGCGGGTATCGAGCACTGCCGTTGTCGTTGGACCCGTAGGCACGGTAAAGTGCCAGTCAATTTTCGGATCTATTCCCCCTAAGCCAAACAGCGTATCGATCTGGTTTGCGACTGAGGTAACGGGTCCGCCTGCCGCCGGAAACAGTGCCTGGGCTTGCGTCAGCAGTTGGGCGTGATCGCCGGTTTCAAATCGCTTCGGATGATTACCCCAGGCTTGAAACAGCGCAAAGCTCAGCAGTCCATTTCGCACCACCGTAACCCCCAACGGACTGGTCAATACCCGGTCGCGCCAATCCTGCGTCAGATACCAATCATCCGTCACCTCATGATCGTCAAAGATCATATAAGTCGGAACATTTGCTAAAACTCGCTGCACATAGGGCAGAGCCTTTTTGAAGGTCTTCACCTCCTCTAGCTGTTTCTTGTAATCCTCTCGTAGTTTGTTGCGATCGTCGATGCGGTCTTTGCGATCGTTTCTAGAACTTCCGGGAGGGGGTGGCGGATACAGATCGCGCAGATGGGCAGGCAATCCGGAGACGATTGTGTTGGCATCCCGACATCGATCGTCCGGGCATTCGGGAAACAGCGTGTCTTTGCTGGCGAAATCGTCCCACAGCACATTCGACCAGTAAAACAAATACAGCGCGCAGAACTCGCCAAACGACAGGACATGGCTGGACGCTTCTCCGCTGCTCATCCTGGCTTGTTGCCGCACGAGTTCCTGCCGCCAAGTCGTCGGAAAGTTGGCAGTCGTGACCTGCACGTTTTGCGTTCCGCTAGAAGTTGTGAGCGGCAGGGTTTCAGGCGCGCCCAGCAGCGCATTTCCCGCCACGGTGAGCTGGGGCAAAAGCATCATCGGCACATCGTCTGCATAAACCTGATCGCCGGTAAGAAAGAGCTGGTGTGGTCGCTGCAAGGGTTCTGCGCGCGTGCGCTCAATCACTTTGTCCAGTGCCACCAGTCCATCTGCCCCATGTCCATGTGCCTTGCGGCAGGAGCCATGCACAATCCGCAAATTTTCGATTTCGGCTGGAGGCAGCGCAAAGGTTGGTAGCCGCCCAGCTAAGTAACCTAATGCTAGCCGTGTAGGTTCGATCGCCGGACCCTTATCTTCTAAATACTTTTCGGTACTGAGGTCTTTGTTATTTGGACCTGTGAAAACGAGGTTGTAAGCGTAATTTTGACCAGGAATTAGCGGCGAAGCCGTCAGGTCGATCGTCGCCAGCGCAAAGTGCAGCTTTTCGCCAATCCGAATTGAAGCGGTACTGCGTCGATGGGCAGCTCCTGCACTGCCAAAAAAGTCGCTAGCAGTTGGCACGACGATTTCACCTACCCACAGCGCCAGTTCCACCGTCCGCGCCGCCGATAATGCAATCCACACCGAAACCAGCGTTGGCTCAACTCGCCGCACGATCGGACCCGCAAGGATCAGCGGTAGCGCATTAAAATCTGGCATAAGGCAACCCATCCTGCTGAGGAGAAATCGAAGATGTGGCGTACCCTGATATCAATCTCCTGATATTGGTCCTGATGCAGCATACTGAATGAAATAAGCTGAATCAAGTGTGCTAAACCAAATGTGTTAAACGGAAAATGACCTGAAGATAACCTGGAGATAATCCCCAAGAGAACAGAACCTGAGCAAGATCGTTGAGGAAACTGTAACGCTGAGGGATGCACCTCAAACACATTAGTCTCCTACTAATTCAATAACAAATTGCCATAAACAAAGTGTGGCACAACTTTTTCAGCAGGTGAGGAAATGACGGATATATTTACAAATTCACCTCAATATGACGATGAAATTCTGAATCGTTCTATACAAGATTTGAAGTCAAGTTTTTCTTAACAAAGATGAAAGCAACAATAGGGTAAATGTATCGAAAATGATGGAGATAAAGGAAAGGAAGCATGAGAAGAGTTGTTGACCTAAGCAGGTAGGTTGCCCCCTGCTCGGTTTCGAAACCATATTTGTCGTAAGGCAGGCGACCAACGAGTGACCATTGCTGGTCTTTTCTCAATTGGCATTCCTGACTCAAACCGCTCCCCTAGCCCCTCAAAATTGAGGAAACTAAACCAGATTAACCTTACTTTCAAAGTTCCCCTCGCACTTAAAGCGCGGCAAAAAACAATTTGAGGGATTTAGGGAGCGACATAGCACATTGAACAGGATCATCGGAACATCAAGCGGGTTGTGAAGCTGATGATGGGGTTCAAGTCGTTTAACAGTGCCAGAAAAACTCTGAGCGGGATCGAGGCAATGAATAGGATGAGAAAAGGACAAGTCAAAGATATAGAACGAGGAGATGTAATTGCTCAGGCAGCACTCGTGTGTCAAATTTTTGGAGCCGTAGCATAGCCTCGTTCTCTGTACAAGAATCATCTGTCCTCAAGAATTATTCGCGATACAACCGTGCTTGGCGCAGAGAAGTGAAATTCATGGCGATGTCCTCTAAGTTCAATTACCTTCGGTTTTTATTAAGCGAAAAACCAAATCTATATCGTTAATGCTTGACATTGCGCTCTGTTTATTCAACTTGTGGTTTCAGGCTTATTCAGCGCTGGTCAAATTCGGGTAGTTGGCGCAACTGCTCTTGAAACCAGCGATCGAATCCCCGCTTTGCCGATCGCACCCGCAGCCAGTTCATCACGATTATGAATAATCTAAACCTGAGCTATCCCAAGAAAATGAATCAGGCAGTATCGGCAAATGAATGCTGCGGTGACTTTATTTCTGACGAAGATCTCAGACTTTTAGTCACAGCAACTCATGATGAACAGGCGAAAGAAGAAGTGACGATATTTATGAATACCGAAAGTCACGATTATTTTGCCATGTATATCTAAAACGCATATCTAGGCAGCCTTAGTTGGAGAGCCGAAACAGCGATCGCAGCCGAATCCCCAATCCTGTTCCTAGTAAAGCAAAGGTAATCCACAGCCAGCCATGCAAACTGGTGGAAGCGATGCCGCTGAAGTAAGCTCCCACATTGCAGCCAAACGCCAGCCTTGCCCCGTAGCCCATCATCAAGCCCCCGATTAGCGCAGCGGCGATCGCCCACCTGGAAACAGGTTTTTTGACCGTCAAGCGTCCTGCCAGCGCAGCAGCGAGGGCAGCTCCCAGCACAATGCCGAAATTCATCACGGAGGTAATGTCAGCAAATATGCTCTGCTCCAGTGCCTCGGCTCCCATCCCCTGACTCCAGAATTCGCTGGTTGCCGGATTCCAGCCCAACGCCTGCGCAATTTTGGCTGTCCACAGGGTAAATCCCCAGGTAACACCCCAGGGTCGACCTGCGATGAGCAGCGTCAATCCATTCAGGATGGCAAGAGCAATTGCACCGAACACGAGCGACCAGGGACCATACAGTAAATGCTTCAGATTAAAAGGCTCAGCAGGAGTAGGGGTTATATCATCCGCAGTCTGATTAGATTTGCCCCATTGCCATAGCAGCAAAGCGATCGCACCCAGCAGAACAAGCTGTAATCCAACCCCTGCCCATCCCCAGGATTTGAGGAGGGAAATGGGGTCAGTCGCAGGAAGTCCTGCCCACACTGATCCGGTCAGACTTGCCCAAAAAGAACCGATGCCAAAGGTCAGCAATGTTAACAGCATCATGCTACTGCCGCCGCCGATCGTGTAGAGCGTACCGCAGGCACAACCGCTGCCTAACTGCATCCCAACACCAAACAAAAATGCGCCGATCGCTCCCTGGACGCCCACTGGCGCAACCGCTGCCCGTAAGCTCTGACCAAAAGCACTTCCGGCTAACAGGAATGGTGCAAAGAGCAGCGTTGCGATCGCCAGCATCAGAAGTTGTGCCAGTACGCCTCTCACATCACGGTGGACAAACAGTTTTCGGTAGGACGAGGCAAAGCCAAAGCTAGCGTGATACAGGCTTATTCCAAACAGTCCGCCAATCAAAAATAAAACACTTTGCTTTAGCCCACCAAAGGGACTGACAACGATCCCTCCCAGCGCAAACAGCCCAAACAGAACGGCGATCGGGATTGTTTGAGGACGGGGAGAAGATTGCGGATACTGGGATAGGGCAATGTTAGACATGGAACTTCTGCGGCGGTTACGACTGAGAAGACGGAGACGGAGACGGAGACGGAGACGGAGACGGTGTTGGAGAAGATTCCTGGGAGGAACCCTCTTTCTTGGGTTCTTCGGGCTGACTGGGGGCGCAGCTTGCGATGTATCCCAGGCTAGTTGAACTCACTTCAACCATCCACGAAAGAAGAGCCAAACCCAGAACAGATGTAGTGGCGATCGCTCCACCAAACAGTAAAAAAATAAATCGCATGAGATGACGCAGAAGAGTAATGAGACATTAAGCAAAAAGGAACAGGAATGGAAAGTAGGGAATAGTTAGCTAAGTTTTTGATGCTCCTGCGATCCCATCCTCCACTTTCCTCAAAATACCTGCATTAAGCACCGGCACCTGTCTCTACAGGCAAGTCTGGATTGGAGGAATATTCTGTCCAAGATCCTTCGTAAACCCGAACGTTGGGGTATCCTAACAGGTGCTTCAGAACGTGATACTGCAACGTTGCTTCACGTCCAGTACTGCAGGTCACGATAATGTTGTCTGTGGGTTTCACATTGCGCGATGCCAGAATTTGACGAATTTCATCCAGAGGCTTCAGTTGGTGGAAGTTTGATTCTCCCACGGTAAATGAAACCCAGGGGATATTTTTAGCACCAGGAATATGTCCATTTCGCGCCCAAACCTGCTGCTGCCCGGAGAACAGTTCCGGTGGACGAGGATCAATGAAAGTCACGCCAGGTTTACCAATTAACTGTCTGACCTCAGCTAAAGTCACTCGTACGGTGGGCTGATCGCGTACTGTAAAACGTCCAAGATCGTAAGCAGGAAACTCCTTACTAACGGGCAATCCGGCTGCTTTGTACCCTGCAAAGCCCCCATCCAAAACCGCAGCATCGGCATGTCCAGTGCGTTCGAGCAGATAAGCGACCATCGTTGCTCCTAACACATCCCGACCATCGGAATAAACGAGGACTTTACTATCGTCACTCACGCCTGCCTGAGAAAAGAGCGATCGTAATTTATCGGCTTCCCAGTACTGCACGGGAAGTGTACCATTGGGTCCCCGGAAAGTGTTATCTGCAATATGCACTGCATTCGGGATATGTCCACCAAAGTAATCGAACGGACTAATTCGGACATCCAGGATGCGAAGTTTAGGATCGTTCGCGTGCTGAGTTAACCAAGTGGGCTGCACAAATTGCACATCAGATGTTTCAGTCGCTAGCGAGGGCAGAATTGATAGAGATGGAATTACGATCGCTGCCAGAAACATTGAAACAACAAATGCAAATCCTTTAATTCGCAAGGATTTTGCCGTCCATAATTTCAGCTTGAGACAACCTTGCCAAAGTCTAGAAGCCATGCCATTACTCCATTAGAGAAACCAAAATTAAGGCGAAATTAGTCAGAAGCCGTCCATTTCTGATGGCTTGAAAGTAAACGTCTTCTATCATTTCTATAAAGTACGGTAAATACATCGACTTACCGTGGATGCTAAAGAATATCCCATAATGCTGGATCGATTGCAAGGAGAATCTGCTCGATCAGGTATTTAAGCGGATTAAAGTAGGAGTAACCGCAAATTAAGAATGGGGGTACATCAGTCGACATCAGGTTGAACCTACGAACCCCCGCACGATATTTTTGTTCAGGAATCCTTAACGGCGGTTGTGTCGCAAGAACTTGTTAAGGACAAACGATGGTAACGTTTGCATTCCCTTAAGCAGCAATGCCAAATACCTCAATAGCAGAGGCTATCAAGCACAGAAAATTTCTCTATGTAGGGACAGTAATCAGAAGATTGCCTGTAGAGTGATTTCAGTCCAAAATATACTTAAAATCACTTCCTACTGCCAATGTCAGATAGCCGGATTCATCTGGTCAACAGTCAAACTGGAAATATCTTTCCGGCTGCTCCTGCTGGAAGTGTGTTGTTTTCGAGCGTGAATGCAGGTTGGCAGGGAATCACTGTTGAACTTCACCGAATTTCATCGTTTGAACTGCCCGAACACTATATCGATGGACATCGTTTGGCGGTCAACATTGGTCAACCTGTTCACTACGAATGGAAAGAGGGCAAGCGTTGGCGACAAACGACTTTGAACCCAGGTGATTTTTGCTTACAGACACATGGAGATATCAACTTTCCTCGATGGTGGGGAAACTTTGAGCTTTTGGCGATCGCCCTTGACCCTCAATTTGTTCGCCAAGCGTTTCAAGATACGGGTGCTTCAGAAAACATTAGTTTTCTAACCCGTCGAGGTGAAGCTGATACAACAATTGCTGACTTTACTCGTCGCTTTAGAGCAGAATTAGCTTCTGGAAGCTACTGTGGCACGCTTTATGGTGAATCGCTTGCGGTCGCCTTTGCTCTTCATCTGATTGAGTATCACAGCGGTCGTTCCCAAAAACTGCGTAAAGCAGCTGGAAAGCTCTCATCACAGCAGCTAAAGCAGATTATCGAGTACGTTCATGAACATCTAAGCGAGGAGTTGAGTTTAGTTGACTTAGCCGAACAGATGAACCTGAGCGCATTTCACTTTGCGCGTCTCTTCAAAAATTCGTTGGGACTTTCCCCACATCAATATCTGTTGCAAAACCGAGTCGAGCGTGCCAAGAAGCTGATTGCGATCGCCGGTAAACCAGATCTGACAGAGATCGGGTTGCAGGTGGGCTTCTACGATCAAGCGCATTTTACCAAAGCCTTTAAGCGAGTCGTCGGCATTCCACCCAAAAGCTTCTTCAAGCAGGTTGCAAGCTAAGCAAGATTTTACAATTTTTCGACACGGCTGTTTCGATAAGCTGTCCTCAGAGTTTAGGAGGAGCGAACCAGTGAAGAAGCTAAATCGTTCACGTCGTGGATTAATCAAAGGTGCTGCCTTGGCTGCAACTGGAATGACACTAGGAGCAGGACTATCCCCTTTACGAACCCAAAAAGCAACAGCACAGGCTCCCACTCAGCCCGCTGCACAGCCTCAACCCTCCAGCCCGCTTCCTTTGACTGGAAAGGTCGCATTCGTTACTGGAGCGGCGCGAGGGATTGGACGGGCAATTTCAGAAGTTTTCGCAATGAATGGTGCCGATGTTGCCATGTTGGATATTGCCGATCCCTCTCGTCTGAACTCTTCACGGGGTTATCGTGTTGCCAACCTGGATGAGTTTAGCGCAGCCGTTGCTTCTGTCAAGCAATACGGCACAAAGGTGCTGCAAATTCAGGTTGATGTTCGAGATTTAGCAGCAATGCAGTCTGCGGCAGAACGCACGAACCGGGAATTGGGTGGAATTGATGTTGTCGTTGCCAATGCAGGCTATGTGGCATGGCACAGCTTTGAGGATGGAACCCCTCAACTCTGGCACGATGTATTCGATGTCAATGTTCACGGAGTTTTCAATACAGCAAAAGCTGCCGTTCCGTTTCTCAAGCAGCGGGGTGGTGGACGCATCATCAATATGGCATCTGTGGGGGGCAGGGCTGGATTTGCTGGAAACGGTGCTTATACATCGACGAAGTGGGCTGTGATTGGGATGACTAAGCAAGCTGCTCAAGAGTTGGGGCAATACAACATCACAGTGAACGCGATCGCGCCAGGTGCAGTCAACACGGCAATGTATCGTAGCGAGGGACAGATGCGATCAATGGGTGTCTCCACTCCAGAGCAACAGGACGCACTAATTAATCCAGTGAGTCCACTGGGCAGTGCTGGAGCGATTGAGCCAGAGGATATTGCCCAAACAGCACTTTTCCTGGCAAGCAATGCAGCAAAAACAATTTCAGGAACGACGATCGATAATGCGCTGGGCTTCAATGCGAGCTATACAGCGTGAGCCTCGTTTCTTGAATGTTGAGTATATTATCCTACTGTCTAACAATTGCGTTGCAGCTGCAGACGAAAGATTTTGGTCTAAATATAGAAGCTACCTGCCGCCGCTGAACGCAGCCTTTAACACTCAACACACTGCCAAAAATGACTAGGAACGGCAGCGCTCCTTGCCCCCATCCTCGATAGAGCGAGGCTCTAGGGCGTATTACAGGCGATCGCTCAGCGTTTATTTTCGGCAGTGTGGTTTAGCTCAAGGTTGATGTAGCGGTGGTAAGTGGGACGGCTAATTCCCAAATGCTCACAGATGGAAGTGACCGATCGCTTTGGATCTGCTGCTAACGATCGCCCAATCTCAATCTCTTGGGGTGGCAGCTTCTGCTGTCGTCCCCCTTTCCGACCTCTGGCTCTTGCCACTTGTAGTCCTGTTTGGGTGCGTTCTTGGGCGTTGCAGAATGGGGATATGAAACCAGGGTAAAACCAATGCAATGTTCCGAATGTCGCTCAACTGATATTAACCTGGCAAGTATAGAGAGTGCATAAGGTCAGGCAGCATAAGCAATGGCAGGATGTTTAAAGTACCGCACGATGCGCCCCGGCAACTTCTGAAGCTTATGCAGATGAG
>JACJNZ010000005.1 GCA_014695325.1 Cyanobacteria bacterium FACHB-502 | reverse complement strand
ACCCTCAGGATAGGCGCAATCTTGCGAGCGGTTTCCTCACTGGGGCTATTGCGTTCGAGGCAAATCCAGCTCAGTCCTGCTTGGGAGAGTCCAACCTGCTTGGCAAGCTGGCTCATATTGGTATGAGGGTTATCCTTGAGATGCTGTAAAACAAGACGACCAAAAGCGGAACAGCTTTCCTCATTTAACTTGAGTGAACTCATGGAAGTTTAGATAAGAGCTTAAAAAAATAAGCTTAACTGAAAGTTGTCTGGCTTGATTCAAAAAAGGCAGTCGATGATAAAACTGACAAGAACAGAAATCTTACGATTCAGTTGAATAGGGTGAGTGCGTCTAACCCTGAATTAAACCCTGAATTAATAGAACTATCGTGACCCCGTTTTCACCAGGATTTTTCATCAGGATAAGATACAGGAAGAATTAGGAGGCGAAGACGCTGTGCAGAGATACAGCCCTTAGATCTCATTTTCCTGTACTTTATCTATTGAAGAAAGGCGATATATTGTGACGTGACGATGTATTGTGACGTGACAACCATTTGCGTTGCAATCGTGTGAGAACAACGGTTAACTAGCTAACCCATCTTGATTGGGAAATTAGTGAATATCGACAAAACCTATTGCTGAGTGCAGACGTGGCGAATTACCTGAGCGGCACTGCTTCCTGCTGTGGGCTGCGTCAGACTCCCATTGTCGTCATAATTGACTCGCTGAATCGCCTGTCTGTCCTGATTAAAGATCACTAGGCGGCGGGTGCGTTCCACTCCAGAAGTACAGTCTACCGATCGATAAATCATCACGCCATAAACGGGTTGCTCGACTTCAAATGCTAAAAACGCATTGTTGGGCTGCTTGAACTGTCGATATTCCCAATAGCGAACGGTGTTTTGCGATCGCTCGATCGAATCTGGATTAATCAGGAAGCGATCGCCAACCGCATTGGTCGTCACTTCAACCCAGGCTTCGGCTGCTTGAACCCCAGAATACCCCAGCCCTATCCCAACCGGAGTAGCCATCATCGTCATCAGGGTCAGGTGCAATCCCTGCTTGATCCATTGCCTCATCGCGTTACTGCGCTCCTTCTTGCTCAGACTGATCTTGCCCCGTCCGAGTACGATAGCGTTCCACATTTTCAATTGCCTGTTGTGCATAGGTGTCATTCGGACGTTCATCCAGTGCCCGTTGAAAATGCAACAGTGCGGCATCGTAGTTTTTCTCTTCTACGGCAGCATATCCAGCTTGCATATAGCGATCGTAAGGGGGGCTTTGGGGAGGGGCAGGACGTTCTTCAGCTTGGCTCTCAGGTTGATCCGTTGAGTTGGGTTGAGTGGTTGCCGCAGGAGTGCCAGTCTGCTGCTGATAAAAGCTGAGCACTCGTTGCGTATAGGGAGCGGTTTCGGCAGCATTATACCGGGATGAATCACCCGTCATCCACCAGGCTGCGGCGCGACGAACGGCGATCGCCTCACTGTTGCCACTATTGCGATACTCCTGCTGCAAAATATCACGCATCACACAAACCAGAATACTGCGTGCCGTTGCTACATCGGCTTCAAACTCCTGGGGGGAAAGCGTTCTGTCAATGCAGGATTCAGACCATCTGGGAATATTCTGTGCCTGAATCTGCCAGTCGCTATAAAGCCCGTCATTGGCATTACCCGTTTGAGGAGCCGCCAGACGAAGAGCCTCCACCAGCGATCGCACCTGCTGATCAGATTGTGCCTGAGCGGGCAGCATTCCTGCACTAATGCCGATCGCGATTGCCAGCATCGACCCTTCAATCCATCGTTTAACAATTAACCACATCAACTGAAATCGGAAACTTTAAGCAACAACCGTTAATGACTTTACGCGAAAAGTCACAGGATTCCTTTGCCTCTTTTGATAGGTTTTCCCGTTTTCTCACAGCGAATGCAATAGAAATGAGGGAATGAAGTAAATAAAAATTAGAGGGCAATTCCGATTCACACTTTTT
This sequence comes from Cyanobacteria bacterium FACHB-502, assembly GCA_014695325.1. Lineage (GTDB taxonomy): Bacteria > Cyanobacteriota > Cyanobacteriia > Elainellales > Elainellaceae > Leptolyngbya_A. Next base: position 22,319 of record JACJNZ010000005.1, on the reverse strand, counting down.
CACACTTTATCCTGGCAAAATAAAGACGTTTAAAGTGCTAGAGAACCTGATTCTATTCAGTTTTAATCTCTCTTGCTTGTATCTCTTCTAACTTCTGATGAATCATCCAGGCTAACGCGATCGTTATTCAAATTTTGATTCAAATCTTTGCTCTGCCTTAATCCAGTCTCTTTTGCGGTTCCTCCAGAGTTGCGCGAAGTGCTAATCATCCCTTCTTTTGGGAGCGCGTCTATATACCGCCCGATGAATACCGCCGGATGAGCAGCGTTCTTATCTATATGTAATCACTCTTGGAGCTTGGGTGTGCTGTCGATCGATTTGTTGCGACACAACCGCATCCGTAAACGCTGTGCCCCTTAAATCCATCCTGGGGGGAATGCCAGAGAAATTTCTTCCCTCTTATGGTAGGCTAACACCTTCAACACTTCTGCCAAATGATATAGGTGATGGTTCCCAAAGTACCACATTGGTTCAAAACCTATGCTGTGCCGTTAGCCACAGTTGGACTGGCACTGCTGCTCACGTTTCTACTGCAATCGCTGCTGAAACCCACCATCTTTCCCTTCTTTTATGCAGCCGTAGCCGTTAGTGCCTGGTCAGGTGGTATTGTCGCAGGTTTGATAGCAACTGCACTCTCGACGATCGCCATCAACTACTTTTTTATCGCTCCAGTTTATTCGCTGGCGGTTACTAACCTGGGGAGTATGGTGCAGAATGGGACATTTGTACTGGTTACACTGCTTATCAGTTCCCTGAGTTCAGAACTCCGGACGGCAAAACAGCGGCTTGAAAAAAATTTGAAGAAGACGCGGGAGAGTGAGGAACGGTTTCGGCTCGCTCTAAATAATCCGTCGATCGCCTTATTTCATCAGGATCGGGATCTGCGCTACCAGTGGGTGTATAACCCCCAGGCGTTGAAGCTGTCTGAAGAGATGGTGGGCAAAACCGATGCTGACCTGTTTCCTCCGGCTGAAGCAGAATTACTGTCACGGCATAAACAGCAGGTGATGCAGTCTGGGCGATCGGCTCGGCAAGAGGTGGTTTTAACCCTTTACGGTCGTCAGCATTGGTATGACCTGTTGACAGAACCCCTGCGGGATGGACAGCAAATTGTGGGGGTAAGCTGTGCCGTTTTTAATGTCACTGACCGCAAACAGGCAGAACAGCAAGTACAAGCCCTGCATCAACATACCCAGATCCAGGCAGAGGTTTTGAATGGGATTCTGACCGCTTCGGTGGATCATATCTATGTGTTCGATCGTCTGGGTCGCTATACTCAGGTCAGCCAGGGAGGAGCAGAGGTTCTGGGCTTTCAGCCTGAGCAAATTTTGGGTCAAACCTGGCGCGAGTTGGGTCTACCCACCGCACTCATGGAGCCAGTCGATGCCCAGCGAGAGCATGTCATGCAAACTGGACAACCCCTCAAAGGCGAAACCAGCTTTGCTGCCCCCGATGGTCCCCGGTATTACGAATATATTTTCACCCCTTTGCGGACTTCGCAGCAGACCATTGAGGGAGTCGTAGCGGTTTCTCGCGACATCACGGAGCGCAAACGGGTAGAAGCGGCGTTACGGGAAAGCCAGGAACTGTTTCAGAACTTTATGCAGCACAGTCCTGCAACGGCTTACATCAAAGATGAGGCAGGGCGATATGTTTATGTCAATCCACTCTTGGAGCGAAGCTTTGAGCGATCGTTCGACGAATGGCTGGGTAAAACCGATTTTGACTTGTTTCCTGCCGAAGTGGCCCAGCAATTGCGCAATAACGACCTACAAGTGTTGACAGAGGGGAAAACCCTGCAAGCGATCGAAATTGCTCCCCAGAACGACGGAGAACACTATTATCTATCGTTCAAATTTCCGCTGCGAAATTCTGCCGGACAACGCCTGATGGCGGGAATGTCGATCGACGTTACGGAACAAAACCGGGCTGAACAGGCACTCCGCGAAAACGAACACCGTTATGCTCAGATCCTGAATTCTGTACAGGACATGGTGTTTTGCAAAGCTCCCGGTTCAAAGGTGATTTATGCCAACAAGGCAGCCTGTGACTACTACGGCTTAACTGTTGAGGAACTGCGTGGCATTACAGATGTGCCCTTCAACGAACTGGATTTCACTCAGCAGTATTTGCAAGATGACCTGAAAGTGTTTACGACTGGCGAGCCTGTCGAAGTTTTGGAAGAGCCAAACCGAGGAGCAGACGGAGAACTTCACTACTTCCACACCATCAAAACTCCGATTTTTGACACTCAGGGGAACGTCGCTGAGCTAGTGGGTGTATCGCGTGATATTACCGAGCGCAAGCAAAAAGAAGCAGAACGGGCACAGCTCCTGGCACGGGAACAGCAGTCTAGAGCCGAAGCCGAACTTCAGCAGAGTTACCTGCATTCCCTGTTAATGCAAGCTCCTGCCCATATTTGTATTAATCGCGGAGCCGATCACATTTTTGAATTTGCGAATCCTCTCTATCTCCAACTTGCGGGTGGACGAGAGGTAGTGGGTCATTCGGTGCGCGAAGCGTTTCCTGATTTGGAAGGACAGGGCTTTTTTGAGCTGCTCGATCGCGTTCTGGCAAGCGGAGAGCCTTTTATCGGCAAAGAAGTGGCAGCTCAATTCGATCGCCAGGGCAACGGCACTTTAGAGGAAGGATTTTTCAACTTTGTCTATCAGCCGATGCGAGGCATTGATGGCAGGATTGAAGGCATTATGACGTTTGCGTTTGAAGTGACTGACCAAGTGCTGGCGCGGCAGCAGGCAGAAATTTTGGCAGAAAATTTGCAGACTCAGCAGCAGGCGTTGCGAGAGAGTGAGGCCCGCTTCCGTCACCTAGCGGATACTGCCCCAGTATTGGTCTGGATGTCGGGGGTTGATAAGCTCTGCAACTACTTCAACAAGCCCTGGCTCGACTTCACGGGACGTACGACAGAGCAGGAATTGGGCAATGGCTGGGCAGAAGGAGTGCATCCCGATGATTTTCAATATTGCCTGGCGATCTACACGAATTCGTTTGATGCCCGTCAGGAATTCAAAATGGAGTACCGTTTGCGGCGGTTCGATGGCGAATATCGCTGGGTGCTGGATCATGGCGTGCCGCGCTTTACGCCAGACGGAGAATTTTTGGGCTATATTGGCTCCTGTATTGATATCAACGATCGTAAGCAGGCAGAAGACCAGATCCGCCAGATGAACGAGGAACTGGAATATCGCGTCAAGCAGCGCACTGAGCAGCTCCAAGCTACGAATAAAGAACTGGAAGCCTTTTCCTACTCGGTGTCCCACGATCTACGCGCCCCCCTGCGGCACATTAATGGCTTTGTCGATTTGCTGCAAAAACGAGCGGGCAAGTCCACGGCGCTCGATGAAACCAGTCAGCGTTACCTGAGAACGATCGCTGACACGACAAAAGAAGCCGGGCGATTGGTGGATGATCTGCTGTCGTTTTCGCGCATGGGTCGAACCGAAATGCGCCTGACCACGCTCGACCTCAACCAACTGCTTCAGGAAGTGCGGCGAGACATGCAGCAAGACTTGGTGGGCAGAACCATCGACTGGCAAATAGACCCGCTCCCTGTGGTTCAGGCTGACCCCACCATGATGCGGCTAGTGCTGCGAAATTTGCTAGAAAATGCGGTGAAATACAGTCGCCCCCGCAGTCAGGCAATGATTCAAATCATCAGCACTCGCACCGAAGACGAAACGATCGTCTGCATACGAGATAATGGGGTAGGTTTCGACATGCAGTATGTTCATAAACTGTTTGGAGTGTTTCAACGATTGCATACTAACGAGCAGTTTGAGGGAACGGGCATCGGCTTAGCCAATGTGCAGCGCATTATTCATCGGCATGGTGGCAAGGTCTGGGCAGAAGGAGAACTCGATCGCGGGGCTGCCTTCTACTTTTCGCTCCCCAACACCCCACACCAGGAGGCGACATGGAACTAAAGCGAATTTTACTGGTGGAAGATAGCGCGAGAGATATTGAGCTTATTCTGGCAGCCCTGGCAGAAAACTGTTTAGCCAATGAAGTCGTCGTGACGCGAGATGGGGAAGAAGCACTAGATTACCTTTATCGACGCGGCATTTACCGATTGCGGCGAGAAGGGCATCCGGGGGTGGTGCTGCTCGATCTGAAATTGCCTAAAGTTGATGGGCTGGAAGTGCTTGCCAAACTCAAGTCTGACCCAGAACTGAAAGCGGTACCCGTCGTGATCCTGACTTCTTCCCGCGAAGAAAAAGATCTAGTCAATAGCTACAACTTGAATACCAATGCTTATGTGGTCAAACCCGTCGATTTTCATGAGTTTGTCGAAGCGATTAAGGAGCTAGGGTTGTTCTGGGCAGTCGTCAACCAACCGCCTCCTGGTGCACTTCCACCTGCTCGCCCTGTTCCCCAAGATTAAACCTGCGATGACCCTACTCCGTTTCCTGTTGCTTGAAGATAGTGCGATCGATGCTGATCTGATCCAGGCTGTGTTGCTGGAAGGCGGACTGGACTATGAACTGGTGCAGGTGCAAACCCGGCAGGATTTTATAGCGGCGATCGCCCAGCATGATTTCGATCTGATTCTGGCAGACTACTCGCTGCCCTCGTTTGATGGATTTTCTGCGCTAAAAATTGCCCGTGAACAGTGCCCCGATATCCCTTTTCTCTTTGTTTCGGCGACATTGGGAGAAGAAGTGGCCGTAGAGATGCTCAAAAGCGGTGCAACTGATTATGTACTGAAACAGCGGCTAGAGCGATTGGTTCCCTCGGTTCAGCGTGCCCTTAAAGAAGCAGAAGAACGAAAAGCTCGTAAGCACGCTGAAGCGCGGCTGGTGAACTATGCGAATCGCCTGCAAATGCTGGCAGAAACCTCTCGCATCTTCTCAGAAGCCATTCTGGATTTTCAAACCCTGCTGGATACGGTCTGCCGCCAAGTTGGGAACTTGATTGGAGAGGTCTGCATTCTGCAACTGATTTCTGATGATGGTAAGTGGCTCCAGATTCGGGCAGTTTATCATCCCACGCCTGAAGCGATCGCCCTGCTGCGACACCTGGGCAATACCTTTCCACAGCGAGCCGATGAAGGGCTGTCTGCCCAAGTTCTACACACTCAGCAATCCCTGCGTTTGCCGATCGCGACTGCTACAGAATCCTTTGCCCCTTTTACAGCAGACTATTCACCCTATCTAGAGCAATTTGCCATTCACAGTCTGATGATCGTGCCGCTTCAAGTCCGAGAACGGAGCATTGGCAGCTTGATCTTAATTCGAGAGGCCCCCAATCAGCCTTATACCCACGACGATCAAATCTTCCTGCAAGATATTGCCGATCGCGCGGCACTGGCGATTGATAATGCTCACCTTTATCAAAGATCGCAGGAAGCCAACCGCATCAAAGATGAATTTCTGGCGATGTTGTCCCACGAGCTGCGATCGCCCCTCAACGCCATTATTGGCTGGCTGAGCCTCCTTCGCAATCGCCAGTTTGACGCTCCTACCACCACTCGTGCCTTAGAAACGGTTGAACGCAATGCCAGGGCACAGGCAAGACTGGTTGAAGATTTGCTTGACGTATCCCGGGTTCTGCAAGGTAAACTCCGCCTCACCCTCCGACCGCTGGAGCTACTGCCTGTGGTTGAAGCCGCGATTGAAACCGTGCGCCCAACTGCAGAAGCCAAAAATATTCAGCTCCACGTCACTACAAACTCTCAGATTGGGCAGATTTCAGGAGATTCAGAACGATTGCAGCAGGTCGTTTGGAACCTACTCAGCAATGCAGTCAAATTCACACCGCAGGGTGGGCAAGTGGAGGTGCGACTAGAGCAAATTGATGGGGAGATGGGAGAATACGCCATCCCCCCATCTCCCCATTCCCGTCACGCTCAAATTACCGTCACTGACACTGGACAGGGCATTAAGCCCGAATTTCTCCCCTACGTGTTCGATCGCTTTCGACAGGCAGATAGTTCAATTACCCGCACGCATGGCGGCTTGGGCTTAGGTTTGGCGATCGTGCGGCATCTGGTTGATTTACACGGAGGGAGTGTTGCTGCCAATAGTATGGGCGAAGGGAGGGGAGCAACCTTCACCGTGAAGCTACCGCTGCTTGCTTCAAGACTGGAGTTCAAGCAGACAAAACCCAGCTCTTCTGAAATTGATGTGGCTGACCCGTTTGGTTGTCCGGCTCAATTCAATAGGCTGCGAATCCTCATCATTGATGATGATCAAGATGCCCGCATCCTGCTGCTTTCAATTCTGCAAGAGTGTGGAGCTGAAGTGATTGCTGCTGCATCTGCCAGCGAAGGACTCTCAGCCTTAACCAGTGCAGTCAAACCATTCAACTTACTGATTAGCGATATTGGGATGCCGGGTGAGGATGGCTATACGCTCTTAAAGCAAGTGCGCGCGCTCAACCCTGAGCAGGGTGGACAAATTCCGGCGATCGCAGTGACTGCCTATGCCAGGGAAGAAGACCGCCAGGCCGCTTTCTCAGCAGGGTTTCAAGATCATCTGGCTAAACCCATTAACCCAACCCAGCTCATTGCGCTAATTGCCAATCTGGCTAACCGAACCAGCGATGCAGTTAACCTCAGTGGAAGCGTTACTTACTCTGTTGGTTCTTAGGATGCTGCTTAAAGCTTGTCATCGCACGGCGTTGCATAATTACGGCGTTGCATAATTAGGGTATGAATTAGGACTGATTTCCGTGCAGTGCCCAGAGTGGGGCCCAGAGTGCGGCTCGATTCATAGCCGTAGGAACGCAATCAAGAAGCTAAACAAAATCACTCGATTCGATTGCTACTGCAATACCTCAGATTTGGTAATGTACCTGTCCCTAAATCCCTCAAACTTAGCGAAGATTCTGTTTTGGTTAAAACCATACGATTGGGTGATTTAATCTAGGTTAATCTTCGATTAAAATCCCATTCTGGCTCAGGGTTCAGTCTTTCAATTTGAAGTTAGAGGCTATGTTTGAAGCACAACAGGGTGAATCAGCAAACTCAATAGCTCAACTTCCCCAACCATTGGAAGCGTACGCTCACCAGGTCATTGCGGAACAATATCGCCGTATCGTTAAGCAAGAAAAGAAGGTACTGGCAGATAAAAATCCAGAAGCATTACATCAGATGCGGGTTGGAACCCGTCGCCTCCGGACTGCCCTCCAAGTCTTTGATGGTGCGATCGAGCTTCCCAAAGCGGGCAGTGCTTTACTTCAATATCCGTCCTTGTATAGCAATGAAGACAAAATGGTCGCTAAGGCTGAAAGGCTTGCTGATAGGAGCCTACAGGAGTAGCCTGCCGTTTTCGTCATTGGGTTTCATAATGAGATTTGCTTGTTAAAAGGATGTCAGATTTAGTGTGGTTAATATTCACTGTCGTCCTTTTGCACTAACGCTACAACAGTTTTTATCACCACCTCTGGATCCACAGGTTTGCTCAAATGCTGTTGAAATCCAGCTTGTAGCGCTTGCTGTTGATCTAGATCTCTAGCGTAAGCCGTCAGGGCGATTGCCTTGACTTGTCCTCCTTGCTCAGGTGGCAGTCTCCTAATCTGTCGCATCAACATATAGCCATCCATGTCAGGCATGCCAATGTCGCTCAGGAGTATATCAGGCGGAGACTGCGTTAATGCTAAAAATCCTTCGCTGGCGGTCGCAGCAGTGGTGACGCTGGCACCTGCCTGCTCCAGAACAAACGCCACAAACTCGCATGAATCAACTTCGTCATCAATCACCAAAACTTGAACGCCCTCTAAAGGACTGAGTGTTGAATGCTGAGTGTTGAATGCTAAACCCTCAGTCCTCAGTCCTTGGTTCTCAGTCCTTGGCAGTGGTAGTTTGACTGTGAACGTTGCTCCCATACCTTCACCTCTACTGGCTGCCTGTACTGTGCCGCCGTGAAGTTCAACCAAGTGACGTGCGATCGCTAAACCCAGTCCTAATCCCCCAAATCTACGAGTGGTTGTACTATCTGCTTGGCGAAAGTAATCGAAGACGTAGGGTAAGAACTCAGCAGGAATCCCTTCTCCGGTATCACTGACCGTGATTTGGGCTTGATGATCGGTCTGTGCTAGTCGCACCTCAACTTGACCCCCTGCGGGTGTGAACTTAACCGCATTAGAGAGCAGGTTCCACACCACTTGCTGTAAACGAGTTGCATCGCCTGAAACCTGTCCAACCTCAGACAAGCTGAATTTCATCTGAATCGATTTGGCTTCTGCTGCGAGTCGCACTGTTTCGAGTGCTGCTTTAATAATGACTGCCAAATCAACTGGACTGACATTGAGAGCTAATTTGCCTTGGAGAATTCGGGAGACATCCAACAAATCCTCAATCAATTCCGCTTGCAGTTTGGCGTTGCGTTCAATGGTGGCGATCGCTTGCTTGGTCTTTGCTTCGTCTAGGTTGCCGTTTTGCAGCAGTCTTGACCAACCCAGAATGGGATTGAGCGGCGATCGCAACTCATGAGAGAGCACGGCGAGAAATTCATCTTTAATGCGGTTCGCTTGCTCGGCTTCTTGTCGTGCTGCTTGCTCCCGGACAAGCAGTTGCTCCCGTTCTGCTTCAGCTTGTTTGCGATCACTAATATCACTAACGAAAATGGTGACACCCTTTGCAAAGGGATAAATGCGATTCTCAAACCAGCGTTGGATGGGTGGATAAAAAAGTTCGACTCGAACAAAGATTTGTTCAGTTACGGCACGATGCACAGCAGTATCAAAGGGCGTGTTCACGACTTCAGGAAACAACTTCCAGATGCAGTGCCCCAGCAACTCTTCCTGAGTCTTGCCCGTTACTGCGGATACTTGCTCATTCACAAAGGTATAGCGCCATTCGCGATCGAGCACAATGAATTGATCATTAATCCCAGCCAAAACGCTTTCTAATCTAGCTCTAATGGTTTCTGCTTCCATCCGGAGCAAATGCTCTTGCTGGGTTGCTTCTCGCCGCAATTGAGCCAGTTTTAGACTTGCCTCCACTCGCGCGATTAACTCACGGGCAGAAAAGGGTTTGGTCAGATAATCATCGGCTCCTGCTGCTAATCCCTCCACGCGGGCTTCTTCTCCCGCACGAGCAGACAGCAGAATGATGGGAACCTCTCTCGTTTGCGGATCGGCTCGCAGGGCTTGTAATAAGCCAAACCCATCCAGTTGCGGCATCATCACATCTGTCAAGACTAAATCTGGAACCCGCTGCCGAGCAGCCGCCAGAGCTTTAGCGCCATCTGATACTGCTTCTACCTCGTATTGCTGACTTAAAAGCCGCTTGACGTAATCGCGCATATCCGTGTTGTCGTCTGCTAAAAGAATCCGGGCAGCCGAGGGGGTAGGCACTGGAGAGTCAGGAGTGAGGGTCGGAAGTATTTCTTCCCGATTTCCGATTTCCGATTTCCCATTCCCTGCTTCAGGGAGCCAACGTAGGGCTTCTTCCACATAAGCGTTCGCACGTAATGCCGTTGATGATGAGGTGCGATCGGCATTAATGCGGTCTTGGGGCAAATGATCTGTTCCGGTTGGAATAGTGATTGTGAAGCAGGTTCCTTGCCCTTCCACACTGGCAACGTCGATCGTGCCCTGGTGCAATCTCACTAACTCCTGAACCAGGGAAAGTCCAATTCCCGATCCCTCAAAGCTGCGCCCCTGTGCTCCTTTAACTCGATGAAACCGCTCAAACAGTTGAGGCAGTTCCCCAGCCGGAATACCAATACCCGTGTCCCGCACGGCTAGCTGAACATGGTTGCCTTGCCATTCCAGGTAAACTGAGATCTCTCCTGCAAAGGTGAACTTGAAGGCATTCGAGAGCAAATTGAGGACGATCTTTTCCCACAGTTCGCGATCGACATACACGGGTTTGGGTAACGGAGAACAATTGACAACCAGCCGAAGATTGGCGCGTTCGATCGCCGAACGGAAGACACCTGCCAATTCTGCGGTAAATTCTGCTAAATCTGTTGGTTCATAGACCACTTGACTTCTCCCAGATTCGATTCGAGAAAAGTCAAGGAGCGTATTGACCAGCTTCAACAACCGCAAGCCATTCCGTTGCACCATTTCAATTCGCGTTTGCTGATTTGCAAGCAGAGGTTCATCCCGATCGCTCAACGCATCTTCAATCGGACCCAGCATCAACGTCAGGGGTGTGCGAAACTCATGACTCACGTTGCTGAAAAACACGGTTTTAGCGCGATCGAGTTCGGCGAGTGCTTCAGCCCGTTTGCGTTCTTCTTCATAGGCCTGGGCATTGGCGATCGCCGTTGCTACATTGCTGGCAACCAGTTCAAAAAAGCCCTGGTACTCATCATTAAATGCACGTCGAGGGCTAACTCCAAGCACCAATAACCCTGATAATTGCTGCTTTTGCCCAGCTTGAACAATTGGCAAGACAATGGCAGATCGCGAAGGCTCATCCCAAGCTCCACCCGTTAGCCTCCCAAACCGGGTCATTAAATCATCAATAATTTCAAGGGTTCCTGTCCTGCGTACCTTGGCAAACTCCCAGTCATCATTTTCTTGAGTTAGGTCAACCTGTTTAGGACTGGCAGGAGTTTCGGCGTCTACCCTGACCGTTCCGACCAGATGAGCCTCTGTGCCAGCTTGTTCGACTAAGTACAGCAAGGCAAAGGGGATGTCGTAAGGGTTGTTTGCCAGAGTGGCACTGGCGATCCGACAGGTTTCCCCAACTGACTTGGCTTCCACTGTGTTTGCTGCTAGTTCTCGTAACGTTCTGAGTTGCCGTTCACCGATCACTCGCCGGGTGGTCTCAGTCACAGCAGTGAACGCCCCTCCAACCTCTCCTGTACTCAGGAAGATAGGGCTATAGGAGTAAGTGAAATAGGTTTCCTCGGTGAATCCATAGCGATCGACGAGCAGCAGCATATCTTCAGACCAGGTTGCTTGGGCTGTTTCCAGAACGCTGTGAAGCTGCACGCCAATAATGTCCCAAATTTCTGACCAAACTTCTTGTCCTGGTCGTCCGAGTGCGTTTGGGTGTTTAGTGCCTAGGATGGGTCGCCAAGCATCGTTATAAATCAACACAAGTTCCTTGCCCCACCAAATCACCATCGGAAAGCGGGAGTTTAAGCTAATACTTACGGCTGTTTTCAGGCTCGATGCCCAGCCGGAAAAGGGACCAAGCAATGTTTGTGACCAATCAAGGGCACGCATTCGAACTGCAAGCTCACTATCGCCTGGGAAGAAGCGCTCCAGTTCGTGATCGCTCAGATGGTCGGACTGGTTCATGCTGCTTCTCCTGTCGTATGCATTACCAATGTCATGCCCATTTCTCTTTCAACTAATCCGTCTAGCTAATTGGAAACTGATAGTACTGAATTATGTTGATTCATTTGGTGCTCTTCAGCAATGTGACGATCGTCTGCACTAATGCTTCTGGTTCCACAGGTTTGCTCAAATGTCTTTGAAAGCCAGACTCTAACGCCTTTTGTTGATCCAGATCTCTAGCGTAAGCCGTCAGCGCAATCGCCGGAATCTTGCCACCCCTGTTGGGAGGACGCGATCGGATCTGCTGCATCAGCATATACCCATCCATTTCTGCCATACCCACGTCACTCACAAGCACATTGGGAATGAACTGATCGAGGGCTTGCAGCGCTTCAAACCCAGAGACAACAGCTGTCACGCTTGCTCCACTTTGTTCTAAGAGAAACGCCTGAAGTTCACGAGCATCAGTCTCATCATCCACCAGCAAAATTTTCAAGTTTCTCAAGGGAGCCTCTGTCGTCACACTGTCATAGGGCGCATCTGTCTCGACTGATCGAGCTTGTGAACCGAGGGGTAGCTGTACAGTAAAGATTGCACCTTGATTCTCTCCTTCGCTCTCTGCCCAAACGGTTCCCCCGTGCATTTCCACAATTTGCCGCACGATCGCTAACCCTAGCCCCAATCCGCCAAACTTGCGAGTGGTTGTCGAATCTGCCTGCCGGAAGTACTCAAACACATGAGGTAGAAATTGCGGATCAATGCCTTTGCCGCTATCAATCACTCGAATCTGAGCTAGGTGATCGAGTTGTCGCAGTTCAATGGTCACTTGTCCACCGTTTGGTGTGAACTTAACGGCATTCGTGAGCAAGTTCCAGATCACTTGCTGTAACCGAGCTGCATCACCAGAAACAGGAGCGATTGCGGTTGTGAGGTCAAGCAAGATTTGAATTTGCTTGGCTTCTGCTGCCAACCGCACGGTTTCAATTGCTGCTGTAATCACAAACGTCAAACTGACAGGAGCTACGGTTAAGCTCAACTTGCCCTGCATGATGCGAGAGATGTCGAGTAGATCTTCAATCAGTTGCGTCTGGAGCTTGGCGTTACGCTCGATCGTTGCCAATGCTTCGCGTTGCTGAGTTGCATCTAATTTGCCGCTTTGCAGTAATCTTGTCCAACCCAAGATCGGGTTGAGGGGCGATCGCAACTCGTGAGAGAGCACTGCCAAAAATTCGTCTTTGATGCGATTTGCACGTTCAGCTGTCTCCCGTGCGGATTGTTCGCGCTGTAAGAGCTGTTCACGTTCCTTTGCGAGGTGCAAGCGGACAGCTTCGACCTGTTTGCGCTCAGTGATATTGTGGCTGACAGTTGCCAAACCAATTTGCTGGCCGTTTACGTCTTGGAGGTAAAAAACGTTGTACGTCATCCACAGCGCTTCACCTGTCTTGAAATGGCGAAAGCGAATTTCTACTTCTGCCTGTCCATCCTGCAACACACGCGGGAAAAAACTATTGAGGATAAAGTCTTGGTCCTCAGGAAAGAAAAATTCTCCAACTGGCGTTTCTCGATATTGCTGCACGTCCTCTAGCCCGACCATTTTTCTGCCTGCTTCATTGATGTAGAACGGCACAAAATTTAGGTCGCACATGCCAATGAAGTCTGTACTGCTATCAGCAAGGGAAGCAAACTTCTGGATCTCCAGTTGAGCTTGTTTGTGATCAGTAATATCTGTGTTGGTGCCAAACCAGCGCAAAACAGTTCCCGCTTCATCCCTAATCGGAATCGCGCGAGATAGAAACCATCGGTATTCTCCATCTTTGCTTCGCAGTGGAAAAGTATCTTCCCAGTGTTCACCCGTTTCAAAACAGCGGCGGACATACTTAACGACGCGATCAACGTAATCAGGATGATGCACCTGTTGCCAACCCCAGCCCTGCATTTGCTCCAGGGTGGTGCCCGTGTACTCAAACCAGCGGCGGTTGTACCAAAAGATCCAGCCGTTCGCGTCTGCCATCCACGCAAATTGAGAGATATTATCTGCTAGGGTGCGGAAATGCTCCTCACTCTCGCGCAATGCGACTTCTGCAAGTTTGCGATCGGTAATGTCAATGGCAGCCCCATAAATCACTTGTTCTTCTAGCTGAGGCTTTGCTCTCCAAAGCAACCAGCGATAAGAACCATCTTTGTGGCGATAGCGGTTTTCAAACGCTAAGGTTTCGTTGCCAGAGAAAAGACTATCTGTTTCCAAGACGGATGGGTTGATGTCGTCTGGGTGGACAAAATCTGTCCAAGGACGGGAGGTTATTTCGTCAGGTTTCCAACCGAGCAACCGTTCAAAAGTGGGACTAACCCACTGAAAGTACCCATCAGTTCTCGTGATTACTTGCAAATCTGAGGCGACAGCAAAAAACTGCTCCCGCTCTTGCTCAACCTTTTTGCGTTCGTCTTCGACGCGCTTCGCTTCGCTGATGTTTGTAAATAGAATGGCAAACTGGTGGTTCTGCGGCTCATTGACGCAAAAAGCATTGACATTAAACCAACGATTCAGGGCGATCGACTGCTGCTCGAACCGTACAGATTTGCCTGTTTGTACAACGCTGCCGTAAATCTCAACCCAATCGTTCTCTAAATCGGGAACGAGTTGCCGTGCCGTTTTACCCACTGCTGACTCTAAGCCCGTGAGCTTGGCAAAGGTGGGATTGACTTTCAGAAATCGATAATCATGGGGTTTACCATGCTCATCAAACAGCATTTCGCAAATGCAAAAGCCTTCATCAATTGACTCAAACAGCGTGCGGTATTCTTCTTCCGACTGGGCAATCTTCTGGGCTGCCAATCGCAGTTCCAATTCATCGACCACCATAGCGGCTAAATCCACCAGGGTCGCTTGCTGCTCTGCGGTGAATGGGTCGCGGGGCTGACTGTCGAGTAGACACAGGGTTCCGAGATTAAAGCCGTCGTGACTGAGCAGGGGCGCACCTACGTAAAACCGCACTCCCGGTTCACTTTGGACGAAGGGATTACAGGCAAAGCGATCGTCGAGCCGAGCATCGGGGATAATCAGCGGCTCATCAGTCAGCACTGCAAAGCTGCAAAGTGTCGCATCACGGGACACTTCATTTGCACCGAAGCCAACGCAGGACTTAAACCAGGCTCTTGACTCATCAAGCAATGAAATGAGCGCGATCGGCATATCAAATAGCCGTGCTGCCAAGCGAGTGATGCGATCGAATGCAGCTTCGGGTGGCGTGTCGAGAATTTTGTAGCGATGTAGGGCTGCCAACCGTTCTGCTTCGTTTGCGGGAATCGGCGGGGTGAAAGGTTTTTGCGACACTGGGTCAGTCATAGAATCAGCGGGGGCAGTGAACTCAGAATTGAGGTTGGAATGAGGAATGAATAGTGAACGGATTCTAGCCAGTGCATCATGCGTTTGCTTTCCTATCCGGGAAATATTTGCCTCGAATGGCCTGGCTGCGTTCCCGCAACGTCGCATTGGGGGACTGAGACAACTGGTTTAGCAACATGTCAATTTGCTTAAGTGCTAAAGGAGAAGGCGTAGCGCGTCCATTCTCCCAACGATTAATGGTGGCAAAGGTCATGCCTAATTCGTCAGCAAACTTTTCCTGCGATAGCTGCATTGCATGGCGCAGTTCTCGCACGAGTTGAGCGATCGCGGGTTGTTGCAGCCGACGCGGTTTGGGTGTGAGGAGCATCTCATGGACAATTATATAGAGCTACATACCACCTTTGGCGGAAATCGTCTTCCTGTCTACTATCCAGAGTCAGAAGCATTTTGCTGTTGATAAACTTTGAGCTGTTTTCAGTTCTCCAGCCCTAGGTGGTTCAAAGCAATCATCATCATTGTTCAGAACGAACGACAGGAATAGCTAGTTAGCATCAAGAGAGGTGATGGACTCATCTATGAAGGTGGAGAACCTGAGGTGCCGCTGTCTGGGAGGGTAAAGACGATGTTTTTAAGTATTAGAAAGCAATACTCTGATTAAGACCCTCTGAAGGTATGAATCCGTATTGGTTTATTTATCATTTACAGTTTGATGCTATTACAGGAAAATTAGAACGTCATTATACTGGTTCAACTATTAAGCATTTGACTGGTGCTTCACTCTCGCATTATGTAGTGAAAGTACCAAGTATTAAGGAACAGAATAAGGTTAAACGAATTAAGAACTTAATGGAGCTTATTGGAGAACTTAGAAACTCATCTACTCAAATAACTAAAAGTTTAGATGTCCTCAATCAGTCAACCCTTGCCAAGGCCTTTCGAGGTGAACTAGTTGAGCAAGCTCCAATGATGAACCTGCTTCCGTGTTGCTCGATCGAATTCGGACAGAGCGAGAAAAAGTGCAGGGTAGCAAAGGCACAAAAGGACGGAAGAGCCGCAGCCCTACGAACTTTGCCATCAAGAGATGCTCGCTCTCACCGAACACCACTTGATTCCTGGCCAAAAGACGAAACGCAAGGGGCTTGACCCAGCCCCACAATTCAAATTTGCTCTGCCTGCCACCGACAAATCCATAGGCTCTACGACAACTCCCATTTGGGATTACACCTGAATACTCTAGAGAAGCTAAAGCAAGACCCACAGCTACAAGAATTTCTTGCCTGGGTTCACAGACAAGACCCAAACAAGAGAGTAAAAATGGATTGAAAGCGTTGAACCTTGCCTGAAACAGTTAAGATCAGTTCCAGATTGGCAATCTGTCGTGGGTGAACTGGAGTGATGAGTTTCGCTGCTTCAGTTCACCCAATTGTTGTTTAGAACAAACGATGGGACGGAGCAATATGAATCAGCAGTTGCCCCAGTTTATTCATCATGTTGTCGATCGATTGCAGGCAATTGAGGGAATTGTGGCGATCTCACTGGGAGGCTCAAGGGCAAGAGGCAACCACACCTCAAAGTCAGACGTAGATCTGGGGCTTTATTACCAGCCCGAGAATCCGCCTGATCTCCTTGCTCTGAATCACCTTGCCTCTAAACTGGACGATAGCCATCGTACAAACTTGATCACCCCAATCGGTGAGTGGGGAACGTGGATTAACGGCGGAGGGTGGCTCAAGGTGGAAGGCATTCCAGTCGATTTTCTTTATCGGAACGTGGCTCAGGTAAATCAGGTCATCGATAACTGTCATGCTGGAAAAATCACGATCGACTACCAACCTGGGCACCCCCACGGCTTTGTATCTTCAATTTACATGGGTGAAGTCGCCCTTTGTCTGCCACTTCATGATCCAAATGGCGTTTTAGCTGCTTTGAAGGCTAAGACAATACCTTATCCGGCAAAGCTTGCGGAGGCAACCATTAACAAATTCGCTTGGGAAATCAGTTTCTCGCTAGTGGTTGCTCAAAAAGCAGCTGCACGGGGTGATGTTGCCTATGCCGCAGGCTGCTGTTTTCGCAGTGTGGCATGTATGAATCAGGTTCTATTTGCGCTGAATGAGGCGTACCTGCTGAATGAGAAGGGTGCTGTGGCACTTGCTAATGGCTTTACGCTTTGTCCTGCGGACTATCAAAGACGAATCGAGTCAGTGTTTGCATTGTTAGCGGCTGACGCAGAATCGACCAGGGGAGTGGTAGGCCCTTCGGGCATCAGCGAAGCTACCGCTATCCTGGATGAAATTGAGCAGGAATTGAGTCAATGGTATGGCGATCGGCGTTTAACAATGTAAAATGCAACGGATTTTGAATTCCTTGCATCTTATCTCTGCAATTCTGATTGCCTCTTCAAGTCTGGATATCCTGCTATAAAGGGGAATTGTTGAGGTTGGAGATCTGAGAATGACGCTTGAGGTTCCGAGGTTAAAGTTTGAAGTTCGGAAGTCGAAATTCCGTGTTTGGAAGTCCAAGTTTTGCCTGCCGAGCGCAGATGTTGGAGTTCAAAGGTCAAAACTTCGGCTTCTAAGGTTGGAGTTTTGTGTTTTGGGGTCAAATGGTGATGTATGGAAGGCGATCGGGGAGAGCAGATGAATCAATCCAGTATTCACGGAGGTTGCCTTTGCAAAACGGTGACATTTGAAGTGAACCCGCCGTTCCAGAAAATGGTTCATTGCCACTGCTCACGGTGTCGCAAAGGTACGGGCACGGGTCACGCCACCAATCTAACTGTTGAACCCAGCCAGTTCCGATGGCTTTCAGGGGAGGAAGACATCACCCGGTATGACCTTTCCACGGCAAAGAGCTTCGGCAAATGGTTTTGCCGTCATTGCGGATGTCCCGTCCCACGTCTCGCGCGCAACGGTAAGATCATGGTGATTCCGGCAGGCTCGTTGGATACCGTCCCACCTATCACTCCGACAGATCACATCTTCTGGGCATCGAGAGCGCCGTGGGGCTGTACGAGCGGCGGGCTGCCCACCCATGCCGAGTATCCAGAGTCATGGTAGAGCTAGAACGTGCCTAATGCGATGGAACTTGAAACCACACATCTCCGCCTTGTGCTGCAATCGACCGAAGAGATTCTCGCCCAGATTGAGACGATGAGCCCTGCAGATCAGGCTGAGGTTTCCCTTGGCTGGCTTGCACAGCTTCGGGCTGCCTCATCTGCGAACCCGTGGACACATGGCTTCGCGATCGTGCTTAAGACGAGCGGTGCCGTCATTGGCAGCTGTGGGTACAAAGGTCCACCCAATTCCGATCGCGTCGTTGAAATTGCCTACGGCGTGGATGCCGATCACCAAGGGCGTGGGTATGCGACTGAGGCAGCAGCAGCCCTGACCCGCTATGCCTTAGAGAGTTCTCGGGTGCGGTTAGTTTGTGCCCACACACGGCCGGAGGAGAATGCTTCAACGCGGGTTCTTACCAAGTGTGGCTTCCGCTGGGCTGGAGAGGTGAACGATCCGGAGGACGGTCTTGTGTGGCGGTGGGAGCGTACAAGTGGCGTAACCTGACCCTGCTTGTAGGGAACGAAAGTCCGGGCAGATACGTTGAAAGTGCAGATTTTTTTGCAACTATTCATGCCGACCAAAAATTAAGTAGGAAGCAGTTTACCGATATCTGGACAGATACTATACAGTAAGCGTCAATCTCTCTGGCTCATCACCAAACCCATGACCCAACTCGATCAATCTGCGCTGAATGCTCGAAATTATCTACTTGCTTTGTTTCTGCTGCTCTGCGTCTTAGACACTGCATTAGTGATCATCGCCAAGGATAAGTGGGCGATTGGTCGCATCTTATTCACAATTGCAGTGATGTATTTTGTTATACAGGGACAGAAATGGGCTAAATGGCTTTTGGTGGGCATCTGTAGTTTACTGGTTGTCGTTCTAATCGCGATGGTGCTTGCGCTTAGTTCAAAACTCTCGACTATCCTGATGATTGGAAGTCTAATGATGGTTATTCTCAGCACTGTTATTCCCATTTATATGATCAGCAATAAAGATTTGAACCGTTATTTTTCTTATAAACGGCAAGCTTAATTTCTAACAGCTTCCATACAAGAAATTCGTCTCAACAGTACTGCCTAACAACGCTTATGTATATCGATCGTTGAAAGAGGATCAGTTGTAATGCAAAGACTATTTCCGGTGGGTAATGGCCATGTTAGGCAACACTATCCAACATCACCTTCACAACCAATCTATGGAAGTTCCAACGACTGCACTGACCACTCACCAACTGTTCATCAGCAGAGCCTTACCGCATTTTGCAGCAGACTCGCGATTGGTGGGTGTTGCAGCAGCAGGTTCTTGGGCGGAGAACTCAATGGACGAGTTCAGTGATCTTGATTTGATCATTGCCGTGGAGCCTGAAAGCTTTGAACAGGTCATGTCTGAGCGACAGAGCATTGCTGCATCACTCGGAGAGTTATTGGCATCGTTTACTGGAGAGCATGTGGGTGAGCCACGAGTATTGATCTGCCTTTACAACTCACCGCTATTGCATGTCGATCTCAAATTTTTGTCCATTACTGATGTTGCAACGCGAGTCGATGAGCCAGTGGTTCTTTGGGAACGTGACGATCGTCTATCACAGGCTTATGCTGCTAGCACCGGTACGTATCCCTTACCCAATGAGCAGTGGATCGAGGATCGATTCTGGATATGGATTCACTATGGAACTGGCAAAATCGCGCGAGGAGAACTATTTGAGGCGCTAGACTTCATTTCATATCTCCGTAGTACGGTTCTTGGTCCTTTGGGACTCCTGCAAGCAGGATGCAAACCCTCAGGTGTTCGGAAGATTGAGCAACTTACACCTAACCTAGCTGAAGCTCTTAAAGGCACGGTTGCTTCGCACGATCGGGAGAGTTGTTATCTTGCATTGGAACGCTGCATTGAAATTTATCGATCGTTCCGTTCAGCAACAGTGATCCAGCATGAAGCGGCTGAGGAAGCGGCTGTTGAATATTTGAGGACTGATGCGTGCACATCAAGTCTAAGATTCTCACTCACCCTGATTAATACACAAAGTCTGCGATCGTATGACGGGTATGATTTTGACTGCACTGGCTGTCGAACTCATTATGAGGTGATCAGTGTTCAACAATGGCTCAGTTAAGGATTAACATGAGGCAAAGGCGCTGCACTAACCCCCTACAATCTGCTCGTGCCCCGCTCCCTTCTGGTGACGGGTGAGCTTGGTTGTTAGCTGGCTGTATAGGAGGGGTAACTGCTGCTCACGAGGAGGTCGGATGGAATTGACGAGCGTGGTGGTCTATGTGGAGGATGGAGCGGTGCCAGCCGCTCTTGAGTTTTACGAGTGTGCGCTTGGACTGACGCGCCGCTTCTACGACCCCGACTACCAGTTTGGGGAGTTAACGGGGTGCGGAGCTGTCACTCTGGCGGTGGCGGCGCACTTGACAGGGGAGCGTTTGATGCCAGCGGGCTATGAACGACCGAGCTTGCAGACGCGCGTGGCGAACATTGAGGTGGCCTTTACAACGGACGATGTGCGCGGTGCGTTCAGGCGTGCTGTCGCGGCAGGGGCGCAGGTGCTTGCGGAGCCATACGTGCTGCCTTGGGGGCAGGAGGTTGCTTATGTCCGTGCGCCGGACGGTACGCTATTGGGATTGTGTGCACCGCTGCCTGCTCCTGGAATTGGAGAAAGCACGCCCGCTCCGCTGGTTCCCTAATCAATCGTCGCAACTGACGCATCGGCTCAAAGCTTCTCGGTATTCACGGCTTCACGCAGTCCGTTGTGCAGCTAAACTCAGGCATCAAACCCAAACTGCACTCGACCGGGAAAGCTAACCCATCAGTAGCCCTACCCACACCCGAGCAGCAGTGTCAGATGATGGAAGGCACGATCGCCACACAATTTAAGACGATCGCAGCCGCAGAGCAAGGAACTTTTTCTGTTCTACCCCTTGACCCTGACGTGGCGTAAGGTTTCTACCATAGATTCATTCACAGATGGTTGGCTCCAATTGGAAAGGAGGGAGTGAATGTACGTTTTGCTTTAAGCGTGGGGTGTTGTGGGCTTACTATCCGCCAGAGCAGGTCGTTTTCATCACGAATGAGCACACAACCGTTTATACCAGGGATGAGACTATCCATAAACATCATTGCGCGATTTGCGGATGCAGTACCCACAACGAATTGCGCTTTACGTGGGGCGAAAACGGACCCGATTTCACTCGATCGCAGGTCGCTGTTAATGCAAGGCTGTTTGACGATTTCGGCCTTGCGGCAGTGCGGGTTGAACATCTTGACGGACGAAATCTCTGGTAGTCGCTGGAAGCGAGAAAAGCGATCGATCTGAGAGTGTGAGTCCCAATAACCAATGGCTGATGACCATTCCTCAACTATCTCTTGACAACCTTCAGTAGTACATTTATACTATTACTTGATTAACTGCGCGGTTAAATACTTCCCATCTCAATGCCCACCGACCCATTGAGCATCACCTTTTCTGCCCTGGCTGATCCCACCCGTCGTGCCATCCTGGTTCATCTGACAAAAGGCGAAGCCTCAGTAATGGAACTAGCCCAGCCCTTTGAGCCTGCCTGCTATTTCCAAACATCTTAAGGTACTAGAACGGGCTGGATTGATTACATGGGGTCGAGACAAGCAATGGCGGCCCTGCCGGCTAGAGGCAGAACCACTTAAGGGTGTGGATCACTGGCTGGAACAATACCGTCAATTCTGGGAGCAGAGTTATGGAGAAAAATCATGGCTGCAAAAGACGGGGTAATTAACGGCAACACCGAAAAACGAACTGACGATCGCGCGTGTGTTTGCTGCACCCCGCAGCCTTGTATTCAGAGTTTGGACTCAGCCAGAGCATTTTGCTCGTTGGTTAGGTCCCGAGGATTTTAGAGCGATCGCTTGTTAGATGAACGTGCAAGTGGGCGGCATTTATCGAGCCTGTATTCGTTCACTTGAAGGCACTGATCATTGGATGCAGGGAGTCTACCGCGAAGTTATTGAGCCAGAACGATTGGTTTTAACCTTTGCCTGGGAGGATGAGGATAATCAACCCAAACATGAAACTTTGGTTACTGTAACCTTTACAGAGCAGGGTAATCAGACGCTGATGACCTTCCTGCTGTATTTTCACGAGTTCGGCACCAGATTCACCGACAACTTTGGCAGGTCTAAACCTATTAATTCAAGGAGTACATCATGAAATTGAGTCCCTATTTGATGTTCAACGGTCAATGTGAGGCAGCGTTTAAGTTCTATGAGCAATGCTTGGGTGGGAAAATTACAGCGATGATGACGTTCGGAGAAGCACCCGATCCATCAACGGTCGAGCAGACACCACCGGAATGGCACAACAAAATCATGCACACCAGCCTGCACTTTGGCGATCAGGAATTGATGGGTTCTGATAGCCCACCCCAATACTATGAAGAAGCGAAAGGGTTTTCTGTCTCGATTAGCCTGGATGACCCAGCAGAAGCGGAACGTATCTTTCATACCCTGGCAGAAAACGGTACGGTACGAATGCCACTCCAGCAAACCTTCTGGGCTTACCGTTTCGGGATGCTGGTCGATCAATTTGGCACTCCCTGGATGATTAACTGTGATCAGGCTGCTTAATAGACTTGTCGGGAAATAAGCAAGAATAGAAGGCAGAAATGGGATAAGCAAATGCTGGATATTGAACGGGTGCTGACACAAGACCGCTTGCTGCGCGCTTTAACTGGCTTGAATCG
>JACJNZ010000049.1 GCA_014695325.1 Cyanobacteria bacterium FACHB-502 | reverse complement strand
CCCACATCGGGCGGAATGTACTTCTGACCCCGATGAACGGTACGAATGGCATTCAGAAGCTCTTCAGGTTCAGTTTCTTTCAACAGATATCCTTTTGCGCCTGCCTGCAATCCTCGATAAATATCTTCGTCACTATCATACGTGGTCAGTACAATAATCCGAGCAGATTTAGCGATCGCACAAATTACGCCGATGGCGGCAACTCCTTCCACTTCCGGCATTCGCAAATCCATGAGTGTAACATCCGGTTGATGTTCCCCAAATAGCGCGATCGCCTGTTCCCCATTTTCAGCTTGGGCAATCACCTGCATATCAGGGTCACGGTTAATAATCGTGGCTAATCCTTGCCGAAAAATGGCATGATCGTCCGCAATTAGAACTCGAATGGTTGTGGCTTGGCTCATCGTGATGCTACTTCCGATTGACGGTGACAATAATTTCTGTTCCCTGCCCAGGTTGACTTCCAATCGTGAGTTGTGCGCCGATGCGCTCTGCCCGTTCGCTCATGCCGAGTAAGCCAAAACCCTCAGAGGCTGGAATATTCCCCACTCCAAAGCCCTGCCCATTGTCTCTCACGCGTAAGCAAACCTGATCGCGATCGTAGACTAGCTCCACTCGAATTTCATCAGCATTGGCATGTTTAATCGCATTGGTTAATGCTTCCTGCCCCATCCGCAGTAGATTATTCTCGACTTCAGTAGGGAGAGCATACACTGCCCCCTCGATCTCATAGTGCAAAGTAGTATCCATTGCGGCAGCTCTAGTCTGAGCGATGAGACGATGGAGAGCGCTCTGTAAATTGCCTTCTTCCAAAAGCTGAGGACGCAGCGCGACGACCGATCGACGTGCTTCAGCCAGTCCAGTTCGCGCCAATTCTTTGATCAGGTCTAGATGTGCCCCAGTTGCTTCTACATCATCCGTTAGCACTTGGCTTGCAGCTCCGACCTGAGCCAGAATGCCTGTAAACGACTGAGCGAGTGTGTCGTGAATTTCGCGTGCCATGCGGTTGCGCTCCTCTAAAATTGAGGCTGCTTCTGCTTGCTTTTGCAGCGTAATGTCTCGCGCCAACCAAATCACCTGTTCGTGCCGAATCGGGGCAATGCGAGCCGAAAACCAGACTTCTCGTCCAGCTATCCACTGGCATTCAGTGTATTCAACGGTGAGTACTTGTTGGGTTTTCACCACCTGCTGAATATAATTCAGGAATTCATCAGCTTGTTCCTTGGCATAGAGTTGATGCAGTGTTTTACCAATATATTCCTTTATATACTCCTCTCCATAGGATGGATTTCCTGGGATTGCGTCGATCACTTGCCCTTCAGCATTGTAAACACACAGCGGATCGGGAATGGCTGAGAAGAGCGCTCGCAGTTCTGCTTCAGAGGCTTGCAGCGCGGCTTCTGCCTGTTTGCGATCGCTAATATCTACAACCACCCCTTCGATGTATCCATCGGCTGCATTCAGATAAGAAGAGAAAAGTACCCAAAACAATGTCCCATCTCGTTTCCGCACCTGGGCTTCAAAGTTTCGCACTTCCCCATCCCGCTTCAGCAACTCAAGGAATTGTTGGCGATCGCTGGGATTGACATAGTAGCCTGCGGTGTGTTCAATCCCAATGATCTCCTCTGGTGAGTCAAAGCCATACAGATTGGCAAAGCATTGATTGGCATTGAGAATTAACCCATCACCAATGCGGGTGCGGTAGATGCCAACCTGGGAGTTTGCAAAGATAGCTCGGAATTTAGCTTCACTGCGTTGTAGAGCCTCTTCTGCTTGTTTACGCTGGGTGGTGTCATTGCCCACCGATAAGATTTCAACGACCTCTCCCTGTTCATTGAAGATGGCTTGATTCGACCAGGACATCCAAACTCGTCGACCGTCTCGACACAGGTTTTCACCCTCGCTTTGCGGGTACGATTGAGGATTGCGAAGTAAATTATGAACAAGGGGTTTGACATCGCGTCCAGAGGTTTCGATGTCTGGAATGATGGTTTCAAATAGGGTTCGCCCTAAAATCTGATGTTCTTCATAGCCCAACAATTTCACTCCATAATCGTTGATGTAGTGAATTCGTCCTTGCGTGTCATAGCGAATGATAACGGAATTCGCGGTTTGTAGCAGGTTGCGATAATTCGCTTCACTTTGTCTCAATGCGGCTTCGGTCTGTAGACGTTCAGCGATTTCCTGCTGTAGGGATTGAGTTCGCTCTTCTACCTTTCTTTCCAATGTTTCGGTATAGTCTGCTAACTGTTCATATAACCGAGCATTCTCCAGTGAAATTGCTGCCTGAGCCATCAACAGTTTGAGGACTTGTAAGCGATCGCGGGTAAACACTCCGGTACTGAGATTGTTCTCCAGATAAAGGATGCCGATCATCTGACTTTGCTTGAGAATTGGCATACACAGGAGCGATCGCGTCTGTTGCTTTTGAATATAAGGATCAGTCAAAAAAGATGGTTCACTGACTGCATCATCAAACACCAGAGTTTCTTGAGTACGTTCTACTGAGTAAATGACGGGGACAGGAATCGTTGCACAGTCAGTAACAGCGATCTTTTCCAGGTTGCACTGTCTACTCCCACTACACTGAGCCACCACAGTGAGTTGATCGTCTTCTAGGAGCACTAGAACGCCTGTTTCGGCTCCGGCATTTTCTATCACCACCTGCATTAACGTGGCGATCAATTGATCGAGATGGATTATTTCTGAAAGAGCTTGAGCTGCTTTCATTACCGCAGCCAAATCGATCGCCGCAGTCGGATGAAGGGTCGTTTTAGCGGTCAAGATTGAGTTCGATTGCCGAATCAGGTTGGAATTGAGTAGTTGTGGATAGCGTTTTTCTAAATCTTTGACTTTAGCAGTTGCGCCCCATCTTTCATAGCAGTAGTGTGCTTCTTTCATGTAGATCTGAGCAATCTTTTCCCGACCTCGCGCTAGATAATGTTTTGCAGCCAATTCGTATGCTAACGCCTCTTCCTGGATATATTCATTTTCTCTGGCTCCTTGAATCGCCTGTTCATAAAACTCTTCAGCCTCAAGAAATTGCCTTAAGACTCGTGCTTTCTCTGCTTCGACTAGATAAAATTTATGTAAATAATTCATTGGGGCGTGTTCTGCCCATTTCTGCATTTTTTCTTGGTTGGTGTTAACGCAGTTTAGCCAAGCTGATTTTTCAGAGTTTGAAGCATCGAGCAATAGGCTCAAAAGCGCCAGCGAATGATAGAAACAGAATATAGGTAGACTTATTATTGCTGACACCTCTTCAAAATGTTGCCTTGCCAAAATAGCAGTCTGTACAGCTTGATGGTGTTCTTCAAATAGATAACACAACATGACTTTGTGTAAATAGAGTATTTGAATTACAGTTCTATCTTTAACTGCAGTAGCGTGTGATAACGCCTCCTCTTCATTACAAACCCGACCAACTAAGCGACTGGGATTCTCAGATCTATCTAACAAATTAAGAATTGTCTGCCACACTATTGCAAGCCAATTCGAGGGGCTTTTCCGTCTGATTTGATTGGTCGCTTTGCTATAGGTTGCTGTTTTTTGTTCCAGTTGGGTGAGTTCCTCTCCAGCAGAAAACGAGTTATAGCATATGTTATAGGCAGCATAACCAGCACATTCAAAGTCTCCAGTTTCCACTCCACTTTGATAGGTATCAGCCAGCATTGGTATTATGTTCCTAAGATGCACCTTCCATTGCAGGATATGGGTACCCGAAAACCTTAGGGTTCTAGCCTTGCCTCTTTTGTTATTCAATCGTTCTGCCGAGGTAAGAGCCAATTGACCAAATTTATAGCCGAGTTCAATGTCTTGAACAACTCCACATAGAACAAATCCGTAGGCAGCATAATACATCGGTGACCAGATAGCATTACCATAGGTGATTGATAAATTTACCGTTTTGCATATAATCAGTATCCACAGTGCTGGTAACGTTATAAATGCAGCAGACCCGATATTCGATAAGATTGTTATAGCTGCCAGTGGTTCTGGTGCAGCAATCTCTGGTAAATTACTCAAGTCTTCGATTTCTCGCTCAGCGAGTAATGCAGCCGTTGACTCCAATTCCCTTTGAATATCTAACTGACTTGGATTTTCTATTAAATCTATTCCCAGGAGCTTTAACGCTTCCAATCCAGTTTTGAGTGTTTCTTTCAGGTTGCCCTGCGACAAATATCCTTGAATTTTGCTATCGTAAACCTGCACTTTGTCAACCACTGTTTTGGCACGATCGAGTACCACTTCTACCAACCGTTCCATCTCATCAAAGCAACCCTGGAGATACGCCGCTTCTGCTGCTTCTGAGTACAACGCTAAGGTGAGGTCATACTCACTGAGCCAACTCTCTGAATTGAGGAGTTTAAGCCCTATAGTGAAATACTTAAAAGCTGCTTCATAAGCCGTTGCTGCCTTTGCTTTCTGACCTGCCCTTAAGTTCAATCTGGCAATTTCAGTTCGTTCTGATCGAGCAGTGACTAGCTCAAGTCCTTGATTGAGATGATCGATGATTTCAAACAACCGATCAGATCGTTGCTCTGGTGAAGTTTTTTCGAGCAAATTGCGACCGATTTGAAGATGAACAACCTGTTTCTGTGATTCATCAATTAGGGCATAAGCCGCTTGCTGAACGCGATCGTGCAGAAACTTATACTCTTGAACCAACAAGTCTTCATCCAAGTCAGACAGAGGTTGAATTAATCCTGCTTGTATTGCTGCTAGTAGATCCTGGAAAATTGCTTTCGGTGATTTTTCGCAAACGGTTCCTTCGGAGTTGCGCTCTGCGCTAAGCGCCAACGTTTCTAAATCAAACTCAGACCCAACACAAGCGGCGATGGAGAGAATTTGCTGTGTTGCTTCCGGCAATTTCTGCAACTGACGCAGCAGCAGCTCCACCACATTATCGGTGATATCTTGAGCTTCAATCTCAGCTAGGTTCCACTGCCAACTCAACTGTTGGGCATCAAAGGTCAACAGGTTTTCGCTATGCAGCAGCTTCAAAAATTCACCCACAAAGAAAGGGTTGCCCTCGGTTTTACGCAACACGACTTGGGCTAAAGAACGAACGGTATCAGGATTGTGATGTAATGTCTCAGCTATCAGTTGACTCAACGGTTCCAGTGTTAAGGGGGTCAGGGTGATTTCTTGAAATACTGCTCCCTGGTTTCGCAGGCTCTCTAGCGTTAAGACCAACGGATGCGTTGGAGCCAGTTCGTTATCTCGGTAGGCTCCGATCAAAAACAGATACTGGATTTGCGCATCAAGCAAGATGAGTTCGATTAACTTCAACGTCGCAGAATCGATCCACTGTAGATCGTCTAAGAAAATGACTAGGGGATGCTCTTTTGCACAAAACGCCCGCACGAATTTTTGAAACGTGAGATTGAAGCGATTCTGTGCTTCTGTTGCTCCAACTTCGGGCACAGGTGGCTGCTTGCCAATAATGAACTCAACTTCGGGAATGACATCTATGATAATTTGTCCGTTGCTTCCCAAAGCCGTGAGTAGACGCGATCGCCATACTTCCACCTGTTCATTGGGTTCTCCCAAGAGTTGCTGCACCAATTTTTGCAGGGCATCGACGATCGCGCTGTAGGGAATATTGCGCCCAAATTGGTCAAATTTGCCAGAGATAAAATAGCCGTGCTTTGCGGTGACCGGTTTATGGAGTTCCTGCACCAATGCCGTTTTGCCGATGCCAGCATAACCGGAGACCAGCATCATTTCGCTGCATGAGGGTGTAGGGTGTAGGGTGTAGGGTGTAGGGTGTTTTTCCCGATTCCCGGCTCCCGATTCCCGATTCCCCGTCACTCTGTCAAACGCCACCAATAATGCTGCAATCTCCGCTTCTCGCCCATATAGTTTTTGAGGAATGCGGAACTGCTCGGAAACATCTTGCAGTCCCAACGATACGGTGTTAATCTGACCCATTTCCGCCAGTTGTTGGGCACAGCGCTCTAGATCTGCTTTGATGCCCCAGGCACTTTGATAGCGATCCTCCGCATTTTTTGCCATCAGTTTCAAAATTAGGTTTGAAACAGGTTGAGGAATCGTGGCATTCAATTCATGCGGGGGAATCGGCGGTGTAGCAATGTGACAGTGAACTAGTTCCAGGAGATCACTGGTGGGAAACGGCAATTGTCCCGTCAACAGTTCGTAGAAGGTTGCACCCAGTGAATAAAAGTCGGTGCGATAGTCGAGCATCCGGTTCATTCGCCCGGTTTGCTCTGGCGACAAATAGGCAGGGGTTCCTTCTAGGAGATGGAGACTTTTGAATGTAGGATTGGTACGACTGAAGCGAGTGGCAATGCCAAAATCAATGATTTTGACCACGCCAGTCCTCGGATTAAAGACAATGTTGCCAGGATTAATGTCTTTATGGATGACATGAGCCGCATGGATTTTGCCTAGAGTACCCGTAATGGCGATCGCCATATTCAAAAAAACCGACAGCGGCATGGGAGAGAAGCCTAATTGTTGCCGCATCCAGCATTCTAAAGACTCTCCACCAAAGTCTTCCAAAAGAAGAACCAGCGTGCGCTGGTAGTCTTGCTGGCTGT
The DNA here is from genome assembly GCA_014695325.1 of Cyanobacteria bacterium FACHB-502. Taxonomy (GTDB): domain Bacteria; phylum Cyanobacteriota; class Cyanobacteriia; order Elainellales; family Elainellaceae; genus Leptolyngbya_A. The sequence goes on along the minus strand of JACJNZ010000049.1, from coordinate 615 downwards.
ATGCCTTGACTACGCCTTCAATGTTGAGAAAATGAGTAATTTCATACTCCTGCCGATAGCGAGTTAATTCCTGAGGAGAGGGATAATCCTGCTTGAGAACTTTGGCAATCACTGCACAGTTATCTTGCTCTCTGATGCCCCGATACACCAAAGAAGCTAAACTCTCATAGATTTTGCTGTGGATAGTAATTCCAGGCAGGGTAATCATTGAATGCTCCCCGATGAAGGACTGTCATCCGTTTCCCAAAGTATATCGCTTGCCAAAATTCAGAAAATTAAGCTTCTGGGTGGATTTCTGAAGGTTTTCCAATGACTACATTTCAGTGGCAGCGGGGGGAAGGTTCCAAGCGACCCCAAAATCTCGTTGCCAATTTTGAAATTATTGCGATCCAAAGTTTGCCGATGTAAGTTCTCACTCAGCCAAGCCCAACTTTCCTGCCTCTAGCTCCCATCTTGCCTCAGAGTCATTGCCTGGTCGCCGGAGCGCTTCACCCAAATGGGCGCCTCATAAAACTCCCCCCGCTGCTCTAACTGAAAACCGCCGAACAATACGCCTAACCACACCTCTATCCACGGCATCTCTAAGCTATCACTGAGTTCGGCGATCGAAACCGA
>JACJNZ010000048.1 GCA_014695325.1 Cyanobacteria bacterium FACHB-502 | reverse complement strand
TCTCACGCGTTACTCACCCGTCCGCCACTAGATGCCGAAGCATCCCGTTCGACTTGCATGTGTTAAGCAGACCGCCAGCGTTCATCCTGAGCCAGGATCAAACTCTCCATGTTAAAGGTAGAACCTCAAACAAGTTTGTTTGTTAGCTCTCTGTAAGTTATCCGTTTAATTGCCTCAGTGAGTTTCCTCTTACTGAAACATCATTGCACTTACGGCTTAGTGATGTTATGCTGACTTTCAATCTATCTAATTGTCGAGGTTCTGGTCTCAGAAACGTCGCCTTAGCTCGTTCGCTTTGGCCTCGCTCCCTCCACCGCTTTATCAATATAACTAACCTACCTCCTCACTGTCAACCCACACCCCTCAAAATTCTTGGGAAATTGCTGAAGGCTAGTGAGAGTAAGAATTTAGATAACTTCTTGAGCCTCTTAAGCCAGCGAGTTTTATTTTTAGACTCAATGATCTCAGATTTTTCTAGGAGAAGAGCTTGTTCAACTATGAACAGGCAGGAATTTGGGCTATAGCGCGACTGTGTTAACGATCGCTCAGGGCAAGGTGTTTACAGAAGGGTGGCAGTATTGAGTGAGAAATGAGTGCTGATGAGCGCTGGCTCTGCCAAGTTGAACTGCTGATTGTCAGGAGATTGCTCCAGGCTTTAGTCAAAACGGCAGTCAGCAAAGGCAAACTGTGCACAAAATGTTCCAGATCGGACTGAACCGTTCAGGCGCGAACGATGAATTAACTGTTGATCATAGGCTTCACGCAGGCAGGGCTTTGGCGAACAGTGAGCGAATTAATCGGCAGGTTCGTCTAAATGCTCAACTACGGCTTCATAGAAGCTAAGAACATGATGGTCTTGCAGTCGGTAAAACACGTGCCGCCCCTGTTTGCGGGAGCTAACCAAGCGAATTGCCCGCAAGGTTCTCAACTGATGGGATACGGCGGATTCATTCATACCCACAGCCATTGCCAGATCGCCTACACACATCTCCTGATTTGCCAGAATCGACAAAATTCGCAATCGATTGGGATCAGCCAGAAAACCGAGAAATTCTGCCATGCGCTGTGCTTTTTCGCTGCTCAAGGATTCGCGTTGCAGGCGATCGGCAGAGTCAGCATGAGCAGTATGGGGAAGCTCACAGCAAAGGTCTTCCCCGTCTTCGGGTGTTTCAGAGTAAGGTTCAGTCGGGTGATCGAGCATTCGGGAAATGAGTGGAAACCTAAGAATAGCAGCCGCAGCCTGTATGACCACAGCCTGATGATCCAGGGGGATGTCCATTGGCACAAGCATCACCGCAGAAGGCTCTACCATCTTTCATGACTGAATCGCTCAGGTTAACAATACACAGACAATGAGGGCAAGCACACTTCATTTGCATCACTGTCGTCATTGAAGTTTTCCATCACTATGTTTTCGACTATTTTATATCTGAACAGGTATTCAGGTATTAGATTGCAAAAATCTTAACGAGCGCTCAAACTACTTGCCGGATCAGCATAATTTACGTCGTTTTCTATTATTCGGTAAGTATCCTGTGCGGAGCGAACAGGCAAGGCATCTATTTCGCCAGAGATCTTTCGCCAGAGAATTGAGAAAGCTGCACTTTGTTTAGCTTCGCGATCAGATGCATCCCCTCGTTCGCTGCGTGCTTGTTAGCGCCCAGTGAGATAACAATGACAGTCTGGCTTCGCAATGAGGGATTCTGCGAGTGAATTGAGTGCTATAGCGGCAAGCAGTCCTCCACCGGTGGAACCTTCGATCGTAATAAACGGAACTCCCGACTGCATTAATTGCTGTTTAGCAATGGGTGCATGGCTAAAGCCAATCGGCATCCCAATCACCAAAGCGGGTTGAATAGTTCCCTGGGCAATTGCTTCACACAGTGCTAGCAAAACTGAGGGCGCATAGCCCACCACGAAAATGCACCCGTTTGGACAACTGCTTAAGCGTTCTCTCCAAGTCTGCTGCCAAAACAACTGTTCTGCATCTGTTGCGCTGGTAATATGTGGGTCATCGATTAGCGTCGCTGTTTTGCAGCCTAAATGCCGCAGACGAGGCTGATCTAGGGCTGTCATTACCATCGGCACATCGGCAATAACGAGACAACCTGCCTTTAACGCCTCTCGGCTGGCAGCGATCGCTCCACAGTTACGCTCTGCGGTAGTTGCTCCTTTCCCCAATCGCACAAATGAAGCTAAGCTAACATCCCCACAAGCCAGCACCAGTCGGGCAATCAAATCCACTTCAATCTCGGAACGATCGCCTAGGTCAGGTAAGAGCCGTTGCAGAGATTCCCCAAACGCTTCGGGATGGGTATGAACCTCAGCATCTATTTGATTCCACAGTTCCTCAAAGCAATGCAGATGAGTTTGTGTCTGTGCCTCTAGCGGTTTCAAGTGCGCCAGCACTTCTGCCTGGGCCGCTTGACAGGAGCGATCGCGTCCGAGTAAATGCTCCAATGCAGATGCAGTTTGCCGGAGCCGGGTGATTTGCTCGATCACGGTCTGATATTGTCGCTGAAGCTGAGACAGCAATGTTTCCGGTGCATCGTGACTTGGGTCTGCTGCCAGCAATTTTAGGATATGGGCAAGCTGAAACCCCTGCTGTTTGAGGGCAACAATCTGCTTGAGTCGCTGCACATCTGAGTCAGTATAAAGGCGGTAGTTTCCAGGCGAGCGGGCAGGTTGAGGCAGCAGCCCGAGCTGATGATAGTGCCGCACCATGCGGGGTGTGATTCCGCCCCCAACTGCATCAGTCAGTTCTTTAATCGTCAATACCTGCGCCATCTTGTCTGAGTTAAAGTCTTTATTCTTGACATTAACATCAGTGTCAGGGTTTAGCCTGAGAGCAGGTGTTTCTGACTCTGCCCATGCTTTATCCGACTCGTCTTCCTCGGCTTGCCACAGATCATCCTGATGCGATCGCTGCCTTGCTGTGTGGTGTTCTGGTGTTTCTGGGCTGGACTGCATTGCATTTGAACTGGCTGGGACTGGCACTACTGCTGCTGCCAATTGCCTATGTGGTTGGAGGCTGGGAAAGTGCCCGTGAAGGCTTGACTACATTGTTTCAGGAAAGGGAGTTAGATGTTGACCTGCTGATGATCGTGGCAGCCCTGGGAGCCGCTTTTCTGGGACTATGGCGGCACGAATACCATCTAATTGTTGATGGAGCTATGCTGATCCTGATTTTTGCCACTAGCGGTGCACTGGAGAGTTATGCAATGCGGCATACAGAACGCAGTATCCGCAGCCTGATGAGCCTCACGCCAGACACTGCACGCGTGGTCGTCAATGGACAAGAGCGCATGATGCCGATTGCAGAACTAAGAGTAGGCGATCGCATCCGAGTCAAGCCAGGAGAACTAATTCCAACAGATGCAGTCATTTTGGAGGGAGAGACCGCTCTGAATGAAGCCGCTATCACGGGAGAATCGCTGCCGATCGAGAAAACCGCTGGGAATGAGGTATTTGCCGGAACCCTGAATGGCTACGGAGCATTGCTGCTCAACGTGCATCAACCGCCAGAAAGCAGCCTGCTGCAAAAAATCATCCGCGTGGTGGAACAGGCACAGACCGAGAAGCCGCCTTCCCAGCAGTTTATCGAACGGTTTGAGCGAGGCTATGCCCGTGTGGTTGTTCTGATGGGTGTGCTGCTGGCGATTTTACCGCCTTTCTTGTGGGGCTGGAGCTGGGAAACGACGATTTACCGGGCATTGATTTTTCTGGTGGTTGCCTCTCCCTGTGCCTTGGTAGCTGCAATCATGCCGACGCTGCTTTCAGGCATTGCAAACGGAGCCAGACAGGGAATTCTGTTTAAGAGCGGGGCTCAGTTGGAATTAATGGGAAGAGTGAGGGCGATTGCCTTTGACAAAACCGGAACGCTCACCACCGGACAGCCCCAAGTGTGCAAAGTGATTCCGGCATTGGGATACCAGGAAGCAGAGGTGCTGGAACTTGCCGCCGCGCTAGAAACTTATTCAGAACATCCGATCGGGCAGGCAATTTGTCAACGGGCAGCGCGGATAACTTCTACCGGAAGTTCATCCCAAAATCTATCGCTGACCTTCGTACAAGCACAGCCGGGACAGGGGATCACCGGGTTAAAAGGTAATATTTCGGTTCGCGTCGGCAAAGCGGCTTTTGTGCGATCCAAGATTCAGCAAATTCCCGCAGATCTGCTAGCAGCCAGTCACCAGCTCGAACAAGATGGAAAAACAGTCGTTTGGGTCGCTCAGGAAGCGGAGGTGCTGGGACTGATTGCGATCGCCGACGCGGTTCGGCCAGAGGCAGCCAGGGCAATTGCTCAGCTCAAACGAATGGGAATCGAAGCGATCGTGATGTTGACTGGAGATAATCAACAAACCGCAGATAGTGTGGCACAGATGGTTGGAATCGATCGGGTATATGCCGAACTGCTGCCAGAAGAGAAGCTTCAAATTATTCAGCAACTCCAGCAAAAGTATGAAACGGTGGTCATGGTGGGTGACGGAATTAATGATGCGCCTGCACTCGCTCAGGCAACAGTCGGAATTGCAATGGGAACCGCAGGCAGTGATGTCGCATTAGAAACCGCAGACATTGTTTTGATGACCGATCGCCTGGAAAAAATTGCAGCCGCGATTCGACTGGGAAAGCGTTCCCAATTCGTAGTAAAACAAAATATCATCTTTGCGCTGGCATTCATTTTGCTGCTCATTACCGCCAATTTTGTCGGCGATATTACACTGCCATTGGGCGTGATTGGACACGAAGGATCAACTGTTCTCGTGACCCTGAGTGGTCTACGGCTTCTTAGAAGTTAGGCTTCTAAGAGGTTAGATCGATCGCTTGCGGTAAAACGGGCAGCGGCGGCAAAACTGCATGAATACCTTGCTTCACAGCAGCCGGACGTTCTCGATAGGGAACCTTACCGCTTGCGCTATCTGAATACTGTTGGCTAAATTGCAGCAGTTCAGCAACAGATTCGAGCGCAGACAGTTCACTCAAAATAAAAGTGAGCTTATTGGGAGCAGCCAGTGCCACAACACAGGAACGGCTGCAAGCCCCCATACAGCGTACAGGTTGAAGGCAAATTGCCTCGTTCCAGTCACAATTTGCCAGTTCTTCTTTTAAGCGATCGAACAGGATTTGACCTGGACTTAATTGGTTTGTTTCTAATTGAGAAGAACGGCAGAGAACACAGACAAATAAAGTGTTTTGCATCATGATTAAGAATAATTTTCAGGTCAATTTTTCAAGTTAGTCGTCGTTCGATGTTCTAGATCTGCATTGTTTCCAGAGCTGTATTTTTCCGGCTTGTTACCCAACGGTTTGTTCCCAAAACATCTCCTTACAGCGAGCACTTATTGCAAGAGCAGGACGATCGCAGCCTGTTGCCGCATTGGTTGCCGTATTGTATAAACACTCATGCAGAATTCTTGAGCATCAGGATAGGACTGAAGGAAATAAAACTGATCGTTTGTATCGAAACTCTACAGTCAACAGAATCAGGCTCAGCATCGGTTCATAGCGAATCAACATCGTGACACTTTGATAAGTATCTGGTAAGCATCTGTTGAGCCGCTGCTCAAAGTATCCTCAGAATGTCTGCTGTTAGCTTGTGGGCGATCGCTTTAAGCAATGGGACATTCTCGGCCCAAAGCTTGAGAATTTTTGAAGCACAAACTCTTGCAACATAAACGCTTGAAACACAATCTGTACCTCGCAGATAGGGTCATGAAGTCAATCGGCGGGCATCCTGACTCAGAGACACTTCATTGCATCACCGTCTCATCACAGTTGCGGGACAGCGTTGGATTTGCACCAAACTTTCCCCCTTACGTTTGATGGCTGCTCCCCATCAAAACCGATATCAACTTAAACCTTAGCACGGTTGGGGTAGAGAGGCAGTTCAAGGCACAATTTCAATCGATAAAATCTGAATTTTCTGATGGATTTGCACAAGTTTCTTATCATCAGAAAAATTCTGAGCACTCATTTTTCAAAATCCAGAACTTGCCTTCAACCCTCCCTGGAGGATTCGCGTCATTCTCCAGGAGGGATACTTCTCTACTGCTGATTTGCTGCAATCCTTAGGCATCCAACAAGCCTGGCTCGATCGCTATCCGCACGAACTCAGCAATTGAGCTAGATGATTAATCTATCGACTTAAGGATTTTCCCGCAGAAAGCCATCAATTTGACGGAGTTCTTCCTCGGTCAGGCGAAATTGAGCCGCGCTAATAATGCCCTCAACCTGCTTTCCGCTCCGTCCTCCCACGATCGCAGCAGTGACAGCGGGGTGGCGAAGCGTCCAGGCGATGGCAACTTCTCCGGGCGATCGGCCATGAGACTGTCCAACTTGCCGCAGAAGTTCAACCAGTTTTAGGTTACGAGACAGGCGTGGTTCCTGAAATTCAGAGCTACTCTTGCGCCAGTCGTCGTCTGCCAGATTAGCGATGCGCTCTAGGGTCATGGCTCCGGTCAGCAAGCCAGACTGCATCGGCGAGTAAACGATTACGCCAATATTATTTTGCTGGCAGAACGGTAAAATTTCCTGCTCCACACCAGGTTTTACCAGCGAGTAGGGCGGCTGAAGCGAGGTAATGGGGGCGATCGCCTGAGCGCGGCGCATCTGTTCCACACTAAAGTTTGAAACGCCAATGTAGCGGACTTTTCCCTCTTCTTTAAACTTTGCCAGTGTACTCCAGCCTTCCTCGATGTCTGAGTCTGGATTGGGCCAGTGAATCTGATAGAGATCGATCGTTTCTACCTGGAGGCGGCGCAGGCTAGCTTCCAATTCGCGGCGAAGGGAATCAGCTTTTAAGCTGCGGCTAATTTCACGCGCTTCGTTCCAGATCATCGAACATTTGGTGAACACATAGGGACGCTCCGACCGGGCACCGATGCCCGCAGCCCTGCGGGATCGCTCTTTCAGCACCTTCCCCACAATTTCCTCAGAATGTCCCAGGCCGTAAATCGCGGCAGTATCAATCCAGTTCATGCCCAGATCGAGTGCCCGATGAATTGCAGCGATCGAGTCCTGGTCTTCCTGATGACCCCAGCCAAATTGCCAATCTCCACCACCGATCGCCCAAGCTCCATAGCCAATCGGGGTAATATGAAGGTCAGAGTCACCGAGCGGTCGGGTGGGCATGGTGGTATGTGGTTGAGTTTGCATCGTTGCTCCCTGGCGATCTAGTGCAGCTTTCATCGTAGGCATGGGTGAGCGGCTGAATCACCTCTCTAAAGACGGGCGAATTGTTTTCGGCCAGAAGCAGGCATTCTGTGATCGCGGATACAGAGGTAGACGGGAAACTGCGCCTCAATGGGAGATGATGGGTTCACTACTTGCTTTTCACACTATGGCAAGCCTATCAGGCGGTCTGCTGGACTCCACACGAGTTCTGTTGGACTTGCAGCAAGCCAACGAAATTGCTCAGTCCTTTTCTGGATGCCTGGAGCCAGAGCCGATCGCCTGTTGTGTGGCTCAGGGATTAGTCGATCGGTTTCGCTGTGCCTTTGCACGAATCTGGTTGCTGGAACCCGATCAAACCATGCTGCGACTGGTGGCATCAGCAGGAATGTACACGCGCACCGATGGCTTTTTTGGGCGAGTTCCAATGGGAGCCTACAAAGTTGGCAAGATCGCGCAAAACCGAGTGTCCTTCCTGAGCAACAATTTACCTGCGGAGCCGTGGGTCGGTAATCGGGAATGGGCGGTTGCTAATCAAATTCGCGGCTTTGCTGGATATCCGCTCGCGATCGGCAATCGAGTGATCGGGGTGCTGGCAATGTTCAGTCATCACCCACTCGAACCCGAATTTCTGGAAGTGCTGCAAACCCTCTGCACGATCGTGACGATAGCCTTAGATACTGCAATTCAGTACCAGAAGGAGAAGCAACGCTGGCAGTTAGCAGCTCAGCCGATGCGTCCGCTTGCCCTGTCTGATCAGCTAGCCGAAATCCTCAAAAACTCCCGATTAACGCTGCTGGGAACCGAGCAGCCCCTATCCACTTCCAGAAGTTATCTAGTGTTAAAAACGGCTGAGGTTTTGAGCCATCTGGGCTGTACCTATGCTCGTTTGATCTACAGTGACACCACCGTTGCCCTGGAAGCGATTACCCCTTCAGGAAACTGCGAAGCAACCGTTCCTATTCCTGTTCCTATTCCTACTGTGCCCGCCGACCCTGGCACCGATCCTGAGATCTCGATTTCGATCGCCCTTGCCGAAATTCATCCCCTCGTTACCGGGTTGGGCGGTATTCTGCAAACCCAGCCTACCTCCGATCAGCGTGCCACCCAAATTACGTTAAATATTCCTTATGCTCAGGCGCGCTCGGAGCTGAAACTGCAAGTGCTGTGTACGTCGCCTGTGCTGCAACTGGCATTCACCCATCTGGCAACCACCGCAGGTTTAACACTGTGCGATGATCAGGACGCGCCACTCCTCACCGATGAGATTCAGGCAATTTCCCCCACTCGAAAAGTAATTTGGGTCCGCGGATCGCGATCGCATCCCCCCGACATCCGGGCAAGGGTTGATTTTTCTCTTCAGCCAGAGCAGTTTCGGCAGGCGGTTGAAGCCGTTATGCAGGGACAGACTTGGGGGATTCCAGCAGTTGCCTTGTCCGATCGAGAACTGGAAATCCTACGGCTCCTGACTCAGGGGCACCGCGATCGAGATATTGCCGATCAGCTTGTTATTAGCGAAAGCACCGTCAAATTTCATCTCAACAACGTTCTTACCAAGCTCAAAGCCAAGACTCGTTATCAGGCAGTTTATAAAGCGATCGAGCAGGGCTGGATTTAGTTTGTCGAGCTGCACCTACCAATATCAATAGACTTGGGAATTTCGTATCTGAGAATACAAAGACTTCATAGATAAAAAATCTAGGCTGACAGTAAGTTTATCTACAGCAACTTCTTCAAGGACTTAAATGGGATGCAGAGGTTTCCCGGTGTGGAACTTCGCCCTCCCATCCCTTTGTTTATCAATAGACTGTAAACGCTGTATTCATTTCCCCATCACCCATTTCACCTCAGCAGCTATGAGCAATCACTACTCAGCTATTATTGTCGGCGGCGGACAGGCGGGTCTGTCGATGAGCTATTGCCTGAAAGAACGCGGCATTGACCACATCGTTTTTGAGAAAAACCAGATTGGCTACGCATGGCGCGAAAAGCGATGGGACAGTTTTTGCCTGGTCACTCCGAACTGGCAGTGCCAGCTTCCCGGTTTTCCCTATCCCGGCAATGACCCGCAGGGCTTCATGCAAAAAGAAGAAATTGTGTGCTACATCGAACGCTATGCCGCCTCATTTGAACCACCGCTCAAAGAAGGCGTAGAAGTGCTAAAACTTTGCAGAAATGAAGCGCAACAGTTTGAAGTCACAACTTCGATCGGAGACTTTACGGCAGATCAGGTCGTTGTAGCGATCGGCGGCTACCATGTACCTCGCATTCCGCGTCTTGCCGAATGTCTGCCTGCGCTGCATCAGATCCATTCTTCTGAGTACAGAAATTCCGAATCTTTGCCGGATGGAGCGGTGCTGGTGGTGGGCACTGGACAATCGGGCTGTCAAATTGCAGAGGATCTGCATCTTGCAGGGAGACAGGTGCATTTGTGCGTGGGCGGTGCGCCTCGATCGCCTCGTCGATATCGCGGCAAAGATGTAGTAGATTGGCTTGATCAAATGGGTTATTACGATTTGCCGATCGATCAGCATCCGCAAAAAGAGAAAGTGCGGGCAAAAGCCAATCATTATGTGACAGGCAGAGACGGCGGACGCGAGATTGACCTGCGCCAGTTTGCGCGAGAAGGCATGAAACTGCACGGTAAATTGAAAGCAGCTGAAGGAACCCAGCTCCAGTTTCAAAACGACCTGAAACACAATCTGGATCAGGCAGATGCCGTCGCCGAAAGCATCAAAAAAACAATTGATACGTTTATCGAAAAGAATCAAATCGATGCGCCGATCGAGCCTCCCTATCATCCGGTTTGGGAACCCATCGAGAATTCATTGGCGATCGACTACGAGCAAGAAAATATCCGCACGATAATCTGGTGTACAGGATATCAGTCGGACTTTAGCTGGATCGAAGTGCCTGTGTTTGATGGAAAGGGCTATCCGGGACACGATCGCGGCGTGACTGGCGTTTGGGGACTGTATTTTCTGGGGCTGCCCTGGCTTTATACCTGGGGCTCTGGGCGATTTTCAGGAATTGCGCGAGATGCGACGTATTTAGCGGACTATATGGTGGCTCGTAAACGAGTGGTCGTGGCGCAGGATTGGAGCGTGGTGAATGAGTTTTTGTTGGGTTCGTAGAGGGGAGACAGAGTTCGTTTTAATCGCACAATCTCAATGACCTATCGATTTAAACAGGTTCTAACCCCCGATCGCAGCATTCTTCCCCCACCCTCGATCGCGCACCTGACCCTATCGCCAAATCTTGACGCTCTGTAATTAAAGATACAAAATATTGTGTGAGCAACCTCGTAATCTGACAACACGTCGATCCAATTCACAAACCAATCCACAAAGGAAAATGGTATGCCTGAAGTAACAGCCCCCGCCCATCAAGTTGGTGATTTCTTTGTCGATTATGAAGAGAAAGTATTTCCTGATGTCAAAGCAGAACCGGGTGAGAAAGCACTGGTAACATTTCACACTGTCGCCTTTGAAGGATCGATCGGGTTCGTGAATCTGCTGCAAGCAACTCGTCTGCTGCGAAAAGGCTTTGAAACATCGGTGCTGCTTTATGGTCCGGGCGTGACCCTCGGTGTGCAGCGCGGCTTCCCGAAGTTGGGCGATTCTGCTTTCCCCGGACACCAAAATTTCAACGATCAGCTCAGCAAGTTCATGGCAGAAGGGGGTAAAGTCTATGCCTGCCGTTTTGCGCTGCAAGCCCTGTACGGACACGGCGAACCCTCACTGATTCCCGGCATTCGCCCGATTAATCCGCTTGATGTATTAGACATCATTTTGATGCACCGCAAAGACAACGCTTTTATCCTCGATACCTGGACGGTTTAATCTCCAGTTCGGATTCAGGACAAACTGGGCTAAATTTCCCCACCGTTTGCATCCGCAATTTGTGATTCTATGGATTACTCACGCACGGTTCGCGCCGCAGCAGTCCAGATCAGTCCGGTGCTGTTTAACCGGGATGGTACAACTGAGAAAGTGTTGCAGTCGATCGCCCAGGCTGCAAAAGAAGGGGCACAGATTGTCGTTTTCCCAGAAACGTTCATTCCCTACTATCCCTACTTCTCGTTTGTGCAGCCCCCGGTTCTAATGGGCAAGGAACACATGCGGCTCTACGAAGAAGCTGTAACCGTTCCCGGACCTGTCACCGATGCCGTAAGCCGTGCGGCGCGTTCCTATGGCATGGTTGTGGTGCTAGGTGTGAATGAGCGCGATCATGGCTCCCTCTATAACACACAGCTCATTTTCGATGCAGATGGAACCCTGCTGCTTAAGCGACGCAAGATCACGCCGACTTATCACGAGCGCATGGTTTGGGGGCAGGGAGATGGATCAGGGCTGAAGGCGATCGATTCTGCGGTAGGGCGGATTGGCGCGCTTGCCTGTTGGGAGCATTACAATCCCCTGGCTCGCTTCGCGCTGATGACACAGCATGAGCAGATTCACTGCGCCCAGTTTCCTGGTTCCCTGGTAGGGCAGATTTTTACTGATCAGATTGAGGTTACGATTCGCCATCATGCGCTGGAGTCAGGCTGTTTTGTGATTAATTCAACAGGTTGGCTCTCGCCGGAACAGGTCGGACAAATTACCACTGATGAAAAGCTTCAGCGGGTGCTGAGCGGCGGCTGTAATACTGCCATTATTGGTCCCGAAGGCAATCATCTCTGTCCGCCCATTACCGAAGGCGAGGGCATGATCGTTGCCGATCTCGACTTCTCGCTGATCACCAAGCGCAAGCGCATGATGGATTCGGTCGGTCACTATGCCCGTCCTGATTTGCTGCAATTGCAGATGAATCCTGAGGCAAGGACAATGTTAAACGCAGTATCTTCTGATTCATCTTCTCAATCAGTTTTCCCGTCTTCTTGGGCATCATCCGAAACGCCTTTAGCAATCGACACCTGATTTGCCCGATCATTCACTCATCATTCTCACTATGAATAAGCAAACGCTGATTACTGAACTTCAGTCCTATGGTCTGAAGCTAGTCGATTCGGATGTGGGTGCATCGGGTCGTCAGGGTGGGGCAGGCCCGTCGGATCATAAAGCTGTGACGGTGGATGGCACAACGGTAATGGTTCCGATCTTCAACAGTCCGGCAGCACAGTCACCCTACAGCGTGAGAGTGGATGGCACAATTGCCCTGACGGAAAACGGCAAAGTAGCCGAAATGCTGTTAGAACGTCAGGGAGAACCGATCGCTCCGATTCAATTTCCGCAACAGCCCCAGTTCTATGGTCTGACCACGGCAGAGGGCATTCCCTACTGGAAGATTGCGCTGCTTCACAGTCGAGATGTGCTAGCAACTACCGTGCTACAAACTTGTATGCGCTACAGCGATGCTGCAACGTCCTGTCAATTTTGTGCGATCGGGCAATCGCTCGAAGCAGGCAGAACGATCGCTCGCAAAACGCCAGCGCAGCTTGCAGAGGTCGCAGAAGCAGCCGTGCGGCTAGACGGTATCAAGCAAATGGTAATGACCACTGGAACGCCCAATACGCCCGATCGCGGCGCAGCCTACCTGACTGAATGCGCCAGAGCCATCAAAGCCAGGGTAAACTTACCGATCCAGGCCCAGTGCGAGCCGCCCGACGATTTTGCCTGGTTCGATCGCCTCAAAAATGCAGGCGTTGAAAATTTAGGAATGCACCTGGAAGCCGCTGATCCAGAGATTCGATCGCGAATTATGCCGGGAAAAGCATCTGTGCCTTTAGCCCATTATTTTGATGCGTTTGGGACAGCGGTTCAGGTATTTGGCTGGGGACAGGTTAGCACTTATTTACTAGCAGGTTTGGGAGATAGCTTAGAGACACTTTTGGAGATGTGCGATCGATTGATTCAGATCGGCGTTTATCCCTTTGTTGTGCCTTTTGTACCAATTACGGGAACGCCTCTGGCAAATCATCCGGCTCCTCAAAGTGAATTTATGCAGACGCTTTACGAGCGAGTCGGCGCAATGCTGAAGCAATCCGGGCTGCGCTCGGCAGAGATGAAGGCGGGGTGTGCGAAGTGTGGGGCTTGTTCTGCGCTTTCGACGTATGAGGTTTAGACGTACCTTCTCTTAAAGAGTTTGAAGTTTTCCCGAAATCACGCATCACTCAGGTTCAGCAAATATGAATCGATATCAGTTCAAGCTTGCAACAACGCCTGATGAAATTGCAGCCTATTTTGCCCTGCGCCATTCGATTTTTGTAGACGAACAGCGGCTTTTTCAGGACAGCGACCTGGATGAAATCGATCAGACTGCCTATCCGATCGTGGCTGTGCATTTGCAGGAAGGCTTGGAAAATGAACGGAATCCGATCGTCGGGGTGGTGCGAATCTATGAAACCCAACCTGGCTTCTGGTACGGCGGACGACTGGGAACACACTGCAACTATCGCAAAGGCTGGCAGATCGGCAAAGGATTAATTCACAAGGCAGTCACAACAGCCAACACCTGGGGTTGCGAGCGATTTCTGGCGACGGTTCAGCTTCAAAACGTGCGGTTTTTCCAGCGGCTTCACTGGGAATCCTTGGAAGAAATTACAATTTGCGATCGTCCCCATCACCTGATGCAGGCGGATTTGAATTATTATCCTCCTACGGTTGCTTCGCAGTTTTCCTCGGCAATCGAACCCCGTCCCGTCCTCCCCTTTCAAGCAAGAGAAGCGTCCTGATGCTGTCTACCCTCGTTACCAAGCTGCAAGAATCGATCGGCGTTTTGCACAAGCAAGATATTCAGACTGCCGCCCACTTTCTGCGTCAAACCCCTAACTGGCTTGATGCAGAGGTGCTGCTGGGCGATGACTGCGCCGCGATTCCCGATGGGGAAGCTTATTTGCTGCTGGCAAGCGAGGGAATGATGCCATTTTTTGTCGAGCAGGACCCCTGGTTTGCAGGCTGGTCTGCGGTGATGGTCAACGTGAGCGATATCTATGCGATGGGGGGTCGGCCGATCGCCTTGGTCGATGCGCTCTGGAGCCAGTCGGTTGAACAATCGCAGCAAATCTGGGCAGGAATGCAGGCAGCTGCTCAAGCATATGATGTGCCGATCGTGGGCGGACACACCAACTGCCATAGTCCTTATAATGCGCTTTCTGTCTCGATTTTAGGACGGGCAGAACGTCTGATGACAAGCTTTGATGCTCAGCCCGGTCAGCAGCTTTTAATGGCAGTCAATTTCGACGGGCAGATGCACCCTGAATTTGCCTTCTGGAATGCCGCGACCAAGGCTGATCCAGTGCGCTTGCAGGAAGATCTGGCTCTGTTGCCCGATCTGGCAGAGAAAAGGCTTTGCCGTGCCGGAAAGGACATTAGTATGGGCGGCGTGATTGGCACAACCCTCATGCTGCTCGAAACTTCCGCTTGTGGGGCAGTTCTGAACCTGGACGCCATTCCCTGCCCAGCAGGTGTCTCGCTCGATCAATGGCTAACGGCGTTTCCCAGCTACGGCTTTCTGTTGAGCATTGATTCTGATCATGTCGCAACGGTTCAGGCAATGTTTCGCGATCGTCAGCTCATCTGTGAACCGATTGGCGAAGTGAACTGCACGTCCGAGCTGGTGCTTCGATTGCAGCAAGATTCCATCTGTTTCTGGAATTTGCAGAAGCAGCCGCTTACAGGTTTCACCCCTGCTGTTCCTGCTTGATCCACGTTCCTGCCCGATCCACAATGCGAATTGCCCTGTTCACCTATTCCACTAAGCCCAGAGGCAGCGTGATTCACACGCTCGAACTGGCAGAAGCACTGCATCAGCAAGGGCATCAGCTTTGCGTGTATGCGCTGGATAAAGACGGGCGGGGTTTTGATTACTTTGTAGGAGGAACTGCATCGCCTCGATCGCTGGCTTGCCGCTATCAGCCTGTTCCAGCAGGAACCGCCCCGCCGGAGATCGATCGCCTGATTCAGCAGCGGATTCAGGAGTTTGTTGATTTCCTGGAGCATCATCTTCAGTCTGAGAATTACGACATTTTTCATGCTCAGGATTGCATTAGCGCAAATGCCTTAGCAGCGTTACGTCAACGTGGGTTTGTGCATTCGTTTGTGCGTACCGTTCACCATATCGAAGATTACAACAGTCCTTATCTTCAGCATTGCCAGGAACGATCGATTCGTGAACCGGATTTGTGTTTTTGCGTGAGCGATTACTGGCAGCAGCAGCTTCTCCAGCAGTATGGAATTCACGCGCCCAGAGTGATCAACGGCGTAAACTGCGATCGATTCACCCCGGTATCCTCGGCTCAGGATCTTCAGCTTAAGCAACAGCTTCAAATCACCGGACATCCGGTATTCCTGACAGTCGGCGGCATTGAACCACGCAAGAATACGCTGCAACTCGTTAAAGCCTTTGCCCGGGTTCAGAAATCGCTTCCCAAAGCACAGCTTGTGATTGCAGGCGGCGCAACGTTATTTGATTACCAGTCCTACCGAGACGAGTTTTTCGCACTGGTTCACGAACTGGAGCTTGAACTCGATCGATCGATTCTACTGCCGGGTGTAATTGCAGACGAGCATCTTCCCTGCCTTTATCGCTGTGCTGATGCGTTTGTCTTTCCGTCTGTCAAAGAAGGTTGGGGACTTGTCGTTCTCGAAGCGTTAGCAAGCGGCTTACCGACGATCGTTTCCGATCATGCCCCCTTCACTGAATTTCTCAATTCTCAGCAAACTCTTTTCGCCGCTCCTGATCATCCAGCCTCGATCGCTCAAGCAATGCTTAAAAGTATTCAGCCCGATGTTTCTCAGGCTCTGAGGCAAAATAGCCGATCGGTGGTTGAGACCTATTCCTGGAAAACATCTGCGATGATGCACTTAGATCATTATCAAGCGTTACTGAGTTCAATCATGCGTTCTGCTAGTTTTAATTGATTGAAAATGTTTGAGCAGCAACAGAGATTTTACACTGCCCCCTAAATTCCCCAATGCTGCGGAACGTTGAAACCTGATAAGGAAACTCCCATGCCTGAAATTCGCTTTGAAGTCCAGTGGCCCGATGGCACTCATGAAGTTTGCTACTCGCCTTCGCTGATCGTCAAAGACTACTTTATTCCTGCCCAATCTTACCGCCTGGAGGAGTTTGTCGAACGATCGCGCACCGCTCTAAAAATTGCCAGCGATCGGGTGCAGGCAAAATATGGAATGCCCTGCAGTCTAGCACTGCGACAACTTCAGCAGATCGAGCAGCAGGCGGCTCATTATCAGCAGACCGAACAGCCAGATCTCCAGGTGCGGGTGATTCGGTTTCTGGAGTAAGAAGGAGGGCAATCGGTTTAAAGGCTTTGGGGAGTCCAGGTCGGACCTTGACAGCGCGGACCGTCCGGCGTCCAGTGCAGCAGATCAATACACATCCGACGCGCTTCCATCTTCGTATCCCAGGCATGGTAGACAATGTATTCTGCCTGACCGTCTGGGCTGACGGCGATCGAGTTATGACCTGGACCCAGCACCGACCCCGGAACCGATCGCAGCACTCGCGGTCCTGCCGCATTGCCCACATCCGAGTAGGGCCCCATCACCTGCTCGGCAACGCCATAATCGACTCCGTAGCTGTCTGTTTCCCACCGTCCACCGCTGTAAAAGCAGTAGTATTGACCGCCGTATTTACGAACGCACGGGCCTTCCAGCGTGTGCCAATCATAAATGCCGCCATACATCGGGCGATCGGCTAAAAATCGCTGCCAGTCCTGACGGGCACGCAGCACTACCTTTGCTTCCCCAGCCAATTGAGTCATGCTGATCAGGCGATCGACAACCAGAGCAGTTCCCGCCCGAACACCATCTTCTGTATCCAGAAAATCTTGAGCGTAGAACAAATACCATTGCCCATCATCGTCCTGAAACGGGCTGGGATCGATCGCAAATGCACAGGCTTCTGGATCAACTAGCGGCTGACCTGCATCCTGATATGGACCCAGCGGGTTAGAACTGGTCGCTACGCGCAACTGATGGCGTTTGTCCTCATGCCCCACTGAGTAATACAGGTAAAACGTGCCATCGCAGTATGCAACTTCCGGGGCCCAGAAATTATCCCCCAGTGCTGGGTCTGGACGCTGCAACGCATTTCCGGCAAACTCCCAGCGAATCAAGTCATGCGATCGCAGCAGGGGAAAAACGCGTCGTTGATGACGGTCCTCCACCTGCCCTGCCGCTTCTGCCGGACCCGTGCCGATTGCGTAGTAGACCCCCTGATGCTGCCAAACAAACGGATCAGCAAAATAATCAGGATAAACGGGATTTGTGTAAGTTTGCGCTGCCATTTAATACTCGAATTTCACATAAGTCTCGGTTGCCTGAGCGGGCAGCTTTTCGACCGTTTGACAGCGGAGCAACTGCCGAAGCTCAGGTGAAAGACTATTGTAGTAATCCGTTTGCAGCGTTAAATCTACCTTGTGGGTGTGAAGCCAGTGCATCACATAGCCCATGACAATCAGCGGACGCGGCTGCGGCGTGATGTTGGGTGTGCCCCGGTGCAGAGCCAAGGGCGATCGAATCATCACATCACCGGGCTGCATATAAAATTGCTCCATTGGAATTTCGCCCGCCCGCACCTTGACCAGTCCCTCTTCCCGCGACATCCGGTGCGTACCCCGCGCCATCTCAAACGGACCATTTTCTGCCGTCACTTCCACCAGGGGAAAATTGACTGCCAGGGCATAAAGGGGCGTGACGATTTGATCAGTAAACAGCGGATTAAAATCGCGGTGAATGTCCTGATACTCTGCTCCTTGAAAGGGAATGTCTGCCGCAAGCTGAACCAGCCTGTATTCCTGAAAAAACACGCGGTTGAGTACACCCAAAATCGTCGGATTGGCGAATACCTTAGGGTCAGCAAAGGGAGCCACCCAAGGCAATGTCGTGTACCAGCGCGATTTTCCTCGGGGAGCTAACCCGTCCACTCGCTGCTGCCGCTCTTGAAATAGCGCATCAAACGCCGCTGCCCAGGTTTCAATCAAGCTTCGATCGAACAATCCGCGAATAACGCAAACTCCGTCTCGATTCAGGTCTTCTGCCAGTCGATCGATCTCGATCGCGCTCAAGCTTACAGGATTAATACTTTGAACCATCTTAATTGCCCGCCTTACTCTGGAAGAGATATTAGAAGAAATAAAGGAATCGGAAGCGTTTTTGAGGAGAATGGTTGGGCTAACTTCAGCTCTCTAACTCTAGTCTTCTAACAGAGCAAAATGTAGCCCTCTCTACAATTCCTATTCTGCCCAACGGTAGAGGCAGGCCGCCGCAATATTACCAAATTTTTCAAAAAACTCAATTTCTCTGATTAAAAAAACTGAGCCGACAAAAAAGGTTCAGATAACGGATAGTGACCAGGTATTGCGCCTTTGTTTTGCCTGATACAGTGCAGCATCCGCTTCTGCAATGAGCTTTTGGGTTGATAAATTGCGCGACGGAGTCGAGCATACAACCCCGGCACTCAGCGTTACATAGTGAGCGATCGCCGAAGCCGCATGAGGAATCTGTAAACGTTGCAGGCTATCTTGAATAGCATTCACAACTTTGACCGCTCCCTCTTCACTCGTATTAGGCAAGATCACGGCAAACTCTTCGCCGCCGTAGCGAGCAGCGATATCCGCAGGACGCTTAATACAATCAGAAATTACCTTTGCGACCTGCTGTAGACAGGCATCCCCTGCGAGATGCCCATAGCGATCGTTATAAAGTTTGAAATGATCAATATCGCAAAGAACCAGTGCCAGAGGCTGCTGTTCGCGTCTGAGCCGTTTCCACTCTTGGTCAAGCATTTCATCAAAGCAGCGGCGATTGGCAATCTGGGTGAGACTGTCGATGTTGGCAATGCGTTTCAGTTCCAGGTTGACCTGCTGGAGGGCAGCTTCAGTTTGTCGCAGTTGATGATTTTGCTCAACGAGCAACTGCCGTTGCCGCAGGATCGTAATTTGATGCTGAACTCGCGCTAATACTTCTTCGGCTTGAAACGGTTTAGTCACATAGTCGGCCCCACCTACGGCAAAGGCACGAACTTTATCCTCTGTATCGTTTGAAGCGCTCAAGAAAATGACTGGAATGCTGTCGGTTGCGGAATTGGCTTTGAGTCGTTCACACACTTCGTAGCCGTTCATTTCCGACATACGGATATCTAAAAGCACTAAATCAGGAGGAGCAACCCCGATCGTTTCCAGTGCCATTTCGCCACTCGTAGCTTTCCTGACAGAATATCCTGATTCACTCAGTAACAGGGCAAGAGAACGCACATTATCAAGATGGTCATCCACAATCAGGAGCGTGGCAGGGTGAGTCCTGACTTGAGTCGTATTGCTTTCTTCCGATGTGCGTACTCTAAGCATGGTCATTTGAAGTTTCTGGCGAAGTTAAAACAACAATTTGTTTAAAGCTGTAGTTTTGCGCCAGCTGACGCAATCCCTGAATTAGAAATTCCTGTTCCGCCGGAATTTGTTGAATGAGCTGCTCTATTGCGCTGTCGTCGCAGAGGCGGGCTGCTTGACGAAGGGCTGTAATCCATATAGGTGGCATCGCTAGCAGGTCAGACGCCTGCAAATTGATAGAAGGATTGAGCAATTCCTCACCCGATGCGGCTACTTCACTGTTTGCATAAACATATTTCACTCCCAAATATTCTGCCATTTTGCGAAATAGCGCCTCTTCCTGAAATGGCTTTGTCAAATAATCATTACAACCCGCAGCTAAAGCTAAGGTGCGATCGCCTCTGGATGCCTGAGCCGTCAGCGCAATAATCACTGGAACTTCACCGCCTGGGGTAGCGCGGATTTGCTGAGTTGCTTCGTAGCCGTTGAGTAGCGGCATTCGGACGTCCATATAGATTAAGTGGGGATGCCATTGCTGCCACTGAGCCACAGCTTCTTGTCCATTAGAAGCTTCTCGAACTTCTAACCCAATCTGAGTAAGTATCCTGACTAGCAATATTCGGTTTTCTGGTTGGTCATCAACCACAAGGATACGGTACACAGGTTGATTGGGAGCTAATCGACTCACGCGACCTGTGAAAGCCGCTACTGGCACATCAGCCGATCGCGCTACAGTAACAGGAAGCGAAAAGACAAACGTGCTGCCCTGTCCCACAGTGCTTTGCACGGTGATCTCTCCGCCCATAATTTGTACAAACTTGCGGCTGATGGTCAATCCTAATCCTGTTCCATCGGGCGAAGTCCTTCCGGCTTGCGTCTGCACAAAAGCACTGAAAATTTGCTCTAGATCATCATCAGCAATGCCAATGCCTGTATCAACGACTTCAAACTGAAGCACAATTACCTCGTTGGGGAACTGCGAAGCAATCGACAGATGGGAGTCATTTCTGCGCTCCTTAACGGTGACTCGTAAGGTCACATGACCCTGCGTTGTGAACTTGATCGCATTTCCCAAGAGATTGATCAGCACTTGCCGCAGCTTGTTTGCGTCGATCGTCCCATATCGAGGCAAGTTTGAAGCGAGTTCAAGGTACAGCCCCAATCCTTTCGTTTCTGCCCGCTGGCGAAGCATTTCCTTGAGGGATTGCAGTAAATCAATTAAGTCAACGCTGTCTTCGTTAAGCGTGATGTGTCCAGCTTCAATTTTTGACAAATCTAGAACATCATTAATCAAACTGAGTAAATGATCGCCGCTCCGCCGAATTAGCCCCAGGTTTTCGCGTTGTTCTGCGGTGAGACGCTCATCAAAAGACATCACCTGAGCAAAACCCAAAATCACATTGAGTGGAGTCCGCAGCTCGTGGCTCATGTTTGCCAGAAAGACACTCTTGGCTTTGTTTGCGGCTTCTGCGGCTTCTTTTGCCTGTTGCAGAGCTTGCTCAGTGAGTTTACGGGCAGTGACATCTGTGGTAGCTCCCACAATTCCTATCACCCGTCCGTGTACATTTACCAAAGGATTAATGACCGTTTGATGCCAGCAAGCTTCACCCCTCGCATTCACGATCGACTGCGAAAGATAAGTGTAGGGTTGCCGAGTTTGCATCACCTGATGATTCACCGCCAGGATTTCTTTGAGCTGTTCTACTGAAAAATTGGGATTGAAGTCGGTTTCTCGTTTGCCCAGCATCGCTTCAACGGTGGTTCCGTGGATATCTGCGGATGCCTGATTCACAATTAAAATGCGTCCTCCCCGGTTTTTAACAAAGATGTTATTGGGAACGGCATCAATGACTTGTCGCAGGAAAGCTTGCTGTGCTTTTTGTTCCACTTCTGCCAGTTTGCGATCGCTAATATCCATGCTGGTTCCTAGTAGCCGTAGGCCTGAACCTCGGTTGTGCAGGGGCGTTAGGGTAGTCAAAAACCAGCGAGGACGATCCGCAAAGGGCAGTTCTTCTTCATAGGTAATGGTTGCGTTCTGCTGAATACATTTACGGTAGCGAGAGTAGATTTGGGCGGCTATTTTGCTGTCCCACAGTTCATCGATTCGTTTGCCTATCCATTGATGCGACGGGATACCCGTGGCTGTCTCGATCGATGGATTCATACTAATGAGCTGATATCCTCCATCCTCTAATTGCTCAACCACCCAGATCGCTTCAGCCGCAGAATTAATAATGTCCTGCAAAAATTGTTCGCTTTCTTTGAGCGCAACTTCAATTCGCTTTCGTTCACCAATATCGGTGTAGGTTCCCATCACTCGCAGCGGCTTTCCTGCCTGATCTCGGCTCATCACCATGCCGCGAGCGAGAATCCATTTATAGGAACCGTCTTTGCACAAAACGCGATATTCGCTGCTGTATTGCGGCACTTCACCCGAAAAATACTTCTCAAAGGCAGCATATACCTGTGCCTTATCATCGGGGTGCAATCGCCTGTTCCACTCACTCAAATCGTTGCCGATTTCGTTCTCAGCGAAACCCAGCATGATTTTCCATTGACGTGAAAAGAAGACTTTATCGGTTTGCGCGTTCCAATCCCAAAGTCCATCCCCATTGCCTTCGATCGCATATCTCCAGCGTTCTTCACTCTCTCGTAACTCTGCTTCGGATTGGAGGCGACTCGCTTCGAGGTGCTTGGCAGCGGTAATGTCGCGCAAAAATGCCGTAAAAACCTGTTCTCCTGCCACTTCTAACTGAGAGATTGAAGCCTCTGCTGGAAACTCACTGCCATCTTTGCGACGACCCAAAATATCGCTGCGTTCGCCTATGCATCGGGTCGTGCCATTTTGTTTCTCAAAGCTGCTAATGTGCTGATGGTGCGAAGCTACAAATCGATCGGGAAGCAGCAGATCCAGTGGTTGCCCTAACGCTTCGGCTGCTGTGTAGCCAAACAGCTTTTCGGCTGCTCGATTAAACAGCGTAATTCGCTGATTCGCATCGATCGAAATAATGGCATCGCTGGCAATCTCAAGAATGCCTGCAAATCGAGCCTGAGAAATCTGTAGCTCTACGTTTAACTGCTGAAGTTTAGCGGGGCTGGGCAAGGCAAGCACTTTCGGCATCAAGAAAACAAGTTCGATCGCAGTCAGTACCGAAACTAATGCCGCGATTGCCTTAACGCAACCAGAAAGCCAGTAAGCCGGATGCCACAGCGTCCATACTCCCAGAAAGTGAGTCGTGCCAGACAAGATAATAAACGCCCCAAACAGAAGGAATATCTGTTTGAAAGGCAAATCTTTTCGCTGCCGAACAAAGTAAAAAAGGGCGATCGAGATCAGGAAGTAAGCCAGGACAATCAGGACATCGGCAGCAACGTGCAGTTCCATCAGTCCTGTTTTCCAGAAACAAGAATTTTTATGAGGAAGGAATAACCTAGAGTTAGAAATCGCTTTGACCGTATTTAGCATGAATGAGCAACCGCAGAATTGTGGGCTGGACAAAAACTGATAATTCAGCTCAGCGTTCTGCCCTGAATATTCCCAAACCTGATCCTCCTGCCATTCAGATTCCTGGAGCATCTCTATCTATTACAAGTTTTAAAATACAAGTCTTAAAAAATTACAAGTCTTAAAAATTGCAGGTATTGAGTGGGAAACACCAATATCCAGAGGCCGAATGATATGAATGCCGGATGCGATCGCCACGAGTGATTGATTCATCGGTTATTGGTTAGGAGCCATTAGTCGTTAGTTGTGAGTTATTAGCGAAGTTTTTGCTATCCATACTGAGCCGATCGATCGCTGTCAAAAACAGTAACGATCGACGCGCAAAGTCAGCAAAAAGCAAAACGATCGCAGCCTGGTATAAAGAGTGCGATCGCAAAGCTAAATAGAGAGTTTAACCGCAGAGAAATTACCGCAGCAAAAGCCTTGAGTGAGAGTCCTGAGCAAAAGTCATGCGTGAGAGATGAAAGCCCTGGGTCAAAGTTTTAGATTGCCCTATTACCCCTCAAACACAACAAAATGAGTGGGTTTGTAAGTCCGAATAAATTGAGACATGGTTTCTCGTTCTTCAATTGTAGGCGTTGCAAAACAGCCTGCGGTTCCCGTGTTAGCATCCTGCTTCAGTGCCGAAGGATCATAATGAATTCCTAAGCCCGATCGCTGAGTCTGAAAGGTCGGAGTCACTGCAGACCACACCCCACCAAACTCGCCGGGCGCAAACTCAACGCTTCCCGGTTTATCAAAGGTGTAAACACCAAAGGGCAACGGAGCTTGAGAGCCAGCCGTATCAGAGGGAGTTTGCTTATTGGCGCGACCAGAAACCGCACGCACCGTTTTGATAATTTGATTTTTGCCGTCAACTAGATGAGTCTGATAAATTCTTAAGCCGCCGCTCATGGTCGTTGATGTCCGCATGGCGATTACTTTTGCCTTGCCGTTTGCATTAGGAGCGGGAACCAGAAAATCAGACGCAACCCACTGCTTTGCCCCCAAGGAAACCCAGGTGCGTCCTGCGGCGGCGATCGCTTCTCCTGTGGTATAGGTCAGAGAACCATTGGAAAGATAATCCACAATTTCACCGTTAGGAGTCGATCGAACGCGCAGCGTATCTCCCTGAGTACGAACGGTGGCAATGTAACCGATGCGGGTATTGATGCTAGAACTCATTGTTTTTATGCTGATTTTTGCAAGAGGGAATAAATTAGGTTTGTACTGACTAAAAAAATTAGCAGAACGTTCCGTAAACCTGAAAGGCAGACTTGATCAATAAACCCAGGTGACCGATGGAAGAACGAAAATTCCATCAAATTACGCCACAATTCCCAACACGAAATTTACATTACGAAAACGATCGAAGTGGACCGCACGCCATGCCAACAGGCTCTTCTGCCAATTTTCGCCAGGTGTTGAGGTTGACTTCACCCGTTGCATGACCGTTTACGTCAAAAATATGGTGGTCATTCTGGAAGTGGGTCACGGCTGCCCGCGTTTTTGTGCCATAAATGCCATCTACAGAACCGAGGTTGATGCCATAGAGCGTCAGAACCTGTTGCAGTCGGCGAACGATCGCCCCCGTGCTGCCCTGCTTCAGGAGTGGCAAGCCGGATACACCCTGATTTAAGCATGCCATCATCTGAGTGCCCACAATGCCATCCATTTCCAGAAAATGACGGCACTGAAAAAATTTAATAATCCCTTCTGTCGCCAAACCAAAGATGCCGTCTTCGACTAGGAGTGCCCCTGGAAAAATTTCGCTGCTTTCAAGCCAAACATTCAGCATTGCCTGAAGCTGTTTTACACCAGAGCCTTGAGAGCCTTTTTTAAGGAGAACGGTGCTGCGAAGTGTTGTCATGATGAGATTCCTTTAATTCAAATTGGGTGGTGTTGATTCAGATAAAAAATGAGGCATGAATTGGCATTAGTCAAAGGCAAGATAAGCAGCAAGACCACTGAAGGCTGCCCAGGTTTTGTTGCCGATCACGCCATCAACGATGAGGCTCTGAGCCGTTTGAAATGCCCGGACTGCCACTTCGGTTTGAGGTCCAAAGTTGCTGTCAACTACACCTTTATAGATTCCGGCTTCCTTCAGCAGCACTTGGGCGATCGCAACCGCTTCACCTTTGCTGCTCCGGCGAATTACAGGCATTGCAGGAGGCATATTGGTTTGCAGAGCTTGCCAGGTTTTTGGTCCAACAATTCCATCCTTGCGAAGCAGCTTGCTATATTGAAAAGCTTTAACGGCTGACTCAGTTTTCGCTCCAAAAATGCCGTCTACAGAAACCATATAATCACGGCTGACTCGCTGATTAAGCAACTGCTGAAGGGTTTTTACAGCCGCACCTTGAGCACCCATTTGCAGCGTTGGATATTGAGTGGAAATCGTATTCATTTTGAATGACCTTTGTGATTGTTGAAGTGGATTACGTTTGAATCGGTCGCTGTTCCACAACAATGCAACAAGGTAAAACAAACAGATTCCGGGAAATCAAGAGTACCCTTGCGGGTGCTTATTTAAGGGCCAAAGGATGGTAGGGGATAGATTGCTTTGTTTGAGGAGATTCGCAAAAGGCTTTCTTCTGAAAAGAGTCTCTAACTTGTGCAAACCGCTCTGATTTCACGCCCAGGAGATTTGACCCCCAGACAGGCAAAATGGGTATTAGGCAAAGCAGCAACAATCGCGGCGACTCAGCAATAGGACTTTTAGAGAGTTTAATCTGACAATTTCGCCTCACTACCAAATCGATCGCAAGATTAGAAATTTCGCTCTCGATCGTCAGGACAAAATTAGGAAATTTTTAGAAAAATAAATAACGCTACTTGTAGAGTAAATTACCCAGTATTTAGGGCTACTTAAACACCATATCTAGAAGAAGCAAGTTTTTTACTATCACAAACTTCCACTTTAGCAGCTAGTCGTAACCGAAATTTCGAGTAAAGATAAAGAATATATAACAATGCTTGAAGGTATCCGAATCGCACTTGACTTCCGTTTTTTCTGGTTCGCAATTGTCCTTTTCCGATCGGATTCCAGCAAGCTCTAAGCCAGGGTTGAAACGATCGCTACTTCACTTGAGAAATAGGGATTCTGTTCAACCAACTGGAAAAATGATTGAAAAAAGGCAAGGCTCGATGGATCAGATCGAACCTTTGCCAGACTCGCTTGAGTCTCAATCTATTTCAACCCACCTTCTTAACGACCGTATCAACCCTACTTATCAACAACACGTATCAACAGTGAGTGAGGAACCCATGAAACCGCAATTCACGACTCATTCGATTCCCTTTGATCAAGACCCAAACGTATCTTCTAAACTGAAGCAATTTAAGAGGCTCCCCCGGCGAATGTCAAGCTTTCTACGTCAGGGATTGCTGTCGATCGCGGTACTCACTGCGGTAGTTGGAGCTTCTTCCCAATCGATCGCCCAAACCCTGCTACCTAACAACACCCTGTTTCCCGGTGAGCAAGGTGCAAGAGTATTTACTTTGCAGCAGGCACTGAGGTCAGAAGGCTTTTTCGTTAGCGTCGACGGAGTTTATGGACCGGAAACCGTGAGTGCCGTGACTCAGTTTCAGCGCAGTTGCGGTCTGATTGTGGATGGCATTGCCGGACCTCAAACGAACAATGCCCTTGCTTCGGGAACCTGTTCCGGGTTCGTTCCCATTCAGCCACCCTTTATCCCGGTTCAGCCGCCCACTTCCGGCTTGCCCGTTGGTCCTTTTGTGGCAGTGATTCCGGGTGATGACCCTAGCAATTTGGCAACGGCTCGACAGGTGCAGGCAGCAGCAACTGTTCAAAGCTCCAGGAGAGGTTCGTTCATCAATGCAGGCGGCTACGAGGATCGAGAAAGAGCTGAAGCGGTGGTCGATCAGCTTCGCAATCGGCGTTTGTCTGCACGGGTCGAGTATCGTCCTTAAGAGGCAACAGCTCGAATTGTTTCAACCATCGATCGCACACTCTGAGCCGTTGCCGGAGCCAGCAAAACTCCATTGCGATAGTGCCCGGTTGCCACAATCACATTCTGGTAGCCGGGCATTGGCTCAATCACCGGAGCAGGACGCTGATGGGGACGCGGACGCAAGCCCGACCACTGCTCCACCGTTACGCCCGCTGCCAGGGCAGGACAAAACTCGATCGCCCCGCTTAGCACCCTTTGCAGGCGATCGGCATCGGGCAAAATTTCACTCGCACCTGCGGAAAATTCAACCGTCGCACCCACCCAATATTCTCGATCGCCCAACGGAACCAAATGGATATCGTTTCCGGTAACAACGGGCTGAAAGTTTGGATTTCCCAATGGCTCTGCCAAACGCATTCGCACCGCCTGCCCCAGCACCGGGCGCACTTCAACCACTTTCTCTCCCGCGACTTCTGGCGATCGAACCTGCTGGAGAGACTGCAAAACAGGCGTTGACCCTAATCCTGCCGTGACGACGATCGCATCCACTGCAAATCTGCCCTGCTGAGTGTCGATCGCGTGGCAAGCACACAGTCCCGATGAAGTTTGATCCGAGGCAAACCCTGTAATCTGAGTCTCAAAATAAAACTGAACGCCGCGCCGCTGAGCTGCTTCAATCAGCATCAGGGTAAGTGTCTTGGGGTCGAGCTGGCGATCGTCCGGCGAATAAATTGCTCCCACGACACGCGGGCTGGTCACCTGAGGACAGTGCTGCCGCAGTTTGGTTAAATCCCATCGCTCCAGCCGCCACCCCTGCGATAGGCGCGTTTCAATCAGGCTATCCCAGTCAGGCTGCTCCTCATCGGCTAAACACAGCTTGACAATGCCCTTACGGTTGAATGGAATTATTGTACCCGTCGCTGCCTCTAATTCAGGAACCAGCGTTTCGTATCGCTTCAGGCTGGCCTCCCGCAAATTCCAGGCACGCCCTTTCACTTTTTGACTGATTGCCCCCATCAGCACACCCAGCGCAGCTTGCGTCGCCCCTTGAACCGGGAACTGGCGATCGATCACCGTAATTCTGAATTCTGAATTGCCGCTGAGTTCGTAGGCAGTCATCGCCCCGATCACGCCACAGCCAACGATCGCGATGTGCATTTTTTACCGGAGAATGAGGAGATCAGGGGATAGGGAGATGAGGGAAGGGTGAAGAGATCAGGGGCAAAAGGGCAAAGGAGGTTTGAGGAAGTTTTTAGTTTAAGCAACGCTCGAATTACTGATTCCAAATTTATTTCAAAGCTGCTCACGTTCTCACGCCTCACCCTTGCCTCTTCTTCCTGCTTTCACTGCTGCACTCCCGACATCTTATTCTCTTAGCTCCCCATCTCCCTATCGCCTCGTCTCTTCCTAAGAAGGAATCCGCTCTACAAAAGCGTCAAAATCTTTCAACAGCTCATTGTAGTTTCGCAAGGCTTTAATCCCGTCCTGTGCCTGAGCCGCTTCGTCAATCAAAATTAGATGTTCAAACGTTTCCTTGGCGGCTGCTTCTGCTTGTTTCTGCTCAGAAGGCAGCAGATTGCGCGATAAACGGAGCATCGTAGCTCGGATTTCGCCCAGAGGACCGTGAATTAGCGATTCGACATCGTTCCATCGCTTTTGCTGAACCAGGGGCGGCAGCTCTAGCATTCGATCGCGGAAGGTTTGCAGCCGAGTGGCGTACTGCTGAATCTGGGCAATTTGATCAGAAGTATAAGTCGGAGCTTTTGCCGTTGGCGTTGGGTTGCCACAGCTCACGAGCAGGCTGGTAATCGCAACCAGAATAAGGGCAATTAATGACCGATAGCGGAACATAAGAATTTGTCTCACCGATTCGCTCTATTCAATAAGATTAAAACCAGATCCATCCTATAGCGGATCGGTTCAGCGAGACAGTAGCCTCCCGACCGGATTGCTAAAAAGCTTCATTGCCTTGATCCTTGCTTGAAAGATCTAGGGGGTAACAGGCTGTTCCGAGGGCTGATCTTGGGAAGGTTGATTTGGAGAGGGCTGATCCTGCCCCGGTTGATAATACGGTGCGGAGTCAATATCGCCAAGCCGATTGGGGGGCCAGAAGCGAAAGACTGCCCGACCAATAATATTCGCACGCGGTACATAGCCCCAGAAATGGCTATCAAAGCTGTTGTTGCGGTTATCACCCAGCACCAAATACGAATCTGGCGGCACCACTTCTGGACCCCACTGATAATCCGGTTTTGCGGCAATATATTCTTCTTTGAGGGGCTGGTCGTTGATAAAAACCGTGCCGTTCTTAACTTCAACCTTTTCTCCCGGCAAACCAATCACACGCTTAATAAAGGCATCTTTAAGTTCCGGGTTTTGCTGCCGTAGCCGATCGTTGGGCCAAAAGACGATAATGTCTTCCCGTCCAGGCGGATTAAAGCGGTAGCTAATCTTCTCTACGATCAGGCGATCGTTAACTTCCAGCGTCGGAATCATTGATTCGGAGGGAATGTAGCGTGCCTCTGCGACAAAATGCCGAATTCCTAACGCCAACACTAAGCTAAGACCGATCGTTTTAGCGGCTTCCACCCAGGCATTTTCAGTTTGAGGCGGTACGGCGCGATTCGACTTGTACGACATTTTGAGCGGCTCCGAAGCATCTGAAGCGGGGCTAATACCCGAATCATCAGGCGAGGTGGAATGAAGATGAGGCGGAAGATTAGGATCAGGATGAGACATGGATGCTGAGATAAAAGTGATCCGATGCAGAGCAGAAAGCAGTTCAATGCAGCCTGAAATTCAGCACAATATTAAAAACACAATATTAAAGCAGAGGTTTCAAGCAGAAAATCAAGCTTGGAGCCTAAGACTGAACTTTCGTTAAGACTAAACCCTAGTTATGGCATAAAGCGGACGAAAAGTATCATAGTCCATGAAAGTTGTAAAAGGATCAACCGGACGGGATGCACCTGATAGCCCTCTTCTACAAATTGTCTCTATAAGCTACGTGAACGACTGACGTATCAGGGGTTTCTGCTCACAAGCTGCCAAGACCTGCATCTGCTTAGTGGAGAATTTAATAAAATGCAAGGTTATTTCATGTTTTCCATTCTAATCGGTGAGAATAGTTGCTTTGGCTTTTTGGTTTATCTGGCTGGTTTATTTGGAGGTTCGCTTGGAGGATAGCCTGACTCATTCTGCGCCATCCTGCACGATCGCCTTCCAAAACCTGATGACACCCTGAAATTGTTCACCCTGAATTGACCTATGACTTCGCAACCTAGTTCCCTGCTCATTCGCCAAGCCCGGATTCTTCTGCCAGACGGCACGTTTACCACCGGAGATGTCCACTTCGCGGCAAGACGATCGCCCAAGTTGGCGGTGAAATCTCCCCTGATGATCGGGGGGAAGCGGTGCAGATCGTTGAAGCATCGGGGCTAACGCTATTGCCAGGCGTGATTGATCCGCAGGCACATTTCCGGGAACCAGGGCTGGAATACAAAGAAGACCTGTCTACTGCCAGCCGTGCCTGTGCTAAAGGGGAGTAGTTACCTCGTTTCTGGAGATGCCCCATACAAAGCCACTAACTACGACTCAGGCGGCTCTAGACGATAAGCTGAAGCGAGCAGCAGAAAAATCGCTGGTCAACTACGGCTTTTTTATCGGTGCGACGGGGGAAGCATCGCCCAACCTGCTAGAGGCAAACCCTGCCTGCGGCATCATAAATCTTTATGGGATCGATGCACGGCGCGCTGTTGGTTGATCAAGAAGCGGCACTAGAGCGGATTTTTGCTTATGGCGATCGCCTCATTGCGGTTCATGCCGAAGATCAGGCACGAATTCGACAGCGACGCGAACAGTTTGCAGGCATCACCGATCCGGCAATTCACTCGCAAATTCAAGACAATCAGGCAGCCCTTTCCGCCACGCAGCTTGCCCTCTCTCTTTCCAAAAAATATCAGCGACGGCTTCGCATTTTGCATTTCTCCACTGCCGAAGAAGCCGAACTGCTGCGCCAGGATAAGCCTGCCTGGGTCACGGCAGAAGTCACGCCCTAGCAACTGGCTGCTGAATACGGCTGCCTATGGGGAAATTGGCACGCTTGTTCAAATGAATCCGCCCATTCGATCGCCCCACGATAACG
This sequence comes from Cyanobacteria bacterium FACHB-502, assembly GCA_014695325.1. Classification (GTDB taxonomy): domain Bacteria; phylum Cyanobacteriota; class Cyanobacteriia; order Elainellales; family Elainellaceae; genus Leptolyngbya_A. The sequence continues at coordinate 391,507 of JACJNZ010000048.1, read as the reverse complement.
AAGTCCTTTGGCAGGCACTTAAAGACGGCATTCTCGACTTTATTACCACCGACCACGCCCCCTACACACTCGAAGAAAAGGCGCAGGGCTACCCTAACACGCCCTCAGAAATGCCCGGAGTCGAAACTTCTCTGCCGCTGATGCTGCCCCAGGCAATGCAGGGACGCCTGCACGTGCCCCAGGCGACAAACTGGATGTCTACGGCTGTCGCCAGGGCATACAAAATTCCCAACAAAGGACTGATTCAGCCCGGATACGATGCCGATCTGGTACTGGTCGATCTAGATACCTATCGCCCCGTCCTTCGCGAGGAACTGCAAACCAAGTGCGGCTGGAGCCCGTTTGAAGGCTGGAAGCTCACCGGATTTCCCGTCATGACGATCGTAGGCGGCAAGATTGCGTACGATCGCGGCAAATTCAATCTAGATGTCCGAGGAGAAGCACTTACCTTTGACGCACCCTAAGCCGAAACAATCCCCGACCACTGAACTCTCTTCAGCCGTTCTCGCCGATAAGAAAAGAAATATTCGGGAGTTTGATACGTGCAGTAAGGGGCGATCGACACCTGATCAGAGGCAATTCCGAGCTGCTCAAGCTGAAGTGCGATCGTCCGCCGCACGTCAATTCTGGCTCGTCCGGGTTGGGGGTCAGGCAGCAAAGGAGAATCGGGAATTTGGCTCAACGCATTGAGCAGGCTTTCGACCTCAGCCTCGGGTGATTCACCTGCAGAACTTTCAGGAGAGACGATCGTGCTGCCAATCTGAGCGGCGACCGGAAGCGAAACTTGATAGACTTCTCCGGCAATGGCAGGACCGAGAGCAATTTTGAGATTTTGAAGCTGGCTGCCCTGCTGCTGAAGTCGCTCGATCGCTCTGGGCACAATTTGGGTGGCAGTCCCGCGCCATCCGGCATGAATCGCGGCAACCTGTCCAGTCTCAGCATCGGCAATTAACACCGGAGTACAGTCTGCCGTACAGACCCAAACCGCCTGATCGGCGTCATCACTGACAATGCCATCCGCTTCGGGAAACATGGCAGAATCAGATTCGGCAACGGTTTCTAAGGGCGCATCGTCTGAAAAGGTGCGATCGATCTCTGCCGCTGTCAGCACAGTATTGCTATGAACTTGCTTAACCCGGTAAACCTGGGCGGTCGGCTGTAAAACTTCTGCTAAATCTTCGGGGGCATGAACCCAAAACTGCTGTGTAAAGAAACCGTGCGACCAGTCCCTCAGCAGGCTACAGGTCAAATAAGGTAGGTCTTGCCAGGTTTGCCAGTGCCAGGTATGCATAGGAATTCCGGGGAAAAGGAGCTGGACAGCGAAACGCCTTGAGGCTAGCTTACGCCAAAATCACAAAAATTAATGGAGGACCATGACCCTCGATCGCGCCTTGCTAGAGGCAGAACTGCATCAAATCAACCTGCCCATACCCGGAGATCTACCCAATTTCGCACTGCACCTGTTCGACACCGTTGACTCCACAAATACGATCGCCTGGAACCTCCTGCAACAAACCCCTTCGCAGTCTGTCGCCGTGATCGCCCAATCCCAAACTGCCGGACGTGGACAGCGCGGACATCAGTGGCAGTCTAACCCCGGAGGCTTGTATCTCTCTCTGGGAATGAACCTGGATCTGCCTGCGGCAAATGCAGCTCTGCTGACCCTGACCAGTGCCTGGGGAATTGCGATCGGGCTACGACAACGACAAATTCCGGTACAGCTTAAGTGGCTCAACGATCTGGTCATCGAAGGACGCAAGCTCGGCGGCATCCTGACTGAAAGCCGAACTCAGCAGGGACGAATTCATCAGGCAGTAATTGGCATCGGCATCAACTGGAAAAATCCAGTGCCGCATCCTGGAATCTCGCTGCAAACGGTATTTCAGAAACAGAATGTCCCGCCTATCGCGCCGATCGACCGAATGGAGACCCTGGCAGCGATCGTGTTACAAAGCATCCCTGCCAGTCTCACCTATTGGCAACAGCGCGACATCAACGCTTTTCTGCCTGCCTACGAATCGCTGCTCATTAACGTCGGGCGATCGGTCAATTATCAAAACATGCCGGGTCAAGTGCTCGGAATCACACCAGCCGGAGAACTGCGGGTATTACTTCAGCCCAAAAGCGATTCTCCTGGGGGGCAACTGGGCAACAATCGAACGATCGAGGTTTGTTTAAAGCCAGGGGACATTACGTTGGGCTATGAGGTTCCGGTAGGAGAGTAGCGAAGGGAAGGGAAGTTTGGGAACAATTTCTATCGAAAGAGCGACGATCGCTTTCACATCAGTGAATGAGTTTTACGTGAATGTGTCTCATGAGTAGATTGGGCACACAGGCGACATTCTGAAACATCTGGATTATGATGTGTCGGGAGTGCTGCACGATTTTCCTTCACTCAGCAGGACAGTTTCAACGCCGTTTGCAGCAAGGGATATCTGGAATGACAAAAAATCACCACACCAGCCGTTTTTATCAGCGTTCGCTCTGGCTCAGCGGAGCAATTTGTCTGAGCAGTATAGGGTTACTTAGTCCTAACCTTGCCGTTGCTCAAACTGCGGCAGATCTTGCTGCACCGATTGAAGCTCCGCCTGCTCCTGCACCAGAGGTTTATGCAGCTCCTGAGGTTGTGCCTGTTGAGATGGCTCCTGAACCTGCTGCCCCCGTTGCGGCTCCTGAAGTTTCAAGTGGGCTTACCCAGACCGCTCCTGAGCCCGTCGAACCACTAATTTCTGACGGAGAAGCGATTGATTCAATCGGCTCTGCTTCTGCTGATTATCAGGTTCCAGTCCTGGTAACGCCCAACCTGGCAGACACTGCTGCCGCCGCTTTTAACCCGCAGGCAGACTATATCGATACGACCGCTTACAGTCTGGGGGCAACTCGCGCCGACCAGCCAGATGTAATTTTGTCTGAGCGATCGACCGGCTGCCAGGCATTGCTGCAACCCGGTCAGGCGGCTCCTGGAAGTATTTGTCCTCCGGCTCCGATTGCAAGTTCAGATGTCCGCTATGCTTCAAGTTCGTATGCTTCAAGTTCGAGTGGGTCAGTCAGCGGCGGCTGGAATTCGGTCAGTCTAGATTACAGTGCAGGCGGTCGCACTACGCCTTCAGGACGGGAATACTACAATCTGAACGTGCGTCCTACCATGCAGCTTCGGCTGGGCAATGTCAATCTACGTTTTCCCCTCTCGATCCCGGCGGTGATTACCTCTGCGTTTGGCTGGCGAGTTCACCCCGTTACCGGACAGAGCCGCCTCCACACAGGCACAGACCTCGGCGCACCCATGGGAACCCCTGTGCTGGCTGCGTTTTCGGGTCGGGTTGAAGCAGCAGACGAAATGGGCGGCTATGGTTTAGCAATTGTCCTTCAGCACGCCGAAGACACGCAAACGCTCTATGCTCACCTTTCCGAGATGTTTGTCAAACCCGGAGAAACTGTGCAGCAAGGACAGGTAATTGGGCGCGTGGGCAGCACCGGAATGTCTACCGGACCGCACCTGCACTTTGAATATCTGAAGCGAACTCCCGATGGCTGGAGAGCAATGGATGCAAGTTCTGCTGTGGAGTATTCCTTAGCTCAGTTTGTGAAATCGCTTCAGTTAGCTCAGGCAAACGGACGCGCTCGATCATCAGCCAACTAGCAAAGAATCAGGCAGTTTGAGCTTCAGCCCAATTCGTTGACAAAACTGCCTGGCGCAATCCTTCTACGACGCGATCGAGTCCTACCGCACGAGATGCCTTAAACAGGATTCGATCGCCCGGCTGAATCAGGGCTTTGAGGCGATCGATTACTGCTTCATCGCCATCAAACTGCTCTGTTGGTACGGGAAATGCCCCGGCTGCCAGAGCTTCGCTTTCTGCGAGGTCAGCCAGAATCAGCAGATGATCCAGTTCAAGCTGCCGCACTACGGTTCCAACCTGATGGTGAAATTCAGGCGATCGATCGCCCAGCTCCTTCATAGTGCCCAGAACAGCAATCCGTCGGCTTCCGGGCGTTTGCGCCAGCAGATGCAGTGCAGCAATCATTGACTCCAGCCCTGCATTATAGGTCTCGTCCAAAATCACAATATCCGGCGGCAAAGTAAGGCGACGTGCCCGTCCCTGCGGTAGTTCTACCGTAGTGCCCTGCTGAAGTGGCTCCCAGGAAAGGTTTAACGCTTTTGCAACTGCCAGAGCTGCCAGATAATTCATCGCGTTGTGCTGTCCCGGAAGCGGGAGCGGCAATGTCATTTCGTTAACTTGTAAAGTCGATGGGTCAATCATTTGCCCAAAAACATCGCCACCCGTCAGCCCATAGGAAATTGTCTTTCCTGCCCAGAGCCGATTTGCACCTGCGGGAACTGCAAAGCAACCGGCGGTTTGCATCAAGCGCGGATTGTCAAAGTTCAAAATTGCAACTCCGTCCGCAGCCATTTCTGCAAGAAGTTCACATTTTGCGTCGGCGATCGCCTGTTCTGAGCCGAGCCTGCCGATGTGCGCTGTTCCCACATTCGTAATGACTGCTACTGTAGGACGGGCAATTTGCGTCAGCAGGGCAATCTCTCCGGCTGCCCGCATTCCCATTTCAATTACTGCAAAATCATGAGCGGGGGTGAGTTCGAGCAGCGTCTTGGGGACACCAATTTCGTTGTTGTAGTTCGCCTGTGTTTTGAGCACCTTACCCTGAGTTGCCAAAACTGCCGTGATTAGCTCTTTGGTCGTTGTTTTGCCCACTGAACCCGTTACCGCAATTACGGGAACTGCAAACTGATTTCGCCACCAGTGAGCGATCGTCTGATAAGCCTGAAGCGCGTCCCTCACAACCAGTAGTGGCAAATCAGCATCGGCTGGAGGACAGTCCGTAACAGCAGCGATCGCCCCCTGCTGCTGAGCCACTCCTAAATAATCATTGCCGTCAAACCGATCACCCCGCAACGCGATAAACAGATCGCCAGACTGCAAGCTGCGGCTATCGGTACTGATCCGCATCGGACGCTGATGCTCAACTGCCTCTATCCGAATCGGAACTGCCTTCAACAGCGCGACCAACTCACCCAACGGCAAATGCTTAACCATGCTAAGCCTACTGAACACTGCTTCGATAAAGTAGCAGCAATCATAGTTCCCACCATCCAATTTGTCCAGTAGCCTATCCGTCGCAGTTTCCTACCCCCTTCACTCCTCACCTTCCTCTGCATCCCCCACCCTCTATACTTTTCCAAACAAACCAGGGTAAAATAACTGGTCTGGCATCTGATACGCCTTAACGCTGTTAGTTGCCGAAGCTATTCAGACTTTTTAAAATGTCTAGCAGCGATCGCAGCAGTCGTCGTTCGATTGGCACGGACTGATTTCACAGGTTTTATTCTGTCAGTCTTGATTGCTCCAGTCCTACTTGATCATGACTCGATCGCCCCAACCTTAATTCTCTTGATTGACCTCATTCACATCTTAGAAAAGGAGCAGCAAGCAATGACCCAAGTGGTCTTAGGAGAAAACGAAGGAATTGAATCAGCGCTGCGTCGGTTCAAGCGACAGGTTTCCAAGGCGGGCATTCTGGCAGATGTCAAGAGCCATCGTCATTTTGAGACTCCGCTCGAAAAGCGCAAGCGTAAAGCAGTCATGGCTCGTCGCAAGCGTCGCTTCCGCTAAAGTCTGCGGCTCTGAGATGTTATCGTGTTTGCCAAACTGGCTTGACAAAGCATCATTAATCATTCATCACTAATCATCATTGATGGTGAAACAGTAGACGGTGAGACAGTAATAGCAGGATGAGGGCACATCTGCTGTGCCCTTGTTTTGTATCTTGCGGGATGTACAAGTGGTTTGTGCGATCGATCGCTTCAGCACGACTCAATAGCAGGTCGTTTCATCGATCGCCGCGAGCTGCCTCACCTGCGAAACCAGGAAGAACTCTAGCTTGAGTCCTCCCAACTGCAACAAATCACCGTCCTGAAGCGAACAGCGTTCTGAGGGAACCAGTCGCCGATGATTAACCCGTGTACCGTTGCTGCTGCTTAAATCAGCAATATAGAACCCGTAGGTTGTCTGATACCCAATCACCGCATGGCAGCGAGAAACGAGCCGATTGACGATCGTAATCGCGCAGGCAGGACTACGACCCACAAGCCAGGTTGAAGGCTGGGGGGTGATTTCGGTGGCTTGAACGGTTGCTGCATTCGTCATCAGAAAGTGTGTATTGCCAACAGCAACTGCCTGGATATAGTAGGGCGTTCGCTGACAGCGATCAGAGGCAGCCAGAGCAGGCTGAATCAGCCGCGTCACCTCATCAAGATCATAGTTACAGTTCATCAGGAGTGCATCGAGCAAAAGCGGATGCTGCTGAAGAAAGTGAAGCGGGCTAGAAGAAGAAGCCGTAGAAGGGGGCAGGTTTGACATCATGCTCAAAATCTGTACAACCGTGGGTTAGAGCCATTGCTCCTGGCGCAGATCGCACATTCCTGATGGCAGCCGGTTTCAGTCTGCTTCCTGATTCACCCTGTTCTACTCAAGGGATAACAGAGAAACAGAGCTTGTCGTGGGTTCAAAGCAGCGTAGTGAACTATCCGGCTGATGCAAGCGGGACGTTCACGCAACCTAATTTCACGCAGCATTTAATAATGCGAAATTACAAGCTGTGGAATTACAACAACCTGACTGAGGTGCAGACTTAGACTGCAAATGAAGAAAAAATCTAGAAGTAGACCTGCACCCGAACAAACGAAGGCTGAACTTGCTTAATGACTGACTGGTTTAATGACGGGTTTACAGTACACCCTTGTTAGCTACCAAATCTTGGGAGAATTACGAGCAGGATAAACACGATAAAACCAAACACCGTCAGGACAAGTCCAGTTAAGATGCATCCTTAACCCTGACTTAACTGGATATTGACAAGATTAAATCTGATCGAATCAGTTTCGCAAGTTGCTCCCTACAAGAATTTACTGGGGCTTCACGCAGGGTTCACTAGGATTACAGAGGCTATAAATCCCTTGAAATAAACCTTTCAGAATTGTTTTGCCCAGCGGCATTCCCCGTCAATTCTTTGTGAAGCAATGGGTAGTCTAGCGGGTATGTTAGAAGAACAATTCGCCGGAGTTTAGACCAGCAGCGATACTCCGAAGTATCCGCACATCTATCCAACGTTTGAAATCATTACAACAGCCGTCGATCGGTTCCTTAAACCCATTAAACTGAGGATATCCGGGCGATCCCCACCCAACTGTCATCGTTACGAGTGGTTTTTTCCTATGAAGTCTTATCTTGCTGCGGCAGTGCAAATGAACAGTCAGCCAGACGTCGAAAAAAATCTGGCACAGGCAGAAGATTTAATCGATCTGGCAGTGCGGCAAGGCGCAGAACTGATTTGTTTGCCTGAAAATTTCTCGTTTTTGGGAGATGAGCAAGTCAAGATTGACCAGGCTGAGACGATCGCCCAGCGCAGCGAAAAATTCCTGAAAACGATGGCACAACGCTATCAAATCACACTCCTGGGAGGTGGCTTTCCGGTTCCCAGCGAAACAGGGAAGGTTTACAATACCGCTTTGCTGGTAGGTAGCAGTGGCGAAGAGCTGTCCCGCTACGAGAAGGTGCATCTGTTTGATGTCAACCTGCCCGACGGCAATACCTATCAGGAATCCAATACTGTGCTTGCCGGAATGCGACTGCCGCCCGTTTACCCTTCTAAGGAACTGGGGCATCTAGGACTGTCAGTTTGCTATGATGTCCGCTTTCCCGAACTGTATCGCCATCTTTCACAAATGGGAGCAGAGGTGCTGTTTGTTCCGGCAGCATTCACAGCTTACACCGGAAAAGACCACTGGCAAGTACTGCTTCAGGCAAGGGCGATCGAAAACACCTGCTATGTAATCGCGCCTGCTCAAACGGGCAAACACAATGCAATGCGGCAGTCCCACGGGCACGCTGTCATTATCGATCCTTGGGGCATCATTCTGTCTGATGCGGGCGATCAGCCGGGAATTGCCCTGGCGGTGATCGAGCCTACTCGCCTAGAACAGGTGCGGCGACAAATGCCTGCTCTCAATCATCGAGTGTTTGTGTAAAAAAGTCATTTGTCATCTGTGATCAGCTTACTCATGAAGGTAGGCGTAATTAACCGGAGGATATTTGGCGTTGCTGATTCGACGGATGAATTCTGTAAGGGTGGTTGCAAGCCGCCTCTAGCGCAGAACTCCCTATTCGAGAATCCTATTTCCATTTAGCAATGTTATTAGGTTTAGCAAAGCCGTAACGGATCAATTTCCAGAAGCTCTAATGAAGCTCCAATAATGATGCGTTACGCTGCGCCAATCCATTTCACGAAGATGACGTTTAATCCCACGGACCTACTTAGCTCATCGCTGGTTCAACCCTTTGCAGCTCATAGCGATGCGAAGTGCAGCTTTCACAGATGACTATCATCTGGCTCATCATTAGTCCCGAACAATTAGTTCCAAACCAGTTAGTCCCAAACAACCGGTGACCCTTCACAAATGACAGTTATTCATACAGCTATTCATATTTCTTGATATCCATCCCTCCGCTGTTTTGCATTATATGAAGAACCATGTACAGTAGACTGGATGAGTTCTGCCAACGGCATGGTTGATTACGCGGCTTGGGCGATTTCTGACCTTTCAAGGCTTTCGGTTCCCGTTCTGGCAACGGCAGCGGAAGCAGAAAATTCACCCCTGGTTTTAGCAGGCGTGTTGCTGAGCCTGGTTGTGATTTATTTTGCATCTAAGCTAATTGGCGAAGTTTGCGCCCGGCTCAATCTTCCTCCAGTTCTCGGAGAGCTGGTTGGTGGCGTGGTCGTTGGCATCTCAGCATTTAATTTGCTAGTCTTTCCGCAGGCAGGCGACCAAACTTGGAACTCGCTGCTGCTTGATTTTCTGCAAGCGACAGCCGGGCTAACCCCTGACCAAACGCCTGCTGTCGCCTCTGGAATTAGCGAAGTGATCTCGGTGCTGTCTGAGTTGGGGGTGATCATTTTGCTGTTTGAGATTGGGCTAGAATCCAATCTTAAAGAACTGATCAAAGTCGGTCCGCAGGCTGCCGCGGTTGCCGTCGTTGGGGTAGCGGTTCCGTTTGCGATCGGCACTGCCGGGTTGAGCCTACTCTTTGGGGTTCCTGCCGTTCCTGCTGTCTTTGCGGGGGCTGCGCTCACAGCAACCAGTATTGGCATTACTGCAAAAGTGCTTGCCGAAATCCAGCAGCTTAGTACCAGAGAAGGTCAGATTATTATTGGTGCAGCCGTGCTAGATGATGTGCTGGGCATTATTGTGCTGGCGGTAGTGGCAAGTCTGGCAAAAACGGGTGAAATCCAGATTGGCAATGTTATTTATCTCATCGTAGGAGCCTGCGTTTTTTTGGTTGGCGCGATTTTTCTCGGACGCTTGCTCAGCCCTTACTTTGTTGCGCTGACCAACAAGATCCAGACGCGAGGCAAGCTGATTCTGCCTGCGTTTGCCTTTGCCTTAGTGTTGGCTTATGTGGGCGCAGCGATTCAGCTAGAAGCAATTTTAGGATCTTTTGCCGCCGGACTAATTCTGGCAGAAACCGAGAAACAGCACGAGATTAACGAACAAGTAATTCCGATCGCCGATATCTTTGTGCCAATCTTTTTTGTTGTGGTGGGCGCAAGAACCGATGTTAGTGTGCTGAATCCCTTCGATCCGGGCAATCGAGAAGGGCTCATCATTGCCGCGTTTCTGGTTGTGGTTGCCATTATTGGCAAATTGGTGACGGGGCTGGCAGTATTCGGTCAACCGGGAATTAATCGGCTGGCGATCGGCATTGGGATGATTCCACGGGGGGAAGTGGGACTGGTGTTTGCTGGCGTAGGATCTGCTACGGGTGTTCTTTCAGAATCACTCAATGCTGCCATTATTGTAATGGTGATTCTCACGACCTTTGTAGCTCCGCCGCTGCTGCGATCCGCCTTTCAAATGCCATCTGCTGCTCCAGAGAGTGAAAAGGCAATCGCACAAGCAGCCAACCAAGAGTCAATTCAAGATCCTCGCTAGCGGTCAGCTCAAAACGCTATGGGTGGATAAGGTTACGTTTTGTCTCTATTCCATTGCTACGGATAGCGTCTATTATATAAACCGTCTTAACTTCCTCACACCGATCTGCTAACGCTGATGACCTTTAATCTCCTCTTGTTTCCGAGTCTCCTGGATGAAACTTTCGATTACAAACTCCGTTCAGACTAATCAGACTGAGCCAGTGCTTGCTCAGGGTTCCTCGATACCATTCCACCCTATGACATCTCTGCAATCCTCCGTCCAGCCTGTTCCTCACTCAAGCGATCGGCAACGTGCCCGGATAGGGGTCTTCGATAGCGGCGTAGGAGGTTTAACCGTTTTACGAGAGCTATATCGCCAGTTGCCCAACGAGTCAATCCTTTATTTTGGCGACACGGCTCGGCTACCCTATGGCACTCGCACTCAAGCTGAGATCCTGCAATTCGTCCGGGAGATCATGCTCTGGATGCAGCAGCAAGGCGTCAAGATGGTGATTATGGCTTGCAACACCAGTTCTGCTCTCGTGCTGGAGCAAGTGCAAGCTGAATTTAATATCCCGATTTTGGGTGTCATTTTGCCGGGAGCCAGAGCAGCTGTTCAGCGTGGGCGGCGGATTGGGGTGATCTCAACTCCGGCAACCGCAGCAAGTAATGCTTATCGACGGGCTATTCAGGAAATTAATCCCGATGTCGAAGTCTGGCAGCAGGGTTGTCCCGAATTTGTGCCGCTGATCGAGCAGAATCGGATTCATGACCCCTATACTCGTCAGGTTGCCAAGGCATACCTCGCGCCCCTGGTAGAGCAGCAGATCGATACGCTGGTGTATGGCTGCACCCATTACCCGCACCTTGCACCCGTGTTGAAATCGATCCTGCCCCGCTCGATTCAGCTCATTGATCCGGCAGCTCATTTGGTGAGAGCGGCGGCAAAAGAACTTGAAATGCTGGGTCTGCGAAGTACGCGCACGGCAATGCCCACTCAATTTTGTGTAAGCGGCTGTGCCGACAGCTTTGCTGCGCTCTCAGTTCAGTGGTTGGGCTGTATGCCGATCGTGCAGCACATTGACATTGCATCCCTGGCAAAGCAGCTCATGTCGCTTGAAATGGCAGATTAAGTAAAAGCCAGAAAGCACAGCCAGAAAGAGTTCAAGCTGACATCAGGGCCAGGGATAAAAAGGGTGGGGTATAAAAGTGATCTTAGCGGGAACGCTGAATCTATATCCCGCCTGCACCCATCCCTAGCTCTAGACAGTGATCTGCATTGACCTATGCACGCGATCGCTGTGCCAGCCGCAGCAGCAAATAGACTGCGAGTAGATACCCTGTCGCTAGAACCGGAATAATGATGGGGATAGAATCGTAATTCATAAGGCGGGTAATGTAAGAATTAAGAATGCAAAAATAAGCTGGAGTGCTACCACTCACAGGCGATCGCTGAGATAAACAGCCGATAGAATATACTGCTCATACAACTTGCACAAGCAGACTGAAACCAATAGGAACCCAGCGCTCAACTGACACTGAATCTAGCTCAATGCACTCTCTAAGCACGAGTCTCGGAGGGCATAGCCCATCTTTGGGAGAACCCAAATACTAAATTCAGCTAACAAAAACCCTGACCTTCCTGATCTCTAAAAGAAATCAGCAGGCAAGCTTTCAGAGGGTACATCAGCGAAGCGAAACAGAGCCAACCTTAGCAGTTGATTCGGCCGAACTATTGAATGAATTTTGAAATTCTTCTCTATCAGACTAACATAGGATTTCTGAGTTGAAAGCCTGGTTTCAAGGCTGATCTTTCACATTTTTATTAAGTTTTATAGAGAAAATCTGGCCGTAAATCTACGGGTAGCATTTCTCGTAATGTAGACTGAGTTTGTGGGAAAAAGCAGCTCGCGATCGTCCAGAAAAAGCGGCTAGAGACAAATCAATTCGTAACTCAATCAGCAACGCGAAGAGTGGCGCTTGATGAGCGACCATTGCCTCTAGAGCCTATAAGATACTTAGCCACATTAAATGGGCATCAATATCAGGGTTTTGTGCGGTAATCGTGATGTTCAGGGTTTCGTCAGTCACGGTCGATCGATAAGCCCCATAGCATTTCCAGTGACCAATGGAGAGTTGACCGACATTGCTTTCCAGAACCTGGTCTGCCAGAGCTACGGTAAAGCAGTGCCAATCGGACTGATAATTTTCCATACCTTTGGTCGATCGTTTAGTCACCCGTTCACTTAACCGAATGCTGCAAATCGTGGAGCAGACTAATCGTTCCCCCCAATGAATTCTTATCGCTCATCCAGCCAATTACTATTTTTTCTTATTCCATCAGGCGATAGGATCTTAAGGGTGACCGTAATCCTGCGGCAGAAACAGCAACTGTGAGCAGTATGTCTTGCTGCATCATGGCGGCCTGTTTGATGAATCGCGCGATCGATCGGCTGCACGACCCAAAGACGTTGAATCCAAAACGCCAGTCCTAATATCACCCTACTGTAGAACAGAGTCCACGGGTCACCGGACGATCGCACGTTTGGAAAACCCTTATGATTTGGCGAATGGCTTAGCCGATCGCTGGGCACGTTTTCCGGCAATGGTTTAAAGTTGAATGCCACATTGTTTAACCGCAGCATTGATCTTGTCGCTCAGCCTTAATGAGCGAATCACGACGAGCTGATATCTTTGTAAACGTCTCGCTTCCTGGTTTGAGAGGTATTTGAATTCATGGCTGCTGTAACCCAAGTGCCTGCTTTTTGTGACGGAATCCAATACTTCGGCGATTCGCTGCCGGGGTTTGACACCTATGGTAAAACGCCTGTCATTGCCGAGGGCAGTTTATCGATCGCTGATCCCACTGATCCGGCAGCAGTGTATCAGACGCTGCTCTATGCAGATGCTCTGCGCTATCTGACGCTGCAAGTTACGGGCAGCAAGGCATCGGGACATCCGGGCGGGTTTGCCAGCCAGGCAGAAGCTTATGCCGCGCTGGTGATGCTGGGACACAAGAATATCCTGACGGAAGTGGGGCATCATGCACCCGGATTTTACAGCGCGATGTTCCTCGATCGATCGCTGGAGGCAATGGGCATTGGCACGGTGCAGCAGTTGCGCGATCGGTTCCGCGAAAAGCATGGGCTATTAGGACACCTTTCCGGCTACATTCCAGGCATTCTAGCTCCAGCGGGTCCCCTCGGACAGGGACAGCACTTTGCCATGGCAGCCGCACTGCTCCACCGGAAGACGCTGTTTCCCTTTACGCTGGGCGATGGCGGGATGGGTGAGCCGTATCCGATGAGCAGCATAGCGCACTTCCACACCGCGTATTCGAGCGTAACCAACTTCCTGCCTGTGCTGGTGTGGAACGGCTATTCGCAGGAACATCACAGCATGGTGTCGCTACAAAGTAACGAAGGCATGATCGCCTACTGGCATGGAAATGGGTTTGAAGAAGTCGTTCTTGTAGACGCAAAAGATTTTGACGACCAAAACCAGTCTGGCACGTTTATAGACAGCACGGCTTTCTCGTGGGAGCAGCGGCTTGCTTTTGCCAAGTCTGTTTTGTATGGGGTGAACGAAGCGGCGCGATCGGCTCTAGGCGGAAAGCTCACCGTGTTTATCATCAAGCAGCTTAAAGGGGCAGGTGTTCATGCGCGAGGCGCAAAATCCCACAACCTTTATGCTCATCACACGCTCGACAACCCGGATATCGTGGCTGGGCTCAAAGCCCGTGCTCTGCCTGCTGCCGCCTGGGAACTGGTGAGAACCAACTGTGAGCGATCGGCGGGTGGACCTGCTAGCCAAGTGGCGGTGACAGAATCGGTTCTGCCCCTGCCCACTCTGGGGCAACTGCCGCTTGAAGAATACGAAGTCGGCGGCGAAAAGAAAGTGGCAACAACGACAATGGGTCGGCTTGTGGCAAAGGTCGGGGAGATCGATCGCCAGTATCTTGTCACCAACGCAGACGGCAACGAAGCTTCTGGAATTGCTAATATCAACCAGGCGTTGAAGATTATCCACCCAACGACTGACCCGCTCTATAATCAGCAGCCCGACGGTCAGGTCTACGAACCTCTGAGCGAAGATGCCTGTGCAGGATTGGCGGCAGCATTGGCACTGATGGGCGCACGAACGCTCTGGTGTTCCTACGAATCGTTTGCAATCAACGGCTTACCAATCTGGCAAACGGTAACTCAGGCAATGGCAGAACTGCGCCGCCCCACGCCGTCCACAATGACCCTCTTTACCGCAGGCGCACTAGAGCAGGGACGCAATGGCTGGACACACCAACGCCCCGAAATCGAGGCCTATTTTGCGGCAATGATGCGAAATGGTAATGTCTTCCCGTTGTTTCCGCCGGATGCCAACAGTATCCAGGTTTGCTACGACTGGGGCTTGACCACGCAAAATAAAGGGATTGTGATTACCGCTAGTAAGTCGCCGCTGCCGATTTACACCACGCTAGAGCAAACTCGTCAGGGCTTGCAGGAAGGCGCGATCGTCCTCCAAGAAAGCAGTGGATCTAAAACGATCGTCTTTGCCGTGATTGGCGACATGATTTTGCTGCCCGTCTTTGAAGCGGCGATTCAGCTTGAACAGCAGGGCTACGGAGTGCGAATCGTTTCCGTCGTCAGTCCACGTCGGCTTTATCGCCCCTCAGATGTGTCCTGGGAGACCTGCTCGGAGCCGGACGGTCAGTTTCTCGACGAGACTGGATTCGATCGCTTCTTTGGCGGCGATGTTCTTCTGGGTGTGACAGGCGGAGCCAGTGGAATGCTGGAACCTATGATGCTTCGTAGTACTGCTAAACGGGACACGATCGTTTGGAAGCGCGGCGAAACGACTGCAACTGCCAGCGAGCTGATGGCATTTAATGGCATCACTCCAGAAGGATTAGCGAAGCGAGCGATCGAGTTAGCGCAGTAAAAGAGCAGGTTAATAAGTGGGTAGGTAAGTAATGCCTACCCTAAAGGTTACCGGACGTTAGCTTGAGGACTGCTCAAATCTCTGCATCCATTCCCACCAGCGATTCAAAGGATAGTAAATTGCGGGTGCCCACAAACTGCTGAGAATGGCAGAGCTAAGCGCAATTCGCTGATGATAAGTCCAGATTTCGGACAGCGATCGATGGGGAAGATCCGACTGAGTAATACCTATCCAGGTAAATTGCAGAGCGGTAACGGTTTCAGCAACGACTGCCATACCAAAGACAATCAGGGCGATTGAAATAAACTCTTCCTGAACGTAGCGTTGCTTTTGCAGGCGGGCGGTCAGAAACCCGACGATCGCCAGACTCAACGCATGGGTTGGTTCTGGAGCAGTCATTGCATCTTGAAGCATTCCCAACAGCAGCCCCGCCAGTGCGCCTTGAAAAGCCGTTCGCTTTACGCTCCAGGCAACAACCCAGATCAGCAACCAGTTTGGACCCACCGACAGCAGTTCCATACCGGGCAGACGGGTGGGTAAAATCAGCAGACAAATCAGCACCGAAATTATCGTGATAGCCCAACTCAACCCCTGACGTGCGTAGGGATGCCATCGCAAAATATCAGGAGTCAAAAGCCTTGCCCCCCCGCCTCAGCATTCGCCAATTCTGCCTTAACGGATGCACGATCGCTTTCCCCCCTGCTTTGTAGCTCAGGCGGTGCATTGTTTGACTCTGACTTAGGATTGGGCGACAGCGTGACCCATTCCAAATGGCTTACAGGCGCAGACAGCGCGACAACCGCTTCTGGAGCAGGGCTTTTGTTGAGATTTACTGATTCAACTACCCCCAGCGGCAATCCGGGCGGAAAAAGCTGGCTGTAAGCAGACGTTGCCACTACATCGCCCGGACGCACATCGGGCACTTTGTCAAAAAATTCCATTACGACCCGGTTGGCAGACTGCCCGCGCACATAGCCCATACTGCGCGATCGGCTCACTACCACCCCCACCTGACTCGTTGGATCACTAATTAGCAGGACGCGGCTAGTATTGGGGGTCACCTGCACCACGCGCCCAATCACGCCACCCTCGCCCGAAACAACGGCACCCGCTGCTACCCCGTCACGACCGCCTCGTCCAACAATAATTTGCTGCCACCAATGGTCAGCACTGCGCCCAATGACCGGAGCAACAATTCCCGCACCATTGCGCTTTTGCACATAGCCCAGCAGCTCTTGCAACTGCTGATTTTGGCTCTGGAGTTCAATAATTTTTTGCTGTAGCTCCCTGGCGCGGGCATCTGCAATTGGATCCGCCGGAGCTGCCTGAGGAGCAAACGGTAACGACAGACCGCGATAAAGTTCAAATAGCAGTGAACCCTGGGTTTGACGAATTACCCAAACTCCCCCAACCGCCAGTAGCAGGATGCCTACTCTGACTCCGTTTTTGTCCCACCAGCGACGAATTGCGTACATTTAGAAATTGCGTGAACGACCGCTAAAGACGCGCTCTAGCTGCTTAAAGTTTTCCAAAACGCGCCCGGTTCCTAACACCACACAGCTCAGGGGATCTGCCGCAACGTGAACGACAATTCCCGTCTCGTGGCTGATCAGGGTATCGAGTCCACGCAGCAGTGCTCCACCGCCTGCCAACATAATGCCGCGATCGATAATGTCGGCTGCTAATTCGGGAGGGGTGCGCTCCAGCGTCCGCTTGACTGCCTCAATGATGACCGACAAAGGCTCAGCCATTGATTCGCGGATTTCTGGTCCCTTCACCGTCACTGTTCGGGGCAAGCCCGACAGCAAATGCAGACCGCGCACTTCCATCAAAGAATCATCATCGTCATCCATTGGGTAGGCAGAACCGATCATGATTTTAATTTCCTCGGCAGTCCGTTCCCCGATTACCAGGTTATGCACCTTTTTCATGTACTGGGTAATCGAGTCGCTGAGTTCATCTCCCGCCACCCGAACAGATTCGCTCAGCACCGTGCCCTGCAAGCTGAGCACCGCAACCTCGGTCGTACCGCCGCCAATGTCGATAATCATGTTTCCGGTCGGTTCTTGCACAGGCAGTCCTGCCCCAATCGCCGCCGCCACGGGTTCATCAATCAGATAAACGTCTCTTGCGCCAGCCTGGGAAGCCGCTTCCATGACTGCTCGTCGTTCAACGCCTGTCACGCCGCTGGGAATGCCAATCACAATGCGGGGCGAAACCAAGGTGCGACCTTCGTGAACCCGACGAATGAAGTGTTTGAGCATCAGCTCAGCCGTGTCAAAGTCGGCGATTACCCCATCGCGTAGCGGGCGGAGGGCAATCACGTTTCCAGGCGTACGTCCCAACATTTTCTTGGCATCTTCACCGACTGCCAGCGGCAGCTTTTGCTCCGAGTCGATCGCGACTACCGAAGGCTCTTGCAGAACAATGCCCTTACCAGAGACATAGACAAGCGTGTTGGCAGTACCGAGGTCGATACCCATGTCACGCGAGAATGAGAAGCGATTGAAGAAACCCACTAATTCTCTAAGCTCCCAAGTTTAGTGCAGAGGCTTTGGTCTGGGTTGACGGTCTGACCAAATTACATGGAGGATTCTATTACGTTTTGATTACAGAGTCTAGTCAATCATCTTTGATGACGATCGCATTTCTAGCTCGTTCCCAAAAAGGTAGATTCTGCAAATGGTTCTGGAAGCGAGTTAGATCAGTACTCTTTAGAGTCATACTCTAAGGATACGCGAGCGAGAAATTAATTTTAGATCGCTTTTGCGGGCGAACGATCGTCACTAATTATTATTGTTGAGATAAATACTGTTTGAGCGATGCCTGTATTACCTACCCCTACAGTGAAAGCTTGCTAAAAAGGCAGTTCAATCTTGTGTTCCTCCTACCGCTGCACTAGCCAAGCCCTGTTCCCAGGAGCTGTTTTTGATCTTGCCTATACCCGCCCCAAGGGAGTACAATTAGTACAGAGATACTAAAAGCCAAAGTCATACCGCCCTGAGCTGTGCCGTTTTGATTCATATTCATACTAAATTTGGTCCTAGCAAGTACCACTTTCAGTGAGTGCTTTTAGTCAGCACAGTCTGTAGTCGCTAGACTAGGTTGAATCCGTTGCTCAGAAGTTGGTCTAAAACTTGATTCGGTTCAAACCTGATCGATTGCGATCGACAAGGACAAAACCAGCACGAGACCAGCCTAAGACCCGCACGACAACGGCTAGAAATACTGCTGAGAATATTGCTAAGAGTTAAAGAGAGGGCAAGATGAGCTTAAACACCGTAACGCTGGTAGGACGGGCAGGGCGCGACCCCGAAGTGAAGTACTTTGAGTCGGGCAGCGTTGTTTGTCGCTTCACGCTGGCAGTCAAACGACTGAGCCGCAATAGCGATGAGCCAGATTGGTTTGAGATTGAGATCTGGGGCAAGCCTGCTGAGACGGCTGCCAACTATGTTCGTAAAGGCAGCCTGATTGGTGTTTCTGGTTCGCTGAAGTTTGACTACTGGCAAGACCGTAGCACTGGAGCCGATCGCTCGAAGCCCATCGTCCGCGTCGATCGTCTGGAGCTACTTGGCTCTAAGCGGGAGAACGAAGCCGGAGAAGGAGGAAGCTACTCCGACGACGAATTCTAGATTTCCTTGAATTGATTGGATTGATTTGTCTAGGCGTCAGTATCCTCGACAAAGGAGGGTCTGCGATTGCCGGGAATTTGCCAATCCTCGTTTTCACCGCCAATGAGGAGTCGCTTAATCACGACATAATCTTTGCTGAGCTGCCCCAGCGCATTGATCAAAACGTCGAGCGCAAGGGCATCGCTTGTGCCGAGGTCAAACCAGCAACGTCCCCAGGTTCCCTCGTATTCGACTTCGCTCATGTTGTGCATCAGTGCCATAAAGCTTGTATCCGCAGCCTCTGGGTCATAGGTCAGATAGCTAATATCGCTGCCTGCCTCTTGTACCTGGAGGTTTTCGGCATTGAAGCCGCCCAACTTGCCCAGTAAAAACCAGGAGTTGAACACTTCCTCAACGTATTGCTGCTCCATTAGGGAAGGAACGGACTCAAACTCCAGCCAGAGCCAGAGATCAAAGAAATTGCATTCGCGGAATTCAACCTGCATAACGAAAAAAGTAGAAGGGTAGAAATATCGAGTTAAAAATGGCTTGATAAAGTTGCAGAGATCCTGCACTGCCCCCGCTGTTTTCCTGTCTGGGTTCCAACTTAGGGGAATTTTAAACTCTGAGCAGGCTTGGCTCCCTCCAGAATGAGAGGACTGGGCATCTCTTAAAAATTGTTGCAGCTTCTAACCCCTCAATCCCAGGAAACTTCTGATTCACTCAAAGTTCTTCGTTGGGGAATTTAGGGGGCGTAGCGGACTCTGTATCTCACTGATCTGCGATCGCAAAACATGGTCTAGGCGAGCGGTTCGACCGAGAATCATAACGGTTAAACATTCTCTGACATCGAGAACGAAACAGAAGAATGAACAGATTGACCCTCAGCCGCAACGCCGATCGCCTCTTTCAGTGAAGCAATGCCTTCAGTTTGCAGTTTTTCAGCCAGCCCTGTCAAAATTCGCTTTACCATCCACGGTCCCTCATACACCCAGCCTGTGTAAACCTGCACCAGACTCGCCCCTGCCGTAATTTTTTCCCAGGCATCCGCTGCACTGAACACGCCACCCACCCCGATAATAGGCAGGCTGCCCTGGGTTTGACGATAGATAAATCGGATGATTTCGGTCGATCGATCGCGCACAGGTTTACCGCTAATGCCGCCTGCCTCATCGGTTAGCAGTTTTCCGGTTGCGCTCAGGCGTTCGGTTTGAAGCTGATCCCGACGGATGGTGGTATTGGTGGCAATGATTCCCGCTAATTGATGCTGCTGTGCCAGAGCCAGCACGGACTCGATCGCTTCCCATTCCAGATCAGGCGCGATCTTGATCAGCAAAGGTTTTTGAGATTGGTTTTCAGCTTGCAGTGCAGACAGAATGGGCTCGAGCTGCTCCGTTGCCTGAAGCGATCGAAGTCCGGGGGTGTTAGGCGAAGAGACATTGATCACGAAATAGTCTCCCTGGTTTTGCAGGAGGCGAAAACTTGCCCCATAGTCAGCCGCCGCTTCTTCCAGTGGGGTCACTTTTGATTTACCCAGGTTGATCCCCAACGGGATCGAGGAGCACCGAGCCGCACTCTGTCTTGATTGCAGCCGTTCTGCTAGAGCCGCCGCCCCCTGATTGTTGAAGCCCATGCGGTTGAGAATTGCTTGATCGTGCGGTAGCCGAAACAGGCGCGGCTGCGAATTTCCCGGCTGAGGATGACCGGTGACGGTTCCCAGTTCCGCAAAGCCAAACCCCAGCTCTGACCAGATACCGGATGCAACTCCGTCTTTGTCGAAGCCTGCTGCTAGACCGATCGGGTTCGCAAAATTTAGCCCCCACAGCGTTTGTTGAAGCATTGCATTCTCAAAACAGCAGGTTTGGCGCAAAAAATGCCGCAGTCGAGGCTGGACAAAACCACGATCGCGATCGAGCCACTGCAATAAATCAATTGCCCGATGGTGAAGCTGCTCTGGATCGCCGATCATTCCTGAAAACAGGAGCGGTCGCAGCAAGGCTTGATAAAGGTCTGGATGAAAGTCTGAAGCGTTCAAGCGTGTATGTTGTGAGAGTGGGGAAATGAAACAGGTGTCTCTTTCTCCAGATTACTCGTCAACCTGACCATTGCACCGAATTCGATCGCCAGATTGCAAAGCCAATTTTTAGGGAACTCTAGCGATTGTGGGAAGTGTTCAATGGATTTGCCCATTGGTTATTCTACTTCCCGGTGGAATTTGTACTGAGCCAGGTTAATTATGCGCCGCCTGCATCGACCGGAGTTAGGAAGTAATGGGGTTGCCGAAAGAGCCATCAAGCTATGAAAAACAGCTCGTTGCCCTGGGACGAACGCTGCAAGCACTACGTGAGGAAAAAACGATCGATGGCTTGGTCAAAATTGGGTTGGACTACTTTCAGGCAGAGTTTGATTACGGTCTAGTCTGGATCGGGTTGTACGACCGGGCGGAGCAGCAGCTGATTGGAAAGGGAGGCAGCCTACCTAAAGGAGATTCATTGCTGCTAAAGCAGAAAGTGAGCCTGAATCCGGGCGACTTGCTCGAACAGGTCATTATGCAGCAGCGACCGATCGCCGTTCCCGATCTGCGAGAAGAATCCAGGGCAGGCGGGTGGCGTACCGTTGCTCAAAAAATGGGGATTCAAGGAACCGCAATTTTTCCAATTCGGCATCAGGGGCAATGTTTTGGTGTGGTGATGCTGGGGGCACTGCTGTGGGGCACATCTCCGCACATCGAAGAAAAAGCCCGCTTAAGCATGGTGCTCGGCGGATTCGCAGAAGCCCTGTTTCAAATTGAAACCGAGGCACAGCGGCAGCAAACCAAGCGCCCCGATGAACCGCTCTTGCTGCTGCTTTCAAAGCTGGGATCGCTGCCTACCCTGGCCAAGCGACTCGAGGCGATCGTGGCTGAAACCCATCGCTTTATCGTGCCCGATTCTCTCAAGGGTGGATCTGCTTCATACCGAACCAATATTTACTGGTACGAGCGGGAACACCGCTATTTCTGGCGACGCACAGGCAACCGGGCAATTTCTCCAGGCGAAGCCGAAACTAAAATTTTGGTGCAGGACATCGGCAGCCTCTACCAGACGCTCACTGCTGACCAGCTCGTATGTATTGGCGAGGCAAACAGTTCCTTTAAAGCTGATACAACCGGACGACTGATGCAGCAGCTCCAGACTCGATCGCTGATTGCGGCTCCAATCTTGTTTCAGGGAGAACTACGCGGTTTTCTGGCGATCGAAGGCACAGAGGCAAGAATCTGGTCCGAGGAAGACAAGAGCTTTATGCGGGGGGCGGCGCAGCTCATTGCCCTGACCGCTCCGCTTGAAGAAATGGAAGTCGCGATCCAGCAGGTGAAACAGGATCAAATATTGACGGCTGAAGTTTCCCGCGCCCTGTACAGCGAAGATGACTGGCGCAGCAGTCTAAAACGCTGCGCTGAGCAGGTATGCCAACGGCTTAACGTAGAACGATTTTTGGTCTTGCTGTACAACGGGGATCAGGAGCAGTTTGACATTTGTTTTCAGCATCAGCCGAAAAACCGTCGTCCGCTGGTTGCTCCGCTGGTTCCACTAAATCCGGTTGATTGGCAAATGCTAGAACGCTCGACCGAAGCGATCGGCATTGAAAATTTGGAAGACGACCTGAAGCTGATGACCTGGCGAAAACCATTTCTCGATTTGGAGGTTCGATCGCTCCTGATCTGTAGTAGCGCGATCGGAAAGCCAATCGAAGGGCTATTAGTAGTGGCTCATGAAGCGCCCCGAAGCTGGAGCCGTGCCGATCGGGAATTGCTCCGCGTCGTCAGTCAGCAAATCGGGCTACTGCTACATCAGTTTCAGCTTCAGCATCAGACCGAGCAGCTTCAGAAAAACGTTCAGGTGGTGCAGTGGGGCTTGACCACTATGCAGCAGGCAACCGAACTGGACGTTCTAGAACAGTCTGCGATGCAGAACATTGCTCAGTTGCTCCAGGCTCCGCTCACGGCACTCATTAGCTGGCAGCCCGGACGCACTGTCGCTCAGATCTCTACCGCAGTTGTTGCTAAGCCGGGGTTCAGAGTTGCTACCGAGCTGCCGATCCCCATCTATACCGATATGCTGGTTCAGACTGCCCTCCAGGCCGACGGGCTCCTGCCCCTGACGATCGAAGAAGTCACGCCCGAAACCCGCCATTGGCTCAACGGCCCAGAAATCGGTCAACTGCTGGTGCTGACGCTGCGAACGGCTCCTGATCACGAACCTACAGCGATCGTCTTGATTGGCAGAGAGAAAACTTCCCCTAATTTGGCAGGAAGCCAGCTGGCCGCCCTGGGAACCCTGATGACTCAGTTTGCCTGGTGTCGCCGTTACCTGATCCTGACCCAAACCCTGGTGAATCAGCGTCAGCGGCTTTCCCAAATTAACTGGTACAAAATGCGGCGGCTAGACGAGGTTTATCGCATCTTAAATATTGCCCTGCGGCGGCTCAACGAATTAGGCAACCAGAAGGATGCTACTGCCTCAATGCGATATCAGCAAACCTTGCGCCATCTTGGAAATACACTAACCTCGCTCACACCCGTTCTGAAACATGAACGCTGGCAGCTCCATCAAGAATATGAGTCGATCCCGCTGGCAAGCCTACTCAAACGATCGCTAGAGCGAGTTGATGTGATTATTAAACAGCGTCAGCTCTGGTCACAGGTTCACAACGAAGCGAGTTTGAGCATCGGCGGCGATATCCCAAAAATCGAGTTTGTGCTTTATGAAATGCTAAGTGCTGCCTGTCACCGATCGCCCCTGGGTGGACGGCTCGATATTTGGTGTCGTCAGGTGGAAGATCGCTGGCTCGAACTGTCGATTACCGATCATGGCGTGGTCGAACAGCGATTGCTCCAAGAACTCGATGCAGGCAGAATGGCAGATTTGCTAGCTCCCTCGACACTCGATCAGCCACCCGGACTACACCTCTACGTTTGCCAGACTTTAATGCAGCAGCTCGGTGGCGAGTGTAAGCTGTATCGCCTGGAAGACGATCGAATTCTCAGCCGCCTGATGATTCCCGTTGCCGCTGGCATTTCTACAACCCAGATTAACCGGGGCGACGGAATGAGCACATTTTTCTGAGCAGTCATCCCGCTCCAGGCCGGTCTACTCAATACGCTCCTTCTTTCTTAAAGACGGCCTGGATGGTTTTGAAGATCAGCTTAACATCATAGAGGAAAGACCATTTTTGCTGATAGGCAATGTCCATCTCCACAATTTCTTCAAAGTTTTCGACCTGAGAGCGACCGTTTGCCTGCCACTCGCCCGTAATTCCCGGCTTCACCAGCAATCGCTGAAAGTGGTGTGGTTCATACTTCATCACCTCGTCAACGGTAGGGGGTCGAGTTCCAACGAGGCTCATCTCGCCCTTCAGTACGTTCCAGAACTGAGGAAATTCGTCCAGACTAGTGCGCCGAATAAATCGCCCAACTCGCGTAACGCGGGGATCATTGCGGTTTTTAAAGATATTGCCTTTGGCTTCGTTGTTGACCAAATGCTTCAGGCGATCGGCTCCCACCACCATTGAGCGGAATTTCCAGATCCGAAACGGACGACCGTGTAGCCCACAACGCACCTGGCTATAAAAGATTGGGCCAGGGCTATCAATCTGCATTGCCACGACCAGCGGGATGAGAACAGCCCCGGTAATTCCTAATCCCACCAGCGCACCCAGAATGTCCAGACAACGCTTTGCAATGCTATCCACGGAGGGATGAACCCCTTGCGGATTCAGCAAATCGCAGGCATCAGCAAGCATTAACTGCTCGTGGGAAAGATCTTTGAAAGCGTCAGATAAAACCATGACTGTTCGTTTGTACGTCTTGCAGTGAACGACTGCGAACTAGTTAATAATACTGAGAAATATACAAGGAGAAGAACGGGACTAACCAGTGATTTCACTGGAAGTTCTCTGAAACTTTGGAGATTGGACTTGAATTTGAAGTTCTGGTTTAGAGCGGAGGCAATCGAGTGACACCCAGGCAATAGGGTAACTGTGTTCGATTTAATGCCAGCCGCTTTGTAACTTTGTCATCTAATGTCGTCTAACCTTGGGCATAACCAGTTCTGCCTCTGTTCTGCGATCGGCTTTACCCATAGCGATTTGCCCAGCCTAGCTCCGATTTAGCTCATTTAACCGATGTTTTCGATGTCTTCGTTGTTCCAGTTCTTTTATTCCAGTTCCTTTGGCTCCTTATCTTGGCTTTTTGCCTGAAATAGTCAAGTATTGCTGTCCCATTGTCTAAGATTTCAGTAGCAAGCATCACCTGCCAAGAGACAGTTTTACAGAAATTCTATTGTGAGCTACTTTAGATAGGGCTTTTATTAAGTTAGGTATAAATTTAACTAAGTATAAATTTAGCAAGCGTAGCTATCAATAAAGTTAGTTTGTTTTAGTGAAATTAGCTGAAATAACGTAATCTATGAATGAATAAATCGTCTCATCAGCCTCAACATTGATTGATGCCGACTTTACTCGAATACAAAAATAATTTTCAAACTATCTCTTTTGAAGTAGAAACAGCTCCTAAATTTTTCCAGAGAAACTTCCCTAGAGAGCCACTGATAGAATCGGCAATGCTAGCGGATCAATAAACTTTGCTTCGTCATTCTCTTCAGTGATGTCTTCTGGAAAGTTCTGCATTAAACCCCAGCGCAGTAAACGCTAAGCAAGACTGCTGCTGCATAAGATTGTCTCTGGTCATATTTCTAGTTAATCTCCTTGCTGGGTGCTGTCAATTCTGGCGGCAGCAAAAGTGGCGGGTTCTTAACGTAGGACTTCTGCAAAAAGCGATCGCCCCACAGAGCAGTCAGGCAAGTTGAATTCGGCCAGTTTTAATAACTTATTTTTACAGCTTTATTTCGTGGATCAAACAACTTTTATGATTAAAGCAAATGTTAACTTTGTCTTATTTTGTTTGCTATTAAGTTACTCAAAATACTCCAATGAAAAACCAAATTATTGATAAAAAATTAAATAATATTTCTGACCGCGATTCAAATCTTGTCAATCGGATTGCCTCCTACGAATTACTAGAAAATGACGTGTTGTTTAAGTTTATTTATGATCCCAGGCTAGTCTTTCTCGTAGACAATGATGTTTTTAATCAAGCAGAGAATCGCGCAGAGCGTAGTTCTTCTTGGGAGGGCAGTGAGCGCAAAGATGTTTTAATTAGCGGTGAAGGAGATAATCACCTGAATGGTGATCCCAGCCAAAATTTTCTAATCGGTGGTGAGGGAAACGATCGGTTGAGTGGTGGCGACGGTCATGATTTTCTGCTGGGCGAAAATGGCAATGATGTCCTTGGGGATTATATGGAAGCGAGCATCGGCATCCTTGGGCAGGACGCAGGCGACGATTTCATGGATGGGGAAATGGCAACAATCGTCTGAGCGGAGGCAACGGTACAGATTGGCTCTTTGGCGGGCAGGGTAACGATGTGCTGGGCTGGTACTACCAAATACAGCCCCTATCGAGTTGGGTTGGATGCAGGCGATGATTTTTATTTTGGCGGCAGCGGCAACGATCAACTGCTCGACAGCGAGGGCAATGATGAACTGCGAGGCGGCAACGGCGATGATTTTGTTGGCAATTTATTTCAATTGCGGATGAGCTTTGAGGCGATCGGCAATGGCCGCATGTATGGTAATGCTGGGAATGATCAAATCTTTGGCGGACCCGGAGACGACTTGCTTTCGGGTGGGACAGGTGATGATCGGATCGGCATTCGCGAAATTATGCCTCCTTACTTCAGTGTCGAAGCAGGCAACGATGAAATTACTGCCGGAGCAGGCAACGATGTTGTGCAGGGGGGTACGGGAGACGACCGCATTCAAGGCGACGCCGGAAACGACCAGCTTTATAGCAGCGATATGCTGACGGGAGGCAATCCCGATTGTCCTTTTCCAGGAATGGAGGAAGTCGATGAACTGATCGGAGATCAAAGCCCCAACTTCAGTCCTTTGATCAACCAGAGAGCCGATCGCTTCGTTCTAGGCAATTCCAACCAAGTGTTTTATAACGATCGACAGGCAAACAGTGACGGAATCGCGGACTATGCCCTGATTAGAGACTTCAGCTTCGCCCAAAATGATGTCATCCAGCTTAAAGGCAGGGCAGCAGACTATTCGACCCCACCCCAATCGCTTTAGGAAGGGCAATTTTTCTAACCGCAGGGCAAATCCAGCCTGGGCTTATCGCGATCGTGCAGGGGGACAACATTACCGGATTCGAACGAGGATTTGTGTTTGTTTAGAGAATAGGGCAAGGCAGCAGCAGGCGTCGCAGATCTGAGTTAAGCTTTGCCTGTTTGTTGATATCGCCTTGTTGAACGTATCTGTCCCATGCACCATTTCCCTGCTTTCACCCGATTACGATTCCCCTATCGGAAAGGGAGCCGCTTCGCCTCGCGCCAATTGCCTTTGTTCCTGCTCGCCTGCCTTACCGGAATTGGACTCCAGTCCTTCGGTGGAATCGCTGCTCAGGCGCAGAGCGATCCCTACTGTCAGCTCACCCCGACGGAGATTGGCGAAACCACGCAGCTTCACCAAGCAGGACTGCGGGGCGACAAAGCCGCAGAGCAAGCCTACCAGAATCGGATTCAGCAGCACGCGGAGCAGCTCATTCGCTGTCGCAGTCAAAGCTGGCTCAAAACTCAGGCAATCTGGCTGCGGCTCTATCCCTGTGATGCGATGAACGGCGTTCTGGAGGAAGTGCTCGACCGCATTGTCGCTCGCGGCTACAACAAGGTTTACGTCGAGGTGTTTTATGACGGTCAGGTGCTGCTGCCTGCGGCACAGAATCGTACAGTTTGGAATTCGGTGATTCGCACCCCCGGCTATGAAAATCGAGATTTGCTAGCAGAGGCGATCGTCAAAGGGCGGCAGCGCGGGCTAAAAGTGTATGCCTGGATGTTTACACTCAATTTCGGCTATCGATACACGCAGCGTCCTCAGGCACAGCAGGTTCTTGCCCTCAACGGGCGTGGTGAAACGAGCATTATGCAGCGAGCTGCCAATGCGATCGGGTCATCCAGCTCCAACGAAGCCTTTATCGATCCCTACAGTCCAGAGGCAAAGCAAGAATACGCCGCTTTGCTTCAAGCAGTGCTGCAACGTCGTCCCGATGGGGTGCTGTTTGACTATGTTCGTTACCCCAGAGGATCGGGTGCTGCCTCGGTGGCGAGTCGCGTTCAGGATTTGTGGATTTATGGACCCGCTGCCCAAACTGCTCTTCTGCAACGTGCCCAGAACCGAAAAGGGCAGGAATTGATTCGTCGCTTTCTAGCGCAAGGTTCTGTTACCACAGGCGATTTGAATGCAGTCAATTCCCTTTATCCCCAGGAACCGATTCCCCTCTGGCAGGGTCGCACTTCGGCTCAGGCAACACCGATCGCCAGTCTACAGTCTGAGCTTTGGCGGCTGAGTGTTGCCCATGCGATGCAGGGTGTGCTGGACTTCTTGACGGCGGCAATTCAGCCTGTGCAGCAGCGGCAAATCCCCGCCGGAGCTGTTTTCTTCCCGGACGGCAATCAAACGGTGGGCACACAGGGCTACGACTCGCGCCTGCAACCCTGGGATCGCTTTCCCAATTCGATCGAATGGCACCCCATGTCCTACGCAACCTGCGGCACAGTGGACTGTATCGTGCAGCAAGTTCAGCGGGTGCTGTCATCCGCCCCATCGGAAGCCAGAATTCAGCCTGCACTGGCGGGAACCTGGGGACAGTCGATTAACGGTCGTCCTTCTTTAGAAGCGCAAATGCAGGCAATCCGTGCTGCCACACCCCAAATTAACGAAATCAGCCATTTTGCTTTTTCCTGGCAGGAACCCCAGTACGATCGCGATCGAAAATTTTGTCAGTTGCGCTAATCTAATCCCCAATCGCCTGGTGACTCTAAGCTGCTTCCGGGAACGTTAAAGGATGCTTATCCATCCACCAAACCCCCTATGAAAGCTGCTTTATCCCCTTTATCTCCTCCTGCCTATGCTGCGCTGATCTTGAAACTGGTGGGAGGACTAATGGTGATTGGGTCGATCGTTGATTGCCTGATCCTGGTCGTTCCGCCCAATTTTCTCGATCAGGTGTGGCTGACAATGCTGATTCGAGACTGGGTTTTGCGCGGCACAATTCCACTTATAGGATTTGCCCTGCTGCTGCTCGGCGCGTGGATTGATGTTTCGGCGGGCGGTATGCCTTCCGGTCGTCCTGCTGGCAAAAAAAAGAAGCCTGCCAAGCCGCGATGGTTCTCTGGGGTCGTTTTTCTTTCCTGCTGCTATAGTGTGCTGTTTGCGCTACTGGCTCCTCTCTATTTCAACAGCAGTCGAATTGCCAGTGCTGCCACTACCCGCCAGCTTAACGAACAGGCAAAACAGGCAGAACAGGAGTTGAGCGATCGCCTGAGCGAAAGACGAGAGCAGATTAATCTTTTGCTGTCTGACGCTGCTCGACGGCGGGAAATTCAGGCACAGCTTGAAGATACCGATAACGCAGATAACCCCTTACAGAGCCAGTTGTTGCCAGGACAGCAAACCGAACTCCAGCAGCTCCTCGAGCTTACCGAGCGCGTGCAGGACAAGCCCCAATTGCTAGAGCAAGAGCTAGCCAAGGCAAAACAGACCGGAATTGAACAAATCAAAACCCAGCAGCAGCAGGAGCGCGATCGCATCACAACAGAAACCCGCAAGCTGCGAATTCATACGATTTTGACTGCACTGACGCTGGCAAGCGGCTATGGGGTCATTGCTTGGACGGGTATGGGCGCGCCTCAGAAGAATCAGAAGAAGCGGCAGGCAAGATCGCGAGTGCAGCCCAAGCCTAAACCAGGAAGTTGAGCAGGCTACTCAGCAACCTCGCTAATTCGGCGCAGTTTGATCACATCGCTCATTTTGCGAATTTGGGTGAAGGTTCGCTCTAGCTGCGAGTGATCCACAATATCAATTCCCAGATTAATCTTCGCAGTTTGTCCGGGAATCGTTTTCACCTGGGCACTGCGAACGTTGATGCGGTAGTCGCTGAGGCGGGAGAGAATGTCCTTCAGCACACCCACGCGATCGATCACGTCAATCTCAATCTCGACTGGATAAGTTTGCGGACGGGCATGGTGATCGTCTATTGGGTTCCAGCTTACCGGAATCAAGCGATCGCCCGGAACCGATTCGGTATTGCTACAGCCCTGACGGTGAATCGAAATGCCGCGACTGCCCAGTGTC
Source organism: Cyanobacteria bacterium FACHB-502 (assembly GCA_014695325.1). Classification (GTDB taxonomy): domain Bacteria; phylum Cyanobacteriota; class Cyanobacteriia; order Elainellales; family Elainellaceae; genus Leptolyngbya_A. The sequence goes on along the minus strand of JACJNZ010000048.1, from coordinate 361,740 downwards.
ACCACACCGATAATGGGTTCGCCCGGAACGGGGTTACAGCACTTAGCAAGCGAGTGCAGCAATCCTTCGACTCCAGCGATCGGCGATTCTTTGCCACGTGGCTGAGCAGGGGCACTGGTTGAATTGGACGGCAGCAGCAGGGTTTTGACTTCTTCGGTGGGGGCAGCGGGGGCGATCGGCTGGGTGGCTTTGATTGCCTCACGCAAACGGTTCAGAACTAGATTCAGCGTGACTTCTCCGTAGCCTAGAGCCGCTAGCAAATCTTCTGCGGATTGGTAATTACAGCGTTCTGCTGCTGCTTGCATCGGGCTGGACTTGAGCAGAGCTTCAAAGCCGCGCTTGCCCATTTCTTTCTCCAGCATTTCGCGTCCGCGCTGAAGGTTTTCGTCGCGGTGCGATCGCTTATACCACTGAAGAATGCGGTTACGTGCCCCCGGCGTGACGACAAAGTTGAGCCAGTCGAGGCTGGGGTGGGAGTTTTTCTGGGTGATGATCTCTACGATGTCGCCGTTTTTCAGAACAGTATCCAGCGTTACCATTCGCTCGTTCACCTTTGCCCCCGCACAGTGATTGCCCACTTCGGTATGAATTCGGTAGGCAAAATCCACAGGCGTTGCGCCCTGCCCCAGCGCGACCACGTCTCCGCTCGGCGTAAACACATAAACATCGTCCGCAAACAAATTATCTTTGACGCTTTCCAGGTATTCCTGGGCATCTTTTAGATCGTTTTGCCAGTCGAGCAACTGCCGCAGCCAGGTGAATTTCTCGTCGTCAGTTGAAAGGCGCGTGTGGCTATTGCCAGATTCCTTGTATTTCCAGTGGGCGGCAATTCCGTACTCGGCAACGTGATGCATTTCCAGCGTGCGAATCTGAACTTCGATCGGTCTACCCGTTGTGCCGATCACCACCGTGTGCAGCGACTGGTAGCGGTTGGGCTTAGGCAAACCAATATAGTCCTTGAAGCGACCGGGAATCGGACAAAAGGCATCATGCACTACTGCCAAGGCACGATAGCATTCATCGTTGGTTCCCACGATTACCCGCACTGCCGCGATATCGTAGATTTCCTCAAAGCTTTTTTGCTGTCGCTGCATCTTTTGATAAATGCCGTACAGGTGCTTTGGGCGACCGCTGATGTCATAGCAGTGAATTCCAAGCTGATCAAGCCGCTCCCGCAGGGTTTCTGCCACTTTTTCCAGTCGGGCTTCGCGATCAGTTCGTTTATCAGAAATCAATTGCTTGATCTGCTGGTATGCCTCCGGCTCCAGATATTTAAACGACAGATCCTCCAATTCCCACTTAAACCGTCCAATCCCCAAGCGGTTCGCTAACGGCGCAAAAATTTCTCGTGTTTCCAGGGCAATGCGCCTCCGCTTATCATCAGTTAGGTGTTCTAGCGTTCTCATGTTGTGCAGGCGATCGGCAAGCTTGACCACGATCACGCGAATATCCTGAGCCATCGCCAGGAACATCCGCCGGAAGTTTTCTGCCTGCCGCTCCGTCTTACTGGAGAAATTAAACTTAGAAAGCTTGGTGACGCCTTCCACGAGCCGCCGCACTTCTGCGCCAAATCGCCGCTCTAGCTCTTCGCCCGTGACATCCGTATCCTCGATAATGTCATGCAGAAACCCTGCCGCTATCATCGGCGCACTGCCCCCCAGATCACGCAGTAATCCCGCAACGGCGACCGGATGGGCAATGTAAGGTTCTCCCGAAGCCCGCTTTTGCCCCTGATGTAGACAGTAGGCAAACTCAAATGCCTGACAAACAAGCGAAATATCATTGGGCGTGGGAGTGGGTTCAGCACAGGCAAGGGGCGATTGATGCTCGGTCAAACAATCCTCAAGCCAGTTGGGTAAAGCAATATCAGTGGGAAGCGTGGCGATGGCTACATTCATAGGTTAAGCCCTGAGTGCGGGTAAAGGGGCTAAGGGTGGATGATTGCGTAATTTTACGCCATCGTACCCAATTTGAAATAAGGTGGGTTGCTGAAGCAGAATATTGCTCCAACGTGCTTGCTCAAACTGAGAAACTGACCGATCGTGGCAAGTCGCTAATGAAACGACCAGCGATCGACAATTTGTTTTGAGGTCTGTCAAAAGATTGTTAAGGAAAAATATTAAACTGCCCACCCCAAGTTTACAAATCGCTGTAATCGGGGCTACAGCTAATGACTTAAAGCAATGACTTGATCAAAGACTTGATCATGGACTGCAACAAGCCGCTGATACAGATTGCTAAACCAGTACGGCAGGTGGAAACGGGAAAGGAGTCTATCTCTTACTCTTAAGGATAAGAGGAAATTGATAAAGAAGCGACCAGGAAGCTTAACACTACTTTAACCTATTAAGGTGCATACTGCGACACATTTTACTTCTATCCAAAGAAGGGCATCCTCACCGAAACGACAAAACCGAATGTTAACTGAACAATACCGTCAACCTTTTCTCGCTTTACAGGCATCAATCGATCGCTTGATCGACCTAACTAATGAGGGAGAACTCACCACTGCCGAAGTCGAAGCTGCACAGCAAATCTTTCATCAACAGATCTTGCCCCTGGATCTGGATGCCCTCAACCCGCCGATCGCCACTAAGCTTCAGTCAATCCAAACCGAGATTGCCAAGCAGTTTCGCCTGCTCTCAACGGATGTTTTGTTTCTGAAGGCGGCTCGACAGCCTTCGACCGCAAGCCAGCGACAGAAGCAGATTGGCGATCGGTTGACACTCTTGAGGCAATACTGCGAGGTCGTGCTGGGACAATCCACTGGAACGGACGGTTGAATGGAACGGACATGAAGGGATGAGTTTGATAGCGTTGGTGCCCCCTCAGGAGGCCAATTCTCTAGGGAACTTTGAGATTTGGGAATTTCTAAGCTGTGAAAGATTGGGGGCGAGTTCAGACTGGGATTAAGCAATGCTGTACGAGGCAAATGTGTGGGACAGTAAATAAGCAATCTCTCAACCAGTCACGTTAAATCTATCAATGAGCGAATCGACGATCGCCTCTTCCGAAGCCATTACCCTGGTCACGCAAGCAGACCTGCCCGAACTCAAGCAATATTTGCTGGATTTGTTCTGTGACTTTGCTTATCGTGAAGGCGACTTTGTGCTGTCTTCCGGGCAACGCAGCGAGTATTACATCAACGGCAAGCAGGTGACGCTGCATCCGCTGGGGGGCGTGGCAGTGGGTCGGGTCGTGCTGTCGATGCTGCCGCCGGAAACGATCGCCGTAGCCGGACTGACCCTGGGAGCTGATCCGATCGTGTCGGCAACGAGTGTAGCAGCCGCCTATGCCGGACGATCGATCGCGCCACTCATTGTTCGCAAGGAAGCTAAAGGACACGGGACCCAGGCATACATTGAAGGATTGCCCCTGCCAGAAGGAAGCCCGGTTGTGGTGTTAGAAGATGTGGTCACAACTGGACAATCGGCACTGAAAGCAGTCGATCGGCTTCGGCAAGCGAGCTATCAGGTCACGCAGGTAATTTCGTTGGTCGATCGGCATCAGGGTGGCGCGGAACTTTATCAGCAGCAGCAGCTCGACTTTCAAACCATCTTCTCCATTCAGGACATCAAGCAGCACTGGGCAAAGCGACAAGCCTGATTCAGGTTGATTCTCAGGGCAGATTTCAGGCCACAAAAACTAGTGAATTTGCGGAGGGAACTTCAAAATTCGATCGGGCATTCTAGCAGGCATACCAACCCTGCCCGCACTGAGTGTTCATGAACTCGTTCCCCCCCCCATTCACCCCCGATCTACCGCAATCAGATGGGCCGAAGTTTGTTCACCAGGCAGGTTTACTGACCCTGAACAATGGCTTTCATGATGCGATCCTCAGCAAGCTGCCGACCCCGGCTCGAAACTGGGTGGAGAGTTTGCCCTGGCAACAGCGACGCTACGTGCTTTCGCTCTGTCATTTAATTTGCGCGGCATCTTCCGAAGCACAGGCAGAATTTTTGGATGACTACACCGCAGATGGCGTGGTGTCTAAAAAGTTAGAAGATCAGGAAATGAGGCAGCGCGTCAAGCAATACTTGCGCGACTTTCGGATTGAGACTGACCTGTCAGAAGCCGTATTACGCACCTACATTCGTCAGTTCTATGTTCATTCAGCACAGGATACGCGCAGGCAGCCCGATCTATATCTTCAATCCGCGCTGAAGCTTGTCCTCAGTAGCGAGGAAGGCAATCACGTCTTTAACTACATCCTGGGATTTGAATTGCTGAAGATGATGTTTCAAATGAGCTGGTGTCAGCATGAGCGGCTTTATCGCCTCCAGCGCAACCAGGAAGAATTTATTCAGAATCTCATCAAGCCGATTCAGCACGCCCACCGGATTAACGGCATTATTGTCCCCAAGGACGAGGGCGTATTTTTTGCGAAACGCAGTTACTTTGTGCAGCAGCCCAACATTCCTGAAAAGAAGCTGCTGGCACTGGTGATTGCGACTTTTACTGCCGATCGCACTTCTCAATTTGGATTTGGGGTAATTCGCCATCCCAATTCGCTTGCGTTTGACTATGAGCTGATTTTTGAGCCGGAAGGAGATAGTCTTTTGCTGTAGGAGGAGGGTTGAGGCTGTTACCCAAACTTCCTAGTGTCCAATTGTGGCGATCGTATCCCTACAGCGAAATAAGCTTCGTTTTAGGCATTGCGACCCCCTAAATCTCCCATCGGTGGGGACTTTGAGTTTCCTTAGAATTTGAGGCTGGGGGCAGTTCACTCAGAAGCTTGGGACTGAGAAGCTTGGGTATGTCGATCGCCAGTTTGCTCACCGTCATTCCATGCTGGGAGAAACTGAGCTTTCTACAAATTTCAAAGTCCCTATGAATAGGGGATCTAGGGGGCAATCAAAATCTCTAAGATTCCTCAAACCATTCCTTAAAGGGGTTTAGAATATCCCAGCGCGTCTTTGACTTTTGACAAAGTGACATTGGCGATCGACTCTGCCTTTTCTCGTCCCTGCTGCAGCACCGATTCTAGATAGCCCTTGTCGTTCATAATGGCGTGATATTTCTCCTGGATAGGTTGGAGTGCGTTGATCAAGGTGTCGGTCAGCAGGGGCTTGAACTGTCCCCAGCCCATATCAGTACATTCAGCGGCGACGGCTTCTTTGGTTTGTCCTGACAGGATCATGTAGAGCGACAGCAGGTTGTGGCATTCGGGGCGATCAGCATCATCAAAGGTAAGTCCGCGTACCGAGTCAGTTTTGCAGCGTTTAACTTTGCGCTGAATCTCGTCGGGGGGGTCGAGCAGATTGATGCGGCTGGCATCCGAAGGATCGGACTTGGACATTTTCTTCGTGCCATCAGTAAGGCTCATCACCCGTGCCCCTTCGCGGCGGATCATTGGATCGGGCAGTTTGAGAATCGGTTGGTCTTCTTTGCCGTAGAGGTAGTTCAGTCGGGCGGCAATGTCGCGAGTTAGCTCCAGGTGCTGCTTCTGGTCTTCGCCAACGGGTACTTTGTCCGGCTCGTACAGCAAAATGTCTGATGCCTGCAAAACAGGATAGGTCAGCAGCCCAGCACTGACGTTTTCTCCCTGCTTAATCGCTTTCTCTTTAAACTGCACCATGTCATCGAGCCAGTTTAAGGGCGTGATGCAGTTAAACAGCCATGCCAGTTCCGTATGGGCAGGAACGTGGGACTGAACAAAGATGGTGGCGTGCTCCAGGCTAATGCCGCAAGCCATATACATCGCTGCCACTTTGTAAGTCGTTGTGGCAAGCTGAGTGGGGTCGTGGGGCACGGTGATCGCGTGGAGGTCAGCCATAAACAGGAAACTGTCATAGTCCTGCTGAATCTCAACCCAGTTACGAATTGCCCCCAGATAGTTGCCTAGATGCAGTTCACCCGTCGGCTGAATTCCTGAAAGCACACGCGGCTTACCCATAACGTTTCCCAATTCCCCTTACATACTCTATTTATTCTGCCCGATCGCGACCAGATGCAGTGGTTTCGGTGGAACGTTATGAGCTAGATTTTGAGTAAATTCTTTTGCAAAAGAGAGCTGATTGCCCAAAAAAAAGCAGCCCGAAGGCTGCATTAACAATCTTTCACCTGATTTAAGCTCAAGATATCAGGCTGGGAAGCGATCGTCGGTCTTCCAGGGCACATTGCTTCCAGGTCATAGTCGAATTGGTAGTGATTGATAGTGATATAGGCAGAAAACCGTATAACGATGACTCAGCAGCCAAACTCCCAACCTATCTCCGCTGTGCCGCCCATCGATCGCGGACCCGGTAGCATGATCACAGGTGCATCCTATCCGCTTCGAGCTGTCTGGCTATTTGCCAAATTGCCCCAACTGCGGAAATTTATCTTGATTCCGATCGTGATCAATCTGGTGCTGGGCGTGACGCTGTATGCTGCGCTGCTCTCGGCAGGATATTGGGCAATTGATGCGCTGATTGCAGGGATTCCCGGATGGCTAGCGCAGTTGTCTCAGGTGGGGGGATCGATCGCCCAGGTTGATCTGCCTTCAGTCCATTTGCCCCCGATTCAATTGCCTGATTTGACCGCGTATTTGCCTCATATTCCTTTACCGCAGATTGCTTTGCCGGCAATTCAGCTTCCTGACTGGCGACTTCCCCAGTGGCAGTTTCCGCAGTGGCAGTTTCCCCAATGGCAAATTAATTTACCTGCTGTACGCCTTCCCGACTGGCTACTTCAGTGGCTCAATGCCGTGCCGGGAGAAACGCTGCGGCTATTTGTGTTTTTGCTGCGGGGGCTGCTGACGGTAATTCTGCTGCTGCTGACGGGCTTTGTGCTGCTTCAGTTTGGGGTGCTGCTGGGTGCGCCCTGGTACGGCAAGCTGTCAGAAGAAATTGAAATTCTCAAAACTGGACAACTCCGAACGGTGAACGTTAGTTTCTTGACAGAAATCGGGCGGGCAATCACCTACGAACTCAACAAGCTAATTCTCACGATCGTCTTTGGTCTACCGCTCTTTTTGCTCAATTTCTTTCCCGGCATCGGTACAGTAATTGCAACGATCGGCGGTATTATCTTGGCGGATACGATCGTCTGTCTTGATTTTCTGGATTCTGCGGTGGAGCGGCGTCGTCCTTCGTTTCGTCAGAAATTGGGAATTGTTGGGCGGAGTCTACCCGGTAGCGCAGGGTTTGCGATCGTCTGTCTGGTGTTGGTGAGCATTCCGTTTGTGAATTTGCTGGCGATTCCGGTTTGCGTGGCGGCAGGAACCCTATTCTTTTGCGATCGGATTTTGCCCTGGTATCGTTCTGAAAAAACTGAGGAGCGCAAGCTATCGCCGGAAGGCTAGTTCTCGTTCCTCTGGAGTTAAATCGCGCCATTCTCCGGGTTGGAGTCCCTGGAGGCGGAGTTGACCGATTGCTACTCGCACCAATCGCAGCGTGGGAAAACCAACGGCAGCGGTCATGCGTCGCACCTGGCGGTTTTTGCCTTCGGTCAGCGTCATTTCGATCCAGGCTGTGGGAATCGTTTTGCGAAAGCGAATGGGTGGATCGCGAGGCGGCAGATCGGGTTCGGTGTCCAGCAGACGCACTTGAGCCGGACGAGTTTTGTAGTCCTGAATTTTCACGCCCGATCGCAGTTTTTGCAGGGCTACCTCGTCGGGAATTCGCTCCACCTGCACCCAATAAGTGCGCGGATGGGAAAACTTTGGGTCGGTCAGGCGATGCTGAAAGCCGCCATCGCTGGTTAACAGCAGCAGTCCTTCACTATCGCGATCGAGCCGTCCAACCGGATAAACATCGGGAACTGGGATAAAAGCTTTGAGCGTCAGACGATCGACGGCAGTTTCGTCTGTAAATTGTGAAAGAACGTCGAACGGTTTGAAGAAGACAAGGTAGCGGTTCTCCCCGGAAAAAGGGGGCTTGATTTGAGGCATGGAATTGAATGGAACGTGAGCGATCGAATATACGAATCAGTTATCGGTTTGGTGATAGGTTGCTAGAGCTTTTCTGATCTTGGCAAATATAAAAGCGATGATCGGGAAGGCGATCGAAGGGTTTGGATCAGGGTGTGTTGAAGAATGAGTATGTTTAAGAATCAGAAAAGGCAGAGCACTGCTATCGGTTTGTTCTGGTTAGAACTTGCCAGATGATGAAGCCAGCGAAGCCGATGTAAAAAGCCACCGCTAGCCAATCGAGAACTGTGGAAGACGTATCCATTGTTTGAGTCGAATTACTTGAGTCAAAATTACGTGAGCCAATTTGTCTACAGTTTCTAGAGAATACTGTTTCTAGAGAATACAGTAAAAAAGAGGGCACGACGATCGCACCCCCGTTGCATTAATTTAAGTCGATTAACGCTCGATCTAGAGGTCCTTGACGCTGGAGACAAGCTGTTCGACCACATCCTTTGCGCCACCAAACAGCATCATGGTTTTGTCTTTGTAGAAAAGCTCATTCTCCACACCGGAGAAGCCTGCATTCATGCCGCGTTTGATCACGATCGTATGGTGAGCGCGATCAACTTCGAGAATGGGCATTCCATAGATCGGGCTAGCGGTATCGTGACGGGCGGCGGGGTTGACCACATCGTTTGCGCCAATTACCAGAGCCACATCGGTTCGCTCAAACTCTGGGTTGATGTCGTCCATGTCGTGCAGCTTGGGGTAGGGCACATTTGCCTCTGCTAGCAGCACATTCATGTGTCCGGGCATTCTGCCTGCGACGGGATGGATCGCGTATTTTACGTCTACGCCCAGTCGCTCAAGCTGGTCTGCGAGTTCGCGTACCGTGTGCTGTGCCTGAGCCACTGCCATGCCATAGCCGGGGACAATTACCACCGATCGCGCATAGCCCAGCATCATCGCGCCTTCTTCGGGATCGATCTTGTGAATCGTTCGATCCCCTGATGCGTCTGAACTTCCGCCAGAAGCCGTTTTTGCGGAACCGAAGGCAGTAAATAGGACGTTTGCCAACGATCGATTCATTGCCTTACACATGATTTGCGTCAGGATAATGCCCGATGCGCCGACCAATGCTCCGGCAATAATCAGCATATTGTTCGTTAACACAAATCCGGCAGCACTTGCAGCAAGCCCAGAGAAGGAGTTGAGCAAGGAAATGACCACGGGTGTATCTGCACCGCCGATCGGTAAAACGAACAGAATTCCCAGTACAAGAGAGATGGCAACGAGAATGAGAAAGGTGACGGTATCGTGTGGATTAAACAGCAATAAACCGCTTGCACCCAGGAACAATGCCAGCAACGTCAGGTTAAATGGCTGCTGAAAGGGAAAAGTAATAGGTGAACCGCTGATCCAGCCTTCCAGTTTGACAAAGGCGAGCAAGCTTCCGGTGAAGGTAATGCCGCCGATTAAAACACTGAGGACGATCGTAATCGTTTCGCTGAGGGGAACGAGTTCCAATCCATTCAGATATTTCCAGAATTCGCCCACGGCAACAAGTGCGGACGCTGCGCCACCAAATCCGTTTAGTAAACCCACCATTTGTGGCATTGCGGTCATTTCAACGCGCTGCGCCATGACGATGCCGATGATGGAACCGATCGCGATCGCCACCGCAATCATTTCATAGTTCAAAATTTGCCGATCCAGCAAAGTTGCCACGACGGCAATCAGCATTCCGATCGCCGCAATCCCATTTCCCCGACGAGCCGTTGCCGGAGAACCAAGCTGTTTTAAGCCAATAATGAACAGGGCAGACGCAGCCAGATAGCTCAACTGAATTGCTGAGGGGAGAAATTCGTTCATGCGTTGCCTTCCTTCTTCTTAAACATTTGCAGCATGCGATCGGTGACGAGAAATCCACCCACGACGTTAATGGTTGCGAGAATGACCGCAATCAATCCCAAAATCACCGTTAGATTCCAGTGACGTTCGCCTGCCACCAGCACCGCACCCACGACCGCAATTCCAGAAATTGCATTGGAGCCAGACATCAGCGGCGTGTGGAGCGTTGGCGGGATTTTATTAATGACTTCAAACCCGATAAAGGCGGCTAGCGTAAAGACGACTAAGCCTGTAACTAATGCTTCTGTCATGTTTTGTGAATCCTTTTTGCTAACCCACCGTCGCCATTTGATTCAACAGTTCGCGCACTCGCGGATGGCGCACTTCGCCTGCATGCGTCACACAAGCTTCGCGAGTAATTTCATCTTCAAAGTTGAGCAGCAGTTCACCGTTCTTCACCAAATGCTGCACCAGCGTCAGCAAATTTTTCGCATACATCTGACTCGCGTGAACGGGCATCGACGAAGGCAAATTCGTGGGACCAATCAGCGTCACGCCATTCTTGACCACATCGCGACCTGCCTTTGTGCCCTCACAGTTGCCGCCCTGCTCGGCTGCCATATCGACCACGATCGCCCCCGGTTTCATTTGCGCCACCATGTCAGCCGTTACCAGGATCGGAGCGCGTTTGCCGGGAACCTGCGCCGTCGTAATGACTACATCTGATAACTTCACATGGTCGGCGATCGCCTGCTGGGTCTTCTGCTTCGCCACCTCAGACACTTCTCTGGCATATCCGCCTGCGGCAACAGTGTCTTCTTCCAGGTTCACCTCAACAAACTTCGCGCCCAAACTCTGGACTTCCTCTTTCACGGCAGGACGAATATCAAACGCCTCGACCACCGCTCCCAACCGACGCGCAGTTGCAATTGCCTGCAAACCAGCCACTCCTGCCCCGATCACAAACACTTTGGCAGGGGGAATTGTGCCTGCCGCCGTCGTCAACATTGGAAAGAACTTGGGCGACGCTGCTGCTGCAATCAAAACCGCTTGATAGCCTGAAACCGATGCCTGAGACGAAAGCGCGTCCATACTCTGCGCCCGACTGATACGCGGAATTAGCTCCATGCTGAGGGCAGAGATGTGGCGATCGGCGAGTCGTCCTGCCAGTTCTGGATTGCCAAGCGGATCGAGAAAGCTAATGAGCGTTACACCCGAGCGCAGCAAATCCACCTCATGCCGTCCGTCTTCTCGACGCTGGGGCGGTTTGACCTTGAGCAGCACATCGCACGACCCCCAGAGTGCCTCTAGATCAAAGACGATCGTGGCTCCGGCTTTTTCATAGTCCGCATTTGAGAAATAGGCGGCTTCTCCCGCTCCGGCTTCGATCCAGACTTCGATCCCCTGCTTGGTTAAACGACTCACGGTATCCGGGATCAGGGCAACCCGCCGCTCTCCCATTTCAATCTCTCTTGGAACTGCAATCCTCATGAATTCTTCCTTCCTCAACTTGGTTTTGTCTCTCGTCAGTTTGCTCAAGTTTCTTGAAACGCTTAATGTGAAGCACTTCAACCAATGACGTTTATTTGTAATGGGTAGTGCCGTTTGAAGTTGCCCCTGTTACAGGTGAAGGGTGGACGGCTGCCCACCCCCATTATCTTGAATCCGATTGAGTCTGATTTACTCTCGTGTAACGCAAATCGATCGTCCTTGCGAAGGGTTATTCACAAACATTGAACAAACGCTAAATCAATTAACATTGTTTGGAAGCGATCGCTTTTGGGGATCAAGGTAATTTATCAGTTCCGCGATCGAATCGTTACAAGAATTTAGATGTCTTCCAAAAATTGTGCTGTGAAACCCGATTGGGATTTAGCAAAAGCTGAACTGTTTTTGCTCGTTTTAATCGAAAGATGATTAAGAATTTGTGGAATCTCAATTAGTGGAGTCTTAATTAGTAGAATCTCAATTAAAGAATGACCTGCTTCTCTGAGAAAAAGAAATACAGATTATAAAGCTATTCTCTTTCATTCAAAATTCATTCAAAAAAATTTGTTAATGCTGTTAGGACGCGATCGGTCGATTGTTTTTCTTCACATCCTGCTGCTGAACTTTATAGAGACCTAGTAGTATGGAGACCCAGTCGCTCATCCTCGTAAAAACTGCGCTTTATCCTAATTTCAAAATCGTGATCTCAAAATCCTGATTTCAAAGTCCCTCAATTTCGAGGAATTTTTGAGGAATTTAGGGGGCAACGTAGCACCCGAATCCTGCTCAAACCTCTCTCAATTTCACTTTAAAGCCTAAAAGCCTAACTGATATAAGTCAATGAAATCCCTGGGGAATCTGGCATTGCCGAATCCCCTTTTGGTCAGTTCGATCGCCTTACCCGCCCCACCACAAATTTTAGATAACGTCCTTCAGGAAACTGGGCGGGAACCGGATGATCGATGGGCTGACCTATTTCGTGAATGATTTGAATCTGGTGTCCGGTGGTAGCTCCGGCAGCGGCGATCGCTTCTTTAAAGGCTTCCGGGCTGACTTGACTCGTACAGCTTGCGCTCACCAGTAAGCCATCTGGGGCAAGACAGCGAAGCGCAAGTGTATTAATTTTGCTGTAGGCTCGCTGAGCAGCATGGCGATTTTGCTTGGTTTTGGCAAAGCTGGGCGGATCAAGGATAATCAGATCGAACTGTTTGCCCTGCTGAATAGAATCATTGAGCAGCGTGAAGCAGTCCTGCGTGATAAAGGTGTGGCGGCGATCGTCCAACCCATTGAGCTTAATATTTGTCGATGCGGCTTCTGCCAGCCCTTTCCCGATGTCAACGCTAGTGACATAACTTGCCTGACCGCGCAGCGCGTAGAGCGAAAAAGCTCCCGTATAGGCAAAGCAGTTTAATACGGTTCGTCCTTTGCTCAAGCCTTCAACGTATTTGCGATTCTCGCGATGGTCCAAAAATAAGCCTGTTTTTTGTCCCGCATGAAGGTCTACCTGAAATTTCAAACCGTGTTCTTCTACAATTAACGCTTTGGGTGCAGGTTGTCCCCAAATCAGCTTTACTTTGCTATCGGATGGAGCGTTCGCAGACTCATCATCCCGGTCGTTCATTTCCAGAGAGCGATGCTGGGTCTTGAGATAAATTCCTTCCAGGGAAGCAGTTGCCTGAAGCGCATCAACTAACCAATTCAGCAGCACCGCTGCACTTTCCATGTAAGTTTGCACCACGGCAAATCGATCGTATAAATCGACCGTAATTCCGGGTAACCCGTCGCCTTCGCCAAACAGCCAGCGATAGGCAGTACAGTTTTGCTGACGCAAACTCGATCGCAGATCCCAGGCAGACTGTACCTGTTCGCGAATCCATTTGGGAGTGGGAGGTTCCTGACGGGAAAAGAGCCGAATGGCGATCGGGCTTTGATTATCCCAAAGTCCAAACCCTTTCCAGTTGCCGCACTGCACCCGGACCCAGCTTCCAGAGGACAAATGCAGATTCGGCGGAACGTGATTGCGATACACCCACGGATGTCCCTGCATCAGGCGTTCTTTCAGGTTGGCAGGAAGTTGAACGGTGGCAAGTTTTGCCATTGCAATACGCTTCTTTGTTGCTTTTGTAGGTTTGCTTCTGTTCAGAATGGTCTGAAGAGCGTAAAGGATCTTCCATTCCCCCTTCATTAACAGAGCAATCTCCAGGGTAACAACTCCAGTGCATAATATAAGTTTGGCGATCGTGAACTAATCTACATCAATCAAAAAAACAAAATGAATTGGGTGATCAGCGCGATCGTATCGGGCGTTTTTGCCTTTGTCGCGACGAATATTGATGATATCGTGATGCTGACGCTCTTTTTTGCTCAGGCAAACAATCCGGCACAGCCCAGTTCTCTGCGTCCCTGGCAAATTGTGGTGGGGCAGTATTTGGGCTTTCTGGTGCTGATCATCGCTGCGATTCCCGGTTTTGTCGGCGGGATGCTGATTCCTGATCCGTGGATTGGGTTACTGGGGTTTTTGCCGATCGCGATTGGGATTCAGCAGTTAATTCGTCCTGAATCAGACGAGGCAGAGATTCAGCTTGTCTCTGATGTCACGAATTCAGCTCATAAAAATTTGCTGCGGGCCAAGCTGGCTCAGTTGCTCCATCCCCAAACGCTGCAAATTGCTGTGGTGACGATCGCAAATGGCGGCGATAATATTGCCACTTATGTGCCTTTATTTGCTGCCAGCAATCTCCCATCACTGCTGGTGATTCTGATTATATTTGGGCTAATGATTGCGGTCTGGTGTGCTGTGGCAAATTATTTGAGTCAGCATCCGACCGTTGCACCTTTGCTAGCGCGCTACAGTCATTGGATTGTGCCGATCGTCCTGATTGGATTAGGGATTTATATTCTGATTGCAAGCCACTCTTATTTGCTACTACAGGGTGCAGGATTTTAGAAATTGCTCTACATTTAGCGTGTCATCCTGGAGAAGCTGCGCTATTATTTCCGAATTCTGTATCTGTGAGCTTTTCAGGCTTTAATTTTTTATCGGTTCTGAAGGAAACCAAAACGCTTCAAACTCTGTCCTTTTTCAAATGCGATGCAATTTCAATCAGGGTGTAGATTTCCTGAACCAGATAATTCTTATAAAAGGCGGATTGTTTTGCATTGGCTTTCGATCAAAGTGTGATCAAGACGGCTCAATTTCAAAAGCGGCTGAAACTATGAACTGCGATCAAGACAGTGCGGTTCCGATCGATGCTATGTCATCGGTAGGACAAATTGTGTTGGGTAAAAACGATCAGAAACGGCACAGCAAATCAGAACAACAAAACCATAAAATTACCCGATTTTCAAACTTACGATTTTCAAATTTAGGAAAACGGGTAAAGCGTTTCGGTCAAATTGGTTTACTCGGCAGTGTTTCCTCGTTCCTGACCACGCTTCCGGCACTATGCGCGCAGCAGGTTAATATTTCCTACGGTCCGCTTGAAATTTCAGTTCCGATCGAGGCACTCGAAACCTATGCTGAAACAGGTGAAGTCGATCGCAGTTTGCGCTTTTATACCCGGTTTATTCCTTCAGAAAACAAAGAGCAATTTCGTCAAGTTTTGCGCGATCGAATTGATTTGGATGTCGGCGAAATTTCGCAGGTTACTTATTCCTCGGTGGGGGAAACATCGCTTCAGCATTTGGGAGAGGTGATTCAAACTGAGTCGCGACAAAATGGCTTTTATGCATTGCGATCGGCAGCCATTGCAGCCGCAGCCGATGCCGAAGGATTGTCGCTATTAAACTTAATCAAACAGTTTCCTTCTCACAGCATTCGAGTGCGGGCGGATCGGGCAATGCAGGTGGCAGACGAATTTTCGCAGCTTGCCCAACAAACCGATCGCATTACGGCATTTATCGCTCAGCAAAACGCAGCCGATGCCGCCGCTCAGCCCTTAAGTTTCGATCGCCGCACTGATTTACAGCAGGTTGGAATTGCAAACTGGCAAAAGCAAACGCTGACCCTGACTGATCACCGCCGCGATCGAGCCTTTGCCGTCGATTTCTATTTACCCAATGCTCAAACACCCGCCCCAGTGCTGATTATTTCTCACGGAATTGCTGCCGATCGCGGTGATTTTTCAGAGCTGGCGCAGCATTTGGTTTCCTACGGATTTGCGGTTGCCGTACTGGATCATCCGGGTAGTGACACGCAGCAGCTCCGCAACTGGTTAAGCGGTTTA
This sequence comes from Cyanobacteria bacterium FACHB-502, assembly GCA_014695325.1. Lineage (GTDB taxonomy): Bacteria > Cyanobacteriota > Cyanobacteriia > Elainellales > Elainellaceae > Leptolyngbya_A. Next base: position 346,341 of record JACJNZ010000048.1, on the reverse strand, counting down.
GCCGATGAAATGACAGCTCCCGATGAATTTGTGCATCGTCCGCAGGATGTCAGCTATTTAATCGACCAGGTAGAGCAACTCAATCGATCGGGCAATTTCAAAGACCGCTTAAATCTCGATCAAATTGGTGTGATTGGGCATTCGCTCGGCGGCTATACTGCCCTGGCACTGGCAGGGGCAAACCTGAATTTCAACCTGCTCAAACAGCAGTGTCAGCCCGATTTAACTCACCTCAATATCACCAATCTCTCGATGTTGCTTCAGTGCGAAGCCCTGCACACGACTCAGCCCACTTCCCTGCAGCTTAAAGACGATCGCGTCAAAGCTGTGATTGCCATGAATTCTGCCAGCAACGGCATTTTTGGGCAGGCAGGACTTCAGCAAATCCAGATTCCGGTCATGATGATCGGCGGCAGTGATGATTTGATTTCGCCCGTGCTGCTGGAACAGGTTTGTCCGTTTACCTGGCTAACGATGCCCGACAAATACCTGGCTGTGATCAAAAAAGGAACGCACGTTTATAGTAGCCATTCGAGTAGCCGATCGCTTTTTCCCGGAGAAACCCAGAATCCAAGCTCCGGACAGGCACAGCGATACCTCGAAGCCCTCAGTCTTGCCTTTGCCAAAGTCCATGTCGCCGCGCAGCCCGACTACCGCGATTACCTCCAAGCTTCTTATGCCAAATCAATTAGTCGATCGCCCCTGGATCTGACTTTGATGAACGGGGGAAATGCGCGTCCGCTGGCTGAAACGCTGGGTAGTTCCTGTCCGGGCGCGAATTAGCTCGCCGCACCAGTGCCCTTGGTGAATCGAACAGATTTATCCAGAATCTGAATCCAATGGCATTCAAATATCATCTAAACATAAATATTAGCTAAACAGCTTATCGATCGCCTCTAGCGTTTGAGCCGACAGTTTTTTACCCGCTGCTTCCGCATTTTCTTTCACTTGCTCTGCTCGTGTTGCACCAATAATCACGCTGCTCAGAATTTCGTGGCGCAGACACCAAGCGAGCGCAAGCTGACTCAGCGTCAGTCCTTCTTGTTCAGCGATCGTTTTTAGGTTTTGCACTCGCGTCAGCACATCCTCACCCAGATGTTCTTCGCTGAGAAAAGCGTTTTGCTTCGGGTCAGTGGCGCGGGACCCCTGGGGCAACGGTTCACCCGGTTTGTATTTGCCGGTGAGAATGCCCTGAGCCAGAGGCGAAAAATTGATAATGCCAATGCCTTCTCGCTGACAGAGCGGCAAAACTTCCTGCTCAATGTCGCGATCGAGCAGGTTGTAATAAGGCTGGTCTGAGGCGATCGGCGCGAGTCCCCCCAGCCGCACAATATCGGTCGCGTGAGCAATCTGCGAGGCACTCCATTCTGACACGCCGTAATACAGAATTTTGCCCTGCTGCACCAGGTGATCAAATGCCATCAGGGTTTCCGAGAGCGGCACATTTGGGTCGTAACGGTGTGCCTGATAAAGGTCAATGTAATCTACGCCTAATCGCTTCAGGCTGGCGTTGCACTGCTCGATAATATGTTTGCGCGACAGTCCGCGATCGTTTGGTCCTGGCCCCATCGGGAAATAAACCTTGGTTGCCAGCACAAAGGATTCGCGTGGAAAGTCTTTGAGCACCTTGCCCACAACTTTCTCGGTTTCGCCGCGGGCGTAGACATTCGCCGTATCAAAAAAGTTAATGCCCAGATCATAAGCAGTATGAATGCAGTCGCGGGCAACACTCTCGTCTTTGGCATTGCCGTAGGTCAGCCACGAACCAAGGCAAATTTCAGAAACGCGAACCCCGTATTTTCCTAAGTGCCGATACTGCAACGCTGCCTCCTTGTCGCTTTTGCCCGTTTTCCGTCAAAGCTGCACTGGCAACTCTAGCAATTTGATCAAGTGAGAAACCCTTACTTAAGGTGGATCTTGATAAGCAGGGATTTTTCCTGGGACGGGGGGCGATCGGGCGATCGATTGAGCAAGCGCAATATCTGTTCAAACACTGTCCAGAATCGAAACCTTTTAGAATGGAATGCACTGCGATCGCCCCTTCAATCGATGACCCCATTCGGGGAACTGCCTTGCATCGCTGTTTATCCAGATTTATCTCGAACTATCTCCATAAATCGCTTTATGAATCGCTTAACGCTTCGTACCCTTTTTCGCACGCTTCCTGGCATGATCGCGCTGGCATCTGTCGCCGTGCTTCCGGGTTTCAGTGGGGCTTCGGCTCAAACGATTCCCGTTCCTGCTCCGGCTCCAACGATCGAAACCCAGCCCAGCCCAGTTTCACCGACTTCGCCCATTCCGAATCGATCGACCGACACACCCGGATTTTCCCAGGAAGACAGCCGCCCCGATCCACGCCCCCTGACCGAGGAGCCGACCATTTCCTGTCCGGCGGGTCAGTTTGCCTCTAAGTTTCCCGATGTCACCCCCAATGACTGGGCATACGAAGCGGTGAACCGGGTGGCAAGTGGACCACTGCGCTGTTTCCCGACCCAGAGCTAGCGGATCGCACATTGGCAGATCAAGGCAGATCAAGAGCAGATCAAGGTCGGATCAAGGCTGCGCCGTCCTCACCGTCAAAACCTGCGGTGGGGTTGAATCTGGCGGATACAAAAAGCTGAACTGCACCAGTCGCCGACCTCCCGCAGGCAAATTGAGCGTCACGATCGGTTCGCCCTGCTGCCCCCGTCGCTGCACCAGATGCACATAGCGCGTTTGAGGTAAGCCTCGATCGTCGGTGTAGCGCACCCGCACCGTTCCCCGAAAGAAAGTCTGGGTGGGCAATGGCTCGAAAAAGCGTAGCCCGTTTTGGCTCAGGGTGTCTTCTTTAATGGGGGTTTCTAGAGCGATCGTCACCGTCTGCGGCTGACTGCCAGGATTGTGCAAAGGCAGCGTCAGATCGTACTCAATGCCGTAATTGCCGTGTGCCTGGTATGCCGTGTCAGGATAGCGCACCAGCATTCGAGCCGACTGATTTTGTTCGGTTCCGAGTCTGCCGCCCAGCAGCGTTGCGAGTCCGTAGGAAAACGCCGCACCGGGCGCCGGAATTGCCAGATCGGTTGCGCCTGAATCGGTGAGCTGAGCTTCCCAGCGTGATCCTTCTGCGACCCCGGCAACTCGACCGTAGATAACCTGACCGCTCGTTTGATCAGGGGGAGTGGGAGTTCGATCGCGAGAGGAAGCCAGCTTTCCGGTTTCCAGCAGGCTCGTCCATTCGGTTAGGGTGGGGGCAAGCTCGGAGCCGTCTGGATTTTGCCTTGCCCTGAGTGCCAGGCTTGCCAGATACACTGATCCATTACTGCGGAGCCGCATCAGGGTTGATCGTCCGTTTAGGGGCGGAGTCAGCGTGGCAACCGGAATCGGCAGATTCATTAAAAGCTGATAAGAGCGGGGCGGAATCTCAATTTGTGCCGGAAAAATCGCTTCTCGATCGCCGCGCAGCACATCGCTCATCACCCGACTGCCGGGACCTGCAAACACCGTTCCCTGCGGATTATCCACCACGGGCGGCAGCGTGATAAAGGGGGCATCGGGCTGGCTCAGATAGCTTGCGCCTTGCAGCACTTCCACCCTCACTGGACGATCGCCCGGATTGTACACCAAAACGCCCAGATACAGACTCCGCAAATCTTCCGGGTTATCGGCGCGGTAAACGTGATGAGCAAACATATCAAACCGTCCATTAAACGGAAAGTTGAGATGCGCTGATCGATCGGCTTTGCCCTCCGGCGAAAAGGTCGAGAGCAAAATGCCTTCTTCTTTCACCAGTTCAGGGCTGTTGCTGTTAAACACCGGAACTCGATCAAGACTGCCGGAAAGCGATCGAACTTCCTGCGGCTGCACAATCTCCTGCGGCGCGGGTTGGGGGGGAGTTGCCGGAGTTTGTGGTGCGGGTTGGGGGGGAGTTTGCGCCATAACTGCCATTGCCAGGATTCCGCTCAGCATTGCCCTTTTCTCCTTGAAGCGATCGGACGGATTGTAGTACGTTTTGGTCACCTTCTTCACTCGGAATTTAAGGGCAATTCATGGGCTTTGAATTTTGGATTTCGGCGTTTTTTAGAGCGGTTCTCAAGATTCCTACAACTCCTCAAAGCTTCTCGTCAAGCGCATCCATTCCACAATTATTCTTCTAGGCACTGTCAAAACCCCGATCGATTCGCTACACCAGAAAAGACTTACTACCCTCTGATACAGGACGCTAACCATCAATGCGATACCGCCTAAAACTGCCGCTGCTGCTGGCGAGTGCTGCCCTATTCACAGGTTTGCTGCCTGGCAGAACGATCGCCGCTCCCTTTCAGAAACTCTATGTGTTTGGCGATAGCCTCTCCGACACAGGCAACGTCTTCAATGCCTCAAAACAGTTCCTAGGTACAGGTGCGCCGCCTTCGCCCTACTACCAGGGACGGTTTTCCAATGGTCCAGTGTGGATCGACTATCTGGCAGAAAAGCTCAACCTCACCCCCACCCCGATCGCCGTCCTGCCCAATCCTCAAAGCAGCGAATCGTCTGGCATAGACAGCGTGAACTTTGCCTATGGCGGAGCCACCACGGGAACCAGCAGCGCGATCAGTGGCGCAATTCCGGGACTGCAAACCCAGATTGTTGAATTCCAACAGCTCCTTGCCGATCGAACTGCTGACCCCAACGCGCTTTATGTGATCTGGATGGGCGCAAACGATTATCTGTCGGGCATCAACCGTTCCAATTCAAACGGGCAGGAACCGAATCCGTCCGTCCCGGTGCAAAACATTGTGAAAGCGATCGAGTCCCTTTATCAGTCGGGGGCAAGGCATTTTCTGGTTGCCAATCTGCCCGCCCTGGGTGAAACGCCTCTGGCAAAGCAGCAAGGTCAGACCGTCGTTCAGACCCTCAATCGCCTGAGCGATCGACACAACCAGCTTCTCAGCCAACAGCTCGACGAGTTGCAGCGTGCCTTACCTGAAGTCGATTTAATGCGGCTCGATATCGGCAGACTTTATGTGCAAGCCACAGACAATCGCGACTTCAGCGACCTGACCACGCCCTGCTACAGCCGCACGACCGGAACCATTTGCGCCCAGCCCGATCGCCATTTGTTCTGGGATAACCTCCATCCCACCACGGCTGCCCATCGACAAATTAGCGATAATGCGCTCACGCTGATCGATCGACCCACAGCTGTCCAGCCCACTTCTTTTCCGTTAGGCGGACTGTCGGCGATCGGCACACTGGGCGTTCTCGCAGGGGCAGGAGCACTTTGGCGGCAAAGGCGCGATCGGGCGAAGGAGGGATAAGAAGGTAGATGGGGGATGAGGTTGGCTTACGCACCCTGCTGCCCTGCTATTTTTGCGCCATTGTTTTTCCCGATTGCAGACGCCTGATTGCAGACGAGCGATTGCGGACGAGCGGTTAGTGAAGCCTCCTGCCTGAAAGCTTGCCCGCACCCTCAATCCCGCTCCCATGCAGACAGGTAGAAAACACAGAGAAACTTCTGATCCAGCTCTCCTTTTTCCCATAATGGGAATGGTAAAAGAGGTGGGAAGATGAGGGCGGATGAGGGAATCCTGTACTAAAGTCTGACGAATTTCTCTGCCTAAGTGAACATTGCAATCACCAATTGGACATAATTATTGTTGTAGAGTGCATCTACGTCCTCTGAGCTTAACTTTGAGCTTCAGTTTATGGAATCTTCTTCAGAGACTAGAGAACCTTGGACTCCATTAAGCGATTTCAAAAGCTGCTTCCCGATCGGCTCCTTAGCGGACGCTATTGCGTAATTCGGCAACTGGGATCGGGTGGATTTAGCCAGACCTTCCTGGCAAAGGATACGCAGTTGCCGGGGTATCCCCTTTGCGTGGTCAAGCAGCTTCATCCTCACAGCAAAAACATGACGCGATGGCAGGTCGCAAAGCGGTTGTTTGACACAGAGGCAGCCGTGCTTTACCGCCTGGGCAATCATGATCAGATTCCGCGTTTGCTCGCTCACTTTGAAGACAACCAGGAATTTTTCCTGGTTCAAGAATTTATTGAAGGTCAACCGCTCGACAACCGCGTGCTGCAATGGACGGAAGGGCAAACGCTGCGACGGCTGCACGACATTTTAGGGATTTTGTCTTTTGTCCATCAGCAGCAAGTCATTCATCGGGATATTAAACCCTCGAATCTAATCCGCCGTCATAAAGATGGCAAGCTCGTCTTGATCGACTTTGGGGCCGTGAAGCAAGTCAGCACTCTACTGGACGATTCGCCCTTGGAGCAACCCCTCACCATCTCGATTGGCACACAGGGCTATATGCCGCCTGAGCAGGTTAGCGGCAGTCCACGCTACAGCAGTGACCTTTATGCTGTCGGCATGATTGGGATTCAAGCGTTGACGGGAGTGCGCCCCAGTCAGCTTCAGCGCGATTTCCAGACCGGCGAACTCCTCTGGCAAGCGCTTGATCCACCCGTGAGCGAGGCATTTGCCGAAATCCTCGATCGCATGGTGCGTTACCACTTCAAAGACCGCTATCAAACGGTTGAAGAACCCTTGCAGGCGATCGAGCAACTGATTGCTGAGCAAGGCGAATGCCCGGATGACGAACCTGAGGAAATCGGGGATTTCACCACGCTCATGGCATTTGAGGAATCCGACGAGGCCGCAGAGGCGATGGGTCAAGATTCTTCCTTTGGAGGAATAGTACCCTTTGTTTCAGTCGCTGAGCCGTTTGTCACTGCCGCAGAAGATGCCGCAGACCCAGTAAGTCCAGCCTTTGAAAAAAGCTTTCCTGCTGACGGAAACTTAGAGGGAACATTCCTCCCCAAAGAGTCCTCACCCTCAGAGGTTGCTCCCACCCTTGCTCCTAGCCCGTTCCCCGTTCTCCCTGCCTCGGCAACCACTCCCAAAACAATTACCCTAGCTGGATTTCAGACTTCGCCCTGGAAACTGCGGTTGGCGATCGGTGGTTTCGTTGCAGCGGCAATTGCGCTATCCAGCCACCTGATACCCTCTCGCCTCCAGTCCACTGTGCCAGCTTCTACTGTGCCAACATCCAGTGTGCCATCTGCTACTCTGCCCGGACAGCAACCTTCTGACCAGGCTCCTGTTCTGCCTAATTTACCCTGTCGGGAACCTCCACCCCCCTCCTTACCGTCGTCTAGCAAGCCCAGCTATGAGTATGCTGATGGCACTCGTTATTACGGCTCCCTAGATGCCAATTCCCTCAAAGGGGAAACTGCGATTCATCGCCCTGCTGACGGACGAGGAATTATGGTGTTTCCTACAGGCAATCGCTATGACGGAGAATTCCGCAATGGCAAGCGTGAAGGATGCGGCACCTACAGCTTCTCGAACGGCAAACGCTATATCGGACAGTTCAAAGCCGATCGCTTTGAGGGGCTGGGCATCTGGCTTTTGGGCGATGGCAACCGCTATGTGGGTGCATTTCAGAACAATCGCTGTCATGGAGACGGAATTTTTCTGTTCAATGATGGACGATCACAGCGCGGCACCTGGCAAACCGGCAAACTGGTCAATGGCAATTTGTCGTGCGATCGCTAAAAGAGCCACCCCCCTCGAAGCTGGGCAAGGTGTGGGCTAAAGTCAACATTGTGCCAGGGCAGAGAACCGCTTTGAAGTGATAACGTTACTGAAATACTGAAGTGAAGTAAGGAGTGATTATGGCTAAGCAGTCATCTGCTTTTCTCAAGATTTCGTTGCCCCTGACCGTTCTGCTGCTAACGGCAGGAATTGGTGATATGCAAAAGGGGCTAGCCCAAGATGTCCCCCAACCCACGCCTTCGCCGATCGCTCCAACGCCCACTCCTTCTCCCTCGCCAGCACCTCTCACGCCGAGTCCTACTCCAACACCCACCCCTTCGCCTGGACTATCTACACCAAACCCTACGCCGAGTCCTGCTCCAACGTTCACCCCTTCTCCCTCACCTGGACTATCTACACCAAACCCTACGCCGAGTCCTGCTCCAACGTTCACCCCTTCTCCCTCACCTGGACTATCTACACCAAGCCCCACGCCGAGTCCTGCTCCAACGTTCACGCCTTCTCCTTCGCCTGGGTTGCCTACACCCCGCACCACTCCGACGCCTTCACCTGCTCCGTCAGGCATCACGCCGCGCACCACTCCTTCGCCCAGCCCAACCTCACCCAGAACAACACCGCCAACAGGAGCTAATAACACTAGCCCTCGCGCTCTGTGGTAAACCTCGGTTGCGAATCGGTTAAAACCGAAGCAGGAAGTTTTGTAAATCGAACTCAGTCATTCTCCTACCCAACTGCGATCGTGTCTCTTTTTACTCGCCTTCTTCAAATTCCTCTGGGGGTTAGCCTCCTGATGGTGACTCTGCCCGTAACTGCACAAACTGCTCCTGCCGTTCCAGCAGAATCCTCTGTGTCTGTTCGCAGTAGTGCGCTGCCTTTTTTTCCTCCCGAACTGCCGCCGATCAAGCCAGTTTTGCCCGAAAGTTTAACTGTACGGCTGGTGCTAAAGCTGGGTGAGCGACGTGTATATGTCTATGAAGGCAACGAAGTGAAAGCCAGATATTCGGTGGCGATCGGCAGACCCGGTTGGGAAACGCCAACGGGCAGTTTTACGGTCATGCAAAAGCTGGAGCATCCAGGCTGGACGAACCCGTTAACTGGAGAACAGATGCCGCCCGGTAACGATAATCCGCTCGGCGATCGATGGATTGGGTTTTGGACCGATGGACTCAATTGGATTGGCTTCCACGGAACACCTAATCGAGAGTCGATCGGAAGGGCTGCTTCCCACGGCTGCGTGCGGATGTATAACGAAGATGTTCGTAAGCTCTATGAGCTGGTTGAAGTGGGAACTCCGGTTACGGTGGAACCATAAAACCACCTGACTCCACTAACTGCAAACTGATCGGTCGGGTTTATCAAGCGAGGGGATGGCGATGCTGGAGCAATTGACTGGCAAAGCCATTCCTTGTTAGCCCCCATGCAGCAACCGATCGGAGAGGTGTAATCCTGTTAACGCTGACCCATCAATAAAGGCTCTTCCCGTAGCTTTACATCCACAGCAAAATTCTGATGCTATAATAAATATACGCACGGGGCTGTAACGGTTTCGACAGGTTGGCGAACGTTATGTCGTGATGCAGGTCGAGAGCGAGCTACCTCTCGAAAATCAATGGCTCAACACAATAGGTGCAAATGAAATTAAGCCCTTTGCTCGTAAGCAAGCACTAGCTGCTGCCTAACACCAAAAACTGGTTCGAGCGTCTGTGATTTGACTCCGTTAAGAGTTACAGACAAACCTCAACGGATGCTCTAGATTATTGCCTCTGGTCAACGATCTAGTTAAGACTTTACCAGAGAATCCCATCGTCCGGGATAAGTGACGGTTCCCGCTTCGAGGATCAGAGAAGCTAAACCTGTGAACGATCGGCATGCAAATACCCAATTTGGACACGGGTTCGACTCCCGTCGGCTCCACTTAAAATCAACACTAAATAAATGAGGGGCAACTCAGCCCCCTTTTTTTTATTTCTTTTGTTTCTATCGAGCTAGATTAGAACGCATAGCGAATATTGCAGTAGGGCAAATGCTGCTTAAGCAAATCGCAGAAGCTCGACACGAGCTGTCCCTTAAAGCCGCGCTTATATCGCACGTTAACATCGCCATTCTGGGAATACTTCGGCTCCTGCAAATCGGGTCGCCACAGCAGGTTCTCGCCCTGCGGATGCCAGCCCATATTCACGCTATGTAGCCCTTCGTTGTGCGTCAGGAAAATCACCTCGCTCTGAAGCTGTGCCTTCGCTGTAGGGGATAGAGTGTCGTCGATTTGCTGAAACAGAGCGGTGTAGTTTTCTTTCCAGTTCTCGTGATAGATGACGGGCGCGAAATTGAGATGCACTTCATAGCCTGCGCTCACAAAATCATTCACGGCATTAATGCGATCGTCAATGCTGGACGTTCTAATATCTACCACCTGAGCAATCGATTGAGGCATGACGCTAAAGCGAATTCGAGTCTTGCCCTGTGGATCGTAATTGAGCAAATCACGATTCACTCGCTTCGTCGCAAAGGTCGCTTTGGCATTTGGAATATCACGAAAGAGCGTAATCAAATCCTTTACGTTATCGCAGATCGCAGCATCCACCGAGCAATCGCTGTTCTCTCCGATCTCATATACCCAGTTTTGGGGATCAGTTTGAGAAGAAATCGTCTTTTCGCCCTGTCGTGCAGCGTGTCGCTTAAGATATTTTTGAATCTGCTCGATATTCACAAACGTCGTAATTGGATTGGCGAAACCCTTGCGGCGAGCAACAAAGCAATAGGAGCAAGCCATCGCGCACCCGTTTGAATGGGACGGGGCAATAAAGTCTGCGCTGCGATCGTTTGGACGCACCTGGATCGATTTCTTCACGCCCAGCACCAGCACCGTGCGCTTGATCAGGTTCCAATGCTCAACTGAATCTTCGTTGGCGTGCAGATCGGGGATTTTCCAGTGCGAAGCGACCTCAACCTGACGCGCATTGGGATAACGCGAGAGGATCTCCTGTCCGCGCCCATACTCTAATACAGCAGGCTCATAGTAAATCTCTTTGACTTGCAGCAGACGGTTTAGCGAAATGTCTTCTGGAGTGGAATTGCCGCCAGATGAAGCGGGAGCAGCGATCGGAGCGTTGATCTCAGCATTGATCTGAAGATCAGTTGCAGTTGGGGCAGTATGCAAAGCAAACTCCTGGTTGTGATCTGTCTTGATCGTAATGAGGTTGAGGGGCGATCGAACAGGCGCGATATCCGCCTTTAGAAAGCAGGTTAACTGACCGGGGAAGACCGTCCTTGAAAGTGGTGGGATCCGCGCTGTTTCTAGATTTCATGCTCCTTGAGAGTGCGTCATACTAAAAGTAGGTCATTCATGGAGCTGGATTTTGATCGCTACACCTACTCAACTCACGCTTCCCCTTGAGACCGCAGAGACTACGGGTTTAGACGCTAAAACTGTTAAGACTAGTCCGTTTGATCCCGCTACAACCCCTGAGCCAACGACTGATATTACCGCACCGATTCATCCCGAGCTGAGTGCGTTTCGTTCATCGCGGCTGTGGTTGCCTGAGCGCGTTTTGTTTACGCCGATGGCACTCGAAGAGCCATGGGGACAGGAGCTTTATCGACGGGCGCAGTCACTCGATTTGCCGATCGAGGAGTTAGGCCGCAATCGCATCACAGGCGTTAAGGGTGAGACCGAGCGCGAGACTTATGCCAGAGCAAAGCGGACGCTGGCAGTGGTGACGGCTCCGCCCAGCAGCTTTAAGCTCAGCCCGATTCCACCTTCCGCAGACTGGCAGTTTCACATTGCTGAAGGTTGTCCGGGTCACTGTCAATATTGCTATCTAGCAGGCAGTTTGCAGGGTCCACCTCTGATTCGCGTGTTTGCTAACCTGCCGCAGATTCTCGCCAACCTAGGCAAGTATGAGCAGCCGGGCAAGGCGACTAGCTTTGAGGTGAGTTGCTACACCGACCCGCTTGGTATTGAGCATTTAACGGGCAGCTTGGCAGAAGCGATTCGCTATTTTGGCACACGCGAGGACGGCTATTTGCGCTGGGTGTCCAAGTTTGACAACGTAGACGGGCTGCTGGATTTGCCGCATAACGGGCATACGCGCTGTCGGGTTAGCGTCAATGCTGCCTGGGTTTCCCAGAAGCTCGAAGGCGGTACGGCGACTGTTCCTCAGCGGCTTCAGGCACTCCGCAAGCTCGGACTTCCGCGTGAGCAGGGCGGCGGTGGCTATCCGATCGGTTTAGTGATCGCGCCGATTATGCCGATCGAAGACTGGGAGCAGCATTACAGCGATTTGTTCGATCAGATCGAGCAGGCGATCGACTTCCCCTGTGACCTCACGTTTGAGCTGATTTCGCACCGCTTTACGCCCGGCTCTAAGGAAGTGCTGCAAGCCTGGTATCCCAACAGCAAGCTAGATATGGACGAGCAGAATCGCATTATCAAGCGCAACAAGTTTGGCGGCACGAAGTATGTGTACGACGGCAATACGATGAGGCAGCTTCGCCAGTTCTTTGAAGGGGAGATCAATAAGCGGTTTCCGCAGGCGCAGGTGCTGTACTGGACATAGGTGACTTTATAACTTTGACGACAACTTTGACGACAATTTGGGGGGCATCTGCCCCTTTTTTGCAATCAAGTTTTTACAATTGAGAGGCTCCGTGAGCCGATCGAGACTGTTTTCGCCGGCGCATCGTTTGTGCTTTGCCGACAAGATCCTGGAAGAAGTCGGTTTCGACAATTTCTTTAACTTGCTTTTGTCGCTTGGCTTCGTCGATCTCAATTTTTAATTCCTGAACCTGCTGCTTGAGTCGCTGTTCGCGTAGATAAACTTGCTGTGCCATTTTTTTAAAAATGCGGGCGAGTTGTCCCAGTTCATCGGTACGGCGGGCGACCGGGGAAAGGTGATCTAGCTCAAAGGTTTCGGCTTCAATGTCTGCGGCAACGTGGGCAATGCAAAGAATCGGACGTGCCACAATCCGATCGACTGCAATAATTGCCAGACCCGCGGCTATCAAGACAAACACGCTAATCACAATCAATAGAACCTGCCTGCTGCGGTTAATTTCAACCAGGTAGCCAGCCTCAGGAATAATCGCACCCACGACCCAATCCAGATAGCCCACGGGCGATAGCGAGATGCGATAGCTCTCTCCGGTTTTGGGATCGACGTAAACGTATTCCTGCTGATTTTGAATTGTACTAAGGTTTATCTTTTGGGCTTGAATCGTCTGATTTGCTAATTGAAGCAGCGGGTTCTGCGCCTGGCTCAATTGCTGAAGCTGGGTTTGACGTTTTGCCTCTGAAAAAACTTCCTGCGGATCGGTTGAAGCAATTAATTCCTGTTCAGGATTGAGAATAAAGGCTTCTCCCGATCGATCGCCTTTCATGCGTTCGAGATATCGTGAAAGCTGAGCCAACTCGATTCCAATTCCAATCACTCCGATCGTCTTTTGATCTTGCTGTAGACGAATCGTTGTATCCATTCCTGGCGCGTTGGTCGATCGATAAATATAAACCGTCCAGGCAGGCTTTCCGTCAGTACGAATTGCACTTTTATACCAGGGGCGATCAGGCGCATAAAACGCAGGCTCCATCGGGGCGGAGTGCTGATCAATTTGCTTGAATTCCTGATTTTCTACCTGATAGGTGCGAATGGTGCTGTGGGTAGTGCGAGTCCTGCCATCCCAATCGCGAACGTGAAAGTGCAGCAAATCATCCGCAGTGCGCTGTACGCCGACAAAATCACCGTCTGCAAAGCCAAGCTGAATCCAGGTAAAGTCGGGATTGGCAGCAAGGGTACTCAGGAAAAAGGCTTCCTGCTCCTGCCAATTGTTCAGGTCAATCAGTTCCTGCGTAAAACTGCTGTCTACAAGCTGCTGCGCGGATTGGGCACTCAGAAACAGCCGCTTGACTTCCTGACTGGTGGCATTGGCAATTTCCTGATTGACCTGAGTCATCAGCGTATTCACGTTGCGTCGCGAAGTCATTGCACAGGGAATATAGACGATCGCAGCCGTTGCGCCTACGGTTGCTAGTATCGCTCCTACCAGGCTGACTTTGAGACCAGGCGTACCTGCTTTTGACCGGAGATAGTTTTGCAGCGAGCGAAGTCGGGTCACGGAAAATCTCCTCACAGCGTAGAGTCGGGTAAACAGGGCGGAAGGGTTGAAATATCGATCCTTGGTTCCGCTTCGGATTGAGCAACTAGGGCAGTTGCGGCAATCCCTGTATGGACAATTCCCAAGGTGCGGAAGGGATCAACAATGGGATCGATCGCAATAAACAGCACCAGCACTGCTTCCAAGGGAAGTTTCAGGGGATTCAGCACAATGTCGAGCATGGTCAGCGTGATCACGCTCGTTGCGCCCGAAGTTGCCATGCCCGCTAGAATCGAGAGAACCACGACGAGTGCCAACTGTCCCCCGCTCAAATCTTTGTTGTAAAGCTGGGCGACAAACAGAGCAGCCAGGGCAAAGTAAATCACCGATCCAAAGCGGCAGAGTGTAATCGAAAGCGGCGTCAAAAGCTGGGTTGTTTGGCGATCGAAGCCTAAACCGTTGCTCAGCGCGGAGATTGCTGAGGGAATGCAGGCAAGGCTGCTCGACGTTGCCAGTGCCAGAAAGGTTGACTCTTTAAGCTGTGCTAGGACGGTTAGAAATGATTGATTGGTTTGTCGCCAAATGATAATGGTACTGAGAATATAAATGATGACAAAAGTGAGAATGGCAATCAGCACAAACCGAATCATGGAAAACAGAATATCAATGCCCAACTGCGAAAACTGGGTCGTCAATAAGCTGCATAACCCAAGCGGTAATAAAACAGTTAATCCTTGAATTAGCCGATTGCAGGCATGATAAACACTTTCTAACGCTGCAAACAACGATTGCGTGGCAGGTTCTCGCACGAGTCCCAGCGAAATGCCAAAGACGAGCGCAAACACTAAAACTCTCAGCGTTTGCCCTTCGCTCAGCGCACTAAAGATATTTTCTGGAATCAGATTGACCAGCAATTGATTCAGCGGAAATTCTTCAGGCTGTATTTCTGCCCCGCTTAATGAAATTTCCAGATCGATTCCCGACTGATTGACTAAAATGCCTAATTTCTTCAGAGCTGAAGCCGAAAGATTTTTCCCCGGCTGAGCCAGGGTGGCGATCGCAACGGCAATACTGCTCACCAGCAGCAACCCGATCGGAAACACAGCGGCAATGCGCCGGATCGATCGAGCGGCATTATCCGTCATCATCAGTCGCCCTGTACTCACTGTTACCGCAGAAAGCAAAATCGGCAGAACGCACATCTTCAGCAAGCTTAAATAAAACTGTCCCAGGGGGGCGATCGACGCGGCAATCTGAGGCTGACAAGTTCCTAGATAGATACTCAGCCCAACGCTAACGGCGATCGTCCAGGGACTTTTTAGCCACCGAATCAGGAATGGAACGGAGAAAAACTTGGGATAGTTTGAGGAGGTCTTTGAGAAATATCTTGAGAAATACTTTGACATCGCTTTCCTACCGCTTTCCTTGAGAATTGGTCTGAAGCCGATTGGAATAAGCTTGCAGCAGGCTATCTGCGGTGTCATTGATATTCATCGTGTCAAGTGCCTGATTCACAAATGCCAGCAGATGTTGGCTGTCCCAGGGAAGGGCAATGGCGATCGCATCTTCGGTGTCGGTCAGGGCAATCGTCTGAAGCTGAAGGGCAGCATCGGGTTTACTGAGTACTACTTTCTTAACCTCCAGTTCATCGCGATAGGTTGCTAGCACCTCACCTCGAATCACCGCATCCACCGCGGCAGACCAGGACGGAAACTCGACCACTTCTGCTTTGGGAAATCGCTTTTGAGTAAACCCAACATAGGAAGATCCCTGGATCACGCCGATCTTGCCTTCCAAATTCCGAATCACTTCAGGAATGCTGCGTCCGTTTGCCTGCTGTACAAGCTGAAGTCGGTTCACCAGCAAACCCTGCCGCATGGTGACGTAAGGTTGACTAAAACGCACAAATTTAGCACGGCTCAGCGTTCGGCTCAGCTTCGAGATTGCCAGATCCGCATCGAGACGATACACCGTCTGCACCACCTGATCAAACGTCTTTGCCGATCGATTAAACTCTACCGAAACCCCAAGCTGCTCCGCGATCGATCGCGCAACCTGAACGTCGGAGCCTTCTGGCGTTCCTTCAGCAGTTATAAAAAAAGGCGGATTGTCTTGATTTAGCATTGCCACCACGAGCTTACCGCGCCGCAAAATCCGCTGAACGTCTGGCGGCATGGGTGATCGGCTCTCTTGCAGGGCTGCGGAGCCTGCATTCGGGGCCTGTTTTGTCCTTAAGATTCTTTCGCCCTCTCCATCCTGAATTGATGAGGAACTTTGAGGGGGACTTTGAGGAGAACTTTGAGGGGGGCTTTGAGCTGCACTGTGACTTGCAACTGCGTCTGGTATTGCAATCGGAACCGCCAACCAGAGCAGCAGCACCAGCGTCGTCCATCCGATGAGCTTGATCAGGGGTTTCCGCATTGTCGCTTGCATGGGGGAGTTGCATTTAATTCAGGCTGCCCAAATCGATTGCAGCGATCGCCGACCAAACGCCAGATCCAGCGTTAGCGATGCTGCCACTTCGAGCGGGTCAACCCACGGCAGGGGAACGGTTTCCATGCGTGTCAGTGCGACGGAAAGCTCGGTACATCCTGCAATCACTAGCTCTGCGCCCTGCTGTTGCAGCCATTCGATCGACTGCTGAAGCGCTTGTATTGCCTGCTCAGAAATCCAAATGCCTGCATTTTTGATTCCCCAATTGGGATGATAGATCGACTGCATTATTTGGAGCTGCACCCCCGACCCCAGCATGGGCACGATTGGAATTAACCCGGTCTGGGTCAGGCTACGCGTATAAAGTTCAGTTCTTAATGTGCCGTCTGTTGCCAAAACCCCCACTCGCCGCACCTGGGGATGAGCAACTCGGATGAACTGTACTGTTTGTTCCATTAAATGAATCCAGGGAACATTGAGCTGAGGCTGAACCCGATCGTAAAACGCATGGGCGGTGTTGCAAGTCACCAGAATAAAGTCAACGCCGGACCGTTCTAGCAAATGCCCATAGTGCAGCAGCCAGGGCACGCAGTCGGCGGTTTCTCCGACAATGCTTTTTGTGCGATCGGGAATATTCGATGCGTTCACCAACAACCAGACCGGATGATCTTGATCGCTGCTGTTGCCTCGCTCTAGATTTTTTTGAATCAACCGCTGTTCAAACTCAAGATGGGCAAGCGGACCCATACCGCCCATAATTCCGGGAACTGCAATTTGCTGAGGCGTAAGTTGTAAATGTCGCACGACAAAAGCTCGCAACGGGAATAAATTAGCGAAATTAATGTAGATAGACACGAATGCCAATGACGATCGCCACCAGCAACACGATCGGAATTGCAATTGCCGCCATGCCATTATGGCTTTTGACCACGCGAGATTCATGACTAATCACCGCTTTCTTGATGGTTTCGTGCATTTCTTCGCGCAGTTTGGTCATTTCTGCGTCCAGGCTATCGGTGCTGTAAAGCTGCCTGAGGCGATCGAAGACATCCCGTGCCAGAACCAGACTTTGTTCCGGGTGTTTAAACAAAACGTCTAGAATTTCTTCGTGGCTGAAGATCATAACTTTCGTCGATTCCATCACTTTTGCCGTTGAGGAACGCGACTTGCGATCGATTAGCTCAATCTCACCAAAGACTTTGCCCACACCCAGCGTTTTTGCCACCACTTCCCCTGTTTCGGGATAGCGATCGACTAGCTCAATCCGTCCGCTTTTAATTAGATAAACGTTGTCGCTGGCATCGCCTTCCTGATACACCACGTCCCCCGGTGCATAAGTTCGCTTTTCCATAAAGTCGTTACTGAAGTGTGATAGTTTCTCGCCCATTGTTCCCATACTGTATTCAGGTTTATCGCCTATCTCAAAATCCTGGTTTTATTAGAGGGACGCTTTATGTCTCAAATCATTTCAATTCACTCCTTCCGGGGTGGCACGGGGAAATCTAACCTGACGGCAAATCTGGCAGTGGCGATCGCTAGTCAGGGCAAGCGAGTTGGCATTGTAGACACTGATATTCAGTCGCCCGGAATTCACGTCATTTTCGGTCTGGACGAAGATTCCTTTAACTACTCGCTGAACGATTATTTATGGGGACAGTGCCCCATTGAAAAAACTGCCTATGATGTCACTTCTCAGCTCCAAACTGCCACCGGAACCGCTAATCTCGCAGGCAAGGTTTATCTGGTGCCCTCTAGCCTCAAAGCCGGAGAAATCGCCAAGGTGCTGCGAGAAGGCTTTGATGTTGGTCTGCTGAACGAAGGCTTTCAGGAACTCACCGAACAGCTAGACCTGGACTACCTTTTTATCGACACGCACCCCGGCTTAAACGAGGAAACGCTGCTGTCGATCGCAATTTCCGATGCGATGGTGATTATTCTGCGTCCCGATCGCCAAGATTTTCTGGGTACGGCAGTGACTTTAGAAGTGGCGCAGCGGCTCGACGTGCCCAATATTATGCTGCTGGTCAACAAAACGCCTCAAGCCTTCTCTCGTGCTTCGGTGCTGGAACAAGTGCAAACGCGCTACGGCGTTCCGGTGGGCGGTTTGTTCTACGAAAACGAGGAAATGCTGCAACTGGCAAGCGGCGGCGTGTTTTGGCTGCATCATCCCCACCATACGTTTAGCGAAGAAGTGCATACCGTCGCGCAAAAATTACTGGCACTGGAGTATGTCGGATAATCCCGAATGGCAATTAGAACCCCAGGCGGAGCAGCCTGCAAGAAAACAGTCCCGCCGCAGCGCAGGCTTATCCACGCGAACAATGGCAGATTTGCTGTTTCTAGCGGAAAGGGAACGATCGCTGATGAATTGGCTAGTTCGTCACCAGCAGGCAACGGTCTCTGAGATTGCTGTTCATTTCGATCAATCGGAGTCCGCAATTGAAGCTTTGCTGAGCGAGCTAATTGCTCAAGGATTTATCCAGAAAGTTGAACAAGCCAATACTTGCCACTATCAGCCGAATCTCATCTCTCGTAAAGGACGCAGCAGTGTTCCCAAAAATATCTGGGACGCACTGGAATAAGTTGGTGAGACGGGTACTTTCGCATTGCCCCCGCTGTTTCTCTTGATAACCCTCAACACTGGGGGACTTTGAGACGGGTAGAACTGCCTATTACAAAAGGGATGCCTGAAAGGGGGCAGTTCGGATATATCTTCTTCTCAAGACTCTCTAAGGATTGCTTTCACTGTTTCAAAAGCATGACAGCACCCCCTTTATCCTTATCCAGAACCGATCGACAAACTTTCTAGTTTTTCGTTTCAACAATTTCTTCAACCCATTTCTATGATTATCAATCAATCGATCGCGTCTGGTTCTCAGCTCACAACTCAATTTTGGCAGTGGCGCGGGTTTTCGATCGCCTATCAAACCGCAGGAACGGCGGGAACGGCAGTTTTGCTGATTCACGGGCTGGGGGCATCCTGTCGGCACTGGCGCAGGAATATTGAAGCGTTAGCACAGCAGCATCGGGTGTATGCGATCGATCTGATTGGCTTTGGCGAATCGGCGAAACCCAAGCCGGGAGAAGCAATTCACTACCGATTTGAGACCTGGGGCGAACAAATTAACGATTTTTGCCGAGACGTGATTGACGAACCTGTCCATATTGCGGCAAATTCAATCGGCTGTTTGGTGGGATTACAGGCAGCAGTGAATCAGCCTGAGCAAATAAAGTCGCTAGCCCTGTTAGATTGTGCATTGCGGCTCCAGCATGAGCGAAAGCTGAACTGGTATCGACGAATTGTTTTTCCGCGGGTGCAAAAGCTGTTGACGCATCCGGCGATCGGGCACTTCTTTTTCTCAAAGCTGGCTCAGCCGCAAGTGATTCGCAAAGCACTACTGAAGGCATATAGCCGCAAAGAAGCCGTTACCGATGAGCTGGTCGAAATTTTGCTCAAGCCTGCCCAGGACGAGGGCGCAGCCGATGTGTTTCTGTCGTTCATCACTTATTCCAAAGGCGTTTTACCAGAGGATCTCCTGCCACAAGTTCAGGTTCCAGTCCTGATTGCTTGGGGAATCGATGACCCGTGGGAGCCGTTTGAGAAGGGGAAAGCCCTGGCGGAATTTCCGGCGGTCAAGCAATTTGTGCCGTTACCTGGAATTGGTCACTGTCCCCAGGACGAAGCTCCTGAGATCGTCAATCCGTTATTGATTGAGTGGTTTGCAGCTCAGGCTGACCAGGCTTCCCGGAAATCGGCGTAGAGCGTGAGTCCACCATCGATAAATAGCGTTTGCCCGGTGATGTAGGTCGCTTCATCCGAAACCAGGAAGGCAACGGCGGCTGCCATTTCTTCAGACGTTCCAGCACGACCCATTGGAATGTGGCTTTCGACGATCGCCTTTTGTTCTGGATCATGGGTCCAGGCGTCGTTAATGGGCGTAATGGTGGCTCCGGGGGCAATCGCATTGATCCGAATACCGCGATTGGCGTATTCCAGAGCTAGGGTTTTAGTCATATTTCCCATGCCGCCTTTGCTGATCGAGTAGCTGATGTAGGAAGGGCGGGGAATGACTTCGTGAACGCTAGAGACATTAATAATGACACCGGGGCGGTTCTGAGCCAGGAAATGTTTAATTGTTTCTCGCGCACAGAGATAGGCTCCACGCAAGTTAACGTTGATTACACGATCGAACTCGTCGGTTGATACTTCGTGGGAGGCTTGCTCGGTCTGAATTCCAGCATTGTTGATCAAAATATCTAGACCGCCAAACTTGTCAACAGTCGCACTGATCACGTTTACGATGTCTTCTTCTTGGGATACATCGCCCTGAACTAATAGGGACTGCACGCCGCATTCTTCTGCCTGTCCACAGGCTTTTTGCATTGCCTGCTCTTCGGTATCTTCTGCGCCTTCAGGATTTTTACGGTAGTTGATCGCAATGTTGCAGCCTTCTTGCGCCAAACGAACGGCGATCGCCTGTCCAATTCCCGAACTTGCGCCCGTAATCAGTGCGGTTTTTCCCTTTAATCCTTTCATCGTTTTCTCAGAAGCTTGCAATATGCCAGAACGCTTCCCAGTTTCACCCACAGCTCTGCTTTCGCTCCACCTCTCCAAAGGAAGAAATCGGCGATCGGCTTTTTAACCCGCAGCTTTTAATCGATCGAGATTCCGTTAGAAGAATGGGTGGCATCACTTTGGGCAAAGGACTTCGAGTCCTTCGAGTCCACTAAGTGGCGATGCGGCAAATCCGAGGGCTGATCCTGAAGCCTGATGGTATAAATCTCGGTCAGCATCGGAATTCCGGCTGCCTGCAAGGCTTCTTTAATCGCGATCGCGGCTCGTGAGGTGCTTTCTAAAAACAACTGACGACGGGAACTGACCCAGATTCGCACCTGAAGCTTCACGGCGTTGGCTCCCAGCTCCCAAACTAGAACTTCGGGCAATGGGTCTGCCTCGACGCCTTCGGTGTGCCGCAGCACGTCTTCAATAATTCGCTGAGCAGTTTGAATGTCGGCTTCATAGTCAATGCCGATCGTGATCTCGCTACGGCGAATTTTGACCATCGTGTTATTCACAATGCTGGCGTTAAAAACTTCCTGGTTGGGAATATAAACTGTGCGTCCGTCGTAGGTTTTGATTCGGGTTGCCCGGAGCTGGATCTGGGTAACGGTTCCTTCGTATTCTTTAATCACAATCTGATCACCCAGCCGAAACGGACGCGATGCCAGCAAGATAATTCCCGAAAAATAGTTGCTCAACACATCCCGCAAGCTAAAGCCAATTGCCACACTCGTGAGTCCCAGCGTGCCAAACAGGGCCGCAAAATCCAGTCCTAAAACGCCCAGTGCCACGATCGTCCCCAGCACCCAGACGGCTCCGTATCCCAGACGGCTCACCAGCACTTTTGAGTTGTGATCAATCTCCCAACGTCCTGCCCCTGCCAGCACGACTCGCCGCATACTCGCTGCAAACGCCCAAGTGAGTGCTATTACCAGCAACGCACCAATCAGAGCAGGCAACTGATCGATCGCATCTCGCAAAAACTGCCGCATCGTGGAATATAACCGTTGTCCCACGTCGATCGCTAAAGGCGGCTGATCAAATGCTTCGGTCAACTCGTCTGCCCACTGCTGTGCCAAGATTTCGACAGGCAGATTAAAGTCCTGAGCATCCTGCTGGGTGATGGTCATCAAAACGCGATTGTTAACTTGCAGCGTGGCAACCGATCGGGTGGAATTTACCCGCACCCTGACCGAGCGCTCTATTTCGGACTGTGCCAAAATGCTGCCAATGCGGCGGTTAATGATTCGTGCCCGCTCTGCCGCGGTTAAATTCGTCAGTCCGCCAATCTGAAAAATGGGCTGTCCTCGCACCACCACATCAGCAAAGAATAGCCCTTCGGATGAAGCTTCCGGCACGGGCGTTGAAGCGGCTGGCGAACTCGCTGGAGCAGTCTGTGCCCATCCGGGCAGACCACTCAAAACTGCAAATGCCGTAATCAGGGCGATCGCCCAAAACCGTTGAAATTTAATCAGCCGTGGCATGGCGAGTATCGCAAACATCACATCGACGGCACGATCGATACAAAACGGCTACAAGCAAGCAAAGACCTGCTTCAGTCAGATAAACCGTCAGATCAACCATGCCGTCGCGTGCCATGCTGGCAGATTCATTCAGGGCTTGTCACCTGCCGCAGGGTATGCATGAATTAAATGGCACTGCCCCGCAGATTCTTTAACGGAAGTTGTAGCCAATTCCCAAAATCACGCCCACTTCCACATCATCAGGAAAGCTGACGTTGGCACTTGCGTTTGCGGTGAACTCGTTGGTAATTGGCACATCCACACCTACCGTCACTAGGGGCTGAATTTCGCTATCGTCGTCTGCGCCAATTGCAATACCGCCCCCAATAAACGGAGCCAGCCCGATGCGTTCGTCATCTACCGTGGTCGAAACGGCGATCGGAAAATCAACCGTTGCTGGAAAGAGGAACGTGACACCATCCCCCACCAAAGCAGCCGGACGAAGCGAAATATTTTCCGTAATGCCCACTTTGCTCAAAATGGCAAAATTGCCTGTGCCCAGTCCGCTATCGCCGCCGAAGCCAATATTGCCGCCAATGCCAATGTAGCTTGAACCCGATCGCGTGGCTCGACCCGGATCGACTTCTTGAGCAGTAATGATCGAATTGGAGCCTTGTGCATCAATATTCGCATTAATCTCGGTATTAATACCAGATTGGTCGTCCTGCGGAGTAATCATTTGAGCTGTCTCAGTTCCGCGCTGCGTTTCCCCCTGCAAACTGTCTGCTGAAACTTCGGCGGAATCAAGCGGAGGAACTGCTTCTGCGTTGATTACAGGAGTCGGTTCGCTATGAAGCGGTTCTTCTTGAACGGTTAACGAATTGGCTGCGTCAGGTTGCGCGTTTAGTGGGGCATCCGATCGGATGCCCGCAGTGTCAGGAGTTTGATTCGCTTGTGGCATTGCCTGAAAAGTTTCGGCTTGAGCCGATCGACTGCCCATCGCCACCAAAATTCCTGCCAGGCTAGAGATAAAAAATAGTTGCTTAAAACGTAAGGTATTCATTCCACTCACCCACAATAATTTTCAAAGCCATACTTTCAGGGTAAACACCCAAACCCAACTCGGAGGACGATAAACGCGACCAATCAGGCAATTTTGGCGAAAATATATCTAAAGTCAGACTGGTAACAGTTCAACCCTGGCAATACGCTGAACAATACGCTGAGGGATACCCTGGGCAGTGGGCTGGACAGAAGCCAGGGTCAACGACGCACAGTGCCTAAACCGCAGAGAGCTGATACACTTCCTCCGCCACTCGCTTAAGGCGGCGAAGCTGTGCCTGCATATCTTGCTTTGTCCAGTCATAGGCAAACTGATTAAAGCCGTAGCGAACGATCGCATTCGGGATCGAAAACTCAAAGCGATTAATTAATCGTGTGCCCCGCTCATTAGGCTGGCATTCCCAGCGATCGCGCCCTTTGAAAAAGCCTTGAAACTCCCACACAATCAGCCCCGGCTCCCGCTTGCCCACTGTAACTCTCAGCTTGGGCTTCAACAGAGGAACCTGAATCACAAAGCGGCTGCGGCTACCTAACTCGGTACTCCACTCGCTAATCGGCTCACAGCGCAAAGCAGGATTGAGCCATCGGTGCATTAGCTCTAAGTCCGTCAGGCATTGCTCGACAGCGGTTGCGCTAGCCTTGATTTGAATCGATTGCTCAAAGACTTGCAGCGGCATTCTGGCAGGAGTCGGGGAGAGTTACTAAGGAGAGTTCCCAAAGATCACTGTAATACATTAGATAATCTAACGTCTGATGGGCTAGCGTCTGGCAGTTTACTGGAGACGGAATAAAGTAAACCTTCAACTTAGAGGCATAGGCAACTTAGAGGCATAGGCAACTTAGAGGTACAGGCGACTTAAAGGTACAGGATTGCCCAAAATCGAGGAGCACGCAATCCGACAAACAGCATGACTGTTTAATTATTTTCCAGAATACGACTTCTGAAATACAACATGAAATTATGACGGCGCAGGCCTCGGATAACTTCGCCGCAGGCTATTAATTGAACTTACTGAACTTAACGAATCTACATCAGTATTAAGGCAATTCTCCATCGCAATTCTATTTTTTGATCTGCCAGTTCCGATCGCCCGCCATTACCGTTTTGTCTAAATCCCGCTCGTTATTTCTTCATAAAGAGAGAGGCGACTCTAAGGCTTCCGACATAATCTTATCGGTATTTAGTGTGACTGCAAAATTTTAGCGAGCAGATAAACCCGCACTGTTGATCGAGGCGATCAATTGGCGATCGACTCCTGAAAACCGTTCCGTTGTTTTACAGTTTCTCCTGATTTTTTCCTAGGAAAACGAATACGCTTGTTTTTCAGTCCTTAGTGATGTTTCTGGTATCAAAACCCTATGAGTGAGATTTGGTGCGTCGCGTCCCTTCATTTGCCTGAGCCGCTGGGCTGGCTTCCCTGGCTTGCCCAAGCCAATCCGCTTACAGAAAGTACAGCGGTAGCAACCAACTGGCTTCAGGGAATTACAGCCTATCTGCCTCGTTTGATTGCGGCGATCGCCGTTTTGATCATTGGCTGGCTGATCGCGCTGCTGGTCGCTTCGGTTGTTCGAGGCATTTTGAGTAAAACGAATCTAGACGATCGCATTGCCCACGCCATTACTGGACACCCAACGACGCAGGGCGATTCACTGCGGGTGGAGCGATGGATCTCAGCCGGGGTATTCTGGCTGATCATGTTGTTTGCGATCGTGGCATTCCTGAACGCGCTTCAGCTTCCGGCAGTCTCCGCGCCGCTGACTAGTCTGCTGAACCAAATTTTTGCCTATTTGCCGCGCCTGGGTGGAGCCGTTGTGCTTTTGCTGGTGGCGTGGTTGTTGGCAACGATCACCAAGCTGGTTGTTACCCGTGGATTATCGCGGTTTAATCTAGACGATCGGCTAGCGGCGCAAACAGGCGGAACTGATGCAGGCAGCCCGTTTTTGCTGAACGAAACCCTCGGCAACGCGCTGTACTGGTTTGTGCTGCTGTTTTTCCTGCCCCTGGTTCTGGATGTTTTAAATCTTCAGGGTCCGCTTCAGCCTGTGCAGAATTTGCTCGATCAGATTCTCTCTGCGCTGCCCAGAATTTTGACAGCGATATTGATTGCGGCGGTCGGCTGGCTGATTGCGCGAGTTGTGCGCGGCATTGTCACGAACCTGCTTAGCGCAGTGGGAACCAACCAGATCGGCGCAAGAATCGGCTTGACCCAGGCAGCGGGCGGGCTATCCCTGGCGGCATTGATCGGCACGATCGTGTATGTGCTGATTTTGATCCCGACGGCGATCGCTGCCCTCAATGCGCTGCAAATCGAAGCTATTTCTGCCCCGGCAGTGCAAATGCTCGAGCAAATCCTGACTGCTCTGCCGCTGATTTTCACGGCGGGTCTGATTCTGGCAATCTTCTATGTGATTGGGCGATTTGTGGCAGATCTGGTCGCCAGTATTCTGACCAGCATCGGCTTCAACAATATCTTTAGAGTTCTCGGATTCCCCCCGTCTGCAGCAACTACCGGACGCACCCCGCCGCCTGCTCCGCCATCCACCACCATTGGAACTGCTCCGGGAACGGTTCCGCCCGGAAAGCCTGCGCCAGGCGCGAAAACCGTGGTGCAGTCTGGGGCTCGATCGCCTTCTGAAATTGGTGGGATTGTGGTGCTGGTCGGCATAATGCTGCTGGGCGCAGTTGCGGCAACCGAAGTGCTGGGCTTTGAGTCTCTCACAGCAGTTGTCTATGGTTTGTTGGCAATCTCGGCACGGGTGCTGATTGGACTCGCCGTGTTTGGTGTGGGCCTGTACCTGGCAAATCTGGCGTTTAACCTGATTAGCAGTTCCGGCGGACGCCAAGCCCGAGTTCTGGCACAAACTGCCCGGATCGCCATTATTGCGCTGGTCGCTGCGATGGCACTTCAGCAAATGGGTATTGCCAGTAGCATTGTGAATCTGGCATTTGGTCTTATTGTGGGAGCCATTGCCGTGGCGATCGCCCTTGCCTTTGGTTTAGGGGGTCGAGATGTGGCGGCCGACCAACTGCGCGAATGGGTGTCGTCGTTCCGGCAGAATAGCCCGCGATAGAAATTCGATCGTGTTTTATAGATAAACCTTAGGGCGGCTCTGCCGCCTTTTTTTTGAATTTATAGAAATTGAATTTATATGGAAATGTGGAAATTGGATTTATATAAAAATTGGATTTATGGAAATTGTATGAGTTGGCAATGCGTATCGTGGAGCAGACAGGAACTTTTGCACTGAACGCAAGCAAGGCTTGAGGGAGGAATGACCGCTACTGCAGCGGGAGCCAGCCTAATTTGGCAAGCTGCCGCAGAAAACTAAGCATCTAGGGGCTATTTGCCGTTTTGCTGTTTTCATCCCTCAATCTTGGTTAGGGTGAGCAGTGCCCACCCTGGAAAGCCGATGATCAGACGGTTCTACAGTCCGGTTTCTTCGTTGTGTTCAGCCGTGGTCGGGTCAACGCCCATTGGTGCAACAATGTCACGGAACAGGGTAATTTGCTGACCAAAATCAAGCCCCTTGATTTGCTCAAAGAGTTGATTTGCTTGCTCAGAAAGCTCATAGTTTGCAGGCATGGGAATAATCGTTCCCTGATCCATTCCCTGAGACAAGTAATACCAGAACAGAAGTTTTGTCGTGTCGCTCAGTGCCCCATATTCTCGCGCAATAAAGCTGTTTTTCCGCATAACTAAGTCGCGCTGAAGCTGAAGCTGCTCTTCATGAGAGAGTTCTTTAACCTGATTGAACAATCCTTCTGCAATCTCTGGAGAAACGGTGCTGGCAGCGGGGGCAGCCGGAGTCACAGAGTCGCCCATTTCCTTGTAAATGAAATAAAAGAGTGCAAGCTGCTGATCAACATCCAGGCTCTGAAAAGCTTGTACTAGCTCAGTGGAAGAATTCGACGTGGTATATGTCATAAATTGTTAGTTAACTCATCGACTGAAACTTTATCAGTCGCTTTTCGCTCACCTAACCCGCTCAAGGTATAAATCAGTATCCCAACAGGGATAGAGGCTATGCTACAGGGAGAAGTTTTCCCATAGAAATCGAGAGAAACTAAAAAGCCAAGAGTTTCGTAGACAACTCCGTCTAACGGCAGACGATCGCTCTTCTTTCAATCATCTACTATGCAAATGGAAAGGAAGAGAGACCAGAAACTGCGGCAGTTCCTTCGGGGGCTGCTTTTTCATATTCTATTTTCGTTCTCCGAAATACTCGTTGAGAAACTTGCTCTTAAACGAGCAGCTAAAAGCATCAGAAGTGACTCATTTTTATTTCTTTATTCTTAGTTAAGAAATAATTGGTAAGCTGAGCCTTTTCTTGCTGCATAGGGATAAGAAGCAACGTGTTGAGCAAGAAATGTGTATCAATAGCGGGTCTACCTACTAAAGTGGTGCAAGAATCCGCTAAAATTCTCTTTGATATTTTTAATAGCTAGTACCTACGCTTTTATGAATCCACCGCTGGTTCATTCCGATGTTGGGGTTCCCAAAATTCTCATCGTGGATGACATTTCTGATAATTCTTTCTTACTCCAAACGTTTTTGGAAACCGAAGGATATCAGGTTGATGTCGCGGATAACGGTCATGCCGCTCTGGAAAAAATAGAAGCAGAACCTCCTGCCCTCATCCTGCTCGATATGATGATGCCTGGGATGAATGGCTTTGAAGTCAGCCGTCGGATTCGCCAGAATAAAGCGTTGCCCTATATTCCAATTCTGCTGATTACCGGATTTGATCAGCCTTCAGAAGCCGAGGAGCAAGAATTAGGAATTAACGGGTTTATCCGAAAACCTGTCGATTTTACAGAACTCATCAATCAAGTTCGATCGCTATTACCGAAGGCATGAGCCAATGCCTGCCAATCGCTTGAAGAAATGTTAAGATGCGTATAGGTTGGATTAAGGGCAGTGATACCTACCGAGTTCACTTAACCGAATGACTCACTATCCTGGGCTAAAACTCTGTTTTGGGAAGTGTGCTATGTAAAAAAGCTATGTAAAAAAATGCAGCCTAAGAAGACTGCAATGACCATAGCAACTTTAATAATTGTGTTAATGCATTACGTTAATGTATTTCGCTAATGCATGAGTTTATAATGCGTTGCGTTAATACAACGATGAAAGCAGGGGCGAATGCAGCGGTTGATGCGATCGCTGATAGGTTTGGCAATCAATCGACCTACAAAGGAACTAGATCGGACTCCAGCAGCATAATTGTGGTCTCATAGCCAATTCTTCCCATATCCGGCTCTGGTCCCATCTCCATCTCGACCAAATACTGCCAGGAGCCTGAAGCGGGCCGGTAGGACTTTACTTTTCCTTTTCCTCCAATAAACCGAACCGTTTGCTCACAGTTGAAGCGCGGAAACTCTTTCATTGCCTATATTTCTCCCACTCACATTTTTATTTCTACTGGGAACAACGCTGATTTTCCTCTACCACAAGACTTGAGTTTTAGGAAGCCGTTAGAACTCAAGGGGTATTTACGTAGATAGACTGCTTGAAAACTTGAAAGGTTCATATTTACAGGCGTTTTCGGGGCTATATCTCCTTTTGCTCTGGTTCTCTATCGACTGACGCAGGAACGTAAAGAAATATTTAACACTCTAGAAAGAGGATTTTCTGAGTGTCCCGCAGCATCCTGGAACTATCAAGGTTCGCAACCAAAAGTTAGCTGTCATTTCAGCTCTTCGATGCGTTCTTCTCTATCCGCCCAGTGCGTAATCACCTGCGCCCAGCGCGCATTCTTCGACAACGAAGCTGGGAAAAAATCAAGGAGTTTGCTTTATGACTGGACAAATGTGCTGGCTTTCGAGCTTCGGTCACGACGGAACTAAGATTCTGCACATTAGAACTTCCCCGAGTCAACCCTGGCAGTCGTACAAAACCTTCCGAGGCGCAGTGCCAGATTATGAGATTCCGGGTGGCTCAAAAGGCTGGGCAACTTACCAGAAGCTCTTGCGTGAAGGATGGCAGCTTATCTCTAGTGCCGAAGGGCAAGCAACCGCAGTTTCATATAGCTTGAAAACGGCTTAATTCGCGAACGATCGAAACGATTCATTCTTTATTCGTTCAGGACTTGGACAAATGTTTAACCTCGTGCAGTTCTTCTCTCATTTGACATCCTCCCGCTTAAACGTCTTGAATCCCATCCGCAAATGGCTCGATTCGGTGGAGATTCAAAACCCGAAGGTTGCACAGGTTATCTGTCATGTTATTCCGGCGAGCTGTCCTTTTGCCCGCACTGTTAAGGTTGCCGATCGCGTTCTATTTGTGATCCCGCCCCTTTGTAAGCTCAATCCTCTGTATGAGCAGTTTGTCGGACTTCGGTTTCGATCAATGGTTTGTTTAGAGTCGGCTGCGAGCCCTGCAGAGTTGCATTAAGGTTTGTTTAATCCTTCTGTCACTTTGATGGTTTCCGCTCTAATCCAATCGCTTTTCTCGTTTGTGTTCCCAGCTTGATTTCAGATCTTGTTTTCAGGCCCTATCGATTGGATTCCCGTTTCACCTGACTTACCGTTCTGCCGGAATTAACCATGTCTACTTCGATCGAACCTAAAACTCAACAAGCTGCAATTCAGCGTCAGTCTTCTGTTGATATTCCCATGTCCATTGCCCAAATTAAAAACGGCATTTGGATGATTGGAATTCCTTCCTGGCTCTTTGGCATTGCCGATCGTGGGATTGCTGCTTTCGCCCACGGTGCGCCCTCGCCCGGTGAAGTCTTGCAGCTGATCATGGCTTCATTCTTCTTTTTGACCTGGCTTTATCTCAAGCCCAACCAGCAAGAAGAAGATGGAGGAACCAGGGCACTCCAGGCTGCATCCCAGCTCAGCCACTCGTTTGAAAGCTTTGCCCATCGCACTCAAGCAAGAATGCACGAGATGCGCGAGAATCATGTGATCAGCCAGGGATACATTCTGCCATTCCCCTACGTTTGCCAGATTTACCACCTGCTGAACCTGAAACACTTGGAAAGCATTCACAACTTTAGTTTGGGTAACTTGAGAGTGATTCAGGTAAGCGATGTAGAGCCTACGGCGATCGGCGGCAAAGTGAAGTTTCAAACCACGCTCGATTCGCCCATGAACGCGCTCCGCATCTGGCGGCAGCCAATTGTGGAAGTAGATTTGACGCTGCTGACTCCCTACACCGTTGAGCTGAGCATCCCAGCCTATAACGGCAAGCGCATTACGGTTCTATTTAACGTTGTGCCAATCGACGAAAATCGCCATAAGTTTCTGATCGACATTTACAGCGACCTTAAGTGGCCCCGTCCGATTCTGCAAGCAATTTTGCACTTCTCAGCTTGTCTCACACTGTTTGAAGATCTGCCTTACCTGCAAAAGCTGGCTGAGCGCAATCTCAACCGTCTGCTGAATCCTAGTAATCGAACTTCTGAACGGGATACGATGTGGCTCTACAAGCGGTTCGTTGAGCTCTACGGCTCTGACATGAAGCCTATAGCCCAGCTTCCGGCAGCAGAGGAAACCGTCTCTTAATCGGAATCTGAAAATTTGCCGTATCAGAATCTGAAAAGCTGCGGCGATCGAACGATCGGGAGGAGCTTGGACTTGTCAGGTTCTTCCTGAAACAATTAGAGGTTTCACAAGCGATCGCTGTGCCTTAAACCTATTCCCCGCCTGCCAATTCTGAAAAACTGATCCTGACAACAGTTACTTAACACAGTTACTTACTAGACAACAGTTACCTAACCATCGTGAACGGCAATGAACGGCAATGACATCGCACCTGACCAGACTGAAGCTATGCTGATTGCTTCGCAGCAGGCTGTCTCCTCAAACGTTCCTCAACAGGAACAAACACAGCCCCCGGATAGCCTTTTATTCTTTATTCCGATTAGCTTTGTTCTCCTCTGGTCGATCGCCACTGCCGTTTTTCTGGGACTGCCCAAGCTGGTTTATGGCGGCAACCGCAAAGTCAAAGTTGCCCAAAAAATTCCTTGCTATCAGTGCCAGTTTTTTACCAACAATCCCTATCTGCGCTGTGCGGTTCGTCCAGAAACCGTCTTGACCGAAAGTGCTCTGGACTGTAGCGATTTCCAGGCTCGGTTACAGCCCGAAAATAAGGTCGGCTCTTCGCAGACGCGACGTTAGCCAGCAGGGGAGCGCAAGCAGTTCAAACCATGACATTCGACGAATTTTTTCACTCTACTCAGGTAGCTGATCGTCCTCCATTCAATTTACCCCTTGCATTGCAGGCACTCTGGTACGACAAGCGCAACGGCTGGCAACAGGCCCATGAGTTTTTGGGCGATGGAACTGATCCAGAGAGTGCCTGGGTACATGCCTATCTGCATCGCAGAGAAGGAGATATGAGCAACGCCCGCTACTGGTACGATCGCGCAAGGCAGCCAGAATGCACCTCAGAACTGGATGCAGAATGGCGACAAATTGCTGGGGCACTGCTTCAAGATTTAGCAAAATAACTGAGCAGAATGATTCATCCGACAGATTATTACAAGCTTTTATAAAAACGATCAATCAATCAATTACAAGGAGGTTTGAGAAGAACTTCGGATTGGTCTTCCAGGGCTTGAGATCTCCCTAAATCTCCCTTCACAGGAGGAATTTCGAGCCGTTTGGCTTAATTTCTTCCCAGAGGTTCCCTTAAATTTTCCTGTCACTTCTCTTGCTCCTCTTTCCCTAAATCCACCAGATGCGTAAGCTAGACATATCTCTTGAGACGTTTACAGTCTAATGAGACAAACCCTTTTGCGCTGATCCGGGTGGAGTCACAATGCCCAAAACCCTTTTCCGCACAGGTTCACGCTGGCTTGCTAAACCTGTAATCTGGTTTGGGCTGGCAATTTTGTTTGCGTTGTTCATTATCTGGGTAGCTCCCCCTGCCCGAACTCAAGAACCAGTTCACGTCAGCTTGTTGACTTCTGCCCTCGATGCAGCGCAGGGAGAACACCTGGTCAAAGCGTTTGAAGCCGAAAATCCAGATATCAAAATTGATGTTGTTGAAGGACCAAACGCCTCAAACCTGGTCGAAGACCTCTACACCTCATCCTTTTTGCTGGGAGATTCGCCCTATGACTTGGTGATGATGGACATCGTCTGGCTGCCCAAGTTTGCTGCCGCCGGATGGCTACTGGATTTAACCGATCGCCTCACTCCCGAAGATGTTGCTGACTTGATGCCGGGCGATCTGGCAGGCGGACGCTATCAAGAGCGGCTGTATCGACTGCCCATTCGATCGGATGGCGGCATGATCTACTACCGCAAAGATCTGCTAGAACAGGCAGGCATTCAGCCCCCCACCACCTTTAATGATCTGATCAGCGCGGCAAAACAGCTTCAGCAGTCTGGCGCGGCAAAGTGGGGCTACGTCTGGCAGGGGCGACAGTACGAAGGGCTTCCTGCTATGTTTATCGAAGTGCTGGCGGGGTTTGGCGGCTTCTGGGTCGATCCCAAAACGCAGGAAGTCGGAATTGATCGCCCTCAGGCAGTCCAGGCACTTCGCTTTTTGAAAGACACGATCGCGGCTGGCATTGCGCCTCCCGGAGTGACAACCTTCCAGGAAGAAGAAACGCGGCAGCTATTTCAGAGTGGGGAGGTAGCATTCTTGCGAAACTGGCCCTATGTGTATCCGCTGGCGAGCGCGGATGATTCTTTAGTCAGAGGAAAGTTTGCGGTGATGCCGATGGTTCATGCAGAAGGGTTCCAGAGCGGAGCCTGTCTCGGCGGCTGGGGAATTGGCATTGCAAAAAGCTCGCGTCATCCTGAAGCTGCCTGGCGAGTGGCTCAATTTTATGCCAGTGCTGCTGCTCAAAAAATGGCTGCCCTCGAAAATGGCTATCTGCCCACACGCCGATCGGTTTATGCTGATCCCGAAGTGCTGGCAAAATACCCCTATTTCTCGCCAATGCAGCAGGTGGTAGAACAGGCAGTTTTGCGTCCGCCGATCGCCCAATATGCCCAGGCTTCCGATATTCTCCAGCGTTATCTTAGTGCTGCCCTCACCGATCGGATGTCGATTGAAGCTGCACTCCAGGCAGCGGCTCAGGAAACCCGTACATTGCTCAAGACCTAGAACTGCTTCAGATTCCAAAACTGAGAACTTAGGAAATTATGGAAGTCCGAGCTGAGCAACCAGAGGATATAGAAGCCATTCGCAAAGTCAATCTTGCGGCATTCGGGCGAGAAGACGAGGCAAATTTAGTCGATCGACTTCGGGGAGCCGCTTCTACGCTTTCCCTCATTGCGACTGAATCTGGGCAAATCGTCGGACACATTTTCTTCAGTCCAGTCACGATTCGCACCCAGCCCAACGTCGATCGAGCCTGCGGGGAATGTGCGGATGCCTTCGTGCTTGGGCTTGCACCCGTTGCGGTTCTACCCGGCTATCAGCGACGGGGAATTGGGGCACTGCTGATTCGCCAGGGTTTAGTAGAGTGCGATCGGTTGGGCTGTCAAGCTGTTGTCGTGCTGGGCTCCCCGGCATACTATTCCCGATTTGGGTTTGTTCCAGCCCGCGAAAAGGGGTTGAAATGTGAATACAACGTCCCAGAAGAAGCGTTTATGGTAGTAGAGCTAGCAGCGGATGCCCTTAAGGGCTGCCATGGAACAGTGAGCTATCGATCGGAGTTCAACGCGCTGGAGTAGGAGTCAGCGTATCAACCACAAAGGAAACGACTTCGATCGCCTCTTGTAGAACAGGCATTCTGGAAAAAGAATTTGCTCAGGCAATCTCGCCTTCCTGAGGCAGTGCAGGCAGTTCCAGGCAATATCCTGCCCCATAGACAGTTTTGATATAGCGCGGATGGCGTGGGTCGGGCTCCAGCTTAGTTCTCAGGTGACGAACGTGAACCCGAATCGTTTCAATGTCATCATTCGGGTCGTAGCCCCAGACTTCTTTGAGAATTTCGCTGGGGGAAACGGTTTGTCCGTGTCGCTGAAGCAGGCAGTGGAGCAGCTCAAACTCTAGATGAGTCAGCTTTACCGTATGGTCAAACCAGATCGCCTCTAGCCGTTCGGGAACAAGCGTCAGCGGACCAAAGTTAAGAATTTCGCTGTGCTTAGCAGCCTGAGGAATGCGATCGGTTCGTCGGAGCAGGGCACGCACTCGCGCCAGCATTTCTTCGACTTCAAAGGGTTTCGTCAGGTAGTCGTCTGCCCCTGCATTGAATCCTTCTACCTTGTCTTGGGTTTGCCCAAGAGCCGTCAACATCAAGACGGGAATATCAGCAGTTCGTTCGTCACGCCGGAGACGCTGGCAAACCGTAAATCCATCGACCTTAGGCAGCATCAAATCCAGCATGATCAGGTCTGGAATGAGCTGAAGCGCAAGGGCTTGTCCTTTGATGCCATCTGGAGCTTGACTGACATCATAGCCAGCCATTTCCAGATTTACGGCGACGAGTTCGGCAATTGCAGGGTCATCATCGATGACAAGAATACGAGGCATCTTTTAAGAGTTTTGATAGAGATGTTCTAGAACCGTTGAGGAATGAAAAGATTCCTGTACAGATTATAAGCAAGGATCTTTAATTCTTTCTGAGCGCATCAATCTTAATGCTTATATTTAACCCGTTTACAGTTTACAAGGGAATCTTTCGTTTCTGAGACAGAATGCAACATGCTCGTAGCCACGGCAAAAATACCCTTAAAACGACGGTAGCCGCGTCTATTAGCTTCCTCACGTCAGAAATTGATTAAGTTTGCGTCACCCTTATGGGAGAATTGATAAGCAGAGATAATAAGTAGATTTACTTATTAAAACTTTACAAAAAACTAGTCAGCAGAGCAATAATGGGGTAATGACAGGACAAGGCTCGCCCGTTAGTGAGGAAAGTCAGACATGGTAGCACTTACTGAGCGCATTCAAAGCCGCTTAACGCTCCAAACCTTAGAAATAGCCGATAACACGACAGCAATTCGATCGCTTGACTGGGATCGCGATCGCTTTGACATTGAATTTGAGCTGCAAAACGGCACAACTTATAACTCCTTTTTGATCCGGGGTGAGAAGACTGCTTTAGTCGATACCTCGCACGAGAAATTTCGCGAGCTTTACTTTGATACCCTGACCGGGCTGATCGATCCCCAACAGATTGACTATTTAGTTGTCAGCCATACTGAGCCCGACCACAGCGGTCTGATCAAAGACCTGCTCCAGCTTGCGCCTCACATTACCATCGTCGGTTCCAAGGTAGCCATTCAATTTCTTGAAGATCTGGTACATTCTCCCTTTGAGCGGCTCCAGGTAAAAAGCGGCGAGCGGCTGGATCTGGGCAATGGGCACGAGCTGGAGTTCGTTTCTGCACCTAACCTCCACTGGCCCGACACCATTCTGACCTTCGACCACAAAACCAGCACTCTCTACACCTGCGATGTGTTTGGGATGCACTACTGCGACGACTACAGCTACGACGAAGACCTGGAGCTGCTGGAGGCAGACTATAAGCTTTACTACGACTGCCTCATGGGTCCAAATGCCCGCTCGGTACTGGCAGCCCTGAAGCGCATGGGCAACCTTCCAACCATCGAGACGATCGCCACCGGACACGGCCCCCTGCTAAAGCACCACATTTCAGAACTGGTGAACCGCTACCGCGAATGGAGCCAGGCACAGGCAAAAGCCGAAACAATGGTTGCCATTTTCTATGTAGTGGACTACGGCTACAGCGACGAGCTAGCCCAGGCAATCGGTCAGGGCATCCAGAAAACAGGCGTGGGCGTCGAGCTGATTGATCTGTGCACGGCTGAGCCGCACGACATTACTGAAACGATCGGTCTAGCATCGGGCATTGTGATCGGGATGCCACCTCAGCCAGGTCGCTCGATCGGCAGCACGGAAGCGGCACTGGGTACGATCCTGGCAGCCGTGAACTCCAAGCAGGTCGTGGGCTTGTTTGAAACAGGCGGCGGCGAGGATGAGTCGGTCTATCCGCTTCGCAATCGCTTTCGAGAAGTGGGGGTGCGAGAAGCGTTTCCGCCGATTTTGATCAAAGAAACGCCGAACGACAGCACCTTTCAGCTCTGCGTCGAAGCCGGAACCGACCTGGGACAGTGGCTCACCCGCGATCGCACCGTCAAGCAAATGAAGGCTCTCGACAACGATCTGGATAAAGCACTGGGGCGGCTCAGCGGCGGACTCTATATCATCACGGCACAAAAGGGCGACATCTCCAGCGCGATGCTGGCATCCTGGGTGGCACAGGCAAGCCTGAAGCCTCCTGGCGTGTCGATCGCAGTTGCAAAAGACCGGGCAATCGAATCCTTTATGCACGTAGGCGATCGATTTGTGCTGAACGTGCTGGAAGAAGGCAACTATCAAACCCTGATGAAGCATTTTCTCAAGCGGTTTGCTCCCGGAGCCGATCGCTTTGCCGGTGTCAAGACCTATCCTGCCACCAACGGTTCGCCGATCCTGGCAGAGTCGCTAGCCTATTTGGAATGCGAAGTGGTTAGCCGCATGGAATGCAGCGATCACTGGATTGTCTACAGCACGATTCAGGCAGGTCGCGTATCTAGGGTCGATGGCTTGACTGCAATTCACCACCGCAAGGTCGGCAACCACTACTAGGCACAGCTATTAAGCACAGTAGATTGGGGCAACGATCATATTCACGTAGATGAGGGGCGATCGGAGCAGTATTAAAGGTTTTGCATCGCCTCCTCTATTTCCCTTTCTGGCTCCCAATCCTGGAACTGTTCTGCATTACCCTTCAGTAAAACGTTAATTCAATTAATCAGCTTTTTTGAACATTAAGCTATTTATAGATAAGTTAACTTGAAGGTAAGCTAGGGAGGAAATCTTGATGGAACAGAAAACCGATGCAGAATGCTATGAGTTCCACAACCGATCGCTACAACTGGATTAAGCGTCACTACATCGTCCGCGCCCTGGAAGCCGTCCAAGATTTGATTGTGATTTCACTCTGTATCGGCTTATTCAGCTTCATGGTGATCCAGCTTCGAGAAATGGTGCTGTCGCTGCTGCCGCCGCTGGACTTTACTGCCGTCACTG
The DNA here is from genome assembly GCA_014695325.1 of Cyanobacteria bacterium FACHB-502. GTDB lineage: Bacteria > Cyanobacteriota > Cyanobacteriia > Elainellales > Elainellaceae > Leptolyngbya_A. The sequence goes on along the minus strand of JACJNZ010000048.1, from coordinate 309,204 downwards.
CCGATATTTTGTTTCTCCTCATTCTGGTTGAGCTGTTCCGGCTACTGATTATTTACCTGCAAGAACAGCGCGTGTCGATTGGGGTCGCGGTTGAAGTGTCGATCGTCTCCATTTTGCGAGAAGTGATTGTGCGAGGCGTCCTCGAAACTCCCTGGACACAGATTGCGGCTTCCTGCGCGTTTCTACTGGTGCTGGGTATGCTGCTGGTGATTCGCGTCTGGCTGCCTCCTACGTTTGAAGGCATCGATCCGGAACAGGTGCTTTCTGCGCGACGAACAAGAGAACTGGCGGTGGCAGCGGCGATCGAAGAAGAAATGACTGATGTGCCAACTCGCACGAATCATCACGCCAATCATCATCGAGAATTAGAGCAGCCTCAGTTTTGACAAAATTAAGTGCAGTCGTGAAAAGATGGCGCGGTAAAAGCTCCCGCATCCCTCCCGCTTCGATATCTGAGCAGTGCTCTGATTAGTTTTGCCGACCGTCTAGTTTTCCAGTCCCTTTCTATCCTCCCCCTATGACAGACATCAAACCCCGTGACGTTCAAGTTGCCGAAATCGGAGCGCAGACGCTGGTCTTACGATCGCGCACCTGGGATCGGCTCAAGTTTGAGGTGGAGTATGCTCGTCAAAAGGGAACGACGGCAAATTCTTACCTGATCCAGGCAGACAAAATCGCGTTAATCGACCCGCCTGGTGAATCGTTCACAGAGATTTTTATTGAAGAACTGGCGCACCACGTCTATCTGCAAAAGATTGACTATGTGATTTTAGGGCACGTTAACTCAAATCGCTGCGCCACCCTCAAAGCACTGCTCAATGTCGAAACGGCTCCGCAAATTACCTTTGTCTGCACCCGTGCGGCAGAAGTCGCGCTGCGATCGGCACTTCCCAATCTGGATTTACGAATCATTCTGGCAAACGTGGAAGAGACGATCGACCTGGGGCAAGGGCATCAGCTTCAGCTCATTCCCACTCCCACGCCGCGCCATCCCGACGGACTTTGCGTTTTCGATCCGGCAAGTCGCATTTTGTACACGGACAAGCTATTCGGGGCGCATGTCTGCGATGATGCTGTCTTTGATGAGAACTGGAAACAGCTTGACGAAGACCGCCGCTATTATTTCGACTGCATTCATGCAGCCCAGGCAAAGCAAGTTGAAGCTGCCCTCGATAAGCTTTCAGAGATTCGCGCCAAGATCTATGCGCCCGGTCACGGTCCCTTAGTGCGCTACAGCCTCAGCCGCTTTACGTTTGACTACCGCCAATGGTGTGAACAGCAAAAAACTCAGGATCTCAACGTAGCTCTGCTCTATGCCTCTGCCTATGGCAACACCGCAACCCTCGCAAATGCGATCGCCCAGGGCATGATTCAGGCTGGTGCTTCGGTGCAGTCAATCAACTGCGAGTTTACTGATCCCGCTGAAATCGCAGCCGCTCTGGAGCAGTGTGACGGCTTTATCTTTGGTTCGCCCACCCTGGGAGGACACGCCCCGACTCAAATTCAGACTGCGCTGGGCATTGCCCTCTCTACTGCTACCAAGACCAAACTCACAGGGATATTTGGCTCCTACGGTTGGAGCGGTGAGGCGATCGACCTGCTAGAAACAAAGCTGCAAGACGCAGGGTTCCGCTTCGGATTTGAGCCAATTCGCGTTAAGTTCAAACCCACCGAAGCCACTCTAAAACAGGGTGAAGCCGCCGGAGGCGAGTTTGTCCAGGCACTTCGGAAAACAAGAAAGATTCGCGCCCCTCGTCAGCTTGCTGCCGAATCCCAGAGCGATCGCACCGGACATGCAGTCGGACGCATTACCGGATCGCTTTGTGTATTAACCACGCAGGAAAACGGAGTCAATCGCGGAATGCTGACTTCCTGGGTGTCTCAGGCAACGTTTAGCCCTCCCGGATTGACGATCGCCATCAGCAAAGAAGACAACGAAGACGCAGCACAGCTCGGCGGTTCCTTTGTCCTCAACATTCTCAAAGAAGGGCGTAACCTCAGGCGCTATTTTCAGCGAACTGCCGCCAGCAACGATCGCTTTGCCGAAATTGCCACCCATCCGGCAAACAATGGCTGCTTGGTATTAGACGAAGCCCTTGCCTATCTTGAATGCCGGGTGCAGGATCGAATGGAATGCGGCGATCACTGGCTCGTCTACGCGTTGGTCGAAGACGGAAAACTGCTGGAATCCAATGGAGTCACCGCCGTGCAGCACCGCAAATCGGGCAGTCAGTATTAGGACGGTATTATGGCAATCTTAGGGCGATCGAAGTTGTGACAATGCTGCCGTGGGAGAGTGGGTTGAACGACCTGAATGGCTGGGACGATCGCTTCCTGAGATAGACTCGCTCCTTGGCGCGATCGTCCTGAAAAACTTCCTGCGTCTTGTGACTTGCAACGAAAACGACTTTGTTAGAACTGGAGTTAATGTTGGAGTTAATGTTGTTAACCCCAAGCTAGATCCGTGGATTTTATCGTTGGAGAATCACTGTCAGGTTACATCTCGCGCTGATACTCTTCCAGGACATCCATCAGATGCACCTGTGACTGCATTGGCAGCAGTTCTGAAAGGGGAACTTCGAGCTTGCCGCCGCCCAGTCTCACAGGGACTTTCTTCAGCAAATCAAGAACCTGATTTTCCTGGAGGTTGCCATCCTGCATCTGAGGATAAAGCTGCTCTGCCAGAACAGTATGTAGGTGAGCATCACGCAGATAGAGATGCCACTTTGCCACGTCGATGTAAACGTTTTCGCCGATCGCCGCAGCGAGTTTTTCGATCGCTTCGTTGGTGGTTGCGTATGCCATTGTTCTGTTCCTGTTTTGATTATTGGTATTGATTTACTCTTTTTTACTCAAGGTTGGCGCAGGTGTCGCCTCTGAGTAATCTGCAATTGTGAAGATATAAATTGCATGTGCCGCTAGGACAAGTCCCCATAGCCCAGTGAGCCAGCTAATCCACTCCCAGTCTGCCTGCTGCAGGTTGTGAACAAACCATACACCGGAGTTAACGGCAATAAAGGAAGCGACGTGAACTGCAAAATTCATGCGATCGTCCAGCTTGCGGTAGTCAGCATCTTTGCGATCGGGTTTGCGCGACCAACGGGGAGGCATAGCGTTTGGGGATAAGGTAGGTTTCTTCTTCTAGATTACTGCAAGGGTGAAGAGTGAAGGGGGGATAGGGGCATGGGGCATGGGGAGATAAGGAATTTTTGGCATGAAAAAAGGCGATCGGTTGACAATCGCCCTAGCTCAAGGAGATATGGACATTTAGGGAGACGAGACGCGAAAACTTAGGGATCGGTTTGCAGGGTTTGGGGCTGTAAGAAGGTGAGCATTTGCTCTAAACCGCGATGAATACGGCGGGTGACAGTCATTGGGCTGACTCCGATTCGCTCTGCAACTTCTTTGCGGGACAAATCGCTGAAAAAGACAAACTCGATCGCGGCTCTGGTTTTCTCTTCGAGCTGGTTAAGAGCACGCTGCAGCTGCTGGCGGTCTTCTTCGAGCTTTTGGAGCGTTTGGTAGTGCATATCGGGCAGGGTTTCGCCCAGCGTCATCGGCGAGTCGGTCTGGTGGGAAATTGTGGCATCTAGACTCAGGGGCATGCGGTTTCGCATTGCCAGCTTCACTTCGCGCCACTCGCAGGCGGAGACACCGAGCCGCTCTGCAATTTCGTTGTCTTCGGGCGTTCTACCTAGGAGCTTGGTTAACTCTGTCCGCACCCGCTGCCCTTCTTTGTCGAGATCCTGCAAACGGCGGGGAACTTTAACAGAGTTACCGCGATCGCGCAGGAAGTGCAGCATTTCGCCGCGAATGTAGGGAACCGCAAACGAGCTAAAGGCACAGCCCTGGCCAGGATTGAATCGCTCGATCGCCCGAATTAAGCCGAGGTAGCCAATCTGCTCCAGGTCTTCGTAGGGTTCAGAGCACTTGTGGCAAATTTGATGAGCAATTTTGCGAACGAGTCCAGCATTCAAACGTACGAGCCGATTACGGAGGGCAACAGATGGATTCTGCTTGTATGCCATCAAGAGTTCCATGCTGTCAGAGCGAAGAGAAGATTGAGTAGCCATGACCTGAAGAACCACCTTGCTTTCAGAGTTAGGCACATTGTCGGGATAGAAGGGGGGTAGTAACCATCGTTATTCCACGGGGAATGGAAAGGGGCGTATGCAGAGGAATCCGAGAAAGTACGGAGTCATGACCGACACTCCAATCTGCGGATGCGTGCAGAATCGATTTACGGCTGCATTAGAGCCATTCCAATGGTTAGACTCGCGATGCCCAATTGGAGCGATCACCTACAATCAAAGCAGAGCGGATTTTTGGGCTTTGCTCTACCCTGTGAACCCAATCTGTGAGTTTATTCTGTGAATCTGTGGTTCAGTCAATTAACTTTCTGACGAATCGACTTGAGGAAATAGAAGCGTCATGAGTAACACCAGCAATTTTCGCGGCGCGATGCGCGAGGCTAAAGGACTGCCGATCGTCGGTCCAAACGTTATTTCTAAAGCACTGCCTTTTTTAGGTGCAGGTCTAGTTCTGACCGCACTGGGCGCATACGGTGGCTTGGGGGTTATCAGTTCCAATCCCAGCCTGTTTATGCCGACCTTCATCGGGGCATTAATTGTCGAGCTGATTCTCTTCTTTGTGGCTTCCAGCGTCGCTCAGCAGGGCAAGAACAGCGTTGCGCTCCCACTTCTGGCTGCCTATAGCTTGCTCTCTGGATACACCCTGAGTGGACTGATTTTTGTCGCGCTGGGAACGCAGGGGGTTGGAATTATGGGCATCGTGGCAGCCGCTCTGGGCTGTGGTGTCACGTTTATTGGGGCACGATCGATCGGCTCTAACCTGTCTGATCAAGATGGATTGGCACTCTCGAAAACCATCAGCATTGGGATCATTGCCCTGTTTGTGGTAATTCTCGGTCAACTGCTGTTTTCGTTCTTTGGGATATTCACGCCGAGTTGGCTAGAAATTGGGATTTCTGGGCTAGGGGTTTTGCTGTTTGTAGGTGCTTCGGTGGTTGATTTTTATATCCTGCCGCGTAGCTACAGCGATCAGCAGTATCTCTCCGTTGCCCTTTCGATGTATCTCACCTACATCAACCTGTTTGTGTTTATCCTGCGTCTGCTGATTGCAATTAATAGCCGCGACTAGTTCATTGTTTTTGCGGGTTCATCATTCTTCACAGCATCGCTTTTTCGGCAAGGGGCTTTCGTCCCTTGTTTTTTTGTGTAAGTTGAACCAAGTCAGGCTCCTCCGTCCAATTCCGTGATGTTGTAGGCTGAAAGGAAGAGTTCAAGTCTGTATTCGCAATGGCAATTGACCCAAGTTTGCTTCCGGTTATCTATCTGTCAGTCCTGTTAGCCCTGCTATCAGTCGCAGGCTGGTTTCTCTTTCGACAAATCCTTAGATCGCGCCGCACTGAGGGAACGTTCGCCCGTCTTCAACGCAAGCTCACCAAGGAGAAGGGAACCGCTAAGGAATATTACGAGCTAGGCGGTATTTATCTAGATAAGCGGCTCTTTAGTCAGGCGATCGCCATGTTCCAAAAAGCCCTGAAGGCAAAAGATTTGGAAGGTGGAGAAAACGCTGCCCTGATTTATAACGCACTGGGGTTTGCCTATGCTGCTCAGGAGCAGTATGACCTGGCAATCCGGCAATACAAAGAGGCACTGGAGCGACAGTCCGAATATCCCACGGTGCTCAACAATCTGGGATTTGCCTACGAGAAAAAGCAGCTCACCGCTCAGGCACTTGAGACCTACGAAGCTGCGCTCAAGATTGACCCGAAAAATTCAACGGCAAAGCGACGGGCAGATTCGCTCCGCAAGCGATTGGTTCCTTCTTCCTGAAGGAATGTTTGATTGATCGCGGATGTCTTACACTGCCCCTTAATCCCCCGATTCTGGGGGACTTTTTGTTTTTGGGGCTAAGTGGCTTCCCATGCCAGAATCAGCAGGGCGTTGAGAATTGCCGCCGCGATCGCTGACCCCCCCTTGCGCCCCTCTACGCGAATCTGGGGAATAGGAGTTTGGGCAAGAGCTGCTTTGGACTCGACGACCGAGATAAACCCCACGGGCGCACCGATCACCAGCGGAGGCATTGCAAAGGGAGAGGCAGAGCCAGACTGAGCCATCGCAATTCGATCGCCACCAATTCGCTCGCAAAGTGCCAACAGTGCCGTGGGCGCATTGCCGATCGCATAGATTGCCCCAGGAACTGCTTCCCAGCAGGACAGGAGACCTGTTTCGGTGCGTGTTTTTCCGGGTAGTGCGGTCTCTGCCTGATCGACTGCCACCATGATCGGATTTTGAAAGGTGCGATTAACTACGCTGAGAATCCCCTGTTTCACCATGTTCACATCAACGACGATCGGCACGCCCTGCTGAAGAGCCTGCACTGCACCTGCGATCGCATCAGGACTAAAGCGAATCAGCTCCTTAAACTCAAAATCTGCCGTGCTGTGAATTACACGACGAACAATCGCATACTCGGCAGGCGTGAAGGAATGGGAGCCAATTTCACGATCGATCACGGCGAAGCTCTGTTCCAGGATGGGGTGGTTGAGGGAGGGCATGGGGTTATTGGATGCGAACGGCGACGACAAGCGCATTGCTTGGCACAGGGTTTCCCTGAGAGACGGCGGGTTCAAACTGCCATTGCTTGACCATGCAGACGGCAAGATCATCGTAGACGGGACTGCTGCTGGGCTGGCGGACGCTGGCATCAGTTGCCTGTCCTGCTTCGTTAGTGGTGACTTGGACAGCAACAGTTTCGCCTAGATAGGGAATGACTTCAGGGGTAATCAGGCAGGGTGAGCTGCGGGGGTCGGCAGCAAAGGTTTCAGAGTCCTGAAGCGGACGGGCGATCGTCTCGGGAAGTGCGTTCGCGTCGGATGCGGGTTCAGCCGGGATCACGCTTGCTGTGAGCATTACCGGAACTGCTTGCTGTGGAGTTTCAACCTGTTCTAATTGCGCCACAGACGGCGATGGAACTGGCAGCGTTTCGCTTACATCAGGAACAGGGATCTCGATTGGCAGCGTGACAACTTGGGGAGAAGTGGGTGGAACAGGCGCAGCAGCCGATTCAGAATTTGGGATAGATTCGCCTTCCACTGGGGAATCAGCAGGTGGAGACGCGGGTAAAGCCGAATCGGGCATAGTTGATTCTGGAATCGGGGAAGGATCTCGCTCAGGGAAAGGGTTGTCTGTTACCCCTGGGGGGAACTCCGGAGCAATCGCGGGAGAACTCGGCGGCAGGGGTGCAGGCTCAAGCTGGGGAAGCGGTGCGGAAGTCTGAGCGGGGATGGACGGAGGAAGAGTAGTCGTGGGAGTCGGTGCTGAAACGGGCGGAATCGGGGCGGATGGAATGGGTGGAACAGATGGGGCAAAGGCAATATCACCAGTCGGCGCAGGAGGCGTGTAGCGAGGAGAATTCGCGGCGGTTGGGGCAGGAGCAGAAGCAGACGGGTTTGCGACAGGTGCGGGATTCGCTGGGGAAGCTGCGGCAGGAGTCGCCGTTGCAGGTTTGGCAGGAGGATTTGCAGCAGGTTTATCGGGCGTTAGCTCAATCAGATCGATCGCAATCGGATTGCTGCTGGACAACGGGCTAGATAGACGGCTGCTGAAGGAAAGCGTCAGATTCAACAGCAGGACGTGAGTGGCGATCGAGCTGCCGGCAACGAGCCACCAGAGCCACGCTGGATCATCGCCTTTTTGAACGCGCCACTGACTGATCGCGGACTTGGGCTTGCGATCGAGTGAATTCGTCATAGCAATCCTTTACTTCGTTTAAGACGGCTCTGCCGGAGAATTGGACATTGCTCCAGACGCAGTCGAACTGCTTGGTTCTTCCGCCGTAGACGCAGGGCGGGTTAAAAAGGTTTGGCGAAATCCCTGAGTTGCTAAATGAGACAGTAAGCCGATCGGACCCGCAAACAAGCAGGATAGCAGAGAATGGGTCGTCCAGACTCCGGTTCGCTGACCCTCCCAGTAGATCCAGCGACCCACAAACAAATCCATCACAAGAAAATGAATCCATCCGGTCGCCGTGACTCGCTCATCGGCAAACAAGCGAGCAAGATCGGCAAGCTGCGGATTAGAAAACGCCTGTGCTGATTCCGGGTCGAGGCTATTGGCAAACAAATAGATATAGAGTCCAGCCAGCGCGACAAACGGCAGCACTGACCCCATGACTTTGCGTGTTATGCCCCAGTTCGGCAGCACGATCATCAAAAACCAGAAGGGCAGGGCAAACAAGTTTGCTGCGTTAAACAAAAAATCAAGTGTCATGATTCTGAACTCACCAACCGCTAAACTCTCCCCTATGGTGAGCGATTTTCTGATAGAAAGACAACTTTAGTCTGGATCGGGTTAACCCCAGATCAGGATTCGATCGCCTTTCGAGCAGATCTGACAAGGGAATCTCGATCGGACGGCGCCAGGAAATTTAGGGGGCGATGTCGAATCTCTGCGACTGCCCAAACCCCTCCTGGAACATGCCTCGTTTTAGCAAAGCTTCAACAGAACGCATACAGTGGAAAACAGGCGAGGTACAAAACACCGTGAACGAGAAAGGATTGTGGAACAGGTTGTCACCGTATTACTGAGTGGGCTGGGCTTTTTAGGCGGAGTGCGATTTGGGCGCGTACTGCTGCGGCGAGGGGCAACGGCAGATAATCTGTTTCAAGGTAGAAACTGGCTGTCGCTGACCTTCCTGGGGGTCTACATCGGGCTACTGGTGCTGGTGTCCTACCTGTCTCAGGTGCAGGCACTCCCGATCGAATGGCGCGTTTCGGGAATGCAGTTTACCTGGACGGCAATGCGCGTGATTCTCGTCGGGTTTTGCGGGCTAGCATTTGTCGTGAGCTGGCGAACCGCTCGGCTTCAGGTAGTCGTGGTTGCGCTGCTAGGGCTGCTGGGGTTAATGGCATTTCATTCTTCCGAGCGGTACTTTCTCGCCCCAATCTACAGTTCTTTAGAAAACAATTTGCAGCCGAACGGCATCTTTCGCCAGACCTCGGATAGTAGCTGTGCCCCGGCAGCTCTGGCATCTGTCTTGCGGCTCTGGAACATCGAGGCAACTGAATCGAGCGTCGCGCAGCTTGCCGGAACCAGCTCTCTGGGGACCTCGATGCCTCAATTGGTGGGTGCACTGCAACAGATGAACCTCGACGGAATTGAGCTAACGCCTACCTGGGAGCAAATGCGGCAAATCAACCGTCCCGGTGTGCTGGCAACCTGGCTCGAACTGCGACGGGGTAAAGCTCCTCATGCCGTCGGGCTACTCGCAATGGATGAAGATACGGCAACGATCGCCGACCCCGACCGCGGCAAAATCCTCCGCCTGCCCAGAGCCAAGTTTGAGCAAATCTGGCGTAAACAGTATGTTCCGATTCTGCGTCCGGGCGACACCGTCTTAGTGCCAGGGGATGCAGCGCGTTACCTCATGCAGTTGGGCTACCTGGCGCAGTCTGAATCCGTTATGCCCGATGCTCTTCAGACCGCGACTCGCAGCTTTCAGACCCAAATGGGGCTTCAGCCCACTGGAAAACTCAACCCCGAAACTGTCTTGCTGCTGAACGGTGCGTTTCTCGCAGGAGTGCCAACCCTCGATCGCCCGATCGTCACTTTTCCCGGCATAGAACTTCAGCAAGTCTCAGAGGCAATGGGCAAGATTCAATGGATTGACTAGCTCACGCTGAGCCGCTTCCTTTAGCAGGTCAATTCTGGGAGGAATCTAACTCTCCTGAAGGCTGCAAGTTCCCCCTCGCTCTTTATAGAGCAGTAAGTCAAAAGTTGGGAAATTGAGGGGGCAATGTCGCACCGCTTACACGACTCAAATATCCTCAGGTAAATTTCACCTTATACATCTGAAACACTTCTCCCGGCTGCGTTTTCACAATCTTTGCGCCCGTGGATTCGATCGCCTTTTTCCAGCCGTCTAGCGATTCGAGGAAGACTTCTGCGCCCAGGTAGGTTTCCAGGATTGCCCAGTTTTCGGCGATCGGCGTATCAGGAATTAGCACATCGAAGACACAAAACCCGGTAGGCTTCAGCACTCGCTTTACAGCAGTGAGAACCTGCTGCCAGTAGGCGATCGGGTAATAGCAGCTAAACCCAGTGGCGATCACCAGATCAAAGAAAGCAGGGTCGTATTTGAGTTGATCGGCTCCGCCCAACTGCACGCCCTTAAACAGCTTCGAGTTGAGTTGGGGTCCGCGTGTGTTGAGAATATCTTGTGCTTCGGTGCTGACATCCTGCCCATAAAAATAAGCGTCCCAGTCGCGCCAGGGATAAATCAAAAAGCTGACACCACAGCCGATATCCAGGCATTTTTGTGATTTTTGTGGCTTGGCAATTTCCCAAAAAGGCGAATTGAGCCGACTTGTGAGCTGTCCGGTTGCCCACTCTCGAAAAATCGGCATTTCTTCCACTTCTGGCGGTAGATCGATCGCTTCCCGTCGATATTCCCGGTTAAACCGCAGCATCACTGCCTCGATTTGAGGCTGCCAATCACCCGATGGCTTGCCCAGAATATCGCCCAGTCCACTACCCGCCGTTTTGCCTTTCTCTTTTGCCATGCCTTGTTGCTGTGCCCTTCAGGATAATAATGGTCTCAAAGCCCCCTAATGAGGAGCCAAAGGGAAATAGAGAGGGCAATGTAGGGAATTTGCCACACTTCAAGCCTCCTCATCCTTCGATCAAGGAAGATTCACACTGGGAAAAACAGGTCAATGAATGCGTTTTGTCAGAAAAAACTAGCCTCTCAAAGCACGGCGGAAGTTTTGTCGATAAGAGGGATTGCCCAAAATCAGCAGGGGCCACAGTAGCGCCAGGTACAGTCTTCCACTGCTAAAATTAGTACGGTGGAACCCTCTCCAGAACTTAATTACACCGCCCACATAAACCCCGATCGCCAAGAAAACCAGAACATTTAGCATTGATTTAGCCTTCTTTGAACCTAAAGCTTTCCTTCAAGTGTAAATTAGCAACCTGAACTCCTGCTATAGGTTGCGACGGCTTCGCAATTATCTAGTTTTGCCTTCGTTAACTATTAACAATTGTTGCGCACACTTTAGAATCTCTCCTGACGGACACCCCAACCCCGATGGACTGTAGGAGACTAAAAAAAGCTCGATGCAGTAGCTAATCGCGTTAGCCATGCCTTACCGAGTCGGCGAAATTCAAGGAGGGAAGTATGAGAGCAGTGCTGATGGCAGGGGGGTCAGGAACCCGGCTGAGACCATTGACCTGTGACCTGCCCAAGCCAATGGTTCCGGTGCTGAACCGTCCGATCGCCCAACATATTGTGAATCTGCTGCGCCGTCATCGCATTACCGAGATTATTGCGACGCTGCACTATTTGCCTGATGTCATGCGCGACTATTTTCAGGACGGCAGTGAGTTTGGGGTACAGATGACCTACGCAGTCGAGGAAGATCAGCCCCTGGGCACGGCAGGCTGCGTTAAAAACGTCGCAGAGCTTTTAGACGAAACATTCCTGGTGATCAGCGGCGACTGTATTACCGACTTTGACCTGACGGCAGCGATTCAGTTCCACAAAGAACGGCGATCGAAAGCAACGCTAATTCTCACTAGTGTGCCGAACCCGAGCGAATTTGGCGTGGTGATCACCGACGGACAGCACCGGATTCAGCGATTCCTGGAGAAACCTTCTAGCAGCGAAATTTTTTCAGACACGGTGAATACCGGAACCTACATTCTGGAGCCGGAAGTTTTAGACTACCTGCCGCCCAACCAGGAAACCGATTTTTCTAAAGACCTGTTCCCGCTGCTGCTGGAGAAAGGCGAGCCGATGTATGGCTTTGTGGCAGAAGGATACTGGTGCGATGTCGGACATCTGGACGCTTACCGTCAGGCGCAATATGCCGCGCTCAACCAAGAGGTGAAGCTGGAATTAGACTACCCGGAACGATCGCCCGGAATCTGGGTCGGACAAAACACCCATATCGATCCCTCGGCACGGCTGGAGTCGCCCGTTTTAATCGGACATCACTGCCGCATCGGGGCACGGGTGCAGATCTCTGCCGGAACCGTGATTGGCGATAACTCGATCATTGGTAACGATGCCAACCTGAAGCGTCCGATCATCTGGAATGGCGTGATTGTGGGCGAAGAGGCGCAGCTCCGGGCTTGTGTCGCGGCACGGGGAACCCGGATCGATCGGCGGGCAAACGTTTTAGAGGGTGCAGTGGTTGGCTCACTTTCCACGGTGGGCGAAGAATCGCTCGTGAGTCCAAATGTTCGTATCTGGCCCAGCAAACGAATCGAACCGGGCGCAACCCTGAACATGAATCTGATTTGGGGACACGCAGCCCACCGCAACTTATTCGGACAGCGGGGCGTTTCTGGTCAGGCAAATGTCGATATCACCCCAGAGTTTGCGGTGCGATTAGGAGCTGCCTTTGGTTCCACGCTGAAGCCCGGTTCGCAGGTGATTGTCTCTCGCGATCAGCGTCCGATTTCGCGCATGGTGTCGCGATCGCTCATTGCAGGATTAATGTCAGTCGGGGTGAATGTGCAAAATTTGGAAGCCACGGCAATTCCGGTTGCGCGAACGGTGACTCCCACGCTGGCGGTTGCCGGAGGCATTCATGTCCGGATGCATCCTGAGCGATCGGATCATATTTTGATCGAGTTTTTTGACAATAAGGGCATTAACCTCTCCAAAGCGCGAGAAAAGAAGATCGAAGGCGCATACTTCAAAGAAGACTTTCGGCGGGCGCAGATTCAGGAAATTGGCAACGTTGCCACTGTGACGCAAACCACCGAAATTTATAGTGCTTGCTTCGAGCGAATGCTGAATGCCGAGGCGATGCGAAATGGCAATTACAAAATCGTGATCGACTATGTGTATGCCGTGACCGGAGCCGTGCTGCCGCAAATTCTGGGTAAGTTTGGCTGCGATGCGGTGGTGCTGAATGCCAGCCTTAGCCATACGGTTCCATCGACTGCCGATCGCGAAGCGTTGCTCAGCCAGCTCGGTCATGTGGTAGAAGCCTTGAAAGGGAATCTAGGCGTTCAGGTTTCTGCTAACGGCGAACAGCTCATTCTAGTCGATGAATCTGGCAACACGATTCACGGCGAAATGCTAACTGCCCTGATGGTTCACCTGATGCTGATGGATCACCCACGCAGCGTTGTTGTGGTTCCGGTGAGTGCCTCCAGCGTAGTCGAGCAAATTGCCCGCCGTCATGATGGCAAAGTGATTCGCACCAAAGCTAACCCAACTGCGCTGATGGAAGCCTGCCACACGAATCCGAACGTGGTACTGGGCGGCAGCGGCGACACCGGGTTTATTTTCCCGCAAATGCACCCCGGCTTTGATGCCATGTTTTGCATTGCCAAGCTGCTCGAACTGCTCTCGCTTCAGCAGCAAGACGCCTACCGCACCCCCCGCACTCTGGGACAAATTCGGGCAGAGCTGCCGCGCGTTTGTCACCGATCGCTCACCGTACGCTGTCCCTGGGCAGCTAAAGGAGCCTTGATGCGGCATCTGGTTGAAACCCGCTCCTCCAGCCCGCTCGATTTGACCGACGGCGTGAAAATTTTTAGCCCCGATCGCGATAGCTGGGTGCTGCTGCTGCCCGATGCCGGAGAACCCGTGGTGCATCTTTATGCCGATAGCTTCGATCGCAACTGGGTCGATGAAACCTTGCGGGAATATCGTGCCTACGTGCAGGAGTTTGTTGATCAGGCGCATAGTCACGACGATCGCCCGGTTGACCTGATGGATTTATCCGAATAGGAAGCGAATCGAGGAGAGCAGAACCAGGAAACCAAGGGGCAATGCAGAGATGTCTGGCTTGGCACAGGCTCGGGGCGCAGGCTTGGATGAACAAACTTATCTAACCTTGATTTTTCTATACCAATCCCCATTCTCCTGGTTTAAAGTAAGATAGTAACCCAAAGTAATACATTTGTACAGTCAGGAGCCTGCTGACCTATGAATAGCTGCATTTTGATGGGAGAAGTGACCCAAGACCCGCAACTGCGCTACACCCCGGATAACCAAACACCGATCGCCGAAATGTGGGTGCAGTTCCCCGGGCTGCGTGACGACGACCCGCCCTCAAAGCTGAAAGTGGTCGGCTGGGGTAACCTGGCGCAGGAAATCCAGGAACGCTATCACCAGGGCGATCGCATCATCGTTGAAGGGCGACTCAACATGAATACAATCGATCGTCAGGAAGGCTTCAAAGAAAAGCGGGCAGAACTCACCGCGCAGCGCATTCATCACGTCAACGCAGATGCTACCCTAACCACCGTTGCCAGTGCCCCCAGTGCCCCTGCTGCATCAACCCCTAAAGCCACCCCTGCTGCGCCCACTCCCACCGTCAAGCCAGCGATCGGCAAATCGGCAAAAGCAGAATCGAGCAAACCCCCTGCATACGCTGCACCTGCTGCTGACCCGGTAGACTACGACGAAATTCCCTTTTAAATCCCACAACCTAAAATCAACCACCAAAACGTGTAAAGTTAGCAGCCAGGCTTGCACTCGCGAGTTACTGGCTCGTTTTGCATGGGGACGTAATTTTGAGGCATTGCCATACGCTACCGTCCCGTTGCCGCCCAACTGTTTATTCTGGCCTTATTCTGGATTCTGGCCGTTGAGCAGCGTTCGTTAGGGTTTAGGGCAAACAGTCGAGATAGGTTTCCATATCCCAATTGCTGGTGGTTGCCAGGAATCTTTCCCACTCGTCGCGCTTGTACCAGGCATAGAGCGGATACATTTCTCCAGGCATTGCAGCACGAATGACCTCATCGGCTTCCAGGCGATCGAGGGCTTCCCCCAGGGACATCGGCAGCTTTTTCACCTGCTTTCCGGCTTCCATTGCCTCATAGAGATTGCGCTGTTCTGGTTCGCCGGGGTCGAGGTTGCGCTTGATGCCGTCGTCGAACGCCTTCAGGAGCGCAGATGCCATCAGATAAGGATTGACCATCGAATCAACAGCGCGATACTCAAACCGACCGGGAGCTGAAACCCGCAGGCCACAGGTGCGATTCTGATAACCCCAGTCGGAGTAAACGGGTGCCCAAAGCCCGGTATCCCACAGCCGTCGATAGGAATTCACTGTCGAACAGCCGATCGCCGTGAGGGCGCCCAAATGTTCGATCACGCCGCCGATACAGTGCAGCCCGGTCGGCCCCGGTATTCGCTTCGAGCCTTCCGGAACGGGCATAAAGGTATTTTCGCCGCCTTTGCGGTAGGTGAAGTTTTCGGGCATTCCGGGCAGGTCTTCCATGCCGAACGGATTCAGCGTTTCTTCGCCATCGCGCCAGAGGGAAAGATTGTGATGACAGCCAGAAGCAGACACGCCCATAAACGGCTTCGACATAAAGCAGGCAATCAGATTGAACTCGCGGGCAACCTGGGCGCAGATCTGGCGATACGTGGTGAGGCGATCGCACGTCCGCAGCGCATCGTCGTAGGTGAAATTCAGTTCGAGCTGTCCGGGTGCGTCTTCGTGGTCGCCCTGGATCATATCCAGACCCATTGCCCGGCCGTATTCAATCACGCGCAAAAACACCGGACGCAGTTCTTCAAACTGATCGATGTGATAGCAGTTTGGCTTCGTCACGCCGCCCACCGGTTGACCGTCTGCGCCTTTTTTCAGCCACATCATTTCGGGTTCGCAGCCGTGTCGTAAATGCAGCCCGTGTTCGGTTTGAAATTGAGCGTGAATACGCTTCAGGTTGCCGCGACAGTCGGAGGTGAGGAATGCGCCCGGATCAACTTCTTCTTCCCGGTTGCGAAAACAAACGCAGTACACCCGCGCCACTCGCTTATCCCAAGGCAACTGACAAAAGGTTTCCGGGTCGGGAATGGCAACCAGTTCAGCCGCTTCAGGACCATAGCCAATGTAGTTGCGATAGCGATCGAGAAACAGATTTGCCGTAGAGCCGTAAACCAACTGAATGCCTTTTGCGGCGATCGATTCCCAGTGATCGGCGGGAACACCTTTACCCACAACGCGCCCCGTGACGGAAATAAACTGGTAGTAAATGTATTGAATGCCAAGCTGATCAATTTTGGCGCGAACCTGTTGAACCTGCTCATCTCGTCCATCCGCAGAAACGTATGCTTCCACGTCGGTTAATGTCTCAAGCTTTGTTAAAATGCCTGTCACCGATCGTCCTCCCCCCTATTGTTAGAGCGTAGTTAAAGCGTATTGGTTGAGAAGTGTTGCGAAGTTTTGCGAATCTAAAGTTGAACCGTTCCTCTGGTGTCTACTAAACTCAAATTGTTATAACAAGTTTGTATCTCACAATACGAGTTTTAGATTTCTTTCTCCCTGTTCCTGCGATCGTCATTGACCAAATCATCATTGATCAAATCGTTATTGACCAAACGGAAACGGTTTCCAGGGAATCCACTTTGTCCAGAGCTGTGCCATAGTGCCATCTGCCATTAGAGCCTCCAGCGTTTCATTGAGGGCATCCCGCAGCGCAATTTGTCCTTTTCTAACGCCAATCCCAAACGGAACCTGAGTCGGCAGCGTAAACGCAACGCGCAGAGAACGGTCTTCCTCCGCGGGGACAATTAGCACCAGTTCATCATCAATTACTGCGTCAATTTCACCCGATCGCAGTGCCGCTAGCATTTCGGGAAGCACTTTGTCGCTGCCGGGAAAGGGAACAGCGATCGCGTCAGAGAAAGTCTCAACCAGGGCAATATTGGTGCTGTCTGCCAAGCCGCCCACTTTTAATCCAGCCAGGTCTGCGATCGTATGAATTGCGCTGTTCGATCGCACTAAAACTGCTTCATCAAACAAACCATAAGGACGGGTAAAATCGACCCACTCCTGTCGCTCTTCGGTGATTGCCTGATTAAACCAGACCACGTCATATTTACCGCTCTGGGCACGGCTATAAAACTCATTCATGGGTAAATTATGCCACACAGGTTCCAAGGCCAGTCGAGCGCACACAAGCCTTACCAAATCTGGCTCATAGCCCGATCGCACTCCCTGGTTTACATTAGTCATAGGACGGGCATCAAAGTCGCTAGCGATAATATGCAAATAGCCTGCTTCAACAGTGGTTAAGGTTTGAGATGTCATGAATTGTTGAAGAATAGGAGAATTGAAACGTGAACTGAATAAATATCAAATCGCGATGAACTTAATCAAAATCAAGAATTTAGAAGATAGCGAAAAAAACTCAAGCAATCAGACGATGGATATGCTCGATGAAATTGATCGACAAAGATAAATAATACTTAAAAACAATACTTAAAAAGTGTCGTGGGACGTAGCCAGAAATACACTTTCTCGGACGAGTGAGCTTATTATAACAAGTAAGGATTTTCAGTAAAGATCGTGGTGAACTTTATTTTTGAGAGGTTGCTTGAAAAGTAGCCTATCTCCTACATTGCCCCCTCAATTCCCCAACTTTTGACTTGCCGCTCTAAAAGAGCAAGGGAAACTTTGAGTGTGAGCGTGATTGGCTTAGTGTCCCTCAAGATAGGGGGCTAGGGGGGTGGTTCGGAACAGGGCGGTCGTTTAAACAACCTCTCATCCAGTCGCGTTCAGCATTCGATCGCATCACCCAACCCTGTCTGATCGCCTTATTCGTTTCTCTTCACCCTCACGCCAGCAAAAACGATGACTTACCAACCCATTCAACTTACCGAGGCGCAGATCCAGCAGTTTCAGGAAGACGGATTTTTAATTCTGGAAAACTTTCTGCCGCCGGATTTTGCTCAGCAGTTAGTCGATCGCATAGAGCCACTGTTTCACGGTCAGTTTGAGACAGGCATTTATCCCGATGAGTGGCACTGGCGACCAGGGCTAAGTTTGCCGGATATCACGCGGGAAATCTGTAATGGCTGGAAGTGTGATTTGACGATCGCTAGTCTGGTACTGTCGGCGGAAATTGGGCGACTGTCAGCAACGCTGGCGGGCTGGGATGGAGCCAGAATTGGACAAGACAGTCTATGGATGAAGCCGCCGGGTGCAAAGGAAATTGCGCTACACCAGGACGGAGCATATATTGATTATCTAAATCCTCCTGCAATGGTGACCTGCTGGATCGCGCTCAACGATGCCACTCCCGCAGATGGAACCCTGGTCTATGCCAGAGGCTCCCACAAATGGGATCTGGTGAACGTGGAAGGCGAATTCCATGCCCCCACAAAGGACTATCGCTGGGCAATGTTGCAGGCAGCAGAAAATGCAGGCGTGACAGAACCAGAACTGGTTTTCGTGGAAGTTCCTGCAGGTGGCTGCGCCTTTCATACCGGACGCACCTGGCACGGCTTATGTAAAACGACCCGCACCGAAGGCGTGTTTCACAGCATTGGACTGCATACGCTTCCCTCTAACGCGCAGTTCCATCCCACAAACAAAGCAGGCTACATCTATGGACGCTATAAGCGGGTCAACGACACCACCATGGACGAAAGTTTTTTCCCAATTCTGTGGACAAAAGACGGCGATCGATCGCCCTTCCTAACCGATTACTGCAAGGATGGTTTGCTATCACGAGTGGGGTCGATCGCTTAATTGATAAGGTGAGGTCTTGTCCAGCGATCGTGCATTACCCAGTTTCAGACGAACCGCCGAAAGGGGAACAGATAATTGATGTTGTCACACAGATTGCTTGTGTGAAATGATTCATCTCGCTAAAAACCAGTGCGTCCCCTACGAAAGTTCTGCACTGGCTCAGGCTCCACTGTTGATTCAGGAGGCAGTTGATTTAGGAGGCAATAATTTAGGAGACCATTGATTCCGACTGATGGGAACCACTTACGAAAGCGGTGGGCTGTGGTACGTCTGCTATCCCCAATACAGCGGGTGGAAGTCGCATGTTTTTATCACTACTCCAATGCTGAGGATAGGCCAAACTTCTACAGCGTCTCGATCCGGAATTCAAGTTTTAAATCGGGTTCAATGCTTCTCCGGGCAACTCCTATTTCTGAACAAGGAGACTGCTTTGCATCACTATACTTCTTCCCGGTCTTGCCGCCGCACACCGTAATCTTCAGAGGATTCGGGGTCAAGCTCCCAGCGGCGATCGTCACGCTGCTCCAGAATGTCTTCGGTTCGCAGAAAGGCACGATCGTCCATTTCCAGCCCCACCGCTGCGCCAATTTCGTCCACGATATCCATATCGGGCGTGTTCACTGTGCCGCCCACCGATTCATCGCCAACCGTGCTGGCTTGATAAGGATCAGAGTCAATATCGCCGCCTACAACCTGCTCATAGTCCTCAGGAGTTCCGTTACGGCGATCGTTCATGGTGCGTCCGCCAATGTTCAGTCCTGGCAGCTCTTGAACGCCCGTCCCATACGACTCTGTAAGCCCCTGAGGAACATCATCATCGTAAATAATTTCTTCGGTTGCCTCGTCTTCCAAATCAGGAGGCATATTGCCTGTAAACTCGCCCGGATCGCGAGCGTCTGAGTGCATCTCTTCGCGCATAGGTCACTCCCGCATTCTTGCTGATGCTGCAAGATTAGCCGAAGCTTTTACCGCAACGAATCTTTAATTAGGCAGAAAGGCGATCGGCGGGAAGAGAGATTAGTCACTGAGAACAATCATAGCCAGCCGCAATCGCCCCAACTCCCTTAAATCGATTCCGGCTCTTGCCCCGAAACCACAGGCGCAACTTTTCTCAGCTTCAGCTCCGGGTGGTCGCCTTCGACTTGCTGACAGTTCCACTCGTTGCGGAACAGCAAGACAGGACGACCCCAGCTATCTTTTGCAGCTGCCGTATTGAATAGGCGACCAACCTTATTCAGTGCCTCCCAACCGCCCTCAACCCATCGCGCCACGCTAAAGCCCAACGGTTCCAGAAGGGTTTCAACGCCATACTCGTTTTGCAGACGAAACTGCACCACTTCAAACTGAAGCTGTCCCACTGCCGCCAAAATCGGATCGCGCTTTGCCTCGTCTACTGAGTACATAATCTGCACCGCGCCTTCTTCCCGCAGTTCGCTCACCCCTTTGCGGAATTGCTTAAACTTCGACGGGTTCGGGTTCTTGAGATAAGCAAACAGCTCCGGCGAGAACATTGGGATGCCGTCAAACTCTAGTCGCTGACCGCTGTAGATTGTATCGCCGATCGCGAACACGCCCGGATTGTTCAGACCAATCACATCGCCCGGATACGCTTCCATCAGCGACTCTCGATCCTGCCCAAACAGCTTTTGCGGGTGAGACAACCGCACCGTTTTGCCCGATCGCGCATGGCTCACGACCATATCTTTCTCAAACTTGCCAGAGCAGACACGAATAAAGGCAATGCGATCGCGGTGGCGCGGGTCCATATTCGCCTGAAGCTTGAATACAAACCCGGTAAATTCTGGCTCGGTCGGCTGCACTTCGCCCAATGTACTGCGGCGCGAACCGGGCCTCAAGGCATAGTCCAAGAAGGAGTTGAGAAACAGCTCTACCCCAAAGTTGGTCATCGCGCTGCCGAAAAATACCGGAGTGAGTTCGCCTGCGTGAATCTCCTCCAGGTCAAACTCTGTGCCCGCCATTTCTAGCAGTTCCAGGTCTTCCTTCAGCTTGTAGTACAAATCAGTTTCCAACAGATCCTCAATACGCGGATCACCCAGATCTACAACCGTATCTATTGCCTCACGGCTGCCGTGCGCCGATCGCTCAAACAGGTGAATCTTGCGCTCCCGTCGATCGAACACGCCTTTGAAGCGATCGCCCATGCCGATGGGCCAGTTCACTGCATAGGTTTTCAGCCCAAGCTCTTTCTCAATTTCGTCCATCAGCTCAAACGGATCCCGTCCGGGGCGATCGAGCTTGTTGAAGAAGGTGAAAATTGGAATGCCGCGCATTCGGCAAACTTCAAACAGCTTACGGGTTTGGGGTTCTAGACCTTTCGCCGCATCCTCCAGCATCACCGCATTGTCCGCCGCCGCCAGTGTTCGATAGGTGTCTTCACTAAAGTCCTGGTGTCCCGGCGTGTCCAGCAGATTGATCCAGTAGTCGTCGTACTGAAATTGCAGCACGGTCGAGGTAATCGAAATCCCCCGCTGTTGCTCCATTGCCATCCAGTCCGAAGTCGCATGACGCTGCGCCCGCCGAGCTTTCACCGCTCCCGCTTCGTGAATCGCACCCCCGTAGAGGAGCAGCTTTTCGGTGAGGGTTGTTTTTCCGGCGTCCGGGTGGGAAATAATCGCAAAGTTACGGCGTTTCTCAACGGCAGCAGCAATCTCAGTCTGGATCTCGGTCTGGAGTTCAGTGGACATTCTCAAGCTCTGTAAACCCAACTTTCATTATAAAGAATGTTGTCGGGTGGAAATCAGAATCGTGAAAGAGGCGATCGAGCTGATCAACGTTAACCATGATTTCATTCGCATTGCTTTGAGGAATGGCATGATTGGTCATCGGTTGCCACTTCAGGTGCATCGTAACGTTGTGTGAGGTTTGCCTAACGTTCCTGGTCAGCGGTTGCCGAGATCTTCGCGACACCACAAGCGGATTGGGTCAATCCATTACACCAGGGTTGTTATGCTGCTCACTAGGACATTTATCTGAATGAATTTCAATCATGCTTCGCCACCAGTTCAGCAAGGAATTTCTTACTATGTACTCAGTACTCAAATGTGTGGAGATGTATGGGAACATCCTCTGTCTTCCAAGATGCTCCAAGTGATGACTCAGCTAACCCAACATCTGGGCGTTCTGTCAACATCTGATTCTGATAATCGCGTGTTGGGGGCCTACACATAGGTTTAGGGAATGGAGTACCTCCATGCAATGCTTTGGAGCGGTAACTATAGATCTTATTGAATACCTTTTCCAAGGATGATTGACTCCAATCCACCTGCCACCGGACTGGTCTATTAGGAAGTGGCTCTTGAGGTCTAAACCTGGCAAGAAATTGTCTGAATTTATTAGTTGCTCCTAAAAGCCCTTTTAGATGTTGACTAACAATTTCGATAGCTTTTGATCCATCACACTCTAAATCATTCAGATCCCGGAATAGCTCTGGCTTGAGATGCTCTAGCTGTTTTTTAATATCAGGGTTTTCTTCAGCGTACCAATGGCCAGCAGCTACCTCAATCGCAGACACCAATAAGAGCCAGGAAATTTCAGGGTCGCTCTCTGCTAACCACACTGCATCTTGATAAAGCCTAGCAGAGCGAATCAGAATAGAAGCTTGTTGAGGTTGCAGAAGAATATACAAGTTCATCTGCTCTTGCATTGCCTCTAACTTATGCTCGGCTGGATGAAATGGCAGAATATACCTCCTATCATGAGGAGGGAAAAATATTGGGGTTTCATCTGGTCGTGGAATGCGAGGTTGACCATATTCGTTCCCGTGTGAAAACTCTCGAACTACGCCACCAGCCTTTAACCGCACACCCATGCAGAGAGAATATAGGGCTGCTATTTCATCACGCAGGGTTCCTCCATGATATCTTGATGTATCTGTGTTGCGAGGATGGATAGTTGGATCTTGATTAGGATCTAGATAATGTTCACATCGAAGAATGAGCCGACCATGCATTGATTGGCGAGGTTCTATTGGTGGAAAAGGTTCAGCATTCATTACTAAGTATGGACCATGCTCAACCTCTGTACTTCTAAAGCAAGCATCACTAAATAATTCAATCTCTACAGCAGAGTTAGGTAAACCTTTCTCTAATTGAGCTTGCCAGTTCCAATGAGAGTAGGGACCAAAATCTTCAAACCGTTTCTTCTTAGGAGAATTCATATAGTGGGCTTGAGATCAAAGTTTGGTGCTTAGGCTAACTTAGATATCCCTTATTTAGCCTCGCAATAGTGTTTTATAAAGAAATCACAATGCTTTTTTTAAGAATAGGGACAGATAAAACTCAAGCATCGCCTCACTCTGAAGTCTGCGACATAACGCTGCCCATTACCCGCCGCAGATACCCTTTAATACTCACAGATAACCTCTCAACGGTCGGTGTTACATCTTGCGTATTTACAGAGGACGTTGCCAAGGTTCACTGTGCTGCTGATATCCAGCTCGTTCAAAGGTAGAAATCATTGGGATATTGTTTACGTCTGCATCACAGAACACCCTCCAGATTCCTACATCTTGCAATACCCTCGTTCCTTTTAACAGCAAATCGGTTGCAAAGCCCAGCCCACGATATTCTGGCAAAACCCCGATGTAATAAATAGTTGCTTCTTCCAAACCATTTTTAGCACCATTTTGATAGATCACAGGGAAAACAAACCCAATGACTCTATCATCGCTACTAAGCCCTATCTGCCACCATTCATCTCGATACGAGAATCCATCTTTC
The DNA here is from genome assembly GCA_014695325.1 of Cyanobacteria bacterium FACHB-502. Taxonomy (GTDB): domain Bacteria; phylum Cyanobacteriota; class Cyanobacteriia; order Elainellales; family Elainellaceae; genus Leptolyngbya_A. The sequence continues at coordinate 285,930 of JACJNZ010000048.1, read as the reverse complement.
GACTCGGCTAGAAACTGCTCGGCAACTTCGCGAGAACCGCGTTCCATAACTTGTTTTCGATCGCTGGCATCGATTGATGATTCCATAACCTCAGCAACTACTGAAAGCAATACCTCATAGTCCAGTGTTTTAGCAGCTTTGAACTTTAATCGAGAAGGAACCTCAATCAGCGGCTTAGGCTCTTCCCAAACAAAAGGTACTTTCAGATAAGTCTGCTGGCTCATAGTGACTCATAGAATTAACCAAAATTCCGGTGTTTTTAAGGGTGCAGCTTAGCATAACTTCGCACATCAGCAGATAACTTCTCAACTACATCCTAATCAATAGCTTGAATAGCCTAACGACCCGGTTCAACGGCAGCAAGTATCTTTAAACTTGGCATAGGGACAAACAGATGTCCGCTGCAACCGACTGGTTATGCTGCTGCATCAACACAACTCTAACTCTTTCACCTACAGGTTTAAATAGTACTACCATTCTTTAATGAAAGGCAGAATCTAGTAACAACAGCAAACGCGGACAGGTATGGAAAAAGTAAACTGGCTAATTGAAAGATATGTCTCTGATGCTGATGAGCAATTTTTAGAGGAGTTAAAAAGGCAGAACTATTTCTACAAAGAGGTTAGATATCTTGACTTTCGACCTGAAGAAGCAAACAAATACTTTTCAGATCACGAATGTGTGTTATTTAGAGGAACCCTAAATCTAGGTCGAGATGTCCTACGAACTTCTTGGATTCCTGGAGCATATATGGATGAGAAGAATCTCCGTTGTACGACCTACTATGCTTATTTCGGTCAGTATTTGCTAAACAACAAGTATTTCATTCTTCCATTAGGTGAGCTAATCAGAAGAAGAGAAGAAATTCTTGAATATTTCCAGTCCAACGGTGAGCTTTTTATTAGACCTGACAGCAATATGAAGTCGTTCCGTGCTGGTGTGTTTAACATTCAAGTTCTAAATACCATTAAAACTTTAGGAAGTGAGTTAAGACGAGATGAAACAACTTTAGTACTCGTGAGTGGAAAGCGATCGATTACTAAGGAGTGGCGATTTTTTGTTTACAAAGACGAGATCATCACTGGTTCTCTTTACCTGATTGGAGAGGAAAGAATTGACGAGAGAATTAAAGGTGGCTATTTAGTAAATTACCTTGCTGAAGTGTTAAAGCAGGTTAATTGGTATCCAGAATTGCTCTACACAGTAGATATTTGTGAGTCGGAAGGGGAGTTATTTATCCTAGAACTTGGTTCTTTTAGCTGTGCTGGAGAGTATGGGTGTGATTTGAGCTTGATTATAGAGGCTGGTGTGAAGGCAGCTTGGGAAGACTATGAAGCGGTAAACGGTTAATTGTGACTATTTGCTATGCACCTCAAAATAACTTATTGCTAAAGCTTAACAGTAATCGTGAAAACGTTTTCCCTACTGAGGTTTGGCAACATAACAAGTTATTAGACTGAATGTTTCTGCCTAAGATCCCTGGGCAGCGATATAGGCTGAAATATCTCCGCATAGGATCTCACTTTAGCTGCTTAGACGGAAATGATTCTGTATAAGAGCCTAATTCAAGGGTTTAGGTAGGAATATTCTGTACAATCCTCCTTCCCTGCCTCAAAACCAGTTGCTTCGCAGTTCCCCGAAGGAGTAATCGCCCTAAACAGGTTTTTAGCAATCATGTTCAGGCTGTGTTGATTGTAGATCGATGGGCAAGATCTACACCGATCGTCCCTGCTCCTTTTGCACAAGGCAAATTGATGAGCATATTAGAACGATAGGCTCAAATCCCTCTTGCAGGGAGTTCAGGAGGATCGAACAGTTTTCAGGTTGGCAACTGCCAGATTCTCACCGTTTTATCTGAACTGCCGCTCACCAGCAGCTTACCGTCTTGACTAATCGCCAGGGAGTTTACAGCATCGGCGTGATCTGCCCAGGTCATTAGCACTCGACCGCTTGCTAAATCCCAGATGCGAATGGTTGTATCGCTGCTGCCGCTGACCAGCAATCGATCGTTTGGCGTAATCACGATCGCATTCACATCACGAGTGTGTTCAGCCAGCGATCGCAGCATTTCCCCGGTCTGGTAGTTCCAGACGCGAATCGTTTTGTCTTTGCTGCCTGTAACCAACGTTTTGCCATCTGCACAAAAGGCGATCGAATTAATCGAGTTGAGGTGTCCCGATAAAACCTGGAGGGGGCTGCCCGTGGTCAGATTCCAGAGCCGCACTTTGTTGTCCAGTGCACCACTTGCCAACAGTTTGCCATCGGGACTGATTGCCAGCGTTCGAATCATGCCTGTTTCACCGCCCAGAGTTCGCATTAATGCGCCCGTAGTCAGACTCCAGATGCGGATCGTGCGGTCTTCGCCGCCGCTGACAAACAGTTTGCTGTCGGGGCTAACACTGACGGCATTGACATCGCGACTGTGACCCGTCAGGGTTCCCAGCAGCGTACCCGTACTGACATTCCAGATTTTAAGCGTGTAGTCATCGCTGCCGCTAATCAGGGCTTTGCCATCAGGACTGAGGGCGATCGTATTGACGCCCCGGCTATGCCCTTTCAGGATAGACATTTCTTGACCCGTCACGGCATCCCAGATCCGCACTGTATCATCCAGACTGCTGCTTGCCACTTTTTGAACATTGGAGCCAATAGCAACGCACGTTACCCAGGAAGCGTGTCCGGTGAGAATGTGCATTGCGCGGGACGATCGATTGCTGCCCCGACTCGAAATCACGTTAGGCTGACCCGAATTGGGTGTCGCAGGCAAACTCTCCCAGGGCGGCTGCACCTGAGGTGGCTTTGGAGTGGGCGGAGTAGAGGCAAACGGTTTAGACAGAGGGGGTCTAGACGAAGGCGGTTTACTGGCTATAGCAGGCGGTACGGTGGCTCGTTTGGGAGCACTGATCGGCTGTCCCCCCAAGCCAACAGGCTGAATGGGCGGCTTTGCAGTTCTCGCCAAAGGCAATTGCGCCACCGTGGGGAAAAAGGAGTCGGCATTTAGGTCACGCATGACCTCATCGGCAGACTGATAGCGTTCGTTGACCAGATCCTTCAACATATAGTCCAGGATGTGGGCAAGTTGATCGCTCACCAGCGTTTTCTTGTCATTACGCAAATATTCTCGCCAAATCCAGCAGCCGTTGAGCGGGTCATAAAGGTTGTCGGGTCGAGTTTCCGTCATCAAATGCAGGCAGGTTGCCCCCAAACTATAGAGATCGCTGGCAGGATATGCCTTGCCGCCGCGAAACTGCTCCATTGGCGCATATCCTTCTGTGCCAATTCGGGTTCCCTGCTCTCCGGCAGACTCTTCGTTAATTTGCTTGGCAACGCCAAAATCGATCAGAATTAGGCGATCGTCTGACTGACGGCGCAAAATATTGGCAGGCGTAATATCTCGGTGAATCACCTGATGGCGATGAATAAAGCGCAGCACGGGCAACACATCCGAGAGCACATCCCGAATCTGTCGTTCGCTAAACGCCCCATTTTGCCGCATTTCTTGCAGCAGGCTTTGTCCCTCGACGAATTGCTGCACCAGATACAGGTAGCGTTCCTGCTCAAAATACGCTAGCAGCGTTGGAATCTGGGAATGCTCACCCAGTTCGTCCAACCGTACCGCTTCCTGGTTAAAAAGCTGAACCGCCTTATCCAAAGACTTCGTTCCCTGAATTTGCGGCGAAAACTGCTTGATCACACATTTGCTGTTCAGTCGATCTTCGTCAACTGCCAAATACGTCTTGCCAAATCCACCTTGTCCGAGTGGCTGCACTGCCCGATACCGACCTCGCAGGCGGATCAGAGCATCGCCGCAGCCTTGACAGATTGTTTCACTTGCGGAGTTGAGCGGTTTCTTGCAGTGAGGATTGAGACAGCAAATCATAGCGGGTAGTGCACTCAGGCGAAGGGTTGTTTCCTAATCTTTCCTCCTAACCTCAAGATGCCCAAACCAGGCAGTGTAACGGGCAGAAGGTAACGTAAATCGGGCAGCGACAAGATCATGAATTGCCCCAGTCATTCTCCCAACGGGAACCCACGCTCCAGCGGACAATTTCAATGTTTCTCAACATCGTTTCTCAACATAGAGCCAGTTCAATGCTCTGGATAGTTTGACAGCTTGGCATCAAACCTTGGCATTCCTTAGCATTAACCTCAGCACTTCCTTGAGAAAAATTCTTTTAGCACAGTAATTGCTCTAGCCTAAATCTTAAATTTAATCATAGGCTGGATACTACATTCTGAAGCGATCGCACTCTACAAAAATCGCCGCTTTTCCCTAGCCCTTCTCCTCTAGCTTGGCATTCCTTGGGGCACTCCTCTGGGCAGTTACCTGCACGATCGCCTGACGAAAGCCCAGCACTACCAGCACATTTGCCAGCGTCAAAAATGACTCTGCACTGCCATGCAACCAGTCCACATTAGCAAGAGCTTCACCGTAAGCTACTTTTGCGTAAATTCCCGCAGGAATCGTCACACCCACAAACACCAGCGTCATATAAAAGCCAATCAGGGCAAGCCGGGGCATTTGGTGCGAACGAGTGAGAAACCAGAGGAAACCAAGATAGGGGAACAGGGATAGACCAAATAGGGTTTCGGGAGTCATGCGATCGGGGTGTCCTTACGGCTTTGCCAGATCCACCAGCCTGCAGCGCACAGGGTGAAATTACCAATCAGCGTAGTTGCAGCTTGCAGCATCACCAGCCATTCCAGCGCAGGGCTGTTATCAAAAAAGTGCCAGGTACAGGCACACATCGCGCTAATAAGCGCAGGCAGCATCCCAAACGAGAGGGCACGCCATGCAGAATTGCGGCTTACCTCGCTATAAGTCCAGATCAGCCAGATGGCGGCGATCCACTCAATCACGCTGGAGACATGAATCATCCAGGTGGGAATCGAAAGGGCGTGCATGAGGGGGCATGGATAAAACAATCAGTTTGTATTGTAGCTTGCGAGCCCGAACCAGGCTCTATCCGTTTCTCAATGCCCATCTAGCAGCGAACCAGAATCAAAGCGAACCAAACCTGAGGAAAATACCTGCGAAAAATTACAGAGGCTTCATAATTTCGGGTGATTGCATAAAAAACTGCTGCTAAAGCAGACAACGGAATTTCGATCGAAGAAAGTAGTGATGTAATCTTCACTACGAAATACTTTGCTGAATCTACGGAGAGTCGCGTTGACCTGCTCTCCTGATTCTCGCATTGTGATTCACACCTTTCCTTGTTCTCCATTCATTCCTCAGCCCCAATGTCTATGCCTGCTATGTCCCCTAAAGTTCGCCTGGAATCTTACCTGACGCTGGAAGAGTTAAAGAATCGCTATAAGCAAACCAAAGACCGGATTGAAGCACGTCGCTGGCATTTGCTGCTGCTGGTGGCACAACAATGGACGATCAAGCAAGCCTCAGAACTGGTTGGGCTGAACTACGACTACGCCAAAACGATCGTGCGCCGCTACAACAGCGAGGGACCGGAATCCGTCCGCAATCGCATCAAAGAACGCCAACCCCCTACCCCCCGATCGCTGCTCACCCCTGAACAGCAGCAGGAACTCCGACAGGTGCTTCAGGGCACGGCTCCCGATGGAGGAAGCTGGTCTGGTCCCAAAGTTGCTCAGTGGATCGCAGAGAAGACCGGACGGGATCGCGTGTGGGCACAGCGCGGGTGGGAATATTTGCAGCGGTTTGGGAATTCCCGATAGCAGGGTGGATACGCGATTACTCCTCCACATCCCCACTCCTCATCCCTACTCCTCATTCCCCTACCCATTTACCCATCCACCCATCCACCCCCTCTCTCCAGTATTGTTTTAGGAGAAACGCACCCAGGGGAAGTCAAAAATGCGGGCAGTACTATGCGGCTACTATGGTATGGGAAATGGCGGCGACGAGGCACTGCTGGCAACGCTGCTGCAAATGCTGCCTGCTCACGTTGAGCCGATCGTACTTTCTGGCAATCCGATCGAAACTGAGAAGCAGTATCAGGTCGAAGCGGTACCGCGCAAATCCTTACCTGCGATCGTTCAAGCATTTCGCCGAGCAGATGCGTTTGTTTGGGGCGGCGGAAGCCTGATGCAAGATGCCACCAGTGCCCTAAATCCCTTTTACTATGGGGGGTTGATGCTGCTAGCCCAGCAGATGGGCTTACGCACGATCGCTTGGGCACAGGGTGTGGGTCCCTTACGGCGATCGATCTCTGGCTGGCTGGCACGTCAGTCTTTTCGAGGCTGTACTGCGGTGAGTGTTCGAGACAGTGCGTCGGCTTCACAGGTAGATTCCTGGCAAGTGCCGCTGACCCTGGCTCCCGATCCAGTCTGGGCACTGAAATCCCTGCCCGTTCCGGGTTTGTGGGATTTGCCTGCGCCCAGGGTTGCCGTTGCCCTGCGCTCCCACTCGCGCCTTACACCCGATCGCCTGACGCTGATAACCCGTGCCCTGGCAGATTTTCAGAAGGCAACGCAAACCTGTATTTTGCTCGTTCCGTTTCAGCCCGCCCAGGATCTCGCGATCGCCGAAGCGATCCAGCCGCAACTTCCGGGCGTGAGCCGTATTTTGACGCTGATCGATCCTCAGCAGCTCAAAGGCTTGTTTCAAGGAGTAGAGATGACGATCGGGATGCGGCTTCATGCGCTGATTATGGCGGCGGCGGCGGAGTGTCGCTGTTATGCCATCAGCTATGATCCCAAGGTGAGCCAACTCATGCAGGATTTTGAAATGTCAGGTGCGACGCTGGACTCCCTGCCGACGACGGCGAGCGCGTTAACCCATGATTGGCTGGAGCTATTTGCCAATGGCGATGCCCTGAATCCAGCTCAAATTCAGGCAACGGTCGATCGAGCGCTGATTCATCAGGAAGTATTGCGATCGGCTTTACGTTAGGGGAGTCAAGTCAATTCAGCGGAGTGGCTGCGCCAGACGATCGAGCCACTTGCTTAACCGAGTCCTTAACTATAAGATGAGCGGCAGTAAGATGAGCGGCAGTCGGGCAACACCATTAACTAACTTATAAATCTGTTGCTAAACCGATTTTCTATGTTACTAAGTTAAGAGTCTCAGTGAAGCGTGTGCGGCAGGCTGGACTGAGATTGGGTGATCTGAAGAAAGTTGAACAGCCGAAGTAGAGGAAATCTTCCCTATTTCAAGCGAATTCGGCAAGATTTGAGGATTGGTGTGCTGTTTCTCAGATGTGTTGTTTCCTAATAGTCTGTGTCGATCAAGATGGTGTGAGTTTAGCCGGACGGAGTCTGCCGTGCGGTGAAATTGAGCTTAGGTGATGCGTGCCCTTGTGAGTGGAAGCTATGAGTGAACCGAATTTCCCTTTGAAGCCTCAGGCAGAACCAGGACTAGAATCTTCCCTAGACTGGTGGAATCCTTTTCCCGAACTGACCGATTCTGAACTGGCAAAGACCGAAGCAACCTGCGAATCGCCAGACGTGCAGCCTTTAGCGTTAGATGAGTCAGCGTCGCAAGAAGTTCCCCTTACGGCCCCGGTTAACGCTTATGTTGCGCCTGTAGTCGTTAGCCCGTCGAGCGGGGTTAGCCCAGCAATCGCCAGTCCAGGGTCAGCATCAGGAAAGCCTGCGGCAAGCGAGATTTCTGAGTCGCTCACGGCTGCTCTGTCAGAACAGCTTCCCCAGTCATCTGAGCCGCCGAACCTGATTGATTTGATCAGCCTGATTCAAGAATTAAATCAATGTAATGGGGTGCTGCTCGATCGCGTTTCCCAGCTTGAAGAAGCCCTGGAACGCAGTCAACAAGCCCTAAAAGGACAAATCGAACGATCGCCTGAAGCGTTTGCTACTCCCCAGTCTGAAGATCTGGCAACAGCTCAGGCACAGATTGCCAACCTGTTTAGCCAGCTTGAATTTGCCCATCAAACCAACCAGCGACAGCACATCCTGATCGAAACGCTTACGGCAGAACTGGAAAGTAGCCAGGAGCGAGCTGCCCAGCTTGAGCGGGAGGCTGCCCTACTTCAGCAGCGATACAACGAACAGGTGCAGTCCTTAGTGCAGTCCGAAGGAACCTGCCGCGATTTGCAGGCAAGGCTTCAACGTCAGCAGCGATACACACTTCAGTTTAAAGCCGCGCTCGAAAAATGTCTGGAGATGCCGATGCCGCAAACGGACTCCAGCACAGAAATGATTGCTCCCCCGATCGATAGCCTCCTCCTGCCCAAAGCACAGCAGATTCAACCCTGGTCAAAGCCTGTTGTCCTGCAAGAGTCGCTGCTTCCCTGGATGAAGCGGTTCAAGAGTGCGGATGAACTGGCTTCCCTAGAGGCAGATCAGGCAGCGGCTGAAGTCGCAGAACTCCTGTCTGAAATTGCTCCGATCGAAGAACCAAAGGCGATTGAAGAACCTGTCCGCTCCAATCCAATCACAGTTCAGCTCCCGGTGCTTGCTCCGCTCAGTGCAACTGCATCAGATACCGCAGAAGATCAGCTCCAAGAGCAGGAAGTGTTTGTTGAGGCTGATCAAACTACCGCTCAACCTCAAGCAGAGCCGATCGCTTCGCAGTTTGCCGCAGAAGCTACTGCCTTAGAGCCAGCCCCTCCTGTCTCAATTAGCTACGACCTAAAGACCTCGGCTGGAATCTTGCCGTCGCCCGATCTGCTGACCCAACTGGATGCCGTCGTTCAACCGCTCGCCGATCACTTTGTGGAGGCTTTGCTGTCTCAGACGGTGGGTCCTCAAACCGTAAGTTCTCAAACCGTGAGTACAGAAGCGGCAGAAGCAGAAATGGCAGAAACCAAGCCAATGCAGGGCGAATCTCCTGAAATAATGGCTGTTGAATTGCCGCTAGTTGAGTCTATTGCTGACCCCGATGACGTGATTGTTTCTGACGCCGATCGCCTGCTGGCTTCTGCAATGTCCGAAGCGGAAGATGCCCTCTGGCAAGACCTGGCGCGACTGATTGAGGTTGCTCCAGAAGAGGTAGTCAAAGCAAGTTTAACAGGCGATTTGACAGCGTTTGCATCACTCAATTTCGATGAGTCAGAACAGCCTGCCCAACCCTTAAATCCTCCCTCAATCAATCCTTCCTCGACTTCTGCCCCCCTCAATTCGAAGCCACAAACTGGTGTAACAGAACCTCAAATTTCAACACCGCCCACCGAACCAGCCACGCAGAAAAGCTCTATTCCAGCCCTGGCTGCTAACCCAAACGCGCCCTCACCGCTTTTGCATCCGTTCCGCCCTGTAAAGGCAAAGCGATCGCTGAGCAGTGTCGAACTTCCATCGTTTTTGCAGCAGGAAGACTCAAAGCCCCTGCCGACCTGAAGCCGCCTTACGCAGGTGTGCCAAAGTTCTGTGTCCAGTAGTAGCGGGACTGAACTGTACCGGAGTCTTGCTCCATCAAGAAAAATCCGACTCCCAGTTCCGTTAACTCTGGGTTGAGAATGTTAGCTCGGTGACCAGAACTCTGCATCCATGCCTGCACCACGTTCTCTGGTGTTGCATAGCCTGCTGCTACGTTTTCTCCTGCACTGTCGTAGCCATAGCCTGCTGCCCGCAATCGATCAAATAGCGAAGAGCCATTCGAACCGGTGTGACCAAAGAAGTCATTCAACGCCATGTCCTGGCTATGAGCCAGCGCGGTTGCCGTTAACACAGAGTTCCAGCGCAAGGGCGACAACCCTGCCTGTGCTCGATATTGATTGGTGATGTCTAACACCGATTGGACGATCGGATCTGGGGCTTGAGGCAGAGGAAGCTGTAGGTTGGCCAGACCGACCTGAACGGGTTCCTGGTCGAGCTTCAATTGATAGCGCGTTTTGCCTTGCTGGCGCGAAACTCGCACATAGTAGGTTCCAGGACCGACCTCACGGCGAATGGTTTCGCTGGTGCGCCCAGGCTGGCTAGACTGACTCAACAGCTTGCCCTGCTGATTGAACAGTTCAAGATTTGCGTTCGCCTGAAGTCGGGATAAGGAAAGGTTCAGCCAGCCGCGCTGTTGGGAGTGAATTTTGTAAAGCCGCTCCGGGGTCAAAGAATTGAGCCGTCCGGTGCTGCTGTCCTCAGCCATTAGAACTTTAGCGGTACTAGCAGCTCTGAAATCTTTCGATCGCATACGCACTGTCTCTGCTCTAAGAACGGGCATTGCTAGTGTTTGTTCTGCGACGAAAAAAACAGTCAGTGTAATTGTCTAAAATTAGACTTTTTTTTGATACAGTCCGTACTTTTACGGCTTTGCTTCAACTCAGAACATCCTCGGATAAAGGCATATTTAATCAAACACTAAAGCTGAACTGCTTGAATTAATTGGTTTTTAGCGAGAAGCCCTTCAAGTAGAGATATTTGCAGAAAAAATCATTTCCTACGCGGTCATGTGACCAAAATCACATTCAACATCTCAACCTACCGATAGAAGACAAATTTTGATTACCTGTTTCGATCGTTTGTTAAGCAGTTGTTTGAGCTTTGCAGTAGTATCCAACCGTGATACTCAACAGCAATATCTAATAAGTACCGACAGTTCGATCGCAATGCATGAATGACTAAATCTGCTTTGAAAATCGCGTTTCATCCGTGGGGGTGAGTATGGTGGTGAGCGCGATCGCAATCATGAGGTCTTCTGCATAAATTGAAGATCCCTATTACCCATTAAGCAACGCCCGTTTAAGCCACAAGTAAGCCACAATAAATAACGTTTTGAACGGGTAGAAAACGAATTAGTTTAATACATCTTAGATATACTATCAGATACTCTCCGTGCCAGACAAAACACGGGTGCAGCGATAGCAGGGCGAATTATAGGAAACCAGGAAATCGAACGAATGAAGCGGGAAACAAGAAAACATCATCGCACCGATTCGTTTATGCGTTTGGCTATTGTGGGATTGACGGTGGGAGTGATTCTAGGTACAGTCACCCATGCCCTGCTCAATCGAATGCAGGTAAAGCAACGACTCGCCTGGGGAACTGTGAAACAACTGACCCTGACCTCAATTTCTCCAGGGGTGAATCAGGCTGTCGCAATGTTCCCACTTGCTTCGCCGACGCATCAACTCATACCCGTTTCTCCAAAAACAGATCGCATTACGATTAGTGCAGTCGGTGATCTGATTCCGGGCAGCAATTCTAAGGGCAGTCTTTTACCCGCAGAACCGGGAGAAGCACTAGCGCAGGAAACTCAGCTTTTGTTTGGCAAAATTAAGCCTTTTCTGGGGGAAGCCGACATCACTTTTGGCAATTTTGAAAGCACGTTGACGACTTATCCCTACAGCGCAAAAAATACGAGTCAGAGAATGACGTTTGCCTTTCGCACGCCGCCTGTGTATGCCCAAATGCTTAAAGAAATGGGATTTGATGTGTTAAACGTTGCGAATAACCACACGTTTGATTTTGGCGAGCCGGGATTTACAGAAACGATCGCCCAAATTGAACAAACCGGGATGAAAGCAATCGGACAAAAAGGAAAAATTGTTTATACACCAGTGAAAGGAACAACGATCGCCTGGATTGGTTTTAGCTATTTCAGCGATCATAACTCAATGCACGATTTAGACACGGCTGCAAAACTCGTTCAGGAAGCCTCTCAAAATGCCAATCTAGTGATTATTTCGGTTCATGCGGGCGCAGAAGGCAGCGATCAAACTCGTGTAAGCGATCGAACCGAGTATTTCTTTGGCGAAAATCGTGGCAACATCTTGCAATTTTCCCGCTTCATGATCGATCAGGGCGCGGATGTGATTTTGGGTCATGGTCCCCATGTGCCGAGAGCGGTCGAGCTTTATAACGATCGATTGATTGCTTATTCACTCGGCAATTTTATGGGCTACGGAACGCTATCTACCGTGGGTGCGTTGGGCTATTCGATGGTGCTGCAAATAGAGCTAGATCCGCAAGGGGAGTTTATTTCTGGCAGAGTGCTTCCGGTCGCGCTCGATCGCTACGGTATTCCTTATCTGGACGATTATTTTCAGAGCGTGATTTTGGTGCGAAACTTGACGCGCAGCGATTTTCCAGAAACACCGCTGGTGGTTGACGAGATGGGCTATTTAGTACGAACCGATCGATAGACCCCCTTAGATAGATTTAATAAGAACCTGTTACTCTCTTCGGTCAAGGGGAATTTTCTACGGTAATATTAGAGGTTTGTGACTTTTAGCTTTTCCCAAGGAAGGTGATAAATGGAAGCACTGGGTAGACATCTTGTGATTGAGCTTTACCGCTGTGCCGCCGAAAAACTCAACGATGTAATGCACATTGAGCAGAGTATGATCGACGCAGCGAAAGAATCAGGCGCAACGGTTCTTAACTCTACCTTTCATCATTTTCAGCCGTTTGGTGTGTCGGGAGTGGTAGTGATTCAGGAAAGCCATCTGGCAATTCACACTTGGCCTGAATACGGCTTTGCATCGCTTGACCTCTTTACCTGCGGCGACAGTGTTGATACCTGGACGGCTTATCATTTGCTCAAGGAAGCGTTTGAGGCAGAATACGGCTCTGCAACCGAAATGTGGCGCGGTTCCTACCGTTTGCTTCAGGAACAGCAGAAAGTTCCGACTACTCCACTCACCCCTGCTCCTATTCCGATCGCGCCCCACTACAACCGTAATGTTTGGTTGACAGAGCGCAGTGAAGACTGTGCTTTTTCTTTGCGACATTCTGGCGATTTGCTGTATCGCAAAAAGTCGCCTTATCAAGACATCAAAATCTACCAGACCTACAAGTTTGGCAATACGCTCATCCTGGACGACATGATTATGTGTACCGAAAAGGATGAGTTTGTTTACCACGAAATGATTGCCCATGTGCCGATGCTGACCCACCCCGATCCCAAGCGGGCACTGGTGATTGGCGGCGGCGATGGCGGCACGGTGCGTGAACTGCTGCGGCACGAAAACCTGGAAGAAGTCGTCCTGGTCGAAATCGACGAAGACGTAATTGATTCTTCCCGGCAATATCTGCCGACAATCTCCTCTGCCCTTGACCATCCGAAGCTCAAAATTCACGTTGCAGACGGAATTGAGTATGTCAAGAACTGCGACGATCGCCGCTTTGACCTGATCATCGTTGATTCTACCGACCCGGTTGGGCCTGCGGAAGGCTTATTCAACGCGGAATTCTATCATCAGGTACATCGCTGCCTGACCAACGATGGTATTTTGGTGGCACAAAGCGAATCGCCGATGTTTAACGCTGCGGTGTTTCAGTCCGTGTTTCAGTGTCATCGCGATATTTTTGGCGCGGGTCAGGTGCATTCCTATCTGGCATACATTCCCACTTATCCGACTGGAATGTGGAGCTTTGCCTATGCCTCGAAAGGGAGTGCCCATCCGTTGAAATCGTTTGACACCGAACGAGCGCACCAGTTCTCAGAGCATCATCGGCTGAGATATTACAATGAAATGGTGCATTCTGCTGCCTTTGCCCTGCCGAACTTTGTGCGGGAACTGCTGGTGTAGCGAATTCCAAAGATGAATCAACCGTAGGGTGGGTTGGGTGTAGCCGCGATATCAATGATTGAATCTGGGTTACACCTTGAACGCTGTAGTAGGAGGAGGTTTGAGGAGTCGCAGGTGTCCTGCATTGTCCCTAAATCTCCCACGAATAAGGGACTTTGAGAGTCATAAAGTTAATTCGGTTTCCCAGCATTCGAGAGCTGGAGGCGGGTCGCAGCTACGACGTTTCAAACAATCCTCTCACAACAATTCGTTTACCCATCCTACGAATCACACACAATTCGATGCGATTCAACGCAAATTCAACATTCAACAAAGTTGTCTGCTGCGGTAAAACAATCGGTGGGCAGTAACTATCCTACTCATAACGTCCTATGGTCAACTTTGCTTCTGCGGATTCTGAAACATTGCTTGCTGGCTATGATCCCAACGGAGTGGGCAGCAAAACGGCAAATATTTTTGGCTTGCCCTATACGACCGAAACGGCAAAAGTGGTAGTTGTGCCGGTGCCGTGGGAAGTCACCGTTTCCTATGGAGCGGGAACCGCACGCGGACCTGCGGCAGTGATTGATGCCTCGACCCAGCTTGACCTGCATGACCCGGAAGGAATTCGGATCTGGGAAGTGGGCGTGGCGGCTCAGGAAGTGTCTGCCCAGTGGCTCGATCGCAACGATGCCCTTCGCACCAAAGCCACAGACTATATTGCTGCCCTAGAACAAGGCGAATCGCCGGAAGCCTGGACGGATTTGATCAATGAAATTAATCAAGCTTCGATCGACTTAAACTCCTGGCTGGAAACAGAAGCAACCAAGCTGCTCATGTCCGGCAAAAAAGTGGGAGTGCTGGGTGGCGATCACAGTTCGCCGCTGGGCTTGATGCAAGCGTTGGCAAAAATTTACGACGAGTACAGCATTTTGCACATCGATGCCCATGCGGATTTGCGAGTGGCCTATGAAGGCTTTGAATATTCCCATGCATCGATCATGGACAATGCGCTAAAGCTGCCCCAAATCAGCCGACTGGTGCAGGTGGGCATTCGCGATCTTTCTCCCATGGAAGCCGATCGCATCCAAAATTCAGCCGATCGCATTGTTCCCTTTTACGACTGGACGCTAAAAGAGCGGCTGTTTACGGGACAAACCTGGCATTTGATCTGCGAAGACATTCTCTCGAATTTGTCCGATACAGTCTATGTCAGCTTTGATATCGATGGACTCGACCCGTCGCTCTGTCCCCACACAGGCACTCCGGTTCCGGGCGGACTGCAATTTTCTGAAATTACCTATTTGCTAAAGCAATTAGCGCGATCGGGCAAGCAGGTCATTGGCTTTGATCTGTGCGAAGTTGCTCCTGGCACTAGCGAATGGAATGGAAACGTGGGCGCAAGGGTGCTGTATCGCATTATCAGCGCAATGATTCAGTCGCAGCAGCCGTATTGAGCAGTTCTGAGATAAATTCTTGATGGATTCTGATCAGTCGTTTGGCACAGAGCACAACTCCGAAGGAATCGCTGATCAGCTGATTGCCGATTTACGGTACGAGCGGCAGCTTGTGGAGCAGATCATTCGCGGCTGCATCGAGTATCGCTGGGCAGTGGGACAGGAAGAGCATGAAATCGCAGAGGCAATGATCTACAACGCCTTCGAAACCTACGCGATCGAGCGCGGAATTCCTCTGCCCCAAGCAGAAGCCTTTTGTGAGCAGCATCTCGATCGCCTGATTCAAATGGTGCAGGACATTTTGTGATGGATTCTGTTTAGGAAAAATCAAGGTAAAACTGTTGCATCAGCTCACATCTCTTTGTTTTTAGATGCGATAGGGTAACTATAGCTGCGATCGGCACCCTTCCTTTGGGCATACTAAAGCAACATCCAAAGCAGCCATTTGCTCGGTGGTCAGTGTTCGCTTATCTTGTTCTGCAAATCCTGTTTTCCCTGCTTCCCACGCCAAGAAACTTCCATGTTTAACGCCACAGAACTGCTGATTGATCACTTTGTCTCCCAGTTGAAGGAAGGCTATCGCCGCACCTATGGCGGTTGGAAGCACGACTACGAAGACATCATTGGCTGGGTTGGGGCAATGGCATTAGAGAACATTGCCAACAGCGACGCGCTTTACCACAATGTTGAGCATACGATTCTAGTCACGCTGGTCGGGCAGGAGATTTTGCGGGGGCGGCACATTCGTGAAGGCGGCGTGTCTTGCGAGGACTGGCTGCACTTCGTTATCTCGCTGGTCTGCCACGACATTGGCTATGTGAAAGGCGTGTGTCGGCAGGATCAAGAAGGCTGGTACGCAACCGGAAAAGATGGGGAAATGGTGCATTTACCTCCTGGTTCCTCGGATGCAGGGCTGACTCCCTACCATGTCGATCGCGCCAAACTATTCGTCGATGAGCGGTTTGGTGGACATAGCCTGATCGATGCCGAGCGAGTGAAGCGAAATATTGAACTGACGCGCTTCCCAGTACCCAAAGCCGAAGACCATCAGGACACCCTCAACTATCCAGGATTAATTCGCGCTTCAGACCTGATCGGGCAACTCAGCGACCCGCGCTACCTGAAAAAAATTAGTGCCCTGTTCTATGAATTCGAGGAAACCGGGGTGAATAAATCCCTCGGCTATCGGCATCCGGGTGACCTGCGAAAAAACTATCCCAAGTTTTACTGGAATGGTGTTTATCCCTATGTGAAGGATGGCTTACGCTATCTGGAATTAACCCAGCAGGGTAAGCAGATTATCGCCAATCTCTACTCGAATGTGTTTGTGGTGGAACACGAGCCCGTAGAGCCGGAACTCAGCGAAGCGTAGGCAGATTGCGGAACGGTGAGTAGGGCGATTGCCCCGTTAGGAAACTGCGAAGCGATCGCTACCTACCGATCGAAGCGGATGGCTGAGAAGCTTTTTGGTAGAGGTCTCAAGGGGTTGAGATTCCCCTAAATCTCTCCCGGTAATAAAAAGGGAGACTTTGAGAGCAGAGTTCGCGTTTCCTCGCAAGCGTAATGCTTTAGGACGGGTGGCACTCTCGTCTTCTACTGCCCTAGATAGGCTTCCAGCACCTTGGGGTCGCGCTGAATATCGGCGGGCGTTCCTTCGGCAAGATTGCGTCCTTCGGCAAGCACCCAGACTCGATCGCACAGCGACATAATCATGTCCATATTGTGTTCGATCACTAGAAAAGTCATGCCCTGCTGATTCCAGTAGCGGATGTAGTCGCAGATTTGGTTGATCAGCGTCGGATTGACTCCGGCAGCAGGCTCGTCCAGCAAAATCATTTTGGGGCGCACCATCATTGCACGGGCAATTTCCAGGAGTTTACGCTGTCCGCCTGAAAGTGACCCAGCATAGGACTGCGCCATATGCGATAGACCCACCGAGGCGAGAATTTCGCTGGCATATTCCCGCTGCTGTCGCTCTTCTTTTGCGGTTTGCCCCGGTCGCAGCCAGACGTTCCAGAAATTCTCCCCGGTTTGCTGCTGGGCTGCCAACAGCATATTTTCCATCACCGACAGGCGAGACAGCACACGGGCAACCTGAAAAGTGCGAACCAGCCCTTGCTGAGCAATCTTGTGGGACGGGAGCTGATGAATCGGAGAACCGTCAAAAATGACCTGCCCCTGATCAGGACGAATGAAATTTGACAGCAGGTTAAACAGCGTTGTTTTGCCCGCTCCATTCGGACCAATCAGCCCCGTGATACTGCCGGGAAGCACGTCGATCGACGCATTATCCACCGCATGAATACCGCCAAAGCTTTTCGAGAGCCCGTTTGCAGCTAGTAGGGGCGCAAAAGCCGTTGCCGATCGCCCCATCGATCGCTCCGAAAAATTATCGACCAAGGGTAAGTTCCTCCTTTTTGCCCAAAATGCCTTGCGGTCGCCAAATCATCAGCACCATCAGCAGTAGCCCGATCAGCATCACCCGAAATGCGCCCAGCCGGGCATCGTCCAGCGGCACAATGTCTTCCAAAATAAAGCGCGTCACCGTCTGATATGCCCAGAAGATTGCCGCACCTAGGATTGCGCCTGCATTGCTGCCTGCCCCGCCTAGCACCACCATTGTCCAGGCGTTGAAGGTAACGATCGGCTGAAAGTTATCGGGATACACCGTTGTTAGCTGCCAGGCATACATCGCCCCAGAAATTCCAGCGATCGCTCCCCCAATCATCAGGGATTGCAGCTTATACCAGAACACATTTTTGCCCAGTGCCTTGGCAACTTCCTCGTCTTCCCGAATCGCCTTCAAAATTCTGCCCCAGGGCGATCGCGCTAGCCGCTCCAGTGCCCAGTAAAGCAACGCTACAATCAGCACCGACACAAACATCAGCCCATTCTTCGGGGGATTGCTGCTGTAGTCATAAAGCGATCGAATCGCATAGCTCGATGCCCAGAGGCCCAACCCTGCAAGAATACCCGTCATCACAATCGTCAAACCGCTCGTCCAGGCAGGAAAGCGATCGGACATTTTCTTTGCCAGCCAGACATAAAGAGCGATGATTGCAGCCAGACCGACCAACAGCCCAATTCCCAGGATGATCGGCGGCAAAGCGTTCGAGAATTTGAGCTGACGGGCAATGATGCCGCTTCCATACAGCAGGAGAGCCAGCGACGTCACATAGCCCAGAGCAGCGATCGACGTATTCACCAGCGCAGACTGCGGGATCGACTTAAGCTGCTGCCGTAGCCACTTCCAGCCCTGCCAGTAGCTCAGCGCAATCACGCCGCCAAAAACCGCGACCATCAGCACCCGCACAGGCAAACTCGGATTAACTCCGGCAAGCGGCAGGGCAAACCGCTGAATCCCAAAGGTGCCCCGCGTCAGCCAGTCTTCATTCACCGCAACCAGCCGGATTAACTCAGAGACACCGATCGTCACAATTGCCAAATAATCCGTTCGAAGCCTCAGCGTCGAAAAGCCGATTAATAGTCCCAGTAAAGCTGCTATTGCCGCACCCGCTAGCGTTGCCACCCAGAGCGGCACACCCTGAAGCGTCAGCAGCACAGTCGTATAAGCACCGATCGTCATAAAGGCAACGTGACCAAAGTTAATTAGTCCGGTATAGCCCCACTGCAAATTCAGCCCTAAGCTGAAAACGGCAAAAACGGCAGCGAAAATAATCAGGGAAACAATAAATCCTTGCATAGGTAAAAATGGCAGGCTCGCGGTGCGAAGGAATTCCCCCGGAGGGGTTGCTCGAAAAGTATTAGAGGTTCTACACGCCTCCTCAAGGGGTTAACTTTGGGAGACTTTGGAGTCTGAAGGAGGTCTAAGTTCCCCTAGAATTAGGAGACTAGCGGGCGGTTGAAGTTGCAGGGATAGCTCTTTCAACATCTCTTCGATCGATGAAACACTCGAACTAAATTGCAAGTTTTTAAGTTCAGACTAATTCCTTATATTGCCTCTCACTTCCCAATTTTGGAAGAAATCCACCCTCTCAGTTTTGAGATTCAAAGTTCTCTAAAATTGAGGGATTTAGGGGGAAACGTAGAATCTCTGACACTTCTCCAGCGGTTTTCAACAAAGAAATAGCCATCTAAAAATCCTGATTTTAAAGCAAATTATTGGAAGTTGTCTGAACCGTTGCGTATCGTTGTAGTGGACTGTAACAAAGCTGGTTTCCCTTCACAATTCACCCGAAAGCAGGAATTAGCAAAAGGACTCTTTATGGCACTCACTGCATCCACCATGCTTGCCCTTGGCACAGCCGCCCCCGCCTTTGCTTTGCCCAATGTCGTATCAGGCGAAATGACTAGCCTCGATACCGTTCAGGGTAAAGACGCACTGCTGGTTATGTTTATCTGTCGCCACTGCCCGTTTGTGAAGCATATTCAAACCGAGCTGGCAAAACTGGGGCAGGACTACGCCAATTCTCCCTTAGGCATTGTGGCAATCAGCGCAAACGATGCGGCAAGCTATGCTGACGATGCGCCCGATCGCCTCCAGCAAATGGCAGTCGAACTGGGCTTCACTTTTCCATTCTGCTATGACGAAACGCAGGAAGTCGCGCAAGCCTATACCGCCGCCTGTACACCCGACTTCTTTTTGTTTGATGCCAATCGTCAGCTTGTGTATCGCGGACAGCTCGATGACAGCCGCCCCAGCAATGGTTTACCTGTAACCGGGAAAGATTTACGAGGGGCGATCGAGGCAGTGCTGGCACAACAGCCGATCGCTTCTGAGCAAAAGCCAAGCATTGGCTGCAATATCAAATGGAAGCCGGGAAATGCCCCTGCTTATTTTGGCTAGTGTTTTGTTTTTGATCCGTCGATCGCCCCAACCCTTGAAATGCCTGATTCACCGAAGCCGCAAGCTTTACCCGTTCAGATTCTCGCTTCGCGCAGCTTTGCCGATTGGCTCAGAGAGCAAAATTTCAGTCTGGCAATTACCACTTACCAGAGTTCTCGACTGCTGCTGATCGGGCAAAATCCGAACGGAGGTGTTTCCGGGTTTGAGCGGTTATTTGAGCGGGCGATGGGGCTATTTGCGGTTGGCTCTGAGCGGCTTTATCTTAGCTCTCGCTATCAGCTCTGGCAGTTTGATAATGTGTTGCAGCCGGGACAGGTTTACAACGGCTACGATCGCCTATTTGTGCCGCGCATTGCCTACACGACGGGCGATCTGGATATTCATGATGTCGTGGTCGATCGCACTGGGCGAATCTTGTTTGTCAGTACCTTACTAAACTGCATCGCCACGGTCAGTTCCCGCCATAGCTGTGTGCCGCTCTGGAAGCCGCCGTTTATCTCTCAGGTGATGAATGAAGATCGCTGTCACTTAAACGGGTTGGCGTTAGCAGAAGACGGAATGCCGGGCTATGCAACTGCTTGCAGCCAGTCGGCTCTTGCAGAAGGATGGCGCAACGATCGCCAGAACGGGGGCTGCGTGATTGATTTGCGGACCAGTGAAATTCTCTGCACTGGGCTATCAATGCCCCATTCGCCGCGCTGCTATCGAGGAAAACTTTGGTTACTTCAGTCAGGCACGGGCGAGTTTGGCTTGGTGGATCTCCAGACCGGGAAGTTTGAGCCGATCGCCTTTTGCCCCGGATATTTACGAGGCTTAACATTTTTCGGGAACTTTGCGCTGGTAGGCTTGTCTAAAGCTAGGGGAGATCGCACATTTTCTGGATTGGCGTTAGATGAACAGCTCACTCGCAACCAGTTACAAGCAAGCTGTGGCGTTCTGGCAATCGATCTACAAAGCGGCGAAATTGCTCATTGGCTGAAGCTCGAAGGCGTCGTAACAGAACTCTATGACGTTCAACTTTTGCCCCAGGTGAGGCGATCGATGGCGTTAGGATTACAAACCGACGAAATTGCTCAAATTTTGACGTTAGAACCTCTTACCCCTCTATTCACTCAACCTTAAATTTTTCTTCCTCATGGTTCTTCAAATTGATATCCGCACTTTAGTCCCCGGATAACTAAGAACCAGTTTCTCTAACTGTCTACGATTCTTCAGGATTCGTTTTTCAAAATGTTAAGACCGAGCTGCGACTTTTGTTAAAGCTCGTCCTTATTTTCACTTCATCACGTTTGAGGAGTAAAGTATTATGGCTATTGGCACAAATCCTTTTCCGCTTCAATTTAACGGTGCCGCAAATTCTCCCGTTGGTACACAGCCGCTCGATGTGGTGACAGGCGACTTTAACGGTGACGGCAGACTAGACCTGGCGGTGACAAATAGCAATTCGAACAGCGTTTCGGTGCTGCTGGGCACAGCGTCAGGCACATTCGGTCCCGCCAGTTCTTTCATAGTTGGATCTGACCCTTACGCCCTGACTGCGACTGACATTGATGGCGATGGGCGTTTAGATCTGGCAGTTGCTAATCGAGGCAGTAACACTGTTTCGCTGCTGCGGGGCACGGGAACCGGAACCTTCACGGCGGCGGGAAGTACCCCAGTTGGCGCAGGACCAATTTCGATCGTCTCAGGAGACTTTAATGGCGATCGTCGTTCTGATTTGGCAACGGTGGGTTCTAGCTCAAACTTAGTGACCGTTCTGCTGAACAACCCGGCAGGCGGCTTTGGCATCCCAAACAACTTTGCGATCGGCGTGAATCCCACCTCAGCGATCACGGCTGACTTCAACGGCGACGGCAAGCTGGATCTGGTCACCACAAACGCTGCAACAGGCGGTTCCACTCCACCCCCCGCAGGCGCAAATGCGATCGCGATCGCGCTGGGGCGAGGCGACGGTACGTTTGGCGAAACTGTTACCTTTGCCACGGGAACCGATCCCTTTTCGCTTACCGCAGGCGACTTTAACGGTGATGGCAAACTGGACGTGGCGACGGCAAACTACGGCTCCAATAACGTCTCGGTGCTGCTGGGCAACGGCGCAGGCGGATTCAACCCTGCCACAACAGTTGTCCTTGGAATCGGGGCACTTCAGCCCTACACGATCGCCAATCAAGATGTCAATGGGGACGGCAAGCTGGATCTGATCACGGCAAACAGCAGCTCTAACGCCCTAGATGTGCTGCTGGGCAGAGGTGACGGTACGTTTAACCCCCCAATCGCCCTGTCGACTGGACCTCGATCAGAACCGAATGGACTGGCGATCGGCGACTTTAATGGCGACGGCAAACCTGACCTGGCAACGGCTACCTTTGGCACAAACAACATTGCCGTTTTCCTGAACCAGACAAGCCTGATTTCGCTAAATGATGCGACGAAGACGATCGACGCTTCGCTGGAGCGGCTGTCTTCGATCACGGTTGACCTGGCTGCTGGAACGCTGGTGCTCAACAGCACTCCCCCTGCCAATACCAATGTCGCGGGCTATCGCAATGTCAACGGCACAGAGGCCAACGACACGATCGGCGGCAGTGCCGAAGCCAATATTCTCGACGGCAAAGGCGGCAATGACACGATCAATGCGCTTAGCGGCAACGATATCTTGATCGGTGGGGCAGGCAACGATGCGCTCAATGGCGGCGAGGGTAATGATAGCTATAGCTTTACGGCAAACACGCCCCTGGGCAGCGATACCCTGACAGACGCCGCCGGAATCGATACGCTCGACTTCTCGACTTCGACTCAGGCAATCGCGATCGAACTAGGCATTACCTCAGCTCAGATAGTGAACCCCAACCTGACGCTAACCCTGAACGCCGCAAACCAGATCGAGAACGGCATCGGCGGCAGCGGTAACGATCGCATCGTCGGCAATTCCCTCAACAATACGCTGGTCGGCGGCGCAGGCGATGACAATCTGAACGGTCAGTCGGGCGATGACAACCTGCTAGGCGAGGCAGGCAACGATACGCTGGTCGGTGCAAGCGGCGAAGATGATTTGGTCGGCGGCAGCGGCAATGACATTCTGCGGGGCGGCAATGGCGAAGATACCTTTATCTTTGACATCGGAAAAGCCTTTAACCAGGCAGAAATGGGTGTGGATAGGGTGCGCGACTTTAAGCGAAATCTGGATCAAATTATTCTCGATCGCACCACCTTTACTGAACTGGGGCGGCGGGTTTCGTTTGAGTCGGTCGAGCGTCTACGGCAGGCAAAACGCAGCGACTCGCTGATTACCTACATTCGGTCAACCGGCAACCTGTACTACAATGCAAACGGTTCTGATGCAGGATTTGGCGGCGGTGGTCTGTTTGCCACGCTGGATAAACCGACGCTAGCAAGCCGCAACCTCAGCACAGGCGATTTTGCCGTACGAGCATAGGTACGAGCATAGGCCTGTAGGGGCATAGCGCAGCAGCGGTTAAAAGTTACTGTTGCAGTCCCCCTTTCCTGGAAAACCATGGTTTTTGGCGAGAGGGGGATTCATCGTTTTTCTGAGCGGAGAAGGAACAAAAGAAAGAGAATCCTTGAGCGAATAGACAATCTCTCTTTTTGCCGATGTTTGTAGATTGCTTCTGTCGCTTAAGAAGGAAGATTTCGTCGTTAAATCTCCTTATGATTAGCCCCAACACTAAATACAAGCAATAGAAAACTATGGTGCAAGCAATTGAATCGATCGATCGCTCTAAAGATCGTCCCCGTGATCCGCGCAATCAGGAAGTCGTTCACCCCGCTGCCAACAATCCGCAGATTGGCAACCTGGAAACGCCAATTAACGCCTCACCGCTCGTTAAAGCCTACATTAACAATCTGCCTGCCTATCGTCAGGGTTTGTCCCCACTTCGCCGGGGCTTAGAAGTTGGTCTGGCACACGGCTACTGGATTGTTGGACCCTTTTATGAGTTCAACCCGCTCCGCGATACTGAAGTGGGCGGAACCGTTGCCCTGCTGTCTACGCTCGGCTTGATCGTCATCTCCACCCTGGCAATTTCCCTCTACGCCTCCAGCATTCCTCCCCGTCCGGTTGCGACGATTACGACCCCCAATCCCCCCGCAGACTATTTCCAACCCGAAGGCTGGAATGAATATGCAGGCGGTTTCTTCCTCGGTGGAGTCGGCGGCGCGCTGTTTGCCTATGGCATCGTCTCTAACATTGATGTATTCTCGAATATCCTGCATCTGCTCGGACAGTAAGCTGGCTTAGCGGGTCACGCCGAACAAGCTTTAGAAAAACAAATCAGCATGAAGGTAGACCTGAAACAGAGCATTGTTAAAGGTCTACTTTTTTGTATGAGCGAATTTGTATGTGCGGATCGCTAAGCTAAGCGTTTCTGCCTGCTTTAATCCTTACTGCAACAGCAGAAATTGAAGCAACGCCCAAAAAAGAACCTGCCCTTTGCAGAACAGGTTTATGGGTCAGCAAGTTTTTGGAGTTTTAGCTTGGAGCCGTTTCGACGCAAGCAGGAAATGGAATGGACAAGCTAGCCGATCAAACCCGATCGCAGCGCAAGCACGGCTGCCTGAGTTCGGTCATCGGCACACAGCTTGTTAAGAATATTCCGAACGTGAGTTTTTACAGTTCCAACAGTGATGTAGAGCTTTTCGGCGATCGCGGCGTTGCTGCATCCGGCAACAATTAGCTCCAGAACTTCCAGTTCTCGCTCCGTCAGTGGATAGCTTTCTAGAATTTGCTCGTATTCTGGCTCGACTGCGCCGATCGAAACTTTCTTTAGTTCCTCATTGATGCCGCCTGCCGGACTTGCCTGCCGGACTTGACGAAGAACGATCGTCGCGATCGCTGGATCGATCCAGGAGTTGCCGCCGTAGGTTGCTTTGAGAGCCTCTGCCAGTCGCTCTGTGCTGATGTCTTTCATGCAGTAAGAATCTGCTCCTGCGGCAAATGCTGCCAGAACGGATTCTTCGCTATCATGCATGGTCAGAATCAAAACTCTTGTACCGTTGTCTTCATGCTCACTTTGAAACTGACGGAACTGCCGGGTTAGCTCAATGCCATCCATGTCGGGCAAGCCAATATCGACAATGGCAACGTCAGGATTCGCGTTTTCCAACAGCTTTAAGCCTTGAGAGGCATTTGCTGCTTCACCAATCACTCGAATGCCTTCATAACGTTGAAGGGCAGTTCTGAGACCCACACGAGTAAGATCGTGATCTTCAACCAGAGCGACAGAAATTTCACTCATTGCTAGTACCCGTTACGATGCGTCAAAAGTTCTATTGAATAATCTGAATAATCACCAGTATGGACGATGGAACTGGAGTTTGCGTCCATCAGGAGAGGTAATATTTTCTGCGATGAGGATAAACCCTATTCTCGGGGAAATATAGCGTTTCTCGCTTTGAGTCAGGCAACTGGTCTGTCTAATGATTCTGTCTAACGCTCTTCAGCGCGCTACTGCCCGCTCGGGTGTAAATATGAGCTGCGACAGTTTGAACTTCCTAAGTTTACTTTCATTAGTGGAAAAACTCACTCCTGTGGTTGAAGCCGGGGATCGCCTGCTGTGGCTATTCTTAAGCCAGTTACAAAAATTTATATTCTCCTTCAAATAATCCTAAAGCAAGCGCAAAATGTACGATCGCCTGCTGAACATCCTGCTTGTAGAAGATGACGAAGTGGACGTAATGAACGTTAAGCGCGCTTTTAAAAAGCACAATATCACTAATCCACTTTATGTCGCTGGGGATGGAATCGAAGCTTTGGCAATGCTGCGTGAAAATGGCGATCAGCCTTTGGCAATTCCGCTAAAACGACGACTGATTCTACTGGATTTAAATATGCCCAAGATGGGAGGTATCGAGTTTCTGCACGAGCTAGGGTCTGATCCAGCACTACGTCCACTGTCCGTTATTGTATTAACGACATCAAATCAAGATCGCGATCGCGTTGAAGCATACAATCTCAATGTTGCAGGATACATTCTCAAGCCTGTAACGTTTGTCAATTTTGCAGAAACAATGATCGCGCTCAGTAAATACTGGGCACTCTGCGAACTGCTCTGAGTTACAGGTTAAAGAGCGGTGATTCAGGAGTTAACGAGCTTTTTTTGAGCAGTTTTGCTACAAAAGATAGCGCTCTGGACAACATAGAGGCTGGCGGAATACAGGCTATGGATGATGCTCTTAAAATTTTAATTGTTGACGACGATGAAGTCGATCGAATGGCTGTGCGACGTGCCCTCAAAAAAGCAGGTTTAGCAGCAGAAATCGTAGAAGTTTTAGACTGTGTTAGCACTCTTACCGCCCTTCAAGCTCAGCCGTTTGACTGCGTCTTTCTAGACTTTCGCCTGCCCGATCGAGATGGACTGACCCTGATTCAAGAAATTCGTCAGGCGGGCATCAAAATTCCTTTAATTGTGCTGACTGGACAGGGCGATGAACAAATTGCAGTCGAGTTGATGAAAGCTGGCGCGTCAGACTATCTCGCAAAATCTCAAATTTCCCCTGAAAGACTATCCCATATTCTTCGCAGTGCAATTCGGATTTATCGTGCCGAAATGGAGGCAGCTTTAGCTTATCAACAGCTTCGAGAAAGCAACGAGATTTTATTGCGTCAAAATTTTAGACTAGAGCGGCAGCAGCAGCAAATTCAACTGCAAAACCTACAGCTTTTAGAAGCGTCACGGCTAAAATCGCAGTTTCTCGCAACCCTGTCTCATGAACTGCGAACGCCTATGAATGCCGTGATTGGCTTTTCGCAAATGCTGCTGCGAGGAAGCAAAGGAACGCTCACTGCTCAGCAAACTGACATGACCAAGCGCATTCTCAGTAATGCAAAGCATCTCCTCTCCCTAATTAACGAAATCCTTGATTTTTCTCGCTTTGAGTCAGGACGACTTGAACTTCATGCAGAAGAATTCGATTTAGCAGAAGTGGTTCATGAAGTGGTTGCCGAGCTACGATCGCTGGCACAAACAAAGCAACTCAATATCACGGTTGAGATTGATCTAGCGAATTGTCGAATTGTGAACGATCGGGTTCGTTTGCGGCAAATTCTCAGCAATCTGCTTTCAAACGCGATCAAATTCACACCCGCGGGGGAGGTGCAGGTGCAGGTGGAGGGCGGCGCGATAATTGAAAGATCTGAAATTAAAAAATCTGGAACTGAAAGGTCTGAAATTAGAAGATCTGGTGTCACACCAAAGGAATTATCCGATGGATTCGCCAGTCAATCTGCAAATTATTCGGCAGCAGAACGAATTTTTATTGCCGTTAGCGATACCGGAATTGGAATTGCACGCGCCGATCTTGAACATATTTTTGAACCATTTCGGCAGGTTGAGCAAACGATTAGCCGCAAACATTCGGGCACGGGATTGGGCTTAGCGATTACCCATTCCCTTGTGCAAATGATGCAGGGAAACATTACGGTTGAAAGCAAAGAAGATAAAGGGTCAATCTTTCAGGTTGATCTTCCCAGAACGATTAGCCCGATCTACTCTACCGAGCGAGCAATGCCCCAGCAAGAAGCGATCGCCCAGTCTGTTGTTCCAATAAAGCCTGAAAAGACGCTTCAAAAGAAATAGTTGATGACAACAGAATCCTGACGGATGGACAATCATACGCTTAGAGCCTGCTGGCGAAGCGAAACACGCTTTAGGATACTCACTGTTCTTACTGTTCTTAAATAGAATTAATCTCAGGGAGAATCAATCTAAAAGTAGATTATGCTTATCATTCCAATTCTCAATCTGCTTCTCACTTCGATTGGAAGATTAATATCATCTCTGATTCATTGAATCCCGTTCCTTCCGAAGATAGAGAAAACTCTAACCATTTTGAATGAAACTATAAGATAGTAATAAGCAAGATTAAGAGCAGAGCGAGTTGCTTTAAAGGAGTAAAACAAGATTCGCAAATAAACTTAACTTCCAAACGCAACCTTCCCGCCCCATCTTGACACCTAACCTCGAGCGATCTAACTAAAAGCCTATGCCAAAAGACAGATTCAAAAGAGATAAGCCTGGTTCTCTATCTTGATGCGGATGAATTTCTAAGGCATTTGTGGGTGAATCTTTACGAGCTTATGCGTTTACTTGAGATGCAGCCCGCTTAACAAATTGCCTTAAAAATTGTCTTATAAGGTTAAGTAGCCAATCCAGAATAGGCAACTAGGCACAATTCTGGTCAGTTGTTTAATATTGCTACTGATAAGAAAATTTTGTTGTGTCTTTATCATTTAGTACAAGAGCTACCATGTCACGAACGCAGCCTTCTAGAATCGATCGCATCCTGGCAGTGGACGACTCTCAAGACAACCTGTTTCTGGTTCAGACGATTCTGGAAGATCGAGGATATGAAATTAGTCTGGCGGAAGATGGGCGAACTGCCCTGGAGATGATCGCAAAGTCGCCGCCCGATCTAATTCTGCTGGATGTGATGATGCCGGGAATGGATGGCTACGAAGTTACTCGGCGCGTTCGGCGCAACACACGCTTTATCCCGATCCTGCTGATTACGGCTCACGAACAGTCCAGCGTGGTGGAAGGATTGGACGCTGGAGCCGACGACTTTATTCGTAAGCCTGTGGACGTGGACGAACTGCTAGCACGGGTTCGATCGCTGCTTCGCCTCAAGCACAGTATTGATGAACGCGAACAAATGGTGCGCCAGCGCGAAGATTTTGTCTCTCGTCTGACGCACGATCTCAGAACGCCGTTAGTGGCTGCTGATCGAATGCTGAACCTGATGAAAGATGAAGCCTTTGGAACCGTCTCGAATGACATGGTAGACGCAGTATCGATCATGATCCGCAGCAACAAAAACCTGCTGCAAATGGTCAACACGCTGCTGGAAGTGTATCGCCATGAAGCTGGACAAAAAGCGTTAATTTTCACCTCGATCGACTTAAAACCGCTCATTCAGGAAGTGGCACAAGAGCTAAAACCCTTGGCAGAAGATCGGGGGCTGAAATTCCAGCTCGATATCGATTCGCTGCCGCCTGGCTCCAGTGTGGTTTCTGCCGATCGTCTAGAGCTACAGCGCGTCCTCACTAATCTGGTGGGAAATGCAATCAAATTTACCGACCAGGGCTTTGTCGGCATTCGCCTACTCGATGCGGGAGAACTTGCCCTGCCCGAAGACCCGATCGACCCAGGTGAGTATGAGGTTCAAGACGTTCCCCTGTTACCGAGTGAACCTCAGACGAAACACTATCTGGCAATTGAAGTTTCCGACAGTGGCTCTGGCATTTCTGAAGCGGACCAGGAAACTCTGTTCCAACGCTTCCGTCAGGGCGAACACAAGCGGGCGGGCAGTGGGCTAGGACTGTATCTATCCCGACGCATTATTGAAGCACATAGCGGCAAAATCATGGTTGAGTCCATCCCTAGCAAAGGCAGCACCTTCAGAATCTACCTCCCCACCTAACTCACTTATCCACTCACCTACTTACCCACTCCTTTCCCACACCCTCGCCACCTCATCCGCACTTCCGCTCACCAGCAACGCTCCGTCTGGCGTAAAGCCGATCGCATTCACCGACCACGGATGGGATAACGTTGCCAGTCGATCGCCTGTGCGAATGTCCCAAAGTTTCACGGTGCTATCCTCGCTGCCGCTGGCAAACATGGCTCCGCCGGGATGGACCTGCAAGTCATTGAGCTTGGCGCGATGGGCAGCAATGACCTTCACCTGTTCCGCGGAATGGCGATTCCAAAGCTTGATTGTGCGATCGCTGCTGCCGCTGATCAAAGTGTTTCCCGTGGGAGAGAGGGCAAGGGCAGTAATGCGATCGGCATGACCCCGAATCTTTTTCAGCAGTTCGTCGGTTTCAAAGTCCCAGAAACACAGGGTTTTGTCGTCGCTGCTGCTGATCAAAATTCGCTCGTCGGGCGTTAGGACAAAGCCGCTAATTTGCCCTCGCTGCTGCTGAAACTGACTGATCAATCGCCATCGCTCCAGATCCCAGAGCTGAATCAGCCCATCTCGATCGCCGCTCACCAGCGTTAAACCATCGGGACTCAAGTGCAGTGCTGTAATTCCCCAACCGTGTCCGGGCAGGGTGTCGAGCAGGCGCAGGGTTTCCAGAGCCCAGAAGTGAATCGTGCCGTCATCACTGCTGCTGATCAGGGTCTGCCCATCGGGATGAAACACCAGATCGGTGATGCGATCGCGGTGTCCCACACCAGACCAGAACGATCGCCCCAAAAAGCTGTACAGCCGTTTGCCCGTCGCTAAATTCCACAGATAAATCGCCCGATCGCTGCTGCCTGTTGCGAGCAGAGTCCCAGAGGGATCAATCGCCAAGGCAGTCAGTTCGCCTTCGTGTCCTTCGAGCATCTGCACACAGTTCCATCGCTGGCGATCGGGCTGAAGGGTCCGGGTTGCAGCAGGCTTTGCAGAAGGATTTGCCTCTATTCTTAAGTCCTGTAAAACTTCGCTGGCATGGCGATAACGTTGACGAGTTGCCTTTTGCAGCAGTTTATCCAGCACGCGCCGTAGTTCCAGGCTGATCGGCTTCGGCAAATACGATCGCCACACCCACGCATCTTCGCTCACCGAATACAGATCAAATGGGTGTAGTCCGGTTAACAAATGCACACAAGTCACGCCCAGACTATACAAATCGCTGGAAAACTCGGCTTTACCCATTGCTTGCTCTGGAGCCGCATAACCCGCACTGCCGATCAGCGTACCGGTTTGCTTGCTTCGATCGCCTGCGTTCAGCTTGGAGGCACCAAAATCTACCAGAAATAGCTGCTTCTGAACTGAATTCTTTTCATCATACGGATCATCAGAGGGACGGATAATATTGCTGGGCTTGATGTCGCGGTGAATCACTTGGCGATCGTGAATAAACCGCAGCACGGGCAAAATTTCCGCCAGCAGCGATCGAACCTGCGCTTCTGCAAAAGTCCCTTCGGTTTTCAGGACTTGCTCCAGCGTTTGTCCATCGATCAATTCCTGAACCAGATACAGCGCGTCGGCTTGCTCAAAATGCGCCAGCAGTGCCGGAATTTGGGGATGCTGTCCCAGCGATCGCAGCCGCTCAGCCTCCTGACGAAACAGCTCGATCGACTGCCGGGATTCGGGAAGAAGCTGTTTGATGACGCATTGCGCCAACTGCTCAGGCTGCTCTGAAGCCGACTGAGGTAGGGATTCATCAATTGCTAGCAGGGTTCGCCCAAATCCGCCCTGTCCAATTACCCGCAGTGCACGAAATCGGTCGCCCAGAAGCAGCGGTTTGCCGCAATTTTGGCAAAAGCGATTAGTTCCAGCAGTTTCAGCATTGGGGCAGGCAAAGTTCAGGCAATAGCTCATTCAGCTAAGGATCACGGGAGACGCTTTCTCTATCCTATTCATCTGCCCATTGAAACCAACAGCGTGGAGCCGTAGCGCGTGCAAGCGGAAATCCGATCGGAGAAATAAACTTAAGTCACGTTGGCACAAGCTCACCGGGGCGCAGGCGCGACCATTTGCCCATTTCTCGCTTAAAGCTGGCGCATCCTACCACATCATACTCAAAGCCAAAGTCACCATCCTGAACAATGCGATCGCCTTCTATTCGCACTTCAGGCGGGTTAATGTTAGCGTTAATTTCCGGGTTGATGGGATCAAAATCAGGAGACTCAGTCAGGTGGGGCTGCTGATGCGCCTCTTCTACCGCATGATAGGTAATGCAGCGATCGACATAGTGGCAGTTAACGCAAATACACATCGCCCTTCCCTCCCTTCGGCAGCAGGATACAGGTTGAATCTCCTTTTCTGCTACTCTAGCTCAAGTTGCTAGAAAACCGATGCGATTTAAGACGGATGTTTCAAAATGAAAAGGAGGAGTTTTAGCAGCACGCTGTCTTTTCGAGCAGTTTTTGCTGAGATCGATCGCCCTTCGTTTCCCTATCTGTCTTGCTCCTGTTTTTGATGTCTAGTTGTTTGGATTGACCCATTTTTGAATTACTTAGAACTTTCGCCCAGCCTGCTTCAGCAATCTTTCCCTGTGACGGCATCTGTTTTATCGCCTCAAACCTGGCCCTTTAGCCTCGAATGGCTTCCTGCGTCCACCTATCTCGTTGGCGGCAATGTGCGTGACGCGCTGCTTGGTCGCCAGGTGGAGTATCTAGATCTGGATTTTGTCATGCCCGAAGGAGCAGTCCAAACGGCAAAAGCGATCGCTAAGCACTACCATGCGGGTTTTGTTTTGCTGGATGCCGATCGGCACATTGCGCGGGTCGTGTTCGATCAGGCAACGGTTGATTTCGCGCAGCAGGTGGGAGATCGGCTAGAAGATGACTTGCAACGACGTGACTTTACGGTCAATGCGATCGCCTACAATCCCTACACCGAGCAATTGCTTGATCCCCTGCACGGATTTGCAGATCTTCAGCGTCATCTAATTCGCATGGTGGCTCCCGAAAACCTGAAGGAAGACCCCCTGCGTCTTTTGCGGGCATATCGTCAGGCAGCACAGCTCGACTTCACGCTAGAACCCGAAACCGAACAAACGATCCAGCAGCTTGCCGATTTACTGGGAACGATCGCTGCTGAGCGCGTTCAGGCAGAGCTAAGCTATCTGCTCAGCACCGCAAAAGGCACTGCTCTGCTGGTGCGGGTCTGGCAGGATGGGCTGCTTTCCTCCTGGTTGCCGCACGCGACGGGGCGGGGGTTGGCATGGATCACCCAAATCGACCGTGCCGCGATCGAACTCGATCGGCGCTGGGCAGATCAGGGTCTAGAAGTGCTGGGCTGGTTTCGAGATCAGCAGCGGTTGTCGGGCACGGGGCGAAGCTGGCTCAAGATTGCAAAGTTGGCATGCCTGGTTGCCCCTGACCTAGAACTTGCCGAGCAGGAGCTCTGGCAGCTCAAATACAGCCGAGCCGAGGTGCAGTCGGTGCTGGCAGTCCTCAAGAGTTTTGCCCTGATCCACCCAGACTCGATCCAGCCCGATCGGTTGGCTCACCTGTTAAAGCGCGATCAGTATGTGCTGTTTCGCAGTATTGGCGCAGCGTTTCCGGCTCTGGCAGTTTTAGCAGTTGCCTCTGGAATTCCACAAGAGACGATCGCCCCCCTGATCCAACGGTTTCTAACCCCCGATGACCCGATCGCCCACCCTAGCTCGATCGTTACCGGGCGGGATCTGATGACGACCCTGCACCTTCCTGCCGGACCCCAGATCGGCAAACTGCTCGAGATGCTTCAGATGGCGCGGGCAGAAGGCAAAATTGCGAGTCGTGAAGAGGCTCTTGCCTTTGCAGCACAGTGGGTGTCTGAGGGGGCAGGTGTCTGAGGAGGTGGGTGTCTAAGGAGATTGCTGCAAATGCTGAGGATGAAGCTGGAATGTGAAGCCGTTCTCCTTGGCGAAGTCGCGCCCATGCCGCTTGCCGGAACTGATGGGCAAATCGACTAGCCCTGTCAGCTTATGGTAGAATGGACTCTTTGTGGAGACTTTTAGCAGCAGTTCGATCGGGCAGTTCGAAATCAAACTCAGCCCGTTTTGAGTCTTCACACCCTAGGTCTTCACATCGTTGTTATTCCACGAGGTTGAGAATGGCTAAACGCCGAAATCAAAAAAAAGAAAAAGCACTCCGTAATTTGGCTTACGCCCGTAAGTTTCGCAAGCGCACCAATTCAGGACGGTTTGGTAGACGACGCATGGGTGGCGGTTCGCAGGAGAATGATGAAATGGAGCGGGATAACTCCAATCAGGAAGGGGCTGCCGAGGTCGAATAGGGCAAGCGGCTTGAGCCAGTTGACTCGCCAATCTCCTCAACGATTCGGTTTTTCAAATCCTGGTTTTTCAAACTCAGACAGGGAGCGATCCGGATCGCTCCTTTGTTTTTTATGTGTAGTGGGCAACTCTGCCTAACATTAAGATCTGCGCTTAGCATTAGATCTGCTGTGAAAAAGACCCGTTTTGAAAAGACCCGCTTTGAAAAGATTTGCTTCTCTTTGAAAAGACCCGCTTTGAAAATAGGGCGTTGCTGAATCGAAGGATGAAGACACAACTTGAGACCCTGCATCGCCCCCTAAATCCCCCAAGGTTGGGGGACTTTGAGGATCAGTTTCCTCCAAAATTGGGGGGGCTAATCATACTCCAATTCAGCAATGCCGAAAATAGAAGTCTAGCTGGGTGATTGAGTGGCAGGGCGAAATGATAGGGCAAAGTGACGGAGTGAGGTAACAATTTCCCTTGCATCGATCGATTAAGCCTATCTTCTCCTGGTTTACCTGGGGAGTTTCTTTTTAAGATAAATGAGCTGATATTCGCCAATCGCTCATGAACTTTGGCTTACTGCTGATCTGCCTTGCCGCCCTTTCCTGGGGCACAACGGGCGCAACGATGGTGCTGCTCTCCAGCGTGACTCAGCTTAGCCCTTTAGTGGTAGGGTTTTGGCGATTAGCGATCGCGTCTCCTTTTTTGCTGCTGCTGGCGCGTCAACAGGGAAAGCTGCGGGGCTGGCGATCGAGGTCTGAGTTTTTGACCTATGCCGGACTGGGGCTGACGATGGCAATTTATCAGGTGTGCTATTTTTGGGGCGTTTCGCTGGCGGGAGTAGCGGTGACGGCTCTGGTGGCAATCTGCTCTTCGCCCCTGTTTATCACGATTCTGGCAGTGACGCGGCTGGGAGAGCGGCTGACAAAACAGCTCAGCGTAGCTCTGGTGCTGGGATTGATCGGGACTGCGCTGCTGGTGGCAAACCCTGAAGCATTCACAGTGAACGGCAGCCGCTTTTTGATGGGGGCACTGCTGGCACTGGGCGCCGGGCTTTCCTACGCGATCGGCTCAATTATTGCCAAGGTGGGAGTGGCGACGCTGGAGCCGTTACAGGTTGCTGCGGTGAGCTTTACGATCGCTGCCATTTTGCTGACCCCGGCAATTTTGCTCACGCCGTCGCTGCCTGCTCTGGCGGCGGGAATGCCGTTTTTACTGTATCTGGGACTGGTTCCTACCGGGATTGCCTACGCGATCTATATGATCGGTCTGCGCCGAACTCAGGCAACGGTTGCGGGAATCGCTGTTTTACTGGAACCGTTGACAGCAACGCTTTTGGGAGTCGTGGTGTTTCGGGAAGCCTTTGGCGGGTTGAGCGCATTGGGGGCACTGCTGCTGCTGGGAGCAATCGGGCTTCTTAGCGTCCGGCGTTCTTAGCCCTGTTTCTGATCAGCCCTGCCCTGATAAGCCTTGTAACAATGGCGATCGTCGCGATTTCACTTGCGCTAGGGTTTGAGTAAAGGAAGCCGTTTGTCGTTCAAGTTATTGCTCTATCAGTTATTGCTCTAACAGTTATCGCTCTGAGTTATTGCTAAGGGGGACGCGAAATGAGTTTCAAGCGAATTTTAGTGGCGATCGATCATTCGTTATTGAGCCAGAGTGCCTTTGACCATGCGCTGGAATTAGCTAGACAAAACCAGGCGAAGCTGATGCTGTTTCACTGTGTGACTGCCGATGTGATGACGCTTGTGCCGCCGCTCCCTGGCGAGATGGGCGTTTCCCCCGAAATCATGCACCAGAGCTATCAGGTCGAATCGCTGCGCCTCTCTGAGCAAACTCGTCAGGTGCAAGAGCTGCTATATCACTACTGTCAAATCGCGCGGCAGGCTGACGTTTCCGTCACCTCTGAGTACCGCATTACAGAACCGGGAGAAGGGCTGTGTCAGGCAGCAAAACAGTGGGGCGCAGATTTGATCGTCATGAGGCGGCGCGGCAGATCAGGACTTACTGAAGCAATTTTGGGCAGCGTCAGCAATTATGTAATGCACCGTGCCCCTTGTGCCGTTCTCGTACTTCAGCCCAATACAGGACAATCGCCCATTCAGGAAACGATGAATGGCAAAGCAGCACGGACAGTCAACGAAGCTGCCGTTGAGGTGTAAGGGGTTGCGCGATTGAGGGAAGGAGAGCTGGATCGGGAATCCCTCTACCCGTTTGGGAGAGGGATTTAGGGTAAGGGCGCGAGCCTTTATGCGGGAAGTCTACTCTATACCCATCCCTGAAGCTGGAACCAGCCCGCCCGATCGAGTACATCCTTTCCGTAGTCTCGACCTGTGGTGTAGTAATCCACGTCGAGTCCAGCATTGTAGGCAGCCATCACGTTACCCGGCCCGGCATTGTACGAAGCCAGCGCAGCCCGCAACAGTTCCATGCCCTGAAGGTTGGTATTACGATCGAGGTAGTCGTAGTAGGGGCGCAGCACTTTCTCGATGCCGTAGGTCAGGTTTTCCTTGGGGTCCCGCCATTTGCCTGTGCTAATAAATTCTGGATGGAATTCAGCGTCGATCTGCATAATACCGCGTCCATATCCGCCGTCGCCTGTGCCGCTCGGACCTTTCGGAGCCAGCAGCAAGCCCCAAGCAGACTCACGCGAACCGATCGCTGCAATAACCGAAGGCTGGAGCCAGTCATAGCGAAGTGCCAGCTCTTCGATCATGGGCTTGTAGCTGCCGGAGTAATAGCTGGGGCTATTAATCTCTGCAAGATCCTGCTTAAAGTAGGAATAACTGCTGGGATACGTAGTCGAGAAGTTAAACGTTTTGCGATCGGTTCCGCCAACGCCGCCCGGTAGTGGAGGTTGAGGAATGGGGGACTGAGGAGGCAAGGGCCCACCGGGAATCGTAGGATTGTTGGTTGGGGGCGCACCTGTGCCGATCGTCGCCAGATTGCTATTGCCCACAAGCTCGATCAAGCTGCTGTCGGCTGCCACATAGCCGCGTTTGCCGTCGCTGGTGGTGATTTCATACCAGTTGGGATAGCTGGCATCGGTAGCAGAACGCACCTGCCGCACCACAGAAAAGCTGGTTCCTGTTTCGAGGCTTCCGATCGGCGTATTGCCTACCGTAGAGGGCTGGCTGCGGAGATTGATTGCAGAATTGGCAGTGACGCGGCTGCTGGCTTGAACTTGTTCCAGCGTGATGTTAATTGTGGAAGCTCCGACGCGCTCGTAGTACTGCACATAAAAGTCATAGCTGCCGCCCTCGCCTGCCACCATTGTTTGTGACCAAGGCGCGGATTTCGTAGTGCGGTTGCGCCAGTCGCCGCCAATTTCAGTAACGGTTTGGTCGTTGCCGGGCTTTTTAAACAAGAAGCGAGTGCCGTCATCGGACTGGCTGGTAATTTTGTAGAATTTGCCTTCTTCCAGCTGAACCCTTGTCCAAGCTTGCATCGCAAAATGCCGCGTCCGAATGCTTTTGTTGGGGCTGCCCATGCCGTAATCCTGCCGGAGTCGGGCGATGACCGTGCCATTGTTGCCCTGACTGCCTAAGTCGGTTTTGAAATCCGCCCGATTGAAGTTATAGGTGCGGTAGTTGGCGACGTTGCTGCGCGTGCGGTTAATAAAGCTGGCATTCCAGCGATCGGGAGAAGCCTGTACCGGGCGCAGATTGTTTGCTCTCTCAGCAGTGTTGCGGGATAAGCTGCGGGTGCTGGGGTCGGGTTGCACAAAGACCTGTCCGGCTTCGTTGCTTTGCAGACGATAAGGAACCGGGGTAGATTGCCGCAGGCGGCTCTGGTTGCGGGTGGCTGACCAGGTATTAAACCCTGATTGAGTTCCTGATTGAGCTAAATTGCCCCTCGACTGAACGGGCATCGCCGACAGCATAAAGCGATAACTTTGATCCGCTTCACCGTTTCCCAAAACGCGGATAAAGTATGTCCCCTGGTTTAATTCCTGCTTTAACTTTCCGTTTCTAGAATCGTTCGCCTGCTGCTGCAATTTTTGGGTCTGAACCGATCGCCCTAAAATCTCGTTGCGATCGACTTTGCCATTCCGATTTTTATCCTGCAACAGTTCTACGCCTGCTTCTGCATTGTTTACTCGCAGATTAAGATTGCTGCGTTGGTTTAAACGAAACCGATAAAGTTGATTCGGCATCCCCTCACCAGTCTCGCTGAGATTGGTGGCAATGCGAGTTTGAGTGTCTACTGCAATGGGTCTAGCCTGTTTTAGATTGACTCCAGCAAAGCTTGACATACCTGTTCCCCGTGTTCTGTATACCGAGTAGTTGCGCCATTGCGCGCATGAGCAGCGAAAATAAGCCGTAGAGAAACAGAGGCTCTACAAGCGGCGGTATTGCACCCGGCAGACTGCGGCTTGCCAATTTTGCGAATGGTGAGCGTCTCAGTCCTGTCCTGTACCCCCTTAGACGGAGGGAGCTGGCGGATGTGCCCGATCATCGCAATTTTTTTGGCCAATGCTGGCATGGGTTGATTCAATTTCTGTAACCGCTTTTGCCAAAGCGTGGAACCTGATTTACGGTAGCAAGTGTCAAACTTTGTGATGATCTCACCTTGCTGATTTCACCTTGCTGATTTCACCTTCTAGAGGCTTAACCGTTATGCGTCATTCATCTGCATCACGTCTGGTTTCGATCGCCTGCTTAACCGCCGTACTCCTGACGACTTCATCAGAGCTTGCTTCTGCATTTTCGTTTCCCTCGATCAGAGCGGGACTGCCCACTGGCCAAAACTCCAGCAGCCCCAGTGTTCAGGAACAGGCTCCGCGATCGGTTCGCATTCGGGTACGGCGGACGATCGCCCGTGAGACTGGCATTCCGGCTTCGCGTCTGCGAGTGGTTGCTGCTACCAAAGAAACCTGGCAGGATGGCTGTCTGGGCTTGGGCGGACCTGCGGAAAGTTGCTTATTGGCACTGGTGCAGGGTTGGCGCATCACCGTGACAGACCGATCGCAAACCTGGATCTACCGCACCGACAGCACAGGTCAAGCCATCCGGCAGGAAAGCCACACGGGATCGAGTGCCTTACCTCAGCAGGTCAACGATCGAATCTTATCGGCAGCTTCGCAGGAGTCGGGAATTCCGCTCGATCAACTGCAAATTACTCAGGCTGAGCAAAAAAACTGGGATGGCTGTCTGGGTATTGAAACCGGGACTGCAATATGTTCCCAGATTGCTATCTTCGGCTGGCGTGTTGTTGTGTCTGGAAACGGCAAAAGCTGGGTCTATCACTCTAACAACGATGGCTCGCAGGTTCGCTTAAATCGCTTTGCGACTGCCAGCCTGGAGGGAGTCCGGTTTTTGTCGGAAGTGGCTACTCCCCTCGAAGAGCAGGTTTTGTTTCGCTCGATCGCCAGCGGCGGCATTGCCGGACACACCTATGAAACCATTCTGCTGAAAAGCGGTCAGGTGATGCGATCGCTGCTGCGGGCAGACCAGTCCTCGTTTCCGCCCCACATTCATCAGATATCGCAGGCGCAAGTCCAAGAATTTGAAAAGCTGCTGCAAGGCTTTCACTTATTCGATCGCCTCAGCTATACTCCCAGCCAACCAACCGCAGACACAATTACCATCACGCTCAGCAGCCAAACCAGCACAACGCAATACGTTGATTTTGTCGCCGCTCAGCTTCCTCCCGATCTGCTGACGATCGTGCAGGCTTGGGGAGCGATCGCAGGCAATCCCTGAACTGGGGTTTTCAGGTACGGTGCGCGGACAGGTGGGTGTTTTGAGTGGCATTCCTGCATCAAGGGCGGAAGTTCTTGCAAGACAGCCCTTTCCACCATTTGAACCCCAATTCCCTTCCGCGCAACCACCAAACTCTTGACCCGTCTCGATTTGGGACAGGATTCAAAATGAAATTTCTTGCCATCCACTATAGAAATGCTACAACCCGGTCAATTCGTACAATCGAACCTCGAAAACTCCATAAATCAAAGCTTTCAGCAACCCGTCATTTCAACCAAATCAAAACCCTATCAGGGATTGACTATAAAAAATCCCCCGCCTAAAGAGACAGGGGCGATCGCAATTAGTGCGCGATGTGAGTATTAAGGTTACGGAGCAAGTCCGCTTATGCCTGAGACGGAATCGGTTGAGGGGGAGCTGATTTTGCAGCAGCACGGTCTTGCAGAAGTTGGATGATGGAGGACTTCTCCAGTAAACCTGCAGGCTTCTTATCTTCCTTAAGCACCACTAATTCAGGCAAGTTTTTCTCTTCGATCAGGTTCACTACATCTAGCAGCGGCTGATCAGAGGCGATCGTTTCTAGTTGAGTGATAGGCTGCATAATTTGCCGCACCGAGATATCCCACCAGTCATTCGTCGGGATCATCTTCATAGCATCCACTTCGACCTGACCCACAAGCTGACCGTTTGTATCCGTCACCAGATACCTCCGCCAGTTTGCCGGATTGCCAATGATGTACTGATTTGCAAATTCCCGCAGCGAAATCTCAGACGAAACGATCGGGCTATTAGGAATCACCGCATCTTCGGCAGTTAGACCGCTCAACTGTTC
The DNA here is from genome assembly GCA_014695325.1 of Cyanobacteria bacterium FACHB-502. Lineage (GTDB taxonomy): Bacteria > Cyanobacteriota > Cyanobacteriia > Elainellales > Elainellaceae > Leptolyngbya_A. The sequence goes on along the minus strand of JACJNZ010000048.1, from coordinate 246,024 downwards.
TTGCACCGCAGCAGCCTGGGCATAGCGATCGGCATTTTGCAGTAAGAACCAGCCCACCAGCAGCGTCCAAAAACTACCGAATTGGATAAAGCCCAGCACCGACAAGCCACCGATGCCAATCCCCAACCAGCCCAGAAAGCGACCAATACGGCTGGCAAATGCAATTCCCTTGTAGGGCTTACCCGTCAGTTTCCAAACGAGCGCCTTCACCACGTTTCCGCCATCTAGAGGTAAACCGGGCAGTAGGTTAAAAATGCCTAATGCCAGATTAATCGAGGCAAGGACACCGACCACCACCATTAGTGGAGCGGGGAGAGCAGTGAAGATATTTAGAGCTGTAAAAATGCCAAACAGCGCAAAACTCACCAGCGGCCCTGCAACGGCAACCCAGAACGCCTCTGCCGGAGTCTTCGATTCTTCACCCAAACTTGCCAGTCCACCAAAGATAAACAGCGTAATGGACTTGACCGGAATTCCCTGCCGCATGGCTACCAGGCTATGTCCTAACTCGTGTGCCAGCACCGAAGCAAACAGCAGCAGAGCCGTCACCAGCCCCAGCACCCCAGCAGACACGCCGAGCTGCGGAAAAGCCGCGCCTAACTGACTGCCATAGTCCCAGGTCACAAGCGAGAAGACCAAAAACCAGGATGCGTTGACGAAAAAAGGAATTCCAAACAGGCTACCGATCCGTAGATTACCGTTCATGTGTTCTGACCTCCTGCCAAGCAGGAACCAACAATGCCCTCATCGTAACGGAATATAAAGCAGCGTTTAATCTTTCGATCGCCGTAATCGCCGTCCCTCTCCGGTGTGGGAAACTGTCCTAATCACGAGATAGGGCAAATCGAACCCTACAGCACTTTCTCTACAGCACCTTCTCTAGAAACTGACAGGCGCGTTCGCTCTTAGGATTAGAGAAGAACACATCCGGCGGCGCATCTTCAGCAATATTGCCGTTATCAAGGAAGATAATGCGGTCGGCAACTTCTCGCGCAAAGCCCATTTCATGCGTCACGATCGCCATTGTGATTTGGGTTTGTGCCAGTGCCTTCATCACGTCCAGCACTTCTTTCACCATCTCCGGGTCTAGCGCAGAAGTGGGCTCGTCAAACAGCATCACTTGAGGTTCCATTGCCAGCGATCGGGCGATCGCAACCCGCTGCTTTTGTCCACCCGAAAGACGAGAAGGATACACTTCAGCTTTTTCTGATAGCCCGACTCGATGCAGCAACTCCATTGCTTTTTCCCGTGCCTGAGCTTTGGGCAGTTTTCTGACCTTAGTCGGCGCGTAGGTCAAATTGTCCAGCACAGTCATGTGTGGAAACAGATTAAAGTGCTGAAACACCATGCCGATATTTTGACGCACATCTTTGATATCAACTTTAGGAGAAGTAATATCTTGATTGTCGATATAAATGCGTCCGCGTGTTGGCATTTCGAGCAAATTCAGACAGCGCAAAAAGGTTGACTTACCGCATCCTGAAGGGCCAATAATCGCAACCACCTGACCCTTTTTGATCTCAGTTGAAATATCTTTTAGAACGTTCAACTTGCCGAATGATTTTGATAAAAATTCTGTCCTAATCACTTTTCCGCATCCTCCGTTCTAAGCGGCGCGATAGCACGGTAAAGCCCATCACCATCACGTAGTAAACCAAACCAACCAGAATTAACGGTTCAAAAAAAATAAACTTTTCAGCCGCAACAATTTGTCCGCGCCGCATTAAGTCTAGCGCACCGACCGTAGACACCAGAGACGAGTCTTTCAGCAAGGCAATACTTTCATTTACTAGCGCAGGCAAAATGTTTTTAAATGCCTGAGGCAAGATAATATCCCACATCATAAGCGGGTAGGCAACACCCATCGACATTGCGGCTTCGCGCTGCCCTTTATCAACTGCCATAATGCCACCGCGAATCGTTTCCGAGCTATAGGCAGCAGAATTGAGTGAAAACGTAATTACCCCTGCCTGGAAGGCAGGAATCGAATAGCCAATTAGCTGAGGTGTCGAGAAGTAAATAATCGCAAGCTGCAAAATCAGTGGTGTACCGCGAAAGACAGAAGTATAAAAATCAGCAAACCAGCGCAATGGTTTAAACGTAGAAATTTTAAAAATCGAAAGAATCGTTCCCCAGGTAAACCCAATCACCGCAGAAACCAGCGTAAACCCCAGTGTCACTCCAATCCCTTGAAGAATAAATGGAATGTTAGGAACAATCCTGGAGAAATCAAGGCTAAATTTAGTTGGAGCGGCTTGCCCAAAAATGCTGGCAGCAGTTTCAATTTGAAAAGCGTTGAGGATGCCAGCCGTCCAATCGACTGATGATATTTCCATTGTCAAATAATCGTTATCAAGAAATAACTTCTAAACAATCCAATAAATCGGCTCAAAAAAGCGAGTAATTAGATACTAAAAGCGCAGGAACCGATCGCCAGAATCAAAGAAGGTTTGAACAGGAATGTTTGAACAGTGCTGATTGCGAATTACTCCCTTAACAGGCCAATTCTGGAAGAAATCTAGCTCTCTAAAAGTTTTCTAGAAGTCCTCAAAGTCCTCCAGGATTGGGAAGTCTAAGGGGCAATTTAGAACCGAGAACACTCTTCAAACATTCCTTTAGACTTTCAGAATTACATCGGAGTTGACGATGTTTAATTTCCTCAATCTAATCCTTCGATCGATCTCCTGCTCCAGTTCCACTATTTTGCTGCCGGTACAGAAGTGCTAAACCACTTGCTTACGAGCTCTTCTACTTTGCCGTTCTCAATCATTTCGCCCAGAACGCGATCGAATTCAGCCGTCAGCTCAGACCCTTTCGGGAAAGCAATTGCTGAACCTGCTTCTCCTGCGTTGGGAATTGTGTTGAATTCCAGGTCAGGATTGGACTCAACATAGCCCTTTGCAACGGTGTCTTCAACAATCGCTGCTTCGATTCGCCCTGCCTTTAATTCCTGAATAATTTCATTAATTCGGTTAAGCGGCTTAATGTTGAGGCCCAAGTTTTTCTCTTCGTTGAGATCTTTCGCAACTCCTTCTTGAATCGTACCAAGCTGGACGGCAACGGTCTTGCCTTTCAACGCATCAGTCGTTCTGAAATTGCTGCCCTGTCTGGCGACGATCGTGTTTTTCGCTTCGTAGTAGATGCGAGAAAAATCAACGCTTTGCTTGCGCTCTGGGGTCGGAGTCATGCCTGCCATCACAAAGTCGGCTCGCTTTGTTTGCAGTGCCGAAACTAAACCGTTGAAATCAATATTTTGAATTTGCAGATCGTAGCCCAGCCTGCTGGTAATTTCCTTTGCAATGTCAACATCAAAACCGATAATTTCCTGACTTCCCGAACTCGAATCAACATACTCATAGGGAGGATAGTCCGCAGAAGTTGCCATTGTTACCGTTCTGCTGCCGCTGCCGCTTCCTGCATTTTGGTTAGCATTACAGGCAGTCATCACCGAAATGGTTAACAGTGTGGAGAAGAGGACTGTCAATAGAAACTTAAATCGTTTGAACATAGCTCGAACTAAGGTTGTAGTGGAAATGGGGAGAAAGGGCGTCGCTTTCTGTGAGGGTTCGCCTGAGAAATGCCGTATGGTTAGAAAGCAATTTCTGATACAAACTGATACAAAAGAAAGAGCTATCTCAACCCTCGCAAGAATTAAGCATTTTTTGAATCAATGACATCTTTCCGCAGTCATAAGACAACGGTGTTCATTTCTCATGGGTTGATTGTCTAGCTACAGAGAAACAGAAGCCTCATCCAAACGCAGGAATTCTAGCTGCCAAAGGGGTGATTTCAGCAGCAGTTGTTAAGCATCTCTGATTAGAGCGACAAAAATCCTGGCTCTAATCCCAAATCCACAGCAATGCGATGGGCACAGGCAAAGCCTGAAAAGGCAACGGCATTTAAACCCTGCCCTGGAAATGTGCTGTCTCCAACGCAGTAAAGTCCCGCGATCGCTGTTCGATTCAGGGGCATTCCCAGCAATCCCAGGAGCTTTCGAGCGGGGATCGGTCCATAGGTGCCATCAGTCCGTCCGAGAAAGCGGCGGTGAGTGCGGGGTGTTCCGGCTTCTTGATAAACGATCGCCTTTCGCAAACCCGGAAAAACGGCGTTTAAGCGATCGATGATCTGAGCGGCAACGGCTGCTTTTTGCTTCTGATAATCTGTGGGCGAAAGGTTTTGCCAGTCGTGAATCCAGTCGGGCGTAAAGGCATGAATAATATGATGTCCACTCGGAGCCAGAGCAGGATCAAGCAGCGTCGGGATCGACACAAAAAGCGTTCCCCGTGCGGTTTCCATTTGGGTCCAGTCTTCCAGCACCACATGATGGCAGTCGGTTCCGATTGGCAAAACCTCACCTCGAACTCCCAGATGTAGGCTGAAAAAACTGGGTGATTTCTGATAGCGTTGCTGCCACTTGACCTCTTGCGGAGGCAGAATCGATCGCGGCAGCAGTTTACTAAAGGTGTCCCATCGCGTCGCGTTTGAGACAATTCGCTTTGCCCGCAGCACTTCACCCGATGCCAGCCTCACCCCAACGGCTCTTCCCGCCTCGCACAAAATTTCTGTCACCCGCGATCGATAGCGAATCTGTCCTCCCGTTTTCTCCAAGCCCTCCACGAGCTTTTGGGCGATTTGTCCCACGCCTCCCTTGGGATACCGAACCCCGCCGTAGTGTCGATCGCTAAACACCATTCCCGCATTGATCATGGGTGTACGATCTGCCCGCACAACCGACCAGATGTAGCATTCCAGATCAATCCATCGCAACAGTTGAGGATCACGAATGAAGCGACGCGCAACCCCGCCCACGTTTTGCGGCAGATAACGCGCCAAACCCAGACAGGCAAACGGATGCTGGAAGAACGATCGCATCAAATAACGCGGCTCTTCCAGCGACAGCAGATCCATCTGATTCAGACAGCGAAATACCTGCCAGCACTCGTCATAGAAACGGCGAATTCCTGCTTGCTCCTGGGGAAAGCGATCGATCAGTTCCTGTAAAAACTTCTCATAATCCCGATGAACTCGAATCGTCTCACCACTCGGCAAATGGTAATGCACCTGCACTGGATCGGGAATCGTTTCTAGACTCACATTCACCGCTTGCAGCGCCCGACTGAGCAAATTCGTCGTTCCTTCGCTGCCAAAGCCAAAAATCATCGAGGCTCCCACATCAAACCGATAGCCCCGCTGCTCCGAATTTTCCCCAGAAGGGAACCGCTCAAAATACCCCGCACTGCCCCCCGGAATCAAATACCGCTCCAGCACCAGCACCTTTGCCCCTTTTGCCGCAAGCTGAGTCGCCGCCACTAGACCCCCAATCCCAGAGCCTATTACGATCGCATCCAATTCACCGTTCCCCGATCGAGCAAGCATGAGGCGATCGGACTGAGGCAGGCTGAAATCAGAACTTTGAGCAGAAATATCCGACATCGCACAGTCGCACCGTTAATTCGCACCTTTGTAGCACAGTAGCAGATCATCTTAACCCTAATATTGTCCGCCCTTCGGGTACTGTCTGTCTGCCCTTCGGGTACTGCCCGTCCTTCAGGAATGAGCTGATCCCTCTAGCTTCCGTCTGTCTAACTCCTATCTGTTACACAAGCAGGCACAGCAAGTTACCCCTATCCTTTATGTCCACCCACTTCCATATCCACCCACGTTGCTGGTTGTAGTATGATGTATTACAAATCCTTCACCCCCCGCCTCCCTACCTTTAAATAAAAAATGGGGGGCTAGCCAACCGACCAACCCCACCACCGATCCTTGAGAGGAGAACAATGTAGATTATCTTAGATTTATTGCAAATCTCTGTCAAGATTATTGCAATAGATTCCCAATAACCTCCCTTTTCATTTCACTAGGATGGATGAAGGCAAAGGATCAGAGAGGCTGGTAGGGTAGATGGTCTGTCTGTTTGCAAAATCTATCTTTCGCCACCCATGCTTCAAATGACTCGATCGCAGCTCACCTCCGAAGTGAGAGCCTCTTTAACCCTGGCGGTTCCCCTAGCGGGAGCACAGTTGGCGCAGGCAGCTACAGGCTTTGTCGATACAGTGATGATGGGCTTACTGGGCGGCGAAGTGCTGGCGGCAGGCGGATTGGGCGCGACGACGTTTCAGGCTTGTCTGCTGGTGAGTTCTTCGATTGTCTCTGCGGTCAGTCCTTTAGCGGCATCTGCGTTCGGGGCAGGTCAAACTCGTGAGGTCGGGCGCGTGGTGCAGCAGGGAATGTGGCTGGCAATGCTGATGACGCTGCCGCTCATGCTGCTGCTGGCATTTCCCCGTCCTCTCTTTCTCTGGCTGGGTCAATCCGAATCGGTTACAGTTCAATCGGCGGCCTACCTGCAGGCGATCGTCTGGGGCTTCCCAGCAGGGTTGGGCTTTGCGGTGCTGCGGCATTTTGTCTCTGCACTGTCTCAGCCGCGTCCGGTGATTGTGATTATGGTCTGCGGCACGCTCTTCAACATTGCTGGAAACTACGTACTGATGTTTGGCAAGCTGGGTTTGCCTGCACTCGGTTTAGCGGGAATTGGCTACGCCAGCAGTTTGTCGCTGTGGGCAATGTTTCTAGCACTGCTCTTTTACTGTCAGCAGCCTCGGTATCAGCAGTACGGCATCTTCCAAAACCTGCACGTCCTAGAGGGTCGCCTGTTTCGGGAGCTGCTGCATGTAGGGATTCCGATCGGCATTCTGACGGCGGCTGAAGCCGGACTATTTACCGTGACCACCTTTCTCATGGGTCAACTGGGTACAGTAACGCTGGCAGCGCATCAGATCGCTCTGCAAACTGCTGCCATTACGTTTATGATTCCGCTCGGAGTTTCGTTTGCCACAACCGTGCTGGTGGGCCAACGCCTAGGACAGGGAGACTTTCGGGGAGCAAAGCGGGCAGGCTACACCGGAATGGGATTGGGGGTGCTGTTTATGGCGGCAATGGCAATGTTGTTCTGGACTGTACCAGAAGCGATCGTCTCCCTTTACCTTGATATCAACGACCCGGCAAATCAGGCAGTCGTCCTGCTGGCAGAGCAGCTGTTAGGCGTGGCAGCAATGTTTCAAATTGTGGACGGGCTTCAGGTTACAGCCGTCGGTGCGCTGCGCGGATTGAAAGACACGCGAGTTCCTATGCTGATTGGCTTGATTGCTTACTGGGGCTTGGGTTTGTCCTGCGGCTATCTGCTGGGACTGCGCTTAGGCTACGGCGGAATGGGACTGTGGTGGGGGTTGGCGATCGGCTTGGCGTTTGCTGCAAGCATTCTCACCTGGCGATTTAGCACTACAGTTCTTCGCACCGTTACCCCTCACCAGCGTGCCCCGCGATAGCGCAACTGCTTAATGGCATAGCGTTCGGCAAATCGGGGAATGTCACCGCGATGCCCCAGCACAATCAGCGTATCTCCGGCATGAAGCCCCAGGTTGGGGTCGGGATGATTCGTAATCTGGTCGTGCCGCTTGAGTGCAACCACAATAAAGGTTCCCTGTCCCCGCACTTCCAAATCCGCGATCGTCCGTCCCACCAAGGGCGAATTCACAGAAATTGATAGCTCATCAACCTGAACATCGATTTGCGTTAGCAGTTCGTTCAGCCGAGTCCGTTCTTCGCCTTGCTCCAGAAATTCGATCGTGTTGGGATGGGTGATTAAATTAGACATCCGCTGTCCGCTAATTGCAGCAGGTAGGACAACATGATTAGCTCCGGCAAGGCGCAGCTTTTTTTCGGTAGAGGCAAGCTCTCCCCGCGCCACAATCATTAACTGCGGGTTTAAGCCTCTGGCAGTCAGCGTGATGAACACATTGGCAGCATCGTCTGGCAGGACGGTTGCAAGTGCCTTTGCCCGTTCAATGCCTGCTTGCAGCAACGTGTGTTCATCGGTCGCGTTTCCCTGATAGACGTGATAGCCCATTTCTCCTGCCAGGGTGATGCGATCGTCACTGGTGTCGATAATCAAAAAAGGCTGCTTTTCCTCCGCCAGCTTCAGCGATAACACCTGCCCAATCCGCCCGAAGCCGCAAATAATCGTGTGATTCTTCAGGTTTGCCAGGTCTTGCGTTTTCCGTCGATGCTCTAACACCTGCTTAATCTCGCCTTCTGTCACCATCTGGACAAAGCCTCCTAAGATTAATGACACCGATATCACGCCTGCCAAAATTACCAGCATCGTAAAGATGCGAGTTGAACCAGAAACCGGACAAAACTCGCCATAGCCAATCCCAAAGATGGTGATTACCACCATATAAACCGCATCCAAAAGCGGGCAGCCCGACCACCAGTACCCCCAAACGGCACCCACGATCGTCATCCCCAAAAACACCACGCCTGTCAAAACTCGCCGAAAGGGCGACTGCATGCTTTACGCTCCACTGTTTAGAAAATCCGACCTGAAATTCGCAAAACTGCCGAGGCTTCACCCTAACCCAGGTAAGTGTGATAAGATAGTTGACTGCATTTCTATTACGTTAGGGATTTAATTGGTTCATGTCACTGCTGCAAGAGCGTAAACAGGAAATCATTTCTGAGTATCAAATCCACGAAACGGATACCGGATCGGCTGATGTTCAAGTTGCGATGCTGACCGAGCGTATTAATCGCCTCAGTCTTCACCTGCGCGAAAACAAGAAAGATCATGCTTCCCGTCGGGGACTGCTGAAGATGATCGGTCAGCGGAAGCGGTTGTTGGCTTATATCTTAAAGCAAGACCAGGAACGCTATCGGGCTCTGCTCACACGGTTAGGAATTCGGGGTTAGATCTGTATGTCCTCCAAGTCTCAGCCCGACTCGTCAAAAAGCAAAAAAGGCGGCGAGTCGCGCCAGTCGCTTCCCTTTGAACCAGCCAAAACCCGCAAGCAGGCTGAGAAAACGCCCAAGAGTAGCCCGGTTGCGCCGCCAGCAAAGGCTCCCGCAAAAGCATCCTCTACGGCAAATGCGCCTAAGCGTTCTGTTGCCCAGCAGATGGCTCCGCCAGTAAAGCGATCGACTGCTCAAGAGGCTGCGATCCCCGATGCTGTGAGTCGGCGCATGATCAAACGCATGGCGATTTTGTGCGGGATTCCAACTGCGCTGGGCATGTCTACCTTTGTGGTTAGCTATCTGATCCGGGTCAATGCTTTGTTTGAAGTGCCGACCTATGCAGTGCTGCTGACGAGTCTCGGCTGGTTTGGTTTAGGCGTTCTAGGGCTGAGCTACGGCGTACTCTCTGCCTCCTGGGATGAAGAAAATCCGGGAAGCTTGGCGGGCTGGTCAGAGTTCACAACCAACTGGGGACGCATGACCGAAGCTTGGCGGTCGTCCAAAGATAAATCCTGACGCGATACAAAGCAGTTTCCCCTGAGGTTCGCCGATTGGGCCGATTTGCTGATCGGTTTTAACATCAGTTATTAACAAGGTCAGCAACGCTACCAGACTGCCTGCAGCACGTTTGCGGCCAGTAAAGGCAAGCTTTATCAATTGGAATTTAAGGGGGAATTGGCAGTGCTAGTTCCCTTCTTTTGCATTTTGATGGATTTGGTGCAGGTCACGATCGCTGCCAAACCGCCCCTAGCTCCTAATTCCAGGGAGAGCTACAGCATTCCTTCTGGGTTCAAACTCCCTTATTCATGGATATCTATTGAAGAAACTCATAGAGAATTTAGCCTGGGAATTAGGCGGCATGGGGAGCAGCATGGGAAAATTGAGGGGTCATGCCGAAGATTCACTGCTTTAAATCATCTTTTAGGGCTGATCAGATTCCTTAACCCCCAACTCGTCGAGCTGTTGCTCAATGCCGCGCAGCAAATGACTCAATCCAGGCAGTACATCGAAACAACTGCTTGCAAGCCCTTCTCCGGTCAGCGTTTGATCGCGAATCTCATTTAGCTTAGTCTGGAGCTGTTTGGCAATGCCCATTGCGTCCCGTTCAAGTTTTCTCATCTGCTGCTGTTGGTGAAACTTGAGGGCAGCCCCTCTCAAAATTTGCAGGGTTGCTTCTTCATTGCCCGCATTCAGCATAAAGCGAAAGCGCAGCAGGACACGCGACTTCAGCGAGGCGGTGCCCTCCAGCATAGGGCTATAGAGATATTCAGTTTCAATCTGTTTTGGGTAATTTGCGATCGGGGAAGCAATTTTTGCGGTCTGCTTCAGGGCGGCCAGAAGGTTTTGAAAGAGGGCGCTCGGCACATTTTCTAAAACCGACTGAAGCACCCCGTTCTGGCTCCAGAGAATCCTGCCGTAGTGGGTATGATTCTCAAAATAAAGTCTGCCGATTCCACCCACCAGTACTCGTGCCAGCAATTCCTGCAGAACAACCTCTGGCGACAGGGTAACGAGTTCTTCTGCCGGAGCAGAGAGGTGTTTTGCATCAAGTTGCAGAACCGGAAGCTGAGGCAAGAGCGGCAGGACAGGTTGTCGAAGTGCGGCAGATGCCGTCAGGGGATTATTTGCAGAACGGCTTGAAGGTTTGCTGCTGGTGGACTGCTCCTCGCTCGCGATCGGCAGAGAAGGCTGTTGCCAGGTTGCAAGAGCTTCATCGTGAGCAATAGACGGAGCCGAAGTGATGACTGGCGTTTGCAGGGGAGCAATTGGCGGCTCTTCAACGCGCTCTGGCTCTGCGGAAACCGCTGCCTCTTCTAGCTCATCAGGGCTATCAACGATGAGCGTCAGCCGCTCACTTTGATCCACAGGACGAGCGACTCGATTTCGCCCGGCATGGCGATGATGCCCAAAACTAACTCGATCGAGCTGATTTTTATCGGTCTTTTGCTTATTTTCGGCTGCATTGAGATAAGCCGTGAGCGTAGCCTGGAGTGCTTCGGTGGTGATGCGTCGGGCAACCAGGGAGTAGTTGAGATAGGAGATAATGCGGCGAACGTAGTCGGCAGCCGTGGTATCTTCGGGGTAGACCATGCCGAGATTGAGCCGATTTCCCTCCAGAAACAGCGGCAGAACCTGATAGTAAAGACAGGCTTCAAAAGGCAGCACACCATCAATCAGCACGTACATCTCATCCAGGTTGAGTCGGTCGACCCAATCCCCTTGAAACTGACCAAGGATACGCTGCTGCGATCGATCAGAAAAGTGGGATCGATCACTGTGAGAGGACGGGATGCGATCGTCCGAGAAAGCCGCCATAGGTTCTTGGGTAGGAGTTTGACGATCCAAAAGAGGCGCGGTTGAGAAAAATGCGAACGCTTGTCTCAACATTTCGTCTCAACATTCTGTCTCAACATTTGATTGAATGCCAATCAATGCCAAGATAATCAACTGAAACTAATGCCCTTTATTAAACCCATATTAATGGCATTAGTTGCCCCTGATAGAATCCACTTGACAAAAAGATGGGTTACTCCGCACTCCGCACTGTTTGAGCTGCCAGGTAGATTTTGCTCCACTCGCCTGTAACCTGATTCAGCCTCAGATTTAGCTCTTTGCCGATCGCGTCAAAGGGCTGTCCGGTCTTCAGCTTTTCGACAATCTTCTGCTGCACAGGCGTTAACGACTGCAAAAACTCCTCCCACTGTGGAATCGTCAAGCCCAGATTATGCTCAACTAGCGAAGTTCCCAGCCAGGCTCCCACCAGTTCGGGCTGCTGCTTAAAGGCAAAGACGCGAATCGCGTGATAGCTAATTTTCTCACGCAGTCGGTAAACCTGCTGAATCGGGACGTCGAGCCGCTGGGCGATCACTTCCTGCGACTGTCCCTGGACGTGTAGTTTTAACCAGTCTGCGGCGAGCGGATCAACCTTTTCTTTCAGGTAGTCGGCAAATTCCTGCATCACTTTGCTGCGGAGTGCCTCCTGCTCCTCCCACGCCTGCTGGTCTTGATATTGCGTCAATGCCTGACCGTCCAGCAAGCTGACGGGATTATCAGCATCGTCGGGGGTGATTTCTTCAGAGACCAGCCGAATCAGATCGCCTGTGGGAACCTGGGTCATGCCGCCCCGCTGCGATCGACGGAGATAATTGACAAATCGATACACCAGCAAAGGCTGATTGCGAATTGGGCGCAGGCAATATTCCTCAATGCTTGCCAGCATCAGGGCATTCCGCAGGCGCGGGTTGGGCGTACATTCCCCGATCCAGGTGATTTGCTGCCGCATATAGTTATCGCTTTGCAGCAGCTCTTGAATCACTTCCTGCAACACATCCACCACCGTTCGCCGCCGATCGCGAGACAGGGCAACCCAGGTTTTAATTTTGCTGCGAATCAGGAACAGGCTGCTGAGCCGCTGGATTAGCTGGTTGTAGGCGCGATCGGGCTGAACGCCTAAATATCGCTGCTGCAAAATCCGATAGCGATAGTCCATCGCCTGCTGCGCCACGTTTAACTCTGCGGGTGAGAGGGAGTCAAATCGTGCCGGATCCTGCCCCAACAGCCAGCCGACCACGCTTGCTCGATCGGTTGCCGATAGGTTAGGGCTGCCCGCTTCAATCTGGGATTGCCACGCCTGCCTCAGTTCCTCAGCCAGTGCCATTCGGGTTGCATTCCTTTATTTCGTTTTCTATTTATACCGTTCTATCGGGCTCGGCTCAAACTTTACTCGACCTAAATTTGGGTAAATCTTATCAAGACGACTGGTTTAGGCTAAATCCGCCTCATTTGTCCGTTTCTTCGATCGCCGCAACAAGCTGCTGAAGAGCGGTTGTAAGCTGCTGAATCCGCTCTAACGCCCCATCCTGGTTTTCTGCCAGCGTTTGAACCGCATCGCTCAACGCAAAAATCTGATAGCCCTGCTGCTGCACTTGTTTCGTAAGCGCATCAAGCTGTGCTGCAAGGCGATCGACCGTCTCTGTGCTCGCAATCACTGCCTCGCCCATTTGCAGGAGAATTGCCTCTAGCTGATTTGATTGAACTTCCACACCGCAACCACTCTACGTTTATGCCAGATTGAAACAAGATCATAGCGGATTGAAAGTGGGTCTGTCCTCTGTTTGGCTGTTCCTCTCCAATCAGCAGCATGAAAGCAGAACCCAGCGATAATCCGATGTGCAGGGATTGAGAGTGAGGGCAGGTCAGCAAAGCTGCCTATTGCGTGAACTCAAAAAACTAAAGAAGCTGATTCAGCCAGGCGGCAAGCACAGCACTGCCTAATGGAACCGTCAAATTATCAATGCCCAGCTTAGAGAAAGCTTCCAGCAGGGTTGCGGCAACTGCGACCATAAGGGCGATCGCCCAGGTTTGCCAATGGTTGCCCTGAATCCCCAGCAACACCAGACTACAAATGATGTAGCTCACGCCTGCCATTGTTAGCGAACCTTCCCAACTTTTCTTCATGCCCCAAAGCTCGTAGGGATGCTGCCCCAACCGCTGTCCGACCAGCGCTGCCAGTCCATCGCCCCAAGTCATGATTAAGATGCCGATCACCGTATAGTAAGGATGCTGCTGCCAAAACAGCAAGATGAGCAAGCCAATGCTAACGGCATAAAAGAAAGTTCCCAGGCTTTTTCGCCCGACGCTATTGATCCCCGGCAGGATTGGTAGACGATAGGACAGTAGCATCAAGGCACTAAAGGCGATCGAGGCACTGATGCCGATCCATCCTGGAATTTGCAGCCACCATGCCAGCAGAATCACATTTCCTGCGCCGATATGCACCACTTTTCGCACGACCTCGGAATCTGCCCCTTCCCACCGACTCAGCCCAAACGCCAGTAGTCCAACCAGGCTTAGCCAGAGACCGACGATCGCAAGCTGAAGCCACAGCGGAGGCACATTCAAGATCCAATCTGCAAAAATCCAATCTGCGAAACTCACTAGGAGAGAAAAATGATAAATGAACTCTGTTTATCAATCTAGTGGATTTCCGGCGAATTTGTCGTAATGGTTACGAGTGGACACGCCTCACACCCTCCAGAATTAATCGCCGCTCTGCTCGATCGAGTGCCTGGCTCATCCACGCCACATCACCTGGTTCCACCGAAATTCCGGTCACGCCCCACTCAACAAGCCGATCGATGACATTGAGATTCCTGGGCAGATGACCGCAAACGGTACAGGGCAATTCTGCGGCGCGGCTAGCCTGAACAATCTGCTGAATTGCCTGCATCACGGCGGGATGGGTCATATTGAATTGGGTTGCCATCTGAGGATGATCGCGATCGATCCCCAGAAGAAGCTGAGTTAGATCGTTACAGCCGATCGCCATGCCCTGAACCCCTGCCTCAATGTAGGCGGGCAGCAGCAGCAAAATCGAAGGCACTTCTGCCATCATCCACAGTTCAAAACCGGGCTGCCATAAACCTGCCTCTGTCACTCGATCACGGCAGAAAATAAACTCCTCAACTGTTCTCACAAACGGCAGAATCAGTCGCAGATTATCAAAGCTCGCCTGCTGCACCTGACGCAAGGCTGCCAGTTCGACCCCAAACCAGCCAGGGTAAATCTGATAACGATACGCTCCGCGCAGACCCAACACTGGATTCCGTTCAACCGAGGAGCCAGCCAGCATCGGAAACTCATGGGCGCGCATATCCAGACTGCGGTAAAAAACGGGGCGGGGCATCATGCGATCGGCAAATTGCTGAATCTGCTGTGCTAATCGATCAATCAAGCCTGCTTTATCTTGTGCTAGCCATTCGTCTGGCGATCGATCCTCCAGACTTTTTATCCAGAGCAGTTCTGACCGCAGAAGACCTACCCCATCGATCGGCAGTTCACTGATTTGGGCGATTGACTCAGTTTGGCTGAGGCTGACCATGAGCCGGGTTGCAGTTGCAGGCATAATCTGAGTCGAATTGCCCTGGTAACGGGTTGCCTCGATTCGCAAATCAGCATGGGCTGCACGATGATTGTCATGATCGTCTGGTTCATCGAATGCTGCTGGTTCTAACATCCGTATCACCTCTCCTCGATCGCCGTTGATTAGGACTTGATCCCCAGTTTTCAGCGTTTGCATCGCACCTGCAATTCCCACCACCGCCGGAATTCCTAACTCCCTGGCGAGGATCGCGCCGTGGCTGGTGGTTCCGCCTTGCTCGGTCACAATTCCGCCGACCTGGCGAATCTGACTAACCCACTCTGGCAAAATGATCGGCGCAACCAGAACACAGCCTGGCGGCATCTCCAGTAAAGGCACAGGCGTTAGGGGAATCACCCAGACCGTTGCTGTCACTTTCCCTGGTGCGGCAGCAATCCCTTTTAGACGATCGGAGGCAGTTTCCCGTATCTCCGATGCGTCCATTTCTAAAGGAGCAGGGGCGAGGAATTTTGGTGTGAGCGTGCTGTAGGGAATTACCCGCGTAATATAAAAGCTGGGTTCTGACCCTCGATCGCCAAACTCCGCTTCAGAGACAGCTTCGGATACCACTTCGGATACCGCCTCAGAGACAGCTCCAGAAACAGCACCAGAACAAAGCATCCACTCCAGTTCAACCGCCATGCCAAGCGTCAGCATGAGTTGGCGGGTTAGCTGTGCCAGACGCTCAACCTGCGATCGAGTAAGGACAGGCTGAGTCTGCTGCTCTGGCTTGAGCATTAGCAGTTGGAGGCTGTCGTCTTGCTCACTGCCGCCCACAGGAAAACTGCCTAGCAATGCCTGTTCTGAAGTTTCCGTCACAATGCCATAAGCCACGTTTTTCCGGCTAATTGTCTCAAAGTAGACGATTCCCGCTGCATCAACTCGGTAGCAATCCGGGGTCACGCCGCCTGTCATTCCATGTCCAAGACCCCACACCGTCTGCACTCTCAGTTCATTCCCCTGAACCACGGCTTTTCCTGCGGCGATCGGCGATCGAATCGGTTGAATCAGCACGGCCAGCTGAACCTGCTGCGGCTCAACGCCCAATCGCTGCCAGTACAGCAAACTGCGTGCCCGAAATAGCTCTGCCCAGACCCACTTCAGCGCATGAGCGATCGACTCTGGCTCTGCCCGACAGATCTTTGCTTCGAGGAGGCTTCTCGTGTCATCGCTAATCGACGGATCAAGCCCAGACGCCAGCGAAAAAGAAGGACGCAGAATTACGGCTTCGGTTTGCTGCGAGGATTGCCAATCGCGGATCGCTTCATTAATTGGCAGCAGCCATGATTTAGGAATCGCAGTGGAGGTAACCGCGTGCCGAAGCTGCTGTGCCACCCCCTGAAGCTGACGGGGATTATCAACATCAAGATGACGCAGCAAAGCAGGCAAATCTGCAAAAGTCGGATCAGCCCACTCAAGCTGGCTCAGAAATGCCTGAAACAGCTCGTTGCTCACCACTAAACCCGGAACCACAGGATAGCCGCGCTGCCGAAGAACTGCCAGATAAAACGCCTTGCTGCCCACCCGATCGCGATGATGCGGCTGAATCTGGTCAAGCCAGAAAAAATAATCCACGGACATAAGCAGAGCAAAAAGACGGGTGGATGCTTAACCAGAGTGATGCAGAGGTATTCTATTAAATTGCTAAATACTAAGTTGCTAAATGTTGAATGCTAAGTTGCTGAATATTGAGTTGCTAACTATTGAGTTCTAAATAATTGGTTTGCTAGAGATGGCGAAATAAAAGTTGCTGAGATCGAGAAAACGAACTTTTTACCAGGGCGATCGAGAAAAGATTTGTGCCGTTTTTTAAGCGTCTCCGAATCTGCTCAAAATCGCAAGCCTCTCGTCCTTTCCCGATCCTCTTATCTCCTCCTTCCCTACTTCTCCCCAATTTCATATTCCAATAGCGGAACTAGCCTCAGTCCATAAGCCGCCTCAAAATCGCCCTTCTTCTGCCCCAGGCTCCAGAGTTCCAGCGCACAATCGCCGGTCGGATAAGCCGCTTTCAGATGTAACCGCATTTCCTGAAGGTCTGCTTGATACTCACACCGCACCTGCTCGATCGCCCCAATCTGTCTGCGATCGAGCGCCACTGCTAGCCGTAGAAGCGGACTGAGCTGATCGACCACTCGGCGGTACTTTTTGCTGGTGATATTGCGATAGCACTCGTGTTTTTTCTTGGGGCTACTTTTGCGGTGATAGCGAGCAAGATTGGCGATCGTCTCAATTTCGACTTCGGGGTAGCCCAACAGTTCACCGTGGCGAATTAGATAGTAAGAGTGCTTGTGGTGCGAGGAATGGCTGACGAAGTGACCGCAGTTATGCAGCATGGCGGCTGCCCAGAGTAACTGTCGCTCCGCTTCACCCCACTCATGCAAAATGCCTTGCGTTTGATCAAACAGGCTCGTTGCAAAGTCAGCCACCCGTTTGCTATGGGGCAGATCGACCTGATACTTGTGGGCAATCTTGATCACGCTGCGTTCTCGAATCGAACCCTGGTAGCGCAGGCGATCTTCGATCAAGCCGTGGGACAGCATCCAATCCACTACCACGCCTTCTCGCAGTGCCCGTTCGCAAATGGTAATGTGATCCAGCCCCAGCAGCGTCATTGCTTCCTGCAAAATCACGGCTCCAGCCAGAATGATTTCCGATCGCCGATCGCTCATGCCAGGAATTGCCGCCCGTTCTGCATCGTTGAGCTTTCGCAGCCGATTCACCAGATCGCGCAAATCGCGCAGGCTAAACTGATAGCCATTTAGCGGTGCGGGAACCACGCCCAGCTTTTCTCTGGCATGAATCGTTGCCAGCGTCTCGATCGTGCCTGATGTGCCGACCATGCGCGGCTGTTCGTCCGGTTGCAGATGAGAGCGCAGTTCGTCGATCGATCGCTCCAGCATTCCCCGCACGTATGCCTGCAAGTAGCTAAATTCGCTGCTGCTAATCGGGTCGGTGCTGATCATTTCAGCCGTCAGGCGCACGGCTCCAATTTTGGTGCTGCTGAGGCTGCGCGGTTCGTGTCCGTCTCCCAAAATCAGCTCGGTCGAACCGCCGCCAATGTCGATCATCACATGGGGCTGGTTGTTAAACTCCATCCCCGACAGCACCCCCAGGTAAATGCGGCGGGCTTCCTCCTGTCCCGAAATCAGATTCACCGTCAAGCCCAATTCTTCCTCGATCTGCTGCAAAAATGCCTGACCGTTAGGGGCTTCGCGCACGGCACTGGTGGCAACCGCAATCATTTCATCCGCTTGTAACCCTTTGGCAATTTCCTGACAGCGTTTCAATGCCTGGATCGATCGCTGCATTGCCTCTGGTGTGAGCCGTCCCGTTTTTCGATCGCGATTGCCCAACCGCACTGTTGATTTTTCTCTGGTAATGATTGTGAAGGCAGGCAGACTAGGCTGAATTTTGACCACTGCCATGTGAATCGAGTTTGTGCCGACATCGATCGCGGCAAGGATGTGGTCTTGTTTAAGCGGCATTGAAATCTGGGGCAAATCTACTTTGCCTAACTGAGTCAGATGGATCATCGGGAGTTAAGGCATGAAGGGGAGAACTCAGCCGTTCTCGGAATCGTTCGCTTTCTAAAAGAGCAGACCATTCCGCTTGCGGCACTCAATTCAGTCCAACGGCTTGAAGCTTGCCTTCGGTCATCCGATCGCCGCACGGCTTCAAGTCTGCCTAAATCTTACCGTGATGATTTCCGCTTAACGCAGAAACGGCATAAAGATTAGATTGTGCGAACAGACTTTTTATCAAAACTGTGCATCGGCACAGGCAGCAGGGTCAGCGAGGCAGTTTCCTTGATGCAGTTTTTCCTATGAGGTAATCAGAAGGTAATCGACTGCCGAAACACGATCGATCGCTTAATCTCCCGATAGCCAATGCGCTGATAAAACTGATGCGCCTCGCTGCGCTTCACATTCGATCGAACAACTAATGCATGACAGCCCTGCTGCTGTGCCCATGTTTCCGCCTGCTGCATCAACCGCTTGCCGACCCCTTGCCCACGCAGCTTTTCCGAAACGACCAATCCACCAATTTCTGCTTCGCGTCCCTCCTGCAAAGTCCAGTGCAAATGAACATGAACCCACCCGCCGATCGCCCCCTGCCCCCCTTCGGGATAAACCGTTTCTGCCACAAAAACAGCGTGATCGGGATGGGTCTGGAACTGTTCTAGATGCTGAGCCAGAGCCTTCGCCGAGGTGAAATAACCCAGTTCGTGACACAGCAAAACCAGTTCATCGCAGTCTGTGAGCTGGGCGGGTCGAATCGTGGTCATGGCAGAATTCCCGAATCAGTTTAGGCAGAGGGCTTTGAGAAAAATCGTCGGTTGACCCAGCTAATCATGCCGCTCAGCAGTGCCCCCGCCATCAGTATGCCAATCGCAGGCTGAAAGAAAGGCATCCAGAGCTGATACCACAAATCTAAACCGAGTGAAACGCCCATTGATCGCCCCACCACCGCCGCCGCAAACCAGACAAAGCTTGCCAGCACGAGGAAAATGTCGATCATCAAAATTAAATTGAGCCAGTTTAAAAGTTTTTCTTTCATCAGTCGAAGAATGGGTGAACCATTGGCATGAAAGTTTACTATTCACTATTATTCAATGACGATCGCCTATTCAATGACGATCGCCTTAGGAATGCCGAAAAAGGAATAACGGTAACACAAAGCCAAAAGCTGGGGAATTGAGGGGGCAGTGTTGAATCTCACACACCTCAACCGTCCCCTAACGAGGCGCTGACTCAAAATCTGCTCCAGCTCTCTCTGAATATTCGCAATCAAAGTTAACAATTCAGTTGTCCAAAAACTTGTCTAAAAATTGCCAAAAAAGATGGCTGCACCACAGCAGGACAGCCACAAGATAAAATTCAATTTTGACCGGAAGCGATAGCCGGGATTCGTTGAAGATTAACCTTCGACAAGCTCCGGGACCTTCTTTAGATTGTCTGGATCAACGTAGTGGCACGATGCCTCATCAGCACAAATTAACGCCCAACCGGACTGATCGATGCCCACAAACTTGTACGAACCTTGCTGCACAAAAAATCCTTTGTGATTACGGGTTTCGGGTTTAACGTCAACGCTATTCGGTCCCTGCATAGTTCCACTCCTTGAATTTTCTTGGGCTTGTTCTTTTGGAGCTTTAAAGTGATAACTCAGCGATCGCTCTTTAGAGAAACTTATCCCTGAGTTCACTAAAGCTTATCATTAGAGTTCTAACTTTTTCCTTTAAGTATTTTGAGTATTTATAAAGTGGTATAAACTTCTAAGAAAAAAAGCTGCCTTAGAGCGTTTTACTCCTTGGACAGCAAATTAGATTCTGTAGATTGTTGTTAGATGCGGAGTTGAAGTTTTTGCAGCAACGCTACAGGTCAATTGTTTCTAAAACTTAACCTTCTGCTAACCACTGTTTGACCCGAATTAAACTTTTCCAGTTTGGTTTGCGGCTTAATCCATCTTCAAAATTGCGCTCAACTTCTTCTTTAAGTTCGGGAACTACTGCGATGAGCTGCGAAGCGGTTTCAACGTGCTGCCGAACACCGGGTTGAGCCGTTTCAAGCATGGCGATCGCAATATTCACCCGTGCCTGCGGGTCTTGAGGATTGAGCTTTATCGCTTTTTGC
Organism: Cyanobacteria bacterium FACHB-502; assembly: GCA_014695325.1. GTDB lineage: Bacteria > Cyanobacteriota > Cyanobacteriia > Elainellales > Elainellaceae > Leptolyngbya_A. The sequence goes on along the minus strand of JACJNZ010000048.1, from coordinate 225,681 downwards.
GCGGATTTGTATGCCTGAGAGGGCTTGTTGTCCAGCAAATAAAGCCAGGAGAGGCACGTCCAGGCGGGACTGCTTTTGGGAGCGCGTTCACAAACTTCCTTAAATAAGGGCAGCAAGGTTGCCGGAGATTCTCCAGCGTTATAGCGTTCTAGCCCTTGCTCAAACAGGATTTCTACCGTCTCAGCCATAGCCAAGCCAAACTCACGGGGACAAATACAACCCAAAAACTATAGCATTTCAGGTTTCCCCCTGACCGTCAGGCTCAAGGATTGTGGCGAATCAGGCGAATCTGGGCACGTTAAGCAAGCAGCTTTGCCGTTTCACAGTAGGGGCGCGGCTGCTGGAATGCGTCTAATCTAGTGCTGTTTGATTTCCGGTTGATTGCCTTTCAGTCTGGAGACTTCTCTATGAGAGATATGCGTCCTGCTTACACCCAGCGACGGGTCGGCATCATGGCATTGCTGCTCATTTTTATCCTGCCGTTTGCGCTGGTCGTTTATCAGCTTGTAGGCGAAATTGGCGATCGGCTAGAGTTTGCCAACGCTGAGCGACAAGGCGTTTTATACCTTCCTCGGCTGGAGCAGCTCTTGCACGATGTCTCAGAGGCGCAGTGGCTTCTGCACCAGTCTGAGTTCAGCGAAGAACTCCAAGCACAAGCGCAAAAGATCGATCGCGATCTGGCAACCCTGGCAGCAGTGAATCAGCAGGTTAGACAACGCCTCCAAACGGCAGCCGGAGTTAAGCAAGCGCAAGAAACCTGGGCAGTCCTCCAGCAGGTCGAAACTCACTTGCGTTCGCAGCCCTCCTCCAAAACAGCGTCAATTGAAGCAGGCTCGATCGCTGTCGTAGATGAAATTTACAGTGAGCTTATTCAACAGATTCGGCTGCTCATGCTTCAAGTGGGCGATCTCTCGAATCTCATTCTTGACCCAGATTTGAGCAGCTATTATCTAATGAATTTGGTGCTGCTCAAACTACCAGAAGCACAGGAACTGCTGGCACAAGCTCGCCTTCAGGAAGCTGAATGGATGCATCCGTTTGTCTCTCGATCGGAGGTACGCGAAAAACTCCTTTCCCTGATCGGGCAGATTCAGATTAACCAGCAGGAAATCGATCGCAGCTTTGCCACTGTGCTTCAGGAGAATCACCAGCCACAGCTTCAAACGGCTCTCACTGCCCTGGTTGAACAATTACAAAGTACAACCCGCCGGTTGCTAAAGCAGCTTCAGACAGCGACCCAGCAGCCAGCGATTCAGCCTGAAACCCTTTCCTTTACGTCTGCCCAACTCAATCTTGCAGCAGAGGCTCTTGAAACCAGCTCTACCCTGTGGCAGCAAGCCGCACAGCAGCTCGATCGCCTGCTCCAAGTTCGAATGCAAAAAGCACAGCAAAAAATTATGGTGGTTGAAGCATTTGCAATCGTCGTCATCATGACGGTGTTTGCGCTATTTTTCCTTACAGATCGCAATCTTGCTAGACAGCGCCGATCGGAGCGACACATCAGTGCCCAATACGCCGTAACAGGAGTGCTGGCGACTTCTCCTTCGCTAGAAGAAGCAGCCCCCCAAATCCTCAAGGCAGTCTGCGAGAGCCTGAACTGGGAGATGGGCGAACTCTGGGAGGTAAACCAGTCCGACAATGCTTTGGCATGGATTGCAGGGTGGCATCGTGAAGATCTAGACGCAGCAGAATTTGAAGCCCGATCGAAGGAAATAACCCTGCCAATCGGAGTTGGATTGGCCGGTCATGTTTGGCAGCAAAACAAGCCACTCTGGATTCCTGACTTCAAGCAAGATCCAAATTTTGTGCGAAAGCCGATCGTTCCAGCGGGGGTTCATGCGGTCTGTGGCTTTCCGGTCGTTGCCAATCAGCAGGTCTTAGGAGTCGTGACGTTTTATAGCCATCGAGTGGCCCCGATCGATAGCGGCTTGCTCGATCTGATGAATGCGATCGGTGCACAAATCGGACAGTTTATGGAGCGGCAGCACACCGAATCCGCCCTGCGGCAAAGCGAAGAAGTGCAGCGGCTCGCTCTGGGGGCAGCCCGAATGGGAGCATGGACCTGGAATATCCAGACAGGTCAGGAACATTGGTCTGAGGAGATTGAACAGCTATTCGGCATGAAGCCAGGCTCCTTTAAAGGGGATTACGACACATTTATTAGTTTGGTGCATCCGCAGGATCGCGAACGGCTACAGAAAGCGCAGGCGAAGGCACTCGCAGGCAATCAGGACTACGCAGCAGAATTTCGCATTCTCTGTGAGGGCGGGAATGTGCGATGGATTGCTAGCTGGGGCAGAGTGTCTCGCGATGAGACAGGTCAGCCGCTGCAAATGGCAGGCGTTTCGATGGACGTTACCGATCGTAAAAAATCAGAAATCTCGCTGGCAGCCAGCGAACGACTGCTGCGGCAGGCAGAAGAAAAATATCGCAGTATTTTTGAGAATGCGGTAACGGGAATCTTTCAAACCACTCCAGAAGGGCAGTATCTCAGCGCGAATCCAGCTCTGGCACAGATTTACGGCGATGATTCAGCCGAAGCGTTAATCGATCGCATTCATGACATCGCGCAGCAGGTTTATGTGGACCCCAATCGACGCGAGGAATTTGTGTATCTGATCGAAAAAACAGGGGCAGTTTCAGATTTTGAGTCGCAGGTGTATTGCAAAGACGGGCAGGTAATTTGGATTAGCGAGAATGTGATCAGCGTCCGAAATGACTCTGGCAGGCTGCTTTACTACGAAGGCACAGTCGAAGATATCACCGAGCGCAAACGATCGCAGGAAGCGTTGCAGCAGCAGCTTTTAGCGATCGAGGCGGCAAGCGTCGGAATCGCAATGCTCGACGCACGGGGACAATACGTTTATGTGAATACTGCCCACGCCCGCATTTATGGCTACCCCAGTTCTGCAAATCTGATCGGCAAAGTCTGGAAGGTTTTATATTCACCGACCGAGCTGGCACGTTTTGAGCAAACCATTATGCCGAAGTTCTTTCAGGAGGGCTACTGGCGAGGCGAGGCGATCGGTCAGCGTCAGGACGGCAGCCTGTTTCTGCAAGAGATATCGCTGACCGCGCTAGATAACGGTGGACTCATTTCCATTGTTCAAGATATCACCGAGCGCAAACAAAGCGAAGCAGCTCTACGAGAGCGGGAAGAACGGTTTCGGACCCTGCTCAATAACATCTCTGGAGCGGTGTATCGCTGCGCCTACGATGAGCATTGGACAATGGAATTTATCAGCGATGCGGTAGAGCAGATCACCGGATATCCGCCCGCTGCCTTTATCGACAACAAAACACTGGCTTATGCAGATGTCATTGCAGACGAAGACAAACTTGCTGTCCAACAAATGGTTGACCAAGCAATCGAGAAACGCCGCCCCTTTGCAGCAGAGTATCGCCTGTGTCATGCAGACGGCTCGATCCGCTGGGTCTACGAGAAAGGACAGGCAATTCTGAACGGCAATGGGCAGGTCGTTTGTCTCGACGGCGTGATTGTCGATATCACCGAGCGCAAACGCACCGAAGAACGCCTGCGGCTACTGCAATCGGTGGTTATTAACACAAATGACTCGGTGATCATTGCCGAAACGCGAACCCTCAATCCACCCCTTCTGGAAATTGTCTACGTCAATCAGGCATTTACCCGAATCACAGGCTACACTCCCGAAGAAGTGATCGGTCGATCGCCCATGATGCTGATTGGAGAACAAACCGATTGCGCCGTTGTCGACCGATTACAGCAGGCATTGATTCAGCAAGAAGTAATTCAAACCGAACTGCTGGCTTATCGCCAAGACGGCTCAGAGTTTTGGCTAGAACTCGAGATGGTTCCGATCGCCAACGAACACGGCGCGACCACTCACTGGATCTCAGTGCAGCGCGATACTAGCCAACGCAAACAGGCAGAAGATACGCTGCGAAGAAGCAAAGAAGACGCCGAAGAAGCTAGCCGCGCCAAGAGCCAGTTTCTCGCCAACATGAGCCACGAACTGCGAACCCCGCTCAATGCCATCATCGGCTACAGCGAAATGCTGCAAGAAGACGCCGAAGACCTGGGACACAGCGACATTGTGCCGGATCTCGAAAAGATTCGCGGAGCCGGAAAACACCTACTGGCACTGATTAATGACATTCTAGATATTTCCAAGATCGAAGCCGGAAAAATGGAGCTTTATCTGGAAACATTTGACATTGCCCAGCTCGTCGCCGAGGTCGAAAGCACAATTCAACCTTTGATCGAGAAAAACAAAAATCGGCTCGAAATTCATTGCCATCCCGATCTGGGAATAATGCACGCCGATCTCACCAAAGTGCGCCAGGCTTTATTTAATCTGCTTAGCAATGCCTGCAAGTTCACCGAACACGGCACGATTACCCTTACCGTCGATCGCCAGCAGGAAACTGCCCTGCGTCCACCCCAATTCACCTTCCAAGTCAGCGATACCGGAATTGGCATGACGCTAGAGCAGGTGCAAAAGGTGTTTCAGGCATTTACGCAGGCAGATGCCTCAACCACGCGTAAGTATGGCGGCACAGGTCTGGGACTGGCAATCACACGCCATTTCTGCCAGATGATGGGCGGCGAAATCACAGTTAGCAGCAAAATCGGCGAGGGATCAACGTTTACAATTTATTTGCCGATCGCAGTCACCAACCCTAAGGAACAGCATTCACGGCGCAGCAGCGGTTTTGCAGGTAATGGTTTTGCAAATAATGGTTTTGGAGCAACGGCTGACCCTGTACTCCATTCCCAGTCCACCTCAGCCCAGTCTGCTCTAAAGCCATTTGCTCCTGAAGCTCAGATTGGAACGATTCTTGTGATTGATGACGATCCAAGCGTTCGCGAACTGATGATCCATTACCTCAACCGCGATGGGCTGCAAGTCATGGTTGCTGCGTCTGGAAACGAAGGCTTAGAGCTTGCCCGCCAGAAGCGTCCCGATGTGATTACGCTGGATGTGCTGCTGCCTCAAATGAACGGCTGGGAAGTTCTCTCGATGCTCAAGGCGGATGCGGATCTGGCAGATATTCCCGTGATCATGATGAGCATTATTGACGATAAGCAGCAGGGCTTCACGCTGGGAGCCTCGGATTATCTCACCAAGCCGATCGACTACAAACGATTAACGCGTCTGCTCGAACACTATCGCCCCAAGTCTACCGAAGCAGAAAACGACCCGGAATTGCCAAACGCTCAAGCCGGACCCGCGATCGGACAAGTGCTGATTGCAGAAGACGACCGCACAACCCGCGAAATGTTTCGGCGGATGCTAGAAAAAGAAGGGTGGCAAGTGACAGAAGCCGCGAACGGTCGAATTGCCCTAGACTCCCTTGCACAGCAGACTCCTCATCTGATCTTGCTGGACTTGATGATGCCTGAAATCGACGGCTTTCAGTTTATCCATACCCTGCGCCAGCATCCCCAGTGGCGATCGTTACCCGTGATTGTTGTGACCGCAATGGATCTGACCCCACAGGATCGGCTATACCTGAGTAGTTCCGTCGAGCAAGTGCTACAAAAAGGATCTTACGATCGAGACGCTTTGCTGCACGAAGTGCGTGAGTTAACTCTGAGCTGGGTTCAGCGTCGGCAAGCGAGAGGATAAGCCATGAGTATGAAACCAGCCACTGTCAAAATTCTGGTCGTTGACGATAACGAGGTCACCCGGCTTTATATTGCCCGTCAACTGCAACAGCAGTACGATGTGACGCTGGTGACTCATGGGCGCGAGGCGTTAGAGCGGCTCCATACCGAATCTTTTGATCTGGTGCTGATGGATGTAGTGATGCCGGAGATGAACGGCTATCAAGTGCTGGAGCAAATTAAAGCCAATCCTGCCCTCCGGTCGATTCCGGTCATTATGATTTCTGCAAGCGATGACCACGATCGCGCCATTCGCTGTATCGAAAAAGGGGCAGAAGACTACCTGGCAAAACCGCTCAACGCCACGCTGCTCAACGTCAGAATTAATGCCTGTCTGGAGCGCAAATGGCTTCGCGATCAGGAGCAGGCATACCTGCATCAGCTTCAGCAAGAAAAGGCGCAGGTCGAAGCCGCCCATCGCGCAAAAAGTGCCTTTCTCGCCAATATGAGCCACGAACTGCGGACTCCCCTCAACGCCATCATTGGCTACAGCGAGATTTTGCAGGAAGACTTGCAGAGCGAAGGGGCGATCGACTACCTGCCCGACCTGGAAAGAATTCATACCTCAGGCAAACACCTACTGCGGTTGATCGACGATCTGCTAAATATCGCCAAGATCGAAGCAGGCAGAATGGATCTGTATCTCGAAAGCTTTGAGGTGAAAACGCTGATTAGCAAAGTCGTTCAGGAAGTGCAGCCCCTTATTGGAGCAAACGGAAATCGTCTGGTAGTCTTCTGCACCCCCGACCTGGGAACCCTGCACGCCGACCTCAGCAAAGTCCGTCAGATCCTCTGGAACCTGCTTACCAACGCCGCCAAATTTACCAGCAATGGCACGGTGACGCTCAAAGTCGAGTCCCGATCGATCTCCCCCAGCGCTCTGACCACCCCCGACTCCCTGATCTCCCCTGTTCCCCACATTCTGTTTGAAGTCACTGACACAGGCATCGGCATCGCCGAAGAACAACAGCCCTTCATCTTCCAGCCCTTCACCCAGGGCGACGAATCCAGCACCAGAGAATACGGCGGCACAGGCTTAGGATTGGCAATCGCCTATCGCTTTTGCACCATGATGGGCGGCTCAATCACTGTTTCCAGCACAATTTACAAAGGCACAACGTTTACCGTAATGCTGCCCGTCACCGTCGATCGCTCAGCTTCCCTTCATCCTGAAAAAGAACCGCTTCACTCTCCACCCCTCATCCCCCCATCCCCCCATCTCCTTCCCCCATCCCCCCATCTCCTTCCCCCATCCCCCCATCTCCTTCCCCCATCCCTCACTCCTTCCCCCATCCCTCACTCCACTCCCCGCCAACCCACCTTCACCGACCTGATCTTGGTAATCGACAACGATCGCAGCGTTCGCGATGTTATGGTGCAGCAGCTTAACCAAAACGGCTTCCGGGTCGTTACAGCCTGGTCGGGCAGTGAAGGGCTAAGGCTAGCGCGAGAACTAATGCCGGGGCTGATCATGCTGGATATGGCAATGCCGCAGATGGATAGCTGGATCGTGCTGTCAATGCTCAAGTCCGATCCGCTACTGGCAAATATTCCCGTCGTCGTGCAGGGAACGCACGAAAGCTATTATCAGGAAAATCATCACCCCGAAAGCCATCACCCGGAAAATCATCAAGCAAGCTATTGTGCCCTGCCTGCCGGATTTGTGCTAGGCATCTGCGAAGTGTTGACCGATGCCAACTCCTTTAAGCGACTCACCGCACTGCTTCAGGCATACCCACGATCGACTCAGGAAATCCTGCTTATCCAAGAAGACCGAACCACCGAACAAATCCTCCACCGTTTGCTGACCAAAGCCGGATGGCAAGTGTTAACCGCAGACCTTTCGACTGCCCTGCGTCCCTGCGCCCAGCCGCCCGATGCGATTTTGATTGATTTGCTCACCTCGAAACCAGGTAGCTTTGAACTGCTTGCTAATTTGCGGCAGATCCGCGAGTGGAAATCTATTCCCACGATCGCCACGATCGCCAGCGATCTAACTCCGGCTCGCTATCAGTTCTTAAATACCAGCGTGGCTCAGCTGATGAAGCGAAGCGTTCTGCAAAATCCACTGCTTCAACAGGTACAGCCCTATATTCTTTCCCATTTGCAGCAGGAACCAATCCGATAGAAGGGACTGGGAGAAAATCGCTATACCAGGTGCCTGTTGGCTCTAGGCAAACTTCGGGCACTCTAGGGTAGGAAGTCAGTATGTGCATCCACTAGGTGATTAAATTTTTGAGTTTAATGAAATTGCAGTCGATCGTACTGTAGTTGGCTATGAGCAACTCATCATACGGATTTGCGTCAATCCCCCTACATGAGGTGCCATCTGGGAGAACAAGAGATGCCCAAGATTCTCTTAATCGAAGATAATGAAATGAACCGAGATATGCTCTCTCGGCGGCTAACTCGCAAAGGAATTCAGGTTGTGATTGCGACAGACGGAGAACAGGGCGTTGCCCTTGCACTTTCCGAGTCTCCCGATCTGATCCTGATGGATATGAGCCTTCCGGTGCTGGATGGCTGGTCTGCTACTCGCCAAATCAAAGCCACTCCTGCCACGCAAAAGATTCCCGTCATTGCGCTGACTGCTCACGCGATGGCAGGCGATCGCGACAAATGCCTGGAAGCAGGCTGCGACGATTATGACACCAAGCCAATCGAATTCACCCGTCTGATGGGTAAAATCCAAGCACTGCTGGTCAAAGAGGCAGCAATATGACAGACCAGGGGCGCGTACTGGTAGTAGATGATAATGAGATGAATCGAGATCTGCTATCTCGGCGGCTTCTGCGTCAGGGACATCTGATCGCCATGGCAGAAAACGGGCAGGAGGCTCTAGAACAGCTTCAATCGCAGCCGTTTGACCTTGTGCTGCTCGATATTATGATGCCCGTGATGAACGGCTATCAGCTTCTTGAAAGCCTGAAGGCAGACCCCGACCTGCGCCATATTCCGGTCATTATGATCTCTGCGCTAGATGATCTCGATAGCGTGGTGCGCTGTATTGAGCTGGGCGCAGAAGATTATTTGTTTAAGCCCTTTAACCCAACACTGCTCAAAGCTAGAATCGGAGCCAGCCTGGAGAAAAAGCGGCTGCGTGATCAGGAACAAGCCTATCTTCAGCGCATTCAGGACGAGCAAGAAAAATCAGAGCGGCTACTGCTCAACGTGCTGCCCAAACCAATCGCCGATCGTCTGAAACAGGGACAGCATACGATCGCCGATAATTTTAGCGAAGTGACGGTGTTATTTGCCGATATTGTCAGTTTTACGCAGTTGTCGGTCTCGCTGTCTCCCACCGCCCTGGTCGAACTACTGAATCAGATTTTTTCCACGTTTGATCAGCTCGTCGAACAGCACGGACTGGAAAAGATTAAAACGATCGGAGATGCCTATCTAGCGGTGGGTGGCTTACCAATGCCTCGTCCTGATCACGTTCAAGCCGTAGCAGATTTGGCTCTGGCAATGCAGGCGGCGATCGCGCAGTTCACCGTGCCAACTCCTGACGGAGGAACCAGAACCCTGATGATGCGAATCGGCATTCATACAGGAGCTGTGGGTGCAGGCGTGATTGGCACAACCAAATTTTCCTATGACCTGTGGGGCGATACCGTCAACACCGCCAGCCGCATGGAATCCCAGGGCGTTCCCGGCAAAATTCAGGTTACGGATACAACCTATCAGCTTTTGCAGCAGCAGTATGATTTTGAAGAACGTGGACTGGTTGATATCAAAGGCAAAGGGGAAATGAGAACTTATTTTCTCTGCCAGAAGCGATCGAACTAAGCCCAGTTCTAGCTGCTCCCCGACTTCAGCCCTGCTACATTTGCAGCCCTGCTAGATTTGCTTCTGAGCAGGACGCGGAGGGTCGGGAAGGTCTGTACCGCGGTCAGTTAGCGTATCAATCAGATCGCCTGTCTCTGACAGAATCGTCTCAGCCAATAAATCCGCCTCATCAGAACTGAGCGATGATTCCAGACGGTGAATCAAAATTTTCTGAAGTCTGGGACCATCTGCCGCCTCAACAGTCATCTCGTAGGTTTCGTACTGAAGCTTTTCTCCGACAGCGGGAATCTTCTGCATTTGATAAATCAAAAATCCGCCCAGCGTTTGATAATCCTCTGATAGGGGTAAATTTAGATCCAGCAGTTCGTTAACCTCTTCTAGATCGGTTTGCGCCTGCACTCTGAAATTTTGGTCGTCTATTACTTCAACGTCGGGTTCTTCCAGATCTTCGCCTTCGTGGGTATCACCCATAATCTCGGCTGCTAGATCTTGCAGTGTCACCAGACCTGCCGTGCCCCCAAACTCATCTACAACGATCGCCATTGGCTGGCCCGATCGCTGCATGAGCTGCAACAATTCGCTGAGGTGAATATTTTCCGACACAAACTGTGCCGGACGCACCCATGCCTGCACCGGACTATCAAGCTTCAGCATTCCCTGGCTCAAAGGTTCTGCCAGTTCTTTGAAGTGCAAGATTCCGGTAATGTCGTCTAAGGATTCGCCCATGACCGGATAGCGCGAATGTCCAGAACTAGCGACTTCTTGCAAAAGATCCTGGAACGTTGCTTCACGCGGCAGTGCCACAATGCTGATCCGGGGAATCATCACTTCTCCGGCAGTCACGTCAGCAAAGGCAAACACATTGCTCAGCAATTCTCGCTCTTCCTCCTCCAATCCGGGGGATTCGGTCGAGGTGGCAATGATCAGCTCCAGTTCTTCGGGCGTGACCCGGTTGTACCAGCCCTGCCCCGTGTAGGGAACACCCAGCAACCGCAGCAGCCAGCGCGTAGACTGATTCAAAATCCAGATAAACGGATTAAAAAAGCGGGCGATCGCCTGACTTGGCGCACCCAAAAAGCGAGCCAACTGCTCTGGATACATTAACGCCACTGATTTTGGGCAAAGCTCACCTAGTACAATTTGCAGATAGGCAATCAGCAAAAAGGCGATCGGCAACGCCAGCGAATGAGCTAGCACGTTCCCCACCCCAGACGGCAGGGGCAGCCGCAGCAGCAACACCGACAGCAGCACCGCTACCGTGCTTTCGCCAATAAAGCCCAGTGCCAAACTGGATAAGGTAATGCCAATTTGAGTAGTAGACAGCAGGCGATCGATCCCACGCTGCAAGTCCTGCACTGTCTTTGCCTGCACATCTCCGGCAGACACAAGCTGGCTAATTCGCGATCGACGTACAGAGACGATCGAAAACTCAGCTGCCACAAAAAAGCCGTTAATCATAATCAACAGCAGCACTGCCAACACTCGCAGCAGCACATCGGAACCGCTCAAAACCGGGAGTGTATCGGCTGATGCGCTTAGGGCAGGAGAAACCATTGATTTGATCAACTTAAAAGCAGTCTAGAAACAGCAGTCTAGCAGGAGGAAAACGGTTTAGAGAATGTTTGAGGAGTTGCCAATCTCCGACAGCGTCCCCTAGATCCCCCAACATTGGGCGACTTTGAAGCGCAGAGAAGGCTCGGCTTCCCCCAGAATGAAGGGAGCGAGGGGGCGGTTCGGGACGCATTGATACATCTTCAAAGCACCCTCTCAAGAAGCCTATTTGCCTGACTCCATTTTGGCTTTCACCTGCTGCAAAATGTCCTCCTCTTTAAGGAAGGTTAGCCCTTCTCGGCGAACAGGCTTACCCTGGGCATCGGTCACATTGTTCACTGGACGGGCATCAGGTTGAGTGATTCCCTTGAGTGCCTCTCGCCCAGTACGATAACCCCAAGCGGCACTACCGACCCCTGCCCCCACCATCACGGTCAGCAAAAAAAGCGTTAATACAACGGTTGAATTCACGGATGCTGCTGATATTCGTCAAGCATCAGGATACAATAGAAGCCAAAAGATCGAGAAGTCAAAAGACTGAAATATTACCAGGGTTGGCCGAGCGGTTTAGGCAGCGAACTCATAATTCGCCTCAGGCGGGTTCAACTCCTGCACCCTGGACTCCATTAAACTTTAACTAAATTTAAACTAGACTTTCGTAGTTTTCGATCGACGGTTTTCTATCCTTCAGAAGGATCGCAAGCGGCTAAGATAAAGCAACGGATCGGCAGTCGCTCTGCCTGATAGGATGATGGGTAAGCCAAGATGATGGGTAAGCCAATTGGCACTCGATGCCTCTTCCTAACTTGGTCTAAAGTTCCCTGGAGTGACTGGGTCTAGAATTGATCAGTGAGATCCAACCACCGGATCTCTGGGCTACCCTTCGCAGTTGCACTACTTCCTGCCGAATGACTTCAGCACCGCATCAGAGCCATCTATTAATCATCGAAGACGACAAAGGACGGTGTGAATACACCCTGGATCAGCCAATCTATTCGATCGGTCGTGACCCTAAGTGCGATATTCGGCTGGTTTCTCAGTTCGTCTCCCGTCGTCACGCCACGCTTATTCAGCAGCCCAACGAAGACGGCAGCTACTATTACCGAATTGTAGACGGCAATCTCAGAGGGCAATACAGCGCAAACGGACTGCTGATCAATGGGCGCAAGCTGCAAGCACACAACCTCCAGCACGAAGATAGAGTCATTTTTGGACCGCGAGTGCAGGCAATCTATCACCTGCTAAAGCGCGATGCAATTACAACTGTGCCACCAGATGAATATGACATTACCCTGATCAGCCCTAATATGACGGGTGATCCAGAAGAAGATTCTGTTGGCTAAACATCGCCCTACATTTTCAGGTTTTGTCAATCTCTTTGTGCAATTTTTCCGGCCTATTGGAAGGAATCAGAGCTTGTCTTGCTGATCAGCGGCAAAAATGAGGTGCAGTAGCGTTTACGAGGCACGGCGTGCTTGCTATTACTTCCTCTAATCGTATGAAACTCGATTCTCTTCAACCTGATGCAGATTATTTTCTGCGCCTCATTTGGCAGCTTGAACGATCGGCAGCAGACTTTCACCAATTCCGCTAAAACGGGCGATCGTGCCCTTTCCGCTAAATCCGAATCGCCTTACCCGTCACCACAATCCCGCCGCTGGTCGGAATTTTTACTCCAAGCTGACTGGGGCGACCCATCGCTGCTCCCTGAAGAATCAGGAGTGTAGCTGGCACTGGGATGAGTTGAGCCGATCGCAGATACCCGCCGAGCGCAGCCGCCGCAGCCCCCGTTGCCGGATCTTCTACCACGCCCCCGACTGGAAAAGGATTGCGAGCATGGAAGACAGTATCGCTCTCACGCCACACAAGTTGTAGCGTCGTCAGACCCTCCCGCAGCATGAGTGCCTTGAGTGCCTCGAAATCGTAGTTCAGTTCTGCCAGACGCTGTGCCTCCGCAACCGCAAGCACTAAATGCCATGCCCCAGCGTAGGCTCTTGCAGGAGGAATCGATCGGTCGAGGTCGTCGGGTGCCCATTTCAGTGCAGCAAGAGCTTGGCTGACGAGCGCATCAGACGCAGGCGCAGAGCAAGGCTCAACAGAAGTCAGAGACGCTTCATAATGACCGTCGCGCTGGGACACTGTAACAGGTATTGTTCCAACCAAGGTTTCTAACCGATAGGTTCCATTGCCGTCGTTTTCGCCCAGTAGGACTCCAGTGGCGATCGTGGCGTGTCCACAAAACGAGACTTCGGCTTCAGGGCTATAGTAACGAACCGTTCGATCGGCTCCGGCGGCAGGCGCGACAAAGGCAGTTTCCGAGAAACCAACCTCAGCGGCGATCCGCTGCATGGTTTCAGGATCGGGAAGCGTATCTCCAACCCAAACACCCGCAGGATTGCCTCCATCAGGAGTCGTTGTAAAGGCGGACAGACGATAAAGGGTTCCTGAAGTCATGATTGAGTAGAAGACATGTTGTTCAAACTACCAGTGATTATAGTGAAAGGTAGAGTCTCCCGAAGAAGCTCTACCTCTGGCTAGTTTGATGAAAACACCTCAAACTAATACTTCTTTCAGCACGTCCAACGTCTGAACTCTTTCAAGCAGTGATAATACTGCTCGACCCTTTTCAAGCTGGCTGCAATAAAAACTTGTGATCGTTTCTAATCCTTTCTGGACACCAACAACCATTGCCTTGTCGATCGCTTGAACATCAGGCTCAAACTGTGCTCGATACTCTTTAGCTCGCACTTGCTCTGCTTCAGCAAAGGCTGGATGCATTGATGCTACAACCTCACCTAAAATTGCACTTTCGAACAATTCAAATGGTGGACAGGTTAAGCAAGGAGTTGGATCGATTGGTAGGGGGAGCGGCTCGATTAATTCAGGCGGCAAGAAGTCAAGGATGAACTCCGTCACCAAGCAGGGTGACAGTACGTGCTTCAAGATATCCTTGAATCTTTGCCCAACTTCAAACACCGACCCTTCAAACGCGAGTTCCTGCGAAGCTTGGTAAGTATAAAGGCTATTCCAAGCCGCATTGCGGAAGACTTGATAGCGCGAGCTGCGATTTGCAAGCCATAACCCAATGTTGCGATAGTAAGCTTTAATCTTGGCGTAGTTGCTTGAGGCGGTATCGGCAGCAAGCGATCGCAGGTTGATGTTGAGCTGGTGATGCCAGGTGGAATCAACAACCACGCGACCCACGCCTTCTTTAGACCCATCGTAAACTCCCACTAAGCCAAAATCGCGTGCAGGGGTTGGTCCTTTATCAAAGGTATAGGATGGCTCCGATAGGGTATGGGCACGGGCAATGATTTTTGGTCGTGTCTGAGTTGCACCTGTTTGCGGATACTCTGGGCCTGAGTACACTGTTCCATCTGCGGCAGAGAAGCTGAACGTGCCTGTCACAACGACCTGGTTGTCTTCAATGACTTGCCCTTCGTGCTGATGATCTGGGAAAACATTGATTGGTCCCAGGCTACCCGCACACAGGATTGGATGAGGTTCTTTTTGAATTGTGAAAGCACCAGTTCGTTTTGAGTACTCTGGAATCCATTCGATCGGCTGTGGCGTTGCATCGGCTTGATTCTCGCCTGGAATGTTGGTGTCTCCAGGATTGCGAGGTCGATTTGTATCGAAGCGATCGTAGCCTTCAAACGTGGGTGGATTGTCAGCTATCAACCACTTACGCATCGTCCGGACTCGCGGAATCCGGTGACACATACTCGCACCCAAATGGGCATGGTCACCTGTTGCGAAAACACCGCCCTGGCGTTCATTCATCCAGCGCGCCAATTCGGCTAACTCTGCATCTTGAGCATATAGCGGATGCGAGGTTACTTCGGTATCGATAAAAGCGCCATTACCGGGCTGCAGCCCAAAGCACCAAATTTGCTGAAATTGATCGATAACTAGATTGCCGTCTTGAGTGCTATTAAATCGAAAACCTGTGTAGTGAGGTTCCCCAACAGATGGATTGGGATTAAATGAGAAACTACCTGTTCGTGTTGCCTTCTTTACAGAGAAATAAACACTCGAAGAGAAGTTTTCTTCGAGTGCAGCAATCATCATGCTTAAGCCAAAATCCGCATCGCCGAAGGTGATCCCATCAGTCACGATGAGGATTGAGATGCGCTGCTTAAGCAGCGGCAAGTACTTTTCGAAATCGATGTAAACTGGCAATTGCTCGAAATCGCGTAGCTGGTTTAATTCAATCAATTCTCGGATCGATAGACGAGGTTTCGGCAAAGAATTACTATCCATAAAAACTTTGGATTAGAAATACTGTGCCCTCAATCTAAGTCACCCAATCGTGCCTCAGCAGGACCCTCAAGGGTAATCCCTTGTTACGAGACTTTTTGTAATTAACTTGCAACAAATGACAACCAAAAATCGACAACAAAAAACTGCTCCCGGCGAACCAGGAACAGTGATGAAACTCAATTAGATAGATCGATTCAGACGATCGCCTTAATTACTGAGCAGAAGCCAGCACCTTTTCACTAGCATTCGGATTTGCCTCCGAGCTTTCCGCTTCAGACGGCGGCACCACCTGCCAGAACTTCGGCAGAGCCTCTGACCAGTTTTCCAGGATTTCCTTTGCCTTGGGGCTACCTGTGCGATCGGCGTGAGCCTGGATCAGGTCTTTGAGCTGCTGTTCGCCTGCGGGGGTGACAACGCGCTGAACTTTAACGATTTCCGGGTTGACCTTGGTAGGGAAGCTGCCATCTTCATCGAAGAAGTAGGCTAAACCGCCCGTCATGCCTGCGCCCACGTTGCGTCCGACGCGACCTAGAACAACGACAACACCGCCCGTCATATACTCGCAGCAGTGGTCTCCGGCTCCTTCGATGACTGCCTGCGCCAGCGAATTCCGCACGGCAAAGCGTTCGCCTGCCTGTCCGTTAGCAAAGAGCTTACCGCCCGTTGCGCCGTAAAGACAGGTATTGCCGACAATCACATTTTGGGAAGGAGCATAGGTTGCGTCTGCAAA
Organism: Cyanobacteria bacterium FACHB-502; assembly: GCA_014695325.1. GTDB lineage: Bacteria > Cyanobacteriota > Cyanobacteriia > Elainellales > Elainellaceae > Leptolyngbya_A. Next base: position 209,698 of record JACJNZ010000048.1, on the reverse strand, counting down.
GGGTCGGATGGCAATTTCGCCGCCGTTCATGCCTTTGCCCACGTAGTCATTTGCTTCGCCTTCCAGGTTGAGCGTCAGACCCGCCAGGTTAAACGCACCAAAGCTCTGACCGACGCTGCCCGTGAAGTTGAGCGTGATCTGACCGCTAAAGCCCGTGTCGCCATACTGCTTCGCGATCGCTCCCGAAATTCGTGCGCCCAGCGATCGATTGGTGTTGACCACCCGGTAAGCCTTGCTGATCGTGCCGTGAGTCGCGATCGCTTGCTGAATTTCGGCATCTGCCAGGATTTCGTCATCCAGCACTGCGCCGTTGCTGTGAACCGTTTCATGCTCTAGCCAGCTTCGATCGGTGCGTGTGTCCGGCAGGTGGGTCAGGCAGTCGAGATTGATCGCCTGAGTCTTGGTGAGGCTGGCATCTTCCCGCACCTTCAGCAGGTCTGCCCGTCCAATCACGTCTTTCAGCGATCGGTAGCCCAGCCGTGCTAAGAGCGATCGAACTTCCTCTGCCACGAAGTAGAAGAAATTAACGACGTGCTCTGGCATGCCGGTGAACCGCTGACGCAGCTTTTCTTGTTGGGTTGCCACGCCAACCGGACAGTTGTTGGTATGGCAGATCCGCGCCATGATGCAGCCCTCAGCAATCATCGAAATCGAGCCGAAGCCGTATTCCTCTGCGCCCATTAATGCCGCCATTAGTACATCCCAACCTGTTTTGATGCCGCCATCTGCCCGTAGTAGGACGCGATCGCGCAATCGGTTTTCGATCAGCACCCGATGCACTTCGGTTAAGCCCAGTTCCCACGGGACGCCTGCGTGTTTAATCGAGCTGAGAGGTGATGCGCCCGTGCCGCCATCGTGACCGGAAATTTGGATGATGTCGGCATTTGCCTTTGCCACACCCGCAGCGATCGTGCCAATGCCCACTTCTGCCACCAGCTTCACTGATACTTGGGCTGCCGGATTAATCTGGTGCAGGTCAAAGATGAGCTGGGACAAATCCTCGATCGAGTAAATGTCGTGGTGAGGCGGCGGGGAAATCAGCGTCACTCCGGGCTTCGATCGACGCAGCATCGCAATGTAAGAGCTGACCTTCTTACCGGGCAACTGTCCGCCTTCACCCGGTTTTGCACCCTGCGCCATTTTGATTTCGAGCTGTCTGCCACTCATCAGGTATTCAGGAGTCACCCCAAAACGACCCGATGCCACCTGCTTGATTGCTGAACTTGCCGTATCACCATTGCGTAAGCCTTTCAGATGGGAGAACGCAGCCGATTTGCCGTTTTCATCCACATCGTTCAGAACCTTGAAGCGCACCGGATCTTCGCCACCTTCGCCAGAGTTCGACTTGCCGCCCAGGCGGTTCATCGCGATCGCCAAAGTCTCATGCGCCTCCCGCGACAGCGATCCAAGCGACATTGCCCCCGTACAGAATCGCTTGACGATTTCTTCCACAGGCTCCACTTCTTCGAGCGGGACAGAGGGACGATCGCCTTTGAAATCTAGCAAGTCGCGCAGAGCCGTCACCGGACGCTCCGACAGGTATTTCTTGTACAGCTCGTAGTGGTCGTAGCTCTTGTCGCCCACCGCTTTGTGCAGGTACTTTGCCATTTCCGGGCTGTTCATGTGGTACTCGCCGCCCGGTTTGTAGTTGAAGAAACCAAAGTTCTCCAGCTTCTTCGTCGTCAGTTCGGGGAAGGCGCGGCTGTGAACAGCAATGATTTCCTGTGCCAACTCACGAATGCTGATGCCACCCACGCGAGACGCAGTTCCCTCAAATGCCAGGTGCAGCAGATCGTCGCCAATGCCGATCGCCTCAAAGATTTGCGCCCCCTGATAGCTTGACAGCAACGAAATTCCCATCTTCGAGAGGATCTTGAGCAGACCTGCCTCGACCGCCTTGCGGTAGTTATACTGTGCGCCCGTAATGCTGATCGCCGAGAGTTTGCCCGTTTCCATCTGCTTCTGGGTCTTAGCATCAAACCACCAGTGGCGCACCGTTTCCCAGGCAAGGTATGGACAAATCGCACTGGCTCCGTAGCCAATCAAGCAGCCAAAGTGATGTGTGCTCCAGCACTGTGCCGTATCTACAATCAGCGAGGCTTTCATCCGCAGTCCCTGACGAATCAGGTGATGGTGAACCGCGCCTACTGCCAGCATCGGCGGGATATAGCTGTATTCTTGACTTAGATCACCCTCGCCCGATCGATCGCTGAGAATCAAAATTTGCTTACCCGATCGCACCGCAGCCGTCGCTTCCTGACAGAGCTGTGTCACTGCCCGCTGAAGTCCATCAGGACCATCTGCCACTTTAAAGAGAGTAGACAGGGTCGCCGTCTCTAAGCCCGACTGACGAATCTGCTCCAGGTCGCCATCGTTGAGCACCGGAGATTCCAGCTTCAGCAGCCGCGCAAACTCTGGCTTCGCCTCCAGCAAGTTGCCCCGCTCACCCAGCGACATTCCCAGCGACATCACTAGGCTTTCCCGCAGGGGGTCGATCGGCGGATTTGTCACCTGGGCAAACCGCTGCTTGAAATAGTCATACAGCAGGTGAGGCTTACTCGACAGCACTGCCAGCGGAATATCGTCACCCATGCAGAAGGTCGGCTCTTTGCCCTGAGATGCCATTTCCTGGATGATCATCTCCACGTCTTCCGTGGTGTAGCCAAAGGCAGTCTGGCGACGCAGCAGGGCGGGTGCTTCGAGCTGACGCGCATCGGGGAATTCCTGTAGGGTCAGCTCACAGCGATATTGCTGAAGCCATTGTCGGTAGGGCTGTTGCTGGGCGATTTGCTGCTTGAGTTCCCAGTTCTTCAGAACTTCATTCGTTTCCAGGTTGAAGGCGATCGCCTGTCCCGGACCGAGCCGTCCCTTCTCCAGAATCTCAGATTCGGGCAGATCGGTCACGCCTGCTTCCGATGCCACCACAATGTAGCCGTCTTTGGTGATGCTATAGCGTGCCGGACGGAGACCGTTGCGATCGAGCGTTGCACCCACAATCTTGCCGTCGCTAAACACCAGCAGCGCGGGACCGTCCCAGGGTTCCTGAAGTCCACTGTAGTAGTCGTAGAAATCAGTAATTTCGGGATAATTTGCCAGGTCAGGCTGATTTTGATACGCCTCTGGAACCATGATCATCACGGCTTCAAGCGGCTGTCGCCCCGACTGAACCAGCAGCTCCATCACATTATCCAGGTTGGCAGAGTCGCTGTTTTCGGGATTGACCACGGGCATCAGGTCAGCAAATCGATCGCCCCACACCGGATGCGACAAGCCCGGCTCTCGCGCCATCATCCAGTTGATATTGCCCAGCAGCGTATTAATTTCGCCGTTGTGACCCAACAAACGCATCGGCTGTGCCAAGTGCCATTTGGGCATCGTGTTTGTGCTGAAGCGACGGTGATACACCGCAAACACACTCTGATAGAGCGGATTCTGGAAATCCTGATAAAACTCGCCCAGTACCACCGATCGCACCATGCCTTTATAAACAATTGTGCGGTTCGAGAAAGAGCAAATATACAGCTCGTTCAATTTGGGCTCCTGCGCGGCGGCATCTTCAACAGCTTGCTGAATTTGCTTGCGGGTCAGATAGAGTCGTCGCTCCAGATCATCGCCCCGAAGGGAATCAGACTGGACAATCACCTGCTCGATCTGCGGCTGGTTTTCCCGTGCCTGAATGCCCAATACCGCAGGCTTTACCGGGACTTCGCGCCAGCCCAGCACCTTCAGCCCTGCCGCCTGAATTACGCCGTTAGCTATCTCGCGCACCATTGAGGCGATCGAGCTATCTTGGGGCAAAAACACCATACCCACGCCCAAAGTAGCCGTGTCAGCCGCCTGAATGCCCTGTGCCGAAAGCCAATCGCGCAACAACTCCCAGGGAACTGCCGTCATTACCCCTGCGCCGTCTCCCGAATCCTGGTCTGCGCTACAGCCACCCCGATGCTCTAAACAGGTTGCAGCGGCAAGTGCTTTTTGCACTAGCTCATGACTTTTGCGCCCCTGCTGATCGGCAATAAAGCCCACTCCGCAAGCATCCCGCTCCTCAACTAGCCAACGCTGCCCTGCATAACCCATATTGATTCCCTGTTGATTTTGACGATCCTGATTCACGCTTGAACTACTCCCATGAGGTGATTAGACTTGCCCACTGAACTTGCCCGCTGATTCAATTCATCCCCTGAGGGTGCTGGGTAACGACAGCCGCACCATTTCTGATTCGTTCCTGATATAAATTTTCCGCGATTCTTTCCCCTGGTTTCTCTATGCAGGCGCAGCCATGAGAGACTGCCAAGCTGTACTGTCGCCACTGCTTCTAATGACTCCGCTCAAACACTCACAAAGGTCATCGCCCTTCGACCCAATTTCGGAGCTGAGGCAAAAATCACCAATTTGCGCCAGAGGCTGGCAATGCAGAAATTTTAGACAGAGTGAAGATCTTATAAAAACTCAATGTCCTTGACAATCCCTCACCTCAGTTGAGTCTATTTAAGGGTTGCAGTTCTGGTATGCCAGTGGTTTACCCTGTCGGGTTTATCCCACTGATTGAGGCGATCGTCTCCGCAAGCTTGATCATGCTTCTTTCTTTATTATGAAGCGAACTTTACGTTCCTAGGGGCAATCGCGCCCAATTTTCAGGATTAGCTGACATCTGAAGCGATCGGCAGGAAACATAATTTCACTGGAAAGGTAGAAAATTCAAAGACAAAACGGTAGATAACAAGTTAACAACAATTTGTAACGGTCTGGCGGCAACTTGAAACAATCGACGGAATTCTAAAAGGAAAGAAACTATGCTGAACAGCAGCAGTTTTCTGGTTGCTTCTTTTTCTCTCCCCACACCGTGACTAACCCTAGAATTCGCACCCATCGCCGTCGTCGGTATCATCAACGCCGATTGACCTACGTTCCTCAGACCTTCAGCCTGAAGCGGGTTCATTGGATTTTAACCGCTCCCCTGCTGGTCGTTGCTCTGTCCCTGGCCCTCACAAGGCAGCGCGTCATTGCTAATACCTTTGAGCAGCCCATTCCTCAAAAAGCGTTTCTCAGTCCTGCCTGGGTTCCCACCCTGGCGCAGGCAACCATTCCAGTTCCGCTCACTCGTCAAGGCGGGCAGATCACGCTCAATGGTCGTCCGCTCGACGCGATTTGGAGCCAGCGACAGCAGCAAATTGGCATCAGCGATGCTGCCTTAGCCCGCAGGTTCGGCGTCAATCTTCTGAGCAGCAACGACGAAACTCAGCAGCCGATCGAGTGGTTTTCTAATACTGCCGATGGCACACAGGCTCCGCTCAAGCTAAGCACTTGGCTGACCGAGCAATATCGCTATCTCAATATCTCGACTCTGGCGCAACAGTTTGGCTGGGAGATGCAGATATCAGGGGCAAATCTGCAAATCAACACCCCGCCCGCAAAAATTTTGTCTGTCCGGCAGGGGCGGCAGTCCTGGGGCGATCGCATTGTGATTGATCTCGATCGGGCAACGCCCTGGCAAATCAGCGAAGAAGGCAATGCAGCCGTCATTACTCTCGATGCCCCGATCGCGCCTGCCTTGCTGCGGGGGTTTTCAGGGCGACCGGGCAGCTATATCCGAGGATTGAATGTGGCAAGCAGCGGCGATCGCACCGTGATCCGCCTCCGGTTTGCTGATGCTGCCCGTCCAAGGGTCTGGTCGCTGAATAATCCCAACCGGATTCTGGTTGACATCCGTGCCGATGCGCTGCAAGAGCAGAGTATTGCCTGGTCGCCGGGAATGCGCTGGGCTCAGCAGTATGTCAATTTGGGCGGCGATCGCTTTCCGGTGGTTGCGCTAGAAATTGATCCCCGCAGTTCAGAAGTGCAGCTCAAGCCAATCTGGGGCAATCCAGACATGAAGGGCACCCAGCCTTTGGTGACAACGGCTCAGCGATCGCAGGCAGCCGCAGCTATTAACGGTGGATTTTTTAACCGCAATAATCAATTGCCTTTGGGCGCAATTCGACGAGACGGGCGCTGGATGTCGGGTCCAATCCTGAATCGGGGCGCGATCGGCTGGGATGAAAACGGCAATGTCACGATCGCACAGCTCAGCATTCAGGAAACCCTCCTTGCTGGCAACGGCAATCGAATCACGCTGCGATCGCTCAACAGTGGCTTTGTCAATGCAGGCACAGCCCGATATACGCGAGAGTGGGGAGCCAGCTATACGCCAATCCTCAATAACGAAGTGGTTATGACGGTGCAGAATAATCAAGTCGTGCGGCAGCAGCAAATGGGTCTTGCCGGACAAACGCCGGTTTCTATTCCTTCAGACGGTTACTTGCTCGTCGTGCGATCGGATAGAACTGCCTCGGAAGCCCTTAGAGCTGGAACTTCTGTCCAGATCGAGATGGCAGTCCAGCCGGATAACTTTAGCCGCTACAGCCAAATTTTGGGGGGTGGTCCAGTCCTCATGCTTGATGGGCAAATTGTGCTGAATCCAACAGCAGAGCAGTTTTCAACCGCCTTTATTCAGCAGGCTGCTTCTCGAAGCGTGATTGCAACGACTGGGGCAGGTAAACTCATGCTCATCACCGTGCATAACCGCATTGGGGGCGCGGGTCCAACCCTTGCAGAAACTGCACAGATCACACAGCAGCTTGGCGCAATGAACGCCCTCAATTTAGACGGAGGTAGCTCAACGTCCCTTTATCTTGGAGGTCAGTTAATCGATCGTCCTGCCAGCACTGCTGCCCGGGTCCACAACGGAATTGGCGTATTTGTGCAGCCTAGGCTGTAGTTATGCCGAAGCTGTGCCGAAGTTATGCCGAGGTTTGGCAATGCAGCCGCTTGCGTTCTAAGTAATCCTTCGGTTGCGGCAAAAAGTTTCATAAAGTCAGACTGGCTCTGACGGCTTAGATTGTAAAGAGGGTATGTGAATTGAATGAACTGGAGGCAATTGTCTTGGGGCAGCTTAGATGACTTTGCTATATTCACTCCAGAACGGCAATTCACGTCATGCTTGTTCTCTCCCCGCTCAAACTCGCCCTCAGGATTGGATCGCTGTTTTGAATCGATCGTCTCATCCAAAGCTGCAAACTGGCTCCCTCGTCTGTTCTTGTCAGTCCTACTCGCCCAACTCCTACAAATCCTTGCCCTCTCAACTTCCAGCCCTACAGATTCCAGCCCTATCAATTTCCAGCCGTTAAGCATTCAACTTAGCTTTGTCAGCATTGGAGGAAAAAAGTCGTGGCTCAAGCCAAAGAAGCAACTAAATCGGCAGCCCTGAGTCTGACCAGCCCTGTAAATGCTCCCAGCATTGCAGCAACAGAACTTCGCCCTTGGGGAGCGTTTACGGTTCTGGAAGAAGGGCAGGGCTACAAGATCAAGCGCATTGAAGTAAAACCGGGACATCGCCTCAGCCTACAGATGCACCACCACCGTAGTGAACACTGGATTGTTGTATCGGGCACAGCGCGAGTTATTTGCGGTGACGAAGAAAAGCTGGTGTTCTGCAACCAGTCCACCTATGTGCCTGCCTGCACCCAGCACCGCCTGGAAAACCCCGGAGTCATTCCCCTCGTGCTGATCGAAGTGCAAAACGGTGAGTACCTGGGCGAGGATGACATCATTCGCTTTCAGGATGACTACGCCCGCGAAAAATAGACGAATCTCGCAGTTCTGTCGATCGGCGTTCGACGAATTCAAACAATTGAGACGTTGGCTTGGGGGCAGTAAGCCCCTTTTTTTAATGTTCGCAAACCGTCACGGAATTTCTGGCTCTCCTTGACGCAGGATTTCTAATTCTCCTTGGCACAGGGAAAATAATGATCGCTTTACTCCGTATGAATAGAAAGTGTGAATAGAAAAAATCGATCGCAGTAAGATAGTGAACGATAAAAACCGCGAAAAGAAGATAGCAAAGACTATGATTCACCTGAGCCAGGCGGCAGTGACCGAAGTAAACCGCATCCAGGCACAATCAAGCAAGGCTCAACCTTTATTTCGGCTGAGCGTTCAGGCAGGAGGCTGTGCGGATTTGCATTACGTGCTGGAACTGGACAAGCAGCAGCAGTCAGGGGATCAAATCATTCACTGCGATGGAGTGCAGATTGTGATCGATTCCCAGAGCCTGCAATACCTGAAAGGACTGACGCTGGACTATACCGAAGACCTGATGGGCGGCGGCTTTCGCTTTCACAATCCCAATGCAGTGCAAAACTGTGGCTGCGGCAATTCCTTTTCGATCGCGCCGTCATCTTAAGTCTAGAAAGCAGCCAGTCTAAAATTAGCCGTTGTGCCTCAATGCCTGTTCTTATTTCTTTGGCAGGGGCTGTTCTGGCGCATCTATCAACAGCGTCGTGGGCGGAGCCGTTGCTAACGGATCAAACTTAGAAGCTCGAATTCGATCGCCTGTCTCCTTAATAAAGCTGGCGATCGGCACGGAAATAATCAGCCCTAAACCGCCTGCAATCTTCAAACCAATAAACAGCGAAATTAGCATCCAGACAGGATTCAGCCCAGTAATGTCGCCAATAATGCGCGGACCCACTACGTTGTCATTAATTTGCAGCACGATCAGCGCAATCAGCAGCACCTTGACGCCAAGCCAGAAATTTTGCAGGGCAAGCAGCAGACTCACCACGATAATGCTGCTTACGCCACCCAGGGGCACTAGGCTACAGGCTCCAATCACCACACCAAACAGCAGCGCGAGCGGCACACCCAGAATAAACAGCGTCGTGGTCTGCTCAACGCTCAAAATCGTTGCTAGCGTTACCTGACCCACGATAAACCGCTCAAAGTTGTCCGGCAGAAATTCGCGAATCTGTGTATTCCACTGTGCCGGGAGCCAGCTCAGTAGCCCCGTCCACAAACTCTCCCCTCGCAGCACCAGAAACGCCGCAAACACGATCGTCAAAAACACATTCACAATGCTGCCGATCGCCCCAAATACCAGACTCACGAGCTGTCCGGTCAAGAGCCGCAGGGTGCGCGAGAGCCGATCGCCCAGCTGGGCAATATTCTGCACCACGTTTTCCCGAATGTCGATCGGGAGCTGCTGCTCGGCTGCCCAGGTTTCCAGACTGTTGAGCTGCTGCCGACCCGACTCGATCCATTCCGGCAAGCGTGTCAGCAGTTCGTTTGCCTGTCGCAGAATTAGCGGACCCAGGAAAAAGCCCAGCGTAATCAGCAAAAAGATGAACACTAGAAAAACCAGTGTCACCGAAATGCCTCTGGGCATATTGAGCTGTGCTAGAAACCGAATCGGATAATCGAGCAGGAAGGCGATCACCGTTGCTGAAATTAAAATGCTGACAAGGGGTTCCAGCTCTCGCACCACGAGCAGCAGCAGCCAACCATTCAGAAACAGAAGTGGAAACGCCAATCCCCAAGTGATAAAGCGTGGGACTCGGCTGAGGGCTTGAAACATAGAATGCAACCGAACAAGCTGGAGCAAGACTCCAAGAAGATTATGGATTTAAGAATGCCATATTTCTCTAGGATCTGGCAGTTACCCAAAGTCAGAACTTGGACGAGTTCATCGCGCTAGCCCTGACCCAATTTTTCCAGAGCGGCTTCTGCCTGAGCCAGACCATCCCGGTTATTTTGCTGCTCATAAAGGTCGCGGGCTTGCCGAAATGCAACGATCGCCTCATCAGCGCGGTTTCGTCCTTGAAGGGCTTGACCTAGATAGAAATGCGCATCGGCATCCTGCGGTACGAGTTCAGTCAGTTCCCGGTAGGTAACGATCGCCAGCAAATAGTTTTGCTGCTCCAGATAAAGCTGACCCAGTTCAACATAAGCCTCTTTCAGATTGGGCTGCACCGAGATTGCCTGCTGATAAAGGGCGATCGCCTGCTCAACATTTCCCTGTGCCTGATAAACATCAGCAATCTGCATGCGGATCACACCGTTGCGCGGCTCTAGATCTGAAGCCCGCTTCAGCGCATCCATGCCTGCCTGAGTATTGCCCAGATTCAGCAGCGCGACACCCAGATTAAGCTGAATACTGCCGCGACGGGCATCCAACCGAGCCGCCTGCTGAAGTGCCTGAAGTGCGTCCTGATAGTCTCCTTTTTGTAGGTAGGCAGAGCCGATCGACTCATAAATGCGCGCATTGTTAGGACGCAGAGCCAGCACCCGCTGATAGGCTGCGATCGCGCCTTCCAGATTGCCCTGACGTGCCAGCACAATTCCTAGCCCCAGATAGGCATCGACATTATTGCGATCGATCTGGGTTGCGCGCTCATAAGACTGTGCCGCGTTTTGATAGTTGCCCAAGCTTGCCTGACTGAACCCCAGCGCATAGTAGAAGTCGGCGTTGTCTGATTCTAGAGAAATTGCCTTCTCATAGGCTTCTGCGGCTGCCTGAAAGTTGTTTTGTCGCGCCTGAAGAAAACCGATCGCCGAAAAAATTCGAGCATTGTCTGGGGCGAGCGTGGCGGCTTGCTGATAAACCTCGACCGCCTGGGACAGGTTGCCTGCCCGCACCAGATTTTGTCCTTGCTCAAAGAGCTGATTTAGCCGCTCGTCGTTATCCGCAGCGGTCGTTTGAGCCAGACCAGGCTGGGCGATCGTCAGCAGGGGGGGTACGCTAGCAAGACTCGCCGAAAGCAAAACGCCAACAGTGAATAGAGTAGGGCGGCGCAAGGGTAAAAAGTTCATCTAGAATCAACTTGTCAATGTGAGGACAACCAATAGATGATTCTATCAACAACCGATGTCATTCAAGGCGCGATCGTCCAGTCCTATTTGGGAGTTGTAACGGCAGAAGTGGTCTACGGTGCAAATGCACTGCGCGATTTCTTTGCTGGAATTCGGGATATCATCGGCGGACGCACTGCCAGCTATGAGCGGGTGTTTGAGCGAGGACAGCAAGAAGCCCTGGACGAACTGGCAAGACGGGCAGAACAGCTAGGAGCCAATGCCGTGATTGGAATCAAAGTAGACACAGGCACGATTAGCCTCGATCAGGCAGGTAGCCTGCTATTGATTACGGCAACAGGTACGGCAGTCTATTTTCAAAGTCCGCAGTGAGTCAGCAAGCAAATCAACAGAAACCATGTTATCCGTCAGGTAAGCAGTCTTCCCGGCTCTTGTCCCTGACTTGCACCAAAGCTGAACCGTTACGCTTCTAGCTGCTTCTAGCTAAGCCTTTATATAAGAATGCCTAGAACAGGATCTATCCTGCGAGAGATTAAGCTTTTCTTCATTCTTAGGATATGCTTTGGACGAAATAGTGAATCCATTAACCCCCGACTAGCCTGTAGGTTGGGGGATTTTGTCGTTCTTCTTTTTCGATCGCGCTTTTCCCTTCGAAACAAAGAGAATCTGCCTTTAGCTAGAGTGTCATTCGATTAACCCTTCGTCACAATCAGGCAAGTGCCCCTTACTCCAGAGAAGCCCCCGGTTCAGGTCAGCCGGGGGCTTTTGTTCGTTGAGAAGCTTGTGGACGGACTAGAGAATAGCGTCCTGATGGCATTCCGGCTCCCATTGGTGAAGCGTAAAAAGAACATTGACGGTACTGGGTTTGCCCCCTACTATGATTATTATTAGATTAAAGTAAACAAATATTAAGAACAGGCTGTTACCACTCTCATTTTTGCTCTGCCGCATTAGCTTGCTCTGCCGCATTAGCTTGCTCTGCTGTACGAACTCGTTGAGAGGGCTTTTTCAGTCCATTTCTTTCCCTATCTCAACCCGTTTCTAAATCGCGTCAATGTCCAAACAAGCTGATAAAAATTATTCGGTTCGAGTTCTGTTTAGCGTTCTGGCAACCCTGCTGATCACGGTTTTGTCTTGGTCGATCGCTCCTGTCGCTCACGCCTACAACAATCCTGAGCTGCTTCCTGATCATCAAACCCCAGTAATTGATCTGGCAGACTCTCTCACCACGACTCAGCAAGAGACATTAGAGCAGGATTTAGCCCAGTTTGAGGATGAGACAGGCTGGAAACTGCGGGTATTAACTCAGTACGATCGCACACCAGGGCGAGCTGTCAAAGACTTTTGGGGGCTGGACAACCACAGCGTGATGCTGGTAGCTGACCCGCGCGGTGGCAATTTGCTCAACTTCAGCGTTGGAGATGATCTCTTTAATTTAATGCCACGCACTTTCTGGATCGAGCTGCAAACGCGCTACGGCAATCAGTTCTTTGTACGAGACAACGGGGAAGATGCCTCGATTCTGGGTGCGCTGGGCTCGATTAAAACCTGTATCCGGCAGGGGGGCTGCCAAGTTGTACCGGGGCTTCCGCGAGAGCAGTGGATTCTCACCCTGATTACTTCGCTGATTGGCGGCGTGGTGTTTGGCTTTGCCGCTCAGCCGCGTGGCTCAAAGCAAGCCTTCTCCTGGCAGTGGGCACTGATTTTTTCACCGCTTTGGGGCATTTTATTTATTGCCTTTGGCATTGGACCTGTTGTGACCCGGACTTCAGACTGGCTCCCTCTCTTCCGCAACATTGCCGGATTTATGCTGGGCGCGCTGGTTGCATACCTGTCCCCCATGCTTCGTAATTCATCTTCAACCTCTGAAACCTGATGTTGCTCAATGACTCTCAAGGGGAAACTGCTTCCCGCTGCCCATTGAATCACTCCTTTAAGCTTGGACAGCAGACTGAATTCCGCGTATGATCTAGCAGGTCTGCGGTCTAATGCAAATGTCTCGATCGCTTTTTCGATCGCAATCTGCTCATTCCGCCTGCATCAGTCGTCTGCATTTTCGGGGTAGTGATGGAGTGGCATATCACCGATGCTGAAAGTCTCAGAATCATTGATACCGAAATCGGTGAGCATTCCTTTTCACCTTCGGAATATGAGATTGTACGTCGGATTATTTACGCAACGGCTGACTTCGAGTACAAGTCGTTGATTCGCTTTTCAGATCAAGCTCTACAAGCCGGAGCTGCTGCCCTCGCTGCCCGCAGTACGATCGTGGTCGATGTGCCAATGGTGCAGGTCGGAATCGCGCCGCTTATTCAAAGCACGTTTTCCAATCCAGTTTATTGCAGCATGGATGCACTCACTCGTCCACAGCGCGAAAAAACCCGCGTTGCCTGGGGTATCGAAACGCTGGCACATCGCTACCCAGAGGGCATTTTTGTCATTGGACAGGAACAAACCGCCCTAATTGAGCTAGTGAAATTAATCGAAACCGAAGAAATCAAGCCCGCCCTGGTGATTGGTACGCCTGCCGGATTTGTGGGGGTGGGCAAGGCAGTGGAGCGGTTAAAAGATTCGCTCGTGCCCTATATCCACATTCAAGGACGCAAGGGAAGTGCAGTGGTTGCGGCGGCGATCGTCAATAGCTTAGTTGACCTGGCGTGGCAGGCATACGGTAAGGACAATTAAATCAGCGAGGCGAATGAACTAAAGCCGAACTAAGGCTAATTGTCTCGCAGATCATCAGGATAGGAATCAAGCTGGAGCGGAGGCCTGCGCGGGGAGCGACGAGACTGCCGATCAGGGTTAGCACGATTGCCGCGAGAGCGATTTCGGTAACGCTCCGTTCTGGCTCCAGGGTCGTCAAAACGATCGTATGGCTCGTTGTTTGCAAGTCGATCGCCGTATCGATCGTCATTTTGGTTGCCCAGTTCCCCAGAATAATCGTCGTATCGCTGATCAAATCGATCGCTGCGCCGCTCCTGGAAGGAATCGTCAAAGTCCTGCGCTGACCGCTCCATGCGCTGACAGAGTTCAGCAAAAATTTGCCGCTGCAAATAGGGATAGTCAGACACCCAGAGGTCATAGTCAAGCAAATAGACATCTGAAATTTTGGAGATCAGGCTGAGATCGCGCCGATCGGACATCACTACCAGAGCTGCGCGATCGCCCGGACGAATGCCCCGATGTTCACGCTGAAGCGGCACCTGAATTTTTGTACCAAAGCCGCTATCGTCACCAATCTCCAAGTTGAGGCAGCGTTCCCGGTTTTCAATCACTACCAGATCGCCGCGCTTATTCACAGTTTCTTCTGTGCCGATCAGTTCTTCGCTAAAAAACACATCCAGGACTTCTGCCTGCAAAAAGCCGCTATATTTATATCGCCGACAAGCCAGATTTCGCTGCGTGGAAAAAAAGATGGGCGACCACAGCCAGTAAAACGCTGTCGCAAAACCAAGCATGAAAAAGATATTCCGAAACGCCCCGCCCAGAAGAAATTCAATTAGAACGATCGCCACCACCGCCGTCAGCGAAAACAGAAATCGCCGCAAAAAGTCTGAAGGTTTGCCCCAGTAATACTTGTACTGTCCTCCGGTAGCAAAGATTGGAATCAGTTCCTCAAATTTCTTGCGCGTTAAAGGAATCAACATAGCCTGAAGATGCGATCGGTTAACCGGAAAATGACGGAATCACTGCTCTGAGCCTAGCATCAGTCTGTTTGATTTGCCCCTAATCTACTCCTGATCTGCCCGCTTCCCCCTCAACTTCCCCTCAACTTCCTCCACCCCACGAACCTCAAAACCTATTAAGCCGGAAAGAGTTCAGTGCAAAAGGTAAATTTACGGATTTCTGATTCGTCGAGCCGCCGTTTCTCGTATAACTTCCGTACTTGTCTCGACGTGATAAGGCGTGGGGAAAAGACACAATGAATTCACTTCTGGAGAACGCACTCAGAAAAACTGAACAACTAGGGGGCAATTTGGTTGTACAGGTTCTTCTGGTTAAAGCGCGTCCTTACAGGTGAGACTGCCTGACCTTGGGGGCTTATAGGGTCAGGCAATTTTTTTGTCTTTTCTCACGGTATATCCTTCTCAACATAACTGCGCTCGGCAAGTGACTGAATCCTGGAGCGTATGGAGGCGCGTGAAAAGACCTGGCAGGGTGAAGCGAATATAACTTGTCTGGTTAGTTTACCTCTGGCAATGATTCGTCAAGTAATTTAATCCATTAAGCAATACGGGCAAATCGAAGTTCTGGAGAGCTTTTCAATCGTTGGCTTCGATCGTCAGCCTACAAAAAATTCCCTAAAGCCGGAGTGCAAGACGCTAAATCAGCTTCTCTCTTCAGGTAGGAGTTAAGATATTTCCAGGGTAGTAGTTCCAGGGTTATAAGTTCAGTCGGCATTTCTCCTCAATTCCTTTTCGGTCTGATTTCTACCCTTAAAAGCGGCATTTCTCAGCCTTCTTTGCAAAGAATTTGTTGCAAAGGATAAGTGATGAGTAAAACAGCTCAATCTGGTTGATCAAACAGTTCGATCGAACGCCAGTTCAAACGTCAGGAGTGGGCAATACAACCCGTTCCTGAAAAGACCTGTTTGTTATAAACAATTAGCAGTTTTTTAGAAAATTAATCCAGTTAGGAGCAATGAACGCCAGGATTCAAAGCAGATTTTTTTGAGTTCGGAACTTTAGGTCTGATGATTTTGACATGAGGAAGTTATTAAGCTGCTACTTCTGTCAATCAAAATATCCGAATTCAGTAACGCGATAAATCTAAGCCCGATCGAAACAAGTTTTTATCGTTGCATCCGTTTTATTTTCCTTTTTTAAATTCCTATGGATACTCAGGAGTCGTTGCTGTTTCCAATGGGTCTGTTCTCTCCTTTTCCTCAACCGTCAAGCGACAAAAGGCACAGTGGTGCTACAGAGCCAATTGCTTCGCCGTTACCTGAGGGGGAAATCGAGCAGTTTTTTACCTATGCGGGTAACCCTCTAGCAATCATCAGATTTGATGGTAGTTTGCAGCAGATTAACCCTGCTTTTCGCAACCTGTTCAAAAACTTCCAGTTAGAAATTACTTCCTCCTGGTTTGACCTCATTCACCCAAGCGATCGGGCGACTGTGCTAGAGCAGTGGCAGGCATTGATTCAATCTGGAGGGGCAGGGCAAATCGAGAGCCGCCTGGGGAATCAGGGCAGCCTCAATCATTCCGTAGGAGAAACGGTAAGCGATCGCTGGTTTGCCTGGCAAATGACTCCCATGGTCGAACAGCAGTTGGTCTACATCGTGGGGCAGGATATCAGCCAATATCAGCGGGCAGAAACTGAGTTGCGTCAGCGTGAGGAGCGATGGGTGCTGGCACTTGACGAGCGGAAAGCGTTAGAAGCGGCACTCCAGCAGGCAAACCAGGAGCTAGAACGGCGCGTTGCGGAACGAACTGACCAGCTCCAGCAGGCAAATGCAGCTCTGACGGAGCGAGAAGCCCTTTATCGAACACTGGCACAGCACATTCCCAATGGAGCTGTTCTCCTTTTTGATCGCGATTTACGCTATCTGCTGGTCGAAGGCGATGGACTCAAACAAGTGAACCTCGATCGCTCAAACCTGGTTGGCAAAACGCTATCGGCAGCCTTTCCGCCTGACGTTTGTGCGGCGATCGAACCCTACTATCGGGCAACGCTAGCAGGGCAGTCAATGGCGTACGAAATGCCGTTTCAGGATCAGATTTATGAGGTACACACTGTTCCAATTCACAACGAACAAGGTGAAATTTTTGCAGGAATGGTGCTGACTCAAAATATTACCGATCGCAGCCGCAGTGAAGTGCTCCTGGCAACGCAAAATTACATCCTGGAGCTTATTACAGCGGGTGCCTGTCTGAGTGAAGTGCTAGAAACCTTGGCGCAATTGATCGAAACCCAGTCGAATGAAGCAATTTGCTCGATTTTGCTGCTGGATGACACGACCAATAAACTCTATATGGCTGCCAGCCCTAGTTTGCCACAAAGCCTCTGCTATGACCTTGCTGACGGAGTTTTGGGCAACTCGATCGACACCATTTGCGGCACAGTTGCCCATACCCATCAGGCAGTAATTGTTTCTGATATTGATGCTGAGGATCGCTGGGCGGCAAGTCGGATGCTGCTTCAGCAGTACAATCTGAAAGCCTGCTGGTCTACCCCAATTCTGGACAGCCAAGGCAGAGTGTTAGGTACATTTGCCCTTTATTACCGCACGCCACGCCAGCCGGATGCTACTGAACAGCGGTTAATCACGATCGCCTCTCACTTGGCAGGTGTTGCGATCGAACGGCAGCGATCGGGTGCAGCCCTGAAACAGCGGGAAGATCAGCTCCGGCTGATCACAGAAACCATTCCACAGCAGGTATGGACAGCAACCCCTGACGGTCACATTGATTACTACAACCAGCGATGGTGTGAGTTCACTGGGAAGGCGGTCGAACAGCTCCAGAATGACGGCTGGACAGAAATTGTGCATCCAGATGATTTAGCACAAATTACCCAGACGTGGGCTGCCTCAGTAAAAATGGGCACGGAGTACCAGGCAGAGGCAAGACTACGGGCAGCCAACGGAGAATATTGCTGGATTTTAGGACAGGCGCGTCCGCTACGAAATCAGCAGGGTCAAATCGTGAAATGGTACGGCACGAATACCGATATCACCGATCGCAAGCAGGCAGAAGCCTCCCTCCAGGAGAGCGAACAGCGGCTTCAGGCAATTCTAAATCAGTCCGAAGCGGTAATTTATCTCAAAGATACCGAGGGGCGGTATTTGCTGGTCAACCGCCAGTATGAAATGCTTTGTCAGCAGACCCAGGCGCAGCAGGGTCAAACCAACGATGCAGGGCGTGAGTCGGAAGCCACTGATTTGTTCTGGTCACACGATCGCGATGTTTTAGAAGCCGGAACGCCGCTCAAGTTTGAAGAAAGGCTCTACCTGCCGGACGGTGTGCACACTTACCTCTCGGTGAAATTTCCCTTGGTCAATGTGGATGGTATACCCTACGCCGTTTGCAGCATCGCGACTGACATCACCGATCGCAAGCAGATCGACCTAGAGCGCGAACGCTTCGCCGAGCAGAGCTATGGCCTTCTGCAACAAGAGCAAACTGCCCGTGCTCAGGCAGAACAGGCAAACCGAATCAAAGATGAATTCTTAGCCGTGCTGTCTCACGAACTGAGAACGCCCCTGAACCCGATTCTAGGCTGGTCGAAGCTGCTGCAAAATCGACAACTCAGTCCAGATAAAGTGCAGCAAGGGCTGGAGGCGATCGAACGCAATGTCAAGCTTCAGGCACAGCTCATTGATGACCTGCTCGACATTTCGCGAATCTTGCGCGGCAAGCTGGTACTGGAAATGACGCCTGTTGATTTAGCTGACCCGATCGCCGCCGCTCTCGAAACCGTACGGCTTGCTGCCGAAGCGAAGGCAATTCAGCTCACAACGCAGTTTGATGCGCCGATACAGCGTGTATTTGGGGACACGGGCAGACTGCAGCAGGTGATGTGGAATCTGCTTAGTAACGCCATTAAGTTCACACCCCAGGGCGGAAAAGTCACCGTGCGGCTGTCGGTTCCATCAGAACTTGCTGCCTCAGAACCCCATGCCCTGCTGGCTCCATCCTCCCCTAGCTCCCCTGACTCCCTCCCTTCTCCTCTGGAGTCCCTAGAGCAAAAACCACCCACCTGTCAAATTCCCTTCGTCCGGATTCAGGTTGCGGATACCGGAAAAGGCATTAGCCCTAAGTTTTTGCCCCACGTATTTGAGCATTTTCGGCAGCAAGACAGTTCAACGACCCGGCAATTTGGCGGCTTAGGCTTAGGGCTAGCGATCGTCCGCCAGTTGGTCGAAGCGCACGGCGGCACGATTTCTGTGGAAAGTGCAGGCGAAGGACAAGGGACAACCTTCTCGATTTATTTGCCCCTGATGCTAATGGCTGAGCGGGCAAACGATCGTCAACCCAGCGGGCAAACCGCACCCAATCTACAAGGAGTGCGAGTCCTCCTGGTGGATGACGATGTCGATACTCAAGCATTGATTGCCTATCTGCTCGAACAGCAGCAGCTTTGCGTTACTCCGGTCAGCTCTGCCCTAGAAGCGTTAGCGGCACTGGAGCGATTGAGCTTTGATGTCTTGATCAGCGACATTGGGATGCCCGGAATGGACGGCTATACCCTGATGCGCCGGCTTCGGACACTGCCCGATCGTCAGAGCAGCAATCTTCCGGGAATCGCGTTGAGTGCTTACGCCAGCGATACAGATCAGCAGCAGGCACTTGCCGCAGGATTTCAGCAACACCTTGCCAAACCGCTTGCCCTAGAAACGCTTACCCAGGCGATCGCAGCACTGGTCAAGCCCTCAGGAAGTCTGGCAAGCCCTATCCCTCAAAACTGCATATAGTCCGGGAAGCCTTTAATGCGCTTCGATTCAGGACGCTGATACGTCAGAGCCTTGCTGGTTTGTTTCTGAAGACCAACGATCGCCTCTGCCATTTTGACGGCTGCCGCCACCGCATCAATAATGGGAATTTCGAGCCGCTCTTCCAGTGCTTTATCGAGTCCGCTCATTCCGGCACAGCCTAGACAGAGAGCTTCAGCTTTGTCTTCGGTAATGGCTAACCGTCCGGCAGTTTCCAGAGCAGCGATCGTGGCCTGACGAGCCGTTTCGGTTTCGATTACCGATAAGCCTGTGGTGCGAATCGAAACACAGCGGTGGGAAAACCCAGCCCGATGAATTGTTTTCTCGATCATGTCGAGGGCGCGGTGCATCGTCGTCACTACGCCCCAGCGAGCCGCCACCATATTCGCCACATACATACTTGCCTCCGCAATGCCAACCACGGGCTTAGTCGTCAGCTCTCGCGCCGCTTCCACCCCCGGATCACCCCAGCAAGCAATCACAAACGCATCAATTTCATCGCCCGACAAAATCACTTCTTCCAAAATGCCGGGAATCGCTAGATACTCGTCGTAATAGCCCTCGATCGACTCTGGACCCGCCTTCGGCTGCGTGGTGATAATTTCCGTCTGAGGCGAGCGGACTGCCTGAGCCGATTCATCAATGCCCCGCGTCATGGGCTCAAAGGTGTTTCCGTTAATCACTTTAATTCGCATCGCCAGTTTGCCGAAGCTGCTTAAACACAAGCTGAATCCCCAACGCCAGCAGCCCGATCGCCGCGATCACAAAGATTCCGGTTCCCATGGTGCTAATGCCGACCACAAGCGTTCTTACGGCTGCTCCGATTCGGGCTGCCAGCATATTTGTAGAAGAAAGCGGCTTTGCCGCAAACGAGGAAACAATCGATTGCGTGAGCAGATACAGCACATAGGCAAATCCTGCGGCGATCGCCGATCCGGTAAAGCAGCGCAGGGGCGTCGGCGGTACATAGCCTGAACTGTCGGTTGTTTTATTTAGCTTAGAAGGGGAACTGCTTTCTACCGCGCTTTGTCCAGACGGTTGAGGGGTTGGCTCGGTCATAACAATATCTCCAGAAAATAAAGGCGAGGGCAGATTGAACTCAGCCTCCTTTCCTTATCTTATGGAATGAACGCTGGAATGAATTCTATTGCAGCACTTGAATTCCCTGTCCGATCAAACGAGTTGTCCAGATGCCGAGATTCGGATCAGGAATTCGATCGCGCAGAGCTTGCTTCACTCGATCAGCTTCAGCCTGAGAGCCCACTAGAGCAAACACCGTGGAACCAGAGCCAGACATCATCACACCCAGCGTCCCCAGTTCGCCCATCACTCGGCGCAGATCTGCTACCTGCGGATAGGCAGGCAAAACGACTTTCTCCAGATCGTTATGCAAAAGCTGCCCGATCTGCTGACTGTTGCGCTGAGTAATCGCCGCAACCAGCTCACTTGAATGCACGCTCTTTCTGCGTCCTAACAGCGTTTCGCGATCGGGTGCGTAGGTATGCTGAAACTGTTTGCGGTAAGTCTGATAGGCCCAAACGGTGGAAACAGGCAAATCTTGATACTTCGCCAGCACTGCATAAAGCGGATCGGGACTGGTCAAAGGGGCAAGTTGCTCTCCCCGACCTGTGGCGAGCGCCGTGCCACCCATGACGCAAAAGGGAATATCTGATCCGAGGCGGGCGGCAAGTTCCTGAAGTTCCACTCGCGTCAGTCCCAAATTCCACAGCAGGTCAATGCCAACGATGACGGCAGCAGCATCAGCAGAACCACCCGCCAGCCCCGCCCCGATCGGAATATTCTTCTCCAGCGTAATCTCCACGCCGCCAAATCTTTGAAACTGCTCTGGAAACTGCTGCGCCATCAAAGCTCCTGCCCGATATGCCAGATTGCTTTGATCCGATGGGACTTCTGCATTGCTGCACAATACCTGAATTCGCTCGGTTCCGTTCGCCCGCAGCGTTAGTCGATCGGCAAGGTCAACGCTCTGCAAAATCATGGCTAGCTCGTGAAACCCATCGGGACGATCGCCAATGATCTCTAAATACAAATTAATTTTGGCAGGAGCCAGCAGTTTATAGGTTTGCATGAATAACAGCAGTGAAAAACACAGGTGCAGCAGGGTGAGCTGTTCAGGAGGATAGTTAAAATTATGTTTGTCTCTCTAGTTTTCCTGCGCTGCGAGGAACCTAGCTCACTTTAGGATCTCCAAGTCGCCTATAAAGGGGGATTTAGCGGGCAATGCAGGATCTCAAAAACGCTTCAAATCTCCTCCTTCGATCAGCCTTTAGAATTTATCACTCTTCCGATCGGCATTCTTCTAAAAATTCTGACTAAAATCTGACTAAAAAAGGTGAGCATTGCCCACCCTTACCACAAGGATTAACTTCACGCAGGTTTGATTAACCCACGGGAGCAGGACTCAGCAACGCGATCGCCTCGGTTGAATCGCCCTTGATTCGTTCCAGCTTTGCGCCCAACCCTTTGAGCTTGCCTTCCAGGTTGTCGTAGCCGCGATCGAGGTGATGCAGCCCTTGAATCGTAGTCGTTCCATTTGCCGCCAGCCCTGCCAGCACCAGCGCAGCTGAAGCCCGCAAATCCGTTGCCACCACGGGCGCACCCGACAGCAGGGGAACTCCCCGCACGATCGCAATATTGCCCTTCACCCGAATATCAGCCCCCATCCGGTTCAGCTCAGCGACATGGCGCAGACGGTTTTCAAACACCGTTTCGGTGATAATGCTATTGCCGTCGCTCAGGGTCAGGAGTGCCATGAACTGCGCCTGCATATCCGTCGGAAAGCCGGGAAAAGGCATCGTTTCAATATCGGTCGCCCGATGCTGCTGCGTCGGAATTACCCGCATCCGATCGGGAGCCTCTAGCACCACCTTCACGCCAATTTCTTTCAGCTTCGCCACCACCGCCGTCAGGTGATCCGGCACGATCGGGAACAGGCTGATTTCCGATCGAGTAATCGCACCCGCCACCAAAAAGGTTCCAGCTTCAATGCGATCGGGGATGATTGGGTAATCGGTCGAATGAAGCTGGGGAACGCCTGAAATCACGATTGTATTGGTTCCCGCGCCCTGAATGTTGGCTCCCATCGATCGGCAAAAGTTCGCCAAATCAGTCACTTCGGGTTCCTGAGCCGCATTTTCCAGAATCGTTTCCCCTTCTGCCAGGGTTGCCGCCATCATCAGGGTTTCAGTCGCGCCCACACTGGGACAGTCGAGGTAAATTCTTGCGCCCTGAAGCCGTTTTTTGCCGCCCTTGATGTGGGCATGAACGGTGCCATGCTCAATCTGCACATCGGCTCCCATTGCCTGCAAACCTCGAACGTGCAAATCGACCGGACGCGCCCCGATCGCACATCCCCCCGGCAACGGCACTCTCGCGACACCCAACCTCGCCAGCATCGGACCCACGATAAAAAAGCTGGCGCGAAGCTGACTGACCAGCTCATAGGGAGCTTTAGTCACTTCAAACTGGCTGGCATTAATGTCCAGCACGTTGCCCTGCCGCTCCAATTTTACTCCCAGAGCAGACAAAATTTCGCCCATCCGCCTGACATCGATCAAAGACGGAACGTTGCGAAGGCGACAATCACCTGAACAAAGCAGCGCACCTGCCATGATCACAAGGGCAGAGTTCTTCGCACCACTGATGCTGACCTCTCCGGAAAGAGAGTGCCCTCCCAAAATTTGCAGCATCGATTTGTCTTCTTCGGGTAGAGCAGATTGGCTCGATAGGCTAAGAGTGGAAGTAATGGCTCTGTCCTCCAAATAAGCGAATGGGGTTGGCAACTAAGTTACCTAGAAACGAAATAAATTTGGTAATGATTCTAGCGGAAAGTTTCAAAATGTCCAGAACGAGTGTAAAGGTGAGCCGCAGATTTGTATAGCGTAGGTTTGCAGAACTCGTCCGTTTCAAAAATAATTGCCGAACCAGTTGACGAATGAAAGACTTTAAGGCAAGATTAGAAATCGCGGTTGAGATGCGACACACAGCAGGCTAAACCGTTCGCCGAACCGAGCAGAAAGTCTGCAAGGAACAGGCGAGGTCGAAGAAACGTGCGGAACTGGCGGAATTGGTAGACGCGCTAGATTCAGGTTCTAGTGTCTGCAAAGACTTCCGGGTTCAAGTCCCGGGTTCCGCATTTTAAGCCAGAATAAGCTCAAGCTAAATTCAAGCGAATCTTGAGCCTGAATAAGCCAACTGGAAAAAATTAGCCTTGAAGCGATCAAGCCTGGAGAAACCTGCTCCGGGCTGGCTTCTCTGAATTAGTGATTTCCTAATGCTTTATTGTAGGGGCTGTTGCTGTACATCCACTCCTATCGATCGGATGAATCGATAGGATGAATTGAAGCACGACGGGGTAGAAATCCTGCACCTCGTCCTTCAGCCGCGATAGCCACCACAAATTTCGCCTATTCCCAGTCCACTCCAGAGCGAAAATGATAGCCTGATCGATACTGCAATTCTCTGCAAGCAGCCGACCAAGGCGAAGTAGAAGCCCCAAAATGCTGACCAGTTTGCAAAATCCTCTCGTCAAGCAACTTCGGAAACTGCACCGGGCAAAAGAGCGACGAGAACAGCAGGTGTTTTTGCTCGAAGGAACCCATCTGCTTGAAGAAGCCTGTGCGACCCATGCTGAGCTAGTCGTCGTGTGCTGTACTCCTGAGTGGCAGGCGGCTCATCCACAACTCTGGCAACAGGTGAGTGAGCAAGCCGATCGCTCGGAGTTAGTCAGCGAAGAAGTGTTGCAGGCAATCGCCACGACTGTGAATCCCGATGGCGTTGTGGCAACGGTGCGGCGAAATACTCTTACGCCAATCGGCTATGATCTGCGGCTAGCGATCGCTCTGGACAAGCTGCAAGACCCAGGTAATCTGGGAACGATTATTCGCACGGCAGCCGCTGCAGGGGCAGAAGGGCTATGGCTGACCGCCGACAGTGTGGATCTAGATCATCCCAAAGTGCTGCGAGCAACTGCTGGGCAGTGGTTTCGCCTGCCCATGACTGTTACGCCCGATCTCAAATCCGACCTGATTCAGTTTCAGCGTCACGGGGTTCAGATTGTTGCCACCCTGCCGACTGCTACCCTCACTTACTGGGAAATTGACCTGACCCTACCCAGTCTGATTCTGCTGGGCAACGAGGGAGCCGGACTGTCGCCAGATATCGCGGCATTTGCAGAGGTAGCAATACAAATTCCGCTTGTGCCAGGCGTAGAGTCGCTGAACGTGGCAATCTCCGCCGCTTTGATTTTGTATGAAGCACGTCGCCAGCGAGAACTCAAGCGAGAGTAGCAAACCGAGGATTAGAAAGGCTGAGATGAGGATTCGATTTCGAAGGCTGCTTCAAAGCAATTTCGGCTGCTTTTTCACGGTCTGCTCTATATCTGCAACCGCCTCTTCGAGAATTTGAGTTTCTTTTTCGCTCAGCAAAGAAGCAGACTGGGTATCTTGAGAAGCCCTTGGCGCACTTGCCTGGGGTGAAACTGACAATCGAGCCGACTGCTGTTCCCCCAACTGCTGTTTCCCAGGCGATTGAGAGAGCCGAGGAACCCTTCAATTGTCTTCTGGTAAAGATATTCGGAAGTCATTGAAACTATCTCTGTCGATCGCTGATGGTTTTTGAAAACGTATTCCTAGAATTCGTCCAGAAGCTGCTGATCCGATCGCACCCTGCCACGTAGGATTACGGATCTTTTCACCGTGCAAAAGCCTGACTCTTGCATAAAACATCGAAATCGCTGAGGTAAATTAGGTAAACAGTTGTCTAATCGTCCCTTCAACACCGAAAATGGAAGACTGAGCATTGCAGAGGAAGAGCGAAGTGAGTCACGAATTCGACTACGATTTAGTGATTATTGGGGCGGGCGTAGGTGGACATGGAGCCGCGCTGCATGCCGTAAGCTGTGGGCTAAAGACTGCCATTATTGAAGCAGAAGATATGGGGGGAACCTGCGTCAACCGCGGCTGTATTCCTTCAAAGGCACTACTGGCAGCTTCTGGGCGAGTGCGGGAGCTGCGAAATGCTCATCACCTGAAAGCATTCGGAATTCAGGTTCAACAAGTTTCATTCGAGCGGGAGTCGATCGCCGCCCATGCCAACAATCTGGTTGCAAAAATTCGAGATGACCTGACGAATAGCCTGAAGCGGCTGAAGGTTGAAACGATTCGCGGGCGCGGTCGAATTGCAGGTCCGCAAAAAGTCACAGTGACCTCCAGCACAGGCGAAAAGACGATTACCGCCAAAGACATTATTCTCTCGCCGGGCTCTGTGCCGTTTGTGCCGCCAGGAATCGAGATTGATAATAAAACAGTCTTTACCAGCGATGACGGTGTTAGGCTCGAATCCCTGCCTAACTGGATCGCGATTATCGGCAGTGGCTATATCGGTCTGGAGTTTGCTGATATTTATACTGCGCTAGGCAGCGAAGTGACGATGATTGAAGCCCTCGATCAGCTGATGCCTGGTTTTGATCCCGACATTGCGAAGCAGGCACAGCGCGTTTTGATTGCCCCTCGTGATATCGAAACCAAAGTCAGCACCTTGGCAAAGCGAGTGATCCCCGGTTCGCCCGTAGTCATCGAACTTGCAGACGCGAAAACCAAAGAAGTCGTTGACGTGCTGGAAGTCGATGCTTGCCTCGTTGCAACCGGACGCATCCCTGCCACCCAAAATTTGGGGTTGGAAGCTGTCAGCGTTGAACTCGATCGCCGAGGCTTTATCCCCGTGAACGATCGCTTAGAAGTTCTTGTAGACGGTCAGCCTGCGCCCCATCTCTGGGCGATCGGCGATGCCACTGGAAAAATGATGCTAGCTCATGCGGCTTCGGCGCAGGGCATTATCGCCGTTGAAAACATCTGCGGTCGGTCGCGCATCGTGGACTATCGCAGCATTCCAGCCGCCGCCTTTACCCATCCCGAAGTCAGCTTTGTCGGGCTCACCGAACCCGCCGCCCAGGAACTTGCCAAAGCCGAAGGCTTCAAAGTGGCAACGACACGGTCGTACTTCAAAGGCAACTCGAAAGCGATCGCCGAGGGCGAAACTGATGGAATAGCAAAAGTGATTTACCGCGAAGATACGGGAGAAGTGCTGGGCGTTCACATCCTGGGACTCCACGCCTCTGACCTGATTCAGGAAGCCGCCAACGCGATCGCAGAAAGGCGATCGATCAAAGACCTCGCCTTTACTGTTCACACCCATCCCACGCTATCTGAAGTGCTAGATGAGGCGTATAAGCGGGCAGTTGTCGCGCATTGATGAAGGGATTGGGGCAGTGAGGGAGTAAGTAGGTGGCTCGGTGGATGAGGGGAAGCTGGATTCCTGAGGCAATTCTGCTCCCTACTTCTTTATCCTGGCTCCCTTGACTGCCTTTATTTCATCACCCTTTACCCCCTGCTTCTTTCATCTGCCCACTTCTTTACTGCCCACTTCTTTACTGCCCATTTTTTACCCCTTACCTCACCCTTCCCTCACCCATACACCCCCTCACCGACTCCCTTCAATGCAAATCCGTCGCCGCCAACCTAACCCCACGATCGCTGTCGAGTTTGTCCGCTATCAAGCTCAGCTTCAAGATGCGGAGCCGCGCCATATTCTTGAAGAGATCGTTTGGCAGAAAGAAAAAGAAGTCGATAAAATGCGGGAGCGTCTGCCCCTGATCGAGCTTCAGCAACAGGCAAAAACTGCGCCGCCTGTCCGGGATTTTCTGGCTGCACTCAAGTCAGCTCCCAGTCATCCTGCCCTGATCGCGGAAGTGAAGAAGGCTTCTCCTAGTAAAGGCATACTGCGGGAAGATTTTGATCCAGTGGCGATCGCCCAATCTTACGCTCAAGGAGGAGCTGCTTGTATCTCGGTGCTAACCGACGAAAAATTCTTTCAGGGCAGCTTCGAGAATCTAAAGCAAATCCGAGAAGCGATCGATCTTCCGTTGATTTGTAAGGATTTCATCATTTATCCCTATCAAATCTACCTGGCGCGACACAACGGAGCTGATGCCATCCTGCTGATTGCAGCAATTTTGCCGGACAAAGACTTGCAGTATTTCCTGAAAATTGCGCGAGTTCTGGGCATGACCGCTCTGATCGAAGTGCATACCCTGGCGGAACTCGATCGCGTCCTGGCTTTGGAAGGAGCGACGCTGGTGGGGATCAACAACCGCAACCTGGAGAATTTCACGGTAGATCTGCAAACGACTGAAGATTTGCTAGCGGCACGGAGCGAGGAAATTCGAGCGCGTGAAATCCTAATAGTCAGCGAGTCCGGGCTGCATACTTCAGCGGAACTAGAGCGAGTTCGTCAGGCAGGTGCAGGGGCAGTCTTAATCGGAGAATCGCTAGTCAAGCAGCCCGATCTTCAGCAAGCCGTTGAAGCGATTTTGGTAAATTCGCGCCGCTGAGCGAGCGATTTACTCGCAGGTTTAAAGATTTAAGTGCATACTTAATTCATGTTGCAGCTTTTTTACAATTCCTAATCCCCAGGTTGCATGGAGCCTATTCCTCTTCCTTCGCATATCCACTACGAGTTATTGCTCCAACTGCTTGAACGTCAAACTATGCAAGCAGTTGGATATCAATCTCCCCAGCAGGAGCAAGTGCATGAGCTAATCATCACTTTGCGAAAAGCCTTGTCTCAGCAAAAGCACCTCGAAGAGAGCTGCCAGCGAGCCAATCTGCCGATCGATTACCGCTGGTCGCTAAACTCTACTTCGGCAAACTCACTACCACCGGATCTGTGTCAGCCTCAATCCTAAGCCCGGGCTTGTGCTGGACAAGTGGTTTGACCTGAAAGTAAGTGTTGCTTAAGCCTGCTGCTTAAGCTCTCTTTTTCCTGACAGAACCTCTTCCAGATTAGGTTTTAAAGTCCCTGGCTTATCAGTCTCTGACGAATGGAAATTTAGGGGCGATTCAGAACCCCTAATCCTGAATCAAACATTCTCCAAGAGTGGCAGTTCAAGAAATTTAGATTGGAAAAGTGCCACTTTGGAATTCATCCGGTAGACTGTTGGCAGCGTCTTTTAGACGGATATTGACCGGATTCTTTCCTGCGTGATTCCCTGGAGGTTGGGAGTGTCCCAGTCCGATGCGCTACACGATCGCAGCATGATACCTCATCCTTCCGCGATGCCAGCAGAGACGATTTCATCCGAATCCACCAGTTTGGCAGAGTCGGGGTTGTCGATCACGGCTGCGGACTATCAGGCATTGCTGAATGAGCTGGAGCAGGCGCGAGACCTCGATCAAGAGCGGACAACTCGCATCCATCACCTGGAGCAAGCTCTCGATCAGGCACTCGCCTATCTGGATGAAGTCAGAATCCAGGTGCAGGAGCAAAGCATTCTTGAAAAACAGCTTGCTATCACCGAAGAATTTTCTCAGGTGCAGCAGCAGGCGATCGCCCGACTCAAACTTCAGCTTTCGGAGCAGCAGCAGGCAATTGAAACCCAGCGGATCGAAACGCAGCAGCGCGATCAGGCGATTCAGGAGCTATTGCAGTCGATCGAGGCCATGACTCGGCTTCAGCAGCAGGAAGTTGAGCGGTTGCGGCTGCGGCTCGCACAGGATCAGCTCGAAAATCAAAATCAGAGACACCGCCTTGCCAAGCAGATTCAGGACTTACAAGACGCCCTGGACCTACGCCAACAGCGCGTCGTTGAACTCGAATCGGAAACCCTGGCAGCACGATCGCTTTCGGTAACCCTTCAGGGACAGCTCGAAGTCGCTCAACAGCAGATTCACGAGCTTTCAAACCATCTTTTTCAGCAGCAGAGCAGCTATTCCCAGCTCGAAGCACAGCTCAAGCGAATGCAGGGTGCCCTGGTCGAACAGCAGCAGCGTATTGCCCACTGGCAGCAGGTAATTCATCCTACCGAGAGCCAGGGCAAAACCACTCTGGAACGAGATCTAGAAGCCGCCCACCGCCAGGTCGAAAATCTGGAGCAACAACTTGTTCAGTACACCATTCAGCAAAGCCGCTGGCAGCAACAGCAGCAAGAGCTAGAAGCAGAGCGGGAGCTGCTCCAAGAACGACTCACAACGCTAGAACAACGCATGGCAGAAATGCAGGAGCAGATTTTGCATCAGGCACAGCAGGGAACAGAGTACGAAACCGCTGTGCAATATTGGAAAGATCACTACAATCGCGGGCAGGGACAGATTGCTCAGATTAAAGCCTTAATTCAGCAGCTTCTTACCCATCATGCCTCGGCTCATGCTCTGCCCCCGGAGTTGCTCCAGTCATTTCAATCGGTTATGGCTCATTCTGCAGAATCTTCTTCTAGCGTTTCTCCGCTACGGCTCACAACGGTTGAACTTCCCGATTTTCTGGTGCGTCGTCGCGCTCAAAATGTAAAAGATCAGGGCAAAGATTCAGGTGCAGGAACTAATCAGGCTTAGTCCTCTTCCTGGTTCGTCAAACGCTTTCATGCTTGTGTTTCAATCTAGACGATCGCACCTTGAGTTCAGACAAAATTGACTTCAGACAAAATGCATTGGGCAGAATTGCTAATCCTAGTTCCCCTTATTTCCCCGATTCCTGCTCCTTCCCAGAGCCATCTCCCAACTGCACCCCATTTGCCTTCCTACATTCCCTCGATTCCCTTATCATCCTTGCAACGTCATGACTGCCTGAAATTTAGAGAATGACAACGTTAGCTTCTGAGCATCAAAAAATTGGATAGGCTTAAAAGTTGTATGATCAGGGTTTGAATCTTATCACAACGAACTCCACAGATCAGAGCAGCAGGACAGAGCAATGGACGATAAGTTAATGTTGATGATTCCGGGTCCAACCCCTGTGCCCGAACAGGTATTGCTGGCACTGGCAAAGCACCCAATCGGACATCGCAGCGGCGATTTTGCCAAGATTATGGCAGAAGTGGTCGAGGGCTTGAAGTGGCTGCATCAAACGCAAAACGATGTGCTGATTCTGGCAGCCAGCGGCACCGGGGCAATGGAAGCCGGAATGATCAACTTCCTGAGTCCGGGTGATCGAGTCCTAGTGGGCAACAACGGCAAATTTAGCGAACGCTGGGCAAAAGTTTGTCAGGTTTATGGCGTCAACGTCGAGCAGGTCACCGCAGAATGGGGCAAGCCTGTTGATCCTGAAGCTTTCCGGGAGCGTCTCGAAGCCGACACCGAAAAGCAAATCAAAGCGGTGATCGTCACCCACAGCGAAACATCAACTGGGGTATTGAACGATCTGGAAACGATCAGCCGGTATGTGAAAGCGCACGGCGAAGCTCTGATCATGGTCGATGCTGTTACCAGTCTAGGTGCAACCAGTGTACCGATCGATGAGTGGGGCTTAGATGTCGTCGCATCTGGTTCACAAAAAGGATTCATGCTGCCGCCCGGATTAGGATTTGTCGCAGTTAGTTCCAGAGCCTGGAAGTCATACGAAACCGCAAAACTGCCGCGCTTCTACCTGGATCTGGGCAAATATCGCAAATCTGCAAAAGAAAACAGCACCCCCTTTACTCCCGCAGTCAATATGTTCTTCGCGCTTCAGGTTGCTCTGAAGCTAATGCAAGCAGAAGGGCTAGAAAATATCTTCGCTCGCCATCGTCGCCATACCGAGGCGACCCGCGCTGCTATGAAAGCCTTGGGACTGCCCCTATTTGCGGCTGACTCGAATGCAAGCCCTGCGATTACTGCCGTTGCTCCAGTCAATGTCGAAGCTGAGCAGATTCGATCGATTCTGAAGAAGAAATTTGATATTATCCTGGCAGGCGGACAAGATCAGCTCAAAGGCAAAATCTTCCGAGTCGGACACCTGGGATTTGTCAGCGATCGCGATATTCTGACTGCAGTAAGTGCGATCGAAGCTGCACTGCAAGAGCTGCACTACGAGAACTCATCTCCTGGCGCTGGCGTTGCTGCTGCTGCTCAGGTATTAACTCAAGCGTAATTCTGCTCAATTTCATCGAATATCTCAACGAGAGGCGAATTATATTTTGCCTCTTTTTGCATTCTTTATAGTAAAAGAGCTGTGCTCATTCAATTACTGCTCCAGGATAGGGAGGCATAATTATCCCAAATTTTTCCTGCCGGCTTTGCAGCTAAATCTGTTGCATTGTCAACCTTTGAGAATTGTGTTTGGACAATTTCCCCATCAGGAACGCCTTCTTTGCCGCGCTTTTGCTGATTAAATTGTACGCCTACAGCTCCCGAAAAGCTTTCACCTAGCAGGATGCTTAATGTTTCTGAATAGAGCGTTTGTTCGATCGCAAAAAACGGGCTAACCCGTAATGGATTAACCCGCCGAATTGGGAACGCTGATAAAACTTACTGAACAACCAGCTTCACGTTAGCGTTTTGCAGACCAGGACGCTTAACTTCAGCCAGCGTCTTGTTTACAGCATACTTCTGGTTGATCGAGTTAATCAATTCGGTCTGGTTGTGCTTCTTAGCAACACCCCACAGATCAGCAATCAGGTCAAAAGAACCATCTGCATTGCGAGACCAGCCCAGATCATACTCGCCATCCAAAACAGCAACGATGTCTGCACGAACGCGCTGACCGTTGTAGCCACGTACATCAGCTTCCGTCTTCACGGAGATACCCAGATCCCGCAGCGAGGACTTCAAAATTTCAGATTCGGTGATCTTGGTACGCAGAGTGCTAAAGTGAGACATTGGATTTCCTCCTGTAGAGAAGTTGAGAGAAACGACAAACGTTAGGAAGTGTTTACGCCGATCGCTAAGCGGTTGGAATGCCAACGGATACGGCTCTTTGGACTAGACTGCTAGCTTCTGTTGCTAGCCTTTCCTCGCCTGTTGGGAACCAGGAGAGAAAGCTTGTTAGAACTCCAGCCGCTGATATTCAGCAACTGAAGAAGCAGCAGGTCTTGCTCTTTGTCCTGCCCAATCTCTCAGGGCAGTCACCTGCTCACTCATGGTCTTGGAGAGCGGCATCGTGGCTCGAATCGCTGCAATAATGTCCAGTTGGGTGAATTCCCTATCCTGGGCAAATGCTTCGTACATTGCAGCAACAAGTGCCTGCTCAATCTCCGCACCTGAAAACCCTTCGCAAACCTTCACCAGTTGATCCAGGTCAAAGCGGCTAATATCGCGCCGACGCTTGGACAGGTGAATCTTGAAAATCTCTTTGCGCTCCTCATTGTTCGGCAGATCAACGAAGAAAATTTCGTCAAATCGTCCTTTTCTGAGGAATTCTCCAGGCAAACGCTCAACCCGGTTTGCCGTTGCCATTACAAATACAGGCGATGACTTTTCCTGCATCCAGGTCAGGAAAGAACCAAAGATCCGGCTGGAAGTACCTCCATCAGAATCCGCTGACCCTGCACTACCTGCAAACGCTTTGTCAATTTCATCAATGAACAGAATCGCTGGGGAGATTGACTCAGCCGTTTTTAGCGCATTTCTCAAATTTGCTTCTGATCGACCCACCATTGAGCCATCGTAAACTCGTCCCATATCTAACCGCAGCAGCGGCAGACCCCAGAGGCGGGAAGTTGTTTTTGCAATGAGCGACTTTCCACAGCCCGGAACACCCAGAATCAGCATCCCTTTTGGCTGAGGCAATCCGTACTCTCTTGCCCGCTCGGTAAAGGCGTTCGATCGCTGGCGCAACCAGTGCTTTAGCTCCTCTAGTCCGCCAACCGCATCTAGGGTTTCATCTTCTTCGATGTACTCCAGAATGCCATTGCGACGGATAAGCTGCTTCTTCTCAGTTAAAACGATATCTACTTCAGTCTCCGTCAACCGCCCAGACATTACATATGCCTTGCGATAGACTTTTTCAGCTTCATCGCGAGTTAAACCCAGCGTTGCTTTCAGCAGCTTCTCACGCGCTTCGGTCGAAATCCGAGTCGGGTCAGGGCGACCCAGGCGAGCCCGCTCACGCTGCTCAC
Organism: Cyanobacteria bacterium FACHB-502; assembly: GCA_014695325.1. Taxonomy (GTDB): domain Bacteria; phylum Cyanobacteriota; class Cyanobacteriia; order Elainellales; family Elainellaceae; genus Leptolyngbya_A. Next base: position 176,752 of record JACJNZ010000048.1, on the reverse strand, counting down.
GCTGAATTTGGTCTAGTTGATGAGTGAGTACTTGATTCAGCTCTTCCAGAGAAGGCAGGGCATAATCTACCACCACCACCTCTTTTTCTAGCTCAATCGGCACAGTCTGTACTGGAGACATGAGAATAATTGTCTTCTGGGCATCCTTGAAGCTCGCGATCGCATCTCGCAGCCAGCGCGTGACACCAGGCGAATCAAGGAACGGGTGCAAATCTTTAAAGACGTAGAGACCGGGTTCCTTTTGACGTACTACCCACTCGATCGCCGCTTCAGGAGCAACGGTATTGTGCTGAGTAACATTTCTGGGTTGACCATACTCAACAATTCCGTGAGTCATCGTCCAGACAAAAATTCTTCGAGATGGCTTTGTCTGCACCAGCGATGAAATTGCTTGCTCTGCCCGCTCCTCCTCAGACGTGACGAGGTAGATCAGAGGATATTGAGCCTGAACTAGAATATTAAGTTCTTCTTTCATAACCATGACCTATTAAGAGACGGTGCAGATGTCAGGAGTAGACAACTGCCAAACTGGGTAACAGAAGTCCAACGCTGAAAAAGACAATTTCACGTTCAAATCAAAACTACTGAAGCAAGCAAACTTTTAATAACAAGAAGAACCTAGCAGGGAACCAGTTCGCCCTCGCCTCGCTGATCGGGAGAACCCTTTGGAAGTCGCTCTACCGATGCTTCTTCGTCTAACGGAATCTCCGCTTGACCGCTCAGAGCCGCCATCTCTCCCTCTTTCAGAACGAGCAAACTTGCACATTCGGGGCAACTGTAAACCCGGTGAGTTTGCCCGTGAGCTGCTTCTACCTCATCAACTACTTCAGAATGAGTGAGATAGAAAACAATTGCACGCTCTGCGATTGTGGACATCGGCTCTAATTCAACTGCGGAACGAATTTTGAGCTGGCGGTGCAGGTCTGGAGGAAGGTATAGCGTAACTTTGTGCTTGTCTTGCATAACAACGACTATTTATTGAATACCCGGGTATGTATGACACGATAAACGGCAAAACAGGTACTGTCAAGACGGCTTGCTGTCATGACAGCATTATTGTTACATCGCTTAACATAAACCCAAAAGTGCTTGAAAACCAACCATTTCCCAACCTCAAAAGTTCAAAAAATCATCTCTCGACCGAGTGATATTGCTCTGATTTAACCAGGAATTCTAAAAATAGAAACTCCTATAAATCGTGAAGCATCAACTCCACCCGACCAGCCTTACCTTTCCATTTTGAACTTAGAAAAGGCTGGCTCTCTGTATAGTTTGGTGGAAATGATTCTATATCGGTGTGCTGGGAAAATTCAGGCAAGAATCCAAAGTAAGCTGCTTAAAAATTAGCCGCTCTAAGGTTAGCCGCCTTTAGGTATGAGCATTCCTTGTGTCTATCTAGCCGATCGCTAGCTTGAACTGCTGAGATAGACGCGCTGTTCTTGAAGCACCTGATGATACAGCACCTCAAGCTGGGTAATGTTTTGGCTGAGGGTATAGCGATCGAGAACACGCTGACGGGCTTTGCGCCCCAGGAGCATGGTCAGTTCTGGGTGATCCTGGAATAGGGGCAAAAGCGTTTGAAGCTGAGTCGCAACTCTTTGCGTACTGAGAACCACTCCTGCGCCTTTTTCCAGCACTTCACCATCTGCACCCGCATCAGTGGCAAGGCAAGCAACCCCACAGCTCATCGCTTCCAGCAGCGACAGAGATAGCCCTTCCACCAAAGACGGCAGAATAAACACATCCGAGCCGCGCAGGATTTGAATTCGCTGCCGCTCGTCAGCTACAAAGCCTAACCAGATAACACCTTGCTCCTCGCCATAGGTACTCATAAGAGACGGAGCCAGCGGACCATTGCCTACGACCACTAACTTGCTGTAGCAGTTCATTTCTGCCTGCTTCCAGGCGCGCAGCATGGCTTCGACGTTCTTTTCGACCGAGATGCGCCCCTGATAAACAAAGATACGCTGTGCCTTGAGTTCTGCTTTTAGCTTGGACAGCCCAGGCGAGTATTTGTCGGCATCCACACCGTTTGGAATTACGGCAAGCCGCTGCTTGGGAACCCCCAGACGAATGAGCAGATCGCGCTGAAGCTTAGAAAAGACGATCGTGCGATCGTAGTTTGCTAGCGAAGGGGCATAAAGCTGATAAGTAAGGTGCTGAGTCCCAGAGGTAAAATTTCTCGCTTTACGGGCAAAGGCGGGATGAAAGGTAGCAACCAGGGGTAAGTTTAGCTCCTGACAGATTTCCGGCAGCAGAAAGTCGAGGGGCGACAGCGTGAGCGACGCATGAACTAGATCGGGCTTTAGCTGGCGAAGTGCTTCGGTCAGCACCCGACTCGATTTCGGCGAAGGAATGGTATAGATTTGGGACTTATAAAGAAAAGGAATCGAGACTTCCTGGCAATCTCCCCATTCGTTCGTCACGCCCGTCTCTTCTTGGGCGAAATGGAGAAAGCTGACTCGGTAGCCTCGGTCTAAGAGCGCGTTAGTCACTTCTCGACCGTAGGTGACGTTGCCACAAAACGGAGATTTCTTTCCTATCCAGGCAATGTGCATTCAACAGGATTCACTTAATCAGGATCATTAAATCTTGTATTAAGGATTTTAGTGTGTCCTGTCCCTTCTGCAACATTCTACTTCCGAGAAATTGACCAGGTGAGCGTTCCACCCCCGATTACCAGCACGGCTAGTCCCAGAAACACTGCCCGCAGCCCAAAGAATGTTTCTGCTACCCCTGCTAATGCCAACGGCAGGCTCAGCGCAATGTTAATAGCATTGTTTTGTAGCCCAAACACCTTGCCGCGCATCTCTTCTGGGGTTTCTTCCTGAATAGCGGTCTGCATGGGAATTCCGGCAATCGCCGCACAAGACCCAAGCAGCACCAGCAGCGGCAGCATAATGATCAGACGATGAGCCGTCACCGCAATCAGGGCAAGCGCAACACCCATGCCGATCGACCCATACAGGCTCAACTGACTGCGCGTAAACCGCTGCCCAAATTGTCCGACCACCACTGCCCCAATCGCCATTCCTACGCCGCCAGCCGCCAGCAAAAAGCCAAACTGGGAAGATTTGATTTCCGGCATGACTTCTGCCAAGCGCACTGCCAACACCGCCAGAGCCGCAAAGGTCGAGAACAAGATTACCAAATGCAGTAGGGCTGCCCGAACGTGGCTCTTCTCCTTCAGATAGCGCAACCCGTCGCGAATGTTATTCCAGACATCAGGTAGGGATTCGTCGGAGTCGATCGTCTTTTCATTCGTTTGCAGGAAGATTAGCATCAGTCCCGCAATCACATAGCTGCCGCCTACTAAAACTTCTTTCCCGATCGCTGGAGGCAGGTGAAACTGAGCGGCGATCGGTGCAGCAATCATATCTGCCAGAGCCAGCAAAGGTTCTCCTAGGGCAAATCCCACAATCACCGATGCCATCATCGTCATGGTGTAGAGCGAGTTTGCCGAGAGCAAATGACGGCGATCGACAATCAGCGGAATCACTGCCTGCTCAGCCGGAGCAAAAAACTGCGTCAGCGTTGAGACCAGGAACGTCACGCCCAGCACTATCAAAAATCCTACAGGCAGACCGCCCAAAGCACTCCAGCCCTGCGAAATCCAGAGCAGAAACGGCACACTTAGCACCAGTCCGCCCCGCAGCAGATTCGTGGATACCAGCACTGCCCGCTTGCGCCAGTGATCGACAAAAACCCCAGCGATCGAGCCAAACAGTACAGCGGGAATCGTGAACGCGATCATCAGCGATGATACCCAACCGCTAATCGATTGATCCGCTGCCTGAAAGCGATTGGCAATCAGAGCGATCATCAGCACTAAATAAACCTTGTCAGCAATTTGAGAAAACACCTGCCCGCCCCAAAGGGTAAGGAAGGCGCGGTTCTTTAGCACGGGCACCAATCCCGGCTCCGAAGCGGTTGCCTGCTGGCTCTGATCGCTGCCATGAGAACCGTTGCCGTTCCCCCCAGTACCATTGGAGCCGTTTAAGTGATTTCCTGCTGCTTTGTTTCCCTGCTCAGACCGACCGAGGTGAGTTTGACCGTCCCAGGTTTTCTGCGACGAGTCCGAAACGGTAGACTGCGAAATGACACCGAGGTCAGCAGATGGATCAAAACGATCGTCTCCATCGGCACATAGCACATAGTCCGGTAGCCGAGACGAAGAAGGACTGGAATTCTGACGGTTGACTTGTCCCAGATGCGGCTGTCCCAGGCCCAACTGTCCTGAGTCCGCTGCCATGCCTCCACACCCTTCTCCAATCCCAGGATTAAGCGGATTAGATCGAGAAATGGACGCTGAAGTTGGGAGATTGTCAAACGATCGCATCATAGTTTCTGGAGAGAAAGGTCACTAGCCGGAGCAAAACAGGGATCAATCAGGGTAGCCGAGCGAATCGGTCGGTCAAAGTGATATTGAGCATAGTGACGCAGAATCCGCTCGATGGGAAGCCAAATCTGATTAGAAGCAAAGGCGGGAGGGTCAGCCTGCATCAGTGTTTCTAGCAAGTCGGGTTTCGTCAACTGCTGAAGCAGGTATAGCTCGATCGCAGTGATTTGGGCATGTAGCTCTGGGGGAGTTTGGGTGAAATTTGTAGTGCGATGCGAAGCAGTTCCCTCGTGGGGGTGATCTGAAAGAATCTTCGGCGCACCAGACGGGGCTTTACGCGGAGGAGCCGTGTCGAGACGCAGATTGGCCAACTCCGACAGCAGCACCACACCACCCGCAACACTGCTAAAGCCCGTGCGCCAATCTGGGTCAGAAAAATCAGGAGTAATTTCTTTTTGAGTGACACCGCAGCGAAACACCTGAGGCGCAATTCCGGCAAGGGCCAGCAGATGAAACATGGCGTGAACCAGACAGGGCAGCGTCACAATTCCGGATAGCGTTTCCAGTCGGGTCAAATGTTCGCACAGCAAGTGAAATAAATCTGCCTGAGACTGCTCGCTGAGAGCTTGATAGAGGGCAAGCTCCGCCAGATATTGAGCTGCTGTGAGCTTTTTCAGATCCTGGCTCAGCCCGGGAAACGACTCGACGGTTTCTGCCTGAATCACTTTATCTAAATTCTTGCCGCTGACAATCAGCAAATTATTCACCACAAATAAGCCGCTGCGTCCACCCAAACTGGACTTATGCTTGCGTGAACCAGGCGCGACCACTCGCAGTAGCCCCAATTCCTCGGTCAGAATCGTCAGCAGCCGATCGGACTCACCCAGGGGCGTACTCTTGAGATTAATTCCGATCGCCTTGTAGGTTCCGCTCATAGTCCTTCCGCGTGTCGCCTCCCCTACTTCAGGGTATCGCGTTGGCGCATGAGTTCGACGCCTCGCGAAGTGCCCAACCGGGTTGCGCCTGCCACAATCAGGTCGATCGCTTGCTCAACGGTACGGATTCCCCCCGCTGCTTTGATGCCTACCCGGTCTTTAGTGAACTGCTTAAGCAGCTTAACGTCCTCGATCGTTGCGCCGCCAAACCAGCCCGTACTCGTTTTCAGGTAAGCCACTCCTGCATCTAAACAAACATCGGCTGCCATTTTTTTTTCGTCGTCGATCAGCAGTGCCATTTCCAAAATTGCCTTCACAGGCTGGCCTAACTCACAGATTTCTGCCAGTTCATGGTGCAGCTCGTTGGTTTTGCCGACCTTTAGCCAGCCTAAATTGAGCACCACATCCAGCTCGCTGGCTCCGTTTTCGACGGCTTCCTGAGCCTCATAAAGCTTGACTGCCGAAGTCGTTGCACCTGCCGGAAACCCGATCACCGTGCAAATTTTAGGAAACTTATTACGCAGGATCTCGACTGCCTGCTTCACATGGGTAGGATAGACACAAACTGTCGCAAACTTATAGCGATCGGCTTCTGCACAACAGCGTGAGACATCCTCAGGGGTTGCCGTTGGAGTTAGCAGGGCATGCTCGATAAAGCCAGCGAGATCAATTTCGGGGTGTGAGTCAGCCATAAAGGACCTTTCGCTTCCCTTATCACTTTTATCAGAAAAGATACAGAAGCCTGTATTTCTCAGGCTTGATTCTGCCCAGTTTCATGTAAAAAGCCCTGCAAAAGGCTGAGATCCGTGTTCTACAGCACAGCCAATCAGTAGGGCTACGCTATGCTGTGAGTAGGTATCGCCTTATTTCTCACACTCACAGCAGTTTTGCAGGTAACTATGACTTCTCCTTCGTCCGCCCCCGCTTCGTTTTCGGATGATTTGATTTGGGACAACCTCAAGCAAGCCATTACAGCCAGTTCTGGTTTCCACCGGTGGCAGGCAGAACGATCGCTGACGTTCCATACTGCTGAGCAGACCCTTGACCAGCTCGTTAGCCGCTACCTGCGCGAGACCCTGGAAACTTTAGCCTACTAATATAAAAGCTTGTAAAAAAGCTTGCAATAAGAATGAGCCTCCAGAAATGGAGCTGGAGACGATCGCACAAGACTGCTCTTACCTAGCTGCTCTTATTAAGAGAAACGAGTTCAAAGAGAGAAACTGGTTCAAACGAGCAAATTAGAATAAGCGAAAGCCCTCCAGGAGATTTTGCAGCCCTCCCTGGAGGGTATTTAGCAGCTCGGCGGCTTCTGCAATTCGATCGCCTTCGACCACGACTGCGCCCGCCGGGTAATTTTGCACCACTTCGATCAGGCTAATTCGATCGTCCTCGCTGGCAGATAGAACGAGAGCCGCCCGCATTGCCTGAGTATCGGCCGTCCGGGATGGGGTATGAACGTAATCACTTAGCTGCCGTAGGGTAACCTCACCCAGCGGACTGTTCAAAAAGCGATCGAGCGTAACCTGATCGACCCTAACCTCCCGGCTCAGGGCTTCCTGCACATCAGTCGGGTTTTGTCCCGATCGCTTCATCAGCCTTTCCAGCGTTGGTGATACCTCACCCTGCTCCGCCAGAGCCGTCAACTCCTCAACCGGAACCGACCCCCGAAAGATTTTGTACTTCCACGTCACCCGTCCGGCAGCCAGTGCAGTTGTTGCAGCCAGCGGCATGATTGCGCTTAGAAGTCCTGCAATCAGGGTCAGCATCCGGGATTGGAGTTTTGGCATGGTTTGTCTTCCTGAAAATGCAGAAGTTGAGCGGCGGTTTCAGTCTAGTGCTCGATTTGCTGGCGCATTTAACGTTCGATTTGCTGGCGCACTTAACGTTCGATTTGCTGGCGCACTTAACGTTCGATTTGCTGGCGCAAAATAATCTCGGTCGTCTGGCTGGCCTGGTTGCCCTCGATCGCCGTTGCCCGAATTCGATAGCGTAATCCCGGAACCGCAATTCTGGGCGGCGGAACTGTCACTTCAAACCGTCCGTTATTGTCTGCGGTAAATTCCCGATCAACAATCACTTCCCCACCTACGGGAACGCCGAGGACGGTCGCGCTGCCCAGGATATTTACCTGAACTCTCGCATTCGGTCGGGTTTGACCCACCAGCGTAAAGCCGTTTCTACCGACTCGTCCGCCGTCCTGATAGTTGGTGAATCGGGGTTGAAGTTCGGCAGTATTACCGCCCGTGTTGCCACCTGTATTTCCTCCGGGATTGCCGCCCGTATTTCCCCCTGGAGGTGTTCCGACCGAGGTATTAAAGGCAATAGGCTGAGCCACTGCCCCATAAACGGATTGGGTTTGACGACGCAGACGTGCCAGGATTGCCGTTTCCGCTGAGCGATCGCCCGACTGCACTGTGTAGTTGACCCGATACACGCCCGACGAAGTCTCCGTTGCAGGCAATTCACGTACGGTTCGTCCATCCTGAACCAGCAGCACCGAGGCTTGCAGTCCAGGAGTGCCATTGATCGTCACAGTCAGGGTTGAACCTGTATTCAGCGGTGCAACTCCGGCATTAGTGGTAACAGATGTAAGCTGAAGCGGCTGCCCCTGCACCGAGAAAGACCAGGCAAGCGTCCGCTGTTCGCCGTTGTTGTTGCGATATTCCACCCGCACCTGATTGACTCCAGAGGGCAAGCTCTGAGTAGGACGGTAGGTAAAGAAATTGGGCGTTACCGAGCTTTGGCTCGTCACATCCTGGCCGTTAACAAAGATGCGAACTGATCTGACATCGATCGTCCCAGAGGCGTCGAACTGCCCCGAGATAAAGGCATTGGGCGAAACGTTGGTGCTGTTGCTGGGCGGTGTGACTTCAACGACGCGCTGAGCAAGCGCAGGCTGAACCATTCCTGGCGCAGACAGCAGCATAGGTGAAGTGGTAAGCAGCACCCCAATGGCAGATAATCCCAAAAGATATGAGCGATTCATAGGTACTTTTGTAATAGTAGATGGAGTTTGTCTTTGGTTTCGACAGGAGCTTTGTCGAGGGGCGTAATAATGGCGTACTTTAGAGCAGAGTGAGCATCAGAGACAAACGGGGTTTCGCTGAGACGGCGCACCGTTTCTCGAATCACTCGTTGGGCGTTCACGGCATTTTTGGTGAGATTGGCGATCACGAGATCGACAGTCACGCTGTCGTGGTCAGGATGCCAGCAGTCGTAGTCGGTGACAAGGGCAAGGGTGGCATAGGCGATTTCGGCTTCCCGCGCCAGCTTTGCTTCGGGCAAATTCGTCATGCCAATAATCGTTGCGCCCCAGCTTCGATACAGATTGGATTCTGCCTTGGTCGAGAAAGCCGGACCTTCCATACAAACGTAGGTTCCACTCCGGTGCAGTGTGACATCGGGCAAGTCTAGACTCTCGATCGCCTCAGACAACACGCCCGCCAGCTTGTGACAAACCGGGTCGCCGAACGCAATATGCGCCACAATACCTTCGCCAAAAAAGGTCGAGGCGCGATTTTTAGTGCGATCAATAAACTGATCAGGAATCACCATATCGAGGGGCTTTGCCTCCTCCCGCAGTGAACCGACTGCCGACGCTGAAATCAAATATTCCACGCCGAGCTTCTTCATTGCATAGACGTTTGCCCGAAATGGAAGTTCCGACGGCGTCAGCGTGTGATTGCGGTTATGCCGTGCCAGAAATGCCACCCTGGTTCCATCGAGCGTTCCGACAATCAGCGCATCCGAGGGCTTCCCAAAGGGCGTGTCAATTTCTACTTCCTCAACGTCCTTGAGTGCTTCCATCTTATAAAGGCCGCTGCCGCCAATAATGCCAATTTTGATCGGTTCCATAAATTTTCCTGTAGTTATTTGCTGCCACAAGCCTGAGTATTTTACGACGATGACCGTCCGAACTGCCTCTCTAGCTCATTAATTCTGAGTTGCCGTGTAACAACAATTTTGTTTTGTTGGTGGTTAAAGGTTTTAGTTCCATCAATCAGGTCAATTAAATGCAAGTCAATCCGGGGAAACTTTGAAGATTGAAGGAATTTCGGCTTTCACAAAGATAAGGAAGTGAGGTGGACTAAATCTAGCGATTCGAGCATTGGTAGAGCGATCGCCGCACAGAGTTCGTCAATTCCGCAAAAAACACTGCTCTCCAGCGTTGCTGCATCATGCATGGAGTACCTCTCATACTCCTCCAATATCCGCTGCGATCGCTTCAGTACTTTCCAAATTCCCGTAAAATCAGGAAGTTCAGTGTTTGGGACAGCAACATCGTGTTAGCAGCAGTTTTGTACGGTCAGGAAGATTTGCGGCTCGAATCGGTTGCCGACCCAACTCCCGCCCCGGGAGAAGTCATCATTCGCGTCAACGCAGCAACCACCTGCGGCACCGATCTCAAAGTCTGGCGCAGGGGTGGTCATGCCCGAATGCTTAAGCCTCCGACCCTGTTTGGACATGAAGCTGCCGGACAAATTGTGGCACTGGGCGAAGGCATAACGGGATGGAAGGTGGGCGATCGCGTTGTGGCAAATAATTCTGCACCCTGTCACGAGTGCTTCTTCTGCAAAAAACAGGAATATTCCCTCTGCACTGACCTGTGCTTCAACAACGGTACATTCGCCGAGTACCTCAAAATCCCTGCCCCGATCGTCCGAGACAACCTCCTCCCGATTCCTGAAGGACTCCCCGATGCGCTGGCAGCTTTGACTGAACCGCTTGCCTGTGTACTGCATGGCGTCGCACGATCAAATGTGAAACCGGGCGACCGCGTAGTTGTGTTGGGCGATGGAGCGATCGGGCTGATGTTTGTGGCAGCATTGAGCTTGGGTTACACGGGCAACCGAGATCAGCAGCGGCAGGCTCCCCCAGAAATTTTCCTGTTTGGCGGCAGCAATCAACGGCTGGAAATCGGTAAACAGTTTGGCGCAGTCCGCACGTTTAATCACCGTCAAGTCACAGACATTCCTGCCGCTGTAAAAGAACTGACCGATGGCTGGGGTGCAGATGTAATTATCGAAGCGACCGGATCACCTCAAGTTTGGGAAACGGCGATCGCCTCTGGCCGTCCGGGAGCTACAGTTAATCTCTTCGGCGGCTGTCCCCGCGACACGTCCATCACCGTCAGCACCGAGCAGCTTCACTACTGCGAACTTACCCTCAAAGGCGTGTTTCACAATACTCCCTTCTTTGTGCGCGAAGCGGTAGCAATGCTGGCAAGCTACACCCTGCCCTTTGAACTAATGGTGAGTGATCGGCAGCCGCTTAAAAACCTGGAGCAAGTGTTTTGTGACATGCGCGATCGAAAGGTGATTAAGGTCGCAATTACGCCATAACAACGCTGCATATCACTAATTTAACCGGGTTGGATGACGGCAAATTTAGAACATTGGCTGCCCTAAGCAGTTGGCGTTCTTTAATGCGTATTCGATTACTGCTACTGCCTATCTCTGTCCAGATCGTAGAAGGCTTTTTCGTAAAGCCAATCCTTTGAACGATCGGAAAATTTCTGCTGATAGCGGTCTATCACGCGATCGGCGAATATCAGGAGCAGAGGGATTACCAAGCAGATGTGGCTTCCTTTGACGAATCCGCCGGATTTGAATCCCCCTACTAAGCAATCTGACTGCAAGCTCGCATTGCCCAAACCATGATTTGCTTGGTACAAAGTAAGCGAACTTCGTGAAGATTTTTTGGTCGATCTCTGAAAAGTATGCCAGGACGCGGACTTGAACCGCGGACACGAGGATTTTCAGTCCTCTGCTCTACCAACTGAGCTATCCCGGCAGGGCGTGCTTTGTGTGCTTAATTAAATTAGCAAACTTTAGGAAAGATTGGCAAGCTTTTTGTTTGCTTTTCCGGCTGACTGTAAACCTGTGGTTCTCCGTTCTTCAGAGCTAGACTAGGTCGCTAGATTGTACCCCGTACCATAGGGTTGCGAATGGAAGAACCACAGCTTGCGATCGCAGCGATTAGATTGGGCGGAGCTTTGTTACCTTGAGCGTGAACGCACCTACACCTTGTCCAGCATAAGGACTGACGCGCACAATGTAATTGCCGGGGCGAGTAACGCGAGCAAACAGCAGCGAATTTGTCGTGCCGTCGGGTCCATCGTCATTCTCAGCAACGGTTGAGCCATCAGGCGCAATCAGAGTCAGGATGGTATCGAACTGGTCTGAAGTCAAATCAATCACGACCTGATCGCCTTCCTTGAAGTCCACCAGATAGTCTCGCGCAAACCCGCCAAAGCCAGTAGGAATGTCCTGGTCTGTGATGCTATCGCTGACCTCATTGCTCGACGGCATTGGAATTGGACGATAGAGAGAAGACTGGGAAGATGCAGTTTGAGCGACAGCCGTTTGAGCGATAGCGACCCATGAGCCGATCGCCAGCGTTGCGGGAACCATCAGCGGCAGGAAAGACTTGAACATCAAGGATTTGAGCATACGAGATCAAGCACTCTAGCAAAAAACTTCGTCAATTATGGCTCACTAGATTGAAATCGATGCAAACCCTTTGAAGAAATTAGGGTTTCGATCGACATTCCTGCCGGAGTGCTGCTCTGACCCTCTGCCCGGGCACTACCCCAAGCGATCGAGACCGCGTCATTCTCCTTGCAGCAAAACTGAGTTTCAACGACCTGCGCTCGATCGCTCCATTTCTCGCCCCATTGCCTGAAACCCAGCTTGCATCGCGCGATTGGCTTACACTAGGGGAAGATAAAGATAATTGTTGCAAGCACAGCGGAACGGACATTTCTTATGGCTGTTGAAGTTGAGATTTATACCTGGAGTACCTGCCCTTTTTGTATTCGGGCAAAAGCCCTCCTGAAGCAAAAGGGAGTGGACTTTGAAGAATACTGCATTGATGGCGATGAGGCGGCTCGGGCGGAAATGGCGAAGCGGGCAAACGGGCGGCGCAGTCTTCCCCAAATTTTTATTGACAGGCAGCATGTGGGCGGCTGCGATGATCTGTATGCCCTCAATGCAAGTGGCAAGCTTGACCCTATGCTGCAAGCTTAATCGGAACGCTCTTTTCTGCCCTCTTTCGGAGTCGTCTTTGTGAAATTTGCATTTATTATTGACCCGATCGATCGCCTTGATCCCGGTCACGATACGAGTGTGGCGTTAATGGAGGCGGCACAGGGGTTAGGGCATGAGGTTTGGATCACGGAGGCAAAGCTGCTCAGTGTGTCGTCGGGCAAAGCGTATGGATTGCTGCGATCGGTCAAGCTGAAGCCAGTCAAACTGGTCGAGGGACGCTGGCAGGCAGAGAATCCCTGGTTTCAGGTGGGCGAACAGGTTTTGCTGCCCCTGGAAGCAATGGATGCGGTATTTATGCGAACCGACCCGCCTGTGAATGTGCCTTATCTTTACGCGACTTACATTCTGGATTACGTTGATCCGGGGAAAACGTTAGTGGTCAACTCGCCCGGCGGCTTGAGAGCGGCCAACGAAAAAATGTACGCGCTGCAATTCACCAAGGTGATTCCAGAGACGATCGTGGCGCAGGATAAACAGGTGATTCGCCAGTTTGTCGAGCAACAGGGCGCAGCCGTGATGAAGCCTTTGGGCGGCAAGGCAGGAGAAGGTATTCTGTTTGTGCAGCCGGACGATCGCAATTTCAACTCGCTGGTTGAGATCAGTACGCAGCAGCAGACTTACCCGATCATGGTACAGGCCTACCTGCCCGAAGCCAAAGACGGCGATAAGCGGGTGATTCTGCTCAACGGCGAGCCGATCGGCGCGGTCAATCGCATTCCCACCGGAAAAGACTTTCGCGGCAATATGGCAGTCGGAGGGCGTGTGGCGGCAGCAGAAGTGACCGATCGCGATCGGCAAATTTGTGCAGAACTGGCTCCAACGTTGCAGCGCGATGGGCTGTATTTTGTGGGAATCGATGTGATCGGGGGATACCTAACAGAAGTAAACGTGACTAGCCCCACCGGAATTCGAGAAATCGATCGGCTGAGCAATCTACGACTGGGCGACCAGGTGATGGAGTGGGTAGTGCATCGCTCTGAGGGAAAAAGTAGCTGAAGGTACAATCAGCAAGCATTGGTTTTAGTAGGTTCAAGTGAGGGTCGCTTCACGTTTCTTTAAAACCAGGATTTACCGATTAAGAGGGTAATGGCATGAGTCGCTCAAGAGATTCACTTTTCTTTGCTGGAATAAATCGCCGCAAATTTTTGCAGTACGGCGCGTTGACGGTCGGAAGCAGCATTGTAACTGCCTGTGCGAGTAGCCAACCGCCCGCTGCAACAGAATCGCCTACTGCCAGTTCTCCGGCTGCCAGCCCTGCAAGCAGTGAACTCACCAAGATTACTTACGGCACAAACTGGTACGCTCAGGCAGAACACGGCGGCTTTTATCAGGCAGTTGCTACCGGAATTTACAAAGACTATGGCTTGGATGTCACGGTCAAAATGGGTGGTCCGCAGGTGAACGGCACTCAGCTCTTGATGGGTGGAGCGATCGACTTCTTTATGGGCTATGGCTCAGACGCGATTAAAGCGATCGAAGAAGGCATTCCTAAAGTCACCGTTGCCTCGCTTTTCCAGAAAGACCCGCAAGTGCTGATTGTTCACCCGGATCAGGGCGTGAAAACACTGGAAGACCTCAAAGGCAAGCCGATCTTTATCTCCTCGGCGGCAAATGTCACCTTCTGGCCCTTCCTGTCAGCCAAGTACGGCTATACCGATAGCCAGAAGCGTCCGTATAACTTCAATCCGGGTCCGTTTCTGGCAGATAAAACCTCGGCGCAGCAGGGCTATCTCAGTTCGGAGCCGATGGTCATCGAGAAAGAAGGGGGCTTTAAGCCGCTGGTATTTTTGCTGGCAGACTCCGGCTATGATCCCTACTCCACAACGATCGAGTGTAAGCGGGAACTGGTCGAGCAAAATCCCGATTTAGTCCAGCGATTTGTGGATGCGTCGATCAAGGGCTGGTACAGCTATCTGGAAGGCGACCCCACGCCGGGCAATGAGCTGATCAAAAAAGACAATCCCAAAATGACCGACGACAAAATTGCCTATGGGATTGCCAAGATGAAGGAATACGGCATTGTCAGTTCGGGCGATGCTGAAGCGAAGGGCATTGGCGCGATGACCGACGATCGCTGGAAGTCTTTCTTCGATACCATGTCGGCGCAGGGCGTGTTTAAAAAGGAAACAGACTACACCCAGGCCTATACCCTGCAATTTGTGAATAAAGGCGTGGATGCCTACAAGTCCTAGCCTTAGCCAGGATTGACGATCGATCTGCAAACTACAGTGCGGTTCAGGAGCTTGTTTAGGAATGCCTGAAATCACCCTCAGTCACGTCAACAAAGTCTACGCCAATGGTACGGTTGCCCTGCAAGATCTGAATCTCGCGATCGCCCAGGGGCAATTTATCAGTCTGCTTGGTCCTTCGGGCTGCGGTAAAAGTACCGTTTTGCGGCTGATTGCAGGCTTGGGCAAAATGACGACGGGCAATGTGTCCTGGGGTAATCCGAATCACCGACTGGCGTATGTGTTTCAGGAAGCGGCTCTGATGCCCTGGGCAACGGTCGAGGAGAATGTCCGCCTTCCTCTGAAGCTGGCAGGACTTACCAAACGAGCGACCGCATCAGCAGTAGCCGAAGCAATCGAGCGCGTAGACCTGCGGGGATTTGAAAAGTGCTATCCGCGTGAGTTGTCTGGCGGGATGAAAATGCGCGTCTCGATCGCCCGTGCCCTGGTGACAAAACCCGAACTGCTCCTGATGGACGAACCCTTTGGCGCACTGGATGAAATGACCCGCAGCAAGCTCAACAGCGATTTGCTCGATTT
The DNA here is from genome assembly GCA_014695325.1 of Cyanobacteria bacterium FACHB-502. GTDB lineage: Bacteria > Cyanobacteriota > Cyanobacteriia > Elainellales > Elainellaceae > Leptolyngbya_A. The sequence continues at coordinate 161,661 of JACJNZ010000048.1, read as the reverse complement.
GTGGCAGCAGATGCAGTGGACAGTCATTTTTGTGACGCACAACATCTACGAAGCCATTTACCTCTCAAATCGCGTCGTGGTGATGGCAGCGCGTCCGGGTCGGGTCGTGGCAGATGTGGCGATCGATGCGCCTTACCCCCGTACAGAAGCGTTTCGTGCCTCTGCTGCCTTTACAAACTACTACCGCCGCCTGTCTACAACGCTCTCGATGGGCACTGATCCAGAGCTTGAACCCTGGCAGCCTGCCGATCTACCCTCTGTACCAATGAGCGAGGGAGCACGATGAATTCCAATACGCTAAAAGCTCCTTTGGTTGCTCAACAGCCCAAAAAGCCCCGGTGGATCGATCGTCTGCTGTCCCCGCAAATTCTTGCCCCGATCGCCGTAGGGCTGATAATGCTGACCCTCTGGGAAGTGGGCGTGCGCGTTACGAATACACCGCCTTATCTGCTACCGGGTCCAATTCTGGTGCTGCAAACCCTATTTCAGGAGTGGGGTACGCTGTTTCCGTCGCTGCTGATCACGCTGAAGATTACAATTTTTGCTTTTATCGCGGCGGTGGTTTCCGGGCTGCTAGTAGCAGTGCTGTTTACCCAGAGCAAATGGATCGAGCGCAGTTTCTTTCCCTATGCCGTGGTGCTGCAAACCACGCCGATCGTCGCGATCGCCCCGCTGATCATTCTCTGGGTGCGGCAAATTGTGCCGGGCGACAGTTCGACTGCAGTTTCGCTGACGGTATGCGCCTGGATCGTGGCATTCTTCCCAATTCTGTCAAATACAACTGTGGGGCTAAACAGCGCAGACCACAATTTAACTAACCTATTTCAGCTTTACAAAGCCTCTCGCTGGCAAGCGCTGCTGCATCTTCAGCTTCCGAGCGCGATGCCCTATTTCCTTAGTGGACTACGGATTAGCGGCGGACTGGCTTTGATTGGCGCAGTGGTGGCAGAGTTTGTCGCGGGCACAGGTGGAACTCAATCAGGCATTGCCTATCAAATCCTGATGGCGAGCTTTAATCTACAAATTCCCCTGATGTTTGCGGCTCTGCTAATGACAACGATGCTGGGCGTGATGATTTTCGTGGTGCTGACCGTTTTGTCGGATTATCTACTGCGGAACTGGCATGAGAGCGCGGTGCGACGGGAGAATTAGAGCGTGGATGGGTGGATGGGTGGATGAGGCTGGTGAGCCGTGAAGGAATGAGAGCGTGTCGTGTGGTGCTAGGGATAGGGCTTTCATGGTATTTGATGCAGAACAGTACTGGTTGACGAATGCGCGTGTGCCGATCGCCCTCTTAAAAGATGTGAGCTTTCCAATATCGGGTGATTTGGCGCAGGTTGATTTGCTGATTCGATCGGGTCAGATCGCCGAGATTGGGCCTGCGAAGGGTCGATCAATAGAAGGAACGCCTGTATACGATCTAAGGCAAGGCATCGTGTTTCCCTGCTTTATCGATCTGCACACGCATCTAGACAAAGGACACACCTGGGGACGTGCTCCCAATCGATCTGGATCGTTTGAGGATGCGCTGCAAACCGTTGCTGCGGATAGCCAGAAGCACTGGAACGCAGAAGATGTGTATCGGCGCATGGAGTTTGGGCTGCGGTGTGCCTATGCTCATGGGACGCAGGCAATTCGCACCCACATCGACGCTTATGGAGAACAGGCAGCGATCAGCTTTGGAGTATTTCAAGTGCTGCGGCAGGAGTGGGCAGACCGCATGTTACTCCAAGCAGCGTCTCTCGTGCCTCTGGACTATTACCTGACCCCGGAGGGAGAAAAGTTGGCGGATTTAGTGGCAGAAGCGGGCGGAGTGCTTGGGGGTGTGACGATTGCTCATCCTGACCTCTCTCAGCAGATCGATCGCCTGTTCAGCCTGGCAAAAGAGCGCAATCTCGACCTCGACATCCACACTGACGAAAGCGGGGATCCGGCAAACAATGCGCTGTATCACATTGCGGAAGCAGCGATTCAGCATCAGTTTTCTGGACAGATAGTTTGTGGTCACTGCTGTAGCCTGGCAGTTCAAGCGGCGAAGGATGCCACAGAAACGATCGATCGCGTCCGGCAGGCAGGCATTGGAATTGTGAGTCTGCCGATGTGCAACCTGTATTTGCAGGATCGCAACCAGGAATCTGCGCTTAATGGCGGTTCTTTGCAGGAGGCAGTTCTGCCCACAAAAACTCCCCGGTGGCGCGGGATTACACTGGTGCATGAGCTGAAGCAAGCTGGAGTTCCAGTCGCCTTTGCCAGCGACAACTGCCGCGATCCGTTTTATGGCTATGGCGATCATGACGGCTTGGAAGTGTTCACTCAGGCAACCCGAATCGCCCAGCTTGATGCCCCTTACGACAACTGGAGCCGCAGCGTCACCACCACTCCTGCCGCCCTGATGAAACTGCCGCAAATCGCTGAAATTTATCCGGGTGCGGCGGCGAATTTGATTTTATTCAGAGCACGCTACTACAGCGAACTGTTTGCCCGTCCCCAGGTCGATCGCATTGTGCTACGGAATGGAAAGGCGATCGATACGACTCTGCCCGACTATGCGGAACTGGATGATTTAATTTATCGATAGGGCATTGGTGTCAACAAAGGGTTCGAGCGGCACTGCGCCGATGTCTTCTAGCAGCTTGCGATCGGCATCCTGATCGGGGTTGGCAGTGGTCAGCAGCTTTTCACCGTAAAAGATTGAGTTTGCGCCCGCCAGGAAGCAAAGCACCTGCGCTTCACGGCTAAGGCTGGTTCTACCCGCACTAAGACGGACTCGCGCTTGGGGCATGAGGATGCGGGCAACGGCACACATTCGCACCAATTCCAATGGGTCGATCGGTTGCTGTTCCTCCAGTGGTGTACCCGACACGGCAACGAGGGCATTGATCGGTACGCTTTCGGGGTGGGGAGTCAGGGTTGCCAGCACTTGCAGCATTCGGGCACGATCAACCAAACTTTCACCCATGCCAATAATGCCGCCACAGCACACGGTAATGCCTGCCTTGCGAACTCGATCAAGCGTTTCCAGCCGATCGCCATAAGTGCGGGTCGTGATAATTTGGTCGTAGAATTCGGGGCTGGTATCGAGGTTGTGATTATAAGCAGAGAGCCCGGCGGCGGCAAGTCGCTCTGCCTGAGAGTCAGTTAACATTCCAGCAGTGACACAGGCTTCTAGCCCCAGCGATCGAACCTGGCGCACTATTTCTAACATGGCTTCAAAGGCGACTCCTTCGCGAATTTCCCGCCATGCCCAGCCCATGCAAAAGCGAGTTGCGCCCAGCTCTTTTGCCCGATGCGCGGCAGAAACGACTTCTTCGATCGTGAGCGTTGGCTGCTTTTCAACAGTGGTTTCATAGTGCGCCGACTGCGGACAATAGCTGCAATTTTCTGGACAGCCCCCGGTTTTAACGCTCAGCAGCGTGGCAAGCTGGATGCAGTTCGACGGGTTGTGGCGACGGTGAACCGTTTGCGCCTGAAATACCAGATCAAGCAGCGGCTGCTGGAGCAGATCGAGGATTTCTTCAGTCGTCCAATTATGGCGAAGGTCAGACATGAGCGGTGAGCAATAGTGTCTTTGTCAGTAAGTCTTTGATCATACCGGGAAGCGATCGAGAAAGGACGATCGGCAAGTGGACAACCGCAAGATTCGGCGTAAGCAAAAAAAAGGCGCAAGCCGCGCCTCGTGTCTTATCAGGAAAAAGGTCAGAAAACGAAATGGGATTAACCCTGCTGGTCAGAACTATCAATGGGGTAGGCTCCCGGTTGCACGGTCAGGTTAACATCCTGCCCAGCCCGTCTGAGCTGCACCTGCAAATTGCTGCCCACCTGGCTCTGCTCCACAACGTTTTGTAGCTCGTTTGCCTTTGTGATGGTTTGACCATTGATGCTGCGAACGATGTCTCCTGCCCGAATTCCGGCTTTAGCAGCAGGAGAGTCCGACACAACGCGAACTACTAGAACTCCCTCATCCTCAGTGACGTTCAGATCGTTCTCTGGATTGCTGTTAATGTCCTGCTTTACGGCTGGCGTGAGGGTTACCATTTGCACTCCTAAATAGGGGTGCTGAACGCTGCCCTTGGTAATGAGTTCATTCGAGATGCGCTGAACGGTATTAATCGGAATCGCAAAGCCAATTCCTTGAGCATCCGCACGAATAGCGGTATTCACGCCAATGACTTCGCCACGCTCATTCAGCAAGGGACCACCAGAGTTACCGGGGTTAATGGCAGCATCCGTTTGAATAAAGTCAATTCGCTTGTCGGAAATGCCCACATCACTGCTCGATCGCCCGGTCGCGCTGATAATGCCCGCCGTGACGGTGTTATCTAGCCCCAGCGGGTTGCCGATCGCGATCGCCCATTGACCGGGCTGAATCTGGTCAGAGTTACTGAGCTTCACAGTTGGGAGATTCGTTTCATCGACTTTTACAACCGCCACATCGGTTACGGGATCGGAGCCAACCACCCGGCCTTCTATTCTGCGCCCGTCCTTAAGCACGACTTCGACCGTATCCGAACCTGCAACAACGTGAGCATTGGTAATAATCTGTCCATCCTGGCTGACAATGAAACCAGAGCCAACTCCACGCTGCACTCGCTCAGACGGCTCCTGAAGAGGCACTCGTCCACCAAAAAACTGCCGTAGCCTCGGATCGCGGAATGCTTCGGGAACTGCTGACCTCACCGTGCGGCTAGCATCGATTCGCACCACGGCAGGTCCAACGTTCTGCACGACCGAAGTAATGAAATTGGGGTCGCGGATGGGAACATTTTGCGCCTGGGTGATCGAAGTGGGCGGCAACTGCGCCTGTGCCTGCTGACGCAGCGGCGAACTTGGGTTCCAGGCAATGTAGGCTCCGGTCGTCGCGACGCTAGCCCCCAGCAAAACAGAAGCGAAAGAAGCTCTCCAGCCGCGATTGGAACGATGAGAAGCGGGAGTTTCAGTAAGTTGAGTTTCAGAATGACGGGAAGCCGTTTCCGCTTCAGGATAATCGAACTGAGACATAGGTATGGTGAAGTTTTGACTGGATGAGGTGGACGAATTGGACTCAGGAGAATGATGGGTCGAATCAGAATTTTGCTGTTTTGCCATCTCGCACCTGTTGCATAGATAGGGTGAGTTTATGACGATGCGAAGCGGTTCTCCTCGCCGGATAAATGCCCCTGCCTCGATCGAGCCATTAGCCCTGGCACTGCTATCTCGACGCCATCAACAAGAAAAGAACTTGGAAAGGAAGAACCGATCGACGGATATTGACTACTATAGACAGACCGTATTGCGGCCATGTGGCAACCCAATGGCACGCTAATGAATTTTTGATTGAGCAGCTTAGCCTTTACCAGTCCTGCTATTTAGAATTTTGGGGTCAGCCCTTTTGTCACTCTTTTTGTCACTCTTTCGCCCACTTACCCAATCGATCGATCAGTACCGTTTGGATTTGCTGTGTCACCTGCTCTGAAGGCTGGCTAGCGTCAATGCGGATAATTCGATCGGGAAATGTCTTGGCCAGATCGGTAAAGCCCTGCTGCACCCGGTGATGAAACTCGATCGTGGCTTGCTCAATTCGATCGTGACTGCCCCGCTGCTGGGCACGAGCTAAGCCAAGCTCCACATCTAGATCAAGCCAAAGGGTGAGGTCGCTTTGCAGCCCGCTTGTGGCAATTTGATTGAGCTGATCAATTAGGGGGCGATCCAGTTGTCGGCCGTAGCCTTGATAAGCAATGGTGGAATCAGTGTATCGGTCGCAGAGAATTAGTGCTCCTTGCGCTAGTAAGGGTTTCAGCATTCCCTCGACGTGCTGAGCGCGATCGGCTGCATAAAGTAAAAGTTCGGTGCGGTCTTGCAGTGGCTCGTCGCTGGCAGGATGAAGCAAGAGTTGACGCAACTGCTGCCCTAGCCCAGTCCCGCCTGGTTCACGAGTCGCAACACACTGGGAAAATAACGGCGATTCCTGCCTGTTATTGAGCCAATGAGTTTCCACCAGCCAGGTATGCACAGCTTTGATTTGCGTCGTTTTGCCTGAACCCTCTACACCTTCAAAAACAACGAGCCTTCCGGGTCGCTTCTCAAACGAGTTTCTGGGTAAATCTCTAGGCAAATCTTCGGATAAATCTTTGGGTAAATCTTCGGGCACTGTTTCAAATTGAGTGTTCCTACTCATGCAAATGCTGCAAATTTCAACGAATCGCCTACAATTAAGAGAATCGTCTGCATCAAAGCAAGGAGTGTGTCGCTTGAGATCTCCCTCTAAAAGCAGATCCTTCTTAAATGGTTTGGCTAAATTGTCCGGGAATTAGTCAAGTTAGACTGAACTCTGGATATAGTAAGGCACTTTTACCAAGATTGGTTTTGTTCACATTATTTCCAGCAGTTTTCGTCATCTAACCAGCAGCAATGGGGTAAGGAACGAACTAGGAAACGAAACAAAGTCCACTCACTCAATCTCAATTGAGCTCAGGTACATCAAACCGGAAATTCCCAATTCATACCTTTGCAGGCAAACTTGCAGGAATAAGTCTTTCCTGAGATAACCCGCCTATTCGATTGAAACGACTAATTCAGTGCCGGAACAGTCTTGACGGGAATACAAAATTCCGATTGGGTAGGAGTGGATGGTTAAACGTTAAGATGCCGGGGTTGCCTATGGCTCGTTATACCAGCTTATTTACTATTTCAGTGTCGTTAGATCACCCCGAATGGCGATCGGCTTCTAATCGGCTGCGCCATTCCCTCAGCGAGACGCTGCGATCGTGCAGTTTGGATGTTGTTTTTGACTCGGAAGACTACCTGGTCGCGAAAGAAGCGCCCGGTCATGTCTCTTATACTCAGCTTGTGACGGTTGAAGTCCTGATCGAACGACCTGTTCAAGATCCTGCTGTCCGCATGAATTTTGTGGTGAAGAACGAAGAACTTCCTCTCAAGAGCAATAATCACTGCCGCGCAATGTTTGACTCTGTGAATCGGGCGATCGCTGAGAATCGGCAATGGCGGTTGATCGAAAGCGCCGTAAGCTAGGGCAGGAAAAGATAGGCTCGTAAATTTCCTGCCTACCACGCTCAACAAGCCTTAACCAAGAAACTGTGCCATTTTGCAGCAAAGCCATTACACTAAACGCTGTATTGATTTAGGGCAGGATGAAACGCTACATATAGAGGGGGATAGGGGAGCCAGTCTTTTGCTGCCCCTACTCCTATCACGACCACATGAAAGCTGAGCCGCCCCACGGCTGTAATACTGGTGATGCCCTGGCAAAGGACTTCGCGAGTCAGACGCTTTAGCGATCGTGTGCCGCGTTTTTTCCTGCTCGAAAAGATAGCGTTCTTTGCCGTGCGGCTTGTGAGGTGATTATGCAAAAGCGATTTGTGCAGCAGGTTCAGACTCAGTTTTGGCTGAGTGTTTCCCAACCAGTCGGGTTATTGGGGACAGGGCTGATACTTACTGGAGCCGCGATCGCGTTGCCTGCTTCGTTTGCTTCGCAGTTTCCCGGAGGGGCAATTGCCCAGGCTTCTTCGCTGCAATGGCAGTACGACCCTGAATCAGCCGCGCTGTCAGTCAATCTTCCTCCTGGCGCAACGCCACGCTATTTCTTGGCGGCTCAGCCTGCCCGCATTGTGATCGATCTGCCTAACACTGATGTCGGCGCACTTCAAACCGAAAAGCAGTTTCCCGGCGCAGTTCAGCAAATTCGCATCGCTCAGTTTCAGCCCGGAGTCACCCGAATCGTGATGCAGCTAGCTGCGGGAACCGTTCTAGCTCCACAGCAGGTTGACCTCCAGCAAAGCGGCGATCGATGGGTGCTGCGCCCAGTTCTGGCAGGGGCAAACCCTGCTCCGGCTCAGACAGTCGCTTCGCCCTTCCCCGAAGAAAGTATCGCTTCCCAGTCCCCCGAAAGGGAGACTGCTGCTGTAAATTCCCCTTCGCCTCAAGCTCCTGATGCTTCTCCTGTCAATGCGGCTCCTGAGGTGATAGCAGATTCATCAGCCGCTAATTCAACATCAGCAGGTTTAACTCCAAATCTAGCAGCAGCAAATGAAGCAACTTCAGACCTGCCCCCTCTGGAGCCAGGCGCAACAGAAATTCCTGTAGAACTTCCCCCAGCTGAGGCTGCCGCAGTTCCTTCAGAAATGCGCTCTGCGCGAATCACTCCCCCCACAGTTTCGGTTCCCGAGCTGTCTGCTGTTGCTGCCTCTCCAGACCCCGCCTCTCCAGACCCAGTTCTATCTGCTCCTCCAGGAAATCTGACTCCTGCTCCTCAAACTGCTGAAGGTCAGGCTCCTGAGATCCAAGCTTCTGAAATTCAAGCTTTTGAGAATCAAGCTTCTACCACTCAGCCCTCAGAGAATCCAACTTCTGTTCCTCAAACCACCGCTCAAGCCACTGAGATTCAGAACGCTGAAGTTCAAACTCCTGCCTCTCAAACCTCAGGGAATCCGGCTCCTGCCCTTCAAGCTTCTGAAACTGAGACCTCTAAAGCTGAAGCGACTGAACAGCCTGTCAGAGCAAATGAAAATCCGACTGAAGCGATTACCGCTGCTATTCCAACCGAACTACCTCCTGCTGAACCAGAATCGCTGCCCACCGAACTGCCTCCTGCCACATGGACGCCGCCAGCAGAGCGTTCAGTTCGCGTCCCCGCCCTAAATTCTTCCAGCCCATCCCCTGCTCGGACTCGTGATACCAGCGCGATCGAGTTTGGGCAACCGCTACCGGGATCAGAATCGACCAGCACAGCCTCCAGAACCACTGCTCGCGAAACTCCGCAGGAAGGATTCCGTGAAACTGTGGTGGCGGTCAATTCAACTTCAGGCGTATTGCTGCCTTCGGGAACGGTCCTAAGTCTGCGATACCAGGGTGAAGAAACGCTTAATCTGTCGAGCGATTACCCACTTCAGGAAGTGCTGGTGGTCGATCGCGATGTGCGGAATCAGGAAGGCCAAATTATTGTGCCTGCGGGTAGTCAGGTGATTGGGCGATTTGAAACAGGCAGTTCAGGCAGCGAGTTTATCGCTCAGGCAATTAGCATCGATGGGGAAAGTTTTTTGCTAAACGGACGATCGAATAAACTATCGGGCGATCGGCAGCTCTCCAGCAACCAGATGATGCAAAACTCGGCGGTCGGCGCAGTCGCAGGAACGCTTTTGGGAGCCGTCACCGGAGTTGGACTGATTGCCGGAATCGCGGCAGGTGCAACAACCAGTGCAGCAACAACTTATCTGACTGCACCACAGCCCGCCATTATCGAACCCAATCGCGTGGTCGAAGTGCGGCTATTCGAGGATTTGCGCCAGCCAGGATATGGCATTGGCGGCTGATGTTTGAAAAAATTTTCATTATCCAATTCGCCCCCTAAACTTGAATTCCAGGAAGCACATCGTTTCCTGGAAGCATCTCAAAGTCCCCCAAAACTGGGGGATTTAGGGAGCGATGTAGAACCTCTGATTCTTCCGAATCACCCTCTTAAATCGTCATAATGTCGGACTCTTTCTCGGAAAGAATCTGCTCAATCTTCTGAATGAATTTGTCTGTCAGCTTCTGAACGCTGTCTTGCGTATCCCGCGCTTCGTCTTCCGAAACATCGCCGCTCTTTTCCTGCTTGCGGATTGAGTCGATCGCATCTCGACGAATATTGCGAATCGAGACTTTGCCTTCTTCTGCCATTTTTGCCGCCATTTTCACCAGCTCTTTACGCCGATCGCTCGTTAGAGGCGGAATGTTCAGGCGAATTGTGGAGCCGTCGTTATTGGGCGTTAAGCCAATGTCCGATAGACTGATTGCCTTTTCGATCAGGTTCATCGTATTACGATCGTAAGGCTGAATGGTGATCGTGCTGGCATCTGGTGTGTTGATGTTGGCAAGCGATTTGAGCGGGGTTGGAGTGCCGTAGTATTCAACCGTGACGCGATCGAGCAAAGAAGTATTGGCGCGTCCAGTTCGGATGGTGTTAAACGATCGTTGAGTTGCCTCAACGGCTTTCTGCATGTGGCTTTCAACGTCAGCTAATTTCACAAGACCCTCCAACAATCGTTCCAATCGACTCTCCCATCACTGCTCGACGAACATTGCCCGCCACGGAAAGGTCAAACACAATAATGGGGATATTGTTATCTTTACACAAGGCGATCGCAGTGGTATCCATCACCTTCAGGTCTTCGGTTAAAACGTGGCTATAGGTCAGGCTTTGGTAGCGACGCGCCTTCGGATTTTTCTTGGGATCGGAGTCATACACCCCGTCCACCTTAGTTGCCTTAAACACCACTTCTGCATTGATTTCAGCCGCTCTCAGGGCAGCCGTTGTATCAGTGGTAAAGAACGGATTTCCTGACCCTGCTCCAAAAATCACGACCCGCCCTCTCTCCAGGTGACGAATCGCCCGCCGCCGAATATAGGGTTCTGCTACTTCCTGCATCTCGATCGCACTCAACACCCGTGTGGGAACTTCGAGCCGTTCCAGGGCATCCTGCAAGGTCATCGCATTCATAACGGTCGCAATCATGCCGATATAGTCTGCGGTTGCCCGATCCATTCCGGCGGCTGCCCCTTTCACACCCCGAAAAATATTGCCGCCCCCTACAACGATCGCGGTCTGCACCCCTGCTGAAACAATTTCTTTTACTTCTTCTGCAATACTCTGAACCACAGACGGGTCAATCCCGTAAGACAGATCGCCCATCAGTGCCTCGCCGCTCAGCTTCAGCAAAACGCGCTGGTAAGTAAGTCCCATGAAAATATTTCTTTTTGCTCAAGACGCTTCCAACTAAAGATAGCAGAGGTGGGGAGGGGGTGAAGAGTGGATGGAGGGATGGGTGAGGAGTTGGGAAGATAGGGATAATGAGGGGATAGGGTGAGTTTTTCTGTAGGTTTGGGGCGGTGGCAATGGCTTTCAGATTTGAGTTGAAGGTTGATTGTAGTAGCGCTGGCCCACTTGGTATGACGATGGGCTTAGGTTTGGAGACTTTGACCCTGCTCAGCTTCCCATTAGGCAAGAAACACTCCAGCGTCTTCTAGGATGGCAGGAAGTTTATAACAACACCTATGAAGATGAATATCCGTATAACTCCAGCTTTCCCAGTGAAGAAGCACTAAAAATTTGGGTTCGAGAAGGGCTGCGGCTCTGGGTGCAGCTTAATAAAGAGCTAAGTTCTAAGTATGAGGTGATTAAGCAACTCCTGTATCAGGGTGAGGTACAGCCTTTTACGTTGGAAACTTTGCCGGATGAGATTCAGCAGAAGTTTAAGCAGGATATAGAGAACTCATCAGAGTCATTACTGTAGAATTTTGAGTTACCCAAGCTTGTAAAGCTCTTCCCATCTCCTCACCCACCGATCGCCCCCTCACCCACCGAATTCAACGCTACGGTAGAGACTGACGTGTTTCTGTAATTGTGATGCAGTCGTCGCCAATCCTCAAAGACCTCGTACTCATCGGCGGGGGGCATAGCCATGCGATCGTCCTAAAACAATTCGGCATGAACCCGGTTCCGGGAGTGCAGTTGACGCTGATTGCTGATGTGTCGCATACGCCCTATTCGGGAATGCTGCCGGGTTATATCGCAGGGGCATACCAGTTCGACGAATGCCATATCGATCTGCGTCCGCTTTGTGAGTTGGCTCAGGGGCAGATGATTGTTGATCGCGCCATTGGGTTAGACCTGAAAGAAAATTGCGTTTTGTTTGCGAATCGTCCGCCGATCGCCTTTGATCTTTTGTCAATCGATATTGGCAGTACGCCTGCCGCAGTCACAGTTCCGGGGGCGGCGGAGTACGCGATTCCGGTAAAGCCGATTTCTCAGTTTTTGCAGCGATGGGATCAGGTCATCGAGCGAATTGGGCAACAGTCTGATTCTTCAATGCGATTGGCAGTGGTCGGTGGCGGAGCGGGTGGCGTGGAGCTAATCTTGGGACTTCAGGCACGGCTACGGCAAATGCAACAAACATCTGGACAGCCCTCGATTCCCGAACTGCATTTGTTCCATAAGGGCGATCGGCTTGTCCCAGAAAGGCATCCTCGATTGGGACGGCAACTTGAGCGTGTGATGCGCGATCGAGGCATTCACCTGCACCTGAGCGAAACAGTCTGTGAAATTCGGGCCGTACCTGCTCAAAGTCCCCCAGGTTTGGAAGGCAGAAAAGAGAACAGAGGAGGCAGTGTAACGCTCTCAAATTCAACCCCTGATTCCCCAGCTCAGCCAAGCCAGACGCTAAAAGAAATTCACTGCGAATCTGGTCTAACGATCCCCGTTACAGAAGTGTTTTGGGTGACGCAAGCTTCGGCAGCTTCATGGCTAACGGATTCTGGGCTGAAAACAGACGATCGCGGCTTCCTGCTGGTAGACGATCGGCTGCGATCGATCTCCCATCCTCAGGTGTTTGCAGCGGGTGATGTGGCGAGCATGGTGAATCATCCCCGTCCAAAAGCAGGCGTGTTTGCGGTGCGACAGGGCAAACCTCTGGCAAATAATCTGCGGCGCGTGTTGCAGGGCAAAGATCCGCAGCCGTTCAAACCGCAAAAAGAATTTTTGATTCTGGTAGGAACGGGCGATTCTCCAGAAGCAGGTCAGTTAAAGCGAACAGCAATTGCCTCCCGTGGAAATCTCAGCTTTGGTCCTCATCCAATTTTCTGGAAGTGGAAAGATTCGATCGATCGACGGTTTATGGAGAAATTCACGAGTCTAGAACCGATGATGTCGATAGATGCGAAACCTTTTGCTGCCGATGTCCCTCCTTCGATGCACTGCGCGGGGTGTGGCTCAAAAGTAGGCAGTTCGGTGCTTCAGCTTGCTCTGAACCGAATCAATCAATCGCGTCCCCCCGTTCTAAATCGCCCCGATATTTTGATTGGACTCGATGCCCCCGATGATGCGGCGGTGGTTAGTGTTCCGTCGGGTCAGGTTATGGTGCAGACCGTAGACTACTTTCGATCGCTCCTCAGTGACCCCTTTATCTTCGGGCAAATTGCGGCAAATCATGCGCTGAGCGATCTGTTTGCAATGGGGGCAATGCCTCAAAGTGCGCTGGCGATCGTCACCCTTCCTTATGGAACCACTACCAAGCAGGAAGAAACGCTGTATCAAGTGCTTTCAGGGGCGATCGAAGTGCTGCACCAGGCAAACGCCGTGCTCATCGGCGGACACACGATCGAAGGCGGAGAACTAGCGTTTGGCTTAAGCTGCAACGGCTTAGCAACAGCAGATCAGCTCTGGAAAAAAGGCGGGATGCAGCCCGGACAGGCTCTGATTCTCACCAAGCCTCTGGGAACAGGAACGCTTTTTGCGGCAAATATGCAGCTTCGGGCAAAAGGACGCTGGATTGAAGGGGCGATCGACTCGATGCGTTTATCCAATCAATTTGCGATCGAACCTCTACGGCAATCCAACACAACAGCCTGCACGGACATCACTGGCTTTGGGCTACTGGGACATTTAATAGAAATGGTTAATGCTTCTCGGGTGGCGATCGATCTCGACCTCAACGCACTGCCGATTCTAGAAGGCGCAAAAGAAACAGTGCAGCAAGGCTTTCTCAGTTCACTGCACCCACAAAACTTTGGCGCGAGTCGCTTCATCAAAAATCCACCCGTCCATCATCCCCTTTACCCCCTGCTATGTGATCCGCAAACCTCAGGTGGACTATTAGCAAGCGTACCAGGCGATCAGGCGAGGGACTGTCTGGCGGCTTTGAAAAACGCAGGCTATTCAGACGGCCGAATTGTCGGACAGGTTATTTCTGCGACTCCCGAAAATGCCGCTACACCGATTCGCATCACCAATACAATGCCCTACTAGGCAACCTCGAATCCCGGCTAATGCATATAAGTTATGCTGCACACCCCATCCTACTCGTTCAATCGCTCCCATTACAGGGCAGCCAGAGCTGCTTAAGTTTCAAAGTTCCCCATTCATTGAGGATCTAGGGGGCAATGCAGGACATTCATGACGTTTCAAACATCCTCTGACTCCTCTCTCGCTTCGATCCCCTCTCGTCCTATAGTTAGATTGCTGCTCATTGTGAACCGATCGTGAAAGCAATTACTCTCCTGGGATCAACGGGATCTATTGGCACTCAAACTCTCGATATCGTGGCGCAGTATCCCGATCAGTTTAGGATTGTCGGGCTGGCGGCTGGAAACAATGTCGAGCTGTTGGCGCAGCAGGTGCGGCAATTTCGCCCAGAGATAGTCGCGATCGGCAACGCAGCACACTTGCCCACCCTGAAGGAAGCGATTGCAGATCTCGATCCCCAGCCAATTCTGGTGAGCGGTGAAGCCGGAGTCGTGGAAGCGGCACGGTACGGAGATTCAGAAGCAGTCGTCACGGGTATTGTGGGCTGTGCGGGTTTACTACCAACGATCGCTGCAATTCAGGCAGGGAAGGACATTGCGCTAGCGAACAAAGAAACCCTGATCGCAGGCGGTCCTGTAGTATTGCCGTTAGTTGAAAAGCATGGGGTCAAACTGCTTCCGGCAGACTCCGAGCATTCAGCAATCTTCCAGTGTCTTCAGGGCATTCCGGTTGGCGGACTGCGAAAAATTCTGCTGACGGCTTCCGGTGGAGCATTCCGCGATCTGCCTGTCGAAAAGCTGACTTCAGTGACAGTTGCAGACGCGCTGAAGCACCCAAACTGGACGATGGGACGCAAAATCACGATTGACTCTGCCACCCTGATGAACAAAGGCTTAGAAGTGATCGAAGCACACTATCTGTTTGGCATGGACTATGACGGCATTGAGATCGTCATCCATCCGCAAAGCATTATCCACTCGCTGATCGAGCTTCAAGACACCTCGGTGCTGGCACAGTTGGGCTGGGCAGATATGCGCTTGCCCCTGCTTTATGCCCTCTCCTACCCAGAGCGAATCTACACCGACTGGGAACGGCTCGACCTTGTGAAAGCAGGCAGCCTCACCTTCCGCGCTCCCGATCACGAGAAATACCCCTGTATGCAACTTGCCTATGCAGCCGGGCGATCGGGCGGAAGCATGCCAGCAGTCCTAAATGCGGCAAACGAACAGGCAGTCGCGCTATTCCTGGAAGAAAAAATTCGCTTCCTCGACATCCCCCACCTAATCGAAACGGTGTGCGATCGTCACCAGTCACACCACCGCTCCGCCCCAACGCTGGAGGATATTCTGGAAGCCGATCGCTGGGCACGCCAAGAAGTCCTCGCCGCCAGCGAAACCGCCCGATCGATCAATGTTGCCTAGTCCTCGTTTAATCGCTCAAATCCAGACAGCATCAGAGCACGAACGATCGCAGTTGCCAGAATGAACACGGGGAGCAAAACCCGCACTATCCTTTAATCGATCACCGGATGCTCTGAAAACACAAAAATTCGCTGAGTCTCAAGCTGCTTGCAGACCTGCGACGGCATCACGTTAGTTTCAGGATGTGCCCGATCGAGGCGGAAAATTTGACGGTCGAGCTTTACCTGAAGGTTGCTAAGCGGATCTTGTCCTGTGGCAATCAGGAATTCAAGCTGCTTGACCGATCGCCAGCCTGTTAGCTCATCTAGAATTTTGCCGATCGCTTTGACATAAGGGTGATCTGGCTGCTGATACCAGTTTGGAGGAGACAGATCGACCTGGTCAAAGCCCAGATGAAAAATCAGCGATGAATTCCCAAAGAGGGCGATCGCCAGCGAGCGGGCTTCTTCTTGCAGCAACAAATCCTGACTTTGCGTCAAGGCACGAATTTTTTCCAGTCGCTCATAGCGATCGGTAACAGAAAGGCGATGGGTCGAAGTGTCTCCGATCGAAGAATCGTCCTGCCACTGAATCGCCACCGTGACCAGATAAGTTCTTAGCAGCAAATGTCCTAGCTTTTCGGCTTTGGTTGCCAGGTAATCAGCATTGTAGGTCGTTGCCTCAATGAGCAGCGGCACCCGATCGACCATCTCTAAGTCGTAGCCCTTCAATCCGGCAATCTTGCGCGGATTATTGGTAATCAGGCTAAACTTCTGCACTTTCACATCATTAAGAATCTGTGCGCCAATGCCGTAATTTCGCTGATCGGCAGGGAATCCCAACTTTTCGTTTGCCTCAACCGTATCCAGCCCCATGTCTTGCAGCGAGTATGCCTTGAGCTTGTTGACTAGCCCGATTCCACGACCCTCTTGCCGCAGATAAACGACTACGCCCTCGCCTGCATTCTCGATCATTTTTAGGGCAGCCTGAAGCTGCATCCGACAATCACATCGTAGGGAGCCAAGCGCGTCTCCGGTCAGGCATTCCGAGTGAACCCGCACCATCACGGTCTTGTCTTTAAAGGTCGCTGGGTCGCCTTTCACGATCGCCAAATGCTCTGAGTTATCGAGCTGATTCCGGTAGGCATACACCTGAAAATGCCCGAACTGAGTGGGTAGCTCGGCA
The DNA here is from genome assembly GCA_014695325.1 of Cyanobacteria bacterium FACHB-502. Classification (GTDB taxonomy): domain Bacteria; phylum Cyanobacteriota; class Cyanobacteriia; order Elainellales; family Elainellaceae; genus Leptolyngbya_A. The sequence goes on along the minus strand of JACJNZ010000048.1, from coordinate 145,305 downwards.
ACAGCCTCCCGCTGCACAAACCGCTCATGCTGGAGCCGATAGCTAATTAAATCCGCAATGCTGATAATTTTGAGCTGGTGATGCTGAGCATAGTCGATCAGCTGCGGCAATCGCGCCATTGAGCCATCCGGATTCTGGATCTCGCAAATCACCCCTGCCGGATACAGTCCTGCCAGCCGCGCCAGATCAACGCCCGCTTCGGTGTGCCCTGCCCGCTTCAAAACGCCGCCCTCTTTTGCCCTCAGCGGAAAAATGTGACCGGGACGACGCAGATCCTCCGGTTTCGTATTTGGATTAATCGCAAGCTGAATGGTACGGGCGCGATCGTCTGCCGAAATGCCTGTCGAAACTCCCAAATGCAACGCTCCGTCGATGCTGACGGTAAAAGCGGTTTGTTCGTTGCTGTCTTCAAAGGTACGGCTACTCACCATCAGGGGCAGATCTAGCTCATCTAGCCGATCGCCCGTCATTGCCAAGCAAATCAATCCTCGTGCTTCAACCGCCATGAAGTTAATCATGTCCGGTGTGGCAAACTGAGCCGCACAAATAATGTCGCCTTCGTTTTCGCGGTTTTCATCGTCTACCACAACGATCGATCGTCCTGCCTTCAGATCTGCCAGAGCCGCCTCGATCGAATCAAACTGAAACGCCGTGTCTGAACCTGAAAAAGAATGCTCTTGCCCATGTAGCGGTTCCACCATTAATCGCCCCAATTTTGAATGAATTCAGTCATTAGTTGATGAGTACAGGGGAGGCTGCCAATGAAAATCGTACAGCAGTCCTTTTGTATCGCTTTCCCCAATTTGCAGGCTCACCTCTATACTCTAATGTTAAATTTATTTAATTCAGTTCAGCCAGTACGATCGCCGATCTCCAGTAACACCCCGTGCAGCTCTTTCAATTTCTGTGTAATTCTCTTATGGGATAGGCCTCTTCTCCGTCCAATTGGGGCAAGCAGAGTGCCAACCCTGCGAGAAATCCCTATCGTCTAGGCTGCTAAAGTTTGAGCTGCTGAGATCTAAGTTGCCAACTTGCACATCCCCTGAGTCAGTCGGGTTAATCAAGCCAAATACAGCCGGCTCGTATTGTAAGCAGCAGTAGTGCGAATTTGCCTTTTTGTTTTTCGGCAACGAAACCGGATTCAGACTAAAATTTTGCTTTTGATAGACGTAGCTTATCGAGTTACCCTATTGTATTTTTACCAAATTGTATTTCTCTTAAATTTGGAGTAACAGAGCATCATGGGGGATTCAGAACGGATACCCGTTGGCATTATCGGCGCATCGGGCTATGGGGGCGTTCAGCTCGTGCGGTTGTTGGCTGATCATCCCAAGCTGGAACTGGTTTATCTGGGTGGGGAAAGCAGCGCGGGTAAACCGTTCTCAGAGCTGTATCCTCATCTAGGACACTACACGAAGCTGATGATCGAGCCGATCGACCTGGACGAAATTGGCAATCGCTGTCGAGTCGTCTTTCTGTCGCTGCCCAATGGTCTAGCCTGTGAGATGGCTCCTGCGCTGCTTGCAAAAGGCTGCAAAGTGCTGGATTTATCGGCAGACTATCGCTTTAGCAATCTGGATACCTATGAAACCTGGTACGGCAGGCAGCGTACCGATCGAGACATTGCTGAAACGGCGGTGTATGGGCTGCCCGAACTGTATCGCGATCGCATTGCCGACGCGCAGCTTGTGGGCTGTCCGGGGTGTTATCCCACCGCAAGCCTGCTGGCACTGTCACCACTCCTAAAGCAGGGGTTAGTCGTGCCGGAGTCTGCCATTATCGACGCAAAATCAGGCACATCCGGCGGCGGGCGACAAGCCAAAACTAATTTGCTGCTGGCAGAAGCCGATCAATCGCTGGGAGCTTATAACGTGGGGCGGCATCGCCATACCCCGGAAATTGAGCAGGTTTGCAGTGATCTGGCAGGGCACGAGGTTCTCATTCAGTTCACGCCGCACCTCATTCCGATGGTGAGAGGAATTTTGGCGACGGTCTACTCAACCCTGCGCGATCCAGGACTCGTGCGGGATGACCTGATTACGATTTATCAGGCGTTTTATCGTTCCTCTCCCTGGGTGCGGGTGCTGCCCAGTGGAGTCTACCCGCAAACTAAATGGGCGTGCGGTACAAATCTTTGCTATATCGGCATTGAGGTTGATCCTCGTACCGATCGCGTGATTGTGATATCTGCAATCGACAACTTGCTGAAAGGGCAGGCAGGGCAGGCAATTCAGTGCCTTAACTTGATGATGGGCTGGGAAGAAACGCTCGGACTTCCTCAACTCAGCTTCTATCCCTAATTTAGGATTGGTAAATTTACTGACTTTGCTTTTCCTGCGCCCGGCTGGGAAAGCACGGTTAAATTGCGAACAGAACATAAATATTGCTTTATCGATCCCCTAAACAATCACCGTTTCCTAACAAGAAAAAGTAAAGCTACTGAAAATCGATCGTCAGAATCACGCTTTTGGGATTTCATAAGTTAAGGAACTAGTAATCCAAGACATTCAGCAAGTCCCTGCGCTTTGACATTTAAAAGCGACGGTTTTGTCTCATTCTGAGTCTTAACTCGTTCGCTGCGGATGCCATTCGCGGTATTAGCTGATTGTCACTGGTCTTCCGATAGGTCGCTGTTAAAGCTCTCATTTTGCCTAAATTTGGCGAAGGAGTATTGGTTCCTCAAAAAGCAAGCTACCTGCCCGATCAGACTTATAGAAGTATTACTATGGCATCCCTTAGCACGAACTCGATTAAAAAGCAGGCAATTCGGGGGGCGATCTGGACGGTTACCGCCTACGGAATCAGTCAACTGCTACGCTTTGGTAGCAACGTTATCCTCACCCGCCTGCTTTTGCCGGAGCTGTTTGGGCTGATGAGCCTGGTATATGTCTTTATTACTGGCTTAGTTCTATTCTCAGACTTGGGAATCCATACCAGCATTGTTCAGAATAAGCGAGGCGACGAGCCTGACTTTTTGAATACTGCCTGGACGATGCAAATCATCCGCGGTTTTCTGCTGTGGTTAGGCTGTCTAGTTCTTGCTTTTCCAGCTTCCCAAATTTACAACGAGCCGCGTCTTGCTTTGCTGCTACCGATCGTTGGGCTAAGCTCGGCTCTCGGAGGTTTCAACTCAACCGCCATTTTCACCCTCAATCGCCATTTGTCCGTTAAGCAGCTTGCAATCTACGAGTTGTCAGGGCAGGTCATTTCATTAGCCGTGATGCTCATCTGGGCGGTGCTTTATCCTTCAGTCTGGGCATTGGTAGGGGGTAGTCTTAGTTCCTCGATATTTCATCTCATTCGGAGTCACCAGCTCAACAAAGGTAAACCCAATCGCCTGACATGGGATCGCAGTGCAGTTAGAGAGCTGATTGGCTTTGGCAAGTGGATCTTTATTTCCACCGTGATGACTTTTCTAGCAAACCAATCCGATCGGTTGATCCTGGGTAAGCTGTTTAGCCTTGAAATGCTGGGCGTTTATGGCATTGCCTTTGCGCTAGCAGATATGCCGCGATCGTTGCTGCTGGCAGTCAGTAATAAAGTGATCTTTCCGACCTACTCCAGAATGACTGAGCTACCCCGCTCTGAATTTCGGCAGAAGATTTTGCGAAATCGTCAGCCGATTTTGCTCGTTCTGGCAGTGGGGCTGGCAATATTCATTAGCTTTGGGAATTTGCTGGTCAGCTTTCTCTACGACGATCGCTACGCGGCAGCAGGTTGGATGCTTCCCCTGATTTCACTGGGAACCTGGCCCCTCATGCTGACCCAGACGATCGATCCAGTTCTGTTCGCGATCGGAAAACCGAGATATAACGCCTTTGGTTCTTTTCTCAGTTTCCTTTTTTATGCCATTGGCATTCCAATTGGCTTCTCGCTTTATGGAGCTGTGGGAGCTGTAGTCAGCGTTGCGGTCAGCAACATTCCGATCTGGATTCTGGTTAGCTATGCACTATGGCGCGAACAGATTAGTGCCTTCCGGCAAGATATCCTCGCTACGGCTGTCTTTTTGACCACCCTGACCATTATGTTTGGAGTACGCTCCTTCTTTGGTTTATAACTTGATTGGTTTGTAAGGCTCTGGCATTGATGAATGACAAGTGGCGGGGGTGCAGCGACAAACTGAATTCAATTCTCATTGCGCCGCCGCCCAGAAGACGAGTCAATTGTTCAACCACTGATGCGGATAAGAGGGAATAGATGAAGATTACCTTTGTGATGGGTGGGCTGTCGCTTGCGGGCGGTGACCGGGTGATTGCAACCTATGCAAAAAAGCTTCAGGAGCGCGGACATGAAGTATCTGTTGTTTCTCGCCCTTCTAAAATTCCGACGCTCCGCGATCAGGTTCGCTCAGTGCTAGCCGGAAAAGGTTTGATTCCAGCTAGAAAACCGCCGTCCCATTTTGACAACATCGGCGTGACTTGTAAGCTGCTCGAACGGTTTCGTCCAGTCCAGGATGAAGATGTGTCTGATGCAGATGTTGTAATTGCAACCTGGTGGGAGACGGCTCATTGGGTTGCAAAGTTTTCTCCGGCTAAGGGCGCCAAGATTCACTTCATTCAGCATCATGAAGTTTTTGACTACTTGCCTCAAGCAGAAGCTGTATCCACATACTCCCTGCCTCTCCAAAAAATTGTGGTAGCGCGGTGGCTACAAGATTTGATGCGCGATCGGTACGGCAATAGCAGCGTTTCGCTTGTGCCCAACAGCGTAGATTCAAGGCAGTTTTACGCTCCCCCGCGCCACAAGCAATCTGTTCCAACCGTTGGCATGATTTACTCCACAACGCCTTGGAAGCGTTCAGACCTGGTGCTTGAAGCGTTTAAAATTGCGGCCAGCAAAGTTTCACAACTGAGACTGCTAGCATTTGGCGAGTCAAAGCTACCCGCAGAACGAATCCCACCTGCAAAAGTGACCTTTACCTACAAACCGACTCAGGACGAGCTGCGTGATCACTATGCTGGGTGCGATGCCTGGCTGTTTGGGAGCTGCACCGAGGGCTTTGGTCTGCCAATTTTAGAAGCAATGGCTTGCCGGACTCCGGTCATTGGTACGCCAGCCGGAGCCGCACCAGAACTGCTGGCAGACGGTGCAGGATTACTCGTTCCCCATAACAGCCCAGAAGCAATGGCAGAGGCAATTATTGCGGTTTGTCAAATGTCAGATGCAGAATGGCAACTGCTGTCGAATGCAGCATACCAAAAATCTGTTGATTATACCTGGGAGGATGCAACCGATCGATTTGAAGCCGCACTAAATCACAGCATGAAACATCAGACCGTGCCGAATCGAACCTCGCAACCTAAATCCTCTCAGGCAGAGAGCCTGTTGCATTGAAACAATGAGTGAATAAATGATTTTAGGACACGAGATTTTAGGACACAAGTGCAAGAAATCTTTAGGTAGTGAGCGACTAGCAGTGATGGAGAAACCGATATGGAGCTTACGCTAACTTATAATCCGGGCGGGCACGTTGCCCTCACTGTCCCGCTCGTCATGTTTGCCTGGATTCCGATCGTGCTGTATCTCTTCACTCGCTTTCCGGCGCAAAAGGCAGTTGTGATTAGCTTCCTCACTGCCTGGATGTTTCTTCCTGAAGCATCGCTAACTCTGCCGGGGCTGCCTGACTACACTAAGATGTCAGCAACGTGTTATGGAGTGCTGCTGGCAACTTTTATTTTTGATGTTGGTCGCTTTAGCTCATTCCGGTTTGGCTGGGTCGATTTGCCAATGGCAATCTGGTGTCTTTGCCCGTTTATCTCTTCCATGACGAACGAGCTAGGACCCTACGACGGCGTGGCAGCAGTTCTGGATCAAACCGTGACCTGGGGTATTCCTTACTTTTTGGGACGGATCTATCTAAACAGTTTGACCGGGCTAAAGCAACTTGCGATCGGGCTTTTTGTGGGTGGTCTGGTTTACGCCCCGCTGTGCCTATTCGAGTCGCGCATGAGTCCTCAGCTCCATAGAATCATTTACGGTGATATCGCGTTTGCAGATTTTGGACAGGCAATGCGTTTGGGCGGATTTCGACCGCTCGTGTTTATGCGGCATGGTCTAACCGTAGCTGCGTTCATGATGGCAGCAACGCTGATTGGCATCTGGCTCTGGCGATCGGGCACGCTGAAGCAGCTTTGGGGCATTCCGATGGATTGGCTGATTGGTGCACTGTTTGTCACGTTTGTTTTAATGCGCTCGACCGGAGCCTATTTTCTTTTAGTGGCAGGACTCGGCTTACTCGTTTCGTCGCGCTATTTTCGCACTGCCCTGCCTCTTTATGCCCTATCCGCACTGATTTGTGGCTATCTCCTTGTCAATGCGGAGTCTGCAGCTTATGTAACAGATCAAATTATTGAAGCACTCTCAGGCTTTCTGCCGCCCGATCGAGTTCAGTCGCTCGAATTTCGATTCAATAATGAAGAGCTTCTCACCGACAAAGCCAGAGAGCGGATCTGGTTTGGCTGGGGTGGCTGGGGACGCGCCCGCGTACCAATCGACAATTATGGCAAGATGACCGTTCAGGATAGTTTGTGGATTATTGCCTTTGGGCATCACGGAACCGTTGGATTAGCCAGTATGACGCTCTCGATGCTCTTACCTGTGACTGCCCTAACTTGGCTGCGCTATCCGGCTCGATTGTGGTCACATCCCAAAGTTGCTCCAACGGCTGCTTTACTAGTCGTGATTAGTCTATATATGGTGGATAGTTTGTTCAACGCGCTCTTGAATCCAATCTATGTGCTGGCGATCGGAGGGGTTGCGGGTCTAGTGCTGAAGCCCGAAAAGCTCCGCTCTCCTACAAGCCATCAACGGTCTGTTGCTAGAAGGGTACTGGCACAGCAGCAATAATTTTTAGCTTGGCTCTCTTGACAGGACAACCTGAGTGAAAACCAATGTAGTAACCGATTTACGGCATCCTGTTTTGACCCAGCATGAACACCGTCAGCAAATACTAATTTAGTGAAAAATATGGGAGCACCCCTCAGGATTGCCTACCTCGTAAATCAGTATCCCAAGGTGAGCCACAGCTTTATTCGGCGCGAAATTGCGGGAGTTGAAGCCTGTGGAATTGAGGTTTTGCGATACTCGATTCGATCGTGCCAAGCAGAACTCGTTGATCCGCTCGACCAAAAGGAAGCAGAACTCACCCGAACGCTCCTGGAAGAAAATCGGCTCACCCTGCTGCTCAGCTTGCTTCGGACCCTACTCACAAAGCCGATCGGGGTCTTGGGGGGATTGAGATTAGCCTGGAAGCTGGGTCGAGCCTCCGATCGCGGCATCCTTCGCCATCTGATCTACTGGTTAGAAGCCTGTATTTTACTGCAATGGTTTGCCGAAGCGGGAGTTCAGCACGTTCACGCCCATTTTGGAACAAACTCAACCACCGTAGCGATGCTGTGCGCTGCGATCGGCGGTCCGCCCTACAGTTTTACGATTCACGGTCCCGAAGAGTTTGACACGATCGCCGCACTCTCGATCGTGGAGAAGATCAAACGCTCGGCTTTCGTGGTGACAGTAAGTTCGTTTGGCAAAAGTCAGCTATTTCGCTGGTGCGCTCAGTCGCAATGGTCGAAAATTTTTGTGGTTCATTGTGGAGTCGATCGAGACTTTCTGGCTCAGCCTGCAACGCCAACTCCATTGGAGCCTCGCCTGGTGTGTGTTGGGCGTTTGTGCGAAGACAAAGGACAATTACTGCTGGTTGAAGCCGTTCGCCAACTCGTATCAGAAGGAGTTTCGCTGAAACTGGTTTTAGTGGGAGACGGAGCTTTACGGCAACAGATTGAAGAGTTGATTGCGCGATCGAATCTGAAAAATTACGTTGAGATCGCTGGGTGGATGAGCAACTCCTCCGTGCGTCAGGAAGTCCTGGCATCCCGTGCCTTTGTGCTGCCCAGTTTCTCTGAAGGGCTACCTGTGGCAATCATGGAAGCTTTGGCACTGCATCGCCCTGTGATCAGCACTTACATTGCCGGAATCCCTGAATTAGTAATACCTGAAGTCAGCGGTTGGCTTGTACCTGCGGGTTCTGTAGAAGCTCTTACGGCAGCAATTCGAGCTGTACTGCAATCTCCTCCAGAAGTATTACAGAAAATGGGGCAGGCAGGGGCAGAACAAGTTGCATTCCAGCACGATGTTGCGATCGAAGCAAGAAAACTGGCAGCTTTATTTGGCGCAGTTCTGGAAACTTCAGCCCCACCATCTCCAGAAGCAATGATTTCTGCACAGTAGCCTTGTGCAAGTAGAACTGTGAGACCAAGCGAAAGCTTGAGGAAAAGCCAAAGCCGTGAATAGGGGCAAATTGCCCCCACGACCTTCAAAGCTATCTCCGGTTGCTTGCACTTGTGCTTTTGCTCAACAAGGGCCTGAGGTATGCCCTGCCTTACCTCGCTGTTCTGCTGCCGGGTTCCCCCTTCTACTGTTTTATACAGTCCTGCTTCATATAGTCCTGCTTCATATAGTCCTGCAATGCTCTTACATGCAAGGTTTCTGACTGAAGCGATCGAATTGCGGCTGCCGTTGCCGTTGCTCCCGCGATCGTGGTGACAATCGGAATTTTATACGAAAGCGCAGTGCGGCGAATCACGCGATCGTCCTGCTGAGCAGTTTCGCCAATCGGAGTGTTGATAATGAGCTGCACCTGCTGGTTTTTAATCGAGTCCAGCACATGAGGACGGCCCTCGTGCAGTTTAAGCACCAGATCAACATCCAGCCCGTGTTCTTGCAGAACTTTGCGCGTTCCTGCCGTTGCAATAATCTTGAAGCCCAGTTCAATCAGATCTTTGACGACCGGAACCGCAGCTAGCTTTTCGCGATCGTTCATAGAGACAAACACCGTTCCACTAAGCGGAAGCTCTTGGGAGGCGGCTAATTCTGCTTTAGCAAAAGCAGTGCCGAAGTTTGTATCAATGCCCATCACCTCTCCGGTCGATCGCATTTCTGGCCCCAGAATAATGTCTGTGCCGGGAAACTTCGAGAACGGAAGAACGGCTTCTTTTACCGCAATGTGTTTGGGAATGATCTCTTCGGTAAAGCCCAACGATTCAAGCGTCATCCCCGCCATAACTCGGGAAGCCATTTTTGCCAGGGGTACGCCGATCGCCTTCGAGACAAACGGAACGGTGCGAGACGCCCGCGGATTTGCCTCCAGAATATAAACCTGTTCCCCCTGAACTGCAAACTGAATGTTCATTAGTCCAACGACGTTCAGGGCTTTTGCAAGCTGCACCGTCCAGGTATGAATCGTTTCCAGCACTGCCTCAGACAGCGAAATGGTTGGAATTGAGCAAGCCGAGTCACCAGAGTGAATGCCTGCCTGCTCAATGTGTTCCATTACACCACCAATCACGACCCGCCCGGTGTGGTCAGCGATTGCATCCACATCCACTTCGATCGCATTTTCCAGGAACTTGTCGATCAGGATGGGGTGATCTGGCTCAATCTGCACTGCATAGGTCATGTAGCGATCGAGTTCTTCGTTGGAGTAAACAATTTCCATTGCCCGACCGCCTAGCACGTAGCTCGGACGCACGACCACCGGGTAGTCAACGCGCTGAGCCACCTGCACTGCTTCTTCATAGCTGCGGGCAAGGCCGTTGGGGGGCTGCTTAATCTCCAGCTCGCGCAAAATCTTTTCAAACTTCTCACGGTCCTCGGCAATGTCGATCGAATCGGGCGAAGTTCCCCAGATTTTGGTGTTGAGGGTTTGCAGGGATTGCTTCAGGGGCACTGCCAGCTTGAGCGGCGTTTGTCCTCCAAATTGAATAATGATGCCTTCGGGCTGCTCGGCTTCGATGACGTTGAGCACATCTTCTTTAGTCAATGGCTCAAAGTAAAGCCGATCGCTCGTGTCATAGTCGGTTGAGACTGTTTCTGGGTTAGAGTTCACCATAATCGTCTCAAATCCGTCTGCCTGCAGCGCAAAGGAAGCATGACAGCAGCAGTAATCAAACTCAATGCCCTGACCGATGCGGTTCGGTCCGCCACCCAGAATCATTACCTTACGCTTTTGCGACGGCAAGACTTCTGATTCAACCGTCTTATCAATTTCCTGTTCTTCACCCAGCAACAGAACTTCTGACTCGTAGGTGGAATAGTAGTAGGGCGTAAATGCCTCAAATTCTGCCGCGCAGGTATCAACCGTTTTGTAAACCGGGATCACGCCCAAAGATTTGCGGTAGGAGCGAACTTCATCTTCGGTTGTCTTAGTTGCGTAAGCGATTTGTCGATCGCTAAAGCCCTGCTGCTTCACGGCGTAAAGCTGTTCACGGGCCAATTTATCAAGCGGCGTTTTCTTCAGGAATTTCTCAGTGTCGAGCAATTGCTGCATTTTGTCGAGAAACCAGGGATCGATCGCCGTTAGCTCATAAATTTCCTCGACGGTCATGCCCATCAGCATCGCGTGGCGCACGGTGAAAATGCGTTCTGGGTTCGGGGTACGAAGTCCGGCGCGAATTTGCTCTAGGCTCGGCAGTTTTTCGGCTTTATCGCAGCCCCAGCCTGCCCGTCCGGTTTCTAGCGATCGCAGTGCCTTTTGAAACGACTCATGGAAGGTGCGACCGATCGCCATTGCTTCGCCCACAGATTTCATCTGCGTCGTCAGAACTGCCTGAGAACCGGGGAATTTTTCAAAGGCGAAACGGGGAATTTTCGTTACCACGTAATCGATCGTGGGTTCAAAGCTGGCAGGAGTTTTCTTGGTAATGTCGTTGGGAATTTCATCAAGCGTATAGCCAACGGCAAGTTTGGCTGCCATTTTAGCGATCGGAAATCCGGTTGCTTTAGAAGCCAGGGCAGAACTACGAGACACCCGCGGATTCATTTCGATCACCACCACAGCTCCGTCTTCAGGATTAACGGCAAACTGAATGTTGGAGCCACCTGTTTCCACGCCAATTTCGCGAATAATCTTAATCGAGGCATCCCGCAAACGCTGATATTCCTTATCCGTTAAGGTTTGTGCAGGCGCAACGGTAATCGAATCCCCCGTGTGAACTCCCATGGGGTCAAGGTTTTCGATCGAACAGATAATCACTACGTTATCTGCCAGATCGCGCATGACCTCTAGCTCATATTCCTTCCAGCCCAGCAGCGATTTTTCGATCAAAATCTGCGAAACCGGACTCGCATCAATTCCCGACTGAGCAATCTCTTCAAATTCCTCCTGGTTGTAGGCGATCCCCCCGCCCGTGCCGCCCAGAGTAAACGCCGGACGAATAATTAAGGGATAGGAACCAATTTGCTGCCCGATTGCACGGGCTTCTGGCAGTGTATTTGCCAGACCTGAAGGACACACCTCGACCCCAATCCGCTCCATTGCTTCTTTAAATAGCTTGCGATCCTCCGCCATTTCGATCGCCGGAAGCTTTGCCCCGATTAGTTCGACTTTGTAGCGATCAAGGGTTCCGTTTTTAGCTAACGATACTGCCAGGTTTAAAGCGGTTTGACCGCCCATCGTGGGTAGAATTGCGTCCGGTCGCTCCTGCTCAATAATTTTTTCCAGAATTTCTGGCGTAAGCGGCTCAATATAGGTGCGATCGGCAGTTTCCGGGTCGGTCATGATCGTGGCTGGGTTAGAGTTGACCAGCACCACCTCATAGCCCTCTTCGCGCAAGGCTTTACAGGCTTGTGTTCCTGAATAGTCAAACTCAGAGGCTTGACCAATCACAATCGGACCAGAACCAATTAGCAGAATCTTACGGAGATCGTTACGGCGGGGCATAGCAATTGTGCCAGGGTCATCATTAAAATCCGATCCATTTTAGAGGGTATTCGGCCGATCGGTTTGCTGCACCTGATTCTTTTTGAAAGTAAAGTTCCGCGAAGCTGGGTTATCTCTGCTCATTTTGCTTTGCTATTTCCAGTTCCTCCGCTTACTGGTGATCCCAATCGTTGTTCTGCTGAATTAAATCATGAAAAGAAAGTAAAGCAGCAATGAGAGGATGCTAGCCAGCTTGATGACGGGATACCTATTTCTGCTTTTTCGTCATCTTTTAAGATACAGTGGTCAATCTGTCAACCGCTTTTAAGCGCGAATTGAATGAAAAAGCTTTCTTGCTTGTAACAATTTACACTTCCATCTCACTGATAAAATTAGGCTAATCCTATGAAGAGTTCTACTAATAAACTCCCTATTATGGGGTTAACTCATAACTGAGCGAACGACACCGACTACCCCTGGCTTTGGCAGGTCATTGGTTACTCATTTAACCCAACATAACTGGCAAAGTCAGGAGTTTTTCTGCTTCATTTTCTTCCTTAGCTAACTAATAGACTATTTACTCCTGTTAAAACTAAAGGCTTCAATCTGAAGAAATTAAAGCTTTTTTAGCTAAATAAAATTAGTTTTGCAGCAGATTAAGAAATGAAATAGAGTAGCTTGAAAACGTCTATTTAGATTTGGGAATGATACAAGCAGTAAGGGGAATTTATCGCTGTGAAAGCAACAGATATGCGATTGGCAAAAGGTGATCGAGGTTCTCAGATTGGAAAGCTACAAAGGCTTTTGCGCCTGCACGGATTTAGTTTAGTCGCGCTCGATGAGTTCTTTGATGAATCGACCAACGAGGCTGTGATTCGGTTTCAGCAAGAGTACGACCTGGAGGCAAGCGGCATTGTTAATCTGGAAACCTGGAAGGCACTCCGGGAAATGCTGGTTTACTCTGTCACAGACGATTCTGAACTGTATAAAGGGATTCGTAAGCCCCTTGCAGTCATGCAGCTTCAATGGCTTCTTAGAAGGCATCGCTATCTAGATGTTGAAGTTGATGGACGATTTAGTTCTGTCACTCAAAAAGCGGTTATTGATTTTCAGTTAAAGCATAATCTTCCTGCAGATGGAATTGTAAATTCTCTCACCTGGGCAGCACTACGGAATAACTTGCAAAAAACCTCGTAAGATAAAAGCCATTCGCAGACAACTGTTTTCGCTGCGCTCTAAAGTTGCATGAGAGTGATTGGCTTGATCAGCGGTACATCGGTCGATGGAATTGATGCCGCTCTTGTCGAAGTTTCTGGAACACCGCTCAGCTTGCAGCTCGAATTATTAGCCGGGAAAACTTATCCTTATCCTAAAGCCCTGCGCCAGAAAATCCTTGCAGTTTGTGCAGGGGAACCGCTTGCGATGACAGATCTAGCTGATCTTGACGATGCGATCGCCACGCAGTTTGCCCAGGCTGCAATTGAGATTCAGCACGGCTTGCCACCAGCCGAACTGATTGGCTCCCACGGACAAACCGTTTTCCATCGCCCGCCTGCGCTCGATCTGGCTTTACCCCACCCCTCAGCCATCCAGAATTTGGGCTACAGTCTTCAGCTTGGACGAGGCGCATTGATTGCATGGCTAACAGGCGTTACGACCGTTAGTAATTTCCGGGCTGCTGATATTGCCGCTGGGGGGCAGGGCGCGCCACTCGTTCCGGCGATCGATACCGTTTTGCTGCGCCACTCAACTCGCGATCGCTGTATTCAAAATATTGGTGGCATTGGAAACGTAGCCTATTTGCCTGCGGCTGCCTCTAAGCATGCGCTAGCTCAAACAACTTACGGCTGGGATACCGGACCAGGCAATGTTTTGATTGATCTCGCTGTGCAGCAGTTTTCCAACGGTCAACAACACTACGACGTGGATGGTGCTTGGGCAGCTCAGGGCAAACCCTGTCATGCACTTGTAACTGAATGGCTGAAGCAGGATTTTTTCCAGATGCCGCCTCCAAAATCAACCGGACGTGAGCTTTTTGGGGTTGATTATCTCCAGCAATGCTTGAACGATGCTGCTGCCTACTCGCTCTCTCAGGCAGACATTTTAGCAACATTGACCGAACTCACTGCTGTGTCGATCGCTGACAGTTATCATCGGTTTCTGCCGTGCCTACCTGATGAGGTTGTTCTCTGCGGCGGCGGCAGTCGTAATTCCTACTTGAAACGGAGATTACAGGCTAATCTGGAGTCACTCTTGATTAGTACAACAGATCAGCTTAACCTGGATGCTGATTATAAAGAGGCAAGCGCATTCGCGGTACTTGCTTACTGGCGTACCCAGAGCATTCCCGGTAATCTCCCGGAAGTGACAGGAGCGCGGCAAGCCGTTCCCTTAGGGGAAATCCACATGGCATTCGCCCCAGCGCGTTATTAACATAGATTGCTGTCTGCAACTCGATCGGCAGCTGCGGGGCAGGATGATAGGAACAAATCTTGTGACTCACACGTTTTTGCTGGAATCAGGACGCTGGATATTGCAGGGCAACTGGATCGATCGCAATGCAATGCCTGTCACCGTCAAGGGAAAAATTCTGGTTGCCTGGAGCCGAGATGACTGGTTCACAATGGTCACAAAGCTCATGTTTCCTGGGGGCGATCGGGACGAGATTTCTTTTCAGTATCGCGGACGGCTCAACACAGGCGATCGACAGTACACGTTTGTGCTTCAGCACAGTTTGCTGGGACGAGTCGAAGGCGAAGGCTGGGTTGCCCCCGAATCGATCGTGCAACGCTATTGGGCATTAGGCGACAAGCGAAGACGCACCGGATTTGAGACGCTGCATCAGCTCACTCCCGATCGCTATTGCCTTTCCAGCAGCATTATGGCGGGGCATCAGCTAGACAGTACGATGGAAGCGATCGTCGAACGCCAGCCTAATCAGTAGATCGCATAGCTGTCTGATATTCGCTTTGGAATGCTACGGGAATCATTTGCAAAATTCCACTAGCCCTTTTGGTCATATCTCCTCCCGCTTAACGATCGGCTCAACGGTTCGCATCTTGCAGTCCAGCATCTTGCAGTCCAGATACCATGCTGCTGTAAAGCGTGAAGAAATGATTCTCATCGAGAGGAGCATCCGCATCATTCCAGGTTGCAGACACACAGTAGCGTTTGCCCGTCTGAGAGACTAATTCATGCGTCAGATTTAACACTCCTGGTTCCGAGCCACCTTTATACGCCACCTGCGACCATCCAGCAGGACTGATACCTGGATTGACCCTCGTTAGTAGCAGATCGGATACCTGACCTATCAAGCTGCACAGTTCACGGGCGGTAAAAAACCATTCGACATCAAGTGCAGTCGGACGATCGCTGAGACTGGTGACCTCAGGGAGGGATACTTGTACGAGTTCCGACAACAGCTGCCGTCGCTCAATTTCGTTGCCAGCTCGATAGCGCGTTAGCAGCGACGCATTTGGAGCAGCTTTGAGAACAAACGCTTCACGGGTGGTCAGAAATGGACGATTGCGCGGCGCAAATTCCTCCACTTTCTCTCGACCCACCCAGCGAATTAGCAGATCGGTTGCCGTATTGTCGCTTTGAGAAATCATCAGTGTTGCCAGGGTTTGAACGGTCAGCAGTGCGCCATCAAACCAGTTCTGTAAAATGCCGCTCGGTAAGCTTTTGTCTTGAGGCTCAAGTGCGACAACATCTGCCCAGGAGTAACGCCCTGCCTGAATTTCCTGATGTAATGCAGCCAGAATCGCAAGCTTAAAAGTAGAACCTACTGCCATCGGCTGGTCTGCATTAAGGGAGGCTAATTCAACCCCACTCCCTGTCGGGGTTTCCGTTGTTTCAACAACCAGCAGGCTTACCTGACCGGGTAGGGCTTGGAACTGTTCGATCGCATCAGGTAGGGCGATCGCATTCGAGTGAATGTCATGAAACCAAAGGCTGCTAATTTTTTCTGTTTCGTCCAGCCGAATCAGTGCCGCCAAGCTTCCCCGCTCAAACACGACTCGGTAGCCTTCTCCTTCGGACTGTAGGCTCTGAAATGTTCCTAGCTGGTTCTGCAAATCGCGGATGATTTGCTCTGGTGAAACTGGAACCTGACTTAAAAAAGAATCTGCAAACCATTGCCGCTCAATCTCAGGAGCAGTAAACAATCGCTCAAGGGCTGCTTGGGGTGAAATCTTTGGTTGTTGTGACATCATGACGGGAGCGGATGCGATAGAAAGGTGGACAGGGAACAACATCGTAGACCAGTGAATTGAGGCTGCGAGAAATTTAATCATTTGTCCTGGAAGAATGCTGCGATCGATTGCACGATGAGTGCCCGGTAGCTGAAGTGCAATTCATCGATGAATGATAGTCAGAACATTCTGAGAATAGAGCGCGCCTTGCAATGTTCGCTGCTAATAGGCGTTAGCGTTCATTCCAGAACTGCTGTTTCTGTTGACCCTTGACCTGCTTTTAGTTTCAGGCTATTTTCCTCTCATGCTAGCTCGATTGAAATTCAGCAGTTCAAAACTGATTTTCTCCTCATTCTGCTGTACCGTTGCCTGCAAGGTTAGGCTCAGCCAGCAAAGAACAATTAGCCGCAATTTTCCTTTATCGCTCACTGCTTATGACCGATCCAACCGCAAATTCTCTTGATCTGGATACCCTTGTCAGCTTGATGTCTCAACTAATCGACCTACCGATCGCTCCAGAATATCGTCCAGGGGTCATCGCAAACTTGGCGCGCACTCAGCAAATTGCTCAGTCCGTGATGGAATTTCCGATTCCCGACGAAATCGAAGTTGCCCCTATTTTTACTCCTGAACCATGACGTTTGAGTTTCAGCAAGCCGATGCGCTGACGATCGCTGATGCCGTGCGATCGGAAACTGTTTCAGCCCGGACAGTAACAGAAGCAGCCCTCGCCCAGATTGCCGCGCAGGACAGCAAGCTCAACAGTTTTACACAAGTCCTGACAGATCAAGCATTAGCCGATGCCGACGCGATCGATCGGGCAATTGCCAACGGGGGAGACCCTGGAGTGCTGGCGGGTGTCCCTTTTGCCGTCAAAAATCTGTTTGATGTCGCCGGGCTGCCGACCCTGGCAGGCTCAAAAATTAATCGAAATCGTCCTGTGGCAAGCCAGGATGCCAATGCAGTAGCGGCATTACGACGGGCAGGGGCAATCCTGTTGGGCACACTCAATATGGATGAATATGCCTATGGCTTTGTAACGGAAAATAGTCATTATGGTGCAACGCACAACCCCCATGATCTGCGCCGGGTTGCTGGAGGCTCCTCTGGGGGATCTGCGGCTGCGGTTGCTGCCGGACTGGTTCCGCTCACGCTAGGTTCCGATACCAATGGCTCAATTCGCGTTCCTGCGGCATTTTGCGGCATCTACGGGCTAAAGCCGACCTACGGTAGACTGTCCCGCGCAGGCGTTTTTCTGTTTGCCAGCAGCTTTGACCATATTGGACCCTTTGGGCGATCGGTTCGAGATATTGCAGCGGCATTTGACCTAATGCAGGGCGCAGACCCCACCGATCCTGTTTGTACGCTGCGTCCTCCCCAGGCTTGTCTGCCTCAGCTCGATCGCGGCATTGACGGCTTACGCATTGCTATCGCAGACGGCTATTTCGCTCAGGGTGGTGAACCCGAAGTCTTTGCTGCTGTGGCTCAGGTGGCTGAGGCTCTTTCGGCAACTCAGCAAGTCGCAATTCCTGAAGCACAGCGAGCCAGAGCTGCCGCTTACGTGATTACGGCTTCTGAGGGAAGCAACCTGCATTTACCCCGCCTGAAAACTTGCCCGCAGGACTTTGATCCGGCAACACGCGATCGATTTTTAGCAGGAGCAATGATTTCAAACACCTGGTATCTCCAGGCACAGCGATTTCGCCGCTGGTATCGCGATCAGGTAAGGGAAATTTTTCAAGAGGTCGATTTAATTCTTGCGCCGACTACGCCCTGCGCTGCACCCCTGATTGGTCAAGAGAAAATGGTTTTAGACGGGGTTGAAATGCTAGTTCGTCCAAATCTAGGACTCTACACACAGCCGCTTTCCTTTATTGGGCTACCGATTCTCTCGGTTCCCATTCACCGCCCTGATCAGCTTCCCGTCGGAGTGCAAATAATTGCTGCTCCCTATCAAGAGGCTCTGCTCTTAAGAGCAGCAGCGAT
Organism: Cyanobacteria bacterium FACHB-502; assembly: GCA_014695325.1. Lineage (GTDB taxonomy): Bacteria > Cyanobacteriota > Cyanobacteriia > Elainellales > Elainellaceae > Leptolyngbya_A. Next base: position 127,431 of record JACJNZ010000048.1, on the reverse strand, counting down.
GTTAGAAGCAAAAGGAATTACAGCCGCACCTGTTTCAATCCCGGATTAGCAGCGGGTCGGCGATTATTCTTCCTTGAGCCAAAACTTCCAGGTAGACCCGATCGCCGCACCAGCTCCTGCAAAAAAACCCATGCCCATGCCTTCCAGCTTTTTAACAACTGGGCTTTTGGTTAGACAGGAATTATCGACTGCACTACTGGTCATACACTCATTGATTTCTGCTTGACTCGCAGTTGCACCCAGCACAACGCCCATGACGCTACAGCAGAATACATAGAAGTAGAGTCGGTGGGGCTTGAGTGACTTTGATTTTCTACCCATAGATGGATGCGATAAACCTTAACAGCTTTATGTACTGTTGCTTATCTTAATCGACTTTGGCAGCCATAGAATTACTGAAATAAGATGAAGTTCATCAGATTTTAATACCTGTACTTGGTAATAACCCTGAACTCTGAGCCTTAATCTCAAGACGGGTATAATTCGCTTCGCGTTGCAATCGGGCTGCTGATCCAACGGATGAATTCGGTAAGGGTAGTTTACACCCCCCTAGCGCAGAACTCCCTATCCGAGAATCCTATTTCCATTCAGCAATGCCCTGCAATCTAAATAAATTGACAGAATAGATTAGACTTCTTGCACGAATCGAAGAGAAGAGCTGAAAGTAGATCAGCCCTACTGAAATGACTCATGCTCTACCCGCAAATCCAAACCCTCAACCCAGTTGCCTTTCGCCGGGCATGTGGAGTGAAGCGAGAAACGTTCCAAGCGATGGTTATTGTCCTCAGCCCCGACTTAAACCGACAGGGGAAGCGCGGCGGACAAAATCGCCTTAGCGTGGAAGACCAGTTGCTGATGACGTTGTATTACTGGCAACACTACCGCACCCAGTTTGACATTGGGTTAGAGTTCGGGGTGTCGGAAGCGACTGTGTGCCGCACGATTGACAAAGTAGAAGCGTTGTTGGTGAAGTCGGGACAATTTCGTCTGCCGGGCAAACGGCAACTGCGCCAAGCCGAGACGGAGTGGGAGGCGGTTGTGGTAGATGTCACAGAGGTGGCAATTGAGCGTCCCCAAAAAAACAGCGTGCCTACTAGAGCGGCAAGCACAAACGGCACACGCTGAAAGCCCAAGTGGTGATTGACCTAGCTCAGGGGCAGTTTCTCGCCGTTGCCACGGGCAAAGGTCGTACCCATGACTTGCGCTTGTTTAAGCACAGTGGCGTGCACTTGGGTGAGGGGATGCTGTGTTTAGCAGACAAGGGCTATCAAGGCATTGCTAAACTTCACGCTAACAGTATTACGCCGCAGAAGAAGCCCCGGAAACAACGCTTGAGTGATGCGGACCAACAAGCCAATCGTGCTTTAGCCCGGCTGCGGGTCAAGGTGGAGCACAGCATTCGTCGGCTGAAGCGTTTCCGCATCTTATCGGGGCGCTATCGCAATCGGCGACGGCACTTCACGCGCAGGGTGCATTTGCTCGCAGGCATCCTCAACTTTGAGCTGGCTCTCGCTTCCTGATTCGTGCAAGAAGTCTATTGATAAAGAAAAAGGGTGAACTCCTGTCCACCCTCTTACCTCATTAAGCGCAAATCATTGAATTTATCAAGAATTCCTAGTCGAGCACTCGCACTGCCTGGGTCAAATCTTTTGCTTCTGTACCAAAGACAGTTGGGGCAATGAAAGGAACGTTCACTCGAATGGGATGTTCTGCAATCAGAGGCAAACCTTGACGCGCTTCAGCAGCAACCTGCGTGGTCTTCGCATCATAGGTCTGAGTTACCAGCTTGGGATAAACCCCGATCGCAATAATTGGAATGATCAGGCAGAGCGCGATGAATGCTTCTCGTGGCTTTGCATCAGAGACCGTAATTTCAGCCATCAGGTCTTGATTTTCTGCACCATAAAAAACAGTTCGCAGCATTGATAGCAGATAAATTGGCGAGAGAATGACCCCGATCGCAGCCAGCGTCACAATCACCACCTTAAATGGAGCAGTGTAGGCATCGCTAGTGGCGAATCCCAGAAACACAGCAATTTCCCCCACAAACCCGCTCATCCCTGGTAAGGCAAGAGAAGCCATTGCGCCTGCGGTAAAAAGGGCAAAGGTTCGGGGCATTGTTTTTGCCATGCCGCCCATTTCTTGCATGTCCAGCGTATGCGTCCGCTCATAAGTCACGCCTGCCAGGAAGAATAGAGCCGCCGCAATCAGACCGTGGGAGACCATTTGCAGCATCGCGCCGCTCATCCCTAACTCGTTAAAGGAAGCAATGCCTAGCAGCACAAACCCCATGTGGGCGATCGAAGAATAGGCTAACCGCCGCTTCAAATTCGTTTGAGCAAACGCGGTCAGCGACGCATAAATAATGCTCACCACACCAAGAACGGCAAGTACCGGAGCAAAATAAACGTGAGCGTTGGCAAGAATTTCAATGTTAAAGCGAATCAGCGCATAGCCTGCCATCTTTAGCAGCACCCCCGCCAGAATCATGGAGACTGGAGCAGGAGCTTCACTGTGAGCATCAGGCAGCCAGGTGTGGAACGGAAAAATCGGCAGCTTCACGCCAAAAGCGACCAGCAGTGCGGCGTACATCACCAGCTCAAATCCGAGCGAGTAATCCTTCAGCCCCAACTCTTGCAAATTAAACGTGACAGTATCACCATAAAATGCCATTGCCAGCGCAGCGATCAGAATGAAAACTGAGCCAGTCGCCGTGTACAGAATGAATTTCGTCGAGGCATAGAGCCGTCTTTGCCCACCCCAGATTGAGATCAGTAGATAGACCGGAACGAGTTCCAACTCCCACATAACAAAGAAGAGGAGCAAATCTTGAGCCGCAAAGACGCCAATCTGGGCGCTGTACATCACCAGCATCAGGAAGTAGAACAGGCGGGGCTTACGATCGACCTTCCAAGCAGCGAAAATCGCTAGTGTTGTCACTAGTCCTGTCAAAACCACGAGCGGCATTGAGAGCCCATCGACAGCGACTGCCCAATTTAACCCAAGCTGAGGAACCCAGGAATACTGCTCGGCAAGCTGAAAGCCCGGACTGCTCAAGTCGTAGTGCTTCCAGAAAGCGTAGACAATTAGCGAAAACTCAACCAGACTCGCGCCCAGTGTGTAAGAGCGAATTGTTTTGCCGTATTTGTCTGGAATAAAGGGAATTGGCAGTGCCGCAAAGAGCGGAAACACAATCAGGAGAGTTAACCAGGGAAGTTGCATACTCGGCATGAGAGCTTACCCAAATTCAGTATTCGATGAAGTGCAGTCGATAGTGTGCAGACGATCTGCTGAGTGGCTGGCTTAGTCGAGCAACCTTCGCTCAGTCTGCGAAGTCAGGCATCTAACAGAACATGAAGCGGGAAGCTAGATGCTTGGGCACTCTCGTACTTCAGGGTTAACTTTGGGGTTAACAAAGGTGCGAGCAAAGCGCGATTGGCTGAACCAGTTAACCCGTCAATCGTAGGGATCAAGGGACTAAAAGGCTGTGACCTTACACCGCTCCCAGGAATTGCGCTTAACAGACCGGGCTGTTGCTAAGTCAGTCGAGGTTCGTAGCAGTTCGAGATTTGTAGGAAGCAAACAGTAATTTCTACCTACCCAAATAGCATACCCTAACTGTAAAGAAATATTACATCAGCGTGACAAACTTCTACCTCTTCTAAATAAAAATTTTTGGGATATGAAGATTTTGCCAAGCGATCGTCCCGCAGAACGGGGATCACAGACAGCGCCATCCCCAACGAGAACAAAAGGAAACCCTTCGGATCTGACGACCTTTTGTTACATTGCTGATTTGACGCGCTACCCCAGGTAAATTGTTTCAGGAAACCTGTTCCAAGTAGAGGGCTCTGTGCCATGTCAAGTCGCTGCGACTCTGTAGTGGGATGGCGAGTCTATGGAGATACGCTACGCGTTCGGACAGGAAGCCAAACAGCAACGATTCGCCTGGCTTATGTAGATGCCCCAGAGCAGGATCAAACCGGAGGAGACGCTGCGACTCAACGGCTAAAGGACATTTTGCCGTCGGGTGAGAAAGTTCAGCTTCGCGTGGTTGATATTGATCGCTACGGCAAAACGGTGGCTGAAGTTTACTAGGGGAGCCAGTCGGTTAATTTACAGCTTGTAAAAGAAGGAATGACGGTCATTTATCCGCCCTATTTCGATCGCTGTCCGAGTACCCAGAGCCAGTACCTCAGGCAGAGCAGCAGGCACGACGGCAGCAAATTGGCTTTTGGCAGCAAACCAATCCCCAGATGCGATCGGCGCATTTGTGAGCATCTTCACCTAATTCAGCAATTGCAGATTTGGGATTTTATCTTGCATTGCGGCATTAAGATTGACCATTCGCTGAAACTTCTCGATTAGTGGTTAAACGCTTGCTAAATTTGTGCTGAATCTCTAAGGAGACGAAACGCTAACTTTAACTCAAATAATTCCCGGTCAACTGTGAGTTACACCCTCACTCAAAACATTACTGAATCTAATCTTTAATGTTCTTCTATATATTGTTTTCGTTATCTGTCTATTTCAGCATTGGCAGGCGATCGGGCTTGTGATCATCCCATATCTTCTGGTACGTGACACATATATAAGTAATTCAGGATTGGTAACGGTATTTTCATTACGAATCCCATTCAGCCCAACAGTTATTCTCAGGTTACAGCGATATGGTTTTCCCGTAGTATCAGAAATAGAGTTTGCCTGAAGCAACGCTTAGAATAAGATGCGTCGCTGTTCGAGCTTTCGGTGCAATGCTTTAGGTAGGCTATTTTGGCTACATTGTTTCTGCCGTTTGAACATTGAGAGGATTACGACATGCCAAGTTACAAAGTCACGTTGATCAACGAGACTGAAGGGCTAAACACCACCATCGAAGTTCCCGATGATCAGTACATTCTGGATGCTGCGGAAGAGCAAGGTATAGACCTGCCCTACTCCTGCCGTGCGGGTGCTTGCTCCACTTGTGCTGGCAAGATTACCGCAGGCACTGTTGATCAGTCTGACCAATCCTTCTTGGATGACGATCAGATCGAAGCGGGTTTCGTCCTGACCTGTGTGGCTTACCCCACCTCTGACTGCACAATCATGACTCACCAGGAAGAAGAACTGTACTAAGTCTTGGTTCGTCAGAATTCAAGCAGATTTTCAGATTATTTGCTGAGTGCAAGGCATTTGTCAGGCTCAGTTTAATCTACAGACAGGAGCGCAGATGCGCCCCTGTTTTGCTATTCATCTGCTGTTCATTTGATGAGTAACTGCGAGTTTAAGCTGCACTACTGCGCAGTCTCTTGGGACGGGGTTAAGGTGGACGGATCTCGCCATAGCACGATCGCCGGAGTGAGAGGCTGCAATTGCGTTTCCGGGTAATAGAAGCTGAGAATCTGCTCATGCGCCCATCCCAGATCACCGAGACGATAGGCTCCGGTCTGACTCATTCCCACGCCATGCCCTAATCCACCGCCCACAAAGACATAGCCCTTCAAAACTCCCGGAGGAGAGGCAGCCTGTTTAGTTTGGGCTGTTTTTTGATTTGCAGTCTTTGTGGCAGGCTTCTGAACGGGTTGGGAAATTTTTTGTCCCTCAGCCGTTTCATAGATTGGATCAAGGTAAAACAGGGTGCTGTTAGGAGCAGACAGCGCACGAATGATTTCGTCTTTTTCGAGTTCAATAACGCCCAAATCCGTGGTAACTGCCATTTTCTGTACCCGTCCGGCAGGCGATCGTTCTACAACGCTCAGCTCTCGGATCTGAGTAAAGTTGACGAAGGGATGCTTTTTCGTCGCGAGCACCTGCCGCAAATCATTTGTGATTTCGCCGATTGGACTTTCGACACGCCAGCGAAACATATCCCAGCCTTCTTCGTTGAAGCCGCGTCTTTGAGCAATAAAGGCTCTGAAGTTGCTTTCGTCTGCCAGACTGCGCTGAGACAGATTCCAGATATTTTGCACTGAATCTACCACCGCTCGTAAATAAGGGCGATTGCTGCCTGCCCAAACATCGCTAAACGGAGCCGTCACGCCACCTGTAGTCGAGGAATAGAGTGCATCCACCAGTTCATTGTTGTAGGTCAAAACCAAGCCACGTGTGGCAGCAATGGCGCGATCGGTTTCTGGAACCGCTCCTGACAATCCCCAGTAAACCTGACACTGGGTATCAGCACAAAGCTGATAATTATCGATCGCAAAACGGCGCAGATTTCGTAAAGCGTAGGTTCGTGCCAGGATTGCTTGCGCTTCGATCGTGGTTTGTGGTGCACCAACCCCAATTTCATGGGGTACCACTCCGCGCAAGTAGGTTTCGATCGGAACTTGATTGACCAGGGTATAGGTGCCGTAAGCATTGGTCTGAAGCCGCAGTGTCCCGGCATAGAGGCGCGTTCCGTGATCGCTGCGATTAAACGTGACCTGAATGCGATCGTTTGCTGTGTCAATCTCGACCTGGTCTTGCTGATAGCGGTAGCCGTCCACCGTCAGAGCCGCCTTTGGAATTTGTGGCTTTACCTGCGTATCAATAAAGGCTGTTCTTGCTCCCTGGGCTTGCAGGTTTTGCAGCAGGAGTCGTCTCAAAAGCGGTGTTCGATAGGTCTCTCGATCTGCCCAGACCTGCCACTGCCTCGGCTGACCAATTTCGACCGCAATCCCTTCAGACTTCCAGCGATTTGCACTATCCTCCGCACTTTCAAAGCTGCGGTGAGTACTGAGCACAATGCGTTCAACGACTTCGGGCTGTGGGAGCGGCTGCATCACGACATTAACCTTGACTTCGCCGCTTGTAGCTAGTACTCGATCTTGCTGTCCATCTTTAAGCTTGAGCGTCAGTCGATCGCCCGACAGGGGCTTTAATGTGATTTCATCCGTTGCATTTGAGCCAAACCGCTGCACTACACCCACATCTAGCAAGGGGTTGAGCGGAGCAGGTTGGACGTGCCCAAACTGCCCCATACCAGCCAGAAGACAAGCTGATATCAGCAGCGTTTTTATCCAGGAATTGGGACGTAGTTTCAGCAGGTGACACAAAAGCCAACGAACTGGGGCATTCCGTTGTAGGGAAGTCACAGGACAGATCCTCATAGCGAATGACAGCGAAAAACGGTTTGATGCAGCTCTGAACTCAGCGATTAACCCCTGCACTTAGGGCAATCTTAATTCTTGGGAAAAAATAACTTCTTGCCTGTTCTGCATTTTAGCGAGCCAACTCTAGTGTGACTAGCTTGTTTACTATCCTCAATCTTTTCGCGATAAATACCCTAAAAGATTTGCTATTTAAAATTCCTGTAAAGACGAAGATCCATCGCCCTGTTCCTGCAACGATTGCCACCCCGCCTGCCAAAGAGAGCGGTCTTTAAGCTGCTGGGCATTCAGCCAAAAGCGAACTGCTGGATCACAAGCAGCCACCATTTCTGCAAAAACCCAACGCCCTTCATTTTTTCGATTCAGAACTTGAAAATGCCGCCAGCCCCAGGTTTTTTGCTGCGCTGTCCACTTAGAACCGACCAGATAAGGAAACTTTTGCTTTTTTGGCATGTGCTGCGATTTATAGAAACGAAAATTGAAGCCTAGAGAGTAATCTTTCAAGAAACAATTCAACACAGAAATTATGAAAGAAAAATCTGTCTAAACTGAAGCTTTGTCTATTTCACATTTTGCGACAAATCTTACAATGCTTACTGAATCTAGCTTTACTTCCCCTAAACCATTGAGATCTCCGATTACTAATCCCCCAACTCCGCAATTGTTCGGTTATGCTAATTCATTACAAAGTCTCGCTGAGTTCAGCAAGTTGGCTGAGCTTGTACACAATTCACCGTAAGTAATTTAGGATTACAGCTAGGATGCCAACAAGGCACTGCCCTGCTAACGCAAGTTAAGAAAACTCTACTCGTCGAGAGGCTTTATTATTGATTGCGCTTTTCTAATGCCCTTATCACATTCCCACAACGAATGAGATTAAAAAGGATGCAATTTTTGTGAGAAAAGTTACAATCGGAGAAGTCTTGGCTAAAGTTGAGGAGTGCAGACTTGTTTTGGTGCTTCTACTCGCAGTGCTTCTACCTGAAACTGTGGGCGGTTAGCGGAGAAAGCGAGTTTGCTGCGAATATTGAATCCAATGGGTAGGCTATATCCGGACAGATTCGCTAGCAGCTGATCAGTGATTCAGAATCAGTCGTACTATTTCCTGGTCTTAATTGACCTTCAACGTTATTGACACTAAGGAGCATGAGGAGCGCGGCATGACCCAGGCTAACGACGTACTCGAAACCATTGACCCCGCCGAGAGTGACCTGGACGAACTCTTGATTGAAGGAGAGGATCGAGACGACGAAGAGGACTTGTTCGACACTCAGCCTGATGAGGAGGAAGACGGCAAAACCCCAAAGGGCGCAACCCGTCGTCGGGCGCAAGCCAAGAAAAAACTGTATACAGAAGACTCAATTCGGCTTTACCTGCAAGAAATCGGTCGCATCCGGCTACTGCGGGCAGACGAAGAGATCGAACTGGCACGCAAAATCGCTGACCTACTGGAGCTAGAACGCATTCGCGATCGTCTGTGTGAAAAGCTCGATCGGACTCCGCAAGAGCTAGAACGCAACCCGGAAGCATGGGCGAATGAGGTTAATCAACCTCTTCCTAAGTTCCGTAGACGGCTGCATGAAGGACGACGCGCCAAAGAGAAAATGGTGCAGTCTAACCTGCGACTGGTGGTGTCGATCGCCAAGAAATACATGAACCGGGGTCTGTCGTTCCAGGACTTGATTCAAGAGGGCAGTCTGGGTCTGATTCGCGCTGCTGAGAAGTTTGACCACGAGAAAGGCTACAAGTTCTCAACCTACGCCACCTGGTGGATTCGGCAGGCGATCACTCGCGCCATTGCAGATCAGTCTCGCACGATCCGTCTGCCCGTTCACCTTTACGAAACCATCTCGCGGATCAAGAAGACGACCAAGCTACTGTCTCAGGAAATGGGGCGGAAGCCGACCGAGGAAGAAATCGCGACCCGTATGGAGATGACGATCGAGAAGCTGCGGTTTATTGCCAAATCAGCTCAGCTTCCGATTTCTCTGGAAACGCCGATCGGCAAAGAAGAGGATTCGCGCCTGGGTGACTTCATTGAATCCGATGGTGAAACCCCGGAGGATCAGGTTTCCAAGAATCTGCTGCGGGAAGACCTGGAAAACGTGCTGGGAACTCTTAGTGCAAGGGAGCGGGATGTGTTGCGGCTGCGCTACGGTTTAGACGATGGACGGATGAAGACGCTGGAAGAAATTGGACAGATCTTCAACGTTACCCGTGAGCGGATTCGCCAGATCGAAGCCAAGGCTCTGCGAAAGCTGCGTCACCCGAACCGCAACAGCGTTCTAAAGGAGTACATCCGCTAGAATTTCTCAAAGCTTAGGGTTTGCTAATCAAACCGTTCAGCAAGAATTAGTTCTTGAAACTGCATTGGTTACACTTGGCTAAACCATCCTACGCTTTATGAGCGAATGCTCTGGGATGTTTCTAGCATAATTTAGAAATAGCAGAAGCCTATTCTCGATTGCAGAGTAGGCTTCTTTTGTATCATGCCTCCGCATTATTCCTATGCCGCTGCACTATTTCTCAATCGCGACAGCTATCCTTAATCTGCAATAAGGGACAGTCAGAATCGTTAGCCTGAAATCCTGAAGATATCCATGGTTTGAGCATAAGCCTCAGGTTTTTCTGCTTCAATCCCACTAGTGAACCGCGTTAAACCACATTAAAGGCTACAAGAGAATCGATCAAAAAAGGGGCAAAAGCCCCTTCTTGTCTTGCAGTTTTTTGGAGTTTGTTTCCTGGTTTATTGAGCGGGAGAAGGTGATGCTGCGGGAGTGGGACTGGCTTCAGGGGCAGGGCTAGCAGGAGCAGTTCCGGGGGGGCTAGCTTGAGGAGAGGCAGTCGGGCTGGGAGCCGCCGCTAGCTGATTGATCTGATCTTTAAATTCAGCCGGAGCCAGAGTGGCTGCTGAGGTGAACAGAGGTTTAGCTTCCTCGGTTTTGCCCTGGGTTTTGAGAATGATCGCTTTACCCAGCACTGGGCGAAAATCCTGAGCATTGCTGGCAATAATTCGATCGTAGATGGCAACTGCCTCGTCGTATCGTCCCTGAATTGCATAGACTTCACCCAACAAAAGCTGCACCGAAGCTGTATCGACCGTGCCTGGTTTTGCCTGGTTTGCTTCGTCTGCCGTCTTCAGCGTGTCTTCTAACAGTCCGATCGCTGCTTCGGGTCGGTTCTGCTGAAGTAGCAGATCGGTCAAGCCTTTCAAGGCATTGAGATCGCCGGGACGGGTTGCCAGAATGTTGCGGTATGCCTGGGCTGCGCCTTCTCGATCGCCCGTGCGCTGTTTTGCCTGCGCTAATAGAACGGTATAGTCGGGCTGATCAGGGTTTAACGCTGCCAATTTTTCGAGCGGCGCAATAATGCCCTGAATGTCGCCCTGCTTGATCTTGACATCGACTAATCCGCGCAGAGCGGTCTGATTGTCGGGTTCCCGCTGAAGCACTGCTTCATAACCTCGTGCCTGGGCTATCAATTCTTCGCTTGAGCCTGGACTGGCAGACGGAGAGGGAGAAGGCGCGGAAGCCGTTTGTTTTTGCAGATTCAGCACGCCCGATACTGAAGCCACGATCGGTACAGCAACAAAAGCAAGCGTTGCAAGCGAAACAACGACCAGAGCTAACCAGCGACGATTTTTCTTTTCAGCCACACGCTATTCCCAAACTCGACTGTCATTACTAACATAGTCCCAATTAACTGATCACTAACTGTCACCTTCCTTTGGGGTAATTTGCCGCCGAACAGCCTGATCTAAGCTAGAGGAAGCTGTATAGAGGAAAAGGGCGAATTACCACAGGAAATGATTCAGAATAATGTCTCAGTCATTTCACGAAGGAGATCAAACCTGAGTGTTAACCTAGTGTTTAATTCCGCATTGAAATCTGGTCTTCAGGACTAGAAATTTGCTGTAGTGCATAACGGTAAGCGGATTACCTGCCGCTGTCAAGGAGGTCTCATGAGTCCCGCCCAGAATAAAAATCCTCAGTCGCCCAAGTCTACCTCAGCATCCGAGTCATCGGTGGATACCCATTCACCGTCCGAACCTCCTTCAGCCGACCCTATTGTAGAACCCGCTATGGATCAGCCTTCTCAACCGATCGCCCCTCAAGAAGAACCGCTTCGCCCCCCCACGCCGCCAAAGCGTCCGGTTGCGCGAGAAGTAGCCCTCTCGACTCCCCAGCCTTCCTCTGCGCCTGCTACCTCTGAATTGAAAGAGCAGCCCAAGGCAGATCAGCCTGAAGCTGAGTTAACGGCTTCTGAAAGTTCTGAGGCTGAAGCTGAGAGTACCGCCGATGTTTCATTGGACAATTTGCTGTCTAACCGTCTTCAGCCGATTCCCCCCGCTAGCGAGCCGATGCAGTATCGGGCGATCGGCTTAGTGCGCGGCACCTATGTTCCGTCAGAAGAACAGTTTACCCGTGGATTGATCCAGACCGATGATGGCGTGGCGATCGATGCGGTTTTGCTAGGGCGCGTGATGAGCCTGGTTAAAAAGCACCTTGACCTGGAGCAGCCTCACCTGTGGGTGGTGTATCCGCGCACCCGCGAAAAAATGAACGATCTGCACGTTCAAATTGTCGGCGTGTGGGAGCCTGAAAAGCTGAATCGATTAGAGATGGAAGCGGGAGAAGAAGAGAGCGCAGAAGGAACCGAGGAAAGCACCGAGGAAACTGCCGAAGAAACAAGCTCTAGCAGCTCTGGTTCAGACTCACTGCTCGAAATGGTTCCTGCTTCGGAGCTAGACGATAAATTCTTCTCGATTCGCGGCGAAATTATCTACCAGGCTCCAGAAGAAGAGCGGCTGATGGTTAAAATCCGGCGGATGTCTCGTCCGGGCGATACTCAGGACAAAGCCTTTAAAGTTGCCTTGAAAGGAACGCTGGAAGGAAAAGCGATTGGCTATTTCTGGGATTTGCAGGTGCAGCGACAGGAAAACGACCTGATTGTGCAGCAGGGCACGATGATTGGGCTGGTTCCGCCTCAGAAGCGCAAGGACGGCAGCAGAAAGCCGCAGGGTCGCTTCCGTCGTCCTGGTGGTCCTGGTGGTTCAGGCGGTCCTAGCGGTCCCGGCGGTGGTCGTCGTCCGAGTGGTCCTCCGCGCAAGTGGAATGCGGGTAGTCGAGAAGGCGGCGCACCTAGACCGCAATTTAAGAGCGGCGATCGTCCGACCCCTTCCCCTCAGCCACGCTCTGAAGTGACCAAACCGATCAAACGTCGTCCGCCTGAAGGTGCGCCCCCGACTTCGCAAGAGTAGGCAATGAGCGGATTTGAGACTCAAACTTGAGACAAAAGAAGGGGTATTCTGCGGAAAGGTGCAGGTTACCCCTTTTTAATGCTTATTGAATGAATGCTGATTCAGGCGATCTCGTCACCTGCGATCGTTTTAGTTTCCAGCTTCAACTTGCGGTGGGAAACAAACCTTGGTACCGCCTAAACCGCAATAGCCGCCTGGATTTTTAGCGAGATATTGCTGATGATAGTCTTCAGCGTAATAGAAAGGCGGTGCATCTAGGATCTCAGTCGTAATCTCGCCATACCCGGACTCGCGCAGTGCCTTTTGATAAGCATCTCGCGAAGCCTCAGCTAGCTGTCGCTGCTCCGGCGAGCAAGCGTAGATGCCAGAGCGATACTGAGTGCCCCTATCATTGCCCTGACGCATTCCCTGCGTTGGGTCGTGGCTTTCCCAAAAGATCTTAAGTAGGGTTTCGTAGCTGACTTCTGCCGGATTGTAAACGACCTGCACTACTTCATTGTGCCCGGTCATGCCAGTGCAGACTTCGTGATAGGTCGGGTTTGGCGTCGCGCCTGCGGCATAACCCACTGCAGTCGAAAACACACCAGGCTGCTGCCAGAATTTCCGCTCCGCACCCCAGAAGCAGCCCAGACCAAACAGCGCAATTTCCATGCCTGCGGGAAAAGGAGGCTGTAAAGGGTTGCCGTTGACAAAGTGGCGATCGGGAACAGGAATTGGGGTGCTGCGTCCCGGTAGGGCTTCCTCAGGGGAGGGAAGGTTCTGTTTTTTGCCAAATCCAAAAAGCACCATACTGCCTGAACTCTCCAAGTTAGATCAAGAAATTAAACCGAATTTAATGAGCAATGGGGATGAGCGAATTGCGGAAGCGCATCTTTACCTAGGTTCATCATAATCTACGCATCAGACGATCGAATTGATTGAGCAGTCGTACAATCCGAATCGCTGCGGGGAGGATAACCTACAAAGTTCTCCCCAACTCGGGATTGAGATCAACTTTTAGTTAGAGGCTATTTTTTAACCGGGATCGTTAGCTTATAAGGCAAAATTACTTGCTTATTTTGCTTCATATTTCAAATCGAAAAGTTCGATTTCAGAAGCCAGTCAGCTAATTAATTTTTCTCAAGCAAGTCCTTCAGGCGATACAGGTTTAATTTGTACCGCTTATCGCTCTGTTTCGGAATAACGATCGATAAAATCAGTATGGCCAAATTCTCGACTAAGTCCTCAGTTCAGCAAGACATTCTGGTGATGCTTGCGGCAGAGCATCGATCAATCGAGCAGCGAATTGATGCACTGGAAGCGGCAAATCATGCAGTCGAAGCAGAACGAAGATTTAGAGAACTTTATCGTATTCTATTTCTGCACCATTACGGTGAAACGCTCGTTTTCTACCCATCAATGCGGGAATATGAGCAGACTGCTGTTTATTTAGAAACCGTAGAAGAAGAACACAGCACCACGATGGTTTTGCTTGAGCAAATGAGACAACTTTCACCCGTCGACCCAACCTTTCAAGCAAGATTAGATGAACTCAAAGAATTAATCATGGGACATATCGAAGAGGAAGAAAACGAAATTTTCGCTGCCGTACGAACCTGCATGGATGAGCAAGAACTGCGCCAACTCGCGCAAGAATTTAAAAGTATTCAAATAAAAACAGCCCCTAAAATAGAGGCTCGAATAAAGGATTTAAATCCGTAAACGTGAGTTGTGTTTATTTCTGTGTGTTTATTCTTGATAGTTCACCAGTCGAGAAAAATCTGCTGAAGACAGGCTAGCTCCCCCGACTAATGCTCCATCGATTTCTGGTTGTGCCATAATTTCATCGATATTTCCGGGCTTAACCGAACCGCCGTATAGAATTGACAGGTCAGAATTTTGTACCTGCTTCCGAATCAAACTAATAATGCGATCGGCTTCGATCGACTCACAGGTAGCGCCTGTCCCGATCGCCCAAATCGGCTCATAGGCAATGACCAGTTGCTCTCGGTCAATACCCTCGAGATCTTTCTCAAGCTGCCCAGAAATCACCGCTTCCGTTTCGCCCGCATCCCGCTGCTGTTTGGTTTCGCCCACGCAAAGAATTGGAATCAAACCGTGCTGCTGTGCCGCCTTGAGCCGCAGATTTACTGTCTCATCCGTTTCGCCAAAATACTGTCTGCGTTCACTATGACCGATAATCACGTATCGCACACCCAGTTCTAGCAGCATCGGGGCAGCAATTTCGCCTGTAAATGCCCCTGCAACTTCCCAGTGAACGTTCTGCGCCCCCAACTGAACTCGCGTACCATGCAGGCTTTTGGACATCACGCTCAGATCAGTAAACGGCACACACAGCACAATCTCGCGATCGTCCGGTGTCTCGGCGATCGTATCTAAAAATGCCTTCAAAAACTCCAGGGACTCCGCCTGGGTTTTATACATCTTCCAGTTACCCGCAATGATGACCTTACGCACGTTTTAATCCCAGGTTATGAACACAAAAAGAGCATCCTTTAGTGTACGGCTTTGGGGGACGGGTGGGGGAGTGGGAAGGTGGGGGAGTGGGAAGGTGGGGAGGTGGGGAGGTAGAGGAATGAAAGGGGAAGGAAAGGGTTGAGGAGGAATCATTGATATTGGCTGAGATATTGGCTGAGATATTTGCTGCACTGATTCGATATCTTTTAGCCCTGTTGGTTGAAAGCGACTCAGTAAGCTTCCAAACTTCACAGATTCACAAGTCCAACACTCGCTTCTTCCCCAGAACTTACTTTAAACTCCTCCATTCCACACCCACTCACCCATTCTCTACTTCCCCTAAACCAACTCCCCGATCGTCGCCACGACTGACTGCGATAGGGCACTGTAGTCATAGCCGCCTTCCAAACCAAACAAAAGCCGATCGCAGATCTGCTGACAGTAGCGGGTGAAAATGCCGTAGTCCGAAGGCTTCAGGGACAGGTTGGCGAGGGGGTCAGCTTGGTTAGCATCGTATCCGGCACTGACGATCAGCAGGTCGGGTTGGAATGCCTGGAAAAAGGGAACAATCTGCTGCTCGAAGATAGGCTGGTAGTCTGCTAGGGTACTACCTGCCTGCATGGGAAAGTTCAGCACGTTGTTATGTTGTCCGCGTTCGTCAGAATTGCCAGTACCCGGATATTGGGGCGACTCGTGAAGTGAGCAAAAGGCGATTTGGGGATTCGTTTCGACGAGTGCCTGTGTGCCATTTCCATGATGGACATCCCAATCGAGAATGCCGACACGATCGATTCCTGGCTGAGTCAGGGCGTAGTGTGCTGCAATTGCCGCATTTGCAAACAAACAGAATCCCATGCCACGCTTTGCCAGCGCATGATGACCGGGTGGACGCGCAATCACAAAAGTAGGGCTACCCGTTTGCAAAACGCGATCGACCCCATCCAACCAGGCATTAATGGCAAGTAGGGCTACCTCGTAGCTGTGCGGCGAAACAACCGTGTCCTGATCGAGCCTGCCGCCGCCGGAGTGGGCAAGTTGCCGGACAGCTTCCACATACTGAGGGGGATGGATTGCGTGCAGTGCCTTTGTTAGTCGATGCGAAGCAGTTTCTCCTTCAAGGTGATCGGCGGGATGCGAGTCGATCGCAGTAGGGGTGCGCCAATCAAGCTGATCGTGCCAGGGAGCCTGTTTGAGGGCAGAGACAATCGCCTTTAGGCGTCCGGCGTTTTCGGGATGAAAGGAGCCTGTGTCGTGATCGAGAAATTTGTCGCTGTAGAGGATAGAGATCATAGGAGATGAGGGGATGGAGGGCATAATTAGATTCCCTATGTTTCATTCTCTTCTCGAATCCACTTTTCGACTTTGGTGGGCTGATAAGTTGCCATTCGATCGAGTAGCGTATTGGGTTGATCAGCTTCCAGCACGATTGCCCTCAGTTCTGGCTGCAAAAAGCGATCGGTAACGGCGCGATCGAACAGAGTCAGCAGCGCATCGTAATAGCCTGCCACGTTGAGCAATCCCATTGGCTTCTGGTGCAGCCCCAACTGCGACCACGTGAGAACTTCACAAAACTCTTCCAGAGTGCCATAGCCGCCGGGCATTGCCACAAAGCTATCAGCGAGATTTGCCATCAGCGCTTTGCGTTCGTGCATCGAGTTCACAACATGAAGCTGAGTCAAATTGGGGTGAGCAATTTCCTTGGCCTCTAGAAATGCGGGAATAACACCGATCGCCTCGCCGCCTGCTGCCATCACAGTATCTGCCACCTTGCCCATCAAACCGACTTTGCCGCCGCCATACACCAAACCATAGCCGCGCTGCGCGATCGCCTGACCCATTGCTTCAGCCGCTTCTCGATAGATCGGATTAGCACCCGAACTAGAGCCACAAAACACGCAAATATATCTCATCTTGCTAATTTCATTGTTTAACAAATTGCAATCAGGATAGCCTGTCAATTAGCTCTAAGAGCTTGTTTGAGAAGCAGCAAGCCTTCTACATCGTCCTCTACAGCCCCAATACTGGAAGGCTTTGAATATCCTAAAGCAGGCTCGGTTCCCTTCAAAATGAGGGTCAGGGGGCAGCTTGGCTAAAAATTATCACTTCTCAAACATCTTCTTCTCAAACATTTTCTAAGAGTCGAAGAGCCAGTTGCCAAAATTCCATAAAATCACAGACTTCAAAGTCCCTTATCAGCAAGCAGTTACTCTAGAATTCATCCTTGCCTTTTCAGTTCTCGATACAGTTCATTGCAAAATTCAATCTTCGATCGAATCTAGATCGGATTTAGATGGACAATAAAGGAGTGTAGAACAAGATACGGTTGGAAAAATTGGAGGTCGCTTCATGAATACTCCGATTCCCCGCGTCCAATCTACTGCTTTTCTAGGTGATCTGATGACGCTTGCGCTGGCAGTTGCGATCGCATGGCTGCTGATTGCTCCAACCTGGGCTTGATTTCGTTGCCTGCTCACTCGAGTCGGTTCAGACAAGCTGTTTAGATTGCATTTTAGATTGCCTTGAGTGGGGACGACTGAAAACGGCATCGCAGCAAACCGCTCAGACCTCAGCGGATAGGCAAATATGCTAAAATTTCATAGTTAGCGAACGATATTTAGCAGCGCGCTGATTAAGCGGTATGAGGGTCGGTTACTTGCCTGTAGAGCGATTCTGCAAGCAGGTTTTAGAGAATTTTGGGCAGTAAGTTCCTGGCGACAACGTTCTTTGAAAGAAGTGCTTCGCCAAGCTCTTCCCATGCCTGAGTTTTGCCAGCAGAGACAACAGTTCGCCTGCTAAACGTTCACAGATCTGGAGCTTTTTCACGGTATGAGTATTCCCCAGGAGCGAATCGTTCCCACCGATCTGCGGAACGAAATGTCCCGATCGTATCTGGAATACGCCATGAGCGTGATCGTGGGTCGGGCATTGCCAGATGCGCGGGATGGACTCAAGCCAGTTCACCGCCGGATTCTTTATGCGATGCACGAATTGGGCTTAACGCACGATCGCCCCTTCCGAAAATGCGCCCGTGTGGTGGGGGAAGTGTTGGGTAAATATCACCCCCACGGCGATACAGCGGTCTACGATGCCCTGGTGCGGATGGCGCAGGATTTTTCGATGCGCGCCCCCCTGATCAACGGACATGGCAACTTCGGGTCGATCGACAATGATCCTCCGGCTGCAATGCGATACACCGAGTGTCGCCTGCAAGCCCTGACGATGGCTGCCCTGCTGCAGGATATCGAGTCCGAAACGGTTGACTTTGGCGACAATTTCGACGGCTCACAGCAAGAACCGCTAGTTATGCCTGCCCGTGTGCCGCAGCTTCTGCTGAACGGGTCTTCGGGAATTGCCGTAGGCATGGCAACCAACATTCCGCCGCACAACCTGGGTGAACTGCTGAACGGCGTGGTGGCACTGATTCAAAATCCAGACATCACCAATCTGGAGCTCATGCAGTACATTCCCGGTCCCGACTTCCCCACGGGCGGACAAATCCTGGGAACCAGCGGGATTCGGGAGGCTTACACCACCGGACGCGGCTCGATTACGATGCGGGGTGTGGCAGCGATCGAAACGATCGAACAGCGCGGCAGACCCGATCGCGAAGCCATTATCATCACCGAGCTGCCTTACCAGACCAACAAGGCTGCCATGATCGAGCGCATTGCCGAAATGGTAAACGAGCGCAGATTAGAAGGCATTGTTGATATTCGCGATGAAAGCGATCGGGACGGAATGCGGATTGTGATTGAGCTGCGACGGGACGCTTATCCACGCGTGGTGCTGAACAATCTCTACAAGCAAACGCCCCTTCAGGCAAACTTCGGCGTGAATATGCTGGCGTTGGTCAACGGCGAACCACAAATCCTCGGTTTGAAGGAATGCCTGCAAGTCTTCCTCGACTTCCGAATTGAAACAATCACCCGCCGGACACGCTACGAACTCCGCAAAGCCCAAGAGCGGGATCACGTTCTGCAAGGCTACCTGATCGCGCTGGCAAATCTGGACGCGATTATCAGCCTGATTCGCCACGCCGCCGATACCGTATCGGCAAAGCAGGAACTCATCCAGACCTATCAGCTTTCGGAAACGCAGGCAGATGCGATTCTGCAAATGCAGCTCCGTCGTCTCACCGCCCTCGAATCAGAAAAGATTCAGCAGGAACACGAAGACCTCCAGCGCAAGATTGCCGATCTGCAAGACATCCTGGAGCGACGAGAGCGAATTCTGCAAATGATCGAAACCGAGCTATCGGATTTACGATCGGCTCATGCAAACCCGCGTCGTACCGTTATTGAAACGATAGACGGCGAACTGGGTGACATCGATCTGATTGCGAATGAGCAGTCGATTATTCTGCTGACTGAGCAGGGCTACATTAAGCGGATGCCGATGAGCAACTTCGAGGCGCAGAGCCGAGCCACCCGCGGCAAGTCGGGTACGCGCATGAAGGAAGACGACGGCGTTGAGCACTTTCTCACCTGCTGCGACCACGATAGTGTGCTGTTCTTCAGCGATCGCGGCACGGTTTACAGCGTGAAGGCATATCAAATTCCGGTGAGTTCGCGTAACGCTCGCGGCGTACCGATTGTGCAAATGCTGCCTATCTCCCACCAGGAAAAAATTACGTCGATCGTGCCTGTGGTGGAGTTTGCAAACGATGAGTATCTGGTAATGCTGACCCAGAAGGGCTTTATCAAGAAGACGCAGCTTTCTGCCTTCAGTAATATTCGGGCAAACGGACTGATTGCCATTTCGCTGGAAGAAGGCGATCAGTTGCGCTGGGTACGTCGGGTGCGGGTCGAAGACAGCATCATGATCGGGACGCGGCAGGGAATGGCAATTCATTTCCGGGCAACCAATGAGCAGCTTCGTCCTCTGGGTCGGGCAACACGTGGGGTGCGGGCAATGTCGCTGCGAGCGGGCGATGAGTTGATCAGCATGGACATTCTGCCGTCTCAGGTGGTGGCTCAGGTGGCTGAAGCCGATGCACCTGAAAACGAGTCTGAAGAAGTGCTGGATGCAGAAACGTCGCAGCAAGGTCCGTGGGCACTGGTGATCACGACAGGTGGGCTGGGCAAGCGGGTTCCGGTCACTCAGTTCCGCCTACAAAATCGGGCAGGCATGGGTTTGCGAGCGATTAAGTTCCGTAAATCCGGCGATCGATTAGCAGCCCTCCAGGTTGTAAACGATAGCGACGAGATTGTGCTGGTCAGCAGCCGAGGAATCATTATCCGTCAGGCGGTGAAGGCAATTTCCTGTCAGTCTCGTGCTGCAACTGGAGTTCGGGTTCAGCGACTCGATGAGGATGATGCGATCGTTGCAGTCGCGCTGGTTCCTCCTTCTAATGGCGAAGAGGAGCTGGTAGACCTGGCGGAATAAGGTTTGCGGACTAGCGTTTGCTGTAACCAAATAACTCCTGTAGGTGGGCAACTTGTCCACCTTTTTTGGCTCTATGCAGTTTCACAACGATGGCGTGACGGGCACAAAATCAAACTCATAGCCCGATCGCGTGCCAGGTTTTACCGTCACTAACTGCATTGGCTGACTGCGATCGCCCGAAGACAAAAAGCGAACGGTTCCTGTTGCACCTAACAGCGAAAAGTTCGGAGCCGTGAGGGTCTGCTGAATGCCCTGTCGCGTTGGGTTCTGTTTCAAACCTGTGATCAGAACTTGCGCCGCATCGTAAGCCATCGCGGTTCGCCAGTTGACATCACCCCCCCAAAACTGTCTGGACTGTTGGGCAAACGCAGAATTCGGATCGGCAAGCAGAATCCACGGCACTGCGACAACCATTCCCTCTGCTGCCGCACCACCAACCTCCAGCGTTTTTGGATCATAAAGATCATCGCCTGCGAGCAAAGGCAACTTCCGCTGATTCACGGTGACGACCTGCAGTGCCAAATTTAAGACGCTGCTGCTCGATAGCAAGACCAAAACTTCTGCGCCCTGTCGCCTTGCCTGCTCGATCGCATTAGACGCACTAAAGCCAGGATTGTTCAGATCAAAGTCAGCGACCACCTGCCCGCCATCATTTGCCACCGCTGTCGTAAACTCTTCTTTTAATGAAAGGCTGTACTGACTGCTAGAGTCGAAAAAGATGGCTGCATTCCGACGTTGCAAATTGGTGAGCATATAGCGAGACAGCGTTGTTGCCGAAAACCGATCGCTGGGCACCGTCCGAAACACAAAGTCACCCAAATTCGAGAGCTGCACCGCTGTGCTGGTGGGCGAGATCATTACCAGTCCACCCTGCTGATACACTTCTCCTGCTGCCAGGGAAGCTCCGCTGCTAAAGTGACCGACAACCCCCAGAACTGAGCCATCCTCGATTAGCGATCGAGCCACCGCCGGAGCCAGGGCAGGACTACTATCATCGCTGGCAATTTTCACCTTGAGCGGAACCCCATTGATTCCCCCTGCCCGATTCACCTCTGCTTGCGACTGCGCTACACCCCGCAGAATTTCCTGAGCGGTACTGAGGGAAGTTGCCATTGGGACTGCAACGGCGATCGTATAGGATTTCTGCTGACCGATCTGGGCATTATTGAGGTAAATCAACGCTTCCGGGTCGTTACGGTTCACTTGCAGGCTCGTCGTCAAATCCTGAACTGCCTGTTCAAAATTCCCTGCACCGATCGCGGCAATTCCTGCCTGCTTTTCCGGCGAGGCGTTGCTGGGGTCGAGAAGCTGTGTTCCATCGCTAAAGCGATCGGGAGTTACTTCTGAAGAATTTCCCGACTGACCATCTGACGAAGCGACACCGGGAACTCCCGACTGAAAAAACCGATTAAACAGCAACCATCCCCCGCCCCCAAGCAGCAGAGCCGTCAGCAGCAAGGCAACAATCAGGGCAGGCGTTTCATTCTTCTGGGACATAGTGGCGACACAAAGCGGCGATGCAAATTTAATCTCAGATTAGCCACTTTTTAGCGGTTTAGAGTAATCTGGCAACCAGTTTGTAAACCAACCGAAACACGATCGCTACAAAAACTACCGTCAGGGCAGTCACTCCGGCAGCAATCAGAATGGTTTGCAGAGGGCTTCCTGTCGTTGCCAGCAGAGTGCGTAAAAACGGCGCACGCGGCAAAACATCGCGCAGAAACGGCAGAAAGAAAATGGCGGCAATCGACCCGCCCGCAATCAGCAATAAATCAATTCGCTCGATCCAGCGCAATGCCTGAGCTATCACCAATCCCGCCCCGATCGCCATCAAAATTAACCAGAAAGTCGGCGTAAAAGCAATCGTTCCTAGCAAGCTTGCCAGCGCGATCGTCACCAATCCCCCTTCAAATCCTGTAAAAGCCGCATTGTAAAGATATTCCAGCGTAGAAAAGGGTTTGCGAGTCGGTTTGGACTTGGGCGCAGGCTTGGGGGTGGGCGTTGGTGCAGGAGCCGGAGTAGAAACTGGGACTGGGCTTGCCGCAGGCGGCGTTTGAATTGCCGTGCCGATCGAACCTGATTTAGCAACTTGACCCGGAGCCGGGCGAACAGGCGCAGCCGTTGGAGTGACCGCAGGAACAGACCCAGGCGAACTCGAAGGGTGTAGGGCAGCCAACACTTCACTGGCAGATTGAAAGCGTTGGCTTGGAGTGGGCAGCAGCAGCCGATCGAGCACGGTCGCCAGCCGATCGCTCACCGTCACATACGATCGCCAGTTCCACTCGTCCCGGTAGGTATCGTAGAGATCCTGGGGCTGTTCTCTGGTTAGCAGCATTAGACAAGTGACAGCAAGGGCATACAAATCGGTTGCCGGATAAACCTGATTCCCCTTCATCTGTTCCGGCGGAGCAAAGCCCATTGAGTAGATACCCGTCGAGGAGGGCTGTGCCTGCCCTGGCGTTGCAGAGGTTGCCTGCTTGACTGCGCCAAAGTCTAACAGAAATAGAGTTCCGTCTTTGCGGCGCATCACGTTGGAAGGCTTAATATCGCGATGAATCGAGCCGCGATCGTGAACGAATTGCAGCACGGGCAGCAAGCTTTGAAGCAGTTCCAGAATTTTTGCTTCCGAAAAGCGTCCCTGCTGTTCGAGTTCTTGTTCCAAATTCTGCCCGTCGATAAACTCCTGAACCAGATAAAAAAACTGATCAGGATCATCGGGGAAGCGGCGCGTTACGGGTAGCGCAAAGAAAGCCAGCAAATCAGGAATCTGCGGATTAGTTCCCAGTTCTTCTAGCACCTGACCTTCTCGTTCAAACAGGTTTTGAGCAAGCTGAAGCTGCTGAGCAGTGAGGTGGTTTGAAGGTTGAAACTGCTTGACGACGCAAAACCGCATCGCCGGAGTATAGCGATCGCGTGCCAGATACGCTGTGCCAAAACCGCCCTGCCCCAGCACTTTCACAGGAAAGTAGCGACCTGCGAGTAAAAGCTCCAGACCGCAAGCCGTGCAGTATTTTTGAGGAATCGTTCTCAGCGTTGCCGGAGTATCGAGGTCGGCAAAGTGATTGAGCGGACGAGGACAACTTGGGCGGGTGCAGTACACTTCCATAAGTCCTCAATTCTGCGCCATAACTGCCTGAGAATCAACTGCTTGAATCAATCCTTTGCGTCAGCCTGCTGAGTGATCGAACTGGATCAATCATCGAGTTGAATCACTTTACCCAGCGTTGCCTCCAGTGCCAGCGCATTCACATTCAAATGGTCTGCCATAACTTTCTCCCTCGATTTTTCCAGGACTTGGAGCGGCGACTCGTAGGTCGAAAACTGCGGCAGAATTTCTTTGGTAAAGGCTTCAGCAGCTTTTGAGCGATAGCGGTTGGGATTGGTAATCACAGAGAGCGTTCGGTTCACCACCACTCCCTCGATCGCGGCACGATGCAGCACGCCAAGCTGAAGCTCTTTTTCGATCGCTGAAATTGACACAAACGCTGCCCCCAAACCCGATTGAACCGCATTCTTAATCGCTTCGATCGTGTTCAGCTCCATCTCGATCTTGAGCCGCCGAGTTTCAATGCCGCAGCGAGTCAACACCTGATCAATGACTTTCCGAATCGTAGACTGAGAATCAAGGGCGATAAATTGCAGCTTGTACAAATCATCTTTCTCGATCTTGTCTGCCTGCGCTAGCGAGTGGAACATTGGCAGAATCAGTGCCATCTCATCTTCAGCGTAGGGAATCACTTCGAGCGAGTCTTGCAGCTCGGGTGGAATTTCACCGCCGATAATTGCCAAATCGATCTGTCCATTTGCTACGCTCCAGGCAGTTCGCCGAGTCGAGTGAACGTGAAGCTGAACCGCAACATCGGGGTACTTTTGCCGAAATAGCCCCAGCATTCGCGGCAGCAGATAGGTTCCGGTGGTTTGACTCGCACCGACAATCAACGTTCCGCCCTGAAGGTTTTGCAGGTCTTCGATCGCCCGACAAGTTTCCTGACACAAACTCAAGATTCGATCGCCGTAGTTCAGGAGCAAATGCCCCGCTTCGGTAAGCTGTGCCCGTCGTCCCCCCCGGTCAAACAAAGGAACATCTAATTGCCGTTCCAGGTTTTGCACCTGAAGGCTAACGGCAGGCTGAGAAACGTACAGACTATCGGCTGCACGCTTAAAGCTACCCTCGGCGGCAATGGCTTTAAGAATGCGTAACTGATCCAAAGTGAAAGGAAGATCAGACATGGCTGCTAAATCTAAAGAGAAGAAAAGCCTGGAGACGAAGCAAGATCAAGGGGTCAAAACAAAAGGAAAGACAGCAATTCGATGACTCATCCAAAGTCTAAATGGAAACCGGACATCTGAGAAGCAGTTCTCGATCGCTAGAAACCGCAGGATAATTTGATCGATCGAAGAAATTAACGCCAATAGAACAAAACGAGGAGCCAACGTATTTGGATGAGCAAGATTGGGAATCATAGTATTGCAGAAGCAGCTTTAAGCTATCGTCCTCTTTAAATTAAGGAGGGCTGCTGAAAGCATCTCCTGAAGATACATCGCGATCGTCATGCCCCTATACTGGCATACTCAGGGGTAGCATCGATCAAATGAGCCCAAATGAGTCGAGATTGAAAAGACTGAGGAAGTCAGCGTTTGCAATTCTGCCTAAGGCAGTGAGCAAGGGGCTGTCCCTGTCATTTCTCAGTTAGTCGACTTCGTTCACGCTTTAGCAACGGTTTAGCAAAAGTTGATTTCAGGCTTTATGAGGCGGGAGGTTGTCCAAAACTTTCTCAATTTACCGGGGGTTGCTGGAGTTGCCCTGATGGATGGACGATCGCGTCCCTACTTTTGTGGCATAGATCAAAGGCTCAATTTTCAGCAAAAAGAAGCCCTGGTACGCGGGATCCAGCAGGTGGTTAATACGACTCCGCCCGGTTTCAAATTTTTTGAGTTCCAGTTTAGCGGGCAGCAAGTTTACCTTTACAAACTCGAGCACGGCATTATTCTGCTTGTTCTTACTACCCGTGGCCTTGTCTATTCCTCCTATGCAGAAGCCATTGAACAGCTCAAGCAGGAACTGCAACAAGACATTGTCAATTCGATCGCGACCTTCCGCTTATTAGCAGGCAGCACAACGCTCTCAAAGCAAGACTACTGGCAGCAAGCGAAGTTTGAAGCGGTTCCAACCGTACCCCCAGAGGTCTGGCTGTCTAGTTCTTCGTCGCTCGCTTCTCCCTTTACGGCTCCTCCTGCTCCTGCATCAGGATCCAGCTCCCAACCTGACCTCGGCATTACGGTTAGAGAAACGATCGCAGCCATGAATCAGCTGAGCCAATTTACGATTCAATACCTGGGTGGAACAGTTGTGACAAACTACTGGAAAGCAACTCGCCCCGATACTCCCTGGCTCCAGCAGTTTCAGGTCGAACGCTCTGCCCAAATCACTTTTTCTGCTTCTACGTTAGACAATGCAGTGCTAACGCCTGAACAGCAGCAGTGGATTCAGGATTGGGTCGAAGCGTTCATTCAGCGATGTGCAAAGGTGATGCGCGACTTTCCTAAAACAGTACGGCAGCAGGCACTCAATGCTCAACAACAGTTCCTCCTGCGAGATAAGCCAGCCTAAAAAGCAGCCGTTTTCCTTGTCTTTCATTCCTATGCTCTGGAGCAGTTTTAATCTATGGTGAAAATCGTTCGACTGGAACCGATCGCGCAGGAGACGGCGATCGAAACCAATGGCAATCTACTCTCGGTGCTGCTGAAGAAAGACTTAGATGTGCTGAAGGAGTGCGGCGGACGCGGAATGTGCGCGACTTGCCACATCTATGTAAAAGATGGGATGTCTGGACTGTCGCCCATTAATCGCCGAGAACAGCGCACGCTGGAAGTGATTACGTCCTGCAAAACGAATTCGCGTCTCGCCTGTCAGGCACGAGTCCTGGCAAATGGAGTTGTCGTCGAACTGCCCCCCGGAATGTACATTAACTCGATTCAAGATATCGAGGCTCTCATTGGGCGACGCGCAGAGCAAAACCTGCTGCATCCCGTGACAGGGCACATTCTGGTTGAGGCAGGAAAGCTGATTACTCGCTCAGTGCTTAAACAGATTGAAGCAACCACAAGCTTTAACTATACAGACTTCTTTACCCACAGCAGCAACAGCTAACTCAAAATCCTCAAACCTAAAATGCTGGATTTGCAGATCATTGATGCACATTCTTAAGGGTAAGACTTTGGGGTGAAACTGCTCTGCATTAACATTCCCCTGTCTGAGTCCTCGCCTTCAACCGTCACCTAGCAGCAGGTTCTCCTTTTGTTATCTGAATTCTCAAAGTGGGCAAACTGAGAAACAGGTTCCTTTCGTAGGAGGTATAGATCAGGAGGTATAGATGCTGAGTCAACTCAATTGCTTGAGTCGAGACGTGGAAGGTCGCTATGCAACCGATGCTGAACTTTTGTTTATTGCAGAGTACGTTAAGTCCTATCTACGACGCCTGCAAACCTATCAAAAACTACAAGAGATAGAAGTTACGATCGTTCAGCAAACCCATGCAAAAATGCAATTGATCGACCCAAAACTTTTCTATTACGGCGCAGAAGATGTTACAAGCAAATGGAAACAAGACACTCTAAGAACGCTACGCTATAGCGCAGTCGCAATGCTGTTTAATGACCTGGAGACGCTGCAAGAGCAATTTTCATCCTGGCCTCAGATTATGCGTGCTTTTGGGGCACAGCAAAGCTGTCGCGTCACTTATCAGTTAATGCAAGAGGTCTTTAAGCGGCAGCTTTCCGCTCAACAAGCCGATCGACTTTGCCCGATTCTCGAACTCGCTCGCCAATCCTTAGGGTCAGTAAATTAAACCGCAAATCGCCTCGCGCTCATGGCTCTTGAGCGATCGCTTAGACAGCAGAGCAAAAGCTAGTTTCTTTCTGTTTAACCTTTAACCTGCTTAACCTTTAAAGAGGTCACTCCTCACAAACTTAATTTTCAAATTTGCGTTCAGTAAAATCTTGCTTTCTACGGTTAGAAACTGTGAAAAGAGCTCGTAAAGCTCCGTAACAAACCCGGATGGGTAAGGCTATTTTTTCAAGTTCTTTAGTGAAGCTGGGCTTTCTGCCATTCGCTCCTCAATCCGCAGCTTTTTATCAAATCAAACAATTTTTACAGCCCTCAGCAGACATCGAAATACCCTGCTTAATCCAAGACCGTTAAACCCAAACAATTATGATTACCGCAAAAACCGCAGCAACCTTAACAGAATCATCGAATCCTGCCCGGCAGAAACATCCCAAAAAGCATAACCACTACGGCTTTCGTGACTTTTTTCACTTCGACCCTGATAAAGGGACGATCGTCGATTGGAATGGTAGCCACAATATCTTAACGACTGAAGATTTTATTATTGGCTTGGTCGAGGGGCTAGAAGAAGAAGTGGGCGATGCCTCTGCCGTTACCATGTACACGATCGGCTGTGAGTGGGGTCAGAAAGACGCTTTCTTCTTTGAGAAATGGTTTGAAAAGGAGTTCGATTGTGGAATGCGTCAAACGAATCTGCTGTTTCTGCTAGAAACCTGGTGGTGGCCCTTTGTATCGCAGGGGTGGGGACGCTGGGAAGTGGATATGGGCGATCGAAAGCAGGGCTTTATGTTTATTAACATTTTCGATTCAGCCGTTGCTCGAACGCTTGGCGATGTGGGGAAGCCTGTCTGTCATCTTTACGCAGGTCTCTTTGCCGGATTTTTCACGGAGTTAGTTAGAAAACAGCTAAGCTGCATCGAAATTCAGTGCTACTCAATGGGCGAAACCTACTGCAAATTCTTGCTCGGCGGACAGGAGCGAATTGATGCAGCGACATTTTGGTTAAACGAGGGCGCAACCGCAAAAGATATTGAGAAACGGCTAAAAGCCGGGGAGGTGCTGCGATGACCAATGCACTCTTTTCCTTGCCCAACGGTTCAGCCCATTCAAATCATTCCTGGATGCAGCAGTCTGTCCAGCAGTTCTTCAGCCACTTCAACTGGGACAATCAACCCCCGGAGCTGCATAAATTTCAGATATCTTCTGGGTCGGATGATGATCCTGCTGCCAGTTTAATGCTGACGGTCAGCCAGTTCTTTAGCACCATCAACTGGGAAGGCAGCCTGCTTCATTTACAAGGAGAACCGCATTGCACCACAACCCTGGAAGACTCCCTTTTTCCTGCCTCTGTTGAGTCGTTTACGCTTGATGATTTTTCTGATTTGTTTTGATCTGAATCTAAATCTGATCCGAAATCTAATTTGATCTGGATCTAAACTCTGTTTGCAGCCGTTCCTTTTGCCCTTCATCCTCTGCTTATGAATTCTTTTCTTGAATCCATTTTTGATAACGCAGAAAACCGCTTCCTTAAGCCAGAAGAACTGAAGCTCCTGAACCAGTATGTTGGTTCTCTACCCGATCGCCTTCAAATTTACCGAATGCTGCGCGATCGTGAAATCGACATTATGCAGTGGGTTGCGGATCAGCTTCAGGCGGCCATGCCCCAAGAAAAAACTGAGCTTTTAGAACGCAGTATTAAAAATGCAGTGCTGATGCTGCGCTACTGCGCGATGGGAATGCTGATGAACGACGATCGGATTGTGTGTGATCGATATGTTACCTGGTTCAGTGAAATGAGCCACATTTACAACACTGAAGCGATTGACGCGACCCTTTATCACTACCTGAATCTAAGGCTAACTCAAACCTTAGACAGCAAGGCAATGAATCTGCTCAGGCCAATGCTGCTGCTGGCTCAAGCTCAACAGCCTGAAACCGCTTTGCTCAGCGGTGGTCTGCTCGGCTAATTCTTTTTGCCCTTAATTCGCCAATTGCTTCTCTCTCCCCCTCCCCTAACTTCATCCCTATGATTTCTGTTGCAGATTTAATCAGCAATGCTCCCGTTCCAGGTAACTATTTCGCGCCAGATGTGTATGTCCGTAGTGAATTAGAACTGGGGCTGCTCCAAAACCGTCAGGGCGATCGGCTACTTGCTCTACCTGAAACTCTGCTGCAAGCCATCTATTCTGGACTCGAAAAAGAAACTGGACAGGCAGCTCGTCTCGTCCTGTTTAACTGCGGTCGCTGGTGGGGCAAAAGCTTTTACACCCGTTTCTGGGAGCAGCTCAGTCACTACTACGAAACTTCAGCAGCGAATCTGCCAATGGCTGAATTTCTGCGCTGTCTGCAGCAGTGCTGGATTACCCATGGCTGGGGCAGGCTTGAACTCGACCAGACTTATCAAAGTCGCGGCTTCTTGATCATTAAAATTTGGAACTCTCCCTTTGTTCGTCTTGCACCTCAGTGGGAGTATCCGGTTTGTTTTTTAGAGGCGGGCGTTTTATCAAGCTTTTTCAGTCAATTGTCGGGCAGGGAGCTACACTGTATCCAAACAAGCTGTGAATCTCTAGGCGCGGACTGTAATCGCTTTGTTCTAGGTTTGTCAAAGCGGATTGAGCCAGCCGAAACAATGGTGACTAACTTCGACCACGATACAATTATGCAGCAGCTTTGCCAGTAGAGCTTTGGGGTGAGATGTTTTGCTGAGGGTGAGCGCACGTGGCAAAACCTCTAGAAAGTGAACCAAAACGTTCAAAATATCGTCTTCTCGGTCTGGTTGGGCAAGGACAGTTTGGGCGTGTGTTTTGTGGCGCCCATCGGCAGACCGGGCAGCTTGCTGCGCTAAAAGACCTCGATCGCCATCGCTTTCCCACAGCTAAATTTTTACGGGAACTCCGCTTTCTACTTAGCCTCCAGCACCCTAACATTGTGATGTTTCAGGCAGTTGAGCATACCGCGACCGGACGCTACCTGGTCATGGACTACTGCGAAGGCGGCACACTCAGAAGCTTGATTGCAGAAGAGGGCGGACTCAGCTTTTCCCAGAGCCTAAAGCTGGTGATCGATATTCTGGCAGGGCTGGAACACGCTCATGCTCGGCAGATTGTTCACTGCGACATCAAACCGGAAAATATCCTGCTCAACGTAACCTCGATCGGCTGGACAGCCCGCATTTCTGATTTTGGCATTGCCCGTCTCAATCAAGAATTAGACGATCATCGCCTGAGCAATACCAATAGCGGTTCGCCTGCTTACATGGCTCCAGAACGGTTTTATGGTCAGTTTTCTCCTATTTCTGACCTGTATGCAGTTGGAGTGTTGCTGTACGAACTGCTGGTGGGTCATCGCCCTTTTTCGGGAACTCCTGCTGAGTTAATGACCGCCCACCTGAATCATCCGGTCACTTTTCCAGCGTCTTTTCCCGAAGTTTGGAAGCCAATTCTTGTCACTGCGCTGCAAAAGCTTTCGGCGCGGCGATTTCGATCGGCACAGGAAATGCGAGAAGCCATTCTCTCGATCGCTCGTGCCGCTGATTTGCTCGATTCAACAGCAGTCCTGCCTTTGCTTAAACCAGTAACGTTGCCTTGTTCTACAGCGTTTCATGCTCAATCTCAAGAAACGTTGCGCTCCCCTGTCACTGCGCTCTGCGCGACGGCAAATCAGCTCCAGACCTATGTGTTTCGAGGTAGCAATCAACAAGCCGCTTTTCAAGCCTATCAGGGAGCAGACCCGTTGCCGACGACCTACATTCCTTGCTCAAAGCTTTGGCAGCTTGCGCGACTACCCTCTCCAATTATCCAGTTAGCTTGTCGTCCTCAAGGCTGCTTTGTAGTTGCAGAAAAGGCTCTTTACCTCATCTGCCCAGAGGTGCAGGCAGCTACCTTAATCCCTCAGCAAATCAGAAGCCTGCTGCCGTTTAGCCAGGTGGTGCTCGAAGCAAAAGGACGCTGGCTTGCAGTGCTTGCCCCCAACTCACACGGCGAACCCTATCTCTGCTTTGAGCGTTTGTCTCAGGTGGCAACCCAAATGCAGATCGTCTCTGACCCAATGCCGATTTCCCTGCCTGGGCGATCGACGCGTTCCAGTCGCATCTTTGCACTCGATGCCCATCACGTTGCAATCTTGACCGATATTGACAGCGACGGCGACCAAGGCGGATTGACCGTCAAATCCTCACAGAAAGCTGAGGAGCTGAGCCACGGTACAGAAGTCCAAATTTTCTGCCGGAGAGGGCTTCGCATTGGAGCATTAATGCTGCCCCTCCGCCTGGGAGCTACCCTGGTGACTTCCAAGCCTTATCGTTTGCTAGCGGTCGATCGGGACAACCCTGGTCTTGTGGCACTGCTTGACCTCAAGCCCTACCGCATCCTGAGAATTAGCGTTGATATTACCCCCATTTTTCTGGCAACGGCTCCCTGGGGGTATCTGCTGTCAGATCAGGAAGGAAAAATCGTTTTGCTTGACGTAGAAGGGCAAAAAGTGGGCTGTCTCATCGCGCCCGAACCGATTACAGCAATAACTGCCCTGGAGCAGCACCAAGTGGCGATCGCTACCTGGAACGGCTCACAGGGCAGCCTCTATACCGTGAATCTCAAAGACGTTGACGTTGACCTGATTTTCTAGTTTGAGCTTAAAAAGTAGCTTGAAATCAGAATCGCTCTAAACCGAGGCGGAATAAGAGCGATGGGGCAGAACTTCGGATAGTGCAACTTGCAGCATTGCTGAGGCTTCACGAAAATCGCTGCGATTGTGGAAGCGATCGATTCGGCAAAGAACCTGCTGTTTATTGAAGAGCAGCACCGTCGGTAAAGTTTTGAGTTTATAGGTGTTTGATAACTTAAGATTGTCGTCTGCGTTGATACTGACTAGTTTGATTTGCCCGTCCCAATCTTTCTGGAGTTCAAGCAGTAGCGGATCAATCATCCGACAGACTCCGCACCAGGGTGCCCAAAAGTTTACCAGCACAGGCGTAGCCGAACCCAAGACTTCCTGATCGAATGTCAACTGATTTACCGTTAGCATCATGTTGCCCATTTTCTAATTGTTCGTTCCATGAGCCTTTGGGATCATGCTACCAGCCTACGTTACTCGTTGCGCGAATCAAAATAGGGTGAATCCACCAAAAGATCAGTACGAATAGGGTCACTCCGATGTAGGCAGGACGCAGCATTTCTTTCAGATGAAATGTTTGCCGCCCCTGCAAGATTGCCAGGAACGGAATCACGGAAGTTCTTGCTCTTACCACATCAAATGCTTCTCCATAGCGAACTTTGAGCCGTCGATCGCCGTGCCACACAGCAAACAGGTGATGCAGAATCAGCCCCAGCGAAGTCACAATCATAAAGCTGGTTCCGACCCATAGCGTATGGGCAATACACCAAATTACCTGCCCCACCATCTGCGGGTGACGGGTAATCCGAATAATGCCCGTTTCGTAAAGATGTACTTGAGGCTTTTGAATTGCAGCCACTTCCAGCAAATTAAAGGTTGCCGGATAAAGAAACAAAAACGAAATAGCAGACAGTATCCAGACGATCGCCTCAACGGTTCCATTGCCCTGAACATTCCACAGGCGCACCCCGTCATAGCGATGACTAATAAAATACACAATCAGAACCACGGCATAGGGCAAACTTACCAAGGCAAACATAACCCGATAGAGCCGTGCCCCAATCAGCTTTTCGCCTTTAGGGCGCAGTGCCGCCAGCCCGCTATGCACGATCGCAAAACCCAGCAGCAGCCCGAACATGATTCCGTGGCTTGCAGTCAGCCATCCTTCACCCATAACCTGTATCCACCCAGTAATAAAGAAGCAATAAAAGAATTCGTTAAAAAATATTGCAGCCCTAGATCAGGACTTTAGACCGAGAGGGTGCTTGCTGTAAATGGGAAAACCTGACGATCGATCGCGACTTTTCCGCCGGATTTTCCTTGGCGGGAAAGTTGCACTTTAGGGCTTTCTGATAGTAAGATTGTAGACTGTGTCAAATCAGCTAAACCAGTAGGCGAGCCATGCCCAAACTTAAGACTCGTAAAGCCGCCGCCAAGCGGTTCCAGCGTAGCGGTAGCGGTAAGTTAATGCGCCGCAAGGCTTTTAAAAATCACCTGCTCCAGCACAAGTCCGCCGAGCGCAAGCGTCGAATCACCGGATTAGCGGTCGTGAACGAGCGGGATGCTGAAAACGTTGAACTGATGCTGCCTTATTCGTAAATTGAAGTCCAGGAGAAGTAAAGTTATATGACACGGGTTAAGCGCGGCAATGTCGCTCGCAAACGCCGCAAAAAGATTCTCAAATTAGCGAAGGGCTTCCGGGGGTCTCACTCTCGGCTGTTCCGCACGGCCAATCAGGTCGTGATGAAGGCACTGCGAAATGCCTATCGCGATCGTCGCCGCCGTAAGCGCGATTTTCGTCGTCTGTGGATCGTTCGCATTAACGCCGCCGCACGGCAGCATGGCATCAGCTACAGCAAATTGATGGGCGGACTGAAGAAAGCAGAGGTGCAAATTAACCGCAAGATGCTGGCACAAATGGCAGTGCTTGACCCGGCTGGGTTTGGCAAAGTAGTTGAGGTAGTCACCCAGGCTTAACGTCTGCTGTTCTTTGACGCTTGCCCTAATACAGCTTAACTGTCGGTTATGAAACCGAGTTCAAATTTGCCTGAGCAAGTGATTGCTGAGGCGAATTGTTTTAAGTAGACAAAAATTGTTTACCTCAACTTCTATTTACCTTAACTAGTTCGCTGCATGAAGCTTCTGCGGAAGAGATTCGATCGCCTCAATCGTTTTCTGTCTATGAGTTTGCTATTGGGTGGATGGGCGATCGGGTTTGTCTGTGGATTTGTGGAACCGGGAGCCGCAGCGACGTTGGCTGAAATTCGGCAGCGCGGCTATTTGGTAGTGGCAGTCAAAGACAATTTGCGTCCCCTGGGGTTTATTAGCAATGGCGGACAAGTTCAGGGGTTTGAAATTGACCTGGCACGCTGGCTGGCTCAGGCTTTGCTAGGGGATGCGAATGCAGTACAGTTTTTGCCCGTTGCGAACCGCGATCGAATCAGTAGCCTGCTCGAAGATCAAGCGGATTTAGTCATCGCCCGACTCAGCGTTACGGATGCCCGCGCTCGATTGGTGGATTTTAGCTTGCCTTACTTTATTGACGGCACCGGTTTTGTGACGCGAAGTGAGGCAGTTCAATCACTGCGGGATTTGAGCGGACAGCAAATTGCAGTGCTAAATGGGTCAGATACGATATCAACGGTTCGATCGCTCATCCCCAACGTGCAGCTACGGGGCATCAATTCATACCAGGAAGCAAAGGCAGTGTTGCAGACAGATGAGGTAGCCGCATTTGCAGCAGACGCGACGGTGCTAGCAGGCTGGGTGCAAGAATTCCCAGACGATCGCCTGTTGCCAAATCTGATTTCTGCTGATGCGCTTGCCGTTGGAATGCCAAGAGGACAGCAGTTTGCCGCTTTGCGGCAGCAGGTGAATACAGCGATCGAGCAGTGGCAAGAGTCTGGAACGTTGCAGCAGCGAGTGTTGTTTTGGGGTTTACCCGAAGACGGTATTCCTGAGGTGAGACAAACATCTGAATTCTGACCGTTTTACAGCCAATATCGTAGTTTGCGATACTAAGACACGCTCCCAATTCCCTTAACGTAGCGATACCGGAGAACAGGAAGCGATCGATCTTCTATTTCGGGATTCTCTACGTTGAGATATTATGCGGCTGGAACAGTTGCAAGCATTTTTGGCAGTGGCGGAAGCGGGTAGTTTTCAGCAGGCAACCCGTCGCTGTCAAGTGACGCAGTCCACGATTAGTCGGCAAATTCAGGCATTAGAAGCAGAGCTGGGGCTACCCCTGTTTCATCGCGCCTCTCAGGCAAAGCTGACGATCGCCGGAGAACGTTTTTTGCCGCGTGCTCGTAAAATCTGTCAGGAATGGCAGAACGCAACGACGGAGTTGGCGGATTTGGTAGCAGGCAAGCAGCCGGAACTTTGTGTAGCGTCGATACACTCGGTTTCTGCGTACTTCCTGCCGCCTGTGCTTCAGCAGTTCTGTCAGGATTATCCAGAGGTGCAGCTTCGCGTCACTTCGTTGGGCAGCGATCGTGCCCTAAAGGTGCTGAAAGATGGCTTGGTGGATCTGGCGATCGTGATGAACAACCGCTTTCTCACCTCTAGCGCAGAAATTGTGGTGGACTCTCTGTTTCAGGAGCCGATCGCGGTTCTGATCTCGTCTAGTCACCCCCTCACGCAGTACGATCGAATTCCGTGGGCCGAATTGTCTTGCTATCCGCAGGTGGTGTTTAAGGACGGATACGGAATGCAGCGATTGGTGCAAGAGCAGTTTCAGCGATCGGGGCTTTCGTTGCAGCCAGCGATCGAACTAAATACGCTGGATGGTTTTCGCGGTATGGTGCGACAGGGAAATCTGGTTGCCCTGCTGCCTCAGTCCGCGCTATCGGAGATGAAGAGTGATCCGACGCTGGCAATTCGCCCAACCGACGAGCCGATCATTAGCCGCGAAGTAGTGCTGGTCACCACCCAGGATCGTCTGGAAATCCCTCCGATTCAGCGATTTCGCGAACTGGTACATCAG
This sequence comes from Cyanobacteria bacterium FACHB-502, assembly GCA_014695325.1. Taxonomy (GTDB): domain Bacteria; phylum Cyanobacteriota; class Cyanobacteriia; order Elainellales; family Elainellaceae; genus Leptolyngbya_A. The sequence continues at coordinate 91,810 of JACJNZ010000048.1, read as the reverse complement.
CTTGTGGCAGTGCCGCGCCTGCTGCTGCCATCGACTCCGAATGACCTGCTTGGCTCCCGATGGCCTCTTTAACCTCCTGACCTGAATCTCCTGACCTGCTAACCCGATCGCAAACAACCCGACCGCCCATGAGTGAAGCATTTCGTAATCTGCTCCGTAAAGTGGGCAGTGGACCGCACACGAGCGAGGATTTGACCCGGACTGAGGCAGCCGCTGCCACACGTATGATGTTGACTCAAGAAGCTACCCCCGCTCAGATTGGCGCATTTATGATTGCCCACCGCATCAAGCGTCCAACCGGGGAAGAACTGGCGGGAATGCTGGATGCCTATGACGAACTAGGACCGAAACTAACGCCGATCGCCGCGACCGTTCCAACCTTGGTAATGAGCATTCCGTATGACGGACGATCGCGTACTTCGCCGGTCAGTCCACTGGTTGCGCTGATGCTGGCAACGGTAGGCTGTCCGGTCGTGATGCACGGCGGCAGACGCATGCCTACCAAAGAGGGGATTCCGCTGATTGAGATTTGGCAGGGGTTGGGAATTGATTGGTCTACCCTTTCGCTGATGCAAGTCCAGCAGGTATTTGAGCAGACGCGGGTGGGATTTGTTTATCTACCAACCCATTTTCCCCTGGCAGAAGGACTCGTGCCCTATCGGGAAGAAATCGGCAAGCGTCCGCCTTTTGCCACGCTGGAGCTATTCTGGTGTCCCTATCAGGGAGAGTCGAGGCTGGTGTCTGGCTTTGTGCATCCTCCAACCGAAGAAATGGCGCGATCGGCGTTTGCCCTACGCGGAACTGATCGCTTTATGACCGTGAAAGGACTAGAAGGAAGCTGTGACCTGCCCCGTGAGCGCACCTGCATTATCGGCATTCACACACCGGAAAGCGGGACAGAACTCAATCGGCTCCTGCTGCACCCGCGAGACTATGGTTTTGATGCCGCCGAAGTGCCTCTGAAAGACGAAGCGCAGTACATCGACCAACTGAAAACAGTGCTGCACGGCGAACCCAGCGAGCTGCTGAAATCAACGGTTTGGAACGGCGGCTTTTATCTCTGGCAGTCTGGATTGTGTCCTGATCTGGCGATCGGACTGGAGGAAGCAAGACGGCTGCTGTTGAGCGGCAAAGTGCTGCAATTTCTTCAGGAGTTGCGTGAAAGTTTGGAGCGGGTCTGAGAACGATACACTAGTATCTTGCATTTCACAGACAATCGACGTTCACGCATCATGATTCAGCCTTTTGTTCCGATCGCCCTGACGATCGCAGGTTCCGATAGCGGTGGCGGAGCCGGGATTCAGGCAGACCTCCGCACGTTTGCCTTTCATCGAGTGCATGGAACCAGTGCCCTCACTTGCATTACTGCCCAAAACACGATCGGCGTTACGCGAGTCGATGCTCTACCGCCAGAAGCAATCGCGGCACAGATTGAGGCAGTTGTTCAAGACATTGGCGTGCAGGCAGTAAAAACCGGAATGTTGCTGAATCAGGCAATTATTGCCACGGTTGCCGATCGCGCCGTTGAGCTAGCGCTGCCCAATCTGGTAATCGATCCGGTGATGGTGTCACGCACCGGGGCGCAGTTGATCGATGACGCAGCAGTTTCAACCCTGCGCGATCGACTCGTTCCCTTAGCCACAATCCTCACGCCCAATCGCTACGAGGCACAAATGCTGAGCGGTTTAGAAATTGATTCGCTCAACACCATGCAGGCGGCGGCTGAAAAAATCCGATCGCTGGGTGCAAAAGCGGTGCTGGTAAAAGGCGGCGGAATGCAGGGAGAACTGCGCGGCGTTGATGTTTGGTTTGATGGCGATCGGATGGAAGTCCTCCGCACAGAAACGGTAAACACAAACGATACTCACGGTACGGGCTGTACTTTGGCAGCAGCGATCGCGGCAAATTTGGCGCAGGGAAAGGATGCTCTTACTGCGACCCGGGCGGCAAAAACCTACGTCACCCATGCGCTTCACTACTCACTGCGAATCGGACAGGGACAGGGACCCGTAGGACACTTCTTCCCCCTGCTAGAGGTAAACCGTTAAGGTATCGCTATGATGCAAGATAGGCAGCATTCAAGCGAAGGAGTGGCGAAAGAATGCCCAAATTTGCAAATACGCTGGCATGGCAGCAGGCAGAACTGCTGATGCAGCCTGTTTTTATCCGTATTATCGACAATATTCGCAAGCAGCTTGACGAGTCTAGCTGGAAAGGCACTTATGAAGATGTGCAGGTCTGGTCAGCCGATGTGTCTGAAGCAATCAAGGCACAGGTTGTTGAGCTTCAGCAGCAACTTGCCACCGCAAGCCCCGAAGAAGCAGAAGAAATTCACGCCGTTCTCGATCGCCTTCCGAAGCCTCATCCCGGCTATCTGCTCTGTTTAGAGAAAAACGGTCAGCGCATCACGATCGACCTGTGGGAGCTATGCTATCAAATCTGCTTTCGCAACTACAGTCCAGTACTCAATGCGCTCGATCGCGATCTAAAGGTTGAAGTGGATACGACTCTGATTGACGAAACAGGGGACGTAGACTGGCAGCAGCTAGACGAAAAAGCAAAGCGAATTGTCGGTCAAATTTTCGGCAGTCTTCCCGGTGCGGTTACCCCAACCGAGCAGGAAGTTTGAGGGTTTGCACTAATCCCCAGCAGGAACATAGAGAATTTTCCATGCACCGTTCACTTGCCCTAAAATAAGACGTTCGCCAAGCGGTCGATAAGCATAGCGGTTAAACACAAAGCCCTTCTGTCCATCGGGCAGAATTGCAGGAGTCCAGCCGTCGATCGGGTGCAGCAGTTTTGCTTCGCGCTGTTCTGGCGGAAAATCTTCCCAGGCTTGCTGATCGAACTGCACGACCTCATTGCTCAGCACTCCGACGATCGCGCTATTTACCACGGGCTGGGCACGAACATTGACCCGATTTCCCACGACAATCACCCGACTGATTTCATAGCCAACTCCCGGTTCGGTTCCAGGATTGGGATACTGCTGATTAAAAGCCGCTGTTACGTTCGAGCAAATCCAGACTTCAGAATTGGCATCGACAGTTGGATAATCCGATCGCCTGGCTGCCGCGCATCCCCGACTAATCGATTTTTCTAAAACTCCCCAAAATCGCGAACTCGGATTCTCTAGCTCTAGCTGCTCAGCCGATCGGGGTGTCCCAAAGCCGATCGAAAGACCCTCAGCCGGAATCAATCCTTTCACAAACGCTACATTCCGATCGCGAACTGCCTGTCGAAACTGCGATCGAAACTGGTCAAACGCACTGCCAGGAGGAACTTCATCGCGCAAGACGATCGGCTGGCGGGGAGCAACTGAGGTCGAAGCCGTCAGACTATCCGGGGCGACGGGTTGATATGGGCTGACAGGTTGGCTAGAAGGTAACTGACTCGCTGAATTCTGGCTTAGCTGGCTTTGCCATGAAGAGGTAGAACGGTTGCTTTGCCTATTCAGGGCAGGGGGATCGATTGGCAACCTGAGGCGATCGTGATTCACCAGAGCAAGCGTGCCACCTATGATCGAGGAACTGAGCACAATAAACCAGACAAATAGATGCTGCGGCTTCATAGAGACTACTCTAGCAATTTGATTAAGTCTGAAAAGAGTGACTACAAAAGCGACGCGACAGTTTCAGCACAGCAGCTCAGTATGATGAGAAGTAAGGATGAACAAGGCACAGGCGAAAGACACCCATGACTCAGCTTCACGACCTCCAGCAAGCCGCAGGCGCAACCTTTACTACTCTTGCCGGGGTAGAAATTCCTGCTCGCTTTGGCAACGATGCCCAGGCATTTCAGGCGGCTCAGTCTGGTGTGGCACTTTACGATCGATCTCACTGGGGCAAAATTAGGGTGACAGGAGACGATCGGCTGCGGTTTCTCCATAACCAAACGACCAACAATTTTCAGACGCTTAATCCGGGGCAGGGTTGCGACACGGTATTTGTCACTTCAACAGCCCGGACAATCGACTTGGTCAGTGCCTATGCTATGGAAGATAGCGTGCTGCTGCTGGCTTCTCCCGGCTACAGCGAGAAACTGATTGCCTGGATGGATCGCTATATCTTTTTTGCGGACAAAGTAGAGCTAAAAGATTTGACCGCAACTCAAAGCGTTTTCAGCCTAATTGGTTCCGAGAGCAGCCAGGTTTTAGAAAAATTGGGCGCAGGGGCAATCGTCGATCAGCCGTTGGGCAATCATGTTCAAGCTGCGATCGGTGGGCAACCGGTAAGAATAGCAGTCGGTAGCGGACTCGCCCTAGCCGGATATACGCTGATTGCAGAGGTAGATCAGGCAGCAAATCTGTGGCAAACCCTGGCAGAAGCAGGAGCAGTTCCCATGGGTGAACAAGTCTGGCAGCAGCTCAGAATCCTTCAGGGGCGACCTGTTCCCGGTCAGGAACTCACCGACGACTATAACCCCCTCGAAGCCGGACTCTGGCAAACGATTTCCCTCAGCAAGGGCTGTTACATCGGACAGGAGACGATCGCCCGCCTTCACACCTATAAAGGCGTAAAACAGCAGCTCTGGGGCATCCAGCTCGATCGATCGGCTGAAATTGATACCCCAATTACTGTTGATGCTGAAAAAATTGGCAAGCTAACAAGCTGCACCCCAACCGAGAACGGTTTTTTTGGACTCGCCTACATTCGTACCAAGGCAATCGCTCCCGATTTAGTGGTACAGGTTGGTGAGGCAAAAGGACAACTGGCTTCGCTGCCGTTTATCAGCCATGAATATCTGTAAAGCCCTAACCTGAGTTTCAAAGTCCTCCATTGATGGGGAATTTAGAGGGCAATGCAGCATTTCTACGACTCCTCAAACCATCCCTTGCACAAGCCGTCCCCAGCTCGATTACCCCGTAGGAGGAATTGCTTAGCATCGCCTCATTTGCATCAGTGCAGCCTGGACAGGAGCAGGAAGTCGGCGCATGATTTTGCCCTTCTCTCGATCGATCGCTACCAGCGTCACCTGGGCAGTGATATACAGCTCTTGGGCATCCGGTGACTCAATACGGTAGTCCCAAAAAATTCGCACCCCCTGAGCCTGCACCATCCTGGCTTTTACAATTCCCTGCATTCCCAGCCGCATCGAGCGATGGTAGCGGATCGAAAGCTCTACTACGGGCAATTCACAGCCAAGGGTAACCCAATCTGCATAGTCAATCCCAATCGACCGCAGAGCCTCAACCCGCGCCTCCTCTAACCAGACAACATAAGAACCGTGCCAGACAATGCCGCCATGATCAGTATGATGAGGGTGAACGCGAATGGGATAGTCAAACCATTGGGGATTAGTTTGAGAATCGATCGATTGAATGGCTTGAGCGGAAGAAGGATCAATCTGTGGCATCGTTAAACCAGGCAAGGCTAAGGAGTATCATCCTGTTTTTATAATATTTTTTGCATCGGTTTAAACGTAAAACTTAGAAACAAAATAAGCTTTTCCTAATATCTCAAGCCGTCTTTGTTGCCTGATCGATTTGCTAAATACTTCTGTTATCAGCGCTTTTCAGCACCACCCGTTAAGTGCGATCGGCTCAAATTAAAGTTATCAAAACGATAAAAACTATTGACTTCGAGTAAAAAGCAGTGTAAGAACAAATCTCTCTAATTAAGAAACAATCGCCCTAATTGATTGACCTGATTTAACTAATTGAAACGATTATTTTTCTGTCCATTCCTTTACCTACAAGCTGTCCTAGACTGAGTCATAGAGCAATTCATGATTGACCGAGAACTCATCAGCAGCCTCGGGTTAAGGTTAAGGAGCAATTATGATAGAAAAAATTTTGCTGGCAAACTCTGGCATGGGACATACCGAAGAGATGCTCAAAGCTCTCATGGAAGTTCCCATGATCCAGCATGCCAAGGTTACTGTTTTACACGTCGTTTCACCCCAAGTCACCGCTGAGGGAATGACTCAAAAATGGGAAGAAGGCGGCAAAATTCTGGCAAACGCCATCCAAACCCTGAATCTCGACCCTGCACAGGTCAATGCAGTGCTACGCGAAGGCGATCCAAAAGATATTGTCTGTCGCGTTGCCGAAGAGATTGACACGGATCTCATTATTATGGGTTCGCGTGGTCTAAAGCGGATTCAGTCAATTCTAGAAAACTCAGTCAGCCAATACGTTTTTCAGCTTGCATCTCGTCCCATGCTGCTCGTGAAGGACGAGCTTTTTGTTAAGAAAATTAGTCGAGTCATGGTTGCTCTGGATAAGTCAGATGCTTCAAAAGACTCTCTAAAGCTAGCGATCTCCCTTGTGCGAGACATCAAGAACGGTCAACTCATTCTGGTTCACGCCAATTCTGACCTGAAACTCAAGCCTGGCGAAATTGCTGCAAATCCTAACGAAGACCCGGTGCTGATTCCAGCAATCACAGAAGCTAAAAAACAAGGAATTAATTACAAGTGTGTTGCGCCGGAAGGCAAGCCTGGCGAACGGATTTGTCAGGTGGCTGAAGAATTAAATGTCGATCTGTTGATTCTCGGTTCGCCCGATCGCCGTCCTTCAATCGCCAAAGGTCTCCCGGATCTCGATCGCCTGCTGGGACAATCGCTGTCAGACTATGTGCGCGTGTACGCCAACTGCCCGGTGCTGCTGGTGCGATCGGGAAGCTAACGGCAACAGTTCAGCCTTTTGGAAGTAGGGAATGCCTGAACTCACACCGCTTTTGCATCCCTGATTCACCTCAACCAATCAACTTAAAAAGTGCCAGAAGATAAGCTCCCTGGCACTTTCGATTATGCTTGAGTCACGACTGCTCAAGCGACAAACAATTCGTAGTCCCAATTCGTAGTCCGATAAACGACTCTACAAACTGATTAATCTTACGGGTTGTTCTGCCGACTCGCGGTTTGAATATACAGAATAATCAGAAATACCGCAGGCACCAGGACAAACAAAATCGTTGCAACAAAACCTAAATCATTAACTTGCATGAAACCCAGCCTCTAGATCATTTTGTTAACAATCCATGGTCTAAGGATACACCTCAACCTGACCAAAACAGAATGATCAGGACGACTTAGCGGGTTTTGTCACAATGCTGGCACTGCCGTGAACGAGCGTTTGGCAAGCAAGGCGGCAATTTGTCGATCGCTTCTTCAGCTTTTGCTCCTCAGTTGGCGTGCGGGGCGACAGGTTTTCCATCCCTTCCACAACTTCAACAACGCAGGTTCCACACTGACCGTAGCCGCCGCAGCTCATCATCTTGCCCATAAAGGTGTACAGGTCGATCCCGTTTTCCAATGCCTTAAAGCGGAGATTAGCTCCGTCTGCTACGATAACTTCCTTGTTTTCTTTAACAAACTTAATAGTTCCACCGAACGAAACTTTTGCCGGAGTTTGCGCTGCATCAGGGGCTTCTGAGGGCGTTAATTGTTCTTCTGCGCCAGTTTGAGTCATGCTTGCATTCGCCTCTCGCACTAGTTACACTTCTTTATACACTTTCATTTTTACAAGCGGATTGCCAAACTGTCCAAATTGTTTTTTTCAAGGAAAACAATCCAGTCTCCAAACTCCTTAAGTCTGATTAGACAAGAGGTTGAGCAACAGTTGTCAATCGTGCGATCGGGTGCTCCGATAATCTGGTAGGCTAACCAGTATTAGACACCTTAATAAAAGGCTGAAGGAAGCGTTGAAATTTATAGTAGGAGGAGCGTAGTCGATGGGACTACCCTGGTATCGCGTACACACAGTCGTCCTGAATGACCCAGGACGGTTGATTGCTGTACACCTGATGCACACCGCGCTGGTGGCAGGCTGGGCTGGCTCGATGGCACTCTACGAGCTAGCAATTTTTGATCCGAGCGATCCGGTACTCAACCCCATGTGGCGGCAAGGGATGTTCGTGATGCCCTTTATGGCGCGTCTCGGCGTCACTAGCTCTTGGGGCGGCTGGGGCATTACGGGCGAAACGGGCGTTGACCCCGGATTCTGGTCGTTTGAAGGCGTAGCCGCTGCTCACATTATTCTCTCTGGTTTGCTATTCCTGGCTGCCTGCTGGCACTGGGTCTACTGGGATTTAGAACTTTTTAGAGATCCGCGTACGGGTGAGCCTGCACTAGACTTGCCCAAAATGTTTGGAATTCATTTGTTCCTTTCTGGTTTGCTCTGTTTTGGATTCGGGGCATTCCACCTTACGGGTCTATTTGGGCCGGGCATGTGGGTGTCCGACGCCTACGGATTAACCGGAAGCGTGCAGCCTGTTGCTCCCGCCTGGGGTCCAGAAGGCTTTGATCCATTTAATCCGGGTGGTATTGTGGCACACCACATCGCTGCCGGAGTCGTTGGTATCATCGCAGGTCTTTTCCACCTGGCGGTACGTCCACCGGAGCGGCTCTATCGCGCTCTGCGGATGGGAAATATCGAAACCGTACTGTCTAGCAGTATCGCAGCCGTCTTCTTTGCAGCCTTCGTGGTCGCAGGAACGATGTGGTACGGCAGCGCAGCAACCCCGATCGAACTCTATGGACCGACTCGCTATCAGTGGGATAGTGCCTACTTCCAGCAAGAAATCGATCGCCGCGTTCAGGCAAACGTTGCTGATGGCGCAAGCCCCGAAGAAGCCTGGTCTGACATTCCTGAGAAGCTCGCGTTCTACGACTACATTGGCAACAACCCCGCGAAAGGTGGTTTGTTCCGTACTGGTCCGATGGACAAGGGTGATGGAATCGCTGAAGGCTGGCTCGGTCACGCTGTCTTTAGAGATGGCGAAGGTCGTGAGCTGAGCGTTCGCCGGATGCCTAACTTCTTTGAAACTTTCCCGGTTATCCTGACAGATAAAGATGGCGTTGTCCGGGCAGACATCCCCTTCCGTCGTGCAGAGTCTAAGTACAGCTTTGAGCAAGTTGGCGTAACCGCTAGCTTCTACGGCGGTGAACTGAATGGACAAACTTTCTCTGATCCGGCAGTGGTGAAGCGATTTGCTCGTAAAGCACAGCTCGGCGAAGGGTTCAAGTTTGACCAGGAGACCCTGAACTCAGACGGTGTGTTCCGCACCAGTCCTCGCGGTTGGTTTACCTATGGGCACGCCGTGTTCGCGCTGCTGTTCTTCTTTGGACACATTTGGCACGGCTCTCGGACACTATTCCGCGACGTATTTGCAGGTATTGACCCGGATCTAGCAGAAGAGCAAGTCGAGTGGGGCTTTTACCAAAAGCTGGGCGACAAATCGTCCCGTCGCACCACACCCATCTAGTCGAAGTCTAAGTAGCTGGAGCGCGGCAGGTTTGGTATTGATTCATCCTTGTCGCCTCTAGCTTTCCTCGATACAGTACGGTCGAATCGGACGGCTAAATCAATCACTGAATAGGAGGAATTCCACAATGGAAAGCGTTGCATACATTCTGATTCTGGCGTTGGCAATCTTTGTTCTGTTCTTCGCGATCGCATTTCGTGAGCCACCGCGCATCACCAAAGACTAATTTCGATCGCTGTGATTTTTCGCGAGCAGCAATCTACGCTTTAAATAGCAATTCGATATTCCTGAGCAGTACGCTTGATCGGGTCTGAAGCCCTTAAATCGAGTTAACTCGCTCAGGTTTTATCGTTTTTATAAATGCAGTATGATGGCTGTATGTAGCATCACTTCCTAATGAATTAGGAATACTTTTGTTGTTAAATCTGCCTAACATTGCGGAGGACGTTTGCCATGCGATGTCCATTTTGCCAGTTTCCAGACAACCGGGTTTTGGAGTCGCGTTCAGCAGAATCTGGGCATAGCGTTCGCCGCCGCCGAGAATGTTTAAGCTGCAATCGCCGCTTCACAACCTATGAGCGAATTGAGTTTGTTCCGATCGTTGTCATTAAGCGCAACGGGGAACGGGAATCCTTCGATCGATCGAAAGTTTTAAAAGGCGTCATGCGAGCTAGTGAGAAAACAGGTTTATCTCCGGCTCACCTGGAGAATCTGGTCGATGAAATTGAGATGGAGCTTCAGCAGCGATCGATTCGTGAAGTCACCAGCAATGAAATTGGAGAACTGGTGCTTAAGCATTTGCAGCAACTAAATGAGGTTGCCTATATTCGATTTGCCTCGGTGTATCGGCAGTTTCAGGGCATTCATGATTTTATTGAAACCCTAAATCAGCTTCAGACCGGATCGTTAAAAAGCAAGCGGGAAGGCAGCCTGAGTCTGGAAAGCGATAATTTTGCAGAGTCTAATTCAATGAATCAACCTCAAGAACCGACTTCTCCAGCCCTCAACTCTGTGCCTCGGTGATCTCGCCTGAAGGAGGGTCTTTAAAGAGCCTTCCTTTAACGCTTTTCTCTCCCACTTCACCATTTTAGGCAAGTCAGTGAAGGGAGGGTATGATCCTGCCCAAAATGAGCTATGATTATCTGTCTAGGGTCTAGCACGGAAGATAGCATCTTCCAAACTTTTTGCGTGTCGGTTCTGCTCAGCAGGTTGCTGTTCCTGTGGTTCCAGAGCTTTGGGTTCTAAACTTTTGGTTCTAAAATGGGGAATCGTCAACAGACCACTACTATTACGGAGACAAACACCAGGAAATACATCGCATGGTCAATCAGGAAGTAACGGAAATTGGCTTTACTCACGAGGATTTTGCGGCTCTCCTCGATCAATACGACTATCACTTCAACCCCGGCGACATTGTTGCTGGAACCGTTTTTAGCATTGAGCCGAGGGGGGCTCTGATTGACATTGGTGCTAAGACAGCAGCTTACATTCCAATCCAGGAAATGTCGATCAACCGGATTGAAAACCCGGAAGAGGTGCTGCAATCCAACGAAACCCGCGAATTTTTCATTCTGACTGATGAGAATGAGGATGGACAGCTTACCCTGTCGATTCGGCGCATAGAATATATGCGGGCATGGGAGCGGGTGCGTCAGCTTCAGGCTGAAGATGCTACGGTGCGCTCTGCCGTCTTCGCTACAAACCGAGGAGGCGCACTGGTTCGCATTGAAGGATTACGTGGATTTATCCCTGGTTCTCACATCAGCACCCGCAAACCAAAGGAAGAACTCGTAGGCGAAGAACTTCCTCTTAAGTTTCTGGAAGTGGATGAGGACCGAAACCGTCTGGTTCTGAGCCATCGTCGTGCGCTAGTTGAGCGAAAGATGAACCGCTTAGAAGTGGGCGAAGTTGTGATCGGAACGGTGCGTGGCTTAAAGCCCTACGGTGCATTTATTGATATCGGCGGTGTCAGTGGTCTGCTGCACATCTCTGAGATCTCCCATGACCATATTGATACGCCTCATAGCGTTTTTAACGTGAATGATGAGGTCAAGGTCATGATCATCGATCTGGATGCAGAGCGGGGTCGCATTTCGCTCTCGACTAAGCAGCTTGAACCCGAACCGGGCGATATGGTGAAGAATCCAGATGTGGTGTACGAGAAAGCAGAGGAAATGGCTGCAAAGTATCGGGAACGTATGTTGCAGCAATCTCAGCCTCAGGCTGCTGCGGTAGAAGCGGTAGAAGACGTTGTGCTTGAGGAAGAGCTGCCGGCTGCAACTGAGGACTAGGCGATCGATTGCTGAACGTCTTGTCTTATATATCTCATCGGTTAAGTTGGGGAGGGGTTTCTCTCCCTAATTTTTTTTGAGGTGATATTGGGAGGGAAGCGAGGTGGCAACAATTCAGTGTGGGAAAGTCACCTTCACTAACGTTGAAGCGGTAATTTTTGATAAGGACGGCACTCTGGCAAATGTGGAAGCGTTCCTTTGTAAGCTTGCCTGCTGTCGATCGCGCCTGATTGATGCTCGCGTTCCAGGAATTGAAGCTTTGCTGCTGGATGCGTTTGGTATTCAGAAAGGTAATGCTCAAGCCTCCCCCCAAGGTTATTGCCTGAATCCGGCAGGGCTGATGGCAGTTGGAAGCAGGCAAGAGAACGCAATCGCTGCTGCCGCCTATAGTGCTGCAACGGGACGAGGCTGGACACAGTCACTTGCCCTGGTTCAAGAAGCGTTTCAAGCTGCGGATCGATCGAGTCAGCCAAAAGCAAAGCAAACTCCACTCTTGCCGGGTGCAGTACCACTCCTACAAAAGCTCACTCATGCGGGAATCAGGCTCGGAATTTTGTCTTCTGATAGCCAAAGCAACGTAGATGATTTTGTCGTTACTTACGAGTTAAGCCGTTATTTTCAGATTGCGATCGGTGTTCGAGAGAATTTGAGCAAATCCGATCCAATGCTACTGGAGCAGGTTCTACTGAAATTAGGAACAGTTCCAGGACAAACTCTGATAGTTGGCGATTCTCAGATTGATATCCAAATTGCAAAAACAGCTCAGATGCTCGGCTGTATTGGCATGACCGGGGGATGGTCGAGCAAACCGAATCTGACCAATGCTACTGTTTTAGTGAATCAGCTTGATCAAATTCAAATTATTTAGAATGACCAAATCAGTAAACCTACTGGGGGAATTTATTGCTTTACAAAAGAGCTGGTTATCCGAAAGGATTCCAGAATTCGGTTAAGCTGAGATTGTCGCTCCGTTCAGGAAGGATATCAATTTATTCCCTTCCCTGATTATACTTATCTCTGACTCTAGCGTTAGGAGAGGTTGTTGCCTTGGCACGTCGTTACCTGTTCACATCGGAATCTGTTACGGAAGGTCATCCCGATAAAGTCTGCGACCAGATCTCGGATACGATCCTGGATGCGCTGTTAGCTCAAGATCCTGCCAGCCGCGTTGCGGCAGAAGTTGTCGTGAACACCGGTCTGGTGTTAATCACGGGCGAAATTACTTCAAAGGCGCAGGTCAATTATGTGGATTTGGCACGCAAAAAGATTGCTGAAATCGGGTACACCGATGCAACAAATGGCTTCTCAGCCAGTAGCTGCGCTGTCCTCGTTGCGCTGGATGAACAGTCTCCCGATATTGCTCAGGGAGTAAACCACGCACAGGAAACCCGTGAACAGTCCAGCGAAGAAGCACTGGATGCGGTTGGGGCTGGCGATCAGGGTTTGATGTTTGGCTTTGCCTGCAACGAAACCCCCGAATTGATGCCGCTCCCAATTTGTTTGGCTCACCGGATCGCTCGGAAGCTAGCCGCCATTCGGAAAACAGGACAGCTTGCCTATTTGCGTCCTGATGGTAAAACACAGGTGACGGTGATCTACGAAGACGGTAAACCTGTTGGAATTGACACAATTCTCGTCTCCACGCAGCATGCCCCTGAGATTGGTGAGATTACAGACCTGGCTGAAATTCAGGCAAAAATTCGGGAGGATCTGTGGTCGCTAGTTGTGGAACCTTGCTTTAATGATCTGGAAGTCAAGCCGGACGATCGCACTCGCTATCTGGTCAACCCGACAGGAAAGTTTGTGATTGGTGGACCTCAGGGCGATGCAGGCTTGACTGGGCGTAAGATTATTGTGGACACCTATGGCGGCTATTCCCGGCATGGTGGAGGGGCTTTCTCTGGCAAGGATCCCACAAAGGTTGATCGCAGTGCTGCCTATGCCTGCCGCTATGTCGCCAAAAATATCGTGGCAGCCGGGCTGGCGGAAAGATGCGAGGTTCAGCTCAGCTATGCGATCGGGGTCGCGCGTCCGGTGAGTATCCTGGTGGAAACCTTTGGCACTGGCAAGATTGATGACGATCGCCTGCTAGAGCTAGTGAAACAGCACTTTGAACTGCGTCCGGCAGGTATTATTCAAACGTTTGGATTGCGAAATATTCCGGGTGAGCGGGGCGGACGGTTTTATCAGGAGGTTGCTGCTTACGGTCACTTTGGACGTAACGATCTGGAGTTGCCCTGGGAGCAAACGGATAAGGCAGAGCTTTTACGAGCAGCGGCAGACCAGTTGCTTTCGAGAGCAACCGTGTAAGCTTTAGAACCCATGTTGGCTGACAATTTCAACTGATATTCAACTGACAATTTCTAGTTTGAATTTTAGTTTGAAAAGTAAAGAGGGATCGTTGTCCCTCTTTTTTGCTGCTTTAGCGATTTTTGCTGCTTCAGCGATTAGAGGAATACCATCCCACAAGGCTCATTGGTAGGGGAATGCGAAACACGCGATTGCCGCTTGCCCGTTCTTGAATCACCAGTGTTGCCTGCCTCGGATGCGAAGAATTCCAGTTGCGATCGAGCAGCGAGACTGAGCCTGACATCGCTTCTCCAGGCTGCAGCACAGTTTCAGAGGTGCTGGTCAGCAAAACTCTGGAGCGAAGCATCTGGTTTTCAGCCGTTTGCACCTCAGCATAGACAGGACTAAAGCTAAATGCTCGATCGCTATTGTTGACAATACGGAGATTGGCGGTCGGCACTCCATCAGAATTAACCAAGGCTTGATCGACCCAAATAAAGACCTGGCTCGATCGATGCGTTGCCATGGCCAGACGCGGTATTGGTGAGGAGCGGCGAGGCGGCTGTGAGCGAGATGCAGCCCTTACCTGAGACGATCGCTTTAATGCCTGAGCACGGGATGGCTGAGGCACACGAGCAACAGACCGGGATGAGCTATTGGTCTGAGCTGGCTGAACAGCCGTAGGCTGCGGCACAGCAGGAGCAGCAGAAGCACTTGTAATGGACGGTTGCGCCTGTATGGCAGGTTGCCCTTGAGCCACCAATCGATCGAGTTTTAGAGACTGATCTGGCTTTAGAAACTGCGGCATTGCTGCTAGCCGTAGGTCAACTGCCTTAAGGCGAGTTCGATATTCTTCTGAACGCGATTTCGCCTGTTTTGTCACAAATGCTCGCTCAGGAATTGCCTTAAGGGTTGCAACTGCTTTTTCCCACTGCTGCTTTGCACCGATCAACTGCTGAGCCGTTTTTGCGGTATGGCTTTGCGCTGCGGCTTGCTGAGCTTCTGCCTCTGCTCGTTTTAGGAGCTGTTCTGCCCGCGCTTCTTGTTCAAGGTGGACTTCTAGCCCCTGAAAGACCGCCTGATACTGCCGCACCAGATTGACTGCCTGGGGCTGAATTTGAGGGTCTGTGCTGAACGTGCTGAGCTGTGCCAAGGATTCAGAGAGCCGATCGCGGGCACGCTGCAAATCAAGCACGGTTTGAGCCTGCGACATCAGCGTTTTTGCACTCGCTGCCTGCTCAATCGCCTGCCGATATCGCTCTGCTACCTGAAGTCCTGCACAGTTGCCCAGCGGTGCACACAAAGGCGTGATGTGGGGTGACTGGACTCCGACCACAATTCCTGCTACTGGTAGCAGCAGCAGTGAGGCAACCATGAGCGCTTGACTAACCGATCGCTCAAACCAGGCTGGTTTCTGCCTAACCCAAATCTTTGAATATCCTGTCCTAGGAGCGAAGCGAAGCTGGTTCTCGTATGGAGGAATCGCGCTGCCTAGCTGCCCCGATGTCAGCGGATTGAGATCGGTCAGGGGAAGCGGCACACAAGTTGAAGACAAAGCAACCTGGGAAGCCAATGTCAGGCGAGTTCGACTAGAAGCGGATTCGATCTGGGTGGAGTCAGTCGCGATCGTCAGAAAGGAAACCGAGGACTGGAGCAGGGTCAGCTCAGGCTGGGCATTTCGGACGGAACTCTCCTCAGGTTGCGCAGTTCGAATCGGCTGCGGGCGAGACAGGAAGCTGATTGACTCAGAATGAGAACCTGTCGGCAGACCTGACAAATCCCGTAGAACAGCACGAGCCGAGGGGTAACGATCAGTGGGGCGTTCTGCCATCATGCGATCGAGGATCTGCATAAAGCGGCGATCGAGCTTAACCCTGCGATGCCATTGCCAGTCCAGCGTTTTTGGATTCATCAGCAGGTGCGGCGATTGCCCAGTCAACAGCACAACGGCGGTAACTGCCAGGGCATAGAGATCGCTGCGTGGCGAGCACTGCCCCATCCGAATCTGCTCGTAGGGCGCGTAGCCGACTTTGCCAACTGCGACAGAAGCCTGAATCAGCCCAGAGCTTTGAGGAATCAGCTCTGCCTGGGTCGTTTGCTTAACCACGCCAAAATCGATCAAAACTGGGAGATTGCGCCTGCGGGAAAGCATGATGTTGTCGGGCGAAATGTCCCGATGCACAATCTTCTGGCTGTGTAGATAGTCAAGCAATTCCAGGAGGCTGCGAAGCCAGGGCACAATTTCCTGTTCCGTAAACGCTTCACCCTGCTGTTTTCGTTCCTGAAGCTGTTTCCAGTAGGTTTTGCCATCGATGAACTCCTGAACGATAAACAGCCGATCATTTAGCTCAAATCCTGCATAGAACTTGGGGATCTGCGAATGATCGAGCTTGTGCAGAATTGCCGCCTCTCGCCGAAAGAGCTGACGCAGTTTTGAAGCAACCACCGGGTCGCCCTGGTGATTGGGCACAAATTCTTTAAGAACGCACAGCTCGTTAAAGCGACATCGATCGATCGCCAAATAAGTCCGTCCACAACCGCCCCGTCCAAGAACGCGCTGAATATGATAGCGGTGATTTACTACCGTGCCGGGAACCAACTCTACGCTTGACGTCACCCTCTAGCTCCTTGCTCAATGCTTCCACAAATGCTTGCTTGCACAAGAGTCTGGATAGATTTATCAAACTCTAATATCGATTCGCAAGGGGATTCTCCCCCTCATCCTGCGATGGCTTTTTCTAAACGGTAGTAGCACCTGTTCCGGACACACTGATTTAGTCACGATAGTAGGATAGCAGAATCATCCAGATCGAGATGTGATGAGTATTGCTTCATTCCGGAGAAGAAGCATCAAAAGTATCAATTCACATAGGTACCGAGAGAGCAAAAAGCTTGATTAATAGATTTATTCAGTTCTGTCACGTTTCAAAGAGTGTTTAGTAAAGTTGTGAGCAGTAACTTTGCAGTAGAGGATGTCTGTTCTTTTTGATACCTTTTTTCATCCCTTGCGTTGAACACTCTGCTGTGATTAAAGTTGAAAGCGTTAAGTCTTGAAACTGCGTGGGCTACACTCGCCCGTCCTGGGGCTCCTTGTAATTCGCGCAGGGGAGTGCATCAATGGGTTGATGTGGGCACGTTAGAAGCATACTTGTAATCGTTCAGGTTAACAAAGGACGCATGAAGAAGCTTCGATTTGGATTTCAGCTTGTTTTCGCCAGTGTTTTGCTGATGATTACCGATATCGGGCAATTTTCATTGCGAAACGATCGCGCAATGGCACTTCCGGGGCAAACGGTTGATCAAGCGGCCGCATGGATTCAAGCCAATTCTGCCCTTCGTCCTGCCAGTGGCGAAACGCTGCTTGTGCGAAAAAGCGATACGCCTGCCCGCCGATTTTCCTTTGAAGCACTCACCGCTTCACCCGGACGCGCAGCCGCTCTAGAGAGCCGGGGCACAATTCGAACAGAGCGCATTACCCTGTTTGACATGACCAATGGCGTAACATTCGATCGCCTTGCTTCAACTCTTCGCAGCGTCTACGGCGATGACATTTATCAGGATTTTGTGCAGGGAAACCTGGTGTACCGCTATCCCACGGAGGAGCAGCAGCAAGCCGCAACGAATCGTGACACTCCTCTGCTGGAATCGGTTCAAGGAGAAATTCGCCAGGGCGATCGCTATGCCTACTGGATGGAAACAGCGCAAACGCGAAGCGGCGAGGCGTACAGTGGTCAAATCTACGTTTTTCTGCCGGAAGATATCAATAAGCTAGAAACAGAGTTGCGCGATCGGAGTTAGCGATTGGATGAAACAAATACGATAGAAGCAATGCGTTTCAGAACATAGTTTGAAATCCTAATTCTGAAACCCTGGAAAAAAGTCTTTATCGACTCTTCACTATCAATCTGTATCTAAAATTACACAAGATCCGACATAACTAGAGATATCGCCCCCATTAGGCACAGCCCCATTAGGCACAGTAAGTTCTTTGCAGGCCGGATTCTTGCAGAACTCTTGCAGAATTGCGGACTGTATTCTCGCGAACCGTATCCTCATCAGGTAACTTGAGTCGTTCAGTGAGCAGTATTTTGGTGAGCAGTCGTTTGGTGAGCAGTATACCGAGCTAGAACACTGCTTCTATTCCAGCTTTTTTCGATTGCAGTGGGTCAGATATGCTTGTTTGCTGCTCTTGCTTATTACTTATCGTCTTCCCATTGCTCATGATGTTTCCCTGGTTACCCTCCTTTCAGAATTTCTTGGGTTTATGAATCATTCTTCTTTCATTCCATTTGTTGATTTTCAGTTCCAGCAGCCGCTTCAACAAGAGCTTGAACAGGCAATTCGATCGGTAATCGAGCAGGGCGACTATGTTTTGGGGCAAGCAGTAAGTGAGTTTGAGTTTGCCTTTGCTCAAGTTTGCGGAACTCGCTATGGGGTTGGGGTGGCTTGCGGCACAGATGCAGTTGCGCTGGGGCTTCAAGCTTGTGGAATTGGCCAGGGCGATGAAGTGCTGCTGCCAGCAAATACCTTTGTTGCCACACTGATTGGGGTACTGCGAACGGGGGCAACGCCAATCCTGGTAGACTGCAATCTGGAAACTGGGCTGATCGATTTGCTGGCAGCCGAGAAGGCAATCACCTACCGGACACGGGCGATCGTCCCAGTTCACCTCTACGGGCAAATGGTGTCGCCTAGTGCACTGCTGAATCTCGCCAGTGCCTATGACCTGCTGATTTTCGAGGATGCTGCCCAAGCGCACTTGGCAGCGCGGGAGGGCTATCAAGCAGGCTCGATTGGCAGCGCGGCGGCGTTTAGCTTTTACCCCAGCAAGAATCTGGGAGCATTCGGCGATGGGGGTATCGTGCTTACTTCGGAAGAGATTGTGGCGCAAACCTTGCGATCGCTTCGCAACTACGGCGCACTCCGCAAATACTTTCACACCGATCTGGGCACAAACAGCCGGCTGGACTCGATTCAGGCTGCCGTCCTCAAGGTGAAACTGCCTCATCTGGCTGCCTGGAATGCCGATCGCTACCGAATTGCTCAGCAGTATGACGCTTTGCTTCAGCCGCTTGCAGAATACGGCATTGTGCCGATTAAGAACCAGAGCGGTCCGGGTCATGTCTATCATCTGTATGTGGTTCGTGTGACCCAGGCTTGCACAATCGATCGAATCGCACTGCAAACCGGACTGACCGAACTCGGCATTCAAACGGGCATTCACTATCCGATTCCCTGCCATCTTCAGCCCGCCTACCAGCATCTTGGCTATCGCGCAGGTGACTTTCCCGCCGCAGAACTAATGAGCCAGGAGATTTTGTCGCTGCCGCTCTATCCGGGTATGGCAGACTCACAGATTCAGCAGGTGGTCAGCGCGATCGAATCCCTGATGAAGCAGTCGATCCTTGCCTCACATCCAGCGATGGAATTTCAGGCGGATCGATCGCTGCTAGCAGGATAAAGCGTAAATTTGCAGCCTGGCATTATTAAGTAGAACACAAACCTGCTCCCCTAGCCCTCACTTGGAGTATGCCAACTATCTTTGGAAGTAAAAAGTTTTAGAAGCTCTAATCCTTGATTTACCTTCTTCTATCAAGACAGAAGGAAACGAGGTTTGATTCCTTCCAAAAGTAATGAACTATACCGAAAACTAAAGAGCTAGGGGCAGCTTAAGTAATCGCCTGGATTCTCTAATGTCCGAATGAGATTGTGATCGTTACCCTGATTCACTAAAAGGCTGTCAAACCGCCTTCTACTCAGTGTTTTGCTGGCACAGCACATGATTACCAGGAACAATTGTAGGGAGTTAGGATAAGTTTCCTACATATTTTTACAGATGCCTTCATAAAGGTTTTGTGAAGCACTGGAATACTTACGGATAGCCCAGTATCTTGTAAATAACACTGCCAGTACCTGGGAAAACAATGAGCATCTTTTCTTTTGCATTTATTACCCCCAGCTATGCGCCAGATTTTCAAAGATGCAAGCTACTGTGTTGGAGCATCAAGCAGTTCGTAGCTTTCCCAGTAAAACATTACATCGTTGTCGAGAAAAAAGACTTTGATCTTTTTCAGCAGCTATCTAATGAAAACATAATCATCTTAACCAAAGAAGAAATTCTTCCCTTTTGGATTAAGCGAGTTCCTTTCTTTGACCGAAAAAATATTTGGCTAAATCTGAAAGGTTACCAATCAGGTAACTTTTTGCTGCGAGGATGGTTAGTTCAGCAGATTGTGAAACTAGCAGCAGCGCAGTATGTAAAAGAGGACATTCTCATATTTGTTGACTCAGATGTTGCATTCATTAACTCCTTTGATCCTCGAGCATTAACGAAAGGCGATAAAGCCCGAATCTTTCGAGTGAACCACTCTAGCGATCACGAATTTGAGGAGAGCAGAAAATGGAAGGATACTGCCAAGAAATTACTTAATTTGCCCCTGGAAAACAACTACTATGACTTCTACATTAGCCAGATTGTTACCTGGAGACGTGATACTTTAATCCAACTGTATCGATTGCTTGAGGAGAACTTTCAGCAGGACTGGCTAGAGGTCGTTACTAGAGTAAAGCATTTGTCCGAGTACGTTCTCTACGGGTTGTTTGTAAGCTATGTAATGAGAGAAAACGCTGGGCACTACGACGATCATTTGCAAAAAGTGTGCTGGTGTTATTGGGAAGAGCGCCCAATGTCCAACGAGGAGCTAAAGGAGTTTTTTCAGGAAGCTCAACGCTCTGGTCATCCGGCTGTCATGATATCAGCAAAGAGTTCTCTCGATTTGTCGATCAAGGAATTTCAAAATTACCTTTTCTTGAGCAAGCAGGGCGGTCAGGACAAGGTTGCCCTGTTGCAGGAATTCGCAGAATAATTCTATTCGTCTACTCGTCTACTCAGTAATGTCCATAACTTCACAGCAGTTTTCAGATGAAGTGCCTCCCGCTTGAGAGGCTTTCAAAATTTTTGGGGGAGGACGTTTATTTGAGGATGACGGGTCTTGGTGTTTGGAAGGCAGTTGCGGGAATGCTAGAAACAGCCATTCTGAAAAGCATTTCCTGCGCTTATGCACGTCAGGCAAAAACTCGATGCACTTCCTCAACAATTGCCCATACTGGCGATCGGCGGTTTGCTGCTGTTACTGTACACGCCGCTGCTGCTGCACTGGATCGATGGCTGGATCAACAAATCCATCAGCACCGAGCATGAATACTTTAGCCACGGGCTGCTAGGCTTGCCTTTTGCTGCCTATCTGGTCTGGTCAAAACGGCATCGCTGGCAGACCTTACCCGATCGCACTCACCTTGGCGGCATGGTGCTGCTGACGCTGGGCTTGGTCTGGTATCTCAGCCCGCTCCCGGACGCGATTAATCTGTCACTGCCGATTTTGCTGGCGGGGCTTTGTCTGTGGCTGAAGGGGATTCCCGGTCTGCGGCTTCAGGCATTTCCACTGCTGCTGGTGCTGCTAGCAACGCCCAACTCAGTTCCCTATTTGCTCGTACCCTATACCCTGCCGCTTCAGCGTTTTATTGCCGGAGTTGCAGGGTTTTTGCTGGTGCAAGCGGGAATGCCGGTGCGGGTGGATGAGATTTACCTGTTTGTAAACGATCGCGTGGTAGAAGTTGCTCCCTACTGTGCGGGGCTAAAAATGCTGTTTACCAGCCTTTATGTGGGGATGATTTTGCTCTACTGGACAGGAGCACGGATGTCTCGCTCACAGGTGATGCGGCTACTAGCGGGAATCTTGCTGCTGAATCTGATTGCTAATATTATTCGCAATGCATTATTGACCTACTTTTACGGCACAGCGCAGGAGGCGGGTTTTCACTGGCTGCATGACGGCTGGGGCGGCGATCTGTTTTCCACTGTGCTGCTGGGGCTGATTGTGCTGCTAATGCGCTGGATCGATCGCCAATCAAACGATACTGCTCCTCAACCCACAGATTTCTGATGATTTCATTTCGAATGACTGTAATGAAATGGGCTGTGATCAAACAAAGCATCGTCTTATTTACACTGGCAATCGTTGTGGCGATCGTTGTGCCAAACTACTGGACGCAAGCTTGGACGTGGAATCATTTGCCCGAACTCGCGCAGGTCAAGCAGCTCAAACAGATTCAGCAACAGGGACTTGCCTTGAAAGGCTGGCAAACGCTGAACCAGCGATCGATCAAAATTGGCGGACATAGCTGGTCAGCGCAGGCGATGCGAAGCACTTTCCCCACTGAGGCAATCATGCCTGAAGCAGAAGCCGCACTTGCCACACCGCAAACCACAACCCTGCTGCTGCTGCGTCCCCAAACCTGGATTCGCGATTTGCCTCAGGTGGACTGGATGGATATCAACGGACTCCAGCAGTGGAAGACAGACTCAGCGCGATCGATCGAGTTTAGGGTGACTGGTTCAAATGGACAGTCGATTCCAGTGAAGGCTCGATTCCTGCGCGGCTGGACAAAGGAACGCACCTATGCCGTGATGCAGTGGTATGCCTGGTCAACGGGCGGCAGTCCTTCCCCGACCAACTGGTTTTGGGCAAACCAGATAACGCAGTGGAAAACCGAGCAGCCACTTGCTTGGATTGCCGTCAGTGTGATGCAGCCAATCGCTCCTTTGGGAAACATTGAAACGGTGCGTCTTCCACTCGAAACCCTGGCACAGCAAATTCAGACTGCTTTGACTGAAACTGCCCTTCAGCCTTCACCATAGGCTGTGATTGATTTTGCTGTCAGGGTGATTGCTTCCTGTAGACCGCACACCTGATCCCTATGTTTCGCCAACTCATAATCCTCTCGCTTACTTCGCTGTTCTGGGCGACCCAGGCAAGCGTCTTTTATCAGGCAGCTCAAGCCAACTCGGAGATGCCGATCAATTCAGCAGACCCCCAAAGGCTGCCTTCTAGAGAAGTACCTACCTCAATCACCGATATTTTCCAGGAAGTTTCCCAATCGGCTGATGAGTTTGATGAATATCGTTTAGGAGCAGGCGATTCGCTGTTTGTGAATGTCTTTCGCTTTCCTGATCTGACCTTTCAGAACACGATCGATCCGGCGGGCAATCTGCTGATTCCCCTGGTGGGCGCGTTGCCATTAGAGGGGTTAACCCTGGAAGAAGCAAAAGCGAAAATTCAAACCGCGCTCGATCGCTTTGTAATTCAGCCGCAAATCGATCTGATGCTAGTGGGGCAACGTCCGGTTTCAGTAACGATCGTGGGTGAGGTGGTGCGTCCGGGCTTTTATCCGTTGCAGTCGCCGCAGTTGACCTCAGCGTTGATTGCAGCAGGCGGAACCAGCGGACAGGCAGATTTGCGATCGGTTCGGGTACAACGGCAAATGCCCGATGGCTCGGTGCGCGATCGAGAAATTGACTTGTACACGCCCTTTTCCCAGTCTCGAACCCTACCGGATGTGCGGCTAAGCGATGGCGATACGATCGTGATTCCTTCACGCACCAGCGATGAGGGCTATAACCGGATGCTGATGGCGCAATCCACCCTGGCACAGCAGCAAATTCAGATTCGGATTATGAATTACGCTGCCGGAAATGGAGGCGCGATGGGAAGTTTAGCGCTGCCGAGCGGCAGTCGGTTTCTCGATGCCCTGACTGCAATATCGATCGATCTCAATAGTGCTGACATTCGCAATGTGGGGTTGGTGCGGTTTGATGAACAGCAGCAAAAAGCCGTGAGTCAGGAGCTAGACGGCAAAAAGGCGATGCTCGGTGACTCGACGCAAGACCCGATGTTGGAAAACGACGATGTGATTGTGATTGGTCGGAACTGGGTAGCACGAATTACCTATGCGCTGAATACGTTCACGCAGCCATTTCGCGATGTGCTGGGATTTTTGCTGTTTTTTCAGTCGCTTGGCAACAGTGCGGCAAGTTTGTTTGGTCCGTCAGGGGAATCGAGATCAAGTGATTAAAGCTCAGACGTTAAGATCAACCGCGATTCGGCAGGACACTCAGGGAACACTAAGGCTGGCAACATGAGGGCAATAACCAAGGGCTAACCCATGACTCCCCCCTTCATTAAGCGATATTGGATCGCCCTCGATCGACATAAATGGGCTGGACTCGCCGGATTCCTGGTCGTCGCAGGGCTTGCAGGCGGAGCAGCAGTGCTGCAAAAGCCACCCACAGCAACCTATGTAACCGAGGGCGCTCTCACCTATGGCGCGCCGCCAGACGTTTTTTCTGCCACAGGAACGGCATTGCAGCAGCAAGGACAGGCTGTAACCAAGGAAATGCTGCTTTCAAACCAGGTCGTTAGCACGACGCTCAAGCTGCTTGAAGCAGAGGAGATTCGCCTATCGGAACTGGCTTTAACACAGCGTGCCAAAGTTACCGTCACGGGAAATGGCACAGAAGCTGCAGGTGCTGCTCCAGCTGGCTCTCAGGCTCTACGCATTACCGTGGCGTATCAAGACAGCAGCAAAGAGCGATCGCAAAAAGTCACTAATCTGCTCATGAAAGCCATGATCGAGCAGAGCCGTCAATTTAATACGCAGCAATTGCGGCGCGTGATCGAAAACCTGGATCAGCTTTTGCCGAAAGTCACCGACGAACTGCGATCGGCAGAACAGCAGCTTGAAACCTATGTGCGGCGAGAAGGAACGGCGATCGAGGCAGCCGAAAGCGGTAGTTTGCTCGGCGCAATCACCAGCACTCAGCAGCAGCAGCGACAGCTTCGATTAGCCCTCACGGGAATGACTGCTCAAATTCGCAGCTTGCAGAACCGTCTGGGCATGACTCCTGAACAAGCCTATCTTGCTTCTGCCCTGAGTGCCGATCCGATTCTTGCCGACTTGCGGGCGCGAATTTATCAGGTGGAATCGCAGCGGGAGCTATTTGCCAAAACCCTGCGTCCCGATCATCCAACAATGCTGGACTTACAGAGTCAGCTCGAAGTGTATGAGCAGCAGCTTCAGGCACGGGTCGGTGAAGTGATTGGCGGCAATCCAATCGCGACTTCCCTGGATCGTGATAATGCTCTCGGACGAAGAACAGCATTACAGCAGATTCGCCAAGCCAGTAGCCTCGACCCGGCACGAAAGGCACTGGCAGATACCTTAGTCGGGCTGGCCACTCAGCAGCAAACCCTTCAGCAGCAGCTCACCGACCTAGTGCGATCGGAACAGGAGCTTCGGCGAGAGTATGGCAGCATTCCGAATAAGCAGCTCGAACAGCAGCGACTTCAGCAGCAGATTGCCCTGAAGCAGACTTTCTACAATCAGGTACAGGCACGCTTAGCAGATGCAAAACTGGCGCAAGAAGAAACGGTTGGCAGCTTAATTGTGGCTGAGCCGCCGGCAACCGAGGCGACTAGCGAAGCTAGCTTGAGCGGCAGCATGATTCTATTATTAGGCGGGATATTCGCCGTACTGGTTGGTGGCGGACTGGTCATGGTGCTGGGAATGATCGATCCCACGTTCTACACGTCTGAAGATATCCAAGCAGCTTTGCGCCAGCAAGAAGTTCCCATGCTGGGTATTTTGCCTTTGCTGCCCGAGGAAGATGAGCAATTGCCCGTCTTAGAAGCGGACTCACCCTATCTAGACTTCTATGAGCGACTGAGGACTAACCTGAAGCGAATTGGGGGCGAACCTGAGCTAAAGGTCGTTTTGATTACCAGCACAGTGAGCGGCGAAGGAAAAACGGTCACGGCTTATAATCTTGCAGTCGCGGCAGCACGGGCAGGCAAAAAGACGCTGCTGATTGAAGCAGACCTTCGATCGCCTTCTCAAGCCACCGCTCTGCACCTTCAGCCACCTGATGGTCTAGCCTTTAAATCGGCAGAGTATTATCAGCAGCTCGATCGCTGTATTCGGGCAGTTCCGGCGATCGATCATTTATTTATTGTGCCGAGCCTTGCACCTCAGCGATATGCCGCAGCCATTCTGGAATCGGACGCAATGCGACAGCTCATTAAAATCGGACGAGAACAGTTTGATTGGGTCGTTCTAGATACACCCGCTCTGAGTCGATCGAGCGATGCCCTGCTGCTGGAGCCGCTCAGCGATGGCATTATGCTAGTGGCGCGTCCTGAAGTAACCGAAGAGGGTTTGCTGAACGAAACGACGCAGCAGCTATTGGAGTCAGAAGAAATTCAGTTTTTGGGGACAACGATTAACGGAGCAGATATCCCCGTACCAGAAGTTGAGTTTGACCCAGAGCCAGAAGCAGAACCGATTGATTCGATTTATCCAGAAGCTGCTTAAGGGGTGTTAGTTGGGTTTAGCAATGCGATGGGCAACGATGGGATAAGCAACGATTTGTCGCTCAGGGGAAAGCGTTCGATCAATTTCTCCAGTTTTCGATCCGAATGCTGATCGAAGGTTTTACGATTTCTGAAACTTAGTGATACGGCAGACCATCTGCACAGTTCACGTCTATCAGGAAACGTTCTATAAAAATAAGGGCAGCTTGCCAACTGCCCCTAGACTCTGAACGATCGCTGCCGAAATATCTAGCTGAAATATCGATGTGCCGTCTAGATATCAGGAGTTTCTTTAGAAACTAGAGGTCTTTCCGGTTTCTGCCTGAGTTGGAATTGGCTCCACTTCGCTGTAGCCCATGTTGCTCGCGATCAGACGCAGAACTGAAATTTGCTCTTGAAACTCCAGGTCCTCGAGCGCCTTCAGCAGGTTTTGGATTGCCTCCGTGGGCTGATAGTTGTCTGGCATTCCCACTACGGTATCGCCCATGCCCTTTGCCCAGGCATACCACACTGCAAGCTGATTATTTTCTCTCAAACCGCCGTATGCTCTGGAATATTCTGTCTCTTCACGGTTCACAATTTCGCGCATAACGGCGAGCTGTTTGTCCTTGCCAAGATGATAAAAATCACCCAGCAGTACAGGAGCCAGATTAGGTTCTGCTGCTGCCGGAGCTGCAGGCGTAATCGACTCGCCCATTTTCTCATAAATCAAATAAAGCAATGCAAGGCGATCGTCAATTCCCAATTCACCATACGACTGAAAAACGCGCTGTTCTTTTTCTGCAAGCAGTTGAGAGTTCTGATCGGTATTAAATGTCATCGTTTGTTATCTCCGAACTTTTTCCCGTCTAGATTTAGCAGGTTACTGAAGCCATCTGAAACGCTCCGAGGAAAGACTTTGAAAAGTGGAATTGTCTTTTCGAAATCTCTCCTACGAAAAGAATTAAATCTGCCTCAAGGGTGGTATGGCTCGAAAAAGCAGTTGGTACGATTAGCCCATTCAATCCGCGATATTTATAGCAAAAGTTACAAGGAGTAGAATATGACTCAAGCTGGTGCAAACTCTAATTTTGATGCTGAACGCATGGTCGAAGAAATCAAGACGGGCGATGAGAAAATGCCCCAGGTTGATGTTGCTTCGGACTATGAATTATCAAAACAGTTTGATGTTGCCGCGATCGATCGCACGGGCGAAGGCGAAAAAGCAGCTGAAGAAGCAACTTCTCCTAACCTCGATATCAGTAAAATAAGCAGCCAGTCTGATGCGTCGCAGGCGACCGAAGGATTCTCGGATGCTGACCCAGCCGCTTTTCTAGACATGGCAAAAGACGTGAATCCCCGCCTTTAAAAAACATCAAAAAACTTAATTTTTCTTGCTTCAGGACCATGCAGTTTTGCTGTGTGGTTTTTTTGCGTTTTGGCTTTGTAGGAGGGGAGCGATCGAGCAGTAAATTTGGTAACAAAACTTAAACATCTCCTGCTTAAGAGATACGCCTATTGAGAGATATGTCGGAGTGCAGGCATCGGGTATCTGTTTAACTTAGATTTAATTCCTGTTTAGTTATTTTCAAGGGGACACTTGTTATGATTCAGCGTGGCTCGACAGTTCAGGTTCTCCGTAAAGAGTCCTTCTGGTTTCAAGATTTTGGAACTGTCGCATCAGTTGACCAGAGCGGCGTCAAGTATCCGGTCGTTGTTCGTTTTACAAAGATTAACTATGCCGGGGTGAATACGAACAACTTTTCGATGAATGAACTGCTCGAAGTGAGCGTTCCTGCTTCTCAGCCGAGAACGTCCACCGAGCCATCCGGCGGTAAGCAAACCACGCTGGATGAGCGGACTCGCAGAACCGGACAGGGCGCACGCAACGATGTTCGCTCGGGCGCTTCATCATCAGGTGCTGCACCAGAAGCACCAGGAACCGACAATCCAAGCATTGAGGGCAGCCCCAACCAGGGAACCGATTCTCGCTAATTTTGAATCGATCGAACGATCGAACGATCGAATGTTTTGCAGAGGTCAATCATGAACTTTGGGATGCTGAGAAGTGTCCCTTTTTTGTGGTTTATAACCATCGAGCGAGTGTTTTTGCTCAAAAGAATTCGTCAATAGAAGACAGGATTCACTTGAACTTTCTTTTGACTGTCCTCTTGAAGCAAATTAGGACTTTACAGTCATGGTACAGCTCGCTCAATCCCATCAGTATCCAATCAAAAAATTCTCTGACGTTCAGCAAGGGGCAACTGCTCTCAGTGCCCTTCAAGATGCAGGCTTTTCTCCAGAGCGGCTCGCCCTGGTTCCAGAGGCACTGCAATCAACGCCCAAACTGTCCCAAACCGAGGCGGCTGCTAATGCGGGGAAAGGCGCGATCGCCGGAACCGTGTTAGGGGCAATGGCAGGCTTTTTGATTGCTGCGCTCAGTCTGCATGATCCTGCTTCGCCCAGCATGGCTCCCTTTAGCCAAATTTTGACCTTTACCTTAATTGCAAGCGGTGTTGGAGCAGCAGGTGGAGCCGCGATCGCAGCAATCACGGGCGGCTCTGTCAATAAACAGGCGGTAGCAGACTCGACCCCCACAGAGCAAAACTTCCTGCTGCTTATGGATGGCGGTACCCAAGAAGAAGTGAAAAAAGCACAGGAAATTCTACAGCAGATCGACAACAACACGAATGTTTAGTAAAACGCGATCAATTCATTTTGATTTGTGATTCGTTCAGCTTGTGTCCTATCTCTTTAGGTAGAAGAGAACCGATCGCTCCTCTGACTAATATCCAAATATTGGAGGAATCGAACCATGCAGTCCTTTTCCTTTGGGGGCTGCTTTTTTGCTGTCAATTTGATTGCAGGTTCGGGTTGCTATTGCTTTTTGCTCTTCACAGTTTGGCGACGACTCTAACTTTTTAAGCCTCTTCTTACCGGATGATTTGTCGATCGCCTGTATCCTGGATAAATAGGCAAAGCATCAGCCGGTAAAGGTTCTGTATCGGTAAGGATTGTGTGTTGGCAAAGCCTAACGCACCCGAGGCTTACAATCGGCTAATCCTGAGTCAAAAATAGGTTTTTATTCATTCTTCTGGACGCAGTTCACGAAGGTTGCTCAATTTAATCCATTTAATTGAACGATCCGCAAACCGTAAGCTCTGAAAACCAATCATTTATCAATCTTTGGTCACTTTGCAGCAAACAGTTGACCCCAGCTCAAGCTTAAGGATAGTTTAGAATCGGTGTTTTGCTGATACGCCCTCTTTCGATCGAGGGATATAGAGCTTTAGTTGCCCTGTTCTAGCTGTTTTGCGAGTCAGGATCATCGGGGTTATTTTATGCAACTCAAGAAACTGCTCCTGGTTGGACTGCTGTTCACGCTGTTTCAAGGCTTACGGGGCACTGCATTAGCAGATAACATCCTGGGCTTTAAAAATCATCTGATTGCCCAGCAAAATCAATCGGCTGACAGCCCCTCCCCTGAAACAATCGAGCCAGGCCAAAACGATACGCTTCCGCCCATTCCGCAGCCGCGTCTTTCATCGCTGATTTTGCCGCTGCCGCCACTGCTGATGCCCGATCTGCTGATGCCGCCGTATAATTTTCCGTCTTTTAACAGTCAGCGGCTTGACCAGGAACTTCACCTCTATAGCCGCTACCTCCGCACATTTGGCAAACCTGATGTGCTGATTATTGGTAGCTCTCGAGCGCTTCAGGGCATTGATCCGATCGCGCTTCAGGAAGGATTAGCAAAGCGAGGCTATCCAGGGCTAAAAGTGTTTAACTTTGGCATCAATGGGGCAACGGCTCAGGTAATCGATGTGCTGCTGAACGACATTCTGCTGCCCGAACAGTTGCCGCGCCTAGTGATCTGGGGAGACGGGTCGCGGGCGTTTAATAGCGGTCGTCCCGATATTACCTATAACGGCATTATTGCTTCAGAAGGCTATCGGCGCGTGCAGCAGGGCGATCGTCCGATTCCGCCGCGCAGCCAGTGGATGGCTCTCACGCTGCAAGCAAATCAAAAAACTAGCCAAAATGCGTCCAGCCGCCCGACCCGTCCACCGCTGCCACCCGACCTCACCCCAAACGGATTTGAAGTGATTCCCGGTCGGTTTGACCCACAGACCTATTTTCGCCGCTTTCGCAGAGTTCCTGGCCAGTTTGACGGTGACTATCAAAACTTTCAGCTTACAGGCAGCCAGCTTCAGTCCACGCTCTTGGTTGCCCGGTTCGCACGCGAGCAGCAAATTCGTCTGGTGTATGTGAATCTGCCCTTAACTGAGTATTATCTAGACTCACTTCGTCGCCGCCACGAGCAGCAGTTTCGCCAGCACATGCAGCGCGTTGCCGATCGCCATCAGTTTACATTTGTCGATTTGAGCCAGCGATCAGAGCTGATGCAAAACCAGTACTTTGTTGACCCAAGCCATATTAACGCTGCAGGGGCAAGGGCAATGGCTCTAGCTCTGGCAGCAGACAATCGCATTCCCTGGGAAGTTGTGCGATCGTCTGAGTCACAAACATCTGAATCACAAACGCCCTGAGCAGGCTAAGTGCTAGATGATGTTGCGATGGCTGGGCTTCCCGCTCGTGCTAGCACCAAACCATCGCCTGGAAATTAGGGGCTATTCCGGCTGAGGCAGACCAAACACCTGGGCAAACACCTTGCCAACTTTATAGCCCGAATCGATCGACTCTAGCGGGTCTTTCCGCAAACGGTGGCGCAGTGCCATCACGATAATGCGCTGAATGTCTTCGACCGTTACTTCTGCTCGTCCTTCCAGGGCAGCGAGAGCTTTTGCAGTGCGGTTGGTCACGATATCGCCGCGCAGTCCGTCTACATCCAGCTCCGCGCAGACCTGGGAAATTTTGATCTTCAAGTCCTGATCAATCTTCACCGAAGGCAGCAGCGTTTGGGCGTTGATCAGCTTTTGTTGCAGGGCATCTTGCTCCACCTGATATTTTTCCAGAAAGCTCTCCGGGTCTTGGTCAAAGTCCGATCGCTGTTCCACAATTTGCACCCGCAGGGCTGGCTCTTTCACCGTGCGGATTTCGGCATGTAAGCCAAAGCGATCGAGCAACTGGGGACGCAGTTCGCCTTCTTCCGGGTTGCCAGAACCAACCAGCACAAATCTTGCCGGGTGGCGAATCGAAATGCCTTCTCGTTCGACTGTATTCCAGCCCGATGCGGCAGAGTCAAGCAGCACATCAACTAGGTGGTCGTCGAGCAAATTTACCTCATCCACATAAAGAATGCCGCGATTTGCCTGCGCTAGCAGTCCCGGTTCAAATGCCTTCACGCCTTCAGAAAGGGCTTTTTCAATGTCGATCGTGCCGCAGACTCGATCCTCGGTTGCGCCGAGCGGCAGGTCGATCATCGTTACTTTTTTCTTGGCAGTCTGGATTGGTTCTCCTGCTTCAATCTGCTGCTTGACGGCATCGCTCATCAAGCCCGTATCGCTCGGATGGCTATTGAACGGATCGCCTGCGACCACATCAATTTCAGGCAACACATCTGCCAGGGCACGAATTGTCGTGGATTTTCCGGTTCCCCGGTCGCCCATGATCATCACGCCCCCGATCTTGGGGTCAATGACGTTGAGAAGCAACGCAAGCTTCATTTCTTCCTGACCCACGATCGCGGTGAAGGGGAAAACGGCGCGGCGGGTCGCAGCTTTGGCAGAGGGGCTGGCTGAAACAGTGGGACTCACAGAACTACCTGTAATGACAACAAAGTATAAATAACCGTTATCTATTGTGACATAAGAGGAGAGATGCAAACGGGAAGAAACCTTACAGGAAGTCAGGCTCTACACCTGTACAGCAGTTTGCTCGATCGGTTTCTCTTCCCGAATCGGCGGACGCAGCGTGATGTATGCCAGCGGACCGAGTAGCGGAATTAGCGACACTGCCCAAAAAATTCGACGGTCAGACAATCCGCGTCGTGCCATATCGTCTGGCAACAGGACGGGAAACAAAAGACAGAGCAGGCAAAAGTCGAGGCTCATGACGTGAACAAAGCGGCTCGTTTGCCACTGCTGAATAAAATTGCTCCAGTCGCCCGCAGTAATGCCGTATATCAGTAAACCGATCGCCCCCACTGCAACAAAGCCTCCGGTAATGCGAGAATCGAGCAGCTTCAGCAGCCAGTTCTTCTGCCCGGTAAAGGTCGGATTCGATCGCCGCAGTGCCAGATAAGGCAGAATCGAAAAGACGCCAACGCCAAACGAAAAAGATGCAAATAACCACGCTGGAGCCTTTTGCCCACGACCGTCTAGAAACATCACTGACGCATAAAGCAGCGGCACGATACCCAGGATATTAAACAGCGCGATCACTAACGGGTTAATGCCGTCCCAGTTTCCGCTAATCAAGTCTTGAATAAGATTAAGAGTGTCAGGCTGATTTGGTGGCGCAAACAAAAAGGCGTAGAGGATGAAGCTAGCCCAGAGCAGCCAGAGCGCAACTTGTAGCATGATCAATAATTTGTCAGAGATACTTTTTCCTGATTCTCTAATAAAGCCTACAGCAAGCCCTTATCCCGCAGATAGACTTCAACCGCAGCACGGATTAACTGCTGGCGATCGGCTCTTTCACGCAAGATGGAATCGACTTCGGCAGAAAAGCGAACAGCAATCGTGTTGCCTAACGGCTTTTCTCCATACTTCGGTTTTTGCTGTGCTAGAAATTCGGGAGTTTGTACAGGCTTCGGATTTGCCATGGTCGATGCTGCCTTAAAACAAAGAATGAAGGTTAGGTGACTTAAATCTGACTGAGATCGCTTGAATCGTTAGAGGAAGCTGTCGTCTAGCTTTCCCAGGACAGAATCACCAGTAACAGAAGAAGGAAGTGTATGAATCAAAACCCGCAAAATTACGGCATTGTTCTCGTGACCGCCGCCTCGCAGTCAGAAGCAGAAACGATCGCAGAAGGGCTAGTGGCAGCTCGTTTGGCGGCTTGTGTTAGTCTGACCCCGATTCGATCGATTTACACCTGGAAGGGGGAGGTGCATCGCGATCAGGAATGGCAGCTTGTGATCAAAACCGACCTGCGGCAGTTTAACCAGCTCGAAGCAAAAGTCTATGAACTTCACTCCTACGAAGTGCCCGAAATCATTGCCCTGCCGCTAGTTCACGGGTCAGCTTCCTACCTTGCGTGGATTGCAGGACAGGTTGGAAACCAAAGGGATTAAAGACTGACCACCCATCTCTGAACGTCCTCGCTTCAAGCTTTACTCCCCGAGCTGTACAAGAGCTTTGAAGCAGAGCTTGGAAGCCTGTCGGCTTTGAAATCAATCAAAAAATTTGGTTTCCCATTTCCTCAAACAGGGCACGGTGCAGCCCGATCTTGAACCTGCGTTTGGAACTCAACCAATTTGGACTGAATCAGGATCTGACTGAATCAAGCTATCTAAATCAAGATATGCAGTACAAAAGACGTACAGCAAGACAGGAGAGATAAAGTATGGGCAGTGAGGGACTCGAACCCGCGACATCCTGCTTGTAAGGCAGGCGCTCTACCAACTGAGCTAACCGCCCGCGCATTGGTTGCACGATTATTAATACTAGCAGACCAAGCGCATTTGTCAAACAGTTTTTCCGGCGGAGGCTATCCGGGTTAAAGGGCGATTGCGCTTGAGGGCGCACTCCGCTGCAACGCTCTTACCGAAGCTCGGAGCCGATCGCGATTCCACCTCGATTCACTCCTCGAACCACCATTCCTTCTGGCAAAGAAAAAGTTTGCGCCAGATCGCTAAGCGGGTTTTCTTGCGGTTCTGGTGGGTCTGTCAGGTTTTGGTTGATTTGCTCCGCGGTCAGATTGAACGCTTCGGCACGATCAGCGCTGGGGGCATTGGGCGATCGGGCTTCGACGGTCAAATCGGCTGCGCTGCCCTCCGTTGAAAAAACAATGGGTGCAACAGCATCATCAACGCTCGTAGGCATTAGGGCAGGTTGAGGCCCAAAGGAAACCGCAGGGGACACGGCGGCAGGCATCGCTTCAGAAGCGTTTGCCCAGGCAAGCAGACTGCTGAAAGAGAGACAAAAAGCTGCAACAGAAATAAGTGACAACTTCATAGTGGCGATACTAAACCCGATATCCATAGGATAATCACAGAGTTCAAAATTGCGACCTGAATTTCTGCGGATTCTCGAATAAAATCTTGTTACCCAGTGCAAAACAAATTCTAATCGGTAGCCTGTGCCACACTTATGCCTTCTGGTCGCACCCACGATCGCATTACCCTCTGGACTTTGCCTCTGGTTGCCATTTTGAGTCTGGCAGTCACTCGCCAGAGTCCCTTCACCTTAAGCCTCTGTGCCGGATTTTTGTTCGGCGGACTGATGCTCGGTCCCGATCTAGATATTTACTCGATTCACTATAAACGCTGGGGCTGGCTGCGCTGGATCTGGATTCCCTATCGCGGCAGTTTGAAGCATCGATCGCCCTTTTCCCACGCGCCAATTACCGGAACTGTGCTGCGGGTTATCTATTTGCTGGCATGGCTGGGTTTGTTAGGGTTGGGCATGATTGCAATCGTGAATGAGCTATGGCAGATGGGTTGGACATGGGGCGAGATTGGGCAGGTGATGCAGCAAAGCCTCTGGCAATATCGCTGGGAAATCCTCGGATTTGCGATCGGGCTGGAGATTGGCGCGTTTAGCCATTACACGGCAGATTGGAGCCTTTCGACCTATAAGCAGGTGAAGAAGAAGGGCTGGCGGGCAGTTTTGGGGCGAGCGAAGGGGAAGAAGAAAAAAAAGTAGGGAAGGAAATCAGGGGATGGGGGAATCAGGGGGTGAGGAAATGAGGAGAGCTACAATCCTAAGAAGCGGCTGCGAGCAAGCTGGGTGAGGAGTTAAGGGTTTTGCAGGGTGGTAGTTTGGAATTTTGCGAGTGTGAGTATGACTGATTTTGTTGATCGATCGAGAATGCTTGCCAATTTGCAGCGGCTGATAGAGGTAGTAGCGCAGCTTCGATCGCCAGAAGGAGGGTGTCCGTGGGATCTGGCACAAACGCCGGAGTCGCTCACGCCTTACGTGCTGGAGGAGGCATACGAAGTTGTAGACGCCATTCGGCAGGGTCAGCCGGAGTCGATCGCGGATGAGTTGGGAGATTTGCTGCTGCAAGTCGTGCTTCAGGCACAAATTTTTAGCGAGGCGGGACAGTTTGATTTGGCAAGGGTGGCAGAGTTGATTACAGAAAAGCTGATTCGGCGGCATCCCCATGTGTTTGGAGAGGTCGAAGTCGAGAGCGTTGATCAAGTAAAGCAAAACTGGGAGCAAATCAAGGCAGCTGAGGAGCAAGCCCATCCGCAGGAACCCGTGATGCTCAGCCCTAAACTAAGCCGCTATGCTCGCTCACTTCCGCCCTTAACCGCTGCAATGAAGATTTCTCTCAAGGCAGCGGGGGTTGGCTTTGAGTGGGAGAACGTAGAAGGAGTTTGGGCAAAGTTTCACGAGGAGCTGGGAGAATTCGAGCAGGCGTTGCAGTCGGAGCCGAAGGAAAATCAGCAGGCAGAACTGGGCGATTTGCTATTTACGATCGTCAACCTGGCGCGTTGGTATGATCTCGACCCAGAAGAGGCTCTGCGCGGTACAAACGATCGATTTATTCGGCGGTTTTCCCAGGTTGAGCAGGCATTGGGCGGCGGACGATCGCTGGCAGACTACACCTTGGACGAATTAGAGCAGCTTTGGCAGCAGGCAAAGGCAAACCTAAAGCAGGAACAGGGCTAGCCTTACACTTTGCTTCCAGGACGCTGAATCACTCGCTCCATCACGCGCCGTCGATCGCGCGGGTCAATGCCCACCAGTCGCACATAGTCGTTTTGATGCTCTCGCAGACAGGTTTCTAAGTCATTCATCGCGGCTGAAGCACTGCCGTCAACACTGCTGTAGCACTGCCAGGAATTGGTGCGGAATCGCCGTTCGTCCACATACTCAATGGCGATGCGATAGCCATTGTCCGCCAGTTCTTGAATCTGCTGCCCTGCTTCTGCCGTCAAATTGCTGGGGCTGCCTTGCGATCGTCCAGAATAGCCATTCCCAGAAGGAGGACTGGAAGCATTGCCCGCATAAGCTGCTGGAGCAGACCCGCCATTTCCAGAAGACGATCGATCTGCAATTCCCCCAACGGGCGATCGACTCGTCGGAGCAGTGGGAGCAGTGTAGGTTGACGTTTCCGCTGGTTCTTGATGCAGCGAAGCGTGATATTGCTTCACCAGCCGAAGTTCCTGAATGCGCTGCTGTTCGCGAACGAGCTGCGTTCCCAGTTCGATTAGGTGTGGCAGGCTGAAATCGGGCGGACGAAATTCGGGCAAGGCTTCAGTGCTATTGACTACGCGCAGCGAAATCCGCTCGATACCCACGGATTCGATAAACCGTCGCACCTGCTCATCGTACAGCCGCGAATGCAGCGCGCTATAAAAGTCGATCGACTGAGTGGGAAAGGTATCCACTAACTGTTCAATCGTGCTGCGCGACACTTGATCCTCGGAAAAAATGCCGCTCACAATGCCAATGCGATCGTCACGATCAGGTTCCCAGTAGAATTTCTCCATTCGTCCATCCCGAATCAGCGGGGCATAAAGCGTCGAGAGGTCGTTGCCCGTGACGATGATTGGAATGCGCTGGATTGGCTGGGAGTCATAGCTGCCGGGAAGCTGCACATTAGTGGGATTATCGGCAATATTCATCAGCGTGCCTGCCACAAGCTGAGTGTTGACCGTGTATTGCGTCGCTTGATCAACCCGCCCCATTCCAGCATCAATGTCGTTGATGATCAAGACTGCCATTCGTCCTCGCACTTTGCTTAGATCTGCTGCCTCCCGGTAGCGTAAGCGAATCAGCCGCGCCGGATCACCTGCATCGGGGCTTTCTAGCTCTCCTGCCGACATATAAACGGCTTCAGCACCCATCCGCTCAAACGCCAGATCGCACTGAAACGATTTGCCTTCGCCCTTGCGCCCATGGACTCCTAGAATTAGCGGTACTTTGACCCTGGGCAGGTCAAGAAAGTTTTTTGTGATGTGGATCGCCAGCTTGTCGAGAAAGCGCGGAGAAAGGTAGTAGCTCATGGAAATGGGGTGAGGAATACAGCTCGAAGTCTTGATTTTTCTTAGAAAATAAATGCGGGAACGATTACCCAACTCCTTTAATTATTCCAGAAACGCTTCATTAAATTTATAAATTTGATAGTTTTTGCAAAAGGAAAAGTACCCACTGGGGTACTGCGGTGATTCATTTGAAATTTGAAAATAGAAGATAAGTTTACTGAATCAAACAGTGACTCTGAAGAGGAGAAACACGAGTGCAATTCAACCGCAAATCAGAAAAGCTAGATAAAGAAAAAATAATTTCACTCTAAATTTTCTGAAATAGTTCGGCGATGAATTGAATCTCTTTTTCAGTCATTCGCTATCTCGTTCATCCACAAGCGTCATCACACAATCGTTACCAGGAGAAGATCATGGCTTTTTATATTACAACTGATACCGAAAACATTGCTAAAGTTGAGTTCAAAAGCAATCCCGATCGCAGCAATCTTGCAGTTGGCTGGAATGGCAATACGCTGTTAATCACTGACCTGCCGGCTGGCATTGGGGCTGCGCTGGCAACCCTGGCGGGTTTCGGTGGAATCGGACTTCCGGCAAAGGAACTGTACATCGAAATCGATCGCAATCCGGCAACTTTCCCAAGCGGTCGCGGGACTTATCTGGAAGCAGCCTATGCCGGACGGATTGAAATTCGGAATCCGATCGGGGTTGAGCGCGAAGTCATGGCAAGTCGTTAATTAATGTTCCCTTAGGCTGGAGAATTGATGTTATGAAATAAGGGGCTTTTGCCCCCTTTTTTTGTTTTTTTATTGATGCAGTTTTGCTATTTCCGTCTACACACTCACCGCGACTTTTTCTAGTTCGGGGCTGTATTTGCCTACACTGGCAGCACTATTGCATCTCGCCCGCAGCGCAAGTGCCTTTTGAGCCGTCGGAACGTTTTCAGGTTTGCCCATCCAGGCTTGCATTGCCGCTTGCTGAAGGGCACGTCCATAGGAAAAAGTCAGCTTCCAGGGAAGTTTGCCGCCATAAAGGACGTTCATCCTATTCAGGTGTTCAGTGGCTTGCTGATCGGTTTGTCCACCCGAAAGGAAGGCGCAACCCGGAACCGAGGCGGGCACACAGTCGAGCAAACACTTCACCGTCGCCTGAGCCACTGCTTCAACGCTAGCTGGCTGCGAACTGGTTTGACCAGAAATCACCATGCTGGGCTTTAGCACCATTTGATCGAGCGCAATCCCGTAGCGGTGCAGCTCATAAAACACGGTTTTCAGAACTTCCTCATGCACAGCGTAGCTGCGTTCCAACGTATGATCACCGTCCATTAAAACTTCAGGTTCGACGATCGGCACTAGTCCCCCTTCCTGACAAATTCCGGCATAGCGGGCCAGTGCGTGAGCATTTGCTTCGATGCAGCGACGAGTGGGAATGCCCTCCCCAATCGTGATCACTGCCCGCCATTTGGCAAACCGTGCGCCTAGTTCGTAGTATTCTCTGACGCGATCGCGCAGTCCGTCCAGTCCTTCAGTAACAAGCTCGTTGGGAGACTTTGCCAGAGGTTTTGCCCCCGCGTCGAGTTTAATACCGGGGATAATGCCTTGATTGCTGAGCAACTGCACAAAGGGAGTTCCGTCGGCGGTCGATTGTCGGATTGTTTCGTCAAACAGAATAACGCCGCTAAAGAAATCGCCAATTCCGGGCGTGGTAAACAGCATTTCTCGATAGGCGCGACGCATTTCTTCGGTCGTGGGAATGCCGAGTTTTTGAAATCGCTTGTTTGCAGTGCCAAAGCTTTCATCGGCTGCCAAAATGCCTTTGCCCGTTACCACCATTGCCTGTGCTGTGGCTCGTAGCTCGTTCTCAAACATGGCTGACGCTCCATCATGCTTGTACCCATTCCTTCTAGATCATCTCGATTCAAAACGTCATCAATCCTGAGCAGCATTCTGCAATCGGAGCCTGCTCAAAAAACAACCGACAGCCCCTGAATTGGGGAGAATCTTTATCGGCGTGAGGTGCGGGTTTCAGTGCCATTTGGATCAGGCACAGGCGTTCCGGTAATCTGAGCAATTTGCTCCGCTGTGATCGATCGCACCAAGCGCACGGGCAAATCAGGACGGCTGATTAACTGCGCGTAGGCAGATTCCAGATAGGGGGTGTAGCCGGGGCGATCGGCAACGTAGGTTTGCAAAAAGGCAACGCTGAGGCTTCGCAGATAGGTTTGTGCCAGCAGTGGATTGGGTCCGACGATCTGGGGCGGCAGTTCAACCAGATCTTCTGATCGGGTTTCGTCTTTGCTGATCGTTGAGAAGTGCGTGCCACCTTGCAGCATGACCAGATATTTGTTGGGCGTGGTGAGCCAGCTATAGGGCACAATTTGCTCCAGCAATGCCGGACTGACCGTATCCGCACTGCTGCTCACCAGCATGACGGGAATTTGAATCGCGGCGAAATCCGCTGCACCGATCAAACTGCTGCCGATTGGATTAATCGCAATAATGGCTTTGACGCGATCGTCCTTTAAGTTAGGAATCGGTAAGGACAGCTCAGCGGCGCGACATTGCAGCAGCAGGGATAAGTTCAGGGTTTCCGACTCCGATCGAGCGCATTCCTCCGTGAGTTGAGCCGAATTAATCCTGCCGCCTGCCAGAGCCAGAGCCGTGTAGCCACCCAGCGATTGACCGATCACGCCCACCTGCTGCACGTTAAAGCGTCCGCGAAATCGGGGATTGTTTCGATTCAGGGCATCCAATCGATTAAGCAGATATTTAATATCGAGCGGGCGATCGATAAACTCGTTGGGGGAAGTAACCTGGCTGGCACTCCCGGAAATCAAAGCCTGAAGCTGTTGAGCGTTGCTGCCCGGATGTTCGGGTACGGCAACCACAAAACCGTGCGAGGCAAGCTGGCGGGCAAGATAGCCATAGCTCGTGCGATCGGAGCCTAAGCCGTGGGAAATCACGATGAGCGGAGCTGCTGTCACCTGAGCCTGAGCCTGGGTCTGGGGCAGGTAAAGGTCTACCGGAAAGCTGCGATTTCGGCGGCGATCGTTTAGCTCCAACGTGTTTTTCTGCCAGGTATATTCTCCAGGACGGCGCAGATCGGGCAAAACCGCAAACTCTACCGTCGATTGGGTACTGGCTTCCTGATCTGCCTGCTGCTCGACCAGGGCAATCGCGGCTTGCGTTTGGCGAATTAGGGCTGACAGGTCTCCGGCGATTCGCAGCGTCTCGGTTAAATCAATGCGAATTTCCTCATGAGGAAAACTGTCAAGGACATTGAGCAGCGATAAACCTTCTGGCTCAGAGGCAGCAAGAATTAGTGCCGATCGAATCGCATAAAACCCGGACAGGTTGGATTCCGTCCGAATCACATTGCCGAGGCGATTGAGCAGAATTTCACCCTGCTTGGTGTAAAGAAACTGCGCCACTGCAACCGGAGATAGCTCGGCTCTGGCATTAAGAACTTGCCGCAACTGGGCAAGCTGTTCGTTGTTGATGAAGGGTCCGTAGCTTCGCAGGTCAGCATCGATCGTTCCTTCCTCGGCATAAACGCGCAGCGAATCCACTGGAAGCGATCGCGCCAGCAATCCGTAGGACAATATCAGGCGATCGGCACTCCAGGCGGCCCCTGCCGACAGCGTGAACGGAAACAGGGCAAGACCGACGATTAGCCCTCCAGAGAACCGTGAAGCAACCGCTTGCAGCCAGCGAGACGGACGAAGCAATGCAGGAAAGTGCGCCATAGGATTTCGCCTGGAGATTGCCCACAGAGGGCTGATAGGACTGTAGCCACTATTCGTTTAAGGATGCAATTAGTTCAAGCAATTGCGCCTCCGACAATTGGGTGATCCCGAGTTTTTGTGCTTTTTCCAGCTTCGATCCGGCATCTTCGCCCACGACGAGATAATCCGTTTTCTTGCTCACAGAATCGCTTACTTTGCCGCCTGCCTGCTGAATCATCTCTTTTGCCTCGTCGCGCTTGAGGCTGGGCAATGTGCCTGTCACAACAAAGGTTTTTCCGACCAATCTGCCCAATTTGGAACGAACCGACGTGGTATCGCTGGCAAGCTGAAGTCCGGCGCCTTTGAGGCGATCGATCAGCGCCAGGTTTGCCGGAACCCGAAACCACTGATACACCGCCTGAGCAATTTCATCCCCAATTCCGTAGATTGCAGCAATGTCTGCGATTTCTGCCTGCGCCAGCGCATCAACGGTGGGAAAATTTTCGACCAGGGTTTGGGCGTTGACGCTGCCAATATGCCGAATACCCAAGCCATACAGCACTCTTGCCCAAGGCTGCTGCTTGCTGCGATCGATCGCCTCTACCAGATTTTGCGCCGACTTTTTGCCCATGCGCTCTACCTGCATCAGTTGCTCCACGGTCAGGCAATACAAATCCGCAACCGTATGAATCAGCCCATGATTCACAAATTGCAGCACCCACTTTTCGCCCAGTCCGCGAATATCCAGTGCCCCTTTAGAAGCCCAGTGAATCATCGCCTCGCGCAAAATCGCCGGACAGGACACATTCACGCAGCGCGTCACCGCTTCATCCTCCTCGCGCATCAGCGGTTGGCTGCATTCCGGGCAGCAGGTAGGCATCTGAAACGGCAGAGCCTCTGGAGGACGC
Organism: Cyanobacteria bacterium FACHB-502; assembly: GCA_014695325.1. Lineage (GTDB taxonomy): Bacteria > Cyanobacteriota > Cyanobacteriia > Elainellales > Elainellaceae > Leptolyngbya_A. Next base: position 50,142 of record JACJNZ010000048.1, on the reverse strand, counting down.
AGCTCAGGCAGCACCCGCAGCACTTCCGGGATAATTTCCCCCGCCTTTCGCACAATCACCGTATCTCCAATACGAATATCCAGCTCCGCCACTCGGTCGGCATTGTGCAGCGTTGCCCGCGAAACGGTTGTGCCCGCTAACTGCACCGGACGCAATTCAGCAAGCGGCGTAACAGCTCCGGTTCGTCCCACATTGACGCTGATATTTTCTACGATCGTTGGAGCTTCTTCCGCCGGATACTTCAGCGCAACTGCCCAGCGCGGAAACTTTTGAGTAAAGCCCAGCTTTTGCTGGAGTGCCAGCGAGTTAAGCTTCACTACCACGCCATCGGTCATATAAGGCAGCGTCAGCCGTTCCGTTGAGAAGCGATCGTAGTAATCTCCCACTTCTTCCAGCGACTTGCAGCGCACACGATTCGGGTTCACCTTGAACCCCATCTGAGACAGCACATCGAGCGAGTCAATCTGCGTCTGGGGGATTCTGATTTCAGCGTTAGAGCGCGGTTGCTTCGCAGTTTGCTGAAGGAGCGATCGTCCGTCTGACCCTTCATTAAACAGTCCAAGCTGTCCGTCTAAATCAGCAGCAGGTCGGCTCTCCTCTTCCTGTACCCCTTCGCTCACCATTCCAGGAATTTGCAGCGTATAGGCAAAAAAATCGAGCCGCCGCTTTGCTACCACCCGCGAGTCAAGCTGCCTGAGAGTGCCTGCGGTCGCATTCCTGGGATTCGCAAACAACGCTTCGCCTGCCTGCTCTCGTTCGCGGTTAATTTGCTCAAACACTTCCAGCGACAAAAACGCTTCGCCCCGCACTTCTACGATCGGTGGCGGGTTGTCCAGATTTAAACGCAGGGGAATCGATCGAATCGTTTTCACATTTTGCGTAATTTCTTCCCCAGTAATGCCGTCGCCTCGCGTTGCCCCCCGCACCAGCACTCCGTTTTCATAGGTCAAAGCCAGCGCATTGCCATCAATCTTCAGCTCACACCCATATTCAAACGACTCCACCTCAGGCACAACTCGTCGCCAGCGTTCCTGCCAGTTGGCAAACTCCGCCATGTTAAACGCGTTTTCCAGGCTGTAAAGCGGAATATTATGCTTAACAGAATTAAACCGTGCTGCGGGTCTTTCCCCCACACGCTGCGTTGGGCTATCAAGCGTAATCAGCTCTGGATGCTGCTGTTCCAGCTCTTGCAGTTCCCGATAAAGGCGATCATAAACTTCATCAGGAAGGCTGGGATTATCCAATACGTAATAGTCGTAACTTGCCTTTCGCAGCAGCTTTCGCAGTTCTTCAATTCTTTGCTGGACAGAAATTTGGGGGGTGGCTTGAGAATTCACAGGCTGTTGAGTCGCGGACATAGGAGGAAAGCGAGTGACATTGGGCGATCGGAGATATTTCTCCAAGAGTGCCTATTTAATGTATGCCATCAGGGGCGATTGGGAACCTCCGTACTACAGCAGATCTTCTAATTCAGGAAGAGGTTTGAAGCATATTAGGGAAGTGGTAAAGTCCCTGAAGTCCTTCTAGCTAAAGCTACAGTGTCGATCGCAGTTGGGTAAGACCAGTTAAGCTAGCAACGTTAGCGACGGTTCGAGGTTTTACAGCCGCTTAAATTCCTCAATGCTGGGCGACTTTGAATGGAAAATCGATCGGCTCCTCCAGCATTACCAGCCTTTAGGGTTGGGGCGAATCGCCAGCCGAGTTGTCAGATATCGTGACTGATATGGACACAGGAGCCAACTTTAGAAGACACCAAATCTTGCAGGCTTTCCTTTCCCATCAGAGCGTTCTACAACTTAAAATCCCCCAGCGTTAGAGAATTTAGGGGACTGCAAAACCTTAACCACCAACCGTACAACTTCTGAAATACTCCTTAAAATGCCCTTCACCTATCAACGCACCATTCGGTTTAGTGACACTGATGCTGCCGGAGTCGTTTATTTCGCAAATATCCTCTCGATCTGCCACGAAAGCTATGAGGCGTTATTAGCATCCGGCGGAATTGATTTAAACGAATTTTTTTCGGCTCGATCGATCGCCGTTCCGATCGTTCATGCCAGCATTGACTTTTTACATCCAATGCGCTGTGGCGATGTATATCAAGTTCACCTTCAGCCGATCGAAATTAAAGCCAGCAAGTTCAGGTTGAACTATTCGATCGCCTCAACGAATCAAACGTCATCAAATCAAATTGCAGCCGCTGCTCATACCATTCATGTCTGCGTTAAAACCGATCGTCGAGAGAAAACAGAATTGCCTGAATCCCTACGGCTATGCCTGCTTCAGGCGATTGAATCAGCTTGACAGAATGACCACGTCCTGCATGGAAATTCAATTAAATGATTTAATATTTCTTAAGATCAGCAGCAGTCAAGACATTCACCGTGACGCAAAACGTGAAACGCTGATCAGGCAAACAGAAGCAACAAATCTAGTCTGTCTTCCGCTTCATCAATCGACAAATATATAAACAATCGTTATCTATAAACTAAGAAGATTCAAATATACACTTATTACATTCCTGATATATTTTTGAATGAACCCGTGAACAGGGCAGACATAAAGATAATATTAAGGTTGCCAGTTGATTTGCCCTGACTCAAGACTGACTGGATCAGCACTACAGAATTTTTGTGGCTGTTGGTAGCCCATGTTGGTAGCCCAATAATTGGTTGGCGCATACTTGCCTGTTTGACGCAATCGCTTTAAGGATCGCGTCTGCAAGCTGCGTGTGAGCAGGGTAGGGTTTCTATGTTCGGATTTCGCGTTCGGATCGAAGTGATTCACAGGAAGGGAAATCATGTCGTACTCTCAAACTAAAACCCAGACTAAAGCTGGGTATCAGGCAGGTGTAAAAGATTATCGCCTGACCTACTACACGCCCGACTACACGCCGAAGGATACAGACATCCTGGCAGCGTTCCGTGTGACTCCTCAGCCTGGAGTTCCTTACGAAGAAGCTGGTGCAGCCGTTGCCGCAGAATCCTCAACCGGAACCTGGACCACCGTTTGGACAGACCTGCTGACGGATCTCGATCGCTATAAGGGTCGCTGCTACGACATCGAACCCGTTCCTGGCGAAGATAACCAGTTCATCGCATACATTGCTTATCCGCTGGATCTGTTCGAGGAAGGCTCTGTCACCAACATGCTCACCTCGATCGTGGGTAACGTGTTTGGTTTCAAAGCCCTGAAAGCCCTGCGTCTGGAAGACCTGCGGATTCCCGTGGCTTACCTGAAGACGTTCCAGGGACCGCCCCATGGTATTCAGGTTGAGCGCGACAAGATCAACAAATACGGTCGTCCGCTGCTGGGCTGTACCATCAAGCCGAAGCTCGGTCTCTCTGCGAAGAACTACGGTCGTGCAGTGTATGAGTGTCTGCGCGGCGGTCTAGACTTTACCAAAGACGACGAAAACATTAACTCGCAGCCGTTCCAGCGGTGGCGCGATCGTTTCACCTTCGTCGCTGAGGCAATTCACAAAGCCCAGGCTGAAACGGGTGAAATCAAAGGTCACTACCTGAACGTGACGGCTGCAACCTGTGAAGACATGCTGAAGCGCGCCGAGTATGCCAAAGAACTCGGAATGCCCATCATCATGCACGACTTCCTGACGGCAGGCTTCACCGCGAACACAACCCTGTCGAAGTGGTGCCGGGACAATGGGGTTCTGCTTCACATCCACCGCGCAATGCACGCCGTGATCGATCGTCAGAAGAACCACGGGATGCACTTCCGCGTTCTGGCGAAGTGTCTGCGGATGTCGGGCGGTGACCACATCCACACTGGAACGGTTGTGGGTAAGCTGGAAGGCGACCAGGCAGTGACTCTGGGCTTCGTGGATCTGCTGCGTGAAAACTATGTGGAGCAAGATCGCTCGAAGGGAATTTACTTCACTCAGGACTGGGCTTCGATGCCGGGCGTGATGGCGGTCGCATCGGGTGGTATTCACGTATGGCACATGCCTGCACTGGTTGAAATCTTCGGCGACGACTCCGTGCTTCAGTTCGGTGGTGGTACGCTGGGTCACCCCTGGGGTAATGCGCCTGGTGCAACGGCTAACCGCGTGGCTCTGGAAGCTTGTGTCCAGGCTCGGAACGAAGGTCGTAACCTGATGCGTGAAGGCGGCGACATTATCCGTGAGGCTTGCCGTTGGTCACCTGAGCTGGCTACCGCTTGCGAACTGTGGAAGGAAATCAAGTTCGAGTTTGAAGCACAAGACACTATCTAAGAGGCGAAGATGAAGGATGCAGGACAGAGAGCGAATTGCAGCCTCCTTCTGAACCGACAGAAATAAGCTGTTATTCTTACCTCATGCTTCATCCTTCATTCATCCGTCTCCTATGGATCTCAGGCAAATTGCCAAAGATACTGCCAAAACGCTCATTAGCTACCTCACCTATCAAGCGATGCGAACGGTGGCTGCTCAACTGGATGAGACTGATCCGCCGAGGGCACTCTGGCTCCGTCAGTTCTCGACTAGAGCGGGTGTCCAGGATGGTGAAGCGTTTTTACGATCGCTGTTTCGCGAACGACAAGAACTGGCATTTCGGATTCTAACCGTTCGAGAACATATCGCGGAGGAAATTGCAGAGGTGCTGCCCGAAATGCTGCGATCGACGATTCAGCAAGCGAATATCGAGCAGCGTCGTCAGCAGCTTGAACGCATGACGCAAGTAAGCGTTGATGGAACCAATCCTGATCAGGCAAGCAATCCTGCTGCCCCCCGTTTAGAAAACACCTCTGATAGTGAGTCTAACGAGTAGCGTTTAGCAAATGCCGTTGAGCAAAAGGCAACTCAAGATTTGCTCCTTGTAAACCTAAAACCTGAACTGATCAATCATGAAGACTTTACCTAAAGAGCGGCGTTACGAAACTTTTTCTTATCTGCCTCCGCTCAGCGATGCGCAAATTTCCCGTCAGATCCAGTACACAATCGATCAAGGCTATTTTCCCTGTATCGAGTTCAACGAAGACTCTGCAGCTGAGATGTATTACTGGACAATGTGGAAGCTGCCTCTGTTCAACGCTCGCAGCCCTCAGGAAGTGCTGAGCGAAGTGCAGCAGTGCCGCTCTGAGTTCCCCAACTGCTACATCCGCGTAGTTGCGTTTGACAACATCAAGCAGTGCCAGGTAATGAGCTTTATCGTTCACAAGCCCGGTTCCAACAACTATCGCTACTAAGGGTTAAGTTCGTTCTTCAATTGAGCCAATCGTAAATAAAAAGGGGGTAGGCTTTCCTATCTCCTTTTTTGTTTTTCAGGAATCACAAGTTGATTTAGCTGCAATAAAAGGCGGTCTGATTCGATTCTCGTTATACCAATTCTCTAAATTTGGGTGACAGATAGAGCATGCAGTATGGACTGGCGTCTCGTAATTGCTACAACTATCTCAGGGGTCAGTACTTCCAGTCGTTCTCTCAACTGCTGACGTAACTGGTCAAGGGTTGCTGGTAAGCTCCAACGCAATCGTCGCTTCAGATATTGCCACACTTGCTCAATCGGGTTCAGCTCAGGACAATGAGGGGGTTGAAACAACAGAATAATATTGTTGGGAACCTTCAAGCGCTTGGCTTTGTGAAAACCACCATTGTCCAATCGAATAATTAAAAAATCATCCTTGAACTGGTCAGAGACTAAATTCAAAAACACTGGGAAGCAATCGGTGTTGAGATGAGAAAACTCAAAGAAAAAATGCTCCCCCATTTTCGGTTCCACAATGCCATAAAGTAAGTTGCTTGAAATTGCCATTGCACCTGTCCCATTGGTGCAAGCGGTAATACACCAGTTTATGCACCGTTTTATACTTTGCCTCAATCCCTAACTGACTCTCCAACCAGTCGCAAATTGCTTGATACCCATCAAAGCCTTGCGGTTCCTCTAAGCGTTTCTGCAATGCTTTCTCTGCCCATGCAGGAATCGCACGTCGTCTCCCTGAAGACGTTTTGCGCTTGAGCAACTCAGCGATGCCGCCTTTTCGGTACAATCGCAGCCACTCCTGTAATGTCGCTCGGTGCCGCCTCAACATAGATGCGGCTTCCTGCCCTGTTGGAGCTTGCTTGCTTTTGAGTAAGTACAGCAAGTGAATTCGTTCTTTGCCGGATGCTGTTTTCTGCTCTCTCAACAACTGCTTGAGGTCCGCTTTACTCTCTTGGATTTCCAGTTTGTAAATCCCTGCCATACTCTACGATTGAACTCTCTACCAGTCTTATATCATCTGTCGTCTACTCTCGCAGAATTGGTATTACTTAGTGATTAGGATCGACCACGTTTGGCAACTCACCTTATCCAGTTCATCCAACATCGAATTCCTACAATGGTTACTATTGTCTAACCAACGAGGAAAAGGGGGGTAAGGGGCGTACCTTCGCAGGGGAGGACGATCGCTATCAAATAAAAAGGGATGAATTTCTCTAATTCACCCCTTAAAGTCTATAGTCTACTGTTTCGGAGCCGCTTACGTAGCCATTGCTATCCTCGCATCAAGGGCTAACCATCGCGTCGAGACGAGAGTGACTTCTGACTGTAGTTCGTGTACGCTCCAGTCGGATCACCGTGTTCACGCAGATGATTAACGACCAGACTGACTCCTGACATCGGCAGCCCGGTTAACTTATTCAGGACGCGCTGCACTGCATTGCGGTTGGTTTTACCGGTTGCAATCACAAGCAGAACTTCATCGACTTCAGCAGTAAGGAAGTTGGCATCCGTTACGCCAAACAGATGGGGTGTATCGTAAATGACCAGGTCAAAAGCAGAGCGGAATTTTTCCATTAGCTGCTTCATCTGATCCGAGCCGAGCAGCCTTGCTGACCCCGGCATCATCGAGCCAGCCGTCAACACATACAGATTCTCAGCCAGGGGCGATCGTTGAATGACTTCATCTGCGCTGACATTGCTCGTAAGCAAATCACTCAGCCCTTTTGCATTTCGCAGATCCAGACGGCTTTGAACCTGAGGCTGACGCAGGTTAGTGTCTACAAGCAAAACTCGCTGCCCCGCACCCGCTGCCGTTTGTGCCAGATAAAGGGCAATCGTCGTTTTGCCGTCTCCAGCCTCCGCAGAAGACACCATCAAGGCGCGAATTGGCGGTTCCGCTAAGCGAATGTTGGAATACAGATCGCTAAACGATTCACGGAACGCTGCGGTTTCCAGGCGGCTGTCTTCCACATCTCCTGATGCGCCAAACGCTGTCGGAAAATCAAGGGACTGCTTTGCCCCTCTGGAAAAGGGAATGACGCCTGTGGTCGGCAGCTTGATCGTGTCTTGGATGTCCTCGATCGTGTAAAACACATTGCGATACCGCTCCAGCATCAGTGCCAGAAGTGTCCCCAGCAGTAGCCCTGCCCCCACGCCTGCAATGACCAGATTGGCGGCTCTCGAAGGTCCAGGAACTGGATTTCCCTCTGCATCCCGAGGAATCGTTGGCTCAGATACCATCTCCCAGGGAATTTCGGTTTGTGCCGCTTCAACTCGCAGAGTTTCTCGCTGGGTCAACAGACGATCGAGCGTTTGCGTTGCGATTTCCAGGTCCCGTGTCAGGTCGTTGTACTGGCGGGCGATCGCTGGAAATTGCTGAATCCGTCCCCTAAACTGATTCGTGGCTTGATTAATCTCCCGACTGCGGGCTTCTAGCATCTGAATCTGGTTACCCGCTGTTACCATCTGTTCGATTAGTCCGAGCCGAATCGAGTTTTGGAATGCCAGCACTTGAGGGTTGCCACCCGATCCATTCTGTCCTGCTGCCCGTCCAACAATCCGCTGTGCCTGCTGATTCATCAAACTAGCCAGGTTCGCTTCCCGCTGCCTGAGGGAGAGCAACACAGGGCTTTGGTCGCTAAACCGGGCAGACTCAACCGCAATCTGGCTTTGAATTTCCTGTAGAGCCGTTTGAAGTGCCCGGTAGTTCGGGTCTTCACTGAGGGCAGAAGCCGCGATCGCCTCCTGCGGGCTAAGCTGGAGCTGCCGCTGGAGATTGGAATAGAGCGTTCTTTGCTCCTGGAGCTCGCGATCGGTTTCTAAGCGCAGACTGGTAATGTTATTGACCTGCTCAGAGAGCTGGCCTCCCTGTATTTCAGGATTAATTAAGTTGTACTGCTGCTGAAGTCGCTGAAGCTGATCCTGGACACTTCTAACCCGCTGTTGCAGTTCGGGAAGCTGATCCTCAATAAACTTGATCCCTTCTCCAAATCGGCTCTTGCGATCTTCGAGACTGTACTGCAAGAAACGATCGGCAGTGACTTTCAAAACTTCCTGCACCAGCCCTGGATCGTTTCCTTCAAACGTGATTTTGATGATACGGGTGGCATCGGGAGATTCTTCTGAAACTAGCCGCTCAACGACTAATCCTTCTCGCAGGTTGACATAGCTAAAGTCGGGATACTGAGATTTGACCTGCTGCACGATCGAGTTCAGCATTTCTGGGTTTTGCAGAATCTCGATCTGAGTGGCATAGTCTAGTGTAAACACATCCCGCCCCGGAACTCCGCCTTCGGTTCGCGTCACAGTTAGCGGATCGGCAATCCGAGCTTCGTTTGTGACTGGCTCGACTAGAAGCTGAAAGTCTCCCTCATAGGTCAGGGGGATTTTCATGGCTTGAAAGATCGCCAGGGCAGTGGTTGCCGTTGCCACTCCTGCAATTAGCAGAGCCTGCCGCTGAATCGTTCGACCGAGGGCACGCAGATTCAAGCCTCGGTTAGGAGAGACATCGGCTTCGTCTAGGTCGCTAGACGGGAGTGGGGCAATTGGTCTGCCTCTCATACTGGGGGCTAAGGATTGAACTGTTTGCTCTATTTCCATATTGACCTCTTTATAAGCTCAAGTGACCCACCCTAATCAGGAATGATTGGTGTTTCAGGCAACATTAAACACAGTTAAATGCGTGGACTACAGTCGGTAGATTGCCGGATATCAGAAGAACACTGACTTAACTTTTAAGCTTTAAGCATCGAAGAAAAAACACTGGGGAATGGATTCAGCAAGCTTTAAAGGCATTAGTTGTTGTTATCAAAGTCGTCGTCATCGTCGTCGTCATCATCAGAGTCGTTGTTATCATCCCCAATTGTTGTGATCGTATCCACAATGTTAAAGATGCTCCCAACTGCCCCCAGCACTCCAGAGAAGGGAGCTAAGACAGCACTGAGAAAATCCCCAGTCCTTGCCAGCCCAGAACGGCTAACCACGATTGTGTCGTATTCCCGCAAGGAGGGATTGGTTTGCTCATTCACTCCTGCTGCCAGATCGACTTCTACGGTGCGTCGGGTAGCAGTGCCATTGGGGTTGAGGCGAATGAGTTCTACGCGGCTGCGTCTGGCACGTCTAGACTCAAATCCACCTGCTGCCAGGAGTGCCTGATTAAGCGGGGTATTGGGTGGCACTGCAACCACTCCGGGTGCTCCCACTTCACCCACGACGTTGACTTGAATCGTGGCTGGAGAAAGGTTTGCTATCCCCTGAGTCAAGAGTTCCTCGTTGCTGAGCGCAGTTGCAGTGGGAATATAAACAATGTCTCGATCGCGTAGCCGCACGTCCTGATTAAGATTGCCACTTTTTACCAGATCCCAGAGGTTTGCGTCGATAATTTCGATCGCACCATCGGGCTGGGGACGGCGAATCTGCACTTGCCGGAGGTCCGCAGACTGAGTAATTCCGCCTGCCGCTTGAATTGCCTGAGAGAGCGTGGGCCACTCATTTCCAGTAGAGGTGCCCGCTGCTGCATCACCAGCGAGAGTAGCATTTGTGACGCTGCCTGGATTAATGGCGTAGGCACCGGGGCGTTTGACTTCACCTGCAACGCTAATTTGAAGGGTGCGAACCGCTGCCAGATTGACTGAAACAAGGGGGTTGTTGATATAAGCTGCATAGGCTCTTGAGATTGCAGCCGTCGCTTGGTCGAGGCTGAGTCCCTGAACCCGTAAGGTTCCTGCCCAAGGAAGCCGAATCGTTCCGTCGATCGAGACGGTGTGACGACCTGCCTCGCCACTTAACTCTGGCACATCAAAAATATCAATCTGAATTTGGTCTCCAGGCCCAAGCAAGTAGGCATTTTCAAACGGAGCGGCTGTGAGTGGAGGTGGAATAATCGTTCGATTGGGTTGAGGCAGCGCACCAGGAGGAGACTGGGGCAGGGCTGGAGCCGGAGTGGTTTGCGTTAGCCCACCCGTTGCTTCCGCTGCATCTTCGGAAGAGGACTGTTCTGGAGCGGTTTGGGCAGCAGCCGGAGTGGTCGGGGCGGGTTCAGTCGGAGCAGTTTGAGCGAGAACAGGAAACGTTGCTGCGGTCGTCCATGCCGTCAGGCTAAGCAGGAGCGTTGCGATCGAGCGACGGAACCCCTCCTTGCGAGAATGCTGGTAAAGCAGAGATGAATAAGATGAAATTACTAAAAACTGACCCTGATTCGGGTGTCGCTGGGCAGGCGAATTAGTATTCAGCGAGGCTTTCATATTTCTACTAGGAACCTAATTAAGTAGTAAGGAAGCACAACCAGAACTAGAACAAAAACCTGAATGAGCCTGGCGAGATATCGATGCAATCCCTGTTATTTCTGTGTACCGAGCATTTAGGGAATGGCAAGCCTGCGATCGGTAAGTGGTAGCGAAACACTGTCTGAATTATTCCATCCAAGCTACCACAAGTTACTAGAAGCACAGCCAAAAAAAGCCCATATCGCCCCGGTTTTTACCAATTTAAAATCATTCTTTTCCAAAACTTTGTAATTGCGACAATGGTACTGAACAAGCTTTTACAGTTCACTGGGGTAATTGTGACTACTGTGGTAGGAGAATAACGGATAGGAGCAGTTTTTCTGCTCTCACAACTTGATTTCACTGCTGTTTTTACTGCGTCAGGAAGATTATGTCTGCGACAACTCAGGCCTCGTTCCAAGCCTCTGGTTCATCCGACTGCGCTATCCGCCTCGCAGTTATAGTTCTCAACTACCGCACGGCAGATTTAACAATCAGCTGTTTGGAATCACTAGTGTCAGAAGTAGAGACACTGCCTGGTACTCAGGTGTATGTAGTTGATGGCTGTTCAAACGATGGCTCAGTAGAGAAAATCTCAGCCGCGATTGCCGACGCGCAGTGGAACTGGGTGACATTCCTGCCGCTTGAGCAGAATCGGGGCTATGCAGCGGGCAACAATGCCGCAGTCCGCCAAATTCTTGCAGGGGAAACGCCGCCTGACTACATTTTGCTGTTGAATCCCGACACGATCGTGCGACCGCAAGCGCTAGCAACGCTGGTCGAATTTATGGATCGCCATCCTGAAGCGGGAATTGCAGGCAGTCGACTAGAAGAGCTAGACGGAACCCCTCAGCGATCAGCGTTTCGCTTTCCCACGGTTTTGAGTGAGCTGGATGATGGGCTGCGGCTGGGCATTATTTCAAAGCTGCTTGCGCCCTGGACGGTTGCCCCACCCGTCCCGGAAGGTGAATGCCAGGTCGGCTGGGTTGCTGGAGCCAGCATGATTGTGCGGCGATCGGTCTGGGAAAGTGTCGGGCTAATGGACGAGGACTATTTTCTCTATTACGAGGAGGTTGATTTCTGTTTGGCAGTTCAGCGGGCGGGATGGTCTTGCTGGTATGTGCCCCAGAGCCGAGTTGTTCATTTTGTAGGGCAAAGCTCTGGTGTCACCGATACGAAAATTGCCCCTAAACGTCGCCCGACCTACTGGTTTGACTCGCGGCGACGATTTTTCACTAAAAACTACGGCTGGTGGTATGCCGTTCTTGCTGAATTGGTGTGGGCAGTGAGCTTTGTACTGTGGCGAGTGCGACGGGTAATTCAGCGCAAGACAGATACAGACCCGCCCCATCTACTCGTAGACTTTATTCGAAATAGCGTTCTGGTCAAAACGATGACGGAATTCTTGAAAGCAGGCTTACCTGATATAAATAATTCTCAGTCCAGTCCAGCCGATAGTCCGATGGTCAGTTCCACGGATAGCCCGGTTGCTTCGCAGTTCCCTAGGCAGGGAATCCCCGAACTCGCTGAGCCCGAATTAAGTCTCTGGCAGCAGATTCGGGAGGACTGGGAAGCCCACGGGCGCGACTGGACGAAACCGGGATTTCGAGCGGTGGCAGTGCAGCGGTTTGGCGTTTGGCGCATGAAGATTCAGCCGAAGCTTTTGCGTGCCCCGTTCAGTATTTTGTATCGATCGCTTTATCGCAAAGTTCGCAACACCTACGGCATTGATTTGCCCTTCACCGTCAAGCTGGGTCGTCGGGTTGTTGTGGAACATCAGAGCGGCATTATCGTCCACGGTTACAGCACAATTGGGGATGACAGCATTATCCGTCAGGGGGTGACGCTGGGAAATCGCTACCTCGATCGCCCGTTTGATGCCCCAAAGCTTGGCAAACGCGTCAATGTGGGAGCCGGAGCAAAACTCCTGGGCAATGTGGAAATTGGGGATGATGCCAACATTGGCGCCAATGCCGTTGTTTTATCCGACATTCCTGCTGGACGAACTGCGGTGGGAATTCCCGCCAAACTGCTGCCCATCAAACCTGCTAGCGAAGCTCCTGCACCCGAACCGTCTTAATTAACGTCCCCCTTTCCTTCTTCACTCATCCACTCCCCAGTCACTCGCCTCCCTACCCGCTATAGAGCAGACTGAGTTTGCAAAACAGCGAGCTGTTGACGAATTTGATTCGCCGCGTCGCTGTTTCCTGCTTTCTCGTAGAGATCGGCAGCTTGCTGATAGTTAGAAATGGCTAACGACAAATTACCTTGAGCATAGGCAACTTCAGCGCAATCGAGATAGGGGGCAGGCTGATTTGGCTCAATTTGAATGGCTTCGGAAAGTGCGGTTGCGGCTTCCTCAAGTTTGCCTTCTGAGAACAAGCGAACCCCTCTGGAATACGCCTGATCAAAGGGGGTCGCAGGTTTGACGCTGATTGTGTAGCTGCCGCCCTGCCCACTAAAAGAACGCGCAAGCACCTTGTACTGCCCATTTTCGGGAAGTGTGACCACGAGTGAGGAATTGAGGCTGCGAGCATAATCATCATTTGCTGCAATTTCTCGACCGCTAGGGTCAAGTAACGTAAGGTAGGTGTCAAATTCGCCGCTATTAAGCGAAATCGTTACGATTTGACCTGCCTCTCCGGAAAAAAGATGCTCTTGCTGCATCGGTTGAAGCGAACCCTGCTCTTGAAGCACAGACTGTACCTGAGCCATTTCCTTCGGAGTCGCGCTCTGCGCTAATCGCGGCAGGAAGCCGATCGATCCACCCGTAAGAACGATCGCGCTTATCAGCAAACTCAAGGAATTCATTTCGAATCGGTTGAGCTTTAGAAATTGGATCTGGCAGGACGAATTAAAACGACAAATCATGAACTCACTCCTCGAAATTAGGTTGTTTAGTCCAGCTTCTGTACAAGGCTGGATATATCTGTGAATATCAGCAAGAGCTGCGATTCAGCCCGTGCAATACGCTACCATCCCATTCAGGCACGGCAATCGATAATCCTGACAGTTTGCTGGACAGTTTTTTGTTGGGCACTTTATTATTGGGCACTTTTATTGAGAATAGTTTGGGTCACAGTCATGCCTTTCTCAACATTCCATCCGATCAAAGTGTTGATTTACTGATTCAGTACCGTCGTACTACGATAAGCAGCAGAGCTAGAGCAGCAGGCGATGCCTTAACGAGGATGCGGATATGCGTAAGGTAGAGTGGCAAGTTCAGGCAACGGCTGATTTACCCAGTGAATTTCTGGAAGCAGTGCAGCAGGCAGCAAGAAAAGCTTTAGCCGATGAAATGCTTCAAGCACATCGAGCAGCCCAGCTTCTCTGGCAGCGCGGCGTTCGATCGCTGCAGCAGATTGATGGTTACCTGAATCCAAATCAGTATCAGCCCATCAGTCCGTTTGCATTTGGGCAAGAGATGAGCTGGGCAGTCGAGCGCTTAGTTCAGGCAAGGCAAAACGCAGAGAAGGTTACCATTTGGGGAGATTTTGACGCAGACGGAATTACAGCAACGGCAGTGTTGTGGGAAGGACTAGGACAGTTTTTCTTGCCTGAGCAATTGACTTATGTGATTCCAAATCGGCTGACCGAATCCCACGGTTTATCGATCGGCGGTATAAATGGGCTAATTGCAGCAGGCTATCGGTTAATCGTCACCTGCGACACAGGCAGCACCAATTTATCTGAGCTGGAATACGCCCAGCAGCAGGGCATCGAAGTCATCATTACCGATCACCACACGCTGCCTGCACTGCGTCCTCCTGTCGTCGCGATGATTAACCCGCGCACCTTGCCTGCAACCCATCCGCTTGCCCATTTATCCGGCGTTGCGGTGGCATACAAACTCATTGAAGCTCTGTATGAAACTTTGCCGGATGTACCGACTCGTCCGCTCACAGATTTGCTCGATCTGGTGGCAATCGGTTTAATTGCCGATCTGGTGAATCTTACGGGCGACTGTCGCTATTTGGCACAGCGGGGCATCGAGCAGCTTCAAAAGCAGCGCAATCCCAAAACTGCTTCTCGTCCGGGGGTTGCCTGTTTGTTGGAACTGTGTCAGCGCAATGGCGATCGTCCTACGGATATTTCCTTTGGTTTGGGTCCGCGCATTAATGCGATCAGTCGGATTCGGGGGGATGCCCGGTTTGGGGTGGAGTTGTTGACTTGTCGGGAGATCGATCGCTGTCGGGAACTGGCGCAAGAAACCGAGCTTGCCAATACGCGGCGTAAATCTTTGCAAAAAGACGTGGTGCAGCAGATCCAGGCAAGGTTAACGGAGATTGATTTGTCTACCACAAGCGTCATTGTGCTGGCAGACTCTCAGTGGTCGGTGGGTGTTTTGGGACTGGTGGCAGGACAAATCGCTCAGGAAACGAATCGCCCCACAATTTTGCTGACTTATGACGAAACAGAAGCAAGCCTAATCGCGAGAGGTTCAGCCCGATCGACCCACAACCTTGACCTGTACGCGCTGTTTCAAACTCAGGCTCATTTGATTCAGCACTTTGGCGGACATCCCCTTGCCGCTGGGTTAACGCTGCCTTTGGAAAATCTGCCGCTCTTTACCGAAGCCATTAATCGTCAGGTTCGTCAGCAGCAAGCCAGTTTATCTGCTCCAACGCCTAGCGCAGATCTGACGGTGACGATCGCCGAATTGGGCAAAGACCTGTTTCGTGAACTGAAGCTGCTCGAACCCTACGGCATGGGAAATCCAGTTCCCCGGCTACTGATTCAAAACTGCTGGTTTCGCAATGTTCGCAATGCCAATATCAAAGATCTGCGCGGGCGGAAAGTTCGCTATATCAAAACCGAGTTTGAAATTTGGGATAAGACTATCTCTCAAGGATTTCCTGGAGTCTGGTGGGGACACTATCGCGACGAGATTCCAAGCGTTCCTTGTGACGCGATCGTTGAACTGGACTTTAACGCCTACCGCAAACAGTACGAAGTGCGTCTGGTCAATTTGCAAACCACTCGTAGCGTGACTCCTCAAGCAGAAAATTTCAGCATCGATTGGATTATTGATTGCCGAGATTCTGCCGGTTTACCCCTTCATTTCACTCGAAATGCAATGCAGAGCAGTTCTCCCCGGAGCGTAATCGAAGATGCAATTCAGCTCACGACCTGTCCGGCAAGCTGGGATGAACTTAGACAGTGGCTGCGGCAGGCACAGCAAACCCAACGATCGCTGATCCTGGCATATCCCCCTCCAAACGAAAATGCGCCGATCGATCACTGGCAACAGCTGGTGGGTGTAGCAAAATACCTCAGCCGCACGAGAATCTCATCTTCGCAGGAGCAAATTGCTCAGCAGCTTAATATCAGCATTCGATCGCTAGAAATCGGGCTGCTTCTACTGAAGCGATATGGATTTGAAGTGGATCGAGTAGGTGAGCAACTGTCTTTTTCCTATCCGTTCGAGTCATGTAAAACTGAACCGTCTGAATTAAGGCTAAGCGTGACTGAAGAAGGTTCCCTTTCAGGGATTCAGCCGTTTTTAGATGCCGTTCAGGAGGAGCAGTTTCAGCGGCAGTATTTCCATCAAGTTCCGCTTTCGTTGATTCAAGCGATCGTTATGAATCGCAATTTCGGCACGGATTTGGTGTGACGATGGGATGACGATAGGATTTTGATTGGCTCAGAGTAAATCTGGAGTGAATGGAGAGCCTATCTTCCAAACCTGCCTTTAATCCCCCTTGTCACCGCACTCATTGTCACCGCACTTGCTGCCACCACACTAAACACCCCGGCTCGTTCCATCGCCTCATTGCCCTCGATCCGGCGAACTTCCAAGGCTAAGCATTGAGATAATTCTATGTTTGTGCAATGCGTATTTTGATAGATTCCTGAGCATTCGCCGAAATCTGGATCGATCGGCAGAAATTTTGACGCTACCCATAGATAGACCTCTATGCGGTAAGTCCCCCTTCGGAGTGACGGTTTGCCGCCTTTAGTTTTGTACCTGCGAACGATTCTCAAGTCCTATGCTGGTTTGTTAGTTTCATTACTAACTTTTCTGACGCAGAGTGCAGTCGCTGATTGCAGACTGAAGCTCGTCAGATTACCAGGGTTCTTTAGCAAGAAGCCCGGCAGTTTGTTTGCGTCTTGTTCTAAACCATCTCTGAAATTAACTAAAAGTCTACTGAGTGAGGTCAGTCATGTTCAACCCAACCCATCTGCTTATCTCCCGCACCCGCCAAACTCCTATCCAGTTGATCGCTTGTGAAAACGGCTGCAAACTGCTGACCGAGCCTGAATACCAGAAAGGTAGCGAACCCGCATTTGAGCTTCGTCCGCGTCAGGGATTCTTCTGTCAGGGAATTTCGGTAGTGGGTTTTCGTCTGGAGCCAATTGCCGTGGCGCCGATCGCTGAGCCTGTAGAAGCCCCTTCCGAGGAAGTTGCAGAGGCAAACTAAGCAGAAGCAAATTCATTAACAAGCTCCTTTAAAATGCTTCCTCGCTGTCCAAATCGTCGGCTAAATCTTCTGCTTGTTCTGGCTGCGCTCTGGCATAAACAACCATCCAGGTTAATGGGTAGCTGCGGGTTCCCAAGGTTGAATGGCTCACATAACCGTCGCTGCCCTGAATCCGCTCTAATTGCCAAATGGCTTTTAGCTCCGAGGCAGTTAGTTTGGAATGAGCTTTCAGAATAATTCGATCGCCCACGCGAGGAATTGAGCGACCGGCGTAAAGCGGTTCAGACGGTTGATTCGCAATGTCCAAGTTTGGCTGACCTGTTCCAGTTCCGGTCAATTGAATTTGAACAGAGGAATAGGAATCTTGGGTTAGATCTAAATCTTGGCCGAGATCCTCGATTTCGTCGTCTAGTTCTGTCTCTAAGTCTGTTTCAGATTCTTCCGTTTCAGATTCCTGCTCGGACTTCTGGAAATTAGCGGCTCCGATCGATGCAGCCTTTTTAGAAAGAGCGGGCGGATTGCGAAGCTGCCAGAGTTTTTGCTTCAGAGTCTCTGGAGTGGCTTCCCAGACCTGCCGCTTTTGTGTTTCGGTCAATGCCTGAAGCTGGGAAAGCTCTTCAGTTGTTTCCATCACTGCCAGCATGTCCAGCACGGTCTGAAGCTCAGATGGGTTTAACCGCTCATCCGCTACCCGATCAAGACGATCTTCATTGAGGCTATCTTCAGGCGTGAAATCGGACTCCGGCATCGTCCGTGGAGTAGTGATCATGGTAAGAATCGATCGCCGCAGAAGAACAAGGGTACTCTTCCATCTTGGTCGATCGATTTCGCTTTGTGGAGCGGGAATTTACAAACTTGAACCATCGCCCTTCAGTTCAAGCATTCCCAATCAAAGCATTAGTGAATCGGGTGTTTCCAGCGTTGTAGCCAATCTGCGCCTGTGTTTCCCGTTGTCACCCACAATACAGCTCTGGCTGCGTCGCGTACCACTTTTTCAATCGGCTCATTCGCTTCGTGGCTGGGAACGGCGATCGGCTTAAAATCAATGCCGCGACTGCCCAGAATAATTTCACCAATTACCTGAGCGCGACGCATGTGGTAATCCGACGTGATCAGGTAAACGCTGGTAATGCCCTGTGCCTTGAGCATATCGACGAGCGTGGTGAAGTTTGTTACCGTATCGACTGCCTGATAGTCCAAATGGACGCGATCGGCGGGAATGCCTGCTTCTGAAAAGACCCATTCGGCGTATTCAGGATTGCTGCCGGAAGATACCCAGATTTGCAAATGAGGATGGGTTTGGGCAAATTCAGCGGCAAACTCTTCTCGCTCGGTTGCGCCACCCAATACCAGCACGGCTTGAGGCTTCTGCCATAAGCTTTCCACTTGCTGATAGCCAAACCCCACTGCGCCCAACAGCGTCACACCCAATATCATTTGCCTGAACGCTCGTCCCCACCCTGATCGCTGGGAAGACCGCTTTTTGCCCAAAACTGCCTGTCGCAATGTCATAAAACCAAACGGAAGAATCGGCAACCTGAACGTCAGCCCAAAGACCCTGAGCTTTGTACATGCAATAGCTTATCCCACCTGTGCAAAATGGAAACACGAAAAAAGGACAGAATTAATGTCCGCCTGTAGGGTGAACCTCATCCGGCGCGGGAATCTCCTCAAATGCCACAATTACGACCGTAATGTTGTCCCGTCCGCCTCGCTCTTTAGCCGCACTCACTAGCGTTGCCGCCGCTCGATCGCAGGCTCGAATCGTTTTCAGGTGAAAAGCAATCAGGTGGTCAGGCAGTTCTTCAGTAAGTCCATCGCTGCATAGTAGGAGGCGATCGTTCGATTGCAGTTCAAACGACTGCACATCAATTTGCCCTACGTCTTCTCGTCCCAGACAGCGCGACAGAATATGCCGCCAGGGATGCAGCCTTGCTTGATCAGGAGTCAGGTCGCCCAGTTTGGTTGCCCGTGCCACCCAGGTATGGTCTTCCGTGATTTGATGCAGCTTTGCCCCGCGCAGGCGATAAAGCCGAGAATCGCCAATATGAGCGCACCAAGACTCCTGATCGCGAAACAGAACAACTACTACGGTTGTGCCCATATCCGCTCGCTCAGGGTGCTTGACCTGATCTTGAAGAATGGCGCGATTTGCCTGTAAAAAAGCCTGTTCGAGCAGAGCGGCCGAGGAGTCGTCGGAATCCCAGTATTCGTTCAGATAAGCTTGAATCGATTCGGTGGCAATATGGCTAGCTTCCTGCCCGCCCGCGTGTCCGCCCATCCCGTCTGCCACGATAAAAAAGCGACCCTGTGGGTCAAGATAATAGTCATCCTGGTTAACAGAACGAAGCAACCCCGGATCAGTCAGACCCGTAAACAAGGGTTTCATGGTGGAAGCCAATGGCATGGGCAGCAGAATGAGATTGAATTCAGCTTAGAACATTCGATCGTATCGATCAATCCGCATTAGCAACCGAATCAGCGCAAATCCTGCCAGAATTGCCGGAACTGCCGCCGCCGCCGCTAGCCAAATAAACTGATTCACCAGCAAAATTGTGGCTGAAAGCGTGAATGTTCCAATCAACACCGTGTAATTGGTTCCCATATTAACGCTGCTGGCCCGCCGCAACACACGATCGGTTTCGGTCGACCGCACCCGGACGCGAATATCGCCACGCTCTAGCTTATCGAGCGTATCTTCAATCCGACGGGGGAGTCCCAGGGCTGAGGTGCTAACCTGCGCGGCTTGGCGACCCAGTTCGCTCAGGATGCTGTCGGAAAAGCCATTGGCAGGTGAACCATTTCCATTTGACATAAGCTGCATTGCAAACGGTTTTGCAACCTCCATAAAGTTAAAGTCGGGGTCAAGTCCTTTGCCCACGCCCTCCAGCGTTGAGAATGCCCGCATCACAAAGGTAAAGGTTGCCGGGAAGCGAAACGGCTGACCGTAGGCAATTTCGTACAGGTCATCGCTGATCGATGCCACCGACTGATTCTCAAACGGCTGATCCATAAAGTGGTCCAGCATATACTGAATCGATCGTCGCACCGGACCCATATCTTCTGATGGAGACAGTGCCCCCAACGCAATCAGAGAGTTCATCACCCGATCGCCATCTTTCTGGGCAATGCCGAAGAAAGTATCCATCAGTTTTTCCCGCGTCACGGGCTGCACCCGACCCATCATGCCGAAGTCGTAGAAGATCAGCGACCCGTCGGGGCTGGCAGCAATATTGCCAGGGTGAGGGTCGGCGTGGAAAAAGCCGTTGTTGAGCAACTGATGCAGATACGCCTCCGCTCCCATTCGCGCCAAACTTTTGCGATCGAGTCCGGCAGCTTCCAGTGCCTCGTAGTGGCTGATCTTGATGCCCGGCATATATTCCAGCGTCAGCACTCGGGGAGAGCTGTATCGCCAGTAGACCCGCGGCACTTTGACCCAGTCTTCGTCGCGGAAGTGGCGCCGGAAGGTATCCGCATTGCGTCCTTCGTTGAGGTAGTCAATTTCTTCCCACAAAATGCGACAGCACTCTTCGTAAATGCCTAGCCAGTCCCGCCCGCGCCCCCATTTGGGATGGCTCTGGAAGTAGCGGGCAATGCCTTTGAGGATTTGCAGGTCGATCGTAAACAGCTTTTTCAAGCCCGGTCGCTGCACCTTCACAACGACTTCTTCGCCAGAGTAAAGCTGGGCACGATGCACCTGTCCTAAACTGGCAGCCGCCAGGGGAATCGGGTCAAAGCTGCTGAACAGTTCTGGAATTGGTCTGCCAAAGTCTTGAGCAATAATCGCTTCGATCTGGTCGTAGCTAAACGCAGGCACTTTGTCCTGGAGCTTCGACAGTTCTTCGACGTACTCGACCGGAAACAAATCGGCTCTGGTGGAAAATAACTGCCCAATTTTGATAAAAGTAGGTCCCAGATCGAGCAGTGTTTCCCGAATCCAGATTGCTTGGGCGCGGCGACGCTTTGCCTGCTTTTCTTCGGTTTTGCCGCCCCGGTAAGCCCAGGATTTGCCATAAGCCCACTGTGCTGTCATTAGCTTCAGCACAAAAGACCAGATATCGATAAAGCGACGCTGACGCGAGTAGTTTTCCTGACTCCAGCGATATGCCTTGCCGCTGTAGGACTTCACGGGCACTGTGTCATCGTAATGCCGGTCTGCCTCAAGGTTGAGCCCGGACAGGTGATGCTGTACTTCAGCCAGAGATCGATCGCGTCTGGGAAGCGGCTTTTCTGACTGAGAATCAAAGATCGGATCGTCGGGAAGGACAGCCACGCAGATTGAGAAATTCCGTAAAAGGGTTTACTAAAAAATTCTTGGAAACTATTGAGTCAAAGCAGATATGGAGCAGCCCAAGGACTGCTGAAAACCTACTGCCCGGACTGATTTCGATATCGCTGAAGCTCCGTCCGCAGTTGGGCAGTTTCTGCCCGCAGGTTATCCACCATTTCCTGCACGTCGTCTGCTTTACGAGAAGCCGAATAGGCCGTCGTGGCGCCCGTTGTGCCTGTGGCTCCCTGGGTTGCCATTGCTTCGGCTTGACGTGCCCGCTCCATCACATCTTCAGTGAATTGCCGGAGCCGTTCGCGCTGCTCAGCATCAAACTTACCGAGTTCACTCAAGGTATTCGTTACCGTATTTTCAAGCTGTTCGCCCAGCGCCTCGGCAAAAGCGCGACCAATAAAGAAAGCATGACTCAGTGGATTGTTCATAATTTAAGAGGCTGGATCGGTAAGCTCCGCAAAAATTATAACTTGCTCAGGCTGAGTGCTGCCCTGTAGCCTGCACTCCCTTGCTCTTTTTAGGAAAGATATGAACTGAATGGAGTGATTGTATTGTGCCTGACGAGCGCTCCACTACATCCTGAAGACAGGGATCGAAACGCATAGAGTGAAATTCAATCGACTCAGGGGTCTAAAGTGGGAATAATCCAGTCGATCGGCATTCTTTTTCAGCCTGTTCTTTTCAGCCCATTAGCCCATTAGGTATGTCAATTGTCCGGCGCATCACAAACTGGCTCGAAACTCACTGGGTCACACCTGCCTATAGCGGCTGGCTGCTGCTGGGGCTGTCGCTTTTCTTCTTTGGAGCAGCCACGAATACCATGGCAGGCTGGCTTTATGTGATTAGCGGGGTAATGTTTGCGCTGCTGCTGATCGGTGCGGTTCTGCCAGCGCGAATGCTGGGCGGGATTCGAGTGCGTCGTCGCCCGATCGCCCCTGTGAGTATGGGAGAGGCTTTGGCGATCGAGCTAGAAATTGAGAATCAAACCCATCAGGCAAAAACGCTGATTCAGCTTCAGGATAATCTGCCTGCTGAACTAGGGACGTTTGGAAAAACGGCGATCGAGCTGATTTCACCCCAGGACAGTTTTACCTGGCGATACGAGTGCCCAACTTACCAGCGGGGGATTTATCGCTGGCAAACGATCGATCGTAGGACGGCGGCTCCGGTAGGGTTGTTTTGGTGTCGGCGTAGCCAGAAGGCAAAAGCGGTTGCGGTAGTCTATCCAACTGTGTTGC
Source organism: Cyanobacteria bacterium FACHB-502 (assembly GCA_014695325.1). Classification (GTDB taxonomy): domain Bacteria; phylum Cyanobacteriota; class Cyanobacteriia; order Elainellales; family Elainellaceae; genus Leptolyngbya_A. The sequence goes on along the minus strand of JACJNZ010000048.1, from coordinate 27,738 downwards.
CATTGAGCCAGTGTCCGATCCTAGATGCGATGGGGCGAGACAGCCATTCTCAGGTGATGAGTGCTTATCAAACCCAGAATGCCAGCCAAGACCTAACCCGAACCCTGCGTCCTTATCGATGGGGTGATTCGATGCGGCTGATTCACTGGCGCACAAGTGCCCGATATGGTGATTTGCGCGTTCGCGAACTGGAAACCTATACGGGCGGACAGGAAGTGATTGTGGCGTTGGATAATGTGATCGAATGGAATGCGGCAGATTTTGAACAGGCAGTGATCGCGGCAGCTTCTCTTTATTTCTATGCGCTGCGTCGGCAGATGCGGGTGAGTTTGTGGACGGCGTTGGGACAAATCGGCGGAGAAGAAACGGTGCTAGAAACGCTGGCAGCGGTGCAGTTTAACCAGTCAGGAGAAATCGATCGTCCCAATCAGGCAGTCCTCTGGTTGACCCAAAATCCTGATTCCCTAGAGCATTTGCCGGAAGGAAGTCGCTGGCTGCTCTGGCAACGATCGAACCTTGCCCCAGAACAATTCCTATCGAAACCAGGGTTAATCATTCAGACTGATCGATCGCTCCAGCTCCAGCTTCAGGAGGCAATTTCATGACCGAACCAATTCCGCCTGCATTCTGGGAGGGCGTAGAGCAGTTTAATCAGGGACAGTTTTACGACTGCCACGACACCATGGAGGCAATCTGGATGGAGTCAGGCGAACCAGAAAAGAGCTTTTATCAGGGCGTGCTGCAAATTGCGGTTGCCCTCTATCACCTCAGCAATCGAAATGCGCGGGGCGCAATGATTTTGCTGGGCGAGGGCATGAATCGGCTGCGGAGATATGAGCCAGCCTATTCCGGGATTGATGTGTCTGCTCTGGTAGAAGTGAGTGAAGATTTGCTGGCAACCCTGTACGATGCTTCGATCGATCGCATTGCTGAAATGGCAGCTCAAGTTCAGGGCTTGACCGAGGGAAAGACAACCTGTGATTTTCCCCTGCCGCGAATTGCTGCTCTCGATTAGAACAATCGCACTGGACGATCATAGTGAGGGGTAGACAATTTGAGTCAGACAATTTGAGCCAAACAATTCGAGTAGACAGAAGGACGATCGCTGTGACAGGATAAGGGCGAACTCCAGGAGTTGTCCAGTTAAAACTGCATACTGATAAGCCTCAATTAAGCCCAAACAGATTAAGCCCGAATAGAAACATTTCAAGCTTGCCTGCGTCTGAACCCAGTAGACGAGTTCCTGCTTTTGCAGTACGGTTAGCAAATATTTATTGCGTAATTCATTGCGTACTGGTTATTTTGAAGCCGCTTGGTCTTGTCGTTCTCTCAACTGCGATTTAAAGCTATGGTGTCTCCTCAAACGCCTCGATTAACACTTTTCCATCGGCTGAGCCTGACCGCCCTTTCGGTTACGGCTTTGTTGGGTACGATTACAGCTCCGACGGCTCAAAGTGCAGCACAGGCGCAGGCAAGCGGAAATCAAGCCTTAACGCTGCGATCGGACGTGCAGGAAGCCAACTCGGTGACGGGCGTGATTACAGCACGGGGCAATGTGCAGATTAACTACCCGGCGCGCCAGATTCAGGCAACCTCAGTGCAGGCGCAGTATTACAGTCGCGAACGGCGAATTGTGCTGAGGGGCGATGTCTATGTGCTGCAAGACGGCAACAGTCTGCGCGGTGAGACAATCACTTATCTGATTGACGAAGGGCGATTTGTGGCGTTGCCCCCAGATGGACGGCAGGTTGAGTCGATTTACCTGGTGCAAGACCCCAATCCCACCAATACGCCCGGTGCAGCGGCGACCCCTGCTGCCAGCGAAACAGAAGCTTTTGACCCGAAATCAGAATTTAAAACTCCTATCAGCCCTCCCTAGCCCCAAGCCAGCAAAAAAATCAGCAAACGCCGGTCAAGGAAGGTAATTAACAAAACCTGCAAGGACTGTTGATAGAATCAAGACCATCCCCTACCTCACTGGTATTTCTTCCTTAAGAGAAAGTCCTTGAAGATTGTACTGGATAATATTCATAAGTCTTATGGCAAGCGCGAGGTCGTCAGTCGCGTCTATCTTTCGATTGCTAGAGGCGAAGTGGTCGGTCTGCTGGGACCGAACGGAGCCGGAAAAACCACAACGTTCTACATTGCAACCGGGCTAGAAAAGCCGGATCAGGGCAAAGTTTGGCTGGACGATCGCGATATTACCACCCTGCCCATTTACGAGCGTGCCCATTTGGGCTTGGGCTATCTGGCGCAGGAACCGAGCGTTTTTCGCAATCTCAGCGTCCGCGATAACCTGCTGCTGGTGATGGAGCAAACCCAGATTCCCCGGCAGGAACGAGGGGCAAGGCTGCATGAATTGCTGAAAGAGTTTCGCTTAGAACGGGTGGCTCATACACCGGGCGGACGAGTATCGGGGGGAGAACGCCGCCGCACGGAGATTGCCAGGGCACTTGCAGCTGGAGTCGAAGGACCAAAGTTTCTGTTTCTCGATGAACCCTTTGCCGGAATCGACCCGATCGCGGTTACCGAAATCCAGGAGATTATTGCCAAACTGCGCGGGCGACACATGGGCATCCTGATTACCGATCACAACGTCCGAGAAACACTAGCAATTATCGATCGAGGCTACATCATGCGAGACGGACAAATTCTCGCTTCGGGCAGTGCTGAAGAGCTGTATGCCAATCCGCTGGTGCGTCAGTATTATCTGGGCGATAGCTTCCAGATGTAGTTTTTAGATGTCGTTTTGTCGATCGCGCCTATGACTGCCCGTTCCCTCAAATCGCCCGGTTCTGCCCTACGGCTGCCGCAACTCTTTTCTGTGATGGATCGCTACATCACAGGTGAGCTAATTCTGCCTTTTCTGTTTGGCGTGGGGGCATTCTCTTCGCTGGGGGTGTCCGTGGGGGCACTATTTGATTTGATTCGGCGAGTGACCGAGGCAGGGCTGCCTTTATCGATCGCGCTTCAGGTGCTAGCGCTCCGGTTTCCTGAATTCGTTGCCTACGCCTTTCCGATGTCTACCTTGCTGGCGACGCTCATGACCTATAGCCGCCTCGCAAATGACAGTGAATTAATCGCGCTAAAAGCGTGCGGGGTGAGCATTCTAAGGATGCTGGTTCCGGCACTGGCGATGTGTTTGGTCGTGACAGGAATCACTTTTGCCTTTAATGAACTGATTGTGCCTGCTGCCAGCTTTCAAGCTACACAACGACTTGCCAGCGTCCTGAACGAGGATAATCCGTCGTTTCAGGAGCACAACATCCTGTTTCAGGAATTTCAGCAAGTCACAAAAGAAGACGGCGAGCAAAAAGATGAACTGGCGCGGCTGTTCTATGCCCGTGAGTTTGATGGCGATCGAATGAAGGCTTTGACAATTCTCGACTTTTCTCAGGAAGGACTAAGCCAGATCGTCAGCGCAAAATCCGCTCAGTGGAACTCGTCCCAGAAAACTTGGGATTTCTCTAACGGCACAATCTATGTAGTTTCGCCAGACGGCTCGTTTCGCAATATTGTCAAATTCGATAGCCAGCAGCTACGGTTGCCGCGCACGCCGCTCGATCTAGCCGAGAATCGCCGAGACTATAACGAGATGAATATTGCTCAGTCACTCGATTATCTGGATCTTCTGAAACAGTCGGGCGATACGGAGAAAATTCGCAAGCTGAGGGTGCGGATTCAGCAGAAATATGCCCTGCCGTTTGTTTGTGTAGCGTTTGGTTTAGTAGGTGCAGCCTTGGGAGCCAGTCTTGATCGGGCAGGACGGGCAACCAGTTTCGCGATCAGCATTGTGATTATCTTTACCTACTATCTCCTGGCAGTGATCTGTGGTTCGATCGCCCAGGTAGGCACAATTCCCCCAATTCTGGGCGCATGGCTACCGAATTTGTTTGGTTTAGGGGCAGCAGCCTGGCTGATTTTGCGATCGTCCCGTTGAAGATCTCTAGGTCGGTAAGGCTAGAATTGGGCATAGATTATACATAAAATCGCCAGTTAAAGTTTGCCAGTGAGGACTGTCTAATGCTGCCTAGACCGCGACCCCCTCAACCCTCAATCCTGCACCAACTTGGACGGCAACTGTTAGCCTTTCGGCACCCGATGTTTTGGGGTACAGCGTCGGTACTGCTGTTATCGGGCTTGTTTTTGCTGGAATACTGGCAGCCACGACCGCTGTTCAGGGGATTTGCGGAAAAGCCAGCATTGAACGGCAAAGAAGCAAACTCAACGCCTTACCAAAATCCCTCCCCTTACCGGAGTCCCTCTGGCAATTCCGCCAGATTCAACGGTGGAGAACTACCGCCGTTACCGCCTGTGCTACCCACAGAGCCCAACGCCCAGATTCCCGCTGCTCTTAATCTGCCAGGTGTGCCTGGTCTAGCGCCGGAAGCAACCACTCAGCAGACCCGTTCTCGCGGCACAGCCGATCGGGCGCTGCCGTTTAGCCCTGGAATCGGTGGCAATTCAGCCTCAGATCGATCGACTGATCTTTACAACCCAACAGGCATTCCCATGCCCGAACGCTGGCAGCGACGATCGAGCCGGACTCAGGCTATCACTGAACCTTTAGCCGTTGAGTCACCTGCAACAGGAGCGACTAATCCAGCAGCCAATCCAGAAGGTAATCCAGAGGGTAATGCGGTTAGTCCCCTTCAGTCTGCTCTCGATCGCGTCAGGACTTCTGGAAATGTCGATGCTTCTGGGAATCCGCCTGGGTTAACTCGATCGCCCGCAGTTTCCCAAACCTCTGACCTTCCCCAATTGCCTGATCAGACCGGGGCAGTGCAGTCTCTTCCAACGCAGCCCATTTCGCCCTCTCCTCAACTCACACCCCGCGTAACGGGATATACCGTGCCGCCTGCGTTTCGCACTCCTGACAACACATCACCCTTTTATCGTTCTTCTGACGGTTCTCCTGACAGCTCTCCTGGCAGATTTCCAATCAGCAATCCGGCTCAGCCCGAAATGCTTGAACCGCTGCCCATGTCTCCAACCCCTTCTGGGATTTCTCCGTCTAGGGTGCCGCAGTCGAGTTCTGGACGATCGCTTGGCGGCAGAGAGATTAATACGTTCTCTAATCCATAACTAGGGCGATTCGAGGTCGGGCAGGGGAGCGAGGTAAGGGCAGTTTGGAAACCGCCCCTACAGAGTTAATCACGCTTCTGTGGACAACTGAAATTCGCTAATCGTCAAAATGCCGGACGATCGCCTCAGCAAACTCTGAGCATTTGAGCGGTGGCTCGACAGGGGGTTCCATCAAACGCGCCAGATCGTAAGTCACCTCACGATTGGAGATCGCAGCTCCGATGCCCTGCTTGATCAGATCAGCCGCTTCCTGCCAGCCCAGATATTCCAGCATCATCACGCCCGACAAAATGACCGAGCCGGGATTAATGCGATCGAGTCCGGCGTGTTTGGGGGCTGTGCCGTGGGTGGCTTCAAACACCGCACAGGCATCACCAATATTTGCGCCCGGTCCCATGCCCAGTCCACCGACGATTGCCGCTGCCGCATCCGAGAGGTAATCACCGTTCAGGTTCATCGTTGCCAGAATCGAATACTCGTCGGGTCGGGTCTGAATCTGCTGAAAGATGCTGTCGGCAATGCGATCGTTCACCATCACTTTGGATTTCCATTGCCCATTCCCGTGGGTTGTCCCGATCTCATTGAGAACAGATTGGACTTCCTGACAAATCTGCGCCTGCTTTTCAGGCGTTAGCGCGTCGTAGCCCGGTTCGATTTGCCGTGCGTTGTCCTCCAGGCTCAAATCAGGATTGCGGTCTTTATTGCTGAGAATCCAGGATTCCCGCTCAGTGACACATTCCTGCCGAAATTCGCTCTTTGCCAGCTCATAGCCCCAATCCCGAAACGCGCCTTCGGTGTACTTCATAATGTTGCCTTTGTGAACCAGCGTCACCATTTGCTTTGCCGGAGGCAGCCGCAGCGCATGACGAATCGCCCGTCGCACCAGCCGCTGCGAACCCGTTTTGCTGATGGGCTTAATCCCGATGCCTGAGTCAAGCGGAATTTGCTTTTTGCCGTGTTCAGGCGTGGATGGGATCAGGTCTTCATTGAGCAGCTTGATCAGCCGTGTCCCCACTTCGCTGCCCTGCTTCCACTCGATGCCTAAGTAGATATCTTCGGTATTTTCCCGATAGACGATCACATCCAGCTTTTCGGGCGTTTTGTGGGGGGAGGGGGTGCCTGCGTAATATTTGCAGGGACGAATACAGGCATACAGGTCAAAAATTTGCCGCAGGGCGACGTTGAGGGATCGAATGCCGCCGCCGACCGGGGTGGTGAGCGGTCCCTTAATTGCCACGCCGTATTCGCGAATCGCGGTGAGGGTATCTTCAGGCAGATACTGGTAAGTGCCGTACCGTTCGCAGGCTTCATCTCCGGCATAGACTTTGAACCAGACAATCTTGCGCTTGCCGCCATAAGCTTTTTCAACTGCGGCATCAAACACGCGCTGAGCAGCGGGCCAAATGTCTACCCCCGTACCATCTCCGCCAATAAAAGGAATAATTGGGTTATCAGGGACGGTTGGCTCTCCATTTTTAAAGGTAATTTTTGATCCGGTCGTGGGTGGTTGAATTTTCTCGTACATAGCCTGTGGCATCTCCTCGGTGTCGTGGCAAACGTCGTATCAAACTTCGTGTCGGGCAATCTGCTTCGGGCAATCTTCTTCGAGCAATCTTCCTGAGAGGCAATCTTCTTATCCAACCTGACCCAGGCTTGCTTTGCTGTATTAGATTCAACAGGGAATTCTGGAGCAGCACAGACGGATCTAAACTGTAAGTTAGCGAAAAATTAGCGAAGGAGCAGAACAGCAGCATTTATCAACTGTGAACAAGAGGTGGGGCTTTGCCTCCGTGCAAGCTCTCCTTTGTGCAAGCTCTTTACAAGGATGAAGCCTCCGCATTCCATTCAGAAGCCAGGAAGGATTGCGATCGCCCTGCTGACAATAATTTTTTGACAGTCACTTGATTGCATCTTCCGTCCCTATCCGATCGCAGTTGTGGACTACCCATCCCCTGAATGAAACGCATTCTGATCGTCGATGATGATATTACCTTAAGAACTGCCCTGATTCGCTATCTCCGTAATCGGGGCTACGCCGTGGAGGACGCAGGGTCAGGTGCAGAAGCCCTATTACGGTTTGAGAAGGCTCCTCCCGATTTAGTTGTGTCTGATGTGGTGATGCCAGAAATGGATGGGCTAGAGTTTTGCCGCCGCTTGAGAGCAAGCCAGTCAGGGCAGCTTGTGCCGTTTATCTTTCTATCGAGCCGAAAAGAGGTAAACGATCGCATTCAGGGACACCAGATGGGAGCCGATGATTATGTCGTGAAGCCCTTTGACCCCAAGGAACTGATTGCCAAAATTGAGGCACAGCTCGAACGATCACGCCGGATTCACTCGGAAATTTTGCGGCTCACGCAGCAGTCTCAGCAAGCTGCCTCGGAAGCAACTCCTGCTGCCAACCCGAATCCGCTGCCGCTCACGCCTGCCGAAGCAAAAGTGTTTTGGGAAGTGATCCAGGGCTATACCAACAAGCAAATCGGCGATCGGTTATTTGTCAGTCCGCGCACGGTGCAGACCCATCTCAGCAATATTCTCAGCAAACTTCAGCTTGAAAGCCGCTCTCAGCTCATTCGCTATGCCTTTGAGCGGGGCTATCGTCCTCCGGCAGATGCAGGTGGAATTTCCCCAGAGCAATGATCGAGCTTCTCAGCTCCTCGTTCTAAACAGTCTCGCAATAGTGATATAAAGAGTGGGTTTTGCGATACAGCACCTTTGGCAAATTTCGCTTTTCTCCCCTGCCGTCCGCGTTGCGCTTCACTCGCGTATTAAAGTGGAATAAAGCAAGTGGAATTAAACCCTGGGGCGAAAAATGGGCAGGATTACTCCACCCGCCTGAGGTGTTTCACTGCTGTGTTGTGTCGAGTTCATGCCTGCCGTGCAGCCGTTTCTCACTCGTTCTACCCACCCTAGTTCCCCTGATTCCTCGGTTACAGCCGATATGACTGATTTTATCGATCGCCTCAGAGCCGAATCTCCCAAAAACAAGCTCCAGCTAGTTCAGGAGGCTGCGAGTGCAGGAGAAACCGGATTCGATGCGCTCATGAGCTACCTGCTGGAGCAACAGCCTCGCTTGAGCCAGTTTTGGGCAGAACCTGATTCACTCAAAAATTTAGCCGGAGTTGTAGAAGGCAAAATCTATCAAGTCTTGGTGCAATCCGAGTCTCCAAAAGTCAAAGAATTCCTGCAAACTCACTTTGCTCAGGGCTTGTTGCCGCTCACCTCAGAACGGGGGATCGACTATAGCTCGCTGCAAACGCTTCTTGCAGAACAGCAGTTTGAAGCTGCCGATCGCCTGACGCTCGAAAAACTGTGTGAGCTGGCAGGCAACTTAGCGTTGCAGCGTAAATGGCTTTATTTCACCGAAGTTGAGAAGTTTCCGACCGCTGATTTGAAGACGATCGATGCCCTCTGGCGGGTGTACTCCGAAGGCAAATTTGGCTACTCCGTGCAGCGTGAGGTCTGGTTAGGCGTGAGCAAAAACTGGGAAAAGCTGTGGTTCCAGATTGGCTGGAAGAGCGGAAATAGCTGGACTCGTTACCCCCAGGAGTTCACCTGGGATTTAACCGCTCCAAGAGGGCATTTGCCGCTGTCAAATCAGCTTCGCGGCGTTCGCGTGATTGCTGCGCTGCTTGCCCATCCTGCCTGGAACGCTTAATTTTTCACCCTTTCCCCTTTCGCCTTTGCTCCTGCCCCAATTTCTGCATCCGGGAAACTGGCTCCCATTGCCTGACCTGCAAGCCAGCCCGTCGTCCAGGCACTCTGAAAGTTAAAGCCCCCTGTGATGCCATCAATATCAAGAATTTCTCCGGCGAAGTACAACCCCGGACAGCAGCGGCTCTCCATCGTCTGAAAATTGACGTCTTTTAGCCGAATGCCGCCACAAGTGACAAACTCCTCTTTGAAAACACCTTTGCCCTTCACCGGCAGTTCGGTCTGCATGAGCTGCTGAATCAATCGATTCATCGCTTGCTTGGAGAAGTCTGCCCAGCGATGCGAAGCACTTCCGCCCTCAGAATCATCGGTTTCGCCAACACCCGCTTTCATCGTCAGAAATTGCCAGAGGCGGCGCGGCAGGGTAAAAGGATTGTGGGCGGCGATCGATTTTCGAGGAAATTCGGTTTTGGCTGCCAGCAGAGTTTGTCTCACCGTTTCGGCAGTCTCGGTCGGCAACCAATTGATCCGCACCGTTGCCTGATAGCGATGCTGATGCAGTATCCGTGCGCCCCAGGCTGATAGCTTTAGAACCGCCGGACCACTCAACCCCCAGTGGGTAATCAGCACCGGACCGATCTGCTCAATAGGTTTTCCTTCGGGCACAAAAAGCTGAACTTTGGCAGACTCCACGGATACTCCAGCAAGTTCATGAAGCTGCGAATCGGGAACATTGAACGTAAACAGCGACGGCACAGGTGGTTCTACCGAATGTCCCAAGCTTTTAGCAAGCTGAAACCCCTGCGGACTGCTGCCGCTTGCCAGCAAAAGCCGATCGCCCCGAACCTCCTGCCCCGACTTCAGCGTTAACACAAAGTAATCATTCTCTTTGGTAACGCGGCTGACCGGAGCAGCGGTGTAAATTTTCACGCCCGCTCGCAGCGCAGCCTGGGTCAGACAATCCACGACCGTCTCAGAATTATCTGTAACAGGAAACATTCGCCCATCGGCTTCGGTTTTGAGCGTCACGCCCCGCTTGGCAAACCAGGCGATCGTATCTTTTGGCTGAAAGCGGGTAAATGCGCCCCTCAACGCTTTGCCGCCTCTGGGGTAGAACTGAATTAGAGCTGCCGGATCAAAGCAGGCATGGGTGACATTGCAGCGACCGCCGCCAGAGATTCGCACTTTGCTGAGTGGCTGCGAACCTGCCTCAAACAGTGTGACCTGAGCCTGCGGGTGAGCCTCCGCACAAACGATCGCCGCAAAAAATCCGCCTGCTCCGCCGCCAACGACTAAAATTTGCAGGGGTCGAGAGGTCGCAAGCGTGGGTGAACTTCTCATAAAAATAAAAGTAAAAGTGACATTCCAATCGGTGGTCGTGGGAATACTAAGTTCCAGAGTGCAGCAAAAGCTGTCGATGCAGCGCGTGTATCTCTACCCTAGCGTTCTTGCAACCTCAACGTTAGCGTCCACCCCAGCGGAGATTGAAGGAAAGTTTAAGTATGTCACTTGAAAAGCTCCAGCCTGCCAACCCTCGTGATGTCAGCGTCTACGCGCCTTATTATCAGGGACGCAAGCGGAGTGCCCTACCTCTTGCAATCAGTCTTTATCAGGCTGGCAGCCTAGAGGGTTCTCGCCAGATTGAAGGGGGCGAAAGTATTCCTTTTGTAGCGAGTTGGAGTATCTCTTCGATTCCGGCAGATCTCACCCGGTGTCGGCTTCAGTTTGATAACAATGCTGACCTGAGCTATGAAGTCATGCTGGCGAACTTTGAGTTTGTCGATTTCTTGATCGAGCTGCTGTTTATCTACAAAAGTTCACGCAGTGCTGATTTCTCCCAGTCCTTTTACCGCCGGCTGCTGCGGTTGGATGATTAGCATCTTTCCTAAAATTTATGCAGCTCTATCAGAAAAGTGAATCAAAGATAAATACAATGGATGAAATGTCCACGGGTTCTGATGGAGAGCGTCAGTGTGCTAGCAAAAATAAGCTAGCAAAGCACTTATAAAGCATCTTCGGGGAATAGGGCATCGAGATTGCTTTGAGGAGTTACGGGCGTGCCAAAGTCTGCGAATTTTTTGTTGATTGGGTCTTCTGAAGCTTATAGCGGTAAGTCAGCCATGATTTTAGGGATGGCGCATCAGCTTCAGCAAAAAGGACTCAAGATTGCCTACGGTAAGCCGATCGGGACTTGCCTCACCGAGGATTCTCCCGATCAGCCGATCGAGGAAGATGTGAAGTTCATGGCACAAACCCTCAAGCTGCCGGACGGTTGCGTATTGCCGATGCTGCTGCCGCTTGATGAAGCAACCATTTTTCGTCGGATTAACGGAACTGATTCAACGCACTATCAGCAGCTTTTACAGCGTTACGCCGCTCCTGCCGGGGTTGATCTTGTTTTGCTGGAGGGAGCCGGAACCCTGGAAGAGGGAAAGCTCTTTGATCTGTCAGTGCCGCAGATTGCTCAGGCGCTAGATTCGCCAGTGATGCTGGTCAGCCGCTTTCGATCGGCTCTAGTGGTCGATAGCTTGCTGGCAGCAAAAGCACGGTTAGGCGATCGGCTCATGGGTGTGCTAATCAATGACATCCCGCATGATCAAGTGGCAATCGTCGAATCTCAGATTCAGCCATTTTTGCAGCGTCATGGCATTGAGGTTTTGGGACTGCTACCGCGAAATGATTTGCTGCGAAGCGTCAGCGTTGCCGAACTGGTGCATCAGCTTGGCGCAGAAGTCCTTTGTCGGCCCGATCGCTTGGATCTGATGGTGGAAAGCCTCAAAATTGGGGCAATGAACGTGAACTCTGCCTTGGAATATTTCCGCAAGGGGCGTAACATGGCAGTGGTAACCGGGGGCGATCGAACCGATATTCAACTTGCCGCCCTGGAAACCTCGACCCAATGCCTGATCCTAACCGGACATCTGCCGCCGTCACGGGCGATTCTGAGCCGCGCCGAAGATCTGGAAATCCCAATATTGTCAGTCGATCTGGATACCCTCACAACTGTTGAAATTGTTGATCGCACGTTTGGGCAGGTACGGTTGCATGAGCCAATCAAGGTGCAGGCAATTCAGCAAATGATGACAAAGCATTTCAAGGTCGATCGCCTGCTGACCAAACTGGGCTTAGACCCGGTCGCGACGGTATAGCGGCTAAGAATAACCCACTGCCGATAAGAAGGGGCATTCGGCTCTCACCTTCCCTGAAAGCAGACCCTAAAAGCAGACCGCCAAGTACAAATGCGATCGGTTAAACCCCAAGCAACAGTTATTATCAGTCTACGGCTTGCAGCAGTTGAACTTGCGTCTCCGATAAGCTGAGCAGGAACACCACCTGCTTGATCGGCATCCCCGTTTCTAAAAGATTGCGGGCGGCTTGCAGCAGTTGGGGTTGGGCTTGTTTTCTGCTCGCCGTGCTTGTTCAGTATCGGTCAGTAGCCATTCACCTGAGCGATCGCACCAGCGCAGCCAGTTTCCCGACACGCCCTCAAATTCACCTTGCCAGATGCCCAAACCGATCTCCAGTTCGGTCAGCTAAATTAAAGGGTTCTGGAGATTGAGCCGTAGCTGGCTTCAGTCAGTCGTGACGGATTCGGGCTGAGCTGCTTCAGATGCTTGAGTGCCGTTAAAGTACGCTTCGAGAACCTGACGCACCATCGGGGCAGCCACCGAGCCGCCACCACCGCCAGAGTTTTCGGCAAAGGCAACGACGACGATTTCCGGTTTGCTGGTGGGTCCATATGCACCGAACCAGGCGTGGGACTGGCGGGGTGGGTCTTCAGCAGTTCCGCTTTTACCGGAGATTGGCGGCAGATTGGGAACGTTGAGCGCAGTTCCTGTCCCGCTTGTAATGACTTGTCGTAGCCCCTGATCCAGCGTTCGCATAATCTCTGGGCTGAGGTTGAGAGATTCTCGCCAGCGATCGATCTGATTGTCCATCATCAGGTGAGGTTTGACCCGATAGCCTCCGTTCGCTGCTACCGCAAACATGACGGCAACCTGAAGCGGTGACGACTGCATATAGCCTTGTCCGATCGACATATTCACCGTATCGCCTACATACCAGGGTTCTTTTAGTGCTTCTTCCTTCCAACCCGGATCGGGGACAAGTCCCGGAGCTTCTTCGGCAGCAATCTCAATTCCCGTCTTTTCGCCAAATCCAAAGCGGCGTGTCCACTGAATCAGCGGCTCTTCACCCATGCCGAGCGCGGTTTGATAAAAGAAGGTGTCGCTGCTCCATGCCATCGCCCCCGGAAAATCAAGCGGACCAAAGCCTGCCCGGTTCCAGTCCCAGAACTGAATGCCACCCACTTCCACAAACGGATAGGTCGGCAACACCGTTCCTATCGGAAACTCGCCCGACTTAATGGCAGCAACAGTTGTGACGATCTTGAAGGTGCTGGCAGGCGGATAGCCTTGCAGAGCGCGGTTCACAAACGGAAAGTCAAGACCCTGAAGCTGCTTCCACTGAGCATCGGTAATGCGGGTTGAAAACAAATTAGGGTCAAAGGCAGGACGGCTCACCATCCCCAGCACGGCTCCGTCACGGGGATCGATCGCCACAATTGCCCCTTTGCGATCGCCTAACGCCCGTTCTGCGGCGCGCTGCACATCCAGATCCAGCGTGAGCTGCACATCGTTTCCAGCTTTGGCAGTCTTTTCGCCCAGCACCCCCAGCACCCGCCCCGCTCCGTCTACTTCAACCTGCTGTCCGCCCCATTCGCCGCGCAACTGCCGCTCAAAGGCTGCCTCAACGCCCATCTGCCCGATCACGTCTCCTAGACGATAGCCCTGATCCTGCTTTGCCTTCAGGTCTTCGTCGCTCATTTCGCCCGTGTAGCCCAGCACATGAGCTGCCAGATCGCCATAGGGATAGTTGCGAACGGCTTCCGCTTCAACCTGGACGCCTTTTAATTCGTGGCTAAACTCTGCCAGGGCTGTCACTTGAGCTGGACTCAAGCCTCGTGCAATTCGCAGCAAAGCCGGGGAATCATAGCCTGCCTGCTCCAGGCGGTTTTCGATCGTCTTTTGAGGAACATTGAGCACCTTTGCCAGACGCGGCACAATCACCGACCACTGCTGCTTAGAATTTGAGATCGGCCACAGAAACACCGCATAGGAAAGACGGCTGCCTGCCAGAATTCGGCCTCGGCGATCCAAAATTTTGCCACGTTCGGGCTGGCGAGGAATCAGGCGAATCCGGTTATTGTCGGCAAGCTGGCGGTTGCGTTCGCCTTGAAAAAGCTGGAGATAAACCAGACGAGTCCCAATTCCACCGACCAGAATCAAACTGACGAACAGCATCACAATCACCGACTGATAGTGTCGCCCCACTGAGCGGGCATTCTGTCGAGAATTGGGGCTGGATGCAATCAAAGGCGATCGATTCATAATCGGAATAGACGTGGCGGAATAGAGGTGGACGGCACTTAAGCTATGCTAGGGGACAAGCGAACCGGGGTCTAGTTTTGTTCTGCTATTGAATTTGCAACGGCTAAATTTGCAACGGGGTAATTGCGCAAGAAACGCTAGGTGCTAGAGCGATCGCTTAGGGATAGGTTTCCCAGGAAAAATCCTTCAAAACGGATTGACCAGAGAATTGCGATCGGTTAATCAAGATTGATTCAGAGAAGTTTGCTTGAAACGGACGGGTTAAAAGTTTGTTAACCAGAATTTAGTTTAACTGTGCTGCTCAAAACACAAGTTAAGTGACAAACGGGTGAAATACTAGCTGGAAAAGGAAATTTGCCAATTATGTCCCAGACCGTTGCTCAAGACCGGAATGCTTCCCAGACCGAAACCAAGCTGGACGTTGAACTGCGAAAGGTGTTCAAAGTTTATAACGGGGAAACTGCCGTTCGCGGCATTGATCTGAGCATTCGGCAGGGTGAATTTTTCAGCATTTTGGGTCCATCGGGCTGCGGCAAAACTACTACACTTCGGATCATCGCCGGGTTTGAAGAACCCACCGGGGGAGAAGTGTACATCCGGGGCGAACTGATGACCAATGTACCTCCCTATAAGCGACCCGTGAACACTGTCTTTCAGAGCTATGCCCTATTCAACCACATGACGGTGGCTGACAACATTGCCTTTGGCTTACGCATTAAGAATTGCAGCCGATCGGAGGTGCAGCAGCGCGTCGGAGAAGCCTTGCAGCTTGTAAAAATGGAATCCTTTGCCCGTCGCTATCCGGCTCAACTTTCGGGTGGGCAACAGCAGCGCGTCGCCCTTGCTCGTGCCCTAGTGAATCGCCCGACCGTAGTCTTGCTCGATGAGCCATTGGGCGCGCTCGATTTGAAGCTGCGGAAAGAAATGCAGGTGGAACTGTCGAATCTGCACCAGGAACTCGGCGTGACGTTTGTGATGGTGACACACGATCAGGAAGAAGCACTAAGCTTATCCGATCGCATTGCTGTGATGAATGCAGGCAGATTAGAGCAGGTGGGCAGCCCCAGCGAGATTTATGAAATGCCGCAAACGCCCTTTGTGGCAGATTTTATTGGCGATACCAACCTGTTTCAGGCGCGGGTCGAAACCATTTATCCGGAAATGCTGCAAGTGGTGACTGATAAAGGGCTACGCGTGATGGTGAAGCCACAAGATGCCTGGCAGCAAAACCCGCCCACCGACGTGATGGTCAGCGTTCGTCCCGAAAAAATCCATGTTGGCTCGCCCAACAGCGGCGATCTGATCAACGCCTCAACCAATGCCTATGAAGGCAAACTGCGCCACATCATGTACTTGGGAACCCACGTTCACTATCTCGTGGAGCTCGCGACAGGCGATCGTATTACCGTACTGTTGCCCAACCGCAGCGATCGACCTCTGGATCTGCACAGTTCGGTTAAGGTGTACTGGTCTGCTGCTGATTGTCTGGCGTTGCCTGCCTAGGGAGCACCTGATTGAATGATTTAGGTCTGCTCGATCGTCCCCCGGGAAAGCCGACTGCAAACGATTCGCGTATGCTGTTTTATGTACGTTTTCCCGTTGCACCCTTACCGCAGTAGGAAGAAACCATGCCGCCAACCCATTCTCACTCAAACCACCCTGACGGTCGATTGTTTTCTGGAACCTCCCGAAGACGATTTTTACAAACTCTAACGGCTGCTGCTTCGGGGGTGGTGCTATCAAACTGCGCCCGTAACCTGTCGAATCCTTCTGCCGGAAACAGTCCCGCCGCCAGTCCCAGCTCTGGGGAAAACGCTAAAACGCTTCATGTGTTTACCTGGGCAAACTATACCGACGATGAACTGCTGAAGAACTTCGAGGCAAAAACTGGAATTCGCACCGTTGTCGATATTTTTGACTCGAACGAAGCGATGCTGGCAAAAGTCGAGGCAGGCGGAGCCAATGCCTACAGCATCATTTTTCCCTCGGACTACATGGTGGTCGAGATGAAGGACAAAGGGCTGCTGACCGAACTCGATCGATCGCGCCTTCCTGGACTGAGCAACCTAAACCCGAAGTGGAGCAATCCGACATACGACCCCAACAATGCTCACAGCGTTCCGGCAACCTGGGGAACCACCGGACTGATTTACGATCCGGCAAGACTCAACGGCAAAACTATCACCGACTGGAACTTCCTTTGGCAAAACAAGGGATCGCTGACGCGACGAGTGACGCTCATTAATGACGTGCGGGAAGTGATGGGCGCGACGCTGCGATCGCTCGGCTTTTCCTACAACTCTAAAGACCCGAAGCAAATCGAGCAGGCATACCGCAAACTGGTTGAACTCAAACCTGCGATCGCGTCTTTCTTAACGAACGGCTGGGAAGATCAGTTGGCAAGCGGCGATCTTTCGGTATCGATGGCATATTCGTCGGACGCAATTTCACTGATTGAAGAACAGCCTAGCCTGAAGTATGTAATTCCGCGATCGGGCACTTCGATCTGGACGGATACGATGGTGATTCCCAAATCGGCTCCCAACCCGGACGCTGCCTATGAATGGATGAACTTTATGCTCGATCCAGCAAATGCCGCGAACCTGGTCGAACGACTCAACTTTGCCACGCCCAACAAAGCCGCCTTTGAGAAGCTGCCGACCAACTCCAAAAACAACAGCAATCTGTATCCCTCGGAGAGCGTGCTTACCAAGTGCGAAGGCATCACGCCCGTTCCTACCCAGGCAACCGACCTGTACGACAAATACTGGACTCAGCTCACCAGCGCGTAGTATTTGTTGCAGGCTGTTCTTTTGAGGTTCTTTCAGGTTCTTTCAGGTTTGCCGCGATGTCGACCACTACTCCTCCGGTTCCTTCTGCCCTGCCTGAAAAGCCTTCTCAGGCGTCCTGGCGACGCAGATTCAGTAAATTAGTGCAGCCCCTGGTATTACTGGCTCCTCCGGGACTGTGGCTACTGGTGCTGCTGGTATTACCAACGCTGCTGATTCTGGAGCTGAGCCTGATTCCGGGATTTCGCCTGGGGCAACCTGCGGGGGGCTATGGCATTGGCAACTATCTGGAAATCCTGCTGCCACGCAGCTCTGCAACCGAGGCGATCGGCAATCCTTATCTGCGGGTCATCGGACGATCGCTTTACTTTGCGACGGGTTCTACACTGCTGACGCTGGTGCTCGGCTTTCCGGTGGCGTATTGGATTGCGGTCATGGCTCCGGCGCGATGGCGAAATCTGCTGCTGGTCGGGTTTGTGCTGCCGCTATGGACTTCTTCACTGCTGCGGGCTTACGCCTGGATTACCATTTTGCGACCGACTGGACTGCTCAACTCTATTTTGGGGGCGATCGGCATTCCGGGACAGGACTGGCTAAACCAGAGTCCGGCGGTGTTTATCGGCATGGCGTATAGCTTTTTGCCCTACATGGTGCTGATTCTGTATGCCTCGCTGGAAAAGTTAGACAAACGATTGCTGGAAGCAGCTTCCGACCTGGGCGCAACGCCAAGCCAGGCATTTCTCAGGATCACAGTGCCCCAAACGCTTCCCGGTATCGCGGCAGGTGGGCTGCTGGTGTTTATTGCCAGCCTGGGAGATTTTGTCGTGCCGGAACTGCTGGGCGGTGCGTCGAATATGACGATCTCCCGGTTTATTTTCAACCAGTTTCTTGGCGCAACTCGCAACTGGGGACTCGGTTCTAGCCTCAGCATGATTTTAATTTTTGCCGTGAGCGTGTCGATCGCACTTTTGATTAAATATGGCGATCGAGATGCCGTCTGACCATGCCAATGGAAACCGCCCAAGCTGTGCCGCCCGTGGAGGATGATTCTGTGCCGCAATCGCCCAAAGCCAAGCTCCGTTTTTCCTGGCAAATGGTATTTTCCGTGCTGATGTACGGATTTATGTATTTTCCGATTCTGGTGCTAGCGTTTTACAGCTTTAATGCGTCACGGTTTAGCTCAAACTGGGGCGGCTTTAGCCTGCGGTGGTACAGCAGCCTGATCAACGATAGACGGATTCTCTCCGCGCTGGGCGATAGTCTCACCGTTGCCCTGGCTGCGGTGGCAATTTCGGCGGTACTGGGGACGCTGATGGCAGTCGGCTTAGCCAAGTTTCGCTTTCCCGGCAAAGGACTCTATCGAGGCGCGTCTTACCTGCCGCTGATTATTCCTGATATTGCGATTGCCGTTGCCACGCTGGTCTTCCTCGTTTATGTCGGCATTCCCCTCAGCATTTGGACTATCACAGCGGCTCACGTTGTCTTCTGTCTGGCGTATATTGCAGTCGTCGTCTCCACTCGTCTATCCGGTCTCAATCCGTTTTTGGAAGAAGCCGCTCTCGATCTGGGCGCAACGCCGACTCAGGCATTTCTCAAAGTGCTGCTGCCCGAACTGATGCCCGCCGTGCTGTCGGGCTGTCTGCTGGCATTTGTGCTAAGCATGGACGACCTGTTAATTTCAAGCTTTACTGCAGGAGGCGGCGCAAACACCCTGCCAATGGAAATCTTTAGCCGCGTCAGGACTGGGGTTAAACCCGATATCAATGCCCTGAGCGTGATTCTGATTCTGGCGTCTGGTCTGCTGGCATTCGCTTCGGAATACATCCGGTTTAAGAGTACGCAGCGCAAACTGCAAGGTTAGCACCCGTGTCTGGAATCGCAGCCAGGCAAAGAGCAGCACATCAAGATCAAGTCCATAAAGATCAGCCTATCGGGAGCGTGCTTGATGCGATCGAGGGATTCATCGACTATTCTTTAACCGAAACAGTAAAAGCTGAGTCACCTGGAGCGAGTTAAAGTTATCGTCGCTGATAAGGATCAAGCTTTGGGAGCCATCTGGGAGCTGGGGTCCAATCGTCATTCCTTCCACATTGTCCAGGGGAATATTAAGCTCACTCAAGTCGAGCAGCAGCCGTTTTGCAATCGGCACGATTCCGGTGATATTGCCCTGAAGGTAAGGAATGCTGGAAGTATCAGTTGCGCCGCCGATCGCCAGCTCATAGAGCTTTGCCCCCACTCCCACTGATGCGCCAAACGATCGCTCCAGACTGAGAAAGTGCCCGCCCTGATCAAGGCTAATCAGTTCGACCAGTCCATTTTCAGTGGCTCCAGAGGGGGGTGGATCAATCAGGTAAAGGTGTTCTGCGAGCAAGAGGGGCAGCTCATCGCCGACCAGATAGTGCAGAAAGCGAAGCGGCTGTTGGGCGGGAGGATTTGTGCTGCTGTTATCTGCATCTGCAAGAGGAAGATCCTGGGTGATCGGGGCTTCGGTTGCGGTAAAGAGGCGATAGGGTTCAGTTGAGTTGGGAGCTGCACCGCCCGCATTAATTGTGAGGGCCTCGAAGCCGCGATTATTCTGCACACCCAGAAGCTGTCCCTCTTCCTCTGGGGGCAGAAACCGCTTGGGGACAGCAAGCCGACTGCGCCAGTTACCGCTTTCGAGCTCAAATTCATTAATAAAGGGCGGGATCTTTGCCGGGGTAACGCCTTCACTGGTGATAAAAAGCGTACGGCGAGGCGAGAGGGCAATGCCTTCCGAGTCGATCGTGCCTTCTGCATAGGGCTGATTGTCTTCGCCTTTGAGGGTTGTGACCTGCTCAATTTCTACCGATCGAATGCCAATTGCCCCGCTGGTTTCTGCATCTTCTGCCACTCCAGATATGCCAATGTCAAGCTTTAGCGTGTAAAACCGGGCAGGGGCACGCTCACTGCGATCGTCCGACACAGCATAAAACCGATCGCGCTGACGATCGTAGGCGATGCCCGACAAACCGCCGATCGGCGCATTCTCAAAATCTGCTTTTGGCAGGCGGTATTCTCCCAGAAAGTCCAGGCTCAGCGGTAAGAATAGCCGATCTTCTGCTTTGATTTGCGGCAAACTACAGCCTGTGAGCAAGACGATCGCACTGAGCAACAAAAAGGGCAGGCAGAACGACAGCAGGAAAGCAGGAAAGCGGGGAAGGCGAAACATAAGCGATGACCGCAAAACAGCACCGATCGCAACTTGCCACAAAATGCGGGAATGGGCAAGCAGGACGTTTGATCGGGCACCGTTGCCCTTAACCCACTTCCACTTCTCCAGGCTGCACCGAAATCCCCAGCAGCTTCAGGATCTCCTGCTTCAGGCGATCGAGTCCCAGCCGCTCGGTGGCAGAAATAAACACGGCGTCGGGATAGTCCTGCCTGACCTGCGTCAGCACTTCGGGGGGAACGTGATCGATTTTGTTGAATGCCAGCAGTGCGGTAGGCGGCGTTGCAGGCAAGTCATCCAGCACCGTTTCCACCGATTTGATATGGCTTGCCCAGGCAGGATGAGACAGATCCACCAGATGCACTAGCGCGTCGGCTTCGGTGACTTCTTCCAACGTGGCGCGAAAGGCATCCATCAGGGCAGGCGGTAGGTGATGAATAAAGCCGACCGTATCGGTAAGCAGAATTTCTTTTCTCGCTGCATTCATGTCATCAGCGATCGTCAGGCGGCGCGTGGTGGGGTCAAGCGTGGCAAAAAGCTGATCGGCGGCGTAGACCTCTGCCTGGGTCAGCACATTCAGCAGGGTAGATTTGCCTGCGTTGGTATAGCCCACCAGTCCCACAACCGGGATTTGCTGCTGCTGTCGCTGCTGCCGGAGGCGCGATCGGTGTGCCTGAAGCTGATTGACTTCCTGCTGCAAAAGCTGAATCCGTCGCTGGATTGTGCGTCGTTCGCTTTCGAGCTTGGTTTCTCCCGGTCCTCGTGTGCCGATACCTGCGCCCAGTCGCGATAAACCCCGTCCCTGTCCCCGCAGCCGCGGCAGCCGATATTCGAGCTGAGCCAGTTCCACCTGAAGTTTCCCTGCCTGGGATTGGGCACGCTGGGCAAAGATATCCAGAATAATTTCGGTGCGATCGACCACCCGCACCCCGATTTGCTCCTCCAGATTTCGCGCCTGGGAAGGAGAAATATCGCGATCGAACACCACCAGATTTGCGCCCTGCGTTTGCACCTGAAGCGCAATTTCCTCGACCTTGCCCTGACCAACGACCGTTTGCGGATGGGGAGTGCCGCGTCGCTGTTCAATCACGCCAATCACTTCACCACCTGCTGTATCCACCAATCGCCGCAGCTCGGTCATGCCCTCTTCAAACTGCTGTGCCGTCATGCCGTCAGTCATCAAACCCACCAGAAGCACGCGATCGTGATCCGAGGGAGCCTGAAACTGATCCAGCTCGAAACCGGATTCGCCCAGATCTTTTTCCCAGTCGTAAATCAGATCATCCAGTTCCAGATTGGTCAATTCATCGAGCGGCATTGGCTCTGAAACTGTCCAGGGCTGGTCAAAATCGGGAATCAAATGCACCAGATAAGTCTCTTGAATTTCAGCCGCTTTCTGCCGTTTTCCTTCGGGAATCACCAACACTGCCAGCGCATCCCATCGCTGCTTCAGCATCGCTACCAGACTGCCACGGTCGGGCGCATGAGACATCACCGAAACACAGCGAATGCCGCTCAGCCGATCGCCGCCTTGCCGGGGCAGTTCACTTTGGGGAAGTTGAGTTTGAAGCGGTGTGCCAATCCCAATCCGAATCACCTGCCCCCGCCGATTCAAATAGACACAAATCGGATGATGAATCGTGCTGCTGAGCTGCGCCAACTGCCGAGCAAACTCAATCGTGCAAACCCGATCGCCCAACTGACGCTGATCGTACAATGCCTCAATTTGCTTGAGCTGAGCCGATCGAATGCCCTGAAGATTTCCATAGACTGTTGGCATAGCAGCAGACCCAAGTAAACGCCAATAAACGATAGAAGCCAATTGATTTTATGGTGTAAATTATGGCTTGTTCTGCAATCGTTCTTAAGAGCGAGTTAAGAAGAATGAAAGAATGATTCTAATCGTCGATGTTGGTGGCAATCGTAGATTAAAGGCTGAACCCGAACTAGAAAGCTTCCTGAGTATTCTCTTCATCTATCCATAAACTTATTCAATTGCCGTTCACTCCAAAACGAATTCTGTCATCCAAAATCTATCTCTAGAGATTGCGATTACCCTTCAGAAAGACTGCAATTGACTGTAGGTGCAGATAGAGCGAGTCTATTGGCGATCGCATCCGATCGTTTTGGGTAGAACTTGTCCTGCTCAAGCGTTGTTATGTATCTGGAGTATGAGTGATGAAAGCAGCTGTGATCGATCGCTACGGTTCTCCTGACGTATTGCGCTATGCCGATGTTGATAAACCTGTGATTAAAGCTGATCAAATACTGGTTAGGGTTTATGCCAGCAGCGTGAATCCGATCGACTGGAAAATCAGAAAAGGATTGCTGCAGTTCCTGACGGGCTATCAGTTTCCGTTAATTTTGGGCTTTGATGTGGCGGGGGAAGTCGTGGAAGTGGGCAGTCAAGTGACTCGATTTCGCGTTGGAGACAGGATTTATGCGCGGCTCGATCAGTTGGCAGGTGGAGCTTATGCGGAATACGCAGCAGTAGCAGAGAGAGTGGCGGCGCACAAACCCGCGAATATGAGCGACGAAGAAGCGGCGGCTGTACCTTTAGCGGGACTGACTGCACTGCAAGCGTTACGAGATGAAGGGCATTTTGCGGCAGGACAGCGAGTGTTGATCAACGGTGCATCGGGCGGTGTGGGAACCTATGCGGTGCAGATTGCCAAAGTGTTAGGAGCCTCTTCGATTGTGGGGGTTTGCAGTGCCCGAAATGCTGATTTAGTGAAGAGTTTGGGATGCGATCGAGTCATTAACTATCAGCAGCAGGATTTTACTCAGGACGCGACGAAATACGATGTCGTGTTTGATGCGGTGGGGAATCGATCGTTTGATGACTGTAAGCGAGTTTTGCAGCCCAATGGCTATTACGTGACGACGCAGCCCTATCCGGCAAACTATGTGCAAAGCTTTTTCACGGCATTTTTGCCTGGACCCAAGTACAAAGTAATTTTGCTGAAATCGAATGCCGTTGATCTGGAATTTCTGAAGCAGCAGATTGAAGCGGGACACATTCGCTCGGTTATCGATCGCACCTATCCTCTGGCTGAAACGGTAGCGGCGCATCAGCAAGGCGAAACGGAACGCACGGTGGGAAAAGTGGTGATTACGATTGGGGAATGATCGACCAGGCATCGTTCCAGTCTTCGGGAACGCCTTCGGAGAGTAACCGTTCGATTCGATCGCAGTACAGTTTGGCAGTTTGATCGTCAGGATGAACGGCGAGTACCTGTTCAAAGCAAGCTCTGGCATCGATAAAGGCACGATCGCGGTAGTGTTGAATCCCCTGCTCGAACTGAGGCAGCGTTTGCAGTTTTAGCTCGCGAATTGCTTCCGTTTCGGCATCGAGCACTTCGTAGACGGCGATCGGTTCGGTGCGTCCTTTAACCAGCGTATTTGCCAGAAAGCGAAACTGGTAGGCTTCAGGCGTGCTGAGGTGCTCGATCGTTTGCCCGCTGATTAGTAGGGCACTGCCGTAAACCTTGGTTAGTCCTTCCAGTCGGGCGGTCAGATTCACGTTGTCCGAAAAAGCGTCGCCCTGAATTCGATTGCTTTCCCCCACCATGCCCAGCATCATCGGTCCCACATGAACGCCAATGCCAACCTGAATCGGCAGCTTGCCCCTTGCCTGCCGCTGCTCATTGTATTCCTGCACACGCCGATGTTTGGCAATTCCAGCAGCGATCGCATCATCTGCGCCGTCAGGAAAAACTGCCATCATGCCATCTCCCAAAAATTTCACAATAATGCCGTAGTGATTGCGAATTTCGGGACTGACTCGCTTTAAATAAGCGTTGATAAAGTCAAAGTTTTCGCGTGGACTCATACTTTCAGAAATGGTGGTGAACGCGCGAATATCGCTAAACATCACCGCCATAATCTTGCTGACAAAATCGCCAAGCTGCACATCGATCACGCTGTCTTTACGCAGAAATCGCAGATACTCCCCCGGGAAAAATCGCGCCAGAGAATCTTTTAGCCGCTCTAGCTCTGCTTCCCGCACTTTGACGGTTTTCACCATCTGAGTAAACACCCGCGCCAATTGCCCCAGCTCATCCTGGCGATCGGCGACTTCTGCCAAATGTCCTTCCTCAAAGATGTCTTGCTCAACGGCAAAGGCAGCATCGGTGATTTTGTTGACCTGCTGAATGTAGAGTGCCTGCTGCTCGTTTTCTTCCCGAAGCTGCGCCTCGGCTTCCTGTCGCTTTAGCAGGTTATTGTATGCCCTGGAGTGGTAGCGAATTCGGGCAAGCAGCTCAACACGATCGGGCAATTTCACCAGATAATCATTTGCGCCATACTCAAACGCCTGCGCCTTGATCACCGGATCTTCCTTGCTTGATAACACAATCAGTGGAATTTGATACGTTGGTGTATCGGACGATCGCAGCAATCGCACCAGCAGCAAACCATCCATTTGCGGCATCACCAGATCTTGCAGAATCACGGTCGGCTGAAAGGACTGTGCCACCTTGATCGCCTGAAGCGGATCAGCACAGTAGTGAAAGGTAATATCGGTTTCAGCCGCCAACATTTTCTGCACCGCTTCCGCGATAATTGCCTGGTCATCAATCAGCAGTACAGCGATCGGGTCATTCATCGGCATTACAGAGAAACTCAACTGCCTCAGACGGATAACAATCGAAGGCGAGGCAGCTCACAGCATGGGTTAGCGTCGTTGCACTGCCCGTGATGTTTTCTGCACTAAGAATAGGTTCTTACAAAGGATTTGAGAAGTACCAGAGGGTTTACATTGGAAACTTCAACGACTGAACGATGCTGGCATCTCGCGATTCTGCCGCGCCAAACCTAGTTAACAGGTCGGCTTAATCTGGCGCATAACTGCCTGCGAGAAGCCTGCCCACAGGGGTGTATTAATCTTCGCAGTGCGGAGTCCTTCTGCCGTCCAGTGATTGCTGTTATGCAGAAAAGAATACCGTCCTGTTGCCTCATAAAAAGCAGTACCCGCCTGCGGATCTGCGCGGATTTGAATTCGCCTTCCGGCGGAACGCTGAAACGATCGCTGAATATACTCAATTAATGCAAGATAATGCGATCGATCAACGCCACCACAGCGAATTTCGAAATGGCTCGGAAACCGATCGTGTCTTTGAACTCGAAGGGCGGCGGCGTTTGGCAATAAAAGCGATCGAGAACCCTTGAAGTAATAGTCGAGCGAATTATCAGGAGGTGGATTCAAGTACCAGTCGCGCTCACCCCAGCCAAACCCTAAATACTGCTCTTGCGTTAACGGCAGCGTCAAATCATTCTGCCAGTTATAAGCACCGTTGGAGACAGGGATAATGATATTGGTGTGAATGCCAAACCGCGCAGCGCAAACTTTATATTGACAGCTTGACTGGGAATTGATCTGAGAATTCACCGGAGAATTTTCCTGAGAATGATAATTCCACTGTTGGGTCCACTGCCTGGGAATCGTTGAGCCAGCCAGAAATAGCAAATAAACAAATAGAAAACCACCTGCGACGAGAGCCAAAAATTTTCTCAGGGTCATGAGGCAATGCAAAGCACTTCCCTATCTAGGGTAATCGGTTCAGTGCTTGAGGACTGCTCTAAATTTCCCTCGCTATTTTCCCAGGCACAGGAGGGGAGACCACACGGCTTATCACCCCATCACTTCACAGATCACGCTGACTTCTTTCTTTGCTTAGCATCCTTCTGCGCGGGATAAACCTCAATCGAACGAGGCGAATGGACAGAAGGCTGATAAAGGGTGAAATCAAGGCACTGCTCGGACTCTACACCCGACGGATGAACCGCACAGCGCAAATGAACATTGCAGGTATAGAACTGACAAACGCGACACTCCGGCAAAAAACGATCGGCTTCAGACATGGGTTCTTTCACAGCACAGTAGCCGTATTGTACCCAAACAACTACTCACTTTTTGCGATTTAGCTAGCAGAAAAACGGCGATCGTTCACCTATCTAAAGAGTGATCTGAAGTGATTTACGCCTGCAAAGAAGTTGTTTGAGAAGCATTGAAAGTGCTGTGTTACCCCCTAAGTTCCTCAAAACTAAGGGACTTTGAACCTGAGCAATAGTTTGGTTTCCTCATCATTGGGGGCAAGGAGGCAGTTTGGGTCATGATGATGACTTTTCAAACCTTTTCCCAGAGCAAAGCGCGGTTCTTTTCTAACCCAGGTGCATCCACTTGATTGTTCTGCGCGTACTGAGTTTGTCCAATCTAATTTGTCCAGTCTAATTAAATTGATCGGAGTATTGAATCATGGCTTCAAATAACAGCTTCAACCGGGCGCAAAATCTCGGCGTGTTGCAGGGACAGCAGGTAATTCGTGATTCAGCTAATCAGGGTGACAGAGTTGATTTTTTTAGCTTTCGGGTGACCACTCGCAGCAGCTTGCAGGGCGTTTTGCGTGGACTCAAAAGCGATGTAAACCTGGCACTGTTCAATCGCGATCGTCAGCGCATCGGCTTTTCGCAAAACACAGCTCAGCAGTCTCAACCCATCAACACGATTCTGGAGCGAGGTCGCTACTTCCTTAAAACCACGCTTCGCGACGGTGAAACGCGCTACCGTCTCAGATTGTCTACCAGTCCGCTTGCTGCGCCTGATCCGGCAACCGCGAAGTTCGTGGGCTTAACCACTGACAATAATCTGGCATTTTTTAATAACGACAACCTGTCAAACGTTAGAAGAGTCAGCGTTACCGGATTGCAAACAGGGGAAAACCTGCTGGGCATCGATTTTCGTCCGCTGAATGGTCAACTGTTTGGCTTGGGTAGTACCAGCCGCCTCTACCGCATTGATCCTGCCACTGGAGCCGCCACTGCCGTGAACGCCCAGCCTTTTGCAATTCCGCTGAGCGGCACGAATTTTGGTTTCGACTTTAATCCGTCGGTCGATCGCATTCGGGTAGTGAGCGATGCCGGACAAAATCTGCGCTTAGTGCCAGATACCGGAGCCGTTGTGGATAGCAATCTAAACCCCCTGGACGGCATTCAGCCCGATGGCAACTTGAACGGCGCGACGAACTCGATCGCAGCAACCGCCTACATCAACAGTTTCACAGGCGTAGCCCCGATCACGCCACCCGCCGCCACCACGCAATTCACCATCAACACCACCACCGATGAACTGTTCATTCAAAATCCGCCTAATGCCGGAACGCAAACTCGCGTCGGAGCACTAGGCGTTGACTTCAGCGGGAACGCGGGTTTTGATATTGTCAGCCAGCCTGCCAGCGCAACTGCCCCCGCAACCAACACTGCCTATGCACTTTCTAACGCATCGCTGTACGGCGTTAACCTGACGACGGGCACAGCAAATTTATTTGGTGATGTCCGCGATAATCAAACCGCGCTCAGCTTTAAAGGGCTTGCAGCTCGACCCTAAAAGACGTTGAGCAGGCTCAAGACTGCTACGAAGTCAGGGAGCAACCTAAAGCCAATCCCTGACTTCCTCAGGAAGACAAAGACTGTAAAAATTGGAACGGTTGAAATGCGACAACCCGAATGAGTATTCTTCAAGCTATAGCTTTACGGATACACGTTCGAACAATGGTTGAAGGCAGCATCGACACAATCGCGAAAGCTATCAAATTCATCCCAGCGTTGACGCATCCAATTCTTGAGCACGAACCAC
>JACJNZ010000047.1 GCA_014695325.1 Cyanobacteria bacterium FACHB-502 | reverse complement strand
CCGCTAAACGCGATCGCGACGAGTACGCTGGCACCAGTCCCGACCACCAGCCACGCAAAGAGAATGACCACTAGACCCAGAACATACCGCCACCCCCGATACTTACCCCACCGAGCAGCCTCCACATAAGTTGCGTTTTTCATGGGAATACATCCTGACTTTTGCAAATGATTTACCCTGCATTGCTGGTTTCAGCCTTGACTTCGGCTGGGATTACGAAAGCTCTTAATTCGACAATCTTGTTGCCGCGAAAGCGCCAGATGTCGCAGTACGAGAACCAGCCACATTCCCGTCTTAGGTTTAAGCGGCATAATGGTCCCGCGCACCGGATTCAGATCACCTTTGTCTGTGACCAACAACCTATATTCGTGCTGGTGCAGAGGGTTTGTTAGCTGGTTTTTGTTGCATCAAAAATGGAACTTTATGAGTTCAACGCCTTTTCGATACGACGATCGGGAATGAGCCACAGAACTGCAACCAGAACGTATAATGCACATGCAAGCCAAGGGATTGCAAAAGCAAGTGGAATTGTAACTGCATAAATCAATACCGATGACTTGCCTTTAAAATTCCGACCAAGAGCGGTTGCAAGTGTGGAATCTTGACCGTGGTGAAAAACAAGTGTGCGAGTCAGAGTGAAGTAGGCGATCGCAGCCAACAATAGAACCACACCATAAAGCGCCACAGGCAAGGCAGCAAAGTGATTTTCACCCATCCATGTGGTGACAAAGGGAAATAATGATAACCAGAACAACAAATGTAGGTTTGCCCACAAAGTTGAACCATTCACTTGTCGGACTGCCTGAAACAGGTGATGGTGATTGTTCCAGTAAATACCAACATGCACGAAACTCAACACATAGCTTAGAAAGATTGGGATCAACGGACGTAGTGCAGCTAAATCTGACTCATGAGGTATTTTTAACTCCAGTACCATAATGGTGATAATAATAGCAATTACCCCATCACTGAATGCTTCTAACCTACTTTTAACCATTTTTGGGTATGCTCCTTGTTTGCTTACCGCGTTGTATAACTGCCGTTTGTAAAAATAGTGTCCGGTTATCCACTATCCATTCAGTATCTCTAAGTGGCAGCGGATGCCTCAAACTTTGTATCAAGGTCGCTAGTCCATCCGCTTCAGCGATTTGCAATTTGTTAGCCTTACACGGTTGGGGAACGCTCCAGGGCTACTCGATCCCAATGTCCTAAATTGGCTGCTGCCTCATAGGTGCTTTGGAGAAAAGCAAGGAGGTTTGCAATTACACAATCGGAGCAAGTTCAGAATCTGTGAATTTTGGAGGTTAAATACTGTCAGAGGTCAGCAACATCATGACATCTGCATGAGCTAACACGACATCGGGGTGGCGTTGAAGCGCCGTATTATACTTCATAGCAAAATCATCGCCCAATTCGTCGGGGCTGAGCAGTGTACGAATGTCACTGTCGATCGCTTCAATTGCCTCTGATGTAACAGATTCATCGGCATGAAGCAACTCATCGATTTGGATAATCAATGCTGAGAGTCGATGCAACCAGGCAAACTGCTCATGACTAATCACCAGTTGTAGCAATTCACCTCTAGAAACTTGCCCTCGAACTTGCTCATAGGTAAGACGCTCAGTCTCTAGTAAAAGCTTGTGCAGATGCAGTAGTTTGATTCGTAACTCACTCAAGCGTTGATGTTGACTAATCTGATATTCAGATGTGTTAAGCATCAATCCGTCCCATCCTTCCTTCCTGGTAGTCGTTGATCGCTTGGGTAATTTCAGCTTCAGTGTTCATGACAAACGGACCGTAGCGCACGACTGGTTCGTTAAGGGGTACGCCTGCAATCAGCAGAAGATCTAGAGGGCGCTGAGCATCAGCAGGGTTGGAGATCGCCACATCTTCTCCATCTTGAGAAAAGAGCACCATCTGCCCATCATCACCAGGCGCTGGCTCTGTCCCAAACAACCCAGACCCCTCCAGTACATAGACAAAGGCGTTGTACTCTTTTGGTACAGGCTGGATCATCGTTGCCCCTGGTTGCAGTGTGAAGTGGAGGTAAGTTATCGGCGTGCGCGTCTGAATTACGGCTTTTGCCCCTAACGCTTCTCCCGCAATCACCCGCACCGTTACAGACCCATCTTCGGTTTGAGCGACCGGAATGTGAGCCGCTGGAATTTCCTGATAGCGGGGTGGCATCATTTTGTCTTGTTGTGGCAGATTGACCCATAATTGAATGCCGTGGAGCCGTCCACCAGTTTGGGTAAACATTGACTCCGGCATCTCGGAATGCACGACCCCGGCACCTGCTGTCATCCACTGGACGTCACCTGGATTTAGTAGCCCGGCGTGCCCCGCAGAATCTTTGTGTTCTAACCGTCCATCCAAGACATAGCTGACGGTTTCAAAGCCCCGGTGCGGATGATCGGGTGCACCTTTTGCCTGACCCGGCTTTAGATTAATCGGACCCAACTCGTCGAGGAGGAGAAACGGGTCAAATTCAGAGAAGCTACTTTTGGGAAAGGGCCGACGTACAAGAAATCCGGCCCCTTCGTGTGTTTCAACGCTGTTGATTACTCCGGCAACGGTTCGAGACGTTTGAGTGGGGACAGTCATAGAATTGCCTCTTCGGAACTAGTAGTTCACCAAATAAACTTTGCCTAGTTAGCATGCTTTAATTTAGGATAGAGATGCCCTAACCGAATGCGCGCACCTGCACTGGAAAATCTCCAATTGACCCTGGCTTT
>JACJNZ010000046.1 GCA_014695325.1 Cyanobacteria bacterium FACHB-502 | reverse complement strand
GTGGTTCGTGCTCAAGAATTGGATGCGCCAACGCTGGGACGAGTTTGACAGTTTTCGCGTTTGTGTCGATGCTGCCTTCAAACATTGTCCGAACGTTTTTCCGTAAAGCTATAACTGCCCCTGATTGACAATCGGACCTGCCATGACATGTCCATGATCGGCGCGAGGACAAATCGATTGCCATACTCCATGGGGCAAGATCATTTCCTCATGAACCGTCGAATGGCGTTGAACTAGATAACGCAACACAGGGTTGTAATCAAGTGATAATGCTAGTTTCAGCATTAATGGCGAATTTTCATCGACAGTAGGAAGCTGGTCTAAAAAACTTAACCCCCAACGTGTAGCGGCAAAGTACTCACCAAGTTTTGCCATCATCGCTCCTCTTAGCTCAGCTTCATCTTGTGCTGTTGCGATCGCTTGAAACAAGGGCTGCAAAGGAATTTCCATTATGTCTATCCAGCTTGTCAGGGAGCCAATACAGCAAAGTGTACTCGATCGAGGTCTAGTCTACAGTTGATTGCCAGTTTAATTTAATTTCAAGGTTGCTACAAACCACTTGATTCATTCTCAATGAGCAAACAGATCTATGGCTCCCTCTACACCTTCATTCGATGCGATCGCCAAGTCAACACCAGAAGATACTCCAGCTTCTCTAAAACCCGCTATCACAGGCTTTTATGCCATTACCGTTCTGTTTAACCTTTGTTTGGTGGCTCAGGTGTTAACGGTTGGGTTGGCTTATTTCGATAACCCTGCCTGGTGGAATAATCATGTCTGGCTTGTACGAGGTTACAGTGGATTATCTTTGGTTCTTCTAGTTTGGGTGTATTGGATCCCCATGTCTCCAAGAATCCGAATGCTAACCCTCAGCCTACCGATTTTGTTAGGATTGCAATTTCTAACGATTCATACGCAACTCTCTCTACCAATTTCCCTAGCCATTTTTCATCCTCTACTCGGATTCTCCCTGTTCTCTGCTTCAACAACGCTGGTTCATCGGGTAGGGCACATTATCTTTCCTAAAAAAGATAACAACACAACGACTTAGGAGAGATTCATGACCTCTAAAGCTGATTCACAGGTTGTTGTAGACACGCAATGGCTGGGCGATCGCCTCCACGCTCCCAAGGTGAGAATTGTTGAAGTTGAAATGACTCCAGACCATTACAAAGAAGCTCACATTCCAGGTGCAGTTTTCTGGAATATCCTGACTGATTTGCTTCTGCCAAACTTAGGCCAAAATCTGGATGTCAATCACATTGAACGATTGCTCTCGCGATCGGGCATCACTAACGAAACAACCGTAGTTGCCTATGGCAGCTATCCTGGAACCGGAGCCTGGATATTTTGGTTGCTAAAGCTATTTGGACATGCTGATGTGCGAGTGCTGGATGGAGGACATCAAAAATGGATGGCAGAAGGTCGTCCTGTGGCCACAGAGTTCTCAACCTTTGCACCCGTTGAATATCAAGCAAAACCTTTGGACACGAATTTGCGAGTACTGGCTGATGAGATGCGAACTGTGATCGATCGCCCCAACCAAGTCATTTTGGATGTCCGCACGATGCAGGAGTACCAAGGTGAGTACTTCTTAATGAAACCGCCTGAAGGAACAGAACGAGCCGGACACATTCCCGGAGCCATTCACCTGGAACATACCCTCACACTCAATGAGGATGGAACCTTTAAATCGATGAGTGAGTTGCAGGAACTCTTTACTAGTAGAGGGATTACACCGGATAAGGAGATTTTTCCCTACTGTGCGATTGGTGGGCGATCGGCTTACACCTGGTTTATTTTGAAGTATTTGCTGGGCTATCCCAATGTTCGCAACTATGACGGTTCATGGAATGAGTGGAGCCGTTTACCGGATGCGTTAATTGAGAAGTGACTTTATGTTCGTTTTACAGATGTCGTTAACTAAAAATGTTCTGAGATGAGTTCCATAAGCCTTTTATCCAGGGAGCTAAGCACATGAACGTTAAAGCTGGTGCTAAGTCCGTTCTGAAGCTGATTGTGATTGCCAGTCTTGTTTCTACTGCAATTTACTTCACTGATAATTACCGATTCATTGAAAATTATTCTCAACCTGGCTGGATTACTTGTTAAGGACAAACGATCGGTAACGTTTGCATTCCCTTAAGCAGCAATTCCAAAGATCGCTTCGATAAATTTCACTTGAGACACACTATCTCCTTGGTCGATTCCTTTTACTTGTCCTTTGCGAATCATCCTCATCGCTTCAGTCCCGCTCAACGTTCTTCTTGCACTATTGAACGACTTGAACCCCATCCTAAGCTTCACGATGCACTGGATGTTTCGATGATCCTGCTCAACGATGTTATTCAAATATTTACTCTGCCTTAATTGGGTCCCTTGGTCGACCCTTGCGGTAACTGCGAAGTAGATCGTCTCTTCTGCTTTGAGAGCATCTATTGCTGCTGGGGAAGCGGCATTCTTGTCCACTGTAATGACTCGTGGAAATTGAGTGTGCTGACCTTTGAGCACCTTACGGAAAAATCGTGCTGCTGCCTTGCCATCGCGCTTTGTACTCAGCATAAAGTCAAGGGTATTCCCCTCCAAATCAACAGCAAGGGTATAGATACTTCCACTCACCCTTGATATGGATATACGTCTCGTCCGCCCTCCACGAGTCGTTTATCAACTTCGGGTGGGGTCGAATGCGTTTGTCCAGCTCTAGGGCATACTTCAGCACCCAACGATTGATCGTCGAATGATCGACTTCCACGCCCCGCTCCTGCATCATCTCCTCTGAGTCTCGATAGCTCAAGGCATCGCGCCAATACCAC
The DNA here is from genome assembly GCA_014695325.1 of Cyanobacteria bacterium FACHB-502. Taxonomy (GTDB): domain Bacteria; phylum Cyanobacteriota; class Cyanobacteriia; order Elainellales; family Elainellaceae; genus Leptolyngbya_A. The sequence goes on along the minus strand of JACJNZ010000046.1, from coordinate 5,170 downwards.
CGCACATTGAGCAGGATGATTTCAGGCAGAAAGTGCCGCCCTTTGAACAGAGCAGGAGTAGACATCAAAGGGCAAGAAGACACAACAGGGCTTGTCTGCCTTACCATTGACCAGTTTTTGTGACACAACCCCTGATTCTGCCTTCTCTACCCACACCCGTGTGGGTACGATACTCTACTTAACCAAGCCAACGTCGCTTTAATTCCTCCTTCCATACCCAGCTATTAGAAATTAGAAAATTTTTTAGATACTGTCGTGGGAAAAGTAAAATTCTTGATCTAATCAATTCGTTTTCCAGTAGGATTGAGGACATTCACTCGCCAGTGTTAGATATGGCAGTAATCACTTCAATCTTCAATCAAGCAGGAGGCGTAGCGAAATCAACGCTAACGCTGAACTTAGGATATACCCTCTCTCAAGCAGGGCAAAGAGTTTTATTAGTTGATTTTGATCCTCAAGGCAGTCTCACCGTTTTTCTGGGATTTGAGCCTTGGGACTTGCCCGTGACTGTGTACGACACGCTGATGGGAAATTACAGCAGCAAGGAAGCTCTGAGCGCAATTCTTGAGCAGGCGATCGTCTCTGCTCACAATATGGATCTTCTTCCTGCCAATCGACGGCTCGGTAAAGCAGAACTTGAACTGTTCACCGCTATGAATCGAGAGCGCAAGCTGGCAACGATGTTAGAACCATTGCGCGATCGCTATGACTGGATTCTGATTGACTGCCCACCAAGTTTAGGGCTACTCAGTGTATCTGCGCTGACCGCTTCTAATGGAGTGCTAGTTCCGGTTGAAACCGAGTATAAATCCTGGGTTGGGACTGACTTACTGCTGGAGACGATCGCTCTGGTCAGACGTGAGATCAATCCAGACTTGAGTATTTTTGGCTTCATTCCTACAAAGCACGCGAAAACGAAAAGTCAGCATCAGCGAGTTCTCAAAGCAATGCGGGAACAGCTTGCGACGGTTGGGACTGTATTTGACCCCATTCCAAATGCGACTGCCTTTGCGGATGCCTCAGAAGCCGGACAACCTTTGGTGGTCTATGATCGCCGGCATGTTGCTTCGCAATCGATTCAGAATCTTGCAAATTCGCTTCTTGCTACCCACACCCGTGTGGGTAAGAGTAAAGCAGCAAAAGCTCAACCTGCCCGTCGATAAAAAATCCTGCCCCATCTTCTCGTTAAACAACTCTCGTTAAATAGTCACGATGGTTAAAGCTGCAAAATCTGAACGTCCCTACCGAGAGCTTCGATCGCTCGGTGGCTTGTCTTCTCTTTATGATGTTTCTCCCGCTCCTGCTTCTGCTCCGGTTTTAGCACCGGATGAGTGTCAAGTTCCGCTTAATCAAATTCAGCGCAGCAATAAGAATCCGCGTAAATCTTTTAATGCTGCAAAAATGGCCCAGCTTACCGCTTCAGTGCAGAAGTACGGTGTGCTGGAAGCTGTTCTGCTCAAGCCACTTCCGGCAGCACAGGAACCATTCCGGTATGAGTTAGTATTCGGCGAACGGCGTTACCTAGCAGCAGAGGCAGCAGGGCTGAGTGAAATCCGTGCCCGTATTCTGACATCGGAAGAGGTGCAGCAGTGGAAGGAAGTTGACATTGCTCAGATCCGATTAATTGAAAACTTGAACCGTGAAGACCTCAATGCAGTTGAGGAGACTCATGCGATCGTTGAATTGCTGGCACTCCAGCTTCAAGTTCCAGCGCCGGAAATTCCGCGGCTGCTATACCGACTGCACCAGCAGCACCGTAAACGCAGAGGTGAAGAGAACCATGCTTCCCACACGGGTGTGGGTATGGTCCCGCTGACCTCACTGAACGAACAACTTTCCCAGTGGATGAACAACAGCGATGATGCAGTGATGTTCGAGCGAGTTCTGTGGGAGGTTGAGTACGCTTTTGAGGGATTGGGACGATTTAGTTGGCAGTCTTTTGTTCAGCATCGACTGCCTCTCCTGAATTTGCCTCTGGACGTACAAAATGCGATTCGAGCTGGGCAGCTACCTTATAGTGCAGGCAAGTTGATGGCTCGAATTACGGATAAAGATCAGCGCCAGGTATTACTGGAGCAGGCGACTGCCTCTAGCTGGACAAGGGAGCAAATTGCAGAAGCAGTGCGATCGTATCTTGAACCAAAATCTAGTCACTCTGCACGAGGTTCAGACCCAACTACAAAATTCCAGGAGACACTGCAAACCACAATGAGCAAACTTAGGAAAGCAAAGCTCACACCCAAAAAATGTGCAGAAGCCGAAAAACTGCTCCAGCAGCTTCTGGCGATTGTTGAGTCGGATAGTAATAGTTGACAGTGCGGCAATTGCAGGAATTCGTCCTCCCTGTTCGGGTTTCAGTGCTCTAACTCGACGCAACAAAGCGTAACCATCCTCGTCGGGCATCCCAATGTCACTAATCAAGATATCTGGCAGGGGTGAGGATTGAGTCAGTGCCAAGATTGCTTCGTTTGCTGATGCTACAGCGATGACTTCTGCCCCACTCAATTCAAGCATGTGGCTCAGTAACTCTCGCATATCCGCGTCATCATCCACCATCAGTATTCCCAATCCATCGAGCCGAGGGGAGCCGTCAAACGGCACACTGCCTCCGCTCATAGGATGTACCCGTTCTGGTTCCATCGCTGTCGGAATCATTGCCATTAGGGGCAGCTTTACAGTAAACGTAGCACCCTGTCCTTCTCCTGAACTTTCAGCCTGCACCGTCCCCCCCTGCAATTCCACTAATTGACGGACGATCGTTAAACCCAACCCTAACCCACTAATAGACCGGGTTGTAGAACCATCCGCCTGACGAAACCGATCGAAGACGTAGGGCAGGAATTCAGCACTAATGCCTTGACCGTTATCCACCACCACGATTTTAATATCAGAATTAATGCGTTGCAGGCAAACCTGAATTCGTCCTTGTTGCGGAGTGAACTTGATCGCATTGCTCAGCAAATTCCAGACGACCTGCTGTAACCGCTCAGGATCTCCCAACACAGGACCCGCAGTTGGATCAAGCGCCGTTTGTAGCTGGATGTTTTTGGCATTTGCAGCAGGGCGCACCGTATTAATTGCTGCTTCAATCACTGGCAATAGCTGGACGGTTTGCACGTTGAGGCGAATCTTGCCCGTAATGATGCGGGAAATATCAAGCAGATCATTAATCAACTGCCCTTGAGATCTGGCGTTGCGCTCGATCGTTTCTAACGCCCGATGCAGCCTTGCTTCGTTTACCTTCGTTGTCTGTAAGAGGTGAGACCAGCCCAGGATGGCATTTGCGGGGTTCGTAGCTCATGAGAAACGGTCGATAAGAACTCGTCCTTTAATCGATTTAGCCGCTCAGCCTCTGCACGTGCTTGTTGCTCTTGCACCAGCAGTTGAGCACGCGCTTCTTCCGCTCGTTGGCGCAGCCGGATCTCTTTTGCCAATTCATCAATCTTTTTGTTCAGTAGGATGAATCGAGTGCTGGCTGATTCGCTATTGTGCAAACGCAGCAGAATGAGGGCAGGCGATTTGGGTGACCAGGGTTGGAGGTCAGCCCCTTCACAACGACACAAGCAAGTCTTCCCTTCATTAATTGTTAGGGTTAACGAGCCAAGCACCATGGCTCGGCTGCTTGAGCAAGCGCGCAAGTACTGTTTCACCTTCTCTATGGGGTCCGTAACCACCTCAAAGATCGTTTTTCCTTGCAGCATTTGACGTTGCCGCCCAGCATTTGGGTGAATGACGGGTTAGCAGCCAGGAGCTGACCCTGACCCGTCACCAGGAGCATAGGTTCTGGTAGCAGTCTGGTAAACTCAATAAACTGCTCGGGCGTCACCCCTCACACTCTCCCTTAAAGTATTCCCTGCCTGGACTCGCTTCTGCTTCTGGGGTGGGCTTGAGGTAAACGACCACTCGACATTCAAGCGCACCCAGCGCGATCGTCTCTTGCAGTTCGACTTTGGCGTACCCGACATTCTCGGCTGCAATGGAACCAAACACATTGGAGGTCATCATACACATGGCAGGGCAGTCGATGACCTTCTCAGCAAACGGACAAGCCCGGTTTCCTAAGACAATTCTGTCATTTGTTTGTTCGATAATGTAAAAATCTCCCTGGATGCGCCGCTTCAAATCCACGAGGGCATCAGCGACCTGCTCTGGCGTGAAGATGGGATACCTGCAGAGCCGCTTTATAGTCCTGGTCGATCTGCCGCCCCATATTCTGCCTCACAACGCTAATAAATCCTGAGGCTTCCTCTAAACCCACAACCTCTTGTAGTGTTCTCGCTAACTCTCAAATTAAGGTGCGTAAAAACACATCCCGATTCAAAGGAATTGGAAGATTTTCGACAGATGTTTCAGGCTTAATAAAACTGTTCATCACACTATTTCTTGAGATGAGCAGCAATGCTCTTACTGAATGGCTTCCCATCCAACCAGTCAAAAGCGTGAGATTAGCGACTTAAAGAGCCGAAATTAACATAGCTATATCCTGCAATTGCACTAGGTGCTCTGCACTGTTGTCTCTTGCAGGTTGTAGCGCAAGAGAAAGCTCGATCAGAAGGTGAGTCTAGAGGGGCTGTTGTTTTAAGCGCCATTGAAGAAATGCTTGTTCCTAATGAGCAGACACATCGCTGCTTGAAAAGTTATGTATGAAAGTCTGAGTAATCCTTGCGTTTTTAAGACAATGTGAGAAAAATTGGATCCATCAAAAAGCGTATTTTGGACTCAGAGATTTCAACTAGCGTTTTCATCGCAAGGTGCTGACCTCTTGCCACTGCCATGAAGCGAATCACGGGGGAAGTTATGAAGCAACTCCTAGGTTGCCGCTTGTTAGTTGCTGATGCTTACAAAGATACATGCCTGCTGTTTGAAACCTTCTTTGAGAGCCAGGGAGTTAGGATACTCACTGCTAAAAAAAGCATTTTCGGCAGTGCTTACTCAATCAACGACTGCTGTGGATCTGCAATCAAATTGAGCGCAAGAAATAGCACCGCTAGCTCCTGGTATTCCTTATGTCTTATTAAGAGAGAATGATCGATATACCATGTGGTATTAGTAGAAAGGCAATTTAATATTCGTACTCTATGCCCACGATCGGTCAAACAGAGCTAGCAGATCTGGTGCGGGAAACGCGACAACGCCTAGCACTCTCGCAAGCCAAGTTTGCTGTGAGGTT
>JACJNZ010000045.1 GCA_014695325.1 Cyanobacteria bacterium FACHB-502 | reverse complement strand
ACCAGCCGATGTAGAGGCGGTTGTCGGTGGAGGTGATCCAGGTGCAGAACTGCTCCCACAGGTTCGCGGAGTCGCGACGCTGTAAGGTAGTCGTCATATTTTCGATGAGTGCTTTAAGCGATTTAAGGTTTGGGCAGGCGCTGATTTGCTTGCCTTAATGAATAGTCTAGGGGGTTTATTGCTTTTTGTAAATATGCTGAGAGTAATTACTCATAAACAGGTTTCAGACTGTTGATGAATTTGCGAAAGCCACTCTGAGGTTGCTCTGGGAGTCATTAGGCGAATTTTTTCTAGATGAGCGTACTCCGATCGGCTTAATAAAACGGGATACTCTTTCCGTCTTCGGGAGTAGGTTTTGAGAACCCAAAGGACGATCGAATCCTTGCTCAGTGCTTTGCCGATCGTCTCGCGATTCCCGCTCCAAAGTTCCTGCTGCGTGAGGCTGCGGTAGAGGGTGCGCTTGATAGAACGGTAAAGCGTGACCGGAAAGGAATAGTCCAGCCAAATTAAGGTGTTTGCTCGACCCCAGACGAGATCCCGCACCCTGCTATAGTTGCCGTCTACCACCCATCGATCGCCTTGAAGTGCTTGCTCGACTCTCGATCGAAAGACTGCTGGGTCTGCCTCTGTCCAGTTGGCTTCCCAGACCAATGCGTCTAGTTCAACATGAGGAATTTGAAGACGTTCAGCAAGCTGTTGTGCAAAGGTCGTCTTTCCAGAGCCGCTTGTACCAACTACGACAATCCGCTGACCCGATTGAGGAGGCTGATTCATAGTGAATTGTAAGGGGCATGACAGGAGTAGCTTCAGCAGACGATCGCAGGATTCTGTATTGAGTAAATTAAAAGGGCAAAAAAAGGGCGGACAGGATGCCCACCCATGAAGAAGACAAATAAGAAGACGAATTCAGCGCAGCTACCGGGCAGGATTGAGTTCCGGTTTAAGAATGTTGCTGAGGATTGAAGCTGGGCGTTCTTTGTATTTCCAGGCGAAAGCGTGACGGAAGGCGGCATCCTGACAGGCTTGGAGCTGTTTAAAGCTGATGATGTCCTGAGTTAACAGATTCTCATACTCAAAGGGCAACCGAACATTGTGCAATCCGGCGTTGTCAGTGCAAATCGCAATATCTACTCCTGCTTCAAAGCAGCGATCGAACACGACTTTCAATTGCTGAATGTCCTTTAACGTTCCAGTTTTGGGGTAAGTCGTCGGGCAAACCTCTAAGCATTGACCGTCCCTAGCAAGCTGGGGCAGCAGTTCGGGATGCTTGAGGGGAATTTGGATACCGTGACCGATTCGCATCAGGTAGGGCAGTAGCTCTGGGTAGCAGCCTGCTTCGGTTTCATATAAATGTCCGGTGGTGTTGAGTCCAAGCGATCGGGCATAGTCATATAGCCCCACGAACTCATCTAGCCGCTCGGCGTAGTGAGCATCTCCACCCGCTAAATCGATCGCGCAAACATAGTGCCGCATCTGAGCCGCCAGATCCACGATGGCGTGATTCACCTCGTAAGGTAGACGGGAATGCATACAGAGAATCTGGCTTGTCACGATTGGGTATTCCCCGACTTGGCTGGCTTTGCCAACGACTTCCACAATATTTGCCATCTGGTTGATCCGCTCGGACTGGCTCAGGTGGTCGGGCGTTCGCAGGTAAGGGGTATAGCGCAGCTCCAGGTACGCCAGATTCTCAAATACATACGCCCCGCGCATTAAGCGATAGATGAAATACGGCAGCGTTTCGTTAGTTTGGACCTTTTCAACCAGCGTATGCAGCTCCAGATACTCGTCTAAAGTATTGCGGGGGCGGGTGTAAAAGTCCTCAAAATCCTCGTATTGGTTAAATCGCTCAGGTACATCCGACTGACTGCGCTGAAAATATCGCCAGAGGACACGAGGAACAACCGAGCCTCCTAAATGGCGGTGTAATTCTGCATAAAGTGCCATGAGAACCTCTTGGGTTAGTGAAGTAGAAATAACAATCGAGTACAAAAAATTCTGGTAAAGCAAATGAGCTTACCGATCGTTCTGGTAGACACCAGATTCTGAGATTGAAATGGAGTTAATGAATTGTAGACATTGGGCAGAGAGCCATCACGGACTGCCAGAAATCTGTGTGCAGCAATGAGCAGGGATTAGCCGAAGATTGATGCAACAGGGGCAGGACTTTCAAGCAAGGGTATTAGCACTAATTGATACAACTATAGATAACCTTAATGAAAGTTCGCCAGAGGCAGTCAACCGAAATAAGCATTTGGGGCAATGAGGCGGAATGACGAACTTGAGCGACGCAGTGAGCTGTATGCTTCTACCGCAGCTCTAAAAATCCACTCTAACGTAGAGGCAATTTGTCAGAAGTTGTTGGTAAATAGCCAATATTAACGATCGATTGTTGCTTCATATGACTCACCCCATTACCCGGCTGAGGGACAACCTAAGCAATCTCCTGCCGCGCTGGATTGTAATTTTGCTGGCAATCCCGCTCGGAGTTCTAAACGGGTGGGTTATTCTTCAGGTAGTTCGCTATTTTGGCTCGACGTTCACGATCCTGGCAGTGGCAACGCTGCTCGCATTCTTACTCAGTTTCCCAGTGAGGTTTCTAGAAAAGCGAGGAATTGGGCGAGGCTACAGCATTCTGCTGGTATTTCTGACATTTCTAGGTATTCTAGCAACTCTGGGAACGACGCTGCTGCCGCTCCTGTTCATCCAGCTTCAGGAACTCATTACTCACCTGCCGGATGGAGTTAACGCGGTCAGCCAGCAGCTCGAATCGTTTCAAAACTGGGCAACAGAGCGGCGGCTGCCCATTAACGTCAGGGGGGTTGCCCAGCAGATCCAGGCGATCGCGCCTCAAGGGATTGATGATGTTACCAATCAGCTGATTGGGGTGGTGCTAGAAACGGCAGACAGCCTGTTTAATGCCATTCTGACAGTCGCCCTAACGCTCTACTTGTTGCTGCACGGCGACGGCTTCTGGAAAACAATTTTTCAGTGGTTTCCGGTGCACTGGGTCCAAGAAGGGCAACGACTGCTGAGCCAGAATTTTCGCAATTACTATGTGGGGCAAATGACGGTCGCTGTGATTGAGGGGACAGTTCTGACGATCGTATTTCTCATTCTGCGAGTTCCCTTTTTTCTGCTGTTTGGCATTGGAATTGGGCTGATGGTGCTGATTCCTTTCTTTGATGTGCTGGGAACACTGCTTGCCAGTTTGATTGTGGGTGTCACCAATCCAGCTTTAGGTGTGATTGTTCTTATCTCGGCAATTCTCACCGATCAAATTATCGACAACACCGTTTCGCCGCGCATTATTGGTCGATTAGTTGGGCTAAACCCCGTCTGGGTAATTTTGTCGCTCCTGATCGGCATCCAGACTGCCGGATTTTTAGGAATTGTCCTGGCAGTCCCGCTTGCTAGCACGATCGGCGATGTTTTAGCACTAGTGCGCTCGACCCGGCGGCCAGACCCATTTGAGCAAAGTCAGAAAGTTGCAACCGCAGACACCGAGGTGATCAATGCTGCTGTCAGCTAGACAATGCATGTAGGAATGCAGGATTGAGTCTCTTGAAGAATCGGCGTCTTGCTCGCTCGGTTCGGGAGGTTTTCTGCTGGCCTGGGTTGTGACCGGAAGTCTTATTAGCATGACCGTGATTTCGGCCAGTCTACCGCTGCAAGCCCAAACCAATCTACGATCAAGGGAATCCCGGTTTAGACTAGAGGAATAAGGACAGCATTGCCCTGATCGATCAGACTAATTAATCAAACTTTAGTCAAACTTAAAGCTCACACTCATTGCAGACGGGAGACGCAGGTGGTTACATCTCTTTCGCTACAGGATCGGTTGCTGGAGACAATCGCCCCTTATCGACAGCAGGTCGATTATCTAGAAATTCGGCTGGAGCAAAGCGAATCGACATCGATCGCCTATCGGGGCAAGCAGTTGGATGCAGTCGATCGTAGTTTTGCTCTAGCTGGAGGCGTAAGAGCCTGTCATTGCGGGGGCTGGAGCTTTGTCACCTTTAACGGACTGGCAGATCTGAAACAAAGAATTGAAGAAGCGATCACCCAGGCAAAGCTAGTTGGCAAGGAAACGACCGAACTCGCCACTGTGACGCCAATTCAAGATTATGTGGCGGTTGAGCTGGGCAGAGATCCACGCGGTATCTCTCTGGATGCCAAACGCGCTCTGGTCGAGCAGTACAACCAAATTTTGCTGGAGTTTGACCCGCGCATTCAAACCACGATGACGGGCTACAGCGATCGATTCAGCACGACTTATTTTGTGAATTCGATCGGCTCTTGCATTGCCCAGGAGCGGCTAGACGTATCGGGACGATTTGGCGTTATTGCCAGAAGTGAAGGCGGCGTAGTGCGTCAGGGCTTTGAGTCGATTCATTCGCGATCGGACTACGGTGTGCTAGAAGGGGTCGAGGCACAGGTGCGAAGTGCAGCAGAGCGGGCAGTCCGTCAGCTTGAGGCAAAGCCCGTGAAAGGCGGACAGTACACTGTTGTGCTTGATCCCTATCTGTCGGGCGTGTTTATTCACGAGGCGTTTGGGCATTTGTCTGAGGCGGATTTTGTTTATGAGAATCCCCGCATGCAGGAATTGCTGGTACTGGGTAAGCCGATCGCCATTCCGCAGCTCAATGTTGTGGATGATGGCACGATGCCCGGTCTACCCGGTTCGCTGAAATATGACGATGAAGGCGTTCCGGCACAGCGCAAGTATCTGATCAAAGACGGCATCCTCACCCAGCGACTCCACAACCGTGAAACCGCAGGCAAACTGCACGAGGAACCCACTGGAAACGCCCGCGCCCTCAGTGCCCTCTATCCCCCGATCGTCCGTATGACAAATACCGGGATCGAAAGTGGCGACTATGCTTTTGAAGACATGATTCGCAATGTGGAAGAAGGGGTATATGCGGTGCGAATGCTGGGCGGACAAACTAACGGCGAGATGTTTACCTTTGCAGCGGCAGAAGGCTATATGATTCGCAACGGTGAGATTGCCGAGCCTGTGAGTGATGTCACTTTGAGCGGGAATGTTTTCCAAACCCTGAAGGATATCGACGCGATCGGCAATGACTCGGTGTACAAGAACGGCGGCTGTGGTAAAGGTGGACAGTCTCCCCTGCCTGTGAGCGTTGGTGGTCCCCATGTGCGAATTAATAACGTTGTGGTGGGTGGACGATAATCGGTATCGCTGATTGACCTCTCCCCGCGATCGTCATTCCTATGCTGTGCTGCCCCGGCATTCGCTGATTGTTTGTGCTTCTCTAGTGCAAAATCCGGCGAACTTGGGCAGCCTTTGTCGTACGGTTGAAGCGTTTCGGCTGGAATCTCTAGTGCTGGCAGACAAGGCGATCGTGCAACACAATGCCTTTCGGAACGTGGCGGTTTCCGCGCATCTGTGGCAGCCGATCGTTGCTTGCGCGATCGATGCCTTGCCCCAATGGTTTACCCAACAACAACAGCAAGGCTATGAGATTGTTGGATTATCTGTGAGTCCGATTTCAGAACCTTTACCGCAGTTTGCTTTTCGGCAGCGATCGGTTCTAGTGCTGGGTCAAGAGTTGACAGGCATTCCGCCAGAGATTTTGCAAAAATGCGATCGAACCGTGAGCATCCCGCAGTTTGGCATGGTGGAATCGCTCAATGTGCAAACAGCGGCGGCAATTGCCCTTTACGAATATATGCGGCAGTGGACGCTGAAGCCGATAAGGGACGGGGACTAGCGATTTGGCTTCGTCCTTTCCCCCTTTGTACTCACGTCGCTGATACAGCTATAGAATAAAAACTATTCTGGCTCAGGAGTAAATGCCTCGATGTCACTCACCGCACAACAACTGGCAGACTTGATGCCCGATGCAACTCAATTAGAGAGTGATGAGCCAGAAATGGAGAGTTCTCTACACTACACTCAACTGGCACTGTTAGTCGCTTGTCTAGAATGGCTCTGGCGCGATCGATCCGATTTCTTCATTGGTGCAAACCTCACCATTTATTTCAGCCGACAACAGCTCAAGAACAAAGATTTTCGCGGACCAGATTTCTTCCTGGTCAAGCACACCGAAAAACGACCGCGAAGATCCTGGGTCGTATGGGAGGAAGATGGCAAATATCCTGATCTGATTATCGAACTCCTGTCGGATTCAACTGCCCGAACAGATCGCAACCTGAAGAAGGAACTGTATCAGAATCGCTTTCGCACCCCAGAGTATTTCTGGTTTTCGCCCGAAACGTTAGAGTTTGCAGGCTACCGTCTGGTCAATCAGCAGTATGAACCCATTGCCCCTAACGCATCAGGTTTGTTGTGGAGTTATTCGCTTGGATTGTATCTAGGAATTCGCGAGGGGGTCTTGCGCTACTTTACAGAAGGGGAAACTCTAGTGCTGTCGCCCGAAGAAGAGGCAGAACAGGCACAGCAACAAGCGCAACAGGCACAGCAACAAGCGCAACAGGCTGAAGCACGGGCAGCCCGGTTGGTGCAGCAGTTGAGATCCTTGGGCATCAAGCCAGAATTGTAGCGATCGTAACCAGGTGACACTTTACGACGGCAGGGCGATCGCTTTCACATCTTTCCAGGCACTCCCATCCCCCTAACTATGTACTGCTATGCCTTCAAATCGCTTGATTACGCTGTTGACTGACTTTGGCTTAAACGACGTTTATGTCGGCGTGATGAAAGGCGTAATTGCCAGCATTGATCAAAGTTTGCGAGTCATTGATTTAACCCATCAAATTCCGCCTCAAAATATTACAGCGGCGCAGTTTAATCTACTCAATGCCTATCCTTATCTTCCGTCGGGAACGGTTCATGTTGCTGTTGTTGATCCGGGGGTAGGCAGCGATCGTCGGGCAGTTGCAATCGAGCTAGAAGATGGATTTCTGGTTGGTCCTGATAACGGGTTGTTTACAGGATTGATGACGACAAAAGCAGTTGTTCAGGCTGTTGAATTAAGCGATCGTCAGTACTGGCGCGTTCCTGACCCTAGCAACACTTTTCATGGACGAGATATTTTTGCTCCGGTTGCCGCACATCTCGCGCTTGGAGTTTCAATTACAAAACTTGGAGAAATCATCGATTCAGATACCTTAATTCAAAATTCGATTGTGTCCTATAAAACAACAGCAGCAGGCTATCAGGGGAGGATTCAGCACATCGATCGATTTGGCAATGTCATCACCAACATTCCCGGTAAACTAGTTCAGAATAAACGCTGGTCGGTGCGAGTAAAGAAGCGATCGATTCCGGGCTGTCAGCGTTATGGGGAAGCGGAAGTGGGGAATCCAATTGCATTAGTCGGCAGTCACGGCTGGGTCGAAATTGCAATTAATGGGGGTGATGCTCACTTTCAGCTACGGCTCAACTGGGAAGACGAGATTGACTTGAAAGTTGAAATGTAGATTTACAAGATTAAAACTATTCGTCTTGCTCAAATAGTCTAACCAAATTACTTGGACTTCCAGGCATAAAAGTCTGTTTCGTAGAGATTGCCCTGCTGTGCCTCAGGTTCTGGGTCTGCTTCTAGCATGAGTTCTTCCAAGCGCGATAGCTTTATTCTATTGATTGCATGAATGGAACCGAGAGAAGCAGCACTACAATCGAAGTAAGTGGACGCATCGGAAACTACAAGCTGAGGAAAGAGGGCAATGCAGACTGAAACGATGACCTCGCAGGGAGAAGTGCTTCGCAGCACACCGGTCTATCAGGGGCAGTTTGGCGAATTTACGATCACCCCAGACGATCGCCGAGAAGTAATCATTTACCGTGGTGGACTCACGATCGCGGCAGTTAGTTTTGCGATCGGTTCAACCCTGGCACTCACTCAGGGGAATCAGCCCTTCATCCAGTCGCTTCTGACTCCGCTCTACACGCTGTTTACGATCGGTCTGGGCATCAGCCTGTTCACCATTCACATTTATCTCAAAGTCCTACACCGAACGCTGCAAGCATTTTGGCTTATCGGTGCGATCGCTTCGCTTTTTGTGGCTCACTTTAGCCCTGAACCGTTTGTGTCCACGGTCTATCGCTATCCGCTCACGCTATTGGGCATAGGATTTGCCTTTGCTGCCCTAACCGGAATTTTCTTTAAAGAAGCCTTCTGCTTCGATCGCTTAGAAACTAAGCTGCTTACGCCGATCGTTCCGCTGCTGCTCTTAGGACACCTCACCGGACTGCTGCCGCTCCAGGTCGAACAAACTCTGCTGGCAAGCTGGGCAGGGTTGTTTGTTGTGTTTGCATTCCGAAAAGTGATCCAACAAATTCCGCCCGATATTGGCGATAAAAGCGTGTTCGAGTATCTCAAGCAGCAAAGGTGATCGAAACCTGTTTGAATCTGATCATCATTGCGAGCATTCGAGTAAACAGCTATCGTTCTGACTTTCGCGATTCTGGGCATTTTAAGCTGACTTGCGTTTAGCCTGCCTGAAGGAAAGGAAATCGTGGAAGACGATCGCGCTTACTGGGTTGCCTGGTCCCACATTGCTGGTGTAGGGGCAATCTTGCTGCGGCGGTTGCATTTGCATTTTGGTTCTCTGGCTGCTGCCTGGTTTGCTCCTGCCGAAAATTTGCAAGCGATCGAAGGCGTCGGCTGGCAAACGGCTGAATCGATCGGGGCAGCGCGATCGGCTCTTGATCCCCATAATCTGCTGCAACAGCATGAGCAGGAAAATCCCTGCTTCTGGACACCTGCTGATGCGGGTTATCCCCGACTGTTGCTGGAAATGGCTGACCCTCCCCCTATCCTTTACTATCGCGGCACAGTCGATCTGATAGAAAATCAGGGACAAACGCCCTGTATCGCGATCGTCGGCACTCGCAGCCCTTCTGAGTATGGCAAACGCTGGACGCGCCGGATTACAACTGCGCTGATTGAAGCAGGCTATACCATCGTTTCTGGACTGGCAGACGGCATTGATACAATCGCCCACCATGCCTGTCTTGAAGCGGGAGGACGCACGATCGCGGTCATGGGAACGGGAGTAGACGTGGTTTATCCCTGGCGCAACAAAGAGCTTGCCTGCCGAGTTATCGAGCATGGCTTACTGCTGAGTGAATATCCGGCGGGAACCCAGCCCGATCGGGTTCATTTTCCGCGTCGAAATCGCATTATTGCAGGGTTATGCCGAGCAACGCTGGTGCTAGAGGCTCCGCAAAAATCTGGGGCACTAATTACCGCACGGTTGGCAAATGAGTATGGGCGCGATGTCTATGTGCTGCCCAATTCGCTGGACAATTCGCGGGCAAGAGGCTGTCTGGAACTGCTGAACCAGGGAGCCGCCCTCATCCTGGGAGAAACTGAGCTGCTAGAAAACTTAGCATCGCTGCCGCAACTTGTGTCTTCATGTGCTGCCGTCGATCGAGCAGCTGTCCATCAAAATCCTAAAAATCAAGATTCTAGAAATCAAATCTCCAATCTCACCAGTCAGCTTTCCCTGCTGTCTAACTCATCGATCGATTCCCCCCTGGACGAAAGTGCTTTGCCTCGCCGCCCCCCTGATGGGGTGAATCACTCTGAACCGCTGAAAGGATTAGCTACTGACCTACAGCAGGTGTTTTCAGCCGTTTCCGCAGAACCCGTTCTGGTCGATCGAATTGTTCAAGAAACTGGGCTGCTGCCGGGTCAAGTGCTTAGTGCCTTAACTCAGCTTGAATTAATGGGGTTAGTCACCCTGTCTGGTGGGGCACGGTATTCACGGTTGTAATTCGGGTATGTTATGGGACATATCTAGGGCTGAAGCTCAATTCAGGGTGTTTCCGTCTTTTGAGGTTTTATGATGATGTCTGCTTATCGCTTAAAAGAAATCGTTGTGCCGCTCCTGATTGCCATGTTCACGACGCTGCTTACAGTAGGGTCGCTTTCGCTGCTGCTGCAAACTCCAGAGAGAGAAGTATCCGCCACCAAAACGATTTATATGCAGAGTAGCACTCCGTAGAGCAACTTAATTAAAGCAGTCGTTCAGCACTATCAAACAAAGCATCGCTTTGGGAACACTGCTTTATACCAGGATAATCTTGCAGCCCGTTCTAGACTAACTGATTGTCCCTATAGCACTTTCACATTGGGCTGAAGTAACCTCAGCAGCACAAACAGCAAATAATGCTGCTCAGTCTGAACGAGAATAAATGGAAATCTCTTCTAAGTTAAGAGAATATAAAACCGAGTAAATTTTCTGCAATAAGATCTCGTTTTGCAGACAAAATCAACGGGTATTTCCTGAGAATGCTGTATTTTTTAACCAGGAACAGCATCCCTAGAAAACTAGATTTCTACATGTAATCGACGGAATCAGGAGGAAATCATCCCCAGGAAAGCGCAAGGTAATCGAGAGAAAGGCAGTTATAGGGAAAAAGCAACATGACGATGCGAATTCTAGTCACGGGCGGCGCCGGATTTATTGGTTCTCACTTGATCGATCGCCTGATGAAGCAGGGGCATGAAGTTCTTTGTTTAGATAACTTTTACACGGGGCACAAGCGAAATATTGCTCACTGGTTGGGTAATCCTAATTTTGAGCTGATTCGCCATGATATTACCGAGCCGATTCGTCTGGAAGTTGACCAGGTGTATCATCTCGCTTGTCCAGCCTCACCCGTTCACTATCAGTACAATCCTGTTAAGACGATTAAAACCAACGTCCTGGGAACACTGAATATGTTGGGGCTAGCAAAGCGGGTGAAAGCTCGGTTTTTGTTGGCTTCCACCTCTGAAGTGTATGGCGATCCCGAAATCCACCCCCAAACGGAAGATTACCGAGGCAACGTCAATCCGATCGGAATTCGGAGCTGCTATGACGAAGGCAAACGGGTCGCAGAAACCCTGGCATTTGATTATCACCGTCAGAACGATGTTGAAATTCGCGTTGCTCGCATCTTCAACACCTACGGTCCAAGAATGCTGGAAAATGACGGACGTGTTGTCAGCAACTTTGTTGTGCAGACACTTCAGGGGCAGCCGCTTACCGTTTACGGACAGGGATCACAAACGCGCAGTTTTTGCTACGTTTCTGACCTGGTTGAGGGGTTGATGCGCCTGATGAACGGTGACTTTATCGGTCCCGTAAATTTGGGGAATCCTGATGAGTACACGATTCTAGAGCTGGCACAAGCGGTTCAGCAAATGGTTAACCCCGATGTGCCAATCGACTTTAAGCCCCTACCGCAAGATGATCCGCGTCGTCGCAAGCCAAATATTACCCGTGCTCAAACCCATCTTGGATGGCAGCCCACCGTTCCGTTAACAGAGGGTTTGCAGCGCACGATCGAGGATTTCCGGGCAAGGCTGAGTGCAGATCAGTCGATTGATCAATCCGCACAAGCCGGCACTCATCCTGCTCAGGTTTAGTCAATGGCATAGGAATTGGGCATTGGGTCCCTATCTGCCGTCGTTCATCTCAGAATCAAGTCAACCCGCCATTTGCAGGCTCTATTGTTCAGCAAGTTTCAGTAAATTTGAGGAGAAACTATGCGTGTTTGTGTCATCGGCACCGGCTATGTAGGTTTGGTAACGGGCGTTTGTTTATCGCACATTGGGCATCATGTGATTTGCGTTGACAACAACGAAGAGAAGGTCAAGCTGATGCAGGCAGGACAGTCTCCTATTTTTGAACCAGGGCTGTCCGATTTGATGCAGACAGCGATCCAGAACGGACAGATTGAATTCACGACCGATCTGGGTGCAGGCGTTCGCCACGGAGACATTCTCTTTATTGCTGTTGGTACACCGCCCCTGCCGAATGGTGAGAGCGATACCCGCTATGTTGAAGCTGTGGCACGTGGCATCGGAGCGCATCTTAACGGCGGCTATAAGGTGATTGTCAATAAATCAACGGTTCCGATCGGCTCTGGCGACTGGGTACGAATGATTGTGCTGGATGGTGTAGCTGAGCAGCAGGCAGCTCTTGTCGGCACTGGCGGCTCAACGCTGACCGATCTCAAACCGGAGTTCGACGTGGTGAGCAATCCAGAGTTTTTGCGAGAAGGATCGGCCGTTTATGACACCTTTAACCCCGACCGCATCGTGCTGGGCAGCAACAACCCGAAAGCCGTGTCGATGATGAAAGAACTCTATGCACCGATTGTCTCGCGGGAGTTCGCGGAAGATAAATCGCTGCCGACGGTTCCTGTGCTGGTAACAGACATTAGTTCCGCGGAGATGATCAAGTACGCTGCGAATGCGTTTTTGGCAACTAAAATTAGCTTCATTAACGAAGTTGCCAATATTTGCGATCGAGTTGGGGCAGATGTAACGCAGGTTGCAAAAGGAATTGGTTTGGATTCTCGGATTGGCAGCAAGTTCCTGAATGCAGGTATTGGCTGGGGTGGCTCCTGCTTCCCCAAAGATGTGTCTGCCCTGATTCATACTGCGGATGACTACGGCTATGAGGCTCAGTTGCTTAAAGCAGCCGTAAGCGTGAATCAGCGACAGCGCATGATCGCCCTGGAAAAACTTCAGCAGGTGCTCAAGATTCTGAAGGGTAAGACGGTTGGATTGCTCGGACTCACCTTCAAGCCCGACACAGACGATATGAGAGATGCACCCGCCCTTGACCTGATTGAAAGCCTGCATCGCCTGGGGGCAAAAGTGAAGGCATACGATCCGCTGGTTTCTCAGAGCGGTCTGCGGCATGGCTTATCGAATGTCTTTGTTGAAACCGACGCTGAGCGATTGGCAGATGGCTGTGACGCACTGGTCGTGGTGACAGAATGGAAGCAGTTTGCTAGCCTCGACTACGTGAAGATGGCAGGACTGATGACCAATCCTGTGATTATTGACGGTCGTAACTTCCTGGATCAGGCAGCTCTGGAACAGGCGGGCTTCCGCTATGTCGGTGTGGGTCGTTAATTCCGATCGTTTGCTATCGTTCTAAAAGGACATGAGGGTCTATTTGTCCTGAATGTCTGTCTTGATTTCGAGGGTTTGGTGCTGCCAAGCCCTTTTTTTGCGATCGGTTTCTACACTAATAAGGAGAAGCAGACGTAATCGATCGATTCACGCGGTGCAGATTCAATGATAGAAACTCAATACAGCCACGCCTGGAATTTGTCCTCAGAAGAAGCTGTGCAGCTTCAGCATCGGCTCAAGTCAAACATCATCACGATTGATCAGCTGGGCGAAGTACGATCGGTGGCGGGAGTGGATGTGGGATTTGAAGATGGAGGCAATACAACGCGAGCAGCCGTTGCCGTTCTCAGTTTTCCTGACCTGCGTTTAGTGGAACGATCGGTCGCCCGTCGTCCAACCAGTTTTCCCTATGTTCCCGGCTTGCTGTCGTTTCGAGAAGTTCCGGCGGTGCTGGATGCCCTGGAGAAGCTGCGAACTTTGCCTGATTTGCTGCTATGCGATGGACAAGGAACAGCTCATCCGCGTCGGTTTGGCATTGCCTGTCATTTGGGGCTGCTAATTAACCTGCCTGCGATCGGGGTAGGAAAATCGCTACTGGTGGGTAAGTATGAGGAAGTTTTAGATACCAAAGGCGCGTGGCAGCCTCTAACACATCGCGGGGAAACGATCGGGGCAGTGCTGCGAACTCGTCCGGGCACAAAACCGCTTTACATTTCCCCCGGACATCGGATTAGCTTAGCGACGGCGATCGACTTTGTGTTGCGCTGCACGACCCGGTATCGGTTACCGGAAACCACTCGCTTTGCCCACAAGCTTGCCTCAGAAACGCCTGCTGCTCAGATCGATGCAATGCTGGCGGATAAGGAGCGAAATCTAGAAACCGAGGAACAGGTCAAACAGGGACAGCTTGATCTCTCTATCTAGCGCAGGAGGATTTAGCGCAGGGAAATTTAACGCAGATTGGCAGGCTATAGTGGGAAAGGATTTGCGGCTAGTACAACCTCCAGTTCGCAGAATTCGCAGAAATTGTCTGATTCAGCCGATCGACGTCAGATATTGACCAATGAGGAGAAAGCGATGACTTCCCCACAGCCTGCTTCAACTGACACCCCTGCAACGCCAACTCGTTCAACTGATGCGCCAGAAGTTGTTCCTCAGCCTGAGCCTGCTTTTGGCTGGACACGCTATGCCGAAATTATCAATGGACGGTTTGCCATGATTGGCTTTGTCGCGCTGTTGATTCTAGAATTCTTTACGCGGCAGGACTTTTTCACCTGGATAGGGCTGCGCTAATCGATCGAGAAGCAGGGAATTCCTGAGTGAGGCAGAGGCAGTCTGAACAATAAATAGTATCGCAGTTTCCTAAAGTGGAAATTGCTTTTTGAAAACTTCAGGAAGATCGGGAAAGCGTCGTATGATTTACGGCAACCCGATCTTTAATTTTAGTAGCAAGAACTACAGTCTCGCCAAGAAAATGATATCTTTGGAGTAGAGGAATACCACAAGATATCAGCCAAGGATGTTCACAATGAGCAGAAACCGTCATCAATCCATCACACAAACCGCTCAGCTCCACCGGGAAAATCTGCGTCGTAATCTAGAGCGTCGCCTTGAAGCTGCGCGAGCAAGCGGTGACCAAAGTTTAGTCAAAATGCTGGAAGCAGAAGCAAGCTATATCGGCTAAAGCCATTGGCTTGTCAGTCCTTCGTTCGCTGTTTAAGCTTCTTGCTGATGAACTGGGCAATGCACGCTGGATTGACTGAACTTGAAGCTGTACTGGCTCCTTGATATGACGGACGTGCAGCTTAAGTTATTTTCCATTTAGTTAGCTCCATTGGTTGCGGGGTGAGGTGTAAGGACCTGACCCCATTTTCTTACGGCTAAGTAGACAAGATGCTAAGCAGACAGGATCTCAAGGCGATCGGCAAGGTGAGCAGTTGCTACCCTGGCAACCTTAAAAGCCATAAAACTCAGAAGCGAGCCGCTAACCCATAACCGAAGCGAGGAGCCGACGCGTGTTGAGCAAATCGTAGACGGCTGCAACCAGATTGGCGTGAATGGCGGTGGGCTGGAAGGATTGAAGGTAGGACTGACTGCGGATGCCGCAAGTGAGGGCGATCGTCGGAATTCCCACGGCTTGACCTGCGAGAATATCAGCTTCGGTGTCGCCAATCATGCAGGCAGAAGTCGCGATCGTACCCGGATTTCTCCAGGAACACTCGGCAATGACGCTGCTCAATAAATTTGTTTTATGCTCCGCCAGATTGACGTAAGCAAAGGAATCATCGGATGTGCCGCGAATTTGGCTAAACAGGTGGGCTAATCCTTCGCTTTGCAGCCACTGAGCCGCCTGGTTTTGACGGCGCAGCGTTACCAAAACAAGCCGAACCCCTTGGCTATGGAGCAGCGATAGGGCATGACGAACACCGGACTGGAGCGTATCTTGATGCAGCAGCTCTGGCTGATTTACAATCTGGCTGACTTGCTGAAGAAAGAAATCGATTTGTTCTCCCTGAAGCCCCGATCGCATCGCGATTTCTCGATCGGGCGTACGCTCTTGCTTCATTTGCCAGAACTGAGACTTGCTGAGCTGGTGAAGCGGGATTGAAGCTCCGTGAGCAACGGTGGCAGCTTGCACAGCGGCTAACCCCTGGCAATAGGTGCTGTAGTATCGTTCAGAAACATCCACGATCGGACCGTCAAAGTCGCAGAACACGGTGAGCGGAGTCATGGAACAGGCAGAGGATCTGTAGTGAAGCTGCACCCGTTGCTGATGAGTCGAAACGGCAAGACTTGCCATAGACGTTAATCGATCCAGGGAATTAATGTAACATTGGTTCACATTAGCAATCGATCTAATAAGGTGTCAACCGCTACAGAGGAAAATTTAATTAGTAAATTTTATATCAATGGATACAGTTTTTGAACGGCGCATCGCGTTGCTCTAGGGCTTCGCAATCGAGAAAGCTTCAAAGAGAAAAGGAATTATTCCACAGTTGAGGCTTCGCGTTCTAGCAGAATCGTAACTGGACCGTCGTTTTCGATCGAGACCTGCATCATTGCCCCAAAGCGACCTGTCTCGACTTTGAGCTTGCTCTGGCGTAGTTTTTGCACAAAAATTTCGTAATATTGCTCAGCAGAAGTCGGAGTAGCTGCTCGATCGAATCCAGGTCGTCTTCCTTTGCGGCAGTCTCCGTATAGAGTGAACTGACTGATGACCAGAATTTCGCCCTGAATGTCCAGGATAGAGCGATCGAATCTGTCGCCCGACTCTCCCGGAAACAGGCGCAGGTCAAGGCATTTTCGCACCATCCAATCTAGCTCTGCTTCGGTATCGGTGTTGGCAATGCCAACGAGCAGGTTTAAGCCACGTCCGATTTTGCCAATAATTTCGCCATCAACAGTGACTTGAGAAGCAGTGACTCGCTGAATAACAACGCGCATAGTCGGAAAGATTCAGAGAAAGCAAACGACCTTAAATTCAATACCTTGTAAGGTGAACGTTCTTGCCCGCCCTATTCAGCAGGTTATCGCTCAAACCAATGGGACAAGATGCCCACTTTATCTTCAACAAAAAGGAAATAAATAAGGACAAAGGGTTAGATTCAGGGTCTTAAAGTGAAAATCGGGCAGGAAACTAACCCACCCGATTACTCCATTGGGGAAACTGCTATGCAGCGTGAATCGATTCCAGCAGTCAATTACTTGCCGAAGCCTTTGCCGCGACTTGAGGGAACACAGAAGCAGTCTTGAATCTGCTGGCGTAGCGTGTCGTGATCCAGATTTTGACCAATCAGCACGATCTGATTTTTCTTGGGACGATCGCCCCACTCTTCATCGTCAAGAGAGAATCGCTTGCCGCTGAGGTGGAAGATGTGACGCTTCGGGCTTTCGTCGAACCAGAGGATGCCTTTGGCGCGGAAGACCGAGGCAGGCAGCAGATTGTCGAGGAAGTTCTGGAATTTTTTGATGGCGAAGGGCTTGTCGCTCTCGATTGAGATTGAGGTGAAGCCGTCTACTGCCAGGTGATCGGAGTGGTGATGGTGGTGATCGTGGTCGTGGTCATGCTCGCAGTGTCCGTGGTCATGGTCGCAGGCGGAGTGGTCGTGATGGTCGTGGTCGTGATCGTGATCGTGGTGGTCGTGATCATGCGCGTGATCGTGTCCCTTCTCCTCGGGCGCGAAATACTTGTCGGACTCAAACAGGCCCACGCTGAGGATGAGCGGCAGCGGAACCTGAGCTTTTTTAGTGCGGAGAATTCTGGCTCCGTCTTTCACATCCCGGATTTTGACTTCCAGCAAATCGAGGTTTGCTTCATCGACCAGATCGGTTTTGTTCAGCAGAATGATGTCGCCGTAGAGAATCTGGTTGTAGGCTGCCTGGCTGTTAAAGAGATCAAGGCTGTAGTTCTCGGAGTCAACTACAGTGACGATCGAATCTAGACGAGTTAAATCGCGCAGTTCGGTTCCCAGGAAAGTGAGGGCGATCGGTAAGGGATCAGCCAGTCCGGTAGTTTCAACGACCAGGTAATCAATCTGATCGCGGCGTTCCAAAACACGGTAAACGGCTTCGACCAGATCGTTATTAATGGTGCAGCAAATACAGCCGTTGCTGAGTTCCACCATGTTATCGTCGCTGTTATCCAGGGTGATCAGCAGTTCGTTGTCAATGCCAATCTCGCCGAATTCGTTGACAAGAACTGCGGTTTTTAGCCCTTCCTGGTTTGTCAGGATGTGGTTGAGCAGGGTCGTTTTACCGCTTCCTAGAAATCCGGTAATAATCGTCACCGGAAGCCCGTGCTTGGCATTGTCCATCTTCAAGGGCGAATTTGTCGTGGCTGCTGATGTCATAACCCGTAGGAGAAAGCGTCAGAATAGGAAGGAAAGCTTGCAACGTGACATCCTTTTCTGGAATGCTGACGGTTGCGAATGCCTCTTTTCCTTATTATTGCTGATTTCCTCAAAGATGAGGTTTAACAGATACTTATGACTCTAACGCTGTATAACACCCTAACCCGACGCAAAGAACCGTTTGAGCCGATCGAACCCGGTAAGGTGAAGATGTATTGCTGCGGCGTGACGGTGTATAACTACAGCCACCTGGGTCATGCCCGAACCTATGTAGTGTGGGACACGATGCGGCGATATTTGCGCTGGCGCGGCTACGAGGTGCGCTATGTGCAGAACTTTACTGATATTGACGACAAGATTCTGAACAGGGCGCGAGAAGAAGGCTCGACGATGCAGGAAGTTGCCGATCGCTACACGCAAGCCTACTTTGAGGATATGCGGCGGCTCAACATTCTGGAGGCAGACGAGTACCCGCGTGCGACCCATACGCTAAACGGTATTAAGCGACTAATTCACGAACTGGAGCAAAAGGGCTTTGCCTACGCCGCCGAAGGCGATGTCTATTACAGCGTGCGGAATTTCGCGGAATACGGCAAGCTGTCTGGGCGCAGGTTAGAAGATATGCAAGCAGGCGCAAGCGGTCGAGTAGAGGCTGATCCCGATGCCCAAAAGAAAAAAGACCCATTTGACTTTGCCCTGTGGAAAGCCGCAAAGCCGGGAGAACCCGCCTGGGAATCAGATTGGGGATCGGGTCGTCCGGGATGGCACATCGAATGCTCAGCAATGGTGCGCGAGTGCTTCGCAGATGCCGGTGGTAAAGAATTGGGGGAGACGATCGACATTCACATGGGCGGCGCAGACTTAATCTTTCCGCATCACGAAAACGAAATTGCGCAGTCGGAGGCGGCAACCGGGCATCCCTTAGCCCGCTATTGGCTGCATAACGGAATGTTGAACGTGAGCGGCGAGAAGATGTCAAAATCGCTGGGAAATTTTACGACGGTGCGCGCACTGCTAGATTCCCCAAACGCGCCTGATCCGATGGCAGTTCGCCTGTTCTTGCTGCAAGCTCAGTATCGCAAACCGCTCGACTTTACCGAAGAAGGCTTGACCTCGGCGACGAATGCCTGGGAGACGCTCACCGAGGGACTGCTGTTTGGCTTCAAGCACGGCGAGTCTGTGGGCTGGACAGATACGCAGGATTCCGCGTTTGGCGACCCGGCAGCGATGCGAATTCCCGATAGCGAAGCCGTGAAGCAGTTTCAGGCGGCAATGGACGATGACCTGAATACGGCGGGCGCAATGGCGGTAATTTTCGATTTAGCCAAGGAGCTTCAAAAAGAGAGCAATCGCCTGGTTCACGATGGCAAAGCCTTGTCCGATGCACAAACCCTGCGCGAACAGTGGCAAACCCTGGTCTGCCTCGCCCAAATTTTAGGACTGGAGGCAAAGCCCGTTGAGGAAACGATCGCCATTGACCCAGCTCAAATCGAGTCGCTGATTGAACAACGGCAGGCAGCGAAAAAATCGAAGAACTTTGCCGAAGCCGATCGCATCCGAGATGAACTGAAGGCTCAAGGCATTGCGCTGGTGGATAAACCGGGCGGTGTTGTGGAGTGGCACAAGATTTGATCAGATATTACTCAGATATTACAGGGAGTGAAGCGATCGCCATGACCCCGCTACTCCAACAGCTCATAGACCAGCCGACTGGAATCCGAGGAGCGTGGGAGAAGTTCAAACTGATCCAGCGGGCATGGGTAGGATCTTCAGGAGGGTGACTAGTCTATCCCGATGGAATTCTCGACCTTGTCAAAAGCAGTCCGCGCCTTTCGCCGAGAGATTTTAACCATGGCACAAGGAGCTAGCGATTCCTCCAGCCGTAGAACCAGCCGATGATACTGGGTTCACCCTGCATCTTTTCGAAGTCGCGCCGATTTTCTGCGGCAACCCGGGCATACCAGAGGCAGTGCTGTTCCCACTCTTCGCGCGATTGAACTTCGTGATAGAACTGGTGGGTGGTTTGATAGACAGTGAAGACTTCGGCAACGTCTGCCTGGGGTGTAGGGATGATGTGATGGGGAAACTCAGACATAGGAGCAGGGGGGATCGGGGGTTCTTTTAGCGTAACGGTTCTGGTAGTAAGCGACCAGTTGCCCTAGAGCCAGCCCCGCAATCGATAA
The DNA here is from genome assembly GCA_014695325.1 of Cyanobacteria bacterium FACHB-502. Lineage (GTDB taxonomy): Bacteria > Cyanobacteriota > Cyanobacteriia > Elainellales > Elainellaceae > Leptolyngbya_A. The sequence goes on along the minus strand of JACJNZ010000045.1, from coordinate 18,534 downwards.
ACCACGATGCCGATGTATTCTTTCAAGGCACGGGTAAAGCCGTAGAGACCATCAATGTCGGGCAGCAGGCTGAGCAGTCTGGCTTCGCTGCTTCCGTTAGCGGCAGCAAATTCCTGGTCAGCAATGAGAAAGTCGGTGGGGGCAGGAAGGGCTTCGATTCCTAACTTTTTGAAGATCTGAATCGATCGCGGCATGTGCATTGCAGACGTAACCAGCAAAATTCGATTAATGCGGCGCGACTGAAGAAGCTGCTTTACATTTACAGCGTTTTCGCGAGTGTTGAGCGAAGTAGGATCTTGAACGATCGCCGACCTGGGAACCCCTAACGCTTCGACCAACTTTGCCATATCTGCCGATTCAGGATCGCCGCCGCCCTGCCAGGAAATTCGTCCGCCGCTGAGGATCACCAGAGGAGCTTTGCCCTCCAGATATAGCCTTGCTCCATGAATCGGTCGATCGCCTGCCTCCATGACATCAATCCAGGGGCGGGGTGGACTTTGGGACTTGGTGGCACCGCCTAAAACAACGATCGCCTCTGCGGTGGGCAGGTTTGCGGGCGGAAGATACTGCTGTTCAAGCGATCGAACCAGAGCGGCGGAAACCGATCGATTGCTGGTAAGCAGGAGCAGAGCCAGAGCAAGCCCAATACAGCCTGCGGTCAAGCGGGGACGTTTCCAGACCGTAAACAGAGCGATGATCAGCAAAAAGCAGGACAGTCCGAGCGGGTAAATCAGCAGCGGCAGCAGTTTAGAGAAGAAAAGAAACATGGCAACTGAAAGGTAGGAAAAGGACAGGAGGTGCAAGGGGAATTGGCTGCTTCGCAGTTCTCCCGAAGGGGAATCGCGCTAGTCTAAAGCTTCAGAGGACGTTTGAGCCGCGATACCCCTAATCCGAACCGCCTCCTCGCTCCCTAATTCGGAGGGGAACCGAGCCAACTTCGCTCTCGTTCAAAATTTCTTGAAGTTGGGAGAGCTAAGGGGCAATCCAGGATATCTGCTACTCCTCAAACATCCTCTCAGCAACGCCTGATTGTCTACCCTAATTCAGACCAATTTCATGAATATTGAAACCCTCGCCGTTCATGCGGGTCGATCGATCGATCCTGCCACTAAAGCCGTAACGACTCCTTTGTATCTCTCTACGACCTTTGAGCGAGAGCCAGACGGCAGCTATCCGCATGGATTTCTCTATACGCGCATGGCGAGTCCTAATCGAGAAATGCTGGAAGAGTGTCTTGCTGCGCTGGAAGCTGGAGCGGCGGCGGCGGCGTTTTCTTCGGGGTCTGCTGCCACGATGAGCGTATTTCAGTCGCTTGCGCCAGGGGAGCATGTGATTGCGCCGCTGGATGCTTATTCGGGGACAACCGCATTGCTCAAGACCGTGCTGATTCCGTGGGGGTTAGAAGTTTCGTTTGTGGATTTGACGGACCTGGCTCAGGTGCAGCAGGCGGTTCGCTCTAATACAAAGCTAATCTGGACGGAAACGCCCTCGAACCCGATGCTGCGAATTACAGACATTGCGGCAGTGGCAACGATCGCCCATCAGCACGGCGCGATTTGTGTTTGTGACAATACCTGGGCGTCTCCGGTGCTTCAGCGACCGTTTGAGCAGGGGGCGGATTTAATTATTCATTCCACGACGAAATATTTGGGTGGACATAGCGATGTGCTGGGAGGTGCGGTCGTGGCGCAAGCGAACGACGATCGGTTTGGGCGAATTCGTCAGATCCAGATCACAGGTGGGGCGGTAGCGGCCCCGTTTGACTGCTGGCTAGTTCTGCGGGGCATTCAAACCCTACCTTATCGAATGCGGGCACATTCGGAAAATACGATGAAAGTGGCAGTTGCGCTGGCTCAGCATCCGGCAGTCGAAGCGGTTCATTATCCAGGGTTAGCTGAGCATGAGGGACATTCGATCGCCAAAAAACAGATGCGCGACTTTGGCGGGATGCTGTCTGTGCAGGTGAAAGGCGGCAGAGCAGCGGCGTTTGCAGTGGCGGCGGGGGTGAAACTTTTGACGCGGGCGACCAGTCTGGGAGGAGTTGAAAGTCTGATTGAACATCGTGCCTCGATCGAAGGGGCAGGAACCCAAACACCAGAAAATTTGCTGCGATTGTCGATCGGCTTGGAAAACCCTGATGATCTGGTGGCTGACTTGACACAAGCCCTCGATCGCGCTGTGGTAGAAAAATAAGGGCATGGCGAGGAGTTGAGCGGGAGCAAAGCTGAGTGATAAACGGTGCAGTCAAAACCGCCGGGAATGCGATCAGCTCCTGGCTGGAAGAGAAGGCAGCAAAGCAATCTTTGATTGGAGATTCGGTATTTTTCAGCAAAGCGCATTTTCCCTGGACGGAGGAACTGGAGGCAAACCGGCAGACCATTCGGCAGGAATGCGATCAGGTAATGGGAAGGAAATTCCCCTAATCTCGCTTAAAAAAGGGGAACGAAATGTTTCTGGGCGTTGTTTTGCAATCGATTAAGCGGATGGATTAAGTTAACAAACTCAGTTAACAAATCAAGTTAGAAATTAAGTTAATTGTTTCAAACTCTCCCTTTTTGGGAAAATTTTAAGAGAATTTCGATCGCCCTTCTACTTACCCTAAACCTGTTCAAATCTATTCCCTGGTATCGCTCGATCGCTAGCTAATTTTACGAAGTGAGTTGCCACATTTTCTTATGACAGCGAACCGTACCCAATCTATTGATATCTCTAAGTTCAGTCGATCGATCGCCAGAGTTGCTATCTCTGAGCTGAGAGGCGATCGCTTTTTTGAGAAGTATAAGAAACCAGGAATTCCAGTTGTTTTGACTGGGGTATTTCAGCCCGATACCGACTGGAATATCGACTATCTTTCCCATTTGCTAAGCGATCAGGAATTTGTGCTGCGCTACTACGGCAAAGCGCGATATCAGCAAGATAAACGCCAGTGGACAAGCATTGGCAGCGGCGTTGCACCCCAAACGAAACCATTTCTGGAATACGCAGAGCTATTACAGAGCGGCGAAGCGTACGAGCAGGATATTTACCTGGCAAAATGCCCAATTCACGATACGCCCTTGATCGAGACAGAGGCGATCGAAGACTACAAAACTGCGATGAATCAGATCGGCTTCACTCAGCCTGCTAGCACAATGAACCTTTGGGTAGGACCAGGAGGTCATGTTGAGTCGCTGCACTATGACGTGATGGATGGGACGCTGATTCAGCTTCATGGCTCGAAGCGCGTGGTCTTGTTTCCTCGATCGCAGCTCAGCAACCTTTATCCGTTTCCGTTTTATGTGCATTTGTGGCACGGTTTGAGGTTGCGATCGTGGTTTAGCCAGGTGTATCCCGATCGTCCAGATTATGAAGCGTTTCCTAAACTTAAAGCGGCGATGCAGCACCGGATCGAAGTGATTTTGAATCCAGGCGAAGTGCTTTACATTCCAGCAGGGTGGTGGCACGAGATCTCGGCCCTGGGCGATGAAATGGTGTGTTCGGTGAATCGCTTCTGGCGGGTGTATCCAACTCCTCGTGCCGTCTTCTTCTGGGGACGCTGTCGGGGCTATCTGGGATCGGTTTGTGCGGTTCCTCATACGATCGGCAGCCTGATCGCAGCTCTGTTTCGACCCGATCGCCAGCAGCGGATTCGGCAAATTTTGCAAATGCTCTAGCGTTGTCGGATTACGGCACATTTAAAAAAAACTCGTCATAATCGCAGCAGTGTTCTCCCGCTTGCCGGGAAACAGTTCTGACAATCTGACAACGACTCTCCCATTCCTTCTGGCATGACGAACGTAAACCCCTTTTCTCTAGGCTGGATTCAGCGTCACTACCGGCTGATTGTTTTGCTGACTGCTGGATCGTTAGCCGTCATGCCCGGAGCGGTGATTGCGCCTGTTTTGCCGCAAATTGTACAGCAGCTTGCCCTCAGCAAAACCCTCGCAGGCTATCTTGTGAGTGCCCATTATCTGACGGTGGCACTATGCAGTCCGGTACTGGGAATTCTTGCCGATCGCCTGGGACGAACCAGAGTGCTGATCGGGTCACTGCTGGCATTTTCGATCGCTGGGATTGCGGGAGCCTGGACGACCAGCTTTTTGCCGATGTTGACCACTCGCGCCCTGCTGGGAGCCGCTACAGGAGGCATTGCCGCCGCCAGCCTGGGACTGCTGGCACAGATGTATCCCGATGAACAGGCGCGATCGCGGGCAATTGCTTACGCTTCGACTGCGCTAACGCTGGCAAACATTGTCTACCCACTGATGTCCGGCTGGACGGGAGCGCAAAACTGGCGGTCTGCTTTCTATCTATACGGTTTAGGGGTTCCACTTGCGCTGCTTGCGCTGCTGTTTCTACGCGAGGGCAAAGTCGCGCCAAGGGCAGCCAAAGCCGCTCAACAAAAAAATCTGGCGCAAGTGCTGCTCCGCCAGCCCCAAGTTCTACGTCTGTTGCTGACGCTGGGTATTACCGCCGCCACCGCTTTCGCTGCTGTGATTTATCTGCCGCTGCACCTGACCACCACGCTCGGCACAAGCACGATTGATAACGCCCTGGTACTGGCATCTCAGGCGATTGGAGCAGCCTTGAGTTCTGCCCTTGTGGTCAGTCGGCTGCATCGTCGCTTTGGCATAGTTGCCGCGATTCCGCTCGGCTTAGGACTGCTTGCCCTTGCTGCTGTGCTTATCCCGCAGGCTCAAGCATATTCCCTTTTCATTCCCCTTGCGTTTCTGTTTGGCGCAGGCTTGGGGATTGCCGTTCCCAGCCATTATGCAGCTCTGGCAACCCTGGCTCCGCTTGAACTTCAGTCCAGCATTTTAGCGATCGCCACCGGGACAAACTTTTTAGGACAGTTTCTTTCTCCAACGCTCTATGGTGTGGTGATTCAGCAAAGTGGTGTCGTGAGCGTGTTTTATGCAGCGGCGATCGTTGCTTTGATAATGGGCGGATTTTGGGTGCTCATGAGTCGCTCTAAATCAGATATTCCAGTGAAATAATAACCCCTACCACTGAACCTCCTCGATCACCACTAAACCCGCCAGAAACTGCCGATCCTCACTCAAATGCGGAACCTTTAGCGTCGTATCCGATGCTCCCCGCAATAACTGCCGCTGCCGCACGATCGCAAAACTCCCCGGAGCCAAAATTCGAAGGAACGGGGGCGGAACCTCAGCCGATCGCACTGTCGCGTAGGGATGGTTAAATTTTCCTAAAAGGCGATCGAAGTGATGCAAAAATTCCTGCGCCTGAGCCAGTGTTTGACCCGGAGCCAGTTCGATATTGAGCAAATAGCGAGCCGGAAACTCGCAATCGGATAGCGTCACGCAAAAATCATCCAGCGTCAAACCAAACTCTTGCTGAAGCAGTTGCAGCGTTTGCGCCACATGAAATTCCGTGGTTTTCTCAGTTGTAGAAGAAAGTAGCCCGCCGCGCCGATGCCGAAACACAATCATGGGCGTATCTTCCAGAAAACCCACCACCTGAATCACATCGCCAATGTCGTAGCGATACACGCCGCTATAGCTAGTGACTAGAATTCGGTAATATTCGCCCACCTTCAACTCAGAAGCCAGCAGCGTTTTCGGTTCTGCCGCCTCCCATTGATCGGAGGGAATGAATTCATAGAAGCCGCTGTCAAGTGCCAGCACCGCACCATCCTGGTTGAAACGGGTATAGACCGCAAACGTGCCTTCGGCTGTTCCATACACGCTACCAAACACAGGTGTATCACCAAAGTATTGGGGAAATCGCTCAAAGTAGAAGTCCGATGTGCCGCCTCTCGCCGTGCCGATAAACGAGAACTTTGACCAGACCGCTCTGGGCGTGAGTCTGCCTTCGGATCGCAGAATCGATCGCAGTTCTTCAGCACGTTCTGGATTCGATCGCCAGCGTTTCTCTAAATTCGATCGAATCTCTGGTGCAAGCTCCAGCCAGGGAGCAATCGTGCCTTTGGCAATGTCCTCGATCAGGCTTTCAGCGTTCTCCTCCAGAATGCGGCAGATTCGCAAAATCGACATGGGAAAATTCGATGACATTCCCCGCACCTGCGGATTCGCCAGCGCAAACAGAATACAAGCATAGTGACGGCTGAGGCTATCGCCAACTTCCATTGCCGCAAACGGCTGAACAAATGCCAGCTCACACAGTCGGCGATTCATTCGATAGCTGCCCACTGTTACGGGACCGTAGGGAATGCCTGCGGCAGTGCGCCCCTGAAGCTTCACTGAATTAGTAGACAGCAGTTTGCCAAAATGCACCGGAGGCTTGTTCTGTCTGCGCTGTTCCTCGATTGCCTCAAAAATAAACCCAAAACTCGCCGCGTTTGCTTTGCCCAACGATCGCTGAAATCGCCGCGTCACCGGAACCATTTTCTGCTTGCCCGTGGTGCCGCTCGTCAGGTTGATATACACCACCGGGTCAGCGGTCAGCACATTTGGTTCCCCATTAGCGATGCGCTGCATCAACGGCTCATAGTCCTCATACGACCAAATCGGCACGCGATCGCGAAACTCATCGATCGATCGCACCTCCCCCAGCCCAAACTTTTGCCCCAGTTCTGTGTCCTGCTGCACGCGCAGGAGCGTTTGCAGATAGGTATCTTGTGCGGCGATCGGGTCACGCGCCTGATGAATTAGCTTGGCTTTAGCGGCTGCACCGTAGGCTTTGAGCAAGGGCAAAACGAGGGTATTCATTCAGTTTGTCTTTCGCGTTGTTTGCAGTCTGTTTTAGGGTGGGCTGGAGAACCAGATTTTACAATGATGCTGTTTGACACTGCTGTAAGGTGATTCTGAAGCCCGAGGCGATCGAGTCTAGAAAATCCGGGAGTCTGAAGAAGATGCGTGAACCGTTACGACTTCCCGATCCGCCCGCTTAGGGTGTGTTTAAATCCCCGATGATTCCCCCTAATTCTCTTGCATTAACCCGTGAACCATTAACCCCATGAGACGAACGATTTCGCTCCAGGTTGCATCCCTTAGAAACCGGCCAGAAACCTATCAGTCGATCGACTCGTCATACCGATCAGTATGATGATGACTTGCATCCGCTTCAAAAATGGTTCACAATCCATCCGAAGGGGCTAAAAAGACAAGTAATTCTACTCAGTCTAAGTGGGTCATCTCGTCCGATCCCCTGTTGCTCATGGTGTAGGGTACGCTCATGGAACTGGCGACAACGCTGAAAGGTCAGACGGTTCAAAACAAAATTCGTGAGGTTGGTATCAATCCCAACCACTGGTATCCGGTTGCCTGGTCGCATGAACTGGAGCGGAGTCGGGTCATTCCGGTGCGGGTGTGGCAGCAGCCGATCGCCGTTTATCGGGATGCAGAGGGTCAGGTTTATGCCCTGGAAGATGCCTGTCCGCACAAAGGAATTGAGCTGCACCAAGGCGAGGTGACGGGCGATCGCTTGGTCTGTCCCTATCACGGGTGGGAGTTTAGCCCCCAGGGAGATTGCGTCAACATTCCCTATTTGCCGAAGGGTCAAAAATTGCCCTGTGCCCAGGCACGCAGCTATCCCGCTCAAGAGAAGTACGGCATCGTCTGGGTTTTTCCGGGCAACCCGGTACTGGCAACCGAACGATCGCTGCCCGAAGTGCCCGAATACGACGATCCCAACTGCTTGATCATTCCGATTACGGGACGGTTTCAGGCACACTTCTCGATCTGCAACGAAAACACGATGGATGTGTTCCACGGCTTTTTGCATCGCAATCTGCAAGGCTGGTTTGATCCCGTTTTGCTAAAGCTGCGCGAATCGGAAGGCTCGATCGAGGCACAGTATCGTGTTTCTTATCGCGGCTTTTTGTCGAAGTTTTTGGGGCTCAGTGCCGACAGCGATGGCGTGACCCAGCGAGTGGTGACGATTCAGTATCAATATCCCCACTACCACAGCACGATGGAAGGGGTGTCGTCGCTGTATTTGATGCGGCTTCCGGTGAGTCCAACTGAGACCCGATCGTTTTCGATGCTCTGTTTGCCGCTGGTCAGGCTGCCGAAATGGTTATTGCGATCGCTTAAGCCTGTAGCAGTGCCGCTTGTACGTCGTTTCCTGTTTATGCAGTTTCTAGAGCAGGACGTGGAGATGATGGAAAGCGAGCAGCGCAACTATCGGCTGAATTCGCAGCGTCGCTATGTCGAAATTAATCCGGCAATCATTGCGCTTCAGCGCGTGATCGTCCGTCAATATGAGCAATTCATCCAACAATCGGAGGAATCGCGCCTGGAGGCTGAACGCCTGTCCCAGGCTGGAGAGTCTGGAGCGGTTTCAGGAGCTTTGCAGGAGGCGAATTCCACCCCTGCGGCACAGCCCGCACCTACGGTGACGTATTAGCAGCGAGGTTTAAGCGAACTGTGCCTGTCTTGCAACTGTACCAACCGCCGCTCTACAAACGTTTAATTAGTGGCACTTTTGACTATAAACTTTCTTTAAGCCAAAGAAGGTTGATTAAAGCGCAGGAGCGATGGGCAGAGGCAACTTTTCGATTGATCGATCGGTCAAGGATACGTGTCAGTATTATGAATCAGTCAATCCCGCTTCCTGCCAGGGTTGAACTTGAAACACAAGGTTCGATCGGGTTCAGCGAATCTCAACTGAACTCAAGGACATGCATTCACAACAACGAATTGAGGTGAGGGGAGTTAACTGTGCGAGTTGTTAAGGAATACGTTCAACGCTGGTATGAAAGTGGTCTAGACCCTGATGAATACATCTGTCACGGCAGCAAAGCGGGGAATCTAGTTGAAATCGAAGAGGCGGCAACAGGCATTCGCCGTACCGTCCTGACCTTCTGCACCAACGATGTACTGGGACTGGTTCAAAACAAGGCTGTGCAGCAGGCGGCGATCGATGCGGTTCTCCAATACGGCACGTCAAACAGCTCTTGCTCGGTGCTAAGCGGTCGAATTGACCTGCATCGGCAGCTCGAAGACGAAATTTCTGCCTTCAAGCATCTGCCCCATACGCAGCTTTTCCTAAATGCGTGGATGGCAATGCAGGCGTTAATGGATGCCTTCTGTCATCTGGCGATTCCGGTTCCGGGGTTCCAAAACACCCGCGAAACCCTGATCATGACTGACATTCTCAACCACGGCTGCATCGTTTCCGCCCTGGCAAACGCCGGAACCCGATCGGGCAAAATGTTTGGCCACAGCCCCAGAGTACGGGTGCGGGCGTACCGTCACTGCGATATGGCAGATCTGGCACGGAAATTGCAGCGGCATGCTCGCCCAGACGATCGCATTATGGTCGTTTCCGATGCGGTCTTCTCAATGGACGGCGACATTGCTCCCCTGCCGGAAATGATCGACATCCTCGCGAATTATGAGGACAGTGTTCTAGTGATGGATGAGGCTCATGCCAGCGGCGCACTGGGCGATCACGGTGGCGGCATTTACGATTACTTCGGCATTTTGCCCCAGCACGCGATCGACAAAGGGGTGAATCCGCTGATTATGACCACCTTCTCGAAGTTCGCTGCGTCTGCTGGAGCCGCTATCAGCACTCACAGTGCTGAGCTGAAGCCACTTCTGAATGTTTCGCCGACTTCGATCGGTACAATTTCCCTTCCCGCTCCAACAACAGCAGCAGCACTAGAAAGCATTCGTCAGGTGCGCCAAAATCCGGCTCTGGTGAAGCGGCTCCACGAGAATACGAGCTATCTGCGGGCAAGACTGGTCGAGCATGACTTTGAGGCGATCGGCGAAACCAACGTCGTTCCCGTGGTGCTGCCGACTGACATTAACCCGAAGCACTTCGCCCGGCAGCTCATGTATGAACATGGCATTTGGGTATCGCCGATCTGGTTCATCGCCAAGCCGCGTTTGCGAATTACTGCCAATGCTCTGCACACCCGCGAAGAAATTGACAAGCTGGTGGCAGCGATGATGGCAGTGCGTGAGGCGCTTTATAAGACGACGATCAGCGCGTAAGCTCCTTAGGGTTGGTACTGCCTACCCTTAGCTTTAGGCATCGAATCGTTGCTTTCTAAGCAGCCTAGTCGCATCAACGCAGATCAAACGATGTAATCATATTTCGTCTTTTACTAGGGCGGGGTTAATCCCTGCCCTTACTAATTTCTGGGGTTTGCAGTATTTGCGTTGTTAGGATCTATCCCTGCTGTAGGTTAGTTTGAGGGAGAGCATCTAGCTCAGTTCGTTTATCAGGCGATCGTCAGGCGATCGAATGTAAGCCAAACAGAATTTTATTCCTGACGCGAGCGACAGCGAAAAAGCTGATAAGGAAAGCCAACCCGATGAAATTCTTCTGGATCAACGGGACAAAGAGCTTTGCGATTGGGAGTTGCCGGATTAGACAACCGCAGGCGAGACGGATAATCTTTGGTTCGCATTCCGGGAGACGCAACGACCCAGAGATTGAGCGGCATCGGCAAGGGCTGAGCAAGCTGGGGCAGGGTGCGCCAAACCTGACTGTATCCCTGAGTCCGATCGACAAAGGCAAATCTCACGCGGTCATTGACTAGATCGGGCGGAAACTGCTTGCGAAGTTCCAGGGCAAAGCTGAGTCCCAAGGCAATTTCCTGCGGCGATCGATAGCTAACCATAGCCACCAGCGATTGGTCTGGTTCAAATGCCATGTCCTGAGCGACGCGTGTCGGACGGTAAGACTTTTGAAAAGCAAAACCGTTCACCACCAGTAAACTGCTAAGCAGCCCAACAATGAGTAGAACGATCGGTGTAGCGCGATTTGAAGTCTTGTCTCTCTGATCTTGCCCACCAATTAAAACGGCTCCTAATAACGCACCCATCGCCGGATAGTAAACGAAGTTATAGCGGGGAACAATGGTCAGATCCTTGTCGAGCAGATAGACGATCGCAAAAAATTCCAGCAGCACAAAGCCGACAAATCCACTCAGCAGCAGCAGCGGCGGACGAACAAGCTGATTTCGCCATTGCCGTCGAATTCCTTTCACAATTTGCCATCCTAGCCAGAGGGCAAAAATTAACCCAATACTGCCGAAAAAGTAAACGATCGAGTCTGGCTGTTCCTCGATCGGCAGGGCAATCACCATCAGCAGCCAGCCTACCAGCGTTTGATACAGCGGCGCGATCCGATCAGTCCAATCTGGCTTGTAGGGAATGAGCCAGTCGGTTTCGGGACGACTCAGGTGACTGAGAAAGATCGGAAACCAGGGCAGATAGCCCGCCCCCAGCGCAAGAATGCCTGACCCCAACCCTACCCAGTGACGGCGCAGAATCTCGCGTCGCTGCCAGAACATCCAGAGGGCGATCGTTCCAATCTGGGCAATCAGCGCAAGCAAACAAAAATAGTGAACGTACAGCCCGATCAGGTTAATTCCCGTCCAGCTTATCCAAAGCCAGGGTGTAAAGGTACGGGGCGACTGCTGAATCTTGACCAGCATCACCAGAGCCAGCGTGATGAGCAGCATGGGCAGCGTGTAGTGACGAGCTTCCTGCGACAGGTAAACCGCGAACGGCGAAACTGCCATTAGCGCAGCCCCAAACCAGGCAGCCGCAGGCGAAAACGCGACTCGATTTAGCCAGTAAAGTGCGGCGATCGATCCCACTCCAAATAGGGCAGGCAGCGATCGAATTGCCCAGACCCAGTTGCTCGAATTGGGCTGAAGCCAGGCTAGCCAGTGATAAATCAGGCAAAAGAACAGCGGTGGATGCACCGATTCGTGCACCAGGGTTTGAGTAATCTGCGGACAGGACACCCCCGATCGAAACGAAAAAATCTGCTCCAGATCCGTCAGCGAAAAAAAGACATTCAACGGCACATCTGCCGAACTTTTGCCCATCGTAAATAGGGCAGTCAGCACTTCATCCAGCCAGAGCGGTTTCGCATCAAGGTTCCAGAAGCGTAGCCCCAAGCCCAACAGCAGAATTAGCGTCAGCAGCAGGGCTGAATTCACTTTGCTGGTACTGAACTCTTTTAGGCGCACGGTTGCCGGCTTCCTGACGCGATCGATCTTTTTCAGTTTACGGGGTTGCGATACGGTTTAGAGAATGTTTGAAAATTGGCGAGTTCTTTTCCCTTAACGCTGATGCGATCGCTCAGTGACTTCAAAGGGGAACTGCTTCGCACTACTTTTCAGTTTCTATAAACTGTAAGAAATAGAAAAACTTTGGAACTCATCATGGCAAACGCAAGCAACGTATTGGGAACTCCACTGCAACTCTGCTGCACTTCCCCCATAACCGGATACTACCGCGACGGCATGTGCAGCACTGGAGCAGGCGATGTGGGGGCGCATGTGGTTTGCGCTCAAGTGACAGCAGAGTTCTTGCAGTACACCCAATCTCGCGGCAATGACCTGTCTACGCCAATGCCGATGTTTAACTTTCCCGGACTGAAGCCGGGCGATCGCTGGTGCCTGTGTGCCTCGCGCTGGAAAGAAGCCCTGGATGCAGGCGTTGCGCCGCCCGTGGTGCTTGCCTCAACCCATGCTTCTGCACTGGAATACGTGTCGCTGAACGAACTAAAGCAGCACGCGATCGATCCAGAAGCCGTTTAGTCCTTTGATAATTAGTAAATCCTTAATTAAAAATTAAAGGTCTAAGCCAGGGCAGTGCTCAGGCAGCAACCAAAATCACCGACAGTAATGCCAGCCCAATGCCAACGGCTTGCCGAAAGGTAATCGCCTCATGCAAAAAGAAATGGGCTAAGCCGAGCGTCACTGCCGGATAAAGGGCAGATAGGGTCGCAACCAGCGTTACGGGTCCATGCACGACTGCCTGGAGGAAGCAAAATGCCCCTCCTGCACCGAGCAGCCCGGTCATCATTGCCAAAGGAATACCTAACGGGTGAAGCTGTGGGCGAAACTGAAGTCCTGCGAGGGTGATTGCACCCAGTAGCAAACCACCCGCGACTTCAAAGATAATCGCGCTGCTGGGTGCTAGATAGCGGGTTGTCAGCTTGGGCAAAAAACCCCAAAATCCCCACAGAAAAATGGCGGCGGTCGTGGGTAAAATCCACTCTTTCATAGGTTTTGAATTACTCCAGGTCAGGCAATTCATCCATTTGATTGAATTAGCCTGATCCACAAAGAACTTTCTTACCCTAGCGCAAGCACCGCTATAGCACTTCTGCCTTCAGCTTCGAGATGGGCAGGTACAGCATCTTTTGCCACCCTGGTACATAAGCCCGCTTGCGAAACACATCATACTGATTTCGCTCGATCGCATTCAAAATCCCGCGATACAGCATCAGGGCAGACCATACTGGGAATCGAGCATCAGGGCTGAGTTGACTAATTCCCGATTCAGCTTCGGCAAAAAACTTGCGGGCACGCTGAATTTCGTATTTCATCAGGGCACGCCAGCGATCGTCCACAACGAAGTTAAACAAGTCTTTTTCGCTGTAGTTAAATTGCTCCAGGTCTTCCAGCGGCAGATAGATTCGTCCCCGACGGGCATCTTCTCCTACGTCCCGAAGAATATTCGTCAACTGGTTCGCAATGCCCAGTGCGACTGCCTGAGGTGTAGGATTATGCTGCGGTTTGCCCTGATCCCAGGGAGCAGTTCCGTGACGAGTATCAACTCCCATTACCGGGGTCGTCATCAAGCCAACGGTGCCTGCTACCCGATAGCAGTAAAGCTCTAGTTCTTCAAAGGTTTCATAGCGCGATCGATACAGATCCATTCGCTGGCCGGCGATCATGTCGCGAAAGGGCTGAATCGGAATCGGAAAGCGATCGAGCGTATCGACCAGAGCCACATCTACATCTTCGAGCGGCTGTCCGGTAAACAGAGTTTCTAGATTGCGCTCCCAGTGATCCAGCGTCTCCTCGGTGGTTAACGCCGCACGAGGACCATCGACCAGTTCGTCGGTGCGCCGACACCAGACATAAATTGCCCAGATTGCGTGGCGCTTTGCCTCAGGCATCAGCAGAGTACCGAGGTAGAACGTTTTGGAATACTCTGCCGTAATCCGACGACAGATTTCGTAGGAGACCTCTAGAGGAGTTAGGGCAGTAACACGGGGAGATTCAGGCAGTTGCAGCATTACATCGCAAGCTGAGGGTTGACTTCGGCGCAGGAACTTCGGAGCGATCAGCTATCAGCTATTCTCCTACGGAGGTGCAACAAAATTGGCGGCAGTTTGGGAAATTTGCGAGGATTTGTTCGCTATCTGCTGCCAGGGTGCTTAAACAGAAGCAGTAAGCTCTAATTTTGCTGCAGTTTGCTCCAGTTCAGACTGTCGATCGACAATCGCTTGAGCCGTCAGTTTACCAGATAATACTGCTCCTTCCATACTGGCAAGGTATCGCTGCATTGTATAACTGCCCGACAGGAAAAAGTTTGCAATTGGGGTTGCCTGATCCGGGCGATATTCCTGCCGTCCGGGAGTTGACTTATAAACCGATCGCGGCGTTTTCACGACCCTCGATTTCAGCAGTCTGGCAGAATCTTCTGTACCAAAGTGATCAGGGAAGAGTCGATGTAGCTCTGCCATTGTTGCCGCTACGATTTCTTCGTCTGATTTGTCGATCCAGTCCTTTGCCGGAGCCAGTACCAGTTCCAGCATCGAGCGATCGGGATTCTCGTATTCGCGGCAGGTGTTGCTCATATCGGCATAAACGCTAAGCAGCGAAGAGCGCGAAAACAGCAAGTTATCGATATCGGTCAGCTTGCGATCGAACCACAAATGCAGGTTGATCACGGGTACACCTTCCAGTCCATCGAGCTGTTTGAAGTAGTCTACAGACCTCCACGGCTGCGGCAGCAGGGCTTTTAGCACATCTACCGACATTGCAGACACATAGGCATCGGCAGTCACAACTTCATCGGATGCACCTTCCAGTCCGCGAATCAGAAAATCCTTTACCGTGCCGTCGGCATTGAGGCGAATCTCCTTCAAGGGCTTCTTGAGCAAGACCTGACCGCCCCGTTCGGTGATGTAGTCTACCATGGGCTGACAAAGCCGCTCGGTTGGCGAACCGTCCAGAAACGCCATTTTTGAGCCGTACCGCTCCTGCAAAAAGCGATTCATTGCTGTGAGAATGATCGTAGAAGAAATCTCATCGGGTCCGATAAAGTTTAGCGACTTAGACATCGCGATAAAAATCTCTTCGTTCACCCGCTCTGGAATCTTGTGCTTTTGCAGCCATTCAGTCCAGGAATATTTGTCCATTTCCTCGACGTATGTCTGACCGCGCAGCATCACGGGAACTAAGCCGATCGCAAACTTGATCTTTTCCTCCCAAGTCAGCATATCGTTGTTGCGGAGGATGGCGGTAATGCCGTTCCAGGGAGCTGGAATATCAGGGAAGTCGAAGCGAGAATACACTCCCGGATTATCCGGCTGATTCATAATCAGTGAATGCTCTTTCCACTGAAGTCGGTCTTCGATGCCCAGCTCCTTTAATAGCTGCAACATATTGGGATATGCACCGAAAAAGATGTGCAGTCCAGTTTCGTACCAGTCGCCGTCTTCATCTTTCCAGGCGGCAACCAATCCACCCAGCACATCCCGACTTTCAAACACGATGGGCGTATGACCTGCATCCACCAGGTATTTGGCACAAGCCAAACCTGCTAGCCCTGCTCCTGCGATCGCAACACGCATTGAACGCTCTACCCTTTGGAGTACTCACTGCCTCATTATTATACGTTGCAGAATGTTACGTTTAGCGGGCAGCGGAGCGAATCCTGAAGGAAATCTGAAATCAATGCAGAGTGCGATCGTCACAGGTTATCAGGCTCTTGTCCTGTAATGAGTACTAATGATAAGTACCAAGGATGAATACCTAATCACGAATGACCAATAACGAATGACGCTAAGACTTGTCTAACCGAACGAGCAGCCGCCGCAGCACGGCAATTTCAACGCCCAACGTTTTATAGCCTACGCGATCGAACAAAACGACTACTTTATCGCCCTCGTAGCGCATCACCGTACCCACACCCCAAGATTTATGCACGACCTGACTGTTAACCGGATAAGGCTGACGGTCCGAGTCCTCGATAATCACTCCGTTCTTGCAGTTGTCGCAGTTGTCGCAGGGCTTCTGGTACTCCTCGCCAAAATAGTTGAGCAAATATTCCCGCCGACAATCCTGCACTTCAGCATAGCTTCGCATCATTTCTAGGCGCGATTTCTCGAACTGTCGCTGTCTTTCCTGCCCCTCAACGGCGGCTGCGGCTGCAACTTCCAAGTCTTCTACTTCCTCACTGACCGCCACTTCTCCTGTTGGCAGAGTTTTAACTGCGCCTACTGCGTTGAGGTGACTGAGAGCTGTTTTTAGCTTGCCCTGAGATAGCTCGGTTTGCTCCTGGAGTTCCTTAGGGGTAACGGGTTCATCCTGCTCCTGAAGTATTTCTGCAACCTGCTTCACCTCTTCGGTTTCTAAATGTCCACCGCTTGCAAAAAATCGGCGCAGCCTCAAATCATCAGGATTGTAGAACAGGATAATTTCTGCGGGGTCGCCATCTCGTCCTGCCCGTCCGATTTCTTGGTAGTAGGAGTCGATCGAATCACTAATATTGGCATGAAACACAAACCGCACGTTTGGCTTATCCATGCCCATGCCAAAGGCAGTTGTTGCGACTAAAACGTCAATTTCGTCTTGCATAAATGCGGCTTCGGTCTGAGTTCGATCGCTCGATTTCATTCCGGCATGATAAAAACTCGATCGCAGCCCAACTTCCTGAAGCTTCTGGGCAATTTCCTCAGTGTGCTTGCGGGTTGCCGCATAGACAATTCCTGGCTTCGCTGCCTGCCGAACACAACTGATGAGCGCGTCCTGTTTTTCTGCCTCATCGTCGAACCGACGCACGTCTAAATACAAATTGGGGCGATCGAACCCACGCACAATTACTGCCGGATTCTTCATGCCGAGTCGCTGCATAATTTCTTCCCGTACTGGAGGCGCAGCCGTTGCCGTTAGTGCGAGAACGCGTGGATGCCCCAGTGCCTCGATTACCGTTCCCAGCCGCAAATAGTCCGGGCGAAAGTCATGTCCCCAGGAACTCATGCAGTGCGCTTCGTCTACCACAAACAGCGACGGCTGTGCTGCCTGAAGCTGCTCTAGCGTTTCGGGATTGTTAAACTGTTCTGGAGCCAAAAACAGAAATTCCAGGTCGCCCTGCTTAAAGTTCTCAAATGCTTCTTGGCGATCGGATGGCTTCACGGCTGAGTTAACCACTGCTGCGGCTCCCACATCCTGCTGGGCGATCGACTGCATCTGATCCCGCTGGAGCGCAATTAAGGGCGATACGACCACTGTCGCTCTGGGCATTACTGAGGCAGCAAGCTGATAAATTGCAGACTTTCCCGCTCCGGTAGGCATAACTGCCAGCGTGTCGTGTCCGTCTAAAACTGCCTGAATTGCCATTTCCTGACCAGGTTTCAGCTTGTCGTAACCAAAACGCTGCTGCGCGATCGAATTCAGTTCCCCAAGATTCAGCTTTTTCCTGCCCATGTGCTATCTACTGCCATTGCCATTTAAAATTTGACGCATCACTGAAAACAGGAAATTTCACGCGACATACAGCCATAGAAATCTCTGGATGTTTTATCGGATCGGTGTCCTGGCAACCCAATTTGGATGGGCATGACAATCACCCCACCAGGGATTTAAAGAAGTTGCACATCGAGTGATTTGAGTTTTCGGATGAGCGTAGTCGTAAGATAGCGAAACTCAACCACAGCACATATCGTTACTTGGAGAGATCAGCCGTCTTCAGGCTCTCTTCACAGGGAAGAGTCGCTCGCTGGAGTGCCCACAATATTCCAGTCGCGATCGTACTGCTGAACAGCATCAAACCGATTTGCGGTTTCCCTAAAATAGCGCAGCTCAAACTTGCCAACCCCAGGACGATCGCTAATCCTCTGGCGTAAGCTAACATTCGTCGCGCAGCTTGCTGAGCCTCGGTCACCCGCTTTAGCAAATCGGCATCTTTGCCTAAATATTCCGAAGCGTGCAGCAAATGCTGGTTTGCCTGATACTTCACCAGATCGAGCTGATAGTAAGTGCCCAGTTCACGATCGCGCAGATTGGCTACAGAATTCAGCCCAAACCGCTTTGCGTGAGCGATGGCTGTCCGAACCTGCTGCTTGGTCGCGCAAGGACGCAGAGCCTCAAACACGGATTCTCGATACACGCCCGTCTTTGCCATTTCGAGAATTTGCTCGCTGAGTTCCGATACAGAGAGGCGGCGCGTGATTCCGTTCATAAGCATGTAAGCAGGATGTTCAGGGTTCTATCCTAGCCCTCTTTGTACTGGTTTTGTACTGCTTATTCTATTTCTGGTTATCAGATTTAAACCGTTCCACCATAAACGATCGCTGTTGAGCATGTTTGGTTTTGCGTCTACTCACGCGCTTGCACCACATCATCTATAAACCAAAAAGACACCCTCCTTGAGGAGAGTGCCTTGATTGCTAAGCAGCGAGAGCTTAACCGTGGATAGCGGGAGCGGTGACTGCAACAGGAGCAGCCTCACCCGCAGCCAGGTCGAGCGGGAAGTTGTGAGCATTACGCTCGTGCATCACTTCCATGCCCAGGTTCGCCCGGTTCAACACATCCGCCCAGGTGTTCACCACCCGTCCCTGCGAATCCAGAATGCTCTG
>JACJNZ010000044.1 GCA_014695325.1 Cyanobacteria bacterium FACHB-502 | reverse complement strand
AGTGGCATCAACTCAAGACGCATGAGATCGCGGGCAGAATTTTTGACAATGAGTATGATTTAGCCAATGCCATCATGGAAGGCTTGGAGCATCGTTCTCAACATGCGGGATGGTTACTAGAACGTCTTACGTTTAAATCCGCCTAACTACTTACAGCAAAATTTAGCGCTTCTGGAAGCCAAAGCGTTAAGAACCCGCCTTATGGCGCAGATTGCAGATGCTCAGGCAAAAGGGCAGCTTCAGAAAACGGTTGGTGCTCTAGGCACCAGCAGCGCAATGGCAGCATTTGAGCGGATGGAAGAAAAAATGCTGCAAATGGAAGCGCGATCTCAAGCCGTGTCAGAACTGTCAGATGCCAACTTGGAAAGTCAGTTCGCCCAGCTTGTAACGGCAAGTGACGTAGATGATGAACTCGCAGCACTCAAATCTCTGCTCCTGACTGGTTCTAGTTCCAGTCCAACGACCGCAAAAGCTGCGGCGGTGGATGCGGAACTCGAAAACCTGAAGCGACAGCTTGAGCAGCTTTAATCTTGGGAAATGTAAGGGAATCAGATTCTGCAATTGGTTGTGGAGCAATGCGAAAACAGGTTTGGACAAACAACAGGCACCTCCCCCGTCGCTCCCGGCAGGGGTGGCGGACCTATGGGCTGGCGATCGCCTTGCTGGTCTTATCGCTGGCAGCAACCGCTAAAAACTCGTTCTGGATTGACAATGGTTTGGGGGGAACGGATTGGCAGATGGGTCAGCCCCAAGTCACCTTCTGGAACAGCACCCAGCCTCGCTCCTTGCCGGAGTTAAGGAATTTTGCGCTGAAGCTCATTAACCGCGATCGCCAGGTTAATGGACTGCCTGCACTGGTCGAAGATTCCTTGTTGTCCCAGGCGGCTCAACTCCACGCCGAGGATATGAAGGCGCGAAACTTTTACGATCACGTGACACCGGAGGGCAGAACGCCGACGGATCGCTTTGCCGCGATTGGCGGGGAGGGCGGCGTGGGGGAGAACATCATGCTTCAGTCCCACAGTTTAGGTCAACACAGCTTGTTGAACTGGAAACTGATTGAGGCATTTCAGAAAAGCTGGATGTATAGCGACGGGCACCGTGCCAACTTACTCCATCCGCACCATACGCGAGTGGGTTATGGAATTGTAGCAGACCCGCCCTCAGGACGAATTTATGCGGTGCAGAAATTTCAGTGATCTGAGAGTCATTCACGCTTTGAGGACATTGATGCGAAACCCTGTTATGGCTATCAGTACAATCTTGTTCACGGCACCGCTGCTTTGTGCAACTGCATCTCCGGCTCAAACGCTCCCGCAACTGTATCAAGGAAGGCTGGATGCCGTAATGTTTGTAACTGATTAGCTTGCCTAAAAGCTTTCTCAGTGTCACTGCAAACGAGGACAGGGAACTTATATTGGACACTTTGCTGGTTCAGCCGCTTTGCTCGTACATCATCAGCAAGTGAGCAAATTCTCCGCTGGCAATCTGTCTCAATTGGTTTCCCAAATCTGGATCAATCGGGTCTGCTGGCAAGGTTGAGAGTAACCATTCCGCATAGAGCCGCACCCGGATTAATTGCTTCTGGAATGTCCACTGGGCTAAGACATCCCAAAGGTCTCTGTTCCAGCCAGGGTGATACCAATAGGTTTCTCCCGCTTCCAGCATTTCAGCGACCACATCTTGAAGGAACTCAGTCTCAGGCAGATAGTCAAGAGCATCTGGAATATTGGGGTTAAACCAGTCCTGCCAACTGCCCTCATTCATGTCCTGCCAGTATCGAAAGCTCTTGTCGTAGCGCTCTTTTAGCTGCATAAATTCACTGCCTCAATAACGAGCAAGTAGGAAACGTTAGGGCAGCGAACGATATAGGAATCGATGCGGGGGTTGTAGCAAAGCACAGTGCCAGTTTTGCCTGCAAAGCAACCTGAGTCGATCGTCACGGATATTCCATTGGGAATCTGTGGCACGGGAGCAGGCAGCTTGGATGCTGTTGCCAGCTTTTCTTTGAATGCTTGCAGGTGAATGGGGTGCAGGTCGAGTTCGTCAATTCGGGTAGGGTACGCCTGGGCGAAAGCGAGGTACTTCTCCTCGATCGCTTCATACAAGGGAAGTCCGGGCGGATTCTTTTCGCCAGGAAGTCCTTGAATTTTGAGATTAGAAAATGGTTCAGTCCGATCCGGTTCGTGCGCACAAGCGACGATCGCGCTGTTGCCCTGAATTGCGGTGACAACCCAGGGTGTGCCGCCATCCTCCTTCAGCCAGACGTGATCGAAGACGATGGGTTTTCGCATGACTCCTCCTTAAAAAAAGGGGAAAAAGCCCCCAGCAACAGCACTGGGGGAACGGAAGTCGTCAATAAGTGCAATTGTACTATGCTTTCTTTTGCTTGCAAATTATTTTGAGGCGATCGAGGAGAGCCGCAATCGTTCGGGGCATTTCGGACAGAGCCGATCGAGTGATGTGGTTCTGGGAATCCTGCTGCTCAAGACTTTGAGCGATTCCCAGAACTGCAACTGAGAGGAGGATTCGGTTTGGGCGTGAGGGCGGGGAATACTAGGATGACCCAAGCTTAAGTTAGCCGATGCCTAGTTCACCCGATCTCTACTATCCGCCTCAGTGTCGGTTCTGTGAGTTTTACACCCACAGCCTGTATTTGCGCTGTACGCTACACCCCTTAGGTTTAGAGTCAGAGGATTGCCTTGATTTTGTCGCGATCGCTCCGCGCAGCCGCCAAAGGCGGATCGCCCCCAAAGGAGAAGGGCTTGGTACTGCCCAAACTTCTGAAGTGGAGGAGCAATGGCAGCTAGTTGGAGCAGCTTATTACAAGGGTGAACTGGTTTTGCAGGCCCGGAGACGTACATTAACAGAGCAACTGGAGTTACTCGATACCCATCCTCTCTTTACGGGGCGGTGTCCGAATTGTGAGCTGCTAATCGTCTCGGTTCACCCAGTTCAGGTGCATTGGGATTGCCAGGGATGTGGGTGGATAGATGACTCTGTTTGAGCAAGGAATCTACAATTTGGTTAGTGAGTCGGCGATCGCTGCTGGCATTAGCAAAAAGATGTCTCCCCGCCGCATCCGACATTCCGGCATCGTTGAGGCGTTGAACCCGACTAATGGCGACGTCAGGGCGATGCAGAAGCTCGCCAGACATCAGAACATCCAAACTCTGATGCTTCATGACGATTCACGCCGCAATAGGCAGAAGGATATCAGCGACAAGCCCACTGCTGCGCTCCAGATTGCCTGCTCAACGGCAGAATGCGGGTTTCGGATTGTTACGATCGAGAGAATGCGGATTTCAGCCTCGATTGTTTGAACTACAATTCCAGTGTTGAGTTCGGACTTTCGCATGAACAAAGGTGAGCTTGTAGACAAGGTTGCAGAGAAAGCCAACGTCAGCAAAAAGCAAGCGGACGCAATTCTAACGGCGGCGATTGACTCCATTATGGAAGCCGTATCAGAGGGCAATAAGGTGACGCTAGTGGGCTTCGGCTCCTTTGAGCCACGCCAGCGACAGGAACGGGAAGGACGCAATCCCAAGACTGGGGAAGTAATGACGATTCCTGCCAGCAAGGTTCCAGCATTCTCTGCTGGCAAACTGTTCAAGGACAAAGTTTCAGAATAAGAACCTTCCTAGGCACAAATGCAGCAGTAACCTCAGCCGATCGCCCTAACTGAGCCTTTGGGGTAAGCCACTGGTTCTACCAGTGCGACTCGCACAGCTTTGAGCGTTCCGGGCATAGAGTAACTCCCACGGTGGCTAATGAGCAGAGCTGTAGGAGGAAAAACAACATGTCCGAATTTTATCAAAGCCTTTTCCATAGCAAGTGGAACTGTAAGTACCATGTCGTGGTTGTGCCCAAGTATCGACGCAAAGCGATGTTTTTAGAGATTCGGAAGTATCTTGGATTAATCTTTCATGAACTAGCGCGACAAAAGGAGTGCCGGATTGTAGAAGGGCATCTGCTGCCTGACTCTGTGCCTATGTGCATTGAAATTCCACCCAAACATTCGGTTGCTTCTGTTATTGGATTTCTCAAAGGCAAAAGTGCGATTGCGATTGCGCGTCAATTTCGGGGCAAGCAACGCAATTTTGAAGGTGAGAACTTTTGGGCAAGAGGCTATGCAGTTTCAATGGTCGTGGTATTTCTAGAGTACCTCCAACCGTTGTAGGTCCAGGAAACTCGCCTAGTCATTATTTAGGATGGAGTCATCTACCACCGTTCAGCGGTCGTGCAGCAGTTTCTTGAGCAACTCAATAGAGGGATTTCCCCAGAGCACTGGAAAATTACTTGTATTCGACTGGCTCCCAACGCCCCTGATCAGAACCCGGTCGAGGATGTTTGGTGAAAGCCAAGCAATTCATCCGTAAGTATGGGCGATTGTGCAAAAAGTTTGGGTTAGTCAAGTTCCTGTTTCAATTAGTGACACATTGTCAAATCTTCGCGTTTCCAAAAGCATTTATGTATGGCTACTGTTCATCTCCTATTTAGTTTGACTGTAGTCTATCGCTGAATCATCAAGATTCGATGAATCATGAGGAGCTTTCAGAAAAGCTTGCTCTGGGCACTGTTATGACTGAAGTTACTGCATCGTTCAGCCTTAACTTCGCACTCAACTCGATGGACATTCTGCAAGAAGCCCAAAAACTTTCCAGCACAGCCCACAGTATCGGTCAAAGTGCCCTGCAATCCCTGAAGCAGACGGTAAAAGAAACGCAAAGTGCTGCTAGCGAAATCGCATCGGGTCTTGCTACTTCTGGTGGTGCGATCGCAAACAGCCTTCAAGGGCTACCTCAAACTGCCCAGGAACTTGCACAAGAAATGCCAAAGCTGGCATATCGGCTTCAATATCGAGCAGGCTTGCGCGTTGGCGATTCTCCCCGTACTGCTGCGGATGTTATGCAACTGTTTGAAAAGATTCCGGGGACTGCCAAGCTGGAAGTAAGCGAAATGAAAATTCGACAGTTTCTGGCGGACAAACATGGCAGCCACATCCGCTCTCGCCACAATGGCGGCTCTAATGGAGCAGACAATATTCTGTGGGAAGTGGGGGCGGATAACTTGCGGCGGGGAGCCAGAAACATGACTGCAAGTGAGCAACTCTACATCCGCTTCTACAATGCCGTGGACTCGATCGCCAAAAACTCAGGCACGATCGCGAAGCTTGGCATAACCGCGACTGGAACGGCTGTCCTCACACAAGCGGTTGTGACGGCTGTTGCTCATATTTTGGATCTGTATCGGGGTGACATTACCCTGGAGGAGTTCCGCAATCGGGTTTTGGAAGCGGCAGTGACGGCTGGAATTGCGGCTCCGATCTTTTTCGTGGTGCTGATCGGGGTACTGGCAGTGTTTCCGGAACTCACGCTGCTACTGTCGGCTCCTGCGGTCGTTGCTGGATTCAATACACTATTCGGCATGAGCATTGCTGTTCCCTTGATTCAGTCGATCGTGCGTCATGTCGAAGCAAGTGGGTTTGGCGAAGAAACGGCAAACGCTTATCGGAGCTTGACAGGACAACTGTGAATGAGCGTTAAACTTGCAAATATTGATTGGACCCTTCAAAGCGATTGGTCAACCCACGCCTCAACTTGAGCTTGGTCAAGAGGGGTCCAGTAAGCTGAAACAATACGGCGACCCTCCCATTGCGGATGAATCTGCCAGAACTCAGCATCGGGCAATTCCTCGTGATTAGCAGGATGCTGCTCGACCCAAAGCACGAGCGTTGGATCAAGTCGATAATCTTGCACAAGCATAGGAATAATCTGGGGAACGGCGTCTCGCACAAGACTTCCAGCAGAGCAACCTGAATCACTCAGCACAACCACAATCTGCTCAGGATGAGGAGTAAAAATCCGCACCCGGCAGTGTTCATGCCAGTTGCTGCAATTCTTCCAGTAAAAATTCTGATCAACCGACTGCATCTCAAGCGTACCTAGCGTTTCTTCAAGAAGGATAGCGATCGAATTCTCGAATTAGTTAGACTAAGCGACGTTAGCGTTTTTTGAGCAATGACCAAAGTGCAATAGCCTATTGCACTCAGGAAGCCACACTCGCTATCAAATTGCTTTGCCCATCATCTATCCACTTCTATCCGATCGTAGCGTCCGGATAATTGAATGGGGAGCAAAGATAGAAATTCTGCCTTGTTCTGGTGTTTCTCTCGGTCGGATTATTTTCCTTGAAATCACTGCTTACGATCGCCGCTGATTCACTTTACTAATGCAATCAAAAACTAACACGACCTGTCGTAATCAGTTGAAATCCCGCGAGTAGCGACACAAACGATAGGAAGATCGTCCATAAACTCGTAGGGCGCAAAATAACTCCCCCGCTAACAAACACGAGAAGAATCGAAAGTCCTAGCAGAATCCAGCCCCACTCTTTCAAACCGCGTCCTCCATAGAGCAGAAGGATCATACCGCTGACCAGGGATAAAACTGAGCCTGCCGCAGAAATATCGCGCCACCAGTAGAGAGCAATTTGAGTAGTGAAGATAATGTTTTGTCCCAGGAAGTAGATACCAATCAGCACCAGGAGTAATCCCAGTAGCTTGCCGAAAAACCACATAAATTCTCCTGATTAGTTCACTAAGCTTTAGGATTCCCAGTAGAGCAAAAATTCTTTTTGAGTTATCCGCCGAACTATTCCAATACTGAATGTTTTTCTCTATCCTCAAAAGCTTAGGGGCTTGATTTAATCAAAGCTTCATAGTTCAAACCTGTTCTCCTTTGCATGAAACAGGGCACTGTAGAATTATTGCTTTGGACGGTACATCATGTCTGTTTTGGACTTTGAGCGGAGGCTTTTTGAAGCCTTGTCAAAATTGGACCGAGGGTGGCGGTTAAACTCTCGCGCTAACCTTGTAGCATTCACTGCTGGTCTTTTTCTAGTTGGTTGCACCCAACCTTCTAGCACGTCCAATCCCGAAACTACTCCACAAGCTATCTCTAGTCCTTCAACCACTCCAGCGACTGCGATTGCCCCTTCTTCTGTCGTTTCATCACCTGCCACCTCCAAGCCTGCTGCAATCGCTCAGACTGTTACACCAGATCGCACGGTCGCCCATGTTGTCTCAACCGGAGATGGAGATACCTTCAGGGCGCTGGTAAATGGAACAAACGTGACTGTTCGTATGGCGTGCATTGATGCGCCGGAGTCTGCCCAGCCTCAGGGACAGCAAGCCTCCGATCGGCTGCGTCAATTACTGCCCGGAAATGCTCAAATTGAACTGCGAACTGTGGACACCGATCGCTACGGGCGAACTGTGGCGGAGGTATACCGCAATGATCAGTCCATCAATTTACAGATGGTGAGTGACGGTTGGGCAGTAGTTTACACTGAGTACCTGGATGGCTGTAGCTCTACTCGTTCTGATTATTTGACTGCTGAGTCTACTGCAAAACGGCAGCGCTTGGCGTTCTGGAGCCAGAGTAACCCAATTATGCCGTGGGATTGGCGGCAGGGACGAAGACCTGTTCCGATCGCATCTCCTGCTCCGGTTCAGGCTCCTCCTTCCATCCAGGCTCCTCAACCCACCGTCTCTGCTGCTCAAAACTGTGATCCGTCTTACCCGGATCTCTGTATTCCTCCTGATTCCCCTGATCTCGACTGTCGCGACGTCTCTGAACGAGGATTCCGAGTTGTTGGGAGTGACCCACATCGATTGGATCGGGACAAAGACGGCATTGGTTGCGAGTCCTGATTTGGGTATAGCAATATTCCGCTTAATTCTGCATACGTGACAGCTTCGGGAGCTGATATTCTTTGTTATAGCGGTCGCTTCAGCATCCAACGAAATGGCTTCAAGGCTGAAGTCATTCCTTCGTAAAACTTTTAATGTTGCCCTAACAGTTCTCACACTTATTCTCTCTGGACAAGTATAACTTTAATAAACTTTTCACGGAGAAGATTACCTCTAATTCTGTAACCTCAACTCTAATCCTGAATTAATGATGAAAAATTGAACAAAACCTTATTCCTCATCATTATTTTCGTCCTCCAGTTTTGCTCTTGCTTCATCAGTTGTGTCGCAAAAACCAGTGGATCATAAGGTAGACAAGCCCAACCTTGCTTTCTCTTCCTCCGATGTCTACACCTTCTCTATTTCAATGGCGACATTTCTTGCCCGACGTCATTTTGCTTAGCGTGTGATGGTATTGTCGATGGATTGTGTCGCAAAAACTGGTCAATGGTAAGGTAGGACAAGCCCAACTCCACTAACTCGCTCTCCAATGTCTACGTCCTCCCTGTTCAAATGGCGGCACTTCTTACCCGAAATTATCCTGCTGAACGTGTGGTGGTACTGCCCTTCGGGTTCGCCAGTTCCCTACGGCGGGAGACCCGCCTGCAGGACTGAACTCACCGCTATTCCCTCAGCTACCGCGATTTGGAGGAGATGATGCAAGAGCGCGGGGTGGCAGTGGAGCATTCGACGATCAATCGCTGGGTGTTGAAATACTCGCCAGAACTGGACAAACGGGTTCGACCCCACCTCAAGCTTACAAATGATTCTTGGCGAGTGGACGAAACCTATATTAAGGTCAAGGGAGTGTGGAAATATCTGTATCGTGCTGTTGATTCCCAGGGCAATACTCTAGATTTCATGCTGAGTGCAAAGCGGAACGGCAAGGCAGCAGCGCGATTCTTTCGCAAGGTTTTGCAGG
>JACJNZ010000043.1 GCA_014695325.1 Cyanobacteria bacterium FACHB-502 | reverse complement strand
GTGGTTCGTGCTCAAGAATTGGATGCGTCAACGCTGGGATGAATTTGATAGCTTTCGCGATTGTGTCGATGCTGCCTTCAACCATTGTTCGAACGTGTATCCGTAAAGCTATAACGGATCGCCGAAAGGGGGGTTTTATGTAGAAAAGAACACCAGAAATAAAACTTAAAAAAAGCTCAGGACTGGCTTGTGCTACAGTTCACAAGTCTCTGTGCGAGAGAAGAGAATCCAATTTCCTACACTTATACCACCCACTAACAACAACAACCTAGGGAAAATCCCTTTTGGGAAGGAATTAGAAGGGTTGAGGTCTCGATAGTTCAGCCACTTACCATCCTTGCGCCAGCCGACACGATCGCAAAACTTCTCCCAGATTTGCGCTCCTGGATATTCGCCGTCCAGTTTAGCACCGCACTCTACATAAATTTGCTTCTGGACGCTGAAACCAAATTTGCCTTCGCTGTATTTCACCCATAGTTGGTCGATCGTTTTGAGATCGGTGCAGGGAAAGTTCAACAGTTCCTCTGATGTGAACCAATCTCCCTCTTTACTACCCACAGCCTGAATCATTACCTTGTAGGTTTCATTGTCTGCGGCGTACCAGTTTTGCGCTTTCAACAGGTCACGGAGCTTAGTGTAGTCAATTCCTTTTTCTGAACTGAGATCATCTTCTGGCGTAGCCCGATTGCTTGGTCTCTCAGGTTTCCTTTCGACAGTGACGGTTGCTTTTGCGCCTGCTGATTCTCCTTGCACGGGTTTATTTGCAGAAGTCGGGGAATCGGTCAAGTATGGAGGATTGAGCGTCAGGTTAAAGGGCTTGAGAATGGGAAGAACATCTTCATCGCGTAGTTTCAAAACCTGCTGGAAATATCGCAAATCATCCAAACTGTCTGCACTCAGGCCTGGGTCATATTCCACAGTTTCTTTGACTGCTTGTTCAAACTCGTTGAGCTTACGCCAAAACTCCTGGTAAGGCTGTAGCACTTCTCGGGCAATTTGCTCTGCTTCCGAGGGCGCTATGTGTAATTCCTCGCTGCGATAGTTCAATGCCCGTCGATCGATTGGAGAAAGTTTGCCCCGCTTTTGTTTTGCCCGATCGTCCAATTCTTTACGGTAGATCAATCGCGGATCGCCCTGTGGGGCACGGGCAATGAAAATCTTATAGCCTTCTCGCGCGGCATAAATTTCAGGCTGCATCGTCGGAGCGGCTTCCCGAACTTTTTCTCGGGCGTATTCGTGGAGTTCATCAACGGTAATCTGTCCATTACCATCGCGATCGGCGGCTCCCGTTTCTAACCCCTGTACGAGATAGCGGGTGTAGATGCCTCCTCCCTCCTGCTCATAGGAAAACTGAGTTGCAGTTGAGGCAGTTAATACAGCGCGTCCTTCCCCGCCAAGCTGCAATTTCACATCAACAGCAACGACCTCTGCCTTTCGTGCCATCATGTCTTTGGCAAAGGCTCCGCTAAAGCAACAATCTAAAATCAAAATCTGCCGCTGCGATCGACTCCGGCTCATATAACCTTGCACCGCACTAGCAGGAATCGCTTTTGAAACCCAAATCCGTCCCTGTGCGTTCGTTTCAGTGATGCGAGTCGCAAAATAGAGCGTCCCGTCGTCATCCCTTACGCCATGCCCAGAAAAGTAGATAAGAATCAGGTCTTCAGAACTGCGATTCTCGGTCAACACCATTTCGATCGCCGATTCCATTTCAGTGCGATCGGGATTTGACAAGACCTGAACCTGATCAAATCCGCCCACTTGAGGATTCTCCAAGACACGCCGCATCATTTCCAGATCGCCTTGCGTTCCAGGCAATTTAGATAATCCCTTGCCGTATTCACTTACCCCAATCAGCAGCGCAATCTTCGCCATCAATTCCAGTCGGTTTCGCTTATTTCTACTTTAGCCGCCAGATATAGAACGTTTAACCCCCGGATATAAAACGTGAGTATCACTTTAATCCTCTAAATTGCTCAGATCCTCCAGATTAAACCGATCGATCAGGTTTTGTACCTCAGTGTTGTGATTCAGGTAAAACTCGATCGCTTCATTGACCAAGCCGCTGAGGGAGGTGTCTTTAATACCCGCCAGAACTTTCAGGAGACGATCTAAATCTCGTTCAACAAATACCCGAATTTCTGGTTTCCTCTTGCTCGCTGCCACTTACTCTTCTCGCCCTTCCCTCAATCCAGTTCGTCAAGCCTGTGTTTTTCAATGATTTCCTGCTGTTTAGGCTGCTGTAACCATAGTTCCAGTGCTTCAGCGACGACTGCACTGATTGACTCTTCCCGAATTGTGGCGATCGTCTTGACCAACTTATCTAAGTCAGAATCCAGGTAAATTCTAAGTTCAGGACGTTTTTTAGCACTCACTGAATACACAAGGTACATCGGCACAACAGATATTGTTTCATCTGAACTTGCGGATATGCGGCTATGCGGATAAAATCAGAATAATCTTAGTAAGGTTAACCTATGGTCACACTCACCGATGACGAAGTTGCATTGATTCGATCGCTTCTCGCTGCCCTGCGATCGATAAAAGTGCGGGATATCGATAAAGCGATGGTGATTTTGTCCAAGCGCGATCGCCAGGAGCCCTGCTGATGCTGATGTTGAATGATGCTCAGGCAATGATTGTGCGCTCTCTTTTGACCAAAATGCTGATTAATGACACCTATTCTGTAAGCCAGCTTGAAGAAGCCCTCACCTGGTTTGAGCGAGAAGACAGCAAAGTTTCCTGCCCGTTTGAGCAGGTGTGGAGTAAACAGCTCGCGCAGGAGATTGTGCAGGCTTTGAAAAATCAGAGTTAGAAATTCAGAGTTAATCGCAACAATGCTTTTGATTCACCCATGAACCTCTTCTAACTGGAGAGGCTTTTTCATCTTAGAAGCGGTTTAAAAACAATTAGACCCCAAGCCGGAGCCTGGAGTCTGGTGTTTATAACTATCAACCTAATCGTGGGGTTGATGATTTTTGAAAAACTGGCTATATCAGGGCGCCAGCAGCTTTTATCTATATATCTATGATTGCTTAGCGCACCCTTCTTGAGTAGGGGAATTTTACCCATTGATCCCCCCATTTAATTTGGGTAAGCGCTTTAGAATGATTTAAGGTTTGTGTTAAGTTTGTTTACTTTGCGGCATGACGTTCTGCTGGTAATAAATAGGAGCCAACCCAATCTGAATTAAGCTCAATCCATACTCAAGCCTTTGTAAGTTTTGGGGCGCGATCGGCTTGCAACTGGAGCTTCTTCAATTTTGCGGGCTTCCACCTGATGAGACTGGAAGAATTTTTGCCATTCCTGGGGAGCGTCCAGGGTCTCGCCGCCATGTTTGGTGAGGCGTTTTCGTACTTGGCACAGCACAGGCGTATTGACGCAGGCTCCTGAGATGATGACCTGTCCTTTGGTGAGGGAGGGAAGTTCCTTGAGCAGATCGCGTCCGGCGGCTTCTACCCCGTATTTGAGGCTGTCCTGGTCTACCGGATTCACGATTCGCATAATGAACTGACTCATACACTGCGACAGCACATCCGCATCGAGCTTGCCGGGACGCTGGGTAATCAGCCCCATGCCCAAGCCGAACTTTCGTCCTTCGCTAAGAATCGTTCGCAGAATCATTTTGCAGCGCGAGGGTTCGTGGGCGGGTGCAAATCGGTGGGCTTCCTCGATCAAGACAAACACCGGATAAGGCAAGTAATTCTCGTCGTCTGGGGTAATTAGCTCCTTTTGGGTGTTCATGCGTGCCTGGTTTGCCTGCCGCAGCACTGCCGCGCAAATCACCTGCTGTTCCTCCTGGCTAATTTCGTTCATTTGCAAAACGGTGACTTGTCCGGGTGCAAAGAGATCCTTGGGCGAAAGGTGTTGCATGGTGTCGAAATAGGACGATCGCGCCAGTTTTTCCAGCTTCCACTCGATCGCCGGAGCCGAGGTTCCCACTTTTTCGTTGCCTTCGTCGTCCTGGGTGCGATCGGCTTCAAACACAGCCGCAATCAGATCCTGCACTCCCCAGCGGTAATCTCCATAGCGGTGCTTGCGGACAATCACAAACGCCTTATTCAAAATCGACTGCTGACGATCGCTCATTTCCGGCAGCAAGGTCAAAATATCGTAGTAGTCCAGCGACGAGATGCGGATTTTCACATCTTCGGGCGTCAGAACTTTGACCTGGGGCGCGTAGCCGTCGGGGGCAGTGAAGGCAGGGTGTCCACGCAGTTCTGCCAGCGTGCCGTATTCACCGTGAGGGTCAAAAATCAGGACGGCAGCGCGGTTGTGGGGCGACAACAGTTCTTCGACCAGCACGCCTGCGGTGTAGGATTTCCCGGAGCCTGTACCTGCCAGGATGGCCATGTGGGTGCTGACGAGTTCCTTGACATCCAGGGCGATCGGCACTGCCTGGGGATCACGCAGTAGCAGCGAACCAATATGGGCAGACCCGATGGCTCCGGGCTGCTTTTTGCTCAGAACTTCTTTGAGGCGATCGTTGGTTGCCAAATAAACCTTTGCCCCCGGATCGGGCGTGAGTCGGGGGTTCATAAACCCTAATGCCGGATGAAAATGACCAATCACCTCGACCGTCACTTCGTAGATCTCCGGGTTGGGATGGACAAAACCCACCAGCGCGGCGATCGTTTCCGGGCTGATTTCCGTATCGGCAAAAATGCGATCGGGCAAATGATCCAGCAGGCGGCGATCGGAAATTTTCCCCAGGATTTGCAGTACCAACGGTTCAGAGCCGTTTTCTCCCGACATGGTGGCTTGGTAATAAACAAATTCACCGATTTTGACCTGACGGTTATCGGCAGTAATGAAAACGTACTGGTTGCCGTTCTCCCCCGGTCCTTTGACCGTGCCAATTACTGGAGCCATCGCGATACGAGTAGGGGCTGAAACCATAGGGAATGCGATCGTTCTTGCTTATCGGTTTGCTGAGCGTTTGCAAAAAATCAGCGTACTGAATCATAGCGGGAATTCACGGATCTGGTTTCGCGGTCAGAGCGGTTAGTTTAGACCCGCAGGGGTTATGGTCGAAGATCAGATCAAATGAACTCCTTTCCCATCATCATAGGAAAAGAACAGGTGATCTATCTCAAATCTACTCAATTTAGTTATTTTGATGAGTTCTGAGAAACCCATTTTGCAAATCGAATCAGGTAGCATTAACGGAAAATGTAGGTGATCATAAGGTAAAGGTTGGGCATCATTCCTGAGGCATCCGCTCACGATCGCTGCTCTGCCGTTAATTTCCCCAGTTTTGTTAAGGGATTGCCTAGCGCAAGTCATCCAACGCCCCTCCAGCACTGAAGTTTATTTCACCGAATCTATGGAAGCGAAGTCTGAACTGCAAGCTGATTTCATCACCCTCGACCCCGTAGAAAACGAGGAGACGGTTGCAGAACCGATCGATTCAGCAGACGTAGAGGTTTCGACCGATCGCGCTGAGGGACGGCATCGCCAGCTTTCCGCCCGGATTCGACTGACCTACCCACCAGAGCAGCTCTGGCAGATTTTGACGGACTACGATCGTCTGGCAGACTTTGTGCCCAACCTGGCAAAGAGCCAGCGACTTTCTCATCCGCACCGCATTCGCATCGAGCAAATCGGCGCAGAAAAATTCCTCAATTTCAAGTTCCGGGCGCGAGTTGTGCTGGATATGGTGGAAAGTTTCCCCAATCGGATCGCGTTTCAGATGGTGGAAGGAGACTTCAAGGAATTTTCGGGAAGCTGGGATTTGCTGCGCTTAAACGATCGCCTCACCGAGCTAAGCTACACAATTCGGGTGCTGCCGCCTCGCACCATGCCGATCGGGCTGATCGAACGACGGCTGAAACGTGGGTTTGTGGTGAATTTGTGTGCGATTCGCGATCGGGCGCAGGAGCTGTTTGAGGAAGGGGCGATGGTGGGCAAGTAGAAGAGCGGGTGCGTGGATGAATGAGTGGATGGACGGGAAAGTCCCGGCGAATTTAGTGAATTAGTAAACTCGCGATCTTGGTCAAATCTACATTACCGCCGCTAATCATTACGCCTACTCGGCTTCCGGGAGCCTTCACTATACCTTCTAGCAGAGCAGCGGCTGCCAGTGCACCTGTTGGCTCGACCACAATTTTGAGCCGCTCCCAGAGAAATGCCATCGATCGCAGCAGTGCTTCATCGCTCACCGTTACCATGTCCTGCACATGGCGCAGCACCAGCGGAAAGGTGAGTTTGCCCAGGAAAGGTGTTCTGGCTCCGTCGGCGATCGTGTCGGGGTTCTGAACGGTTTGCAGGGTACGGGTATAAAACGATCGGGTAGCATCGTCAGCCGCAGCCGGTTCGACACCAATCACGCGACACTGAGGCGAGAGCGCATGAGCGGCGATCGCACACCCAGAAAGCAACCCACCCCCGCCACAGCAAACCAGCAGCAGATCGAGCGATCCAACCTGTTCAATCAGCTCTTTGGCTGCCGTGCCCTGTCCGGCAATAATGTCTGGATGATCATAAGGTGGGATTACGGTTGCCCCTCGTTCGATCGCGATTTGCTCACAGAGTTCTTCCCGTTTTACAGAAGCGCGATCGTACAAAATCACTTCTGCACCATAGCTGCGGGTTGCCGCCTGTTTCACGGTAGGAGCGTCCTGAGGCATAACGATCGTGGTGGGAATATTCAGAATTTGTCCTGCTAACGCCATTCCCTGAGCGTGATTGCCCGACGAGAAAGCAAGAACGCCGCGCTGCTTCTGTTCGGGCGTGAGCTGGGATAAAGCGTTAAATGCGCCGCGAAACTTAAAAGACCCGGTGCGCTGAAAGTTTTCGCACTTAAAAAAGACTTGTGCCCCGGTGCGATCGTTTACCGTGCGGGATCCGAGAACAGGCGTAATCTGAGCGCGATCGACAAGTCGGGCGGCAGCTTGCTCGATCGCCGCATAGGAAATTTCTGAATCAGGAATCGCTGTTTCGGAAGCTGAGAGCGTCATCGACGGCTTATCGCAATCCCGGCTCGATCTGGCTAATGGGAATAAAGCATTCCTTGGGCAGCAGGACGGGCTTACCGTTGAAAATCAGCTTGCCACGCAGGCTAAATCGATCGATCGCCACGCCAAGCGGACGCTGCACTTCATCGGGATGCACTTCGTAATAGGTGCGGTAGATATTGCGGGCTGCCTGCAACAGCGAGGGGTCGAGCAGGGCAGAAAGACTGCCTTCTTCAACAGGGATGCCTGCGGGAACTGCGGGCCGGGATGCATAGACCATGAGAATTGCCTCTGGCGTAACTCGACCTAGACTCTAATCGATTTATGGAATTCCAGCAAGGGATAGCCACAATTTTTTCGGCATTTTAGCAAAATAGGGGGCTAGCCCAGAGCCGATAGCAATGCCTCACCCATCGCCTGACAGCCGACTGCCTTCATCCCTTCGGACATAATATCGCCCGTGCGGTAGCCCATATCCAGCACTTTGAGAACTGCTTGCTCGATGCGATCGGCAGCTTCCGGTTCATTCAAGCCATAGCGCAGCATCATTGCGCCACTAAGCACCTGGGCGATCGGGTTTGCCTTGTCCTGTCCAGCAATGTCAGGAGCGGAACCGTGAACGGGTTCAAACAAGCCCGGACCCGATGACCCCAGGCTAGCAGAGGGCAGCATGCCAATACTTCCCGTCAGCATAGCGGCAGCGTCAGAGAGAATATCGCCAAATAGATTTCCGGTAACGATCGTGTCAAACTGCTTGGGGCTACGAACCAACTGCATCGCCGCATTATCCACATACAGATGAGACAGCTCCACGTTGGAGTATTCGCTCGCAAGCTGGGTCATTCGTTCCCGCCAGAGCTGAGAGACTTCCAGCACGTTCGACTTATCCACTGAGCAGAGCCGTCCTTTGCGCTTTTGAGCCGTTTCAAAGGCAACTCGCCCGATGCGATCGATCTCCCCTTCCGAGTACACCATCGTATTCACGCCGCGCCGCTCTCCGGTTTCTGACGCAAAAATGCCCCTCGGTTGCCCAAAATAAATGCCGCCTGTCAGTTCGCGCACCACCATAATGTCCACCCCTTCCACGACTTCTCGCTTCAGACTGGAGGCATCGATGAGCTGCGGCAAAATTGTCGCCGGACGTAGATTTGCGAATAGCTCCATACCCGCCCGCAAATTCAGCAAACCCTTCTCCGGTCGCTGAGCATTGGGTAACGTATCCCACTTATAGCCGCCGATCGCCGCCAGTAGGACTGCATCGCTATCTTTACAGGTTGCCAGGGTTTCCTCGGGCAAAGGATTTCCGGTTGCGTCGATCGCTGCCCCGCCCACCAGAGCCTCTTTGAACTGAAACCCAATCCCTGAAAGCTCGCCGACCCGCTTCAGCACTGCTACAGCGACAGTCATAATTTCGGGACCAATGCCATCGCCCGGTAACAGCGTGATGCGGTATTGCTTCGTCATGGTGGTTAGAAGGGTGTTAGAGAACTAAGGTAGAAGGCGATCGACGCTAAAAACTCGCGGATCGTATTGTACCGAAGAAGCGACACCCTGTTGATAGCTGCGTTTACTGCTTTGCCTTATGAATTGCGGCTTTTAGCTCTTCGCGCGACATTTTGCTGCGTCCTGCAATTTGCAATTCTTTTGCCTGCTCGTACAGTTCCTTCTGGCTCAGGCTATCTTCTGAATCATTTGAATCATTCGATTTGTCTTTCTGCTGAGACTGCTTTTTGTCGGTCTTGTCAGACTGCTTGGTTTCAGACTGCTTCGACTCAGACTGCTTTTTGCTGGCTTGTTTTTTATCGGAAGTCTTGTTCTCAGGATCTTTCTCAGAGCCTTTCTTGTCAGGCTGCTGCTCGCCTGAATCGGGGTGATGCTCGGCTTCGACTTCGTGCAGGGCACGTTTGATTGCAGGCGTATAGCCAACGTGCTGTTCACCGTGCTTTGAAGCTTCCTCTTTGGTACGCTCTGCTTCCGCCTTTTCCTCGTCGGTCAACTTTTCCCAGACTTCCTTTGGCAGATACCGTTTCGTAACATTGCCTTCGCGGGCACGATCGTCACCCTCTTCCGTTTGCCAGTCTTGCTCCGACCATGCTTCAAGCGATCGAGCGGCTTCGTCTTTTTCGCCCTTATAGCCGCCGCCGTGCTGCTCGTATTCCCGCACTAAAAGCTGACTTTTGCGGGCTGACCACTGCCCCGGTTCGCCGCCCTTGTCCAATGCCATGATTTCATCTTTGAGCCGTCGTCGCAGTTCAGGGTCGGTGTATTTTTCGTCGTAATCGTCGTGATGTTTTTCTTGGTGTTTGGTCATTGCCTGTATTCCTTCGATCGCTTACGGTTGCTACTGTTGCGTACCCTAGACAGCGCGATCGAGTGTTTTCGTCTGTCGATCGAAGGAAATTCGGACAGGAATTCAGGCAGGCAGAAGACGCTAGGGCAAGCGTCGCTCTCGCAGCAGAAATTCAACCTTGGGTAGGAGCGGATCAGTAACAATGCCGCAGCCTTCAAAGCTCCACCGTTTCAGCAAACTGCCAAGCTGGGTTTTGGGGATTGATTCGACAGCAAAGCGATCGGCGAGTTCGCGGGCATGGCTGTTGAGATAGCTGAGGGCATCGGCATGTTCACCAAACAGCAGCACAAATCCGGCAGAAGGCTGTTCTGGCAAATCGTCTGATCGAGCGGCATCGGCACGGCGAGGGCGGGCAACGAGGTACTGTCCATCCTGGCGCGATCGAATCAGGTAAAAGGTATCGGCAAACATCTCGCTCACGCTCTGGGGTATTCGCCTATTATCCTCCGTGAGTCTCTACTTCTGATGAAGAGGTTTGCGCTAGGTTAAAAAGAAAAGCAATCACAAGAGGCGATCGTGGCAGAGGACAATACAGAACTGGCGCGGGAACAGTATCAGGCAGGGCAGGCAGCCTTTGAGCGAGGGGAATATCGCCGATCGGTCGAGTTTCTGGAAAAGGCGGTGAATCTGGCGGGACGAAATTCCACGTTGGGCGGCGAGTCCCAGATCTGGCTGGTGACGGCATATCAGGCAAACGGACAGCAAACCGAAGCGATCGCCCTGTGTGAGCAGCTCCAAAACCATCCCAACTTAAAAACGCGCAAAGAAGGTAGCCGATTGCTCTACATTCTCAAGGCTCCCGAACTAAAGCGCCGCGAAGAATGGATGACGAAGATTCCCGATTTATCTGGCGTTGCTGATGCCGAGGAGCGCAACAAGGCGATGTCTGCCTATCCGGCTCCTACTGCGCGTCCTGCCCGTCCCCAACCGCAGGCAGAGCTGGAGCCGATCGATCTGAGCCAGGTGGACACAAAGGACAACGGCTTTATCTGGGTGGCACTGGGGGTGATCGGGCTAATTCTGGGGGGACTCGTCTGGCTGAGCCAGCATTAGAATTGGGATAGTCCTCAGATTGCGCTTACCGTGAACGATTCGATTCTTCAACAAATTCTCGACCTTGCCGCCCAGCGAACTGATGCTGCCGAAGTCTATTTTGTCTCCAGTCAGGATACGCCGATCGAGTTTGAAAACAATCGGCTAAAGTCGCTGCAAACGAAAGCCGTTCAGGGCGTTGCGCTGCGGGTCATTCGCGAGGGACGATTGGGCTTCGCCAGTTCCACTGATTTGACGCGATTAGAAGATCTGGTAGATGCGGCAGTGCAAACTTCAGAAATTGGCAGTCTGGTCGAGTACGAATTTGCCGCGAACTTTCATGCCTGGGACGGTTCTGGTCAATCGAGCTTTCAGCCGCCTGCTACCTCTGAGTTAGTAGAGGTGGGCGAGTTTCTAATTCAGGAAGTGCATCGCTATAACCCAGACGTGCTGGTGGGGGTGAATTTTCACGTGCGATCGGGCACAGTCAAACTTGCTACCCATCAAGATGTTTACGCTGAGCGCAGTACCCAGACCATGAGTGCCAGTGTTTCCGGCAATTTGGTGCGAGGCGAGGATTTTCTGGAGGCATACAGCTACGACGTGGCGCGTGATGGCATTCCCAGCTACGATCGCATCCTGAACGAGCTACTGCAAAAATTTCAGCGAGCCGAACACGGCGCAACGATTCAGAGCGGCTCCTATCCGGTGTTGTTTCTGCCCAGAGCAGTCGCTAGCACGATCGGCGGTTTGTTTGATACGGTGCTGTCGGGTCAGGCAGTGGTGCAAAAAGCCTCGCCGCTGGCGGATAAGGTGGGTGAAAAGCTGTTTGACGAGCGCCTGAACATCTTTGAAGATCCGAGTCTAGGCGTCTCTGCCTGTACGTTTGACGACGAAGGAACCCCGACCCACAAGAAGGCATACATCGAAGCCGGAACCGTGCAGGGTTTTTACTGGGATCGCCGCTGGGCAGCCAGAGCAGGCAAACAGTCTACCGGAAACGGGTTTCGGGGCGGCTTATCGCGTCCGGCTCCTGATATGGTGAATCTCTGTATGGCTCCGGGCAGTACGTCGATCGATCGGCTCATTGCCAGCATGGACGAAGGCTTAATTGTGGATCAGGTGTTGGGCGCGGGTCAGTCAAACCAGTTGGCAGGTGAGTTTTCGGTCAACCTGGATCTGGGCTACAAAGTCGAAAAGGGGCAGATCGTCGGACGAGTCAAAAATACAATGGTGGCGGGCAGCATTTTTGAAGCCTTTCAGCACTTGGTTGATCTGGGAGACACACCAGAATGGGTGGGAGGGGGAGCTTATTTGCCTCCGATTCTATTTGAGAAGCTGGGCGTTGCGGCACGGGGAGAGTAAGAGGAGGGTTTGACTTTGCTGCGATCTTTGAGGCATGGGTTGATGCGGCTGCGGGTGCTGGGAATTGCGCTAATTGCGATCGTCTTCCTGTCGGGCTGTGTGCGATATGAAACGGGCTTGAGCTTTAAGGATGCCAATCATGGGGAGTGGGTGCAGCGAATTCGGCTTGAGAAAGTGCCGTCGGGGTTAAGTGAGACGATCGCCGCAAGCTGGCTGGACAGTGTGAAAGAAAAGGCACAACAGTTTGGCGGACAGGTCAACGCGGTTTCGGAAGAAGAACTGTGGCTCAAAATTCCTTTCTACAGCGCGAAGGATCTGGAAACCCGGTTCAACCAGTTCTTTCAGCCACCGGGGACGATTCCCCTTAAGGGCGGCTACTGGAGCCAGCGCAAGCAAAAACCGCTCAATTTGCCGATTCGTATGCAGGTGCAGACTCGTCATGGACTGTTTCGCGAGCGAGAACGCTTGACCCTGGACTTTGACTTTCGATCGATCAAAAAACTCATCGCGCAGTCAGATCCCGCACTCAATTCGGATGAGTTTCTGGAGCTGGAATTTCGCCTCACAGCTCCCACCGCCATCGGAGTTTTAACAGCCAATGGCGTAGCTAATCCGGCTAATTCGCAGTTGCCCAAAGGGATCATTATGCGACAGCAGGGCAAGCAGCTCTCTTGGCAGCTCAAATCTAGTCAGCTCAATCACTTGGAGCTTGCTTTTGCAGTTCCGAACTATCTGGAAATGGGATTTGTCGTAATTCTGCTGATGACCCTGACCGGAATGCTAATCAAGTTTTTAATGCTGCCGCCGATCGCTGTTTTACCGCCGGAAGTGTTAGCGGAAAACGCCGGGGATCAGTCTACCTTATTGTAAATCTTGCCTTTAATCTAACCTGATTTCTTCACCCTTCGATTGCAGTTTTGATATTTAGTTTTGACATTAAGTTCTGACATTGCGGCTTGCGTTTTTAGCGATAGCCTATCCCAGGACAGACACCACAGTAAAGTCTTTCGATGGATGGCATAGAGCCGATCGCTCCAGTAAATTTCATATCACAGGAATAAAGTTTGAGCGTTTGCCCAGCTTGCAAAAACCCTGGAAGTTTTGAGGGAGTTTTTGCACGGGTCAGCATCTCAAGCGATTATTTACTGTGCGTTTTTGTGTGCGTTTTTGCCCGGATTGATTTTGCCGAATTTCATTATTTTGAATCCACTACAATAAGCCAATGTCTGAACCGAATGGGGTTATGATGCAATATTTCCACTGGTATGTGCCGAGCGACGGCAGCCTGTGGAAAGAACTTGAGAAAAATGCGGCTGATCTGGCGAAAGCGGGAATTACGTCACTTTGGCTCCCGCCTGCCTACAAAGGTCATGCAGGTGTAGAAGACCCAGGATATGGCGCATATGATTTATTCGACTTAGGCGAATTTAATCAAAAGGGAACGGTTCGGACAAAGTACGGCACAAAAGACGAATATTTGCGATCGATTAAAGCGGCACACCAAGCTGGACTGCGCGTTTATGCCGATGTGGTATTCAATCACAAAATGGGCGCAGACGAACAGGAAGAAATTGAAGCTACACCGTTTCATCCTGAAGATCGCTACTCGCCGATCGGGGACTATCAAAAAATTAAAGCCTGGACGCACTTTAACTTTCCGGGACGCGGCGACAAATACTCCAGCATGAAGTGGCACTGGTGGCATTTTGACGCGATCGACTACAACTCATGGAACGAGCACGAGCAAGCCATTTATCTGCTCCAGGGCAAACAGTTTGACGATAACGTTGACCTGGAAAAAGGCAGCTATGACTATCTGATGGGCTGCGACCTGGACATGGAACACCCCGAAGTGCGCGGCGAATTAAAGTATTGGGGTGAATGGCTGATGGACTTGACCGACGTGGACGGGTTCCGCTTTGATGCGGTGAAGCACGTTGCCGCCGAGTTTTTCCACGATTGGTTTGAGCACATTCGCCACTATGCCCAGCGCGATCTGTTTGCCGTGGGCGAATACTGGTCTTACGAAATTGAGGCACTGCACTATTTCATTTCGCTCACCCAGGGAAAAGTGGCTCTGTTTGATGCGCCGCTCCACTACAATTTTCATGCGGCAAGTCGAAGTGGTGAACACTACGATATGCGTCAGATTTTTGACAATACGCTGGTGCAGCAGCAGCCTTCGCTCGCTGTGACGCTGGTAGACAATCACGATTCCCAGCCGCTTCAGTCGCTTGAATCGGTCGTGGAATCCTGGTTTAAGCCGATCGCTTACTCCTTAATCCTGCTGCGGCGCGAAGGCTACCCCTGCGTTTTCTACGCCGACTATTACGGGTCACACTATCGCGACTGCGGCAACGACGGCAACGAACACGAAATCTGGCTCGACTGTCACCGCTGGATCATCGACAAGTTTCTATGGGCGCGGAGCAACTATGCCTATGGTTCCCAGTATGACTATTTTGATCATCCGAATCTGATTGGCTGGACGCGCATTGGCAACGCTGATCATCCGGGTGGCATGGCAGTGGTGCTGAGCAACGGGGCAGGCGGCAGTAAATGGATGGAGGTGGGTCAGCCCAACCGTCTTTATATCGACATCACTGAACACATTGCTAGACCTGTGATGACCGATGAGTACGGCTGGGGCGAGTTCTCCTGTAAGGGCGGCTCTGTCTCGGTTTGGGTTCCGATCGAGAGCCAGGAGGCCTCATAGTTCAGAACTCGTCGCTTATCTTAGCTGCAAGATAGATGCGAGGTATCCAAAGATGCAAGTTATTCAAAATCACCGTTTTTAACCTGATAAAATCCGGCGTTGCTGAATTCGAGTATGATTTGCCCCCTAGGCCCTAGTAGTCTGCCAAGGGAACTTTGCCTGGTGGGGTTATTTCTGGTAAGGTGACTCAAATCCAGGAAGATCATTATGAGTCAGAAGCGTTACATCGTCGATTTAACGGATGCCGAAGTTCAACAGCTAGAAACCCTGTTGAGGACTGGAAAGCACTCGGCTCGCAAACTGACCCGTGCCCGTATCTTGTTG
>JACJNZ010000042.1 GCA_014695325.1 Cyanobacteria bacterium FACHB-502 | reverse complement strand
CGAGGTGTAACTGGGTGGGGTCAGGTAAAAGCGGTTGAATGAAGATTAATTTCTCCTGATTCAGAGAATATATCTCTATCTTGCCAAAACTTCACCAAAAGATGGGATGAGCCAGAATTGCGTGTCAATTCGTAGGGTATGCGAAGAAATACATGTCAATTCGTGAGAGATAGCGAAGGAATACGTGTCAATTCTGAAGACCTATTTATTCCTACCTTTTCCAAAATTTTAGCTTACTCCTGAGATAGGTCTTGCCTTATAGCAAGCAAAAAGGTTTGCCCGTCTTTCATAATACTTGTAGGGGAAGGGAAAGAGGCAGGGGTCTGCAAATATTTAAGCGGTGTGAAGCGATCGCTGCAAGGAACATAAAATCATTTACACTCCCAAATTCCTTGCAAACTCTTCTATTAAGCAGAACTTAACTGCTGCGGAACAAGCGGAATTGTTAAAGAATGCAGAAGAATCTCAACTCAACTATGTCTCAAGAGATGAGTGCGCTCCGGTCAGCCAATCCTCCGCAATGAGCGGTTCTACCTCAACATCTGTCTCCTCCCAATCACTCAACCACCGCATCGCTCTTTGATGATGTAGATCCGCTAACTGGGCGATCGCCCATCCACCTAACCTAAGTTAGTCAATTTTCGACATCTGTCGCAGAACGGGTTCCACATTTTGCCACAGTTGATTCAAGTTAGCCTGTTCTCGCTCAACTAATGCTTGCTCAAACAACTCTCGGATCGCTATTTCTGCCTGAGCAAACATAGGGAAATTCCTTACTTTGCCTTTAAAGAACAGGGTGCGATCGGGCACTCACAAGGTTCTAAACGAATCGGTGGCTCAAACTCCGTGATGCCGTATCGCTCCTTCAACGTTACCAAAACCTTTATGTAGGTAGGACTTTACCTGCCCATTGGTCATACCCATGCAGGGGATCGGCTCGGTTTCTGCCAGTTTGTCTGGACCTCTCCACACCGTTACGGCTACTGCATGAAGGTGAGCGTCCTTCCTTGCTTCTCGATAGAGGTAAAGCAGTCCGATCGCTGGAAACTCAACTGGGACAGCAAGTTTCTCCATCTCCGAGGCCGTTGATTCCTGGTGCTGAGAGGGCGCTCGCTTTCCTCGTCGTTTGGCATTACTTTCAATTCGATGACGGTAGTGAAGTACGAAGATGTTGTTCTATAGATTCTTTGTAGAGAAGAGTTGTTGTTGTATAGATAATCAGCCAGGTTTGCACCCAAAGCGCCTGCACCACAAATGGTCACAGAAAAATCCTTCAGCTTTGCCATGACGGTATCCGTTCGGTAAAGCTATTCGTGAAAAAAGATGCTCATTGTTTCACCACTCCCGGTGTTCCATCACACCCACTAGCGATTGCAGATCAAAGTCGCGATCGCGTCCACTGAGGCAAATGCCAGAACTCACAACGGTCAGATCCTCTTTGGCGATCGCACTGGTATGACGCACGCCATCTA
Organism: Cyanobacteria bacterium FACHB-502; assembly: GCA_014695325.1. GTDB lineage: Bacteria > Cyanobacteriota > Cyanobacteriia > Elainellales > Elainellaceae > Leptolyngbya_A. The sequence goes on along the minus strand of JACJNZ010000042.1, from coordinate 4,025 downwards.
ATGTTGCCCAATCCACCGTCCAGTAATCCCCTCGATCCTGAAACTGGTGCAGTTCACCCCCACCCAGCTTGAGAGCTTGCTGCAACCGCTTTTCATCTCGTTGAGGTTGAGCAAATCCTTCTATTTGCTGAGTTGCTAATTCGTAAAGGGTTCGCATTTCTGGAGTCATCCCCTTGAACTGCAATTCCTCCATAGGAGCCAACTGCTTGAGATTGGATTGGAGGGTTTCGGCGATTGTAGGATCAGCACGGCGATCGACTTCTTCAAACCAGCAGGAATTGCCATTCCAACGAGCAAGAATTTGCTCAAAGGCAACGCCTTCTGTCACTAAATGCACAGCAACAGGTTTGACCGTCTTAAACCGCTGCCGCATATCGGCTTCACTGACAGGATATGCCAGCCAGGATTGATGTTGTAAGCGATATGCTAGCCGCAGTCGAATGGTCGGAAACTGCTGCAAGTAAGCAGCGACCTGAGGTAAATCTGCCCCTTCCATCAGCGTTGCAGTTTGTTGACCTGTGGGTTGAAAAATACCCCATCCTTCAAACTGACGAGGTTTGGGAGTGAAGGTATAGACCATTCCTGCTGCCCGTGTCCGAACTCGTCCACCTTTGACACAGGATGCAAGGAATTGAGTTGATTGCAATTGTGCCTCAGCACTGGCAATCTGGTTGAGTAGCTTGCGGATGTCAGTCATCGTTAATTAAGCGGTTGAAGGCTGTTGTAGTTGTTGCCTGCCTAAAATGAACGGCAGCAATTTAGCAATATTTCTGGCATCATCAATGCCTCGGTGATGAGTTCCTTCTAGCGCAACCCCTGCCAGTTGCAAGGCTTCTGCCATGCCATATCGCTTGGGTAAACCCTGAGTGCTACTGAATAGCTGTTTGAGGTTGACGTGCGGATAGGCAATGGGAAAAGGAACGTTATGATACTTACTGTCTTGTTTGAACTGGTTGCGATCGTAATCACCCCAGGAACCAAATACCTCATTGGGATAGTTTGATAGCCAATGTTGTAAGAGAGCGATCGCTTCCACATAACCTGGAGCCTGATCGACTTGCTCCTGAGTAATTGAGGTTAATGATTTACAAAACTCTGTGAGGACAGGATAGCGAGTAGGTCTGATAAACGTTTGGAACTCTTCAATTACGTTCAAGTTCTGTGCTTCAACCATTACGGCTCCAATTTCGATAATTTCCATCTGATGCCGCTTGATCGTGTCTTGGTTACAACAAGTCGCCTCTAAATCAAGGACTAAATAGTAATCGTATTGAGTTAAGTCCATCATCTATTCCTCCCTTTCCCTCACTTTTATCTATCAGTTCTCGTTGCGTAAAACCTCACGCACTTCCATCAAAATTTGCCCTAATTTATTTTTGCCGCTGCCATCTTTGCCGCAACCCCAGTAGTAATCAATCGGAGAGTTCTCCACGAGCACTTCATCGCCAGTTGCCAGGAGTATCTCTTGGATATCTGCATGGATTCTAAACTTTTGCAGAACGGCTTTTCGCATCACATCATCCTTCACATGATTCCAATCCGTGCGGAGGGGAAGGGAGCGATCGCGCCCCATATTGGCTGCATCTTTAGGCGTTTTAGTTTGTCGTACCTTCTCTAGATAAGGAGTATCAATAAACTTCTGTGCCTGAAAATAATGCTCACTCGTCGCCCAATACAATTCATCCAGCATGAAACCATGTGCTGAGAAGTTAGAGAAGCAACCGTAGGGCTTTTCTCGTTCAACGTAAAAGTAAATGGTCATGGTTGCTCCTCGAAAATGAATGAATAGTCGTGCCAGTCACAGACGGGGTGATACCCAATTTGTTTGTAAATATGATTGGATGTAGGATTCGCTAAATCTGTAAACAGAAAGCAGCGATCGCATCCCTGGTCTAATAATTTCTGACTCAACGCAGCAACACAGGCGGTTGCATATCCTTTGCGGCGATACTCCAGCGGTGTATAAACAGGACCAATGCGAGCCGCTGTCGGTAAAGATTGGCTGCCACTTGCCCAAGAAACGGGAGTACCGTCGTCCCAAAGATGCACACTCTGGCGTTTCAACCCAGCCTCTACCATCCTTTCAGGCGTTTCACTCACCACTTCACCGATCTCAGCAACAAAGGCTTGAAACCAGTCCAGCAGCAATGGGCGATCGTCCTCAGTGGCAAGCCTGAGATGCCCCTTTGCCGTTGCTACAGGTTGAACCTGGGTTAGCTGATGGATTCGCATTTCCATCACCCTTTGATAGGGTTGTCCGGTGAGAGCCTGCCAGGATTGCAAAAACCTTGCTACCTCTGTCACTAACCCACCGGCACCCGGAATGGGCTTGCCCTGCTCCTGGACATTATGGGCAACTAACTGGAGCGCATCTAAGTCCATTACTTTAGACAGCACCAGCTTGTAGGGAGGGGTGCGAATTGCGACAGCCAAAATTCCATTATCGGCTTCCACGATCGCCAGGTAAGGCGGTTCAGGATATCGCTCTGGGTAATGCCGTAGCGTATATAGGATACCGAGTAACAGATTGTGCTCTGCCTCATACTGGAGTAAATAATCCTGAGCGCGATCGCAGAATTCTTGAAGGCTATCAAATCGACGTAATTGCATTGTTCATCTCCTTAGCACTCAGGACTCAGGATCTTTAAGTACTGGGGTGGAACCTGATCGACCAGCCAAACACCATTGTCTGAGCAGTAAAAAGTAAACCCGGCTTGCTGCATTGCAGTCGCAGCGATCGCAAAAATCACCGGACGACCATGCCGCATTCCAACTTTTCGTGCCGTTTCCACATCTTTCGACAAATGCACATGATGCCGTGACATCTTGAGCAGTCCTGATTGAAGAATGGCTGGCACCGATTGTTCCCCTGTTCCGTGATACAGCACATCCGGCGGAATTTGCGGTTGGAGTTCTAGATCAACCTCAACACTATGTCCTTGATTGGCTCGAATCCGAGTTTTGGTTTCATCAAATGAGAATCGCTGTTTGTCGCTGGTGGCAACCACTTCCTCTAATTCAGCGCGAGTGATGGGAAACTGATGGGCAGCACAAGCAGATAACAGATCATCGACGTTCACCCAGCCCCCGATCGCCAGAGTCAGTCCCAATCGTTCTGGTGCGTGTCGCAGATGTTTGCTGAGGTATTTGCTAATTTTGATCTGCCGTGTCTTGTCCATAACGTTCCTCCGCTTCAATCAATCTCCTGCGTGCAAGTTTTGAGAGCATTGCGCTTTCTCAGTTACTTGGGGCGCTCCAAGTCGTGGGTTATTACACACTCTTTCAAGGATGGCTACTTTTAAGCCCACCTCCCTATTCGCACTCCCCGTTCACAAGCACCCACTGCTTGTAGTGGTACGTTTCCTCTCGTACTCGTATGTAGGCTCTACAGGTTAGGGCATACAGGAGATCATTGAATGCTATCGCTTACCAAAAGAATTCCTGAATGGCGATCGCTACCACTTCATACACTTTTTTCATGTCGCTCATCACCATCACCTCCTGTGGTTGAGCGATCGCAAGAAATTCATAATACAATTTATACTACAAATACTACACGCAAGATCAGGAGATTCCTGAAGAACTAGGCTTTTCTATCGCCACAAGCGTTAGGATGGTCGTGTTTCAGCCTACAGAGAAACTATGAGGTATCAAGACATCATCACAATCGAGCCTGGAAAGCGGGGCGGAGAACCTTGTATTCGTGGAATGCGAATCACGGTTTATGATGTGCTGTTCTATCTGGCTTCAGGTATGACGGATGAGGAAATTTTGGATGACTTCCCTTATTTAACTCAAGAAGATATTCTTGCTTGTTTGAGTTATGCGGCTGACCGAGAACGACAAACGCTGATGATTCAAGCATGAAACTGCTATTGGTTATAACTGTTCACTCGGTCTGACTGTATCTGATATAGCTTTACGGATACACGTTCGAACAATGGTTGAAGGCAGCATCGACACAATCGCGAAAGCTATCAAATTCATCCCAGCGTTGACGCATCCAATTCTTGAGCACGAACCAC
>JACJNZ010000041.1 GCA_014695325.1 Cyanobacteria bacterium FACHB-502 | reverse complement strand
GTGGTTCGTGCTCAAGAATTGGATGCGTCAACGCTGGGATGAATTTGATAGCTTTCGCGATTGTGTCGATGCTGCCTTCAACCATTGTTCGAACGTGTATCCGTAAAGCTATATCAACTTTTATGCAAAACCCGCAACCAGTTATACGCCCGAAGATATTCCATTCCTGGCACCGATGATGATTCGCGAAATCTATTACCGTCTTTTGACGGGCGACCAGAACGAAGCGGTTTGACAGATTGCGACCTTTGGCAGCTACATGCAGCGCATTGCAGAGGTGATTAAACAGATCAAAGCCGAGTTTACAAGACCATTGAGTATGGATGATTTAGCAAAGCAAGCGAGGATGTCTTCTGCATCATTTCATCGGCACTTTAAGGCAGTGACCTCAATGAGCCCATTGCAATATCAAAAGCAATTGAGGTTATTGGAAGCCCGTCGCCTAATGCTGGCTGAAGATGTTGATGCAACCCGTGCGGCGTATCAAGTTGGTTATGAGAGTCCTTCTCAGTTTAATCGCGAATATTCCCGCATGTTTGGTGCGCCACCGAGGAAGGATGTTGAGCGTTTACGGGTTGCCTGAGTATTAACTGTTGGGCGATCGCTGAGATTAACGTTAAACGAGTAGCTCACTACGTAACAGCCCTGCTGCATCGGAACGAATCCAAGCGATCGTTAGATGTAAATTTGCTGCGTCCGGTAAGCAGGAACATCAACTTAATTCCTTCCGGGTATGTTTAGCAATGGAACAAGAAACTTGACTAATTAATTTTGAGGTTGGGAAGGAAGGTAAATAACTCAAGTTTATAAATTAGAGCCTAGCTGGCTGATATAGCCTATGAAAGGCTGACTGCTACAATTTAACAACAGCAGTATCTTTAGCCTAATTGCCCCTCGTTGCAGCGACCCTTCAATTACCTCTGCAAGCGAAGGAACAAAAGTACACGGCTGCGCGACGTTACTACTAATTAAGGAGGCACAATGAACAATACGACATATCGATTCGCCGTTGGGGTCGCGATCGCGGCAGCACTCATTTTGGTCTGGCTCAGCCTTGGTGTCGGCATTATCGGGAGGGATGGCGACCCTGCTAACCTAATGTACTTTGGGGTACTTGCCGTTGGGGTCATCGGCTCCTTTATCGCGCGCTTCCGACCCCGTGGAATGTCCCATGCAATGTTCGCCACAGCACTCGCTCAGACATCCGTCGCCACGATCGCGCTAACTGCCCAATTGGGCTACCCTTGGAGTGGACCGCTAGAGCTTACGGCTCTGAATGGATTCTTTATCGCCCTGTTTGCCGGATCGTCGTGGCTGTTCCGTCGCGCCGCGCGTGGGTGAACCGAACGAGGCAGGACATGCGCTGACCGCTCACCTTAACTGTTAACTCTTCTCTTCCTCCTCTTTGCCGTTCGCCCTCAAATACGCCTCTGCTGTAGACTGCTTAAACACTCCTTTGGTGTACCTTTGAAACACGCGATCCGTTCCGGATCAGCGAAGCTGCACGCTCTTGATCCCCATCAACTCTTTCCCAAACAACGGATCAACCCCTTATCGGGTCACCTCCGTTCCAAACTGTCGAGGATCCCACGAAATGCGCAACGAGGTTGAGCAAATTAGCTTGAAAGTATTATGTAGAGCGGAATTGAGGAATTAAGAGGAGGGACAATTGGATCGCCGGGTTGATCAACTGGAGAAGGTAGAGATGGGGATCGCCGTACTGGGACAAGAGCGGAGCGGGGTGGAGCTAGAGGTACGAGAAGAAGAACGGTTGCGAGTACCGAGTTGGTTTGGGGAGGCAGTGCTGTTGGGACAGTACTGGATAGAGAGCGGGTTGGTCGGCTACCTAGAAGAAGAAGTGCGTATTGTTCGGGGACGGATGGGACGGTATGAGGTGGTAGATTTCGTGCTGTTGCTAAATGCGTATGCGATCAGCGGGGAGAAGACGCTGGCAAATTTCTTCCAATCCCTGGCACCCGTAAAGGAGGTGCTGATGAGCGTATGGGGACGGTCGCGATGTCCATCGGCATCGAGTCTGAGTCGATTTCTGGCAGCCGTAACCCCAGAAGCGGTAGGACGACTGCGAGAGTTATTCGAGGCAGATTTAGGTCGGAACGGAGTGCAGGTGATGCAGGGAGTGGGGATATTTGATCGCGTTGAAGATCACGACATGGTGTTCGACGTAGACGGGACCGTGAGTGCAGCGCGACAGCTGGAGTTGAGTTTGGGCAATCGCCCTGTGCCTCAACCGATTCTGCCACCGTCGCTGCAATTTATGCAGGAACGCACTGGAGAGGCGAAGCAAGACAGCTCTGCTCAAACCGGAGCCGGACAAGCCACACACCTTGCAAAATTGTTTTTGTAACATAGAGCTATACAGATTGGTTAAGAGCGCGATCGCCAGCATCTGTAGTTGCACAAGGTCTTAGGATGATCCATCTCAAAATCCTCTAACAGTGTAAGGAGGGCTGCTATTATGCACATCAAATTCAGCACTTCAGTGCTACTAATTTTTCTTGTTACTGCTTGTACTCAAAAGTCTTCAGTAACAACAGAATCACCAGTGACGTCCCCTACTGCTTCACCTGTACCAATTACTTCTTCATCATCTAGTGCCAAAACCACTGCCTCCTCACAATCATCTGCCAGCTTTGGAGCTGAGATAGATGCAATGGTAAAAGCATATCCTTAGAAGGAAGGATTCACTTGCAACGAAATAACGAGCAGACGCCCTAATGAACACTCAAGTCCAGAATCTCCAAAGATTGTAGTTGAATGTGACGGTGGTCAATCTAAGTTCGTTTGGGTAAGGTACACAACTGGCGAAACCAATGTTTTACCACTACTTTGATACTTGGACAGGGTGTTTAGGTTGCATTAGATAGGTGCCAATTTAAGGTTGTGTCGCAAGAATTTTCTAGAGCACCATGTAGAGCCTTGTATATGTGCTTCAACACACTTATACTGATTTGAAATTTTTTGCGACATAATCCAAATTATGGGTTCTTACGCAGATTTGGTGATTTTGGAGTTGGAAGCTCCCTGAACTCTTGAACTGACGCTTGCGCTCTCAGCGATCGCTTCTGCGCTACGGCGCATCGCGCAGCGGTGCCCGATCGCATCCCTTTTCACCAAATCTGTGTAAGAGTCAAGAGCGAGAGATGCGACACCTAGCAATGAAGTTTTCGCAATCACCCTTCGCCCGTTGAAAGTGACTCTCTCCGTTAGGGCAAGATAAGGGAAATTGAGCAAAGAGACATGAGCGAGAAAGTTAGGACTCCAGACCCCAGTTCGGTTGTTACTCTTTTTCGTAATTTAACTGCTGAACTTGAACCATTCGTAAAGGTGGATGACTTGAAGCTTTGTTTTGATCGACATGGCAACGTTTACCTTCAAAGTGATGACTTTCAGGAGCAGCTTCAGACAGGTGTTGGGGCAGCACAAGAATTTCAGAGCGAACTGCGAAGTATCCTTGCAAAGCATCGCTCTCGACAAAGGAACCCTTAGCTTTACCTGCTACAGGTAGGGCTTTCTCCTGCACGGGCGCAGCTCCGACATCGCTGCACCTGGTAAGGCAGCTATCGGAACAGATAGCCGTCTGGCGACTGCCACAGCATTGCCTCAAGTCGCTGATAGAGGACTGGAATTTGCCGCTTCACTGCATTGAGCGTGACCCGCTTCAGGCGATCGCCCCAATTCCTCTAGAGTCGCCGGACTGCCTCAACTCTGCTCTCTGCTTCGCCTCGATCGTCACGACAAATTCGGCTGCCCTCTGGGTGTCGCGTCTCCTGCTTTTCGGGTTCATACTCACTTTTGGTAAAAAGGGATGCGATCGCTTCTGCGCCGCTGCGCGATGCGCCGTAGCGCAGAAGCGATCGCTGAGAGCGCAAACGTCAGTTCAAGGGTTCAGAGGGTTTCCAACTTCAAAATCACCCAATCTGCGTAAGAGTCCATCTAGGGTGGTACGGGACACATTTCCATTGTTTCTTTTCCACATTTTGTAAATTACACCATTTGTGTTTTGTGTAATTCGCAAATACCGCATTTCTAGGATGAGAGAGGCAAGACTCTCCCTCATCTGTCACTCAACCCGCTTTTTGCCCTCGTCAACGAATTAAACATCCACTGGATGAATCGTTAGAAGTATTGCTACATGTATCTTCCAAGCTTATCCAGTTAAATTAGCGGTTTTAACAGATTGGATGTCCGAATTTTCGGCAACCAATTAACACATTATTTGACCTGTCGCGTTCGGTCTAACCGATTGCACTGCGCCGTTGTATAAGCATGATCGATCGTAGCCTTGAGGTCTTTGCCCAAGTGCCTTTTTCACTCAGATTGCGGGTCGAACTGATGGACGATCGCCTCTAACTCCTGGATCGCCTTACCCTCAACAAACCGATCGTAAATAGTTTTGAGTTGCTTGCGATCCTTCTCTTTACCATTGCTTCTTTGATTTAGCCCGATCGATGTATTGTGCTGGTCAATTTGACTCACAGCAGCGGGATGGCTTTGCAGCCAGGGAGTGACGACTAAGGC
>JACJNZ010000040.1 GCA_014695325.1 Cyanobacteria bacterium FACHB-502 | reverse complement strand
CGATTCAAGCCAGTTAAAGCGCGCAGCAAGCGGTCTTGTGTCAGCACCCGTTCAATATCCAGCATTTGCTTATCCCATTTCTGCCTTCTATTCTTGCTTATTTCCCGACAAGTCTATTCAATAGGGCAAGAAGAACGTTGAGCGGAATCGAGGCGATGAATATGATGAGAAAGGGATAAGTAAAAGGAGTCAAACCAGGGAACAGTGTGTCTCAAGTGAAATTTATCGAAGCGCTCCTTGGAATTGCTGCTTAAGAGAATGCTAACGATACCGATCGTTTGTCCTTAATAAACTTTTGTGACACAACCGGAAAACTTGCGCAATTTGCAAATCAGTTGCGCACTTTATAAACCTTTGAAGCCAGTATCGTTTGAGGCTTTCAGATATTGAGACAAATCAAGCCAAGGAGCATCAATATCTTACCTCTGAAGCTCAAAACGCTTGTTTAGCAGAAGATCAGAAATTTACGCCATTCATTTGCTAATTGCGCCAAATCATCTGCTCATCCACATCTGGGCTTGTTCGTGTGACCTATAGACTAGTCAGATAGCTATAGGTTAGCACCCGACACCACCTAGCGTTAGTAGGTGGTGTGAGCTTCATGTCTATCCCATCCTTTCGTCGTCAGGTCAACTTCCCGATAGAGTCTAGCCTTTTGCGATGACATCAGAATCATTGAGAACGAGCGTGGTACCCGAACAAACCATAGAGGTTCCAGCCAAACTACCGTAATAAAACTTTATTAATTAAGAGGTAGCTAGACCAAATTCAAATTCCACATCAGGTATGAAGTTCTCTATCCTTTTAGATTTCAGGCGACCAGGCTACATTAAGTTGAGGGTCAACTTAATGAACTCAAGTGAACTTAAACAAACTTAAGTGGTGTGAATTGAACGAATGTTGAAGAATGAAACATAACTATAACAACAAAGGATGGTGGTAGGCGATCGCTACGGCGGTATGAGTATAGTTGCTTGTTAGAGCCGAGGCATGACCTCATCAGGAGAAAATTCAAATGATTGCTTTACCTGGAGTTGCCATTCAACGCAAGATCTACGAGAGTTCGGTGTCTCTGGTGTATCGGGGCATCAGTGAGGAAGATGGCCGAGCGCTTGTTATCAAGGTACTGAAGCAAGATTATCCCTCTCCTCAAGAATTAACGCGCTACAGACACGAATATGCGATTACCCGTTCTCTAAATCTAGAAGGCGTGGTCAAAGCTTACAACCAGCAAGCGTATCAGCGTACCCTCGTTATCCTACTAGAGGACTTTGGGGGTGAGTCCTTAGATTACTGGAGACAGCAACGTTCAGGCTTCTGTCTCATGCCCTTAGACACGTTTCTCCAATTTGCCATCAACCTCACAGATATTCTAGGCAAAATCCATGCTGCTCATGTTATTCACAAGGACATTAATCCTGGAAACATTGTTCTAAATCCCGATACGGGCGTTGTCAAAATCATTGACTTTGGCATTGCCACTCAGTTCAGTCGCACAAATCCGACGTTCAAAAGTCCGCACGTTTTAGAAGGCACACTCGCCTATCTTTCTCCGGAACAAACCGGGCGGATGAACCGGACGATCGACTACCGCACCGATTTTTACTCACTCGGAGTGACATTCTACCAGCTGCTGACTGAACAACTGCCGTTTCCCACAACAGATGTCTTAGAGTTAGTCCACTGTCACATTGCTAAACAGCCTACTCCACCGCATGAACTCAATGGAACGATCCCTGAAGCTGTTTCAGACATCATCTTGAAACTGATGGCGAAGAATGCGGAGGATCGCTATCAGAGCGCTTGGGGCATCAAAGCAGATTTGGAACAGTGTGCTGAACAATTATCAGCAAGCGGCCAGATTAATTACATCCAACTGGGGCTGCAAAATACTTCAGACCAGTTTCAAATTCCCCAGAAGTTGTATGGACGCGACACGGAAATAGCCGCATTATTGGCAGTATTTGAGGGAGTAACAGGGGGAAGTGACACGGAGATAGAGAGACACAGAGATGTATGGATTGACAATGTTCCGGCGTCTGCTGAAATGATGTTAGTCTCTGGTTATTCCGGAGTGGGTAAATCGGCGTTAGTACAAGAACTCTACAAACCCATCACAGCAAAGCGCGGTTATTTTATCTCTGGTAAGTTTGACCAGTTCCAGCGCAATGTTCCCTACAGCGCCATCGTCAATGCCCTACGAAAATTGGTGCAGCAACTCCTTGGTGAACCCGATGAGCAGGTGCAACAGTGGCGATCGCGCCTACTCACCGCTTTGGGAAGTAACGGGCAAATCATGATTGATGTGATCCCAGAAGTTGAGTTAATTACGGGTAAGCAGCCATCCGTACCGGAAGTGGGAGTTGCGGAAACTCAAAATCGTTTCAATCGCGTCTTTCAGCATTTTATCCGAGTGTTTTGTTCTAAGGAACATCCACTCGTAATCTTCTTGGATGATTTGCAGTGGATAGACTCCGCCACACTGAAGTTAATCGAACTGATGCTGCTGGATAAGCAGACCCAATATCTATTTTTAATTGGAGCCTATCGAGATAATGAAGTAAATTCAACGCATCCATTGGCATTAACGCTGGAAAGGCTGCAACAACAAGGGGTGATGCTTCAGGAGATTATCCTGGCACCTTTAACGCTAGAGCCGTTGAGCCAATTGATTGCTGAGACGCTCTATCAGGATGTTGAAACCGTTTGTGCTCTAGCCCAGTTAGTGCTGCGGAAAACGGAGGGCAATCCTTTCTTTGTCGGCGAATTTTTGAGAATGCTATATAGCGAAAGTCTGTTGACTTTTGATGAGTCAAATTTAAGCTGGCGGTGGAAAATTGCTCAGATCAAAGCTCAAAACATCACCGATAATGTAGTGGAGTTAATGCTCGTAAAGCTGAAGAAACTACCAGAAAAAACTCGGCAAATTCTCCGCTTAGCCGCTTGTGTCGGAGCCGAATTTGATTTAGATACGTTAGCGATTATATATGAGAAGTCGCCCAAAACGGTTTTTCAGGATTTACTACCAGCGGTACAAGGAGGATTCATTCAACCCCTGTCTGAATTAGATGAGGACTTGTTAGTTCAAGAGTATAAGTTCTTGCATGACCGAGTACAGCAGGCTGCCTATGCTTTGATTCCTGAGGATCAAAAGCAAGTAACGCACTACTCTATTGGGCAACTCCTGCTCAGCAGGCTCTCTGAGGTCGAACAAAGTGAGATGCTTTTTGATATTGTCAACCACATCAACTTCGGTCAATCCCTTTTGACCCAGAAAGATGAAAAGGAGAAAATAGCACGACTTAATTTGGCTGCCGCTCAAAAAGCCATCTCTTCTACAGCTTATGAAGCCGCGATTCGGTATCTTGAGACTGGTATTGGCTTACTCGAAGCATCGGTCTGGATGAGCCAGTACGACTTGATGTTCAACCTGTATCGGACTCTCTGTGCAGCACAGTTGAGCAATGCTAGCTATGAGCAATTAAACGCTACAACCAAAGTTGCTTTAGAGCATATTTCTTCTGCCGTTGATCGCGCAGATATTCGTGTTTTTCAAATCACTCAATATACCCTACAAGGCAAATGTGAGGAAGCAGTTCAAACAGGTTTGATCGGGTTGCATGAGTTGGGAATTGAGATTAAGGGCAAAAAATTGACGGAACTAGTCCGTGAAGAGTTTGTTGCTGTTGCCAAAAGCTTAGAAAATCGCTCAATTTCCTCGCTTTTAACTTTACCAACAGTGAGCGATCCGGTGATTCAAGCAATGATTAGATTGCTAATTGCTGTAGATATACCAACTTACATTACGGCTAATATTGAACTTTACTGCTTCGTCAGTTTAAGAGTAGTTCGTCTTTCCATCGAACATGGAAATATCGCTGAGTCTATTAAGGCTTATGCAAATTATGGTCTTCTCTTAGGTTTGATGGAAGGGCAATATCAACGAGGCTATGAGTTTGCAGATTTAGCAGTGCAGCTTAGCTACAAGCTAAACAGTAAATCTCAGCAGTGTAAGGCTGAAATGTTGTTTGGAGGCTTTATTCAAGTTTGGTCAAAGCCTTTAGCAGGGGCAGCCACGATCAATTACAAAGGTTTTCTGGCAAGCATGGAGTCGGGAAATGTTCAATTTGCAGCCTATAACTTAGTCGGTAACATTTTTAATCGCTTATTTCAAGGAGAAAATTTAACAACCGTTGCAGCAGACAACAAAAAATATCAGTTGGTGGCGGAGCAGATTCAGGACGAGCTTGCGAAGGTGGCACTGGCTGCAGCTAGATTTTTCATTGCAAAACTTGCTTTAGGGCAAGCGGCACAGGAGCATGATCAATTGCTCAGGGAGACAGAAAAGATAGTTCATCAGGGTGAAACCTCACAAATACAGTTTTCAATTTGTCTTTATTACATTCTCAGAATGCATTTTTCCTGTTTAACAGCAGATTTTGAGCAAGGACGCTATTATCTTGTTGAAGCGGAAAAGATCCTAAATTCTATTGTAGGATTTACAACCTACAGTAGTTATTTCTATTATGGTTCTCTGATTCTACTCAACTTGTATCCTGGTTCATCTCAAGCAGAACAAAGGAACGCTTTGAAACAGATTCGATCAAATCAGGAGCGCTTGAAAGTATGGTCGGATAGCTGTCCAGAAAACTTTTTACACAAGTTTCATCTCGTTGAGGCAGAGAACGCGCGAGTCTTGGGTCAACTTTCTGAAGCAGAAGACTTATATGAACAAGCCATTCAAGGAGCCAAGAACAACGAGTATCTGCAAGAAGAAGCATTAGCCTATGAATTAGCCGCCAAACACTACTTAGCTCGTGGTAGAGAAAAGTTTGCCCAGCTTTACATGAAGGAAGCTCACTATTGCTATGAACGATGGGGAGCAATCGCAAAGGTTAGAGATTTAGAAACTCGTTATCCGCAGCTATTTCCTCAGTCTTCCAACGTAGTTTCTACACCAGTTTGCACCACGACCGGAACCATCTCAAGTACCTCACATACTGCTCTCGATTTAGCGACAGTGATGAAAGCAACTCAAGCGATTTCGAGTGAGATTGAATTGGAGCGATTACTCCATTCTCTAATGCAGATCCTAATTGAGAACGCGGGTGCACAAACCGGATGCTTGATTTTAGAAAACTCAGGAGAATGGGTAATTGAGGCTGCTTGTGAACTCAATGAGGGTGAGCAAGTCTCGGCTACGCAAGTGTTGCAATCGATTCCAATTGTAAACCGTTTGCCTGAATCAGTCATTCAGTATGTGATCCGAACTCATCAATCTGTGATTTTAAGTGATGCAACTCATGAAGGAAATTTCATCAACGATCCTTACATTCAACGCAACCAAACTCAATCACTACTCTGTTTACCACTGCTGAATCAAAGTAAATTGGTTGGTGTGTTGTACCTAGAAAACCAATTAGCGGCTGGAGCCTTCACACCAGAACGATTCTCCGGAGACGCTACGCGATCGCAGGTTTTGCATCTATTATCAACCCAAGCAGCCATTTCAATCGAAAATGCTAAACTCTACTCAAAGCTAAGCGATAGCAAAAATCAGCTCAATCAATTTCTAGAGGCGGTTCCCGTAGGGATTGGGGTCTTGGATACGACGGGTCGCCCTTACTATTTCAATCAACAAGGCATTCAGCTATTAGGCAAAGGCGTTGACCCTACCGTAACACCCGATCAACTTCCAGAAGTTTATCAAGTTTACCAGGCTGGAACGGATCAAACCTGTTCATCTGAGATGATGCCAATCGTTCGAGCGTTGAAAGGCGAACGTACAAGAAGGGATGATTTAGAGATTCACCAGGGCGAGGCGATTATTCCTATTGAGGCATGCGGAACTCCAGTCTTTGACGAACATAAGAACGTGGCTTACGCAATTGTGGCTTTTCAAGACATTACGGAGCGGAAACGATCGGAGAAACTGTTAGCTGATTACAACCGTATCCTGGAGCAACAGGTAGCAGAACGAACGGCAGCTTTACAGCAAAGCGAAGCAGAACTGCGCCATCGGGAACAGGAATTACGACTGATTGCCAACGCTCTACCAGTTTTGATCAGCTACGTAGATACCAATCGGTGTTATCAATTCATCAACCGTACCTATGAGGTTTGGTTTAACCGTAGCCGCAATGAAATTCTGGGCAACCCTGTTCGCCAACTTTTCGGTGAAGCGGTTTATCAACGGGTTGAGCCGTATGTCAATCAGGTGTTTGAAGGGCAAACAGTACATCTAGAAACAGAAGTCGCTTTTCCACCTGGCAAGCGGTGCATCAGCGCAACCTTTATTCCTGATTTCGATGACAATGCTCAGGTGAGAGGTTTCTACAGTCTCATGACAGATATTAGCGCTCACAAACAAGTAGAAGAAGTGTTGCGCCAGTCCGAGGCTCAATTTCGGGAACAGGCAATCCTCTCCGCTTTTCGCGCCGATGTGGATAGTGCCCTTGCTCAAAGTGCTAGTTTGCCCTTGATACTGCATCGCTGTGCTGAAGCCGTTGTTAAGCACTTTAATGCGGCATTTGCTCGGATTTGGACGGTAAATCAAGACCAGAATGTTTTGGAGTTACAAGCCAGTGCAGGGATGTATACCCGTCTTGACGGCACCTACAGTCAAGTTCCCGTAGGTAGCTTCAAAGTTGGACAAATTGCTCAGGATCGCTATCCTCTGTTGACCAACAATGTGTTTGATGAGCCATCTATTGATCAAGAATGGGCAAAACGAGAAGGCATGGTAGCATTTGCGGGCTATCCGATACTGCTGGATGATCAGCTTATTGGCGTGATCGCGATGTTTACTCGACACCCCATTCCGGTGCCCAACTTTGAGGCGTTGGAGTTTGCAGCTCGTGAGATTGCATTGGGAATTAAACGCAAACAGGCAGAAATAGCATTGCAAGCCTCTGAAGCAGAGCTTCGTGCGCTCTTTTCAGCAATGCCCGATCCGCTCTTGGTCGTGAATGCAGAAGGGCGTATTTTGAGAGCAATTCTCTTAGAGAAATTACATCAACCGATCGACGAACAGGTGGCTCAAACGTTATACGAAATTTTTGAGCGATCGCAAGCCGATACATTTCTTGACTATATTCGGCAAGCATTGCTCACTCAGCAACCTCTAACAGTAGAATATAGCTTGGTGATGGGAAGACGGGAAACCTGGTTTGCAACTCGCATTTCTCCCATTTCAGACCATTCTGTCATTTGGCTGGCAAGAGATATCACCGATCGCAAACGTGCCGAAGCAGCCTCCATTCTAGAAGAGCGCAACCACATGGCACGGGAAATCCACGACACTTTAGCACAGGCATTTACAGGTATTATCATTCATACTCGATCTGCCTCCAGTGAGATAACGACGGATGCAGAAAAAGCGCAAACTCTCCTCATCCAGATCCTCGGCTTAGCTCGTTCTGGGCTTGCGGAGGCACGTCGTTCAGTAGAGGCGCTACACCGCCCATACCTTTTAGAGAGCAGTAACTTACAGGATGCATTAAGCCGTCTTGCTGCTCAATTGGACTCCTCGATCGCAACCCAAATCGTCTACGAAGTTATTGGTACAACCTATCCCCTATCCTGCGATTTGGAAAATAATCTGTTTCGGATTGGGCAGGAAGCTTTAACCAATGCAATCAAATATGCCGAGGCGCACGAAATCCGAATTGAACTGGTCTATGAACCGACCCAATGCATCTTACGAATAAAAGACAATGGGCAGGGATTTGATATAGAAAACCAGGCGATGAGAAATGGCTTTGGTCTACTGGGGATGGCACAACGGGCTGAACGCATCAAGGCTGAATTAAAGATTCAAAGCTACTTAGGGCAAGGGACAGAGATCGTGGTATCTATTAATCGGGAGTAAGTCAGCATGAATCAGCCCAGCCGCATTCGCGTTCTTGTTGTGGACGATCATCCCGTTGTTCTCCAGGGTTTGATCGGGATGTTAGAGAAGGCTCCGGATATCATCATTGTGGGTCAGGGGCGAAATGGGCATGAGGCGATCGCAGTGTTTCAGCAACAGCAGCCTGATGTGACCTTGATGGATTTACGGATGCCTGGAATAGAGGGTGTTCAGGCAATTACAGCTATTTGTAGTGAGTTTCCGAACGCCCGGATTATTGTGCTGACTACGTATGACACTGATGAAGAGATTTATCGAGGATTGCGAGCAGGAGCAAAGGGATATTTACTGAAGGACTCTGAGCCAGAGGAACTATTAACAGCAATTCGTACCGTGAACAGGGGACAACAGTATATTCCCCCCAATGTGGCTGCCAAGCTAGTCCAACGGATAACTGCTCCAGAACTGAGCGATCGTGAGCTAGAAGTTCTCCAGTTAGTCGGGCAGGGAATGAGCAACCAGGAAATTAGCACGGCTCTCAAGATTAGTGAAAGTACCGTGAAGACTCACATTAACCGAATTTTCAGCAAGCTAGATGTCAATGACCGCACCCAAGCAGCCATTATTGCGTTGAGACGCGGAATTGCTAACTTGTAAAAACAAAGATGGTTTTCTGCCTAGGTCAGCAATTGTTGCCCGTCATTACTGTAGAGCGAAGGATATGGGTTTACGAAGCAGGCAATTAAACCAAAGTTTGATTCAAACTCCAACTTAAGTTTGGTTCGTTCTACTCCCTCAAGTCGATCAAAATACAGACCTTAAATTGACTACAATCCTAAGCAAGCCTCATACACTAAACCCATACAAATGATTGTAGGGTTGAAGAGAAAAGATTTCAGAGTACACGCGATGAATCTTTTTTCCTCAAGAATTTAGAATGAGCGATATTATTTCTGACGATGCACTTAGCGATTCTCCAACGGAGATACAGAGTGAACGCAATCAATTAGTTGTACTCCCTTGTGAGCAAGACCATCGGCAAGGATCATTGAATGCCCATGTTGTGCTGGTTGAGTATGGGGATTATCAATGTCCTCAATGTGGTGAACTTTACATCTCAATTCAGGCAATTCAACGCGAGTTTGAGGCGACCTTATCCGGGGAAAATTCTTTGTGCTTTATATTCCGACATTTTCCTCAATCTCATATCCATCCTCAAGCTCAAAAGGCAGCAGCACAAGGGCAGTTTAGGCAGATGCACGAGATGCTATTGAAGCATCAGCAAGAGCTGGGGATGGAGATTTAGCAGAATACGCTGACAGTTTAGGGCTTGATGTGACTCAATTTCTTCGAGACATTGCCCGGAAAGTGTACGTCGCTCATATCAATCAAGACATTACCAGCGGCATGGATAGTGGGGTGATTAGCACTCCAGCTTTGTTCATCAATGGCGTGCAGTATACAGACGCTTTAGAGTTTGAGCCGTTACTCATTGCGATCACTAAAGCTTTCCACGACTAGTAGTTTCGTTAATCAACTGCATCAGTGCGGCTCTTATCATGATTTCCTTATCCAATGCGTTCCTCAAGCAAGTTGTAGCTCAAATTTCTAGAACGGTGCCATTGCAGACGGTTTTGATTGTGCCGTTTGTGCTGCAAACGTTGGTGACGGTCGGACTAGTGGGGTATTTTTCCTTCAGAAATAGACAGGAAGCTATCAACGATCTCGCCAGTCAACTACGGCGCGAACTGACGAACCGGATCGAAGGCAAGCTACAAACCTACACCGAGATACCCCATAACATCAATCGGCTCAATGCCAGCACATTCGCTCAGGGAAAAATTGACGCTAGCGCCGTCAAAGGTGAGTTTCCACTCTGGCAGCAAATTCAGATTTATCCAATGGTGAGTGATATCTACTGTGGCGATCGCAACGGGTCTCTTTTGGGAGTGCGGCGCAGCCCTGCCGATAACTCAATTGAACTGCGATCGAGTAATGTTGCTACAGATCATAAACTCTACGGCTACAGCCTTGATCGCAATGGCCAGCCAGACCAGTTAGTCAGTCAAGGTAACAAAACCTTCGATGCGCGGCTTCGTCCCTGGTTTAAAGCAGCAGTGACGGCAGGCGAACCGGTTTGGAGTGGAATCTATGCCGACTTTGCCAGCCAATTGCCAACGATCACTGCCAGTACGCCTGTCTATAGCACTGCTGATCGATCGCTGTTGGGAGTCTGCGCCACCGATGTATTTCTGCCTAATGAGATGAGCCGTTTTTTAGCGAGCCTGCAAATCGGTAAAACAGGCATCGCCTTTATTCTAGAGCGATCGGGACAACTGGTTGCTACCTCCACCGGAGAGGCGATTATCAGTAGTGGAGCGGTGGCAAATCGATTGTCTGCAGTTGAGAGCCGTAACCCCACCGTGCGAGCGACTGCTGCTTATTTGCGCGATCATTTCAGCAATTTGTGGCAGATCCAAACGGCGGAACAGCTTGATTTTAATTTCGATGGCAGGCGGCAGTTAATTCAGGTAATGCCATTCAAAGATACTCGTGGGCTAGATTGGCTGATTGTCACGGTGCTGCCTGAATCCGATTTTATGGCAAAGATTAATCAGAACATTCACACGACGATTCTGCTTTGTATTGCCGCTTTGCTGCTTGGCATTGCGATCTGCATTTTAATTGCACGGTGGATCACTAAACCAATTGTCAGCGTCAGCCAATCAGCAAAAGCGCTAGCAGACGGTGCATGGGATCAGACGGTAGAAATTGAGCGATCGGGTGATTTGGGTGAACTAGCTCGATCGTTTAACCAGATGGCACAGCAGCTTCAAATCGCATTTGCTAAAATGCAGTCTTTAAACCAGACTCTCGCCCAAAGTGAAACCCGCCTTCAGAAAATTTTAGAGTCGATTCCGGTAGGAATTGCGGTTCTGGACGCAACAGGTCACCCTTATTACGCAAATCAGAAGGCAATCCAACTTTTGGGCAAAGGCGTGCTGCCGTCTGTCTCCCCAGAACAAATTGCCGAAGCCTATCAACTCTATGTGGCAGGAACCGATCGCCCCTACCCAACTGAACAACTGATGATGATACGAGCACTAAACGGCGAACAGGGCAGTGTAGATGATATCGAAATTCATCAGGGGAATCGCATCATTCCGATTGAAAGTTGGGGAACTCCAATTTTTGATGAATCTGGCAACATTCTGTATGCGATCGCAGCCTTTCAAGACATCACCGACCGTAAGCAAGCAGAGAAGCTTTTATCCGAATACAGTCAGACCTTAGAACAGCAAGTCACTGAGCGAACGTTGCTGCTCTCCCAGGAGATCGAAGAGCGCCAGCAAGTTGAAAACGCCTTGCGACAGAGCGAAGAGCAACGCAGACTGACCATGGACTTTTCCTATATCGGCAGTTGGAATTGGAACATCGTAGAGAATATAACCGAGTGGAATGATAATCACGTTCGATTGCTGGGGTTAGTTCCTGGGGAAGTGAAGAGCAGCTATCAAGCATGGCGCGATCGGGTTCACTTAGAGGATATTGAGCGAGTCGAGCAAGCAGTTGCGGTCGCACTAGCAACCCATACCGATTTTGAAACTGAATATCGAGTGATTTATCCGGATGGGACTATTCACTGGTTGGTGGGTCGGGGGCGAGGCATTTATAACGAAGCTGGACAGCCTGTACGAATGTTGGGGGTGATTCTGGATATTAGCGATCGCAAACGTGCTGAAGCAGCGTCAATTTTAGAAGAACGTAACCGCATGGCGCGCGAGATCCACGACACGCTAGCGCAAGCCTTTACAGGTGTTCTGGTTCACATGGGAACTGTTTCTCAGTTAGTGACCATTAAACCAGAAGCCGTACAAACTCACATTGACATCGTGCGTGAGCTGGCTCGTAACGGACTGATAGAGGCTCGACGTTCCGTTGCAGCATTGCGTCCTCAGTTACTAGAAGATGGCAACTTGTGGACAGCGCTGGAGCAATTTGTTGCTATGATGCAATCCTCAACAGAATCCTGCCTGACTTATGAGGTGATCGGCACGCCCTATGCGTTGCCCGCTGACGCTGAGAATAACCTCTTGAGAATTGGACAGGAAGCGTTTACCAATGCAATCAAGTATGCTCAGGCGAAGGAAATTCAGATTGAATTAGTTTATGAACCCACCTCGTGCCATTTACGCATTAAAGACAATGGACGAGGCTTTGAAGCTAACACTACCACTCTCAGCCGGGGATTTGGGTTATTGGGTATGACCGAACGAGCGGAACACATTGGCGCCCTGCTCTCGATCGAGAGCCAATTGGGGCAGGGAACAGCAGTGATCGTATCTATACAACGGGAGGCAGCAACATGAGTCAGCCCACAGCTATTCGCGTTTTGATTGTTGATGACCACGCAATTGTGCGACAAGGACTGGTTGCAATGATTGACAATCAACCAGACATGATGCTGGTGGGTCAAGCGGGTAATGGGCAGGAAGCGATCGACCAATACCGCCAGCTACAGCCCGATGTCACCTTAATGGACTTACGGATGCCGCAGGTGAGTGGTGTGGATGCAACGATGGCAATTTGTGCTGAGTTTGCCCATGCCCACATTATTATCCTGACGACTTACGATGGAGATGAAGATATCTATCGGGGATTACGCGCTGGAGCCAAAGGCTATCTACTTAAGGATGCCGAACCTGACGAACTCCTTAGTGCTATTCATGTTGTTCACAGGGGTCAGCAGTACATTCCCACTCATGTTGGCGCTAAACTAGCGCAGCGGATAAACCATCCAGAGTTGAGCGGTCGCGAACTAGAAGTCCTTCAGTTGGTAGCTCAGGGGATGAGCAATATTCAAATCAGCGCTGCTTTGAATATTGCTGAAAGCACCGTCAAATCGAACATCAACCATATCTTGAGCAAACTGGGAGCGAAAGACCGCACGCAAGCGACCATTATTGCTTTAAAGCGAGGAATCACCAGCTTGTAGCCTAGTGATGTGAACTTGAGGTGGTTGATAAATTTAAACTTAAGGTGGATGTTATGCCAACACCTGAGATTGCTCAAATAGCGATCATCTTGTGGTTCAAAACATAAACTCTGAATTGGCGACAGATTTGAGTTTGCCTTTTACATTAAGAACATACAAACGAGAACCTACAAACAATTGTAGGTTTGAAAAAAAGAGATGTCACCGTGCTGTTTGTACCGTGAATGCTCCATTCTTCAAATTAAGAATGAGTTACGACATTTCTGCTGAAGTACCTAACAATCGCAATCAACCGGTTGTTCCTGCCTCTGAGCGAAATTATCGACAAGGGGGACTTGCTATATTGATCGCTAGAACATTGAGCAATTGACAGTAGCCATTGTTAATGCAAGTTACTCAGGTTTCTCTTTAGTTTACCTAGCCTAACAAGTTCATAACACGTTCTAGCGCATCCAAATCCGCAAACAAGAACCTGGTAACAAGTTAGTTGTTTGCTATTCCATTCTTCTCCAATTTCTTATCCATCGCGACCAGATCTGAGGAGATCGACATGACAACAACGATCGATTCCAATTTTGCTGCCTGTGAGGCACTACGCCTGCTTGGTCCCGATCCCGAGAACTGGGTATCCGATCGCCCTGGCATCGATCACAATGTCACGATAATCGGTGGCAGCGGCAGCGGTAGCACCTTTGTATTTGCGCTGCGGCGTGCTGGAATCGGTGACGTGACAGAGATCGATGCAGCAGATGACGAAGCTCATGCAGGCGTGTGGTTGACGCGAGCGCGGATGAGAACGCTCCGCACGCCAAAGAATTTGCCTGGTCCAGAACTAGGAATCCCAGAATTATCCTTCCAGGCTTGGTACGAAGCGCGGCATGGTGCGGCAGCTTATGCAGAGATCGATCGCATTGAGCGGGTGACTTGGGCTGAGTACCTCAGCTGGTATCGGCATTTTCTCGGTATCCAGGTTCGTTACCAGACGAAGTTGGTACGGATAGAGCCAGCCACAGGTTTCTTCCGTCTACACCTTGAGGTAAATGGTGTCCCAAAGGTGGAGACTACACGCAAAATTATCTTCGCCAATGGCGTGGCTGGTACTGGTGGTTCATACATCCCTCCAGTACTGGCTGACTTACCCCGCACGCTGTACGCCCATACCGCCGATGCCATTGATTTTGAAGCACTGCGCGGTAAGACTGTGGCAGTGCTGGGTGCGGCGGCTTCAGCTTTCGATGCAGCAGGAGTGGCGCTGGAATCGGGAGCTAAGGCAGTACACCTATTTGTACGGCGGTCGGCGATCGCATCGCTGTCAGTACTTCGGATACGAGATTACCCTGGTGCTTACGACAACTATCCCCAACTACCCGATGCAGCCCGCTGGTTGCAGGCTTGGCGCTTTCATCAAGCAGGTACCGCACCACCCCCGAAGTCGATTGAGCGAGCGATCGCTTTCCCGAACTTTCACATCCATCTATCTGCACCCTGGAAATCAGCACAGAAAATGGGCGATCGCATTGCCATCCAGGTAAACAATGATGTTTTCGAGTTTGATTTTGCGATCGCTGGCACTGGTTATTTCGTTGACCCAACAAAGCGTCCCGAACTAGCTGACTTTGCTCAGCATATTGCCCTCTGGCGCGATCGCTACGAGCCACCAGAAGACCTGCGCAACGACGGTTTTGGGATGCACCCTTACCTCGGTAGCGCCCACGAATACCAAGAAAAAGTACCTGGCACTGCCCCTTATCTAAAAGACATTCATGTATTTAATCCTGCTGGTTTGGTCAGCTTCGGCTTGCCAGTCGGTGACATACATAGCATTCGTCGCGACGTGCCCGCAATCGTATCGCGCATCAGTCACGACTTATTCTTTGAGGACTGGGCGCATCATGAGGCACGTATCACAGGCGATGTTGCCCCCGATTTTGAGAACTCGCTCTATGCTGCTGCGGTGTGGAAACAACCGATCGGGGCAGCGACGCGTTAGGTCGATAACCTTTTCACCAGCAACAAATAGTTCCGGCTGGGAAACGATGTCAGTAGAAAGTGATTGCCATTTCACAATCACTGCTGATCAAGGATCACTGTTACATCAATTCACTTAACAGTGTCATTTCAATGGATTGTTTACTACATATCAAAGGAGAATGTCATGGTTGCTCAAGTAAACTCACAAGCAAAGATTTTGGAAGTTGCAGATGATCCACGTCTTTCTAGGGAGGTGAAGGCGTTTTTGAAAGAGCTGAATTCAGCAGGTGTGCCTCTAGAGACATTACCTCCACTCGAAGCGCGTCAAGTACTCGTAGATGCACAAGCTTCTGTTCAAGTAGATCTTTCGGGCATTGAAGAGTCTGAGAAGACGATTACTGCTGATGGTTACACAATTACACTCAATATCGTGCGACCTGAAGGGGTCAAAGGTACATTGCCTGTGTTTATGTTTATTCATGGTGGTGGATGGGTCTTGGGTGATTATCCAACCCATAAGCGCATGGTTCGTGATCTCGTTGTGCTTTCTGGTTTTGCGGCTGTTTTTGTCAACTACACGCGCACGCCAGATGCTCAGTATCCAAAGGCTATCAATGAGATCTACGCCGCTACTAAATGGGTCGCTGAGCATGGTGAGGAAATTGGCGTTGACGGGAAAAACCTGGCAGTTGTCGGCAACAGTGTTGGCGGAAATATGACAGCAGTAACTGCTTTGCAGGCGAAAGAAAAAGGAGGACCGCACATCAAGCTACAAATCATGATGTGGCCGCTCGTCAATGCTGATTTTGAAACGAATTCTTATCACCAATTTGGCGACAAACGGTACCTAACCGCACCCACAATGAAGTGGATGTATGACCTGTACATCCCTGACCCAGAAAAACGCAAAGAGATCCATGCTTCTCCTCTACAGGCGACGGTTGAGCAATTGAAAGGCTTACCACCAGCCTTAATTCAGGTGGCAGAGAGTGATATTTTGCACGACGAAGGTACAGCCTACGGACGCAAGCTTGACGAAGCTGGAGTAGACGTGACGCTTGTGCAGTACGACGGCATGATTCATGACTTCGGACTATTGAATGGTTTAGCCGAGGTTCCGGCAGTTCGTTCTCTGTTTGTCCAGGCTGCTGCTGAACTGAAGAAACACCTACAATAGGCTGCGATCGTCTCTTTGGCTGCCAGTTATCAGTCATTCTCGTTCTTATTAGGTTTTGGTCATCATAGGCGTGAGACTGCTCTGACTAATTCGATCTTCCTTGGATTAGTCAGAGACAATTAATCTTTCCCATCACGACTGCAATTCATCTTTGCCTAATTTGTGAGAATGAAAAATCGCGATCAAAAAAACGTTAACACCTTTTCCGAAGCGACAATCTTGGAATTTTCCTCTTTCTCCAAGGGCCTGGTATGAAAACCATACTTGAACACCTATCTACAATGGACAGTTATACCCCAAGCGCCAAGGATATCATCGGCTCATCTCCGCTGATCGCGATCGAAAATGAAGCACCCGCTAAGCTAATTGTCGATCCACCGCTGCCCGAACCGCTGTCCCAGGGTCGTGTTTTCATCCAGTATCGGACAGAGAACCTGCGAGTACTGCCCGTATTCGGCAAAGGTGCCCTTCATGTATCACCGCGCATTGGTCATATCCACATTACGGTTGACGATGCGCCGTGGCACTTTGTCGATTCCAGTGGTGAAACAATCATTCTGGTTGGTCTGAAACCTGGTTTACACAAGGTGCTGATCGAACTAGCAGATCCCACGCACAAAGCGATTACCAGTGAGACAGTCACGTTTACAGTGCCCCATGTTAAGCGATGAGTCAGGCCTGTGAAATGATGCGATCGACACTTCGCAGCGCTGAGTGCAAAGCACACGCTTCACGAACGTTATCGCAACCTACATCCGTCAATTTCTCATATCACGGTTGCACCCTATCCAACGAAATAAATTCAAAGGAAATCACAACATGAATATGCCCACCTTCAGGAACGGCATTCGCCTGTTTCTGGTTGTCATCCTTTTTTTAGGAACCATTACAATCACCTCCCTAGGAAACATCATGAATCCTGCCAGCGCACAAGCCAATAAGCCCACGATCGTGTTTGTTCATGGCGCATTCGCCGAGTCTTCCAGTTGGAATGGTGTATTGGCTAAACTGATCACAAAGGGTTACCCAACGGTTGCTGTAGCTAATCCCCTGCGTGGCGTCAAGAGCGATGCAGATTATGTTGCTAGCGTCCTCAAAGACATCAACGGTCCCATCGTGCTGGTTGCACATTCCTACGGAGGTTCGGTAACGACCAACGCGGTTAATGGTAACAACAACGTGAAAGCACTGGTCTACGTTGCTGGCTTTGCTCCTGAGGAAGGTGAGACTGCCGCCGAACTCTCAGGACGTTATCCGGGTAGCACGCTTACACTGACCCTCGCGCCACCGGTTGCATTGCCCGATGGTGGCAAAGATCTATATATTCAGCAGAGCAAGTTCCACGCTCAATTTGCGGCAGATTTACCCGCTAGCGACGCCGAGCTAATGGCTAGTACCCAGCGTCCGATTATGGAATCCGCGTTTAATGAAGCCTCTGGTGCGCCCGCCTGGAAATCTATCCCGTCCTGGTTCATTTATGGTGAGCGCGACTTGAACATTCCTCCAGCGGTGCATGCTTTCATGGCGGAACGGGCCAACTCAAAGGAAACCGTTGCTGTAAATGGCGCATCCCATGTCGTGATGATTTCTCATTCGGATGCTGTCGCTGAGATCATCGAGCATGCTGCAACTGCGCTATAGCAAGGAAAACCGATGAACATTAACAACACTGAAGGGTTAAATTTGCTGTTCTCAAAGTTGTGACGCAGCATTTTGCAACGTCCGTTGCAAACAATCGATAACACTTTAATGATTCATACGAACTTAGAATTCCCATGAGGTTCAATCTATGAAAAGACTAGAAGGAAAGGCCGCTCTTGTCACGGGTGGTAACAGCGGTATTGGTCTTGCTACTGCCAAGCAATTTGTTGCTGAAGGGGCTTACGTTTTCATCACAGGTCGTCGTCAAGCTGAATTGGATGCCGCTGTAAATGCGATCGGCGAGAATATCAGGGGTGTACAAAGCGATGTCTCTAATCTGGCAGATCTCGATCGACTGTTCGCTACGATCAAGCAAGAGCAAGGACACCTCGATATCCTCTTTGCCAATGCTGGCGTTGGCGAAATCGCCCCGCTCGGATCAATCACTGAAGAACAATTTGACAAAACATTCAGCATCAATGTTAAAGGTTTGCTGTTCACTGTGCAGAAGGCACTGCCGCTGTTGCCAGAGGGGGCTTCAATCATCCTGAATGCCTCGCTCACTTCCATCAAAGGCACTCCAGCCTTCAGCGTTTACAGCGCCACCAAAGCTGCCGTGCGATCGTTTGCCCGTAATTGGATACTCGACCTTAAAGAACGCCAGATCCGGGTGAATGCCATTAGTCCTGGCGTGGTTCTGACTCCCGGTTACGATCACTTAGGACTGAGTGATGAGCAGTTGCAGGAATTCATAGATAGCCAGGCTGTCACCATTCCATTAGGGCGAGTCGGCACACCTGATGAAATTGCCAAAGCCGTTGTTTTTCTGGCTTCAGACGACAGCAGCTTTGTCAACGGCATTGAGTTATTTGTTGATGGGGGTATGGCACAGATTTAAGATCCAGATATTAACCCGGCAATCATAGAAGAGGCATGAAGTTATGCAGCATAAGCAATAAACCGATGCTTGAAATATCGCATGACTCGCTGTGGGAGCTTCTGGAGTTTATGCAAATGAGACGATACTCGCTGCTGCAACTGAGCCTGATTTCTAGTCAGTGGTTTGGCACGCACCCCCTGCTTCACATCACAGTTGAGATACTCGGCTGGGTTCAACTGCGGCGAGTATGGCGGCAGGTACAGCAGTTCGATCTCCTGCTCGTGCTCGTCCAACCACTGTTTCACTGCCCCTGAACAATGCACTGGATGCCGGTCCACAATCCACAGCAACTTGCGCTT
>JACJNZ010000004.1 GCA_014695325.1 Cyanobacteria bacterium FACHB-502 | reverse complement strand
CGATTCAAGCCAGTTAAAGCGCGCAGCAAGCGGTCTTGTGTCAGCACCCGTTCAATATCCAGCATTTGCTTATCCCATTTCTGCCTTCTATTCTTGCTTATTTCCCGACAAGTCTAATAAATATGAATCAGCCAAATTCAACGAACAATGGACTTGTCCAAACCTTTGAATCATCAACCTGACGACCTGATAGATAAACAGGTACAAAGCCATGTGGTCTAGATTGAGGAGGCAGAGTAAATTCACCGCTTAAATCTCGGGGCATCTGTTTTCCACTCACACGTTCTACGGCAACAAAAAGCTCTGCTCCACCCAATTCTTGACGCAAATTAGTTTGGGCTAGCAGCTCCTGTCCTGTGAACTCCCAGGTGAACTCAGGACAGTGAATATAAGGATTAGGCTGAAGTAAACTACCTACCTTGGTGTAGCTACCAATTTGAATATGCAGACGAAACCGAGCTTGGAGCAAATCGGATAATTCTAATTCAATTGCATCACTATCTCCGTAAGTGTCAGAGCGGAACTCTAGCTTTAGAGGGCTGGCTCGTCGCACATACTCTTCAGGATGTTCTAATCCATAAACTTGATAACTCTGCATGAGCGTGTTGGAGTACTCTAATACTCCGCGCCATTCTGCCCAACGATAGCGATCTTTAATCCGTGCTCCTCCCCAGCGAAGTCGGATTCGATTAGGAGCATAGCCTACCTCAGCTTGAAGATTACGGCTCCACAACAATCCTGTATCTGTATAAGCAGCAATCTCATCCCAGCCGCTTGTGCCCAAGAATCGATATTGAATCTTGACTGAATCGGATGCAGTAAACTCGTCCCCCTGAATATGAGAACCTGACCACAGCAGCGCAACCAGACGATCGCCTGCTGTTGCCCAGGTATGTCGAGAACGCAGGGCATGATTAATGGCTGATTTGGTTAGGGATGGCGCAATGACCCCTGTCAAACCACCGTTTACACCAAAGACGGCTGTACCCGGGACGCCGCCGCCACACCGTCCTCGATGCTCATCTCCATTGGCAGATACACCAACCTTATAGCCTCGACGAATTGCATCTTGATAAAACCAGGGAAAATGTCCCCAAGCAGAACCAATTTCAATGAGCCGTTCTAACTGGGGGTGATGCCAGTCTAAAATGGCACGTCGTCCGCCGACATGAGGAATCAGCAAATGTTGCTCTGGATCGTGAATGTAAGCTGCAAACAGCCGATCGACGGGCCAAGCCCCAGGGACTAATTCCTGTCCCTTCATTTCTTCATTCCACTCAAACGATCGCACTTGGTTACCCTGAGGATCGTAGGGAAATCGCACTTCATTCCCTAAGAAAATCACATTGCGATCGCCGCCAGCAGCAGAATTGCCACACCATTCTGTTCCGGGATAGCAGAGGAATTTGCCTTCTTCGGTAATCTCTCGACATTGTTTTACATCACCCTGCCACCGTTCTTTGGTGATGTTAAAGTCGTTTGCGGTGTAGCCTAAAATATCTAATCCGGCAACATCTCGACCATAGGTGAAATTGTATTCAGTGCTATTGGTTCCGACCGTGTTATTGGAATGTACATGCAGATCAGCAAAAAACGCACGCGGATAAGCCAGATCAGACTCTACAGTGACAGGCGTTAAATTGCTCTGCAAACTTGTTCCACTTAAAGTTGCTTGAAATCGCGTTTCTTCGATCGCTTCCAACGTCAGATCTGTTTTGGCAACTGCCCATCCTTGCTTTGGAAAGTTCAGTTCTTGCTCGACGATCGCTCCAGCTGTACTTTGCTGGATTAACTTCAGCGGTTTGCCTAAGTTCCAGCAGGTATTGCCCCAACGGTCTTCAGCACGAATTCTGAGAGGAAAAGCTGTTCCTGCCCTAACCAATCGAGGGCTAATGACTGCCAGTTTCGCAGGTGCTCCAGGTACAATATCCACCACAACATCTCCTGGAATTGCGGCAAAGCGAGAAGTGCCAACCGGATCGATATAAGCACGAAAGCGGAAGTCTTGCTCGACAAAGGTTTGAACTCGGGTTCCAGGTCCTCCAGCCCGCCGATCGCCCAAGCGAATCAGGATGTGGTCTCCGGGTTTAAGATAGCCATCTACAATGTCAATAATGATCGCTTTTTGAAAAGGGCGTTCATGTCCTTTTTGATCAAATCGAACCTTGAGCGATTGCACGGTAGCAGGGCTTTCCCCCGGAAGCGAGGGTCGAGCCTGATATTCCGCAGAAATATAGTTTGCAGCTAAAGGGTCTTCAGTTTGAAACAGTCCCCAGTCTGAATAGAACTTAAATGTCACCTTGATCCAGGCACCATCTGCAATTCCAGACGCACCAACCTCATAATCGAGCAGGATTTCTTGCCAGCTTCCAGCTTCGATCGTCTGAGTTGGGCAGCGTAGTTGTCCTAGAAAAGGTAGCGTACTGACATATTCCAAATATCCTTGAGGATGAACATATTCCCCCAAGCCATTCAACGTTTCGTCCACAATATCGTTCCTTTGGTCAGCTAATTTTTAGGTATTGAAGTATGTGCTGATGTTTGCAGCTTATCGGTCGTCCGCAATAATTCCTGGACAACTAGAGTCAGTAATGCCAAAAGGGCAAGTAGCGAAGCACAGGCAAAGGCAGCAACAGTCTGATATTCGGTGTAAACCTGTTCAACATGCAGCGTTAGCGTATTTGTTTCCCGAATTAGCTTCCCGGAGACAACTGAAACCGCCCCAAACTCGCCGATCGCCCTAGATGTGCAGAGAATGACGCCATACAGCACTGCCCACCGAATTGAGGGAAATGTAATGCGCCAGAAGGTTTGCCAGGCATTTGCCCCCAGGGTTTGTGCAGCTTCTTCCGCTTCGATTCCCATACTTTGAAAAACTGGCAGCACTTCCCGCGCTACAAAGGGCAATGTCACAAACAGAGTTGTGAGGATCATGCCGGGTAACGCAAAAATGATTTTTAGATTGCTTGCCTCTACCCAACTGCCAAAGATGCCTGCCGTAGGACTGTAGAGCAGAATAAACATTAACCCCACCACCACAGGCGAAATCGCAAGGGGTAAGTCTAGTAACCCTATCAGAATTGGCTTACCCGGAAATTGGTAGCGTACCAAAATCCAAGCGATCGCAATCCCAAAGACAGTATTGACTGGCATCGTGACCAACGCAATTGTCAACGTCAAAGCGATCGCGTGTTGGGCTTCAGGAGTGGTAATGCCTTCCCAATAAGCAGTGATGCCGCTGGCAAACGCCTGGTAAAACACCGTTAGTAAGGGAAAGAGAACAACGATTGCCAGAAATGACAATCCTAAACCAATCAGAAGATAGCGCCCCCAAGGGAGCTGTTGCAACCGCAGAGCAATCTGTTTGGGTTGAGGTAAGCTAAGGGTCATATCGCCGAGTCCACCATTGCAGCAGATTAATACAGACCAGGACAATGAGCGAAACAATGAGCAAGACGATCGCAACGGCGGTTGCCCCGCTATAGTCATACTCCTCTAAACGACGGTAAATATAGACGGAGCTAATCATCGTTTCGTAAGGAATATTGCCTGAAATTAAGACAACGACTCCATACTCACCAACGCCTCTTGCAAAGGCAAGCGTAAAGCCCGTGAGGATTGCCGGCAGCAACTGTGGAAAAATGACTCGCCAAAATACTTGTCGATCGTTTGCTCCCAAGACATGGGCAGCTTCCTCCACTTCTGGCTCTAGCTCCATCAAGACAGGCTGTACAGCTCGCACCACAAAAGGCAGCGTCACAAAAACTTTGGCAAACACGACGCCTATCACCGAAGAAGTTAGGTTGATGGATTGAAACCCCAGTTGTTGCAGCCCGTCTCCTAAAGCCGTTCCAGGGTTGAGGTAGCGACCCACCATTCCATCTGGACCATAGAGAGATAACAGGGCAATCCCTGCCACCACAGCAGGCATAGCAAACGGTAAATCGACCAAGCCATCGGCAAATCGCTTACCAGGAAAGTCATACCGCACCAGAATCCAGGCAAGAATCAACCCAAACACACTGTTAATAAGCGCTGCCAAAATCGCTGCGGAAAAAGACAGCGTATAGGCTTCGATTGCCACCGGAGCCGTAATGACTTGCCACAACTCCTGCCACGGACGCTGAGAGGCTTGTAGAAAGATGACGCCTAACGGCAGCAGCAGAATAAAGCTGAGATAAGTGAGCACCAGCCCAGAAAACAATGCCCGACCTGCAACTTGGGAGGTAGGAATCGTCCGAGTCGCCATGCCTATTGTTTACCTGCTGCTTGAGCCGCATCAAATAAGCCACCATCTGCAAACAAGTTTTTGTTGACGGCTTGCCATCCGCCAAAATCCGCGATCGTGTAGAGCTTGTCTACAGGCTTATACTGGCTAGACTTTGTGGCATAGGCTTGTTTATCGATCGGACGATACCCGGCTTGGGCAAAAATTTCTTGTGCCTTCGGGGTAAATAAAAACGCTGTAAACGCCTCTGCAACTTCCCGTGTGCCGCGCTTGTCAACAGTTTTGTCAATGACAGTTACTGGAAAATCAACCTGAATATTGTCAGTTGGAACAATATAGGGATAATCATCAGGAATGGCATCGTTAGTGAAAATAATCTCATTCTCAAACGTAACCAGCACATCCCCAATTTTGTTTTTGACAAAGGCATCTGATGCTTCTCGTCCACTGCTCACGAGTGTTTTGATATTTCTAGCAAAGCCGTTTAGATAAGCGTTTGCTGCTGCTTCACCTTCACTCTTCGCTAACGCACCATAGCCCGCTAAAATACCCCACCGAGCATTCCCAGAAGTCTGAGGGTTAATTGCCACGATCGATACCCCATCTTTTGCCAGGTCTCGCCAATCGCGGATCTGCTTCGGATTACCAGGACGGGTAACTAACACCATGACGGTGCTAGCAGGAGAAGCTTGATTCGGTAAACGTTTACTCCAATCAGTAGCAACAAATCCCTTTTCCACAAGCGGGTCAACATTACTTTGGATATTCTGAGCCAAAACATCTGCTTCTAACCCTCCCAAAATAGCTCTCGTTTGAGCACCGGAAGCTCCATAAGACTCTTTGAAAGTTACCTGTTGACCTGTCTTTTCTTTCCATTCTGCTTGAAATGCTGGAATGATTTTGGAATACAGCGGCTTCGCGACTCCATAAGACACAAAGGTCAGTTCAACAGCAGGGGGAGTTCCCGTCGCCTGGGTCTGGGAGGATGTATCCTGCCCTGCTTGCCCAGACTGTTGAGGTTGAGTACAAGCCGTCACTAACAAACCCGCTGTAAACAGCGAAGCATACAGCACAGAGCGTCTTTTCATAACTCTCTCTCGATAACGAATGATCTAGAGGTTTCTGTGAGACTTGCACAGCGTAACCTACTTTCAAATAAGATACACCGAAAAGCCGACCAACAAATGTGAGTTTCCAAGATTGTTCAGTTGGTATAAAACTCTCAGAACTAAGTACTCATCCCTTCTGATTGAGAATGTTGCTCTGAAACTGTCAGAACTAGGTACTCAATTCGTGGCTTTTTTACAAATTTTCATCATTGTAAGCTTTCTCTTTCACCTTCTAGAAGTCACTTGAACTGAATCTGTAGTTGAATCCTTTCAATCTGTCCTGTTGCTTGCATTTGCCTAAACAATCGTAATGCCTGCTCTAATGAGTGCTGACACAGTTGCGATTCACCGATCGCCTGGTAGGTGAGTCCCAATTGAAAATGAGCATTTGCCAAATCGCAAACAGCTCCGATTGTATCGAGCAGCGCGATCGCCTGTTTGTGGTACATCAGTGCATTGTCTAAAGCCTGCTGGCGGCGACAAAGTTCTGCGAGTCCATTCAGCGTCTTTGCTTTGACCTGGGTGTAATGACTTTCTTCTGCAAATTTCAAGGCACGATCGTACATTGCCTGTGCGCGCTCAAACTCCCCTAAATTTGTGTAGGTTTGCCCTAGAATCTGAATGAAATAGGCGAATCGTCCGGTTTGTTCGATCACTTTCTCAGCCAGAATAGATTGATAGGCTGTCTCTGCTAAGGAATAGGCGGCATCGGCTTGCCCTAGATAGGAATGGGTTAGGGCTAAACAGACCGATGCTTTTTCTGCCCAAGGATGATGGGCGGTGTTTTGCGCTCGGTCGATCACCTGCTGAAAGAGTCGGGCGGCGATTTCCAGTTCCCATAAGTCTATCTGGTATAGCCCAATGCTCAGGAGTGAATCCACTTCTAGCATCCGAAGATAGTAAACGGTGTGCTGGTTTCGGGTAATGAAAGAGAGCTTTTGCTGAGCAGCATCCACCAGCCCAATTGTTTTCTCCTGACAGGCGATCGCTTCCTGAATGCGACCCGTAATCCAATACAAATCTCCCAGGATGTTGTAGAGTTCGCTGAGTTTGGCGGGAGATTGAATGTTAGGGATCACTTGGACGATCGCGGTCAGGACGGGTTGCAGCAATCCCATGCGGTAGAGAGTACTGCCTAGAGGTAAAAACTGCCGCCACTGATTCGTCCGGCTTTTGAGAATGACGCTCCCCGCTGCTTCAAAGTCCCCAATTTCGATGTAGTGGTAGTGTGCCTCCAGAGCTTGCAGCGCGTCTTGAACGGTCTCAATCGTCAAGACTTGAGTCGTCCAAAATTCTGCGGCTTTGCGGTGGCTGATTTCCCAGTCTGGACTGGCACGCAACCGGGCGAGCGCCTCCGCTTGAATCACAGGATGCAGCCAGTATTTGCCTTGTTCACACTCCACCAGCGATCGATCCCGCAGCCCAGTCATTACCTGCCGTCGTTGGTTAGTCGGTACATCCCAAAGTAAACACAGCGCTCCTTCCGAGGGAACCGCCGGCATTTCCTGATAGCGGTAGCATCCCAAGCGGCAAAGCAATTGATAGGCAGCCGGATCTAATGCTTGCAGGCGATCGATCTGATTGATCACTAAATTTCTTAAGTCTCGTGTTGCCAGCAAGTCCTGCTGATTTTCCTGCCAGTAGGTTGCCATGTCACCATTAAAGTCTTCAGCAATAGCACCACACAAAATCCCCATTGCTTTGGCATTGCCACCATAGGCATGATGTATTTGCCCCAGGGTGGGCAGATCGATCGCCGTTTGGCGACTGAAAAAGGTTTGCCACGCCGCGAGATCGAGCCGGGGTAGCTTGTAGTGTTCTACTGCCAGATCGGGTTCACATAAGCGATCGCGACTCGTCATTAGTGTGACAGACTGAACTCTAGCATCTGATAGGACTCGCAGTAGCTCAACATAGGCACGATGGGGTGGAATGAACCGACCTTCTGCGTCCAGCGCAGGTTCCAGGTTGTCAATCAGGATACCGATTCGCCGCTGATGCAGTTGGCGTTTTAAGCGTCCCAGCGAAATTCCCCATTCCGATCCCGGTTCCTGCTGGAAGTCCTGTTTTAACCACTCCTCAACAATGCGTTCAACCGAGGTAATATTTTGCGTTTCTTTTGCCATCAGCAGTTCCAGCACTGCTTCAAATCCTTGCGTTTGGAGATAGTGCTGTGCCAGCGTCGTTTTGCCTAAACCGCCTTCGCCCTGAATGACAATGACTCTACAACCCTGCTGCACGAGATGATCCAGATGCGCGATTGCCGCTTCCCGACCCAGAAGAGTTTTGGACGGGGGGCGATCGTTCACCAATGCCTGTGCAGGGAGGAATGTTGCCGAAACCTCAGACAGCGTGTGGAGATACCGCTCCAGAACAACTCGACAGGTGCTTTTGGTAATGCGCTCGCCCAATAACCCAGACAGCACCTTCCATAGGTGAGCACTCACATCCTTGATGTGTCCCTCAGTATAACCAGAATGCGCTGCAATCTCCGGGTACTTTTGCCCACGCAGCACCTTACCCAAAATCTCCTTTTGCAGGACGCTAAGCCGTTTTCCAGTTTTTCGAGCGAGTAGCTGATCCACCCATACCAGTGCCATTTCAGCTTCCATTGCGGAATAACTGATGAAGTTTTTTACACATTCTACTGAATCAGTCCGGCCAGTGTCTCTATCCCCAACTTTTCCGACTTTTCCGACTTTTGCACAGGTTCAATGGGCGACTGTCCCCGACTGACGCGAAGCAGATGGATTGCTTAAGCTGTGAACGATCGCAATCAAATCTTCGACGGAATTATCCTATGACGATCGACCTGCCACTAATGCATAACAACAAATTGCATTACATCAAATCAGCTTCTCTCGATTTTTCTAGCTCTCCCACTCAGCAGGATTTAAGTGATTTGCTCAACCATTATTTTTCAATCGCTCACCTGAACGATCGCCTTCAGGATTTACCGAATCAGTTTCACCACCCTCAACCCCGCCC
Source organism: Cyanobacteria bacterium FACHB-502 (assembly GCA_014695325.1). Classification (GTDB taxonomy): domain Bacteria; phylum Cyanobacteriota; class Cyanobacteriia; order Elainellales; family Elainellaceae; genus Leptolyngbya_A. The sequence continues at coordinate 9,760 of JACJNZ010000004.1, read as the reverse complement.
CTGGAAACCGATCGACTGGCAGAGAATTGCCCTGGATCAAATTGTGGGGATACAGCCCCAGGCGTTTCTGTCGATTCTACGAGGGGCGATTGACACAGAAGCCCCAATTCGGGGTTATACCCAAACCAGTCGCCAATATCTAGAACCGATCGATTCCCGGATGGCTCGCTTTGTCGGAGGAGTGGTCGCGGCAGACGGTCAATTGCTAGAACCAGGTCTTTGGGAAAAAGAAGAGCGGCAACACACACCCGCGTTGCTCAGAGTTTATACCCAACTTGCAGGGAGAAAAATAATTCCTCAGCCCCATGCAGTTCGAGCCTATCACTCTGTGGCTAGCCCAACGATTGCGCTTTACCGTCACGGGCTGCACCGGGTTGCGACTGAATATGGAGCTGCCTGCCTTTATCTCTGGTTGATGGCCCATACGACTGGACCTTTGCAAGCGGTGCTGCATGAACTGCTGCTGGATGAAATCAACCACATGGCAAAGTTTTGGGGCTTTGGCGTTTGGGCATACCCAAATTCATCGCTCCCCTGTGTTGGCTGGACCTTGCTACAAACGATGAAGGGGCGAATCGGTTATCAGCGCGATCGCAGTAGCTTGGTGGGCACGCTTCACCGCATGACTGAGGTATTGGGATGGCAAGCCTGGTCTGCAACAAACCGATGGACATTTGCCTTGACCTGCATCCACGCGCTGCGGCTTCTAGGTCGCTGGAACCAAGGTCTGACTCCAGCCTTTTTGCAGGACTTACTGGGTGAAAGTCCCTGTCATTCAGTGAGGAGAATTTTAAATCATGACGATGAATGAGCGAAACTTTTTAGCCTTACCAGCGGATCTCGATCCGCAACGGTTGCCTTGCCACATTGCCGTCATCATGGATGGAAATGGACGTTGGGCAATGCAGCGAGGATTGCCTCGGTTTGCGGGACATCGGCAGGGAGCCAGAGCGTTGAAGGAACTGTTGCGCTGCTGCAAGGATTGGGGCATTTCTACGTTAACTGCCTATGCATTTTCCACCGAGAACTGGCAGCGTCCGCGGTCGGAAGTTCAGTTTCTCATGGGATTGTTTGAACAACTGCTCCAGCGCGAGTTGGTAGAAATGCAGCGAGAAGGCGTCAAGATTACTTTTATTGGCGATCGATCAAACCTTGCCCCGTCGCTTCAGCAGGAAATGCACCGAGCCACGCAGGAAACTGTCCACAATTGCAACGTTCATCTCAATGTTGCAATCAACTATGGAAGTCGAAACGAACTGATCAATGCCTGTCGTCAGCTTGTCCAACAGGTTCAACAGGGAACGCTACATCCCACAGAAATTGATGCTGCACAGCTAGAGGAACAGCTTTATACAGCAGGACATCCTGATCCAGATTTGTTCATTCGCACGAGCGGCGAAATGCGTCTCAGTAACTACCTGCTCTGGCAAATCGCATACACAGAACTTTATTTTACCGATGTGCTATTTCCCGACTTCGATCGCAAAGCACTGTATTGCGCCTTGCTGCATTATCAGGAACGCGACCGCCGCTTTGGAAGAGTTGCTTTGACTGTGCCGCAAAACTTTCTGAATGACAAACAAAATGAGGCAATAGGGATGGTTTAGCCAGTACTACAAGGGGCAATCCCCAGTTCTCGGTCAAACGGAACAGCGCGGTTTCCCACCCAGCGATTGGGGCAGCATCCGACCCGACGTTTCCATTCCACTCACCCCACCCACGTCAGGATGCAATGCTTGAAAAAGCCTTTGCTAAAAATCTATCCGAAAACCCCCAGAGCTGTGAGAGGATCGCAGCGGCTCTATTTCAGCGTTTAGAACTCCATGAGCTTCACAGACATTGACCCCACTTTTCTGCTGCCCGACCCAGTCTGGGAACGGGTAAAAGCAGCCATTCTACTCGAAGCTCCAAAGCCGAAAGGATGACGCCAGAATGAATGATCGCAAAGCCTTAAATGCCGTATTCTATGTGCTGCGAACCGGATGCTAGTGGAACGCTTTACCTCGTTGTTTAAGTGCTTCTAGTACCGTTCATGATCGTTTTCAGCTGTGGGTTGAGCAGGGCGTGTTTGAACGCATGTGGGAGTTGGGGTTAGAACAGTATGCCGAGGCGGTTGGCATCGACTGGGAGTGGATGGCGATGGATGGTGCAATGGTCAAAGCACCGTTGGGGGAAAAAGCAACGGGAGCTAATCCCACTGACCAAGGGAAGTTGGGCACCAAACGCAGTCTGTTAACCGATGGTAAAGGCATCCCACTTGCAATCGCCATTGAAGGAGCCAATCGTCATGACATGAAGATGACCGAAATGACAATAGCAGCACAACGCATTATTCCCGGTGACACTGAAGTTTGCAATCTGTGTTTAGACAAAGGGTATGACTACCATAAAGTGCGAGAGATTGTTAAAGCCTGGGGATATGTGGGACATATTCCATCCCGGGATAAAGGAAAACGAATCATTCATGATATTCCCAACTACCGAGCAAGACGATGGGTCGTTGAGCGAACACACGCATGGATGAATTGATCTCGACGCTTATTGATTCGTTGGGAGAAACATAAAGAAAACTATCTGGGGATGATTCACCTCGCTTGTGCATGCATTGTGGTGAGAGCAATACGGGTGTTCGGATAGGCTTTTAGTACCCAGGTGGGTAATAGCATTAGCTGTGCAGGTTCGTCAAGATTAACAGTAGAAACTCAGAGGTCACGTGAATTTGAACTTTGATTGAGTCACGTTTATCAAAGTTTTGTCTTGACATTACTGAGCTTTCTAAAACTGCTACAAGAAGGAGGATGAATCATGAAATTTCAAGAAGTTCTCGATCGGGCGTTAGCTGATAGAACCTTTGCTGAAAGGCTCAAAAAGCAGGCTGAAAGAGTTTCTCGCGAAGGTGTTGGCTCAGAAGCGTGGGAAGTCGCAATGAAAAATTTTGCTGAAACGCCAGAAGAGCTAGCTCAGTTAAAAAACCTGCGTTTAACAACGGGTGGAGCCCAGAACACCACGACTACGACCACGTTTACAGCTACAACCACAACCTTAGTCTGCACTTTCACAACCACAACCACTTTCACGACCACGACAACCGATTTTCCTATTGGGATTGAGTCTTCCCAAGACTAAATAGCAAGCTGAAATGAGTTTTTTCCACTCTACTAAGGTATGAGGGGATGTAGGGGCACAGTTTCCATGCAGGGACATCACTCCTGCATCCCATTTCTTGTACGACCTCAGCTTTGAAAGGGCTGTAGTTTTGTGTTAATCATCCGTGATCTAAAAGGGTTGCGGATTTACTAATAATGCTGTCGAAATTTTGTTTTTAGTTGCTTAAGCAAGAGGAAAAAGATGAGCAGTAAGACACTGAGTAGAACGTCGAAAAAATGCATCGACTTTACAGAATATCTTGCTTTGGTTCAAAAAGCGGAAAGTCGATGGCAGCAGCTCTGTAAGACTTACCTTCCAGTAGAATCTGACTACTCCATCTGGCGATCTAGCCGCTTAGGAAATAGCGATGATGCCGAGCAGGGATGGAAGCTTCATGTTTCTGCAACGGTTTTGTCTGCAATTGAAATTTTTGAGCGAGTTGCGCCTTTCTTGCAAAAAAATAACATTTTATTCAAAGCACCCAATTCTCTTAAGGAACTGAAGAAAATTAACAGCGGTCTTTTCTATGGGTTCAGTCAGGTTGGAAAATTTATTACTGTATATCCAAAAACAACTGAAATTGCCGTTGAAATTGCCGATCGGCTGCATCAATTGACTGAAGGATTATCCTCTCCTCCGATCCCCTACGATCTGCCGCTGAGACAAAATAGCTGTGTTTATTATCGCTACGGCTCATTTAGTTCTTTAGCCATTACAAACCCTGACGGAACTCAAACTCCTGCTGTACGAACTCCTCAAGGCAATTTAGTCCCGGATCTACGTGAACCCCAAGCGGCTGTTCCTCATTGGGTGACTGATCCTTTCATTCACAGTTCACGATCGCTCAGCTCCGGTTCAGCCCCTAAAGCAAGTCAACTCCAATCAACTTTTCGTGCCTATGAGGCATTGTCTCAGCGAGGAAAGGGAGGAGTCTATCGCGCGCTAGATTTAAGCGTGCTTCCGGCTCGATTGTGCATTTTAAAAGAAGGAAGAAAAGCAGGAGAGATTGACTGGGATGGGCGAGATGGATACTGGAGAGTAAAATATGAAGCTGAAATTCTCTCATCGCTAAAGCTGGCAGGAGTAAAGGTTCCTGAGGTTTATGCAACGTTTCAAGCAGGAGAAAATTTCTATCTTGCAATGGAAGCGATTGAAGGCGAAACCTTACAGGCTCTTCTCCAACGCAGCAAAAAATTACCCATTCAGGAAGCGATACAGTATGGCATTCAGATCGCCTGTATTCTAGAAAAACTTCATGCCGCTGGTTGGATTTGGCGAGATTGCAAGCCCATGAATTTAATGCGCAGTCAAGATGGCACATTGCGAGCTTTCGATTTTGAAGGTGCTTGCCAAATCAATGCGTTAGATCCGGTGCCTTGGGGAACATCGGGCTACTTGCCGCCTGAATCGTTGAGTGCTTCTGCACAAATTCAGGGAGTTTCTCAAGACCTTTATGCCCTTGGCTCGACTCTGCATCAAATGCTGAGCAATAAACTTCCGACAAGTGAGGAACTAAAAGCACCGATCGGCAAGCTCAGAAGAGGCATTCCGCGCGATGTTAGAGCAGTTATTGTTGCTTTACTGGATCGCAACCCTACTTTACGACCCGATGCCCAAACCGTGAGACGCGTCTTGCAGGCTGCCGAGGCTAGCTGAAATAGTAAACTTCCTGCGTGAATCAGGCGGGATGTGCTAGTTCGTAGTTGAGCAGCCCGGCAATCAAGTTCAAGCGCAAGCTAAATCGCCTCCTGCGGTTACGGTAGCGTCCTGAGAAGATGCGGAAGATCTTGAAGCGACGAATGATGCGCTCCACTCGAACTCGCAGTCTCGCTAGTGCCCGATTGTGCTGCTTTTCGTCTTTGGCTAACGGTTGCTTGCGCGGTTTCTTGGTTGGGGTACAAGCCCCAGCATAACGTTTGGCAAACCCCTGATACCTTCGGTCAGCTAAACATAACTGCGATAGCACAAAGGGTAGGCGACTGCGCTTGATCAGCTTGAAGTCATGCGTCCTGCCCTTGTAGGTGGCAATCACTTACCCGGTGTCAAACTCCACTCACAGGTGCGCCTTCAGCGTATGGCATTTGTGCTTCCCACTGTAGTACCGTTTCTATTTTTTTTCGGGAGTTCGATTTTGACTTTGCCTACGTCCACAGCAGCACTTTCCATTCCCACCCCGGTTGGTATAGCTATCGTTGGCTAGGCAAGCGAAACTGACCGCATTTAACCAGGATGTCCTCGACCTTCTTGATGATGCGCCCCACTGTTGTTTCGTGCAGTCCCCAACTCGTGCCAATGTGGAACTAGCTGCGATATTCCCGCCAGTATTCCAATGCCACTAACAACTGGTCTTCCAAGCTCAGTTTGTTTTGTCCACCTCGTCGTCCCTGGTGTTCCAGGTGGGGACGCAACTCCTCAACCATCTCGCCGAAGGTCTCCCAGCTCACGCCGCACAATCGCTTAAATTCTCCAACACTCAAGCGTTGCAGTTCTTGGTAAGGCATAGCGATTTCTCCTTGTGCTTAGTTCTGCCATGCTCACACCGTTTTTGCAAGCCCTTTGTCTGAAACTGGCACACTCCCACTCATTTATGTAGGAGGTCCAGTCAAGTTTTCTCGATCACATCCCCAATTCGATCTGCTTTCCCTTCTACTATATTTTTCTACTATGCTTCACAAATAATCCAAGTTAGGCTTGATCACTTTGCTACGTTAGGCATTCCAAATAGACTGCTAAATCTCAGTCAAACCTTGCTAAATTTCTTGATCGCCCTATCTGCTCAATCAAATCAACCACCCGATCGACAATTACACCTGCCGCCACCCCTCGCCCCACCGAGCGCCCCGTCGTAAACCGTAGCCTCACATCCTCCTGTAATGCTTGGGACAGCGTAGCCGACAAGCCATACCGTTCATAGTCCCATTCCAGTGACGATTGAGCCGCAAACAGTTTTTCCGCATTGGGTAACCGATCGCGCTTCACATGACGATTAAAGCTAGGGTCAGAGGGAATCAGATTCCACATTTCATTAATGGGATAAACTGACAGCGGCAGCAGATGATCCAGGTCGTAGGCAGTTCCCTGCGCAATTCGCTTATCTGTCCAGGGGCAGCGGAGTTCCTGACCTTCCAGCAGCAAGATTTCGATCTGGTTGTTCTCCCAAGTCAGAGGTCGGCGGTTATCAGGGCGATCGGTGAGCAGGTTGTAAATCTCGCCTCGGCTCACGGGCTGCTGGGACTGAGATACTCGCTCTGTGAATAGACACCACTCATAAATACACAGAGCCTCAACCCACAATGACATCGCCTGAAAGGTTTGCCAAAGTTCAGCCGTAATCATCAGGCACACACCCTGCGCCTCTGTCCCTGGCACTGCTACGACGCGACTGCTCAACTCCCGATAAGCAGCAGGTTTCTCAAAATGCTACGACGCGACTGCTCAACTCCCGATAAGCAGCAGGTTTCTCAAAAATCGTCCAATTGCCCGGCCCCGCATACTGAATCGGCATTTTGATCGTTTTGGCGATCGTCGTCAAAGTCTTCTGATAGGCAGTTATCAGCGCAGTGGGGTAGGTCGATAGCTTTCGTGGGATTCGCAGTTCATGAATCACCAGAAACCCATCGGCTGCCTGAGATAGCCCCCCGGTATGTTCTTCCCACTGCCGTCGAAATTCCGTCAGAGCAGGGCGAAACTCCACGTCGTTGCGAAGCCCGCCGTCGCGTTGTGCCCTTTGTCCCTGAGCGATCGGTTGATCCAAAGCGACAAAGCCCCAATAGTAAGCAACCCAATACTCAGCAAGGAGACGTAGGGGAACGGCAACATCTTGGCGATAGCTACCCAGATCCGGAAATGACAGCATAACATCGTTGATAGCCCGCAGTAGCGCAATCTTGTAGCTCGTGACTTTGCTATCGTGCCGGAGGATTGTGCTGATGACCTGACTTGAGGCAATATCCATTGATCGCACAATTGTTCTTGGGTTCAATTGTTCTTGGGTTTATGGGTCCTTACTTAGCTTGTCCTGTGAGTCGTGTTGTTACTGACCAGATCTCAAATGAACAACGATTTTTTCTAAGGTATGAACAATAGAGCGATCGGGCAAGCCGTCACGTTTAGCCGTATCCTTCAGCTCAAAACACGGTTTCAGTAATTCGTAGTTGTTTTGGATAGGAATTCCACGCCCACCACAAGGACGTTTAGCAAGAACATTTCCTAGTTGAATTTGAGTTCCGTCCTGCAAAGGGAGCACAATTTTGCCGAATACTTTTTCGTGATGGGTAAGAATGGCATCAAGAAATTCATTAGAAGCCTGAATTAATTCAGGATTAGCACTGCGATATCCGTGAATGAGGCGCTGCCTAAGGGATTCGATCAAATCCAGGTTTGACAGCACTCTTGCTACGATGCCTGGTTGCTCAGAGAGTTCTACTCCTGTTACTCCCTTAAAGCACCTTTTATAAATTTTTTGAGTTGAAATTTTTCTAGTTCCAATTGCCAAATAAGCATCTGCAATGCGCCAACCCCTTAATCGTGTAGCAACTGCTAGCATTCGAGTGCGGTATGCCTCCCAAGTGATCCAGTACAAAGCAAAAGTATGAATGCCTGCGGGAGAAGCTTCGTAAGAGGCTTGTGCTTGCATTAGGAGAGAGCCGATTTCTGATGGATTCATGCTTTGAGAGAAGCTCTGATTGTCATATTTCCTCTTTCAGCGATGGCTTCTAAAAATCAGTGAGGTTCATGCTGGTCGATTGCCTCCTGTAGCTCAGCAGCCTCAATCCTTCCCTGCTCAAAGTCCATCAACAAATGGTAAAGCTCTATCACTTTATTTCCTTCAATTGCCCCAGTCAGCAGCAGATGTTCGATCGCCTTAGCCAATTGTTCTACTGTCATAGCCTAACCCCCTAACACTACTTTCCTAACTCACCCGTCTCAAAGCTAGTTCCAGCCGCTTCACAAACTCAGATTGCCGATCGTAGGTCAAGACCTGGAATACATCGGGTAGACGAAGAATTCATTCGATACAGTGAGTTTCTACTTAACAAAGATTGGATAGATACCCCGATCGAAGTTCGCTGTGCGAGAATACTGTCAGGATTTCATACGTGGTGCCGTGAGGTGCCTGGCGCAGAACTTACGGGCTAACCCATCAATGGAGCGGACAGCACAAGATGCCTAGAGCAAGTTCAATCTCATCTGCTGCCGCTCATCTCAATCGTTACCACCTCTACAATCGCCGAAGATGACTAAATTCGGCAATGTTGAATTCTCTTGTCTTTCTGCAGCGTATTGTTGATAGGAGTTTCTGCGATCGCGCCAGGAAATTTTAGTATCTATTTTTGGCAAAGTGACGATTTGCGGTGTGACAGTAGACAGTGTCTCCGAAGCGACAGTTATTGAAACAATGACTAATGGGCTACCCAACTCTAGAGAATCTATCCAAAATTACAAGGACGCAGCAGGGCTATATGAATTAGGCGCAAGTCCGATATTCCAGACTTGCGCCTAATCGCCTTTGTATAGTTACGGAACAAAAGCACACTGCTGCGCGACGTTACCACCAATTGAGGAGGAACAATGAACAACACGACCTATCGATTTGCCGCTGGCGTCGCGATCGCGGCAGCCCTTAGTCTGATCTGGCTCAGTCTCGGTGCCGGCATTATCGGCAAGGATGGCGACCCTGCTAACCTGATGTATTTCGGGGTGCTCGCCGTTGGGATCATCGGCTCCTTTATCGCGCGGTTCCGACCCCGTGGCATGTCCCGTGCGCTGTTTGCTACAGCGCTCGCTCAGACGTCAGTCGCTACGATTGCACTGACCGCCCGGTTGGGCTACCCCTGGAGCGGACCGCTAGAACTTACTGCCCTGAATGGATTTTTTGTCGCACTGTTTGTCGGGTCGGCGTGGCTGTTCCGTCGTGCCGCGCGTGGGTGAACCGAACGAGATGGGACACTGCCGACTGCTCACCTCGACCATTAACTCTTCTCATCACTATCCTCGCCGATCGCCTTGAGATACGCCTCAGCCGCCGCCTGCTTAAACACCCCTTTCGCGTACCGCTGAAACACCCGATCCGTTCCGGATCAGCGAAGCTGCACGCTCTTGATCCCCATCAACTCCTTACCAAACAGTGGGTCAACCCCGCGCCGCGTCACCTCCGTTCCAAACGTATGGCGGAAGCGGTGTGGATTAATGTCTTCCACTCCGGCAACTGCTCCCAGCTTTCGCACCATTTTGTGCAGCCCCTTGTAGCCTAACCGCTGCCTCTTATTCTTCGGGTCCTGCGCTAGAAACATCGGACTCTCCGGTATCGGTTCAAATACGCCTCCCTGCTGCTCTCTAAATAGGCTTCTAGGTACGATCGCGCCTCCCTGCTCAATGGCACCTCACTCACGTTCTGTCCCTTGGCACGCTGTTGCTGGTGTAGCAGTTCACCAAATTCTTTCGGCTTTCTTGCCATGATGGTTCGTTTTATCAGGAAATTTCATATTTTAATGCAAAAACTAGTAGTTCACCAAATAAACTTTGCCTAGTTAGCATGCTTTAATTTAGGATAGAGATGCCCTAACCGAATGCGCGCACCTGCACTGGAAAATCTCCAATTGACCCTGGCTTT
>JACJNZ010000039.1 GCA_014695325.1 Cyanobacteria bacterium FACHB-502 | reverse complement strand
TCGACAATGAGTATGACTTAGCGAATGCTATTATTGAAGGCATGGAGCATCGCAGTCAACAAGGTGGGTGGACATTGGAGCGTCTTACGCTTAAATCTGCCTAGCTACTTACTGTACAAAAGAATGAACTTTATGATGACGGTCTTCCTATTATGCTAACAGCAGAGACAGATATAATTGACTTTAATTCAGCTTTTCCTGGTCAAAAGGTTCAATGTGCTTTTCGCATGAGAGGAAGGCGTATGAGTTTTAATAAAGTAATCTTCAGCAAAAAGATATTCGATTGAGCAAAATAAATTTTTTCTTCAATATCTTTCATCATAAGGAGAATTCATGGCTAATATATTACCTGAAAAGATCGATGGTTGGGAAATAGAGATCCGAGAAGAAGTGAGCAAAATCGATCGCTCAAAAGAGGCGGATGGTGAAATTCAAGGCTATATTAAATGGAAGTTGCTACAGCACTATTCGCCGGGGCTTGAGAAGATATCAAAAACTGTTTTAACAGGAGAAGATGAAGCAGGAAGACTTCTTTTCTCAGCTGTGGATACTCCTTCTAGTTGTACTGAACGTATATCCCCTCGACGTCTAAGTTCCTGGGTTAATAACCGAAGTCTTGTTGAGGGTACGATAGAAATTCCAGCTACTCAATTTGGTCCTTCAACTAAATACAGGATCGTTTTGACTGTTCATGCCAAAATCTCTCCTGGTATTTTACGTACAGGTTGGGCAGCGGTGGATGTTTCTCCTTCGGAATGCAAATTCTTCGAGTATTTAGCATGGGTTCCCTATAACGTGAGCATGTTTACTCATAAACCTGGGGAGTTTTTTGATGAAACTGGCTATGCTGACGATCAGGGTGCTCCTCGTGCGAATGCTCACCTTGCTCCCGACGAGGTATATGATATTCGCTTTACTGTAGAAACAGATGCTATTGACTTTAATGCCCTGCATCCTGGTTCTTCAGTTTTCTGTATATTCGAATTAAATGGGAAGCGTATAGCAATAGAAAAGGTGGTTTTAACTAAAAAACAGCTCTAAAGTCCTTATTTATTAACTGAAGTATTTAGAGCGTGAAGACTTCCGAAAACTTTTTAATTTTTATTGAGAAGCTTGTGAAAAAGCAACGAATTGAGCGTTGAGTTAGCCAGGAGAGTTTTCTGATTTTCGGTGTGCTTGCCTACTCCGAATTAGGGAGCGTTGTAATTTGATTGTATAAGGATCTCCGTTCTTACTCCATACGAGTCGGTACCCTTGCAACTCTGCACAGTGTTCCTCCAGACACTTCTGCCACCCTCGCCGATCGCGAATCTTACCCAAGTCACCCAATAAGCCCCAATCTGTCTCCTGCCGACTTAGCTTGGCAAACTTCTCATAGAGGGGATAGTCTGACTGCACCAGCAACTCTTTCTGGTGCAATACAGGTGGGTTTTCCTCTGGGTCATAGTCTCGGTAGCTGACGTGCAGGTCTTGCAGGTCAATCTGCATACTGGTGCGGAGGTATGGGTGCGGTTCACGATCAAAATCTGGGTAGAACAGGTAGGAGATTTTGGGTTTGCTGGTGTGGAACTTGACCACAGTTGCTTCTTCGGGGCGACCGATCGTGCGAGAGGCGCAACCTTCGTAGAGCCGGAGCAAGGGATCAAGGGCATCCAAGGCAGAAATATGAACCCACAGAGAGTTCGACAGCTTCTTACCGATCGCACTAGCCTTACACCGCTCCGCCATCACCTCCAAATTGCCCAGGCTTAATAGCATCAAATCCGCTGCGGTACAGGCTTGCTGATAGTTGCCAAATAATGCCTTGATGTCATGCTGAACGACAGGAGCGAGATGTCGTAGCTTGGGGCGAGTACCAAAATGACTGAGAGCAAGGTAGACCAGCAAATCCTGGCGGCGTTTCTCACTGATAGCATCCCATTCCTGAACCTCCGTTGCCTGGAGAACCACCTGGAAGGCGCGTCGTAGCGTGCCAAACTCCGATTGCAGTGCCACAAACTCCTGAAGTTCTTTCTCAATGGGCAACCGTCCCCGCTCCGTGAAAAATGCCATCAGGGGAGCCAGCATTTCCTTATATTGCTCAAACCGCTTGACGCTGGCTTTGACTCTGGGAGTCGTAGCACGCGATCGGAAGCGAGACGCTCGGAAGGTTTGTGCCTGTGCCTCATCCCGAAAGACCAAGTAGATGCCCAGCGCAACCGGAATGGCATCAATGCCGAGCACCTGGTCGATGTAGCTCTTGAGTTCTTCCTGGCTGTAATTCTTCTGAAAGGTGTTGCGGCGGGTAATCACCCCATCGCTGTACGTCATCATGCCGCGCATCCGGTCTTCGATCAGCACTTGCGCCGCGACAATTAACACCTTCCCCGTCAATGACCAGGCTTTGAGCAATGCCTCTCGTCGCTCTGCCGGATCTTCGATGACATTGATGATGTAACCCAGGTTGACAATATCAGCCGCGACACAGGGAGCATCAGGACGATAGTAGGGGTCCCAGCCAGAACTGGTGTAGCCGCGTTGCGAAGCAGTTCCCCCTACGGGGTAAGCGCCAATTCGCTCTACATCTCCCCCATGCCCGCAGCCGTAGTCAAAGAAGGTGGTTTCAGGAGTAAACAGCCCTGCCTCCAGTGCAACTCTCACGGGCTTAGAAAGCTCATTACGGACGAGGGCGGCTTTGTGGCGAGCGATTTTGGGCTGAGTGATAACCGCAGTTCGTGAGGTCGGGCAAGCCAGGACGTGACCTTGAACTTCGATCCCACAATCGGTCAGTCGTTTTGCCCAACCATCACGAGTTCCGATCTCCCGCGATTGATTCAGCAGCCCCAGAGCTTCTTCCTGCCGTGTCAGTTCTGCAAAGGGTTGGTACAGGGGGTAGTCTGAGGTAACGAAGGTTTCCTTCCGGTGCAGAACAGGCGGATTATCCGTGCTGTTATAGTTCCGCACACCGACCTGCGAAGTTACCAGATCAACTTGAACACTCCATTGCAGAGCAGGATGGGCATCGGTATCAAACTCTGGGTAGGACAGGTAGGAAACCCTGGGTTGGTCAGTGCTGAACTTGACAAGGGTAGCCCCCTCCAGCTTCTTCAAATGTTGACGAGCCAGATTCTCGTAATCTTGCAGCGATCGCTCCAGGGCATGGAGAGCAGAGACATGAACGTAAAGGGCACCAGGGAGGCGTTTGCCAGTTTGACTGCGATCGCAACAGGCAATCAACTGATCAAAATTAGTCACAAAAACATGAGCCTGCGACGTGGTGCAGACCTCGCCCTTTGATCCCGGTCGTGTCGTGTCCATGCGTTTCCCCCAGGGTCGCATAGAATTCAGGATAAAAGCTCACGCAAGAAAATACCACTATGACGCTGCCTCCTTCCTCGATCCTCGACATTGAGGCGCTTAGTCGATTGTTCGATCGCACCACCAACTCCTACAAATATCTGTTCTTCTTGGGGCTGATGGATGAACTGCGGCAGCGGCAGTTTGACGCGGCTACGCCGATCCCACTCAAAGACGTGGTGGTAGAGATGCTGGCAAGAGCTTGGCGGGCACACCACACCCACCAACTTAAGTTTGGAGCACAAGACCAGATTGCAGAGAAGCTGAAAGAGTTGGACGATGCCCTGCCAAAATCCCTATTTCGCGTCAGAGATGTCAGCCCGACCGATCTCAAGGGCATGATCCAAGGACGGGTCGCCGATTCAACCGTTGAACTTCTGCGCTACGTTCCCTTCCGCCTGATTCGCCCCTTCTTTGAGGAGGAACTGCGGGGAGCCAAGGATGCCCAGGTGAATCAAAAGATTCTGGTGCTGTCCCAAGACGAGTTTGAAACCCGCAAGCCACTCTACACCTTTACGGATGACCAGCAGGCAATCGTCCTGCATCCCGATTGGGCGGCTTACCTGCGAGAAAACGATGCTCAGATCCAGCAGTGGGCTTTTGATGCGTGGGTGGAGTACATGGGACGGTGCAATCCGGGCGTTGACCATATCGCCAGCAAGCTCCCGCTGACGCTTCTGATCCTGACGCTGCATTCAGGCGGCTTAAACTGGCATCGCCATCTAGCCCATGTCCTGAGCCTATTTGATACCAACATCGCTAGTTAGAACCGACTTAGGCGATCGCAGTACGGCTATACTATTAGCACACCAAAACCATAATTTACAGCTAAAATTTTAATTTTGAATGGCACTCCACTAGATATAGTGGTAGACGATTCACATCTAAAGGAGATGGCGCGGGAAAAATTAGCTGTTAAAGTAAGCAAACAACGCTATTAGTAGTGGGTATCTGTGTCAAGAACGCTAAGCCTGTTTGAAGAAGATCGATTGACGCTGCCGAAGAGTATTGACCTATCGGTGGAATCGTTGCGTCACTATGGCTCCTTCTACAAACATTGGGCGATCGCCTTCTCCGGGGGGAAGGACTCTTCAGCCACCGTTACCCTCATTGCCCACCTGATCGAAACGGGGCAAGTTCCCAAACCTGAGAGCTTAACCGTCCTTTACGCCGACACTCGCCAAGAGCTACCGCCGCTACACTCGTCTGCACTGGGGATTTTGGAGGAGCTTCGCAAGCGCGGGTTTGAAACTCGCGTCGTGTTGCCAGAATTGGATCACCGCTATTTTGTCTACATCTTGGGTCGGGGAGTGCCGCCCCCGTCTAATACCTTCCGATGGTGTACGCCTAAGCTCAAGGTTATGAGCATGGAACGGGAGCTAGAAACCCTACGGCAGGAACGGGGCGAAAAGTTTCTGATGATCACAGGGGTGCGAATTGGGGAGAGTGCCGCTAGGGATCAGCGGATTGCGGTTAGCTGTACGAAGGACGGTGGAGAGTGTGGTCAGGGCTGGTTCCAGCATTCGTCTTCGGGGGCTGTGGCAGATACGTTAGCGCCAATCGTCCATTGGCGGGTCTGCCATGTTTGGGACTGGCTGCTTCACGCCGATTTAGAACTTGGATTCCCCACCTTTGAGATCGCCAGGGTCTACGGGCAGGATGTTAGTGATGGAGAGGAACCGCTCAATGCCAGAACAGGCTGTATCGGCTGTCCTCTCGTTCAGAAGGATGCTGCGCTCGATCGCCTGATCGCTCAACCGGAGTGGGCATATCTTGCTCCTCTTCACAAGCTCAGACCTCTATATTGGGAAATCCGAAAGCCACAATATCGGCTGCGAAAGCATGGTGAGGAACGCAAGTCAGCAACCAAGTATATTGGCAGAAATCGGCTAGGTCCACTGCACTTGGACGCCCGACGCTGGATGCTGGAGCAAGTTTTGGGTATCCAGGCAGAAGTGAATGATGCGGCGCGATCACTTGACAAGCCAGAACTCAACCTGATTAATGATGAAGAACTGGCGCGGATTGAAGAACTGATTGCCGCAAACACCTACCCTGAACGCTGGGACGGCACAGAGCATAGAGGAGACGAGTTACTGCCTGAGATCTTGCCAGACGGTAGCATTCAACCCCTATTATTTGATGAGATTTAAGGTGTAGGAAATCAGTTTATGGAAAAGCGCACTATTGCTCAGGCAGCGATCGAGGTCTTAAAGGAAGCAAAGCAACCCATGACGGTTGCAGAAATTACACAAGCTATCCTCGATAAAGGCTTGTACACCTTCAACACTAAAGATGAACGAGGAATGGTACGACGAGCGATCGAACGGCGATGCGAAGGAATTCAACGTAAGGGCTCAGTTTCACCTAAATACTTCATCAAATTTTTTGAAAACCAGTTCTCAATATCAGATGAAGTTAAATAAGAACAATTTACTATCGATTTATTAAAACTCCTTCAATAGAGTTATTAAATGGAAGCTCATCCCATGCTCTCCACGCCGCACCAAGCTCTCAACTTCTGATACAGGGCATTTTCTCCTGCTCCCGAAGCAGGAAAATTCTTAAAAGAAAGCTGAGTGTCTTCCCGTCGATACTGTTTATAAGCTTTCTCAAAAACGTTGTTGAAGTATTCATAGCTAATGTCGCCTTGCTTATAACCTCTCTGAAAAACAGGAACCAGTAACTTCATCAAAGCTCCATAGCCAATTGTTTTGGAGAGAGGGTTATCTTCATCTAGCCACTCCTGTACAAAGTTTGCCTTCACCGCGGAGAAGTAGTTTATCATCGTTTTGTAGATAGCCCAGTCCTTGTTCTGTATGAAGAAAGGACGAAATATTAAGCCTTTTTCTATTTCATCTCCCTGCTCAGGAATTGTTCTCCCTCTCTTGATTTGATCTCTATCTTCCCTAGAACTTCGGCTAATTAGATCTAGCATTCTTCTGACGACTGTACCCTGCGCCAAGATAGGCTTATAAAGTATTTCTCCGTCTACTTCTGGTATGTTGCCTAAAAATTTTATTCTTCTGTAGAAGGGTGACTCTTGCTCAGTATTTAACATTTTTGCAATTGTATGCGCTGTTTTTTCAGGACTTCTAGTTTCGGCAACATCAAAAAGATCGTAAACATGTGAACGATTGATTTTTGTTTGAGTAACATTAATAGTTGAAAAAATGTATGCTTGATCTTCTAGAACTAAATCAATGAATATTGTTGCTAACAAGCTAAAATTCTGGCAATTATACTCGTCAAAGCCAGATAGCCGATGCTGTCCATCTATGATTTCAAAGGTTTTTGAATCGTCTCTGACTACTATTGAATATGTATCAGAATCTTCTTGCTTCCTAATAGGTTCAATTAATTTTTCTTCTGGAAGATTCAAAATAATAGAATTGGGAAAAGTTGCGTCTACAGTCTCAACATATCGTTTAATTTCTTTTCTACGAGTTGGGCTTAATCCACGTTGAATTCCTGTATATTCTTCCACGGCACGGTTTGTAATGCGCCGAATATCAGCTTCTGCAAGACGCATTAGTTTACAAGAGGGTATTACTGTTACGTAGAACTCACCTATGGGCTGAGTGACCTTAAATGCAAGAAGTTGTAAAACCATAGATAAATACCTAAATCTTCACACCATTAACTCTATTATTTGACTGCGCTGCTGCTGCGTTTACGTTACTTTCCTGTTCAAGTCGTTTTCTGAAGTCTTCTAGTAATTCGCCCTTCGCAAGCATAAGCTTTTCATCTATAGCAAATAATTGTATGAGGTAACTGGCAAAGCCTATTGCAATTCCAGCAATAGTACAAATAATCGAAATGGAAAATATAGTATTTGTGTTTACACCAGTAACCTGATTTCTTAGGTTAAAAACAATTATTAGTATCGTGAATATTATTGTTAACAAATAGGTGAGTATCGATAACCATCTCTGTACCATTCTCTTTGTATCTCTAATCTCATCTGGAAAGTTAGAGTTGATAGCAGCTACAGAAATGGCTGTGACACATAAGGACAACACTACTTCATTTGCTGGTTGCTTCCAAGATGGAACTGTATATGAAAGAACAAAACCAATAACTATCGGCAGGCTGGACAAAATAACATTATTCAGCACCCAGCTCAAGATAACGTCTATCCACTTCAACTTCCCACTTGGAACTCTAAGTAATTGATCGTATAGGGGTTTGTTATTTTTATTCTTCGTGTTCATCTTGTCATTATTTCAATCTAAAGATTTATCTCAGTATTGTGAGAAAATCTTCGAGTGCTTTATCTTTGGAATCGGCAGCAAGGTACCCGATTCCTCTATGAAGGTGCAGCCGAAACTGACTTGCCAGAGTCAGCTTATTTATTTGTAAGCCATCATCATAGCAACGTTGTCTTAAAGCTAGTATTAGTATATTTCCTAGTTCGCCTCCAAAGACTTGCCAACTCATTTCGAGGTTACTGTCATTAGGTATTGAAATAGGAGAAGGGGAAGTGGATTCCACAAGAGAACAGCAAAACGCCCACCTGCAAAGAACGTTCCATTGCTCAATCTTAGTTCTGCGCTTTAGTTTAACCAACTGATCCTTAGCAGCCTGAGAAACACGGACTCGATCGACAGGGGGTTCCATAGTTTTTACCAGAAATAACCAGGTTTCACTTGTGTTTGGTGCTTAGTGCGATCGTACTTAAGCAAGTATTCACGCGAGATCGCTCCATTCTCCCGCAACCGCTTCACCTCTGTCTTACCAATCTCGGTATCCGTCGAGAGGAGCAGCACTTGATGGCTGGCTTGTGGGAAGTACCGATCGACTAGATTGTTGCGGTGAGAGGAATCAAGCCGACCCAGTGGAGTATCAATCGCCACAGGTAACTGCCGACCAGAGGCACGGGCTAATCCCCACAACAGGGAAATTGCCAATAGTTGCTTCTCACCCGCAGATAGCCGATGTTTGGGCACAGGTTGCCCTTCGTAGTCAAACAGGGAGAGGCTGAAGGTTTCGGTGTCGATTTGAACCCGATGCACCAAATTCGATTTGTGCAGTAAGTAGAGGAAGCACTCAGTCACTAGAGTCTCAAGCTGATTGAGTTTGCGGAGTTTCAGCTTTTGCTTGAACACTTTGAGGGTATCTTGGACTTTAGCGATCGCCGCCAGGGTATGTTCATCATTTTTGCGGTCGATCGCCAGCTTGCCATAATCCATTAGTTCTTGCCTGGTGCGAGCAAGGGTTTGTTCTGCTTGCTCAAGAAGCCGTTGACTGTGTTCGCGATCGGCTTTGAGGCTCACGACTTCTGCCTGTTCCTGACGCACCTGCTGCACTAACTTGTCGTACATCTCCGGAGAAGCGGCAGTTGCAAGGTAGCGTTCAATAGTCTCAATCTCATCCTGGTAGGTTTGAAGCTGCTTTAGATGCTCTGCCGCTACTTGGCGCTGGTGAGGCAGAGCATATTGCAATGTGTTCGTTAGTTGATGAAGGGTGTCTACGTCCGCACCTAACCAAGTCTCCCCTATATCCTGTGAGACTTCCTTTTCTTGTTTTGCAAGAAACGAACGAATTTGCTTAAGTTGTTTCGTTTCTAAGTCTAGTGATTTAACAAACTGAAGCAAGTCCTGGTTCCGTTCCTTTAACAACTCACCAGCGGACTCTAACTGTTGCTGCCAGATCTCCTGCTGGGCTTGAACTTGAGCTTCTTCAAGCAAAGGCTGAATCAATGCCAGAGGCAAGACTCCCGCTGCAACCTCTCGCAAGGCGGCGCGATGGTCATCAGCTTTGTTCCTCGCCTGTTGTAATTGCTGCTCCTGTTGGGATTGCTCTGCTGCAATTTTGCCACCCTCAGCCAGAAACCGTTCCTCCGCCTGCCGCAATTTCTCTTCTGCCTTGTCCAGCTTTGGTTGAATTGCAGCAATTTTCTTTTTGATAGAACGGCGTTCTTGCTCCTGGGATTCTAGGCGTTGCTCAAGATCCAATAGCTGTGCTTGTTCCTGAGCGGTTGCTAGGGCTTTACGCTTACGGGTAGTCAGCACATCGAGGTCGGCAGAGAGACGATCGGGCAATTCAAGTCCTAGTAGCGATCGAATCGCAACAGTAACAGATTGGGGCAAGGTATCCCGATCAGCCAGTTCACCAACCTGCTCACCGTCAAACAGAAACAAGCGGGAAATTCCCAAGGGCAGTAAATCTTCAATGCGCTCATCCCATTTCTGTGCCAGATCGGGCGCAATTTCACCATTAACCGTAACTCTCAGGATGTCTCGACCGCTAATCTGCTCAGTCCAGGTACGGTAGATCCTAAACTCAGTAGGCTGTGCCTCATTATTCAGGGTTTGTTCGAAACTCAGTTCTATCGTAGAGTCCTGTGCCTGCCGATTAATACACTGTTTGAGGAATTCAGGATAGCTGAGGCTACCGCGAGTTGAACAGGGGGCACGATGCCCATAGAGCGCCAGACGAATGGCATCCATCAACGTCGTTTTCCCGCCGCCGTTCATACCACCGAATAGAACGATGGTTTGCTGGTCTTGACCAGGGCAAAGATTAAATACCTGTCGTCCTTTATAAGGACCGAAGTTTTCTAATACTAGTTCTCGAAAAATCATCCCCGTCCCTTAAATTTCAGGTCTGCCCAAGAAGGTGCTGGCTTATCAGTTAGCTGTTTAACGGTTTCTACATCTCCAGCTTTAGCGGCTTTTTTGATATTCCAATTCAGGTGGGCGTTATCGATCGCCTCTTCCTTGGGACGAGAGCTAGTCTCAAAGTGCTTTTCAAGTGCGTCAATAATGCCGACTCGCCGCGACATTGTTTGAAACCTACGCTCGGTGCTGAGGAGCCGAGTCATCAGTTCAAAGTGCATTGGGTCATCGCAAATTTCCTCTAAAATGCTCCACTCGTCCAAACCAAGGTGGGTACTGCCAGCATTAGGGCGGGGATCGATAAAGTCTTGTTCTGTGACTTCAGAGTAAATTCTGGGCAAAGCATCATCAAACTCATGAAACTCCTCTAGCCAAATGCGGCGAATTTCACTCAGTTCTTCGATCGCAATCAGTTCGATACCCTGCATTTCAGTAGGTGCATTTTGACGAGCAATTGTTTGCGCTTGAAGCACTCGTCGCAACCATTCTTCTCGCCATTGTTTGGTATAGGGACCCGGAATATTGACAATTTCTTTGGCATCTAGCCCGTCCACATCACGCTCATAAAGCTGGATCTGCCCCTGTCGCCGCCGGAAGTCACGGCGATCGAGATCATCCTCCACATCCAACTCGTTCCGTAGATCCAGAAGCGGTTGCATCCACTCCTTCTCCTCATCGTTCTGGATCATTGCCTCCATTGATTTATCTGCACTAACTAACGTGCAGACCCAGCAGCCAAATCGTGAACTACCGCAGCTAGGCGTAGACGTATCCACAACCAGTGGGCATTCATTATCTGCTGTTGCGCCCCGGTACATAGCAAACAAGTCTTTGTTGTTATTGCCCCAAGGGTTTTGCCATTGCATCAAGTAGAGCCAAACCTCATCTGTGCGCCAGTCTTCAATTGGTGTGTAAATCAAGGAGTTTGGGCGACTGGGATTGTAGTTGAGGTGCGAGAAGACACGCCAGTTGCGGTGTTTTTCCATTAAGGCAGCCCGCGATGCGCTTTCAGCTTTTCGGGTTCCTAGAACTAAAATGACTTCCCCGCTTTCCCGAATTTTCTCCCGGATGTAGTTATCGGATGGTTTGATCTTGAGACGCTCGGTACACCAGCGAAAGCCTTGCCTTGGGGCTGGATAGCCCTTCCCAATTAAATTGACCCAGAAGGTGTCTTTTACAGCAGGTTTTAGCAGAATCGGTTCAATGGGGATGCCTTTTTCTTGAGCAGACTTGCCCACCTGCTCTAAAGATTTGCTGACCCATGCAGACACAACTGGATTTTCAACCATTGTGTCTGTGGTGATGACATGAATGGTTTTGGTACGTTTTTCGACTGGGAGAGCGGCGATCGCATTCCACACTAACTGAAGCACTGCTGTCGAATCCTTGCCACCGGAGTAGCCAACAATCCAGGGCAATTGATCCTGGCAGTATAGTTCTTGAATTTCAGTCGTAAGAGCTTTCAAAGCCTCGACAAATTCAGGAACCGATCGTTGGAAGTTTTTTAATTCAACCGTTTCAGTCATTACACTCACCCTCAATAAAACCCAGCTAATGCCTCAAAATATTCAGACTACTCAGTTTCCCCATGCTCCAAACGTTTATAGGTTTCTAACATCTGGTGCAGCATCTCCCTTTCTGAGGTTAGATTCATGGCTTCGACAATCTCTCGTGCCCGCATAACTTGCTGTACTAGCTGATCAGTTTCTTGCTCAACGACTTCCTGGTTCTTAGCGTAGGCAAGAACAACACCCATCTCATCGGCAAACCGTTGCAGTTGTTTAAGCGAACAATAAGTGACTCCAAATCCATAGCACTCCTGCTTCTCGGTTGGAGTGCTCACGTCATACTCCCATTCCTCAATATTCACCTCGTTAGCCTGGACTGCTGTCATGAACTGCTGGGCTTCCTTTGCGGTGTCAGAAACAATTTGAAACTCAAACGTTGGCATGGCTACCTCCCCGCTAGAGCATAGGCTCTCTCTAGCCGTTCTTCTTCCGTAGTCATCGGCAGTTTCATTGCCTTTTTCAAATAAGCGGTCATGAATGCTACACAAGTTCTCGATTTGGATAGCTTCCCCCCAAACATGACGCGCCCCTCCCAGTCAGGATTGGAGCGTGACCAATCTATTTTGCGTAAGGCTTTTAACTGGGTCTCCCACTTGTCCGGGTAAGTAGCCAGCAAGACTGCACCCGCACCACCAATCCCCGCTAGTGTGACCGCATGGCTGTGAATGTATTCTCGACGGATCTCCCCAGGACTAACTTTCTTATCAAATACTTGCTGCCAGTCTGGAATATTGCTGCTGACCGCTCTCCAGAAACGGACACTAATTTCAATCTGCTTCTCTATCTCCTCGTTCTTGTGATTAGTCAGAAGTGCTTGAGTGGCACCGTAAATGCTGCTAAGCGTGAAGAGCTTACTGGAGCGGACTGGCAAGTTGCTGCGCTCCATATCGGTGAGTCTGTCAAAAATTTTGACCTCTTTGACTACCGATTTGGACAGAATAGATTTGCGATCGCGCTGGTCGTACAGAATGTTCAGTGAGGGATCGGGATGAACCGCATAACGGTTCAGGTCTGTGAACATCTGCTGCGATCGCTTCAATCCAATATCTAGAAAGAAGACGACAGCGATCGTCTCATCCCCCAGGTCTGGATTTTCCTTCAACGCTTGCTCAAAGGCAGCACGGCGGTGCTGTCCGTCATTTATTACAAACCGAGCATCCATTGGGACGGTTAACTTACCAATGTCTTCTGAACCAATGGGTTCAAAAGCAATATCAGCATTGATGGAGACAGTGATTGCTGAAAAAACGTAGTCTGTTGGATTACCCACAATGTAGCGAGCCATCTCAGGTACTCGACTCCGATTCAAGACCCGTTGCGCTCGCATTTCAGGGGGAATCTCTTCATCATCAAACGAGAAGATCTTGGGGATCAGCCGCACTGGGCACATCGAGACGTAATACTCGCGCCCTGCCTGAATCCCTCTGATAGCTGGAAAAACGTACTCGAATGGGAGAGCCATAGAACCCGTCCAAGACCTTCCCACGTAATCTATCACTAAATTGACGTACTGTATGCTAAAAATTACATACAGTTAACGTTTTACTGTTTTCATTTCCTACATCAGATGACTCAAGCAATTGCACGAGAGTGTCCTTCGGGAACTGGTGCTGCTTAACCGTGTTGGTGGTTCGACTTCTCTGAAGCAGCCCTATTAGTCATCATCCTGTAGGGAATCGATTAAATCATCAACAGAGTGAATTAAGGCATCATCATTCACTTCTAATTCCACAACCCCTTCATCTTCAAGCTCAGCGCTTTGGTTCACCTTTTTTACAGGTTTTGTCTCCAACCAACGGTCAAATTCCTCCAAATCTACCAAAGCCCAATGCTTCATAGCTTTTCGCAATGCTTTTGATTCAATGTCTTGAGCTTCCTTCAGGAGCTTCTCTTTCTCCCACGTTGGATTCGATCGCTTGAGTGCCTTCATTTGTTCTTCTACTAAGAAATCGAAATAAGCCCTCCTTGCAACATCACGAAATGATTCAGCAATTGAAATTAAGCGATCATCCAAATGTGCTCTTGCTTCATTTGTACATAGCAGCTCTAACCAGAAATATCGGAAATATATGGATAGTGATGGTTCAAGTCGGGGAATGCGATTGAGGGGGTATGACTGTTTGCTGTCATTTGACTGTTTGCGATCAAAAATTAGCAACCGATTGCGATTCTGAGTAATGCTGCTGCTTAACGCTGCATTCAATGCCTCAGTCACCTTGACCGCTAAATCTACTAATGCTTCCATCTTGACGCTTGAAGCATCTGCCAAAGCAGTCAGCATTAAACAAACTCCAAGCTGGCACGCATGAGTGTTCATCATGTCAAACACAGTATTAGCCTGCTTGATAGCTTCATCTGTTGCTTTACCTAGATAAGCATTTGCACGATAAGCTTGAAATTCTCTGCTTTTGCTCTCAATGCTGTCCCAAGCTTTGACGATATCAGGTTTAGGAGGGGCAGTACGGCGCTCTCTCCGTGACTGTTCCACTTCCTTGCGCCAGTAGTCATTGGACTCTCGCAACGTCCAGTACATCCCTACACCCACAAAAATAGCATCACAAGCAAGTGAAGAGATAGCGTCATCTGTGAGCCAAGTCTCCTTGAGCTTCTGCAACGCCAATGCGTGAGCCTTGTAAGGTAGTAAATTTCCGAGAAGATAAAGGATTGCCGTTCCCCACCCCTTCATGAACTGGTCTCGTAGCGCATCAAGTCCCGACTCTGGAAACTTGCGATTACCTATAGAATCTCGATCTATATTTTCTTCTTCAATAATTGAGGGGAAAACAGAATTCAGTGCTAATTCCTTCCGCATTCGAGCATCCATCTCATCCTCGGATAGGCGACCCCCAAAGCGCTGATCCATGTTCTCCCGATACTTCGGCGGGCAGAAAGCCGTAAACTGAATGGCTCGTTTGATCAAGCTCAAATTTGCCATTGCGCTCCACCGCACAGGTTGAGTGATGTCATCATCCGGATTGTCATACTCGATTGCGTAAAGCGGCAACGGAGGATTATCTTCACGCAATCGATTCAGCATCGCTCTTGTAAAGATGTTGATTAATTCAGCATCTGATAGCAGAATCAGGCGTGCCTCGCTAGGTTGACGCGCCTCTTTATTGACATCCACAAACAGCTTTCTTGCTGCTCCATGCGGATTGCGGGCTGCTTCACTACCCCCAGGAAACCAACAAACAGTGACAGGAATTTCAATTTGACTGAGGTCAATCTGTTGATCACGCTGTTTAGCGTTGTCCAAAATGCTTTGAATACGATGTTCGTAGAAATGGCGGAACCTCGTGCCACTATTTTGATCCCAGGTTCCATTCAGAGTTCTGTCGATCGCAATCAATGCCATTGCGCGATGTTGACCGTCCAAAACTACCAGTTTCGCCTCTTCATCATTCCAGGAAACTTGTCCAAGCTTGATTTCATGCAGGTTTCCCTGCTGATAAGCCATACGGCGAATTCGATATGCACTCGCTGCTCGTTCCTCCTTCCAAAACACGCCTCTCAATTGCTCATCTTCATTGATGTCGGAGAAATCAACTGCTGGAAAAAAGTCGACCGGACGTTCAGAAGAGAAAGGAAGCAGCACCGTCATAATTGGTGGGAAAAACGAGGGACCAGTTTTCTCTGGCTCCAGCAGGTAAGGAATCAACTGTGTTGCAACCCGGTGATCGTCCAAATCTCGTTGCAGCAATTGGTTGAAGTTCAATTTCTCTGAATCCAGAACCTCACGGACAGGGCGAAGTTGTGAGGTTAGCCGTCGTTCATTATCGATTCCACCTTGACCTAGCCGGGCTTTAGTCAATAGAAAGTGAACCTCGCCAGCAGGGGTAATGAACTGCCCCCACGTGCCCTCAACGGTATGTTGGTATCCAATTCTTGAGCCACTGCCAAACATAGCTCTCAACGCCTCCCCAGATATGGACGATGCCAACGATTCAAAACCCACTCAACTGCCTCAGCCACTGTACGAGCATCCTGGCTCTTACTGCCTAGATCTTCCACCAGTAGATCAAGATTACAAGTCCAAACCTGAAGATTACCAGGAGAAAAGCCAGCCGCAATTGCTCGAACTGCAAAATTGGTCTTCTTGACTTCTCGTAATCGTTGGCGAGTGCTTGGATCATTGTTGACAGTACTTGCCAGTTTGTTAATTTCACGGACATGCTGCGCTAGACGAGTTTGAAGGCAATCAGCGACGCCCACGTATATGGGCGAACTCAGTACCGGCATAGCAATTTCCAGTGCCTTTACCATCAGTCGGCGTGCATCAGGCGACTCAAGCGTTGATTGAAGCTTTGGTGCGCGCTTCTGGTCATAACTCTCCTGTTCTTGTATACCGTTTGGTTCAGCCAACACACTTCGCAGAGTATTGGCGGTTTGATCCTGGAGCTGTCCCACCCATGTTTGAGAAAAAGCTCCTAGAGCAGTAGTTTCTAGCTCCTGGACACAATATCGGTCAGTATGACGTTTCAAAAGAGACCTCAATCGCTCTGTACCAACGTCAACCCCATCAATCACCTCCAACTCCCAATCCTTTAAGCCGGCATCTAACCCTGCATACCAGGCGTAAAGCCCTGTTGCTCTCGGAGCTTGAGATACCGTTTCCAAGGAGAAAACTTGATAGTAACGTTCAACATCTTCAAAGGGGCGAGTGGGTTCAGGCACAAGTTCAACCAATAGCGGGGGTGAATTTTCTCTGTTAGCGTTGATTCTATATGGCACTCTCGGTTCTCATTAAACTGGCAAGAAGGCGCTTAGATCAAACTCATCTCCACCTTGATGAGAGCTTCTACCCTCTACCTCCAGCAGAAGTAAAATTTGCTCAAGGTGATTCACAGTACCTTTCAGCCGCTCTTCAAGGATTTCTAGTCCCCCGTTAGCGTACTCCTCAAAAGCCTGCAATCGCTCTGCTGAGGAGACTTCATTAGAAGCTAGGGTTTTAGGCTCTCCACTGTCAGAAATCGCGATCAGATTCATCACCATGTCGTACCCCTTGGCACTGAAGGTTTCACGATGAATCGGGGAGGGATCTCTTCTTGAGATTTCACCTACCAGAGGCACTCGCCTCCTGTGCTTCACTCCTAGAGTGGCGGCGAACGCCAAGACATCGGCATAGGTCTCAAAAGGTCCGGTTGTCGTCTCAGAAGCCGTTAGAGACTGGACAAGGTAAGCCTTCTCCTTCGCAACTTTAATCCTGGTGTTTTCAGCCATTCTGTAAGCCTTTGAGGTTGTTTTAATACTTAACTTTGGAAGTTATATGGTGTGGTTCACCTCAAGAATCTCTGTGTATTCATACTCATTAGGGCTTTGTTGAACCAGTGGGTGTACGATCCCGTTAAGTTTGATTTCATCTACTTGACAATCGGATTTGGGGGAATTGTAGGTCAGGACGTACTGGTGTCCCACAAAGTCCTCCATCTCCTCGGCAACCTCTCCTCGCCACTGAGTTTTAGTCACCAGGACTACCAATTGATTCGCCAACACTGGAATTGCCCTTGCAACCTGTCGCCGGTAGATCTCATCCAGACTGCCAAAGGGAGAGTCCATCACGATCGGAAACGTGCTGCTCTCAGGCATCAGTACACCAGATTTGCCCTTGCTCCACTCCCGGATACGATCAATAATTGCGCCAATGAACGACAGACTCAAAATCTGGTTCTCGCCCGTCGAGGATGGAACCGAAGTGGTCTGTCCCGCCATTGTATCTTCCAGCATTAATTCATAGTTCTCGTTTAGCTTGGGTACGTAGGGCGTAAACGAGATCTGGCTGAAGATCTCCTGGATTCGTTTTTCGAGCTGTAGGCGAAAGAGTTGTCCCAAGCCTTCCTGGACTTTCTTAAGGCGGGCGATCGCATCCTCAGTTGCCGTGATTCTTCGCTGCACCTGCTCCTGGCGGTTCTCACTCATGCGGTGCTTCTCAATCTGCCGTGCTAACCCCTCCATCTCGGTCTCACAACCCTTGATTCGCTGCTGGTTCGCTCCCTGCTCCAGCGTCAGTTCCCGAATCTTTTGCTCCACCTCATCCATACGGCTCTGGAGCTTGCGGATGTCCTCACTAGGGCTTTGTCTCAGCTTCTCCCGAATGATGTCGAGTGCTTCCTCTAAGTGAGAAAGCGACATCTTAAATTGATTGATGTTGGCTTGCTCCTGATCGACCTCCTGCCAAAACTCTGGCACTTGACGGTCGATCGCATCCACCTGTGCCCCCATCCGAATTACGGTTTCCTCAACATCCGCCAAACCTGCCTTATCTAAATAAGCTTTGACGTGTTGATGGGGTTCTGATCCGGCTTTTAAGGGAGTGCCACAAATACAGCGGTTCCGTGTCAGCAAGTCTTGAACAAACTGCTGCTTGATATCGGCGGGTAATTCTCCCCGCTGCCGAAGCCCATCCACCAATGACCGAAACTGGGCAGTTGCATCTGCTAGCAAAACCATGTAGCCCCTTGAAGAAACCGCCTGCTGCAGGTTAGCCCGGCTCTGCTTCAGTTTTTCACGGGTCAGCTTTGCCTGCGCTTCCAAATCATCGCGGCGCTGCTGCAACTGCTCCATCCCCGCTAGTTCCCGCAGGCGCTGACTGGTCGTCTGTTTGATCTCATCTTGAAAGCCTAATTCCTTCTCAATCTCCTCCTGCCGCCCTCGAAGGCGATCGCACTCCTGCTCCAACTTCTCCTTTTGCTTCAGGAGCTTCTGGGTTTCCGGGTCGCCGATCTGCCCCAATTCCTTCTCCAGCGATTTTCGGGCTTCCCCCAGGTGTTTGACCGATCGGTTCAAGACCTCTACACCCAACAAAATCTTGGTCGCCTCAGCAATCTCCGCCTTCTTATTGGAGCGGACAATCTGTTCGATCCGCTCTCCGTCAAAGAAGAAGTAGCGGTGCAAGCTCTCTGGCAGAATCCGACCAATCACATCTTCCGGCTGATAGCTGGTCGGGAGCCACCGCCCCGTCTCATTTTTTACGAGTAGGCGTAACTCACTCTTGCCCTGCTCTACCCCATCTTTCTGCTTGTAGGCACGGCAAACCCGCTTTGCCTGGTACTGAGTTCCGCCATGCTCAAACACCACCTCAGCCCAGCACTCGACCATGCCTCCGATCTCTGCCTCAGCGATCGCCCGCTTGTTGACGAGCTGATCCTCAGCAGCAAAGGCAGCCGTAAACTTCTCGTACAGCACCCAGGTGAAGGCATTCAGTAGTCCTGTCTTTCCGGCTCCGTTATTCCCATGAATGACCGTAATTTTGCGACGGTCTCCCCCTGCCAGTACAATTTCCGGGGTCTGCCCATAAAACTGCCGAAAGTTGCGGAGTCGCAGCGACAGCAGCTTCATGGCACCTCTTCTTTGATGATGGTCAGGATGTCGTCATTGATATGACGAGGGTTTTTCATGTAAAGCTTGTCCCGCTCTGTCTTCAACACCCGCTCGATGATCCTCCGTACTTCCGGAGGAGCAGTTGTAATTGGCTCCTGCACCTCGCTCATATTCAACTCTTTGGTCATGGCTGCTAACACTGAATCCCTATAGATCTAGTAAGCCATAGCGATCCTGCAACGCCAATAGCTTCACCCTTGCTTCACCCGCATTGTCTGCCAGGTCAGCAAACTCGGCAAAACGCTGCAACTCCTTACGGAGAAGATTGCGCTCTATTTCTAAGGTTTCCCGCTCCAAGTCAGGCGGTAACACAATCATGTCAAACAGGGTTGCTCGTTGCTTATTCGGGTGAGGACGGAGAATTCGTCCCCGTCGCTGCACAAACTGTCGGGGATTGCCGCTGCTCGCCAAAATCACCGCTGTTTGAATTGCTGGAATATCAACCCCCTCATCTAGACAGCGAATTGCCACCAGTCCCGGCAGTTCCCCCAGTTCAAATTCACGCCGCAGGTCTTCCCTCTCCTCCAACGGTGTTTGGGCTGTGTAAGTTGCAACTCCATACCCCATTTCTGTAGCCAAAATCCGAGCTACAGCCTCCAGTTGGCGCTGGCTCTCCTCACTCAGGTCATCCTCAACTGAACCATCACCGCAGTAGAACAGGGTATGGCTGGTATCCAGCCGCGATCGCATAATCTCTCTGAGAGCCTCCAGCTTGTTTGCGGCTGCTCCAACCAGTCGCGCCCGCTGTATCAGGAGTGCCGTGAGATTGTCGTTATCTTCGTCGCCGCCAATGGCGATCGCCCGTCCGATCTTGCTAGTCAGTTCGGCATAGACCTCAATCTCTGGTTCAGTCAGCTCTACGAGGACGGGATAGTAGAGATAGTGGACTAGAGCACCCTGCTGAATCGCATCCTTCAGAGTGAACTCCGGCTCCAGCACCTGACCGAAATAGTTGAATAGTGCTTGAGTGCCGCGATCATCGAAATACCGCTCTGGCGTTGCGGATAGCGCCAACCGCAGTCCGATGTTGCGCGGCAGGCTGGCTTCTAACCTTTGTGCGCCCAGATTGTGCGCTTCATCTCCGACAATCAGCGTCTTTTTGGGAAAGAAGGGGAGCTGTGATTGCAGTCCCTGCCCCATCAAAGTCGCGTTGGTTGTAATGACACATAGAAAGGGTTGGTGCCCCGACCGCACATTATATAGTTGGGTCGATAGCAACCCCTGCCAGGCTCGAACATTCTCAAACGCCAGTACAGGCGCTAATCCAAACTTCTGGCACTCCCTTGCCCACTGCTTTACCAGATGTCGGTAGGGGCACACCACTAGCAAAGCCTGAAGCTGGATTTTCTGGTAGAGTTCCGCTGTGATCGCCAGTGCCGTAATCGTCTTACCGCTACCCGTCGCCATCTTTAGGGTGCCGCGCCCCTGATTCACAAACCAGTTAGAGATCGCCTGCTGCTGATAGGGACGCAAATTCAGCCAGGATGGAGTGACCGGATAAAGTGATGGAACATAAGATTGTGCAGCAGAAATAGAATAATCCCCCTGAGATTCGCGGTTTCTAAACTCTGCCCCCTCCATCATCGGAAATTGCGCTGGGCACAGACGCAGCAGTGATCGACGCGCTGCCTCTGGAAAATCCAGAATTTCCAGGGTTGGAGTTTGATTTTGCCAAAGTCGTTGGAAGTCATCAATCTTCTCGACAATGCGCTCGTCATCACCCAATCTCCATGAGCGAAACACGTCAATACATTCAAAGTTGGCGATCAACCCACTGGCACTCTCATTGGCTGATCCTGTAAAGACAACTATCTGGTCATCGGAATCCCTAAAAATGCCCAACTTCTCATGGTAAATGCCCGGCTGGTAAGGGTTCTGATGTATTGCTAGCTTAATCTCCAGCAGTTCCCTGCTCAAAAGCCACGCCAGGTAGCCCAGCCTGTCATTTACGAGTTGCTCTAACTGCTCTAGTTCCCGTACTAGAGCTGCTTCGACGACTTCCTCTCGCTGCTTGAGTCCTTGAGCAATAGCGTCCGCATCGTCCTGAGATAGATGGGGCGAGGCAATTAACCGCATCCTACCACCCACTCGAATCAGTGCCGAAACACCTTTCGCTGCCGCTGCTAGTGAGGTACTGGAGAAGAAGCCAACCGCTCGATCATAGGTGAGCGATCGCTCCAAGCAGGGGATGTAGAAGCCCTCCAGCAGATTATGGCGATCACTACGGTACTGGTTGCGTAATTCGAGATCCTTCAGACTCAAAGAGACGACTCCTGGTAATCCTGTCTCTAGTCTGCCCCACTCCAGAGCAACCGAATACGACGGCTGAACCCACCCCGCTCAAGTCGTCTGCGTTTTTGCTCCGTTAAAATGGTTTTTCGGTCAATTCCAGAAGCCGCCATGAGAGTATCTATGACCTCGTACAAATCAGCCAGTTCTGTTACCAAATCCGTGTCAGTAGCCGCTGCTGCCTCTTGCGCTTCTTCCACCAACTTTGCCCGCAGAGCCTGATGGAATTCTTCCTCCTCCATTGTTTCTATGGCATACTCTCGCCCCGCTGCCTGAATGATTTCGGGGATGCGATCGCGCACTAGCTTGTTATAAACCTTCTTCATCCACCTACATCAACTCAATCAATATGACTGAAAATATCAGTTGAAGCTAACTTCTTTAGCCTACTCGTCGATTCACTGAATCTCAATTATCTAGAGGTGATGATGCAGATTTTTTCTCCTCTACGAAACTAAACTAAGCTGCTAGGCAACCTACAGAATAGGGACTGGAATTCTGCTCACAGGCTTAGCATAAACTCGATCGATCATTTCAGCCGAATTGCCAACCCATTTAGCAAGCTGAATACTCGGAATATCTTGCTCTCGGCAAAGACTACAGAAGGTGTGCCGCATTTGATAGGGATTACGGTACTCAATACCGGGCTGCACCTCTCCACCTGATAGTATGATGTCTTGGGAAAGTGACATTAAAACCTTCTTCCAAGCACGGGCAGTGAAATTGTGCCAATCAATATGTTTTCCTTCAGGACTAGGAAATACTAAGGCTTCTGGGTCAAAATTCTCCGGCTTAATTGATGTGATGATCTCAGCAAGTTGAGCATTAATCGTAAACTTCCTTAGCTTCTGAGTTTTAAGCCCCTCCTGAATCACAAATTTCTTACCATTATAAATAAATACTCTACGGAAAGTTATTTCTTGCCTACCAATGTGCTTCCACTGAAGGGCAATAGCTTCGGAGGGTCTGCATCCTGTGAAAAACAGAAATTCTACGAGTGGAGCATACCTTTTGTAGTAGCGATCAGCTTTGAAGGCGGCAATGATACGATCGCGCGCCTCCCTGGTAAAAGGATTGATTTCTTCCTCCTCTTCGCCATCAGGTTTTTCTAGCTTAATTTCTGATGCCATCCCTTGAAACGGGTTGCCACCAATCAAACCAGACTTCTTTGCCCATTTACAGCTTGCTGATAGCTGCGTCAAAACTCGTTTGGTGGAATCCGCAGGTACATTAGCATGCAGCCAATCAAAGATAGCTTGTGCTTCAGTCAATAATTTATAAGGACACCTGCTTATGTGATTTGCGACCCATCCATACATCCTGATCGTGGATGCTGACTTTTTGGGCGATCGCACCTCCCTATAACGATTCCAGATTTCAGGTAATTCCAAGCCTTCGTTGGAATTGGTAGGAGTCGGATCAACAGTGGTTAGAGCTGCCAGAGCTTTATACTTGTCAAGATTATTGGGGTCAAACTCACCATACGCAATATCCCGCTCAACCTCTAACGCCTTGTCTTGCGCCTGCTTACGGTTAAAGGGACTATCTCCCAAGCCAGTGGATACGAAATGCCGTTTGCCGCAAAAGCTAAAAACTAGCTGGAGCCGATTGTTGCTACTCCTGATCTGAACACTACCTGTCCTTGCTTTTTTATGGGACTTGGGAGAATACATGGCGTTGGAGATGAGTTGGGCAAGATTTCTAGTACTAGCGTACCCACCATACCCCAATTTTTATCTCAATCCTTATCTCAATCTTGGCTCTAAACAGCTCTAATCACCCCTAAAAATACCCAACATAAAAATGGCATCGCTCAGCAGAGGATGCCTGAAACCTTGATATATCAAGGAGAATGCTTGTTTTAAATAAAAGCTGGTGACGGGACTCGAACCTGCGACCGGCTGATTACAAATCAGCTGCTCTACCAACTGAGCTACACCAGCAATTTTGGTATCGTAAAAGTTCCGAAGGGGAGCTTATCAATACAGTTTTACAGTATATCTCACAAGTCGTAGTGTGAACAAGCGAAACGAAATAACCTCAGCAAGTCGGGTAAACTGGCCCGTCGCTTTGTTCTATTCGGTCATTTCCTGCCCTTTGCTCCGAAGCCAGGAAATTTCCTGAGTCTATCTTCTTCCTATCCAGCCATAAGCAACACTGCAATACTCAAACATCCCTTTCTCCGGTCACCTGCTTAGGAGCGTTTTCCAAATCAACCGGAATTCAATGATTCCAGTTACTGTCAACCCTGGTTTCATCAAATTTCTTCTTGATCCGTACCCCAGATCATCAATCAAAAGCTTGCTTCAGGATTTAGCAACTCCGGCAGGCAACATCAGAATTCATTGACTCATTGATTAACTCGATCGCAACAACTTAATTCAGTCAGTTATGTTCCAGCCGATCGATCGCCCTCACCCCATCTGCTGCAATCTTCGCCGCATCATCGCCTTCGGCAGGACGAAGAATCATCACCGGAAGACCGCTCTGGCGCAGCAGAATTTCGGTTTCAGGACTTGGGGGACAGACAAGCACAAAGGGCGATCGATTCCCCTGTTGATAGGCAGAAATCGACTGCACCTGAAGCTGAAAGAAACCGGGCTGGAAGTGGGGATTGAGCGCGCCGTCGTATTCAAATTTGCTGAGCATGAGCTGAAGGGCGCGGATGCAATTGAGCTTCAGTGGAGCATTTGGGAGCGTGCGGGCACGAAAGACGGGAATCAGGGTCGCGAAGGGAATGCGAACGGTGATCCAGGTCTGGGGAATCGTGTCGAAAGAAGCGCAGTGTGCCACGCCGTCCCATTGCGTTTCGCCGCGCAGCATAAACTTATAGCGGTTGCCGTCGCCTTTCAGTTGCAGTTCGATGCCGTCGTAGCTGGAGAGGTCGATCGGCGGTTCCAGGTTGCGCGTTCTGACCGAAGCAAAGCCGCCAGAGTTTGCGGTTGAAACCTGTCCTGAAAATTCTGCTGTGTCGCCATTCAAGCGGATACCGCTCTGACTCACGCCACCCATTACGACATCATCGAGTGCGCCCCAAATTTCCGACAGCTCAGCCTCAGACCGATTCGCCTCAGACCCACTGGCAGACTGCTGGCTGAAATCAAAAATTGGCAAACGCACAGTCGATCGCTGAACTGCCTGAAGCAGGAAACGCACCGTAGGTTCGACCACCTCAGAGTTAGGGGCGCAAATGATTCCTCGAATGTCTGTTAGCAGTTCGGGCGCGGGAGGCTGCTGAAGGTCGAGCGTCACCCACTCCACGTTTTCTCCAATGGGCAGATGCGGATTCGCTGAATCGATCGACCCGGCTCGAATGGGCTTGCCCTGCTGCTGCAAGTGATCAACCACAGCAGTCAACACATCACGGGTTCCGATCGCCAGAATCGTTTGAGGCATCATAGACAGAGCAGGAGCAGTTGGCAGCGAAGTTGGGGTTGGAGAAAGGGTGAGCGATCGGCTATTCACGGTGGGGTCAGGACGACTGCCAAACCACTGCTGAAACCAGTTTATCTGGCTCAAAATGGGCACAACCCCAAAGTAGGACAGCGTTTTCACAAAGCGGTTGAGATCCCAGCTCGGCGATTGACGAGTCATCATCTACCCCTAATAAATGATTGATGCGTGTTACTGATACGTGAAAAATTTGTTTGCCTTTCTACAGCCTAGCGACTTTCCCCGTAAGCGACAGAATCCCAGACAAGAGGGGCATACTCGATCGCAGTTTGCTGTTTGCTGGATTTGGGGCTGCAATAAGCGATCGTCAAGTCTGCTACAAGTAAAGGCTGACAGCTCAAACCAATCTGATAGAGGTGTATTGCGATGAGCGATGCGAAGCAGTTCCCCTCAGGGGGTAATCATTCTGACGCTTTTGAGTCAGGCATATCATCACCGAAGCCATCCGGGAATCTGCTGCAATCTGGCTTGCTGGCGCTGAAACAAAAAGAGTATCGCCGGGCGATCGAGCTGCTTGAAGCGGTGTGCCAGATCCCGATCAGGCGCAGCGATCGTTCTGCTGGAGAACTGCGCAGCAATCGGCTCAAGGCAGAAATGGGACTGGTCAAGGCATACGCCCGTACCCAACAGCTCCAGAAAGCGATCGACCTCTGCCGAAC
The DNA here is from genome assembly GCA_014695325.1 of Cyanobacteria bacterium FACHB-502. Taxonomy (GTDB): domain Bacteria; phylum Cyanobacteriota; class Cyanobacteriia; order Elainellales; family Elainellaceae; genus Leptolyngbya_A. Next base: position 1,223,847 of record JACJNZ010000039.1, on the reverse strand, counting down.
CTTGTGTGGCAGCCCCAATTCCCAAGTGCAGGGTTGGGCAAATCAAATGCTGAGCGACCTTCAACATCGCTACGGAATCGCTGCTCCATCGGTTACCGCTCCATCCAATGTCCCCCTCGCTGAAGAACCAACCGCAGCCGACTGGACAGACGAAACGGGATTTGTGCCGCTTGAGGCGGATACCCCCCATAGCGGATTTAGCCCGTTCGCTGCCGCTGCTCCGGAAACTGTGTCGCCTCAGCAAGCTGATTTCCGCAGGGCGAGTGTTTCAGAGACAAGCAGCGATACTCCGGCTGTCCAGGCTGCGATTTCTCCTTCTCCAGAGCCAGCAGACGGCACAGCTTCAGCGCGATCGGCTCCCTTGTCCCCCCAAGAAGCAGCAAGAGAAGCGGCAACCGATCATTCCAGCAGGAAAACGGCTTCACAGCGCCTGCAAAAAGGGGCGAGCTTGGGAACGGTTGATCGCTCGGGATTTTGGGCACTTCAGGTAGGAACGATCGCCCTTTTAATTGGGTGGCTTTGTGCGCTGATTCATTTCGGACGCGATCGGCTGAATGAGTTTCTTTTGAGCGTTCGCTTTGATTTCTTTAATCTGAGCGTCTGGACGGTTTACTTCGATCCGTTTTGGGGTGTGGTCATTGGGTTGACGGTGCTGTTTTTCGCGTCGCCCTGGCTGCTAGATCTGGTGCTGAAGTATTGCTATAGCATGGAAGACTGGCGGCGAGCGGAATTGGAGTCCTTTAGCCCTGAAGCTCTGCGGCTGCTGAGGCAGCTTACCCAATCGCACAGCCTGCCCTTTCCGACGCTGAAACGGTTGCCGATCGCCGTTCCACTTTGTTTTTCCTACGGCTACTTGCCCCGCAACGCCCGAATTGTGGTTAGTCAGGGATTGCTAGAGCGGCTAGAACCCGATGAGATTGCAGCTCTTTATGCAGCAGAGTGGGCACACATCACACAGCGCGAAGTGGGCATTCTGTCGCTAGTGGCGATCGCTGCTCAGTTGCCTTATCAGGTTTACTGGTCAGTCGCGAGTTGGGGCAATCGTCAGTCGCTTGGAATCTTACAGAGTTTGGCGATCGGGGTGTCGAGCCTGGGCTATGGAATCTACTGGCTGCTTAGGATTCCGGCACTGTTGCTATCTCGAATTCGGCTGTATTTTAGCGATCGAACAGCGGCAGAGCTAACAGGCAACCCCAACGGGTTATCGCGGGCACTGCTCAAGCTTACGATTGGCATGGCGGAAACCTTGGCGCAGCATGGATCAACGCCGCCCCTGGTGGAAAGCTTAGATCTGCTAATGCCTGTAGGCTATCGTCAATCGCTAACGCTGGGCAGTTTGCATCAGCCACCTAAGCCAGATCTGCTGGAGTGGGATTGCCGTCAGCCCTATCGCGCCTGGTTGAATGCGCTGAACGGTCATCCTTTACTGGGCGAGCGACTGAACCGACTCGCTGATTATGCGCGGCACTGGCGGCTCGAACCGCAAATCTCCTGGAAGCCGGAGAAACCTGGCTCGGCGGCACATCCTCGATTCGCATGGCTCTGTTTTGCACCCTACCTCGGCGTTTTGGCTGGGTGGCTCGTGGCTGGGATACTGTGGGCGATCGGCTTTCTAGCAAAGCAAATGCGCTGGCTGGAAATCGACTGGATGTGGGCAGACTGGTCGGTGGTAACAGGCTTGGGACTGCTGGGATTCAGCCTTGGCACATTTTTGCGAATCAATGCCTTTTTTCCAGATATCAAACGCTCTGCCCTGAAGGGAGAAGTTCCACTCGCAGACTGGCTCAGCGACCCGGCTGCACTTCCGATCGATCCGCATCCGGTGCGGCTTCAGGGGCAGCTCTACGGACGACGCGGCATTCTAAATCGGCTGCATCAAGATTTGTTTTTGCAAATCGATTTCCCCCCAGCGGAAACTGCTTCGCATCGCGGTATGATTCGGCTGCATTATACGAGCCAGATTGGTTGGCTGGGCGATCTGCTGTTTCAGGTAGTTCGTCCTGAGATCTGGCTTGCCCCATCCCCTAAAACTGTCACCGTAGTCGGCTGGTTTCGGCGCGGTGTTGTTCCCTGGATCGATGTAGAAACCATCCAGTCGCCACGGGGCACGATCGCCCGCAGTGATCATCCCGTCTGGTCAGCTATTTTGGGAACGATCGCCGCTCTCGCCGGAGCCTATATCATTCTCACCGGAGGCTCCTAAAAAAACCTCAACTCTTACCCTCGGCTCCCCGAACCTCCTCAACTTCCTAATTCTCAGCCAACACTTCGATCGCCTGCCGATACGCCACGATCGCAAAATTCCGCTGCTGTTCTTTCAAGGCATAGAGAATTACATTAGAAAGCTCATCGTTCACGATCGCCCGAATCTCGATATTGGGTTTGATCTGGGTTTCGACCTGCGCCTCGGTGCCGTCCGATAAGGAAGAGCCACCTGCCTCAGAGTTTTCGGGCGGAGTAATGGCGGTGTGGTGCAGCCGGGTATAGCGTCCGCCGCCCTCTACCTGAGTAATGCTGTAGCCAATCACCTTCAGACTTTTAAGCAGTGAAACAATGCTTTCCTGAAGGACAGCTTCGGTAATGATGGTGACTAGCACCGCCGATTCGGTTAGAGAAGAAGCTTGCTCAAAGTCCAGCATTACGATCGCAGAATAAAATTAAGGTCGAACAGTTCAAGGTCGAATAGTTCAAGGTTGAACAGTATAGTTAGACGAAATCGGCGCAACCTGTCCGGCGGAAACGAGTGCCTGATATAAAAAGGCAGCGACCTCGGCACGGGTGGCAGGCTGATTCGGATTCAGTATATCAGGGCTGGGATGGTTCACGACCAAACCTGACTGAGTCGCTGCCGCCGCCGCCTCAACGCCCCAACTCGGAACTTGATCGCGATCGCGGAAAAGCTGAAGGGTCGAGTCAGGATTTGCCGGAGCTGTCAGTTTCAGTCCACTGGTGAGCGCTGCAAGTGCCTGGATCCGGGGAATTGGCAGAGCGGGCTGGAATGTGCCTTCGGGAAAGCCTTTCAGAAAGCCCGTCTTCACCGATGAATCGATCGCGTTGGCTGCCCAGAAGCCTACCGGAATGTCTTTGAAGGCGAGCGAGGCTTGCTGATTAGCCTGCTGGTCGAAGGTGTTTTGAATCAGTGTGGCAAATTCGGCGCGGGTCACGGGCTGATCGGGACGAAACGTGCCATCCTCAAAGCCGCTGATGTCCCCGCGCTGCGCCAATGCGGTAATAAAGGGAGCTGCCCAATAGCCAGAGGGCACATCCGGGAACGAAGCTGCAACCGGGCTGACAGGGGGAGCAGTCTGCGCCGATCGATCGACGGTTTCAGGACTGCGATCGGCTTCATCCTGGGGAAGTGGGACAGGGATGATTGCACCGGGAGTTTGGGGGTCGATCGTTTCCGGTAAAGGACTTGCCGATGGTGCAGGTTGTAGCACGGGTGGGCTGATGCTCTCTCCTTCTGCCGTGGGCGGCACGATTAGCAAATTGCCAGAATCGTTCTCAGGAGTTGAACTGGGTGACTGTTCCCCGGTCAAACCCGGAATTGGAAATAGTCCGGGCTGATTTGCCAGAAAGCTTTCGTTTCCGCGTGTGAGTCCCCAGGCAAGCACTGTTCCCAGGCTGGCAAAGGCCACCAGTACAGCGATAAACTCATCGAAATCCAGTGGGCTTCTACGAGAAGAGCGGGGGTCTGAAGGGGGGCGGGCAGTCATGGCAATCGTTCTCCTGATGAGTGACCCTGCACAGGCAGGCGATTGCCCGTCAGGGAAAACTGCTTCCAAATCGGGACGACAAACCTCAGCGACAAGGCAATATCGTCAGCCTGGAGACACTATAGGCAATATTCTCCGATCGAGATACAGTCTTTTGGCAGATCAGTCTAGCGCAGCTCAGCCAGGATTGAATCACTAGAGTTGAATCAGCGAAGTCAGATCACCGAATTGGCACGATCGTCACAGACAAATTTTCTCCAGCCAGCCGCCGCCGAAGCTGCTCGGCACTGTTTAAATCACGAAATAGCCCTGCCTGAACCGCAGGCTGACCGTTAACGGTCACAATCTGCGTTTGAGGCGCGAGCGATCGAACCCGATCCTGCAATTCAGCCGAATCTGCTGCCACGATTACACGATAGCCATAGACAATTCCGGTCGCCTGTTGCTGTGGTGGCTGAGGAAGGGAAGCAGATTGTGAAGGGGTAGGAGCCGTGGACAGGGGTGGGGGAGTTGTGCCTGGGGTGATCGGGGTTGTGGGAGTCGAGGGAACTGAGGGAGTCGGGGCAGTGCCTCCGCTGCTAGGCGAATTTGGCAATGGTAACGGACGAGTAGCAGTCGTGGCAGGCGGATTTGGCAGCGGCAACGGACGGCTGGCAGGGGTACCGGCAGTGGTACTGGCAGGGGGAGCAGGCGGGGGCGGCACAGCAGGAGTTCCCGCAGCAGGGCGATTTGGCAGAGGCGGCAGAGTGGCTCTGGGAGTGGTGACGGGCGGCACAGCAGGAGTTCCCGCAGCAGGACGACTCGGCAAGGGCGGCAGGGTAGCTCTGGGAGTGGTGACGGGCGGCGGATTTGTGCCTGGATTTGTACCTAAATTTGTGCCTGAATTTGTGCCCGAATTTGCACTTGGCGCATTGCCAGACCCCGCTCCCGAAGGATTACCCGAATTCGCACGGGGTGACTCTGGCGGCGGCACTGGAATTTGCACCGGAGCGGTAGAGGTTCCGGGCAGGGTGGTTCCGGGTTGAGGAGTTCCCCTGGGAGAAGGCTCGGTGAGCGGCGAAGTGCTGCCAGTTGGGGGCAAAAGCGGCGGACGAGAGGGAGATTGGGGATTGGGAAGCGAGGGCGGCAGGATGGGTCCAGCTGTGGCAGTCGGGGAAGTTGCAGCCGCAATCAGCACTGAAATCGGCTGATCGTTGGTGAGATAAACGTGTCCGGTTGACCGCCCGTTGAAGATGCGACGAGACAATCGCCAGCCCGGATCGAGCCGAATTCGGACAAACTCTCCGGGTTGGGGAAGTCCGTAAGTTCTACCGATCGGAATGTTGAGATTGCGCTGACGATTTGAGGCAGCCACCAGCACTAGATCATTGCCCTGCCGCAACACGCGCAAACTGTACTGCAATCCCAGGTCTTCGCCGCCCGTTCGCACTGAGTAAGCATTGCTGTCGTTGCCGCGTCCACAAATTCCTGTGAAATCAAACCGGGTAAGCAGCGGATCGACGATCGTTGGACCTGGACCCGTCTCTACTTCATCCCAGCAGGGGCGATCGTTTTTTACTTGTTCGATGATCAGCAGCCCGTAGCCAATGCGACCTGCCGGAGCTGCAACAATAACAAAGTTCTCTGGATTATTAATTTCTGCTTGCTCAAATTGCACTGCCGAGGCAGGAGTGCCCCAGAGCGGGGCTGCCATCAACAGGAGTGCGAGTAGTCCAAACCGTCTTTTTTTGCCTGTTTTCATGGTGTGTAGCAGCGTGTAGTGTGAAGAGCGAATCCAGGTGATGAACGTTGTGAACTTTTGCAAAACTGACAGCAGCTTCCCCGCTTCAGAAAGATAGCGTATTTGCCGTTGAGTGCCAATTCAGAGGGCCTGACCTACATCAATCTCTAATTTTTTTCTACGGGAACAGTCAAACCGGCTGTGTAGCGTTGCTTTAGTGCCCCAGACGATTAAGATTATGCCCCTCATTCGCGTGTTTTCCTCAGTTCATCCGGCAGTTCATTCGGCAGGGCATTCGGTTGATTTCCACTTTTCCGAAGGAGCGATCGCTGCTCAAGCTGATTTAGCTTCTGCCCTGGTTCAGGTTGATGCTGAGATTAGTGTTGACGATCTAAGCCAGTTTGAAATCATTCAAAATCAGCATTCTGCCTAGGGAATTCGGTTTGATAGCGGATCGCTTCCTCAACGAATTCGGCTGATACTGACCGGAGCCAACATGATTCATACAATGCTTTTCGATGCCGATGGCGGTTCCATTACTCAACCGTTTAGCAAAGTGCTGCCAGTGCTTCCCCAGACAACTCGGTCTGGTTTCTCTCTGTTCCGCAGTTCCAGCTTGAACTCAGTGCGGCTCCCCTCCAGGAGAAGTGCGAAGCAGGCGATTTCCTGAATACAGCCCTGACACGTCCCCAGATCCACAGGATTGAGCTACAGTCAATTTCGCTTTTTGTGCTTCAGTCACTTGCGATCGAAGTCAAATCAAAATCGAGATGCAAGAGGAAATGATTGTTTTTTCTGGAGTGAGCTTCAAAGTTTTCTGGAAAGATATTTATCAGGTTGCTGTGTTGAGAAACGGTTTGCGGATAATACAACAAGTCATACGAATAGATCACCCGTTCAGGTGATGAGCAACGTTTGTAAAATCGCTACACTATAAGTACTGATATACCTAAGCAGTTTGTCAACCCGGCAGGAAACTGTCGGGCTTTTATTCACTTTGCTTTTTTCGCTGTATTGTTTCTGTGTTTATTTGTGTCTATCTAAATTTGCGCTCAAACTTCATTCTTTGATTGATTCAAAATGAAACGCAATGAAGTTGAAGTATTGAATCACCCTTTTCGGTTTCTCTAAACTTACACCTCCTAAAAAAGTAAAAAAGGCTGAACTATTCTGACGATCGATTGACCGCAGTGTTCCCAGCCTTGTGCAGCAGTTCATGATTTTAACGGATGAATCCCACCAGCCAACTTGGAGACTAAGCGCGGGCAGGTGCCAAACTCCAACCGAGCGGCTAGAGCTTTCGGCTAGATACTTAGAACAAGCTGTAAGCCTCGTGCAGGTCGCGCATCTTCGGGCAGCGGCTCTGGCTGCGTTCGCATTGCCGGGCAATATTTGGCATAGGCACATCGATCGCACTGGTCGCCCGGAGTCGGGAGCCATCGCTGATCGCGCCGGAGTTCGATCGCCATATCGCCAATCAGTGACTTGACACGCTGACGATGCCCTGGCGTTGCCTCAAAAGAAATCTTTTCACCTGTCCGTAAATAGAGCAAGCTCATTCGCCGCAGATTTCGCCGATAGCGTTGCTCCAGAGCCAGATAATATAGCCCGATTTGCAAACCCATTTCGTCAGATTCGGCGTAGTCAATTTCCTTAGCTGACTTATAATCAATCAGTTCCAGCCCGTCTTCCAGATAATCGATGCGATCGTACCGTCCCGACAGCACAAACTCTAAATTCTCAACTTGCAGCGATCCCTGAATTCTGCCTTCTACGGCAAGCGGCTTTCGCATTGAAGACTGGTTCGCGATAAACCCATGATAGTACCGCCGCAGAATCGATCGCCCTTCCACAATCTGGCTGGGACTCAGATCAGTAATCTGCTGATTCCAGCAATAGTCGATCCAGTCTACTCCCGGAATCGGGTCTTGATAGTGCCAGTCCTGGTAAATCTGGGCAAGTGCCTGATGCAGCGAGGTTCCTAACACGGTAGACCCAAAAAAACTAGTTCCCTCTAAGCGTCGCTCATAGCGAAAGTAGTAGGCACGAGGGCAGCGGTGGTAGGTTTGCAGCTTGGCGGCAGAGAGCAGATAGGACATGGAACGAAACCCTCCGGGGAAAAGTAGCACCCACAGAAACGATCGAGCGATACGGTTCTATGGGTGCAGTCTGTCGGGCATGACGCTTTTATAATGACACTAGATGTAGGATTCGGGTAGGTTCTTTTGTATTAATTATTTCTATATCTAGCGCAAGGGGTAGGGTGAAGGGGTAGACATGAGCGGGGGTAGATATCAGGGGGGATAGACATAAGCAATTGACGAATTCGACTTGGTATTGGCGAGGGTAATTGATGCGATCGTCAAGGGAAAGAACTGCCAGGCAACCTTACCCCCAACAACTCCCTTCCCGCTCCCCTTCCAACTCAATTCCTCACCCGCCCCATCCCCCTTATCTCCCCGCCTCCTTATCCCCTCATCCACCCCTTCCCCTACCCTTGATATGATGCTTCTCATCCTCCCAATTACATCACCTCATGGCAGACCTCTACGTTTCCTGGTCAGACTATCACCACAAAATTGAACAGCTTGCCTTAAATATTCATCAGTCCGGCTGGAAGTTTAATCAGATTATTTGCCTCGCTAAAGGAGGGCTGCGGGTAGGGGACATCCTGGCACGGATTTTTGACCAGCCCCTGGCGATCTTGGCAACCTCGTCTTACGGTGGCATGAATAATCAGGTGCGTGGATCGATTACCTTCTCGCAGGACTTGACCATGACGACTGCGAATCTGGGAAGCCATGTACTGCTAGTGGATGATTTGGTGGATTCGGGAACGAGCCTTAGAAAGTCGCTAATCTGGCTCGATCGCAAATATGGCTTTTATGTCGAGGAAGTCAAGACGGCAGTGTTGTGGTACAAATCCTGTTCCTGCATTGCACCAAACTATTACGTGGACCATCTCGAAGATGATCCCTGGATTCATCAGCCGTTTGAGGAGTATGAGCAGATGAATCCGGCAGATTTACCCGATCGCCTGGCAAATCAGGCCAAGTAGGTCTGGGATCATTGCCCCGTTGGAGGATCAAGATTGGGAGCTAAGGATAAGCCAGGCAGACACAGGAAGTTCAAGATCTCAAGATTTATAGAGAATTCACGCAAAAGCGTGCAGAATTCCGCAGAATCGCCGATCGCCTCAGGTCGTGATCCAGCCTATGATGAGGAGCTAGGGCACTGGTCTAAGCAGAGATTTGAGCAGTCCGAATCGGGTTACGACCAGCCGGAATCCTGAACAGCCAGTGTCACAACCAGCGTCCGAGCTTCCAGCTTTGAAAGGGCAGGCAACTACAAAGTGCAGGAGATTTCTCAATCAGTCCTGAATCACAATCTACGCCGCCTTCAGCCATGATTCAGCTTTCTGAGCCAATCACCGCTCCGCTCGTGCTGGTGATCGACGACGATCGCCTATCACGGATGCAGATGCGCCTGTTTCTGGAGCGGGAGGGTTATCGGGTTGAGGAAGCGGTGGATGGCGAAATCGGGCTGCTGGCGTTTCAGGAAGTCTTGCCCGATATTGTGCTGCTGGATGCCCTGATGCCAGAGGTGGATGGGTTTACCTGCTGCCTCCAGCTTCAGCGACTCCCGGTCTATGGCAACACGCCGATTTTGATGATTACCGAGCTAGAAGACCGCCCCTCGATCGATCGCCTGTTTGAGGTGGGAGCCGCCGATTATGTCACCAAGCCTGTGCAATGGGCAGTGCTGCGGCAGCGAGTCCGCCGTTTGATTCAGCAGGCAAAGCTTCAGCAACAGCTTGAGTCTGCAAATCGAGAACTGAAACGGCTAGTTTCCGTTGATGAACTGACTCAGATTGCAAACCGTCGTCGCTTTGACGAATACCTGCATCAGGAGTGGCAGCGAATCTCACGGGAACGGCAGCCCCTTTCGCTGCTACTTTGTGATGTGGACTGTTTTAAGTTTTACAATGACACTTACGGACATCCGGCAGGCGATCGCTGCTTACAGCAAGTTGCCCAGGTAATTCAAAGCGTGGTTAAACGCCCGGGTGATCTCGTAGCGCGCTATGGCGGCGAGGAATTTGCAGTCATTCTACCGAATACCCCTGCGGAAGGAGCGGTTCTTCTGGCTGAGGCGATCTGTCAAGCCCTGCGCCAGCAAGTACTTCCCCATTTTTCCTCCTCGGCTGCCGCCTTTGTAACACTTAGTGTGGGCGTGAGTTCAATTCTGCCGAATGCAGAGAAAGCGCCTGCAGAGCTGATTCAGAATGCAGACCAGGCGTTGTACTGCGCTAAAAAAGCAGGCAGAAACCGAGTTTTCCTGAAGATCTAATAACTTTTAGAAACAAAGATTAAAGGGTAGAGATTGCTGTATCGATTCATACGATTCTCTTGCTTCTTGCGGGTGTAATGTGCATAAGTTGGATTGATTGTGGGATTTAATGGGCAACCAACTGTGAGTTCTATGAATAGCCAGCCCGATATGCATATTCACGTTGAGGATGACCGCACCGGCATGACGGTTTCGACCCTCAAACGTGCTTTAGCAGACAACCTCTACTACATCCAGGGCAAAGACGAAACCTTTGCTAACCTCTACGACTACTACATGGCACTGGCGTACACTGTGCGCGATCGGCTCGTCCATCGCCGCATTAAAACTGCCCAGGCTTACTTCCAAAAAGATACCAAAGTTGTTTACTATCTCTCTGCCGAATTTTTGATCGGTCGTCTGCTGCTCAACAATTTGCTCAATCTCGGTCTGTATGACCAGATGCAGCAAGTTCTCAAAGAAGTCGGGCTCAATCTGGACGATTTGCTAGAGCGTGAAGAAGAACCCGGACTCGGCAACGGCGGCTTGGGCAGACTGGCAGCTTGCTTTCTAGATTCGATGGCAACGCTGGAAATTCCGGCAGTCGGCTACGGCATCCGCTACGAGTTCGGCATTTTTGACCAGTACATTGCCGATGGCTGGCAGGTCGAGCATCCCGACAACTGGCTGCGCTCTGGCAACCCGTGGGAAATTCCTCGCCCGGATTACATGGTCGAAGTCAAGTTTGGCGGCTATACCGAAGCGGCAGCGGATGCGCAGGGACGGGTGCGGACGCGCTGGGTTCCTCGCATCACGATTTTTGGCACACCTTACGACACGCCCGTTTCTGGCTACGGCAAAAACACGGTCAATACGCTGCGGCTCTGGTCAGCAAGGGCAGGCGAAGACTTTGACCTGCACGTTTTCAACGCTGGAGATTACACCCAGGCAGTCGCCGCCAAAACTTTCTCGGAAAACATCTCGAAGGTTCTGTATCCCAACGACAACACGCCTCAGGGTAAGGAATTGCGGCTTCAGCAGCAGTATTTCTTCGTTGCCTGTTCGCTGCAAGACATTATTCGCCTCTACCTGCGAAACCGCAGCACGTTTGATGATTTCCCGGAAAAGGTCGCGATTCAGCTCAACGATACCCATCCAGCGATCGGGGTTGCTGAGCTAATGCGCCTGTTTATCGACGAGTATGGCCTGGACTGGGATAAAGCCTGGGACATCACCCGCCGTACCTTTGCCTACACCAACCACACGCTGCTGTCAGAAGCTTTGGAACGGTGGTCAGTGAATTTGTTTGGCAAGCTGCTACCCCGCCACCTGGAAATCATCTACGAAATCAACTTCCACTTCCTCAATGAAGTCCGAGCGAAGTATCCCAACCAGCCGGAAAAACTGGCGCGGATGTCGCTGATCGAGGAAGGCGGCGAAAAGCAGGTGCGAATGGCGCATCTTGCCTGTGTGGGTAGCCATACGGTGAACGGGGTTGCGGCCCTGCATACCGAGCTGATCAAGCAGGAACTCATGCGGGACTTTTATGAGCTGTATCCCGAAAAGTTCCAGAACAAAACCAACGGCATTACCCCCCGTCGCTGGCTGATGCTGAGCAACCCGGAACTGTGCCGCCTGATCAGCGAAAAGATTGTCGATCGCTCCGAAGCGGAAACGACTGCACATCCCTGGATTACCAACCTCGATGAACTGCGCCGCCTGGAAGCCTTTGTAGACGATCCCCAATTCAGGGCACAGTGGCGATCGATCAAACAGTCCAATAAAAACCATCTGGCAGATTACATTCTGCGATCGAATGGTCTGGAAATTGATCCCAATTCACTGTTCGACGTGCAGATCAAGCGCATCCATGAGTACAAGCGGCAGATCCTTTGTGCGATGTACATCATCACGCTGTACAACCGGATCAAGGCAAATCCTAGCCTGGAGATTGTGCCACGCACGTTTATCTTTGGCGGCAAAGCGGCTCCGGGTTACTTTATGGCGAAGATGGCGATCAAGCTGATTAACTCGATCGGCGAGGTGGTCAACAATGATCCCGACGTGGCAGGACGGCTGAAGGTCGTGTTTCTGGCAAATTACTCCGTCTCGCTGGGGCAGTTTGCCTATCCGGCAGCAGATTTGTCTGAGCAAATTTCGACCGCAGGCAAAGAAGCCTCTGGTACGGGCAATATGAAATTTGCGCTGAACGGCGCATTGACGATCGGCACACTGGACGGCGCAAACGTCGAAATTCGTGAGGAAGTCGGGGCTGACAACTTCTTCCTGTTTGGTCTGACCGCGCAGGAAGTGATGGATCTGAAGGCAAAAGGCTACAAGCCGCTCGACTACTACAACAAAAATGCCGAGCTCAAGCAGGTGATCGATCAAATGTCGTCGGGCTTCTTCTCGCCTAAGGAACCCAGTCTGTTTATGTCGATCGTCGAATCGCTGCTCAACCACGACGAATATATGCTGCTGGCAGATTATCAGTCCTACATTGAGTGTCAGGAGCGTGTCAGCGAGGCATTCCGCGATACGGAACAGTGGACAAAAATGTCGATTCTCAACGTTGCTCGGATGGGTAAGTTTTCCTCCGATCGCACCATTACAGAATACTGCCGCGATATCTGGAACGTTGAGCCAGTTCCGATTGATCTAGAAGCCTATTCGCAGGACAAAGCTGGACTTCGCATTCAGCGAGCCACCGAAATGGCGTAGGCAATGATTTGATGTCAATCACTTCATGCGCTGAATCCAGCCGCGATCGAGTATCCAGTTAAGACTCAGCGCAACTGCGCCAAACAGCAGCAGACTCTCTGCAACCCAGATGCCCCCAGTCCACAGGGGCATTTTTTTGTCTAAACTTGCCTCAATCTGCGCAAACCCCCGCACCAGCCCAAACGCCCCAACTGCCCCCGACTGAAGCTGCGGATTGTTGTCCTGCCGCACTACGTATCGATACGTTACCCCAAACAGAAACCCTGAGAAGATTGCGATCGCAAACGAAATCAAAGCTTCCTTGTGCAGCAATGTTTCTCGCCAGTTTGCATTTTCAGATTGCAAGTAGTGATTTAGAAAAGCGATCGGCACAAATGCAGTAGCCGCAATTAGTTTACCGACAGTACCCGCTTTGAGCGACTCCAGACGTTCCGCGGTTTGGTTATTTTGATCAAATGAAAAGAGGGACATGAGGCGATTGAATAACTCCTGTTTCGTAGATTAGCCTGTTTCGTAGATCAACCTGAGTTTAGATTCAGGGCATGTTGAAGAACTGATAACTGCGATCGAACTCGTCTCCTATCTTTGGCTGCTGTGTAATGAGCTGAATGAGCTTTGTTGCAGGCTTTGCAGCCTCCTAAATCTCTCAACTCTGGAAAAACTTTGAACGGTTTACCTCACGATCGGTTGGGGATTCCGCACTCCCGTTTTTGAGCCAAAGTGGGACAGACAACACCGATCTATCGGTTCTCCACACCAGAAGTTTTGAGGGGAATTTGCGAGGATCATTGTGTCATCAGAGGATGCCCCGCAAATGAAACTCTTCATCAAGCCGCTCTACAACTGGTATCGCAATCTGCTCCGGAACTCCAAATATCGCTGGGTTGTGATTGCCGCAAGCCTACTTTACATTGTTAGCCCCGTTGATTTTGTCACCGATATGATTCCCATTGTGGGCTGGCTCGACGATGGATTGATTGCCTCGATTCTGGTGACTGAAGCTTCCCAACTTTTGCTGGAGCAGCTTAAAAACCGCAAGGCGAAGAACCAGGCAGAAGTTCAAAAAGCCTTGAGTTAGGCTTTAGCGACCAGAAGTTTTGAGGGAAACGCTCCTCACTCCCCATATTCCTAGATTGGAAGGTGCCCAATGACAGATTCTATGAAAGACCAGCTTGCGACTGACCTGGAAAAGGCAAAGACTGAAAGTGGAATGCGGGCAAATCGCCTCCGAGCAATCGCTAAAGCGGCAGCCGTTGAAGCGATCGCCGAAGTCAAAGCAGGCTCCAAAGAGCTGGGATCGATCGCAAAAAACAGCTTTTCAACCGTTGCAGCAAACTCGAATACTCCTGCTGAGAATCCTGCCGCTCACCCTGAGACAGACTCAACCGCTCAGCAAATAATCCGCTTCAAAACGCTAATCCTGAGCTTGATTAAAGGACTGCGTGAGCGTTTAGACACATTGGATACACAACTCGATGAACGGTATGGCGATCGCTACCAGGCAGCAAAGCGACAGCTTGAGCAAAGTGCAGTCTGGTACAGCACAACTTTGGAAAAGGCAAAAGCATCGCCTGCTGAACCAGCCCTGCTGGAGCAAAAGCAAAGTGAACTCACAGCACGGGCAGAAGCCGCTGGAGTTGTCGTCGCTCAGAAAGAGCAGCAGATCAAACAGCAGATTAAAACCATTCTGAAAACGATCAACTCGACTCGCTGAACTGTTTGCTGAACGATTCGCTGAAATTTCTCACCTTGAGGTGACACGATGAAACTTCTTCGCTACGCATTAGGACTCCTGGTTCCTCCGATCGGCGTTTTTCTGACCTATGGCTTCAGCACCACGCTGCTCGTCAATCTTCTCCTGACGCTGTTGGGGTGGGTTCCTGGAAGCATTCATGCCGTTTGGGCGATCGCCAAGTCTGACGAGAAAGCTAGCAATCGAGGAATTGCTTAGTTTGTTCGATTGTTGTTTGAATAATTGGTTTGCATCATTCGTTTGACTTCTTCATCTATCTCTAAACAATCTTTCATCTATCTCTAAACAATCTGTCTCTAAACACTGTCTCTAAAAAAGGAGAATTTACATGATTGGATATTTATTGAATACGCTGATTACTGCCTTAAGCCTGCTCATTGTTGACATTGTGATTCCGGGTGTCAATTTGGCAAACTTTCCCGCTGCAATGCTGGCAGGGGTGGCGATCGGAATTGTGAATGGAGCCGTCAAGCCTGTGCTGTCGCTGCTCTCACTCCCGGTTAACTTCCTGACGCTTGGAGCTTTCTCGCTCATTGTTAACGGCTTCTGCTTCTGGTTAGCGTCTCTGCTGATTCCTGGCTTCACGGTGTCAGGGCTGCTGGCGTTCGTTCTGGGTCCGGTAGTGCTGTCGCTGGGAACCACGTTCCTCAACAGCTACTTTGCGAACAAGCGTTTGGGCAATGCTGTCGCTGCTGCCAGCCCAACAATGGAAGTGAGCAGCAAATAGCATTCCTTCGACTGGCTTAACTAGCTTAAAAGTTGACTTGAGCCGTGTGAGAGGTTCTACATTGCCTGATCCAGCGGTCAACTCTGGGGGACTTTGAGATTCTAAGGCAAGCGATTCTAAGGCAAGCTAAGTTCCTTCCAGAATTTACCCACCAGGCAGTTAAAGCACAAGCATTACTTCTCAAACAGACTGCTATCAATTTCACCTTCTATAACTTTTATCAAGGGGAGGTAGGGCACGATCGGCTCGACCTCTCTTTACGATCTTGAATCATGGGTACGGTTGGTCTTCAGAAAAAGAATATTTAGGAATGTTACAAAATAAGTATCCCAAAAATTTCAGCCGAAATTGAACGGGCCGCGCTGCAAATAAGGAACGTTAAGGCAGTTCACTTTCCAGAGCGCGAGATCGTATAGCACTGGCTCTCGTTAACCCTCCCAATGACGCAAGCTCCTATCCCCAAGAATGAGTCTGAGCGGCTTCAGGCACTTCTGAATTATCAGATTCTTGATACCGCCGCCGAACCCGCTTTTGACGATCTGACCCGTCTGGCAAGTTTTATTTGTGGAACGCCGATCGCGCTAGTGAGTTTAATCGATTGCGGTCGTCAGTGGTTTAAGTCAAACATAGGGCTGCCTGTATCAGAAACCAATCGAGACATTGCCTTTTGTTCGCATGCCATCTTGCAGTCTGATCTGCTGATTGTGCCCAATGCAACCCTAGACCCCCGCTTTGCGAACAATCCCTTAGTGACTGGAAGTCCTTGCATTCGGTTTTATGCAGGCGCACCGCTGATTAATCCCCAAGGCTACGTGCTGGGAACGCTCTGTGTGATAGATTATAAGCCACGCGACCTGAACCCTCAGCAGCAGGACGCTTTAGCCACCCTTGCGCGTCAGGTGGTGACCCAGCTAGAACTGCGGCGAAACCTGATCGTTTTGCAAAATGCCATTACCGAGCGGCAGCAAACCGAAGCGAGCTACCAAAATTTCTTTGAGAATGCTGCCCTGGGACTTTATAAAACAACGCTGTCGGGCAGATATTTGCAGGCCAACGCTTCGCTGGCTCAGATTTATGGCTATGACTCTTCTGCCGAACTGACTGCTACCATCCAAAATGTTGATCAGCAGCTTTATGTTGATCCGCTTCGCCGACAAGTGTTTATGCAAGAAATTCGATCGCGAGGCGAGGTTTGTGGATTTGAATCTCAGGTTTACCGAAAGGACGGACAAGTCATTTGGATCTCAGAGAGTACCCGTCTTTTGTATGATGCGACCGGAGAGCCGATCGCCCTTGAAGGAAGCATCACCGATATCAGCGATCGAAAACAGATTGAAATCAAGCTGCACAACCAGAACCATCGGGCTTCTTTGCTGAATGCAGTGAGCCAGCGGATTCGCTATTCGCTTCATCTGGAAGACATCCTCAGCACCACGGTTGCCGAAGTGCGGCAATTTTTGGAAGCAGATCGGGTGATGATCTACCGCTTTGATGCTGATTGGAATGGAGATGTCGTCGTGGAGTCGGTTGCACCGGGCTGGCGATCGGCACTGGGCGAAAGGATTGAAGATACCTGTTTTAAAGCAGGGGGATGGTTGCCCTATTACCAGGGCGGAAGTTCCGCGATCGCTGATATCGATCGAGTGACCCTTGAGCCCTGTCACCGCGATTTGTTAACCCGGTTTCAAATTAAAGCCAATCTGGTCGTTCCTATTATTCAATCCACAGGAACGCCCAACGAGCCGACCCTTTGGGGACTGTTGATTGCTCACCAATGCGCCCACCCGCGCCAGTGGCGACCCGACGAAGTCACACTGCTCAGTGAATTGGCAGATCAGGTTGCCATTGCTCTGGCACAGGCGCAGTTGCTCGATCAGGAAACGCAGCAGCGCAAAATGCTGACCGCACAAAACGCCGCACTAGAACAGGCTAAGCAGGCGGCAGATCAGGCAAATCAAGCCAAGAGCAACTTTTTAGCCATGATGAGCCACGAGATTCGTACGCCGATGAACGCGGTGATTGGCATGACCGGACTGCTGCTCGATATGCAGCTTACTCCCCAACAGCGGGAATATGTTGAAATCATTCGCACGAGCGGCGACTCGCTGCTGACGATTATTAACGACATCCTGGACTTCTCAAAGATTGAATCGGGCAAGCTCGAACTTGAACAGCATCCCTTTAATCTTTCAACCTGTATTGAAGACGCACTTGAGTTGCTGGCACCCAAAGCCGCCGAAAAAGAACTTGAACTGACGTATCTCAACAAATCAAAAGTTCCGGAGATGATCCTGGGCGACGTAACCCGACTGCGGCAAATTCTGGTTAATCTGCTCAATAATGCGATCAAATTTACCGAAACAGGAGAAGTGACAGTTTCAGTGAGTTCGCGTCAAATCGCAGCTGCCGAAACTGCACTAAACGCCGCAGCAGAACCCAACGCGCCTGTTTATGAGCTTCAATTTGCAGTGAGAGATACGGGCATCGGCATTCCAAAAGATAAGCTGGGGCGACTGTTTAAAGCGTTTAGCCAGGTCGATGCTTCAACGACGCGCCAGTATGGAGGCACAGGCTTGGGCTTGGTGATTAGCAATCGCTTGAGCGAAATGATGGACGGCAGGATGTGGGTCGAGAGTCAGCCGGGAGTTGGCTCTACGTTTTACTTTACGATTGTTGCCCCCGCTTGCCTTGACCCGATCGCGCCTCAAGGGTTGCCCTCCCTGGCAGCGAGAAAAGTGCTGATTGTCGATGACAACGCCACGAATCGCCAGCTTTTGACCTATCGCACCCAGTCCTGGCAAATGGCCCCTACAGCAGTAGCTTCCGGTGCGGATGCGCTTCGCCTGCTGCAACAGGGAGAGGCGTTTGACCTAGCAATTCTCGATATGCAAATGCCCCAAATGGATGGGCTAACGCTAGCAGAGGCAGTGCGAAACCTCCCAGCGGGTCAGGCGTTGCCGCTCGTGATGCTAACTTCGATCGGTCATAAAGACCTTACCACAACCCAGCGATCGTACTTTGCCGCATTGCTGACTAAACCCATCAAATCAGCTCCGCTCTACCGCATCTTGACCCAGGTCATGAGTGGGCAGCCGCGCCAGATTCAGGCTGTTCGCCCTGCCGAGCCAGAACCCAATTCGGACTCGGAACACAAATCGTCGCTGCGAATTTTGCTGGCGGAAGACCATCTGGTCAATCAAAAGCTAGCTTTGCTTATGCTTCAGCGTTTGGGCTATCGAGCAGATGTGGCAGGTAACGGATTAGAGGTTCTGGAAGCAATCCACCGTCAGTCTTACGATGTCGTGCTGCTGGATGTCCAAATGCCCGAAATGGACGGACTCGAAGCAGCCCGGCGTATTTGTCAGCAGTGGCAGTCAAACCGTCCGCGCCTGATTGCAATGACGGCAAATGCAATGGAGGGCGATCGCGAAACTTGCCTCAATGCGGGCATGGATGATTACATCAGCAAACCGATGCGGCTAGAAGCCCTGGCGCAAGCTCTAGAGAGATCCAAACCCGCGTCTAGCGTGGGGAAGTCGTCTTTGCTGGACCGGGAACCGCAGGCGTAGCTTCGGGAAGATGAGCCGTTTCGTACATCATCCGCAGGGTGCGACGCTGCTCCCATTCCTGCAATAGCAGCGAACCGAGATGAAAGACCGCAATTCCAACGGCGATCGCAGACAAAACATAGCTGTGCAGCGTATAGAAGTGTTCGACGGTGGTGGTATCGATCAATCCTCCGGTCAGCACATCCTTTGCAAATTGACCGACAAAAGGCAACTGCTCGATCGTTTGCAGCTCGATCTTGAGCCGCCAGTAGCCCAACTGATCCCACTTCAGAATCATCGAAGTCCAGGCAAGCCCGATCGCCAATCCCAGCAGCACAAAATCGCTGACCCAGGCAGAAAACCAGCTAATCCGAAACCGCCGACTGAAAAACAGCACAAACAGTTGCAGCAGCGCAACGATAATCATGCCGTTGCCCACGATCTGGTGGATCGAGTAAATGATCGAGCCGCCCGGTAGAGTATCGGCGATATTTTGCACCGATTCGTACGCGCCCGCCGCAGACGGATCGTAATAAAACGCGATCAAAATGCCGCTTGCAACCCCAAGCAATGTCAGGGTAAGGGTAACGACAGACAGAATTGTGGCAAAGCGCCGAAGGGAAAAGAACGAGGTGAGGGCGGACATGGTGGGTGGGGAGATAGGGCAATGGAGCTAAAGATAAAATTACTGTAGCGATTGCCGGGTTTTGAGGTGGTCTGTCGGTGTGTAGAAGTTTGGGGAGCATGGTTCAAACCTGCGCGGGAGATTGAATTTGGCATACTAATTTTTAGGGGATAGTTTTTTAGGGGATAGTTTTTTTAGGAAATAGTTTTTTAGGAGATAGGGTCGCTGTGGTTCAAAGTGGGTCTGGACGATTGCCTTTAGAATGGTTTCGCGATCGATTGGCGACGCTGGCAACGATGCACCAGAAAGAAATAGCAATTGCGCCGTTACTGAAGGAAAACTTGGGACTGCAAGTCACTGTGCCGCACGGATTTGACAGCGATCGATTGGGTACATTTACCCGCGAAGTGAAGCGATATGGCACTCAGCTCGAAGCGGCACGACAAAAGGCGATCGTCGGCATGGAATTAACAGGACACGCGATTGGAATTGCCAGTGAAGGCAGTTTTGGGCCGCATCCGGCAATGCCGTTTTTACCGTCTAATCGTGAAATTGTATTGCTGATCGATCGCGGAAATGATTTAGAAGTGATCGGTGAAGCAATTTCAACAGAGACAAACTTTAGCCACAAACAAGTCACTAATTTAGAAGAAGCAAAGACATTTGCTCGAAAAGCAAAATTCCCTCAGCATGGATTAGTCGTGATTGCAAATGCAGATGCAAACGGAATTACCAAAGACAAAGATCTGATCATCAAAGGGATCACTTCAGAAGCACAGTTAATCGATGCCGTGCAGTGGGCACTGAAACAAGCCGATCGCGTCCACATCGAAACCGATATGCGGGCAATGCATAATCCCACGCGCATGAAAATCATCGCGCAAGCCACCGAAGATTTGATTGCCAAACTTCAGAAAACCTGTCCGAACTGCAATACTCCCGGATTCTCAGTAGCCGATCGCCTTCCCGGCTTACCCTGCGGCTTGTGTGGAACGCCAACCGATTTGACGCGCTCGATCGTTTATCGATGTCAGAAGTGCCAGCATCGGGAAGAAGTGCTGTTTCCAAATGGGGTTGAAACCGCTGATCCGGGGCAGTGTCCCTATTGCAATCCTTAAGGAATTTCTGGATGAAAACGATCGGTTTAATTGGCGGCATGAGCTGGGAATCGTCGATCGAGTATTATCGGCTGATTAACGAACTGGCAAAAGCCAGACTGGGCGGACTGCATTCAGCAAAATGTGTGATGTATTCGGTGGATTTTGCCGAAATCGAGACGCTGCAACATCAGGAACGCTGGCAAGAAGCAAGCTTGATCCTAATTGACGCAGCCCAGGCAATCGAGCGAGCCGGAGCGGATTTTGTGGTGCTGTGTACGAATACGATGCACAAGCTAGCAGATGAGATTCAGGCAAATCTTCAAATTCCGTTTTTGCACATTGCAGACGCAACCGCACAGCGCATCCAGGCTGCCAGAATTGACACGATCGGCTTACTGGGAACGCGATATACGATGGAGCAGGATTTTTATCGGGGACGGCTGGAACAGCACGGCATCAAAGTTTTAGTTCCCGATGCAGCAGACCGAGCGATCGTGCATGACGTGATCTACAGCGAACTGTGTCTGGGCATCATTCAGCCTGATTCTCGATCGCGCTATCTTGCCATTATCGATCGGTTAATCAGCGCAGGGGCAGAAGGGATTATTTTAGGCTGTACTGAAATTGAGCTGCTGATTCAGCCGGAAGACTGTGAGATGACGCTTTTTCCAACCACGCGAATTCATGCAGAAGCGGCGATCGATTGGGCACTGGCAAATGCGTGAGGCTCCTCGATTGCTAACTGTTGTTAGATACGGAATAACCCTGAAACTCAGTAAAAATGGCTAGAATTGAAAGCCTGAGCAAAGCGCGCTAAGCCCGTCCAGCCTCTACCCAGCCATTCCTGAGGAAATACGTCATGATTTCTGAACTGCAACAAATCCTCGATCGCCTTGATATCCAGGCCGATTGGGTTGGACTTCGCATGGTGAAAGAGAACGTTAGCTCTCGATCGATGCGGGATGCCATTCCTCAAAGTAATTCCAAATCATCGAGTCAGGGCGTGATGGTGGAAGTGCTGGTCAATGGTCAGATTGGCTACGGCGCGACGAATTCGCTTCAGCTCGAAGATTTGCAGGCGGCAGCACAGGCGGCAGCAGCGCAGGCACAGGCAGCGAGTCGGTGGGCGATTTATCCGATGGCGGCAACGGTGCGTCCTAAAGTGGTCGGAGAGTATAGCTCGCCTTTTGTGAAACCGTTTGATGCGATGACGCCGGGAGAAATTAATCAGCTTTTGGCGCGGCTTTGTCAAACGCTGAAAGTCTCGGATGCGATCGTTCAGACCAGCGCGACGGCGATCACCAACGAAACCGAATCCTGGTTTGTCAGCAGCAGCGGCTCGGAGGTCTATCAAAAATTTATGCTGCTCGAAACGCACTTTGGGGTAACGGCTCAGTCGGGCGGTGTCGTGCAGCAGCGCAGCAATAATGGCTATCTGGCACACTGCTATCAGGGCGGCTGGGAGCTGTTTCCGATCGATGATCTGTGGGCAAGGGCAGATCAAATTGGGTCGCAGGCGATCGAGCTTTTGACGGCTGAGGAATGTCCGACGACAAAGACGATGCTGGTGCTGGCTCCCGATCAGATGATGCTGCAAATTCACGAAAGCGTCGGGCATCCGCTGGAACTCGATCGCATTTTGGGCGATGAGCGCAACTATGCAGGCGGCAGCTTTGTCAAACCGTCGGATTTCGGCAAATTGTCCTACGGCTCGAAGCTAATGAATATCACCTTTAACCCTACGGTGCCGGGTGAGTTTGCAAGCTACGAGTTTGACGATACGGGCGCACCTGCCAGCAAAGAATTTTTGATTCAAGACGGCATCTTGCAGCGCGGCTTGGGCAGTCTGGAAAGTCAGGCGCGGCTGGGCGTGGATGGGGTCGCCTGTGCGCGGGCTTCTTCCTGGAATCGTCCGCCGATCGATCGCATGGCAAACCTCAATCTGGAAGCAGGAATCGACAATTTCCCTGATTTGATTCAGGACATTGAATCGGGCGTTTATATGGAATCAAACCGTTCCTGGTCGATCGACGATCAGCGATACAAGTTTCAGTTTGGCTGCGAATATGCCCGCCTGATCGAAAACGGACAGCTCACCAAAACGCTGCGAAACCCGAACTACCGCGCCACCACGCCGGAATTCTGGCATAGCCTGGTCAAAATTGGCGACGAGTCTACCTGGCAAATGTATGGCACACCGATGTGCGGCAAAGGCGAACCCAACCAGGCGATTCGGGTGGGTCACGGCTCTCCGATTTGTGTCTTTCAAGATGTGGAGGTCTTTGGGGGTGGGGCATAACGTCGTTCGGTTGGTCATCCGTCATTTTGCTCGCCATTCATCACCCCGCTTCTAATTCTATGACTCCCCTTGAATCTACCTTCGATCGCCTCGTTACCCAGCTTCGATCGCTCCTGTCATCCGAAGAATCCTTTAAGCTCAGGCTGATGGGCGAACAGAGCCAGTTCATCCGGTTTAATCGCGCTAAAGTTCGGCAAACGGGCAACGTGCGAGATGGCTCGATTTCCCTAACGCTAATGCAAGACCAGCGCACCACTTCGCGATTGTTTCCTTTTACCGGAAATTGGGAAACCGATTGGCATGGAGTAAAAGATGCTCTGGAAGACCTGCGGCAGGAGATCTCTCAGCTTCCTGAAGACCCCTATCTGGTGATTCCAACAGGGGACGCGACTAGCTGTGATGTCCAGACCGGGAAGCTGCTTCCACCCGGGGCGATCGTGGATGCGATTTTGCCGGATGTGGCAGGGCTAGACTTTACAGGCCTTTACAGCGGTGGGTCGATTTTTCGCGGCTATGCAGACTCTGCCGGACAAAAGCACTGGTTTGCCACCGATTCCTTTGCGCTGGACTATTCCCTGTTCACGGCAGACGGTCAGGCAGTCAAAGGCACCTTTGCCGGAAATCAGTGGGATCAGGCGGCTTATACTGCCAAGCTGGTCGAGTCCAAACAGCAGCTCGATCGTCTTTCTCAGCCTCCAAAACCGATCGCTCGCGGACAGTACCGCACTTATCTGGCTCCGGCGGCAATGGCAGATCTGGTGAGTATGTTGTCCTGGGGCGGCGTCAGCGAATCGGCAATTCAGCGAGGCGGCAGTGCACTGGGAGTGCTGCAAAGGGGCGAAAAACAGCTCTCTGAACAGTTTTACCTCAGCGAAGACTTCAGCCGGGGACTGGTACCGCGCTTTAACGAATGGGGTGAAGTTGCGCCGATCGATCTCCCCTTAATCCAGGCGGGCAAGCTGGTGAATACGCTGATTAGCTCTCGTTCCGCCAAGGAATTTGGCAAACCCGCAAACGGCGCAAGCGGCGGCGAAGGACTGAGATCGCCCTCGGTCGCGCCTGGAACCCTGGCATCGTCTGACATTCTCAAAGCCCTCAACACCGGGCTCTATTTGTCCAACCTGCACTACCTCAACTGGAGCGATCGACCGAGCGGCAGAATTACGGGCATGACTCGCTACGCCTGCTTCTGGGTCGAGAACGGTGAAATCATTGCGCCGATCGAAAATTTGCGCTTCGACGAAACCCTGTATCGCTTCTGGGGCGAAAACCTGCTGGCACTCACCGACACCCAGGAGTTTATCCCGGAAGTGGGAACCTATGGCGGACGCGACGTGGGCGGAACGTGGGTTCCGGGTGCGCTGGTGGAAGGGTTTACCTATACGCTGTAGTTGGCTGTTGTCGTTGCGTGCTGTTGCTGCTCTAGGCGCGATCGGGGTGCGATCGTTTCAGCGGCGATCGTTATCATGGAGGCAATCATGGTGTGGCAGAATTGGCCCTCTACTCCTGATTCCGTAACGCCCCATGCTATAACCGCGATCGAGCCGTGACCCATGGACTCCACATCGCTTTACGAAGCCGATTTCTATGCCTGGACGCAGGAGCAGGTCAATCTGCTTAAAACGCAGCAGTGTCACCGGCTTGATGCCGTTCACCTGATCGCGGAAATTGAAGCGCTACACACTGCAACAGGTGATCAGTGCAGACTTTTTACCGGGAATTCCTTTGATTCCTTAAAATCATGGCACATCTTACTGAACGACGATCGGAAAATGTCAGCGGTAACTTCTACGTCGATCGCACCTGTATTGACTGCGATACCTGTCGCTGGATGGCTCCCGAAGTCTTTGCCGATATCGGCGACCAGTCAGCCGTCTATCATCAGCCTATTAGTGAAGCAGAGCATTTGAAGGCAATGCAGGCGTTATTGTCCTGTCCCACAGCGTCGATCGGCACAGTCGAAAAACCAACCGATGTTCTGAAAATTCAGGCAAGTTTTCCGATTCATATCGCTGACAATGTTTATCACTGCGGCTATCACGCCGAGAATTCTTTTGGTGCAGCAAGCTATTTGATTCAACGTTCAGAGGGGAATATCCTGGTGGATTCACCCCGGTTTGCGCCGCCGTTAGTGAAACAGATTGAAAAAATGGGCGGGGTTCGTTATCTGTATCTCACTCATCGCGATGATGTTGCCGATCATCAAAAGTTTCACGATCATTTTGGCTGCGATCGAATCTTGCATCAAGCAGAAATCAGCCGCGGTACGCAAGACGTTGAAATTCAGCTTTCCGGCAGCGAACCTTTTGCGTTAGCCGACGATTTGCTGATTATCCCCGTTCCCGGACATACGCGCGGACACACCGTTTTGCTGTATGACGATCGCTTTTTGTTCACCGGGGACCACCTTGCCTGGTCGAGCGAACTGGGTCATTTGTACGCCTTTCGCCGTGCCTGCTGGTATTCCTGGACAGAGTTGAGGCAATCGATGCAAAATTTAGCAAAATACTCCTTTGAATGGGTGCTTCCTGGTCATGGTCGTCGCTACCATGCCGATCGACAAACAATGCAACATCAGATGCAGCAATGTCTTGAGTGGATGGCAACCCAATGAATGACATCACCGGAACGTGGCTGGGAACCTATTGGCAAGATGGCAACCCGACTCGCTTTGAGGCAACTTTTGTGCAGGGCGGCAATACTCTTTCGGGACGCATTCTGGACGACGGAATGCTGGGAGAAGCGCAGGTGACGGGCGATTTGGTGGGGCGCAGAATTCAGTTCACTAAACAATACCTCACCAGCTCACCGCAGCCGATTCAATACCAGGGCACGCTTTCCGAAGATGGCAACACGATGAGCGGCAAATGGAATATCGGCAGACGCTACTCTGGCTCCTGGGAAGCCCATCGCAATGACAATGATTTGATGGCCTCATTGCAGGCTCGACTCACCAAATCAATTCCGGTGGGAGCCGATCGCTAAATGATCATTCATGCCCAGTGGGGTTGATCCTTAATTCATTGATTCATTCGACAGTGTTCAAACAGAAGTGTTTCAAAAGTGAGGTGACGTAATGGGAATGCCCTGTGAAGTGAATAGTATTCTCAAGCTCAAGCTCGACGAACTCGATCTCAGTTCACTGAAGTCGGACAGTTTTCGTCACGCCACCAAACAGGGCTATCGCATTCTGCCGATCGACGTACCCATTCCGCTCGTCGATCAAAACTGGCTTGCCCACGCCGATGTAATCATCAGCCAGCTCGTCTGGGAAAATCAAATCACCCGTTTAACCTACAAAGTTCATCGCCGCTACCCAGAGCCTTTTTCGGTCAAGGGTTGACGATCGCCACCCCCAGAGGTGCAAAATCACGAACCAATTCACGGTAAAGTAACAGCAAGTTCCTTACTCGCTCAACTTCCGTGTATCTTCTCATTCCCGCAGCCGGATCGGGTCGGCGCATGGGCAGCAGCCGAAACAAGCTTTTGCTTCCGCTCCTGGGTCAACCCCTGATCGCCTGGACCCTGATCGCCGCCAAACAATCAAGCCACATTCACTGGATTGGCATCGTCTGCCAACCCGACGACTGGCACGACTTCAAAGAAATTGTGTCTGACCTGGAAATGTCGAAGGTGGTGCATTTCATCCAGGGCGGCTCAACGCGCCAGGAGTCAGTTTATCGTGGCTTACAGGCACTACCTGTCGTTGCCGATCGCGTCTTGATCCACGATGGTGCACGCTGCCTTGCCACCCCAGAATTATTCGATCGCTGTGCAGATGCCCTGCAAGACTGTCAGGGTTTGATTGCTGCTGTCGCGGTCAAAGACACGATCAAGGTCGTCAATTCTGCCAGCAAAATTATCGAATCAACGCCCGATCGCGCCAACCTCTGGGCAGCTCAAACGCCACAAGGCTTTGTCGTTGAAGATCTGCTGCGCTGTCACGAAGAAGGCATCCGCCGAGGCTGGGAAGTTACCGACGATGCGGCATTGTTTGAACAGTGCGGGCTTCCGGTACAAATTGTCGAAGGCGAAGAAACGAATTTGAAGGTGACAACTCCGGTTGATTTGACGATCGCCGAATTCATTCTGCGCCAGCGAAGTTCTTCTAGTTCATGATGAGGTGAAGTGAACGTAGCATATTTGCTGCCTAACGGCAAAACGCAGCGGCGGCAGATAACATTGAACTCAATACCAGCCGCTTTCAACCGTCCGCTGCCGTGAAGTGTTGGCTGCTGTGGGGCAAGATTTTGATAAAAATTGACTCACAGCAATCGTTGTGATGAATTATCGATATCATCTTGCTGGTACTGCTCTCTGTAGGCATTGATCCAATCATCCAGTTTCATAAGTTGTGTTTTTTCCTGATGGTAAATACGCTTAAGTACCTCATACTCTGCGCTTAGCTCTCTTTGCAACTGCACCCAAAGCCTAATACCCTCTCGACTCCATATTTTGGCTACTTCTTCGCTAGGGAAGCGAGAATCAGGTGGATAGTCATGATCAAGCGTGTCATCAAAAACATCTTGCCATTTGTTTAATCGCTCAAGAGTTTCTTGGCTAATAGGAAGCTTAACCGGATCAAAACATCCGACATCATCAACATACCAAGTTGCCCAACAGCTATACTCAGCTCCTAGCCTGATCCTTTTCACCATAGGAGCATCAGGATGTTTGAACAATCCTGCTAATCTTGTGCTGTAGTAGAACACGTCATAGTTAGAGGCTAATTCTTGACGTACCTTCTTCCACAGTTCAATGCCTTCTCGGTCAAAGGCTTCATAAGATTCAGGAGTAGGAAACCTTAATAGATTCTTCTTGCCACAAACAGTTTTGAGCGTGTTTAACCATACTTCAAGTTGCACTCTTGTATTAGGATCTAACGGTAATTCGTCTAAGCCAATCAGTTGATGCCAACGTGAAGGCGTGCTGACTGGATCAGTCATAAACGGCTTATCTGTCCTATAGCAGTCAGCATTCAGCACAATCTCACTCTTTTGATTTTGGTTTGTTCTTTCTCTTCTCCACATACGTCATGTTTTGCCTCTATTTTGGTACCGCAGAACTGCTTGCTCTCAGTAATTTCAAAAGAACTTTGCTTTGAACTTAACAGGATATATTCAAGCCAATGCCTTGACCGAATATGTAAAGCCGTCCAACAAGGTGATGAAGCGGACAGGCGAGAGATCTTGATTGGGTTGCTAAAGTTACTTGCCACCGCTTATTTTGGTCGTTAGCTGGCTAGCTGTTGTCGAGCTTTTTGCATAACAGACTCTATGTACTCTGCTTTGCCCACTGTGTATGCTTCTCGATCGCTCGAAAAGCGTTGGGCAAGATGACGCTTCAATTGTGCATACCGTGCCGCTTCGTCTGAATGCTTGCAAAGATAGTCTCGAAATATCAAACGCTCCCACAGTACACTGTCTGGCTCAACCATATGGATATGATGAGTGCGTGGACTGTTAGGTGGTAGACCCTTCACAAAAAACATCCGTTGAGGGTCGGGATTATCGAACCAGTAAGCATAGCTCAAGTGTTCTAGCTGAGAGACAGCAACTTGCTTTGCTTCTGCAAGGGAGCGTACCCCTACCAATAAATCAATAATGGGTTTTGCAGCTAACCCGGGTACTGCCGTGCTGCCAAAATGCTCAATGCGAGTGATGAGATCTCTATCTACAACCGTCCGAATACGTGCAGATTCCTGTTCAAAAAGTAGCACCCAGTTTGGGTCATACTCAGTGATGACAACTTCATCCATTGGTCTACTTCATCCATTGGTCTGCAAATTGTCAAGGTGGACTCAACTAACCTAATAGGTCTAGGAAAATTTTACAGGCTTTATGTAGCATTACATAGCGCTAGATGTCATCTAACTGATAGCAGCTTCTTGTGAAGCCCTATAGGGCTGAATAGTTAGTGCGATCAATGGAGCAAGTTCCTAAGAAACTAAATCTAATCCAGTGTTAAAAGGCTCACTTGTCGCCGATTCGTTGACAGTTTCTTTCACCCTGAAGGTGCCTCAGCGCATAGATTGCTAACTTTTATTTAGAACTTTGATCTGTAACAATCGCCCCAGGCACTGAAACCTGACAACGACCGATCGCCTCCTGAGCAAACGCCTCTAATTTGCCGTCTTCAATGTCTTGCTCTATTTGCTCATCCCAGCGGTCTTAATCTAAATCAAGGAACCACAGCCTTAATTTCTCAAACTCAGCGGATGGCAATGAAAGAATTGCTGCTTCAATTTGCTCAAGGTTTGACATAGCCAGTTGTACCTCTCTAACCCGTGAGAGAATTATAGCTTCGCCGAAAAGGGTAGATACCCTGCATTTGTTGCTGGTAAGCCTTCCGATGAACCCCTCTTGAACATCGATAGATGAACTATTAACTGCTAAAAATAACTGTTAAAAATTGCTGTGATTAGTGTTCTATTCAGAAACAGCCAATCTACCCAAAACGCAAAATGGAGTGCGACGATCGCCCAAAAGACGATCTGATACGAACGCTTAATATTCTTATGGTGCAGTCTACGCTGGGCAATAAAGCCACCCAACCAGCCGCCCATCAGTTCGCACAGGTGCAGTGTCCGCTCTGGAATTCTGCGGTCTCCGCATTTCGCACGCGACTTATCATCGGCGTAGAGGGCATAGGTCACTAGGCTCATGACAGGATAAAGAGCAAGCGGGATGGGGATAGCGGTTGACCACGCAAAATGGAGTGAGCCAATGACGGGTAGACTTGATAGCAGCAATGTCTCTAAAACAGGGAAAGGATAAACAGGGAAAGGATATTTGTTCCCAGCATTGGATGTCGCCCTTCCAATTGAAGATGCGGAGCGGGAATGAGACGTGCGCCTTGCTCCTGCGATGAAAGCATTACAGGCACGAATTTTTCCATCTTCAGTAACAACGTGATAGTAGATTGTGTCACCTACTTTTGGACGACGAGTTGAGTCTTTTAGCGCAGAAATATGCACAAAAACTTCTTGGCTCCCATCAACAGGTTGAATAAAGCCAAATCCTCGATCGTCCTTCCATTTTGTCAATTGACCGCTTTGTAAGCCAGATTTCATCGGGAGTCCTTACGACTGTCTTACAATTTACCCAATTGTTCTAATGACCTATCAAGAAAGTTGATCCTCACTGCCGCTGGCAATTGGGACAGGAATACGGCGACTAACATCTGACATAATTCCTTCCCCAAATTCCTACAAATTGATAGAACAATCAAGCTAGTACAGCAAGCGATTTTTGTCAGTCTAGGAAATTATTGCCATTTTGCTGGTGTATCCTCCTGGTGCTACCCCGACTTGCGTTTTTTCTCAGTTTTGCCAGTGAATAGTAGCTGAGCAGCCGAACTTTTATTTAGAACGTGACTCGCTTTGATTAATGACAATTGCCCCCAATACTGAAACCCGGCAACGACCGATCGCCCGACGAGCAAGATCTCAGGTTTGAATATTAAGCACTTCTCTCAGGGAGTCAAAACTCGCTCAATGCGGCGATCGGGAATAAGCCACATCCCTGCAACTAAAACATACAGCAGACAGGCAAGCCATGAGTTTAAGAAGGAAAGCGGAATCGCCAGAGCATAGGTCACGATCGATACCTTGCCCTTGAAGTCTTCTCCAATCGCAGTTCCTAGTGGAGAATCTTTGCCGTGGGAAGCAATGAGAATGCGGGTTAGGATGAAGTAAGCGATCGCAGCAAGCAGAAGTACTCCGCCGTAGAAAGCAGACGGCACGGCAGCAAAGTGATTTTCGCCCGCCCAACCTGTGACAAAAGGAAAGAGCGACAACCAGAACAGCAGATGCAGATTTGCCCACAAGGTCTTGCCATTGATGTGCCGAACTGCCTGTAGTAAATGATGGTGGTTGTTCCAGTAGATTGCGAGATAGATAAAACTCAGGACATAGCTCAGGAACACCGGAACTAAAGGACGCAGCGCAGCCAGATTTGCCTCATGTGGAATTTTTAACTCCAGCACCATGATGGTAATAATGATGGCAATAACACCATCGCTGAATGCTTCTAACCTCCCTTTATTCATGTTTTGTGTGCTCCTTTTCTGCTTTTAACAAAGTGAATTTAGATATCTTGTACCTTACCAGTCTTTTGCGCGTCCTTAGGTGTCCTCAACCACAAGCGGAAAAACCAATTGACTGGGGATGCTTTCCGTCACTGCTGTTGACAATTGGGGCAGTAATACAGTCTTCTTCCCGCTAGCATTTCTTTCACGATCGCCGTCCCGCATCGAAAACAGGGTTTGCCTTCGCGGTTAAAGACCCAGTGGCGATATTCAGAGCGTTTTTTGCCTGCGGCTTTGAGCTGATGGACAATCGCTAAATCGTTCGTGATGCCTTTGGTAATGTAGGATTGATGCGGCAGATCGATTGCGGCTTGAGCAAGGGCAGCAAGTTGAGCTGGGGAGCAATCGATCGGGCGATAGGAGGGCGGCACACGGGCGACAAACAGAATTTCGCTTCGCAGGTAGTTACCTAGACCACAGAGAAAACCCTGGTTCAGCAGCAGTCCGGGCAGATTGCGGCGAGAGAATTGCTTGTCTTTAAAGCGATCGATCACCTGTTCCACGGTGGTATGGGGATCAAGAACATCCACACCAAGGCGCGTCAAAAACGGGTGGTACATGACTCCTTCCGGCGTGAGCACTTCGATATCAGATGCGCTGTAGAGCAGGGCGGATTTTTTCGCGTTGTGAATGGCTAAACGCAACTGCCGATTGGTTTCGGGATACTGATGAGCACTGCGAATCACCCAGATGCCATAAAGCTGATTGTGGCTGTAGAGCGTTAGATCGTTATCAAATCGGGTCAGCAATGCCTTGCCCTTGGGCAACACCGAGAGAATGCGTCGATCGCGCAAAACTGCTTCGTAGGGCTTGAGATGCTCAAACGCAAAAAATACCTCAGTCACGGGATAAGGGACGATCGCCTTCGCAATCTGATCCGCCGCACGTTTGATTTCTGGTCCTTCTGGCATGGGCGAGCTAACTGCGCTAACGTTTCGATCGTACTGCCTGTCTCAGTTTTTCTGCTGCATTCACTCACGAACTCATAAAAAAGCCCAGGAGAGTTAGACTGCACAAAGGCAAATCTATTTCTTTCCCAGGCTTTTCGGTTAAGCAGAATTCAGTCAATCAAGCGGTTTCTTTAGCGTCTTCTACCGCCACCGCTAAATCCACGGGAGCGGCGACCGCTAGTGCCAAAGCCTCGATTTCTGTTGGTGGGTCGCTGGAAGGTTGGCGTTGTGGTTCGGTTCGATCGTCTGAGGTTGCTAGAGCCATAGCCTGAACCTGTCGATCGATTTGCCCGTCTCAGATTGCTAGAGCCAAAACCGCCGCCTGTCGATCCGTTAGCGCGGCTAGTCCCGCGAACAGGAGCTGTCACCGAAGGGGTTCTGAGCTGTCCGGTAGTGCGAAGTGCCTGACGATTGCGAACTTCGATCGGCGGAGCCTGATAGCGGCGTTGATACTGATTGATTGCCGCCCCGTAACTGTTGCCGTAGCCGCCATAGCCCCTTAACGGAATTCCAGGCTGATAAACGGGCGGGAAATAATAGGTGGGACGGAACAGCAAACTACCGAGAGCCTGTCCAGCTAATGCACCTGCAAAAGGAGTCCAGAAGCTAGATTCCTGACGAACCACGACCACTTCGGACTGCCCAGTTTCCGGGTTAGGCTGGGTTTCTGTCACGTTGTGAACGTACTCGATGCGAAAATCTTCGCTCAGATACAGGGCAGGGTTGCCATTCTCGACCTTGAGAAAGCTTTTTTGTCCTGCTTTAGTTTGCTCATCGGTTAGTCGTGCCAGGGGCAAATTGGTGCTTCGGTAAATCGAGGATTCACCGGGACGCGTGTTAAGCAGCATGACGGAATATTCGCCAATACTGTCGTCATAAGTTGCTTGCTGCACCGGGTACTCTCCGTCAGACAGATTGGTCTGGGGAGAAGCTTGCGGAGAAGCTTGCGGAGAAGTCTGGGTTTGCTGCGGAGCATCTGCCGTTGCATCAAAGGGAGCAGTGCAGGCTGCCGTAGTCCAAGCAAGGCTGAAAGTCATCGAAACGATCAAAAATTTGCGAAGCATACGCCTCAAAAATGAATGCAGGGTAATACTCATAGCGGCACCAGTTCTGGAAAGTTAAGCAGCAGTTGATCGTCAGTCAATTCATCGCCCAGACGCGCAGGCGAGAAGTGAACCTGAATTGCCCTCAATCGTCCAGCATAGTGCAAGTTAATCAGCGTCTTCAATCCGGCTCGGAGTGCAGTCATGTTGCCCAGATCCGTCTCCAGAGCATCTGCGGATCCTTCATAAGCGACAGTCAGCATCACCACCAGATTTTCGGTGACAGGAATCAGCAAATCATCCTCTTCGGTATCTGTTTCGCTATCCCTTGCCGTGCCATATCGCTGTGCCGAATCCGTAAACAGCTCTGTCACATAGTCGTCTGCGTCACCTTCATCCCAAAACACATCGCCTTCGTTCGCTGCCGACTGCCAGTAGGTGTCATATTGCAGGAGGGATTCGCAAATCTGCACCAATCCTTCTCCCAAAACCTCCATTTCGCCTTCTGAATCCATTGCCTCCTGTGCAGCCTGATTTAACACGCCTAACAGCGGCGCAACTTCGCGTCCCGCTAAATGGATAAAAATCCGACAGACGGTGATTTGCGTTTTACCGCTCATTCGGTTAAGTCGATCGCGCCAGGAAGTCATAAGTCAATTGATGAGGGCAGTTTGAGGGGTTGGGTCAACCGAGAGAAAACATCATTTGCAGGAAACTCAGAGCTTTTCTAAAGTTCCCTTACGGCTCTTAATTACCGAATCAAATGACAGTGAATTAAATAAAAATGATTGACCCCTAATAACACCAACTTAGACGATAACTATTTCGCTAAATCTAAATCAATTTAATCTGCGAATTGTAAGGAAACCGTCTATCTATGGTTTAACTTGATTGCAATCCTTTGAGGGATACGGGAGCAATACGGATTTCCGCCTGCTTTTGGTTCATTCAGCTGGGATGGGATTGGTTGGCTGGGGTCGGGGAAATTGGGGAAATGGAGGGAGTCGAGGGGATTGAGGAAATCGAGAAAATTGAGGCCAGTTAGGCTACTGCATCTGGGGGAGTTTTGGAGGTGGGGCAGAGATTCCTTCAGGGGAGCGACCTTGGGGTGGGGGCGGTTCGGCGATCGGTTCACTGGTTGGCTCACTGGGGCGAACGGGCTTTTCGATCGGGGGCGGTTCATCGATCGGCTGGTTGGAATTGGACTCTGGTGCAGGGGAAGGCGGGGCAGGAGACGCTTCGGGAGCAGGTGCAGGAGCTTCTGGCTCGTCAGGTGCAGGCGGTTCTGGAGGATCTGGCGGGGCAGGAGAGGCAGCCGGAGGTTCTGGATCGAGGGATTCGGTTTGGGACTCGATCGGAGATTCGACTGGGGTGGGGCTTGCCTCAGGCGTGGGGCTGGGGCTTGGGGTAGGGCTTGCCTCAGGCTCAGGCGCTTCTGTGGGCAGCGGAGAGACTTCACGCTCAGGGATTTGCTCAGCGGGTTGCTCTTGTGCGGGGATGGGCGCGGTTTCGATCGTCTCAGTTTGTGATGCAGGCGGAGTCCGCAACACCATTGCCAGGGCTGCCACCATTGTGCCCAAGAGGGCTGCCAATCCCACAATTGCCCAAATCATGCCGCTGGAAAGAGATCGACGCGAAGCATTTGCTCTGGGAACCGGAGTTGCAGCCACCGTCGCTGGACGTTTTGGAGCCACTGCAACCGTCGCTGCTGCCGTCGGAGAAGGAGGCTGAACGGGAGGAGCCGCAATTCGTCTGGGAAGGGCTTGCATGGCTGGATGAGATTCTGCCTGACCCGGAGGAAGCAGCTCAGGTACGGCAGCAGGCAGCAGGGCGAGCCACTGATCGATCGTCTCCGGGCGATATTTCACTTCTACTGCCATGCCGCGCATCACGGCTTGATTGACAGTCGTACTCAGTTCCGGGCGCAGTTCCTGGGGCGCAGGCATCGGCTGCCGATCGCGCAACACCGAGGCAACGGGAACCTGAGCCGTCAGCAGGGCATAGAGCGTCGCTGCTAAACCATAGACATCAGTGGCAGGGGTGCGTTTCTCCTGCGAAAAATATTGCTCGATCGGGGCATAGCCTGAGGACAGGAAGCTGGTGTGGGTCTGGGTGCGATCAGCGTTAAACTCGCGGGCAATGCCAAAGTCGATCAAGATGACCTGCTGCGTTCCTTCTTTCAGGATAATGTTGTCGGGTTTGACATCCCGGTGCAGCAGTCCGTTGGCATGAACGAGCCGCAGCGCGTCGCCGATTTGTCGGATGTAGTGAATGGCGATCGGTTCAGGCAGCGGGCGATCGGGAAAGACCACTTCTTGCAGCGTTTGCCCCGGCACATAATCCATTACCAGATAGGGCAGGCCATCTTCGAGAAAGAAATCGTTGACCCGCACGATATTGGTATGCAGGCAAAGTGCCAGCCGCCGAGCTTCATCCTGGAATCTGCGCCGTAGGGCATCAAACTTCTGCGGGTCGGGTTCCGCCAGCCCATTCAGGGTTTTAATCACTACTGTTTGTCCAAGCAGATGATGGGTTGCTCGAAAGGTAATGCCAAATCCGCCGTGCCCGACCACCTGATCGAGCGTGTATTTGCCGCCTTGCAGCCGTTTGCCAAGCAGTGTGTGCATCGCTTCTCTGTGACCTGACTTCCGCTCTACTGTACCAATCGATCGACCCAGACTAAACCGTACCTGTGAAAATCCTAGCTCTTTGCATCCTGGCTTCTACAGCAAAGCAACTTCCTTTTCCGTAAGAGTCTATAAGACATTGAGAGGAAATTGATCAGGCGCTGCTCAATCCTGCGATGAATTCTCCCCTCGACCCTTCAACTCCCAACCCTTCAACTCCTCAATCCTTCACGGGTGCAAAACCTTTCAACGCTCAAAGCCCCCCCGCATTAATTCCTTGAGGGGGCTGCCCAGCGATGTCAAACTCAACGGTTCATACTCTGATGCAGCTGATTCAGCTACGCCTAAGAAACAATAAAAACTTGTGCGCTGATGGTTTTACCTATTTACTTTTTCCGTTGCATGCAGTACAAAGGTACTATCAATAATGTACTGATGTACTACCACCCCTAGGACTGGATCTTACAGCGTAATTTGCACTGCTGCAAAACAGCTATAGAACCTTCGCAGTTTTATTTCGTGGTTTTGTCCTGTTTCTCTTGTCCTGTCTCTTTTGTTTTATTTTTTCAGCGATTTCGATTTAACGCCTTTTGATGACTGGTTTAATTCCCTATTTTTCTCGATCGCCTTTTGACGCTGCCTATTGCCCTGCTCCAACGTTTCCCTCTCCCAAAACTCCTGGATAAAGCTTATGAACGAATTGCAAGCCAAGATTAAAGCGATTCAAACTGAATTGGAATCGATTTGCGCGGATGTGAACAAGCCCCAGTCACGGTTAGTCGCTCTTGTTGAGTTGCCTGATATCGAGGCTCCGCTTGAACCTGCCACTACCGAACCTTTTGCCAATTCAAACCAACCCAAACGCCCCCCAGCGGCTATCTCTGGGTTTAAACCCGCAGCTCAAGCTGAGTTTAAACCTGAGTTCAAACCACCATCACCCGGAGTATCGCTGCCTCATTCTTCGTTACGTTCTCAATTTGCTCCTCCCGATCGTTCTCCCGTTCAGCCTCCTGTTTCTCAAACTCGTGTCCCTCAAACTCGTTTGCAGCAGACGGGTTTATATGAAACTTCGGTGCATCAAACGCAATTACCCAAAATTCAATCTAGCGTTCAATCCAGCGTTCAGGCTGGCGTTCAATCGGTGGCAGGGCAAAGCCATTCTGCCCAAAGCGATTCCGCTCAAAACGATTCTGTGAATGCAAACCGTTTGCAGCAGCCTGCCCAAACCCGTTTATCTGCCCCCATATTATCTGCCCCCATCAAAGATGCTCAGCCGCTGATTCGTCCCGCGCTTCAAGAGCTAAAAGCACAGGCAGAACAGATCAATCAGCTTTCCCAGACCCAGGAAACCGCCCTTCGCAGGCTCCAATCGATCGCTGCCCAAATCGATCGGGAACGGCGCAAAAGTCAGAGCAATGCAAACCCGGGTTCCTCTGAAGCCAGTCGCCCAACCCCAAGGCTATCTCTGCCGTTAGAGCAGCCCATTTCGCTCCCTTATGTTGAAAATCCGCAGGGACAGGTGAAGCTAGCGATGCGTGAATTGTCCCTTCAATCGGCTGAGCCAATGACACTGCAAATTCATGTCCCGATTGAGGCAAGCGATACGGCCGATGAAACTGCACAAATGCTGCGCCAGCGTCAAGAACGTCGCGAAACGCAGTATCAGGAAACGCAATATCAGGAAACGCAGTATCAGGAATTTCCTCCACGCCGCAGGTCTCGCAGACGCTTACCTTTATTAAAACGGCTCCGACGCTGGCTCTTTGCGAATCGATCGCACTCTGAAATCAACGAAGCTGTTCCTTTCATGCTGCACGAAACGCTGACCCTGTTGTTGGGTGCGGCCCTGACTCGTCTGCTGCTGAACCTGCTGCTAGAAGCCATGCCGCTGCTGGTTGTTCCGGTAATGATTTTGCTTGTGATTCCGGCAGCGATCGCCGTTCATCGAACCACAACCGCTCCGCAATTGGGCATTACCTGGGGCTATCGGCTCTGCATCATTTTGCTCGGTTTGCTGATTGGCGGCAGGCTGTAGCTCATGCAAATCAGTTAATGCAAATCAGTTAATGCAAATCATTTCTCTAGAGGTGCTATGAGTCTTGTCTTAATGGGAGCCGGATGGCTCGTGTTTGTTTTGTCTTGTTTCGTCTTGATGGCACGGGAGAACGGCAATGATGAAATCATCTAGTCGCACGAGAACAAGTTCTTCTGTGATCTCCATGCAGGGAATTGTAATTGCTGGCATGGTAATCGGGCTGGCTGCGTTATTAGTGGATGTGCAGCGCGTGGTTCCGTTCGATCGCCTCGCCCAGCGTCCTGAGAATTGTCAGGGAGAAGTCAATGAGAGCGTGGTGATTTCGAGAGAACAGTTAGCTCAGTTTCTGGCAATTTCTGAACGGGATACTAAAGCAAGAGTTGAGCAGGTTTTGCAGGCTCCCTACTGCCAATTACCTGGTCTTGAAATCCGTGCCGGAGCTGCCGCAGAACGTGCCGTCTATCCCCTTGCGTTCGATCCTCAAACCTGGCTGGTTGTCCTATATGAGGGTGACGAATACGCCGGATATCAGTTCCGGTTTCCGCACTAAATTTTTTTCATTCTCGTCTCATTCCTTTTCTCTGTTTCCTCTCTTTCCTCGCATTGATAATCGATCTTTGCTGATGCTCTCTTTGCTATGAAACACCTGACCTATCTACTGCTCTGGCTCTCTGTTCTTACCTTTGGTCATGCGGCTCATGCCACCGAAGCTAATTTTCTGACTGCAACGCCAGCAATCGCAACTTCTGCAACTGAAACTCCCGTAGCTGCGACTCCTGCAACCATCCTGCCTACAAACGGTGGGGATGCTCCGATCGGCGCACAAGATTCGCCAAGCCAAAATCTACCGTCTCCTCCACCGGCGGTAATTCTGAGTGAGGCAATTCCAGCTGAGGCAATTCCAACTGAGGCGACTTTTACAGATGGAAGCACTCCTGCCGATCGCCCCTTGCAAGAAAAACCAGCTCACAAAGATAACGGAGGAGGAATTGCCTTTGATACCTTTGACTCCCCCTTCAAACCTGCGCCGACTGCGGCTGCACCCACCCCGACTGCGCCTGTTTCTCCTGCTACCCCTGCCGCAACTCTAACGGCTGCGCCTGCTCTCAATGCACTCTTTGCCGGAAACGAAAATTCTCTGGTTGCCAAAGCAGTTGGCTCGGCTGAAGGAACCCGCACCCCTGACGGCTCACGTAACCCGGCTTACTATGGTCACACTGATCCGGGTAACGGAGTTTGGAACTTAGGTTCTTTCTCCTACCAGCACGCTGCCACCTCTCCCGAAGATGCAGATGCCAAACAGCTTGCCCGTCTTCGCAAACAGGCAGACCAAATTCTGCAAAAAGCCAGCGACAAAGGACTCGCTCTCACCCTCAGCGAGAAACTCAACGGCATTGACCTGGCAAATCAGGCTCCGCTTGCCGCACTGGGACAGCAGGGCTATGTGGATTGGCTAGCAGTCGCCAAATCAGAAGGGCAACCAGAAGCAGATGCAGTGCTATCTGCACGAGTCCGATCGTTTATTAACCCTCAAACCCAGCGGTGGGATGCACCCGGTTTAGGCAACAACGAGACACGCATCACTCAAGATCAGGCACGACGGATGCAGGCGATCGATCGAGCCATTCTCGCGAATCAGCAGCAGATCGCCCAGATGACTCCGGCAAACTCCGGCGAAGACCAGCTCTTTTCCCAGCAAAGCGAATCACCCTTTACCGGGGTCGCACCCACTGTCGAGAATAAAGCGATCGCCGAAGCCCCTAACACCGACGGCATCCTCAACCTTAACCTCTAAAAACACTGATCAGAAGACATCAGAAACTACTCCCCAACTCCTCATCCCTTATTTCTCATCGCCTCATCCACCCATTCACCCCTCTACCCCACCAACTCCCTCACTCCCCGCACCAATCGCTGCATTCCCTCGATCGTCGTTTCCGGTTGCAGTGCGCCATAGCCAATGCGTAAATAACAGCCGTCGGTTAAACCAAAGGCAATTCCTGGCAACCCTGCCACTTGATAGCCACGAATCAGCCGCTCAACGGCAGTCATGGAATCTAGATCGGTGTGGAGTTTGAGCAAAAAGTAAAAGGCTCCCTTTGCCAGGGGCACGGTGCAAAGATCAGAAACGGTGGACAGTTCTTTGAGGCAGAGCTGCCTCACCTGGGCGATCGCCTGACGCTGCTGCCGACAGTATTCTGCGCCAGTTTGCATCGCACCCCATGCTGCATATTGCGAAATCACCGGGGCACAGATCGCGATCGTGTCCTGGATTTTTTTGACTGCCGTAAACAGGTGCGCGGGAATCACCATATAGCCAATCCGCCAGCTTGCGAAGCCGTAGGACTTCGAGAGGCTAAACAGAGAAATCGTGTAGGATTCGCTATCGGGAATCGATCCGGGAGAAAAGTGAACGGCATCATCGTAGGTGAAATATTCATAAGCCTCATCGGTGATGTGATAAATGCCGCGATCGCGACACAGGGCATTCACCTGCCGCAAAGTTGCTTCGGGATAAACGACTCCGGTCGGGTTGTTGGGGGAAATCGTGACGAT
Source organism: Cyanobacteria bacterium FACHB-502 (assembly GCA_014695325.1). GTDB lineage: Bacteria > Cyanobacteriota > Cyanobacteriia > Elainellales > Elainellaceae > Leptolyngbya_A. The sequence goes on along the minus strand of JACJNZ010000039.1, from coordinate 1,184,010 downwards.
CGCCTTTGTTTTTGGCGTAATTGCTGCCTCGAGCCGAGCGAGATCAATCTGATAATTTGCGTCAGTGGGAACCGTCACGACCGCACAGTTCGCCATCTGAATCGCCATCTCGTGATTGAAATAAAAAGGCGTTTGCAGAATTACTTCATCGCCCGCATCTGCGATCGCCAGCAGCGCATTCACGAAACCCATATTGCTGCCAACCGTCACCACAATTCGATTCGCGTCTGAAGTTTCGATGCCGTTATCAGTTTTCAGCTTGCGGGCGATCGTCTCCAGCAGCGGCGGAATGCCCTCGATTGACTGATAGCGATGATTGTTGGGATTCGCAAGAAACTCGCTGATGCCCTCGATCGCTTGCGGTGGCGGCGGATAAAACACAATCCCTTGCCCCAGCGGAATCGTACCGGGATTGCTGCGAATTAAATCTCCAACGATTGGAATCACCGGAGACTGGACTGCCTGCATTCGCAAGGATTCTGTATTCATATTTTGCGCGGATTAAAACAAGGAGCGGTCGTGCGTCAAATCTCTTTTTGACTGTAGCGCAACTGCTGATGGTGTCGGGGGTTGTGTAAAAGGTCGCAAAGGTTCTGGTTACACCGTAGCCCTACTGAAGGAGCTAGGAGCGCAGATCCAAGTCGCAGTCCAGAATGTCAACGATCGGCTAAAAACAATCGATCGTTCCTGGTAATACTAGGAACTGTGGCTTAAGATCAAAGACTTGAGACAGGGAAATTCATTGGTTGCGCTCGCAAGTCACTGAACAAGTCACTGAATCTGTGCAGCGGATGAGCTTCCCAACTGCCCACCCAACTTCTACCTGCAAGGAGCAATTCGTGAGTTCAGATCTCGCCCTGATGCCCAATCCGACAGCAAATTCTACGGCTGCTGACCCGGCAACCTTCGATCGCTATGTGATGGCTACCTATGCCCGCTTTCCGCTGACCCTGGAGCGTGGGGCAGGCTGCCACGTGTGGGACACCGAAGGGCGCGAGTATCTGGATTTTGTCGCCGGAATTGCTACCTGTACCTTAGGACACGCTCACCCCGCAATGGTGAATGCCGTGACGCAGCAAATTCAGAAGCTGCACCATGTTTCTAATCTGTACTACATTCCCGAACAAGGCGAGCTGGCAAACTGGCTGGTCAATCATTCCTGTGCCGATCGCGTGTTTTTCTGCAACTCCGGCGCAGAAGCCAACGAAGGCGCAATCAAGCTCGCCCGCAAATACGCCCATACCGTGCGCGGCATTCAGAACCCTGTCATTCTCACTGCCCACGCCAGCTTCCACGGTCGCACCCTCGCCACCATCACCGCCACCGGGCAGCCGAAATATCAAAAAAACTTTGACCCGCTGATGCCGGGATTCTACTACGTCCCGTACAACGACATTACTGCCCTGGAAGAGGCGATCGCCCTCCTCGATCAGTCCGAAGCGCAGGTCGCCGCCATTATGCTGGAGGCACTGCAAGGCGAAGGCGGTGTGCGTCCCGGTGAAGCTGCCTATTTCCAGCGCATTCGCGAAATCTGCAACGAGAAGGGCATTCTGCTGATCCTTGACGAAGTGCAGGTCGGTATGGGGCGCACGGGTAAATACTGGGGCTATGAGCATCTGGGCATCGAACCAGACATTTTCACTTCTGCGAAAGGACTCGGTGGCGGCATCCCGATCGGCGCAATGCTGTGCAAATCCTTCTGCGATGTCTTCCAGCCCGGAGATCATGCCAGCACCTTTGGCGGCAATCCGTTTGCCTGCGGCGTTGCCCTTGCGGTCTGCCAGACGCTAGAACAGGAAAATTTGCTGGCTCAAGTCCAGGCACGCGGAGAGCAGCTAAGAGCCGGACTGCGATCGATCGCCGCTCAATATTCCACTATCATCAGCGAAGTACGCGGCTGGGGCTTAATTAACGGGATGGTGATCAATTCTGATGCCGAACTAACTGCTCCTCAAATTGTGAATGCTGCGATCGCGGAAGGCTTACTGCTCGTTCCGGCAGGTCCAAAAGTGGTGCGCTTTGTGCCGCCGCTGGTGGTATCAGAGGATGAAGTAGAGCAAGCGATCGGGGCTGTGGCGCGGGCAATGGAGAAGTTGGTGTAGGTGGATAGGTGAGTCGGTGGGTGAAGCGATGCTTTTGTTCTGTAAGTTTTCACCCATCGATCGTTTTTCGCTAACGTTGCCCATCACCCGCCGCAGATAACCTTTGCAACTTACCGATCAACTCTCGGCGGTCGGTGTGCATGGGTGTTGTTATACCTCGATTGCTTTTGCATTTTTGTCAACTTGCGATCCTATTCCTACACAGTTATCTAAATTACTGGTCCCGAAGGCTCAGTGCGATAACTTAAGTGTTCGAGATGGTATTCAACCGTTTCGCGCATATCGCGGAGTGTGAATTCCATTTCAGAGATCGCTTCGCACTTGCGTAAAATCACATTGCCGCAATCCTTTGTCTTTTCTAAAAGCCTTGGAAATTCTGTTTTCAAGCTTTGTGCAACATCTTCAGACATTGGGCGGTAATCATCCTTATCAGTGATATAAACAATGTTGAGCCAGAGTTCATACGGTTCTTCGGGGGGAAGTTCATCTTCGGGATCATAAGAAAGACGGAAAGACAATATTCCAGAAGAATTTTTCTTACCTTTCTTCTCAATGTATGCGAAAACTTCACGAAGCCTATCAACGAGGCTGTTCGGTAGAGCATGGCGACGATATCTAGCAGCCAACCAACTTTGAAGAATTTGCCGAGAATGAGTGAGTTTATAAGTATCATCAGGCTGAACTGCCTCAAGCTTATCTTTCTGTACTATCAATCTTTTTGAAGAGAGCAGTTCGAGGGAAACAGGTTTTTCACCGTCTGTGTAATCTAAGTGTAAAACGCGCGGATTTTTCCCATGTGTGTAATTCCCATTGCTTTGCTCCAAGATACGAGCAAAGATGAATTCTACAGCAGGTTCAGCATCCAGATTGTCATTGGCGATATCACAATCGTGAGATATTGCTATAGCTAGAGCAGTATCAGGCATATCGGTCAAGCCTACTGCCTGAAAGTCTTTCCCAGTCAGGACGCTACCCTGTCGCCATCTGGTGTTTCGGGACCAAGGCATTTCTAACACTAACTCCTCTCATGGATAGCCACAGAAGATTCACCTAACACATCGTCGAGCGATCTCAAGTGTTTGCCAACACCCTTAGGTTCACGACGGGTCTGAGCTTCCTTATCGGCTATTGCCTTGATGGTAGCTAAAGCCTCTACAGGGTCTTCATCTGTTCTAAGTATATCGAGCAAGGAACGTCCGTTTAAAATTGGACGATTTACTAACTTATCTAGACGGATGATGTTTGCTTGATGAAATTTATCAGCAGCGCGGGACAATTGCTGAATACGTATTACTGCTTCTCCCTTTGGCTCTTGTCCTGACAACCAAGCATAGACCGTAGGACGAGTGACCCCTAAAACAGAGGCTAAATCAGACATACTTATAGCAAATACATCACGGATATTAGCAACATGCTCAGCAGGCGATCTCGTATCAATCTGCTTTGCCCTAGAAGGTTCGATATGTATACGTGGATCGTAAAATCGATTTAGTACCTCAGTTGTACCATGTGGCGTCATAACACCACCAGTACCTGCTGTCCAAATCAATATAGGGACGGCAATTACGATAGCTCGATGAGGGCTATTAGTTTTTATAGGATAAAGAGGAGCTTTGGGATATGGTTTTGTCATTGTATTCATATTCTTAAGCCCACTTTTCTCTAGCATAGTCAGTTACCGCAACCCTGAAAGCATTCGTGATAATGCCATGTGCTTTCTGAAGTTGCTCTTCAACTTCTATGAGATTAAAACTGTTTCGCTTAGCAACAAAATAGTCAGTATCTAACACAGCATTCCGACCATTAATTTCTGCAAATCGGGCTTGCAGTTCGAGCTGTAATGGAAACAAGTCAGGTGATAAAGCTAATGCCCCATCTGTAATAACTGCTCTAGCAACTAAGTTACCATCCTCAATAACTGTGACCGTTTCGGTAAAGCTATGACTTAGACGACCCTCTAGATTTGCAGAAAAGCCAAGCAGAGATGGGTTCAAATATTGTTGTAGGGTATCGTTACCTATCGGGGTAACAGCATTAAGATAACGCAGTCCAATCCGTTCAACATAAGCCAACTCAACAATTTCGTGAACTAGTTCTAAACCAGAGAGGGCCTTTTTTAAGAAATCTGCAAAGGTATCGTATGTAGTAGTGTGAAAAACCAAGGCATTCGAGAGTAATAAATATCCTTCAGTGCGTTGAGTATTCGTGAAGCTCCAGCGCATATGCTGCGTAGGCTTAACATCAGGTTCTGCTTCGTCCAGCCGGCGAATTGTGAGTTCAAATTGATTTTCGGCTCGGAAATCAGGAAATCCGCTTCGGCGCAAGTGCTCCTGCAACTTGGCAACATAATCTGACATCTGGGCAATTGGGTTAAATTGTACCTGAGCCAGTGTGTAGAACACGGGCGCAAGACTCATTTTCTGCACTGCTGTTTTCATATATCTATAAGAATGCCCACAATCCCATTTTACACTTCACTTTACACTTTTCAAGAATTTTCCCTGTGTGCTATAAGCAAGTAGCCCAGCGCGACTTCTCAGTTCGATTTCTATGTCGTTCAGTCCTGAACGAAGCAAAATACCTTTGCTTGCCTAATCTCAGCTAAAAACAAACAACTTTAACGAACGTGTCGGGTTAGGTCTAACTCTTGATTAGACTGAGTGTTTCCGTCTAATTCTCTGATATAGATATTAGACCGATTTCTGCCTAAGATCCCTATCGAGTACATTAGGCTGCACAAAGTCGAAATAACAGACCAATTTCGGCAATTAGACTAACACTTCATGCCCAATTCAGGCATCAGAGCAAGTAGACGATCGATCGACCAATCGATATTCCGCATTTTCCCTTGAGTTAGAAATCAAGCAGACTGGAAGAGTTTACTCCGCCTCCATTCTGCTCGACTTCATTTCAGACCTCATTTCAGATTGGCATCCTCACCGACTCACTCATCGATCGCCATACTGCGCTAACAGCCTCAAAAACTTATTGCCATCGAAACTGCGAGGATCCATGCGGGATTCCGATCGATCGACGTCACGGTGAGTGGTGATGCGTTCAACCGGAACCGGAGTGCGGGCGACGAGCCACGCAAGAGATTGATACTGCGCGTCGGTATAGCCGCTGTGGGTGGTCTGGTTGTCTTCTCCGTCTTCGGGGGTTTCGAGGGAAATGTGATAGGCAAAATTATTGACCGAGGGCGCAAACTGGCGATGGGTTTTGACGGCTTCTAGTCCGTTTGGACCTTTGAAGGCTGAGTTTCCGGCTCCAAATGCCCGCTTCTCAGGCGAGACCACATAAACGATCGTGCCATCTAGCCGAATAATGCTGTGATAGCTAGCTTGCCTGGATTCATCGGTGTGAGCGGCGCGGAATAGCTCAAGTGCGCTATCGGCTGATCCCACGGTTTCATGCAGCACAATGATGGGCGCATTGTTCACAGGTCTGCCAAATACATCGTGGCTCACCCGATCGCCATAGTTGGTTGGATTAGCCGGAGCAATCTGCTGGCGGGGTTGGTATCCAGAAATCGCCGGAGCCGCAGGAGCAGGAGTTGCCGGACGAGCTGCCGGAGTTGCCGGACGAGCCGCCGGAGCAGGAGTTGCCGAACGAGCCGCAGGAGTTGCCGGACGAGCCGCCGGAGCAGGAGTTGCCGAACGAGCCGCAGGTCTGGAAGAACGATTGGGCAAACGGTTGGGAGGAGCGGGCACCACCGGGACCGGAGACGGAGCAGGAATTGCGGTAAGTGGCATGAGCTGCCAGGATGACCAAGCTGCCGAATTTTCTCCCGCCTCAACCAGACCCGCACCACCGGAGAGTTGACCACTCGCAAACCCTACTCTGGCGATCGCCTCAATACTGCCAATCACCAGAACTGCCAGTAGTGCCCCCAGTGCTAACGCCACAAACCGCAGCGACAAGACCTGCAAATTAATTCTCATACCCTCACACCACTCGATGAACGTCCCGCGCCATGCAAACTCTATCCCCGACCATAACTCAGATCTAGCCTGGTAGGCATGCCACACTAGAGTTAATTTGCTCAGAAATTTTATCTTCAGCGATCCCAGCGATCCTGTTGAGCAAAGCATGACTTAATCCATAGATTTATCCATAAATAGATTTATCCACAAATCTAAATTTCCCTAGCTTGAGCCACCGCTCCCGGAAGACGGCGAAATCTTTGCTGCTTCTATGCAAGGCTGCCTCAAAAGTTTCTACCTTACCGTTCCTACCGGGATCAGCCAGTATAATGGCTTGCATATCTGTCCCCTTCACCAGATAAGATAGTAGGCTGGATATCGTTTGGCACTTGCACTCTTAGGTAAATTCCGCTCATGGCAGAAACCCTTCTCTTTAATGCCCTCCGGGAAGCGATCGATGAAGAAATGGCACGTGATCCCTCTGTCTTCGTGTTGGGTGAAGATGTGGGTCACTATGGCGGCTCCTATAAAGTGACCAAAGATTTGTACAAGAAATATGGTGATCTGCGCGTGCTGGATACGCCGATCGCCGAAAACAGCTTTACAGGCATGGCAGTGGGAGCCGCAATGACCGGACTCCGCCCCATCATCGAAGGCATGAACATGGGCTTTCTGCTGCTGGCGTTCAACCAGATTGCCAACAACGCCGGAATGCTGCGCTACACTTCTGGCGGCAACTACAAGATCCCGATGGTGATTCGTGGTCCAGGTGGTGTGGGTCGTCAGCTTGGCGCAGAGCACTCGCAGCGGCTTGAGGCTTACTTCCAGGGTGTTCCCGGTCTGAAGCTGGTTGCCTGCTCTACACCTTATAATGCCAAAGGTTTGCTGAAAGCCGCCATTCGGGACGATAACCCGGTGCTGTTCTTTGAGCACGTTCTGCTTTACAACCTGAAAGAAGACCTGCCCGAAGAAGAATACGTCCTGCCGCTAGACAAAGCAGAAATCGTGCGGCGCGGCAAGGATGTCACGATTCTCACTTATTCGCGGATGCGTCACCACGTCATGACTGCGGTGAAAACGCTGGTGCAGCAGGGCTATGACCCGGAAGTGATTGACCTGATTTCGCTGAAGCCGCTGGACTTTGACACGATCGGCGAATCCGTCAGCAAAACCCATCGCGTGATCATCGTCGAGGAATGCATGAAATCGGGTGGGATTGGCGCAGAGCTAACTGCTTCCATTAACGATCGCCTCTTTGACGAACTCGATGCCCCGGTGCTGCGCTTAGCTTCGCAAGATATTCCCACACCTTATAACGGTACGCTGGAGAATTTGACGATCGTGCAGCCGCATCAAGTGGTGGAAGCCGTGCAAAAAATGAAGGCGTTGAGAATCTAGAGAAGCCGTCGAAAAGATAAATGGAGCAATCCAGAGAATTGAGAGAATACGCGGGGAGCTGTCATTGCGGTGCAGTGAAATTTAGCCTGCGATCGGCTGCGATCGATCGGGGGATGCGCTGCACCTGCTCCATCTGCCGCAGAAAAGGAGCCCTGATGTCTGCTGAGGCTTACCCCGCTTCAGAGCTTCAGATTCAGGCAACACCGGATTCGCTCTCGACCTACACCTTCGGTTCAGGAAAGGCAAAACACCAGTTCTGTAAGCACTGTGGGATCTATACGTTTCACGAAACGTTTCGCTTTCCCGGACACTATCGCGTTAATTTGGGCTGTATCGATGAGGTGGATATCCTGAACCTCGACGTTGAGCTTTTTGATGGAAAGTCCCTTCTTTAGAACTCGTTGCAGCGAGCGATTGCAGTGGGTGACTTTTAAGATGCAAAAAAAAGACCCTTGCGGGTCTAAGGTGAATCACTATCTCTGACTTTTGCAGGGTATCAATTTACACCTTGAGAGGGACTGGGTTTTTCTACTGATCTCTCTCAGGCAGGAATGCAAGGTCGGCGGCGATTTCACCGAAAATGAGCGTGCTACGGTGTGGGTAACGGCTTTAATCCAGCACCATGACCTCCTCAAGCATTTCTCCCCAAAACCTGAATTCCTTGCCAAGCGATCGAGCCTTTGTGGAGCAGTCTTCTACCGATGGAGTCGTCGGCTCGTTTTTGCAATTTGCCCAGGTTGCGGAGCAGGTCAACGGCACAGCTAAGCGATTAGAAAAAGCTGCGCTTTTGGGGCAATACTTCAGCAGTCTGGATGATACTGATCTGGAATTGGCGGCGCGTTATTTGGCAGGAACAGTGTTTCCATTGAAAGACCAGCGGACGCTCAATATCGGCGGAGCTACTTTACTGGCTGCTCTGGCGATCGTTACCGGAATCGATGCTGAAACTTTAAAGCCGCAGCTCGTACAGCTTGGTGATTTGGGAGATGTTGCCGCGCAGGTCTGGATCACCCACCAGCCTCCCTCCCTTTCCCTGCAAGATCTGGCGCTGGCACTGGAACAGCTTGTGCAGATCAAAGGCACAAAGCGCAAGCAAGAATGGATCGTGCAGTTGCTCAGCCACGCGACTCGACTCGAAGCCAAATACCTGATCAAGTTGCTTTCTGGTGATCTACGAATTGGTCTACGTGAAGGAGCTGTCGAAGATGCGATCGCCCGCTTAGCAAAGGAACCTGTCGATCGCATTCAGTGGGTCAATATGCTGCTGGGCGACATCGGCAAAACCGCAGTGCTGGCGCGACAGGGACAGCTTGACCAGGCACAAATGGAGCTGTTTCACCCGATCAAATTCATGCTGGCAAGTCCGGCGGAAGACCTAGCAGAAGTCGCACGGCTCTTGCCCGGAGAGTTTGCAGTTGAGGACAAGTATGACGGCATCCGGGCACAGATTCACCTTGCGCCATTGATTTACACCGACGAAGCCTCGCTGCACGGTACGCCCTACGGCGATCTTCGAATTGCTCTCTTTTCTCGCACACTAGACGAGATCACCCAGACCTTCCCTGACTTGCTGCCCCCCATTGCGTCCTTTAGCTTTGCGCTAACCCACGACCCGCAAGCAGGCTTAATTCTAGACGGTGAAATTGTGCCAATCGAGAACGAGCGCATCTTGCCCTTCCAGGTCTTGCAAAAGCGACTCGGCAGAAAAACGCTGACCGAAGACCTGCTGACTAAGATCCCCGTCGCATTTGTCGCTTACGATGTGCTGTACCAAAACGGCGCAATTTTAATTAACGAACCTTACACTAAGCGGCTGCAAATCCTGGACAACCTCGGCTTAAACACCTTCCACCTGCGACGTGCCCTCAACAAACGCTGTGCTGATGTGACCGCACTAGATGCAGAATTTTTGGCGGCACGCGATCGCGGCAACGAAGGCTTGATGGTAAAAGCACTGGACGCGCCTTACAAACCCGGCCGTCGCGGCAAAGACTGGCTGAAGATTAAACGGGCGATCGCCACGCTTGATGTGGTCGTCACTGCTGCCGAAGTCGGAACCGGACGGCGCAGCCGCTTTCTCTCCGATTTCACCTTTGCCGTCCGCGCCAGCGAAACCGATCCCACCTTACTCAATGTCGGCAAGGCATATTCTGGACTCACCGATGCAGAAGTGCAGCAGTTGTCTGACTGGTTCAAAGCGCACACTATTCAGGAATTCGCTCACGGCAAAGTGCGAACCGTCGAACCCAAGATCGTGCTGGAAGTGACGTTCGATCGCGTGCAGCCCTCTAAACGACACAAAGGCGGCTACGCCCTCCGCTTTCCCCGCATCCTACGAATTCGTGACGATAAACCTGTGTCTGAAATTGACACGCTGGACACCGTAAAGCGACTTGCGGAACTAGGGGAACATGAGAGCTAGTTGTTGACGCAACCTAGAGCAGAATGCGCTGTCCCGTTGGCGGATACCAAAGTTTTTCTTCGATCGCAATACTGAGGTTTGGGGCGATGCGAAGCAGTTCCCCCTTCAGGGTAATCGTGATTGATTAGAAACAGCCGTGGTCTAGGCTGTAATTCGATCGAAATACCCTTGATTTGGGCTAATTTCCTTTTTAGGATCTTAGGCAGAATAAAAGGCAAAAACAGACCGAAGAAACGCTCTCAGGATTCGGGCTAATGGCTGGAATCAGGAGGATTATACGGAAACCATGTCGGGCTAATGTCCGATTGGAGTGATTAGACGGAATTCATTCAGCCTAATTGCCTCTATAGGGTAGATAGCCCGAACTAATTCTGTCTAATTACATAGTTGACCTGCTTCATATCATGGTGGGGACGGTACAGCAATATTATTTGTGAGTATCAAAGGCTAATCTACTTTGAGATTGTCTATGTAGCATCAATTTGAGGGTATTAGCGAGGCGATCGCACAAATAGGAATTACGGCATAAAATCAAGGCATGGTCTCATGCAAAAGATATGCTAAAAACGATTTGGGCTACGGTTCGGCAAGGAAAAATTGAGCTGCTGGAATCAGCAGAACTCCCAGAAGGGGTAAGGGTGCTGGTAACAGTTTTACCTGACGATGAGGCTGGATTTTGGCTACAAGCAAGCCAAACATCCCTTGATGTGGTTTGGGACAATGCTGAGGATGATGTGTATGCCCAGCTACTCCAAGCATGATGTGATACTGGTGCGCTATCCCTTCTCAGACTTATCGAATTCAAAGGTAAGACCTGCTGTTGTAGTTAGCACATCGCATTCGTCTCAAGGCATGCTCATTACTCCTTTGACAAGCAAAACAGGTTCACTAATAGCAGGTGAGTTTGTGTTGTCTGAGTGGGCAGCAGCAGGATTGAACGTAGTAACCGCAGTCAAAAGAGGCGTGTACACAGTACATGAAAGTTTGGTGATCAAAGTGATCGGTCAGTTGGCTAGGGTTGATGCTGACCAGCTTGAGCAATCCCTGCGAGATTGGTTAGGTTTGTAGATTGATTTAGCAGACACAGCCCAACACTTCGTTGGTGCGGACGGCACAGAGGTTATCGGTGAGAGTTCGAGGTTATCTGCCGCCGCACAACTTTGACGTTAGCAAACCATGTGCTTCGCCCCTTCAGTGTGAAAGTAACTGTCAACCGAATGGTGACAATCAGCAGCTTGAGAGGTGAATTGTATTTAGTTATTTAGGAGCGGGCTCCGCACAAAGCCTTTACACTCGTTTTTGGAGATTGCCGCTGAGTCCGAAAGCACTGAAAAGGCGATCGCTTATCGCAATAGTCAGGAGGTGACAACTGCTGGCTTTTGTCGTTGGGTGACTTAGATAGATAACACTATGAAATTCCAAGTTGATGCCGTTGATGGATCTGGAAGAATAGTGGGAAGAAACATCGGTGAGGACATTCCTATCGGTTCTATATTTACAAGGATCACCAAAACTCAATTCGAGGGTCACAGTCCTCATATAACGTCTACTGATTTAGGCATTGTTGCAAGTATCCGATTGACGTTGAAGAAGGTAGAGTGGTACGGCAGGAGCATAGATATAATTCCAGGTGGTCATTCAGCAGGTCTACTGGTTGATGGAGCTGGCATGAGCATCCTGAATTCTGTGTTAGAGAATCGAAAACAAAGAGAATACGTTTATATCGTAGTGCAGTGAATCAAAGGGATAGAAGGGAGTGCGAATAAGTGCGATCGGCAGTGATATCCAGCTAACCCTGCAATGCAGACGGACTGCTGGCTCAAGCGTCGGCATTGCGTTTTAGGGTACTTGCAGCCGCTGATTTTTACCGTCGGATGGCTTGGGTTACTGACTGGGGTAGAGTAGTTAACTTGTCTTACTAGTTTTTAAGATTAAGTAGCTGTAACTCTTCTGTAGACCAGCACTATGCCTCATCCAGTTTCTAGATAGAATAGAGATTAGTTTCTGATCTGGCAGATGGAGAGGTAAACCCAAATGGTACAAACACCATCTAAAACACTGACATTGGCAGAGTTTTTACAATTACCAGACACGAAACCTGCAAGTGAATATATTGATGGTCAAATTATTCAGAAACCAATGCCCCAAGGGAAACACAGTGTTATTCAAGGGGAACTTGTACCTGCTATCAATGGAGTAGTTAAGTCTAAGCGTATTGCTCGTGCATTTCCTGAGTTACGCTGCACCTTTGGTGGTCGTTCAACTGTTCCTGACATTGCAGTTTTTCTTTGGAACCGGATTCCCCGTGATGAGAATGGAGAGGTTGCCAACACGTTTCCTGCTGCGCCAGATTGGACAATTGAAATCTTGTCTCCTGATCAAAACCAAACAAAAGTAACGAAGAATATCCTTCATTGTCTGCGGTATGGAACCCAAGTGGGTTGGTTAATTGATCCAGATGAACAAACCGTGTTTGTCTATCGCTCAAAACAAGAACCTGAAGTGTTGGATGAGCCAGATGAAGTTATTCCGATACCATCGTTTGCAAGTGAGCTACAGCTTACAATCAAAGATTTGTTTGCTTGGTTATTGGAGTAGGACTTGAGTAGTTTCCAGCTAGCTAACACTGCCTTGGTACGGACGGAACAGAGGTTAACGGTGAGAATTCAAAGTTATCTGCCGCCGCACAACTTTGCCCTTATCTGTCTTCTCAGCCGATGTAGATACAGTCACTGATGCTGGCATTCTCGAAATAATGGCAACGGCTGACTTAAAGGCAATGGCGAAGAAACGAGGAATTGCTGGTATCAGCCAAATGAAAAAGGATGATTTTGTTGAGGCGTTGAGTATTCCCTTGAAATAGCTAGATTATGAATACTTGAGTTTAGATTACTGGCCCGATCGCCCATCTCACAGCCTAGCAAGCGCGTTCCAGCAGAATAAAAGAAGTCCTCGGTGCTGAGTTTAATGTTACTTCCTACCGCTGAGCGCAACCGTTATACTCCTGTATTCCCTTAAGGAATCTATCCAGAGGGAAAACTGTCTCATGTCGCGTCGGCTGTTACGATCGCTACTTTTAAAGTAGCCATAGATAAAATAGGCATAGATCCATCACCGCATGAATAGAACTCGATGACCGCTTCTTCGCTGACGACAATCAAGTTTTTGCAGCATCCCACCTCTGAGGCGTGGATTCAGCAGGCGATCGATCACCTGGACGTGATTTTGCTGGATCATTCCCATTGTGAGCGCAAAGCGGCGGGCGTGGCATTGAATTTGATGTTTCGCTATCCGTCGAGCCACAAGCTGGTGAGAGCGTTGACTGCCATTGCTCAGGAAGAGCTAGAGCATTTTGAACAGGTAAATCAGTGGCTCGATCGTCGTCAGATTGCCCTTGCCCCCTTATCTGCTCCGCCCTATGCGGCTGGGCTGAAAGCTGAGATTCGGAAAGCTGAACCCGATCGAATGCTCGATTCGCTGCTGATTTCCGGGCTGATTGAGGCACGTAGCCATGAGCGATTGGGTTTGCTAGGGCTGCACTGTCCTGAGCCAGAACTCGCCAAATTTTATCGGGGACTGATGGCATCCGAGGCACGGCACTACGGCGCATACTGGACGCTGGCAATCACCTATTTCGATCGCGACCTTGTGAATCAGCGCCTGGAGGAACTGGCGATCGTTGAAAGTCGTCTGCTGGAAACCCTTCATCCCGAACCGCGAATTCATAGCTAGCCCAACCTCAAGCAGTCTTAAAACTGGCACTCCTCCCGGTTCAGCAGGAATGCGAAACGTTAGGATGCAGGTAGAAACCTTCCCGATCGCCGCGAATTTATCTGTATTGGTGAGGGAGGAGAACTTATGAAACGACCTGTTCGATGGCTTGCAATTCCCGCAGCACTGGCAGCACTGTTTAGCCTGGTTCCTGCTGCTCACAGTAATCCTGTGCGAACTCCCCTGGCTGCGCCCGTTACCGTGACTGGAAGTTCGGGCGGTTCGCAGTCGAGTCAGTGTGGGTTTATTCCCGGTAGTCCAAACCAGGTGGTGGTGGTCAACCAACCCACATCGCTTCGTTTTAAGCTGCAAGGACAAGGACAGCCCACTCTGCTAATTCAAGGTCCGGTCAATCGCTGCGTGATGGCAGATCAATTTTCGGGCGGCATGATTGATGTGCCGGGTGTGTGGCAACAGGGAACCTACTCGGTATTTGTGGGCGATCGCGCTCAGACAAGCCACCCCTACACCCTCTCGATTACGCAGATCAACTAGTTCGTTTCATTGGTTTGAAATGTACACTGCTGAGAGAATCGTAAGCATTAGAAAGTCGATCCCGCTGCGGTTTGCCGCAACGCTGCTGATCCAGGCGGGGTTGATTGCGACGATTCCGGCTCAGGCAGTCTACACGCATCTGACGGGAAAGCCGATCGTTCTGCAAACCCTGCCCGTCGATCCCTACAACTTGCTGCAAGGCTATCACCTCACCTTCAGCTATCAAATTGCGAATTTACAAACGCTGGAAAAGCTTCCCGGTTGGGAGACGATCGCCCCGCAGCTCAACCCCCAGCCCAAAGCCGGAGATAGCTCCTCGACGCTAGATTTGCCCAGCACAAGCTTTTATGTGATTTTGCAGTCGCCCGATCAGATTACTCAGCCGCCTCAGCCCTGGAAACCCGTTGCCGTGTCCGATCGCTATCCCACTCGGCTTGAGCCAAATCAAACTGCGATCCAGGGTATTTATCAGCAGGGAACGGTGCGCTATGGGCTAGAAACGTATTACATCCCGGAAGATCAGCAGGTTGATCTGAATCAGCAGCTTCAACAAGTTGGGCAGGCATCGATTCAGGTTGAGGCAAAGGTGGGTACAGACGGGCATTCTGTGCCGCTTGGCTTTTGGGTCGATCAAGAGCGGTATCAGTTCTAGCCGCTCAACTCTTCTTTAGGGATTGCAAAGTTATTCAGTTGAGATTCTTCTAAGCGGCTTTGCTTTGCCGCAAAAACTTGAGGAAGATCTCAGTCAGGTTTGCCTCATCTCGCTCTAGCCGTACGATCGCCGCAGGTTTCAGGATATCGAGCACCGGGTAAAGCAACTGCGAATCTCGCACATAGACAAAGCGATCGTCCATTGTGCCGCCCAACGCTTCGATTTTGCTGATTTGAGTCGGGGTTAAATTTTCGGCTAGCTCGATTGTGTATGCCGTGCCAGAAAACTGCCGGATTAGCTCCGCTGTTGGCTCCTCGACAACGATTTCGCCCCGGTTGATGATTGCCACGCGATCGGACAGTTCCTCGGCAATATCAAGCTGGTGGGTGGTAAGCAGAATCGCTCGCCCTTCCTGGGCAATTTCGCGCACGAGCTGTTTGACTGCCTGGGTTGCTTCCACATCCAATCCTAGAGTTGGCTCATCAAGCAAGAGCAACTGCGGATCGTGAATCAGGGCAACGGCGATCGCCAGCTTTTGCTGCATCCCCCGCGATAGGGTTTGTACCAGTGCTCGTCGTTTTTCGACCAGATCAAACCGCTCTAGCAGTTCTTTACCGCGCTGTCGGGCAACCTTACGACTCAAACCGCGCAATACGCCAAAATACTCCAGATTTTCCTGAGGGGTAAGCCGCCAATAAACGTTGCGATTGCCTTCCAGCACTGCCCCGATCGATCGCAAAGCCCACGGATCACGGTGAGGATCGCGCCCAACAATTCGCACTTGTCCGGCATCAGGCAAAATCAGCCCGGCAATCATTTTGATCGTTGTTGTTTTGCCTGCCCCATTCGGACCCAGAAATGCCAGCACTTCCCGTGAGGCGATCGAGAGAGACACATCCTGCACTGCAACGGTCGGTTTTTTACGGTCTGGATAGGCTTTTCGCAGGTGGTGCGCCTCAAGGATGTTCATCAGGTTCAGCAAAGATTGAAAGATTCTCAGAATTTGCAGTATAGCGAGGGCGATCGAGCGTTAACAACCTCCACAAGGGTAGCTTCCGGCTATCACAACAAAAAATTAGGGCTGTCGCTAAGGCTGGATTCCGCATTTTTGTTGGCATTTCAACAGTTTTAATGCGATCGCCCTCCTTTGCTACTGCGACCGCTCACAGTCCTTCTGTCGTTCTACAGTCGAATTGCAACCTAATTCTGTGTTAATGCGATCGCTTGCAATTAGATTGCGACTCGATACATTGCCATTGCGAGCACTCACAGTTCTTCTGTCCGCTCTACAGACGAATTGCAACTCAATCCAGTGTTAATGTGATTGCTTGCAATTGGATTGCGACTCGATACATTGCCATTGCGATCGCTTGACTCCACTCATGCTCCAAACAACTCTGTCAGAAGATTGATGGGGCATTCCTTTTTAACTTGCAACCTGTAATAGGAACCTTACAAATTAGCTCACACCAGATTGAACTAATTTGATTCTTTTTCAAATTGTAGTGAGAGATTATGACACAGCAAACACACCGACAACAGCATGCATTTCTTGAAAAAGTATTAGAGCGGAGTAGTTTGGAAACGATTAATGATGCTCAACGGGCGACAAATATAGTCTTCCGAATTTTGCGAGACATGATGTTAAATAAAACAAGTGACAAGATTGAAAAGGAACTCGAAGAAAGAGCACCTGAATCCGAGCATGAAGTGGTAGACCTTTGGCAGGATCCTAACGTGATGGTTGCTTTCTTCAGTCGGATCAGTCCTGCACAAGACCTACATATTAAGCCAAAAACTTTCATGTTGCGCCTCAGAGAAGAAGGTACTTTACCAGAAGGGGTTCCTCCAGAGGAGGTTACAGCGGCAGTGTTCTCAGCTACGAAAGAAATCTTATCTGAAGAACGGAACCAAGAGATTGCTGCATTACTTCCAGGTGAAATTCGACAAATTTGGGAGCGTTCCTAATTAATTTTAGGTAGCAGTTCTCAGTACAGGACAAAAAAATAAGAGTTCTGGTTTTTGTCCTGTACCTAGGTAGCAGTTAGTAATGACGCATCAATCGCTTTGACTTCAATGGTGCTGGTAAGCGATCGCGCTCATAACAACTGTTGGGAAACACTGCACAATCGTTGAACTAGATTGGCTTTATCACAGAAGTACCACCCTCGCTAATAACGCAGAGGGCTAACGTTGTCCATCACCCGCCGCAAACAACCTCAAACGCACAACGAATACCCTCTCGACGATCGGTGTGCATGGGCATTGTGAGGTGACGAACGTTGCATCACTAATCGGTAAGATAGAGATAAACGAAGTAACCTGCAGGCACCCTCATGAATTCAACGACTGGATTGCTAACCCGCATTACCCAAACCCCTGGTCAATGTGGTGGTCGTCCATGTATTCGAGGGATGCGAATTCGAGTCACCGATATTTTAGAAATGTTAGCCGAAAATGTTAGTGTTGCTGAAATCTTAGAAGACTTCCCCGACTTGGAACTGGCAGATATTCAAGCATGCTTGCTCTTCGCTGCACGACGCACTGACTTTCCTAGATTGACGGCATGAAAATTTGGGTTGATGCTCAACTGCCTCCAACACTAGCAAATTGGCTGACGAACACCTTTGGCTTAGAAGCTGCTGCCCTGCGGGACTTGTCACTTCGAGATGCTCAAGATATCAAAATTTTTGAAGCAGCACGAGCTGAAAACGCTGTGATTATGACAAAAGACAGCGACTTCATCGACCTGGTATGTCGCTTAGGAACACCTCCCCAGATTTTGTGGCTAACCTGTGGCAATGTCACGAATCGCTATCTGCAACAATTGCTGACCGCTACTTTGCCTGATGCGTTAGAACAACTACGGCAAGGAGAAATGATTGTGGAAATCAGCAATGCTCCTTAAATCACTCATCGGCAAAGCCAAAACATCACCCTACAGATAACACTCTGATAACTTGACCTCGGATACTGACAAGTAGCATTGGAGTACTTTCATGACTGAGAACTCAAGCTACCTAACGACGCCTATCACCCGCCGCAGATAACCTCGGATACTTCACAGATACCTTCTCAACGGTCGACGTGCATTGGGATTGTTATGCCGTTTCGCCTAATGCATCACTTAATTGAACGCTCCAATCCATATCTCATCATGACTGGAACAATGATCTTATGTACTGGTCTAACCGGAACAAAGTAAGCTCGACCCAGCCAGTTATTGAACTTGACCACAGTTGAAACAACAACCCAGCATTTTTTCTCCTCACGCTCTAATTGGATCGAAACCCGGTAATCTAGATGCTTATCATCTTCGCCGAGCATAATCTCTTCGTTCTGCCTACGATCGAGTATCTCGAATGCGCCGACTGCTGTTCCTGGTTGAAGTTCTTCCTGACTAATGGATGGAATTGCATCAATCGATGTCTTTAGACCAAACGGGCGAACAATAACATTGCGGAGTTCCAATAATTGCGCGACCCACTGCGGCATTGTCAAGAAGATTGCTCGTGTCACTGAATCTATGTTTTGAGGTTGATCTTCTGGAAGCTGACATCTAAACGCATCAGCAAAATCGAGGCGTGGTAGCGATCGCACAGCTAGACTGGTGCTGGGAAGATCGATTTCTTGGACAACGATTTTTTCCATTTGTTCGCCTCCTCAACCTGGAAGATTGCTTCAACGATACTCTTCGGATTACCACCCCAGCCCTGAACTCAAGCAAGTTAATTTTGAGTACCAACCGATAGCGTCTTAACTGCGTGCCCGCTCAAAACTTGCGGCATAACAACTATGGTCAGCGGCGGCAAAAAGATAGGTCGTATGCGAGAGGTCTTCGTGCTGTGCGCTATACCAACGTGTTAGGCAAGACAGACTTGACTTTATTATGATGCATCAATTAGCCGACGCAGCCTTTCCTTTTCTGCCTTTAGGTCATTTTTCAATTTTGCTATTGCTTGCTCAGTTTCCTCTAACTTTGATAGTGAATCATCTATCATTTTTGAGGATTGTTGCAGAGCTTTTGGAACTTCTTGACTTTTTCGCATCGATTCTTCCAAGTACTCAGAATCAGAAGCATCAATGTCTAAAGAAGAACCTATTTGCTGAAACATAATAGGATCTATAAAGTCAGAGCGAGATTTGATACGTTCAAGTACCTGTATTACGTCATCAAGGTCTGTCCGAAATCTATCTAGAAAACCTCCTGAATTCATTCCTTAATCTCCTTGCTATAAGTTACGATGAATTGATGGCCGAAGCTAATTCTACCGGTAGCAAACAAATATGATCGTCTTGGCTCTGAGCCTAACAATTTATTATAGGGACCCTATCTGTCTATCTCCCCGTATTGAGTAAATCAACAGATTCTCTGCTGGATGTTCCCCCTAAATCCGGGTTTAAGCAGCAAGGCTGCTAGATATCTTGCTCAGTTGGGTTGGATAAACAGCAAAGTTCTGGATATCTGTCTTTGATCAATCACGATCGCCCGAAAGACCAGTATTGCGACCAAAGAAAAACTTTGATACGGTTGGGATGGCTCTTTTATTGCAACGAGTGAGCCACCATCCTCTAGAGATTGACTGAGGGAGTTTAGATTACCACACAGGGTAAATTCGATCGCTGACTAAGAGTGCTACCAACACTCAAAGCCAGCTAACCTCCCGGACTGGTATAGGCAGTCTGAAAGGCTAGAACGATTATAAGTTCTGGCTGCTTCAGTCATGTTTGAAAGTCTTCAAGTTAGTCTCTAGGGTTTCTTTACCCTAGGAGATCTGAATATGACGTATCCCACCGAGCCGCAAACGGCTGTCGGTCAAATTTTGCCCGCGCGATTTGAGCGAGAAGCGGTCAACATTCTGCTGATTGGCAATCCTGCTGCCGTGGAACAGTGTGTGATTGAGCTGGAGCGCAAAGGCTTTTGTGACAGCTATGCCTGGAGTCCGGCTTTGCCTTTACCCGAAAATGCTTCTGTCATCAAACCGCAACCTGGAGCGGTAATGCGAGTGTATAAACGCTGGTATCCGCCTGCACAGCGCATTCCGTTATAGGGGCGATTTTTACATTAAGGGCGATCGTTTATAGATAGGGGCGATCGTTCTTTGTGGCAGGGATTGTTTTTTAGAGCACTCTGCCACCACTCATCCCCAGTCAGATCGAATCGCTTCTATCTAATGACAGAGACAGACTGTATCCGTAAGTGCCTGTTCAATAGCAGAGATTTGTTTATGATTGGGGGAATCACCGATCGCCCTCGATGCTATGCTGCTGGACTCTAGTTTTTCGACTCGTCAATTTGCTTCTACCCGCCCAGTCGATTATCTGCGGCGAACCGTGCGTCCGATCGGCGTATATGCGTTGCGGGGGTTAGCGTCAGACGGAACGCGGTTGCTTGCGCTGGATACGGTGCGCGGCTATGTGGTGGAAGTAGACTGCGGTAGCGATAATACTGCGGTTGTGAATCCGCTGAAAGTGAAGGATTTTCAAGATGCTGCAGGGCTGGCACTAGCAGACGATCGCCTCTGGTTCACGCAGAAGAATGACGTTTTCTGGTGCAGTTTGACCGATTTTGAGCCGCAGCATTTTGTCAGCCTGCCCTACGATGCGAATGGGGTTGCAGTTTGGCAATCGACGGTTTATGTCACCTGTCAGAAGGCAGGCTACCTGATGATCTTCGATCGCAAAACGGCACGCCAAATCACCAAGTTTCCGCTGCCGGGGGTTGGGGCAGAAAACATCACGATTCGAGATGAGGAACTGTGGCTGTGCGACGACGAGGAACGTACGGTGTACTGCCTGGATCGGGCAACGGGCGAGGTGCAGTTTAGCGTTTTAACGCCCTACGATAAGCCGTCTGCCCTGTCGTTTCATCCCCATCCGCAAACCGGGGAACCCATTCTCTATGTGGCTTATGCGGGAGAGGAAATGTACATTCGCGACAATCCCAACGATGCTGAAAGCCCGCAAGAGCTAGCCGTTCGCGATCGCACCTTTATTCATCCGCTTCATTTCTGCTATTACCCCGATCGCAACTTTGCCCTGTCGAATGGCTATCTGGTGGAAATGGCCTATGTCGAAGAGCTGTCGCCCCTGGAAGAAGTGACACTGACCCATCTCGAATGGCGAATTGCCATGCCTGCGACGACCGATCGCCAGAAGGTGTTGAGCGTAGAACCCGTTGGGATGCCCTTTACAGAGGAAATCGAGAACGGACAGCACGTTGCGGTGTTTCGGTTCGATCGGCTGGCGGCCAACGAGGGGCGCATTTTTGGCTGGAAGGCATTGCTGGAAGTGCGGGGAATCAAATACCAAGTCACGCCGCGCCAGGTGGAGAAAAGTCAGCCCCTGCCTCAGGAGTTGGCCGATCGCTATCTGGTCGATGATGATGACCTGGCAATGGATACACCCATGATTCAGCAGGCAGCCCGCGAGGCCGTCGGCAGTGAAACCAATCTGCTGCGAAAAACGCTGAAGATTCGGAACTATGTGTACGATCGGATGTCCTACGGCATCAAGCCGCATATCGACACGCCGGATGTCGCCCTGGAGCGAGGAGTGGGTTCCTGCGGTGAATATGTAGGAGTTCTGCTGGCTTTGGCACGGCTCAACGGCATTGCCTGTCGCACGGTGGGTCGCTATAAGTGTCCGCCCGACCCCGATAAGCGAAATGTCTCCTTGGAACCGGACTTCAACCACGTTTGGGTCGAGTTCTACATTCCCGGCTTTGGCTGGCTGCCCATGGAATCGAACGTGGATGATGTGAACGAAGGTGGACCTTATCCGACTCGATTCTTTATGGGACTACCCTGGTATCACGCTGAGATTGCTAAAGGCATTACGTTTGAATGGATCACGGCAGCAGACTTGCCTGACGATGTGTCGATCGGCGATCTATCCCTGAATCACGTTCGGTTCACCATCCTGGAAGAACTGCCCCCACCCGAAAAAAACGATTAAGAGAGAGGATAGGTTAGCGCAGCGCACGCATCAGCTTTAGAAAATGGTGAACCTTCAAAGTCATTAAGGAGAACAATCCTGAAGCAATTCGTGCGCTTTTTGGTGTTGAATTTGGGATTGAGAAACTGTTTGTTTCAAGTATGCAAAATACGGAGAAAGTTAAAGCTCAAATTCGAGCCGCCTTTGCTCAGGTTGAATATCCCGGTGATTGGTGTCTGAGGAGAAGCAATGAAGGCGACGAACCATTTTTGCTGGAACAGGAGTTTAAAGGAAAAGATAAATGGGAAGTTCTTGATCCCAAATTTATTGATCAGGCTCCGGGTGGTTTTGCCTCGGCATTAAGCTTCTTCTCGGAGGAGGCATTTCGCTTTTACATTCCCGCTTATCTGATTGCCGATATTGATGAATGTTTGCAATACAGCAACCCAATTTTTCACCTGACCCACGGTCTTACGAATTCCTCTCGAAACGATCGCATTAATCCAAGACGTTATGGAGATCGAACCTGGTTTGACCACGCCCAGCACCGATTTTCGGTTTTTACTCGTGAGCAAGCAGCGGCGATCGTGGCTTACTTAACCTTAAAGCGAAACGCAGAGAACATTATTGAATTTGAGCAACAGCAAATTGATGAAGCCCTCAAAAACTACTGGTATCAGAGGGCTCCGACTTTGGAGAATTTTGAATGAATCGGAAGTCTTCCACGCATGAAGGGTTGGGGGACTGCAAGGCAGGTTGGAGCGCGGGGATTGCTTCTCTCAGTTCAGCCTTTGCCGTTCGATCGATCGTCTGAAATCATGGCGCGGATGCTTTCCACCGAGGCGGTGATGCTGCGCGGGTCAATAAACATGACTTTGCTGCTGTCGCTGGTTCCGATCGTCTTGCCCATGTCCATGTAGTTCTGCGTCATCAAGAATTGCAGAGCCTCGCGGGCATTGGGGTCAGATTGCAGCGTTTTGCCGATAATTTGCAGGGCTTCAGCCGTTGCCTGGGCTTTGAGGACTTGCTCTTGACGGGCAGCCTGGGCACGCAGAACGGTTGCTTTTTGTTCGGCTTCCGCCCGCAGCAGCAGGGATTTTTGCTGTGCTTCGGCATCCAGGATTTGCGCTTCGGCTTTGCCTTTGGCGGAGTTGACCGACGACTCGCGATCGCCCTCCGAAGTCAGGATTGCTGCCCGTTTGCGACGCTCTGCTGACATTTGCAGTTCCATCGACTCCTGCACCGCCTTCGAGGGAATGATATCGCGCAGTTCCACCCGAGTAACTTTCACGCCCCAGGGATCAGTAGCAATATCTAAATCGCGCAGCAGCAGTTCGTTAATTTCAGAGCGAGCCGTAAAGGTTTCGTCGAGTTCGAGTCTGCCCATCTCCGATCGAATTTGGGTCAGCACCAGATTTACCATCGCCGATTGCAGATTTTCCACCTTATAAAAGGCGCGTTCCATATCGACAATTCGCCAGTAAACTACCGCGTCCACGGTAATCGAAACGTTATCGCGGGTAATGCAAGTTTGGGGCGGAATATCCAGCACTTTTTCCCGAATTGTTTCCTGGTAGGCAATGCGATCGATAAACGGAGCCGTCAAGTTAAATCCGGGAGTCAGTTTGCGGTTATAGCTGCCCAATCGCTCGACCAGAGCTTCATTTCCCTGGTTCACAATTCGCACGGAACCTGCAATGCCTGCGCCGCCCAGTGCCAGTGCGATAAAGGCGAGAAAAGCTTCCATTTTTAATACTCCTTATCCAGATGGATTGAAATTGAATAATTCGAATTGAGGTCAGTCGGAAGATGAGGGGATGGGGAGGGGCAAGTGAAACTTGTTTGCCGTTGCAACCGAGCGAAGCAGTTCTCTCTACGGGGTAATCGCCCTGAGTAACTTCTTAAAAAAGAACTTGCTGCGTAACTTCTGAGGGCAGCGAAGAACCCCTTTTTCCAATCGCCAGGCAACTTTGTTCAAGCTGCAAGGCAACTCCCCTCTAAGAGAATCAAATGTTTATCCCTAAATTCCCAATCGCCCTGCTTCATTCTTCTCAAAAAAGATTCTTAACTCCCATTTCCCCATCTCCTCACAGCCCCGATCGCAGCAAATTCTCAGGCATCACAATCAGCGTCGTACCGCGTCGCTCGACCACATAAACCTTCTGGTTTGCAGGAATGGTTAACCCTTCGTCGTCGCAGCGTGCCTGCCAGGAATTGCCTTCGTAGATGACCCGTCCGGTTTGACCGGGCAGGATAGGGGTGAGGGTTTGAGCCTCGCGGGTGTCCTGGATTAAGTGATGGGTTTTGCGGGGCAGCAGGCGACGAGTCAGCAGCGTTAGCACAACTGAGAGAATCAGCCATAGCCCGACCTGAATTCCCAGACTGGGCACAAATTGAGCCACGATCGCCACCAGGATCGCGCTGATGCCCATTGTTAATTCCACAAACGCAGTCGGCAGGATAAATTCCAGCACACACAGAATTACGCCTGCAATCAGCCACAGCATCGGAAGACTGAGCGACATATCCCCAAAATTCCCTTAGGTAAGGCGATCGTTCAACCCCGCTTCTGACAGAAAGATCAAGAATTATTTCGGAAGAAGCTTGCCAGAGTAGAGATCACACGATATACAAGAACGAATCTATCCTAGCTTGTCCGTTCTTTTGCTGCCCAGTCAGCTTACCCTTAGGGGGGAGTCAGGATTCAGTTTCAGGGTTTCAGTTCGTGTCGCCGTGAGCAGTGCTGTTATGCAGACGATTATGCAGACCATGCAAATTCAGTGTCCAAATCCAGAGTGCCGTCATCCTGCAAAGCTCACCGATCGGCAATGCGAGCAGTGCAATGCGCCAATAGTGCGTCAGTATCTCTGGGCAGTGGGCGCAAACGCAGATCAAATTCCGGTGGGAGCGATCGTGGGCGGTCGATATGCAGTGATCAGTCCCCGAATCTGGCTCGATACTCAGCCTGCTCAGTTGCCGGATGCGTCCTTGAATTTGCCGGATGCGGCTCTGCCCTACCTGCACCTCTATACCGATCGCCTGCATCTGCCCGGGCTGTATGACTTGTATGCTCAGGGTCAAACCGCGCCGCCGATTTTGCTGCTAGAGAATGCGCCAATGACGGCAGATGGCGTACTGCTGCCTACTTTGGCATCTCTCTGGTCGAGTGCAAGTCCGGTGCGTCAGTTGTACTGGCTCTGGCAGTTATTGGATCTGTGGCAGCCGCTCCAGCGCGAGGGCATGACGCGCAGTTTGCTGATGGTGGAAAATTTGCGAGTTGAGGGTTGGCGAGTTCGGCTGAGAGAGCTAATTGCGGATGAGATTGCCCTTGCCGTCACCGAATCCCCGGATATTGAATCCCCGGATTTAGATTCTCCCTTAAACGCTCCAATCCATGCGCCCACTCTGGTAGATTTGGGACAGTTCTGGCAGCCCTGGGCAGACGCGGCACAGCCAGAAATCAGGGAATTCCTACAGGCGCTCTGTCAGCAAATGCAGACCCTGGCCACTCCGGCAGAGCAGCATGAATTTCAGACGATCGCCCATCAGCTCAACACCCTCTTGCTGGAACAGGCGGCGCAACTTCCGCTTAAACTGACGATCGCCGGAGCCACCCATACCGGACCTCAGCGCACCCACAACGAAGATACCTGCTATCCCGATCAGTTTCAGTTGCTCACCAACGATGGACTGATGCCTTATACGGCGATCGTCTGTGACGGGGTAGGCGGACACGAAGGCGGTGAGGTTGCCAGCCAGCTTGCCTTACGATCGCTCAAGTCTCTGCTACGGGCGTTCTTTGCCGAAATTGCCGAACAAACAGAAGTCGTGTCGCCCACGGTGATCGCTCAGCAGCTTATCGAAGTGGTGCGAATCGTGAACAACCAGATTGCTGCCCAAAACGACGTTCAGGGGCGATCGATGCGGCAGCGCATGGGTACAACGCTGGTGATGGCACTGCAAGTTCCGCAAAAGCTTCCCACCGGCAGTAATTCCCATGAGCTTTATATCGTTCATGTGGGGGATAGCCGCGCCTATTGGCTGAATTCGCAGTCCTGTTTGCGGTTGACCACGGATGATGATGTGGCGGTGCGAGAGGTTCGCCTGGGGCGCAGTCTTTATCGAGAAGCACGGCAGCGATCGGATGCAGCAGCCTTGGTTCAGGCGATCGGCACACGCGGCGCAGATACGCTGCAAATTACCGTCCGGCGATTTGTGGTGGAAGAAGACAGCCTGCTGCTGCTGTGTTCCGATGGGCTGAGCGATCATCAGCGAGTTGAGCAATCCTGGAACGCGATTACTCAAGAAGTGATGCGCGGCAAAATGACCCTCGAATCTGCCGTCGAATCCTGGATCACGATCGCTAATGAGCAAAACGGACACGACAATGCCTCGATCGTTTTAATGCACTGTCAGATCAATCCTGCGATTCAGCTCTACGAACCGCGTCCTGCGATCGAGCCTCAGCCTGTCACTTCAGACGCTACACCCGAAACTGACTTAACCGAATCCTCTAGGGCACTGCTCTACGACGAATATGCTGACCCGGCTCCTTCGTCAGAAAAATCTGCTCCCCGTCCCTGGGCGATTGCGATCGGGCTGGTGGCTACCCTGGTGACTGCGGCGGCAATCGGGGTCGGAATCTGGCGCACGGCTGATCCAATCGGATTCCAGCAGACGATCGAGCGGGTCATTCCTACCAATCGGGAATGAGTCACCGATCGCCAGTACAATATCTTCTGCAAGATAGGATCTTCTGCAAGACAGGCGAGCAAGTAAATAATGGACTATCGACAGGCAGGGGTTGACGTAGAAGCAGGGCGGGCATTTGTGCAGCAGATTCGCACAATGGTCGAGCGCACCTTTCGCCCCGAAGTGCTCAGTGGCTTGGGCGGGTTTAGCGGCTTTTTCGAGCTGCCCAGCGGCTATCAGCAGCCCGTCTTAGTCTCTGGAACCGACGGTGTGGGCACAAAGCTTAAACTGGCGCAGCAGGGCGATCGTCACAACACGGTCGGGATCGATCTGGTAGCAATGTGCGTGAACGACGTGCTTACTTCTGGCGCAGAACCGCTGTTTTTCCTCGACTATTTGGCGACCGGAAAGCTGAACGGCGATCAGTTGACAGAAGTCGTCGCGGGAATCACCGAAGGCTGTCAGCAGGCGGGGTGTGCGCTGTTGGGGGGCGAAACGGCAGAAATGCCAGGGTTTTATCAGCCGGGGGAATATGACCTGGCAGGCTTTTGTGTGGGCGTTGTGGAGAAAAGTCGAATTTTGAACGGGTCGCAGGTTCAGGTCGGTGATATCGCGATCGGTCTAGCCAGCCAAGGGGTTCACAGCAACGGCTTCAGTTTGGTGCGAAAAATTATTGAAACGAGCGGACAATCGCTGGTCGATCGCCCCGCCATTCTGCAAGGCAAAACCCTCGGCGAGGAACTGCTGACCCCCACCCAGATATATGTCAAGCCCGTTTTAGCTGCGCTGCGATCGGGGCTGGAGATTCACGGCATGGCGCATATCACGGGTGGCGGGCTGCCGGAAAATTTACCGCGCTGCCTGGGAGCCAATCAGTCGATCCAGGTGAATGCTCAGAGTTGGACGGTTCCGCCGATTTTTGAATGGCTGGCAACGCAGGGGCAGGTCGATCGCCTGGAAATGTTTAACACGTTCAATATGGGAATTGGCTTTGTGGTGTTGGTATTGCCCGATCAAGTCGATCGCACTTTGGAGCATTTTCATGCGCAGCAGGTGTCTGCCTGGGCGATCGGCGAAGTGGTTTCTGGAACCGGAGAACTGTTGCTAAAGTAGCATTCTCTCTAAATTGTTGCTGATTTCTCTGTAATCCTATCAATTTCTCTATCTGCAATAAAATCTGCAACAAAAAGAAGGAAACGGTTTGCAGAACGGTAAGTGAATTCAGGCACAAACCGAGCTACTACTCGCTCGCTGCGCTGCTTTTACCAAAAATGTAGCCTACTACAGCCGTCAACGTTGCTGTCAGGGTCGATCGCGCCCAGTCCTGCCATTCCTGAGAATATTTCTTGTTGAGGAAAACTGTCACGCTAATAATTATTAGTGCACCCAATTATTAGTGCACCCACTAAAAGAACTCCTACCGCGTACAGCAGAAGCTCTTTGATTAAATCAGCCTGTGCCTTGCGCTCTTCTCGTCGCAGGCACGATCGACGCTCTTCCGGCGTTTCGGACTGAATATCAATTTTGATGTTTGCAGGATTGATCCCTAATTGCCGCAGGTAGTCGTCTGTGGATTCCACCGGAATCTGAGGATGCGCTGCCTGGGGTGGAACGCGTAATGGTGACCAATTCCCATAATCGATCGCCGTAACTAATCTAATGATGGAAACCAATTAATGGCGGTCGTTACTCCTACCCACAATGATTTTGTGCTGAGGTTTATCCAGCTATAGCTGAATCTAAGCTCATTATAGGCGCGTTAATTAAACAAAGAGTAAACAATTAATGCACAAAATTTATGTAGAAGTTCCGCTAGAAAGAGTAAAGTTCGCGTTCTGCCTAGCCCAGGAAGGCAAAAGGACTGCCGATCGCGTGGATAGATGCGGTGCGTGCCCCATTTGCCCAGCAGGTGCGCGTCAGAATGGCATTATCGAAGTTTGCGTTGTGCAATCGGGTTCCGGTGAAACTGGCATCGGTGAGATCAGCAGATTGAAAGCTTGTTCCCCACTGAACCGTCAGAGCTGTTACGGCTTGGCGAATCATTGAATGTTGTCCGTCACCCTTCAGAGCACGCCAGCACTGATAGCCTGTCAGCATTAGAACGCAAGGCACAACCGCCACGATCGAGGCAACGATGTGAGTGATAGCAACGGTAGAGGCAAACCCCAGGATAAACACCGCAATAATCAGAGCCGCAGACCCCATCCCGATCGCCGCCCATCCCCCAGTCGCTAGCACCGTTGCCGTCACAGTTGCGGCTAAGACGGTGAGAACGATCGTGATCGCGTTTGCAATCGCAAAGGCAATCGAGAAGGCGATTGGGTTGATCAGAGTTGCGATCAGGGGTCCAGTCGCCGCCACCGAAACCGCCACCGCAAAGGCAATCAGAAACAGACTGAAGCCTGCCTTTAACCCGTGCCGCGTTGAAACAAACGTATAGCCAATCAGCAGCAGCAGCGTTGTCCAACCTGCAATGATTTCTTCAAATCGGGTCGTATGAACACGGATCTCGAGATTGACGATCGTTCCCATAATGCCTGCTCCAATGCCTAGCAGAGCTGCTAGCACCAGCAAACCCAGCGTCAGTAAGATTTTGCCGCGCAACCGTAACCCGATTCTGGCTCCTGCAAAATTGGCGCCCCGCAGCACTGATCGCCGAAAAGTGGTGCCGCGTAAGTTTGCCTGAGTGAAATCTGCGCCCGACAAATCCTGTCCCTGGAACGACAGTCCACTCAGATTGAGCCTGCTAAAGTTGCGTTCGCCCTGCTGATATAGTCTTACAATTTCATCTGCTTCTACCATGTGACTCACCTCATGGATAAACTTGATGCATCCTGACTGGCGCAGGTAGTTCTACCAAATCCTGCCAGCCTTGATTGCTCGCTGCTCAATCGATGCTCAATACTCAATCTCAATTGATCATTACCCTGACTAATGCTTGTCACGTCAGCGATAGTATGCTTTGCCGCTAGCCTCTGGAACGGGTAGATGAGCAAGGAGGTAGGTGCACGACATCGAAGCCTAACATATTGGCAAAGCATGGGTTGCGTTGAACTTCCAGTGAAGCTATTCTCTCAACCGTCTCTTAATAGATTAACAAAGAGATTATCCGTTTCCTAAACACCCTTTTGCTGATGCCGATCGCTGCGAGGCTGATGCAGTTTATGATTTAAGCCGCTCTTCAGGAAAGGCAAAACTCTGGTACAGGATCACTACCCCGTACCTCTCTGTCCTAACCTGAGTTTATCTTGATCTGAATTTGTCTTGACTTGAATTGTCCTAATTTTGTGCCCTCACTGGGAGAAGCAATATCAGGAGCCTTATTGATCATGAAACCTTTTGATCATGAAACCTTTTGACTATAAGTTAAAGCTGTGTAACTATCCCTGAACGTAATGATTTTTAGGGATTGTAGCCAGGACTACTTTCCGCTAAAACGCGTTCAGAAGATGGGCTGCGATTCGCTGAGCTGCTCCACTCGTTCCCATGCGCTGCTGCCCGTTTTGCTGAATCTGATACAGGCGATCGGGGTCATTGAGCAACGCCTTGACCGCAGATGGAACGAGGTGCGGCTGGTTGACCAGCGTAACCGAGCAGCCCAGCAATCGGGTTTGAGCTTCGGCAAAGGCAGGTGTGAACTGGGGTCCCTTTCCGGGCAGCGTAATCACGGGTTTACCCAAGCCTGCAAGCTGTTCAGTTCCCGTTCCTGCCATTGCGATGCCTAAATCTGCCTGATGCAGGCAGTTGTTAAACGCAGGGGTTAGCACCAGCCGCGCATTGGTTTGTCCATAAGATTCATCTGTTTGCTGCCGCCAGCCCTGGACGCGGAGCGTTTGCTGAAACTGGGTCAGATCTAGCCCCGGAGCGATCGCCGCCACAAATAGCAGGGATCGATCGGGCATCATCTTTTGCAGGGCAGTCGCAGACTCCACAATCAGATTCCAGTTGTCATACGCTTCAGGAATCCGTGAGCCGGGCAGCAGGGCAACGGTCATCGGCGGCGGCTCCATCGACGGCTCCATTGACGGCAGAAAGGAATCACCGCTCGGCTCCAGGCCATCCATCATTGGATTGCCCATATCGAAGGCGCGAATCTGCCATTGCTGCAAAAAGTTCGTCGTGATTCGATCGCGGGGAAACACAGCCCGACAGCGCGGACGGCTCATCAGCCATCGTTCCCAGGGCAAGTACACCGACCCCGACCAGCTTTCGAGCTGCTCAAACCACGATCGCCGGGGCAGCAACCCATGTTCATCCCGCAAATAGTATTCAGATTTCGCCGTGCCCACGAAAGCATAGGGCGCACCACTCCACCAGGCAAACAAGAGGGGCACAATGTCTCCTACTGCCAGAATGACGCCGCCCTGTTTTGCCCACGATCGCACGGTCTGAAGTTGAGTGCGGGTGAGCTGTACCAGTCCGCCTCGTAAATCCCTTACGAGCTGCCGCCCATCCATGTAGACAAATCCGCCTGAGGGCATCGGCTTCACGGCTCCCACAATCGGAATGCCCTGCTGCTGGTAGGCTCGTCCTGCTCCGACGATCGGCAGTGCGGCTATTTCGATCGCGGTGCACTGCTGCTGGAGTGCTTGCACAATTCGCAGCGCGATCGTGTCTTCCCCGTGTCCGTTACTAATACAAAGGAGACGCATGGCAAAGAAGGCGCAGGGTTAAAAGAATTTGCTGAATCAGGTGAACCCAGCCTAAAGCTCACTCACCTGGACGGCATCAAATTCGGCAATCAGATCGTCTACAAGCCGCATTACCTCATAAAGAAAAAGGTATTTATCTGAATTGCCATAGCGGTTGCGGTAGATGACCGTTTCCAGGTCGCGCACCCCCGAAGTAAAGCGGTTTTTGACCCAGGAGAGCGTCGCTGCGGGAACTTGTAATTCCGAGTTTCGTACCAGTTTCTCACAAATTGAGATTGCATCAGATTGCCGGATGAGTCTCACAAATCGCATCTGTACGCCCATCCCTGTGGGTAGCTCAACGCTATGATCGGGATGCAAAATGGTTTCTGGCTCCTGAAGCTTTTGTCTCAAAATCTGAAGTACATAAACTTCCTCAGATACATAGGCTCCTGCTCGCGACGGGAGAACTGGCTGTAGGCTATCAGTAAAGCGGCA
This sequence comes from Cyanobacteria bacterium FACHB-502, assembly GCA_014695325.1. Lineage (GTDB taxonomy): Bacteria > Cyanobacteriota > Cyanobacteriia > Elainellales > Elainellaceae > Leptolyngbya_A. The sequence continues at coordinate 1,152,490 of JACJNZ010000039.1, read as the reverse complement.
GTTGAGATCTTGAATGGCTGCTTCGGTGTGAATCAACCGGGAGCTTAGCTCGTTGATAGTCTCGTTTAAGGATTGTTCCGGGAACTGGCTGAGCTGGTGTTTCAGTGCTTCAAGCTCTTCGCCGATCGCCGCTGGCGCAAAATGCTGCGAAAAATAGTTCAAATGTGCCTGAAGCTGGTGCAAATACTGCTCAATGTGCTGCACCCGATCGAGCAACTGCGGCAGTTCATCCAGCCTTTGCTGAAGGGTCTCGTAGTCCGATCGCAAACTGGAGACATCCTGCCGTAAACTGTTGACTTCGCCTGTCTCCAGCGCAATCAGACGATTCTGAGTTTTCGCGTAGGATTCTGCCATTGCCCGCCGCATCCGCATCAAAATTGCTTCCTGACCCGGCACGGTTGGGGCTGCTCCTGCAAGGCGATTAACAAATGCCGTTTGGTCAGCGCAGGCCTGCTCAAGGCGGTTGATCCGAAGCTGACTTTGTGTCCTGGAGACTTCAATCTGGCGACGATGCCGACTGTTTAAACCCACTGCAATCACAAGGGGCAGCATTCCCAGCACTGCCGGAATCACTGCTTGAGTAAATAGCGCAATCAGCAAACAGACCACCGAGATTGCGATTGCCAGGATTTCTACCGACCCTGTCCAGTCCTTTGACACATTCCTCACCCTGATGCAACTTAATACTAGATAGAACCTAAGCCGAAATGCGGGTTCTATCAAGCTAATCAGAAACTTTCTTCTAAGAATAATGCAGCGGAACAGTCAATCGCAGGCGATTTGGGGCTGCTATTCGTAATTCCCGAGGTTCTGATATCGGTATTGGGTGTAAGCATTAAATAGGACACCCACCAGGCTACAAACAGTACCAATCAATACAACACCCTGGACTTGGCTGCCGCTTCCAAAAATACTCAAAAAGTAGGCAATTTGAGCAATTGCGAACTGGCTTAACGACTCCTGCTGGGGCAAGTATGCCCACCCGCGTGCGATCGCAAACAGAACGATTGTAAGAACAACAGGCGCGATAAAGCTAAAGATTGCAGTAAGCACCAAGGAGCGAAAAAGATGAGTGATGTTAGTCATAGCGGCAGAAGGGGTGGCGGACAACGGGAAGGTTCTGCATTCAATGTTCAATTTCTTAAGTTCTAAGATAGTCGCCGATCGCCGATGTTCCGAGCACCTGTCAGAAATCTTAAATGGTTATTAAGAAACGCTGTCCACACAGACATAGGTTATGTTTAAGATGACAATTTTTTACAGTCTGTTTTTTTATAGTCTGTAAGAATTAGCTCGATCGGTGGCTCTGTACAGGAATTAAGAAGATTGACTCAAACGGGACAAACAACAGATCTGGGACGATGGCTCCAACGTCTGCTGGCTGCAACCCTCTTGGGCGGGCAGGTGGTGGTTCATTTGCTGAAAGGCAAAGTCCAGCGGCGTAATACGATCGATCAAATGGTGGCAGTCGGTCCGGCTTCGGTACTGGTCGCGCTGCTGACGGCGGCCTTTGTCGGTATGGTGTTTACGATTCAGGTATCTCGCGAGTTTATTCGCTTTGGGGCAGGGTCGGCGATCGGAGGCGTGTTGGCGATCGCGCTGGCGCGAGAACTGGCTCCGGTACTGACTGCTGTGATTCTGGCGGGTCGGGTGGGGTCTGCCTTTGCGGCTGAAATTGGCGCAATGCAGGTAACAGAGCAAATCGACGCGCTGTATATGCTCAAAACTGACCCGATCGACTATCTGGTGATTCCCAGAGTCGTCGCCTGCTGCCTGATGCTGCCAATCCTCACCATTCTTTCGTTTATGACAGGTCTGATTGGCGGATTGCTGGTTGCTGATACGCTTTACAACATCTCGAACGAAGTTTTTCTCAACTCGGTGCGCGACTTTTTGACCCCATGGGATCTGGTGAGCGGCATGATCAAAGGCGGCGTCTTTGGTTCGCTGATTGCCGTGATTGGCTCAAGCTGGGGACTCACGACTTCGGGCGGCGCAAAGGGGGTAGGGCAATCGACCACAACGGCAGTCGTCACGGCACTGCTCACGATCTTTATTACAAACTTTTTCCTTTCCTGGCTGATGTTTCAGGGTCCGGGTAGCGAGCTGTTTAATCTATAACGGTTTAATTTGTAGCGGTTAATTTACAACGGTTCAATTTGTAAGGTTAATCGGTGGAGTTGCTGAGGCGGTGACAAGCGGTTTTCCTCTGGGGGCATCAGGCTGAGCAGGTAAAACCACATTCAGCGTCGCAGATTAAGCCTGTCCCTTAAAATAGAAAAGGCTTTGTTTAACGTTTGAGGGATGCGATCGCCATGACTACCTCACCCACCGCTTCGACTCCACCTGCTGCCACTGAGACAGTTCAGCTTGAACCCAGCTACGCAATTCCGATCGTGCTGGTGCTGGCGGCGATTCCCCTCTGGTTTGTTAATTCCTGGGTGAGTGGGACGATCGCCCTTTTGGGTTTGTTTCTTCTCATTCAGGCAGCAACATTGCGGCTGCGATTTACGCCCGTCGCCCTGGAGGTGTATCGAGGAGAAAAGATGATTCGCTGCTTTCCCTATCAGGAATGGCAAAACTGGCGCATTTTCTGGGTTAACGTTCCGATTTTGCTGTACTTCAAGGAAGTGAAGAGCATTCACTTTTTGCCTGTGCTGTTTGATGCGAAACTGCTGCGAATTTGCCTGGAGCAACGCTGTCCCCGCATTGATTCAGTGAGCGATCGATAATTTTGTACAGCCTTCAGGCTGTGATTCATTAAACTGCGAATTAAGCATTATGAATTCTGATTCGTCTTTTCCTTCAGACTCAACTGGAAGACCTCCCATTCCTCTCAATCTCGGCTCTAGCAGCGTTCCTCCCAGCGCGGCAGCGTCTTCGGCATCTGCGGCAGAAGTAAACGACTTGGAGCGGCGGGTCGCGGATCTGCGCCAGCAAGAGAAAAAGCTTCAGCAGGAAATTGCATCGCTGCAAACTTCCTATAATGCAATGCTGCAACGGCAAGTCACCGAAGCTCAAACAGCGATCGGGCGACTGGTAAAGGAAAGCTTGGGCGATCTGGAACAGCGCAAACAGGCACTTCAGCTATCGATTGAGCAGCTAGAGCGGCGGCAGGAGCGGATTAAAAATGAGATGAGAACTACCTTTGCCGGAGCGTCGCAGGATTTAGCCATTCGTGTGCAGGGCTTCAAAGATTATCTGGTGGGCAGTTTGCAAGATCTGGCAGCCGCCGCCGAGCAGCTTCAGCTCACGCCGCCGATCGAGGAAATCCAGCAGCGTCCGGTAGCCGCTAAAGCCCCAACCAGTGCCCCAGCAGGCGGACAACCGCCGCAGCCCGAAGCTGCAACGCCTCAGTTCGCCGAGAAGAAGTTTCAGGACGAAACAAAAATCATTCGCAAACTGCTGGATCAGTATCGCACCATGCCCGATTACTATGGTCCTCCCTGGCAGTTGCGCCGCACCTTTGAGCCGATTCACGCCGAGCGAGTGGCAAACTGGTTCTTTACGCAGGGTGGGCGGGGCGCAATTCGATCGATGGGGTCACGCCTGCAAAACATTCTGATTGCCTCAGCCGTGATCTCGATTCTGAACGAGCTATACGGAGAGCGGCTGCGCCCGCTAATTCTGGGCAATTCTCCTGAACGGCTGGGGGAGTGGCGGCGCGGCTTGCAGGACTGTCTCGGCATTTCTCGCGGCGATTTTGGCACAGAGGAAGGCATTGTGCTGTTTGAAGCTCCCGAACCGCTTGTGCAGCGAGCCGATCGGCTGGTGAAGCAAAAGCAACTGCCGCTGATTCTGGTCGATGAGTCCGAAGAAATGATCAGCCTATCGCTGCTGCAGTTTCCGCTGTGGCTTGCCTTTGCACCCGACCCCATGAATCCGGTGATGTATTAAGAGTTCGTTCAGTCGGTGAAGGGTTGATTCTGTTTTTGCTGCCCATTCCCGAACAAGCGGTTGAGGACGATCGTCTGAGCCGCTGGCATTTGTCCGTATGAAAATCCATAGGGCAGATCGGGCGGAAGCTGGGTAGTCAGGGATTCCAGTGCGTAGGGACTGCCATACACCACCAGGGCAAACAAGCCCAACGAAGCAGAATCCTCACGAATTAAGCGGCTCACCAACTCCTGTACGGTCTGAGTCAGTCCTGCACTGCCGCGAAATGGATTACCCCGAATAAAAAGCTGAAGCAGCGTAGGGGGAGGATTGGTCTCAGCCGTCAGCAAGCCGATCGTATTTCGATCGAGCACTTGTAATGAGCAGCCCAACTCGGCAGGAAGGGTGACTGCTGGGGCCGATCGCGCTAGAAAACCACAATTTAAGGCATCATCTACCAGAATCAGATTGCGTGGTGCAAGACGATCGGCAAGGGCTGCGATCAGGCGCTGGCTCAAGAACTGCTCTAGCCTGTCCCCGTTAGAGCGATAGATTTGCGTCGAGTGCTGCAAAATCACATTGGCAGTTTCGATCGCTTCGGGCTGAGCAAGTTGGGTGAGATCGATCGGGGGCGGCGTGTGTCTTTCCCAGTCATGGGTGCTACTGCCCGTAATTGGCATATCGCTGACCTTCTGTTTTGCTTTCCAGATGCGATCGAGCGATGCTTGGATTTGCGTTAGCGGAATTCGTCCGGTTTCAACGGCTTCACAAATCGCGTCGATCGCTCCTTCCGGATCCGCAGGCATTAGCACGATATCTGCCCCTGCTTCGACTGCCATGACTGGGGCTGCGGTTGCCCCATAGCGGTCGAGAATCGCGCCCATAATCAGGGCATCGGTGACAATCAGCCCGTCAAAGTTCATTTGTTGGCGCAGCAGCCCCGTGAGGATTGATCGCGACAGGGTTGCTGGATGGATGGGATCGAGGGCAGGCAGACGAATATGAGCCGTCATTATTGCATCGACTTGAGCCCCGATCGACTGCTGAAACGGCGGCAGTTCAATTTGCTGTAAGCGGGTTAAATCGTGATCGATCACGGGCAGTTCCAGATGGGAATCGATCGCTGTATCGCCATGCCCCGGAAAGTGCTTCGCCGTGGTTAAAATCGAAACCGACTGCGCCCCCTGGAAGAATGCCGCCCCCAGTCGTCCGACCAGCTCTGACGTATCGCCCCACGATCGCACATTAATTACCGGATTCGCTGGATTATTATTTACATCTACCACCGGAGCCAGCACCCAGTTTAAGCCGATCGCCTTTGCTTCCTGAGCAGTGATTTTGCCCATTTGCAAGGCAAGATTGACTGCCAATGCTGCGTCCTCACGGGCAATTTGACCCAATGCCATCGGCGGCGGAAACCAGGTTGCCCCGGCAAAGCGCTGTCCAACCCCTTCTTCAATGTCTGCCGCAATCACTAAAGGAATCTCTGCCCAGTCCTGAAGCTGCTGAGTTCGCAAGCCGATTTCTGCCGCACTGCCGCCCAGCAAAATCACGCCGCCCACGCCCAACTCTTGAATCGATCGCTGTAGCACCGCATGCGGAGCTTCCCATTGAGGATATTCAATCTGATGGTCAAACAAATGCCCAGAAGCGCGAACGACAATCATCTGGGCGATTTGCTGCCGCAGTGATAAAGTTTCCCAGTCGGGCAGAGCCGACAGTAGACCTGTTTTTGTCAAGGCTGGCTGTCCTTGTCTTCGAGTTCGTCTTCGTCGTCGAATTCGCCGTCTTCAAGATCGTCGTCGAGTTCTAGATCCGCGTCGTATTGCGCGTCGAGTTCGTCGTTAAGAGCGACGGCTTGATCATCAACCCCGATCGCCTCCTCATCGTCTGGTTTGCGCTCCTGGCTGAGCTGATTCAGCAGCGACAGCACTTTCGTTCCCCGCTCGATCGAGCGATCTTCGACAAAGATGACTTCAGGGGTGCGTCTTAGGCTCAGCCGTTGTCCCAACTCACTGCGGACATAGCCTGTTGCCGACTTTAGCCCTGCCATTGCTGCGGTTCGCGCTTCGTCCGATCCGTAGATGCTGACAAAGATTTTGGCGTGCTGCAAGTCGCCCGATACATCGACATCTGTAACGCTGACCATGCCGAGCCCGACGCGATCGTCCTTAATTCCGTTAAAGAGTAGCTGGCTGACCTCCCGCTTAATCAGTTCCGACACGCGGGCAACCCGACGACCAGTAGCCATAGTTCTCCTCCCAATAGTTCGCGACAGTCAGTTTTGCCCTGCACGGCTCAGGCTCTGCTCAAGATTAGCGGATGCCAGTTGCGATCGTGATGCCTCTTTGGGCAAATGTATTTTGGCTTCAAGAAATAATCTGCTTTTCCCTGGAGCGGCTCAGGATACTTCAAGACATCAAGCATCAGGACATTAAGCAGGACTCAATCCCAGCATGGCACGTAAAGTCAAGCCAAGAAACGTCAGGGCAGCCAACAGAAAAAGAACTGTTGCCACGGCAGTGACCGGACGCTTAAACAGAGGAACCAGCGGACTGAACATCGTCAGCAGCACGCCCAGCGAAAATGAAATGAGATAGCGGGGATAGCGAGAAACGTTATTTAAAAAGTCTTGCATGGAACAAATAATAATCGGGCAATGGACTTTGTTTATTGTACAAAACAAGGCTGAGGGTTTGATGAATGCAGATAAACTGCGCGATCGAATCTATCCGAAATGATCGATGAAGCGTTTTCGTTCAATTTCTCCCGGATGACTGAATTTCAGGCTTTGCTATACAATTTGAGTAGATCTGTCGTACTGATCCCCTGATTTTGTTTAGACAATTGATTCGATTGACGCGATCGATTAAGGAGCATCAGCATTCGTGAAGACTGCAAACGCCAGTCCAGCATTCCTCAATCCCCCACTCCTGAATCCTCCACTGAAGTGGGCTGGCGGTAAACGATGGCTTGTGCCGATGCTAATGGATTTCTGGCAACCCTATTCGCATCAGCGACTTGTAGAACCGTTTGTGGGAGGGATGGCAGTTGCGCTGGGTTTGCAACCCCGGCAGGCCGTGTTAAATGACCACAATCTGCATTTGATTAACTTTTATCGCTGGCTGCAAAAGGGACTTTGTATTGATATTCCATTAGAAAACAGCGCGGAGTATTACTACGGATGTCGAGAACGGTTTAATCAATTGATTCGAGACGGTCAGGCAAACAGTTCAGAGTCAGCAAAGCTGTTCTACTTCATGAATCGTACGGGATACAACGGCTTGTGCCGCTTCAATAATGGCAATCAGTTTAACGTTCCGTTCGGACGCTACAAAACCATTAACTACATCAGGGATTTCACAAGTTACGCTTCTGTTTTAAGAAGCTGGCAGTTTACCAGCAGCGATTTTTCTGCAATTCCCATTCTTCCAGGCGATTTTATCTATTCTGACCCGCCCTACGACGTAAAATTTACTCGCTACAGTGCTCAGGATTTTAAGTGGCAGGATCAGGTCAGATTAGCCGAATGGTTAGCGGCTCATCCTGGACCTGTAGTTGCCTCCAACCAGGCGACCGATCGCATTCTGAATCTCTATCAAAGCCTCGGTTTTGAAATCATATTCATTAATGCCCCCAGACGCATTTCCTGTACGGGCGATCGATCTCCTGCTAAAGAGGTTTTAGCCTACAAAGGAATCTGAGCGTAACTCTGATAGCAAGGGAAATTAGAAAGGGCAATAACAAGAAAGGGAAATAACGGAGGCAGTGCAGGACGCTACGACTGCTCAAACTCCCTCTAGCTTCTCCCTCTAGCTCCGCTTGAGACAGGGATATAATCGGCTTATTATCAATCGGAAGAATCGATCGCGTTTACCCTCGACAGGATATTGGATGTTCAAGGTTGTTACACCCCGCTACTCTCAGGAATTTGAGCGGTGGACTGATGCTCTCGAAACGGCAACGTCGCTCATGCCTCAGTGCAAAAAATGGACAGAAGATGTCAGAATCTACCTGCTTGGTGAACTGGTCTGGGTCTATAGCCGATCGCACAAATACCCGATGTATATTGGGGCAGGAATATACGATCGCTTGGCTCAGCTTTACCTTCAGGAAACCCTGGAAGCAGAGGCAGCAAAGGAAGAATCCTAGAAACTGTTTTTGCTGCATGTCCTAGATGCCTTTGCGGGATGGGTCTTTGCTAGATGTTTTCGAAGATTCCTGTGTATTTAGTCACACAGCTCATGAATCGCGTCGATCGCTTTTTGAATTAGGGCAACTAGCTCAGCTTCAGAGCCGTCAGAATGGAAAAGCTGCTGTGTTTCTTCGAGCAAAGTCTGTCCGGCAGTGTGCTGTTCCTCAGTGCGTTTCGTAGCGTGTTCCTCATGCAGTTTCTCATGCAATTCTTCAATAAGAGAAGTATCAAACAGGCGGAGAATTTGCTGCACCATGGGCTTAAAGTGGCTCAAGAACCACAAATAAGAACCATACAAATGTACTATAATCCTGCCAGGAATCAAGCTTCTGTACAGAAAAATTTACGCTTCCCTTCCTTCTCTCCCTTACCCCCGCTCCTATGAACCCTAAACTCGATCGTCCCCTCTGGAAAAATCGCTGGCTCAAATTCTCCTACGGTGCGCTGACCGGAATGGCGATCGTCCTCATCCTGGGGATCTTGCTCCTATCCACTTCGCAGAATGTTTAAGCAGTATGAAGCTAGACTTGGACAGCATTCTCCTTCATCTACCTAAAGAAGGCTGAAGCTTAAGCCAGTCCTGCCATTAAAGCAGTTCAGATACCATCTGACTATCAACGGTAATGGGAGGAACTTGACCAGTGATCAACGGCGATCGCATTTTTCAGGGGCAATGGTGAGAGTAGCGCAACTGCGAGTAAACTATAGGGCTAGTCAAGCTGACCAGCAGATAAATCTGTTGTAGATGTATCTGTGTATTTGACTCGCTCACTCCAGGTTCGACTGATGAAAGTACGTTTAATCCCTGACCACTGGCGACACCTGCTTGCCTTACAGTCAATCGCCCGGCAGTTTCCCAAAAGGGTAATCGCTTTACGGTATAAGGCATACGGCAACGGCGCGACCCGATCGAGGCTTCGGGTATTGCCTGCCCTGCTCTTTGTGGTGTCATTGGTGACCGTGCTGCTGGTGAGTACCGTTCCGGGGGCAACCGTTCAACCGCTTCGTTCAGAAATTCGTGGAGTTTGGCTCACGACCAACGATACGATCGTCCTTCGCGATCGAGCCAAAGTTCAAGATGCGATGGCGCAACTGCGGCGGTTAAACTTTAACACTGTCTATCCAGTTGTCTGGAATGCGGGTTATGCATTGTATCCCAGTGCGGTGGTCAGGCAGGCAGGCATTCAAAATTTTGTTTACCGGGGATTGCAGGGACAGGATATTCTTGCAGATTTGATTGCTCAGGGACACCAAAAAGGGTTACTGGTTGTTCCCTGGTTTGAGTTTGGCTTCATGGCTCCTCCCACCTCAGAGCTGGCATTACAGCATCCCGACTGGCTGACCCAGAAGCGAGATGGGGGTCAAACTTCGATCAGTGCGGCGGGTGAAGTGGTCTGGCTCAATCCGTTTCGTCCAGAGGTGCAGCAGTTCATTACCAGTCTGGTGCTGGAAATTATTACCCAATATGATGCCGATGGCATTCAGTTTGATGACCACATGAGCTTGCCTGCTGAGTTTGGGTATGACGATTACACGATCGCCCTCTACACTCAGGAAACAAAGAAGGCTCCTCCAAGTAATCCTCAAGATGCGGCATGGGTTCGCTGGCGAGCAGATAAGATTACGGCATTCATGACCAGACTGCACAAAGCCGTGAAAGAGCGGAACCCTCAGGCAGTGTTTTCGGTTTCTCCGAATTATTATGATTTTGCTTATCGGCTCCACTTACAGGATTGGCTCGCGTGGGTGCGGCAAAATTTGGTGGATGAACTGATTGTGCAGGTGTATCGATCGGACTTACAAAGTTTTCTGGAGCAAATTAACCGTTCCGAAATCCAGGAAACCCAGCGAAAAGTTCCTACAGGAATTGGCATTTTAACTGGGCTGAGGAATAATCCAGTCTCGATGCAGCGAATCCAGGCGCAGGTGCGGGCATCGCAGAGCCGCGGCTTGGGCGTATCGTTTTTCTATTACGAAAGCCTGTGGAATTACGCCTCAGAGCCAATCGCCGATCGACAGTCTGGGTTTCAAGCCCTCTTTCCATATCCGGCACTCCGCTCTGCGATTGAGTAAACTCTTGTTGCTTTCGCTGCTACCCAAAAATCTGCAATTCGGTTTCGCCCTTGTGCAAAGTCCCCGATAAGTTTTACAGCCTGTCTTTTGACAATCGGGTTTACGCTCCACGAGGATAGGGGAGTGCAACTTTTGGGCGAGAGGTCGATTGGTGAAGCGTGATTTCGCGTTGACGGCATTTTCTCTAATGTTCCTGCTCTGGTTTGTAATCAATCTGGCTCCTGGCCCTGCTCAGGCGTTGCTTAGTCGGGGGTTGCTTAGTCAGGGCATGATTCATCACGATTTGGGTGGGACGATCGCCGCCATCCAGGATGTTCAGCGGGCTGCCGACTGTTTTTGTCATCAGGGCATGATGCTGACGTATCAGAAAACCCCGGAATTGCTGGATCAGATTTGCGTTGTTGGGATGGCAGTGGGTTAAATCCATGCTCGATTTACTTTTGCTTGCCAGCCTTGGATTTCTCGGCAGTTTCGGACACTGTGCTGGGATGTGTGGTCCGATCGCGGCAGCGTTTTCCCTTTCAGATACAGCTCGAACCTCGCGGGGAGCAAAGCTGCGCTATCACCTGCTGCTCAACCTGGGACGCATTCTCAGCTATGCCCTGGTTGGCGGGGCGATCGGCGCATTGGGGTCGGTCTTGATTGCGGGCGGACAGATGGCTGGTGTAGGCAGTCTGCTGCGGCGTGGCATGGCGTTGCTGACTGGAAGTTTACTGATCTGGTTTGGCTTGGGTCAGGTAGCTCCGGGACTGCTGCCCAAACTGCCGTTTCTGCATCCTTTGCTTCAGGGAAAATGGCACGATCGCCTCAGCCAGAGCATGGTGAAGCTGTCGTTTGGCTCGCACTGGGGTACACCGTTTTTGCTGGGCAGCGTGTGGGGGCTGATTCCCTGCGGGTTTTTGTATGCAGCGCAAATCAAAGCAGCGGAAACCGGCAACCTCTGGTACGGCATGGCAAGTCTGTTGGCATTTGGAGTGGGGACAATGCCGATGATGGTGGGTGTGGGGGTGTCGATCGGATCAATCAGTGCCAATCGCCGCAGTCAGCTATTTCGGTTGGGTGGCTGGATTACGCTGCTGATTGGTATTCTCACCCTGATGCGAACAGGTGATATCATGACCGACTACACCGGGTATGGCGCGATCGTCTGTTTGATGCTGGCGTTGGCGGCGCGTCCGCTCGCTCGGCTCTGGGGAACGCTGTTGCGCTATCGGCGTGTCTTGGGCGTGAGTGCATTTCTGCTGGCGTTGGCGCATAGCCTGCACATGATCGAGCATTCCTGGCAGTGGAATTTTGACGCGCTGTTTTTTATGCCCGTTCCGTATCAAATTGGCATTGTCCTGGGCGGGATTGCGCTGCTGCTGATGTTACCTGCTGCCATAACCAGCTTCGATCGTGCCCAGCAAAAACTGGGGAAACTGTGGCGATCGATTCATCTGCTGTCGATTCCGGCGTTGATTCTGGTAGCCGTTCATACGATTACCGTCGGCTCTGAGTTTCTGGGTGCAATGCAGCCAACCGCCTGGAACTGGGGCTGGACGATTGGACTGGGAGCCACGGTGGCGCTCGTGCTGCTGCTGCGCTGCTCCTGGCTGTGGTCTATTTTTGCGTTAGAGAAGTTTTATGTTCCACCCGATCCAACCAAATAGTTTTTCCTTAAACCGTTCCTCAAAGCGGGTCTTCGCGATTCTGGGACTGGCATTGACGGTTACTCCTGCTTTGTATGGCGCGATCGGCTTTCAGCCCGTGACGGCTCATCAAGTCGAAACCTCCGGAAACGTAGGCGCGACGATTCACATTGAACCGAACGATCGCCCTCGTGCAGGTACGCCCAGCCTGGTCTGGTTTGCCTTAGTCAAACGCGGCGGACAGGCAATCCCGCTTTCGGACTGCAACTGTGCCCTGTCGATTTACACGCAGCCCCAACAATCAGGCGATCGACCAATTCAGCAGCCTGCTCTACGGGCGACCTCTGCCGCCGGGCGAGACAATCTTCCCAGCGCAACCGTGACCTTTCCCCGTGCTGGAACCTATGAGGTGGTGCTGCGCGGTAGTCCGAAGACGCCTGGCACGTTTAATCCGTTTCAGTTGAGCTATACGGTGACGATCGCCCAATAATCGCCCAATAATTCCTGAAATTTTTGGCGTGGCTGAATCGAAATATGAAGAACCCAAGTGAGCTCCTGCATCGCCCCCTAAATCCCCCAATGCTGGGGACTTGAGGAGTAGTTCCCCCCAAAGTTGGGGGGCTAGGGGGGCGAATCATACTCAAATTCAGCAACGCCAAATTTTTGACCCCATTTACCAGACGCGCCACTCGTCCCAATCCAAATTAAAGATCGAGGTATCTGGAAAGGCGATCGGGTTTTGGCGTGCCCGCAGGCGGGTTTGCAGTTCCGCAAGCTGGGGTTCGGGCAGGGGCAGATTGTCTACCAGCTCGTAAGGAAAGAGATTTTTTTCCAGGGCATAAGCGGCAGTTTCTCCGGCGGCGGCTCCGGCAGACCACTCAAAGGAATGGACGCGATAGGCAGCGGCAGCAATAAAGCTGGTGGCAATGCTCTTGCCTGTGACGATCAGGTTATCGATTTTCTGCGGAATCATTGCTCGCAGCGGAATTTGTGCCGGATAAGCTGAACCGTGTGCCCGCCGCATTCCTTCGCGTTCGGTGTTGCCGGGGGTTTCGGGCGGCGAAAGCGTCATGCAGGGGTGAAAGTCGATCGCATACTGAGCGATGCCCACCGCATCAGGATAAATGGTCGATCGCGTCCGGCGTGGAATCTGGTTCGCAGGAGTATCTTCCACGATCGCGTTGGTGGCTCCCAGGCCTGCCAGGGCAATCCGCAACTGTCGATACATCGCGTCCGGTAGGGTTTGCTGATAGTAGGAATCGTTGTAGTCTACCTGAGAGATATCAATTTCTGAAATCATAAAGCCGTTTTCGTCTCCGTAGGACGGACGACCCACAATCCGGCGCGACTCGCGGATATAGGGATATTTCGACAGTCCGTGCGCTGTTCCCATCGGAGCATCGAAGCCCTTCAGGTAGCGGTGATTGGGTGCGGGCTGCTTCTTGCCATTCCCCAACTGAGAATCTGTTGTGCCCTCGACCAACCAGTAATAGTAACCGAGCGCATTCTCCTCGCCCTTTCGCAGCGTGTCCGATCGCAGTCCGCCCATCCAGCCACCGGGTTGAAGCTGTCCGGTTTGCTGAAGCTGATCGCGGCTCAAAATCAAATTATCCGCAGCCGTTCCCGGACGGTAATCGTTGCCCCACGTCCAGTTCTGCATGGAAATATCGCCCGGTTTTGGATTTGATACACCGTTGCGACCTTTTTCCCTACGTGGTTTCGGGCTGAGAATGCGCCGATAGGTAAACACATAATCAAAGTTGGCGTTATCTCGCTCGTAGCTGTAATAAGGGGCATACTGCGGATAAAACGATGGCATCTCCTGGGGCTGCGGATTCTCAGTTTGCTCCATTGCAAAGGTATAGGTAAAGCCTTGGGTGCAGTACGGATCGCTTGTTTCACTGGGTGAGGAAGGATTGCGGTACGATCGCGGATCAATTCCCAGTCGGTAAGGCACATCTGCCAGAGCCACCAGTTCTCCGGTTTCCGTCGCGTCGATCACAAACCAGCGATTTTGATTTGCCAAAGGCACAAAGGAAATCACTGTTTTCTGAAACCGATCGGAATCCTCGTAGCGATAGGCATCCTCGATTGTCTGCGAAAGGGTTGCAGTATTGAGCGGCGGCTGACCGGGGGCAGGACGGTGTTGGAGGGCGATCGCCTGCTCGATCTGCTTGCCATTTGCACTCAGCTTCAAATCCTTTACCACGGTGGCAGGAAACCATTTCAGCTCTCCTTTGCCCTGCCGCTCGGCCTCCTTCAGCATCGACTGCAAAATTTCTGCCGCGTCTTCGGGCAAAAAACAGGATTCGCTCACCCAGCAGTCCCCCGGATTGAGCGTGCCGTATTTTTGCTCGATGCGCTGCCGTAGTTCCAGATAGCCGCGTGGATAGAACAAGAGCGATCGCTGTCGCTGTGCCTCATCCAGGGCAGAAGTGCCTTGAGCAGTGAGCTGTCCGCCCAGCCAGTCGGTAATTTCAGTCAGACATACGGTTTTGCCGTCTGATAAAGCTTCATAGGCAGCCGCAGTTCCGGCTAGTCCGCCGCCCACAATCAAAATTTCACAGTTTACGGTTTGGTCGGGCGTGGAAAGGCTGGGCTGAGCTTGCGCGAGAGCCAATGACACTAGGCTGGGATGGGAGACGATCGCCAGAAGCGTACCGAAAAAGGCAACCATCCGAACTTTAAGCCGGGAAAATTTGAGTCGAAACAAGGTTGGTCGAGAAAAGCGCATTATGAATACCGTATCTCGCTCTGTTGATCGAATGGACTCTCCTCGGATAGGTTCCCTGAAGGGCTGTCCTAAACGAGGTTTGACCCTGGGGGCGAATGTAGCACATCGGATCAAAATATTCTCTGAGAGCGTTTACGGAGTATAGGTGGTGCTGACTGTAGACCCTTTTGACAGACCCTTTTGGCTGCTACCGATCGTTTGTGCAGTTACGTTAATTAATTCCTTGTTGAGAACAAAAGCAGGAAGCAATATGAAATCTCGTCGCTTTGTCCTGGCTGCTGGCTCAAGTTTTATGGCAGTTTTGGCTACAGGCTGTGCCAGCAAATCAGTTTCTCAAAAATCTGCTCCTGCCCCGACCTCAGAGCGCCTGAATCAAAACGGTTCTCCTGGCGGGGAGGCAGCTTCTTCTCCAGCAAATCCTCCTAGCCCAACCCCTGAGGCAAGCGAGGAATTAATCCTGAGTTCTGGCAGTTTTGTTGCTGGCGAACATCCTACCCAGGGCACTGTTCGCATTACAAACCAGAGCGGCAAACGAGTTCTAGAGCTGGATCAAGCGTTTAAAACTTCAACTTTTGGACCCGATTTATTCGTTGTTTTGCATCGATCGCCCGATGTGATTGGTTCTACCGTTCCGCCTGCTTTTCCAATTAATGAAGGGGATTACGTTCTGTTGGCTCCGCTCAAAAGCTATAGCGGCGCGCAAAGCTATGACATTCCCGATAACGTAAAGCTTGATGAGTTTAAATCTGCGGCGATTTGGTGTCGTCTATTCAACGCGACATTTGGAGCAGCAACGCTAAAACCATCTGTTTAATTTGTTCGATGAATTGGTCTGGATTGGTCTGAATTGGGGATTCATTTGTGCGAATTGGGCTAATTTGGCCTCCGCTCGATCGCCAAAGAAACACGATCGCCGCCAATTCCTTGCATTGTTTTGAGCAGTTGAGCAACTGCATTGTACGTTAGTTCGCGATCGGCTTTCAGCAGCACTACTCCGTTTGGGTTTTCAGAGAGAAACTGCTGCATTTGTTGAGCAAGCTGATCGGAACTCACAGGTTGATTATTGATAATTGTTTGGCGATCGGCGTTCAGTCCAACCACCAGGGTCTTTAGCTTGGCAGATTCTCCGTCTGCCCCGGCTCCGCTCGTTCGCGGTAGATTTAGATTGAGAATTTGCTGTCCGGTCAGCGTCATCGACACGATGATAAAGAACGTCAGCACGGTCATCAGCACGTCCATCATCGGCACAAGGTTAACTTCTGGAAGTGGTGCCCCCGATCGTTTGTTTTTAAACCGCATCGTTTTGCCTGGAGTTTTTGCCTGAAGTTTTTGCCTGGAGTTTTGCCTGGGTAAGATTCTGCTACTCGATCGCCAGCGACACGCGATCGCCGCCTACATCCTTCATTTCGCCCAGTATTTGAATCACCTGCTCGTACGACAACTTCTGATCTGCCTGGAGCACGATCGCGCCTTTGGGCGTTTTCTCTAGATAGGCTTGGATGTTGGGCAGTAGCTCTGCTTTGGCGATCGGCTGATTGTTTAACAAAAGCTGATTCTCGGCTTGCATCTGGACGATGAGCGGTTCGGGCTGGGGTTCCGCAGGCGTGGCGGGCTGATTGGATGGAAGCTGAACCTGTACGCCCTGCTGGGTGGCTAACGTCATCGACACGATGATAAAGAATGTCAGCACGGTCATCAGCACATCCAGCATCGGCACAAGATTAACTTCTGGAAGCGAGCCGCTGCGGTGCTTTCGTTTAAATCGCATATCTGCTTAGTTCGATCATCTTCCGTCGTTGGGCAAAGCAGGAGCCGAGTGAGCCGCAGGCAGCAAATACGGAGCGTTTGCCTGGGAAGGCTCGTACCAGATCTGCCGATAAATGAGTTCCAGTTCGGTTCCCACTTCGGTGAAATAATCGACCTGATGCGTCTGGAAACTGGCCATCACTCGGTAGATCAGCAGCGCAATAATGGCGACAATCATCCCGGCTGCGGTCGTGATCAGTGCCTCGCCAATTCCACCTGCGGCTTTGGTTGCCTGTTCTGTCCCGCCTCCGCCACCAATATTCAGGTTATCAAAGGTAACGATCAGACCCGTCACGGTTCCCAGTAGCCCCAGCAAAGGCGCAACTGCCACCGTCGTTTCCAGCAGTTTGTCTCCTTTTCGCATCTGGGCAAATTCTTTCTCGCCTGCCGCTTCCATTGCCAGCCGGAAGGTTTCGGGGGTGGGTTGCTTTAGCCGCAGCGGAGCAAGCAGAAATCGACCGATCGGCAAATTCTGTGTTCTTTCAGCAATCCCTCGCGCATCATCCAGGCTAGATTTTGCGGCTGTCAGCACGTCATGCACTACCCGGTCTTCTTTGCTTTGAAGCTGATACCAAAACAAAGCCCGCTCCAGTGCGCAGGCGATCGTCGCCACTGAAAATCCCATCAATGGGATCATCACCGGACCGCCTTTTACCATCAGATCAAAAAAAGTAGCCATAGAGAAAAGCCAAAGGAACAAATCAATCGACGGTCAAAAGCAACTCCCAGATTAGGCATGAGAATCCCTAACGCTAGGATAACAGAGTCCCTGGCTGGAATTCGCTCTGCAAGCCGCGTTTAACTGCCAGGCCATCCGCGCCCGATAAAGATTTTGAGTTCCAATTAATACGATCGCCCCTTAATCTCCGCCAGTTCTTCTTCAGTCAGCACTTCATCCTTTGCAAAGTAGCCAGATGCTTTCTTTGCCTCGATTTCGACCTGGGCATCGGCGGGAATCAGTTCGGGCGGAATCGGGACGCGTTCCACGACCTCAATGCCGGAATGGGTAATGGCGTTGTATTTCATGTTGCTCATCGAGACGAGGCGATCGATCCGCGTAACGCCCAGCCAGTGCAGCACATCGGGCATTAATTCCTGGAAGCGCATATCCTGCACTCCGGCGACACACTCGGTTCGCATAAAGTAGGCATCTGCTCGATCGCCGCCTTCCTGACGTTTGCGGGCGTTGTACACTAGAAATTTCGTTACCTCGCCCAGTGCCCGCCCTTCTTTGCGGCAATAAACGATCACGCCTGCGCCGCCTTCCTGTGCTGTTTGAATGCAAACTTCGATGCCGTGAACCAGATAAGGACGACAGGTGCAAATATCCGAGCCGAACACATCCGAGCCGTTGCACTCGTCATGCACCCGCACCGCGAGAGGACAATCGGGATTGGTCACTGCTGTCGGATCACCAATGATATACACGGTCGTTCCGCCGATCGGCGGCAGAAAAACGTGCAGATCAGGACGGGTAACAAGTTCAGGAAACATTCCGCCCGTTTGCTGAAACAGCACTCGCCGCAGATCCCATTCGTCGATGTTTAGCCGCTTCGCAATGCCCGGCAGATACCACACGGGATCGAGCGCCGCTTTTGTCACCAGCAGGCTGGCATCGGCTTTGAGGATCTGACCGTCTGCCTGCAACCGTCCCTGAGCCATTTCTTCTTTGAGTTCAGGAATGTTGATATGTGCCTTGGTGATGGCGATCGTCGGCAGAATATCGTATTCATCAGAGCCAAAATTGCCAAATGCTTCTCCGGCAAGTGCCCCAAACGGATCGATCGACACAATTTTGTCAGGATTGCTCCAGCTTGGAAACGGGCCAATCTCCATTGTGGGAGCCGTATTGGTTAAGTCTGCTTTGTGCATCGGGTCAAGCACGCCACTTGCGACCGCCAGGGCACGATAAACACCATAAGAGCCTGCGTGGGAACCAATCACGTTGCGATATTTCTGGCTTCTAATTGAGCCAATGATGGGACCGCGTTCTTGAGGGGTTGCTGCTCCCCAGCGAATCGGGGCGACAGAGGTATTCTGAGCCTGATGCGAAGTCAGAATAATATGCTTGGATTTGCGAGATGACGGATTAGAGTTGGGTTGGGTTGGGCGATCGGTCATGGCTGCGCGTAATACCCCCTAGAGAGATGTATCGTATTGTAGTATCCGAAACCGCTCGATTTCTATCCGTTCAAAGACTCCAAATCTTTTCAAAAACTTTGCTTTCAGGAATTTTGGCAAGAATTGGCAAGAAAAAGAGCAGGGTTGAGTTGCCTGGTAAATAAACGCGATGAGTTCTAACGCGATGAGTGCAGACGCGATGAGTGCAAACGCGATGAGTGCAAACGTGACTGTGATTAGCCATCCGCTGGTGCAGCATAAGTTGAGCCTGATGCGCCGAGCCGATACCCACACTCAAGATTTCCGTCGCTTGCTGAAGGAAATTGCAATGCTGCTTGCCTACGAAGTGACGCGAGATCTCCCTCTGAAAAAAGAGGAAATCCAAACCCCACTGGCAACCATGCAGGCCCCGATGCTGGCAGCAGACAAAAAAATGGTGCTAGTTTCGATTATGCGGGCAGGTCAGGGCTTGCTCGACGGCATGATCGAGCTGATTCCTACCGCAAAAGTGGGACATATTGGACTTTATCGCCAACCCTCAACGCTGATGGTCGTCGAGTACTACCTGAAGCTGCCGCCCGATGTTGAACAGCGCGATATGCTCGTGGTCGATCCGATGCTGGCAACCGGAAACTCTGCCGTTGCTGCTGTCGATCGCCTCAAAGAAGCCAACCCCGCCTCGATCAAGTTTGTTTGTTTGCTGGCAGCCCCGGAAGGCCTTCAACATTTCCACGAACAGCACCCTGACGTACCGGTCTTTACCGCCTCGATCGATGAACGCTTAGATGAACACGGGTACATTATTCCAGGTCTGGGCGATGCAGGTGATCGGCTCTACGGCACAAAATAATCCTCGAACTCGTTGCACCCGAACCCCCACCCCCTAAGGCTGAAGGAAAAGGCTTGATGATCGGACTAGAGCAACTTCCCCCCACCGAACAAACCGTCATTCAATATTTACGATCGACTCAGGCAATCCGCGATCGATGCGGTACTCTATTCAATCTGGCAACTCAAGACCAGCTCGACCATTTTCGCTGCGATTTGACTCAGCTCGATTCTGCCGCAGACTATGTGATTCGAGTGATGCAAGCCAACTATCCCGACCTTAATGTGCCGTTCCACAGTCGCTGGCGACATTTTGAAGCAGGGGGCGTTGCGCGATCGGCAATTCTCGATCGTCTGCTGACCGATGCAACTCCTCTGGAACGCGCAAAAGCAAAGTTTGATCTGGCAATTACCAGCGTTTTGCTTGATGCCGGCGCAGGAGCCGACTGGCGCTATCGCGAAGCAGAAACCGGTCAGGATTTTCAGCGATCGGAAGGGCTAGCAGTCGCCAGCTTTCACTTATTCACATCGGGTGGCTTTTCCAGCGATCCTGCCCATCCACTTCAGGCAGATGCGATCGGTCTGCAAAATTTGAGCGAATCCCAATTTGCGGCAGGATTTCAAATCAGCGCAGATAACCCGCTCGTCGGGGTTGAGGGACGGCTTGCCCTCATGCACCAGCTCGGCAATGCTCTTCACCAGGCTCCGAGTTTATTTGGCACAGAAACGCCGCGCCCTGGCAATCTGGTCGATTATTTGCTTCAGACCTCCCAGCCCCCACTTTCGGCTCATCGCGTCTTTGAGGCAGTCTTAGCGGGCTTCAGCGAAATCTGGGCTGGCAGACAAACGATCGCAGGCGTTAATCTGGGCGATGTCTGGATTCACCCCGCCTTGCCTGATCGGGGAATTGGCTCTCAGCTCGTTCCTTTTCATAAGCTTTCCCAGTGGCTCACCTATTCGCTGCTGGAACCCTTGCAAGAGCTGGGCATTCTCATCACCGACCTCGACCAGCTCACCGGACTTCCCGAATATCGCAACGGGGGACTATGCCTTGATTGTGGCTTGCTTCAGCCCAAGCACGAAACGATCTTCAAAACCGCCTATTCCCCAGACTCGGAAGTCATTGTCGAATGGCGTGCCCTCACCGTCATCCTGCTTGATCGCATTGCCGATCGCATTCGCACAACGCTCAACCTTGATCAGCAAAGCCTCCCCCTGGCAAAAGTCTTGGAAGGTGGAACCTGGGCAGCCGGACGACAAATTGCCAAAGAAAAACGATCGGGCGGCATTCCCCCGATTCAAATCGTCAGCGACGGCACGGTTTTTTAAGCGGCTTGCGCTAGCTCACCCTTTAGCAGCGGAAAGCCCATTTCCTCGCGCTGCTTCAAATAAAGCTGTGCCACCTGTCTTGCTAAATTCCGAATCCGCAGAATGTACCGCGTCCGCTCCGTGACCGAGATAACGCCCCGCGCATCCAGTAGATTAAACGTGTGTGAACACTTCAGCACATGGTCAAATGCTGGTGCAACCAGTTCAAGCTTCATCAGCCGCTCTGCTTCCTTCTCGTACAGCCCAAACAGGGTGAACAGCAGCTCCGGGTCAGATGCCTCAAAGTTATAGCCGGAATTTTCGATCTCACTCTGCAAATGCACGTCTCCGTAGGTGAGGCGATCGTTCCACTGAATCTCAAAAATCGAATCGACTCCCTGCAAATACATCGTGAGCCGCTCCAGCCCGTAGGTGATTTCAACCGAAACCGGACGACAATCAATTCCGCCACACTGCTGGAAATAAGTAAACTGCGTCACCTCCATTCCGTCCAGCCAGACTTCCCAGCCTACCCCCCAGGCTCCAACGGCTGCGTCTTCCCAGTTGTCTTCGACAAAGCGAATATCGTGGTCTTCAGGCTGAATGCCCAATGCGCGCAGCGAATCCAGATAAACTTCCAGAATATTATCCGGCGATGGCTTGATTAAAACCTGGTACTGGTAATAGTGCTGCACCCGATTCGGGTTTTCTCCATACCGTCCATCTGCCGGACGGCGACAGGGTTCTACATACGCCACTGACCACGGTTCTGGACCAATCGCCCTCAAAAACGTGTGTGGACTCTTCGTGCCTGCTCCTTTTTCGGTGTCGTAAGGCTGAACGATTAAGCAGCCTCGATCGCTCCAAAACTGATGCAGCGTTGCAATCACTGACTGAAAATTCACGGCAGTCTCTTCCCCCAAACTCGCTTCAACCGAATTCATTGTGCCTCAAATCCGGCACGGGATGCTGCCCTCGCCACTGATATCGCTAGATGAATGACTGGATGAATGAACGGACAAATGAAACAAAGCTCGTCTTGCCTGCCCAAGTTTTGCCTGCCCAAGTTTTGCCTGCCCAAGTTTTGTCTATCGAAAAAAAGGAGGCAATGCCTCCTCGATCTATACCCAGCTGAAAGTCTGAAACTTGAATTTATCGGATCGATCGCCCTCTCGATCCAGCACGGGTCGATTGCTTGGCAGTTCCCTGAAGGGACGATCGCTTCACTTTGCGACGAGTTTTGCGTCCCAGCGATGTGCTGCCGATGCCCATCAGACCGAGCGCAACAAAAGGTTGCCAGGAGGGGCGATTAGAACGGGCTTCGTAGCGAGTAGAGCGCGTGGAATCCGGCTGTTTTTGTGGCTGCGACAGCGTGCTGAACAGCGACATTCCTCCGGCAAGCAGCAAAGCCCCAAGCGTTTTGGCAGTTTGAGAAGGAGATTGCTCCTGTTTCAAGCCAAACGACGCATAAAAGAAATAAACGCTAATCGCGAGAGAGACGAGCAGAAAAAAGCCGATTGCAGCGGAGCTATTAGCAAAGGTATAAATTGGTCCTTTTGCCTCGGAGAATTCCTGAAACGTGGAAAATGGACTGGTCATGGATTGCCTCCCTATTCCGGTGCAAGTTCAGTAGAGCTGTGTGGAGTTGGCACAGTTGCGCCATCGTTGCGGCTGAAGTGCGACACAAAGGTCGTAGTGGCATATTCGGGATAGCCCTCAACGCCCAGATCCGCAATATCCAAGCCCTTGATTTCCTCTTCGGGCGGAACGCGTAACAGGTTAAATTTCTTCAGCACCCAGCTTGAAACATAGCCCGGGATAAAGCCCAGCAGAATGACGCAGACCAGCGCACCGACAAGCTGACCGACCAGATTGATCGAAGGAATGCCGTCGCCCTGGGGGTAGCCTGCTGCTGCAATACCGACCACCACTGAGCCAAAGAGTCCAGAGAAGCCGTGAACGCCCACTGCCCCCACTGCATCGTCAATCCCTGCTTTCTCGATCGCCACAATCACCTTGGGCATGATGAAAGCCGCGATAAACGCCAGCACAATCACGACCGAGGGATGGTACAGATCCATGCCGCCACCCGTCGCAATAATGCCTGCCAGTCCGCCAGAGATGGTAAAGAACGGATCGCCCTTAGAAGACAGGTAAGCTCCCACTAGTCCGGCAGCGAGTGCCATTGTGGTATTTACTCCGATCGATGCCAGCGTCATCGGCGTACCGTAGATCGTCGTCTCTCCATCGTAGCCCGGCAAGAAAATCATGCAGGCAGCCAGAAACGCATAAAAGCCCACAAAGATCAGCATCAGCCCCACCATTGTTAGCGGCAGGTTGTGCGGCAGAATTGGACGCGGGTTGCCGTTCTCGTCATATTTGCCAATCCGGGGACCCAGATTCATCAGCACGCCCAGCGTGAAAAAGCCAGAGATGCCGTGGACGATCGCCGCGCAGCCAAAATCGTGATACCCCAGGCGGGTAAACATCCAGCCAAACGCACTCCAGCCCCAGGCAGCTCCAATCAGCCAGGTAAATGAACCAAGGATGATCGACAGAATCAGATATGCGCCGATTTTGACTCGCTCAATCAAAGCTCCCGAGAGAATCGAGGCGGTCGTCATAGCAAACAGTGCGAACGCAAAGAAGAACACGCCCGTAATGTGATCAGCAGTATTTGGACCTAGCGCAGGCGACCAGGGATAGGACGCATCCACATAGGTCATTGCGGTCTTGATCGTTTCGCTCTGTTCGGGGTTAGTCCACGGTCCCAAAATGCCACCCGTAAATGGGAAAAATGGAAACGCATTGTATACCCACCAGCCAAAGAAGAAAAAAGCGAGTCCGACACTGGCAAGCGTTAGCAGGTTTTTGACCATCGTTGCCAGCACGTTCTTTGTGCGCGATGCGCCGCCCTCGTAGGCAAGAAAGCCTGCGTGGATCAGCAACATGAACACCGAAGACCAGTAGTAAAAAGACTCTGAAGTGAATGTGCCGAGAAATTCTTGCGCTTCAGGAGACATGGTTGATGGAGGATAAACGACTATCGTTGCAAGACACCACAATTCGCACGGCGTAACCAGGGAATCCTGTCACTCTTTCTTGCTGTCACGCTCTTTAAGTGATAGGCACGATAAATCAGGCTGAACGAACAGCCCTCGATTCGCTAAACAAAAAACTCAGATGAAAGTGTTAATTACGCGATCGCAAAATCGCAAACTAGAAAAATCCGAACGCTGCAAGCCCAGACATTAAAAGCCCGAACATTAAAAGTTCAGACATTAAAAGTCCGAACGCGACAAGCTCAAACCCAAGCGTTTTGAATCAGCAAAATCTTGAGTTAAAGATGAACATACCGCAGGAACGATAAATCCTGAACCAAATGTTAAACCTAACTTGTTATAACAAATGGTATTCTAATTAACCATCTGGGAGATTAGAGCAGTTTATGCTACATGACTAAGCCCTTGTCCTGAATCCTTGAGTAACTTTGGCAATCTGTCAGGAATGAACTTCAGGCAATGACTTTTTGTAAGACGTGTGAGCGATCGCGTAGTACCCCTGAAAGCTTATAGATTGCAGCATCTGTGTTCCTTTATCCTGCCTGAACCGATCGTTCATCAAATTAATTCTCAAATCATCACTCCAATTATTCATTCTCTGTTCGATCGTCTTTCACGTCCTCGGCCGTCGCATTGTTCGAGTGGTTCAACGATGTTCAGCAGGATAATCTTCGATCAATAGTCGAATCGTTAATTGTTCTAAATAGTTGATTGTTCTGACCTGTTATGATTGCTCCGACTTCTCGCTCTTCGGTCGTGTATCGTTCAGAAGCCTTGCATTGGGGTAATTGACAGGATCAATCGTGCAGTCTGCGTTTGTTAAAAGGTGAAAAATTATGGTGAGAACAAAGGTTTGGCAGGGAGAACCCTTCTGGGGATTAGATTATGACTTTGACCCCCAATGGCTGCTCACACCTGCCCAGCAGGAGCTTCAGGCAAAGCTAATCGACTTGTGTGCTACCGTACTGCGTCCCAACGCCATCGATTCCGATCGCAATCTGGTTTACCCGCGCAAAAACTTTGAGGCATTGGCATCGCTCGGTTTATTGGGGCTATTTGTGCCGAAAGCGTGGGGCGGATTGGGCGAAAATCATGTCTGTGCGGCAATGATTGTAGAAACGATCGCCCGCTATGGCTGTCCCAGTACAGCAATGTGCTACACAATGCACCTGGGCGCAGTCGCCGCCGCTCTGTTTCGTGCCCATGAAAATTCCCAATTGCAGCAGTTGCTTCAACGCCTCGATCGCGATGTCTTGATTGGGACACTGTCCTACTCTGACCCAGAAACCGGATCGCACTTCTGGTATCCTGTTTCCTCGAAAGCAGAAGCGTCTGAAGCAGGCTGGAACGTCACCAAAAAAGCCTCCTGGACGACTTCGGCAGGCTTTGCTGACTGGTACATTGTCCAGACTACCAGCCCCGATTTTGACGGCAACTACGCGGATTTGTCCTGCTTTTTGATCTACGGCGATGAAGTCAAAGCAGAACCGCACAAATGGGATGCGCTGGGTTTGCGCGGCAACCAGTCGGGAACGCTGTTAGTCGATGGGGTCACGGTTCCGATCGATCGCCTGGTCGGACCCAAAGGAGACGGTACCGCTTCTAACGACGAAATTGTCGATCCGTTTTTCCTGCTCTGTTCGTCGGCTTGCTGGAACGGTATCGCCATGGGGGCGATCGATATTGCCAAGCGGCACGTCACTCGCAAAAAGCACGTTGATGTGGGAATGCGTGTCGCAGATTATCCAACGATTCAGGATTATTTTGGCGAAGCGATTATTGATACCAACACCTGTCGATCGTTTACCTTCACCATGGGCAAACTGATGGATGATCTGACGAACGGGTGCGACTGGTCAATCCACGCGGATCTGACGGCTTTGCCGCGATCGGCTTATCTGCCCTGGTACTGGCAAATCAAGTTTGCAGCAGCTAAAAATGTAGCCCACGTCTGCGACAAGATGCTGCACGCCTGCGGCGGTTCAGGGTTCAAGAAAGACATGGAAATCGAACGCTATCTGCGCGATGGTAAAGCGGGCTGGGTGATGGGTCCGACGAACGAAGTGCTGCGGCAATTTGTAGGCAAACTGGCTCTTTTAGGGTTCGATTCTCTGGACTACTGGAATCAAAACGTGAACGAGCGCGTGCTGCACAACGAAGTCAAAAAATTAGACGCAGCAGGCAAGCGCAAACTGGCAGAACAGCTTTTAGCCGAAGCGAATGCCGCCGAAGCGCAAGCTTTATCAAAGTCCTTTGCCGCGAGCATTGCCTGAGAATACATTCGGCTCAGTGTGAGCGATCGTCCAACCCCTGAAAAACCCGATCGCCCATACCGTTCTACGATCGCAATGAGATTTGATAAGGGGATTTAACAATGAGACTTAATAATGAACAATGAATCTGTGGTTGGGTCGATCGTCTCGATGTGGCGATATCCGGTTAAATCGATGCTGGGCGAGGAGTTAAACGCAACGGAAGTGATGGAGCGTGGCTTGATGGGCGATCGTGCCTATGCGCTGGTGGATGCAGAAACAGGAGCAATTATTAGCGCAAAGCTGCCGCGCAAGTGGGGCATATTATTTGACTGTCGCGCTGCTCTCAATTCGCCGGAACAGGTGAAAATTACGCTGCCGGATGGGTCGATCGTGATGGGCGATCGATCAGACATAAACGAAATTCTCTCTCAGGCATTTGGGCGCAAAGTCAGGCTAGAAACCGCCGCGCCAGCAGCCCCCAGCATTGAGATGTATACACCCGATATTGAAGACATTACAGATGCAGGCTGCGAAACGAATGCTGCTATTCGTCCAAATACGTTTTTTGATGCAGCAACCGTGCATTTGCTCACGACGGCAACACTCGATCAGTTTCAATCGATCACGCCGACTTCACGCTTTGAGCCGCGCCGCTTTCGCCCAAATTTTGTGGTTAAACCGCTCGAGGGCGCAACGGGATTTGTCGAAAATGACTGGGTGGGCAAAACGCTTGCGATCGGCGATGAAGTCCGGCTCAGCATTACCGAACCTTGCCCGCGCTGTGTAATGACCACGCTGCCGCAGGGCGAACTGTCCAACGATGTGAATGTGCTGAGAACAATCGTGAAACACAACAGCGGTCATGTAGGCATTTATGCCAGTGTCAGGCAGGGCGGTACGATTCGATGCGGCGATCGGGTGGCGATCGTCTAATGGCTCAATCGCTGTTTTATTTTCTGTTGGCAGGTCTGTGTGAGATTGGGGGCGGCTATCTTGTTTGGCTAGCCGGATCGCTTTGATTGGTTGGGAAGCTGGATTGCATTGCTTGGTGTAATGGTAATGATGTATGCGCCTCGAAACTAAAGATAGTTCTGAAGATAATTCTAAGAACACGATAAAATCTGATTTTGCAATCAGCTCTGATGTTCCGCAGCCGATGGGACGTGTCATTGCAGACTATCGAATTGAACCCGGAACGGCGATCGCCTACAGGGTGCAGGCAGGACAGTATATTCAAATCATTGACGTGGAAGGATCGCAGTGTTCGGACTTTCTGGCGTTCGCGGGCATCGATGATGCGGAAGAACTGGACAGCACTGCGACTCGCACCCTGAATGGCTTGGCAATGCCTCAGGCTGGACTGCTGGGCAAATATTTTTCGCAAACGCTCCAGCCGCTGTTTGAAGTGATTCAGGACACCTGCGGACGACACGACAGCTTCCTGCTTGCCTGCACCAACCAATACTACGAAGACGCAGGCTATCCGGGACATCCAAGCTGTAGCGATAACTTTAATCGAGTTTTGCAGCCGTATGGCATTGCGGCCCGATCGGGCTGGGCGGCGGTAAATTTCTTTTTTAATACTGCCGTAGATTGCAGCGGGGCGATCGTCTCAGCCGAATCGTGGTCGCGTCCGGGAGACTATGTGCTGTTGCGGGCAAGTCGCGATTTGCTCTGCGCCAGTTCCTCCTGTCCAGACGATATCGATCCGGCAAATGGCTGGCATCCCACGCCGATTCAGGTGCGAATTTATGACAGGAGCGAAACTTTTGCGCGATCAGTTGGGCGACGAGCTTCCCCCACGCTGCCCCTGCGACAAACCCAACCCAGCGCATTCACCGATCGCATTGAGACGCTCACCGATCATTTGGCAGAATACAACGGCTTCTGGGTTCCTCAAACCTTTGCCCACCACGGCATTCAAGACGAATATTGGGCACTGCGCGATCGAGCCGTTTTGCTGGATCTCTCCGCACTGCGAAAGTTTGAGATCTGCGGCGACGATGCCTTGAATCTGCTTCAGTATGCCTTTTCGCGAGATGTGACCAAACTGCAAGTCGGGCAGTCTGCCTACGGCTGTTTGCTCAATCCCCACGGTGGCATTGTGGATGATGGGATTGTGTTTCGACTGGCAGCGCAGGTGTTTCGCTATGTGGGCAACTGCGACTCTGACGGGGAATGGCTGGCACGGCTGGCACAGCAACAAAGTTTCTCGGTGACGATCGATCCCAGCAGCGATCGACTTCACAATCTGGCACTTCAGGGTCCGCTCTCCCGACAAATTCTGCGATCGATCACCCAGTTTGATTCAAAATTCACCCCCTACACGATCGACGATCTGCCTTATTTTCATTTTGCGATCGGCACGATTGCCAACGTTCCCGTTCTGATTTCGCGCACCGGATATACCGGAGAACTGGGCTACGAATTATTTGTGCATCCTCGTGATGGGTCTGCCCTTTGGGATGCGCTAATGGCTGTCGGAAAACCGTTTGGACTGCAGCCGATGGGAATGTTTGCCCTCGATCGCGCCCGAATTGAAGCCGGATTGCTGAGTGCCGGACGAGAGTTTGACGATTTAACATCGCCCTATCAGGCGGGAATCGGCTGGTCAGTGGCACTGAAGAAACCCGATTTTATTGGCAAAGCCGCCCTGGAAGCAATCAAGCCACACCCACCTAAAGTCGCTGTTGGACTGGTGCTAGACGGCAATGAAGTCGCAGAACCCGGACACCCTATTTATGCGATCGGGGAACGCTGGCGCGTCGGTATGATTACGAGTGCAACCTTTTCACCAATTCTAAATCGCAGTATTGCTCTGGCTCAAGTGGCTCCTGAATACAGCACGATCGGCACTGAGTTGGAAGTCGGCGTGATGGATGGAATGAAGCGACGAATCAAGGCGATCGTGGGAACGCTGGCAGCTTATGATCCAACCAAGAGCAGAGTACGAGCGTGAGAACGAAAATGGGAACGAAAGAGAGAACAGAAACGGAGATCAAAACCTACCTCTGGGATATCGCAGGCGTTGATGGTCTGCAAGCAATGAAAAGTATCGTAGGTGAAGCGATCGATCGAATTGCGCCGTTTCGATCTCTTGAATCTCAGCTTGGCGGCGAGCATTGCTCAATTCTGCGGCTCTGTGAAAACAACTTTCGGATTTCCTGTTGCGGAGACAATGCCCCCATTGCTCAGGTTTTGAATACTTTGTCCACTCAGCATGTCTGGATCAAAAAATTTAACTGGCTGGGGTCGTTGATTCTGCCTGAAGCCGCCTTATCTCAACTGTTGCTGATTGCGATTTCTAAACCGCCTCACCGACTGGAAAATCTGCCGCTGCACTGTGCTGCCCCTGCTCGCATCAACGGAATTTCTGTGCTAATCTGGCGACACCCAATTGCTGGAAAACCCGCCCTTGAACTACACGCCGCTCAGAAAGATTTGCCTCAACTTCAAGCAAAGCTTCAGCCTCTTTAACTCACCCGATCGCCCTCTCAATGCCGATTCCCCTTCACCTGGCAATTTCTGAGCAGCTTCGTCATCAAATCACAAACGGCGAGTTTAAACCGGGCGAACAGTTGCCCAGCGAACACCAGCTCATGCTGCAGTTTGCAGTCAGCCGCATTACTGCCCGACGAGCGATCGCCAATCTGGTCAACCAGGGCTTAGTCGTTTCTCAGCGCGGCAAGGGCGTGTTTGTCAAAGAACAGCGCAAAGTCACTTATTCGCTGTCCAGCCCGATGATTTTTTTTGAAGCGGATATGCTTCGTCAGGGTGTCACCAGTTCCATTCGCAATCTTGTGTTTAAATCGGTTTCTCCTCCGTCTACCATTCGTCAAACACTGCAACTTTCGCCCAATCAATCCGAAGTCTATCTGCAAAAAAAACTGCTGCTGCTGAACGACGTTCCCGTTGCCATTGATATTACCTACATCCTGGCAAACCTGGGCAAAACCTACGCTAAAGACCTGAAGCAGCACATGACCTTTCCCACCCTAGAGCAAAATGGCGTTCTGATCGATCGCATTACCGCCACCCTCGAATCTACTCGTGCCAACCCTGAAACCAGCGAATATCTAGGCGTTCCCCTTGGGGAGCCGCTGATCGTCTACTGCTACACTGCCTACACCCCCGCTCATCAGCCGATCGTCACCGGAGAAGCCCTCTCGCGAGGCGATCGATTGGCATACTCAGTGGAGATTAGAAAACAGGACTTGCAGAGGCGATCGGAATAGGAGACCAACGGTTCAGCCCAAGCCTTCAGACCAATATTCACGAATCAGCACATGGAATTGATGCGGTCTGATTTTCTAGACCTTAATTTCTAGCCAGACCTTAATTTTTAGAACGATATGTCATAGTCAAAGAATGGTTTAACCACCCATCATGCAAGAAGCTTAAACAAGCTTTACCGAAACGATCGCAGGAGAAAATTTATGGATGTGAAAGCAGCCGTAGCCTTGGAAGCAGGCAAACCTTTGAGTATTGAAACCGTGCAGCTTGAAGGACCAAAAGCAGGCGAAGTGCTGGTCGAAATCAAAGCGACAGGCGTTTGCCACACCGATGCTTTCACGCTGTCTGGGTCAGACCCCGAAGGGCTATTTCCGGCGATTCTAGGTCACGAGGGCGCCGGGGTTGTCGTTGAAGTGGGCGCAGGCGTAACTTCAGTGAAACCCGGAGATCATGTGATTCCGCTCTACACGCCAGAGTGCCGCAACTGCGAATACTGCCTCAGCCGCAAAACAAATCTCTGTCAGGCAATTCGATCGACTCAGGGCAAAGGACTGATGCCCGATGGAACGAGCCGTTTTTCGATCGATGGTCAGATGATCCATCACTACATGGGCACATCTACCTTTGCCAATTACACCGTGCTGCCCGAAATCGCCGTTGCCAAAATCCGGGAAGATGCCCTGTTTGAAAAAGTTTGCTACATCGGCTGTGGTGTGACGACAGGCGTGGGAGCCGTAATTTACACCGCAAAGGTGCAGCCCGGTTCAAACGTAGTCGTCTTTGGGTTGGGCGGCATCGGACTCAATGTGATTCAAGGCTGCCGCATGGTCGGGGCGAATATGATTGTCGGTGTGGATCTGAATCCGCAGAAGCGCGAACTGGCAGAAAAGCTGGGCATGACTCACTTTGTCAATCCCAAGGAAGTTGAAGGCGATCTGGTTGCCCATCTGGTAGAACTGACGAAAGGCGGTGCGGACTATAGCTTTGAGTGCATCGGCAATGTGAATGTAATGCGGCAGGCGTTGGAGTGCTGTCATAAAGGCTGGGGCGAAAGTACGATCATCGGCGTAGCGGGAGCCGGACAGGAAATTAGCACTCGTCCGTTTCAGTTGGTGACAGGTCGGGTCTGGAGAGGCAGCGCGTTTGGTGGCGCAAGAGGACGCACCGACGTTCCCAAGATTGTGGACTGGTACATGGACGGCAAAATCAACATTGATGATCTGATCACGAACGTGATGCCGATCGAGCAAGTGAACGAAGCCTTTGATCTAATGCACCGGGGTGACGCAATCCGAACGGTTCTAACTTTCTAGAATTTGTCGCTTAAAGAATAGTGGGTCAGTGGGAGAGGTTGTGCGCTGTCCCCTAAATCCCCCAATCCTGGGGGACTTTGAGATTTATCGTCAAATATTCTTTCTCGATCGTTTCAGTACAGGCGACTAAACGATTCGCACTCTCACTGACTAAAGGCTCTTTCGATGGTTTCGCAATCTATTATCCTCAAGACCCTCCCTAAAACAAGTCCTTAAGCTTTGCTCGATCGTGCGGTGCAAGCAAAGTGTCCAGACTGGAACCTGTGGGAATAATGCCGCCCGGATTCAGCGGAAACAAATTGCCGTAGTAGTCGCGTTTAATCACTTCCAGATCACAAGTGCTTGCCACGCCTGGGAGCTGATACAAATCGCGCAGATAGCCTGCCAGATTTGGGTAGTCCTGAATCCGGCGACGATCGCACTTAAACAATCCATAGTAAACCGCATCAAAGCGGATCAGAGTTGTAAACAGGCGCACGTCTGCCAGCGTTAAGCGATTCCCGCACAAATATCGCTGATGTTCCAGAGCCACATCAATCTCGTTCAGAACAGTAAAAAGCTCATTCACGGCAGTATCATAGGCTGCTTGCGTCTGGGCGAATCCGCAACGATATACGCCGTTATTCACTGCGTCATAAATTTTTTCGTTCCAGGAATCGATCGCTTCTCGTAGCTCAGCAGGATACAAATTGAGTTCAGGATACTGAGAAAATTCATTCAATCGATCGTTCAGCATCACGATGATTTCTGCGCTTTCGTTATTCACGATCGTTTGTGTTTGTGTATCCCAAAGTACGGGAACAGTCGATCGCCCGGTATATCCCGGTTTAGCTTGCTGATATAATTCCGCTAACGTCTGCAAGCCATTCTCTGGAGTATCAAATATCCATCCTCCTGCTTCTGGCGAAGGAGAAACGATCGTTACCGAAATTGCATCTTCTAATCCCTTCAGGGCACGGATAACCAGCGTTCGATGTGCCCATGGGCAACCCAATCCTACATAGAGCCGATAGCGTCCTGTGGCTGGCAGATAAGGGCGATTAGAATCTGTATCAATCGCGTTTCTAAACTCGCTGGCTGGACGAATGTAAGCCCCCGACGCATCGCGTGGCGCAAGCCGAGACATCATTAAATGCCACATTGTTGTCCAGGCAAATCGACCCAATCGGATAATGGATTTGGCAGGTAAGGTTGCTTTCGCTTTTCGGGTAGGCTGAGTCATGGTGATTCACTTTTTGCAAGCTGATGCAAAACCTCCAGCATTCGATCGATTTCCTCGGTCGTGTTGTAATGGGCTAAGCCAATTCGCACCATGCCGCCCTGATCTTCGACGCCGAGCCGTTCACTCAAATTCAGCGCGTAGTAGTTGCCCGACCAGGTAAAAATGCCGCGATCGCTCAACGCCTGAGCAACCTGCTTTGGATGATAGCCCTTTAGCCGAATTGAGACCGTGGGTGTGCGCCACTGAATGCGATCGAAATCGGTGATGCCGTAAAACTGTAAACCCGGAATTTGCAGCAGTTCGGCGATGAGATATTTTGCTAAATCGGCTTCGTATTGCTGAATCGCGTTCATTGCCGCTACCAGTGCAGCCCGTCGATCGGCACTTTGAGGGTCAACTTTTCTGCCCAGATCTGCTAAATACTCGATCGCCGCCGTTACGCCCGCCATTGCTTCATGATTTTGGGTTCCGGTTTCCCAGCGATCGGGCGAGGTATTCGCTGCCGGACGGACTTTGTAGGGATACAGCCGATTTAGCAATTCTGCTTTGCCGTACAGCACACCCGCATGAGGTGCAAAAAATTTGTAGGGCGAACAGGCGAGAAAGTCACAGTCCAACGCCTTGACATCGATCGACCCATGAGGCGCGTAATGAACCGCATCGATATACACCCAGGCTCCTACTTGGTGAGCCAGCTCAACCGCTTTTGCCACATCGCTAATTGTTCCAACCGCATTCGAGGCATAGCCGATCGCTACTAGCTTTGTTTTCTCAGTGATCTGACGCTGCAAATCTTCATAATCTAGCGTGCAGTCTTCGGGGTGAAAATCAACCCAGCGAATCGTCACGCCGATCTCAGCTAACGCCGTCCAGGGAGACACATTGGCATCGTGATCCAGCCGCGTCACTACAATCTCATCTCCGGGCTTCAGTTCACGGGCGATCGATCGGCTGAGGGCAAACGTCAGCGTCGTCATATTCGCGCCAAATACCACTTCTTGCGGGGCACAGTGCAAAAAATCTGCCATTGCTGCATGGGCAGACTCGATCGTGCGATCGGTGCGCTGGCTGGTGAGAAAAACGCCGTGGGTGTTGGCATTGGCAAAAGTCAGGTAATGGGTCATCGCCTGGATGACTCGCTGCGAAACCTGTGTGCCACCGGGACCATCAAAAAACACGGCAGGTTCTCCGTTCACGGTTTGCGCCAGAGCCGGAAACTGGGCACGCACCCAGCCCAGGTCGATCGCAGGTTGGGACACAGTGAAAGAATCAATCACGGTAGAGAGGAACAAAAGGGGCATCTCCACGGTATCAAACTTGCAATTTATCAAACTTGCAATTTACCGTTTGGCTTTGTGAAGTCACTGGAAACCCACGACAAATCTCGTATGATGCTTCAGGGCGTATTTCAAAAATTTGATATCAGAATGCAGCCGATTGCTTCGCAGTTCCCCGAAGGGGTAATCGCACTTGATCCAACAATTCAGCTTCAGCTTGAGATTTTGGGAGGATTTATCGTCCTGCTCTGGGTACTGGAAACCGTGGATCAGCTTTTGCTGCGAAATCGGCTTAACGCGCTGGGCATTCGTCCGTGCACTCAGATTGGACTGCGGGGCATTCTCTTCGCGCCTTTGCTGCATGGCTCCTGGGCACATTTGGCGGCAAATACTGTTCCGTTTCTGGTGCTGGGCTGGCTGGTCTTGCTCAATGGGTTCAATCAGTTTGCGATCGTGACTGCTGTCGTCTGGATTGTGAGCGGCTTAGGAGTCTGGCTGTTCGCGTCCCGAAATTCGCTACATATTGGGGCAAGCGGCGTCGTTTTTGGCTATCTGGGCTTTTTGCTGGCGCGTGGCTATTTCAGGCAGGACTTTGGATCGATCGCGATCGCTGTCGTCGTCCTGGCACTCTATGGACCGCTGATCTGGGGAATATTACCCTTCCGGCGCGGCATCTCCTGGCAGGGGCATTTGTTTGGCATGGTGGGCGGGGTGCTGGCGGCTCGTTATATGCCTCAGCTACAGCAGGGGTTTGCGACAATCGAGCGGATGCTGCAACGGTAAAAGTATTTCGGCTTGTTTTAATTCCAACTCCAATTCAAGGGGAGTCGATCGCGCCTGGAATCTGGAGCCAGCGTGAAATTTCTGGTGCCGCTCGAAAGGCACGACCTCAGGGGCTTGACTTTATCTAGCCCTATCTAGCCCTAAATTGGGCATAACGGGCGAGCACCCTACTCTATCTATATAAACAAATCGGCAACTACCAGCTTGCTAAACGCTATATATGGAGTAACCTATGTAGAAAGCAACCCCTGGAGAGGTCTGAAAAGTGCTAGCCGTTGTCCGAACTGCCTCCTCAATCCTGAATCCTGCTCTCAATTCTGCCAGGAATCTAGCTCGCTCTCAGAGTTTTAAGTCCCCGGTTAGAGGGGATTTAGGGAGCAATGCGGCATCTTCGCCACTCCTCAGCCCACCTCCACAAACTTAATCTCTCTACTAAACAAAAGACGATCGAGTTTTAGTCCCGTTAAGCCACCTTAGCAGCAAGCAGGATTTCCCATGGTGTACATGAGTCAACCCAAGGATTTGTTTCGCCTCCCAGTTCAACCCGTGGGGGCTAAATCTCAAATGGCTTCTGACTCTGCTGCTGTTCGCTTGAAGCAGGCAACGCAAGCTCGGTCGCGTAGTGTTCCCGAAACGATGTTGCCCACCGCCGCTCGCCAAAGTCAAAAATCCGCTCGATCAGGAAACGATCGACCCACCGAGCGACTTCACCTTAACCCTGACCTCTTTGCTCATGGCTCATCGACTCGCATGGCTTCGGCTCTGCCCATTTGGGAGGCAAGCAATATTTTGACGCAGCGCGGTCATCTCCCCTGGCAAAACGATCCCGATGGCAAGCTCCACTACGCCAAAGACATTGATAACGGGCAGGGAGCAATTCACTTCTGGGTGACAGAAGACCTGGAAAATGATTACCCAGTCTCCCTGGCAGGGGCAGCCGCACTCGCCGTCGTGGATACCTTTGATATTCGGGCAGCCTGTATGCACCTGATTTATGCTGCCTGCGCGACTCAGTTTGCCAAGCCCTGGGAGCAGGAACTCGTAATTGACGATCGCCAGATCGAATCTTATCTTGGCTTAAAAAAACGGACTGACCTAAATCGACAGCAAAAGCTAGCCCTGATCGAAGAGATCGCCAAACAGCCCTGCAAAATCACAACCTTCATTTCCTACCCCAATCAGGGCAAGGTCAAAGGTTTCACCCTAGAAGAAGGACGGCTCTGGCACTTGCTGGGCACTCGCTACCACTATCAGCACGACCTCCTGAGCAACAAAGAACTCGTCGGCATTACCTTTGTGATTCGAGCCGGGCTTTGGGCAAAGTATTTTCTCAACGAAGAGGGACGACGCAAGCAAATTGCTCACTATCAGCACGGCATTCTTTCCAAGACGCTGCTGGAAAGTATCATGAGCCTCTGGCAGCATCGCGAAGGGGCTGCGCGTCTCATGGTCTGGCTATTGTTTAAGACTCAGTTCGATCGCCGCCATCCGCTCACGGTGCAAACCCTGATGGAGGTTGCCTACGGTCAAGAAAAAGTTCAGCAAGCGCGACTCAACAGCGAAGCCCGGAAGCGACTTTCCGCCAACTGGGACGAAGACCTCCTAACGCTGCACGAGCGGGGCTGGAAACTTCAGTTCGACCCAGAATCCTACCCGATCGAAATTCAACCCCCAGCATTTGGGCGAATGACCGCTCGCAAACCCAGAGGTTTCTTTGACAAGCTGCTGGCAGCCCGCCTGTGGATTACGGCTGAAGCAGGGACGATCGATCAAATCACTCCCTCTGAAGACGAAAACACCAACGCAGCTTTGCAAATCGAAGAAATCTCCAATCCCGTTGAACTAAGTGGATCACAGGTAAAGGATCTGCGCATCAAAAAGGGCTGGAGCCAAAGAAAACTCGCATCAATGACAGGAATCAGTCAGGGACTTATCTCACTGATTGAAAATGGAGAGCGGAATATTACCCCTGAGAATGCAGCAATCCTGCAACAGGTTTTGAGTTAGGAAGTTGTTCGAGCAGTCGCGACAATTACGCTGGACTGTCCCCTGGTTCCGAAATTGGGCGGAACCTTGCTTTAAGGATTCAAAGTCCCTCAGGACTGGGAATTTAGGGGGCAATGCAGGATCTCTGCAACTGCTCAAACAACCTCAAACAACATCACACAAAACCACGATCGCGCCAAAACTACTACTGAACCGAGGTTGTACCCGATTGTGGTGCAATCGCTCCAGCCGAGTTAACGCTGTTAAACCGCTGAGGAACCCGAGCAAACTGATAGTTCGTCAGACCAGATGCAGCCGTGAAGTGCTGGTTAATGATGGGCAAACCGCGATCGGCAAGCGCAACCAGATCAGGATTTTGACCAAAGGCAGCTTCGCGCTGATAAAGTGCTGCACTTTCCAGGTGAGCGTTAATGCCGCCCTCACTCAGAAATGCCTGGTCGAACTGCGCGCCTGAAAGCTGAGAGAGCTGTGCCATTGCCGCTTGGTATTTCGGAGCAGGTTCAGTGGGCAGCGTTACACCCACGGTCGGCGCGATCCGGGTTAGCTCTTGCTTCACCAGATTTTGCTCGTCGATCTCTGCCTGAGCAAACTGCTTCACTGCATCGCTGGTTGCCTTTTGCAGCGCAAGCTGAGAAATCATGATATTGCCGTTGCCAGCCTGAGCCGCTTCCAACATAAACTGCTGATCGATCGGGCCAAGCTGACTGGCGGGTTGAGCAGTGGTCGTCGCAGGGGCAGTTTCAGTGGGGGCAGTCGAAGTGGAAGGGGTTTGTGCCACAGAGCAGCCCACGGCGGCAAATAAGCCAATCAGGGCAAGGGCAAAGGACATGAAAACTTTTCTCATGACGGGTGAGGCTCCTAAACTTTAGAAAATTGAATCTGCTTTTCGAGATGGGGGTTGCCGGAAAGCATTTGTCTATTGTCTGTTTCCAATGTTTAGATTCCGATACAAAAACCCCTCTTTCCTTAGATGGGTTTCAGGTTTAATTGGCAGTGTTTGACCAGTACTTGCTTTGCTACGCTACTCCTATTGCTTGCTCCTGCACCTCCCTATTGCCGGCAGGGCACCACCGCAGCTCTCGCTCCAAATGTCCGTTAAACCACTGTGTCTAATCGGTAATCCCCAGATTTACCGCCCGTTTTCTCAAGAAGCTGGATAGACTCGATCGCGATCGACTTCTCCAATGCCTTTGCCATGTCATAGAGGGTTAGTGCTGTGACGGAAACTGCGGTAAGAGCCTCCATTTCAACGCCTGTTTCAGCTTTGGTTTTCACCGTTGCCTGAATCTGAAATCCGGGTAGGTCGGCATCGGGAATAATTTGCACCTCGACTTTTTGAATTGGTAAGGGATGGCAGAGCGGAATCAGGTTTGACGTTTGTTTCGCTGCCATAATGCCTGCAATCCGCGCTGTGGCTAACACATCTCCTTTCGGAGTATTGCCTGCCTGAATCGCTGCCAGGGTTTCCGGCTGCATTCTGACTCGCCCGATCGCAATCGCAGTCCGCACGGTTTGCGTCTTTGCAGAAACGTCAACCATTTGTGCCTGTCCCTGCTGATCCAGGTGAGTCAGCGAATTTGGCGAATGATTCAGATCATCTGAAAAGTTGGCGTTTGACATTTCTGCTGATTGTGTTACTATGAATTCTTGGCAAGGGCGTGTAGCTCAGTGGACTAGAGCACGTGGCTACGGACCACGGTGTCGGGGGTTCGAATCCCTCCTCGCCCGTAGGTGAATGACTGGATGAGGTGGACAAGTTAATGCCACCTCTTTTTATTATTCCTGGTTTTGTCCAGGGATGATTATTCCTGGTTTTGCCCAGGGAAATCCACTGCATAAAAATCCCCACCTCGACCCAGCCCAAACTGCAGCGAGTGGCGCAGATCTTTGCTCGATTGGGTCAGGAAAATCACCATGCTTAGCAGTGACAGTCCAGCGCAAACCGCGAAAACGCCTCGATAGCCACTGTTTGTCGCCAGCAGTCCAAACAAAGGTCCAGCGATCGCGATGCCTGCGTCAAAGCCTACCATGCAGAGTCCAAAGGTGCGTCCGCGCTCGTCTGGCTGGGATCGATCTGCCATTAAAGCCGCCATCATGGGAATCAGCGTTCCGGCAGCGGCTCCTTCCACGGCTCCCGCTAGCAAAAACATAGTGACGCTATTGGCTCGCCACAGCATCAGCATCGATAGCGTGTACAGCACCAGACTCATGCTGATAAATACGCCGCGCCCGTAGCGATCGGAGGCAGGACCAACCAGAAAGCGAATCGCAAAGCCGGTAACCGCTGTTGCGGTGTAAAACAGTCCGGCATTGAGGCTCACGCCGACTTCGCGAATATAGAGCGGTGTAAAGGTGCTGAGCGCGCCAAACGATAAACCGATCAGCAGCAGAACGATCGCCGGAATCCGAATGCGTGGCGTGAGCAGCAGTTGCCAAAACTGTTTGGGCTTGCCGGAGGGATCGGGTTTGATTTCTGATCGAGGTTCTCGTACCTGAGTTGTGCAGACTAGCCCCAAAATGCCTAAGCCACTGGTCAGGAGGAACGTTAGAGAAAAGCCCAGCCCCTCGTAGAGCAATCCCCCAAATGCCGGACCGAGTGCCATGCCGATCGGGTTGACCAGGCTCATGTAGCCAATCAGTTCTCCGCGATGCTGAGGGGGCGATAGGTCTATGACCAGGGCACTGTATGCCAGCGCAAAGGCAGCAATGCTGATGCCGTGAAACGCCCGAATGCCCATTAACAGCGGAATCGAAT
The DNA here is from genome assembly GCA_014695325.1 of Cyanobacteria bacterium FACHB-502. Lineage (GTDB taxonomy): Bacteria > Cyanobacteriota > Cyanobacteriia > Elainellales > Elainellaceae > Leptolyngbya_A. The sequence goes on along the minus strand of JACJNZ010000039.1, from coordinate 1,113,014 downwards.
TCGCGATCACGTAGCCGATCGGCGCAAGGGTAACTGCCGCCATGCCAATCAGCAAAACGATTTTGCGTCCGCGACTGTCTGCTAAACGCGCCATCCATTCCCGGCTTGCCAGCAGTCCCACCGCAAAGCACCCCATCACAATGCCTACCGTTTGAGGCGTTGCGCCGAGTGATTCTATATACAGTGGCAGGGTCGGCAGATGGGAGGCTAACCCTGACCAGAAGAGAAGTCCGGCAACAAACAGCACCAGCAAATCGCGCCGAACCGAAGGATTGAGCTTGGTAAAAACGTTCAAGGCAGATTGATCTCGATCGTGTCTTTAAGAAATGTTGCTGTTTTCAATCATGCCGCGATCGAGCCAGTTTGACTAATGTACAGAGAAGGATTCCCTGGAGCCTTAGTAGCGGCACAGTAGCGGCGGATTAGCCGATCGGATCGAAAGCAAGTAAAACTTCCCGAAAACTAAAACAATGTTGCTGCTTTTTCAAGTTTTTGCGATCAAATCACTACAGCTTAAAAATTCAGATTACAATGAATCCTGTACGCAATAATACGGATACCCTCACGTATTTTTTCGTACTTGGCTCTTGTGGTTGCAGTGCTGGCAGTGCCCCTCTGCATCGCGCTGCAACTTGCCATAATTCACGGTTTTTGCTTAATCTTTTTGCCCCATCTTTGCTTGCTTCCTGGATTCAGGTTGCGATTCATCTCACGTCTTTCTCAGCGTACTCACTCTCAGCGTACTCACTGGAGAATTGCTGTCGGTTTTGAGCCGCTTTGATTTTCAGCAGCGTTGAGAGTACGGCAAGTATCAGAGCATTTTATTTTCTGCAATTCCTGCGCTTGACTTCCATGATTGGAGAATCTTCTAATTCCCCGTTGGCTGCGGTTTCTGTTAGCCATCGCTCAGCATCGCCACACTCAGAAATATCTCGTTCTGAATCCTCGCATACGGTTCAGCAGGCACAGCAGATCGTTTATGACTATCTGCTAAACATTGTGAAGAGCTGGATGCCGGGTGATGTTCTAACCGAGTTTAAGCATCTTTTTATTCATCATTCCCAGGCAGCGAACACTGAAGTTTTAATCTGCCTGCATAAGATTATTTTTTTGAACGCTAAGCAGGAATTTTGCTATACGCTCAAGCGAGCGTGCTACATCTTGATTAATAACTGGGATGTGCGCCGTAATCATGAACTGATTCAACAGTTGATTGAACTCTTTTCTGATTCCATTCTCGATCGCCCCTCGATCTCACCAACGCTCAAGCGGCTGCACCAATGGCTGCGCGAGTTTGCCGCCAGTACCGATTTCCAGGAACTAAAGCTTTATGTAGAGCGATACGATCAGCAAAAACAAAATTGGACTCATCACTTTGCGTCTTACTTACTGGCTTCTCAATTTGCCAATCTGAATAACTCGATCGAACAGCGGCAGGCAGCCTGTAAACTCTCCAGACAGCTTCGAGAGCAGTTTAAGTTTGATCTGGCACGCTATACTGCGCTGTCGCAAAGTTCTATCAGTGTGCAAAGACTTAAAAATCCAACGGGATTAGGCGATCGAGTTCTGCATTTGATTAAGCGCATTGTGCTGCGACGTGGCTCTTTTAGTTACTCGAATATTGCCCGGATTTTTATTGGGCAAATTCAGGGTTTAAGCTATCAGGAATTCAAGCAAAGTTTGCTGGAGTATCTGACGTTTTCGCTCGATCATCCTCAGTTCGTACAAACCCTTCAGGAGCATCTTGCGGAAAAGCTGGTGCCGCTATACGGCGATCGCGATAATCAGCCTATTACCTCTGCGCTGCTTATGCGAACAGCGAATCGAATGATTGATTATTTGTTAACCGAAAACGGCGAAGAACCTTCTGCTCTGTTCATTCTGCTGCTGTCTAGGGGAAACGCGCTGCTGCTGGTGATTGTGCTGCTGAAAATTGTGCTGGTTTGTCGTTATGTTCGCGTTCACTTGGAAACTCGAATTGCTGAGATTATTCGATACTACAAGCAGTACCCAGAAGAAGAGTGCCGCCAGGTGATTGACTTCCTGGAAATTCTGCACATCACGCTCACAATTTATACCGAGAACGTACAGTATACTCTTGTGAATATGAACCAGGCCCAGCGTTATACCGGGCGTTATTCTGTGCCGCAGCCCAACTTGGAAACCTACCGCATTTTTTCGCAGATGTGCTCAACCCAGGCTCGGTTAAACCTAGTGCAAAGCAGCTTTTCCCAGGTCACAATGACTCCTGCCCAATCTGCTGAAGTAGGAACTGCTGGCTCAGTTGAAGTAGGAACTGCTGGCTCATCCAGTCATCCTGCGGTTTCGTCGTCTGCTGATCAGGAAATTACTCCAGTGTAAGCTGACTACCCCAGCGATCCTGCGCTAGAAACGCCCGATCCATCGGAATCGAGGCAACGGGTTCGGTCAGGGTGAATTGCCCAGAGGTAATCCACTGCTTTAGCTCCAGCGCGATCTGACGGGCAAGATAGAGGCTCGACAGCGAAGCCACCCGCACTGTTTTGCCGTCGATCGTAATTCGACCCGACTTAAGCTGGGCATAGCTGACCAATCCAAAGGTCGGACGTACCCGACGCGGAATCGAAAAATCCACCACGGGAACCACCAAATCCTGGTCGCGGACAGACGATCGCAAAACGACTTCCTCATTTAGCACAGGCAGCGGAATTCCCACCCCCAGCATCAGCGAAGGACCATAGCCACGAAAGTAGCAGCCGCGCACCCACTGGGACTGCATTTGCTTGGCATCGCCGATCAGGGCAAGAGTTGCACCGGGTCCAACCGGAGTATGATTCGGCAATCGTTTTTGCAGCGGAAAATGCTGGGTTCCTTCCCACGCCACATAGCCCACACCGCCCCCCAGAAAGATGCGTGTCCCAATGCCCACCACCTGCAAATCGGGATCGTTCATGAGCGGCGACATTGCGCCCGGATTGGAGTACACCGCATTGCCCAGGTGGGGCTGAAGCGGTCCCAGATAGGTGTAGAGCGGTCGATCGCCTCCATTGACGCCCACAATGAAATTTTGATAGGCATTGCGCGGGTTGAAGAGATAGAACTGGTTGATCGTGTCGCGGGTAATCGTCGTTTCAAACGAAGCCCGTGAATAACAGTCCGTTGATTGACCGCTTGCCCGCAGATGGACTGCCTTACCCGCAATCAAATCGGCAATTACATGACCGCCGCCCCGCTCTCGTTGCTCATCTCCGTCTGGTCCATCACTTTTGCCCGGGAATTCGGTCATCTGCGTCGCGCCCAGGTATAAATCGACTGCGCCAAATCCGGCGTATGCCGCGACCCCATCCAGCCAGCACTGACGAATTTTGATCGGCGGATCGGTCTGTCCCAGATTCAAAATCGCGCCGGAGGACTCCATCGGCTCAAATGCACCTGTAGTGATCACATCGACCTGTTTAGTCGCCTGGGTCACGCCAATTTCCTGCACCCGTGCTTTTAGTTCCTCCGCCGTCCAGACGATCGCTTTCCCAGCTTGAATCTTGTCGTTGATTTCTGCGATCGATCGCATTCTAAATTCCTCTTAGGGTTGCCTTTTGCGATTATTCCTGGACTTTTTTCGATCGCCAAGCCAGCAGCCCCGCCATCAGGATCGAGGGACTCAGCACGAGAGCTAGGGCAAGGCTAGACGTTTCTGGAATCTTTTCCAGGAAAGGCAAGAATTTGATGGCGATCGAAATTGCTGCCGACAGTAGCCCGATTTTGAGCAAAACGCTGAGTGAGTCGTTCAGAGAGCCATTCATGCCAGGGATTCCTTTCGGGCGGGGTACGGGGAATAGTAAACTGATTCTGCCTGATTGCTGACTATCTTCATTTTGCTCATGGCTGTTTCAACTGTGACGGTTACGGTTCCTGCAACGACTGCGAATCTGGGTCCCGGCTTTGACTGCATCGGGGCAGCATTCACGCTTTACAATCGGTTTCAGTTTACTGCTTTGCCGGACACAGAATCGCCGCTTACGATCGCAGCCACCGGACTCGAAGCTGATCGCGTTGCCACAGACGATCGCAATCTCGCCTATCACGCCTTTGAGCATTTTTATCAAACCTTAGGCAAAACCCCGCCTCCGCTGCATCTGGCGATCGATCTTCAGGTTCCACTGGCGCGAGGGTTAGGCAGCTCTGCCACCGCGATCGTAGGTGGACTGGTCGGCGCAAATGCCCTTGCCGGATCGCCCCTGTCTCGCGAACAGATCATGAAGCTGGCGATCGAACTGGAAGGACATCCCGATAACGTTGTGCCTGCTTTGCTAGGTGGCTGTCGGCTTGCGGCAACTCAGCTAGACGGCGGCTGGGCAATTTGTGAAGTTGGGTGGCATCAAGACATTGTGCCGATCGTTGCCATTCCTGATTTTGAGCTGTCTACCGCGGAAGCGCGGCGCGTGTTGCCTGCTCAATATAGCCGTCAGGATGCGATTTTTAATATTGCCCATCTGGGCTTGCTGATTCGGGCATTAGAAAGCGGGCGATCGGATTGGCTCCAGACCGCCCTTCAAGACAAGATTCATCAGCCCTATCGTCAATCCCTGATTCACGGTTACTCCTCGGTTGAGGAAGCGGTGATAGCGGCGGGAGCGGATGGATTAGTGATTAGCGGAGCCGGACCCACCTTGCTGGCACTGACTCGCCCCGATCGCGCTGCTGCGGTCGAATCTGCGTTAACCCAAGCCTGGACAGCCGCCGGAGTCACCGTGCAAACCCAGCGGGTGCAGATTGACACCCAGGGGGCGACGATCGCTTTTCCTTAAGAACGTGGATTTACCTTAAGAGCATGGATTTAAGCGTCGATTTAAGAGATCTGCTGTAAGAATCGAAAATTCCCCCTTGATCCCCTAACCCCTGCTTCCACCAGAGGCAAAGGGGAGCCGAAGCTGCAATCAGAGCGTGAGTTGAATTCAAACTCCCTCGCCCTTCCTGAGAGAGGAATTTAGGGTGGGGGTTTCCCTACTGAAGCTGTAGGATTGCCTGCTGGATCCGCTCTGCCAGAGTCGGATCATTCTCGTGGGCAGCGGTGATTTGATTAAAGCGGGTAATGCTCAACTGGTTTCGATCGGCGATCTGAATTGCGCTATTGCAAAATTCGATCGCGTTCTGGCGAATGCCGGAATCGAGTTCTTGCAGGCTGCTAGGGACATCGCAGCGAATCGCGGGCACATAGCCGACCCGATTTTTGATCGTGTTGTAGGTGCTTTGCCGCAGGGGTTCAATCGACAGCACCGCACGGGCATAGCGTTGAATTTCGTCGCTGCTGACCGATTGCGCCTGGGCACTGCTGCTAAAGCTCAGAGACGCCGTAGGCGCGTGGTAGCTGGGAACCCAGCCCACTAGCACACCCACAGCCGAAGCTGTCGCAATTAAACCAAATTGCAATTGGCGATTCCATTTCAGACGAGACAAGGGACGTAGCGCGGAGATCATAGTTAACGGTTACTAAAGTCGTAACGATTCAGGTATTCTGAATGCCTTGAATTATTTTAGGGGCGAGATGTTCCAGGCTGATGCTGCCGGACAAACAGTTGGCACAGTTCAATCACTTTTGTTTGAAGCACTGCCATTGGATCGCCGCCCTGGCTTTTAAGGCTAAACTCTAGCTCCAGCAGCAGCGGCAACGTTTGTCTCAGGCTATCCAGGGGAAGCGATCGCACTTCCTGCTTCAGAAAATAAATCCGCTTCGGATTACTCACTTCTGCCATTCGAGCAATTTCGCGATCGTCACGTTCACCCGACTCCACCATCAGCTTGATCCACAGCCAGGTGCGAAACTGTCCTACCAGCGTGGACACAATGCGAAGCGGTGGCTCGTTTTGCTTAAACAGGTCAGCCACCAGGGTCAGGGCTTTTCCCGTATCTCCCTGCTGAATTGCGCTGGCAAGCTGGAGGCTATTTTGCGTGTAGTTGGTGACGAGGCTGGCAACGATCGCTTCATCCAGGGGTTCCGACTGAGATTTGCTATGGAGCGACAGTTTCTCTAGCTCTAGATACAGCTGCCGCGACTGATTGCCTACCGAGTCTGCTAAAAGCTGCACCGCATCACGGGTTAACTTCACGCCCATTTCCTGAGCCGATCGCCGCACCTGCTCGATGATCTGGTCGGTCTTCCAGGGGGGAATCAAGGCAAACTCGCGGATTTCGGCGTATTTTTGCAGCAGTTTGGTCGATTTAATCCGTCCGTCAGGTTTACTGCTGGAGGTTAGTAGGAGTACGTTAGTATCTGGAATCGCCGGAAGCGTTCGGTCAAGCTCGCTCAGAAGTTCCTCAGAACATCGCTGAGCCAGAGAAGTCTCAACTAGCCAAACGAGTCTGCTGCCCGTCCCAAAGGGTGCAGTCATCACTTGATTGAGTGCTTGGGTAATGCCATCGCTTTGTTCGGGGGGAATCTTGTCATAGTTAAAGCTTGCCCAGTCGGGGTCAAGGGTGCGATCGCGCAACGCTTCCACTGCCCGATTTAAGGCAAAATCATCATCGCCCCAGTAAAAGTAAATTGGCATGAATGCGACCTCGACTGCGTGATCCCCGCCCTCCATTTTGGAGCAGATTCCCGGTAGAGTAGGGAAAGTATTAGATGAACCTTTTTGTTTACCATTCTCGATCGAGGATTGGGATTAGATTTCAGAAAGCAGGTTTCAAACCTTCTGGATCACTCCTGGATCGCGGTGAAGCAGTTTCCCCTGTGGGACGATCGCCCATCCTATCGAGGATACCGATTCCTATCAGTTAAGCGCGAGGCAAGTTAGCTTGGACGATACCTATCAGATTTATATCAATCGAGTGGCACGCCTGACCCTGCCAGAGGTTTTCCAGTCGCAGGTGCAGCATATTCAGCCGTCTCCTAAGTTTGTTCGTCAGCCCGATGGCACAATCCACCCCGCTCCGTTTCCGGGCTATACGATTATTTCTCCGCCCTGGGAAGACGACCCGCAAAATGAGTCGTTTTACAATGTTCTGCGCGATTATCAGCAGCGATCGGCTCAAACCCTGGAACCTGGGCTGCTGCTCCCGGTGCCGCCGGAGAGCTTCCATTTCACCCTGGCAGATTTAATTTGGGCAAGTGCCTACCACCATGCGATCGAAGACCCTGCCTTTGAGCCGCAGCTTCACGAGCGAGTTGGGCAAAGCTTTGATAAATGCCGCTTTTTGATGGAGGCACAGCAGCCGATTCGCTGGCAGGTCATGGGCTTATTCCTCAGAACTCGCGCTTTGGGCGTGTGTCTTGCGCCTCGCGATGAAGAGTCCTATGAGCGGGTGATTGAACTGCGTCGGACAATTTATCAAAATCCCGACGTGATCGCGCTGGGTATTGAGCAGCAGTACAATTTCACGGCGCACATCACGCTAGGATACTTCGGCGAAGCGGCAGCCACCACCGATCGCGATCGGCTTGCTCAGCAGCTCATCGACTTGAACCAGTACTGGTACGATATTGACGCGCCTCAGGAAATCAGCGTGCGGCGAGCAGACCTGCGAAAGTTTGACGATATGACGCGCTATTATCGGCAGCCGGATTGGGCAATGCTGGAATTTTGATGAGGAGATGAAGGGATGAGGAGACGGGGTAAGGTTATGCGCCTAACGCTAACTCTTCGTCCTGGAGCCAGTGGCGCAGAAATTGTCTCAGCCATCGCTCGACGGCAGCTCCGTGGCGATCGAATCCGGCAATGTGCTGTTCGTAGGGCTGTGCGCCGGGGAGGACAAGCTGTTCGCCTGCCTTAGAAACCCACAGGTCGATCATCGATCGCGTAATTTCGGGATGGAACTGCACTCCGTAAGCGTTTTCTCCATAGCGATAAGCCTGATTTTTGAAGGTTTCGCCTGTTGCCAGCAGTTCTGCTCCGTTGGGTAGCTCGAAGCCTTCTCTGTGCCAGTGGTAGACGTGGGTAAGCCCAATCAAGGGGTTTGGTTCGCTCGGGCCTTGCCTGGTTAAAACGGGCTGGATCGGCATAAAGCCAATTTCGCGCATCTCTTCGACGTGGGGAGCAACCTTTGCCCCTAACACTCTGGCAAGCATCTGTGCGCCTAGACAAATTCCAAGATAGGGCTTGCCAGAATCGAGGGCGACCGAAATCCAGTCCAGTTCGGTACGGATAAAGGGCAGCGTTTCATCGTCGTTCGCACTCATTGGACCGCCAAAGATAATAGCTCCAGCATGGTGATCCATCGTTTGTGGAAGTGTGTCACCAACTGCCGGACAGCGAATATCTAGCTCATACCCCATCTGTCGTAGCACTTGTTCAACCAGGCCGGGGTCAGAGGTTTCCTGGTGAACAACGACGAGTATTTTTTCCACGCTGATTCTCGTTGAGGGAATTTAGCCTGCCAGTTCACTCATTCTGCGGGCAAGCTGGATATCTTTCATCGTAATGCCGCCTGCATCGTGGGTCGTGAGGTCAACCGTAACGCGATTGTAGACATTAAACCACTCTGGATGATGCCCGATCGCTTCGGCAACCAGGGCAACGCTCGACATAAAGCCAAACGCCTCAACAAACGAAGGAAACTGAAACTGGCGATGCAGCTTACCGTTTTCGATCTGCCAGCCGGGAAGTTCACGCAGCATAGCATCGAGATCTTGAGGAGACAGCAGCGAAGTAGACATAGAAGTAGACATCGGCGAAGGGTCCTCAGCTTCAGCAAGCTGATGCACAGTGGGTTCAGAGGTTTGGGCAAGGCTTGAGGCAAAGGACTTCCCCGTGAGGAGTAATCGCGCCTCAAAGACGTGACCGAATACGCCCAAAATCAATAAAGCCAATGCTAGCGCAAGGGCAATTTGTCGGGAAAGCGATCGTCTTAGCCAGGTTTGCAACCGTCGGCTCCTAAGCTTTTGCAAGGGCAATCCCAAATTGTAGCCTGAGCGATGCTTGAACTCACGATCCTTCACCGTTTCAAGGCGCAAACTCCTGCTAGGACGAAGCCTTAGACTTTGCACTAGATTTCGTGGTTTTCGCTGCTGACTTTGTCGTTTTCTTGGCGGCAGTTTTAGTGCTGGTCGTCTTGGTCGTCTTTTTGGCTTTGGTCGTTTTGCTCTCTTCTGGGTCGCTTTCTGCCGACTTGCTGGTCGATTTGCGGGTCGAAGCCTTACTGGTCGTGGACTTGGTAGTCGATCGCCCTTTCTTCTTCGTGCCTGCCTTTTCCGTAAGAGCCTGCACCGCTTTGTCGAGCGTCAGCCCTTCGACGGTTTCGCCTTCGGGCAGCGAAGCATTGACCTTGCCGTGCTTCACATAGGGGCCATAGGGACCGCTATAGATATTTACAGGTTCGCCGTCTTCAGGGTGTGCGCCCAGTTCGCGAATTGGCTTGGCAGATTTGCTGCGTCCCCGTCCGGCTTTGGGTTCAGAGAGCAGTTGTAGGGCACGATCGAGGGTAATGGTCAGCACGTTGTCGTCGCCTTTAAGCGATCGATAGTCCTTGCCTTCTTTGCCCTGATCATGCACTACATAAGGACCAAACCGCCCCAGGTTTGCCTGAATCTTGCCGCCTGTCTCCGCGTGAACTCCGAGCGTGCGCGGCAGAGCCAGCAGCCCCACAGCAGTTTCTAGCGTCATTTGCTGCGGATTCATGCCTTTGGGCAGCGATGCCCGCTTTGGCTTTGGATTGGCTTCGCTTTCGTCACCGAGCTGGACGTAGTGACCGTAGGGACCAATTCGTAGATAAATCGGTTCGCCCGTTTCGGGATGAAAGCCCACCTTATCTGGACCTTCAGTTTTCTGGCGCAGCAGCACTTCCACCTGCTCCGGGTCGAGATCGGCAGGGGTCAGGTCTTGCGGAATCGAAGCTTTTACGGCTCCCTCATCACCATCGACTTCCAGATAGGCCCCGTATTTGCCGATGCGAACTTTTGCTTCCAGCCCCTCTAAATCTAGGGTGCGGGCTTCGGTGGGGTCAATCTGGCTCTCTCGCTGCTTCACCTGGTTTTCTAAGCCCTGCTCGCCCCGGTAGAACTGTTGTAGATAGGGCAACCACTGCGCTTCTCCAGTCGAGATTTCGTCCAGAGTCTGCTCCATTCGTGCCGTAAAGCTAGTATCAACCAGATCAGGGAAATGCTTTTCCAGCAGTCCGGTCACGGCGAAGGCGGTGAAGGTGGGAATCAAGGCATTATTCACCATCTGGGCATAGCCCCGATCGATAATCGTGCCAATAATGCTGGCATAGGTACTTGGACGCCCAATGCCTTCACTTTCCAGCGTTTTCACCAGCGAAGCTTCTGTGAACCGTGCGGGAGGCTGGGTCTCATGCCCGATCGCCTCTAGATCCTGACAGTTAGGACGATCGCCCGTTCGCAGTGAAGGCAGGATCACCTCTTGGCTTTCGATCGCTGCATCCGGGTCGTCTGATCCCTCCACGTAGGCGCGGAAGAATCCAGGAAAAACAATTCGCTTGCCTGTCGCCCGAAATCCGGCATCCTCAACCTGAAGCTGCACCGTAATGTTGAGCTGCTGTACTTCTGCCATCTGGGTGGCGACCGTCCGCTTCCAGATCAGGTCATAAAGCTGAAGCTCTCGCCCAGAAAGTCCGGTTTCCTGGGGCGTGCGGAAGGTGCTGCCTGCGGGACGGATGGCTTCGTGTGCCTCCTGTGCGCCCTTGCTTTTGGTGGAATAACGGCGCGGCTCTGGGCTGAGGTATTCTTTGCCGTACATCTGCTCCACACAGCTTCGGGCAGCAACGATCGCCTGCTGCGATAGGTTCACCGAGTCCGTTCGCATGTACGTAATGTAGCCCTGCTCGTAGAGGCTCTGAGCTACGCGCATGGTGTCACGGGCAGAGAGCTTCAGCTTGCGGTTTGATTCCTGTTGCAGGGTGGAAGTCGTGAAGGGTGGAGACGGCTTGCGGGTAGAAGCGCGTTCCTCCAGATTGGTGACTTGCCACGGCTGAGACTGAAGACGATCGACGAGCGATCGAGCTTCGGCTTCTTCTAGTAATAAAACGTTACGTCCAGCAATAATTTGTCCGCTGTTTTCGTCAAAGTCGCTGCCGTTGGCGATCCGGGTTCCGCGCAAGCTGACCAATCGCGCTTCGAACGGCGTATTGTCCTTGCTAAGGGTGGATTTCAGATCCCAGTAGGAGCCTTTGCGGAAGGCGCGACGCTGCCGTTCCCGTTTTACCAGTAACCGCACAGCAACGGATTGAACCCGACCTGCCGATAAGCCCCAGGCAATTTTTTTCCAGAGCAGGGGTGAAAGGGTGTATCCCACGAGGCGATCGAGGATGCGGCGGGTTTCCTGTGCCCGAACAAGCTGTTCATCGACGGTGCGGCAGTTTTTCAGAGCTTCCTGGATTGCCTCTTCAGTAATTTCGTGGAAGACCATCCGTTTGATCGGAACCTTGGGCTGAAGCACCTGGAGCAAATGCCAGCTAATGCTTTCACCTTCTCGGTCTTCGTCAGTTGCTAGGACAAGTTCGTCGGCGTTTTTTAGCGCATCTTTGAGTGCCTTGACGACTTTCTTTTTATCCTGGGGAATCACGTAGAGCGGTTCAAAGTTCCCATCTACATTCACACCAATCTTCGCCCACTCTTCGGATTTGACCGTTTCTGGAATCTCTTTCGCAGTCTGAGGCAGATCGCGAACGTGCCCCATCGATGCCTCGACCTGATAGCCGCGAGGCAGGAAGCCGCGGATCGTCTTTGCTTTAGTGGGAGATTCAACAATAACCAGGGTTGACATGGCAACAATTGCTCTTCCAGGGAGTGTGATGCGGGTGAACAGGGGGCGGCGAACCTATCTGGAATCCTAAAATAACGTTCTTCTGGGAAGACTGCCAACGGTGCGAAGGACGGTTTGCCGAAGTCCGACTGGGGAGAAACTGCGCTGGAACGGGCAATACGAGGCGGTTTTTCCTACGAGGTAATCGGGCATTAGTGCATCATCCTAACAACATCTTGAGCAGATTCGCCTCTCCTTATCATTAATATCAGCAGAATCAGGGGTTAAACCTGCCGATTTCCTCATCATGACATCGGGAACGTTCAACCTCTACACGATATGATCCACTATGAAGGATTGTTTAAGATTCTCGGAGGCATCAGTCCGGTTCGATCACCCTCGGTTCGATTCACGATTAGAGGGAACTGCCCCGTATCGACTGGCGTTCTCTGCTCTCACTGATCCTTCTTGTTGATTCTCCGCAGACAGCCAGAATCCTATGGACTTTGCCAATCTTGCCTCCCAGCTTAATGCTGGCACCATTCTTCCAGAAGGAATCGTGATTATTACGCTGATGGTCGTCCTGCTCGGCGACATCATTGGCGGACGATCCGCGACCCGCTGGACTCCCTACTTCGCGATCGGCGGACTCTTGAGTGCGATCGTGGCTCTTTTTTACCAGTGGGATATCGCTAGCCCGATCGCCTTTCTTGGATCATTTAACTCCGATGCCCTCAGTATTGTGTTTCGCGGAATTATCGCCCTTTCGGCTGCGGTGACAATCCTGATTACGGTGCGCTATATCGAGCAGTCGGGCACGCCCCTGGGCGAGTTTTTGGTGATTCTGCTGACCGCAACCGTAGGTGGGATGCTGTTGTCTGGCTCTGATGAGCTGATCATGATCTACGTTGCGCTAGAAACCCTCAGTATCTCTTCCTATCTGCTGACGGGCTACATGAAGCGTGACCCGCGATCTAACGAAGCTGCCCTCAAGTATTTGCTAATCGGCGCGACCAGTTCTGCCATCTTCCTGTACGGCGTTTCGCTGCTCTATGGACTGTCGGGTGGTCAAACTCGCCTCACGGCTATCACAGCAAACGTGGTTGGCGGCGAACAGTCGCTCGGTATTGTGATCGCACTGGTGTTTGTGATCGCCGGAATTGCGTTCAAAATCGCGGCTGTGCCCTTCCACCAGTGGACGCCTGACGTTTACGAAGGTTCTCCGACTCCTGTCGTAGCGTTCCTGTCGGTTGGTTCCAAGGCGGCTGGATTTGCCCTAGCGATTCGCCTGCTAGTAACTGCCTTCCCTGCTGTGTCGGAGCAGTGGCACTTTGTGATGGCAGCCCTGGCGATTCTCAGTATGGTACTGGGCAATGTGGTTGCGCTGGCGCAGTCGAGCATGAAGCGGATGCTGGCCTATTCGTCGATCGCCCAGGCAGGCTTTGTCATGATCGGTCTGATTGTTGGTACGGATGCAGGCTATTCCAGCATGATCTTCTACCTGATGGTCTACCTGTTCATGAACCTGGGCGGCTTTGCCTGCGTGATTCTCTTCACCCTCAGAACGGGAACCGACGAAATCAGCGAATACAGCGGTCTGTATCAGAAAGACCCGCTGCTCACGCTTTGCCTCAGCCTGTGTCTCTTGTCTCTGGGCGGTATTCCGCCGTTAGCAGGCTTTTTCGGGAAGGTCTACCTGTTTTGGGCAGGCTGGCAGGCTGGAGCTTATGGACTGGTGCTCATCGGTCTGCTAACCAGCGTTATCTCGATTTATTACTACATCCGTGTGGTGAAAATGATGGTGGTGAAAGAGCCGGAGGAAATGTCCGACGCGGTGAAAAACTACCCCGAAATTCGCTGGAATCTGCCGGGAATGCGTCCGCTTCAGGTTGGCTTGATCGTCTGTCTGGTGTTTACGGCGATCGGCGGCATCCTCTCCAATCCGCTCTTTGGTCTGGCAGACAGCTCGGTTACCCGCACGCCGCTGCTTCAACCCGCAGGTTTAGCTCAAGAGCAGCCTACCCCGGTTGGAATCCAGGATGTTGCTGAAGTGATTGTTCCGCAAATTGAGAAGCTCTAGGCAGTCACACCAGATGTCAGTTTGAATATTGAAGACGAAGGACACAGGGGTTGTGTCCTTTTTTTCGTTGTGGGAATTGGGAAGGATGGCTGTATTTACCTACCTCTCCTTCTAAAGACCGACATTCACAAAATAGCAATTTTTGTCATATCAGAAACAAATTTTAGAATTTGGCACTCTACCCTGGAGATATCCTGCAACCAGGGAGATCGATTATGGGCTGGTTTGTCAGGTTGAAGTACGCCGATTAGATTCGATGAGAAGCGGCATGGTGGAGTTTTACACGCCGCAGTCCAGACGAAGGCAACGACTGGAAAAACCGAGCGAGCCATGCTCAGAGTCTTGCGTCCTGCTGCAAAAAGTAATGAGGGGGAGCACAGTCCCCCTGTTCATGACATCGTTTGGTTCATGACATCGTTTAGTTAGAACGACGCTGCCAATTACACCATTCCAGGTCCTCTGCCGCGTTTGTCGCCCTCAATCGTCAAATCTCCAGCACTGTCTTCATTCACTTCTGCTCGTTCTTCAGCCTGTTCAGCCTCTCTTGCTTCTTCAGCCTGACGTGCATCGCCTGGGACTTCGTAGTACATCTCTGGCTCGATCGCGTAGTTGTTCAGCAATCCTTCTTTATCAACGGTGTAGCCGTCTGTGGTGTGGATGCTCTGTGCGTCAGTCTGCTCATTGGTGGGGGCAGTGGCTTCCTGTTCTTCAGTGGGATGAGTCTTAAACCGATCGCCTTCTCGCTCCATGCGGGCACCCGTTTCAGCAGGAGTAATATGGGGGTCGTAGGCGTTATCAGCAGCGCGATCGGCAGAATCGGAAGCAGTGTGCTTGGTGTTATCACGTTCTTTATTCATGGCTTTGCTACTCATTTTGAAAATGCTTGTCAAAAATTCGTTTACGCCATAAGAGTAGCCCGCTGGTAACAACGAATACACTCTCCCTGTAGGGGAATTAAGTTGAATTCAAACGAATTTTGGCTCTGTCAAAAGACGGAAGAAAGTCTGGACAATGAAAAAATTCCGCGATCTTGTCGTGATGGAAGACCCATTCCTTTTGAGCTTCGCATTTGGCATCTTTCCGCTAGCGGCTGATCACCATGCGATATTTCTTGTCTTCCATGCACCGTAGCTCGTTATAGAACTTGTCTGCAGGCAAATTCTGAGTTCAAAAAGCGATCGTTTCTGTTTTGCAGTGCAACTTCTAGGATTGGAAAGACAAGTTTTGAGTTGAAAGGGATAACTTTTGGGTTTAGAGGGCGAGCAGATTTCTTGTCCCTTTGAGCAAGCGTGGAGCAAGAATTCAGCGCAAGAGATGGTCCGAGAGTTACGCAATCAGGCTTAAAGGAATTTCAAAGTTCCCCAGTATTGGGGAATTCAGGGGACACTGCGGGAGGCTTACGACTGCGTCAAATCTCTCCTTAAAAATCCCACTCCTCAAATAGTTCGGAAACAGGCATTGAAAAGCCAGGAACGATGCTTGTGCTGCCGAACATGAATCGCTAAGAGACCACCCAGAAATGAGCTAATGCCTCCATGCTCCATTCCAAAATTGCCCATATCCGCTAGCTGCCCGTTAACCAATTCATAGCGATGCCCATCCTGGGACAATGCCATGAATTCCTCATCCGTCCAGACCTTGTTCTCGGTGGAGATTGTCATCACCCAAGCCTCCTGAGATCTTGCCGGATTGCTGTCTTTAGTGTGGCACGCCCTCACGCGCTCACTTACCTTTTCACTTCCTGCTCAACCTGCCGCATCACGGTCAACGCTGAATAACTTACCCCTGCTGTGCCCTCACCAGGATGGGTCGAGTCTCCCACGAGCCAGAGTGATCGAATTGGAGTGCGCGTCGCAAACCCAAACGGACCAAAGGTGGGAATGCGTTGACCAATGCCGCCGACAATGCCTTTGCTGCGTCCGGTGTAGTGGGCAAAGGTGCGGGGCGTAGCGGCTTCCTGATGCACGATTGTCTCCGGCGTGAGCTGGAAATATTGGGAAAGGCGGGAAAGCGCCTGGTCGGTGTACTGCTGTTTGAGCTGCTGATAGTCTTCGATCGAGCAGTCCCACCAGCGTTTAGGGTCGGTAAACGAAGAGGCAATGATTGTGGCATGACCTTCTGGAGCTCGGCCGTCTCCCGGCTTGCTGACGGACACAAAGAACGAGTTGTTTTCGGCGATCGGTCCCGCGTAGTCGTAAAGAAACTGAAGGTGGGGCGGACAGTTGGCAGGCAGCGCGTCCTGCTTTACGCCCAAATAGATAACAAAAGCGCTAGAGGCAGGCGGCAGTTTTGTAATGCGATTTCGATAGCCTTGGGGAACCGCATTGCCCAAAAGCTTCACCAGATTCTGTACTGTGACATTTGCCACTACCTGGTCGGCGGATTCTGTCCAGACTTCTCCCGTTTTCTGGCTGCGAATTTGCACCGCTTTCACCTGCTTGCCTTCGGTCAAAATCCGCTCAACAGTATGCCGCATCAGGAGCCGACCGCCATCCCGCTCTAGGGATTCGACGAGTCGATCGCTCAATGCCTGCATACTGCCCTGAAGGTGAAACAGTCCATGCGGCTCTTGAGACACTGCCAGCGCGGTTGCGGCATAAAGCAACGCTGTTTCGTCTGCGCTCACCTGGGAATAAAGCTTAAGCTGCATATCGAGAAAGGTCTTCAGGCGGTAATCATGCCCCAGCCCATACCAGCGCAACACCTGACCGACTGTAGAGAAGGTATGAGGCAAGGTCAGCAGGGTATCGGGGCGAACGGCTTGAACGAGCTGCCCAATATCCCACAGATCGCGCGGCGGCAGCACTGGATCGCGAGACTGAAACGCCCAGCTATAGCGAAACAAATCCGCCATCAGTTGCCAAAAGGGTTCGCTGCCGGGAAACTGCTTTTGTCGTTCTGCCTGCCATTGCTGCGGGTCACGCCAGACGTTGATTGGTTGCGTTTCACCAGGAAGGTACACGGCACAGGCAGGGTCGCACTCGGTTGCCGCCGGGGGTTCAATTCCTAACTCCTGAAAAATTCGGTGGTGAACGCCGCCCGGTTCCAGCCCTGCGACCTGGGTTGCGCCCACATCAAAGGTAAAGCCGCGCCGCTTAAACGTAGAGGCACAGCCCCCGGGGACGATCGCCTGATCCAGCACCAGAACGGAATAGCCGCGATGAGCTAGCAAGGCGCCTGCGGTCAGCCCCCCAATTCCTGCCCCAATCACGACCACGCGCCGACCGTGTTTCCTTGTCATAAATTCTGCAAATTCCTAATGGCGTGTTACATTACTTAATATCCTTATCATATCGCTTGTTTGCAGACTGAAAGGAACCTGGACGAGATGAGGAAAGCAATCTGGATTTATCTCTGACTGATCTCCTTGAAGAAGCAAAATCATTTGCGATGATAGAGATGAGAAGTTTTGCTTAAGTTGCCGCAATGCTGCAAGGTTCCATTCTGCAAAAGCTGGGTGACGCGCACCGATCGAGTTTCCCTGAAAAGCGACCGCTTAATTTTGGGGTGTATTACAAAAACACGCTGGTCGCCCTTTGTCATGCGCTGGAGGATGCCATTCTATCGGCAGACTACCAGCCCCTGATGATCACGGCATTTCAACGCGGCAAGTGGTATCTCCAAGAAGCCGATCGCTATGGTGACATTGCCGATCGATCGCGTCAGGTCGTGATTTTAGCCGGGGCAGATGCAGGCTTTACCGACCATCCCACCAGTCATAAGGCGAACGTAGATCTGGTTACGCTTGATCCGACCGATGCTGTAGCGCAGGAGTGGCACTTAATTATCGTGTCGCCCAATTACACTGCAATGGTGCTGTGTCAGGAGCTTTCTGACGAAGATTACGGAACGGCAGGTAGACCGCAGGCAGACTTGGAGCGCAAGTTTTACGGACTCTGGACGTTTGAACCTAGCCTGGTACAGGAAACCGCAGCCCTGGCGATCGACCACGTAGGACGCTATAACCCCGCCCTTCAGCAGCAGCTTCAAACCCATCTGGCGGAGTTGATCGATCGATCGCAGCACCATGATGCACTGTGTCATACGCCGACTGCCGATCATCTGGGCGATATTGTGATGCGGGTGATCGAGTATCTGGAAGAGAGCCAGCAAACCGTCACGACTGACCCCCAACCCCATGCTTTGGTAAGCAATCTCACCTCCAACGAACTTCAGGCACTGCTGCGAATCGCTCAGTTGATTGACCAGACTGACCTGAGTAATCCTAATGCCGCTGCCGAAGTGGCAACGCTGGCAGAAGCAATGGGTCAGCTTTTGGACCTTCCTGCCTGGCAGCTTCATCGTTTGCGGTTGGCGGGTTTGCTGCATCGGATTGCGTTTCTTCAGCCGATCGAAACGGTACTCAGTGCACAAGGTTCTGGTCAAGCGACTCATGCCGCCACACCCCTGACCAGTCCGATTATTCCGGGTGTCAAAGTGCTGCGGAAAATGCAGCGGCTCAAGGCAATTTCGACCATCCTCACCCATCAAACCGAGTGCTGGAATGGCTCTGGTCGTCCTTCGGGGCTAGCAGGCGATGAGATTCCAGTGGAGTCGCGAATTCTGGGGCTGATTGCTGACTTTCAGCAAAAATCGGCGCAGGCGCGATCGAGCGGTACTCCCGATGCCGAAGCTGCTTTGCAGGCATACCAATCCTGTCAGCAGGGTGCAAATGAGCAGTGGGACCCGAAGCTGGTTGAGGCTCTGGGTCTGTTGGTAAGCGCGATGCAGCAGGGCATAAGTTTACCCGTTGCGCTGCCCAAAATTGCTGCTGGACTGTGGCTGCTGGATTCTCACTCCTCGGAAGAATTGCTGTCTTATGGTTCTGAGCCAGAGGGGAGTGAATCAGAAGAGACGATCTCCAAAACAGGCTCCTAAAAATTCCTACTATCCCTTTGCTGGAAGCATTCGTTGTTAGATGCAGTTCAGTTATCACCAAGGACAGGAAACGATGGATATTGAAGCAATTCGCGCAGGAAAAGTGAAGCGGCTCACAGGTGCAGATCTCGAAGACGAAGACCTGTCAAAAGTAAACTTGAGCCGAGTGAATTTGGCAGGAGCCACGCTCAATGGAGCCGATCTGAGGGCAACGACGCTCAACGGAGCCAATTTGGACGGTGCGAGCTTGATGGGCTGCTGTCTGGTTGGGGCGGATTTAAGAGCGAATCTCGTTGGGGCAAACCTGATGCAGGCAGACCTGTCGGAGGCAGACCTGCGAGGCGCAAATTTGCGTGGGGCGAATCTAATGCAGTCCCGACTGGCACAAACCACGCTGGCAGGCGCATTTCTGAGTGGCGCAAATTTGATGGGCGTTAGCTTGCAGGGTGTTGATTTGCGTGGGGCAGACCTGCGTGGGGCAAACTTCAATAGCGCAAATTTGGCAGGGGCAAACCTGGCACAGGCAGACCTTCAAGGTGCGATGCTAACCGGAGCAAACCTGGAAGAGGCAGATCTGCGGGACGCAAATTTAGCCGGAGCGAATCTGAGCGGGGCAAACCTGCTTTGTGCAGATCTAGAAGGCGCAAATCTTCAGGGAACGACGCTAACGAGTGCCTGTGTTAAAGGAACGGTTCTCGATCGCGCCGAAGCCTGATTGCCGTTTTATCCAATCCTTTGTTTTACTCGACTTGCTCAACTGACTTCGCTTCCTGAGATAAGCTTCCTAGGACAGTTGCCCGTAGGTTAGCATGCCAGTGCCGGAGTCTAAATCGGTTGAGGTGTGCGTAATTTGCTCGAGTGCCATCTCGAAGTCGAGTTCGGGCGGCAGGGTCTTGAGCAGCGTCGTGAGGGCGCGGGATACGTCGCGAAATGCCTCAGCCTGTTCATTGAGTGATTCATCGCTCGATTCAGTAGAATCCGATTCAGCGGCGATCGTCTCTGTGCTGTCAGCGCGGTTGTCTACGAGTTCTCGCAAGGCTTCCAGCGTGGAAATTAATCCATACTCCCGGATGAGAGCGTTGAGATCTAATTCGAGGTCATCTGTGGTTTCTATCATGAGCTTTTGTGGTGAGGGGTATGCAGAGTGAGCGGGGGTGTTAAGTGAGCCAATTAGCCTGATCGAGTTCAGACAGTCTCAGGTTCTGATTCAAGTTCTGATTCAAGGTTTGATTATTGATAACGCTACGATGACCAGGAAGCGTCTCGCGTTGATCTTGAGAGGGATTCCCATAGGATGCGAAGCAGGATTTTTGAGCAGAACGAATTCCAGCGTTGCTGAATAGAAATATGAAGAACCCAATTGAGCTTCTGCATCGCCCCCTAAATCCCCCAATCCTGGGGGACTTTGAGGATTAGTTCCCCCCAACGTTGGGGGCTAGGGGGCAAATCATACTCGAATTCAGCAACACCTGATTAAGCGGTCTGGTTAAGTGGAAGTCTGGCGCACCAGACTGAAGAAATGCCCAATTAAGTACAGTGAACCGCACAGCCCGATCGTAGATTCAGCAGCGTCAGTCCGAGCGGCTTCTAATCCTATAACCACATCTGTGTGAGTCTGGCAGTCTTTCAGTTCGGGGCAGACTTCCCAGGCAAGTTGGGCAAGCTGAGCAAGGCTCACCGGGGTTGAGTTGGGCACGGGAACGAGGTAAAGTCGATCGCCCGGACGCAACAGAGCCTTGAACACATCCCCGTGATCTTTTCCGGCGATCATACCCATTACCCAGGCGATCGGTTTTGTCACTTGAGGACTGGTATCGACATATTGCCGCAGCATTGCTGCCCCTGCCGGATTGTGTGCTCCATCAATCAAAAGCGGCTGACCCTGCCAGGAAATCCACTGGAGTCGTCCCTGCCAGGAGGTTTTTCCCATGCCTGCCGCAATTTGCTCGTTGTCGATCTGCCAGCCTTGCTGGCGGAGAATTTGCAGCGTTGCGACTGCCAGCGCAGAATTAATAAGCTGATGCTGTCCTAAAAGCGGGAGCGGATAGCAGATTGACTCGAATGAAAAGGGTGAGTTTTCTACTGAAGTGTCGCACCATTCTGCCCAGCGCGTTTGCTGAGAATCTCTAGTTTGCTCGATCGCAGGCTCTACCCAAACGGCAGGACAGGCTAGCTGCTCTAATCGTTGCTGGAGGACGAGCGCCGCTTCTGTGGGCTGGGGTGCGATCACTGCCGGGCAGTGGGGCTTTAAAATGCCTGCTTTTTCAAAAGCAATATGCGCCAGAGTGGGTCCGAGCCGCTGCCAGTGTTCCAGGCTGAGGGATGTGATCACGCTAACCAGGGGACGATCGACCACATTGGTAGCATCCAGCCGTCCGCCCAACCCGACCTCGACCACTGCCAGATCAACCTGCTGCTGAGCAAAATAAAGCCATGCGGCGGCAGTAATCACCTCAAACTGAGTAGGGCAGGGTTGATCAGGACGGATTGCACCGACCACCTGACGCAAAATTTTGAGCAATTCGATCGGCTCAATGGCTTCCCCATTTATCGAAATTCGTTCGCACCAGTCCACCAGATGCGGGGAGGTGTATCTTCCAACGCGGTAGCCTGTGGTCTGAAGCACCGAGGAAAGAAAGGCACAGACTGACCCTTTGCCGTTGCTGCCTGCCACATGAACGATCGGGACTTGCCGCTGCGGATTGCCCAGATTTTCCAGCAGGAATTCAATTCGCTCTAAGCCTAACTCCACGCCAAAGTGAGCAAACTGGTGCAGCAGCGCATCAATTTCCGCTTGGGCATCAGGTTCAGCAAGCTCAGAAGCAAGTGAAGGGAGATTTGACATGGCAGGACGAATCGCGACAAAAGGCAGATGCTTTCACAGCATACTTTCATCTTGCCTGATCTCGTGGATTCCTGGTGGGTGAGCCTGGGTGGAAAGCAATTGCTTGGTGAGCAACGCTCCTGCCTAAAGGCGATGATTTGAAGAACTTGCAGCGATCGGTTGACTGATCCAGCCGCATCCACCGCACCAACCGCACAACGAGTGGGGATCAGTTTCCCGCCGATCGCTGCTTTTCCTGCTCGACTTCTTCCTGAAGCTTTGCCAGTTCTTCCGGGGTCATTTCTTCGAGTCGCTTTTGCAGCACAGCATCTTCGTAGTTTCGCATCTGCTCACCCAGCGTCATGTTCTTCGTGAGTACGCGAAACAAATAGGTGAGGAGCCATCCGACCACGCCGCCCACTAGCACAGCCTGGCTCCAGATGCCAGCCGAAATGCTATCTAGACCTGCAAACTGCAAAATCAGGTAGATGATTCCCCCTGCAGCAAAAATGCCAATACCAATGCCGATAACATCAATCCGTCGCATGGCTTAGCTGATTTGCCGGGGTTGGGGACGGAAGTTGAGGAAGGGACTCAGCAACACCAGACCGGGGAAGAAGAAAAATACGCCAAAATACATCAGCACGCGCTCGATCGAGCTTGCCACATACCAGCGGCTCTTGAGATACAGAAACAGCAGTGCCGGCATAACCACTAGATAAGCCCCACCTAGAGCCAGGTACAGCAGTGGAACAAGAGGAAGTGACATAGGCTTTCGCTTAAATGAAGCTTTGTTGGGTTCACTTAGGTTCAGCAAGGGCACGGCGAGAATTTCCCGTTTGCCTCTGCTGTTGTCTATCTTACCGCTTTCAACTGCCCGAAATAGAGAATCCAGACTGGGTAGGGGCGATCGAATCCCCTAAAAAACCTGATGGTTAGCGTCAGGAAAGGCGATGAAACTACAGGGAGATAGCCCTAAAGATGAAACTCCAGGGATGATAGCCCTAAAAAGAGAAACCCCAGCCGGAGCCGGGGAAGGGTGATCAGGATTGCATCCCATTTAGTCTTGAGTCGTTCGATTCAACAGTATCGGTAGGGATGACCCGATCGCGTCGTCCGATGTGTATAGATCGGCAGAACAGCCTCTCTGTCAGAAGATGGATGGACTTGTGTAATAAGTACGTGAGCCAGCGTCTCAAGACAGAAAACTTTAGCCCAGAAGCTGCTTAAAGTGATCCATATCTGCTGAGTGCAGATAAAAAGAAGCGCAAAGATTTCGATCGTTTTGGAGCAGAATCTGCAAAATGGGGATAAAGATAGAAAAAATAAATATAAATCATCAGTAATCCTGTTTATTCTTTGATTATTTTTGATTGATTATTTTTTGCTCAACTTTTGACCTGCACGCTTTGGAAACTCAGGCATTGTCATGACGCAGCACCTCATTCCTCCTGCGGGACACGATGACTTCAACGCCCTATCGCTTCAGGATCAGATTCAAATTGCGCTGGCAGTTGCTGATGAAACCTCGCTGAAGTCGCTCTTAGTGGATTGTGTCCCGCCGATCACCGCTCTGCATCGAATTCGCAATCTCAAAACGACCGTGAGTGTCCCGCTTGCCTCTGGAACAATCGGATCATTTTCTGGGCAATCTGCCGCACCCTCGATCGACGGCATTCTTCAGTTTGAGGAGGCATACTGCACCCTGATCGCTTCAGCGGAGGAACTCAAGCAGGGCATCGCCGACTACACCCAGCAATATGGAAACGATCGCGGCTATCTTGACCTGACCCGGTGCGAGTCTGAGATGCACACCCTGGGGCAATCCCTTCCTTTGTCACAGGCACTGGCACGGTTGACCCATTCGGGCTTTTCGCCGCGACAGATCCAGGCAATTTTGCACCTGCCGCAGGATGGTTGGTTTCAGTCCTGGTGGTATGTCGTAGATGCTGCCGGAGAGTTTACCGTGCCGTTTCTGCGCGTGCTGCGGACGCTTCACTATCCCGATGGCACAGTGACAATTCAGTACAAAGACTTTTTTGCTCAGCAAAAGCCCGACTGCTATATGAGCCAGTCTCGGCAGGTGATGGTTTTGCTTAAAAACGATCGCAGCTTTAGCGAAACGTTGACCCGGATCAATCTCGCGCGGCAGCAGTTGGGGATCGATCGCGTGATCCTGGTAGGTAGCCATCTCTCGGAACTCGAAGCCAAGGCATACATTAATCAGGGCGTGAGCCTTTATATGACCCGCTCGCTGAGCCTGCCAACTCCAGCAAACTGCTGTCACTGTGTGAATTCAGATTGTCCTTGGCACGGACGGTCGGATTCTCCAGTAATTTTGTGTCGGCGATTTTGTTTCGAGGGAGTGGAAGAGTAGAGAGGTGGAGGAGTGAAGGGGTGAAGGGGTAGATGAGTGAGGAGATGAGGAGATGGGGGTGTGTCGGTGGGTGGTTTAGTCAGACTAGGTTTAGTCAGATTAGGTCTAGTCAGAATAAATGGGGTCAAGCCAGTACAGGAGGGTGCGTTTGAGTTGGTTGAGGTCGCGGGTAAGTTCTTGACGGAAGAATTGTCCGATCGCGTCGAAAGGGGAGAATTCGCTGCTTGTTTGCCACTGCACGTCCTGACCGAGGGGGGTAAGGTGGTTGCCGCGCAAGATTTTGAGGTGAGTGGTTTCGGGGAAACGCTCGTTCAGTGCCAGAGTAAGGGGTTTGGTTTGGTCAATGTCGTCGCTGGTAAATTTCACGAGCAGGTTGTGCTTGACCTGATAGTGCTTGGCGATCAGGCGATTGGTTTCTTCGGGCGATGGGGTGAATTCGACATCGAAGGCGGCAAGTTGGGGCAGGGGCAGATCTTTGAGCTGGGCGGAAAATTGGTTAGTAATTTGAGTCATCCACTGGGTTCCG
Organism: Cyanobacteria bacterium FACHB-502; assembly: GCA_014695325.1. Taxonomy (GTDB): domain Bacteria; phylum Cyanobacteriota; class Cyanobacteriia; order Elainellales; family Elainellaceae; genus Leptolyngbya_A. The sequence goes on along the minus strand of JACJNZ010000039.1, from coordinate 1,088,657 downwards.
AGGCGCGACAGTTCGCCTAACTGATCCAGCATCGGGATCGATCGCCTTGCCGGGTAATTGTTGAACGAAATCAGAATATTCCCGGCGCGTTCCTGCGGAAACAGACTGCCGATCAACAGATGCAGCTTGCAGCCCATGCTGTGCCCCATCCCGTAAACGGGGAGCTGCTGCCGCAAAATGTCGATTTGCAAATGCTCGATCGCCAGATTGCCAAGTCTTAAAGTGCGCTGGGCGATCGTGGTGTGATCCATTGTGTTGACAAACGGCGTTGCTACGATTGCGTAGCCCTGATTTGCCAGAAACTCCAGCAAGGTGCGGTAGGTAAGCTGGGGAGCCGTTGCCACAAATGCGCCGCCCAGAAAATGAATAATGGCGGTCGGCTGGGGGGGAACCAGCACCCAGTTACCGTAAATTTCCTGCCACTCCATAGCTTTCTTAATAGCGTTCTTGTTAATGTTTTGTGTCGCGTTACTGAAAACGCCGCTTCTTTCACTGTAGCGGCCACAAGAGTGGGGTGGTAGCGCGATCGGAGATGAACATTTCTTTAATGTTCTTATTCATTTCCTTTCGATCGGCTTAGGAGTACAGTCGGGGGCCGAGGAGTTCAGGGTTTGGAAGGCGATCGAGCATTCTTGTCTAAGGATTTTTGTCTATTGTCTGAAAGGTTCTGCGCTAAAAGATGGTTTGACCCGTCGCCCATTGCCTGCATTGCCCCCTAAATTCCTAAACGTCAAATTCCCGAACTTCTGGTTCTAACTGCGGGTTCTAACTTCCGGTTCTAAGTTCGGGGGACTTTGAGGTCTGAAGGAGTCGGTTGGTTCCCATAGAATTGGGGGCTAGAGGGACGGTTCGGCTTACGGGGATTGCGTCTCAAACATTCTCAAAAAATGCTTGTTAGAAAAAACGTTTAAGCGGGGGCTGCCATGTCGATCGTTGTAATGGTTCTGCTGCAAGTCTTGCTGGTGATTGGGCTATCGCGCCTGATGGGTCTCGGGTTTCGGGCTTTACGGCAGCCGCTGGTGATTGGCGAAATTGTTGCCGGAATTATGCTCGGTCCTTCCCTGTTCGGCACGGTGGCTCCGACGCTGGCGAGTGCGCTGTTTCCACCAGAGACGATTCCGTTTCTGGATGTGCTGTCTCAGGTCGGCTTGATCTTTTTTATGTTTCTGATCGGGCTGGAGCTGAATCCCCGCTATCTACGCGGACAGCTCGAGACTGCTGTTTTGATTTCCCATATCAGCATTGTGGTTCCGTTTACGCTGGGCACGTTGCTGTCGCTGCTGCTGTATCCGCTGGTGTCAAACGGCAGCGTTTCGTTTACGGCGTTTGCGCTGTTTTTGGGGGCGGCGATGTCAATTACGGCGTTTCCCGTTTTGGCGCGGATTATTACTGAAAACAATTTGCAGAATACGAAGCTGGGAACGCTAGCTCTCACCTGCGCTGCGGTGGATGATGTGACTGCCTGGTGTGTGCTAGCTCTGGCGATCGCTGTAACTCGCACTAACAGTATGATTGCGGCTCTGCCTACGCTGATCGCAGCCGTGGTTTACATTGCCCTGATGCTGACGATCGGGCGATTGTTCCTGAAACGGCTTGCGAAATACTACGATCGCACAGGCAAACTGACGCAGTTCGTTCTGGCGGGAATTTATATGGGCGTGGTGGCTTCTGCGCTGATTACCGAGGTGATCGGGATTCACCTGATTTTTGGGGCGTTTTTGCTGGGAGCCGTAATGCCCAAAAACGAAGGACTCACCCGCGAACTCGCCGAAAAAACTGAGGACTTTGTGCTGACCTTTTTGCTGCCGATCTTTTTTGCCTATAGCGGGCTGAGAACCCAGATTGGATTGCTGAATCGTCCAGAACTATGGCTATTGTGTGGGCTGGTGCTGCTGGTGGCGATCAGCGGCAAGTTTATTGGAACCTATGCAGCAGGGCGGGTATGCGGCATGGCAAAACGAGAAGCGGCGGCGTTGGGCTGGCTGATGAACACCCGCGGGCTAACCGAGCTGATTGTGCTGAATATCGGCTTGAGTCTGGGCGTGATTTCGCCGTTGCTGTTTACGATGCTGGTGATTATGGCACTCGTTACCACGTTCATGACTTCGCCTTTGCTAGAAGTGACTTATCCGAAGCGGCTGATTCAGCAAGATTTAGTCGCCTCGCCGCCAGAGCAGCCGTCTCTGGTGTCTGCTTCGGTGTATCGAATTCTGGTTCTGGTAGCGAATCCTGACACGCAGCTTAGACTGGTGCAACTTGCAGCGGCAATTGCTGGGACTCAGCTTCAGCAGGCGATCGTGAATCCCTTAAGTCTGATTGAGCTGGAGGAAGACTACGCCTTTGAAAGCACTCCCCTGGAAGCCGATCGCCAGATTGCAGCCCGTCAGCAGCATCTTCAAACCCTGGTGGAGAGCTTGGAGCCAGCGGTGCGTCCTTTGATTCATTCGATCGTGCGGGTGGCAAATGATGTGGCGCGAGAAGCTGTTCAGGTGGCAGAAATGGAGCAAGCCGATTTGATGCTTGTCGGGTGGCATCGTCCTGCCTTCAGCACTAATTGCCTGGGCGGCCGAGTCGGGCAAATTTTGAGTCTGGCGAGAACCGATGTAGCGGTTTTTGTAGATTACCCTACGGGCAAATTTGCGGTTCAGCCCCAGTTGCCCCAGCTCAATCAGCTTTTGTTGCCTTATGTGCCAGATATTCACAGCGATTTGGGCTTGGAACTGGGACTGCGAATTCTGGCAGGTCGTCCAGAGAGCCATCTGACTGTGCTCTGTGTTACACCTTCCGATCGCGCCGTTGGCAAGACGGCTTTCGGTCAGCAGATCGATGATTTAAGCTATGAGCTTCGTACCACCCTTCAGCGGTTGCCTGCATTTCTGCGCGATCGCGTTCACTTAAAAGTAATTACCACGGTAGAACCAATGCGGGCAGTGGTCGAATTGTCGGAAGGCATGGATTTAACGATCGCCGGAGCCAATCGGGAGTGGGGCATCGAGCGACAAACCCTGGGGCAATATACCGATGAACTCGTGAAACAATGCCGATCGTCGCTGCTGATCACTCGCCGCTATAGCCGTGTTACGTCTCATCTCGCCCCAGTTCTTATGGAAAGAGAGGCTTAAAATGCACCAATCTGCAATTCGATCGCATTTACTGTTCTATGGTGGAATGATTACCTCAGTGTTCATCCTATTTCGCTTGACTGCTGCTTATGGAGAAGCCCGGCTGCAAGCCCCGCCCAATATCGACGGCATCTATTTCAGTTCGATCGCGCCTCCGGGCTGTCCGAATGACTCGCGCTTACGGCTAACTGTGCAGCAGTCAGGAATTTACCTCAACGGCTCGGTTGATCTCGTGCAGGCAAACGTATCACCCGAAATGCCCGATTCTACCAGTTCTGAAAAGCTGCCGCTAACAGGTCGCTGGAACCAGGAAGCAATGGCTCTTTCGGGCAACACCGATGCGTTAGCCGCTTGTCAGCCTTCTTCAAATTCGGTACTTATTAAGGGAACGATTGCCCCAAACGATCAGCTCACTGCAAGTCTGCAATCCGGCGACACGCCTGCCTGGAGCTTTACTGCCGATCGTCAGGAAAGATCTCAGACCCAGGAGCATTAGGAGCATTAGAAAAGGGTTAGAAATTTATAAAGGAAATTCATAAGGAATGAGTCTCCCCCTCGTCTCCCAATTCTGGAACCCCTGAAACTACCCTCGCCCCTCCCCTTCGATCGCCGACCCAAACCGATACCCCTTGCCATAAACCGTGTGGATTAGAGGTGTTTCACCGTCGGCTTCGATCTTGCGGCGCAGCAGGCGAATTTGGGCGGCTAAGGCATTGCTGCTAGGCTGCTCGCTCGTACTCCAGAGCTGCTGATGCATTTGGTCATGGGTCAAAAGCTGGTTGGGCGATCGCATAAAGTAGGCAAGCAACTGGCACTCTTTTTCCGATAGCTCAATTTTGCGTCCCTGGCGGTAGGCAAGCTGATTTTCCAGGTCGAGTTCCAGATCATTCACTTGTAGCCGTGTGGCAGGCTTCACTTCCAGCGTTGGCGGGCGGCGCAGCAGTGCCCGGACTCTTGCGAGGAGTTCGCGCAGCTCAAACGGCTTGATTAAATAATCATCAGCTCCCGCATCCAGTCCTGAGACGCGATCGTCGATCGTATCCTTCGCAGTCAGAAATAGCACTGGAGTGGTATCCCCCTGGGAGCGAAGCTGCTGGCAAATCTCTAAGCCCGTTTGCTGGGGCAGCATCCAGTCCAGAATCAGCAGATCGTAGCTTCCGGTAGCAGCCAGCTTACGTCCTTCTGAACCATCGTGGGCAATATCAACGTGATACCCCTCGCGCCGCAAAATTCGACTGAGGGGCTCGGTGAGTTCAACCTCGTCGTCAACAAGCAGAATTTGCATGGGCAGCCAGGAAGAGAACGTTCGTTGCTGTCAATTTCTCAATCTTAATATCCCTGAAATGTCCCTGATCAGCAGGAGGATAGAAATCAACGTGAGATGCGATCGGCATAAATCACGGGTCATGGGTCATTAGCTGTGGGTTACTTGTGCTTCGCGGATGACGAATGACCGACCACGAGACTAACCACGAATGACGAATGACGAATGACTGATGACGAATGGCTGATGACGCTTCCGTTATCCCTGGTTTGATACTGTCCTTCTGATGTCCTTCTACTGATCGAGCAAATTTCGAGATAGCGTCGTAAACCGAAGACTGCTCTGCCTGGCTTCCCTGCTGGTATCGATCGGGGTGGTAGCGATCGGGCTGGTTAGAAACAAGAATTCAATCAGCAGCCATTTCTGTGGAAGGGGCATCCTGCCCAGCTGGTTCGTAAGATAAATATCTTATTGAACTGGGCGGATGAGGATACCCCCACAAGCGATTGAGGCCGTTTCCTTAGCACATGATGCACCCTAGCTGACGCTATACCTTAGCTAACGATAAAGTTATTCGCGCTTAGGTCACTGGGAGCAACGCCTTGCAGCAGAACTAACCGGACAAATCCGTTTGCCGCATCGCCGTTGGCATCAACTCGAACAATCGTTCCTCTTGCAGTTTCCGCGAGGCGCACGTATTGCTGGAAGCGGTTTGGACTGCTGTAGCTGTCACCCTTGAAGAGGACTTTCAGGTCAATCCGGTCTTCCCGTTTAAAGTCAAGGACTTGATCAAGCCCGTGTCTTGCCGATCGATATAGGTAGGTATCCCGACCGCCGCCTCCGCTCATGACATCGCGACCGCCGCCGCCAACCATGACATCGTGACCCAGACCGCCGAGAATTCGATCGTTCTGAGAGCCACCCGAAATCCGGTCGTTGTCCCGGTTGCCAAGCAGCAGATCGACATCGCCATTACCGCGAATCCGGTCTTTGCCTCGCCGCCCGAAGACGGTATCCGTTTTTTCACCGCCAATCGCCCGATCGTTGCCCAGACCGCTGTTGATGAAGTCGCGTCCCTTTTGTCCCTCAATCCGGTCGTCATCTTGCTGACCGTTCAGGATGTCCAGGTTCGTGCCTCCTCGAATTCGATCGCGACCGCGACCGCCCATGAGGTTATCATCTCCGAACTTGCCTTCCAGCCGATCGTTGCCGCGTCGTCCCATTGCGGTATCGCGACCGCGACCGCCAAACGCCCGATCGTTGCCCAAGCCGCCGTCCAGGGTGTCAATGCCGTTGTTGCCGCGCAGGTCATCGTTGTTTTGCTGACCTCTGAGCCGATCGCCTGCCGCACCGCCCAACAGTCGATCGTTGCCCCGGTTGCCATTGAGTCGATCCGAACAGCCTGCACCCAACAGTTGGTCGTTACCCGGCTTACCCACCAGGCGATCGCGATCCTCGGTTCCAACCAGACGGTTGTTGCGGCGATTGCCTTTGAGCCTGACCCCTGGTTTGCAGCCGATTGGGTCGAGCAGTGAGTTGAAATTGAGCGTTACGGTTGCCGGAGTGGAGTCAGTTAGACCAGAGCGATCGGTTGACGCATAGGTGAAGCTGCCGCCGCTAAAGTTAGGACCCGACTGAAAGAAGATCTGTTCGATATCTGCTGCCGGAATCACCTGCCCGGCGGTAATTGCGCGACCTCCTGCGCCTGGCAAACCAAGGAACAGTGTGCCCTGAGCCGTATCAGGAACGGTGACAATGGTGAACGAAGCAACGCCATCCCCGGGATCTGGATCAGTTCCCCCCAGTCCAGGCAGATTGGTCAGCGTGTTTTGGGGCAGGTTAAACGGTCGATCGAACGTATCAGGAGCCTGGTTTTGCCCCGGAACTGGAATAGGACCAGGAGTATTTTGCAGCTGCAACGACACTGTGCCAGGCGTATCGCTTTCGCTGCCGAGGTTATCGATCGCAGTATAGGTGAATCCGCTGCCTGTAAAAGTGCCGCTCGACTGGAAAAAGACTTGCCCAATTTGCTCTGGGGTCAGCGTTTGCCCCGCAGTCAGCCGCACATTGCCCGCCGGATCTCCCAGGAACAGCGTTCCCTGGCTGGGGTCGGGCAGCGTCAGAATGCGATAGTTCGTCACGGTTCCATCTGGATCGCTTCCCCCCAGGTTGGGCACGTTGACAGCGCTATTAATCGGCAGTCCCGCAGCCGAGTTGTTGGTGAGCGGTGCAGAAGTCAGGGTCGTCACTGCCAGGTTACGGACTTCGTGGTTGGCGGTGGAGTCCCCTGTTCCGGCGGCAAAACCAAACTTAAAGAAGTCGGGCACTTCACCGTTGCCGGCTGAACGGGTGTTGTAGTTGGTAATGACCGCTTCTTGCGCGTCCAGGAAGTCGCCGTCGTTGTTGCCGTCGATCGAGACGTTGAGGATTCCATCGCCTGAGAGCGTGATCTGAACCCGCCGCGTCGATTGTTCGCGGTTGGTCGCCGTCACATTATTCAGCATGTAGTTGGTTGGGTCGATCGTTGTTCCAGTGAGGTACTGGTAGCCCGTCGCTTCTCGACCCCGCACCGCAACCGTATTGGGAAGCCGTCCATCGCTACCCAGCCCCGGCGCGCCTCCATTTCGCCCTTCGCCCCCGTTGGAGTAGTTGCCAAACGCATCAAACCCGACGCCTAGATAGCCCCCTGCCACCCCCGGAATACCTGTTCTTTGGGCGTAGCCTAAGGAGCCCCCAAACGCCCCAGCATTAGTTGAGTAAGGGGTGCTGCCGTCAATTAGGAAGAAGCTGATTCCGTCTGCTCCGGGAGGCAGCCCGTTTCTGGAGGTTCCGCCCCACTGAAACATATCAAAGGTAATGTTCAGACCCGCGCTGGAGCTAATGGGCTGGTTGTAGAGGACAAAGCCTGCCTGATCAAAGGTCGCGTTGGTGAGGCGCAGTACTCCTGCTCCATCAGGGTCGAGCAACTCGCCAGGGTTTCCTGGTAAGCCGCCTCCACTAGGAGGAACTTGAGGAGGGGCTGCGAACGGGAAGGGTCGAGCCGTCAAATAAGGCGCAACGGCAGAATTGCCAGCATCTCCTGCGCCCTGACCGACCCCTGATACCCAGGAGGTGGCTCCAGGGGCGACCTCGCTGCGCGTAAACGTTTCATTCACAAAAACAACGGGAGCCAAAACAGATTGAAAGTTAGCCATCGCAGTAGCAGAAAAAATAGAGGGGGATAAGATGGCTCCCACCGTTGATTCCAGTGTCCAATCACCACCCAGCTTAGCGTTGCCAGTTCGATTGGTGGAAGCCGCGATCGATGCACCCGTAAGATGGCTCAATTTCTGGATGAAAAGCTGTCCGATCGATCCGGCAGCGACTTCGCAGCCATAGAGTAAAACTTCTGCCCGATCAGTAAAAGCACGAATCCATTGACGAATCTGGTCTGTGTACTGAGACAGAGTTGCCATGCTCAGTTGCGCCGCGCCCAGGTAAAGTGTTCCTGGAGAGCCGTGCGAGAGCAGATGAATGCTTTGGATCGATCGCCGGTTGGCAAGAGCTTCGGTAATTTGCTCAATGCCGTCCCGATCTGCCTCTAAAACGATTACGTCAGCTTCAGCCGTGAGATGGTCTGTCAGACTGCGGTAATGATGCACCGATGGGTCAACAATCAGCAGTATTTTACTGAAATTGGCAGATGTCATAGCTCGTCATCCGAAACGAAAGTTCATTAAATCAATAACTGTGAAATTATCGACTACAACTGGGTAGTTCCGCGTAGAACGCAGTAATTTCCGCAAGATTTTGCTTGGCTCTTAGTTAAATTTAAACAGTTTCTATAACGGCTATTACGAAGATCCAGTTAATAAATTCTGCTTAATTTTAATTTGTCAATGATTTGCTTTGTAAACATTGCATTGAATCATTGAGAGTTGGAGCCGAGCGAATCAAATCGATAGAATCTCAGTGAATTCTTGCATAAATGACACTGGATTAAATTTATAGCAACTTTATCTAAATAAGTAAAATCTCTGTAGTTTAAATAGCAAGTTTATGTATTGAAATCAATCGCTATCGTAATTAAAGTGCAAACAGAGCAATGAGAGCAGCTCGACGAGCTAACGCCTCGCTCCATCTTGCTTGAGCGACAATTTCTATAGAACGAACGCAAACCATAAGCGCAAAAAAACGATCGCCCTCCGGGAGAACGATCGATCTTGAATAAGAAGGGCTTATCCTAACAGAGAAGTTACATTACCTTTCTGATTGGTTCAGCCCTCATTGAATTAAGAATTCAGTCGAAACTTAATTCACACAATCTTAGTAATCGAACTTAGTAATCGAAGTCACCGCCACCCATGCCTGCGCCTGCGGGAGCTGATTCCTTCGGTTCGGGCTTGTCTACAACGATGCACTCGGTCGTCAACACCATTCCGGCGATCGAAGCCGCGTTTTGCAGAGCCGATCGGGTCACTTTCGCCGGGTCAACGATGCCTGCCTCGAACATATCGACAAATTCGCCGCGAGCCGCATCATAGCCGACGTTGAAGTCCTTCTCTTTCACGCGCTCTGCGATCACCGCACCGTTTTGACCTGCGTTTTCAGCGATCCGCTTCAGGGGAGCCGCCAGCGCCCGAGCCACGATCAGCGCACCCGTCAGCTCTTCACCGCTCAGGTTGCCGTTTGCCCACTCTTCCAGCGAAGGCGACAGGTGAGCCAGAGTCGTACCGCCACCGGGGACGATGCCTTCTTCAACGGCTGCCTTGGTTGCGTTAATCGCGTCTTCCAGGCGCAGCTTGCGATCCTTCATTTCGGTTTCGGTTGCTGCACCCACCTTGATGACAGCAACACCGCCAGACAGCTTCGCCAGACGCTCTTGCAGCTTCTCTTTGTCATAGGAAGACTCGGTTTCTTCCATTTGACGGCGGATTTGCTCGCAGCGAGCTTGCACTGCCTTTTCGTTGCCTTCAGCCACGATCGTGGTGGTGTCCTTGGTGATCGTGAGACGGCGAGCGCGACCCAGCATATCGATCTTGACGTTGTCGAGCTTCAGACCTGCATCTTCGGTGATCACCTGACCGCCCGTCAGCACAGCGATATCTTCCAGCATTGCCTTACGACGATCGCCAAAGCCAGGAGCCTTGACCGCAGCCACGTTCAGTACACCGCGTAGACGGTTCACCACCAGGGTTGCCAGGGCTTCTTTCTCGATGTCTTCTGCCAGAATCAGCAGCGGACGACCAGAACGAGCGACTTGCTCCAGCACGGGCACGAGGTCTTGCACCAGCGTGATTTTCTTGTCGGTGATCAGGATGAACGGCTCATCCAGCACGGCTTCCATCCGCTCGGTATCAGTGGCGAAGTAGGGGGAGATATAGCCTTTGTCGAAGCGCATACCCTCGGTGACTTCCAGTTCGGTTGTCATGGATTTGCCTTCTTCCAGCGAAATCACGCCTTCGCGACCCACTTTCTCCATTGCTTCGGCAATCATGGAGCCGACTTCATCGTCGTTTCCGGCAGAGATTGAACCGACTTGAGCGATCGCCTTAGAATCTTCAACCTGACGAGCGTGCTCAGCAATCTTGCTCACCAGGAAGCCTGTTGCTTTGTCAATCCCGCGCTTCAGGGAGATGGCGTTTGCGCCTGCTGCAACGTTCCGCAGACCTTCTTTCACGACCGCGTGAGCCAGCACGGTTGCGGTGGTTGTACCATCCCCTGCGGCATCGTTGGTTTTAGAAGCTGCCTGACGAATCAGCGAAACGCCCGTGTTCTCAACGTGATCTTCCAGTTCGATTTCTTTAGCGATCGTCACCCCGTCATTGACGATCTGCGGTGCGCCAAACTTCTTCTCCAGCACCACGTTCCGACCTTTGGGACCGAGGGTGACTGCAACTGCTTCAGCCAGGATGTCCATGCCTTTTTCCAAGGCACGACGAGCATTTTCGTTGTAAATGATGCGCTTAGCCATAGTTAAACCAACTTAAGTCCAGTAAATACAAATCAGCAAATTCAGCAAGCAAATTCAGAAAACAGTGGAGCGTAATCGTTCAGAAACTAGGAAACGATCGCCAGAATGTCTTTTTCAGACAAAAGTACATACTCTTCGGTGCCGAGTTTGATGTCGGTTCCGGCGTACTTGGAGTACAGCACTTTGTCACCAACTTTGACTTCCGGCTCTTGGCGGTTGCCATCTTCGCCGCGCTTTCCAGGACCCACAGCGGCAATTTCACCCACCTGGGGCTTTTCTTTTGCCGTATCGGGCAGATAAATTCCACCAGCGGTCTTCTCTTCAGATGCGCTGACCTTCACAAACACACGATCGCCCAATGGCTTGACGGTACTAACGCTCAGAGATACTGCTGCCATATCAAGAATTCTCCAAATATCAGAGTAGGTGTGTAGCATTGCTCAGCAGAAATCCGGTTCCTTGGCAGAACCAGTGCATAGCTTGGAAAATAAACAGCCTTGCAATCTGCTTCAGTTTGTCAAGTAATTTCTTGAGCGAGAGTTTAAGGTTTAGCACTCTCAACCCCTGAGTGCTAATTTAGCGGAACGAGACAGACAATTGCAACCGATTGACACCCCCCTTTTGGAGTACGGGTTCCCGAACTGGGGTAGGATGCGCGCTGTAAAGTAGCCTTTTTGGCGCATTGAGCGCGGTTGAATCTAAAGCCCAAATCTAAAACCAGCATTGTTTCAGCCCTGCGAGTTTTATCGCTGGCACGGGCATTCTACTTAAGTAATTGTTCAAGTAATTCTTCAGACAGCCTAATTGCCTATTTCTAAAACTAAATTCAGCAAGATTTCCGTTTCATGCATCAGTATTTATCAAAAAAATTGCTGCTGCTTGCAAGATAACTATCCAGCTATGGGTATATTTCCCCTAGATTTCTGAGGATGGTCTGTCTCTACCCGCCTTCCAGTTTCGGTATTTAAGCAACTTCTAAAAGATTTACAAAGTTAATTTCTCAAACGTTACAAGTTTCGCTTTTTGCTGCTCCCACTTCTGACCGCATTTACCCATGACTGAAATTCGATCGACGCTCATTGTTGTTGACCCCGCCGTTGCAGACTATCAAACCCTGCTGCAAGGAATTGGGTCAGATGCAGAGGTTGTTTTGCTCGATCCGTCCCAGGATGGCATTGCTCAAATTACGCAGCTTTTAGCGGCGCGGCGCGATCTGCTCAGCCTACAAATTGTGTCTCACGGCAGCGAGGGTGCGGTGCAATTGGGTTCGGCACATCTCAGTGGGTCAACGCTCGGTCAATATGCGCTCCTGCTTCGGCAATGGTCAGCTTCTTTTCGTCCGGGTGCGGATCTGCTGCTGTGGGGCTGTGATGTAGCGGCGGGAACCGTGGGGCGATCGTTCCTGACTGAGTTAAGCCAGCTCACCGGGATAGATATTGCCGCCTCAACTAATGTGACAGGCAGTGCCGCACTGGGCGGAGACTGGACGCTAGAAGCCACAACCGGAGAAGTTACGACGCCGATCGCCTTCTCACCCCAAGCACTCGAAGCCTACAGCCAGAAGCTCGCAACCTTTAATGTGGGCAGCTACGACGATCTGATGGATGCGATCGACGATGCAAATAGCACCGCAGGCGATGATGTCATCAACATCACGAACGACTTTGATATCATCGGTGCTTTGCCAAATATCAAATCGAACATTCGCATCCTGGGCAACAACAAAACCCTCAACGGCCAGGACCATCGTATTTTTACCGTTGAGAGCGGGACAGTTCTGATTGAAAACCTGACGCTTGATGGGGGCACTGCAAAAGGAGCAGACGCAACCCTGCCCGGACAAACCGGAGGACTAGGAGAGGGCGGCGGACTCTTGATCATCGGTGGCAACGTTACGCTAGTTCGCGTCGGGTTTCAAAACAACAGCGCAATCGGCGGCACGGGTGGCAATGCTCCCGGTGAAACGGGCGGAAAAGGAGGAGATGCGCGAGGCGGAGCCATTTCGATTCAGGGTGGTTCACTGCGCTTAGCTAGTGTGACATTTAATGGCAACGCAGTTTCGGGCGGAAGCGGCGGCACGGGCGCAACCGTAGGAGCTTCTGGGACTGGAGCTGCTAGGGCACTGTTTGTTAACAACGGTGTAACAGTAATTACAGAGGGCGATCCGGCTTACAACGGCGATACGGTTGTCGGGTCTGTGGTGAAAGTGAATGTGCCCAGAGCGACGATCGCCCGGTCTGCTGCTCCGCTTACGGCTGCCAATGTAGTGGACTACACCGTGACCTTTGACAGTGATGGCCCGATCACGGGGGTAGATGCGACCGATTTTGAGCTGACTCCTGGCTCGATCAGCGATGCGGCGCTCGTGCCAAATATTACCGGGTCAGGCAAAACCTACACAGTCTCGATCGAAACAGGAACCAGCCTCACCGGAACCATTGGGTTGCGGCTGCGCGATAACGACTCGATTACCAGCACAATTTCCACTAATAGAGGAAATATTGTTGTTCCATTGGGTGGCACGGGAATCAACAACGGCAACACATCCGGCGCAGCCTACCAGATCGATCGCACCCCTCCAGGTGTTTTGTCGATTAATCGGCTCGATGCTCAAAACCTAACTGCGGCAGACCAGGTTGCCTATCGCGTGGTGTTTTCCACAGGCGTGAGCGGGGTGACGATCGATGATTTTCAGCCTGCTGCCGTGGGCATTACCGGAGCAACCATTACAGGCATTACCCCGATCAGCGCAGACACTTATAACGTCACCCTAAATACGGGAACTGGGAACGGCACGCTGGGCTTAAACCTGATTGACAATGACTCGATTCAGAATAATCTGAACGTGAAGCTAGGCGGCACAGGAGCCAATAACGGCAATTTCACCAATAGCCAAACCTACTCGATCGACAAAACGCCGCCCCTGGCTTCAGGAATTACCGTAGAAACCCCCAACCCCACCAATGCCGATCGCGTTGATTTCACAGTCAACTTTACTCAACCCGTCACTGGGGTCGATAAGGGTGATTTTGTCCTGGCGACGACCGGAGGCGTGAGCAATGCTCAGATTACAGACCTGGTGGAACTCAATCCGGTAACCTATCGCGTTACGGTCAACACGGGCAGCGGCGATGGCAGCCTGGGACTAAACCTGAAAGACGACGACTCGATTCGTAACGGGCTAGGAGTGGCATTGGGCACTGCCGGAAACGATAACGGCAACTTCACCGGACAGGTTTACACCTTGATCAAGAGTGCGCCGATCGTTTCATCAATTACGCCGATTAACCCCAGCCCCACTGCAGCCGCCACTGTCAATTACGCCGTTTCATTTACCCAGGATGTGCAGGGTGTTGATCAGCGTAGTTTTGCCCTTCAGGGAATTCCTGATGCTCAGATTACGGGGGTGAACGGCAGCGGCAAGAGCTACACGGTCAGCGTGAATACGGGCAGCAGCAGCGGCAATTTGCAGCTTAATTTGATCGACACCGACCTGATCCGCAATAACATCGACGTACCGCTGGGTGGAGCAGGGGCAGGAAACGGAAATTTCCTCGGCGGTTCCTATAGTGTGAACAAAACGCCTCCCCGCGTTGCCTCGATCACTCGTCTGGAAAGCAATCCGCTGAACGCTACCAGCGTCAACTTTGCGGTCATTTTCAACGATGCGGTTTCGAGAGTGGATGCCACTGACTTTAGCCTTGCTACTACAGGCGTGACTGGAGCCAGCATTGCGTCGGTCACGCGAGTTAACGACAGCTTCTACACGGTTGCGGTGAATGCGGGCAACAGCGACGGCACGATCGGCTTAAACCTGATCGACAATGACTCGATTATCAACACGCTGGGAGTCAACCTGGGTGCGGCAGGAATCGGAAACGGCAATTTCACCGGAGAAGTTTACACGATCGATCGCACGGCTCCTGTTCCAACCATTGTGCCCGTCACCCCCCAAACCCGCCGCGAACAGGTCAACGCTATTACGCTGCAATTTAATGAAGCGGTCGCTGGGCTGGACATCAACGATTTGCGGCTCACCAAAGACGGCAATCCGGTGAATCTCTCTAGAGCCACACTGAATAGTGCAGACGGCATCACCTGGACCTTAGGCAACCTGCGAAAGCTAACCAACGGGCAGGGCGACTATCGGCTCAGCCTCACCGCAGGCGATACGGGTATCAGCGATCGGGCAGGCAATCCGCTGCAGGCAAACGTGGCAGAGCGGTGGACGAATCTGGTGACAGTCAAGATTTGTGATCCGGGCATCACGCGGCGCGGCACCAAAGATGCAGACCTTCTGGAAGGCACAGAAAACAGCGACATTCTGAGCGGACGGGGCGGCAACGATACGCTGGTCGGCTTAGACTGTGACGATCGCCTTGACGGGGGCAAAGATAACGATCGCCTCGACGGGGGCTTGGACGACGATGTGCTGCTTGGCGGTTCGGGCAATGACATTCTGATTGGCGGCAACGGTCAGGATACACTTTCTGGCGGCTCAGGAGCCGATCGTATTATCTTCGCGGGTAGCAGTCCCGCCGCAGCCCTGACCACCTCGCTGGCAAATGCTCCCGATCGGGTGCGGAAGTTTAATGCTGAGAAAGGCGATCGCTTTGAGCTGGACTTTGACAATAATCTGCGATCGAGCGATCGTCTCAGAGGGCTATTTAACGCCGGACGAGTCAGAGGAAAAACCTTGGAGCAAGCCAGCCGCAACGCCTATAAAGACAAGAATCAGCGCAGCCAGGGTCAAAAGCTCCATGGAAATGAGGCGGTCTTTTTTAACTGGCGCGGCAATACCTATCTGTCGGTCAATGATACGGTCAAGGGCTACAGCGCAAACCGCGACCTGGTTATCGATGTGACAGGCATCCGGTTCAATCCCGGAAACAGCGGAGCAGGTGTGTTAACGACGGTAGATTATTTTGCCTAACCGTTACAAAATCTTCTCCAGTCCATACACCAACTGCTTAAGCTGAATTACCTTGCGGATTGACAGCAGCACACCCGGCATATAGCAAGCCCGATCGCTCGTATCATGCCGGAGCGTATAAATTTGCCCTGGTGCACCAAAAATCACTTCCTGGTGAGCGATTAGTCCTGGCAGGCGAACGCTGTGAATCCTGATGCCGGACTCGGTTTCTGATCCTCTTGCTCCAGGGAGCTTTTCGGTTTCCTGAACGCTGGGTGGGTTAAAGGGCTTACCAAATTCTTCTAAAAGCTGAGCCGTCTGAATCGCGGTTCCACTGGGCGCATCGGCTTTTTGGTTGTGGTGCAGCTCAATAATTTCAACGTGGTCGAAATACTGCGATGCCTGAATTGCCGCCTGCTGAAGCAGCACCACCCCGATCGAAAAATTCGGAATAATCAAACAGCCTGTACTGGCTTTATCGGCAAACTCGCTCAGTTCTTCAATCTGCTCCTCGCTCAGCCCGGTTGTGCCAATTACCGGACGCACCCCGTAAGCGACCGCTGCCCGCACGTTGTCATACACCGAATCGGGGTGGGTAAAGTCCACCATCACCGCAAGCTGCTTTTCCTGTGCTGCCATTGCCAGCGTTGCTTCCAGATCATTCAGCACCGGAATTTCTAGCGCACCACAGCCGACAATTTCGCCAATATCCTCCCCCTGAATTTCTGGATTGCGATCGATCGCGCCCACCAGCGTCATATCATTCGCTCCGGCGATCGCTTTCACCACTTCCCGCCCCATCTTGCCTGCTGCACCATTCACCACTACCGGAATTGGATCTGCCATAAGTTCCCCGCGATTCAACACAGGCAATTTTAAAGCAACGCAGACGACAGGGGGGACAAAGCAGCAGGAAATTAAATCCCGCTCAGATTCTGCTAAATAAAAAATTCAACCTGGGGCTTCGGCGGAATATACTCTCGCCGCTCCAACTCTTCTAAAACTTTCGCAATGCTCTCTTCCGGCGTTTCCCGATCGGTATAGCAAACGATATCAGGATTGGTCGGCTCCTCATAGGGATCGTCTATTCCGGTAAAGGCTAGCAGTTCGCCTGCCCGCGCCATTGCGTATAGCCCTTTAGCATCCCTCAATTCGCAAACTTCGATCGGCGCATTGACATAAACTTCGATGAAATCTTCGATCGATTGCCGCATTTCTTCACGGGCATCGCGATAGGGACTGATGGTTGCTACGATCGCAATCACCCCGTTCCGGCTGAGCAGATTTGCCACAAAGCCAATCCGCCGCATATTCGTGGTGCGGTCTTCGCGGCTGTAGCCCAATCCTTTGGAAAGATTGGTTCTGACGATATCACCATCCAGAACTTCGACCGGGCAGGCACGACGCTTTAGCTCACGCTCTAACCCCTTTGACAGGGTTGTTTTACCTGCTGCGCTGAGTCCAGTCAACCACAGAACCAATCCTTTCCGTTCCATAGGTTCTTCCCCTTGCGACTTCATCCAAATTGAATCCCGATCGAGCGTTTGTGGTCTGCGAAGTCGGTTATCAAATACAAGATTTTCCCTGATATTTCCCTCGAATCTGGGAATCAGACTAGTTCTAATTTAGACGCTGCAAGGATGCGATGTCCAATCAGCCATTTTAGCCAGCCAATCACACCTCCTTTTGGAGTGCGCTGCTCTTGCTCTGTTCCTGAATCAATATCTGGATTCATTTCGGGAGCGATCGCGATCGATCGAGCATTCGTGGATTGAGCAAGGTCAATTTCATGACGAGTATTTGCACGTTCGGCGACTCCAAAAGTCGCGCCATAGGTCAGTAGGATTGAGGGTCTCTAGGGGGAAGGGCTTTAGAGGGAAGATCTGCGTCGCATTGCAAACAGCAGACCCAACCCAGACGGCTGCGATCGCTGCATTCGCCGAGCAGGACTGGTGAATTGTTCCAGCCCCAGCAGCACACCATTCACTGACCAAGCCAGGGCTGCCACCGCGATCGACCCTGCCCAGATTTTGTCGTAGCGTCCGGTTTGAGCGATGCCTTCAAATAAAAGCGTTCCTAGTCCGCCTGCCCCAAACTTCGCGCCGATTGTTGCAATGGCAATCACCACGATCGCCGCCAACCGTACCCCGGCAAGAAACATGGGCAGCACCAGCGGAACCTGCACGCGCCACCATCGCTGCCAGGCATTCATTCCCATTGCCCGCGCCGCCTCCATCACCTGTGGCGGAATTGCCTGAAGCCCAATCGTAAGACTTCGCACCAGAATTACCTGACTATAGATCACCATTGCCGCAATCACCGATCGCGCATTCAGTCCTAAAAACGGAACCAGCAAAATGATCAGAGCCAGACTGGGAATCGTGTAGAGCAGCCCTAACCCACCTAGAACCGGAACCCTAAGCCAGGGCAGTCGCGTGATCAGCAGCACGATCGGCACTGCAACCAGGATTGCCAGAATTAGCGTTACACCCGTCATCGCCAGATGCTCCAGCAGCAAATTCCAAACGATCGACGGGTTTTTGAGGATATAGGTCATGGTCCATATAGAATTGATCGGCTGAGAGGCGGTTCGGAGAACGATCGCACCTTGTTCAAACCTCCTCTCATGTTAAAGGCTTGAGATACTCCTGAATTAGATCCAGCCTTGTGCAGGCGATTGAAGTATAAAAAATGGAGTGCAGGGGCAGAACTCTGTACGGCGAGAAAGCCCCCCCACCCCCGTACCTTACATACCCCCGTACCTTACATAAATGAAAAACGCTGTAGGTTAAGTTGAGATAGGTGAATAGCGATAGGTTGATGATTTGCGATCGCTCTAGTCCACCTTGGTAAACGTCCATTCCAAGATGTCGATTGGAGCGGACTGAAGGACTTGCACTAATTCCTGATTGTTCTTAAATTGAAGCTGTTTCACATGGCAAGCTTCCACATTCACCGTGAATTCGTCTTCTTCAAAACACCAGGGTTCGACCGTTAGTTTGCCGTCTTTGAGCTGACGCACATCATAGCGAATGTCATCGATGCCACTTGTAATTTCCAGGGCGCGTTCCATATCAGGAATTTTTTGCTGTACCAGAATCAGGGAGAGCCGATCGCACCAGCGCATAAACTGATAGGCCCGTTCTGCTTCGTCTTTGCTGATGCCCAATTCTTTTTGATAGCGAGTTTGCAGTTCGATTTGCTCGTTCAAAAACTCATCCCATTCGGGAGAAGCTCCCCACTGAGTCTGACTTAGAAAGGTCAGGTGTTTTGAAGTTAGCAGCGTCACGAAGCGTCCTCGATAGCGGGCACTGGTGATTTGACCCCGCATACTGGCGATCGACTCTTTATCCGGGATGTGAGCCAGCGTGAAGTCCAGCGGTGCGCCTGCGGGGGTGAGTTCGTTGCCGTCCCATTCTTTCTCCAGATCGTCGTGGTGAGAAATTGCGGCGATCGTTTCATAGAGTCGAATCGGGGCATTCGATCGCTCCCAGTGTCCGGCAAGTTGGGCGGCTAAAAGGGCATGGGCACGGTGGTAGATAATTTGCCAGCCGTCTTCTACTAAGTTGGAAATCATTGCAATCTCTCGAAATTGAACTACTGACTTCATTGAAATTGAATAAGCTCATACAAAAGGGCATAGCCGTGCCATGCCCTTCGGTTTCAGGTTAGTCCTGAATGTTTAGCTTGCTGCGATCGAACCGCCAATTGCCGCCGTTACTGCGGACACGACCGCGGTAAAGAATAGCCACCAAGCAGCCGTTGCCGCTGCTTTGCGAGTTTCGTCAAGCTGACGCTGCGCCTGATATTTAACGGTTTCAACACGACGCTGCGCTTCCATTTGTACCCGCTCTGCCCGTTGCAGAACACCCACCCGTGCCGATTCGATTTGATCCACAATGCGGTGGGCGTACTCGTTGGGAATGTCGGCGCGTGACCCCAGGATTGCCATCATCGTGCCGCGATCGAAATGGCTTAGACGATCGCGAAGGGCGTCAAAGCCAGCCTGCGGATCGTCAAACAGTTGCAGCACGTCGCGCTTGATGCCTTCGTAGTTGAGTTCGGGGCGATCGAGCGAGTTGAGGTAGCTGCGAATCCGATCGAGGATGTTGTCGATCACCGACTGAATGCGGTACTGCACCTGTCGAATCTGATCGAGGAACTGCATTAGGGTCGAGTTGACCTGATCAACAATTCGCTCGGCTTCTTCACGGGAGATGTCTTGACGTTGAGACATCAGCGCAATCAGCGTCGATCGATCAAAGCGAGACAGGCGATCGCCCAACTGGTACATTCCGGCTCTCGGATCGTTCAGCAGGGTTTGCAGATCGCGCTTGATGCCTTCAGGATTCAGCTCTTCCTTGTTGGTATTCCGCAGGTAGTCTTCCAGCATCGACTCAAAGCCCATTACCTGCTGCTGCGTTCTCAGCGCGAGACGGCGGGGGCTGCGGCGAATCTGGGCGATCGAGTTTTGCACCTGATCGATAGTCCGGTTCACCTGATCGGAGCTGAGATCCTGACGCTGACTGAGCAACTGCACCAGCGTATCGCGATCGATGCTGGCAAGTCTGCGGCGTAGGGCGAGCGATCCTTCCTTCGGATCGTTCAGCAGAGTTTGCAGATCGCGCTGAATCCCTTCGGGATTGAGGGCTTCTTTGTTGGTGTTCCGCAGATATTGAGCCAGGGTTTCGAGCGTTTGATTGGTGCGATCTTTCACCGTATCCACTGCGGTTTGCGGTGCGTGAACGACCGAATTCCAATTGGACTCAACCTGACCCACAATCCGATTGGCTTCGTCGTCGGTCAAATCTTGACGCTGGCGCAAAAGCTGTACGACGGTATCGCGATCGAAGTGACCTAGCCGATTCCGCAAGGAAGAAATGCCCGTCTGCGGGTCGTTCAGCAAAAGCTGCAAATCGCGCTGAATCCCTTCAGGGCTAAGTTCGGCTTTGCCTGTGCTGCTGAGATAGTTCGCAAAGCGATCGCGCAGCGTGGTGAGTCGCTCTTTTGCCTGCTGATCGAGCGATCGAGATTCTTCTAACGCCTGATTGCGAGTGGCTTCCAGCGCGTTTAGAATCGTTTCTGTTTCCTCGGGCGTGAGATCCTGACGCTGCATCAGCATTTGACGCAGGGCATCACGGCTAAAGGGAGCCAGACGCACTGAAGTGGTTTCGTACTCTGCTTCCGCATTGTGCAGAATCGCATAGAACGCGGGCAGAGTGCTGTTTGAGAACAACTGCTCCTTGGGCGTCAGCGTGAGATAAATTTCGATCCGCTGCTGCAAATCAGTCGTCACCTCGCGCTCTTTTTCGGCTCTAGCCGTGGTAATCACTTCCTGCCGAATGCGCTCAAGCTGGTCAGCGATTTCTTCAACCCGAGACGGCGTAAACACACCCCGCGACGAAAGTAGCTGCACAAACAGGGCACGATTCAGACGCGAAACCTGATCGATCACAGCGTCGGGGTCGGCTGCCGGATCATACAGCACTTCGCGGAATTCGCGATCGAGCCGTTCGGGAGTCATCTGCCAGGAATAGGTATTCAGCAGATAGTGTTCCACATCGGTGCGAATCGGAGATGGCTGATTGTCGCCTTTCACCTGCGACACCGCTTTGCTAGTTTGCTCCGAAACGGTTCCTGAAGCAGATTTAAGGCGATCGACAATTTGGCTCACGTTAATGTCAGACAGATCGGTGCGCCCCATCACCAGGCCAATCAGCGTATTCAGACCTGTCATTGCGGTCTGCTGCATCATGCCCTGGCTTGCACCCGCATTGCTACCTGTGCTTGCAGTACCGGCTGTACTGGCTGCATTGTTTGCGGCATCCGCTGCGCTACTTGCTGCACTACTCGCGGCATTCACCGCATTTGTAACATTGGCTGCCAAGGTCGTATTGTTGGTTTGCGCCTGACGCAGTTCATCCGCAAGGCGATCGATCTTGCGGTTCAGTTCGTCGATTTGAAGCTGTCCGGGCTGCGTGCTTTGCAGATAGTTGGTCAGTTCGGACATTTGATCGCGCCGCTGACGCTTGCCCAGCGTTTGCCGCCAAGTCCCTTCCAGCAGATCCGCAAATCGATTCACTTCCTGCGGTGAGAAGTCGGTGCGACGGCTGACCAGATCAACAAATGTTTGGCGATCGATCTGGCTCAGGCGGTTGTTGTCTGCCAACGCCTGAACTTCTGGATCATCCAGCAAACTTTCAAAATCACGTCGTACCTTAGTCAGGTCGTAATTAGGCAGGTTGAGTCGGTGCACGTAGTCTTCGATCGACTGGCGGATCTGCGAAGGGTCGATCGCACTGCCAATCTCATTGCGAACGGCTGATGCCACTGCTTCTGCGGTCGAAACTGCCTGCCGCTTTGCCATTTGTCCGCCGATCGCTGCCGTTGCCGTGTTGAAAACTGACTGGAAACCGGAAGTGGCTGCCTGCACGACCGAACCCACCATCGAGCCAACGGTCGTCGAGCTAAACCAGACCAGCAGCGAAAAGTAAGCCGCCCAGATCACCAAACCGACGATCGCCCCCAGCCCAGAGCTGGTCAGCAGACTGAGCTGCACTGCCAGATAACAGGCAATAAACAGAGCTAAACTTACGCTGATCAGCGTCCAGAGACCGACGCCAAACCCGATCTTGCGAATTGTGGAGCCAACGCCAGAATCATGGTCATCATCGTGATGGCTCGATCGACTCGATTGATGATCAGGATCGGTTGAGCGACCCAAAATTGAAATGCCTGCTGCGACCGAAAGGTTGGTTAGCACCAGCTGAATCGCAAATGCCAGCAGGATTCCAGAAATCAAAGCAACGAAAAACTGCGGTCCTGAAAACAGAACCGAGGTTTGTTCGGGGCGAGCCAGGTTTGGATCGACGGGAACTTGTGCAATCCAGGACAGCCTTCCCCAAGACTCCATAACTGTGAACGAATGAACCATGTCCGTTTCCTTCTAATACAAAACAAATTCACGCAAAGAGCTTGCGCGAGGCTGACGATGCGGAGCAGTTCCACGTGAGGGCGATCGCAGCACAGCAAAAATGAATATTCCTAATAGAGTAAGAATCTCTTTGATTGGGGAAATTTTCATCTCCCCCAGGTGAGAAAGACCCGCCTACTCAAGCCTGGATTGTAAGCACGATCACCAGTAGACGGGCAAATGCTGAACCGATCGAAGTAGGGAAATGCAAAGCAATAACGACAAATTGTGCTAATCGAAATAATTAACAAAAAAATAGCAATAGATTCGATGAAACCCGTTTTTTACCGGATTATGACGATCGAAATCTATTGCTGATTTGTTAGGAGAGAGTCTAGGGTAGGGGAAATCAAACAGGCTGTGGTTATGCTTCTTCCCAGAGTTTGCGAACTACGCCTGGCAGAGCTTCAGCCACTTCCTGAATTCGTTCTGGCGATAGCTCGTCCTTAGTAGCTGAGAAGACCGCTTTAACGACCGTTTCTCGATCGGTGGTTGGCGGTAAGCCTCCCTCATTTGCCACGCGGAACAAGAAGCGATCGTCGTCGATCTTCAGCAAAAATCCGGCATTGTCATGCAGCGGCGGACGAAAACGACTGATAAAGGCAACCAGCGGATTGGTGTCATGCCATAAATCGCTAATTTCCATTTTCAGAGCCTTGTTGTCGGTTGGCAGAACCTCTTCGTGCAGTTCAGATTCAACGCGATCGGCAGCTTCTTTGGTCAACAGATCGCGCATGACGCGGAAGACCACTTCGGTCAGGTCGCGGGCATCGAACAAATCTGGCAGACTGCCTTTAACCATCACCTTTTCCAGGAACGGCTTATCCTTATCGAGGATCGGCACGCTCGGACCTTTCTCGATCGCTTTGGGCGGTTTTGCCTTCATTTCTTCCAGCATTTTGCGTCCCTTCTGGGTCAGCTCTGCCTTCTCAAATTCGATCAGGTGAGGCAAAGGACCATCGGACGAACCGAAGGTACCCGCAATCCGAAAGTCAAATTCCTTCGGGTTCACGGCATCCGGCACGTCTTCCTGATTGCCGTAGGCATTGCCGCTAAACTCAGCGTTGATATACTGCTCTTGGTTCAGGAAATCTAAATGTCCGAGAAGCTCAACCGGAGTCACTTCCATTCCGGCCAAATCCGTTTCAGTAATCTTTACTGGGTCTGGACCCGGGCCTTGATCGCTTTCATCGATCTTTTGCAGCAGCACATAAACCAAGTCATCACGAATAAAAATCGGCATTATCTTCTCCTGTGTGCTTCTCGCTTTGAAAATCTAAACAATTTTGATTGCAAAATTAATGGTTGTAAACCCAGCCTAAGGCTTAAAAATCTATCCTCGTTCTATTCTCGTTTTAATGACCTTTTGTCGTTTCTGGCTTCGCCTGTGTTCCTCTCCCAAATCGCTGCTTTTTCACCAGATCGATCGTCTCAGGAACTTTATCTGGAAGCCCACGCAGATTCTTTAATCCCGTGTCTCCGATATTGCGTTTCGCCTTATCGCCCAGGTCTTCTGCTTTGCGCTGAATCCGCTTTAGGACTTGCGGGCTAATTGTATCCACCTCATTCGGTTGCGCCTGAATAATGCGAAGTCGCTTTTCAGGGGCATTTGGCGCATCCGATGCAGCTTGCGCCTGAACGGTGCTCTGCAGAACAAATGCTGGAGTCAAGAGCAAAGCAACCGTCATCAAACCGATCGCTATTGTTCGGCTGATTGTGCGGAGCAGTTGCATCTGACGCAGCCAACGCATCAATTGACGCATATTCAATTCTCCAAGTATTCAGTTCGGTCAGTAAGGTTTAAACAATGAATCGATCGCTATTAATTAACAATTCGACTCAATCATGCAACTCAATGATGCAACGGCGTTCCCAAATCTTTGTATAAGATCGCACTGTTAATTTTCTTTGGCATCATTCAAAAGATGGAAGTAGAGATGGGTCAGCAGACAGAAAAATTGCTCCCTCTTCAGCTAGATTTCGATAGAACTTCCTGTCAATTGCAGCCCTATCGGTTCTCGACCTGCCCTATTAAACTTGTCCCACTGCCTTTAAACAGCGGTTGTAAGTTCAAGAGGTTTAGGTTTAAGAGAGTGGTTTTTAGACATCAGTGATGAGGGTAGGCTTAAAACCTATCCATGCAACGTCTACCGTTTCGTTGGAGGCAATAGAGATGGTTAGGATCTAAAAATTGCGGCGATCGTGCCAAAATCACTCTGCGTCGAGGGCGAAGCAGAATGAGAGGAAGAAAACATCCCAGGATTCAGCACGTACACAGTGCCCCCATACAGCAGGGTTTGCTCGATTGCAAGCTGAGTCAAGTCAATATCCCCTGCTTCAGCCCGCCAATGCACATCTACTTCCCAGGTGTAGGGATTAAACCTGCCCCACTTTTGATAGTTCGATGCGATGAATAGGGTTTTGACTCTGCGATCGACTGCTCTAGTAATGATTTCCCCAAGATGATTTGAGGCAGAGCCAACCTGAGCTGCCTGCCGATATTGACGTAATGCCTGCTCACGCTCACTGCTCACCAGCTCTTGAACCCGATTCCAGGCTTGTTGGTGCAATTCTTCCAGCTTCATCGTATCCAGGTTGCCAGCAATTTGTGTGTTTAGCATGGTTGGGGCTGTGTTGATTGTGCGATAAGTGGACAAAAGTTGAGGCATTCCTGCCAGAAGGAGCGGCGCATTTTGCGGTTCTAAAAAGCGATCGAGCTGTTCTGCTAACTCTTGACAGTCGTCGTGCATTTGCTGCTTCAGAAAAGCTTCCTGTTCCAAAAAATCATCACGAAAATCATCGTAGATCAATGGGCGACCTACTGCACGGGAACCAATCAGGCGTTTCGATCGAGCCGCTCGAATTGAGGGTTCAAAGCGATGGAGTTCAATTGCGTCGACCAGCGGCTCTGGTAGTTCCTCTGAACTGACAATGCGAATTCCCTGACGAGAACCTTGCAGCAGTCGCACCCGGCTCTGCCCAAATGCCAGCACATAGAAAAGTTCTCCCTGGGTTAACAAGGGCATCAGCGGCTTCAAATCAAAACATTGCCCAACTCTCACGGTTTCGATAAAACACCCTAGCAGTTGATAACAGCGTAAAAACCGAGGCTTGTAGAAGATCACCACACTTTCGGCAGTCAGCGTATTGATCACCTGCTGTTCCAGGGTTTGCATCGTGTCCCGAAAGTCAGTCGCGATTCTAGCTGCGAAATCAGGATCATTTGCCCGATCGCCTGCTTGATTAAGCTGTTGCTGAACGAGATGAATTGCCTGTTGAAATTGCTTCTGAGCCGCTCCAGATTTCCTGTGAATGCAAGCAGATAAATAGATTGAAACGTAAGGCAGCTCCGAAGGGGCTAAAAGTTCTGGTAATTCAACCCTGGAGAACAAACCCATCGCTAGCAAACCTCCGGTTTCGAAAAAGCTATTCCGAAAAAGCTGTGCAGTAGAGCTGCCAAACATAGAGATCGGGGAGGAGACCTCTCCCATCGCTCAAATTCTGTTGGTTCTACAATCTCAGATTTAGAAGATTCTCTACATCCGCCATGAGGTAACTTTCGCAACAGCCTGCCCTACCTCAGAAGATTTGCGCTCATGGCTTGATCACTATCAAAAGACAGAGGATCAATGCTCTACTAACCCTCTAATTTATGGTTAATTTGCAAACAAAGTCCTGCTTTCAGTCACCGCTTTCCTACCCTGCCGCAGCGCTTCAAATAAGTTCACAATATGTTCATGCTGAACTGAATATAACTTTGGCTAGAGGAAGTTACGCCAGCGTCTCAAGTAATGTGAGTAGCGTCTCAAGCCTTTTATAAAATTGCGAAAGCACGGAGTACTTTTGTGAAGCAAGTTGTTTCCTGGCTTAAACAGCTACGGATTGCCCGTCTCGCTATTGTTCTGGTCGCTGGATTTACGCTGTTGCTCACCTCCTGCAACAGTGGAAACATTCAAGGAGCACGCCCGGAAGTTCCCCCCGTGCAGATGGGAGGACAAAACAATCCCTACAAGGGAGGCGGTGACGGCTATACCGATTATAAGATGTCTACCGATCCGAAAGTGAGCGGCGAACACGGAAATCGTAATACAAAACCGATGATGCGTTCTTCGCTAATCGGTAATGGAGAATTGATTGCAAGCAGTGACGTAAAAAGTAATTCAGCACAGGATATTCTCTATCCCGGCGATGACGCTGAAAGAAGCAAAAATCCTGATGTAGGTCCAGTCGGACAGGATTATCGCGAGAAGATAATCAAGAATACGGAAACTGCAACCCCTGAGAAACAGCCGATTATCCAACGCTCAAATCCTAACGAAAAAATTCTAGAAAAGATTGGCGATCAATTCCAGCAATCAACTGATTTCATCAAAGATGCGCTCGAAGGTCAAGCGGAAGGTCAATCGAAATAATCCTGAATCCCATTTGATCGGCTTAAAATATAACGGAGTGTAAATATGAAGGATTTACTGTTCGATCGTTTTTCAAATCTTGTTGCTGCTGTGAAGCGGTTTCCGTTCGCCCGTATCGCTGTAGTTCTGGTTGCAGGGGTGCTGATGCTAGTTAGCACGGCTTGCGGCAATGCGGCTCCGCCTGTGTCGTCAAATAGCAGTCCGGCAAGCCCGATGTCGTCTAATCCGCCCACGCCAAGATCTTCGGGCGAAGGCTCTTACCATGCTAAGACAGGAGCCAATCAGCCCACTGAGTTGTATGACCCGATCCAGGAGCCTGAGGGCGGCATGAATGTGTACAGCGACACCGACCCTCGCTATCAGCGCAAAAACCTCGGTGCCCAGATCGAACGACGGGTGGATAAAGCCGAGAAAAATCTCGATAAATCGATCGAGAGCGTTGGAGACTACGTGGATAACTATACGAGCGGTGCACCGTTGGGTGAACGAGTTCGCAACATTACTGACAGCGTTGGCGAGTCTGCTGAAGATCTAACCGATCGCGTCAAAGGCGGAACCGATCGTGGCACTCAGAATGTGAAAGTGAACACCAAGCGTGCAGAAAGCAATGCCAGCGAAGCCGTGAAGGGAGTTGCTGAAGACACAAAGAGCAATGCTCGTGACCTGACCCGCAAAGCAGAACGCGCCCTGGACTAATCACCTTGCAGTTGAACTGCTCTTCCCCCGTCCCCCCAACGCCAGGGGGGAAGTTTGCTTTTTCTGGATTTCAAAATGCCAATGTCTACCAGTTTTGCTTCTTCAAGTACCACCTTTGTCTTCGCTCGATCGCCGTTCATACTCTGAAATAGCACTCCGAATCTCTTCTGTTTCAATATCGGCTTGCTCAGATTTTGCATAAATTGTGAGCAGAATGATTCCGGTTACTGTTTTGACGTAGTAAATCAGACGATAGCCGCCACTTTTACCTTTCTGCGTGTCACTATTGCGGACTCTCAGCTTGAAGACTGTATACCTAATTCCGGGTATTTGATCTCCTAGTAACTCCCCCCGTTGAAGCTGCTCAATAACAGGCTGTATATCGTTTTTGATATTGCGATACTTCTTAGAAAGAGCGCGTAGGTTTCGGTTAAATGTTAGCGAAGCTTCAACTTGAATGAGAGGCTGATCAGCCATCTTCAAGCCCTTCCCAAACCTGAGCGATCGGAATTGTTTGTCCAGTCATTGCTTCATGCCAGGACTGCCGAAAATCTGTTAAAACTTCCCTCTGAGATCCACCCTCCATAGCTTCCTCTTCCGGAATGAGAACAATCACTTCTACACGGCTGCTTTTCTCAGCCAGGAGAGGGTGATCTAAGGTGAGTTGTCCTTGATCATCGATCGTCGCCATAACTTTAATGGCTTTCATTACTCCTCCTAAGTGTATTGAACTACTTTATAGACGTCACTCGATTGCTGTTCTGGCTAATATGCAGTTCTCATTATTTACACCGAAATGCATTGATGAGAACTCTGTCTCTAACTCCTTAACGGCTGTTTCTAGAAGCATTATCCTTCTACTAAAACATTCAATAGTAGCGAATCAGATACTTTCTCTCGATCGATGCCTGTAAAGATGGACTAAACTCCGTCTGAAATAAGTTATCTAAATTTATCCTGACAATTGATTGCACTTCATCCGGCAAAGGCGCAAAATCAGAACATCGATAGTAATACACCTGCTGATTAGAAGCAATCTCTAAAAGATAATTCACAGCATCCCGGAGCATTTCCTCCTCATTGGGATAGCCATAAATGTATTCCAATGTGCAAAAAAATCGATTGCTTCTATAGCCAGGATGGGTGTAGACATCTGCATAATATCCGTCTCCCTTCCACAGGTTAGAGATCTGGCAAGCGATCGTTTGCAGATCTAGGATTGTCTCAAACTCAAAAGTTGCACTATCGGACATATATCACTAATGTGGGAGAAATAACGCGAGCAGCTTGCTTGTGTATTCACAAATGGTTCCATAAAGAGAAAAGGACGGGCGATCGACCCATCCTCTTCTCTACTGAGCTTTAACTAATGAGCTTTAACCAACCGCTTAAAGCAAACTACTTCGCTGAAGTTTCCCGTGCGGCGGCTGCCTCATCAGGGTGGATGCCCAAACGAGTCAGGTTGACCCGTCCCCGGTTGTCAATTTCGCGGATTTTGATGATCACTTCATCGCCGACTGTCACTTCGTCTTCGACTTTGCCGACGCGATAGTCTGCAAGCTGAGAGATGTGGATCATGCCTTCTTTGCCGGGAAGAAATTCGACGAATGCGCCGATCGGGATAATTCGCGTCACTTTGCCGACATAAACATCGCCTGCGCTCAGCTTGCGCGTCATGCCTTCGATGATGGCACGCGCCTGTTTTGCCTTATCGCGATCGACGGCAGAAATGGTGACGGTTCCATCGTCCTGGATATCGATCTTGGCTCCGGTTTGCTCGGTGATGCCCTTGATCGTCTTGCCGCCCGGACCAATGATCATCCCAATAAATTCGGAGTCAATCTTGATCGTAAGCAGGCGCGGCGCAAAGGGCGACAGTTCGGTACGGGGCTGGTCGATCGCCTCCAACATTTTGTTCAGAATGTGCAGACGCGCTGAGCGAGCCTGACCGATCGACTGAGCGACCACCTCGATCGGCAGTCCAGTAATCTTCATGTCCATTTGCAGGGCAGTAATGCCGTCGTCAGTTCCGGCAACTTTGAAGTCCATATCGCCGAGGAAGTCTTCAATGCCCTGAATGTCGGTGAGGATGCGAACTTCTTCGCCTTCCTTGATCAGACCCATTGCGGCACCACTCACGGGTTTAACGATCGGCACACCCGCATCCATTAGTGCCAGCGTTGAGCCACAGACCGACCCCATCGAAGTCGAACCGTTCGAAGACAGCACCTCAGACACCACCCGAACCACATAGGGAAACTTGTCTTTTGGCGGAAGCACGGGAATAATTGCCCGTTCTGCCAGTGCGCCATGTCCAATTTCCCGTCGTCCTGGAGAGCGCATTGGCTTGGTTTCACCCACCGAGTAAGGCGGGAAGTTGTAGTGGTGCATATACCGCTTTTCTTCGTCGGGATGCAGGTCGTCCATCTCCTGCTCTTCTCCCGGCGTTCCCAGCGTCACGACCGACAGCACCTGCGTTAAGCCGCGCTGAAACAGGGCACTGCCATGGACTCGCTCAGGCAGCAAATGGGTACGGCAGCTAATGGGACGGACTTCATCGAGTTTGCGACCGTCTACGCGCACATTGTCTTCGACGATCTGGCGGCGCATCAGCTTTTTCGTAATGTCCTTAAAGGTGTTGCCGATCGCCTTGCCGTCTGCCATTGCTGCCACCCGCACCGGATCGTCTTCGGGCAGGGCTTCAATCTCAGTTACGAGCGACGCTTTCACCGCATCCAGCTCAGTATCCCGATCGGTTTTGGTGAGTTCAAACTGCGAGAGAATTTGCTTGACCGGGTCTTTTGCCCGTTCAGTAATGAAATTCTCCAGTGTTGTGTCTACTTCCGGCGGCGTTATCAGGGCAGGTTCGATGCCCAACTCTGCCATCAGGTCGCGCTGTGCCTGAATCAGGTCGCGAATCACCTCATAGCCAAAATCGATCGCCTCGATCACATCCTGTTCGGGCAACTGATTGGCTCCCGCTTCCACCATGATCACGCCGTCAGGAGAGCCTGCCACCACCAGATCCAGATCGCCGCGCTCGATCTCGTCATAGGTGGGGTTAATGATAAAATCATCACCGACCAAGCCAACTCGTACTGCTGCCATCGGACCATTAAACGGAATGCCTGCCAGCAGCGTGGCGATCGAGGCTCCGGTGACTGCCAGCACATCCGGCGGCACTCGCTCATCTAGAGACATCGTGGTAGCGACAATCTGAATATCATCGCGCAGCCAGCCCGGAAACAAAGGACGCATCGGGCGATCGATCAAGCGACTAATTAGGGTGGCTCGCTCAGGAGGACGACCCTCTCGTCGCAAAAACCCGCCGGGAATGCGCCCGGCTGCATAAAGCCGCTCTTCGTAATCCACAATCAGCGGCAAAAAATCGATTCCTTCTCTTCCCGCAGCCCGCGTTGCTGCAACAAAAACGGCTGTATCTTCTAACTGAATTAATACCGAACCGCCTGCCTGCGGAGCTAGCAGACCTACTTTGAGTCGAATATCCCTACCATCGATGGATATTGACTTATCTACTTCTTTCAACATGAAGCGTTTTTCCTTCTTGGTGTCCTCATTTCTTCTTCTTGAAGAAATCCTAGCACTGATATCCTTGTACTGACCGATGTCCTGACTGACAAGCCAGTTCTCCTACCATTATTGTCGCTTGAATGTACAGCAACTTTAAATAATTTTTAATTTATTTCTAATCTTTTGACTTTTTTTGACTCTCTTGATGCCACTGATGCCGCAGGCGCGATCGGGCAGAAAACTTGTGAACGGTGCAGCCTTCCCTGAAGCCGGTAAAAGAATCTAAACTCAGTTAAGAATGATTTGCAATTAAAGACCTGACAGGGTTTAATCGGTCTAGGTCAGATTGCGGTCTTTGTTGCTGTCTAGGATTGAGTTATCGCGGAAGAGCTGTGCGTTTAAACCTGCTAAAAACTGTGCCCGTTGGAACGATCGCCCTGGTTCTATCGATCGGGCTACATGGCCTGCTGTTGGGCTTGCCTCTGCCGGAGCGAGATGTTGTTTCCGAACAAACAGAGCCTGAAGCATCTGAGTCGTTAGAGCCGATCGCAATTCGCGCTGCCGTTTTGCCCGTTGCTGCACCGAAGCCGACCATTTCTCCCACACCGCAATCGGCACCGAAGGCAACCCCGAAGCCTGCACCGCAAGCGGTTGCTCCGCAGTTCCCCGCAGGGGTAATCGTCCGTCCTGTGCCTCAGGCTGCTCCTGTTCCTGCGATCGTGCCTTCACCCTCTCCGGTTCCCAGTCCTGCTGCAACTCCCATTGTTGTCAGCCCTTCCCCGACGCCCAGCCCGACTCCTTCCCCCGAACTTTCTCCTAGTCCTACGCCCAGCCCCGATGCGTTTACCGCCAATTTTCCCCACTTTGAAAATGCCCAGGCGGGCTGTTTCGGCTTAGAAACCTGTCGTCAAATCGAAGGCGAAGTCAGTTTCCGGGAGGTCGGACGCACAATGATGGCACAGCTTGAAGCAAAGGGCTACACGGTGCGCCTGAGAGACGATCTAGCAGATGATACCGGGCGGAAGGTGTATGAAGTTTCAAAAGATGATGAAACCCAGTATCTTAGCGTTCTTTCTGGTCTGGACCTGGGACGAACGGTGTATGTGCTGGCTGCGGAGCCGATGACGATCGAGGATTTACAGACTGGGAATGTTGGTGGAGCGCCGGAAGGGTAGGGAATTTTTTGTTTGGAGGGGCTGTTTGAGGGGTGGCAAAGCCTCAGGGTTTTGCAGGGGCGATCGCAAACCCACACAGCAGACCTGGAATTACTTCAGCCTTTACCGCAGACCCAATCGCGAAAGGTGCATCGGCAGCCGTGCGAACGATCAGCGTCTCTCCTGACACCGTTTGCAGTGAGTAGCGGTATTCCCGACCGAGAAACTGCCGATCGCGAATAATCCAGTCTCCCTGGGGGTGCAGCTGAATTTGCACATCTTCCTGGCGAATCATCAGGGCAGCTCGATCGATCGCTGTGATATCACTGGAATCCGCAGAAATGGTTTGAGTGAGGGGAATCAAGCCGATCGCCGTTTGCCAAACCTGTCCCTGACGCTGGGCGGTGAGAAAATTTGCCTGGGTGACAAACTCTGCAACAAAACGAGACGTGGGTTCGCGATACAGTTCTTCCGGTGTGCCGATTTGCTCCAGGTGTCCCTGCCGCATCACAGCAACGCGATCGGCGATCGAGAGGGCTTCTTCCTGATCGTGCGTGACAAAAATTGCGGTCGTGCCTGCCGTTTTGAGAATGTCGCGGAGTTCCTGCCGCAGCCGCAGCCGCACCTGAATATCTAAGTTGCTCAACGGCTCATCGAGCAAAACTAGCGACGGATAGGGAGCCAGTGCCCGCGCCAGAGCGACTCGCTGCTGCTGACCGCCCGAAAGCTGATGGGGAAATCGCTGCTCCATGCCCTCTAGCCCAACTAAGGCGATCGACTCTTTGACGCGCTGCTGCACCAGTTCGGTGGGTTTGGCGTGGTTTTGCAGCCCGAAGGCGACATTTTGCTGCACGGTCAGGTGAGGAAACAGAGCGTAGTCCTGAAACACCATGCCAACGCTGCGCTTTTCTGGGGGTAGCCATTTGCCGGCACCTGCAACGGTTTGATTCGCAATCTCGATCGTCCCGCTTTGGGGCGTTTCAAATCCGGCAATCAGCCTGAGCAAAGTCGTTTTGCCGCAGCCAGATGGACCCAGCAGTGCCAGCAGTTCCCCGGTGGGCAGGCTCAGGCTCACTGACGACACCGCAGGCGGTACATTAAGGGCAAACTGACGGCTGACGCGATCGAGCTGCAAAACAGAAGCTGGAGAAACCGAGGCTGGAATCATAGATAAAACGGCAGAGCGAAGCGACAAATCGTAAACTAGGCGTTTGCGGAAACAGCACTAGCTTTTATAGTTTAAAGGGTCAATGCAAGTAATTCTCATTAAGACATTAAGAGTCGATTGTTGTGACGGTTTCTCCTGAGTCTTCTTTCATTTCCTCCTCTACGCTGCGAAGTTTTGCCCGCTTCTGGAACGGCTGGACGATCGCGGTTTGCCTGATTGCACTGCTGATTGCCACGCCGATTCTGGTGGTGCTGAGCAGTGTGTTTGTCGATGCGCGTCAGGTCTGGCAGCATCTTGCGGAGACCGTGCTGGTAAGCTACCTCATGAATTCCCTCTGGCTGATGCTGGGTGTGGGGGCGGGGGTGCTGGCGATCGGGGTGAGTACAGCGTGGTGTGTAACGATGTGCCGCTTTCCCGGAAGCCGATCGCTGGAATGGCTACTGCTGTTGCCGCTGGCGGTTCCGGCGTATCTGATGGCGTATGTTTATACAGAACTGCTGGAATTTTACGGTCCGGTGCAGATGACTCTGCGCGGCTTGTTTGGCTGGACTGAAGTAGGGGATTACTGGTTTCCGCCCATTCGCTCGGTGGGTGGCGCGATCGTCCTCTTCAGTCTGGTGCTGTATCCCTACGTTTATCTGCTGGCGCGGGTGGCGTTTCTGGAACAGTCGGTTTGCACGCTGGAAGCCAGTCGGTTGCTTGGCTGTTCCCCCTGGCGCAGTTTTTGGAAGGTCGCTTTGCCCCTGGCGCGTCCGGCGATCGTCGCAGGCTTAGCTCTGGCTTTGATGGAAACCCTGAGTGATTTTGGCGCAGTACAGTATTTCGGCGTCAATACCTTTACGGTGGGCATTTACCGCACCTGGTTTGGCATGGGCGAACGAATTGCGGCTTCCCAGCTTTCGGCTCTGCTGCTGGGGGTGGTGCTGCTGCTGCTGATTTTAGAGCAACTGTCGCGCCGCCAAACGCGCTATTACCAGACTTCTAGCCGCTATCAGCGATCGTCCCCTTTCGTTTTGCAGGGCTGGCGATCGATACTTGCGCTGACGATTTGTGGGCTTCCGGTGTTATTGGGCTTTCTGCTGCCTGCGATCGTGCTGCTGCAAATGGCGTTGAGCAACGTCACGAAGAATTTCAGCGATCGGTTCTGGCAGTTGGCGAGTCACAGTTTTCTCGCGTCGATGATTACGGCGGCGATTGGGGTAGTGCTGGCGTTGATTCTGGCGTATGGGCTGCGGCTGCGTCCGAGTTGGGGCATGAATTTGGCAGTGCGAACGGCGGCGATCGGCTATGCGGTTCCGGGCACGGTGATTGCAGTCGGGGTGCTGATTCCACTCGGTCAGTTTGATAACCGGATCGATGCCTGGATGCAAGCCACCTTTGGCATCTCGACTGGGCTACTGCTGAGTGGGACGATCGCCGCGCTGGTGTTTGCCTATTTGGTGCGGTTTCTCACCGTTGCCTTTAATTCCGTCGAGTCTAACCTGGGCCGAATTAAGCCGAATCTCGATGAAGCCAGTCGATCGCTTGGCTACAGCCCCACCCAAACCCTGCTGAAAATCCACGCCCCTTTGATGGGAAGCGGATTGCTTACCGCCGCACTGCTGGTGTTTGTAGACGTGATGAAAGAACTCCCCGCTACGCTGATTGTGCGTCCCTTTAACTTTGATACGCTCGCTGTGGAGGTGTACAAGCTTGCTTCCGATGAACGACTGGCAGAAGCGGCTGCTCCGGCTCTAGCGATCGTGCTGGTGGGGGTGATTCCGGTGGTGCTGCTGAGTTGGCAGGTGGGGAAAGGGGTGGATAGGGGGATGAGTGGATGAGGAGGTGAGGAGATAGGGGAATGGGGAGATAGGGAGATAAGGGATTTAGGGGCAATGCAGCACCTTCGATACTTCCCAAGCAATTTTTCGGTACTTCCCAAACAATTTTAAGGATGTTCCTGTGTCGTGAAGTTTTCAAAAGTTGAATTAGCTGATATGAAACGTAATTTTCGATTCTTTCCTTTCTCGATCGCTCTCCTGCTTCTGCTTGCAAGCTGTGCTAAACCTTCTCCGCAAGAGCAGCTCAGGAGCGAGAAAAAATGTGCAAAATGCGATCTGCAAAATATCGATTTGACTCAGGCAGACCTGAAAAAAGCCCAGCTCAACGGCGCAAACCTTAGCAGTGCCAATCTCAGCCAAGCAGATCTGAGCGGAGCATTTCTCGATAGCGGCAATCTCAGTAGCGCAAACCTGCAAGGCGCAAATCTGAGCAGTGCTGGACTTTCCGCTGCCAACTTCAGCAACGCTAATCTGCAAGGTGCAAACCTGCAAGGAGCCTATCTCCGAAACGCTGACCTCACCAACGCAAACCTTACAGGCGCAAACCTGCAAAACGCCGACCTCAGCGAAGCCAAACTCGACCAGGCAAAACTAGAAGGTGCAAACCTTACCGGAGCCATCCTACCTGACGGCATGGTCAAACCCTAACGTCCCAACCGTTTCCCTCCCTCGATTCCCCCAACTCCCTCGGCTCCCTTTACAAACACCCTTTACAAATAATCCCACTCCACCCCTTCATCCCCCCATTCCCCTACTTCCCCATCTACTTCCCCGCCCAAGCGGTTCCTGCCCGTAATTTTGTACACTACAAGGCGGAGACTTTCGCGGGGAGAATCGATCGGTGCGCCTGTTCACCACCATCGCCGGATTACGCTGCTATCTAGAAGCACAGCGATTACCCCTTCAGGGAACTGCGAAGCAATCGACGCTGCTCCCGCAGAATGGAGTCGATCGTCCGGGTCATTCCTTAACTTTCGGACTCGTACCGACAATGGGCGCACTTCATGCTGGGCACCTGAGCCTGATTCGCCAGGCAAGGCAGGAAAACGATCGCGTTGTGGTCAGCATTTTTGTGAATCCGCTTCAGTTTGGTCCAAACGAGGACTTTCAGCGATATCCCCGAACGCTGGAGCAGGATGGGCGACTTTGCCAGGAAGCGGGTGTGGACGTGATTTTTGCGCCCTCCGCCAGCGAGCTGTACGGAACTTCATTTCCACCGATTGCCAGTGCGGTGACGCAGGTGATTCCCCCAGCGGTAATGATGACAGGGCTGTGTGGGGCATCGCGTCCGGGTCATTTTCAGGGGGTGGCAACAGTGGTGACGAAACTGTTAAATATTGTGCAGCCCGATCGCGCCTATTTCGGGCAGAAAGACGCGCAGCAGGTCGCCATTATTCGCCGCATTCGAGAAGACTTAAACCTGCCTGTGGAGATCGTCGCCTGTCCGATCGTGCGCGAAGCGGATGGGCTTGCCCTAAGTTCCCGAAATCGGTATCTTTCTCCAGAGGAACGATCGCAAGCCAGTATTTTGTATCGAAGTTTGCAAAAAGCAGAGCAGGTTTTTGAAGAAGGCAGGCAGTTGCGTGAAGATTTGATCCGGGCAGTGCAGGCACACCTCTCCATCGTTCCCTCCGTTCAGCCAGAATATATTGAACTCGTTCACCCCGACACCATGAAACCTTTAGAGCAAGTTGAAGACACCGCCCTCCTCGCCATTGCTGCCCGGCTTGGCTCGACTCGCCTGATTGATAATGTGCTGCTGCGAAACCGTCAGCCGATCGTCGCTCTTGATGGACCCGCCGGAGCCGGAAAATCCACCGTGGCGCGTCTTGTGGCACAGCAATTGAACTTGCTCTACCTTGATACCGGGGCAATGTATCGTGCTGTAACCTGGTCAGTGCTGCGATCGGATATTGCGATCGACGATGAACCTGCGATCGCGGAACTGGTGAGCCAGTCTGAAATCCAGCTTGAACAGGCAGTTCCTCAGGGTTCAGCCAATGCCCCCTATGCCCTGCGGGTCTGGTTTAACAGCGAAGAAGTGACCCAGGCAATCCGTACTCTGGAAGTCACTGCTCAGGTTTCTGCCATTGCTGCTCTGCCCACTGTCCGCCACGAACTGGTCAAGCGTCAGCAGGCTTATGGACGACGGGGCGGCATTGTGATGGACGGCCGCGACATTGGCACTTATGTTTTCCCCGATGCCGAACTGAAGATTTTCCTCACCGCTTCAGTTCAGGAACGGGCACGCCGCCGCCTCGAAGACCTGAAGCGACAAGGACAGCCCCTCGTTAGCCTGCCGGAACTGGAACACGCTATCGCCGATCGCGATCGAAAAGACAGTACCCGCAAGCTTGCCCCCTTGCGAAAAGCCGTTGATGCGATCGAGATCAACACCGACCATCTGACAGTGGCTGAGGTGACTGCCCGGATTGTCAGCCTGTATCAGGAAAAGTGTCTAAGATACCCCGAAGTTGTGAGCTAACTTCCAGAATAGGGAGTCAGGCGATCGATACAGAAAAGTTATCGATCGCAATCCAACTTACAGCAACGGGGTTAAAATTCATGAAGTGTTATAAACAACACGCAACTTGCTGAAGTGTTCGGGTCGTCCTACCCGGTTCTGTTTAGCGGTTAGCCCCTCTGCCCGTTTCACCCCCCTGTTTCAATCCCAAGATGCAAACAGTCATTCGCCCTGCGGTTCAGATTGTCAGCCCTACTCTGCGGATTGTTGCGCTGGGTGACAGCGTGATTTACGGCTTTGGTGACCCGGAAGGCGGGGGCTGGGTCGAGCGATTGCGGCGACAGTGGATGTCTCCTGAAGGACCTGATCACGCACTTTATAATCTCGGCGTTCGAGGGGACGGAGTGCGGCAGGTGTCCCAGCGTCTCGAATCCGAGTTTCGGCAGCGTGGTGAACTACGACATCGCCTCCCCGACGGCATTATTCTCTCAGTCGGCACAAACGACTCCTCGCGAGTGCAGCGGTTAACCGGAAAAAACCTGACCGATTTCGAGCAGTTTCAGACTGAGCTTGCAGTTCTGCTCGATTGCGCCAATCCACTCTGTCCGGTCTTTTTTATCGGCATGACTCCCGTAGACGAAGCGCAAATGCCCTTTGCCAACTGCCTTTATTACAACCACGCCGACCAGCACCGCTACAAAGAAGCGACTCGCCTCGCCTGCCTGGAACGAGAGATTCCCTATCTGGATATCTTTGATTGCTGGATCAATCGGGGAGAAGCCTGGTGGAAGTCGCGCCTTTGCTCTGACGGTCTGCATCCGAACAGCGAAGGCTACCGATCAATTCTGGAGGATGTCCTAGCCTGGGAGCCGTTGATGCGCTGGCTAAAAGGTTCAGCTTAAAAGATGGTTCTTCTCAGAGTCCCCTAGCACTGGGAAATTTCTGGGGCGATGGAGCACTGAGAACACGCCTCAAACCACCCCTAACCTTCCTAAGGACAGCCCAAACTGTCTCGTGTTGAAACCCCAGTCACCGGGTTCACGCCGTCTGCTCGCTTGCAGAGTTCTGAGATTTCAAAGCGATCGAGAATCGCATCGGTAAAATCCGCCCCGGTCACTGTCACATTCTGAAAGCTAGTGCGGGTTGCCGTTACGCCAATCAGCAGCGCATTGGTTAAATCTGCCCCCACCAGGAAGACGCGATCGAGCAGTGCTCCAGTCAGGTTAGCTTCCCGCAGGTTAGCATCGAGCAGCACCCCCTTGGTTAAAATTGCGTCTGAAAGGTCGGCGCCCTCAAAGTTCGCTGCGCGCATCTCGGCGGAGACAAACGCTTTGCCGTGAAAATCGGCGCGGGCAAAGTTCTCCTGGTTGAGATTGGCGTTGTTGTAGTTCACTGTATCGGTAAGGGCAATTGCCGGAGTCGCGTTCAGCAGCACCCACAGACAAGCGAGTCCTACAACCAGCACCAGACTCAGTAAACATTGCAGCAGTTTTTTCATATCTTTTTGCTCCTATCGCGACCCAACCATTCCTAAATGCCTGATCGCTTTGCCCAATCGTCGCCCACCCGAATCGTGAGATCCGATTGCAGGTCACCCGTTGATGCAGCCACTACCTGACCCGTCCCCATCACGGTTTCCAGGTCTGAGGCACTGCGAAGGTCGCCGCGCTGAGCAATAATCTGGGTCTGCTCTAGGCGATCGGGCCAGTCTTCGACCACATAAACCTGATTAAAGCCCTTGGACTGAAGATAGGCGGCAACTTTGCTGCCCAGATTAGAATCACTAGAGGCATTTTGAATGGCAATTCGCAGATCGGCGCGATCGGTCTGGGGATTGGTGACCGTGTATGCGCCCACGTTAAAGTATTCCTGCATCACCTGGTCTCGTCCAGCAGCATCCATTAGCCAGTAGCTTGCAGCGTACTCGTCTGGCGTACTAAAGCGACCTGGCAACATTACCATGTGCAGATTTTCCTGCTCCAGGTTCAGCCCCGTTGAGGCAAGTGCCATCATCTCTTCCAGCGAAAGGTTGGTGTCGATGTATTTCTGGAAAAGCTGGACGATTTGCGGGATGCGAGTGACCAACGTGGGATTGGTCAGCCGTTCTCGCAGGGCACGAATGAGCTGCTGCTGTCGCTGCACTCGCCCAATGTCGCCATTGCTATCTTGACGGAATCGGGCAAAGCCTTCTGCCTGGCTGCCGTTCAGGGTTTGCCACCCCGGTTGCAGATCGATCTTGAGCTTTTGAGTGTCATCTTTATATTCCATTCGCTCCGGCACAAAGACGCGAACGCCGCCCAGCAGATCGACCAGTTCTCGAAACGCGCCCGTACTCACGCGCACATAGCGATCGATCGTCACCCCGTTGAGCGTACTGCTGACCACCTTTGCCGCCGTTTCTGGACCACCCAGCGCATTCGCATAGTTAATTTTCTCCGTGCCCTCGCCCGGAATATAAGCCTGGGTATCTCTAGGAATTGAGAGCAGATTGACGGTGTTTTGCGCGGGATCAATTCGCACCAGCAGCATCGTATCGCTGCGCCCGGCAAAGACATTGCTGGAGGAGCGATTGTCGGGTAGATCGAGCGGCAAATCAATTCCCAT
The DNA here is from genome assembly GCA_014695325.1 of Cyanobacteria bacterium FACHB-502. Classification (GTDB taxonomy): domain Bacteria; phylum Cyanobacteriota; class Cyanobacteriia; order Elainellales; family Elainellaceae; genus Leptolyngbya_A. The sequence continues at coordinate 1,048,584 of JACJNZ010000039.1, read as the reverse complement.
TACCAGAATATTGACTGGCTGCGTGATCTGGTAGCGCAAGGCTGATTTCCAGGGGGAGTCTGTCGTTTTTTCCGGGGCAGGCGCAACGCTCGGGCTCAGGGGAACGGTGAACGCTGCCATTGCCCCGATCGCCGCTGAAGTCACTGCGGTTAGACCCAAAAGTGCTCCCCGTCTCAGGTGCCGCCAAAAAGGCGATCGTTGGCTCAGCTCGGCGGGCGGCTGGGCATCCTCAGCAGAGAGAGTGGGTCGGGCTTGTGCCTGACTGTGTTCCTGGAAAGTGTCCACCGCTGGGGGCTTTGCCTCAAGGGTGTTTGCTTCGCTTGTCCGCTGTAATACCTGTTCCGGCTTGCTTACTCCATCACCCATGTCAGTTTGATACCTGTAGGTTTTTGACACTCGACTGCTTTGACCCTTAACTCCAACGCCACCTGGTAAATCGCTGTTTAAAGAATGGCTAAACTACTCATTTCAGACTGTTCATTTCAAACCGCTCACTTCAGGAACGATGAACAGATACAAGAGAGACAATCAAATAGAATCACTGCCTCAGCTCTCAATTCCAGAAACTTACTCGAATTTGGCAAGATAAATTTGCATGTTGCTTCGTGTTCTGGTTGCTTCGTGTTCTGATTGATTCACGTTTTGAATGATGCTTTGATTCTGAACTATGTATTTTTATTACTAATCGAGCAGATTATACCCTGAAGCCAGATCGATCGCCTTCCTTCATCAGCGGCAAGCCGAGCCATCTTTCAGGATTTCTGAGTCTATCTACAGAGGGAAAATCAGCGATCGATGAAGATGCGATAAAGCGATCGGCAAGAGAATTCGCCTCGTTGAGCAATCCTTGATAGGATGGGGCGAAACCTCAAAGCGTTGGTCGGACTGTCATGATTCCCGTAATTTTGGCTGGCGGAAAAGGAGAGCGATTCTGGCCCCTGAGCCGCAAAGCGCGTCCCAAGCAGTTCTTGAGCCTGGACGGAAGCGGCAAAAGTCTCCTGCAAACCACTGCCGATCGCCTTCTGGATCTGGCTAACGGCTGGGAAGGATTATGGGTCATCACTGCAGCCCATCTCGCAGACGGCGTTAGGGAACAATTGCCCGACCTGCCCGCTGAAAACCTGCTGGCAGAAGTCGAAGGGCGCGATACGGCTCCTGCGGTTGCCTGGGCAACGCTCGAAATTGCCAAACGCTATGGCGAACAGGAAACGATCGGCTTTTTCCCGGCAGACCACTGGATTGGTAACCAGGACACTTTTTATCAAACGCTGGCAGCCGCAGAAGAACTGGCAACCACTCATCAGGCGATCGCTACCCTCGGCATTACCCCCACCCATCCTTCCACCGGATACGGCTACATCGAGCAGGGTGAAAAAGTCGGGCTATTTCAGAACTGTCCTGGCTTCAAGGTGAGCCGCTTTACCGAAAAGCCAAATTTGGCAACAGCAGAATCTTTTCTTGCGACCAGGCGCTATAGCTGGAACGGCGGAATGTTTATTTTTCCGGCAGGCGTAATGCTGGCAGAACTGCGAACCCACGCGCCCGAAATGATGAATCTGCTGGAACAGGAAGGCTCAGCGGTCTATCCCAACCTGCCCAAGCTCAGCATTGACTATGCTGTGATGGAAAAAACCGATCGTGCTTATGTGCTTCCAGTCACTTTTGAGTGGGATGACCTGGGCGACTGGAACGCGATCGATCGGCTGCTGCACCAGACTGATCAGCCCAATGTAGAGCTGGCGCGACACGTTGGTTTGGATACTAGCGATACTCTGCTTTATGCCAGCAATCCAGAGGATCTGATTGTGACGATCGGCTTAGAAGATCTGGTTATTGTGCGAGAAGGCAAAGTAACGCTGATCGCCCGCAAAGACCGAACTCAGGATATTAAGCAGGTCTTGAAAAAGGTCCAGGAACAGTCTGATCTGTCAGACTTACTGTAATCCTCCTTGAAGCCGTAATTCCCCTTGAAGCCGTAATCCCCCTTAGAATCGGAGCTTGCCTCAAATCCGCACGACCGAACAACAGGGTGAGGTAGCGCACGGAAGGGGCTGGAACCTGTGGCTCGATCGGCTTAGATCTCCTCAACTTCCCTTAGAAAAGGGGACGTTTAGAAGAGGGGACGCTGTATTGCAGGATCGAAAATTCAGGGGCGATGTAAAACATGGATGTAAAACATGAGCAATGCCTCAAACAGACTTTGAGGAAAAAGTTTTAATTAGTTTCTATTCTGAGAGATAGAAATTAACCCCCTTTCCTTATTGATAAACTCTTTTACAAAACTTCGATCTCACTTCCCGATCGATTGATAAGTTTCTATCCTGAATAGCTAAGAAAAACGAAAACTGATTTATCAGAAAGATAGGCGTTAAATCTAATCAGTTCAATGATCTTGGTGACTTTTGGTAGAAAGTGCGGGTTGGGTGGCGAGCTATATTAGCCGAGAGCCACCTGTGCTATTGATATCTGCCAATTTGTCAACAATTTGTTCACACTATGATTGCAATAGAACATGATTGCAACAGAAAAATGATTGCAACAGAAAAGAGCGTAACTCAAAACCACGTCCTGGTTTTAAACCAAGGCTCGGACAATCTTCAGCGACTCGATACCCTCTTGGCTCAGCTCCGATGTCCGGTGGAGTGGACCCATTCCCCGGAGCAGGCAATGTGGAAGGCACAGCAAATTTCTCCCTGTCTTGTGATTCTGGCAGGAAGCCCCTACGATTGGTCACGCCCTATGGTGCATCGATTTCGCACTATGAACGATCAGTGCAGTATGACGATCGTGGGACTAACCGATTCCCATGCTCCAAGCTGGCTGCGTCAGGAAGACAATCCCGGCGTGGATGGGTTTCTCGTCAAGCCGATCGATCAGGATGTGCTGAAATCGCTGGTGCATTCTGCTCGGGTGCGTCAAAACTGGTGTACTGCGTGTTGAGGGTAGTAGGTAAATTGCTAAATTCGTTAGGCTGAATTCGTTAGGATGAAAAGAAGCAAGGCAGTTTCAGTCGTTCTGCCACCAAAATTTGATTCATACCGCTTCAGTTATGCAGTTCGCTCCGCTTTATCCCATCCTGCACAAAGTTTTGTACCCTGCTTTTCCCGCCTGTTTGTGGCAGGGCAGCACCGATTCGCCCTGGATTGCTCTCACGTTTGATGATGGTCCTCACCCACAACATACGCTTCAAGTGCTGGAAGTGCTCGATCGCTATCAGATCAAAGCGAGCTTCTTTTGGCTGGGGCTGCTGGTCGAGCGGTTTCCTGAAGTGGCGCGAACTGTTTGGCAAGCGGGACACGGGGTAGCAATTCACGGCTACGATCATACGATGTTTACCCAAATGAGGCTGCCTCAGCTCAAGCAGTCGCTCGATTGCACTCAGCAAATCATCGGCGAAACTTGTGGGCTTGATCCGAGCGCCACTGCCCAAATTCGCGATGTACGCCCGCCGAATGGAGTGTTCACGCCTAAAATCTTAAGCGCGTTGCAGCAGTGGAACTATCGCCCGGTGATGTGGAGCGTGGTTCCCGAAGATTGGACAAGACCCGGAGTGTCGATCGCTGCTCAGCGAGTTTTAACCCAGAGCCGCAATGGGTCTGTGATTGTGCTGCACGATGGCTATACAGGTGGAGAAGATGCAGCCGCCACTGTGGATTATTTCATTCCGCAACTGCTTGATCGCGGCTATCAGTTTGTGACGATCGATCGGCTCTGGCAGCAGTGTCAGGGGCAGGTTTAAGCTAAAGTATTGCTCTGCAAAGTGACAGAGAGACGATCGCCCGAATCGTTTGATCCTTCTCTACTCCGAAAGAGGTCAAGTCGCAGTCCTTTTGGCAACATCAAATAGTAATGCCTAAAGTGATGCATAAAGGGTGAAGCTGATGCCGTTAGACGGAGTAATTTTGGATGTGGACGGAACGCTGGTGTTAAGCAACGATGCTCATGCTCAAGCTTGGGTTGAGGCGTTTGCGGCTTATGGCTACGAGGTGTCCTTTGATCGAGTGCGTCCGCTGATTGGCATGGGGGGCGATCAGGTTGTGCCACGTTTAGTTCCCGGGCTAGACGCTGAGGAAGGCGTGGGCAAAGAGATCGCCGATCGCCGCAAAGAGCTGATTCTCGACAAGTTTGGCTCCCATTTAACCGCAACGCCCGGAGCGCGAGAACTGGTGCAGCGAATGCAGGCAGCCGATTTGCACCTGATTATTGCCAGCTCTGCCTCCGAGCAGGAAATGGGTGTGTTGCTCAAAGCGGCTTGTGTGGAGGATTTGCTGGACGAGTTCACCACCTCCAGCGATGCGGAAGCCTCGAAGCCTGCCCCGGATATTGTGGAAGTGGCTCTGGAAAAAGCGGATCTCAAAGCCGATCGCGTGATTATGCTAGGCGATACACCCTATGATGTGGAATCGGCGGCGAAGGCAGGCGTGGGCGTGATTGCCTTTCGGACGGGCGGCTTCAGCGATGAGGATCTGTCGGGGGCGATCGCGATTTATGATGATCCGGCAGATTTGCTGCAACACTATGAAGAGTCTCCTTTAGCGCAAGCCGTCGATCGATAGTCTCAACCTATTCGCAAGTCATGCTCCAGATCACCAACAGCGTTAGCATCCCCGAAGACGAGATTGACATGAGTGCGGTTCGCTCCCAGGGCGCGGGCGGGCAAAACGTGAATAAAGTCGCCACTGCGATTCATCTCCGCTTTGATATTGGGGCTTCTTCGCTGCCGGAATCGTACAAGGAACGGCTATTGCAGCTCAGCGATCAGCGCATTACCAAAGATGGTGTGATCGTGATCAAGGCGCAGCAGCACCGCACCCAGGAGCAAAACCGCGAAGAGGCACTCGAACGGCTGCAAGAGCTGATTAAAAGCGCGATCGTCTTGCCAAAACCGCGCAAAGCCAGCAGACCAACGTTTAGCGCAAAACAAAAACGTTTGGAGAGCAAAAGCAAACGATCGCACATCAAGGCACTCCGCGGCAAAGTGGCAGACGATCTATAGCAGGTTTAAACCTTAATTTTTAAGGGAACCCAGGGAAGTCTACGTCTTTATAAAGTTCTAGTTCGCGGCATCTTCATTGAGGATGGCGCTTTTTTCACATCCTCTTCAGAGGGAACGCTGCATAAGCGATTAATATTTACTTTAGGTTCAGTTCTTATACGGGTGTAATTATCGCCCAATTCCTCTCTAGAACTGTGTCCTCAGTATTTTTCCCATGCTGGTTCACGGATTGAATCCTTTGCTGATTTATCCGGTTGACCCGATCGGGAGGAAGTGGTGGCATCTCCCCGGCAGACTGTTTCATATCGGCTGTACTGCGGCTAAAGCATCTATCTACTGAGATTTGCAGTACAGACTTCTCGATCGCCATTTCTGCTGAACTTCAAGCTTCGGATCTCTTTGATCGCGTGTTCCTAATTCGATCGTCTCATCTTAAATGATGGTTTTAAGTGATGGTTGATATCGCTGACTGAGCATCGGGTGTGCATCAGCGCAGCGTGAACTGGCTATCGCACTCTAGCTCCAGGAATAAGGGTCGTTTGCCCTTTTGCTCCTTCATCCTGGGCTGAATTTGCCATGAACGTTTTGTTGAAAATCATGACTTTATCTTCTGATTCCAATCCAACTCACTTCTTAAAAGCGAGGGTTGATGGTTCCCGTCAGGCTGCACATCAAGTCATTCCATTGGCAGGTGGCTGGCATCCAGTGTTTTGGACAGGCATCACTGCCCTGAGTACTCTGGCTCTGCTCGGACTAGAGGCCGTAGTCTCCCAGACTGCGAATGCCCAAGCTGTGAATGCCCAGAATGCAAATGCCCAGAATGCAAATGCCCAGATTATTAATGCTCAGAATGCTTGGAATGTTCAGAACGCGAATGCTCAAACTGCGATCGTCCAATTAAATCTTCCGGCTGCGAATGCTCAACCTGTGAATAATGCCAATGATCAGTTGAGTGAAATTGCAGAAGTGACTGAATCAGACGCTTTAGAATTATTGAACGAAGCTGTAAATCAGTCCATAAATCATAGTAATGATGCTGGAGAGTATTCTGCGATCGATCCGTTAGGAATATACCTTGATGCTAATTTGGTTAGTTATGAAGAAAAAGGTAATGAATTTGGCAATGAAGCGATCGATGAATTCGAAGAATTAAGTTTGAATCGATCGGAGCCAGATCAATCCGATTCAGATCTATCTAGGTTGAACGAAGAGAGAATTACGGCAGAGACAGAAACCGCGAATCAACCGGATACGATCTCGATCGCTCAAGCTAATATCGCTCAATCTAATACGGAAGCTCAGTACAGCGACCCAAACCTTTCCCCTGCGGATGGCGAGTCAATTGCTCAGGGCGGCAGTGCTTTGTTAGGCGCGCCGTTTGTTCAGCTTCAGGGAGCGATCGTGGTTCAGGGCGATGAATTCTCGGCACGGGCAAGAACCACGGCAAGCTATGCTATTACGCCTAATCTGCTGGTAGGGGGAACGGTGGATCTGGTGACGGGGGACACTTTTACCGATTCGCCAGAATCCGGGCTGAATTTGAATGAACTGTATGTTGCGGTGTCGCCCAGCGAAATCCCGACGCTGCGGTTTGCGGTTGGCTTGCTCGATTACACTTCCTATTTCGATCGCAACAGCTTTGCGAAAGATGGCGTCACGCAGTTTTTTAATCCGATTTTTCAAACGAATCCCGCTCTGGCAGCCGCAGGATTGTCGTCGCGTCCAGGGGTGTTGGTGAATTGGACTGTGACCGATCACTTGGAGCTTCGCGCTGCCGGATTTTCTTCGCGTCGCGATCTGGGAGATTTTGCGCTCGATGGCTTTGCAGCTGAGGCAGCGGTGCGGATTCAAAACTTGATTTTGCGCGGCACTTATTTAACGGCGGAAGATGCCGGAGACGATAGCGGCTTTCGCGAAATTTTTCAGTTCGATCGCGGCGACAATGACTTTGGATTGCGATCGGGCGATCGAGAGCAGGCATACGGCATCAACGCCGAGTATTTTGTGCCGTCGATTCGCTTAGGGCTATTTGCCCGATACGGCTGGTATGACAACCTCGATCTGGAGCGCGGCGGCGAAACCTACAGCTTTGGGTTTAATTTGCTTGATTTGTTTTTGCCAGACGATCGCCTCGGTCTGGCTTATGGACGTGATCTTTCCAACGAGGGACTGCGGAAACGGCGGAACGACGACCTGCCTGACGTGGTGGAGCTATTTTACGATGCGCGGCTACTGCCTTATTTACGTGCCGGATTTACTGCACAAGCCAGGAATAGTTTCTCAGAAACAATTCTGGGATTTCGGGTGCGGGCAGACTTCACGCTGAGCGATCTGGGGAGGGCTTTTCAATGAAGCGATCGGTGAAGCATCAATTCAGCAATAAATTCAGCAATATTCGTCTGATCTGGCTGCTGGGCATTCTGCCTGCTTTGATTTTCCCGTTCACCGTTACGCTGCCTGCTCTGGCACAATCGGCTGATCCGGTGACTCGTCAGGGCTATGTGCTGCTCGATCGCGGCTGGGTGAACGATGCTATTACCGCCTTTCGGCAGGCACTTCAGCGCAATCCTCGATCGCTGGAAGCTCGCTTGGGCTTAGCCATTGCCTACCAACGTGCCGGACAAGACAGCAACGCCTGGAACGCCTATCAGCAGGTGATTCAGCAAGACCCCAATAATGGGCAGGCACTAGCAGCGATCGGCTTGCTGGGGAGCTATCGTTCAGAGTGGAACCAGGCTGGCATTAATGCCCTGACGACGCTGCTCAACCTGAATCCAAACGATCGTTCCCGCCGGGCGCAACGTGCCTTGCTGTATGGCTATCAGGGACAGTTTGAAGCGGCGATCGGCGACTATGAAATTTTGCTGGCAGAATCCGTGCAGCCGGAAACCGTTTTGCAAGCAGCGCAAATTTATACCTACAGCGGCAATTACACCACCGGGCGCAGCTTGTTCGATCGCTATCTGGCAAGTGGGGCAACCGTTCCAAATCAAGCGATCGCTGCCTACGCCCAAACGCTTCAGGCAACCGGAGAAGTGCCTCAGGCGCTCCAAGTTCTTGAAGCTCGGCTCAGGTCAATTCGATCACTGGATCAAGCGGCAATGGAAATGCGATCGGCTCTGGCAGTGTCTTATGCGATGAATCAGCAGATGGAGCAGGCATTTGGCGTACTGGAACCGCTGCGCGACCAAAAAGCTGCCCGATTACCCCTTGCCAGAGCTTTGAGTGCGATCGGACGAACGGTGGCAGATGCAGAACCCTACGAGGCAGCCGTTGCCCTGTATCGGCGGGCACTCAGCGAAACGACGAATCCTGCACCTGGACTGTTGCTGGAAGTCGCCGATGTGATGAGCGAGTCGCAGCTTGCCTTAGCGGAGGGAATCGCTCTGTACGATCGCCTGATTGCCCAGCAGCCCCAGCGAGTGAGCTTGCAGGTGAAGCGAGAAATTGCTGCCTATGATTTGCGCCAGATTTCGCGTACTCAGCTTGAACAAAAGCTGCAAACGATTCTCACAACGCTTCCCACTTCGACGGTCGAACGTCACGCCATTGCAATCGGGCTAAATCGACTCACTCCTCCCGCTCCGGTGCTGCTGCCCATTTATCAATCGCTGCGGGATGTGGCGGGGAACGTACCGTTTCTCTATTTCCGCTTGGCGCAGATTGCGCTAGAGCAAGGGAATTTCGACGGAACGCGATCGGCGGTGGCAGACTATCGGGCAACGCCAAAAGGCGAGGCAGATTTGGGTGTGGAACTGCTGCTGGCAGAACTGGAGCGACAGGAAGGCAACCTGGACGGCAGCGCGAACCGCTATGGCAAGCTGATTGCTACTACCGAAGCACAACCGCTCCAGCTCAAAATCTATGAAGATGCGATGCGTGGTTTAGCAGGGGTGCGGCTAATGCAGGGGCGATCGGAAGACGCGCTGAAAATTTACGATCAGCTCCTTGCCCGAAATCCCGATGACCTGACTAGCCAACTTGGACGCGCCAGCATTGCCTATTCGCTGAAGCAAATTTCCAAAGCCGATGCCGAAGCGGTTTTAAATCAATGGTCTGCCGCGCAATCGACCCAGGTTCCGCCAGAGCTATTCATGCTGGTGAGTACGCTGCCTGCAGAAGCCGATCGCGAACCGCTATACGACGAGCTGCTAACGATCGATCCGAATAATCAGGGCATTAATCGCCGCTGGGTACAGCTCTGGGCAAACCGGGATGCCGATCGCGCCACTGCCAGAGTCAATGAACTACTTGCCGCGAATCCCAACGATATTAACCTTTACTTTTTGCAGGGCGAACTGGCACAGCAGCTTGGCAACTTGAACCAGGCAGGACGGGCATACGAAACGATTGTGACCCAACAGCCTAACAACCCCGACGCGCTGCTGGCTCTGGGGGGTGTGCGGTTTGAACAGCGACAGCTTGGCGAAGCCCAAACTTTATTCGATCGCGTCCTTGCCCTCAGACCCAACGATCCAGAGGTTCGTCGCCTACTGGCGGAATTGAGTTTGGCGCAAGATCGGCCCGTTTCTGCCCTGAATCAGCTTCGCGAAATGAATCAGTCCGATGAAGCAACCGATTCACCGATCGAGGATTATCCCCAACGGGGAAGTGCTTCGCAACGCCTGGATCAGCTTCAAGTTGATTTGCTGCGGCGACGCGGATTTCAGCCGAGCTGGGAGCGATATTAGCGGCTGATGCCCCTCTGATTTGGTTTTGCGTGTTTTGTGTGTTTCCTATGTGTTTCTTGTGTTTTCTGTGCGTGTTTCTTGTCCGTCTTTCCTTTACTGATTTCCTTCTCCCATCATGAGAGATTTCCGTCACCGTCTACCCCACCAGGGAAACTGCATCGAGTCTTGTGCATCCTCTGCATCTTCGGCTCATCATCGATCGCATTCATTCATCCATCTTCCAAAACATTTCCTGAAGCGTTTCTGGCGACGATCGCTCCTTTATGTCGGTCTGTTTAGCTGTAGTTTGACGCTGAGTGTTCTCAGTTTGACTGCGACGGCAACCGAAACAAAATCCCCTGCACCGTCTGGCAACGCGCCTGCTAGCCAACCTGTAAAATCTTCCGCCTTTGCGCTGCCCAAGAATGCTCCTGATCCGATCGTCGCCCCTGCGGATTTGAGCGAATACGTGCTGGAGTTTAGCCGGAGTCCGATCGTGGGCAATCGGCTGCGGTTAGAAAGCATTTACAGCGAGGCAAGGCTGCGTTTTACCCGTCCGCGTGATTGGGAAACGAAAAGCGTGAAGCTGCAATTGCGCTATCGTCATTCGCCCGCCCTGTATGCGACGCGATCGAATCTCACGGTATTGGTCAACGGAACCAGTGTGGGCAGTGTGCCGCTGAATCAGCCGGAAAACAAGATTACCACCAGTCTGTTTAACGTGCCCGTGAGCCTGCTGCAAGACTATAACGAGGTGACGATCGCTGCGCTGCAAAACAATTCGCCCACCTGTACCCAAGACCCCTACGATCCGTCACTGTGGACAGAAATTTTGCCCGACTCCAAGCTGGTCTTTGCCGTCGATCCGCAGTCGGTTCCGCTCAATTTCAGCCGTTATCCCTATCCGTTCCTGGATGTTCTGAGTCTGGATGCGCCGCAAATTGCCTTTTTGTTGCCCAGAACGATCGACGAAAGCTGGCTCACTCCCACGGCTCGGCTTCAGACCGCGATCGGACAATATGCCCGTTATCGAGAAGTAGATAGCCGCACGATCGAGGCGATCGATCAGATTAAGAAAAACGAGCGGCTGATCGTGATTGGCACACCGGAAAGCCAGCCTGCGATCGCCGATCTGGATTTGCCGCTGGCGATTCAGCAAAATCAGCTTCGGGATGCTCAGGGCAAGGTGCTGCCGCCGGATGTGGGGGTGCTGATGCTGACGACCACCGATAGTGATCGCGTGCCCGTGCTGGTGGCAACTGGAAACGGTGATGTGGGTGTAGCGAAGGCTGTGCAGGCATTGGTGCAGCGTCCCGATCGCGCCATTGCGACAGGCAGCGTCATGCTGATTGAGGAAACTCAGTCGATCGCGGCTCCACCGTTGCGGGAATGGCAGGGCTATTTGCCGACTCAAGAGCAGTTCAAGCTGAGCGATCTTCGCACCTATAACGATCAGCCCTACGCTGATGTGACGGTGCGCGGCTCCCATGCCCCGGCGTTAGAGTTTGACTTCCGCGCCCTGCCGGACGAGCAGATTCTCACAGGCAGCAGCATGACGCTGGTGTATAGCTATGGTCCGCAGGTGAACCCGCTGACGTCACAGGTGGAAGTGCAGCTCGACGGAGTGCCCTTGGGCGGCGATCGACTCACTTCGGTAGACGGGGCAAATCGCCAAATCCTGAAAATTGATCTGCCCGAAGGCTCGGTGAAACCCACCTCGAAAATGCAGGTCAACTTCCGGCTCGATCCGCGTGAGCGGCGATCGTGCAGTCGGGTAACGGATCAGCAGCTCTGGGGCACAATTCACAGCGATACGTCGTTTGATTTGCGGCGGGAAAATGTGACGCGCCTGCCTGATCTGAAGCTAATGCAGTCGGGATATCCGTTTGCGGCTCCGCAGGATATGTCAAAGCTGGCGATCGTCCTGCCCGAACAGCCGAACCAAAAAGATCTGGATCTGCTGCTGGAAACCAGCGAACGTCTGGGACGGCTCACCCGTGCCGATGCAATTCAGTTTCAGGTGTACCGTAAAACCCAATTGCCCAAGGAGATCCAGCGCGATCGTCACTTGATTGGCATCGGAACCCAGGCACGGTTTCCCTTACCGGAGGTGTTCCAGTCTCAGGGCTTTGCGCTGCAAGGACAGTTGACGCGCCAGTGGGCAGGCAATCAAACGCAGACCGCCCCCGATGCCGAAGGATTGATTCGATCGATTTTGTCGCCCTGGAACTCAGAGCGCGTCGTGGTGGCTCTCACCGGACAAACAGACACTGGGCTTCAGCAGGTGCAGTCGGTGATGCAGCGCGATTTTCTGTTTAGCCAGATCGAAGGCGACACGGTGCTGATCAGCAGGAATACCGAGAACCCTTCACCCTTTGATCCGTCGGATTATCGACTGGAGTTCTTGCGGCAGTCTCCACAGCGCGAAATCATTACCGAGGGCGGCTGGCAGGAGTGGTTCAAGGTGTTTCAGAGCAACTGGTATGTGCTGGCTCCGGGGTTTGTAGCAGCTACGCTGATTCTGTATGCGGTGACGCAGGTTTATCTCAAGAAAGTAATCGGGCAGGAGCGTTAACGCATGATTCGCTGGATGAAACCCAAACATAAGTTCAGGAATGCGGAGGCTTCTCGTCGCGCTGATCGGCAACTGGAGCAAGTCAATGATCGGTTTACGACGCTGCTGGTCGATCGGCTGCCGGATTCGGTAAACAGCGTGTTGAAATGGCTCGGTCGATCGCAGTTGGTGCTGCTGCTGATTTGTCTGATTCTGTTTTTCATGCCGTTTATTACCATTCGCCCTAACTTCTGGCAGCAGGCTTTGTTAGGAGCTTGTGTGGTCACAGTGGGACGCTGGTTTCTTTATCTGGCAGAACGTCCGAAAAGCAAATCAGACGACGCGCTGCACCTGCTGCTGATGCTGCTGAGCATTCTGACCACGCTGCGGTATTTTTATTACCGAGTCAGCTATACGCTCAACTTCGACTCCTGGGTCGATACGGTATTCTCGCTGCTGCTGTTTGCCGCCGAGCTATACGGCATTCTGACGCTGTTTCTTGCCTATTTCCAAACGCTGAAAATTCGCGATCGTAAACCGATCGATCTCTCCCTCTTTCCGCAAGAAGAATGGTTTACCGTTGATATCTACATTCCCACTTACAACGAAGATGTGGAGATCGTGCGGAAAACAGCTTTAGCGGCATTAGGGGTCGATTACCCCGCCGATAAAAAGCGAGTGTACGTTTTGGATGACGGACGAGCAGAAAAGTTTCGGCAGCGACGGGCAGAACTGCAGCAAATGTGCGAGGAACTGGGCTGCACAATGCTCACTCGCGACAACAACGATCACGCCAAAGCCGGAAACATCAACACGGCACTGCACAGAACAAAAGGCGATCTGGTCATGATTCTCGACTGCGATCACATCCCGATTCGCGGTTTTTTACAGAAAACAGTCGGCTTCTTTTTTGATCCGCAGGTTGCCCTGGTGCAAACGCCGCACTGGTTTTATAACCCCGATCCGTTTGAGCGCAATCTGTACACGAACGGTCAGGTTCCCGTGGGCAACGAGCTGTTTTATAAAGTGCTGCAAAAAGGTAACGATTTCTGGAATGCAGCTTTCTTTTGCGGCTCGGCAGCTGTGATTCGGCGGGAAGCGATTTTGGAAGTGGGCGGCATTGCCACCGAGACTGTTACTGAAGACTGCCACACTTCACTGCGGCTGCATTCGATCGGCTATAAGAGCGTTTACTACGACAAGATTATGGTCGCAGGGCTGGCTCCTGAAACCTTTTCCTCGTTTGTGGGACAGCAGGTGCGCTGGGCGCGGGGCATGGCGCAAATCTTGCGGCTCGAAAATCCTTTGTTCAACCGCAAACTCAAACTCAGAATGTCGCAGCGACTTTGCTATTTCAGCGCGACAATGCACTTCTTTTTTGGCTTTCCCAGGGTGATGTATGCGATCGCTCCCACGTTCTTTTTGCTGTTTGGCATCAACTCGGTAAAAGGACTGGGGCTGGAAACGCTGGCGTACGCGCTGCCGCATATTATTTTGTCAATGCAAACAAATCACATTCCCTATAAGCACGTTCGCTTTTCCTTCTGGAATGAGATCTACGAGTTTGCCATGTCGTTTCAGGCAGGTATTGTGACGCTGCTGGCATTAATCAATCCCAAGCTGGGCAGCTTTAACGTTACTAGCAAAGGATTAACCGTCAACGAGCGGAGCTTTGACCTCGATTCGATCCGCTATCTGGTAATGCTGGGCGGAATTACCGGAGCTTCGCTGCTGGCGATCCCCTTCTGGCTGATCCTCAGTCCGCAGGAAACCCAGGCAGTGCTGATCAACTCGCTCTGGTGTCTGTTTAACCTGCTGCTGGTGATGGCTGCCTGCATTGCCGCCTTTGAGCAACCCCAGCTTCGCCGTTCCCACCGGATGCCCCGCCGCCTGATCGCGATTATTCACAGCGACGGACAGCGATGGATTGGCAGAACCACCAACGTCAGCGAAACGGGCGCACAAATCCTGCTTGATGAGTGGCCCAACGTCTCGGACGAGGTGCGCGTCGAACTGATCGGCGACTACGGTGCAAGGGCACTGCTCGATGCCAGAATTGTGCGCGGTATTGCGACCGATGCTCTGCAAACTCTGCTGTCCGTTGATTTTGTCAGCCCCACCCGGGAGCAGCAAGATGATCTCACGATCGTCCTATATGCCGACGTGCGGGAATGGTATTCGCAGCAGCGATCGCAAATTGATAAACCGATTCAATCGCTCAAGTTCATTGCCACCAGTCTTATCCGTGCCTTTCGCGATCTGAAGCCCGAAGTGGGCATGAAAGTGCGAAAACAGGTGCGCGGCTGGGCGCAAATTTTCTGGGAAGGCTGGGAAGATGAAATTTATACGGCAAAAGTAACCGAAATCGGCACACGCGATCTGCGGCTTGAGTTTGTCGATCGCACCCTGCCCAAACTGGAAACCCTTGGCACTGAGCAGCCAATTCTCTCGCTTATGATCAGCCGCGAAGGATACGACCCGCTGCCGCAAACCGTGCTGGCACAGGTGCAAAGTATCGAAGTGCTGCCCAGCCTGCTCCCTGACCCCGAAACAATTCATTCCGAAGGACAGCAAGCCGTCGCTGTTGCCTCGCAGCACATTATTATGGAGCTTTCCTTCCCAGAGTCGCTCGATCGCCAGCAACGGGAGAAGATTCGGCGGATTTTAAGGTTGTTGAGTTAGTGGGATAGGTAAGTGGCAGAACCGAGCTAGCTTTGCTCACGTTCAAAGTTTCCCTTTGCTTTTTTAGAGCGACAAGTCAAAAGTTGGGAGATTCAGGGGGGCAATGGAATACTCCTGCGACCCCTCAACCATCCCTAACCCCCGATCAAATCCAATTGCATTCTGCTGTGAATTTATTTTTGTATCATCGATAACCTCGATCGCGTGTATTGATTCGATCGAGGTCATTGCCTTGCGGATATCTTACAAATGTCTTGCTGAGTTCATTTTTGATTGGTTAGGAGTTCATAAAATGGAGTAAAAACAGGAAACTTTTATCCTGATCAAATGGATTCTAGTTGGATTGTCGAAGTTAATGCGGATCGTTCAAGTGCTTGTATTCAGGCAGATTCTCCCTTGCAATCTTATATCTTCTTTATCTTTTTTCTGGCTATCTTTATCAAGCGTCAATAACTCTTACATCGAAAGCTGATACGCTTAATGGGTATGAAAGAGATTTGCACATCAGGTTCGGCTCTTGCCTCCTAATCGGTTACTGGAGTGCAGGAAACAGGGAAAACACTACCGCCAATTCAGCGCTGCCGAAACCACTGCATCTTACCAAGCTTTATTCAAGTGTCATTTTTAGATCTGGTTTCGCAGATCTTGTTCTATAGATCTGGTTTCGCAGATCTGTATTTGCAATCAGGCATCTGCTAGTCACTCACAGATTACGCAGTTCCTCACCCTCATTTCTCTTAAGCGGTGTGCATTCTCGTCACCCTAGCTGTTTGAAATTGCCTTCCATTCGGTTTGTCTCCAATGTTTGGTTCTTTTCAACAGTTTGTGATTTCTGCCCCCTTTGACGAACGGAGTATTCAATGCAGACCATCCGTATGGGAACCTATCGATCGCCCCAAACGCTCCATCCACTCAGTCTCCTGGCTCAAATGATTAGCCGTCAGGCAAGCGGCTGTTTGCAAGTTGTGAGCAATTCCACCATCTGGTCACTCTACTTAGAGCAGGGCAAACTGGTTTACGCATCCAGCTCTGCCGAACCGTTTATCCGTCTCGATCGCCATTTGCGTCGTCTCAGTCTCAAGGTTCCCAGTTTGGTCAGTGCTATTCGCGTCCAAGTGCGGCTACTGTTTGAGTCTGTGCGCGATCGAGACGAGAAAGTCCTCCCTGACTATCAGGCAATTACCTGGCTGATCGAACAGCAGTTTCTCCTGCCGGAACAAGCCGCAGAGCTGATCGAGGGACTGGCACGAGAAGTGCTTGATTCTTTGCTGGCAGTGCAGACTGGAAGCTATGAACTCATCGAAGCCGATCAATTGCCTGCCCAACTGCCGCAGTTTTGCCAGCTCGATCTGAAAGCGATCGTGGAATCGGTGCAGCAGCAAAAGCCGCGATCGGTTCCTGCTGAAAATCGGTTTAGCGAACCGTCTCGATCGCCTGAGGCAAGACCGTCTGAGGCAAGACAATCTGAGGCAAGACAATCTGAGGCAAGACAATCTGAGGCAAGACCGCTTGAATCCAGGCAGCCCGAACCGCGATCGGAGGCGCTCACCGCTGCACCGCTGGATCGCAACGGGTCATCGCCCTTTGCCCAAAAGATTGCGCCAAACGGATTACCCGCTCCAAACTACGGGGCAGCACAGCCTCGCCCAAACTCTGCCAAAACGACTTATACGATTGCCTGCATTGACGATAGCCCCACGGTGCTTCAGGCAATTAATGCGTTTCTGGACGACAAGATGTTCTCTGTTGTGTTGATTAGTGATCCGGTGCGGGCACTGATGCAGATCATCCGCAGTAAACCGGATTTGATTTTGCTAGACGTAACCATGCCTAGCTTAGACGGCTATGAGTTATGTTCTCTGTTGCGAAAGCATCCGACCTTTCGAGCCACGCCCATCATTATGGTCACGGGTAATACCGGATTTATCGATCGCGCCAAAGCTCGTCTAGTTGGTGCTTCAGGCTATCTCACGAAACCCTTTACTCAGTCTGACCTGATGAAGATGGTGTTTAAGCATCTGACCTGAAGCCAGAACTGCCATCCAACAAATTCATATCTGAGAACGCATGAATAACACGATCATGGGAACGATTCTAATCGTTGAAGATACTCATTCAGAAATGGAGTTAATGAGCCATTACCTGCGAGAAGGCGGCTATTCCGTCATTGGTGCAGGAACCGCAAAAGAAGCTCTGGATAAAGCGATCGAACAAAAGCCCGATGTCATTGTCACCGATGTGGTGATGCCGGGAATGAGCGGCTTTGAACTCTGCCGGACCTTGCGAAAGCATCCTGTCACCGAACGAGTTCCGATCGTGATTTGCAGCTCAAAAGACCAGGAAATCGATCGGCTATGGGGCATGAAACAAGGCGCAGATGCCTACATCACCAAACCCTTTACCCGTGAACAGTTCATTCGTGCAATTAAATCGGTTTCTGGCTAAGCGGCTATTTGAGTAATCTTCCGAACCGCCTCCCTAACGAGTCAATTCTGGATGAACCAAGCCTTGCAAGCTTTCATTTGTCACCAGGCATTTGTCACCTGCCACCAGAACGTTTAGCGGCTCAAGGTTCCCCCTCGCTCTTTTAGAGCGGCAAGTCAAAAGTTGGGGAATTTAGGGGGCGATGTAGTTCCTTTGAGACTTCTCAAACAATCTCTCCGCAGTTTCTCTTCTCCTTCCTTTTCAGCTCTTTTCACTCATGGAAATTGCAAAGCTTGCGCTGACCGAAAGTCGATCGCAAAAACAAACGGGCGATGCCTATCTCAAATTCTGGCTCACCCCGGAAATTCCAGCCGTCATTTCAATGCAGTCGATCCAGGAAGCTTTGGTGCTGCCTGCGCGTCGGCTTACTCCAATGCCTAATATGCACCCGGTAATGCTGGGCTTACTCAATCGACGCAGCCGAATTAGCTGGACGATCGATCTGGCGCAGCTTCTCGGCGTTTCCCTGCTGGATGTTTCGACTCAGCAATACACGATCGTCCTGTTGCAGGTCGGCAATATTCCCTTAGGTGTGGCAGTTCACCGGGTCGAAGGATCAGTTCGCCTGCAATCCGATCAAATTCAATCTCCCCTTGGGCAAATTGCCGCATCGCTTGTTCCCTACCTGCGCGGCTGTGCCCTTCAGCAGCTTTCAGATCGACAGGAAGTGCTGCTAGTGCTAGAGGCAGAGGCGATCGTGCAGGCGTCTGTGCTGCGGGTGGCGTAGAGGGATGAGTGGGTGAGGGGATGAGGAGATGGGGGAGATGGGGAGCTAGGGATGTGAAGGGGTGAAAGGCATTAGGAGCCATTTATAGGTGTTATTTTCTGTCAGTGTTGTTGCCTGTTTGTTAAAAGTCTGTTCACTGATTTATAAATTCGCTCCTGTTTCCTAATTTATTTCCCGTTTATTCTCCGTTTATTTCCCAATCTCCAAATCGATCGCGCCTAATTCACTGTTTTCCCCTTTACTGTCTCCCCTCGTCTGCCCATCCCCCGATCGCCCACCTCTTGATCTCCCCATTCTCTCTATTCTGTTCTCCCCATTCCATTCCTGAGGTATCGCGCTCATGACCATCCAGCCCCGTCCCCTTTCCAACGGACAGTTTCCGCCTGACAAAGATGATCTGGAACCGATCGGGTCAGAGCCATCGGAAATTGAGTCTGTTCCTGCTGTTTCTGCTGAAACCAACCGAAAACTACCATCGTTGAATTCGGGGCGATCGCAGGTCAGTCTTCCGCTTGAGATGAACCGGGTTCAGGCGGATCATTGGTTTCGCAATTTACCCGTGCGGCGCAAGCAGAGGTTTGCACTGCTGACATCCGAGCTAATTGCAGTGCTTGGGCTGGTGGGAGTGGGAGCGCTGCTGCTGATTGCAGGCGGACGAGCTCAGCTCGCAAACCAGGCAAAATCGGAGGCGACGGTCGAGCGGCTGTCCTACGAAGTCAAAACCAATCAAATGGGATTTGGGTTTCGGGGGCAGTCAGACAACCCGCTGATTATTAATGCAGCGAGGGACAGGGTAAACGGACGATCGCTCTCTGGGGAACAGGAAGAAGAACTCAAGCGCACTCTGAGCAATGAGATTGCAGCCCGCAACATTGAGTACGCGACGCTGGTTGGCATCGATGGACGGATCATTGCCAGCGCAAATGCCGATCGTCAGGGCGAAAAATTTGACCCGCAGGGATTGGTGAGTCAGGTTCTCGCTTCACCGCGTCAGGTCAGCGCAAATGCGTTGGTCAGTGCCGAAGAATTAAAGAAAGAGAATCCGCCGCTTCCGGCTGAGCTGAAAGAACAGGACAGGCTGATTCGCTATGTGGTGACGCCTGTGCGTGACCCGGAGCGAGACACGACTATTGGTGCACTGGTTGCCGGAGATGTGGTAAAACAGCCGATCGTCGAAGAGTCGATTGCTGCCTTTGAGAATGGCTATAGTGCCGTTTATGCGCGGCAGCCTAACGGAGAATTTAAGCTGGCAACCAGCCTTGATCTGGGCAATTCAACCGATCTCGAAGCAGCGCAGGCAAATGTTCCGCTTTCAGATCCCCAAATTTTGCAGCGAGCTGCAGATGCCCTGCAACCCAAACAGACTGTCGGTGAGGCGGTGACCGATCGCATCCGGGTCAACGGACAAACCTACACCGTTGCGGCAAAAGCGTTACCCAATCCTAAGGGTGAACCGATCGCGATTCTGGTGCGCGGCACGTCTGAGTCAGCGTTGAACCGATTGCTGTGGCAAATTCTGCTGCTTCAGCTTGGGGTGGCAGTCGTGGCAATTGCAGCAGATGTGGCACTGGGAACGCTGCTTGGACGCTCGATTGCTCGACCGATCGAGTCACTGCGAGAAGTCACCCGGCGATTTGCGGCAGGCGATCGATCGGCACGGGCCCGGGTGGAATCGAACGATGAAGTCGGTCAACTAATGCAGACGTTTAATACGCTGGCAGATAGCGTGACCGCATCAGAATCGCTGCTCAAACAGCAATACACCGATCAGCAAAACACGACCGAGCGAATCCAGTTGCTCAGCCGCATCACCACCCAGATTCGTCAGTCGCTTAATGTTGATTACATTTTGTCTGCGCCGCTCGACGCGATTCGAGAGCTGCTCAAAGCCGATCGGATTGTGATGTATCGGTTTAACGAAGACATGACCAGCGGCAAAATCGTCTCAGAATCCGTAGGCGATCGCTGGATCAAATCGCTGGGACAGGAAATCTATGACCCTCTAACCCCCGGAACGGTGCAGCGATACAAAACAGGCAAGATTTCGCAAATGGACAATGTCGACGAGACAAAGCTCTCGCGCTGCCACTGCGAAATTTTAGAGCGGTTGGAAGTCAAGGCAAATCTCGTTGCGCCCGTTCTGGCAGGGGAAACTCTGGTTGGCTTGCTGTGTGTGCATCAGTGTTCGGGTCCGCGTCTGTGGCAGCCAGGAGACATTGATCTGATGCAGCAAATCACGACGCAAATTGGCTATGCCCTGACTCAGGCAATGCTGCTGCGACAACAGGAAACAACGGCTCAGCAAGAGCAGCTTGTGAATACGATCGTTTCTCGAATGCGGCAGTTTATTCACCGTCAAGACATTTTCGATGTCGTCGTCCGGGAAATGCGGGAAGCCCTGGAAGCCGATCGCGTGGGCGTGTATTTGTTTGATGCAAACTGGGCAGGAACCTTTGTGGCAGAGTCCGTTGTGCGAGAATTTCCGCCTGCATTAGGGGCGCGGATTGCGGACCCCTGCTTTGCCGATCGCTACGTGGAAAAATATCGACTCGGTCGGGTTCAGGCAACCAATAATATCTATGAAGCTGGGCTTACCCCTTGCCATATCGGGCAGCTTGAGCAGTTTAAGGTCAAGGCAAATCTGGTCGCGCCCATTTTGATCAAAAACGAATTGATCGGATTGCTGATTGCCCATCATTGCAGCGAACCGCGCTGCTGGAAGGAAAGCGAAATCACGCTGATGAAGAAGAGCAGCAAAGAGCTGGGATTTGCGCTCGAGCAGGCAGACCTGTTCCAGCAAAAAGAAGAGGCCCGTCAGGCAGCCGAAGTGCTTTCCGAGGAGCAGCGGCGGCAGAAAGAAGCTCTGCAAATGCAGCTCATCGAACTGCTGAGCGAAGTCGAAGGAGCCGCCAGAGGCAATCTGACCGTGCGGGCAAACGTCACAGCGGGAGAAATTGGCACGGTTGCAGACTTCTTTAACTCGATCGTGGAAAACCTGCGGCAGATTGTCACTAAAGTCAAACAGTCCGTTGAGCAGGTTAACAGTTCGCTGGGTGAAAACGAAGGCGCGGTTCGCCGTCTGGCAGAAGAAGCCCTGAAGCAGGCAGACGAAACAACGCAAATCATCCAATCGGTTGAGCAAATGACCGTCTCGATTCGTCAGGTGGCAACCAGTGCCCGCCAAGCCGCCGAAGTTGCCCGCACCGCCTCCAGCACCGCAGAAACCAGCGGCAGCGCAATGGATCTGACTGTGCAAAACATTCTCAGCCTGCGGGAGACGATCGGCGAAACCGCTAAGAAAGTAAAGCGACTGGGCGAATCCTCTCAGCAAATCTCCAAAGTGGTGTCGCTGATTAACCAGATCGCACTGCAAACCAACCTGCTCGCCATCAACGCCGGAATCGAAGCAGCCCGCGCAGGCGAAGAAGGACAGGGCTTTGCCGTGGTTGCCGAAGAAGTCGGAGAACTGGCAGCCCGCTCTGCCAACGCCACCCAGGAGATTGAAAAAATCGTCGCGACCATTCAGCGCGAAACTAGCCAGGTGGTGGAAGCCATGGAGCAAAGCACCGCCCAGGTGGTCGAGGGAACCCATCTGGTCGAAAACGCCAAGCAGAGCCTCGGTCAAATTCTGGCAGTTTCCCGCGAAATCGACAATCTAGTGCAGTCGATCTCAGAAGCCACCGTTTCGCAGGTAGAAACCTCTTCTGCCGTGTCTCGCTTGATTGAACAGGTGGCACAAGTCTCCAAGCAGACCTCAAAATCCTCAATTCAAGTCTCCGACGCGATCCGCGAAACCGTGACGATCGCCCAGGAATTGCAGGCGTCTGTGGGTGCATTTGAAGTCGAGTAACCCTGTTGTTGGCGAATCTGTGGGGTAGGCACTGCTTACCCTACAACCCCCAAATTATTGACCAGAGGAGGTTTGAGAAACGATCGCCCCCAAAGTGCCCCCTAAAGTGTCCCTAAACCGTTCCCTAAATCGCCCCCTAGCCTCTCATTCCCACCCCATTCCCTCATCCCTCCACTCCCCACCCCTCCCCTATGTCACAGGATAAGGAACTCGCAATCCAACTTCAGTTTCTTGACGAAGCGCGAGAATATTTGAATACGCTGGATGAAGCCCTGCTCGGACTTGCCCATTACGGGGTTCATGTTGAAAAAGTCAATGCAGCCCTCCGATCGGCTCATTCGATCAAGGGGGGAGCGGGCATGATGGGCTTTACCGCCCTGAGTCAGCTCGCGCATCGGCTCGAAGACTCGCTCAAGGTGCTCAAAATTCAGCGGCAGACGATCGCCCTCGATGCAGAGCTAGAGGGACTGCTGTTGTCTGGGGTGGACTGTATGCGGCACGTCATTGACTGCGACAGACAGCAAATCGTGCTTGATCCCGCCTGGCTAGAGCGAGAGGCGATGCCCATTTTTGAGCAGCTTCACGATCGCTTGGGCGATCCAGAAGACGAAGATGCTCAGTCGATGCTGTCGCCAGAGGATGGGCATGACATTGTCCCGCTCTTGTTTGAAACCGAGGTAGAGGGCTGTTTGACCCGCCTCGAAGCCGTTTTGAGCGAAAACAATCCCTGTCTGCGTGAGGAGCTAGAAATTCTGGCGCAAGAACTGGGCGGACTGGGCGAAATGCTTCAGCTTGAAAACTTTACTCAGCTTTGTGGGTCGATTGCCGCTCACATTGCCGCCGCCCCCGATCGCATTGAGGACATCGCCCCGATCGCATTACAGGCTTGGCGACGATCGCAAGCTCTGGTCATGATCGGTCAAAGAGAAGCACTGCCAACGGCGATTGAAGTGCCCGATTTAACAGATTCGATGCCGGATTCAATCTGGAACCTGGATCAAGCGGCAGGTTTTGAGGTTTCAGTTCATCAATTTGAAGCTGAGCCTTTTGAAGCTGAACCCTTTGCAGCGGAAGCACATCATTGGGATAAATCAGATTTTGCAGTAACGGACGCTGCCGCAGTTGCTGAAGCTGATGCTGCACTGCTCGAGGGATTTGCGATCGATGATCCGATTTTCGACTCTGTGAAGGACTCTGTGCTGAACGAAGCGGCTTCAGACTCACGCCCTGCCACCGTCGAGGTTACGGCAACCCAGCCAGAGAACTCCGCGATCGTTTCCCCAACGATTCCTGAAGTTACAGCAAACGCACCAGCTTCGAGTAAAGCCGGAGTTCGATCGGAAGCACGATTTGCAGAAATTAGCGTAGATACGTCTTCTCCCACGGCTGCGAAAGATACCGGAGAGAACACGGTGAGAGTTCCGGTGAAGCAGCTCGACCAATTAAGCGATTTGTTTGGTGAGCTGACGATCGAACGAAACGGGCTTGATTTACACCTGAAGCGTTTACGCGGTTTGATTCAAATTTTGAACGAGCGTGTTCAAGTTTTAGAACAGTCAAATACACATTTAAGAGATGAATACGATCGCGTTGGGGTTCAAACCGAATCCAGCCTGCCGCCTGCCCTGCGATCGTCCGACTCAACCTTGAATCTAATTCCTTATCAAACTCCGCTCCTGCCCTCAGCAGACAGTGCACTGAATACAAGACTGAACGGTTTCGACAGTCTGGAAATGGATCGCTACAGCGATGTGCATTTGCTGTCGCAGGAAGTGATGGAAACGATCGTGCAAATTCAGGAAGTCGCCAGCGATATTGATCTCAGCCTGGAAGATACCGAGCAAACGGCGCGAGAACTCAATAAAACATCGCGTCAGCTCCGCACTCGCATGACCCAGGTGAGGATGCGTCCGCTGTCGGATATTACGAACCGTTTTCCGAAGGCACTGCGAGAGCTATCGCTGCAATACGGTAAGTCCGTTGAGCTGGTGCTGCATGGAGAAGGGACGCTGATCGAGCGCAATATTCTCGAAGCGTTGAGCGATCCGCTGATGCACCTGCTTCGCAATGCCTTTGATCACGGCATTGAAACGCCAGAAGCCCGACGGGCAAACGGTAAACCAGAGCAAGGCACGATCGAAATTACTGCGAGCCACCGCAATAGCCGCACGATTATCACGATTCACGACGACGGCGGCGGCATTCCGATCGAGAAAATCCGTGCAAAGGCGCAGCAAATGGGCTTGGATGAAACTCTGCTTGCAGCTGCCAGCGATGAAGAATTATTGTCCTTGATTTTTGAGCCAGGATTCAGCACGAGCGATCGGGTCACCGCCCTTTCCGGTCGCGGTGTAGGCATGGATGTCGTGCGTGATCGGCTGCGGCAGATTCAGGGCGAAATTAAGGTCAACACGCAGGCTGGCAGGGGCACAACGTTTATTCTGTCCGTTCCCTATACTCTGTCGGTGACGCGGGTTTTGATTGTGGAAAGCAACGGAATGCTGCTGGCGTTCCCCACCGACTCGATCCAGGAAATGATCTTGCTGCAACCCGAACAAATTATCAAGACAGCAGGCAGCGAAGCCTTCACCTGGGAAAACACGATGGTTCAATTGGTACGCCTCTCTCAGTGGCTTATGTTCAACCATCCTCGCTATCAGGACGACCTGGAAACCCCGCCTGCGATTACCGTCCCCACCGTCTTGCTTGTGAATCAGGGCAATCAGCCCGCTGGAATTCAGATCGATCGCTCTTGGGGAGAACAGGAAGTTGCCATTCGTCAGGTCGAAGGCGGTTTTCCAATGCCGCCCGGTATGAGCAACTGTACGATTCTGGGAGACGGACGGATTGTGCCTCTGGTGAACCTGCCCGAACTGCTGCACTGGATCGCAAGCTGCGAACGATCGGTCGTCGATGCTCAATCTGCCTATCCCGCCCTGTCCCCTGTGAATGGCATGAATGGCAGATTGCCCCTGGGAGGAACTGCCGAGCAATCAATCAATTTGTCGTCTGCGGGAATGCTCCCAGGAATGATTCCGGGAATGGTCGCGGGAATGTTGCCTGGAACCCCAGGGAGAATGCTGCCGAGAACTCAGCCAACCGTGCTGATCGTAGACGACTCAATCAACGTTCGCAAATACCTGGCACTCACCCTCGAAAAAGCCGGATATAGCGTCGCCCAAGCCAGAGACGGACAAGATGCCCTCGACCAACTTTCTTCTGGGCTGCACGTCGAAGCCGTCATCTGCGACATCGAAATGCCCCGTCTCGACGGCTACGGCTTCCTGGCACGCATTAAGTCAGACCCCCACCTCGAACAAATTCCGATCGCCATGCTCACCTCTCGCAGCGGAACCAAACACCGCCAACTTGCGATCAACCTCGGCGCATCCGCCTACTTCTCCAAACCCTACAACGAGCAAAGCCTCCTCCAAACTCTGGAACGTCTGCTTGAGCTTACTCCCGCTGGTTGATGGATCGATATCCCTCCGCTCCCTCATCTCCTCACCCCTCCACCCCCCAATGTCCTCCTTCCTCTCCCGCCGCGTTCTCCACCGTCGCTCAGATGCAATCCAGCCGCTGATCACCTTTCAACTTCAGCAATTGTGGTTTGCTCTGCCGATTCTGGTGGTGCAGCGCGTCATTCCGCTTCAGCAGGTGTATGGTCAGTCGGCGAATGGGAGCCTCAGCCTGACCCACTATCAGAATCAAGAGATTGTGGTGATGGACATTCGATCGCGGATTTTCACCGATCTTTCCCCCACTCTTCCACCCGCCGACTCAGAAGAAATGCCTGCCGCCCAGCCCCATCTGCTGATCCTTGACTACCGGGAAGGGGAACTCATGGGAATTCGGCTGGATGCGCTTCCGGTTTTGCGTCGCGTTCCCCGATCTGCCTTCGCCCCCGTGCCGCCCACCTATTTGCTCGAAAGCGGCATTCGCTGTGTCAGTGCCCTGGTCACACCCGCGGATTCAGAGCCAATGTTTTTCCTGAACCTGGAGCAACTTTTTGAGGTTCGATTATTGCAAAGCGCAACCTCGCGGGAATCCCTGCCTGCGTCTTCCCCTATTGAACGATCGTGATAAGCACAAGCCATGAAAGTAATTGATATTAAAACCGATATTAGACCTGTAATGAACGTTCAAATTCTCCTGCCGATCGCCGCAATTCTGCTTGCCATCGTGCCGATCGCCCTTCGGTTTACAGTCATGCCGCCGGAGCCGTCGGGGACAGAATCATCAGAAGACAAACCCTTGATCGCGCTGCCGATTCGCCCTACGCTGCCGCCGATCGATCGCATTAATCAGACCAATCGTTGCCCAGACTGTATCCTGGAGCAAGTTGACCTGCAAGGCCGTGACCTGAGCCGGATTGATTTGACTCGTGCAAATCTCAGACAGGCAAAGTTCACTAAAGCAATTTTGATCAATGCCATGCTGGTGCGGGCAATGCTGCGAAATGCCAATTTTCAGGAGGCACAGTTGCAGGGGGCAGATCTAGGCGAAGCAGACCTGCGAAACGCTAACCTTCAAGAGGCACAGATGCTGCACAGCAGCCTATCCAGAGCAAATCTCACCGAGGCACAGCTCCAGGACGCAGAACTTCGCGACGCTGACTTAAGCAATGCCAACTTGCAGGAAGCTAACTTTACCAATGCCAGCCTTTATGGAGCCATCCTTCGCAATGCGAATCTGCGAGATGCAAATTTTACCGGAGCCGATCTACGCTACGCTGATTTATCCGAAGCAGACCTCACCGGAACGAATCTAACGAATGCTCGCCTCGATTTTGCCACGCTGCCTCCCGACTGGCGATCGCCCTAAATTGCTCTTCACAGCAGGCAGTATTTCCTCTGTAACATCAGATTTTCGCTTTCCCCGGTCTTCTCCGCGACAGAACATGGGCAAAAGCGCAACAAAAAAGCGATCGATCGCAACCAACCGCTCCAATTTAATTTTTCTATTGAGCTAACAATTAAGCGAACAGCGGACATCTAGCCCTGCTTTGAGCCGTGATGCACTGTTTTAACCCACTTGAGCCGCTTCGGACGAACAGCCATTCGCAGCGTCGTGCTTGCCATTACTGGAATCCAGTGCAGCATATAGAGTGTTCCGAACAGGGTTTGCGCCATTGCATTTGCTACCCCGATCGGCAGTCTTCTCGACCGGGCTGTACCCGCCGCGCTTTGCGATCGCACCGTTTCCTTTTGTGTTGCCCGAATGCCCAGAAACAGATTGATCAGCGAGAACGTGATCATCAGACTGGTGATCGGAGCCAGCACCGGAGGCGTACTGCGGACGATCGCCATCAGCATATCTGGTACAGAGGCAGTGGGTAGAAGGTACTGCGACATCATGAACATCAGCAGGTCGATCGATTTTGTCGTGCCCATGCGGTTGCGAACCAGCAGTCGCCAGTAGTCCAGGTATCGCTGATAGCCGCCTTCTGCCCAGCGGTTGCGCTGATGCCAGAGCGCGGTTGCCGTGGTGACGCCTTCTTCACCAACGGGAGGAGTCATCAGCAGATCAATTTCCCAGCGATTCAGGTGCAGCCGCAGCGTCAGATCGAGATCGTCAGTAATCGTTTCCTCGTTCCAGCCGCCGCAGTGTTCCAGGGCAGCTCGCCGCACAAATTGACCGTTGCCCCGCAGTTCGCCAATGCCGCCGATCGCGATCCGCTGCTGCTGCACATAGCTATCAAACGCCATTTCTGCAGTCTGTCCGCGTGTCCAGAGGTTGGTCAATCCATTCACGATCGCCTTCCGCACTTGCACTGCCCCAATCGTTTCGCGGTCAAACAATGGCGCAACCCGTCGCAAAAGCTCCTTCGGAACCTGGGCATCAGCATCAAAGACGGCAATAATATCGCCCTGCGTCAGTTCCCAGACTTCGTTCAGCGCACCCGATTTTCCCCCTCCCGCATTAGCAGAACGTCGAACTACATGAAGCTGCGGATAGTCCTGTGCCAGTTTTTCTAGAACCTGCGGGGTGCGATCGGTGCTGTTGTCGTCAATGATCCACAGGTCGTAGCGGCTACTCGGATAATCCAGGCTGCATAAATCTTTAACCAGAGAGCCAATCACGGCTTCCTCATTTTTTGCAGCAACCAGCATCGAGACATAGGGACAGGCTTCGGGATCGTCGCTCGATAGCAGCTTCGCCGGGGGAAGCGGACGCGCCAGCAGCACTCGCAGCGCATGAATGCTCATAAGCGTGGTTAAACCCCAAACCAGCCAGATGCCCCAAGATAGCAGATGCAGAGCGATCGTGCCGCCCCAAATCATCGTGATTGCAACGGCTGCTTTTTGTCTTCGTCCTTCCATGCCTCGATCGAATAAATGACTGCTGGTGAGAGAATCGTCCAAGTCATTGTCATCTAGGGGTTCAGGAAGATTAGACAGGAGTGAGTTCATTCTTATTGGATCGCTGAAGGAATCGCTTTCGCGCCAGGAATTCGCCGGCATAGGTCATTTGATTGAGAAACCAGTATTTGTCAACGCCCTTGAAAAAGCTGGGGATCAGGTAACACCAGACCGTGCAGCCTTCGCATACCGATAGCTTGCCCTGCGACTGACGATATTCCTCAACCGTTTCCGATTCCCGATACAGCTCATAGAGCCGACCCTCGATCGGCACTCCGGTTTGAGCAAAGTGATAGCAAGGCAGCAATAGCTCATCGTGTGGCGAAATGGCGATGACTGCATCCACCGCTTTACAGCGTGGGTTTTGCGTATCGTTGCCGCCCGCCTCGATAAATGCCAGAGCAGCCTTATTGTAGCCAACATTTCTATACCTTCTGGCAGTTGACTCGATTGCCTGAGCAATCTCTGGTGTCGGATTTTTCTTGCTGTTGTAATTGCTGTGTGCCGTAAATGCCGGGTTGAGCCAGACCCGCACCCCCAGCTTTTGCCCCAGCTCTGCCACCCCGCCGATGCGATCGTAGTTTTGAGCCGTCACCGTGTGATTCAGCACCGGATATTCGCCGAGCGATAGGGCAAGTTGAACGGACTCAACTAGCGTATCGAAGATTTTCACGCCTCTGGAGTGGTCGTGGGTTTCTGCGTCTGCGCCATCTAGCGAAAAGTTGAGGAAATCTACTAATCCCTGAATTTCCTTTGCCTTCTTGGGGTAGAGGATCGTATTAGTGGTCATGCTGGTTGTGAAGCCAAGCTGTTTTGCAGTCTGATAGATTTGCCCAACATCATGACGCAGCAGCGGTTCACCCCCGGTAAAATCCACATACCTCACGCCTAATCGCCTCAAGTCGCGCAGATTATGCTCGATCGTTTCCAGGCTTGCCTCCTGCTTTGGCTCCAGTGCCCAAATGTCGCAGAAGTGGCAGCGAGCATTGCAGCGGTAGGTCAGATAGTAGTTGGCAATGAGGGGCGGCATAGGTTTCTAGAGGTAAACTTCTAGGGTTTGGAGATGACTAGATGGGATAGCGCAATGCCCGTCTTCAACGTTCTTGATAAACGCTTTTGTTTCCAGACAAGCCATCCCGACGATGAGCGCATTCGCTTTCATCAATCTTTCGACACTTGGAATAGTCTATCAAGGTTGCGGAGAAATATTGAGAAAATTAGTGAGCTTGCTCTGGCAGTCTTCTAACCCGATGATTCAGCAGGAAGGCAGAACCGTTGCCGATCGCCCTGGCTTGAGCATAGACATAAAAAAGCCCGCAGTTGCGGACTCAGGAAAGCAGTCTTGCATTAAATCAAATCGTAATCAGGAGTAGAAATAAAGAAAACCTTCAGGCAGGAAATCGATCAATATCAATCGATATTTATGCTCTATCCATGCTTTGTCTAGGCTTCAAGCATTGAACCCGACGCAAACTTGATAGAGTTGCTCCGCTGTAGCCAAGTGGCTACAGGGCATTTTGCAGTCTTGCATGATGGACTTTCGGCAGCCTCCACCAGGGAACACGCGGATACTCATGATGCTCTTCGTGATAGCCAAAGTGGTAGCAAGCTAGGAACGAGAGCAGGGTTGGTAGTGCGAAAGTTTTGGCACGATGGGCACTGGGATAACCGCCTTCGGGTTCTCGATGCGGCAGAAACGTCCCGAAGAAGAAGAGCTGAAGCGAGCTTGCGATCGACGGAATGACCCAAAACAGCACCAAATTTTTCTCAGGAATGTGCAGACAGAACTCTGCCAGGTTAAAAATCACCATCAGCCCAACTAGCCGCCGCCAACTCCAGTAACCCTGCATAAAGTGCAGATACCAGACGATCGGGTTTTTATGCTTGCCGTCGTGAAAATCGGGATCAAGTTCGCTAGCCGGATGGTGGTGGTGCATCCAGTGCTTTTTCAGCAGCTTCTTATAGGAGAATAAGCCGTAGAGCAACACGCACAGCGTTCCGATCGTGTTGTTCACTTTAATATTCGATGGGAAAAGCGCGCCGTGCATCGCATCGTGGGCAGTAATAAACAGTCCCGTGTAGAGGAACATCTGCCAGAGCATCATTGCCGGGATAACCCAGCCGGGGATTTGATTCAGATTAAGCGAGAGCAGACCGATGAGGCTGGCTGCCCAGATGCCAATAACCCCAAGCGCGATTATGAGCGCCAGCGATGACTCGGAAGCGGCTTTTTGCTCAATCTCACTTGGATGCGGATAGTTGTACGATGCGCCAGTCAATCTTCTACTCCTTTCTCTACTGAATCTCTACCAAATCAATTTCTACTGAAATAATCTCTACTGGAATAGCTACCAGGGAGATTTCGTCTCTATCAAGGGTTGCTTGTAAGGATCGCTCGAGTTTATTTACAAAACTTAACATAAATAGTTAAGCATAGCCCTAAGCCAATCGCAATCAATCAAACTAGCGATCTCTCTGTTGGTTTCCTGCCTCTCCGGTCAGAGACTCAGGGCAATGATTTTTGAAGGACGCGATCGATAAGCAAAATTTGTAGGTTGAATAAAACCAAAGCTCTGCTTCAGGACGTACCAGTTCTTTCTTAGGATTTGCTAATTGCAAAAGGCGATAGAGCAATAAAGCAAGTCATTGGTCTTTAGCCAGATTAAAGTTGCGTTCCAACCCTGCTAGACTGACTTGTTTCTTCCTTTGATTGCTTCGCAAATCTACTTTTTTCAGTTCACAATATTGAAAGAACTGGTACCTTTCATCACCCTATCTGATGAGTCCCGAATCAAAGTATTAGGACAGGTGAAGCAGGTCACGCACGACGCTATAACCGCCCAGATCCCACAGCAGGTATGCAGCGAAACCGATCATTGCTAAACGACCATTCCACAATTCTGCCTGGGGATTCCAGCCGAAGACAAAAGCATTGCGGTCGACCTGGTTGTAAGCCTTAGCAACGGGGGGTAGATCGGTAGAACGAGTTTCCATGATTAAGCTCCTTAGGTTGTGCTTGTTAACTTCGTACTTGTTGAAATCGGGTGCAATCGAATTACGATTGATGAGTTCATCCTAGTTTACCGTTTTGATGTTTGCAGTCTGTCTAGAGTTCTAACCTGTGCTTGTCTTCGAGAAGCCTAAAGAATGAGGAGTTTTACTTTAATGTCGCCCTGGTTATAGAGGCATTGCTTCATCTTCCAACAGGCTTATTCACTCTTATAGAACTGCTGCGTAAATAAGGAGTAATCATTAGCGCTGGTGTGATGTCGGTGTCAGAATTAATGTAAAAAACAACGTTAAAAATAAAGAAGAAATAAAGTTTGCTGGTGAAGTAAGGATTGGGTGATTGATCATCCTTTTCTCTGGAAAACACTGGTTCAAAGCTTTACAGCGCAGCAGCTATTTGAGCAACTACTGTTCAGGCACTCAAGGTTCAAGCACTCTAGCCAATTTCAGCAAAAGCTCCTCCCAACATGGCTCATCAACCTATCTTCTATGCCCCTGATTCTAATCAGCAGGCAATGCCAGGCAGTTTCCCTGCCGGCGCGATCGATGCCTTGCCGCTCGTGCTAACGCTCAAACTGGATTCCGCTAGCTTCGATCGGCTCAATCAACTCCGACAGGAATATTTCCCCAGCCATCGCAATTTTTTGCCTGCCCACGTAACGCTGTTTCATGCCCTCCCCGGGAATCAGGAAACCAGCATCCGCGAGACGCTGCAAATCGCCTGTGCGAATACGGCTCGATTTCCCCTGGCTTTTCCGACGCTGCGCTTTCTTGGCAGGGGCTTTGCGGCTGAGATCGAGGCTCCCGAATTAATACAGTTGCAGCACCAGCTTATGGCGGACTGGCACTCAGAGTTAACGCCGCAGGATCGGCAAAAGTACAAGCCGCACGTCACGATTCAAAACAAGGTTTCGCCTGAGGTGGCTAAACCCCAATACGAACAGGCTGCAAGAGCGTGGCAACCGCTGAGCGGGTTTGGTGAAGGGCTGTTGCTGTGGTACTACAAAGGTGGACCCTGGGAACTGGTTGAAGCGTTTGAGTTTCAGTCCAATTCTCCTAATGGAGAAACAGGTTCGCATTGTGCTGAGGCTGGAACTACCCCTTTGGATAGAAGGTAAAACCCGGACATAGCAAATAGGGTAGAGAGGCGGCTGCCTATCCGTGGTTAAGTCTTGCTTTTTAGTTTTGCGATGAAGCGAGCGACTGCTGGAAGTCATCTGCGTTTTTTCGATCGCCTCTCTCTGCGTATAAGTGCAGTTATGATGACCAATCCGTCTCGATCGGGTCAACCGTCTGAACCCAGTGGCTCAGATCTGATTGTGAATCCCGCCACCTATCCAAGTATCACCACGCAGCTTTCGGAAAACGTCATTCTGACGACCGTAGACGATTTGCACAACTGGGCGCGACTTTCGAGTCTTTGGCCTCTGCTGTATGGAACCGCCTGCTGCTTTATTGAGTTCGCTGCCTTGATTGGTTCGCGTTTTGACTTCGATCGCTACGGTCTGATCCCCAGAGCTTCTCCGAGACAGGCAGACCTGATCATTCTGGCAGGTACGCTAAATATGAAGATGGCACAGCCGACCCTGCGCCTGTATGAGCAGATGCCCGATCCGAAATACGTGATCGCGATGGGAGCCTGCATGATCACAGGTGGGATGTTTAGCGCAGACTCGCCAACAGCGATTCGTGGAGCAGACAAGATTTTGCCGATCGATGTCTATATTCCCGGTTGCCCGCCGCGCCCAGAAGCAATCATGGATGCGATCATCAAACTGCGAAAGAAAATTTCGGCAGAAACGGTGCAGGAACGTGGGGTGAAAGGTCAAACGCATCGTTACTACACCACCACCCATAAAATGAAGCCAATTTCAGCAATTCACGACGGCAACTACCTGCGAGCTGACAGTCGAAATAAGCCGCCTGAGCAAATTGCGGCAGCACTGGGCACAGAAATGCCGCCTGCACTGCAAACTCAGGTGTTCCGCGGCAGTGAGCGCATTCGCAGCGAAGAGCGCAATCTAGATACTTCTAGAGTCGAGGGTTCCGTAGAAGACATGTAAATTCCCTTGCTCAACTATCAGTACATCGCTCTGGTGTACAGTAGTGTTCCTTTTGATATAACCGATCGCTTAACCATGCAGTTCTCTCGGTAGACGTATGAGGCGATCGGTTTTGTTATTTTGATTGCAATCGTAGAAAGGTTGAACTTTAATTCAACGTGAAAAAGCTGCGGTATCGGCAAATTTTCAGCTTGAGTCAGGAATTTGTGCGTCGATCAAATCGCTGAACTAAACCGCAATCAATCCGGCGATTGATACGAAGATTGACAAGAGGAAAAAGACAGCAATGAATCGAACGAATCTAAAAAATCAAGTTTGGGTCAGTACGTTTGCGATCGGATTACTCGCATTTCCGCTCACAACTACTGGGCTGGCACAAACCTCAGGTGGTGCAGGTAGCACCGGAACCTCTGGAACGGCAACCACTACGGGAACCACCGGACCCTCTGGAACTGGAACAGGAACGACTGGAACCTCTGGAACTGGAACAGGAACGACCGGAACAGGAACGACCGGAACTTCTGGCACTTCTGGCTCAGCCGGGACAGCAGGTAGCACCTATGGCTCACCAGGAACGACTGGGACTTCTGGCACTTCTGGCTCAACAGGGACTGGGGCAACCGGAACCGGGACGGGCGGCTCAACCAATAGCCCCTCGATCGCACCTGGATCCACCGGAACGCTGACTTCTCCCGGTTCGTCTGGCACTTCTGGGACTTCTGGCACTTCTGATACAGGAACCTCTGGCACGGGAACGACTGGCACAACAGGTACCGGAACCACCGGAACCACCGGAACCTCTGGAATACCCGGAACGAACGAAACGACCGGAACCTCTGGAACCACTTCCGGCTCCGGCACGACCAGCACAACGCCCGGCAATTCTTCGACCACGGTGATTATTTCACCGACGGCTTCTCCCAGCCCTGTAACTGAAAGTCCAACGACAACCACGACGACCACGACCTATCGAAACGTCCGTGGCGATCGAAATAACAACCTGGGCTGGTTAGGCTTACTCGGTCTGCTGGGACTAATTGGCTTGACGCGCAAATCTCGTCAGGCAACTGTCCATCGTGAAACTGAATCCACGCGACCGGGTTCCAGATTCTAAAAAAGACAACAAAACAAACAGCGGATGGTTCAGGATTAATTCTTTCGCTTGTTGTGTTTTGTTGATTGGTTCAGTGGGTTGATCTGAAGTGCTGAATCTAAGTAGAACAGCCAGCAATTACCGATCGCTCACGGGTCTAAGCAGGGTGGGTTAGTGAACAGCTGCCCACCCCATTGAAATTTTCACTCTGCCTTTGTCAACCTTATTTTGCTGTGTTGGTATTGCATTATGAATTCCTTTGTTGACCCTAATCAGCTTGAAAACTTCTTTAGTGCCAAACTCTCCGAACCTCCCTATTTTCTGCTGGCAGCCGGTTTATTTATTTGCCTCACATCCGGCTTAGCCTTCGCTGCATCGGTTCGCGCCGAAATGGGACGCTGGTACAAAAACCCCAATGTTGGGTCTTTCTCGCGCTGGATTCGGCTTCAGGTAGCTTTTCCCTTTGCGGGCGTTTTGCTGGGTATAGGGGTTGGGCTGGCAGCCACCCTCATGACTGTTGGGGTATCAACCGTGTTTGCCTGGATCATTACGCTGCTCGTAACCCCGCTTGCTGGAGGATTCCTCTGGTCACGCATTGGTAAACAAATGGGACGAGAAGCATTAAATTTTTACATCGATCAGCAAATGCACCACCAGTCCTAATGAATAAATTTGTTTGGGTTTGATTTTGTCCTTCTACTGATCCGTGCAATTTGTGATTTATGAATGGGGCAACTGCCCCTTTTTTAGGTCTGCTGCTTTTTGTGATTTGCTGCAAATCTCTAAACTAGAGCTAAAACTAGAACTGGGTCTCGCTGCTCCCTGACTCAAAAACCTTCTGTAGATTACAAAAGGCGATCGAATCTAGAGAGTAGCCAGACCCAGCAAATAAATAATCAGAACGATCGGCGAGTGATCAGTTCAACGCAACACCTTAGCGTTTACCGCGGTAGGGCACTTTGTTCAAGTAGTCGATATCCGATGCCCGCAAAGATTGGGAATAGTTCCCTTTTGCACCGATCGAAGATGCCATGTCGCGATACTTGCGCGGATCGCCTTCCTGCAACTGACGCTCCTGGAATTTGCGGTTGTAAAACTTCTCCACCACAAAACGCCAGTCGGTCTTGACGGTTCCTACGGTTTCGCGGAAGCCCTCACCGTAGCGGGGAGTCACTAGATTAAACGGACGACCTTCCATCCGCTTGCGCTGGTAAGGCACGGTGTTGTCGCCAAATGCCTGGGTATATTCTTCGCTGTCGAGCAGTGCATCAATAAAGCCATAGAAGCCCAGCGTTGCCACTTTGATCGACCAAGCGATTTTTTCGTCCTCATTGTAGGCAGAACGACCGAGCAGCCGTTTCAGGCAGATATCGACCAGACGATAGTTATCGTTGACCTCAACGACCTGGCTGTAAAACCGCTCAGACTTGGCTAAGCCACGAATAAAATCGCGTGTCGTAATCGCCCGGTTCTTGAGCTGAGACTCCAGCGCAGAGTGACGGTTGAACTTGAGCGTTTGATGCTCGCTAAACACCTGACGGTAGGAAGCCCAGATCACTTCCTGCATCTCCGAAGCGGAGGCAGCATCCTCAAGGCGATAGATGTAAGGTGTATCTTCGTTTTGATCTGCCGTGCCAAAGCTCTCAACACGGTGATTTTGTGTGGTTGGTCTGTATTTAAGCAAGGGCAATGCCATGCTAGATCTCCCTTGTGTAATCGTGATGTGCAAAATCGGGTTATCTCATTTTGGGGCTGTGCGGCGCAGCGTCCCTTGGCTTATTATCCCGTGGAATGGCGCGAAATGAATAGCCTTAGCCGCTTCTCTGGCTTTAGCCAATTGCTCCTGTCAGACTGGAGGCGAGCAGCGTGATCGTACAAACCAGAACCAGCAGCAGCAGCACTCCACTCACACGCCCCCAGTTAATCCCTGCTAGGAATCGAGCCAGGTCAAAGGGTCGATCGAAATCCAGCTCAAACCGAGGGGTTGGCACGTATGGCTTTGGCTGGGGCAGTTTGTCCCGGTAATCGGCTCCATAGCGAGGCGTAAAGCTAAAGGGGCGATCGCTTAAGCGTTTCCGCTGATAAGGAACGACCATATCGCCAAAGGTGCGAGTATATTCCTCGCTGTCAATTAGCGCATCAACAAACTGATGCCAGCCCTTCGTCGCAATTTGTATCGACCAGGCGATTTCTTCCTCGCTATTGTAGGGAGCACGACCCAGCAATCGCTTCAGGCAGATTTCGACCAGGCGATAGTTATTGTTTGGCTCAACCACTAGCTGATAAAACCGCTCAGATTTTGCCAGTCCCCGAATGAAATCGCGCACGTCGATCGATCGATTCTTAAGCTGCGTTTCCAGCGCAACATGACGGTTAAACTGGAGCATTTCCTGCTCATTAAACACCTGCCGATAGGCAGCGCGAATCAGAGCTTCTTGCTCAATAGGTGTGGTTGCGGCTTCCAGGCGAAAAACATAAGGAGTGTCCTCGTTCAGGTCAGCCGTTCCAAAGCTGGAAACTCTTTGGTTCTGGGTAGTGGGCTTATACTCAAGCAGAGGCAAAGTCATACCGATTCTCCTAATGAACTGCAATGAACGAGTCTAAATGTTCGATGTCGGAGGAGCAGTAGAAATCTCTTGCGGCGATCGAATTCAGTTTCTCCAGGCAGCAGGCAAGAGACTCAGTCAAAGACGTTCTTGAGTGCAGGTGTGATAGTCGGGGACGTTTATCCCTTAGGTCGGGGCAGTCCGCAAACTACCCTGACAGAATTGATTCAGCAAACGAGTAACTTGGAGCAGGAAAAGGTCAGAGTGTTTGATTCGCAGAATGATTCATGCGATCGTTCCGCTTTCCATGTCTTCAACCCTATCCATCAATTCAATTAATCGATGAATTGAATCAATTGACTGGTGCTCAAACTGCTCTATTTCACCCTTTACCGTACCGGAAAGCCCGCTGTGGTGCTAATCGAAACCCGCGTGTCCTGGGGTTTGGTGTCGCGGCTGGTATCAGGAATTTGAATATTCTTGGTACTCACCGGAGTCATTTGCTTCGGCGTAATCTTGATCGATCGCGCCATGTCCAGGAAGTTTTTCACATCGCCCCACTTATACCGCTCGGTTTCCAGGCGATCGCGCCAGTAATCGCCATAGCGAGGTGTCACCAGGTTAAACGGACGATCCTTGTAGCGACGACGCTGATAGGGAACGGTCGTGTCGCCGAAGTTGGTGCTGTACTCTTCGCTGTCTACCAGCGCATCCACAAAGCTATCAAAGCCAAGCGTGGCAATTTTGATCGACCAGGAACGCTTCTCGTCTTCGTTATAGGGAGCACGACCCAGCAATCGCTTCAGGCACACTTCCACAATCCGATAGTTGGAGTTTGTTTCCACTACCAATCTGCGGAAAGTTTCTGACTTTGCCAGACCTCGTACAAAGTCGCGTACGGTGATCGATCGATTCTTGAGCTGAGACTCCAGATCACTCTGACGGCTGCTGCGCAGGATAACGTGCTCGCTAAAAACCTGACGATAAGCTGCCCAGATCATTGCTTCCAGATCCGTGTTATCCGTGCAGTCTTCAAGCCGATAGATGTAGGGCGTGTCTTCACCAGGAACCTCATAGCCCGGAACTCGATGATTCCGTGAGGAGGGGGTGTATTCAAGCAGAGGAATGGTCATGGTGTTACTAAAGAGGAAATAAAGGAATAAAAGTAAATGATGAGAGCCGATGAGGAAAGGCGGATGGATGTGAGAAGGGCTGAAGATCCCTTCTAGTCCCCCTTTTATAAAGAGGTAAGTACCCGATGCAGATAGCCCTTAAGCAAATAGGAGGCTGTATGGCTCAAAGTTCTCCCTTTTTAAGCAGGATTTAAGGGATCTCGACCGTCTTGCCACCCACCTACAAACTCCTCTAAACCTTTGGCATGTTGTACAGATAGCGGTAGGGCAATGCCACATTGGTTGCCTTCACCGTCGGCTTTACTTCACCTGCACTGCGGCTCGAATCAGGAACCTTAATCGTGCTGGAAGTTGCCCGCGCCACGTCCCGCTGCGAATCCTGCTGCGGAATTAGGAGCGACTGCGCCATGTTAAAGAACATCGGCGACACTGCTTGACGAATAACTTTGCGATCGAGGTTGCCGGATTGATACTGCCGTACTTGGTAGTAGGAGCGAGTTTGCAGCTCCATTTCCAGCATTCGGTTCCGCCAGTAGTCGCTATAGCGCGGGTTGGTCAGGTTAAACGGGCGACCTTCCATCCGGCGACGCTGATAAGGAACCACATCATCGCCAAAGTTTTGCCTGTACTCGTCGCTGTCCACCACTGCATCAATAAAGCCGTGCAGTCCTTTGGTCGCAATCACGATCGACCAAGCAATCTGCTCATCTTTACTGTAGGATGCCCGTCCTAAAAACCGCTTGAAGGTGAGATCGACAATGCGATAGTTCGAGTTCAGGTCAGCAATCTCATCGCGGTATACGTCCGACTTGCCCAGCCCTCGAATGAACTCTCGCACTGAAATCGCCCGGTTCCGCAACTGAGATTCCAGCGCAGGCTGGCGATAGCTTTCCAGAACCAGATGTTCGCTAAAAATCTGCCGATAAGCTGCCCAGATGATCTCGTTTACGTCAGTATCCGAGATGGCGTGGCTCAGGCGGTAAAGGGTAGGGTCGTCCTCATCGGGGACATCGTAGCCCTCCACACGCTGATTCTGGGTCTTAGGAGTAACTTTGAGAAGAGGGATCGACATTGTTTAACCTAGTGTTTTGTGTACAAAGGGGGGAGTAGGAAAGGGGGAATAGGGAGTGGAAATAAGCTACTTGCCTGCCAGTTCCCGGAGTGCTTTCTGGCTTCTTGCCTGTACTGCTAAATCTGCATCCTGCTCCGCAATTTGCCGCAACTGCTGTTCGATCGCCGGATGCAAAGAATTGGCTGCACCTGCCAGTACCTCCAGTGCCCCGATTGCTGCATAGCGCAAAGACCAGTCGGAGTCCTGGCTAATTTTTATCAGCGAGGTCATCACCTGTTCTTGAACCGATGCCCTGTTGTCTTCAGGGAGCCAGTCCCAGCGAAGAGAACCGAGTCCCCTAGTTGCAGCCCGCCGCACACTCGGCGCAAAATCTGCTTCAGCCGCCGCCAGCAATACCTCTAGCGCACGCGGATCGCCAATACCCACTAGTGCCCGAATCGTCCAGGCTCTTGCGCCATAGTTGTAGTCGTCCACCAGGTCGAGCAAGGGCTGAACTGCGATCGCGCCCATTTGCACCAGACCCCGCACTGCGATCGCCGCAGCCCCCGGATTATTAAATCCCAGAGCGCGAATCAGCGTCGGAATGCCTGCCTCCTGCTGGGCTGCTGCCAATGCCTGCACCGCACCAACCAATCGTTCGGGCGAATCTGCCTGATCGATCGCATCAATCAGCGGCTGGGCATTAACGGAGTTAGAGATTGTCATCGGGCAAGAAAACATCAGAAAAGGTGAGGAATCGGGAATAGAGACTTAAACGAGTGAGCCAATTTGACAGGTTTGTTGTAGGGAGGATATCCCGCTTGCTACAGCAAACTGTCCATCAAATCCATCAGTTTCAGCGCGTCCGGCGACAGAGCAGCTCCCGATCGAACCTGATGTTCCAGCAAGCCTTTCAACGAGAACAGCTTGAAGCTATTTTCAGCGGCAGCCGTGGCAATTGCTTCAGCCGCAGGCAGATAGCCTACTGCTCCCAGGTCAGACAACGCAGCGCGACGCAAATTGATATCGCTTCCGGAAAGGGCAGCGACCAATCGATCGCCATACTGCGCCTCATCGGTGAGCTGATACATGGCGCGGGCAGCGGCATACTGTACTCGTCCCAGCGAATGAGCTAGGAAAGGCTGAATAAAGTCGATTGCTTCTTGCTGCCACGGGGTTCCGGGCGCGAGTGCCCCCAGAGCTTCCATGACTGCCTCGATCGGTTCTGCCAAGTGAGGACGACCCGGAACAGGCTGAGCCGCCTCCAGACCGCCTTGCAAAAGTGGCAACAGAGCTGGAACTGCCGACGCATCGCCAAGCATTCCTAAAGACTGTGCGGCTGACTCGCGAACATAAAAATCTTCGCAGGACAAACACGCTACTAACCCCGGAACCGCCCGTCGATCGTCTAGCTTACCCAATGCCCTTGCCGCATTTCGTCGCAGCGGATAGCCGCCCAACTCGGTGCGATCGGACTCGTCCTGTAAGGCTGTAACGAGCGCATCGACTGCCGCAGGCTCTTTAACGCGAAATTTGCCCAGCCACCAGGCAGCGTAGTACCGCAAGCTCAGGTCAGGATGGGTCAAATTAGCAATTGCCTGTTCGATTGTGAGGTCGCCTGGGGAGCCGCCGGGCTCAGAAGGATTATTCCGATCGATTGAAGATTCCAGCATGAAACACGCACCAATATGCAGGCAAACTGCCCGCCTAGAAGCGATTTAGCTTAACGAGTGAGATCAAGACCCTTAAAGCTGAATCGTTGCAAAGCACCTCCCCCACTGGGGAAACGGCAGGCTGACTGCCGCTGCCCAATCAATTTGCCGACGCCTGCGCCGACTCTTCTGCCGACAAAGGCTCGATATTGACAATCTTGCCGCCCATTCGCAAAATGCGCTGCATTTCTTCGTTCATCCGGTTATAGGGCACAGTGATAAACACGCTGCCGCTCCGACGAATCGAATAGTTATTGCGATCGTTTTCTTCGTTTTGACGCAGACCGACCACCTCATAACGGAACATCCGGCTTCCAGAGGGGCTATTTGCTGAACCACCAACCGCAGCTTGTCCAAACATGAGTCGAATACCTCCTGAATGAGCTGTTGAAATAAAAGCTGAAGTGCGTGCAGAGCGACAGGCTAAACCCCTTTTCTCCAAAGCAGCGGCTCACCTGAGGAATAAACCAGAGCAATGGGAAAAGCGACCCTAAAACCCATCGCCCAACACGCTATGCTAGCCTGACAGACGGATTACGCAGGCGAAACGCTCACAATCCTGCCGCCCTGACGGTGGATTTGCTGCATCTTGGGAAGCATCTGATTGTAGGGAACCAGGTATGCTGTGCTGCTACGCCGAACACTGGGATAGCCAGAGCCTCGCAGTCCCGCCACTTCCAAGCGATACATTCGGGCTTCGTCACCTGCAACCGAGCCGCCTAGGCACTTTGCAGGCGCAACATCGTTTGATGCCCGATAGTGGGACCAACCGCCGTTGCTGCTCGAAGGAGCCATAATCGACGAAGTTTTATTTTGCGCCAGTTCCCGTGCCAGACGCGAGTTGTTGCGCTCGGTTTGGGCACGATCGCTGTTGGCATAGCCACGATACAAACGGAACATCCGGTTAAAACCTACCGTTCTCGACCCGGTATGAACATCGAAGCCCCGGTAGTAGGGCACAATATTCTCGCCGAAGTTCGACTGGTACTCTTCCGAATCAACGTAGGAATCAATCTCAGCATCAAATCCCTGGTTCTCGTAAAGATCCAGGTGATTGATCACTTCGCTCTCATCGTAAGGAGCGCGACCCAACAAATGCTTGTAATTGAGTTCGATCACGCGCGTCTGGAAGTTGGGGTAAAGGAACTTCTCTTTATACAGTTCTGACTTCGCCACGCAGCGCACAAACTCTCGCACTGAGATCTTGCGATCGCGCAGCAGAGACTCTGCACTGGTCAGACGCTCTGACTTCATCAAATAATCGTTGCCCAACACCTGCCGATAGACGGCACGAATCACATTTTCTACATCCTCCCTGGTCGAAGTAGGACGCAGTTCTACCCGTGCCGAATCGCTAAATGCCGACGTGCCCAACCGGGACGCTGCTGTTGTCACAGCCATAGGTTATCTCCTCCAACTTATCTGTTCTGTCTTAACAGAGCGAGAATGCCAACAAGCAAGACGAGGCTAAGGAACGAAGAAGGAAAGGAAAATGAAACAAATTGCGAGTTAAATTTTAAAAAGGCAATACAGCATTTTCTAATTGAAGGAAAATAGAGCCGATCGTTTGGGGTTCCGAGCAGGCTTGCCCTTCATCCTCCATTCCTCATCCCTTTCCCCTAAATATCTTCAGATAGACGAACATTCTCAAATACTCGAATACCTGTAGATACACTAAGCCCGGAAAGATAAACCATCGCTAGCAAACAACCAGCAACCGCATACCTTTCCGGGCTGCACGATCAATTAGCTTAGAGCGTTGATCGCGTAGTCGATGTAGGCATTTGCTTCAACAGCAGCTTGACCTGTGATACCGTGGTTAGCCTTGATGTGCTTCAGAGCTTCCACATACCAGCTCGGAGACAGGTCAAAGGTGCGGTTGATTTCGTCCAAACCAGCAACCAGGTACTCATCCATGGGACCCGTACCACCTGCAACGAGGCAGTAGGTTACCATGCGGAGGTAGTAGCCGATATCGCGAGAGCACTTAGCCTTACCGCGAGCATCAGCAGCGAAGTTAGATCCCTGAGTTTGAGTCGTGTAGGGGAACTTTTGATACACTGCATTA
Source organism: Cyanobacteria bacterium FACHB-502 (assembly GCA_014695325.1). GTDB lineage: Bacteria > Cyanobacteriota > Cyanobacteriia > Elainellales > Elainellaceae > Leptolyngbya_A. Next base: position 1,005,584 of record JACJNZ010000039.1, on the reverse strand, counting down.
GCTGCGCTGTCGACCAGCTGTTGAGCGTTGCTGGTCAGAGTGCGAGCAGCTTCCAGAGACGCGGCAGCACGCTCGTAACGACCGTACACCTGGGTCATTTCAGCGTTGCTGAGGAAACGACCTTGGGTATCAGCAGCAGCGATGGCTTCGGTAATGGGTGTCTTCATGTGATTATCTCCCTAAATTTGTAATCCTTGAAATGTTTGCGTTGAGACAAAGGTTTGTCATCGGTCACTGAACACAGCAAATAAACCGAGGACACTGACAAAGAACAAATTAAGCAACAGCCGCAGCAGCGCGATCGAAGTAGCTAGCCACTTCAGACATCAGCGCGGAGCAATCGCCCTTGGTGATGCCACTGGGGTCGTTAGCGAGTGAAACAGCAGCTTCCTTCATCTTCTGAACGCCAGCAGCTACAGAACCACCGGGAACACCCAGAGCTTGGTAGGTCTCACGCAGACCGTTCAGGCAACGATCGTCCAGAACGCTGGAATCGCCAGCCAGAGTAGCATAGGTCACATAGCGCAAGATGATTTCCATGTCGCGCAAGCAAGCAGCCATGCGGCGGTTGGTGTATGCGTTTCCGCCCGGCTGGATGAGCTGAGGCTGTTCTTCAAACAGAGCGCGAGCTGCGTTAGCAACGATCGTGGAAGCATTGCTGGTGATCCGGTTTACGGTGTCCAGACGCTTGTTGCCTTCTCTGACCAGACTGGTCAGTGCATCGAGCTGAGAAGTGCTCAGGAACTCACCCTTAGCGTCGGCTTGAGAAACAACCTTGGCGAATGCATCTAGCATGGACTCAATCTCCTAATTGTTTTAGTTAAGTTCGGTTTGGATTAAACCTGATTTAGGTTCAAGCTGGCTAAGCAACCTGAAGGAGAAATCACAGATTCGCTTCAGCTCTCTGATTGACCTCTTAGTTTGTCTCAGCCCTCATCTCAACATAATGGAAAGCTAAGAGAAATCTGAGAACAACTTCACATTTATATGAGAAACCAAAAGGCGTTGTACAAAGCAGCTTGGGTAGCGATTAGTCTGTCATTTTTGCCCTCCAGGTATTCTTATACAATGCTGTCGAGGCAGAATTTGTTACGAGTTATTGAGAACCGTCTCGGAATAGAGATAAGCGGCGAGAATTCCCTTTTCATCAGCATTTCAACGCAATTAACTCCGACAAAGCGTTACTTTTCTTTTCACACAACCTAAAGATTATTAAGTTGTGTAAATTGCGCTTTTTTTAAGTCGATGGCGAGAAAGGTTTGAAGTACAGGCATTCACATGTTTTATCAGGAAAACTGGTGGAAGCTATTGTGTTAAGTTATTTGAAGCATATTCCTTCGGTAGAATTTAAGTTTGGTAAAGGCATTCTGCGATACAGCAGCCTGGATAAATATTTCTTCTTTGTCAGAAATAGCGGTGAGGCGGTGAGTCAGTAGTGGGTAGGCAAAGGATAATTCCTTGGAGCGATTCCAACAGCGGTTTGATCTGGCAGCGTGAGAAACGAAGTTTGCTTGAAAACGATTAGCGATCGCGAAAGGATAACTCTATGCTTCCGTCCTGGCTGGTGATTGGGGGAGTGACCCTGGTAGTTGTAGGAATTGGGGGAAGTCTCAACCCGCCGGGAGGACTTCAGTGGTTCAGGCGGCTGCGGCGTCCCCGGTGGCTTACCTTTGAGGCAGCAATTCCCTTCATCTGGACGACGGTTTTTATCTGTGCTGCATGGTCTGCTTATATCGTGTGGGAAAAAGATCCAGGCAGTTCTAGAACCTGGCTGTTGATGGGCGGCTATTTGCTGCTGGAGATTCTCACCCTGGCATATAACCCAATAATGGAACTTCGCCGTAGCCTGATTACGGGCGCGATCATTGGCGCAACCGGGTTCTTCTGGGGAATTATATTGACCTTATTCGTGTTACCGATCGCTGGCTGGGCAGCAGTGTTGCTCATTCCCTATCTGCTTTGGAGTCCGATCGGCACTTACACCACCTGGGCAATGGCTCAGCTTAATCCGGCAGATGCTTGAGCCGTCCGCTAGAAGGGATTGGTGCACATCGTTTTAACGAACGCTGCAAGAAACGGTCATGACTTGCTGATACAAGAGCTTGTAAGCGCTTGACTAGGATGCAAACAGGTATCGCAGCCAAAGAGAACTATCATATGAAGCGGCTATACTGAGCAATACAGCTAGACTGTTGCAAAATTAGTGCAAGTTGTGCTTGCTGTTTCTTAACCGTCTAGGGGAAGTAGATATGGTTTGTTCTCTGTTTCGTTTGCGGAGGGGCATCTGGTTGACTTTGACGATCGCTGCCGTTGCTTTTTTAGTCATAAGCTGTAGCGAAGGAAAAGTTTCTCAGTGTAATCAGCTCATTAGCGTTGCGAACGAGGCGGTTGCTCAGGTGCAGTCCGTCACCCAGAGCACGGCTGCTTCTCCCGATGCTGGCAATTCCACGACAAATCCTGCAAATAACGTCGGAGCGATGAACCGAATTGCGGCAGCAGCAGACCAAGCGCGGGGAGAAATGGAAGCTTTAGAATTTGGCGATCAGCGTTTGACCGAGTTTAAATCTCGCTTTGTCGCGATGTATTCCGAAATTAGCGGTGCAACTCGTGAACTAGTCTCTAGTGCAACTGCAAGCAATTCTCAGGCGGCTCAGCAAGCCTTTAACTCACTTAAAACAGCGACCGACAAAGAAGCTCCGCTCGTCGAAGAAGTGAATCGCTATTGTGCCAATCCTCAATAGTGAATTCAGTAGGCGATTTGTAAGAGTTTGTTAAGAGGATGCTGAGGGCGCGGAAATCCTGCATTGCTCCTTAAATCCCTCAAACTAAATCCCTCAAACTAAATCCCTCAAACTTGGGGAATTTTGAAACGAACAGCAAACTCAAACTCTGCCATAGCAGGCAGCCCACGATCGCCTTGGATTAGCCTGCTGCATTTGCCATGCCCAGAGTTGATCGCCCCAGGAGAAGTGCCACCACTCGTTAGGATGCTGCAAAAATCCTGCTTCTCCCATGACCTGCTGCAAAAGCTGACGATGGGCGTGAAATCGAGCCGCTGTTTCTAGAGTCACGTCAGGACTGCGGGCTTGCCAGACTGCGATATCGGCAAAATGATTGGGATAGGAGCGCGGCGACAGCTCATCGATCGCAGAACCCATGTCTACCGTTTGCCCCATCTCATCGACCAGCGTGACATCGATCGCAGCTCCGGTGCTATGAGGTGGCGGCATGGCAGAGTTCGCACTGGGAACTGCCCAAAATTGATACACTTCCTGCCAGATTTTGGCTTGCTCTGATTTGGTGAGTTGGGCAAGCGTTAATCCGCGTTCTGCCAGGGTTGCGGTAAAGGTATAGTCCACCATAAACTGCTGCACCGCGATCGGACGATAGGCATCAAAAATCTGAATTCGCCAGCCAGGCCGCAGCGTTTGCAGCAAAGTCTGTGCCTGATGCAGTTGCTTTAATACACCCTGTCGTAAAAAGTAGGGTGACTTATTGCCGTAGGGCGCACCCAGCTTGATGTAAGCATGGGGCTGCTCTAGTGCAAACGCTTCGATTGGAATTGGCAAGAGCGGTTCGCCGCATTCAAGAATAGGAATTTGCTGATAGGGCTTCATGGCGATTAACAGTAAGCAGCGTTAATTAAAAATAATTAACAGTGAGCGGCAGTGAGCAGGAGTAAGTAACGGTAATTAACAGTGAGCAACGGTGAGCCCCTGTAGAAATTACCGAGGGGTTGAAGCGATCGTAAACCTCCTTGCATGAATCCCGCAGATCTACGCAGTGCACCAACTAAAACTGATTGTTACAGTAAGCCTAAACCAGCTCTCCTCGCGTTAAGCAAGCAACTAACTTGCGCTCCCGGATCATGCCCTATGACGAATCTAATTTCCCCTGACGCTTACCATGCAATCATGAGCCTGAAGCAATCGAAGAAACCCAGGATGCTGGTGGTCGATGACGAACCCGATAATTTAGATCTGCTGTATCGAACCTTTCGACGCGAGTACGAAGTTCTACGCGCAGAAAGCGGCGTTGTTGCTCTTGAGATTTTGGCGCAGCAGGGTGAAGTTGCTGTGATTATTTCTGACCAGCGAATGCCAGAAATGAAGGGGACTGAGTTTTTGAGCCGTACCACGCCTCAGTTTCCCGACACAATGCGGATTATTCTCACTGGATTCACGGATATTGAAGATCTGGTTGAAGCAATCAACTCTGGACAGGTCTACCGCTACATCACCAAACCCTGGGAACCAGAGGAACTCAAGCAGGTCGTTTATCGGGCAACCGAGGCTTATGAGCAGCTCAAGCAGCGAACTGAGGCACTGCATTGGGTACAGGCTCAAACAGCACTGCTCACTCAGATCGCTCAAATTGGGCAGTCTTCGACTCATCAGGAGTATCTTCAGCGGGTTGCTGCCGCCTGTGGTCGTGTGCTATCTGCCGATCGCTGTGTTTTGCAGCGAATTAAACAGAAGACGCTCAGCACCGCCGGAGTGTATTGCCTGGAAGAGTCAGACCTTGCCGCAGCCCAGGATGAGCTGGTCGATGATCCGTTAGTTCAGGCAGCAATCGAGACGCAGAGCCTGCAAATTGCTAATGACAAAACAGCAGATGTGCCGCTGCGTCTGGTAATTCCAGTTCTGCCCAAGGAGCGGGTATCCGATGAAGTTTTGGCAGTTCTTTCGCTTCAATGGCAGCAGTCTTACCCACTCCAGCCCCATCATCTGACGCTGCTAGAAGCGGTTTCTACGCTCGTTGGCATTATCCTCACCTGTGCTTCGCCCTGCTAGCTAACTTTTCCTGCTTAATTTTTTCCTGATTTTATCGTGCTCTTTGTACCGAAGGCTGAGGCTTTGTCTCTCCTTCGGTTTTCCACCGTTAAAGGTAGGGTTTATCGGTTGCGGTTCACTGTGCTTGCAGCCAGTCTTCCTGTGTAGGATCAAGGAGTAGTTATTTTTGCATCGCTGTGACTTCGCCTTCCCCCGCCCCGCCCCCTGCACAAGACGTTCGCGCCTTGTTCGATCGCATTGCCCCGGCATATGACCAGCTCAACGACTGGCTGAGTTTGGGGCTGCATCGTGTCTGGAAACAAATGACGGTTAAATGGAGCGATGCGCAGGTGGGCGATCGCTGCCTTGATGTATGCTGCGGTAGTGGCGACTTGGCTCGGTTGCTTGCGCGGCAGGTGGGCGGAATGGGAAAGGTCTATGGCGTGGATTTTGCCTGCGCCCAGCTTGAGATCGCCCATCAAAAAACCGTTCTCAGCAGTCGCACTGCACCGATCGTCTGGCAGGAAGGTGATGCGCTCGATTTACCCTTCGAAGCAGAAACGTTTGATGCAGCGACAATGGGCTACGGATTACGAAACGTCACGGATATTCCCAAAAGCTTGAGCGAACTGTACCGAGTGCTGAAACCGGGGGCAAAAGTTGCCATTCTGGACTTTCATCGCGCTGGCAACTCGACGATGCGAACTTTTCAGCAGTGGTATCTGGATCATCTCGTGGTTCCGGCGGCAGCCCAGTTTGGCTTACGTGACGAGTATGCCTACATCAATCCCAGCCTCGATCGCTTTCCGCTTGGGTCTGAGCAGGTTGCGCTTGCCAAAGCTGCCGGATTTTGCCATGCAGTTCACTATCCGATCGCCAGTGGCATGATGGGTGTTCTCGTTGCAACGAAATAAGATTTTATCTTCAAGATCTATCCCCCTTTACCTACCCCTTCTTTTTCCGACTGTGGACTTCACAACCCTCTGGACTCTGGCTGCTCCCCCGATCGTCGGTGGTGTAATTGGTTACTTCACCAACGATCTGGCAATCAAGATGCTGTTTCGTCCCTATCGGCCGTTATATTTGGGGGGACGCAAGCTGCCGTTTACGCCGGGGCTGATTCCCAGTAACCAGGAACGGCTGGCAAAGCGAATTGCCGATACGATTATGGGATCGCTGCTGACACCAGAAGAACTGCAAAATCTGGCTCGTAAGTTGCTGCAAACCGAGCGGATTCAGGGAGCGATCGAGTGGCTACTGAAACTCGCGCTTGATCAGGTGCAGGACAGAAACCAGGAAAAAGCGGCGGCGATCGTGGCAAACGTGCTGCACGACCTGGTAGGTCAGTCTTTGCCCAGAGTGGTCAAAGTGCTGGCGCGGCAAGAAGACTTTTTAGAAGCGCAGCTCAATCAGCTTTTTGACCAGGTGTTGCTGGAACTGCGGCTAACTGAACCCCAGGCAGAACAAGTTGCCGACTGGCTCCTGCAATCTGTCATTCCGCCGGATGTGCTGCGGCAGTTGATTGTTGATTTTCTCACCGATCGCAATATTAGAGTGATCGATGAAGGCTTTCGGGAAAAGACAAGCGGCACGTACTGGGTGGTGGCAAACCTGTTTGGGGTGCGAAACGCGCTGACCCGGTTGCGAACTTACTGCCTGGATGAGCGAGAAAGCAGCAACGTGCGGCTCGATGAACTGGTTCAATCGCTGGGGGTACGCGATCGGCTAAAGGAAATGCTGCAAAACCTGTCTCTGCAAAACCTGCCCGTCGCCACCGTGCGCCAAATCCGCAAAACTATGCGTGATGAGATCCGGCTGTATCTTCAGGACAAAGGCTCAGATCTGCTTCAGGGCATGAGTGATTCGATTGATTGGAACGAAGTTGCCAACCTGCTGCTGACTCGCCTGCGCACTTCGGAAGTCGTTTCCAGCTCGCTGCATCCCATCAGCTATGAACTAGCACTGATTCTGGAACGCTATCTGGAACGCGATCTCGAATCGCTGGTGGCTCAGGTTATTCCGATTCTCAATATCGATCAGGTCATTATCGATCGCGTCAAATCGACTTCTGCCGCCGACCTGGAGCTGGCAATTCAGGGCATTGTGAAAAATGAATTGCAGGCGATTGTGAATTTGGGCGGCGTTCTCGGCTTTGTGATCGGGTTGCTCCAGGTGGGTTTACTGCTGGTTCGATAGCAAGGACTGCTAAGGCAGTTTGTAGCTGGCAATGCGAATGCTCAACTCCCCCTGACGCGGATCGCGGCTAAAGACAAACGCGCCCTCTTCCACTTCATTCCTGGAGAGAAAGTCGATTGTTTGATCCCCAGATTCGGTCACGCCGTTGATTTCTAGCTCTCCCATCACCTGGACTGATTCAGCAGTTTTGCCGCCTGTATTGGTGACTTGATAAGGCACATAAAACTGTCCCGCTGCTTCGCGCACTTCTCCAAGCTGAGTTTGCACCGATAGCACTGGAGGGATATCTTTCTCGGTTGCCCATGCTAGCAGTACCAGACTGATGATTGTCCCCAGGATCAGGCAGGCGATTGTAAACGTAACCTGCTCAGCCGAAATTCGTCGCTGGGCTTGGGGTTTGGGTCTAATCGTGTTTTTCATATTGCAATTCGTCCTGCTGCGCCGCCGATCGTAGCTGGAAGTCCTAATAGCAAGGTCTGCTCCAGCCAGGAATTCCAGGGGTCGCTAAAATCGAGCCGATGAAAAAAGTAAAGCATGATGGCAGCCGTACTGAGGGAAAGCAGGTAGGAGACGATCGTTTCAGTGAATGGACGCTGAAATAACCCTCCCTCTTGAAGCCTGCGCTTCTGAGTTGTAAAGCCTGCCGCGAACACAATACAGTAGGATACCAGCAGCGACATGCCAATCACCACCAGCAGCCAGGGAGGAGAAATTGCTGCCGCCAGCATCGGCACTTCATCGGTCGGAGCAATACTAAACCCAATAAAAATACTGCCGATTAGCGTGGCTCCAATATCAGTCAGGGTTGAGTTAGAGCCTTGAGAACGAGGTGGCTGCCCTGAATCGTTTTCTTCATCGTTCCCACCCCGATTGCCCTGCAAAATCGATCGCGCCAGCCCTACGCCGATCGCAAATGGAACACTTTCAAACACAATCTTGCCAACTGCCTCATTCACCGACGTATCCCAGGTGATTTCTTGAAGCAAAATCAGCACCCAGGTTACGCAAACAATGCCGATCGCCAAGGCTTCAACGCTGTCTGTCAAAGCTTTCCGTATCTGGTCAGGATACTGCTGCCGAAATCCATCAGTTCTGTTGAGCAAAAACACGATCACATACGTCGATGCCAGCACCCCTAGCAGTCCACCTGCATCGGCATAAGATCCGATCCACCACACTTCCATCGTGTATATCAGGGGAATGCCAAATAAAAATCCTCCTGCCAATCCCCGCACGACATCCGCTAATTCCGATCGCCACTCTTGCCAACTGGGAAGCGTTAAACGTCTCACGATTTGTTAAGCCTCTGCCTTTTAAAACGGATGAATAAACAAACAAATCAAAATAATCAATGATTAATCAAATTTGATATCGCTTCTGATATCGCCTAAATCCATTCAAGTCAACTTAAACCAATAAAATTATAGGGTCCAGTTCTCACCAGAGTGATGAGAGCTGAACCCTAAGCAGAAACAATTAGACAACTCGACAAACTTGAGATACTCGTGCAATTTGCGAATGAACTAAAAGCCGATCGCTTCCCTAGGAAGCTGCTTTACATCGACCAGACAAACAACAGTGAATTTGTTGCTTGATGACTGCTTATACCGCACGACGGGTCAGCAAACCCCAGATGAACAGGGCAACGATCGCTCCAATAATTGCAACAATCAGACCAGGAATGCTCAGACCTGCTGCGGTAAGGGAAAGCGATCCAGTCGTGAGCAGGGCGTAAAGGCTACCACCAACAAAAGCACCAATAATCCCCAGGATAATCGTGCCGAAAATACCGCCGCCCTGATTGCCGGGATAAATTGCCTTTGCAATTGCACCAGCTAATAGACCTAACAAAATCCAAGCAAGAATATTCATGATTCAACCTCTATGTCATCACAAGCTTTCTATTCTTAGATTATCAAGTTGCTCCAGATTTCTTTTCTGCCGTAGGGTATAAAACTGTCGCTAAAATCCAGCTCCAATTTTGCGTTTTCCCTTAGGCTTTTCTTTACTTTTTTCTTTGCTTAGCTCCTGAATTGCTTCTTGAAAAAGGTTGTGCAGATGAATAGGAACACTGGCAATTTCTGGCAGCTCTGTTTCGATCGATTTATCAAATTCCTGTAACAAGTTAACCAAATCTGTTTCAAGGTTAAGTTGAGGACGGTCGAGTGCCGATCGCAGCACAATCTCTAATTGCTTTGGATAGAGCTGCGCAAGATGATACCAGACAAAAGCTGGAACTTCAGGATCGCGCAAATAGCGATTCACTAAATCCTGACCGTTAGGAATTGCTGTCCAATCTTCTGCCTCTAGCAGGCTGCAAAACTGATGGTAGGTCGGTAGAAAAACCTGTCCCCAGCGCGGATGCGTTAAAACCGTCACTTGTTCTGCTTTTTTCAGGCGATCGGGCAAATCGACTTTTGGAGTAACCATTTTGGCTTTGCCCTTGCCGTCAAAAAATTGGGCAACTTCCTTTGCATCTGCCCCCATTGAGGTTGCGGCTTCTGCAATTTCTTCCTGAGTCACGCCCGCTTCAGCCGTTAATTCTTCCAGGCTCTTAGAATCATCAATTCCAGCGTCGGTAAGTCGCCTTTGCGTTATGACTTCCTGAAACTCAGCTAACTTTTTATTAAGCTGATAGCCCGGCATTGTAATTTCAGCCGCACCAAAAAAGTCGGTGAATTCTTGATGATATTTCTCAACCGATTTCCAGGCTTCGGCTAATAGATCTGGAGCATCGCTATATAAATGGTTTTTATAATTGTCTTTGAAGTTGCCGATCGCGACTGCAAGTTTGGGCTTGCCTAGTTTTCCCATCTGTACCGGAGGACTAAAAAACATCCAGCCCTCACGAGTAACAGGCGCAATTTGAGTAAGGATAATTTCGCCTTCTTTAAGTCGCTGCATTTTGGCAGGATGATCAATCGGCGTGAAATAAACTCGATAAACTTTAGCAGTGAGCCAGTTCATTAATAAAAAGCCATCGTCATGGACGTGCTGAATTGCAAACACCCCCACAAAGCCGCGTCGCCAATGTTGAACGAGTTGCCGATCGTCTTCCGAAAGCTCAGCTTCGTCCTGGATGAATAAATCAATCGGCGTTTTATCGCCGGCATAGCCTTCTGCAATAAATCGATCGATCACTAGACTGCGCTGGTGCATATCTTGCTGTTTCGATCGCTTCATTTGTTCTGCACTGAATGCCTCTAGCGCAGTTGCAAGGTCTCCTTCAGCATCAAGTACATAATCTGAAAGAGCCTGCTTTAATTCACCAGCACGCTGCAAAATGCTATCCACAATGTGATCCTCAAACAGTGGTGATCTTTAAACAGTGATGCTCAGACAGCAATCCTCAAGTAACTCCCAAGCAGTAATCCTTAAATAGCCTGCGACTACCGTCTCCAAACATATGGAGTTCAAGGGCGATCGTCAAACCTCCTGGGATAGATTGCAGGCAAGAGAAATTTTGAGAGACAAAATGAGAAACAAAAAAGGCACTCAGGAAACTGAGTGCCATGCTATCGCATTCACCAATCTGTCTTGCTGCGTTCCGAATCCGTCAGCATTAAGCCTGACTCTTGAGATCCAGATTCGGATTGCGCTCTGCAAAATACTTGCTCAGGAATGTGTTCACAAAGGAGAGAATTACCGGAGCCAGAATGAGCCCCAGCAAACCGTGAACCGAGAAACCAGGGACAAAGGCGGCTGCCAACCAGAGGCACAGTCCGTTAACCACCAGAGAAAACGCACCGAGCGTCAGGAAGTTAATCGGCAAAGAGAGGGTAGCAATAATCGGACGAATCACCGCATTCACAAACCCGATCGCCACAGCTGCCACCATTGCGGCAACAAAGTTGTCAAGATCAACACCAGGCACAACCAGATCAACAACTAACAGGCTTAGTGCGGTCGCTAAAGTTGTAAAAAAAGCTCCCAACATAAAATCTTCCTCAAATTTGCTTCAACAATTCGATTTAACGTTCGCTTCAAATGAACTAATGATTTGCTGCGCTAAACATAAGTTGCTGCACCAAACGAAACGCGCTTTGTTGCAGTGCAGAAGATAAAAACAGAACGCAGATAAAAGCCCCTGCTGACTCGATCGGCTTTATCTTGCTTTCCATTTTGCGTGAAGAAAAATCGTTCGCCCTCTACAGTAGGACAGATCTCGCTCAAGCCACCCTAGCCGGAAAACTCTCTGCTCGAAGTCTTATCTCTTTCGCTGGATTTACAGAAATAAATTTCTTCCCGGAAAATGCTCTTATTAAAAACAATGCACTTTTGCTCAGGAACTATATGGCAAGCCCTATTGAATTCAAACTTTTTGCTCCGTATAACAATGGGGCTGCGCTGATTGGGTCTTTTTCAGATTGGCAAGAAATCCCGATGCAGAAGGGGGATGACGGCTATTTTCGCGTCACTGTTGATCTGAAGGACGGGTCGTATGAATACAAGTTTAAAGTGCAGTCAAGGTCCTGGTTTTTTGAGCCGGATCAGTGGGTTACTGTCACTGACCCTTACGCAACTGATATTAACGGCATGAGTGCAGAGGAAAACAGCATTGCTCATGTCAAAGACGGTGAGCGAATTGTTGATACATATGTGTGGCAATATGACGATCGCCCGCTGCCCGCCGATCACGAACTGGTGATTTATGAGATGCACATTGCCGATTTTTCAGGCGGCGAAGATGATCCCTATCCGCGTGGTAAATACAAGCACGTCATCGAAAAGCTCGACTATTTGTGTGAATTGGGAATTAATGCGATCGAGCTAATGCCTGTAAAGGAATATCCGGGGAGCTATAGCTGGGGCTACAATCCGCGCCACTTCTTCGCCCCTGAGACAAGCTACGGCACAACCGCAGAACTGAAGCAGATGATTGACGAATGCCACGCTCGCGGAATTCGCGTCATCATGGACGGAATTTATAACCACTCCGAGTCATCATCTCCCCTAACCCAAATCGATCACGACTACTGGTATCACCACGATCCCAAAGACGCAGAGTTCAATTGGGGACCAGAGTTCAACTACGAGCATTACGACGAAAACCTGCAAACCTATCCGGCGCGTCGCTTTGTCGGTGATACTGTGCGCTATTGGGTATCCGAGTATCACCTGGATGGCATTCGATATGATGCTGCCCGTCAAATTGCTAACTTTGACTTCTTGCACTGGATTGTGCAGGAAGCCAAGCAAACCGCAGGCGCGAAACCGTTTTACAACATTGCCGAATACATTCCTGAAAATCCTGCGATTACCAATGTAGATGGTCCGATGGATGGCTGCTGGCACGACAGCTTTTACCACACCGTCCTGCCCCATATTCTCGGCGATATGTTCGACCTGGAACGGCTGAAGGATGCGATCGATCCCAAACGTCAGGGTTTTCTGGGCGTGACGAACGTAATTCACTATCTGTCAAACCACGATCACAATCACGTGATGGCAGATTTTGGCGATCGAGGAATTTTAGGCGAAGCAGCCTTTCGTCGCCGCAAGCTGGGTGCAGTGCTGGTGATGACTTCTGTAGGTGTGCCAATGCTCTGGATGGGCGAAGAGTTTGGTGAATACAAACTGAAAACAACCGACCCCGCCAAACTGGACTGGACGCTGTTGAAAAACGAAGAGAATCTGGGTTTGTTTAAGTACTATCAGGGATTGATCGCGCTGCGGAAAAACAACCGCGCCCTGCATACAACCAACATTGATTTCTTTCACGGAAATCCTGATGCCAAGGTTTTTGCCTATGTGCGCTGGAACGAAGAAGGCTCACGGATTGTCGTCGTCGTCAACCTCTCCGATCAGTTTCTCGCAGGTTACCAAATTTCCCATTTTCCTGAAGATGGAATGTGGCACGAATGGACGAAAAACTACGACATTGAAGCCAAGAATGGTTTGTTGACGATCGACCTCGGCGAATACGAGGCGCAAGTGTTTGTCTGGCACTAGGGTTCACAAATCAAATTAGTAAAGCTGCACTGCTGCGTGAAATGAGTTGGCGAGAAAGAATAATCCTACTTTGCATTGCCTTTTCCGTTTGTGTCTAATTTCTGAAACCGCTAGAGTAGAGAAAAGAGACCTTAAAGCAGCGGCAGGAATTCATGGATAACGAACCGATCGTCCTTATGTCCAGTCGGGAGATCGAAAAGATGCGACAGGCGGGGCAAACGGCAGCTGAGCTGCTGGCATATCTGGAGCCAATGGTAAAGCCCGGAGTCACGACTCAGGAACTCAACGACGCGGCAGAAGAATGGACGCAAAAGCGAGGGGCAAAAAGCGCGCCTTTGGGCTATCCGAACGGCAGTAGCAATCCCTTTCCGCGATCGATCTGTACGAGTGTGAATGAAGTAGTCTGTCACGGCATCCCCAACATCAAGCAGATTTTACGGGATGGTGACATTATTAATATCGATGTCACGCCCCTGGTGGACGGTTATCACGGCGATACGTCGAAAACCTTTTTTGTGGGCACTCCTTCCCCGATCGCTCGTAAGCTGGTCGAAGTGACGGAAGAATGCTTATGGCGCGGAATCCGCGAAGTCAAACCCAACGCGAAAATTGGTGACATTGGCGCAGCGATTCAGGAATATGCCGAGTCTCAGGGCTTCTCGGTGGTGCGAGATTTTGTTGGGCATGGAGTCGGGCGCACCTTTCACACCGCTCCGCAGATTCCCCATTACGGCACACGCGGCAAAGGCAAAAAGCTCCGTCCCGGCATGGTCTTTACGATCGAACCCATGATCAACGAAGGAACCTGGGAAATTGAAGTGCTAGGGGACAAATGGACTGCTGTGACGATCGATCGCAAGTTATCTGCCCAGTTTGAACACACGGTGGCAGTGACTGAAGACGGCGTAGACATTCTCACGCTACCGCCCGCTTTAGTTCCGGCTTAGGAAGCGACTGTAGAGAAACAAGTCAATTTCTGTGAGGGTTCCAGCTTGAGTAGCCTCCTAGACTCCCAAAACTGGAGAAGTTTGAATGCTGAATCCAGCTCAGTTTCTTCCAGACCGGGTGGCACTAGGAGGCGAGATGTAGCAGTAGTGCACTGCTCCGTTTCCTGGAGTTTTCTAGAAAACAATCTGTCGCCCGATCGCAAACTTTAGCAGTCGATCGGGTGTTTTGCTGTATCTCAGGAGTTTCCAGCGCAGAAATCGCCCGGTGAGCAGCCGTCCGATGCCCTTGAGCCGAGCATAAAGGCGTGCCTGATAAAAATGCCAGTAGCGATTTGAGCTTGTGCCTGCGTAATCGGGCAGAAATGCCAGTTTTCCGGCTAACACATCGGCTCGATGAATGCCGCTCATCCCGTTCTGCTGATGTTCAGGATTCGATCGTCCTCCATGTTCGCCATAGTTACGATAGGCGATGTAGTTTTTAAAGCCGCGAATTCGCAGATATTTCTCGATATTAGAGTCGAAGGTACAGTAGCCTGTGCCCTGCTTCTCGGTGACCTGATCGGCCAGTCCGCAAAGCGTTGCTGCCCCTTCTGGGGTGAGAATATAAGCGACCAGTCCCGTCGAAAATCCTTCGGCATAGCCGTCTGTCGAGAGGGAATATACCTGAGGCGCACAGGTATAAAGCCAGCAGATGCCGACGTTTGGCTGCTCTAAATTAAATGGAAGCGGCAAGTTCCCCATGCCTACCACAGGCACAAAATCTGCTTCAACAATCAGCGTCGGGCGATCGGACTGGGCGGCTTGCTTCCAGGCGTGCTGATGGTTCAGCATACAGCGATAGGTCGCAGCACAATCCTGATATTCAGGGCTATCGTTTTGTCGCAGCACTTCACAGTCAAATCCCAGGAAGGTGAGAACTGCTTCCAGTCGATCGGTATTTTCGCGGTAGGCAATGATCAAGGCTTGTCCGATCGCCTGATTCAGCGGCTGAATGGACGAGCTAATTGACGACTGGGGTGATGGTTTTAACTCGAGACTGCTGGCTGTGATACTGCTGGCTGTAATGTATTGCATAAGCTGCACTGCATCTAAAAATAATTGTCCGCAGTCTATCCAGGCACAAGGGTTGCCCGCCTGAGAATTTTCACGGGATTCGCCTCGCCTCCTGATAGAGTGGGGAAGAGTCGTCTGGACGCTGATGAGTTGCCATGAGTTCGATCGCCCCAAGTCTTGCCCAATCGGTTGAACGCATTCTCGGTGCAGGGGGAGTCGTTTCGTGGGATGCGGCTGATCTGATGCTTCGATCGCAAATTTCCCAGGCAGTCACTCCCAGCACTCAAATTGACTGTATTGCCTATCCTGAAACGCAGGAACAGCTTGCCGAACTCATAGCCTGCGCGGCACAAAATCGCTGGCGAGTGTTCCCCTGCGGAAGTGGCAGCAAGCTGCACTGGGGCGGACTGGCGGGCGGAATTAATTTAGTGATCAGCACCGCTCGGATGAATCGCCTGATCGAACATGCCATTGGCGATCTCACCGTTACCGTAGAAGCAGGAATGCGGCTGGCAGACCTTCGGGCAATCCTGGGGAAAGAAGGACAGCTTCTCGCGATCGATCCTGCCTATCCAGGCCAAGCAACGGTCGGCGGTATTGTGGCAACCGGAGATACAGGCTCACTGCGCCAGCGATACAACAGCGTCCGGGATATGGTGATCGGCATTTCTTTTATACGATCGGATGGCCAGGTGGCAAAAGCAGGCGGACGGGTCGTGAAAAACGTTGCGGGCTACGACCTGATGAAGCTGCTCACGGGTTCTTACGGAACGCTCGGTATGATTAGCCAGATTACCTTCCGCATTTATCCCTTACCTGCCGCTTCTCAAACAGTGGTTCTCACAGGGAATTCAGCGGCGATTGCTCAGGCAGCCTCCACTCTGCTTGCGTCTAGCTTGACTCCGAGCGCGATCGATCTCATTGATGACCGCACAGTAGGAGCCTTGGGACTGGGGGAAGGCGTGGGACTGATGAGTCGCTTTCAGACGATCGAAGTCAGTATCAAGAAACAAACGGAGCAGCTTTTTGCCCTGGAACAGAATCTGGGTTTAGCGGTAACGGTGCAATCCGGCGATGATGAAATGGCTCTGTGGCAACAATTACGAGAAAGAATCGAAACTGACCCCCAACCGTCTACCGTAACCTGCAAAATAGGAGTGTTACCCGCTCAAGCAGTCCAGACGTTGGCGCAGTTCAGCCAGATCGGTGCTGATATGACAGTTGCTCAGATTCACGCCGGAAGTGGTTTAGGCGTTTTGCGGTTTGAATCGATCACCCTCGATGCGCTGCTGAAGCTGCGATCGATCTGCCAGGCACAGGGTGGCTTTCTCTCAGTGCAGGCGGCTCCTCTGGCTCTTAAACAAGCGATCGATGTGTGGGGCAGTTCTGGTTCTTCGTTGGATCTGATGCGTCGCATTAAGCAACAGTTTGACCCGCAATTCCTTTTCAGTTCCGGTCGGTTCGTCGGTGGAATTTAACCCATGACCACAGAATACAGAATTCCTGATACGTCCTATAGTCCTGAGTCTGCTCTGGCTCCCTCAGAAAAAAACTTTGACGCGCAGCATCCGCCCGATCCCAAGCTAATCGATGCCTGCGTTCACTGTGGCTTTTGCCTCTCCACCTGCCCCAGCTATCGCGTGATCGGCAAAGAGATGGACTCGCCGCGCGGACGCATTTATCTGATGGATGCAATCAACGAGGGTCGGGCTCCCCTGAACGAGGCAACGGTGCAGCACTTCGATTCCTGTCTGGGCTGCCTTGCCTGCGTCACCACCTGTCCATCGGGCGTACAGTACGACAAGCTGATTGCCGCGACCCGTCCCCAGATTGAGCGCAACTATTCCCGCAGTTTGGGTGATCGTCTTTTCCGTCAACTTCTGTTCACCTTTTTCCCCCATCCCGATCGCCTGAGAATGCTGCTGGCTCCCCTGATGCTCTATCAGAAACTGGGAATGCCTCAGTTGGTGCGGGCAACGGGGTTGCTGAAAAAATTCTCTCCCCGGCTGGCGGCAATGGAAACGCTGTTGCCCGAAGTGACAGTGAAATCTTTCCAGGACAATTTGCCGACGATCGTTCCGGCGAAGGGCGAAAAGCGGTATCGGGTGGGCATGATTCTCGGCTGTGTGCAGCGATTGTTTTTTAGCGACGTGAACGAAGCCACTGCCAGAGTCCTGACTGCGAACGGCTGCGAAGTGGTGATTCCCAAATCTCAGGGTTGCTGTGCCGCACTCCCCCACCACCAGGGACAGGAAGCCGATGCCCAGGCACTTGCCCGCCAGATGATCGACAGCTTCGAGGATACGGGAGTCGATGCAATCATCATTAACGCTGCGGGATGTGGTCACACGCTGAAGGACTACGGACACCTGTTGCAGGACGACCCAGCGTATCGTGAGAAGGCGAAAGCATTTTCTGCCAAAGTCAAAGATGTACAGGAATTTTTGTGGGCGATCGGCTTAACTGCCAAACTCTCCCCCTTGCAAAGCGAACCTCTAGCAATCGTCTATCAGGATGCCTGTCACCTGCTCCACGGACAAAAGATCAGCCTCCAGCCTCGCCAACTCCTGCGGCAAATTCCGGGTGTAACTTTGAAAGAGCCGATCGATGCAGCCCTTTGCTGCGGTAGTGCAGGCGTTTACAATATGCTCCAGCCAGAAGTGGCGGAAGAACTGGGTCAGCAAAAGGTGCGAAATCTTCTCAACACGGGAGCCAGTCTGATCGCTTCTTCTAATCCGGGCTGCTCGCTACAAATCCTAAAACATTTGGAATTACAGGGTAAAACGATGTCGTTGTTTCACCCGATCGCGCTACTGGATCTCTCAATTCGCGGTATTCCTTTACAAGCGGCTGATACAAGATGCTGAATAAATAGTTAATCCTTAAATTCCGGTGGTGAGTTACCTATTTCTTTAGAAGAACGGCTTGCAGCAGTAGAAAGGGCGATCGCTGAGTTGCAGAAACAGGCTGCAACTTCTTAAGCGAATAACTTTAATCGAATAACTGGCTCTAATCTATCACCGAGTCTTTTAAGGATGAACTCGCATTTAAGGAAGTGCTTGCCTGTGGGCGATCGATTGATAAGGCAATTCAGGGCGATGATTTGCCCCTCAAAGTGAAGGACGAGACATAAAACAGTTAACCACAAGTGGTTTATAGCATTCGAGCGGACAAATAGAGCTAGCTATACTAAAGAAATCTTCCTTAAAGAGTGGAATGCCAACGACTGTACAGTTGGGATGCTTGTATCGAATTAGCTACTATTTGACCTACTCGATGCTTTAACCCATTCGTCTTGTTTGTATCGACGATTGAACCCAAAATCTGTATGTTTTAGCAGGGCAAAACGAGGAAGTTGAGTTCGAAGTGGCTCCAACTGGGGAGGTGCTGTGATGAGTTCAGTGGATTATGCGGCAATGTCATACCAGGAGTTGAGGCGTTATTTTCCTGACTCATCGAGAAGATACTGCGGCTTTTCAAGCGTATTTGGCAAGGCCTAGGGAGCGTTCATATCCTATCGTCACAACCATCAATGCCCCTAGACTTTGACAGCAAAATAGGGGCTGCGATCCAGCAGCAAATAGCAAACTATTAAAATAGCAGCACAAGCTAACGATCCAAGACAATGCTGCAAGTCTTTGTGTACGGAAGCCTGAAGCCGGGAGAACAATACTTCGATCGCTACTGTGCTGCCTATCTCACGGCAATGCAGGAAGCGATCGTCTACGCTCAGCTTTATGATTTGCCGATGGGCTATCCGGCGATCGTTCCCGGCAATCATCCAGTTCGGGGATATGTGTTTACCTTTGAAGATCTAGAAGTGCTGAACTTGCTGGATCAACTCGAAGACTATATGCCCGATCGCCCGATCGAGCAAAACGAATATCAGCGCAAAGAAATCCAGACGTTTGACCTGCATCAGCAGCCGTTGGGCTGGGCGTGGGTCTATGAGATGACCCAGGAGCAGGCTGAACGTCTGGGAGGAGTGATTTTACCTGAAGGAAGCTGGCATCGAAACTCGATCGACCACTGTTCCTAATTCACTGCCCGTTTATTGCAGCGTACTTTGCTTCATTGCCGGATTAGGGCTAGAAACGGCTGCTTTGGGGATTTCAATCACCGGGCGATCGAGCGCGATCATCAAGCCATCTTGGGGAATTGCCCGCTCAGAATTTTGAGGGGCGTTTGCCATCTGGGGTGAGCCAAACTCGCGGGGCAGTGTGCCGACCACAGAACCCACAACCAGCGCGGCGAATGCCAGTCCGCCCCAAATAAGCCGCTTCGGAGTGCGGTGCAGCTTCGCAGAAACCTGCTGAACGACTTGTTCTACGGGCTGCTCGGAAGGGGGCATCGGCAGCGCGCGTAGACCCTGGCGCAGCTTCAGCAGGCGGGCGTACAACTGCTGTGTTTTGTAGTCAGTTTTCAGCCATGCTTCGATCTGACGGCGTTCTGTAGCAGTGACTTCTCCGTCCAGATAGGCACTTAACAGCTCAAATCGATCGCGCTTTGTCAGGTTATCGCTTATAACAGACGGCAGTGGCTCAGGGTTTTGTCCCTGTTTAGGGTGGGGATTTAAGCGATCGAATTCGTCAAAGTTAGACATTTTCAGCGTCTCAAGCAGTTAGTACGAGAACCAAGCTATTCAGCCTCAAATATTGCACCCATCAGCAGGATACTACGCTAAACAGCTACCTCTATTACAGGCTAGCGATCGGGTGAGTGACATCAATAAATAGACTGTAGCGAAACAGAATGTCATGCATCGTAAAGAGCATCACAGTTTCTTTACAGTTTCTTTAGACCGCTAGCTGAGGCAACTAGTCCTCCAAATAGCCCTGAAGCTGAGACTGGAGGCGTTGTCGCGCTCTGGCAATGCGAGATTTGACGGTTCCGAGGGTAACGCCTGTGATTTCGGCGATTTCCTCATATGCCATGCCTTCAATCTCACGCAGGACGATCGTAGTCCGAAAGACTTCCGGTAGGTCAGCAATTGCTGACCGGAGCTGATCGTAAAATTCCTGCGTTGCCAGTTGCTCTGCCGGGCCCGGATCGTCTGAGGCAATCTCCCAATCCATTTCTCCGTCTTCTACGCTAAGCGGTGCATCTAATGACAAAGGCGCATTAACCCGCTTCCGCTTTCGCAGCTCGTCGTAAAATAGATTGGTCGCGATCCGGCTCAGCCAGCCCCGAAACTTTCCGGGTTCCTGAAGCCGCTTAATATTCCGGTAGACCCGAATCCACACTTCCTGAGACAAGTCTGCCCGATCAGTCCAGTCAGGGGCAAGGTGATAAAGCACCTTTTCGACATGGGAGTGATAGCGACGAATCAGTTCAGCGAAGACAGCTTTTCCAGGACGTAGACCTTCCTGGCATTGCAAAATTAGGTCGAAGTTAGACAGTTTTTCAACTGGCATAGCAGCCTGGGGGGCAATTGCCTCAACCGCTGACCAGGACACAGGAAGAGATTCGCTACTCATGGACAGAACTCGGCTCTGTGGGATTCCAGTATGATGTGACGCTGTCATTTGTGAGATGTTCCCCAATGTTAATTGAAGGTGAATAAGCAATGCGTTCGCTCTGGGCTGGAGGTTCTTAGGTTCTTAAACTGTCTGAGCCTTGGTTG
This sequence comes from Cyanobacteria bacterium FACHB-502, assembly GCA_014695325.1. GTDB lineage: Bacteria > Cyanobacteriota > Cyanobacteriia > Elainellales > Elainellaceae > Leptolyngbya_A. Next base: position 985,041 of record JACJNZ010000039.1, on the reverse strand, counting down.
GCACGATTACTGAGATCCGCTTATTCGGAAGTTTTAGAAAACTTTGAACGTTGAAAGCCAACTAATTCTAAAGATTTAGAAGGGCTTGAACGTTGCTAGCAGTATGCTGCCCTGTTAGGATGCCGCCTTGAGGGGTTGACCCTGAAGAATTCTTGAATACTTCTTATCTAACCTTCTGAAGTTTCAGAAGTTTCTGAACATTCATTATATGGAAAACTCAGTGCGGGAACAAGGTCTCTCTATAGAAATTTGTAATTGAAGCGAAAGAATTAACTTGAAGAGAAAGGACGATTTTTCCCCCGTACCAAGTTCCCGAAACAGATACCTTTGGGCGGAATGCACCAAACCCTAAGAAATCCCTTGATCCCAACGATTCCTCAATCGATCGCCTCAGCATAGCGAGAGTGCCAATCAAAAAACTGTCTCACAAAGAAAACTGTCTCACAAAGATTAAGTTTCCCCCTTCCCTCCCCTGATCCCTCATCCCCAACTCACCCCTCTCTATGCACAGCCAAAACACCACGACAACTCAAATCACCTTCCACTACCTCAACGGTCACACCGAGTCGTTTAACTTGTTCGAGTCGATCGACAATACGACTCCGCAGGGGCTACAGCTCGAAGTGCGGCACTTGCTCCAGCGCGATTGGTGGATTTTGAACTTGCCAGAGCAAACGGTCATGATCAATATTGCAAACGTGACCAAAGTTGAAGTGAAGCCCACCCTTGCTCAGCTTCAGGGAGAAGGTATTTTCTCAGACGTGGAGCGAGTGACGGCTTTAAATCGATCGCGCTAGCAGGTCTTCTACAACCCACCCTTAGGAGCAATACGATGTCTAATCAGCAGCCTCACAAAGCAACCGTTAGTCTGGTTCGGGCAGCGTCCTACGATCGATCGCCATTAGAAGCGGCTCTGCGTGCCCTGCTAGAGCCATTAGGAGGAATGAGTGCATTCGTGAAACCCGGCGATCGAGTGCTGCTTAAGCCCAACTTGCTGACCGGGGCACGTCCGGGCAAGGAATGTACGACTCGACCAGAAGTGGTTTACTGGGTGGCAAAACTGGTGCAGGAAGCGGGGGGTGAGCCTTTTTTAGGGGACAGTCCGGCATTTGGCAGCGCGAAGGGAGTTGCTGTGGCAAATGGTTATGCACCAATTTTGGAGGAGCTAAATCTATCGATTATCGACTTTCAGGGTCAACGCTACGAAACGGTGAGCAAGGAGTTTAATCACCTGTTGTTGAGCAAAGAGGCGATCGAGGCAGATGTCGTCATCAATCTGCCAAAAATTAAATCTCATGTTCAGCTCACCCTGACCATGGGCGTAAAAAATCTGTTTGGCTGCGTTCCTGGCAAGATGAAAGCTTGGTGGCATATGGAAGCCGGAAAAGACAGGGTGCGGTTTAGCAATATGCTGGCAGAAACGGCAAGGGCAATTGCTCCTGATTTGACGATCGTGGACGGCATTATTGGGCACGAAGGCAACGGACCCAGCGGTGGCGAACCTCGACCGCTTGGAGTTTTAGCGGCATCGGCGAATGTGTTTGCAGTCGATCGGGCGTTAGTGGAAGTGCTGAGTGCTGATCCCGCCATGATTCCAACGGTGGCAGCTTCGATACGGCTGGGCTTTTGTCCAGATTTAGACCAAATTGAGTTTCCTGCGCTCACCCCTGCGGAACTGCGCGTCACAGACTGGAAGCTGCCCGAAAAACTGATGCCGATCGACTTCGGACTGCCGCGTGTACTGAAGTCTACGTTTCGCCATTTCTATATTCGGTTTATTAAGGAGCCGATCGCCGCTTACGGTGGACGCTAGAACTGTAAAAAAATGGATTAAATAAGCCCCGCTTACCTTCGGTGTGAAAGTGAGCGAGGCTAGCCTTGCAGTCAATTCAGCTCTAAGAGTAACGATCGCTAGGCGCGAACGGCAAGCCGGAAAATGCTGCTCAGAATATTAAACAAAATGGAATTGACAATGGTGAGGGCGATCGCTCCCAGAATTGCACTCCAAATTCCCAAACGCAAACGGAAGCCTTCAACGAGCTTTGCAGATAAACCAAAAACAATTGTGTTGACAACTAGCCAGAGAATGCCCAGCGTCAAAACATTTAGAATTGTGGAACCTGCAATCCAACCCAGCAGCCAGTTCAGCACGCCAAACACGACACCCGCAGTCAGAGCCTTGCCCACATTATCGACCTCGACCCCGATAAAGGGAATCTTTGAAATAATCAGCAAGCTAATGGCGGTGACGGCAACGCCAATCAGAAAGGGAATGAGGAAATTCATCGAGTTCTTATCTCCTATTTTGTTGATGTTTTGTTGATTGTTAATCAAGCGGAATCGATAAAGAAAAACCCGAACTGATACAGATTTTGCTCAAACTTCAGATTTTACTCAAACTTCAGATTTTGCTCAAACTTTGGGCAGGGGCTGAACGAAAAAACCCTTCAGCGCGACGGCTCCTCCGAAGCTTGTGAAGCAATCAATGACAGCAACCCAACGGATTGTCATGCCTTTATGAAAGGAAAAAAGTTTCAAGTTAAGTAAAGAATAGACATTAAAAGCTGTCAAGCGATCGGATACAAACTCCTTGTTACAACTAATTTCCTCTCGATACTCTGCCCCCACGATCGGGTACACACTGCGGTAAGCTGATTTAGGCGGAAAAAGCCCTGCCTTTATTAACATTTCGCAGTCTTTCGAGATAACCCTTTACAAAAATGGTTGCAAGTCTTCCCCGTTCCATTCGCATCGGCTCCCGCAAGAGTCAGCTCGCCCTTGTTCAAACCCACTGGGTTCAAGCAGAACTCCAGAGACTATTTAGTGATCGCAATTTTGAAGTTCATACCATGAGTACCCAGGGCGATAAAATCCTGGACGTGGCACTGTCCAAAATTGGCGATAAGGGACTGTTTACGAAAGAACTCGAAGTCGGAATGTTGAACGGAGACATCGACTTTGCTGTCCACTCGCTTAAAGATTTGCCGACTCGTCTACCCGAAGGCTTAATGCTGGGCTGCGTCACTGAACGGGAAGATCCGGCAGATGCCCTTGTGGTGCATGAAAAGTTTAAAGACAAACAGCTTGATACGCTGCCCGAAGGAACCGTCGTGGGAACGTCTTCCCTCCGGCGATTGGCACAGTTGCGCCATCACTACCCCCACCTGGCGTTCAAAGACATTCGCGGCAACCTGAATACCCGCTTGCAAAAGCTGGATTCGGGCGAATTTGATGCCATTATCCTGGCGGTTGCTGGACTGCGGCGCTTGGGCATGGGCGATCGGGTTCATCAGGTCATCTCTTCAGAAGTGTCGCTTCATGCGGTTGGCCAGGGTGCGCTAGGAATTGAGTGCCGTACCAACGATCCGGAAATTCTGAATCTGCTGAAGCTTCTGCAACACCAGCCCACAGCCTATCGCTGCTATGCGGAGCGGGCATTCCTACGCGAACTCGAAGGCGGGTGTCAGGTTCCGATCGGTGTCAACACCACTCTCAATGGCGATTCGCTGACATTAACAGGTATGGTTGCTAGCGTCGATGGACAACGCCTGATCAAAGACACCGTAACGGGTGCAGCCACAGACGCGGAGGCGATCGGGATTCAGCTTGCTCATCAGCTCCGGGATCAGGGCGCGACCGAAATTCTTCAGCAGATTTTTGCTGAGGTTCGTCCAGAAGCTTAACCCTAAACGGCAGAATTGAGATTCTCCTTAATCCCCCTCCAAAAGGGGGACTTTGAGTTTTTAAAGAACCTTTTGCTGCATAAGAGCTTTCAACAGGTTCGGTTCTCCTTTTTCAATTCTCCTTTTTCCCAAGGAGGTTAGGGGGAATCAAAGGCTTTATGAGTTCTCCTGCAAGACAGCCCCATAGAATCGATCGCGGTTTTGTCCCTGGATTGTTGTAGATTGATAAGGACTGTAAAACTCTCGGTTTTTAAGCGATGTAAAGCAGTTCCCCTTAGGGGAAATCGAGAGTCACAGGTTCTTTCATTGCAGGGGACACAAGGCGAGTATGCGGATTCTGTTTGTAGCGGCGGAAGCGGCTCCGATTGCCAAAGTGGGCGGCATGGGAGATGTCGTAGGCGCACTTCCTAAGGTGCTGCAAAAAATGGGGCACGATGTGCGAGTCTTCATGCCCTATTACGGCTTTGTCTCGGACAAAATCAAAGTTCCGAAGCAGCCCCTCTGGAAGGGAACTGCGATGTTTCAAGAATTTCAGGTCTTCGAGTCAAAGCTGCCCAACTCAGAGGTGCCGCTTTACCTGTTTTCCCATCCCTCCTTCGCTCCGCGCCAAGTCTATTTTGGTGAAGATGAAGACTGGCGGTTCACGCTGTTTGCCAATGGAGCGGCTGAGTTTTGCTGGAACTATTGGAAGCCTGACATCATCCACTGCCACGACTGGCACACAGGCATGATCCCAGTGTGGATGCATGAAACACCCGATATTAAAACTATCTTTACGATTCACAACCTGGCATATCAGGGTCCGTGGCGGTGGCGGCTGGAGCAGTTTGCCTGGTGTCCGTGGTATATGCAGGGACACAACACGATGGCAGCGGCAGTTCAGTTTGCTGATTTAGTAACAACTGTCTCTCCCACCTATGCTGATCAGATTAAAACCCCTGCCTACGGAGAACAGCTTGAGGGTTTACTATCTTTTGTTAGCGGTAAGCTTGTTGGCATTCTCAACGGCATCGATCGCGACCTGTTTAACCCCGAAACCGATCGCCGCATTCAGGAAAACTATTCTGCTGAAAAACTGGACGATAAGCTCTCCAACAAGATCGCGCTGCAAGAAGAACTGGGGCTGGAAGTCAATTCCAATGCGTTTCTCGTCGGCATGGTGTCCCGACTGGTCGAGCAAAAAGGCTTGGATCTGATTATTCAGGTAATGGATCGCTTCATCTCCTACACAGACGCACAGTTTGTGGTGCTGGGAACGGGCGATCGCTATTACGAAACTCAGCTCTGGCAGTTGGCTTCACGCTTTCCCGGACGGGTTGCCGCCTATTTGCTACACAACGACACTCTGGCACGGCGCGTTTATGCCGGAAGCGATGCCTTCCTGATGCCTTCTCGGTTTGAGCCTTGCGGCATTAGCCAGCTCATTGCCCTGCGTTATGGCTCTGTGCCGATCGTGCGGCGAACCGGTGGACTGGTTGATACGGTGACGCACAATAACTCGATGGAGCATGAAGGCACAGGCTACTGCTTCGATCGCTACGAGCCGCTAGATCTGTTTACCAGTATGGTGCGGGCTTACGAGGCATATCACTTTAAAGACCAGTGGCGAGAGCTACAGCAGCGCGGTATGGCGCAAAACTTTGGCTGGGAAAAGTCAGCGGTGGAATACGATCGGGCATATCGTCGAGTACTGGGATTGCCCGAAGCTGACCCGCTCCAGCCTGAACCCTCACTTAATGGCGGAGCCGCAGACGCACCGGAAGATATGCAGCCTGAGCTAATTTCTTGAGCTAGTTTCAGGAGCTAATTTCTTAAGTTAGTTCGCGTCTGGCTTGGGGCTGGCACGGGTTTCCCCAGCAAACCATTTGCTCTGGCATAGATTTGAAGACGGTACTTCTTGCCCCAATCACCGCATTTGCCCCGATCGTCACTCCAGGCGCGATAAAGCAATCTGCCGCAATCCAAACTCCATCTTCGATCGCGATCGGAGCCGTTTTAAGGGCAAAAGCCCGATCGCGAATATCATGGCTACCGGTGCAAAGGTAGCTTTTTTGTGAGATGACGCAGTGGGAGCCAATGTGAACGCGATCGAGGCTGTAAATCACCACATCATCGCCAATCCAGCTCCAGTCGCCGATGCTGACTTTCCACGGATAGGTAAATCGTGCGGTCGGACGAATCATGACGCCTTCCCCGATCGCTGCACCAAATAACCTCAAGAGCCAGATCCTCGGTAGATGCAGCGAATGGGGCGTGATTGGAAAAACGATCGCCTGCAAAAACCACCACAGCAAAATTATCCAGCCCGATCGGCCGCGATCGAAGTGGGACTGATCGTAGTGGCGTAGATCAACCAACGATCGAGGCTCAGCAGCACGGAATTGAGGAACCATGAAGTAGGAACTCGGAAAAAGATAGGAAAGAAAACGAGACTGAGGCTAGCTTTCCCGAATGTACCGTGTCTCTACCTGCAAGTCTCACTTTGCGGGTCTCACTTTGCAGGTCTCACTTTAATGTGAAAGAGAACCTGAAAACGGGCGACTTACCGGAGGCGACAAATGCTTTATTCTGTAACGCAACGGCTGATGGTCATTGTGATTAGCACTATACTGCTTGGCATCGTGGGCGATTGGGCAGTACAGATTCCACAGCAGGCAACGGCTCAGCCACCTTCTCCCTCCCCTTCATCGATGCAAACTTCGACGGTGGATCCAGCATTTGTCGCAGCGAATACGCGCTTTGGTTTCAAGCTGTTTGCCCAGTTGCTAGAGCAAAACCAGGGTGAGAATGTTTTGATTTCGCCGAGCAGCGTATCGATCGCCCTCAGCATGACTTACAACGGCGCAAGTGCAGCGACTCAGGAAGCCATGCAAAACGCGCTGGAAATGCAGGGCATGAGTCTAGCGGAAATTAATCAGGCAAACCGTGCCTTGCTGGAAGCCTGGACAAGTTCTGACCCGGCAGTGCAGCTAACAGTGGCAAATTCCCTCTGGGGACGATCGGGCATCAATTTCAATCCGGTGTTTCTGAAGCGCAATCAGGAATTTTATGGTGCAGAAGTTACGGATCTGAACTTTAATGATCCGGGTGCAATCGATCGCATTAATCACTGGGTGAATCAGCAGACGCAAGGCAAGATCGACAAGATTTTGAATCAAATGAATCCCAACGATATTTTGTTTTTGATTAACGCAATTTATTTCAAAGGCAAATGGACAAATCCATTTAATCCTGATGAAACGCTCGATCGCCCTTTTCACCAGGGAGACGGCACGACGATCACGCAGCCTTTAATGACAAAGCGGGGAAAGTTTCACTATCTAGAAACTGAGCAGTTTCAGGCAGTGCGGCTACCCTACGGCAACGAACGCTGGCAGATGGCAATTTTTTTGCCGAAACCGACCAGCAGCCTGAACCAATTGACCCAAAGCTTGAGCCATAGCCACTGGGAAACCTGGATGAATCAATTTTCTTCGCGTCCTGGTACAGTACAGCTTCCGCGCTTTAAGGTGGAATATGGCACGAGTTTGGTCGAGTCTCTGAAGGCGATTGGTATGGAACTCGTGTTTGACGATCGGCAAGCCAATTTTGGTGAAATGAGTTCTTTGCCTGCCTATATTAGCGATGTGCAGCACAAAACCCTGCTGGAAGTGAACGAAGAAGGAACCGAAGCCGCTGCTGCTACCTCAGTTGCCGTTGCCGTTCGTGCTGCTTTACCCCAGCCGCCCTTTCAAATGACGATCGATCGTCCTTTCCTTTGTGCAATCTGGGACGAGCAAACGGGCACGATTCTATTTATCGGCACGATTCAGTCATTAACCTAAGCAAAAGTAATCAAATGGGAGAAATCAGGATGGAGAACGATCGTTACGGTGAGGCAAACCTTCAACGTCTGCAAATGTTTCTCTGCCTCGTTCCGATCGTTGGTTTTTTCCCGGCACTCTGGACGCTCTATTGCAGAAACGGCACAAGGGAACAGCGTCAGACCAGTCAACTTGCCGTAAAACTCGCGCTGGGCTGGCTAGTAGGAAATTTGCTGTTGCAAGTGGGAGTGCAGACTCATCAGGCGGCGATCGTGCCTTTGCTGATCCTGGCAAGCCTGCTAACTTCGGGCTATTTCTTGACCAATCTTTGGCTGATGGTTCGGCTCTGGCGACGGCAGCCGCTCGATTTGCTGAGAAGGAATTGATTAAAGAATCGATTAAATTCCAGCTCTAATGCAAAGTTTTTTCATCGCAATGCAAATCTTCTTCTAGAATTGGGTCAACTTGGTGATAATGCGCCTATAGTTACACCAGGTATAGCGATTCTGTGCTGATTGAAAAGTTGCTGAGTGTGAAAAACTTCCTGTCGCTGAATAATTCTGCTGCCAACGCTGCTGGCAATTCACCTGATTCTCTGCCCGCTGATTTCCAGAATCAAAAACAGTCTCGTGGTTCGTCTGTGGCTTCAACTCCTGCTGCCTCCAATCAGATGGGTGCTAAGTCGGACAAGGCGGATCATTTAGAGGATCATTTAGATTCGATGAATACTAATCCGGTCTGTGTGAACCCGATCGCTGCAAATTCGGCAACCAGTCCGGGGGCAGAGACTTCGGAGAGAGTTGAGCCAGCTTCAGCAGAGGAATTGCCGAAGAAAAACGGCTTCGGGTCGGGCAAATGGCGTTGGCTGGGGTTGACGGTGGGGCTGACGGTGGTGGCGGCAGTTTCGGCTTCGGCGGGTGCGCTGCTGGCAGTAGCAATTTCTGGCACACCGCTGATGCAGAGTAAGCTCAGTGCGGAAGACGCAAAAGCGTTTAATCAGGATGAGCCGATCGCCAGCGGGACGAATTTGCAGTTACCGCAGTTGACCCGTCCGGTGACTGTGCTGGTGCTGGGGATTAAGGTGCTGTCTTCCGAGATCTCGGATCCGCCGCCTGAGGTGCGCGATTTGCGGTATCACGCCGTCGTGAACTCGTTGGATGGCTTATCAGACTCGATGCTGCTGGTGCGGTTTGATCCTCAGACTCATCAGCTTACAGTGCTTTCTCTGCCGCGTGACACTCGCACGTGGATCGATGGTGCAGGCTTAACCAAGCTCAATGAAGCCAATGTTTACGGCGGTCCGGCACTTGCTGCCCGATCGGTGACAGACTTGCTGGGCGGCGTCAAAATCGATCGCTATGTGCGAATCAACGTGCAGGGGGTTGAAAAACTGATCGATGCACTGGGCGGTGTAAAGATCAACGTGCCGCAGGATATGTCGTACAAAGACGATTCACAGCATCTTTATATCAATCTCAAGCAGGGTGAGCAGCGGTTAAACGGTAATCAGGCAGTTCAGTTTCTCCGGTTTCGCTACGACCAGTTTGGTGATATTGGGCGGGTGCAGCGACAGCAAATGTTTCTGCGAGCACTGGTAGAACAGGCGATTAAACCTGTCACGCTTGCCAAAATGCCGCAGGTGCTTTCCGTGATTCAATCGAATCTGGATACTAATCTAAACGTTGAAGAACTGGTTGCTCTGGCAGGATTCACAGCTCAAACAAATCGTCCAAACGTGAAAATGCTGATGCTGCCGGGTGGCTTTAGCTCCAGTGCTGAGTTTGAGGCGAGCTACTGGCTGCCCAGCCAAGCCAAGATTGCTCAAATGATGCAGCAGTATTTTGGTCTCCCTGCTGCCAGCAGCACCATTGCCCACACGCCGACCACTGCCCAGATTGTGGTACAAAACAGCACCGGAAACGATCGGGCAATCGATCAGCTCATGACCACGCTAAAAACGGGCGGCTATGCGAATGTCTACCTTGATCAGCCCTGGAACGAACCCTTGACGATAACTCAAATTGTGGCGCAGGGGGGCGATGTTGCCAGTGCTGAGGCAGTCCGGCAAAGTCTGGGCTTTGGGGAGGTGCTGGTCGAAAGTACCGGAGATCTAGATTCCGATGTGACGATTCGACTGGGAACGGATGTGTTTCAGCCTACTCCTGCCCTGGTTGCCGATCCCACGCTGGAACCGAAAACCATTCCTGATCCGGCGGTCAACCCTTCCCCCTCAAGTCTCACAGGTCCGGCAGATCCTCAAACGATGAGTTCGCCGTAGGTTTTTGGGACGGAGAAGCAACATATTTTTCATACGGCTCTAGCTTGCAGTTTCTCAGCCGGGTCATCCATGCCCGTAAGCGCGACACATCAACGCGCCAGCCTCCCTGTCCGAACCCGATGCCACCAAGCTGAAAGGCGTATGGACGCGGAATTACCCAGAACCAGTAAGCCGGAAACTGCCCCGCCGGAATATCAGGACGGCTTGCCAGATCTGTATGGAAATCGAGCCATTTGTAAAACTTGAGAAATTGCAGCCGATTATCCCACCAACCAATTCGTCGTACAAATTCCTGGATATAAAGCTGCTGTAAGCGATCGCCTTTCAGCTTGCTTTGATGCTCGTCTTGCAGGTCTTTGATCACTTTCTTATAGACCTCTTGCTGAGCGAATAAGCCGTATCTGCCTTCGCTTGCAACACTCCATAGGCGATCGATTCGCTCCAGGGCATCGTTCTGCGTTATTGTTTCGATCGCCTGCATATTGAGCCAGTTCAGGGAGGGATTGGGGGAAAGCTTGAGCAAAATCTCGAAGGTTATCTGGTCTGCTTCCCACCAGTCGCGCTGTCCTTCCTTGCCTAAATGCTTTTCTAATTCCTGAAAAGCTTGCTCCAGCTCCGATTGAACGATAATTGTAGAACCAACTGTAGAACCTTCCTGAGAGCCTGAATTTTTCTCCTGGGTATTCGGTTTAGCATTCGCATTTGCGCTGACCTTGGACCCAGGTTGAGATTGATTCAACGAACTATCAGCGAAAAGGACATCCGCTTCTTCGGTCACTCGCGTTTCGGGCTTCAGGTGAGCGGTTGAAACTAAGGGGCGAGACGTGCTATGACCGGGTTCAGAATTTGTGGGGTTAAACAATTCATCTTTAATTTTGTCTTCGAGAGCCTGAATGCCTGCCGAGGCAAAGGAATCTTCGATCGGCGGAAAAGCCTCATGATGGCTATCGCGCCTTGCGTCCTGCATGACTTCCCGTTCTAGCCTCAGCACATCTTCACTCCGAAGTTTGAGCTTGCGCTGAAGCTCCCACAGCTCATCCTGCACTGACTCGCTATATAAAAAAGCTCTCGAACCCTCAAACTCTTCTCGATATTTCTCAAGGTTTGCTTTGTACTGCTGCTGCTCTGCGTCCAGTGCCTCAAGGCTGCGAATTTCGATCGCCTCTATATGCTGATCGGTCAGATTTAGCGTTTGCTGCAACGATCGCAAGCCTAACTTCAGCACTTCGTTCAGCGGAAACTGAAACCGAATTGCCTGGGCAAAAGCAGCTTGATAACGAGAAATGGCTTCTGGATTGGACAGCTCCTCAGGCGTGACCGCTGCTGGCTCTGGTTCTGGCGCAGTGTGAGTCTCTGAAGGACTAGCGTTCGCGGGTGCTGCCAAATTTTCTAGAGTAGGTGCAACTGGGCTGTTTTGATGGGTCGCTTGATCGAGGTTGTGTTCAGCAAGCAAAACTGGGCTGGGATCGGGCTGTTGGGCAGACTGTGAATCTAATAGTGAATCTGTCTGCGAATCCGTCTGCGAATCCGTCTGCGAATCCGTCTGCAAATCTAACGGTAAATCCGTTTGTGAATCTAACGGTGAACTTGTCTGCAAGTCCTTCTGAAAGCTCGTCTGGAAATCCGCCTGTGAATCCGAGTTTGAATTCGCCTGCAAATCTGTCTGTGAATCCGCCTGAAAGTCTAACTGTAAAACCGATCGCTCGATCGCCTCAGCTTCCTGGCTTAATAGCTTTAGATAACGTTGTTGTCGCTCTAGAATTTGCCGGACATCAGGCGAGATTAGCCCGTTAGGAGCATAGTGCCGAACGATTTCCCGATACTGCTCTGATGCGGAAGTCATAACAGGATCTCGATTAACGATCTGAATCCTAATCTTACTCCCACTCTTCCGTTGCTTCGACTTCCCTCTGAAGGAGAGTTTCTTTCACCTCGTGCCAGTCAAGGCGATCGATCGGGGCATCAGCGGCTAATCGACCGCGATCGAGCAAGAGCATCCGGGTGCAAAACTGCTGCGCCAGCTCAAGCTGATGATTCACCATCAAAATTGCCGTGCCTTCTGTCTGTGAAAGATCGTTCAGCACCTCCAGCAAATTTTGGGCGCGTCCAGCATCAAGGGCAGAAGTCGGCTCGTCCAGCAAAAGCACCTTTGGCTGAGTCATTAATGCTCGAGCGATCGCTACAAGCTGTCGTTGTCCCACCGAAAGCTGAATCTCCGATCGCTCCAGCCACTCTTGCGGAATGTGCAGTCGTTCCAGCCAGAGCTGCATTCGTTGTTCAAGCTCGCGCTGGGGCAATTTGCGAAGCTGGAGCGGATATTTCAAAGCGGCGCGTACCGTCATTCCAAGCAATTTTGATTCTTGAAGAACCAGCACCACCTGCTGCCGAAGCTCAACCGGGGGAATTTGCCGAATTTCTTGCTGCTGAAAAAACACCTGCCCCTGAGAAACTTCGCTTAGCCGATTCAGCACCCGCAGCAGCGTCGTTTTGCCCGCGCCCGACGCGCCCACGATCGCCACCCGATCGCCCGAAAATACCTGAAATGAAACGTCTTGCAGCAGGTAATGCGCCCCAATTCCCGTTTGCAGGCTCACCTGCTCTAATTGCAAAAGCGGATTGGTTTCAGCCGATCGCATTATGCTTGCCCTAGCGCAGTGGTGATCGTCCAGGCATCGATTGCCAGCAGCATTAGGGTCAACAGCAGCAAAATCAGATACATCCAGGGCTGTGCCAGAGGCTTGACATCTCGCGTATCAATTCCCGTTTTGGCTTCCACAATCCGAACGAGCTGAGCAAAGCCGACAATTCGCATCGGCAGCAGATACGCCCGCTTACCTTGATAGGGGAACTGCTCCGTATCACTGCTCCGGCTAAGAAAGTAATAGACAATACCGCCCTGTCCGGTCGATCGCGGCTTCAACGCCTGAATCTCTGACCACTGAAGCGACCATCCCCTGCGCCATAACCAAGAAATCCAGCCCGGATAGCTCACCCGAATGCCCTGCTCGTCCACCGTCACCCGCTCGGTTAGCGCGACATACAGCAGCCCCAACCCAACGACTAAACCGATCGCCAGCAGTCGGGATGACACCGAAGCCTCGGTCACATCTGCCAGAAACGGTAGGGGCAGCGTCAGCGCAATGTAGAGCAACAGCAGTGTCAGCCGAATCAGGGGTGACAGGCGAAACACCTGCGGCTGGTTTAAATCCAGCTTAGGAGCAGTGAGGTCAGAAGCTTGAGACACGGGCGATTGAGAATGTAAAACGGTTTCAGTTTTAGTATTACAGGTTTTTCTGCATGGGTTGCTATTCTCACGATCGCCAAAAAAAGGGCAGGCAATTAGCCCACCCTGTTATTTCATTGGAGATGTAGCAATGAAACTGCTTTAGCCCAGCAGAGCTTTTGCTTTGCTCACCACGTTATCAACGGTGAAGCCAAACTTCTCCATACACACGCTACCCGGAGCCGATGCGCCAAAGCGATCGATGCTGACCGTATCGCCTTCGCTGCCGGCATAGCGACACCAGCCAAAGCTGATTCCGGCTTCCACTGCCAACCGCTTCTTCACGTTCTTTGGCAGAACGGACTCTTTGTAGGCGGCATCCTGCTCTTCAAATACTTCCCACGACGGCATGGAGACGACGCGCACCTTCTTGCCTTCGCCCCGAAGCTGATCAGCCGCTTTAACGCAGAGGGAAACTTCGCTGCCCGTGCCGATCAGGATAATATCCGGTGTGCCTTCGCTGTCGGACAACACATACGCGCCCTTCGTCGCCTGCTCGATCGACCCACCCAAGTTGGGCAAACCCTGACGCGACATTGCCATCAACGTCGGGCGGTGCTGATTCGCGTACTCCACTGCTACTTTGTAGGCCGCAGAGGTTTCGTTACCGTCAGCCGGACGGAACACCGTCAGATTCGGAATGGTTCGCAGTGAGGCGATCGTCTCCACCGGCTGGTGCGTCGGGCCATCTTCGCCCAGGGCGATCGAATCGTGGGTCATGACCCAGATCACGCCGCAGCGTGACAGCGCAGACAAACGAATTGCCGCCCGCATATAGTCGGTAAACACCAGGAAGGTTGCGCCGTAAGGAATCAAACCCGATCCGTGCAGGGCCATGCCGTTGCAGATCGCGCCCATGCCGTGTTCCCGTACCCCAAAGCGGAGGTTGCGTCCGCCGAAGCTGCCTTTCTGGAAGTCGCCAAAACCCTTTAGATAGGTGAGATTGGAGTGGGTCAGGTCTGCCGAGCCGCCAACCAGTTCCGGCAGTGCTGGAGCCAGGGCATTCAGCGTTTTTTCTGAAGTTTGACGGGTTGCCAGTGCTTTGTCTTCCGGGCTGTAGACAGGCAGAGCTTTGTCCCAGCCTTCGGGCAACTTGCCGCTGATCATGCGCTCAAACTCAGCCGCTTCGTCTGCGTACTTGGTTTTGTACTGGGCAAAGGTTTCGTTCCACTCGGCTTCCAGGCTGGCTCCGCGATCGACTGCCTGACGGAAGTGGTTCAGCGCGTCTTCGGGCACTTCAAACGAGCCATAGGTCCAGCCCAGCTTGTCGCGGGTAAGTTGAATTTCGTCGCCGCCCAGCGGAGAACCGTGAACGCCTGCCGTATTTGCCTTGTTGGGCGATCCATAGCCGATCGTCGTTGTCACCTTGATCATCGTCGGTTTGTCGGTGACTTTCTTCGCTTCTTCGATCGCCGCCGCAATCGCCTTCAGGTCCGTATTGCCGTTTTCAACGTGGATTGTGTGCCAGCCATACGCCTCAAACCGCTTGCTCACGTCTTCGGTGAACGACACATCGGTGGAGCCGTCGATCGAAATATGGTTGTCGTCGTACAGCGCGATCAGCTTGCCCAGTCCCAGGTGTCCTGCCAGCGAGCAAGCCTCACCGGAAACGCCTTCCATATTGCAGCCATCGCCCAGAATCACATAGGTATAGTGATCAACAATCGTGCTGTCGGGCTTATTAAAGCGAGCCGCCATGTGTGCCTCTGCCATTGCCAGACCCACCGCATTTGCAATGCCCTGCCCCAGCGGACCTGTGGTCACTTCGACTCCGAGCGTTTCAAAGTTCTCTGGGTGTCCAGGGGTTTTCGACTCCCACTGACGGAAACTCTTGAGATCGTCCAGCGTCACGCTGTCATAGCCCGTCAGATGCATCAGGGCATACTGCAACATACAGCCGTGTCCAGCAGACAGCACAAACCGATCGCGGTTGTACCACTTGGGATTCTTGGGATTAAACCGCATGAACTGATCCCACAGGACAAACGCCATCGGCGCAGCTCCCATAGGCAGTCCGGGATGACCCGATTTCGCCTTTTCAACGGCATCGACTGCTAGAAAGCGAATCGAATTAACACACAATTCCTCAATCGATTGGGTTGTTGCGACAGCCATGACTTCCTCTATTCAACAAACGGCTTGGCGAGATGGACAGGAGATCAGCAGTTCAAAATCTGCGTCCAGTACACGAAGACCGGATCACAAACAGTAAGTAACTATACTTATCGATATTGCTTATAGTTTATAACTTATGAGGCGAATGATCTATCCTTTGTCCCTTTTAAACCTAATACAAAACGGATTTCTCTTAAGCAGCAGGATATCGAAACCGGGAGAGGATGCCTGCAATAGCTTCTAACCCGCCTAAAGAATCGATCGCCCCACTCGTTGAGAGTAAAGCGATCGAGTCCTAAAGAGAGGAGAATCTGACGCGATGTTCTGAGTGGCAAGCTCAAAAGATTGGGCACCACAATCAGAGCAAATAACTGGTACTTGCTAAACTAGCCTTGTCCAGCCTGTGCCTGAATCTTGTCAAAGGCAGCTCCATCATCGAAGAACTTTTCCTGCACCTGGCTCCAGCCGCCAAAATTCTGCACAGTGCTTAGATTTTTGATTTTGGGGTATTCGCTGGCAAACTCCTGAGCAACGGAAGTATCTACAGGACGGAAGCCAACCTTCGCGAACTCACGCTGCGCCTCAGGGGTGTAAAGGAACTGCACAAACGCTTCTGCAACTTCCCTGGTGCCGTGCTTGTCTACATTGGTATCGACTACTGCAATGGGATTGTCGATCGAAATATTGGGGTCAGGAATCACATAGGGCAGCACTTCGCCTTTTTGTTTCGCCAGCAGCACTTCGTTCTCGTAGTTCAGCAGCACATCGCCCTGCTTTTGCTTAAAGAAGACATCAGTTGATTCGCGAGCATCTTTGGGTAGCACGGGCACGTTCTTGAAAACATCAGTGGCGTATTGCAGTGCCTTCGCATCTTCAGCGTTTTGTGACACCGAACCCCACAGTCCTAGGAAGTTCCAGCGCGCACCTCCAGAAGTTTTCGGATTCGCCGTGATCACTTTTACATCGCTGCGGGTTAAGTCTTGCCAGGATCTCACATTCTTGGGATTGCCTTCGCGAGTTACCAGCGCAATCACCGATTTCGTCACGATGCTGTCGTTGGGTAGTTCTTTTTCCCAACCTGACTCAATCAGTCCTGCTTTCTCGATTTTCTGTGTATCGAGTGCCAGTGCCAGCGCAACCACATCGGCTTCCAGTCCATCAATAACCGCGCGAGTTTGAGAACCGGAACCGCCGTAGCTCTGGTTAAAGGTTACGTCCTGGTTATGTTCCTGCTTCCATTTATTCGTAAACAGCGGAATGATCTTTTCGTAAGCAGCCTGAGTTACCGCAAAAGAGACAAACGTTAGCTCGGCAGGCTGACCTGCTGAATTGCCGTCTCCAGATGCAGTGGTTTGGGTTGTTCCGCTGCCTGTGCAGGCCGCAAGGCTAATGCTCAAGCTAACCCCAGCCAGCAGCAGCGCCACAAATCGCCGCAGTTTACGAATCTGAAACATCTTTGCCCTCCAAAATACGGTAAATCAATCAGGATACTCAACTATGGATTTGAGACTAACCGATCGCCAACAGAAAGTCCAGTAAGTTTATCGGATAAGTTGGGTATCTAGGTACACTCGCTCACCTACCCACCGACTCACCCCTCCCCAAAAAACGCTATAAAAACAATGAAGTTAGGAATTACCCGCAATGCAATTTGGACCTGGTGTACTGCCTACGTTTCTCTACTACTTCACAGCAACAGCAGTCATTGTCGGTTTTGTCACAATTCGAGGGTTGCATTTTGGTTCAGAAACAGGCGTACCGCAGATCCTGGGGGTGATCGCCGGACTGATTGCAGGGGGGCTGGGAACCTCTTTCAACCGTACGACCACGCTGACGGTTTCAGTTGCAAGCAGAAAGAAATTTGTAAATCAGCTTGAAAGTACGCTGAGCCAGATGGGATACGAAAAAACGGCAGAAGAAGGTGAGGTTTTGACTTTTGAGCGATCGGCAGGAACCCTATCGCCCAGTAAAATCTATGTGCAGCTTGAAGGCGAAACGGCGACGATCGCCAGTCGTGCCCGAATTTTGCGTCAGGTGAAACAAGCCCTTGAACCGTCAGGAGTTTAATGAGTTCCCTCAAAAATTCAGGTGTTCTGGATACTTCTTTTTTGCCGCCGTGGGGCTTACGCAATGGCTATGCGATGACGGTATTCATAGCCCTGCAAGCGAGTCGTCAGTGGCAACAGTGGACGATTGACCCTGAGCCTTCCTATCGATCCCAGATATTTCTGGGGCAGGGTAATGTGCCAATTTTCGGATGGGTGGCAGTTCCAGAGTCGCCTAAGGGGACAATCGTGGGAACTTACGGAATTACGGGCACGCTGGAAAATCAGTGGTTTCTGCAACTTCTCGGACGCAAGGCATTTGCTCAGGGCTATGCGGTCGTCTTATTCGACTGGCGGGCACATGGCAAAACAGCAGAGCTGTCGCCGACGCTCACTTCTGATGGAATCTATGAAGGGCAAGATTTCGTTCACATCGCGGCAAAGGCAAAAGCGTTGGGCTGTCCGCCGCCTTTCTGGTTTACAGGCTACTCATTGGGCGGTCAGCTTGCGCTCTGGGGCATTCAGGAAGCATCTCACGCTGAGAATTTTGCCGATTTGGGCATTGAGCCGTCCGATCTAAGAGGTGGAGCGGTGATTTGTCCCAGTCTGGATTCCCACCGATCGCTTGCCTACCTGATGAATGATCCATTGGGAAAACATCTGGAACGGGGAATCGCCCGTGCCCTTAAGCAGCTTGCCCTAGAAATTCGGCAATATCATCCGGGCAGTCTCGATCCAGCGGCGATCGATCGGGCAAATAGTATCTGGGGCTTTGATCACGAACTGGTGATTAAACCATTAGGCTTTCCCTCGGTTGAGGCGTACTACGATGCCAGTAGTCCTTTACCCCTGCTGCCTCACCTGACCAAGCCAACGCTGATTCTGTATGCAGCAGACGATCCGTTGTTTGACCCGACGATCGTTCCTGATCTCCAGGCTGCCTGCGCGTCAAATGAAGCGATCGATCTGATGTTGACCCAATATGGGGGTCATGTGGGCTATTTCAGCAGCAAAGCCTGCCAACGTCGCTTCGGCGATTGTGACCCCTGGTGGGCATGGAATCGAATTTTAGAATGGATCGATCGGCAGTCAGCCTAGGTCTGCTCAACCTTATAAAGTCCCCCCTTTTGAGGGTGTGGGGGGCTGCAAAACCTTGAACTGAGGCTGACCGTTTACTGCACGCCCTCTATTAAAAATGACTGCTCAATTAAAATACTCAGTTAAGCAGCCGAATTTGTGTGAGCGGCGATCGCATATTCCTTAAACCGCTCCAGATCTGCCATAAGCGTCGATTCAACCACCCGTCCCAAAAACAAATTGTCCATAATTTTGCCAATCACGCCTGGAATTGCATAGGACACGCTGAGCCGCACAATACTGTACTCGCCGCGATCGTAAAACCGAATTGCGCCCCGGTTAGGCAGCCCGTCAACCGACTCCCACTGGATAATCTGATGGTGAATCTGCTTGAGAATGCGCGATTTCCAGCTAAACTCTAGTCCTCCGGTTGCTAGCTTCCAGCGCGACAGATCGGGATTGTCTTCCAGCACCTTCACAGACTCGATCCATTTCATCCAGTTCGGCATCTGCTCCAGGTCAGCCCACAACCCCCAAACCTGCTCCATTGGAACGGGAACCTCGATCTGGACACTATGCTCAAGCCAATTTGACATAAAAATTTGACATCTAAAACCGGGCGTACTCTTGCATTACTTTAGCAATCGAGCGGCAGGAAAGGAACGATTCCTCCTCTAAGGTGCTGCGAACAACTAGCTTTTTTCTCTATGAGTACAAGTTCCTGTAAAAACTGTACGGGTTCCCAGCAAGCTGCCTGGAAAGATGTGTGTAAGGATGATTCTCTGTCCATGTCTCAGGGGCATCCTAACTGCATAATTCATATCAACCAAAAACTGTCGATCGCTCTGATCCCACTTAGCCATGTCTCTACTGATTCATGTCGAACCTCATCTGGCTCAGGCAAAGCCTGCTACCCCAGCCTCTGAACTCTCGCTCCAGCAGATCTGGATGGCAACGTCAGGTATTCTCACGCTGCTGCTAATCGGGCTAGCGATTTACAACAAAATCCGCACGACCAAGCTCGAAAAACAGCGGCGGTTTGAGGAATTCAAAAATCGAGAACTGCAAAAAAAGCTGAAGTTAGCACTGGGCACGATCAGCAAAATGGAGCGCAATCCGGACCTGATCCACTCCCGCGAGTTTAACCTTGACTATCTGCGGATGCGGATGGAGGAAGAGCAGTTTCACTTTACTATTGTTAATCAAATTAAAATTAGAGTCAAAGAAAAAATTACGATCGCCTTACGTCCCTCCCAGGCAGACAACGGCATTGTCGGCATTGCCAGTGCAACAGGACGAATGATCGACGAAATTTTTGATGTGGAATACGACCCATCCGGCTCACCTGTAGGAACGAATCGACGAGTGCTGTTTCGGATTCAGATCAAGCTTGCTAAGCTGCCGACTCAGCCCACCTCAACCACGATCGCCCAGATTATTGAGTGTATGGAAAAATACATGAGTCAGGGCGGTGAGGAGAACTGGCAGCCAACGATTCAGGGCAGAATTGCCACGATGCACTGGGATCAAAAAGCAAAGCCCACTCCTCTGCTGGTATTGGAACAATCAAATGAGGGCGTGAATGTTACATTTCGCACACAGCGAATTGTTAACAATGAACGATAGGTCTAGGCTTCGTCAATCATACTGAGGTTTCTTTGAGTAAAATTTTACAGACCTGAAAATTTCTGTATAAGTACGGAGCATTTTGATCGATCGTCGGAGGAATTAGGGCAGGCTAGAGTCTACAGTACGTTCAGGAGGAGCATGGCTCATGCCAGCCGATCGTCTCGGAAATCGCCTGCGAGCAGCAAGAAACTTAGGCTCTCTTGCAGCCCCCGTCTCTCTTCGAGATGCTTTAGATCGGCAAGACCGGAATGACGTTGCCCGGCTTCGGTTGAGCAGTCGCAGTACCCTAACGCTGCAAGTGAGCGGGATTCAACGCAAAAGTGCGATCGGGGTTGACGTATTTATCCCAAAATCCACTGCTGGTAAACCGTGGAAGCGGCTTCGCCAAACTAATCTGGGACAGCTCAAACCAAAAGATTTGCGGCGGCAGTTCACTTTTCTGTCGCGATCGAAAGCAACTTCAGGTAGCTCTAACACTGTAAACCTGACGCTGGATGCAGGGGAATACTATTTGCGGCTCTACTTCCGCAAAAATTCTACCGCTTATCGACTGGTGGCTAGTGCAACGCCGCTTCCGCTTCCAACAGATTCACCGTCCCCTTCTGCTTCACCTTCGCCTCCTCCTCCTGCTTCACCTTCGCCTCCTCCTCCTTCCCCGCCTTCGCCGCCAACGAACCCACCCGCTTCTCAGTCCTTTACCCGAAACTGGGTGCGTCAGTTTGGAAGCAGTGCCAATGACTATGCCTATGGAATTGCAGTCAACGGCGGGACGCTTTTTGTTGCAGGGTCTACCAACGGTAATTTGGGCGGAGCAAATGCAGGCGATCGAGATAGCTATGTCGCGCAGCTTAGCACTGAAGGATCTGCCCCAATCCTGAGACAGTTTGGGCGATCGGGAACGGATGTAGCAGCCGACATCGTCGCCGATAGCGCAGGCAATTACTATGTCTCCGGTATTGATGTAATAACAGAGACTATTCCTTTTCTGGGACCAGTTCCCAATCCCAATGGCTACGCTGTCAAATATGGTTCTAATGGAACACCGCTTTGGTCAGCAACGATCGCCACAACGACTGATATTCCAGTTGCGCCGGGTGCTGCTATTCCGGCTGCCGATGCTGCCTCGCGAATTGCGATCGACGCTCAGGGCAACGTTTATGTCACAGGCTTCCTGCGCGGCTTACCCCCAGTAGCGGGCTTCGGTCAGCCCAGTCGAGCCTTTATTGCCAAATACAACAGCAGTGGAAATCAGCAATGGGTGGTAGAACTGAATGAGCTTTCAGGTTCCAGCAGCGGCACGGATATCACGCTCGACGCTCAAGGTAATATCTACCTCAGTGGGATTACCAACGCTACGCTAACCCCTAATGTGACCGATCCGCTTACCGGCGGCGATGCCTTTGTCGCCAAATTAAACGGCAATGGAGCAAGGCTCTGGCATCAAACAATCGAGGCTCCGGGCACAAATCTAGCGGGCGGAGTCGTTGTTGACAGCGGTGGTAATGTCTACATCACGGGCGATACGATCGGTGCCCTTCCGGGACAAACGAGCGCAGGCGGCAGCGATGCCTTTCTGGCGAAGTACGATTCCAATGGCACTCGCCAATGGATCAAACAGTTTGGGACGGCTCAGCTTGACGAATCTCAGGCAATTGCGATCGACGATCGCGATCGAATTTATTTGGCCGGGGAAACGACCGGATCACTCTTTGGCAATGCCCCACTCGGCTTGTCCGATGGCTGGCTTGCCACCTTTGATTCGGCGGGAACGCTGCTCGGCAGTACGCTGGTCGGTACGCCGCAGGACGATGATGTGTACAGTTTAATCGTTGTGAACCCTGCGCCTAACGCCGCGCTCAACTCGCCGTACACGGTTTACCTAGCGGGACAAACTCAAGGAACTTTCCTAAATGGCGGTATAAATAATCAGGGTAGCTTTGATGCTTGGGCTGCTCAGTACAGCTTTAGCCCTGTTTGATGACGACTGAGAAACGGCAATTCCCCTGTTGACCTTTTGCCCCAACGTTTCCTGCATTCCCTGTTGATTCCCTGGCTGCATCTCTGACTCAGGGAATCCTTGACTCAACCTTTCGCTCAAACATCGATTCAGAGCTTTGCCCCAAGCTTTGCAGGAACTCTTATTTTGTCA
The DNA here is from genome assembly GCA_014695325.1 of Cyanobacteria bacterium FACHB-502. GTDB lineage: Bacteria > Cyanobacteriota > Cyanobacteriia > Elainellales > Elainellaceae > Leptolyngbya_A. Next base: position 962,979 of record JACJNZ010000039.1, on the reverse strand, counting down.
ATTTCCCCAAATTTATTCGTCTATGCGCCTTGACTTCTGAATCTTGGCAAGACGATCGCTCACTGTAACTTGCTATCGGTGAACGCAGCTTGCGTTTGCTTTAGGAGAAATCATGCGTAGAACTCTTTCTGACCTCAGTGCTGCAAAAGGAATTCCCAGCACGGCGGCAATTCGCGATCGAGTGAACTCCAGCAACTCAAGCGATTTATTTCGGTTTGATTTAGCACAGCCCAGCGGCATTCGCATCAAGTTTAGAAGCTCTAGGCAGGGAGCAAACCTAAGGCTAGTTCAAGACCGCAATTTCAACGGACGAATTGATACGGGCGAAATTGTGCAATCGGCTCAGATAAGTTTTCAGCAAAAAGAGGTAAGCCGCTCTCAATTAGCAGCCGGAACCTATTACCTCCAGGTTTCTGCTGGAGGACAAGGAGCAAACCGCTATCAGCTTAATCTTGAAACCAGTGCGTCGTCTAACAGCAGCTCGCTGCAAACTGGCTTACCCGCACCCCAGCCTGTGAGTGTGAGTGTGATCGATCAAATTGTGTCGCTTACCAACGATTTTCGCCGTCAAAATGGCTTGCCCCCCGTGACGCTGAATCCGCTGTTAGGCACGGCTGCCCAAACCCAAAGCCAGAACATGGCATTGGAGGATTACTTCGATCACACCAGCCCCACTGGCGTTACGCCCGGTCAACGAGCAACTGCCGCAGGCTATCGCTGGTCGCGGGTGGCTGAAAATATTGGTGCAGGACATACAACAGCTGTCAGTGTGGTGCAAGGCTGGATCAATAGTCCCGGACATCGGGCTAATTTGCTTGACCCCAAACTAAGGGAAATCGGAGTTGGGTATTACTTTATGCCAAGTGATACGGGCACTGAGAACTGGAATCATTATTGGACACAAGTTTTGGCTGCGCCGATGTAGGGGATGAGGGAATAAGGGATGGGAGGTGAGAGTGGGCGTATGTTTTGTTCTTGTGCTTTCTTTCCTCGATCGCCCATAGTAAGGTTGCCCATAGTAAGGTTTGAGGAGAGCGTGAGCAGGTTGAGAAATTGCGAGTGAGAGAGCCTGCTACTTTCCCCTACCTTACTTTGTCTTTTTTATAGGGAGTTTTATACCGAGCAGCTGAGAGAGAACTACACCTGGCAGGAAGTGTTTCTTCAGTAAGCGGGTTATACAGCTCCTAAAGCGACTGTGTACTGATCAGTCTGACCAGCGGGTGAAATGGCTCTGAACGTCCTGACGGGTCAATGCTGGGCGGAACTGAGCTGATTGTGGGTTCGGAAATTCCCCAAGATTAGGGATTTAGAGGGCTGCAGTACCTCAAATACGAATAAACTCGCTTAGTGTGTACCCAGTAGCCATTTAGGGAGAATTAGGGGGAGACTTAACCCCCTAAACTTCAACTCGCAGCCTGCTCTGACGCTCGCTAAAGACCTTTTTTCTTTTTGTAGAAGGGCACTCCAGCAGTGGTATGAAAATCTTCTTGTACCTTCTGGGTTAGTCGTCGGGAGACTTGGCGCACAATTTGGTTCAGGAGACGATCGCCTGTGGACTGGACTAGGGACTTGGGCAAAGCCTGGATGAAGCGGGGAAAGTGGAGGAACACTTGCAAATCGAGTTCCCATTCGACGTGGGTAATTTTGTCGGGGAGCTGTGCCCGCTCTTTTGCCGCAAAAAGCGACCGATCCGGTTCAATTTCGACAAGCTGAAGGGCTGCCTGAAAATCAACATCGTATCCGGGCGGTTCGTATCCTGGCACTGAAACCGTAGCAATGCGATAAATGCCTGCCTGCTGCGGCAGTAGATCGAGTCCGACTTTGGGTTCGACATCATAGCCAAACGCGCCAAATCGACCGACGGTAAGGGCATAACCTGTTTCCCCGATCGACTCAGACTGCATTGGATGAGCACAGCGCGGAAACCATTCCCGATGCTCATCCAGGTATTGGGCAACCATTCGCGCTTCGGCATACATTTCCATGCTGCTGGCAAACGTGCCATGAAAGCGGGTTGGCTCGCTGCTGAGGCAATCTTCGGTAGGACGACCTCGTCGGGAAAGCTGCTCCGCATTAAGGGAATGCCCTTCTGTCCGGTGGGCACTGGCTTCCAAAATCGGAGAAGCATCAATGGAGTAATGTTCTGCTGGGTTTGACTGCATACGCTCCGTTCCTGCGATAGTCCTGCAATCTTGGCTGTAGGTCGGCTTCTTTCTCGGCGCCTTTCAAGGAGGACGCGCTCCAGTTTTCCTCAGGGTTGCTTTCAACAATCCTGCCGATCGCTCTGACTGTAGATCTTAAACCTCAGGCAAACAGTCTGTCAGGGGAGAGATGAGACTAAAATCTTGTCTAGCATATCCTGTCCGAGTAAGGATGCCCTCGATCGATCTACGGATAGAAAGCTGGTAAGCATAGATTTAGCAGGGGCGACAGCGGAATGCATCCGCAAAAGCAGCGACTGATAGAGATTGTTAATTGCCAGTAACTGATTTACTGAATTTTCACTAAACTGGAGCAGCCAAGCCACAAATTTACTCTTGTAAAATTCTGAGGAGCCGGAGTTCATTATTTAAGGTCGATCGCTTAAATTCAGGATTTGACTCATTCATCAGGTAATTCGATTCTCTGATTCAATTGTTTGATTCGATCGACTCACTCAATCGTCTAATTTCTAGTAAAGGGGCAGCGTATGAAAGTGTTTGTAGCAGGGGCTACAGGTGAAACCGGACGGCGGATTGTGCAGGAACTGGTGAGCCGTAACATTTCGGTGCGAGCACTGGTGCGAAATCTAGATAAGGCAAAGCAAATTTTGCCCCCAGAGGCAGAATGCGTGGTGGGAGATGTGCTGGAACCAGAAACTCTGCGGACAGCGATGGCAGATTGTACGGTGGTGCTATCTGCGACGGGAGCCGCCCCCAGTTTTGACCCCACAGGTCCATACAAGGTGGACTATGAGGGAACCAAGCATCTTGTTGATGTGGCAAAGGAGAAGGGAATCCAGCAGTTTGTCATGGTGTCTTCGCTCTGTACCTCTCAACTGCTGCATCCGCTCAATTTGTTCTGGCTGATTTTAGTGTGGAAAAAGCGGGCAGAAGAATATTTGCAGCAAAGCGGCTTGAGCTACACGATCGTTCGACCGGGAGGGCTCAAAAACGAAGACAATACCGATGCGATCGTTATGTCTAAAGCAGACACGCTCTTTGATGGCAGTATTCCGCGATCGAAAGTCGCGCAGGTTTGTGTGGAGGCTTTATCGCAGCCAGAAGCAAAAAATAAAATCGTGGAAATTGTTGCCAAGCCCGACGCACCGGCTTTGTCCTATGAGGCGATGTTTGCGGGGGTGGCTTAGTGGATAGATTGGGAGATCGATCGGCAGGAACTCAAGGCAGCCCGACTAGGCTAGGATGGGAAAGATTTGTCCTGGTCAAGTTTAATTGAGCTGTGACTTCAAACCATCCTGAGTCTTCTGTTCCTAATTCTGTTGTTTCTGATTCTGTTGCTCCTGAGTCTTCTATTCCTGATGGCGTTTCAGGGCGATTGTCCCAGCGAAACAAAAAGTCTCCCTCTTCGGTTGGGTTGCTGCTGCGCCAGCTAACGGCAGGGTTAATTGCCCTGGGAACCGTCAGTATTCTCTGGAATGCTATTCCCTCAAAACCACGATCGAGCTTTGAGTTAGACGGCAGCAACTACCCGCCCCTCGTGAAGCAAGGCGGCGACCCCTACATCCGCGCTTTAATGCGAACGATCTCTGCGAGTGAATCGAACGGTCCCAAGCCCTATACGCTGCTGTTTGGTGGCGAACATTTTGAGGATTTTAACCAGCATCCCGATCGCTGTGTGCCGATTACAGTTGGTGTGAATCAGGGCGACTGTACCACGGCAGCCGGACGCTACCAGTTTATTACCACCACCTGGGAAGAGCAGGCAGAAAAATACCATCCTGATCCGTCTGGGCTCTGGTTCTGGCAGCACTACAGCTTTGAGCCACAGTATCAGGATGAGGTGGTCTATCGCTGGCTCAGCGACTCGGAAGTCTGGGGAGTGGATTTATCTGCGCTGCTGCAACAGGGACAGCTTTCAGAAGTACTGCAAATTCTTTCGCCCGTCTGGACTAGTTTGGGCTATGGAATTGAAACAAACGACATGAGCGATCGACTGCCGCAGCTTTATGAGGCGATGCTGCAAGAGGAACTGAGCGGCACATCGAGTTAAAAGTTCTTCTTTCCTATTAAAAGGTACTTGCTAGAATGCGGTTTTTAGAATACGGGTTTTTGTCAGCATAGGCTGTCGATTCTCGATCGTGTCCCGCATTGATTGCATCCCGCATTAATTCTCACGCTTGAGCTTCATATCTTTCCAGGGAGCTGAGCCTTTCACAGGTTGATGCCATGATTTCTGGTAAAAGTTCAGCAATCTCTTCTTGCTGACGATCGCCGATTGGCAGATGCACCGTAAACGTGGTTCCCTGGTGGCAGCCGTCGCTATGGGCTTCGATTGTGCCGTTGTGCAGTTCGACGAGCTGACGGACGATCGCAAGTCCGAGTCCTAATCCACCGTGGCTGCGAGTGGAAGAACTATCGGCTTGGCGAAAGTGATCAAAGATATAAGGTAGAAATTCTGGGTCGATGCCGATTCCCGTATCCCTGACGTGCAGCCTGATTATGCCATTAGCATTCGATCGAACCTGTAAGCTAACGTTTCCGCCTTCGCAGGTGAACTTAATTGCATTGGTGAGTAAATTCAAGAGAATTTGACGCAACCGCACTGAATCTGCTCTCACGCTTGCCACGGTCGGATCAAGCTGCACGTCGAGCCGGATCGATTTCACCTCGGCTTGGGGACGAATCGATTCTACGGTTGCCTCAATAAAAGAGGGTAGGTCGATCGGGTGAATCGACAGTTCAACCTTGCCGCGCATCAGCCTAGATACGTCGAGGATGTCTTCGATCAGCCGCACCTGAGCCTGGGCATTGTATACGATCGTTTCGAGTGCCCGTCGCATTCTAGCAGGCTCAAACTCCCGCTTCAGCAAGAGCTGCGACCAGCCCAAAATTGAGTTCAGGGGCGTTCGCAGTTCGTGAGAGACGATCGCTAAAAATTCATCTTTTATGCGGTTTGCTTCTTCGGCTTGCTGGCGAGCAACCTGAGCACGGATAAGTTCTGCGTTTTGAGCAATCAGTTGGGCTGCCTGATGCTGAACTTCGAGATTCTTTTTGAATAAATCAATAAAAACAGAGACTTTAGAAGTCAAAATGGTAGGTTCGATCGGCTTATATAAATAATCGACTGCGCCCAACGTATAGCCCTGAGAGCGCAAATCGTCGCTTTCCGCAAACGCAGTTAGAAAAATAATGGGAGTGTGCTGCGATCGACCGCGCTGACGAATGAGCCTTGCTGTTTCAAAGCCATCCATACCGGGCATCTGCACATCCAGCAGGATCACAGCGACATCATGCTGAAGTAAATATTTTAATGCGGCAGCTCCCGACTGCACTTTGACCAAGTTCTGCCCCAGGCTCTGTAATACACGCTCTAGCGTAACTAGATTTTCGATGCGATCGTCCACAAGGAGGACATTCACTTTCGATTCCGGCGTGATTAGAGAAGAAGCAGGAGTTGATAATACATGGTGGATTTGTTGAGTCATCCCTAATTTACCCTTGACAATCACGGTCGCTTGGTGATCAGGCAATTCTCCGATAGAGCTGTGCTTGAGGATCGAATAGCTCATAGCACTGCTGATACGGTGAAAACTTCAAGCTTTCCTGCTGTCCCAAGCCTAGAATCCCAAATCTCCCTAAACTGTCGTGGAATAACTGATGAATCTTTGCCTGAAGCTCAGAATTTAAGAAGGTTAAAACATTGCGACAGAGAATGACATTAAATTCATTAAAAGAAGCATCCGTCACTAGGTTGTGGGCTGCGAAGACAAGGTTCTCCTTTAGAAATGAGTGGACGATTGCACTATCGTTTCTAACTGTATAGTACTCCGAAAGCAGTTGTTCTCCCCCTGCCTGTTGATAGAGGAGTGCATACTCCTGTGTCCGTCCAAGGGTAAAAACGCCCGTTCGTGCTTGAGCGAGAGCAGATTCATTGATATCAGTTGCGTAGATGCGGCAGCGAGGATAAATGCCCTCCTCCCACAGTAGGATTGCCATTGCATACACTTCTTCCCCGGTCATGCATCCGGCATACCAGATCCGAACGGATGGATAAGTTCGCAGCAGCGGCACAACCTGAGTTCTAAATGCCAGGTAAAAGCTGGGGTCATGAAACATCCCTGTACGATTTGCAGACAGATTCAGCAAAAAACGCTCCATATAGGCACGTTCATGCAAAATCTTTTCTTGCAGTCGAGAGATGTTGGGCAGCTTGTCGGTTTGAATGAGATCTCGAATCTGACGTTTAATTAACGCGCTCGAGTAACTTCGAAAGTCGAAGCCATAGTAGCGATTCACTCCCTCTAAAAGAAGCTGAATTTCGAGATCCTCAAGTTCGGCAAGCTGCATAAGGACGGGCATAAAGGTTCCTGATAAAGCAGTTGGATTATTGGTGGAGCCAAACCCGAAGTACAGACAAGAGCTGATCGGTTTCAACAGGTTTAGTGATGTAGTCCGAAGCTCCCGATTCGATGCATTTTTCCCGATCGCCGCGCATGGCTTTTGCCGTTAACGCAATGATAGGCAGATGAGCGAATTGGGGAATTTCCCGAATGGCTTGCGTCGTTTCATACCCATCCATTTCGGGCATCATCACATCCATCAACACCAAATCAAGATCCGGGTGATTTTGTAATACGCTAATGCCTTCTCGACCGTTTTCAGCGTACAGAATCTCCATTTGATAGCGTTCTAATACACTGGTGAGGGCAAAAATATTCCGCACGTCATCATCGACAATGAGAATTTTTTTGCCTGCCAGCGTTGGATCTTGCTGCTGCGATCGTTCCAGCATTTGTCGCTGAAGGTCTGGTAGGTCTGCCTGAACCCGATGCAGGAAGAGGGCAGTTTCATCCAGCAGACGTTCGGGCGATCGGACATCCTTAAGAATGATCGTGTCAGAAATGCCTCGGAGTTCCCGTTCTTCTTGAGCCGATAGATCTTTTCCGGTGTAGATAATGATCGGCAAGTGGGCCAGGCTGGAGTCATGTTTAATCTGCTCAAGGAAGGCAAACCCATCCATGTCGGGTAGTCCCAGATCGAGCACGAGGCAGTCAAAGTGACCTGATCGCAATGTCTCAAGCGCTTCTGCACCTGTGCCGATCGCGGTAATTGCTACGTCGCTATTGCCAATCAGTTCAACCAGGCTTTGGCGTTGAACGTCATCATCTTCGACGATCAGCAAATTTTTCATCGGACGCTCGACAAACTCCTTAATGCTTGCCAGGGCGTTGAGCAATGACTCGCTGTTAACAGGCTTTTGCAGATACGCGATTGCTCCCTGCCGCAAACTGCGCTGCAATCCCTCTTCTACCGACATCATGTGGACTGGAATATGGCGGGTGTCAGCGTGATGCTTCAGCCGATCCAGCACCATCCAGCCATCGAGAACCGGAAGGCGAACATCGAGCATAATTGCGGTGGGTTTGAGCTGCTGTGCCATTTCCAGCCCGACGTTACCGCGAGTGGCGACCAGTCCCTTAAAGCCTTGCTGTCGTGCCAGATCTAGCAGAATGCCGGCAAAGTTCAGGTCATCTTCAACGATCAACAAGGTCAGGTCGCCCGGTTGAATAGAGTCTCGATCGTCTTCGATCGCCCGCTCGCGCATCAGTGCCATTGGTTCGGGCTGATTGCCTGCTGTCGCTGGTTGCCCTGCTGCTAGCACCGTGGAAGGTCGGACGATCGTGGATTGCAAGGATGAGGTAGCGAGGGTAGGAATCGGTAAACTCCAGCGTTCTCCCTCGCTTTGGGGCAGATAAAGCGTGAACGTGCTGCCGCAACCCAGCTCACTCTTAAGGCGAATTTCACCGCCTAGTAGACGGGTAATTTCTCGGCTAATCGACAAGCCTAAGCCCGTTCCCCCATACTTCCGGGAGGTTGTGCCATCTGCCTGCTGAAACGCTTCGAAGATGACCTGCTGCTTATCTGGCGCAATGCCGATTCCCGTATCAGTAACCGCAAAGGCAATTACGCGATCGGCACGATTCAGCGTTTCTTTATCAAAACTCCAGCCCCCCGTTGCGAGGCTTACGTTGAGGCTGACCTGACCCTGCTCGGTGAACTTAAAGGCGTTCGAGAGCAGGTTTTTTAGAACTTGCTGAAGCCGCTTGGCATCGGTGTACAAAGTGCGCGGCAACTGCGGATCAAAGTTCATCTGAAATTCGAGATTACGATCCTGGGCGACCTGGCGGAATGTGCGATCGAGGTGATTGCGGAAGTCATTAATCGACATTGGCTCTGTTTCGATTGACATCGTTCCCGACTCAATTTTTGCCAAATCCAGAATGTCGTTGATGAGTCCAAGTAAATCGTTTCCGGCAGAATAAATCGTACGGGCATATTCGATTTGCTTATCGCTTAAGTTGCCGTCGCTGTTTTCGGCAAAAAGTCGTGCCAGAATCAGTAAACTGTTGAGCGGCGTTCGCAGTTCATGCGACATATTTGCCAAGAATTCCGATTTGTATCTGGAACTGAGGGCAAGCTGTTCGGCTTTTTCTTCCAGCGATCGACGCGCCTGTTCAATTTCTTGATTTTTGCGTTCCACCTCCCGGTTTTGAACGGCTAATAGTTCGGCTTTCTCCTGTAATTCCTCGTTGGTTTGCTGAAGCTGTTCCTGCTGATTCTTGAGCAGTTCCTCCGAGGCTTTGAGTGACTGCGCCTGCTGCTCTAATCGCTGGTTGGTTCCCGTTAGCTCTTTCTGCTGGGTTTGCAGTTCTTCTGCCAGTGACTGCGACTGTTTCAGCAGTTCTTCAGTTCGCATACTAGCGGCAATCGTGTTGAGGACGATCGCAATACTCTCGGTCAACTGGTCGAAGAACGTTAAGTGAATGTCGCTGAACCGCGAGAACGAAGCAAGCTCGATCACCGCAGTCACCTGTCCTTCAAATAAAACAGGCAGCGCAACCGCATTCAGCGGGGTTGCTTCACCCAGTCCAGAACTAATTCTGATGTAGTCTGCTGGAACTTCAGTCAGGAGAATGCGCTCCTTTTCTAAAGCGCACTGCCCGATTAGTCCCTGTCCTAGCTCGAAGCGGTTGCCTAAGTGCTTGCGCTCTTTGTAGGCGTAGGTGCTGATCAGCTTGAGATAGGACGTGTGGGTTTCGTTGGCTTCCATCAGGTAAAAGACCCCGTGTTGCGCCGAAACCAGCGGAGCCAATTCGGACAGAATCAGCTTGGACACTGTTTCAAGGTCGCGCTGCCCCTGCAACATACGGGTGAATTTCGCCAAGTTGGTCTTGAGCCAGTCTTGCTCGGTGTTCTTCTGCGTTGTTTCGCGCAGGTTGGCAATCATCTGGTTGATGTTGTCTTTGAGGACTGCCACTTCCCCTTTTGCTTCGACGGAAATCGATCGCGTCAAATCGCCCTTAGTCACCGCTGTTGCTACTTCGGCGATCGCTCGCACCTGCGTCGTTAGATTCGCTGCCAGCTCGTTCACGTTATCGGTCAAATCGCGCCAAGTTCCCGATGCTCCCGGCACTTTTGCCTGTCCACCGAGTTTTCCTTCGCTTCCTACTTCTCGGGCAACGGTCGTAACCTGTTCGGCAAACGTTGCCAGCGTGTCAATCATTTCGTTGATAGTGTCGGCTAACGTTTCGATTTCGCCTTTGGCATCTAGCATCAGCTTGAGCTTCAGGTTTCCGTTCGCCACCGCTGTCACCACTCGCGCAATGCCTCGCACCTGGGCTGTAAGGTTGCTTGCCATCGAGTTCACATTGTCAGTGAGATCCTTCCAGGTTCCTGCAACGCCAATCACCTGCGCCTGACCGCCCAGCTTGCCTTCGGTTCCTACTTCCCGTGCCACCCGTGTTACTTCCGAGGCAAAGGAACTGAGCTGATCCACCATGGTGTTAATGGTGTTTTTCAGATCGAGAATTTCACCTTTCACATCCACGGTGATTTTCTTGGAGAGGTCCCCGTTCGCGATCGCCGTTGCCACTTCGGCGATGTTTCGTACCTGTGCGGTCAGGTTGCCTGCCATTGAGTTCACGTTATCAGTCAAATCCTTCCAGGTTCCACCCACGCCGCGGACGTATGCCTGCACCCCGAGTTTTCCTTCGGTTCCCACTTCCCGTGCCACCCGTGTTACTTCCGAGGCAAACGAGTTGAGCTGATCCACCATGGTGTTAATGGTGTTTTTCAGCTCCAAGATTTCGCCTTTCACATCCACGGTGATTTTCTTGGAGAGGTCTCCGTTTGCCACCGCCGTTGTCACTTCGGCGATGTTTCGTACCTGTGCGGTTAAGCTGCCTGCCATGAAGTTCACGCTGTCGGTCAGGTCTTTCCAGGTTCCGGCTACGCCTTTTACTTCCGCCTGCACGCCGAGTTTTCCTTCAGAACCCACTTCCCGTGCCACCCGTGTTACTTCTGAAGCAAACGAGTTGAGCTGATCCACCATCGTGTTGACCGTATTTTTCAGCTCCAGGATTTCGCCTTTCACATCCACGGTAATTTTCTTCGACAAATCCCCATTTGCCACCGCCGTTGTTACCGCCGCAATATTTCGTACCTGTGCGGTTAAGCTGCCTGCCATGAAGTTCACGCTGTCGGTCAGGTCTTTCCAGGTTCCGGCTACTCCGCGTACATCTGCCTGTACCCCGAGTTTTCCTTCAGAACCCACTTCCCGCGCCACCCGTGTTACTTCCGAGGCAAAGGAACTAAGCTGATCCACCATGGTGTTAATGGTGTTTTTCAGCTCCAGGATTTCGCCTTTCACATCCACGGTGATTTTCTTCGACAAATCCCCATTTGCCACCGCCGTTGTCACTTCAGCAATGTTTCGTACCTGTGCGGTCAGGTTGCCTGCCATGAAGTTCACGCTGTCGGTCAGGTCTTTCCAGGTTCCGGCTACTCCGCGAACTTGCGCCTGCACGCCAAGCTTTCCTTCGGTTCCCACTTCCCGCGCCACTCGCGTCACTTCAGACACAAACGAGTTGAGCTGATCCACCATGATGTTAATGGTGTTTTTCAGCTCCAAGATTTCACCTTTCACGTTCACGGTGATTTTCTTGGAGAGGTCTCCGTTTGCCACCGCCGTTGTTACTTCGGCGATGTTTCGTACCTGTGCGGTTAAGCTGCCTGCCATGAAGTTCACGCTGTCGGTCAGGTCTTTCCAGGTTCCGGCTACTCCGCGAACTTGCGCCTGTCCGCCCAGTTTTCCTTCTGCTCCGACTTCCCGCGCCACCCGTGTTACTTCTGAAGCAAACGAGTTGAGCTGATCCACCATCGTGTTGACCGTATTTTTCAGCTCCAGGATTTCGCCTTTCACATCTACAGTGATTTTCTTCGACAAATCCCCATTTGCCACCGCCGTTGTCACTTCAGCAATGTTTCGTACCTGTGCGGTCAGGTTACCTGCCATCGAGTTTACGCTGTCGGTCAAATCCTTCCAGGTTCCCGCTACTCCGCGTACATCTGCCTGTACCCCGAGTTTTCCTTCAGTTCCTACTTCCCGCGCTACCCGTGTTACTTCTGAAGCAAACGAGTTGAGCTGATCCACCATGGTGTTAATGGTGTTTTTCAGCTCCAGGATTTCGCCTTTCACATCCACGGTGATTTTCTTAGAGAGGTCTCCGTTTGCCACCGCCGTTGTTACTTCAGCAATGTTTCGTACCTGTGCGGTCAGGTTGCCTGCCATCGAGTTTACGCTGTCGGTCAAATCCTTCCAGGTTCCCGCTACTCCGGGCACATCTGCCTGCACGCCGAGTTTTCCTTCAGTTCCTACTTCCCGCGCCACCCGTGTTACTTCTGAAGCAAAGGAGTTGAGCTGATCCACCATCGTGTTGACGATTTGAGCCGTTTGCAGAAACTCGCCTTGCAGCCGTTTGCCGTCAATTTCGGTGGCGATTGTCTGCGTCAAGTTTCCAGTGGCAACCGCCCGAATTACTCGCGTGGTTTCAGTCATCGGCTGCACCAGATCAGTGATCAGCGCATTGACCGAGCCGATCGATGCCTTCCATGCTCCCTTCGCATTCTGGAGCGAGGCGCGTTCGCTAATTTTGCCTTCCTTACCAACCACCTGGCTAATGTGTTCCAGTTCAGTTGCCATGTGCTCATTCATCTCAATGATGTCGTTGAGCGTATCGGCGATCTTGCCTGCAATACCGGTCTGGTCGAGTGGCATCCGAGCAGAGAAATTACCCTTTTTTATTTCAACCAGCGTTTTGAGGAGCTGCTGGAGATCGAGGGTATCGGAATTGGGGGTGCGAGAAGCGGTGGTCATAGCGGGTGTAACTTTCGCGGTAGGTCAGGATGAGTACGTCACTGGCTAGAAGTCCTGCCACAGGCATACATCGATTCATTATCCCTGCTTCGTTCAGGTCGATCGCTTCTACCTATGGGCGTAACTTTGTCTTTACTCTACCTTAGGCTAGAGGACGCTGATTGAGGCGCAGCTATTATTTGTGATAGCCCAAATTTTAATTTCAACTCTGCTCTCGATTCTGCTCTCAAAAGTTTGCTCTTTCACTGCTGAATCAAAAGCTTAATCTTCGTTAGCGTTTAATTCATAGCGAAAAAAATTGGTGGCATGGATTAAGAGGAGGGTTGAAAAGCGATTGCTGTTACCCGAACCATCCCCGATACGGAATTAACTTTGAGGGGAACCGAGCCATCTCTCCTCACGCTCAAAGTTCCTCAGCATTTGGGGGTATGGGGACAACCCAGCACTTTTGATACTTTTTAAACATTCTCTTAGATTAAGCTAAGGACATAAAGCTGAGGAAAGTGCTCCCGATCGGTCAGCACTCGGTTTGAATCATTAAGCGAATCAAGGAATTGTTGCTTGTCAAATCAGCCTTTTAACGAAACCCTTAACACTGAAGATTTCAATCATCTGATTGAGGCTGTGGTCAAAGCGGTTTTAAAAGTCGGACAAACCCATGATTTAGAAGAGGCGATTGTGATTCGGGATGAATTGCATCGGCTTCCCGACACGCTGCTGACGGAAGTCTTAAATCAAGTCATCTTGCATTTGGTTCCGATCGATCCGCTGCTTTGTCGCTGGTTTATTATCGATGTTTTTCTGCGCGACGCTCCGCCAGAAGGGAGAGCAGATGTTGCAGAACGAATTAATCTGCTGCTGGCGGATCTCCAGTCTCCTCAGTCGGAATAGGCTCGGTAGAGTAGCGTCTTTAAGGATGAAAGCTTTAAGGATGAAAGAAAAACGCTGCCCCAATCACCACGTAAGTCGCTAACAGCAGCGTTCCTTCCAGCCAGTTCGATCGCCCATCGGCACTGACCGAATTGGCAATAAACACTGCCACTGCAACGGAAACCAGTTCAAACGGATTAAAGTTGAGATCCATCGGCTGTCCCCAGAAATAGCCTGCGATCACCAGCACGGGGGCAACAAACAGCGCGATTTGCAGACTCGATCCCACGGCGACTGAAACTGCCAGATCCATCTTGTTTTTCACGGCAACGACCACCGCTGTTGCATGCTCTGCCGCATTGCCAATAATCGGCAGCAGCACAATTCCGGTAAACAGTTCGGTCAGCCCTAGCTGTTTTGTGGCTTCCTCTAGGGAACCAACCAGTATTTCTGACTCGATCGCCACCAGAACGGTCACAACCAGCAGCACCCCCACCCATAGCAGCAGATTGGGTTTTTTGCCTTCGGGGACGAGTCCTTCTCCTTCTTCTTCGGCAATCCCCACATCATATAGATAGCTGTGCGTTTTCATCGAGAACAGCAGCGTGAGCAGATACACCGTGATCAGCGCAATGGCAACCACGATCGACAGCTTTTGCAGCGTCAGTTGATCAATGCTCGGAGAGGTATAGTCCACTGCCGTCGGCAAAAGCATTGCCACCACTGCCAAATTCATTGTTGAAGCATTAATGCGGGCGATCGTTGGCTCAAAGCTTTGTTCTTTGTGGCGCAGTCCACCCAGCAGCATCGAGAAGCCCATCACCAGCAGCAAATTGCCGATAATCGACCCCGTGAGGCTGGCTTTGACCACGTTTACAACACCGCTTTTCAGGGCAACCAGCGCGATGATTAGCTCTGTAGCATTGCCAAAGGTCGCGTTTAGCAAACCGCCGATCGAGGGCCCAGTGACGATCGCGATTTCTTCAGTTGCAGTTCCCATCCAGGCTGCCAGGGGCAGGATCGCCAGACAGGCACTAATAAAAATCACCAGTGCTCCCCAGTGCAGCGCGTCGGCAAGAACCGAAATGGGCACAAAGACAAGTAAGACAGTAAAGATGAGATTCTTAAGGTTCATCGGTTTCTCAAGAGGCTCCTGAGGGTTTGCGTGCAGTATTCCCAAGAATCATGGCACGCTTCAGCTTCACTCAGCCACCCACTCGCCCCCAATCCACCGCTCTGCTAGGCTGCCACCGTCTCCGCCTCAAACCACGATCGATCGAACTCACAGCCCAGGTGCTCTTGAATTCGCAAAATGTCGTGCTCGGCGTTGCCCAAACAGGTGGTTGCACCCGGAGAAGGCGTGATGTTGAACCGAATACCATTGCCCGGATCGATTTCTGCCTGTCCCAAAATCAGCTTGCGCTGGGTGCGATCGATTAACTGCGGACGAATGCCGCCCACGCCGCGAGCAAACTCCAGATCCTCAAGCTGCAACGAAGGCACAATCTTTCGCACATCCTGGAGGAACAGGCGGCGATCGACCACGGGCATTTCAAACGCCATGTTTTTGAAGATGTAATTGCGAATGTCCCGCACTTTGAACAAATCCCATAGCACTGCCATCACGGTTGAATCGAGCCGCAGCACTTGCAGGTAATCGAAGGCAGTTTTCCAGTCATATCGCTCCAGCAGGGGCATGGGCAGCGCAGTCGGACCAAAGCGCGTTTTGCCGGGAACCGTGACATCAGGATCGCCGTGAATCGCGGCAAAGGGCAGCTTGTCGTTCTGCACCGTGTAGACCTTACCGTTCAGCACTTGCGGCGTGAAGTAGAAATTACCCGCGATCGGCAGACAGGAATATTCCAGCCCAATGCCCATTTTGTGAGCAAACAGCAGGCTGTGTCCCCCTGCAGAAACCACAACAAAGCGAGCGGTCAGCGTTTCATTGGGCGTGACAATGCGGTAATTCGCTCCTGCCGTTTCGATCGCCTGCACTAGCGTACCCAGCTTCAGGTCGATCGTTTTGCCTTCGACGGTTTGCGCCAGCTCGACAAACGACTGCGATAGTGCCCCGTAGTTCACCGCGGTATATTCATCCTGAATCCCGATCGCCACCAGTTCTTCTGGTCGAGCTTGTCCATTGACCTGCACCACATGGGGTTCGACTTCGGCAATCTGGGATTTTTCGAGCAGACTCATTCCAGTGAAGTGGGGCTTGAACTGCTCGTATCGCTGCCGCAAAAATTCACACTCCTGGGAACCAACACCCAGCACCATCTTGGGAAACTTGTAAATCACCCGATCGCGCATCTCATCAGACAATTCTGCGCCGTAGCGCACTACCATCTGCGCCGATCGCCGCACTTTCAACGCCTTTTCCAGGCTGTAGTTGGTTTCAATATCTCCGCAGTGAATAGTCTGGCTATTGTTCGTCGCCTTGGAGTTTACTGCTGCCACGCCACTATATTTTTCAACCAGCGCAACTCGCTTCAGGTCGGTAAACTTTGCCAGCGAATATAGCAGGGCAGTTCCCGCAACGCCTCCCCCAATTACAACAACGTCATACAGTTGGCTGGTCATTCCGCTCTCGTTGGTTTCTACTCGGTTGATTTTTACTCTTTTTATTATTGTAGAGATTTTCCGATCGCTGCTCATCCGCAAACGGTCGGAGGTTCATAACATTTCAGCCTAGCATTCGAATCTGCCTAGCAAGCGAGCCATTCGATCGGCTCTTTGTCGTAATGTGCTGATTGCGGCTGTCAGAATTTGTAATCTTTCACGCTACCGTCCGTGGGGGGAATCGGCTACTTTTCAGATAGAGCGATGCGAAGCAGTTCCCCCTGAGCGGTAATCGTCGTTTCACTGTAAACGGTTTGGAGTGAATGCTAATGGATGCCCCAAAGCCCGAAACCGGAGCTGGCCCATTGTCTGCTTCATCGATCGACTCGGATGTGCCTGAGGCAGGCGGCGGATTTCCCATCATTCAATACTGGGCAGAAAAAACGCTGTCTCCAGAGGGTGTGAAACTGTGGCAGACCTTGACCCACAAAAGTGCCTGCCTCTCTTGCGCCTGGGGTACGGGCGGACAAAAAGGCGGCTTCACGAACGAACTGGGCGAAAAAGTGCAGCGATGTATGAAAAGCGTCGAGGCGATCGTTGCCGAACTTCAGCCCGGACTTACGCCCCATTTCTTTGATCAGTACAGTGTTGCCGAACTTCAGCGGCTCACTTCGCTGGAAGCCGATCGCCTGGGACGTTTAAGTTTTCCGGTGATTTTGCGGGCGGGACAGTCGCACTACGAGCGCATTTCCTGGGATGAAGTGTTTAACATTGCAGAAACGGCATTTCGGCAGCCGTCAGAGCGGGTTGCGTCCTACAGTTCCGGGCGATCGTCGAATGAGGCAGCGTTTTTGTTGCAGTTAATGCTGCGGGCAATGGGGTCGAACAATCTGGCGGACTGCTCGGATTTGTGTCATGCGCCTTCCACGGTGGGACTGAAGCAGATGTTTGGTTCCGGTACGTCGATGGTGAGTCTGGAAAGCCTGAAGCAGAGCGATTGTGTGGTGCTGATTGGCTCGAATGCTCCGGCAAACCATCCGCGATTGATGAATGAGCTGATTCAGATCCGCGATCGGGGTGGCAAGGTGATTGTGATCAATCCCGTGATTGAAGTCGGCTTGGTGAAATTCGCTTCGCCTGCTTACCCAATAAAGTCGCTTTTAAGCGGTGGATCAGAAATTTCTTCGCTTTACCTTCAGCCTGTTCCCGGCAGCGATACGGCTCTGTTGGTAGGCATACAAAAAGCCCTGATTGAGCAAAACCTTGTGCGGTGGGATTACCTCAAGGCACACACCGAAGGGTGGGAAGCGGTCGTAGATCAGGCGCGATCGACTTCCTGGGAAACCATTACCTCTATCTGCGGAATCGATCGGGCAGAAATCCAGGTTGCCGCGCAGATGATTGGTACTTCAAAAGCGGTCGTTTTTGCCTGGGCAATGGGCATCACCCACCATAGCAACGGCACGGATAACGTATTCAGCATCGCCAATACTGCCTTAATAAGCGGCAATGCCGGAAAACCGGGTGCAGGCACAATGCCAATCCGGGGACATTCTAATGTGCAGGGTTTTGGCTCGATGGGCGTCACAGTGCGCCTGCGGCAGGAAATTCAGCAGGCCTTAGAAAAACTGCTTGGACGATCGCTCAGTCGCGTTCAGGGCTACGATGCTCGTGCGCTGATGGAAGCCGCTGACCACAATCGAGTCGATATGCTGCTTTGTCTCGGCGGCAATTTTTACGCGGCAAATCCCGATCTGCATCAGGCAAAACGTGCCCTCGGCAACATCGACACCATTTTCTATGTCGCAACCAAGCCCAACCTGGGGCACTTCCACGGATTAGCGCGGCAAAACACCCTGATCCTGCCTGTCTTCAACCGCTTTGAGAATCCCCACCAAACAACCACCGAATCTGGCAACAGTTTCGTGCGGCTTAACGACGAAGGCAAAAGCCATTTGCACGACGCAGACCTGATCTCCGAAGTGGAACTGTTGACCGAAATTGCCCACCGTATTCACGGTACAAATCCCATCAACTGGCGCAAACTGCAGGACACTCGCTACGTGCGCCAACTCATCGCCCAAACCATTCCCGGCTATGAAGCGATCGCCTTGATGGACGACACCCAAACCGAATTTACGATCGCCAACCGGGTCTTCGATCAGCCCACGTTTGCCACTGCTTCCGGCAAAGCTGCAATGTTTACTACACCCCTTCCCCAACTCATGCTGCCCACGCTGCAAGACTTTGGAATTCTTCAGACGAAACAGGCAATGATCTTAATTTTGGGCACGGGCAGAAGCTACTCGCAGCACAACACCGTCGTTTATAAACCAGGAGACAAATATCGCGGAATGCCTCACCGCAACTGTATCTTGATGAATCGATCGGACGCAGCCAAAGCAGGGTTCGAGGAACACCAGCGCGTCACAGTCCAGGGCGATGCCGGAAAACTGGAAAATGTCGAAATTATCTTCGGCGGCATTCGAGCAGGCGCAGCAATGATGTTTTACCCGGAAGTGAATGTCATTTTTAAGGCAAAAATTGATCCTAAGTCAGGTACTCCTGCTTATAAGCGCGTTCCCGTGGCTGTTTACGCTGATGTTTCCTGAGTAACTTCCGTTACTTCTCCCAGAGCAATGATGTCTAGCACGTCACGAACATTTGCTATGAGAGGAACGAGATTAGGGAGTCTATTGCTGGGTGCTACGAGAACAATGACTGCTATTCCAGCTTGCTGCAAGTTCTGTTGATAACGTAAGTTCTGATCTGTCGTAAGCAGACTGGGAGTGAGACTAACCCTCCGCCTGGCTCTGCTCTGGCTTAACCTGCATCACAATGAGCGTCATATCATCATCATTGGTTCGATCGGCTCCCACAAAACGCTGTACCTGATCGAAGAGATATTCCAGGATTGCCTGGGGGGTTTCGCAGTGACGGCACGCCCACTGGAAATGGCGCATCAGATTTCCCTCGTCGAAGCGTTCGCCCTGCTGGTTTGACGCGTCGGTGAAGCCATCGGTGTAATAGATGATGGTGTCTCCGGGCTGAAGCTGAACCTTGTTTTCGTGGTATTTGCTGTCCATATCGAGTCCGATCAGCATTCCGATCGTGTCAAGGCGGACGATCGCTCCGGTGGCTGCCTGCCAGAGCAGGGGCGGGTGATGGGCAGCATTGCTAAAAGACAGGGTGCGGGTCTGCTTGTCGTACTCTGAGTAAAACAGTGTCACGAAGCGGTTAGAGTTCTCCAGATCCGCATACATCACATGATTCAGGTGCTGCAAAATCTTTGACGGCGAGTGGGCGTTGAGCACTTCTGCCCGCAGCATTCCCCGCAGCATGGTCATAATCAGTCCGGCGGGAACCCCCTTGCCCATCACATCGCCGATCGCCACACTCCACTTATCTGACTCGATTTGTCCCGATTTTGTTTTGCGAATCTGGTCATACTTCGCCGGGATGAAATCGTAATAGTCACCGCCTACCCGGTTTGCGGTTTTGCACCGGGCCGCCAGCGATAGACCGTCGATCATCGGACACTGGCGCGGCAAAAGCTGATACTGAATTTCTGCGCCGATTTCGAGTTCGCGATCGAGCCTTTCTTTTTTCCGCAGTTCGACCGTGAGTTCGTCGTTTTCGATCGCTACGGCGGTTTGGTCAGCGACCAGGCGCACCAGCTTTTGGCGGGTTTCTGTCCAGGTGTAGTCGGGGTCGCGGCTGAAAACATAGAGCCTGCCTCGCTCCACGTTTTTCGTCAGAATTGCCGTGCCAAAAAGCTGAACCGAGGTTCCTAAGAAATGATTAACGTGATAATCCAGCGTCGCAGTGCGGTTCGGAATTGCAGTGATTTTGCCGTTGTAGTGGGCATTAGCGACCGCCGTGAGCTGACGGGTTGCAGTCTCGATCGCCACCTTTACATCCTGGCACTGATTGTCTTGACAGTGAAGCCGCTCCAGCCGCATTTGACCGTTAGGCTTAAACAGCACCAGCGCACCCCCATCGGCATCGGTAACTCTTGCCGCAATCAGGGGCGTCAGTTCGAGAAACTGGTTCAGGTTTTTGAAACTGCGAAGCGCAAACCCTAGCGAACTCAGCAAGTCCTGGATTTTGTTTTGCTCCCGGTGCAGCCGCGAAACCAGCTCCTTCAGCGCAAAGACAGGCGTAATGTCTGCTGGCGACGAGGAGCCACCAGGGAAGTCAGACGATTGGGAGGGCTGGCGAGGAGCAGGCACAGCAGTCATGAACTTGGGGAATCTGTGAAAGGAGTAATGACCGGAAAGAAGAGAATTGAAGCGGTAAATTTAGCGGAGCAGGTTTAGTTGGAGGAGGCAAGAAATCAAGGGAGTTCCAAGATAAGGGGAATTGGGGGGTAGCGACAGCATTGGGATAAATTCTAACGAATGCTTGCTCAATTACTATACGGATTTCCCGATTTTCATGGGATTTATCGTTTTGGTGAGTTTAAGCGGGAGAAAACTCTATCAGTAGTGATGTTTCATCCCATTCTTGCTACCGTTGGAGTAGCCGTGCCCCAGCCTGGAACTAGAATCGATCGCCAGATTCAGATTGATTTGCTAAAAGCGATCGCCGTAAGAGGATGGAGCGCTGGTTAAAACCTGGGTGGAAGTGCCTCAAATCAGCAAGCAGCAACCCTTCTGCATCAATTGAGCTGGAACGACCCTAAAGTGCCCATTCTCACTTCCCTTCAATCAAAGAATTATCAAGAATCGTCAAGATATTTTGTGAGCAGTAAAAAGCTCTCCAGAGTAAGGAGCAGATAATGCGATGACTCAAGACCCTCCTGCAAACGATTTGATGTTTCATGATACAGGCGATCTGCTCGATCGGCACACGATGCAGCGATGTCTTGAGCTAGCGCGACAAGCCAGGGGACAAACTGCGCCGAATCCGATGGTGGGTTCGGTCGTCGTGCAAGACGGGGAAATTGTGGGGGAAGGGTTTCATCCAGGAGCCGGACAGCCCCATGCGGAAGTATTTGCCCTGAGAGCGGCAGGCGATCGAGCCGAGGGAGCAACAGTGTATGTCAACCTGGAGCCGTGCAGCCACTTTGGACGCACTCCGCCTTGTGCTGATGCTCTGATTGCCGCCAAAGTGAGCCGAGTCGTGGTGGGGATGATTGACCCCAATCCTAAAGTGTCAGGGGCGGGAGTCGATCGCCTGCGAAATGCCGGAATCGACGTGGTGGTAGGCGTGGAAGAAGCTGCCTGTCGCCAACTCAATGAGGCATTTATCTATCGCATTCTGCATCAGCGTCCGCTGGGAACTTTAAAGTATGGGATGACGCTAGACGGCAAGATTGCCACTACCACCGGACACAGTGCTTGGATCACCAGACCCGAATCGCGGCAGCAGGTGCATTTCCTGCGGGCAGGCTGTGATGCAGTGATTATCGGCGGCAACACAGTTCGGCAGGATAATCCTTTGCTGACCAGCCACGGACAGGGACACAATCCGCTGCGGGTGGTGATGAGCCGATCGCTCGACCTCCCCAGAGTCGCCCAACTCTGGAAGATGACAGAAGCCCCCACCGTTGTTTTTACCGAAGCCGGAGCAAAGCCAGATTTTCAGCAGTTCCTGAGCGATCGCGGCGTAGAGGTGGTCGAAGTGCCCAATCTTTCTCCGGCTGCGGTAATGGCAAATTTATTCGATCGCGGCTTCCTCTCGGTGCTGTGGGAATGCGGCGGTACGCTGGCGGCGGCTGCCATTCGAGACGGGTCAGTGCAAAAAATCCTTGCCTTTATTGCCCCCAAGCTGATTGGCGGTGCGGCGGCTCCTTCTCCGGTCGGCGATCTGGGCTTCGAGCGAATGACCGAGGCGATCGAGCTAGAAGACGTGAAGTGGCAGGCGATACAGAGCAGTTCCCCCGATGGGGTAATCGGGTCTGATCTGCTGGTAGAGGGCAGGATTAAAAGATCGCTTACGTCCTAGGCTGGGGGAGAGGCAGGCGATTCAAAAGGTTCCTATTCGTCGTTGTTGTTTTCGCCGTCTTCGTTGTCTTCGTTTTCATCTTCGTCCTGGTCAGTCACCTTACCCGGTACGTTATTGTCTTCTTCATCGTCCGTGATCTGGGTTGGAGCTGCTCCGGGCTGTTGCAGTCCGCCTTCTTGTTCGGCAGAGCCGCCGCAGCTTGCTAGGGTCAGGCTCAGTCCAGCCACGATCGGCAGTCCCAGTATGAATAGATTCCGTTTCATTAGTCCCAATCTCCCATGCGCTTCATCAGCTTAACTTTGACAGAAGATTGCTGATTAAGACTTGTACTTCTGGATAGAAAGAGTAAAAGAGTATAAGTATTTTTAATGAACTGCATCGAATTTGCTCAGTGCTGTCTGATTCGCTTCACGTAAACTCGATCGCATCTTGCCGTTTCAACGCCTGTCGTAGCCTGATAACCGCTGTTTTCGTAAAGCTGAACTGCCTCCTTCAGCACGGTTGCCGTTTCGATCCAGATTTCCTCATAGCCCTGGGTGACGATCGTGGCTTCTAACGCTTGCAGCAAAAACCGTCCGAGCCCCTGTCCCCGCACTGCGGGAAGCAAATACATTTTGCGAATTTCAACCGCCTGGTTCCCCCTGGCGATCGGATAAAAGGCAGCAGTCCCCACGAGGCGATCCGCTTGCTCGACCACCCAAAATTCGCCCCCGGTTTTCCAGTAGGCTTGCTCCACGTTCAGCACATCCTGATCTGCCCCACAGGGTTCACATCCCAGCCCGTACTCGGTGAGAACAGAAGCAATCAGATCGGCGGCAGTTTGGCGATCGGCAGGTTGCCAGTTGCGGATGCAAAAAGTGCGATAAAAGCGATCCATAAAAGCAGTGAACCGACTGTGCGACTTATGTATCTGTGCGACTTATGTATCTGTGCGACTTATGTATCTGTGTGACTTGTGCATCACTCCTAGAAGATGAGCGGACGTGAGCGGCTGATTTATTGGATTAGACCCGATGCCTATTCCACGGGAAATCTAGAGGTTCAGCATTAAGCAACACAGCGCGTTATGGGTTCGCTAGCATTTGCTCGATCGCTTCAATTTGAGTCGGCAAAGCAGCCGTCAGCACCTCAGAGCCGTTTTCGGTTACTAGCACATCATCCTCAATCCGAATTCCCCGCACGTCGGCAAACTGATTGAGCCGCTCCCAGTTCACCACATTCCGGTAGGTTTCACGCCGCTCTGGGTCATTGAGAATTGCCGGAACTTGATAGAAGCCGGGTTCGATCGTCACTGCCATGCCGGCCTGCAAGGTTCGATCGAGCCGTAAATAGCCCAAGCCAAACCGATCGCTGCGAGTTCTTCCAGGCGCATAACCTGCCAGATCGCCGAGGTCTTCCATGTCATGCACATCCAGTCCGAGCAGATGCCCAATCCCGTGCGGAAAGAACAGCGCGTGGGCATCCTGTTCCACCAAATCTTCGGGTTGACCTTTGAAAATGCCCAGTTCGACCAGTCCTTCTGCCAGCACCTTTGCGCCTAGCAGATGAATCGATCGATATTCCACCCCCGGACGAACTGCCTCAATACAGCGATCGTGCGCTGCCAGTACCACCTGATACAGATCGCGCTGTGTCGGTGAGAATTTGCCCGAAACTGGCCAGGTGCGTGTAACATCCGATGCCCAGCCGGACTCCGCCTCTGCGCCCACGTCTGCCAGCAACAAATCGCCGGGTTTCAAAGGATGGTGATAGCGATCGTTGTGCAGCACTTCGCCCTGAACCGTGACAATACTGCCGTAAGCCGGGGTCATATTGTGCGATAGAATCACGCTTTCCATCACAGCGCGAACCTGTGCCTCATTTTTTGCCTGACGCGTGGCGATTATGCCTGCCCAATGTGCCTCAACGCTGACGGCTGCGGCTTTACGCAGTTCGGCAATTGCCCCCGCATCGTGGATCAGCCGGATCTGGACGATCGCTTCTGCCAGCAATCGATCGCGCTCTTGAAGCTGGTTTGTCGAAGCTATCATGCGATCGAGGATCTGGGACTGCTGAAGCTGAGTGGCAGCATCTTGCACGGGAATCGTCGCCGCATCGTGAACTCTGGATTGAAGCTTCGCGAACGGATAGGCAGCATCTGCGCCAATTTGGGCCGCTAGCTCATCCCGGCGCACCGTTTCTCCATGCCAGAGGATGCTTGCCGGGGTAGGGTCATCGACAAACAGTTCCAGTCTGCCGCCCTCCAGCCGAATCGCCGCATTCTCGATCGGCATCCCTGCAAAGTAAAGAAAATGGCTGCTGGCGCGAAACGGAAAGTGATTTGCCGGAAAATTGCGCGAACTCTGCCGCCCAGACCATAGGACAACCGGAAAATTAACCTGCTGAGCAAGCTGCTGTCTCCGCTGACGCAGAATTTTTGGGAGCGAGGGAAGGAGCGTTTGCATGAATTAAGGCAGTGTTGAAGAAAAATCTAAATTCCATAGGATAATCTTATCCCTTTAGACTATTGCCAACTGCTACCGACAGTTAGACACTGTAGTTGAGGAAAAATGGTGTGTTAATCAGCGGTTAAGAGGTTGTCGTGAAAAAAGTTTTAGCAATCATTCTGGGTGGGGGTGCTGGTACCCGTCTCTACCCGCTCACCAAACTTCGGGCAAAGCCTGCTGTTCCCCTTGCTGGGAAATATCGGCTGATTGATATTCCAGTCAGTAATTGCATTAACTCGGAAATTTACAAGATCTACGTTCTGACGCAGTTTAACTCTGCTTCGCTGAACCGACACATTTCCCGAACCTACAACGGCACGAGTTTCCAGGAAAGCTTTGTCGAAGTTCTGGCAGCGCAGCAAACGCCAGAAAACCCCAATTGGTTCCAGGGAACGGCAGATGCCGTGCGGCAGTATATCTGGCTGTTTGAGGAATGGGATGTCGATGAATACCTGATTTTGTCAGGCGACCATCTTTATCGGATGGACTACTCCGACTTTGTTCGCCGCCATCGGGAAACCAACGCTGATATCACGATTTCAGTGCTGCCGATGGACGAGAAGCGAGCATCGGATTTTGGACTGATCAAAATCAACGAGCAGGGGCGCATTCTCTCCTTTAGCGAAAAGCCCAAAGGCGATGCCTTGAAGCAGGCAATGGTAGATACCACTATTCTGGGACTCACCCCCGAAGAAGCAAAAGAGCAGCCCTTTATCGCGTCGATGGGGATTTATGTCTTCAAGCGGCAGGTGCTGATCGATCTGCTGAAGCAGTTCCCATCCCAGACCGACTTTGGCAAAGAAATCATTCCCGCCGCTGCCCAAACCCACAATATTCAGGCGTACCTGTTTAAGGGCTACTGGGAAGACATCGGAACGATCGAAGCCTTCTACGAAGCAAACCTGGCACTGACTCGGCAACCGCAGCCGCCCTTTAGTTTCTATGACGAAAAAGCCCCGATTTACACCAGGGGTCGATCGCTTCCTCCGACCAAAATGCTCGACTGCCAGATCACTGAATCGATGATTGGTGAAGGCTGCATTCTGAAAAGATGCCAGATTCATCACTCTGTTTTGGGCATTCGCAGCCGCGTTGAAGCAGGCGCAGTCATTCAAGATTCGCTAATCATGGGATCTGACTTTTATCAGCCCTTTGCAGAACGGCAGACCGACTGCGAACAGCACGAAATTCCTCTGGGAATTGGTGCAAACTCGACGATTCGACGGGCAATTGTCGATAAGAATGCCCATATTGGCTGCGATGTGCAGATCATTAACAAAGACCGCGTTGAAGAAGCCATGCGCGAAGAAGAGGGATTCTACATTCGCAATGGCATTGTGGTCGTGTTTAAGAACGCTGTCATTCCAGATGGGACGATTATTTAGGGGATGATTGAGCGATCGGTTTCCCGGCGATAATTTTCCAGGACGAAAGGCGGTTTGGAACCGTCATGGTTATCATCCGAATTGTCCCCCTGCCTCTCTCAATTCGGCTACGGTGTCCATAACGGTGTACTGTCCACAACAGTTATATAGAGGAACAAAGGGGGCAGCCATCTGTGTCATTCCAGCCGCCTCACCCGTCCCAGAATTCGATCGCCTCGCCGTTTTCTCAAGGGGCAATCGCTTCCCTCTCCGGTACAGAAGAAATTCTCTCTGTTTCTCAGATCCCGCTGACGCTGATGATCGGCTTGCCGGGAAGCGGAAAATCTACCCTAGCTGCTCAACTTGCCCAGGAAAGTCAGCAGTGGGTCATCTCGACCGATCAAATTCGGGAACAGCTTTTTGGCAACGAAGCGATTCAGGGCGACTGGAATCTTGTTCAGCGAGAAGTGCAGCGACAGTTCCGGCAGGCGATCGGCGCAATTCGGCAGGGCAGACTTCAGGGCGCAATTTATGATGCCACCAATGTCCGTCGTCGCGATCGTCGACGATTCCTACAGCAAGTTCGATTGATCGGCTTCAACTCAATCACGGGATTTTGGGTTGATACGCCCTTTGCCCTTTGTCTAGAACGCAACCAGAATCGATGGCGCCAGGTTCCTCCAGAAGTGATTTTGCGAATGCACCGTCAGCTTGCAGGTGCGCCGCCCAGCTTAGAGGAGGGATTCGATCGGCTGATTCAGCGCATTGCTCTGATGAATCAAGTCAAAAATCAGGAAATTGAGTCCTTTTTAATTAACCAAAATTAATCGCGCTGCATAATGAGAAGATGCACTGACGCCTTGATGAATTGAATGTCGATTCGATTTGTTTTCTGTGCCATTCTCTATATCGTTTAAACCATCTTTACTGGCATGAAAAGAGGCGGAGTCAACGCGAATGCGATGCGTGTGATCTTTCGCCGTCAGTTTCTTGTCTTAAGTTTTAGTTTTGCCTCCCTTGTCTTGGGCTACCGCAAAGTTGAACGCCTGATCGGGGGCAGTGGTATCGCAAGCGATCGAACTTCTTCTTTGTTTTCAGATATTCAAAATCACTGGGCAGAAGCCTCAATTCAGGCGATCGCGAAACGGGGTATCCTCAACGGCTATCCAGACCAAACCTTTCGCCCGGACAGTTTCCTGACCAGAGCGGAATTTGCAGTCATTTTGTCGCTCATTTTTCTTGACGCCGAGCCTGTGCGTGAGCCGATGCAAAGCAGTTCCCTTAATGGGGCACTCAATGGGGCGATCAATGGAGCGATCGCGTTTTCTGATGTTCCTGCGGCTTACTGGGCATATTCTGGCATTGAGCAAGCCTCCCTGAACGGCTGGTTTTCGGGCTATCACAATGGGACGTTTCTACCCAATCAACCGATTTCACGTACTCAGGTTATGGCGGTTTTGGGGACGGCACTGGGCTTTGAGTCGCCTGCTCATCCACTGCAAATTTTGAAGCTTTACTTTAAAGATGCCGATCGCATTCCCGACTGGACGCGCTGGCCCACTGCGGCAGCAATTCTGCAAGATATTGTGGTGAGCTATCCGGATGTGCGGCAGTTCTATCCCGATCAGAACGCTACACGAGGCGAGGTTGCCGCGATTTTGTGTCGTGTTCTCAAGCTAAATCATGCAGTACCGCTTGCGTATTCCACCTGTGGTTTAGGAATTAATGACCTGAAGGGGAATGTCACGGTTGCCTTTCCGCAATGGCGCGGCAGTGCCCGGCTGATGCAGGACATTCAAACGGTGCTTGCCAATTTTCAGTTTTATCCAGCCGATCGCATTAACGGGGAATACAATTTTGAGACCGAGCAGGGTTTAACCACGTTTTGTGATTTCTACAGTCTAAACACGATGAAAACAGGCGTGCTGGATGAAAAGCTGGGCTGGACGCTCACCCACGCTGACCCGATCGACTATTTTCTGGCATCGGCGCAAGATCGAAACGCAGTCTACAAAGAATTTTTGGCGCAGGAAGTCGCTTATCCCGGCAATCGGCTGGCATTTCTCGATCGCGGGGCTGCCAGTTCACGCTACTTTGCTGATATCTCGCAGTTTCCAGCCCGTTTAGCCGCAAAACTAGACGAAGAGGTAATTACCCCCTCGGCGGAACGGCTTCGTATCGCCTCGCTGGGCGACAGCAATGTTTTAACGGGAACGAATCAGCGGGTTTTCTTTACTCCGTTTCCTGAATACGGCACACTGCCCGCGATCGATAGCACTGGCTTAGACTTTCTTCATCCCGATATTCAAGAGGCTTGCCTCTGCGTTGGCAGCCTTGTCAACGGCACAATGCAAACCCACTGGTCAGGCAGAAACGCACTGGATAACGTTGAAATGTGGAGTACGACAAAAATCATTCCCCTGCTCAATGTGGTTTGTCAGGCAAACGCAGTCCAGCCCGACGCGAACGTGCGAGATTGTTTGGTGCGTCCGGTGGGCAGCCCAGAAGGGTATGGATTTTATAATCTGGCAGTGGATCCGATGAGCTATCAACGCGCGATCGCGTCATCAAATGCAGCGGCGGCAACCTTTAAGCAATTTTTTACCCCGCCAGAACTGGAAAACTGGGTGAGAAACCTGACAGGCAATCGCTATCTCGACTTTACCGGACGCTACGACGAACCGCCCTTTATCCAAAACCCCGACCTCTGGAGCCAGACCACAAAAGCCGTGCTGCTTAAATCTGCCTACAGCGATCATCTGGGCACAAATGCCATTTCAACCTGCGATCTGGCACGATTCGCCGCGATGTTAGGCTGGCATAATTATTTACCGACGGCTGCCAGTTTGCCAGCGGCGCAGTGGAGCAGTTTAGAAACGGTGGTGCGGGCAATGGCAATGGATAACGCTCGCTATCTAGATGGGGCGATCGAGCGGCTGCACCTGAGCAGCAGCATTCAGGCTCCGGTAATTGTCTCTAAAGTGGGGTTTGGGCGCAGTCAAATTCGCGATCGCACTGAGCTTTGCTATGTAGGGCTGGTTTGGTTTATTGA
This sequence comes from Cyanobacteria bacterium FACHB-502, assembly GCA_014695325.1. Lineage (GTDB taxonomy): Bacteria > Cyanobacteriota > Cyanobacteriia > Elainellales > Elainellaceae > Leptolyngbya_A. The sequence continues at coordinate 934,321 of JACJNZ010000039.1, read as the reverse complement.
TACGAAGCACCTCCCTTTAGGAGATCATCGTCCGGTTCAAGCAGGGAAACCTGCCGTCCTGCGTACCTTTAGCCTTGCGCTGCGAGCTGCCAAAGCTCTTAATAATGCAGCCGAAGAAGCCAGACAGCTCGATGCCAGAGTTGCGGCAGAAGTCACAGAAATCCTGCGGCGAATTATGACTCAAGAACTAGCGTAGGAATAATTCGGAATTCGGAACGGTGGAGCTTTTATACCCATTCGATCGATAAGAGCTATAGATATCCCTGCCCTGCTAAAGTTCTGAACCCCAAACGCTGAATTTCTAACGGGCTAAAGTACGGGAATTTCCCTATTTCCTGCCTTGCAACCGAACCCGCAGCAGGTCAGAATCCTGATAGCTTATAGGCAGATGCTATATTTAAGTGCTTAAAGGAATTGGCTGAATGGCAGCAACCGACTTTAAAGACTACTACGCTGTCCTGGGAGTCAACAAAACTGCCAGTGCAGATGAAATTAAGCAGGCATTCCGACGACTGGCGCGGAAATATCACCCTGATGTAAATCCAGGGGATAAATCGGCAGAGTCAAAATTTAAAGAAGTCAACGAAGCATACGAAGTCTTATCTGATACTGATAAGCGGCGCAAGTACGATCAGTTTGGTCAGTACTGGAACCGGGTTGGCACTCCAAGCAGTAGTCCGACCGGAACTCCGGGCGCAGATTTTGGCGGATTTGATTTCAGTCAGTACGGCAGCTTTGACGAATTTATTAACGAGCTGCTGGGTAAATTTGGCGGCACTGCGGGTGCACCGGGCGGGGGTCGTCGCGCCTACACCTATCGCACCAATCCGGGCAGTTCTGGATATGGTGGATTCAGCGATTATGCAGACTTTGGAAATTCCGCCGCTAACGTTCCGACTGATCTGGAAGCTACCCTGACCCTGACCCTCTCAGAAGCCTTTCATGGCGTTCAAAAAAATCTGCGCGTCGGCACTGAAGACATCAAGGTGCGGATTCCTGCCGGAGTCAAACCGGGCAGCCGCATGACCATTCGCGGCAAGGGACAGGTGAATCCTTACAATCAGCAGCGCGGTAATCTTTACCTAACTGTGGAAGTGCAGTCTCACCCCTTCTTTAAGTTTGAGGGCGACAATTTGACCTGCGAAGTGCCGATCGCTCCCGATGAAGCGGTTCTGGGTGCGTTGATCGAAATTCCTACTCCCGATGGCAGCGTCACGATGAACATTCCTGCCGGAATTCGATCAGGTCAAACTTTGCGGCTACGGGGTAAGGGCTGGCTCAATCCCAAGGGCGGCAGAGGTGATCAGATGGTGCGAGTGGTGATTGTACCGTCAACCAGCCTTAGCCCGATCGAGCAGCAGGCATACGAAACCCTGCGCGATAACCGCAGCACCGATCCCCGCGCTCAGCTCAAACAAATTAAACTCTAGGGTTGTGGTGCAAGCTGAGGGTTGTGCCATGATAGGCTCGTCAAAGGACGCTCATCCCTGAATCTTTGTTCTGCTGAATGTAGCCTATGCCCCTATTGCGCGATTTCACATCCTGGCTTCGCGAGTTCAGCCCTGCGGCGTTGCGAAGCGGTTTTCCCTACCGGGTAATCGGCTCCAGTCTCCTGGGATTCCTGCTGGTAGGCTGTCACTCTTCGGTACTGCTGGGCGAGCGTCCGTTTTGGAGCCAGCACAATCAGCAGAACAATTCCCAACGCCCCGATCGCCAGCCCCGCAGCGAGGGCGGATTAAAGCTAGGGGCAATGCTGCCTGTCACCGGAGATTTGGGTCAGGTAGGACGACCGATGCTTCAAACGTTGCCCCTCCTGGTGGATACGGTCAATCGCTGCGGCGGCGTGAATAATGCCTTTGTTTCTCTGGTGGTCGAAGACCAAGCTGTTAAACCACTCGATGGAGCACTGACCCTGGACAAGCTTGTCGAAGCCGATCGAGTCAGCGCGATTGTAGGAGCGTTTTCGAGCGAGGTAACTGCGATAGCCCTACCCGTTGCTGTTCAGAATAAAGTACTGCTGATTTCGCCTGCCAGCGTTAGCTCCTCATTGACTAATCGTGCCCAGCAGGGAACATACAAAGGATTTTGGGCAAGAACGGTTCCTTCCGAAACGGAGGAAGCGATCGCTCTGGCACAGCTCGCCCAGAAACGCGGCTTTCGCACCGTCACAACGATTACGGTTAGCAAGCCCGATGCGATCGCTCTTGAACAAGCATTTATTGCGGCTTTTGAAAAGCAAGGCGGCACTGTACTTGATAAAACTCAACCCCTGCGCTACGCCGTTAACGCTGACCCCTTTACACTGGAAGAGTTTGCCTATGCTGCGTTTCGTCCCTTTGATCCGCCTGATGCAGTCATCGCTATTCTTGATCCGGGAGCAGGTGCGTCGCTGCTAAAATCTGCGGCTGAGATGGGGTTAACAGAGGGAGTTCCAGTCGTGCTGACAGACGAAGTTCGCATCGATGCTTTTGTTCAACGAGTGGGCAAAGCGACGGATGGCACGTCTCTTCTGTCAGGAGCGATCGGGACGGCTCCGGCATCAGATGGTTCAGCCTTTTCTGATTTAGCGAAACTGTGGCAGGAGCAGTTTGGCAGCCCTCCGGGACTATTTGTGGGGCAAACCTGGGATGCTGCTGCCCTAGTGATGCTGGCGGCTCAGGCAGCAAAATCAAACAGCCGTGAGGAAATCCAGGCAAAGCTGAGAGAGGTTGCCAATCCTCCAGGGATGACGGTGAACCATGTGTGCGAAGGGCTGGCTCTACTCAAGAACGGACAAGAAATTAACTACAACGGAGTCAGCGGCAAAGTCGACATCGATCGCGCTGGGGATGTCAAAGGCAACTACGATGTCTGGACGGTAGACGATCGCGGGCAGTTTAAGCGGATCGATCGCATCAGTCCTGCTGATTAGGTTGCGTCACCCATTCGGTTGTCTTACAGATTAGGCAATCTGATCGCTAACACAACACAACATTAGATAATAAAAGCACCCTCGGTTTGGCAAAAATTAAGTACTTTTTCATTCCCTCCTATGGCTCAAACAGTGACCGTTGTCTTTAATCCTGAAACCCCTTCGACCCGGTTTCAGGTCCTTCCTGTTGATGTGCAAAACGGAGACAGTGCCCCCACGCCTGTCTTTATCTCTCCGATTCGCGGCAATGTGACTTCCTGGCTTGCTTGCAATGGCTATCAATGGGTGCAAGGCTCCCAACCCGAACAATGGATCAAGGCTTAGGGTGAGCTTTCAAGGAGCTTGATTTCCGCTAATCCCTGCTGTAGAGAGACTACGGTGTACCTCCATCTTGCTACCCAGGTTCAAATTGCTACTGCTTGCCCCCTAACCCCTTAATTCTGGAAGAAACCGAGCCTAATTCGGAGTTGAAAGTCCCCCTGGAGGATTTGGGGGGCTGCCAACCTGAAAATGCTCACAAGAATGCCTGATGTGGACAGGCTAGGTATTCAGGCTAAGGAGCTTTAGTCAGCCTGACAATCATTCGATTCACCGTCGGATAAAGGGCTTCCAGGTGAGGATTATCAGAGTCAAAAAGCTGGTCTCCCATGACTGCCTCGAAGTCAGCCGATCGCATTTCGATCGTTCCTGGCTGAGGAGCCAGCCGCAGAATGAGCAAGTCCTCATATTGAGCCAGCCGAGTTCCGGTAAGCACAACTGTTCCTGAATAATCCCAGCCGAAGCCATAAAGCTGAAACGGTCCCAAAGCTGCCTGTAAATCCATCAGGGTGGCTTCCATGCCGATACCCTCAGCCGTTTTCCACTCTGTGCCCAACTGCGAGACGGCTTCGGCTTGCGTCCGGCTTTCATCGCGCCAGATCACGGTGAACGATCGCGTTTCGCCCAGATCTACTCGTGTTGCGGGGCGCATTTCGCCTTCGCCCACGGAAAACTGCTGATTTGTTAATTGCTCCGAGCCATAGAGATTCACCAGATCGTCAAATGCTGTTGCGGCTGTAATCTGCCCGACTCGCGCTCCGGGGACAATCAAAAACTCGGCTGCCGGAGCAGTGGCATCTTGAGCCGGAGCCGAAATGACCGGGCTGCTAATCACACGCGAATCCGCAACCGTTGAAGAATTTGCGGGTGCAGCAAAAGGCGAACCGGCATTGGGGTTTTCAGGGGCAGAACAACCCATCGATGCGATCGCTCCACCTAGCATCGCCGAAAAAAGAACTTTGAGTTTCATGAATTCAAACTAAAACAAATCAAATCCCAGCACATAGGCATCGCTGGCACGAATCCGTACGATAAAGGGCGCACCGTTGACCCGTCCTTTCACCTCCCAGGCACGATTGCTCTCGACGCGATCGACATCATCAATCTCCACCACATCTGAGTAGGGGTCGCGAATGCTGAGCCGCTGACCCACAACTGCCCGCGCCACATCTTCGGCATCACTCTGGCTGCGAACGCTGCCGCCATCGGAATAGGTTCTGCGCCAGTCTTGGTTGTCGTCATCATCGCGATCGCTGCGATCGACTCCCTCCAGCCGGTAAAGCTGCACATTGCCCGTCCCGCTGGAATAGTCGCACCCCACTACAAAAGAGCTACCCTGCCGCTGGCTCACCTGCATCTGAACCTCAGCTCCGCCCGTTACCGGCTGGATCGATAAAATCTCACGCACCCGCAGTCCCCGATTTTCTGCCTGCTCGGTACAGATTTCTTCTGCGTCTCCTAACCCTCCGCGCTGCGCGAATAGCAATGAGGTATTGCTGATTAAAGTCGAAGCACGAACCGGAAAAACTGCTAAGCCTGTTGTCAGAGTCAGCGAGGAAACAGCAGCCAGCACAAACGTCCTCATAGTTCCGCAATTCCTTACGTAGATAAAAGTAGAGTCAAAAGGAGAGCCAGATGATAGGGGCGGGAATCTTATCATGGGAATCTTGTTAATACAGACGAGCTGATCGCGGCAAAAGGTTCCAGCTTATGTGAATTTTCTCTGCGACTGCGGCTGAAGTAGTGGGCCCTTTTTCCACAGTCGAAGGGACTTCCATTAAGCTAGGGGTGAGCTAGTCTACAACCTCCATTTTTATTCCTATTCTTTTATTTCTATTTCTATGGCCGCTGTTTTTTGCAGTCGAGGACATCCGAATCCGGGCGACAACCGATTTTGCTATCTGTGCGGCGAGAAGCTGAGCAGTCGGGCAATGCAGCAGGACTTGATTTTAGGCGATCGGTATCGAGTCGTCAGAGAACTCGGGCACGGCGGCTTTGGGCGCACCTACCTTGCCGAAGATTTAAACCGATTTCGTGAGGCCTGTGTGCTGAAGGAATTTGCGCCGCAGGTTCAGGGCACGTCTTCGCTGCAAAAAGCAGAAGAATTGTTTGAGCGAGAAGCAGGGATTCTCTACGGCTTGCATCATCCTCAGATTCCGCGTTTTCGGGAACTGTTTCGGGCGGTGCTGGGCGATCGCAGTCATCTGTTTCTGGTGCAGGACTACATTCCTGGAGAAACCTATGGGCAACTGCTTCAGCAGCGACAGCAGCAGGGAGGCACATTCAGGGAGCCAGAGGTTTGCCAGCTCTTGACCCAGATTTTGCCCGTTCTAACTTATTTACATCACTCTGGCGTGATTCACCGCGATATTTCGCCCGACAACTTGATTCTGCGATCGAGTGACGGTTTGCCTGTTCTAATTGATTTCGGCGGCGTAAAACAAGTTTCGGCGGCGGCTGAATTGCAGTTTGTACCTCCCGCTCAGGTTGCTCCTGCCGCGACCCGTTTAGGCAAAATTGGCTATGCCCCGATCGAGCAAATGCAGCAGGGGGTTGTTTCCCCTCAGAGCGATTTGTATGCCCTTGCCGTCACCGTGCTGGTGCTGCTGTCGGGGCAGGAACCCACATGGCTGCTCGAAATGAAGGGCACCCGTCCGCAGTGGCAGCGATCGGTTGCAATCAGCCCAGCCTTGACCCAGATTTTACAGCGAATGCTGGCCTCCCACGCTGACGATCGATTTCGTTCTGCTGATGCCGTGTTAACAGCACTTCAGCAAGCCAATTTGGTTCCGGCTGCCCATCAACTGCCGCTTCAGGTTCAGGAAAATGCCGCGACTGCTCATCTGCCCACGGCTCCGATCGCTGAACATCTTCATTCTCCTCAGGCGATATCAGGCGGTTCTCCCCCAGGCATGGCGACTGCTCCCACTGCGCCTCAAACCATTGCTAGGGGTCAAGCAAAAAATCAGGTTCAGTGGCACCAATGGGCGGCGTTGGGCGGTGTGGTGCTGGCTCTGGGTGGGGCAGGCTGGATGGCACACGATCGATGGCTGCCGCTTTTTTCCAGTCGTAGTCCGAGTTCTCAGCAAGGAAATCGTCAAATGACGCCTCAGCAGCGGAGCCAGAGCCTTGGCGTTGATTTTTCCTTTCTCGTGCAGCTTACCAATCAAACGTTTTATACCCGCTATCCCGATCAGCAGGGGCGCACGCTAACCAATGCACCTCAGGATCAGGAGCTGCGAAAAACCTGGGATATCATTGCTGCGGAGTGGCTCAGCCTGCTTGAGACGAACTTGAGCGAAACTGTCCGCCAGAAGCTCGGCAGCTACACCAAAGCCGATCGCGATCGCTGGAAAGAGCAGATCAACCAGCTTTATGTCAGCAGTCGATCGCTGTTCGACTTGACCGATGCTCGCTTTTTCGCGCTGTTTCCTGACCAGCAGGGGCAAAATTTTATCGATCAGCCGATCGGTCAGGTGTGGCACGGTATGGCAGCCGAGCAGGTTAAAACTTTAAACCATACTGCCCTGGAAAAAATTCAGTTTGCTCCGGGCACATTTAGTCAGCAGGTGAATGGTCGCCTTGCCCCCGGAACTGGGAGGGTTTTTCTGGCAAACTTGTCTGAGGGACAGATCATGCGCCTGAATATCCAGGCTGCGTCCCAAAGCACCTTGCTCTCGATCTATTTGCCGAAGCCAACCCGCGAATTGCCCGTTCTTTTGGAAGACTCAACCGATGTAACCTGGACGGGCAATCTACCCCAGTCTGGCTATTACGAGATTGTGATCGTTGCCAGAGGAAAGACTGCGACTGACTATCAGCTCAATCTTGCCATTGACAATGTCACTTCTGCTCCAGTAGAAGCCGCCCGCCCAGAAGCACCCGAAGCGAAAAACTAACGGACTTCCAGGGTGAAAGAACCGCGTCCCGAGCGATCGTAGGAGTTGGCAATAATCCGATAGGTTCCGTTTTCCGGCAGCGTTACCGTTACGGTCGAATTGGTATTCTCCGGCGTGGCATCGTCATTTTGGGCAATGACGCGTTCGCTCGCATCAACCACGATGACATAGGTGTCAAAGTCGGAACTTTCCATCGAAACCGTGATGGACTGCCCCTGCCGCCCCTCAATGCTGTATTCCTGATAGAAACTGCCGTCCGAAGGAAGCACAGGCGAACCTGGACCCAGTGTTCCCTGTTCGCGCAGAAGTGCCTGTCCGCTCTGACGCTGCAAGGTTTGTCCCTGCTGCTGAGGGGTTGATCCTCCCGCCGCCAATCGAATGCTGTAGTCGCCCGTTTCGCCCGCCGCATAGGTGTTTGCCAGCACCGTGTAGATGCCATCTACAGGCAGAGCCGCAGTGACACGTGCATTCGAGCCACCGCCGCTATCATCGTCCTGAGCCACGTTTTGACCATCTGGAGCGAGCAGAATGATAAACGGATCAACCTGGCTGCTGCTCATCTCGATCGTGATGCGATCGCCCTGCCGTCCCTCAAAAGTGTAGGCATCGAAGAAGCTGCGATCAGTCGGCAAAACATTGCTGTCGCGATCGAGCCGCCCACTCACAGGCCTATTCATCGCAATTCGTTCAGCAGTATAGCCTCCTCCCAACAGCGGCGACTGTTGTGCGACACGCGGGGCACTCCCCTCTCTCACCGCAGTTAGAAAAGGCTGGACGCGATCGACCGAGATAGCAAAGCCAATTCCCGTATTATTCGTGCCGTTGCTGCCCGGAGAGAAAATTGCGCTGTTGACTCCGATCAGCTCTGCCTGACCGTTAAGCAATGGTCCACCAGAGTTACCGGGGTTAATTGCCGTATCAGTTTGAATCAAGCCTCGATTGCTGTCAACCCGGCTAACAATTCCTGTAGTGAAGGTTCCCTGAAACTGTCCAAAGGGGTTGCCGATCGCAAAGGCGCGTTGACCCACTGCTACCGATCCTGCAGGCGCGATCCGCACTGTTGGCAGATCATTCTGTCCGTCAATCTTCACAGCTGCTAGATCTAGCCCATTTTCACCAAAGGCGATAACCTCGGCTTCAAATTCTCGCCCGTCTGCCAGCGTCACTGTGACCTTTTCAGATCCGCTGACGACGTGAGCATTCGTTAAAACTAAGCCATCCTGAGAAATTACAATGCCGCTGCCTGTCCCTTCCCCTGCCTTGATCGAGACTACCGCTGGGCTTGCCTGCTGATACACCCGAACATTGACGGTTTCCTCCTGATCCTGGGTTTGCGCCAGCGCAGAGGAGGCATTCGTTTGCCCAAAACGAGCCAGATTTAGCAGTTCTACTGAGCTGACTGCATTCAGCAGATTAAAGCTAAGTGCGGTTCCTAGCACTGCAAAACCAGAAGTTACGGAGCGGAGAAATTTACGATTCATGCTGTCACCACGCGATTGATGAGAGTGAGGAGACGAATAGATTACGATCGAGTCTAAAGGAAATGAATTGCCGCCGTCTTTATGCCATTCACCGTCTTAGCCTTTAAATCCGGTCAAACTGGTGTCTACCCTGCTAGAGAAACGCTTAACAGATTGCTAAAGCGTCATGTGAGATTGGCTGGGAGATTGTCAGATGGATCAGATGGAATTTAAGAAAGGCTCAGATAAAACTCAGGCTGGTTTTGATTTGCAGCGATCGGCGAATCACTGATGATTTCGCTTTATAACTGCTGATGCCCCTCCCCGTTTGTCAATGGCAATGCCCGCTGTCTCAAAGTACCCAGCCAGCTATCCTGATTATTCAGAATAGATCAGCTCACAAAAAATTGGCAGTATGCCCTGGACAGAAAAGGGGATAGAAACTGAATTCCTTCAGATTTCCACCCCCACTGATAAATGATTTGGGAATAATTCGGTTTTTAGAAAGGTAAAGGCTTAAGGCTCATCAGGATAATCAACAGGTTGATAATCTACGTAATCCGAAGAGACATCTGAGGTCGATCGAATCGATTCAGAACTGCGACGACGTGGCGAAGCACTCGAATTCGATCGGGGGCGACGAGAACGGGGCGACTCATCCGTATTGTTGGTGCTGGAATTATAGGTGCTGGAGCTATAGCTGCCGCTTGAGCCATAGTCGCTGTCGTAGCTGGGCGGCTCTACGTTCCGGCTATCTGTATCCCGTCTGCGCGTTGAGGAGCTGTCAAAATCATCATCCCAATCTCGGTTTGTCTGCGATCGATCGGGAGGCAATGGTCGGGCAGCCCGACGACGAGAGCGATCGTCTGCGACATAGCGCTGCGAAGCTGTTCCCCCTGTAGGGTAATCGGAGGTGCGACTCCGGCGGCGATCGTCTGCATAGTCGTCATATTCGTTTCTGGAATCCCGGCTGCCCCGAATCCGACGCGAAGGACTGACTCGGCTGCGTTCGTCGATCGGCGTGAGATCATCCAGTTCAGCCCGATAAACTCGGCTTACTGGACGCTCTTCATCCACAACCGGAGTCGATCGCTTTGCCTGCTCTGTGGCAATGCCGCGCAAACGAACTGCCTCGATCGCAAACCAACCGGCTGCCCCGGTCGAGAGAAACTGGGCAAACTGCAAAATCGGATCAAGCCGCCAGCCCTGAAAGAAGAGAATGCCGCCGCAAAGCAGGGCAATGGCTGCAAAGAAAATATCCTGGTCGCGGGCTAAGGCAGGTCGCATCGTCCGCAGAAAGTATAGTCCGGCTCCTGCAAGAATCAGCGCGATGCCAAGGACGCTAGGCAAGCCGAATCCGACGTTTACCATTTCAGTTCTCCGATGTTATGTCCCTATCTTAGCGACTGTAAATGTAGAATCCGCAACTGCAATCCGGCAAAAGGCATTGCTTTATTGTTCAACCCGATTCGCATACACACGATGCTGAAACAGAATGCTGAAATAAAAATGCCGTAGTCTAGCCGTAATCTAAATGACTTGATGCTTAAAAGCCCCGGAATCGCATCATGGACAGACGAACGCTGCCGTCAATGCCACCTCCGAGGCTAATCTAAACGAGAATTGAGGGTCTCAAGCGTTGAGAATGGGAATGAAACGGGCGAAGTTTCAAACCAGATTTATCCTAGCGCAGATAGGAGGGCTTCCCTACCGCAGAAGTACAGATACCGCAGAAGTAGGGAGTAAAAGTACAGCGCGTTAGACCCACAGTACTTTAGACTACAGCACTTAGACGAGAACCTAGACTAGAACGTTAGACCACAACACTACTGACGCTGAATCTTATCTCTTTGGCTAATAAAAACAAGTCCAACCACGATCGGAATGACAACAATGACTACGCCAGCCAAGAGGCTGTAAAGGAAGTTTGCGAGAGAGGGTGTCATAGGGGTTTATCCGTTAAGAATAAGGCTACTGAATTAAATATCTTATCGGTCTGTTTCCCATTTGAGAAGAGTGGCACGATCGCTAATTGCAGGAAAGCGTTGGCAGAATTCAACCAAAAGCAAAGCTGACAGCTTAAAATTCATGCTTGGGGACGATTAAAATATGAGTAGAAAGTTACGAAGCTTAAAAAAATTGCCGCTCATTTCGTGCTGAGAACTGTCTATGACTGCTACCACGATCGCTACCTGGGTTCTTTCACCGTTGCTGGGTCTGCTGATCCTGCTGTTTATTTTCCGCATTGTGTTGACTTGGTATCCGCAGGTTGACCTGACTAAGTTTCCCTTCAATATCATCACCCTGATTACAGAGCCACTGCTGATCCCGCTTCGCAAGCTGATTCCGCCGATGGGAGGCGTTGATATTACGCCTATTCTCTGGGTTGGCATCTTTAGCTTGCTGCGAGAGCTGTTCCTGGGACAGCAAGGCATTTTAACGATGATGAATCGCGGAATTTAGGGCGTAAAGCGCAGGATAGCTCTATTTGTTAACCACTCTATTTGTTAACCAATTGTCCCAGTTTCCGCAGCATTCGCTGAACCGGGCTGGTTTGACTGGTAGGGTGAGCTGAGTATTTTTCATGCAGGGCAGCTTCATCGATCGCTTCATTGAGATAACGGTAGTGCTTCCAGATTTCCCAGTAGGGGCATCCTGGCTGAATCTTAATCCCTGCCCAGTGAAGAAACTGCAGCGATCGCCCCGTCTGTGGATCAAAAAGCTGATAGTTCTTAGAAATAAAATGGGGGCTGCCTGCCCAGTTACCGGGTATGGGTTCATCTTGGTGAGCAAGGTTCAGGCGACGTGAAATTTGCTTTAGCACCAGGTAGTTGAGAATTGGCTGGTCGGAGACCTTGCCGGAGAAATCAAAGTATTCTGGATGAGCAGCACACTCAGCACAGAGCGCGTAAAGGTCTGTTTCAGGCAGTAAATATTTTTTTGCTGCCCAGAATCCGCTATTAAACACGTCTTGCAGCTCGGTTGGGCTAAAGATTCTCTGTTGCTGGACGATTGGTGAAAAGATGTTTTGAATTCCTGAGCGATGCTGGTAGTCGGCGCAGAGGAAGTCATAGCGATCAAAATTGTGCAGCACGTCGATGATTTTCTCAAACACCACAATATCGGTATCGATATAGAGAAATTCGTCGAAGGGTCCGAGCCAGCAGGCCTGCTTTCGCAGCTTATTAGGCTTGTCAAAAAATCGATCGCCAAAAATTTGATGCAGCCGCTGGGAGCAGCGTTCCAGCAGATTGAGATCGGGGAAAAGCTGCACCTGATGCCGTGCCAAAGCCGCCACTACCTGATGGTAGTTTTCGTCGTAGGGAATCAGAACGATCGGCGTGTCTGGATCATGCAGTCTTAGACTATTCAGCAGTGCGATCGACTGATCGAGCACGCGATCGTTGGCGACGATATAAATGCCGCGATTCATAGTAGAAGTCCTCAGTGAATGGCTTGGCGAATGGTTTAGCGCGTCAGTTGCAGTTTTCGGAAAACCCGCTGCATTAAGCCCGGAGGTTGATTGTACAAGCGAGGCTTACCAGTCAGAATCGGACGCTGTTCCGGCTGGTGCAGATAGCGATAGTGCAGAAAAAGATCACGGTAGGGAAACTTGATATTTTCGCCGCGACAGACACGGTTGAATAAAACCGAAGACAGACCGATGTAGTGCAGGTAAGTCAGGCGATTGGCGCGGTCGTACAAAAGCGGGTCTCCCCCCGCAGTTTCTTCGATGAAATGGGGTGAAGTGACACAACAGCCTGTTCGCTGAGCGATCGGCAGCGTCAACGCTAGATTATTGACTGCAAGCTTTGCCTTCATCACCATGTAATTGAGAATCGTCTGATCAGGAGCCATGGGGTATAGCACCGAGGCATCGCCCGATTGCAGTTCGCTCAGCAGCCAATGCAGCATTTCCGGGCTGAAGACGTTTCGTTTGGATGCATAGAAGCCGGAGCAGAAAATTTCCTGCAAGCGATCTGGGTCAAACAGCAGGGCAAGTTGAGGCGCCGCCAGATCATACACATGGCTGGGATCAGTGTACTGGAAGTCATAGACGACCCAATCCGATCGATCGAGCTGAGCAAGGATGTCGTCTAGCGGACTGAGCAGCAGTGTATCTGCATCCATGTAGACAAAGCGATCGAAGGGTCCATCAAAGGCACAGAATCGCCGATGGGTTCCAATGCGGTGATAGTAGTTCGGATCAGGATTGTTCCAGCAGTGGCGAGCGGTAGGGTGAGCGTCCCAGATCTCGCGCACATAGCTGTCCCATTTGGCAATGATTGCCTGGTCTTGAAAGAGCTGTACGTTCGGACGCCGATCGATTTCTGCCGCGATCTGCTCGACCTGATCATCGTAAGGAAACACACAAACGGGCATTTCTGCGCCCATCATGGCTTCAATGCTGTTAAGTAGGGCAATGAGCTGTTCGTAGACGCGATCGTTTGCCAGAGTACAAATGCCGCTTATCGTGCCGTTTATAGTGGCGTTCATGAGTCATTCAGGGGATAGGAATCGACGAAATCAGATAGCCAATTGAGAAGGTTGAGCTTGTGTAGAATCACCTGCCGCGCTTCGGCAATGGCTGATTTTGCGGCATACCAGGCTTCTGGCGATCGAATCACCTCCTGAATATAGGCAATTCCCTTTTCATCGAGGCTCGGCAACCGCAGAAAACTTCCGGGCGGCAATAGGCGATCGGCGGCAGTGCCTCCGTAGTAAATGGGCAGACACCAAGCGAGCAGAGCGTCCCACAGTTTTTCGCTGGCATACCAGCCGTTCTCAGCATAGTTTTCGATCGCCAGGTTGTAATAGTAGGGAGCCATCGCGTGCCATTTATTGGATAATTCGCCCATTGCCTGAGCTTCCGGCGGCAGATTGCGACCGTAGATGTCAACCTGACCGGGGGCGATCGTTTGCAGGTCGTGTAGGAATGCCAGCCGTTTGCGGTGATTTTCGGTGCGATTGATGCCGGAAGTGATCCAGCTACAGGTGCGTGGCTTGGCGGGAGGGGGCATCTGATCGAGTTCACGGAAAGAGTTCGTGTGATACCAGATCGCAGGCATATAGTCTGGTGTAGGAGCCGCCTCGTCGGGAGCCGAGACATAGCCGCAGGTAGACTTCGCCGCCTCATAATTAAGCTGAAGTTGGGACAGTGTTTCTGTCAGGGGCGGTTCGCGGATCAGGGAAATTAGACGAGACGGAGGCAGGGAACGGCGATCGGCATCGGTCAGACTGACGGTTTCGATGCAGCTAGTCGATCGCTGCCAGGGAAAACGTTGCGGTTTCGCCGCTTTGCGGTAAAAGTCGAACTGATACAGCAGCAGAAAGTCAGGACGGGGCGCATTCTTCAGGATTTGGATGTTGCGCCAAACGCCAAATGGCTCTGGGGTTTGATGCCAGAGCCAATCGCTTTGTTTGATATTTTGGTAAGACGATAGCATTCCAATCGTGCATCTGCCCATAAACGAAGAATTTCCGGCTGAACTTCGCTTATCGTTCCCGCAGTTTGGCAGGATGCAACAGGGCGTTAGACCGGTTCAGATTCTTCGATCGCCTGAACTGCTTCGATCAGCGATCGGATTTCGGTTACGCCTTCAGATGGCTCAAAGCCAAGAGGAAACTTGCCGCGTGCCAGCATTCGTAGTCCCAGCGGTCCCAGACTCAGAATGCCTCGCCAGTCACGGAGGGAATTGCCCACGACTCGTATGCCAAATTTGCGCTCGTCAATCCAGCCGCCTTCTTTCACCAGCTCCACCAGCACTTTGCGATGGCGCACCGGGCGACCCGCTTGATCATCCTGGCGATCGAGGATTTCCTGTTTAATTTTGCCGATTTGATCCATCGGAGCGACTTCCATTGGACAAACCGAGTTGCAGTAATAGCAGCGTGTGCAGCCCCATGCGCCCTTTGTGCCTTCGCTGTATTGCTCGATTCGCTCCTCGGTGCGGCTGTCTCTAGAATCTGCTAAGGTCCGGTATGCCTTCGCCAGGGCATGGGGTCCAACAAATTCAGGATTGACCTCACGCGCATTGCATTCGGAATAGCAGGCTCCGCACAGAATGCAGTTGCCCACCTGATTGAGCCGATCGCGCTCTTCTGGCGTTTGCAAAAATTCTCGCTCTGGAACTGCCCGCGCCTCGGTGCTGACGTAGGGATCGACTGCTTGCAGGTTATCCCAGAAACTCTTCATATCCACCACCAGATCTTTGACTACGGGCATATTGCCCATCGGGGCGATCGTGAAGACCGGAATCTCTGAAGTTGAGCTATGCGATAAGCCATTACCTTCAGGATGTTCAGCATGACTGGCGGCAATTGCCTGAAGTCGCGCCGCCTCGCTGCCCACGTTCTCTTTGCAGGCAAGCGCAGAACGTCCGTTAATCCGCATTGAGCAGCTTCCACAAATGGTATTGCGGCAATTTTTGCGGAATGCCAGTGTGCCATCCTGCTCCCATTTGATTCGATTTAAGCAGTCCAAAATTGTGTTTCCCGGCTCGACATCCAGCTCATAGGTTTGGATCTGCGGGAGACTATCAGAGGTTTGCCGAACTACTTTAAAAATAACTTGCATATAAATATCGATCGAATTCGCCATCCACTCTCCCAGTCTAAGCCGTTTTTTTCAGTTGTTGGGTATTGCTGCAGGATTCCAGGTGATTCGTTTGCTGCGATTCCTACTGCCACAAATTCGGCAAGAAAAAAGTAGGCTTTGGTTGAGAATAACAAAGTTTTTTAACTGAGGCTTGTACTGCAACCTCTGTTGAGTCTTTGAGTGGGATTTGTTGCCGCTGAGGGCGATCGTGAGCAATAAACTCTAAAAAACGTATTGTGAAGACCGATTGTCGATCGGGATGACCGGAACAATCAGACGGCAAACAGAATAATCCTGATAGGGTCGAAGTCCTTTGCTTTCGCTATTGATTAACAGAGCGATTCATTGCACCTGAGTTGCCAAAGCAAATATTTTTAACGATCTCTTCAATTCAGGTTTAGAGCAAATAAAGCTTCAGTCAATCCTGGAATTTGAAGCGACAATGCGAACCAGTTTTTCCTGAGAGATTGATGATCCGACGGGGGAATTTTAGCGTTATATTCGTTATAGATGAAGGTAAATTACCTTCGCAGATAGCAGATTTGGTAGCAGGTTTCTGCCCTGGAAATTGCAAGGAAGTTTGGGAAGAGCAATGAACGATATTTCACCGACCCCCCTAACCGGAAAAGCCCTACTTCAAAAAGTAAAAGAACTTTCACACTTGCCCCGTCGGGAAAAGGCAAAACGATGCGGCTACTACACGGTCGGCAGAAATAGCCAAACGCGGGTCAATCTGGCTGATTTTTTTGAGGCTTTGCTGGAAGCGAAAGGAACCACGCTCGATGCAGAAGGCACAAAAGATGGACGCGGTCGAGAGCCAACTTATCGTGTGAGTGTGCATAAAAATGGTCAGATCGTGATTGGCTCGACCTATACGGAAAAGATGGGATTGAAGCCTGGGGACGAGTTTGAAATCAAGCTAGGCTATAAGCACATTCATCTGATTCAGGTAAGCAGTGCAGACGAAGATTCTGAGGATGAGGAATAAAGAGGAGTAACTCAGTAAGACGATCGATTACCCCCGGCGGGAACTGCTTCGCATCGGCTTAGGAGAAACTCTTTTTGTGGTTCGTCCCCGATTTCAAATCTTTGTCTGAAACGTCCTTGATTCTATCCCTTAATAGCTGCTTGCTCTTAGCTCAATCCTTTTGGCTCAATGCGATCGCAGTTTTGCGAGTATTGGTGTTTTTTGTGCTTTGGCTAGTTTGCTGGCTGCCGATCGCCCTCCCGATCGCCAAAGCTGTGAAATGGCGATTTCCTCAGCCCATTTCTCCAGCTCAAAAACTGCCGCTGCTTGCCTCGCTTTATGCGTTAGCTCCACTTGTTTTGTGGGGAATTGTTGCGCTTGAAGGAAAAGGATTTAAAGATTATGGCTTGCCCTGGCAGAGCGATTTGCTGCGATCGTTTGGCGGAGGATTAGCGTTTGGTAGTCTAGGCTTGCTCAGCCTGTTTCTGCTGGAGTGGCGATTGGGCTGGGTAAAACGGCAACTGCCTCCCACTGAGTCTTCATTAGCAACAGAATCAACGGAAACGATTACGGCTCAATCTCCCGTTCCAGTTCTCCCAACCCTGCTCACCACCTTGCTGATTGGAACCTGGATTAGCCTGACCGAGGAACTCATTTTTCGCGGATTTCTGCTGACGACGCTGCAAAGTGATTTTGTGCCTTGGGTCGCAGCAACGATTGCCAGCTTAATTTTCGCCGTGCTGCATCTTGTCTGGGAAGGCAAAGAGAACCTGCCCCAGCTCCCTGGACTCTTTTTGATGGGACTGGTGCTAGTGCTGGCGCGATCGGTCGATCGGGGCAATCTGGGGCTTGCCTGGGGACTCCATGCGGGCTGGATTTGGGTCATGGCAAGCCTGGACACGCTGGGAGCGATTCACTATCAAGGCCGGGTCGGTGAATGGGCGACGGGCATTGGCAATAAACCGCTGGCAGGTGCGATGGGGCTGCTATTCCTGCTGGCGACAGGCGGAATTTTAGGCTTGGCGTTCTAGCGTCAGCAGCGTGACAGGATTAAGCGGTGTGAATCGGGTCAGGTCTGCGATGGGAGTCGATCGCGCCAGATTGATTTGCAGCAGTCGATGATTCCAGCCTGTTTGCTCCTGAAGCCAGAACAGCGATCGGGTCAGATTTTCCAGCGTCGCCATTGCCAGCACGATCGTTCCATTTGGAGCAAGCCGTTGACTGCACTGATGCAAAATTTCTGCAAGCTGACCGCTGCTACCACCAATGAACACGCGATCGGGCGCGGGTAGTTCTTCCAGCCGATCGGGGGCTTTGGCATGAACGGGAATGACTTTAACGCCAAATCGGGCTGCGTTTTGCTCGATCAGGTTAATTCCGGCGGCAGTTTGCTCGATCGCATAAACCTGACTATCGGGATAAAGCCGCGCCATTTCGATCGCAACGGAGCCTGTGCCTGCACCAATATCCCAAATGACGGAACGCTTAGACGGAGGCAGACTCAATTCTCCCAGGATGAGGATTCTGACTTCGCGCTTAGTCATCAATCCCGGACGATCGGAAAAGCTGAGAAACAGATGATCCGGCAGGCCGAAAGCAGGCAGGGTTGCCAGATCCGGCGAGTCAGCCTCAGACGATCGATGCAGAATCACTACATTTAAAGAGGCAAACGATCGATCGTGCAGTTCTTCAGGCGAAAAGCAATTGACCTGTTCATCCGTCCCGCCCAGATTTTCACATACCCAGACTTGGTAGGCGAGCGGTAAATCAAGCCCCTGTACATGCCGCGCAATCGCAGCAGGCGTATTCGTGGAATCGGTGAGTACGGCGATCGTTTCAGTTCCCTGTTGCAGTACCCGCGTCAGCTCCTCTAGCGAGCGACCGTGGGCACTAATTAGCGCAGCCCCCTGCCAAGGCAGTTTCACCCGGCTAAAGGCAAGCTGAACCGAACTGAGATGGGGATGAAACATGAGGCGATCGGGCGGCAATTCTGCTAGCAGCAGCCGACCCAAGCCAAAAAAGAGCGGATCACCAGAAGTTAAAACAACCGTGCCGGATTCCTCCTGCGGGTTTAAATCCTGATTTAATCGATCGCGAATCGCTTGAATTGCCGTACGAAAATTACCTAGCACGAGGCGATCGGCAGGATGATCCGCAAAATAATCGAGATGACGAGCACTGCCAACCAGCAGTGTGGCGCGATCGACCACTTGGCGTACCGATTCCGCCAGCCCAGATGTGCCATCCAGACCAATTCCGACAACGTGAATCATTGAATTGTCTCAGAGCATTCTCTTGGGTCAAACGGTCGGCATATCAAACAGCACCGTGGTCATGTATCGCTCTGCCCAGGCTTCTCCAAAGGCTTTTTCCAGGACGCGGCGGGTTTTATCGTTTTGCTGCTGCTGGGTGCAGTAATGGCGTTGTCCTGCCATAATTTCGTCGCGGCGATCGGGGGTGGGCTGCGTTGCGGTTGCCTGCTGACAGTGAATTTTGAGGAAGTCTGTCACCCGTGCAAGAAACTGCGCTTCTTCGGCTTCATTGACCGGACGAATCAGCAAACAGAACTCAGAAAAAATCGTGCCCCACTCCGGCAAACCGCGAGACTGGGAAAACTCAAGCGTCGGTAGAGCAGCGAGATTGGTTTGATAGTTTTCCGGCAGCGATCGATTGGTTCCCACTGGCGACAGATCGGCAATCGCCATACTGATTTGTCCCCGTCCGCTCACCAAGTCGCAGCCAAACATCGGTAGGGCATATTCCGGGCGCGGAAACATAACGCAGTGCAAAATATCGAGCGAGTTACCGATTTTTGCTAGTTCCATGTGCAGCTTCCGGAACTGCGGCGTTTGATAGCAGCGATTCTCGATCGTCAGCTTTTCACCTTCTAGTCGTCCCTCCACATAGCCTAAATCTTCGGGCAAATGATAGGGCGACAAATCCAGGAATTGCTGCCAGGTTGAATCGATCGCATCGGCAAGATGACGAATGAGCGAATGCTGCTGCTCACGGATTGAAACGGCGGAGGAAGACATAGAAAATTGCAGGTTGTATTAATACATGAATTCAAAAGTGAACCCCTTCGGGCGGCTTTCAAACGCCAATTTCTCAGCATATCGCAGAAGCGATTTATCCCCCTGAATTGATATGAATTTACAACAGAGCGCATTTTCTCACAGAAGATTCTTCCAGCCCCAAAGCAGGATTCGATCGCCCTACAGCAAACCAGTCAATTAAACCAGGCAATTAGGCAGGCTCTAAATTAAGAGTATATTCAGAGAAATTACACTTACAGCCAGTATCAGGGAATGCTATGGCGGATCAGATTCTAGGCGACCGATACGAAGTCGAACAGCAGCTAGGCGAAAAATCGGGGCGACGGACACTGCTCGCGCAGGATTTGCAGACCCAAACTCCTGTAATTCTGAAGCTGATTGTTCGGGATGCAGAGGTGCTGAGCAGCGATCTGACTCTGTTTCAGCATGAAATTGAGGTACTGAAGACTCTGAACCATCCGGCAACCTCGCACTATTTCGGTTCCTTCGAAATTGAGTTACTTGAAGAAGGAAAAGCCTTTGTGCTGGTGCGGAGCTACGTCGAAGGAACCTCGCTTTTTCAATATCTTCAGCAGGGCATCCGCCTGACCGAAGCCGAAGCGCAGCAGCTTGGAAAAGCAGTTTTGGAGATTTTGTGCGATCTGCATCAGCATCAGCCGCCCATTATTCATCGCGGTATCAACCCCGGTAATATTCTGCTGGCTAGCCCGCCGCAGACAATGATCGATCGCGTTTCTCTGGTCGATTTTGGCTTGATTAAATCACTTAGTCCCTACGATGAAACAACGGCGAGTATGGTAGGAACCGATGGCTACACGCCGCCTGAGCAAATGGGCAGAAGGGCAGTGCAAGCCTCTGACTTATACAGTCTGGGAATCACCCTGATCACGGCAATGACCAGTATCGACCCGGTTGAACTGCCGCGAAACGGGATGCGAATTGATATTGCGAAAGTATTAAGTGGTCATCCCAAATTCCTAGAGTGGCTCCAGAACATGACCGCACCCGAACTGAGCGATCGATTTCCTGCCGTAGAAGCCGCCCTTGCTGCCCTCTAGCCGATAGCCTGAGCAAATGCCGATTTTCTGCCAATCTGACCCAATCTAACAAGGGGCATCAAGCCCTATAGTGATGGAAAGGACTCGTAACGAGGTAACTTCATGTTCGGTTTAGGTTGGCCCGAAGTGGGCATTATTGCGATCGCCGCCGTTTTAATTTTTGGACCTAAGAAAATTCCTGAATTGGGCAGTGCCTTAGGAAAAACGCTGCGTGGCTTTAAGGAAGAAGTGAAAAAGCCGTCGGAGGAGACTGAAATTCAGGATCTCGATGCGGAATAAGTTCGCCTTTCCTGAGAAAACGAACCCGATTAAAACAATTCAAGACACCAAAAAACGGATGGGATGATTCCTACCCGTTGCGGTCGCTTTATTTTCTACACTTAGTTTCCTGCGAAGCAAAGAAAGGGAAAAGATTTAGAAAGTCTGAGGTAAGTTGCAAGGCGATTGAGATTTCCCTAAATCTCCCTTCTCAAAAGAGTGTCTAGACGTGCTATTGCTTGTTGACTGCAGACTGAACATAGGTTGCCGAAATTGGCGTAGTGACGATCGAACTGGGCACTGCTGGAGCAGATTGCTTCGGAACCGTCATTTCTGCCTGGGGATGACGACTTTGAATCAGGTTGATAGCACGACTGACACTTTCCGGCAGAATCACCACCAGCGCACCGTCGGTCGCCTGACTCAAGGCAGTTTCTAGTGCCTCTGATTCTTTCAGAATGATGTTGTAGGGAACTGACCGCCCTGCGGACTGAATTCCCTGCACGATCAGGGCTGCCACTTCACCCTCCGATCGTCCCCGGCGATCCTCATCTTCTTTAACAATAATGCGATCGAACATTCCGGCAGAAAGTTTGCCTAGCAGAACGAAGTCTTCATTGCGACGATCGCCTGGTGCACCCACGACTCCAACTTTTTCGCCTGACCAGTTGCGAACAAAGCCACCCAACGCCTCGTAGCTGTGGGGATTGTGGGCATAGTCCACCATTGCGTGAAACTTGCCCAGATTAAAGAGGTTCATTCGTCCGGGGGTTTGGCTTGCCGATGCCTTGAAGCTGAGCAGAGCTGCCCGCAGGTGCTCGATCCGAATGCCGTGAGCAAATGCCGCTAAACTTGCCGCGAGTGCATTGGCAATCATGAACGGCGCACGTCCGCCCATTGTTAGCGGCACATTCACCGCCTGCTCGATTCGCAGCGTCCAGTCACCCTTCAAAATCGACAGATAGCCGTTTTCATAAACTGCCGCCAAGCCACCCTGCTGCGTGTGCGTTTGAATCAGCTCGTTATCAGGATTCATCGAGAAATAGGCAACCTGTGCCTTTACCCGCGCCGCCATTTCCGCCACCCGCGGATCATCTGCGTTTAGAATCGCGTATCCATTGGGACGGGCAGTTTCTGGCAGCACGCTCTTGAGATGTGCCAGGTCGCCTACGGTTTCGATATCACCAATGCCCAGGTGATCGGCTGCTACATTCAGCACGACTGCAATATCACACTCGCTAAAGCCCAGACCCGATCGCAGCATCCCGCCCCGCGCCGTTTCCAGTACTGCCACCTCAACCGTGGGATCTTGCAAAATCACCTGGGCACTTTGCGGTCCCGTGGTGTCGCCCTGCTCAACCAGATAATCGCCGATGTAAATGCCGTCGGTTGTCGTATAACCCACCATCTGCCCGGTTTGCCGCACGATATGGGCCAGTAATCGAGTCGTGGTTGTTTTGCCGTTTGTACCTGTGACTGCCAGAATCGGAATCCGAGAAGGGGTTCCCGGCGGAAACAGCATATCCAGCACAGGCTCAGCCACATTGCGCGGAATTCCCTCACTGGGGCAGAAGTGCATCCGAAAACCGGGAGCTGCATTCACTTCGACAATCACGCCATCCATTTCGCGCAGCGGACGGGAGATATCCGACGTAACCACATCGATTCCGGCAATATCCAGCCCGATAATTTTGGCAACGCGCTGAGCAATCCAGACGTTTTCGGGGTGGATTTCATCGGTCCGATCGATCGCAATGCCGCCTGTACTCAAGTTTGCCGTTGCTCGCAAATAGCAGATTTCGTTTCCAGGCAAGACTGTATCCAGATCATAGCCCTGTCGCTCTAGCAGTTCCCAGGAGGTGCGATCAAGTTCGATGCGGGTCAGGATGTTGTCGTGCCCCACGCCGCGCCGGGGATCGCGATTGGTTGCTTCGATCAGTTCGGCGATCGTCGATTGACCGTCTCCTACTACGTGTGCCGGAACCCGCTCCGCAACTGCGACAACTCTGCCATTCACCACCAGGACTCGATGGTCACGCCCGACATAGTACCGCTCCACAATCACGCCTTTGGCAACCGCTTTAGCAGCGTCATAGGCTTCTTCCGCCAACTGCCAGTCCGTGATGTTGATCGTAATACCGCGCCCGTGGTTGCCGTCTAGAGGCTTGATCACGATCGGGAAGCCGCCCACATCCTCGATCGCCTGCTCCAGCTCATCCAGATAGTAAATTACCGTACCGCGAGGGACAGGCACCCCCGCATCGCGCAAAATCTGCTTTGTGCCTTCCTTATCGGACGCTAGCTCAACGCCCAAAATTCCAGTCTGGCTGCTGAGGGTTGCCTGAATTCGCTTTTGGTGCGCCCCGTAACCAAACTGAATCATGGCTCTCGTATTAAGCGACAGCCAAGGAATACCTCTTGCCTCGGCTTCTCGCACAATATTTTCCGTACTGGGACCGAGAGAAGCCTGAGTCGCAAAATCACGCAGGTCGGCGATATCCTGTTCCAGCTCTTCTTGCGGATAATGCCCGCTGCTGATAATGCTTTGACAGAGCCGTAGGGCTGCCCTTGCTGCATAGCGACCCGCCTGCTCATCGACATATTCAAACACGACCTGGTACACCCCTGGTGTTGCTGTTTCGCGGGTGCGTCCAAAGCCAACAGGCATGCATGCAAGCGTCTGCAATTCCAGGGCGATGTGCTCAATGATATGCCCCATCATTGTGCCTTCCTGCACCCGGCTTAAAAAGCCACCGCGACAGCCTGGAGAACAAAAATGCTCGACCAGACTGGGTAAAGCGGCAACCAAGCCTTCATAAAATCCAGGAATTTGATTCGATGGAGTTTCTGCCAGCTCCTCAAGATCAAGACGGACAACAATGAGCTTTTTATAACGAATACTCCAGTAGTTAGGACCGCGAAGCGTCTGGGTTTTGAGGATCTTCATAACTGGCTGATGTCAATAAAATTTGGGGCGGGTGATGCAGATCTAGTCTTGTGCCTTAAGGAGCGGTAAAATGTCCACGCTGAACATTTTGATTGATCTAGCTGGTCTATCTAGCTGGTCTATTTAATGGATTAACAAGATTCAGTTTTAATCAGCAGTGTAACGATTTAATGTTGTCTTTATCACAAGATATTTTTCAAGCTACCTTGAATACGCTTTAAATTCACTCCTTCGGGGGTTGCATTCCAATCTTTATTAGTTCCCAAAGATTGTCTTTGGATGTAGAAGAACAAGGGTAAAAAGCTCTGCAACCTGCCCGATCGCGTTTACAAGTCCTCTAGCGACCTGAGGAGACAACCTGCCGCTTGTAGATATCAAATCGATCACCGTGCGTGAGAATGTGGAGCCGCAGATTATGAATACTAATTGGCTCTGTATCAGTCACATGGGCATAGTTTGTGTGGGATACCTGGCCCGGATCAACCACTGTAACGGCTCCCTTACCAATTACCTGAAAAACGCCATCCTGTTCAAACATGGCGCAGGTGTCTTCATCGATGCCAATACCAAGCTTGTCAGTGTGGGCAGCAACGGCACTCAGGAGCCGTCCCATGCGATTGCGGTTATGAAAGTGCTGATCGACCAGAACTTCTGGAATAATGCCCAGCCCGATCGTCATATCAACCAGGGAGTGATTGGGCGATTCACCACTGCCGCCACCTGCGATCATCTGCTGCCCCATGACTGCCGCGCCTGCACTGGTTCCGGCAAGGGTAATTTCGCCGAGCTGTGCCCGCATTCGCACCCGCTCCATAATTAGCGTGTCTGACAGCAGTTCACAAAGGCGAAGCTGGTCGCCGCCCGTCATGAAAACACCCGTACAGTCCTCAACGTATGCCTGCCAGCTTGGATTGGCTGCGTTGTCTCGATCGCGAATGTCAATCACCTCGATCGCCTTGGCGCCCATTTCCTCAAAAATTTCGTGATAGCGACTGCCGATCGCCGCTGGCTCTCGCGACGCACACGGAATAATCGCAATCTTGGCATTCGTGCCGCCAGAGCGTTGAAAAAACGTTTGCAGGATTTGTCGTCCGTGAATTTTGTCTTCTGCTCCGCCAATCACCATCACGGCGGTTGTGTTCTTCGACTGAGGCATCCTTGGTCGCAGGAGTTGAGGGTTTAATTGCAGCATCTTATCGCTTCTGGACATCCAGTAGGTCAATCGATCCAGTAAGTTGACGAACGAGATGCTGGGCTGATTCATCCGGGTTGACTGCTCATTTAAACCAGCTCTGGATTCGAGCTTTAGCTTCCAGAGGCGATAGGCGACAATTCGCTAAATGATTTTTAAACGGTCGGATACAAACGCTTTGAATGCTCTCAATCAAAAAACTACTGGGCTGGGCGAACAATATTTTAATTTAGTATTTCACATTCTTGAACAAATCACTGGCATCCCCAATGGCTTTTATCGAAACTCTCAATCGCACTCTATTACCGCTTTCCTGATTAGCAGCGGCTTAAGCCGAAGCTTGCCTACGCTAGAAGTTCACAGGCCCATGACACAGACCTATGACAAACTTATAATTACAGCACAATTATTGAGATTCTTTAAGAAAATGCTTGAGGAATCATCGCTGTGCTCTGAACCGCTCCCCTACCATCCAGCCATGCTCACCCAACCTACCCCCGAACCTACCTGGCTCACGATCGCCCGTCTCCTGCGCTGGGACAAACCCACCGGACGCCTAATTTTGATGATTCCTGCGCTGTGGGCAGTGGTGCTGGCATCCCAGGGAAAACCTCCTCTGCTGCTGCTGGCGGTGATCGTCATTGGTTCTCTGGCAACCAGCGCGGCAGGCTGTGTGGTGAATGACCTATGGGATCGGGACATCGACCCGCAGGTGAACCGGACGCGCAATCGTCCCCTGGCATCCCGTGCTCTTTCAGTAAATACCGGAATTGGGGTGGCGATCGTCTCTTTTGCCTGTGCCTGGGGTGCCGCGGCTTACCTGAATCGGTTTAGCTTCTGGCTATGCGTGGCGGCGATCCCGGTGATTGTGTTGTATCCCCTGGCAAAGCGAGTTTTTCCGGTGCCGCAGTTGGTGCTGTCGCTGGCGTGGGGGTTTGCGGTGCTGATTAGCTGGAGTGCCGTGACCGCAAGTTTGCAGCCTGTTACCTGGCTTCTTTGGGCGGCGACCGTTCTTTGGACCCTCGGTTTCGACACCGTTTATGCCCTTGCCGATCGCGAAGACGACGAACGCATTGGGGTGAACTCCAGTGCCCGCTTTTTTGGAAAATATGCGCCGCTTACGATCGGGCTATTTTTTGCTGGTACTGTGGTCTGTTTGGCGGCTCTAGGAATTTTGCTGAATCTGAATTTTGGGTTTTGGGTAAGTCTGGCGATCAGCTGTGGGGGGTGGTTCTGGCATTACTGGCAGTTGCGTCAGCCGTCGATCGATCCCAGTGTTTATGGTCAGATTTTTCGGCAGAATGTCTGGTTGGGGTTTGTGCTGCTGGCGGGAATGGAGTTGGGAATTTTGAGGTAGAGCGGTGGATAAGTGGATGGGTAGAGGGGGAATGAGTGAGGGTTTGACTTTGAGAGTTTGACTTTAAAGAATCGCGAATCTGGCGGTTGCTTCCTAAGTGGGCGAGTTAGCCTTTAAAGCAGAGAGAGCGGTAAATTGGCTCAGCGATAGGAGGAGGCTTCGATGAGGCAGCCATTTCAGGATCGCAGAGAGGCCGGACAGCAGCTTGCTACCCAGCTTACAGACTATGCAGATCGCCTGGATGTGATTGTGCTGGGGTTGCCGAGAGGTGGCGTTCCAATCGCCTATGAGATTTCGGCTACGCTGCACGTCCCGCTCGATGTTTGCTTGGTGCGGAAGCTTGGGGTTCCCGGACAGAAAGAGTTGGCAATGGGGGCAATTGCTCCTGGAGATGTCATGGTCTTGAATCGGGACGTGATTCGCTCGCTGCAGATTACTCAAGCCGCTTTAGATACTGTGACCGCTGAGGAACAGCAGGAATTAAACCGTCGCGATCGAGCTTATCGGGGCGATCGAGCCTTTCCTGATCTGCGGAAGCACACTGTGATTCTGGTCGATGACGGGATTGCGACAGGTTCGACCATTCGCGCTGCTATTGCTACGATTCGGGCGGCTGAGGCTCAAGCAATTGTGGTGGCTGTACCGATCGCACCCGCTGAGGTTGTAAAAAGTTTGGCGGCGATCGTTGATCGGGTAGTTTGTCTCTTAATGCCAGAGCCGCTTCATTCGATCGGGCAGTGGTACGAGAATTTTGATCAGACTTCGGATGAGGAAGTGCGGGATTTGTTGAGGCGGGGGAACGCGGTTTCCTCAGCGGGGTGAGGGAGTTGGGGGATGGAAGAGATGGGGGGATGAGGCAGGAAGGGAGAATTTTTGAAAGTAGTTGAAAGTATTTTTATTGAGTGTCTTCTGATTCGAAATAAAGGTTAAAGGATGCCCGATCGCTCCAATGAAGTGCGTTAGACTACAGCAGATCATAAAAGTGAAGCTCCTGTAAGAGTTCTTACTTCTACACAGAACCCTACAGGTCTTTTCAAGTTTGGCGTAATAGAAATTAGGTAAACCTATGTCAGAATTTCAAGATTTTTTGAAGCGAAGATTTGCCTACGTTGCGATTGGCGAATTTAAACCCGGTAAATTTGACGAAGCCTGTAGCCTCTATGAAGAGGCAGTTTCAACCTACGGACAAGGATTTGAAGGAACATTCTTGTTGCAGGAGCCGGGAACCGATCGCGGCATTTCAATTATTTTCTGGGATAGCCCTGCTGATATGGAAGCGAATCGATCGCAAGAGCATGAAGCAATTCTCAAAAAGATGAAGCCGCTATTTGCAAAACCACCAGAGGTCACTTTTTATGAAGTGGTTTGTGATGTGCAGCCATCGGAGAATGGGAGAGTGGAAGCGTAGCAGGAGAGGAGTGGATAGGTTAATGGATGGAGGAGAGGTTTAAGCCAGCGTGACGGCTTGAGTGTATGCCTTGATCAGCCGATCGCCGATCGCTTTCCATTCATAAGTTGTCTGAGCATGGGCTTGAGCATTTTGTCCGCGCCGCTGCCGTTCTGTCTGATTTTGAAGAGCTGATCGCAGTTGATCAGTCAAGCTGGAAACTTCGCAGGTGGCAATCCAGCCGGACTCGCTTTGCTGAATCTCTTGCCAGATGTGAACGCGATCGGAGATAACGACGGGAACGCCTGCTGCCATTGCTTCGGCGACGGCGATGCCAAAGTTTTCGTAATAAGAAGGCAGCACAAATAAATCTGCCGATCGCAGCAGTGCCCACTTTGCCGGACCGGAGACAAAGCCGCTTAGGGTGATTCGGGAGGCAAGGCAGGAAGTTTGAAAGCGATCAAGAATTGATTTTTCGTAGTCTGGGTCTTGTGGGTTGGTTCCGGCGATCGTCAGGTGAAACGGAATTTCTTCGGCAGCAAGCTGTTCTAAAGCAGGCAGCAGGAGCTCTAAGCCTTTTTTGCGATCGATCCGCGACAGAAACAGGAGATGAGGCACAGTTGATTGGGTGATGGGTGGCAGGGCGGACGGCAAATCAACGCCGAGGGGAATTACCCAGTCGCGAGTGACGGCTCCAAACCGCTCAGAAATTTTTGCTTCTTGAGTGCTGGTAAAGTGAACGGCGGCGGCATGGCTCAGGTTAGGGCGTTCGAGCAGCGTGCCATAAAGCTGTTTTAGCCAGCGTTTTTTCTGAAGATCAGCTGGGTCGAGCGTGCCCAAAGGACGCATTACATAAGGAAGTTTTTTGAGCCGGGCGATCGTTGCAGCCGCCGTGCTGACAGGAGAAAACAAGGCGTGAATGTGCGCCAGGTCAAACTCCTGGGCATGGTCTGCTAGCCAGTGCAGCAGGTCAACCGAAAACTTGTAGCGGCGAAACGGGGCACAGGGAAAGTAAAGAATGCGGTAGCCGTCTTGAAAAACGGGTTTTCCGAGGGGAACATCTAAAGCAGGCTGACCGCGATCGCCATTTGCAGCCGTAGTGAGAATCGTTACTTCTACGCCCTGCATTGCCAACGCTTTTGCCAGTCCCAGTACCATCTGGCTCGGACCGCCGTAAACCAGCGAGAGAGCAGGCACGATCTGAAGAATTCTGAGAGAAGACATGGCTGGTACAGGGGAGAAGTGAATAAATTTTTAAGACTTCTGAGTTAATGCTTGTGAGGGAGGTGAAACGCCGGGGTTGTAATTAGCGTAGAGATAGCAATCAAAAGAACTCAATTACTCGCGTCATCATGGTTCCCGTAGAAATAATCGACTTTGGCAGCCGCAAACGTCAGCAGTTTCATGGATATGACCTGCGTGGGGCAGAGATTTTTTCGGATTTAGTGGCAGGCGTAATGAGCCACACCACGCACGAGAGAATTGGGCGGGTTCGCGATGTCTTGTGCAGCCACGATGGTCGTCCGCAGTATGTAGTGGTTGACCTGGAACTGGCAGGCTGGGGGCGCGTTGTGCTGCTGCCTGCAAGACGAGCTTACATTCATCCCCATTCGCGGAAACTGTTTGCATCAGGACTGACCAGAGCACAGGTCGAACAAATGCCGGAATACCGGATTGAGTTTGTTGAATCTTATAATTAGCGGCTATTCCAGTTGCCGATAGAACGCAAGCTGCTGTTTTGCGAGCGCCAGATTGGTGTAGTGCAACATCGCCCGATCGTATCCCTTCTGAGCCAGCGATCGCGTCAGTTCCGGCTGAGCCATGAGCTGCGTTAACCGATCGTGCAGTGCCGCAGCATCGCCTTCGGGAAACGTCAGTCCGCTATCGTCAATCACATAAGGAATTTCGCCAGAGTCGGAGCCGATCACCGGAACCCGACAAGCCATTGCCTCGATCAAAACGTGCCCGAACTGCTCTTTCCAACCCGCAGAAGTCAGGGTCTTAAAATCTTGCGAAGTTTCCGAGGGCAAAACCAGCGTGTGCATGAGATTGAGATAGTTTGGGATCTCGGCATGGGGAACGCTTTCAACCCAGATCAAGCGATCGGCAATTCCCGCTTTTTGAGCCTTTTCCTGAAGCGTCGGTCGCAGGTCTCCCCGTCCCACCAGTAGCCATTTCCAGTTAAATTCGGGGTGAATTTCCGCTAGCGCATCGCACAGGGTCAGCAGTCCTTTTTCCGGAACAAACCGCCCTACGTAGCCCACCACAAACTGATCGGGCTGAATGCCGAGCTGGGCTGCAAGTTGGTGCTGGGGCTGGGGACAAAATCGCGCTTCGTCTACCCCAAGCTGAGGCATCACCTGAATTTTGCCCTCATAACCGTGGTGCCGCAGAATTTCCGCACCGTCCTGATTTCCCGAAATAATGCCGCTGGTATAGCGCAAATTAAACTGCTCTAGCCACGATACCGGGGGTTTTAACTTGTAGGGCAAATTCCACCAGGTAAAAAACAGCAGTTTGGCGTTGAGCTTCAGCAGCCGATTCAGCACAATGAGCTGGGCGTATGCAAGCGATCGCGACCCCTGCTCAACCTGAATCACCTGGGGACGAAACTGTTGCAGCAGCGTGACTAGCTCCGCACCAAAACAAAGCAATCCCTGATGGTTTTCGCTCCAGTTAGAAACGGGCACAACGCGAAACGATCCTTCCTGCCAACTGCGAGGTTCGATCGTTCCTTTTTGTACGCCTCCCGGTCGCCAGCGTTTTGGTACGACGACGACGACCTCGGTTCCCGGCTCTAGCTGTGCAAGCGATCGAAGTTTCTCGCAGTTGAGATCGACGATGTAGGTATGGCTCACCACCAGAATTCGCAGGGGTTTTGTTGGCGGATCGAGTTTGTCTTGTTGGGTGTAGACCTGACCCGCATCCCATAAACCGCGAACCTGAGTCATCAGCGCATCCAGCAAGCCGATGCCATAGAAAATTCCCCGCGTCAAAACCTTAATCGGAGAGCCGCTTTTGTAGCAGGGCGGATGCCCCAAAACGTGGCAGTCAAACAAACTTGCTGCCAAACGACAAGCTTGCCAGGGAGTGAGATTTTTTAATGCCATCAAGAAATGATTGTGATAGAAGCTGATTTGATACTGAAGCGATCGCGTGCTGATGTCATGACAGCCGCCTGATTCCTCGCCCAAATGAACGAGATGCGCGTCTGGGTCGTACCAAATGATCATTCCTGTTTTGCGAATGTGCAAACAAAAGTCCGATTCCTCTCGCACTGCACTGCCGCGAAACCGCTCATCAAACCAGATGTCGTGCTGCGTAAACAGCGTCTTGCGAAACGACATATTGCAGCCCCGCGCTGTCAACACCTGCTGCGGTTTGACCGTATGCACCAGGTCGATGTGATACCAGGCAATTCCCGCATCCATCGCTTCTGGTGGCAAATCTTCGATCGCATATCCCGGTTCTGTGCCTGCCAGCTTCATGCGATCGAATACTCGTCCTGCCACGGCTCCCACTTCTGGGCGATCGTAGTTTCGGGCATGGGCTGCCAGAAATCCGGGCGGCAACTGCACATCGTCATCCAGAAACAGCACAATCTCCCCAACCGATCGCCGCACCCCATAGTTTCGCGCCCCCGGCAAACTTGCCCAGTTCACCCGCAGCCAGCGTATTTTGCCGACCGCATCCATTTCCTGCAAATATGCCTCGGTGTCGGGCTGATGCTGTCGTGTTTGGTCCACGACCAGCACTTCAAAGTAAGGATAGTCTTGCTGAAGCACTGAGGCGATCGACTCACAGAGAATCGTTTCGCGTTCGTAGGTTGGAATAATGATTGAGATGAGAGGAAAAGACATGGAAGGAGATAGAAAGGGACAAAGGAAAATGAACGCGTTAAAGAATAGGACGGGGACAGTTTGGCGATCGGAATTTGGTTTGGTTAGGGCAATTTAGGCTGCCTGACAGACGGTTCCATATACTCCAAACCAGGAAGTAAATCCAAACCATGAAGTAAACGGTTTAAAGTTCCCTAACATAGCGGAACTAAGGGGGCGGTTCAGACGATAATTGGGCTTGTTTAAACCTCCGCTTAGACCTCGATCGCTCGCGGCTTGATGACGGTTGACCTCGCGGACTTGAGGGAGAGCGGTTGCCCTTTCGGGATAATCGACCTGTGCCTTTGCCTGTAATTTTTCCTTTAAAGGCAGCTTGAGGCGTGATCAATTCCTGTTCTGCTTCTCGCCGCGCCAGCTTTTCGATCTCTGGCAGTTTTAGAATTACGCCCGCAAAAAACCAGTAATAAACTGCAACCGGGTCAACATCGAGCGGATAGTAGTAGGTGTTGTAGCTGATGAATAGAATAAATAGCCAGAAAGCTGCACCGTAGCCCCGCAGGGATGGATCGCGCACCGATCGATATGCCCTGAAGCAAAGAACCGTTAGCGTTGTAACCATTGCTAAAAATGCCAGCGTTCCCCACGGACCGATCTCGTAGAGCATCTTGGGGTAATAGGTTTCTACCAGCGCGGTTTTTCCCAGGGCACGGGCAGAGTTGGTGGCGCGTCCTAACCCGTTGCCCAGGAGAAGATTGTCATCGAGTGCCCAGTGAAACTGCTCCAGGATAAAGGCATAGGGCGGCGAAGCATTCCATCGGCTAACGAAGCTGTTTATCCGCTCCTGAACGGTTGCCATGTTATTGAGAGCCCCTGCCGTCAGCGTAATTCCCAGCACCACGGCAACAGGAACAAATCGCTTCAGGTTCACAACCTGTCCGGTGAAGACTAGCAGCAGCGCAATCGCGATCGGCACGAGGGCAAGGGCAATTCGCTGTCCAGACACGACCGCCATCACAAAAATTAGCCCCAGCCCGATATAGCCTGCAATCCGCCAGAAAAACTTCGGCTCGTTAAACGCAGTTGGAAAGACAAGAAAGCTGTTTGCAATCAAAAACCAGCCCCACTGCCAGGGAGCCACAAACGTTCCGGGTAGCCGAATCATGTCCTGCTGCGGACTGTAGACCAGCGCGCCACCCACAAAGCAGCGTGCCTCCAGCGTTGCCTTAAACAAATCTTCGCCTACCGCAAACCGGGTTCCTTCGCAGCGTCCCGTTAACAGCAGCAGATATTGCACCATGCCCAGAATGCAGCAGACGATCGCCAGAACGGTCATTAGCCGAGTGAAAAACAGTAGCTCTGCTTTGCTGCGGAGCAGATAGTAAGCGCAGACGATAAGCGGAACATAGCCCAGCATCACCTTCAAGCCCAAAATGCCCATTGCGATCGGCTTTTCGCCTGGTTTGCCAAAAAACTGCTGATAGCCATTTACCCCTAACAGGGTCACCATACAAAAAAACAGCAAAATCCCCAGCGTAGGCATGAGTGCTTTGGGAATCAGCAGCGGCAGTTTTTGTTGTTTGCAGTACTGCACAATGCCATACAGCCCCGGCAGGTAAAGTCCATCTTTGGCAAGCTGAAGCAAAGGACTATTGCCGATCGCATAGGTGATTGTGCCGCCAAAGGGCAGATAGATAATAAATCCCCAGAGGGCAAGTTTTGGATACTTAAAACTAAACGCCAGCATCAGAACCCCGCCGACGGCTGCGATCGCAATTTTGATGCCGCCCACGATCGCCAGAGGCGCGCCCACCATTACCGTAAAAAAGACCGCAAACAGCGTAAAGTTGGTGATTTCCTTTCGCAGCCGCGCCGCTTTTCGCTTTTGAGCCAGTCGTTCTTTCAGGCTCGGAGCCGCCGAACTGGGAGCAATGCTTTCTGCATTCGAGGTCTGTGGCTTTGGAGCCTGCCGCGTTTTCAGTACCATCCGAGGGGCAATCGAACTACGCCTTAGTTATTCCCCTAGAAGACACGACGGTAACGAGCGGATAAAAGTGAATCTCTCCAAGGGCAACCCCTACGAAAGCTCAGGCTTCAAAAAATCAGCAACCTCTTCTCATTCGGGTGACTGCTGCACGGTGAGCCGTTCCCCTGGTAGCCATACAATAAAGCTGTCCTTTAATTAACGCCTAACGCCACTCGCTCTTTACTAAAGCCAGGATTCCAGTCTTCATTATCTAACGATCGTCTGATCGTCCTGCACGGTGAGGCATTAGATCTCGATCGCTCCCTTGGCGGAAGTGCTCTGGAGTGCAGCTATTAGGGTGAGTTATCCTATCGATCGCGCATGAAAATGCATTGATTTTCTCGATTCTATTGATGCTGATGCGGAAATTTTAGAAATTCGATCATCTGTTCAGAAAGCTGCGAAGCAACCGCACAATTGTCCTGCAATATCTTCAGATGCAGGAATTTAAGAAAAGTATCTCTTTGTTCTACCGTGCTTTTTCTATGACCACTGCCCCGCATGATTCAGAAAACTCATCTTTCCGTTCTCCTGAAATTATTGGTCTCCTTCCGGCAGGCGGGCAGGCAACTCGTCTTGCGCCCTTACCCATGAGCAAAGAGCTTTATCCGATCGGCTTTCGATCGGCTCAGGGAGGAATGCGTCCAAAAGTGGTGAGTCATTATCTGCTAGAGAACATGCGATCGGCGGGAGTCCAGAAAGCGTTTTTTATTCTGCGTCCAGGCAAGTGGGATATTCCGCAATACTACGGCGACGGTTCGCTACTGGAAATGCACTTGGGCTATCTTACAGTTCATGTGCCGCACGGCGTTCCCTACACCCTGAACCAGGCGTATCCCTTTGTGCAGGGAGCCATGATCGCGCTGGGCTTTCCCGATATTTTGCTGGAGCCGGAAGATGCCTTTGTGCAACTGGTGAAGCAGCAAGCAAAAACTGGGGCAGATGTTGTGCTGGGGCTCTTTCCCACCGAGAAGTATCAGAAAGCGGGAATGGTTGATTTTGATTCAACCTCAGGGCAGGTGTTTCAAATTGTTGAAAAGCCGCAGCAGACCCATCTACGCTATATGTGGGCGATCGCCCTCTGGACTCCTCGCTTCACCGAGTTTTTGCATCGTTTTCTCCAAACCCATCTTGCTGAGCGCGAATTGCCGATCGGTGACGTGATTCAGGCGAGCATCGGCGCAGGCTTATCGGTAAACGCCGTTCCGTTTCCCCAGGGCAGCTACCGTGATATTGGCACACCAGACGATCTGATGCAGGCAATTCGAGATTTCACCCCCGCTAGCATTGAGCCGATCGCCTTTCCCCATCCAGAAACTTAAGCTGTTGATAAAGCATTTGAACACGAGGGAGATTGATTCCAGCGGCTTGTGCCATGCGAAGCGGATTGCCGAAGATTGCTTCTACTTCCAACGGACGGCGATCGTCGTAGTCGAGCTTCATGCTAGTGCGGTAGGGCTTCATTTTTTCGGTGTAGTCCAGCATGGTTTGAATGAAATCGGCAGGGATGGCACGATTTGTCTCTGTTTGCTGGGCAAAACCTGAATGAGCAGAATCTGGATGGACAGAACCGGAGAGCATTTGGATCGAGGCATTTGCGCCGTCGAGCACTTCCTGCATCAAGCTGGTCGAAAGCTGTCGGGCGAAGGGGTTTGCCATAATACGGTCGGTCGTGGCATCCAGAACAACTGATAAGCCATTGAAGGGAATATTCCACATCAGCTTTTTCCAGCGCGCCATCAGCAAATCCTCAGATGGAATGATCGGGATTCCGGCTTGCTCAAAGTCCTGAGCAATTTGCTTCAGGCGATCAGTCATTCCACAGGGGGCATAGCTGTCTGCGTAATCGCCCAGCGTGATCTGCTTATAGTCCACATGATGAATCACCCCAGGCGCAATTTTATTGGAGCAAAGGAAACACAAGCCGCCCACCACTCGATCGCTGCCCACGACCTGCGCGACTTGCGGTTCAATTCCTAAGCCATTTTGCAGCACCAGAACAATACCGTTTGGTTTAACGATCGGCGGCAGCAATTGAGGCAATCGCTCATTTTGCGTCGTTTTCAGGGCAACGATCACTACATCGCAAGCAGGCATGTCGCCCACATCCCGATAAGCATGAACCTGAGACAAATGAAAGTCTCCGTCGATCGATTTCACAACTAGGCCCTGTTGCCGCACGGTGTCATAGTCGCTTCGCAGCAAAAAATGCACCTCGTTGCCTGCCTGCTGAAGCCTTGCGCCGTAGAATCCGCCCAGTGCGCCTGTCCCGATAACGGCATAGGTTCGACAATCAGGCAGCGGTGGATAGGTCATGGTGAATCGGAAGTGGTTTGAGCAGTGTGACAGGGGACTATATTGCCCCTGAGATCCTCCAGAATCAAAATTGGGGGACGCATCGATACCCGTTCCAAATATTTTCTATTGAGAATCGACAGTCACATCAGCCGTAACTGAAGAAACCGCAGGCTTCGGCAACTGCAACATCCACTCACGGATGAGCGCGTTCACCTGATGGGGCACTTCGTCGTGGGGGCAGTGTCCGGCTTGCAAATAGTATTCTGTAAGGCTGGGATAATGCTGACGGAATCTTGCGCCCCGCTCTCGCGAATTCATCCACGGATCGCCCTCACCCCACAGCATAAGCAGCGGACAGGTTAGCTGCTCGACCAGCACATCGTTTTTCTCTCCGGGCGGAGCTTTGAACACTGACGCAAACACCTTCACCGCTCCCTCATCGCAGGACGGACGGTAGATGTTTTCTACCAGCTCATCGGTAACCGCGCTCTGATCTAGATAGACCTGGGAAAGCGTCCGCCGAATAATCGATCGCTGCCGCACGTACTGAAACAGCAGATAGCTCGGCATCGGCAGCAAAATCACTGATCGCGCCAGGTTGAAAAACACTTCCCGGAACGGGTCGGGCTTGGTCACCGAAGGAGCTTCGCTAAACGATCCGGCAGGATTCACCAAAATTAGCCCTGCGACTGTATCCGTTTGCTTCGCAGTTCCGTGAAGGGGTAATCGCTGCGCGCCCACACAAAGTGAAACATAGCCGCCGATCGAATTTCCTGCCAGCACTGCAGGCTGACCAATGACCTGAGTGATAAAGTCGTGAATTTGATCGCGCCAGACGTCTGCGCTGTATTCCCACTCCGGCTTGGCAGAGCGACCGAATCCCAGCAAGTCGATCGCCCACACTTCAAACTCGTTGCAGAGTCCGTCAACATTTTTGCGCCAGTGATCGGTGGATGCGCCAAAACCATGAATCAGTAGCAAGGGGGGACGGTCTGCGCGTCGCTGCCCTGCTTTAACGTAATAAATTGACTGTCCGCGCCACTGCCAGTAGGCTCCGGTAGAGGAAGAGATCCGAACCTGCATAGTCATTTCTCAGGAGTGATTTTTTAAGGGTGTTTTTGAGTGATGAAGAGAAGGGGGGATCGCAAATCAGCAATCGTAAATTATTGTACTGCAAGCGTTCAGGCGATCGGGAAAGAGAAAAAGCCTATTAGGAAAGGGCAAGGAGTGGGGCAATGGCGATTAATGTTCGAGTTCGGCAGGGCGCAAGGGTCAGGCAACAGCCACGCGGCAGGCTATGGTTTGAAAAGCTGATGGCATTGCTCGCGCTGATTAGCTTCTTGCTGGTGCTGTTTGATTGGAGCTATTTGCCGTTGCGCGATGAGTATATGCGTGTATTTCCGGGGTTCACCCAAGCGTATGGCTACCACATCAAAGGCATTGAACCGCACCGCACCACGGCTGCCTACCTGCAAACAGTCGATCGCCTAAACGAACAGATTGCCCAAACCGGATTACAGTCTCCCCAAACTGCCCTACTGCTGCAAGACCTCCGCCGCCGCAGCGAGGAAATCATCGAAGAAAATCCGTTTGAGAGTGCGGGGAAGTCTGGTTCGCTAGAACGCATCAAGAACCGAATGCGCGACCGTTTGCGGCAGGAATCGGCAACCCAGGCCCTCACTACTTTCTGGAGTCAGCCCTATCTCACTCAAGCAGGCTGGAATGATTCGATCGCCTTTTTTAACCGGGAAATCCGTCCTCAGTTTGCCAGCAACTATTTCCGGGGCATTGGGGAAAACGGCAAGCCGATCGATCGGTTCTGGAGAATCGATATGTGGTTCATCGGGCTATTTGCGATCGAGATGTCTGCCCGGATTCTGTTCCTGATGCGCCGCTATCCGGGCTTAACCTGGCTGGATGCGATCGTGCTGCGCTGGTATGATCTGCTGCTGTTGCTTCCCTTCTGGCGGATTTTGCGAATTATTCCGGTGACGGTGCGGCTGCATCGATCGCAGTTAGTGAATCTCCGACCGATCAGCAAGCGCGTGGTGCGTCTGGGCGTCTCGAGCGTTGCCGTCGAGCTAACCGAAATGGTTGTGCTGCGAATTGTTGACCAGATGCAGGAACTGATTCGCGGCGGTGCAATCAAACGCTGGCTGTTTCAGCCCGATCGCCCCTACATTGATCTCAACAACGTAGACGAAGTCGCCGTCCTATCCCGACACTTGACCGATCTGCTGGTGCATCGCGTCTTCCCCAAAGTCCAGCCGGATCTGGATGCCCTACTGCACCACAGCCTTGCTCAGGCAATCAACAGCTCTCCCCTTTATGCCGGACTGCGCCAAATTCCGGGAATGAGCCACTGGTCAGACCAGCTCAGCCGCGAAATGGCGAATCAAATTTCCCAAAACGCCTACCGTGCTGTTACCACCGCTCTGGAAGATGAAGTCGGGTCAGCCCTGATGCAAAAACTCGTCAGCAATTTCAACCAAACCTTCCGTAATGAAGCCCAGCAACACGAGGCACTCACCGAAATTCAGGCACTCACGATCGCCCTTCTGGACGAAGTCAAAGTCAACTACGTTGAGCGCATCAACGAAGCCGACAACGACAGCCTGCGATCGATGACCCAGCGGCTTTATCAAATTCCCCAAAACAAATAATAAACCTTTAGCAAAACTGCTCAATCAGCCCTTATCCTCCCATCCCCTCAACGCTTCACCCATTCCTGCCAATTTCCTTTCCCCCGTTCCATCTCAAACCCCATACGTTAAACTGAAAATCTACCGGGAAAACTGCTTTCCGGGGTTCTGATGATAACTCCCGTCAGAAGTGGGTCGATCGCCCACTTTTTTGCGTTTTATTGCTGTGTTTTATTGTCTTTGCGTTTTACCGTGGCTCACGATTTCTCAAATTCAGTTTCATCAAACAGATTGAGGAAAGCAACGGTTATCTGATTTGCAACCTGCCATGACCCATCCTTTAATTCCGCCCATTCTCGAACTCGCATCGCCCGTTGCCGCCGACCTGGGGCTAGAAGTGGTTGGAGCCGTGTTTCAAACCAACCAAAGTCCGCCTGTGCTGCGGGTAGATGTGCGAAACCTGCAAGCCGATACTAGTCTGAATGACTGTGAGCGCATGAGCCGTGCTCTTGAAGCCGCGTTGGATGCGTCGAGTATAATTCCCGATGCCTATGTTTTGGAGATCTCCAGTCCTGGAATTTCTCGATCGCTCACCTCCGATCGCGAGTTCATTTCCTTTAAGGGATTTCCGGTTCTGGTGACGACTACAGAGCCATACTCGGGTCATATCAACTGGACGGGTCGGCTAGTACGTCGCGACGAGGAGGCAGTTCGCCTGAACCGCAAAGGACGCACGATCGCCATCCCGCGTCATCTGGTAAGTCAGGTGCAGCTCGTCGATGGCATTGAGGAATAGCAGCAACAATTCACCCGCAAAGAAATTCAAACAACTGAAGATACTGACAACTGAAGAGAGGACTTAACCTATGTCAATGGTTGCCCTTCCTGGACTCCAGGAACTAATTGATGGCATCAGCCGCGAACGAAATTTGCCCAAGCACGCGGTTCAGGCTGCCCTGCGCGAAGCACTGCTCAAAGGCTACGAACGCTACCGCCGCACCCATCGCCCAGATGTATCTGCGTTTGACGAAGAATATTTCAATAACTTTGAAGTCGAACTCGATATCGAAGACGAAGGGTTTCGGGTGCTAGCAACCAAGACGATCGTGGAAGAAGTTTCCAACCCCGATCACCAGATTTCGCTGGAAGAAGTGCAGGAAGTCGCCGACGAAGCGCAGTTGGGCGATACGGTTGTTCTGGATGTTACCCCAGACCAGGGTGAGTTTGGACGTATGGCAGCCATCCAAACAAAGCAGGTGCTAGCGCAAAAACTGCGGGATCAGCAGCGCAAGCTGATTCAGGAAGAATTCCAGGAGCTAGAAGGCACGGTACTTCAGGCCCGGGTTCTGCGGTTTGAGCGGCAGTCTGTTGTCATGGCAGTCAATAGCGGTTTCGGTCAACCTGATGTCGAAGCCGAACTGCCGAAACGCGAACAGTTGCCCAACGACAACTATCGAGCAAACGCTACGTTCAGAGTGTTCCTAAAGAAGGTGCTGGAAGGCTCCCATCGCGGACCACAGCTCTTAATATCACGGGCAGATGCCGGACTGGTGGTAGACCTGTTTGCCACTGAAGTGCCCGAAATCGAAGACGAGGTCGTGCGGATCGTGGCAGTGGCACGGGAAGCCAATCCGCCCTCACGATCGGTTGGACCCCGCACCAAAATCGCCGTCGATACCTTGGAACGAGATGTTGACCCGGTTGGAGCCTGTATCGGTGCACGGGGATCACGCATTCAAGTTGTGGTAAACGAACTGCGCGGCGAAAAAATTGACGTGATTCGCTGGTCGCCCGACCCGGCTACTTACATTGCTAACGCCCTCAGCCCTGCCAGGGTCGATGAAGTCCGGCTGATTAACCCCGATGAGCGGCAGGCCCATGTCCTTGTTCCCGATGACCAGCTCAGTTTGGCGATCGGCAAAGAAGGGCAAAACGTGCGCCTGGCAGCTCGCCTCACCGGATGGAAAATTGATATCAAAGACACTGCTAAATACGACTACGAAGCCGAAACCCGCAAAATGGAAGCACTTGCTGAAGAACGCCGCCTCGCCCGCGAAGCCGAAATGGACGAGTACGAGGACGAGTACGATGATGAAGAACCCCTTGCCGAAGACGAAGCAGCCGTCCTGACCGAACAAGACTTCGATGCTGAGGAAATGGCACAATCCGCCAGAGATGGCTTTGGGAGCGAATTGGGAGAGGCAGTGCAGCGTCCAGAGCGATCGTAGGAGTTGGTGAGGGTGGAGGGGTGCAAGGGTGGAGGGTAGAGGAGTGAGTAAAGTTTCATGCTGTACCTAAGGTGTACCCAAGGACGAGATTAGGCAGTGGGTGAGCAAAAGAAAAAGAGCAAGTGTTGTCTCTTACCCTACGACGCTCCCTATGAGGCTATCTCCTCCAGGCTTTACGTCCTTGCTGCTTCACCCCGTTGCCCCTATCCCTTCACTCATTCCCTTCCCTTGCCCTACCCTTATCCCTACCCATCCACCCCTATGCCCCCCAACCATCGCCGCTGCATTAGCTGTCGCCGTGTTGCTCCCAGAGAAGAGTTTTGGCGTGTCGTGCGATCGTTTCCTTCACAAATTGTTATGCTAGATCAGGGGATGGGGCGATCGGCTTACCTTTGTCCAGACTCGGCCTGTCTTCAGACTGCTCAACGTAAAGATCGTCTGGGACGTGCCTTGAAGGCGACAGTTTCTGAAGAAATTTATCGAACTCTGTGGCAACGACTTTCCACAACCGCTACGATAGAGTAATTGTTGATATATCCTTTCTGAGTCAGGGAAAGTCAAGCGAGCGATTTTTCCCAGAGAGGCGTAATAAGTTGAGGTTAATCGATTGAGATTGGTTGAATTGATGCACTCACGGAGGCAGGGCATTCGTTAAGCAGTAACTATCAGGTCAGGCACTCCGCAAGAACTGAAACCTGAGTCATCTAAGCCTAGATTGCACTCCGTGGTGCAAGTCGTTCTTAACCTGAAAAACGTCTTCAACATTCCGAAATTCGTGCAAGATGGTAAGGGAAGCTGTTTTATCCCGGTAAAGCAGTACTCAATTCATCTGATTAAATAAAAGCTGTTGAGCCTGAATCAATCTCAAGGAAGGGGTAAACTGCCTGCTTGAGTCGATAAGGTAAAACAGTTCCAGGTGGGATTGATTTGTTTTGTACACCAGAAGTGCAGGTCAGTATGTAACCTAATCAAGATCGTTTGGGACGTAGAGGGGATAGTGGATGAATAACGGCAAAGTGAGAATATACGAGTTATCGAAGGAATTGAATTTGGACAATCGAGACATTCTGGCAGTTTGCGACCAGCTTGATATTGCGTACAAGAGTCATAGCAGCACCATTACTGAGGCGGAAGCGGAGCGGATTCGTTCTGCTGCCGAGAAATACACACCCAACCATGCTGTTGCACCCAGGCCTATGGCATCAGTTCAGGCAGGTGCTTCTCAGGCAGGTGCTTCGTCAAGGCCGTCTAGTATTCAACCCCCTGTGAAGAAGCAGCAAATTCTAGAAATTCGCAGAACCCGCCCTCTTGCAGAACCGCCCAAGCGTGCAGAGGTTGAAACCAGCTCGGCTTCTGCCCCCGCCACACCTACCGCAGACCGAGCCCCCGCAAAGCTCAATTCACCCAGCCGCCCGGTTCGTTCAGCACCAGCAGACGAAGCGGCCCAGCCCAGTCCCGAATCGATCGAAGCGACGATAGAAGAGGTCGAAGCTCCTGTCGAGATAGAGCTAGTTCAAGCTGAAGCTCCGGTTGAGGAAACGCCGCAGGTAGCTGCACCAAGGCCAATGCAGAGCAGCTCTTCTGATGATGGGGCGGCTCCCAGGGTGGAATCCGTTCGCGCTCCCCAGCCCCAGCTTAGCTCTCCTCCGCCTCGTCCGGTCAAGGCGGCTGATGGCTCAGCCCCGAATCTAACTAACCGGCCCGTTTTGAGGAAGGCAAGAGCAGAAGCGGCAGAGCAGGTAGAAGTAGGAGCTAAGCCTGTCCAAGCGCGTGAAGGTGGCGTTTCGGTTCGGGAAGCTCCTCGACGTAACGATCAGCCCGGTGGTGCGGGTCGCCCGGAATCACCGCTGAGGCCCAAGCCCGTTATTGAGCTGCGCCGCAAACCCACGCGTCCCGGAGAAGGCGGAGACGGTGCGGAAACGGCTGCGAAAACTGAAGACGGTGGTATTGTTAGACCCTTTGTGCCGGGCGGTGAAGAAGTTCGTCGTCCCACTCTGAATCGTCCGCCCAAGCGAGGCAAGACCTGGGAGGAGGAAGAAGAGGAAGAGAAGGAAGCCGCTAAGACAGGCAAGGCAGCGACGAAGACTAAGCGACGCGCTCAGCCTGTGATTGATGAGGAAGATCTGGAGCTAGAAGATATCCTCGACGAAGATGAGCTTGATGAGGATGCTCCTATACAGGTCAGCCTTTCGCTGGCACGTCCGCCGAAGCCAAAGAGCCGTCCTGGACAGCAAGCGAAACCCGTGGCGGCAGCTGCTCCTGTGAAGCAGAAGCGATCGTCTGAATCCTTCCGCAGTCGGCGCGACCGAAAGCAGCAGGAAGAAATGCGGCAGCGTCCGACGGAAATTACCCTTACGGGCGGGCTCTCGGTTCACGATCTGGCGATCGAATTGGCCGTCCCTGAAACGGAGCTAATTCGGATTCTCTTTATGAAGGGAATTGCCGCAAACATCAACCAGATTCTTGATATTCCCACCGCGACAATGGTGGCGCAGGAATACGAGATCGAAGTGAAGACAGGCGAAGTGGAAGCCGAAGCCAAGAAGATCACCGAAATGCTGTCCGCCGAGGATCTAGAAAACCTCCAGCGGCGTCCGCCTGTGGTGACGATCATGGGTCACGTTGACCACGGTAAAACCACGCTGCTCGACTCGATCCGCAAAACGAAGGTGGCTCAGGGCGAGGCAGGCGGCATTACGCAGCACATTGGTGCATATCACGTGGATGTGGACACCGAGAACGGTACACAACAGGTCGTCTTCCTGGATACGCCAGGTCACGAAGCCTTTACTGCAATGCGGGCACGAGGCGCAAGAGTCACGGATATCGCCGTACTGGTGGTAGCTGCTGATGACGGAGTGCGTCCTCAAACGATCGAAGCAATTAGCCACGCTAAAGCTGCTGAAGTGCCGATCGTCGTTGCGATTAACAAGGTCGATAAAGAAGGAGCTCAGCCCGATCGCGTCAAGCAGGAACTGACTGAGTTCAGCCTGGTTCCTGAAGAGTGGGGCGGCGAAACGATTATGGTTCCGGTGAGCGCGCTCCAGGGTGACAACCTCGATACGCTGCTGGAAATGCTGCTGCTGGTGGCTGAAGTCGAAGATCTTTACGCCAATCCCGATCGCACCGCGAAGGGCACGGTGATTGAGGCACACCTGGATAAGGCACGGGGTCCGGTCGCGACGCTGCTCGTTCAAAACGGGACGCTGCGCGTGGGCGATGTGCTGGTCGCAGGTTCTACCTTTGGTAAGGTGCGGGCAATGATCGACGATCGCCTTAAGCGCGTAGATGCAGCAACTCCTTCCTTTGCAGTTGAGGTGTTGGGTCTGAGCGATGTTCCGGCGGCAGGTGATGACTTTGAGGTCTACCGCGACGAGAAAGAAGCGCGTGCAGTCGCAGGCAGTCGTCTGGATCAGCAGCGTCAGTCTCGCCTTCAACAGGCAATGGCGTCGCGTCGGGTTAGCCTCAACACCATTTCTGCTCAAGCTCAGGAAGGCGATCTGAAGGAACTGAATCTGATTTTGAAGGCAGACGTGCAGGGTTCGGTCGAGGCAATCCT
Organism: Cyanobacteria bacterium FACHB-502; assembly: GCA_014695325.1. Lineage (GTDB taxonomy): Bacteria > Cyanobacteriota > Cyanobacteriia > Elainellales > Elainellaceae > Leptolyngbya_A. Next base: position 890,324 of record JACJNZ010000039.1, on the reverse strand, counting down.
CGGTGCGCTCCAGCAGTTGCCGCAGAAAGAGGTTCAGGTGCGCGTCTTGCTTGCTGCTCCGGGCGAAATTACCGAGACAGACGTGGATCTGGCGGCGGCAAGTAGTGCCGTAATCGTTGGCTTCAATACGACGCTTGCCAGCGGTGCGCGTCAGGCAGCCGACGGTGCCGGAGTAGATGTCCGCGACTACAACATCATCTACAAGCTGCTGGAAGACATCCAGGGTGCGATGGAAGGTCTGCTGGAACCCGAACAGGTAGAAGAGCCCCTCGGTCAGGCAGAGGTACGGGCAGTCTTTACCGTGGGACGAGGAGCCGTTGCAGGCTGCTACATCCTGTCGGGTAAGGCAATCCGCAACACGAAGATGCGCGTTCGCCGCAGAAACGATGTTGTCTTTGAGGGCAACCTGGATTCGCTGAAGCGGGTGAAGGACGACGTGAAGGAAGTCAATGCCGGATACGAGTGTGGTATTGGCTCCGACAGCTTCCGCGACTGGCAGAACGGAGACATTATCGAAGTCTTCCGACTGGTGGCAAAACGCCGATCGCTTTCTGCCTAAGACTCTGATCCTGTTCTAATGAATGGACGGATCGTCTTCCAAGCTAGATAAACGATAAAAAAAGAGGAGTTCAGGAAATCCTGGCTCCTTTTTTGTAGCGATTTTTCCGGCGATCGTCGCTGCTTTTTTCAGAGTGATGTTGTAGAAATCTCCAAAGCTAGGAAACTCTCTTCCGGCTCAAAGCTCCTTACTTGAAGGAATTCTTGGAGGGATTTAGGGGCAGTTCGGGTCGTCAAACTATCGCAATCCGCGCATTTCTTGCAAAGTCTGACGGTAGCCTTCTGCCTGCCCCTGCTGGAGAAAAAGATTAGCTGCCTGCTGAAAATCGGCTCTGGCGGCTGTGGGATCTCCCAGATTAGCGTGGAGCCTACCGCGACTCATATACGCCTGAGCGTCTTGACCGTTGAGCTGGATTGCCTGAGTGTAATCTGCCATTGCGCCCTGCTGATCGCCCATTGCAAACCGCAGTTCGGCTCGATCGCTCAATACCGCAGCGGTTTCTGATCCGTTTTCGGCAGCTTCGGGCTGAATCGCCAGGAATTCGCTATAGTCTGCGTCCGCACCAGCTGGATTTCCGATCGCCACACGGACATCGGCGCGGCTACGGAGGGCATCGGCATAGTCTGGACGCAGTGCAAGTGCCTGATCGTAGTCTGAAATCGCGCCTACCAAATCTCCAGCCAGAACCCGCACATCGCCCCGCACCTTAAAGGCTTCGGCATCGTTTGCATTTAGAGCCAGTGCCCGGTTTAAATCGCCGAGCGCGGCAGAATGATTGCCCAGCTTTGCCTGCATTAGCCCCCGATTGCGGAAGGCTTCTGCGTAGTCTGGCTTGAGTTCGATCGCCCGTGTAAAATCGACCACTGCCGTTCGCAGTCCGCCCTGACTGGAGTAAATGAAGCCGCGATTGTAATGGGCATAAGGAGATTCGGGATTGAGATCGATTGCCTCATTTAAGTCTGCGATCGCATCTTGAGTCCGACCCAGCCCAAACAAAATGCTGCCTCGATTGAGATACGCCTCTGCGTCTTCGTCATCGAGATCGATCGCCCGGTTAAAGTCTGCCAGTGCCCCCTGCTGATCCTGCAAGCTGGCTTTGAGTGCGCCGCGATGAACATAGGCATCCGGTTCTTCTGGTGCAAGGGCAATGACGCGGTTGAAATCAGAGACTGCCTGCTGAGGCTGGTTCAGGCTGGAGTAGCTCACGCCCCGATAAAAGTAAGCCTGGGGATCATTAGGCACAAGTTCAATTGCCTGGTTATAGTCCTGCACCGCAACGGTGTAATTTCCCAGAGCTGCCTGAGCATAGCCGCGATAAAGATAGGCGGGAGCATAATTCGCAGACAGATTGAGCGCACGATTAAAGCTATCGATCGCGTTTTCAAATTCTCCAGCGTTAATCTGGTTTACCCCACTGCGATAGAACTGTTCAGCACTGGCTGTACTCGGCCGTAAGGCAGGCGTTTGGGCAGGGGCAGGAGCCGTTTGCGCCAGAACACTTTCAGAGACAGCCGTACAACCAATTCCTAAACTGGTAAGCAAGACGATCGCATGAGCAAGCTTCATCACATCCCTCCTATCGCGGTAAATCACACCAAGGCTGTGAGGAGGATGCCCTATTTGCGGATAAAATTATCGCTCTCGTCGGATTGCTGCCCGGATACAGAGTTTAACCAACTTGCAAAAATGCAGTCAGTTCCTCAACTTTTTTCCAGGCGGCTCCGCTAGCGAGAATGTCTTTGGCGATCGCAATTCCCTTACGGTAGGTCGCGATCGGATCATTGGAAACCTCCGGCAGGGCACATCCAACTTTAAGGGCAAGGGCAGCATTGAGGGCGACCACTTCCTGCTGTGCCAGTGTCCCTTTACCTTGCAGTACCGAACGCAGAATTTCGGCGTTTTCCGCCACTTCGCCGCCGCGCAGGGCATCGGTGGGAGCCGGGGTGAGTCCCAAGGCTTCGGGGTGCAGGGTTAGCGATCGAACCTCGCCTCCAGACAGGATTGCCGTATCGGTTGCGTCTGCCAGTCCCGCTTCGTCTAATTTCTCTCGTCCGTGCAGTACGATCGCCTCTGCCATGCCGAGCTGCTGCATCGATTGGGCGATTGTTTCTACTAGATTAGAGCTAAACACGCCCACGACTTGACCAGTCGGACGCATCGGATTCACAAGCGGACCCAGCAAATTAAACACTGTTCGCACTTTCAGCGTTTTTCGCAGGGGGACGACTGCTTTCATCGCCGGATGCCAGCCTGGCGCAAACAGAAACGTCACGCCCACTTCTGATAGAGCCGCTTTGATGCGGTCGGGCGACGCGCTCAAATTCACACCCAAGGCTTCTAGCACATCTGCCGAGCCAACCTTACCGGAAGCCGATCGATTGCCGTGCTTTGCCACCGCAACCCCTGCTGCCGCCGCCACAAACGCCACGGTCGTTGAGATATTAAACGTGGATGCGCCATCCCCCCCTGTGCCGCAGGTATCAATTCGGGGAGTGGGAAATCCTGAGGTATCTGTGCCGCCGACCGAACGCGCCTGAAGCACCTGCGCCATGCCCGTCAGTTCTGCCGCTGAAACGCCCTTTGCCTGAATTGCGGTCAAAATTGCCCCTGACAGCACGGGTGGAATTGCCTCCGCCAGCCAGCCTTCCATCAATGCCACAGACTGATCCACCGTCAGCGATTGCCCATCGAGAAGCTGTTGCAGCAAAAGCGACCAGTCATGATCGGCGAAAACATCCGGGGCAAAAGGAGTTACGGTTGCAGGGAAATTGCTCATATCAGACTCAGAGGAGACTTAAAAACTGCTGAAACAATCGATTTAGAAACCCAACAAAACCCTACGATCGCAGAGAAAAGGTCTATCGCAAGGCAGACTTTTACAGATCATAGGCGGTTACGCAGCTTTTCGGCGATCGACTTCTAGAAGCGGGTATCAGGCTCAAAAAAAGGGGGGACAACTGCCCACCCCTCCAGTGATTTAACAATCAGTTAAAAATTGGTCACTGCTAGACGGTTTGCGCCAGTTTATAGGGACTCGTCAACCGGTCGAGCTGCTGCACCATCAGACTGAGGAACAAGCCTACGTCCGTCACAACGCCCACCGATTCCACCGAACCCCGATCGCTTAACTTAGTCACAACCGCCGGGTTGATATCAACACAGACCATTCTCACACCTGCCGGAGTCATGTTGCCTGTACCGATCGAGTGCAGCATCGAAGACAGCATTAGAATCAGGTCAGCTCCTTTGATCAGTTGTGCGTAGTCTTCCTGCGCCTTGATCAGATCCATCTGCGTATCAGGAAGGGGACCGTCATCCCGAATTGAGCCTGCCAGCGAGAAGGGGACGTTGTTCTTAACGCACTCATAGAAAATGCCACCGGTAAGTATGCCCTGTTCAACGGCTTCCGCAATGCTGCCGCAGCGACGAATCGTGTTGATTGCCTTCAGGTGATGGCGATGCCCACCCCGAACTGAAACGCCACGCTTCATATCCATGCCTAGCGATGTGCCCATCATGGCCTGCTCGATGTCGTGAACCGCGATCGCATTGCCACCCAGGAGTGCTTGAACATAGCCTTCGCGAATCAAGTGAGACAGATGCTCGCCGCCGCCCGTATGAATCACGACTGGACCCGCGACGACCACCACCTTGCCGCCCTGATCGCGGATCTTGCGGATTTCCCAGGCAATCTGCTCGACTACTAGCTCGACGCGGCGTTCGCTCGATACACCCGAACCCATAAAGCTGAATTCGTCTGGTTTGGTCTGGGTCGCGTTGCGCTGCTCACGAGACTCAGTTTTGCGAATGGTGCGAATGCCCTCAACCCCCACAACCACGCGATCGCCCGTCTTCAGGTCGCGCAGCAGTTTACATTCTGCCGTGGTTTTCTCTGGAGTCTGCGAAACGACGATCGCCCCATCCATGCGCTGATTCTGGACTTTAATCCACTCGCAGTTAACGCGCACTTCGGTGGGATAAATCGTAGTGACATAGAAATCATCGGGTGCAACGCCGTCTTTGGTCACCGTTTCAAGCTGATTGTCGCAAACCTCCTGCGGACGAGCGACTGCGCCCATATCAATGAGCTGCGTCATAATATTTTCCATCACGTCATGATCGGGAGACGTGACGCGAATCTCTGCAGTAGAAGTGCTTTGACGCTGTTCGCCCAGCCGGAAGTTTAAAACCTGAAAGCTGCCGCCCGCTTCAACGATCGTATCTAACGCCCGGTTGATCAGACCCGAATCAAGCAAATGCCCTTCGAGCTGCACCACGCGCGACTCGATTGCCGCCACTGCATGGTGAATTGGCTGTACTGCTTCTATGGTTCGCAGAGTGAGACACTTCGCTGCGCCGCCTGCTTTGAGGAATTCGGTCAGGGGCGTTTCGACGATCTGAAATCCGATCGCTTCTAGCCGCCGTTTCAACTCCGCACTAGCTTTGTTCATGATGATCGTGCGATCGATATTCACTGCATTGCAGGCAAAGTTGACCGCATCTGCCTCTTCGATCGCAATTCGCTTTGATTCGGGAACGCGCATCTCGATCAGGCGATTGGAATAGGAATCAAACGCCGGCGGATAGTAAAGCAGATAGCCATCTACCAGCGGACAGAAGCAGGTATCCAGATGGTAAAACCGTTCGTCCATCAGCCGCAGTGACAGCACCTCAATATCCAGCCAGTTTGCTAGATAGGGGTGAGCATCTAGCTCCGATCGAAATCCGTAGCCTGCCCAGAGCCAGCGACCTTCGCGATCGAGCAGCGCATCGCCCGCGCCTTCAAACGGCAAATCTTTAGGCAGCGTATGCACGGTAAAGCCATGCTCTTCAAACCACTGCTGGAAGAAAGGCTCTTCGCCCTGACGTTCCTTGTGATAGAAACGGCTAAGGACGGCTGTTTTTTCTAAAACGAGTCCGGCATTGGCAGTAAACACCATATCCGGTACACCGTTTTGTGGCGTGACTAAATCAACAATGGCATGGTCCTTAATGACGTGATATAGCTTTTGCCATTGCTCTACGGCTCGATCGCGAGAAGACTTGTGAACATTCCCTTCCATCCATGGATTAATCACATAGTCCACGTCATAGTGGTCGGGGGAACACATCAAAAACCGAATCGGTGAGGTACTCATAAGTAAACCTGTCGCGTTAGATGAGATAGAAGCTGGTGGGAACTTAGGTCAGAACACTTTAACCAAAGGCTTATCTTGCTAATGATCTTGCTAATGAAAGGGATATCTAAATTGTGCCTGAACGAACATTTTAGAAGCGGGTTTTTGTTGCCGTTAGTAAAGACAATTAGTAAAGGCAGCGGTGAAGCCAAGGTGAAAGCCAACCTATCATCTTGGCACAAGTTCTCAATGTTGTAGTTATAAGTTTTAGAGCCTGAGCGTTTCTGACGGTAGATTATTCTGTCCACGTCATCGCGTATGGTTGAAGGGACAGCCCCAAAAATTAATTCGATCGTCTCTATTTATGCGCTGGCAAGCTGATTTCTATCGTCGTCCGCTTCAAGATGCTGTAGGCAGTCCGCTCTGGGAACTGGTCGTTTGCGACACTGACGGCAAATTTACCGCAAGTGCCTTTTGTTCTCAGTCTGAGGCAGATTCAAACTGGATCGCAGCTCAGCTTCAACAGTGGATCGACCCGCAGGAAAAGCCCGATCGTCTCCAGGTTTTCCGTCCTCAGTCGGTGAGCCTGATGCTGGCGGCAGCAGAGAAACTGGGCCTCAAAGTTGAGCAAACCCGCTCTGTTCCTGCTCTGAAGCAGTTTTTAATTCAGAGAGCGGCTGAATATCGCTCGCTCCCCCACTACACGAATCAACCCTACGATCCAATTACGCTCGATCGTCCGGCTCCCCTACCCTTGCCCGAAAACCTGTGGGGCGATCGATGGCGGTTTGCCGCACTCCCAGCCGGGGATCTTGTCTCAGCGTTTATCGATCGCCCGATTCCAATTCGTGAAATGCCGGATGCTCTGTTTCCGATCAAGCTCCAGCTTCCTTCAACGCTTCCCATTCCGGGTGTGGTGATTGATGGGGGCAGACAGTCGATGAATCTCGCTCGATGGCTCCAGCGATCGCGCCCGGTATTTCTCAACTATATTCCTGGACAGCCAGACGGCTTAATTTTAGAAGCAGGTTTGGTTGAGCGATGGGTCTTAACAACGTTTGAAGATGCTGATGTAATTCAGGCGGCAAAGACGTTTCGCGATCGCCAGTCACAGGCAAAAGGACTCCATTTTCTATTAGTTCAGCCCGATAATTCTGGGATGACTTACACCGGGTTTTGGCTATTACAAACTAAAGTCTAGGACTGTAAGTTTAGAACTAAAAGTTTAGGGCTTTAAGTTTAAAACTGTAAGTCTGGAATTGCTAAAACTGTAAGTTCAGAACGATGAGGTTTAGCCTGATGTAGTAACGCTCCAGCTTGAGTAAGTCATGGCTCCGCCCAGTCATGGGGTGCTGCAGGATATGAGCTGGAAGGACGTTGAGGCGATCGTGAACAAGCCAGGAGAAAAGCGATCAACTCGCTTTGCCAAACTTCCTGATAATTGAAGGCAGAAATGATTTTGGATTAACTTAAAAACCTACATCAGAAGAGCAGCCTAGAAAGGTCTCATGGTTCAAAAAACGGCGGACAAGGGAGACAAACTCTAGCCAAAACACAAGGGAAAACGACTTACCGCAAGAACTAAATTCCAGGCTGCGACTTCAAAGAGAAGTTATCTTCTGTGATTTCTATTACAAACTCTTCTGATGCTGCACAACTCCGCCAAATGGCTGAAATTCGCTAATTTCCTTGTTTTCCCTGAAGAAATAACTGTTCTATAATGACTCGATAAAGCGGGCTGTAAAGGATTGAATAAGGCTAGGTAGAAATCCTGATATCGGCTTGCTTCTCACGTAGAAGCGATCGTATTTACTCTGCCATTCCCTTCTCAGTTGCTCTGTCATGTGCGATCGTTTGCTTCAGCTTTGTCTTCGGCTTCCTGCCCAAAATTCAGCTAAATGGCGTTGGCTTCCATGCCTCCTTGTGATCACCAGTCTGCTGCCTTTAACGATCGGCTGTAGGACGCTAACACTTCCGGGTCAGCCTCAAGAAGTGAGCCTACAAATGGCAGTGGAATCTGGCTCCAAGCGCAGCGGCTACACTGTCTCTGGAACCACAAACCTTCCAGACAATACGCCAATCACCGTTGCGGCAATTCGCTACTTTTATCCAACAAGCTCATCGGATTTGGCCAGCTTACAAAGCACGGTAGACCCACCTAGCTCAACTTTTGAGGTTCTAGACTACGCTTCAACCACCGTCGCTGAGGGTAAATGGCAGGCTGAACTCATGCTTCAGCAGCCGGGCACAGATGGCAAAGGCTGGGAGGAGTGGCAAATGCAGCAGCCTAAACTGGGGCTAACGCTGAAACCCGCCGAGACTGTCTCCTTTGTAACCATGCTTACTGCTGAGGATCAGCTAACGCCTCTAGAGCAACAGCTTGCCGAAGAAGGATTCAGGCTGCCTCGCGGCATTGTTCGCACGACTGCAGAAGGACAGCGATATGCAGAAGTGAGCCAAACGATCGCCCTCACTGCCCCGAACCTCGGTCAACCTGCTCCAGCAGCTTTGGAACCAGAGAATTACGGCTGGGGCGATCGATATGTGCTGGTGAAGGAACCTCAAAATCCAACCCGATTGGAACGCCCAGACCAGCCTCAAACAAATGCTCCACCTACTTCGTTAGAGTTTCTGCGCTAATTTGAATTTCTGAAATTTGGACGATTGATGCAGTATTGGGTCGAGCCCTTGGATTCAGGTTCTTGGATTCAGGCTCCGGGTCAGACCATTTTGCGAACCGAGTTGACAGCCTCAGGTAAGGCGACCTTCAGGCATTGAAATTTGTGTCGCCTTTGTCGCCTTTAAAGCAAAGACGGGGGCTGCTTGCCCCCCTTTGATTTTTCACCTTTTCAGGCTGCAATGGATTCAAGAAACGCTGAATTAGGACTGAATCGCCTGATAGATGTAGTAAGTCGCCATTGGAATAATCGTGGCAGCCAGCAGCAGAACTACAACAATCATCGTTGCGCTGCGATCGTCTGTTTCTTCGGCGCGGGCAAAAGTTCCTTCGGTTTGAACGTTGTTTTCCACGATCGGTGGACCTGGATCAGCCTCACCGGACAAAATTGCCGTTAGCCGCTCGCTGGCATCAAGAAATGCCTGGTTGTACTTATTGCCGTTGCGAAGCGGAACCATGACGGTTTCCTGCGCCACGCTCTGGGCAGCTTCAGGCGTGAGCAAAGACTGAACCTCAGCTCCAGTGCTGATTGCGCTGCTGTTCGTCACATTGTCTAATACAAGCAGGGTTTGGTTTGCCTGGGCTTCTGGCGTTGGAAACCACTTTTCAAAAAGCTGCTTGGTGAAAGTTTCGATCGTTTCGCCATAGTCGAGCCGATGAATCGTAACAAATCGAACTTCGTTTCCGGTCTGGTCTGCCAGGTTTGCCAGTTCGTTGCTGAGTTCTCCTCGCGTTGCCCGACTCATCACCCCTGCCTGATCAATGATCCAGGTTTGCTCTCCCGCCCTGAGAGACGGCATACTGTAAACGCCAGTTGCAGCCGCCGAATCAGGAGAAATCAGCCAAACCTGAAGCATTAAAACAATCGATACCAGGGTTAGCCAAATCGATCGAACCGGAATAAATGGCAGAATCCGAGAGTGCAACTGTCTCATCCAATGCGTTCCAATGCTTCTCTTAGACGATACTACAGCGCAGGAGGGCAAATCAAAGGGCAACTTGAAGTCGGAGTAAAGCAAACGGGCGAAGCGAAAGGGTGTCTTGGGCGGAGTAGCGGGTAGAGTCCGTGTGAAGTCACCTATCTAGAGGACGTTGAAGGTCTGAGAGTTCGATAGGATAATAGCGCGGCGAAGGAATCGAATCTCAAAAGCTGCTGTCTAAGCTGCCTTGATTCAGAAGTCAATTGATTGATTAATTGATTTAAGGTGAAACCTGACAAAACCCGCGATCGTCCTGGCTCAGAAATGGGTTCAAGAATGAATTCAGGAATGAGTTCAGGAATTGAATGAGTTCAGGAATTGTTCAAACCCTGTTTCAAGAGTTGTAACTGCGCTGTCAACCCTCGCGTTTCTGCATATTCTGAAATTATGCCCCCCTCTGCAAAGCCCTCCTCAAAGCCAACCTGGGCAGATCTGGAACTGGTCGATGCACCAGAGCCGAGTCAGCTCGACAATATTAAGGCACAGCTTGATCTAGTGCTGCTCGCACTCGAATCGCTGGCAAACATCGGCTCAGAGGAAGTCTTGCAGGCGGCGGCTGACCTGAATTTGAGCGAGGTGGTGGCTGATCGCGTTTCCCTCTGGCGACTGCGGCAATCTAGCCCCCTGCGGCGGGGACAGGGACGTAAACGGCTCGATGTGGAAGAAGCTCGATCGCTGGTGATGATCATTTGTCGGCTGGCAAACCAGCATCAGGAACTCATTCGCCGTGCCGTCGCGCTGCTGGAGCAGTTAACCGAGCAAAATCAGCCGCCCCACCATGCCGCTTTGCTAGGGGATTACCTTGATACCTTTAGCAACGCCTATCAGGAACGGATGGAGGATGACACGGCTTCCATTGACGATCTGACCCATCTCGCCCTCAAACTGCTGATCGATCTGCTGTTCTACAGTGCCCCTAATGGCTCTCGCCGCCTCTGGATAGCTCTCCTCGATCGCTCAAAATCCTAACCCTTCTCCCACCTCCCTACTTATCTGCTTCTTTACCCCTCCACTCATCCACCCCTCCCCGACTCATGCCCCAAACCGTTCTACGCCGATACACCCCCCCGACCTGCACCCTCGAAGTGATGGCAACCGGGTCGGCACTGTCTTGCTGGACAGATCGGGCAGTGTTAAAGAATTTGCGCTTCCGGCTGCATCTGGACGACCCCAAGCTACCTGCGGAGAATCAGGTGACGCTTCAGGGCGATCGGAACCAGCTTGAAGCGCTGTGTGAAGCTGTGGATGGCTATGTGCAAAACTGGCTGAGCCGATCGACCGCCGATTCCCTTCCTTTGGAGCGTAGGGTTGAGGCAGGAGCAACTGCGCTTCAGGTGCTCGAACCCACTATGCTTCAGCGTCAGCTGACGGAAACGAATGTGAGCGAATCTGCAATGGTTTTGGAGCCGCAGGGTTTGCTGGCACACCGTCTGCATTTAGGGACAATGGCAATCGAGCAGTCGGGCGAGTCTGTTTCGCTGTCTACGCTGCAATTGTTTGACCTGGCAAACGCGCTTGATCAGTACCAATCTGATGCTGTTACCCTACCGTCGTTAGCTCGTCCCAGCTGGATGCGATCGCCTTCAGGCTGGGCAGGAATTGCGGCTGCGGCAGTGCTGACCGTGGGCGTGACGGGGGCGATTGCGAAATTTGTGATGGATGTCTCCAGTCCACCCCTGCAAACGGCATCTACTTCGGTGCAGACCGAAACCAACCTGAGCCAGGGCACACCAACCTCGCCGACCCCGTTAGCGATTCCCTCGCCGCCCGGATCACCATCTCCTTCGCTGTCACTGACTCCGCTGCAGCCTCCCGCTCCGCCCCCTGGAGCAGTGCAAACAGCCCCGCCTCCGCCCTCAGTTTCAATTGCGCGTGAGCCTGTTCCGGTTGCGCCTGCTCCGGCTCCGCCTGTGGTGGAAGTGCCCCGCTCGACTACTCCACCTCCACCTGAGCGAATTGCGATCGTTCCACCTGAGGGAACTGTTCAGCAGCCCAGCATAACCGCGATTCCAGAGATCGAAAGCTCTGCGGCGCGATCGGCTGAACAGGGTATCGCAGCGGCAAATGCGCCCGAAGCCGAAACCGGAGACTCAGCAGGAGCGGCAGCTAGCAGTACCGCATTTGATGCCGTACCTCAAGTGTCTGAGATTCGGCAGTATTTTGAGCAGAACTGGCAGCCGCCCACCGAGCTCACACAAACGCTGGAATATCGGCTGGTGCTGAACGCCGACGGATCGCTTCAGCGAATTGTGCCTTTGGGTCAGGCGGCTGAAACCTTCCTCGATCGCACGAATATGCCTTTGATGGGTGAGCCGTTCGTATCACCTACAGACAACGGAGGAAATCCGCAGATTCGGTTGGTGCTGCGTCCTGATGGCAAGGTGCAGACGTTCCTGGAATATGCCCGCTAGCCCCACAATCGGCGTCGGGGTGTCCCACTCAGGCGATCGTGCGTATCACGCAGCAGAGTGGGAATATCCAAATGCTCCGGGCAGCGAGGCAAACAGTCGCCGCAGTCGGTACAGCGATTTGCCTTCATGCCGGGAAACCAGTGCCCCGCATTTTCAAACATTCCGTAACGGTATTGCCCGAAAGCGGTCATGTCGTAAGCAACCGCTAGATTTCGCAGACGCAGCACTTCGGGAATATTGATACTTTCTGGACAGGGCAAACAGGCAAAACACTGGCTGCATCGATCGGTTCCCAGGGTCGCTTGGTGGTGAAGATCCAGCCGTTCCAGGGTTTTGAGTTCTGCGGACGTGAGGGGTTCGGTTCGTTCGCTGGCCTGTAGTGGAGTCTCTAGCTCCTGTGGATTGGCTGCGCCCAAGCTAAGCGTGGTAATCCGCCGATCGCTGAGTAAAAATCGATAGTTTAGCTCTAGCGGCGTGAAAGGTTGGCAGAGGTTCACCAGCGTTTCAGAAGGGGTATGAAGCATTCCGCCTTTGTCAGCAGGCGAGATAATCAACACGCCCATGTCTTTTTGGTGCGCGAGAGCCACTGCCGCCTCATTGCGCTGATTAAACAGGTAATAGTGCAGATTAACAAACTCAAACTGATTCGTCTCGATCGCCCTCAGAATAATTTCCAAAGGAGCATGGGTTGAGAAGCCGACATGACGAATGCGCCCATCTGCGATCGCCGCTCGAACTGCCTGCATACAGCCCTGTGAATTCTCAACCCAGTCCAACTGTTCTGCCGTATTGACGCCGTGAATGCCCAGCGCGTCCAAATAATCCACCCCCAGCCGATCGAGGGATTCGTCGATCGATCGTGCCATTGCGTCTGCGTTGGGGGTCGGGGGAATTTTGGTCGTGATGTGAATCTGTTCGCGCATCACAGGCAAGCCTGCCCGAATCGCTGCCCCCAGATACAGTTCGCTGCTGCCGTAGCCTCTGGCGGTTTCGATATGGTTGATGCCCCGATCGATCGCTTGCTGAATCGTCTGGATCGCGTTTTCCTTTGAGGCAAGGTAGCGCATCGTGCCCAGCGAAAAAACCGACAGAAAGAGATTTGTTTTGCCGAAGCGACGATACTGCATGAACAATTCTACGGAGACGCGATCGGGTCGCTCAGGATTGCGGATTGAATGAAGGGGTGGAGAGCTTTATTAGGGCTTTATTTCTGAGGGAACGGAAGAGATGCCCATCTGATAAGAAGATAAGAAGGGCTGCTGATGTCCTGGTTTTGATTAACCTTCATCCTGCTTGGTAAAGCGTCCGCCCTGATTAAAGTCCCCCGGCCGCAAATTCGAAAGAAAATCGCGAAAGGCTTTGCGCTCGGCTTCATCAGCATCGCGATCGACAGGCATTGAGGCATCGGCAACGACTTCTTCCATGACCCAGATTGGGCTTTTGGTTCGCAGTGCTAAGGCGATCGCATCGCTGGGGCGGGAATCGATTTCTTTTTTCACCTCTCCTTGCTTCATCTGAAGAATGGCGTAAAAGGTATTATCTTGCAATGAGTGAATAACGACCTTTTCCAGCACCATGCCCCATTCGTCCATCAGATTCACCATCAGGTCGTGGGTGAGCGGTCGTGGTGGAGCCTGCCCTTCCAGAACGCTAATAATCGCTCTCGCCTGATCTTGACCAATGTAGATGGGTAACTGCCGACGCTCGGAGGCATCTCGTAGCAGGACGATCGGGCTACGAGAGACTGCATCTAAGGCAATTCCAGCAACTTTCATCTCAATCATTGGCGGAGCCTCAAAAATTCTTTGAGAGAGTTAAATTTCGCTGATTTGGGGTGAAAAAGCAAATCTGCATTGGTAGCGGGAGCAGAGATCCCGAATCCAAAACAGCGAGTACGAATAGAACATATCATTGGACTGGCTACGAGCCTGAGAAAGTTACTTATATTTTCACTCTATCCACCGAAAATCATTCAGTGCTAGACCGTTAAGCGAAGGCTCGATTCCTTATCTTTTGAGTTATAGCAGTTTAATAGGACACACTGCATCCAGTATGCCCTGTTCTTTTAGGGATAATTAGGGGATACGAAGAGGTTTCAAGAAGCTGCCTGGCTCCAGCTCACATAGGGCAAGTTTGCGGCGGTTTGACGAATGCGATCGGCTTGGGCAACGAGCTGACCACAAGCATCCCAGGTTCCGCTGAGGAACATACTGCGAGGTCCGGCTCCCATCTGCACCGGAGCCACAAAGTCATTGACCCGCACCTGCATTGCTTCCAGATCTACTGTGACTGATACCTGAGGATTTGCCGCAATCCGTTGCTGTAGCTCTGTCACGACTGCTGGATCTGCTGTGACGCAGGGAATGCCCATCGCGACACAGTTGCCAAAGAAAATCTCGGCGAAGCTTTCGCTCACGATCGCCCGAATGCCCCACTTTGAGATTGCCTGTGGTGCGTGTTCGCGAGAAGATCCACAGCCAAAGTTGCGATTTGCTACCAGAACAGTTGCGCCCTGATACTGCGACTGGTCAAAGGGATGCTGTCCCTGCATCTGGTCGCGATCGTCTGCAAAGACCTGTGCGCCTAATCCGTCGAAGGTAACGCACTTGAGGAAACGGGCAGGAATAATGCGATCGGTGTCGATGTCGTTGCCGATGAGAGGAACGGCGCGACCAGAAAGGGTTTGAATTTGGCTCATGGGGTTCTCCTTATCGGTAAGTGGGTGAGTGAGGGGGTAGGAGATGAGGAAGTGAGGAAGGGGAATCAGCTCTAGGGTAGTGGTTCGTTCTCGACCTCACAGGCTTTGAGCAAAGAGGAAGTTGCTGTCTTGCGTCCGGTTAAAACGAACGCTCCTAACTCATCTGCCCCGTCTGAGGTCTTGCCAAACGGCCAGCGTTCCAGCATTTCTAGTGAAGGAAGGGATATTAGAGCAGTGCTCGGACATCAGTCACTTGGCCTGTGATTGCCGCTGCCGCCACCATTGCCGGGCTCATCAGCAGGGTACGACCGGACGCAGAGCCTTGCCGTCCCTTGAAGTTGCGGTTAGAGGAGGACGCGCTAATTTGGTTGCCGACGAGCTTATCGGGATTCATTGCCAGACACATCGAGCAGCCCGGTTCTCGCCACTCAAAGCCTGCCGCTTCAAAGATTTCGTTTAGCCCTTCGGCTTCTGCTTGCTGCTTCACCTGCTCGGAGCCGGGAACGACAAACGCTTTGATGCCTTCCGCAACAAATCGACCCTTGGCAATTTTGGCAGCCTCGCGTAAATCACTGATGCGTCCATTGGTGCAGCTTCCGATGAAGCAAACGTCGATCGCCGTTCCTTGAATGGGCTGTCCGGGTTGCAGGTTCATGTAGCTGTATGCCTCTTGAGCCAGTGCCCGATCCTGGTCCGACAACTCCTCTGGGGTAGGAACCGTTTGATTGACCCCAATTCCCTGACCGGGTGTAATGCCCCAAGTAACAGTTGGCGGAATGTCAGCGGCATCAAACACGACGATATCATCGTATTGAGCATCGGCATTGCTGCGAAGGGAATTCCACCAGTCGATCGCCCGATCCCACTCGGGTCCTTTGGGTGCGAAATTGCGGTCTTTGAGATAGTCATAAGTGACTCGATCGGGGTTGACATAGCCGCAGCGGGCACCGCCTTCGATCGCCATATTGCAGACGGTCATGCGCTCTTCCATGCTCATCTGCTCAAAGGTCGTTCCAGCGAATTCGTAGGCATAGCCCACGCCACCCGTCACGCCTAGGGTGCGAATGATGTGGAGGATCACGTCTTTGGCATAGACTCCGGTGGGCAGGGTCCCGTTGACTTCAATCTTGCGGACGTTGAGCTTAGCGAGTGCCAGGGTTTGCGAAGCAAGAACATCCCGTACCTGGCTGGTTCCAATGCCAAAGGCGATTGCGCCAAATGCGCCATGCGTGGAAGTGTGGCTATCTCCGCAGGCGATCGTCATGCCGGGCTGCGTCAATCCCTGTTCGGGAGCGATGACGTGAACAATGCCCTGACCCCCAGAGCCAATGTTATAAAAGCGGATGTTATTCTCTTTGCAGTTCTTTTCGAGTTCCTGCATCATTTCTTCCGCCATCGGATCAACAAACGGACGCGTCTGGCTGATCGTTGGCACAATGTGATCCACCGTGGCAATGGTGCGATCGGGAAACAGCACTTTTAATCCGCGATCGCGCAGCATCGAAAACGCTTGTGGACTGGTGACTTCGTGGATCAGGTGCAGCCCGATAAAGAGCTGTGTTTGTCCTGAGGGAAGCGTGTTGACGGTGTGAAGATCCCAAACTTTGTCGAACAGTGTGCCCTTACTCATAGCGGCAATCGTCCTTACTCAAGGATGTGTGAACTCAAGGATGTGTGACAGGTGGCTGGAGGGTTTCTCCCCTCTAGATCCCCCAATTCTGGAGGATTGTGAAACGAGCAGTGGTGCTTTCGTTTGCTGAAGTGCTGATGTTAGACCTAACTCTTCCAGATTAGGAGGGGCGATTGGTAATGTCCAATATATTTTTAATGCAAGATTAAGACATTTGAAATATGAGTAAATCGGTGATTAATCCTTTGCAGGAACCCTAACTCTTCTCATAAGTTTTAGGTACAATGCCGTCTCTCATCGGTGGCGATCGTCCCCGCGAAAGGCGATCGATCCTCAGACGCAGACGATAAGATATATCATCGGCGGTTAGCTCTATTGAACTGCTCCTCCTGTCTTTTCATCTCTGGATTCTCATGCGCGTTGACATTACCAGTCATCTCAATCCTTCCCAGCGGCGTGCCGTTGAGCATTACTGTGGTCCTTTGCTTGTGGTTGCCGGAGCCGGATCGGGGAAGACCCGCGCCCTGACCTACCGGATTGCCAATATGGTGATGAATCATCGCGTTGACCCGGAAAATATCCTGGCTGTCACCTTTACTAACAAAGCGGCGAAGGAGATGAAGGAGCGGATCGAGAAGCTGTTTTCTGAACAGGAAGCGGAGCAAAAGTACGGAAAGCCGCTGGATGCGCTTGCGCCATTTGAGCAAACTCGGCTGCGATCGCACGTTTATAAAACCATTACGAAAGAACTCTGGATTGGCACGTTTCACGCCCTTTGTGCCCGGATTCTGCGGTTTGACATCGAGAAGTATCAGAGTGAGCAGGGCTATTCCTGGAACCGTAACTTTTCAATTTTGGACGAGTCGGACGCGCAGAGTTTAGTCAAAGAAATTGTCGTTAATCAGAATTTGGACGATAAGAAATTTGAGCCGCGATCGGTTCGCTATGCGATCAGCAATGCTAAAAACCAGGGCTATTCGCCGAGCGACCTGGAGCGGGAGCAGAACAACTATCGCGGACGGGTGATTTCAAATATTTACGCCGAGTATGAGCAGCGGCTCGCTCAGAATAATGCGCTAGATTTTGACGATCTGATTTTGATGCCTGTGCGTTTATTCCGGCAGAATGATCAGGTGTTGGCATACTGGCATAAACGGTTTAGACATATTCTGGTTGATGAATATCAGGATACGAACCGCACCCAGTATGACTTGATTCGATTACTCGTCACGAATGGCGAAGATACGAAGAAATTTAACGACTGGAATTATCGATCGATTTTCGTGGTGGGTGATGCAGATCAGTCGATTTATTCCTTTCGGGCGGCTGATTTTACGATTCTGATGAACTTTCAGGATGACTTTGGTGATGGCTTGCCAGATGACGATACGCGCACAATGGTCAAGCTAGAGGAGAATTATCGCTCGACTGAAAATATTCTCCAGGCAGCAAATGAGCTAATCGAAAACAACACTGAGCGAATTGATAAAGTATTACGTCCGACTCGCGGATCGGGAGAAACAATTTACTGCTATCGCGCCGACGACGAAATTCAGGAAGCGAACTTTGTGGTGAATCGGCTGCGGGAAATGGAACTGGTCAACCCGGAGCTAAACTGGGGCAGTTTTGCAATTCTTTACCGCACGAATGCTCAGTCACGGGCGTTTGAAGAAGTGTTGGTGCAATATGGCATTCCTTACAACATTGTCGGCGGGCTGCGGTTTTACGATCGCAAAGAAGTGAAAGACGTGCTGGCATATCTGCGCCTGATTGCAAACCCAGACGACTCGATCAGCCTGAAGCGGATTATCAACGTACCTCGGCGGGGAATTGGAAAGGCAACGATCGATCGGCTCGAAAAAGCTGCGAGGGAGCTAAACGTTCCCCTCTGGCAAATCCTCAGCGATGAAACTTCGGTGCAGACTTTGGCAGGGCGATCGGCGAAGCCTGTACTGGCGTTTGGTCGGATGATTGAATACTGGCAGTCGAAGATCGAAGGCTCTTCAGCATCGGAGATTGTGCAGGGCATTCTTGATGATTCCCACTACTTGCAGGACTTACGCGAACAAGGAACCGACGAAGCACTGGAACGGCTGCAAAACGTGCAGGAACTTTACAACGCCGTGCTGCAATTCGAGGAAGACAACGAAGAGTCGAATCTGTCGCTCTTCCTGGGAAATGCCTCGCTCGCGTCTGACCTGGATAACCTGAACGAAGCCGCCCAGGAAAAAGTTTCGCTGATGACGCTGCATTCCTCGAAGGGTCTGGAATTCCCGGTCGTGTTTCTCGTTGGGCTGGAGCAGGGATTATTTCCCAATTTTCGATCGCTGGAAGACCCAAAATCCCTGGAAGAAGAGCGGCGGCTCTGCTACGTCGGCATTACCCGTGCCCAGGAGCGTCTGTTCCTCAGCTATGCCCGCGAGCGGCGACTCTACGGCTCCCGCGAACCTGCCAGCCCATCCCTATTCTTAGCGGAACTGCCGAAGGAGCTTTTGCTCAGCAGCGTTGCCAATGCAATTCCCAAAAAGATGACCACCCCAATCCGGGAAGTTCGCAAACAGGCGGCCAGTTCCCCCAGCTATCCCCAGCAGGACTGGACGGTGGGTGATCGCGTCATTCATCGATCGTTTGGCACAGGTCAGGTGACGCACATTTTTGGAGCTGGAAACAAAGCCTGTCTCGCGATCAAGTTTCCCGGCATGGGACAGAAGATTATCGATCCGAAGCTGACCCCGCTTCAGAAGGTTGAGTAGTGCCGGGCAAGCTGCCTAGGTCTTTTAAAGATTTCTATAAGCTGGATAGTCATAACTATCGGTTTATACCCCTTATCAGTTTGATAAGTGTGAAGAGAAGCAGCCAGGCAAGGATGAGAATAGACTAATTTCCGTGGGATTACTGATCCCATTTCCTTGGAAAATTATAAGAATTGTGGAAATTATGGATGCACTAAGTCATCCCTGCTGATGTTCCCTGTTAGCAACCGAGTATCACCCCTCTGTGTTCCTCAAGTGATTCATTAAAAGTTCGCACAGGCTTTTTCTTGGCGCACAAGTGCGGGTTATGTGCTTGATTCAATAAACGTTGAATCAGTTTGATGTCTTTGTAAGCTTTCTAGTACCAAACTGGTTGTCAACATCATTTGACAGCAGTTCATACTAACCTTTTCAGTCCTGTGCTGTTCTCCTTAGAAGGAGTGATTGAGCGCGATCGTCACTCTCCTGAGAATAGCTGGCTTTGCATTGAGTTTGAGCGGGTCTAAACGCTGCTCCACTAACGCAGTGTAGGTTCGCTTTTGCGACAAACAATCAAATTTCCACAGATGTGAGGCTTAAAAATGATTACGCTAGAAACCTTGCAGTGCTGGTTTGACGAGCCTTCCATCAATCGGGTGATGGAGCTTTCCTGTAGAGAGGCTGTGGTCAGTCCTAAGACCCTCTACACTTTTATGCAGAGATTTGTCACCTATGGTAGAACCTACAGCTTTCTGGTGCCGCAACTTGCCAGTGTGATTGGCTCAAGTCCTCTATTTAAAGATCAAAATTGTACGATCGCAGCTCACGCCGAACGCAGTATGGATGTTGCAGCCCATGTGTTTTCTGCTTCAATCGAGGAGTTCCGCGATCCCAGAACAGCAGTTTCCCATCGAACATTGTCCTATGCACTGTTAGACAAGCTGGCAGAATACGCCAATCTAACTCCCGCAGAAGTTAACCAAATTGCCCAAGCGGGTGCGTGGCTCCCTAAGGTACTGGAAGAGGTGCGAGAAGGATATGCTGCCCGCCCAGATGACCTTGGTAGCCTAGTGCGAGCGATCGGATTTCATGCTGGAGCTGAAACCATTGGTAGTAATGAGTGCAGTATTATCAACGCTGTGTTCTTCTCAGAACAGAAAAAAAATTCTTTTGGGCAATTTATCCGGCGCAGCAAGGTGCAATACCCACAGGGAGTGGTTAGCCCCTGGTATTGGATTGCGATTCATGGCACTTTCGAGACGCGGGGAGTAGAAGCTGATCACTCCGATGATGCACTGCTAGCACTGAATCAAGCAATTCAATATAGCAACGCAACGGAGGAGCAGATTGGGGAGTGGGCAAGGCAGGGATTCGCTCATTTCATCGATGTTCAGATGCTGTTTTTCCGGCGCGTTCAACAGGAGCTACAGGAAAGTGTACAAGCCTTAGCTGCCGCTAGCTAAATCGCGCTCTAATCCCTTGTTCTACAGCCGAGATTCACAATTTTTAAGAGTGAGGAGAAATTCATGATGCAAGTGAAAGCCGCGATCGATGGAAAAGGCAAGCAGTTGATCGCAACAATGCCAATCTCCGAGGGTGAAACCTTTTACAAGATGAGCAGCTACAAAACTATTGCCAAGCCCACCTACACGAGCATTCAGATCAGCTACGACTCTAGCATTGAAGACTACGCTTGTCTTGCCAACCTGAATCATAGCTGTGATCCCAATGTCATTGTTGATACTACCCGGATGGAGCTTAAAGCAGCGCGAGACATCCAGCCTGGAGACGAGCTATCTTTTTTCTACCCCAGCACTGAATGGGATATGACTTCTCCCTTCATCTGCCTCTGTAGTGCATCGAACTGCCTGAGGCTAATTGCTGGAGCCAAATACCTCTCCCTCGACGTAATGAGTCGCTATTTCATCAATCGCCATATTGGTGCAATGGCTCTAGAGTGTCTTACTCATCGAGAAGCTTTGAAATCTAAAGGCTTAAAACACCGTGAGCTACACTATCGCTAACGATCCTGCAAGAATTAATCGTGTTTATCCTCCAATTTCAATTCTGATTCACTACTCAATCAATTCACCAATATTGAAATCGATTCTGATCCATCCCCTGAGTTGGCGCAAGTTTTCGAGAATCAATAAGGGAATTTGCCAGTGATGCACCATTAGAAACGGGAGGGGATCGTTGACTCTGAACAGGGCATCTGTGCCGCTTGTGATGTTGCTCAACCAGGTTTGAAGCTGTTTGATCGGTTGCTTCGCAGTTCCCTTTCGGGGAAATAGCACCTCATTCAATCGCCAGAGTTCGTGATAGAGCCAGTAGGTCGGCTTGGCATCTGGAAGCGGGTGTAGGGGTTCGGCGGGGGGTTCTGGATTGAGGTAAGCATCTGCGACGCCGGGGTGGTTGTAGAACAGCGTCACTGCCGTATGAGTGCGAGGGTTACACTCGATCGGGTAAACGGTTCCATCTTCGGTTTGAATGATGTCAAAAGAAGCCTGTCCGATGCCGTCAACGCCTGCGAGAAGACGGGTGATCCAGTCGCTAATTTCGGGTTTATCGACATTCTCGTAGTTCACTTGAAACGCCGAGGAGGGACAGCAGCAGTAGAGTGTTGATTTGCCGTTCCGCACGGTGCTGTGGGTGCAGTATTCCTTGCCGCGAATAAACTCCTGCATAATCCAGGGCTTGTCTTCGCTGATCGGTAAGCTGTTCACAAAAGCAGCCGTTTCTTCAGGCGTGGCGCAGGGCAGTTTAGTCATGTCCAGGCGACGCACAGCATCGTAAGGAATGCTTTTGAGAATGTAGGGATTCTGCTCTTGTGAAAAGTCGAAATTCAAAACTTGTTCTGGTGCAGTGATTTTGAACGATTTGGGAACGGATAAGCCTAACGATCGCGCCTTTTCCGCAAACGCAAATTTGTCGTCTAGCATTCGTGTAGTGTCGGCATTAAAGTGCAACACTTCACAGTAGCCTTCGAGCGGATGTTCATTGACACCGTCTGGGTAAATCACTGCAAAAATGGCAACCGGAATAAATAAATCAACTTTCTCTTGCTCAGCGATCGATCGCAGTTTTCGTTGATAGCCTTCCCAATCTTTAGCAGGGTCAGGAACTGTATAAAATGCATCAACTGCATTCGAGTATTGATTACCGTTCAGCCAGAATTTCTCAGTGTCGATAATAATTGCGCGATGTCCGGCTTCATAAAACGATCGCGCCAGTTGCAGCGTTTTGGTCATTCTTGCTCCCGCAATTAATACCGTTTTGGGAAACTCAGCAACCGTACGAGGTTTCTGGAAAGGACGACTAATCCAGCTCCACAGCAGCGATAAAAGAACAACCGTGAGATTAAAGGGAAATGCGATCGCTAATAAAGCCAACGTTCCCAAGTTTTGAAACAGCGCGACAATTCGTTTATTAAAGCTTCGAAAAGGTGCTGTTTGTTCTGTTATCAGTAAATCTTCGACAGATGAAACATCTGAAGCATTTTGAAGCTGAACGTTTTGCGGAAATGGCTTTGTTTTCATCGATCGCATTAAATCGCATCAATAGGGAGGAATAGGAGTGGCTGTGGAGCGCAGCACCGTAAACTGAGAGTAGCGTAATCAGTCTTTACACAAGGAGCAACCTGTCTAAGGAAGTAGAGCAATTTATTCTGAAGATAGAGAAGTAACTTTTTACTGATTTTAGGAAATGCTGAGAATATTACGATCGTCTGCTTCTGATCATGAAGAATGATCAATAAATAATGCGATCGATAATTGAATGGGCGATCGAACAGTTGCTTCCCAGAAGATCAGAAAAAGAACTCCTGGAGAAACTTGAGTGAAGGCTTATCAGATTCAAACCGCAGACGGGCTGGATGGCTTAGCACAGGTTGAACTTCCTGATCCAACGCCCGGAGCAGGACAGGTACTCATTCGGGTGCGGGCAACCTCGCTCAACTTTCGCGATACGGCGGTAATTCGCGGCAGTTATCCCGGACAAAAGCTTCCGATCGTCCCCCTATCAGATGGTGCAGGCGAAGTCGTAGCAGTGGGTGCGGGTGTCACGCGAATCAAGGTGGGCGATCGGGTTGCAGGCATCTTTTTTCAGGCTTGGCAGTCGGGCAGCTTAACCCGCGAGAAAACGAAATCGGCTTTGGGTGGGGCGATCGACGGAATGCTGGCAGAACTGGTGCTGCTGCATGAAGATGGGGTGGTAAAGCTTCCTGAGTATTTATCTTACGAGGCGGGGGCAACTTTACCCTGTGCGGCGGTAACGGCATGGCACGCTCTTGTCCCCAGGGGTCACTTAATTCCCGGTGAAACGGTGCTGCTGCTAGGGACGGGCGGAGTTTCTATCTTTGCGCTTCAGTTTGCCAAAATCAACGGCGCGAGAGTCATCATTACCTCTAGCAGCGATGAAAAGTTGGCGCGGGCGAAAGCGATGGGAGCCGATGAAACCATCAACTACAAAACCTATCCTGCTTGGGAAGAACAGGTTTACAGATTGAGCGATCGCGAAGGTGTGGATCAGGTAATCGAAGTGGGCGGAGCCGGAACGCTGGATAAATCGCTGCGATCGGTGAGAATCGGTGGACGGGTGAGCCTGATCGGGGTGGTGGCAGGAGCGGGCGACGTGAACTATGCCCAGATTTTTATGAAAAGTATTGATGTGCAGGGAATTTACGTGGGCAACCGCGAAATGTTTGAGGCGATGAATCGGGTGATGACGCTACACCAAATCGAACCTGTGATCGATCGCATCTTTGAGTGGAAAGAGGCAAAGGCAGCGTATCAGCATCTTCAGAGCGGGACGCATTTTGGCAAGATCGTGATTCGTGTTTAATTTGCGCTTGCTCATTTTCTGTCCGATGGAGGAATAGAAGTCGTCCGGGCGATGCAGGTGATTGAGGCGATCGGCTGAGTAGGATCATCAGCAACTTTCCTCCACTCAATTTCTCATGACGAAAACTGCTCTAGTCACAGGCGCATCAAAAGGGATTGGAAAAGCTACTGCTCTAGAGCTGGCAAAGCACGGCTATACTATCGTCCTAGTTGCTCGCGAACCGGAACCCCTGGAAGCGGCTGCGATCGAAGTGCGAAATCTGGGACAGCAAGCATACCCGATTTCTGCGGATGTTAGCAATCCGGTGCAAGTGGAACAGTTAATGCAGCAGGCCATTGCTCAGGCAGGACAAATTGATGTGCTAGTGAACAATGCAGGAATTTACTACATGGGTCCAGTCGAGGATGCGTCGCTAAACGACTGGCACACGATTCTGGATACAAATTTGTGGGGCTATATTCACACGATTCATGCACTGCTGCCGCACTTTCTGACACGCGGAAACGGCACGATCGTCAATGTGGTGTCGATCGGCGGACTTGACCCGATTCCTTATCAGGTTCCCTATTCCACCAGCAAACACGCGCTTACAGGCTTAACAAAATCTCTGCGAGCCGAGGTAGAACCGAAAGGCATTCAGGTTTGCGGCATTTATCCCAGCTTTATTCGGACGCAGCTTTATGAGCGAGCACTCTTTCGCGGCGATGACGCCAAAAATCGGTTTGAGTTGATGTATAAAGCGTTCCACAGTCCGTTTCTGGAAACCCCAGAATTTGTTGCCCAAACGCTGCGAAGGGCGATCGAACATCGGCAAAACGATGTCCTGGTTGGTACGGCAAACTTCTGGACGACTGCGTTTCATGTGGCTCCTGCTGTAATGAAGCCGATCGTCCGACGACTCTTTGGGATGGCAGATTCGCAGCAGGATTTGGCGCGTTGAACAGTTCGCGTTAAACAGTTAAAGGTGAGGAGAGCTTGAGCAGTGGTGAATCTTCTGCATTGCCCCCAAACCCCTTTGAATCAGGGGCGTTGCTGAATTGGAGTATGATACGCCTCCCTAGCCCCCTAATTTTGGGGGGAACTGATCCTCAAAGTCCCCCAGCATTGCGGAATTTAGGGGGCGATGCAGCGTCTCAAGTTGTGTCTTTATACTTCGATTCAGCAACGCCGAATCAGGAACCAAAAGAGAGTTTGAAGCTTTTATCTGCTCAAGGCAAACATCTGAAGGCAAACATGTGCTTAGGGCAATTCAGAACGAAAATTCTTTTATTGCCCGGTTAGTGAGCTACCCAGTTAGCAACCTGGCTAATTAGTGAAAGATTGGCTCAAGAACAATCCAAATTTCCCTCAAGTTCTCTTCATAAATCACCTCTGATACTCTATAACCATCTAGAATGTCATTCCGTGAATTGGGATACACCAATTTCTGAAGAGGATGCGACAGTCTATCAGGGTGTTTTCTCAAGATGTCTTTGGTGTGAGGAGAAATTCATGTTTTTAGGGTCTGGCAAGCGGTATCTCACCATCATTCAATGGGACTGTTTACCTTGGGATTGGTTACCTTGGGATTGCTTACCCACAATAAGCCTGCTCAATTGTGGTTTCTCCCTGTCCTAAGCGCATGGAGATCATTCATCTGACCATTTCCGATGAGACGCTGCGCGACGGAGAACAGCAGGTCGGTTTATGCTTCAGCGCGGAAACAAAACGCAGTCTTGCCCATCAGATTGCTGCCACAGGCGTTCACCAGATTGCTCTTATGCCTGCGGTTCACGAAACGGAAGCTGAACTGGTCAAAATGTTAGTCACTGAGGGGCTTGCCGATCGCCTTGCCGCTTCCACCCCAATGACCTATAGCGCGATCGACCAGTCGAAAAGCTGTGGCGTGGAGCAAATTATTCTGTTTCATGCGGTGTCCGATCACCTGCTGTTTTTGCGCGACCCGGAAATCGATCGCCATCCGCTGTATGCAGGCAAAGCATACCGGGAATCATTGCCCTCTGCGCTTCGTGATCGAATTCGTCGCCAGATGATGGGCAAAGTGGTGGATCATTTGCGCTATGCTGCCAATCTGGGCTTGCGGATTTGCTTCGCTGCTGAAGATGCGAGTCGGGCAGATTTTGAGTTTCTGGTCGAGTGTTTGACCGCTTTTGCGCCCTATGTGGAGCAAATTCTTCTGTGCGATACGGTCGGCATTCTCACGCCCGAAAAAACCTATGTCTGGATTCACGATTTGCTGCAATACGCACCCCAAACGCCAATTGCGGTTCATTTTCACAACGACATGGGCTTGGCACTGGAAAACACGATTCAGGCAGTTCGAGCTGGAGCATCGGGTATTTCTGGAACCTTTGGCGGTATCGGGGAACGGGCGGGGAATGTGGCGTTAGAGCAGGTGCTCAACGGCTTAAAGCTGCGGTTCGGCTGGGAGGTGGCGGGCATTCGCTACAGTGCAGTGGCGCAGGTCGCTGAGAAATTGCACCATCAGGGGATTCGTGCCCATGCGCCCTACTCGCCTCAAGCACAGCATCACGAAACGGGGATTCACGTCCATTCCCTGCTGCGCGATCGCCACAGCTACACCAGCCTGCCCCATAGCCAGGTGGAAATCTGGTTTGGCAAGCATAGCGGGATGAGCAATTTTCGCTATCTGTTTGAACATCATCTGCAAATGCCGCTGACCTCAGAACAATACAAGCAGCTCAGTCAGGCAATGAAGGCGATCGCGATTCAGGAAAATCGATCGTTTTCGCTTGAAGAGGTGTTAACGCTGCTGGAGCAAGGAATTCTATCTTGTGGCGAATCTCATCAGGCAATGATTCCTTTCAAAGTCCAGCCTGACGCGGGATAATGAATTTCCACTGGACTTCTAAGATCAGCTCATTGGAATATTCGCCCGCCTCAATCGGAATATTTTTATGAACTTTGATCCATTTCTTGTCAAGCCTAATTCTTCGATTAAACTTAAACACTACGATCCGCGCTTTATTTCAGGACTAGAAACCCAAGATCTTCACCTTTCAAAAGATGAACTGAAAGCGCGATCGGATGAACTGCTACTTCAGGGGGTAAAGCGGCTCGGTGAACTTCAAGATAAGCTCTACGCCCAAAACACCTATGCGCTACTTTGCATTTTTCAAGCAATGGATGCGGCAGGCAAAGATGGCACAATCAAGCACGTCATGTCGGGCATCAATCCCCAGGGTTGTCAGGTGTTTAGCTTTAAGCAGCCTTCTGCCGAAGATCTGGACCACGATTATCTGTGGCGATACGCCAGAAATATGCCAGAGCGGGGTCGCATTGGAATTTTTAACCGTTCCTACTACGAAGAATCGCTGGTGGTGCGCGTGCATCCTGAACTGCTCGATCGCCAGCAGCTTCCCGACAGACTGAGACACAGCAAAAACATTTGGCAGCAGCGGTTCGAGGAAATTAACAATTTTGAGAAATATCTGACGAATAACGGCGTTGTGATTCTCAAGTTTTTCCTCAACGTCTCGAAAGAAGAGCAAAAGAAACGTTTTCTGAAACGATTGGATGAACCAGAGAAGAACTGGAAATTTTCTGCCAACGATGTCCGAGAGCGACAATACTGGGATGATTATATGAACGCTTTTGAAGACGTATTCAATCACACCAGTACGGAACACGCGCCTTGGTATATTGTTCCTGCCGATCGCAAATGGTATGCGCGCCTGGTCGTTGCGGCTGTGATTCAGCAAACGATGGAGCAGCTCAACTTAGCCTACCCCGAAATCACCCAGGCACAAAGACAGGCACTCGTCCAGGCGCGGCAAATGCTCGAAGCGGAACATTAATCCCCATCAGCAATGCCCATTAGCAAGGTCGATCGGCGAGGTCGATCGGCTATCCCTCAGCTAGCAGTTCTGAGGCGATTGTGCAAAGCTGCTCATGGCAGGTTCCGTTGCTGGCAATCAAACAGCCCCACTGACTCACATCGCCCTGGTTGTAGCGTAGGGACGAGCCGTCTGCATGGGTAAATTTGCCGCCCGCCTCGGTCAGGATGAGTTCAGGAGCCGCCATGTCCCAGTCTTTTGGGGCCGACTTGCCCGACAGCGAAATATATACATCCGCCCGCTGATCGACGATCGCTGCAATCTTGCCGCCGACACTGCCCACCGCAAGCTGATTTTGACAGGGTATCTGCTTCAGCATGGCGTTAAACCGATCGTCTCGATGGGTGCGGCTAACGACCACCGTTAAGTCGGCGATCTGCTCACGGTCCGACACGCGCATCGGCTTTGCTGCCCCGTCTGGCGTTTCTACAAATGTGCCGCCGCCAAGGGTTGCGTAATAAAGCTTATCCAGCTCCGGGCAAGCCACGATTGCCAGCATCGGACGACCCTGATAAGCCAGTGCCAAATGAAAGGCAAATTCTCCAGTTTTGTCGATAAAATCACGGGTTCCGTCTAGCGGGTCGAGAATCCACACCCAATCGTGGGGCAACGGTTCCGGGGCAGCCTTCGCCTTGTAGGTTTCCTCGCTGAGATAGCCAAAATCCTCTGTGCCAAATGCCGCTTCCAGCTTGCTCAGCACATAGTGATTGACTGCCAGGTCTGCTGCTGTCACCGGACCATCTTTTTTGTCTTGAACATTCAGCTCCCGGACGCTGCCGTCCTGCATTGGTTCGCCCCGGTAATAAGCCCGCAGAATTTTGGCTGCCCCCCATCCGATCGATCGGGCAATAGGCAGCATTGAATCTAGCGTCTGCGGGGTCACGGATGGAATTGCCACGTTTGCTCCTCTGGTCTACCAGGTGAAACGACTGCTCAAACACCTTCTGAGATTAGGCTAAGATTAGGCGGTTCGTTTATTACTCCGCTCATTATAAAGGCATCGCTACAGCTTCCCCGGCCTGAATCGCCCATCCTTCTGCCTCATCCAGGAACATCAAAACTTATAAAGGTTTGGGTCTCATCCACGATCGCGTCCCAAAGGCAGTACAGGCACGACTGGCAACCTGAGCCGCCTGCGTTAATGCTTCTGTAAACTCTGACTGCAAGCAGAAATGGCAAAACGCGCCATGAAACACATCCCCTGCCCCCAGCGTATCGACCGTTTGCACCCTGGGAACTGCAACCTCGCCAGACTGTCCCAAACTGCGATAAGCGATCGGCTGCTCTCCCTGGGTGACTGCACTGTGAGGAACCCCCAACCATTCCAGGTAATCCAGCACATCCGGAATGGTTTCCTTTCCGGGTGGACGAAAATTCGCCGAGCAAATCACAAAGTCTGCCTCAGGCAACACCCGCTCGAATCCGGGTTTCCAACTTCCACCATCCACCACGATCGGGATATTTTGTGCCTTTGCTTGTCGGGCGATCGTCTCACTGACCCTCATTTGATGCCCATCGATTAGCACCACATCCACCCCGCTCAAAACTTCTGGCGGAATCGCAACCGGGTCTGCCTGAGACTGCACCGCATTGAGCGAAATCACTGCCCGTTCCCCAGTCGATTGCGTGACCAAAATCGAAGAAGTCGGCGGCGGATCGGTGCGATGGGGCTGCAAATCGACGATCGTCACCCCCCAAGGCTGTACATCTGCCAGAATCAGTTCCCGAATCGGATGCAGCCCCAGCACCCCCAACACCTGAGCCTCGTTCCCCAAATCACTAAATGTCATTGCCGCATTGGTTGCCGGCCCCCCTGCTGCTGCCACATAATCCAGCGCGACCTGCTTTTGATTGCGATCGGGCACATCCTCCACCAAATAAATCAAATCCAGCGTCACCAGCCCAACAAATAATCCCCGTGCCATGTTTCCTGCCTGCAACTATGCGGATGGTTAACTCCTGGTTTTCCCAGTTCGTATCACAGGTTCGTATCACCCCCAATCGTGTAAAAAGTTTAGGAATTGCCAGGAAATAAGACTCTTAAATCAGCTAGATTTCGGGCAATTTTATGAGGCGATAGCTGCTCATAAAACAGCGTCTCGTAGAAAAAACAGGAAATTCCAGCAAATTGTTCCTGGCGGGTTGTTTGCACCTGCTCTTGAATTTGGCTCATGCGAACAGAACTGGTACGAAGTCCGGTCAGAATGCCAATTGCAGTTGGAATATGAGAGCGGATATCGATCACTTCAGCTTTATCAATTTCACCCAAAAAAGCAGATAAATTACTGCGGTAAACCTGTAAAACAAGTTCTTCAACCCATCCTTCCTGCTGCCACGATCGCCAATCCACGCAATAATTGCGGCGAGAAAAGCCTAACGGGTTGGGCGAGAGAGACATCAGACAGCTTCGTTTAGTTTTTACTTCCCTAAAAATGCGCTGAAACAGCAGCGTAACCTTATCGGTTAACCATTGCTGTCGCCTTGAATCGTTTGGGACGATCGGCATCGATTGATTCTGATTTTCCTGACGGTAAAGAGCTTGAGAAAACGCATCATAGCCCAACTCGATCGGCAAGCCAAAATTGTCATCAAGCTGCACCCCATCTACGTCATAGCGAGCCGCCACATCCGTAATCAAATCAATAATGAATTGCTGCACCTCAGGATGACACGGATTTAGCCAAACTTTGCTATTGCGGATAGAATTGTTTTGCTGATCGCTAGTAATGAAATTGGGATAACGCGCTGCGATCGGAGAACCTGGCAAAGCCATCAATCCATACTCAAACCAGGGAATGACCCGTAGCCCCAAAATTCTTGCTTCTGCAACCAGTTCTGCTAACATATCCCGATTCGCAAAATTCGGATCAGGAGTCACCGCAGAGCCAAAAAAATCCTGCGCGACTGAACTTGGATAAAGGGTGAATCCTTTGTTCCAAACAACTGGATAAACGGTATTAAAGCCTAGCTCTTTCAACCATTGCAAACCCTGTACAAGATTGCTGCGGGAATAAAGAACTTTGCTATCCACATTCGTTAGCCAAACGGCTCGTAGCTCCTGAATGGCAACCCGAACGTGCGACAGAAGAAAATATCCTAATTTCCCAACTGTGCCCAGCGATCGAGTCAATTCCACAAAGCAATGATCGCCCACTCGAAATGCATATCGGATCTCAAAAAATTGATCGATCGTAACCATAAATTTATTCGGCAGCGACAGACGATTCGCCGACAGAGGTGCTTTCTTAAACACAGTATTTTGAACAATTCGTAAAACTGGCATAGCTGTCTCTGCTCTCAAAATCAGTCTTCTAATCCATCAACCAGCCCACCCTAACCCGCGTCAGTAACGAACAATCCTCAAAGCTCCCCCTCTCATAAAACAAACAGTCCCTCTCCACGCTTCCCCTCTGTCCCCTTTTCGGTCAAAATCCTAATTGCGCCAGAAAAGCTTTGAGAAGATGACCCATGCTGAACTTAACCGGAAAAAACGCCCTCGTTACGGGTATTGCCAACAATAAATCGATCGCCTGGGGGATTGCTCAGCAGCTTCATGCCGCCGGAGCGAATCTGGGCGTGACTTATCTACCAGACGAGAAGGGACGCTTTGAAAAGAAAGTGTCAGAGTTAGTGGAACCCTTGCAGCCCAGCCTGTTTCTGCCCTGCGATGTGCAAAATGAGGTGCAGCTCCAGGAAACCTTCGACACCATCAAGGACAAGTGGGGCAAGCTGGATATTTTGATTCACTGTCTTGCCTTTGCCAGCAAAGATGCTTTGAGTGGGGACTTTAGCAGCGTCTCCCGGCAAGATTATGCGCAGGCGATCGAGGTGAGTGCCTATTCGCTGGTGAGCATGAGCCGTGCCGCAAAGCCTCTCATGGCCGAAGGCGGCAGCATCGTAACGCTCACCTATCTAGGCGGTGTGCGCGTAATTCCCAACTACAATACGATGGGCATTGCCAAAGCCGCGCTTGAGATGAACGTGCGGTATCTTGCCTTTGAAATGGGCTCGCAAAACGTGCGGGTCAACGGTATCTCGGCAGGTCCAATTCGGACGCTGGCTTCTTCAGCCGTAGGCGGCATTCTGGATATGATCCATCATGTTGAGGAAGTGGCTCCCCTACGGCGCACTGTGACTCAGGCAGAAGTCGGCAACACAGCGGCTTTTCTGTGCAGCGATCTGGCAACCGGCATTACTGGGCAAATTCTTTATGTGGATGCGGGTTATGAAATTATGGGAATGTAGGGGAATGAGGAGATGAGGAAATGGGGAGATGGCATTAATCTCGCAGCTCATCTCATGAAAAAATAAAAAGCCCCACAATTCGATTGCAGGGCAAGGACAGTTAAACGCTAAATCCAGTGTGCTTCTGGCGATCGACCGTTTCCTCTACCTTTGTGCCGATTTCTTCAGTGTCCTCTCTATAGCCGGATCTGACGAAATGCAGGGATCACGATGAGGAGACGTTTTGAGGGTTTGTAATGAGTGATAAGCGGCCAAACCGTTTCTGTGCCAGGTTAAGGTTTCTCAACAATTCCACTCAGAATTCGATTCCACTCAGAATTCAATAAGTTAGCACAATGCCAGAACTTCCCCCGCTCACCAACGCCACTCTTTGGGCAATTTTGCATGACGAGTTAGATGATTCGACGGTCAATCAGCTTGTGTGGCAAGCGTTGGGCTATTGCTACGACGAGACATGCCACCAGTGGAGTCATGCGGCTGTCCCGCAAGACTGGGGTTCTGCCTATCCTGAGCCACCAGACTTTATTGCCAGCCGTCCGGCAACGGTCAAGCTGACGCGATCGATTCCGTCCGAAAACAAGCAGTTGCTCAAAGAGGAACTCGGCTTTCCGGGCTATCAAGTGAATGAGCTGGTTCCCCGTAAGACCCGTCGGGCAACGATTGTGAACTGGTTGCTGAGCTATCGCAGGCTGAGGGCTTCCTCTGCCCACTTCTGACCCTTCTGATCTTCCTGGCCCCTTGATTTTCCTGACCCTTAGATCTTCCTGACCCCTTTTTCCTATGACTCGCGAAATTATTCGTACAAATCAGGCTCCTGCTCCGGTTGGTCCCTACAATCAGGCAGTCGTTGCCGCTGGGCAGCTCGTGTTCGCCGCTGGGCAGATTGCGCTTGATCCTGCGACAGGAACGATCGTCGGTGAAGGAGATGTCGCACGCCAAACTGAGCAGGTTTTTGCCAATCTCAAAGGCGTTCTTGAAGCGGCTGGAGCCACGCTGCAAGATATTGTGAAAACCACTGTTTTTCTAGCAGATATGAATGATTTCGCAGCCATGAATGCTGTCTACGCCCAGTATTTTGATGAGGCACTCGCCCCTGCCCGCGCCTGTGTTGAAGTTTCGCGGCTGCCTAAAGATGTGCGAGTTGAGATTGAATGTATTGCCGTAAAGCCTTAAAGCCGTAAACCGGTCGGCAAGGGGACGGTTTAACGAGCCGACTGCAAAAGCTGCT
The DNA here is from genome assembly GCA_014695325.1 of Cyanobacteria bacterium FACHB-502. GTDB lineage: Bacteria > Cyanobacteriota > Cyanobacteriia > Elainellales > Elainellaceae > Leptolyngbya_A. Next base: position 857,348 of record JACJNZ010000039.1, on the reverse strand, counting down.
TAACGGTTTTCATCATTTCTATAGGGTGAAATGGTTTTGTAATGTAGGCATCCGCTCCCTGTTTCATGCCCCAATAGCGATCGAATTCCTGATCCTTGGTAGAGCAGATCAAGACGGGGATATTTTGCATCTCCGGCTCTTTTTTGATCCAGCGGCACAGCTCATAGCCATTCATCTTGGGCATGACAATATCGGTGATGACGAGATCGGGCAGGGCACTCTGCATTTTTTCTTGAGCCTCAAAGCCGTTTGTTGCCTCAATCACTCGAAGTCCGCTATTTTGCAGCAGTTCTGACAGCATTTTTCGTACTATCTGGCTGTCGTCCACGATTAACACCGTACTCATAGCTTCCTTCTCTAGATTCCCCGATAGGTCCTGCAACAGTAGATAGGCTGTCGTACCTACGCACTGACTACAATTCCTTGTCTGGTTTTGCGTTAAACGAGTCTACCCGCTTAGGAATTCATCAGAATTCAGTTGAAGCCTTGACCTCAAGCGATCGAGGTGGCTCTTTTACAGAGTATGCCCAGAAATGCTGCACTTTTCGCTTGGGCAACCTCTCTCTTTCGTAATTTTTTCAGCTTTATCTAGAGAGATCTAGCTGCAAAGGCAACCTGCCAGTCTCAGCAGACCTGCCAGAAGATTTGTTTGAAATACCCCCAGGGGAATTCGAATCCCCGTCGCCTCCGTGAAAGGGAGGTGTCCTAGGCCTCTAGACGATGGGGGCACAAGAATCAGCAAAGCGCAGTGATACTGGGCTAATAAACTGTGCCAATGAATACCAAGCAGAATCAAGCAAAAGCTGAATTCGTCCGCTCTGTATCTGTTTCACTATTGTAAATGAAAACGGGTACGAGTAGCGATCGAAGTCAGTAGAAAAATTTAGGCTCCCCGATAGAGACTTAAACCATCTAAAACAGTTTGTTCCAGGAACAGACTTGGCAGAGTTTGGAAGCTTGCTTGTTGATAGTGCGTTAGCATCAAGCTGATCAACATCGAAACTACCGCTTGGGCTTGAGGCGAGTGGTAGACATCAACCAGTTGAACGTTAACTTTTATCCATACCTTTTTCCCACTATAGGAAGTTCAGTGCAATATGTTATTGAAACCAAGTCATCCTAGGTTGAGGACTTCGTGAATGAAGGCACTCTTACTCTACCCTTGCTTTCCCCAATCTTTCTGGTCTTATGACCGATTTATGGAATTGGCTGGACTCAAAGCAGTCATTCCGCCATTAGGAATTATTACAGTCGCAGCACTCCTGCCAGAGGATTGGGAAATTAGGTTTTATGACCGCAATGTCAAACCTGAAACCGATGACGATTGGGAGTGGTGTGAGATCGTTATTCTCTCTGCCATGCTGGTTCAGAAGCCTGACTTCCACGCCTTGATTCAGAAAGCTGTGCGGTTGGGCAAGAAGGTGGCCGTGGGTGGTCCCTATCCAACGTCAGTCCCTCAAGATGCCCTCGCTTCTGGAGCGCATTACCTGATATTGGATGAGGGGGAGATAACTGTTCCACAATTTTTGGAAGCCCTTGCTCAAGGCAGAGACCAAGGAATTTTTCGCACCACTGAGAAGCCTGACGTCACCACTAGCCCAACTCCCCGCTTCGATCTGCTCCAGCAGGATGCCTACTTGATGATGGCGATTCAGTTTTCTCGTGGCTGCCCCTTCAACTGTGAATTCTGTGACATTATCACTTTATACGGTCGCAAACCCCGCACGAAAGAGCCGGGTCAGACCCTTGCAGAGCTCCAAACTCTATACGACCTGGGCTGGCGGGGGTCTGTTTTTATTGTTGATGACAACTTTATTGGTAATCAGCGTAATGTTAAATGCTTGCTGAGGGAATTGATTCCTTGGATGCAGGAGCGCAATTATCCCTTCACCTTCCTTACTGAAGCCTCTGTGAATTTGGCAGAGGATGCTGAACTGTTAGATTTGATGGCTAAAGCGGGGTTCTACGGCGTCTTTTTAGGCATTGAAACCCCTGATCAAGACAGCCTGCAAGTCACTCGCAAGCTTCAGAACACCCGCAACCCCTTAGTAGAAGCTTGTCGTACTATTAATCAAGCTGGGTTACTCATTTACGCCGGATTTATCATTGGCTTTGATGGGGAACGAGCGGGTGCTGGTGAGCGAATTCGAGCCTTTGTGGAAGAAACCGGCATTCCTCAACCGATGCTCGGCGTTCTACAAGCCCTACCCAATACCGCACTATGGCAGCGACTTGAAAAAGAGCAGCGATTATTAGAGGGCTTGGGTGCTGTTGAGGTAGGAGATCAGAATTCATTGATGAATTTTACTCCCACCCGTCCGATCGCTGAAGTTGCCAATGAGTACATTGATGCGCTCTGGACAATGTATGAACCCAAAAACTATCTCAAGCGTTGTCTCCAGCAATGTCTGAGCATCAGAACTAATCCTCAGCTCCAGCAGAATATGTACTTTCCACCAGGAAAAGGTCTACGGCTCGTTGCTCAGTTGATTTGGCATCAAGGTATCTGGCGATCTGAGACTCGCGCTCAATTTTGGCAACAGCTTTGGACGATTTTGCGTAGTAAGCCTCAATTTCTCAATATGTATCTTGGATTATGTGCTGCCGGAGAGCATTTCTGGGAGTACCGCGTTTTAGCAAGAGAACGGATTACCCAGCAGCTAGGCTACGATCCACTAACAGTGCCTGTGCCAGCAGTAGAAGAATCGATGTCTGTGACAGCATAGTTTGGCCTGGAGCCTTCTACAAGGCTCAGATAAGGTTAGGGGTGCTGAATTATCACAGTTTTGGAGGGAGTCGCAGGGTGAGCGAGTTCATCTAATTTGACGATCGCTTCTCTCGGAAATCTATACTGAGTATTTATTCCTGCGTAACTGTACCCAAAAAAATGGGGGACTTTCCGACTATGCCCGCAACTCAAAAGATAGGATGATGAACCCATATCAAAAACGCCAGCCGCACCCTATTTAGGCTGGTATATAGGAAAAAGCCCTAACCGATCGGCTAGGGCTTATTGTTTTATGGGGCATAGTTTTATAGGGCACAGCGATTGAAAAACCTCATCCCCCTTGTCTCGATCGGATGAGGCAAAACTCATAAGGTGCATGGAATATCGTTCTCAGATTCCCATGCAGCTATGAAATTGTGATAAAACGGCAGAAGCTCAACCCAGCGATCGTTGCTACAACATAATAAAGTTGAATATCTCTATAGCGTCCAGCTAGTAATGTCCAGCCATTAATATAAATAAATGCCCTGGTAGGAGTCAGGGCACTCAAGAGAGGATAGAGTTTTTACAGTTGCTTAGATGTTTCTAGATCCACTTGCAGATGTCCCATTTCCTGATAATTTGCTGGAAGATTAATCTGCTTACCGCTTCAATTGGCACAATTACCCGATCGACCTATCGACAAAGCCCCAAAAATTTACTGAATAGTCCAGCGTTAGTCCAAAGGCTTTTTCAACTTATAAAAACTGCTCCTGGCAAAATTTCTACCTTTTTGCTTAGTTACGTATTGCAAACAGGCAGGCAAAAGATCGCGCAAATCCTTGATTTTTCCTTGTTTTAGCGACCGAGTAACTGGCACACTCAGGCACGCCTTTGTATAGCAGCCGAAAAAAATGGTCGTTAAGGATAAGCTGTCCCGCTTACGATGATTGATCTCTGTGGAGACGAACGGAATTTAGCACAAGACATAGTTTATCGGCTCTACAACGACCCCTCACGCAGTCCTAGTAGCAAAGTCCTCCACAAACTAGCGAAAGCCTTGCCCTTCAGCGCTCTTAATGATTGGCTCAAGTTTGGGCTGGTGGACAAAGAGCGACGATCTCTTTTTGTTCGAACAGCTGAAAATTTTATTGAACATCTCAAAGAAGAATCTGATTGGCTTAAGCAACTTTCAGAAGTGGTAAGACAGGGTGATCACGCCAAAGCCAAAGAATTGGTGGAGGAGTTCGATCGCTGTTTTTCTCGTCGGTAGCACTAGTCAAGGGCTTTGTGCTGCTCACGCCATCTTGAATTGTTGGTGGAAGACTTCGATTGCTAAACAAAGGCGAACTAGGGGCATCCTCAGGACACTCGATCGTTACCCCTCCCACTGCTCCGGGAAGGTTTAAACCAAACCTCCCTCTCAAGCAAACCCATGAAATTCTCTCTTGCAGTGCTGACGATCGCCCTATTTCTTCCCGCACGTCCGGTTTCCGCTCAAGCCCTCAATGTGCAAGGGCTTCAGGCTCAGTTGCACCAGCAATACTGCTCACAACAGTGGGCAGACGCAGCCAGCACAGCCGATCGACTTCTCGCGGCTCCAATTCAGTGGAATCTAGGGCAGCGAGAGCAGATGAGTGACCATCGCGACCTGCTGGCTCGCTACGCCCAAACCGGGGCAAGATTCAGCACGATTCCCGGCTGTGGCGATCGGATTTCGACTGAGCAGTGGGAGCGAGCTGCAAGCACAATTAGAAATGGGGCAGGAAGCGGCGGCAGAAGAACAGGCGGAGCCTCCCACGCGAGCAGTCCGGTTTCAAGCGGTTCCAGTATTGGCAGTTCTGCGATCGACTTTGACCTTCCCTATCGCAGTGGTCGTTCCTCAGTCGGCAGCAGTTCTTCTGGCAGTAGCTCTGCCTCAGTTGACACCAACTCTTTTGGCGGCAGTGATTTTCTGGGGCACGGCGGTTCCTCGTTGTCGCTTCCCATCCAAACTTCTCTCCCCCTCTCGGTCGAGCTTAGCGGGTCTACAGGAGGCGGAAGCTGTAACACGCCGAGTGACATTGCCACTGATAGAAGCCGCTGTAGTGGCAGAGCTGTAAGTACACGATCGAGTGGCAGGTAAAAAACTTACATCTCAGGTAGAGGTATGAACTGCTCAAAGATGGCGAGAGGACAACCCCGCAGCTGACTGAAGCAACCCAAGGTGGGCAAGCGCAAGTCCAGCTCTGTTACAAACGCCTCTGTGCTCGCCAACTCATCGAGCGATCGGGCAAGGGGCGAGCTTGCCACCCGTATTCGTCCCGTATTCGTACAGATTGGAGTTGAATGGCTCTGGCAACGAAATGGGGAAGGGTGAGCGTCGATTGGGAGAACTAGCTAAACGGCGATGTAATTCCGCTTCATCTGTTGTCTGCTGCCGAATGACTCTCGATTAGCCATCAAAAAGCCTTCCGATCGCACTGATTAGAGGGCTTGCATGACATGGGCTCATTTCAGAAATGCTTTGCAACGATCGACCCTCCGACTCAGCCTTGTCCCAATCGAACTGCTGGTTGCCTAGCCAGTACCCGAAGCTCGGACGTGATTCGATCGGCGAGTAGTTCCATATCGTGACTAAACAGCGGTACACTTAATAGTTAGATACACTTTTAAGAAATCAAGATTTTATTTGACACCGTATCCTGAATTTTATTGATAGTGCTGCGCAACGCTATTGAGTGCAAAGGCTTTGGTATATGGTTCTTAGAGCTACTACCACCGTACTTAGTTAACACGCACGGCATTCTATAAAACAGGCAACAAAGGACGCTTGATCAATATGGGTTGGGCACCGTATCAACCCATCAGGCAGATTCGTTCAAATGGAATCAGGGACGGATTCCTGAGTGTCTATCGACCATCAAAACTATCAAAAAGGTTAGATGTATCTTTATGTCAATTGCTGTTGGAATGATTGAAACCCTGGGTTTCCCGGCGATTACCGAAGCGGCGGATGCCATGGTGAAAGCGGCTCAGGTTACCTTAGTCGGCTACGAAAAAATCGGCAGTGGTCGAGTCACCGTCATCGTTCGGGGCAATGTTTCCGAAGTTCAGGCCTCGATCGCCGCGGGCATTGAGTCGGTCAATCGGGTTAATGGCGGCTCTGTGCTGTCAACTCACATCATTGCGCGCCCCCATGAGAACCTGGAGTATGTGCTGCCCATTCGCTACACCGAAGCAGTCACGCAGTTTAGAGATGGGATGTAAAACTTCCACTTCAAGAAAAAGAGGTTGCTAGGGGCGAAGCTATACCTGACATTCCGCCCTTTCCACTGGCACACTGACTATTAACGACTGAAGCAATTAGCTTCATAGCGATCACCTACTCACCGAGGAAGGCTGACGGGGACATCTCCCTAAGCCGATCGCATGAATATTTTGACTGCTTTTCCTACCTTTAGCAGGAAGGAGATGTAAAGCATAATTGCAATAATCAATACATAACAAGAAAGGATTTAATAAACCGCTCCCTAATCATCGGGGGCATTTTTATTACTTGGAACGTTCTTCAAGACAAGCCCTCGACTAGTGCAACATTGATTGCCCTAACGTCTCCCAAGCTGAAGTGCTAGTGATGGGGGAATTCCCCTAGTCCGACCGATAGAGTACCTCGACTACTTTCTCTATCAATAGTTAGATTGAAATATGAAGTGACTTTGTGATTATCTGTACATAGCATATTTGTTGAACAAGCAGCCCCAGCTTATTAAAAGCGTTTTCTGTTACTTAACTCGTTCTCCAGAGAAGCCCTTGATCAGTGTGATCGAGGGCTTTGTATTTGTATCAGGTAAACAAGAGCCAATCTAGTTCTTTACTTCCTAAGGTAAATTGAGTTCTGTTTCCTGAATTGCCTTAACAAGATATGGCGTAATCTCATCTAGCAAAAATGCCTCTTCAGCTGTAAAAGGAATTGGCTTGAAATCGAAGTGACAGATTGTGCCAAACAGTTCTCCATTCTCTTCCAATAGCGGTACGCCGCAGTAAGACCGCACTATTTGCTGTTTCAGATGCCCCTCTACTCGATCGTCGTCTAGGGAGTCATTGATGACAAAAGGCTTGGCAGCACTTCGCACATAGACGCAATAGGAATCTACTACTGGTAAGTCCGGGCAACGCTCAATCTTAGAGTTCTCCCGGTCAATTAGATGCAGGTTGCGGAGGGTATCCCCCTCAAAGCGAAAAACGGCAGTAAAGCGATGGTTACTAATTGAGTTGAGGAATTGCAGCGCTGCCCGAACACCTCCTACTCTAAGGAGTTCACGAAAGGTAGCAATTGCTTTTGTAGGATGGGACGATAAGTGAGAGGTGGTAAGCATGGACGTTATAAATGGTGCAGCAGTGGGGCTTTATGATTCAACCATGTTGCGTCATTTCAGAAACAGCTTCAATCCTTCAATTGATTGAATCTTGCTTCAGCGTGATAGTGACTCTGGCTCGTTTAAATAGTCAAGTTCATAAACCGATCGCACCCAGCCCAACATCAGCGCAACATCGAGCAATATCTAAAATTTCTCTCCCATGAAGAAACCACGCCAACGTGCAGAGCGCGGCAGCATCAAGGTTAATCATAGGGGCGATCGTCTCCAACTTAGATGGACAGTAGCAAGAGAGCGTTTCTCACTTGAATCTGCACCGTGCCAAGAAACTAGCTGCCCAGATTCAGCAAGATCTGATTGGATCTAGCGGTAGAAATGCTTAATTAATGCCAAGCAATGCCAAGTAGAAAACCTGCCCTCTCTAGTGAGAAAAGCAGGCTTTCAAGTGGGGATTTGATTTAAGCGATCGGAGCGGCGGGATTTGAACCCACGACCCCTACTACCCCAAAGTAGTGCGCTACCAAGCTGCGCTACGCCCCGATGCACTTCGTTTTGTGCTTAAACAGCATAACATAACTCATTGTCATCATTCTGCAATCTACTAAAAAACCTTGAGCATTTGCACTGCCTGAACCAATGGCGGAACTGCCTGCTCTGACCAGGTTCCTTCTGCGCCTCGCCCTGTTAGCACAATCAAACGAAGCTGATAAGCCTGGGGAAATCCCTCCGCTTCCAGCCAGATGCGATCGCTTTCGACCTCCAGACCAATCCGCTCCTCTTCCATGAGTTCCTGCCCCATCTGCCCCATCATCTGGTCAAGCTGCACCACAAGCCGACAAAAATCATCCAACTCTGCTTCCGTTAGCTCGATCGCCCAGTCGTCGCTGCCCACAAGTCCCTTAAACTGAGGTGCATCGGCATCCCAGCCGAGCCGCCATCCGGTTCCCTGTTTAAGTTGACGTACCATGAGCAGGTTTAAGAACGAACTCTTATGGAGCTAAAAGCTGAGCATCGCCGGGTTGAGGACTTTGAAGTGAGGGCGCAGCAGGGCGGGGAGCGGGCTGCGGGGCAGGACGAATATTAGTGGATGGAGGAATTACCCCTTCGGGAAACTGCGAAGCACTCGAGGCAGGGGGTTCGGCAGACGAAGGCGCAGCAGTCGCGGCAGGCGGGGTATAGACGGCATAAACAGATACGAGGGCATTGACCAGCCGATCGCGCTGATTTCGGGTGAGGCGATTGATGGCGGCGATGTCTCCAGCGTGAGGACTGGGGCGCAACGTATCTACACCGGGATAAGTTGAGGCGATAACTCTTTCGTTTGCGCCAAGATAATCCGCCAGGGTCAGCTTCCAGTCCAGGCGGTAGGTAAATGGTCTGCCCCTGACATAGGAGTGATAGCGAATCAGGCGACTTAGCAGCGTATTGCGATCAGACACCCGCCCCGTATCTTCGTTGACGTACTGATTTTCAAGCGGCAGATCGGGTTCCAGCGCATAGACCTGGGCAGCGGCTTCTTCAATTCGCAAAAACTGTTGCTGTGCCTGAGTGGCCTGAGGCGATACGGCAAAAATAAGGCGGGGCAGGGGATCTGTCTGTCGCGGAACCCCCCTCTGGATAGGCAGCATTGCGATTGCAATAAAGAAACCCGTGGTGATCAGCGCGATAAATCGCCCCGAACGAAATTGCTGACGACGGTTTGCCGATCGCATTCTGCCAAATTCCCCTGAATGATTCCCCTGAATGAATTAGGCTATTCGCCGATAATTTCGGGCTGAGTCAGCTCATCTGACATTTCGATGATTGCCCGGATAACAGGCTTCATTTTGGGGTCGTCGAGGCTGTCAAACTCCTCAAAGCGACGACGCTGGGCGCGGTTGGCAACTTGAACCGTAATGCGATAGCGGTTTGATGCAGCATTGACCAGATCTTCAGCTCGACGCATCAGCTGGGTGGTATCAAGCGCAGAGCGTTTTGCCACTCCAGTGGTGCGAATGGTTGGTTTGGTGAGAGCGTTCATTCTGTCAGCTCGGTTCATAGGTTGATTACTTCCCAATTTAGCCATGTTGATCGCAAATTGCCGAAATACAATTACTGGTTGTTACTACTTGTTACGGTAACGTTTTCCAGGCATGTGTGACAACATCGCTGAGCCAGCGACGCAGTTCTCGATCAAGCAGGCTATCGTCTGCCAGCACTTCAGCCGTGAGATCTTCCAGCGATTGCCCTTTAGAGCGAGCCACCTGCACCACGCCCGCAATTGCCGCCACAATTAATTCTTCATTAACAGGCTGCTGTCGCAGGGCAACTATTTCTTGTGAACTGGCTGGGATGGGATAATGCATTAGAAATCGATCTCTAGCAGTGATCGGGCGAATGACGAGACTTTTTCAGGCACATTTAGCGTACTCGGAAGTGTAGCGCAGATTGGGCAGTTGTCAACCCTGTTTTTACAGGAAATTTACCTCGTCTCTCAGCGAATTTATCGGAGCTTTAGAAATCCCTGATGAAAGAAATTCTTTATCTTGAAGTTCCCACCCCAGACCTTGCATCGGTCGGGCAGTGGCTCCAGCAAAGCTTTCAGCCTAGGATTGAAGCAGGCATCACAAAAGTGGCTACGCCGGACGGCATTCGGTTAGTATTTGCGGATTCTACGCGCCTGCGTCCTGCAACTGCATCGATCGCCGATGGTCTGGCTGAAGAACTTTCTATTTTTCTTTGGTCAGTCCAGCGCACCACTTATTTAAAGGTCTTTCGCTGGGCGGTGCAGCCTGTGCGTCAGGAGCGACAGATTCTAAAGCAGCTTACGCAACAAATTCGTCAAGCGTTTCCGAATCGCTATCCTGAACCTTCAGCGATCGATCTGAGCCAGCAGTCAATTTTTGATGCCCTCGCGCCCCATTACCCCAAGACAGTGGAATGCTTCCGGCGAATTCCTAACGGTGAGTATGACTTGACCCGTGTGTACTGGTGGGAAAAACGTTGGCGAGAGGGAGTTCGATCGCCGCAGCAGCCCAAACAAGTTGTTGTTCGCAAACAGCCGGAGCAAGAGCAAACCAGCTCTCTTGCCCCTGAGCAACCCGCCTATGACCTGATTTATATTGGCGGCGCGCTGGGCGTAATTCATGCAGCAGTGATGGCTCGGCTCGGCTACCGGGTGCTGTTGTTAGAACGGCTGCCCTTTGGACGCATGAACCGGGAGTGGAACATTTCGCGATCGGAGTTTCAGAATCTGATTGATCTGGGGTTATTTACCGCCTCCGAGTTTGAGGGACTGATTGCCCGAGAATATATCGACGGGTTTCACAAGTTCTTCGATGCCAACAATCCGCCGCAGGCAAAAGCTCCAGTTCTGCACACGCCAACCGTGCTGAATGTTGCGCTCGATGCCGAAAAACTGCTGCGGCTCTGCGGTGAAAAGCTGCGATCGGCGGGTGGTGAAATCTGGGACGAAACCGAATTTTTGCAGGCAGAAGTCGGTGCGTCGGGCGTAACCGTTCGAGCCACCCATTTACCCACCGGGACGGCAAAACAGGCAGAAGGACGGCTACTCGTGGATGCAATGGGAACCGCTTCGCCGATCGCCTGGCAGCTTAACGGAGGACGGGCATTTGACAGCGTGTGTCCCACCGTGGGAGCGGTCATCGACGGCGGATTTGAGCCGGGGGTTTGGGATTCGCGCTATGGGGATGTGCTGAATAGTCACGGCGATATCTCACGCGGGCGGCAGCTCATTTGGGAACTGTTTCCTGGTCGGGGCGATGAGCTGACTTTCTATCTGTTTCACTATCATCAGGTGAACCCTGATAATCCTGGTTCGCTGCTGGAAATGTACGAAGATTTCTTTACCATCGTGTCGGAGTATCGTCGCTGCGACCTGAACCAGCTTCAGTGGAAAAAAGCGACCTTTGGCTACATTCCGGGACACTTCAGCACCTCGGCAACCGATCGCCAGATTGCCGTTGATCGATTGATCACGATCGGCGATGCGGCTTCGCTTCAGTCTCCGCTGGTGTTTACCGGATTCGGTTCGCTGGTGCGAAATTTGCCCCGCCTGACCGATCTACTCGACACGGCTCTGCGTCACAATCTGCTGAAGGCAAATCACCTGAATCAAATCCGGGCGTATCAGAGCAACATTTCTGTGACCTGGTTGTTCTCAAAGGGCATGATGGTTCCTACGCATCGTTTTATTGCGCCCCAGCGGGTGAACTCGATGCTCAATACTTTTTTTGGCATTCTTGCCAGCGAACCTCCTGCCGTTGCCGATCGCTTTATCAAAGACCGGGCGGGCTGGATTCCCTTTAACCGGATGGCAATTAAGGCGGCCTGGCTGAATCCGTCGCTGCTGCTGTGGATCTGGGAACTGGCAGGCCCACGGGATCTAATGCGCTGGGTGGGCAGCTATGTCAACTTCACCCTGTTTGCGCTGATGTGCTGGTTGCTGCGCTGGGTTCCTTCCCTGGCGCGATCGATTCAGCCCTGGCTGGAGGCAAAGAATCCATCGCTCTGGCTCTGGCTGCTGACTCAAAGTTATGCCCTCACCTATGGCATCGGCAATCCCAGAATCGAGTTTGTTAAAGGACAGGGACGATCGCGGCTAGCAAACCTGCAATCTCTGACCGGCAAGCCGATTCAGGACGCTCGATCGCAGTAGAACTCGCTGTGGCAGGCTCAGCGTTGAGAAGATGTTGAGCTAAAGATGAAGACATAAAAAAGGGGGCAAGTCGGTTCTTCCGCAGTCCCCTTTGGGGTAATTGCCCCCACCGTTTTGATTCAGTTTTGAACAGGCTAGGCTTGATCGACTAGGCTTAATTGGTCAGGTTTGATTTAACTCAGGAAAAGCCCGACCAACGCGGCGACTAGCGCGACTCCGGGAAGAAGGTCGACCAAGCTTCAGGATCTTCTACGGTGTAGCGAATGGGATTGCTGCAAAGCACAACGTTCTGATTGTTCCGGCACTGCTGATTTCCTGCTTCCGGCTCCTGAGTGATTCTGGGCGATTCAGCAAAATCAGGACCGGGATTGTTGCGGGCGCGCCATGCCTCTGACTCAATCTCACGAGCAGGGTTTTCGCACTGAGGGTCGAGGCTGTTGCGGCATTCAAAGGTTCCCGGCGTGCGCTCAGGATAGGCAGCGCGGGCGATCGGGCTTTCAATGACTGCACCTGCCGCAACCATTGCGCTAACAACGCCAGCAGAAAGGATCAACTTTTTGATCAGTGCATGAGCGAATTGAGATTTCATCATGAATTACTTCTCTTCAAAAATAAATGCTGACCAGGTTAGTTACAGTTAAAGCCAAGCGAATGGGCTTGTAAACTCAACTTTTGGTAGAACTATACGCCTTCCACAATCTTTTTTAACTTAAAAAAGACTAAAAGGATATTCAGAATTCAAATCAAAATCAATTTGATGATTACAGAATCAGAAGACTGCCCCAGTTTTACTTAGATGAAAGGGCTGCTTAAAGGGCTGCAATCGCCCGATCGCTTAGCAAGGACTGACTTTTGCCCGGTGAAGTAGCCGATCTCCCTGACAATATCCCGTATAGCGAACGCGCACCCGATCGCCGGGCTGAGCGGTTCCTTCCATGAGCTGATGCCGCTGTGGGTCGTAAGGGAGCTCGGTTCCCACGGGAGCGATCGACTCAATCCCCCAGTTCTGCAATAGCTGCTCGATCGGGCGCATTAAGGGCAGCAGTTTGACGGCGGAAAGCTGGGGGTTTTGCTGGGCAGCATAGGCAGCCGTCGGAAACTGGATCAGCCAGGACTCGATCGCTTGCAGGGCGGCTTGCTGAAATTCCTGCTGAAGCTGTTCGTGCTGCTGAGCTTGCAACGAATTAGATGCCTGAACTGAATCAGGATTTGCCGAATTTGGATTGTCTGAAGCCGATTGCGGCAGATTCTCAAGCTCGGAAAACTCGCGGATTAAAGTATCGAGCGAAACTTGCAGAGCAGCTGCAATTTGACAAAGCACGTTTAGCCGCATCTCAGCCGCTTTGCCCTGCCGGAGCTGTTCGATTTGCCACTTGGATACGCCCGCCGCTTTGCTCACTGCCTGGTAGCTGGATAGGTTGACCTGCTGCATTCGGTTACGGAGACGGTTTGCATACAGGGCGAAATCTGGCTGTGGCATTTCAGAGGGCGATCGATCGGGCATAGGTCGTTTTTAAGCAAAGCAAAAACTCGAATCTGCAAGGGTTTATTAGGTTTGCCGCCGCAGCCGCACCATAAAGAAACCATCCATATTGTGATGGTGGGGCAGCACTTTTAGCCAGCCCTGAGGTAACACAAACGCCGCTGCCGCAGAATTCGCATCGGGTGGCTCGATCGCCCAGTGCAAATTCTCCTGCAAAAAGGCTGTTACGATCGCCTCGTTTTCGGTTGGGTGAAGCGTACAGGTGGCGTAAACCAACATCCCGCCCGGTTTTGTCCAGCTCGCGGCTGCTTGGAGCAGTTCGGCTTGAAGCTGGCTGAGTTCCTTGACGGTGTCGGGCGTTTGTCGCCAGCGAGCGTCGGCGTGACGGTGGAGCGTTCCCAATCCAGAACAGGGAGCATCTAGCAGCACGCGATCGGCTTGATTCCCGAACTGAGGCTGATCCCGGCTGTCTCCCGTGCAGATCTGGATTGACTGAAGCTGAAGGCGGGCAGCGTTTTGCTGGAGTTTTTTCAAGCGGGAGGCATAACGATCGATCGCCCAGATAGTGCCGCGATCGTGCATCAGTTCTGCGAGATGGGTCGTTTTGCCACCGGGGGCTGCACAAGCATCGATCACTGTTTCACCAGGCTGCGGGTCGAGCAATTCGCTCACAAGCTGGGCACTGCTGTCTTGTACTGTCCACCAGCCTTCGGTATAGCCGGGAAGCTGGCTGATTGCGCCGACTCCTTGAGGGAGACGAAGGGCAGCAGGAAGTAGGGAAACGGGAGCGACTGATATTCCGGCTGCCTCCATTGCCGCTCGCACCTCTGCCACCGAGGATCGCAGGCGATTCACCCGCAGGTCGATTTGGGGCGATCGATTAAACCAGTCGCAGAGTTTTTCCGCCTCCGCCAAGCCAAATTCCTCTGCCCACGTCTGCACGATCCAGTTGGGATAACTATGTTGAATGCCTAAATGGGCGATCGGGTCGTCGGGCAGCACGGGAAGCTTTGCTGGATCAGATTGACTGGCACGAAGATATTGCCGCAGCAAGCCATTCACAAAGCCAGACAAACCTGCAAATCCGTTTTGCTTTGCCAGATCCACGGTAGTATTCACGGCGGCTGAAGCAGGAATCTGATCCAGATAGCGGAGCTGATATAGCCCTAGATGCAAGATCAGCCGCAAATCCGCAGGCTGTTGCGCTGCCTTCTTAGTTGCCAAACTGTCAATCAGGGCATCCAGGGTTCGCTGTCGTCGCACGGTGCCGTACACTAATTCGGTCACAAATCGCCGATCGACTGACGATAGCTCCTGCTGAAGCACCCGATCGAGCGCAATATCGGCAAACGCTCCCCGCTCAACCGATCGCAGTGCCAGAAACGCAAGCTGACGGGCAGACAACATGAGATTTTTGCGCTCCTGCTTTTCCACACTCAATCCCGTGCCCCAACCGAAGGCTGAGGACTGACCACTGCTTTCGGATACACAATGCGCTGATGGTTAAACTGCTGCCATACTCGCACAAAGGTTTCAGCAATCTGACTCAGCTCCTCGCGGGTTAAGCCGCTTTCGGCAAGCTGATTGTCCTGCCACCGCGATCGCAGAATTCGATTAATCATGGCGAGAGCTTCGGTGGGGCTTGCATCTTTAAGCGATCGCAGCGCGGCTTCACAGGAATCTGCCAGCATCACGATCCCGGTTTCGCGGGTTTGGGGAATCGGTCCATCGTAGCGAAAGTCCAATTCTTTCACGGTAATCGTGGGGTCGTTCTTTGCCTGTTCCTGCGCCTGGTGATAGAAATAGGCGATCGCCATCGTGCCCTGGTGTTCGGGGATAAATGCCTGAATTGCGGTAGGCAAGCGGCATTTACGTGCCATGACCAACCCTTCGCTGACGTGCTTTTTGATCAAATCTGCGCTGAGCCAGGGGTTATCGATCGTGTCGTGCTTGTTGGGTCCACCCATCTGGTTTTCAATAAAGCCGAGCGGATCGTGCATCTTGCCAATGTCGTGATAGAGCGTTCCTGCCCGTACCAGCTCCACATTGCAGCCCAACTGACGCGCCGCCGCTTCTGCCAGCGTAGACACAAACAGCGTATGCTGAAACGTGCCAGGAGCATCGGAGGCAAGTCGCTTCAGCATTGGGCAGTTAGGGTTTGCCAGCTCTGCCAGCCGGATCGGGGTAATCAAATCAAACAGATGTTCCAGATAGGGGCTAACTCCCAGCGCGAACACGCTCCAGGCGACGCCCATCAGGGCTTGGATCGCTGCCCCGGTCAGCACCACATACCACACCGGAGTTACCGCCGCGCTCAAAATCAGGCTCCCCAGCAGGTACACCCCACCCTGCACCAAGCCGACCACGCCTCCCAGGAGCGCAAACTCTTCGCGGGTTCGCAGTCGCCCTGCCACGATCGCACCCACCAGTCCCCCGATCGCGCTAGCAACCAGATTTGTCCAGGGAATTTCCATGCCGAGCGGCAGCAGCAAACTCAGCAGCCCCACAATTGTCGCGCCCACCGCTGAGCCATAGAAACTGCCCGCCAGTAAGCCGATCGCAGGCAAGCTTGTACCGGGAACCTTCAGCGCGAGCAGGATCGGCGCACTCAGCGTCAGTAGCAGAATCAGCACATCATCGGGAGGGCGTAAACCGGGGTGAAAGCGATGCTCTACCAGCAAAAAAACAGCGACCGCCCCGGCAACCAGCGCGGCGAAGCCCAGAAGCCCTACCCAGTTCGTGCGTCTGCGGCTCATGCCAAAGTGATCAAGCAGCACAAAGTCGCTTTGGGCAATCATTTCCCCCGCATCAACGATCGCCTCTCCCTGCCGCACTTCAACCACCACATCCTGAACTGCCCGGGCGGCCTGCTCTGCCCGGATTTTGGTTTGCTCTGGGTCTTGGATCAGGTTCGGCTCGATTACCGCCACCAACACATTTGTTGCCAGTGCCGCCGAACTGGAGGAGAGTGCCGGATCAAGCTGAAGCTGAACCGCAGTTTTCAGCAGAGTATCGGGTAAACCAGGCGCAACGCCCTGGGTTAAGATTCGCTCTAAGCTGAGCCGGATTGCCTTTCGCGTCGCATCCCATTCTCCATCCGTCAGGGTCAAGAGGCGATCGTCGTACACTCCGTTTGGCGTATCTCCGGGGTTCGCTGTTAGAGACACTTTTGCCGCCTGATATCGTTGCCTTGCCCGCGTCACCACTTCCTGAAGCGCGGAAAAATCGTCAGTTCCATTGGTTCGGCGGTAGTTTTGCAGTTCCAAAATGGCAAGCTGAAGCGAGGGATTGGGGCTAGAGGGTGGCTCTTGAGCAGCTGGCTGCTGCAAATCAGTTCTGGCGATCGCAACACTTTGCCCGGTTACTGCTGCCATTGCCGATCGCCAGTCCCAGTCGGTTCCCTGCCGCAAATACTGCTGCGTTGCCGTTGAAACAAACCCCGGATCAACATAGGGAAACGCACCTGCCTGCTGCCGAATTGCATTGCCCTGATCGATCAACCGCTGCAAAGCCTGATAAATTTCCTGATTCACTGACGGATCAATCATGAGCGCAGGAACGGCAGCCGTCCGAGCCGCTTTCCGGTTTGCTTCAGTGGTTTTAGTATCTATAACCGTTACGGTCTCGGGGGCACGCAAAAGCTGGGGTGAAACGGTTCCAACGGCAAGTTCGGGTTCGTTATAGAAGCGGTAGCCCATCGCACTGGTCAGCAGCACGATCGCAACAATCAGCAAGAGCGGCAGCCGAAATTTCACTCGGGCAGGCAGCTTGCGGCGAATTTGCTGCGGGCTAAAGGGAGTGCGAAAGCAGGAAGTTTCCTCAAGCCAAACCCAAACCCGCCGCCATTGCCCTCGAATCGGCTGGAGCTGCCTGTAAATATGGGGATGCCGAACGCTGAAGCGATCGACGAAAGTGAGGAAGATTTGCCGCCATCGTGTCACTTGTTGACCGAACGATCGCAGGGGTTTCATCAATTGCTCCCAGGGGCTGTGTGGGTAAGTTCATGGGAAAGAGAGGCTCAATTTGCGCCGTTTTCAAGGTCTGCTCGCCATTGCTTGCTCCCGATGGAATAACCCTGTTGATTCGCCGTTGATTTGCCCGGCGGGGCATTACAACTTTTTCTTCTCCAAAAGAACCTGTCGAAGCATTAACTACTGTAGCTGACTGTAAATCCTAAGCCACTGTTCATAGTATATCGAAGGCTCTGTTCCGCCTAGCTCCAGCAATGTTTCAAGACTTCGTTTCGGCTAGCGAGGACGAACCAGCCGGGGCACTGCCGTAATTGTAGTGGGCAAGGACTGCCAGTGCTGCGGCTGAAACGCTCCTGACCAAACTGCCCACAGTCGATCTGCCAGCTCTAACAGCTCTGCGATCGATGAAACGTCCCAAGAAGCCTGTAGCATCGTGGATTGATAGCGATCGAATGCATTGCGCCAACCGATTGGCAGACCTGCTTCACTGAGATGAGTTCCGGCAAGCAGTCCCACCAGTGCCGCTGTTTCGGGATCAGGCTGGAGGCGCAGTGTGTGCAGCAAAGCCAGCGGAAATGAGGCAGGCGTTTTAAGAACGCTGTATAGGGCTGCCGCTCCGGGCGAGAGCGAAACCGCCGGAAGCATGGCGATCGGGGTCTGGTCAAGGAGCCAGGACTGAATCTGCTGTAGCTGGTCTACCAGTTCGTGGCTTTGCTCGATCGATGGAAACTGTCTTCCTTCCAGCAACAAGGGAATGATCTGATCGGGAACAAACTCTTCTTTCAGCATCAGCATCATGATTGCAGCAATCACCCAAACTTCGGTTTGCTGTGCGGGAGAACAATTTGCGATTCGCGGCATCAGAGCATGCTGCAACTGCTCTTGGCTCTCATGGCAAAGCAGGATCAGGGGCAAAAACTCGATCGCTGAAGCAGGCTGCGACGGGTCATCAAACAAATCATCAGTAGGCTGAGAAACTGGCTGCGGATTAATGATATCCCGCGTTTGCTGGACTGCCTGCCTGCCCCAATTTCCGGCGACAGAGTCGATCTCACCAGGAGGGGTGCAGAACTGAGCGAAAGAAAGAAAATTGCGAGCGGTTTGTTCCTGATGTGAGGCACGATCGGCTGGATGGGTATTAGCCGGGGCAATTCCCCCTTTGGAGAACTGCGAAGCAACCGTAGCAAACCCCTGTCCCAGGGCTGCACCTAAGAACGCTCCGCGAAACCGACTTCTCAGCGAGAACCGCATGGCAACTGTATAATTCTTAATCTCGCTCTATCCTAATTGCTGCTCAACGTATTGTGAACGTTTTGTACACGATCGATCGCATAAGAATGATTCCTGTCTAAATTGGATCACCGTTTTCTGCTAAACCCTCTCTGACTCTTCTCCTCTCCTACAATCGATCGGAGGCAATTTCGAGTAGGGGGAACTGCAACCCGCCAGACTGCTTCTAATCCTCTGTAGCTGACTGCATCTCATTCCTTTTACCTCTCTGCTGATCCATGCTTATGCCATCTAGCCTGCGTTCTACTCCAGTTTCAGTTTCTCCTATCACTGTTCCTTCTATTGCAGTTTCTTCTATCAATAGAGTGCTGCGCGCCAGTACGGTGACTTTGCTCAGCCTTTTAACGCTAGGCTTGCTTTACTCGCCTGCTTTCAGCCAGACGCCCCCTGCTGCTACGACCGAAGCTGCAAGTGCGAATCGTCCGGTTCTCAGAATTGGCAGCCAGGGAGAATCAGTAACAGAGCTTCAGGCAATGCTCAAACTGCTGGGCTATTACAAAGAGGTAGTTAACGGCAGTTATCAGCAAAGTACCGCAGATGCCGTTTCTGCCTTTCAGCAGTCGATCGGGCTAGACGCTGATGGGGTGGTTGGTTCTGAAACCTGGAACCGTCTGCTGCCTCCCTCGCCCAATGCCAGCACTACAGCCAGCACCTCCCCGGCTCCCGCACCCGCGCCTTCCCCGGCTCCTTCTCCAACGCCTGCGCCCACTCCTTTCCCGACTCCTTCTCCAACTCCAACGCCTGCACCCGCGCCTTCCCCGACTCCTTCTCCAACTCCAACGCCCACTCCTTTCCCGACTCCTTCTCCAACGTCTGCGCCCATCCCTTCCCCGACTCCGACTCGTCCTACCAATTTGCCAGCGACTCCTCCCGCAGACTCTGGAACCAACACTGGGGCAAGCTCTGAAACAGACAGCAATTCGACCTCGATCGATTTGCCCACCCTTCGGCCTGGAATGCGCGGCAGTGCGATCGAACGCTTGCAAGAGCGACTACAAGCCCTCGGATTTTATGACGGTGAGGTGGACGGTATCTTTGGGGCACAAACTCAGGCAGCCGTGGAAGTCGCACAGCGTAATTTTGGGCTAGAGCCTGACGGAGTGGTCGGTCCGGCAACCTGGGGAGCTTTGCTGCGCTAGGCATTTGGCAGAAGTAGTCGTTTGGAAGGCGATCGGGTAATGTAAGCAAGTGCTGCAACAAATAAAGCCTTCTTTACTCTTATATAAACTTAAGTTAACGATCGCCAACATTGGTAAATGCAGGTTCCCTTCCCCGATCGGCAATGCTATCTTGAATTCAGGTACAGAAAAGCAACAGCAAACCTTAACTGAATCAAACAAACCGACCGATTGATTTGAATTAATGGATTAGTAGCCTGTACCACCCGCTAATAGTCCAGACGTAATGTTTCTCTTACCGCTCCGCATTGCCCTTCAGTCCGTGGAAAAATTGCATTTCTAATGCACATTGGTTTTGAAGGCAGAAAGAGATGCGCCACATAGCTCTATGTCTCCTAGTAGAGACAGGTATGCGAGAGATTTGTAAGTGAAAGTTGCGGTTGATTAAGTCCGAACCCTTCGTAAAGGAACATCTTAATTCAAGGTTCATTTCGTTCACAACTCAACTCGGTTTTCGGGGTCTGGTTCATGTGCCAGACCTCATCGGTTTTTAAAGGCAGTCTATTCATGCATAACAGCTTTTTTATCGCTGTTGCTTTGATCCTAAAAATTCCTCTAATAGAGACCGCTTCACCCCGGAATTTGCACGCTTTTGGTGTGAATTGGAACTAGAATAATGCCCAGAAGAAATCCATCTGGGGTCGGTTTAGAGATTCTGCTTCCATGAATCCCTAATTTTTCCTAATCTTAAGTCGGGATGACAGGATTTGAACCTGCGGCATCCTGCTCCCAAAGCAGGCGCGCTACCAAGCTGCGCTACATCCCGAAGTTGCTTTTCTATTGTACCTTTATTGGGGACCGAAAAGCGGTATTGCGCGATGTGCCGATCGAAAATCTTTTACACGGTTTTCCTGATCCAATATTCCCCAAAACCCAATCGCATCGTTAAATGGAGATCAGCAGTCCTTTGCAGTAGCCATTGCGACAAAATTGCAAGACCCCACGCATCGTCCTTTGAGGGAACCCGTGTTAAACGCACTATTGATTACAGGCTCATCACTTGGCGCAGGAAAAACGGTATTGATTTCTGCCCTGGCTGCTTACTGGCAGCGTTATCTCAGCTCTCGATCGCTGGGCATCATCAAGCCGATCGACTGCGGAACGAATGACGCTCAATATTTTCAGCAGCAGTTTTCCCTGGAGCAATCCCCAGAGCAAACCAACCCGATTCGCTTTGAGGCAAGGCTCCCCGCCCCGATCGCAGCTTTGCGGGAGAATCAAAAAATTGAGTTAGAGAAAATTTGGCGATCGTTTAAATCGCTCAGCCAGCAAAAGGAGTTTGTGCTGCTGGAAGGGTTGGGCGGGCTCGGATCGCCACTCACCGCTGAGATGACTAATGCTGACCTCGCCTGGGATTGGCGGATTCCGGTCGTGCTGGTGGTTCCAGTGCAGCCAGGGGCGATCGCTCAAGCCGTCGCGAATGTTGCCCTTGCTAATCAATCACGAATTCACTTGAAAGGCATTGTGTTGAATTGTGTGCAGCCCTGCCACGCTCAAGAAATTGCGGATTGGGCATCGCCGGATCTGCTGCGATCGTTGACCCAAAAGCCCGTTTTAGGCTGCATTCCTCACATGAGCGACCCGACCGACACCAACAAACTAGCACAGGTCGCATCTCAGCTTTCCATTGAAGGTTTGTTGCCTTACTTAGCTGTTTAGGAAATCAGTGTTATGGGAATCAGCGTTGGCAACGGTCAGCGGTAGGGGGTTTAGGGCGCAGGATTGGGATAGCGTAACTGCACCGCCTCGATCTCTGCCAGCACTTCGCTGGAAAGCGTAATTTCTAAACTGCTCAGGTTTTCTCTCAGCTGATCGATCGACGTTGCCCCCACGATCGTACTGCTGACAAACCAGCGGCTTCGGACAAAGGCGATCGCCATTTGAGCAGGCGTCAGCTGATGTCGCTGAGCAATTTCAACATAGGCGGCAACTGCTTCAGAGACGTTTGGCTTCAGGTAGCGTTGCCCAAATCCGGCGAACCGAGTCAGGCGGGCTGCTTCAGGCGAGTGATGCAGGTATTTGCCTGTCAGACAGCCAAAGGCAAGCGGACTGTACGCCAGCAAACTGACTTGCTCTTGGTAGCAGGCTTCTGCCCAAGTCCAATCGAAAACGCGATTCAGCAGGTTATGGGCATTTTGAACTGAGACAGCTCTGGGTAACCCTAACTGATCTGCAACCTGGCAAAACTTCGTAATGCCCCAGGGGGTTTCGTTGCTCAAGCCGAGATAGCGAATCTTTCCTGCTTGAATGATTTCGGCAAAGGCGGCGAGCTGTTCTGCGATTGGCACGGTTTCTCGATCTTTGGCGGGGTCGAATTCAGTTTGTCCAAATAGGGGCGTGTAGCGATCGGGCCAGTGAACTTGGTAGAGGTCAATATAGTCGGTTTGCAGTCGGGTTAGGCTATCGTCGACGGCTTGCCGAATGTTAGTGCGATTGATTGCCTTTGCTCCATTCCGAATCCACTTCATGCCTCGACCCGGACCCGTAATTTTTGTGGCAATAATCCATCGATCGCGCGGCTGCCGCTTCAGCCATTCACCGATGTAGGATTCAGTTAGACCATAGGTTTCTGCCTGAGCTGGAACAGGATACATTTCGGCGGCATCAATAAAATTAATTCCCTGGTGGGTGGCATAGTCAAGCTGCTCATGTGCTTCTTCGATCGTGTTTTGCCGTCCAAAGGTCATTGTGCCTAGGCAAAGTTCTGAAACGCGCAGATCGCTGTTGCCGAGTGGGTTGTATTTCATCACTAAAGTGGATTGATGTCAGCTCAGTCGGAAGACAAAAATAAATCTACCCATATGCAGTCATGGATTATGAATTCCCACATCCCTTTCAGTTGCGCTGAGCAATCGAACGACGCACTGAGCATCAATAACTGTATCGGAATTTTCGGAAAAAATGGTGCATTGCTGGCTCAGCGTTTGCAAAATGGGCGGTTTACCAGGCTGAAATTGAGCCACGGCTTGGAGAACGTTCGATCGCATTGAGCGATTCATGAACCAGGGCTGTTTTAACAAATAATCTGAATCAAAACTTGTTGATGCAATAATCCATAAATTAATCTTGTATTTCTCAATCGTTCGTTTAACGTTTGATGCGTCAGAGCTGTACTGTGCCTGCACGATATCGTTGATGCGCTGCTGCATTGCCTGATAAAAACCGGAATGATAGGGCAACGCTAGCTCAGGACTAAACAAAACCGATCGCCGCGAGAATGCAGGAATATTGTCTGTGATAGGAGACAGAGAAGCAATCATGCTTGTTTTAGGCTGATTTGCCAGAAATGAATACAGGTTCGTTTCTTCAGCAATAATCCAACCCTGATTTGATAAAAAAAGAGGCGGAATGGCGGGTACGATGACGGCGACGATCGCAAATAAAACAACAAAAGCGATCATGATTCGATCGTGCGGATGGAGAAGACCCGCTTGCCGCAATCGAGAAACCCATTTCCAGCAGCGATCGATGAGGAAGGTGAGCGTGATGCCTGCGGCGATCGACATTACAACTCTGGAACTGTAAAAGGTGTAGCGACTGGGCAAATAAAGCAGCGGAAAAGTCAGATGCGCCAGTCCAAAGAGCCCCACGGAGGCAATCATCATCTGAGCCAGTATCTTAATTTCGGGTTGGAGGGCCGAAGCGATACGCCCTTTGCGATTTAAAACCAGCGGCAAGCCAATTGCAGTCCACAAAATCGGCGGAAATAGGGGAAGCCGCAGCCCACTCGCGCCGCCAAACCAGAACTGAAGCGGATTTACCCCAAAATAAGCTCGCCTGCCCCCCGGTTGGAATTCGGGCATCGATCGCATCTGTGCCGCGCTGAAAATCTCGCCAAAGGTGCTGGCATTCCCGGAGAAAAACAGCAGGATGATTCCGGTGAGAACCAGTCCCACCACTGCAAGCAGATAGCGCGATCGATCGCGGCTTAAACTCACTCTGCCATGCCGCCACGGAAGCAACTGAAGCCAGAGAACTCCCAGCGAAACGAGCATGATTTGCGGATAAAACAAGCCCTGCAAAATTAGCACAGACAAGCACCAGAAAGCCGGACTGCCCCCTAAATTCCCTAATTTGGGAGGACTTTGAAACACCGAAGAATCTTCGTTTAGCCCTGGAAGGCGATTCGCAAGGCTGTGACGATTCGCGGAATTAGAATCAGTTCTCCCCAAACCTTCTTTTAACTGGATCACGCTATCCAGAAACAAAATCAGCAGCAGATAGGCAAACGATCGCGGCGAGGCAGAAACCAGATCATCTTTACACCAAATATTCTGATTAAAAATCAGCACGGTCAGCAGTGGCGCAAGTGGATGGGGCAGCAGACGAAATGTCACGCGGTACAGAAAAATGCTGCTCATCAATGCCAGAATCAGGGGCAGCATGGCGGCAAGCGTCATTGGCTCAATGCTCAACTGGGCAGCCATCCAGTAGAAGGCACGAAATCCGATCGGCTGAATCGACTGATAATACTGAGCAATCAAATCATTCTGAAAAAGCTGGGGATCAAGCCACTGCTGAAGCCAAACCAGATGCAATCGCTGATCATCCTGCACGATCGAAGCATGGCTCAGCCGATATCCCGCTGACACCAGCCCAAAATAAAGCGGAATCAGCAAACTAATCCAGAACCCGCGCCGAGAACCAAACCCCTTCTGAGTCACTGCCACTGCTTCCGCCAAACCCAATTCCCCGCTAGACTAACTTCGATCGTCCCATCAATCTCCATCTCATCCACCGATCACCGAGCCACTCATCTACTCCTTACTCCTTGCCCTTCCCTCCCTCCTCGCGCCCCATGCTCCAACCCCCTGCCCCCACTCTGGTCGAATTACTTGCACTGCGGAGTCAGGCTCAACCTCAGGAAACTGCGTTTATTTTTCTCAAAGAGGGCAATGAAGCCGAGCGTATTACCTATGCTGCCTTAGATCGGCAGGCTCAGACGATCGCGGCTCAGCTCAGTGTCCTGGTCCCGTCCGGCAGTCGGGCCCTGCTGGTCTATCCCTATGATGGGGCGATCGATTTTATCAGCGCGTTTTTGGGGTGTTTGTATGCGGGTGTGGTTGCGGTACCCTGTCATCCGCCGCGCAATCGTCATGCGGTGTTTGACCTGTCTGCCCGATGCCAGGATGCAGGAGCAACGATCGTCCTCACCGCTCAATCCCTGGT
This sequence comes from Cyanobacteria bacterium FACHB-502, assembly GCA_014695325.1. Taxonomy (GTDB): domain Bacteria; phylum Cyanobacteriota; class Cyanobacteriia; order Elainellales; family Elainellaceae; genus Leptolyngbya_A. Next base: position 832,535 of record JACJNZ010000039.1, on the reverse strand, counting down.
AAACCGTCTCAAGCACCAGCTTCCGATCGAAGAACTGCAATGGCTGATTACTGCCACTCTATCTGACGATCTCGCTTCAAGCTGGACCGCGAAAACGATCGATTCCGATCAGCTTGCATTTCTGCAATATACCTCTGGCTCCACCGGGCAGCCCAAAGGCGTGATGATCACCCACGAATGCCTGATGCAGAACCAAAAAATGCTTCAGCTTGCGTTTGGTCATACCGCGCGATCGGTGGGGGTAGGCTGGCTACCTTTGTTTCACGATATGGGGCTGATTGGCAACGTGCTGCAAGCAATTTATCTGGGCGCGTCCTGCGTGCTGATGTCGCCGATCGACTTTGTGCAAAAACCCGTGCGCTGGCTTCAGGCAATTTCGCGCTATCGAGCTACCACCAGCGGCGCACCCAATTTTGCCTACGATTTGCTCTGCCGTCAGGTGACGGATGCTCAGCGACAGCAGCTTGACCTCAGTTCCTGGGAAGTGGCATTCACCGGAGCCGAACCCGTCCGCCTTGAGACGATCGATCGCTTTGCCCAAGTCTTTGCGGACTGCGGTTTTCGCCGAGAAGCGTTTTATCCTTGCTACGGCATGGCAGAGGCAACCCTGCTGATCACGGGCGGCAAAAAGAATGAACCGCCGATTGCCCGATCGATCGATGAAGCAGCCCTGGAGCAAAATCGCGTCGTGCAGGCTGAAGGCAAATCCCGGCGGGTGCGGTCGATCGTTTCCTGCGGGCAACCCTGGCTCGATGGCAAAATGCTGATCGTTGATCCGGTCACGCGAATTTGCTGTGCAGGTGAGGCTGCGCCGTTTCCCCTTCAAGATAATCGGGTGGGGGAAATTTGGGTGTCAGGTTCCGGTTTGGGCAAAGGCTACTGGAACCAGCCAGAGCTAACCGCTCAAACCTTTGGTGCAGTCCTGGCAGACGCAGCAGAAACAGCAGGCAAAGAAACTTTTCTGCGGACGGGCGATCTGGGCTTTATTCAGGACGGCGAACTGTTCATCACCGGACGGCTCAACGATGTCATGGTCTTCTGGGGATTCAATCACTATCCCGATCAGCTTGAGCAAACCGTTCAGGAGAGCCATCCTGCCTTTCGTACTAATAGCGGTGCGGCTTTCTCAGTTTCCGTCAACGGGGAAGATCGCCTCGTAATTGCTCAGGAGGTGGAACGCAGCTACCGCGATCGGCTCTCGATTAACGAAGTGGTTGAACTAATTCGCTGGCGATTGTTTCAGGAACACTTTGTTGATGTTTATGCGATCGTTCTGCTCAAACCCGGTAGCCTGCCCAAAACCCCCAGCGGCAAAATCCAGCGTCGCGCCTGTCGCACCCAATTTATCAACCAGCAATGGGAAGAGGAAAGTTTGGGAATTTGGCGATCGAACCCCGACCAGATCAGCGATATTTCTACCCTGATTCGCCGCTATCTCAATCCGTTGACGCACTTGAAACGATATATGGCTTTAGCAAAAGGACGGATCGAGCGAATGCGCCGAGTTTCCGAATGACTTCAAAAAGTAATCTAGAATGGGTTCGCGCTGTGAACTTTCAGTTACCCCTCCAATGATTTTCGATCGCGTCTCATGAAACGATTTGCCTTGCTGCTTGGTGTGCTTGCTCCCCTCTTGACCGCCTTTCCGGTACGGGCAGCAGAACGAATTTATTTCAACTACGGGCTATTGGGATTTTCGATCGAGGTCAAAGATCTGGAAACATTTGCCCAAAGCGGACAGGGAATTGATCGGTTGGGCTATCTGTCGGGGCTATTGAGCGGGCGCAAAACCCAGGTGCAGGACGCGCTGCAAACTCGCTATCAGGTTGATCCCACGATGGCGGCGCAGTTCAGCTATACGCGATCGGGCGAGCAGCTTTTGCAGGAAGCAGGCGACATTTTTCAAACGGCTTCTCGACAAAACGGAGCCTCCAGCCTTAGAGCAGCCCTGATTCTGGCAGCAGATGATTCGCAGGGGCTATCAGCAATTAATTTTCTGCGGCAGTTGCCCACCGATATGCGGATTGATGTAGGTCAGGCGTTCCGGCTAATGGGCTTAATTCGATCGCTGCTTCAGGAAACCGATCGGTTTGCGAGTGATCTGGAACAGCAGTCTGCAGCAATCGCACAGTCTGAAGCGATCGTGGATTGGTCGAAATTGCCCGATTTACGGCAGGCGGGAAACGTCGCTGTGCAAAAGCAAACCTTCACGGTTCAAGATGCCCAGCGAAATCGTTCGATTGTCACCGATCTGTATTTGCCAGATGCTGCGCAGCCTGTGCCGCTGATTGTGATCTCAAATGGACTGGGAGCCAGACGCGATCTGTTTGATGAACTGGCTCAGCAGCTTGCCTCCCACGGATTTGCCGTTGCTGTGCCTGAGCATCCGGGCAGCAATCGCGATCGCCTACTCGCGTTTTATCAGGGGCTACATCGCGAAAATTTTGACGCAACTGAATATGTTGATCGTCCGCGTGATGTCATAGTTTTGCTGGACGATTTGACTCGGCGCAATCAATCAGACTTGAACGATCGCCTCAACCTTCAGCAGGTGGGCGTATTCGGCTATTCCTTCGGCGGCACTACGGCTCTATCGCTGGCAGGCGCACAGTTCGATCGCGCTCAGCTTCAAGCGAACTGTCAAACGCAAAGGGCGATCATCAACATTTCGCTGCTGTATCAGTGCCGTGCCTTAGACCTGCCCCAGCTCGATCAAAATTTGCGCGACGATCGAATCAAAGCCATCTATCTATTTGTGCCGTTTGGTCGCAGCCTATTTGGACAGGCAGGACTGCGCGATGTCAAAGTGCCTGTCTTCTGGGAAGCCACCGATCAGGATATTCTCACGCCGCTGCTGGTTGAACAGTTGCCCGCTTACCGTCATCTGACCGCTCCCCAAAAATACCTTGCAGTTGCCAAAGGGTTACCCCACGCCCGCCTCACGCACGATACGCTGGGCGGCTTCACCAATCGCCAAACCCCCTGGAGCGAACTCAAACGCATCTCCCAAACCTATCACAGTGCCCTCACCGTCGCATTCTTCAAAACATACATTGTGCAAGATGAAACCTATCAGCCCTTTTTGCAGGCAAACTACACGCAGGTTTTGAGCGATCGAGCTTATCCGATCGGCTTAATTCAGGGGGAGATTGAAGGGAATGAGGCAGAGCTAGATTTTTCTAAGTAGGAGGGTGAGTGGGTGAGTAAGCTGCAATGATGCACTTTGTCTCTAATAAAATCGATCGCTCCGTTGAAACCACACCACAGTGATCACGCAATTGTCCGATCGCCGAAAGATTGCCCTGATGCATTTGATCGATCGCCTGCTGAACAATATTTTGAAAAGAACTGTGAATCAACCAATCCTGCATCAGATAATCCGGCGTGAATGCGTTGCGATCGACTAAGAGAAAATCAATGTGATGTTTTTGGATAAGCTGTTTTACTTCTTCTAGATTTGCCAGATATTGCAGTCGGATGAGATCGATCGTTCGTGCTTGAATCTGCTGATAATACTGGGGATGATGGGCAAGGGCAAATTCTCTTCCGGTGAGGGTCGATCGCTGAGCAAAGGCAGGTAAATTGTTTGCTTCAGGCGATAGCGAGGCAACGAGAGTTTGCTTGGGCTGCGTTCTGAGATACTCATACAACGCCGTCTCTTCTCCGATTACCCATCCCTGAAACTGGAAAAACAGCGCAGGAATCGCAGGCACAATCAGCACGATCGCCGCAGTAACAACCGCAATCCCGACTTTGAGTTTCAATTGCCAATCGCGCTGTTGCCGTCTTTGCTGAACCCATCGCCAACCCGTATCCATCAAAACGGTAAGAACAATGCCAGCGGCGATCGACAAAATAAACCGCAGCGTATGGTAGGTGTAGCGACTGGGAAAATGCAGCCTGAGCAGCAGCAAATGCGCCAGCAAAAAACAAACCAGCGAACTGATTAAAACTTGGCCCAAAAGGTTGACTTCTGGCGCGATCGATTTGACTAAAGGCAACCGCATTCTTTTAAGCAGCGGCAAACCCAATCCTGCCCAAATAATCGTCGGGAAAACTGGAATTCTCAGCCCGCTTCCTCCTTGAAGCCAAAACGCGATCGGACTCACGCCAAAATACTCGCTGCGTCCCCCCAATCCATACTCCGGCAACGATTGCATTTGTGCTGCGGTAATTGCACCTCCAAATTCGGAAGTTTTTAATAAAAAGGGCAGCAGCGTCAGCGTTCCAACAATCATGCCGCTGATCCAGAACAGGGACGCCCTCCGATCGCGGCTCAACCGAAAACGCCGATTTTCCCACCGCACCAGCCGAAGCGTCAGAATGCCAAGCTGAACCAGAACAAGCTGCGGAAAAAATAATCCCTGAAGGGCGATCGTAATCAAACCGGGAATGAGCGATTGACGCAGCAGGAAATACAGAAAAGCAGCAAAAATTGGATAAACAAAAGCCCTGGGCGTTGCAGAACTGAGATCATCATTTAGCCAAAGCTGCTGATTCAAAATTAAACTGCTGAGGCAGGCCTGAAGCGCAACTGGAAAAATAATCAGCGCAGTGCGATAGACATAATAAGTGGTAATTAAAGCCAACAATAGCGGTATGACTTTGGCAAAGGCGATCGGCTCAATCCCTCCCTGCGCCATAATCCAATACAGAAACCGATACCCCGCAGGCGCAACCGTGCCAAAATAACGCGCAATCCAATCCTGCTGAAATAAAGCCGGATCAACAAACTGCTGAAACCAGACTATATGCTGACGCGCATCATCCTGAATTACAAAAGGATGACCAAACGCAAACCACAGGGACCATGCACCAAAGTAAATCGGCACCAGCAAACTCAACAGTAGCCCAGTGACCTCAGGCGACGCATCCCCCCAAATCCTACGGTGTAGTCGTTTCAGTCGCCCAGACTCCATACCACCCGCTCACTTCAAAGTTCCTAAAGTTGGGGAATTCAGGGGGCAATATAGCTCACCCGCAACCCCTCCAACACCCGCTTACTTGCCCTCCCTCACCTGTCGCACAATTCGATCGAAATACCAGTTCAACCCCGGCGCAATCACACTATGCAGCTTCGCCAACACAGACATTTCTGTACCAGGGGCGATCGCAAATGCCCTCCGCTCAACCCCGGTGATAATTTCACACGCAACCCCATCTGCGCTCCAAGTGTCTGCGGTCGCGGTAATCCGTTTGGTTTCGAGCGGTTTGGTTTTGTTTTCCTCTACCAGCTGAGGCGTATCCGTATCCGGTGGATACACGATCGCCACTCCGATCCCCATCGGTTTCAGCTCGCCCCGCAGCGACTCTGCCAATCCCCGCAGCGCAAACTTCGTCGGGCTGTAGGGCGTGTAGCCATAGATGCCGATTAGTCCTGCGCCAGAGGAAACCATTACCATCTGTCCTCGACGCTGAGCCGCCATTGCAGGCAGCACTGCCCGGATGCAGTAGAGCGACCCAAAATAGTTGATTGCCATCGTCTCTTCAAAAATCTCGATCGGCAATTCCTGAAAATATCCGGGATGGGCAATTCCGGCACAGGTCACAAGCAAATCGGGTGTGCCCAAAGCCTCGATCGCCTGCTGCATTGCCTGTTCTGCCTGGGCGCGATCGGAGACATCCGCTGAGTAGATGCAGACTTGCTGATTTGCATTAAGACATTGAGCAGTAATTTCCGCCTTTGCCTGGGTTAGCTTTGCGGAATTACGGGCGACGATCGCTACATTTGCTCCCTGTCGGACGAGACGCTGTGCCAGAGCTTTTCCAATGCCGCTTGATCCACCCGTGATAATCGCAATCTTTCCCGTCCAGTCCGATCGCGTTTGAGCCATATTAGCTACTCCGTCGCTCCATTTCCTGTTTTAGGGCAGCAAGCGTACTGGCAAGCGTGCTTTTGTAGATGTTGAAAAACAGTCCCCGCATGGGCGAAGACCCTGGATCAATTGCGACCTGATGTGTAATCAAAACCTGATTGTCTCCCCTTGGCTGAATGCGCCAAACCCCTTGTAGTGACTCAATATCGCCCTCTACCAGGCTAAAGGCAATCTGCTGCGGATAGCTCTCCACCGAAGAAAGTACTACCCGACTGCGACGCGTGAACGGAAACACCCGGATCACGTTCACCTGCTCAAACACTTTGCGGTTGCCGTCGCTTTGTAGTACTCGACTCTCAGCGATGCTGGGAATAAAAGACGAAAAACGATTGTAGTCGGTCAGCACGCTCCAGGCAGTTTGAACCGAAGTGCGAACTAAGACCTGCCCGGTAAAGTTGCCTTCTGATCCGGTCACGCTCACCCCAGCCTGAGCAATGTGGAATGGTTGCACTGCGATCGTGGCTGATTCAGAGCGGAAAACCGGACGCTGTGAAGCCGTTCTCGCTTCAGGATAATTGGCTGTGGCGGCGAGGGCAGGCGTGACGATCGCCAAACTGCTACAGACCAGACTACTGCTAATCAATCGCTGATTCAATTTCAGGGTGGGAAGCATCATGTCAATTCAGCATCAACCTTGGACAAAATTCAGTCTATTATGCGCTGCTCCTCCTTTTTGAGCAAATGCTAGCTTTCTTGCGGTTGAGCTGTTGGCGTTGCGGTTAAGGTGGGTGAAGCTTATCAGGGTTTATTCCTGATATCAGGAATAAACCCTGGCAGGCTGTCCCCGCATTGATCAACCCGGTTGCTTTTGCAGCGTTCTTTTAAAGAGTCGTCGCAAGCGGCAATACACACCGAATTCGAGTGATGCCCTCCTGCGAGTTCGCCGAACGCTCGCCAGAAATCACCGGGGTTTCCAGCAGCATGAGCTGTCCGCCCATGAGTTCTAAAATCGATCGCTGCGTTAAAAGCCTCAGTCCGATCGAGGGGGGAATCGGCGATCGACTCAGAGCGAGTAGCGTACTTTCCTTATCGATGGCCTGCTTGGTCTCGCCCTTCATCCGTGACAGTTGATCGGTTCCTTCGAAGTTGTGCAAAGTGTCAATCAATTCCTGCCAGCACTCTGCCGGACGCTGATCGGTGATTTCAATCTGGGCAGTCTCCGAAAGAATGTGAGTCGTGACTCGCACAAAACCCTGCTGCATAACGCTCAGCGGCATATCCACCAGATGTAGCAAAACCTGTTTCAGCCGTCGTTCATCTGCCAGAACCATAACCGACGGATCAGGAAGCTGAATCTCAAGCTGCAAGTTGCGGTTTTTTGCTTGGAGCTGCGTTGCCTGCTTAACCGATGCCAAAATGTCCTGGAGAGAGGCTGGAGCTAAATGCAAACGGGCAGTATTCTGCACAAGCTGCGAGACGTGAATCAGCTCATCCATCAAACCCAGCATTTTCTGAGCGGCGGCGTGTGCCTGCGCGACAAAATCTCGCTCCTCTGCTGGGCTGTCGCACAGGTCAGACAAAATAAGCTGATGCAGGCTGATTACGCTATTAATGGGCGATCGTAGCTCGTGGGAAGTCCGTGCCAGAAAGCCTGCCTGAAACTGCGCCATTTCGATCGCCATTTGATGCGCCAGACGAGTTTGGTCAAGTTCTGCTTTGAGTGCCTGAATCTCGGCTTCATAGCGTTCGGCTTGTTCCGATTGGTTTTGTTCCGATTGGTTTTGTTTCGATTGGTTTTGTTCCGATTGGTTTTGTTCCGATTGGCCTTGTCCGGCTTGCGCTAAGGGAGAGTCTGGAGGTTGAAGGGCTGGATCAGCGTTCGGGGCATTTGCTTTCATAGATTCCTTTACACCTAAATTTGTTTAAGCCAAATTTGAGCAATGCCAAATAAAATCACGATTTCTAAAAATTCTGCAGGTTTGACCGATCGCTTAAGTTAGGGTGTGCCTGAGTAAGTGCGTCAAAATCCGTAGAATCTGCAGAACGATGCGTTTCTTTTCCTATCCCATTAAAGACCGTAACTATGACCTCTGGAACCCCTTCCGTAATCCGCACCTATGATTTCATCGGTTTTGGCGACGAAATTCCCGGTATTCTGGCATTGATTGCAGCCGCAAGAGAATATCGGCGACGCATCGGTAATTTCCCGCGCTCTCTGCTGATGTTGAAGGGTAACTCGAAGCAGGGCATCGGCGGACATCTGGTTAGGGGCGGGCTGGCTTATCTCGATCGCAGTCAGATTCCACTCAGCCTGCGTAATTACCTGAACCTGCCTGATTTTGGAGAGCCGCCTGCCTTATACAAAGAGTTTTTAAACAAAACTGGGGTAGACAAAGTCGCGCTAGATAGGTGGCGGGCAGATGCAGTGCTGCGGCAAATGCTGCGCGAAGCCGGGGTGGATATTCTCAGCGGGGTGGCGATCGAGTCAGTCACTAAAGAAGGTTCACGGCTGCGCGGCATTCGGGCTCAGAACGGCGAAGTGTATGTTGCTCAGTATTTTATCGATTCCACGGTCAACGCAGAGCTAGCGCAGGCAGCAGGAGTGCCAAAGCTGCCCGGATTCGGCACGTTGGGCTTACCCGAGTCGGAGCTATCAGTTTCGCTCGTGTTTGAAACCGAGGGGCTAAGCCCGTCTACCCTGAAGCAAATCGAGCTGGAATATATCAAGCGATTCAGCAATCCATCGGATACCGAGGCACAACGCTATCTCAATGCCGCAACCGACGGCGATTCAGCGCTCGCAAACCTGCTGCGGCTAGAACTGGTCGATCAGTTTGGCAAACCGAAATCGATGTGGATCGGTTCAGATTATATTGACATCCCGACCAAGGCCCTCTCGATCGCCTACCATGCCTATCGCGGTACTAAGCTATCGCTAAAGGAAAGTTTCTCCATTCTCGACAATGCCAACGTTGCGCGGATGCCCAATGATCGGCTCGTCTGGAACGCGCTGCTGTTTTGGGTGACAGCGGCCGAAGCTGAGAATCTGGCGCGATCGGGCGCGAAACCGACCCCCGCTATGCTACAGGAAATGACGTTTATCGATCGCTGGTTTAGAAGCCTGGGAGCAACGCAAGTGCGATCGATGCCTGAACTCTATATTCGTCACGCAGGCAATATTACCGATGCCGTCCAGCCCCTGAGCGGCACTCAGATGCTTGTGGGCGGCATTCCCACCGCAGAAGCTCTGGGAACCTTTGGCTACCACTTTGATATTCGCGGCGGCATTGATGGACTGAAGGCGCGCGCCCAGGAAAAAGGAGTGGGATTGAAGGATTACCTGCTGGAGAAGGGCAGTCAGCAACTTCACTTTCAGCAGCCGCTATTCAATGTGGGAATGCGTCATGCGATCGCTAAAAGTGTGCCTAACTTAGCCGTCGTCAGTCCGGCTTCTGGATTTGTGGGACTGGCAAGCTCAGCAGGGCGCATTGTCGAATTTAATGCGGGTGTCGGTCAGGCGATCGGCATTGCGGCAACGCTCGCCCTTCTATCTAAACGGACGCTAGCACAAATCACAAACTCAGAAGTGCGATCGGTTTTGATTGAAACTGGCAAACTTCCCCGTCTCTATCCGCTCGTCTATAACAAAGAAGCAGAGCGACTGAGACAACTCGAACAGGCACTTGCCCTGGCTCCCGCTTCGTGAATCCTGTTTCCCTCTTTTGCGAGTTTGTAGTCAGCTTTGTAGTCAGCAATGGGGGAAGCTTTGCCCCCTTAGCAATCGACCTACTTTGAAAATCGCGTTTCATTCCTAAACAAGAAACAAGCCCAAAAAAAACAAGGGACAATCGCCCCTTGCTGCCTATCAGATAAATCAGATCAAGATCACTTCAGAACGGCGAAGCTGACTCGATCGCTTAGTTCTTAACCTGCTTGGCAATATTGCGGAAATAGTCCATGCTCGGACCCGGACGACGACGACTGCCGCTCGTTTGAATCAGATAGTTAGGGGCAAAGGTTTGATCCGTTTTAGGTTCGGTCGCAGCCGTTTTGACTGGCTCAGGCAGGCTTGCGGCTTCCGCCTTGCGCGACTTTTTACCGTTCGTCTTGCCGTTTGCTGGAGCCGAGCCGTTTGCCGGAGCCTCTGTGATCGCCGCTTTGACGGTTTCAAGCGGAGCCGGAGCAAGATTACCCTTTGCCGGAGCCCCTTGAACCGCAGTTGCTGCCTTTGCCTCTACCTTTGTTGCTGCCTTTGTCGCTTCTGCTTTTGCTGCTTCGACTTTTGCCGGAGCTTTGGTGGGTTCAGGCTTTGCTGCTCCTTGCTTTGCAGGCTCAGCCGATGCCCCTGCCGAGAGGGGTTCTGCCTCCATGTAATAGCCAGATTTGCCCCCGCCTACAATCTTGCCCACGCTCTTAAAAATGCCGCCTAAGAAAGCGAAGATTCCGCCGATTAATTTACCAATGACGCCCATATCTCCGATCGCTCCTGGTGATACCTTAATTCAGTTTTATTGCAGACAATGACGACCTGAATGAACCCATGAAACGAATCTTCGTGAAGTCAGTTCAGGGAAAAAACAAACAAAATATTATGGTGTCCCTTGTGATATTGCCTTCTGCGGAAGGCACAAGACATCGGGTGCAATTAACCCTCCAGCTATGAGCCTATCACGAGATGTTCTTCTGATATTCAGGAATTTACACCTTGCTACAGTCTGTTTAGTGTCTACTTAGGGTCTGCCCACAGTCCGCTTACAGTCTGCCCACAGCCCGCCTACAAAGAGCCAAATCCTTTGCGCTTCTTCTCTTTTTTCTTCTTCTTACCCGATGCCCCACTCGGATAGCCGCGCCAGCCTGGAGGGGGTGCATTGCCTGGGTTGCCCGCAGGTGCGCCGCCAAAAAGACCCCCCATTCCGCCCATGCCTGGCATTCCCATTCCGGGGAAGTTGCCCTGACCCATTTGCTGCATCAGCATCCGCATTTTCTGGAAATCGCTGATTAGCTTGCTCACATCTTCGACTTTGTAGCCTGCCCCTTTCGCAATTCGCCGCCGACGGCTGGGAGAACCTGCTAGCAGTTCCGGGTCGCGCCGTTCTTCGATCGTCATGGAGCTAATCATTGCCTCCACCCGCTTGAGCTGTTCTTCGCCCTGGCGGAGCTGGTCTTCGGAAATTTGCTTGCCCATTCCCGGAATCAGCTTGACGATGCCTGCCAGCGAGCCCATGTTTTTCATCAGGCGAGTCTGCTTCAAAAAGTCGGTGAAGTCAAACTTGGCAGTAAGAATTTTTTCCTGAAGCTTTTCTGCTTCTACCAGATCAACTTCTTCCTGTGCTTTTTCTACCAGCGTCAGCACGTCGCCCATGCCCAGGATTCGCTGCGCCATGCGATCGGGATAAAAGGGCTGAAGTGCCTCGACCTTCTCTCCCACGCCAATAAATTTAATCGGCTGACCGGAAATGCGCCGCACCGACAGGGCTGCCCCACCTCGCGTATCGCCGTCCATCTTGGTCAAAATCGCGCCTGTAACCCCAATCTGCTCGTGAAAGGTGCGCGTCAGGTTGGCAGCTTCCTGTCCGGTCATCGCGTCCACGACCAGCAGCACTTCGTGAGGCTTCACGGTGTCCTTGATCTGTGCCAGCTCTGCCATCATCGACTGGTCAATCTGCAAGCGACCCGCCGTGTCGATAATCACCGTATCAACGCCGTCTGCCTTCGCTTTTTCAACGCCCTGCCGCGCAATCTCAACCGGGTTTGCATCTTTGCCCAGATCAAACACGGGTACATTAATCTGCTTACCCAGCGTGATGAGCTGGTCGATTGCCGCAGGACGGTAAACGTCAGTTGCTACCAGCATTGTGCTGCGATTTTGCTTGCGAAGGTGCAGAGCCAGCTTTGCCGAAGCCGTCGTTTTACCCGTTCCCTGAAGACCTGCCATAAGCACGATCGTCGGAGCGGTATCGGCTTCTGCCAGAGGAACGTTCGTTTCGCCCATCAAGCCAGCGAGTTCGTCGTAAACAATCTTGATAAACTGCTGACCTGGATTCACGCCCGCGATGACTTCCGCGCCCAGTGCCTTTGTCTGCACGTCTGCGACAAAATCCTTCACCACCTGAAGGTTTACGTCTGCCTCCAGCAGGGCACGCCGCACTTCTCGCAGAGCATCCTGAATATTCGACTCAGAAATTTTGTCCTGCCCCCGGAGCTTTTTCCAGGCAGCATCCAGACGATCGGATAACGCTTCAAACATAGGCTTCAACAACCAGGGCTTTAAGAACTAGGCTCTAACCACAAAGGGCAATTATCAGCAGCACAATTGCCGCAAGTCCATTTTCCTATTGTAAAGACTGATAGGAAGAGTCGCGTCGCTGATTTTGCCTTAAGGGGAATTGGAGGAGTTTGTACGGGAGTCTGTAGAAGATTGAACTTTAGAAAATTGAACTTTGCTCAAACGGTCAGTGAGTGAGCAGCATTGAGCGATCGACTAGCGATCCTTCAAAATCCTCGCGCCCCAATACAGCAGGTACAAAGCCACCATTTGCACCAGATGATACAAATCATTGTGATTGAAGGAAGGTGCAATTGAAATCCGCGTTGCCTGAATCCCGATCGCAATCATGGAAACGCCAATTCCAGCATTAATCCAGATTGCACTCCTGCGCTGACGTTGAAGCTGCACCCATTGCAGCAGCACCACCACGAGCATTGCTGACCCATAATCGATCGCCATCGGCACAAATTGCTGATACTGTCCCACCTGCGCCAGATATAGAGCTGACTTACCGCCGATTGCCACAATTGCCACCCAACGAATCCATCCCGCGAATGTACTGAAAGTTGCCCCCAGCAGCATAAAAAAACTAGCGCAGCCGATCGCATAACCCGTCAACGTCCACAGGCGATTCAAAAGCGATAGCGTTAAAATTGGGGCAAAACCGTGACAGGTTCCCCCTGCCGCCGCCGCGATCGCAACCCAGCCAAACGCAATCCCCCAGAAAAAGCGCGATCGTTGCAAACCCAGTTTGTCGTGCTGTATCTTGTTCTGCCCCAGTAGGGCAACTGCTAAAAGCGTAGACTCTAGCGCGATCGCGTAGTCCGTCAGGGTTGTCGTCGGTTCAGCAAGCACGATTTCTGAACCATTGAGCGCACCAAAGGAAAACAGCAATCATGGGTATCGAGATTGAGCGAAAGTTTTTAGTGCAGGGTGATAGCTGGCGATCAAAGGCTACTGCGACCCCCTACCGTCAGGGCTATATTTTAGCGACGAAAGAGCGCGTCGTTCGGGTGCGAATCGCCGGGGAGCAGGCTTACATTACGATCAAGGGTGAGTCAGTTGGCATCGGTCGCGCTGAATATGAATATCCCATCCCAGTCACTGATGCAACTGAGTTGCTCGATACGCTCTGCGATCGCCCCCAAATTGAGAAGGTGCGGCATTGTCTGGCGAGCGGCGACCTAGTCTGGGAAATTGATGAATTCCACGGCGAAAATCAGGGACTCATCATGGCAGAAGTCGAACTCCCCAACGCTGATTACCCCCTACAGCTTCCTGATTGGATTCGCGAAGAAGTGACGCAAGACCCGCGCTACTATAACGCTTATCTGTCAAAGCACCCCTACCAAACCTGGGGAATTTCTTCTTGATTTCAGGTTCTCAGCCAGCAAATTCCTGCATTTTCATTAGTGTTACCTCCCACACCAGCTGAGGCTGCACATACTGCAATAGCATTCGGCGGGTGTTTTCTAGCAGAGACAAATAGTAGGGCTGTTGCTGTTGCCAGTAATGCTGCTGCAAATAGTCCACCAGCCAAAGCTGAGTTTCGCCATCCAGGCTGCGAACAATCTGACGTGCAAGATCAAGGGCATCTTTGAGACTGACAGGAATAGCCGTTGCAGCATGAAGTAGCTCGATCGAAACGGTCTGAAGCTGCTGCCAGTGAACGATCGCCTCCCCCGGGCTCCCCTGCGCCAGCGTCAAAATTTCGGGATGGTTCAAGATTTCCCCTTGTCCTACCTGCGTCAGAATTTGCGCGATCGTCTCCCTGTCCAGTCGATAAAACGGAACTCGCTGACAGCGAGACACTAAGGTGGGTAATAAGGACTCTGGGCTGGGCGCAATCAAAATCAGCGTTGCCTGTCCTGGTTCCTCCAGCGTCTTTAACAGTCCATTTGCAGCGGCTTCTGCCATACGGTCTGCCTGCTCTAGCACAATCACCGATCGACGAGCCTCTAGCGGCGCACGACTCAAAAACCGAGCAACCTCCCGAATCTGCTCCAGCCGAATTTCAGGCAGCGATCGACGTTTAATCCCCAACTCCACCGCCTCAGCCGCAGAAAGAAACTTTCCCTGATGCAAATAAGTTGGCTCCACCCACAGCAAATCAGGATGATTGCGCTGACGAATTCGCTGCCTCAATCCCTCAGAAATCGGCTCTAATGGCTGACGCGCCAGTAACAGCTCTGCAAAGCAGCTTGCTGCCAAACTCCGCCCCACTCCCGCAGCCCCAGCAAATAAATAGGCAGGCGCAATCCGCCCCTGAGTCACTGCACGAGTAAGAAGCTCGATCGCCTGAGGCTGCCCTAAAAGCGGCTCAAAACTAGACAGCATTACTGATCGTTCCATCTCAACCATCCCCGAATCGTTTCCCATTGTAAAAGTCGTCCCAACCCTCCCCCCAATTTCACCCTTTCACCCGGCCCCCCGTAGGCAAACCGTTCCTCATTCGCAAAACACTCCCCACTCGTAAACCAATCCCTAGACTTTTCCCTCTCTCCAGGCTATGATAAGCAATTGTGAGTTTTGCTGGGGTCTGATGAACGCGCAGGAGATTATCCGCTCGATTGAAGCGGAACACTTAAAGCAAGATCTCCCCACCATCCATGTTGGGGACACAGTTCGGATCGGAGTACGAATTCAAGAAGGCGGCAAAGAGCGGGTTCAGCCCTACGAAGGTACAGTCATTGCCATCCGTCGGGGCGGGATCAACCACACGATTACCGTGCGTCGCATTTTTCAGGGCGTTGGCGTAGAGCGGGTTTTTCTGCTCCACTCACCGCGAGTTGCCAACATTAAGATCATACGTCGCGGTAAAGCCCGGCGGGCAAAGTTGTACTACTTGCGTGAACGGGTGGGTAAAGCCACTCGCCTCAAGCAGCGGTTCGATCGCCCTCTGGAATAGTCGAGTTTCTGCGATCGCAAGCATTTGTGATTGGTGGCTCGCCCAGTTTGCAGAAAGTTGCAGGAAAAATGCAGTTTGCACTCCCCCGTTAGATTTCTGACAAGCTAGTTACCAATCGCTCTTTGCTGCTAGACTAGGAAAGGCATTCCCAAATCAACCTTAACCGCGTGCGTCCTTAGTTCAGTTGGTAGAACGCAGGTCTCCAAAACCTGATGTCGGGGGTTCGAGTCCTCCAGGGCGCGCTGGTTCTATTTCTTTCAGTTGATTTCTTTCAATTGATGAAGGTTAAGGATTCGCTGAAAAGCAGGAAATGAACCCTTTTGAATGAGGCGACAAAGGGCTGTGGCAAAGAAAGACGAGACAGAAGCTAAGGCTCAAAAAATGTCAAAAGACTCTAAAGACGCTGCTAAAGAGTCTAAAGAAGTCAGGAAAGCGGAGACGGGAAAAGCAGGATTTGATCCCGTTGAGTTTGTTAAAGGGACAAGAGAAGAATTAGATAAGGTTGTATGGCCCTCACGCCAGCAGCTCATTAGTGAGTCGGTCGCAGTCATTTTGATGGTCACGCTCTCTGCAACGCTGATCTATTTTGTTGATCAATTATTTGGCTGGGCTGCTAGCCAGGTGTTCTAATGGCTCTTTCATCTGACGAAGCTGATAATCTTTTACAGCAAAGCGAGGACACAGAAGATGAGTCCACTCCCCAAGGGACACCTCGCTGGTTTGCCGTGCAGGTTGCGTCGGGGTGCGAAAATCGCGTCAAGCTCAATCTAGAGCAGCGAATCGAAACCCTGGATGTTGCGAATCGCATCCTGCAAATCGAGATTCCCCAAACGCCAATCCTCAAGCCCACGAAAGCAGGCAAGCCGAAGGAAGGAGCTGAAAAGGTTTTTCCAGGCTACGTGCTAATTAAAATGGTTATGGATGACGACACTTGGCAGGTTGTCAAAAATACGCCAAACGTAATTAACTTTGTGGGCGCAGAGCAAAAGCGACGATACGGGCGGGGAAGAGGTCATGTGAAACCTTTGCCGCTTGGTGCAGCAGAGGTCGAACGGATCTTTAAGCAGGCGCAGGAGCAAAAGCCAGTTGTCAAGATTGATATGGCAACGGGTGACAAAATCGTGGTGCTATCAGGTCCATTTAAGGACTTTGAGGGCGAAGTGATTGAGGTGACTCCAGAGCGCAGCAAGCTGAAGGCGTTGCTATCGATTTTTGGTCGAGATACGCCCGTCGAGCTTGAATTTAATCAGGTTCAAAAGCAGAGCTAGTTTTCAATGGCTAAGAAAGTTGTAGCGATTATTAAGTTGGCAATTACGGCAGGAAAAGCAAACCCTGCTCCCCCGATCGGTCCGGCTCTCGGTCAGCACGGGGTCAACATCATGATGTTCTGCAAGGAATACAATGCGAGAACTGCTGATCAAACAGGTCTTGTGGTTCCGGTAGAAATCTCCGTTTTTGAGGATCGCAGCTTTACGTTCATTCTCAAAACACCTCCGGCTTCGGTTTTGATCACCAAAGCAGCTGGAATTGAGCGAGGTTCGGGTGAGCCAAACAAGAAAAAGGTTGGTTCCATCACGCAGGCGCAGCTCCGAGAGATTGCTCAAACTAAGCTGCCTGACTTAAATGCAAATGATATTGATGCAGCGATGAAAATTGTTGCAGGAACCGCTCGCAATATGGGCGTGACGATCGTTGACTAGAAAGTTCAAGACGAACTTGCTTCAACCCTCATTTCAGACTGATAAATCAGACTGACGAAAATTCTATCGGGGGAGAGGAAACTCCTCGCAATTACCCCAGGAGTGTAAGACATGGTTAAAAAAGTATCGAAGCGTTTACAGGAACTCAAGCAAAAGGTTGAGGAACGTCCTTACCAGCCGCTTGAAGCTCTTCAGCTTTTAAAGGAAACGGCAACCGCAAAGTTTTCAGAATCGGCAGAGGCGCACATCCGCCTCGGAATTGACCCCAAGTACACAGACCAGCAGCTTCGGACAACCGTTGCACTGCCGAAGGGAACAGGTCAGGTGGTTCGTGTTGCGGTGATTGCACGGGGCGAAAAAGTTACAGAAGCTTCAAGCTCTGGCGCAGATATCTATGGTTCTGAGGAGCTGATCGACCAGATCCAGAAAGGCATGATGGACTTCGATGTACTGGTCGCAACGCCAGATGTCATGCCTCAGGTCGCAAGGTTGGGTAAGTTGCTGGGTCCTCGCGGCTTGATGCCGTCGCCTAAAGGTGGTACGGTGACGTTTGATGTCGCTCAGGCGATTTCTGAATTCAAAGCTGGAAAACTAGAGTTCCGGGCAGACCGAACGGGAATTGTTCACGTTTTGTTTGGCAAAGCATCCTTCTCGCCGGAAGATCTGTTGACGAACCTAAAGACACTGCAAGAAACGATCGATCGCAACCGCCCTTCAGGGGCAAAAGGACGTTTCTGGCGAACAATGTATGTTTCTGCCACAATGGGTCCGTCGATCGAAGTTGATATCAACGCGCTGCGAGATCTGAAGGCAGATGCAGCTTAATGACGCGCTAAACTAAGAAGGACTTGCAGGAGTCACAAGTTTGCCAAATTCCCACAACTAAATCACAGCCGTAGACAGCAGGCGCATTATGCTTAATTTCCTGCCGAGGTTCTCTTCTTCCATCGCGATCGATGGTCGATGAAATAGTGAGTTTAACTCACTTGAACCCCGGCACGCTGTTCGGGGTTTTTTGTGTCTAGAGCTTTCATGCTTTTATCGGTGGGAATAACGGCACGAATGGGTTTGTTCTTTACTAATGACTTAAGGAGGTGAGAAACGAATGGGAAGAACGCTGGAAGATAAAAAGGCGCTTGTTGCAGAACTGAAGGAAAGCCTGAGTCAGTCCCAGCTTGCAGTGGTGATCGACTACAAAAGCCTGACTGTTGCTGAAATTACCGATCTGCGGCGGCGGCTACGTCCGAAGGGCGGCGATTGTAAGGTGGCGAAAAACACGTTGATGCGGATGGCAGTCCAGGACGACACGAACTGGCAGCCACTGGGCCAAATTGCAAAAGAGTCCTCTGCATTCCTGCTGCTAAAAGATGATATTGGCGGCGCACTGAAGGCATACCAGGATTTCCAAAGAGTCACAAAGAAGTCTGTGATTCGCGGTGGCGCAATGGAAGGTCGCTTGCTCAGCGAGGACGATGTGAAGGCGATCGCTGATCTACCCTCGAAAGAGCAGCTCATCGCTCAAATTGCTGGGGCGATCAATGGTGTGGCAACCAAGCTGGCGGTTGGCATCAACGAAGTTCCTGGTGGACTAGCGCGGGCACTGCAAGCGATTGCTGATAAAGATAAAGAGCAAGAAGCAGCTTAGTTTTAGGTCGATTAGGTTTAGATCTAGGCGGATCTCGATCGAAAAGACCGAAAAGTTTCACTTACTAAATCACTCTAGGAGTTGAGCGAATGTCTGAAAAAACTGATGCAATTCTAGACCAGCTTAAGACCCTAACGCTGCTGGAAGCGTCTGAACTGGTCAAGCAAATTGAAGAAGCCTTTGGCGTAAGTGCGGCGGCTCCGGCTGGTGGCATGATGATGATGGCTCCGGGCGCAGGTGCAGCAGCTCCGGCTGAGGAAGTTGAAGAGAAGACCGAATTTGACGTGATTCTGGACGAAGTTCCGGCAGATAAGAAGATTGCCGTGCTGAAGGCAGTCCGTGAACTGACGGGTCTGGGTCTGAAGGAAGCGAAGGATCTGGTGGAATCAACGCCCAAGCCTGTGAAAGAAGCTGTGGCTAAGGAAGCAGCCGAAGAAGCTAAGAAAGCGATCGAAGCGGCTGGCGGTAAAGTGTCGATCAAGTAAGTTGATCGCAGTTTTATTGGTTACTTTCAGTTCTAATTGATTAAGTTCTGAAAGTGATATCTCAAAGAGGGGGCATTAAGCCCCTTTTTTGTTTTTTATCAGCTAATCGACCTTGCGCCTTTAACCGGAAATCGCGTTTGCCCAGTCCTTTGCCCATAAAAGATTTGCCTGAACTCGATCGTCGGTCAGTCCTTCAGAGTAGAGGCGCAGTACAGGCTCCGTGCCGCTAAATCGAATCAGGAGCCAGCTTTGATCGGCAAGCTGAAGTTTGTATCCGTCGATCGTTAGACAGTCAACCACGCCTTGTCCGGCAACTTCAGTAGGGGGCTGGGTTTTGAGCTGTTCCAGCAAGCGGGCACGCACCTCCATACTGGCGAGGGGAAGATCGATGCGATCGTAGGTTGAGGCGTATTCCGTTTTTTGCTGCAAAGTCTGATGGAGATGGCTCAGGTCCTTTCCAGACTGAACGATCGCCTCCAGCAAATACAGAGCAGACAGCAGCGCATCGCGTTCGGGAATATGATGCCCATAGCCAATGCCGCCCGACTCTTCGCCGCCCAGGAGCACTTGCGTTTCCAGCATTCGATCGGCAATGTACTTGTAACCAATCGCCGTTTCGTGCAGGGGCAGGTTGTAGAGTTGGGCGATTTTTGGAATCAGGTTGGAGCCGCTGATCGTTTTAATCACTTCACCTGTAAAGCCCCGTCGTACTGCCAGGTGCTCGATCAAAATGGGAATCAAGACTTGAGAGCTGAGGAAATTACCCTGTCCGTCTACCGCAGCCACGCGATCACTGTCGCCATCAAACACTAAGCCAACGGCAAGATTGTCATGGGGCTGTTTCAGGCGATCGAGCAGCGTCGGGATATAGCGAGGCAGGGGTTCGGGTGCGCCACCGTCAAACAAGGGATCGCGATTGCTGTTTAGCTCCTGAATTGGTGCATCAAGCAAACGGGCTAATCCGCCCGCCGCTGCCCCGTGCATGACATCGGCAAAGACAGTGAGCTGACCCGAGCGCAGCGCAGTTTGAATGGCTCCAATATCGACTTGAGCGCGCAGCGTATTGCAGTAATTTTTCCAGGGATCAAAGGTTTGTAGTGAAGGAAGCGGATCGGCAGGAGCAGCGAGGGCGGCAGGCGTTTCCTTGAGCTTCGCCTCGATTTTTTGGGTTACTTCCGGCGGTACTGATCCCCCAAACGCACCTTTGACTTTTAACCCTGAATAAATGCCTGGGTTGTGGCTAGCAGTAATGACCAATGCACCCAGCGCGTTAAGCTGCTTGGCGGCTAAACTAAAAGCCGGAGTTGGCGCGTAGGTTTCCGAAAGCAAGACTTCGTATCCGGCAGCTTGAACCGCTTCTGCGGTGACTCTGGCAAACTCTTCGGAGAGGAAGCGGCGATCGTATCCCACAATAATCAGACGACTGCCGTTACTGCCGTAGGTGTCGGCTAATGCATGGGCAGCGAGAGGTGCAACGCGCAGCAGTCGCTCAACGGTGAAATCAGCGGCAATCACGCCACGCCAGCCATCTGTGCCAAAGGTAATCGGTTTTGCTGCCAGGGACGCGGGGGAGATGGGAACTGCCATAAAAATTGCCTCTCAGGTCGTCGATCGTAGGGCTAGTACGGTAGGGCTAACAGGGTGGGCTAACGGGTGGCTAACTCAGGCAGAACCGAAATCTGGTTCTAAAGCAGCCGGAGTAGTGCATAACAACGTCAGTACATTGCATCTTCAAGGGATGACAACTACAGCTTAAAGCAAGCCACTAGGTAAAAGTATCGGCGATCAAGTTGCCCTTCAGACAAGTGCTTTTACGAAAAATCGCCGTAAACTTTATTAATTCTGGTGAGTCGAAGCGGAAATTTTACAAGGTTAGCCTTCTTGTTCAGTGTTTGGCAGCGAACCCTACCGATATTGTGCCCACTCAGCTGCAATTCGAGTATTTTTATTACAAATAAAAAAGGACATCTCATTTCAGAAATGCCCTTTGATTTCATTGCGTTTGGTTTTGCTATAGGCATGCGTCTAGACGATGCTCAGTCCAGCTCTGATTACACATCCTGTTCGCTGAGTTCGCGGGTCATGTAGTCAAAGGGCTGATCGACGATCGCCGCATTTTCTATGCCCGCAGCAGCAACTTGCTCTTTCACAATATTTTTCATGATCTGAATGCCAATCACCGTGGAACCGATCGGCACACCGAGCGAATTGTAGGTTTCACGCAACCCTTGCAAAACGCGCTCATCTAGCACATCCATACTGCCTGCAACCAGGGCATAGCTGGCATAGCGCAGGTAGTAGTCCATGTCGCGCAGACAGGCGGCATAGCGGCGCGTGGTGTAGGCATTACCACCCGGACGAATGAGTTCAGGAATTTCTTCAAAAAGCTGCGACCCTGCCTGACGCACGATCGATGCAGCATTGGAATTGATCACGGCGGCTGCCTGAGTGCGAGCGGTGCCGCTATCGAAATAGGCTTTGAGGGTGTCTAGCGCATTGCGATCGAGATATCGACCTGTGCTGTCGTAGTTTTTAATGAGGCTCGTCACCGCGTCCCGCATGAGATCTGATCTCCCAAAAATTCCGATTAGTAATCGTGCTTACTATTAGCAATTCGCCCTTCAGTGTATCACGGTGCGTTTCTCAGAATTCGCAGCAAATCAGCGATCGTAAGGCTTCTGATTGTTAAGTTTTTTGTCTATTAAGTTGTGTTTTGAATTGTGGAAAGTTGCAGGAGAAGGGACATTTTGTAATCTACGATACAAAATCCGGGTGAACCAGTTCCTACGATGGTTCAGGTGTGTTACAACCCGGTTCAATTTACGAAATTTCTCTTGAACGCAGCCTAACCCCAACTCCAGGTTATTGCTATCGCTGGGTGGGTGAGAGTGCCTTGAATGCTTGAGTAATCCAGTCGAACCGCTCAGTTTCCACTCCACTGAATTTTAATCGCTCATCGTTGCTAAGGAGCAGTTCATGACGACCCCCCAAGACGTTCTCAATTTGATTAAAGAGCAAAATATCCAGCTCATCGACCTTAAGTTTGTCGATCTGCCTGGAACCTGGCAGCACCTCACCGTTTATCATGACCAAATCGACGAGAGCAGCTTCGATCAGGGCGTACCGTTTGACGGTTCCAGTATTCGGGGATGGAAAGCGATCAACGAATCAGACATGATGATGGTGCTTGATCCTAATACCACCTGGATTGACCCCTTTATGGCGGAGCCGACGCTGAGCGTGGTATGCAGCATCAAGGAACCCCGGACGGGCGAACCCTATTCTCGCGATCCTCGAACGATCGCCCAAAAAGCAGTAGACTACCTCTCCTCGACTGGAATCGGCGACACGGCTTTCTTCGGTCCTGAAGCGGAGTTCTTTATTTTTGATGATGTTCGCTTCGACCAGAATCAGCACGAAGGCTATTATTATGTTGATTCGATCGAGGGTCGTTGGAACTCTGGTCGTGTTGAGCCGGGCGGCAATCTGGGCTATAAGCCCCGCTACAAAGAAGGCTATTTCCCCGTTGCGCCGACTGATACTTCGCAAGACCTGCGGACTGAAATGTTGCTGACGATGGCAAAGTGCGGTGTGCCGATCGAGAAGCATCACCACGAAGTCGCATCGGGTGGTCAGTGCGAACTGGGCTTCCGGTTTGGAACGCTGCTTCAGGCAGCAGACTGGCTGATGACCTACAAGTACTGCATTAAGAACGTTGGGAAGAAGTACGGCAAGACCATTACCTTCATGCCCAAGCCCGTCTTCAACGACAACGGTTCTGGAATGCATACCCATCAATCGATTTGGAAGGGCGGCCAGCCTCTGTTTGCAGGCGATGGCTATGCAGGTCTGAGCCAGATGGCACTGCACTATATCGGCGGTATTCTGAAGCACGCTCCCGCTCTGCTGGCATTCACCAACCCAACGACCAATTCCTACAAGCGTCTGGTTCCGGGATTTGAAGCTCCGGTGAACCTGGCATATTCGCAGGGCAATCGATCGGCTTCAGTGCGGATCCCGCTATCTGGTACAAATCCGAAGGCGAAGCGTCTGGAGTTCCGCTGCCCGGATGCAACCTCGAATCCATACCTGGCGTTTGCGGCAATGCTTTGCGCTGGAATTGACGGTATTAAGAATCAGATTGATCCCGGTGAACCGCTGGATGTGGACATCTACGACCTCAGCCCGGAAGAGCTGGCTAAGATTCCTTCGACTCCGGGATCGCTAGAAGATGCGCTGGAGTGCCTGGAGAAAGATCACGACTTCTTGACGGTGGGCGGTGTGTTTACCGAAGACCTGATCAATACCTGGATTCAGTACAAGCTGGACAATGAGGTGAACCCGATGCGCCTGCGTCCGCACCCCTATGAGTTCTCGCTCTACTATGACTGCTAAAAAGGGACTGCTCAAATGAGCGATCGAGATCCGCTGAGTCTTAATTGCCTCTGGTGATCTATATCTAATTTGCGAGCGATCGGACGTGCTACGGTGCGTCCTTTTTTGTTGCCTCACAGTTCCTTCGGATCATCTGGATCATCCCTATCCTGAGAATATCTTCTGATTGATAGAGTTTTCTCAGTTCAGATGGACAGAAGATCTGGAGAGAAAAGCAAAATTGATGCGAAAGTCGGGTTTTGTGAATATTGAGTGGTGAATTTTTCGGCAGAAACAGCTAGTGCTTTTCTGCGATCCCGATGACGATGAATTTGGCTTGCAGCAGATTTTAGAACGGGGATCAGTTATTCTGCCTGATTTTCAAAAATTAGCGTTTCGATCGATTTGTGTTTTTGGAAAATAGCAGGCCGAATTCTAACCTTGGTTTTACCCTAAACATGAAGAACTCTCACTTAGTGTAGAGATTTGGTAAGAGATTGTTGTAGAGAATTAACACACCCCATTCCTTAAGCTTTAGGTTTAAGATACAGCAAGGATATCTCTGCGCTGCATTCAGGAAGTTACTTCAGATATTCCCCTGATTGAATCGCAAAATGTAAATTGCAAGTGAAGCACGGCTTATCCTTCCTGCTTGTTCAGCGTTAAGCAATAGAGTTGGTCTTTGCATCATCCCCGTTTGTTATTTTGTTAGCGATTGTTTCCTGCTTTATCGCGATCGGCTTAACCGCACTATTCCAAAAACATTGCAGAAACATTGCAAAAAGCACTTACTGCAAAAGATTTGTGTTTCTCATCATGTCTTGCTTGCTGAAGCAGCTAGCAAATCGTTTTGTCCTGAATCCTTCGGCCTTTCTAGGGTTTGTGGCTTTTAATTTTGATTTATCTTCAGTTGATCCCTGATTAATTTCTGCGTTTATTTCTGCTGATTTGCTTTTCTATTCCCAAGAGTATGACTTCTCAATCTTTTAACTCGGCTGATTCTTCTGACTTCACTTATGCAGATGCGATAACAATGCAGGATTCTTCTGCTCCAAGCTCAAGTAGTTTCTTATCTGAGGTCATTGCTTCATCAGGCGGGGATCATGTGAATACAGCTTCGTCTGCGTTTCTGAAGCCTGATCCCATTCAGCAGGCACATGGGGTTTATGTCACAGTACACGGTCACTTCTATCAGCCGCCGCGTGAAAACCCTTACCTGAATTCGATCGAGCGTCAGCCGAGTGCATCTCCGTTTCATGATTGGAATGAGCGAATTTATCACGAGTGCTATCGACCGAATGCCTTTGCTAGAGTGTTAAACGATCGTGGCGAAGTGCTGGGGATCGTGAATAACTACGAGTATCTCAGCTTCAACATTGGTCCGACGCTGATGAGCTGGCTAGAACAGCACGACCCGGAAACCTATCAGCGTATTCTGGAAGCAGACCACAAAAGCTGCGATCGCCTCAATGGACATGGCAATGCGATTGCTCAGGTGTATAACCACATCATTATGCCCCTAGCAAGCGATCGCGATAAGCTGACGCAAATTCGCTGGGGCAAAGCTGATTTTCGGGCCCGATTTGGACGTGATCCCGAAGGCATGTGGCTGGCAGAAACGGCAGTCGATCAGGCAACGTTGGCGGCATTGATTGCAGAAGGAATTAAATTTATTGTTCTGGCTCCCTCGCAGGCGCAACGCTGTCGTCCGCTTCCAACGACTAACGAGCCTGATCCCTATTGGATTGAAGTGGGGGGTAGCCAGATCGATCCGATCCAGCCCTATCGCTGCTATCTGAATCCTGCGTCTGATCCTTTGTCGGGATCGTTCCCGATCGCCACAGACCGTTCCTACATCGATATCTTCTTTTACGACGGCCCCATCTCCCGCGATATGGGCTTTAACGATGTGCTGAGCAGTTCGCATCACTTTGTGGGGCGGTTAGGGCAGGCAGTGCGCGGGGATCATCGCCCGGCACAGCTTATTTCGGTGGCAACCGATGGAGAAACCTTTGGGCATCACAAGGGCGGCACTGAGAAAGCTCTGGCGTATGCCTTTGTCGAAGAGTTTCCGCGTCACGACTGGACGGTGACAAACTTTGCCCACTATCTCAGCCTCAATCCGCCCACTTGGGAGGTGGAGTTGAAGCCCGTGACTGCTTGGAGCTGTTCACATGGGGTCGATCGCTGGCAAGAAGACTGCGGCTGCGGCGGCGGCGGGTTATGGAATCAGCAGTGGCGTAGACCGCTCCGGGATAGTTTGGACTGGCTGCGGGATCAGCTTGTGAAAGTGTTTGAAGAACAGGGGCGAAAGCTGTTTCGTGATCCTTGGAAGGCGCGGGATGAATACATTCGCGTCATGCTCGATCGCAGCCCTGCTAACGTGAATCGATTTCTTTCAGAGCATCAGTGCCGGAAGCTGACGGTAGGCGATCGCATCGATGCCTTGAGACTGCTAGAAATGCAGCGGCACACCCTGTTAATGTACACAAGCTGCGGTTGGTTTTTTGATGAACTCTCTCGCCCGGAAGGTACACAGATTTTGCGCTATGCGGCGCGTGCCCTGGAGTTAGCCGGAGATGTAGCAGGCGTTCAGCTTGAAAAGGTATTTATTAAGCGTTTGGCGGCAGCTCCTAGCAACGTCGAGTTTTTCCAGAACGGGGCAGAAGTGTATCGGCAGCTTGTGATTCCGGCGCAAATTAGCCTGGAGCAGGTGGCTTCGCACTATGCAATCACGTCGCTGTTTACGCCCTACGCACGGGATCAGCGGCTTTATTGCTACAGCATTCATCAGATGGATTACCAGATTCAGCGATTGGGATCGCTCACGCTGGCAGTCGGACAAATTCAAATTACTTCAGAGCTGGTTCGAGAAACGCGTCATTTGGTGTTTGCGGTGCTGCACCTGGGTGGCTGGGACTTCCACTGCTGTATTCAGCCCTTTGCCGGACGCCGATCGTACACCCAGCTTCGAGACAGTTTATTTGAGGCAATGGCTCAGGCAAGTGCGGCACGAACGATCCTGGCAATGAATCGCGCCTTTGGAAATCAGTCCTACAGCTTGCAAGATCTGTTTGCTGAAGAACGTCACCGGATTATGCGCCTGCTGAGTCAAGAAACCTTGACTCGATTGGATCAGCTTTATACCCAGGTTTACCGCGATAACTACGGGGTGCTGATGGCATTTTACCGAGATGCGCTAGAAGTGCCCCAAGAACTCCAGGTTGCCGCAGAAGTGGCAATCAGCCATCGCGCTCTCACCGCACTGCAGTCGCTAGAGCGAGAAACGAGCGACTTCCCGTTCAGCAATCCCGAAGTTTGCCACAGCTATCTCACCGAACTCGAAGCGATCGCTACGGAAGCAGCCCATCTGCACTGTCCGATTAAGCCTCCCCAGATCAAACAAACCCTGGAGCGCCTGATTCTGCGATCGCTCTGGAATCTGCTGCACAATCTCAACCCAGACACGATCGAAACCGATGCCACCTGGATCGATCGTCTGATCGCGCTGGGCACTCATTTCAATCTGGGGCTTTCCCTCGATCGCGCTCAGGAGCTTTACTTCCGCCATCTGCACGGTCATATTCTGCCTGATTTAACTGGGACTTCTGGCGATCGACCCAGTGAAGCTTGGATGATTGCTCAATTGCGCCCGCTGCTGAAACTCGGTAAAACTTTGGCGATCGATCTCCGAGGATGGTCTACGGATTAAATTTCTTGGGCGGATCTTGACCCCACTCTCAATCCCACTTCCAAACCTATAGAGGAACTTCCGATCGGCCTTCCTCCCCTGTCCACCAATTTTGGGGATCTAGCGGGTTGCGAAACCTGGACCTCTAAAAAATTCTCATGGGGATCGTTTATCGGCAACTCGAATTGACGATCGATCGTCTATAGTCGAATGTGCGATGGCGAGAAGGGAGGAAATGGGGTGAAGCTTAAACTGCTTGAACAGCTCAAGAAACAGCCAAAGCTACTGGTGGCATTGGGGGCATCGCTGGGAATGGTTGCAGGCGGAGCCGTTGCCTGGATGCTGGTACAGCAAAAACCAACTGCCGTGGGTTTACCTGCCGGATCGGAAGTGTTGCCTCAAGAGACGGTTGCGCTGTTTTCCTTCTCTACTAATGAGAATCAGCTACAGCAGCTCCGGCGATTGGGTACGCTTGAATCCCAGTCTGCCCTCGATCGCACCGTTGCTGATTGGCGCGATCGGTTTCTCACGTCAAACAACCTCAACTTCGATCGCGACATCAAACCCTGGGTGGGTGATGAGATGACCGTGGCGTTTCTATCTGCGGCACAGCAGGCAACGGAATCTCCAGTGATTGTTCTCCCGATCGCCCATCCTGAGAAAGCACAGCAGGCCTTTGCGACTCCCAAAGTTGCTAGCGGTCAGGAAGCGGTCGATCGCGACTACAAGGGCTTCAAAATTCGGGAAGTTCACGGGCAAACCGATCGGGCATACGCGGCAGCCGTGATTGATAATCGCCTCGTGGTTGTGTCTCCTGACCCAAAGGCGATCGAGCAGGCGATCGATGTGTATCGCGGCAAAACTTCCGTGGTACAGGCTCCTGGCTATGCCCAAGCGTTTCGGCAGCTTGAAACCACAGCTAATCCCTTTGTACGGTTCTATCTGAGCGTGCCTCAGTCGATTGCTCTGGCTGCGAATAATCCCATGCAGCCGCTCCCGCCCCAGATGCTGATTCCTTTTCAGGCAAATCAGGGCTTTGTGGCGATCGGTACCGTAGATCGGCAAACGGTAAACTTTGAGGGCGTTGGCTGGCTGCCTAACGACAGCAAAATCCGCTACCGCACTGGGGATCAAGACGATCGCATAACTACCCTGCTGCCTGCGGAAACGCTGCTCGTGAATTCTGGAGACAGCTTCAAGCAGTTCTGGCAAAGCATCGACCTGCCTCAGGAAAACGCCCCACGCGGCACGTTTAACCCCAGTCTGGTGCGGCAAAGCTTTGGCAATCTCACCGGGCTGGATTTCGATAAAGATATGGCCGCCTGGATGGATGGCGAATACGCAATCTCGCTGATTTCTGCTCCGCCTGCTTCCCCGGCGAACCAATCTACCAATCCACAGACCAATCAGTCCCGTGCTGGGATTCTGCTGCTGGCGCAGACGAGCGATCGCCGCAAGGCAGAACAAACATTCCAGAAGCTCGACGCAGTGATGGGCGATCGATATCGCTTCCAAGTCACTGAAGCGCAGCTTGGCGGCAAACCCGTCACGACCTGGGTCTCGCCTTTTTCGTCGCTCAGCATCACCCACGGCTGGCTCGATGGCAACGTTGCCTTTATCGCGATCGGACCCAACCTTGCCAGTACGATTTTGCCTGCCCCGGCAAGCGCACTGGCCCAAAACACGCTGTTCCAATCTGCAACAGAATCCAACTTTCAGTCCACGGACGGGCATTTCTTCCTGGATCTCGATCGGCTCGCCACCCCTAACCTGCCTTTGCCCCTGCCCAAACTTGCCCCCAATGACCAGAAAGCAGTGAATGCAATTCGGGCAATTGGCGCAACTACGGCAGCACAGGACGGGCGCACGATGCG
Organism: Cyanobacteria bacterium FACHB-502; assembly: GCA_014695325.1. Taxonomy (GTDB): domain Bacteria; phylum Cyanobacteriota; class Cyanobacteriia; order Elainellales; family Elainellaceae; genus Leptolyngbya_A. Next base: position 803,774 of record JACJNZ010000039.1, on the reverse strand, counting down.
ATATGACATTCAAATTTTGATGAATCAGTCCTCTAAAGCTCCCACTGCCCAGTCCAGCCCCAGTCCTAACCCCAGTCCCAGCACTGAATCCAGCCCCTAGAGAAGGTTTAAACAGTCATTGCCATCGCCTAAATCGCTCCCTGTACATAATTCTGTGGAAAACAGAATTTTCTCCGAATCTTAAAGCTCCCTATTGATAGGGAATTTAGCGGGCGATGCACCACCTCTCCCATGTCTCCCCCATCCTTAAGAATTTGTTGCTCAAAATGCAATCAAACTCCAAATCGGGGAGCAGGCTCGGTACGATAGAAGAAGACAGTCTTTCTAATGATGCTTGTCTTGGTTGACTGCATCTCTCGCGCTGGAGATTTTTGGGATGGATCTGGTTGCACTGCAAAACTGGCTTGATAACGCTTCCTTTGCCGTTTTGTTTTTCACGATGCTGATGTATTGGGCGGGAGCCGCTTTCCCCAAGCTTTCCTACCTGCCGACTTTGGGCGCGACGGGGATGGCGATCGGCAATCTCTGTATTGCGGCATTGCTGGGGGCACGCTGGATCGAGGCAGGCTATTTCCCGCTCAGCAATTTGTATGAGTCGCTGTTTTTCATTGCCTGGGGCATTACGGCGATGCACTTCGTTGCGGAAAACATGAGCCGCAGTTCGCTTGTAGGTGTGGTCACGGCTCCGATCGCGATGGGCATCACGGCGTTTGCAACGCTGACCCTGCCTGCCACGATGCAGTCTGCCGAGCCGCTTGTTCCTGCGCTGAAGTCAAACTGGCTGATGATGCATGTCAGCGTCATGCTGCTGAGCTACGCCGCGCTGATGGTGGGTTCGCTGCTAGCGGTCGCGTTTCTGGTCGTCACCCGCGGGCAGGAAATTGAGCTAAAGGGAAGCTCGGTTGGCACAGGAGCATACCGGGATTCGCGCCTGCGCCTGCGTCGTGCCGGGTCGGAGAATGCTGCGCTGACCCTGAGTGCGGCTCAATCGACTGATGCTGCTACGGCAGTTCTGACCCCGGCAAGTGAAACGATCGCCCTCACCCCTCAACGGCTCAACCTGGCAGACACCCTAGACAACATCAGCTACCGGATCATCGGTCTGGGCTTTCCGCTGCTAACGATCGGCATTATTGCCGGAGCGGTTTGGGCAAACGAAGCCTGGGGATCTTACTGGAGCTGGGACCCGAAGGAAACTTGGGCACTCATTACCTGGCTGGTGTTTGCGGCTTATCTCCATGCCCGCATTACACGTGGTTGGCAGGGTCGTCGTCCGGCAATTCTGGCGGCATCGGGATTCGTCGTTGTTTGGGTGTGCTATCTGGGCGTGAACCTGCTGGGCAAGGGGCTACACAGCTACGGCTGGTTTTTTTAGGGGCTATTCGTTAGAAACCGGAAATCATGGAAGAATTTGAAGTCTTAAGCAGCGATGAAGTGCTGCACGTCCGATCGGGTCGAATCCTGATGCGAAATCCAACCTTTAAGGCAAGCGAGTTGCTGGATGCCCTAGCGCAGCTGATTAGCGAACAGGACAGCGAATGGACGGAAGAACAGGAAGACTGGTTCACCGATCGCGGCTTGAGCTGTGAGGTTTTGCGCGTCGGAAATGTAGGCTGGCAGCGCGGCAGAGTCAGAATTCGCTTTGAGTTCGCACCCGAACGTCCTAAACTGCTTCGGGAAAGCCCCCCACTCCAAACTGAAACCTACTCCCGCCCCGAAATCTTTTTGCCCCGTAGTCGCGACGAAGGCTATCCGCGCAATCCATCCCCAAACCGGGAAGACATCTACCCCAGACGCAATTCGCCTCAAAACGAAGACTGGGATGACAGAGACGATTTTGAAAACGAGCGCGGCTATTAACTCAGTAGTTTATTCCCTGTGTCTGATGCTGTTTGGTCAAGGTTTCACGCTCGACTCCACCAAACCCTGCGCGATCGCTCTCTCCTGCCTGCCCACCGATCGGTGCTGGTTGCGGTTTCCGGCGGACAGGATTCTCTCTGTCTGATTCAGCTGCTGCTCGATCTACAGTCCCACTGGAACTGGCGGCTTGGTATTGCTCACTGTAACCATCGCTGGCGATCGGACTCAGACGCAAACGCAGACCATGTGAAACAGTGTGCTGAAACCTGGCAGATTTCCTATCACAGCGCGACTGCGACAGAACCGCTCAAAAGCGAAGCGGCTGCCAGAAACTGGCGATATCAAGCTCTCATCGAAATTGCTCAGCAGCACGGCTACGGGTACCTCGTTACAGGACATACCGCAAGCGATCGAGCAGAAACCCTGCTGCATAACCTGCTCCGAGGCAGTGGAACCGATGGACTGCAAGCCCTTTCCTGGCAGCGCGAATTGCTTCCTGATCTATGGCTGGTTCGTCCCCTACTGAAATTTACCCGGGCTGAAACGGCTCTCTTTTGCCAGGCGCAAGGCTTAAAAATTTGGGAAGACACGACCAATCACGACCTGAAATTTAAGCGCAACCGCATTCGTGGAGAACTTATTCCCTACCTGCAAACTCACTTCAATCCGCAGGTTGAGTTCACGCTCGCGCAAACGGCAGAACTGTTGCAGACAGACGTAGATTATCTGGAAACGGCAGCCGCAGACCTTTTACAGCAATCTCTCGATCACTTGGAAAGCTCAGAGCAAGGAAACCAACGCCGATCGATCGATCAAATTCCTCCTTTCCCCCGCCTGAACCGAATCGTACTGCGATCGGCTCCCCTGTCACTTCAGCGACGGGCAATGCGGCAATTGTTGCAGTCATTTCTGCCTCAAGCCCCCAGCTTCGACCAGATCGAAAAGCTCGTTGCCCTGATTACTGCCCCCAACCGTAGCCGCACAGATCCCTTTCCCGGAGGCACGATCGCCCAAGTCAACCATGAGTCGATTATCTTTGTCGGTCAAAGTCCCCCAATCCTGGGGGATTTAGGGGGCTAGAAACCCTCAAGCGTAAACCAGAAGCGACAAAGCTCTTAAGCACCAGAGAAACTCGATCGATCAAGAAACTGCATACTGGACCTGCGGATTTGTCAGCCGTTCGATCGTTTCCCGCATTTCGCTCAGTGCTTGATGCTGGTAGTCGCTGGCTTCCTGAAACTGAGTCATCATGGCAGCGATCGCTTCTGCTTTCTGACGCAATCCGTTCAAGCTGTCCTGCATGGGCTGAAGGGTTTCCTGGTAGGTATTAACCTTGCCCCACAGTTCGCCTACGGCTGACATTTGGGATTTGAGGTGCTGTTCGAGTTGAAGCAGTTCTTCTCGCTGTGCCTGCTGCTGCTGGGTTTGCTGCTCGATCGCCTGCTGGTCAGTGTCGATCGCCTGCTGCAACTGCTGAATCTGGGTTTCGAGTCCTGCGAGTTCTTGAGCCTGCTGCTGACGGAGAAGCTCAATGCGCTGGAGTACTGGCTCTAGATTGACGGCAAAGCTCTCTTCCTGATCGATCGGGTGTCCCTGACGACGGGCTAGTACCATTTGATGCTGCTTTAAGGTTGCCTGCCGCTCTTGCAGGTTGCGTCGCTGACCAATCAACGTTTCGTGCAGCATTTGATAGCGGTCTTGCTCGTCGGCAAGTTCGGTTTCCAGGCGAAGGCGATCGTATTCACTTGCCTGCTGAATCTGCTGCTTGAGTTGGTCAATTTCCTGTCGCTGAAACGTTAACTCCTCCTCCTGCCCATTCACAAACCGCGACAGTTTCTCCAGATCGTTTTCGAGGTCGGTTGTGATTGTCTGGAGTTCATCCAGCGACAAAATCTCAAGCTGACCGAAATCAGCCTTATCATACGAGCCTGCAAGCTGAGCAACCTGCTGATGCAGCCCTTTCTGTCCTTCCAGATATTGGCTCAACACTTGAGCATGGCTCTGACGAAGGGTGAGCGTTTCCTGTTTCGCCCGCAGATCCGCTTTTGCCTGCTCTACCCCCGCCTGCGCCTGATGCCATTGCTGCCAGCGATCGTGAATTTCCTGCGCCTGGCGATCGACCTGTGCCTGCGTGTCCTGTGCGGTGGAGCGATGCTGCTCTAGGGACTGCCAGGAGTGATCAAGCTGCTGCTGCTGTTGCCCAATCAGTTCAAAAGACAGGTTGAGCTGTTCTTGAATCGAGTCGGTAGGTGCCACGGCTCCCGATAAACGATTCAGGAGTTCCTGAAGGTAATTTGCCTGTCCTGCATCGAGCGTTGTGGACTGGTTTAACTCTGCCTTTTTTTCTTCCAGGCGGTTCATCTCGCCGTGGAGCTGTGCCCAGGCTCCCTCTAGCTCTTGCGTTCGCCGCTCAAACTCTTGCTGGAGGCAATCGACTTCTTCCCGCCGAGTGTCAATCTCCTGTTTTTGCTCCTCCAGCCCCGAAAATTCTGCTTCGAGCTGCTGAAGCTCTTCCTGTCGCGCCTCCAGTTCCATTTCGCGCCGGTTTAGCTCCTGGCTCTGGTAGGTGAGGGATTGCTTCCACTGCTCAATTTCCTCTTCCTGTACTTTTGCTTTTTCTTGCAAGCGAGAGAAGTTTTGCAGGATGCTCACGAGTTGGCGACCTGCTTCAACATGACGCTGAATTTGCTTGCTTGCGGTCAGGTCAAGCATCACAAGCACACCAGCATTGTAAGAAACATCATCGGTCGCAGAGATAATCTCTTCGCCCTGCACCGGACTCCAGCTCTGTTCGCTCTTCTGAACAGCTAATAGCTTGAACTCTGCCTTTCCTGCACCAATAACCCTGGCTTTTCTAACAACTTCTGCTAAGTACAGCACGCCAACAATCCCCTCTTTAACCTAAGACTTGACTCAATTTCAAAGCTGTTTGCTTATATGCGTTCGATTGCTCAGAACTTAGAATTTCTGCTTCACCTCATAATTTCTAGTACAAAATTAGCTACAGCATTCACAGCTTAGTCTGTGCACTAGGGGCGATGAGGTCAACCCTGAGACAGGGAAAAACTCCTGCACCCCAGTTAGGAACCGGAAAGGATTTCTACAGCACTGATAGATGCAGCAGCTATCTCTAAGGGTGGCTCAATTCGTAGTATGCGGAATGACATCCCAGAATGCGCCATATCAAGGACGAATCCTCCTGCCAACAGTCAAGGATAAGTCAATCTTGAGGAAACACAGGAAAAGGGATTCTAAATCTCCCGTTTACTGTAGCATTATCGCTTTCCTCAGTCGCATCCCTAACCTGTTCAAAAAGCTCATCTACGGCTGGTTAAACTCTGCTGGTTAAACTATAAAATCTAGAATGCCCCGGAACATTAGGACTACAACAAACTGAACTAAATTTACCCTGCCCTTTTATAACCCCGGTTATATAAAGAAATTCCTCTCTTTTCCCTTGGCAGCAGCAAGCTGATGGTTTTGGCTGGAACTGAGGGAAACCTAATGTTTAGGTATCGGCGAAGTGATAGGCAAATTTGATTTTGCAAAATTAAACCGCAAATCTTCAATCAGGCGAACTGCGAATAAAACAGCGGGGCAATAGAGATGAAGTCAACCTGCAGTTCCTTATCCCCGCCCGACCCGGCTGAAGAGAAACTGCTTTATTGCAAGAAGAAGCCATGATAGCTGTGGGCGATCGGACTCAATCAAGGGAAATCAAGCGATCGTAGACGCAGGAGAGCAGATGCAGGAAGATGAACGAGGATGCGTCAGGGGCAGGCATACGCAAGACAGCCTTACCGCATCCTCCAGGCGGTCAAAACTCGATACAAAAGCGATACAAAAAGTCGATCCAGAAATGGAACAGGAGACGGCCAAGGCTGAATGCAGGGAAAGTTAAGCGAGATTGATATTCGGAGCATTCTTCAGCTTGTGGAGCTGGGGCAACGGACGGGTGAACTGCTGGTCGAACCTTATGGGACACCAGGGCTAAAAACCTCTCAGCCGTTATCCTGGCTTGTTTTCTTCGTCAACGGCAAGATTGTTTACGCCGGAGACAGCGGCGGTGACCTCACCCGGCTGCACGACTATCTACGGCGATATCGGCAGCCCACGCTGGATTTATTTCCCGAATCGACGATCGCGACCCTGAACGCGCCCGAATACGGTTACCTATGGATGCTGCTTGAAAATCACGCCGTCACGCCAGCCCAAGCTCGCAGCATTATTCAGGGCATGGTGCATGAAACGCTGTTTGATCTGCTCAGCCTGCACCAGGGGTCTTTTGTGTTTGAGATGAGTCCTGCCCTTGCCCCACAGCTCACCGCTCTGGAAATCGCGCCCTTGATTGCTCAGATGATGAAGCAGGTTCAGGAGTGGAAACAGTTTTATCCGCATCTTTCGTCTCCTGATTACTATCCAGTGATTGTAGACCCGGTCGCACTGCGAAAAATGCTAACCGGGGCTTCTTTCGATTTGTTAGAACGCTGGGTAGATGGCAAAACCTCGCTGCGGCAAATGGCACGTTATCTGAGCCGAGATATTGTGACTGTCGCAAGGGCAATCTATCCCTATGTGCAGCAAGGGCTTGTGCATCTGACCAGCCCGTTTGCTCCGCAGTCCCTTAAAGGGAGGAGCACCCCAAATACGCTGCCTCAAAACCCCTCCCTTCTTCAAGGGTCCTTGGACAAAGTTCCCCGCATTGTTTGCATCGACGACGGAGTGACCGTCCGAAAAACTGTTGAGGAGATTCTCAATCGCTACGGTTATGAAGCCAGCTCGATCGGCAATCCGCTAAAGGCACTGAGCCTGCTGTTTTACCTTAAGCCTGACCTGATCCTGTGTGATATTGCCATGCCTGAGCTAGATGGCTACGAAATTTGTGCCATGCTGCGGAGTGCGTCTGCTTTTCGCGAAACGCCGATCGTCATGCTGACTGGCAAAGAGGGATTTATCGATCGCGTCCGGGCAAGAATCGTGGGTGCAACAGATTACCTGACCAAGCCCTTTGGCGAAGGGGAACTGCTGATGCTGGTCGAAAAATATGCGGGTGCGGGTAACCCGAATCGTCTCAAGCCCGATACGCTGCTAGCACAAGATTTGCAAGCTGCTCTGGAAGCCGATCGTCCTCGTAGCTCGTCTCACCTCAATCGCCTCATCTAAATCACGTCAAATCCCTCAAGTTCAGTTGAACATGAAAGCTCATTGAATCCGACGGATGAAGACGGGGCAAACAGGGCAGCAGTGAATCAATGCAGCAGTAAATGATTGTAATGAATGCGTTAGAAGCGTAGGTTTTAGATTTTAGATTTAATGAAATGAATAGAGGAAGGTTGAAAAATCAGTAGGATGAGAAATCATGCGTCTAGCGATTTAAACTTTTAGATATTTTTCATTTAGATATTTGTCTTTGCCATTACCGTTGAGGGTCAGTCAGAAGCAATATGAGTAAAATTTTGGTAGTTGAAGACAGCGTATCCCAACGGGAGATGATTAGCGACCTGCTGCGGAAAAGCGGGCTGGATGTTACGGTTGCCAGCGACGGTTTAGAGGCACTTGAGAAGATTCAGGGACTTTGCCCTGACCTTATCGTTTTAGACATTGTGATGCCCAAGATGAACGGCTATGAAGTCTGCCGTCGTTTAAAGGCAGATCCCAAGACGCAGAATGTACCTGTTGTGATGTGTTCGTCAAAAGGAGAAGAGTTCGACCGCTATTGGGGAATGAAGCAGGGAGCCGATGCCTATATTGCTAAGCCATTTCAGCCGACCGAGCTAGTGGGTACGGTAAGGCAGCTTTTGCGGGGCTAGCTTGCTGGAACTAAGACTGATCCGGAATCAGTGATCGATCGATGAAAACTTTAGTGAGCGAATGGGTCGAGTAATCCAGTAAGCAGATGAGTGAGTGGATGAGTAAGCCACAACCCTAAACGTAGTAAAAGACGCGATACAAAGCACTTTTCCCAATGCGGCAACGGGCAACCCCGATGGTTGAAATCTCAGAAAATTCTCTCTTGCGGGAAACTGCTTTAACAGAAGAATACAGAGTAAATTGCGCGATCGCGGGCTTGTTAGATGTGCTGCAAAAGCCAGGAAATCTTGAACAGCATGATATAGAAATCTGAGAGCGGGGTAGGTTAAGAATGAAGGTCATTCAGCAATTTCCACAGGGTAATAGGTCAAGTGCATGATCGGAAATCCGGATTTCTTGACAGGCAGAGGGCAGGATCAGGCTCCCGAGCTCCAGGAGCTAGATAGTCCTGAGGGTGAGCTGCATTTGCGGTTTTTTGTTGCCTCTGGCGCAGAATTTGCTTTACCCGCAACGGGAATCCGGGAAGTCATTGCTGCGGCGCCCGATCGAATTACGCCCATCCCTAACGTTTCTCCTTTACTATTAGGAACACTAAATGTCCGGGGTCGCGTTATCTGGGTTGCAGACCTGGGGCAATTTTTGGGCGATTCGACTTCGCTCAGCACCGATCGAACCGAGATCTCGGTCATTGCCATTGAAGATCAAGACGCCATGTTGGGACTGGCAGTCGATCGCATTATTGGAATGGACTGGCTCGACATCGACGAGATTCAAATGCCTAGCAATCTGCCTGACAGCATGGCTCCTTTTTTGCGGGGAGAGTGGGCGATGGCAGGAGAAGCCGATTCCCCACCAGGGAGAACCGCTTCGCAGCACAACTTGAGATTGCTCGATCAAGTTGCAATTTTACGATCGGCACGATGGGCAGCATAATGAGCGGCATAATCGGCGACAAATCGGTTTTGAACGGGTAGGAGAAAAGGCACATGGCAGCAAGCACGCACTCAGAGAAATATAAACAAGCTGAACGCGCCTATATGCTGGGCAGCTATGAGGAAGCTGCATCGATTATCGATCGGCTCGTGGCAGATTATCCTGGCGATCCAAACGTCCGCTTGCTGCGAGGGCACATCTACTGTTACGGCTTACAGCAATACGAAGTTGCAAGAGAGCAGTATGAATCCGTCCTCCAACTCACCAGCGATGAGGAGTATGTCAACTACGCGCACAACGGCTTAGCCTATGCCGAGCAGTTTGCCGGACCGCCGGAGCCGTCTTCTGGCAAGGGGGCAGGAGTGGCTGGCTCTCCAGACCCGCTAGAGTTTTCGGATCGTAGTTTTACAGATGATCCTGCCTTTGATGATCCTGCCTTTACCGATATCGATCACGAGTTTGTCAGCACGATTGATATGGCTGCCTCACCTTTCCAGAGTGAGGAAGTGGGCGATTATGTCTTAGAAGAGACTGCCCCTCACACCTGGCAATCAACCCCTGAAGCAAATAGCTTTGATGATTTTGACTTTGCCGATCTAAACCTCGATAGCACCGAAGGCGTGGAAGGCGCAAATCAGGCCGCCCAGACTTTCCATCAGGACTTCGTGACGGATCCGTCATTGGATTCCTCGTTTGATAATGCATTTGCTGCCGACCCCAATCCTTTTCTGGCTGCCTCTGAGAGCGAAGACGATTTTTTCGCAGACTCTGATAACCCGTTCGAGAGTAATTCTGCCGCGAATCCCTTTGCTCCGCCTGCGTCGGCTGCTTCGCTCCACGAGTTCGATGAAGCGGCATTTGACCTGAGTGATTTTGAAGACAGCAATTCCCCGATCGATCCCCTTCCGGCGGCTGATTCTAATACGCCTGGCTACCCTCAGCGACCCTTTGAAGATGAAACGCTGTTTATGGGCGACAGCAGCGTCTTTCCTTCCCCTCAGCAAGGTTCGGCAGACATTGATGCAACCTATGGAGTTCCTGAATTTGCATTAGCTGAAGACAATTTAGAAGAACAAACGTTTGTGTCTGGTGCAGCGTTTTCGGACACTCATTCGTCCGGAGCAGACTTTGCCCTGGATGACGAATTCAACGACCCGGATTTTGCGGCAAGCAGTTCGTCCTCTTACTCGGCTTCGGTCAACGGACGCAGCAGCATTGATTTCCTTGATGAATTTGACGAATTTGATGACCTGGGTAGTCTGCCGGATTTTGATTTGTCTGATAACTCGGTTGACTTCACGAGTCCCTCGATCAGCATGACTTCTGGCACTGCTGCGACTCCAACCACCAGCAGCGTTGGTTTCGATTTTGCCGATAGCGGTGATCAATCTGTGCTCCGGGATGACGATATGTTTCCCCTGTCGGGAACTGCAGAAGCCATGCCTGCGTTCACTCCGGCAGACAATCGGTCGCTAGAAGCCGATGTCACCGTCGAGCAAGGCATCACCGCTCCGCTCGAAAATGCCGCACTAGATAAGAAAAAGTGGATCGTGGCAGGCACCACGGGAGTTGTCTCGATGCTAGCGGTGGCTGCCGTGAATTTTATCACCGCCTCGACCATTCCCCAATCGAATCGCCCTGCGGTGGTACCCTACCTGGCGACAGCAGGCTTGGCAATGAGCGCGACTGCAGGAATTGCTGGGTTTGGGGTTGCGTCAGCGTTAAGCGGGGTTTTAACTCGTCAGATGAAGCGCAGCGTTTCCGATTTGCAAGCGCAATTTGATGCGGTCACGGATGGCAACCTGAGCGCAAAAGCAACGGTTTACTCGGAGGACGAATTTGGTCAGCTTGCCACTAGCTTTAACCAGATGGCGCGGGTTATTCTAACCACGACCAGCGAGGCACAGCGTAAAGCAGAAGAGCAAGAGCAGGCAAAGGAAGACTTGCAGCGTCAGGTGATTCGCCTGCTGGACGATGTGGAAGGAGCTGCCAGAGGAGACTTGACGGTGCAGGCTGAGGTCACGGCAGATGTGCTGGGAGCCGTGGCAGATTCCTTTAACCTGACCATTCAAAACCTGCGCGAAATTGTGCAGCAGGTGAAAACTGCCGCTCGTCAAGTGACGAAGAGTTCGACTGAGAATGAAATCTTTGCCCGATCGCTTTCTTCCGATGCATTGAGACAGGCAGAAGAACTGGCAGTGACGCTCAATTCGGTGCAGGTGATGACCGACTCGATTCAGCGGGTGGCAGAAAGTGCCCGTGAAGCCGAGGAAGTGGCGCGATCGGCATCTTCTACTGCCTTGAAAGGTGGCGAAGCAGTGGAGCGTACCGTATCCGGCATTCTGGAAATTCGCGAAACAGTGGCAGAGACTACCCGCAAAGTGAAGCGACTAGCAGAATCTTCGCAGGAAATCTCCAAAATCGTCGCTTTGATCTCTCAAATTGCCTCTCGGACAAACTTGCTAGCTCTCAACGCCAGTATCGAAGCCGCGAGAGCCGGAGAAGCAGGACGGGGATTTGCGATCGTCGCTGATGAAGTGCGTCAGCTTGCTGATCGAGCCGCAAAAGCCTCAAAGGAAATCGAGCAAATCGTGCTGCAAATTCAAAGCGAAACCAGCTCGGTGATGACTGCTATGGAAGAAGGTACGCAGCAGGTTATCGAAGGCACACGACTGGCAGAGCAAGCAAAACGATCGCTGGAAGACATTATTCAAGTGTCAAACCGGATCGATGTGCTAGTGCGATCGATTACAGCAGATACGGTAGAGCAAACCGAGACTTCTCGTGCCGTTGCTCAGGTCATGCAATCAGTAGAACTGACGGCTCAGGAAACTTCTCAGGAAGCACAGCGCGTCTCTGGATCACTGCAAAATCTGGTGGGTGTTGCCCGCGACCTATTAGCTTCGGTGGAACGATTCCGCGTAGAAAAGGTCTAACTGCGCCAGCCCAACGCCTAAACCCCCTTACTTACCGTTCATCGTTTTCCCCTTACTAGGAAAAGGCTATGCTGCCGGAACAACAACAGCGCATCATGGGTTATTTCATTGAGGAGGCAAAAGACCACCTCAATACGATCGAGCAGGGCTTGATTAACCTGCAAGCGACGATCGAAGACTCGGAAATGGTGCATGAAGTCTTTCGGGCGGCTCACTCGGTGAAAGGGGGAGCAGCAATGCTCGGCCTGGCAGGCATTCAGCATGCGGCGCATCGCCTAGAGGACTATTTCAAAGTTTTGAAAGAATGTCCCGGTGTTAAAACGACTCAGAAGCTCGAAACGCTTTTTCTGCGAGTGTTTGATACCCTGGCTGCACTGATCGAACAGCTTCAGGGTCCATTTGGTTTAACCGAGGACAAATCGGCTGAGTTAATGGCGGCAGTTGAGCCAGTGTTTGCCGAACTGAGCCAGAGCCTCAGCCTGATTGTGAGCCAGACAGGGGCAACGCTGCCAGAAGACGTGGAGCTGGATGCACCTGTGTCACTAGCTGCACCAGAGCCATTACCCATTCCTCAGCCTGCGGTTCATTCAGAGTTGCGCTCTGCCCTAGCCGCCCAGGAAGAAAGCGCAATTCAGCTCATTTTCCAGAGTGATGTTCCGGCTCTGCTGCGTCAAATGCTGCAACTCTTCAAGCAGCCCGATAGTCCCCAAACGCGAGAGCAGCTTCAGGGCATTTGTGAGGCTCTGGGTCAACCTGGAGAGCAGCTTGATCTGCCCGACTGGTGTGACCTGCTCCAAGAAGTCAAACGATCGATCGCCTGTCTTGAAAATACCTACCGTGTCCTTGCTCCGGTTGTGATTAAAGAAGTCAAGCAGGCACAGGAACTCGTTCTTGCAGGACGATCGATCGAAATTTCGCCGAGTCAGAACTTACTAGATCTGCTGCCGCCCGAAACCAAGTGGGACAGCGAGGAAGAGCTGGAGGCAGACTTCTCAGCCTGGTTTGACTCAGATGAGGAGGTTGCCGTCCTGACTGACACTGTTTTATCTGAGCTGGATGTGGAAGTGCCCGTTTCCCTAGCAGGGGCAGGCGTAGCAGGACAAGACGATGCCGCTGACTTCCAGGCGAACCGTGAAGACCTCCTGAATGAACTGTTCTCCAGCAATTCGGTGTCTGACGCTGCTGTTCACTCGGCTCAGGAGCAAGCAGACTTCAGTTTGTTTGAGGTCGATCAGCCTGATGGGGTGTTGGGGCGATCGGGACCAGAAGTTGGAGCTGCTGAGCTAACTTCACTAGCAGATTTGTTTGATGCAGATTTTAGCGCACCGCTTCCCAATGAGGTGGATTGGACAGACGCTTTTGATGAATCATTTGATTCGCCGCTGAGCGAAATGGATACGGTGCTTGAGCTGGGGGATGAGGCAAACGGACTCACTGATTCGTATCAATCGCGGGCACAGAACAAGTTTGAACCGGACGAGCTTGAACTGGACGAGCTTGAACCCGAAGAGAATGAGGCGTTAACCCTGGATGAGGGCGATGATGACCTGTCTGCCCTGTTAGAAGCAGCAGAACCATTCAACTTGACGAATTCAACTGAAAATTTCACTGAAACAGCTTTACCCAGTTTGGAAACCGAACTGTTTGCTAATTTAGAGCAGGAAACGGAAACTGGATCGGTGATTTCTGGTTTTGCCGAACTAGAGTCCCTTTCGGAAGACAGCCTCGATCGCGGCTTTGAGGCGCAGCCAACGCCATTGCAAACCGATACGGAAGAGGCATTTTTAACCTCTGTTTTTAGCGACTTCGATCGCGTTGGGGAATCTGCTGGCACTCTGTTAGATGCCTTCTCGCTCGATGCCTTTTCGCCCTTGTCGGATGGTGCAGAAAACCAGGCAGCGGAACCTGAATTTTTTGAATTGTTTGGGCTCGAGTCGTCTGATGATTCGATCGAACCTGCTCTAGAACTCCCTGATGAAGAGAATGACGGCGATCGAATGACCGCAGATTTCGACAACCTGTTTGGGCAGGAAGAACTCCTAGAAGTGCCTGATGAAGGCGATTCAGAACCCAGCTTTGCTGAAAATTTTGCCTTCGATCGTACAGAGCCGAATGCAGTAGATCGGGCAGCCCCCGACGGCTTTGCAGATTTATTTTGGGAAAATACGCCGCCTTCTATCCAGCCTGAGGAGCTGCTTCAGTCTGAAGATCCACCTTTTGATGCGGAAGTCTCCACCGATCTTTGGTTGGATCCAGACGATTCGTCTGGCTTGGCGGAACTGAATTTGGCTGGGCTAGATTTGGCTGAACTGATAGAAAACGAAGAGCTAGAAGGCGAAGAACTAGAAAACGAAGAGCTAGAAGGCGAAGATTTGGCGGCACTCGTAGCGGGTGATTTGACCTCTTCTGAAGTCTTCTCTGAAGGATCTGCTGAGCTGCCTGAGATGTTTAGCCTGGAGCAGGAAGACTCAGAATTTGATCTTAGCCCGACAGAAATAGAGCGATTGGTTGAAACGCTAGACGAGCAGCCAGATGAGCAGCCGCAATTTCACCAGGAGATTGATTCGGCTTCTTTGCCTAACCTCTTCGACAGCACCCTGGTAGAAGCTGATGGGAATGCGATCGAAGAAAATATCGAAGAAAATTTTGATGATCTAGAAGCACTGCTGGCAGCAGAGGAAATGCCGCCCTCCGACTGGGCTTGGGCAGAAGCCGCGATCGAAGTCGAACCCTTAGCGGTTGACGGCAATGAAAGCAATCCTGGCGACGTTCTCAGTGATATTTCAGACCTTTCAGTTTCAGATCGCCTCGTTGAGGATGAGTTTGCTGATTTAGAAGCCCTGCTCGATCAAGACCTTGACGATAGTCCGATGGCTGCTCCGATGACTGCCCCGATTTCTCGCTTAGAGGATTCCGGTGCACAAAACGCAGACGAATTTGCCGATCTGGAGGCTTTGCTTGAGGATAAGTCGTTCACTGCTCCGCCTGAAGTGGATGTGCCCATTTCCAACCTGCCGATCGCTCGATTGCCTGCTGAAGATGAGTTTGGCGATCTCGAAGCGTTAATTGAGAACGTGGATCAGGTGTTGGGGGTCGGGTCTTCTCTGGTGCGAAAGACAGCCAGCACTGCGAACCGCCGACCGAACCGCCGCAATGTGCTGAAAGAGCAAACGATGCGTGTTTCGGTAAAGCACCTCGACAACCTTAATAACCTCGTTGGGGAAATGGTGGTCAACCGCAATGGACTGGAGCAGGCACAGGAGCGATTGCGGCAGTTTCTCGACAATTTGCTGTATCAGGTACAGCAGCTCAGCGATGTCGGACAGCGGATGCGCGATTTGTATGAACGATCGCTGCTAGAACGGTCATTGCTCAGCAGTCGTCGCGGCTATTCTGCAACTGGAACAGGGTCGGCTCCTTCGCAAACTAGTCATGCGATCGGGGTTAATTTTGATGCGCTGGAGATCGACCAGTTTTCGCCTTTCCATACGCTGTCGCAGGAAATGATTGAACTCATTGTCCGGGTGCGGGAAGCTTCTTCGGATATTGACTTTGTGGTTGAGGAAAGCGACCAGGTGACGCGCAATTTCCGCCAGATTACCACTCAACTTCAGGAAGGGCTGACGCGATCGCGAATGGTTCCCTTTGCTCAGACTGTTGATCGGCTGCCGCGGGGAGTGCGGGATAATTCGTTGAAATATGGCAAGCAGGCAGAGCTAGTGATCGAAGGGCGCGAAACGCTGATTGATAAAATGATCGTTGAACAGCTCAGCGATCCGATGACGCATCTGGTTAATAATGCGATCGCCCATGGCATCGAAACCCCGGAAGAACGAATCGCTGCCGGAAAATCACCCACTGGGCGTATTATGGTTCGGGCATTCCACCAGGGAAACCAGACGATTATTTCAGTCAGCGATGACGGAGCGGGCATCAATCCTGAAGGGGTGAAGGCAAAAGCTCTGGAACGAGGACTGATTACGCCAGCAGAAGCGAGAGACTTATCTCGCCTGGAAATCTACGACCTGTTGTTTCAGCATGGCTTTAGTACCGTCGATCAAGCCGATGATCTGCGTGGGCGAGGCGTGGGGTTGGATGTGGTGCGAAACAACCTGAGTGAGATTCGCGGTTCAATCACGATCGACTCGGCGATCGGCAAAGGCACGACGTTTACGATTCGTCTGCCGCTGACGCTCAGCATCTCAAAAGCTTTGTGCTGCATTAGCAATCGTGCCCGGATCGCCTTCCCGATGGATGGCATTGAAGATATGTTTGACGTTCCTAAAGATCGTCTTCAGACCGACGATCAGGGAGCTTCCTACGTCCCCTGGCGCGATATGGTGCTGCCGTTACAGCCGCTTTCAGATTTGCTGCGCTATAACCGCATTCTAGGACGAGGCAGCGTTTACGGTGGAAATCAGGAAGACGATATGGTTTCGATCGTTGTGCTGCGTAGTGCCGGAACATTGCTCGCGCTCCAGGTGGATCAAGTGCTGGGCGAACAGGAAATTGTAATCAAGCAGCTCGAAGGTCCAGTGCCCAAACCGATCGGGGTTGCCGGAGCGACAGTGCTGGGAGATGGACGGATTATGCCGATCGCCGATGTTCTGGAGTTAATCGACCTCTGGCAGGGACGTATCCGCCGTGAAGCAGGCACGACCCTCTGGGAGCGAGAGCGAGGGCCGATCGTCGAGGAAAGCACTAAGGCTGAGCCAACCGTTTTGATTGTGGATGACTCGATTACTGTCCGCGAACTGCTGTCGATGACCTTTAACAAAGTAGGCTATCGCGTTGAGCAAGCCCGTGACGGTCAGGAAGCCTGGGAAAAACTGCGAGCTGGGTTGCCCTGTAGTTTAGTGTTCTGCGACATCGAAATGCCCCGCATGGACGGACTAGAACTGCTCTCGCGGCTTCAGAAAGACCCTCATTTGTGCGAACTGCCGATCGCAATGCTGACTTCTAGAGGAGCCGATCGCCATAAGCAAATGGCAATTCAGCTTGGTGCAAAAGGCTACTTTACCAAGCCCTATCTCGAAGAAGTTCTGCTCGATGCGGCTCAGCGAATGCTGCGTGGGGAAGTGTTAGTCAATGGAAATTCGACCAGCACCGCAACCTGAACACGATCGATTAATAGCGGCTCAGCGTTTGCTGTATGGCATACAGAGCAACCATGTGCCCCGGATAAAACCAGTAAAACCAGCGGGCGCGTTTACCCTGCTGACTGCTTGCCATTACGAAGAAGACGGGGGCTGCGATCGCCGGAACCTGAGCAATTCCCCAACTTGGCTCAACCAGCACCAGCCCAAAATGAAGCAGCAGCCAGGCTGTCCACCAGCGAGCGGTTGGCTCAAAGTATCGAATCAGGGCGATTAGCCCAATGCCATAAAAGCTGTAGTCTACCGGAATTGCGTGTGCTAGAGCGGCTCCCCCAATCCAGCAGGGAATCTGGAGATACGGGTTTAATCTAGCGACTCGCAGGCAAACTAAGCCAATCGCCAGGGTAAACAAAATATTCCACTGGTCGTTTGCGCCGTTCAGCAGCACCAGATTGTATAAAGGCTGAGTCAGTACTGCCATTACCAGGAGCCGCAGCAAGTATTTCCAAAAGTTGCGCGTGTGTGCCTCGCCCTGCACCAGCAGCCAGCAAAATAATGGAAAGCTATATCGACCGATAAACCTGAGGATATCCACGCCCGGGAAAAAGACCACGCCGACGTGATCAATCACCATGAGCAGGGCTGCTAGCAGCTTGATTTGATAGTTCGTGAGCGATCGATTCATGGGCGAGGGGTTGCAGTTCCCGGTGCAGGGTGAGCGGTGAAAGGTTGCAGTTGCATGACTGTCCTCTGCGTCACTGTCATCCTACTCGATCGCCCCTGATCAGGCGTTAGCCGTGTACTTTTGCCAGGCAAGCTTTGCGGCTCCCACTATCCCTGCCTGATTGCCCAATTCTGCCGGAAGGAGCCGAAGCCCTGCCCGTGACGAAGGCAAAACCCGCCGTTCCAGCTCTGCCTCGATCGTCGGAAAGAAGAATGCTGCGCTGGCACTCACCCCACCCCCAATAATCACCGCTTGAGGCGTGAGAACATAAACCAGGCTGGCAATTCCCGCACCCAAATCGCGCCCGTATTCCTGCCAGAACTGAATCGCCGATCGATCGCCTGCCGCTGCCCTTGCGCCCAGCTCATCTGGTTCTAGTCCGGTTCGGCGACGAATTGCCCGCACCGAAGTATATTGCTCTAGCGAACCGCGATTGCCGCTATTGCATTCAGGTCCATCGGGGTTTAGCGTAATTAGCCCCAGTTCACCTGCTGCGCCGTCGTGACCCACAAACAGCTTACCGTCCAGAATGATTGCGCCACCCACGCCCGTTCCCAGCGTTAGGATGATGACGTTGTGAAATAATTTGCCTGCTCCCAGCCAGAATTCTCCCAGTCCGGCGCAGTTGGCATCGTTTGCCAGAATTGTGGGACGATCGGTTTTGGCTTCCAGCCAGTCGGCTAAAGGAATATCGCGCCACCCGTCTAGATTAATTGCCACTCGTGCAATGCGTCCGGCTGCGTCTGCGGGTCCGGGTGTGCCCAAGCCGATCGCTATCGCCTCACGACTGGGATCGACAGACTCGATCGCCTCCACTAGTGCCAGCAAAACCGCTTCAGGCGTGGCAGGCTGAGGAGTGGGTACGGTAAGCGACTGAAGACAAGTTCCTTTCCAGTCAAATCTACCGAGTTTAATTGCCGTGCCGCCCAGGTCAATACCGATCACCTGATCTGCTGTGGAAATGTCTGTGGATACGTTCATAGAAGAGTACTATTCCTGACGCGATCGTGGGTCAATCAGTTCGTTTAATCCTTCCCCCAGCAGCGACAAGCCAACCACCAGCAGCGTCAACGCCAGTCCCGGAAACAGAGCCGTCCACCAAATTCCGGTGGGCAGGGCATCTAACGCCTGCTGCAAATCACGCCCCCATTCGGGTATATCTTCGGGCAAGCCCAAGCCCAGGAAGCCTAAGCCGCCCAGCACCAGTACTGCATCTGCCGCATTGAGCGTAAACAGCACCGGAACACTTTGAATCACGTTGAGAAACAAATAGCGCGTCAGCACCCGCCAGGTCGAAGCCCCCATCGATCGGGCTGCTTCAATAAACAGTTCTGTTTTGACGCTAACCGTATGATTTCGCACCACTCGGTAATATTGCGGCACATAGGCAATGCTGAGGGCGATCGCCGCATTCCATACGCCCCGCCCAACCACAAACGCCAGCGTCACCGAGAGCAATAATCCAGGCAGGGTGTAGATTGTATCCATTAAAAATAGCAGTGTGCGATCGAGCCTGCCGCCCAGATAGCCGCTCACCATACCCAATGGCACACCAATGAGCAGACTCAGCAAGGTTGCCAGCACCACCACCTGCAACGCCGCCTGAGTGCCAAACAGCGTTCGCGAAAACACATCATAGCCCTGCCGCGATGTGCCAAACCAGTGTGCTGCCGAAGGAGCCTGATGAGTCGGATTTGTCAGCCCTTCTAGTGGGTTTTGCAGCCAGCCCCAGGATTGCAAAAGCGGCGCGAACAAAGCTGCCAAAATAAACGCCAGCGTAATCACCAGCCCGATCGCCATAAGCTGAATCGACAGGCGCGGATACTGGGATAACCGCAGGCCAAAGCGGCGGGATTTGGTTAGAGTCATGACACTTGGCGCGATCCAATCAGGATAGAGAGCAGGAAGATTACCCCTTGGGGGAACTGCGAAGCAACCGCAGTATTCCGTATTGTCCCTTATCTCGCTGCAATTTCTGCTTCGATCTCAATTGCGACAAGACTTTCGATCGCTGTGGTTAGCTGCTAACCGCTTCTTGGCTCGTCTTGACTCGTCTTGATTCGTTCTGCCCTCGCCTGAATAGACGCTAATCAGACTCTAATCCCCACTGAAATCGATCGAATTACAGCTCGTCTGGCGTGTCAGGAGCAACTTCAATGCCTCCCGTTTGGATAACCGTCTGCTGATCGGTGATTAGATCGCTTAAAGAAGAAATTTCTACGCCGATTTGACGACAGGCTTGCTCCAATGACTGTTGAAAGCGAGAAATGTTTTGGCCGTAGCCGCAAAGCTCAGCAGCCACCGTAACGCCCTGCTCTGCGTTTGCTTTAGCGCAGTCAATCAGTTCAATTCCGGTAAGGGGTTGGGATGCAGCCATAGTGACTGAAGGGTAAACAGTTCAAACCAATTTAGCAGGGGCATCTGGGAGCGATCGTCTATCTAGCGCGGCATTTATATCGGCACAAATCTACTGGCACAAAAATCTCCGCACCAAATATCCGCGCAAATCATCACTCGTACCAATATTTGTAAGCCGCATACGCCATCGTGACAACCCCAGTGACGATCGCCGCTTCGTTGACCTGAAACTGCGGGTGATGCAGGGGGTAATTAGTGCGATCGGCAAAGCCAACTCCCAGTCGAAACATTGTGCCAGGCGCGTGGTTCAGATAGAGCGCGAAATCTTCTGCTCCTAGTGACGGCTCCATTAAAAGCTGCACTCGATCGCTGCCCCAAGCTTCCTGAGCGGCGTCCTCGACGATTTTGGTCAGGTAAGGGTCGTTTTGCACCGAGGGAACGCCGTGACGGTAGCTTATTTCATATTTTGCTCCGTACGTCTGACACACATGTGACACAATGCCCTCGATCCAGCTTGGTAACGCAGCACTGGTTTCGGGATGAAGCGATCGAACCGTTCCCAGCAAGCGTACCTGATCTGCAATCACATTGGGTGCACGTCCGCCGTTAATTTGTCCGATCGTCAGCACCACGGGACGCAGCGGATTTTGGGTACGGCTGATTGCCTGTTGTAAGCTCGTGATGACTTGAGACGCAATCCAAATCGCATCGATCGCCTCGTGCGGACGCGCCCCATGTCCAGATTCGCCAACAATGGTAATTTCCAGATCGTCTGCTGCCGCCGTGAGTGCGCCATAGCGAATGCCAATCGAACCGCCGGGAATCGTCGGAAATACATGAGTTGCCAGAATCGCGTCAATATCTTCCATCACGCGATCGCGAATCATCCAGCTTGCGCCTTGAGCAGTTTCTTCGGCAGGCTGAAACAAAAAGCGAATCGTGCCGGGAAGCAGTTGCCCAAGCTGGGACAAAATCATCGCCGTGCCCAGTCCCACCGTGGTATGGACATCATGACCGCAGGCGTGCATAATTCCGGGTTGATGGGAAGCAAATTCCAGTCCGGTTCGCTCCTGAATCGGCAGGGCATCCATATCTGCCCGAATTCCCAGCAAACGAGAATCGGTTCCATCTCCGCTTAAGTGACCCACAACGCCCGTTTTGCCGACCAGTTCCTGAACGTGCAGCCCGCAGGAAGACAGAACTCCTGCCGCATAAGCTGCTGTCTGATACTCCTGACCGCTTAGCTCTGGATGGCTATGCAGATGCCGACGAATTTCAATCAAGCGAGGAGCAAGGCGATCGGCGATATCTTTAATCCGGCTAAGCATTGATTCAGGCAGGAGGGTGCTTTTACCTTATGATAAACAGTCTTTTACCCTTTACAGAACTTTACATATGACTTCACGATGGGGAAACAGCTGTAGACAGTCATCGTTCGAAGGTGCCTCAGGGTGTCCTGAGGGTGTCCTTAAGAGGCGATCGGCTTTAGCCACGCAAGCATTTCAGAAAAATCGCAGTATGGTCAGTCAGACGTGCTATAAAAACTACAGTAAGTACAGCGATAAAGTGGGAATTAATATAATAAATAACAGTTAAATAACAGTTCACTGTGGTGCATTTCATTGTGGTGCATTGTCCTGAATCTGAGCGGGCTGAATGGGTCGAGCCTGGTGCTGGTCGGTTCGAATCAAAAGCAGTGCGATCGTCGGACAGGCATTGATTGCTTAATTATTTTGCTGGATTGTTTGTTTGCTGGATTGTTTCTGGATTGCTCTCCCCCAATTTCATAACAGAGGTCAGTTGTCGTGGGAATTGTTGTTGAAAAGGTATCCAAAGGATTCGGTGACTTTCAGGCAGTCACGGAAGTGAGTCTGGAAATCAAAACTGGCTCGCTGGTTGCTCTGCTAGGTCCTTCGGGTTCCGGGAAGTCAACGCTGCTCCGGTTGATCGCAGGTTTGGAAATGCCCGACTCCGGGCGAGTTTTTCTCACAGGTCGGGATGCCACTTACCAAACGGTGCAGGAGCGCAATATTGGCTTTGTGTTCCAGCACTATGCCCTGTTTAAGCATATGACCGTCCGCAAGAATATCGCCTTCGGATTGGAGATTCAAAAGTATCCTAAGGCGAAGATTAAGCATCGCGTTGAAGAATTGCTTGATCTAGTGCAGTTGAGCGGATTGGGCGATCGGTATCCCAGTCAGCTTTCCGGGGGGCAGCGGCAGCGGGTCGCTCTGGCACGGGCACTAGCGGTTGAACCAAAAGTTCTGCTGCTAGATGAGCCGTTTGGCGCACTGGATGCACGGGTGCGAAAGGATCTGCGGGTATGGCTGCGCCGTCTGCACGATGAAGTTCACGTCACAACAGTTTTTGTAACCCACGATCAGGAAGAAGCGATGGAAGTTTCTGATGAAATTGTGGTGATGAACGAGGGCAAAGTTGAGCAGGTTGGTACGCCTGCCCAAATCTACGACCATCCGGCTTCTGCATTTGTCATGAGCTTTATTGGTCCGGTCAACGTGCTGCCCAGCACCTCCCGCATTTTTGCAGCGAACGGCTTTGACTCTCCTCATCCCGAAGTCTTTTTACGTCCTCAAGATGTTTTGATCGACGTGAATCCAAACGGCACTTCTACGCCTGCACGAGTCAGCCGCATTATTCATCTGGGTTGGGAGATTCAGGCAGAGCTAACCCTTGATGATGGACAAGTTGTCACGGCTCACTTGACGCGAGAACGATTTGATGAATTAAACCTTGCTCCCAGTCAGCGCGTGTATGTGAAGCCCAAGGAAGCAAAGGCGTTTCCGCTCTACTACTCAATTTAGTCTGTTTCAGACGTCTGTTTCGGCAAGGTTAGGTGTCAGGGGTTCGGTCCCTTTCTTTGAGGGATGGGGATCGGGCGAGGACTTGCACATCCATCGTTTCTTCTCAAGCCGCCTCTAAGTGCTGCTGCAATTTTTCTCTTGAAGTTAGTTCCTCTTTCTTTAGCGATCGATAAACTTGCGATTGAGTAATTGGACTTCGCATTGTATAAAGTGTGAGTCAGAGGCTGCGATCGATCTCCCTCAGAGGAACTATTGCATCGCGCCCGACTGAACTCAAGGGAAGGGGAAGGATGATGAAACTTGGATTGTGGCGTTCCATTGGGAAAAACATTTTGCAACTGCGGAGCAATCGCC
Organism: Cyanobacteria bacterium FACHB-502; assembly: GCA_014695325.1. Lineage (GTDB taxonomy): Bacteria > Cyanobacteriota > Cyanobacteriia > Elainellales > Elainellaceae > Leptolyngbya_A. The sequence continues at coordinate 780,880 of JACJNZ010000039.1, read as the reverse complement.
GCCGCTGGCTTCAATTCGCCGGGCTCTTCACCGTTTGCCTGGTGCTGTCGGTGAGCTGTGGACGGACTCAGCCCGTTGCTTCAACTTCGGCAGGCGACACTGGAAATGGGCGGGTGACAATGGGCACAACCTTGGAGGTGCGGACGATCGATCCTGCTGATGCCTATGAAACGTTTCCCGGCATTTTGCTTTATAACCTGGGCGATCGGCTTTATACCTACAAATCGGGAACGACTGAGCTAGTGCCTCAGCTTGCGTCTGCCCTGCCCGAAGTCAGCAGCGATGGCTTGACCTACACAATTCCCTTGCGCGAAGGGGTCACGTTCCACGACGGCGAACCGTTTAATGCCGAGGCGATGGCATTTTCAATCCAGCGATTCATCGAGAATGGCGGACGACCTGCCTTCCTGATGTCCGACAGAATTGACACCGTTACCGCAACGGGCACGAGTGAACTCACGATCAAACTCAAGCAGCCTTTTGCCGCCTTTCCCGCCATGCTGACTTTTTCGGGGATGACTCCGGTTTCTCCTAAAGCCTATGAGCTTGGCGCCGGCAAATTTAAGCCCGATACGTTTGTGGGCACGGGTCCGTATAAGCTGGCGCAGTTCGGCACAGACTCCGTGCGGTTGGACGTGAACGAAAATTACTGGGGCGATAAACCTGCCAATCAGGGCGTTGATATCCAGGTCATCAGCAGTCCGGCGAACCTGTATAACACCTTCCGCACGGGCGGACTCGATGTTGCCTATCAAACCCTTGACCCCGATCAGATCCGCAGTCTGGTGAGCGAAAAAGATAAAGGCGGCTGGCAGGTGATCGAGGCGGGCACGAATACGATCAACTACATGGTGCTCAACCAGAAAGCCAAACCTCTGGACAACGTGAAAGTGCGGCAGGCGATCGCCGCCCTGATCGATCGCAAGCTGTTAGTCGATCGTGTTTTTCAAGGACAGGCAGAACCCCTCTATAGCCTCGTTCCCAACACATTTCCAGTATCCAAGCCTGTATTTGAGACGCAGTACGGCGACGGCAACTACGAGAAAGCTAAAACGCTGCTGCAAGAAGCCGGAATTACTGAAGCAAATCCGCTCGATTTAGAAATCTGGTATTCCTCAACTTCCACCACGCGCAATCTCATTGCATCGACTCTGAAAGCGGCGATCGAGCAAAACCTGCCCGGACTGGTCAACGTCAAGCTGGACAGCGTTGAGTCCGCCACCCTGTTCGACAACCTTGACAAAGGAACCTATCCTACGGTGCTGCTCGACTGGTATCCCGATTTCTACGATGCTGATACCTTCGTCCAGCCCTTCCTTTCCTGCGACAAAGGCTCTGCGGCGGCGGGCTGTCAGGAAGGTCAAAGCCAGGCTGGAGGCTCTTTCTACTTCAGCGATCGAGCAAACAAACTGGTAGAACAGCAGCGCATCGAACAAGACCCTAAAGCCCGCGACCAGCTCTTGGGGCAGCTTCAGGATCTCTCAGCCACCGACGTGCCCTACATCCCCCTCTGGCAAAGCAAGGACTATGTGTTTGCTAAAGGCAATCTCCAGGGCGTTAGCATTCAGCCGACGCAGCAGTTTTTGCTGTGGCAGATCAAGAAGTAGGTGGGGGGATGAGTACCCAGAGCATGTAAAAAGCTGCATTGATTCCTGGCTCCATCCCTAACTTATTCCCCACTCATCACTCCTCTACCCCTTCACTCCTTTACCCCAAAATGTCCCGCTCCACCGCCCTCCGCACCTACGTCTTCTCCCGCCTGCTGCTCGCGCCGCTCATGATCTGGACGATCACCACGCTGATCTTTCTGCTGCTGCGATCGACTCCTGGTGATCCGATCGATGTGCTGCTAGGTCCGCGTGCTTCGGAAGCGGCTAAGCAAGAACTCAGGACAAACCTGGGATTAGATGCTCCTTTGTGGCTTCAGTATTTGCACTATCTGGGGGATTTGCTGCGGCTGGATCTGGGCACTTCGTTGACCAGCCAGGGTCAGTCGGTCTGGAATATTATTGGGGCACATTTTCCGGCAACGGTGGAGCTAACTTTGTTTAGCATGATTGTTTCGGTCGTGGTTGGGGTAACGATCGGGGCACTGGCAGCCTCAAAGCCGAACACGCCGATCGATGTGGGGGGAAGACTCTTTGGCATTTTTACTTATGCCGTGCCGATGTACTGGTTTGGAATGCTGTTGCAGCTTGTGTTTGCGGTGCAGCTTCAATGGTTTCCGATCGGCACTCGCTTTCCCTTATCAATCCAGCCGCCGCCTGCCCTGACGGGACTTTATACGATCGACAGTCTGCTGAGCGGCAGTTTCGCGCAGTTTTTGACTAGCCTTTATTATCTGACTCTACCAAGTCTGACTTTGGGACTGCTGCTAAGCGGCATTTTTGAGCGCATGGTGCGGGTCAACCTGAAGCAAACGTTGAAGGCAGATTATGTCGAGGCGGCACGAGCAAGGGGCATTCCAGAACGACGAATCGTTGTGGCACACGCGCTAAAAAATGCCATGATTCCGGTGATTACAGTTCTGGGGCTGACCTTTGCTTCTCTGTTGGGCGGCGCGATTTTGACTGAAGTAACTTTCTCATGGCCCGGTCTAGCAAATCGGCTATATGAGGCAATTTCCCAGCGCGATTATCCAGTGGTGCAGGGGGTGATGGTGTTCTTCTCGGTGATTGTGGTGTTTGCTAGTATTGCGATCGACATTATCAATGCCTATATTGATCCCCGCATTCGCTATTAATTGATTGCTGGGTTTAATTTTTTAATTAATTGCTTGTTTAGAATGCGATTTGAATTGCAATTATTGCAATTGAGGCAGTGCGAGTTGAATTCTAACGATTGACTGAACTGCAAGCGGGATGAACAGCGAACCCACCGTGAGAAAATTTGAAATGTCTGCAACAGACGGTTAGCGTGCCTGCAAGTTGCGGTAGGCTGCGGTGTGATATCTTGCCGAGTCGGTTTCTGCCTGTTGCGGAACAGCTTGATCGGTTGAATGAGTGGCACCCTGCTGGAGGGGTTCTTGCGAAGCTTCTGAGGAATTCTGTGCAGTTTCGGTGCTCGGAGTTAACCAAACAACCTGCCGCTGATTGGGATCAACCCGATAGCTTTGTTCCTGCATAATGCTGCTCGCCTGCTGCGGGTCAAGCTGGCGATCGAGATCTGCCTGCAAGATATCAACGCGCTGTTGAACTTCTGTGACTTCAGCTTGGAGCTGGCTCAACTCTTCTCGCTGCTGAAGGTTGTAGGGAATCAGCTTTGCTAATGCAATGATTGCAACTCCTGCCAGTAGCCCGTTGACTGCTAGCTTCACCGTAATTTCTGTCACCACCGTCTGATGCGATCGGGGGCGAGGACGCTGCCGCAAACGTGGTTTTACTCGACGCTGAGGTGGGGAGGCAGCAGGTGGCAAAGGTTGAAGTGCATTCATACAACGTCGCTATTTCGTAACAGGAGCAGTTCGATCGATTCTGTCGCTTTAACTCAGTCGCTTTAATTAAGCTAATATGCCCCGCTTGCCACGGGCTCTATCAAAGCTCATAAATCAAAGCCCCATTGAAGCGCGAAATTCTAACAGGGTCAATGCCTTTTGATAGATTTAATCTGAGCTTTATTGGCTAGACATTACTAACCAACCAATCGCCTCTTTTCTCGATCGCTCGACCAGGAGAAATAAAGACAGCAGCCTAACTTTAGCTTAGTTCTAGCACTGATTTCGCCAGGAAAAATATTTTTTTGTTCTTTTTCTTTAAACAGCATTAGCTTGAATAATCTAATACGTTTGAACTACTTGTAATTAATACATTTGCACTAAATTCAAGTGATACTCAAAACACAAAATTATCCACGTACTAAGCATACGTATTACACGGATTAAGTGAAGCACAGGCACTAATTATCAGGTGTGGTTAAGTTTCTGAAGCGATGGCGTTTCTAAATATAAGCAGCTGTTTTAACAAGTTATTCCTGAAACCTAAATTGTCTCTCTCACCTGAATTCCAGCGAGTTTCCCTGATTTGTATCTCAAAGTTTCCCGAAGTTGGGAATTTAGGGAACAATGCAGCCCTTTTGTTTGATGCTTTTCAAGCATCGTGTAGAACATTTTCAGTAAGACATTCATGCAAAACTCAGTAAGACACTTCATGCAAAACAGAGAGCTATCCCAAAGCCTCATCCCGAAATCGAAAAAATCGATCGCAGACGAATGCTCGTAGACAACTCTCTGTTGAAGTTTAGATTGAGCTTAGATTTAACCCGAAGTACCAGTGTGCGCTCCAGGCAGGTTGTTCGGCAAGGTAACGATCGTCTAATCGTCCCTGCTTCCCTGTCCCGTTTACTGTCTTATTAAACTGTTCTGTTTACTTGTACAGTTCAGTGGACAGGCGGAATGCCATCACAGCGGGAATGAGGGCAATAACCAGGGCAACATAGACTTGAGTATCCGATAGTGACATAAGCTAAAGGACTCCTGATATGAAGATTGATGGGATGATCAATGCGAAATTAGCGCGGTTTACGAGTGTAAACGCAGACCAACGCTACATTAATGTCGGCTAAATCACTGCATTTCGGAATGATTTGTCACATGATGTAACAGAAGCGATCGTGTAATCCAGCGCAGTCCAGTGCAACCCATCCCTAACAGCAAACCGTATTAGTAAAATACCCCTCTCTAAAGTGGCAAGCCACGAAAAGATGAGGCATCATCAGTTCTAAATATGTTTGACTTTAATTTCACTCTACCCTCCCGGTTAAATCCTCGCTTGGAAAGTGCTAAACCTACCCGACTTCAGTTTGAGCGTCAGCTAAGGCGTGTGCAGCGAGATGTGCTGCGGATGGGTGCTTTGGTGGAAAATTCCTGCTGGCTGGCACGCAGAGCATTGTTCGATCGTGACCTGGAAGCCGCGCAGCAAATTGCAATTCAGGACAAACAAATCGACCAGCTTTATCGCCAGATTGAGCTGGACTGCGTCAACTTAATGGCACTTCAATCTCCGGTGACGCAAGACCTGCGCCTGCTCAGCGCAATGATGCAGCTTGTTCGCGACCTGGAGCGAATTGGAGACTACGCCGAAGATTTGGGCGAGATTGCAATTAAGCTGTTTCCCTATCCGGTGCATTCCTGTATGGAGCGGGTGAAAGTGATGCTCGATCGCTGTCGGGCAATGCTGGCGATGGGGCTGGCTGCGCTATCTGACCTGGATGCTGAGTCTGGGTTAGATATTAAGATGAAAGATGATGCGGTTGATGATGATTATGCTTCGCTCTACAACCTGCTGGCACACCAGACGGATGTACCCGGCGTTATTGAGCCGATCGTGCTGCTGGTGCTGGTGATTCGTCATTTAGAGCGAATGGCAGACCATGCCACCAATATTGGTAAGCGAGTTGCTTATATCGTGACGGGGCAGCGTTAAAAATTCTGCTTTCGCTCTATGTTCCGATTGCAAATTGTGCATAGAATAAAGTTGGTGCAAAAAATGGTCAAGTTTAGCACTCGCTTCAATTCCCGTTTTGCTTTCCATACTCTACTGATACGCCTCCTGAACGATCTGGCTTTACGGCAACTATGACATCTTGCTAGAGGCATCTTGCTAGAAAGCTGGACGGAGTGTAGCAGTGCAAAGGGAAGATGGCTCGGAAAGCAGTCGGTCTGAATGTGAAACTTCGCGACCCAGGGTTTAGTCGAGAAATGAAATCGATCGAAGCTCACGCCGATGAGTTTTTGAGATTTCCTTCCGGCTGAGCAGGTCGATCGGTACAAAATCATTGCAGAATCTGTGATTCGCTCTAATGTTCAGAGTGGAGAGCAGTGGTTGAAGCGCAACAGGTAATGGCTGAGCCCTCCAGGAAATTCTGATTTCTGAGCTTGGCGCACCAGACCGAGCTACTAAAACCTGCTGCTTGCTGAACGGTCTATGCAGCTAGCCAGGTTGACCCGGTTAGGGAACCCCCCACCCCATTGAGGATCAGTCGCTACATGGAATTCACAATTGCCGAGCTACTCGCAAACTTTACAGACGATAAGCTGGTTGCGCCGAAAGCACTGGAAAAAAAGCTGAACTGCAAGGATGAAGCGAGCATTCGCAGGCTGCAAATCGTGCTAGATGCTTTAGAACGGGTCGGCATCCTGGTGAAGGATCGGGGCAAATATCGCCGCATTTTTGAAGACGATGTGGTCGAGGGCAAACTGCGCTGCTCTAGTAAAGGTTTTTGCTTCGCGATTCAGGATGTGGAAGGATCGGAAGATATCTACATTCGCGAATCTCACCTGAATAGCGCCTGGAATGGCGATCGCGTTTTGGTGAAAGTCACAAAAGAAGGAACCCGTCGTCGCAGTCCCGAAGGCGAAGTGCGGCTGATTCTCGATCGGGCAAATTCTTCGATTCTGGCGCGGGTGAAACAGGCGGAAGAAAGCTTTCGAGCTACGCCGCTCGACGATCGCCTGCTATTTGAGGTCGAGCTAAAAGCCAACGGCACGAATTTAGAGGAAGCGATCGACCAGTTGGCTCACGTGGAAATTGTGCGCTATCCGCTTGGCTCCCATCCACCGTTGGGCAAGCTTGCGCTGGTGCTGGGCAGTGACGCTCAGGCGGCTTCTGAATATGTGATTGTCTGCTGTAAGCACGATCTGCCGCGTGATTTTCCCGAAGCCGTGCTGCAAGCTGCCAAAGGGTTGCCCAACAAACTGCGAAAAGCGGACTTCAAAGGACGGGTCGATTTGCGCGATCTGCCCACGATTACGATCGACGGCAAAACGGCGGGTCATGCGATCGACGACGCGCTGACGCTGGAGAAAATTGGGGATGACGAGTGGCTGGTCGGCATTCATATCGCCGATATCTCCTACTACATCGAGCCAGACACCGAGCTGGACATCGAAGCGCGACGACGGGGCACCTCGATTTATCTGGGCGATGAAGTGATTCGGATGCTGCCAGAGCGGGTGCATCAATCCTGTTCGCTGGCTCCAGAGCAAGACCGATTGGCAGTTTCGGTGCTGATTCGTGTGAATGGTCAGGGTGAGGTGCAGGAGTTTGAGCTTCAGCCCACCGCGATCCGAGTTGATCATCGGCTCGACTATCAGCAAGTGCAGGCGATCGTGCAGCGGCACGACTCTCCCGAAGCGGCGGCTGCCCGTCCTCCTGCCTATCCGCTCCCACCTTTGGAGGAACTAGAGCCATACCAGGCGGTGTTTGAAATGCTCGATCAGCTCTTTAAGCTGAGCCAGGCGATTCGTGCCCAGCGGCACAACCGGGGTGCGTTTGACCTCAATCTGCCGGAAAAAGTCTTTCCTGATGAGGCAAACCCGGAACTGAGCCAGTTTCTTTCGACCAAGTTTCAGTACGACGACGAAGGGGCACTGGGTGCAATGGTGGTGTCTGCCTTTCTGCCTGCCCGATCGATCGTCACAGAACTGATGCTGTTGGCAAATCAGCTTGTTGCCTCCCACCTGATCGAGCTGCAAGTTCCAGCGATCTACCGGGTTCACCGCACTCCCGATCCTAGCGATGTGCAGGAGTTGCTCAAACTAGTCAGCAATATGGGCATTGATGCTCATCTGGCACAGGAGGACGCAGTACATTCGCGGGACTATCAGCGATTAGTGCAGGAATTTGCCGAATCGAAGACCGAAAAAGTGCTGACCTATCTGCTCCTGTCCACCTTCAAGCCTGCGGTCTACAGCACCATGCCGGGCCCTCACTTTGGCTTGGCACTAGAAAAGGGCTATGCCCACTTCACTTCACCCCTGCGTCGCTACCCGGATCTGCTGGTGCATCGCGTTATCCACGCCATCTTTGAACACGGACGCGATCGACGCACCACGCGATCGAAGGATCGGGTTAACCTGAGAAGCAGTTCGTGCCACGGCAAAATTTCCTGGAACGTATTGCCTACCGACCTTCAGGCAGAGCTGGAAGAAAGATTTGCCGCCGTTGTCGTGCATCTGACCGAGCAGGAAAAGCTGGCGCAGGAAGCCGAAGCCGATCTGGAAGGGCTAAAAAAAGCCGAGTTTATGCAGCAGCATACGGGCAAAGTCTTTCACGGGCTGATTACGGGGGTACAGTCCTACGGTTTCTTTGTGGAAATCGAAGAGCTGCTTGTCGAGGGTCTGGTTCACGTCAGTTCGCTGAAGGATGACTGGTACGAATATCGATCGCGACAGCAAAAGCTCGTCGGTCGCAAAAATCGCAAGCAGTATAAGTTGGGCGATCGCGTCGAAGTGCAGGTCAAGAGCGTGGACTACTATCGTCAGCAGATTGACCTGGTGGCTGTGGGTGGCGGTAGTCAGGCAACCGAAGAAGAACTGGATGAGCCTGTGTCTGCTGAAGAAGCCGAGCTACCGGAAGAAATGCTGGAACTGGAAGCAGAGCTAGAAGAAGCAGAGCTAGAAGAAGCAGAGCTAGAAGAGTAAAAGAGAAAAAAAGAGAACAATAGGGCGCGATCGGGCAGAGGATAAAGCATGGATTATATGAATGACGAGGATAAGCATCCCTGGAAGATTCCTCCTCGAACCGCCTGGAAGTGTCAAGATGAAGAAGTGTAACAACTTCAATTCCTGTGTCTAATTCTTCGTCTTCTCCATCTCTGCCGCTCATTCTGGGCGTAACGGGTGCTTCGGGCTTAATCTATGCGGTGCGTGCCCTCAAGTTTCTCTTGCAGGCAGATTATGCGATCGAGCTAGTCGCATCCAAATCGACCTACATGGTCTGGCAGGCAGAACACCAGATCCGAATGCCCGTTGAGCCAGTTCAGCAAGAGCAGTTTTGGCGACAGCAGGCAGGGATTGAAACCGGAGGCAAACTGCGCTGTCATCCCTGGGGCGATGTGGGAGCCAATATTGCCAGCGGTTCGTTTCGTACCCTGGGCATGGTGATTTTGCCGTGCAGCATGAGTACCGTGGGCAAGCTGGCAGCCGGACTGAGTGCCGATTTGCTGGAACGTGCCGCCGATGTGCAGCTTAAAGAAGGTCGCAAACTCGTGATTGTGCCGCGTGAAACGCCTTTTAGCCTGATTCACCTGCGAAATCTCACCACGCTTGCCGAAGCCGGAGCCAGAATTGTGCCTGCTATTCCTGCCTGGTATCACCATCCGCAGACGATCGAGGATCTGGTGGATTTTGTGATTGCCCGTGCCCTCGATCAGTTCAACCTAGACTGCGTTCCCCTTAAGCGATGGCAGGGACGCGGTGTGGCAGAAGCCGAACCCATCGACTCTTAATGCAGGGAATTTCCTCAAGAAAGATAGACTTGAGACAAAATCGCTCAGCAAAACCCTGCCCATGATTCGACTCCTGCTCCTGCTTGCTATTCTGGGGAGCCTTGCCCTCTTTGCAGTCCAAAACCTGGCTCCTGTGCCGCTGGTCATTTTGGGAGTCCCGACCCTGGCGATTCCGCTTGCCTTTTGGGTGATTGGGGCGATCGGGGCAGGCGCATTGACAACGATTGTAATGGCAGGCTTAATCGAGCTCTCCCGTCCGGTGAAGCGGGTTGCTGCGGCTCCTCGACCGGAGAATCGTCCGATCGGCGATCGTTTTCGCCGCTTTCGCACCGGAGGATGGTCAGCCGCTTCGACAGAAACAGGGCGATCGACTCCTCGTAAGCCCAGCAATCGCAGCGATGATTGGGACGCGCCAGCACAGGATTCTGCTGCCTGGGATGACTGGGAAGAACCCGCCCCTCGCTCTACCCCCTTCCAAGGCGCACAAACTCCCGCGCGCGATCGAGAAGACCCCGCCTGGCAAGACTGGCAGGGCTATGAAGACGCTCCTCGTCGTCAGCCGCCTCCGGATGCCGAGCCAATCCCCTATCGCAAAGGCTTTGAGCCTCGCACTGAGTTTGAAACTGATCAGCAGCCCATGAGCCGATCGCAATCGGGTTCTGTCTATTCTTACAGCTATCGTCCGCCTGAAGAACCGATCGAAGACGAACCGCCCCCATCGCGCAGCAACAGCGTCTACGATGCCGAGTTTCGAGTGATTACCCCACCGTTTCGCCCTGATCCTGAAGAAGTTTCTCCGCCTCCGCCTTCTCGTGCGGCTAATTCAGATGAGGAAGATTGGGATTTCATTGATGAGGATGAAGGAGACTGGAAGCGGAGACGGTGAGGGAATGAGGGGCTTAGTGCAGGAATGGGATTGGGAAGACTTGACGAATTAGCGTTGATCTCTCTAAGGCTCCCCCACAAACCTTTCACCCTTCCCCATCCGCTTAAAAAACAAGCGACTCACCCTAAACTTCCCGTTCCACAACCCTTGCCCCATTTCTCCACTCCCCCTTATGGAACCCCTTCCCTTCATCCTCTGGCTCCTCTTCATCACGCTCATCTTTGCCTTTGGGCTGGGGTCAATGGTGCGGGCATATCGAGGAAGGGGCAGTTTAGAAATCATTTTTGCAGAAGCGATTTGCCCCACGCCGCCCACCCTGAACGAGGAGGCTGCACTCCAGTTTGAAAAAGGCTGTACTGCCTTTGGGGCGAACCAATATCGCCAGGCGATCGACTGCTTTCGGCGGGCGATTCAGCTTGACCCTGGTTTCGCAGAGGCGTACCATAATCGCGGTCGGGCAACGGCAAATCTGCGTCAGCTTAATGAAGCGATCGGGGATTTACTGCAAGCCAGCGAGCAGTATCTAGCGCAAGACAATGTCGCCGGATTCGATCGGGTGCGGCAAGATCTCGAAACGTTGAAAGCCAGGAGCCAGACCAGCGCAAAGTCCAATGAGTAGACATTTCTCCTCTATCGATCGGTTAAGCTAGTGAAGATGATTTCCCGCGTAAACAATTGCAAAGAGGCGCATGACAACAGCCACTCAAGTCAAAAACGACGTTAAAGATTTATCCCTCGCCCCCTTAGGCAAACAGAGAATCGAGTGGGCAGGGCGCGAAATGCCCGTGCTGAAGCAGATTCAGGAGCGATTTGCCCAGGAAAAGCCTTTTGCCGGAATTCGGCTGGTTGCTTGCTGCCATGTCACCACAGAAACAGCTCACCTGGCGATCGCCCTCAAAAACGGCGGAGCGGATGCGCTGCTGATTGCTAGCAATCCGCTTTCGACGCAGGACGATGTAGCGGCGAGTCTAGTCGTGGATCACGGAATTTCTGTGTTTGCAATCAAAGGGGAAGACAACGCAACCTATCATCGCCATGTGCGGACTGCCCTTGACCATCGCCCCAATATCATCATCGATGACGGCAGTGATGTAGTTGCAACGCTGATCCAGGAACGCCAGGAGCAAATTGCTGACCTGATTGGCACAACCGAGGAAACCACGACGGGAATTGTGCGCCTGCGTGCCATGTTCCGGGACGGGGTTCTTACCTTCCCGGCGATGAACGTCAATGACGCAGACACCAAGCACTTCTTTGACAACCGCTACGGCACAGGTCAATCGACCCTTGATGGCATCGTCCGCGCCACCAATATTCTGCTGGCAGGCAAGACCATTGTAGTGGCAGGCTACGGCTGGTGCGGTAAGGGAACGGCACTGCGGGCGCGAGGGATGGGCGCAAACGTGATCGTGACGGAAATTGACCCGATTAAGGCGATCGAAGCGGTAATGGATGGTTTCCGCGTGATGCCGATGAACGAAGCGGCGGCTCAGGGCGATATCTTTATCACCGTTACGGGCAATAAGCACGTCATTCGCGGTGAGCATTTTGCCGCCATGAAAGATGGGGCGATCGTTTGCAACTCCGGTCACTTTGATATTGAAATCGATCTGAAATCGCTTCAGGAGATGGCAAACGAAGTGAAAGTCGTTCGCAACTTTACAGAAGAGTATCGCCTAAAGAGTGGCAAATCGGTCGTTGTGCTGGGCGAAGGTCGTCTGGTGAACCTGGCAGCCGCTGAAGGGCACCCCAGCGCGGTGATGGATATGAGCTTTGCAAACCAGGCACTTGCCTGCGAATATCTGGTCAAGAACAAGGGCAATCTGGAGCCGGGTCTGCACTCGATTCCGACTGAGGTAGATCAGGAAATTGCACGGCTGAAGCTTCAGGCAATGGGCATCTTGATTGATTCGCTCACGCCAGAACAGACGGAGTACATCAACTCCTGGACGTCCGGAACCTAATTTGTGAATGTGAATCGCTAAACAAGGGGTGGGCAGATTGCCTGCCCTTTTTCATACGATCGCTATCGTCGCACCAAAAAGGAACCTGCTCATGGCTGAATGGATTACGAACACTATGAATTCCCTCGGCTATGTGGGAATCGCGCTGCTCATGTTCCTGGAAAATTTGTTTCCGCCAATTCCGTCTGAGCTAATCATGCCGCTTGCCGGATTCACGGTGGCTCAGGGCAAAATGAGCTTTGTTCCCGCTGTGCTTGCCGGAGTCGTGGGCACGATGGTGGGCGCAATTCCCTGGTATTACCTGGGCAAAATCCTGGGCGAAGAGCGAATCAAAGGCTGGCTCGATCGCCACGGCAAATGGCTGGGCATTTCATCAGAGGAAGTAACCAAATCGCAGCACTGGTTTTATCGCCACGGCACAAAGGCAGTCTTCTTCGGGCGGTTGGTTCCCGGGATTCGTACGCTGATTTCCCTGCCCGCAGGCTTTAGCGAAATGCGACTTGCACCGTTCCTAATTTTTTCAACGCTAGGAACGCTGGCATGGGTATCCCTGCTGACCTTTACCGGATATGTGTTGGGCGATAACTATACGCTCGTCGAGGAGTATTTGGCCCCGGTTTCCAAGATTGCGCTGCTTGTAGTTGCGGTAGGGGCGATCGTCTGGTTTATCCGTTATCGCAAAGCTAAGAAAAGAGCCTGATTTTTAGAATTTCTGCTGGAAATCTGGCTGAGTAATCTGGGCGAGCAATCCCTCACAGGCATCGAGCAGCAAATCAATTACATCGTTAAAGCCTGACTCGCCGCCGTAGTAGGGGTCAGGCACTTCGCGATCGCGGTGATGACGGCAAAAGTCGCACATCAGCTTTACCTTGTCGTGATAGGCTCCTTCTGGATCAAGGGACAAAATATCAGCGTAATTGTCCTTATCCATCGCCAGAATTAAATCAAACTCCTCCAGATCCCGCGGCTTGAACTGGCGAGCGCGTCCTTCCAGCACAATCCCACGTCGGGCAGCAGCAGCCGTCATCCGGCGATCGGGCGAACTACCAATGTGATAGCTCGAAGTGCCAGCCGAGTCACAGATTATTTGCTCCTGAAGCCCCCGCTGCCGAATCAGGTAATTCATGATGTTTTCGGCAGAAGGCGATCGACAGATATTTCCTAGGCAAACAAACAGCAGCTTATACGGCTTTTCAGTCATAGCGAATAAAGCGATCGATCTTGTCTATCATGACGGATTTTGCCAACGCCACACTGGATAGGCAAAAGAAGATAAGCAAATTGACAACCTGCCGCATGATAAACCCCCTCGCCTGTGAATCGGAAAGGGGGTATTTAATGTTGATTCTAAGCAATCAATTTTGGAAAAACTGCCAGAATCAATAGAACTAGATTAAAGTAACCCTATTCGTACAGCCAGGGCGTGATCGTCGGCTGCCAAGAAACCAGTTCTTCGTCCTTGAACCAGAGGCTAATCTCCTGCTGTGCAGTTTCGGGTGCATCAGAGCCGTGAATGATATTCCGTCCGATGCTGACGCCGTAGTCGCCGCGAATCGTGCCAGGTTCAGCGTTTAGCGGATTGGTTGCGCCGATCAGTTTGCGGGCAGCCGCAATCACACCATCGCCTTCCCAAACCATTGCTACAACTGGACCCGAAGTGATGAACTCGACCAGTCCAGCGAAAAAAGGTCTTTCCCGGTGGACACCGTAATGCTGTTCTGCGAGTTCTCGACTGGGTTTCACAAGCTTTAACCCTACTAAGGTAAAGCCTTTGGTTTCAAAACGACGAATGATGTCGCCAACGATCGCACGCTGCACACCGTCGGGTTTTACAGCAAGAAATGTCCGTTCCAAAGGGTGACTCCTCGTTAATGAACGCTCCAGTTTTCAGATTACCTTAGAAGGTTTCCCGCAACGGAAGATTAGCGTTTTTTCAGATCGCGTGCCATATTACGAAACATATCCATGTCGCCATCTGCCCGACGACGCTCAGTATTTGTGGGAGTTTCAGCTGCTTTAGGAGCCGGAGTAGATGCGCCATTGACCGAGCTATTCGTCGCCCCATTCGCGGTTCCATTTGACCTGGGCTGCATCGGCACAGCTTGACCGTTTTGCATTGCCTTTTGCATTTCCAGTGCGGAAATCGTGCGAATCATTTCATTGTCTTCGCCGACTTTCTTTTTCGAAAACGTACGGCGAATCGATTTTACCGATCGCATATATTCCACATTGCCATAGGTTCTGGCGTCATCGGGTGAGAGATAGTACACACCGGCTTTATTTTGCGGTTGAGGGGCATCGGTTGCAGGTAATTCAACGGCTTCAACCTTCGGCTTAGAACGAAATAAGCCCTTAATAAATCCAATAAATCCTGCCACGGAAAAACTCCTGATTCACGGTTACCAATCATTACATTATCCTAAGCAATATTAAAAATAATCAAGTTTAGTAAGAGACTTTTCGACGCCTCTCCTTACTTCCTCCTACCTCCCCACCAACACCACCATCGCTCGCTCTCCCACGAAAATCTGCTTCGGATTCACGATCGGCGGTTCCGTTCCAGGTTCGTAAATGTCCTGCGGTGATTTCGCAAAGGTATTCACAAACGTATGCCACTTAAAGCCGATCGGCAGTTGGGGTAACTCAAAGGAATGGGGTTCCCAATGCGTGTTCATTGCCACATAAATGAAATCATCGGGTTCAGTGCCGCCTTTGGCATATTTACCGCAGAGCAGAAAGGCGAGCGTGCGGCAGTAATCTGCCCAGTCTGGCTTCCAGGCTTCGACACCGTGCCAGCTAACGTCGGGATAGCCATAGCCCATGTAGTCTTCCCCGGTAAAGAACTGCCGATTTCGCAGCATGGGATGGGCGTGGCGAAAGGCAATGCAGTTTTTCACAAAGCGGAAGAACGACAGATTGCTTTTCAGCAGATTCCAGTTGAGCCAGTTCAGCTCTGAGTCGTGACAGTAGGTGTTGTTGTTGCCCTGCTGCGATCGACCCATTTCATCACCCATCAGAATCATGGGAATGCCCTGGCTCATCATCAGGAGGGCGATCGCGTTTCGCATTTGTCGCTGGCGTAGATTGAGAATATCGGGGTCAGCCGTCACGCCTTCCACACCACAGTTCCAGCTTTCGTTGTCGTTTGCGCCGTCCCGGTTGTTTTCGCCGTTTGCCTCGTTGTGTTTCTCGTTATAAGACACCAAATCTACCAGCGTAAACCCATCATGTGCCGTGATGAAATTCACCGAGCTGTCTACCGTCCCGCCAGATTTCGCGTAGAGATCGGGTGAACCTTGCAGCCGCAGCGCAATCTCCCTGACTCCACCGTCTCCCTTAAGAAACTTTCGCATTGCGTCGCGATATTTGCCGTTCCACTCTTCCCAACGCTGGTGATAGCGCGGAAACGACCCCACCTGGTACAAACCGCCTGCGTCCCATGCTTCCGCGATCAGCTTGCACTTTGCCAGCACTGGATCATAAGCCAGGATTTCTAGCAGCGGCGGATTGATCAGCGGCTCCCCGTTTGGTGCACGTCCCAAAATTGAAGCCAGATCAAACCGAAAGCCGTCGATGTGATATTCCGATGCCCAGTAGCGCAAACAGTCCAGCACAAAGTTTCGCACGACCGGATGGTTGCAGTTGAGCGTGTTGCCGCAGCCGCTGAAGTTGTAATAGCTGCCATCGGGAGCCAACATATAGTAGGTTTTGTTGTCCAGCCCGCGAAACGAAATGGTTGCCCCCTGCTCGTTGCCTTCGGCGGTGTGGTTAAACACGACATCCAGAATCACTTCAATGCCGTGATGGTGCAGCGTTTTAATCAGGTTTTTGAGTTCATTGACTTGCTGACCGGGTACTGAGGCGTAGGCTGCTTTGGGTGCATAAAACCCGATCGTGCTATACCCCCAGTAGTTGAATAATCGTTCGCCTGTCAGCGGATTGAGACGGGGATTATCCAGCTCGTCAAATTCAAAAATCGGCATCAGCTCGACGCAGTTTACCCCCAGATCCTTCAGATGGGGAATCTTCTCGATCAGCCCGGCGTAGGTTCCCCGTTTGTCTGCGGTCACACCCGACGAAGCATGGCGCGTAAACCCCCGGACATGCATTTCATAAATCACCAGATCTTCGGTAGGAATTTCGAGCGGGCGATCGTCTTCCCAGTTAAAATCCTCGGTCGCAATCTGGGCGCGATAGGGATAGAGATCCTGGGTTCGCGGCGTTGCACCCCAGACTCCCCGTCCACCGATCGCCTGAGCGTAGGGGTCAAGTAAAATCTTGCTGAAGTCAAACCGATGCCCTTCTCGCGGAATGTAGGGACCATCGATGCGATAGCCGTATTCCAGATCTTCGTAGTCCAGATCCAGCACGACCATACTCACCACGTTGCCCAGCCGAAACTCTCGCAAAAAGGGAATCTCAGCAAAGGGTTCGGCGGCTCCCTTGTGATACAGCACCAGGGTTGCAGCAGTCGCATGATTTGAGTAAATCGAGAAATTCACCCCGCCGGGGACAACCGATGCTCCAAACGGAAACGCTTTGCCATGACAGAGCTGAAAGCTGCCATAGGTGTAGGTATAGCGAACGCCCATAAACTTTTTCTAAACGTGATGCACGAAAACAGCAGGCACTGATGCGAAGATCGCAGGCTCAATGCTTCGAAACAGGAATTGCCAATTCCAGCCTACCCCTCCACGGATTCAATACTTCTAGGGTAAGGTTGGATGGTGTCTGTGCTGCTTGCCAGACACAAGTTGTATTGCTAATTGTAGTGCTAGTTTTTGAACGACTCGATTTTCGTTTTACGAGGAAGCTGAAGAGGGAACCTATGGCATTCGACTATCCTGAAGACCTGAAATATCGCGACTCGCACGAGTACGCCCGCCTTGATGGGGATGTTGCCACGATCGGCATTACTGCCTTTGCAATCGATCAGCTCGGCGACATCGTATTTCTGGAATTGCCGGAAGTTGGAGATGCACTCACCAAGGGCGAAGCATTTGGTACGGTGGAATCGGTCAAAGCGGTTGAAGATCTGGTTGCTCCAGTTTCAGGAACGGTGCTGGAACGCAATGATCCCCTGCTAGATACCCCAGAGCAACTGTCCGATGATCCCTATGGCGAAGCCTGGATGCTGAAAGTGCGAATCAACGATGCCGCTGAGCTAGAAGATGCAATGACCGCCGACGCATATCGCGCCCAGGTTGAGGGCGAGTAGCTCTCTGGCAGACGGCTCCTGGCTCCCTGCGCTATATTTGTTGCAGAATGTTGCAGAAGCGATCGACCTCACTCATCGGTTTGATGAGCCTTTTGGGCAATCTTCCGCACTGCCAGTTTATTCGCCGCTTGTCTATCCCATTCCCTGCCCTATTCTTTGCTATGTCGTCAGCCTTTTATCGCGACCTCCAATCTGCGTCTGAAATCGAGTCCAACGGCAACATTGCAGCGGAGCCTGCCCCTGCGAAGAATGGGAAAGCCCGTACTGCGCTCCCGGATCTGCCTGCGGACTTCGAGACCCGTCACATTGGACCTCGCGATGCTGAAATTCAGCAAATGCTGACTCTACTTGGATTTGAGTCGCTGGCTCACCTGATTGCTCAGGCAGTTCCCGCCTCGATTCGGCTGGCGCGTCCGCTGCAAATTGGCAAGCCGCGCAGCGAAGCACAAGCACTGTCAAACCTGAAGACGATCGCTTCTAAAAACAAAATTTTTCGATCATTTATCGGCATGGGCTATGCCAACTGCATCACGCCCCCGGTGATTCAGCGCAACATTCTGGAGAATCCCGGCTGGTACACGCAGTACACTCCCTATCAGCCCGAAATTGCTCAGGGACGCTTGGAAGCTTTGCTCAACTTTCAGACGATGGTGATCGATCTGACCGGGCTGGAAATTGCCAACGCCTCGCTGCTTGATGAAGCGACTGCCGCCGCCGAAGCAATGGCGATGAGCTATGGGCTGCACAAAGGCAAAGCGAACGCTTTCTGGGTGTCAGAACTCTGCCATCCGCAGACGATCGATGTTGTAAAAACCCGCGCCCTGCCCCTGGGAATCGAAGTGATTGTGGGCGACCACCGCACCTTTGAATTTAATTCCCCTGACTCCCCCATTTTTGGCGTTCTCCTGCAATATCCGGCGACGGACGGCGCAATTTTTGATTATCAGGAATTTGTGAATCGTGCTCACGCAGCCGGGGCACTGGTAACGGTCGCTGCTGATCTTGTCAGCCTCACCCTGCTCAAGCCACCTGGTGAATTTGGTGCCGATATCGCGATCGGCAGCACTCAGCGATTTGGCGTACCGCTAGGCTATGGCGGACCTCACGCTGCTTACTTCGCCACAAAAGAAGCACACAAGCGACAAATTCCCGGTAGACTCGTCGGCGTTTCCAAAGATGCCCTCGGACAACCCGCCCTGCGCTTGGCCCTGCAAACCCGTGAGCAGCACATCCGCCGTGACAAAGCCACCAGCAACATTTGCACTGCTCAGGTTCTCCTCGCCGTTATTGCCGGAATGTATGCCGTCTACCACGGAGCCGAAGGGCTGAAGCAAATCGCCGATCGCATTCACACCCTGACCGCTCACCTCGCTACCCAACTTCAGCAGCAGGGCTACATCGTCAGTGAAACCTTCTTCGATACACTTCGCATCGAAGTTGGCAGTCAGCAAGCTGTCATTTTTCAAAACGCGATCGATCATCAAATCAACCTCCGTAAAATTGGTACAGACGCGATCGGCATTACCCTCGACGAAACCACGACCCCCCAAGACCTCACCGATCTCTTGGCTCTCTTCCCCCCCCTCTCGTCGTCCCTGCATCCCCCCGTCTGCCCGTCTGCTCATTCCCCCATCCCCTCCTCTCTCCCTCGCACTACCCCCTACCTCACCCACCCCGTCTTCAGTGCCTATCGATCGGAAACCGAGATGCTGCGGTATCTCTATCGGCTTCAGTCGAAGGATCTGTCGCTGACCACAGCCATGATTCCACTCGGCTCCTGCACGATGAAGCTCAACGCCACTTCGGAAATGATTCCGATTACCTGGGCAGAGTTTGGACAGATTCATCCGTTTGTGCCGATCGATCAGACAGAGGGCTATCAGATCATGTTTCGGCAATTAGAGCAGTGGCTTTCTGAGATCACAGGATTTGCCGGAATTTCGCTTCAGCCCAATGCCGGGTCGCAGGGGGAATATACGGGGCTGCTGGTGATTCGTCAGTATCATGAGTCGCGCGGCGAAGGACACCGCAAAATTTGTCTGATTCCTGAATCGGCGCATGGAACCAATCCGGCAAGCGCAGTCATGGCAGGCATGAAAGTTGTGCCGATCGCCTGCGACAGCGAAGGCAATATCGATATCGGCGACCTCCGCCAGAAAGCGGAGCAGCATGGGGAAAACCTGGCGGCGTTAATGGTGACGTATCCCTCGACTCACGGTGTTTTTGAGGAAGGCATCCGCGAAATTTGCGAGATTGTCCATGCCCACGGCGGACAGGTTTATATGGACGGGGCGAATATGAACGCGCAGGTTGGACTGTGTCGTCCAGCAGATTTTGGTGCGGATGTGTGTCACCTGAACCTGCATAAAACCTTTTGTATTCCCCACGGTGGCGGCGGTCCGGGCATGGGTCCGATCGGTGTCCAGACGCATCTGGTTCCCTTTTTGCCGGGGCATGCGGTGGTGGAAATGTTCAGCGACTCCCAGCGCAATCCAATCGGCGCAGTCTCGGCAGCACCCTGGGGCAGCGGTAGCATTTTGCCCATTTCCTGGATGTATATTGCCATGATGGGTGATCGGGGGCTGACCCAGGCTACCGAAGTCGCAATTCTCAACGCGAACTACATTGCAAAGCGGCTGGAGGGTCACTATCCGGTGCTTTACAAAGGCAAGAATGGCTTGGTGGCACACGAGTGCATTCTCGATCTACGCCAGTTCAAGAAATCCGCAGGCATTGAAGTGGATGACCTTGCTAAGCGGCTGATTGACTACGGGTTCCACCCACCGACCGTTTCGTGGCCCGTTGCGGGTACAGTCATGGTCGAACCCACCGAAAGCGAGTCTCTGCAAGAACTCGATCGCTTTTGCGATGCCATGATTGCAATCCGGGAAGAAATTCGCGAAATTGAAGCAGGTCAAGTCGATCGCGACAATAATTTGCTTAAAAACGCGCCTCACACTGCCGCAGCTTTGCTAGTGGATACTTGGGAACGTCCTTATTCGCGGGAACGTGCAGCGTACCCAACTGCCTGGACGAAAGCAAACAAATTCTGGGCAGCAGTGGCGCGAATTGATAATGCCTACGGCGATCGAAACCTGGTTTGTTCTTGCCTGCCTATGGAGGCGTATCAAACTCTTTGATCAGGTCCTTTTTGATCAGGTCCTTTGAAGATCAATTGCCTTAAAAAGAGAGCTTAATCAGTGGTATGAGCAAACGAGGGAAGCGTCGCCTCTTCGCTTTGCTTGGCAACCATTTCAACAATCGCCTGGGGTACAGCTTTAGCTTGAGGGGACAGAACCTGAGGAGACCAAACAATTTTTCTCCTGAGGCGAAGTGCTGCTTTGGAACTACGGAGACTGATCCAAAGGCTAGAGCTAGATTTGCTAATCGTAATCACAATCGCTTCCCGCGGCGAGAGCTGAAGAGCATACTGGTATAGCTTATTGCGATCGTCTGCATTCGCCTTGTAAATTCGGTAAAACAATTCGTTGTTGTATTGCAGCCCGTCATGCAGCTCACCATCCATCAGAAACTTAAAGCACTGCAAGCTCTCCTCGTGCAGCACAGGTGGCAAATTGTTCGGTTGATAGAATGGCACGGCAGTACCCTTGTGAATCGCTTAGCTAGTTCAAATTAATTTCAAATTAGCAATCCTCCAGCGAGGGGAACATCCGCCAAACTTATGATGTTTCACTATCACTTAGTAGATAGGCTAAGCACAATGAATAGTCTGAGTAAAAGGGGGTGTAGGCTTCCTCCTTTTAACTTATTTTTGAGCTTACTCAGAAATATCTATCGCTGCATTCTGCCCTAGCTGCGATAGGAATAGCGGCATCAGTTTTTGTTGAATAAGTCAAGTGTTCGATAGCTGAAAAAACAAAAAAGGAAGCGGGATGGCTTCCTTAAATCGAGATATGTCACTGTTGCTATCTGGGCTAGAACAAGAGAGTAGGAACAGTGTCCTTAGGTAAAAGCTTCAGGCTTATCTGCCTTAGTAAATATCTAAATCAAGAGCTTTAGAGCCGCCCTGCTCAAGCTGAATCAGGATTTTGCCGAGCTGCGACCATACTAGCGCAGCGATCAGCACCGTTAAGGGAAACGCAATCCCGTAGGACAAAGACGTAGGAAAACCAAAAACCGTCATGCCCGCCCCTAGAAACATACAAATTCCAATACAGATCCCCAGGAACGGAATGAACAGTGCCCGTCCCTGAAGATTTGCCAGATTGCGAGTCGATCGATCTTTTGCCCAAGCCTGGACAGACTGTTTAAGAACCGCTTCAAAGGCTGCACCGCAGGCGATGCCGATGAATAGCCCCGCGACCAGCAAAAGGTACGGCGGTTCGTAGGAGAAAAACATTGGCTCCATGAGTTCACTGAGGAAAGGACGAGCAAAACAAAAGGATCGCGACGTAGCAGAAACCAGAATCAGTTCGGAGTATGAACTCAAAGCGATGAGTGGTTAAGGCGCGTTGCACTAGTTGACTGAGCTTTTGACTGAGCTCTTGACTGATGGCTGGGAGGTTTAATCAAAGCTGCAACGGAGGGCAGGAGCGAAGTTGCACCCGCAGCTGACAGATCCGTTAAAGCACCGATCGCTGCATTGAAAAGCTGAGCAGGCTTAATGTCATCTTTGATCAGATTCCAGAGCCGCTGCACTTCTTCGGTATGAAGCCGATCGTTCTCTATAAGGGCGAGAATCAACTGCTGACGCAAATAGTGTCCTTCTTCCGATAACAGGTATTGTAAACCGAGTTGTGCCGTAGGCAGGATATCAAAGTGATCGTCGGAGCGGGCGATCGAAATCAGATTTTCCAGCCGCTGCCACTGAAACTTGCCGTCTTTAAGTAGCACCTCGATCAGTCTGCGCCGCAGAGCAGGGGATTCGCCTGTGAGCAGCCGTCGCGCTATGTAGGGGTATGCTACATCTACAATGCGGAAATCGGGGTTGAGGCTGAGGGCAAGTCCTTCTTGTGTTACCAGCGATCGAATGATCAGTGCAAATTGGGCAGGTAGACGGAACGGATAGTTATACATCAGGGTCGCAAACTGATCCGTAATCGTCTTGAAGTTGAAATCGCGGACATTTTGCCCCAGTGCATTGCCTAGAACTGTTTCCAAAGCTGGGACGATCGGCTGAATATCAGTGTCGGGGGTGAGGAAGCCCAGCTTGACGAAATCTTTTGCCAGTTCTACGTAGTCTTTGTTGATCAAATGCACCACGGCATCAACCAGCGTCTCCTTCATTTCCTGGCTGAGCTGATCCATCATGCCAAAGTCGATGTACGCCATCTGCCCGTCGGCTGTGGCAAACAGGTTACCTGGATGGGGGTCAGCGTGGAAAAAGCCGTACTCGAGAAGCTGCCGCAGTCCAGAAGTGACACCAATTTCAATTAGTGCGTCTTGATCGAGATTGGACTCGCGGATTTTTTGCATATCAGTGAGCTTAAAACCGTTGATCCACTCCAGCGTCAGGACGTGCTGGCTGCTGTATCGCCAGTAGATCGAGGGAACTTTTACTGTGGGATCATCCGCAAAATTGGCGGCAAACTTCTCGGCGTTGCGTCCTTCATTCAGGTAGTCAATTTCTTCAAATAACTTTGTGCCGAACTCATCCACAATCAGGGCGAGATTGTGTCCCAGGTTAAGCGGCAGCAGGGGAGCCAGCCAGCCACTTGCCCAGCGCATCAGATATAGGTCGAGCGTCAGAGTCGGCAGCAAATTGGGACGCTGCACCTTCACTGCCACTTCCTGTCCGGTTTTGAGGCGGGCACGGTAAACTTGTCCCAGACTGGCAGCAGCGATCGGCTGAGGCGTGATCTCTGCATAAATCTCATCGATGGTGCGATCGAGTTCCTGCTCCACAATGGCGAAGGCGATCGGCGTGGGAAAGGGCGGCAACTGGTCTTGCAGCTTAGTGAGTTCGTCGAGAAAATCTTTGCGAACGAGGTCAGGACGGGTGGAGAGAGCCTGACCGACTTTAATATAGGTTGGACCTAAGCGGGTCAAGATGTGCCGGAGCTGCGCTGCCCGCTTAGGCTTATAGGTCTCAGATTGCTGAGTCCAGTCGTCCCACTTTAGCCCTAGCAGGAAGCCAGTAAACTGCCAAAGAATTGAAACCGTTCGCCAGATAGCTCGCCACGGACGCAAGCGATAATAGCGTGTAATTGCTGCTGAATCGTAACGCCGCATCTGACTGAATGAAGAGTGAATCACGCCTTGCTATGCCTCTCTGTCGCAAATGGGAAGAGCTTGAGCTGCGAATGCAGCCAAATTGATTCAGATGAATCCTTGGAATCATTGAAAATCAAGCAACTGCCCTGAATGCTTACAGTGAGATTACCGCACGCAGTTCGCCTGATTCGGAATGCTCGATACTGAGGTATTGAATGTTTGGTTCTCTTATCTAATTTTAACAGTCGTATAAGAAACTACAACTAAATGGCGGAAAACTTGCACAGTGATTAACTTTTGCATCGATCGGTCACAGGTTGCGAAATAACGTTCTGTTATCATCGCATATTTCTAGGTAATTGTGCCTAGCTCTTGAGTTCGGGCTGCCTGCTGATTGGCTGTTCTGGCTTCTGCACTGTGCCTCAATATTCCCCAATAATATTTCTCAGTGTAGGTACGATCGCTGAACTTCCTAATTGATCTATCGATCGGTTCCAGCTTGGGCACACCAGCGATCGATGCTGAATGTTAGGCGACAAAGAGAACTAGCAAAGAGAATTAGCCAAGAGTAAAAAGAAAGAGCCTAACAATAGTCTAGGCTCTCCTCAAGTTGCTCATGATTAGGTTGACTGGCGTTGGGTTAACGCAGCTTAAAGGATGTTTGAAAAGCGTCCGATGTCCTGCATTTGCCCCCAGCCCCCAATTTTAGGAAACTTCTGAGCCAACTCTCCGGTTCAAAGTCTCCTAAAGTTGACCGATTTAGGGGGCAGTTTGGTAGCAACTTTTACTGCTCAAACATCTACTGCTCAAGCATCCTCTTAGCTCGCAATTATGCCGCCGTCGTTGCGTGTGATCATCACCGTAGCCGATCGAGGACGGGCATTGCCGCCATCCGGCCAGTGGCTTGTGAACTGAGTCGGGTCAGTGGGGGACTTGCTATTTTCGCCTGGATGCTGAATATTGACGAAAATCGCTCTGCCGTCGGGCGATTCAGTGATGCCCGTGATTTCGCAGTCACGCGGACCCACCAGAAAACGACGCAGCACGGTTGGGCTGGCAGACTGGCCCACATAGGTTTTGACCATCTGATCCGCATTCGCGTTGAGAGGCACTGCCTTGTTAGCCACCATTTTTTCGGTTCCGTCTCCGACTGACCCCGGCAACGCAGCCAGCATCATACAGTTGGTGGCATCGGTGTAGTAGCCATCATCCGTTTGAATCCACAGTAAACCCGGGACTGACTCGCTAAACCAGATACCGTCTGGGCTAGAGAAATCATTCTCATTGGTCAGACCGGACAGATTAATATCTGACCCGGCATCGGCTTGCGAACCAAAGAGGTAAACATCCCAGTTAAACGTGGCAGCCGCAGGATTACTGTTAGACTCACGCCAGCGAATAATGTGACCGTTGACATTGCCCTGGGCTGTTTCGTCCTCTTTGGCATCGGCATAGTAGCGAGGATTGGCAGCATCAAGCGGTGTTTTTACCCCCCGACCGCTGCTGCTCGACACACTATTGGTCAGGGTAAAGTAAACCTCCCCGTTGCCTGGGTTGACTCCACCCCACTCCGGGCGATCCATCTTGGTTGCTCCGGCTGCATCAGCGGCAAGGCGGGCATTGATCAACACATCAGCTTCATCAGCAAAGGCATAGTTTGCATCATTGGCAATGTTGGGATTGTTCAGGGTAAGGGGCAACCATTCTCCCGTCCCATCATCGTTAAACTTCGCAACATACAGTGTGCCTGCATCCAGGTACTTATCTCCTGCTGCTATACCACCTGATGCGTCTCGGGGGTCCCACTTGGCAGCA
This sequence comes from Cyanobacteria bacterium FACHB-502, assembly GCA_014695325.1. GTDB lineage: Bacteria > Cyanobacteriota > Cyanobacteriia > Elainellales > Elainellaceae > Leptolyngbya_A. Next base: position 755,598 of record JACJNZ010000039.1, on the reverse strand, counting down.
GAAACAAACTTGTAGATGTATTCGTTGCGTGCGTCATCCCCCATATAAAAAACGAGGGGTTGACCCGCAACGACTCTGGCAGACCAGGCTCCCTCGTGAGCCATACGGCCCAGAGCAGTCCGCTTTTTGGGGGTGGCGTTGGGGTTAAACGGGTCAATTTCCACCACCCAGCCGAAGGTATTTGCAACATTGCGAAAATCCTGGTCGGCACTGCTGCCCGTCTTGCTTGCATCCCAGCGACGGTAGAGATCGATGTTATCGGATGCGCCCGCCCGCGACCAGTTGTAGCGACCTGAGGTGTCATTGCTGACGCCGTAGCGTTTAAAGGATGCTAATTCTTTTGCATTCAGGACGGAATCTTCTTCTCGACGATGGAAATACCCCGCCCAGTTTTCCTCGCCGCTGAGGTACGTGCCCCAGGGTGTATAGCCATGACCGCAGTTGTTTAAGGTGCCCCGGGTCTGCTCACCGCTGGGAGAAAATGCGGTAGCCATCATGGGGTTGCGACGGGCAGGACCAGAAATCTCGAAAACACTTGCTGCTGTAATCCGGCGGTTGTATTGCGAATCACGGTTGATCTGATAAGTTGTACCCTGTCTGGCAATCTCAACCACGCTGACGCCATGAGCAGCGACTTCCTTATCAATCTCGATCGGCGGACGAGCTGCGGTACTTTCTGGACCATAATCAGTGGGTCCGTTGGGATGCACAAAGCCCAGGTCTTCGCAGACTTCATGGTTGATGCAAAGCAGAGCACGATCGCTGTTGCTCGGGTCCCAACCATTGCCGTCCTGTCTCAGGCCAAAGTAATGTAAGCCATCATGATGATCGCCTGCCCGCACATCAAAGTCGTTATCAGTTCCGTCATTTTTGTAGGGGGTCACGTTGCTTTTGAGCGGATCGCCTGTAGCAAGTAGAACTTTGGCAGTGTAACCTTCGGGAACCGTGAGGGTGTCAGCGATGTTTTTGGCAACAGGCTTGAAACTCAGGGTAAGACCTGATGCAGCTTTAGCCGCTTGCCCCTGGCGCTTGACCGAATCACCCAGAAATGCCAATCCCATACCGAGCATTGAGGCTGCTGCTAGGGACGAACTGCCCTTCAAAAAGCCCCGTCGCCCTATCCGGGCACGGTCTAAAACCTGACCAAACGAGTCATTTGCAGAAGTGTTATGAATGGCATCATCAGCAGCCAAAGCTTTTCTGATGGAAGCGCGAATATCTTGTTTTTTCGCCATAGCAGAGCCAGTTGGAAAAATCTCACATAAGGACACTTGGATATCCTATGCGCCCCAGTCAAAGGGATGATTAACAACCCTTTATCTATTCCTTAAGGGGTAATTCATTCCAACGCAAAGCTAATCGTTTCCCAGCATTTGCAGCTTATACAGGCTGGCATAGAGTCCGTTTTGCTCCAGCAGTTCCTCGTGGCTACCTGACTCGGCTAAGTGCCCCTGTTTCAGCACTAAGATGCGATCGACGCTGCGAATCGTAGACAAACGGTGGGCGATGATAATGGCAGTGCGATCGACCAGCAGTGTTTCGAGTGCCTGCTGAATTCGGGCTTCAGTGACCACGTCCAGATTTGCTGTCGCTTCATCCAGGATGAGAATGCTGGGATTGCGAATTGCGGCTCGCGCGAAAGCAAGGAGCTGTTTTTCGCCTGCGGAGAGGTTTGTGCCACGCTGTCGCAGTTCGGTATCGTAACCCTGGGGTAAACCCTCGATGAAATCCGCCACGTTTGTTTGCGCTGCTGCCTGTCGCACCTGATCGATCGAATAGGATTCCCCCAGCGTGATATTGCCTTTGACATCACCTGCAAACAGAAAGCCGTCCTGCAAGATCACCGCCATGCGACGACGCAGTTCTGCCTGGGGCAAATTGCGAATATCTTCTCCGTCTAACAGAATTCTCCCCTCGCTGACCTCATAAAGGCGACAGAGCAAGCGAATAATTGAGCTTTTCCCGGCTCCGGTGGGTCCGACTAACGCCACTTTTTCGCCCGGACGAATCGTGAAATTAAGGTCGCGCAGCACGTATTCATTCGGCTTGTAGCCAAACCAGACGTGATCAAAACAGATTTCGCTCGGCTGCGGTTTAGAACCATTGGTTGAGCCATCCAATGCCGGATAAATTGCACCGTTGGCTGCACCGTTCACCGAGCCAAAGCCGTTCTCTCGGTGGGGGACTCGCGCCGAATGAGCCGCTCCTGCGTACTGTTTTACCTGCTCTGGGTCGCGAATCTCGATCGGCTCTTCAAAAATATCGCTCACGCGTTCCAGTGCCGTCAGCCCTGCCTGAATCGCGGTGAACCGCTCGGCAAACTGGCGTAAAGGGTCGAACAATCGCTGAGCAAAAAGGATAAATGAGGTGAGAATCCCCAAATCCAGCGTTCTTTGCAGCACCAGTAGACTGCCCAGCCACAGCACCCCCGCGATCGCTGCCAGGGCAACCCATTCTAATGTTGCAGACACGGCAGAGTCATAGAAAATCGTGCGATCGACTTCGACAATGTAGCGTTGATTAATGGCGCGAAACTGCTCGGTATTAAACCGCTCTCGCCGGAAAAGCTGCACCACGTTAATACCGACAATATTCTCTTGCAGCGTGGCATTTAGGGCAGACAGTTCATCTCTAGCGCGGTAGTTTGCCTGCCGAAACTGCTGCTGAAAGTAAATCACCAGTCCCGTGACCGGAACCAAAAACACCATCAGCAACGACGCCAACTGCCACTGAAGCTGAAACGCGACCACAATCAGCACCAGAATCGAAATAAAGTCGCTGATAATCCCGATCGCCCCGGTTGAAAACACATCGCCCAGCGCGTCCACATCGCTTGTTAAGCGCGTAATCAGCCTGCCTACTGGAGTGCGATCGAAAAAGCGAGTTGCCAGCGACGTGACGTGAAAAAACAAATCGTTGCGAAGATTCGCCGTAATCCGCTGCCCTACTTTTTGAATCAAATAGCCCTGAATGCCGCTGAGGGACAACTGCACCACCAACGTCAGCACGAGCAGCCCGATCAAAATTTGTGCCCCGTCTGCCAACGATCGCCCTTGCAAAAAACCCATCACGGATTCCCGATTTGCCAACGCCACTGCCTGACCAATAATGATCGGCTGCGCCGCGTTCGCCAGTGCAAGAGGAACCATCAGCAGCAGCGCAAAGCTTAAAAGCCGCCAGTCCCGCCGTACGTAGGGAAACAAAATCTTGAATAACCCTAGATCGGTCGGTCTGGAACCGCGACGAGGATTGGCGATCGAATCAGCAGAAGTCATGCAGTCAGCAGAGAAAAACGATCTTCACTGTAGCTTAAGGCACGAATAGGCAACATGAACTAGAAGAGAGATTACTCTCCACCTCCCCATCTCCTCACTCACTCTGCCACTCCTCTACCCGTACTGCCGATACACATCCCCCGCCGCCCGATGTAGCAGCGAATGCCGATACACCAATGCATTCATGTCTTCCGCATAGCCGCCGCCGATCACACAAGCGACCGGATAGCCCAGCGATAGACAGGTGCTTAAAACCTGCATCTCGCGACAAAACACCCCTCGATCGCTCAGTGCCAGCTTCCCCAGCCGATCGCCCAGATGCACATCTACGCCCGCGTCGTAAAACACCAGATCGGGCTGCACCTGCGAGAGCAGATCGGGCAAATAGGCTGCCAGGGTTTGCAGATACTCATCGTCCTCCATGCCTTCAGGTAGGGGCACATCCAGATCACTCTGCTGCTTTGTGCCGGGGAAGTTAACACCGCAGTGCATTGAGAAAGTGAACACCCGCGGATCGTCTTGGAAGATAAAAGCCGTGCCGTCGCCCTGATGCACATCCAGATCGACAATCAGAATTTTCTGCACTAGATTTTCCCGAAGCAAGACTCGTGCGGCGATCGCCAAATCGTTAAAAATGCAAAATCCAGAGCCATAGTTGGGGAAAGCGTGATGGGTTCCGCCTGCGGTCTGGCAGGCTAATCCATGCTGCAAGGCCAGCCGCGCTGTGAGAATTGTGCCGCTGACTGCAATACAGGTGCGATTCACCAGTTCTGGACTCCAGGGCAGACCGATCCGACGCTGCGTTTTAGGGTCAAGGGTTCCCTCCCGGTAGGCCTGCACGTATTGGGGCGTGTGTACGGTTTCAATCCAGTCGATCGGCGGCAGGTTGGGCGCGTGAAATTGGGAAGGATGGGCAACGTTATCGGCTAACAGCGTCTCGTAGAGCAGCCGAAATTTTTGCATTGGGAAGCGGTGTCCGGGGGGAAGGGGGGCGACGTAGTGGGGATGGTAGACGATGGGGAGATCCATTGGGGTAAAGAAAGGGGCGGATGAGGGGCGGATGAGGGGGATAGGGGGGCTAAGTTTTGCTGGAGATCGGGGAAATGGGGGAGGAGGGATGGTTGAGAAGGTTGTTTTACATTCCAGAGCTGATAGAGCGATGATGAGCTGAACTTGCCCGAAGCGGGGGTGTCGCTGTTTATGCAGCCAGCGATTAGGATAGAAATGATTCTGGCAAGGCAAGGTCTAAAAGGCTGTTTGAGAAGTCTTAAATGCGACCCGAACCGTTTGTTTCCTTATTAAGGGGAACCTCGCTCTCTGGGGATTTTCTAAGTTCCTATGGGATGGGAAGTTTAGGGGGCGATGTCGGATTGCTGCGACTGCTCAATTGCCCTTATTAGTTAAAACGGTATTAATTAAAACGATCGCGAAACATCAGATTCACCATTTCAAACACGGGGTCGATCGGTTCCTATGGAAATCCTAATTATTGAGGATGAAGCAGAAATTGCTCAGCTGATTCAGCTCTATCTGGAAAAGGAAGGCTTTACCTGCCGGATTTGCCGGGATGGGTTGACCGCGCTTCAGGTTTTCCAGGAACAGCAGCCTGATTTGATTGTGCTGGATTTGATGCTGCCTGGGTTGGATGGGCTGGAGGTTTGCGCTCGCATTCGGCAGAAGCCTGGAAACAAAGACCCCTATATTCTGATGCTGACGGCAAAAGGGGAAGAAATCGATCGCATCATCGGACTCTCTACGGGCGCAGATGACTATCTGGTCAAGCCGTTTAGCCCCAGAGAACTGGTGGCACGAGTGCGAGCACTGCTGCGGCGTACCTTGCGGCAGGGTGGACAAACCCGCGCTTATCAAACACCTCACTTTTCTGCCGATGTGGATCAGCGGGTGGCTCACCGTCAGCTAGACGATCACAGCAGCGAAACCCTAGACCTGACAACGCTGGAGTTTGACTTGCTCACCACCTTTATGAGCCATCCCGGTCGCGTTTGGAATCGAACTCAGCTCATTGAGAAACTCTGGGGCAGTGATTTCTTTGGCGATGAGCGCGTGGTGGATACGCACGTTGCCCGTTTACGAAAGAAGATTGAGCCTGATCCGGCGAATCCCACGTTTCTGAAAACGGTAATCGGTGTGGGCTACAAGTTTGAAGATGTAACCAGCTAGCGGAATTCGGGCACATGGAGGTTTTAGGGCAGGCATGGGCCTATGCGATCGAACACGGGCAGGAATTGGTTGAGGCATTTGGGCAACATTTGCTGCTGGTGCTGGTGCCGATGGCGATCGGCTTAGGGCTGGGTTTGCCGCTGGGCTGGTGGAGTTCTCGCTCGCGTTTAGCCGCCACTGCCTTTATCAACGGTTTTAATGCCCTGCGCGTGATTCCCAGCATTGCAGTTCTGTTTCTGGCAATTCCCTATTTTGGGCTGAGTTTTCGCTCTGCAACGATCGCCCTGACGCTGCTGGCAATGCCGCCCATTTTGATTAATACAGACGTGGCGTTTCGGACGATCGATCCTCTAGTGCGGGAAGCGGCAGCAGGCATGGGCATGAGCGGTTCGCAGGTGTTGCGTCGGGTTGAAGTGCCCTTGGCGTTGCCCGGAATTGTGGCGGGAATCAAAACTGCGCTAGTTGAAGTGATTGCCAGTGCTACGCTTGCGGCATTTATTGGGGCAGGCGGACTGGGAACCTTTATTGTGCGAGGATTTTCCCTCTACGACAGTGGAATTTTGCTGGTCGGAGCCATTCCCGTTGCGCTGCTGGCTCTGCTGGCAGAAATTGGCTTTAGTGGACTTCAGCAGTGGTTACAGCCGCCCAAACCCTAGCATCATGCTCCCGTTTATTCTCTACTCTCTATCCATAGTGGGATTGCTTTTATGCGGCTTGCTGCTATAAGGAGGACCTTTAAGGTAAAGTAAGCTAAATCTGGGATCTTAATGTCTGCGGGCTGGATGACGATCGAACAATTTACTGATCTAGAAGGCTTACTGCATCAATTTGCTAAAACTCAGAGCCAGCTTCAGTCCTTCTTCGGGCTGGGTACTTTGCTGCTGTGTGTTTTACAGCCCAATCACCCCGCAAAAGATAACTCTGCAAAAGAAACGGCTTCCCCACACCCGATCGCCCTGCCTGATGGTCTGCGGCAGAGTGACTTGCTCAAGATTGTCCTGCTCTGTCCTGACTGGCAAGCGGTAATGGGATGGAGTGTGCAGGGGTTAAAGCAGCAGAACTGGTTCGATCTGGTTCATCCTGAGGATGTTTTTGCAACTCAGTCCCAGTTTCGATCGCTCCTGCATTCGCTGCCGCCTCAGCCCCACTGCCAGTTTGAAACTCGGATGCGCCATGCCGACGGAAGCGAGCGACGTTTTTCCTGGCGGTTTGTGCTGGGGAAAGATGGTTTGCTTTATGGCAGTGCAACCCAATTACAGCTCGAACCGCTACAGCCCCAGCCCTCGGCAAAATTGGTACAGCAGAGGCTCGAACGAGAGCGGCTCTTAACGACAATCAGCCAGCGAATTCGGCAGACGCTCGACTTGAGTAAAGTCCTGGAAACTACAGTGGAAGAGGTACGGGACTTTTTGCAAAGCGATCGGGTGGTGATTTTTCAGTTCGCTCCCGATTGGAACGGGCAGGTGGTTGTTGAGTCGGTGCGTCCGGGCTGCTCCTCAATTCTGTATCGCAAAATCTACGACCCCTGCTTTAAGCATTTATGGCATGAGCCGTATTTAGAAGGACGGATTCACCAGATTGAAGACATTGATCGGGCAGATTTGCACCCGTGCTATCGAGAATTGCTCGTTCAGCTTAACGTCCGGGCAAATCTAGTTGTCCCCATTCTGCAAAATAACCTACAACCTGATTTGCAAAATCATGCCCAGCTTCTTCCCCAGCAGAACCGTTTGTGGGGGCTTTTAATCGCCCACCAGTGTGATGCCTCGCGTCAGTGGCAGCAGGAGGATGTTTCCTTGCTCATCCAGCTTGCGTGTCAGGTTGCCGTCGCGATTCAGCAATCGGAGCTGTATCAGCAGGTTAGCCAGCTTAATACAACCCTGGAGTTCCAGGTGCAGCAGCGCACTGCTCAGCTTCAACAGGCATTTGAGTTTGAGGCAACGCTTAAGCGAATTACAGACAAAGTGCGCGATAGCCTTGATGAAGCGCAAATTTTGCAGACTGCTGTACGAGAACTGACCCTGGCAATGGGAATCTCAAGCTGCGATACGGGAATCTATAGCCATCAGCACCAGCTCTCGACGATCGCCTACGAATACATTCAAGGCACGGTTCCCGTCGCCCAGGGCAGAATTGTGTCGGTCGAAGGATTTCCAGAATACTATCAGCCGCTTTTACGCGGAGAATATCTCCAATTTTGCTGGCACAACGCCATTTATGTAATAGGTTCTCCGGTTCGGGCACTCGCTAATCAGTTTGTGGTACTGGCTTGCCCAATTATTGATGACCAGGGCGTTTTGGGAGATCTGTGGCTGTACAAAGAGAGCGATGGAGTTTACGAAGAACAGGAAATTCGACTGGTGCAGCAGGTCGCTAATCAGTGTGCGATCGCCATTCGTCAAGCCCGTCTCTACCAGGCTGCCCAAGCTCAGGTGATAGAGCTAGAACGCCTTAACTACCTGAAAGATGATTTTCTCAGCACTATTTCCCACGAGCTGCGAACGCCTGTTGCCAATATCAAAATGGCAGCCGAACTGCTAGAAATCCATTTGCACCAATTGCAGCTTTTGGGCGAAGGCACAGCGATCGATCGCCATTTTGAAATCTTGAAGCAAGAAACCCATCGAGAGATTAATCTAATTGACGATTTGCTCGACCTGTCGCGGCTAGATGCCAATACTGAACCCCTGCTGCTGACTACGATCGATCCGGGAAGCTGGATTCGCTATGTTGCTGAGCCCTTTATCGAGCGTGCCCAGAGACATCAGCAAACCCTGGAGCTACACATTCCCGACCACCCTGAGGGAAGTGCTTCGCATCGCCTGCCCCCGCTCACAACCGACCTGACTGATCTAGAACGCATCGTCACCGAACTGCTCGATAATGCCTGCAAATACACTCCCCCCCATGAGACGATCGCCCTCTCAGTGAGTCAACTGCTTGACGGACCGGCCCTTCAGATCAGCGTCTGCAATTCAGGCGTTGAAATTCCCCCCGACGAGCAAACGCGAATTTTTGACAAGTTCTACCGCATCCCCAACCATGATCCCTGGAAATATAGCGGCGTGGGGCTAGGACTGGCACTCGTCAAAAGACTGGTGCAGCGATTAGACGCAACAATTCAAATCAAAAGCGGCAATCGTCACACCACATTCCTGCTCACCGTCCCACTCGATCTACAAGTAACAAACGCTTGAATCCCCCCTTAAATTCCCCAGAAGTGCCTACCCCAACAACGCAGTGATCGATAATCTACCCTTCGCCCCTTGAGCAATGAAAATAATCACTGAAAACTAATAAAGACAAACCTTCTCTCAATAGCCCCCCATCCACGAATGACCCCCGAAGCTATCCTTCAGCAATACACCACCGGCACAAGGGACTTCCGGCGATTCACTTTGCGCGAAATAGATCTGCTGAATCTAGACCTGGCAAAGATCGACTTCAGTGAGGCGGATTTGCGACAAGCGCGTCTAGGAAAAACCAATCTGCACAATGCCAGTCTGCGGCGGGCAAACCTCAGCGAAGCCCTGCTTTGGGGAACAATTCTGACAGAAGCAAACCTGGATGAGGCGATTTTGCGAGAAGCAGATTTGAGCGGTGCAAAGCTAGAGCGGGCAAGCCTTCGATCGGCAATTTTGTGTAAAGCCAGCTTTGGGGGAGCAAGTCTGATTGCAGCAGATCTCAGGGATGCGAATTTATTTGAGGCTGATTTTCGCCCTCCTGCCGACCAAATTACCGATCTCAGTCAGGCAAGGTTAACCGAGGCAGACTTAAGCTATGCCCAGCTCAGCGGGACGATTCTGACCGGGGCAAACCTCGATCGCGCCAAACTCTGCCGTGCCCAGCTCCAGAGCCGATTAGCGCAAAGCACAATGCCGCAAGAACCGCAGCAGAGCGTTGCGGCAACGGATTTGAGTGGAGCCAGCCTGCGCTATGCCGACCTTAGCTATGCTGATTTAACCGGAGCAATTTTGCGCGATGCCGATCTAAAAGGAGCAGATTTAACCGGCGCAATCCTCACCCATGTGGATTGGACAGGCGCAATCCTACCGGATGGAACAAGACAATCCATTTCAGACTCACCCGATTAGGTAGCCCAGGGGAATGAAGCACTCTTTACCCAAGCGGTTTATGCTAAAAAACAAATCGCAAACCGCTCAACAAGTCTTTCTTAATTTGCGCTAATTGAGGTTCAGGGATCAAAATTTGAACCTGTTTTCTTCTCAAGATGAATTAGACAAATCACCGTAACGCATTGATTCTGGAAAGCTCACAAGTGATACGTTACGATTTGCTAAAAAAATCTACAGAAGGCTAAAGATTTAGTCCCAAATCTAAATCCAGAATCGTTGGCGAATCCAAAAGATCTTTTCACTGAAAAGCAGGAGTCAAATGATTTGCCGGGTTTAACCAGCCCTGATCAAGAAGATGAATGTAGAAGAGACAAAGAAAAATCATTTGATTAATAATTAATCAAGTTTTGAATAAATCCTTCCCAGGAAGTGAGGAACGATTTGACCCGGTGTAACTACCGGGTTTTTGCTATTTGCTTAGATTCACCTTTCTGTCGATCGAGAAAGGGTAGCCAATTCAATATCCGGCGTATGAGGAACTGCCTCGTTATGCTGACAGCGGTTGCCCCTCTGGGCTCTGCTCAACCCTTCTCAAGACGACGATCGCCCAGAAGTCCATTAGTATTTCTTTTTAAATTAATAAAAGAAATCGTTGCAGCCTGGGATTGAGGTTCTTTCCTCTGTTATGTTGACTTCATATACGCTTTCCAGTCTCCACTGAGAAAGTCAATGTAGTTTTTCTATGGCTTTCGCCATTATGAGTGATCAAAATCGCACTCATCCGCTCCAGTCCAATTCTCTGGAAACTGCTTTATTTAAGGGCATCGCGCTTTTTACGCCAGGCGGTGATCTGGTGTATTGCATTGATACCAAAAAGCAGAGTTACTGGCATTTGCAGCTTTGTGCCGTGCTGCAAGAAATGCTAGGTCTACCGGAACCGCCTCATTTTCTCGTACCTGCCTATACCGCCACGATCGATCGCTGGTTTGATTCTCAAAGCCAAACCGTTCGCACCTTTGCAGAAGCGTCTCCGTTTGTGTTGCGGCATCGATCGCTCTTAAACGCCCTGTTTGGCGTAAACGATGTGGTTTGGGACGCTGCCCCCTGCCCTGAAGAACTGTGTGACCCGATCGTGCTGCAAACCTACCGCAAACCGTTTCCACAGCTTTGGGAAGATCACGACCTGCTGGTGCGATTTGAGAAAGCCAAGCTGCTCACGCCCCCTCAAACTGACGGACCGACCCTGTCCTGGTCACCTGCTGAGCCGATCGCCCCAACTCAAGGTTATGTCTTTCGTTTGTTTGTCTCAGGCGCCACGCTGGGAACCGAACGCATTCTCAAGGAACTGCATCAACTTTTAGACCAAATGCTTCAGCGATCGTACACGCTCAAAATTGTCGATATTCACCGTCATCCTGAACTGGCAGAAGCAGACCAAATTGCAGCAACGCCGACATTAGTGAGAGTCTGGCCCCGCCCAGTACGGCGGATTGTGGGAGATTTGGCGAGCGCAGATAAACTGCTGCAAACGCTGATCGTCACAAACTGGTCAGAATAAGTTGTGCCTAACTTGCCTAAACAGGTAACTTGCCTAAACAAGCATCAAACAGGCAGGAGCGATCGCTGGCATTCGGGACAGATGGCATGAATCGTAAGCTGACAGTCAAGCAGGTGATAGCCTTCTTTCTGAGCCGTCTTTGCCCCTGTTTTTAGAATCGAATCATTTTTAAATTCGATCGTCTTATTGCAGCGAACGCAGATGAGATGGTGGTGATGATAGGGCGAGGGCTGATTGATCTCATAGTGTTTGTGCCCTTCTGCCAGCTCAAGTTCCCGCAAAATGCCCATCCGCGACATCAGCTTCAGATTGCGGTAAATCGTAGACAGACTAATCGCTTCACCGTCGTCAAGCAGTAGGTTATGCAAATCCTCCGCGCTCAGATGTTGTCCCTTTGGGAGATTTTGAAAAATTTGCAGGATTGTTTCTCGCTGCGGGGTGAGTCGCCAGCCTCGCTCGTTTAATTCGGACTTTAGAGAGGACACGGTATACATAGCCCACTTTCCTTTCTCAACAGTGCAGCCTTAATGGGAAGGATAGCAATTGCACCTTTCAATTTGCAAGAGAAAAGGATTATTGCGAATGATCCCTAGTGAGATGAGCGGCGAATGTCCCTGGTAAAGCAGCTTCAAAATCAGGGCTAAAGGCAGTTCGGAGATCCATTTGTTCTGCAATTCTAGCAACTGGCTCTAGAGGATGTGGGGCTTCTAATAAGACTCGCTTGCAAGAAGCAGAAAAAGTTGATTTGCTGCTGGAGGAAATAAATGGGTCATAAAACGCTAGAAGTAAAGCGCAGCATACATTAACAGCGGAAAGCGATCGAATTAAAAGTTGCAGTTTGTTACGATGAAAAAGTCAGAAATCTGGGAAAAACTGGTGTTTACTGGACTTGTTCGATCGATTGGCAAACTCCGCCCCCTTGGAACCGACCTGATGCAAATCACCTGCAATTTTCCTCACGGGGGGAGTGCTTCGCAACAGGCAGGCGCAGAAGCAATTTTGCACGATTTAGAACTGGGCGATAGTGTTGCTGTTGATGGTGTTTGTCTCACCGTGATGCACCTCTTGCCCCAGGGCTTTACTGCTGCTGTTTCCCCAGAAACCCTCGATCGCACCACGCTGGGCAAAACTTCTGGTGAGATGATCGTTAATCTGGAGCCATCACTGCGGGTTGGCAGTAAGCTCGGCGGGCATTTCGTCACCGGACATATCGATGGCACAGGCTATTTAGACACGGCAGTCCGCACCGAAAACGCCTGGGAAATGAGCTTTCGCGCTGATGAACGAGTCAGCCGCTACATTGTCTCTAAAGGCAGCATCGCGGTCAATGGCGTTAGCCTCACTATTGCAGACTGCAATGCGATCGGCTCCTGGTTTAAGGTTGCGGTCATTCCGGTCACGTATGCCGAAACCAATCTGCGGTTACTGCAACCTGGCGACCCGGTCAATCTAGAAGGGGACGTACTGGGAAAGTATGTGGAAAAGTTTTTGCGGACAGACCAAAATCATCCTGCCGCAAGGTCTTCCGCCGCACCTACCGCCGCAATGTCTCCCCCTGACAGCCTCAGCCCCAGTTTTTTAGCGGAGCATGGCTATTTGTAGCTTGAGCGGCTTTGCGACTTGCAGGAAGCACAGTTTTCCAGTAGTTCCCCCGCATGAACAGCTTTGTACTTACAAGCGATGAAATGAGCCAGCGTGCTTGATGAACCGCCCCAATTCTGGAAAACCCGAAAACTGTTCAAAGTTCTCCAGAATTAAGGAATTTAGAGGGCGGCAAAGCCTGAAACGAAGCTCAGTTCAACAGGTGGATACAGGGTAGCCAGAATTGGAGGGTTAGGTGAGAGTTGAAAGAGGGTTAGCTGCCGTTGCTTAACAATTCCACGATCGCCCGATGCTCAACGGGAGGGGCAGCAGGCAACGTTTGACGAGTATCAGTAATTAGCCAGTCCAGCGCAGCCGCCTGAAGGTCGATCGACGCACCATCCTTATCCACGCAATAGCGACCGAAGACGAGCTTATTCACCAGTCGCACGTTTTCACCCAGACGCGAGTATTCAAAGATCACGCTGTTATCGACCGTTGCATTGCGGCAGATATGACAGCTTGGACCGATCATCGAAGGACCAATAATAGTTGCTCCGTCTTCGATGCGCGTCATGCCGCCAATATAAACCGGACCCTGAATATTGACCTTGTCCCAGTTGACTGCCACATTGAGTCCTGTGTAGATGCCGGGTGCGACCTCATGACCCGGAATGTCCACATTCTTCACCTTACCGGACAGCACATCGCGAATTGCCTGCCAGTAGTCGGGCACTTTGCCGATATCGACCCATTCAAAATCCATCGAGATGCCATAAAAAGGCGCGCCAACCTCGACCAGCTTGGGAAAGAGCTGACCGCCAATATCGTACTCCACGCCCGAAGGAATATAGTTGAAAATTTCTGGCTCAAAGATGTAAATGCCTGTGTTGATGTCGGTGCTCAGTGCCTCTTCAACCGATGGTTTTTCCTGGAATGCTTTGATTCGTCCGGTTTCATCAGTGACCACGACTCCGTAACTGGAGACATCTTCATGTGGAACTGACTTCATAATCACCGTGGCGATCGAGCCTTTTTCCCGATGCCACTTGACTGCCGCCGTCAGATCGAGATCGATCAGGGCATCTCCGCACAGCACAATAAAGGTGTCATCAAAAAACGGAGAAAAGTCCTGAATGCGGCGCATTCCCCCGGCAGAGCCAAGGGCTTTTCCCTTCAGCTCACCGTCAACAATACTGCCCTCAAACGAATAGGCAATCTGAACACCAAACCGCTGTCCATCGCGAAAATAGCTTTCAATCTCGTTTGCCAAATGACTGACATTTACCATGATTTCGTCAAAGCCATGCTGTCTCAGAAGTTCCAGCAGGAATTCCATCACGGGCTTTTGCAGAATCGGAATCATCGGTTTGGGAATGGTGTAAGTGATGGGGCGAACCCTTGTACCCTTTCCCGCCGCCAAAATCATGGCTTTCATATAACGTCTATCCCTCTATACCTGGGCTATAAACTGCTGGACAGAAGTGAGCAAGCATCTCTCCAGTCTTTCACAACTTATTCCCGATCAGCGGCGATCGGTTTAAGATTTGCAGAAAATCTATAGACTGATGAAATTAACGTTGACAGAATCTCGCAAGTCCCTTGAGGAAGACAGTTTTGCAAAACAATAAAGGCTCCTGAGTCGCTCAGGGGATATGTTTGCTAAAGACTGTTCAAGCCTATCGGATTGCCTTTCCCATCATCCTACTTTTTCAGGTCAGGCGAAAGGGTGGCGGAGGACGGGTCATGCAGCAGAAGGTGGATTTCACAAGGCTATGCCAGTGGTTGACCAGTCCGGCAGAATAGGATTCCAGCAGAACATCAGTCCGGCAAAACAAAGGCAGGCAGCGTTCCTTCGCTCAGCAGGGCAGGGGTAAGGCTGCGAACGTTTAGATCCTCGTAAAAGACCTGCTGCGATAGCTCCACCTTGGACTGGGCAGACAGCAGCAGCAGTGCCCAAAATACGCCAACGCGATCGCTTGTTTCAGAGTGAGCCATATGGGAAGCATTTGGAGCTGATTCTTCTGCCGATCGATCGGGCTGAACCTCGCGCCACCAGTAGAGCAACTGCTCAAAATTAAGCCATTCATCACCCTGACTGAGTTCCTGCCAGCGTTCGGTCAAAAACTGCTCCAGAATTGCCGCCACCTCAGAAAGGTTTTCCTGGTGGGCAAGCTGGGCGATCGTGCGAATTGCCTGCTTTTGGGAATGGGGCCGGGCACGGCGGGCAACCACACGACGAGTTTTTGGCTCTGCTATCGCTGCCGCGATCAAATTAAGCTGGGTGATCAGTTCAGGCAGCGTCACTCGCCGAGAAGGAATGGGTGGGGCAGTGGCTCGGCGGCGAATGCGTCGTTCCAAGTGCGGCGGCAAGCCCGGATTCACACACGGTTCAAAATCATCTGCCAGCTCTTCTTCGGGCGGTGGCTCGGCACTGGCTTCGCGGGCAAGACTGTCTGCCTTGAGCAGCAGCAGCATCGAAGCATAGAGAAACGCCTGTCCCGACTGAGACAAATCCGCTTCGTAGGGGGCGCGTCCGTTAGCTGCGATCGTTCCTGGGGAAGCCGTGCCTCCGTCAGGCTTGAGTTTGCTGAGAAAGCGATCGATCACCTCGATCACCTGCACATCCCAAGGATTGATCTCTCCCCGTTCCGCCAGCTCAATCAGGAAGGAAATTGCGTTCTGCGCCAGGGAAAGGGACATGACAAGTTAGGGAAAAAGAAAGTTTATCTAAGGCTAGCGCGAACAAAATAAATTGCAGCAACCACGATACAAATTAACAGGAGCAGCGGAACCCACAGACTCCACTTGTTAAGCGGGTCGATTAAAGCAGAAGCTTCTGTCATGTCTGTTGTTCTGGCAGGGAGCAGCAGTTCCATCGGGAGGATGACCAGAGCCACTTTAATTAGATCCTTAACGAATTAGCTCCTTAACGTGAAAATGAGCGGCTATAGCCTTTTTCTTGCCATTGCCTGCAACCGCTCCAAAGGAAACTCAGCGGTAAAATGATCCAAGGGCTTAAGCTGCCCTGCAACTGTGTAAACGTAGAGGATGCCGCCAACCATACGGCTTGATGAAATTAAATCAAGGGCTTTTGCCAGGTGAAGGCACTGAGTAACCTCATGAGGTGTGATCATTACTGCGGTTTAGTTTCCGGTGAATTAAAACAAAAAAGTAGAGTGTGGCTGCGAAATCTGGTAGCGATAACAGCCATTTCCTGCTGTAGCATGATCTGCCACACCAGGGTGAAACTTGAAGGAAGTATGCCGTAAGACAGATGCACCTATTAACAGAAGACAACTCATCCAAAGAAGTACCACAGTGGTTATGCGTTGCCCTGTGCAAGCAAGTTAACCGCTAGTTTAGTTGACAATTCTGTTGAATGTAAACGTTTTCATTCCGTTAAGTTTTAAAGTTGTAAATGAACTCTCTCTTAAGAAATAGAGACGAGAAAGAGAGGCAAGGACTACAGATTTGACTTATGCCTTTATTCCGGTTGCGGCAATCCCGCGAATAAACTGTCTCTGACAGACGAGAAACAGCAGTCCTACGGGCAGAGTGACCAGCACCACGGCTGCCATCAGCAGCGACCAGCGATCGGTAAACTGTTCTTGAAATGCGGCAAGGGCAAGCTGGACGGTTTGCAGTTCGGGACGGGTGGTAAAAACAAGCGGCTTAAACAGGTCATTCCACTCACCGATAAACGAAAACAGAAAGAGGGTGACGATCGCCGGACGTGCCAGAGGCAAGATAACGTGCCAGAGGATTTGCAGCCGCGTTGCCCCATCCAGTGCCGCTGCTTCTTCTAGCTCGATCGGAATTGTCTCAAAATATTGTTTCAGCAGCACAATGCCAAAGCCATTTACCGCAGTAGGCAAAATGAGCGCGCCGTAGGTGTTGATCAAATGCCCCCATTTCAAAATTAGAAAGACCGGAATCACCAGAATTTGAAACGGGATCACCAGCGTTGCCAGGATCAGCACCAGCATGAGCGATCGTCCTCGAAACTGAAACCGCGCCAGTCCATAGCCTGCTAGAGCCGAAGTGATACTCTGGGCAAGCGTGACACTCAACGCGACCAGCGTCGAATTGGCAAACGCTCGCAAAAAGTCGCCCTGCTGCCAAACGGCGCGATAGTTTTCCCATGTCCAGCCAATCTTCCCAGTGGGTAAAGTAGGCAGGCTTTCAGGAGGCGCAAAGGTAGCTAGCAGCACGATCGCCAGCGGCAGCAGCACCAGCGCAGCTCCAATTAGAAGCAGGAAACGATTCAGCCAGGGCAAGAGGCGAGCGGTGATTCGGGTAGCCAAAGGCAAAAACGGAAGGGCAGATTGATCTGAAACAATCGATGGCATCGGCAAAGCTTTGGGTATTCAATGCATCCATAAGCTATGCTACAAACTTAGCTGCCTTTCAGAAGAATCTTCCTATTGGCTCAACGGTCTGCTTGTAAATTGCAGCGGCAAACCAGTAGGGTGGAGGTTAGGATTGGATATCTGTTTCACCGAGGAGACGACGAACCCATGCAGCAGCTTGACTACTCCCCTGAGCTTGACTTTGAGAGTGAGTCTTATAAAGACGCGTATAGCCGCATCAATGCGATCGTCATTGAGGGTGAGCAAGAGGCATTTGACAATTACCAGAGGCTCGCCGAGCTGCTTCCAGAGTCCAAAGAGCGGCTGGTTGGTTTGGCGAAAATGGAAAGCCGTCACATGAAAGGGTTTCAGGCTTGTGGACGCAATCTACAAGTTACTCCTGACATGAAGTTTGCTCAAGAATTTTTCGCAGGTTTGCACAGCAACTTCCAGAAGGCAGCCGCTGAAGGCAAGATTGTTACCTGTTTGCTGATTCAATCTCTCATCATTGAGTGCTTTGCCATTTCTGCCTACAACATCTATATTCCGGTCGCAGATGATTTTGCCCGCAAGATCACCGAAGGCGTGGTCAAGGATGAATATACCCACCTGAACTTTGGCGAAGAGTGGCTGAAAGCAAACTTTGAAACGTCAAAAGCAGAACTTCAGGAAGCCAATCGTGAAAATCTGCCGATTGTCTGGCGAATGCTCAATCAGGTCGAAAATGATGCTCATGAACTGGGCATGGAAAAAGAGGCACTGGTAGAAGATTTCATGATTAGCTACGGAGAGGCACTAAGCAATATCGGTTTTACGACTGGCGAAATTATGCGGATGTCCGCTTATGGCTTGACTGCTGCTTAGGAATCTCAATCCCATTATTTGATCGGGGTGGGCATCTAGCTCGCCCTTTTTGTTGGGAATTTGGCTGAAGGTTTTTGCTGAGAATTTGGCTGGGAATTCGATTAGAAATTACATGGACAGACGTGCCGGGAGCAGCGTCAGCAACACGATCGCCAGAAACAGCAGGGCTGAACCCGTTTCCAGCAGGGTAACGCGCTGGATCTTAGTCGTGCAATACCAGTCTTGCTGCCCCAGAATCAGTCCATATTTCAGTAGCGCAACGGTAAAAGCGGCGATCGTAAAAGGAGAAAGGTTAGAAAGGACACGAACAGCATGACATAAACGCCATGCTCGGAAGAGAAAACGGACGATACCAAGCTTGAGGATTGCGCTAAGCAGGACTGCTTGTGGAATTTGCCTGTGGCATTGTACCCGCTCAAGTTCACTTTTTTTAGCTTGACGTATTCCCGCTAAAGCGCCTACAGCTTTCCCAAAAGCATTAATAAAAGTGCAAAGTTTGTATTCCTCTGCAAGATGTGTCGTGTGTAAATCGGTAAGGATATAAAGGCTTATAGCAAGAGAAAAAGATTGTCCTTTTCAGCGCTCCTGCTTTTGTTCTGTTAATTGTGGAATTACTGTTCCTAAAGTAATAGGGAAGTAAGAGGTTGTCTGACGAGTGTTTGGTTTCCTGTGTTGCCCCCATTACCCCCTCAAGGAGTCAACCTAGGCAAGCTTTGAATCCCAAAAAGTTCAACCAAGGAAATCTTCCCCAATCTCTGTAATTCGACAGAACGATCGCCTGATCAGGTTGTTTAGGATCGTTCGCACGATGACAATCACTCGATACATTATTCAGGAGAACGGACTATGCCTGAAATGCAAAAACAGGGAAAACCTACGGACGCGAAGCAGGACGAATTCGATCAGGATCTGCATCCCCACAGCATGGCAGGACAGAATCAGGGATTGCGGGTGACTGGGAGCCAGAGTGGTGAATTTCCCACCGCATACGACATCAAGGATTTGCACAACGTGCTGACTAGCTTCACTGACGAAGAGCTAAAGCAAATTTCAGTCGTTCCTCATGGAATGCGCTTAGAGCAGGGTGCAACCTATGTGGATCTGCTCGACCCCGATCGCGAAGAGTTCACAGCAATGGGTCATATGGAGGCGATCGAAGGAAGCTGGTACTGTCCTAAAAATGAGGTGCATTACGAGCTGTGGAACCGCCTGACTCACGTGCAAAATTCGCAGCAGACCGGAACGGGAGTTGATCAGCCGTCGATCGGTTCGGTTTAAGCGCCTGTTCGACCCGCATCCAGAGTGCTACACAATCGCTCTGCGGGCAGTATTCTGGGGGAGCTATTCCGGGTGAAATGGTTAAGGTAGAAAACTCGCTTTCAACTCATTCATAAGCTGGGTTTCTGCCTGACCAATTTGTTCTCCCCGGATTGCCCGATTGCGAGGAAACCAAGCCGATGGATCGATTCAATTTCAGCGTCTTTCAGCAGTTCTGGACGATCGCCAAGTCCTATTGGTCAAGCGATGAGAAATGGCAGGCGCGGGGATTGCTGCTGGGCGTGGTGCTGTTTTTGCTGGCTTACACCGGGCTGAGTGTTTTGCTCAACAACAAGCGGGGGGTACTCATTTCTGCCCTTTCTGCCCAGGATGAGCCGCGATTCTGGCAAACGGTGATTATTTTTATTGGTGTACTGGTAGTTTATGCGCCTTTGCTGGCAGGGTACACCTATCTGCGTGATCGCCTCAGTTTACAGTGGCGACGGTGGCTGACCCATCGGTTTGTCGATCGATATTTTGCCAATCGCGCCTATTACAATCTGCAGGTTTTTGGCACAGAAATAGACAACCCCGATCAGCGCATTGCGGAAGACGTGCGGAGCTTTACGCAGGAATCGCTTACCTTTTTGCTGGTGCTGGTGGAATCTGTTTTGTCAGTGATTGCCTTTAGCAGTGTGCTGTGGGGCATTTCCAAGCCGCTGGTGTTTTTTCTGGTGCTGTATGCCCTCGTGGGGACAGTCGTAACCACTGGGGTGTTTGGCAAACCGCTGGTGCGGTTAAATTTTGGGCAGCTTAAGAAAGAAGCCAATTTCCGCTTTAGCCTGGTGCGAATTCGAGAAAATGCCGAGTCGATCGCCTTTTATCGGGGAGAAGAGCGGGAATCCAATCAGGTGAGCGATCGGTTTCAGGCTGTGTTCGACAACGTGAAGCGGCTGCTGGTGTGGGAACTGAACCTGAATATTCTCACCAATGCCTACGAGTTCATTCCATTTATTCTGCCTGCCCTGGTTGTTGCGCCTGCAATTTTTGCGGGAGAAATGGAAGTCGGTAAAGTTTCTGAGGCACAGGGCGCATTTGTTCGCGTCTTTTTCTCGCTCAATGTGGTGGTTGCCCGCTTCCAAGCATTGACCACCTTTGGAGCCGGAATCAATCGTCTCTATACGTTTGCTGCCTTTTTAGAGCAGATTGAAGCCCAAGCAGACGACAGAACCGACCAAAAGCCCAAGATTCAGACCGTCACAGCCGATCGCCTCGCCGTTCAACACCTCACCCTGCAAACGCCCAACTATCAGCGAACACTGATTGAAGATCTGACAATCAAACTGCCCAGCGGGTCAGGATTGCTGGTCATGGGTCCAAGCGGCTGCGGCAAAAGTTCATTGCTGAGGGCGATCGCGGGACTGTGGAATTCGGGTAAGGGAACGATCGAATGTCCTGAACCGAAGGAAATTTTGTTTTTACCACAGCGTCCCTATATGGTGCTGGGAACGTTGCGCGACCAGTTGCTTTACCCCAACACCGAGCTCGAGGTAGATGACGATCGCCTGAAGCAAGTTTTAGAACAAGTCAACCTGGGTGGACTGGAGGAGCGATTTGACGGCTTTGATACTGAGCAAGATTGGGGAGATGTCCTCTCGCTGGGCGAACAGCAACGACTCACCTTTGCCCGCCTGCTGTTAAATAAACCGAGGTACGTCATTCTCGATGAAGCAACCAGTGCCCTTGACCTGGAAAACGAGGAACGACTGTATCAACACCTGAAAGCGTTACAGGGTAACTCTGCTAACGAGACGGGCACAACGTTTCTCAGCGTTGGACATCGAGCAACCTTGGCGAACTATCATCAGTCGGTTTTGCAGTTGGCGATCGATCAAACCTGGAAGATTAAGCCATCGCCCGAATTTGAGAAGCAGCCAGAACTCTCAGAACTGGCATAGTTTCTCTGGCATCGTTTCTAAGGCTCATTCCTTTGAGACCACCCAAACCAGAACTGCACTATCGACCGCATCGGTAAATTGACGAATAGTGGTGTACTGGTCAATTACGATCGTCGCTTTTCCGGTTGTGCCGATCGTGCCCAGCTGCTGAATTGCGGCTTCCTGGTTTTCAAAGCAGAACCAGACTTTGCGATCGTCATTCAAAAATCGGGGCAGTTGGGTAGCTGAGGCAGCGTCTCCATCAAAGCAAACAGACTGAACATCAGGGGATTGCGGATGGGGTCTATAAGTGCCCGTCAGCAGGACCTCCCCCTGAAAGGCAACGGTTCCAACCATCGAGCCATCAAAGGCTTTTTGCACATCAACCTGCCTGACTTCCAATCCTTGAATTCGATCGCCTACTTGCAGCGTTGTAGGGTCAAACTGATTGGAGCGGGTGGGAGTTAGCAAAGCAATCGAGGCACTCGGCGGGGTTTCCACTTGCTTTGGAAGCTGCTGATCCGCACAGCCCCATCCGGCGATCGTCAGAGTAGAGCAGAGCGCAATCAATTTGTAAGATTTCATAACCGCGAACAAAGACACAGCGAGGGTTCAAATCGATCGACACTCAGAGATATTGAGAAGTTGCTGAGTCTAAACTGCTGATTCTAAACACTGTAAAAAAACGGGTAGAAAGTCGATCACCTTCAGCTTATTTACTTCTGCCAACGATCCCGATTGCGGGAAGCGACATGAGTAAACTGGCTGTTAGGGACAAACTTCTACCCGATGTGGGATTGAGAATTGAAACTTAGAAACTAAGCCACCGGAACCGCTGAGTATTTATAAATGGTTTCGCGATACTGGCTCTTGGGCTTCACGCCTTTTAGCTCAGCTACCAGTGCCTTATCCCGGAAAAATTGCACCGTGGGCGTACCAACGACTCCGGCAGACTCTGCGATATCGGGGTCTTGCTCAATGTCAATCTCGACATAGTGAATCTGACCTTCGAACTCATCCACAATCTTGCTGAGAATTGGCTTCAGCGTGTGGCAGGGTCCGCAGGTGGGCGAAGCGTACTTCACCATGATCAGACGATCGCTTTCGTGATAGAGCTTCCGCAGGGCGTAGCCCCCTTCATGGTGCGTCCGGGCAACGTCAAATTCAACCGCTTCTTCAGCCTCTGTTTTGTGATGCGGTGCTTCGACTGCTTTTTCTTCTTCTTCAGGCTGGTGGAACTCCTGCGCCAGTCCGTTTACTGAGAGCCAGCGTTCTGCCAGCATTGCTGCCTGACAGCCTGAACCCGCAGCGGTAATCGCCTGCCGATATTCGTGATCCTGCACGTCGCCGCACGCATACACGCCTTCGATATTGGTTTCAACATCGTTGCGCGTCACGATATAGCCGACATCATCCAGCTCAATTTGTCCCCGGAACAGAGAAGTATTGGGCGTGTGACCGATCGCATAAAATAGCCCTTTAACGTGCAGACTATCTTCTTTGCCCGTCTGAGTATTGCGGATCTTGATGCCGTTCATGTGCGTTTCGTCGCCAAAGATATCGATCGCCTCTGTATTGCGGTGAACGGTAATTTTAGGATTGATCAGCACCCGATCCTGCATGGCTTTGCTGGCACGCATCGTTTCGCCGCGAATCAGCAGATGTACGTGGGAGCCATACTTTGTTAGATAAACGGCTTCTTCTGCCGCCGAGTCGCCGCCGCCGATCACTGCCAGTTCCGCCTGACGGAAAATTGGGGTCGCGCCATCGCAAATCGCACAGGCAGAAATTCCCCGGCTCCAGAACTCATGCTCACAGGGTAAACCCAGCCGCTTTGCGGTGGCTCCAGTGGCAATAATGACGCTATGTGCCCGCACTTCTCTTTCTTCTGAGCGAATCACAAACGGACGCTGGCTAAAATCTACTTCGGTGACATCTTCTGTCACCAGCTCTGCGCCCCAGCGAATTGCCTGCGCCTTCATCCGGTCCATAAGCTGCGGACCTGTGATTCCGTCAGGAAAGCCAGGAAAGTTTTCTACTTCCGTCGTGGTCATGAGTTGCCCACCCGGTAGCCCTCCTGCCTGATAGCCTTCGAACACAAAGGGTTTCAGGTTCGCCCGTGCTGCATAAATCGCTGCCGTATATCCTGCCGGACCAGAACCGATAATGACAACGTTTTCTACCGTAGGGTTTGCCATAGCTATTTATATGAACTCATAACGACTACGCTTAGTATAGCTTAATTTTTCGAAATGGGTATAGCAAAAGGAAAAATACGCCAAACGGTTACTTCCCCTCATCCCCCAGCCCCTTCTTACACCAGCGGCGCAGAGGAGACGAATTGGAAGTCCTGCGATCGTTTTAGGAAGGGGATCTAGGGAAAAGTAGGGAAAAGGGATCTAGGGGGAGGGTCAGCATGCCTCCCAAGCTCATGGTGCTATAAGTGCCTAGAACTCTAATGAATCAAGGAATGGGTCAAGGAATGGGTCAAGCTATGCTAGTTATCGCTTTTGAATAAAATCAATCGCCTGATTAACTCTCAGTTTGCTGGGAAGCGTGGTTTGACAAGAAGTTGTGCAATGAAGGCACGTCTGAGGCAATGCGAAGCAGTTTCCTCTCCAGGGTTGTCAGATTATTGCTTGAAGGTAACTATCGCTGGGTTTTGGCATTGAGATTCACAGTGCGTGGGTCATTTGTGTTCGCTCATTCCAATTTGTCTGCTTGCTTCATCGTCGCCACGAACTCGTCTTCTTTTCTTTGCGATCGTCCTTCTCTTTCTTATTAAAATCCCGCTTGCCAGAGCGATTAAACGAATCCTCTGGCTTTTCCTTTTCCACTGCCCATTCTTCTTCGCTGATCCAGGTAGAAACCGATCGCAGCACAGGCGGAACCTCAGTGCCTAGGGGAAATTCGAGAATCGTTTCGCTTAAGCCCAGATAGCCCGATTCGCTAAACGACATCAGCATTCGCTGCACCGCAAACCAGACTTCTGCTTCGTATTCCCAGTTTTCGCCATAAGAGCATCTGCCTGCGATCGATTTGAGTGCCCAGAAATAGCTGTTTCGCACGATCGATCCGCTCTTTTTATACTGGGGAAGATCGTCAGTGTGGATCAATAAAACTTCATTTTCAATTTTGGCTCGCACGCGCTCTGCCCCTGGATGTGACATAAAATTAGCTTTCATGGTAACAATTTCAGAATGTCATCAGAGGGATAGCGGTTGAAACGACGTTCGCTTCAAGTTGGGCTGCGGTGGTTATTGATCAGCGTACTGGTGCTGGGAATTGGCTTTCGATTTCTGAATCTCGATCGCAAGATTCTTTGGCACGACGAAGTTTATACCTCTATGCGATCGGCAGGCTATACACGTCATGAAATTGACAGCAGCCTATTTCGCGATCGGTTTATTCCCGCGCCCAATTTGCAGTGGTATCAGCAGCCAAAGCCGGGCAGCACCTTTCCCGATACGATTTATTCTTTAGCAGTCGAAGATCCGCAGCATCCACCGCTCTACTTTGTGCTATCCCGGTTCTGGATGAAGCTTTTCGGCAGTGGAATTGCAGAAACTCGCCTCTTTCCTGCACTGCTGAGCCTGCCCGGAATCATCATGATGTATTGGCTGGCGATCGAGCTATTTGGTTCCCGATTGGCGGCACTGGTGGCAGCGGCTCTGCTGGCTCTTTCCCCCTATGACATTTTGTTTGCCCAGACGAATCGGCAATACAGCCTGCTGACGACGATCGTGATTGGAAGTAGCTGGCTGCTGCTGCAGGCAATCCGGCTGCCTACCTGGTGGAACTGGGGGCTGTATATGCTGAGCCTGGCACTTGGGCTGTATGCCCATCCATTCTTCGCACTGACAATCGCAGCTCATGGAGTTTATGTGTTGTTGGTGGGTAGACCGGAGCCGAACAAAGACAAACCAGACCCGGCTCAGCGCGAATCCCTCAATCCCGAAGAAAAATCGGCGGCTCCGCGTCGGCGGCTCAAGTTTAGTTTTCCGATCAGGAGGCTGGTTTTCGATCGCCCACCTTTTGGCAATTTGCGCCTTTATTTGCAGTTTGGCATCGCCGTCCTGGAAGCTCTGATTCTCTACAGTCCCTGGATTGCGGTGATGTACTTTAATCGTCAGCGGGCATTAGCAACAACAGATTGGGCGCAAGTGCCTACTGATTTTGGTTATTTGATCAAGCTGTGGCTACTTAGTTTTACGTCGCTGTTTGTCGATCTTGACTTTGGCTTCAACAATCCTGTCACCTATCTGGTGCGAATTCCTTTTCTGCTGCTGGTGTTTATGGGAATGGTGCTACTGTATCGAACCGCTCCGCGCAAGACCTGGCTATTTGTGCTGCTAAACTTCCTGGTTCCTTTTCTGCTGCTGGTGCTGGCAGATGTGCTTTTGGGCGGAAAGCGATCGGCAGTAAGTCGCTATCTGGTTTCGTGCTATCCGGCGATTCAGCTTGCGGTAGCTTATTTATTTGGCGTTGCGCTGTTTAGTAAGCCTGCTTTTTGGCAGAAGGCGATGGGGCGATCGAGCCCGCTTTCTGCTCGTTTGGCGCAAGGGTTGGGAAAGCAATCAATCTGGTTTGGCATTTTAACCGCTGTGTTTACGGCAAGCCTGATCTCTTGCAGTCTGAGCGCGGCAGCACAAACCTGGTGGAGCAAGGATTTGAGCTATTCAAACGCCGAAGTTGCCCAAATTGTGAATCGAGAAGCAGAAACGAGCAATCCAGTTCTGGTTAGCGATATCGGCGACGACTACACCAACACAGGTGATCTGATTTCACTGAGCTTTCGACTGACCGACAAAGTAAGGCTTTACACCGCCAGCGAAACGCCCAATCTCGATCCACTCGCTCCTGAATCCAACGTTATTTTCTTTCGTCCCTCCCAAAAACTGCGATCGGCGATCGAGCAAAAAGGCTGGTCGTTGCAGTCTTTCTATCGAGAAGGTCGGCTCTGGCAGCTCAAGCGGTAAATCCGATCGGTCAACCCGATCAAAGATTCGATTCGGCATTCCCTACTCCGTCAACGAGAATCGATCGCACTACACTAGATCAAGGCTTGCTCATTGTGGTCATTCGATCGAAAGAATTGTTCATTCTTTTCCCTACTTCCGTTTCCTGAACTATTTTCTGAACTTTTCCTGAACCTTTCTGAACTATGTACACCGTTCCAACCTCGGCTGAAAATTTAGCAGCACTCGATAATAAACTTTCTAATCGTTACATTGAACTCGATCCGGCAGGATACTTTGTCATTTATGTTGATCGCGAAGCCGGGTTAATCTGCGCTAAGCACTACACTAATACGATTAACGACAAAGGTTTAGCCTGCGATCCCGAAACAGGTGAACCTCTGCCTTGCAATGTCAAGGTCGAGCGCACCCCTACAGTTTTGTTTACAGGCAGAACGGCAAAAGAACTCTGCATCAAAATCTTTGAAGAAACGAAACCTGCACCCATTACCTACCTGGATCACGCTGCCTATTTGGGACGCGAATTTGTCCGAGCAGAAGCCGCGCTGATCAGCGGACAGGACTATATTCAGGACTAAATTGAGGACGAAGAGGCTTTTGGAGAAGTTACGCTGTTGCCCGAACCGCCCCTTGCGAGCCAATTTGGGGAGGAACCCTGCTCTCTTGAAGGTTTTCAAAGTTACCCGGCATTGGGGAATTTGGGGGCAATGTCGAATCTCTGACACTTCTCAAACACCCCATCAACATGTTTCCCTTCTGTCTCGCCCAAAATTGTCTAGCATTAACTCAGAGCTAATTTTCAGGACAAACCGCCATGTCTAGCCCACTCTATAGCCCGGAAGACGCGCAGCAAATTCTGCATCTGGCGATCGTTCGTCAGGTGGAAGCCGGAGACGTGACCCGCGATCAGTTGCTTGAGATTGCGGCAGAGCTGAATATCGCTCCGGGAGAACTGGCGGCAGCAGAGCGGGAATGGATGACCCAGCGCGGAGAGGCGATCGATCGAGTGGCATTCGATCGGCATCGGCAGCAGCAGTTTCGGCATCGACTGGGGCGGTTCTTGATTGTGAGTTTGTTTCTGGTTGCGCTCAATGCTCTAACCGGAGGCGCGGCGGGCTGGTTGCTCTACATTCTGTTTCCCTGGGCCTTAGCAGTTACGCTGGATGGATGGAAAACTTTTCAGCTTCAGGGGGAATCCTACGAAGGCGCGTTCAAACGGTGGCAGCAAAAACGCAGGCTTAAAACTTCTGTCACTCGCTTGCTCGATCGCTGGTTAAGCGTGTAACTCCAGGAAAACTCTCGTCTCCATTCTCTAGTGCAGCACTCTTCTCTGCCTGCTAAACGCCGCTGTGTGCTGATTTGTCAGCATCGTTCCTGTACGCGCCAGGGTTCTGCCGAGGTGCTGGCTGCGTTTCAAGCCATGGTTCCCGCAGGGGTCATGGCAACAGCAAGCGGCTGCATGGGGCAGTGTGCCTCTGGTCCCACAGTGCGAATCATGCCCGACGGCGAGTGGTACTGCCGCATTCAGCGATCGGACGTAGAAACCATTGTGAAGGAACACCTGGAAGGCGATCGCCCCGTCAGAAATTTGCTTCACCCCCGCTTTCACCCGCTAGAGGAAGCATAAGCCTAGCTGGTTGTGCTGTTGCGTGTTTGCCAAGCTAGCTCGAGCAGGGCAACCCACCGCTTCTGAACTTGTTTCAGCGTACAGCGTAGGGCTTTAGCAATTTCCTGATCGCTGTGCTTCTGGGTTTTAAGCCGCAAAAGCTGGTGCTGGTCTGGGGTCAACTGCTGAAGAAATGCTTCCCACTGCTGGAGCGGCATTCCGAGATTTTGATCAAGGTCTGCGCCGAGCCACTGATGCACCAACTGCCAGCGATGCGAGCGAGCAAACTTCTCGACATGATATTTAAATCGCTGTTGCAGATAGTCGCGCTGCCGGGGCGAAAGATTGAGAATCTCATCGATTTCCGGGGCGGAGAGATCCTGAAGCTTAAGGGTGAGATAGTCGACACAGTCGGGCTGTCCCTGCGCTTCGAGGTAGCTGATCAACTCGGTGATGACTCGATCGCGCAACACAAAATCGGTTGGATCAGTCGTTTCCGCCGTCATTTGTTCCCGCACCTGCTGCACCAGAGGCGATCGGCTGTGCTGTTCAGCTTCTTCGCTTTTTGCGCTCTCAATCGCCATTTCTAAGTCGATCGCGGTTTCGGGAGGCTGACGGTGAGCAAATCCCTGAGCGCGGAGGACAATGAGCTGCTGGGTGCGCCGTCCGGGAAGAGCAATTCTGCGCTTGGCATAGTGTTCGGTAAATGCCATATATTCTGCTAGTTCCAGTCGTGTGCGCGGCGAGTAATCCTCTGGCAGGATGTTCTCGCGCCGAAACGCCTTGAGCACTTCGATGTAAAATCCCTGCAAAAAGTCTTCAATCAGCCCATAGCGGGCACTAAAGCCCATCTGGGTCTGGGTTGCCACAATGTGACGGTAAACCATCGTGCTGAGATGGCTATGCAGTTCGACCCGACCTCGCTTTGAGCCTAGCTTGTAGTAGCTCAGGCACTTTTTCAGCCGATGCTGTGCCAGCGTCATTAGCCAGGTTTGCTGCTGCCCAGAACTGCGGATGCGATCGCTTTTGTCGCAGATACGTTCTACTTCGGTGAGGATGCGATCGATCAGGATACGGATCGAGGGAAGGTGAGATATTGCTTCAGTTTCAAGCTCACTCAGTAATTTCGCTGTCAATTCTTCCCGAAGCTGCAAGTCTGCCGCTGAATATTCAGAAGTATGGTTGACTGGGGCAGCATTGACCCCGACAGGAGAATGAGGAGTGGAGGAATTGGTCTGGATGGGGGCATCCGGTAGATCACCGACAGATGAAAAGGGGTTGGGAATCACGCAAGGAAACTCACTCGCCACAGAAAGGAAACAGGAGGAATTCACAGGTTCAGAGTTCATAAATGAATTGCAGGGTGATGCACAACGACAACAGCGCAGAACGGGAGTTCCAGAATTTTGAGCTTCACGACTCAGGTTCTTAGAACTCAAAACCGTCTGAGATGTTTCTGCCCGATTGCCGATGTCTACATCTAAAGTTTGGGAAACTCCGGCTCTTGCCCGTTTTTAGCAGCCACTTTTTTTTGTGGTTTCCGGATGGGAACAAATTCAATTGATATACCGCAGGCTTGAGCAACCCAAAATGTTGGATTCACCCTAGGCGCAAACAAGGCTGGAGTGCTGCTCCTGCTGATTTTTACCTGCCGCTCGTCCTGTGAGGCTACAATCTGGGAGATCGGTCCTTCCGCTCCACCTTAGGAGGACAATTCTGCAACTGGATCGCCCGCAGCAATCAGGAAATTTTTGTCGTTGTTGGTGAACTGCCTTTCCGCGATTGTCCAGATAAATCGTCCAGATAAAGGGATAAGTGCTGCGAATCTAGCTTCTGTTCCGCTCCCCTCGCGAGTCAATTTCAGTATCCCCTCAGCGTGCTTCCCGCGATGAGAGAGTGACTTTCAGATCTGCAACCGCTTCCCAGCCCAATCCTTTGCGAAGGACGATCGGTTCTGCCTGGGTCAGGTCGAGGATGGTAGACACTTGAGTACGAATCGGAGACTGATCATCAATAATGATGTCAACCCGCTGATCAAGCTGATCAAACAGTTCAGCCGAATCAATGAACTGATCTTCCGCATGAACCACCGTCGGCGCAGACGTAGAGATGATCGGATTTCCCAAACTCTGCAAAAGTGCCTGACAAATCGCATGATTAGGAACCCGAATTCCGGTCGTTTTGCGCTTCGGATCTTGCACCAGTCGCGGCACAAGCTTGGTTGCCGGAAGCAAAAACGTATAGGGTCCGGGGATCAGGTGACGAATTAGCCGATAGGAAGCATCACTCACGATCGCATACTGAGCAATATTTGACAGCGAAGGACACAAGAAGGTCAGCGGCTTATCGTTTGAGAGCTGCTTTAGTTTTCGGACGCGCTCGATCGCCGATTTTGCATTGAGGTCGCAGCCGATCGCATACACTGTATCAGTGGGATATAGGACGACCGCCCCATCGCGTAACGCATCGCGAATCTTTTCAATCCGTCGCATCTGGGGTGTTTCTGAATGCAATTTATAAACGATCGCCATCGGAACTCCTGATTCTCCTCACACTGCTTGCTTCATTTTGCCTTATGACGAAACTAGCTTATCTGGATTGCCCCACGGGTCTGTCTGGGGATATGTGCCTGGGTGCACTGGTTGATGCCGGCGTTCCCCTGACTTATCTGATTGAGACGTTAGAAAAGTTGGGCATCTCGGACGAATACAAACTCTGGGCAGATCGGGTACAGCGCAACGGACAGCAGGCAACCAAGGTTTTTGTCGAACTGGTTTCAAACTCCGATCGAACACATAGAGATCATGCCGGGCAGGCAGCAGCCCCTTCAGCGCATCAACCCGAAGCACACCTTCATAGAGACGATCGCGATCCTCCTCGTCGCTCCACTCACGCCGAAGATCACCGTCATTCCGATCATCCCGCTCCTCACAATCATCCCCTGCATCATCATGCCGAGCGAAACTTACCCGAAATCGAAGCGTTGATTCGATCGGCTCAGTTGGCCCCCCGCACCGAAGCCTGGAGCCTGGCAGTCTTTCGTCGGCTAGCTGAAGCAGAAGCAGCAGTGCATGGCATTCCGCCAGAGTCAGTTCACTTTCACGAAGTGGGCGCAACGGATGCGATCGTTGATATTGTGGGAACCTGTGCCGGGCTGGACTGGCTGGGGGTCGATCAAATTTACTGTTCTGCTTTACCGATCGGTGGAGGAACAGTTCGCGCAGCCCACGGTCGTCTACCCGTTCCGGCTCCGGCAGTTCTGAAGCTGTGGGAAATGCGTCAGGTTCCTATCTACAGCAACGGGATCGATCGCGAACTCGTAACGCCCACAGGTGCAGCTCTGGTGACAACGCTGGCAGATCAATTTGGTGCACCGCCACCGATGACGCTTCAAAAAGTAGGGCTGGGCGCGGGATCAATTCATCTACCGCTCCCCAACATTCTGCGGCTGTGGATTGGTACTGCTGAAGCTGGGCCAGCCAAGAAACTGCATCAAGCCAATTCCCCTTCAAAGCAAACTGTTCTTCATTGCAACGCAGCCCCGCTTGCAACAAGCCATCTGCTTCCTTCAGAGAAAAAACCGCTTCAGAGGATTCATTCTGCCCATCACTCATCTGAAGCTGCGGGGATCAAGGAAACGGTCGGTCAGCAGGAAACTGTCACGGTGTTAGAAACGCAAATTGATGATCTCAATCCCCAGGCGATTGGCTACGTAATGGATGCGCTGCTTCGGGCAGGGGCACTGGATGTCTTTACCCAGCCCATCGGTATGAAGAAATCGCGGCCGGGGCTATTGTTAACGGTAATTTGTCGTCCAGAGCAGATCGAAATCTGTGAAGCGATTATGTTTCGGGAAACAACTACCCTGGGCATCCGGCGAGCCCAGCAGGCAAGAACCGTGCTCTACCGGGAAATTGAAACGGTGCAAACGGTTTACGGAGCAATTCGCGTCAAGGTTGCGCGGCAATCAAAATTGGGTGCAGTGGTGAATGTGCAGCCAGAGTATGAAGATTGTGCTGAAATTGCCCGAAAAACTCAACAACCCTGGCGTGAAGCTCATCGAGTTGCGATCGCAGCGTGGTATCATCAATTCCGTGAATCTAACCAATAAACTGAAAAACTATAAGCTACAGAGGGAGAGCAGCCGGGAGCGGCTCTTTACCTGCTTACAAAGCCGTAACTCTGTGCCGGACTGGTTCCAGTTCACCTGGTCGAAAATCTGGTGAAGAATATACAGCCCACGACCGCACTCATCAAAGTCACTGATGTTGTACTGGTTAAAATCTGAGCTACCGCAACAGCAGTCCGGCACAAAACCTGTTCCCTGATCGGAAATGACCCACCAGTACTGATCTTCTAAAACAAAAAACTCGACCAGAATAATCTTACTGGGATCAAGGTTATTTCCATGTTTCGCAGCATTAACCAAAGCTTCCTGCAAACCCAAACGTAGCTCTGGCTGCCATTTGGGAGGAATATCTGCCAATAGCAGATCCAAAATAGGGCATAAGTGAAGAGTCGAGGCAAAACTGACTGTGCCCCACTTGCGACCGCTTGGACGCGGTGAGATGGAAATCACCGAAGAACCCTCTCAGCTTTCAAGTGGATGACTTGCACCGCTTTTGAGTTCACAAATATCTTGCGACTCAAAAACCTATCAGACTCAGCCATTGCATATCCTAAAAGAATCATTGAAGACACACAACAGCACTTGAGATTTGACTTGATACTTAGCTATCCAACCGCGTATGACGGCATAGACACTTCCATCGGACTAAGTTCATCCTAGCATAGCCCTACCACCTTTATAGAACCCTCTCAGTATCCGACTGCGACGGATAGATAAACCGATAGCTTAAGTGAGGCGATCGGGTGAAGCTTGAGGAAAACACAGTTTACTTTACCCTGAAGCTTGCCCTTAATTCGTTGCATTGATCGCCTTATCAGCCTAGGGAGAGGTGGTATACAGAGGTAAATTTGTTTTACTACAGGGGCTTCACATCAGTTTTACTATAGGTGCTTCAGACTCTATCTTTACATAAGGAAAATACGGTACGGAGTTGCAGGCTCAGTTGCAGACAGGGATGTAATGTTTCAATGAACTCTCAGTGAAAGCACTAGCCTTCAGTAAAAAAAGATGGCAAGCTAGTGTTCACCACGAGGGTTTCAACTTAAACCGATATACGAATAGATGCGTTAGCCCCCAGATAGGAAGATTCGATTGTTAGTAAAAGTTTCAATCTGACTTCTTAACTGCATCAATCCGGCGAACAAAAATTTTCTCTCTATTTTTGAGTAACAGAATGGTGAGCGTGATGTGGAGGAGAAGCTCCAGATGAGCCAGGTAAAACTACTGAATGTTGATATTGATAATCTCTCAATGACGGAGCTGCTTGAGAAGCTGAATCGCGGCACGGTATTTACGCCGAATGTCGATCATCTTGTAAAGCTGCAAGCCGATCGCGAATTCTTTGAGGCTTACCAGGACGCAGACTTCAGAACTTGCGATAGTAAAATTTTATACTATATAGCAAAGCTGCTGGGTTGCCCGGTTAAGGAAAAAGTTTCCGGGTCGGATCTATTCCCTGCCTTCTGCGAATACCATAAGCGCAGCGAAGACATCTCTATCTTTCTGCTTGGAGCGCGAGAAGGAGTTGCGGCTGAGGCTCAGCGTCGGATTAATGCAAGAATTGGCAGAGCCATTGTCACCGCTGTGCATTCTCCCTCCTTCGGGTTTGAGCGGAGCGAAGAGGAATGCGAACAAATTATTGACCTAGTCAATCAATCTGGAGCAACAGTCCTCGCGGTGGGAGTTGGTGCACCAAAACAGGAAAAGTTTATCCATAAGTACAAGCACCGCTTTAAGCACGTCAAGATCTTTATGGCGGTCGGTGCAACGATCGACTTTGAGGCAGGAAACGTGCTGCGTGCACCCAAATGGGTTAGCGAAACGGGTCTAGAATGGCTTTACCGCCTGCTTTCGGAGCCACGTCGTCTCTGGCGACGCTATTTAGTCGAGGGACCATCTTTCTTTTGGCTAACCTTTTTGCAAATGTGCAATCTCTACCGAGATCCGTTTAAGGAAAAAGGCTCTGAAGCATCCACGGCAACCCGGATTACCGCCTGAGCAAAATATTGCAATTGTTCAGTAATCGAAGACGGAGGCAGGACTTTTACCCTGCCCCATTTTTTTGCCTTAATTTTTTGCCTTAATATAAAATACCTTAGGAAAATCCCTTAGAGGGATGTCTGAGCAAACTGCCAGCAAACTGCCAAAAGCAGCATGAAACTGGCTGAAAGTGCTGCTACGATAGGGGCACATTCGGGAAGCCTGACGACAACCGATCGATCCAGCAGTCGTCATTGAGTCGTCGTTGAAGGGAGAGTCTGCAATGGGATTGTTTGAGGATTTAAGCGGCTTTTTGGAAAGCAGACTGGAGGAATTTCTGCGAAATAACCCTCATCTCGAATTGCAGGCACTTGCTGACAAGCTTGCGGAACAGGAGGAAGAAGCCATTCGCCTGCTGGGAAACTTGCGCCTGCGCGAAAAACAGCTTCAGGACGAAATCCTGAATACGGCTCAGGAAATTCAACGCTGGCATGTGCGAATCGAAAAGGCAAAGAATGCTAATCGGCTCGATCTCGTAAAGCCTGCCGAAGAACGAGAAGCTGCACTGCTGCGCCAAGGCAATCAGCTTTGGGGGCAAATGGAACTTGTCAAGGAGCGTGTCAAGCAGGCGATCGAGCTTCAGAGCCAAATTAAGGTGCGCCGTCAGGAAATCAAGGTTAAATTAACCGAAGCAGAGGCGGCTGCTCGTGCCACCGCACAGTCAGAGCAGTTTCAAACTGACCAGCAGTGGCAAACAATCGGCTGGAACCAGGGCTTTAGTTCCAACACTGCCGCCGATCCGCTTGAGCAGTCCTTCCGGCGCTGGGAGATGGATGAGGAGCTAGAAAATCTAAAGCGGCAGATGGGTCGCTAACCGAAACGGGAGGGAATTAAAAAATCGTTCCCCTGGCGTTTTCCACAGGAGTGGCGAAGTTTTCCACAGACTTTGCGGGGGTTTTCCACAGGCTTGGGGATTTTCTGGACTGCTGAACCTATTCCCACTCGATCGTCCCAGGTGGCTTTGAGGTAATGTCATAAACAATGCGATTCACCCCACGTACTTCATTCACAATCCGGTTAGAAATGGTTTCCAGCAGATCGTAAGGCACTCTTGCCCAATCTGCTGTCATGCCATCCTCACTGCGAACAAACCGGAGCACGATCGGGTAGGCATAGGTGCGCTGGTCGCCCATCACGCCTACACTGCGGATCGGCAGCAGCACGGCAAACGCCTGCCACAGCTCATGATACATACCGGCACGGTTGATTTCCTGCCGCACAATCAGATCAGCATCGCGGAGAATGTTGAGCCGCTCGGCGGTTACTTCGCCCAGAATCCGAATTGCCAGTCCGGGACCGGGGAACGGCTGCCGCTGCACAATTTCTTCGGGTAGCCCGATCGATCGTCCCACTTTTCGCACTTCGTCTTTAAACAGCTTGCGAAGCGGCTCGATCAGCTTGAACTGCAAATCTTTGGGCAATCCGCCGACGTTGTGGTGGCTCTTGATTTTGACTGCTACTCGTTCGCCCGTTTGAGGATCAACGTTGGTGTCTGCCGATTCGATCACATCCGGGTAAAGCGTACCCTGTGCCAAATAGTCAAACGGACCCAGCCGCCGCGATTCTTCTTCAAATACATGAATGAACTCATGTCCGATCCGCTTGCGCTTTTCTTCGGGATCGGTCACGCCTTCCATTTGCGCCAGGAATCGATCGCGAGCGTTGATATATTCCACCGGAATGTGAAACTGCTCCTGGAAGAGTTTGAGTAGCCGCTCTGGTTCTCCCTTTCGCATAAAGCCCTGATCGATAAACATACAGGTCAACTGTTCACCGATCGCCTTATAGAGCAAAAACGCCAGTGTCGAGGAATCCACTCCACCGGAAAGTGCCAGCAGCACTCGTCTATCGCCAACTCTGGCACGGATCTCGCGAATCGATTCTTCCACAAAAGCCGCTGTCGTCCACGTGGGTTCACAGTCGCAGATGTGATAGACGAAGTTGCGAATCAGCGCGATCCCACCGATCGAATGCACCACTTCGGGATGGAACTGCACGCCGTACAGCTTTTTATCGTGGTGGGCGATCGCCGCGCAGGAGGTATTTTCGGTGTGGGCAAGCGTTTCAAACCCAGTGGGCAGATGAGTGACTGAATCCCCATGGCTCATCCACATCGTGGTGCCGTCTTCCACGTTGGTCAACAGGTCAGTTGGGTCATCAATATACAGCGACGCTTTGCCATATTCTCCTCGCTCTGCTCGCTCGACCCCGCCGCCCAACTGCTGCACCATAAGCTGCATTCCATAGCACACGCCCAGGATGGGAACGCCCAAATTCCAAATTTCGGGATCGCAGTGGGGCGCGTAGTCGTCGTAGACCGAGCTGGGTCCGCCAGAAAGAATAATGCCTTTGGGGTTAAGCTGGCGCAGTTGTTCGATCGTAGTGCGGTACGACAGCACTTCAGAGTAAACCTGGGTTTCCCGAATACGTCGGGCAATGAGCTCAGAGTATTGTGAACCGAAGTCTAGAATCACAATGATCTGGCGATTGAGCTTTTCCGCAGACGATGCGGTTGGGGGTTGTTCGGTTTGAAGAGTCACCGCTTAATCCTGCTGTTACATCCTTAATTGATTAACCAAGATAACTTGCTAAACCGCTCTGAAGAGCGCGAAGTAAAACCCTTTCGTTAAACGTAATAATTTTTGAATATTTAATCCAGATTAACAAACCTGTGCAGCAATGTTGCGCCAATTTTGCTCTGTACTAGAATTTGCCGATCGCGATCGAACAGGACTGATCCCACCTGTACTAGCTGACTGCAGTGGATCTGGATATAGGCAGTAGCGCGGCGATCGATTTGCTCTGCGATCGAACCATAAACCTGATTAACCCAGTGACTTCCCTCCACCGCATCCAGCTTTCGCAGATATTGTAAAGCAGCCTCAGTCGTTGGACTGGAAAACACTGCCTGCACATCGAGAGTCGGCAGTCCCGAATTGGCACAGTGCGCTGCTAAGATTTCCTGCCGTCCGTCAGCGACATGATGATGCGTGTGAAAAATGCCGCCTGCCAGTTTAATCAGCTTGCCGTGATAGCCAAACAGCAGCACCGATCGCACCCCCTGTAAGCCTGCTTCCACCAGCATCGATCCCAGCCAGTTTGCCGTTTTAATTAGCCGATCGGCACTGATGCCCTGCTGCTCTGCCAGATCCAGCCCATTCTCACCAATACAAAAGACCAGCCCGTCATTTCGGTTGGCTCGCTGCTGAAGCTCCTGCCGAAACAGTTCAAGTTGTCCAGGTGCGCTGAGCGGTTGAGCGATCCCCGATGTTCCCAGCAGCGATAAACCCTCAACAACGCCAAAAGCCGCATTAGAAGTTCGCGTTGCCAGCGACCGACCCTGCGGCAAAATGATCGTCACTTGAATAGCGGTTTCTGGGGGTAGCCATGCTGCCAGATTGTAGTGCAGTAATCGCTGAGCATAGTCATAAATGGCAGGCTGATGGTTAGCGTAGATTTGTTTGCCGATTCCTTCGCCGCCTCGAATCACGATTAAATCTGATCCTTCGGGCATCAGCTCAACCAGTGCCCAGACGGGTGTATCTCGTGTCAGATCCAGATTGTCTCCGGGATCACTGCGGCTAATTGCTAAAGCAGCAGTGTCAGACAAAAGGGCAATTTGCTCGATCGCAATCTCAGCCGTTTCATCGGGTTCGATTAAATCGATCGATACTGAAGTCAGCGGAAATCGATCCTCTTCAAGCCATCGCAGAGCTGCAACTGCCGCAGCACAGGCAAAGACGGGTAGAGTATAGCCTGATTGAGGGGGAGAAACAGGGTCAAACAAGGGAGAGTAACAGATATTAATCAAGTAAAGTTGGGGGCACAGAATTAGGAAGACTAGGGATGCTCCCCACCTAGCTCAGCAAAAACAAGGGTTGCCATTCGTTAAGATAGGTCTATCTTCCCGTTTCATTTCTAAACATTAACTCAAGTTGCGCCTGTGAATCCTGTTGTTGATTACCTTCGCATTAGTCTGATCGATCGCTGTAATTTTCAGTGTCAGTACTGTATGCCGGAAGGAGCGGAACTGGAGTACATCCGCAAGCAGGAAGTTTTAACCGATGCAGAACTGCTGACACTGCTGCGCGAAGTGTTTATTCCCTGCGGCTTTAGCCGATTTCGCCTGACCGGGGGTGAGCCGTTGCTGCGTCCGCAGGTGGTGAGCCTGGTGCAGCAAATTGCCGCGCTGCCAGAAACTCAGGATCTCTCGATGACCACAAATGGCTTTTTGTTAGCAGACCTTGCACAAGGACTTTATGATGCTGGACTGCGCCGCATCAACATCAGCCTCGACTCCCTGGAACCTGAAGTATTCGATCGAATCATTGGCAACCGGGGCAGAACCCGCTGGCAGCAGGTCTGGAGCGGTATTCAGGCGGCGCATCGAGTTGGCTTTGATCCGCTCAAGCTGAATGTGGTGGTGATTCCAGGCGTGAATGACCATGAAGTGCTGGACTTAGCGGCACTGACGATCGATCGCCACTGGCACGTTCGCTTTATCGAGTTTATGCCGATCGGCAATGGGAATCTGTTTGGGGACAAAGGTTGGATTGATTCTGAAACCCTCCGGCAGCAGATTCACCAGCGGTGGGGCCTGGTTGAGGCACGGGTGCGGGGCAACGGTCCTGCGGATGTGTTTCAGATTCCAGGCGCAAAAGGAACGCTCGGCTTTATTAGTCAAATGTCAGAATGCTTTTGCGATCGCTGTAACCGGATGCGGCTCTCAGCGGATGGCTGGTTGCGCCCCTGCCTGCTAAATGAAACCGGACAAATTGATTTGAAAACTGCTTTGCGATCGGGGGTTTCCACCCGTGAGCTTTGTGCTCAGGTGCAGGTACTGCTTGACCTTAAGCCTGCAATTAACTTCAAACAGCGGGAGTCGGGCACAGTCGGAACCTATACCCGCACCATGTCCCAAATCGGCGGCTAAACGGCTAAAAATCAAACAAGCCCCCGGACTGACGGTGTCCAGAGGGCTTGCAGAAAACTTGTCTCGATGAACCGACTCCGCAGCCGCACGGAGACGATCGCTGACGACAATTTCGCCAAGAATTGCGATGGGAGAATTTAAGCCTGACGCGAGTAGTACTCAACCACCAGCAGTTCGTTGACCTGAAGCGCAACCCATTCGCGCTCTACGACGCCATTGACTTTACCTGTTATCTTGCCTTTATCAAATTCCAGGTGGCTGGGCAAGTGCGCCAAGCCAGGGAACTGTAAATTTGCCTCAACGAGCTTGCGAGAACGCTCTGTATCGCGCACTGCAATCACTTCACCCGGTCTGCACTGATAGCTGGCAATATTGACCACGCGACCGTTAACCGTGACGTGACCGTGATTCACCAGCTGACGCGCACTAGGAATCGTCGGAGCCATGCCCAACCGAAAAACGGTATTATCCAGCCGCATTTCCAGCAGTTGCAGCAGCACCAAACCTGTTGAACCCGCCGCACGACG
The DNA here is from genome assembly GCA_014695325.1 of Cyanobacteria bacterium FACHB-502. GTDB lineage: Bacteria > Cyanobacteriota > Cyanobacteriia > Elainellales > Elainellaceae > Leptolyngbya_A. Next base: position 716,303 of record JACJNZ010000039.1, on the reverse strand, counting down.
TGCCTTACGCACATAGCGAAGGAGCTGTCGCTCAGAAACACCGTAGTTAAAGCGGAGTTTTTGCTTTTCTTCCAGTCGTACCGCGTATTCAGAACGCTTCTTGCGTGCTTGCCCGTGCTGTCCGGGGGGATATGCTCGTCGGGCACTCTTGCGGGTTAAACCGGGTAACTCGCCCAAACGACGCACAACTCTGAGGCGCGGACCTCGATATCGTGACATCTAGCTTCCTCTCTGTGTAAAACTTACCCAAAAGTATTATTCTAGCGGCTTTATGCAAAAGAGAACAGATCTGTTTGTAATTAATTCAGTCAACTTTGATTTGGTCTCGTTAATTTTGGACGGCTTCTCGCAGAATCAACTTGCTCAGGGCAGGCTACAGGCGTTAGTTCTTGGTGTTAGTTCTTAAAGATTGCTTTTATCTCAAATATCGCTTTTAAGCGATCGCCTCTTTGCGCTTTGCGCGATTGTTCCAATCTAGCTTCTTTGGTTGCTTCTTGATGATTAGTCTCGCTTACTGCTGACGGTCGCTTTCATTGTAATAAGCAATAATTCGCGAAAAATGCAGTGTGCGCCATCACAAAAATAGATTTGTGCTAGTATATGGAACTGGATAGAGGCTCCTGCTCTCACAAGACTGTGCGGCATGACACGCTCAACCGGAGCGGCACTGAGTTAATCAGCAGGGGCATAGACAGAAAAAATTAGAACATTTCCATAACAATAACCATGACAAAAGGTGTTATGAACCAGCAGGTTGCTCACCCGATGGAGAAATTGCAGCGACACGTTCGCTCGCTCGTTCAGTCAAACGTGCTGAAATCGACCGATCGCATCTGGAAAATTGCTTTTCTTTATGGCGACGATTGGGCGTTCTGGAAGCGCGAGCTAGAGGACTTTGACTTTTTAATGCAGGATACGATCGAATCCCTGCTTGCCGTTGAAACTTGGGAAGACGACGAATAAAACGCCCGGTTTTCTCTGGTTTTTCGCAATGTGCAGCTTCAGCTTCTGAACGCCCAGATAGACCTGTTAGGGCTGAGGTGAGTGGGCTTGCTCCAGCTTTTGCCCGAATAGCTCAACGTCGGGACGAACTTTAGCGCGAATCACCAGCGCAGTTACGTTATCGTGCCCGTTTTGCTCATTTGCTAGATTAATCAGTTGCGTCACCCCCTCTTCGAGCGAAGCCTGGGTTCGCAGCATTGGCTCCAGACAAGTTTGCCATTGCCGTTCGAGCAAATTGTTATCGGATAAGCCGTCAGAGCAAAGCAGCAATAGCAGGTCTTCTGTTAGTTCGAGGAACTTGACATCTGGATTAATAAAGTTCTCGTCTCGGGGACCAAGTGCCTGAGTAAGCTGATAAGCATCGGGACGGGCATAGGCGATCGACGGTTCAACGCCGCGCTGGATCTCACGCTGCCCGACTTCGTGATCGGTTGTAAGCTGCTCTAGTCCACGCGATCGACTGAGGCGATAAAGGCGACTGTCTCCCACATGGGCAATCGCCATCTCGGTGTTTTGGATCAGCACCAGCACCAGGGTCGTTCCCATGCGTCCGCTGCCCGATCGCTCGTCCTCTTGATTACGCTCGTAAATTGCCCGATTGGCTTGCATAATACCTTCCCGAATGCAGGCTTCGCTGGGGAGGTTATCCTGCCATTGGGCTGCAAAATATTGACTAAGCGTTTCAACCGCCAGTGCACTTGCCACTTCTCCGCCTGCATGACCGCCCATTCCGTCACAGAGAATGTAGAGTCCTTTTGCGTCCAGACTGCGACCCTGAGGCGTTTCGACTTTGCGGAACTCTGTCTGGATATTAAAGCAGTCTTCGTTGTGGTTCCGCTGCCGCCCGACATCAGTACTCGCTGCGTCTTCTAGACTAATTAGCTGCATTGGAAGGATGATCGTGGGCAATTCATCGTTTTCTGACTCCCCTTCCTCTTGTAGTGAAAGGTCAAATTGTGCTGCGCCTGGGACAGAGTTCAGGGCAGGCAGGCTAAACGGAACTGTGCTGTCTTCTGCGTCTGGCATGGCATTGGCGGGGAACGGTGGAGCCGTGTCATCCTCAGGGGAACTGTAGGAATCGAGCGGTTCAGTTCGGTCAGAGCTACTGGTCATATTGTCGTTGGTTTGCAGCAGAATGGCGATCGCTTCGATACGGGTACGTAACGCCTCAGCAGACGTGATTTTGCCGAGCATCAGCTCATGGTGTAACAGTGCCAGTTCTGTCCGATAGGTGTGCTGCGACTCCTGGAACAGCTGCTGCCACAGGTCTGCCAGCATTTTGATCTCAGTGGTTTGGTGAGATGGATCAAAATAAAGCCGTTGCAGACAAAGCAAATAGTCTTCGTCTACATACAGGTTTGCTAGTTCTAGAAGACTGCGGCAAGCTTGATGAGGTTCCAGCAAAGACCAGAGGGTCGCCATTTCGTGCAGCCAGTGCAGTATTTGCAGCGGCAAAACGGTTTCTTCTGCCCAGACTGCCTGGAGCTGAGGCAGGTGCGATCGATCGGCAAGCAGAATCACCGAAACCCCATTGGTTTGCCAGGCATCGTGAATATCAGGCAGTGCCAGAGAATGATAGTCGGTCTGCAGTTCCAGATAAGCGTTAACTTCAGGCGTAATGTGATCGCGTTGCAGCAGTTGGAGCGGGGTGGGTTGCAGGGGCTGACAGTCTAACACCCGCATGGTGAACTCTTGGGGCACGATTTGAGCCGCGATTGCTAAATCAGAGCATTTTTCGAGAATGCGATAGCGCTGCTGTTGATCCAGGTACTCGGCGGTTAGGTTTGGGGCGATCGAGGCAGTGGCAGTTTCCTCTGCGAATGCTTCCCGCGTACAAACGGCATACCAAGTCGTGCCTGTGAAGGTTTGACAGACAGGACATCGTTCAAGCTGAACCGAAACAAGCGTGCCACAGCCAGGACAGGACTGCTCAGCCAGCAAATGCCCACAAGCCTGGCAGAACCGATGCGTGTCTGGGTTTTCGGAAGAACAATTGGGACAAATCAGCATCAGAGCCATTCCTCTAATCCTGCGACGGTTGCTGAAAGAAGTTGCCTGTTGCGCCAGATGCTTCTCTAGAACGGAAACTGGAAAAGCATGACGAGAAAAAGCGCAACTTGATCCAGGTGATGCGATCGATGACCTGTGCCAGAGAGCTGATCGCCCTTCAGAATAGGTTTCCCGCCGGGACGGCTTCAGTTACTGCTTGCTGCACCGACTTATTGCACATTCTGCTGATTGCACATTCTGCACATGTTGATCGGTTGCAGGGCTGTAATTCCTGTCAACCATCAGCTTAACTTGCCATCGGCTCCACATTCGTTTAACTTCAACATTACAGCAATTGCCGCCATCGTCTCCGGTTCCGCCTGCCTTTGCTGTGATCTGAGGCGAGTCAGCCCAATTTTAGAGAATTTATGCCTGCCGCATGGACGTTGAGAGGTCAGCCCTGGGTATGGGGCGATCGAACCTATCTTATGGGAATTTTAAACGTCACACCCGATAGCTTTAGCGATGGGGGACAGTTTAACGCGCTCGATCATGCCCTGAAACAAGCAGATCATCTCGCTCGATCGGGGGCAGATATTTTGGATATTGGCGGACAGTCTACCCGTCCCCAGGCAGAAATCGTTTCGCTTCAGGAAGAACTCGATCGCGTCATTCCCGTGGTTCGCGCCATCCGCACCATTCAACCCACTTCTGCTGATTTAGCATCACCTGTTTTGAAGGAGATTCCAATTTCAGTCGATACAACGCGAGCGGAAGTTGCCCGGTCTGCCGTTGAAGCGGGAGCCGATTTGATTAACGATGTTTCTGGCGCAACTTATGATCCTGCTATGCTGCCGACCGTAGCTGAATTGGGTGTTCCAATCGTGCTGATGCACCTGCGCGGTACGCCGAAAACGATGCAGCAGTTAACCGAATATCATGACCTGCTGGGAGAAATCTACGAGTTTTTAGCCCACCGGATCGAGGCTGCGGTCAGTGCAGGAATTTTGCCCGATCGCATCATGATTGATCCGGGTATTGGGTTTGCAAAGACTTATGCTCAGAATCTAGAGCTGTTACGCGGTCTACCTCACCTTCGGTCGCTGGGCTGCCCAATGCTGGTTGGGACTTCTCGCAAAAGTTTTATCGGACATCTGCTGAACCAACCCGATCCGCAGCAGCGCGTTTGGGGAACTGCCGCGACCTGCTGTGCCGCGATCGAAGGCGGAGCCGATGTGTTGCGGGTGCATGATGTTCGCGAGATCCATGATGTCTGTCGCGTCGCAGATGCCATTTGGCGATCGAATTAAGCGATTCCGATCATGCGCCCTTGCCGGAGTCACCATTGTTGGAACGCTGTTCTGGCGTAGAAATGAGTTCAGATACCCCTTCGCTCAGGTCTCTGGGATTCATAAAGACCACTTTTGCGTTTGCACTTTGACCTAACTGAAGGTTGGCATCGACATATCTTTGAGCAACCAGGTAGCGCAGAATCTCTTCTCCTCTGGGCGTTCCTTGGACTGCCTCTGAAATGCGCTGCACTGACTCTGCGATCGCCGTTGCATTTTCGATCGCCGCCTTTTTGCGTCCGGCTGCCTCCGCTTCCATTGCCCGCTGTTCACTCTGGGATGCCCGCTCTCGCTCCAGCGCAGTTTTGATACTTTCGGGAAGCTGAATATCTTGCACTTCTACCCGCGTCACCTTCACGCCCCAGGGGTCAGTGGCTTCGTCCAGGCTTTCAGACAAAGAACGGTTGATGGACGCTCGCGAGGAATAAATCTCTTGCAGATCCATGCTGCCAATCTGCGATCGCAGGGTGGTGACGACCAGATTTTTCAGGGCTTCTTCAATATCTGTAATTTTGTAGTATGCCTGACGCAGCTCAAGAATTTGCCAGAAGATCACCGCATCAATCTTAATCGTTACGTTGTCTTTGGTGATAACGTTGCTGGGATCGATGTCGAGAATTTGCTCACGCATCGAAGCTTCGATCACCAGCTCATCAACGATCGGCAGCACCCAGAAGTTTAATCCTGCCGTCAGTGTGCGGTGATAGCGTCCCAGCCGTTCGACCAATGCCTGATTGCCTTCGTTAACACGCTTGACCGAACCAACCGTTGCCCCCAACACTGTCAGCACAACGGCAAAAACCCAAATCAAAGGAGAATACATAACCCTATTGGCGATTGAGCCAGCTACAACATTGTGCCTTCTAGTTCAAATATACCGTTAGCGATCGGTTTTAGTCCTGATTTTCGTCCTTCAGAGGGCTCTGTCCTGAGGCAATCTAGCTTTTGATTCGGGGACGATTGGAAAAGTCTTCAATCTCCTCTAGAAACGTGGTTGGAAGCACCATGAGCGTAAGTCCCTGCCGCCCCACCACATAAACCATTTGCCCTGGCGCAATGCTGATGTCAGAAATCTGGCAGCGCGCCCGCCACAGTGCCCCTTCATAAGACACTAGCCCAATGCCGCTTGGGGGAATCGTTTCCGTCACCGTTGCTTCCTGCGCCGGACTCAAATCAATCGATGCCTTTGGAACCATACCGCGCAGCACCACAATAAGGGCGATCGAGAGGATTCCCCAGAGGATGACTTGTACTGTTGCCGAAGCGAGGGAGAGTGCAGCAATGCCCGTGATTAACGCTGCAATTCCTATTGCCGCTGCGCTCGGTTCACCTGCCAGCGTCCCTGCCATCAGACACAGAAAGCCGACAAATAGCCATAGAGTAGAGGGAGGCAGGCTCATGATAAGAAATGAAGCGAGAAGACCTATTCGCTCACCTGGAAATGATTCTCTTGGAAATGATTTTCCAAGGCGATCGAACTTTTAGATCTCTGTAGAATGCTTCAAATTTAGCTGAAACTAAGGGCAATCGGGGGAAAAGTACGGTGATACTTAATTATTCAGAAAATCATGCCAAAAAGATCATTCACGAAGATATGAGTCTTTAGAGAGCTTGTCAGAGGAGGGTCGATCGGCATTTCACACGGCTACCTTTCACCCCTGGTTTCCCCTATTTAGGAAAAACTGAGCCTGGTTCAGTCAAACTCCTCCAAAATTGGGGAATTGAGGCGGCTGAAAAGAATAGAACGAGGCTGATTCGACAGGTGTACCCCGTAGCCCACTCTGGGGAAAGGGCAATTCGAGTCACAAATATGCCTTTTCAAGATGCCTTTTCAAACCTACTTTTCAGACTTGCTTAGGCTTCTGAAGTTTCTTTGGTCATCGGCGGCTTCCGGCGTTGTCTGCGTCTGAGCAGTTGCGTGGCTGCAAGCGGTAAGCCTCCGGGCAGGATAAACATGACGAGCGGCAGGTTATTCAGCAAGCAGTCGGGGTTCAGGTCGCACAGGTTTTGCTGCGCCGCCTGCTGACGCTGAGCTAGGGTGCCTGAGACGAGCTGCTCCATTGGCAGGGCAGCCACTTTCAGCCAGTTTGTAAAGTTTGGCGGCAGCGTAGCGTTTAGCCGCAGCTTCAGGTTTGCGGTCGAAAAAGATTGGGCATAGGCAGACGAGAGAAACGGCTTGTAGCGTTCTGCTTCGGGCGTGAGCTGTTTGATAAACGCGAGGCTGACCCCCTGCAAAAGCTGCCGCAGTGCCTTGGTTTCTTCATCGGGGCGTTCACGAACAAAAATGCTTTGGGTCAGAGAGTGGTTGAGATTTGCCGGATCGCCTACGCTAAGATGGGTTGCGCCGATCGCCGTCAACAGATACTTCTTGTCCGTCTTCAACTCGGTAAACGGCAAAAACTGCTGACTCACCGCAGGCGTAATCGCATCGTCTGTGCTGGCAAGCATCAGCGTTGGAACTGCCACCTGTGCCAAGCTTTTTGCATCAAACAATCGCCCGATCACCGGATTCAGCAAAATGGTTTGAGCAATTCTGCTATCGCGGAGCTTGCCGACCTGTTCGGGTAAATCTGCTGCATTGCACTGAAGCAGATCCGCAGGCGAAAAGGCGACTGGGTTTGGGTCATTGCAGAACTCGCGCAGGTGCTTGAGGTTAGGCTGTGCCCCTGCCAGTGCTAATGCCGTATAGCCGCCCAGCGAATGACCAATAATTGTGACCTGCTCGGTGTTGAGCTTGTCTCGGAGCCGACTGGAAAAGCGATTCATCTGCTGCAAGCGATCGAGCACAAAGCTGACATCCTTAGGACGATCGACAAACTCCGAGGCAGGCAGGATGGTACTCATCGCATTTACCCCAGCGTTATCCAGTGAGCTGCTGGTGAGCCAGGCAACGTTGCTGCCCGGATGCTCGACTGCGACAACCGTGATGCCATTCGATGCGAGATGATATGCCAGATAGCTGAGAAACCGCCGATCGGCTCCAAACCCGTGGGACAGCACGACCAATGGGCCCTGAGTGCGGCGACTCCAGTAGAGGTCAATGGGAATTGATCGATCGCGTTGATAGTCGCGCAGCGTCAGCGATTGCTTCCAGACCCACTGCTGCCCCATCTGAGCCGGATCAAGTTGTGAGCGGAAGGGCGAACTTTTCACCGTCAGCTCCCGTTCCAGCATTGAACTCAGGGTTTGGCTTTGCCAGTAGGGTAAGTTGACCTGCGAAGCAAGTGCCACCGCTGAAGCCGCATCCACCGTAACGGTCTTTTCCGGGAACGATCGCAGCAGCCCCAGGAGACTCATGCCATCCCGATGGCGAGCCGCTTGCATCAAAGTCGATCGAAGCTGCGCCGGATTCGCGCTGGGAATTGCCACTTGGAGGGTGTTGAGAAACCGCTCGCCCGAAGAGGAATACAGCAGGTCTTCCACGAGCTTATCGCCCACGTTTCGGTCTAGCTGCAGCCGACTGCGAAGGGCATAGCGCACCTGATCCGTCAGTAGCGGCGCGTAAAGGCGCAGGGTGGGGGGAACCTGTCCGGTTTGGGAAAACTGCTCTAGGTCAGAGATTTGAATTGACTGCTGAAAAGGACCAATCCGAATGGCAAGCTGTTCGGCGGCAAGTACGGGAGTTGTCATTCCACAGCCTAGCCCTAATCCTAAACCCCAGACCAGTCCTTTCATTCGCTGCCAGAAACGATAGCGGCGAGGGGCAACACAAGGCTGGAGCAGCGATGGGCACGGTCTAAATGGGAGGGGCTGATAGTCGGTCATGTTGGGGCAATGGAAAACAGCACGCGCTTTGAAAACTCAAACTGTTTAGAGTTGGAGCAAATAGAACAAGCCGCCCAGCCATTGGGAATTTTGAGCGCAGACCCCCTTGCAAAGGGATGGCTGGTGTGAGGCAGACCACCGACATCGACTTCTAGTATTTCTTGATCCTGCCGACCTCATCTCTATCTGTAACATTTTTGTAACAGGCTTTTTGATATTTTGATAACTGCGTCAGTTTTTCCTAAAGGTTTTAAAGGTTCTGTACGGTGGCAGTTTGAGGAAACCACTCGACCTGACAGGCGGCTTCAGGAAGGGCAGACTCCTGCTGTCCGATCGTGCGCCAGTGGCGGCACAGCAAGCCGATCGGTGTATCCATCACCGCATCAATCCAGGATTCTCCCTGCGATCGCTTCAGGCTTGAAAAACCCTGCTCAGTTACCGTCTGCCGCAGGACGATCGGAATCTCCTTGAGCAGCCATCGACTGAGTCGGTAAAAGGTTTCGCGCCGGGTTAAAGGCTGAGCCAGAGCTACACCGTGCAGCTCGTGCAAATAGCAATTCGATCGCCCGTAGCGCGTCCACTGATGCCGCAGCTCGCGCCAGGTTGAACGATGACGATGCTGGACGATCGCCTGTTCCGCAAACTGAAGCTGCCAAAAGCCCTGCTGCTGAATTCGCCAGCACAGATCCGCATCCCCCCCTGTGGTGAGCCAGGGACGGAATAATCCTGCTTGTTCTAAAGCTTGCCGCCGGACAGCTAAATTTGCCGTCTGCCCATAGGAATAAAACGAATGGGAGAGGGTATGACACTGAGACAGAATTTGATGGCGATCGGCGTACCGCTCAAGTAAGGAAGTTCCAGGAAGCGGTAAAATCTCGCCTGCGACAATGCCAATTTTTTCACTGCCAGCTTGTTGAAAAGGCTGAACCAGATGCAGCAGCCAATCCGGCTGAGGACGACAATCAGCATCGGTAAAGGCAAGAATTTCTCCGATCGCTGCCCGAATGCCGCAGTTGCGTGCCGCGTAGGAGCTTTGAATTTGAGTTTCAGATAGCACCCGGAGTTGAATCCGGCGATGCCAAGCAGGTTCCTCTATGGGATGAGCGGGATGATCGGTTTGGGAATCGATCGCGGGTACGGCGGGCGCGATTTCTGTCTGAGAAAACTGCGAAGCTGCTAATTCAAGTAGTTCCAGGGTGCGATCGCTGCTGCCGTTGTCAACCAGCAAATATTCGACGCGAGCGGCTGGATAAGTTTGTGCCTGTAGGCACTGGAGCAATCCGGGCAAATCTGCCTCGCCGTTGTAGATGGGCACAATCACGGAGACGAGCGGGAGCCGAGCTAGGGAAGTGTCAGGCAGCTTTGCATTCGCCAGAGCCATAACGTATAGCAGGATTGCGATAGGGTTGAATTCTGAATTCTCACAGAATGCCCAGATCGATTGGGCCTAGGATCAAATGAAGTAGAAATCTGTTGCGTAATGCGAAGAACAATCGTTGGAGTGATGGGACCAGGCGAAACGGCAACCGATCGCGATTGCCAGACTGCCTTTACCTTAGGTGAGCAGATTGCCCAGCGAGGCTGGATTTTGCTGACAGGCGGACGCGCGGTGGGCGTGATGGAAGCTGCCAGCCGTGGGGCGAAGCAAGCAGGCGGACTGACGATCGGCATTTTACCGGGAACCACTGATTATGGGATGTCTGAAGCGATCGATATCCCGATTGTGACTGGCATGGGCAGTGCCCGCAATCACATCAACATTCTCACCAGCAACGTGATTATTGCCTGTGGCATGGGAGCCGGAACGGCTTCAGAAGTTGCGCTGGCTCTGAAAGCCCAAAAGCCTGTGATTCTGATGAATGTCGATCGCCTCACAGCTCAGTTTTTTCGGCAGCTTTCAAGCAATGATCCAGCAGGAGGAACGACTCCCCATTGAATTTGGGTGGCAGAGCGTGTGGAAGAGGCGATCGAGCAAGTAGCAGCCATTCTAAAGAATCGAATCTAAAGAAATGTATCGAGTTATCTAGAACAAACCTAAAGAAATATATCAACTCGTTAAAAACAACCTTTAAAAACAATGAGTTATCTCCCATTTCGCCCGTCTGCACTCTACCCTAAGAGGTTATAGACACATTGCTAGGGTAGCTTTATGGAAGCGCAGAAGTACCGTTTGGTTTGCACCCTTACCTTTGGCGACATTTATGGTCAGATTATTGTGTGGTTACTGGTGCTATTTATTAGTCTGGCAGCAGCAATGGCATTAATGGGAGCGAGCCGTCCTGTTTACGCCCTTGCAACCGTGGGCTTAATTTTGGTGTTATCGCTGCCGTTCTTACTCTTTGCGTTTGTCACAACTTTGTTAAACCACATTGAGTTTTACCCGTTCGATGCATTAGCAGATTCGCGTCGCGGTCGCTCAAACACAGTGCAGAGCCAAAAACCCGTTCAAGCTGCAAGTTAATCTAATTCCGATCGCAGTTTTATTCACTAGCCCTTTTCGATTTTTCATAACACATCTGAATTCAATACTACGTTCTGTAACGTGTTCAACGGCGTAGACTAACCCTCCTGGTAGAAGGCATTCCACGGGTAGTCTGCGCTATTGTTTAGGAACTGTTGGGGCTTTGTTTCCCTGCATCATTTTCTGATCGTCCATCTTGGCTGCTTTATGCTTACGGTTGAAGGTACAATCTGGCGTTCCCATCTCGATCGCTGGACGCTGGTTTCTCGCCAGGGAAAAGATTACGAAATTCACAAAGGCGCACCGCAAGGATTGCTTCAAATGGGGCTGAAGGTGCGAATCAAGGGGCAGGTGCGAGACGATGTGTTTTCTTTAGCCGGAATTGGTCCAGTGCTGGAGGTTCAAAGCTTTGAGCTACTCGAACCGTGACAAAACGGCAGAATTGCGCTGCGAATTGTGCGATCGGGCTGTTCCTGCGCTGACGGCACATCACCTTACCCCACGGCAAAACACCAAGCGCAAAAAACTAGATTCCGGTCCAACGATTCAGATTTGTTCTGCCTGTCATCGACAGATTCATGCCTTTTACAACAATGCCCATCTTGCAAAAGAACTCAATTCTTTAGAGAAATTGCAGCAAGACCCGAAAATGCAAAATTTTATTGCCTGGGTTAAAAAGCAATATCCGGGTAAGCGGGTTCAGGTCGATCGTCGCTAATTTCTGAGTTTCAACGCTGTAATGATGCGGCAGAAGGCATCTGCTTTAGTGCGAGATCTGCTTTAGCGCGAGAGCTTTAGTACAAGAGCTTTAGTGCGCCATGGGTTGCCGAATTGGAATTCGGATTATGAACTCGGTTCCTGCGCCAGGCTTGGAGAAGCATTCTAATTTGCCGCTGTGTCTCTCAGTGATGATCTGGTAGCTAATCGACATCCCCATTCCAGTGCCCTTTCCGAGCGGTTTGGTAGTGAAGAATGGATCAAAGATGTGCTGTTGAATTGCTTCGGGAATGCCGCTTCCGTTATCAGCGATCGTGACTTCGATCCATCCTGCATCCATTACTGAAGTGCGAATTGTGATTCGACCTGGATGATTCAAAAGCTCCTGATAAGTGTGCTTCGTCCGATTCTCTTCGATCGCATCAATCGAATTCACCAGGATATTCATAAAGACCTGATTAAGCTGTCCGGCATAGCATTCGATGAGCGGTAGCGCGTCATAGTCCTTGATAATCTCAATTTCGGGTCGCTCTGGTGTAGCTTTGAGCCGGTGTTGCAGAATTAACAGAGTGCTGTCAATGCCTTCGTGAATATCAACTGCTTTGCATTCTGCTTCATCCATGCGGGAGAAGGTTCGCAGCGACAAAATGATCTGACGAATGCGATCGGTTCCCATTTTCATTGAAGTCAGCATTTTGGGCAGATCGTCCTGCAAAAACTCCAGATCGATCTTTTCGGCAGCCGTTTGAATTTCAGAGGCAGGATGGGGATAGTGCTGTTGATACAACTGCAAAAAACCTAATAAATCCTTAGAGTATTCCTGCACATGGGCAAGATTGCCGTGAATAAAGTTAACCGGGTTATTGATCTCATGAGCAATTCCGGCAACCAATTGTCCCAAACTCGACATTTTTTCGCTTTGAACCACTTGAGCCTGAGTTCGCTGCAACTCTGTTAACGTATTTTTGAGTTCAGCCGTGCGTTCTTCGACTCGTTCCTCTAATTCTTCTTTGCTTTGCTCCAGTGCAGTAAACGATCGGCGCATTTGCCCTGCCATGTGGTTAAAGGAGTGAGACAGGGTGTTGAGTTCTTGAATACTGCTGGTTTCTACGCTTTGATCTAGATCGCCCGATGCCATTGCTTCACTCGCTTGATTCAGGCGAAGAACGGGACGAGTAATCCATTGCGAGGTGAGTACGCCCAGCATTGAGGCAACGGCGAATGCACCAAAACAAAGCGCGATCGTGGTGCGTGTGTTCTGATTGATTTGCGCCATAAATGTGTTTTCAGGCACGCTCACGATTAGAAGCCAGTCTAATCCATACTCGTCGCGCCAAGGTGCAACATTAACAAAGTGCTGGTTTCCCTGGATTTCAAGTTGAAACTCCGCGTCCTGATTTTGAGCGATCGACTGAAAACCGCTGGAGATTTGAATGTGTCTGGCAATCGTCTGAATAATCGGGTTGGGGCTATCGACAGCGTGCAATCGCTGAACTTTTTGATTGACGAGCGTAAAGGGATTTTCTTGACCAGATGTTGCAATCAAATTGCCATCCCGCTCGACCAGAAACACTTGTCCCGATTCGCTAATACTCAGATTTTGTAAGAAGTTGTTGAGTCTCAGCAAGTGGATATCTATCCCAATCATGCCTAACAGATGATTTTGTGAATCGTAGATCGGGCGGCTAGCAGAAGCAGCAATGTAAGGGCCAGAAGGCAAGCTTGTTGTGATAATTTTTGCCCAAATCGGTTTACCAGCAGCGATCGGTTCGGTGTACCAGGGTTCGGCAAAATTGCTCCAGGTTGCTTGGAAATTAACTTTAGTTCGATTGCCCAGGGCGTCTGTCGCATAGTTGGTGTTGTTATTTTGCTGTTCCGCAGTCCAATCCTCGATTGTGGTGTTTTTACCATCAAAACGAGCGGCTCCGATTCCCTCCCCTGTCGTTAGCCCAATTCCAAGATATGTCAGGTCATACGCCTGTAGCTGATCCCAAAAGTACTTGCCTAAGGCTTGCCGATCGCTCACATCCAGTACTCCTCGACGGATTGCATCTGCGTTGATCTGGTTCAGCTTTTGAGGGACGGCAAGATATGCCTCTAAATGTTCCTGAACAACATCGCTTGTGCGATCGATCAACTGCTCTGCCAGATCATTGACTGCTTGCTGCCCATTTTTAAAGGACAAATAACCGACTAAACCAACGGCTCCAAAAATCTGGAGCACGAACGGGACAATCAGGACAATTTGTAATGGAAACGCCTTATTTCTAAGGAATTGCTGGGCTTTCATGATGGGAAGAGGGGAGGGATAGTGATTCTATTGCTGTAAGATTCCCACGATGCCCACATAGGTAACTTCTGAAGGCTGCAAGGCTCAATCGATTATCCCAGAAGGATTGCTGAAGCGTTACGGAAGCATCACGATCGTTATTTGCTACCCACTAATAGAAATCAAAAAAAAGGTGAGCAATTGCCCACCCTGCGAAACTGCTACAAATACAAAATGTACAAAACGACCAAACTATTTGAACAAACGATTGGACAGCGAATAGACGACTTCCTTAAGAGATTCCCCTGCCTCATTAAGGCTTTGCCCGATCGACCATTGTTGCTGTTGCAGGAAAATGCGAGCGGCGTTGCGCCCGGGCATTCCAGAGATAGAGCCGCCGGGGTGTGTGCCTGCGCCTGTAAGGTAGAGTCCTTCAATCGGGGTGGTGTAGTTTGCCAGTTCCGGTAAGGGACGGAAGAAAATCATTTGCTCGAAGGTCATATCCAGATGATAGTAGTTGCCCTTCATCACCCCAATTCGCTCGGTGAGTTCGGGCGGGGACTCGATATGGCGATCGATAATGGCATTTTTGAGATTAGGGGCGTAGTCTGCCAGCTTATCGAGCACACGATCGGCAACCCGACCTTTCAGCTCATCCGTCCAGCCTGTGCCTTTGTAGCCGATTCCTTCAGCCCCCGCAATTTGGTAAGGCACAAAGTATTCGATCCAGAGCGTGTGCTTGCCTTCGGGAGCCAGCGATGGATCGCGCACTGACGGAATCGCCAGATACATGGAGGGATCTTCGAGCGGAATTTTGCCCACCATTGGGTCGGTATGCGCTACTTCCACCTGATTCACCGAATCAGCAATCAGCACCGATCCCATGAGAAATTCGTCTTGATGATTGTGGTTTTCAAATCGGGGCAGTTCTGAAAGGGCACAGTCAATTTTGAGAATCGCTTCGTTGTGCATCACAATCCGGCGATCGACCCGTTCCCGCAGTTCTGGATCTGCCCGATCGACATCGCCTGGATCCATATGGTGCAGGAATAATCGCTTCGCATCGAGACTGGAAATCACGCCCCGTTTTGCCCGATATTCCGTGCCGTTTTGCGTCCGCACGCCCGCTGCCCGACCGTTATCGACTAAAACGCGATCGACAGGCTGTTCGGTTAGAATCTTGCCGCCTTTACTACGAACCAGCCGCACGAGTGCATCGACCAGCGCCCCAGTTCCGCCTTTGGGTCTTGCCATTCCCGGATCATGGCGCATCGTCATCATCATTGCCCCAACCGCCATGGTTTTCTGGGAAGGTGGCGTACTCAGCTCAGCCGCTAGTCGTGCCAGGGGAGCTTTGAGAAATTCGCTGTCAAAAAACTCGTCGAGCTGGTCACGTGGGCTGCTGAACATGGTGCGGAACAAATCCAGCGTTTTATCCGGTGTGCCCAGCAGCGAAAGCGACTTGCGGATCTGATCCAGGTCAAAATTTCCGGCAATATCTCCGATCGATTTAGGCGGCGCATTAAATATGGGCGTGAGCATCGCGACCACTCGCTGCCAGAAGTCCACATACTCTGCATATTTTTCGGCATCACGTGGGCTGTAGCGGGCAATTTCGGCACAGGTTTTTTCAACTGATTTATGCGCCAGAAAATATTTGCCGTCAGGATGGGGACAGAAGATGACCGGGTCGCAAACGAGATACTCTAAACCATACTTTTGCAGTTCCAGTTCATCCACCACCGGACCCAGATGGATAAAGATATGATCGATCGCGCAAGGATTGAACTTGAAGCCCGGAGCGGTTTCGGGCAGCAGTTCCTCAGTGGTGCAAGCTCCGCCGGGAAATTCGCCTTTTTCCAGTAAAAGGACGCTGTAGCCTGCTTTCAATAAATAAGCAGCACAAACAAGGGCATTGTGACCTGCCCCGATCAGAATTACGTCGTAGGTTTCCACTTCGGTCACTCCAGATTCATTAACCGTATGCCACTAACCGCATAAATAACGTTCCTCCGATTGCATAGGAGGGTGACAATTCCTATGTTTTACGCGTTGTTTTTGCTTTGTATTGGTGCAATTAAGACCTTTTTTCAATCTAAAAGGGCGAACGATCGTCCGCCCCTGTCTAATGGTCTATTTTTGTTATCAACTCAGTTTTTGCCAGGAAGTAGTCGGAGTTTTGTTCAGACTGTTATTCAGATTGTTCCGAGTTCTGTTCTTCGGTTGGAGTTTCGCCGCGCTCCAGTGCAGCCGGATTAACGCTCTCTTCACCGTGATCGTTGTAGGGGTATCCGGTTTCAGTCGGAATTTGCTCCTGGTCTACGTTCAACTCTTCTACCGAATTTTTATTGCCTGTACCTTTGTGACTTGCCTTTGCCATTGTCGTATCCTCAGAATAGTTGGGTTATGGTGTCAGATTTGGGAGGTGAAATTTGAAGACCCTGCATGGGAGAGGGGGTTGAAGGGGCTTCGCTTTGATTTAATGCTGGTTGCTTTAATCTTGACTGCTTTGATGCTGGCAGTTTTGATGTTGGCCATTAACCTGATATTGATAACCTAATACTGACCTAATGTCCCCGAGTTGAGTTCTCGTGAAGCTTCGATCGATTCATTCGAGAGGATCGAATTTTGAGAATAAGGTTCGCTCATCGAATCGTTCCAAACAGGTCGCTGTAGCAATTTGAATTGAGAAGATTGGAATTGAGAAGCGATTTGATTCAGTGTTATGGGTTCTACATCGTCCCCTAAATCTCTCAATATTGAAAGACAATATTGGGTGACTTTGAGCGTAAGCATGATTGGCTCGGTTCCCCCTAAAATTGGAGGGTAGGGGGGCGAGCCCGATCACAATCGGAACTTTTCAAATCGTCTTTATCTCTCTATTCTTTATCTCTTTAAGAGATGTGTCAGTGCGAAACTTGGTTCCGGCACTGCCGCAAAACCTTTTCAATCTGTTTTCAATTTGCTTTCAACCTTTATTTTCAATCTGTCGTGCGAACGTTCTACTCAATTCCATTCAAATTGGTTATCCCGCCCGCACGGTAGGATAAATTGGATCGATGGAAATTACTTTAGACCGAAGGAGAATTGGTGATATCCATCGCTTTTGCAGGCTTGATGAAGCCATAGTAGTAAGCGATCGCACCCGTCAGCGCATTAAACCAAACGTTGTTGCCCCAGATTGGCATCAAACCAAACGTATTGTTGGTAAAAGGCAGAATTCCCATCAGCGCGATCACGATGTAGGAAATTGCAAACAGGCGGTTATAAGTCAAAGAACCACCAAAGCTCGTTGCAGCAGCGATGCCAAGAATACCAACGACAATGTGGACGGCATTGTGTACAAAGTTTGTGGGAAACAGACCCAGCACATAGCCGTAGCCATCATCGAAGAACAGGCGAGGAGCATCTACCGCAACGTCAGGTGCACCCACAGGCAGCGATACAAACCCGGGCAAAAAGCCCGCAATTCCAACAAACAAGAAAATGATTCCCAGAGCTAGCGCGAGGATGCGCTCGATCGATTCCAGACTCTTAAAAGAATTGGATTGGCTTTGCATATTGAAACCTCTGCTGAATATATCGAGATACGGTTAGAACTCTACTTTCTATTCAAGCGAGGTCGCTATAAGTTCACTCTGTCAAAAGGTGGTACTATGCAAGGTTTTGCTCCTTACCTGGGAAGGATCGTGTCGCCGATCGCTGCTTACACTGCTGCTGATAGGACTGTTAACGCTCTTGCTTTCTTCCAGCCTGTAGGGATGTCGGGACTTGATGCAATGTGAAAGCGTAAGCTGCTGCACAAGACGCTCAAACTCATGATTGAGCCAGTGAATACCCTGGCTAATGCAGTCAGGACAGACCTCGCCGTATCTATCGCCCTGATCATCACATAGAATCACCCGTCCTTCTTTCATCTCAAACGACTGTTCACAGAGTGAGCAGGGCTGAGCAAGACCAGGGAAACCACACTCAACTTGCAGTTGCATATTAACCTCCTTAACGTGATGAGTACAGCGATGGATAAAGCATAAGGGTGAACGCAAGCAGGACAGGGAAAGCAAGGCGGGAGATAAGCTACTCGGTTCCCCTATTGCAAAATTCCCCAAGGCAGCGTGAAAACAAAAGCTAACCTTACTCCTTGGGAAGAAAACTGCTTCCGCCTATCAATTCTGTGCTAACACCGCTTCTAAGTCTGTATAAAAGGCGATCGTGCGATAATCCAGAGTGCTTCACTTCTCACCTATGCTTAAAGATACAGACCTAGCCTGATTAAGCTTTATTTACGAAAGTATAAATTTGTTATAGTGCTCATTCTTCTACCGAGAGAAGGAAATTAAATCTACTCTAGATGGGTTTGCTTTCTTTAAGCTCCGTCTAAAGGCGTTTTCATTAGAAACATAAACAGTTATTTTGGATACAAACTAGTAGGATCGTTAATCTAAAAAATGCAAAAAAAACCCCTGAACTCGATCAGGGGCAGGATTACAATTAGGGGAAAGTTTTTTAGCTTGTCCCTTAAACATACATTAGTTGAACTCGAAATCTCCTCGCTCGTAGGACAGAGAAGCATGAATAAAAGAACCAATTTAGAATTTGTACAAGACATATAAATACAAAGCATAGGAATACAAAGCATGAAGATAAAAGCATAGAAATACAAGCATAAAAGCAGAAAAAGTATCGCTTGAATGAGTTCTAGAAAAAAGACTTCTAGAAAAAACAGAGCAAACTTCTAGTATTTTTCCTGAAGAAATTATTTGATAAATCTATAAATAGACAATATGTACTAGTCAAGCTATCTCGTTAGCTTTCTTTGTTTCGCTTTTATTTTTTAATTATTTTTTAAGGAAAGTAAGCATTATTCTGGTTTCAAAGTTCTTCACAATCGGAAAGTGAATGCCAGCTTTAAGCAG
Source organism: Cyanobacteria bacterium FACHB-502 (assembly GCA_014695325.1). Classification (GTDB taxonomy): domain Bacteria; phylum Cyanobacteriota; class Cyanobacteriia; order Elainellales; family Elainellaceae; genus Leptolyngbya_A. The sequence goes on along the minus strand of JACJNZ010000039.1, from coordinate 697,835 downwards.
GGCCATATCTTACCGTGGGTGATAAAAGGAATTGCTCCTCCGCATCCTCTCTTACTCCTCCGTAAGAGACAGCAAAAGCCTAATGCCTAAAGTAGAGTGCTGAAACGGCTCGAATCCGCCTGTAGAAGCGAGATCTCTCAATCTTTGAGAAGAGTACAACAGCTCGTTGTTGCACGAGTATTAAAGAATATTGTGAGCTGTGCTACTGCTCTTAAAGTCTTTTTGAAATTCACTGTGAAAAAAATGGGAACGCAGCTAACGCTTATGGAAAGCCAACGGGGGGAGGACAACTTAAGCCAGCATCTAGACATCGTGCATCAGCAAGCCGATCGTCTCTATAGCACTGCTAGCAAGCTTCCCAATGCTCAAGATCAGCAGTTTGGGAAACAACTGGTCGAGCTGCGTCAGGTGTTGAGCGAACTTCGGAGTACGGAAGAGCGGCTCATTCAAGAGCATCAGGCTTTAAGTTCAGCTTACGAGTCGGTGCAGGATCTTTGTAAGCAGTATCAGGAGACCTTTGACCTGGCTCCGGACGCTTATTTGATCACAGACTGTAGCGGCACGATCGAAGCGGCAAATCCTACGGCAACCGCAGTTTTTCGCTGTCATCGAAATGACTTAGTAGGTCGGTCGCTAAGCAGCTTGATCGCCCCTCATCACCAGCCATTCTTTCGAACCAAGCTGAACCAGGTCAATCCTATGCGGCGGGAGCGGGAGTGGGAGGTGTGCTTGCAGCGTCCGACCGGAGAATGGTTTGATGCCGCAGTGACGATCGCCGCAAACCAGGATGGGGCGGGGCAGGTCAATCGGCTGTATTGGCTCGTGCGCGATATCACAGTGCGGAAAGAAGCCGAAGAACACATGCGACAGGTGCAAGTTCAAAACGTGGAGCTGGTCGAATCCGATCGCATTAAACAGCAGTTTATGGCAACGGTTTCCCATGAGCTTCGCACCCCGATGAACGCAATCTTAGGATTTTCTGATTTGCTGCTGCGCCGATTTCATCAGCAGTATGATCCACAGCAGATCAACATGATTGAGCGGATTTTTAACAACGGTAAACACCTGCTTTCCCTGATTGAAAACCTGCTGGATGTTTCAAAACTGCGGGAAAACAATCTCCAGCTTCGCAATCAGGAATTTGATCTGGTTGAGCTGGTTTTAGAAGCAGGAAAAGAAATTCGTCCGCTGGCAACGCGCAAAAACCTGGATCTTCAGGTTGAAGTTGGGCAGGTTCCCATTCCGGTAACAAACGATCGCGTTCGGCTGCGTCAAGTAGTGATGAACCTGCTCTCGAATGCCGTGAAGTTCTCCGATCAAGGCGTGATTCGGATTGAAGTACAGCAGGTTGCAGACGATCGCATTTCGATTACCGTAAGTGATACTGGAATCGGCATTGATCCCGCACATCATTCGCAAGTTTTTCGAGAGTTTTGGCAGGTTGAACAATCGCTGAATCGAGCGTACGGCGGCACAGGGCTGGGGCTGGCAATTTCCGCCGGACTGGTGAAATTGATGGATGGCACGATTACCGTTGAAAGTGATTTGGGTCAGGGGGCGGTCTTTCGGGTAGAGCTACCCGCTCAGCTACAATCTCCGCAATCTCCCCAATCTCCCCAAACTAAAGTAGAAGTCCTCTGAAAAGGTCATTACAATCAACGTGAGAGGGAAGTGCAATCGATCGCGCCTGTTAACTCACTATGAAATTTGTTACCGACCCGTCCATTCCAAGCAAGATTGAAAAAATGAAGCAGCGCGTTCGCTGGCGTGAATCAGCAATCGTGCAGCGCAAAATTGATCAAACGCGACTGGTGCTGGAAGACGGACAGGACGATCGATCGGAGTTTTCGTTTTTGGTGCTGGGTGATAGCGGAACTGGGGCACATCGGGGCTACGATCCCCAGCGTCGCATTGCTGAAATGATGGCTGAGCAGCGAGAAGACTGCCGCTTTGTGCTGCATACCGGGGATGTCGTCTATCTGGTGGGTTCTAGCGAGTATTACCCGCAGAATTTCGTACTGCCTTATCGAGAGTTTTTAGTGGACGGCGATCGAGCAGAAAAAATTCGCTACGATCAGATGCGCTTTAACCTGCCGTTTCTGCCTGTGCTGGGCAACCATGATTATTACGATTTGCCGATTCTGTTTGGAGCGTTAGCGCAATCGTTCTATCCAGTGCGGCGGCTCCTGCGATCGAGGATTGATTTTGATATTGGCTGGCACGGTTCCTATCAGGGTGGAGCCTATGCGAAAGCGTTTATCGACTGTTTGAGCGACCTCAGATCCGGGCAGACCCTAGCTCAGCACCTCGATCAACACTACACGGCTCAGTGGGGCAGCGATCGCTGTTTGTCTTATCAGCCTAAGCTATTTACCCGTTTGCCCAATCGCTACTATCGTTTTCGGGTGAGCGGCATTGATTTTTTTGCGCTGGATTCCAATACGTTTAACGCTCCGGCTCCTTTACCCGATACCCCAGCAGGACAAGCCTATCGTGAGGTTTTGGAGCAGCGACGCAAAGAAGTCAATGCCGAACAGCAGATGATTGTTGAACGGCTTTCAGGCTTTCGCGCCGATCTGCCCCATGATTCCGAACTGATCGACGACCAGCGCACTAAATTAGAGCAGCTTGAAGAAGTCGAACGCGATATTGATCAACAGCTTGAAACCCGCACCCCGCCGCTGGTGGATGACGAGCAATTAAAGTGGCTTGAGCAAGGCTTGATCGAATCCTGGAATACCGATGACGTGCGAGGAAGAGTGCTGTTCTTTCACCATCCGCCCTATGTCACTGAAGCCACAAAATGGCATCAAGCGCAAACGCTAGCAGTGCGTCAACGAATGCGGCAGGTGTTTGAAAATGTGGCAAAATCAATCGCAGAACGAGCGGCAAATCGATCGATTGTGGATTTAATTCTGAACGGACACGCCCACTGTTTAGAACATTTGAAAACCGAATCAAACGGGCTGGCAGACGCAGGAATTAACTGCATTGTGTGCGGCGGCAGCGGCTACAGCCTACGGCGGCAGCGCATTGAAGGCACGATGCTTAACGAAACTCTGGTGGTGGATGGCAAAGTTAAAAATTTGAACGTTGCCCAATCGCATCTCTATGTCGGACGCACCGGGCAGGGTTTAGAAAAGCGTCGCCCGTATTCTTTCCTCCGAATTGATGTGCAGGAGGGCAATCCGCCGCGCTTTGTGGTTCGTCCTTTTGTCGCGGAGCGATATCGCAAACAGTGGGAAAGTTACCCGCTTCAGCCGTTTACGATCTAACCTGCAAAAGTCTTTCCTGCGAAGGGTGTCGATCGCCTGGCAACTCTTAACAATAGAAATTAGAGACAGTAGAAAAATTAGGTAATCATTGCAGTTTAAAATCTGCCCTCTGCTTTGAATTGAGCGGAGGAATTCTGGTATTTTAGCCAATCAAAAGTTTCGACAATTAATTTGGATTCTGGAGTAGAAACAATGCCGAACTCGGTAGAACAGAACAATATTAAAGAACAAATTAAGGCAGATCTGGACAAAGCACGGCAGGAAGGACAGCTTAGAAGCGATCGCATTCGAGAAATTGTGCGAAATGCGGTTGTGGAAATGCGCCAGGAAGTAAAAGCCGGATCGGGAGAAGCTCGATCGCTGATCAAAGATGTAATTTCAACCGTGTTTGAAAGCCTGCAAAGCAGAGGCAAAGAAGTCAAAGAAGAAGTTACTGCGTCGATCGAAGGCGTAATTGACGGCATTAGCGAAAGTCGCCGCGCTGCCATTGCAAAAACAGAAGCGGAGATTCAAAAGCTGCAAGCCCAGGTTTCTCAAGAAGAAAACGAACTGCACACCGACGTTGAACAAACGCTGCAAGAAATTGAAACGACCAGCAAGAGCAGTCCGGGTATGCTGCAAGAAGCCGTGAATACGGCAGTGAACGCACTCAAGAACACGGAAGAAGGCGAAATGCTGCAAAAGCGATACGCTCAGCTTCAAGCACAGTTGGCGATCGTAAAAGCCAATCTTGCAGCGCGGTATGGCGATCAATTTGATGAAGTGCAAAAGCATCTCGATAATGCAAAAGAATGGTACGAAAGCGCACGCGAATCGCAGCCCGAAGGCACAACACTGGTTCAGCAAAAACAGTCCGACGTTGAAGAAAAACTGGGCGAAGCGGGGTCTGCCCTGGCACGCGGCGAAAAGCGAGTGAAACAACTGTTGCGCGAACTGCTGCATACCGCAACGACTGCTTTTGAAGAGCGATCGAATCGCTCGAAGTAAAAGAACCCTTGCGGAATCGCGATCGTGACTTGAACTGTCTTCCTAAGAGGTGTTTTGAAACTGAACTCCTCAAAGTCGCTCCTAAGCAGGATCGATCGCGAACTCCAGAAGACTAAAACTGGGGTAGGGCATCTTCACCCTGCCCCTTTTGAGTGCATGGCATTTTGAGTGAATGACCTTTTTAATAGCAAATGACATTCGTTGACCCAGCTTAAATGACAAATCTTTTTCTGCTCATCACAGCCGTTTTGACCGAACGGCATTCCCTCCAGATAAGCTAGAGAAACAGGTTTGTCTTGAGACTATGAAATCCCACCGGACCCGCAACCAGGACAAGATTCTAGACTTGCTTAAAGCACTGAATCGGTCAGTTTCCGCACAAGATCTCTACATCGAGCTGCGAAGTCGCAGTCACAGTATGGGACTGGCAACTGTTTATCGATCGCTTGAGGCATTGAAACTCGAAGGCGTGATACAGGTGCGAACCCTGGCAAATGGCGAATCGCTCTACAGCTTGGCCCAGGAAGACCGTCATCACCTGACCTGCCTTCAGTGCGGCACTTCGATCGCGATCGACGAATGCCCGGTACATGAGCTAGAAGCAGAGCTGCACCAGTCCTATCGGTTCAAAATTTTTTATCACACGCTGGAGTTTTTCGGACTCTGCGATCGCTGTCAGTTGCCCCAGGCAGCCGGACAGGAATAAGCCAAGGTTCAAAAATCTAGAAGTTTCTAAAAAGTTTCTAAGCCCTTCTGCCAAACCGGTCTCGCAGCCTCACCCGACTGGCAATGTAAATTGGAATCTGGTAATGCTCTGCCAGCAGCCAGCTCACCATCAGTAAATGAATTCCAAACGTGCAGCCCAGCCACGCGCCCGGCAACCACTCCCAGCGACTTCCCGGCAGCGGCGGAAACACATAGGTAGAGAGCCAAACGATTCCGGTGGGCAGCGTCACCAGCACCATACCAATTAGCCAGACCACAAGCGTCAAACTTGGATCGTCGTGATAGGCAGTCTGCCAGTTGCGCCCTGTCCATTTCCAGGTCATCAGCTGGGAGCTATCGACTACCTGCACGGTTCGCATTGCCAGGTTTGCAGTGAAAATATGCCGACAGAAATTGCAGGCAAAGGCATCCATCAGGGGCAGCCCGGTAATTTGCCCGTGACGACAAATCGGACAAAGATAGCTCTCTTGATAGCTAAGGTTGTGAGGTTCTAGCAGGGGTGGATTTTTACGATCGGGCTGCATCATGGACGTTTCGGGGCACTTTCGCGGTAGAGGCACGATGAGACATGGGACAAAGTGTATCGCCAATCGGAGAAGAACTGTTCCCGCTCATGGTAGATTCGAGTGCCCTTTAGCGAATCGCCAGACTATAGATTAAGCAGATGCAATCCAGCAGGCTTAGAGCAGCCCCATCAGCGTACCCGAACCCACCGATCGCGTCACTTCTCTGCCATTTTGCTCCAGCACAACAATCGGCTCCATACCCATCTCGACCCGCTTGACTCGCACTTGTCCGTTTGCCAGAGAGTCACCCACTCGTACCGATCGACTGGTTCCCTCCTCTGGAACTTTCACAATAATATTGGTCTTGCCGCCAACCTCCAGCACGCCACTAATTTCGATCGCTTCTGCCAGTCCAGTTGGAGAAACAGGACGAGGCGCAGGTGGCACAAGCAAAGGACCAGGCATCGCAGGCTGGACGATCGGCAAAGGTGGGGCAATGGTCACAGGAGGTAAAGGAATCACCGTGGCAGGCGCATTGGCGGCTACCGTCGCAGGTGGAGCTGACTCTGCTGGGGTGGCTTTGGAAATCAGCGTCGGTGTTACAGGCAGCGCAGCAAAGGGATCAGAACGTCCGACTTCAATCTGCGGCAATCGCTGAATACCAGCCGTGGGCGGAATCAGTTCAGGGACAGGAATCGGCGCAAGCCCTTTTGCAGCAGCCTGAGCGTTTGCGGGAGCGTTTGGCGCAGTTTGAGACGTTGCGATCGGGGCTGTCCCTACTTCTGGGACGTTGGGCGATGGCAGCGTTGCGCTAGGGGTCTGACGATCGCAGGCAGTTGTTCCGCCGATTGCACTAATCAGCAGCAGCATGAACCAATGAATTTTCATACACTCACTCCTCAGTAAAACCTCACATTGCGTTCAACATTGCGTTCAATCGTTGTTCTTAACGATTGTGTTTTCAACGATTCTGTTCAAGCGCTCAATTCATGCCATGCCCGATACTCAATCATACTGAGCCTTACTGGAAATGAGATAGAAATTTTGATAGACAAGGAGAGATTAATCAGAATGGGATTTTATTCGCGCCGAATTTTGCCTTACCTGCTGGATTGGTCAATGTCCTCGACAGAGCTAGCCCAGTATCGACAATCGGTTTTAGCCGAAGTGACCGGAACCGTGCTAGAAATCGGGTTTGGCACAGGCTTAAATCTGTCCTACTACCCGGAAGCGATTCAGCAGCTTGTGGCGATCGATGCCAATCCGGGCGTTCATGCCCTGGCAGAAAAACGGATCGCAGCATCCTCAATCACTGTAGACCATCGGGTCTTAAACGGTGAACGACTGCCAATGGCGGATCAAACCTTTGATAGTGTGGTGAGCACCTGGACACTGTGCAGCATTGCCAATGTAGAACAGGCACTCGCGGAGATTCATCGAGTCCTGAAACCAGGCGGCAAGTTCTTTTTTGTGGAGCATGGTCTGAGCCGCGATGCCGCCGTGCAGGTCTGGCAAAATCGGCTGACCCCTCTGCAAAAGGTAATTGCTGATGGCTGTCATCTCAATCGCAATATTCGACAGCTGGTTGAGCAACGGTTTGGCGAAGTTCGCATCGAAGAATTTTACGGCGAGGGACTGCCAAAGCCCCTGGGGTATCTCTACAAAGGCAAGGCAACGCGATCGTCTTAACCACTGATCAAAATCGCGATTGGCTCAGGCGACAACACTGCCGCCCAAAAATTGTACGAGTCGCGAGGCTACGTCAAAGACACCGAGCAGCAATGCCGAAAAAGCACATCCGCAATCCAAACACCCCAGACCAGAAAATCGCTTCCCCCAATCCAGTAAAATCACTTTGAGCGATTTATTCTGAGGGGAATTCCGGGGCGGGCTTATGACAAAAGCATCGATCGGCGTAGCGGTCATTGGCACGGGGTTCGGGCAAAAAATTCATATTCCCGGACTGCAAATTTATCACCGAACCGACGTGAAAGCGGTCTATCATCGCGAGCGAGACAAAGCTCAGTCGATAGCCCAGACCTTTGAAATTCCCCAGGCTTGCGGCACGATCGATGAAGTCTTATCTCGATCAGACGTGCAGGCAGTCACGATCGCCACGCCGCCTTTTTTGCACTACGAAACGGCAAAGCAAGTCTTGCAGGCGGGAAAGCATCTGCTGCTAGAAAAGCCAACGACGTTGACCGTTCAAGAGGCGATCGAGCTGTATCATCTGGCGCGATCGAACCATTTGACCGTGACGATGGACTTTGAGTTTCGGTTTATTCCCGCCTGGCAGCGATTGGCAGAGCTTTTGGCAGAAGGCTATGTCGGCGAAAAGCGATTGATCAAAGTAGACTGGCTGGCATCGAGTCGGGCAGATGCGTCGCGTCCCTGGAACTGGTATGCCCAAAAGGAATTGGGCGGTGGTGCGCTGGGGTCGATCGGTTCTCATTTGTTTGATTACCTATTCTGGCTATTTCCGCCCGTGACGCGGCTTTGCGGCTGGTTGACCACTTCGATTCCGCAGCGTCCTGACCCCGTCAGCGGTAACCTTAAGCCCGTCGATGCGGATGACACCTGTTCGCTAATGCTGGAGCTGGCAGACGGAACTCCCTGTCAGGCAGTGCTGAGCGCAGTCACCCCCCAGGGACGGGGACATTTTGTGGAGATCTATGGCGATCGCGGCACCCTGATTTTGGGCAACGACAACCAGAAAGACTATATCCACGGCTTCAAGCTGTGGGGCAGTCAAAACGGTGCGCCCCTGACCGAACTGGAAATTCCCGATCGCCTCGCGTTTCCCACGACCTATCCTGATGGGCGACTGGCTCCGTTTTTGCGAGTGATCGATCGCTGGGTGCAGGGCATCGATCAGGGCGAATCGCTCACTCCCTCGCTTTACGAAGGCGTGTATGCCCAGCTTTTAATGGATTTAGCGCACCAGTCCAACGAAACCGGAACCTGGATCACGGTTCCCCGCCTGGAAAGCGTTTTAGGATAAGACAATGCTAAAAGCCGTTCTCTTTGACTTTAACGGAGTCATCATCAACGATGAGCCGCTGCACGATCGCCTGCTGGAACAAGTTCTGCTGGAAGAGAACCTGCGAATCAAGCCAGAAGAATATCGTGAAGTGTGCTTGGGACGAAGCGATCGAGTTTGCCTAAGCGATTTGCTGGCGCGGCGGGGTCGAGTTCCTGGCGATGACTATCTCGATAAACTGGTTGCCCGGAAATCAAGCCTGTATCAGCTTCAAATTCAATCGATGGAGAAGCTGCCCATTTATCCCGGCTTGAACGATCTGCTATTTCAAATTCGGGCTGCCAGGTTGCCTCTCGCCGTTGTCAGCGGTGCAGTGCGGGCAGAAATTGAGCAGGTGCTAAAGCAGGCAGACCTGGCACAGTATTTTTCCGTGATTGTTGCCGGAGACGAAATCAAAACCAGCAAGCCCGACCCAGAAGGTTATCTGCTCGCAGTCGATTGTCTCAATCAGCAGTTTTCCGAACTCCAACTTCAGCCGCAGAATTGTTTGGCGATCGAAGATACATTTGCCGGGATTGAAGCCGCCAAAAAAGCAGGAATGCAGGTTGTGGGCGTCGCCAATTCATACCCGTTTCATATGATGCAGCGATGCTCCAATTGGGCAGTAGATTATTTGAATGATTTGGAATTTGATCGAGTGAAGGAAGTGTTTGCGAAAAAGCAGGTGGGGTAGCGTATTAATCAACCTGATCAGCTTGATCACCCCTGATCACCCCTAATCACCACTTAGGGCGATGGCATAGAGGGAAAGCGAACTGTCAAAATAGTAGTATCTGCTTCAGCTTCCCACCAGTGTTCAACGCCAGGGAGCCACATCGCATAATCGCCCTGCTGCGCCAGAAGCACTGACCGTTCCGAAAACTCCAGCCGAAAGCGTCCACTGATCAGAATTGAAAGACTGGTGACTCGAGTGTCCTTTGTCCAGTCCTCTCGACGATCGCCCTGCCGATGCGTTCCCCACTTCAGTTCCACAGTGTTGGTCGATCGAGGGTCACTGGAGGGAGAGATAAAGTGTCCCATAAACCAGCCTTGGTAATCTTTTCCTTCTGCAATGGAATTTCCAATAATGACGCCTGAAGACATGATTTAATCCTCTAGAGGGATAGACTGCTGGTATATCGCCTGTACGGGTGATTTAAATTACAGGCGGAAGTGTTTTCAACAAACTAATATCTCTTCAACGCCTGATTTAAACCCGTTAGAAAGCCATTTCAGCGATACGTGTAGTTTTATTTGCTGAAGAAAATACTGTGTAAATTCATTTATGAAATCTCCCAGTATTTGAGGTTGTCATCTAACTTAAGAATGATTCAGTATGAAGAGGTTAAGGGCAGATTCGTTTTTGCTGAGAGTCTGTTTTTAGAAGCGGATTAATTGCAAGAAACTGTCGCGGTCTCTCTTCTTTTCGTTTCGTTAAAGAAATCACCCCCAGATCTTCTTTTTCTCCCAACGCACAGCAGATCTTTAGAGTTACTAGGATTCAAGTTTGATGCAATTACTGGGTAGAGATTTAGAGAATCAGCACCCCTCTGGTTCCGTTCCGATATCATCAATGTTCCGACAGCTTGAAACGGGGTATCCGCGTCCACAGCTCCAGCGCTCGAATTGGATTAACCTGAATGGTACCTGGCGATTCGCCTTTGATGATACCGGACAGTGGCACAAGCCCGAAGATGTGACCGAGTGGACGCACGCGATCGAGGTGCCTTTTGCGCCCGAAGCTCCGCAGAGCGGCATTGGCGATACGGGCTTTCATCCTAACTGCTGGTATGAGCGCGAGTTTGCTGTCGTCATTCAAGAACACTGCGATATTCCAGAGCAAGGGTCTGATCAGAATCATCAGCCTGCCTGCCTGACCCTTCGCCCCGGTGGTCGGGTGCTGCTGCACCTTGGTGCAGTAGACTATTACACCCGCGTCTGGGTGAACGGTCACTACATGGGCGAACACGAAGGCGGACACACTCCCTTTAGCTTTGACATCACTGCAGTTCTGAATCCGGGAGAGATTCAGCGCGTCACCGTTTGGGCACAAGATGATCCGCATGAGCTGGCAAAGCCTAGAGGCAAGCAGGACTGGCTGCTGGATGCACACAGCATTTGGTATCCCCGCACCAGCGGTATCTGGCAAACCGTCTGGCTAGAGAGCCTGCCGGAAACCTATGTCAAGCAGCTTCGCTGGACGCCTCACTTTGAACGCTGGGAGATTGGGTTTGAAGCATTCCTGGCAGGCACGATTCAGGAAAATCTTCAGCTCAAGGTGCGGCTGACCGTAGACAATCGCCTGCTGGTGAATGACATCTATGAGGTGATTAACAGCGAAGTGCATCGCCGCATTGCCCTGTCTGATCCGGGAATTGACGACTATCGCAACGCGCTGCTGTGGAGTCCTGAAAAGCCGACGCTGATCGATGCTCAGGTGCAGCTCTGGCATAACGGCGAAATGATCGATGAGGTCAAGTCCTACACGGCAATGCGAACAGTGGGCATTCAGCGCGATCGTTTCATGCTGAACGGGCATCCCTACTATCTGCGGCTCGTTCTGGATCAGGGCTACTGGACCGAAACACTAATGACCCCGCCCTCGGACGAAGCCTTGCGTCGTGATATTGAACTGACCAAGCGCATGGGCTTCAACGGCGTTCGAAAGCACCAGAAAATCGAGGACCCGCGTTTTCTCTACTGGGCAGACGTGATGGGACTGCTGGTGTGGGAAGAAATGCCGAGTGCTTATCGCTTTACCCAAAAGGCAGTCGAGCGAATCACCAAAGAATGGATCGAAGTGATTGAGCGCGACAGTAGCCATCCCTGTATTGTGGCGTGGGTTCCGATCAACGAATCCTGGGGCGTGCCGAACCTGACCGAAAACGCTGCTCATCGCTACTACGTGCAGGCACTCTACTACCTGACCAAAACCCTTGATCCGACTCGTCCGGTGATTGGCAACGACGGTTGGGAAAGTGCAACGACGGATATTCTGGCAATTCACGACTACGACAATCAGCCGCAGCGACTCGCCAACCGATATGGCTCGGATGTCAAACTGTCCGATTTGTTTCAAAATCAGCGTCCGGGTGGGCGAATCCTGACCCTCGACGGCTACCCGCATCAGGGACAGCCCATTATGCTGACTGAGTTTGGCGGCATTGCCTACACGCGCCCCGAAGAGTCTGCTCATACCTGGGGCTACGCCCGGTCGCAGGATGCCTCGGAACTGCAAGTGCAATACACTGCGCTACTTTCAGCGGTCAACCGCACCGAGATGTTTGCTGGATTCTGCTACACCCAGCTCACCGACACTTTCCAGGAAGCCAACGGTTTGCTGTACACCGATCGCACCCCTAAGTTTCCGCTAGAGGCGATCGCGGCGGCAACCCTGGCAAGAGAAGAACTCCCGGTTGCAGGGATGATTTCCTCTAATTCCGATGGATACGGCGGCACTCCTAGCTGGCAAGACCCGAATCAGGTTCAGCAAGCCCCGCACTGTAGCGGACATCCGGGGCAGCCCTGGTAGGAAATCATCTGGAATTTGGAATTCGCACTGATGGGTTGGGGGCGAAAGTCCCCTTCTTTGTGCTGTTGCCAGGAGACAGGAACCCTACCTATTTACCCAGTGCCAGCACCAGATCAATGCTTCAGATAAATGCTTCAAGACGATCGTTCAGCTTTCAAAATTGCGAATTCTGAATTCGTATTACGCTTGCCTCTTTAGATAGGGGCTTCGATTCCCTGCTGAACGTTATGCTCTGGCTATCTGCTCAACCAACAGACATATCTTCCGGGGTTGTAGACGCAGCGCATGGCTCCTCAAATGTATTCCCAAGAGTTCACGAAGCCCGACGGTCGCAGGTTGACCCTTTACAGTCGTCAGCCCATCGATGCAGGAATTCAAGCCCCCAGTCCGGGCAATGATCCGATTCAGGCAAATCCTCATCTGCGCTGGCATCCTTTGCGGGGTGAGTGGGTGGCGTATGCGAGCCATCGTCAAGGACGCACCTTTATGCCGCCGCCGGAATATAATCCGCTCGCGCCGACGATCGATCCCAGCGTGCCCACCGAGCTGCCCCAGGGACACTATGACGTGGCGGTATTTGAAAATCGCTTTCCGTCGATGGCTCCCTCGGCACATGATGCCCCCCCAGCGATCGTCGAAACGGTGCCTGCGAACGGGGCCTGCGAGGTCGTTGTGTTTACCCAAGACCCCAATACCTCGCTGAGTCAGTTACCGCTTGATCACCTTGATCTGCTGCTGCAAGTGTGGGGCGATCGAACTCGGGCCTTGGGCGATCAGGCTCAGATTCAGTATGTGCTGCCGTTTGAGAATAAGGGCGTGGAAGTTGGGGTAACGCTGCACCATCCCCACGGACAAATTTATGCGTATCCATTTGTGCCGCCTGTTCCAGCTCGCATGCTAGAGCAGCAGCAGCTTTACTACCAGAAGCATCAGCGTGGCTTGCTGCAAGATCTGATTCAAACCGAAATTGAAGATGCTCAGCGCATTCTTTATCAGGATCAAGCAGCCGTTGCGTTTGTCCCGGTGTGTGCCCGCTATCCCTACGAGGTCTGGGTTGCGCCAATTCAGCCCGTGGCAACCTTTATGGATCTGTCGCCCTCACAGCGATCGAGTCTGGCAAAAGCTCTCAAAACCGTAACGCTTAAGTTTGACGGGCTGTGGCAGCGTCCTTTCCCGTATCTAATGGCGTGGTTTCAGGCTCCGACCGATGGGCGATCGCACCCAGAAGCACACCTGCACGCTGAGTTTTATCCGCCCTACCGCACCCGCGACAGGCTTAAATATCTGGCAGGAACCGAACTCGCCGCCGGAATGTTTGCCAACGATGCCTTGCCCGAAGAGAAAGCCAAAGACCTGCAAGCCGTTGTAGTGACGCTGGAAGAACCGAGCCTCAGCGTATAGCAAGGGGTTTCCACTGGTAGATGCGTTCCGTGCAGGGTAATACGTGCTTTCAGGGATTGATGCATTGCCGCTCTGCCTAACCTATCCTGCGATCTCCAGTCGTTTCCTGCGACCTACAGTTATTTGATTGATTAGGCTATCTGATTGACCAAGCTCGTTTCAGAAATGCTTTTAGAAATTCTTATTTGAGGACAGTCTGATGGTGACAGCACTCCCCTCGGCGATCGATCAACATGCAGCAACGGCTTCAGAAATTGCTGATAAATTGGGTAAACTGCGGCAGGCTTTGCAGGAAAAGGGCGCGTCGGGCGTTCGCTTGCGGGGCACAGACTGGTTTGCCTGGGCGACAGCGGGAGGTTCCCATACCGTTTTACTGGCGGCAGAAGCGGGTGTTGCGGATGTGCTGATCACGCAAAATGGCGCGTACATTCTCACCAACGAAATTGAAGCGCAGCGACTCAAAGACGAGGAACTGTCTGGAAATATCTACCAGGTTGAGGCAAGTCCCTGGGCAGATGAGGAACCGCAAAAAGCCTTTATCCAGGAGGTGACTGGAGGCGGCAAAGTTATTAGCGATTGTCCCGCGTCGGGCGAGTTTCCCTTACCCCATTCCCTGATTCAGCAAAAGCGGATTTTATTGCCCGGTGAGATCGATCGCTATCGTCAAGTCGGACGACTCGCCAGCGAAGCGATGACCGAAGCAATGCAGCAGGCACAGCCCGACTGGACTGAGTATGAATTAGCAGGCGCAGGCGCAAAAGCAATGTGGGCAAGAGGACTTCACCCCACCCTGACGCTGGTTGCCGGAGAGCGACGCTTGCCGCTGTATCGCCATGCCGTTCCCACCGGAGAAGCGATCGGACACCGGGCAATGATGGTTTTTTGTGCGCGAGGCTTTGGGCTATACGCCAACCTCACCCGCTTTATTTCCTTCGGAAAACTATCTGAGGAAGAGCAAAACCGCCATCGCCAAGTGCGCGAAATTGAAGCTGTCGCCCTCGATCTGTCTAAGCCCGAGACCCCTCTGAATCAGGTTTACCAGACGCTCAAGCAAACCTACGAACAGCACGGCTATCCCGACGGTATTTTGAAACACCACCAGGGCGGCACCACAGGCTATCTCTCCCGCGAAGTTGTCGCCACCCCAACGACTACTGACCAACTCGCTGCCAATATGACGATCGCCTGGAACCCAAGCCTCCCTGCTGCCAAAGTCGAAGACACCTTCCTGATCCACCCTGATGGAACTCTGGAAAACCTCACCCTTGACCCTCGCTGGGTAAGCATCCCAGTCCACGATCGCTCCAGACCCCTTCCCTTAGAACTCTAACCCCCTTATCCCCTCACCCATCCCCTCATCCACCCCTCCATGTCCGATTTCAAATCCATTTTCTCTACCCCTCTTGAAGTCGAAGCGGCTGCCCCCGGACGAGTCAACCTGCTGGGAGAGCATACTGACTATAACGATGGCTTTGTCCTGCCGACGGCAATCCCGCAGCAGACGATCGTGCAGTTAGGATACAGCGCAGACCAGGCGTTTCATTTTTATTCTCATGAGCTGAAAGAGCAGGTTGATTGGCAGCCTTCAGGCACGACGCCTGCTGAATTTGCTCGCTATCTGGTGGGTTGTATTCGATCGCTCGAAGAAACCGGAATCTCCGTGCCGCCGCTCAATGTGTTTGTTGCCTCGGATGTGCCGATCGGCTCTGGACTTTCTAGCAGTGCGGCTTTGGAAGTAGCGATGCTGCGCGGACTGCGATCGCTCCTGAATCTGAAACTCGATGACGTGCAAATTGCCCAGCTCGGCCAGCAAGCCGAAATTCACTATGCCGGGGTGCAATGCGGCATTATGGATCAAATGGCGTCCAGCCTTGCCGATCCGGTTCACATGCTGTTTCTGGATACGCGCAGCCTCGATCGCCAGATTCTCGATTTACCCGAAAACAGCGAAATCCTGGTAATCGATAGCGGCATTCCCCGAACGCTAGCAGGCAGCGGCTACAATCAGCGACGGGCAGAATGCGAAGCAGCGGCTAAACAGCTTGGTGTTAAAGCACTCCGCGATATTAGCGACCCCGCAACTGTAGAATCCTTACCAGAACCGCTGCGCCGTCGTGCCCGCCATGTGGTGACGGAAAACAATCGCGTTCTGGAAGCTAAACAGGGTGTTTCTGCCGATCGCTTTGGAGAACTGATGAATGCCTCTCACGCCAGTTTGCGGGATGACTACGAGGTGTCGGTTCCGGGACTGGATCAGCTTGTGGCAATCCTTCAGCAAACGCCAGGAGTTTTTGGTGCACGTCTGACTGGAGCCGGATTTGGCGGAGCCTGTGTTGCCCTGGTGCAGCCGGGACAGGCTGAGACGATCGCTCACCAAACCCTCGAAAAATACCAGCAGCAGGGATTTCAAGGAAAGATCCTGGTTCCTGAAAGCGATCGATCGATTCGGTAATGGAATGCAGGCGACTACGCAGATGTCTGTTCAACAGATAAGTTTAAGAGATTAAGTTCAACAGATAAACAGAGCTGTCTATCACCTTAGAGCACGGCTAGGACAGCTCTGGAAAAAGCTCGAGCCTCGCTTAGATAGGAGCAGCTTCGGGCAAGGTTGGCGGCTCGCTGCCGAACCACTTCTGGTAGATCTCGTTGTACTTACCGTTTGTAAGCAACGTGTTCAGTGCCGTATTTATCTTTTCTGCGTTAGGCGAGTTTTTGGGCAAAGCAATGCCGTAATACTCCTCAGTCAGCAGCGTACCTGCGACCTTGATACCGGGAATATTGCCGCTCTTGATCGCGTATAGGGTGACTGGCGCATCGTTGATCACTGCATCTACGTTTCCGTTTGCAAGTTCCTGAAGGGCAAGCGGAGCAGAGTCAAAGCTGCGAACCTGTGCGCCCTCAATCTTTTGTGCCTCCTGTGCGCCCGTTGTGCCGAGCTGAACTGCAATTTTCTTATTGCGAAGTGAATCAAGCGAAGTGACATCGCTGCTATCGTCTTGAACTGCGATCGCCAGCCCTGCCTTAAAGTAGGGACGCGAGAAAGAAATTGCCTGCGCCCGTTCTGCAGTAATGGTCATTGAGCTAATGGCAGCATCAATGGTTCCTGCTTGCAGTGCCGGAACTAGCCCGTCAAAAGGAAGGCTTTGAAACTCTACCTGAACGCCTGCTTCCTCGGCGACTGCATTCATCAGGTCGATCGAGAATCCTTCCAGGTTGCCATCGGTTCCCTGAGACTCAAATGGAGGAAAGGCTGGCTCCGTGCCAACGCGCAGGGTGGTTGCTGCTTCCCCTGTTCCGCCTGCTGGATTGCCCACCGTTGCCGTTGGTGATTCGCCGCCGCAAGCTGCAAAGGTCAGGGCACAAACCAAGCCTAAAATGCTCAGAGTAAGCTGTCGCAAAAAACGTGATCGCGTAATGCGTACTATCATCAAATTTTCTCCTAAACCCGAACTGATGAGAATGAAAAGAATTCAGGGAATTGAATGCCGGAACTATCGCTAAGTCAATTGTTTACCAAGCGATACATTCGATAAGAACAAAAGTGTATCGACTTTGTTGAAATTGGGCGACCAGCAATCGGGGGATTATTAAAAATATCAACCTTTTGGTAGAGCTTTAGTCTATCTTTGGTAATAGAAATTCGGCTGTTTGATCTTTATCCTGGTAACTGCATTCGATCGCTTTTAGTAGCTAATCATGCTGTTCTGAGCATTCAATTGTGCTGCTTATTCCGTACAGTACTCTCTACAGCTTTGACGAACCGAAAAATAAATTGCTGCTTTAGAAAAGGTTTGCAAACAGAATTTTTCGCTGCTTTTTGAGAGGAGAAAAATTTTGTAAACTGCTTACATTGTGTGTCAGAAGATGTGAGTTAGCAAGGTAGAGCGTCTACTGGCAGAAGCTTGGATAAAGCTTAAATAAAGTTTGATATTCTGCTTATTTTGGATGCAGTGTCACTTCAACTTCACTTCTTGTTTGCGCTTCGTGGGGAGAGAAGTGCTTGCCACCCTGCGACAGCGACCCGAAGCAGGCATGACGATGGTAATGATAACGCGAGGCAGGGCTCAGGTGCATGAGTTTTGCTAACGCCTGAGCCGCGCTTTCTATCCTGGTGATTTTTCCTAAGGCTGAATTCTAAAGCTGAGTCGGCGGATGGTGCTGATGCCAGTGACGCGCAATCTCGATGCGACGACAAATCCAGACGCGATCGTGCTTTTGCACATAGTCCAGGAATCTTGCCAGCGCAGCCGCCCGTCCGGGCCTACCGACCAATCGACAGTGAAGCCCAACGCTCATCATTTTGGGAGCAGTTTCGCCTTCAGCATAAAGGGTGTCAAAGGCATCGCGCAGGTAGGCAAAAAACTGATCGCCAGAATTAAAACCCTGATACGTCCCAAACCGCATATCGTTGGCATCCAACGTGTAGGGAATAACCAGATGCGATTTGCCGTAGTCATTGTTCCAGTAGGGCAAATCGTCGGCGTAGCTGTCTGCATCGTAGAGAAAACCGCCTTCTTCCACGACGAGTCGGCGTGTGTTGGGGCTGATGCGACCCGTGTACCAGCCGAGAGGACGACTGCCTGTGACGCGAGTATGAATCTCGATCGCCTTTTTGAGATGTTCTCGCTCGGTTTCCTCGCCAAAATACTGATAGTCGATCCAGCGATAGCCGTGGCTGGCAATTTCCCAGTCTGCTTCCAGCATTGCCGCAACCGCTTCGGGATTTCGCTCCAGTGCCATTGCCACTCCATAAACCGTGACCGGAAGCTGGCGATCGGTAAATAGCCGATGCAGCCGCCAAAAGCCCGCCCGACTGCCGTACTCATAGACCGACTCCATATTCAGATTGCGAACTCCCATCAGCGGTGTTGCGCCGATCGTTTCAGACAGAAAGGCTTCTGAAGCTGGATCGCCGTGCAAAATGCAGTTTTCGCCGCCTTCTTCGTAGTTGATCACAAACTGAACGGCAATTCGCGCCTGATTTTGCCATTGGGGATGGGGAGGAGTGCGCCCGTAACCCACCATATCTCTGGGATAGGAGTCGCTGGGATAAAAATTTTGCATATCGAGTCAGGCAATCCCTTGAGTGATGTCTTGAGCCGTTTACTGTTACGCCGATCCGAAGATACTTTGGCAGTCTTTCAACTGCAAGAGAACCAAATTTCCTCGTCATCAAAAAGCAATAATTCGACCCCCTGGGCAACGTGATAGACTTCCAGCAGATTTTCTGTGTTAGAGGAGTGTATTAAAATGCGCTTGACGAAAAAAACCTTCAGAAGAGCCGGGATTGTGCTTTCGCTTGCTGCCACCGGAGGACTCACTGCTCCAGTTGCCCAGGCAACAACGATCGAGCTAGGTAGCGTTACTCCAGCAGCGGTCAGCTCTGTTCCAGCCAGTGAAGCGACGATCGCTCAGACTTCTACTCCGGCTCCCACTCCGGTTCCTGCCCCAGCTCCGGCTCCTGCCCCGGCTCAAACTCCCGCTCCGGCTCAAACCCGCCCTGCCCCGGCTCCCGCTCCGGCTCAAACTCCCGCTCCGGCTCAAACTCGTCCGGCTCCCGCTCAGGCTCCGGCTCCAACCCCATCTCCGGCTCCAGTAGCCCCCGCAGCAGCTCCCCGTGCAGGCGAACCTCAGCTTTATGAGCGTGCCAGTTTCATTGGAGTTTGTCGATCGAGCGGTTCCCAACCGATCAATCTCTCTGCGGACGTGACCCGCAATACGTTTGTCAGAACAATTCAACCCTTTACCCGAATTACGCTCACAGGAGTTATTGCTTACAACAGTTCCGGAGGAGTACAGTATGTGCAGATTAGCGCACCCCAGCTTGGCTACGTGCCAACCTCAACTCTATTAACCGACTGTAATGCGGGTCCGTCTCCCAGCCCCACCCCGACTCCCACCGGACGTTCCTACCGGGTTGTACCGTCTACAGGTTTGGCTGCCCGCACATCTCCAGGCGGAGAATTTCAGACGATAAACGGTCAAATAGATGGTCCAGCAGGGGGTTCAACCGTTACAGATGTCGCCCCACCTCGCCAGCAGAACTTTAACACTCGCTCTTGGCGGCTAGTGCGCTACACCAGCATTAACGGCTCGCCCCGCGAAGGCTGGGTAACAGAAACCGGGGCAAACTTCCAGGGACAGAACCTCCTTCCGTTGCCTTAACCAGCGCATCTGGTAAAAGTCGATTAAAAGTCGATCGGGAGTTTGGCTGGATTTCCTCAGGCAGTTCCTAAAACAAGGGCAAGTTTGCTTGCTGCGGTTAGGAAACGCCTCAGAATTTTGGCAGGGCGATCACGCCGAGGAGATGTTGAATGTCGGATTTATGAGATCCATCTTCACGAATGCTCAGTCTGCCAAGGAACCAGAACGCCTCCGATCGACCGCTCCTATTCACCTATCTACCGACCTCTTTACACCTCTGCCTGATACTTCGCCACCTGTGGGGCAGCCTTGTACTCAATCAGCGTTGCCTGTTTCCCCTGCCACCGTTGCAGCCAGTACTTGAATTGCCCGATCGCCTGAGGAAACTTGGACAGCACACAGAACCTGCTATAGATTCGCGCTGCCGCGGGTTGATCTCCAAAATTGCGCCGATAGCGATAAATGCGCCACATCTGGTAGGGGTAGCCCAGCAGCAGCATGAGACTAAAGCCCTGCGTGATAGGAACAAGCCCGATCGCCAGACTCGGCACAATTGCGCCCCAGAGCCAGCCACTACGGCATTCTTTGACTCGGAACTTTTCTGGTGAGCGACCGTGCATGGCTGCCCCCGCTGCTGCCGCCCAGCCTCCCCGCACCGATCGCTTCCACCACTGGCTAAAGCGGGTCATCGCCGCATCGTGCAGCGTCATCTTCACATCAATCCGCCAGATTTTCCATCCCTTTTGCCGCAGCCGCATACACATATCCGGCTCTTCTCCGGCAATCAGGCTTTCGTTATAGCCATTCACTTCTCGAATTGCACTGGCTCGCGCCAGAATATCGCCGCCGCATTCAGTTGCTTCCCCGACGGGTGTATTCCACTCCAGATCTGCCAGCAGGTTATAAATCGAAGCTTCTGGATATCGCTCTATCCGCCGTCCTGTGACGATCGCGAGCTGCGGATTGCTATCGAGAAAAGAAACGGCTTGCTCGATCCAGCCTTCGATCAGTTCGCAGTCACCGTCAATAAACTGCACGTACTGAATCTCAGGACAGTGCTCGATCAAATAGCGAAATCCAGCATTGCGCCCGCGTGCCATCGTGAAGGGAATCGTCATATCCAGTTCGACCACCTGCACGCCCAGAGCTTGAGCGGCTGCTACACTGCCGTCTGTAGAACCTGAGTCAACATAGACGATCGGCGTGCCTGCGGGAAGTTGGGCAATCAAGGAATTGAGACAGCGTATCAGCCGTTCTCCCTCATTACGACCGATCGCCACAACGCCAATACTGTTCATGTGCGCCTGATCCTGCTGCATTTAAGCGGAAAATTCCACTGAAATTGTAAGCATCTCTACTGAAAATTCGTGATGTGATCGATCCGGACTCGTCGAGTCTTTACGGAGTGGCGCGGGTTGATTAAGATTCGCTGAGGGTCAGGGAATCTCTATCGATCGGCTCATGCATGGAAGTAGAAGGCAGAAAAGGGAAGTCAGGAGTTTGAAGGTGGTTTGAGCAGTGGCAAAACTCCAAACACCTGCTCAGGAACTGATAGGTACTAATAACCAATGGGTACCAATAACCCGAATTGAAGAGTCAGGGGTGGTTTCAGGGGGTCAATACAGACTTTCAAACATCCTTTTCAATCTTTTCAATTAAGCAGGCTGAAGGAAGGGTAAACCTGCTGCCTCGATCGCGCTTTCTCGGTGCTTGATTAGCGTTGCCAGCGGAAGCGGACCCTGAAGATGCTGCCAGGGAAGGATCTGCTCAGTTGACCAATCTGCATGAACGTAGAAACTCAAGTCGGGCAACTGTCCTTTCATTTCCTTAAACACCCGTCGGTAGCTGCCCAGAGAATCACCATAGTGCCGCACTCGCTCCAGCAAGCCCGATAGCCGCCGATCGCCTCTTGAAATCAGAGCTTGAATTACTGACCAGTTATAGCTTTCAGGACGAAAATCAATCCCGTGAGGACGAAGCTGTTTTTGCAGCAGTTTGAGCCGCTTTTCTGCATCGGGATTTACCCCATGCCACTGAAACGGCGTGTGCGACTTGGGCACAAAGGTACTGCATCCCAGGGTGAGCCGCAATCCGGGCGTGGATTTTTGCAGGGTTCGCATCAGGGAAACGGTCTGCTCCAGGTCTTCGGGTTCCTCCGTGGGAATGCCGACCATGCCGTAAAGCTTCATTGCGCTCAGTCCTCCAGCTTTGGCGTTTTGCGCCGCCTGAAGAATCTCGTCGGTTTCTAGCTTTTTGTTGATCACGCGTCGAATACGATCGCTGCCGCTTTCGACGGCAATGGTGATCGAGCGCGTATCGTGCTTCACCAGGGCTTGTGCCAATTTGGGTGTCACCGTATTCGTACGCACCGAGGAAATGCTGACCCGTACCGAATCATACTGAGGCTGATCCAGGTGGTTTAACAACGCTTCAAATTCGGGGTGCTGTGTGACTGAGGCTCCCAGTAAGCCCAGACGATCGGTGACTTGTAGCCCACGATCGATCGCCGGAATCAGAGATTCTTCCAGATTTGCCGTTCGGAAGGGCAGGGTTAAATAGCTGGCAAGGCAGAAGCGGCACATCTCCGGGCAACTCCGCACCACTTCCACCATGTAGATATTTTCCCAGGCGGCTTTCTCAGTAACGATCGTTGAGGCAGACAGTGTATTGCCCCGATAAGTCTGCTTCTGGACGATTGACGGAATATCAGCGGCAATTGGCTCGATCGCTTGAATCAGTCCATCTGGAGACTCATAGGTGACGTGATACAGGCTAGGAACGTAAATTCCCGGAACCTGCGCCAAATGACGTAACTGGGTAGCGCGATCGGCAGTACGGACTTGCTGATAGGCATCGATAAACGCCTCTAGCAACAGCTCTCCATCGCCCAGCAGCACCACATCAAAAAAGTCAGCAAAGGGTTCTGGGTTCGCAGTTAGCACGGGTCCGCCGCCAAAAATCAGCGGATCGGCATCGGTGCGATCGGCAGCGCGAATCGGAACTTGCAGCGACTCCAGCAGCCCTAGAATATTCACATAATCTAGCTCCCAGGATACTGAGAATCCTAGCAGTTCTGGGTCAGTGGGCAGGGGTTCGTGCAGGTCGGTAAATAGCCGCGCCACTGCCAGATCAGAACGCGCTGCCAGTGTTGCCCAGACCACCTGATAGCCCAGGCTGGTGATACCAACACTATATTCGTTTGGAAAAGCAAAAATGAGCGGAATCGCATCCAGGGCAGGAGCCGCAGGCGTAAACAGGAGCCGTTCAGCAGCAAAAACAGTCACAGGTTGATTTGACAATGGGGCATTAGTTCCTTTCAGCCTAGCATTTCAGCCGAGTCGATCGCTTTCATCCGTATTTATGCTTAGCCCAATTCCTCCGCTTCATGAAAGAGGACGGGAAATTCAGAACATCCACCGTGGGTTTTTTGAGGTCTTCTTATTTAGATCAAAGATAGTTGTGAGTTGTGCAAGATCATCCTTTCAAGCCGTTCTGCTGACAGGATCTCTGCTAAACCCTCTTGCGGACAATCTTCTGTTCCCTGGCTCTGTTTTAGTCTTTGCTGCATCTACGAGCGACAGGTTGTTTATTTCGGCAGTGAATCTGCTATCTCTTGAGCGTGAAGGGCAATTTCAATGAAACCATTTGATGAGCAGCACGGGACTTACGTTCCCTTATCCGAACGGGTTTTAAACGTTCAGTCAACATTTGCCCAATCGCTTGACTCGTGTAAAACCGGAGCCGACTGCCTGCTTGAAAAAGGCATCGAGCAATACCAGCTTCGCGAGTTTCAGCCAGCCCTCAAAACCTTCCAGCAAGCTCTGGGGATGTATCGTGCTCTTCAAGATCTCCAGGGAGAAGGGCGCGTATTGGGAGGCATGGGCTTGACCTATTACGGACTCAGCAACTATCCAGAGGCGATCGCCTGTTCCCACCAGAGCTTAGCCATTGCTCGCCAGATCGAAGACCGCCCGACGGAGCGGCAAGCACTTGCAAGCCTCGGAAACGCTTACCGCCACCTGGAAGACTATAGCAGAGCGATTTTCTACAAGCATCAAAGCCTGGATGTCGCGAAAGAAATCGGCGATCGGCGCGGCGAAATGGCAGCCCTGAACAATCTCGGTATGGCATACAAAGCGGCGGGGGACTATGCTCGCGCCATCGACTCCTACGAGCAGGGCTTAGCGATCGCCCGCGAGCTTCAGGATTTGCAGGTCGAAGGACAGGTACTCCGCAACATGGGCAATGCCCACCATGCCGTTGGCAACTTTGTGGAAACCGTCATTTGCTACGAGCATTTACTCACGATCGCCCGCCAGCTTCCCAATCGCCATACCGAAGCGCAAATTCTTCGCAATCTTGCCAGTGCCTGCTACCGCATGGGCGATGCTCTCAAAGCGATTGCTTATCATCATCAGCGGCTTGCGATCGCCCGCAGCCTGAGCGATTTAGATCTCGAAGAGCAAACCCTTGATAGTCTTGCCATTATTCATGACAGCCTGGGACATCATCGCCTCGCGATCGAGTTTTATGAGCAGCGCATCACCGTTTTAGGAGTGCTGAAAAATAGCCGCCAGCAGCAGCAGGCCATTCTCAGCTTGAAAGCCGCCTGTCAGGCGATCGGGGATTATGAAAAAGCAAACCGCTATCCTAACGCTACCCTTCTAGCTCCTTAGCGACGGTTCAAACCCGTGACGGCTCAAACACTCGCTGAGGGCAACTGGCAAAATCCACAGATTGCCTTCCAGATCTCGTCGGTCACATTGCCCAGGCCATGGTCGCTGTCCAGTTCGATCAGCCGCACTTTCGATCGCCTTTTGGCATAGTCTCGGCTTGCCTGAATCGAAATCACGTCGTCCTGGGTTCCGTGCAGGAGCAGAGTGGGAACCGATCGCTGAAGCTGAGCATCGTCATACTGTTTGAGATCGGCAACAAACGAATACGTTAGGGGCAGCATTTTTTGTTCGGCATGGTGGTAGACCCCGAGGAAATTCTGCGCCTGCCACTGCTGCACGGTAGACTCGCCTAGTTGGGGAAGCCACTGCGCCAAAAACTGAAACGCTGGAGCCAGCAAAATTAACCGCTCAATCTGCGGATGTCGCTCGGCAAGCCAGACAGCCGTAAGTCCACCAAAGCTGGAACCAATGATTGTGACGGGCTGATCGATCGGCAAAAGGGCGGCAACCTGCTCAAGCTGGCGGCTCAGGGTAAGCTGGGCAAAGTCAGGCTGATTCAGGTCAGGTGTGATCAGCGCAATGCCAAATGCCTGAAATCGATCGCGCAAATCCTGAGCCTTTGCCGATCGGGGACTGGATGCAAAACCATGCAAGTAAATAAAGGGACTGCTCACGCGATCGTTTCTTCCTGGTTGTTTTGCTGATTGTGATTTTGCGAATCGTTATTTTGCTTATGACGATGGGCTTATATCAGTTGAAAGACGGTTTTTAAAGCTTCAGCGGCTATAGTCAATTAATCTCATTTTTGATTCCTTTTGTTTCATTTTTGATTTCTGCCTTTTATTTCTTTATTTATCATCCCTACCATGACTTCTCCTCTCGCCCAACAAGTTGTCCTGATTACTGGTGCGTCGGCTGGCATTGGTGCAGCTCTGGCGATCGTCCTGGCAGAGAGACATCCGGGAATTCGTCTGGCGATCGCAGCTCGCAGTAAAGACAAGCTGGAGGAAGTTGCCGATCGTGGTCGAGCTGCAGGCGCAGAAGTGCTAACCGTTCCAACCGACATTCAGGTAACCGAGCAAGTCACTGCATTAGCCGAAACGGTACTGGCTCACTATGGACGAGTGGATGCGCTGGTCAACAATGCCGGATATGGACAAATGGGACCGAGCGAGCTAATTCCGGCAGCAGCAGCCAAGCGACAGTTTGAGGTCAATGTTCTCGGTCCTCTGGCACTGACCCGAACGCTGATTCCCACGATGCGCGAGCAGGGCGGCGGCAGAATTGTGAATATCAGCTCCCTTGGCGGACGCATTACCTTTCCCTTTGGTGGGCTCTATAGCGCATCAAAATTTGCTCTGGAGGCATTGAGCGACGCGCTGCGAATGGAACTGGAGCCGTTTAATATTCAGGTCAGCGTAGTTGAGCCTGGACCCGTTCGCACTGAGTTTTTTGGCGTGATTAATCAGGGCGTGCTGGAAACGATCGCTAACCCGCTCGACACCCCCTACCGTGCGGCTTTTCAGAAACTCGAACAGCTCGATCAGCAGGTCGATCGTCGTGCCTGGACTTCCGAACAGGTTGCCGAAGTAATTATTCGTGCGCTGACCGATCGCCAGCCCCAGCCCCGCTACATTGCCGCTACGGGCGGTCACTTTCTGGTGAACCTGATGACTAAGGTGCTGTCTACGAAGCAGGTCGATCGCTTCTGGCAGCGGTTTTATGGCATCGACCAAGTGGCGAGGGACTGGCAGAATCGGAGTCGGTAGGGGTGCGAACCACTTTTCTTTACAGGACAATTTATAGGACGATTTCCAGGTCGCTTGCCCCTGGGGAAACTGCAAAGCGATCGAGCTTTGAAATTTTGCTGAGATTGGCGTACTGTGAAAATTATGCTGTCGTAGCCTGTTAAAGCAGTGCCTGAGCCATGTCTTCATCGGTTTCCCTGGAATCTCTGATTGCTCAACCTATTACTGCCGAAGCATTTCGACCCTATGGTCAGGTAATTTTTGCCAGCCAGGACGGAAACGCGTACGACGCAGCAGATGCTCAGCTTCAGCTCGATCGGGGAATTCCTCGGTTTTACATTATGCGGCTACAGCAGCGGGGACGAAAGTTTTCTCGCATTACCCGCCACCAACAATGTACCCAATGCCTTGGCTCGCTCGAAGGTAAACCCTGGCTGATTGCGGTCGCGTCACCAGGTTCAGCCACCTGCCCCTTGCCGGAAGCGATCGCTGCCTTTCACATTCCGGGAAACTGCTTTATCAAGCTGAACGTGGGAACCTGGCACGCCGGCCCCTATTTCGACCCAGAGTGGATTGATTTTTACAATCTGGAACTCAGCGACACCAACCTTGTGGATCACGATACCTGCGACCTTAAAGCCGCCTACGGGCTGGAGTTCCTGATTGCTAATTCCTGATTTGCTTAAAAGGCTACAAAGGCTAAAGGGAATGGTTCATCGCGCCAACGAGCTTTCCCAATCCGGCGCGTGAAGGTTTGACCTCCAGGTAATACCGCAGGCTATACCCAACGCTGACGCCATTAACTTCCACGTCCGCTGCTCCGCTCACACCCATTGCTACCCGAACCAGGCGGATGAGAAGCCACTGATTGACGATCGCGCCCAGAATGACGACAACTGCGCCCCGCTGCGTGACCCGAAGCCCCTGAATTTCGTCCAATTCAAAGTGTTGCTTCAGGGTAGCGGTGACTCGCTTTGCTAAACCGTGGTAGTCGTACTCGCCACTGATTCCAATCCGTTCAGGCGGAATGGTGCTGAACAGCAGATTTGAGGTAGGTTGACCCATGGAAATCTTGTCACGCTCCACAATGTCCATCCCTGATTCAAAAGGGACAAGAGTTGACAGAAAATGCCGCCAAATACTGCCGCTTTCGCGATTGGCGATTACACCCTAATAAAATCCATTCATGCACCCTGCCCTGCCATTCACCGATCGCTCACACCTGTCAATAAGTCGCTGGTGCAATCAGACAAGGGATAGCTTCCAGAGTAGCGGGAGTAGTTCTGCTCGCTAGGGCTTTACCCCAAACTCTTGGCTTACCTCGCGGTGAATGCAAACCACCGACCTAAAACCTGGACCGTAAACTTTTGATGAGACAAGTTTCAAATATAGTTAAATTACCATAAAGTTCCTGCAAACGCATTACTAAATATTGCAGCTTCGCAAAGATTTAGAGTCAGGCAAGCAAACACTCCGAACCAGAGAACCAAAGCTAAAGAACGGCTGCAATTGCCTGCGGACTTCGGAGAAACTGCCTTTCATCCTGGCTTCAAAGCCCCCTAAAGCCAATCAGCCTCAGTGACCTAACGGCCGTGTAGAGCCAGGACTGCTGACGCAAATGTTCTTGCGTCTCTTGTGCATCTCTTGTTAAGTGCGCCTCTTAAATAAATAAATGCGCTCTTGAATAAGGGTGTCTCTTAAATAATCCGGGTTTCTAAATTTTGCAGTATCAGGAACGAACCGTGCCATCTGGCATTGTTGCGCCCTGAAGCCGGGTTCCGGTGAGCTTTACCATCAGGCGATCGGAGACGGCGATTTTAGCTCCTCGCAAATTTGCCCCGCTCAAGTCTGCCCCGCTGAGGTCTGCCCCGATCAAGTTCGCGCCTTCCAGGTTGGCGTTAGTCAAGTCTGCCTCTAGCAGGTTTGCCCGAAACAAATTTGCGCCGCTGAGGTTTGCGCCTGACAGGTTAATCCGGTGCAGAAACGCATCGCTGAGATTTGCGCCGCTGAGATTTGCCCGGCTCAAATTGCGCCCAGCCAGATCCTTTTCTTTCAGATCTGCCCCGCTCAAATCGGTTCCGCTCAGGTCCGGAGACTGGGAACGCGGCTGCGATCGAGGCGGTGACTGATAGCTTGATGAGGGTGGGGGCGGTGTCGCAGGACGAGACGGCTGATAGGAGCGATAGGACTGCGGATTAGGCGGATAGCCGCTCGGACGATAGGTTTGCTGATGAGATTGCTGATGCGGCGACTGATGCGACTGTGGCGGCTGATGGGATTGCGGCGGCTGATGCGACTGTGGATTCGATCGGTGTGACTGAGAATCCGATCGGGCTGAACTTGAACTATTGCTTGCTGCCGGATTGGCATGAGGACGGGGCGGCGGCTGGTAGTAATAGTAGCGAGGTGGAGCCGACTGGGCAGAAGGCTTGGGCGGAGAAGGGGGGCGAGCAGGCGAGGACTTGGGCTGGGCTTTGTCGTTCTGTCGCTCATTCTGCCGTTGGGAACGCAGCAAATCCCGCGCCTGGTTAATTTCTTTAATTTTCTCCTGTGCCTTTTCCTGGAGTCGAGGATTGTCTTTGGGAATGCGATCGGGATGCCAAATGAAGACCAGATCTCGATAAGCCTGGTTCACCTCTTCTAGAGACGCGCCAGGCTCCAATTCAAGAACTCTATAGTAGCGATCCAGGTCACCCATTCCTTTCAACATCACTCTTACTGGTTTAGCGGCTGCGCTGTTTTGTCTTCGACAAGCTGCGCTGTTTTGTCTTCGACAAAGGGACGCTCTGATAAAGTTACGCTCGGACGGTGACCCTCACGCTCCAAAGAGTCACTCTCTGCCAGTGTATCGACTCTAGCGATTGAATGGATTTATCAAGGAGTAAATCTTCTTATCCAGTCTAGAGCCATGTCCTTGCTTGCGTTATCAAATCCTGACCGATTACCCAGCGACCGATCTGCGGCAGAGGCCTGTAGGCTTGACAATTCCT
This sequence comes from Cyanobacteria bacterium FACHB-502, assembly GCA_014695325.1. Taxonomy (GTDB): domain Bacteria; phylum Cyanobacteriota; class Cyanobacteriia; order Elainellales; family Elainellaceae; genus Leptolyngbya_A. The sequence continues at coordinate 668,831 of JACJNZ010000039.1, read as the reverse complement.
GCAATTGCGCCAATCTAGCATAAATTTATTCTGCTGCTGGAGCCTCGACAGGAATCCCCTTTCGGAATTAGACTAAATTAATTATTCCTAATTGCAACAGCAGATACAGAATTCATCTTTATGGGTAAAGTTCTCCCTGTACCCTCTCAAGCCGCCACGATCGCTCAAACGATCCGTTCCGCCGCTCAAACCAAGCCTATTGAAGCCACTGGAGCCTTTGCGCTGATTGACAGCCTCAGACGACAAGGCGTGAGCCACATTTTCGGTTATCCCGGTGGGGCGATTCTGCCAATTTATGACGAGCTATATCGGGCAGAAACTGCCGGACATGTGCAGCATATTCTGGTTCGTCACGAGCAGGGGGCTGCTCACGCGGCAGATGGCTATGCCCGCGCCACAGGCAAAGTCGGCGTTTGTTTTGCGACATCGGGACCGGGAGCAACGAACCTAGTGACTGGGATCGCGACTGCTCAAATGGATTCGATTCCACTGGTGGTTATCACGGGGCAGGTTCCGCTGAGCGCGATCGGGACAGATGCGTTTCAGGAAACCGATATCTACGGAATTACGCTGCCGATCGTCAAGCATTCCTATGTGGTGCGCGATCCGGCAGATATGGGGCGCATTATCGCTGAAGCTTTTCACATTGCCAGTACGGGTCGTCCGGGTCCGGTGCTGGTGGATGTGCCGAAAGATGTGGCACTCATGAAGTTCGACTATGTTCCGATTGATCCGAGCGATGTGAGGCTGCCGGGCTATCGTCCGACGGTGAAGGGCAACCCGCGCCAAGTCAATCAAGCATTAAGGCTAATTCGGGAAGCGCGTCGTCCGCTGTTGTATGTCGGGGGTGGGGCAATCGCCTCTGGTGCCCACGGAGAAATCAAGGAACTGGCAGAACGCTACAGCATCCCAGTTACCACAACGCTGATGGGCATTGGCGCATTTGACGAGCATCACCCGCTCTCAGTGGGAATGCTGGGAATGCACGGCACTGCCTACGCAAACTTTGCCGTGACAGAGTGTGATCTGCTGATTGCGGTAGGGGCACGGTTTGACGATCGCGTTACGGGCAAGCTCGATGAATTTGCCTCCCGGGCGAAAGTGATCCACATTGACATTGACCCAGCAGAGGTGGGCAAAAACCGCATTCCTGATGTGCCGATCGTGGGCGATGTGCGAACGGTTTTGCTTGACCTGCTTCAGCGCGGCAGCGAAGACGGCACTCCGGCAAACTCGAATCAAACCCAGGAATGGCTACACCGAATCGATCGCTGGCGGCAGGACTATCCGCTGATCGTGCCTTCCTACCCAGAGGCAATCTCGCCCCAGGAAGTGATCGCTGAAGTCGGGCGGCAGGCTCCTGATGCTTACTACACCACCGACGTGGGGCAGCATCAAATGTGGGCGGCTCAGTTTCTCAAGAACGGTCCACGCCGCTGGATTTCGAGTGCAGGTTTGGGCACGATGGGCTTTGGAATGCCGGCGGCAATGGGGGCGAAAGTAGCACTGCCCAACGAGCAGGTCATTTGCATCAGCGGCGATGCTAGCTTCCAGATGAATTGTCAGGAACTGGGAACACTGGCGCAGTTTGGCATTGCCGTGAAAACGGTGATCATCAACAACGGCTGGCAGGGCATGGTGCGGCAGTGGCAGGAAGCCTTTTACGGCGAGCGGTACTCTTCGTCGGATATGCAGCCGGGAATGCCCGATTTCGTCAAGCTGGCAGAAGCCTTTGGCGTGAAAGGCATGATCATTCGCGATCGATCTGAGCTAGAGGATGGAATTGCCGCGATGCTGGCATATCCGGGGCCGGTACTGCTCGATGTGCGAGTCAAGCGCGACGAAAACTGCTACCCGATGGTGGCTCCGGGCAAGAGCAATGCTCAGATGGTAGGTTTACCCAAGCCTGCCCCCTCTGAACAGCAAGCTGAGCCAACGCTCTGTGTCAACTGCGGTACGAAGAATCTGCCCGATAGCAAATTCTGCCCGGAGTGCGGCACAAAGATTTAGGCTAAAGGGCACATTACGGTGCTGCGTCGCCTCCTAAATCTCCCAATCTTGGGAAACTTTGAAAGTCCAAAAGAAGGTAAAATTTAGGGCTTTTCAAACATCTGATCCCCGATTTCTTACAGGAGTCGGGGGTCTTTGTTTTATCAGTCAGTGATTACTCGCTCGCCTGCGAGCCACGTACCTGAAAATAAACTAGCCCCAGCGTCACCAGCAGTAACCCGATCGTGATTGCGGCGGCGTAGCCAAAATCAAACTGAGCAAATGCTTGCTCGTACAAATAAAACACCAGCAGATTTGTGGAATTAAGTGGACCGCCACCGGTCATGATGTAGGGCTGCTCGAAGCTGCGGAGCGTAAAAATCACGGTGGTGGTGGCAGCAAAAATCAGGGTCGATCGCAGTCCGGGCAGGGTGATATACCAGAACTGCTGCCAGTCGTTTGCGCCATCCAGCTCGGCGGCTTCGTAGCGACTCTGAGGAATGTTTTGCAGCCCTGCCAGAAATACCACCAGATTAAAGCCAATCTGCTTCCAAACGCTTAGGAGAATCAGCACGGGCATTGCCCAAACCGGACTGCTCAGCCAGGGTACGGCATTGATGCCAAACCAGCCCAGAAAGTGATTCACTGCTCCATCGGTCTGAAATAGCCAGCGAAATCCCAATCCAACTGCGGCGATCGACGTTACCGAGGGAATGAAATAAGCCGTTCGCAGCGCATCCCGCAAACCTATAGGCATCAGGCGATTGAGCAGCACTGCCAGTCCTAAAGGAAGCACCAGGCTGGGAATGACAGTGGCGATCGTAAAGTAAACCGTGTTGCCGACGATCTGCCAGAAATCAGAATCAGTGATCAGCCTTGCGTAGTTCTGCACTCCAACCCAGTGAACCCCTGCCCGCGTGAAGCTGCCCGTCGTAAAGCTGAGATAGACCAGATAGGCGATCGGATATAGGACAAAAATACCGAGCAGCAGCAGGGCAGGAGCCAAAAACAGCCAGGGGATAATTTGCTCATTCCGCATGAGCCACCGGAACTTGGGAAGGGGTGGGAGGAGTGTTCGAGCGATTGCATTGCTCCCTAAATCCCGCCGAATTGAGGAACTTTAAGGAGAGGAACTTTGAGGATTGGAGAAGGCTCCGTTTCATATCATGAGGCTCCCTGAATTCCTGAATTCTTGCTATTTCAGTAGACTAATCAGGGCTTCAATGAGCGTTTGGTTTTGCTCGTCGGTTCCGATCGTGATCCTCAGTTTGTCTTCCAATCCGGGCTGCTTAAAGTAGCGCACCAGAATGCCTCGCGCCTTGAGTGCCAGATAAAGCTGTTCGGCGTTGGTTTGCGGTGAAGTGGGCGGCGTTGCCAGGACAAAGTTTGCCTGGGAGTCCAGCACGGTGAAGCCGAGATGCTTTAAGTCGGTTGTGAGCTGAGCGCGAGAAGCTTTTACCTTTTCGGCACAGGCATTTTTGTAAGCCTGATCGCGCATTGCGGCAGCTCCGACGATCGTGGCAATGGCATCAATGTTGTAGCTGTCTTTAATTTTGAAGAGTCCTTTTAAAAGCGACGGTTGGGCAATGCCAAATCCCATTCGCAATCCTGCCAACGAGTAGCCCTTCGATAGGGTACGGAGAACCAATACATTGTCAAACTCCGACACAAGCGGCAGCGCAGAAGATTCTGCAAAATCCACATACGCCTCATCCACGACCAGCACCCCAGAAACCTGCTGAGCTAGCTTCCGCAAATCATCCAGCGGCACAGTATGACCCGACGGACTATTGGGCGACGCGATAAACGTGATGGCTCCCTTTGCTTCTGCTAAAGCCTCGATCGGCAGCGAAAAGTCTTCAGGATAGGGAACTTCGACCACTGCCGCAGGCTGCATTGCCGCCAAAGTTTGATAGAGCACATAGGTGGGCATTGGGTAAATGACTTTGCGATCGCCCCCCTCGGCACAGGCACGAATCAGCACGTTCAAAATCTCGTCACTGCCGTTGCCCACAATCACCCAGTCTGGCGGCACACTCAGAGCTTCACTCACTGCCCGACAAAACTCTTTCGCAAACGGATCAGGATAGCGGCGCAGCCATTCACCGTCGAGTTGACGCAGAGCCTCGATCGCCTGAGGAGAAGGGGGATAGGGGTTTTCATTGGTGTTGAGTTTAATAATGGGCGTACCGGGTTTGGGTTGTTCACCGGGAATGTAGCCCGTCATCTGGTCAACGGCAGTGCGAAAGTAGCTCATGGTCTGTTCGGCAGTAGAGGAAATGGGGAATAGGGAAGGCGATCGCAAAACTTTTATTGTAAAGCACACCAGGTTTGAGTAGAAATTAGCGCGTATCGCTGGTTCTGATTTACCCAAGTTTGACGTTTATGCGATCGGTCAGGCACAAAGCGGTGATTGGTTGAGTGTCTCAACAACTGCGATTGGGACATAGGACTCAGATCCTGAGGGAATCAGGTAATTGTCCAATCACCCTTCAATACCCTGAAATCCCTGACCAGTTTCGCTATTCTGAATACAGAACATTTGTATTATTGGCGTAGGACTGATCTCACCTGATCGCCTCCTGCAAAACTTGAGACTTTCGATACTGGGCAAACGCGATCGAACTCACCAAAGTAAAATCTAGGCAGCATTAAGAAGCCTCGAAAAAAGAAAAACTTCGTCCACCCTGACTCAATCTGATAAACTCACGATCGCCCTTCTGTCCTTCTCACTCCCTGCTTCCCTGCTCCCCACATCCGACCCGCCCTCATCATGTCTTCTGCCACCTCCCAGCCCAAAATTATTCTGATTGACGGACATTCCCTCGCGTTTCGCGCCTATTTTGCCCATGCCAAAGGGCGAGATGGTGGCTTGCGAACTTCGACCGGAATTCCGACCAGCGTGTCCTACGGCTTTCTGAAAGCTCTGATGGATACGATCGAGGCAGAAAAGCCAGATCACATTGCAGTTGCCTTTGACCTGGGCGATCCGACCTTTCGGCATGAGGCAGACGAAACCTATAAGGCAGGCAGACCAGACACGCCCGAAGATTTTATTCCTGATATGCACAATCTGCGGGAACTGTTGACGGCAATGAATCTGCCGATCGTCACTGCACCGGGCTACGAAGCAGATGATGTGATTGGGACGCTGGCGCGACGGGCGGCTTCAGAAGGGTGGCGGGTGAAGATTTTGTCGGGCGATCGCGATTTATTTCAGTTGGTTGACCCCGCTCAGTCGGTGACGGTGCTGTATCTGAGTACCACGTTTGGCAAAGGTACGCCACCGCCAAAGGAATTTGGGGTGGATCAGGTGAAGGATAAGATGGGGATTTTGCCCTCGCAGATTGTGGACTTTAAGGCACTCTGCGGCGATCCTTCAGACAACATTCCAGGCGTGAAGGGCATTGGTGAAAAGACGGCTGCCAGTTTGCTAGGTACCTATGGTTCGCTCGATCGCATTTATGCCTCGCTAGACGAGATTAAAGGCGCAACGAAAAAGAAATTAGAAGAAGGCAGAGATGCCGCGCTGCACTCGCAGTATATGGCGCAGATTCACCTGGACGTGCCGCTCGATGTCTCGCTGGAAGATTTCAAGCTGCACGGGTTTGAGCCAGAGGCGATCGTCCCCATATTGGAAAAGCTGGAGTTCCGTCAATTTCTCGGCAATCTAAATAAGATTCAGCGACTTCTCAACGATCCAACTGCGGAGAATACTGATCCCGCCAATCGCCATTCTGCTGATCCAGAAATTGCAAACGCCAGGCTTGCTCCCGGCAAAGGTAACTCTAGCCTGTTTGATGCACCCGAAACTGATGATATGTGGTTCTTTAGCGCAGAAGAAACCGCTGAAAGCCAGCAAATGAAATCGGCGATCGTGCAACCGCACATCATCGATACCCCAGAAAAATTAAAATCGCTGGTCGATCGCCTCCAACAATTCACCAATCCAAATCAGTTCGTTGCTTGGGACACGGAAACAACCGCAATCGATCCGCTGGATTCCGAGCTGGTCGGGATTGGCTGCTGCTGGGGCGAAAAGGCGGACGATGTTGCCTACATTCCGCTGGGGCATCGATCGGGAGGAAATCTCGACCAAAAATTGGCTCTAGAGTCGCTGCGATCGATTTTGGAAAATACAGACTATCCCAAGGTGCTTCAGAACACGAAGTACGATCGCCTTGTGCTGCGAAAACAGGGCATCGAGCTTCGAGGCGTGGTGTTTGACACGATGCTAGCAAGCTATGTAATTAACCCGGAGCAGAGCCATAAACTGAGCGACCTGGGGATTCGCTACTTGAGCTTGACGTCTCTGGGATACGAGGATTTAGTTCCAAAGGGCAAGAACATTGCTGATTTAGAAGTAGAGCCAGTTGCAGACTATTGCGGCACAGACGCTTACATCACTTATCAACTTGTGTCTAAACTGCGCGCCGAACTGCACGACTACCCCGAACTCGATCGCCTATTACGCGAAGTAGAAGTGCCGCTCGAACCCGTGCTGGCAGACATGGAATGGACAGGTATTCGCATCGATACGGACTATCTAAAACAGTTTTCCGAAAAGCTCGAAACCGACCTAGCAGCGATCGAACTGCGTGCCTATGAAGCGGCAGGACAAAAGTTTAGCCTCGGTTCACCCAAGCAGCTCAGCGATCTGCTGTTTAATGGGCTGGGACTCGATCGCAAAAAGTCGCGCAAAACTAAAACGGGCTACTCTACCGACGCTGCTACGCTGGAAAAACTTCAGGGCGATCACCCCGTTGTCGATGCCATGATCGAACACCGGACTTTAACGAAGCTGAAGTCTACCTACGTGGATTCGCTGCCGACGCTGGTGCATCCCAGTACGGGCAGGGTGCACACCGATTTTAATCAGGCAGTTACCACCACCGGACGACTTTCTTCTTCCAATCCCAACCTGCAAAACATCCCCATTCGCACTGCCTTTAGCCGCCAAATTCGCGCCGCCTTTATTCCCGAACCGAACTGGCTGATGGTTGCTGCTGACTATTCCCAGATCGAACTGCGAATTCTGGCACACCTGAGCCGCGAACCCGTGCTGCTAGAGACGTATCAAAACGATCGCGACGTTCACACTCTGACAGCCCAGCTTCTATTCGAGAAAGATGACATCACCCCCGAAGAACGACGGCTGGCAAAGGTGATCAACTTCGGCGTGATCTACGGCATGGGTGCCTCACGATTTGCGCGAGAATCCGGTTTCTCGACCAGCGATGCGCGGGTGTTTATCGATCGCTTTAACCAGCGGTATCCCAAAGTGTTTGCCTATTTGCAGCAAATGCAGCAGGAGGCGATCGGGCGAGGCTACGTCACCACGATCAAGGGTCGTCGCCGCTACTTCAACTTCGGCAGCGATAGCCTGAAGCGATTAAAAGGCAAAGATCCGGCAAAGATCGACCTGGATCAAATCCGGCTGCGCGATCAGTACGATGCTCAGCTGATGCGGGCGGCTGCGAATGCCCCAATTCAAGGATCGAGTGCAGACATTATCAAAATTGCAATGGTCAAGCTGCACGACTTGCTGCGCGGCTACCAGGACAAAGCACACCTGCTGCTGCAAGTTCACGACGAACTGGTGTTTGAAATTCACCCCGATACCTGGGAAGAACTTCAGCCTCAGATTAAAGACACGATGGAATCCGCGGTGCAGCTCGATGTGCCGTTGCGCGTTGAAGTAAAAGCAGGAAAAAACTGGATGGATGCGAAATAACCTTCAAAATCCCGTGTAAACCACTACCTGAAATGCCGTAAAACCCGCTTCTACTCTTGATCCTACCGATTCTGCAAATTGTCTACCATAGAGAGTAGAGGTAGCAGTAGGCACAAGCAGTATGAAGATTCAATCATCCGTATTGGTGCATTTAGGGTTTGGGAAGTATGTGCGATCGGATCAGGTGACATCGCTTCAGCCCGTGGAAGAGGAGCGTGGACCCGGACGGCGGACGTTTGTTTATCTTGAAGGGCAGCCTGACCCGATCGTGGCATCTCGTGCCGAAGATACGATCGTCCGCGATCTGGTACAGGAGCCGCGTGAAGTGATTCAGTCTCGCCAGCAGCAGGAGATCCTGACTGACCTGTTGCAGGATTTGTCGAAGGTTAATTCTACGGTTCGGCGAATTAGCCGCGACGAAGGCGGACTCGATCTTGACCAGCTTGAGCGTCGGATTCAGCGTGTGCTGGAAGCATAGTTTCGGATCGGGCAGTTGAGCAGCATTTGCGGGGTGTGAATTTCAATAATTCTGAATTTCAACAATCGCTAAAGCCATTGCTAGAGCAGGGGTTCCGAGGCAAAGCCTCGCCCCTTTTTTTGTGGAGCAGGAGTAGGCGCGTTACGGGGAATTCGCCCCCGGAAGTCGAACGATCCCAGGTACATTCCCTCTCCTGAGCTTAGTAAGATTCAACAGCCCAGTCTACTCAACCGATATCCATTTGAGCAACTACCGCTTGACGCAATTCGAGCTACCGTTCCGATCAGATTCTCCTTACAAAAAATTCTCTTAAGCTTTATAGACTGCTCATCAAAATTCGCCTAAGCTATGCACGTTACCAAAGGGTTCTCCACCATGAAATCTGCGTTATTCGTTGGTTATACAAACGATAAGATTGCTACGGCTCAGCAAGAACCCTTTCTTTATTACAAACGTGAATTAAGACAAGAGCTAGGGTTAGAGGTTGCTATTAAAAATGTTCCAACCTTGAACGAAGCGGTGAATTTGTGCTTGGGCGATCGGTCAGACATTTTCTTTCTGATGCCAAGCTGGCGAGAACAGCCCGAAGTCGTTGAAACCCTTATCCGAAACCTGCGTCAGCAAAAGCCCTACGCAAAACTTTTCTTTGTTGATCCATTTGCCCAGGCAAGTAGCCGCTTTCTGAGCGTATTGCCCCATGTAGACGGGTTTGTTAAACGTCAGCGGTATCAGGATCAGTCCCTTTATACCCAAGATCTGATAGGTGGCTCAGTTCTCACGCAATATCTGGTACAGCAGCAGCATTACAAGCTAGGAAACTGGCACGTCGGCTCAATTGCACCTCGGGGATATGCATCTCAGATCAAGACAGGCTGGAGTTTAGGAACATCCAAATCGTTTAAGAGACTCCTCCAACGTCCCCGCTGGCTCTTTCGACCTAAAGCGAAAACAATTGATATTTTCTGCCGAATGTCCCTCAGCCCTGAAAAAGATAGCTGGTATTACAAGTATCGCTTATCGGCATTGGATGCTCTCGCTCCTCTGTCTGCTGATTATCGTGTCGTGAGCAATGGCAGCAGTGATAAAAGTAAAGAAGTATCTCAACGCCAATATTTTCGCGAGCTCCAGCAAAGCCGGATTGTCTTCAGTCCCTTTGGCTGGGGAGAGTCTTGCTGGCGAGATTTTGAAGCCATTTGCTATGACTGCCTGCTGCTCAAACCTTCGATGGAGCATCTTGATGTCCAGCCGAACCTATTTATTCCTGGAGAAACCTATGTGCCGATCGCGTGGGATTTTTCTGATCTAGAGCATCAGTGTCGATATTATTTGCAAAACCCAGAAGCAGCAGCACGAATCGTTAGTAATGCTCGAGAAGCTTACCTGGAATACTTTAAAACCAGGTCATTTGTAGCGCAGATGAAACAGCTCATTCAGGGAGCATCCAGAACTGCGCGTCTGGAACCGGGGACAATGACGCTGTCCTGAAGCTCAGGTATCTCTATCCGAAATCATTCCGTATCTTGTGGAAAGCGATGCGAGAGTACCTTTCAGGAATACCTTTTGGGGGGTACGTCTCAGGAGCACGTTTCAGCAGTACCCCTAAAGTAAGAGGCTTCAGATTGGCAGGCTCTTTAGGATCGAGGCGTATTGGGTTCAGGCATTGATTTTATGGAAGCATTGGCTTCATTCGCTTCGCAATGCCCGAACTGTTCTGATCCTGAGTGGAAGAGCTATGACTTCAAGCAATCCTCGCACCGTTCGCACCACCGAGTTTGAGCAGTCTACGACAATCGCCGCTCCCGCCGATAATGTGTTTGATTTTATGGCAGACGTGAACAATCTGCCGAAGTATTTGCCCACCGTTCGCAGTGCCCAACCCCAGGAAGGCGAGCGCGTTCGCACTCAGGGACAGGCAGGTGGACATTCCTATGACTCCGATGGCCATTTCCGCATCGATCGCCTCAGTAAACGAATTGAATGGGGTTCAGATGGCGAGAATGACTACGGCGGCTGGATGGAAGTTGACGGAGACCGTGAACAGTGCAAGGTCACAGTGCATATTCACTACGCACCTCCCGCAGAGATGGCGCAGAAGATGGCAGAACAATCGCCCGAAGGCAGTTTTGAATCTGCAATCAATGAAGGAATCGGGAAAGCTCTCGAATCGATTAAAAATATCTGTGAGGGCAAAGGCGGTAAACAGGAAATTGAAGCTAACCAGTAATACTTAAATCGCCTCTAGACTGCTGCAAATGCCATTTGCCAAAAGTCCTTTTCAAGCTGTGCGACTTTGATAAATGCGAGTTCTGCCTGCTGCTGCACTTCTTCAGATGCCGATCGCAGCATTTCGTCTGCCTGGTGTTCCAGCAGTTTTACATATTCCGTAAAGCCCGGATTGCCCCAGCGATCGGCAAATTCAGTATAAGGTTCGGGCATTTTGCCGGGGAGCTGCCACCCCTGGTTATACGCCAGTTCGATCGCCCAGAAAGCCGTTGCCATTGCCGCATAGGGAGCCGTTCCCATGTTGACCATAAAGGCGCAGTAGGTCTGACAAGTGGGCTGCCTAGGCGTATCCAGATTGAGCTGACGCTCTGAAGCCTTTTTGCGAAACCAATTTAGCTCGTCTTGCAGTACCGTTAGACCGCTTAGCAATACGTCGAAGTGAGCGATCGGTGACCAGGTAATTAGCGTCGCCGCGAACCGCGTGAACTCCAGCACAAACAAATAATCCTGTACCAGCCAGGTGTTGAATTGATGCGGCTGAATTTCTCCTGTTTGGCACTGCATCAGGAATGGATGAACGGTTGCATCTCGCCAAAGATCGGGATACTTCTGAAGAAGTTGCTGGCAGGAAAGGGACATAAAAGCTTTAAACGCAGGTAGACAAAACAATGAACGAAGTAGAGACGATCGATTATGTCATAAATAAAGCCCCTCGCCCAGGCTGGGAAAGGGGTTGAAATCAGGGCGATTCATAGCTTTGACCTTGTTACTGTCGTTACTGCGGTATCTGATTGACAGCCAGCATCGTTGAACTCCCGCAGGAATTCAGGGCTGTTTGAGTGGGGTGAATTTTGACATTGAGGCGATCGAGCGATTCGGCGATCGGGAGCGCAAATCCTAACCCTTCAATGCCACGACTGGCAATTTTTTCAGTGACAATGCCAATCACCGCACCGTATCGGTTTAGCAAGGGACCACCGCTGTTGCCGGGATTAACTGCTGCATCGGTCTGGATCAAATGGTGCGCTTTGCGGGTGCGAATGCCGCTGACCACGCCCTGCGTCACGCTGTTGGAGAGTGCTAGCGGATTGCCGATGGCCACCACGTCTTCCCCTACTTTGACCGACACAGGGCACACAGGCAAACTCATCAAATCTGCGGCATCTGCTTCCAAACGCAGCAACGCGACATCCAGAGCTGCATCTCGCTTGATCACCTGTGCTTTATGGGTTGAACCGTCATACAGGTCGGCTTGCACCGTATGGGCAGACCCAACAACATGATGATTGGTCATGATCAAGCCGGAAGCATCAACTACAAAACCCGTTCCCCGTCCTTCTGGGGTGCGAATTTGCACGATCGAGGGAATCGATCGACTGACAATCTGTTCTGTGGAAAGGGGCGTTTCTGAGCTAGAAACTGCCGCAATTTCGTAGCGGGTAGGAACCGTTATGGGTAGATTGGCGATCGTGGGCTGAGACAGGAAATCGGCAAGATCAGCCTGGGTCAGCAACCCCTTAAAACTGTTGCGAATTGCTTCATAGGTGGCGGCAGGGTTGTCTACGCCTTCTGCCTCGGCGCGTCCGGTCACGGTCTGACGGTAGATTACTTTTCCGGCAGTGCGATCGAACAGTTCCCAGCGAATGGTGCGCTCGTCCTGCGTTTTTTCGCCCAGCAGTGAACTGTAGGAATTGAGCTTAACTTCGGTAATTGTACCGCCGATCAAAAATTGTCCCGGTTCCGGGTTATCGACAAGCTGATCTGCAAAGGGCGATCGGCTCGAACTGGCAGCGACAGGATAGCCTGCCTGCATGAGTTCGTCTTCGATGAGCGATCGGGCAGCATTTTCCAGGCGGGTGTCGATTTCTCCGCTTGCTGTGTATCGATCCTGCAACAGGTTCAAAATTCCGTCATAGCGTCCACCCAAAATCACACCAGGCATAATCGCCGATCGAATCCGGGCAACTTCAATGCGGGGTTGAGGGGTCGTAAAAGCTGTGTCATCCGGCAGAAAATGGTTTTTTGCCGCAGCCACGACCTCAAAGGGCGGTGGAGTGGACATCGGAGCAGCAAAAGCAGGATAGGGCAGCAGCAGCCACAGCAGCACCGCCTGCACCAAAAAAGCTCTGATCATAGATTAAAAGCATCACAGCGAAATCGTAGATTTCACCAATCTGCGGAATTTATTCCTGTATGTAAAGGGGAGATTTACATAAGTTATGAGCAGGTTAAATTTTTAACTTTGCTGCATCTCCGCATAGGCAGCATACACGCCGCGTACGTTGTACCAGTTAAGAAAAATCCGGGCGATTTCCAGAGCAAGCTGAGGCTTACCGCGATCGATCAGCCATTGCAGCAGGGGAGCCATTGTTTTTTCGTTCAGTGTGCCACCCAGAGACAGCAAACCCCACAACAGCCGATGAATCCAGGTCATCTGAATCATCATTCGCACTTCCCAGGTCGGATGCTTTTGGTAAAACAACACCCCCATCCGTCCCCGCTGAATTTCCTTGTCTATCAAATTGGGCAACTGGCTCAAGCTAAACGGCGGATGCCAGTGATAGCCTGCCGCTTCAGGACACTTGATCAGCTTTAGCCCCAGCTGTTTTAGCCGAACGCCCAGCTCCAAATCTTCCCAGCCGTAAAGCTGAAAGCGCGTGTCAAACAGTCCAGCTTCTTCCAGCCATTTTCGGTCGATCGCCACATTCCCGGTTGCAAAATACGCCGCCGAAAAGTCCGTAATCTTGAATGGCTCTGAAGTCGGATCGTCGAAATCGCAGGTGTTGATCACGCTGCCATAGGTAAAGACGCGATCGGTTCCCAGGTTTTTCTCTGCCTCAGTGAGGGCAATGGCATGAGCTTGAAGAAATCCTTCCAGCACTACCAGATCGCTGTCAATAAAAATAATCGTGTCGCCCTTTGCCTCACGAACACCCAGATTTCTCGCGGCAGACGGTCCCTGATGATTTTGCTGAAATAGCCGCACATGGGGCAGCTCTGCCTGATGGGTTTGCAGCCATTCCACAGTGCGATCGGTTGAGCCATCATCCACGACGACGATTTCATAGCCAGCGATCGGACTATCAGCCGGAATCATCTGATTTTCCAGTGCCCACAGGCATTTCTCCAGAATCGGCAGACGGTTATAAGTGGGAATGACAACGCTAAAAAACACGGCAGCAATCTTTTTGAACGATATTTTTGAACAATCTGGGGGTTGATGCGCTTTAGAACACTTTCCGTCGAGGACGGTTTTTTTAAGCATCCAGAATGAGCAGTGCTCTGACTGCATCCTATCGTTGACCCGCTTAACCGTCAAAAAGTTCTCTGTAGAGGTGTGGACGGGTGAGTGAATAGACAAACCAAATTATGAAATTGGAGTGATTAGATCGAGCTTAAGTGTTTGGGAAGTGCAAACTCTCTTGTCCAGCCACAATCGAGTAGCGAACCTCCCTTTAGAGGAATGATTGCAGCAGCCAGGCTATGAGCAAAGCTAGCTACATCTACTTGAGTTCGTTTAAAGACCTTGTCAGCAATGAAGTGAAGTTCTGGCCCCCACTTCATCCAATAATTACCCTCGCCTCTTTGAGTAATTGTATTTTCATTGTGATTGACGATTGTTGGCGGAAACGATCCTCGATTAAATGAGTGCGTTAGGAAAGGGTAGGGTTCAGGATTTCGCGTTGAAAGCAACAACTCTGCAAGCTCGACGTTTTGGTGATGATTAAGGAGATAAATAAAGACTTGCTCGAATGCTGAGTACCCTTCATCCCAACTTATCGCGGACTTGACTGTCGCAACCAAGTGATTCTCAGTTTGAGGTGTTAGTGCGGCATACACTTTATGTTGATAGAGTGCTACGCGATTCCAAGAGTCTTTCTGAGAAGGTGGCACCTTGACCGGAGTAAACCCTCCAGTAGCGAGACCATCGCGAAGCATCTTAGCCGCAATTTCAGGTGCAGTATTGTGAAACCAGGCTTCTACTACAAATCCCATAAAGTCTAATAGAAGAAATTGTCCATCTAACTACAGTTCAAGCAGCCTAAAAAGCCCTACTTACCCACTCACCTACCTCCTCTCATGCCATCATTCTCTAACAATCGGTTGTCCCCGAACAAAATGGGAACCATTCAGCCGATAATATGATGTTTGCCCGATCGGGGTTTTGTTCTCCCGGTCTGGAGGTTGGCTGAGAGAGAAAAACGACATGAAAGCGCAAGACTTACAGGGAAAGACGATCGCCTTTGCAGGATCAGGTGGACTCGATAGCTGCACGATTACGCGATGGCTGACGGATCAGGGCGTGAACGTGGTTTGCTTTACGGCCGATTTGGGACAGCCCGACGAGGATAATCCGGCGGATATTGAAAAGCGAATGCTGGCAGCGGGAGCTTCAGAATTTGTGCTGCTGCCTTGCCGAGAAGGAATTGCCGAAGCGGGGCTTCAGGTAATCCAGGCGCAGGCGTGCTACGAGGGACGCTACTGGAACACTACAGGTATCGCTCGCTGTGTGCTGACCGAAGCGATGATTCGCGAAATGAAGCAGCGTGGACTGACGATCTTTAGCCACGGCGCAACCGGACGCGGTAACGATCAGGTGCGGTTCCAACTGATTACAAATATGCTGGCTCCTGAGTTTGAGGTGTATGCGCCTTGGCGAGACGAATCTTTCCTGGCACGCTTCCCTGGACGCAGCGAAATGATCGATTTCTGTCAGGATAACGGGTTGAGCGTAACTGCTACTAAAGACAAGCCCTATTCCACCGATGCTAACCTGCTGGGGCTGACTCACGAATCGGGAATGCTGGAATCGCTCACGACTCCGGCTCAGTTTGTCAAGCCGATTATGGGCTGCTATCCGATCGCTGCTCTCGATCAGCCCGAAGAATTCACAGTGCGGTTTGAGGCGGGTCGTCCGGTGTCTATTAACGGTCAGTCGGTCAATCTGGTGGAAGCCTTCCTTCGGGCAAACGCGATCGGCGGCAAGCACGGCATTGGCATCGGTACGCACTTGGTGGAAAACCGCTTTGTCGGCATCAAGTCTCGCGGTGTGTACGAAAGCCCTGGCGTTGAGATTCTAGGAACCTGCTATGCCTATCTGTTGCAGCTTATTCTCGACCGCCGCGCCCGCGAATTTTACGATCAGCTTTCGCTCCTGGTTGCCAGACAGATCTACCAAGGCTACTGGTTCGATCTCGCGACCCAGATGGCACAGCAAGCGCTCGATCGCACCGCTGCTCTGGCAACCGGAACTATCACCGTCTCCCTTTACAAAGGAACGCTCTCTTTCATCGCCGCAACCGACACGCCCCACTCCCTATACTCCGAAGAAAATGCCTCAATGGAAGGCGTGGGTGACTACAACCACTCCGACTCCGAAGGACTGCTGCGCGTCTTTGGCGTGAGTGCGCGGGTGCTGGCAACGACGGGGCAAGTAAAGCTTGAAGGGTAGATGAGTGGATGGGGGGATGGGTAGGTGAGTGATGGGTAAGTGGGTAGAAGGAGGTAGGTTTGTTCGTTAAGGTGAGCGATCGTTGAATGAACAGAAAGGAACTCCTGTCACTTAGACATCAGCGAGACGCTTACCAGTCAGTGTAGTTTGGATAGAGCAATCATCCTGCTCTCATCCCCTATCTCCTTATCCCCTATCCGCTCACCTCAATCCTGCTGCTCCAGACCTTTGCCAAACTTGCGATGCTCCAGCCAGTAGGAGAGGGCAAACCAGGCAACGACGATCGCCACGACGACAGCGGCAAACTGAGACATCCACTGCACCAGGGTTTCCAGGGCAATTAGCCTTCCGGCAAAGTAGGCGGCGGTAATGGTGACACCTGCCCAGATGCTTGCACCAACGAGGTTGCAGAGAAGAAACTGCGCATAGGGCATTCTTACCGTTCCTGCTAAGGGTCCGGCAAAGATGCGAAGCAGTGCGACAAATCGACCAAAAATTACAGCTTTGGCAGCGTTCTGAGCAAACTGATCGCGGACGCTGATAAGCTGTTCTTCCTTGATGCGGAACAGTCTACCCACACGAGTTACAAGCGACCAGCCGCCGTAATACCCAACCCAGTAGCCAAAGTTGTCGCCGAGGATCGCTCCGCCTAGCGCACTTGCCAGCACCAGCCAAAAATCCAGCTCACCGCTGCCTGCCAGAAAGCCGCCGACGAGAGTAATCGTTTCACCGGGAATAGGAATCCCTGTATTTTCGAGGAGAATGCCGCCGAACACTGCCCAGTAGCCGTATTCGTGAGCGATGTTCTGGATGGTTTCCAGGGGAATCAGTTCCACGGTAATGAGTAACCTTAGAAATAGGACTTTACAAAGATTTGTGACAGCCTTTAATGATTCCCATCTTGACGTAATATCAGCGATCGTGTCAATTCGCGAAGGGCGATTACTCCTACGAGAGAAGTGCTTCTCATCGCCACACCACATTCCCTGGAATGTACACATCGAAAATTGGCTGAGACGTTAAGCATTGCCAGTGACAGGCAAAAAGATCTGGGGTTTGAACCTTCAGACTAGCAATCGCCGCTTCTGCCGGAAAGGGATACAGGCGATCGAAGCCAATCTGCCCATCTGTCCAACCAAACTGAAGCAGGTAAACCGACGGCGGCGCGTTCAGTTCCTGCAAAAGGCGATGGGCGAGGCGATAAAGAGCCTGACGGTGCAGATCGGGCAAATGGAGCGGCTGATAGTAGCGAGAATTTTCACGACAGATGGCTTCGGCGTAAAGTGCGCCTTTTGCCGTCAGGACGATCGGCAACCAGAATTCTCCTGTCGCGATCGGAACCAGAAGTGCCTGCTGGACGCGATCGCGTAATCCCTCTACGTCTCGACAGACTTTATAAATTGCCTGACCCTTCCAGTCCAGGGAATCCGGTAGGTTGAGCGTTAGCGGACAGAGCAGATCTGCGGGTTGAAGTGCGATCGGCTGATCGCTACAAACGATCGAAACTGAAGACTCCGTAGAAACGGGAAATTGTTCGATCGCCTGTTCGATCGCAGAAATAGACTGGGCCTGCAAATCATCCTGATCAGCAGGCAGCGGATCGATTATGAGCAGGACATGCACCAATTTCTAAGCTGAGAAACTATCCGTTTATCGTTTGTCTTCTTGTGTACGGCCTGTCTTTTTGTGGGATGGAGGTCTTCGCTCGCTCAGACCAGCAGACGGGCTATCTTCCGCGCCAGAAGTTCTGATGCCATCCCACAAGAGAGGGGTAATCCACAGAGGTAACTCACAGTTCTGGAGGGAACTGGAATTAGACGTTGCTCAGATCAGGCAGCGTTGCGCCCATCCGAGGGAAGCTCGGCAAATCTAAATGACTCACACGACGACTTCTGACCGCAAGGCGATAGCTGACGCTCTGAAGTTCGGCGTGCAGGCGACGGTTCTCCTGCTGAATCAGCGCGACTTTTTCCTTAATCGGCGCGAGACGCTGCTCAAACTTCTCTTTGTAAATCCGGGGCAGTTCTTCGACCACCTGTTCCAGCATTCGGGCGCGATCGGTCATTTCACGACCGGACTGCCGCAACTGATAAATCTCCGTATCTTTGGCGGAAAGCTGCTCCTGGTAGAACATTGCCTGCTGCTCAAAGCCCTGCACCTGTTCACGAAGGGCGCGGATTTCGGCTTGCTGCCGCTCAGAAACAGCGGGAGTCGGAGTCGTTGCAGCATTCCCTTTTACCAAGCGGAAAAGTTCTTGTGAAAGCTGCTGCACAAGCTGGTCGCGCATCTGGAGTTCATCGCGCAGATGGGCAACTTCCGATTGCAGTTCGGGAATGGTGAGGGTATCAGTTCGTGTCACAGTCTTGCTCCAAATCAGATCGCGTTGTTATTAGGTCGTCTCAACCATGGGGTTTTCCCCAACCAAGTGTTCTTCCCAGCGACGCGGCGGAGCAGCCCTGCGAATGTCCCGCCAGATTGCTGTTGCCGCTAATGTACCATCTGCGACGGCAATTGACACTTGATTGATGCCTTCTTTAAGATCGCCGATCGCAAACAGACGCGGATGGGAGGTGCGGCACATGGAATCTGTTACCAGATTGCTGCCTTTCCACTCCAGGTCGAGTCCCTTGAGGTACTCATTATAGTAATGCGATCCCATTGCGACCAGCCCTGTTTCAAGCGGAATGATCTTCCCGTCTTCTAGCTCAACCCCGGTCATTTCGTGGTCGTGCCCCAAAAGCTGTGTGATTGGCGTTTCAACGAGCGGAAAGCCATGTTCCTTCAGCTTGTGCCGCATCTCGTCGCCCACTTCAAACAAACCGTTGGTAAAGACGGTGACATAAGGCGTAAACCAGTTCAGCACAAATGCGGTATTGATTGCTCCTTCAGTGCCCACGAAGAGACCACACTGCTTATCTGCCATTTCGTAGCCATCGCAGATCAGGCAGACGTGCAGATTATAGCCCGCGAAATCAAAGACATTTTGCATCTTCTCCAGCTTTGGCAAATGATCCATAATGCCGCTCGCGGCGATGACATACTTCGATCGAAACACAGGGTAGATACTGTCTTCCTTGCCCACCCTGACCTTCACGGTAAAGGTTTCGCCTTCATCGCGCACTTCCTCCACAAAGCCACGCAAATGATCTGCCCCCAGCATCAGGGCGTGTTCCTGCCCGTGCTGAATCACGTCGCGTCCGGGGGTTTCCGGCGGCAAACCAAGATAGTTTCGCAGTTCTTGCATCCAGAACGATCGCCCTTTGCCCTTTTCGATAATCAGACAGGAGAGGCGATATCGCTGAAGATAGATTGCTGCGGAGAGTCCGCCCATGCCACCGCCGACAATAATTACGTCGTAGAGATGATCGAGCCGCTGATCTAGATTCTTCTTTGATAGTTTCATCAGTCCTGTTTCCCTGCCCGGAGTCCTCTTCTTTCTCTATTATCGCGATTCTAGGAATTTGGGAGGAAGTTTGAGAAATCGTAAAAGCCCTACAACGCCCCCGTTAGCTGAGGCTCACGTCAAAGCCTTTATTTCTCGCTTAGGGACACTTTGAGTGATTGAGAAGCGAGAACTTGGTATAAGGGCGAAGGGCGATCGACCCAATCACTGCGTCAGCAGCCCAAGAAACCATCGGCTCACCGCACCATCGTCTTCGGTCTGGGCACGTTTCAGGGCAGAATCGACCCAATCAATTTCTAGTCCAGGTAAAACCTGCGATCGGCGGAGTTGGGTTGCCTTGCTAGGCTCAACGGCAATCACCTGGCTCACATTCACATCCACCACCCAATATTCTCGAATGCCTGCTCGCTGATAAAGTGGCTGTTTGCGCGTGCAGTCGTCTTCTAGCGAAGAGGCAACAATTTCAATCACCAGTGAGGGCGGGTCAAATTCGTTGAGGTCTACTGCAGCGTTCGATCGGGCTGGAAACGTCACAGCCTCGCCAGGTTCACCCATATAAAACGCCAGATCAGGCTGGAATTCCCGCAGTCCTGCTTTCCGAAACGTCGTATTGATGAAGCTTTTGATCGGAATCGCTTTGACCGTGGCATAGAGATTAACGACTGTGAGAACGATCGAATTATCCTGACCGTGCGCCGAACCCAATGGACTCATCTCAATCCTCATCTCACCCTGGTCGTAATAAAACCTGCCGCCCACCAGCGTCGGATCATCTGCAAAGGTCAAAAAGTCTTCCCAGGCAGCCGGAATCCAGGTTTCAAGCGCGATCGTTTGCAGGATTGGAACGGGGTTAACCATCGTGAATTCTCCTTAGTCGATCGCCTCACTCTGAATCGGAATCTTCGATTAGTGCTTTGAATCGATCGTCCGATCGAATGTTGTCAAAGTCTGAATCTGTTTTAGCCATTTCCCGATATTTAGGATTAAGCTCGATCGCTTGTTGTAGAGATTCGATCGCCTTATCCACTTGATTCCACAACGAATAACAACAGGCTTTGTTGTTCCAGGCTTTGTGATAGTCCGGTTTGAGTTTGAGTGCTTTGTTCCAGGAGTCGATCGCTTCCTCATAGCGTTCTAGATTCACCAGGGCAATGCCTCGGTTGTACCAGGCTTCGTAAGAGTCCGGTTTGAATTCGATTGCTTTGCCCCAGGAACCAATTGCTTCTTCATAGCGTCCTAATTTAGCGAGGGCAAGCCCTCGGTTGCTCCAAGCTACACCTAAATCGGGTTTGAGTCTTAATACCTCATCCCATGTGTGAAGAACACTTTTGTGTTCTCCGGCTGCTTGAGAAAGCACAGCTAGTTCAGAAAGTAGATTTACTTTCCCATCTAGAGGGAGTTGTGGTTCTTCCAGGAGGTTTTGGATTTCGGCAAGTTTGCGATAGCGTTGAGCATCTGTCCAGATAAGGTAGTCATTGTAATCTCCTTCCAACCAGACCCGATAGACCTCTCGATCGAGCGTGTCCTTCTCCATCGGAAACTCGAAGATGCCTGATCGCCAATCATAGAAATCAGGGGCGCGATGGATCAGGTATTTGATGGCAAAGAGAGGTAACAGGAAAACGAAGCAGATTTTGAAGTCATCGCGGAATCGATCGCGCTGTTGATTCAGGTTGGCAAGAATTTTTGGGACACCCTTCCAGCTATAGGAATGAGTTTCATCAGCCCTCCAGCGTAAGATCTGCTTGGTTTGTTCATAGGCGTAGAGGGAGTGTTTCAGTCCACGTACAAACAGGATGTTGGTTTGCTTGTAGTTGGGCAGGCTTTCTACTGCTTCATAAAAGTTCGTGCTGTCTGCAGTGAGCTGCAATTGATCGATCGTTTTATGGGGCAGGTCTGCTTTTACCTGACGAATCAGGCTTTCCTCATCAGCATCGTTGCAGCGCACGAAAATAATGCCGAAACCCTCGATTCTACGAAGTGCCCGGACGAGTGCTTGATATTCTTCTGCTGGAGTGCTGGGTAAATCCTCGTCCCAATCGATCGAATTTGCAGTCATAGGGTTTCTCTACTGCTTTACTTTTTGAAGTGCCGACTTAAACTCGTCAATGCCTTTAATTAGAGGGTGAACATCGTACCAGCACTGCATCTCGTCGTCATCATCAAAGTAGCGATATTCCAGGATGCAGCGTGAATACAACAGCTCTCGATATGCCTCATCATGGGGGCATCGATAATTTACCGCTACATTTGCAAGCAATGCCCACTGGTTGCTTTGAACTGTCCGTCGATACGTGTCTCGCACTACGGTAATTGCTCTTCGCGCTGCTTTTGCCGTAATGGGTAGTTCATCAACATTGTTGCTTGCCTCTTTACACAAGCGAACTAATTCTCGAATATGCCCACCGCTCATCAAGCACAGTTGCTCGATTACCTCCGCACTTTCAAGGATTTCTTGGTCAATAGAGGCTTGCTCATATGTTGTCCCTGCTGTTGCTGCCCGAATCCGTCGAACAATCACCTCTTTTATTTTCTCAAATCCAGACGGGTGAATGGATCCCTCCTTTGTTCTCACCATAATCATGGGCAGCACTTGAGCATTGCCATAGGTGTCTTTCAAGTCGTTAGCTCGACTGGAATAGAACATCGAGATTGGAACGGTGTAGATTAAATGGCACTTCAACGCTTTGAGCTGTCCGCTGCGCTCCAAGAAGATGTGATCGTGATTCGTGCGTCCAGTAGCGTCAGGAATTGGCACAATCCGATCGAGGTTATCCGCAATCACCACAAGCTGCGTTTTTCCATTTGGCAGTTTCTTCTTCGCGTCGGCAATAAACTGATTCAGCGCATCAATCAGTGATGGAGTATGAGGATTAACCTGCTGCCGGATCTTCTGTCGCTCTGTGGGCGTTGCCCGAATTGCGGTGCTGAGTTTACCAAACTGGCTTAACTGCGCCTCTGCCTTCAGCTCATCAAAAGAAATTTCGGTGAGCATCAGGTCTTCTAACGATCGCCATCGATCGCGCAACCAGCTTCGTAGAGGCTGAGCGTCCGCAGCTTTTAATTCCTCTAGCAAATGGCGCGTACAGGCGAGCAAAACATCCACGTATTCTGCATCTTCCGGGTCAACGTCCTCCGCATCCGCCGCGAAATACACGACAAAGCAGCCCTTCTCTTCAAGATCTTGCTTCAACCGCAGTAATTCAGTAGACTTTCCCGCCCCCCGATGCCCCACATAAAGCTGACAGGTTGCTTTGTCCTCCGATCGTCGGATGCCATTTCCCAAATCCTTCAAAATGTTATTCTCGCCGCGCACCTCGCCACACTCGACATAGGCTGGATCATTTGCAGGCAAAGGATTATCTGGATCAAACGAGTTATAAATTCGGGTTAGTACGTCGCTCATGGTCAGCAGCCTCGATCGTTCCTTAATCCTACTGAGAAACTAATAAAGGCTGCTATGTTGATGCTTCGAGCATCAGAGCCAATACGCCAGGCTCAGGAAGCAAAGAATCGAGTGCAAATCACAATGTATTGCCTTGCAGAAGCAATGGATCGGGTGCAATTAGCAATGCGTCGAGCGACAAAGGCAATGGATCGGGTCACAGAAGCAATGCATTGAGTGCAACTGGCAATGAATCGGGTGCAAGAAGCAATGTATTGACTCATATCGCCAATGTATCCAGTGCCAATGGCGATCGTTCATATCCAGATCAGAAAATGTCGAGTGCCAAAGGCGATCGGTTGAGTTTAGAAGGCAAATTTTGGGGGTTAGAAGGCGATCGGTCTACCTCAAACCCTCAAAAACTAGCCCCTCCTTTCAAAGTCCCCCATTCGTCGCGACGATCGGCTCTCCCTCTTTGGTAGGGAGAACTGCCGGATCATCATCGATCGCCAGCATAAACTGCACGATCGCGGTTTGGTCTTCGGGTGTGAATCCGGCTTTGCGATCGACCCAGTAGTTATGTCCGCTGCCGTCGGAGTGAATGTTTTGCAAGGCTTCATTCTTGCGGTTTGCCTGCACTGCTGCCTCGCGCAGGTTGCGATCGACCAGCACCCGCAGACTGGCTTCCGGGTCGGGTTCAACACGCCGCATCCAGGTTCCTGCCAGTCCCATTTCTTCTGGTTCTACCACCTGATACCAGCCGTCTTCGTTAGGGGCGATCGCTGCCTGGGTTGCAGCCACGCCACCGTCATGCAGATAGGGCGCACTCAAATACAGCCCGATCAGGTGTTGCACTTTGTAGCCGCCTGCCGGATTGTTTTGGGCAAAGGCAAGCTCGCGATCGGCTAATGGCGCAATCTCGGTTGGCACTTTCAGCACGGGCGGATCGGCAGGTAGGGGAACTCTGAGGCTCGGCGGGTAGGTTTTTGGCTCGGTGAAAATCCCCGGTATTTTTGCCAGCGCTTTAGCGCGAGACGGTTGACCCTTGATTTCAATTTCACCAATCACTTGATGATTATTAAAGTAGCGTCCGCTGTGGCAGCTAATGCAACCCGCCTCGGTAAAGACTTTTGCGCCTCGTTGCAGGGTTTCGCTATCTGCATCAGATTCGTGAGGGGGTGGAGCCAGCGTATTTTGATAAGCCGACATTCCGTTGAGCTGCTCACCTACAGGTAGACCCGGCGAGCTTGCCATCAATCCATCGATCGCAAACAGCGAACCTTTTGGAAATCCCGGCATCCGAATCACCTGATTCATCCCCGGTTCGCCTGGAGTCGGGTCAATTTGATCGAAAAATTCAGAGGGCTTTGCTCCTTTTGGCAACCGAAACTTTGGGTTCGCGGCATTTTGCAGCATCGAGCCAAGATAGGTTTCTTTATCAATGCCCAGCAGCGGTAAACTGGCTTCGAGAGCCGTAGACGGGTCGGAATTTGTCGCGTGAACATTGTTATTCAGCGTCGTCAGTCCGTGGAACCAGCCGATCGATGAAAAGCCGCTCCAGCCATAGGGATACGCCTCGTGGGTATAAGACGAGGGATTCTGTGCCGGGTTGTCGACGTTATCGGGCGAAGAGTCAAAGTTACCGGGTGCCCAGGAAAGAAAGTCTGCGTCTACGGCATCTTCAAAGGCTTTTGCGTCCACTAGCTTCGCTGTTTTGCCTGCGGCATTGATGTAGGTATGCTCTCCGCCGGGCAGTTTGAGTGGATTCACTCCCGTTTGCCGAAACATTGCCGCTGAGTTGGTCGCAAACGCCAGCAGCAGTCCCGAATCTAGATCGATGTTGGGTGCACCCTCAATCACTAAGCCCGATCGCTGATCAACCGCCGCATGGCAAGCTGCACAAGTAATGCCAACCTGAACTTTGCCTCCTTTTTTATGAATTTCCATTCCAACTGGAATCAGCGACCCTGCCGGAACATCCAGACCTGTATTCAGCACTGTGCCTTTGGGAAAGGCTCTGCCACCCACGGTGTAATCGCGATCGAGCTTGACTTGAAGATTCGTGGTTGCCTTGCCGCCCAGCGCGACGATTGCCCGACTGAGATTCACCAGGTTAATGCCGCCGTCGATTGCCCCCATCACGTCGGTAAAGAAATACTCGTTGCCAAAAGTTTCCGTGTAAAACGCCTTGCGTCCCAGGTCGATCAAATCCTGCGTAACTTCGATCGCGCCATTTTCGCGGCTGAGCTGCTGCTGACCTGCCTCGGTTTGCAAAAGCTGTTCGGCTTCCGGGCGATCGACCACGATTCCCAGCACATCATAAGAGCCAATTCCAGCAGGAGCCAGGGTTGTAATCGGCGTGAGTGTTTTATTCAAACTGGGACCCCTGCGCGGCAGCGATAACTCCACCCCGTACCCCAGCAGTCCGATTAACCCAATGAAAGACAGTAAAACTGCAATTCGACCCAGCCGCATAATAACGATCGCCTGCGTAAAAATAACCCAAACAGTCTAGCGACCGGGCGGTCGGTCAACATCTATCACGTGAAGGGAATTGGGGATGCGCAGCCGTGTGATCCTGGTTCACCGGGTACGTGTAATAAATCACATCGTCATGATTTGCAGACCCCTGTGACATTCGCTTTATGAAGTTCAAGTTAAACCCAGTGGAAATTACGCAAGGGGCTTTCGCATCCCTCAAAACACTGAAAATCCGCTTAAAATCGTCTATGGGGAGGATTCGCAATCCCTATCATTTCCTTTAAGTTTCTGTAACGGTAGATACGGAACTTTTTGACTTCTGCAGAAGGTCATCTAGAATCGTGAGTGACGCGATTGACCCTATTAATCAGTGTTTCTGGAGATAGCCCATATGAAAGCCCATTTAAATTCCTCGCAGTCGTCTTCTCAAGCTGCTACCCCTGCAAACGGCGAATTTGACTTCGATCAGTGGGCAAAGCTTGTGCGCCAGCAGATGATTGCCTCGCTTCGCAAGCGTCAGGCTGAGATTGAGTAGAATTGCACTTTAAGCGATCAAGCTCCTCAAGCAATAGAGATCCCCGTAATCTCCCTGCAAAAGGGAACGTTGAGCCGTCAGGACTTCCGGTTGCAAAAGGACTACCTACAACGATTCGGTTTTCCCTTTTAGGAGGTCGGGGAATCTTAGAGGCTTCTCATACCTACCTTTTCACTGATACTTACCTTTCCACTGGCAGATTTTTGCTGACCAGTTTCTACTGATAAACCTTCTCTAAGACCTCGGCGCATACCGACTCGCCCTTTCCGCCCCAGACAAATCAGCCCACTGCACATCTCGCCTCAGAATCTTTGCAGTTGGACTATCAATGAGTCGGGGCAGGCGATGCTGATCGACGACCTGCATTGTTTTCGCATCATAAGTCGTGTAGGTGGTCTCAGCCTGATTTAGATTGACGTCGATGACCGTGACCGTCTTGATCATGGGCGAGTTGCCGTTTAACAATTGCCGCGCTCCGCTTCCTAATAACCCGCTGTGGAGCGTTTGCAGCTTGCCCACATAGCCCGGAAAGTAAGCGTGGTTGTGTCCGCTGATATAGGTATGGACGCCATATCTTTCCAGCATTGTTCGCAGGCGATCGGCTCCATCCAGATACTCACCCGGTCGATCGCGCCCGATCGCCACCGCATACAGGGGCAGATGCCCGACCGCAATTCTTAGCTTCGCCGCTTGAGACTGACTCGATGCCAAACTGCGCTCTGCCCAGGTCAGCTGATCGTCAGGAATCTGGGACGTAGAAGCATCCCAGACCAGAAAGAAAATGTCGTTTTGCTGAAAGGAATAGTAGAACGGGTATCTGGCGCGATCGACAAACTGAAGTCCAGGATTGTGGCGCGGATTATTCCAGTATGCTGCCGCCAGATCGCGCTCTTGAGCAAACAAAAAGTTTCCGTTCGATCGGGCTCCAGAGGCGTCGTGGTTGCCGATCGTAAAGCCAAAGGGAATGTTTGCTTGCCGCAGGGGGGCGCTGACGTGCTGATCAAACGCATTCCACATCGCCTGAATTTGCGATCGAGTGAGTGAAGCTTTTTGTCCTGCCACCATATCGCCGCCGCACAGCACCAGATCCGGCTGCCAGTCAGGAGCAAGGGCAATCACGCGATCGACTTCTGGCTCATAGTCCGTTGAGCCATATTGACTGTTCAAATCGCTGATCACCAAAATTCGAGTATCCCCGCGTGGAGGGGCAAAAATACCCTGCTGGGTCAGGCGACGCACCGCCGTTTCTCCTAAAGTTGGGGAAGCCGTGGGCGGAGCAGAGGGTGTAGGCTCAGGAAGTTGACTGGTCGCCGCCTGCTGAATACAGGCAGAAATTCCGCTAATTCCAGCTAAACCCAGCAGTCGTAACGTGTTTCGACGAGTGAAAGGCATTCCACAACTGTCCTCAGGAGTCAACGCTTTGTTGAGCTACGGGTATTGTAGCTGGACAGTGAGGAATCGTACGGCAAAGCAGTTTGATTACGCAGTCTGACCTGAAAAGACCGGAGCCAGCAGACGGCGAACCGTGGCAACCCTCTTGTAAATGACAGAGGGTAGGCAAATAAACCAGAGCAGGGAACCGACCAGGACAACAATCCAGGAAGAAAGGTCTGAATTTGAGGTGGACTCATCTTTCAGGAATGCGCTAAGCAGCAGACCAAAGGTGAGCGTAGCTCCAATCAGATAAAAGACCATGCTGATTCCTCTGAAAGTACTAGTCCCTAATACGGAGGCTTCTGTAAACTTCCGGTAAATTTTATGACTAAAGATCGTTTTTTTTTGCGAATTCTTCAGAACTTCTTCACATCGCTACTGTTAATCGCCTGTGGAGCAGCAGCTTTCACAGATTCTACCACGATCGGAATAAGCATTTCGACAACTCGATCGATTGTCTCGCGATCGGCTTTGCTCCACATTCTGGGATGCCCAAACACCGCAGGCTGTAAAATGCCCCAAAGCTGCTGATTCTGACAAACGTGGGCGTGAACCAAGGCACGATGCCCAAGATACTGCCGCTCAAAGTCGCGGTTCAGGCGATCGGGGCTTGCCGTCTCAATATCCTCGATAAAAATACTGGGCTGAGTTGCCAGTGCCGCTGCAAACATCGGATCGTCCTTTTCCCATTCATCTTCGGGCTGCCAGCCATCAGTACTGGTATCCGGCAGGTTTGGATCGCGCCGCCAGCAAATCACCCGATGAATGCGCGTATCGGGATTGCGAAGCAGCAAAAAGCAGCGATCGACGTTTAGCACCTCGCACAAAGCAGGCAACAGGGCAACAAAAACTGCTTCTGGCTCCGGTTCTGCAAATGCCCGCAGAATTGCATTTGGGAGGGTTTGAGCATCATTCGTTTGCGGATCATTTGACATAGAAATTCCTTACAGGGTCGCCTGCACATCATATTCAGACGGGCTAAGGATTCCTACGGTGGTAGGGATGAGTTTTGATTTTGCAAAGAATTGACCCAAAGTCAAAAGGTGAGGGGATGGCTCAAAAATGCTGCTTTTCACGAACTGCCCCCTGACAGGATGATTCTGGGGGAAACTTCGCTTGCTTTAGGGAATTCAAAGGCCCCCAAGGCTGCGGGATTTAAGGGGTAAGGCCGCACTTTCTGATCCTTTTCAAACCTCTTCTTAAAACGGTTAGTTTAAAAAAATGTTGAAATTAATGAAACTCCTTCACAAGGCGTATCAATTGCTATAGCAATCCGGGAAGCCTGACATAGAATAAAGCTACCGTGCATACTCACGGGCAAAGCTCAGCCTGTGGAGGAAGTCCTATGCTAGTCATCCTCATGGAAAATCAGCTCGTTTCGCCCCAGCAGGTTTGTCCGACTTGCTTGATGGCAGATCAGGGCGGACAACCACGCTGGCAGCAGGGAAAGCTCCGATGTGGTTGGGCAGTTGGTAAACAAGAGCAGGGACAGCCCAATCAATACGAATGCCAGATGGGATTTCGGATTGCTGATATTCACTAGCGGCTTAATGATCTGCCTGCCAAAGTAGAAGGTCGCCCCAACCCAGGAGTGAGAGCGTCGCCAGGGGAATTACGCTATTCTATGCTTATCAAATGTTGCATAGAACCCCCCATCCTGGGAAAAAATATTGGGAGAAATATCATGAGCTGGCGCAGTTCCACGAGTCCAACCGATCGCATTTTTGCCTGCTTACCTTACCTGCTGCCGCTGATTGAAGCCCTGGCTTTTGGAGTGCCTTTTTTCACTCAGTTTCCTGCACTTAGCGTTGTTCTAGTGCCGCTCTTGCCGATCGTCAGTTTGTATGGCGCGATTCCCTTTGCGGGGCTGATCGTGTTCTTTGGGCTTTACTTTGGCGTGGTGCGGAATGAGAACATCAATCACTTTATCCGCTTCAACGCAATGCAGGCAATCTTGATCGACATCGTGCTGATCCTGTGCAGCATCGTGATTCAATATCTGCTGCAACCTGTGCTGGGCGGCGGACTGATTCTGGAAACCCTGTTTAACGTGATCTTCCTGGGCGCGATGGCAGCCGTTATCTTTTCTGTAGTGCAGACCGCTCTGGGACGATATGCCGAAATTCCGTCGCTGTCGAACGCAGTTCATATGCAGGTTCGCTAGCTACAGAGTTGGTAAGCCGATTGAGGGTGAACACCTCTCTAAAATTCTGCCCGGCAATTCGGCTCGGTAATTCGGCTCACTAACTCGTCTCGGCTATTCCTGGAGTTGCTGAGCTTTCGCCCCAATCGGAGCAGGCTCTCGGACGGCAACCTTGTTTTCAAGAGAGCCAATGCCTTCAATCTCAATCCTTACCCGATCGCCGGATTGCAAAGCCCCCACCCCTTCGGGCGTTCCGGTCAAGATCACGTCGCCTGGCAGCAGCGTCATCACCTGACTGATATAAGACACCAGCACTTCTGGCGCAAACACCATCTCGGCAACCGTCGCCGACTGAACGGGCGTTTCGCTGTCGTTGAGGAATGTCTGGAGCCGCGCCGCGCCGCTCAGTTCCCGCACAATCCACGGACCTAAGGGACAAAACGTATCAAATCCCTTTGCCCGGGTCCACTGTCCATCTTTTCGCTGCAAGTCGCGGGCAGTTACATCATTGGCGATCGTATAGCCCCAAATCTTGCTGCGGGCTTCTTCGGGAGTGCAGTAAAAACACCGATCGCCGACCACCAGAGCGAGTTCTCCTTCGTAATCGACTCTTTGCGACTGAGGCGGGTAGTAAATCATGCCGTCGGGTGCGGTGAGCGTGGTCGAAGGCTTGAGAAACAGCAGTGGCTCTTTCGGAACTTCTCCGCCCATTTCGGCAGCATGCTTCTGGTAATTTTTTCCAACCGCTACAATTTTGGAAGGAGCGCAGGGAGCCAGCAAAATATAGGTTTCAGGTTCAAGCTCCTGGTCAGTCGGTTGCCCTTTCAGCCAGGGAGGAGCATCTAAAACCTGCACCCGGCGATCGAGATGCAGCAAACCGTAATAAAGCTGCCCAGTCGTTGTTTGAACCCGGACGAAGCGTTGTGCCATAATAGGAGACTGTTCTTAACTGGTATATGATTGTAAATCCTTGCTTCTGATTGCAATACCCGATCGGTGAAGTTGAAAAGATTTTCTTCCGTTTCAGCTCCATCGTCGCCAATCTAGGTCGCCATGCGATTAGAGGGTTTTGCAGCAGCAGCCATTGTCCATAAGGAGACTTTCTTGTCATGAATTACTACGAAACGATGTACATCCTCCGGTCTGATCTGGGAGATGAAGTGGTCGATCAGGCGATCGCCAGATATCAAGGAATTTTGACCGAGCAGGGCGCACAAGGTCTGGACACCCAGCATCGCGGCAAGCGCCGTTTGGCATACCCGATCAATAAGCAGCGTGAGGGAGTTTATGTGCAAATGAACTATAGCAGCAGTGGAGCCGCCGTTGCTGCTATGGAGCGAGCCATGCGCCTGAGCGATGAAGTGGTACGCTTCCTGACCATCAAAGTAGATGCCCCTGTCGTCGAGTCTGAAGCGGTCGAAGCGTAAGGCTAGCTCACCCTGATATAAAGATACAAATCTGTGAGGTGGGTCATTCCCACCTTTTTTTGTGTTTGATCTAGATTTACGGGTTTGCCACCTCAAACGTATTGCACTGGTCGGGCTCACCCGTTTGCAAGCCTTGTTCAAACCAGCGGACACGCTGTGCTGAGCTGCCGTGGGTAAAAGAGTCTGGAACCGAGTAGCCTCTTGATCGCTCTTGCAGGTGATCGTCGCCGATCGCGCTGGCGGCATTTAATCCTTCTTCGATGTCACCCTGTTCGAGGGCAATGCCAATCTGATTGCGATCGGCGTGGTGTGCCCAAACTCCGGCAAAGCAGTCTGCCTGAAGCTCTTGCCGCACCGAAAGTTGATTTGCCTCTCGTTCTCCGACCTGCTGCTGGAGGCTCCGTATTTGATTGGAAATCCCAAGCAAGTTCTGCACATGATGCCCCACCTCGTGCGCGATGACATACGCCTGAGCAAAGTCACCGGGCGCACCTAGACGAGTTCGCATCTCGTTGAAAAAGCTTAAATCAATATAAACCGACTGGTCACGCGGACAGTAAAACGGACCCATTGCCGATTCTGCTGTGCCGCAGGCAGATCGAACCGCATCATTAAACAGCACGAGCTTTGGCTCAACATACTGTTCACCCGATTGCTGAAACAACGCGCCCCAGGTGTCTTCAGTGCTGGCTAATACTACAGAGGTAAACTCAGCCTGCTGATCCTGTCCGGGCTCGAGGGGTCGATTGGTTTGAACGGTGCTTGGGCTCTGAGCCTGCTCAAAAATCGCGCTCGGATCGCCACCCAGCAAAGCAACCACCAATGCCAGCAGCACTGCACCAATACCGCCTCCTACGATCGGTACACCTGCACCCCCTCCTATTCCGCGCCGATCCTCTACATTTCGGCTTCGCCGACCAAAATCCCAACGCATAATTTATCTCCGCAATTCAGCAGGGCAACCACAACCAATCGGTTCAATCAAAATTTACTATAGGTAAAAGAAAAATTTGATTAAACCTATTGTGCGATCGTCCAACGCGGAAGAAATCTATATCAGGAAGCAAAATTAGGCGGAGTGTGTCCTTCTAGAAGGGTGTTTTGTGGGGCTGCCAGGGAATTATGTGGATGCTAGGGAACAACGACCGCTCTTAGCCTGCTAATTCTGAGCTTTGTTTCAGTCCTTGCAGTTCCTTAACTCCCCCAACTTTTAACCTGCCGCTCTAAAAGAGCAAGAGGGGACCTTGAACAGGTTTAGTTTCCTGGAGGCTATGGGTGGTTCGTCAGGTACGACTGAGCAAACTCGATTACCACCCTGGGGAAACTGCTTCACATCGCTTGTTTCTACACCGTAGCTAACCCTATCAAAACACCCCCAAACTCCTACAGAAACGCGCTCCGACCCGCAAACCGGGCAGATTTACCAAGCTGACGCTCAATACGAAGCAGTTGATTGAACTTGGCGACGCGCTCACTACGGCAGCCCGACCCAGTTTTGATCTGTCCTGACGTGGTTGCCACTGCCAGGTCTGCGATCGTCGTATCTTCGCTTTCGCCGGAGCGGTGAGAGACAAAGCACTTGTATTTGTTTTGCTTGGCAAGCTCGATCGTGTCCAGGGTTTCGGTGAGCGTGCCGATCTGGTTTAACTTGATCAGGATTGCGTTGGCAACGCCTTTGTCAATTCCTTCTTTCAAAATGCTGGCATTGGTGCAGAACAGGTCATCGCCGACAAGTTCAACCCGATCACCGATTGTCTCGGTCAGCATTTTCCAGCCATTCCAGTCGTTTTCGCCCATGCCGTCTTCCAGTGAGACGATCGGATACTGGGTTGCCCAGGAGTGCCAGAGCTGCACCATTTCCTCGGAGGTTTTGGCGGGCGCGTTGGACTTAAAAAAGACATATTTGCCGTCCTGCCACATTTCGCTGGAGGCGGGATCAAGACAAATCGAGATGTCGTCTCCGGGTTTGTAGCCTGCTTTTTCGATCGCCTGCAAAATCACCTCGATCGCTTCCTCGTTGGATTTCAGGTCAGGAGCAAATCCGCCTTCGTCGCCGATCCCAGTGCTGTAGCCCTTGCCCTTTAGGAGCGATCGCAGCGCATGAAAAGTTTCTACACCCATGCGGATTGCCTCGGTAAAGGAAGGAGCATTGTGCGGCGCGATCATGAATTCCTGAAAGTCCACCGTGTTATCTGCGTGTTTGCCGCCGTTGATCACGTTCAGGCAGGGCACGGGCAGCACGCAAGCATTGGTTCCCCCCAGGTAGCGATAAAGGGGCAGACCCAGCGAAGTTGCCGCCGCCCTGGCCACCGCTAGGGACACTGCCAGAATTGCGTTTGCCCCTAAAACGGATTTATTAGGTGTGCCGTCTAGCTCTAGCATTGACAGATCGATCGATCGCTGATCGGTCACCTCCATGCCTTCCAGTTCGGGGGCAATTTTGTCGTTCACGTTTGCCACGGCAGTGAGAACCCCCTTGCCGCCATATCGCTTAGGATCGCCATCGCGCAATTCGACTGCTTCTTTTTCACCCGTAGACGCGCCAGACGGAACGATCGCCGTTCCCACTGTCATTTCATCTTCGAGCAGCACGGTTGCTTCTACCGTAGGATTTCCCCGCGAGTCCAGGACTTCAGCCGCATTGATGGCAAGAATCTGCATTGAGTTGATGCTCCTTCCAAGGAAAATAGTGAGGTTCGATCGAAGCCAGATCAAAATTTATCCAAAAATGGCACTTGCGCCAATCATAGAAACTGCTGAGAGCATGGCTTCGGCATCTTGAAGGTCAGAAATCATGACAGAGAGGTGCAGAGAATTTTACCCGAACTTTGCACTCTGTTCTGCATCGTATCTAACGGACGACCCAAAGACGAAGGGCGTAAAAAATGGCTGCGATCGATGAAGCGATGAATTTGTATTGTCAAACCTTGTACTATGTACTATCAAACTTTGTCCTGTCAAACCAGAATCGATCGTAGAACTGATTTGAGCTGGGATCAGGATTGATTGGAATTTTTTAACCTGCTTTTGATAATTCAATCAGTAAGTCAATCAGGTCGGAGTTGGGAAAATCCTGATTGTGGCCTGAACTGTCCCTTCGCTTTCCCATTCTGGCTGGGTGTCCCTCTAAATTTTCTCAGCGGTGTTTAAAGCTTTGAGTTCCCATCACTGTTTTAGCCTCTGCTGGATCACGCTGATTCGATGCAAGCTCTCATTAAGGGGGATAAGACCCTGGTTTTGTCCCACTCTGTCAGTACGATCGCGAAATATCCGGCATAAGAGCAGAGGTTTAATAGCAAATCCAATCTTCTGATAGACGTTCTCCTGTTCATATCACCGTCGAGAGTGAGAGGTTAATCAACCTGTAGCCTTCTAGGATTAATACACTCTTTTTCTGTGGAGATCAGGCATGAAGGTTCCACCCGAAATTACTTACCGTGACGTTGAAAAAACCGATGCAGTTCAAACCCTCGTGGAGGAGAAACTTGCCAAGCTAGAACGGATGTGCGATTACATCAATGGCTGCCACATCGCGATTGAAAAAATCAACGATCGTCCCCGCAGTGGCTCTCCCTATCGCGTTCGGATCGATCTGACAATTCCGCCGAATCATGAACTAGTGGCAGATTGCCATCCGAGCGAAGAAAACCAGTACGTCAAGCTAGATGCTGTGATTCGAGATGCATTTAGCAAAATGGAAACTCAAATTCGCAAGCTCACCAAACAACAGCGCGAACATGAGCAATCAAAAGACCATAATGATGCAACTGAAGTCACGGCTTTGGTGACAAAAGTATTTCACGAAGACGGCTACGGCTTTATTAAAGATCTGACTGGTGCAGAAGAAGTTTATTTCCATCGCAACAGTGTTCTGCATGATGATTTCGATCGTATTCAGATCGGAACCGGAGTGAGATATAGCGCGACCGATGGCGACAAGGGCTTGCAGGCAACGAGCGTTCAAATTGTCGATAAACCCGGAGCAAGAGCAGGTAAGGCTGAAGAGCAGCTTGTCGAACCGCCGCTCGGCTGGCAGTCTTAATGTTCAGGAACGCTTAAACCATTCACTTTTAATTTGATTAGGGGGAAACCCCTTTTTTTATTGAAATTCAGTCTTGCTAAACAATCTGAATGGGCGGGGTGATTCGATCGCCGTTTGCACTTTGAAAACTCCTTCTGATTGGATGTGACCAAGCAGAATACCCTTCAAAACGACGCGATCGATTAAACATCAAATTACTAATTGAACACTATCTTTCAGCAGAGGATAAACCGCTTTCCAGCTCATTAGGCTCTATCTGCCTGGGCTTGCAGCAGTTTTGTTTAGACCAAACTAATTTGAGTTGGTTGCTTCAGCCTGAGCAAATTTAATCTGAACCCTATATCAGCGATTATGCAGCCGGAGATCTCGATCGCTGGCTCGCCAATGCCGGATTTGAATCTGTTCCAACTCACCCAATTTGGCGGATGCAGCAAGTATCTCGCGACGTTAAATTACATCACTAATAGTGCACCTATTTCTACAAATTTCTACAAACAAGAAAGACGATGAACCCTGAATCAATTAATTCCCCTTCTACCGAGCAACAGGATTCAGCCGAAGTGCGGCAGCAGGTGGGTGAGGTGAGTCAGCAGTCTGACAACCAGCCTCATCAGTCTGATATTGTCAATCCAGCGGAGGATCTGGTGTACAAAGGCGGCTATACAGTAGACCCAGTGACGCTATTGGGAAATCCTGCCGTTGCTCCCCAAACGCTAAGCGACGCGCGTGACTTGCGCCCTGATATTTTTCAGGAGGCAGAAGAAAGTACGCCAGGCGAACAGTAAATTGAATGGGCGACTCACCCTCGCCCGCTCAGAGCGTACTTTAGACAAATTCAGATTTGAAAGAAATCAGAGTGCTGCATTCGCTCCCCAATCTCCTATTTGTAGGAGAACCTATTTTGTAGGAGGGACTCATCATTCTTCATCATACTAACTGGTTAAACGCCCTTCTAAAACGGAATAACCGCATTTCAATTGGTTTCTGATCAATTTACAATTTGCCGCTTTACATTAACCTGTTCCTGAAGTTGCTTCATTCGATCGCGAGTTACTCGTTCCATACAGCGATACAACACCGTCGGATACATCGAGCCCCCTTCATTGGCTTTTGCTTCGAGGTGGCACTCTGCCGTACGAAACTCAACCCATTCTTTTTGAGCGGTTTCAAGCTGAGATCGGGCGTTGTCACTCATTTGCCCCTGCATTTGCTGGTACATTGCTTGCAGTTCGCGATCGGCGTTTTCATAACCTTGCGCTGCGCACTGATTCATTTCCTGCTGCGTTTGCGGGTTACTGCAATCGATCGCGCCTGAACGAGGATTAGACTGACTGGAAGAATTTGCGGAATTGGCTTGCATAAAAGTTGAAAGTTGTTAGAAGTTGAAGGATGAATTGGGATTATTGCCGAAGTTAAAATTCTAAGAAGTTCAAAGATGAATAGAAATTTTAAATTAATCGCGTTGATAAGGGCGAATATCGATCGAATATCTTCAACTGAATGTCCTCAGCATAGAAAATCCTGAAACTTTTTCCCTCTCTCGATCGCCACATTTATTCGATCGCGTCTCCTGATCTTCGACGGGCGGAAACCCGTCTCAGGAATGGCTGAAAGTTATCGTTACAATAAAAACAGTTGCCTCGTCTTACCAGTCATGACTCAACCGACCCGCATTTGCATTCTAGGAGGGGGCTTTGGCGGACTCTACACCGCGCTGCGCCTGAGCCAGTTGCCCTGGAATCCGTCTGAGAAGCCGGAAATTGTTCTGATTGATCAGCGCGATCGATTTTTGTTTTCGCCGTTGCTCTACGAACTGTTAACAGGCGAACTGCAAACCTGGGAAATCGCGCCGCCTTACAGTGAACTGTTGGCAAATACAGGCATTCGCTTTCTGCAAGAAGCCGTGGCAGGGGTAGATGTTGAGGCGAAACAGGTTCAGCTTCAAGATGCGGCAGCGTTGTCCTACGATTATTTGGTGCTGGCGATGGGCGGTGAAACGCCGCTTGATCTGGCTCCGGGCGTGGCAGAATCTGCCATTCCGTTTCGGACGCTGGCGGATGTCTATCGGTTGGAAGAACGGCTGCGATCGCTTGAAGAGTCAGACAGAGAAAAAATTCGGGTGGCGATCGTGGGAGGCGGCTATGCAGGGGTGGAGCTTGCCTGCAAACTGGCGGAACGCTTGGGCGATCGGGGACGACTGCGGCTGATCGAAGCGACCGAGCAGATTCTCAAAACCTCGCCGGAATATAACCGGGAAATGGCGCAAAAGGCACTCAGCGATCGCAAGGTCTGGATCGACCTGGAAACACAGGTGAAATCAATTTCTGCGGAGTCGATCGTGCTGGACTATCGCGGACAAACGGATGATTTGCCCGTGGACGTGGTGCTTTGGACGGTGGGAACTCGGGTTAGCGACGTGGTGCAAAATTTGCCGCTCAAGCACAATGAGCGCGGGCTGCTTGTGGTGAATGCTCAGTTGCAATCGATCGACCATTCTGAGATTTTCGCATTGGGCGACTCGGTGGAATGTCGAGATGCTGAGGGTCAGCTTGTTCCCGGTACGGCTCAGGCAGCGTTTCAGCAGGCAGAATGTGCTGGATGGAATGTTTGGGCAAGTATCACCGGACGACCGCTGCTGCCCTTCCGCTATCAGGCACTCGGCGAAATGATGACCCTGGGCAAGGATGACGCAACGCTGACCGGGTTAGGAATTCGACTGAATGGTCCCTTTGCCTACATTGCCCGGCGGCTAGTCTACCTCTACCGGATGCCAACGCTCGATCACCAGCTCAAAGTCGGGTTAAACTGGATTGCCCAACCGCTGCGGCAATTGCTGTTGCCCTGATTTCTCATGCCTTCCTCACTGCCTTCTCGGTTAACTCTGGAACCTCGTCCGCAAGTCATTTTTCTGGATGCTGTCGGAACGCTGTTCGGGGTGCGGGGCAGTGTGGGCGAAATCTATGGATCGATCGCCCGTTCGTTTGGCGTAGCCACTGATGCCGCTCTGTTGAATCAGGCATTTTTTCAGAGCTTTAAGGCGGCTTCGCGGATGGCGTTTCCGGGAGTTCCCCCAGCGCAGATTCCTCAAAAAGAGTATGCCTGGTGGGAGTCGATCGCCTATCAGGCTTTTGCTCAGGTAGGGGCGATCGAGCAGTTTACCAACTTCCAGGAATTCTTCTCAGTCCTGTACAACTACTTTAAGACCGCCGAGCCCTGGTTTGTTTATGACGAGGTGCGGCAGGCTCTCGACTACTGGCAGCGGGAAGGCATAACGCTGGGCGTCCTGTCTAATTTTGATTCGCGCCTGTATCCGGTGCTGGATGTTCTTGGACTAGCGGATTACTTTGCCTCGGTTACGATCTCAACTGAAGTGGGGGCCGCCAAGCCAGAAGTGGCTGTATTTCAAGCTGCGCTTGCCAAACATGGAGTTTCAGCTGATCGCGCCTGGCATATTGGCGATAGCTTCCAAGAAGATTATGAAGGCGCAAAAAAAGCGGGAATTCGGGCATTTTGGCTGAAGCGTGATTAGCCACAAAGTTTGCTCATAAAGTTTGCTCATAAAGTTTGCTCATCGAGTCAAGATGTGTTTTAGCTCACCACCCGATCGTCCCCGATCTATGGCACTCTGGACTTAGACAACTCCGCATCCTTTGACTTGAAATAAAAGCTTTAAATAAATAAGGTATGCAAACGCTTCCTAATCCGGTTGCTTCTAATTCTTCCGCTTCGTCGATTTGTCTCTCTACCGACGGCACGATTCGGCGACGCAAAACCCGCGCAGTTCCTGTTGGCAGCATCACGATCGGCGGCGGGAATCCGGTTGCGGTGCAGTCAATGATCAACGAAGACACCCTGGATATCGAGGGGTCGGTGGCGGCAATCCGGCGACTGCACGAGATCGGCTGTGAGATTGTGCGCGTCACTGTGCCCAGTATGGCTCACGCCAAAGCGATGGAAGAGATTCGCAGCAAGCTGTTTGCCTCTTACCAGCCTGTGCCCTTAGTGGCGGACGTGCATCACAACGGACTCAAGATTGCCCTGGAAGCCGCAAAGCATGTGGATAATGTGCGGATTAATCCGGGTTTGTATGTGTTTGAGAAACCTCGGCTCGATCGCACCGAATACACCAAAACCGAATTTGATGAGATTGGCGATCGAATTCGCGAAACGCTGGAACCGCTGGTGATCAGCCTGCGCGAGCAAAACAAATCGATGCGGATCGGGGTCAACCACGGGTCGCTGGCAGAGCGAATGCTGTTTACCTACGGCGACACGCCTGAGGGCATGGTGGAATCCGCGCTAGAGTTTATTCGGATCTGCGAATCGCTGGATTTTTACAATATTGAGATTTCTCTGAAAGCCTCGAAAGTGCCCGTGATGATTGCGGCAAATCGGCTCATGGTGCAGCGCATGGATGAACTGGGTATGGATTACCCCCTGCATCTGGGCGTTACGGAAGCGGGCGACGGTGAATACGGACGCATCAAATCCACAGCGGGGATCGGCACGCTCCTGGCAGAAGGCATTGGCGATACGATCCGGGTGTCGCTGACCGAAGCTCCCGAAAAGGAAATTCCGGTATGCTACAGCATTCTGCAAGCCCTGGGGCTGCGACGCACGATGGTGGAGTATGTTGCCTGCCCGTCTTGTGGTCGCACGCTGTTTAACCTGGAAGAAGTGCTGCACAAAGTCCGAGAAGCCACTAATCACCTGACTGGACTCAATATTGCCGTCATGGGCTGCATTGTCAACGGTCCTGGCGAAATGGCAGATGCGGACTACGGCTATGTGGGTAAACAGGCAGGCTACATTGCCCTGTATCGCGGACGCGAAGAAATCAAGCGAGTCCCTGAAGAGCAGGGGGTCGAAGAGCTGATTAATTTGATTAAGGCAGATGGCTGCTGGGTTGATCCCTAGCTCTCTTTTGGGGCTCACCAAGCCGAGAATCAATTTGGTTTTTCAGAACAGTGGATCACAAAATTTTTACGCCTGCTCCCGTGACCCTGTGCTAGATTGGGCGTACCTGCCCTACAGTCTATTCCCTTCGGTTCAACCCAGATTATGGCAATTACAAAGCGTGGTCTCCTCCTCGGCGCAACAGCAGCAGCAGTGACGGCGGTAACGGTGACGGGTGCAGGACTGCATCTGTCTCAGGGACAAGCCTTTTTTCAGGAAAGCCCCAAAGAGCTGGTCGATGAAGTTTGGCAGCTGATCGATCGCAATTATGTAGACGGAACGTTTAACCAGGTAGACTGGCGGGCAGTGCGGAAAGAGTACCTGGGTCGGGCTTACAGCAGCCGTGAAGAGGCATATACCGCGATCCGCGAAATGCTGGAAAAGCTGGATGATCCCTACACCCGCTTTATGGACCCGCAAGAGTTCCGCAATATGCAGATCGATACCTCTGGTGAGCTTACCGGGGTTGGGATTCAGCTTTCGCAGGACGAAGAAACCAAAGAACTAATTGTTGTCTCACCGATCGAAAATTCGCCTGCCTTTGAAGCCGGAATTATGGCGCGAGATGTGATCGTCAAAATCGACGAGAAAAGCACTGAGGGAATGGACACCAATCAGGCGGTCACCCTGATTCGTGGACCTGTGGGAACTGAAGTTCGGCTTACAATTCGTCGGGGTGGCGAGGAAAAAGAATATACGCTGAAGCGCGATCGCATCGAAATCCATCCGGTGCGGGCTGAGGTGCGGCAGGAAGACGGCAAGCAAATTGGCTATATCCGCCTGAACCAGTTCAGCGCAAACGCCGCAGATGAAATGCGATCGGCGATCGAAGACCTGGAGTCAAAGAAAGTAGACGGCTATGTGCTCGATCTGCGGATTAACCCCGGCGGATTGCTCTACTCCAGCATTGATATTTCCCGGATGTGGATGAACGACGGCATCATCGTTTCGACGGTCGATCGCCAGGGCATTTCAGAGCAAGAGCGGGCAAACGGCACAGCCCTTACCGATAAGCCGCTCGTAGTCATCGTAGACGGCGGTTCTGCCAGTGCCAGCGAAATTCTTTCTGGCGCACTGCAAGACAATAAGCGAGCAGTTCTTGTGGGCAGCAAGACGTTTGGCAAGGGACTGGTGCAGTCGGTGCGCGGTCTGGGCGATGGTTCTGGACTGGCGGTGACGGTTGCTAAGTATCTCACGCCAAGCGGACGCGACATTAACAAATCGGGCATTGAACCCGATATCAAGATCGAACTCACCGACGAGCAGCGCGTCAAACTCTTTGGTGCAGATAACGAAATTGGTACAGAAAACGACCTTCAGTACACCAAGTCGCTTGAGGCACTCAATCAAAGAATTGCTCAGTCTCAGCAGGGCAATCAAAACACGGCTGCAACACAACCTTAATCCGTCTGCGTCTGTTTTTTGTATCTGCTT
Organism: Cyanobacteria bacterium FACHB-502; assembly: GCA_014695325.1. Taxonomy (GTDB): domain Bacteria; phylum Cyanobacteriota; class Cyanobacteriia; order Elainellales; family Elainellaceae; genus Leptolyngbya_A. Next base: position 627,715 of record JACJNZ010000039.1, on the reverse strand, counting down.
TTTTGCGTCTGCATTATTGCAGCAACAGTTGATCGGGGGTTTCAGGCTCCCGATTTTTCATTTGCAAATGAACTGCTGCGTTTGCGCTTTCACTTTTGCATCTAGCGTTTTCATGCTGCGTTGCTGCAAAATTCGCACAAAGATTGCCCTTGCCTTTGCGCTTGGGCTAACCGCCATTCGCACGATCGGATTTATTGTCTATCCGCACCACCCGTAAATTTAATGGGTTTTGCAATTTGCCAATCATCGCGCTCGCGGCAAAAGCAATGCAGGTCGATCGAGAAAAGTGCATCGAAGCGGCAGCCGCGGACAATATGACGAAGCCTATGGATACAGAGTAGTGAATTTCCCTGTTGCGGGTGTGGCTGGGTTGGTTGAGGGGTGGATGAGTTGATGAGCAAATGGTGAGGCGGTAAGGAGGAAGTAGGAAGGGGCAGCGGTAAGGGGTAAGGTTTGTGAGGAATGCCAGACTTTCGGTAGAGTGAAAATATACTTTGAGAACGTCGACTTTTGGGAGAGCGATCGACAGACTAAAGACTACGCAACTATCACTCATCGATTTCTCGCCGTGTTTTCAACCATCTTCATGACGACTCCTGCCAGCCTGGAGGATATTGAGGTTCAACTGCTGCTTGAAGCGATCTATCGCTACTACGGGTATGATTTCCGTAACTATGCACCATCGTCTCTGAAGCGGCGAGTTCGTCACTTTTTGCACAGTGAGGGGTTGCCCACGGTTTCGGCACTGCAAGCAAAGATTTTGCACGATCGCACCTGTCTCGATCGATTGCTGCTGGGGCTAACGGTAAACACAACGAGTATGTTTCGCGATCCCAGCTTTTATGTTGCCTTTCGCGAACAGGTAGTGCCACTGCTGAAAACCTATCCGTTTATCCGCATCTGGCACGCGGGCTGCTCAACCGGGCAGGAAGTTTACTCAATGGCAATTCTCTTGCAGGAAGAGGGCATTTATCATCGCTGCCGCGTCTATGCCACCGATACCAACGAGCAGGTGCTACAAACTGCCCGCACTGGGATTTTTACCTTAGATAAGATGCAGGAATATACGCAGCTTTACCTGAAAGCAGGCGGCAAGCAATCATTTTCCGAATACTATACTGCCGATTATAAAAATGCTATCTTTCGATCGTCTTTAAAAGAACATCTGGTGTTTGCTCAACATAATCTTGTAACTGATGGATCGTTTAATGAATTTAATGTCATTTTGTGCCGCAATGTTTTAATCTATTTTAATTCCACTCTTCAGCAGCAGGTGCATCAGCTTTTTTATAACAGCTTGTGTAAGTTTGGCATCTTAGGCTTGGGCAAACAGGAATCAATTCGTTTTACCCCCCATGAGGCAGATTATGAAGAAGTTGCCCAGGGGCAGAAACTATACCGGAGGCGGAATTAATGACGGCGGGGCTGATCGTCATGGGTACTTCTTTGGGGGGATTATCCGCACTACGAACTGTGTTAGGAAGTTTACCAGGAGACTTTTCAGTACCCGTTGCGATCGTGCAGCATCGTCATAAGGAGTCAGACTATACCTTGAGTTGCTATTTGCAGCAGTATGTTTCCTTGTTGATTCGGGAAGTTGAAGACAAAGACGAAATCCAGCCTGGACAGATCTACCTCGCGCCTGCGGACTATCATTTGCTCGTCGAACCCGGACACTTTTCCCTGTCAACTGATGATCCTGTCTCTTATGCCCGTCCGTCGATCGATGTGTTGTTCGAGTCTGCGGCAGAGGTTTATCACCGTGACTTAATTGGCGTAGTGATGACGGGTGCGAATCAGGACGGTGCAAGAGGTTTAGTACAAGTGAAAGCCAAGGGGGGTGTGACCGTTGTGCAAGACCCGCAAACTGCCGCAAGCTCAATTATGCCCAAAGCTGCGATTGCCTCTGTTTCGGTAGACTGGATCTTACCCCTTGAGCAAATTGCTCCCTGTCTCGTTCGCCTCTGCGATTCTTAACCCGAGCTAAGCTATGCCGCTTGAGTCCAGCGTAAACATTTTGCTTGTTGATGATCAGCCGGAAAATCTGCTGGCACTGGAGGCGTTGTTAGAGCCTTTAGGAGAAAATCTGGTACGGGCGCACTCTGGGGCAGAGGCATTGCGCTGTTTGCTCAATCAAGATTTTGCCGTCATTTTGCTCGATGTCCAGATGCCTGATCTGGATGGGTTTGAGACCGCGACACTGATTCGCAACCGTACCCGATCGCGCCAAACGCCGATTATCTTTCTGACGGCATTTAGCAACAACGAGCAGTTTATGTTCAAGGGTTATGCGCTGGGCGCGGTCGATTACCTGATTAAGCCGATCGATCCGGCAATTCTCAATTCTAAAGTGGCAGTCTTTGTCGATCTGTTCAAAAAAACAGAAGCACTGCGACAGCAGACCGAACGGCTTAAAGTCATGAATGCGGAGCTGCGGGTAACTGAAGAACGGTTTCGCTTGCTGAGTACCTGTTCGCCTGTGGGTGTGTTTATCACTGACACCGCAGGACGCTGCACCTATGCCAATCCGCGTTTTCGAGATATCTGCGGCTTGAGTGAGGCAGCTTCTTTGGAGCAGGGCTGGCTTCCGACAGTTCATCCTGACGATCGCGAACGGGTTGCGGCAAGCTGGACGATGCATCTGCAAGAGCCAGAGGAATATACGGAACAGTTCCGATTTCAGACGACTCATCCCGATCATTATCAAGCGGATCAACATCAAGTGGATCAATCAGGTCGGGCTGCTGAAACCACCGCGCGCTGGGGCTATGTACGCTCTGCTCCTCTCCTGTCAGATCAGGGAGAGATGATCGGCTATGTGGGGACGATCGAAGACATTACCGACCAAAAGCAGGCAGAAGCCATCCAGGCACAAATCATTCGTGAGCAGGCAGCCCGTCAGGAAGCTGAAGCTAGTAACCGAATGAAAGATGAGTTTCTCGCCATTTTGTCCCACGAACTGCGAACTCCGCTGAATGCCATGCTGGGCTGGTCAAAGTTGCTTCGCACACGCAAATACGACGAATCAATCACGCATCGCGCCCTAGAAATCATCGAGCGCAACGCCACCTCGCAGGCACAGCTCATTGATGACATTCTCGACGTTTCGCGAATTATTCGCGGCAAACTTCAGCTTAACTGTGTTCCAACCCTGCTCAAGCCGATCGCAGAAGCCGCCCTAAACTCTGTTCAGCCTGTTGCCGCCTCAAAGTCGATCGCGCTTATTCCCCAATTTGAAACCACCGCCACTCAGGTCTGGGGCGACTCGATACGGCTCCAGCAGATTATCTGGAATTTGCTTACTAACGCAGTGAAATTCACGCCTGAGAAGGGAGAAGTTACCCTGCGGCTGGCAGTCGAACTGCTTCCTGACCGTCTGAAGCAAACCCTTCAGATTCCGAGTTCAAAGGCAAAAGTCTTCTTTGAGTCCGATCGCTGTGCCGTGATCGAGGTGATCGATACCGGAGTGGGCATCAGTGCAGAGTTTTTGCCCTATGTGTTTGAGCGGTTCCGGCAGGCAGACAGCACCACCACCCGATCTCACAGCGGATTGGGGCTGGGCTTGGCAATCGTGCGACATCTGGTCGAACAGCATCACGGCACGATCGAGGTAGACAGTCTCGGCGAAAATCAGGGTGCGAAGTTTACGGTGCGGCTTCCCCTGCTTCAGTCCACTTCCCCTGGCTCTCCAGCGGGGCGATCGGCTTTTGGGGAAACTGAGAGCCAATCGGCTCCTTCCCGACTGGACGGCTTAAAAGTGCTGGTTGTAGACGATGAGCCAGATGCCCGTCAGTTCCTCACCTTTCTGCTAAGGGAAGCGGGCGCGAACGTTACAACTGCCGATTCCGTCGAAACTGCCCTGACTGCGCTCAACGCTGCCGAACCCGATTTGCTGATCAGCGATATTGGGATGCCGGAACAGGACGGCTACTCTCTGATTCAACAAGTTCGCACTCGCGGTTCTGCCATTCCTGCCATTGCCCTGACTGCCTATTCTAGAATCGAAGACCGCACCCAAATTCTCTCTGCCGGATTTCAGCAGCACCTTTCAAAGCCGATCGACCCCACTAATCTGCTGACAGAAGTCACGGCGATCGTCACCGGGAAACTCCGGGGCAAGTTCAGCGGCAAATTGGCTCAGGCATAAGCGGTTAAACCGGAATCACGCGCAGCAGCTCCACATCGAAAATCAACGTCGCGTTGGGCGGAATCACCCCCGGAATGCCCTGCGACCCGTAGGCTAGATTGGGTGGAATAATGAGCTGCCGCCGACTGCCCACCTGCATCGTACTGATGCCCTCTTCCCAGCCCGAAATGACTCGCCCCGCGCCCAATTGAAACTCAAAGGGACGATTGCGATCGAACGAGCTATCAAACTTTGTGCCGTCCACCAGTGTACCCGTATAGTTGACGACTACGGTTTGCCCCCGCTGAGGCGTTGCCCCGGAACCGTTCACCAGATCGACATACCGCAACCCAGATGGACTGGTAATCGGGGTATCGAACGTCAAGCTGTAGTTGAGCGTAAAAGGAGTTTCGCTGCCGGGAGTTTGGGCAACGCGGATGTAATAAGTCGAACCGTAGTCAATGAGGCGCTGGGACAGAGCTTCGGTTGCAGTTCCAGGATTGGCAGAAACCCCGATCGAGTTACGGTTGCGATCGAACAGTTCCAGAGTGGCATCGCTACTGAGCCCGGTCAAAGTCAAGTTCATCGTTCCTGGCGCAGGCAGCCTGAACCGGATGTAATCGGTCGGATCGCTGTTGCCGACAAAATCGCTGATGCTGTTTGTTACTGCGCCTACCAGCGGCGTTGCAGCCTCAAAAGAATTGCCGAAACGATCGCCCTGCGGAGTCTCCGAAGCGGTCAGCCGATAGCGGGTATCATTGCTCTTTCGCTTGAGCTGCACGCGCACGTAGTAAGTTCCCGGCTCCAGCGAAATATCATTCAAATTTTCCACTTTGCGCCCGCTTTTTCTGGAGGAAGCGAAAGCACGACCGTTTTGATTAACCAGAAACAAGTCCGCATTTGCCCCTCGCCCCAAATCCCGCAACGAGACACTGAAGCTGCTTCTCGTACCGATCTCCAATCTCCAGACGTCAATCAAATCTTTGGAGCTAAGGCTTTGTTTGACACTGGTGGACGTATTACCGATCGCCAGCAATCGCGCACGGCCTAAGGTACTTCCCGGATCTTTTGCACTTCCCGAATTCTTTGCCATGAGCCTCCCTCCTGCAACGTGGGCTTAATCATTACCCAAATTAGTCTCAAATTAGCAGAAAAGATGCAGGTGCCTTCAATCTTCTAAGCATTCTAGGAATAATCAACCGTGGCAGCCTTGAACCTTTTCCATTCGTATCTCAAGTTGTCTACCTTTTTTATCATCAGATTTTATTTGATCATTCCTGGTTTAGCCGGAAACAGAATCCAAGGCAAAGCACAACATTAAACCCAATCTAATAGAATTGCTTTCCCGCAAGACGAAAACCCATTGTATTAAGTGTATTAAATGACGTGAAATGAGTTAATTTCCCGTTGTCAAGGATTTGCTTGAGGACTTGCTTGAGGATTTCCCGGAGGACTCCCTTGGGGATTCACGCTCCGCGATCAAATGCAATAGCTGCTTGACTTGCGTGATCTCTGGTGTAACATCTACATCGGCTAATCGAGACGCTTGCAGGAGCCGGAGCCAGTAGTAGGTTTCACGAGCTTCCTGCTTGGCAATATCGATTTGTTTTGACTGCTGCGGAACTGGAGCCACAAAAGCTTCTTCAATCAACAAGCCAATGCGCGTCCCGCTTCTAAGCAACTGAGGGGAAATGATTAGCTCTTGTCTTGCCTGGAGCTTTTTGTAGAGCCGGACAATGCTAAGGGCAAACTCAAAGCTCTGCTGTTGGAGGCTGTCATCCATATGCCCATCCATACGCTGCTTCGATAGCGGTCAGGATTCATAACAATCACGCGATCGAAACCGGAAACACCCAATCTTGATACTCTGGAGCGCGATTTTCAGTGATGGCAGTCAGTTTTTCTCTTAGTTTCAGGGTGATGGGGCGATCGACAGGCAGCTTATAGTTTTCGATTCTGGAGACAGGCGCAACTTTTGCAGCCGTGCCGCTCAGGAAGACTTCATCAGCGATGAACAGTTCAGTTTTATCAACCGGTCGTTCAACGACGGGAATGCCAAAATTACGGGCGATCGTCAGCACGCTATCGCGGGTAATACCCTCCAGGATGTCCTGATCGAAGCCAGGAGAAATAATGGTTCCATTTCGCACTACGAAGATATTCATGCCAGATGCTTCGCTGACTTTGCCCTGAGAGTTGAGTAAAATGGCCTCATCAAAGCCAGAATCCACTGCTTCGGTTTTTGCCAGGGAGGAGGTGATATACGCACCGCTCACTTTGCCGCGCAGAGGCAGGCTGCGGTCTTCCTGACGATGCCATGAGCTAATCCGACAGGTCACCCCTTCGGGGGACAGGTAATCGCCCAACTCTAAGCCGTACACAAAAAAGTCTTTGTCAATATTGTGCAGGCGAGGGGCAATGCCCAGATCAGAAGTGTAAACAAACGGACGAATATAAAACGAAGTGCGCGGCTGATTCTTTCTAACGAAATCGATAATGATACTCTGAATTTTATCGGCGGGAAGGTCGTAGTGCAGGAAGCGAGCACTGTTGCTGAGGCGTTGACAGTGGCGATCGAGCCGAAACAGCAGCACTTGATCAGGATTTTGGGGATCAGGAATGCCGCGCAGCCCGCCGAACGCGCCTGTACCGTAGTGCAACGCATGCGTTGCGATCGAAATCTTCGCATCGGTAAACGGCACAAATTGGTTTTGAAAATATGCGATCGGCAAAAAGTTGTGCATCGTCCTAAACCCTAACTCCTATAGCGTTCACATCATAGCTTTGAACAGAGGGTGTAGAAGCCTTGTTCCCGCGCAGGGGTAGAATGCCTGCACCCTGTTCAACCTCCATAAAGGATTGCTATAGACCCTATCAGGAGACCCCAGACAACCCGACTGTCCCATTTTTTAGATTGTTTAGCATTATCCCATACGGTTGCCAGCAGAGTTCAAGGGACAGCGATTTCAAGAGCAGCCATGAAACCCTGACCTCGCTCTGTTCGTGCTGGTGTTAGTGCTGGACTAATCCTGGGCACAATCGCAGTTAAGTTTCCATTTTGTGTCCTGATTTCATGACTCATTCTGCGTCGGGTAAGCTGCCGTTAATGATTGTGGATGATGAATCCGATAATCTTGATTTGCTGGATCGCACCTTTCGGCGATCGTTTACGGTGTATCGGGCAAATAGTGCGCTAGAAGCCCTTCAACTGCTGGACGAAGCGGGCGAAATGGCGGTGATTATTTCTGATCAGCGAATGCCGCGAATGAACGGCACCGATTTTTTGAGCAAAACAGTCGATCGCTTTCCCGATACGATGCGAATCCTGCTCACAGGCTATAGCGATGTGCAGGATCTGGTTGGAGCTATCAATTGCAGCAAGGTCTTTAAATACATCACCAAGCCCTGGGACCCAGAGGAACTGCGGCAAACGGTGCAGCAGGCGGGCGAAATTTATCAGGTTGTCAAACAAAGAACTGCCGAACTGCATCGTTCCCTGCGACGTGAATCTGCCCTGAATGAGGTCATGTCTGCCATTCGCGAATCGCTGGATTACCGTGCTATTTTGCAGGCGATCGTCCGTACCTTTTATACTACCTTTGCCGTAGATGCCTGTTTGCTGTACCCGGTGGATGCCGTTGAAAGTTCCCCAACGCCTGAAGGTGATCCAGAAGAAAAAGCTGATCTAATGCCGTTTTGTTTTCCACAAACGTTTTCAGACTTTCTCTCAGAAGAATTCTCAGAAACATCCCTGAAATCATTCTCAGTGGCATCGCCTCACGGGCTGTCTTTGAGCGAGGAAACCAGTGGTATCCAGCCAGAGATTCTGTCTTCGGCAGCGGGAAACGTCTACGTGCTCACCGTACCCCTCTGCGATCCTCGCAATGCTCAGGAGCGGCTTGCGGTTCTGCGATTGCTTGGCAAAAATGCCTGGTCAAACGAAGACCTTGATTTAATTGAGACGGTCGCGGCACAGGTCGCCCTAGCCCTCTCTCAGGCAAAGCTTTATCAGCAGCTTCAGGTTCAAACTGAACAGATGCGATCGCAGCTTGCCATTGCCCGGCAGGTGCAGGCGAGTCTACTGCGGCAAACCCTACCGGAACTAGAGCAGGCAAGAGTCCAGGCGGTAACGATTCCGGCGCAGGAGATCGGCGGTGACTTTTTTGAGGTGTACGAGCATCCCGACGGTCATGTATGGATCGCAGTGGGCGATGTTTCTGGCAAAGGTGTTCCGGCAGCCCTGCTAATGGCAAGCGCGATTTCGCTGCTGCGGCGAGAACTGAGCCAAGACATGCTGCCCACGCCGGATGAAGTGCTGCAAAAGTTAAACCACAGCCTGTTTCAAGAGCTAGTTGGCAGCAGTTGCCTGATCACGATCGCGATCGGCTGCTACACCCCAGAAACGGGAGAGTTTGTTTATGCGAATGCGGGTCATGTCTATCCGATCGTCTGGTCTCGATCGCGACAGGAGGAAACTGCACCCACCTATCTCAAAGTACGGAGTGTGCCGCTGGGCATCTTGCCGCTTTGGCAGGCCGAGTCTGGCCGGCAAATGCTCAATCCGGGCGACGTGGTGCTGCTGGTGAGCGATGGCATTACAGAAGCTGAGTTGAGCGACACCGCAATCCAAAGCAGTTCTCCTGGAGCCAGCGATTTTCCTAGTGCTCTGCCGCTGCTGCGGTCAGCCGGACTTTGGGAGATCCTGCGTCAGCGATCGTCTTTTGATCTGGGCGATGTTTTAGCAGAAATTCGCGGTCACTGCCCAGTGCAGGACGACGACCAAACGCTACTTACTCTGGAGGTGCTTTAGCGTATGAGAACCGAGATTCAAGTTCCCAGCGACTTGAGATTTCTAACAATTATTGAGAACTGGCTGCTGAATTCTCTCGCACTGGAGCTTGAGGAACAGGTTGATTGGCAGCGTCACTCTTGTCGGCTGCGGCTGGCTCTGGTCGAAGCTTACTCCAATGTTGTCCGTCATGCTCATCAGGGTCAGCCCGATCTGCCTGTCATGATCAAGGTCGAACTGAAAGCACGAAACCTACAACTCGAAATTTGGGATCACGGGCAGGGATTTGACCTTTCAACCTATTTGCCGCCAATTCCTCAAGATAAGCAGGAAGGGGGCTATGGCTGGCTGATTCTCAATCGTTTGATGGATCGAGTTGAGTACCGGCTGCGGGTGAACGGGCGCAATTGCCTGAGGCTAGAGACAACGTTGCCAGAACGCGAAGTGGTGTCAGTCAACAGCTAAAGTTGCCGACGGTTATTCTGCAAAGCAAGCTCCTTCTTTGAGCAGATACTCAAATCCTGAACAGTCTGCCTATGCTGTGAGAAAATCTGTTTTTCTCTTACAGAACTGATGAAGCGGGCAATTTTTGTTTTAGGGGCACAGCGCAGCGGCACTTCTGTCACCAGCCATGTACTGTCAGAACTTAGCGTGCAGTTTGGAGACCGCGATCGATTTATTCAGTTTGATCACAATCCGATCTTCTTTGAGTTGCCATGGGTAAACGAACTGAATAATCAGATTGTGAAGGCGATCGGTCATCAGTACATCGATTTTTTTCTGCCACTCGAAGCTGACTTTATGGCTCCTAAAATCCAGCCGCAGATTCAGGCGATTCAGGCAGACATTCATCGATTGATTCAGAATGAATGGCACGATCAGGTGGTGCGAACCAGTTTCCCTTTCAAGCCGATCGCAGCAGCAGATTCGCAAGACTTCATCATCGGTATTAAAGATCCAAGAATTTCACTCACGTTTCCCATCTGGGAGCCTGTTTTGCTAGCGCGAGGCTATTCAATTCAGGTTGTTCAACCGTTTCGATCGCCCGCTGGATTTCTACACTCAAATCAGAAGTTATTTCATCAATGGGAAGGGTGGACGATCGATCAACATCTGCATCTTTGGCTTCAATTTAATCTAGCAGCAGTCTATTTCACACGACGTTATCCGCTTCACCTCCTGAACTATGATCGTTTGATGCAGTTTTCGTTAGAAGAAGTTGTCCAGCTTGTCACTGCACTATCACTGAATGTTTCTCTCGCTGAGAAAGCAGCAGCTGTGGTTCAAACTGAGCATTATCATCATGGTGATCGATCAAAAGACGTTCAGACGGATATTCCCTGGGTCAATGAGGTTTATTTAAAACTTTGTAACAAAACTATTACAGCCAACGATTACCTGAACTACCGTCAGCAAATGCGATCGATGTCACTTGTCTAAGTTTTGATGGGTGAGAGGAAGTTTGCGTTGCAGCTTCCTAAATCTTCTATAAATGGGGAACTTTGAGCAGTGGAAAGCCTCCAGCATGAGGTTGAAAGGCTAACAAAATTGGGAGGGCAATCCACAGATGATTGTATACGGTAGCCACCCTTGGGAGAACCCTACTCTTCCGAATTTCAAAGTCCCCCAGCATTAGGAACTTGGGGGCAAGGCAGGACTGCTACGACTGATTAATTCTACGAGTGATTAAACAGATCGGTAATAAGCCATTGCCACCCTACAAGATTGCGATCCTGCTAAGAATTGACCCAGTCTACTTTGCCAGATAGCTCTGAGCTTCCTGAGCGACTGCCTGCATCTCGTCCTGAGCAAGCCGCCCCAGTGCAGACCGCGCTTCAGGATGATTGAAACGGCTGAGTGCTTGAGCCACTCGGTAGCGAATTTGCCAGTCTGAATCTGAGATATAGGGTAGAAGTAAGTTAACTGCCCGATCGTCTCCCAATTCCCCAAGCGAGCCGATCGCTGCCGTTTTTACCAGTTCATTCTCGGATTGGAGAGCGGTTTGGAGCAGATCAAACGATTGCGGGTCACCCAGTTCGCCCAGTGCCGCAATCACGCTGAACTGCACCAGCCACTCTGAGGAGCGATGGTAAAGCTGCTGAAGATCATTGAATGCTTCTGTTAGCTTTAATGCACCGATTGAGTCTGCGGCTGCTGCTTGCACATCGGGTTCAGGGTCTTCGGTGAGGGCACGACGTAGAATTTCGAGCGCTGTGGAGGGATTTTGTCGCCCCAAGCTCGAAAGCTGGCTCACTGCCGCATATCGCACTCGTACATTGCGATCGACCACCAGCGGCTGGATCAGGTCAAAGGCGATCGACGGTTCGATCTGACGAAGTTGATTGACACCGCTCAACCGATGTCCAAAGTCTTCTGAACTTAAAAGCTCCTGAACAGATTCGGGGGTAACGCTCATTTTTTAATCGTCAATTTTGAGTTTTTAGCTATTCTCCCATACCCTGCTGCGCTGCCATAAAGCGCACAATGTCGCCGCGGGTGAGAATGCCAATTAATTTACCGTCGTTGCTGAGTACGGGCAATCGATGAACGCTGCGATCGTGCATGAGCTGAGCTGCCTCGCGCAAGGATTTGTCGGGCTTGATCGTGACAATATCGCGATCGGTCATAACTTCGCCGACCGTTTGCCCCAGGGCTTTGTGCAGTTCGCGCTCGTAGCGGGCAGGATTTTCCAGATAAATGACGCTGTCCAAAATTTTGATATAAGCGGGTGGGGTAGCTCCGGTTTCCTGCCACATCAGGTCAGTTTCAGAAATAACGCCCACCAGACTGCCGCTGTCGTTAACCACAGGCAGACCGCTGATTCGTTTCTCTGCCAGAATTTGAATCGCTTCATTAAGCGGTGTTTCTGGCTTGACCACGATTGGATCTGCGGTCATAACATCTGCAACGGTTGTAACCATAAGCACTTAGCGATGCGGTTCGCAAGGAATTAAAATTGCCTTCATTCTAGAGAATTGTAGCCGAGGCAGAAACAGCCCCCTGGAGGATTTCCCCTCACGATTTAAATAACAATTTATGCCAGAGATTCATCGTTGAGATTCACAGAACGATCGCAGCACCGCCACACAGTGGTCGATCGCGCCCAGATGGGCAATCTCATAACCGTGCGTGTTTTGTGTCGGAAAGCTGAGACAGGCAGCACGGGGCACATGACCAAATTTCATCGCGATCGAGCCATCGCTGCCAAACCCGCTCAGAACTGCCATTTGCAGCGAGAGATTCTGGCGATCGGCAGCTTGTAGAAGCTGGGCGTTGAGGGCTTCATCATAAATGCCGTAGCTATCCTGCACCAGCAACACGGGGGTTGTACCGTCTTCGATCGGGTATTCCGCCGAGAGGGGGCAGATTTCGAGAGCAATCAGGGCATCTAAAGACTGTTTTTGGGTGAAATACATTGCACCGATCGCCCCAACTTCTTCTTTGGCAGAAGCCACCAGATACACATCCATTGCAGGCTGCTTGAGCGTCTCCGCCAGGGACAGCAGAATGGCGATCGAGGCTTTGTTGTCCAGTGTGTAGCTGGCGATGTAGTCGTTCAGGCGAAAAGGCTGCTTGCGATGTTTTCCGATGACCACTCGCGTTCCTGGTCGCACACCCGTCTCCGCCAGCTCTGCCGCAGATCGTTTGGTTTCAACCCAGGCAGCTTCCCAGGTCAGGGGCTTATCTTCCTGCAATGCCTTCTGAGGGGACTCGTGCGACACATGACGCGACCCAAAGCTGAGAATGCCGCTCACCGTCGATCGATCGCCCAAAATATCAACCACGCCTTCGCCATAAACCCAGGGATACGCGCCGCCCAACCTGCGAACGTGCAGCCGCCCGTCTAATTCAATCGATTTCACAATGCCGCCGATCTCGTCTTTGTGGGCGGTGATGGCAATCGATCGCTTTGCCTCAGCAGAATCCCCATTGGAACCTGCTGAAATTTTCGCGATCACATTATCCGCCGCATCGATCCAGGCTTCGATTCCCAGTGCTTCAAACTGCCGCAGTAAATAGTCGTTGATTTCCTGCTCTGCACCGCTGGGAGAGTGGCAGAGGACGAGTTCGGTAATGGTGTCGAAGAGGCGATCGAAGGAGGACATTTTACGAATAGCGGATTCCGGCTTGCTTTAAGCGATCGAGTGCTTGCTGAAGCCGATCGCAGTCTGCAATCAAGCTAATTCGCACATAGCCCTCGCCGCCCGCACCAAAGGCATTGCCCGGAGTGACAACGACGCCCGTCTGCTGAAGCACGGATAGGGCAAAATCAGTGGAGCTGATGCCAGAGGGACAGGGAATCCACAAATACATCGTGGCTTTGGTTTTAGGGATGTTCCAGCCCAGGTCTGCCAAGCCCTGAATCAGGAAATCACGGCGGGTACGGTAGCGCTCCTGAACTTCATGCACATAGTGATCCGGAAGTTGAAGAGCGGTTTCAGCAGCTGCCTGAAGGGCTGCAAAAATGCCGTAGTCCAGATTGGTTTTCAGCGTACGAAGTCCCTGAATCACATGGCGATTGCCCACTACAAAGCCGACTCGCCAGCCTGCCATGTTGTAGGTTTTAGACATGGTGTGAAACTCGACGCTAATATCTTTTGCGCCCGGAATTTCTAAGAGACTGGTCGGCTGGAAACCGTCAAACGCCAGCTCTGCATACGCCTGATCGTGAACCAGCAGAATTTCGTAGCGACGGGCAAAGGCGACAATCTCTTCAAAGAATTCGCGGGGGGCAGTCGCGGTGGTAGGGTTGCTGGGATAGTTGAAAAAGAAAATTTTTGCCTGTTCCGCAACGGCATCGGGAATCTTGGTTAAGTCAATCAGCCAGTCGTTTTCTGCTGACAGAACGATCGGATGAATCTTGCCGCCTGCAATCACCGGACCCCGAAAATGCACCGGGTAAGACGGACTGGGAACCAGGATTAAATCGCCCGGATTGATATAGGCAATCGCCAAATGTCCTAGCCCTTCTTTGGAACCCAGGAGGGGCAGTGCCTCACCGTCCGGGTCAAGTGCCACATTGTAGCGGCGATAGTACCAGTCGGTAATGGCGCGACGAAAGCTTGCCGTGCCTTCAAAGGGCGGATAACCATGGTTTGCCGGATTTTTGAGCGCCTGAACTGCCGCTTCGACGATCGGTTCTGGGGTGGCTCCATCGGGGTTGCCCATGCCCAGATCAATCAAGTCCAGACCTTTTTCGCGGGCGCGGGCTTTCAGTTCGTCCAGTCGAGCAAAGACGTAAGGAGGCAGGGCTTGCAGCCGTTCAGCCGGGGTGATCCAACTCAGCGTCATGGCTTCACCTCGTTTACAGAAGATGCTTCAGAAGGGGAATCGATCGCATCTGCCGCAACCGAATTTCTAAGGTGGCTGATGCTCTGGTTTCGAGCCTCACTGGGAGCCGTTGTAGACACCATCGCCGCCATAAGCTGATCGGGCGTGACAGTAAAAGGCAAACGGTGGATATCTGAACTGGGACGACAGGCAATTTCTGCCGATCGCTGAAGGTCTGCCAGCGTTACGTTAATCAGTCCCAAATCTGCCAGCGTTTGCGGTAGCCCAATTTCACCGTAAAACTTCAAAAGCTGCTGTCTTGACGTGGCTGCCAGGATACTGCCCTGCACCATTTCTTCCAGCCGAAGCTGCACCAGAATGCCAAAGGCGACTTTTTCCCCGTGCAGTGTGCCGTGACTTTGCAAGAGATGCGTCAGCCCGTTGTGAACCGCGTGAGCTGCCACAGTTCGACACTGCGCTCCACCCATGCCGCCAATGACCCCCGCCATCAGCACCGAGGCATCGACCACTTCTCGCCAAACGGCACTCCCCGGCAACTTCAGAGCCTCGATCGACTTTTGCAGCAGCAAATCTCGCAAGACCCGTGCCTGCTGTACTGCCCCAATAATTAAAGTCTGGTCAGAATGTCCGCTGCTCACCGATGCTTCATACCACTTCGCCAGTGCGTCCCCGATCCCTGCAACCAGGGTGCGGCGCGATGCCGTTTCGACAATCGAGTAGTCCAGAATCAGCAAATTTGGGCAGTGGGGCAAAGGCACATCGTAGAGAAACGCGCCTTCGTCAGAATATACATTTGAGAGCGCAGTCCAGGCAGCGCAGGTTGCCCCGGAGGTCGGAATGGTGACGATCGGCAAATTGCACTGATGCGCCACGAGCTTTGCTGCATCCAATGCTTTACCGCCACCAACCCCCATAATTACTTCTGCCTGATGGTCTGCCGCCGCCTGCCGCAGTGCTGCAATTCCTGCCTCGCTACAATCCCGTCCGTAGGATGCTTCTGCCAGGGCAAGTCCCTGTTCGATTGCGATCGGCTCCAGCAAAGGACGCATTACCGCCAGCGATCGATCGCCGCCAATCACCAGAAAACGCTGACCAAACCGGGCAATCGCACTTCCCATCTGCGCCAGAATTCCTGTGCCTCTGGCAACTTGAGCAGGTGCGATCGTCAACACAGGAAGCGATAAATCAGAATCAGTCATAGAACAGGCAAAAGGTACAAAAATCAGGTAAAAGTCAATCGAAACTATAGACCACTTTACTACAGGGCAACGGAATCTCGCCTCGGCAAGTTACTGGATAAATCAGCTTGCAGCACTAGATTCAGGCTGCGGTAGCTTTGCCAGATTTTCAGTAAAAACGTGAATTGCCATCTCCTCATCGTCTCGCACTTCGAGCGATCGCCGCACTTCGCCCACAACGAGCAACTGGCTTAATCCTGGCTCTGGATGCACGATCGTCCTTGCCCGAATCAGCAATTTCTCATCGCCCCGGCTGAGCCGTCCGTAGGAATACAAATCATACGCTGCCTGTTTGAGCGTTGCTTCAAGCTGCTCCTCAGTCACGGTGGGTGGTACGGCAATCACCGCCAGCGTCGAACCCGCATCGTACACCGTCGAAAAGCGCACTGCTCCCGGAATCCTTACGCGGGTAAAGGGAACCACCCCTAGCGCAAACAGACCGACTGCCAGCACCAGCGTAAAGCCCGTCACGCCCACCAGACGGAAGCGAATGCCCCACTTCAGCAGAAAAGCCAGCCCCGTCAAACCTGCTAGCACCAGCGCGGCGATCGCAGTCCATTGAGCGTATTGAAGGAAAGCAGAAGTCGTTAGCATGACTCAATAATGATCAAAAGAAAGGAAACAGAAGAACCGAGAACTTATTCTTAAAAATTATTCGTTACTGACAAAGCCCGCAGGCTGAATGTCCTTGGCAAGTTCGATCGCCGCCTTCAGGGTATGCCAGGACAAATTCGCGCATTTAATCCGTACGGGAAACTGTGCTACGCCCTGCATCACGTTTAGCTTGCGAAGCTCCTGCGGAAATTCGGCTTCGCCGCGCATCATTGCCTGGAACCGCTGCACCATTTCTAAAGCCTCAGTGACAGTTTTGCCACGCAGCGCGTCTGCCATGAGATCAACTGATGCCATTGCGATCGCACAGCCTTCGCCCTCAAATTTCACGTCCTCAATGCGATCGCCTGCCTCACTCAGATGCAGGGTTAGCTCGATCGTGTCCCCGCAAGAGGGATTGTGACCTTTTTGATAGCGATCGATCGGGTCAGTTTTACCGCGATTCCGGGGCTTTTTGTAGCGTTCCAGAATCACCTGTTGATAAAGATCGCGCAGGTTGTCCAGGGACATAGATCTATTGGCTGTGATGACTCTCCTTTCTCATCGTATCAGCGTTGCGGAGGTTCGGGGAAAAAGGAGAACGAGGGGGTCAGGGGATGAGGGGATGGGGAGGGCAGGGAGAGTTTAGGCGGCGGCGGCGGCTTTTTGATGCTGATGCTGACGAACTAGTTCATACGCAGGTTCATAAATCGCTTCGCGAAATGCTTCAAGGGAATAACCTGCAGTTTGTACGGCATGCTGAACAAGCGGCATATCTTCTGTCTGAAAGTAAATGAGCAGGTCGCGATCGTCGTTCTCGGTCGGTTCTGCCCCAACGACCATAAACTCTACTTCTCCTGTTCTCAGTAACGCCCAGCTCAACTGCCCCTCAGCCTCGTAGCAATTGAGGACTTCAAGCTTCAGCACGTTTTGGTAAAAGTTGATGTTGCGGCTCATTTCCGGCATTCCATGATTACAGCAGATGATTTCAGTCCGATTCTTCAGGCAATCCAGCAGCTTGTTTCCTCCCACCGCTTTATAGTTCAATTGTACTGCTTAAAGTTATCCTTTGCCTACCGGGATATAAAAGGTTAGTCACGGATTGCTTAACACCGATTGCTTAACGAAGCGAATTAGGGCAATTTCCCAATAAAAAATCCCCCAGGTGTGGGGGACTAAGGGGATGAGTACAGCAGAAACACCGCTGCTTACATCGTTTGTTTTACGGGAGTCTAAAAGACCGATAGATTATGCACTCACCAGAAGCTTATCGATTTGCTTTGCCGTCTCAAAGAAATAGGCAGCGTTTTCTTCTGGGGTTTTGGGCAGAATTCCGTGCCCGAGGTTGAGGATATGTCCCCGGTTTCCGGCTTTCTTAATCGTGTCGATAATTCGATCGCGGATAAACGGCTGCGAACCAAACAGGACACAGGGATCAATATTGCCCTGAACGCCCACATTCGGTCCTAACCGCCGCCGGGCATCTGCCATGTCTACTGTCCAGTCGACGCTGACAATATCTACACCCGACTGACCCATCAGTTCCAACACGCCTGCGCTGCCGCTGATGTAGAGAATCATAGGTGTATCGGGGTGAGTTGCTTTCACCTGCTGCACAACACGCTGCTGATAAGGAAGGGCAAACTCCTTGTAGTCTTGAGGGCTGAGCTGGCCTGCCCAAGAATCAAACATCTGGACGACTTGTGCGCCGCAGTCGATCTGATAGCAGGCATAAGTGGCGATCGAGTCTGCGATTTTGCCCAGGAAGGAGTGCAGCATTGCAGGCTCCGAGAAAGCCATGCTCTTGATAATGGTGTAGTCCTTAGAGCTTTTGCCTTCAATTGCATAAGCCGCTAGCGTCCAGGGTGCGCCGACAAAGCCCAGCACAGCAGCTTCATTGCCAACTTCCCCGCGCAGCGTTTGCAGAATTTGGCGGATAAAGGGCAGCGAAGCGTCGGGGTCGAGCGGAGTGAGTTTGTCGATCTGCTCTTGAGAGCGAATGGGCGGGTCGATGATTGGTCCCCGGCTTTCAATGATGTCAAAGGGAATGCCAATTCCGGGAAGCGGAGTCAGAATATCGGAGAACAAAATCACGCCGTCTGGACGGAAAGCACGCCAGGGCTGAAGCGAAATTTCTACCGCAATGTCGGGATTCTCCGATCGCTCCCGAAACGAGGGATACTTGTCGCGCAAATCCCGATAGACTTTCATATAGCGTCCCGCCTGCCGCATCATCCACACGGGCGGACGATTTAACACTTCACCTCGCGCAGCCCGCAGCAAGTAAGGAACTTGTTGTGATCCGGTCATCTCAACTCCACTTTTGTTAAATCGATCGTTCAGCACGTTTGTTAGCTTATCACTCTCAGATCCCTCGCCTGGAGTGGGGACTTGCAGAACCGTTACAAAACGTTAGAGCAGTGAAAATCCTGGAAACAAAACTTTAGCAAAACAAACTTATGCCCGGTTAATTCTGCTCCGGTCTTTCAGATAATTCTGTTTCATGTCTGGGCGAAGCAGGCTGGGCAGGAATTTTTTGGCTGTAGAAGCAGTACAGCACTTGCCCTTCTAGCGTCGTTTTAAACTGCGCGTCAAATTCGATCGCCTTTCGATCGAGAAACTGCTTGGCAAATTCGGCAGATGAATGGGTTTCCATTGCAAAATCAAGCACAGACAGTTCACCGCGATGCTCCTGCACCAGACGGTAAAAAATTCCGTCAAGCTGTCTCTCCCTCGCCTGTCGGGCTTCCTCCTGTTCCTGACTTCGCTGCTGCTGCCACTGCCAAAATCGCCAGCCTATGTAAGCTACGCTACCCAGCATCAGAAAAGGCAACAAAAGCCGGAGCAGCGCGATCGCAAAAGCAAGAACAAATAGCCCCACAACCAGCACGGTCAGGGGTTGAGCAAAAATCCGGCTGGAGCGGCGGCGAGACATAGCGCGTTTGAGGGTGGGTTGTTTTTTGATCCTATCCCGCTTCTTAAGAATCGTCTTGCCTATGATTGTTGCTCATACCCGACGTTCATGCCTTAACGCTCATCGCCTTCGCTTATCCCTGGCTCTGCCGCTCTCGAAACTCCACGCGATCAGCACGAATCATAATGTCATAGTGACCAAAGAAATCGTGTCCCAGCAGTCCAAGATCCAGTTCGGGTCCGGCGATCGCCACCAGAACATTTTGAGCCACTGCCCCGCCTACCTCGATCGACTGCACATAGCCCAGCGGAAAAGAAACGCTGCGATCGCTGGCAGTATTGACGACTGCTTCACTGACTGGAACAACGCCCAAAGCATTTGCCATCTGCCGCGTAATCAATGTGCCGCTTGCTCCCGTATCTAGAATCATCTCAAAAGGCTGACTACCATTAAACGTGACGCGAATCACGGGCGTATTGCCTGCTCGCCGCACGATCGGGGCAGAAAAGGCGCGAGGACTGGATGGATTGGCTGCCGCAGGAGGTCGAGCCGGAGTTGCAGTAGCCCGTGTCACCGGACGAGGAGCGGGTGGAGGTGGAGGAGCAGGCAAAACAATGATCGCATCGGGATCTTTCGGCAAATTAGCACGGTTCGCTTGCTGCTGTGCCTGAGCTAGAGCGCGGCGATAGTCCTTCAATTTTTGCTGTGCCTGGGAATATTCTTTGCTAGACTGGGGCACGGTTTTCATCAGATCGATCGCCTGCTGCCAGCGATTTGTCACCAACTGCCAATCGTCTTTTGACTGGGCAGACTGCGCGATGCCAGCGGCACTTTTTGCCCGATCGAGTGCTTGAGCATAGGCTCTAGAGGTTTGACCCGCAGCCGCGGTTGTTGGAGCCGCAATGGTTTTTGTCTGAGAATTTGCTGGGGAATTTACTGGAGAGGCTGACACCACAGGCGGCACGGGAGAAAATGCCTGAATCAAACGACGATCGCATCCTGTCAGCAGCACCAGACCCAGGCTCGACAGCAGCAGAGCAGTTCGACCCGAAAAAGCATTCGTCATAGGAAGAGAGACGGCGCAGAAATAAGAAACAAACATCCAGCCCAGGAACAGCAGTTTAGAACAGCCGAAACCCAAACTTTTCTATTAGTTTGCCCTCAAACCCGAATTTGCGACACAGCAATCTGTCCATCAAAGCAAACAGCAACATCTGAATCTGCATCTCGATCGCGCTGGCTGTAGTCCCCAGCGTAATACAGATACTCGCCCTCTTGCCGATAGCTTGTGGGCAAAGGCTGGGTGCAGAGCGGACAAAAGACGATTTCCGGCTCAGGCATTCCCGCTTCCAGATGGGGCAGATTGACATTCCAGAACGTGCCGAGTTCGAGCGGCAGCGACATCAGCTTTTCCAGGACGCGCACGGTGAGCCGCTCTGCCAACGCCCAATCGATCGCCCGTCTGCGGTGAATGTAGTGAGAAATCGCAATTCCCGGAATCCGGTGAAACGCTGCCTCGCGGACTGCCGCAACGGTTCCAGAGATATATACATCTGCCCCCAAATTGCCCCCGGCATTGATCCCTGAAATCACCCAGTCCACAGGAGAAAAGAGCTGCGTCACCGCAATCCGGGTGCAGTCTGCCGGAGTTCCTTCGATCGCAATTTCCCGATCTGGTTGCTCCGCAGTTTCTCCAGGAGGGAATCGTCGCTCGACGTGAATGCCGCGATGGGTTGTCACCTGATGCCCGCAGCCAGAATGGGGCAATTTGGGCGCAACGACGATCGCTTGTTGGCTTGCAGCCTCACTCACCGCCCGTTTCAGCGATCGAATTCCGGGCGCGTCGATGCCGTCGTCGTTAGTAAGAACGATCGTCATGCGGGTAACTGGTTATGCAGGTAGCAGGTCATGCAGGTAACTGACAAAGGACACGCCGCATTTGCCGCATATTGTTGGGCAAATCTAGCTTGATCGCTTCCTGAATGAACTGGGTCGGAATCGGGATCATCGGCGTTGCCTGTACTGAGTAGGTGAGCAGTGTACCTTGATAAAAATCATGCAGCTTCAGGGTTGCGCTAAAGTCGTTAAAGCTGCCTTGCTCTAGCTGAAACTGAATTTGCTGCCAGGTTGTCTGCGCCGTTTCAAACACTTTAAGATAAATTTCGACCTGGGCTGCGAACAGGAAAAACGCTTTGCGGGCAACCTGATACAGTCGTTTATCCTGCCGGGAACTGCTGACGCTCAGAACTTCGCTACGCGTCATATCGGGGAAATACTGCACCCAGCGCGGATAGTCTGTAATTTGCTGCCATGCCAGCGATCGATCGATGGGCAAATAGATTTGCGTGGTAACGGCTCCGCCCCAAAGCGAGTGCGATCGAGTTTGCAGCAGCACCTCACCATTGAGCAGCCTGTCCTGATTGCGACGGGAATCAATCCCCAGCGTGTCTGAATCGTTGAACTGCACCGGATCGATCAAGGCAGATGCCAGCATACTTCCCATACATTTCTCCTCACTGCTCTCCTCACTGCACGATCTGCCAGACTCAAGCGGCTTATTCACGAAACCCTTTCTTGCTATCAGGCTGACCTACAGTCCGTTGTAGTCGCTGTCAACTGAAGATACAACCGCCAATCGGGTGAGCAATTGTAAAATTCTCGCAAACTTTCTGCCGCTAACACAGCAATTCTATCGGGGGATCGCCTTTTAGTTTCGATCGCCGCTGGGCAAATTGTCTGCCTGTCCTGCTCAATCTCTACACCCCCATGTCAAAATAGGTTGCGTCAATTCCCGTCTATTTCCTGTTTGCAGGAGGCATGGTGTGAGGCATTCCCCCAATCTGGGCGTTACGATCTTTCTGTATATTGCTGGAATCTTGCTGGTCATGATGGCGATCGTGCTCATGCTGCAAGCCTTTAATGTCCGAGTACCAGAGCCTGCAATCTGGGCAGTGGTGCTGCTGTCGATTGGTGCAGGCATTCTGGCAGGCATTCGCAATCGGTAGAACCCTCCTCTAGTGTTCCCTGCCAAAAATTGCCTAATGATGCCTGTTAGCCTTCCGCGACTTAGAGCCAAAGCCCAAGAAATGTCCCAATAATGCCCCATGCTGAAATCCCTGCGTCCCGAGACCACCATTTTTCTTGCCTGTCTTTTGCTCACCGTTTTCATTTGGGTATTGCGCGGTCTAGGCATTCTCACTTTCGTTCCAGGTAGCCTGATCTGGTTCCTTATCCTTGCCACCGTCGGCACAGCGATCGTCAACGGCTTACTGAGCACCCGCCGCTAACCCCCTCATCTCCTCACCTACTGCTTTACCCCTCTATCTCTCTACCCCTCTACCCCTCCGCCTTCATGTTCATCCTTACCCTCGCCGAAATTGCCCAATTCCGATCGCAGCTTGCCGCAGACCCGATTGCCCTGCGTACTCTGGACATGATCGAAGACTGCGACGGCGATCTCGAAGATGCTGCGATTACACTGGCACTCCAGGTTGGACAGGAGCCGAATCGATCGGATCAGTGGCTGGATGGATTGGCGAAGCGGTGGCGCGTGTTTATCTGCCAATCGGACGCAAAACCTTCGCTTGCCAAGGGGTCAGTGGTTGAACTGGTACGGGCACTCTCGGTCGAAACGACGCTACCCTCGGCTTTAGCAACGCCGATCGCAATTTATGTGGTGAAGACGGGGATTGAAGCGTTTTGTAAGCCGTTGGAGGAGAAGTTATAGGGGGATGGGAGCGGGAGGAAGTGGGAAGTGGGGAGGCGAGGAGATGGGGAGATAAGGGGATGAGCAGGTGATATGGAGCATTGGCAATCACGGTAGTTCTGGAATGGTTTGAGTCGGAGGCGATCGATGAGTTTATCTTTAGACGATCAGATTCGCGTTCATGTATTTGTGGCGGGCAAAGTGCAGGGGGTGGGGTATCGGGCTTCAACCTGGGACATGGCGCAACTGCTAAAGCTGAATGGCTGGGTGCGAAATTTGCGCGATGGGCGAGTCGAGGCAGTGTTTGAAGGGGCAGCCTATCAGGTTGAGGAAATGCTGCGCTGGTGTCATCAGGGTCCCCCTGCGGCGATCGTGAAGGAAGTGACGGTAAACCACGAACCATTCGAAGGGTTGAAGCAGTTTGAAGTCATGCGCTCGGCTTAGAAGATGAACAGAACGCGCTGAAGAACTTAACCAGCTCAACGATCGTCTACTAATTCGCAGCGAAGCCAAACGACGGCGATAGAATGGGTGGAACGCTGACGCCCCCGTTTTATTGCAGCAGATATGGGTACACTCTGCCTGACTCCCTTGTTTTCCTCCCCATTCCTTTTCTCGCCTGAATCCTATGGATGCCAACCAAAACAATCCGGCTCAAGCTCGCCAGACGCGACAGCAGTTTGTCAACCCGGAAGATTATTTGTCCTATGAGCTGGGCAAAGCGGTACGAGAACTGCCGCCGCTCTATACTCGTCTGCTGGCAGGAACGCTAACGGCACTCGTTTTGGGAGCTTTGGGCTGGGCATACTTTAGCAAAGTAGACGAAGTAGCAGTGACTCAGGGCGAACTGATTCCGGCTGCTCAAGTGCGACCCGTACGGGCACTGGAAGGTGGCGTAATTCGAGAAATTAAGGTCAAAGAGGGCGATGAAATTAAAAAGGGTGATGTGCTGATTGAGCAAGACCTCACCCTGTCAGAATCTGAAGTGACGCGACTGGCTCAGGCAGCAAACTTGATTAAGCAAGACATTGCCCGTCTGGAAGCCGAGCGATCGGGCAAAATGGATGCGGGCAGCAATCTACAAAATCAGCTCCTTGAAGCCCGGCTGCGAGAGTTTGATAGCCGCCAAGCAACCGCCGCCACCGAAGTTCAGAGACAGGCTGCTGCGATCGAAGAAGCCCGCACCCAGCTTGCTAAACTGCAAGAAAATTTGGTAAATGCTCGCACCCAGCTCACCAATGCCCAGGAGCGAGAATCCAGCCTGCGCGGATTAATTGACGGCGCAATTCCCCGCTTTGATTATCTGGAGGCAAAGGATCGGCTCACTGAAGCTCAAGATCGGGTCTCCACACTGCAACAAGAAATCGCAGGGCAACAGCAAGCAATTCGCCAGGCAGAGCAAGCATATCAGGGCGCACAACAAGCCCGTCAGCAGCTCGGCTCCCAGCGGCAGAGCGAGATTCTCACCCAGCTCAACCAACGGCGTGAAGAACTCTCAAACGTGGAAGGTCAACTCAAGCAGGCACAGCTCCGCAGCGAGGGGCAAGTAATTACCGCTCCCATTGCCGGCAAGATCTATAACATTCAGACGAGTGTGGCAGAGCGATCGGTTGAACCTGGGGAGGAACTCCTGTCCATTTTGCCGGAAGGTCAAAACTTGGTGCTGGAAGTCAAAGTCCTGAACCGTGACATTGGTTTTATCCATGAGGGAATGCGGGCAAAAGTAAAGCTAGCAACCTTTCCGTTTCAGGAATTCGGTGTGATCGATGGAGAAGTGCTGCAAATTAGCCCCAACGCCACGCTGGATAGGGACTTAGGCTTGGTTTACTCAGCGCGGGTCAAGCTTAACCAAGTAGCGATGCAAGTGCAGGGTCGCGAGGTTCCGTTTGCGCCCGGTATGGCGGCAACCGCAGAACTTGTGACTCGCCAGCGATCGGTGTTGACCTTCCTGCTAGAGCCGATTACTCGCCGCTTTAGTGAGGCATTCTCAACGCGCTAGGCAAGCTACTTTATCAAAAGTTATGTCTCTGCCTTAAAGAAAGCCTCAGACTTGCCCAGCATTTCGATCGCTTGGTCTGCATCGATCAACCGTTTCAGCACTACCTGACCGATCGATCGCGCTTCGGGCTTGCTGCTGTCAGAGTCGATCCGCTTAACTTCGACCATGATTACCTCATCCTCAACTCGATAGAGCCACAGCTTTTCGCTGTTTTCGATGATGCAAAGATTGGTTTGCTGAATTTCTGGCTTACGCCGCCAGGCTGCTTCATTCCATAGACCTCCAAATTCCCACACGCGCCCGATCGTCCATCCTTCTGAAAGAAAAAAGTATTTCACGGCGTTTCACAGTGTTGCTGCAAGCTGAGTCATTGCTCATTTTGCCACCTCTGGCTAGGAGCGGCATTGGCATTGGCAAAAGTTTCTATCCTTTTTACTCAAGGCAAAGCTTTTATAGCCACGATCGCGGCAGGGAAGAATGCGATCGATCAAAATAAACGACAAAGGAAGTAGCCCTAGTCTTTCACCCCCAATCTCAAAATCTCCCCGCAGCTTCAACCAAAAATATCAAGCTGTTCACTCGGCTCAGCCACCGTTCGATAGTGACCATTGCGCTCCTGCGCCTTTCGGTCTGCTTTGGGCAGTGTTCCCTGCCGTAGACCCACCGCAATCCGGGAATGCTTCTCGATCTGCGTCATCACCTGACGGGCACGATCGATCACCGAGGCAGGCAGTCCGGCGAGTCGTCCGGCTTCGATGCCATAGGAGCGATCGGCTCCACCAGGACGTACTTGATGCAGGAAGATGATTTGATCCGGCAGCTCCTTCACCGTCACCTGATAGTTGGCAACGTTCGGCAGAATTGAGGCAAGCTCATTGAGCTCGTGATAGTGGGTGGCAAAAATTGTGCGGGCGCGAAGCTCGCTGGCTAAGTGTTCCGCCACTGCCCAGGCGATCGACAGTCCATCAAATGTCGCCGTTCCCCGGCCGATTTCATCCAGCAGCACCAGCGAATGCGCCGTGGCATGATTGAGAATATTTGCCGTTTCGTTCATTTCCACCATAAAGGTCGATTGTCCGGTTGCCAGGTCATCGACTGCACCCACACGGGTAAAGATGCGATCGCATACGCCCAGCGTCGCCCCATTTGCCGGAACAAAGCTTCCTACCTGTGCCAAAAGCTGAATCAGCCCCACCTGTCGCAAATAGCAGCTCTTGCCGCTCGCGTTTGGGCCTGTCAGCACAATCAGATCTGGCGCAGTTTCGCCTTTTCCGCCTCCCATTTCCGTCGAATTCGGCACAAAGAATCCTGCCGGAAGCGATTGCTCGACCACCGGATGCCGACCGGCTGCGATCGTCAATTCACGAGTGGGCACGATCTGGGGACGCACATAGCCGCGAAACGCCGCAATTTCTGCCAGAGAACAAAGGGCATCGATCGCCGCAATTGCCTGCGCCACCTGCCGAATTGGAGCTGCCTGATCGCTGACAGTCGATCGGAGTTTGACAAACAGGTCGTATTCCAACTTGTTTGCCTGATCCTTCGCAATTTGCAGCGCGGTTTCTTTGTCCTTTAGCTCCAGCGTGATGTAGCGTTCCTCATTGGTCAACGTTTGCTTGCGCGTGTAGCCCTCCGGCACTTTTTCGCCTGCTTTTGCCTTGGAGATGCTGATGTAATAGCCAAAGGTTTTGTTGAAGCTCACCTTCAGCGTCGGAATTCCAGTGCGTTCTCGCTCGATCGTCTCCAGTTCCGCGATCCATTTCTGATCGGTGTCGATTTGCTGCCGCAGGCGATCGAGGTCTTCGTTGACGCCATCGCGAATGAGCTGACCGTCCTGCAAGTGGATTGGCGGATTTTCCTTCAGGTGTGCTTTCAGCTTGCCGCCTAACTCCTGCAAAATATCGGGCACGGTTTGCAGCGCAACCAGATAAGGAGACTTTGCCGACTTCACAAGGCTTGCCAGATCGGGAAGACGATCGAGCGAATCTGCCAGTGCCATCAGATCCCGCGCATTTGCCGTTCCTGATCCGGCGCGTCCGGTCAAGCGTTCCAGGTCATAAATCTGCTTGAGTAGATGCTGAAGCGACTGCCGCAGCGATCCGTCTTCGATCAGTTCCTGAATTGTGTCCTGTCGCGCCTCGATCGCCCCAATGTCTAGCAGCGGCTGAAGCAGCCAGCGACGCAGTGCCCGACTTCCCATTGCCGTGACCGTTTTATCGATCGCCCACAGCAGCGACCCGTGAAAGGTTCCGTCCCGCACGGTTTGAGTAATTTCTAGATTGCGCCGAGTCTGATGATCGATCGTCAAAAATTCCGTGATCGTATAAGTGCAGAGCGGCTGAAGCAGAACTTTTTGCGCCTGAGCTTCGCCAAACTTGCGCTCAGAAGTGTCTTCCAAATATTCCAATAATCCGCCTGCTGCCCGAACTGCGAGTGCCAGATGCTCACAGCCCATGCCTTCCAGCGATCGAACCCGGAACCGTTCCAGAATCCGCTGGCGAGCTTCGGTCAGGGTAAAAGGCGTTTGGGGGCGCAGCGTGTAGCAAAACTGAGGCGGTAGACATTCTGGCAAATGAGAAGATTTTTCGCCTGGTCGCAGCAGTTCGCCTAGATCCGGCGCGTTGGTGGGAACCAGCACTTCTGAGGGCTGAAGCCGCATGAGTTCCTGAGTGAGCTGTTCGAGTTCGCTTGCCTGCGTCGTCAAAAATTCACCGGTTGAGATATCAGCGATCGCTAACCCCCAGTGATTTCCGGCAATCACCACTGCTGCCAGAAAGTTATTGCGCCGCGCGTTTAGCATTCCTTCTTCCAGAACAGTGCCCGGCGTAATCACGCGGGTGACTTCCCGCTGCACTAATCGCCCCTGCGCTTCTTCGGCATCCTCGGTTTGGTCACACACTGCTACTGCATAGCCCCGCTCGACAAGTAAGGCACAGTAGCGATCGAGCGCATGATGGGGAATACCTGCCAAAGGAACTTTACCAATTTTTTGCCCCGCATCTTTTGCAGTCAGCAAGAGTTCCAGTTCGCGGGCAACAACGATCGCATCCTGAAAAAACGTCTCAAAAAAATCGCCCACCCGATACAGCAGCAGCGCGTGTGGATACTGATCCTTCATCTCGACATAGTGCCGAATCATCGGAGTCAGATCATTCCGATTCACTGCCCGATGGTTGGCGTAGCGCACGGCATACTTAATCAGGCGATCGGGAATATCTTTGGTGAGTTCTGAGAAATCGGGAGATGCAGAGTCCGTCATGGAAGGAGGATAGGCGACACGATGATCATTAGACCATAGACGCTCCAGCCTGGAAAATGCCTATTTTGGGCACGTTAAAAGACTAGAACGCCTGATCTAACCGATCACTCTCCATCCTAAAAGGGATGCCAGAAAACTGCATCTATCCGGTTTTAATTTTGTGATCAGTTCTAATTTTGTGAGTGAGATTTGTCCTCATCCCTAGCCCCTTCTTAGAGAGCTTTTTAGTTAGAGAGCGATTCCCGATAGCTGCTAACGTCCCTCAACTTCTCCCGTAAAAAAGGCGCGAATAATCGTCCAGCCCATCCAAGCCAGTACGCTAAACGCTGCAATCAGCATCAAGGGTGCAAGCGCAGCTAATGGAGAGACGATCGTAACCAGAATCAGAGCCAGCAAAATCACTGTAACGATCGGATTCATGAGGAAATTTTAGGACACGGCTCTTTCAGGCTAAAGGTTGAGTAAGGCGATCGACCTCTAACAAAGGGTCGGTTTACGCTCTGCCTCACTCGAATCGATGTTAATCCCGACTCTGCTAGCAATCTCTGAAAATCGGTAACGAAGCATCAAGAATTATTGCCCGATCGCCCTCCTTCTCCCCACATGTAAAACGCCGCAGCCGAACCAGGAGAACAGTTTGAGCGATCGTTTCCACGCCAAAATATGTGAAGCATCTGCAGAAGTGCTTTCCCCAGTTTGCCGTAGGTTTGAGACAATCAAGAACAGCTTCAACCTTGATCCTCAGCCTCGTTGCCTTGTCGAGTGAAGACCCTCAGCATACGGAGATTTTCGGTTTATGAAATTGGCTTACTGGATGTATGCCGGACCCGCTCACATTGGCACGCTACGCATTGCCAGCTCCTTTAAAAACGTTCATGCCATCATGCACGCGCCTCTGGGGGACGATTATTTTAACGTCATGCGTTCCATGCTGGAGCGAGAGCGCGACTTTACGCCCGTGACGACAAGCGTGGTCGATCGCCATGTATTAGCGCGGGGATCGCAGGAAAAAGTGGTGGACAACATCACACGCAAAGATGCCGAAGAGCACCCCGATCTGATTGTGCTGACGCCAACCTGCACCTCCAGCATTCTTCAGGAAGACTTGCAAAACTTTGTCGAGCGTGCCCAGATCGAGGCAAAAGGCGATGTGCTGCTGGCGGATGTGAATCACTATCGCTTCAATGAGCTTCAGGCAGCCGATCGTACGCTTCAGCAAATCGTTCGGTTCTACATCGACAAAGCTCGCAAAAAAGGTGAACTGATCACCGACAAAACCGAGAAACCTTCGGTGAATATCATCGGTATCTCAACCCTGGGCTTCCACAATCAGCACGACTGCCGCGAACTGCGAAAGCTGATGGGCGATCTGGGCATTGAGGTGAATGTCGTGATTCCTGACCAGGCTTCGGTGCATGAGCTGAAAACCCTGCCGCGCGCCTGGTTTAACCTGCTACCCTATCGTGAACTGGGCTTGATGACCGCTGAATATTTGCAGGCGCAGTTTGGTACTCCGTTTGTGGATATCACGCCGATGGGTGTCGTAGAAACGGCACGGTGCATTCGGGCAATTCAGCAAATTGTCAACGCACAAGGGCACAGCGCAGATTACGAACCCTTTATCGATGAGCAAACGCGATTTGTGTCGCAGGCGGTCTGGTTTTCGCGATCGATCGACTGTCAGAACCTGACTGGAAAAAAAGCGGTCGTGTTTGGCGACAATACGCACGCGGCTGCTTTAACGAAAGTTTTGGCAAGAGAAATGGGCATTCGCGTTGTGCTGGCGGGAACGTACTGTAAATACGATGCGGAATGGTTTAGGGAACAGGTCAGCGAATACTGTGATGAAATCTTAATCAGCGAAGATAACGCCGAAATCGGAAATGCGATCGCCCGTTTAGAACCTGCCGCCATTTTTGGAACGCAAATGGAACGCCACGTCGGCAAGCGTCTGGATATTCCCTGCGGCGTGATTGCGGCTCCGATTCATATTCAGAACTTCCCGGTTGGCTATCGTCCGTACGTGGGCTATGAAGGCGCAAACCAGCTTGTGGATCTGGTGTATAACTCCTTCACGTTGGGCATGGAAGATCACCTGCTGGAAATCTTTGGCGGTCACGATACCAAAGAAGTGATTACCAAAGGCATGTCGGCAGAATCTGACCTCAACTGGAGCAAAGATGGCTTAGCCGAACTGAATAAAATTCCCGGATTTGTGCGCGGCAAAGTGAAGCGAAATACCGAAAAGTTTGCCCGCGATCGAGGAATTGAATCGATTACGGCTGAGGTTTTATATGCTGCAAAAGAAGCAGTTGGTGCATAAGTTTTGAGACGGTGTTTGACATCAGAATGAGTGAAGTCCTTTAGAATAAGGGGTGGGCTAAGCCTGCCCTTATTTTTTGTTGAATGATGACTCCTGAAAACTTAGAATCTGAACGTCTCTATACTCGCTTTGTTGCGATCGCCAAAACCCTTCAAATTGTCGGCTGTTTGTTGATTGTAGCGATCGTCGTTTTCTTTTTAACCAGTGTTCGAGTGGTCGGCGCACCCGTTCCGCTGTCGCTGATTATGGTTTTGTTTTTGCTGATTGTCGTGCTGATTGGAATTATTTATTTAGCAACTCAGGGATTGATTGCGATCGTTGATTTACTGAGTCGAATCGAGCAGAATACGCGACCCGAATAGTATTACTCGCTGCGTCGAGTCCCAAAGAAACCTAACAAATTGCCAAACGGATCTTTGACCTGGCACATCCAGCTTCCATCGCCGCGATCGAGCGGACCGCGATATAAAACTGCACCCATTTGCATCGCTTTTTCCAGTGCAGTATCGAAACAGTCAACACGCCAGTAAGCGACCTGCCCGGCAGTTCCGGCAGAGACTTTGCGATCGGCTTCACTAAACCAGATTTCCTGATCACCCACCAACACAAAAAAATGATCGGGATGATCGAGATAGGTGATGGGAGCATCAAATAGTTTGGCATACCAAGCGGTTGCTTCATGACGATCGGGTACAAAATACATCAGTTCAACAATGCGCTGAAACATAGAATTTCTAACTCAAATTAATACGTTATTAGATCAGATCGTGCCATAAGTAACGCCTAACTGTTTGAGCCATTTGCGATAGGCAAGCGACCCTCGATCGCAGGGCAAATGAAATTCGAGCTGCGGGGTATAGAGCGGCAATTGTTGAGGCGAGTGGGATTCCAGGTTTGCACCATCTTGAGCAAAAACTTTTTCCTGAAATGCTTGGGCGGCAGCTTCATCCATTTCTTCTTTGAAGTTGAACGTGAGGCACATCCAGCCAATCATCTCAACTTCGCTGACCGGTGTAACAAAGTAGAAAATATTGAGCAAATGTCCATTTGGCATTGTCTTTCGCAGCACGGCAACGAGTGGACGCAGTGCCCAGTAGTCATACTGCACAAACGCACCCTGCCCTGTACCGTCGGGGTCGGGCTGCCAGTAGCGAATGTCGTGGAGCCACACGCCAGACTGATCGATCGTCACCTGGTAATCTCCCACTTCCGGCTTTTCGCGGCTGCCCAAAATGCCCTCATGCACAAAGGAGAAATGCGCCACGTCGAGGAAGTTTTCGATCGCCCGATAGCCGTTCGCGCTACAGGGATGAGGTCCAGTAATCACGCGACCGTACGCCGGATCATGCCACTCAGCAAAGTCGGGAATCTCCTGCTGCGGTTCTCCTAGAGAAACAAACACCAGTCCATATTTTTCCTGCACGGCATAGCGGCGAACGCAGGCTTGCTTGGGCGGAATGTAATCTGGATGAGCAGGCACATCAACACATCGACCGTCCGGGGCATAGGCTAACCCGTGATAGCTGCAAATGACGCGATCATCGACAATTTTTCCCTGAGAGAGCTGCACACTGCGATGGGGACAGCGATCGTCCCAGGCACAAACCTCACCCGATTCAGTCCGCCAAAGTACCACATTGGCATCCAAAAGACGCACAGGAACGAGAACCCCCGGCTGAAGATCGACGGAACGGGCAACCCCATACCAGTCATTCCAGATCACAGAATCCGCTAGAGCTTTCTGCTGAACAGTTTGCTGCATCGTGTTCCTCCTATTTAACCCTGTTTAATCCTGCTGAAACACCCGTCCCAAGGCGGCAGGCGGCGTACTGTGAATCATTTGCCCGATCGATCGACTGACAGCAGGCGGAAGACGTTTGAGGAGACGTTCGAGCCATTCACTCGAAGTCAATACGAGGAATAAAATCATCAATACAAATGGAGCAACGGTGAGAACCTGCGTGGGAACGTTGGGTAACGCACTTTGGGCAACGCTGGCTAAAGATTGGAGAATGCCAAACAGATAGCAGCCAAACGCAGCCCGTAACGGATTCCAGCCGCCGAAAATGACGATCGCCAATACAATCCAGCCATAGCCTGCGGTATGCCGATGACTCCAGCCCGCTTTGAAGTCGAGCGAAAACGCTGCTCCGGCAATGCCCATCAACGCGCCGCCCAACAGGGTATAAAGATAGCGCATCAGCACCACATTCGTTCCGCGCACAAATGCCGCTGCAGGCTGTTCGCCGATCGCCCTTAGCATCAGTCCTGGACGGGTGCGATAAAAGAAAAACGCCGTGCCAATAATCAGCAGATAGCTGCAATACACGAGCAAATCGCTTTGAAACAAAAGCGGTCCCAAGAGCGGAATATTTTGCAGCAGCGGCAGCTTGAAACTGGGCACAACCGGCCCCGGAATTCGCACAAACGGGTTGCCCAAAAACGAAGACAAATCGGCACAGAGCAATGCCAGCACAAACCCGATCGCCACCTGAGATTGCTGAAGCGTCAGTGCCCCAAAAGCCACGATGAGCGCGATCGCTGCCCCCGTAATCGCCGCCGCCCCAAATCCCAGCAGCAAGCAGGGCACTGTACCCATTCCTTCAGTGGTTTTCGCGACTGCAAAGCCGACCATGGCTGAAAGCAAAATGGTTCCTTCAGCAGAGAGGTTGATGACGCCAGCCCGTTCGGTAATCGTTTCGCCAACGGCAGCAAAAATCAGGGGCGTGGAGGTAGCGATCGCGACGGCGAGAATGGCGATGATTTGGGCAGGAGTCATGCGGGTAGAGAGGGGATGAGTGGAAGGGTGAGGGGACGGGGAAATGGGAGGAGCAGGGAATAGGATTCAGGATCTTGTGGAGTGGGTGTCCTGACGTGCCCATCGCCGCAAATTTTTGGGTTAGCTTGTGGGTTGCGTAGGCGATTGTTTGCGCTGGCTGAAGCCCCGTCCCAGGAGGGCGAAGAGAACGATCGTGCCCTGGATGACGCCGGAGAGAGAGGATTCTAGATCGAGCGCGAGGGGAAGTTGAAGGCTGCCAATGTTGAGGGCACTGAAGAAAAAGCCGATCGGGAGAATCAGCCACGCATTCGAGCCGATGAGCATGGCGATCAGCAGCGACAAATAGCCCAGATTGCTGGAAACGGTGGGAATCAAGCGATGGAAGACGGCAAGCACCTGCAATGCGCCCGCGAGTCCGGCACAGGCTCCGCAAATCGCAAACGCGCTCAAAAGCTGCTGAATGGATGGGATGCCGAGAACGTAGGAGGCTCGCAGGTTTTGACCCACCGCTTTGAGCTTCAGCCCGAAGTAAGTACCGCGCATGACCACGATCGTCGCTGCCAGCACCAGCAGAGCCAGAATTAAGGCGATCGGACTTGCTCCTGTGCTGCCAAAGGTAGGTAGCCAGAGGGATTCGCTAAACTGCTCTGTGCCGCTCATGGAGGCAACGCCCGGACGTTTCCAGGGACCAAAAATCAGATAAATTGCCAGCCCGTCGGCGACAAAGTTAAGTCCTAGTCCGGCAAAGATTTCATTGATGCGCCCGTAGACGTTGAGGATGCCTGTCAGCAGTCCCCACAATGCCCCGCCCACAATGCCTGCCCCAATTGCCAGCACAATCACCACAAACGGCGGCAGCACATCCTGAAACAATTGAATCGGAACCATGGAGGCGATCGCCCCGAAGGAAATCTGTCCCTCAATGCCCAGGTTATACAGCCCAGCCGTGAAGGTAAACAGCAGTCCACAGGTGCAAAGCACGAGCGGAACCAGCGTCATCACGACCCGCGCAACCTGATCAGAAGTGCTAAATGCCCCAGAAAACATATTCGTCAGCACCTCGATCGGAGAACCGCCCACCAGAACAATGACAACGGCAATAAACAGCAGCGATAAAACGATCGCGCTGGCTTGATAAACAGTCGATTGAGAAAGTTTGGGCATGGCGAGAAGATGGGAAACTAACCCATGACGTTTTGCTTGGTCGATTGCTTTGCAATTTCCGGTGTAGGGTAATCAGGCGGGCTATCTGCGTTGAGCAGCGCATCAAATCGACCGCCAATCATCTGTCCCAGGCGATCGACTGTCAACTGTGAAGCATCAATCGGCTGAGACATTTTCCCACTGCTGAATACAATCACCCGATCGCTGTACTGCATAATCTCATCGAGATCGGAAGAGGTAAACAAGATCGTTGTGCCGCCTTCGCATCGGGCAATCAACTGCTGCCAGACCCACAGCGTAGACTCAATATCCAAGCCGCGAGTCGGCTGTTCCATTAACAGGAGGTTGAGCGGGACAGGTAAAAGCGAAAGCTGGGTACGCTGCTGGTTGCCGCCGGAAAGCCGCTCGACTGTGCTGCTCGGTTTGCCACGAATGTTAAACAGGGCGATCGATCGCTGGGTTTTGTCCAGAATGTCTTTCCAATCAATAAACCAGCTTTTCGCAGGAGTCCGCAGGGCAACGTGCTCTTGAATGGTTAAACCCGGAATCAGTCCTTCTCGGAGGCGATCGGCGGGCGAGTAGCCAATTCCCCCATTCAGATACGCCGGATAAGGCTGCTGCGTGAGGTTTTGTCCGTTAACGCAAATTTGTCCGGTAGGCGTTTTGAGCAGTCCGGCGCAAAGCTGAAGCAAAAGCTGTTGACCGCTGCCTTCGAGCCCGGCTAAGCCAACGACCTCGCCCTGATTCACCGTGAGCCGATCGATCCGAATCTGAAGCCGATCGCTGATCAGCATCACGTTTTCCAGATCGAGGGCAATTTGGTCTCGCTGGGTCGGCGGTTTGACGGGAGGAGCCAGTTCATGTCCAAAGATCAGGTTAATTAGCTCAGCCTCAGCACAGGGCACGGGCAAATTTCCCACCACCTGACCCTGACGCATCACAGTGAGGCGGTCGCACAACTGATTCACGTCTTCGAGCTTGTGCGATACAAAAATCACCGATTTACCCTGGTCTGCTAACTTGCGCGCTGCTGCAAACAAAGCGTCTTTCTGGGCTGCCGAAATGCCAGTTGTTGGCTCATCCAAAATCAGCGTATTCACGCCCAGTGAAAGCAAGCGCAAAATCTCAAGCTGCTGCCGTTCGCCGACGGTAAGATTGCCCACTTTGGCGTAGAGATTCAAATCAAAATTAAATTGAGCTGCTAGCTCCCGAAACTGCCGCACGACCCGCGATCGAGCCATTAGCAGACTGCCCGACTTGCCCACCATAAAATTTTCCAGGACGCTTAGGGGCGGAAAATCGAGCGGATCTTGGTGCAGCATTCCGATTCCGACCTTCATCGCATCGGCGGGTGTGCGAATCTCGGTTTCCCTACCGTCCAGCAGCAATCGACCGGAATCCTTGGTGATAAAGCCGCTGAGAATCTTGACCAGTGTACTTTTTCCCGCACCGTTTTCGCCCAGCAGTCCGTGGATGCTCCCTGCCTCGACCGTAAGCGAAATGCGATCGTTTGCCTGAACCGTGCCGAACCGCTTGCTGATGTCCTGAAGTTCAACTCTCATAGCAAATCCCTGAAGAGGCAAATTCCTGAAAGGCGGCAGAAAAAAGGCAAAGGGATCAGCCATTGGTCTGACCCCCCTTTCTTTATTATGAGCTGATTTACTTGCTGGCTCCTTCCATTCCCTCTAATAGCTGGGGCATATACCAAATCTCTTGATCGGTTGCCGTCTTACCATCTGCTACAAAGGTGCTGCCGTCTTGGAGCTTAATCGGACCCTTGTACGGGTTAATGCTGCCATCGCCCAAGCCCTGAATGAACTTGTCCAGCGAGGCTTTCTGGTCGCCTAGCGCGTTCCCCGGCAGGAAGCCAATCATCGAGGCTGGGGCGTTAATGTCCTTCCAGTCGGGACCGAGCCAGACAAACTCACTTGGCATTTCACCGCCCATCGTTTTCTGGATCGCCGTCTCATAAGGAATTCCCCAGTTGTAGTAGGGCACGCCTAAGCAGATATCAGGAGCCAGATCGCAGCCGCCCTTAAAGTCGTAGTGGACATACTTCACGGCTTTGCCTGCCTCCGCCGCTTTCTTCGCCTGGGCAGACACTTCGGGCGTGTCAATTCCCGACATCACCACATCGTAGCCGCCGTTGTAATAGTCATCTGCCACTTTAGTCGGGTCGAGCGTTTTACCCGGAATGTTAAACCAGAAGCCGATCCAGGTGACTTTGAAATCCAGGTCAGCCGCTGCCTTGTTGCGATAGTTTTCCCAGCAGTGCTTTGCGCCCAGATAAGCCGCGGAAGTGTATCGACGAGTTTCATCGTTGATCAACGGACCAACGTAGCCGATCTTGCCGCTCTCGGAACCCAGGGCAGCGGCACAGCCTGCAATCATTTTGCCGTACTCCATCCGCCCCATGATATTACCCAGGTTCGGCTGATTCTTGAAGTTCTGACCCTCTTTCCAGGCATAGTCGCCCGACGCATGAACGACCGCCACATCAGAATGCTTTTTTGCCGTCTCCAGCGCATCGTCTTTAAAGTCATCCGAGTTGAAGATGACCATTTTTGCGCCTTTAGAAATCAGATCATCAGCAACCTGTGCGCCTGTGATGTTGGGGCGATCGGCAGGGTTGACCTTATCCACATACTCAAACTTGAGGTCGGGCATTCTTTGGAGAACTTCCTGCATTCCGTCGTAGTGTGCCTGGTTCCAACCCGAATCGTTGCGCGGACCCACCAGCACCATCCCGACCGTAAAGGGATCACCGCCCCCCGCCGCTGCACCATCCGCCGCCGGACTCGAAGTGGTTGCCGTGGGGGAGTTTGAAGAAGTACCGCAGCCGACAATTAGGCCAAGCGTAATGGAAAACAGCGCAACGCTGCGCCAGAACCCACGCAGATAAAACCGTACCGGAGAAACTATTTGCTCTAACAAGCGAATCATCTTGTTCATTGAATTAGTTTGAGACGCAAAAACCAACGAATGGCACAATTGCAGAAATTGAACAGAACTTCGTTACAAAACTTTTAGGATACGATGCTCAACCCGCTTTGGCAGAGCAGCAGGATTCGCAGATGGTTTAAAGGTCACACTTGACTTACGCACAGATTGTTCACGCACAGATTGTTTACGAATGATTTAGGGAAAGCAATCTAATAAACCCCGATCAAAACTTTACTATCCTGCCCAAGCACCCTGCCCAAGCACCCTGCCCAATTGCCTCGCCCAATCAACTGACGGTCAGCAGACGTTTGGACAAGCGATGTTGTCGATCGCCGTAAAACGCATGCATCACCCGTTGATTATAGGCTGCACTAGGCTGGCACTAGGCTGATCATAGGCGAAAAGTTGAGAACCTGGCAGCAAAGGAATTTTAATCTGTGGAAGCCAGAAATTACCTAACTTTGAGATTCCTTTCGATCGCTTAATCTGCCTTTTCAATAAACGGTAGTGATCACAACAAACAGCCTCATTATGATTGCTGACCCAGTCGGAAATTGTAGTTCAAATTACAGTCGTACAAACTGAATGAGTCGCTCGATCGGATGAAGTGTGAGCATCCCGGTTCTACAAAAAAGCCGCCCATCCCATCACGGGAGAGACAGCTTATTTTCTCTACTTATTTTCCCTGGGGAATTGGGCTAAGGACTTGAGGAGTTACTGTTGCCCTTGACCAAATATCTACAAGGGGAATCCCTGTAAGGGGGAACTGCTTCGCCTTGCAGCGTTACTCTGGGAGGTTAACCCAAAAACGGCTAATTGACACTCGCTAGCGTAAATGCCGGAGTCAGGCTGTCATGCGCCAGGAAGTGATCCAGGTGGAACGCTCGATCTTCGGTTTGCAGCAAGATTTGCTCATAGAGCAGGCGCGTGGCTCGATCGCCTAAACTCTCTGCTTGAGCTGCCTGCTGCCGAATGACTCCAATGATTGCCTGCTCTGCTGCTAAGTCATGGACAACCATATCTCGACAAGAGAAAATACCGTCCGGTTCTACAGTGAAGCAGCAGAGTTCTGCCAGTTTGGTGAAGCTTGCTGCTGGAACGCCGCCCAGACCGTTGAGCCGCTCACCAATGGCGTGAACGTGATCCTGCACTTTTCCGTATGCCTCATCAAAGAACTGATGCAGCGAATAAAATTCTGCACCTTCCACCACAAAATGATGCTTTTGATATTGCAAATAGAGGGCTTGAAAGCTCGCTAAAGTGATATTTAGTCCTTCACAAATCGCTGTGGTAACGTTTTTCTCCAGCAGGATTGGATTGTCCCGAACCTGGTCGAAAGCTTGAATAGCGGATGCGATCGTTACCATATAAGTTTCCTCTCTCAGCAGATAGAACTGCTAGCTATCGTTGGCTGTTATCCGGGTGAGGAAAGATCAACGATTCAACATTGATAATTCCTGCTTTGCCTTTAATCTAGAGGAGAGTTTATCGAACCGTCAACTATTAAAAAATACTTTGCAGTAATCTAATAGAAATCATTTGCAATTATTCGCAAGGAGTAATTATCTACCAAACAGCAGATGCTTCTTCTTCAGCCTTTTCGTCGAGCGATTTCCTTACATCAAATTCGATTGAGCTTAAAGTTAACTCACGCTTTCACGCTGAGAAGTTTGCTCTAGAAAAGGGGGAATATGCCGCTT
Organism: Cyanobacteria bacterium FACHB-502; assembly: GCA_014695325.1. Taxonomy (GTDB): domain Bacteria; phylum Cyanobacteriota; class Cyanobacteriia; order Elainellales; family Elainellaceae; genus Leptolyngbya_A. The sequence goes on along the minus strand of JACJNZ010000039.1, from coordinate 588,892 downwards.
TCTTTGCAGGGCGCTGCTTGGCTCCAGCAGCATCAGTTCCTCAATGTTTTGTTGGATGGTGGCACAAATGCTATCGAGCGGTAAGTCGTTTGCGTCGTGACCAAAAGGATTTTCAATCTCAATTCCAATTTCCTCGATCCCAAACATAATGAAGCTAATTAAAATGACGATCGCCACTGTCCATCCATGCAGCTCTGCCACAAATTGAAATGGCAGCGTCAGGGAATAAAGTAGCAAAACCTGCTTGAGGTGAATTCCGTAAGCCAGCGGCATGGGCGTTTTCAAAATGCGTTCGCAGCCTCCCAGACAATCTACCATTGCATTGAGCGACTGCTGCATCTGAGAAAACTGATAGACATTCAGGCATTCCCGCTGATATTGATACTGCAAATAATCCTGAATCCAGAAGGCAATTTCGAGCGGCGGATTATGCAGTGTTTTAAGCGTGCAGTACTGCGAATGAGGCACTAATTTTTCTAGCTCCTCATTTACCGGTTCCTGCCTCAGATGCCGCTTCACTGCAACTGAAAATCCAGCTAGCAAAGACAAAATAATTTGCTTATTCTGGCGATCTTGCAGATCTTTTTCAATAACCGAAACCCAAATTTGTCGTGCCAAATTGCGAGTGGCGTTCACAAGACTGCCCCACAGCTTCCGTCCCTCCCAAAACCGCTCGTAGGCAGTATTGGTGCGAAACACCAGCATCAGCCCCAAGACGACATTTGGAATCACGCCCGCTAACACAGGCAGACCTACTGGATAACCCAATCGATCGAACAGCACAACGCCGATCGCAAAGAGTCCACACACCAAGGTACGCGGCAAAACCGCCGGAATCACCGATCCTCGCAGCCGCAGCGCCGATCGAAACCAGGATTGCTGCGTTTTCTTAACTTTATGCATGGTCAGGAAACCGGATTAAAAATCAGCAAGAATTACCCTATCCTGCCCTTTGCTGGCGATGTTCGCGCATGGACTGCACAAAGTTATCGAACAAATAATCTGCGTCGTGGGGACCAGGGCTGGCTTCCGGGTGATACTGTACCGAGAACAGCGGCAGCGACTTGTGACGCAATCCGGCAACTGTACGATCGTTCAAATTCAGATGCGTAATTTCTACGTCTGCATCTGGCAGGGAGTCTGCGTCGATCGCAAATCCGTGATTCTGACTAGTAATTTCCACGCGCTGATGCAACCCGCAGGGCTGATTTAAGCCGCGATGCCCAAACTTGAGCTTAAACGTTTCACCCCCCAGCGATAGACCGAGAATCTGGTGTCCCATACAAATGCCAAACATCGGCTTCTCGCTTTCCAGCAAGGCTCTTGCTGTCTCGATGCCCTCGGTCACTGCGGCAGGATCGCCCGGTCCATTCGAGAGGAAAATTCCGTCTGGATTGAACTTGAGGATTTCCTCTGGCGGCGTATCTGCCGGAACCACAATCACTCGACACCCGTAGCTTGCCAACCGCCGCAGGATGTTGCGTTTGATGCCAAAGTCGATCGCCACTACGGTCAACTGTTCCCCAGTAGCACTGTCTAACGTTGGGCGAAACTCCCAGGACGATTCAGTCGGGTCAGCCCATTCGTAGACTTTTTGCGTTGTCACTCCCCGCACTAAGTTCAAGCCTGCCATGCTCGGAGCTCGCTGCACCTGAAGCAGCAAATCCGCCGGATCAAGCACTTCGGTTGAAATTGCCCCGTTCATTGCCCCCGTTGCTCGAATCTTGCGCGTCAGCGCGCGGGTATCAATGCCGTAAATTCCAATAATGTGATGTCGCTTCAGATAGTCGGGCAAGGATTCAGTCGATCGCCAGTTGCTCGGACGGTAACAGATGTTTTTGGCGATCGCCCCCCGCACATGAGGACGAATTGATTCTTCGTCGTCCGGGTTTACTCCGGTATTGCCTAGCTCTGGATAAGTAAAGGTGACAATCTGCCCCTCGTAGCTGGGGTCGGTCAGCACTTCCTGATAGCCTGTCATGCCCGTATTAAAAACGACTTCACCGATCGTCGTTCCGGTCGCCCCAAACGACCATCCCTGAAAGCTGGTTCCATCCGCAAGGACAAGCAGGGCAGGTTTGGCATCTGAAAAGAGCATAGGTTCTCATGAAAGTCAGCGTTATCTATATTAGAGCGCGATCGGTGGGAGTGGGACAGGGAATTGTCAGGATTACAGGATTTGTGGGGAGCAGAGGAGCGGAGGAGCAGGCGGGCGAGAAAGGTGAGGGGCGATCGCTTGCTCTATCGGTCTAATGACCAAGATAAGCGGTTGCAAAAATTTCTGAGACCACATCAGGACTTCTTCAATCCGCTCTAACACGGTTGTTATACGGCGATCGCTTGCTCATTTGCAATTTCATCTTGATTTATGTGCAATAAAGGCAGCATGGGCTTTTGGTAGTTTATATTGACCATAACTACGCATGACTGGAATCTGGAACCCTATCTCACGAAGTTTTTCAGCCATGTCTTTCGCCTTGTACAGTCGTAAATGATGTACTTCTTCATCTCGCCTGTAATGTTCTCCCACTTTTCGTAAAGTGATAATGCGACGAATCAATATTGACTGCTCTTGATTCTCCTCCTTCTCAACAAGAACTATTCAGTCTTTCCCTTCAGTAAAACTCTGAGTTTTATTTCCTTGCATCCCCTATCCTGGTTCTGCAATATCAAAGAGGAACACACCTCCTGGAGTTAATGCGCTGTAGATGCGATCGAAGAGTTGAGTCAGCGTGTGGCAATTGTTATCTGTATCAAATAGATAGTTGAAACATTCACCAATTGAGACAACAGCATTGCAAGACGGGATGTTGGTCTTAAACAATGACTCCACTCGAAACTCAGCACCCGGAACTCTGGTTCGAGCAATTGCAACCAGAGGCTCAGAAATATCGATTCCAAGAACATGATAATGAGCCTTGCTAAGCTCTAAGGCTGATAATCCACTTCCACATCCCAAGTCCACTACTAAACCTTCTCGAATCCTGTTTTGATCCAAAATATCAAGGATGCCAGGAGCGGATTTGAGAGCATATTCGCTGTGACCAACATCATGAATGTATGCAAGGTCTTCCTTGTACCAATTTTGCATCTCTTCACTCCAGCAAATTATTGCGTGAATTTCTACAATTGCGTCTCACCAATAACTAATAACTGAAGGGTACTGTCTCCACTCAGGGCTGAGTTGTATAACGGCGACATTCACCGGCTGCCAGTAGCCTCTCATCCTAGCCGATCGCTTTCAACAGTCCGGTGCAATGAAGGGTTGGGGTACGGTAACTAGGACTGAGCCTCACCCAACATCTAACCGACAACATTACCCCTCGGAAAGAATGAGCAGAAGAACGACATTTAGCAGCGCAGTTACAATACCTCCCAAAGCTGCACCTTTAACTAAATCCCACTTTCGTGAGCGAGCCGCATAAATCAGTAATGGAGTAAGATACAGGGCTTGAGATACCCCTATAAATATTCCTGTAAAACCAACTAGGTTTATGTCAACACGGTTGGGACGTATAGGATTTCCAGGGGTGTAATACCATGCAAAAAGAGCAATTCCGAAGCAGGCAACAACTAGATTAAACACGACTATCAGGAAGGCATTGAAAACAATTTTGCGTTCATCCTCCACTTGCATAAAGATTTACCAACCACAGTTACTAAACTGTAGCTATCTTGCCGATCGCCGTAAAGTGTTGCCCTATTACTTCACTGATCCTCTATTTCATTACGTTGAACCAACCCATTCTGCATTAGGGAAATGGTTAAGCAGAGGGCTGACAGGTCGGGCAATAATGCGCCGATCGCCCCGCTAATTTAATTCGCTCGATCGGGGTTTCGCAGTTGCGGCAGGGTTCGCCTTTGCGATCATAAACCCAGGCAATGCCGCCGTAGTTACCGTTAATGCCCTGGATGTCTCGAAAGTCGCTAAAGGTGGTTCCGCCTGCGCCAATGCTGTCTTGCAACACTTTGATAATTGCCTGATGAAGCTGTTTGACCTGCTCTGGAGTGAGATTGGCTGCCAGCGTTTCCGGGCGAATCTGGCTCAGAAACAGGGACTCATCTGCATAAATATTGCCAATGCCTGCGACGATCGCTTGATCCAGCAGCGCGTTTTTGATCGGACGCTTGCGGTTTTGCAGTCGCTCTGCGAGATACTCAACCGTGAAATCCGGTGAAAGCGGCTCTACGCCCAAGCCTTGCAGTCCAGAAATCACCGATCCAGGCGATCGATCGGGCGGCACGTACCACATCTGACCAAAGGTGCGCTGATCGACAAATCGCAGTTCACGATCGTTGGGGAAAAAGAGCCTGACGCGACAGTGCTTTTGCAGCGGCTCATCCTGCAACATCCAGAGCAACTGTCCGGTCATTCGCAGATGAACTCCTAGCCAGCCCGCAGGTTTTCCAGCATCGTTTACCAGTTCTGCCAGCAGATATTTGCCGCGACGCTGCCACTGGACGATCGATTGACCCATTATGCCTTCTACAAATTCCGCAGCAGAAAAGGGGTAGGCGATCGTGCGATCAAGCAGCACAGTCCCACCCCTGATCGATTGATTCAGGGTCACGCGATTTAGACCCCGACATACGGTTTCAACTTCAGGCAGCTCAGGCACGGCTAAACAAAAATGGGAACAGGACTGCTAGAAAACTTTACAGCGATAGGCTGCAATGCTTTAGACAAGTTCCGATTCCCATTCTAGCCTTTAGTAACTTAAGCTTTGGCGGCTGGCTTGGTAGCAGGCTTTGCCGGAGCTTCAACTTCTACTAGCTCGTTGAGGGCGAAATTGTTGGTGTTCACGCCGCCTGCCGAACCGCTGTATCCGCTGTAATTCACGGAGTCAAACCGGACAACTACTGGATAGCGAATGCCGCTTTGATCGATCGAGGCGACCGTTCCGACTTCGTTGTACCAGAAGGACGTTTGGCGGAGGACTCGAACCTTTGAACCGCGTTGAACCATGGCTCTTTTCCTTTGGGATTTGCTTTGATTAAAAATCAATTCCGCCAGATTCAATCCATTCCAATCAATAGAAAATCTATCGAAAGGTCGATGATCTGGGGAAGAAAACAGACAGGAATCGTCTTACACCTTAAACCGTTTTTGATCGGACATCAACCCGATCGAAAATTGATAATTTGCTGAGTTTCGACACAATTCTTCAAATCAATCTAAACCTGCAATAACGCTGCCCCTAAGCCTGCTAAAAGCTGCAATTCTGTGCCAGTTTCCTAACACTTGCGCCCTGCCGATGGGAATGCGATCAATCCCAGTTCATCACTCAATGCTAGGAAAGAGCAATGAATCAGGCAAACAATGCCAAAATTGCTGCCTGCGTGCTACGTCAACGCTTCCTGATTAAGGCAAAATGTTCCCTAGTGATAAATCATCACTTTGATACTTCGATCAATCGGGGTTGATTGACTCGTTTTGTTCACACAGGCGATCGTTTAGGGAGCGGGACAGGATGAAATGGCGGAGTGTGGTGAAGCGCGTACTGGCTCCGATGCTGGTGCTGGTGTTGAGTTGGGCAATGGTGAGCTGTAGTCAGTCTGGCAGTATCGCCCGCAAGCCGCTGCTGTCGCGATCGGGAAATCGACTGGCAGAAATTGCGCCGCCTAGCATGATTCAGGAACTCAAGCAGTACACCGACATTTATCAGCCGCAAGTGACGATCTTGAGTCCACGTTCTGACGAGGTGCTGGAAGACACGCAAACCTCTGTTAAGCTTCAGGTGCGCGATCTGCCCTTGTTTAAGGACGAGGAATTTGAGCTGGGCTATCATCTGCACTTTATTTTGGACAACCAGCCCTATCAGGCGATTTTTGATGTCGATGAGCCGATCGTTCTAAGCGACCTCGAACCCGGAACCCATACCATCCGCGTTTTTGCCTCCCGTCCCTGGCACGAGAGCTTTAAAAACGAAGGAGCCTTTGCTGAAACTACCTTCCACATCTTTGCCAAAACCCCTGAAAACAATCCCGACCCTCACCAGCCCTTGCTGACCTACAGCCGTCCCAAAGGGAACTACGGTGCGGAACCTGTCCTGCTTGATTTTTATCTTACGAACGCACCGCTTCACTTTGTCGCTCAAGAAAATAGTGAGGACGCGATTCCCGACTGGCAAATTCGCTGCACCATTAACGGAGAAAGCTTTACTTTCGATCGCTGGGAGCCGATTTATCTACAAGGCTTAAAGCCTGGAAGAAACTGGGTTCAGCTCGAACTGCTGGATGAAAACGGCAACCCGCTGCCCAATGCGTTTAATAACACGATTCGCATCGTCAACTATCAGCCCAACGGCACCGATGCCCTATCCCGCTTGATTCGGGGAGAAATTCCGCTGACGATCGCCCGTCGCCTTACCGACCCCAACTACACGCCACCTGCCCCCGAACCCGCTGCGGTCGAAGAAACGCTCGAAGAAGTGACCCCCGCAAAAACGCGAGAACCAGATCAGGAAACTTTGCCCGAGAAAACCGGGAACGAAATGACTGAACTGCAGCCCCAAGCCATCCCCAATGCTTTCGATCGCGCAACTGAACAGACTCCCGTAGAAATTCCGGCTGAATTAGAGCAGCCCGACGATGAGGAAAGTATTCGAGAAGAGTTAGCCGATGAAGTGAAAGAGCAGCTTCAAAACGAACTTGAAGCATCCCCATCGGAAGCAGCAGGGAAAGCCAAGGACGATCGCTCGCCCCTCCTGATTCGCCCGGTAGAGCAGCCTGCTCCCGAATCCGCTCAACCCAATGCTCCGGACGCAGCTCCCCAGGCAAAACCGCCTGTCCTTCCCTCAACGCCTAAGCAAGACGACCTGCCGCCTACCCTGCCCGAAATCATTGAGGAGCCGGACATTCCGACAACGCCTGCTCCCCCCCCTTCGCGATTGCCTGCCCCGATTCCACGCTTCCTGACCTTCCTAAACCGATAAGTCCTGAACCGATAAGTTTTGATGAACTAATCAGCTCTCAGGTCAAGCGGGCTTCTGGCAAAATCAGCATCGCATCTCCAAAGGAATAAAAACGATACTCCTCCTCGATCGCCATTTGATACAGATCGAGAAGTCGTTGTCGCCCAATCAAAGCACTCACGAGCATCATTAAACTCGACTTGGGCAAATGGAAGTTGGTAATTAGCCCTTCGACCACGCGCCACTGAAAGCCGGGATAGATGTACAAATTCGTTTTGCCGCAGTAGGGTTGCAGGGTTCCGGTTTGAGCGGCTGCCCCTTCGAGCGATCGCACGGCTGTTGTGCCGACTGCAATCACTCGTCCTCCGTTCGCCTGGGTTTGCTGAATCTTGTCTACGGTTTCGACAGGAATCTCCAGCCATTCGCCGTGCATCTGGTGCTGCGTAATGTCGCTCGACTCGACTGGACGAAATGTGCCCACTCCCACATGGAGCGTAATAAAGGCGCGCTGAATCCCGGCTTCATCTAACCGTTGCAGCAGTTCTGGGGTAAAGTGCAGTCCTGCCGTTGGAGCCGCCGCAGAACCGGGGCGATCGGCATAAACAGTTTGATATTGCTCCGCATCCGCTTCAGACTCATGGATATAGGGCGGCAAAGGCACATGACCCAGATCCGCCAACAGCGGCAGCAGCGATTGACCGGGCGGCAAGTCAAATTCCAGATAGCGTCCCCCGGTTGCGGGTTCAACGGCTAATACCTTTGCTGTTAGTTTGGGGCGAGGTCGATCGGTTTCGTTTGCGGCAAAACCAGGAGAATTTTCATCTGGAGAATGCTCAGATATTTCGGGAATTTCGTTGCCCCAAAACTCGATTTGCGTCCCCACCTTCACCCGCCGACCTGGTTTTACCAGAGCAAGCCATTGATTGATCTGAGGCTGTTCTTCTAACAGCAAAACTTCAACGTTGCCGCCATTCGGCTTTCGTCCAAACAAACGGGCAGGAATCACGCGAGTGTTGTTGAGCACTAGCAAATCTCCCGGCTGAAGCAGTTCGGGCAGATCGCGGAAACTGCGATGCTGATAGTCTTTCGTACCCACAACCAGCAACCGGGAACTATCGCGCGGCACGGCTGGATTTTGAGCAATCCGCTCTGGTGGCAAAACGTAGTCGTAGGATTCCAGCAGGAGATCAGAATTTTCAGGCATTGCGTCAGGTCTTTTTGAAACGATCGATAAACTAACCCAATGGTCATCAAGTTGGGTGAAATTCCCTATGCAGGTTAGGGGGCTTTTCCCCTATTCCTTCTGGGACTATGACGAGAAGATTAAAGAGTAGCATTTGCAGGATACGACAAGAAGTTATGGATTATATCTACTACCTCGCAAATGCCAGCCTGACATTGAGAATCGTGGAATATCTCCATTCAATGCCCTGGCTCCCTGTTCGCTTTGTCACGGTGATTCATCAAATTGATGGTTGGGTCATTAAGGTAAAGCTAAGCCGCCCACTCGACGCTCAAGACGATGGAGACTTTCGATCGTTTCTCAACGAGCTAGGTATTCCTTACGAACCTGAGATTCGCGTAAGAATGGCGCTCTGGGGACTAGAGACCGGGCAGACTCCAGTGGAGGTAATGCGTCGATATCAGGTGGCAGTTGTGTCGCATGGAAACCCCGATCGCAGCGAAATTGAGGACTTCCGCAAACAGTTTGTGCAGGGCTTAGGCTATTGTCCCGAAACGCTTGCTTAATAACTGGTTCTTAACCCCAGATTGAGCATTATTTTAGAAATAGCCGTTAACAATCTTCTGCTTTCTGGTTCAACGATCGATTCAGAAATTAAAGTTTGGGTGGTGAACTTTGGGCACACAGAGAGTGTGCCTTTCCTTTTTTAAAGGAGAAAAATTGTTCAGGCCAAACTGCTTGCGATCGACCCAAACGACTTCCGGTTATTCCCCGAAGAAGGCACAATTGGGATGTTTGTTTAGGGTGTTTTTCCCTAGCCGTTTCCTCCCTTGTTGCGACCATGCCTTCGATCGCCTTAAAACCCAAGCCTGGCTCTGACGCTTTTCCCTGGTTTAGCTTGGGTCTCGTTTTAATCTTTCTTGGTTCTCTGGGGCTGCGGTTCTGGGAATTGAGCCGTTTTAATACCCTGGTGTTTGATGAGGTCTACTACGCCAAGTTTGCAAGTAACTGGTTGAAGGAAGAAATCATCTTTACCGGACATCCGCCCCTGAGCACCTACATCATTGCTTTTGGCATCTGGCTGGGCGAAAAGCTGCCCTGGAGCGGCGAAGTCAAAAACGGCTTGGCAGGTCTGACGGTTTCTCCGTTTAGCTATCGCTGGCTGAATGCGGTGACTGGAGCTTTCATTCCGCTGATTGGGGCGGCGATCGCCTATCAAATCACCCATCGCCGTAGTTTTGCCCTGATTGCCGGGTTTCTAATGGCGATCGACGGTTTATTTCTGGTCGAGTCTCGCTACGCGCTGAATAATATCTACCTGGTGCTGTTTGGACTGCTGGGACAGTCGGCGTTTCTGGCGGCTCTGCAAACGGAATCGCTCAGACGATGGCTCTGGCTAATTTTTGCAGGCGTTTGGTTTGGCGCAACGGCAGCGATCAAATGGAACGGGCTGGGCTTTCTGCTGGGAATCTACCTGCTTTGGATAGGGGCATGGCTCTGGCAATGGCGATTCCCAACTCAAGGTTTTGCTGAAACGCAGCTTCCTCTGCAAAAGCTAACCCAGCTCCACCTCGGACATTTTTTGATTCCGCTGGCGATCGTCCCCGCGCTTACTTATTACGTAAGCTGGATTCCCTATATGCAGGTCGATGGCTCTGCTCTCAATTTCTGGGAACTTCAGTACCAAACCTATGACTATCACCGTCGTGTTGGCGGTTTAGAGGCGCATCCCTATTGCTCGCTCTGGTTTAGCTGGTTAGTGATGTTTCGTCCGGTTGCCTATTTTTACCAGGTCGGTTCCTCTCCGAACGATCCGGCAGTGATTGCGGGAGTGGCTGCGGTTCCCGGTCAGAGCAACTTTGTCTTTGATGTTCATGCAATGGGAAATCCCCTGCTCTGGTGGTTTTCCACGCTCGCCATTCTGCTCTTTTTGGGTGTGTTTCTGGTTCAGCTTCGGCAAATGATCCGCCCTCAACCGGATGAATCAGGGTCAGCCTTTCGACCTAACTCAACTCGCTGGATCGTTGCCTATCTTGCCCTCAGTTGGGCAGCGAACCTGCTTCCCTGGCTCAGCGTCAAACGCTGCACGTTTCTGTATCACTATATGCCGTCGCTGATATTCGCGATTCTGGCACTCGCCTTTATCCTCGATCGCTGGCTGCAAAGTTCGGTTTACTGGCGGAAAGTAACTGCGCTTGGGGTTTTACTAACGCTGCTGATTGCCTTTATCTTCTGGATGCCGCTCTACCTCGGACTGCCGCTGACCCCTGAAGCGATCGCCCTGCGTCGGTGGTTTCCCTCCTGGATTTAACGACTTGCCCGCTCAAACACAGCACGATAAACAGGTTCTCCTCGCTCCAGGGTCGATCGCTCCCGTTCGGTCTGAATTCCCAGCGGATTCTCTGCTAGCCACTCCTGACTCTGCCGCACAAATGCTGGATGCTCCTGAAACCGATCGCTCATCTCGATCGCCACCGCTTCCACATCCGACTGCAAAAACACTGTTCCCCCTGGAATTAAAAATTTTGCCAGTTCTGCCACAAGTTCTGGCTGCACCACTCGCCGCTTCTGGTGTCGCTTTTTAAACCAAGGATCGGGAAACTGAATGCTGACACGCTGTAAAACGTTTGCCGGTAGGGACTGAAGGAGCGATCGCGCTGAATTATTCGCATTACAAAACAAATAGTGGAGATTCGTCAAACCCACTTCCTCGCGCAGCTTATTTGCCTGGATGACGAGCGGTTCCCTGATTTCGAGTCCTAGAAAATTCCACTGGGGAAACTGCTGCGCCATCTCCAGCACAAACTGACCCCGCGCGCAGCCAATATCCAGATGCAGCGGCTGATTCAGATCCGCATAAACCTTCTCCCACTCAGGCACAGGCGCAGGCTGCTGATACTTATCGCTAAGCGGATTAACATGCTGACGCACTCGAACGGTTGCCACAAATCTACCTCAACGTCTCTCACTACCAACGTCTTTCGCTACCAGCGTCTCACGCTTTCAAAGTCCCCTGGTGTTGAAGGATTTGGGGAGCAATGGAGTACCCTTCACCTCCTCAAATATCCCTCATGCCATACCAGGCTGCGTTCATACCTTTCCTAGCCTAATCGATCGCTGAATCGACCAATGCAATCCGCTCCCTCAGAATGCATGTAATCAACAACCTTATCCGGGCTTCTTGTGAAGCTTCAATTCGGGCTTCTTGTGAAATGATCATCTTGCCTTTTGGAGCGGGGCATTCAAGCAACCGATCCGACAAGCCATCGAGATTCAAATCATTGCAACTCGCACGATATCCCTAATTTTCAAGCTCCCCGTCCAGAAGTTATACTCGCACCAAGCCTTTTAATATTCAAAATTTCATGTCGCTCCGCTTTCGTTTTGGAATTATCAGCGATCCTCACATCGCTTTACCTCACACAATTTGGGATTCGCCCCACCGCTTTCATCTGGTCGAAGTCAGCATTCCGGCGATCGAACAAGTTCTGGATCACCTCACCCAGCTCGACTTAGATTTCCTGCTGCTACCTGGTGATCTGACTCAGCACGGTGAACCGGAAAATCATGCCTGGCTCGCCGATCGCCTTTCGCGGCTGCCGTTTCCTGCCTATGTGATTCCTGGCAATCACGATATTCCTCACGCTTTTGCAACTGATAAATCGATCGGACTCAAAGAGTTTCCCCACTACTACCAGAAATTTGGCTACAGCGATCCCAACCAACCCTACTACACCTGCAAACTGCTGCCCGGAGTGCGGCTGATCGGGCTAAATTCTAATTTCTTCGATGCTGCCGGACAGCAAATAGCCACAGGTCGTTTAGACGACAATCAGTTCGCCTGGCTTCAGCAGGTGTTATCTGAAACAGCAGGCGAATTTGTTCTGGTGATGGTACATCATAATGTCCTAGAGCATCTGCCCGGACAGTCCCAAAACCCGATGGGGCAGCGATATATGCTATCCAACGCGCCGGAACTGCTGGCTCTACTGCGACAGGCAGGCGTACAGCTTTTATTAACCGGGCATCTGCACGTTCAGGATGTCGCGCAGCAAGGAAATCTCTACGAAATTACAACGGGTTCTCTGGTCAGCTATCCCCATCCCTATCGAGTGCTCGAATTCTACCAGGATGATTCCCCTAACGGAGAACTGCAAAGCACGCACGACACCCAGCTCGAAATCCAATCCCATCACATTACATCGGTTCCCGGTTTCCCAGATTTATCTCACACTTCGCGGGAATGGATGGGCGATCGATCGCGCTCCTTTATGCTCAAGCTTCTGACCCAACCTCCTTTGAATTTGCCTCTGGAAGCGGCTGAGCAATACGTACCCTCCCTCAGATATTTTTGGGCAGATATTGCGAAGGGAGACAGTCAATTTTATTTCCCAGAATTTCCACCGCGGCTCAACCGATACTTTGCTCAGTTTGGTGCGATCGCTCTTCAGGAGAATGAAGAGGTTGTAGGTGAGGCGATCGATAATCAGGCAGTTCTCTCACTGGGAGGTAGGTTGAGGAGTCTTTGACCTCCTGAATTGCTCTCGAAATTCCCGATTTGGGAGAACTTTGAAAGCCAGTAGTGCTCTGGCTCACTTCTTTCAGAATGAGGGGGTTAGGGGAGCAGCTTGAGATGACCACACAAACCCGATCGGCAGAATTGACGGATTTTCAATAAAATTGATATATTAGTAGACTGTGAAAACTTTAGGAAAATACTCAAGCGGCAAGACCTGCTCTAACTCATGCCAACGATTCAGCAGCTAATCCACACCGAACGCCAGAAAATTACTAAGAAAACCAAGTCCCCAGCTTTGAAGAGCTGCCCTCAGCGTCGTGGCGTCTGCACGAGGGTTTACACGACTACGCCCAAAAAGCCGAACTCAGCCCTGCGGAAGGTGGCGCGGGTTCGCCTTACTTCGGGATTTGAAGTTACGGCATATATCCCCGGTATTGGTCACAACTTGCAGGAACACTCGGTTGTTATGATTCGGGGTGGACGGGTTAAAGACCTTCCGGGCGTTCGCTATCACATTATCCGTGGAACGCTGGACACCGCAGGCGTGAAAGACCGCAAGCAGGGTCGATCGAAGTACGGCGCGAAGCGTCCCAAGGCAGCAACTAAGTAGATAGTTCATCAATGTTTCGCTGCGTCTCGTCGCTGTCTGCTGAGCAATCTGAGTTCTGCAAATGCCTGCAGTCTACTGCTCAGCTTTATGCTCTAACTGTTTAACGTTCGACTCTTTAAGCAGTCCTGATTGCCTGGGCTGCTTGAAGCAATGTGTGGGACCATTTCCTGCTCATGCGGCTGAGCGGACAAAAAAACTATTGGGGAGACCAGCCGAAGCGATGCGTTTCCTGTATTTCTTCGGTAAACTGTACTCCCTGTAAAAACCTAAAAACCTGCTGTCCTTAAGGGCGGCTCCGCAATCAAAGTCAAGCAAGATCAAGGTCAAAGCTTATGTCTCGTCGTACAACTGTTCAAAAACGCCCAACTCCGCCCGATCCGGTACACAACAGCCGCCTCGTTAATATGATGGTCGTCCGCCTGATGAGAAGCGGCAAGAAATCCATCTCTTACCGAATTGTTTACGATGCGTTCAAGATTATTCAGGATCGCACGGGCAACGAACCGCTTGAAGTGTTTGAGCGGGCAATCAAAAATGCCACTCCCCTGGTCGAAGTGAAAGCTCGCCGGGTGGGTGGTGCAACTTATCAGGTTCCGATGGAAGTTCGCTCCGATCGCGGCACGGCACTGGCCCTGCGCTGGCTTACGACCTATTCCCGAGCGCGTCCCGGCAAATCGATGGCAAGCCGTCTGGCAAACGAACTGATGGATGCCGCTAACGAAACAGGCAGCACAATCAAAAAGCGGGAAGAAACCCACCGGATGGCAGAAGCTAACAAAGCGTTCGCCCACTACCGTTACTAAATTTGCTCTGGCGAGATTGCGATCGCAGTCAGGCGAGTGATTTGCACCAGCAGTGTTTCCTGGGGAGTAGGCATCTTGCCCGCCCAGTTCACTAAGCTGAATCACTTGCCGCTTGCGATTGGTGAGGATACCCATCCAATAAGGTTGGAAATCCGCAATCGTGAGAGTTCGCAGAAACTACACAGAGCCAGGGACAAAAGTATAGAATCTTAACAGTGCTTGTCGCTAAGCATAAAGATGCAGCAGAGACTAAGGAGGTAGCTGTGGCACGGACCGTCCCGCTAGAACGGGTGAGAAACATTGGCATTGCCGCGCATATCGACGCGGGTAAAACGACGACAACTGAACGAATTCTGTTTTACTCCGGTGTGGTTCACAAGATGGGTGAGGTTCACGAAGGAACTGCCGTCACCGACTGGATGGAACAGGAACGGGAACGGGGCATCACGATTACGGCTGCTGCAATCAGTACGCAGTGGACTCGTCGAAATCCTGATGATCCAACTCAGCCGATGCCCGGTGAACCCGAATATCGCATTAATATCATCGACACGCCGGGTCACGTAGACTTCACTATCGAAGTCGAGCGATCGATGCGGGTGCTGGACGGTGTAATTACTGTGCTTTGCTCAGTCGGCGGCGTTCAACCCCAGACAGAAACTGTTTGGCGGCAAGCCGATCGCTATAGAGTGCCTCGCTTCATCTTCGTTAATAAGATGGATCGGACGGGCGCGAATTTCTACAAGGTTTACAGCCAGGTAGTCGATCGCCTGCGGGCAAACGCTGTGCCGATTCAACTTCCGATCGGGGCTGAAGACCAGCTGCGCGGCATTGTAGATCTGGTGCGGATGAAGGCATATATCCACGCCAACGATCTCGGTACGGATGTTCAAGTCACGGATATCCCGGAAGAGATGCAAGATCTGGTGCAGGAATATCGCACAAAGCTGATCGAATCTGTTGCCGAAACTGACGACAAATTAATCGAAAAGTACCTGGGCGGCGAAGAACTTACCGAAGACGAGATTCGGGCAGGTTTAAGAAAGGGAACTATTGCGGGAACGATCGTCCCCATGCTGTGCGGTTCTGCCTTTAAGAATAAGGGCGTGCAGCTCATGCTGGATGCGGTGATTGACTATCTGCCTGCGCCTTCTGAAGTCCCTCCGATTCAGGGCACCCTGCCCGATGGCAGCGAAGCAGTGCGTCATGCAAACGACAATGAGCCGCTGTCTGCGCTGGCGTTCAAGATCATGGCAGACCCTTACGGTCGCTTGACCTTTGTGCGCGTGTATTCTGGTGTTCTGACGAAGGGCAGCTATGTCTACAATGCAACGAAGGGCAAGAAAGAGCGGATTTCGCGCCTGATCATACTGAAGGCAGACGATCGCCAGGAAGTAGACGAACTGCGGGCAGGCGATCTCGGTGCAGCTCTTGGACTGAAGGACACCTTTACCGGAGACACGATCTGCGACGAGAACTCAACCATCATCCTGGAATCGCTGTTCGTTCCTGAGCCCGTGATCTCGGTTGCAGTTGAGCCGAAGACTAAGCAGGACATGGACAAGCTCTCCAAAGCACTGCAAGCTCTGTCGGAGGAGGATCCCACCTTCCGCGTTACGGTTAATCCCGAAACGAATCAAACCGAGATTGCCGGAATGGGTGAGCTTCACCTGGACATCCTGGTCGATCGAATGAAGCGGGAATACAAGGTTGAGGCAAACATTGGTGCGCCTCAGGTGGCATACCGTGAAACCATTCGTAAACCTGTTCGGACGGAAGGCAAATTCGTGCGTCAGAGCGGCGGTAAGGGTCAGTACGGTCATGTGGTCATTGAGGTCGAACCGGGTAAACCAGGATCGGGCTTTGAATTTGTCTCGAAGGTCGTCGGCGGTGCGATTCCAAAAGAATATGTTGCCCCGGCTGAGCAAGGGATGAAAGAAGCCTGCGAGTCCGGCATCATTGCTGGGTATCCAGTGATTGACTTGAAGGTAAGATTAGTAGATGGGTCGTTCCACGAGGTTGACTCTTCTGAAATGGCTTTCAAGATTGCTGGCTCAATGGCAATCAAGGATGCTGTGATGAAGGCATCGCCTGTTCTGTTAGAGCCTATGATGAAAGTTGAGGTCGAAGTTCCCGAAGACTTCATTGGAAACGTCATTGGCGACCTTAACTCTCGAAGAGGTCAAATCGAAGGACAGGACACCGAGCAGGGAATTGCAAAGGTGACTTCTAAAGTCCCTCTCGCAGAGATGTTTGGATATGCTACCGATATCCGGTCTAAAACCCAGGGTCGCGGCATATTCACGATGGAATTCAGCAACTACGACGAGGTTCCTCGTAACGTGGCTGAAACCATCATCGCAAAGAGCAAAGGGAACGCATAGTCAGTAAAGAGGAACGGATAGATACATGGCACGCGCAAAGTTTGAACGGACTAAACCCCACGTCAACATCGGTACGATCGGTCACGTTGACCACGGCAAAACCACGCTGACGGCTGCGATCACAATGACCCTGGCTGCTCTTGGACAGGCGCAAGCGAGAAAATACGATGAAATCGATGCGGCTCCCGAAGAGAAGGCACGGGGTATTACGATCAACACCGCTCACGTAGAGTACGAAACTGAAAATCGGCACTACGCCCATGTGGACTGTCCGGGACACGCTGACTACGTGAAGAACATGATCACGGGTGCAGCACAGATGGACGGTGCAATCCTGGTGGTAGCAGCGACCGACGGTGCAATGCCCCAAACCAAGGAGCACATTCTGCTGGCGAAGCAGGTCGGCGTACCCAGCATCGTGGTCTTCCTGAACAAGGTAGACATGGTGGATGACGAAGAATTGCTCGAACTGGTTGAACTCGAACTGCGCGAACTGCTCAGCGAATACGAGTTCCCCGGTGATGATCTGCCGATCGTGCGTGGTTCCGGCCTGAAGGCTCTGGAAGCGATGATCGCTAATCCGAAGACGGGTCGCGGCGAAAATGACTGGGTTGACAAGATCTACGAACTGATGGATGCGGTAGACTCCTTCATTCCCACGCCTGAGCGGGATGTGGACAAGCCCTTCCTGATGGCGGTTGAGGACGTATTCACGATCACGGGTCGGGGAACGGTCGCAACTGGACGGATCGAGCGTGGAAAGGTGAAGATTGGCGACAACATTGAATTGGTTGGCATTCGCGACACCCGTAATACAACTGTGACCGGAATCGAGATGTTCAAGAAGAGTCTCGAAGAAGGGATGGCAGGGGACAACGCGGGTCTGCTGCTGCGGGGTCTGAAGAAAGAAGACATCGAGCGTGGCATGGTGCTGGCGAAGCCCGGTTCGATTACGCCTCACACCGAATTTGAGGGTGAAGTGTACGTTCTGACCGAGAAAGAAGGTGGTCGTAAGACGCCGTTCTTCGCAGGCTACAAGCCCCAGTTCTATGTACGGACAACTGACGTGACGGGTTCGATCGAATCCTTCACCGCAGACGACGGCAGCAACGCCGAAATGGTGATGCCTGGCGATCGTATCAAAATGAATGTGAAGCTGATCAACCCGATCGCAATTGAGCAGGGAATGCGCTTCGCAATCCGTGAGGGCGGTCGGACGATCGGTGCAGGCGTGGTTTCTAAGATCCTCAAGTAATTCAAGATTGAGTCTTAGGGCAATCGTTTGAATAAAACATGGGCAGCAGTTGGTCTTTGGGCTGGCTGCTGTTCTTCTTTGACGCCGTGAAAGTCCCATTCCCCTAGTATTGAGGGATTTAGGGGGCGATGCAGGGTGTACCCATCCTGTGGCAATACCTGCTCAGACAACTCCTCTCCAAAACTTCCATAAAGCAGTACACTAGATCAGGCGACACGCTGCAAAGCCGCCTCTCTGGATTAAACCAGATTGAACCGACAAACTGAACCTAGACAACTTAACGGGAACGCTCATGGCAACGATTCAACAGCAAAAAATTCGGATTCGACTGAAGGCGTTCGATCGCCGCTTACTGGATACTTCCTGCGAAAAGATTGTAGACACGGCAAACCGCACCAATGCGACTGCGATCGGTCCAATTCCTCTCCCCACGAAGCGTCGGATTTACTGCTTGCTGCGATCGCCGCACGTAGACAAAGACTCGCGGGAGCACTTTGAAACCCGGACGCACCGCCGTATTATTGACATTTACCAGCCTTCATCTAAGACGATCGATGCGTTGATGAAGCTGGATCTGCCCGCAGGCGTGGACATTGAAGTGAAGCTGTAAATCGTCGAGCTCTCCGCTTGGGATTGCCTTCACGAATACGATAGACTGTGAAGAGTAGCTTAATCTTTCAAGATGGCTACTCTTTTTGCATTAGACCTTTGCGGGTGCGAAGCTGCCCACTGGGGTTAAAACGTATCTGTTTGCCGTTAGGGATAGAGACTGCAATGACTTTTTCCTCATCGATCGCCGTTCGTGAACTGCCCCTCTTTCCCCTTCCCGAAGTTGTTTTATTTCCTGGTCGTCGCCTCCCCCTTCATATCTTTGAGTTTCGCTATCGGATCCTGATGAATACGGTTCTTCAGGGCGATCGTCGCTTTGGAGTGCTGATGGTTGATCCGGCGGAGGGGAATGTTTCTGGAATTGGATGCTGCGCCGAGATTGTTCAGCATAAGCGTACCTCAGACGATCGAATGTATGTTGAGACGATCGGGCAGCAGCGGTTTCGGGTGCTGGAATACGTGCGGGAGCGACCCTATTACGTGGGCTTGGTCGAGTGGATCGAGGATCACCCGTCAGAGCAAGATTTACGAGGTCTTGCAGGAGATGTGAATCAGCTTTTAGAAGATGTGGTGAAACTTTCCACAAAGTTAACCGGGCAGGAAATTGAACTGCCGGACGATATTCCCAGTTCGCCGATCGAGCTGTCCTACTGGGTGGCGTCGAATCTGCAGGGCGTTCCTCAGGAACAGCAAGCTCTTCTGGAATTGCAGGACACGGTAGCCCGACTAGAGCGAGAAGCTGAAATTCTTACTTCGACTCGGAATCATCTTGCTGCTCGGACTGCGTTGAAGGACGTGTTTCAATAGCATTCGACCTGCTGCACTCAGGAAGCCAAATTGATTAAGAAGTGCGAAACAACTTTTGTCACTCAATTTCTGTGACTTGATTTCTATGACTCGATCGCCTTCTGCTTAACCAACTACAGCGTTAAGAAAGCCCGGTGTTAAGACTGTTGTGCCCGTGTGTGATCCTGTTGTGATCAACTCACTCTGGCTTTAGCTGTCCATTGACTACGGTCTGAATGTTGTAGCTGCCGAAGATCTTCAGAGTTTCGGTGCAGCTTCTTAGTTCTGCTAGGGCAGACTGCACTGCCTCGGACTGCAAATCGGCTTCTAGATCCACAAAAAACAAGTAATCTCCAATGGCTCGCTTTGTGGGGCGAGATTCAATGCGGCTAAGGTTAATATTGCGTCTTGCCAGCACATCCAGCGTCTTCACTAAAGAACCGGGCACGTTGGCAGGCAGATTGAAGGCAAGCGAAGTGTGTTTTCCAGTAGAGGCAGGTTCGAGGCTGATAATCCAGAAGCGGGTGCAGTTGTCAGGCAGGTCGTTAATGGGATGAGCCAAGATTGGCAAATTATAAAGGTGAGCCGCTCGCTCAGACGAAATTGCACCGATGTGCGGGTTGTCCAAGTGCTGGAGTGCTTCTGTGGTGGAGTTGGTTGGAATCAGCTGAGCCGTGGGCAGAAATTTTTCGAGCCAGCCCTGACATTGGGAAATTGCTTGTGGGTGAGAGTAGACGATTTCGATCGCCTCTAACCCGGACGCACGGGACAGCAGCGCATGGGAAATCGGCAAAACAAGTGCCTGCTGAATTTGGAGCGCGTCAAACTGCCAGACCGTATCAAGCGTCATCCGAACACTGCCCTCGGTTGAATTTTCGACTGGGACGACGGCAACCGGGACTTCTTGCTGTGCGACAGCACGAATCGCTTGAGCAATGCTGGGGTAAGGCATTAAAGGCAGCGTTATGCCCTTGGTTTGGGACAACCACTGAGCGCAAGCAATCGCAGCACTCTCGGTATAGGTTCCTGTGGGTCCCAGATAAGCGATTAATTCTGGCATAGGAGATATCGGGGCAATCAGCGAAAGAAGAAACGCAGATCGTGCTGAAGCTATGCAATAGCATACCTTGTTTGGGCAAAAAGCAATCGGGGGCGACGAAGCCTGCGGTTTGCCTGAAGTTTCCTGGCTGTAAGGGCACTGCGAAGCAGCTTTCTCGACCCATCTAGGTAATCTGGGACGGTTTAAAGAGTGAAGTTACTTGCCGATGCAGAACTTGCTAAAGATTTGATCCAGCACAGCTTCGGTCACTTCTTCTCCGGTAATTTCTCCTAGAGCCTGGATTGCTGAGCGCAAATCGATCGTCCAAAAATCGAGTGGCAATTGAGCGGCGATCGTCTCCTGAACTTGGGCGAGTGCGCTCTGGGCGCGGGTGAGGGCGGCAGCTTGTCGCTGGTTGATGGCAAAGTCGAGGTTCGCTGCCTGAAGTTGATCTGCGTGAATAATAGCAACGATCGCCTTCTCTAAATCTTCAATACCTTTTTGCTGGGCAGCGGCGGTTTTAACGATTGGGTGTCCGGCAGGAAGGTCGGGCAGGGTATCAATGAGGTCAATTTTATTGAGCACCAGAATGAGCGGACGGTGCTTGACCTGCTGATAAATTTCGAGGTCTTCTGCGGTCCAGCCTGCTTCAGCATCAACGGTTAGCAGAACCAGATCGGCAGTCTGGGCGGCTTGGTGCGATCGTTCGACGCCGATTTGCTCGACGCGATCAGCGGCTTCCCGAATGCCTGCGGTGTCGAGTACCTGAACCGGAATGCCCTGCACCACCAGATAAGATTCCACCACGTCGCGGGTGGTTCCGGGTAGATCCGTGACGATGGCGCGATCGGTACGGCTCCAGGCATTGAGCAAACTGGATTTGCCGACATTGGGACGACCCACGATCGCCACCTTCACGCCCGTTCGCAGCAGTTCTCCTCGATCGGCTGTCGCAAGAATTTGCTGAACCGATCGCCGAACTTCATCAATTTGTACCCGAATCCAGTCTTCGTCGAGCGGCGGCAGATCGTCCTCAAAATCAATCCGGGCTTCGACTTCTGCCAGAATTTCCAGACCGATCGATCGCAGGTGGCGAATGGGCTGGGCTAGCTTGCCCTGAAGTCCTGCCAGTGCGGTTTGGGCAGCCTGGGTAGACTGTGCCCCTACCAGATCGGAAATGCTTTCTGCCTGGGTGAGATCGATCCGACCATTGAGAAACGCTCGCAGTGTGAATTCTCCGGGCTGTGCCAGTCTTGCGCCCTGCTCCAGGCAAAGCTGAAGCACCTGCTGCACTGCCATCATGCCGCCGTGACAGTGAAATTCCACCACGTCTTCACGAGTATAGGAACGGGGAGAGAGCATCAGCATCAGCAACGCTTCATCGATCCCCTGCCGGGTTTGGGGATGGCGCACCTGCCCATAAAGAATGCGGTGACTTTCCCAGGTCTGATTTCCAGGTGCATCAAACAGCGATCGGGCGATCGCCAGTGCCCCTCGACCTGAAAGCCGCACAATGCTAACGCTGCCCTGCTGAGGCACAACGGCTGTGGCAATAGCGGCGATCGTTTCGCCCTGATAAATTTTGGCTGGAGCTGGATGACCCATGCGGTTTGCTTGATTCCTTGATGCTGGGTAAATCCCTGACGAGATTGTCTCTTTCATCCTACTCCAGCCCCAGAGCGGCAATGGCACGAATGCAAGCTTCAGCCCTGCAAAAGCGAGGCAAAAGCGAGGCAAAAGACACAAAAAAGGAGATACAGCTTAGCCGTACCTCCGAGGATGGGGTTAGATGCAGTTTGATTGTTTAATCGCTAGACGAATCGCCGCACGAATCGCCATCTATTCAGGCTTAAAAACTTAAAAACAGTGCGGCTTAGGGTTCTCGCATTGCCTTAGATTTCTTCGTCTTCTTCGATTTCGTCGTCGTCCACATCGAGCGCTTCATCGATCGACTGAGCTGCATGACGGAACGCATTGCCCAGCTTGTGCAGTTTGCCCTTGTAGCCGCGCTGAGCCTCGTTAGCGAGTTCGTCGGTTTGTTCGCCCAGTTCGTCCAGTAGTTCGATAACGTCTTCGCTCTGGTCTTTCTTGCCCGACAGCAACTTTTTAAGCTGTTTCAGGTTCGCAGCAACTTCTTTGTAGGACTCGTCTTTGGACTTATGCAGGATGTCGTACCATTCGTCGATCATGCCGACTGCGACTTCCGCATCCATTTCGGTAATGTTGTGTGCGGCAAAGATTTCGAGCAAACCGTCTAGCTCTTGTGCTTCATCGATTTCGTTCTCAGAGTGAGACTTTTCTGCTTTCGCAGGGTCGTTCTTGCTGGCTTTTGCGTGATCGTCTTTTTTGCCTTTCGACTCTGGGCGCGATTCAGCCGTGTTTTCCTTTGCTTTTTGATTGTGCTTTTCTTTCTGATCGTCTTTCTCTACGTGCTTCGCTTCACCGTCAGTTTTGTCTTTTGCTTTTGCACGCGATTCAGCCGCATTCTCTTTGGCTTTTTGATTATGCTTTTCATGCTGATCTTCAGCAGTCGGCTTGCTCTTTTCTTCTTTAGCTGCCATGGGATAATCCTTTGTAGGAAGAACGGTACGACGATCAGCATAAAAAGCTTGATTTGCCTCAACCCTCTTTCCAAAGGTCTAATGTAAACAGCCCTCCGTCGAAAGAAATGCTTTTGAGTGCCGATCGCCCCTCAACTGCTCCATTCCCCGCTCGTTTGCCGTTTTCGATCGCGCTTTTTCCCAGTTTTGCCCCATAATTTTGCCGTATGAGTATTCCGCATGAGTGTCATTGTCTTTGGTAGCCTTAATCTCGATCTGGTTGCCCGAACACCTCGGCTCCCGATGCCCGGTGAAACATTGACCGGATACTCGTTTGAGACGATTCCAGGCGGTAAGGGCGCAAATCAAGCAGTGGCAGCCGCTCGGCTTGGCATTTCAACGCACTTGATTGGGCGAGTGGGGGGCGATCGGTTTGGGCAAACGCTGCTTCAATCCCTTCAGAGCGATGGTGTTCACTGCGAAGGTGTAGCGATCGATGAGGCGAGTCATTCGGGCGTGGCGCTGATTACCGTCGATGATGCCAGCGAGAATCAGATCATTGTGATTTCTGGTGCAAACGGACAGGTTGGCGAGGCAGAGGTGCATCGTCTGCGATCGGTTTTGTCGGACGCAAAGGTACTGCTGCTTCAGCTTGAGGTACCTCTGGCAGCCATCGAGGCAGCAGCTCAGGCGGCAAAACAGGCAGGCATCCCAGTAATTCTCGATCCGGCTCCAGCCCAATCGGATTTCCCCGCTGAACTTTACTCGCTGATTGATATTCTGACGCCAAACCAGGTGGAAGCCAGTCAGCTTGTGGGGTTTGCGATCGACACCGAAGCTGAGGTGGTTCGTGCCGGACAAATTCTACATCAGCGCGGCGTGCAGACAGTGGTAATCAAGCGCGGCAAACAGGGGGCATGGGTTCAGACCGCAACAGAGGCGTTTGCGATCGAAGCCTTTCCGGTGCAAGCAATTGATACGGTTGCGGCAGGAGATGCCTTTAACGGGGGACTTGCGGCTGGACTCGCAAGCGGTTTGTCGCTTCAAGCGGCTCTGATTCAAGCGGCTGCGGTTGCTGCCCTTTCTGTTACCCAGACGGGGGCGCAGCCTTCGATGCCAACCCGAGAGGAGGTTGAGCGGTTTCTTGAAGAGATGGGGAGATGAGGGGAGGAGGAAAGTAAAAGCGTTAGAACAGTAGGATGAGTGAAAACTATGCCACGCTAAACCCCAATGTCTTTTCCTGATGCCCGTCAATATGCCCCGGCAACTGAGCGAAACCGTGAGCCGATCTTAAATGTGCTGCGTCAGGTGTTGCCGCCGGATGGAACGGTTTTGGAGATTTCGAGCGGGACGGGGGAACACGCTGTTTTTTTTGCGCCCCGGCTTGCTCCGCGTTTGTGGCTGCCTTCTGATCCTAATCCGCAAGCCCGTGCCAGTATTGCGGCATGGCGACAGCAAATCCCGGCTGAAAATCTCTATCCGCCAATTGCTCTGGATGTCCGCGATCCGGTGTGGGCAGTAGAGCAAAATCCCCTCCCCGAGGAGCTGCAAGGACTTAACCTGAACCGAAATCCGATTCGGGCGATCGTCAACATCAATATGATCCACATCTCGCCCTGGTCTGCAACGCTGGGACTGATGGCAGGCGTGTCTCGTTTGTTGCCAGGGGGTGGAATTTTGTATCTGTACGGTCCCTATCGGCAGAACGGCAGGCATACGGCCCCGAGTAATGCCGCGTTTGATCAGAGCTTGCAGATGCAGAATCCAGACTGGGGCGTGCGTGATCTGGAAGCGGTGGTGGCGGCAGCAGCGGCAGAAGGCTTGTCGTTTCTCAAAACCTGGGAAATGCCTGCCAATAATTTTTCGGTGGTGTTTGAAAAGCTTTAAGCCGACAGCCGATCGTCTTTGGACAAGCGAAGCAGTTGAGAAATCTGCTGACCAATCATAATAGAAGGTCTAAGTAAGCAAAACGGTTTTAGACCTTGACCCCGTGCAACGCAACCTTCACACAGCGCAGGAGCAACCCCATGCCTAGCCTCGATCGAAAAGCGAACCGCAAGATGGAGCAAAATATTGACAAAAATACGATCCGAATCGAGCCAGTGACTGTCGTGGTGGCAATTTTCGCGCTGCTGCTGCTGCCCCTGCTGCTGTCGGGCTTTCTGTTTCAGTAAGTTTCAGTCAGTTTGAGTGAGTTTCAGTTATTTCGCGTATTGAGGCGTTTGCTTTGACTTCTTCTCCTCACCCCCAATCTTCCATGAATTCGCTGCTGCGCGTGTTGGGCAGTCTCAGACACTATCGTTGGCTGGCAAGCGGCGCGTTGCTCAGTTCTTTGCTGCTGACGGCTGCCTATGCAGTCACGCCTCAATTGTTTCGGTGGGGGATCGATCGCGGCATTGCAGCGCAAAATTCCAGGGTGGTTCTGCTGTGCGCTGGGGCAATGGTGCTGGCGGCGATCGCGCGGGGACTGTTCAACTTTGGGCAAAGCTACTGGGCAGAAGCGGCATCGCAGGGGGTGGCTTACGATCTACGAAATCGGATTTTTGGCAAGATTCAAAACCTTAGCTTTAGCTATCACGATCGATCGCAAACGTCCCAGCTTCTAACCCGCGTCACCAGCGATATCGAGCAGATTCGATCGTTTCTCAGCACCAGTTTGATCCAGGTGATTAGTGGCTTGGTGACGCTGATTACGATCGCCACCATTCTAATTTTGATGAACTGGGAGCTTGCCCTGATTACGCTCACCGTTGTGCCCATGTCTGCCTGGCTCATGGCGCAATTTCTCACCCGCAATAGCGATTTGTTTCGGCGGGTGCAGGAGCAGTTAGGCGATCTGAATGCGGTGCTGCAAGAAAATCTGTTTGGTGTGCGAGTTGTGAAAGCCTTTGTGCGTGAACAGCCGGAATCCGATCGCTATACGCGACTGAACGATCGCCTGATCCAAACCAATATGCAGACGATTCGGGCGATTCGCAATACGTTTCCCTACATTTTTCTGCTGAGCAATCTGGTCACGGTCGTGGTCATTGGCTATGGTGGCGCGGCAGTGATTGACGGCAGGTTTTCGATCGGTCAACTGGTGGCGTTTAATTCTTACCTGCTGCTGATTTTGCAGCCAATTTTGCTGATTGGGTTTGCGGCTCCCGCTATTGCCCAGGCGGTGGCTTCGGCAGAAAGGGTGTATGAAGTGGTTGATGCGGCGGTGGAAATTCGCGATCGCCCCAATGCCGTTTTGTTTGAGACCTGCGGCGGCAGAATCACCTTTGAAAATGTTTGGTTTCGCTATCCCGGTGCCAGTACGGAAGCACTCAAGGGGATTTCGTTTGAAACCAAACCCAGGGAACTGATCGCGATTTTAGGCATGACTGGATCGGGCAAAAGCACGATCATGAACCTGATCCCGCGATTTTATGACGTTACCCAGGGAGGCGTGCGAATCGACGGACGAGATGTGCGCGATTTTCAGCTCAACAGCCTGCGATCGAAGATTGGCACCGTCTTTCAGGAAACCACGCTATTCTCCGGCACGATTCGCGAAAATATTGCCTATGCCAAGCCCGAAGCTACCCTGGAGGAAGTGATCTCCGTCGCCAAAACCGCTCAAATGCACGACTTCATCACTAGCCTGCCCGACGGTTACAGCACGATCGTTGGAGAACGGGGCATTGGCTTATCTGGCGGACAAAAACAGCGAATCGCGATCGCCCGCACCCTGCTCACCAGCTACAGCATCCTCATTTTGGATGACAGCACCTCAGCTGTTGATGCTCGCACCGCTAACGAAATTCAAACCGCCCTCGATGATCTGATGCGCCGCAAAACCTGCACGTCTTTCGTGATTGCTCAGCGCATTAGCACCGTTCGCAACGCCGATCGCATTCTGCTGATGGACAAAGGCAGACTCGTCGCCCAGGGAACCCACGAAGAGCTAATGCGAACCAGTCCGCTTTATGGAGTCATTTTGGAATCGCAAGTGAAGCGGGGTAGAGCAGCAGAACTGTCCCAAGAGTTGAAATTTTGACCTGGTTTCACTCGGTTCCTGCGCCGTTCAACCTGTCATGATCCCCTTTCACCCGTTCGCTTCCTGACTCACCTACTCCCTTCCTTACTCACTCACTACTAAATTAATCCCAGCCAGGACAATAACCCTTGTCCCGTGAAATATTCGATCGCGATCGTTGCGACGAAACCAATCATCGCAGCTCGACCATTAAGCTTTTCTGCATAAGCGTTGAAGCCAAACTTGGGTTCTGGCAGGCTAGGATTTACGGTTGGTTGAGATTGAGAAGAGACCATCGACTAAGTTCACAAAACTTCATCCCTATTGTAGAGGGTCAGCTTCCGATCGTGAGCAGTCGCAACCCGGAAGTTTTTGCTTGTAATGCTGAACCGATCTGATAAAGCTGCTGTGAATTTGTTGGGCAGCAGAGAGGCTGCGCTGACTCGTCCGCCTGAAATTACTTTGAGATGAAGCGCAAATTTCCTTTTAGGCTGGTGGGTTCAAGTTGTTTTGCCCATTGAATAAACTGCGGATCAAGCTGAGCCTCGCTGCTGCGAATTAGCAAAGCGGTGTAACAAGCCTCCTGCCGGACAACGATCGCCTGAAACTCGATGCCATGTGCAACTGCATAGCGCAGTCCCTCTAATCGCAGAGAAGATCCAAGCAGGGACTGCAAGCCGAGTGCCTGAAAAATAGCCTGCACCCAGCTCAAATCAGGATTTTCCTGAGAGGCTAGATATTCTTTAGGCAGACCGCTCAGATCAAAAATTGCTGCACCAATAACAGCATCTAGATAAGGCATGGAGAATTCCTCTGCTAGAGGAGCTAGAGGAAGGGAGAAACCCGGGGAACGAATACTGAGTAAATCACGACTAGCAGTCATATTGGTTAAGCAGAGATTGCCAAAGCGAGGAAGTTACTTGCAAAGCAACTCGACTTCCAGTGTAAAAAGCGGGAAATCAACAACGCGACCGTAGAATCCCTCTGCGATCGTGAATTTTCGATTGAATTGGCAGCTTGGTCTGTCATAGCGGAGGACGAACCGTAGAATAACTCTGTTGGAGACGATCGGTGGAAAGGCTGCTAAATCTAGGAAATCAACTAATTAAAGCGTGCTTGTCCTTAGTTCAAGCTGCCATGAAGAGTGCTCAACCACTTTCTTATCTTTTATTGCGCTGCGATCATCGTTTTTGTCAACTTTAAACACAACAAATTCGGTTTTCTGCTTCTGACTGCTTATCTTATTTACACAATCGTAAGTTTTAGCAGCATTCAAACCCGCTCGTCGTCTACCCACTTCCTGACGCGATCGGGCAGGAAATTAGCGATTACCCTTCGGGCAACTGCGAAGTACCTGGGTACAGCGTGCAGCCCACCTAGATATTCAAAAAAAGATATTCACAAAAAATAAGGGGGCAAAGCCCCCTTTCAGGTAGATGACGAGCAAGCTGAATCAAGGAAACAGTTGCTACCAATCCTCTATTCAGCTTTTACTAGCCCGAATTACCACAGACCGCGAACTGGAGCCGCCGGGCGAGTTACACCTGTGCTGCCCGTGCCTGTACCCAGACCTGTGCCGCTCGTGCCTGTACTGCCTGTGCCTGTACCGAACCCTGTGCCAGATGTACCCGAAGTTCCGGTAGTGGGGTTTTGCTCAGGGACAACCCGGCGAGTATCGTTGTTGAACGTACCATTTGTTCCGGGAGTTGTCGTACCGGGTCGAGTAATGGTGCTGGGAGAGGTCGTCGTGCCACCTGCCCCTGAGCCAGAACCGAAGCCGCTGGACGAACCACCCGTATTGGTCCGGTTTTGGGTGCCAAAATCCGGTGAGTTGGAGTTTGGTACATTAGGATTGGACTGGGAAGGAATATTGCTGGGATTGTTGAAAACGCCCCGCGGATCGTTGGGTCCAGTGCCATCGGATGAGCCATCGCCATCGCTACCAACACCGCCATTATCGCCGCCACTGCTGTTGCCACCAGCACCGCCGCCACTGCTGTTGCCACCAGCACCGCCGCTGTCACCACCAGCATTGCCACCAGCACCGCCACCAGTAGCGCTACCGCCGCCACCGCCGCCGCCACTGCTGCCACCAGCACCGCCGCTGTCACCGCCAGCCGTGCCGCCAGCACCGCCACCAGTGCTGCTATCGCCACCGCCGCCGCCACTGTTACCGCCGCCAGCACCGCCGCCGCTATTACCGCCGCCACCAGCGCCACCGCCGCCGCCAGCACCGCCGCCACCACCACCAGCACCACCGCCGCCACCGCCAGTAGCGATGAGCTGACTTTCATCAGCATGAGACGGAGCTTCATTTAACTGCCCCAGTGCCAGTGCTGGGAGGCTGACTAACACACCTGCACTCAAAAGTCCTACAAAGCTAAGCAGCTTCTTCACCGCCATTCGATCGCGCTTCTGATACATAAAACGTTCCTCAAGAAAAGTTGCTGAATATGTGTGAAATCCGCTCATGAACCAGGATGAGCAGAAAAGGTTTGCTGACAGAATTAATGGCAAGTCAGCCGCTGAAGTAGCCTAGAAGAATGAACAAAGGAAGTCTTCTTTGTTATCAGCTTGCAGTGCAGAAACATCTTTCCTTCTCTTGGAAGTTAAGGACTATAGCACTGCCTTCGCTCCTATTAAGACACGATAAAACAGCCCGTTCTTTTATTTGTCTATCGAAAGAATGAATCTCTTGCTTCTCGCTATAAACCCTCTGGCAAAGGGCCTATTCTGAGTATGTTTTAAGTGTTGACTACTTAGAAGAACCAAAGAGAAGAACCAAAGGTTTGTATAAACAAACTACAGTTTTAATTTAAATAATTAGGACAGTTTAATGACTGTAATACAATTCTTATCTCTGTAGAAACAGCAATAAAAGGGTGTAATTAATACAGCCTCCAAAGTCCGCCTTTAGATAGACGCTGCTTTATTGGCAGCCTGTAGATCGTTAACAGTTATTTTTTACCGAACTGTTCCTTTTAATGCTTTTGTGTTTTTGGATGCAAGTAGATAGAACCGGAGCAAATGACCACCGATCGCCCACTGGAAGCAACTTTCGCAGCGATTTAAGCCATTTGGGGTAGTCTGCCTGCTCGATCGCCATGCGCTTTAAGTTCAAGTCAGCGCAGTGATACAGGCGGCGGAAAAACTGCGAGCAACCGTGTAAATAATCCAATCGATCGGGAAGAAGGTGTCGCTGCGGGCTTTTGTGAAATAGCCCAGGTCAAGCGTGCGGTTGAAATCTTCCATCGGTTTATTGAAAAATCCAGCAGGGCGAGCTTCATCTCGTACTATCAAATGAAACATTTCAGCCAGGACAAGATTTCGATTTTTTAGCTTACGAGACAGTTCTTTAAACGGCAGAAATCCTGAAGATTCAGAAACACTCGATCGCTTTAGATAGTGAACAGATCTTTGTCGAGTTTTGCCGTCAATTTGTTCCCGGAATTTTTCAAAAGTAGCATCGCATCCGCAATGATTAAGATTGTAGTCTGCTCACGTCTCTGCCCACATTGCTTCAAACTCAGCCGCCTGAAGAGATAAACCAAGGTTTGCAGCAACGCCAAAGTTTGTAGTGTAAACGCGGGGAGTGATCAGCGTTTCTCCGATCGCTTTGCCTTTAACGCGATCGAGTCCAGGAGCCGTTAGCAGCCCATTAACCCTAATGAACTTAGACGTGAAGCGGCAGCGTTAGCAGCGGTAGCAGTCCCAGTCCCAGCCAGAGCCACGATCGCCCCTGACGCCCTATCTGCTGATCAGGAGAGAGCAATGCCTCGATTCGTTCTTCCAAACGATCGAGCGTTAGATCAGTGTTGAAGCCTGCCTGTAGGGTGGGAAACGGAGTTTGGATGTTCTGGACAATTTGCAGCAGAGATTCTGCAACGACGATCGGATCAACGCGCTGAGCTGCCCAAGCGTCTGCCCGCAGTTCTCGCAACAGCAGCAGTTCTTGCCAGAGGGCTTCGGTTTGGGGCAGCCAGAAGGTGATTTGTTCTAACCAGCCCAGCCAAAAAAACCAGAAAGTATCGCGATAGTGGGCGTGTGCCCGCTCATGGGTGAGGACGGCTTCGAGCTGTTCGGAGTTGAGCTGATTCAATAAGCCGCGACTGACCACGAGTTTCGATCGCCAGAAGCCTACCTGCGCTGCAAACGGAATCTCGGTTTCAAGCAGATGACCGCTCGTTTGAGCCACGGCTTCACAGGGGTAGCATTGAACCTGCTGCGCCGATCGCCAGCCTTGCCACGTCCGGTAGAACAGCGTGAGCAGCGCAAATCCGACAACGGCAATCGAAAACAGATAGCCAATCCAGCCCGTGGAAAAGCCCAGCATTGCCCCATCCATGCCCATCCATACCACTGCCCCACTCATCGTCAAGAGCAGCAGCGGTGGCAGAATCAACCGAGTCAGGGCAAATTGCCAGCGCGTTGCCCAATTGCCTTCGCCCGGAACAGAACCACAGCGCAGCAGCAAACCGATCCCGATCGCCAGTCCTGTCAGCAAAAAGTGCATCAGTTTCCCTCCTTGGCTTGGCGGGCTGCTTTTAACCGTTGGGCAATGGCATCTAGCTTTTCGATGCTGGCACAATCGAGCTGATCGGCAAAGGCAGCGACCACATCAGGATTGCCTACTGCTAAAAATCGCTGAAGCTGATCGTGTGCCTGAAACATCTGCGCCTCGCTCCGAGACACAAGCGGTCGCCACTGGAAGGCTCGATCCTGCCGATCGCAGACCAGCCAGCCCTTTTCGCTCAGCCGCCGCAAAACCGTTGTGACAGAGGCATAGGCAAGCTCACGATCGGGATCAGTGAGAATGCGATCGTGAATTTCCTTCACCGTGGCCGAGCCAAGCTCCCACAGAATTTCTAGAATCTCGGTTTCGAGGGGTCCGAGGGACAGGTGTTTCGGGCGACGGGGCGGTAAGGCAGACATGAGAGGTGAATCACAGAATGAAATTCGTATCTCCCAAAGTATAGCTGCGGAATGTCAGCTACTGAGCCAGACCCTTAAACACAAGCTGGCTGAACATTCCCCAGGCGTTCCCCTTGCGGGACGATCTCCCCGGTGAGGCTAAATGCGCGTGCTTCAGTGATCTTGACCTGCACAAGCTGACCCCGCAACTGCTCGATATTGCCCTCAAAGAAAGTGAGTCGATTGCCGCGTGTCCGCCCCATGACCTGCGCTGAATCTTTGGGATTGGGTTCTTCCACCAGGACTTCTTCGATGCGGCCGCCATAGCGCAGCGATCGTTCTGCCGCTTTGGTTGCCACCAGATGATTCAAACGTTGCAGGCGATCGGCTTTCCCGTCTTCAGAAAGCTGATTGTCCCACAGGGCGGCGGGAGTGCCGGGGCGGGGCGAGTAGGCAGCCGTATTGAGCTGATCGAAACCGATATCTTCGACGAGCTTCAGCGTGTTCTCAAACTGTGCTTCTGTCTCGCCAGGGAAGCCGACGATCGCATCTGCGCTAATGGCAGCATCGGGCATATAGCGACGAATCATGTCGATAATCCGGCGATATTTTTCATGGGTGTAGCCGCGTGACATTGCCTTCAGCACCTCGTTATCGCCCGACTGAAACGGAATGTGGAAATGCTCGCACACCTTAGGCAACTCAGCGCAGGCACGAATCAGCCGTTCAGTGAAATAGCGAGGGTGGCTGGTGGCAAATCGGAGGCGATCGATTCCCGGTACGTCATGCACAAAGTAGAGCAGATCGGTGAGCGTGTGCAGATGCCGCCCGTCTGCGGTCGCTCCCGGTAAATCGCGTCCGTAAGCGTCGATGTTTTGCCCCAGCAGCGTCACTTCTTTGTAGCCCTGCCGTCCTAGCTCCTCCATTTCTGCGCGGATTGCCTCTGGAGTACGAGACTGCTCCACTCCCCGCACATTGGGAACTACGCAGTAGGTGCAGCGTTCATTACAGCCGTAGATTACATTCACCCAGGCAGTCACGGCACTATCGCGGCGCGGCTTGGTAATGTCTTCAAAAATATGGACAGGCTCGGTTGCCACAATCTGATTTCCGGCAAACACCTGCTCTAGCAAATCTTGCAGACGATTGGCGTGCTGTGGTCCCATTACGAGATCCAGTTCAGGAACGCGACGCAGCAGCGATTCTCCTTCCTGTTGAGCGACGCAGCCTGCCACAATCAGCGTCAGGTCAGGCTGTTCGTGTTTGCGCTTTGCCTGCCTGCCCAGGTAGGAATAAACTTTTTGCTCGGCGTTGTCCCGAATTGTGCAGGTGTTGTAGAGGATAACGTTTGCCTCATCGGGAGACTCTGACCACGCAAACCCCATGTTTTCTAAAATGCCTGCCATCCGCTCGGAATCAGCTTTGTTCATCTGACAGCCGAACGTGGTGATGTGATAGCGACGGAGAGAATCAGTCATAGGTTTGTGAAATGGTTTGTGAAATCAGAGCGTGCTGAATCAGAAAAGAGAAATGAACTGGGGAATTGTCCGTTTCTTATTATAGGTTTTGTGGTAGGTTCCTCTTTCCCTGGCGATCGTTTCCCCTCCGAATTCCTTCTAAAAATTTCCCACAAAAAATCCCGGCAATAAAACCGGGAGATGTCCAATGGTGTGCTTGAGTGGCAGTGTTCCCACGTCTGTCCAGAAACAAACAGCAGTATCCAGCAGTAGTATCCGAAGCCCACAAAAAACTTGCCCCCGCATGACTGCCATGAGGCGGCTCCCCGATTTGCAGGGCTGTTCTATGTATGGCTCACGATCGCGCTATGCCTCAAGATCGCGACGCTCAGTCTGTTGCCTTCAGGGATTTCCTGCTGTTATTGGTTCTGGAAAAGCTACAAACCAGTGGTTTTCCTTCCTTAACCATCCTTCCTTAACCCAATTGAATCCACTCACTATTGGAGAATGAAGCTGTAGACGTTTGTAAATATTGTTTGCGTTTTGTAAACAATTCGTGCAATATATGCGTAGAGGTGAGTACGCAAGAGTTCTTCTCTTGAGTCCAAATCTCAAGTTCAACTTTGGAGCCAGTATGGTTCGGAATCGGTGTGGTTCAGAACCAGTATCGTCTGGAACCAGTATTGTCCAGAGCAGCAATTCGGGAGGTTGAAATGGGGAATCGATTTGAGGAACCCATTTAAGACTAGTTCTCAGGACTCGTTCACTCCCTTCTAGAACTTGAGATACGAAAACGATTCGGCGATCGCTGAACGAATTTACTGCAAACTCACTGCAAATTCACAGCTCAGCTCCATTAGGAGCGATCGCAGCCACTCTTGCAAACAAGCACTCTTGTAGATAAGCACTATGACTTACAGCACAGATTTTCGTCTCTCTATCGTTTCCAACCCTTACTTATCAAGCAATCTAGCGGATCCCGTTACCGCAACCACTGCTCAGTTTAAGCAGCTCACCGTTGACGACCAGCTTGCTGTGCTCTGGTATGCCTATACGGAAATGGGACGATCGATCACGCCTGCCGCTCCGGGTGCTGCACGGCTCCAGTTTGCAGAGGGCATTCTGGCACAGATCAAGAAAATGGCTTACGACGACCAGCTTCAAGTTATGCGCGATCTGGCAAGCAACGCAAACACCCCGATCAGCCGCTCCTATGGGGTTCTCAGCGTCAACACTAAGCTGGCTTTCTGGTATCAGCTAGGCGAAATGATGGTGCAGGGCACAGTGGCTCCCATGCCTGCGGGCTACCAGCTTTCTGAGGCAGGGCGATCAGTGCTGGAGATGATCAAGCAGCTCGATATGGGTCAGCAAATTACCGTCCTACGAAACACCGTGGTTAATATGGGCGTTGATCCGCTGGCTGACTAAGCTCCGGCGCATTGTTCAGCAAACCAATTGCTTAATCCAGCGGGGTGGGTGAATGCCTGCTCCGCTTATTTCTTGATCGACAGGTTTCCCTCGAAGGCAGGATGTTTGCAGTCGCTCAATCGCGTTTGATCAGAAAAACAAAATTTCGATCGGGCTGTTTGAGAATTCATTGCCGTTACCCGGACTGCTCCCTAACGCCACTTCTTGGGGAACCGAGCCTGCTTTAGGGATTCAAAGTCCCCTAAGGTTGACGGGCTTTAGGGGGTGTAAAACTTTTCCCACTGCTCAAACATCCTCTAAGACTCTTGCCCTCGAATTTTTCCGACCTCAAATTTTTCAGAAAGGAATGGAGAACCGCATGGATCGCGTTAGCCCTGCTGATCAAGTTACTGCTGACCAGACCTATCCAGATACTGCACAGCCGATGCTTACCCCTGATCAACCTGATCAAACCGATGCTCAGCCTGAGAGCCAAATCGACCGTGAGACAGAAGCCGTTATTCAGCAGTATTTTGAGACGTTTAACACAGGAAACTTTGCCGCGATCGCAGGACTTTTTGCCCCAGAAGGTGCGCTGTATCCTCCGTTTGAATCGGCTGTAGTCGGACCGGATGCCATTGCTGCTTATCTGAACCAGGAAGCGCAGGGAATGACGATCGAGGCGCGGCAGTGCGTTCAGAACCTGACGGAAACGGGCGAAATCGAAGTTCAAGTGGCAGGCAAGGTGCAAACGCCTTTGTTTGGGGTGAATGTCAGGTGGTTGTTTGAGTTGAATGATCGTCTCGAAATCCTTAGCGTTCGCATCAAACTACTGGCTGCCCTGGAAGATCTGCTAAAGCTAAAGCAGTAGAGGACCAAAACAGCAGGAACAAAAGAGGCTGAACTGGCGTAATACACTTTATTACTAGTTGCTATTTCTGGTACTGTCGCTTCAATCCTGCTCGATCGTCCTCGTGTCTCATCGGAGTCAAATCGTGCGACGATAGAATCTCTGGTGTTTTTGCTTTGATAGGATTATCCTGTGAACTGGATCACGCTAAGAACAGCCAGTACGCAGTGGGAGGCGGAGCTAATGCAGCAAATGCTAGAAGCTCAGGGCATTCCGACTCGCCTTGTGTTTGACCGGGCAATGCCGCACTGGGGTTGTGGTGTGCCTTTTACGCTGCAAGTCCGCGTTCAGGATCAGTGGACTGCTCTCTTCCTGCTCAGCCCCATCGAAGAAAACCTTGAAGAAAGCGTTTGAGAAGCTAAATGTCTCTATTTGACTGGTTTGCCAATCGACGAAAATCGGGTTCGACGAACACGGAGCGACAGGAGCGCGAAATCGCAGACGGCTTGTGGAGTAAATGCCCTGACTGCAGCGTTCTGACCTATACCAAGGACCTGCGGGCAAATCAAATGGTCTGCGCCGAGTGCGGTCATCACCTAAGAATTTTTAGCGAAGAACGCATTTACCAACTTATTGATCCAGGAACCTGGAAACCGCTGGATACCCAAATCTTGCCAACCGATCCGCTGTCGTTCCGCGATCGAAAATCCTATGGTGATCGACTGCGAGAAACCCAGGAGCGGATTAAGCTTACCGATGCCGTTCAAACCGGACTGGGACAGCTCGACGGTCTGCCGATCGGCTTGGGCGTGATGGATTTCCGCTTTATGGGCGGCAGTATGGGATCGGTGGTGGGCGAAAAGCTGACCCGCATGATCGAGCGATCGACCCGCGAACGGCTGCCAGTCATGATTATTTGCGCGTCGGGCGGAGCCAGAATGCAAGAAGGAATGCTGAGCCTGATGCAAATGGCAAAAATCTCTGCTGCCCTGGAGCGACACCGGGAATCTGCGCTGCTGTACGTTCCGGTTCTCACCCACCCCACGACGGGCGGCGTGACGGCAAGCTTTGCCATGCTGGGCGATGTGATCCTGGCAGAACCCAGTGCAACGATCGGCTTTGCGGGGCGGCGCGTCGTAGAACAAACCCTGCGCGAAAAGCTGCCCGACGATTTCCAGACTTCGGAATATCTGCTGACTCACGGCTTTGTGGATGCGATCGTCCCCCGCACTCAGCTCAAGAAAACCCTGGCACAGCTTATCCGCCTGCATCAGCCCTACCCCTCGCCAACCGCAACCCATCCGAATCATTTTGTCCATGTGCCGGAGACGATGCCAGTGAATAGCAGAGTACAGTAGGGGCGATTGCTAATTTAATTTACGGTGACGTAGGATGTGTTAGCGCAGCGTAACGCGTCACTAGAAACCAATCTGCCTCGCCCCGTGTTTCCTGCCGAGTGCCCACCCGATCGAACAGGTTTTAGATTCAAATTTTCTGCCGCAGTAGGACGATCGCATCCAAAGTTAATTGGATTAGTGGTGCGTCATGCTACTTGCGCCAAACCATTCTTTCAGCCAAGCCTGCATCTGCTGAATTTCCTGCTGCTGGCTGGAGGCAATCTGTTCGGCGAAGGGGCGGACGGGTTCGTGCTTCACTAGATTTTGGCTAAGGAGCTGTTGCGACATCGTTACGGCTCCCTTGTGATGCATGACCATGCCTTCAAGGAATGCTCGATCGAGCGCGTCTCCTTGAAGCTGGGTTAGATCGCCCATCATCGGCTGATAGTTTGCCTGGGTTGGCTGTCCGGGATACCATTCGCTCAGCCACTTTTGCATTTGCTGAACTTCTGTGGACTGCACCCGGATCACTTCTTGAGCAAACTGCTTCATTTCAGGACGATCGCTGCGCTCCAGCATGATTTTGGCAGAGTCGATCGCTTCCTGATGGTGCGGGATCATTTGGGTCAGGTAGTCTTGCTCGCTGCTCACCTGCATTTCGTGCATCATTTGATTGTGAGCATTCCCGCCCTGAGCCTGCATTTGCGGGGAGTGGTTGGAATGATCCATCTGCTGAGCCTGATTTTGTTCGGGCATTGCACAGCCCATCAGGGTGGTGAGGGCAGTTGCGGTCATTAAAATGAGTTTCGATCGCATGATTCTTTACTCCACAGAAATCTACAAGTCGGGTCAGGATGCACTTTTGCGGCTGAATTTGCCCACCGATCACTTCATCGCCCTGCCAATCAGCTTGCGAATTGCCTGGGAGGTTTGTCTTTTAGCGCAACTTGCCAAGAGACAACCGAGGAGAACACAAGCGATGGCGATCGCAGACGTTTTATCATACCCCTGGAAAACGAGTTTCTGAACGGTAAAAAGAAACAGAAACAGCGTGACAAATAACAAAGAAAAGTACGCCGCGCTTGTCCCCAGGACAATCAGCATATCCATCGTTGTGGAATGTCGCTTGAACGTTTTAGAAGTTAGTAAGGAATGAGAAACGGATTAGTTAACGGTGTAGCCTGCGGCGACGATCGCTGCTTTCACAGTCGCTTCTGGGGCTGCAGTTTCGATATTCACCTGCTTGGTTGCTGGATCAGCCGCCACTTTTGCACCCGGATCGATCGCTGTTACCGCATTTGTGATTGTCGTTGCGCAGGCAGAGCAAGCCATATCGGGAACCGTAAATTGTAGGGTCATGATTTTGTCTCCACTAAAAAAGTCTTCGATTCAGGTCAAATCACTGCTTCAGGAAAGCTCGATCGGCATGACTTGAACTCCCACTTCTATCCTGAAGGCTCCAGTCGGGTGGAGAGTCAAGGGGGAGCTGCAAAAGAAAATGGGTCGGGGGAGCAAATGGGTCGTTTGTTGTTGGCAGAAGCCAAAGAAGCACAACTTTCAGCACTCGCTGCATAGCAGAGCTTCATTAAAGTTTACTTTTTCGGCGGTTCAAACCTGTTCTTCCGGCAGACGAGAAATGGTGAGAAATTGCTTAATTTACGATCGACAAAGGTTCAAGCGGCGTCTTCATTTCTCTAGGAAATGGGGATTCAGAGGGTGTGAGGCAAACAGCATGAAGCGGGAATCCAGTCGTTTTTCGCAGCAGGCCATTAATCGCATTGCTGAAATCGCGATCGCCAGTCAGTTAAAGCAGGACGTTGACCTCAGCGTTAATATTGCAGCAACACTGAAGCAATTGGCAAAGGGGCAAATTGATGCGATCGTCATCTTGATCGAGAGATTAGTGCTGTCTAGAAACTTGAAGACCGAGGCATTTCAGCTTGATATCGGTGCGGTGACGGTGAAACCCCTAAGTGCGCTGAAGGGACAGATCAAACTGCTGCATCCTTCGCAGGGAAAGCTGAGCGTTGTAATTAACGAGAACGATCTGACCACTGCGCTTAACCAAGCAATCGCGCAAAATTCTCCTCAATTGAATCAAATCACTTCACCTGTTCGCTGCTCACTGGTTAATAATACAATCACGATTCAACTCAAGCCGAATCCCTTGTCTGATGAAACAGAATCGATCGTGTTAATGGCATTGCCCCCTTCAGAACAGAAATCCAAACAGGGAATTGTCTGGCAGCATTCACTTTCTTCTCATCCGTCTTCTCAGCAGTCAAATCCAAGCTGGGCTTCTGACGTGATTGCCAGCCTCGATCGGCTTTTGAATCTAAAGGACTTTGAACAAAAAGGGCTATTTCTCACCGTCCAAGAAATACAAATTGCTGACGGTAAGCTGCGGCTTAATGCAGATGCATTTATTCAAGAGTTTCCTCCTGATTAAGCGCGAGCGTCTTTTATTGTTTTTGATTTAATCCCCTTTAATCTCCAATTGATTCACCTGGCTATGACTCACTTTGGTATTATTTGCCCTCCGTTGTCCGGTCATCTTAATCCCCATGCTGCGCTAGGACGAGAGCTACAGGCTCGTGGGCATCAGGTCACTATGCTGCAAATCCCCGATCTGGAACTCAAGGTGCGATCGGAGGGCTTGCAGTTTGCGCCAATCGGCTCTCGCTATCAGCCCGGAATGCTGGCAAAGACAATACAGCAGCTTGCAACGCTAAGCGGTATCCCGGCACTGGAACAGTCGGTTACGTTTTGCGCTGAAATCGCCACGATTTTGTGTGAAGATGCTCCTGCTGCGATCGCTGCTGCCGGAATCGAATTTTTGATTGTGGATCAGCTTGAGATTGTGGGGGAGACGATCGCCGAAGCGATGGGACTACCGTTTGTGTGCGTGAGCTGCGGTCAGCTCATTCATCGTCGTGCCGAGATGCCGCCTTTTTTCATGGGCTGGAGCTACAATCTGGCAGCCTGGGCAAAACTCCGCAACCAGTTGGCTTACTGGATTTTCGATCGCCAGTCTCAGCCGATTTTGCAGACGATTAATCGCTATCGAGAGCAGTGGCAGTTGCCGCCTTATCGCCAGCTTTATGCGTCTCGCGCTCGATTGGCGCATCTGTGTCAGCAGCCTGTCGCCTTTGATTTTCCCTGTCCTGATTTGCCGCCACATGTTCACTATCTGGGACCGTTTCGCAATCCGTCTCCCCGCGCTGTGCCGTTTCCGTTTCATCGTTTGACAGGACAACCGCTGATTTTTGCGTCGCTGGGCAGCATTCAAAACACCAAGCAGGAAATTTTTCGTCAGATTGCGGCTGCCTGTGCCGAACTCGATGTGCAGCTTGTGATTGCTCACGGAGGCGGCATGAGCGAAACCGCGATCGCAGAGCTTTTTGGAGAGCCGATGCGAAGCACTTCCCCCGATAAGGTAATTGTCGTCGAATATGCCCCCCAGTTTGATGTGATTGCCCAGGCAAGTCTAACCATTACCCACGGCGGATTAAATACGGTACTGGATTCGCTCAGCCACGGAGTGCCGATCGTCGCAATTCCGATCACGTTTGAGCAGCCCGGAACTGGGGCACGCATTCGCTGGACGGGCGTAGGCGAAGTTATGCCGGTCGATTACTCCTTACGAGGAAGTGCGCCGCATCAACTTGATGTGCCAATGCTCAAAGCCACGATTCAGCAGGTTTTAACCGAACCGGTCTATCGCCAAAATGCCCGACGAATTCAGCAGGCGATCGAACAGGCTGGAGGGGTGCGCCGGGCAGCGGATATTATTGAGCAGGTCATAGGACGGAATCGAAAGGCGATCGCCGTCTCAGCCGTTTAACCATTTCAGCCGTTTAATTGGACAGCAACGCCATTCCCCGATCAAACAGCATCCGCGCATAGTCTGTCCAAATTCCCTGCCCCCAGTAGCGAAAGCAGCTTGTTTGCAGCAGCAGGTTGTAGAGCAACGCTTCCTGATAGTCAGGCTGGCGCGTGACCGCAGGATCTTGTTCGACTTGCCGATCGTATTTCTGATGAAAGGCGACGCTGAGCTGTGCCATTGGCTCCAGCACGTTTTCATAGCCCTGAACCCAACTCAGATGATTCGTCCAGGAGGCTCCGTCCATGTGAAAGTGGGGGTCGGTTTGCTGGAAGTGGGCGATCGCTTGTTGGACTGCTTCAGGCGTGGTGTGCTCCAGGTCAATAGACTGCCAGATTTTGTGCTGCTGCACTGCCTGACAGGTCGGGAAATCTGCGGGATGAATGCCTGCCGCTTCAATCAGTTCTAAATACTCTGTGCCGTTCATCGGAACTGTTCCTGTTGTGCCGCCGCCTCCGTCACGAATCTCGTGATAAACGCGAAACAAATCACGCGGATACTCATTCATCATCACGCCGCCATTTTCGCCGTCTGCAATTTGGGTGACGAGTGAGGGAATGGCTTTATCTTGTAGGGTTTGGCTATTTTGGATAACCTGTTTACCGCGTTCTTTTGCCTCAAAATAGGGCTGCATCTGGGCGACTAGTTTGGTATCCGACCCCTGCGTTTTGACCAGAGCTGTAA
The DNA here is from genome assembly GCA_014695325.1 of Cyanobacteria bacterium FACHB-502. Classification (GTDB taxonomy): domain Bacteria; phylum Cyanobacteriota; class Cyanobacteriia; order Elainellales; family Elainellaceae; genus Leptolyngbya_A. Next base: position 547,718 of record JACJNZ010000039.1, on the reverse strand, counting down.
TGCTAATGATTTCACCGTGGGAGTTTCGCGCAACCAGGCGATTCGGCAAATATTTCTGATCCTGAGACAGCGGCGAACCGTCCAGATTTTCGATCGAATGTTCCTGCACCATCAGCCAGCGATAGCCGCAATCGAGCAACGCTTGAATATAGGCATACAGCGTATCGGGATGATTGGGCAGGTGCATTTCGGGCGGCGAAAAACCTTTGACTCGCTTTAGCGCATCGATACCAAAGATTGCTGCAAACTGATGCTGCCATGCTTGAAGATGTAACTTTAAATCGGCGATCGGCGTAGAAGGTACAACGGCATGACTCCACAGCGTTCCCAGCCATTCCACATGGAGGTAATAGGCAGGATCACAGGCAATTCGCTTCAGCTTGTCTAAAACGTCCGATCGCCCCATCTGGTGCAGTCCCCAGAGCAAGTTTCCCGAATAGTCAAGCATAATGCGCGGATTGCAGCCCTCACTCACCAACTGCGGAATGAAATCCCCCATGCGCCCATAGCACCAGGCAAACGGATCAGCGTTGTGGTTATCTCCTTCGTGAGGATGTTCATACATATGTTGGAGATTGCTAATTAATCCTCCGTTGATACCTGCGGGAATAGTAGGCTGGTGCATATGTAGGGCACAAGCAAATCCAGCAGTGATATTTTCCAACGATAAATTAGTAATGGGCAAAAATAATGGTTCTTGATGGTGGGTAATCGATCGCAGTTCGTTTTCCCATCCACTAATTTGAGGAAAGTTCGATCGCAGTTCAGGTGATGAAGAGAGGGATAACATAGAAATTCTTAGTGTGCAAAAAGAGGTGAATCAGAGTGGAGAGAGCGTGAATCAGGGTGGGAAGCGTGTGGAGAGAGAGATGAATCGAATCGCCAAACGAGTAGATTTAAGAAATTGAAATTTTAGAAACTGATGGGTATTTCTGCGGCGATCGGTTTCAGCGTTCTACTTAACGATACAGACAATTCCTGATTCTGGCTGAATCTTCCCTGCTCTAAGTCCTAATCTGGATTTCAAAGCCCCCTAGCATTGGGGAATTTAGGAGCAATGTAGAACCTCTGAAACTCCTCAACCAGCCTCTCAAGCCTCGCTAACGTTTCAGCAAATTCGGAATTCCCTCACAGCCGCCGGGAATCGTTTGGCGTGTTTTGGAGCCACCCCAGGCACAGCAGTAAAATCGCTGTTCATCCGAGAGCCGCTGTACGCCTGTAAAGTCAGCATCTTCGATCACGGCTCCGGTGTATTCACCTGTTTCGTAGTCTGGAAAGTCTTTCGGCGTGCGCGGCGTGGCAGTTTTGACCGAACCATAGTAGAACCGGACATGAGACAAGTCAGACCCGGCAAAGTTGGCTTCACAGAGAACCGTCCGGGCAAAGTTGGCACGAACCAGCTCACACTGGCTCAGATTCGCTCGAATCATATTGATGTCGCTGAGGTCAGCCCCCCGCAGATCTCCCCCTGCCAGATTTGCCCCCGCCAGCATTACCCCCAGGTTAATCACGCGAACGCCCGTCAACCGATCTTCGGCATAGCCACCGGAGCCATCGAGAATGGCGCGTCCCAATCGCTCATCGCGTCTTAAAGGAGTAAGCAGTCCAGCCCCAGAGAGAAAGCGAAGAACTTTTGCTTTACCGCCTGCATCAAGGCTGCCCAAAATCGCGGCAGTGCGCCCTTCTGCGATCGCCCGCTCCATTGGGAAATCTTCCAGTAAGCCGTCGTCGTTGAGGGTGAGTTCGGCGATTCCCTGAAAATAGGCGTCGATCGTCTGCTGCTGCGTAATGATATTTTGCTGGCTGGCAAGGCGATTTTGCTCGATCGTCAGCCGCTTCGAGGTAGTGTACTGCTCCCAGGTGACATACAGCGCAACAATCGCAATCAAAATTTGACCGATCGCACTTAAAAGATTGCTGAACACATCAATGCGCTCCCAGCCAAGCTGAGCAATCTGATTTCGCACCGATTCAGCCCACGGACTGGTCCAGAGTAGCACCAGCGTTGCAACAACGACTCCTGCAATAGCAGTAATCAGCCGTCTGTGCGATCGAGTCACCTTTTCCAGATGGGGCAGCAGCGTCACTGCCAGCACCCAGAGCGATAGAAACAAGGCAACTCCGGCGGCAATTTCTCCCAGCCAAATCAGCCCAAAGCTGAAGCTAATCACCATCAAAATTAGGGCGATCGAAATCAGTAAACCCACACGCAACTCCTCATGCCAACTGTCCTTGTGTTTTGGATTAATGATCTTGATGGGTTTATTGTGCAGGAATTTCGTGGCGATCGGAAAATCGTTTTGCAAAATCAATCCAGCGAAGCAGTTCCGATGAAGGATTAGCAATAGACAGGTTCGCGTTAAAATAATTCTTTTCTAGAAGTCCAGGTAGGGAAGGTATCAAAGTATGAAAAAAGGTATGAAAAAAGAAGAAAAAGAAAAACTTTCCTTTAACAGGATTCATGAATTAACGGAAAATTTAACATTAGGTGAACTGGCTCAGCAAGTGATTACCGAACAGTTCCACCGAATGAGCAAGCCTGCAAAACGCGTTCTGGAAGATACCGATCCTGAACACCTGCATCAAATGCGGGTCAGCACACGCCGCCTCAGAACCGCAATGCAAATTTTCGATCGCGCCATCCTACTGCCCAAAAGAGCTGACCGCAAACAAGTTCGTAATCTGGCTCGAATTTTAGGCGCAGTGCGCGATCTCGACGTGCAAATTGCCAGCCTGCAAAATGAGTATCAGCCCCAATTTGAACAGACTGAACAAAAACAAATCCAATTTGCAATCAAGGCATTAAAAAAGCAGCGAGTTACCGCGTTTCAGGCGATGAAAACTGCGCTGAACGATCGCCCCTACAAAGCTCTACAAACTGCGTTTACAAACTGGATTGAGCAGCCCAAATTTCACCCGATCGCTCACCTGCCGCTGCTCACCGTGCTGCCGGATGTACTGAGTCCTTTAGTTGCTGAAGTGCTGCTTCATTCTGGTTGGACAATTGCACAAGACAACATTGCCGTTGAAAGCGAAACGCTGCACGACCTGCGAAAAGTCTGCAAACATGCCCGCTATCAAACCGAATTCTTCAAGCCGTTTTATGGCGAACCATTCCATAACTGGATCGAAGAAATTAAACAAATTCAAGATCGGCTCGGCAGCTTCCAGGATACACAAGTGCTGCAATCGTTACTAAATGAGGCGATCGGCAATCAGGCTGAATTACCCCAGCTCCAGGAAAAAATTCAGCAAACGCAAGCCGAAGCCCTCTCCACCTGGGATGCAACCCGCCAGAAATATCTGGATCAAAACTTCCGCTATCACCTACACCAAATGCTGTTGCACCCCACGCTGCACCGCGATCGAGTTCATCCAGAACTTGTGGGGGAAATTTCCTCGAATTGAGAGAAGACATTGCAGCGAAAACAGTCGATTCCCATTGAATGGGAGCGGGCATCCAATCTGCCTGACCAGGCAGCAATGTAGGAGCTTGGCGGCTCCGCAAATCTCTTCTCAAGTTCGCGGAATCGATTTGTGTAGAAACATCTGTCGCGATCGTCCCAGCAGAACCGAAGTTAGGGTGGTGTCAATTCGTTCTACTTCATAGCCTGCTTTGCTATAGAGCCGTCGGGCGCGGGCGTTGTCCTCAAGAACGTGCAGATACAAATCCTGATAGCCCCAGTCGAGCGCAACCCGCTCGCAGACCCGCAAAAGCTGCTGAGCTACTCCCTGCTGCCGATATTCTGCTAGCACCGCCAGATTTGACAGATAGAGATAGGGCGATTGGCGCAAAAAGGGCGATCCGGTCTTGAGCGAAATTTCGACCGTGCCGACCAGTCGATCGCTGCCCGCTACAGCAAGCTGAGGCGACTCCGAAGCCCGCGACTCAAACACCGCCTCTTGCGAAGACATCCGCCGCACTGCCACTAGACAGGCGTAATGAGCCTGAGTCGATCGCTTCGCAGTTCCCCCCTGAGATAATCGCATCCGCATTCGCATATCTTCGTAGATCCCCTGTCGCAGCAAGGGATACAGCCAACCCATCGTCCCTGTGGAACTATGAAAGCTGCTGGTCAAAACTTCTGCCAGGTTGGTTAAATCCTGCTGTCTTGCTGCCCGCACGTAGAAAGGCGAACTGCCAGACGAATCGATTGCCCGATCGATCGCCGGATTGGCAGCAGCATGGACCAGTTCCTCTTCTTGCGAATCTGGCAGTTGGGAATCAGAAAAATCTGGGAAAGCGTCAGTGGGCAAGGTAGACATCTCGCAACGGAAAACAGGGGCAATATTCAGGACTCGGCGAAGAGACTGAACCGGAAAAATGAGAATGGAGGGGAATTTCCCTATTCTAGTCTCTGAAAAACTTGTCCTGACTGTGCAATGCTGCCAATTTTTGATGTGCTAGGAGAAATCTGATGAATTTATCTATAAGCCCATCGCTTCTTATACCGCAGCCTTAATTGCAGTTCGATCGTAAAGGTTGTGCCCCGCCTGACTTCAGAGGCAATGCTCAGTTTGCCCTTATGTTTCTCCAGAATAATCTGATGGGCGATCGCCAGTCCCAAGCCTGTACCTTTGCCAGCAGGCTTAGTCGTAAACAGAGGCTCAAACAGTTGCTTTTGGATGGAATCAGAGATGCCATTCGCGTTATCGGCAATTTGAATTACAGCTTGATGATCCGTGGTCGAGGGTCAGTCTCCTGTGCCCTTGAGTCGATGTTGCAAAATCAGCAGCGTACGCGCAAAGGCGGGATGTTGCTAACGATGCCGAATGTTGCTGACAATAAAATTAATGGGGTTATTAATTTCATGGACAATTCCTGCCACTATTTCCCCCAGGCTAGAGCGTTTTTCCTGCTGCACGAGCTGCACCTGTGCCTGTTGCAGGGCTGTAGTTCGATCGGTTAAACAAAAACACCCCCATTAAGGAGGTGTCGTCAACCAGCTAACTTAGATCAAACTTGAAAGAAGATCGAACTTGAATGAGGAACTCTAGTGGCTTAACCCCATTCGCTGATCAGAACGAGTCAGCATGGACTGCTGCCGCTGCTTTTCAGAGCGATGGTGATTCATCATCAGCACCCGTGCCCGCTCTTGAACCGACTGTGCAGGAGTCTGCTCGGTTTGAGTTTCAGTGGCAGGAGTTGGATTTGCCGTATAAGCCACGCCGCGATAAAGCAGATCTAGCGTTGGCTGAAGCACCAAAGCCTTGTTGGATTTACGGAACCGAATGTCTAGCCCGCGATATTTGCCAACTTGGGTGGCATCGCCATATTCAACTTGAGGAGCGTTGTATTCGTAGCTCACGCCGCGATAGGTCAGTTTCATAGTCTTCGCCTCTTTTCTGCGTAGATGATGGGAATGAAATGAGGCGCGTTCCTTCAGGAAAATTTTTGGGCTTTTGTCTTTTTAGCTTCTAGTTTTTTCCCTACTTCCGTCCTTTTCGATCGCCCCCGGTGCTTTGCTGACAATCTAGCTTTAGCTGATCTAGCTTTAGCGGTCTAGCTTTAGCAATCCAAAATTTACGACCTAGATTAGGATGAACGATTCACTTTCTGTATCTATTGTTACGGTTTCAGATTCTCCTGTCAACAAAAACTCGATCGGTTGTCACGAATCTTTAGTATCGGGTTGCCCCCCCTAATTCAAACTCCGATCGCACCTGCCACCGCTGCCCCTCATGAATCAGCAAAATTAGGCGATTGCTTACAAACTCAAATTCAACCGATCGCGCCTGAAGCTCTGCCCAAGCAGCCTTGAAGATCAGCTTGTTGATATTCCGTGAAGCCACCGTGAGATGGGGCGAAAAGCCGCGCTGTTTGTTCTTCGGGTCACGAATGCCAATCTGCTCTAAATCCTGTATAAGGACAGCCTGAAGGGCTAGGAGTTCCGGGGTTTTTAACACGTTCAGGTACAGCACCCTCGGCGCAAATGCTCCAAAGCCAGAGATGGTCACCGGGACGGGCGAGCGGGTTTGGGCAAACTGCCGCAAGCGATTCTCTAACTCAAAAACCTGCTCGAATTCCCACAGAAAAGGTGGCTGAAGCGTGACGTGGGGCGGAGCCTTGGCAGTGCGAGTCTGAAAGCGCTCGGTCAGCTCCTGAATAGTGCGATCGGCGTAATCCTGGACTGCTTGAGGGGGAATGAGGGCGATGAAGAAGCGGGTAGACATTGGTGCGTCTCTCAAATTTTGAGTACACTATGATAGCCCTACAGTTAATTGCCCACACTGTAAAATCAAGCAACCTTACTCTACACCTAGCGTATCAGTCATGAAACTCACTCTGTTGCCTGCACTCGCCGTTCTGACCGTTACTGGCTGGGGATCGGCTGCACTCGCTGAAAACTTGGAGCACGTTCAGCAGTTGATTGAGACCAAGCAGTGTTCGCAGTGTGAGCTAAGCCAGGCGGGATTAGTTTATGCCAGTCTCTCAGGGGCAAATTTGCAAAATGCGAATCTGGTGCAGGCAAACCTGAGCCGATCGAATTTGAGTGGGGCAAACCTGCAGGGGGCAAATCTGGCGGGGGCGGCACTGGTGAACGCAAACTTAAGCGGAGCCGATTTGAGCGGGGCTGACTTGAGAAATGCAGATTTGCGGGGGGCAATTTTGAACGGGGCAATGATTCAGGGGGCAAACCTGGACGGGGCAAATGTGCTGCAAGCGGTAGGACTTCCGGCGATGATCGCCACCCCTGAAAATCTTTATCGCTTTGGGCTGGCAGAGGCGCAGCGCGGCAACTTTCGAGGTGCAATCAGTAATTACGATCAGGCTTTAACGCGGAACCCTACCTTTGCTCATGCTTACCTGGCGCGGGCAATGGCACGGATGCGCTTGAGTGATGATGCGGGGGCGATCGGTGATGCTCAAAGTGCCCAAGAACTTTACACCACCCAGGGCGACAGCCAGGGACAGGAGCTTTCAGCTCAATTTATTACCAGCGTTCAGGCGTATCAGGAAGCAGAGCAGCAACGGCTTAAGGCGGCAAACGGTCAGGGCGGCGGCGGGGGCGGCAATTTCTTCAGCTTCCTGGGATCAGTGGCAGGACTGGCACTGCAAATTTTTCTGCAAGGTAGCATGGGTGGCTTGGGGCTGTAGAGCTAGCTAGACGCGCTGGTATAAAACCGCAGCGCAAACCGCCAGAAAGAACGGGCAAACAGCAAAAGCACGATCGCCAAAATCCCCGCGCCAGCGATCCACAAAACCTGCGCCCGGCTCAGCAGCACTTCAGCCGGAATCGTGGTCAGGAACGCAACCGGAACCACAAAGGTAAAAAAGACGCGGTACGCCACTGGATAAGCCGCCATCGGATATCGTCCGGCTTCTAGCAGCCCCCGCAGCACTTCGGTGACGTTGTAGATTTTGACAAACCAGATGCTCGTCGCGCCCAAAATAAACCACAGGCTATAGAGAATCAGCAGCCCAAACAGAATCGGAATCACACTGGCAACATAGGCGATCGGCGGCAGATTTAGCCTTGTTCCCGCATAGCCAATCAGAATCAGCCCAAAGATCAAATCAGGCAAACCCCAGGGCGAAATCCTCCGCAGCGACAGCCAAAACTGAGAGCTGATCGGTTTCAGCAGCACAAAATCGAGCGTGCCTTTTTGCACCTGATCCACAATTTGATTCAGGTTCGGAGCCAGCAGCGTTGCGGAAAATCCTTGAAGAATGGTAAACACGCCCAGCACCAGCAGTGCCTCTTCCCAGCTCCATCCCTGAAACTGATAGCCCGTCTGATAAAACAGCGACAGACTGAACAAACTACCTGCCAGACTGCCAAAACTAGTAAGGGCAGCAATCAAAAAATTAACCCGATACTCTAGCTCGGCTTCCAAAGCGGTTGACCAGAAAAGTTTGAGGACGCGCCAGTATTGCTTTAGGGGATTTGGCGATCGATTCGATTGCTTTTGAGTCGCACGGGCTTGAGTCATAAGGAAATGAAAAAATGTTAGGGCGGTTTGGTCGCCGATTAATTGGGGGTGAATTCAGTGTGAGATTTCCTCCTATTATCAATCTGTGACCCGGCAACCTGATCTACCGCTCTGCACAGCTTCCGTAAATTTGCTGCCTTCAGGTGCAATCGATCGCTGTCATTATGGAGCAATGCCCAAGGCGTTAGCCAGTCTTACCCCATCGTAAAACCCCATGCGAGAACGGATTGAACAGCTCGTTCAGAATTTAGGACAAACGATCGTCGGCAAAGAAGAGGCAATTCGGCTAGTGCTGGTGGCTCTGTTGTCGGGTGGACATGCGCTGCTGGAAGATGTGCCCGGAGTGGGAAAAACCCTGCTGGCAAAGTCTCTGGCGCGATCAATTGAGGGACAGTTTCAGCGAATTCAGTGCACGCCGGATCTGCTGCCTGCCGACGTGACGGGGACGAATATCTGGAATCCGCGATCGGGCGAGTTTGAGTTTTTGCCTGGACCTGTGTTTGCCAATGTGCTGCTGACAGATGAAATTAACCGGGCAACGCCTCGCACCCAGTCCGCCCTGCTGGAAGTCATGGAAGAACATCAAGTGACGATCGACGGCAAATCGCGTCTGGTTCCCCATCCATTTTTTGTGATTGCGACTCAGAATCCGGTGGAATATCAGGGCACGTTTCCCCTGCCCGAAGCGCAGATGGATCGATTTGCGCTGTCCTTTAGTCTGGGCTACCCAACCGAAGCAGAAGAACTGCAAATGCTTCAGCGACTCGGACAAAAACCCGAAGCCCTACATCCCTGTATTTCTCTGGCAGAAGTGCAGTCGCTTCAACAGCTTTGTGCCCAGGTGCGAGTCGAAACGCCGCTTCAGCAATACATTCTCGATCTGGTGCGCGCCACCCGTGAAGATGAGGAAGTCTTACTCGGCGTGAGCCCTAGAGGCACAGTTGCACTGCATCGGGCAGTCCAGGCACTGGCGTTTCTGGAAGGCAGAGAATTCGCGATTCCCGACGATGTAAAATTCCTCGCGCCCTATGTCCTTTCCCACCGCATGATTCCGGCTGCCGGACGCAAATCGCGGATCATTGTCGATCGTCTGCTGCGATCGGTTGCAGTGCCATAACAAGCAACTGCTTATCCTTCGAGACTGGTCATTGATCGAAACAAAATGTTATGAAGTTTGTAGAGTTGATCTGCTGATAATCCTAAGGACTTCATGCGCTGGAAACGATTGCTGCGCTACTTTTATCTGCGTTTTTTGCGACTGCGTGGCACACCGCCCGAAATTGCCCGCGGATTTGCTTTTGGTGTGTTTTGGGGAATGTTTCCGCTGCCGGGGCTGCAAATGGCGATCGCAATTCTCACCGCAGCAGTTTTTCACAGCAGTAAAATTGCTGCCGCTGCCGGAACCTGGCTCAGCAACCCGATTACCACGCTTCCCTTTACTGCGCTGAATTTTCATGTCGGGCAAACCTTGCTGGGGCAGAAGTGGAGTGATTTACCAATCGATAGTTTGCGATCGATCGAGGGGTTTCTGGCATTGGGAGGGGATATCCTAGTTGCCTACTTGCTGGGCTGTGCGGTGGTCGGTTTCTTTGGCGGTTTGCTCAGCTATGGTGTTGCTTTGCCTGTCGTCCGTCGGATGCAAAAACAGGTGGCAGAACGGCGGCATCAACGACGCATGCGTAAGTATCGGGCAAGATAAACACCGCACGATCGAAAGCGTGAAGCCCAAACTTCAAGCCCAAACTCCAAGTCCAAACTTCAAGCCCAAACTTGTATGAACGACTCTTGCCTTGGGCAAAATAAAGTGGTCTGATTTTCAGAGACCAAACCTACTGCATCTACGGGGACTAGGCGACTGCTGCATCGAATGAAGTGGAAGGAGTTATCGAACGGTCGCCTGGTGCTGTGGGTGACGGCGATTTTGAGCGTCCTGGCTTACGGAGTTTTCTTTGTCCGAATGCTGCTGGCTCCGTTGTTTCCGGTGGGCGCGGGCTTGCTGACCGATCCGTTTCTTCAGCTCCCAACCGCAAACTCGGTGCGAGTGGTCTGGTTCACCGAATTTGCCGGGCGCGAGAGCTTTGTGCAATATGGCAGCAATCTTGACCAGACGACGATCGCCCAAACCACTCAGCTTTCTCGGATGCGGGAAGACCAGCGATCGCGAGTGGACAATCAGGAAGAAGACGGGCAGGTTTACACTCAGCCGACCGATCGCCCCATCTGGCGACACGAAGCTGAGGTGCAGGGACTCACTCCCAGCCAGCGCATTCCTTATCGAGTGGGCAGCATGCGCGATAACGGACGGATGGAATGGAGCGGTCGCTATACTCTGGCAGCCGTTCCCGCCCCCGGACAGCCGCTCAAGATTCTGCTGACTTCTGATCATCAGCTCATGCCCATGACCCCGGCAAACCTCCAAAAGGTGACTGAAACGATCGAACCGATCGATGCCGTGTTTCTAGCGGGCGATCTGGTGAATATTCCCGATCGCGCTTCGGAATGGTTTGACGACAATCGGGGCGGCGCGTTTTTCCCCAGTTTGCAGGGACGAGCAAATCGGCTGTTAGAGCAAAACGGGGTTGGGACTCGCTATCGCGGCGGCAAGATTTTGCAGTCGGCTCCGCTGTTTCCGGCGTTGGGCAACCACGAGGTGATGGGACGCTTTTCAACCGAACTGCCATTAAATGAGCAGTACAACGATCCCGTGCCGATCGAGAATGCAGTCGCACTCTACGCCAAAATTGCCGCTCAGATTAACCCTGGAAATGATCCGGCAATCGCCCAAACCTGGATCAAGAATCATTCCTTTAACAGCGACACCTACGAAGAAATCTTTTCCCTGCCGAATACCAGTCCGGGTGGCGAAAAATACTATGCGATCACGCTGGGCGATGTGCGGCTAATTTCCCTCGATGCCTGCAATACCTGGCGTGTCCCCAGCTTGGAGCCCAATGCACGCGGACGCTACCGCGAACGAGATGTCGATCTCTCGGATGCCAACAAATGGGGCTACGGACAGCACATCTTTGAGCCGATCGCCCCCGGTAGTCCGCAATATAGCTGGCTGGAAGCAGAGCTAAACCGCCCCGAATTCCAGCAGGCGAAATACAAAATCGTCATGTTTCACCATCCGCCCCATTCGCTGGGGGATAACGTGGTTCCGCCCTACACGAACCCGACGCAGATTATCGATCGCTTCCCGGACGGGCAAATTAAATCCGTGCGCTACGAATACCCGATCGGTCGCGACTATCTGCTGCGAGATCTGATGCCGCTCCTGGAAAAGGCAGGCGTACAGCTTGTGTTCTATGGACATTCGCACCTGTGGAATCGGTTTGACAGTCCGGGCGGAATGCACTTCCTGGAAAGCTCGAACGTGGGCAACACCTACGGAGCCTTTCTGGGTGAAACTCGTCGCTCAATTCCGATCGGTTTTCAGCCCAACTACGTGCCTAGCGGAGATCCGGGTGGACTGACGGCGATCGTACCTTCGATTAGTGCTCTGCTCGATGAAAATGGCAAACCCCAGCCCTACATTGCCAGCAACGAGATCACCGTCTTCAGCATTCTAGACACCGCGACCGGGCTTGTCAGCAGCTACCGATTTGATGCCCGCCAGCCCGAGGGGGACGTGGTGCGCTTTGATGAGTTTCAGATTGTTCGGTAGCACTCAGGTGCAGAGAAAAGCCATTCCCCAGAAAACCTAGGAGAATGGCTACCGATGAAAGGAGTTAATCGTATCCGCACCCAAACTTAAACGCTTGCTAGCCACCCATCCCGGGGATCAAGCCTGCTGTCAGCCGCTTCAGGGCACGGCTTGCGACGTCGCTATAGCGCAATTGACCACAGAGAATTTGTCCCATACGCTCGGTTGCAGTCGGACGTTTCACACCGATTTTGTAGCCGAAGCTAGGAATCCGGTAAAATACGCCTGCCAACCGCTGTGCCCAAACCATATCTGCGCCCCATTCCTGGTTCATCACTTGGGAATAGCCAGCGAGCGCGTTTGCATTACCGCCGATCGCCTGATCGATCGCTTCGGCTGCCTTGACCCCGCTAAAAATCGAGGGACGAATACCTTCTGCCGTAAAGGGATCAACCACACAGGCAGCTTCTCCTGCCAGGACGGCATTTTGGGTATGTAGCTTTTGTTCGCCGTCCCACAGGCACAGAGGATGCCCATACTGCTTGCAGGTTTGCAGGTCGATACCAAACAGCGTCGCGTATTCGGTCAGAATGCTCTTAAAGTCCTGCGGCTCACCGCCTCGGAAGGTCCCCACACCGATCGAATAGCCCTCTGCCTTGGGAAAATTCCAGATGTAGCCGTTTTTGACCATGCCAAACTCAAAGTGAGCGGTATCTGAATTTGCAACGGTAGCTTTTGCTTCGGCTTCTAAGGCTCCAGCGAGGCGACGCTTGCGATCTTTAAAGCCCAGCCATTTTGCTGTTTGCCCCTTTGCACCGTCGGCAGCAATTAAATAGCGTCCTTCAACTGGACCCTGCGCTGTGTTCACCTGCCAGCGATCGCTCTTAAACTCGATGCCTTTGACTTCGGTATTGTCTCGCAGTTCTGCGCCTTGCTTTTGCGCCTGTTGAATCAGAAAATGGTCAAATACATCGCGCCGCACCATCCAGATCGGCTCCAGGCTTTCGAGCTTGGCAGTCACCGGATCGTCCATTTTCCAGGTATAGCGGATGGTGTCTACCTTGAGGGAAATGGCAGGCGAAAAGTCAAAGTCAAACCATTCGGCAATTTGGGGGGAAACGCCACCTCCACACGGCTTATAGCGCGGCAGCGACTCTTTTTCTAAAACCAGAACCGATCGCCCTCGCTTTGCCAGATGGTAGGCAGCCGATCCGCCTGCGGGTCCTGCGCCGACGATGATGCAGTCATACATAAAGCTTCAATCTCACTTCTAGATACGCCAATTTGCTGTGGAACTAGAAAGGGATTCCCCCTTAACGAATAACACTCAAACCAGTGTCCCTGCTGAAGTCACTCACGGTCAATCCGCAACCGACAACCCCCATCACTCCAGAGCAATCGACAAGCTTCAGCACAGGCTGAATTCAGAGGACGTTTGAGCCGTATTCTTTGTTCTACACTGTCCCTTAAATTGCCCCAATCTTGGAAGACTTTAGAACCCCAGAGCTAGGGCAAGTTCTTCAGAATTGAGAGGATAGGGCAGGTCACAAGCATTTATTTTCATAACATCCTGCTAGGCTTCTCCTCAGTGTAAATTCCACCTCTCTGTTTTGCTGTGTTTTTCTAGGTAAGATCGCTGGGATTTCTTTAAAGCTTACTTAAACTGCAAAGAGCAAATCCGGCGGGATTACTTCGAGTTCCTGGGTTGCAGCCTCGACCCATTCCTGCATCAAAGGAAGCGTCCAGATTGCGTCTGCGTAGGTTTGCGCCTCTGAGTCCAGCTTGACGTTATAGGTGACAAATCGAGACACGACGGGAGCGTACATGGCATCGGCAATCGTGAAATTTCCAAACAAAAACGAACCCTGCTGCCTATACTGCTGCCGACAGTCTCGCCAGATCTGGCTGATGCGATCGATATCTTTCTGAACACTGGGTGTCACGCGATCGGTTGAATAACGCGATCGACAGTCCATTGGGAGATTCCGGCGCAAATCGAAAAATCCTGCGTGCATTTCTGCACTGACTGACCGGACGACTGCCCGAACTGCCGAATCCGCAGGCAAGAAGCCAGAAGCAGGGGCAAGCTCAGCAATGTACTCGCCAATCGCGATCGATTCCCACACCCTCAAATCATCGTGCAGAAGAACGGGAACTCTGGCTGAGGGGGAATATTGGGAGATGCGATCGTAGAATTCTGGCGTATCGAGCGGCAGCCGAATTTCGGTAAACGGTAAGCCCGAATATTTCAGCGTCAGCCAGGCTCGCAGCGACCAGGACGAGTAATTTTTGTTGCCAATGATTAAGAGTCAGCATGAGGAGTTGATTGTTTGAGGGTCGTTCGGGTTTAGCTCGTGCTGTTACTTGTTCGATTGCTTAGGAGCTGCGCTGCTGTCGGGATTACTCGAATTGACCATTCTATAAAAACCGTAGCATTACCCTCCCTTGCCTTAACAAATTTGTTTAGACTGACTCTGTGTCTTTCACCAGTTTCTAAGTTCGCCAGAAGACAAAATAGAGCTACAAAACAAAGATAATGGACAACGATAGGCTGCCAGAAAAGCTGCGGAGAAGTTTGGAAAAAGAGCTTTCGCCAAATGAGCAGATTCAATGGATTGAGCAGCCTATTGCTCGTTTTTTTACTCGTTCCGTCCTGGGTGTTTGTTTAGTTCTATTCGTTTCCTTACTATTTTTTTCTTTTACCAGCTTTAGCACCTATCAACAAGCGAGAGACATGGGAAGATCTCTGCTTGAATTTGTAGGTGTTCCAGGTGCTCTAGTTTTTCTCATGGGAACTGTTATTCCGCTATTTCTTATCTTTTTTATTCCCTTCCTGAATTGGCTCACAGCACGTCAGTCTGTTTACGTCATAACCTATGAACGAGCCTTTATTCTTACAGCGGGACGGTCGACAACAGTAACATCTTTTATGCCTTCTGAGCTAAGGGTTGTCTCTCGTCGAGAAGATCGCGATGGCAGTGGTGACATTATTCTTTACGTCCACAGATCAAAAGATTATGACGGCGATATCCAGACTCAAGAGATAGGGTTCAAGCAAGTTCGTAATGCAAAAGCCTTTGAAAGGATGTTGCGCCAAATTGACTTAGGATAACCGATCGCCCTTTATTGGGTGCTTTCAATCTAAAGCGCGATCGACCGCAATACCCAGCCAATCACAATTCCCAGTCCGCCAAACCGCACCGCCTGCCAGAATACTTCTTTTAAACCGCTCCAGGAAAAAAGCTGACTTTCCAAGGCGACTTCCAGTGCTTCGAGCTGCTGCTGGATCTGTTTGAGTTCAGCTTTCAGTTCTGGGGTTTTATCACGGCGTAGATTACCGCGTACATCATCCAGGCGGTTCTTCAGCTCGATCTGTCGCTGCTGGTCTGCCTGCACCTGGGCGTAGCGAGCTTTGAGGCGCAGTAAATCAGCTTCGGCTTGGCGTAAGCCTTGTTCCAGGTCGATCGCTTCATCGGGGGCAGGAGCCATTTGGGGAAGGAAAAAAAGTGAGGAACAGGAGAAGACAATAAAGAATTTTGGGAAGGAACCAGATGCTCGAACCTGCATAGTACATTAGGAGAAAGAATCCGTCTTCCTAACCCGATCCTAATATGCCCCAATCTCCCATGTCTCAATCTATGCCCGAACCACTGGCATCCGAAGGCTCTGCGCTAACGGCATCTGCCCCTGCGCCCAAAGCCGCCCTCGCCGAACTCAGTACCCTGGAACTGGTACAGGCACTTGCAGAACGGCTCTCGATCGCCCCGCAGGATTGGCATCGGCTCAAGGCAAACCGCAACGCACGGGCAAGCGAACAGGCTGCGATCGCGCTGGTTTATCTGCTGCGAAACAACCCACAAGAGGCACTGCCCCGACTTCAGCAGGCAAGCGGCTGGCTCGATCGATCCGTTTCTGCACCGCCCTGCCCAACTCACGGACATTGACTGATTACAGCGGAAAAGCCATAACTGAAGAAATGACAGCAGAAATGGCAGCAGTCGAAATTGAGGAATTGCGATGGTTGGACGATGGCTTGACATCTACCCTGACGGGCGCGTGTTTGAGATGGAAGGCGGTAAGCCGCTGCGCGTGTTTCAAACCAACGGCGAGGTCAAAAAGCTGCTGAATGCTCTTCAGCAAACCAATGCCGGACGCTATGCCATTGCTCCACCCGCAAAAGTGCCGCCGACGATCGAAACCGAACGCCGCGTGATTCGCATTACCCGCACGAACCGCACCAATCCCAGTGGTTTGGTGTTGCTGAACGTCGCGCTGATTCAAGGAAATCGGGCGATCGATCAAATTCCAGCAATATCGGGTCAACCGAGAGAGCAGAACTTTCGCACCGTCAATCAAAGCCGCGCCGGCTCGATGGAACCTCTACCCGAAGGCTACTGGCTGGTGGGCAATGTGGAATGGGCAAGCGGGGTGCGCGACGATTACTCTAAAAGCTGGGCGGATGATGCAAACGGTTTAGGTCCAGTCTGGGTGGGAATGCGCTGCAACTCTCCGACTGAGCGAACGGCGATCGGCTTTCATTTGGATAACAATGCGGCAGCTTCTCCTGGTACAAATGGCTGTGTGGGAATTTCATCGCTGGCTGATCTGAAAAAGTTTGTCGGCTGGTTTAACGATCCGCGCTATGCGCCCAGGGTTGCGATCGTCAATTGGGGATTGGGAACGGTGGAGACACTCAAAAGTTAAATCAGGGTGAAATGAAACGCGAACTACGGACGATACAACCATGCGCCTGATCATCTGCGATTCCGCGGATGGCGTCGCGAATTGGGCAGCGAATTATGTGAAACATCGCATCAAAACCTTTGCACCCACGATCGATCGCCCCTTTGTGCTGGGATTGCCGACGGGCAGCACACCGCTCAAAATGTATCGCTGCTTAGTTGAATTTTATCAGCAGGGCGAATTGAGCTTTAGAAACGTGGTGACATTCAATATGGATGAATATGTCGGGCTTCCCGAAGATCATCCGCAAAGCTATCACGCCTATATGCACCAAAATTTTCTTGATCACATTGATATTCCACGAGAACAGATTCATATCCTGAATGGAAATGCGATTGATGTTGATCAAGAATGCGATCGCTATGAAGCGAAAATCAAAGCATTGGGCGGCGTTGAATTATTTATCGGCGGTGTGGGCGAAGATGGGCATATCGCATTTAATGAGCCAGGTTCGTCATTACAGTCAAGAACGCGAATTAAAACCTTAACCTACAGCACCAAATTAGCAAACGCTCGTTTTTTTAATCAGGATGTCAATCAAGTACCGAAATTTGCGTTAACGGTCGGAGTCGGCACGATTAACGATGCAAAGGAAGTCATGATCCTGGTGCAGGGATATCACAAAGCGAATGCACTGCAACACGCGATCGAGGATGGTGTAAATCACATGTGGTCGGTTTCTGCGCTTCAGCTTCATCCCCGGAGTGTGATTGTGTGCGATGAAGACGCGACGCTGGAATTGAAAGTGAAGACGGTAAAATACTTCAAAGAGCTGGAGCAAGACAGCCCGACGCTGGAAGGCAGAGAAACGCATGGGTGAAAAGGTTTGAGGAATGTTCGAGGTGCAACATTGCCTCTGAATCCCTCAACTCTGGAGGTTCTGAACGCGATAGATTCCTAACACATCCTCCAAGTCTAGATTACAAACTTCTTCAGGCTAACAAAGTAGAAAATTGGGGGGCAGGGGTTTTACCCTGAGCGAGGGCGAAGCCTCCACACCCCCCCGTCCCTTGCGTGAGTAAAAAGGCTGTAAGAGCGCAAAGCAGCCCAACTTGTTAATCATTTCACTAATGGATGTTAGGTGTCAGCGGACGAAAGCCAGCTTTATGTTGGAATGAAACAGCAATCTAGGGTAATACTCCACTGCACCACCAAGCGCATCGTTGCGAAACGGTATTCTGCTTCTATTTGTGTTGGGGTAGGGCAGTCGCCAGCCAGGGAGTAATTTCTCTGTTTTTCACAGGGATTGCTTTTGTTTCAAAATCCTTTTTCTATCAATCATCCAACCTATCCCTTCTACGGTGAATATTATGTCAAGGGCAAAATCGATTGCTCAAAAGCTTGCTGCATTGGTGACCCTGTTGCCTTTTAGTGCTGGAATTGCCTTGAGTCCCATTCACGAGGATCAAGCAGTGGCTCAGCCAACTCAGGGGGCTTTAGGGCAATGTATTTTAGATCTACGAGAAGCTAACATCTATGGTTCTAACGCAGCCGATCGCTGTATTAATCAACTGCAAAATCTGCCGCCTACGCAATCACTAGGGCAATGTATTTTAGATCTACGGCAAGCTAACATCTATGGTTCTAACGCAGCCGATCGCTGCGAACGCTTGCTTACTGCTCAGCAACGCAATGGAGGTCAAAGTTCTGTTAGCCGCCCAAGTTCAAGTTCGCGTCGAACAGTGTGAATAAACAACAATACAGGAGGCAACATCATTGAGCTTTATCTTTCTCCTGCAAGCAGTGATGATTGGGGAGCTAATCGACTAAATGGCACTTTTAATTCCGGCTATTTTATCAACTTCACTTTGGGCAGTTCTGAGTGCATTTATGACATTAAGGCAGACTTCGATGACGGTAGCTATGTCCAGGATCAGTTTGATTTCTGTCGCAGTAATACCTATAACCTGAACTAAGTTTCGTGAAGTAATCAGTTCTTTGCCTAAAACCTGATTTCACCCCTGATACAGCCTTTTTCTAGCCTTTTTCTAGCCTAATGAAGTATAAGAAATGGGGGCAGGGGTGAAACTCACAGCAAGGGAAGCAGACCCCCACGCCTCTATTTTACTAGAGCGAAAAAGGCTGTATTAGTGGAATGCTGGCTTTAACGAACGCAACGATCTTCACCTCAAAAGATGTTTTTGACGATCGCGCACTGCTGATCGATCGCGATCGAATTGTGGATCTGGTTCCGGCGGATGCGCTGCCCGAAGTAGATGCGGTGATTGATCTGCATGGACAAATTGTTGCCCCTGGGTTTATTGATTTGCAGCTTAATGGCTGTGGCGGGGTGATGTTTAACGATGCAATTACCGCCGAAACGCTGGACATCATGCACCAGACGAATCTCAAAAGCGGTACGACCAGCTTTTTGCCTACGCTGATCACTACCTCTGATGAAGAGATTAAAGCGGCGATCGATCTAATCAAAACCTATCGCAAAACGCACTTCGCCTCAGTGCTGGGGCTGCATCTGGAAGGACCATTTCTGAACCCGAAACGGAAGGGAATTCACGATGGAAATTACATTCGTGCTGCCGATCGCATAATGCTAGACATCATCGCAGCTGCCGGAAAAGAAGTCGTGTGTCTGGTTACGCTTGCACCGGAACTGGCAGCGGTAGAAGAAATAAAACTCCTGACCGATCGCGGCATTGTGGTTTCGGCAGGACATACGGATGCGACCTACGAAGAGGCGATCGATCGATTTGAGGCCGGGGTGAACATGACCACCCATTTATTTAATGCAATGTCGCCCTGGCAGGGACGTAAACCGGGCATGGTGGGAGCCGTGTTCGATCACCCAGAGGTGTATGCAGGCATTATTGCAGACGGTCATCATGTGCATTTTGCCTCGATCGCCCTTGCCCATCGGCTGAAGCAGAACAAGCTGATTCTTGTCACCGACGCGACGCCGCCCGTTGGCACAGACATGACCTCGTTTATCATCGGCGGCAACGAAGTGTTTTACCGGGACGGCAAATGTGTCTCGGCAGATGGAACCCTGGGCGGCTCAGCCCTGACGATGATCGAAGCGATCGCCAACTGTGTGCAGCACGTCCGAATTCCCCTTGCAGAAGCTCTCAGAATGGCATCAACCTATCCGGCTCAACTGCTCGGACTGCATCACAAACTCGGTGACATTGCTCCCGGATACGTGGCAAATTTGGCAATTTTTGATCGCGAGTTTCAGATGGGTGGTGTGGTCGATCGCGGCTGGTTTTACGGATTGCGATAGCATGGGTTTCATGGCGCCTTCCTGGATTCCGCAAGCCACCGACGACGGCTCTTTCACCTTCTTCTCGGAAACCTTTGGTGAAACGTTTCACAGTACGCAGGGCGCAAGGGCAGAGGCGTTTGTCAAATTTGTAAAAGCGACCCATCTGGCAGAAAAAGCGACTCGCGATCGGCTCAACTTGCTCGATGTCTGCTACGGTTTGGGCTACAACACAGCAGCCGCTTTGGAAACAATCTGGACGGTGAATCCAGCTTGTCAGGTGCAGGTGTATGGGCTGGAGTGGGATGCGACTGTTCCTGCGGGAGCAATCGAGCCGCCGCTAATTCAGTCCTGGTCGCCTGCGGTGCAGACCGTTCTAAAATCCCTGGCAGAACAGCACGTTTGTCAGACCGATCGACTGCAAGCCACGCTGCTAATTGGCGATGCCCGGCAGACGATCGATCCGGTGATTCAATCCGGCTTTGCTGCCGATGCCATCTTCTTTGACCCCTTTTCGCCCCGTCGTTGTCCCCAGCTCTGGACAGTGGATTTTTTTCAACGAATCGTGCGCTGTCTTGCCCTCGACGGAACGCTGGCAACCTACTCGCGCTCTGCCTGTGTTCGATCGGCTATGGTTGAAGCCGGACTGACGATCGGCACAATTCCCATGAACGACGAACTGCATCCCACCCACGAATGGTCACAAGGGACAATCGGCGCGTGGACAACAGCAGGTCTGCATCCCCTGACACGAATGGAGCAGGAGCACCTCTGCACCCGCGCTGCCATTCCCTACCGCGATCCGAATTTGACCGACTCAGCAGAGGCAATTCTGAGCCGCCATCAGCAGGAGCAGAAAATCTGTAGGCGAGAATCTACGTCAAGCTGGCGCAGACGATGGAAGATTACCTGAAATTACAGGAGAAGCGTCATGGTTCCTGACTTTTTGTCTGTCTCAGCGAATGAAATTCAAGACCCACGGGCGATCGCCCTCCTTCATCAGATTCAGCGGCAGACCGTTCAGGTTGCTTTTCCTCAGGGCATCACCGCAATCGATACTGCTTTTGTTCACGCACGTATTTCTGAATTGCGATCGGGCATTCATTCACCACTCTTATTTCTGAATGGCTTCGACAGTTCCCTGTTAGAATTTCGGCGAATCTTGCCGTTTTTACCTGCTCAAGATATCTGGGCGATCGATTTATATGGCTCTGGATTTACGGCGTACTCTGCTCAAGTTCCCGTGAATCCTCAAACGATCCGTCTGCATCTTCAGCGTACGATTGCTGATTGGATTCATGAACCTGTGATTTTAATTGGCGCATCTTTGGGTGGAGCAGTTGCCCTTGATTTCGCGCTGCATTATCCAGAGTGGGTGAAGGCGATCGTTTTAATGGATAGCGTGGGATTTTCTGGGAGTTTTCCGATCGGTCAATTTCTGCCTGTCCCGCTCATTGAATTGGGAACCACATGGCTGCACTTTCGCAAACAGGCTGCGCTGACGGCTGCGACTTTATTGTCGGCAGGAGTTCTGCCCATTTTTCCGGCGCTCGATCCCGGATTAGCAGATGATTTGCGCTGTTTACTGCTGCATCAGGAAATGCCGGACTGGGCAGCCGCAATCCGCTCTTTTACCCTGAGTGGTGGGTATAGCAATCTCGCTGAGCAAATTTCTCAAATCCAGCAGCCGACGCTGATTTTGTGGGGAACCGCAGACGATATTCTCGGTATCGCCGATGCAGAAAAATTCAGGCGAGCAATTCCCGGCAGTCAGCTCGAATGGATTCAAAAAGCAGGTCATGCCCCTCATTTGGATCAGCCGCAGCAGGTCAGCGATCGGATTCTAGATTTTTGTCGGTTGCAGACTCGCTAAATCTCATCAAACGATCGCACGACTCCAAAACCCTCAGAATCCGAGGAAGAATTGCCCGGACGCAGCGAAAACAACCCCTGCATTCCCGCCAATCGCGCTGCTGTCAGTTCTGCGACCACATCAGAAACAAATAAAATTTCGGCAGGTGGAACTTCGATCGTTGCTGCAATCTTGTGATAGCTCTCCGGTTCGCGCTTCATGCCGATCTGCGTATCAAAATAGCCGCTCAAAAACTGCGTCAGATCGCCTGCTTCCGAGTAGCGAAACAAAAGCTGCTGCGCCTGTACGCTTCCCGACGAGAAAATATACAGCCGCTTGCCTGCTGCTATCCACCGCTCAAACGCGGGTTTGACATCGGGGAAGATCTGCGATCGCAGTGTTCCATCCTGATAGCCCTGATTCCAAATTTTGCCCTGCAACGATTTGAGTCCGGTTGATTTGCGATCGATCGCGATCAGGAAATGAATGTAGGGCACTGCCGCCGCAGGCGCGTTTCCCTCCCAAGCAGGCAAGTTTTCTGCACGATTATCCCTTTGGGGAACTGCATCTCTTTGAAAAGCTGCCAAGCAATCGGCTTCATACTCCTGCCGCAGCCGCTTCAGATCCGCCTGAACCGCTTCCTCCTGCCCGTGCTTCTGTAAAAACGCTTCAACCTGTTCTTCTGCATAGGGAAACAGCACCCCAAATACATAATCGACGGGGGTCGTCGTGCCCTCAATATCCAGGAGAATCACGCGGACTGCCTGAGAAATGCGATCGATCATACCAACCCCGAAAAGAGCTTAACAAACCAAAGTCCCCCCTCGCTCTTTTAGAGCGGCAAGTCAAAGGTTGGGGGATTTAGGGGGCGATGGAGAACACCCCTGAGACTGTTCAAACCACCGCTTAAACCGCTGCCATCGCAGGCGCACTAAAACAAAGCGGCGCAAACCCCTGCTCTTTACCGCTCTCGGTATAGTGAGGCGTCCAGCCTACGGAGTCTTGGAATAGCCGAATTGCGCGAATTCGCCGATCGCCACAGAGATCAAACCAGTGCAGCGTTCCCTGGGGCACAACGAGCAGATCGCCTGGTTCTACCTGAATGCTGACCACTGGGCCCGATTGGGGATTGATGTGGAACAGTCCGTGTCCCTCGATCGTGAAGCGTACTTCGTCTTCGGCGTGAGCATGTTCGCGGCTAAACTTTGCCAGCATGGCTT
This sequence comes from Cyanobacteria bacterium FACHB-502, assembly GCA_014695325.1. Classification (GTDB taxonomy): domain Bacteria; phylum Cyanobacteriota; class Cyanobacteriia; order Elainellales; family Elainellaceae; genus Leptolyngbya_A. The sequence continues at coordinate 525,105 of JACJNZ010000039.1, read as the reverse complement.
CCAGATTGGGCATGTCGGGCTTAATGTCGATCACATCTGCGGTGACGTAGCCGCCCTGCTGCTTTAACACCTCAATTTCTGAAGCGTAGGCGGCGAGAATTTCTTCGCTGGTTGCCGCTTCGCTCAGCGGGTGGCTCGGCTGCCACCGGGCAAAGCCAATGCCGATCGCCTTCAAATATGCCTCAATTTCGCCAGCGTCTTTAATTTGCCGATTTTCCTCTGGAATGGTGAGAACTGCCATTGTTTCGTCCCTTAACGCAAGTCACAGTATTCCAGCTTAGCGAAGTGTGAGCTTACGATAGGTCAACTCAAACAAAAATTCGAGAATCTCAAGATGCCGCCGGGCGTGAAACAGGGTATCGCCCCAGGTGTATAGCCCGTGCCCGACCACCAGAAAACCGTAAGAACGCGCCGTATCCGACAAAAACGGACGCACCGACTGACTCAGGATTTTCATGTCCTGCGAATTGGGCACAACGGGAATTGTTATCGTCTCTTCGTGGCTCTGGATGCCTTCTAAGCCCTTTAGCATTTCGTAACCAGAGAGCATGATTTTGCCGCGATCGGCATAGTATTCCGACAGCAGCGTATTAAAGACTGAATGGGTATGCAGCACGGCTCCTGCTCCTGTTTCTTTGACGACCGTAAGGTGCAGCAGCGTCTCCGCAGAGGTGCGCCCTTTCCCCTGCACTACGGTGCCCTCACCATCGACTTCGATTAAATCTTCTGGCTGCACCAGCCCCTTATCTATCCCACTCGGAGCCATCAAGAGCGTGAGCGGGGTGCGGCTGATCACTGCACTAAAATTACCCCCCGTGCCCTGTGCCCACCCCTGAGAGTGGATGTCTTGAATCACCCAGCTTAGCGTATCCCGCAGGTCTAACGAGTGCAGCATAGCGTATGACATTGTTAACCCAAACATTGTTAACCCAGTAGTCCAACCTAACGAGTCCAACCTAACAATTCACGAATTTCAGTCTGTAAATAAGCCCCATCGTCGATTAACAGTATCGTAATCGGGGATCAAGCGCAATGAGATAATTGAGCCGGATGCCAATTGGATTGGTGTTTCTGGGGAATTTAGCCAGGCAGCATATTCCCAGCAGTTTGGGTGAGAGTTGCTTTGATTTGAGCCGGAGCCAGGATCGGGTTTGCGCTGAGCATCAGAGTCGCAATGCCAGCCACAAAGGGAGCCGCAAAAAACGTACCGCCGCTGAAGCTGATAAGATTGCTGCTGAATAGAGGAATAGGTCGAGAAGAGGTCTTCACCAGGAGCCGTTATATAGTCGAAGTCGATCGCCTGGTTGCCCACCGGATTTGAAAAGTCTGCTGTCCAGTTCTAAGGGCTGGGGGACAGTGGGAGAATTGTCTACCGAAGTGACCTGATAGCGAAGCTGATACCGACCTAGCCGGGACGATCGCTCAAGACGCGCAGCTTATACAATTCGCAAATGAAGCTGACTGTGCGGCTAGCTTGAACGGCTTGAGTTCTTAAAACGATCGGGGCTTGAAGCTCAAAGTGTTTCTGCTGAAGTAGGTTTTGATGCTACGGACGGCAGTAGATTCTCAACGATCCCTGAGTTTGGAAGCAGTATGGACTGAGTTCAGTGAATGACCTGCGCTTCCTGGCTCGCTTGTTCCGGTTGCCGCATTGCCGCTTTTAGCTCACTGCAAATCCTCGCCGGGTCTGCCGATCGCGGATCGTGTCCAAATTGCCTAAGGGAATTGCCGCAATCAGGTGCTTGGTATATTCCGTTTGTGGACGGCGATAAATCGAATCGGCAGTGTCAATTTCTTCGATCCTGCCCCGGTTCATCACCATAATGCGATCGCTCATAAACTTAACCACGCTCAAATCGTGCGAAATGAAAATATAAGTGAGCTTAAATTCTTCCTGAAGTTCTTTCAGCAAATTCAGCACCTGCGCCTGCACCGACACATCCAGCGCAGAAACCGATTCGTCGCAAATAATAAATTTCGGGTTCAGTGCCAGGGCACGGGCAATGCAAACTCGCTGCCGCTGACCGCCGGAAAACTCGTGGGGATAGCGATTGCTAAATTCTGGATTGAGTCCCACCCGATCGAGCAGGTAAGACATTCGCTCCAGCCGATCGCGCCGGCTCTTGCCGACCTTGTGAATCATCAGCGGTTCCATGATTGCTTCGCCGATCGTAATGCGCGGGTCGAGCGAACTAAACGGATCTTGAAAGATAATCTGCATTTCGCGTCGAAGCTGCCGCAGCTTGCCACCGTTGGCGCGAGTAATGTCTTTGTTTTCAAAAACAATTTGTCCTGCCGTTGGCTTGACCAGGTGCAGCAGCGTTCGCGCCAGGGTCGTTTTGCCGCAGCCGGACTCGCCCACCAGACCCAGCGTTTCCCCCGGATACACCTGAAATGAAACGCCGTTGACTGCCATCGCCAGTCGCTGTGCCCGTCCAAAAATACCGTGAATCGGATAGCCCACCTGCAAATTCTGCACCGACAAGATGGGGGACTGCTGCTGAAGGGCGATCACCCGCTGATGGTCTTCTTCCGGGCTGATTGCCGCATTCGATCGCAATGCCTGATCCACACTCAGTGACTTCTCGCGAATGATCATTTCCCCACTGGGACTGGTGCTCACTTCCATAAAGTCGGTGATGGTCGGCAAAACTCGCAGGTGGCGCGTGGGCTGGGGACGGCAGGCAAGCAGTCCTTTCGTATAGGGATGCTGCGGATTCGAGAAAATATCCCACACCGCACCCGACTCCACAATCTTGCCCTGATACATCACCGCGACCTGATCGGCAATATCGGCAATTAAGCCCAGATCGTGCGTGATAAACATGATCGACATTCCCCGTCGATCGCGCAGTTCCCGCAGCAGATCCAGAATTCGCGCCTGCACGGTGACATCTAGCGCAGTGGTTGGCTCGTCGGCGATCAGCAGTGCCGGATTACAGGAAATCGCCATCGCAATCATGACCCGCTGAATCTGTCCGCCCGAAAGCTGATGGGGGTAGCGTTCCAGCATGGCGTACTTTTGCTCGTTGACCAGACTGGTAATTTCTCGATCGCCCAAACTGCCCTTCACACTGTCTCTCGAACTACTGCCCAGATGCTCTTTTTGCCAGGAGTCAATCGCCTGCTGCTGAAGTTCTTCATCAGAAGGCACGAGCTTCACTTCCTGCAATAAGCCGATCGCCCGTCGTCGCGCTTCTGAAGGGGAAATATTTGGTTCATGCTGCCGAATTGCCTCGACCAATTGAAAGCCACAGGTGTAGACCGGATTGAGCGAACTGAGCGGCTCCTGAAAAATCATCGATACCCGACCGCCGCGATAGTGCTGCATCTGCTCTGACGTGAGCGATCGAAGGTTCACAGGCTCCGCTTCAGGGTTGGGCTGAAACCAGACTTCGCCCTCAGGAATCCGCCCCGGCGAGGGAATTAGCCCCATGACTGCCAGCGAAGTCACTGACTTTCCAGAACCAGACTCGCCTACAATTCCCAGGGTTTGCCCGCGTTTGACCTGAAATGAGATGCCGTCTACGGCTTTAGTAATGCGATTAGAGGTCTGAAACTGAACGTGCAGGTTACGAACATCAAGAACAGTGTCATTCATGGCGGCAGGCAAACAGTGAGCAGAAAAAAGTGGGCAGTGAGCAGCAAAGTAACGTGGGCAAAAAAGCGAGCAATGGAATGAAGCGGATTAGCAGGATCTTAGCAACTTAGCAGCATCATATCGAGATTAAGGACGAAGCGAAGCAGTTCCCCACCTCTGGCATCACCCAACAGGCAATGTCACACCCAAAAGGCAATGTCGCAACTGTCACATTCTTGAAATTAGGCAAAAAATCCAATCGATAAGATGAAAGTCACCTCGCTTCTACACCTCACTCGTATGAAAGAACTTCGAACCGCTCAATCTCATAGCCAAGCCTGGATTATCCAAACCTGGCTTTCGTTTGCGATCTCAACTTCTGCTACGGCGATCGGCATTCTTTATTTGCCTGTGGATGGCTGGGTGAAGGGCTATCTCGGCATGGGCATGGCGTTCACGCTCGGTTCCACGATCAGCCTCACTAAGACCGTGCGGGATGAGCATGAGTCGAAAAGACTGCTGGCAAAAGTCGATGAAGCAAGAGTCGAAAAACTGCTGGCTGAGCATCATCCACTGCGCTAAACAACCGAATTTTTGGGGAAAACCAGAACATTTTGAGCGAACAGGGTGGGTATCTCCCACCTTTTTTAATCCTTTTCAAAGGACAAAACTATAAAAGTCTTTTCGCTCTTGTAATACTTTTTTTGCGATCGATAAATCTGCTCAAACAGCAAACTAATCTGAACGAATTACAGCAAGACGCAATTTAGTAGGGGAGTTTCTGAAAGCAACTTTGCCATTTCCTAGTTGATTGCCGCTGATTAAATTGCAATGATCGAGTTAGCTAATTGTTATCCAACTTTTCGATCGCTTCTCCTTTGAAATCAACCAATTGCGCGCTTTCTAGCCTGCCTGGAGCGAATCTGGAAATTCTTATTGATCCCTTGTATAAGAACAGAAATCAATCAGTGTCTTGTCGAATAGAATTGAGTGCAATTGAACTAATTTTAAGAAGGAGTTATTACCCGTGGAAGCGATATTACTCTCAGTTCTGGCAATCTTTGGAATTGTTTTTTGGCAAGATACGGCTCCTAAGAAAAAAGATGAAAAACCAAAGACCCCAGAACAAAAACTTCTGGAGGCACTGGCTGAATACGAACAAAAGAAAGACGGCGGCAAAAAAACCACCAAAATTGTGGTTGAGATTAACGATCGCTAGCTGATGCGCGGGTAGGAGGATTGATCAGGTCTGTTCGAGGATTAGCCAGGAGGATTAGCCCAGCGGTCGATAAACCCGATAGTTCACCTCTGGAAAGATATTGTCGATCGCTTCAACCTTTTCTAACCAGCCCGAATCAATTTTGCCCTGGTTTAGGTCTTCCCACAGTTTGTTAAATCTTTGGAGGTGCGATCGGGTGCGGCGGACAGCGTAGGGAACCATTGTTCCGGTTCGCATAATAAATGCCCAATCCGAAGATTGCGCCAGCAGCAGTTCTCTTGCCGCCTGGTTTAGGGCACGCCATTCGAGTTCGTCGCTCGGTTCGCGGTGCGATAGATCGATCATGCGCTCGGCAGCTTTGTGCAGATGGGGATAGATCCAGGCGTTGGTTTCATTCAGCCAATACTCGTGGAAACCACGAAAACCCCAGCTCGACTGCGACGGACGACAAACCTGCTGCGACGGATGACGTTTCAGATAGTCCGCCAAGTGAATCATTTCGTAGGCTTTCTGGTCGTACCAGGTTTTGCGGAACAGGTAGTCGAGAAACCACGGACCTTCGTACCACCAGTGACCAAAAAGCTCTGCGTCATAGGGCGAGACGATAATCGGCGGACGCTGCATAATGCCGTAGAGGTGTTCGACCTGCTGTTCGCGGTTATACATAAAGTTGCCCGCGTGTTCGGCGGCTTTTTCCCGTGCCCAGTAGGGGTCGTAGAGGGATTTGTCGCTCAGTCCCAGTCCGCGTCCGGTGATTTTGTGATATTTAATCCCTGTGTTTTTGCGCTGCCCGTTGGGCATGATGTAGGGCTTGATGTACTCGTAGTCCGCATCCCAGCCTAGATCGCGGTAAAACTCGCGATATTCCGGCGCACCTGGATAACCCACCTCTGAAGACCAAACCTGCTGCGATGATTCGTGATCGCGCCCAAAGACTGCCACACCGGTTTCAGTGAAAATGGGCGCATAGGTTCCAAAGCGGGGACGGGGACGGGCGTAGAGAATGCCGTGACCATCAGTGAGAAAGTAGCGCAGTCCGGCATCGGCGATCATGCGCTCTAATCCGTCGTAATAAGCACACTCCGGTAGCCAGATGCCATTTGGCGATCGTCCAAAATGCTGTTCATAATGTTCACAGGCAACTTGAATCTGTGCCCAGACTGCCTGCGGGTACATTTTCATTAAGGGAAAGTAGCCATGGGTCGCCCCACAGGTAATAATCTCCAGATTGTTACTGTCTAGAAATTGCTTAAATCCGGCGACTAAATCATGGTTATAACGCTCCCATGTTTCGCGTACCTTGTTAAACTCAGTGGCATAGAATTCAGCCAGATATCGGAGATGTCCATTTTGGGCGTAATGCTCGACTTCTCTTTCTGCTAATTCTTCGAGTTGAGCCAAATGATGATCGTAGCGTTCTTGGAGTAATGGATCTCGCAGCATCGACACAAGCGGCGGTGTCATGCTCATGGTCATTTTGAAATCGATTCCGTCTTGCTTGAGTCCTTCAAAGACGTGCAGCAGCGGAATGTAGGTTTCAGTAATCGCCTCAAATAGCCACTCTTCTTCTAAGACATAGTCGCTTTCAGGATGTCTGACGAAAGGCAAGTGGGCGTGCAAGACCAGGGCAAGATAGCCAATACTCATAGGTTTAAGGTCTGACGGTTAAGACAGGCAATGGAACGATTTAGCAGACAAGACAGCAAACAAGGTATGTAGGGAACGTAAATCGGGCATCCTATACCGGATCGGGAAAAGCCGTTGCCAAGATTGTAAAGCAAAAGTTAAGCAAAACGATTGATGGGGCAAAGGGAGTTATGGCAGAACTACGTTTAATCGAACTGGCACAGCAGGGTGATCCGCAGGCGATCGCAGCTCTGATGAATCAGTCGCTTCAGCCCAAGGGCATGACGGCAACAGTGGAGCGGCAGGGCAATGCGCTGGAAGTTACCCTCGAAGCCGATCGCGTCCCCAATCGTCAGGCATTGACTGCGTTTGTCGAGAAGGGCATTCACAATCTCGGGATTGAGTCGATTCGATCGATTCGCATTATGGGACAGCAGACGGGCGCGAGTTTTCCTGCCTGGATGCAGGAATTGTATCTGGAAGTGTCCCCGGCTGATTTGCTGGGTGATGTGCCGAATCAGTCCATCACCGAAGCGGGTTCCCTGGCCGATGCCTCAGGGGCTTCACAGTTTTCCGAAGAGACGATCGCGCCCAGTTTAGAACCCGATTTCCCTGAATCTGATTTCGCTGAAGGCATGGCTTCACCGTCTGCCGCATCTGAGCCGTTGCCGGATTTGCTCTTTCCAGAAGCTTCCGACGTTCAGGGTTTAGCAGGCTCAGACTTATCCGCTGCTTTAGAGGGATTGAGCGAAACGCCGCTGCCGCCGTCGAGCAATCAGGCTGATCTGGAAGCCGAACTCGGAGCAATTTGGGATGAGCAGGCGCAAGACCAATCGAATGATCTTCTGCAAGATCTGTTTGCCGATTCAGACGCGACCCGTTCAGAAAGCGATCTGGATCAGTTTTCGGCTGAATTGGATGTCAGTCCTGACCCTGCCGCACCCAGTGCCCTCGATGACCTGAGCAGCTTGCAAGACTTGTTTGCCGACGAATCGATCGAGACGAAGCTGCCCGACCGTTCCCCTGACCCGGTGCTGACTGACCCCTGGGAAGACCTGCCTCAGGCTGATGCTGCCGGGTCCGATCGTCCTGCGGCTGGAATGATCGACGATCTGTTTGCAGACAGCCCCAATGACCCGGCAACCACCGACGAGATGGAGTTTGAGGCTGCCGCAGTTCCGTTGACGAGCGTTGATGATTTGCTGGCGGCACTTGATGGCGAGGAAGACACTGGAATGAGTGCGGATGAGGGTGGTCGCAGTGAAATTGGCGATAGCAGCGATGAATCTGCTGATGCGTTTGAAGCTGCATTCGGGGAAACGCAAAATCCTGATGACGCGCCTGATTCCACCACTGTCCTGGTCGATCTATTTTCCGTAGATGTCTCAGCAGAAAATGGAGAACCGCTTTTTACAGAAGAAGTAATTCTGATTGAGGAAACGATCGTCTTCGATTCATCTGATGATTTTGCTGGAGATGAGCTTGTCGGGAATGACGCTAGCGAGGACGTTTCGGCTGACTTTGGTGCGGGCAACGAAGCCGCCATGCTTGATCTGTTTTCTGAAGACGCTTTTTCTGAAGACGCTGCACCCGAAATCCCGCCAGACGAAGCCGCCATTGCCGATCTGTTTTCAGAAGCGGCAGCCCCAGAAGAAATCGCTCCACCTGAAACAGCAGACGACGCACTCGATCGGGCACTGTTTGGCTCTGACGATTTTGAGGCTGGTACTTTTGAGGCTGGTATTGATCAAGGTAACGACCCCGGGATGAGCGAAGCAGATTTCGCGATCGATGAAATGGGCTTGCTGCAAACCGATGACAATTTTGCGTTTCCAGCGCAGGAAGAAGGGGACAGGGCGATCGATGATCCAGCGATGCCTCCAGGTCTCTCAAGCGCGATCGATGAGAATTTGTTTATGGTTGCCTCTGAGCCTTTAGACTTTGACAGTCTGGAGTTTGGCATTTCAGAATCCGAAGCGTTGGATGCGAATTTGATCGATGAGCTAGGTTTTGAGCCAGGTTTTGAGTCAGAGTCTGAGTCAAATTTTGATCCAAATCTTGAGTCAACTTCTGAGTCGCTCGACTTTTTGGATGAAATGGCAACCGAAGCCGAAATGCTGCCCGAGGTGATGCTCCAGGATCAGTGGATCGAATCTTCGCCCTCTGAGGAGTCTCTTGCAGGGGAACTCGGACTAGAAGGATTTGCCCCAGAAGAATTCGTTACTACGTCTGAGCAGGATGTTTTGGCTCAGGAGTTTCCCACGGGCTCCGACCCGATCGATTTCCCAACTGATTTTTTCCCCGCTGAAACGCCTGCTGAATCGGTTGGTTCGCAGTTTCCTACAGCGGGAATTGAGGAATCTGCTGCCACCGCAGAACCTTTTGCAGATTTTGGGGAAGCAGGCGATTTGGAAGCCAGCAATTCAGATGTGGGTGATTCGGACGTAAACAATTCAGACGTAAGCGATCGAAATAATAATGACAATCTCGATCTGACCGATTGGTTTGCAGATCAGATCGATTCGGGCGATCCGGCGGCAGAACTCTCGACTGCACCCTCCGAGGACTTTTTGATCCACGAAGATATGCCCAATTTTGGCTTCAGTGGGGAAGCTAGCTCCGAAGCCGCCGCTGATGCTCTGTTTAACGATGTGCCTCCCGAACCCTCGTTTACCCCCGAAGCCGATCTTCTGGAGGAGCTGACTTTTGAGGAAACGTCTGAGGACCCTTCAGAAAACGCTTCAGCTGAATTTGCTCCATTAGAATTTGCCCCATCAGACATTGAGCCCGAACCCGCTCAGCCTGAGATTACCCAGGAGCAGCTCGAAGCCCAGATCGAAAACCTGTTTGCCGAGGAAGAAGACAGCGTGACCGAAGACAGCTTCCAAAACTCCTGGGAGCTTGCATCCGATGATGTGTCTGACGACTCTGCTGATATCGCAGCTTGGGGCAGCCCACTGGATTTAGACCTGGGCGAACCTGCTGACCTGGAAGAACCTGCTTTGCCCGATTTTGCAGAGCAATCTAGTTTTCCTGAAGACCTGACAAATGCGGATCTCATCCTGGAGCCGCTTGTCCCGGAATATTCCGAAGAAATCATTGCTTCGGACTCTGTTCTGGATGATGCGCCCTCGACCGCAGAAACCGTCCTGCCGGATTTGAGCTTTGAAGACGAAGTGACGATCGTAGAGCATGATTTGGCCGATAACGATCTGCCTGATTTGGCAGTCTTGACCGATATGCCAGACATCGACCTCCCCGATGATCAGGTCATTCCTTCGCACGAAGACCCGTTTGCAGCTGACCTCGCAGGCTTTGACGCTGCTTTGCCCGAAATGGCTACCGACGATGCCGATACCTCGCTGGCAAATACTCTGAGCTTGTCGGAGGCGATCGATCCAGATCAGCTTGTGAATGATTTACAAGGTGACGATTTACAGCGTGACGATTTACAGGACAATCCGTTGGAACTGTCGCTCGGCTTCCAGAACAGCCTAAATCAGGAAGATTACGGCGATCTGACCACGCTGGAGGAGCCTTCCTTACTGGAGGAATTAACCGACGAACAGCTTCAGGAGTTGCTGGGCAACCAGCCGGAGGATGTCGCGCCTAATGACTTTGCCCTGGATAATCCTGCTCTAGATAACCCTGTTCTAGATGACCCTTCAGAAGACCCTGTGCTTCAGCAGTCCTTCTCGGAGCCATTTGCCGATTTCAACCCGGAACCCGTTTCAGAAACCCCGGCAGATCTTTCAGATCCCGTTTCAGCTTCCCCTGAGAACGAACCTCTGCTCGACTTCCTTAATCGACAGTTTGGCCTGGAAGAAGAGCTGTCCCCGGTGGAAGAACCGGAGCTAAGCTCGGAGCCAGTAGCCGATCGCGAAATCCTCGCGGAAACCGAGTTCCTCGATCGATCGGAGAATGCACACCAGCCCACACAAATTCCGTTTGCAGCGACCCCGTTTGCAGCGGCTTCAATGGCTGCCTCTGACGTGCCTGCTGCTGTCGAACCGAATCTGGATCTGTCTGACGATTGGCTGGATGATACCAGTCCCGCAATGCCTGCCCATTCTGAAACTGCTCCTGCGATCGAGGCAGACGATTCAGAGTGGCAGGAACAGTCTCAGGAAGATCTGGAACGCCAGCTTGAATCTTCTGATTTTGTCCAGCCTGTACCAAATCAGGTGTACCCTCCTGCTGAGCCGAGTGCTGCTCCGCCCAGAGTCGTCGTGTCTTCCTCACCGTCTCGCCCAGCCTCTAGTTCAACCGGGATATTTACGCTCATTCTGTTTTCGATCGTCGGATTTATTGCCGCGCTGCTCGGATTCTCGCTCTGGTCAGAGCTTTCTGCTCCGCCTGAACCTCAACCGCAGCCTGTGCCTGCCCCCACTGATCCCCCGGCTTCTCCGGTAGCTCCCCCGACAGCTCCCACCGCGCCTCCGGCAGCCCCAGCGGTTCCTCCTGTCCAAACTGCTCCTCCTACTGCTCCAGTGGCTCCTCCGGCAGATGCTCCCGCCGCGCCCCCGCCAGCTCCGGCAGATGCTCCAGTGGCTCCCCCGCCTGTTGCCCCCGTGGTAACACCTGAAGCATCCCCAGTTCCTCCTGCTGCTCCAGTGGCTCCTCCGGCAGATGCGCCCGCTCCTCCAGCGGCTCCTGCTTCACCGTAGAAGAGAAATTCTTAAGTGGGGGCAAAATCGCCCTCACACCTCTTCCTCTTTTGATGCCTCACGCAATCGGGTAACAGTAATCCGGCAACAGCAAAGAACACAAAACAAAAATCCCCCGATCGACTCAAAATGGATCAGGGGATTTTTTCGATTAAGACGATCGCTAACGTTTGTTGTTATCCCTTATTGTTGTCCTTCTACCGAGAATTGTTCAAAACTAAACCGTTCAAAACTCGATCGGCTACACCGAACTTTTTGCGCCCAGTTCACCTAAATTAGCCGTTGAGTCAGCATTCGCAGCCCGCTCTTTTTCAAGCCGCCGCTTCCGTGCATAGAGCTGAATAATTGCTGCCATTGCCACAATCATTGCCACAATGCCCCAAGCCGTTGCTGACGTCGGTAAACTATTCTTAAAGACTGCCAGCAGCACAATTAATACAAGAAATAAAGTTGGTACTTCGTTGAGCCAGCGAAACTTTTGTCCGCTCCACTGCATATTTCCGGCTGCAAGCTGTTTCATCCAGCGACCGCAAAGGTGATGATAAACCACCAGCAGCGCGACCAGACTGAGTTTGACATGGAGCCAGGTTTCGTGTAGCAGGCTTGGCGCAGTAACCAGCATTGCGATCGCCATTGCCACGGTCAGCACCATTCCAGGCGTGGTAATCAGGTTATAGAGACGCTTCTCCATAATCTGATACTGCTGCTGCAAAATCGTGCGAGCGGGTTCGGGCTGCTCATCTGCCTCAGCGTGATAGACAAACAAACGCACAAGATAGAAGAGTCCGGCAAACCACACTACGACTCCGATGATATGAAACGCTTTAAACCAGAGATATGTCATGGGATGTCTTTATCTATTGTCCAGCCCTCATTGTATCGAGTGGGAAGGGGATCAAGATAGATGAAAAAACAGCCGCAGCGACAAGCCGATCGTTAAGTTTAATGCGTACTCAGATACCAGGGAGATAGAGATTTTGACAAGCGAATCGCAACTAGAAATAAGCGAGACACGATCCAAATCGGAGTCAGTGAAAGATTAAGAAGTGAAACAATTCAAACCGCGTTAAGCCACGTTAAACCGCGTGCTTAAACAGCGTATCTAGATAAACCCTGGCAGCCCGTCGATAACTGCGGGAAGAATCGGGAGTCGAGCTTGTGCCGTTTTGCAGCAGGAAGAGCGAGAGCGCGGCGCAGAAGACCCGGTCATGATCCCAGTCAGGGTGGGTTTCTAGATAGCCTTGAAGCGACTCGTGCAGTTCTTCCGGGATTTCTGCCAGGATGCTAACCGTTGCTTGCATGGGAACCTCGTTGAAGATGAGTAACTGTAAAAGATACCTCTAGTTGCTTCAAATGAAGCAAATTTGCTCACAGCTATCGGTACAGGGCGATTAACTCAAAGGAAAACGGCTTTGTACCGCAGCAGAAAGCTGAGCGAACCTCATCTCGTCCAACCCTACCGAATCCTTGCTGGAAGCGGCGGGAATGGCTTCGGTGAGCTGCCCTTAACTTTGGTGGTCGCATCATTTTGCGCTATGGGGGGGTAGGGTTGTCAATGCCAATTTTTTGTGGCATGAAACAGGTGACGAAATATCCTTCACGAAGGAATGAGGGTTTCAAGCTAATTTTTGTTACATTTCTTCACAAAATCCAGGAAAAATCTTGTGAAATGCTTGTCTGCTCCGTAATCCACAGGAATTCCCCAACCCCCGATCGCACCGTTGCTGCCTGTGGAAAACCCAGGTTAAGCCTGTGGAAAACTGCATCATGCCTGTGGAGAACTTGTGGAATGGGTGGGGAAAAGCCCTTCTTCTGTAAAGTTTTGTAAAGAATTCCTCAATCTGTTCCGGTTCACCCCTGGCAAACCCTTTGGTTAAAAGCATTGCCGCGATCGAGCCTCCTTCAAAACAATTGTGCTGAGTCATGAATTCTTAACTTCGCTGCACGATTTGGGAGCATTGTATAACAGTATTGTCAAGATTCACATGAACTATCCCTCACCTCTTCACCCACCTTTTCACCCATCCCCCTCCTCAACCCCTACCTTCCCTGCTAAGCAAAACACCATCCGCTAAGATATAAAGCGGAATTGCTCAGACAAGACTGAATCAAACGATCTCATTTAGGCTTAATTCGGGAGGAAAGATTGCCTACACTCGGCGTCAATATTGACCATGTGGCGACTATTCGGCAGGCACGCCGCACCGTTGAACCCGATCCTGTTGGGGCAGCCGTCCTTGCGGAACTGGCAGGAGCCGACGGCATCACCGTTCACCTGCGGGAAGATCGGCGGCATATTCAGGATCGGGATGTGCATCTGCTGCGTCAGACCGTGCGAACCCATCTCAATTTAGAGATGGCAGCGACCGATGAAATGGTGTCGATCGCCCTGGAGATTCGCCCGGACTATGTGACGCTGGTTCCCGAACGGCGCGAAGAAGTGACGACCGAAGGTGGGCTAGACGTTGCAGGGCAGATCGATCGAATGCAGCAGGTGGTTGATGCCCTTCAGGAGGCAAATATTCCCGTGAGCCTGTTTATTGACGCTGATTCGGCTCAGATTGACGCGGCCGCGATCGTTAAGGCAAAATTCATCGAGCTGCACACCGGACGCTATGCCGAAGCCAAAGACGATGCCAGCCGTGCTCAGGAACTTACCTTCCTCAAAAAGGGCTGTCAGCAGGCACTTGCTGCCGGAATCCGGGTGAATGCAGGGCATGGCTTGACCTATTGGAACGTCTACCCGATCGCCTGTCTTCCCGGTATGGAAGAACTGAACATTGGGCACACCATTGTCAGCCGTGCTGTTTTGGTCGGGATGGAGCGAGCCGTGCGCGAAATGAAGCAGGCAATTCGAGGGGAGTTTTAGAGGAGGGTAGAAAAGTATGATTAGACTCGCGCCCCCTGAGTCCCCTGGGTACTGGATGGAGCCGAGCTAGCTTTCTCCTGAATTTCAAAGTTCCCCAGCATGGGAGGATTTAGAAGGCGATGCAGAATTGCTGCGGCTGATCAAACTGCCTGCTGCCATTCCGCTTATTTCGCCCTAGTTCGAGCAATTTCATCGATCGTTTTTTAACCTGTTATCACTTGTAATCAAAACTTAAACTTCAAGCCAATGCAAACCTACTACTATGCTGTAGCAAGCCAGCGATATCTGCTGGAAGAAGAGCCGACCGAGGAAGTTCTCAAAGAGCGGATTCGCTACTATCAGGAACAGGAAAAAGAGCGCGACTTCTGGCTGGTGCTTCAGCCCGCCTTTCTGGATGCTCCTGAACTGGCAGAGGTAAAAGCCAAGTGTCCTCAGCCTGCGGCAGCGATCGTGTCGACGAATCCTCAGTTCATTACCTGGCTGAAGCTGCGGCTAGAGTATGTGGCAACGGGAGAATTTCAGGCTCCTTCGGCAACGATTCCAGACCCGCTTGCATCCCCTGCTCCCACCGCCTAACAATATCGCTCGACTGAGCGCAAAGCAGCGATAACTGTCCTAAACGGGAACCGTCTTAAACGGAAACTGTCCTGAACGGATACAGGCGACGGAGAAAAGGGTAGACTACGAGTCCCTTTTGGTTTGAGGAGTTTGAGCAATGAGGCAACGTTGGATTGCGCGATCGAGTTTCGTTACGCCGCTGATTCTGGTCGGAATTCTGGGCAGCACGCCGGGACGATCGATCGCGCAGCCCTTGCCAACCTGCAACCCGCCTCGCCCAGATGAATATCTGCTGCTGGTTCGCAACCCGAATGCCGATACGCAAAATCAGCTTCGGCAGCTTCTTCCCAGCAATGCTGTACTCACCGACTGTCGCTACGACAATAACCCGGTGGTGCGGGTCGAAGGGTTTGTCAGTGCGGACATTGCCGGCGCCTGGGCGCAATATCTCAGCACTTCTTCAGGGCTTGAGGCGATCGTTGCTCGTCCACCTGCCGCTTCCTCGACGGCGACGAATTTTCCCAGCCCAACCCAGACAACTCCTAATTCCCAGATAACCCCTAATGCAGGGACAAGCCCGGCAACTACTCAGGCAGCAAATCCGGCAACAAATCCGGCGGCTGCACCCAGCAATCCGGCTCCTGCCGCTCTGCCTACTACTCCTGCGGCAAATGCTACGGCTACGGCTACAGCTCCTGCCCCGGCTCCTCAGACCACCGCAGCGAGACCAATGCCTGCGTTTAATCCTCGACCGCTTGGCGGGGGCTATGCCGTGGTGGTGAACTATTTTAATCGTCCTGAAGTGGCTCTAGACGTGCAGCAATTCACCGATGGCGATGTGGGCTTGGTCGCATTTGAGCAGCGTCCTTATTTGCTGGTTGCCTACACACCTGATCCGGCGGCGGCTTCTGCAGTGCTGCGAAGCTTGACCGAGCGTGGATTCACAGCGTCGATCGTGGATAGCCGGAGAGCAATCTTGCTTACCCCGGCAGTTGCTCGATAAGACGCAGTGATGCTTAAACAGGTGATGCTTAAACAATCCGTGTTATTGGGTGGGACGGGAAACCTCATAGCGCAGCTCTGCAAAGGCGTTTCCATAGGCCTTTGCCGACAGAAGCTTTAGCGGAGGGGTGACAATTCTGCGGGGGAGGAGCGGTGCCCCACTCCCCAGCGTCACGGACGCGATCGTCACAATAATTTCATCCAGCAATCCCTGATCATAAAACTGACCGGCTAAATCTCCTCCGCCCACGATCCAGATATTTCGATCGCCCGCCACCTGGGTCATTTCTTGATGCACTGAGCGGACATCCCCTTTGACAAATTGAATATCTGCGCCTTCAATCAGGGGCAAACTGCGCGAGGTAAAGACCCAGGCGGGTTGTTCATACGCCCATGCTGGCGATCGATCGGCTCCCTCGCCCGTTGGATGGTTGAGAATCCATTCGTAAGTCGTCGAACCCATTGCGATCGCCCCAACGTCACGAACGAAATCTGGATAGCTGCTGCTGTCGGGTTCGCCAAACTGAAAGAGCCACTCCAGGGAGTTCTCTGAATCAGCAATAAAGCCATCTAAACTGGTGGCAGTGTAATACTGAGTTTTCATTGGAACATGCTTTCAGTGAAATACAACTTAATAGGCAGGCGAAGCGATCCAGGAGATTGCTGCTCCCAGGGCAGAACCCACAATGACCTGCACGGGCGTGTGTCCCAGAAGCTCTTTCAGCCGATTTTCATTAAAGGTAGGATGCTCACGAAACAGCTCATCAACGATTTGATTGAGAATTCGCGCCTGCTTTCCGGCTGCCTGCCGCACTCCGGCTGCGTCGTACATTACGATCACCGCAAACACAAAGGCGATCGCAAATTCGCCGCTTTCCCAGCCTGCGGTTTGTCCAACTCCGGCAGCCAGAGCCGTGACGAGCGCAGAATGGGCACTGGGCATTCCTCCGGTTTCAACCAGGGTGCGGAAGTTAATCTTACCGTCGCGAATTAAATCAACAAAGACTTTGATAATCTGCGCCAGCACAGAGGCAAGCAGCGAGACGAGCAGCACGTGATTGTCAAGGATGGCGGGAAAGTCCTGCATGATGGCGGGTAGCGAGTTTTTGCGAATAGCCTAGTTTTTGCGAGCAGTAATGTAGTCAGCCAACGCCATCAGCGGATAGGCACTTTCTCCATAGGCTGCGAGATTTGCCTTTGCCTCGTTCACGAGCTGATCTGCCTGACGCTTTGATTCCTCAATGCCCCAAAAACTGGGATAGGTCGCTTTTTGGGCTTGCAGATCTTTGCCTGCAGTTTTGCCCAGCTCTTCTTGCGTGGCGGTGATGTCCAGCACGTCGTCAATAATTTGAAACGCTAGCCCAATGTTTTGAGCGTATTCTGACAACCGCTGGCGATCGCCTTCATTTGCCCCCGCCAATATTGCGCCGCACACCACCGCTGCTTCCAGCAGTGCTCCAGTTTTGTGGCGATGAATATAGGTCAGCGTGTCCACTGTGACATCCGATCGCCCTTCGCACTCCAGATCGACCACCTGACCGCCGACTAGACCCGCTGCACCCACCGCACGGCCCAATTTAGCAATGACTTGCAGAACGCGATCGGCTGGGACATCCTGAGTTTGGGCCGCGATAAATTCAAAGGCATAAGCCAGCAGCCCATCGCCTGCCAGAATCGCAATATCTTCGCCGTAAACTTTGTGATTCGTAGGTTTGCCGCGCCGGAAGTCGTCGTTGTCCATTGCGGGCAAGTCATCGTGGATCAGCGACATAGTGTGGATCATTTCCAGGGCGCAGGCGGTTGACATTGCCATTGCAGTCGTACCGCCGATCAGCTGACAGGTTGCTAGACAGAGAATTGGACGCAGCCGCTTGCCCCCTGCCATCAGTGAGTAGCGCATCGCCTCATAAATTTTTTCGGGATACACCACGTCGATCGAGCGAGCGAGGGCTGCCTCAACCTGTGCCTGCTGTGCTGCCAGATAGCGTTTGAGGTCGAATTCGAGATACTGCTGACTGTTGGTTGCAACCATGCTTTAATCCGCTTGAGCCACTAAACTTGTCATTCCTACACCATGAACGCGCATTTCTGAACGCGCACTTTAAACGCACAGCGGCAATGCAAAGCAGTTCCTGTTTGGTAATCGGCTACAGGCGCTGGCGATAACTCCATACTGTATTGTGCAACAGCATGGTCACAGTCATCGGTCCAATTCCGCCCGGAACCGGAGTAATCCAGCCTGCAACAGCTTTGACCGCTTCATAATCCACGTCTCCAACCAGCCGGGATTTTCCCGTTGCCTCATGGGTGACACGATTGATTCCCACATCTACCACAACCGCGCCCGGTTTCACCATCTCCGGCGTAATCAGATTCGGGCGACCAACTGCCGCGACCAAAATATCTGCGCTGCGGGTGACTGCGCTTAGATCTGGGGTGCGAGAGTGGGCAATCGTCACCGTGGCATCTTCTGCAAGCAGCATCAGGGCGATCGGCTTGCCCACCAGAATGCTGCGTCCGACCACGACTGCCTGTTTGCCTTTTGCCGAGATGCCGTGTTCCTGAAGCAGACGCATTGACCCGGCAGGCGTACAGCTTTGCAGCCCTGGTTCCCCACGCATAAGACGACCCAAATTCACCGGATGCAGCCCGTCTGCGTCTTTGTCGGGATTGATTTGATTCAGCAGGGCGACCGCGTCCAGATGATCGGGCAGGGGCAACTGCACCAGAATCCCGTCTACGCGATCGTCTTCGTTTAAGCTCTGAATCGTCTGCTCTAAATCTGCCTGGGTCGCGTCTGCCGGAAAATGCTTGCCAAATGAAGCGATCCCCACCCGCGCACAAGCCTGCTCTTTATTTCGCACATAGGCAGCACTGGCAGGATTATCGCCCACCATCAGCACTGCTAAACCGGGCGGTCGTCTATGGCGATCGCTCAAGGATTCTACCTCGTCGGTCAGTTCTGCTTGAATTTTGGCTGCGAGTGCTTTGCCGTCCAGGATGCCTGTCATAGTGAGTTGAGGGTGAGCGTCAATGGGCAAAAATCCCTTTGATTATCCAAGGTTGATTCGCGACTGCTGAATGCTCAAAGTCCTTAGTTTAGCGTCTATTGTCGCCCTCGTATCTCGATCGCAGCCGGGAGTTAAGATTCGTGATTCCTGGGCAGCTCATTCTGGCTGTCAACGTTACTTCAATCAGAATAAAATCTTCAGTCGGAGCAGTCGTACAGAATTCCCTGGTGTGGAGGTGACGTGAAAAGCCGCAATCATGCTGTCCTGTTGCTTAAAAGCCTTGCCTCCTCGCACCGATCGATCACCCTAACCGGAAAATGGTTTCGCGTTGCTCCGGGTCTTGCCGCCGGAACCCTTCTTCTTGCCCTGCTGCTTAATAGCTGTAGCCGCTTGACAACAGTACAGGATGTGCAAACCCGTCCCCGTCGGTGGTCTTCTACAGTGCAACTTGAGGGAACAGTGGGCGATCGAGTACCGCTGATTGGGGCAGAAGTGTACGAGCTGAAAGACCCGACAGGCGAGATCTGGGTCTTAACGGACGATCGCACCCTGGAAACAGGGGAGCAGGTGAAAATTCGAGGAAAAATTCGGATTGAGGAAATCACGATCGAGGGGCAAACTGCGGAGGAAGTGTACATTGAGCAGCAGCACCTGATCGAAAAACAGCCGCGATGATTGATCCCACAATCCAACTCGACTCAAGTTCCCAGGTGGCGATCGCCATTTTGCACCAGAACAATGGCTCCTCGAGGGGAACGGCTTCACTGCGATTTTTGATGCAGCTGCGGGATGACAAGCCTCAGATTCGCTATCCGGGCGTATGGGCGTTTTTTGGCGGACATCTCGAACCGGGGGAGTCTCCCGAGCGGGCAATCTGGCGCGAACTTCAAGAGGAAATTGGCTATCAGCCGCCCTACGTTCGATACTTCCGCGCCTACAGGACAGAGATGCAAGTGATTCGGCACGTTTTCGCGGTTCCGCTCACGGTTCCCATCACCGATCTCGAACTCAATGAAGGAATCGACTTGAGACTGCTTACCATAGAAGAAGTAAGGCGAGGCGACTGCTATTCCGATCGTATCGGGCAGATTCGCGCCCTTGCCCAACCCCATCGGCAAATTCTGCTAGATTTTCTTAGAGAGGGATTCTCGATCGCAGACGAACCTGAGACCTAATGGCAGCGAAATTCTCTAAATCGAAACCCTATCGCATCCGGGAAAGCACCAAAGCAAAGCACGTCAGCATCAAAGTGACGCATCTGGGCGACGTAGAAATTGTCGTGCCGAAGGGATTCGATCGCCGTAAGCTTCCCGAAATTTTGGAGAAGCGCAAAGATTGGATTGCGAAAACCACCCAGCGGATTGAAGCTGAGCGGCAGTCTTTTCCGGGGGATGCAGCAGAGCTGGGCAGCGACGGCATGATTCCTGAGCGGTTGTGTCTCCGAGCGATCGATGAAAACTGGACGGTGCAGTATCAGCCCGGCAATTCTTCGGTGAAGACGATCGCTGCTAGCTCCCAGATCCTGCTCTTTGCTCCTACCCAGGAACCTGCTGTTACCTACAAACTCCTGCGCCACTGGCTCAGCCGCCGAGCCGAACAGCAGCTCGTTCCCTGGCTTCGTCAGCTCAGCTCCGAAATCAATCTTCCGTTTCAAACCGCAGCCGTACGTGGGCAAAAGACGCTGTGGGCAAGCTGTTCGGGCAAGAAAAATATCAACCTCAACTACAAGCTGCTGTTTCTGCCGCCGCATCTGGTGCGTTATGTTCTGATTCACGAACTCTGCCACACCATTCACCTGAATCACTCAGCAAGCTACTGGGCACTGGTCGCCCGTAAGGAACCGCAGTATCGGGAGCTTGACGCAGAGCTAAATCGTGCCTGGGTTTATGTGCCGGAGTGGGTGGAGCGGTTTTTTGAGTAGGAATGTGGATAGGTGGATGAGGAGATCAGAAGATGAGGCGAAGGCGTAGTTGGCGAAGGCATAGGATGGGTTAGCGTAGCGTCATGCATTGAATCTAGAGATGGGGCTGTCGCTCAAAAAGCCGAAGACAAGCTGTTTCTGGTAGTTCTGGCTATCTATTTACGCTGCATTGTGTGAATCTTCGCTCTCAAGAATCGATCGATGCGAACATAGAACATAGTGTTCCTGTTGCTTATCAGTACAACTCAGTACAACGTACGACCTGCTATGACCGATCGCCCCCTAGAGGAAAGTGCTTCGCACCCTGCTGCTCCTGACCAATCTGATTTGCTTGCTGCACTGGGTGAACCACTCATCCCGATCGCCCCGCCTGGCTATCGGTCGGGCTTTGTGGGCATCATTGGCAGACCCAATGTGGGCAAATCAACGCTGATGAACCAGCTTGTCGGGCAAAAAATCTCTATCACTTCTCCGGTTGCTCAAACGACACGCAATCGCCTGCGGGGAATTCTCACGACTCCAGACGCACAAATTATCTTTGTCGATACCCCAGGGATTCACAAGCCCCATCATCAACTAGGCGAAGTCCTGGTTAAAAATGCTCAAATTGCGATCGACTCGGTCGATGTGGTGCTGTTTGTGGTTGATGGGTCTGTGCCGTCAGGCAAGGGCGATCGGTTTGTGACTGACTTGATTCGGCGTACCGAAACGCCTGTGATTTTGGGACTTAACAAAATCGACCAGCAGCCTGAAGACCGCGAGGCGATCGAGCAAATTGATCAGACCTACGCCGAAATCGCTCAAGAGCGCGACTGGTCGCTGGTAAAATTCTCAGCGTTGTCGGGAGCCGGGCTAGAGGAACTGCAAGCTACCTTGGTTGGCGCACTGGAACCCGGACCCTATTACTACCCGCCCGATCTAGTGACCGATCAGCCCGAACGCTTCATTATGGGCGAACTCATCCGCGAACAGATTTTGCTGCATACCCGCGAGGAAGTGCCCCATTCGGTTGCCATCGCGATCGATCGCGTCGAAGAAGCCCCTGACATTACCCGGATTCTGGCAACAATTAATGTGGAGCGAAACTCCCAAAAGGGGATTATCATCGGCAAGAGCGGACAAATGCTGAAAACCATTGGGTCAGCCGCCCGGCAGCAGATTCAAAAGCTAGTGATGGGCAAAGTGTACCTGGAGCTTTTTGTTAGGGTGCAGCCGAAATGGAGACAGTCGCGTAACCAGCTTGCCGAGTTTGGCTACCGCGTTGAGGAATAAAGTTAGATTGGCAAAAACTTTATCTCGTCCATGCTCCGTGGGTTTCACCCGGATCGTCCGGTTGATGAATTGCGACCGTGATTTCATTTCACCTGTGGGCACTCTAGACCGGGAAGCTCATTCGATGACTGGTGCGCCTAGCTGCTACCTGACGCGGTGAAACGCCACACTTGTGAAGTCGCGCAAGGCAAGTACTCAGCCGCTTTCGCTCTCGCCTTAATTTCGCTTTCCGTTTCATGCTGTATTTTTCGCTGAGCCTGTGTCTGATCATCACCTTGAAGCCGATTTCAATTTGCCTTTGAGACAGGGTTTGACGCCTGCACTGTCTCCCATTTCCGCTACGAATCCTGAACCGAGTATTTCTTCTCAAGACTGGGAGCGACAACAGGCAGAATGGCAAAAGCTCGTCCGGGCGATCGCCCGTTCAGCCAATCAATCGCTGGATCTGCATCGAATGTTGCAAACCGCGACCGATAAAGTGCAGCAGGTTCTCCAAACCGATCGCGTCCTAATTTACCACTACAAACCGCGCAGCAAGGGCGACATCCTGGCGCAGTCGGTTACAGAAGCGCGCTGGCAAGCAGAGCCCCGGTCCGACCTGACGCGTCAGTTTCGGGCACTCTGTCGTCAGATCAACCGATCGAAGGCACTGGTGCAATCGGGCGGATTTAATATCGACACGTCGAGCCGCCATCACTTTCAGATTCAAGCAGAGGTGAGCATTCCGGTGATCGTGCAGGATTCGCTCTGGGGTCTGCTGGTGGTGCATCAGTGCCGTGCAGATCGCCAGTGGAAAGCCTGGGAACTCAACTTGCTGCATCAGCTTGCAATTCACCTGGAAAGCTTAATCCAGCAGGCAGAACTGTATCAGGAAGTGCAGCGGCTCAACACCAACCTGGAACGGCAGATTCAAGCCCGCACTGCAGAACTTCAGCTCGCGTTTGAGTTTGAGGCAACGCTGAAGCGAATCACCGACAAAGTGCGCGACAGCCTGGACGAAGATCAGATTCTTGAAACCGTCGTGGCAGAGCTGGCAAAAGCAACGGGCGTTGTTGGCTGCAATGCTGCCCTCTACGACCTGGAAAAAAGCACATCAACTATCCACTACGAATACACCAACGATCTTTCTCCCTATCAGGGGCGGAGCGTCTCTCTGGAAGCCTTTCCCGAAATCTACAATCAGCTTTTGGAAGGTTTATCGTTTCAGTTTTGTTCGCTCATGCCCAACCCAGTGCGGGGGCGAGTTGCCATGCTCACTTGCCCGATCGTTGATGACCAGGGAGTTCTGGGTGATTTGTGGCTGATTAACCAGGCGTTTTGCCGCTATACCGAGCAGGATATCCGGCTGGTGCAGCAGGTAGCAAACCAGTGCGCGATCGCCATTCGACAGGCGCGGCTATTTCAGGCAGCCCAGGCGCAGGTCAAAGAGCTAGAGCGGCTCAATCGGCTCAAGGACGACTTTCTTAGCACCGTGTCTCACGAACTCCGCACCCCGATGGCAAACATGAAAATGGCGATTCAAATGCTGTCGGTCGCGCTCAAACAGGCAGGAACTATGGAGGGGCAGGAGCAGCGCATCGCTCAATATTTCCAGATTTTAAGTAAAGAGTGTCAGCGTGAAACCAGCCTGATTAATGACCTGCTCGACCTGTCCCGCCTCGACTCTGAGAGTCAAACGCTCAACCTCACTCCCGTTGACCTTAAATCCTGGCTACCTGCCATTACGCAGTCCTTTACTGAGCGATTGGAGGAACAGGAGCAGCAGCTCAAAATTCAGGTCTCTCATCCTTTGCCGCCGATCGTCACCGACCTGGGCTATCTGGAGCGAATCCTGCTCGAACTGCTGCAAAACGCCTGCAAGTACACCCCAGCCAGGGAAACCATTACGATCGCTGCCTCTCTCCTGCCTCCTAAAGAAGCCGATCAGCCCTGGATTTCGTTGAGCATCAGCAACACAGGTGTACAGTTGCCCGCTCCAGAACTATCCCGCATCTTTGAAAAGTTCTACCGCATTCCCAACAACGATCCCTGGCAGCACGGCGGAACTGGACTGGGACTAGCACTCGTGAAAAAACTCGTTGAACACCTGGGCGGAAAAATCTGGGCCGAAAGCAACACCAACGAAACCTGCTTTTCCATCCTCCTCCCAACCCCAAAAAACGCCCTCTGACCCCCTCACCCCTCCATCACACACTCAGCCACCTGTCCTGAAATAAACGGAAGCAGCTTCTCGTTCTGACTCTGAGTTTTTCCTTCTGTAAACACGACCAGCACATAGGGCAGAGCATTGGGCAGTTCCACATAAGCGGCATCGTGGCGCACCTGGCTTGTCCATCCTGCCTTTGACCACAGTTTTGCCTCGGTCGGCAAGCCTTCCCCTAAAAAGCCCGTCACCTGGTTTTCAGGATCGGCAGCGAGATCCGCCGCATTCAGGCTGCGCTGCATCAGAGTCATCATTGCCTGCGATCGGCTAGATGAAACTGCGACTCCTCCAATTAGACTGTGCATGAGTCGTGCGGTCGCCTCGGTGGTCAGGGTATTGCGATTTTCCCGCAGTTCACCCAAGAAAGCCCGCTCGCGTCCGTAAGGTCCATCACACCAGGTTTTCTGATTCACATTAATGCCTTCTAGCTCAATCCACCCCAGGGATTGAAAGTAGCGGTTTACAAGATTACGCTGCGATTTCCAGGTCTCAAATGGCTCTGGCGGCAGTTCTGGACCGCTCGTGGTTCCGGTCAGCATATCCATCACCAGGCTGGTCGCATCATTGCTCGAATCCACAATCATGTCTCGCACGGCGCGATCGAGTTCTGCCGAGGGCTGAATCATGCCCTGCTCCAGCCATTCTGCTACCGCCACCAGGTAAAACAGCTTCACCACGCTCGCCGGATAAATTTGCTCTACTCCCCGATAGGAAAACCCCCGCACCGGATATTTCCAGAACTCTTCTGGCGTTAACGCTCCGCCTGTATTCACCGGGATCGGCTCATCGTAGATCAGCCAGGTTATCGCAAGCTGTGTGCGCGTCAGTCCCGGAAAAGCAGCCCAGGTCGCCTCCAAAATCCGATCGCCCCACTGCTCAAGCTGTGCATCTCGATAGAAGAAAGGCATGATTAGACCTCACAAGTTCACCCACCAAAGATTACATCAGGAGTAGGAGATATGGCGTGAGGGAATAGGAAGGGAGTGGATGAGTGAAGGAAGCGGGGTAAGGGGGTGAAGAGGTGGAAAAATAGAGGGAGTGGACAAGTAATGGGTGAGAAACTGCTGTGCTGACGCTTCCTTTGCTAAAAGTGGCAATCGACAATAACCCGGCTCAGGAGTATGAGTGTCAGGGCAATCTCAATTTGTATGATTCGCCTGATTTGCGATCGCTGGCAACCCAAGCAATGCCAGGGCGACAGCTCAAAATTTTGGCTTTGCCCTTTGACGAAGCAGGACAGGTCAACGGCACGGTGATTCAGGTGCGGCTCTGTGAAGATGACTATCCGGGCTGGATTGCGGTTGAAGATCTGGATTTGTTAGAGGCGGCTGAGGCAGCTTATGAACCGCTTTTTCTACCCGAAGCTGAGACTCGTGCCCGGATGTCGCAGGTAATCGCCTTTACCTACAGCGCAATGAATCAGCCCAATCGCTATTTGTGGGGCGGGACAGTGGGACCGAACTACGACTGTTCTGGGCTCATGCAAACTGCCTTTGCCTCGGTGGGAATCTGGATTCCCAGAGATGCCTATCAGCAGGAGGGCTTCGCCCAACGGATCGCCCTTCAGGAGCTTGAACCGGGTGATTTAGTTTTCTTTGGGACTCCCGATCGTGCCACTCATGTCGGTTTGTACATCGGAGAAAGCTGCTATCTGCACAGTTCTGGCAGGGATCAGGGCAGAAACGGAATCGGCATTGACACCCTGGCTGAAACCGAAGATCGAATCAGCCGCACTTATTCTCAGCAGTTGCGGGGAGCCGGACGCATCTTGAGCAGCTATCAATCGACGCTTTCGATCGGTAATCTGCTTTAGTTTGCTGTTTCCAGATTGAGTGCAAGGGGGTGTTTTAGCAGGATCAATCATGCTGCATCGCCCCTCAATGGTTCAACGTCAGGGGACTGCGAAACTAAGCGATGGTTTGGTTCCCCAGCCTTGATCCGCGCGGGGGTGGTTCGGGTCAGGATGATGACTTTTCAGACAGCCTCTCGAACACCCTGTCACCAACCTGCTGCGAACGATTACAAAAAAGCCGATCGAATCGCGCCAGACCGGACTCAACCAGAACTCAAATTAGGGATTGATTGAGTAATTTATCGCAGGATCTGTGCTGCTGATCTAACTCTAATTATTTCTCGCTCGTCACGATCGCCACTTAAATTTCTTGTACTTAAAACGGGTTCTTAAAACTTAATTGGAACCAATCTAATACTAATTAACTTTTTTAATAAAAAAATAGCAAAGTATTAATAAAAATCCGACAAAGTGAGAAAAAATTGATATCAGAAAGGGCATCGACGACTGACCGTGTTTCGTCTCGATGCCCTTGCTGGTTCGCTCCTCACACATTGGATAGAATAACAAACCTGTTTTGATTTGTCACGCTTTTGGAGAAAATCCGTCAGAGGCATGATGTCAGATTAATAATAGAAGTAAGCGGCTGCCTCTCAAGAATGATGCTTGAGCTGTTAGAGAAACAGGGGAGTTGGCAGTTCGATCGAGCGCAGCAATTCGTGCAGCAACTTTTGAGTAATCCAAGTTAATCCCAGTCGAAGCTGTGCCTGCGCGGGGTCGTTTTGCCCTACTTCGTCGGCGATGCGACACGCCGCATAAAATAGTTGCCAGCTCTGGCTGAGGCGATCGGCTTGCTTAAGAGTTTCTTTTATATCGGAGATTGGGTTGAACTGAGCGTCTAGCTCCGCTCGTTGATCCAGAGTGGCGCAAATTTGCTCAACAAGCTGCCACTCTGCGGGCTGGCTGCCGCGAAAGCCTCCGGTGGGCAGCAGCCAGGGAAAGGGCTTCGGAGCCTGAATTTGCCAGCCGCAAAAGGAAGCGTCAGGTTTAACGATCGCCGACGGAGAACAGCTTGCGATCGCCTGTATCAGCCCAAGTTGCTGACCGAGACGAAGCACACTATGACATCGGGCGTAGGTGTGCAGTATCGGAAAAACACTGGTAGAATTACGGGCAGACGCAGCCATTGGAATCAAAGATCGGGACTCCAGCAGCGTTGTTGAGGTATCCTCGGCAACTGGTAATGGGTAATCGACGAGGCATTGCAGCCAAATTGCCAAGCCAGGATCTGCAAGCCGAAAGAAGACCCAGCCGGGAGGTGCGACTTCAAGATTGAAATGTTTCTGAAGGTCGTCCAGGGTCGCGTCAGACAGTGTTCCTTGCAAAGTTGCATCGAGTTTTTCGAGCGGTTTGCTCAGCTTCTCCATCAGGTCTTTCGCCAATTGTAGTGCTGGCTTCTGCAAGGGCTGTGCATATCTCAGAGCAACCGCTGAAACGTACTCAAGCTGCTTTTGTTTACCTTGTCGGGTCTGCTTAAGCGGAAGCGTCTGGCTTTTTCCATCCTGCTGAAGCTTCTCAGTATGGAGTGCTTTTTGTATCCGATGAACTAGTCGCGATCGGAGAGCAGCAGATAGAATGGTATGCAATCTAACACTCCCGGTAGAATTATTGTGCTTCCTGAGAAGCGGGTCGATTTCGCTGAACTCGATTTTTTAACTTTGGTTGTAATATATCAAGATTCAGATCAAAGTAAGGCTTAAAGAAGCCGTTCTACGGGTATTAACTGATGCAATTAGCACAAAGCACAACTCAAAGAAATCGATTTTGTATTCTCTTCGGCCGTTCTCCCTGTTGATTATTCTCTCTGTTCATTATCGTCCAGTTCAGTTCAGAGTCCCCCATCTCTACTGATTGTTGTAGTCACCCCTTATGTATTCAGTGTCTTCACCCTCAGAAACCTCCCGTCCATTTCTTACCTGGCAGCGTATTCTCGACTGGGCACAGGAGCATTACCGCTACCGTACCTTTAGCAAAGACGAAAAAATTCCGGCACGGGCAGGTTTACTTTACCTGGTACAGCGTGGAGCGGTTCGTCTGGTTGGCGAGGCACAGGTGAGTGCTAGTGTGAGCAGCGGGTCCTCCCGTTTACCCCGGATCAATTCAGAAGAAGCATTTCTGGGATTTGTTGGGGCAGGTCAGCCCTTTGAGATTGTGGCGCAGTCGCCGTTCACCCTCCAAAGTTTTGCTCATGTCGATCAAACGGCGGTGATCTGGCTCTACTGGCACGACCTGGACAACTGGCCCCACTTTCGGCGCGAAGTTCTGGATGCCTTTCGCTATCAGCATCAGCGGAAGCTGCTCTGGCTCAGCACGCTGGGACAACGCCGCACGATCGATCGCCTGCTCGGATTCCTCACCCTGCTAATTGAAGAATTTGGCGAACCCTGCGATGAAGGCTACGGGCTGCCCTGGTCACTCACCCATGCTCAGATTGGCAGCGCGATCGGCTCAACCCGGGTTACGGTCACGCGCTTGATGGGCAAACTGCGCCAGCGCGGGCTGATTCGCACCTACGGTGATAATTTGCTGTGCTTGCCTGCTGAGGCGGTTGCGAATAAGTAGCATTCGGCTTTCTGATAGAGCTGCAGCCGTCCAGCAGCCCGATGGTTAGCTAACCGGGGTGAGCCGCTGCTTAATTTGCAGGCTGTTGCGATCGAGCGTAGTTCGAATACCAACCAATTCTGCAAGCTGATTTTTGGCGGCTTCTGCCTGTTTCTTCGCCTGCACTTTGCGTTCCAAGGCTGCTCGCGCCAGGTCTTCTCGGCTTTGCTTTAACGCCAGCGTTGCCACTCGTTCCCAGGTGGTCATGTCTTGCTGTGCCCGGTTGTATTGATCTTGCAGGGTCGATTGAGCAACAGAAATATTGCTCTGGGCGTGGTTGAGCAACTGCATCGCAGTCACCGGATCGCCTCCCTGGGCAGCTTCTTCGATCATGCGGCGGGAGTCAAGCGATCGAATTTGGGACAAGTCTAAGCCGTAGTTGATGAGCTGCTGGCTTTCGTTTTTGCCTGTTTTGCACCAGTTAGCAAAATGCTCACAGTTGTTGGTTAGCAGATTGTACTGCCGTTCGCCCAGCCGGCTCTCTGCCCGCTGAAGCACAATATCGGGAATAAAAGCAAGCGGCTGCTGTTTGGTGTAAACAGGGGTGCCTCTGGCAAATGCCTCCATCGTGGTGCGCGTAATCACGGCATCATCGCCTTTGTGGTAGTGAATTATCGTGCCATCCCCACAATCAATTCCATGATGTTCGTAAACGCCCTCAACGCTGAGGAGGGGTCGCATCACGTAAATCTGATCGCCTCTTGCCATTGCTAATTGCTTAACCTGAACGGGTTTGCCTGAAAAAGAAAAGCCAGGAACCATTCGCATGAATGACTCCTAGCCACAATCTAGCATCCCGCTTTTGCTTTCAGCAGGGTCAGAAGGAGGAAACGATCGCGGATCAGGCAACCCTGATGTGAAGCAGTGCTCGCTACGCGGTAATCGCTGCCATCAAACTTCCAGACCCAATTTCATCCAGTCCCGCAGCCGAGCGCACGTTGGCACACATCGAACAGCCGCAGCCACTTACCGTCGTGCCGCTGGGAACCAGACCCTCAGGAGCCAGCACAGACTGGGTAACGGAAAAACTATCTGCCGCGCCGTAGTTGACGTTCCAGCCAATATCTCGTAGCGAAGCAAGCGTAACCTGGCTCAGCGGCATCTTCACGGTTGCACCTTCCGCAAAGGGAGTCAGCAGCTCATCGCCAAATTTACCTTCGTCCCAGTGACCGAACGTGCCCGCTTCAACCGGAATGGCTTTAGGCGCAAGTATGCCGGAAATTTCGCCATAAGCCCTGCCTGCGTAGCTGTCTGCTTTGTAGGTGTTGCTGCCGCGATCGATCAGGCTGCGTCCTTGCTTCTCCCAAAGTGTGCCGATGCCCAGAACGTGACCCAGTTCGTGAATCACGAGCGTTTTCAGGTAGCTGGGATCAGAGTTATAGGAATTGCTGTAGCTGGTGTTGATACGGACAATTCCCGTGGTGGGCATCCAGTTCCCTTTCGCATCGGTCGCGCCCGATCGATTGGTTGCGGCTGCCAGCCAGGCTTGGGGGCTATTCACGCCCTGAACGTCAATTTGGAGCAGATGGGAACCGTTAAAGCTGCTGTGGGTGATGGCATTTTCCCAGAATTTAGCGGCTTCGGTAATCGCATTACGAACGTTGAAGTTGAGGCTTTCTATCCCGTCTGCGAAATTAACCTGCATCGAGAATTTGCGATCGTCGCTACCGGAGGGCGTGAAGTTGGTGTTGACGGTGTAGTTCATGGACTGGTTACCGTAGCCCATTACCTGCACAAAGTAGTTTCCGGCAGACAAAAAGCGGCGAACTGATTCCCCGGTAGCTCCCCATTCCCACTGCCAGCCCAGCACCTCACCGGGATCGATCGCGCCGTTATTGTTTTTGTCCTGAATCAGCCGCACATCGGCATCGCCCGTTAAGCCACTCAGGTTTGCCGTGAATGTCCCAGATTGGGAAAGGCTGAAGCGATAAAAGTCTTCCCGATTGCTGGCACTAAGCTGGTCACTGCGTGAAAAAGCGGCAGATTGAACAGATGCGGTGCTGAGCGAGGTTCCAGGAGCACTACCGCTCGAAGTGGCTCCCCCACCCGGAGTTGGACTGGGTGCAGGAATCGGGGAAGGACTTGGCACATAAGCGGCTGATGCCCCAGTGCCGCCTGTCATCGACAGCGTATAGTTGGCGCGATCGGAGTCGAACGGAGTGACTCGCACAAAATAGCTGCCCACATTAAGCTGCTGCTGAATCGTTTCCTCTGTTTGTCCATCGCTGCCCGATCGTCCCAGTTCTGCCCCGGTGCTGCTGAGCAACTGAATATCGGCATCCTCGGAAAGACCCTTCAGGTTCAGCGCGACTTGCCCAGCTTCGGATAGGGAAAACTTATAGACATCGGCGTTGTCTTTTGAATCTACCCGTCCCTGGTAACTGCGCTGAAGGCGGCTAATGTTCCCGGCATCCAAGGCAGACAGGGTAGTATTTCCGGCATCGCTGGCAAATCCTGATCCTTTCAGCTTCAGCGTGTAGTTGGTGCTAGTGGTGCCTGCCGAAACGCGAATAAAATAAGTTCCCGCCCGCAGGTTGCCTTCGATTCGCTCATCTTGCCGATCGCCTCGCAACGATCGCGCCACGGAATCGCCGTTTTGCCGCACGATTGACAGATCCGCATTGGCACTAAGCTGACTCAGAGTAAGTCGAAACCGCAGCGATCGAGACAGATTCATCCGAAAATACTGATCCGTCGTGCTGCCGCCGATCGAGCCATTCCAGGTGAGTTCCGCTCGTCCGCTCAGGTTGCCCAGATTATTGGCAGTCGATAAGCTGTTGCCAGCTAAGCCTTGATTTGCCGTTGCCGTTGCGCTAATGGGCTGAATCTTCAGACTGCCAGTACTGTTGCCTGACTGAGCAAACCGCATCTTTTGGAAGGGCGAATTTCTTGAACTGCTTACTTTCAGAAACTTGCGCTGAGTCTCTGGCTGAACTTTCTGGAATAGCGGCGAATCCGTTTGTAGCTGAAACGACGCATTCGAGCGAGCCTGAGGGAACGCCCCAGACGCAAAACGATTTGACATAAATCCTCCTGATGACCTAAGCAGGGGCAACCCGGCAAAGCAGCAAACGATATAAGGACTGCAAGAAATCCTCTCCCCGATGGGGGATGCTAGCTTCAGTAAATAAGCTGCTACCTATGACTTGAGGAGGAGCCGAGTGTTCCGCGATTCCAGAAAAAAACTTAGAATCGCTGAAAATCAAAATAGCCAGTAAATCGCCCAAATTGCCATTGCCCGCAGATAGTGGCTCGCCCTGAAGGTTCCTGCTGCTGTAATCGCCTCCGGCGTGCGAAATTGTAGTCCGTTCTCGTAAACCTGCCGCACCACTGCCTCCGTAATTGCCATCGCTTCCGATCGCATTCCCATTTGCAGCATAAAAGCTGCCAGCCCAAAATTAATCCCCGTCCAGACTTCGAGCGGATGCGTATCATTAGGATTCACCGGAGACCCATCAGCCAGCACTCCATTTGCCGCCCCGATTGCCACAAATGCCTCTCTTGATTCCCCTGATTTTTCACGGCTCGCCGCGACATATTGATTAAAGTTGACAAAACAAGCTTCATACACCGACTTTAACGCCGATCGCACACAGTTCTCTGGCACAACATCTGGCAAACTCAGCAACCGCGCGTAAAACTGCCCGCAAAGCTGATCCGCCATCACCACTGCTGAACCGCTGCCGCTATCTAGACGGTAATACTGTCCGTTCCACAGCTTTTCCTGATAAACCGATCGCGCTTGCCCCAACCAGCCCTGATAAATCTCGCTTTGTTGTTTTCGCCCGTCTACCGCTCCATCTGCTTTGCCTAGAACTTGCCCGATCGCGATCGCTGCCTCTAACGCCGCAATCCACAGTCCGCCACAGTACGCGCTGACTCCCTGCAATCGCCAGTCATCAAAGGTCTGATCGGGTGCGCCGGAGTTTTCGGGAATGCCGTCATTGTCCAGGTCAAAGGTTTTCAGGTAGTCCAGCGTGGCGACGATCGCCCCCCAGCTTTCCCGCAAAAACGCTATATCCTGGCTGCCCGTAAACACAAAATCGCGATACACTTGCAGCACAAAATCGGAGCCGAGGTCTTTCCATAGGTTGCAGTCTTGATAGCTGGTGTAGTTGGTCTTCTCCCAGACGTGCTCATTTGGCGCACCCAGATCGTGGGGCGTTGCGTTCGCCGTTTTGCGCTGGGCGATCGGGCTTTCCATTTTCTGAGTGAAGTAATAGCCAATCACGCGGGGCGTATCGTCTGCGGTCGGAATTGCTCGGGCAAAGGCCCGCATCACCGCTTTATCCAATTCTGGAAACAGCAGCAGCAGCGCAAACGAGCCATAGAGCCGCACGTCCAAGCTTTCATACCAGCGATAGTCCAGACATTCCAGAACGGCAAATTGCCCGATCGGATCCCGATCGCTTGCCGCACTCCACAAAGTTCCGCCGCTGGTCAGGTCGTACAGCTCGTTAAACAACGCCATCTTGAACCACTGCGGCAAATCCGAGCGATCGAGGATCGGCTGCTGCCACTGCTGAATCTGCTCGCGCCACTGCGGATATTGAGCAAGGGCCATTTGAGCGATCGACCCGGCATTGTCTCCACTCCGCCCGAAGAAATCGGTATAGCGACGAAAATAAGAAGTTCCCTCAGCAAACTCCGTCACCGGAAAATCCCACGCCAGCACAAAGGGAATCTGCTTCACCTCACCGGGAGCCAGCGTGATTCGCACTGCGACGGCTGCGCCAATTTGTTCGCCTGTCCCTGCCGGAGTTTCGTCGTGAGTATTGGGCAATGATCCATCTCGACCGAAGGACTGCCACAGATCCGCGCCATCCCCGATCGGATTCCATCGGCTGTGATAAAACACTTCGCCTGCGTTGGCATCAGTGACGATCGCCCATTGCCCATCGCCTTCTGCCGGATCACTTGTGCAAACCCGACCCATCACACAGCCAATTCCGCCCCCATCGGCCTGAACCTGATTAAAGTTCCCGACACTTTCCCCGATGCGCGGCTGATACTCATACACCGGACTGCCATCATCTCGCACTTTGACTTCGGGCGATTTTAGCGCGTTCGTAAACCAGCCCGTCATATTTTGCCAGGACAGCATCACGCTCAGCGTTAAGGGACGATCGCCCGAATTTCGTACCGTCCACAAAAACACCGCCACCGGATAGCTGCTTTCTCGATAATTTTCTGCCCAGATCGGGGAAAACTGCTCACACACTATCTCCGCTCGAAACCTGTTGCGGTAAGTAAACCAGCTTCGCGGATACAGCGCAGCATAGTCTCCCTTGTCCTGTTCTTCTGCCATTTCCCCGTACCATTGCCATGCCCCTAATGTTCCATCTGTAGGGGCTTCAGTACAGAGCGCGTATGCTTGGGTTTGATTACCCTCCTGCTCAAACACACTAAATTGGCAGGCAGGCATCGACCCAAACCAGTGTTCGCCGCCGTCGATATGCCACAAATTAAAATCGCCGCGGGACGATTGCCCAATACAGCCCGCCCCAAAACCGCCTAACGGCATTCCGTGCCAGGGACCATCATCGATATTGCTGGCATAGCGAACGGTGTAAGGATGATCCCAACCAGAACCGATCGATCGCGTCCAGGCAGAATCAGGAATTTGGAAGAAAGAGTCGGAATTGATCATCAGACGATTTTACCGAACACCTGCCCCCAATCTTCACTCTTCCCATACTCCGGTTCATTGGTCGGGATATGTGGCAATCCTCCGATATATCTGATACAATTCCTGGGTAATCAAGGCTTTAGGATCAGGTTATTTCTTAATCTCTCTTTCCTGACTCGCATCCCGTATGGAATCTCTCTCGTCGCATCGGTTTTCCCGCAGCCTCCAAGCGATCGAACCGTCCTTTTATTACTTTGCCTACGGTTCCTGTATGTGTCCGGTAGACCTGAAGCGATCGCTCGGCGAGAAAATGCACCCTTACGTCGTCGGTCATGCAACGCTTAGCGGTTATCGACTGGGGTTTTTCCAACGATCGCAGCTTCGCAACTGCGGTGTATTGGATATTGTGAAAGACGGGCGATCGCAGGTGGAAGGCGTGCTGTATCGGCTCCCCCAGCGGCTGAGCGATCGGCTCGATGAGCGAGAAAAAGGCTATCGTCACGAAACGATCGAAGTGGTGAGCCAGGGACACCGCTATGCTCACGTTCGCACCTATACCGTGATCGAAAAGCTCACCGAAGAACACGCACCCAACGACTGGTATTTTAATGTCGTGCTGCGCGGCGCGGTTACTTGCGGCTTGCCAGAGCAATACTGCTGGAAGCTGTTTAGCCACATGCACCAACTCCAGCAAACTGAAGCCAGCCAAGCCTGCACCAGTTTGCGATCGGCATAGTTTGCCCCCTTTACCAAAAAGCGTCCTCTGGCGATCAACGGTGTTCTACAGGGGCGCAATTGGGCTGCCAGTTCTGTTGCTTCAAGGGAATATTTGAAGGCCTAATTGTTTTCCGAATTGCCTTCAGTCGTGCTGAAACGATGTCTTATTCTGGTTCTGAAGTCCTCCGTAATTCGAGGATTAAGGAGGCAATAGAGCAGCTCGAATCCTTCTGAAATCCTACTCAGAATCTCAAATATTTCTCAAATTTCTGCAATCGATTACCGCATTTCCGCTGTAAACCTTTCCTTGGGGAAACAGCTCACTAATAAGTTGTAAACATCTGTTATATCTATTCGTTACTAACTAGAGCGAGTAGCGACTGCGCTTTGCATCAAGGGCAGGGTCTTTGTAATGCCTTGGGCTGCCTAAAAAATGGCTATTGTTCGCTCGATTCACTCCATTTCACCCTGCTCTAATCTTTTTTTTACTAAACGGTGCAGGTAATTTTACGGAACCTTGATCATCACTCAACCAATAAAAGATCCTGGAAAGCTCGGAAATTCACAATCGCTTTAATTCATCTGTTCAAGATGCAATCCGTCCGGGAAGTATGGATTTATCGCACCCCCCATCGATCCCTCTCGATTCGATGGCTTAAACCTGCCTACCAAAGGAAGGGTTGTTATGAAGAACCCTGAGCATAAACCGCAATACTCGATCGATCCAGCCGTCCATTTGGAATCAGAGCAACATCGGATGCAAGCCTTATTAGAACTAGGACTTTTAGAAGCAGAAACAATGCCCATCTTTGATGAGGCAACTCAAACGGCAGCTCATTTTTTAGAAATGCCAATTTGTACCTTTGGTTTGCTTGATCGCGATCGAGTCTGGCTAAAGGCAGCAGTTGGTTTATCGCGAATTGGCTTGATGAACCAGCTTGCGGCTTCTCGTCAGCTTCCACGCACCGAAGGTTTATTTCTCCAGGTAATTGAGAGTCAGCGTCCTTTAACGGTTCCTGATACGGCAGCAGACGATCGATTTTCCAGCAGCGTTCTTTTCCAGCAGTATGGCATTCGCGCTTATCTGGGCGTTCCGGTTGTTGATTCTCGTGGTCGCTGTTTGGGCGTGCTGGCAGTAATGGATCTGGCTCCACGCCAGTTTACCAGTCGCGATATTCAGTTTCTAGAACTCATGGCACGCTGGAGCATCAGCGAATTTGAGCGAAACTGGCTGCTCAATCAGCAACTCCATCCCGGTTCTAGCGAAATCAAAGAGACCGCTCTACTGCTTCCCTCTGCTGCCAGCGAGCCAGCTTCGTCCAGTCCATCTGAGAACCCGACTCTGGTGAAAGCAGATTTGATCAGCCAGATGACGCAGGAGCTCTCGACACCGCTCACCTCGATCCTGGGCATGGCGCGGGTGCTGAGTCAGGGAATTTACGGCGCACTGACCGATAAACAGCAGGAGTACATTGACATTATCCATAACAGCGGACAATATCTGCTATCGCTGGTTAATGAAATCGTAGAACTGGGCGTGTTGAACGATCGCAGCACCACACTGACGCTTTCACCGGTCGATGTAGAAATGCTGTGTCAGCTCACCATCAGCAGCCTCAACCAGGCAGCCCACCGTCGGGAACAGCGCATTCAGCTCACGGTAGAGCCGGGTCTTCGCTTCTGGATGCTTGACAAAGACAAAGTTCGGCAAATTCTTTACCATCTTGTCTTTAATGTGATTCAGTCTTCTAGTTCTGACAGCGTGATTCGGATTCACGGTTCGCGCCGCCAGAACGCCCTTCATCTCATGATCTGGACTTCCCATCCCTGGTTAGGAGACGGCTTGCCGATTACTGACCTCGCTCCCCTGTCTTATCCTGGCTCAAGCTCCAATTCCTTTTCCTCGGAGCCGTGGAAACAGCAGTCAAACTCAGACTTAAGCTCTGGCAAGCTTTTTGCCAATCATGCTGGCAGGCAATCCTCGCTCGGGCTGCTGGATTCTGAGCCGCACAGCAATCTTTCCAACCAGTCTCGATCGCGTGAAGGTCTGAGTCTGATGCTCAGTCATCAGCTTGTCGAGATGCACCAGGGCTGCATTACGATGCAGGGATCGCCCGAAGAAGGCTTCCGCTATGTGATTCAGCTCCCGCAGCTCCAAGAAAGCACGGCTAAAAGCTAGAGCATCGGTAGGGCATCGTTATAAGGGGTGAAGCAGTTGCGGTCGTGTTTTTTACACCAGGAGATTTGTGCCCGGAGAACAGCCTGGTCAAAAGTCCTGTCGCAGCCGCCTCGCCCTTACAGCTTTTCTGGAGCAGAGGATGAAGCAACTGACGCTGCCCTTATCTCCTCATCTCTCCATTCCCTCATCCTTTCTACGGCACATTCAGATCCGTCACGGCCCCCAGACTGCTGGTAGAAACCAGCTTGGCATACTTCGCTAAAACGCCCCGTTGATAGCGAGGTGCGGGTGGGGTCCACTGAGCGCGGCGGTCTGCCAGGTCTTCATTAGAGACGTGCAGGTGCAGCAGGCGTTGGTCGGCATCGATCGTAATCTGATCCCCTTCCTGAACCAGGGCGATCGTCCCTCCCACATAAGCTTCTGGGGCAACGTGACCCACGACCATGCCGTAGGTACCGCCAGAAAAGCGACCGTCAGTAATCAGTCCGACTGCATCGCCTAAGCCAGCGCCAATGATTGCAGACGTGGGAGCCAGCATTTCGCGCATGCCGGGACCGCCTTTTGGACCTTCGTAGCGAATCACCAGTACGTCTCCGGGCTGAATCTTGCCTGCCAGGATTGCGTCTAGACAGGATTCTTCGGATTCAAATACCCGTGCAGGTCCGGTAATTTTGCGGTTTTTGATGCCCGTCAGCTTGGCGACTGATCCTTCCGTCGCAAGATTGCCTTTGAGAATGCCTAAGTGTCCCTGCGGATACATCGGACGATCCCAGGGGCGAATCACATCCTGGTTGGGGCGCGGGTTATCGGGAATGTCTTTGAGCAGTTCGGCGATCGTCTCTCCGGTGATCGTGATGCAGTCGCCGTGCAGCAAGCCCTGGTTCAGCAGCATTTTCATCACCTGGGGAATGCCGCCTGCCCGGTGCAGATCCGTGGCAACATAGCGACCGGAGGGCTTCAGGTCACACAGGACGGGAACCCGTTGCCGGATGGTTTCAAAGTCATCAATCGCCAAAGGCACTCCAGCAGAATGGGCGATCGCCAGAAAGTGCAGCACCGCATTCGTCGAGCCACCCACTGCCATAATGACCGAGATGGCATTCTCGATCGACTTGCGCGTAATGATGTCTCGCGGACGACGGTTTGCTCGAATCGCCTCGACCAGTGCTTTGCCTGCCAGCAGCGTGTTGTCTGCTTTTTCAGGATCTTCCGCTGCCATCGTCGAGGAATACATCAGGCTCATGCCCATTGCCTCGAATGCCGAAGACATCGTGTTTGCCGTGTACATCCCGCCGCAGGAACCCGCTCCCGGGCAAGCGTTGCGCTCGACTGACATCAGCCGCACTTCGTCAATTCTGCCTGCGCTGTACTGTCCCACGGCTTCAAACGAACTCACCACGGTCAGGTCTTCGCCTTCGAGATGTCCGGGTTTGATCGTGCCGCCGTAAACGAAAACTGCCGGAATGTTCATCCGCGCCATTGCAATCATCGCGCCCGGCATATTCTTGTCGCAGCCGCCGATCGCCAGTACACCGTCCATACTCTGGGCATTGCAGGCTGTTTCGATCGAGTCAGCAATCACATCCCGCGACACGAGCGAATACTTCATGCCCTCGGTTCCCATCGAGATGCCATCGCTAACAGTGATTGTGCCGAAAATCTGCGGCATTCCTCCTCCAGCCCGGATTCCTTCCTGGGCGCGTTCGGCAAGCGGCGCGATTCCCATATTGCAGGGCGTGATCGTGCTGTAGGCACTAGCGACTCCCACGATCGGTTTCGTGAAGTCTTCGTCGTTAAACCCGACTGCCCGCAACATGGCTCGGTTAGGCGATCGCTGCACGCCTTGGGTAATGATTTGACTGCGTAAATTGTCAGGCATTCGCTTTTCCTTCGCTGTTCGATATTTTGAATCTAGGTTTGAGTTCGGCGCTCCGTTTTGAGTCGGTTGCTTCGCAGTTCGCCGAAGGGGTCATCGGTCAGGTCTGTTTCTGATTTTCTCAGATTCTCATGCGCTCAGAGCTTGTTTCCCGGAACACGCATTGCTAAAAACGAGTCCTGTGCAGGCACGCTAAATCTTCCGTACATCCATTTCTCCTGAAGCGTGAATCAGTATGGTTCTAATTTGCGCTGACTTTCTTCTGGAGAGAAGGTACAAATCGATCGACTTCTGCTAGGACAGTTCAAGTTTTTTGACGCTGTTCTAGTCAAAATTGAACCCATTGTACCAGGGCACTTCAGAGCGCACAGGCTTTTCGTCTGCTCCAGATCCTCCTTAGAAAAAGCGAGAATTTGCAGCGTTTCAGGGCAAGCTAAAGTTCATTCAGCTTCATTACCGCCCCCATCATGCTGCCTTATGCAAACCGAAGAACTGCTAGACCGCTACGCTGCAGGAGAGCGAGACTTCCGAGAACTTGTGCTGGCAGGATGTGATTTAAGCGATCGTGATTTACGCGGCATTAACCTGCGCGGAGCAGATCTGAGCCAGGCAATTTTGAAAGGGGCAGACCTTAGCTCAGCTAATCTGCGCGAAGCCAAGCTGATCGAAGCCAATTTGAGCCATGCAACGCTTTTAGAAGTCAATCTGATCGGGGCAGATCTGACACAGGCAAATTTGTTAGAAACCGATTTGAGTCGAGCCGGACTGCGGAGCGCGAAGCTGATTGGGGCAAACTTCGATCGCAGCAATTCACCCGAAGCTAACTTTGGGGAGGCAAACCTGAGCCGGGCAAACTTTGTCGAGGCAAATCTCAGTCACACCAGTTTTCACCGGGCAAAGCTGCTGGCAACCAACCTGACCCGCGCCATTTTGGAAGGCGTCAACCTGTCGAACGCCAATCTCACCGGTGCCATTTTGGAAGGGGCGACTTTAACGAATGCAATGGTGCATGGAGCCAGTCTGGAAGAAGCCGATTTGCGGGAAGCCGACCTGAGCCGCGCCCGCATTATCAATGCCAATTTAATCAACGCTAACCTGGGACGGGCCAACGCCAGAGGCATCAATCTAAGCTGGACTTCGCTGCGTGGAGCAAATTTGCGGCGGGCAAATCTGTATCGGGCAAACCTGTGTTGGGCAAACCTGAGCGAAGCGGATTTGAGTGAAGCTGTTTTAGTCAGCGCGAATATCAATCAGGCGAATCTTCAGAATGCAGATTTGACAGGTACGCTAATGCCAAGCGGGACAACTCACGGATAATTGCTCTCCTGCATAAATGGCTGCGATATCGTGAAGAAGTTCCTCCCCTGCAAGCAATCCGTCATTATGATCTCGATCGATCGCCCTTCTGCCCTACCCGAACAGTTTGCCAGCGATAACTATTCCGGCATTTGTCCTGAAGCCCTGGATTATATGCTGCAAGCCAATCAGGGAGCTGCGCCTGCCTACGGCAACGATATCTGGACAGAGCGAGCAACGGATCATTTTAGGGAGTTGTTTGAGACGGATTGCGAAGTCTTTTTCGTATTTAACGGCACGGCAGCCAATTCCCTGTCGCTGGCGGCTCTTTGTCAGTCTTATCACAGCGTTATTTGTCATGAAGTCGCCCACATTGAAACCGATGAATGCGGCGCGCCGGAGTTTGCGTCCAATGGGTCAAAGCTGCTCCTGGGCAAGGGCGCAAACGGTAAGTTAACCCCAGAATCGATCGCCAGTATTGCCGCTCGCCGCGATGATCTTCACTATCCAAAGCCGAAAGTGGTGAGCATTACCCAGGCGACTGAGTTAGGGACGGTATATTCGATCGCCGAACTGCAAGCCATTAAACAGGTTGCTCAGCAGCACCATTTGCGGGTGCACATGGACGGCGCAAGGTTCGCCAATGCGGTCGCTGCCCTGAACAAAACTCCGGCAGAGCTAAGTTGGAAGGCGGGAGTGGATGTACTGTGCTTTTGCGGTACAAAAAACGGCATGGCGATCGGCGAAGCGATTCTCTTTTTTGACAAAGCTTTGGCAGAAGACTTTGCGTTTCGCTGCAAACAGGCAGGCCAGCTTGCCTCCAAGATGCGCTTTATTGCTGCTCCCTGGCTGGGTCTGCTAGAAACGGGCGCGTGGCTGCGAAATGCCCAACACGCCAATCGCTGCGCGGAATACCTGGAAAAACAGCTTTTACAGCTTGAAGCAGTTGAAATACTTTGTCCGCGTCAGGTGAACGGCGTATTTGTGGAGCTGCCGCAGCCTGTAATTGAAACACTGCAAGCGAAAAACTGGCAGTTTTATACTTTTATTGGCTCTGGCGGCGTTCGCTTTATGTGTTCCTGGGCGACGACGTTTGAGCGAATTGATCAGTTGGTGGGCGATATTAAAGCAGCAATTGCAAGTTCTCGTGTAACTTATTCCCTGCGATAGAGCAAAATTGAGCGAGGATTGTGCGGCTATTAAAATACGGTTAATCAGTACGGTAAGCCTTACCCTTTCTGCCGGATGCTGCGATAGAAAGGCGAAAAATCGATCGCTAAAATAAAAATATCTCAGCAAGATACTTAATGCGCTTGGAGGACACAGGAATGCAAGGTCTTTACGACACAGATAAGCGAAAACTGCTATCAATTTTGGCTCACGGCTCTATTTTCTTCAGCGGTTTGCTGGTATCTGTGATTGTTCCTGCTGCCATTTTGTTTGCTGTAGAAGATCCAGTCGTGAAGCAAAATGCGAAAGAAGCTCTGAACTTTCACTTCAACGTCTGGCTATACGGCATTCTTCTGGTTCCGCTTTCGTTTATTACGTTTGGCTTAGCGGGTGGAATTTGGTTCTTGGTTCACTGGGGTTTGACGATCTGGGCAATCAGCCAATGCCTTGGCAATCCCGATCAGGGAGTTCACTATCCGTTTATCTTTAGACTTCTGTAGTCTTTGTTGCGATCGTTAATTGGCTTGAATTGGATAAATGGGTGGAGTCTCAGCAGAAAAAATCTTTGCTGAGGCTTTGCATTTTGTTCGGCGAATTCTTTTAGAGAATTGATCTACTTGGAGAGAGATTTTCTTTTAATCAGGTTGCGTTAAGATGCCTGGCTTGCAATCAGTTTAATTGCTTCTTTCCGCAAACGCATTCCATCGGGTTTCTCCATAAAGGACGATCGGCTTTCCAGCCTTTTTTAAGATGTTTAATTCATCGAATTCTTGTCAGAATTAAAGAGTAGTTTAAGGAGCTGAAGCATGTACGACTGGTATCGCAACACGATTCGTAATCCGAAATATCGCTGGTGGATTATTGCCGGAACGCTGGCTTATCTCTTCATGCCGTTTGACTTTTTGCCTGATTTTATTCCGATTATCGGACAGCTTGATGATGCGGTGCTGGTCACGCTGCTGTTTGCCGAAGTGTCTCAGCTCGTTCTCGATCGCGTCAAAAACAAAGGTGAGGTTGCATCCCAAACGAGTTCCAGCACGAGTTCATCGGCTGATCCCGTAGATGTTAACTCTATCCCGATCGAGTAGGGCATGGTTTTATCAGCGACGGTATTGCTGACGGTCTATCTGTGACGGGGCAGACGCATAAATCGATCGATATGCCAAAGGATTCGAGATTTCTGGGTTTTTGATCTACGATCGCTAGAGTTAATCGATCGAGTAACCGCTTCATGAGAGGGACTGCCCCCGTCATTGCCTCCGATCAGAAGGTGAACCAGCAGATTTCTACGCTGCATCGCTTTTTGCAGTACCTTCGCCCTTATCGCAAAGAAATTCCGATTGCGCTGCTGCTGGTTGCGACTGGGGCAGCTTCGCTATCTTTGGGACCGTTTTTGATTGGTTGGTCGATCGATCACCTGATCACGCAGGGAAATTTGTCCGGGCTGCTGCTACTGCTAGCGGGGTTGGCAGGGATTTATCTGCTGGGCGTGATCGCAATTCGCGGGCAAATTATTCGCGTCGGCTGGATCATGCAGCGATTGCTGGCGCAGCTCCGGCAAGATATTTTCAACAAAATTCAAGCCCTGCCGATTAGCTTCTTCGATCGCAGTGAAGCCGGGGATTTAATGAGCCGCCTGCTGAATGACGTAAACACGGTGAATCAGGCGTTTGGCCAAACGATCGCCCAAATGCTGGGCAATTCATTCAGCCTGGTTGGCATTGTGATTGCGATGTTTGCGATCGACTGGCGGCTGGGATTGCTGAGCAATCTAGTTGTGCCGCTGATGATTGTGACAACGGGGCTGTTTGCGCGTTGGGCAAGAGCCAGATTTCGCGTTACCCGTCAGACGATCGGCGAACTTTCGACCAAGCTAGAGGAAGACATAACCAGCGTTCGCGAAGCGCAGGCATTTAACCGGGTGCAGCTCAACATCGAGGAGTTTGAAAGCCTGAATGCGGCAAATCGTGATGCGAATGTGGAAGCAGTGGCAATTACGGCGGCGTTTCTCCCGTCGATCGATTTTCTCAATACGCTGGCAACCGCGGGTGTATTGGCCTATGGCGGTTATCTGGCAGTGCAGGGAACGGTCACGGTGGGAACGGTGACTTCGTTTTTGCTGTATGTGCAGCAGTTTTTTCGCCCGATTCAGATTCTCAGTCAGTTTTATACGCAGGCGCAGTCGGCTCTGGCAGGGCTGGAGCGAATTTTTCTGCTGCTGGATGAACCGTCTCAGCTCAGGGATGCACCGGATGCGATCGAGATGCCGCCCATTCGAGGAGAAGTCCGATTTGAGCAGGTGCAGTTTGGCTACAAGCCCGATCAGCTGGTGTTGAAAGGCGTTAATTTGCAGGCAGAACCGGGACAAATGATCGCGCTCGTGGGGCAAACCGGAGCCGGAAAAAGTACAATTATCAACCTGATTCTGCGGTTCTATGACGTAACGGGCGGCGCGGTCAAGATCGACGGGATCGACATTCGCTCTGTGACCCAAGCCAGCCTGCGTCGTCAGATTGGGATTGTGCTGCAAGATAACATCCTGTTTGGCGGCACCGTGGCAGACAATATTGCGTTTGGCAATCCCTTTGCGTCTCAGGCAGAAATTGAGGCGGCAGCCCAGCTTGCCAACGTGCATGAATTTATCACCTCGCTGCCCGAAGGCTACATGACGCAACTGGGCGAACGTGGCGCACCCCTGAGTCAGGGTCAGCGACAGTTGGTGAGCATTGCCCGTGCTGTGCTGATCGATCCGCGCATTTTGATTCTGGATGAGGCAACCAGCAGTATTGATACCCGAACCGAGGCACTGGTGCAGGAGGCGATCGCCCGATTGCTCAAAAACCGCACCAGCTTTGTGATTGCCCATCGCCTGAGTACCGTTACTCAAGCTGATCAGGTGCTGGTCGTGCAGCAGGGACAGATCGTTGAGCGCGGAACCCATGCCGAACTGATGCAGCAGCACGGCATCTATGCCAATTTGTATGCGCTACAGCTTGGAGCCGCTACGGTCAGCGTGTAAGCTAGCACTACATCAGCTGATTGGCGATCGCTAACGCCCATCCTCGACTGGAAAGCCGCCAGCTACTTGGATTAAGCTGTCTGGTTCAATCTGTGTTTCTGGCTCATCCGGCAAGGTAAAATTCTGGGCAGGATGCCGCGCAAGCCGTTGAAGCCCAACCCAACCGAGCAGCGTAGTTCCGGCAGCCCAAAGCCAGCTCTGCTGACCCACCCCCTGATCGATCGCCCAACCTCCCACGATCGGTCCCACAAAATAGCCGATCGACCAGCACTGATAGCTGATTGCTAGATAAACGCCCCGCAGCGCAGTAGGCGCAAATTCTGCCACGATCGCCGGAGCAAAAGGTTTATAAATGATGCTTGCGATCGACAAAACCGCAAGAGCCGCAATCATTCCGCCTAGAGGAAGCGACGCTGCTCCTGTTAGCCAAACCAGCAGAAAGCCAGCCCCCCACAGCCCCATCGAAAGCATCAGGGCACGAACCTTGCTCCAGCCGCGCAACCCCTGCACGAGTGGGAGTTGCAAAACTGCTCCCAGCCCGATATAACAGCCGGTAAAAAGCTGTGCCACATCACTCACGGTTTGTTCTGGGGAAACG
Organism: Cyanobacteria bacterium FACHB-502; assembly: GCA_014695325.1. Classification (GTDB taxonomy): domain Bacteria; phylum Cyanobacteriota; class Cyanobacteriia; order Elainellales; family Elainellaceae; genus Leptolyngbya_A. The sequence goes on along the minus strand of JACJNZ010000039.1, from coordinate 480,240 downwards.
GCATTGGCAGCACTCAGGCGAGTCAAATAAAGCGGCAGTGTACTGCTTACCAGCGCAATGTAGGTCGTAAACAAAATATTCACCAGGACAAACAGCAGCAGCGATCGATCGCGCAGGGCAATTCCAAACCCGCTCAGCGGATCGGCTCCCGGCTGAAATTCCTGAGTTTCGCGCATCGCAAATTGAGTCAGGATGAGAAAGAACACGATCGGCACTGCACTGAGTCCAAATAGCCATTGCATTTGTTGAGCGATCATCCCGCCGCCCCAAACGCCTAATCCGCCCCCCACGCTATCTGCCAGAACCAGCAGTGCGAATGCAGCCTGTCGCTGTTCGGGCAGGGTGACATCCACCACAGTCGCATCTGCCGCCGTCCAGTAACACCCCGCACTCAAACCCAGCAGCAAATTCGCAACCATCAGCATCACAAAGGTGGGCAGGACTGCCAGCATCAGGGCTGAGACGATCGCCAACATTGCTGCAAACAGCAGGGCACGCTTTCGCCCATAGGCAGGAGCATCCGCCAGATACCCGCCCAGCAAATGCCCGACCACGCCTGCAAGCGAGCCGACTCCAAGCGCAACCCCAACCGTGGTAGCAGACAGCCCCTTTTGACTCACAAACAGCAGCGGCGTGTAAAACTGAATCGCCGTATAGCCCACCTGATACAGCAATCGCCCGATCGCCTGTACCCAAATTGGACGGGCTGCCGCATGGCGCAGAAAGGCGATCGAGTTTGGGGTTTGTGCTGCCATATTGGTGCTGCCATCCAAGTTGGTTTCGCAGGTCTGCTTAACAGAAGTTTACTTTGTTAATTCTATCGAGAAGGCAAGGCGGCTGGCGGCAAGTTCCTGGAACCTTAAACGATGTTTTTCTAAAAGCATTTAGCAAGGCAAAAGTGTACTTAGACAGACGGATTAAGCATGTATTGGGTAAAGTTTAGAGCGTTTAGGCTGATAGTCAGTTTTGTAAGCAGACGCTTGCTGGGATGCAACTTAGAAACATAAAAAATTAGAAACATAAAAAATGGGAGAAACCGAATTTCTTCCGTTCTCCCATTGATGAATCGATCGTTGAGTTTTAAACAAAATAGAAGCTGAAGTTGAATCTACGGTCTACGGCATGGGGTGGAACAGTAGATCGGGGAAGTAGGAATTAATAATGATGAAGGTGGAGAGCGCAACGGAGACGGAGACAACAGCTAAAACAGGAGCAAGCGACAGATATTCAATGAAATAGTTTGGTTGATTGTCTGCTCTTTTACCAGAACGTTGCATAGCGAGTTTTCCCAGACACAGTAATTGTGATAAGACTACTCTCCTGGTCGATCGCATTCTTCTATCTAAAGGCGGACAGGCTTATTCCTAAAAATGAGCCGATCGATGGATTTTAACCCCGCTTTGAATCTGCTACTGCTTGCTTTGAATCTGCTGCTGCCTGCACAAACGCCTGAAAAATGCGCTGATGAGCAGGATCTTCGGGAGACAGTTCGGGATGCCACTGCACCCCAATTTGCCAGGGTTGGTCGATTCGCTCGATCGCTTCCACCAGTCCATCGGATGCGGATGCCGCCGATCGCCAACCGGGAGGAACCTGCCGCACTGCCTGATGATGCCATGACATAACGGTGACTTCCGAATTGGCCATCATTTGAGCGATCTGGCTATCAGGGACAAGCATGACTGGATGATGAATCGGGCGACGAGGATGATCTAGCCTGTGGGCGATCGACTCTCCATAAACATCAGGTACATGGGGAATCAGAGCTGCCCCGCTTGCCACGCTCAAAATCTGCATTCCTCGACAAATACCCAGCGTGGGTAAATTTCGCTTCAGCACAGCACGGGCTAACGCCAGCTCAAACTCATCTCGCTCTTGATCCATCAGATACAGCGTCGGATGATTTTCGCCACCATACATCGACGGATTGATATCGCCGCCACCAGCAAAAATCAAGCCATCGATCGAATCTAGAATGCGATCGACCTGCGCTTCGGTAATCGGCTGAGGTGGCAGAATCAACGGCGTTCCACCTGCAAGCAATACGGCATCTAGATAAGCTCCGGGAAGGGAAACTTCTCCAGCTTCGTTGCGGCTATAGGCAGTGATTCCAATCAGAGGGACAGACATATTACTTGACAGTTTAGAAGAACGTTTTTGAAGTTGCGTGAGCGACAGCGTTACATCACAAATTCTTCCTCTAGCAAATTCTTCCTCTAGAAGGTAGTAGCCCGATCGCATCATCAGGCATGATAGCCGAAATCAAAAGATCTGGACTGCACGAACGGCGATCGCGCATTTTAAGCAGGCTCACGCTTATGCCCTGTTTTGCGATCGAATCTTTAACCGGATATCGAGCCCGACCCATAACGCAATCAAACTCAATTAAATTAAACCCAATCAATTAAACCCAATCAATTCAATACATAACCCTGATAGAGGAGATCACGATGGATTGGCAAACGGTGATGCACTGGAGCTACGTTGCGGTGATGGCGATCGGTGCGCTGTATTTCTGGATACTGAGCCGCAATCCCAAGGGTGTGCCGCAGTACGAATATCTGGTTGCTATCTTCATCCCGATCTGGTCAGGGTTGGCGTATATGGCAATGGCGATCGGGCAGGGCAAGCTCGAAGTGGCAGGACAAATTACCCACTATGCCCGCTATCTCGACTGGATTGTGACTACGCCTTTGCTGTTGCTCTCCCTGTCCTGGACGGCAATGCACGATTTGAAAAAGAAAGACTGGACGCTGATTGGCTTTTTGATGAGTACGCAAGTAATCGTGATTGCGACCGGGCTAATTGCAGATTTGTCAGAGCGCGATTGGGTCAGATACCTCTGGTATATCTGCGGGGTGGTCGCGTTTCTGGTTGTGCTGTGGGGCATCTGGAATCCGCTGCGGGCAAAAACTCAGCTCCAGACCAGAGAACTTGCCAGGCACTATGACAAGCTTGTCGCTTACTTTACCGTGCTGTGGATCAGCTATCCGACCGTCTGGATCTTAGGTCCGTCCGGCTGGGGAGTATTTAATCAAACGATCGATACGTTTCTCTTTTGCTTGCTGCCCATCTTCTCGAAAGTCGGATTTAGTGTTCTGGATCTAAACGGTCTCCGCCGACTGAAAACCTATGATGCTGAAGGGATAGAAACGCCACGCGAATCCGTCCGAGATGCCTTTCGCCTTTCTTTTTTCAATTTCGGCAGGAAGCCTCAACGATCGAGTCCACGCAGACGATCGCCCTATCTCTTTTAAGAAACGTAAGAAACGGGAATTGTTCAGTTGTTCATTTAGCTTGGCAGGCAAGATGTCCACCTCACAAGCGGCCAACCGATTGGAATTTTAGGCTATTCGGGGGTGACGTAAGCCGAGGTAATGCCACCATCCACCAGGAAGGTTGTGCCGTTAACATAGGCAGCGTCATCGCTTGCTAGAAACAGAGCCGCCTGCGCGATATCGGTTGCCTGCGCGAGTCTACCAGGGGGGATGTGAACCATGCGCCGCTGCTTCCGTGCCGGATCAGATAAGAGTTCTTCCAGGAGCGGTGTCTGGACAGGACCGGGGCAGAGAGCATTGGCGCGAATCTTCTGACGGGCAAACTCGATCGCGATTTCGCGGGTCATTGCCAGAACGCCGCCCTTGCTGGCTGTATAGGCGATTTGAGGCGTTGCCGCACCCATCACTGCCACAAACGAAGCCATATTGATAATTGAGCCGCCGCCCGATCGCAGCAGTGCTGGAACGCCATATTTGCAGCCGAGAAACACGCCTTTCAAGTTAATATTCATTGTCAAATCCCAGATATCTTCTTCGGTATCCAGAACTGAGTTATCGGCTGCGTGAAAAATTCCAGCATTGTTAAACAAGACGTTGAGCTGACCGTATGTATTTTCAGCCGCTTCGATCATCGCTTTGGCATCGGCAGATTGAGACACATCGGCTTTTACAAAAATCGCTTCCCCGTTATTCGATCGAATCTTCTCTACCGTCTCCTGTCCAGCCGTTTCATTAACATCTGAAACAACGACTTTTGCACCTTCTTTGGCAAAGAGTAAGGCAGATTCGCGACCAATGCCGCTGGCTGCCCCGGTAATTAGAGCGACTTTATTTTCTAGACGCATTTTCGGTTCCTGAATAATTAACTGATTAACTTAACTGATTAACTTAACTGATTAACTTACGCTAGCCCGTTGCCCAACTTGTGAACTGGTAGCCCAGAATGCTATTCCGCAATAAACACGCTCTTAAATTCGCTGTAGTGATCCAGCACGTTTAAGCCCAGTTCTCGACCCAATCCGCTGCGCTTGACACCGCCAAAGGGAGCTTCCAGGTGAACGCTGTGCCCCGTATTGATCGACAGCACCCCCGTTTCGATTGCCTTTGCCACCCGCAACGCCCGACTGATATCCCGCGTCCAGATCGAGCCGGACAAACCATAGAAACTATCATTGGCGATCGCGATCGCTTCTTCTGCGGTATCAAATGGAATGATGCAGACCACCGGACCAAAGATTTCCTCTTGAGCAATTCGCATTTTCGGATGCACATCAGTAAAAATCGCAGGCTCTAGATATGCGCCGTTTGCCAGGAAATCCGCTGTCGGAGCGTTGCCGCCACAAACCAGCGTTGCACCCTCGGATTGACCGATTTGGATATATTCCGCCACTCGATCGCGATGCGCCGCAGAGACAAGACAGCTTAACTCGGTGGAATCGTCCAGCGGTAAACCGATCTTCAGCGATTTAAACTGCTGCGTTAATTGTTCGATGAACGAATCGTAGATTGATCGCTGGACGAGAATTCGTGATCGAGCACAGCAATCCTGACCCGCATTGCCCAACACACTCCATACGGATTTGGGAACGGCTTTTTCTAAATCAGCATCTTCAAAAATCAGATTGGCAGATTTGCCGCCCAGCTCCAGCGTGACGCGCTTAATGTCGTCGGCTGCCAGCTTCATGACGTGCATTCCGATCTCGGTCGATCCGGTAAAAGACACCTTGCGGACTAACGGATGCCGCACGATCGCATCGCCCACCGTTGCCCCCGCTCCTGGAATCACGTTAAACACCCCGGCAGGAATTCCCGCTTGCAGTGCCAGTTCTCCTAGTTGCAGAGCAGTCAGCGGCGTTTGAGAAGCAGGTTTCAGCACGATCGTATTGCCCATTGCCAGCGCAGGCGCAACCTTCCAGGCAGTAATGACGATCGGAAAATTCCAGGGCGCAATCAAACCACAAACGCCGATCGGTTCGCGAAACGTGAGATGGGTTCCCGCTGCCGCGACGGGAATCGTTTGTCCACCAATTTTGTTAATCGCTCCCGCATAGTATTCAAAACAATCTGCTGCCAGGTTCACTTCATCCCGTGCATCGCGAATTGGTTTACCCACATTGCGGCTTTCCAACTGCGCTAGCGATTCCCCGTTCTCGCGAATTAGGTTTGCCAGCCTGAGCAGCATTTGAGTTCGATCGCGACTATTCACCCTGCGCCACTCCGACCGAGCGCGATCAGCTGCCCGCACTGCCGTATCTACATCTTCCACATCTGCCGAGGCGATCGTTGCCCACACTGCTCCGGTTGCCGGATCAGTCAGAGGGGTAGTTTTTCCCGCAGCAGCTGGACGACGATCGCCGTTAATCAATAGCTCTGTTAATACCATTTGCCTTCCCTACTTCCCCAACACATCCGGCTACCCCTTGCTCCATGTTGTGCAAATGACAATCCATCCCTTGTGCAAATGACAATTCATCACGACTTCAGGCATCGCTGTCCACATTCAGCCAGAAACCTGAGGGCAGTGCTTGATACAACTGCTCTATCCAAAACAACTGCTCTACCCAAAACAAAGGTGAAATCCCTGTACTTTGCCTTCAGCCGATTGGCTACAGCGATACCGCTCAACCTGGGCGAAATCAGACACACTCAGAAGTGAATACCTTAATCAATAAAGGTTTTCCTTAACAGCCTGACAATTTGGCGACTCGAATATAGCCACCTTCAAATAATTTATCGATCTAATCTATAGGTAAACCTTTACGCCAAAGGGTTACTATGACTACTTTTTTACCCAATTTATTCGATTTATCCGATTTATCCGACTTGTTTAACCAGTTCAACCCGTCCGACTTGCTCGATCGCCCTGTTTAACTTCTTGCGGGCAGCAGGCAAACAACTACTGGGGTTGGACTAGCTCCTGGATTAGGGCAATCATTTTACCGGGATCGATCGGTTTCGTTGCGTGTCGCTGAAAGCCTGCGGCAATGGCTTGCTGCTGATCAGATTTGCTGGCGTATGCCGTCAGGGCAATTGCCGGGATCGATCGCGTTTGTTGAGAGGTACGGAGTCTTTGCATCAACATATAGCCATCTATTTCAGGCATTCCAATGTCGCTGACAATCACATCAGGGCTGAACTGCTCCATTGTTTGCAAGACATCAGCAGCACAGGTGGCTTCTGTCACCGTCGCGCCCTCATCTTGCAGCAGAAACGCCAGAAACTCGCGTGTATCCGGCTCATCATCGACGATCAGCACTCGTACCCCAGCCAGGGGATGAGTAGAGGGATAAGGGGATGCGGGGTTAGGGGAGGTAGGCGGGGTAGAGGAATTGTTTTCTCTCCATCTCCTCAACTTTCCATCTCCCTGACTCCTGATCAGGGGCAGGCAAACTGTGAACGTGGCTCCCTGTCCCTCACCAGGGCTGGCAGCCGCGATCGTTCCTCCGTGCATTTCCACCATCTGACGGGCGATCGACATTCCTAAGCCCAGTCCTCCAAACTGACGCGTTGTGGAAGCGTCTTCCTGCCGAAAATATTCAAACACAAAGGGCAGAAATTCGGGAGCAATGCCTTTTCCGGTGTCGGTAATGGTGACTTGGGTGAAGGGAGGGATGAGTGGAGGGGCGGAGGAGTGGAGGGGTGTGGAAGTGGAGGAAGGGTAAGTGGCTGATCTGCGGGTATCACGACTTCCCATCTCCCCATTTTGAGCTGCAACCTGTTCTAGCTTCACCGTAACTCTGCCGCCGTTTGGCGTGAATTTGATGGCATTAGACAGGAGATTCCAGAAGACTTGCTGAAGGCGAGTGGCATCGCCAAAAACGCGGTTTGCTGCCAGATGAGTTGCTGCGTTGTTTTCCGAGGGGAGAATTGCCAGATCAAGCTGAATTGATTTTGCGATGGCTGCCAGCCGCACCGTTTCGAGCGCTGCTGAGAGGACGGTTGCTAGATCGACCGGAGCTGCGTTTAGAGTTAGCTTGCCGCCCATAATGCGGGAGATGTCGAGCAGATCTTCGATGAGCTGTGCCTGAAGTTTGGCGTTGCGCTCGATCGTCTCCAGGGCAACCGTTGTTTTTTCTGGGGCAAGCTGATGGCTCTGAAGCAGTTTAACCCAGCCCAGAATGGGGTTGAGCGGCGATCGTAACTCATGGGACAGCACAGCCAGAAATTCGTCTTTGAGGCGATTTGCCCGTTCTGCTGCGGTGCGGGCGGCTTGCTCTTGCTGTAATAAATGCTCTCGTTCGGCTTCTGCCTGTTTGCGTTCGGTGATGTCTCGAATCAGCCAGCGCAGCCCGGTGAGCTGTCCATTGCTGTAGATACCCGTAATAGTAATTCCAGCGGGAAACGTCCTGCCCTGCTGCGATCGAAGCTGCAACTCTAGCGACTGCACCTGCTGAAAACAGTGAGGCTGATTAAGCTGGATAAAAAACGCTTGCTGATCTTCAGCACTCGCCAGATAACAAGCAAGCGGCTGGTTCAGCAAAAACTGCGGCTCAACGGCTAATAAGTCTACGATCGCCTGGTTTGCCTCCTGAATCTGCCCATTTGAATTTGTGACGACATAGCCATCGGGCGCGAAGTTAAACAAGTCCTGATAGCGTTGCTGCTCGTGGGCAAGCTGTTCGTGCTGCTGCCGCAGTTCTTCTTCGGTCGTCTGCAACTCTTTCAGCGTGACTTTCAGCGCTTCGTTCACTTCAATTAATCGATTGTTCCACTCTGCCATTTTGGCATAGGCGTTGGCTTGCTGAATTGCAGTACCCACCTGAGTTGCAAGCTGTTTTAGCAGATCGACATCGGCGGGTTTCCACTCACGTGGAGCAGCACAGTTTTGGGCAATGAGCAGACCCCACAGCGTCTCTTTCTGCAAAATTGGCACGACCAGATTGGCTCGCACCTGCAAGCTTTCGAGAAACTCAAGGTGACAGGGTTCCAGCCCTATCGTGCGGATATCTGCTGCCGCCATAACCCTTCCCTGGCGATATCCTTCAGCGTAGCCCCGATGAAAGCAAGGATCGTGAAACGTGTTTGATAAAACAGAATCCCACGGCGACACGACGGCTTCTGCCACGACTGCGCCCCATTCCAGCTCTGGTTCGAAGCTGAAAATCAAGACGCGATCGGTATGCAAAAACTGCCGCACTTCCTGCACCGTGGTCTGCAAAATGTCATCTAAATCAAGCGATCGATGAACCTGCTGAGCAATCCGGTTAATAATGCGCTCTCGTTCCAGGTTTTGTTGTCGTTCGGCTTCGATCTGGCGAATTTTGCGTTGAAGTTGAGCCTTTTCGATCGCGCTTTCAACTGCAAACTGCAACTCGTCTGACGAGAGCCTGCCCTTGATCAAATAATCTTCTGCCCCGGCTTTCATCAGCTGCACGGCGATTGACTCATTGCCCTGCCCAGTGATCACAATGACCGGAGGCGACAGATGACCACTTTGGGCTTGCAGTGCCTTCAGAAACTCCAGTCCTTCAAAGTCGGGCAGGCGATAGTCAAGCAGCACTACGTCTGGCTGAAGCCGACAAAAATCAAGAGCTTCCTTCCCAGTGACAGCTTCCAGAACCTGATAAGTCTGCTCGGAATTTCGCAGCAGGTAGCGTCGATACAACTCTCGATCGATTTCGTTATCTTCTGCAATTAATACGGTTCGGTTCAGGCGCTGTGAAGATGGGTCTGGGGATGAATCTGAGAATGGGTGTGAGGATTGCTTCGGGAATCGCTCATCCTCAAGCGCGTTTAATAATTCGGACACAGAATTGCTCCTACTCCCCCTGCCGCAGGCGATTGCCTTTATACTTCAGGCCGAGCTCTAAGCTAGAGAGCAAGATCTGCTCAAACAGCATTCTCAACCTGTTGCACCTAGCTCGTTAATTATCCTAGCTACTTATCAAAAGCCTTTTTTGACTGAATGAACATCCCTCTAACGGCAGAGGATGAGTGAGAACCAACTTAGCTCAACTCATGCTTAATTCATTGCAAACCTTATTGCAAATTAGACTGCGTTAAAAATATGTCACGAAAATATAGTTAATAGAATAATTTGTTGCGGATTTATTTACATGAAAATATTGCTAAAAATATCATTAAAAATACCGCTAAAAGTATTGCTGAGAAGACTAAGAACTGGAATTTTGGGGTGATTAAACTGAGCATTTATCAAGCTTCGCTCTGAGAGAAAAATTATCAAGCTAGAACAGGAACCTGGCTCTCTTCCAGCATTCAAAGCCGCTTCACGTTGCAAGCTAGAAAGCAAGGAAAGCAGCGCAGGCGATGTGCCTCCCTGGATACTTTGTCAATTGCACTTTGTCAAATGCTCTGTCAGAACTCTACCCTATGGCTAATTTCCTAAGGTTGATTTATTGAGTCAGGGATTACAGCGATAATTCCAGCATTATTAGTTAATTTATTAGTCAATTAAAATTGTTGATTCTAAGATTGCTAATTCGTGCATTGGCGATCGTGGCTGGAAATTCTGCCTTTAAACTCTAATAGCCTCTTTTGTTAAGCAAAACCTTGTTGAGCAAAATCGGTTAAGCAAAATCAGCACATTCGCTAGAACCCAACTCATTCACTGACATGATGGATAGCCTTACTCGTCCCCTTCTCGTGGTTGATGACTCTGACATCGACTTTGAGATTCTGCAATCTGTGGTCAGCCGGACTGTGGTGGATCAGCTTGTCTTTCGCTGCACAGATGGCGATGAAGCACTCAGCTTTTTGTTTCAAACGGGCGAGTACGCTGATCCTGATACTGCGCCCCGTCCTGGGGTCATTTTACTGGATTTGAATCTGCCCGGAACCGAAGGGCTAGACGTGCTGGCGCGAGTCAAACAAGACGACCAGCTCAAAAGTATTCCGATCGTCGTTCTCACTAGCTCCACCAATCCTGACCACATCAAACAGTGCTATCAGCGCGGAGCAAGCAGCTATGTGGTCAAGGCAATGAATACCCAAAAATTTATTGCAACTCTGCAATCCCTGATTCATTTTTGGCTAGAAAGCGCAGTTTTATCTTATAGTGAGCAGCCCTGGTTATCGCATCGTTCCGCATTCCCTCAGTGTTGAACCACGATTGAACCAGTGTTGAACTGCTACTGCTGGAAGTTAAATCTGCGCGATCGTCGCCTGCCATTCACTGCATTCTTCTAAGTAGGAAAGCAGATAGAATAGGGACACAATGATTGCTTAGAGTAAGTCTTATGTCTATCGACTGTCTATCGAAAGGTACCCGAGGTAAGGATGCCTGAATTTTGCTAAAAAAAGTGCGCTTGAAAAGTATTTGATAGTTTCCCTTGCCCTCGCTAATTTCCCGTTTTGGGGACTTTGAGATGTCTCTCGCTTTCTACTTAATCGCAACTCAAGAATGGTACAGAAGCCGGTAATTGCCTCGGAAGTGCTTGATCTCACTAGCTGCGAGCGTGAACCTATTCATATTCCCGGCTTGATCCAGCCGCACGGCTGCCTGCTGGTGCTCAAAGAACCCGATCTCACCCTTATCCAGGTCAGCGAAAATACGGTTGCCTACCTGGGCAAGTCGCCAGAGCAGCTTCTGAACACTGCCCTCACTGATCTGCTGGGGGCAAAGCAAACGGTCGCGATCGAGCAATGCCTGACGGAGAATTTTGAGACCGTCAATCCCTTAAAAATCACGATCGAACGATCCGAAGGCGCGGCTATTTTTGACGGGGTAATTCATCGAGCGGATGAGCTGCTTCTGCTGGAGCTAGAACCGAGCCAAACTGAGGCTTCTGCAAATTCTCTTCAGCTCTACCCTTGGGTTAGGGGTACGATAAATAAGCTCCAGAGTGCCACCACGCTTCAAGAAATGTGCAACTTTGCGGTGGCTGAAATTCGTCGTTTGACAGGCTTCGATCGCGTCATGGTCTACCAGTTTACCAAGACAGGCGCGGGCAGAGTGATCGCAGAGGCAAAGCGCGACGACGCGACCCCTTATCTGGGCTTACACTATCCGTCTACCGATATTCCCCAACAGGCAAAACAGCTTTATATCCTCAATGGGCTGCGGCTCATTCCCGATGTCGCCTATCAGCCTGCGGCTCTGGTTCCGACGCTGAATCCTGTCACCGATTGCCCCACAGATCTGAGTTTAGTTGGGCTGCGGAGCGTCTCGCCTGTGCATCTGGAATATTTGCACAGTATGGGTGTGAGTGCGTCGATGTCGGTATCGCTGCTGAACCACAAGCTGAATCAAAAAACGCTGTGGGGCTTAATTGCCTGTCATCACCATACGCCCAAGTTTCTGAGCTACGAAGTCCGAACGATCTGCGAATTGTTAGGACAGGTGGTTTCCTGGGAACTGGGAGTGAAGGAGGAAAATGAAGATCTGGAATACAAGGTGAAGCTGCGATCGACGCTGGCACGGTTTGTTGGGCAAATTTCGCAGCATAGCGAGTGGGTGAGCGGGCTGGATTACGCTTCAGCAGATTTGCTGGATCTGGTCGGTGCCCAAGGCGCGGCAATCCTCTGGGACGATCGCTGGATGCAGATTGGGCAAACCCCTGACCTCGCCGACTTGTCCGCGCTGGTGGAATGGCTCGAAACCCAGGTCGAAGACAATTTGTTTTATACCGATGCCCTGGCGCAGGTTTATGCTGACGCAGCTCGATATCAGCAAATGGCAAGCGGGCTCATCGGCTTAGCCATCTCAAAAACGAACCGGAACTATATTCTGTGGTTTCGCCCAGAGGTCGTGCAAACTGTGAACTGGGGCGGCGATCCCAATAAGCCTGTGCAGGTCGAGCAGGACGGCTCCGTGCGGCTCTCGCCTCGCAAATCCTTCGCGCTGTGGCAAGAAACGGTGAGGGGTAAGTCGCTACCCTGGAAGCCCTGCGAAGTGGAGACCGTGATGGAACTGCGAAGTGCGATCGTTGGCATTGTGCTACGGCGAGTCGATGAATTAGCGCGAATTAATTTGGAGCTACAGCGCAGCAATCACGAGCTAGATGCCTTTGCCTACATCGCGTCTCACGACTTAAAAGAACCGCTGCGGGGCATTCACAACTACTCAAATTTTTTGCTAGAAGACTATGCCAAAGTGTTGGACGAAGAGGGCGTTGCCAAACTGAAAACCCTGGTGCGACTAACCCAGCGCATGGAAGATCTGATCGATACGCTGCTGCACTTTTCTCGCCTCGGACGGGTTGAACTGGAGCTGCAAAAGATTGACCTGAATGAGCTGGTGAAAGCGGTGATCGAGGTGCTGCGCCTGTCGCGATCGAACGTCAGAATTCAAATTCCCAAACCGCTGCCGACGATCGAGTGTGACCCGGTGCAGGTGAGCGAAGTATTTAGCAATCTGATCAGCAACGCAATTAAGTACAACGATACCCTGGATAAACTGGTTGAGATTGGCTGGACAGACGAAATCACGTCATCCTGTCCGGCAATGCAAAGCAATTCTCCCTTCGGGGGCATTGGTCAGGGGCGATCGGAAAAGCTATCCAAACTTGTTTTTTATGTGCGTGACAATGGCATTGGCATTCCAGACCATCACCGGGAGAATATCTTTCGCATTTTTAAGCGGCTGCACAGCCCCAAAAAATACGGCGGCGGCACAGGGGCGGGTTTAACAATTGCCCGAAAAATTGTTGAGCGGCACGGCGGGCAGATTTGGGTCGAATCTGAGGTGGGCAAAGGCAGCACGTTTTTCTTCACCTTACCGACGTAAGTATGCTCGATTGGGATGACTGAGGAACTTCTAAAACACCCAAAGCTTTCTGGCGATCGTCTTTATAAATTGGCGAAGTTAGTAGCGTGCGATTGCGTCCCCGAAAACTGGCGCGCCTGCTAGAAGGTTTACTGATGCTTAACCTTTAGCTATCTTCGGGTTAGTCTGCTTAGCCTATCCCTAATCTATTCCCAGGTGAAGAGAATTCTTACCGCCCTAAATCTGCCAGTCCAGCATCTCAGCGACCTCATCCGCCAGCTTAAACGGATCAAACGGCTTATAAATCACTCCAGCAATCTCAAACTCCAGAATTTGGGCGGGTGTGACCACATCGAGCTTTGCCGTAAGCAAAATTACCGGAATCGATCGCGTTGCAGCGTTTGCTTTGAGCTGCTGAAGTAACCGCAGTCCATCAATGTCGGGCATCATGACATCCAGCAAAATTGCATCGGGCTGCTCTGCTTCTGCCTGCAAAAGTCCTTTGCTTCCCGATCCTGCGATCGAAACACTCCAGCCGCCAAGCCTTCTCAAACAGACATCAACAATTCTCGCAAGGCGTTTTTCGTCATCGATTAGAAGAATTCGCTTTGCTGTCATTAGAGCAAGCTCTGTCGAACAACGGGGATTTCAATGGGTAGATCTCACCTAAACTAGCAGCGATCGATCACAAGCACATCGCCCCTCTGAGGGATTAGATTTTTGTCTAGGGCTGTATCAATTCAATGTTCATTTGCTCTTATCGCAACTTCAGCGCAACGAATCCTGTGGCACTTACCTGGAGTCCTTGCTTGTTGCACTCATTTGGATCGTGATGAATTGAGTGGCGATTGATTTTGCGGCAGTAGCGGCAGCGTGAAATAGAACGTGCTGCCCTGACCAAGGGTGCTTTCTGCCCAGATTTGTCCGCCGTGGAGCTGCACCAGACTACGGCAAATCGCCAGCCCCAGCCCTGTGCCATCTTGCTGTTGCGCGTCGGTAGAGCGAACCTGCTGAAACCGCTCAAAAATCAGCGTCAGTTTATCGGCCGGAATACCGCGCCCCTGATCTTTTACCTGAAAGCGAATCATTGGATTTCCAGCGATCGTCACTAGAGCGGCACTCAGATGCACTCTTTGATGTGGCGACGAAAACTTGATTGCATTGCCCAACAGATTCACCAGAATTTGGATCAGGCGATCGAGGTCTACATAAATTTGCTGTGGTAGCGGCGTAAATGTGAGAAAAATTTGCTCTTCTTCAGCAAGCGGCAGAAGGCTATCGATCGATCGCTGCATCAGGGTGGCAGCATCGCACCATTGGCGGGCCAAAATAATCTGGCGTGATTCCAGCCGTTCCAGATCGAGTAAGTCGTTGACCAGTCGCACCAGTCGCTCGGTGTCGCTGATAGCAATTTCCAGCACTTCCTGAGCCGTTTCTGGTTCGTCGTCAAATAGTCCGGTTGAAAGCAGAGCCAGCGCACCTCGAATCGATGCCAGCGGCGTTTTTAGCTCATGGCTGACGATCGACAAAAATTCTCGCTTGATTTGCTCAATTTCCTGCGCTTCGGTAATATCTTCGATCGTGCCAACGTGCCCAATAATTTCGCCAGAAGAAACGATTGGAGCCGTTTTTACTCGCGCAAACCGGACTGTACTGTCTTTATGCACATAGCGAATGTCGTCTGCGTATTCCTGACGAGAGAGCATCGCCATCCGCCACTTCGACCACTGCTGCTTGCGATCGTCGGGATGAATCGATCGCTGCCAACCCAGCCCCATTGCTTCTTCAAGCGTATAGCCGCAAATTGCCTGACCTCGCGGATTCACATAAGTGCAGTTTCCCATGATGTCAATCCGAAAAATGCCGATCGGTGCGGCTTCACTCAGCACTCGAAATTCGGCTTCACTCCGGCTTAGCAATGTCTCAGCCCGCTTGCGATCGGCAGACTCCTGATGAAGTTGCTGCTTGGTCTGCATTAGCTCAGCAGTTTGTGCTGCAACCTGGCGTTCACGTGCCTGGTTTGCCTGCTGAAGCTGGGACAGAGTTTCCTGGTGTTCGCGTTCAATTTGCCTGCACTCTGCAAACTGGGCAGTCGTCTGCTGCACGATCGATCGCAATTGCTCAGCCGCGATTTCGCATTTAATCAAACAATCTGCTGCGCCATGCTTCAAAGCTGCGATCGCTGTGCGAAGCAGTTCTCCGGTCGAAGTTGTCTCGCTTTCTACCAGCAAAATAATCGGTAAGCTCTGGCTTGGATTTGAATCTGGGTATGAATTTGAGTATGAATCCGAATCTGAATTTAAACGTGAGCTTGGATGCTGGCCTGAATATAAGCTTGAAGACTTGCTCTTGAACTGATTCTTGAACTGGTTCTTAAACTGACGCAAAAATTCCAGCCCCGTCATATCTGGCAGCACATTATCCAGCAGGATTGCATCGGGCAGTTGGCGTGAACAGCAAGCTAAGCCTTCAGTGCCGGACGTTGCCTGCCACACTTCATAACGATGCTGGTCATCTTCAGCCAGACAGCAGCGATACCGTTCCCGGTCTTCCAGACAGTCATCGACAATCAGAACCGATCGGATATCTCCCATCATCATGCTTTATCTAAAAATTCTATTTAAAATTCTTTAATCTACGGTGTTGTTTAAACCGCGATCGTTTTCTGAGTGCTCAGTTGCCCAACTTTTACAGAGAACTAATTCTCTTTTAGAATTCAAAGTCCTCCAGATTTGGGGAATTCAAGGGGTGATGTAAAATCTCTGATGCTCCTCAGACAATTTCCTTAACCATCTCCCTTAAGCCATCTTCCTAAACTATTCTCCGAAACCATTTCCTCAAGCGATCGCTAAGTAGGTAGCTTGTTCGCACTAAACCAGTATTCGATCATAAGCTGCATATTTCTTTTGAATTTTGCCCCATCAACCTGCTTCACAATACATCCACTCACACCTTTTTGATAGAGCAAATTGACTTCCTTGGGGTTGAGATCACCCGATAACGCAACGATCGGGATCGCGCTCAGAGAGTCGATTTGTTTAACACGAGTGAGAATCTCTGTTCCGTCGGTTCCCGGCAAACTCAGATCCAGCAAAATCAGCGAAGGAAGCGCATGGTTGCCCTGATCTTGCACAATGCTTTGATGTTGCAGCAGGTATTCCATTGCTTCATCTCCAGTGGCGCAGCGATCGAGCTGACATAAATTCAACGCTTGCTCCACGATCCGTTCCAGAATCGCGAAATCCTCATCGCTATCTTCAATGACAAGCAGAACCGGGGGTCGGGATTCGTGCATAGGACGAAGTAGGGGTAGGCAGCAGGAAGAAATGACCAATAAACCAATGACCAATGACCAATGACTAATAACTAAACTCAAGGACGATTGCGTTTTCGCAGGCGAGTTCGCTCTAGCCATCGGGTAATGCGGGCGATCAGCTCAGGAGGAACGATCGGCTTTCCGATAAAGTCATCTGCCCCTGCTGCAAAGATCTGGTGAATCACGTCAGGATCGTCGTAAGCGGTCAAAATCAGAATCGGCAGGTCTGCCCACTGCGGGTCTTGCCGCACCACCTGACAGAGTTCGATGCCGCTAAAGGTTGGCATATAGCCGCTTAAAATCAGTAGATCGGGCGCAGTTGCCGTAAACACTTCCCAAAACTGCTGCGGGTCTGCCAGCGTTGTCACCTGCATTCCCCAAGGTGGTAGCAGATCGATCAGCGTTTCCAGCACGGTCGAGTCATCATCTACAACCAGCACTTGGGCATCGGGCAGGGGAGCCGGATTAATGATTTTGGTGACGACGCGCAGTACTTCTGTGATTGAAATGGGCTTGTGCAAAAACGCCTGACCACCCAGCCGCGCCACGGTCACGCGATCGGCAAGACTGTTTTTCATGGTCAACGCCACAACGGGAACTGCCGAATTTTGCTCAGCCAGCTCAGCCAGCAGCGCGAAGCCATTCTCAGTCGTTTCGGGGAAGATCAGATCCAGCAAAATCACATCGGGCGACATTTGGGCGATCGCAGTTCGACCTTCAGCTAACGTCGTTGCCACTTCCACCTGAAATCCGGCGGTGCTTGCGGCTTGCTTTAATAGCTTGGTAAGCACCACGTCGTCATCGATCACCAGTAGCCGTCCTGAAGCGACTTTGGGCACGGGCACAGGCACGGCGACCGCAGGCGTTGCATCCAGGGCTTGCTGGAGCGCCTGCACCAACTGAGAAAGCTGCTGTGCCTCGGTGGAACCCAGGGAAACGCCGTCTTGAAGCAACTGCTCGATCTGACGGGCAGACTGAGAGCCTTCGAGCAGACCTAGCGATCCCAGGGTTCCGGCAAGCTGGTGAGCCTGTCGTTCAGCTTGCTGGCGCAGAGTGAATTCCAGCGTTCCGGCAAACAGGCTGCTGATCACCTGCTCAAATACTGCCACTTCTTCCTGAAGGCTGGCTTTTAGCTCTGCCTGCACTTGCGCCAGCTCTGCCATGATGTCTTGATGCGCCCGCACGCGATCGCCTTCCATGGATTCAGGAGCAGGAAGCTGCTCTTGCTCAGCACTGTTGGAAATCGGGGCAGTTTCAGGGGGCGGATTTAGCCGATAGCCCAATCCATAAATAGTTTCGATCGGTTCGGCGGTGACTCCGGCTGCCTTGAGCTTTTGCCGCAGTCCTTTGACATGGGAGGCGACGGTTCCTTCACCTGGAGCTTCTGAAGCATTCCAGAGGCGATCGAGAATCACGTCTTTGCTAAAGATTCGCAGCGGATTCTCCAGAAAAAGCTGAAGCAGGCTAAATTCTTTCGCAGTAAGGTTGAGCGGCATGCCTTCCCACGTCACCTGACGCAGAGCGGGCAAGAGTTGCAGTGCGCCCCAGTGCAAAGTGGGGGTAAAGTTGACCTGCCGTCGCCGCAGCAATGCCTGTACCCGGGCGATAAACTCGGTTAGATCAAAGGGCTTATCCAGACAGTCATCTGCGCCCGCGTTGAGGCCCATCACCCGTCGGCGGCTCCCATCTCGCAATGTCAGCAGCAAAATTGGCATCTGGTAGTTCTGCGATCGAAGATTTCGACACAGACTAATGCCGTCCATATCTGGCAACTCGGCATCGAGCACGAGCAGGTCATAGTCGTAGGTTTGCACCATTTGCATTCCCGTCCGACTATCCGCAGTCAAATCAACCGAAAACTGACGGTTAGTTAATGCCAGCGTTATCGTTGCGCCTGTCTTCTCGTCACTCTCGACCAATAGAACTCTCACGCTCACCTCTTTTTTAACCAACGCGCTTCTTTAGCCCATAAGCAATCGGGCTGGAAAGCTTACAACCTGGAATTTTGTCAGATAAGCGCAGGTACACAGATAGCCAGATGTGTGTTACGTCTACGGTTACTGCCTCTCTGTCGTTTCAGTAAAACTGTTGATTAGAAGCCAGCTCAGAAAAGCGACCGCATTCTGAATGGGCTCGTGTTTGACTGGATGAAACGGCAGAGGAGACATTACGTTGTACGGCAAATGATCCGCTATCGAAATTGGGAACAGGCGTAAAAAGAGCTGTCTCGTTTTCTCAGTTTCATGCAGCAGAACAAGCGATTCATCACAGAAGTCCGCGATCGAAGTTCTGCATAACAGTATCGATTGCCGCCCCCAGAATGCACAATGCAGATTAGACAGCAAATTTGAAGCAACTTTGAAGAGGTTGTTAAGTTTTGTTAAAAGATTTTTGCGACAAAGCGACTGGCGCAGCATGGTGAAGCAGCGATTACAGCATCGCCAGCAAATGGTGAGGAAAAGGCTCACTCCTAGCCTGCAAAAGTCCCTGATTTCCCACTTTGCTCTCACTCATTTTATCTGAAACGCGAAGTGGAGCCGGGTCAGTTGGCTGTGCATCAGTGTGCGTTAATGTACATTATGCTGATCGCATTGATGCTAGTGGCACGATGTTCATAACCTTGTATCAATACGAATCATTGATACGATTGTGACTCATGATCCGCTCCGATGCATTAGTGCGGCAGTTTCTGTAGTGTATCTGGTTTGCTCGATGCTTCAATCAGAAGTGCATTCAGCAGCAGTCCGTCAAGAAATATACAGTCATGTTTGAAATAACGTTCAGAATTGCATTCGGCTCAGTATCCTGTTTCCATGCATCCTATTTCTATGCATTCGATCGTTGGAAGACGATTGGTTGAGCTTTCGCCTGAGAACCCGTCTGCAAGAACCTATTTGCAAGAACCTATCTGCGAGAAGCTATCTGTAGGAAACCATTCGGTGCGCTTTTGGCAGCGTGAATGAAGTGATTTAGATTTGTTGCGTCAACCTCTTCTCGATCAGAATGAATCAGACGAGCCTATTCAGGGCAAAACAAGGGCAAATCAATACTCCAAAAAAAATGTTTCAAAGCCATCCGTTTCAAAGCTGTCTGTTTCAAAGCTGTCCGTTTTAAAGCGATTATTTTGCGGCTGTGAAGGCTCTTTCAAGACCGTTTTCAGGGCTGTGTCGGTTGAGTCAGTTTGGCTACGAATCTGCTGGGCGTTTTTTTCCAGGTCTGCCACCTGAGCATCGAGCGTGGCTAGACGGCTAGCAATCTGCTGTCTGCGCTGTTCCATGTTTTCTAGCTCTTGTTGAAGCCGCTTCTTCTCGACTACCAGCTTGTAAATATCAAGAAACGCTGCTGCCTCCGATCGCTGTCGAGGTAGCGTGCTGATCTTGGGCTGGATGCGGTTTTGGGGAATTCGACGCATGGGGAAACCAGGATAGGGTGAGTTGCGGCTATTGTGCCCGATCGGTGATTCTAACTAACGAGCAGCAGCTTTGATCGCTCGCCTGGGAATCAGCCTACCGTTGTGGGCATACTGAACCGCAGACTTGATCGTCTCTGCGTCTTTCCAGTTTTCCCAACGTTTTCCCTCATGGCAAGCTCACACCCGCTCCGTATTCTGATGCTGTCTTCGACCTTCCCCTATCCGCCTAGTCGAGGTGGCACCGAGGTGAGAACGTTTCACCTGCTGAAATCACTGGCAAAGCAGCACTCCGTTACGGTTGCTACTCAGCGTCATGGCGATGTCTCCGATGCAGATGTAGATGCCCTGCGATCGCATCTTTCAGATCTGGTGGTCTTTCCGCTGCCGCAGGAGCCGAAGGGAGTTTCCTTGCCTGCCAAGCTTCTGGGGCGGGTCGCTCGCTTTGGGCAAGCCTGGATGCGCCAAACTCCGCCCAATGTGCTGCACCGCTACTCGCCTGAACTGCAAGCCTGGGTCGATCGAGCTGTGGCTTCAAAACAATTTGACGTTATTACCTGCGAACACAGCGTTAACGAAATCTATATCCGACCCGAATTTCGCCATCAGATTCGCACGATTGTAGATGTGCATAGCTCCGTTTATGCCTGGACGCGCCATCATCTGGAAACCCAGGCAGCCGTTCATCCGCTGCGCGATCGATTCTATCTGCCGCTGTTGCGTCGCTATGAGTATCGCTACTGCCGTAAATTCTCCCAAATCGTCGTGACCACCGATGACGATCGACAGGAGTTTCTCGATCTGGGAGCGACGGCTCCAATTCAGGTCATTCCCAACGGGGTCGATCTCGTGCAGTTTCCGCTTCGATCAAGCGATCCTGGCGGCAGGACGCTGATTTTTGTAGGCGCGATGGATGCTTCGCACAACATTGATGCGGTGCGTTTTTTTGCGATCGAGATACTGCCCCAACTTCAACAGCGATACCCGGATGCCGTGTTTCGGATTGTGGGTGCTCGCCCGGTGCCCGCCGTGCAGGAATTGGCAGCTCGCCCAGGCGTGATCGTCACCGGACCGGTTGAGTCAATGGTGAAAGAACTGCATCAGGCAACCGTCTGCGTGGTGTCGCTGCGTACCGGATTTGGCATCAAAAACAAAACCCTGGAAGCAATGGCGGCAGGCGTTCCAGTGATCGGAAGCGATCGCGGCTTAGAAGGGCTGGCAGTCGATGGAACCGTGCCTCTGCGGGCAATTCGCGCCAATCAGATCGATGAATATCTACACGCGATTGGGCGACTGTTTGAAGATGCTAGCTTGCGTCAGCAGCTTTCTCAGGCAGCGCGATCGATGGTCGAGCAGGAGTTTACCTGGGAGCAGGCAGGGACGCGGTATGAGCAGGCGTTGAAAGGCGTTTAAAGGGGGATTAAACCGACTCCAGCAAATGTTTTAATTCCTCTTCGCGGTGCTGAAGTCGCTCTGCCAACAAATCGACAATAAAGCGGTGGATATTGGATGCCAGAACGGGCTCAGAGTCTTCGATCTGCTCAAACGTTTCAGCAGATAGGAAGTAGAGCGCACTCGGCTTATCGGCAATTACCGATGCCATACGAACTGTGCGGCGATAAAGTCCCATTTCCCCGATCGTATTGCCCACGGTGTAGGTGCGGATGCGCTTGATTTGCCCATCGTTTAACTCCAGCACCACGCTAACCTGCCCCGACGCGACAAAATACAGCCCATCAAACGGATCGCCTTGATGGAACAAATACTCATTCTCTGCGACCTGCCGCAGTTCCAGACGGTTCATCAGGCGATCGACCTGGTGGGGATCGGAAAAGTCAGCTTTGAGATTGGTCGCTAGGGCAGCAGCGGGACTGTGGAAGCTGTTTTCGACCTGAGGCTGATACTGCTGCAAAACCTGCTGCTCATACCATTCCAGCCCGCGATCGAGGTCGGAAAACGTGTGGCAAAAGGGGTCATTTTCATCCAGGCAGTCTCCCTGCTTGAGCCGCTGCTTTGCCTCTGATGACAGGTTGGTGTAGAGCAAATGCACCTGTTTTTGGCTGGCAATTTGCTTGAGTTTAGCGAAACTGAGCACAGCAGAGGCATCCAGCCCGCTCACCACGCGAAAATCAAGAACAACATAGCGAACAGGCGGCAGGTTGTCATGATTAATTCGATCGCGAACCTGATTAAGCAGCTTATTGGCGGTTCCAAAAAAGATCAGCCCTTGCAGCTCCACAATGTAAGCCTGGTCGCCTTCTGCCTCCAAAATTTCGAGTTCTTTAGAGGTTCGCAGCACATTGCTGTGGTGATAGTTGCCAGAACTAACTCGCCGTGTCACATTGAGCTGACTGTAGCTAATTACAAACAGCACGATCGCTGCCACCAGACCTGCCCCGATCGCCTGAAGAAAGCCTACGGTGACAGTGATCAGCACAATCAGCACAATAATCGCGTAATCCGATCTCGAAAACTTAAACCAGGCTTCATAAAGCCATTCATTAAAGAATTCAATTGTGATCAGCAGCGGCATTCCGATCAGAATAAATGTGGGAAACAAAGACAAGAGCGGCGCACCGCCCAGCATCATTGCCAAGCACATTCCCGCAATTACCCATCCGACCCAACGTTTCGTGACTCCCAAATCGTGAGCTAGAGCATTTTCTCCTGCACTGGCAAACCCGCCCACGCCGCCGCCTAACCCTGCAAGTAGCCACGCAACGCCCGCTCCACTCAGCTCCTGGTTTAGATCCAGATCGCGGGATGCCACCAGTTCAACGCCGTTGGTGTGCAGCAGCAGGGCGATCGCCGAGACCAGCCAGAGGGCTGCTAGCGTCGGAATTTGCTGAATGACAACGCCCCAGTCTGCCTGCTGAAATGCCTGAACTGTCGCAAACTGATACAGTCCGCCGGAAGGCACGTTACCCAACAGCCAGCCCCGCTCGGTTGCTTGGGCGATCGAGGTTCCGGTCAGCGACAGTCCTAAATAAAACAGCGCGACCGCCCCGGTCAGAATCCCTGGATAAACCGCAAAATGATTCACCCGCTGCGGCAGGATGAACATCACGACCGCAAAAATCAGAGCCGGAAGCCATTGCAGCAGCACATTGAACTGAAAAAAGGAGGCGATCGAGAAAGGCTGCAAACTCAAACCTGAAACCGACCCCAACGCCGCCATCAGCAAGAGTGCGCCGATCGCCGCCAGAAAGCCACCGACAACTGGATAAGGAATAAATCGCACAAAGCTTCCCAGCTTAAACTTGCCCAGCCCTAAAAAAATTGCCCCCGTTGCAAAGCTGTTAATTGCAAAGGTTGCTACCAGTGTCATGAGCTTTTGCTCGACCGGGGCATCAGGCATACCTGCCACAACCTGCTTCGCGATCAGGCTAAAAATGGGAACGGTGACTTCGGCGATCGTGACTATCAGGGCAGGATACGAGCTTAATGCTCCAGTTACTCCGCTCACGATAACAGAGCTAAAAAGCAGTAGCCCGATTCCAAACGGCAGCATAGGAGCCAAGTCACCGGCAAAAATTACCTTACCAAAGGAAACTGCACTCGTCACCGTCAGCAGTCCCATAATGGCAGCTGCAATCAGATTTGCGAGGACAGGGTTTGTAGCCGGTTGGGAATGTGCGATAGTAGTCACTTTCTTAGAAGCTGGAGGAAAATTAATAATTGCTGTTTATCCTACAGAATTCTGAACGACTCCATTCAAATCAGCAAGCAACTTCCTACTTCAGATATACCTTTGAGCCAGTTGAATCGAATGTTTTACGACCTATCGTAATCGATCGCGAAATGAATTTTTTACGACAAAAAACTTCCAACCCTACGGAAGATGTGAGGTACAGTTCGTTGCGCTATGCTTATAAGCCAATGTGTTATTTCAGTAAAGTTTATTTTGATCTCAATTCAAATTTGAACGCAAGGTTGGATCGATGCTGCTGCTGTTGTTTCACGTTGGAGAAAACCTATATGCGATCGATACTGAGAAGGTGATTGAGATTATCCCGATGGTGTTACTCAGAGGGATTCATCCTGCTCCTGATTATCTGGCAGGCGTTTTCAACTATCGCGGCAGCATTGTACCTGTAATTGATTTGTGTCATTTGATTCGCGGCGAATCGTGTCAGGTTTGCTACAGCACTCGTGTCATTTTGGTGAACTACAGCGTTAACTCAGAGCAGACGGCAAACGAAAATGGTTCGCAACGCTCGTTAGGATTAATCGCAGAACGAGTGACTGAAACGCTAAAAGTATCGCATGATCAGCTAAAAACTACAGAACAAATCAGCAGTTCACCCTATTTGGGCGAATTATTTATTGATCAAAAAGGCATTATTCAAAAAATTAATTGGGAGCATCTTATTACTGATGCTCATCAAACCACGTTATTAATTGCAGGAAACGGTCAGGCAAATGGTGCAGAACACAATTGAGGCACTGCTGAGACAGAAGCTAGGGCTAGATGCCAACAGCGTTGGTTCACGAATCATTGAACGAGCTGTTGAACAGCGTCAAATTGCTTGCCAGCTCCCCGATCGAGTCGCCTATCTCGCGCTGGTGCAATCCTCTCCTCAGGAACTTAATCAGCTCATCGAAGCCGTGGTGGTTCCAGAAACGTGGTTTTTCCGCGATCGGGAACCGTTTCAGTATTTGCGTCAATTCGTGCAAGAAAAGTACGTGAAGGAAAAGTATGAAAACGTGCAGTTTGGGGTCAAATCGATCGATCTTGATGCAGTTTTGCACGTTCTCAGCGTACCCTGCTCGACCGGAGAAGAACCCTACTCGATCGCCATGACCCTACTGGATAGCGGACTGACTCCGGCTCAGTTTCGAATTGATGCGGTTGATGTTAGTCAGCAAGCTCTGATTAAAGCGCGGGCAGGCATCTATCGCAAGAAGTCGTTTCGCGGCGGCGCAATTCAAAATCTAGAGCATTATTTTCAAGTCCGACCAGAAGGCTTTGCAGAAGGCTACGAAGTCCGACCAATTGTCCGCGAAAGCGTGAATTTTATCCAGGGCAATGTTCTGGAACCGCGTTTTCTGCTGGGCAAACAGTATCACGCTATTTTTTGCCGCAATTTGCTGATTTATCTTGATGAAGCAGCTCGCCATCAAGTGATTGAATCGCTCGATCGTGCCCTGTTGCCGCTGGGGCTTTTGTTTTTGGGATCTGCTGAAACGGGTCAAATGGCAAATCGAAACTATCAATCGATTGATCATCCGTTTGCCTTTGCCTACCAAAAGGTGTTTTTGCCAAACTTGCAAACGACTTCAGGAACGACTTTCAGAACTACTTCAAGAACTGCTTTAGACGCAGACGCTGCACCCCCGAATGCAACTGCGGCGGCATTGCTAAAGCGTAAAGAGTCTACCAAAGCAAACTACTCTAAACTCCGTCTTTCCAGCCCTTGGCTGAAGCAAACCGCAGTTCAAAGTCCTGCACAATCACGAGATTCAGGCAACTCGTCTTCTGCGCCAAAATCCACTTTAGCAAAACTTAACCCGGTAAACCCCCGTCCAGCTTTTGTTCAGCCTTTCCCGGCTCCGCTAGAAACTGCCAGGCAGCTTGCTGATCGCGGACAGTTGACTCAGGCAGCCCAACTCTGTGAATCTTATGTGCGGGCAAACTCAGCGCAGCCGATCGCTTACTTGCTGTTAGGCGAAATTTATCAGGGACTCAACCAGCCCAAACAGGCAGAACGATGCTTCCAGAAGGCGATTTATCTCAATCCCAACGCCTATGAAGCCTTAGTTCACCTGGCGTTACTCAAGGAGCAGCAGGGTAATTGGGTTGAGGCACAAAGACTGAAGCGGCGAGCGCAGCGGCTTGCTGAGCAAGGATATGAACAGTCTCAATCAGGCAGTTAACTATGGTTCGATCGACCTGGAATAGAATTACGAATCGCATTTTGCTGGGGTACTCGATTCCGCTTCTGGCTTTGTTGGGATTGAGCATTATTGTTTACGAATCCAGCACGCGCACCTTTCAACTTCAGCAGCAGAGCGATCGAATCGAGCGTCAAATCCGCAGCGTCAACGGGCTGGTAGATGGACTCAACCGGATGACCGGTGTGACCCGTGCCTATGTGCTGTTTCCTGGCGAAGCAGCGGCTGCGAACGATTCCTACGCCGATGCCCGCGAAGCATTTACCGAAAGCGCAAGAACGGCGATCGCCCTTTCTGATTCGCAGACCCGACCCTCGGTCGAAGCTTTAGCCCAGTTGGGTGAAGAGTACGATCGCGCCCTGCAAAACGCCTTTCGACTGGTCGGCGAAAATCGCATCCCTCAGGCAAGAGAAGAAGTGCGACAACAGCGAATTGTAAATGCCGTGGCACAGCGCGACCGGGTCGTGGGCGAACTAGAAGACGGGCTAAATCGCAATAATCAAGCGGTTCAAAATGCTCAGAATTCTTTGCTGCGGCTGATTGTAATTGGCACAGGCATCACCATTCTCGCGACGCTTGCCGCCGGCCTGGTTGTAACTCTGCCTCTGCGCCGCCAGTTGCCCCCGATCGTGGATGCGGCGACTGCGATTGCCAGAGGTGATCTGACGCAAACGATCAACCCAACCAAAGACCCTACCGAAGTTGGGCGGCTGCTGCGGGCGTTTCGGGAAATGATTAAAAGCCTCAATGGTTTGATTGCCCAGGCACAGCGATCGGGCATTCAAATCAGCACCTCGACAACACAAATTGCAGCCGCAGGCAGACAGCTCGAAGCCA
Source organism: Cyanobacteria bacterium FACHB-502 (assembly GCA_014695325.1). Classification (GTDB taxonomy): domain Bacteria; phylum Cyanobacteriota; class Cyanobacteriia; order Elainellales; family Elainellaceae; genus Leptolyngbya_A. The sequence continues at coordinate 453,841 of JACJNZ010000039.1, read as the reverse complement.
CGGTCAATGAACAAGTCGCCTCAATGCACGAAGTCAAAGCCACCTCGCGCCAGATTGCTGCAACTGCCGGGGAACTCGCCCAAGAAATGGATGATGTTGCCGACACTGCCCAATCCACTACAAATGCTGCGGTGAACAGCCAGGAGAATCTCGAAAAGATTCAGGCGGCAATGCAAAGCTTAGTGATTGCAACACAGTCTATCTCGTCCAAGTTAAAGGTAATGGATGAAAAAGCAAACAATATTAACAACGTCGTCACAACTATTACAAAAGTCGCAGATCAAACCAATTTGCTATCGCTGAATGCGGCGATCGAAGCTGAAAAAGCAGGCGAATACGGAGCTGGATTTGCAGTCGTGGCGCGAGAAATCCGCCGTCTTGCTGACCAGTCTGCCCTAGCAACTCTCGAAATTGAGCAAATGGTGAAGGGAATGCAGTCCTCAGTGTCCACTGGTGTTATCGAGATGGACAGGTTCAGCCGCGAAGTCACGCAATACGTGCAGGAAGTCGGTGAAATCAGCCTGCAAATTGCCAACTTTATTCAAGACGTGCAGGGATTACCGCCCCAATTTGAGACCATCAGTCAGCGCATGGGTGAGCAGTATCGTGGAGCCGAGCAAATCAGTACGGCGATCGCCCAGTTGAGCGATGCTTCTTTCCAGACCATGCAGTCGATTCAGGAAACTAATAATGCACTGACTCAGCTCGATGATGCGGCGCAGGGGCTTCAGCGGGAGATTTCGCAGTTTAAGGTGTAGTGAGTGAATAGATGGGTGAATGGGTAAATGAATGGGTAAATAAATGGATGAAGAGATGGGCAGAGCGGCAATGGAGAGGCGGAAATGATTTCTGAGAATGGCTGGAATTCGCTTGAGGATGGAGGCAATTTTTTCCGGGAAGAAGCGGAAACGGCTTTGGCTTCAACGAATGGAACTGGCGATCAATCGGGCAATGACCCGGAAACGGCAGGACGGAGGCTTTTAGATCGGGAAATTCCGCTCGATTATCTTCAGGAGTGGACGCAAATCCTGGCACAACAGGCTAACTCTCAAGCTGGAACTGCTACCGCCGCTCTCTCAGAGGATTCGCTCAAGATTGGGCAAGCAAAAGCAACGCAGTCCGCGATGATTTTTCGACTGGGCAGCGAACGATTTGCCCTGCCTGTGTGCGTCCTTCAGGAAGTCACCAGTCCTTCGCCCATTCATACACTGCCCCATCGCACCAACGATCTGTTTTTGGGACTGGTCAACATTCGCGGCGAAATTTTGCCCTGTTTTTCCCTCAGCCAGTTTCTTAACGTCGAAATGCCGATCGACCCCACCTACAGCCGCATTAACCTGCGCCGCATGATAGTGATTGGAGGCCAGGAAAACCGCTGGGTATTTCCGGCAGACGAAGTCCATCGGGTCTATCGCTTCCACCCCAACGAACTCCAGGAACCCCCCGTGGTCGTTGCTAAAACCCAAAAGGCTTATACCCAGGGGATCATTGACTGGCGCGGCGAAAAAGTCAATTATCTGGATGCTGACCGTTTACTCGACACCCTCGATCGTCGCCTCCTCTAACCCCCCTTCCCCATCCCCCCATCTCCCCACCCGTCCACTTTTCCACCCCTCCCGCCCCAAATGCCTGACTACTCCATGCTGGATCTGTTTCGTCAAGAAGTTGCAGCTCAGGTTGCAAGCCTGAAGCAGCACTTGATGATGCTTAAACAGCAGCCTCGATCGGCGCACGAGATTCAGGATGGGTTAGAAGCCCTGAAGACGATTCACGGGCTGGCTCAGGTTGTGGGTGTGGAAGCAGTACTGCTTGTGATTCGGGCAATTCAGACGCAGCTAACCGCCGCCCAACGAGGCATTGAACTGAGTCTCCAGGAGATCGATCGCCTTCTTCAGGCAGCCGATTGGCTGATCGAGGTCAGTCACCTGGATGAATCCGATCGAGCAACCTGGCTGGCGACTCACTTGGAAGACATTGCTATCCTGCAAGCTGCGAACCCCCCTATTAACCCGATCGAGATTATCACCGACCTCCAGGACGAAACGTTTCTCGATCGCCCTTATCTCGAAGCATTTCAGCCTGAAGAATTCCCTGCTGCTCACAGTCCCTCAGAATTGGGAGATTTAGGGGGCATTCAGAGTCTTAGCCCCCCACCCCAATTCCCTGCAAATCCCCTGATCGATGCCCAGATGCTGGATCTGTTTCGTCTGGAAGTCGAGGAACAGGCAAAAACTTTGAACAATGGGCTGCTGACCCTGGAAGCGCAGCCAATGGCAACCCAACCCCTTGAGGCACTCATGCGGGCTGCCCATTCAATCAAAGGCGCGGCACGGATTGTCGGACTGGATGCAGCGGTGGATTTAGCACACACAATGGAGGATTGCTTTGTTGCCGCCCAAAATCGGACACTGACCCTGAACACAGATTTAGTTGATGAACTGCTGCGCGGCGTGGATCTGTTGCAGAGCCTCAGCCAAGTCAGCGATCGAGATTTATCCGCATGGTTGACCCAGCACGACGCGGCGATCGATTCGGTGCGATCGATAATTCAAACCCTGCGCGAATCGCCAGAGCATTCTCCGCCAGAAAGAACGGCTGCATTCACTCCTTTTTCTGAAAACGGGGCATCTGAAAATGGGGCATCTGAAAACGGGGAAAAAGAGACTGCTGAACAGGCTCCCGCCGCAGGGAATGGAACGGGGAAAAATCAAAAAAACGCTGCCCATTCGCTGGTGACTGGCTCGAATGTTGGCTCGAATGTTGCCCTGAATGCTAGCTCGAACGGCAGTGCGATGCGAAGCAGTTCCCCTGGGGGAATCAAACCCTCTAGCCGGGATAGTGCCCCTTCTAGCACGGGGCCACAGCGCGTGGTACGAGTCAGCGCAGAAAATCTCAATCGGATTATGGGGCTTGCCGGAGAATCGCTGATCGAGGCGAACGCTTTGCCCGTTTTTGCCGATGCGCTAATGCAGGTTCGATCGCAGCAAATCCGGCTTGCCGCCAGTCTAGAGGCGCTAGAACAGCGTTTGTTAAACCAGGTTGGGCTAAGTCAGGTAGAACAGACGATGTTTGAAACGGTTCGTCAGCAAGAGCAGCGGTGCCGCAATCTGCTTAGCGATCGGCTCACGGAACTTGAGGAGTTTATCCGTCGTACCACTAGCCTGTCCGATCGGCTTTACCATGAAGTGATCACGTCTCACATGCGTCCGTTTGAAGAAGGGGTGCAAAACTTTTCTCGGATGGTACGCGATCTTGCCCGTAGTTTGAACAAGCAAGCGAGGCTGGAAATTATCGGCAAATCTACGTCGGTCGATCGCGATATTCTCGGTAGGTTGGAGGCTCCCATTACGCACATTCTCAGAAATGCGATCGATCACGGCATCGAATCTCCTCAAGACCGGATCGCGGCAGGCAAACCGCCCGAAGGCAGAATCCGGCTAGAGGCAGCCCACCGGGGTGGAATGCTGGCAATCACGATCGTCGATGATGGAGCGGGGATTGATGTGCAGCGATTGCGACGACGAGCAGTCGATCGGCATTTGGTTATGCCCGATGTTGCTGCAAGACTATCGAATGCCGAACTGATGGAGTTTCTCTTTCTGCCCGGATTTTCGCTCTCTACTGAGGTTACAGAAATTTCGGGACGGGGCGTGGGGCTGGATATTGTCAAGAGTATGGCGCAGGAAGTGGGCGGCACGGTGCGCGTTTCCTCAAAGCCCGGAAAAGGCACAAGCTTTCATTTTCAGCTTCCGCTGACGCTCTCTGTTGTACGAACGCTGCTGGTCGAAGTGGCAGGCGAGGTATATGCTTTTCCCCTGGCGCGGATCGATCAGATTGTGACGCTTAAACCAGAGGAAATTTCCACCGTTGAAAATCGGCAGTATTTCACGCTGGACGATCGCAATATTGGGCTAATTTCGCTGTATCAGGTTCTGGATTTGCCGCCGCCTAATGCCACACCCGATCCGCTCTGGGTTGTGATTCTGAGTGACCAGTCCGCTACCTACGGCTTAATGGTCGACCGCTGCGTGGGAGAACGAGAACTCGTTGTGCGTCCGCTTGATCCGCGCCTGGGAAAGGTGCAGGATGTGAGTGCGGCTGCGCTCATGGCAAATGGTTCGCTGGTACTGATTCTGGATGTGTCTGACTTGATTCGATCGCTCACCGGACTGCTCAATAATGGACGACTGGCAAAACTGGGCGAGACGCAATCTTCTTCAGGGGAGGCTGGGAAGCGATCGCGCCAAGGAGAGGATACAAAACGAGTGTTAGTGGTGGACGATTCGATCACCGTGCGGGAAATGGAGCGCAAACTGCTGCAAAATCGCGGCTATGTGGTTGATGTCGCAGTGGATGGAATGGAAGGCTGGAACGCCATCCGGTCGTATCCCTACGATCTGGTGATTAGCGATATTGATATGCCTCGGATGAATGGAATTGAGTTAATTAAAGAGATCAAAAAACACTCGCGGTTTCGGTCGATTCCCGTGATTGTTGTCTCTTACCGCGATCGAGACGACGATCGAATTCAGGGATTAGAAGCAGGAGCAGATTATTATTTAACAAAGAATAGCTTTCATGATGACACCCTGATTCGAGCAGTGACCGATTTGATTGGTGAATGAATTGAATCAATCCAATGAATCTACTGAATCCACTAAATTCAAGGAACCGCGACTGCTCAAACCTCCTCTAATTATCTTCTAATTAAATTAAAGAAATTGGCTAAAGACTGTTTGAGAATAGATTGAGATAGAAAACTTTATTAAAACAACATGAGAATTGCAATTGTAAACGACATGGTAATTGCCACTGAAGCAATGCGGCGGGTGCTGTTAACCGTTGCCGAACACCAAGTCGTTTGGGTTGCAACAAACGGAACCGAAGCGATCGCAAAATGCGCTCAGGACACGCCTGATCTAATTCTGATGGATCTGATCATGCCTGGAATAGACGGAGTAGAAGCCACAAGGCAAATTATGAAGCGATCGCCCTGTGCGATTCTCATCGTCACTGCAGACGTAAAACAAAACGCAGCAAAAGTGTATGAAGCCATGAGCTATGGCGCACTCGATGCCGTTAACACCCCCATTCTTGGAAGCTACGGCAATCCCGAAATTACCCAAACCCTGCTCCGCAAAATTGCCACGATCGAAAAACTCATTCGCAAATCCACCCCCAACTCTTCTGCTTTTCGCCCCGTTCGCCCCACTCTCTCCCAACTCTCCTCATCCCCTCGTCCTCTCACCTCTCCACCCCTCCACTCTTCTACTCCTCTACCCTTCTACTCTTCTACCCCTTCCTTAATTGCGATCGGCGCTTCCACAGGTGGACCCAAAGCCCTCGCCACTCTCCTCGCGCCCCTACCTGCTAATTTCGCGTCCGCAATTGTGATTGTGCAGCACGTTGATGCCCAGTTTGCCGCAGGCTTAATCGACTGGCTCGACCACCAGACTGCCCTCACGGTTAGAAAAGCAGCCATTGGCGATCGACCGACGAAAGGAACGGCGCTCGTTGCTACTACAGATGATCACCTGTCGCTGCAAATCGATCGAACTCTGACCTATGTAAAAGAGCCGACTCAATACCCTTACCGTCCTTCAGTCGATGTCTTTTTTAAAAGTCTGGCAAACTATTGGCGGGCCAGAGGAACCGCGATTTTGCTTACCGGCATGGGGCGCGACGGCGCAGAAGGACTAAGCTTGCTCCGCAGCCAGGGCTGGTACACGATCGCCCAGGACGAAGCAAGCTGTGTGGTATATGGAATGCCAAGAGCGGCAGTAGAGCTAAATGCAGCCGTCGCAGTCTGGAATCCTGAAGAAATTGCTCGGCATCTGCTGAACCCTGTGCTGCGGTAGCTCAGTTGGCTTCATTCAAATTGACTTCCGTAGAATTATTCACGCGATGCCAGAAATAGGGTCACATCGGCGTGTGCCAGCACCACATCGGGGTCAAGCTGAAGCGCAGCCTCATACTTTTGGGCAAACTCATCGCCATTCTCAGCCGGGGTGAGCAGGGCAGCCACTTCTGCTACCAGAATGTCGATTGCCTCAGACGTAACTGGCTCATCAGCATGAAGCAAGTCATCAAACCGCACAATCAGCCGTGATAGACGGTGGAGCCAGTCAAACTGAGCATCGGTCAGGACGAGCCGCAGCAGTTCTCTTTTTGAAACTTGTCCCTGTTTTTGCTCATACACTATCCGCTCCATTTCCAGAAGGGTTTTGTGCAGGCGGAGCAGCCGAATTCGCAGATCGCTAATAAATTGGTGTTGCTGAATTCTTTGTTGCAGCATTGTAGTCATCAATTCACGTTGGGATTCACCCATATTTGACTGATCACATATTAACATTGGAGCATATCGGTTCTGCTGAGTGAAACCCCTCTATTCAAAGTACGGAGATCTAAACTATTTAGTTCCGCTGAGTGAAGCTCCCTACTTAAAGTACGGAGAGCTAAACTACCGAGATCTAATAAAACTGCCCAACTCACGCTGTCAAAATTTGCGCTTGTGGAATAGTTTAGATTAATGCGAGATGAATGAAGTCAAAACTTGGGCTTTAGAAGGAAGTTTTCGGGGTTGCTTTCAAAGGTAATTTAAAGCGTTCAGAATCATGCCTGCATGAGGTCTTCACAAATTCGCGTGTGAGATGCAGTTTCCGCTTGATGATTGGGCAAACTGCGGTTAATCAATAGGGTGTTTCATGCATTAACTCGATCGGTGGATTTGCGCTCGAAGAAATTAGCCGCTGGCTGGAGTTTGGGCTGTTATGAGTGCTGTAACGTTCACTGCCGATATTCTGATTGTGGATGACGCAGCAGATGAATTGCAGATGTTGTCGAGTTTGCTGACGAGTCAAGGCTATCAGGTGCACGAAGCGGTGAGCGGTGATCAAGCGATCGCTTCTGCCCAAATCAGCTCACCCGACCTCATCTTGCTTGATCTCATGATGCCGGGAATGAATGGCTACGAAGTTTGTCGCTTGATTAAAGCAGACGATCGCCTTCAGCATATTCCCGTTATTTTTCTCAGTGCCCGCACCGACGCAGTCGATAGGATCGAGGCATTTGAGAGCGGGGGGATAGACTACATTACCAAGCCTTTCGAGATTGCTGAAGTCATTGTTCGAGTTGAAAATCAGCTTCGCATTAGTCGGCTCCAGCAGGAGCTTCAGCAGGAAGTTGCCGATCGCGTTACGGCTCAGACCCAGTTAGAATCCCTGAATCAGGTACTCGAAACCAGGATTGCCGATCGCACCGCAGAGCTAGAGACGCGGCATCAAGAGCTCATGAATCTGCAAACTCAGCTTGAAGCGGCATTGGAAAAAGAACAGTCCCTCAACCTTCTAATGGCTCAGTTGTTAGAAACAATTTCCCACGAGTTCAGCACCCCGCTTTCGATCATTAACACCGCAACCCAAATGCTGAAGCTCAACCGCAGCCGAAACAGCTTGCAGGATGACGATCGCTGCTTTTACATGATCAACTCCAACGTCAACCGCATCAGCCAAACCCTTAAAAATACGTTGACGCTCACGACTGCCGAGTCAAACGCGATTCAGTTTTGCCCAGAACCGGTTAATCTTGCGACTCTCTGTCAAACGATCGTTTCTGGCTGGAAATTGCCACCTCAAAGCACCCATCAGCTTGAGTTCGTTTACGATGACCAGGGCAATGCCTCTGCTTCCGTCGATGTGACGCTGTTTCAGCAGCTTTTCACCAATCTTTTGCAAAACGCAGTTCGCTTTTCTCCTCAGGGCGGCACTGTGCAGTTTGAGCTTCGCGCCGAGCCAGGCGAATTTGTGCTGACTGTGCGCGATCGCGGCATTGGAATTCCGGCTGCCGAGCAAAACGAGGTCTTCCAGCAGTTTTATCGCGCCAGTAATGCCAACTCAGTGCCAGGAACGCCCGGAGTCGGGTTGGGCTTAGCCGTAGTTCAGTGGATTGTGCGACTGCATCAGGGAACAGTGGCGATCGACAGTGAACTCGGTCAGGGAACGATCGTAACAGTCACGCTGCCGCGCCGCTAAGGTCTAGCACCCAAAAAAAGCGCACTCCCTGGAGAAGTACGCCTTTCCATGCTTATTAGAAGAGAATTAGAACCGAAACCTGCCTGAGTCGAGCGAGTCATCGAATTTCAGCTTCGCTCGCAAACTCACTGCACAGAAACAGCAGACCGAGGTGAGCGAACCACTCATCATGGTGTTCAGCACGTTGCGCGATCGCACCAGCCCACCCTAGAAAAACGCTAATCCCGGCGTCATAAACAGTACCAAAGCTGCCGAGAGCAGCACAAACTGCTTTATCACCCGAATTAATTGGGTTTTCTGCTGTGGTTTGAGCGGCGGCAGTTCCAACCCATGTACTGCTGGAGAACCGTAAACCAAGCAGCGTAACAAGCGGAATTTTTTCAGCACAGTTTTCAGCACAAAGAAATTCTTCAAAAACACAAAAGGAAGCGAAGCAAGCATAAAACCTGCTGCCACTCAATCTTCGATTTCAGAAACAGTCTGATCAAGCGAAGCGGTAAACGCAATTAATCAAGAGCAGCGAAACGGAAGTAAGAGTTTAGATCTTGTTGTAGATCTTGTCAAAAACTGTCTTTTCGCAACAGGTCTTTTCACAGCAGAAAGGATGAATAAAGTACAGCTCTAGCAGTTTTCGGAAAATCTATCTAAACAATCTACTTAACAATTGAGCGCTTTAAAGAGTTCTAACACCAGGTTTTTAACCAAATCTCTAGCAATTCACTCGCGGAACTATTTGCGAGATTAGGGTTAGCACTCAGTCACCATTGAGGTCAATTTTGATTGCATTAATTTCGAGGCGATAGATTTGTATTAGAGAATACATTTTTGTGCAAAGACCGGAGCTTTTTACAAAACTTCATGGCTTTACGGAGAAGAATTTTGTTGAGTTTATGTAACGCTGAGAAATGCTTAGACAAGCTGATCGTTATATTCTTGGCGCAGGGTTTCAAAACCATTAATTATTCTTTCTATAGATTTCGATCGAAACCTATAAATGCTGCACCAGATTGCCAGCCTTCTCGACCCAACAGTCGCCGCAAACGATCGCCTGATTAGAGAACTGCTCCCCAAGAGGGTAGGATCAGGATCATCGCAAGGTTATTCCTTTACCAGAGCTTATGTTGAGTGCGTATGTAGTGGGTCTTGGCAAATCGGGAATTGCGGCGGCGCGTCTGCTCAAACAGCAGGGCTGGCAAGTAACCCTCAGTGATCGCAACACCTCTGAGGGGCTAATGACGCTCCAGCAAACCCTTGTAGCAGAAGGGATTCGTGTTGAACTGGGCACTTCCCTTGAGCCAGATCCAGCGCAGATGCAGCAAATTGTGGTCAGTCCAGGTGTGCCGTGGGATAGTCCAGCACTGGTAAGGGCACGAAATTTAGGCATAGAAACGATCGGCGAAATCGAGCTGGCATGGAGAGCCTTACGCGATCGCCCCTGGGTTGCCATCACCGGAACCAACGGCAAAACGACTACCACAGCCCTGATTGCTGCCATTTTTCAAACTGCTGGAATCAACGCCCCTGCCTGCGGCAACATTGGCTATCCTGCCTGTGAACTTGCCCTTGTCGCTGAACCACCAGACTGGATCATCGCCGAACTCAGCAGCTACCAGATCGAATCTTCTGCCGGAGTCGCGCCTACAATCGGAGTCTGGACGACCCTTACCCCCGATCATCTCAGCCGCCACAAAACGCTGGAAAACTACTACAGCATTAAGGCGCACCTGCTGCACCAGTCTCGCTATCAAATTTTGAACGGCGACGATCCCTATCTGAGACAAGCCGCTTCCCAGTGGCAGGAGGCGTACTGGACCAGCGTATCTGGCAAAGCGAATCTCCCCGGCAATCCCAATCATGGTGCATACATTGAAGAAGGCTGGGCGATCGTGCAGGGAGAACCGATCATTCCCGTTTCTGCGCTTCGTATGGTGGGCGATCACAACCAGCAGAATTTGCTGATGGCAGTGCTGGCAGCGCGACTGGCAGGCATTGAAACCGCGATGATCGAAACCGCGATTCGCACTTTTCCGGGTGTTTCCCATCGGTTGGAGCAAATCTGCACCTGGCAGGGCATTGATTTTATCAACGACAGCAAAGCCACGAATTATGACGCAGCTGAGGTTGGGCTAGCCGCAGTCCAGGCTCCGGTCATTTTAATTGCAGGCGGCGAAGCAAAAGCCGGGGACGATCGGCAGTGGCTTAATTTAATCCAGCAAAAAGCGGCGGTTGTACTGCTGATTGGCACTGCGGCTCCTGCCTTTGCCGCTCGACTTCAGCAAATTGGCTATTCGTCCTGTGAAATCGTCGAAACAATGGAACGGGCAGTACAGCGATCGGCGGAGTTAGGGCAGCAGCAGCACGCGAAGGTTGTTTTGCTTTCTCCTGCCTGTGCCAGCTTCGATCAGTACGCTAACTTTGAGCAGCGCGGCGACCATTTTCGGCAGCTTTGTCTGGCACTGTAGCATCGCTTTCCTCAGCAGTCAGATGCTTAGATTAGTGCTATACTGTGTTTTAGAGAGCATTAGATATTCGGTTGAAGCATTTGTTTCTAGTATTAGCGAGTTTTCACGTTTTTTCACTGACAGATTTCTCTCCGAAATTTGACTCTCCACAGACATTCTATTTTGGAGAAAATCTATGTCAATTTATGTAGGTAACCTATCCTATGAGGTTACAGAAACTGATCTAACCTCTGTGTTCGCAGAGTACGGGTCAGTCAAGCGCGTTCAGCTCCCGATTGATCGTGAAACAGGTCGTATGCGCGGCTTTGGCTTTGTCGAAATGAGTGAAGACAATGAAGAAACTGCTGCGATCGAAGCCCTTGACGGCGCAGAGTGGATGGGTCGCGATCTGAAAGTCAACAAAGCGAAGCCCCGTGAAGATCGTGGTGGTTCGTCTGGTGGTGGACGCAGAGGCGGTGGCTATTCACGTAGCTACTAAATAGAAGCAAGTTTTTGTTGAAGCTTGGCTAGATTAGCTTGTAAGCGTTAAAGCAGAGTAATCCCTGAAGGATCAGGGATTACTCCTACAAAAACTAAATATAACTAAAGGGTTCGGACAGAAATGCCTGAACCCTTTTTTTGATTAGATTAACTTATACCACTTCAGCCCGGAATAAGATGCACAATCAGCGATCGTTTATCAAGCGATTGAACCTTACCTGCTTGAGCCAAGTCAGCAATGATCCGGTCTAGCAAGTCAGTTGCCCGGTCACGGTTTTGATGTTCGCGTCCTCGGAGACGCACCTGAAATTTAACGGAATCTCCTTTTTTAAGCCAATCAATCGCTCGATCGATTCTCAGGCTGTAATCGGATTCACCGATGTTGGGACGCAGTCTTACTTCTTTAACAGTCGTTTTAGCACTGGCATTCTGCCGTTTCTTCTGCTGATATTGATGCTTGCCGTAGTCCAGAATTTTTGCGACCGGAATCTCTTTATTGTCGGAAACAACGACTAAATCAAGATCCGCACTCTCGGCAAGCTTCAGAGCTTCGTAGGTATCGGTCAAACCACGATTGTTGTTCTCATGGTCAATTAGAAGCACTTGAGCAGTTTTAATCTGCCGATTGATAAGCTGTTTTGTAGCGATAATCCTTGTCCTCTAAAATGTGGATGTTTGCTTTTGCTGATAATACCAGGGTAACGAAAAAAGAATTGAAATGGTATTAAGTTTCAGCAGCCTGAATAACTGATTGTTGATTCCTGTATCGCTGCCGTTATGTTCAGAAGGAAGGTTGGAGAATGTGAGAAGCTGTTTGGAAAGCTAAAGCCGTCCCCCGAACACTTCCCTAGCCTCCCAATTCTAGCGAAAACCTCTTCTAATCCAGTGTTCAAACCATTCAGGGTTCAAAGGCCCCACCCGTGTGGAGGGATTTAGGGGGCGATGTAAAACCTTTGCGACTCTTCAAACAGCCTCCAGGGGCAGTGCAGCCAATCGAGAAGAATCAAAGCATCACTGCCTCTTAGAGCGCAATTTCTTGGTATCGACCCAGATCGCAATTCCCCGCGAGACCAAGGCTGAAAGCGCGACCAAAACCGTCCAGGCAACCAGGAGGTTAGCTTGTCCCTGACTGGCAACCTGTAGCGCGATCAAGGCTGCGTAGCAAAGAACAACCAGTCCGGCTTGGATATAGATTGTTTGCCCAATTAAGGCAGCATTGACCCGTTTTAGTCCAAACCAACTGCCACAAACTACCCCAACCCAACTGCACAAACCTACCAACAGCGCAGCAGGCAGGACAACCTCTAAGCCAAACGAGAGCCAAGATGCCAGCAAGCCCAGCCCAGCCCGGACGATGCCAAAGCCGATCGCAGAAAATAGAAACGTTCCCACTATGCTGCCGATCGCCGCTGCCCCATATTCCCGCGTTGCTTGCTTGGTCATGCTGTCCTCGAATCAAGATTAACCTTCTAAGTGATCTGATGGACGGCGCCTCACACTTGTTCCAGTACCTTCTTCACCAGATCGGGAATTTGAGACGGGCGATCGGCAACCGGAACTTGGGCACGTTTGAATGCCTCCAGCTTGCTTTGGGCTGAGCCAATGTCTGCTCCTAACCCGGCAATCCGAGACGCGACGATCGCCCCCGCATGACCCTGGAACTGTCCTTGGGGCGCACTGTAACCCGCCAGAAACGCCACCACGGGTTTATCAATCACTTCTGCAATGTAGCGAGCTGCACTTTCCTCACTGTCACCGCCAATTTCTCCGACCAGCACGATCGCCTCGGTCTGATCGTCTTCTTCCAGAATTTGCAGCCATTGCTGAAACGACGAACTCAGGATGCGATCGCCGCCAATACCAATTGCGATCGATTGTCCTAGTCCGGCGCGGGTAAGTTCTAGGGCGATTTCATAGGTGAGTGTACCGCTGCGGCTGATCAGTCCTACCTTGCCCGGCAGGTAAAACTCCGGCGGATGAATGCCCAATAAAAGCTGTCCCGGCACGATAATTCCGGGGCAATTAGAGCCGACGACCAGGGTTTCGGTCGCTTCTGCCTTTCGTAGCACCCGTACCATGTCCAGCGGCGGCACGCCTTCAGTGATGATAATGATCTGGCGAATCTGAGCGGCGATCGCTTCCAGGGCAGCATCCATTACCTCATAGGGCGGCACAAAAATGACGCTGGTATCAATTCGCCCCACTTTGGCGATCGCCTGCTCGACCAGATCAAAAACAGGAATATCGGCGATCGGCTTGCCCCCGCCTCCCGGACTGACTCCCGCCACGATTTGTGTTCCATAAGCCTGCATCAGCGGCGTATAAATCGCCCCTAGCGGCTCAGAAATGCCCTGAATTAAAATTTTGCTTTCAGCAGTAAAGTTCATTCGCGTTGTCTTAAATTTGTTTTACCGGAAGCAGGCTCAGCGTTTCGGTAATGGCAGCATCGAGATAGTCTGTGGCAAGAATCCCGATCGACTCTAGAGTCGTTTTGGCTTGCGCTAGCTCCTCTCCCACACATCGCACTACGATCGGCGGCAGCGATCGATACTTGCCTCGCTGTTGAACCTGTGCGGCAATGAGCGCTGCAATCTCAGCACAGGAAAGTCTGCTGCCCAGGAGATTCACCAAAATTACCTGGATGTCATGGGATTCAAACAGCAAATCGAGTCCTTGCTGAATCCGTGATTCCAGGGTTGAAGTCGGGCAGCTCTGCCGATATTCACCCCCTACATCTACAAATGCGCCCGGCCTGCCCTTGGCTTTATAGAGCAAATCGAGCGTTGCCATCGTTAGCCCCGCCCCGTTGCACAAAACGCCGATATTGCCTGCAAGATCAACCCTGGCGATCGGGGAAGTTTGCGATTGTGCCGCCTTTCCCTGGAGCAGCAGCGGATGGGTAAACTCGGACAGCAACGCCTGTCTGCCTAACGCCGTGTCGTTGACCGTTACTTTGCCGTCTAACGCCATCAGCTTGCCCGAAGGGCTCACCGCCAGCGGATTGATTTCTACTAAATCCAAATCGCAGGTGGCAAATAGCCGATACATCTTTTCCACGATCGCGCTTACTGCTTGAATCAAATCCCCTTTTAATCCCATGCGGATTGCCAATCGCCGCGCATAGTAGGGCGAAAACTCCTGATCGACAATGACTTGATGCAGCCGATCGAACTGCGACTCGATTTCGATGCCGCCCTGCTGCGACCCCAGCAACACCGGACGCCGCTCCGAGCCATCTAGCACGACTGCCAGGTAAAACTCGCGATCGGCATCATACTTTGCCTCTGCCAGCAGCACTTCGGGGTATTTTCCCATGATTGGCAGGTGAAAAATCATCTGAGCAGCGGCAATGGCATCGATCGTATTTTCAACAAACCGGATACCTCCCGCTTTTCCCCGTCCTCCGGTGTACACCTGGGATTTCAGCACCACCGGATAGGGAATCGTGAGCTGCTTGATGTCCTGAAGCTGACAAATGCGCTGAGACGGCAGCACCGGAATGCCCATTTGCCGAAATAGCTCTTTTGCCTGGTACTCTAACAACTCCATAGAAACCTACTGGCGGGAATTGGACAATGCACCCCACCACGATAAACGACAGCAGCACAAAAAGGCTTATCTATTGAGCTTACCCGCTAAGCTCCAGTCTGGATGCAGCTAAGACTGCAAAACAAAAGAATCTGTCCCCTGGGGGAATTCACCCTTCAGCAGCAAGCAAACAACCAGGGCAATACGTTATGACTAGGATAAAGAGTTTCAATCATTGGGGTAAGGTGGCAATGGAAATCGGTGTACCCAAGGAAGTCAAAGATCAGGAATTCCGGGTAGGGCTAAATCCGAACAGCATTCGCGGATTAACCGATCAGGGTCACAAGGTTCATGTCGAAACCCAGGCAGGCCTCGGCGCAGGATTTTCAGACGCAGACTACGAGCAGGCAGGGGCGTCGATCGTCTCCACGGCTGCTGATGCCTGGAACCGCGAAATGGTGGTGAAAGTCAAAGAGCCGCTTTCATCGGAATATGAGTTCCTGCAAAAAGGAAAGCTTTTGTTTACCTACCTGCATTTGGCAGCAAATCGGGCTTTAACCGAGCATTTAATCGATTCGGGGATTACGGCGATCGCCTATGAAACCGTTGAGCTGCCGAATCACAGTTTGCCCTTGCTCACGCCCATGAGCATTATTGCTGGGCGGCTTTCGGTACAGTTTGGCGCACGATATTTGGAGCGACAGCAGGGCGGACGGGGCGTTCTGCTGGGCGGGGTTCCGGGAGTGCGTCCGGGAAAGGTGGTTGTGCTTGGCGGCGGCGTGGTGGGCACCGAAGCAGCAAGAATGGCGATCGGCATGGGCGCACAGGTGCAGATTCTTGACATCAGCCTGGAGCGGCTGGCGTATCTGGAAACAATCTTTGGCTCCAGAGTCGAACTGCTCTACAGCAACGCGCCTCAAGTGGAAGCCGTCGTTCCCGATGCGGATTTGCTTGTGGGAGCCGTTCTCGTTCCCGGTCGGCGTGCCCCGATCTTAGTGAACCGTGCGCTGGTAGAAAAAATGTGTCCCGGTTCGGTGATTGTCGATGTGGCAGTCGATCAGGGCGGCTGTATTGAAACGCTGCACCCGACTTCGCATACCCATCCGATCTATGTGGAAGCAGGCGTGGTTCACTACGGGGTGCCCAATATGCCTGGAGCCGTTCCCTGGACAGCAACCCAGGCACTCAACAACAGCACCTTCCCCTATGTGATGAAGCTGGCACACGAAGGCATCAAGGCACTGGATAGCGATCGCAGCCTAGCACAGGGACTCAACGTGAACGCTCACAAGTTGGTGCATCCGGCAGTGCGACAAGTGTTTACCGACCTAGCAGCGTAGACCGCCAGCGCAAGCTAATCTTCGTCGCGAAACTGCAAATTTTCCAGGGCGATCGTCCCCAGCGACTCAAAGCGGCTGATTTCCCTTTCGGGGTAGTGTGTCATCAGATAGAATGCCTGCCCTTCAGTTTCACCAAGATACACTGCCCCTTCGATCGTGCCGTTTGGGGTTTGCTGACGGTAGATTAGCTTCTCTTTTACCCAGGGATAGCTAACGATGTTGGTGCGATCGACCAACTGCCACTGATTTTTTGCCAGCAAGCCCTGCGGGTCGAGCACATAATCGCGGAGCTGATCCAGCGTTGCTTTTTGCTGCGGCTGCACGATATCGACATAGGTATTCGATCGGGGTTTGCCCTGAGGACTATAGACTAGCCGAATTCCTGTCCCCGCCTGGGAAGCAATCGATTGGGGCTTAAAGTCTTTGGCGGGGAAGTAGGTTGTAAAGGGCAAGCTTGGCTGGTTTAGCAGGGTTAGCTCAACTTCTGCCATTCGTCCACCAACGTGAATCGCCATAATTCGGGTTGCAGGGCGGTCTTCGGCGCTAGGAGGCGGGCTGGCTTCGGGCGTACTGGCAGCGGCAATATTAAAAGCTTGACCGCCCTGGAGCGAATTTTCCAGGATAGAACAGCTACTCAGGCTGGCAAAACTCGCTCCGGCAAGCAGCAGGACAGCAGATTGTTTGTAATTCATACTGTGTCCTCCTAGCTCACAACAAAGTTAACCAGTTTTCCGGGCACGAGAATCTCTTTGCGGATTTGCTTTCCGGCAATGTATTTCTGTGCCAGTTCAGAATCACGAGCAAGCTGCTTTTGTTCGTCCTCAGTTGCCTGCGCCGGAATCTGAATTGTGCCCCGTGTTTTGCCCATGATTTGAATCACGAGCGGAATTTCATCCACCACCAGCGCAGACGGATCAACCGCACACCAGCTTTGTGTATGAATCGAATCATCGTAGCCCAGCGTGTACCACAGTTCCTCAGCAATGTGAGGCGCAAAGGGAGCCAGCAGCTTGAGTAAGGTTTCGATCGCCTCGGTATAAACCGGAGATCCTTTGCAGGGCGCGTCGGAAATCGCGTTGCTCAGCTTCATCAGCTCTGAAACCGCCGTGTTGAGCTGATAATCGCCCTCCAGGTCTTCGCTGATTTGCTGAATCGCGAAGTGGGTTGCATAGCGCAGATCTTTTTCTGGTTTGCTGAGCTGTTCCTGCGGTGTATGGGAAACCACAGACTCCGAATATTCTGTCACCAGTCGCCAGACCCGATTCAAAAAGCGGAATTGTCCTTCAACGTCTGCTTCGTCCCACTCTAGATCCTTTTCAGGCGGAGCTTTGAATAAAATAAACATTCGTGCTGTATCTGCGCCGTACTTGCCCAGCACCTCACCCGGGGCTACCCCGTTGTACTTCGACTTAGACATCTTCTCGTAAACGACCTCCAGCGCATCTCCCGTATCGGGATCTTTAGGGTCGTTCGGGTCAGCCACGTTTGCCGGAATCACGTACTTTCCGGTGCGCGGATTCTTGTAGGTTTTGCCCTGTACCATGCCCTGGGTCAGCAGTCGGGTAAACGGCTCATCGAAGTTCAACAAGCCGCGATCGCGCAGCACTTTTGTAAAGAATCGGGAATAGAGCAGATGCAAAATTGCGTGTTCAATGCCGCCCACGTACTGATCGACAGGCATCCAGTCGTTGGTTTGCGCCGAGTCAAACACCTGCTGGTCGTTGCGGGCATCCGGGTAGCGCAGAAAGTACCACGAGGAATCAATAAAGGTATCCATCGTGTCGGTTTCTCGGCGTGCTCCTGCTCCGCAACTTGGACAAGCAACATTCAGCCAGTTTTCAGCCGTCGTTAAAGGTGAAGCACCCCGTCCGGTAAACTCCACATCTTCCGGCAACTTCACGGGCAAATCACGCTCTGGAACAGGCACAATCCCGCAAGAGGGACAGTGAATAACCGGAATTGGGCAACCCCAGTACCGCTGACGCGAAATCAGCCAATCCCGCAAGCGATAGTTGACTGTGCGAGTCCCTTTGCCGTTTGCCTCCAGCCACTCGATCGCCTGCTCAACGCTCTGCCCTGCTGCCTTACCCGCCGTCACGCCATCCAACGGACCCGATCGCACCATCACGCCCGATTCGGGATATGCCTTCGTCATCGTTGCCGAATCAAGCTCCTGATCGGGAGATTGCACTACTACTTTGATCGACAAATCGAACTGCTTGGCAAACTCAAAATCGCGCTGGTCGTGCGCCGGAACTGCCATAATTGCGCCTGTGCCGTAGCCCATCAGCACATAGTCGGCCATCCAGATCGGAATCCGCTCGTCGTTGACCGGATTGATTGCGTAGCTGCCCGTCCATACGCCTGTTTTTTCTTTATCTTCGGCAGTGCGATCGATCTCGCTTTTGCCTGCGGCTGCGGTCTGGTATGCCTTGACAATTTCTGCCTGCTCTGGCGTGGCCAGCTTCTCCACCAGCGGATGCTCCGGCGACAGCACCATAAACGTTGCGCCCCAGAGGGTATCCGGGCGAGTTGTGAACACAGTCAGCGCGTCACCCGCTTCGGTTTTAAAGATGACTTCGGCTCCAGTAGATTTGCCGATCCAATTTTCCTGCATCAGCTTGACGCGATCGGGCCAGCCCTTGAGCTTGTCCAAATCATTGAGCAACTGCTCGGCGTAGTCAGTAATTTTGAGAAACCACTGCCGCAGCATTCTGCGTTCGACTTTTGCGCCCGATCGCCAGGAACGTCCTTCGCTATCAACCTGCTCGTTTGCCAGCACGGTTTGATCGATCGGGTCCCAGTTCACCGCCGCTTCCTTCTGGTACGCCAGACCCGCCTTGAAAAACTCCAAAAAAATCCACTGCGTCCAGCGGTAATACTCTGGTGAACAGGTGGCGACTTCCCGCTTCCAGTCATAGGACAAACCTAATCGCTGAAGCTCTGTTCGCATCTGGTCAATATTTTGATACGTCCAGTTGGCGGGGGGAACTTTGCGCTCGATCGCCGCATTCTCCGCAGGCAAACCAAACGCATCCCAGCCCATTGGGTGCAAGACGCGATAGCCCTGCATTTGCCGCACTCTGGCAATCACATCGGTAATCGTATAGTTGCGGACGTGCCCCATGTGCAGGCTGCCCGACGGATAGGGAAACATCGACAGCGCGTAAAATTTGGGCTTGCTGCGATCGTCAGAGGTGTCATCCATGCCCTCTGCTGCCCAGGTTTGCTGCCATTTTTCCTCAATTTCCGCCGGGTTATAACGGGACTCCACTCGCAAATGCTCCTACTCGATCGATTTGGCTCTTCATCATTCTATAAGATTTGGTTCTTTCCAAAAGGGTTTGGAAAGGGGTTGAGTTCGGGTACTAGGGCATGGGGCACCAAATTCAATAGTGAGAAACGATCGCGAAACGGATAATGATAATAAGGATAGTTAAATAGTCATTCATACTGACCCTAAAGCCCCCGGCCTCCCAATTTGGAGGGAAACCGAGCTAATCACGTTGACTTTCAAAGCCCCCTCGCTCTTTTGGAGCGGTAAGTCATCAATGGGAAATTTAGGGGGTGATGTAGAACTGCTCACACTGCTCCAACAACCTCTTAAAATCAACTGCTTGAAATCGCCTCGCAGCCAATTTCCATGCCCCAAGTCTCCTTTGATACTTTGATCGAAGCTGCCCGTTCCGGGACTCAACTCATCAGTTTTCCCACGGACACCGTTCCCGCCCTGGCAAGCAGACCCGATCGCGCCTCGTTAATCTACGACGCAAAACAGCGCAGCGAAACCAAACCCCTGATTCTCATGGGCAGCGACATCGAAGACTTGTGGGATTATGTCGTAGGTACGCCTGAGGAGCGATCGATCTGGCAAGAAACCGCCGCCCAATACTTGCCCGGAGCCTTAACCCTTGTCCTCCCCGCCAGCGAAAAACTGCCCCGTCAAATGAACCCCACTGATCCGACAACAATCGGCATTCGCGTACCCGATCACCCGGTCGCCCGTGATCTGCTGCGCCAAACTGGACCGTTAGCAACTACTAGCGTCAATCGATCGGGAGAGCCTGCGCTCAGGGCGATCGAAGACATTAATACTCAATTTTCCAACGTTCTCACCTTCTTCCCGGAACAATTTCGGGCGATCGAACAGCAGCTTGCTCAGACCCAAGACCCGGATGCGATGGTTGGCTCTGGCTTGCCTTCAACCGTCGTCAAGTGGACAGGCATCGGCTGGAAAATCCTGCGACAGGGAACGGTGAGACTTGCTTGAGATCCCCCACAAGAGCGAGGAAAAATTGGACTGCTTTGACTACTTTGACGACAAGACATAGAAACGCTGCAAACCAATTGCCTTTAAGAGGAAGCCCGATCGCTACATCGATTGCTTTGCTGAAGATTCGCTAACTGCTGCTCTAGGAACGCCAGGAGTTTTCTACTGTGATTATTCTGGCTTTAGACGCTGAAATTCCAAGTACAACTCTGATTCCGTTAGCTGGGCTACTGGCGATCGGACTGGCACTGGTTCACATTTTTGCTTATCGGCTTCGTTTTCTAGATATCACGCCACGAAGTCGTTGGCTCTCGTTCGGCAGCGGGGTGTCGGTCGCTTATGTGTTTGTCCACATTCTGCCGGACTTGAGCCACTTTCAAACCACTTTGCCGGACAGCGTTCCTGAAAAGCTTGCCTTTCTAGAACACCATGTCTATTTAATGGCGTTGCTTGGATTGGCGATGTTTTATGGATTAGAACGGGTGGCAAAAATCTCGCGTCAGCGTAGTCAAGAAGCGGGCAATGGAGATGTAACAGAGGCAAAAGTCTTTTGGCTACACATCGTTTCGTTTGGGCTGTATAACTTGCTCATTGGCTATCTGCTCCTGCATCGAGAAGAACCTGGATATGCCAGCCTGTTACTGTTTAGTTTTGCAATGGCACTTCATTTTGTGGTGAATGATTACGGCTTACACCAGCACCACAAAAAGGCTTACGTCAAAATTGGACGCTGGATTTTAGCCGCTACCGTGATTGCAGGTTGGGCGATCGGCAGTCATTCTGAAGTTCCCCACGCGGTGATCGCGCTGCTGTTTTCCTTTCTGGCAGGCGGAATCGTGCTGAACGTGCTGAAAGAAGAACTCCCCGAAGAGCGAGATAGCCGTTTCTGGACATTTGCTTTCGGGGCAACCGGATATGCTGCACTGCTGCTGTTTATCTAGCGTTGATATAGAATTCACGCTCAGCAATAAAACCTCCAGCATGAATTGATTCATACAGGAGGTTGGGTGGAACAGAAAGAGAGGCGATCACTTCGCAGCTTTCTGAAGGGGTAAGTGCTTCACATTCTCCCTGTCAGGAGATGAGCGATTACCCCCTCGTTTTGAGTTATTGCACCGCTAGCGGAGAAGTCAGCCGTAGATCGAGATCGGTGTTCGGGCTAATCGACAGCAGCGTTACTCGATTGCGTCCCAGGAACAGTCCGGCTAATGCGCCCGCCGCTCCACCGCCCAGCACTTCTTCAGTGGCGATTGCTTCATCTCCTGTTACAGCAGCAATTCCAGCAGCAGCTCCAGCTCCCAGGGCGGCTCCTGCCAGGAGTTCCAGCAAGTTTGCACCCCGTCTGACGGTTTCGGTGTTGGTGACGACCGACGAAGACGCACTGATCGGTAAACGGGTCCCATTCGTCAAAATCACTTCCCGGGAAAAGAACTGTGCCCCGCCCTGTACGGCTCGCAGTTCACCCGAAACGAGACTGCCTGCAGGAATCAAGACTCTGCCGTTTTGCGCCACGATGTCTCTGCCCACGGTGAGCGTCAGAGGCACGGGTTCCGGCTCTTCAGGTGAGATGTAGATCTTGTCTGCCTCACTGTAGCGAACAGGAATTGTGGTTCCGGTGGGAATTTGCACACCTCCCGTTACAGGCGGGGTAGTTGTCCCCGTTTGACCCACCACATAGGGCGACTGAATTGCAGAAACCTGACCCGAACTGACTAACGCCTGATAGATAAAGGCTGCCACTTCAGCACGAGTCGCCGATCGATTCGGATTCAGCGCGCGCACATCGGGATAGTTCACCACAATTTTCTTTTCAGTTGCAGCCGCAATGCTGTTTTTTGCCCAGTCGGGAATTGAGCCTGCATCGTTGTAGGTTCGCAGCGTGTTATCGACTGCATTCGCCGCATTGTAGCCTAAGCCATTGGACAGCGAAACGAGAACCTGGGCACGGGGAATAAACTCATCGGGACGGAAAATATTGCCTGGATAACCCGAAAGAAAGCCCGTGGTGTAGGCATCTCGAATTGCTGCGGATGCCCAGTAGTCTGACGGAACATCCATAAAGCTGGCGGCTTCCCGAACGGGCGATCGACGAAATGCCTGACGCACCATTGCCGCAAACTGAGCGCGAGTCACCGGATCGTTCGGGCGAAATGTGCCGTCTGGAAAACCGCTCAAAATCCCGCGATTGGCAAGTTCTCGAATAAAGGGACGTGCCCAATAATCCGACGAAACATCAGAAAAAGCAACTTGTGCCTGAGCCGGAGCCTGCATGACGATTGGTGCAGCAGCACCAGCAATTACAGCGAAAGCGGACAAAACGGCAGTACCCGACTGCCATGCGTGAAAGCGTGACATGATTGAATGTCCTTTTGGGATGCGAATCGTGAATTCTTGTGACAGAACGGCTGTGCTGGATGCGATCGAAGCTTACCTGTGAGATGGTATAAATCTGCTCTACACGGGGCTTTGAAGCATTAGCCATTTGTTCAGCTCATGCCTTCTTAGACCAGAGAAATTTGCAGAAGTTCCCGACACCCTCTTGACAAACTCGTAAAAAATTAGGCGAATCTTTGGCGTATCAAAAACTGTAACTGAAGGCGATCGTCTCTCTAAAGCGCGTAAGGTATCAAAAGTGCGCTCCTTATGCACCTAAGCCGCAGTCCTGAGTTTCGGGGCTGCTCTTTTTATAGACAAGTTCATAGACAAGATTTTTATAGACAGAATTTTATAGACAAGACGGGATGGACAGGATTCAGCTTCACTGCTCAGCACAACAGGCGTTGCTAAACGATGCGATGACTTCGCCGTCCCACTTTGAGAACTTGGGATTGAACCGGAGCAATCCTGAGTTTCTGCCTAAATTGTCTCAACGCCTAACCAACCGTGCAGCAGTTTCTTTTGTGTCTGAGAAAGAGAATCAATTGCCACGAGTCGATAGCTTGCCGGACGCGGAGCCGCCAATGTCACGGTACGAGTTCGCAGCTCATCCTGATGAAACACCGTCACCTGAATCAAGTCCCCTGCTCGGTAATCCTTTAGCCGATCGCCTAACTGATCTGCCTTAATTCGTAAGCCATCGATCGCCAATAGCTCATCATCGGGGTCAATGCCTGCCTGCTGCGCCGGAGAGTTGCTTTCCACAAATTTGATCATCTCGCGCCCGTGTTCAGATTTGGCGGTCAGTCCGAGGAACGGCGGATGTCCACTGGTGTCTTCGGGCTGGAGCCGCAGTCCAAAGGGTTCCAGATACTGATCAAAGGGCAGTTCCTCAACGGTGTGCAGGAAGCGATTGAAAAAGTCGGTTGAATCCTCTTCCGCAATCGTCTGAATCACAGACTCAAGCTGTTCTGGAGTGAAGCCAATTTCATCCTTGCCGAACTGCTGCCAGAGTTGCCGCATTACATCATCGAGCGATCGTTGGTTGTGGTGTTTAGCGCGAATTAGCAGATCCAGCAGCAGCGAAACCATTTCGCCCTTGAGATAATAAGAGATCTGTGAGTTGTCGCTGTTGTTATCGCGGCGGTAAAGCTTGATCCAGGCATCAAAGCTCGACTCGCTCAAGGGCTGCACATTGCGTCCGGGGATGGTGAGGTAACGGGTAATTTCCTTGCTCAGCTCACTCAGATAAGTTTTCGCGTCGTAGAGACCTGCCCGGAACGGAAACGCCAGATCGTAAAAGCTGGTCGTCCCTTCGCTAAACCAGAGCGATGGCGTATAGTTTTCCTGCTCGTAGTCGAACACTTCCAACGCTTTGGGGCGAATTCGCTTCACGTTCCACAGGTGGAAAAACTCGTGCGCCACCAACTGCATAAAGCGGTGATAGCGATCGTCTGAGCGGAAGCCGAATCGGGAATAAATCAGCGAACAGGAATTCTTGTGTTCCAATCCGCCAAAGCCTTGAGACGTGAGATGCAGCAGAAACAGATAGCGATCGTAGGGCAGACCGCCAAATAGATTCGCTTCGGTTTCAATAATTTTCTTCGTGTCAGCAATCACCCGATCGGGTTCAATATTGCCCTGTCCCCAAACGACAAAGTGATGCGGTTTGCCCAGCACTTCAAATTCGTATCGCTCCTGCTGTCCCACCTCAAACGGACTATCGACCAGCGTGTCAAAATCCTTCGCTTCAAAGGTGTTTTCCTGCCCGGTCATCAGTGGTAGGGGGGTGGCGATTTGCCAGTCGGCGTGAGGGGGAACGATCGTCACCTGCAAAGGCTGCTTCTCGTAGCCGGGGACGTAAAAGAAAAGGGCTGCCCCATTGAAATAGCCGTGCGTCGCATCTAAATGATTTGTGCGAACCGTGAGTTCGTTGGCAAAGATGCGGTAGCGCACCGTGAGTTCTGAAACGCCTGCGGTATCAATTTGCCAGTGATTTTTGCTCACCTTGCGCCAGCTTAGCGGGCGATCGCTTCCTGCTGCCATCGAAGACGGGTCAGCTTCTGCCGCAAAATCCTGCAAATGACGGGCATACTCGCGCACCAGATACGAGCCGGGAGTCCAGACGGGCATTTTCAGATCCAGTACGTCCGCCTGCCAGCCCTGCACCCGTAACGCTACTTCAAATAGATGATTAGTCGGCTGCGGCATCGCCACCTGATAGTGCAGCGTCAGATGAGTACGCGATCGAGCCACAGGGCGCGTTTCAGTCACTCCGGTCATCTTGAGAACTCACGATAGGGTGTGGTTTGAGTGTAGTACGTCTTCGCGGTGATGACCACTGACCTGCTGTATGACTTGCTGTATGACTTACTGAGTTCTGCCTGCCAGATGAGCCAGCTGCCTCATGTTCGTAAGAAACATCGCATTGCGAGAAGGCACAACCCTGATCCAGCCTTTAGCGTGCAGCTTTTCCATGATTTTGGCAGCTTCTTCAACCGTAATGTCGCTCACATCTGCCAGATCTTTAAAGGGAATATTAAGAACCTCGATGCCGTACTCAGTGGCAGTTCCGTAATGCTCACCTAGTGATACCAGTGTATTCACAAGCTTGATGGCAGGGGGCTGATGCCGAAGCTGAAAGCGGACATTCATTTGCCGCAGCCGTCGTACCATGAGCTGAAGCATTCGGTGATGAAGCTGGGAGTCGCGAAATAGCGTCTGGATAAATCGCTGAGCTGAGATGCTGAGCAGCTTGACCGAAGACAGGGCAATTACATCGGTCGATCGCGGCGACTCGTCCAGAATTGCCATCTCACCAAAGAAGTCTCCGCGTCCTAGGATCGCCAGCGTCACAAACCCTCCCCCGACGTGACGACGCACCTTGACCCATCCCGATTCAACAAAGTAAACGGCATTGCCCCAGGCATCTTCCATCAGCACTGCACGATCGGTCGGATACTCATGCTCGACCGTATTGGACATCAGCCACTCAATCGTCTCTGGACTGGCGGCATTAAACAGAGGAAATAGTTCACTAAACGCAGCAGTCTGCATGAGAAGTTGCGATCGAAGAGGATAATGAAATCAGCCACAATTCTGAGAAACGGCTCCGAAAGTGCGGCAACCGGGCAGGTGATGGGAGGGGTTAGCAATCTCCATGCCTAACTTATACTACCCAGAATTCCTCTAACTTAAATCAAGCTTCAAATCAGGAGTGTTTAAGGCTCTGCCCTAGCGACCTGCTGCCATTCCTGCACAACAAAACCTGGAACCCGTAAAACCTCAGAACGATCGTCCAGGGGCAGCCGCAGTTTGAGGGAACCTCCAATTGGCAACTGCTGCACGATCTTCGTCAGGTCGTACTCTCCCACGTTTGGCACGGCAGTTTGGGGGGTGGGTCGCTCTGCTGCCTGCCAGCTTCTGGCTTCGCTGGTGAGGGTTAGATCTTGAGGATGGCGAAATGTAACAATGCCCGGAAACCCAACAAGTCTCAGTGTCACAGGGGTTAATCCTTCGGGACTGCCGTAGCGAAACACCACGACCTGCCAGGAATTGCCCGATCGATCGCGCAAACTCTGCTTCGAGCGAAACAAAACGCTGCGAAACGGCTCATCGGGATGATTCGCAATGACATCATAGGCTGCAAGCGACGGCTGGGCAAAAAAGCAGGTTGTTAGCAGCAGGACGCTCAGCCATATCATCAGCTTTTGTCGAAAACGAGCCATGCGTTTATTTTGCAGTTCCCCAAAGGGATAATCGAGCATTGTGAAAATCATCCTGGTCAGGCAGATTGCAGCTCTCCCAGTCGCGCCAGCACTTCCTGACTATGGAGTGCGGGACTCACGCCCAGAAATCGATCGCGCAAAATCCCGTTTGGATCAATCAGATAAGTATGACGCAGCGACATTGGACTTAGCCAGGAGCCATAGGCTTTACTCACAGCTCCATCGGTATCCGCAAGCAGAGGGAACTTTAGCCCTTCAGAGTCGCAAAACTCTGTGTGAGAATCCACATCATCGGCACTAATGCCGAGAATTTCTGTGTTTCGCGCTTTGTACTTAGGCAGATCCCGCTGAAATCGCTGTGCCTCTAGCGTGCAGCCGGGGGTGAAATCCTTAGGATAAAAGTAGACTACGACCCATTTGCCGCGATAGTCCTTGAGGGAAATTGTGCCGTTTCCACTGTTGGTGGGCAAGGTAAAGTCGGGCGCAGGCTGATCGATCGACGGCTGAGGTCCGCCCAGGGCAAAGGCAGGGGCGATGGGGCTGAGGGCAACTAGCAGGGCAAAACAGCAGGCTTGTAGAAGCTGAAGCAAGGTACGGCGAGTCATCATGGGCTTTCAGTCGCGATAAAGATGAAGAGTAAGGATGAAGTATTTGTTTACAAAAGTTTACCTTGTTTCATTTGTTGTTTGATTCGCTTCTGAAGTGACGATCGCTCAACGCCTTATTCTTCAGCAGGATGCAGCAGCCGTGCTAATGCTTCCTTTACAGGAGTCGGATTGTATCCCAGGCTAAACGCCAATGAACTATCGAGGCTAACATCCGGGGCGCGAGGGGCAGACATCGGCACATCTGCTTGACGACAGGGGTTCAGCATCGTCTCCGGTAAATCGAGGGCTGCGACCAGGTGTTGCCCAAATTTGTAGCGTGACAGCCGCTCTTTCCCACCGAGATGCACCCTGCCCCGCACTTTGTCCATGATCTGCAAAATGCCTTTTGCAGCATCTTCTCCGCTAACAGGCGTGCGAAACTCATCCACAAACACATTCAGCCGCTCACCGGATCTCAACCTTTGGATAAACGGCTGGAGAAAGCTCTCAGCATGGGGCACATTGCCAAACATCAGCGGCATCCGGCAAACGAGCATTTGAGAACAGCGATCGAGCATTCCCAATTCGGCAGCAACTTTCTGTTCGCCATACAGATTAATTGGGCTGACCGGATCGCCTTCTCGATAGGGCGGATTTAGCCCATCAAACACCAGCTCCGAAGACGTAAACACGCAGGGAATTCCCGCCGCTTCACATCGCTCGGCAATATTACAGGAAGCAACCACATTCGTTTGGTACGATCGCACCGGATCATCCTGACAGTCATTGGGGCGAGACACTGCCGCCGCATGAATTACCGCATCCGGTCGAACGGTGGCAAACAGCGATTTCAGGGCATCCAGATCGGTGAGGTCGATCGGCAGCGAGTGAACTTTTGCCAAATTGACCGCCTGCCGATGATGGGTTCCGTAGACTTCCCAATCGGTTTGGGCAGCTTGGCAGAGATACCATCCCAAAAAACCACTCGCGCCCGTGATCAAAAGCTTTTGCATTGCACTACAATAAACCGATTCATTTTAATAATACGGGTGATCTCCCTTCTGACTTGCGCCATTTTTGCAGAGGACTGCTAATCTATTGGTGCTTTGGTTTAGTTCTAACGCTTTCGTCTTTGCAGGTCACGGCATTCTATGGTTGTTCCTTCGATCGACTTGTTTCGCCTTCGCTGCTCGCGGCTAGCTCCTCAGTTAACCCCCCGTCAAACTGGCAAGCGATTTTTTGCGGTCACGATCGCCGGATTGTTAGCTTCTTGCGTTGCCAGCCCCAGCTACAACCTAGGAGCCGATGCTCCTGGCGTTCCCCTCGATAGCGCAGCCAGTCCTTCTGCCAGTGCCTCGCCTGCTGAGTTTAGCTTTCCTCAGGCATCGTGCAGCGATCGGGAAACGACTCCGACCTCAACCTGGTATCCCGTGGTGATCAAAGGCGGCAATCTAGACGAGATTCGTGCCAAATACTGTCAGGATGCGATCGGCACGATTCAGGCGATCACAGGCGAGCCGACCGTTCAAGTTGCCAGCTTTACGAGCTATGAAAAGGCACAGCAGTTTGCTCAGCTTGTTGGCGGCACGGTAGACGCTCAGCCAGTTGCCCAGGCATCCGAAAGCCCAACCCCCGGCATCAACCCTTCAACCAGTCCAACCGCCAGCCCAACCGCCAGCCCAGCCGCCTCTCCTTCGCCCCAGCCCAGCTCTGCAACTCAGGCAACCGGAAGCGGCACACTCAACACGGCCGACGGATCGCCGATCAACATTCGCACCAGTGCCAGTGTCGATGCCCCGGTTCAGGAAGTTGGCAGTAGCGGCGAATCGATTCAAATTTTAAGCAGCAGTTCGGGCAGTGATGGCTACACCTGGTATAACGTACAAACCGTAGCAGGCGTGACCGGATGGGTACGTGGGGACTTAGTTTCAAACAGTTCCCCAACCGGCGGAACAACTTCCGACAGCGCTGCCCAACCCAGCTCCATTGCCTCAGCCCCCAATAGCACCACCCAGCCCAGCGCAAATCGCCCAACTTCCGAAGCCAGTCCTGAAACGGCTCAATCCTCTCAATCGCCTAATTCTCAATCCAGTACCCTAACTGCCAGCGATCCCGACGCATCGATCAACGTCCGAGCCTCTGCTGATATTGATGCCCCGGTTCAAACCACGGCTTACGCAGGCGATCCGGTTCGCATTGTCGATCGCACTCAGGGAGCAGACGGCTACACCTGGTACAGTGTCCAGTTTGAGTCGGGTGCGACAGGCTGGGTCAGAGGAGATTTTGTGCAGAATTAGGAGCTGAAGCGCGATCGCAACCGTTCTACTCGGCGACTTCAGGCTAATTTAGCTGGGACTGCTCCGCCGCTTGCTTGGCTGCAATCACTTCTTGCTGGAGGCGATCGGCTTCTTCCTGGTACTCGTGCGAAAGTTCTTCAAGACTGTCAGCCATGACAGCAACTTCCTGCCCGATCTGCTTCACTTTTTCAAGCTTTTCACTGTAGTCTGCCGAGACAGTTTTAATCTGGGCAAATAGCTCTTGGTATTCATCCGGCGGATTTTCTACCCAGTTCTCAAAGCTGTTTTGCTGCTCCTGAACAATTGCCAATGCTTTTTCCCAGGAGGCTTTACGGCGCAAATCTAGCGTTTTAATTGACTCATACTTTGCTTTGAGCGGTTTAGGAGTTGTCACCCCTGCTAGCTCGTAGACCTTTGCTTTTAATTCCTGAAGTTTCATAACAATAAAATCCTCGCTCTAGAGAGCTGCCTGATTCTCCACCCTGTTCAAAGCAAGACGGAGCCGATCGTTTTCAGCACGGAGCTGCTGATTCTCATGGGTG
This sequence comes from Cyanobacteria bacterium FACHB-502, assembly GCA_014695325.1. GTDB lineage: Bacteria > Cyanobacteriota > Cyanobacteriia > Elainellales > Elainellaceae > Leptolyngbya_A. The sequence continues at coordinate 424,201 of JACJNZ010000039.1, read as the reverse complement.
AGCGATTGAAGCTGCGCTCGTAGCTCTTTCACCTGAATCATTGCTTCATCTCGCTGTCGTTTATAACGCTGCGTATGGGCAACTCTGCCGCCTAAACTCTTGTTGTTTTGAGCAAGTTCACGCCTACGCTTTTCAACGGCATCGTATTGTTTCTGAAGCTTTTCTAGCTCTGTTCGCAGTTGTACTTCAGCCTGGCTATTCTCGGCATCGGCTTGAAGGGCTGCATTCTCGGCTTCCAGGATCGCAATGCGAGCTTTATACTGCTCCAGTTCTTTATCTTTGCCAAACAGCTTTGCCTGCAATGCCTGAATCAAGCGAAGCAGCTTCGTTTTTTGGGTTTCTAGCTCACCGCAAGTTTCTGAAAGCTGATTAGCGCGATCGCGCAACCGACCTGCCCGGTACTGTAAAACTTTAGCTGTGCATTCATATTTAATGATGGCAATAACTTTGCTGCGCTCTGGCTCCTCTAAAAGCTGAACTTCACGGCTCAAGCGGAGCTCATCGTAGTTGGTACATTCGTGGCGCAGCTTATAGGTCTCAACATGTCCCGCAACCTGAACTAGCTCATGATTCTTCAGCCGAACCTGCTCATACCAGTAGTCAAACAAGGCTTTACTGTCGTTCATTGCCCGAATCGCCTCAGTAGTCAGATTTTACATCCGGTTATTCGTCCCCCTACCTTAACCAGGCAAAGCTTGTAAAAGCGAAATTTTCTTGCATCTTTACGGTGTATTGATACGGTATTTTGAACAGACTTTAACCTGCAAGTTCCCTTCAACCCTCCGATATGCCCCACCCTCGATGCCCTTGATTGCCCCTCTCCCACGCTATCAACACCGCCTCACCTCAGGCGATCGCTAAAATCCCCGCATGCACATGAATCGGAATTTGGTTGACATTGAGTCCGTATTTTGCCGATAATTAGAGTTTGTGTGAACTTTCACCGGAACTAGGATCTTGGCTAACGTAGTCGTCATTGGTGCCCAGTGGGGCGATGAGGGAAAAGGGAAAATCACCGATTTGTTGAGCAAATCAGCGGATGTGGTGGTGCGGTATCAAGGTGGTGTTAATGCTGGACATACCGTGGTCGTGCAGGGGAAAACCTTTAAGCTTCACCTGATTCCGTCAGGAATTCTGTATCCCGCAACAGAGTGTATTATCGGTTGCGGCACGGTGATCGACCCTAAAGTGCTGATTCAGGAACTCGATCAGCTCGAATCCCTCAACGTTTCTGCCAAGAATCTGCTGATCTCCGAAACGGCGCACGTCACGATGCCCTATCATCGACTGATCGATCAGGCGTCCGAAGATCGCAGAGGCAACCATAAGATCGGCACTACTAAGCGCGGCATTGGTCCAACCTACGCTGATAAGTCAGAGCGGATTGGCATTCGCGTCATCGACCTGATGGACACCGAAGGCTTGCGAAAGCAGCTGCGCTGGACGGTGGAATATAAAAACGTCATCCTCGAAAAGCTGTACAACCTGCCGCCGCTTGATCCCGATGCAGTGATCGAGGAATATCTGGGCTATGCCGATCGCTTGCGTCCCCATGTGGTCGATAGCTCGCTGCGAATTGCTCAAGCAGTGCGCCAAAAGCGCAATATTCTGTTTGAGGGAGCGCAAGGTACATTGCTTGACCTGGATCACGGCACCTATCCTTATGTCACGTCCTCGAATCCGGTGGCGGGGGGAGCCTGTATTGGTGCGGGCGTTGGTCCCACGATTATCGATCGCGTTATCGGCGTTGCCAAGGCATACACAACTCGTGTCGGCGAAGGTCCATTTCCGACTGAATTAGAGGACGAAATGGGCGAACTCTTGTGCAAGCGGGGCGCAGAATTTGGTACAACCACCGGGCGGAAGCGTCGCTGTGGCTGGTTTGATAGCGTGATTGGTCGCTATGCGGTGCGAATTAACGGTCTAGACTGTTTAGCAATTACCAAGCTCGATGTGCTGGATGCGCTGGAAGAAATCAAAGTCTGCGTTGCCTACGAAATTGATGGACAACGCTGCGATGATTTGCCCACGAATGCGCGTCAGTTTGCCCGCTGTCGTCCGGTTTACGAAACGCTGCCTGGCTGGAAGCGATCGACCTCCGACTGCCGCACGTTAGATGATCTGCCACCCCAGGCACTCGACTATCTCAAGTTTCTGGCAGAGTTAATGGAAGTGCCGATCGCCATTGTTTCGCTAGGGGCAAGCCGCGATCAAACTATCATTGTAGAAGACCCGATTCACGGACCGAAACGGGCACTGCTCTACGACAAGGGGAGCCAGCAAGCCGGGGTCAGAGGATAGATTCCTGCGGAAAAAGTCTCCCAGGAAGTTCTTCCAAAAAGTTTTGTCCACTATTGATCTTGTAATCGCGAAATTACTTATGGAACTTACGATCGAATGTCAAAAGCGCCCCGAAGGGAGCAAACCGAACGCTATGCGCCGTGAAGGACAGCTTCCGGCAGTGCTGTACGGTCACAACGGAGCAGAATCTGTCTCGCTAGTCATGGATCTGAAAGCGGCAGAACTGCTGGTCAAAAAAGCATCGCTCAACAATACGCTGATTACCCTCAACGTCACCGACCTACCCTGGAGCGGCAAAGCCCTCCTGCGCGAAGTGCAAGCACACCCCTGGCGCGGTAGCCTATATCATCTCAGCTTTTTCTCAGTGGGTCAGCAAGAGTTTCTGCAAGTTACTGTACCGCTTCACTTTGTTGGAACGGCGATTGGTGTGAAGCAAGAAGGCGGCGCACTCGATACAGTGCTGAACGGACTGGAAATCTCCTGTGCCCCGGGCGACATCCCTGAGACGATCGAAGTGGATATTTCTGATCTGCATGCAGGGGATACGATCCATGTAAATCAGCTTCAGCTCCCCGAAAGTATCACGGTGCTGGGCGATCCCGATCGTGTGGTGGTCAAGGTGCTGGGTCGCGGTGGTCAGGTCAGCGACGAAGTGGATCAGGAAGGCTAAACGGCTTTCCAGTCGAAAATTGAATTAATAAATCATAATGTTGAGCCAGGTTGATTCCTGGCTTTTTTGTTGCTTGGATGACTGCTGCTTGGATGCGTCAAGCAATCCGGCAGTATGGATCGGCTGCATTTAAGCAATCCGGGATACAGGAACGGTGAAAGCCCCCGACCCTGTTGATCGATTTGATCGATCGTCTGATTTCACAATTAGGATTACTGTATCGAATTACTGGATCGGCTGGTTAAAATAGCGGATTTCAACCCGATCGCCCACCTGTAGCCCCAGTTCCGCAGCGCGTCCGGCTCGGAGTTCGATGACTTGATTCACCGCTTCATTTGTGCCGTAGGTCGGGCAGGGGTCAGTTGTGCAGGGTGGAGAATTCGGTGCAATCGCCTTCACTTCGCCATTCAGCATAAACACCATGTCGAGCGGCTGCGGCGTATTTTTCATCCAGAACTGCAACGGACGCGGCGGATTAAACGGAAACAGCATTCCGCGATCGTCAGGTAAGGCAGGGCGATACATCAGCCCCATTGCCTGTTCGCGAATAGTACGGGCAACCTCAAGCTGAATCTTTTGTCCGCGCATCGTTGCCTCAGCAGTAATCGGCAGCATTTGTCCTGCAGGTGGGTTGGTGGCAGATTGGGGGGCAGCAGGTCGATTTAGAGCAGGTTGATTCGCGGGCTGACTGGCAGCAGGCGGCGTTTGGGTAACAGGTGCGGCACCGGGAGAAGACTGGGAAGACTGGGGCGGAGGGGTACAGCCTAACAGCAGGATACCTAAACTAACGCTAAGCAGGGACGGCAGAGGAAGGGACATGAAGGCAATCATCGGATCAGGGGAATCAGGGGAAAGGGAATTTAGGGGACGATGGAGAACCTTAAATCCTCACTAGACACTTCTCTAAAAGCCGCCTCAGAGATTTGAATTATCTCCAGCCTCAACGATACGGCGAAAGAAATCGAGGACGGGTTCTCGATCGATAGGCACAACTCCCGTTGCACCAAACCAGCGATCGAACAGAGCCAGGTCTTCTGGATTTTGATCGAGGACGCCCTGCATAAAGTCAGTCAGGGTTGCATTGACGGCAGCTTGAAAGCGATCGTTCCCTGGCGGCAGCAGACACGCATAGGTTTGCTCGTCGTAGGGCGTGCGCGGAATGACCGTGAGGCGATCGGGTTCAGAGCTGGTACGCCGCATTGCCTCTAGCAAAATACCGTCGCTGGCAAGGGCATCGATCCGATTTCGCTCTAGAGCCTGCATTCCCGTTGCGCGATCGGGTAAATCGACAAATTCTGCAAAGGCAAGGCGACGTTTGACGCTGTCGGCATTTGTGGTGCCTGAGATAACGCCAATCCGAAATTGATTGCCAAACGTGTTCCCTTCTTTGACCAGTAATTGAGTTCCAGTCTGGAAATAGCCGATCGAAAACTGAGCATTCATCGCCCGACTGCGGGAAAAGCTGGTAGAGTCACACAGCAGCTCCATTTTGCCCTGTTGCAATGTGTCATAGCGATTTGCAGGACTCACTTCGACAAACTGAAACCGCACCGATCGCCCCAGCTTGGACTCTAAACGCTGTTTCATCCGAGCCACCAGATCGATCGAAAATCCAGCGGGCTGTCCCTGCGCGTCAAAATAGCTAAAGGGAAAGGCATCGGTTCGTACGCCGATCGCAAGAACCCCTTCCTGCGTCACGCGATTGATCACGGGTTCTGCCCGACTGATGCCTGCACTAAGCAAAATCGTGAGAAACACGACCGCAACAATTACCCCAAAAGAGGAACTGCTTCGCACCGCCTGAAGCCGATAGATTCGATTCACGCCAACCTGCCCTCGGATAAAACGCGATTCCCCCAGAGGGGAACTGCTTCGCACCGGGAGTTTACCACAACCTCAGCCGGAATTACGATTCCCGCAGCACATAGCCCACGCCGCGTACGGTTTGAATCAGCCGCTTCTCGCCTTCGTCTTCAATTTTGAGCCGCAGATAGCGAATGTACACTTCAATCACGTTCGACTCGCCCATGAAGTCATAGCCCCAAACGTTTTCGAGAATCTGTTCGCGGGTCAGGACTTCACGGGGATGCTCCATTAGATATTTCAGCAGCTCAAATTCTTTCATGGTCAGATCAATTACCCGATTGCTGCGAAAGACTCGCCGCGTTGCCAGGTCTAATACCAGATCTGCAAAGCGCAACTGCTCATGATTGGGCACATCAGACTGCAGATAAAGCCGCACCAGTTTCAGAAATTCATCGCTGCGGTAAGGCTTCAGAAAATAGTCGTCTGCGCCCGCCTGCAAACAGGCAACTCGATCCTCCAGTGCGTCGCGCCCCATCAGTAGCAGAACAGGCATTCGTGCCCCGGTTGCCCGCAGGTGACTGCACAATGACAGCCCCGAATCTCCTGCCAGCAGCCGATCAACGACCACCAGGGCGGGCTGTATTTCCTTTGCCTGACGCAAACCTGTTGCCGCATCGTAGGCGATCGACGGGTCGTATCCCGATTCGCGCAAATCAGAGCTGACGTGCTGCGCCAGCATTTCATCGGTTTCAATCACGAGAACCTTTGGATTTTGCTCCTGAGCCAGACTGCTCATCAGGTCTCACACTCCTTTTTCGATAGCACTCAGCCGATAGCTTTAGGTAGCTTTTCGCCTACGGTAGCTCGACTGACGTGGGCTTTGCTACATGGGGTAGTCCCCATCCTAGCTTTTCTCTCAAAACATGGAAAAATTCATTGGGTCGCAGGCGAATAAACCGAGCCGCATAGGGCGATCGCAGCAGTCGCACCTGATCTTCGGGCAGCACCGAACAGCCGGCATTGCCATCCACGACCATGACCAGCGGGTCGCGGTTTGCCGCATAAATCACCACTGGCTCATGATCAGCAAATACCAGTGCCCGCGATGCCAGCGAGTGAGGACAAATGGGCACAAGCTGCAACACAGGCACACCCGGAGTAATCACCGGACCCCCTGCCGACAGAGAATAGGCGGTTGATCCGGTTGGTGTTGAAATAATAATGCCGTCTGCCGCAATATCGACCGGGGCATGTCGCCCAATTTCGATTTCAAAATGGCACATGCTTGTGAGCGGTTCCCGATGCAGCACCATTTCATTTAGGCAAAGAGCCTCCCACATCAGTCCACCATCGCGCCAGACTTGCACTGTCAGCATTGCCCGTGATTCGACTTCGTACTTGCCTTCGACGACTGCCTCGATCGCCTGCGGTAGGTAGTTCACGTAGGTTTCGGTCAGAAAGCCCATGTGCCCTGTATTCACCGTTAACAGCGGAATCTCATGGGGCGCAACCTGCCGGAATGCCGCCAGAACCGTGCCATCGCCGCCTAGGACGATCGCAAATGCCATGTCTTCATCAAAGCCAGGGGGGGTAAGCTGGGTGATCGGCGTATGGCAAACCGGACGGCCGGGCTTCGAGTATCCCAAGATGCCGCCTTGTCCGGTCGCCTGACAAACTTCCCATCCCAGGGCAGTCAGCTTATCTGCTAACTCCTGGGCAATGCGACAGGCGATCGGTTTGATATCGTTGTAAATAATGCCAGCTTTGGGCACGCTCAATGTCCAGTCAATTCAGAGATTAGCAAGGATGCGGAACAACCCAAGCAGAATCAACGCTCTGTTAGGGTCGCACTTCCTCTCTAGATTAGAGCGATCGGCGATGCTTTGAACAGCTTTTCGCCAGAAAGCCAGCTTGTAAACTGGTTATTGGCAGCAGAGGAACCGGTACACGGGAAGCCAAAACAAGGCAGGACAACGGTTAACCCGGGTAGACCGAGCAATCTGATTAGTTTTTGTGAATCCACTGTCAGGGAATTGGTATTTGCTTTAGTTGTCGCATTTGTAATATTTTGTTACAACGGGAGGGACAGACGGAACTTAAAAGCGCGTTTCTAACGAGTGCATCCTGATGTTTGGTAGTTTTACAAATCCTAAGAGCAGTTCCGGGACTTCAAGTATGGATTTTGGAGAACGGATGCTCAATGCCGCCGCAACCCAGTCGATTCGCCACCTTTTTTCGCAGTGTGAGTCGATCGAAGTTGCAGTGCGCTGCTATCCTTCTAGCAAATTGCTTCAAGGCAGCATTGATAATTTCAAGATGAGCGGTCGCGGATTGGTGATTCGCCGCCAGTTTGAAGTTGAGGAGATGTCGTTTGAAACCGACGCAGTCTCGATCGACTTCGGCTCGGTGCTAGGGGGTCAGCTTCGCTTGAAGAAGCCAACCCAGGCAGTGGCTCAAGTCGTTTTGAATGAAGACGGTATTAATCGGGCATTTCAAGCAGAGCTGGTTCAGAAGAAGCTCTATCAGGTCGATCTGGAACAGCTGACCAGTCTCTCAGGCGGAGAGCCAGTTTCCTTTCGGGATATTCAGCTTAGACTGTTGCCCGATAATCAAGTCAGCATTGCTGCCAAAACCGATCTGCCTAACCAGAGTGACGTGCCAATTCAGCTTACGGCAACCCTTGCTGTGGAAAAGCGGCGCAGAATCGCCTTTCAAAACCCGAAATTCAACCCGGAGGGCATCGCCGACTCGGCGCGCGGACTCGCGGAAGTGGTGACCGAAGCCTTCGCGCAAGTGCTAAATAATATGGTTGATCTCGATCGCTTTGATCTGGATGGGGTAATGTTACGAATTAATCGTCTCGAAACCCAGGGCAAATCGCTGATCTTTAGCGGCTATGCCCAGATCGACCACTTCCCAAATGCAAATTAGAGCATTGTTAAAGGGAGCTTGAGCCGGGTGAGAGGTTCTAGATGGCTCCCTATAATTCCCCATTAATTACTTGCCGCTCTAAAAGAGCGAGGGGGGACTTTGAAATCGCAAGGGAGCCAGGTTCCCTCAGTATTTATGGGGTAGAAATTTAGGGGGTAGGGGCGGATCAGGGGATGATTTGAACTGTTCAAACATCCTTGTTGACGATCGCCCCAACGATTCAGATCCAACCAGATTCAATGTGCTAATGCAGAATCTACTTTGAGGTCTGCTGAGTGTTGCGCGTTAGACTGCTGAGAAACATTGGGACAAATCGTTCCATCAGGGCTTTGGGGTCGCGCTCCATCACTCGCTGCACTGCCATGAGTCGGGTTTGCTGAAGATCGGGAGCCAGCAGGGTTTGGGGCAGACGTTCCATCAAATAGCCTGCCCGCTGCCACAGTGGAAGGGTATTGGCGATATCCACCAATTTGCCAACGCGCCGTAGCTCTGCGCCAAGGGTGATGTCCATACCACCTTCAAACGCTGCCTGCTCGATCGCCGCATATTTGCGTTTTGCCTGCTCGACCTTCTGCCGATGTTCAGGACTTTGATCTGCCAGTTTTCCCAACCAGCGGTTGCCCCAGCGAACGTGACCCGCTTCTTCGGGCAGGATACGCTCGATCGTCTCTCGAATTTTGATGTTTTCCTCGGTTTGGGGAGCTTGCTTCAGGGCATAGATATGAGCAGAGAAATACTCGCAGCCGCGCTTTTCCGTGACATTGATCGCTGCCAGTGCAGAGATAAGGCCGTCATCCAGATTTTCTTCAGCGTTGAGGTATTCGCGATCGAGCAACCGCTCGAACTCGTCAATGTAGGATGCACCGGGCGGGGTATTCACTTCTGCACCCAGATCAACTAGCAAATCCGTTAGCCACATGGCATGGCGAGACTCATCTGAAATATGGTGCGACAAATCGCGGATTAGCTCAGGACATTTGCCATTGAGCTGTTCGATTACGTCAGTTAAGTCCTTGCAGCTTCGCTGTTCGCTATAGCGGTAGCGGTTAAGGGTGAGTAGGTGCAGTTCCCGGTCTTGAACAACCATTTTCAGCACATCACGAGCACTGAAGGAGCCAAAGGAACTGGTGAGTTTGCGTGGGTACGTGACTGTCATCGGTTTAAGGTGGGGGAGTAGGGGGTGGATGGACAGATGGGGGGATGAGTCAGGGAATCGAGGGGTGGGGACGGGTGAGAAGTGATGCTTGGATAGGGAACCGAGCCCGGTCTATGGCTCAAGCTCCCCAACGTTAGGAAATTTAGGGGGCGATCGAAAGCTTTGCGACTTCTCAAACAGGCTCTCAGCCCTTTCCTACGAAGGCTTGCGGGCAACCCAATATTTGCTCATAAAGTGAACTTCCGGTTCAGCAACGATGAACCCAGCTTTTTCCAGCCGTGTCGTCATGTCGTCGGTGACATAGTGGCGGTAATACGGCTCGTGGAACATGATTGGAAAGTTTCGCATTGCGGGAGCCAGTTCGGGTGAATCGCTCATCTGAATCGAATCGCAAACCACCAAAGTACCGCTCGGTTGCAGTACCCGGAAACATTCCTGAATCACCTGCTGACGCGCCTCTGCGGGAAGTTCGTGGAACAGGAAAACGCAGGTCAGACCGTGGAAGAAGTTGTCCTGGTAGGGAAGTTCTTCGGCATTTGCCTGCATTAGCTGAGGCAGTTCGCCCGATTGCTTTGCGGTTCCCCCAAGGGGTAATCGTTGAGAGAGCAACTGATTTGCCTTGCGGAGATAAGCCGGAGAGAGATCCGTGCCAAACAGAGCCGCATCCGGCAGCATTCCGCGAATCATGCGAAGGGTGCGCCCTGTTCCGCAGGCAACATCCAGCACCCGAATCTGATGAGGTGGTACGTCAAACGCGCTGAGTCCCTGCTTCAGGGGAGCCAGTACCCGTCGCCGCATCGCATCCGCCGCCCCATTAAACAGCAGCTCGACCTGCAAATCGTAAAGGTTGGCGGAATGATCACTTAGGTAGCCGTCAGTCTGGTAATGGAAGTTTTGCAGATAGTAGCGGGGATAGGCGTCTTTTTGAATGTCGCGATCGAACTCTTGATAGCGTTTGCCGCCGATCCGCTCCCAGATGCCAATCATGTCCAGAATCACGGTGGGATAGTTCAGCACGAACTCATCCCATGGGTCATCAAACAGCAGGCTTTCGGGGTAAATGCCCTGCTCTGCATCCTGCCAGTCCTGCGCCAGAATTTTGTCCATGCGCTGCTGCACCGTCGCCAACAGCTCAGGCGTCCAAGGTTCGACCTCCTGTTTAGCGTTGGGAGCAAAGAGGTGCATCGCTTGCGTGCTGATTGCTTTATGAGCGACGCTAAAAATGCTTTTGCCTTGCTGCAAGGCTTGGTAGGTCAGTTTAGTGAGAGTCTCAGCCATGAGATCGATTAGATTAGCGGTTAGAACTTGAAAAGGGTGGGTAACAAGACTATGAACTAACAGACTATGAATAAGTGTAACGAAGAAATTATGAATGTTGGACTTCTGAAAACTTTATGAGAACTACTGAATGAGAACCTATGCCCCAGGGCAATCGGTCGTCTGTCTCAAAATCAGCTAACTCCTGTTTCAGAAGAGGTTTGAAAAGTGGAGATAGTGATTCGAACCGCCCCCACAGTTTCCCTTTCTGTTCCTTATCAAGGGAGATTTTAAATAGACTTGAATGGACTTTGAATGGAATACAGTGGGCAAAAGCCTGGGATTGAAGCCCAGGATTAGGGAACTTTGAACAAAAGTAAAGACTGCATCGGAAGCCCTTAGATTGGGGGTTGGGGGCAAAGGCAGCACCTTTGATACTTCTTAAACATCCTCTAATGAAGCAGGCTGAATAGAGCAATTGTATTACAGCCTAAGAAGTAGGATTGCTTAATGACATCCACCGAAAGCGGCATTCTAGCAAGGAAATCAAGGGCTATCGCGATTTTTGAGCACGAAGCGACAGTCCCTAGAGCGGTGGTTCGTGTGCTGCTCTGATCAAACAGCATCATTACAATGCAAAACAATTTCCCCTGCAGGGCGATCGCAGCCACTCACATTCTTGAGCGAAAAGTAAACTTGAGTCATGCTAGAGGGCAGCGTCTTGATTGCAGGATGCCCAGTTCTATTCGTCTGTCTGCTATGTCGATTAAAAATTTGACTTCGTTCGGTTTGCTTATCTTCATTCCGATTTCGATCGCTGCCGAGCGGCTAGGGTGGGGTGCTTTAGCCGTGTTTTTCACTGCCGCAATCGCGATCGTGCCTTTGGCGATCTGGCTCAGCACTGCCACCGAGGAAGTTGCGGTTGTTTCGGGTCCGTCGATCGGGGGCTTGCTGAATGCGGTATTTGGCAATGCCACAGAGCTAATCATCGCGCTGGTTGCACTCAAGGAAGGCTTGGTGGAAATCGTGAAAGCCAGCATTACCGGAACAATTATTAGCAATTTGCTGCTGGTGATGGGGTTGTCGATGCTGCTGGGCGGGCTGCGCTACAAAGAGCAGGAATTTAAGCCGATCGTGGCACGGGTGAACGGCTCAACGATGACGCTGGCAGTAACGGCGATCGTGCTTCCGGCAACGGTAGTTTCGACTTCGCAGGGGGTTGCGCCCCAGGCGATCAGCCAGCTTTCGGCAACGGTGGCGATCGTCCTGATTGCGGTTTATGCGCTGACGCTGCTGTTTTCGCTAAAGACGCACAGCTATCTTTATGAAGTTGGACTGGCTGACCTGGAAGAAGGCGAATCGGGAGAACCGCATGAGAAACCGAATCTAACCCTTTGGATTGGCGTGTTGCTGGCTGCGACGATCGGAGTTGCCTTTGAGTCTGAGATCTTTGTGGGTGCGGTTGAGGAAGCGACAGCCGGATTGGGACTCACCCCGCTCTTTACAGGCGTGATTTTGCTGCCGCTGGTAGGGGGTGCTGCCGAATATGTGACTGCCGTGCGGGTGGCGATGAAAGACAATATGGATCTGTCTGTCTCGGTAGCGATGGGATCAAGTCTGCTGGTTGCGCTGCTGGTGGCGCCGCTACTGGTGCTGGTTGGGCAGGCGATCGGACAGCCAATGGATTTGAATTTCAATTTGTTTGAAGTCGTTGCTGTGACGATCGCCGTGATTATTGCGAACCTGATTAGCTTAGATGGGCGATCGAACTGGCTGGAGGGCGTGCTGCTGCTGGCAACTTATACCGTTTTGGGAGCCGCGTTCTATTTCCATCCGGCGATCGTGTCTGCGGTGAACTAATTTCATTCATCAATCCTGCTTGAATCTCGTTACTTGAATCTTGATCTCGTTCAATGCCCGCTTGCCTCAATTTGCGAATATCGGAGGGTGAATGTACGTTTTGATTGGCGGAGCCGGACTAATGGGACTAAACCTGGCGCAAAGGCTGGTCGATCTGGGACACACGATCGCCCTGATTGACATCGATCCGGTTGCCTGTCGCTATGCCCGTGAGCAGCTCGGCGTGATGGCATTTGAAGGGAGTGCGGTGAGTACTGATCTGCTGATGGAAGCAGGCATTCGCAAAGCAGATGTGCTCGCTGCCGTCCTACGAGAAGATGCGCTGAATCTGGCAATGGTTGCCCTGGCGAAACACTACGGCGTGCCGCAAATTCTGGTGAGAATGCGCCATCGCGACTTCGCCGAACCCTATCGGATTGCCGGAGCAACATCGATTACCAATGCGGTGGATCTGGCAGTTTCCACAATGGTGAATGCGATCGAGTATCCCCAGGTGGAGTCAATGATGCACTTTGAGCAGGATCAGATCGAAGTCTTAAAGCTGCCAATTCCCTCAACTTCGGCGATCGTCGGTCATCGTTTGGTAGAGCTAGCGCAAGACCCCCAATTTCCCGAAGGACTGCTGATTATTGGCTATCAGGCACACCCGCATGAGGATCTGATCATTCCCAACGGCAATACGGTAATTGAGGGTGACTCGACGGTGCTGATGGTGACGAAGCCGGGGGTGTTGCATCAGGTGATTGATTATATGCAGGGGGTGGAGAGATAAGGGAATGGGGAGATAAGGAGATAAGGGGGAATTAGGTAGGGCAGTATTTAGGCTTGCAGGAATTCTGGGGCGATCGAGTGATTTTCGAGGGTTCTTAAATAATTTTTGAATAGTGTAGAAATTTATGCTTTTGCTATCGCATCACAGACTGGGCGAATACAGTCTGGGTGAATAAACTCACAATTTAAGCCTGCCCGATTAAGTCTTTGTAATAATCATTCAAGTCATATCAAAGCTGCGTATAAACTAAGAGATCGTCTAGATTCAGTTGAATCAATTTTGATTAGGTAAGATTTTTCCTAATCGAATTGGCTCGGCTGATTTGATTGAGTTGGGGCTATTCGTTTGAGATGAAATCCTACTGAGACAGGATGAGTGCGATCGATTAGGTTGCTGTCGCCAGGCTGCTGAGAATATCAGAATCGAGAGGGCTAGGAAGTCGTTCTCCGAATTAGGAGTTCTACCCCTACATTGAGTTCTCATTGCAGTTGCAAAAGCGATCGACGGCTAAAGTTGATTTCAAAAATAAGGACGGCTAATTAACAACTGACCGCAAAGCACAAATCCTTAATAAATAAAATTCGATTGGAGATTCCTAAAAATGTTTTCAAGAAGAATCGTTACAAAATTACTGCTGTCTCTATTCACGTTTTCTCTGATTGTTGCCTGTGCCCAAACGAATACGCCTGACCAGGCAGCCTCGACTGGTTCATCGGGCGGTTCTGGGGCAACAGGGAATGCAATTCCCATTGGGGTCGCCGTAGCGCAAACCAGCAACGTTGCTCTGTTAGGTCAGGAACAGGTACTTGGCGCAAAAATTGCTGAAACCTACTTCAATGACCAAGGCGGCGTGAACGGAACTCCGATCAGGCTCGTACTCCAGGACACCGCAGGCGATGAGCAGGGCACGATTAACGCTTTTAACGCGCTGATTACTCAAGACAAAGTGGTCGGTATTGTCGGACCAACCCTTTCCCAGCAGGCGTTTGCTGCCGATCCAGTTGCCGATCGCGCTAAAGTTCCAGTACTGGCTCCATCGAATACGGCAAAGGGAATTCCCCAGATCGGCGAATATATTGCGCGGGTGTCGGCTCCGGTTGCGGTTGTGGCTCCAAACGCGCTAAAGACGGCTTTGACGATCAATCCCAACATCAAAAACGTTGCCGTTCTGTTTGCTCAAAATGATGCCTTCAGCAAATCAGAAACCGAAACGTTTCAGAATGCTGTGAAGGAAGCGAATCTGAATCTCACCACGGTGCAAAAGTTCCAGACGACGGACACCGATTTTCAAACTCAAGCAACAAATGCCATTAATACCAATCCTGAACTGGTGATTATTTCTGGTTTGGCAGCAGACGGCGGCAACTTGGTGAAGCAGCTTCGCGATCTGGGTTATCAGGGCTCGATTATTGGTGGTAACGGTTTGAATACATCGAACATCTTTCCGGTTTGCAAGAAAGATTGCGACGGCATTTTGATTGCTCAAGCATACAGCCCGGAACTTGATAATCCGATTAACAAAGCATTCCGCGAAGCCTACAAATCACAAAATCAGAAAGAGCCGCCTCAGTTTAGTGCCCAGGCATTTACAGGCGTTCAGGTGTTTGTTGAAGCACTCAAATCACTTGATAACAAAACCAAGCTCAATACTCTATCGCTAGAGCAACTGCGATCGGAACTCAACAAAGAAATTCTGGCAGGCAACTACGAAACGCCGATCGGTTCAATTGCCTTTGATCCTGAAGGCGAAATTCAGCAGAGCCAGTTTTATGTCGCACAAATCAAGATGGACGCGGACGGCAATAACGGACGATTTGAATTCTTGAAGTAGTAGGATATTTGAGAAGTCGCGTAGGTTCTGCGTTGCTTCTTAAATTTCCCGTTAATGAGGGATTTTGAGACTGAAGAAGGATCTGTTTTTAGCAGAGTCGAAAACGGTTTTGAGGATGAGGCTTGCAAGATTGATAAGGTGAGTATTACCTTCTCTATCTTTGATTGGATCGATCGCCTCCAAAGCGTCAAATAAAGCATCAAAGTATCTCTGAAAAGCCGCAATTGTGCTTTAATTCGCTCTGCTAACTCTCTAACTTGGCAGGAAATACGCCTTCTCAAGTTCAAAGTTCCCCAATATTAGGGAATGTGGGGGGCAATGCAGGATCTCGAAGACTCCTGAAACAACTTGTTAAAACCCCGATCGATCCCCTGATTGACTTCGCTTCTTCTTCCTATGGATTTCACCGTCTTTCTGCAGCAGCTTCTCAATGGATTATCGATCGGCAGCGTCTATGCCATCTTTGCTCTGGGCTACACGCTGATCTTCTCAATTCTTGGCATTATTAACTTTGCTCATGGAGCCGTTTTCACGCTGGGAGCCTATTTTACCTACACGTTAACGGGCGGCAAATTTGGATTTAATGGACTATTGGCAAATGCAGCATTACCGATTCAATTCCCCTTCCTGCTTGCCCTGATTTTTGGCAGTTTAATTGCGGGATTCGCCTCGGTTTTGATTGAGCGATTTGCCTTTCGTTCGCTGCGAAAGCGTAAGGCAGATTCGCTATTAACGCTGGTTTCGAGTCTGGGTATGGCAGTGGTAATTGTCAATTTGATTCAGTATCTCGTCGGCGCAGAAATTTATACCTTTTCTGACAATATCTACGGCAATTTACCTGCTTCGGTGAACTTTGGCACAGCCGATCGTCCCGTGCCGATTAGAACTGTTCAAGTCGTGATCTTTGGCGTGTCTGCCGTTCTGGTTGCAATCCTGACCTATCTGATTAGCTTCACGCGCATTGGTAAGGCACTGCAAGCTGTTGCAGAAGACGCAACAACCGCCAGTCTTTTAGGCATTAACACCGAAAAATTTATCACGCTAACTTTTTTCCTCAGCGGC
The DNA here is from genome assembly GCA_014695325.1 of Cyanobacteria bacterium FACHB-502. Taxonomy (GTDB): domain Bacteria; phylum Cyanobacteriota; class Cyanobacteriia; order Elainellales; family Elainellaceae; genus Leptolyngbya_A. Next base: position 408,555 of record JACJNZ010000039.1, on the reverse strand, counting down.
TTTCTCGGCGGCGTTGCAGGCACATTAGTTGGCTCCAGCGTCAGCATTGCCGGGCCCTATTTTGGCATCTCGTTCGGCTTAAAAGGCTTAGGCGTGATTGTGCTAGGCGGATTAGGTAATATTCCTGGAGCGGTTTTGGGCGGGCTGGTGATCGGTTTGGCAGAGGCTTTCGTCCCCGCCGACTATTCAGGCTACAAAGAAGCGATCGCCTTCGCCCTCCTCTTTATCGTCCTCCTCGTTCGCCCCCAGGGTCTTCTGGGACGCACCTTCGCCCAAAAAGTCTAACCCCCATCTCCTTACCTCCTCATCTCCACCCCTCAATGCTCTCCTTCCTCAATACCTACGGTTTTCTAATTGTCTCCATGCTATTCGGGGCAATGCTGGGGCTTTCGGTTTATTTGCCGCTTATGGCAGGTCAACTGTCGCTGGCATCGCCCGGATTCTATGCGTTAGGAGGTTATATTGCGGCGATTCTTTCGACTCAGGTTTTTAAGTTTTCTGGCAGCACCTTTCCGCTAGTTTATGTGTTTGTTGAAATGGCAATTGCGGCGATCGTTTCAGCAATCCTTGCCGTAGTTTTAGGTATTCCGGTTCTGCGATTGAGAGGAATTTATCTGGCAATTGCAACGATCGCATTTGTCGAGATTCTAAGAGTGCTTTCGCTAAATTTAGAAATTACGGGTGGGGCAGTGGGAATTTTCGGCATTCCGCAGCCTTTCTCTACACAAATCGGCTATTTGTGGATTGCTTTACCTTTGCTGTTGCTAAGCATGGTATTTCTCCATCGGCTGGAGCGAATTGAAACTGGGCGAGTCATGCGGGCAATTCGCGAAGATGAGTTAGCTGCTGCCACAGTGGGCATTAATCCGACACGCTATAAAGTTCTTTCCTTTACCTTGGGAGCAGTTTTAGCAGGAGTTGTGGGAGCGGTTAGTGCCCATTTTTTGAATACCTGGAATGCGAGGCAGGGTACATTTGATGCCAGTATTGTTTACCTTGCGTTTGTATTAAGCGGCGGGTCAAGAACTTTTGTGGGTCCGGTTGTGGGCGGCATGGTGCTGACTGCTTTACCCGAAGTGCTGAGGGCGATCGGCGGCATTGCAGGCTTACCTGCTTGGCTAACAGATTTTTTGCAAGATGGTCGGCTGATTCTCTATGGATTACTCATTGTTCTCAGCAGCATTTTTTATCCACAGGGCATTATCACGCCAGAATTGTTGAAGCAAATTGGTGGCAGATTTAAGCGTGAAAAAAAGCCAATTAAAGCAGAATTTTGAAATGCCTGTAAGAAGATGTTTAAAGCGTGATAGCTCACTCAAACCGCTCCCATAATTTCTCTAATTTAACAATCTCTCTACTTTAAAGGGGACTCAGCCTTTTACGAACTTCAAAGTTCTCTAGCATTGGAGAATTGAGGGGCAATACAAGATCTTCTACTACTCCTCAAACAACCTTCAAAAATAAATTATTCCAAGACAAATCATTCCAAGACAAATCATTCCAAAACAGACTGAAAAGACACGAGCGCAAATCCTTTATCCTCACTCAGATACCCGATCGCCTCTCTCCCAATCCCCATTAAAACAATGGTTTCCGAAACGTCTTTCCTTCTTGAAATTCAGCAGATTACTCGACGATTCAGTGGTTTAGTTGCGGTGAATAATGTATCGTTTGGCATTCAGCAAGGCGAAATTTTTGGGTTGATTGGTCCGAATGGAGCCGGGAAAACGACTTTGTTTAACGTGATCACGGGCTTAATTCCGCCTTCGAGTGGACAGCTTTTTTATCAGGGACGATCGATCGTCCGTCAGCGTCCGCACCAAATTGCCCGCCGGGGAATTGCTCGCACGTTTCAAAATTTGCGGCTATTTGGCAATCTTTCAGTGCTGGAAAACGTCGCCATTGCCCGCTATCTGCATACCAATGCGAATCTGATGCAGTCGATCGTCGGAATGCCTAAAGCGATCGCTGAAGAGCAGGAAACTCAGCTCAAAGCGTTTTCTCTGCTGGAGTTGGTGGGGTTAGCAGACAAGGCACAGCAAACTGCCCGAAATCTAGCGTATGGCGACCAGCGACGACTAGAACTCGCCCGCGCCCTTGCCGTCGAACCTCAGCTTTTGCTGCTCGACGAGCCTGCTGCCGGAATGAACACGAACGAAAAGGGTGGACTGAGCGATCTGATTCGGGAGATTCGCGATCGATTCAATCTGACCGTGCTGCTGATCGAACATCATGTGCCCCTAGTGATGGGACTCTGCGATCGAATTGCGGTGCTCGACTTTGGACAGCTCATTGCTTTGGGCAACCCTGAAGCGGTGCGAAATGATCCGGCAGTGATCACGGCTTATCTGGGTGAATAGCGTTTGGCGTTGAGATGGGGCGATTGAAAAACGGGGCAATCAGAAATCAATATGGCAAAATCACTGCTGCAAATCCAAAATTTATCCGTGAACTATGGTGCAGTTCAGGCATTGCAAGATCTGACGCTGGATGTTGCCGAGGGCGAAATTGTCACCCTAATCGGCGCAAACGGAGCGGGCAAAAGTACAACACTGCGGGCGATCTCGCGATTGGTCGATCCGGTTCGTGGACAGATTTTCTATCGCGGACAGGCGATCACTCGTCTCGCACCCAGTCAGATGGTGAAGCTTGGCATTGCCCACAGCCCGGAAGGACGGCGAGTTCTGGCACGACAGACTGTACTCACAAATTTAGAACTGGGTGCATTCACACGAAACGATCGCCTCGGCATCAAATCGGATATCGAGAAACAGTTTCTCACCTTTCCGCGACTGGGCGAACGACGCAATCAGCTTGCCGGAACTCTGAGCGGCGGGGAACAGCAAATGCTAGCGATCGCCCGTGCCCTGATGAGCCGTCCCCGTCTGCTGCTGCTGGATGAGCCGAGCTTAGGACTCGCGCCGCAAATCGTCCGAGAAATTTTTTCGGTGATTCGTCAGCTTCGTGATGCTGGAGTCACGGTTTTGCTGGTCGAACAAAACGCAAACCTGGCACTGCAAACCGCCGATCGGGTCTATGTGCTGGAAGCAGGGCAGATGACGTTGACTAGCGACGCCTCGAAGTTATTGAGCGATGAGCGAATTCGCAAAGCTTATTTGGGATAGTGAGCAAAATTCTAGTGCTTTCCCAAACAAGCCATTAATCCTCTCCCAGTTTCAGCAGTTTCTCATCAATCTGGCGAAGCTGATCTTTTGCAGTGTCATCGGTCAAAATACCCCGACGAACGGCTTCCGCCAATGCGCCCTTTTCAACCAGCAATAAGCGACGGTGAATTCCGTTCAGGCGTGAAGATTGTCCTTTTCCGGTGGCAACGTCGATCGCCCACTGGTTATACAGATCGCGCAACGCTCTCTCGGCTTTCACAATTTGTACCTGATAGCTCGATCGCATTTCCTCATAAATCGCTTTGGGCAAAACGCCGGATTTTAGCAGGCTGTCGAGTTCATCCTGGGCGGCTTTGGCAATAATGAGCTGCGCCCTCAGTTCTTCGGTGTGCTGCTGAGTCGGGGAGACTGCGGAAAGCCGGAGCCGTTTCACAAACCAGGGAAGACTCAAGGCCTGACCGACAAGGGAAAGAAGAACTGCACCAAAGACAATCGTAATGACATCGCTGCGGCCAGGCAGCAGTTCGGGAAGGCTGAGGGCAAGCGCAAGCGACAGCGATCCTTTGATATTGCCCAGAAATAAAACGTGCTTCCAGCGAGGGGGAATGGGGCGATCGATCCAGCCTACCAGGGTCAGCAAGGGATAAACCGCGAGAATTCGCCCGATTTGATACGTCAAAATTGCCAGCAGCACGGCGGGAAGCGTCTGCCAGAGGGAAATCAGATTCACCTCCACCCCAATCAGCAAAAAGATAAACGTGTTTACGCCAAATCCGGCGTATTCCCAGAAGCTATAGAGCGTGACGCGGTTAGAAGCTGCCACCTGACGCGACTGCCCCACGTTGCCCACCATCAGCCCTGCCACCACAACCGCCACCACGCCCGACACTCCTAACGTGTGACCTACCTGAAACGTACCTAATGCCAGCGCCACAGTCAGCAGAATGCTACTGAGATTGTCATCCGATCGGGCAAACAGTCCTGCCCCCAGATAGCCCAACGCCAGCCCCACCAACGTACCGCCCACAATCACCACAATCAAGGCTTCAAAGCCATCGGCGATCGTCACAGAGCCGTTCAGGTTCGCCTGCAAGACCAGATTAAATAGCACCAGCGCAACGCCGTCGTTAAATAAGCTTTCGCCTTCCACGATCGTCGTCAGCCGCGACGGAACGGAAACTTCCTTAAACACCGCAATCACTGACACCGTATCCGTAATCGCCAAAATCACGCCCAGAATCAGAGCCGTAATCCAGGGCAGATTCAGGGCATATTTGATGCCGATCGCCGTCACCGCCGTTGCAATTGCCACACCCGGACCTGCCAACAGCGAAATCGGCTTGACCGTGCTGCGGAGCCGACTAACATCGGTATTGATCGCCGCCTCAAACAGCAGGATCGGCAGAAACAAATTCAAAATCAGCGACGAATCAAGACTGACGCGATCGGGAATCCAGGGCGCGATAACTAAACCTGCCAGCACTAATCCGGTCACATAGGGAATGCGAAACCAGCGCGACAGCAGCGCAACCCCCGTCGCCACCAGCAGCAGAATAATCCAACCAACGACAATTTCTTCAAAGCTCCCCTGAGACGGCAGGCTCACTTCTTGAATTTCAGCAAGCACGATCGATAAGGACATGATGGAAAGAACGGAGGAAAGAACCGAAAACGACGCATGGCTGACACATGGCTACAGGTCACAGGCTGCCATTGCCCTACTCAAACTGCCCGCAAGCTCTCAAAAAATTGAATGGAATGCGGCGATCGCCACCCCAATGCAGATGCACATAGGACGCATGAACCTGATGTAGCCGCCATCCTTCAGTCGAAACTGAACTGGTGGCATCATAACCCCGGATCTGATAAAGCGGTGGAACTGGAGGCTGAGTCAAAGTCGATCGATGAAACTCATGTCCCCAAACCATCGCCTGTTGCGGTAATAAAGGACTGTCCTGCAAGGCGATCGCCTGCCGATAGCCCAGGGTCAGCCGTTTGCCCATCTGGGCGATAGTGGGCAAAATTCCCACCATCTGCCAGGATTGCCCCTCAAAATCGACAATACCCTGGCTCAGATACATCAGCCCCCCACATTCTGCATAAGTTGGCATTCCGGCTAAAACTGCCGATCGCACCGATGCCTGTGCCTGAGAATTTGCCTCAAGTTCAGCCGCAAAAACCTCCGGGAATCCTCCGCCAAAATACAAACCGTTCACGCCTGCGGGCAGTTCAGAATCAATTAACGGGCTCCAGTCAACTAGCTCTGCCCCCAGCGTTTCGAGCAAATCCAGATTGTCCGCGTAGTAAAAGCTAAACGCTCGATCGCGAGCAACTGCAATGCGAGGACGATTCTCGCCCAGCGAAACCCGCAACCGATCAGTTTGTGCTTCAGTCGCCATAAAGGAAGGAATACCGCTCGATGGAATTTCCACACGCTGCATCTCAAAATCCCCCAGAATAGAGGGATTTAGGGGGCGGTTCGCCTGAGGGCCTATTCCCTTTCCCGCCTCGATCAACGGCAACAGCTTTTCCCAATCAAACCCCTCCCGCCCCAGAGTCCCCAACCGATCGAGCAAATCCTGCATCTGCGGCAATTCATCCGTCGGAACCAGCCCCAAATGGCGATCGGGAATCGTAATTTCTGCCTGACGACGCAGCACACCCAAAATCGGTAAATTCAGCGGTTCCAGGGAAGCTTGCAGCAGTTCCAGATGTCGATCGCTGCCGACCCGATTCAGAACAACCCCAGCAAACCGCAGAGTGGGATCAAACGATCGAAATCCGTGGACTAAAGCGGCGATCGATCGTGCCATGCGGCCGCAGTCCAGCACCAGCAGGATGGGCAAATCGAGCAAACGAGCAATATGTGCGGTACTTGCCCAATCGGATGCTCCTGCCCCGTCAAAGAGTCCCATGACGCCTTCCACCAGCGCATAGTCTACCGTTTGCGTCTGCTGGCTGAAACACTGCTGCACATACGCCTCAGAAGTCAGAACCGGATCAAGATTGCGACACGATCGCCCGGTCACATACGAGTGAAACATCGGGTCGATATAGTCGGGTCCAACCTTAAAAGATTGCACTGATCCCCACTGCCGCAGTGCTGCCAGCAACGCCAGCGTGACAGTTGTTTTTCCCACTCCACTTCGATCGCCTGCAATCACCACCGCCATTCTTCTTCCTAATCTGTCCTGATGAGGTGCGCCTTCATCTTGCCAAAAAGCAAACGCTCTTGCTTTAGAGTTCGATAAAGAATTAATCAAACCCCAAGCGGCAGAGGCGATCGATCGACGAAAATCGCTATGGTGATGTAAGCAATTATCAGGAGGGAAGGCACGTGTCTGAGGCAAAACCAACGATCTTAGTAACGGGTGGCGCAGGCTACATTGGCTCCCATGCAGTGCTAGCACTCCAGCAGGCAGGCTATAACGTGGTCGTGCTCGACAACCTGGTCTATGGGCATCGCGAACTGGTCGAAGACGTGCTGAAAGTTGAACTCATCGTGGGTGATACAAGCGATCGGGCATTGATGGATCAGCTTTTCGCTAGCCGTGACATTGCTGCCGTGATGCACTTTGCTGCCTATGCCTACGTGGGTGAGTCCGTGACCGATCCAGCGAAATATTACCAAAACAACGTGGTTGGAACGCTGACGCTGCTAGAAGCAATGGTCGCTGCCAATATCAAAAAGTTTGTGTTTTCCTCAACCTGCGCCACCTACGGCATTCCGACTGCGGTGCCGATTCCTGAAGATCATCCTCAAAACCCGATCAATCCCTATGGGGCAACGAAGCTGATGGTCGAGCGCATTCTGGCGGATTTTGATGTGGCTTATGGGCTGAAGTCGGTCTGTTTTCGCTATTTCAACGCCGCAGGTGCCGATCCCGAAGGACGGCTCGGTGAAGATCACCAGCCTGAAACTCACCTGATTCCCCTGGTGCTGCTGACAGCTCTGGGCAAGCGCGATTCGATTTCCGTCTTTGGCACAGACTACCCCACGCCCGACGGAACCTGCATTCGTGACTATATCCATGTCACAGACCTGGCATCAGCGCACGTTCTGGGGTTGGAATATCTGATGCAGGGCAAGGAGAGTGCGAAATTTAATCTGGGTAACGGCAGCGGTTTCTCGGTGAAGCAGGTGATCGACGCTGCCAGAGAAGTGACCGGACGAGAGATCAAAGTCGTGGAATGCGATCGTCGTCCCGGCGATCCCCCCGCTCTAATCGGCAGTAGCGGCAAGGCAAAAGAAATCCTTGGCTGGCATCCCCAACACGCTGATATTCACCAGATTCTCCGTGATGCCTGGAACTGGCATCAACGCCGCCATCCCGCCGATTGAATTGAATATTAATGGGGAATATTAGTGGGGTGGGTGTCCTCACTTGCCCAAAGCAGATGCCCATCCCACCGCTGATTTAATTTGGGCATGCAGGAAGCCCATGCCGTTAGCATCCTACTGGTCCTGAACCGATCGCGACCCCCAAGCAGCAATCGCAACTCCGCTCAGAATCACGATCGCTCCCAGGAGCACCCCAAAACCTGGATTCTCCTGAAAGACGATCGCCCCCAGCAAACTCGACCCTACAGGTTCTGCCAAAATGGTCAGCGTCACCAATGTTGGCGATACCCAGCACACTGCCCAATTCAGGCTGCTGTGTCCAATAAGCTGCGGAAATAAAGCAATTAGCAGAATATAACCATACACGGCGATCGGATACCCGGTGTAGCCTGTACCTAACAGCAACGGCAGAGGGAATAGGAGCAGAGCCGCTGTTGTGTAAGTGAGCACGAGATGATTGCCGATCGAGAGTCCCTGCTGCTGTGCTTCTCGTCCCAACAAAAAGTAAAGGCTGACCGCCCAGGAGCCAATCAATGCCAGTGCATTTCCCAAGAGCGGGTTGCTGCCTGCGCCCATTGCGGTATTTCCGCCCAGCGCAACCAGTCCGCCCCCTAGCAGCGTCACGGCAATTCCGCTGATCGTCAGCTTGTTTAGCTTTTCCCCCAGCCAGAGCCAGGACAGCAGCGCAACCCACACGGGATTGGTCGTCACCAGCGTTGCCGAAGCTGCGATCGAAGTATAGGACAGCGACGCGATCCAGGTGGCAAAATGAATTGCTAAAAATGCACCTGCGGCGATCGAGAAGCTATAGCTGCGCGGCGAGAGCTTGAAGCCAGCAAAGTTCCTCCAGGTGGGAGCCAGGATGAGAGAGGCGATCGTCAACCGACTTGCCGCTAGCACCAAACTAAACCCCACGCCTGACACGCCTGCTGCCTGCAATGCTAGCCGAATGAAAACTGCCGACGCAGAAACCGACAGCACGCCGATCGTCAAAATCAGCCCGATTGTCCAGGGTGAAGGACGCGTCGGGACAGCCATTTAATATTTGGGTGGACGGCGACGCTGAAGAAATTCAGGAATATCGAGTCCCGGTTTGGTGCGCGGCTCTGAAGTCGGGGGAAGCGGCTGCGGAGGCGGGGTCATCGTTGGCGGGGCAGGAGGCGTTCGTTTTAAGGGAGACACTCTAGAGGTTTGAGCAGGCTGGGGCTGAGGTTCAGTCGAAAATCCGGTCGCGATCACCGTAATTCGCACTTCGCCCTGAAGCCGATCGTCTAACACTGCCCCAAAGATAATATTGGCGTTGGGGTCTACTGCTTCGTAAATAATCTCAGCCGCCGCATTCACTTCGTGCAGGGTGAGATCGCTACCGCCTGTGATATTGAAGACTACGCCCTTTGCTCCGTCGATCGACGATTCCAGCAGTGGCGAAGAAATCGCGGTGGTGGCGGCTTCCCTAGCTCTGGACTTGCCCGAACCAACCCCGATGCCCATCAGCGCAGAACCTGCGTCTGCCATCACTGCCCGCACGTCGGCAAAGTCCACGTTCACCAGACCAGGAATGGTAATGATATCGGAGATACCCTGCACCCCTTGCCTCAGAATATCGTCTGCCACACGGAATGCTTCCTGAACAGGCGTCTGCTCTGAGATGACCGTCAGCAGCTTGTCGTTCGGAATAATAATCAGCGTATCAACGCGGGTTTGCAGTCCAGAAATGCCTTCGTCTGCCTGATTAGTGCGGCGTTTGCCCTCAAAAGTGAAAGGACGGGTTACAACTCCGACCGTCAGCGCACCGACTTCTTTGGCAACCTCTGCCACGATCGGCGCAGCTCCCGTTCCCGTGCCGCCACCCATGCCTGCGGTGATGAAGACGAGATCCGCATTTTCCAGCGCAGCCGCGATCTCATCACGAGACTCTTCTGCTGCCTTTTGCCCGATCGCCGGATTTCCTCCTGCACCCAAGCCTCGCGTCAGCTTCTGCCCAATTTGCAGACAGCTTGAAGAAGCCGTATAAGTCAACGCCTGGGCATCGGTATTCACCGTCCAAAATTCAACGCCCGCAACTCCGCTGGCAATCATCCGATTCACGGCATTGCAGCCGCCACCACCTACACCAATGACTTTAATTCTGGCTACACTACTCGGCACAATTTCTCCACTCCTGGCTTCTTCTCCCAGTGCGCCTTTGACGTCACGTTGTCCCAAGTTTACCCCAGAGTTTGAGCTAAAGGGGTTAGTTGAATTCATGGACAAAGCGGAATTACCCTGATTTGCATCAGGGGAGTCGTTATGGGTATTTTCTAATCTACTATTAAATGTCATCGGAATTTAGATAGTGTAGGATTCAAAGGCTTTATAAAGCAGGATGACTCTAGATAAATATAGGGTAAGTTGCAGGAAAAACCAAATCTAAATTCGGGGTTACACTGCACTGTCCTGGTCTATGCTGCCTGATTCGGGTTTGCTCTGCATTGTTAGCAGAATTGTAGGAGAAATCGCTGAATTCCTGGAAAGCAAGCGTCGAACCATTGAGTTAACTTTTGTGAAACTAATTTATGAAATCGAATCACCAAGATGCTCGATTCGTTTGGAATAGTTTCAGTCAGCAACCGTCTTCTTTCAGTTTCGATCGATCGTATTTTCGCCTGCTTAAAACGCTGGTTGAACTTACAAAACAGGTTGCTTTCATTTTCGATTCTCCAGTTTAATAAAGCGTCAATTCAGCAGTTTGGTGAAGCGTGAATTTTAGCTGCGGCTAAAAAAGCATTGCTAAAGATTTGTTTCTCCCGCTGGCTCGGTTGTGCCGATGTCTGATTGATTTTCTGATGGCATTGCTTCGCCTGACGCTGCATCACCTGAAACGGCATCGATTGATTCGGTCAATGGCTCGATCGTTTGCTGGAATTGATCGTCCTCTGCATTTTCGGCTGCGTTCTCGGGTACGTTTTCAGCTGCACTGAGGATTGGTGAAACCACTTGAGTTGTCTCAATTCGGGGCATATCTGGGTTTCTCAGATCAATAAAAGCAATATCGCTCACCTCAATCTTCTGAGTCAGATAGCGCATCCGATCAAGCGTTTGAAGCTGCTTGGCAAACTGTGCGCCGTATGCCCCTAAATGTACGGTTCCCATCTCCGTTCGGAGGACGAGGTTACCCGATTCTTGCCAGTCGATTTCCAAGATTTTGACCGGACTCTGACTCACCTGCTGATAGAGAGATGCCCAGTCGAGCCGCTGCTGATCTTGCTGAATGCCGATTACTTTCAGGGTTGGCAGAGGACGCGACCCGCGCAGAGCCATATATTTTTCGTAGGGAATCACCGTTCCGCGCTCGTCAAGAAATGCGGTTGGCTTCAGTTCTGAGTTGAGTGGATTCGTAGCCGAATCGGTCACTGCATTCGTGGCTGAGCCTGCGGCTGGGTTGATCGCTGAATCGGTGGCAGTGCCGTAGACCATCGCTACCGGATTGCGTTCTTGAATCCGGATCGTGAGGCCGGGAGGAAACAAGCGGCGCGATACAGTCGCTTCAGCAATCGGAGCCTGAGACTCTAGCTGGTGAACGATCGCCTGCGGCTTAAGCGTCAGGAGAAACTGCGGATACTGAAGCGGCAGCAGGGTTCGAATTGTATCAGCCGCAAGCGATTGGTTGCCTTCAATCTTGACCTGAGCCGCACTGCGGAGCATCCAGTCAGGCAGCGAGATGACCCAAACGAGTCCAGCTGTCAGACCTCCCACCATCAGCACTTGCCAGCTTGTCCGCATAACCTGCCAGCGTCGCTGCTTTCGCAGTTTGCGCCGACGGGCAGCGATCTGGGCTGAAGACACAGAATAGATTTGCCTTGTCCCTTGGCGCGTCGTCATTGCTTCAGACCCCCTTTTAAGCTCCACACCTTCAGCCTCACACGTCAGCTCCTTCTCAACACCCTGTTTACTGTTTCGTCAATCAATCTAGCCGCAATATTCTCGATCGAGACTAGAGTGGAGTCCGAAAATAACGGTTTATTGTAGCGAATCTTCACCGAACCTTTACTCATTTCTTCCTGCTTAATCAGAGAAATCTGGTCAGTTCTAGAAGTAGAGTCAAATCAGTCGTTCAGATATTGCCCGATGTGGAAATTCCTCTTCCTGATTTCGCTGGCTTTGCTGTCGCTCCTGTCGTCGATTGGTGTTGCCGCAGCCTACTCGCGTGTCAATGCTCAACCGATCGCTTCGCTGTTCCCCGAAAGGGTAATCGCCTCCCTGGGAGAACTGGAACTGAGCGCCGCAAATCCAGCACTTGTTCAATCGCGGACTGCCCCCACAACTTCTGAACTGTTGCGCCAGAGCTGGACGGCTTATAAGCAGCGATTCATTCAAGCAGATGGGCGCGTGATTGATCGCGAAGCAAACGATCGAACCGTTTCAGAAGGGCAGGCATACGCCATGCTGCGATCGGTGCTGGCCAATGATCCCGAAATGTTTGCGCTAACGCTGCGCTGGGCAGAGCAGAATCTTCAGCGACGAGACGGCAACGAGCTGCGCGATTCCCTCTGGGCATGGAAATGGGGACAAAACGACCAGGGCGAGTGGGGCATTCTGGATGGCAATTTTGCCAGCGATGCCGATATTGATGCAGCTACGGCTCTAATCTTGGCAGCGCGTCGATGGAACCGCCCAGAATATCTCACACTGGCGCAAGCCAAGCTCAAAGACATTTGGAACGATTCCACGATCGTTGTGATGCCCGGTGGGATACGTAGTGGCACAGCTCGCCATCTGCTGCCGGGACCGATCGCCTCTTTTCAACCCCAGCCTAATCAGGTGATCCTCAACCCGTCCTATGCTGCGCCCTATGCGTTTCGGATGTTTGCTCAGGTCGACTCGGAGCGAGATTGGATGAGCCTGGTCAACAGCAGCTATCAGCTTTTAGAAGATTCAGCCGCCCTCTCAGCGGCAAAGCTGCCCAGCGATTGGGTGGTGCTAAACCTGACTACTGGGGCTTTTGAACCTGTGGCGGAAGGGTCTAATCTACGATCAATCTACAGCTTTGATGCCTTTCGTGTTTGGTGGCGCATGGCACTCGATGCCGTCTGGTTTGAGGAACCCCGTGCCAGGGAATATCTGCGGCAGCACTTGAGCCAGCTTCAGCAGCAGTGGAAATCGAACCGCCGAATTCCGGCAAGAATCGATCTGGCAGGCAATCCGATCGTGTCGTACGAAGCAACCAGCCAGTACGCCATGCTTTATCCAGCAATGCGGCTGATTGATCCAGCAATGGCAGATGAAATTCGATCGCAAAAGCTGCTGCCAACTTACCAAAACGGCATCTGGGACAATGACTCTGCCTACTATGTGCAAAATCTTGCCTGGTTTGGGCTATTTCCCAATCGAGAAGTGGCAGCAAGCTGGCTGCACGATCGTTAGCCGACCTGAATTTATCAGCCCTACATTTATCAGCCCTACATGAATCATCAGGAGCCACAGCCGCAGTCAACAGGCGCAGCGGGATCAATTACATTGAGCTTTAGCTCGTACTGAGCGGCTGCCCGGCTGCGAGTCCTGACCTCAATAAAGTAGGTTCCGGGCTGAATATTGCTGTAGAAATTATTGATGCGGCTATTAATGCGGCGAGCGGGGGCGATTGTCAGGGTCTGAGGGCTGCCTTGATAAGACAGAACTTGTCCCTGGCTGTCTAGAACGCTGCCAACCATCGAAGCACTCGATTGATTTCTGAGATTGAGACGCACATTGCTGGTCGTCGTAAGCACAAGCTTAAACAAATCGACATCGTTGCGGCGCGTCGTGTCCACGATTCGTTTTTTCCCCGGAGTCGAAATCACAGTGGCAGTTGCAAGGGTATTTCCACCCTGGTCAGATGCGCGCTGTCGTCTTGCCATTAAGTTAGTTCGATCGATCGTAGCCGCAGTTAGGTTCGACGCCGGAATTCTAGCCGAAGCCGCATCAGGGTGACCAGACGTGAGGGGAGCAAAAGAGAGCCGTTTGTTTGAGAAAAATACCATTTGCCTTACTGAAGTTTAAGCAACAAAACCCATCGCTCTAAACAATAACTCTAAAGCAAGCTCTAAAACATGCTGGCGACTCAGTGAGCAACGGATCTTTGCAGGCTGCCTCAATAGAGATCAAGCCTTTTGCACTTTGTCAGCTCATCAGGAGGATAAACTTCGGCAAGATAGTTTCAAGCAATAAAAATTTGTTGTTCTATATTTTTCCCTGTCAAAACAGTAAAGATGCGATCGATTCAGATTGCTCAATTGTGATTCAACAAAAAATAATATCCGTTGAATAAAGCTTTTAGAGAAGGTTTAGAAATGGCTGAAAAGTTGTACAAAAGGCTACAGAGAATGCTGTTAGCCGTAGATTTATTTCGAGAATCTTAAAGGACACGATCGCCCTTCTATTGCCTGCTCCAGGCTCGGAGGTTCTTTTCTGAGCATTGTTTAAACAAGATGTTTTATAACTATCTTTTGTATTGCTTCCGGACTATTGCTTTTGTACTCGTTGCACAAGGTCAGAGATAAAGTTTGGTGGTAAGTTTCTGCCGCCTTTTTGCGGAATATCCCTTTCTGTAGATTTGCATCAAGCCTAGATAAGTGAGTTTAAGGGTGAGTAGAAACTCCCTGCTGGTTTTAACCTTCTTTAGGGTCATTTTTTATAATTCATTAAGATTTTGAAAGCTAAATGTATGACGGAATCACAGGCTGATAGAGCTGACAGATCTGTATTCGACCGGAAGCTTGACTTCATGCAGCAGCGAACCGAAGAGCTGAGCTACGCAATACAGAACGAGAGTCTGCAGCAGCGCACGCTAATTCTGGAATGCCTGGAAGTATTGCGATCGGCAATGGAAGAACTTCAGGTGGCTCAGGAAGAGCTGCGCCAGCAAAACGACTTCCTGCTGCAAGCGCAGGAAGTCGTCCAGGCAGAACGGCAGCGATATCAAACTCTTTTTGAGTTTACGCCTGCTGCCTATCTGGTGACAGATCTGTACGGCACAGTGCGAGAAGCCAATCAAATTGCGGCATTGCTGCTTCAGATTCCACAACATTTCCTGGTCGGGAAACCGCTCACTGTTTTTGTGCCGTCGCTTCAGCATCGATCGTTTCGTACCTTGCTGAATCAGCTCCCTAGCCTGTTGCAACCTCAGGCATTTGAGCTAGAGCTAGAGACCTGGAAGAAAAACTCCTTTCATGCAGATATTCAGGTTGATGTCGTTCGCAATTCCTGTCAGCAGGTGGTCGCGCTTCGCTGGCTGATTATTGATGCCACTGATCGAAAACAGTCCGAAAAACGGCTGCAAGAAGTGCAAATGCAAAACCTGGAACTCCGGGAAGTCGATCGCCTCAAAGACGAGTTTATGCGGACGGTTTCCCACGAGCTCCGCACGCCGATGACGGCTATCTTGGGGTTTTCTGAACTGCTGCGGCAACGATTTGTCCAGTCCCCCGATCCGCAAACAACGATGATGATCGAGTGCATCACGCGCAATAGCCGACATCTGCTGCAGCTGGTCGAAGAAATCCTCGATTTCTCTAAGCTGCAGGAACAACAGCTTCAGCTCTGCCTAGAAGAGTTTGACCTGACTGAACTGCTGCAAGCAACGACGTCAGAACTCCAATCTCTCGCAGCGCAAAAGAATCTGGCGTTTAACCTGATCCTGCCGTCAGAAAACGTGATGGTGGTAAACGATCGCCTGCGGCTGAGACAAGTAGTGATTAATCTAATTTCTAATGCCATTAAATTCACTCACGAAGGCGGCATTACGATCGAGCTACTGGAACTGCCCGAAGGACGAATTGCAGTTAGTGTGCGCGATACCGGAATTGGCATTGCCCCCGAACACCAGGCGCAAATTTTTCAGGAATTTTGGCAGGTTGATCAAAGTACGTCCCGTTGCTATCAGGGCACAGGGTTGGGGCTATCAATTTCTAAACAGCTGATCACGCTGATGCAGGGCAGCCTATCGGTTGAGAGCGAATCGGGTCAGGGCACCCTGTTTCGGGTTGAAATGCCGTGCTGCATGGCGATCGAGCAATCCCAAACTTCTAAATCTTTTTGCTAAGAGCAAGCTGCTCTCATCACCTGTCTAGACGGTACAGTGTTTTGTGGGAGCGGCACGAAGGGTTAATGCTGCGGTTCATCCTTAAAAACACACTCAAAAACATAAGATTCAAGGGCACAAAAAAGGGGCTTAATGCCCCTTCAAGTGGATGGAAGCGTCTATGGTTTCTGTAACCAAAGCAGGCTGGGAAATAATTATTCGCGGTAGCCAGTGCGGGTGGTTACATCGGGCTCACGGTAGTGAACTGCCTGATCATCACGCTTCTTACCAGCCAAGCCAGCCAGACCCAGCAGGCCCAGCAGACCCAACCAACCCCAGTCAAAGCCATCGTTGGACTCAACATCAGCAGTCGGGGTCGTATCGTTGGTCGTATCCGGAGCGGTGGTGGTGGTCGTCGTGTCCGTGGTGCCTGTCGTTCCTGTCGTACCCGTAGTCGCAGAAGCGATCGTTGCAGGCAGAACGCTGAGGCTCAGAGCCAGTGCGCTAGCACCAATCATTTTAGAAAGTTTCATGATTCGTCTCCTCTTTCAGATTTCTAGTCGTTTTTAGTCAATGATGAAAAGGATTTACCTTTTGGTCGTCCTAATGAATGACGATTATGTTTGGCAAGCCGTTACACCTTCTAACAGTACCGAGACAGCCAGGTTATCTGAATCAACCCTCGGCTAGAACCTCAACTACGACCTTTCTCTTACCAGAGAGATAGTAAAAGCGGGGATCGGTCAATATTTAGAACTAGAAAATTCGCTTAGAAAAATGAGAGTCCTGGTATAGTTTGGCTCAAAGTTGCTTCCAGCAGGAATTTCAGCGCTTTCTAGAGAATTTGATTCTCGGAAGCTTCCCCATTTGTTTATTCTGGTTCTGTTGGCTTCAATGATTAGATTTTCCTTTGAGTCATGGCTGGACATAGTAAATGGGCAAATATCAAACGCCAGAAAGCGCGAGTAGACGCAGTAAAAGGCAAAACGTTTGCCAAAATCTCGCGGGCGATTATCATTGCGGCTCGGACTGGGGGCGGTGATCCCGACGGTAACTTCCAGCTTCGCACGGCGATTGATAAAGCCAAAGCCGCAGGCATTCCCAACGAAAATATCGATCGCGCGATTGCGAAAGGAACCGGAAAACTCGGCGGCGATGCGGACGCGATCGAGGCAATTCGCTATGAAGGATACGGTCCAGGCGGCGTAGCAGTTTTAATCGAAGCATTAACCGATAATCGCAACCGTACAGCAGCGGATTTACGGGCAACTTTTAGCAAGCGGGGCGGCAACCTGGGAGAAACGGGCTGTGTCGGTTGGATGTTTGAGCAAAAAGGCGTCGTCACTCTAAAACCTGCACCCATGCTGCAAGGCAGAAAAGAAGTTTATGAACTAAAGGAAGATGAGCTGCTAGAAGCTTCTCTAGAAGGCGAGGCAACATCCTATGAGTTTACCGAGCTAGACAACGATATTCCTGGTGCTGAAGTATTCACCGACCCTGCCAATGTAGAAAACCTGGCGCAAGTACTGCAAGACAAAGGCTACATCATCATTCAGTCCGAGTTGCGCTGGTTCCCTAACAACAGCGTTGAAATCACCGATTCAGATCAAGCTGTTCAAATGCTGCGGCTTATGGATGGCCTGGAAGACCTGGACGATGTTCAAAGTGTCACAGCTAATTTTGATATGGCAGACGATTTGATGACGCTGAGTATGGTTTAGCACTTAGTTCAGGTCGCTTATACGAAGGCTGGAGGAAGGGGAAGATAGGGGCGTCGAGCCAATCTCTGGCTCCAGCTTTTCCTCCCTGATCTTGAAAAAAGCACGACTTAATATGGGAGAAGTCAAACCAGACTGAGCAACCGATCCCCAAAAAGAAATTTCTGATAAGTATTGTTACCTGTCGGTGATATGATTTTTAAGGGTCGAGTTGACCCATTCCAACAGTCTGGATCAGGTTCTTTTGTCTTGTGAGCTCGCCAGAATCTCCAGTTCAACCCCCAACCCCCGAAAATGCAGCCGAAGCTTCCGGCGGTCTTCCTCCGGAACCCGATTCATCCATGCAAGAGTATTACCAGCTCCAGCAGGATTTGTTGAAGGGAACTCTGATTCTAACAGGGATTATTTTTGGCTCTGTCTGGGTTTTTTATTCCCTTAACATCGCTCTTAATTACCTCATTGGAGCGTGCGTCGGTGTGGTTTACTTGAGAATGTTGGCGAGAAACGTCGCGCAGTTGGGCAGGGAAAAACAGAGTTTGGGCAGCACACGCCTTGCGCTCTTAGTTGGAGTAATTGTCGTTGCTTCACGACTGGAAGATTTGCAAATTATGCCGATCTTCCTGGGCTTCCTGACCTACAAGGCTGCTGTGATCTTCTACATGCTGAAAACCACCATCTTACCTGACTCTTAATAGACTCAGGACATCCTAGCACCCCTTAAGATACTGGGACATTTTTCGCATGGAAATGTTATACACGCTGAATGCCCTAAGCTCTTTTTCCCTGGCAGAGTTAGAGGTTGGCAAGCAGTTTTACTGGCACGTTGGCAATCTGGAGCTGCATGGTCAGGTTTTCCTGGTTTCCTGGTTCGTGATTGGCCTGCTGGTGAGTGCCTCCATCCTCGGAACTCGGAATATCCAGATGGTTCCAGGCGGTACTCAAAACCTGATGGAGTATGCGCTGGAGTTCATTCGTGACCTGGCGAAAGCCCAGATTGGGGAAAAGGAGTATCGTTCCTGGGTTCCGTTTATTGGAACGCTGTTTCTGTTTGTTTTCGTCTCAAACTGGTCTGGCGCACTGCTGCCCTGGAAGCTAATTCACATCCCTCAGGGCGAGTTAACTGCTCCAACCAGCGACATCAACACCACGATCGCGCTGGCGCTCCTGACGTCTCTGGCGTATTTCTACGCAGGATTTCGGAAGAAGGGATTGGGCTACTTTGGTAACTATGTCCAGCCCGTTCCGTTCATGCTTCCTTTCAAAATTATCGAAGATTTCACCAGGCCTCTCTCGCTCAGCTTCCGATTGTTCGGAAACATCCTGGCAGACGAGCTAGTGGTTGGGGTACTGGTTCTCCTGGTTCCGCTGTTTATTCCGCTGCCGGTCATGGCTCTGGGTCTGTTTACAAGCGCAATCCAGGCACTGATTTTCGCAACGCTGGCAGCCTCCTATATCGGCGAGGCAATGGAGGATCATCACGGTGAAGGGCATGAGGAACACTAGATTCCTCAGTTGAGGGATACCGCATATCCCGCTATCGAATGGTTTCGGCGATCGCTTTTAGAATTCATTTTGAGAATTCATCCGCGATGCTGAAGCTCGTATTGCAGCGTGAACAACGCTTACTTGGTTAGACCATATCTATCTAGTTGTTTTTGTACTGTAAGGCAAGGAAAAATCATGAATCCGACAATTGCTGCTGCTTCTGTTCTCGCTGCTGCTCTGGCTGTAGGTCTGGGCGCGATCGGTCCTGGCATTGGTCAAGGTAACGCCGCAGGTCAAGCTGTAGAAGGGATTGCTCGTCAGCCCGAAGCAGAAGGCAAAATTCGCGGTACGCTGCTGCTGAGCTTGGCGTTCATGGAAGCGTTGACGATTTACGGTCTGGTAGTTGCGCTGGTGCTGCTGTTCGCAAACCCCTTCGCGTAAGTCAACTAGGTCAATTTACTCTAGCGGAGGCACGACCCCCTTCGTGTCTCCCTTGATTCCCTTGACTTAAACCTCTCTATAATCTTTGTCGTTTGACCCCATTTGGGAACTGCGGGGCAATTTAACTATGATGCACTGGACTATCCTGCTGGCTGCTGAAGCGGCTGCCGAAGGAGGCAAGGGAGGACTGTTTGACATTGACGCGACGCTGCCACTCATGGCAGTTCAGTTTTTGATCCTGGTCGCGCTTCTCAATGCCCTCTTTTACAAGCCTCTGGGTAAGGCACTAGACGATCGAGAGAATTTTATTCGCACCAATCAGGCGGAAGCGCGTGAACGCCTGGCAAAAGCAGAGAATTTGGCAAAACAGTACGAGCAGGAGCTGGCAAGCACTCGCCGTCAGGCGCAGGCAGTAATTGCTGAAGCAGAAGCGGACGCTGAGCGAATTGCGGCTCAAAAAATGGCTGAAGCACAGCAGGAAGCTCAGGCGCAGCGCGAGCAGGCACAGGCTGAGCTAGACCACCAGAAGCAAGAGGCAATGCAATCACTTGAACAGCAGGTCGATTCGCTGAGCCATCAGATTCTGGAGAAGCTGTTAGGTACGCAGTCGGTGGGTTAATGGGGCGAGGTAGTTCTCTATGATAACCATGAGAAATTTATTTTTACTGACTGCTGAAGCGGAAGCGCACGGGTTTGGAATTAACTTCGACATTCTCGAAACCAACCTGATTAACTTAGCGATTATTATCGGCGTTCTCATCTACTTTGGACGGGGCTTCCTGGGTAAGACACTCTCCGAGCGTCGCGCCAACATCGAAAACTCGATCAAAGAGGCAGAGCAGCGCAAGCAGAAAGCTGCCTCAGCCCTGGCAGAACAGCAGCAAAAGCTGGCTCAGGCACAGCAGGAAGCCACTCGTATTCGCGCCGAGGCAGAGGAACGGGCAAAGGCAGCGCGGGAAGCCGTTCTGGTGCAGTCTGAGAAGGACATTCAGCGTATGAAAGCCGCCGCAGCCCAGGACTTGAACTCGCAGCAGGAACGAGTGATTGCTGAACTGAGACAGCGCATCGCAGATTTGGCGTTGCAGCAGGTTGAGTCCCGGCTTCGATCGGGTCTGAGCGATGAAACCCAGCAACACCTGATCGATCGCAGTATTGCTACGATAGGAGGCGCGTCATGAGGTCATCTTTAGTCTCTACAGAAATCGCAGAGCCTTATGCTCAGGCGTTAATGTCGATCGCACAGTCGCAGGATTTGGTCGATCGCTTTTCAGAGGATGCCAATTCTCTGCTAGCCGCCCTGAAAGAGTCTGACGATCTGAATCTGCTGCTGTCTAACCCCTTTTTCAAAGCGGATCAAAAGAAAGCAGTTCTGCGCCAGATCGCAGGCGATCAGCTTCATCCTTATCTGACCAATTTCTTGATGCTGCTAGTCGATCGCGGGCGCATTGTGTTTCTGCCGGAAGTCCTAAATCAGTTTAAGGAACTGGTGCGGAAGCTGAAGCAAACCGTACTGGCAGAAGTGACCTCTGCTGTTGAACTGAATGAAGGACAGCAGGAAGCAATCCGCGAGAAAGTGAAGGGCATGACTCAGGCGCAGCAGGTAGAGCTGGATATTCGCATCGACCCAGACTTGATGGGCGGCGTGATTATCAAAGTCGGCTCTCAAGTGGTGGATGCAAGTCTGCGCGGTCAATTGCGTCGGATTGGCGTGAAGCTGGGCAGCGTAGCTTAATCGCTCGTATTCCTTCAAGAACTGTTTAGGTTTGGCGGTTATTGCGTCTTTCGTTCTTAGTTAAAGCCGTTCTTAGTTGAACCATAGAGAGAAACACCAATGGCGATTAGTATTAGACCCGACGAGATTAGCAGCATTATTCGGCAGCAGATCGAGCAGTACGACCAGGATGTGAAAGTTTCCAATGTGGGAACCGTGCTTCAGGTTGGCGACGGTATTGCCCGCGTGTATGGTTTGCAGCAAGCAATGGCAGGCGAACTGCTCGAATTTGAAGATGGTGAAGTCGGTATTGCGCTCAACCTGGAAGAAGACAACGTGGGCGTGGTGTTGATGGGCGACGGTCTGGGCATTCAGGAAGGCAGCTCAGTTCGCTCCACGGGCAAAATTGCCTCGATTCCTGTAGGTGAAGCGATGATCGGTCGCGTCGTGAACGCACTGGCACGTCCGCTCGACGGTAAAGGCGAAATCCAAGCCTCTGAAAATCGCCTGATCGAATCCGGCGCACCGGGAATTGTCGATCGCCGCTCAGTTTATGAGCCGATGCAGACGGGGATTACCGCAATTGACGCGATGATTCCGATCGGTCGGGGGCAGCGTGAGCTGATCATTGGCGACCGTCAGACAGGCAAAACCACAATTGCCGTGGACACGATTCTGAACCAGAAGAGCGAGAACGTGATCTGCGTTTATGTGGCGATCGGTCAGAAGGCTTCGACCGTGGCTCAGGTGGTGGAAACCCTGCGCGAGCGAGGCGCACTCGACTACACGATCGTCGTCGCAGCAAACGCAAACGACCCGGCAGCTCTGCAATACCTGGCTCCCTACACGGGCGCGGCTTTGGCGGAGTATTTTATGTACAAGGGCAAAGCGACGCTGATTGTGTACGATGACCTTTCCAAGCAGGCGCAGGCATACCGCCAAATGTCGCTGCTGCTGCGTCGTCCGCCGGGCCGGGAAGCATACCCCGGAGACGTTTTCTATCTCCACTCCCGTTTGCTGGAGCGGGCTGCGAAGATGAGCGATGAACTGGGCGGCGGCAGTATGACAGCTCTACCGATCGTTGAAACCCAGGCAGGTGACGTATCGGCATACATTCCGACCAACGTGATTTCGATTACTGACGGCCAAATCTTCTTGACCTCGAACCTGTTTAACTCCGGTCAGCGTCCGGCGGTAAACCCCGGTATCTCGGTATCCCGTGTGGGTTCGGCGGCACAAACCAAAGCAATGAAGAAAGTTGCAGGTAAGGTAAAGCTGGAGCTGGCGCAGTTCGATGAACTTCAGGCGTTTGCTCAGTTCGCGTCTGACTTGGACAAGGCAACCCAGAACCAGCTCGCGCGCGGTCAGCGTCTCCGTGAGATTCTGAAGCAGCCGCAGTACTCGCCGCTTTCGGTAGCAGAGCAGGTTGCCATCATCTATGCTGGAATTAACGGCTATCTGGATGAAATCCCGACCAATAAAGTGACGAGCTTTGCGAAAGGTCTGCGCGACTACCTGAAGACGAGCAAGCCTCGCTACATGGAAATCGTCGGCAACGACAAGCAGCTTAACGACGAAGCTGAGTCCCTGCTGAAGGAATCGATCGCTGAATACAAGAAGACCTTCAGCGCCATGTAGGTCTGCCCAATAAAGGGCAATTCATACTTTGCAGTCAGTTGTTCCAGTCTGATAGTCCAGTCGGGATGGCTGACTGCTCTTTGAGGAACGAAAGATGCCAAACCTAAAAGAGATTCGCGATCGGATTCAGTCGGTCAAAAATACGCGCAAGATTACAGAAGCCATGCGTCTAGTGGCAGCTGCGAAAGTACGCCGCGCTCAGGAGCAGGTAATTGCTACCCGTCCCTTTGCCGATCGTCTGGCTCAGGTACTTTACGGACTGCAAACTCGTCTGCGGTTTGAGGATGTAACTCTGCCCCTGCTGCGTCAGCGAGAAGTGAGGACGGTAGGACTGCTGGTTGTTTCGGGCGATCGTGGCTTGTGCGGTGGCTATAATGCCAACGTGATCCGCCGAGCCGAAGCCCGTGCTAAAGAACTGAAGGCGGAAGGTCTGGACTATCGTTTTGTAATCATTGGTCGCAAAGCAAGCCAGTACTTTCAGCGTCGCGATCAAGTGATTGATGCAAGCTTCACTGGGCTGGAGCAGGTTCCCACAGCGGCTGAAGCGTCTAGCATTGCTGACGAACTGCTGAACCTATTTCTCTCAGAAACCGTCGATCGGGTAGAGCTAATCTACACGAAGTTTGTTTCGTTGGTGAGTTCTCGCCCGGTGGTTCAAACCCTGTTGCCTCTCGATCCTCAGGGCTTGGAAGCGCAGGATGACGAAATCTTCCGCCTGACCACTCGCAGTGGTGGTTTTGCAGTGGAACGGGAGAGAGTGGGAGCCAGTATGCTGCCTCCACTGCCTAGAGACATGATCTTTGAGCAAGACCCGGTGCAAATCCTGGATGCGCTGCTACCCCTCTACTTAAATAACCAGCTTCTCCGCGCCCTGCAAGAATCTGCGGCAAGTGAACTCGCTGCCCGGATGACGGCGATGAACAACGCCAGTGACAACGCGAAGGAACTGATTAAGACGCTGACGATCGGCTATAACAAAGCCCGTCAGGCTGCGATTACTCAGGAAATTCTGGAAGTGGTTGGCGGCGCAAACGCGCTGGGCTAAGCTGCAATTGATTGATGCTGAGCTAATTTGTAATACTGTCACCTCTGAGGCGGGATGTCCCGCCTTTTTTGTTTGCCTGTACCAAGTTACCCGACGCACAGAAGTGCCGGAATGCAGGATAATGGAAAAGTTTTATTGTATTTGTACCGAGCGATTTCAGACCAGCCATGCGGACTCATTATTGCGGAGAGCTTCGAGCCGGAAATGTCGGAGAGACAGTCACCCTATTTGGATGGGTCGATCGTCGCCGCGATCATGGGGGCGTGATTTTTGTGGATTTGCGCGATCGCACGGGAATCGCCCAGATTGTCAGCGACCCTGAGCGTACGCCCGAATCCTACAAAACTGCAGACGATCTGCGAAACGAGTACGTGGTAAAAGTTACCGGACGCATCAGCAAACGTCCGCCTGAGTCGCTAAATCCCCGCCTTCCGACCGGCGAAATCGAGATTTATGCCGACCAAATTGAACTGCTGAGTCCGGTTCGTAGGCAGCTTCCATTCCAGGTTTCGACTGCCGAGCAGGAATCGGTGCGGGAGGAACTGCGGCTGAAGTACCGCTATCTGGATTTGCGGCGGGAGCGGATGAGCCAGAATATTCAGTTGCGGCATCAAATTATCAAAGCCGTTCGCCGCTATCTGGAGGACGCAGAAGGCTTTATTGAGGTGGAAACGCCGATTCTGACGCGATCGACCCCCGAAGGTGCAAGAGATTATCTTGTCCCCAGCCGCGTGAATCCGGGTGAGTTTTTCGCGCTCCCCCAGTCGCCTCAGTTGTTCAAGCAGCTTTTGATGGTGTCGGGACTCGATCGCTACTATCAAATTGCGCGATGCTTTCGCGATGAGGACTTACGGGCAGATCGTCAGCCGGAGTTCACCCAGCTCGATATGGAAATGAGCTTTATGAACCAGGAGGAGATCCTGGAACTGAACGAGAAGCTGGTCTGCTCAATTTTTAAGCAGGTGAAAGGGATTGATCTCCCGCGTCCATTTCCTCGATTAACCTACCAGGAGGCAATGGATCGCTACGGCTGCGACAAGCCTGACACGCGCTATGGGCTGGAACTGGTCGATGTCTCTGACCTGATGAAAGACTCTGGCTTCAAAGTCTTTTCGGGTGCAGTGGCAAGCGGGGGCATTGTGAAAGTGCTGCCCATCCCGGGCGGGAATGATGCCTTTTCAAATGTGCGAATCAAGCCGGGCGGTGATTTGTTCAACGAAGCAACCAGCATGGGCGCAAAAGGACTGGCATACGTGCGAGTGCGGGACGGCGGCGAGATTGATACGATCGGCGCAATTAAAGACAACCTCACCGAGGATCAAAAAACCGAGTTGCTTCAGCGCACTAGCGCACAGCCTGGGCATCTGCTGCTGTTTGGAGCCGGAGATGCGCCCACGGTGAATAAGACACTCGATCGCCTGCGCCAGGTGACTGCCCGTGAACTGAATCTGGTGGATTCTACTAAACTCAACTTGCTCTGGATCACTCACTTCCCGATGTTTGAGTGGAACGCGGACGAAAATCGACTGGAGGCACTGCATCACCCGTTCACCGCCCCCTTTCCAGAAGATGCCCACGATCTGAAAACGGCTCGTGCTGAGGCATACGATCTGGTCTTCAATGGGTTTGAAATCGGTGGTGGCAGTCTGCGGATTTATCAGCTCGATATGCAGCAGCAGGTGTTTGAGACGATCGGTTTATCGACCGAAGAAGCGCACGAAAAATTTGGCTTTTTGCTGGAAGCGTTTGAGTACGGCACACCGCCTCACGGGGGAATTGCTTACGGAGTCGATCGCCTGGTAATGCTGCTTGCGGGAGAAGAGTCAATCCGCGACGTGATGGCATTCCCGAAAACGCAACAGGCAAAATGCCTCCTCACAAATGCGCCTTCCGAAGTGGATACCAAACAGCTTAAGGAACTGCATATTGCCACAACGGTAAAGCCTAAGGTCTGATAATTAGGAATTAGCCTTCAGCCGATCGAACGATAGGATGAGTTGGGCGTAACGTATTAAGAACAGGAAGCGATGGGTCAGGCGATGCGGAAAGGTTTTCTTATGCCGTCATTAACCTGTTGCCTAATTCCCTCGAATTGATGCGTTACGCTGTGCTGACCCATCCTGTGCAAGAGCGATGCGACAGACAGGGGAGGCAATATTATAGATTTGAGGTTCGGGAAGCTAGCCCTGACTTCGATACCCTTGTGCTAGTCGATCGGGCGAAACGCCTAGAAAATACCCGGCAATCATCGCTTGATTAATCAGGGTAGTTTTAGCCACACCCAGTTTCTGCCAGCGTCGCCCAGAAGTCACGACTGAAGCAGGGGCAATGCGGATTTTGCCCTGTTGACGCAATCGCAGCACTAACTCAAAATCTTCCATAATGGGCATTTGGGGAAAGCCGTCGATTTCGTAGAACGTTGAGGCTTTTAGAAAAATTCCCTGGTCGCCATAGGGCATTTGCAGCAGCTTCGATCGCCGATTAACGCCCCACTCTACCAGCCGCAGTCCTGTTCCCTGTCCTTTGATTTGCAGTTGGAACGCTCCGGCGATCGTCTCTGGCTGAGCTAAAGTTTGCCTCACCAGAGCAGGAAAGCCAGCCGGAAGTTGGGTATCGGCATGAAGAAACAGCAAGTTCTCGCCAGTTGCCAGCTGTGCTCCAAGATTCATTTGTATGGCGCGATTCCGGGGGGCAGAAATCACAGGAATCTCCAACGCTTGAACTTGAGCGATCGTATCGTCTTCACTTTTGCCGTCAATCACCAGGATTTCGATCGCTTCCTCGCCACAAGCTTGCCGCAGATTGTGTAGCGCGGATTGAATCGATCGCCCTTCGTTCACTGCCGGAATAATGACCGATAATGGCGCAGTTTTTGCCTTTGCCCGATGCCAAATCGGTAAATCTTCCGGGTAGTCGATATCGCTCAGTTCATCTAAATCGGCAATCTTCAGGTTCAGGTGTTCGGCGATCGTCACCGTTTGCCGCAGCACTGCAGCTGTACCCCAGTTAATATCCTTAAATAATTCTGGGATTAACCGCTTCATGCCGATCAGATAATAGCCGCCATCGGTTGCTTTGCCCAAAACGAGATCGTGCGATTGGAGTTGATTGTATGCCTCTGTGAGGCGATCGGCATCTAAGCCGGGGCAGTCTGTGCCGATCGCGAGAACTTTCTCACACCCTTGGGCAAAGGCATTTTGGAAGGCTGCGATCAGCTTCACTCCTAAATCACCCTCGACCTGCGGAGAATAGAACCAATCTGAGCCAAGCCAACTGCTAATTTGCTGAAGTTCGCCTGCTTCAGAGCTTGCCGCATAGCAAATCTCCGCCGCGCATTTTTCTGTTTGAACGACTACCCCTTCAGGAAACTGCGAAGCAATCGGCTTTACTTGCCTTAGCGTATGCTCGGTCATTTGACGCTGAAGTAAGGCGGCTCCTTCGGCTCCTAGCGCGGGAATAAGGCGGGTTTTCGCTTTGCCGGGAACAGGGTAACGAGTGAAGATCAGCAGGCGATTGGCAGTACGTTGCGCGTGGTCAGAAGAAATCAAGAGATTGACCGGAGAATTACTTTTTGACTTTAGACGATCGAACTCATTGAAAGCCAGGGCGATCGCTGAAACAAAAGCTTAGAGAATGTTTGAACCTTTAGGATTGTCTCTCCGAGCTACTCTCTAGCTTCCTTTGGGAAAAACCCAGCCTCCTTCAGGATTCAAAGTCCCAAAGTTAGAGGATTTAGAAGGCAATGCAGGACTTTACCTTGTTCAACTTTCCGCTAAACCTGCACTTCTGCCATCGCCGCTCGAACGCGCTCCACGTCACCCCGGCGATACATCCAGGTTCCGTCTTTTTTATTGCGACCGACAAAGCGGGCTTTCACTTGAGCCAGGTCTAGCTGTTGCTGTGCTTCGGTGGGGGAACAGTTGAGCACAACGGCAGCGTATTTGAGCGGCATCCACTGACGGTAAAATCGGGCAATCAGCACATCGTCCGACTCGTTCAAAATTTCCTGCATGAGTCGCTTCAGCAGGAGCCAACAAGCCAGTGTATCCGCTTCGGCGCGGTGCGATCGTCCCACGTCAAACTGAAAATGTTCGACCAGTTTCGGCAAGCTACGTGACGGCAAATCAGGCAGCATCAGGCGAGAGAGCTGCACCGTGCAAAGCTGCTCTTCTTTTGGCTTCTCAAACACAGTTTCCAATCGATCGAACTCCGATCGCAGAAACCCATAGTCGAAGCTGAGATTATGAGCGGTGAGAATGCCCTGGCTCAGCAGGGGGAGGAAATTGGGAAGCACCTCCGCGGCGACCGGGGCAGCATTCACCATCGACTGCGTAATTCCGGTGAAGCGCACAATGCGATCGGGAATTCGAGTCTGGGGATTAATCAGGCTGGTTCGCTGCTCTAGAATACCGTCTGCTAACGTCGCGTGAATTACAGAAACTTCGGTCACGCGATCGCCGCGAGAAAACCGTCCAGTGGTTTCAACATCCACCACCGTAAAAATCTGCTGACTCATTTGACGGTAGCTTTGAAGCAGTTCGATCGATCGCACCAGGATTCTCCTTTTGGCTTTGCAGCGAGGTTTACGGTAGAAAGGTTCTTATGCCAATTTCTAAAAGTCGTAGGGCAGATTCTGGCAGGCAGTTAACCTTAACTATCATCGCAAAAAGTCAAGCAAAGCCGATCGCATCACCTCTACGGGAACCGATTGCTTGAGCCAGAGCTGAAGGGCGACTGCTCCCTGCTGCACGAGCATTTCTAATCCGTCGATCGCTACACAGCCCTGAGCCGCTGCTTGTTGAAGAAATTTTGTCGGCCGGGGTGTGTAAATCAAGTCATAGGCGATTGCGCCAGCAGGTAATTTTTCCAGCAGGGCGGGATCGATCGGAGAGCGGTCAGCATCGGGAGCCATACCAATGGGCGTGGTATTGACAAGTAGGTTTGCCTGGGATAACCGATCGGGAAGTTCCTGCCATTCGGCAACGAAGAGATGAGCGGAGACGGGGTGATCCTGCCAGCTCTGCCAGAAAGTCTTAAGCTTTTGCCGATCGCGCCCAACGACATGGATTTGACGACAGCCAATTTGATAACAGCCCGCAACGACTGCACGAGCCGCCCCGCCATTGCCTAGAATGAGGGCGGTTGCTTCTGCCCAGTTTTGGGACTGGAGCGGCGCAAGGAATCCATCGAGGTCGGTGTTTGTACCATACCAGCCGGATGCAGTGCGGCAAACAGTGTTGACAGCCCCGATCGCCTTTGCCGTTTCCGATATCTCGTTGAGTAGCGGCATGATTGCCTGCTTATGCGGAATGGTCACGCTAAAACCTTGAAGCCCGATCACCTCGAAGCCATCCAGGGCACGCCGGAGATTGATTGGGTCGATCGGAAACGGCAGGTAAACATAATCCACTCCCAGAGCAGCGATCGCAGCATTATGCATGACGGGAGAGAGGGAGTGTTCGATTGGATGTCCAATCACACCAAGCAGTTTGGTTTTACCAGTAATCATGAAACGGTTAGGTGAGGTAATCATTCGGCAACTATACAGAAGGCAAGAAACAAAACAGGCAGATCGGAAATCTGTGCCAAAATCAAGGAGTGACGGGCGTTAGGTCGATGATGCTGGAGCAGTTGCTACAAGAGCGATACAAAATTATCGCAGTCTTAGAAGCGGGTGGCTTCGGGCAGACCTACCTGGCAGAAATGCTGATGGGCGAAAATCCATCATCGCAGAATCAAACTCTTTGCGTTATCAAGCAGTTTAAGCCTAGCAATACTGACAATCATTTTTTAGAAACCGCTCGTCGCCTGTTCAGAAACGAAGCAGAAATTCTGAGACGACTGGGAGAACATCCGCAGATTCCCACGTTTATCGATTTCTTTGAAAAAGAGGGCGAGTTTTTTCTGGTTCAGGAATTTATTGAGGGTAAGTCTCTCAGCCGAGAACTGCTCGATCGCCCTTGGACAGAAGCCGAAGCGATCGCCTTTTTGCACGATATCCTGGATGTGATTGAATTTGTCCACAACCATAACGTAATTCACCGGGATATTAAGCCTGCCAACCTGATTCGGCGAATGGAGGACGGCAAGTTTGTTCTGATTGATTTTGGCGCGGTCAAGGAAATTCAGTCCCAGCTCCGCAATGATCCAGAACGATCAGCTCTCACGGTTAGCATTGGTACACCGGGCTATACGCCTGCCGAGCAGCTTGCAGGTAAACCGCGCTATTGCAGCGACCTATACGCACTGGGCATGACAGTTATTCAGGCACTTACTGGCTGTCAGCCCACCCAAATGACAATGGATAGCGATAGCGGTGAGTTGGTTTGGTCGTCGCCCCTGATCAGCCCCGGTTTTAAGGCGGTTCTCACGCGTTTAGTGCGCTATTATTTCAGCCATCGCTATCAGTCTGTTGCAGAGCTGCGGCAAGCCTTGGCGCACATGGCAGATGCTTCTTTCAAGGAGGAGCTTTTCGAGTTTGATTCGTCTGAGCAGACCATGCTGCCCTCTGCCTTGCTCGCAGACTCTTATTTATCCGACTATTCCAGGGGTGGAACAGCTCTGCACGGCTCAAGTGGCTACTATCGCTATGTACCTCGCGATGCCCAGCAAACCTGGCGCAATCGACTGCGCTCTGGCTGGAAACTTTTCCTGGCAACAACGCTCACCGTTACGGGGCTGATTGCCGGAGCTGAGCATCTGGGCTGGCTACAAACCCCTGAACTCGCGGTTTACGATCACCTGATGCGCTTGCGTCCTGATCCCGGCACTGATCCCCGGCTGCTCACGGTTGAGATCACAGAAGCCGATTTGCAAAAGCTTCAGCGTGCTACGCCATCGGATCGTGATATGGCACAGGTCATTCAAAATATTGCCGCCGCAAATCCCCGCGTGATTGGCATGGATCTCTATCGCGAACTGCCGCAGGAACCTGGTCATGCCGAACTGATGCAGCAGCTTCAGCAAACGGGAACGATCGCAATTATGAAGTTTGGCGATCGGGGCACGATCGAAATTCCGCCGCCGCCCAGTTTACCCCCAGAGCAGGTTGGGTTTAACGATCTGCTGATCGATCCAGATAATGTGGTGCGTCGCAGCCTTTTGTTTGGCTCAGTGCCGCAGGGAACCTACCCCTCGTTCGCCCTGCAGGTCGCGCTGAAGTATTTGGCTGCTCAAAGCATCCAGCCGCAAGCTAGCCCTAATTTCCCGCCTGATGCCGCAGTAATGCAAATTGGCAAAACTGATTTTGTTCCACTTGAGCACAGTTTTGGCGGCTATCAGAGCAATGAAGTGGCTGAAGGCTATCAGATGTTGCTGAACTATCGATCGCCTCAACGTCCGACGCAAACTGTTTCCTTTACCGATGTACTTGAAGGCAGGCTTGACCCAACCCTGGTTAAGGACAAAATTATCCTGATTGGCACAACGGCTCCTAGCGGCAAAGATTTGTTTTATACGCCTTTCAGCGCCGGGACAGCAACCGAGCATCAAATGGCAGGCGTAACGGTTCATGCTCAAATTGTTAGCCAAATTTTGAGCAGTGTGCTGGATGAGGTTTCGCTATTTCGCACGCTACCCGATTGGGGCGAAATTCTTTGGATTGGAGGCTGGGCAGCGATCGGCAGTGTCTTGCTCTGGACAGTACGCCATCCGCTTAAACTAGGGGCAGGTATCCTGATTGGTTTGGGCACGATCGCTGGAGCCAGCAGTGTTGCGTTTATTTACTACCTGTGGATTCCTGGTGTTGCACCCACGCTCGCCTTTGTAGTAGCCGGAATTGGGACGATTGCTTATCGGACTGCCAGAAACCAGATTGCAGATGCTTCCTACTCGATCATTCATGATGCCAACGCTCCAACTCAGCCCCTAAGTCAAACGAAGCGTTAGCGGGCGAAAGTTTGCAGGGTGTAGGGCAATTTGCGAATTACCTTTGCAGGCTACCTTAAATCCTATTTCCATTCACCAATGCCGAAACAAGAAAGAATGCAAGAAATAAGAGACGATCGGCATTAAAAAAGGGGCACTCAGCCCCCTTAAATTTGACTCGAATTGAGTTTGTATCGTATTTTTAGCCACCGATCTGGAAGTTGGTAGGTCCTTGATAGCCCGACGCCTCAGCAAGCTGCTGGAGGGTTTGGGTTCCAGAAAGCTTTTTACCGTTAACTTCCCAGGTCGGATAGCCCTCAATCTGCTGGGCTGTGCAAAGATCAGGCTGAGCATTTTGCCCGTCAGGAGCGCACTCCACATAGGTCACTTCTCGCCATGCCTGCTGACCAAAAAGCTGTTTTTGGTCGTGGCAGTGCGGACACCAGTATGCGCCGTACATCTTCGCGTTGATGCTCTTCAAATGCCTTGCCAGCGCAATTTCTGCCTGACCAGATGTGGAAGTAATTGCCGGACCCGATTGACTGGATGCGTCAGCCGTCGCAGAACCGCCTACGTTGGCATACACGCCCAGCGTCCCCACAATCGTTACCATTGCCACAATAATTCCCGTAAACAATAGCTGCCCGACATCATCCCAGGCGCGACCCAGTAGCGTCAGCACAAATAGTGTCAGCGCGAACAGTGCCGAGGCAATGCAGTAGTAGCAAATCCCCCCTGCTCCATAAACAGCAACAAACTGGCTCGCCATGATGTACATCAGATAGCCGCTAAACACCAGCATCGCAGTTGAGCCGATGAACAACAGCAGCCAGGTCCAGTTCTCAAGTGTTGCTCGAAGCGGCTTATTCTGATCAGGATTCACAGTTAGCGGAGCTAGAGCAAACCCTGCAATTCCGATGTATGCCAGCAGCCCAAATAGCGAAAGCGGTACACCAAACACATAGGCATAGGGGCTGGATAAAACCTGCTCACAGCCACTCGTCGGACAGGCAGCTTCTCCGCCAAACAGTTTCGTTGCAGTAATGTATCCCGTGTTGAGTGCACCCAGGATCGCAACAGCGGCAATTAATAGACGCGAATTGCGGTGAATCCAGGGAGCTTGACGGCGACGACTACTCATAGAACCCCTTCTCGATCGTGTCACTTGCACCAAACCTACTCAACTTGACTCATCCATTTTGGCTCAATCTGTTAAGGATGAGTCTGAATTTGTCAAGGATTTTCTCTAAGAACGTACAGGCATTGAGGAAACGGTTTGAGCCGACCCCTTCGCTGTCAGGCTGCGCTGCATTGCCTCGACAAACTGACTGACGCGGATTGGGTCAATCGGCTGATCAATTTGTCCCCGCCGCTTGAGCGAACTGGAGACGATGACGCCATCAGCTGCCTGAATCAGGCGAGGAATATTTTCCCAATTCGCGCCGCTGCCAATAAACACAGGCGTACCGTTTGCTGCTGCACTTGCTAGCTCCAGATCTTCCAGACTAGGGGGGCTTCCCGTTGCCCATCCAGATAGAATCACGCCGTCGGCTAAGCCGCGATCGATTGTCTCCTGCACCGCAGTGGTCAAATTTGGAGAACCCAGGGGACGAGCGTGTTTCACCAGCACATCCGCTAGAATCTTGACATCGCTGCCCAATTCCCGCCGATAGCGCAAAAGCTGGTGTGCCTGTCCTTCAATCAAGCCCTGATCCGTTGCCATCACCCCAGTCAGCACATTGACGCGAATAAAGTGTGCCTGAACGCAGGTTGCGATCGCCATTGCGCTTAGAGCGTCGTTTCTCAGAACGTTGATGCCGATCGGCAGCGTCACCAGATTCATGAGTCGCTGCACGACCAGACTCATCGCGCTCACTGTCGCCGGATTAACCGTATCTTTAGGAAAGGGCGCATCAAAAAAGTTTTCAACGATAATGCCATCAACCCCGCCCGATGCCAGAGCAGTCGCTTCCTGTTCTGCACGATCGATAACGGCTTTGAGGCTGCCTCCCCATCGGGCAGAAGTGGGCAGCGGCAGTAAGTGAACCACACCGATGATGGGATTGGCTGTCTTAAAAGTCTGTAATAAGTCCACAGGTCTTTGCTAAATCCGGACTCGGCGGAATAGAAGGCATAGAAATGGCGCGAGTTACTGCGCCCCATAGACTTACTTTAACAGCCAATTGAGCCTCAAACGGGAACTCTCCTCAGAACGAGCAAAGTTTGAGATTCGCGTTAACAAATTGAAATCTATCTATGTTAAGATTATTATCAGATACAGATTCGCTACGCGATTGCAATTCACGGCGTACGCGCATTGCTCTAGTTGCAGGTTCAGCTTTACTCATCCGTTCTTTTCTCTGCGATTCAACTCATTTGTGCAGAGGACGCGCTAGGATAGTGAAGGCGATTTAGTTGCTTCTAGATCAAGTGTACAGGGAGGCAAACGTCCAGTCCGTTGATGACGCGATCGCCACACTCGCTGCTAAGACTGTTCTGTTTGTCTTAACTTACCACCTGTCTCACCTATACGGATAACTGCATGGGCGAAAAGCCAACCATTGCAATCACTCATTTGGGTTGCGAGAAAAATCGAATTGACTCAGAGCACATGCTCGGTCTGCTGGTTCAGGCAGGCTATCAGGTAGATTCCAACGAGGAGCTTGCCGATTACGTCATTGTTAACACCTGTAGCTTTATTCAGGCCGCCAGGGAGGAGTCTGTCCGTACACTGGTTGAACTGGCAGAAGCAAATAAAAAAGTTGTAATCACAGGCTGCATGGCGCAGCATTTTCAGCAGGAATTGCTCGATGCTCTCCCCGAAGCGGTGGCGATCGTGGGAACAGGTGACTATCACAAGATAGTGAATGTGATCGAGCGTACGGCATCCGGTGAACGGGTGAAGGAAATCTCGCAGGAGCCGACCTTTATCGCTGACGAAACGATGCCCCGCTATCGCACCACGACAGAAGGCGTTGCCTATCTTCGGGTTGCCGAAGGCTGTGACTATCGCTGTGCATTTTGTATTATTCCCCATCTCCGTGGTAATCAGCGATCGCGTTCGATCGAGTCGATCGTGGCAGAGGCTCAGCAACTTGCCTCAGAAGGTGTCCAGGAAATCATCCTGATTTCTCAAATCACCACGAACTACGGACTGGATCTCTATGGCGAGCCCAAACTTGCGGAACTACTGCGGGCACTGGGTAAGGTCGAAATTCCCTGGATTCGGATGCACTATGCCTATCCGACTGGACTAACTCCCAAGGTCATTCAGGCGATTCAGGAAACGCCAAACGTGTTGCCCTACCTTGACTTGCCGCTTCAGCATTCCCACCCGGAAGTGCTGCGGACAATGAATCGTCCCTGGCAGGGTCAGGTGAATGACGGCATTATCGATCGCATTAAAACTGCTTTGCCCGACGCAGTCCTTCGCACGACCTTTATTGTCGGCTTTCCTGGCGAAACGGACGAGCATTTTGAGCATCTGCGGCAGTTTGTGCAGCGGCATGAGTTCGATCACGTTGGCGTGTTCACTTTCTCCCCTGAAGAAGGAACCCCGGCTTACACTCTGTCAAACCAGCTTCCCCAAGAGGTGATGGACGATCGCCGAGATGCCATCATGACCCTTCAGCAACCGATTTCTCTCCGGAAGAATCGAGCTGAAATCGGCAAGGTTGTTGATGTTTTAATCGAACAGGAAAACCCTGACACTGGGGAACTCGTCGGGCGATCGGCTCGTTTTGCCCCCGAGGTTGATGGGTTGGTTTATGTCCAGGGTGAAGCGCGGCTGGGGACGATCGTTCCCGTTGTGATTGCAGATGCTGATGTGTATGACCTTTACGGTCGTGTCGCAGATCCGACAACCCAACTCCGAGGCGCGTTCGATCGTGTCTCTGTTCATCGTTAATTTCCTATTTCAAATTTCAAACTTCTAAAGTCTTAAGGAGTCTTAATGACGCTTTCTTTCAACGGCTTAGGTCTATCAGAGGCAGGAGTTCGCCATCTCGAAAAGGCAGGATTCACCGTTCCCACTACGATTCAGGCGCAGGCAATTCCCCATCTGCTCTCCGGGCGAGATGTGGTCGGTCAGGCGCAAACGGGAACAGGTAAAACCGCTGCTTTCTCGCTGCCTCTGCTAGAGCGCATTGATTTAAATAACGGAGCAGTGCAAGCTCTCATCCTTACCCCGACCCGTGAACTGGCACTTCAGGTTTACCAGTCAATTCGGTCATTGAACCACGATCGCCGTCTGCACGTTCTGCCTATTTATGGCGGACAGGCGATCGATCTGCAAATTCGTCGGCTTCAGCGCGGTTGTCAGATTGTGGTGGGTACGCCCGGTCGCGTGCTGGATTTGCTGAAGCGAGGCGACCTGAACCTGCGGCAGCTTAGCTTCCTGGTGCTGGATGAAGCCGACGAAATGCTGAACATGGGCTTTATCCAGGACGTTGAAAGAATTCTCAGCCAGGCTCCGGCGGAGCGGCAGACCGCTTTCTTTTCCGCCACGATGGAACCCTCGATTCGGGAACTGGCAACGAAGTTTTTGCGATCGCCCGTCACCGTCACGGTTGAGCAGCCTAAAGCGGCTCCCACCCGGATTAATCAGATTGCCTACATCGTTCCGCGAGGCTGGACCAAGGCGCGTGCCTTGCAGCCTATCCTGGAAATGGAAGACCCGGAATCGGCACTCATCTTTGTCCGTACCCGGAAGGCTGCGGCGGAGCTGACACGCCAACTCCAAGCAGCAGGTCACAGCGTTGATGAATATCACGGCGATTTGAGCCAGTCTCAGCGGGAGCGGCTTTTGCTGCGGTTCCGTCAGCGTCAGGTACGCTGGGTTGTAGCCACTGACATTGCGGCACGAGGTCTGCACGTTGAAGATCTTACTCAT
Organism: Cyanobacteria bacterium FACHB-502; assembly: GCA_014695325.1. Taxonomy (GTDB): domain Bacteria; phylum Cyanobacteriota; class Cyanobacteriia; order Elainellales; family Elainellaceae; genus Leptolyngbya_A. Next base: position 372,255 of record JACJNZ010000039.1, on the reverse strand, counting down.
GTCATTAACTACGACCTACCTGACAGTGTCGAAAGCTATGTTCACCGAATCGGACGTACCGGACGCGCAGGCAAAGAAGGGACAGCAATTTCGCTGATTCACTCGCTTGACAAGCGCAAGCTGCGGGACATCGAGCATCACATTCGCCAACGCTTAGAAATAGGTACGATCCCCACTCGTGCTCAGATCGAAGCCCGCCACCTGGAAAAGCTGCAAGGTACTTTGCGCGAAGCCCTCGCTGGCGAGCGGATGGCATCCTTCCTGCCGATCATCGCTCAGCTGGCTGAAGAGTTTGAGCCAAACATGATCGCGGCGGCTGCGTTGCAAATGGCGTACGATCAGATTCGCCCAAGCTGGATGCGCGTCGATCAGGGTTATGTCGAGGAGCCGATCGTTGACGAACCCAGACCGCGCCGTGGTCCGAGAAATGATTCTCGCCATGATTCTCGTCCGGATGGTCATCGTTCAAAGCCGATCAAGCGCAAGTCTCCAGTACCGTCGAAGTCCTAGTATTAAAGGCTAAGCAGTGAGTTTGATCGCAAGACTCACTGCATTGGCAAATTCTTCAATTTTCACAGGGTGCGTTCCGGCGTACCCTTCTTTAATTTAGTTTTGAGCTTAGAAACTGCCCACCCACACCCACAAATTTCGGCAAAACCTGCCCTCATTCACCCCTTCATCCACCATCCATCCCCACCATTCACCCTTCCGCCTTATTCCCTCACCCCCTCACTTCTCCTGCTGCCATCGCCAGTTATACCGATTCCATTCATAAATGCCTTGAATCTCGTATTCCAAGCCGTTCTCGAAGCGAACAGTGCAGCTTGCGTGAGATAGGCTACCGTCCTGCCGTAAACCAATGACTGTGCAAGGAATCCATTCGCGGCTGCAAGGTCCGTTTTCCTGCACCCATTCCCACAGCCCATTAGAGACTTCGATTCGATCGCCCACCCTGAGCGCAATCGCTGCTTCGTCAGCATAGGCGGCAATATGAACTGGCTGAATCTGCTCTAGCCAGGCAAGCCCGTACTCGGTGCGAACAAACTGAATTTCTCCAGAGTTTTGCTGTTGTAGCCAGTCATTTAAGAGCTGAGCTTTCCACGCTCGGTTCTGTTGATTCTGCTCCTTGATATAGCGCAGAAGCGTGCGCCGCTGTTCTGGCGTGAGATTATCCAGGGGATTTGTAGAGGCAACTGACCGATCGGTTCGCTGGGACTCGGTTTGTTCACCCTGAGTCAATTTATCGAGCAGGGCCCGCAGCAAAATCTCCTGCTGAATTGGATCAAGAGGGCATCCGGCAGCAAGGCATTCGCCAAAGGCAAGCCGCAAGGCAGCTTCTATCTCTGTTGGGGACATCCCACACACCCTCCCGTCTGAAACGCTTAACTTTTACTTAATCCGGTTTTGGGGATTGATCTCAACCCAGTACAGGATAACGGTATGCTAATTTTTATAAAGATTTTGTTAATTCAATTAACCTCACACGTTATGAGCTTGGAGATCCCGGAGTCGATCAAGGTTTGGAGCCAGTTTGGACATCCTGTGCTGATGTGGGTGCTGTTTGCTGCCACTGTCTATGCCGCTTATCTTGGCTTTCAGTGGCGACGTGCCCGCACTGCAACAGGCGACGAGAAAAAAGAACTGTTGAAGGGTCGGTACAACATTCGACATCATCAGTACGGGGCAGTGCTGCTGTCGCTGATGGTGATTGGGACGATCGGCGGAATGGCAGTGACCTATATTAACAACGGTAAGCTATTTTTCGGTCCTCATTTGCTCGCAGGGCTGGGAATGACGGGGCTGATTGCAACTTCCGCTTCGCTCACGCCGTTTATGCAGAAAGGGCAGGACTGGGCACGAGTTACACACATTGCGCTGAACGTGGTGCTGGTAGCTCTGTTTGGCTGGCAGGCTGTGACGGGAATGCAGATTATGCAGCGAATTTTGGAGCGGATGGCAGGCTAATCATTAAATTTTCTGGATTTTCAGAATTCTGGGAATTTTGGGGATTTGAACAGTCCGAAATTTACGAGGGGTAGGTTTGACAGTGATATGCTGTCTGGAGAAACCTACCCTTTTTGCTGGTTTTTGTCCAACAAGAGGTGGATGGCAAGGTTTAGAGGTTCTACATTGCCCCAGCTTTCCTAAGAATCGGGAACTAGGGGGCAGTTCACAGCCATCGTTGTTCAAACCTTCTCCAATCTCCTGAATTGAGCTTAGGCGAATCTGTGAGACAAACCAATGCAGGACGAAATCTTGAAAGATGAAATTCTAAAAAAAGAGCAGGAATTTCACGATCGCTGGGCCTCCCTGATCGATGTCGAGGGCATTCGGGTTCGGGATTATTTTGAAGCTTGCACTGCTCCTGAAAATCGGTTTATTCTTCAGCAGATCGGGAACGTGCGGGGTAGATTGCTGCTCGATCTGGGCTGCGGAGCCGGGGAAAACAGCGTTTATTTCGCCAGTCGCGGAGCGCGTTGCGTGGCATCAGACTATTCGCCAGGAATGGTGGAGGTGGCGTTAAAGCTGGCGCAGTCGAATGGGGTGGCGATCGAGGGGCGAGTCATTAACGCGATGGCGATCGATTATCCCGATAATACATTTGACATTGTGTATGCCTCGAATCTGCTGCACCACATTCCGAATCCGAAGCTGACGATTCGAGAAATTCATCGAGTGCTTAAACCGGGTGGGGTAATGTGCTTTTGGGACCCGTTAAAGCATAATCCTGTAATTAATGTGTATCGGCGAATGGCAACCAAAGTGCGAACCGAGGACGAAACGCCATTGGATATCAATCTGGTTCGCTTTATTGATGATTTGTTTGGTCGAACGATCTACGATACGTTTTGGATTGCAACGCTGTGGATTTTTCTTCAGTTTTATCTGATTGAAAAAGTCCACCCGAACTCCGAACGCTACTGGAAGAAAATCATTATTGAGCATCAGCGACTTCAGAAGACGTACGATCGCCTGGAAAAAATCGATCGCCTTCTCAAGCAAATTCCCGGCATGAAGCGGTTTGCCTGGAACCTGGCAGTTGTCGCCATTAAGTAAGTGCTATTCAGTTTGCCGTCAAGTAAGTGCTATGGCTCCCAGATACTCCCTGGTTGTGCCGATTTACAACGAGGAAGAAAACATTGCTGAGCTGTATCGCCGCTTGAGCGGTATGGTGCAATCCCTGGACGGGGAAGCCGAGTTTATTTTAATTAATGACGGCAGCCGCGATGGATCGCTCTATTTGCTGCGAGAACTGCACCAGCAAGATTCGCGAGTGTGCTATCTCAGCCTTGCCCGCAATTTTGGGCATCAGATTGCTGTCACTGCCGGACTCAATTTTGCGCGAGGAGAGGCGATCGTGGTGATGGATGCCGATTTGCAAGACCCGCCTGAACTAATCCCGCAGATGGTCGATCGCTGGCAGCAGGGCTATCAGGTTGTATATGCACAGCGTACCCAAAGACGGCGTGAAAACTGGCTGAAGCGGCTGCTGGCATTTGGTTTCTACCGTGTGCTGCGCCACCTTGCCGATGTTGAAATTCCGACGGATACAGGCGATTTTTGCCTGATGGATCGTCAGGTCGTTGCTCTACTGAATGCTATGCCCGAACGCAATCGCTATATTCGCGGCTTACGCGCCTGGACAGGATTTCGCCAAACGGCAATTTTATTTGAGCGCGACCCACGCTACGCCGGAAAGGAAAAATACACCTTTGGCAAATCGCTGGCACTGGCAATCAACGGCTTGGTGTCTTTCTCCAGGGTGCCATTGCGGATTGCCACCTATTTGGGATTAGCGGCGGCGGCAGTGTCCCTGCTGATGGCAGTGCTAGTGCTGTACTGGCGACTATTTGCGCCAAACTCACCCCTGACAGGATTTGCTGCCATTACCGTGGTCATATTTTTCCTGGGAGCGGTTCAGCTTATTTGTATCGGTATTCTGGGCGAATATATCGGGCGAATCTATGAAGAAGTAAAAGGCAGACCGCTTTATACGCTGGCAGAAATTGGAGGATTTCAGCAGAAATAACAAGGCTTGATCGAGTAAGTCAAACGACCTAAACCTTTGCTTCGGTTAGCGACTTCAGATATTCGGTGTTAACGCCCGATTCGCGCACCAGAGCAATTTTTCCAGTCCGCGCAATTTCGCGAATGCCAAAACGACTCAGCGTTTGCTGAATTGCCACAATCTTGCCCGGATCGCCTACCACTTCCAGAGTCAGCGCGTCTTCACCCACATCCACAACCCGTGCCCGGAAGATCTGCGATAGCTCAATGATTTCCGATCGATTTGAGCTGGTTGCATTTACCTTTAGCAGCATGAGTTCTCGCTCTACGCAGGGATCTTCAGTAATATCCTGCACCTTGATCACATTAATTAAGCGATAAAGCTGCTTTGTCACCTGCTCAATAATATTGTCATCGCCCGGAACGACCATCGTGATCCGAGAAATTCCATCTTGCCCGGCAGGACCAACTGCCAGACTTTCGATATTGAAACCGCGACGGGCAAACAGTCCGGCAATTCGGGTTAACACGCCCGCTTCATCTTCAACCAGTACGGATAAGGTGTGCTTCATAACGTTGAAATTTTGTTGAAAGTTTGGCTTGCAGAGATCGTTTCTGGAGGGAAAACCGTTTGACAGTTGTAGGGCGGCATTCTAAAACAATCTCTGATCATAGCCTGATCCCACAACTTTTTCCCGACAAGATTGGGTATCCGTAAAACTGACGGAAAGTATGTTGTTTCTGCAACTGTAACAGCCTGCGTGGGTAGTCTCTGGGAAGGGGAAATCTAGTTGTGAGCGAGACACGATTATGCAGGTTAATGCAGGTGCAGAATTTCCAGTTAATAACACTACCGACGGGTATCAAAGCACCTATCCCAGTGAAGGGGTGTTTGACAACACCAGCACCGAGCTCGCTCGCTCAACGCGATCGATCGCCATGGCGGCAGACGGCACGTTTGTTGTGGTTTGGTCGAGTACAGGTCAGGATGATGCGACGAGTTTCCTCGAAACAGGGGTGTATGGTCGTCGCTACAACGCAGACGGTACCCCAATAGGAAATGAATTTCTAGTCAATACGATTACCAAAGGGGATCAGACTGCGCCTTCGGTTGCGATTGATGCGTTAGGCGGCTTTATTGTCACTTGGTCTAGCAACGCAGGCAGCTTTCAGGATGACAATTCGGGCTTTGGTGTGTATGCTCAACGCTATACCAGCAACGGTGAAAAGAGCGGTTCTCAGTTTCGCGTCAACTCAGAACCCTTTAATCAGCAGCTCAGCTCGGTTGTTGCCAGCGATCGGGATGACGATGCTAGCGATGCCAACGACGGCGGATTCGTCATCACCTGGACAAGTGTCGGACAGGACGGCGACGGCTTGGGAGTCTTTGCCCGACGTTATAACAGAGATGGGGTGGCGCAGGGTAGTGACATTGCGGTTACATCCGTTAACCCAGCCAATTTACAAACTACAGGCAGTCAGCTCAACTCTACGGTCGCCATGGCAGACGACGGCAGCTTTGTCGTGGTTTGGGAGAGCAGTCAGAGAAATAACAGCGACACGAGCAACACGACAGGCTACAACATTTTTGCTCAGCGGTTTAACGCACAGGGCATCGCGCAGGGCGATCGGATTCAAGTTAACTCCTTGGCTGCGGGAGACCAGCGCAAACCGTCAGTTGCAATGGCAGCAGACGGCTCATTTGTGGTGGGATGGTCGAGCCTGGATCCCCAATCGTTTAGCGGTTTGGATGTGTATTACCGTCGGTTTGACCGAAATGGAACAGCGTTAACCGCTACAGAGCAGCAGGCAAATACAAACCTGTTGGGCAGCCAGCAGGACGTTATGGTGGCGATGGCGGCAGACGGGAAGTTTATCCTTTCCTGGTCATCCGCTTCAGGGGATCAGGGAGCGGGTATCTATGCCCGTCGCTTTGATGCTAACGGTAACCCGCTCATCAGTAGCCCGGTCAATTCTACAAGCAGTGAGTTTCGCCTTGATGCAGGCGCACCGGCTGGAAGCTATAGCTCGATCGCTGCGTCAAACAACAATTTTGCAGCCGTTTGGACACGCAATGATGGCAGTGAGGACGGCGTATTTGGACGTGCTTATTCGATCATAACCCCCACAGACAACACCCCCCCGACCAATATCACCCTGACTCCTGCTCCGCCTCAGGTTGCAGAAAATAGCATTGGCGCCGTCATCGGCACACTCTCAGCAACCGACCCAGAAGGAAACAGCATTTCCTACACCGTCAGTGGGGACGATCGCTTTGAAGTCTTTGGCACTCAACTCAGGCTCAAAGCAGGGCAATCGCTGAATTTTGAGAATGATAACGATAAAGAGATCGTCCTGACCGTCACGGCGAGAGATGACGGCAACCCCAACCTGGAGGCGACACAAGAATTCACGATCCGAACGACTGATGTTAACGAAGCCCCGACGAACATCACGCTTAGCAACGACAAGCTAAACGAAAATACTCCGGGCGGAACGGTCGTGGGGACGCTCAGCGCGACTGATCCAGACACAAATCAGAATCAGACGATTCGTTTTTCGATCGCCGAGAACGAATTCTATGCACTCAGCGGCAACCAAATTGTTGTCAAAAACGGAGCAAACCTCAACTTTGAAAACCCGCTGAGCCGATCATTCAAAATTAGCGTTACCGCTACCGATAACGGCACACCAGAGCAGTCTACAACGCAGGAACTCACAATCACGCTCAATGATGTCAACGAAGTTCCAGTTGACCTTCAGCTTGAGGGGAGCCGGACGGTTGCAGAGAATGCCCCAGGAGCGGTTATTGGCACAGTAAAAGTAACTGATCCCGATGGCACGACGCCAGTTTTAACCGTCTCGGACGATCGGTTTGAGATTGACCCTTCCACCAAAAACCTGAAGCTCAAAGCCGGTCGCAGTCTGGACTATGAGGCACTGGGAACCCAAAAGGAAATTACCTTCGACATTATTGCCACCGATAGCCAGGATCCAAGCCTGGAGTCGCGGCAAGCAGTGACGATTACGGTTACAAACGTTAACGAAGCTCCAATCAACCTCAGCCTCAGTAATAACAAAGTTGTAGAGAATAAGCCGGGGGAGATCGTCGGTCAATTGTCTGCGAATGATCCAGAAGGTGATCCGCAGAATTTCTCGCTCGTGGGTGACAGCCCGTTTGAAATCGACCCTCTGACAAATAACCTGAAGCTTAAACCGGGGGTTAAACTCGATCGCGAAGCGACTCCAACAATCAGTGTCATAGTTCGTGCCAGCGATCAAAACAATGGCAGTTTGTATTCTGATCAAACGCTGACGATCGACGTTCTGAATGAAAACGAGCCGCCAACCGACATTCAGCTAGAGAACGCACAGCCGATTGACGAAGAGGTGAAGGGCGCAGTCGTCGGCACGGTGAAGGCAACCGATCCCGATAATCCAACTCTGACGCTTAGCGTGAACGATCCCCGGTTTCAAATCGTCCAAGTTGGTGCCGATTGGCAGTTAAAGCTGAGTGACAATGCAAGCCTTAACTATGAGGAATTGGTCGGCGGTAAACTCAGCCTGACGATTACGGCAACAGACAGCGATGGTAAAACCCTCAATCGCGTCTTTGAAATCAACGTTAATAACGTCAACGAAGCTCCATCGCTGAGTATTACCGAACAACGCAGCGTCGGAAACAAGAAAGCAGGTGAAACCGTTGGTACTGTTATATCGATCGATCCAGAAGGCACAATCCCAAGTTTTGAGGTTAGTGACGCTCGGTTTGAAGTAGTCCAGATCGACGGCGTGTGGAAGTTAAAGCTCAAGAACACTGAAAGCCTCGACTATCAAATTGAGCAACAAGTCACGGTAGAGGTAATTGCCACTGATCAAAGTCCCGAAAAGCTAGAAACTCGCAGGTTGGTAACGGTTCGGGTCGCGGAACCCGGTGCACCAACGAACATTACCCTGACCCCTACAAACCCCCATCAGGTCAACGAGGCAACGCCTAATGCGGTTGTGGGAACGGTCACGGTTGACGATGAAGATAGCCAAACTCACACGTTTACCCTGGACGACGATCGATTTGTCATCGTTGAGGTTGAGGGGAAATATCAGCTTCAGCTTGCAGAAGGAAAACTGCTCGATTTTGAAACTGCAACAGGACCAATCCCACTCAAAATTACAGCAACAGATTCTACGAATCGTTCGGTTACGAGCGAGTTCAGCATTTTCATTCAGAATATTAACGAAGCTCCAACTGACATCACGATCACGCCCGGCAGTCTATCGGTTGACGAGCAGCAGTTTGGTGCAGAGATTGGCACGATCGCCGTTATTGATCCTGATGAGGGGGATACCTTTTCTTACAAATTCAGCAGCGACGACTTCAGCAGCGACGATCGCTTTGAGGTCAGAAACGGCAAGCTGAAGCTGAAAGACACTGCCCAGCTCGATATCAACGACAGACAGACGATTAATCTCACAATCACTGCGACCGACCCCGGTCAGCTGGAAATTACCAAGACGTTTCAAATTACCGTCGATCCGGTTAACTTTGCGCCTACTGATATCACGCTTGCAACAAACACAATCAATGAAGATGAAGACGGGGCGATCGTTGGCAAAATCTCGGTCGTTGATCCCGATCGTGGTGATCTTCATACGTTTGAATTCCCTAACGATGCCCGCTTTATGGTGGATGGCGAGGGTAATCTTCGCCTCAAGCCCAATGTAAAGGTTGACTTTGAAACCCAGCAGACCATCACCCTCGATATCACTGCAAAGGACAATGCCAATCCACAGGGATCATTCACCAAGCAAATCACGATTAATGTTAACAATCTCAATGATGCGCCCGTTCTAAAAGACTTTACTCCGGCTGCGTCGATCGCTGAAAACAATGAGGGAATCGCGATCGGCACACTAACGGTAAGAGACCCAGAAAACAACCCCTTCACCCTGGAGCTGAGCGACAATCGCTTTCAGATTGACCCTGTCGCCGGAGACGTTTGGCAGATCAGGCTAAAACCGGGTGAAAAATTCGATTTTGAAACTCTGACGAATGGTGCGGTTTCCCTCGTAGTTACGGCAAGAGACAACGGAACGCCAGAGCGCACCACAACGCTGGATATCGCTTTTCAAGTCACTGATGTTAACGAAGCCCCCACTAATCTGGGATTGTCGAATCTTACGATTAGCGAGCAGGTCGCTGGCGCGGAAGTGGGTCTGGTGCAAGTCACTGATCCCGATAAGAATGAGCAGTTCCGCTATGAAGTAAGCGACGATCGCTTTTTCGTCGAGAATAGCGGCAAACTCAAGCTGAAGGATGGGGTCAGCCTTGATGCCGATACAACTGAAGAGATTACGCTAACGGTTACTGCTATCGATCGCGGTGATGAACGCATTTCCCGTCAGTTCATCATTCAGGTCGAGCGGCTCAACCTGGCCCCTACTGAGATCGAGCTTGACAACACAACGATCAATGAAGAAACTCAGGGTGCAATCGTTGGCAAACTGAAGGTCACCGATCCCGATCGCTTTGATACGCACACGTTTACCATCAATGACGCTCGCTTTGTGGTAGACGCAGAGGGCAACCTGAAGCTAAAGCCGGATGCGTCGATCGATTATGAAACCGAGAAAAAGCTAACGCTGCAAATCACGGCAACCGACAACGGCAACCCGGCACAGTCGTTTACCAAGTCGTTTGAGATCGAGGTCAACAACCTCAACGACGCGCCAGTTTTAAGCTTTACCCCGGCTCAGGCGATCGCCGAAAACGTTTCAGGAGTCACGATCGGTACGATTAATCTTTCAGATGCCGATCTACAAGATACGGTCACGCTCACGGTTACGGTTAACGGTGTTTTAGACGATCGCTTTGTGGTCGAGGGCGATCAGCTCAAGCTCAAACCTGGAATCAGTTTTGACTATGAAACCCTAACAGACGGCAAACTGACGATCGCACTCATTGCAACCGACAATGGTAATCCATCCAAAAAAACCGAGCTGCCGATCACAATCAACGTTGCGAATGTCAACGAAGCTCCCACTGCCGTTACCCTCAGCTCAGTCGAGATTGACGAAGGCATTCCTGACAATAGCCTTGTTGGCTCACTGGGCGCGATCGATCCCGATCTCAACGAAGCGTTCACCTACCAACTCGTAGACGGCTTTGGCGATCATGCTGCCTTCGTGATCGAAAATAATCAGCTTCGCATCCGGAAATCGCCCGACTTTGAAACCAAGTCCAGCTACCAGATTCAAATCATCAGCACCGATCGCGACGGCTTAAGCAGCGCGCCCCAAACCTTCACGATCACGGTGCGAGACCTGAACGAGCCACCAACTGATATCACGCTACAAGGCAATATCGTTGCAGAAAACGCAGCAGGCGCGACGATTGGTGATGTCGTAGTCACCGACCCTGATAGTGATCAGTTCACCTATAAAGTGAGCGACGATCGCTTTGAGGTAAAGGATGGCAAACTCAAACTGAAGCAGGGACAAAGCCTCAACTATGAGGAACTCACAGACGGCAAACTAGACCTGAGCATTACGGCGATCGATAACGGTCAACCTGTCGGCAAACTCACCAAACCTTTCACGATTACCGTTACCAACGTCAACGAAGCTCCCAGCGCAATCAATCTAGAGAACAAAAGCGTTGCCGAAAACAGTGCAGGGGCGATCGTTGGTAAGTTGACCGCGACTGATCCTGATAAAGACGATACGATAACCCTCAAACTCAGCGGCGACGATCGATTTGAGATTGACAACCAGGGCAATCTGAAGCTGAAAAACGGGCTCAGCCTCAATTCTGAAGATTCCGCTCCCATTCAGGTCACGGTCACAGCAACCGACAGCAAAGGACTGACCCGATCGGAAACCTTCACGCTCGAGGTAGTCAACGTCAATGAAGCCCCGACTGGAATTCAGCTATCTCCCAGTACGATCGAAGAAAACCGTGCGGGTGCAACGATCGGTAGATTGACCGCAACTGACGCAGATAGCACAGCATTTACCTTTACGGTTAGCGATTCCGTCCGGTTTGAGGTGGATAGCCAGGGCAATCTCAAGCTGAAGGCAGGACAAAGCCTCAACTATGAAGAACTAACAGACGGCAAACTTAGCCTGAATATTACGGCAACCGACAACGGGAATCCGGCGGAAAGCTTCACGCAGCAGATTACGCTGAACGTTACCAATATCAACGAAGCCCCCACCGAAATTCGCCTGCTGAACGATCGAGTTGAAGAAAACAGGGCAGGAGCGATCGTCGGGCAGTTTCAGGTCGTTGATCCAGACAAAAACGATCAGTTCAGCTATCAGGTCAACGACGATCGATTTGAGATCGATAACCAGGGTAGCCTGAAGTTAAAAAACGGTATCAGCCTCGACCGCGAAGCCACCCCTACGATCGCGCTCAATATCACAGCAACCGATCTCGGTGGACTGAAGAAGACGCAGCAGCTCATTATTACCGTCACTGATCAGAACGAGGTGCCCACCAGTCTGACCCTTGAAGGAACGACCGTCGATGAAAACGCCTCGCCCAATACACCGATCGGCACTTTTAAAGCAGTCGATGCGGAAGGCGGCAGTTTTCGTTACAGTCTGGTTCCGAATGTGGCAGACAACAATGCCTTTGCCATTGCGGGCGATCGGCTGCTGGTCAAAAATCCGCTAGACTACGAGACTCAGAAAACCTACTCGATTCAGGTTGCCGTTACTGATAGCGAAGGGCTGAGCCTGACCCGCACGTTCCAGATTGAAGTTAACAACGTCAACGAAGCTCCGATCATTACACCCGATACGGGTACGCTTGCTTATCAGGAAGATGCGGGCGCAGTGGTAATCGATTCAACCCTGAGCCTGACCGATGTCGATAGCCAAACCCTGTCCAGTGCGTCGGTAAAAATCGTTAACTACGTGCCGCAGCAGGATCAGCTAAGTTTCACCAATCAAAACGGCATTAGCGGACAGTTCGACGCGGCAACCGGAACGCTCATGCTGCAAGGAACCGCTGCGGTCAGTACATATCAAAATGCTCTGCGATCGATTGCTTACACTAACACGAGCAACGCCCCCAACACCACCAATCGCATCGTTCAGTTCACTGCCAGAGATGGTGCGCTCACCAGCCAGATTGCTACCCGCACCATCCAGATTGCGCCGCGTAACGATGCGCCAATCGTCACCCCTTCGGTTTCATCCGTCGTTTTTTCGGTTGACGACCGGGCGATCAATCTCGATGCCGCAATTGGGATTGCCGATATTGATAGCTCCACGCTCAATGGAGCCACAATCGCGCTGGAAGGCTATATGCCGGGCGAAGACAACCTGCTGTTTAACGACCAAAATGGCATTATTGGCAGCTTCAATGCGGCGATCGGCGTTCTGACTCTAGCGGGCACGGCTGCACTGGATACCTATCAGCAGGCGTTGCGATCGATTATTTATCTCAACAGCAGCCAACAGCCCACGGCTCAGGGTCGATCGGCGCTGATTACGGTGAGCGATGGCACAAGCAGCAATCCGGCTAGGATTAACTTGCAGTTTCAGCAAAGCGTTGCACCTCCAGTGGTTGATTTGAACGGCGGAGGAGCCGGAAACGACTTTAGCAACACGTTTGTCATTTTGGGTCAGCCTGTTGCCGTTGCTTCTAATGAAACGCAACTCACGGATTCTGATAGTACCGTGTTGACTAGAGCCGAAATCAGAATCTCGAATTTGTTTGATCCCAACAGCGAGATGTTGTCTGTGGATGTTGCCGGAACTGGGCTGAGTGCCAGCTACGATCGCCCTAGGGGAACGCTTAACCTGAGCGGTTCTGCGCCTTTAAGCAGCTATGTTAAAGCGATTCAGCGCATTCGCTATCACAACTCCAGCCCTGCCCCGGATATGACCACGCGGGTGATTCTGTTTCGGGTCAGCGATGGCACTCGCCTGAGTAACGCCGCTCAAACCACAATCCAGATGACGAGCATCCGGCTCAACAACGGTACGGTCATCGGCGATCCGGCACTGGTCACCACTCCTGCGACCGATCGCATCAACGCCCAGGACGGTAACGACACGGTAATTTCCACGCTGGCAAACCTTCAGCAAAACGACCTGATCGACGGCGGCACAGGCATCGACACGCTGACCCTGACCGATGGCACAGGCAACGCCCGCATTGAGATTGCCAATTCCACCAATCAGGTGAGCGGCGTTCTTGTCAACAACACAATAATCACCAACTTCGAGCAGTTTAACTGGAGCGGCTTCAATGGCAGTGTTACCCTGATCGGCAGCAACGCAAACGACGGCGTCATTACTGGATCGGATGCAGATAGCTTGTCTGGAGGTAACGGCAACGATCGCCTGATTGCTAACGGAGGCAACGATCGCCTAGACGGCGGCGCCGGGGAGGACTACCTGGAAGGCGGCACAGGTGATGATGTTTACGTGATCGATAGTTCGGGCGATCAAGCGATCGAACTGGAGAACGGCGGCTTTGATACCGTCTCTGCCGCAATTAGCTACACGCTTCCCAAGGACATTGAAGATCTGATTTTGACCGGAGGCGCGCTAACGGGAACAGGCAACGCTCTCGATAACGGTCTGGTTGGCAACAGGCTGAACAACTTCCTGAGTGCCGGGCTGGGAGACGATCTCCTGCTGGGCAACGACGGCAACGATATGCTGGTTGGCGAAAGCGGCGAAGATGAACTTACAGGTGGACTGGGGAACGATCGACTCCTTGGCGGCGACAATAACGATCGCTTAGACGGAGGCGCAGGACGCGATCGGCTAACGGGCGGCAAAGGAAAAGATAGGTTCATCCTTACCAGCTCTCAGAAGTCAAACCGCGATGTGATCACGGACTTCAACAGCAAAGACGACACTATTTTGATCAGTCGCCGCAGTTTTGGACGACAGGTGCGTCGAGGTCGAGTGCGTATTAGCCAGTTCGTTTTGGGTAGCCAGGCACAGGATGGGAACGATCGCTTTATCTACAACAAAGGTTCCCTGTTCTTCGATGTTGACGGCAGCGGCGAGGCAAATCAAGTGCTGATTGCAAAACTAGGCGGTCGTCCCGTTATTCAGCGATCGAATTTGCGGGTGATTTAGTAGGTTACTTACTTTGCTTTTGTCTTGAGATGAATAGGGGGCGATGCAGGGTCTCAAGTTGTGTCTTCATATTTCGATTCAGCAACGCCCTACGAATTCTTTGTAAAATCTCCGCCATCGGCTCTGTCTATCCCTCCTGAACAGGTTCTTGAACGCTTCTCTGTTTACTGGGCTGGACTGCCTGCTGCAATAGATAAATCACAACTTCATTCAAAGTCAGGACTATTCTCAGCCGCAAGACTTTGAATACGGTCATACAGTTCTTCCGGCAAGTTTTCAGTCTGAATTGAAGCTATTCACTATGCTCCCATGCCCGAATAGCGGCGCAAACCTTTCTGCCACAGCCAGCGATTTAACGCCCAGAAGAGCGCGATCCAGCCCAGCATGATCAGTAACCCCTGCACTACATTTTCCGGCAGACCGATCAATAGACTGGCAGGAAAATTAATCATGTAGGGAAACGGTGTCCACAGCACAATTTGGCGGACGATCGGCGGAAACACTTCCAGCGGCGCGATAATGCCTGACAGAAACAGGTAGAACAGAAAAAAGAAAGACTCCAACGAATTTGCTCGCTCAATCCAGAAAGCCAGCATTGCGAAGGCGTATTGGGTAACAAACCGTAGGATGAACGCCAGAGTAACGGCGAGCAGGAACAGCAGAACTTGCGACAGGCTGGGAATCCAAACGGCTTGCGGATACAGCATAAAAAAGAGAATTACCAGCAGAATTGCAAACGGCAACCGGGCAAATCGCTCGGCAAAGTGAGACATAAAATGATGCCAGCCTGGATCGAGCGGTTGCAGCAGTCGAAATGAGAGCTTTCCTTCCACGACTTCGCGTTCAAACTCCCAAATTACCCAAACGACGGTAAATTGCCGCACCAGAAAAACGGCGAGAAAGTAACGAATAAAGTCGATCGATGAAAGTCCAAACTGCCCACTCTGCGATGCCTGAATCCACACGCCCATCAGGATGAGCGGTAGGCTGCCCGACAGCATCCACAGAATCAGCTCTGCTCGGTACTCCACCATATAAGCGTAGTAAACGGTGAGCAGGGTTTGGGCAATGCGACCTGTCCGCTTGAGCCTCTGATTCATCTTGTGCCTCTAGGCTGACGGTCTTCGATAAATTCACCGTCGGAGACTTTGCCCTGCGGGAGTTGATTGGGCGACACTGCCTGGTCATTCCCGTTTGAGGTTGCATCCACCCGGGTTCCTAACTGAAACACCTGACCGATCACTTCCTCGATCGGCGGGTCTGTCACCTTCAAATCTACGACTTCAAAGTCTGCTAAGAGCTGGGCGATCGTATGCGTCAGCTTTTCCTGCGGCACAATAAACTGCGCGAGTTGTCCATCTACCTGCTTCAGTTCTCCGTAGGGACGTAGTTCGGCAGGCGATCGAGGATAACTGAGTTCGATCGACACTTCCCGACAGGGCGCAAACCGTTCGAGCAAGCCTTCTAAACTGCCGTCGTAAATCAGGTTTCCGGCATGAATCATCAGCACCCGCTGACACAAAGCCGTAATGTCTGCCATGTAATGGCTTGTTAGCAACACTGTCGCCTGATAGCGTTCGTTGTATTCACGCAAAAACTCGCGCACATTGACCTGAGCATTGACGTCGAGTCCAAGCGTCGGCTCATCAAGAAACAGCACTTTCGGATGGTGCAGCAGCGCAGCCAGCAGTTCCGCCTTCATTCGTTCGCCGAGAGAAAGCTTTCGCACAGGCTGATTCAGCTTGCCTTCCAGGGACAGCATCTCGGTCAATTCGCCAACGCGCTGCCGATAATCGCGATCGTCTATTCCATACACTGCCGCATTAATTCGGAGGGAGTCCAGCGCAGGCAAATCCCAGATCAACTGCTGCTTTTGCCCCATCACCAGCGTAATTTGCTGAAGAAACGCCCGCTGCCGCCGAAAGGGAATATGCCCTGCCACCGTGACTTGTCCTGAGGACGGGTGAATCAGTCCGGTGAGCATTTTAAGCGTGGTTGTTTTGCCTGCCCCGTTTGGTCCCAGAAACCCTACGACCTCACCGGGTTCGATCGCAAAGGAAACCGATTGAACCGCTGTAACCGAGCGATAGGTGCGCTGAAAGAAATGCTTGATGGTTCCCGCAAAACCGGGATCTTTAATCGCAACGGGATAAACCTTCGTCAGGTTTTCAACCGAGATCATGGGCATGGGACTGCTGGGGTGTGGTGTCATGTCTTATCGTTTCCCGTCAATTCCCAGATGTCTTCCTCCTTCCAGGCTATTTCGGAACCGAGCGATCGGTAGCTCTCATCTCCTTTAAGAATTTAGGCTTCACTCCTAACCTCCTCATTTTTGGGGTAGGGAAGGCACGCCTACTACAGTTCTCAAAGTCCCTAGAATTAGGAGATTTAGGGGGCTGCAAAACCCAGAACTTGGACAAAACTTGTGGATACACACCAGCCCTACATCAAAGAGGGATTGAGGGGGAAGGCATCTGGAATACCGTACATCAGACGATGGCATTGCTGATCCGACAGATGAATTTTGCAAGGGTAGTTTTCAAATCATCCCTAGCGCAGAACTCCCTATCTGATAATCCGATTTCCATTCAGTAATGCCCAGACTATTTCTGTTCGGGGTGGGTGGCTTCAGGAGCATCCATACCTAGTTGATTGATGACGCGAATCATTTGGTAGAGCCGTCCAAAATCGCGCTGGTTGTAGTGCATTACTAAACGGGGCAACTGTGCCGCATCGCCGCCCAACTCCTCCGGCAGTGGCTTGGCTTGCTCGATTTTTCCCGATATCAAAATATCGCTGAAGTTCTGGTTCAGATACTCCATATCGTTGGCAGATAGCTCGGAGTTGAGGCGCAGCACCAGTTTGTCGCCCACATAGCGGCTAGAGTGAAACACGCGATAAAAGCTCGAAATCATCTCGCAGGCAAGATCGACGCGATCGGTAATCGTGTACAAATCCAGATCGTCCGGGCTAATCAGGCCATCCTTCAGCAAATGGTCACGCACATAAGCTTCCCAGCCGCGCCAGTAATTGCTTCCCGGCGGCTCTACCAGCACGAGCGGCAGCAGGTCAGACTTTCCAGTTTGCATCAAAGTCAGGCATTCATACGCCTCGTCCTGCGTA
Organism: Cyanobacteria bacterium FACHB-502; assembly: GCA_014695325.1. GTDB lineage: Bacteria > Cyanobacteriota > Cyanobacteriia > Elainellales > Elainellaceae > Leptolyngbya_A. Next base: position 355,017 of record JACJNZ010000039.1, on the reverse strand, counting down.
CCAAACCCGCCCGGAAACAAAGCGAGCGCATCGGTCTCCCGCAGAAAAAACAGCTTGCGTGTAAAGAAATACTTGAAATTGACCAGCTTGTCGCTGCCTTCGAGAAACGGATTTGACCCCTGCTCAAACGGCAGTCGAATGTTCAGCCCAAAGGAGTTCTCTGATCCGGCTCCCTCATTGCCCGCCTGCATAATACCGGGACCGCCGCCCGTCATCACCATAAAGCCTTGCAGCGTAACGCATCTTGCAAAGTCAACCGCCATTTGATACGCCGGAGTTCCAGGCTTGATGCGAGCAGAACCAAAAATCGTAATTTTGCGGATGTGGCGATGGGGATAGAATACGCGAAACGCCTGTTCCATATCCTGCAATGAAGCGTTCAGGATTTTCCAATCGAGGCGATCGGCATCGACTTCTGCCATCCGCGCCAGGGTCATGAGTGCCTGTTGAATCAGTGCGCCATGCTTCATCTTGGGCAACTGATCGAGCAATTCGCGAATTTCTGCCTGAAAGGATTCTAAGCTGGACGATGAAGGAGATAGGGTCATGTATTCCTGTGACAGCAGTACCCTATTCTACCGGATCAAAAAACGCGCTGTCTAAATCGCCTTTACGGCAATTCTTTGTAGGACTGAAGCGGGATACCAGGGCAAAACCGGGCTAATCCAGATGAAGTTTGCTTCCTTGTGTTAAGCCGTTGGGATGCTACAGCAGCGCAGTCCCAAAATCCACGTAAAATGCCCCAGCCAGAAAGACCAGGGCACTTAAGACAAAAGAGATGGCGTACTAGAAATCTCGTACTCTCAATCTCACAAACAAATCTCACAAACCGCAAAGTAGCCAGAACCGAATAGACATAAAACGAGGGGTAGAATGCCTGTGACGGCTGATCGATCGAGCAACTTAGAGATATTTTTCGAGCGTGGTCGCCAGCGTGGTTTTAGGAACGGCCCCAACCACCATATCCACCCGCTGTCCGCCCTTGAAGATCATCAGGGTAGGGATGCTGCGAATCCCATACTTGCTGGCAACGCTGGGATTTTCATCGGTATTGACTTTGACAACTTTAATCTGACCAGCGTACTGTTCGGAGATCTCATCAACCACGGGTGCGACCATCCGACAAGGACCACACCAGGGTGCCCAAAAATCAACCAGAACAGGAACGTTGCTCTCAATTACTTCTTGTTCAAAAGTTGCGTCTGTAACTGCGGCTGCTGACATGCCTGAAATCCTTAGCCTATATTATCGTTCAAAATCTTACCATAGCGAAAACAAGCAGCTTGCGCTATCGGTCTATACAAACAGATATAAATTTGGGATTCAGCTCTCTCGTCCGATCGAATGATTTGAACCTCATCGAGCTATGTTTTTAGACGGCATTTTCGACCCTTTTTTGAGACCGTCCTGAGCAGCAGAGGTTTGAGCAGAGAACTTCTTCTCCTGTGACAGTTTCTTAAAAACATGCCAATTGAATGCCTGTTTAAACGAGGAACCGCCTGAACAGTGTCCAGGCGGAGTGTGGTGTGAGGAGTGAACGGAAACATACGTCTCCGCTTCCTTCTATTGTAAGCGACTGTTATGGATTTTCACTATGGTTTCCCGTGAAGCCGCAGATAAACTTATATAAATCCGGTTGACAAGGTGAAGTTTATTTACCCATGCCGAGCTGCTGTGCCTTCTGGTAAACCTTGCCTTCAGTCAACAGCGAGGGAGCAATCACGACTTCAACTTGCTGCATCTCCCGAATATCCTTTGCGCCCAGCGTGCCCATACTGGTTTGCAGTGCCCCCAGGAAGTTGTGAGTTCCATCATCGAGCTGAGCCGGACCGCGCAGAATTTGCTCTAGTGTTCCGGTCGTGCCCACACGAATGCGAGTACCACGCGGCAAAACCGGACTGGGTGTTGCCATGCCCCAGTGATAGCCCCTGCCTGGAGCTTCTGCGGCTCTAGCGAACGGAGAGCCAATCATCACGCCATCCGCACCGCAGGCAATACATTTGCAGATGTCTCCTCCGGTAATTAAGCCACCGTCTGCAATCACCGGAACGTATTTGCCCGTTTCCCGATAAAAGTCTTCACGCGCTGCTGCACAGTCTGCTACAGCAGTCGCCTGGGGCACGCCCACGCCTAACACTCCGCGAGAGGTACAGGCAGCACCGGGACCAATGCCGACTAACACCGCCGCCGCGCCTGCTTTCATCAGGTTGAGTGCTACGTCATAGGTTACGCAGTTGCCTAGCACGACGGGAATCGGCATTTCCTGACAGAACTTTGCCAGATCCAGCGGGGTGATCGACTCTGGAGAGAGGTGAGCCGTTGAAACCACGGTTGCCTGAATAAAGAATAAATCTGCGCCTGCTTTTGCAACTGTTGCGCCAAACTTGGCAGCTCCCGCAGGGGTAGCACTTACCGCTGCAATCCCGCCCTGGGATTTAATTTCCTGGATGCGCTGCTCGATCAGTTCTGGCTTGATTGGCTCGGCGTATAGCTCCTGCATCAGGGGCACAAATTCGTGCTTATCGACAGAGGCAATGCGATCGAGAATTGGCTCAGGATCGGCATAGCGCGTTTGAATGCCTTCCAGGTTTAGCACTCCTAATGCACCGAGTTGGCTCAGCCGCACTGCCATTTTGATATCGACAACTCCATCCATTGCACTGGCAATGATCGGAATCTGTCGCTGAATGCCGCCGATCGTCCAGCTTGTATCGGCAAGCGAGGGATCGAGGGTTCTGTTTCCGGGAGATAGTGCAATTTCATCGATCCCGTATGCTCGACGGGCAGCTTTGCCTCTACCAATTTGAATGTCCACGCTTCTATTCCTTAAGACTTATTCAAACTAGACTATCAAATCTAGAGAGATTCAGGGGACAACCCGATCGGGATCCGGACAAAACATCTGTATGCTTTGTTACAGCATTTTGATGAATCTCCGATAACTTTGAAAAATGAGAATTGAGCTTGAAGCAATAGCAATAAAGCAATAGCAACAAAGCAATGGCAAAAGTATCGAAGATCGATCGACTTGCAAAAGCTTTCATCCTGGTTGCTCAAGCTTGAATTTTGTAGGCTGGAACGGCAAAAGAATAAGGAATATTACTGTCTTCAGTCGGGCTAGAACCTGTAAAAAAGGAATCCAAAAAAAGGAATCGCTCTCTGGATTCACAGATCGAGTCGCGTTTGCAGCGGGATCTGCTCATTCAGAAAGCGATTGCCTGATCAGCTAATTTGCTTAGTCAATCTGCTGTGGATGCACCTAGCGGTAAATTCCGTTGTTAAATCGATCGCCACCTTCTACAAAGGTATCTTCTGGCGGAGAAACAGTGAAGTTGTTCATGTTAGAACGCAGGATGTCTTTTTGCTGCTCGGTTAGCCCCGGCAGATCCAGCACGTCTTCAACCTGCTCAAACGGAGCATTGCCCACAATCAAACGCGCCAAAGTTGGATACATTCCGCGATATTGCAGAAATGCCCGCACGTTTGTGTTGTTCAAATCGATCTTTTTGCCAAACTCAGTTGCCAGCTTATCATCAGCTCGATTTCGGAAGGATGCTTCGGCAACAACAGGAGCCATCGCCATTCCATTCCAGAACAAGCCATTTTCGCCCAATGCGGTTGCTTGACCTGCAAAGCCCAACAGGCTCCCCAACATCAGCCCAACCGCCAACACTACTCCCACAAATCGTTTCATTAGGACGCTCCCTCCCAATCTCAACCAATTAAACGTCATATCAAGATGCTTAGGACACAGCTTTTCTTAGAGCCTATCATTAATCAGAAACCTTTTATGCCCCATCCTGATGTGCGAGTTTCACAAGGAACGTTCTGCCTTGTAGCGTGACCCGATCGCCTGCAGCGAGTTTGCGTCCTCGGCGGGTTTCTACCTCATCATTGACCTGCACCTCACCATTCTGGATGAGCAACTTTGCTTCACCCCCGGTTTCAACCATGCCAATCAACTTAAGAAACTGATCGAGTTTGATCACTTCGTCGGTCATTGCGCGTTATCCAGCACCAGAACAGAGCCATTCTAGCGAAGGCAGGCGCTCGTGAAGATGCACTGGAACAGAGAGGCGAGGGGAGCGAATTGGGACTCTGACCGCTTAGCCTTCTGCTGGAACGATCTGCGGAGCGGCAATCTCAGCAGGCTCAGCTTTGGTAAGGGGCTCAACCACTTCGCTGGACTGCTTGATAAAGCTCAGCTTGTGGTCAACCACATCGACCACGATCGTATCCCCTTCCATAAAAGCGGTTTCCAAAAGCTTGGTGGCGATCGGGTTTTCTAGCTCTTTCTGGATGGCTCGCTTGAGCGGACGGGCGCCATACGCGGGGTCATAGCCGACATCAGCAATGTAGTTTTGGGCGGCAACGGTGACTTCGAGATCGATTTTTTGCTCTGCCAGCAAACGACGCATGCGCTGAAGCTGAATCCCGACGATTTTTCGCAGTTCCTTCAGGCTAAGGGCGTGGAACAGGATGATATCGTCTACACGGTTCAGGAACTCTGGGCGGAAGTGCGATCGTAGTGCCCCAACTGCCCGTTTCCGCATTTCCTCGTACTTTGAGTCATCGCCTGCCACATCGAGGATGTATTCACTGCCGATATTGCTGGTCATGACAACAATCGTGTTGCGACAGTCTGCGAGTCTGCCTTGGGAGTCAGTAATGCGCCCATCGTCGAGCAATTGCAGCAGGATGTTAAATACATCTGGGTGTGCCTTTTCCACCTCGTCCAACAGCAGCACCGAATAGGGATGACGGCGAATTGCTTCCGATAACTGACCGCCTTCCTCGTAGCCTACATAGCCTGGGGGCGCACCGATCAGCCGTGCAACCGAGTTTTTCTCCATATACTCGGACATATCCAGCCGCACTAGGGAATCACCGCTGTCAAACAGGGCTTCAGCAAGGGCGCGGGCAAGCTCGGTTTTACCTACTCCGGTTGGTCCCAAAAACAGGAAAGAGCCGATCGGACGACCGGGATCTTTCATGCCTGCACGGGCACGACGGATTGCGGCGGCAACGGCTTCGACCGCTTCGTTTTGTCCAATTACCCGCTTGTGCAGATAGCTCTCAAGCTGCAAGAGTTTTTGCCGCTCGGATTCCATGAGGCGATTGATCGGAATCCCCGTCCACTTGGCAACAATTTCGGCAATGTCTGCTTCGGTTACTTGTTCACGGAGCAGAGTTTCGCCGTCTGCCTGGATGTCAATCAACTGGGTTTCTTTGGCTTCGAGTTCGCGATGCACTGCCTCCAGTCTGCCGTACTTGAGCTGGGCAGCGGTGTTGAGGTCATAGCTGCGCTCGGCTTTCTCAATTTGTCGCCGCAGAGATTCCTCTTCTTCCTTTAGCCCATTGATCGCGGCTAAGAGCTGCTTTTCCGATTCCCACTGCGAGCTAAGCTGGTTTTGCTGCGTTTTCAGATCGTTAATTTCCTGGTTGATTCGCTCCAACCGATCTTTCGCGCTGCGATACACGCCGATCGCCACAGCACTTTGCCCTTCACCCTCTAGCGACAGCTTTTCCATCTCTAGCTGAATTAATCGCCGATCGATCGTCTCCAGCTCAACAGGCTTTGAGGTAATTTCCATTTTGAGCTGGGCAGCCGCTTCATCCACCAAATCGATCGCCTTGTCTGGTAAACAGCGATCGGAAATATAGCGATCGGACAGGGTCGCGGCGGCAACCAGGGCAGAGTCGGCAATCTTCACCCCGTGATGCACTTCATAGCGTTCCTTAAGCCCGCGCAAAATCGAGATTGTGTCCTCGACGGTGGGCTGCCCGACATAAACCTGCTGAAATCGCCGTTCCAGAGCCGCATCTTTTTCGATGTGCTTGCGGTATTCGTCCAGCGTGGTCGCACCAATGCAGCGGAGTTCGCCCCGTGCCAGCATCGGCTTCAGCAAATTACTGGCATCCATCGTGCCTTGCGGTGAGCCTGCCCCAACCACGGTATGCAGTTCATCGATAAACAGAACAACTTGCCCCTCGGAACTGGTCACTTCCCGCAGCACTGCCCGCAAACGGTCCTCAAACTCGCCCCGGTACTTGGCTCCAGCAATCAGGGAACCCATATCAAGGCTGATCAGGCGGCGGTTTTTCAGCGATTCCGGTACGTCTCCGTTCACGATTCGCTGAGCTAGGGCTTCGGCGATCGCCGTCTTACCCACCCCGGGTTCACCAATTAGCACCGGATTATTCTTCGTCCGGCGAGAGAGAACCTGCACCACGCGCCGAATTTCATCGTCCCGTCCAATTACCGGATCGAGCTTGCCCGCTTTGGCAGATTCAGTCAAATCCTGCCCAAATTTCTCCAGGGCAGCATAGGTTGATTCGGGGTTCTGATCTTTGACTTTTTGATTGCCCCGCACGGTTTTGATTGCGGCTTCAAGCTGCCGAGTTTCGATGCTTAGAGCACGAAAGGCTCGTTTCCCAACGCGATCGTCTTCTGCAAGTGCCAGCAGCAGGTGTTCGACCGAAACAAAGTCGTCCTGCATTGCTTTGCGATTTGTTTCTGCTTTGTCCAGCAGCAGATCAAGTCCTTGACCAAGATAAAGCTGACCGTCTGAAACAACTTTGGGTTGGCGCTGCGTAAAGGCTTCGATCTGCTGCTTAAGCCGCGCTACATCGACATTTGCCTTTGCCAACATCGTATCGCCTGCTCCTTCGAGCTCCAGCATCGATAGGGCAACGTGTTCAACTTCAAGCTGCTGATGGCGGAATCGACGGGCAACATCCTGAGACTTGACGATCGCTTCCCAGGCTTTCTCGGTGAATTTGCTGGGGTCAGTGGGCTGCATAGGAAACTAAAAATTATTGATAAAGCTTAAAGTATATCGCGACTCAACTCTAACAAATTTCACAGGCTCCCTTTGAACTTCCCCCAGACGGGAAGCAGGCGTTGCTAGGTTGCCTGATCTCACACAGGGGAGATTTCGGGGGAGATTTTAAGGAGCGACCAAGCCTCAAACCCAAACCAAAAAACCGGGGTAGATATGCTAGCCAGAATTAACAGACCCGGAAGCAGTTTGAGAGGTTACGCGATCGTTCAAGCCTGCTTCAGGCGATTGAAGATTCAGAAAGAGGATTTTTTCGAAAGAGCTAATTTTTTCGAAAGATTTAGATTTAACAGATCTGATCTTCTGAATCTATCGGACAGAAATATGATTGGGGTGAAATGTCGAGTTCTGAGGACAATTTACCCATCGTGAATCCAAAAATTGAGATAAGGTGTTAATGAAGTGTACTTTTATGAAGTTTCTCTGAGAAATTAAGTCATGGCTACGGCAATTTCAGCAGCACCCCAGCAAATGGCAACGTCGCCAACGGTGACTCCTGAGCGGACGAGTCAGACCGTTCGTAAGCCTTACCCCAACTTTAACGTGATTGTGCTGAATGACGACTTTAATACGTTTCAGCACGTTGCTGACTGTTTGATGAAATACATTCCCGGCATGACGGGCGATCGAGCCTGGGATCTGACCAATCAGATTCACTTCGAGGGTCAAGCGATCGTCTGGACGGGTCCGCTAGAGCAGGCAGAGCTGCATCATCAGCAGTTGAGCCGTGCGGGATTAACAATGGCTCCCCTAGAGGCTGCCTAAGGGCTAAATTAATATGGCAGAAGCAAGCGGTCGGCTCGTGTGGAACCACTCAACTCATTTGCCCGGACTCATCCCAGTTTTAGAACGGCTAACGCAGCAAGACGGCATCGGGACCGTTACTCCTGCCCGAATTGGGACAACGCGATCGAACATTCCCACCCTGACGCTGAAAGTATCCGTTCCCATTCGGGGCGGCTTTAAGCTGATCGCCCGTAAAGGCAAAACGTTTCAGGAAGTTTTTGTATTAACCCAGTTGAGTCAGGCAGCACTGGAAGAGGCAGTAGGCAGAATATTGCGGAAGGGGTAAGTGAGCGGGTGTGGGATTGGGCGACGAGGCGATGGGGCGATCGGGGGCAGGTCAATCGGTGGCTGGCTTGTTAGGCAATCGGGTTAGGCAATCGCGTTTTTGACAGAGTATAGCCAGAGCAGTTCTGTAAATCATAGAACACTACAACTCGCGCACCTCAATACCCCACCCCCTTATCTTCCCACTCACCCATCCAGCCATCCACTTCTCCACTCCTTCAGGGAGCCATCACCGTCAACCCACCCGGCACACAATTAATCTCAACCGGAGTTGTGCCAATGATTTCGCCGTCCAGCACTACTTTCTGCGGCGGATTGGTGGTGACTCGTAGTTTCTTTGCGCCCATATGAACAATATCAGGACTCTCAGAGGGCTTCAGCAGAGCTGATCCAATCAAACGAGCGATCGTACGAATGGCTTCAAGCTTGGTTTTTGCACTGGCGATCGTCACGTCTAGCAAGCCATCGTCGAATACCACCTGTCCGATGCCCTGCGCTAGAACAGAAGTAATCGGGGCAGCGTTAGCGATCGTGATCGCGCCTGCCTGAAAACACTCAACATGACCATCAACTTCGATCTCGGTGTCAAACAATTGCTGCTCGTCGAGCTGTTGCCAACCTGCCATCAAATATGCCAGCGCACCCCAGCGGTCTTTCGCAGCGCGATCGGCACGGTCGACGGTTTCTGCTTCCAGCCCGATGCCTGCCAGCAGGATCATGGGCAACCCATTACAAAAGGCAGCATCGACAACTCGGCGGTGTCCGGTAAGAATCGTTTGGCAAGCTCCACGAATCGGATTGAGGGCAGTGGGAATTCCCAGTGCGGAGGCAAAGGCATTGGCAGTACCTCTGGGAATGATGCCGAGCGGAATATTAGTGCCAATTAGTTTACCTGCAACGGCTGAAACAGTCCCGTCGCCACCAGATGCCAGTACGAGATCGGCTTTGGCATCGATCGCTTCTTGCGCCAGTTTTTCTGCGCTAAGTTCCACGGTAGTTTCATGTACGACAAGCTGCATGGCGGGTTCCAGCAGATCGCGAATAAGCTGCAACTCCTGTTCTGAATTGCCCTGTCCCGATACGGGGTTAAAGACTAGATGGGCAACCTGTGTTCTTGCCAGAGCTTGGATAATTGCTTGAGCCGTGGCAACGTTAGTTGCAAACGGAATGTTGTGGATATTGCAAATTCTGGTAATCAGATCGATGCCTGGCTCGTGCCGCTGCGCGTAGAGCGTGTCTTCTAAAAAAATAACCGCGCTAACATGACCTGCGGTAATTTCTGCGGCAACCTGTGCGTCTCCTCCGATCGCCCCAGGCCTCAGAATCTCGATCGGCAATCCCAGCGTATCTTGAATCCGATGACCTGTGCCTCCGGTTGCGATCAGGTGGTAGCGGGAGAACACCGGCAATCGATCGCGCAGCAGGGCTAGTAGATCGTCTTTACGGCTATCGTGAGCGATCAGAGCAATGGTGGCAGGCATAGAAAAACCAGATTTGTAAAGTTTTCTTCAGAAGGAAGAAGGGGTCATTAAATTGTAGAAATGCTCCAGTGCAGTCGTGTCATACCTGCGGCAGGATTTTGCTAGCAATTCGTGACGATCGGTGAAGGCGTTGAGGAAACAGCGTTTTGTAGAATGTTCTTATGAAAACATTTTAGGATTCCAAAAAACACAACGATCGAAATAATCAGGAATCTTCTGGGCTAAAGGGTGTTTGAATTCAGGTTGAGGGTCAGTGGAAAGGTTTGAGCTTCTCTTGGATTTTTTATAAAAACCCTAAGCCATGAGAGTCTGAGCCGGCTGAGTGGATTTCGTTTTCCCCTTTAAGATCACTGCTTGAGACCACTGCTGCAATTGATTCTGAACGATACTTAAGCAAAATCAAAATCAGTAAAAACTGAGCTGAATTAATATGCAAGAACTGACTCGTCCGACCTTACCTGAGACAGCTTCCCACACCGCCGCTCCTTCACGGGCTGAGCTTGAAGCTTTCTGGATGCCCTTCACTTCCAATCGGCAATTTAAAGACAGTCCACGCCTGTTTACTGCCGCGAAGGATATGCATTACACCACCGTCGACGGGCGACAGGTACTAGACGGCACGGCGGGACTCTGGTGTGTGAATGCGGGTCACTGTCGATCGCAGATTGTTGAAGCAGTCTCGAAGCAGGTGGCAACGCTCGATTTTGGTCCAACGTTTCAAATGGGGCATCCGGGACCGTTTCAGCTTGCCGATCGCCTGATAAAAATGACTCCCGGCTTTGATCACGTCTTTTTTGCCAACTCCGGTTCAGAAGCAGTCGATACTGCGCTGAAGATTGCGATCGCCTATCACCGGGCACGAGGTGAAGGCACGCGGCAGCGATTAATTGGACGAGAGCGTGGCTACCACGGCGTCGGGTTTGGTGGCATCTCGGTGGGCGGCATTGGTCCGAACCGCAAGTTTTTTGGCGGTTTGCTGACGGGCGTGGATCATCTGCCTCATACACACAATCTCGAACACAATGCCTTTAGCCACGGTCAGCCGGAATGGGGTGCACACCTGGCAGATGAGCTCGAGAAAATTGTCGCGCTGCACGATGCCTCGAATATTGCGGCGGTGATTGTGGAACCCGTGGCAGGTTCGACCGGAGTACTGATTCCGCCAAAAGGCTACCTGGAGCGGCTGCGGGCAATTTGCGATAAGCACGGCATTCTGCTGATTTTTGATGAGGTCATCACCGGATTTGGACGACTGGGAGCTAGCTTTGCTACAGAGTATTTTGGCGTTAAACCCGATATGATGACGGTTGCTAAAGGCATTACCAACGGTACTGTGCCAATGGGAGCCGTCTTTGTGCGTGAAGGAATCTATGATGCCTTTATGAATGCGCCAGACAACGCGATCGAGCTATTCCACGGCTACACCTACTCCGGGCATCCGGTGGCTTGTGCGGCAGGACTGGCAACGCTAGAGATTTACGAGCAGGAAGGCTTGTTCGATCGCGCCCGTGAAATGTCTGCTTACTGGGAGTCGGCAGTGCATTCGCTGAAAGGACAGCCCCATGTGATCGATGTGCGTAACCTGGGACTGGTTGCCGGAATCGAGCTGGAGCCGATCGCCGGAAAACCCTCGGCTCGTGCTTTTGAGTGCTTTTTGCGCTGCTACGAGAAGGGCCTGCTAATTCGCACCACAGGCGATATCATTGCCCTGTCGCCGCCTCTCATCATCGAGAAGCACCACATCGATCAGTTGGTTGAGATGCTAAGCGAGGTTTTGCGCGATTTGCCGTAGCCTCTAAGAATGGGTGAAAGAATCGTCGTTATCACCCGGCCGGCCTGCTAGCGGGTCAATTCTGAGAGAAACTTAGCCTCTTCTCCGTTTCTAAGTTCCCCAAAGTTGGGAACTAAAGGGAAAATCAAGGGGGCGATCGGCAGATTTACAACTCCTCACGTTCTCTCTGCACAGCAATTACGAATCAGGACGCATAATTCAGAGCGTTCAAAGTCCAAAGTCTTGTGAAACAATGAACAGGGGGAGAATATCCCCCATTTTCTTTATCTCTTTCCTATTCCTCCCAATCGATTGCATGGCTCTTCAACTGCGTGTCTACGTTCCCCCCCACCCGCTAATCAAACACTGGCTGGCAGTGTCTCGTGATGAAGCAACGCCCTCGGTGCTGTTTCGTAGTGCGATGACTGAGCTAGGCAGATGGCTGACTTATGAAGCAATCCGCGACTGGTTACCCACGATCGAAACCGAAGTGAGCACGCCTCTGGCAACTTGTCCGGCGACGTTTATCAACCCAGAAGTTCCGGTAGCAGTGGTTCCCATTCTGCGGGCAGGGCTGGCGTTGCTAGATGGCGCACAGGCACTCTTGCCGCTTGCCTCGGTTTATCACATTGGCGTGGTGCGAAACGAAGAAACACTCGAACCCAGTGTCTACCTGAACAAGTTTCCTGAGAAATTCGACCCGCAGACGCGAATTCTAATTACCGATCCCATGCTGGCGACAGGTGGCTCGATGATGACGGTCATGCAAGAATTAACGCGACGAGGCGCTGATCCAAGCCTGGTAAGAATTATTGCCGTTGTTACGGCTCCGCCTGCCCTACAGCAGCTTAGCAATGCCTTTCCGGGTCTGGTCGTGTATGCGGCGACGATCGATGAAGGTTTAAACGAAAAAGGCTACATTGTTCCTGGATTGGGCGATGCAGGCGATCGAACGTTTGGCACTTAAGATTGGCACGAAACCTTAGCGTCATAAAAGGAGAATTGCATGAGCCAGCAGGGAAATTTTATTGGTGGCTTTTTGTTGGGAACGGTGGTCGGTGGTGTGGTTGGTGGCGTGATCGGTGCGCTGGCAGCGTCCCGGCTCAATCAGGAATCTGCGGGATCTGAAAAATCGTTCTCCAAGCTGGATAAAGCCGAAAGCAAGCCCACAAAGCGACGACAGCTTAAAGCCCCGACCGAGCAAAATATGGAAATTGCGCGGCGAGGCTTAGAAGACAAAATCGCTCAGCTGAATGATGCGATCGACGATGTGCGACAGCAGCTTGGAACGGTGAACGGCACATCAGTTCAGGGAAACGGCGAACAGGTCGTCTCTCAAGATCCGTAGATGCTCTCTGGCTGCTGGACGATTTGCTGACGATTAATGATCAAGATGCTCAGTTCATACCCAGTTCATGAGCAGTTCAGCATGATCAGCACTATCGGCTGCGAAGAGTTTGGGTGAGCGTGTCGATCGAGGCTTTCAGGTCTTGCTGTGAGGCGATGATTGGATCAACGAGGTCTTCTGCAACTTCCTCTTCGCGCAAAAATCGTCTTTTGGCAGCTTCAAACGATTGGATAACCAAAAAGAGAACGAACGAGATAATCAGAAAATTAAGCACCGCAGCGAGAAATACTCCATATTTAATTCCATTGATTTGAAGCTGGTTAATGTCTTGTAAGTTGGCAGCTTGCAGTGCCGGATTGAGGAGCAACGGAGTAATGATATCTTTCACAAACGAATCGACAATCTGGCTGAAAGCAGCTCCAACCACGACTGCAACGGCAAGATCAAGGACATTGCCCCGCATGACAAATTCACGAAAATCTGCCAAAAACCCTGTTGCAGCGCGTCGTCCTCTTCTGACTGCCATTGTTTCTATCCTTTGTTTTTATACACGAATGTTTTTACACACGAATGCTTCTACACGCGAATTTAGTTCTGGGTGAACAACTGCCGCTAATCTCCTGTTTCTAAAGAAAAAAGTCAACCCGTTTTTCACAAATTTCTTACCTTTGAGGGAGATGTCTGCTGACGCGATCGAACCCAACGTGCTGCAATCCGCTCTGCTTGCTCATTTGAATCACCTCATTCGCGATCGCGATCCCTATTTTGCCAGCCAGGGACATTTTTACGTGCGGGAGTATGTGCGGGAGCAGTTGATTCAGTGGGGCACGATCGAAACCCATGAATTCACAGTGCGGGGCGGCCTGCATCAAAATTTGATTCTCGATTTGCCCGGTAAAGCGACTCGTCCGCCGATTTTGATTGGCGCACATTATGATGCTGTTCCGGGTACGCCAGGGGCAGATGATAATGCTTCAGGCGTTGCAGTGCTGCTGGAACTGGCGCAAATTTTTGCAGCGGAGCCTGCCCGTTATCCCCTGCGGCTGGTTGCCTTTGATATGGAAGAGTACGGCTTACTAGGCAGTGCAGCCTATGCGCGCGAGCTGAGACAGCAGAACCAACTCCTGCGGCTCATGATTTCGCTAGAAATGCTGGGCTACTGCGATCGCGCTCCTCAATCCCAGAAATATCCGGCTTTTCTCAAGTATTTCTATCCCGACCGCGGCGATTTCATTGCCCTGGTGGGAAACGTGCAGACCACGCTGGATCTGATCCGACTTCAGCGACAAATTCGTACTGTGGGCAGGGTCGGCTGTGAATGGCTGCCTGCCGGAAAGCGAGGCATGATTGTTCCCGTAACACGCAGCAGCGACCATGCTCCTTTTTGGGACGAAGGCTATCCGGCAATGATGATCACCGATACCGCGTTTCTGCGGAATCCGCACTATCACAAAAGCAGCGATCGGCTAGACACCCTCGATCTGGAGTTTTTAGCACGGGTTTGTTCAGGGCTGGTTGCGGGAATTCGATCGCTTTAAGCGACGAGGAAAATTTGCGCTGCTCCGGTCGATTTGCGCTAATCTAATACGCACTTTCCACTTGTTTCTGCACGTTAAAGGCTCCGATCGCTGTGAAGCTCCGACATTTCATTCCTTTTTTTGATTCCTCAGCTCAGGACTGGGGACAGGAAAGCCGTCTGCTGCGCTGGCTTACCTTTTTGTGGCTATTGGTCGGTTTAGTGGTGATGTATTCTGCGTCCTTTGCGGTGGCAGATGCGAAGACGGGCGACGGGCTGTATTACTTCAAAATTCAGTTGTTGTGGATTTGTTTGGGCATGATGGGGTTTAATGTCCTGGTGCATTCGCCCCTGCGCTTTATTCTCGGATTGGCAAACTGGGTTTTGCTGCTGCTGCTGGGGCTAGTGCTGATGACGCTGCTGCCAGGCGTCGGAACCGAGGTCAATGGAGCAACGCGCTGGCTGGTCATTGGTCCCGTCGGCATTCAGCCGTCTGAGCTAATCAAACCGTTTCTGGTATTGCAGAGTGCGCGGATTTTTGGGCAGTGGGAGCGGCTAGACTGGGGAACTCGTCTGCTCTGGGTGGGAATCTTTGGAATGACGATCGCCGCAATTCTCTTGCAGCCCAACCTGAGTACAGCAGCCCTTTGCGGCATGATGATTTGGTTAATTGCCTTGGCGGCAGGCTTGCCTTACTTATACCTGGGCAGTGCGGCAGGGTTAGGCGTTCTGGCGGCTATCGTCAGCGTTAGCCTCAAATCCTATCAGCGACGGCGATTGATTTCGTTTCTCAATCCCTGGGCAGATCCCAAGGGGGACGGCTATCAGTTGATTCAGAGCTTGCTGGCGATCGGCTCAGGCGGCATGTTTGGCAGTGGCTTCGGGCTGTCGCAGCAAAAGCTGTTTTTCCTGCCAATTCAGGATACTGATTTTATTTTTGCGGTCTTTGCCGAAGAGTTTGGTTTGGTCGGCTGCTTTTTACTGTTTCTGATGTTGGCAGGCTATGCAACGCTAGCAATCCGGGTTGCGCTCAAGGCAAAAAATCAGGTGCATCAGTTGGTTGCAGTTGGCGTCATGATTTTGATGGTGGGGCAATCGCTGCTCAATATCGGCGTTGCAAGCGGGGCACTGCCCACCACAGGGCTACCCTTCCCGCTGTTCAGCTATGGTGGCAGCTCGATGATTGCCAGTTTGCTAGCGGCAGGATTGCTGATTCGGGTTGCTAGGGAAAGCACCAGCGCAGAAGTCATTGCGATCGATCCTCGCTGGGCAAAATCTGATTCATGATGGAATTAACCCAGCCGATCGCTCAACTCATTAACCTGTCGTTATTGACCTGGCGTTAAAGAACTTGAGCTAGCGTGAGAACTGTGACTTACTGTTTTTTGAGTGACTTATGGTTGAGTCGATCGATTTAAGTCAACTTTTTTTGAGCCTATTGTTTTTTGAGCCTATTGTTTTATAGCGAACTCCGCCATGCCGCAAAAAATTCTTGTTGCTGTTGATGAATCTCCCTTTGCCGAAATCGTTTTCGATCAAGCCTTAAAAATGGCAAATGCCTTTCAGTCTTCTCTGATGGTGCTGCACGTTTTATCGCTGGATGAGGAAAGTAGCCCCCAAATGCCTCTTGCCGCATCGGGTCCAGGATCTTACGTAGTGCTGGAAACGGCAGTGATGGATGCTTATCAGGAGCGGTGGCAGGAGTACGAGGAAAAAGGCGTCACTCAGCTTCAGAGCTTTACCGATCGCGCTACTCAAGCGGGAATTGCCACTGAATTCAGCCAGTTATCCGGTCGTCCAGGCAAAGTGATTTGCAACCTGGCGAAAAATTGGCAGGCAGATTTGATCGTAGTAGGACGCAGAGGGCGATCGGGCTTTGGCGAGTTCTTTTTGGGTAGCGTTAGCACTTATGTGGTGCATCATGCGCCCTGCCCAGTGATGGTCGTACCTGCCAAGACCTCGACTTGAGCCATTCGGTCTGCTGCCCCTTGCCTTTCCTCGGCTTCCCTTGTCTACCTAAGACTGCATCTTTAAAACCTGCGAGTCCTGCAATTTGTCCATCCAGCCTTCCAGATACGTGAGATTCTCCTGCTGGTGCTGTGGGTTTGTAGTATCGATCGGGTGAGGCATCAAACCTCTTATGGCTGCTGTCGTGACGCAAAACATTGCTTTCTGGAAGCTCAGACAAATCTTCACCCGCAGGTCGTCTTCGCCCCGTAGCTCCTGGAGATACACCTGCCGCAGGGCATCGGGCAAAAAATGGGTCATGTCCTGCATCAGCAGCGTTGGCGGAATCCCGCCTCCTCCAACAGGCAGCGGATCGGCAAACAGTGCCCCGTAGTTAAAATCTGCCTGATTGGAAGAAATTTGACCCGCCTGCGCATTGTAGGAAATCGTGCCAAAGAAGGGAAACGATCGAAAGAAGACCGCTTCTACATAAGGCACGGCCGTATCCTTCAAAAACGTCAGCCCTGCCGATTTGGGAATAATTTCGTAGCGTTGATCGCCAATTTCAACGGCATAAGTGATCGGGTCAGCAGCAGCTGCTACCAGTCCATCCTGAACATGTTGCACCACTTGAGGAATCGTTTCGATTTCGCCTCGATCGTAGCGATCGGATAGCTCCAAAAACATTCGGCTCATCACATCCCAGAACTGCCCCAGCGCACTGTAGTAGCACAGCAACCGCACCTGCTCCGGCAAAAATTCGGGAAACAGGCGATCGAGTCCCTGCATCATGGCGTTGCCCCGCAGTTTGGCTCGAATCGCTGCCCCTGCCCCCTGGCTAAACTCTTCGCTGTCTAGATAAGCATCCAGCCCTTCTGCCCCATGCCAGAACATCGCTTTCATGCAATATTCGGCAAACTCATAGTTAATGCGATCGTGCCACCAGTGCTTCAGCAGTTTGGCGAAGGTCACTTCACCATTGAAATACTTAAAGAAAGGAAACAGCATCAAAAACTGATGCTCTGCAATAAAGGTGAGGTTGCGATGATAAGCATCCAGCACGACGCCGTAGCTCTTGAGAATGCCAACCACTTCCAGCACATTCCCAGGAGAGTCGGGCAGCAGTGCACCGCCTGCCTGAATTCTTTCGATCAAATCAGCAAGGGGATGAGAGCGATGGGGCGGAACGAGAGTTACCATGTGCGAATTGTTTCAGGAGTGAAGGAAACGAGGAAATTGAAAACGTAACCTTGAGGAATAAAGGGACTATGGGCGAATTAGCTCATGGAGGGCATCCTGCCAGAGACAGAGGCAGCGTCAATTGCAGGCACAGCAGGAGCCGGAGTAAAATCTTCGATCGCTTCTGCGGAAAACTGGGAAGCAACCGGGGGATCTGCGGTAGGTGCGCTCGGTATTGACCAGCTCATTGCCGTGCGGCTCGGACTGTCAATTCCTAGAGTCTTGGAAATCGACACGCTCCAGCGAGTTATCCAGCCAGGCTGAAGCCCCAGCAAAATCACCAGAACCGCGACAATTACTGAAGGAATGCGATCGTGCCAGCGGACACGCGGTAGGTTCGCTAGCGTCTCTGGCAATCGACCAAAGAAGACTTTGTTGATCAAAATTAGAAAGTAAACCGCAGTCAGTGCGGTTCCCACCATGCAGAGCAGCGTTTGCACCGGAAACACAGGCAGACTGCCGCGATACACAATAAATTCGGCAATAAAGCCCACCATACCGGGAATTCCTGCGCTTGCCATTGCGCCGACCACCATCAAGCTCCCAACCAGCGGCAGCCCTCGCTCGGGGTTGAGCAATCCACGCAGCACGTTAATATCGCGGGTTCCAGTTTTGGTATACACCACACCCACTAGCAAAAACAGCAGCGCAGAGATTAAACCGTGGCTCACCATCTGGGCGATCGCTCCAATCAAACTCAGCGGGGTCGCCGCCGCTGCCGCCAGAATTACATAGCCCATGTGCCCTACCGAGCTATAGGCCACGATTTTCTTCATGTCGGTTTGAGCGATCGCCGCAAATGAACCGTACAGAACGCTCACCACTGCAACACCTGCAATCCATGGCGACAGGACTTCCCAGGCATCGGGAAATAGCCCCAGTCCAAACCGCAGCATTCCGTAAGTACCCAGCTTCAGCAAAACCCCAGCCAGCAGCACCGATGCCGGAGTCGGAGCTTCAACGTGCGCGTCGGGCAGCCAGGTATGCAGGGGAACAATCGGAATTTTGATGCCAAAGCCAATCAGCAGCGTGACCAGCAAAGCAATCTGAGGTGTTGTAGACAAATCGTGATCGCGTACAATTCCATAGTCAAAGCTGCCCGAGCCGCTCAGGAGCGACAAGCCAAAGAAGGCTGCCAAAATCACCACGCCCGAAATTGCCGTGTAAATCAGAAACTTGGTTGCCGCATAGCCGCGCTTTGCCCCACCCCAAATCGCAATAATCAAATAGAGCGGAATCAGCTCAAATTCATAGAACAGGAAAAACAGCAGCAGATTTTGCGAGAGAAAAGCCCCAGCAACAGCTCCGTTCAGCAGCAGGATTAGGCTGTAAAACAGCTTCGGACGGTGGATTTGAGCATCACCGCTATAGAGCGCAACCCAGGTTAGCACCCCATTCATCACCAGCAGCGGCAGCGACAGTCCATCCACCCCAAGCTGATAGCTCAAGCCCAAATTCTTAATCCAGGGCAACGATTCCTGAAATTGCAGTGCCGCGTCGCCGAGGCTAAATTGGCTAGCGACAACAAGCGACCAGACTACAACCAAACTACAAAGCGCAAGGGCAATCTGCCGCGATCGGTTCACTTGAGACGGCGGCAGCACACTAATCAGCAGAACCCCAAGAAACGGAACCCAAATAAAAAGACTCAGCATCGCAAGGAATTGCAGGATGAACAGCAGACGATCGAAAAATAAGGCGAGAACCGCTCAATTAGCGAAAACAGTCACTAAAACAGCGGACTCCAGATCAGCCATCCGGTTAGGCTTAGAGCCAGCAGTAGCCCCACAAACAAATTCAGCAGATAGCTGCGCGACTGCCCGGAAATCGTATATTTCAGGCTTTCTCCGCTAAAGATTGAAGCCACTCCAACAAAGTTCACCAGCCCATCCACCACATAGCGATCGAACCAAGCAGTCAAGCGCGAACCCTGCACCACTCCAAACACCACACTGAGCTTGTAGAGGCGATCAATAAAAAAGTCATACGCCAGTACATCGCGTAGCACAGACCCCACAAGCGGAGTTGGCTTTCGTACTGCTGGGTTAAGGTAAATGATGCCTGCAAGGGCTGCTCCACCTATGCCCGAAGCGAGCAAACTGGCGAGTAGACTCAGATTGACTTCGCTTAGCGCGGGCAAAAGCTGCCACTGTTTCAGTAGCAAAGGCAGCAGCAGCGCAAAAATCGAGAGCGTCACCATCGGCACCGCCATTAGCCAGGGTACTTCCGGCGCGCGGCGCGTTTTTGGCTGCGGGTGACCCCAAAAGACCAAGCCAAAGACTCGTACCAAGTTAAATGCCGTGAGTCCATTGACCAGCAGCAGCACTGCAACCAGCCAGGGAGAAACCGCCCAAACGCCCTCCATCCACTGCACCATTGCCCAGAAGCCGCCAAGCGGCAGCAGTGCCACCGAAGCCAGCCCACCCACGACATAGGCAAACGTTGTAGCAGGCATTCGCTTTGCAAGTCCGCCCATCTCGGTAAGGTCCTGGGTGCTAGTCGTCAAAATAATTGACCCGACACTCATAAACAGCAGTGCCTTAGCAACACCATGGGCAAACAAAAACATCAGTGCCAGATCATCTTGCTGAGTTCCCACCGCCAAAAATACTAGCCCCAGATAGGCACTGGTCGAGTGAGACAAGGTTCGCTTGATATCAATTTGAGCGATCGACACTAGCGAAGCTCCGATCGCCGTTAGCGACCCCAGCACCATAATTGTTGTCAGCGTCACGGGCGAGAGTGCCAGCACAGGCTGAAGCTTGATCAGCACATAGGCTCCGCAGGCAACAACCACAGAATTTCGCAGAATCGAAGCCGGATTTGGACCCTCCATCGCTTCATCTAGCCATAGGTTCAGCGGAAACTGGGCACACTTCCCTGTTGGACCTGCTAAGAGCGACAGTCCCAGCAGCGTTGCAACCACCGAGGGAAGCTGAACGTTTTCTGCCCACAGCGCAAGATGGGTGAAGTCCATGCTGCCAGCCAGCGTGGATAAGGTGACCACACCCATCAACAAGAGCAAGTCTCCAACTCGTTTAGTCAAGAAAGCATCACGGGCAGCCGTTACCACCAGGGGCTGAGCATACCAAAAGCCCACTAACAAGTAGGTAGAAAGGGTCAACATTTCCAGCAGGGCATAGCTTAGAAACAGGGAATCGCTTAGGGCGATGCCGCTCATTGCCGCCTCAAAGAAACCCATCAGCGCATAGAATCTTGCCAGTGCCCAGTCTTTTTCCAGATAGCCCAGCGCGAAAATCTGTGCCAACAAACTTAAGCCAGTGATAAACAGCGCAGCCGCAACGCTTGTGCGAGAGGTCTCCAGGGTTAGCCAGATATCTAAGTCAGGAACACTCAGCCAGGGAATCAGCGATCGAACGGGTTCTTGATCCCAAACTGCCTTTAGCATCAGGGCACTGTGAACCAGAGCCAGAACAGTCATCAGGATATTAAAGTAGGCGGCTGGTCTTGGTCCAGTGCGGCGAACTAGCCCGATCGACCAGGGCAGCGTCAGAATTGCGCCAATCAAACCGTACAGGGGAACCCACCAGCTCGTCTGAACGAGAAGCTGATTCATTACTGATCTTTCCTTATTGAGATGAAATAAATGCTGCAACCAAACTCCCTGCCAAACCAAAATCAAGACAATAATTTTTGAATAGCAGAATAATTTAGCAAAAATTAAGGGTTATCTAATCTAGCATAGAGCTTTCACCGTTGTTCTCAGTCAGGCATTGCTGAAGCTTTCTACTCTAAAGTCATCTCAATCGTGCAAAAAATGCTTCGCAACTAACAGAGATGAGCGATTCTAATCAATTCATTATTTATTAGGGGAATACTAGCATCTTATAGCGTGATCCCCAGGCGCAGCACATCTTAATAAATTGATATACCCTGCCTTCCACCGCATCAGTCCTAGGAGCCAGAGGAATCGAATAAGTTCATAAGTTTTTTCTTATCAATGGTATAATTTTTTCTACAGGTTAGGGCTAAAAAACATCAATCAACCGTCTTCAAATCGATCGCTTTATCAGCCTGCTTCAATACAATTTTCCGGTTCCATCAATTTCTTAAGCGAAATCAGGTGGGTTTGCGTTATTCACTGGAGAACGATTACTGAAAGGGTGAGCCCGCGATCGAAGCCAAGATACGCTATAAAAACAAGTTATGTTTAGTATAAAAATAATCATCTCAGTTTATATTGCGTAAGGTTGTCCATCACCTGTATTCTTAATTCTGGGAATTCTAAGGTGTTTCCTGAAAATTTAACAATCGGTCATCCCGTGAAAATTTTCAGAGGCAGTTTTTAGAAATAGTTAGTGCCATTCTCGTTTTGCTGTACGGGAGACCAAGAATGCCGATTGCGGTTGGAATGATTGAGACGAAGGGCTTTCCTGCGGTCGTAGAAGCGGCAGACGCTATGGTGAAAGCGGCGCGGGTAACCCTAGTAGGCTATGAAAAGATTGGCAGTGGTCTTGTCACAGTGATTGTGCGAGGCGATGTCTCAGAAGTTCAAGCATCGCTTGCAGCTGGGATTGAGAGTGTCAACCGGGTGAACGGCGGACAAGTTGTTTCCACCCACATCATTGCTCGTCCTCACGAAAATCTGGAATATGTTTTGCCCATTCGCTATACCGAGGCGGTAGAGCAGTTCCGCTCCTAGCAGTTCGTTCAGCCTGATTTGCTGAGTTTGATTTGCTAGGTTCGATCGACGGCTGATCTCGGTCACGATCGTGTTTAACAAGGTTACGAAGACTCATTAACTGGAAGGGAGAAAGACTCATGGCTATTGCAGTAGGAATGGTAGAAACCCTCGGTTTTCCGGCGGTTGTCGAAGCAGCAGACGCAATGGTGAAAGCAGCTCGCGTCACGCTGGTGGGTTATGAAAAAATTGGCAGCGGTCGCGTCACAGTAATCGTTCGGGGTGATGTCTCCGAGGTTCAAGCTTCGGTCTCTGCCGGAATTGAGAACGTGAAGCGGGTGAACGGCGGGCAGGTTCTCTCTACTCACATCATTGCTCGTCCCCACGAAAACCTGGAGTACGTACTGCCGATTCGCTATACCGAAGCAGTCGAAGCATTCCGCGAAAGCGTGAGCGGTATCCGTCCTATCAGCCGTTCCTAAGCGATTCGTTCCTGATACCGAATGCAAATTGCTAAAGTCTGCGGTACGGTGGTTAGCACCCAAAAAGAGCAAAGCCTGACTGGTGTGAAATTTCTGCTCGTGCAGTTTATCGACAAGGAAGGGCAGCTTTTGCCAGAGTATGAAGTGGCTGCTGACAGCGTTGGGGCAGGAAATGATGAGTGGGTGCTTGTGAGTCGCGGTAGTGCAGCCCGACAAACCGAGCGGGGCGAATCGCGTCCCCTAGATGCGCTGGTTATCGGCATTATTGACACGGTGAGCGTCGATAATTTGCGCCTCTACAGCAAGCGAGACCAAGATCGATAAGTTGCCTTAAATCAGAGCCGTCTGTAAAAATGTGTCTCTGGTTTAAGGTGGCTTTCCGATCGATAGCTCAAGCCTTTGTCTTAAGTGATTCTTGGAAGTGTGGATTCAATTGGTAGTAAGCAAAGCATCCTACCTGTCTGGTTTGTGAAATAGATCTTTTGTTGAGCCGGACAGGCAAGGGTAACTGCTTTACAGAAGCTACAGCACGTTGAATCCTAAGTCTCCTCGATTCTCTGAACCAATAGTTTAAAGCAGCTATTCAGGCTTGTTTTGCTGACTGAATCTTGTCTTACACAACGCTGTTTTTAATTCTCTGGCAACGGCTTTCGCTGTTGTTTCAGATGGGAGAAATTTAATTTATGGTAGTCCGTGGCTCTGCCCCTCTCCCTACCCCTTGGTCGGAGAGTTTGGCACAACCCAGGATTGACGAGACTGCCTCTGTCCATTCCTTTTCCAATGTCATTGGAAATGTGGCGATCGGTGCAGACGCGCTGATTGCTCCTGGGACTTCTATTCGCGCTGACGAAGGGAGTCCTTTTTCCATCGGCGCGGGAAGCCATGTTCAGGATGGCGTGATTATTCATGGACTGAAGCAGGGGCGAGTTATCGGAGACGATGGGCAGGAGTATTCAGTCTGGATTGGCAGGAATACTTCGATCGCTCACATGGCTCTTGTTCATGGTCCGGTATATGTGGGTGACAACTGCTTCATCGGCTTTCGGTCAACACTTTTCAATGCGCGAATTGGGGCAGGCTGTGTCGTCATGATGCACGCACTGATTCAGGATGTTGAAATTCCTCCCGGCAAGTTTGTGCCTTCAGGGTCAATTATTACTCAGCAGCAGCAAGCCGATCGGTTGCCCAATGTCCAAACGGCTGACCTAGCGTTTGCCGCTCATTTGATGGGCATGAACCGTGCCCAACGATCGGGGCATCACGGTGCAAACACATGGACTCACTTTGCTCCGATGCGGCAGCAGTTAGAGCGGGTCTATCACAGTGATACCCACAGTGACCCCGGCGATCGTTCACGCGAATTCAGTTCTTCTAGCGATTCACAGGATCAAATGCAACATACTCGTTTAGCTCCGGCAGTGGTGGAGCAGGTTCGTCGGCTTCTCTCTCAAGGTCTTCGGATTGGCATGGAACATGCCGATGCGCGTCGATTTCAAACTAGCTCGTGGAGTAGCTGTACCCCAATTCAGTCTAATCACGAACAGGATGTGCTATCTGCGCTAGAAAGCTGCATTGCTGAGCATGGCGGCGAGTATGTGCGGGTCTTTGGCATTGATACTAAAACGAAGCAGCGAGTCTCTGAAATGACCGTGCAGCGTCCGGGCGATAAGCCTGCTCCGGTTAGTTCGCCTTCTAGCAGCTACAGCTCTAGTTCTTCCAGCTACGGCTCTGCTCCTTCTAGCAGCTACGGCTCTAGTTCTTCCAGCTACGGCTCTGCTCCTTCTAGCAGCTACGGCAGCTACGGATCGTCGGGAAGTAGTCATCTGAGTGCTGAAGTGGTGGAGAAAGTGCGTCAGCTCGTGGCACAGGGCTTCAAGATTGGCACAGAGCACGCCGATGCACGCCGATTCCGAACAAGCTCCTGGTATAGCTGCGTGCCTATTCAGGCATCACGGGAGTCTGAGGCGATCGCTGCCCTCGAAAGCTGCCTGGCTGAGCATAGCGGCGAGTATGTGCGGGTCTTTGGCATTGATACCCGGTCAAAGCAGCGCATTTCTGAAATGATCGTGCAGCGTCCGGGCGACACCGGGAACGGCAAAACCAGTGCGCCTGCACCCAGCAACTACCAGGCTCCCGTCAGCAACAACGGATACAGTACGCCTGCACCCAGTCAGCCTGCATCGGGAAGCGGCAAATTGAGCCGTGAAGTGGTGGATCAGGTCAGACAACTGCTAGCGCAGGGATATCGGGTTGCAGCAGAACACGCGGATACCCGTCGATTCCAGACCAGTTCCTGGAAAACCTGTGCGCCGATTCAGTCAAACCGTGAACAGGATGTGCTGTCGGCAATCGAAGGCTGTATGACAGAAAACGCAGGCGAGTATGTGCGGTTATTTGGCGTAGATATGAAGTCGAAGCGTCGCGTTGCGGAGGTCATCGTTCAGCGTCCATAGTGCCTTGATAAGGACACGATAGAACCTGGATGACGGTAACTAACTATGCCTCGCCCTCGCCCTGTCATTGACGACACCCATTTGTTCGTCAGTGGTGACGTTGTGATTCATCCGACTGCGACGATCGCGCCTGATGTGCTGCTGCAAGCCGATCCAGGTTGTGCGCTTGTAGTGGCTGCTGGAGCTTGTATTGGCACGGGTTCAGTTCTTCATGCTTATCAGGGACAACTGACGATCGAATCAGGCGCAACGCTGGGCAGCGGGGTGCTAGTGGTGGGGCAGGGAACGATCGGGGCAGAAGCCTGTATCGGCTCGATGAGTACGATCATTGATAGCTCGATCGAAGCGAATCAATCAGTCCCTCCGGGTTCTCTGATTGGGGACGGGAGCCGTCAGGTTGACCTGGCAGCGGTTCCTTCATCTAGCCCTCAGGCAAATTCCCCCATTCGCCCCCCAGCCAGCCCCCCAACCCCGCAAGTTGCCCCTAATTTTTCGCAGTCTACGCTTTTTGGAACGAATGGTGCAGTGCCGCCTGTGCCTTCTCCAAAAGCGAACGGGGCTGTCTCACCTGCGCCTCCGAACGCTTCATCCGATCCGCCTATCGCTTCTACAATCCAGCCTGTGCCTCCATCTAAGAAGGCAATGACGCAGATTTACGGTCAGGCGTATTTGGAGCGTATCATGGTCACCATGTTTCCTCATCGGCAACTGTTTGAGCCGCCCCCCAATCCACCCGAAAACTCGCCGGACTCCCCAGCAGGATAGGTGCGCTCTCTGAAAGACAAGCTATGCTTGGGGTGGAGATAGATTGCATTTCAGGTTTCACCATCCGCCTCCCAAGACTGCTATGACTTATTCAACCGGATCGTCCATGTACAGCGAGAGTGCCTTGGGGCTGGTTTCAACCCGCAGTTTTCCGGCGATCGTTGGCACTGCTGATATGATGCTTAAGTCCGCAGGTGTGCGGCTAGTAGGCTACGAAAAGATTGGGAGCGGCTACTGCACGGCGATTGTGCGGGGACGCATCTCTGATGTGCGGCTGGCGGTTGAGCAGGGAGCCGATATCGCAGAGCAGTTTGGTGAGCTCGTAGCAAAAGCAATTATTCCCCGTCCAATGCCGAATCTGGAAATGATTCTGCCGATTAGCGGTCAGCTTTCCCGCTTTGCTTCGGAGCAGGGAACCAGTCGGCTCAGCAATCTGGCGATCGGCTTATTGGAAACACGCGGTTTTCCGGCAATGGTGGGCGCGGCGGACGCGATGCTGAAATCGGCAGACGTGCTGCTGTCTTCCTACGAGGTAATTGGCGACGGGCTCTGCACCGTGATTGTTCGCGGACGGACGGCAGATGTGGCAGTCGCAGTCGAAGCCGGAATGCACGAAGCGGAGCGAATTGGTGAACTTCATGCGGTAATGGTCATTCCGCGTCCGCTGGAAGACCTGGAGGATACGCTGCCTGTCGCCAGCTGCTGGGTCGAGAAGAAGCAGCCGATCGCCCTTCCGATCAATCTCCGCCAAACTCAAAAAGAATTGGTAGAACAGCAGGTAGAACTGCCCGATCTTCAGCAAATGGTGGTGCCGGAGGAAGTCGAACGCGACGGATAAAAAATTATGACTTCTCAGCAAGGACGCTGGCAGTTTTGGATCGATCGAGGCGGCACGTTTACCGATGTTGTAGCGCAGCGTCCAGACGGTTCTCTGACGATTCACAAGCTGCTGTCTGAGAATCCCGATCGCTACAGCGACGCGCCTCTTCAAGGCATCCGCGAGGTAATGGGTCTTCCTGTAAACGTGCCGCTCCCTACGGCCCAAATTGCGGCAATTAAGATGGGAACCACCGTTGCGACCAACGCGCTGCTGGAACGCAAAGGCGATCGAACCGTGCTGCTGATCACGCAGGGATTTCGCGACGCGCTACGGATTGGCTATCAGAATCGCCCCAACATTTTTGCGCGGCAAATTATTTTACCGGAAATGCTTTATGAGCGCGTGATCGAAGTCGAGGAACGCTGTACAGCTCAAGGCGAAATTCTCGCGCCGCTTCATCCTACTCGTTTGACTGCCGATCTCCAAATTGCATACAACGCAGGAATTCGCGCCTGTGCAATCGTCTTAATGCATGGCTATCGCTATCCCGCCCATGAACAGCAGGTTGCTGACCTTGCAAAGGCGATCGGATTCACTCAAATTTCCGTTTCTCACCGAGTCAGTCCGCTGATGAAGCTAGTGAGCCGGGGAGATACCACGGTTGTTGATGCCTATTTGTCGCCGATTCTGAGGCGATATGTCGATCGCATTGCTGCTGAACTTCAGCAATCGGGCACTGGCTACAAGCCCGCGCTGATGTTTATGCAGTCAAATGGCGGGCTTACCGATGCTAGCCTGTTTCAGGGCAAAGACAGCATTCTCTCTGGTCCGGCAGGCGGCATTGTGGGAGCGGTGCAAACCAGTGCGAGAGCAGGATTTGACAAAATTATCGGCTTTGACATGGGTGGCACTTCAACCGATGTATCCCACTTCAACGGCGAGTATGAGCGGGTGTTTGAAACCGAGGTCGCAGGAGTCAGACTGCGTGCGCCGATGATGTCAATTCATACGGTTGCGGCAGGAGGCGGTTCGATTTTGCAGTTTGACGGTGCGCGCTATCGAGTCGGACCCCAATCGGCGGGAGCACATCCTGGACCTGCCTGCTATCGCAAAGGCGGACCCCTGACAGTGACAGACTGTAATGTAATGCTGGGTAGAATCCAGCCGCAGTTTTTCCCACAGGTTTTTGGGCAGGAGGGCAATCAGCCGATCGACTTCCAGATTGTGCAGCAACAATTCACTCATTTAGCGGCAGAAATTGCGGCAAAGACAGGGAGTGCTCAAACTCCTCAGCAAGTTGCCGAAGGATTTCTAACGATCGCGATTGACAAAATGGCAACCGCGATCAAAAAAATCTCGATCCAGCGCGGCTACGATGTGGCTCAATACACCCTTTGCTGTTTTGGGGGCGCAGGCGGACAGCACGCTTGTCGCATTGCAGACGCACTGGGCATACGTCAGGTGTTTCTCCATCCCTATGCTGGTGTACTCTCGGCTTACGGTATGGGCTTGGCAGATATCAGCACGATTCGCGAACAGGCGATCGAAGCCCGTCTTACCGATGAAGTACTATCGACCCTGACCGAAATTCTGAATAACCTCACCGCAGAAGCTCACACCGCCGTTCAGCAGCAGGGCATTTTGCCGGAGAATATTCGATCGCTTTCCAGAGTTCATCTGCGCTATGAAGGCACGGATTCTGCATTGGTTATTGACTTTGGCGATCGTCCAGCCATGCTGCGCCAGTACGAGTCGGCATATCAGCAACGATACGGGTTTGTGATGAAGAACAAACCCCTAATTGTAGAAGCAGTTTCAGTTGAAGCGATCGGTAAAACGACTACCCCGACCGAGCGGGTAACCGCTCCCCCACGGACTCAACCCCTTTACCCCACCTCAACGGTGCAGATGTACACTGGGGGCCAGGAACACAATACGCCCGTCTACCTGCGTGAGCAGCTTTGTGCCCACGATCGTCTCCTGGGACCAGCTCTGCTGATCGAAGCAACCAGTACGAACGTAATTGAACCCGGCTGGCTGGCAGTTCTAACCGAGAACAATCATTTGCTGCTGCAAAAGCAAACGGGTGTCAATGCTCAGCGCGAATCCCAAATCGACCTACCGCTCGCCAAGCCCGACCCGGTACTGCTGGAAATTTTTAATAATTTGGTGCGATCGATCGCTGAAGAAATGGGTGTGACGCTGCAAAACACCAGCTACTCTGTGAACATCAAGGAACGGCTGGATTTTTCCTGTGCCATATTCGATCGCAGTGGACAGTTAGTTGCTAACGCACCCCATATCCCAGTGCATTTGGGTTCGATGAGCGAAAGTGTCCAGAGCTTGATGACCGCAAAGGGCAACCGCTTGAAACCGGGCGATGTCTATGTACAAAATAATCCCTACAACGGCGGTACTCACTTGCCTGACATCACGGTGATCACACCCGTTTTTTTAGAAACTAATACACCGCAGTTTTACGTTGCCTCACGCGGACATCATGCTGATATCGGGGGAATCACACCTGGCTCAATGCCGCCGCATAGTCAAACGATCGAGCAGGAAGGCATTTTGATCGATAATTTTCTGTTGGTCGAACAGGGACAGTTTCGTGAAGCGGAGATGCGGCAATTGTTAAATACCGAAGCTTATCCGGCACGTAATCCCGACCAAAATATTGCCGACCTTCAGGCACAGGTGGCAGCGAACGAACGCGGTGTGCAAGAACTCCGGCGCATGGTGAGTCACTACGGGCTAGAAACGGTGCAAACCTATATGCAGTTCGTTCAGGATAATGCAGCCGAAGCAGTGCGGCGAGTCCTCAGTGTCCTTCAAGACGGCAGTTTTACTTACCCGATGGATGATGGCACTCAAATTCAGGTCAAAGTTACGATCGATCGCCCTCACCGTACAGCAACCGTTGACTTTACAGGGACTTCTCCGCAGCAGCCCAACAACCTCAATGCACCCCTCGCAATCTGCAAAGCGGTCGTTCTTTATGTGTTTAGAACGCTTGTTGAGGATGATATTCCCTTGAACGCAGGCTGTCTTCAGCCGCTCACGATCGTTGTCCCGGAAGGCAGCTTGCTGAATCCGCACTACCCCGCTGCCGTGGTTGCAGGCAATGTAGAAACTTCCCAGGCAATCGCCAATGCCCTTTATGGTGCGCTCGGAGTCATGGCAGCCGCACAGGGCACGATGAACAATTTCACGTTTGGCAACGATCGCTATCAGTATTACGAAACGATTTGCGGCGGGTCAGGAGCAGGCAAAACGTTCGATGGCACAGACGCAGTGCAAACCCACATGACCAATTCGCGCCTCACCGACCCAGAAGTGCTGGAATGGCGGTTTCCGGTGCTGCTCGAAAATTTTGCGATTCGTACCGGAAGCGGCGGAACGGGAACTCATCAGGGTGGCAATGGAGTAATTCGCTGTCTCCAGTTCCGGGAATCGATGACGGCAGCAATTCTGTCCAGCCATCGTGTGGTTTCTCCCTTTGGGTTAGCAGGCGGTCAGCCAGGGGCGATCGGACGCAATTCAGTCGTGCGATCGACCGGTGAAACGGAACTTTTAAGCGGTAGAGCCGAAGTCACGATGAATCCAGGCGATCAGTTTAGGATTGAAACGCCCGGTGGCGGAGGATATGGCAATCCCTCAAATTAAACTCTGGCTTACCCAGATTGAACCCTGGCTCAGCAGTTAAAGAACGCGCAGTACACTTGCGATCGTCTGCACTGACTCCATCGATCGAATTTCCGCCAGTGCCTCCCGGAAGTTGGCTTCTCGAACATAGTGCGTGATTACCACGATTTCTGCGGAATCATCGCGCATTCCGGTTTGCACCACCGATTCCAGGCTCACCTCGTGGTTGCCAAAACAGGTTCCGAGCTTCCCAATCACGCCCGGACTATCCTGGGTTAAAACCCGTGCATAAAATCGTGTTACCAGTTCATCGATCGGCGTGATTTTGCTGTAATGCTGATGGGAGCAGGCAAGCAACGGATCAAGCAAAGGTTTGCCATTGGGCTGCACAACCGTTTCGCGTCCTACTTTCAGAATGGCAGCAATATTAAGAATATCGGCGACGACTGCGCTGGCGGTTGGTCCTGACCCTGCCCCAGGACCGAAAAACATCACCTGCCCCACAGGTTCACCTTCGATCAAAATCGCGTTATAGACGCCATTTACGCTGGCAAGCGGGTGGCTCTTGGGAACCAGTGTCGGGTGAACCCGCACCTGCAACTGCTCTAGTTCATCTGTTTTAACAGCATCTTTAACAGCATCCCGCTTCGCCGTTGCCAGTAGCTTGATCACAAAGCCAAGCTTTTCTGCGTAGGCAATATCCGCTGCACTGACCGATCGAATTCCTTCGCAGTAGACTTCGGGTAGCTTGATTCGCCCCCCAAACGCCAGCGATGCCAGAATTGCCACTTTATCGGCTGCGTCGAGTCCATCAACGTCTGCTGTTGGATCAGCTTCGGCATACCCTAATCGCTGAGCGTCTGCCAGTACATCATGAAAATCACTGCCTTCCGCTTGCATCCGGCTCAAAATATAGTTTGTGGTGCCGTTCACAATCCCAATGACTGTCTGAATTCGGTTGGCACAAAGCGATTGTTTTAACGGCTCAATCACCGGAATGCCGCCCGCAACCGCCGCCTCAATCAACACATAAACCCCAGCCGCATTTGCTGCCGTAAAAATCTCATCCCCATAACGAGCGATCGCCGCCTTATTGGCAGTGACAACGTGCTTGCCGTGGGCAATTGCCTTCAACATTAAGGAACGCGCAGGCTCTAAGCCCCCCATCACCTCAACGACAATATCAATTTCTGGATCGGTGACGATCGATTCTAAATCAGTCGTGAGTTGCTCTGCGGGCAGATCGACCGACCTGGCTCTATCGAGCGATCGAACACCTACACGATGGATTTGCAGCTCTTGCAGCAAGGGATGTCGCTGCGCCGGATCAAGCAGAATCGCGGCTGTGCCTGAACCGACTGTTCCTAATCCCAATAAGCCAACCTTAAATGCCACGGGCAATCACTCACTCAAACAGGTCTACCTGACAATTGTAGGCGGGTGCGGCATCAGAAGCAGCACCTTAATCTCATCCTCAGTCGTCAAGATGCTGCTTTAGAGAAGCGATTGCAGATCTCCTGCAAAATCTCCGTAACCTCCACCCCTCTCACAAGTAAAAACCTCTTGTTGTCAGGCAATCTTCATATCTCCTTAAAAATCTCTTGATGATCACCCATGCCCAGCCGAAGTTGAATGCAATAAGATGGAGGTATCATCGAATCGATAAGGCAGCGATTTTGCCGCAGATGCTGTCTAGGGCAGCAGTTGTTTTAGGCAATCGGTAACTTCAGGCGATCGGTAAGGTGTTCCTGCAAAATCTGTCCGGTAAACGTCCGGTAAAAGGGTGTTCCAAGAGGGTGTTGCAAAAGTGTATTGCATGAATTGCCTGCCTCAGGCAAGCCACGGGAGCTGATTGAGATGGACAGCGAAACTCGGCAGTATTATCAGGTTCCCTCACGAGAGAGTCCTTTCTATGCTGTCTCAACCAACCGAACAATGAACAGCTGCAATCCGCCTCACGGCAGCGCGATCGATTTCATGCCAGAACTCGACTACCCGCCCCAGCTTGAAGATGAGGTAGCAGAGCAAATTTTAGAGCGGTTGCGTCAGGGTCAACTCTGGATTGTAAACAGTCGGCGACGCAATGGACTCATTTTATGTAAAGAGTTTCATGCCGAGTTTGCAGGACCAGGGGCAGCGATCGGCAGCATTTTCGATCAAGACTGTCAGCGCGTTATTCCCGTTGGAAACCTCTCTTTGCTGCGTCCTGAACATCACAAGGATCGCCAGAATGCCTACTTGATCCGGCGACAGTGGATCAAGCTTACCCAGCAGTCTACTGACCAGTCGGAGCCGGATAAGCGCGCCCAGATGGTCTTAACCCAATTTGAAACCTACTTTGATCAAGAAACGATCGCCCGCATCCCGGATGAGATTTTTGCTCTGCTAGTTGGGGTACTGCCTTACTCGATTCGTAAGACTCGTCGTACTCCGGGCAAGCTTAACGTAAAGGTCAAAACCTGAGCAGCATTCGGTTTGCGGTAGATTTGGTCAACTTCCGTTGGAATTGAGCAAGCGAAAAATAGCTTTTGCTCAGTCAACTTTGCTTAGTCAACTAAGTGATGCTCCATTGCATAGCGCACCAGTTCTGCTCGATTGTTCGCTTCAGTTTTTCTCAGTAGGCTGCTCACATATTTCTCGATCGTACGCGGGCTCAGGTGGAGCTGCTCTCCGATCTGGTTATTCGACAATCCCTCGGATAGCAGGGAAAGAACTTCGATTTCGCGGCCTGTAAAATCTAATAGCTGCTGACGCGAAGCAGGCGGTTGAATTACAGGCTGCACAGCCGTATCTGTTTCTGATCTTCCCACCGTTGCCTGAGATCGCCACTCGGTTGCAATGAGCTGCGATCGTTCCAGCAAATTGCGAACAACGGCTCCCAGTTCTTCTAGCTCAAATGGTTTAGCAAGATAGGCATCACCCCCTAGCTGATAGCCACGAATTCGCTCCTGGGTATCGCTTCTGGCGGTCAGGAAAATCACAGGCAGCAGCCGGAATTCTGGCTTGAGACGCACCTGACGAACGAGTTCGTAGCCGTCCATTTGCGGCATTGTTACGTCTGTGACGAGCAAGTGCGGTCTGTAGTGACCGACCAAATCTAGTGCCTTTGCCCCATTGTCTGCTGCAATTACCGAATAGCCCTTGAGCTCAAGATAATCACTGACCGCAAGACAAGTTCCTGGATCGTCGTCGGCAACAAGAATTGTCAGGGGCATGA
The DNA here is from genome assembly GCA_014695325.1 of Cyanobacteria bacterium FACHB-502. Taxonomy (GTDB): domain Bacteria; phylum Cyanobacteriota; class Cyanobacteriia; order Elainellales; family Elainellaceae; genus Leptolyngbya_A. The sequence goes on along the minus strand of JACJNZ010000039.1, from coordinate 321,778 downwards.
AGAATAACCTCTTGACATGACTTCTGACCTGGATAGAGTCAGAGATGAACTATATTTCATTGTGACTGCTGGAACTGTATCGTTTCTTCAGTTCTATGATGTATTTTGCCACGCCCTTTTGACTAGAAATGGCACTCAATCATCGGCTGCTGCGTCCTACAAGCAGATTGAGATCTTTCCATCTATGCAGTTTCATGCTGAGAATGGAATACTACCTGGGAGAGGAGTTTAAAAAAGCTATGAGTTCATCCTTGTTGTCGGGCAATGCGAAGGAACGGGTTGTGTTACCCAGTCAGCCGCTGGACGTCTCTGCGGTCGTGCCGCTCTACAACGAGGTGGAAAGCCTACCTGTGCTGATGGAGACGATCGCCCGAACGCTGCAAGACAATCAGCTCTCCTATGAAATTATTTGTGTTGATGATGGCTCAAAGGATGGCTCGACCGAGCTGCTAAAGCAAATGGCTCAGGAGCGGACGGACCTAAAAGCAGTGCTGCTGCGTCGCAACTACGGTCAAACTGCAGCAATGGCAGCCGGGTTCAACCAGGCGCGGGGTCGAGTAATTATTACGTTAGATGCTGATTTGCAAAACGATCCGGCTGATATCCCCAATCTTCTAGCAAAGCTGGCAGAAGGATATGACTTGGTGAGCGGTTGGCGCAAGCAGCGGCAGGATGCCATGATGACTCGCCTGATTCCTTCTCGCATTGCGAACTGGCTGATTGGTCGAGTGACAGGCGTGCAGATTCACGACTATGGCTGTTCACTGAAGGCTTATCGATCGGAACTCGTGATCGATATGAATCTGTATGGTGAGTTGCACCGCTTTCTACCCGCTCTAGCATTTATTGAGGGAGCCAGAATCGCTGAGATTCCGGTTCGGCATCATGCCCGCCGCTTTGGACAGAGTAAATACGGCTTGGGGCGCACATTTCGCGTTTTGATGGATTTGCTCACCATCTTTTTTATGAAGCGATTTCTCACCCGGCCCATGCACGTTTTTGGCTGGTTTGGCTTGATCTCAATGCTGCTAGGCATAGCAACCGGACTCTACCTGACCTTTGTCAAGTTTGCACTGGGGCAAAGTATTGGCGATCGCCCTTTGCTGTTTCTGGCAGTCGTGTTGTTCTTAACGGGAGTACAGCTTTTTAGCTTTGGGCTTTTGGCAGAGCTGCTGATGCGAACCTATCATGAGTCTCAAAAGCGTCCGATCTACCGAATTCGAGAAATCGTCGGGACATCGGGGTCTCTGCCATAGCGATGTCGCTTGGGTGGAATACTCTAAACGCCTTGCAGAGGCTTGTGCCAGTCCTTGGATACGTCCGATCGCGCACGCGGAACTTCACGAATTTTGATAGAGTCTTTAGGTGAATTAAGACTTGCTAACATTCCTGGCAATGTAGCTGTAAATCATTCCTAACCTATGAAACGCCAAACTTCTCCAATGCTTCGTCTTTTTGCCGCTCTAGCAGCAAGTAGCTGTCTCCTGACCGGGCTAGCTGCAACCGCTCTGGCTCAGGGAGGTCCGGGGTTAACGATTTTTAGTGGCGTAAGCCGGGAAAATCAACTCAGCTATCGGCAGGACTACTATGGTAGACCGGGAACTCGCGATCGGTACTATCTCAATATTCCAGCCACCAAAATGACGTTTGCGGTATCTGAATTTGCCGTCACTTACCCCGAAACTTATGGGGGCAGATTTGACCCAGAGCGGGTCGAAGTCACGTCAAACGGCGAGAAAATTGCGATCGAGGATGTGGTATGGGATCAGGATAACCGGGTGCTGGAAATTTACCCTCAGGAACCTGTTCCGGCAGATACCCGGGTGCAAATCATTTTGTCTAACGTACGGAACCCCAACCGTCCGGGAACTCACTATTTCAATGCAATGGTGCGCTCTCCGGGCGATCTGCCGATGATGCGCTATGTGGGAACCTGGATTCTTAGCATCAACAACCAGGGCAGTGCATCTCGCTAGCCTTCTTGCTTCCCGGCAACGGGGTGGTATGATTAGAAATCGTGGCTTTTTAGATCTTTAGAATTGCTGGGAGCAAAGCGGTATGACTAAGCGCACTCTGGAAGGAACTCGCCGGAAGCGCAGACGGGTTTCTGGTTTTCGGACAAGAATGCGAACCAAGAATGGACAGCGTGTGATTAAGGCGCGGCGGCAGAAAGGTCGGGAAAAACTTTCTGTTAGTTAGACGCGATCGTCAATGGATGGGCTGACGTGGCTCTGCCTGGATGCCATCGGCTTAAACATCGTGATGACTTTAGCAGAGTCTATCAGTCGGGTCTACGGCGATCGACTGCTAATTTGACGTTGAGAGCTTTGCGTTTGCCGGCTGCGCTAAATTCAGAGGCAGTTCGCTGTACCCGGATTGGGATTTCGATCAGCCAAAAAGTGAGTAAGCGGGCAGTAGTGCGAAACCGGATTAAGCGGCAAATTCATGCTGTATTCCGGCAGTTTCTTCCCGCTTTGGTTCCAGGCTGGATGCTGGTTATTGTGGTAAAACCCAGCGCAACTCAGTGCGGTTATGAACAATTTCTGCAAGAATTAAAGCAGCTATTGACAAGTGCTGAGGTATGGCATGGCGATTAAGGAAGAAGTCTATTACGAGGGCGGTCCTCATATCGGCGAGCTAATTACGAATATTCTGCTAGGCTTCACAGTGATATGCCTGCCGCTTACGGTTGGCGCCATCGTTCGTGCCCTCTGGCTTCGCTATCGCATTACCGATCGCCGAATCTCGGTAACAGGCGGCTGGATGGGTCGCGATCGAGCTGATTTTATCTACTCGGAAGTCGCCAAAATTGTGACTGTACCGCGAGGATTGGGAGCCTGGGGCGATATGGTGATTACGCTCAAGGACGGCAGCCGGATTGAGCTGCGAGCAGTGCCCAAGTTCCGAGAAGTGTATGGCTACATTAGTGAAAAAATTCCAGCAAGAGCGCGGAACATCAGCGGCGGGCTAGGTACGTCGAAGTAATTGCTCCGAGGGCAGGAGATGCTTTGAGTCTGAGACTCTGCGGGAAAATCCCGACCCTGTTGCTCAGATAATAGCTCCTTGCCTCTTCGGTTTTCTCTACTCATAATCGCTCACAATTTCGGTACGCTAGACTTGGACTCACTCGAAGGACGCAGGTAGACAAAGCGCATGGACTTTGGTGTCGGATTTTTATCAAACAATGTAATGCTGCCGATCCTGGATTTCTTTTACGGGATTGTGCCTAGCTATGGTCTGGCGATCGTCGCCCTGACCCTGGTAATTCGTTTTGCGCTCTATCCTTTGAGTGCAGGTTCAATTCGCAGTATGCGTCGGATGCGAGTTGCTCAACCTGCCATGCAAAAGCGGGTCAAAGAAATCCAGGAACGCTACAAGGACGACCCTGCAAAGCAGCAGGAGGAAATGAGCAAAACCTATAAGGAATTTGGCAATCCGCTGGCGGGATGTTTTCCCGTTCTGGTGCAGATGCCTGTCCTGTTTGCGCTGTTTGCCACCTTGCGTGGGTCGCCATTCTCTGACGTGAACTACAACGTTAACGTGCAGATTTTGCCGCGTGAGCAGATCGAGCAGATTCAGCCCCAAGCTTTTACCACGAATCCTCAAAATATTTATATTGCGGACGGAGTTCACGTTCCGGTCGCGGCACTGCTTGCAGGTGGAAATAAGCTTGCAATCGGTGAGAAAACGCCAATTCTGTTTCAAACTTCTGAGGGTAAATCGCTGAAAGAAGTGCTGGCGGAGTATCCTGAAACCGAGCTGAAGCCAAGCTGGAAGATTACCAAAGGCGAAGATCTGGTTCGCATTGATGAAAATGGTAGCCTGGAAGCACTCCAGCCCGGTGAAGCTACACTGCAAGGAATAATGCCCGGACTGGCAGCCAACAAAGGCTTCTTGTTTATCAAAGCTCTGGGACGAGTTGGCGCAACCGATCCAGATGGCAGCATTAATTGGGATATTGTCGGCATGGTGGTGTTCTTCGGACTCAGCCTGTACGTCAACCAGCTCATCTCAGGACAGGGACCGAACTCGAATCCGCAGCAGCAGACGGTCAACCGGATTACACCTGTGATATTCTCCGGGATGTTTCTGTTCTTCCCGCTGCCTGCCGGGGTACTGATGTATATGGTGATTGCCAACATTTTCCAAACCCTGCAAACTTGGATTCTTTCCAGAGAACCCCTGCCGGAAAATTTGCAAAAGCTGGTGGAGGCTGAAGAAAAAGCGCAGGGCAACGGTCGAGAAGCTTTACCGTTTGAGCCAGTTCGTTCTAAAAAAGAACTGGAGGAACCTAAGAAAGAAACGGCTAAGAAGGATGCGCCTAAATCCGAAAACAAGTCTGTGAATAAGACTGCAAAGAAAGACACTGGGCGCACCGACAAGAAAAAAGGTTAGGGGCTGCTATGGATGACACCTCAGTTCAGCACGGCAAACAATGGCTGGAAGAATTGCTGACCATGGCGGGACTGCCCGCCTCTGTTGAAGTGAATGCAGATAAGCTCAGCACGGAGGGGAGTTGCTGGCTGACGATCGACGATCGCACCCTGTCTCCTGTCCAGGTTGAGTCGCTGCTAGGAACGGATGGGGCTGTTCTAGACGCAATTCAGTATCTTGCGAATACTACGCTGAACTTAGGGCATCCAGAAGAGCAGCAAACCGCGTTTACAGTGGAGCTGGGAGGATATCGGGTACGACGGCAAACTGAGCTTCAGGCTCTTGCCGATCGTGCGATAGAGCAGGTGCGCGAAAGCGGTGAGGAATACGAGTTGACTGCCCTTTCATCCGCAGAACGCCGACAGGTACATACCTATCTGAAAGAATTCACTGACCTGGAAACCTTTAGCCGGGGGCGAGAACCCGATCGCCGCTTAGTGATTCGTCTGCACCAGATTGAAGCGGAGCCTGCTGAAGAGTAACCCTCATTCTGGGTAAACCCGAATCGCCCCGGTCGGAAAATACTCAACGTTTTTGATAAACAGTGCTTGTTAAACTGATGAAAAGAGCTGAGGCAGGATTGCTGTTTCTGTCGTGGCTCTAATTCGTGTTAAAGGGACTGATTATGGAACGGATCTACATCCCGCAGCTTCTAAAGGCAGTTGAACAAACCGAAACGATTTCTGTACGCGAGCACCTGCGCGAGCTGGAAACGCTGACTCCGGTGCAGGGCTTTGTTAAAGTGAGCCATCGGTCAGGCTATCTGGAAGTGCGTGCCCAGGCAGAAGCGATCGTAACGCTGACCTGCGATCGCTGTCTTCAGCAGTACAATCATCGGCTTGTGGTAGATGCTTCTGAGGTGATCTGGCTTCAAGAGCGAATTGAGCCTGAAGAAGAGGGCGCAGAGGTCGAAGTTGCCTTTGACGATCTGGTCGAAACGCTGCCGCCCAACGGATTTTTTGCGCCTGAAACCTGGCTGTATGAGCAGTTTTGTCTGGCTCTGCCACAGCGTCAGCTTTGTGATCAGCAGTGTCAGGGTATTCAAATTCAGGAGAACAGTGAGACGTCGGGGACAGTCGATCGGCGTTGGGCATCGCTGGAAGCCTTACGCAACCATCTACCCTAGTAGCAGCCGTCCTGTGCGGCAGGAAAATCAGCAGTTAGAACCGGAAGCGGATTGATTTCTAAGAGTGAATTGGTAGAGTGAAGTGGAGACTTTTCGTATAGCGATTTGCCTCAACTGTGAATCACTTCATCTGAACCGCTCACTAGGCTCTGACTGCTGATGGCTTTTAATGACGAGTTTGAACTGCTGCTGCGTGCCCGCTATTCCATCATTTACATTCCGACACGCGAAGAAGAACGGGTTGAAGCTGCCATTGTCGAATCTGCAAAACGGCAGGGCAACCGGGGTGTTTATTTCTGGGATTTTGTAGACGGCTATCAAGGTAATCCCAACGATACGGGCTTTGGAAAACGCAATCCTGTTCAGGCACTAGAATTTGTAGAAAAGCTGCCTGCGACGGTTCCTGCCGTTTTTGTGCTAAGAGATTTTCATCGGTTTCTCGAAGATGTTTCAGTGGCGCGGAAGCTGCGAAACTTGTCGCGTTTGCTGAAGTCTCAGCCGAAGAACATTGTGCTGCTGTCGCCCCAGCTCTCAATTCCTGAAGACTTAGGCGAAGTGCTGACCGTCCAGGAATTTCCCCTGCCCGAAACCGAGGAGATTCGAACAGAACTCAATCGCCTTTTACCTGCAACTGGGCAAACGCTGGACGCAAAAATGCTGGATGAACTGGTGCGTTCCTGTCAGGGACTTTCAATGGAGCGAATTCGCCGCGTTTTGGCAAAAGCGATCGCCAGTCGAGGAACCCTTCAGGAGGAAGATGTCGAGCTGGTGCTGGAAGAAAAGCGGCAAACCATTCGCCAGACCCAGATCCTTGACTTTTATCCAGCAACCGAGCGAATTTCTGACATTGGTGGACTGGATAACCTGAAGGACTGGCTATTACGGCGGGGCGGAGCCTTTACCGAGCGGGCGCGTCAGTATGGCTTACCCCATCCCAGAGGGCTGCTGCTGGTCGGCATCCAGGGAACTGGGAAGTCCCTGACGGCAAAGGCGATCGCCCATCACTGGCATTTGCCTCTGCTGCGACTGGATGTGGGTCGTTTGTTTGGAGGTTTGGTGGGAGAGTCGGAACTGCGAACCCGACAGATGATTCAGCTTTCGGAGGCTCTGGCTCCCTGCATTCTCTGGATTGACGAAATCGATAAAGCGTTTGCCGGTGTTGATGGTAGAGGCGATTCGGGAACCACGAGCCGTGTTTTTGGTACGTTTATTACCTGGTTAGCCGAAAAGAAATCTCCAGTGTTTGTTGTCGCGACGGCGAATAATATTCAGGCTTTGCCGCCCGAAATGCTGCGGCGCGGACGGTTTGACGAAATTTTCTTTGTGGGGCTTCCCAGCCAGGAAGAGCGAAAATCCATCTTTGCCGTGCATCTTTCGCGCCTGCGTCCCCACAACTTGAAGAGTTATGACCTCGATCGCCTTGCCTATGAAACCCCTGACTTTTCTGGGGCAGAAATTGAGCAAATTTTAATCGAAGCTATGCACCTGGGCTTTAGCCAGAACCGAGACTTCACGACAGAAGATATTTTAGAAGCTGCTAGTCAGCTCATTCCCCTGGCGCGTACTGCTCAAGACCAGATTCGGATTTTGCAAGACTGGGCAGAAAACGGCAGAGTGCGGCTTGCCTCTCGCCTTAATAGTTTAGGTAGCAGAATTCAGCAACAGTCCATACAATAGGGTGTCGTTGAGTTCACCTTTGAGATTGGGGATTGCACGATGAGTTTGACCAATATCAGTCAGTTTGTGTTGGGAGTTACGCTGGCGATCGGGCTACTGTTTGCTTCGGGCATGGCGGCTACTCGATATCTGCTCACTCGCGTCGCGACTCCGCCGCCCAGACCGACGTTTCCTAATGATCCGTCTCCGTCTCCGATTGCTCCGCCTGCTGTTCCGTCTGCGGCTGCCAGTCCTGCTGCCCCTGCTGCTTCTCCTGCCGCGAGTCCCAGTCCGGCAACGGAGGGATTTGCTGCCCGGGTTAATCAGCCGATCGGTTTAATTTTGCGGCAGGAAGCCAGTGCAGATGCAGCTCAAATTGGCGGAGTTGACTTTAATCAACAGGTCACGGTTTTGCAGGACAGCCCGGATGGCGGATGGCAAAAAATTCGGCTGACGGATGGCAGTGAAGGCTGGGTCAAAGGCGGCAATACAGAGCGCATCAACTAATTTGATCCCCCTTCCTAGCCTTGAGGGTGTCTTACTATTTAATCATTCGTCCAGACAGCAGCAGTTCCATTTGAATTGGGCTTTCTAGGGCGATGGCTTCCTCCTGTTTTCAGAGCTTTTGGTAGCGCGTGAGCAGGGGCACTGCCTGAGTTACATCTTGGAGAATCCGATCGCGAATCGTTCTAACTAAAATATTCCTAACTAAAATATTCGAGTTTGCCGTTGAATTCCTAGTTGCTTTACTCTCTACGCCCCGCCCCCTAAGCCGTACTCGATCGCACCATCCGACTCAGCACATTAAAATTACTGTCCAGCCAGCTAATCAAACTCAAATCACTCGAAATTGATTTGGGCGGATTAGAAATTAGCGTATCCAGCTCGATCAGGCGATCGAAATCAATCTCAACTTTACCCTGTCGGGGCGTGCCGTTGGGCTGATTAAACTGCACTCCGGCAAGCTGCATGATCTGAATAATTTCCTGCGCCATGATGCCATAGCCGATCGTTGTGGGATGGATGCCATCCAACGAAAATAACCCGCCCTGCTTGCGACCCAGGCGATCGGACACGAAAAAGCGCGAGTCAGGAACCGGATCAAGGGCTTGCAGCGGCGCAGGCAGCTTGTAGGCTCCACCTACGTCTTCCCACCAGGAGGGACGCGCAGTGGGGTCGAGGACATAACGGCGTATGGCAGCCCGATCGAGCAAGCTCACCAGCTCAAACAAATACCAGTCTCGCCCTTCCTGTCGTGCCTGCCTGACCGAGTTGGCCATGACATCGTTATATTGATCGATCGCGCTATCGATCGCCCTGGCCTGCTGCTCGGTGATGTGGGGATGTTTTTGAGGATTAAACTGGTCATCGTTGATCCAGGGCAGCGTGTAATACGGGTAATAGCGGGAACCGGGCGCAACTTTGCGGTCTACGCCTCGTGCAAAGGGGGCGATCGTCACATGGGGAACCGTGCCGATAATGACATGACGGGCGCGAATTTGCTTAAGCTGCGCGACGACCTGGTTCCATTCGGCTTCAAAGTGAATCGGTCGCCAAACGGTGTAGCGATCGTTTCGGTTAACGTCGTCGTAGCCCTCGCCGCTCCAGACCACGTTGAACTGAAGGATGCTGCCCAGCGCGTTGTTTGATCCGATCAGGACAATCAGCGTTTCGATACCATCGCCTTCTCCGGTTTCCAGCGTGCCTTCTGCGCCGAGTGCCTGCGCTGCGTCGAGTGGGGAAAGTGCCCGTCCCTCAGCATCTCTGGCGGAATTCAGAACTCGAACGGCAGCAATTTCATTGGCATTCTGCACAATTTGACGCACAAGATTATCCCTGGACGGGTGTTGCCGAATTTTATCCAGACACCAATCGGCGGTTTTAGAAATAATGTTTCGCAAATCCCAGCCGTAGACTGCCAAGTTGTGATTGATCCTGCCATAAGGGTCAGGCGGAATCGAACCCGCTTCCCGCTCCCAGTAGTCTTCGCTGCGATCGAGTAAATCCCGCACTGTAAGCAGAGCCGGAGCAAATTCCCACCAGTTGATTTCTTCGCCGTATCGCCGCTCTAGCCGTCGGGCCAGCCACTCTAGATTAATCGGCAAACCATCGCCCGGTCCAGCAAAGATGGGATAGCGGAACTCTGCCCAGCCCAGCTCAGCCGCAATCAAACGCGGATAAGAAAGACTTGTATTAAAAATTGCGCCGCTCTGAAAGCCCTGCGTCAGCGAGTCACCGATCGCCACCAGTCGATGTCGGGGGGTGCCCTGCTGTGCGACCTGCCGAGGCGTATTCACCGAAATCCCCAAGGTTGGATCGGTTTCCGGGCGGCGTGCCTCTGGTTGAATAATCACATCGGGCGGGGTATTGGGATCGCGCATTGCAGGGGTGACTTCTCGCAGCATTGAGACTCCTCCGGGGGTCAAGGGAGATTAGGGGTCAGGGGAGAAAATGGATCGCTTGTTGTCATTATGGGCGATCGGGTATCCATCCTTACCCCTCGTGAGGAATTTAATGCAATGCGCCCCATGGGCCAACTGCTCTTATGCTAAGAACTAGAGAAACACAGTGAAGTCTTCGCTCAAAAAGAGTGCCCGTTCTGCCCGGCGGCGGCGTGTCAGTCCCGGTAACTCAACGCCATCGCCCAGATTCCACCGCTGAAATTGCTCAGCAGCCCCACGATAGTCGCGCTGATTCAGCAGGCGCAGCAGGGTTGACCCCCCAAAGGCGCCTTCACCCACGTTGTAGGTAAACGACACCAGTGCAGAAAACTGATCGTCGTTCAGCGGAACTGTCACTAAATCCGTCACCGCTGCTTCAAAACGCCGCAGATCACGCCGCAGGAATTCTTCTGCCTGTGCCTCGGTGATCCGCTGTCCCGGAAACACGCCCGAAGTCGTGCCGTAGCCGATCGTCCAGACGCCGACGGCATCCAGATACGCTTCAAGCCGCAGCCCCTCAAACGACTTTAGTAGCCGTAGCCCCTTGCTGTTAATCTGCCGCGCTCCGCTTGGAGTGGGAGAATTGCCGATCGGCTGTCCATCTCGAAGCAACTGCACCGCAGGCTGATAAATGAGCCAGGTATTTTTACCCTTAAACTGCACCTGGTTTCCCTGAGCATCAATGCCCAAAGTGATTCGTAAATGATTATCGGGCGCAACTTCGTAGGCGACGATCGGCAAAACAGTGCTGCCGTTTACAAACTGTCGCTGGCTGTCTGGCAGGCTCGTTCCCTGAGCGGTAGTTTGCTTGAGCCAAGTATCAATCAGCGGCCGAATACTAAACTTAGACGGCTGCGGACGAGGCGCGGGAGTGGGAGCCGGGCTGGGAGACTGCGGCTTGCCATTTTGCAGGATCTGCACCGCAGGACGATAAACAAACCAGGTATTTCGACCTTTGAACTGAAGCTGCTGACCCTGGGCATTCCGACCAAGCGTAATCTTCAGGTGATCATTGTTGGCAGTTGCAAAGCTATTCAGTGGCAAAACAGTTCCATTGTTCACAAACTGTCGCTGGTCATCTGGAAGGGTCGAACCCTGCCCGGTGGTTTGCTTCAGCCAGGTATCCAATACGGTGCGGAGACTATACATAGATGTAGATGCAGAAGGAGAAGTAGGGGACGAGGGAGTGACTGCCCCTGATGGGGAAGTGCTTGATATCGCCTGTCCGTCTTGCAAAATTTGCGCCGCAGGACGGTATACAAACCAGGTATTCCTGCCCTGGAACTGGATCTGCTGACCCTGTGCATTTCGACCGAGCGTGATTTGCCAATGATTCTCAGCAGCCGATTCAAACGCGACGATCGGCAACACGGTTCCTGCCCGAACAAACTCTTTTTGGTTTTCCGGGAGCTTTGAGCCTTGAGCCGTACTATGCTTCAGCCACGTATCCAAGACCATTCGCACTGAGTACACCATCGATCGAACATCCTGTGACAACAGAGCAATCACGGAGCAAAACGTGAGTCCCCGAATGGATGAACCCTGACAGGTAACTCATCGGTTCTGTTATAACAGGCGATTTCAGTGGATAGAGTACCCATGTGGAGGATTTTTAATCATTTCCCCCTTTATCCAACACGCTCGGACGCCTCACTTGCCCTGCCATGATCGATCGCAGCACTGCCTGCCGATCCTGCGGTCTTTCGCGGCTGAGGTTCCACAGGCTTTCGTAGAAGAATAGGGAAATACCTGCAAAGCGTCGATCGCGCGTCCAGATTGCCTGCTGCTGCACTTGCCGAATGGGAACCGGAGTGTCTTTAAGGCCGGTCAGGAGACCAATCGCAGTGGGAATATGCTGTCGGGCTGCCTGCACTTCGGGACGGGAAAGCTCTGCAAGGAATCGCTGCGAATTGCCTTGATAAATTTGTACAATCAGTTCTTCAATCAAGCCCGATCGCTCCCAGTTGCGCCAGTCCTGCAAAAAGTGGCGATAGGCAAAGGGATAGCTGTTGGGCGACAGAGAAACGAGAACATTGGGCTTGCGGGCTTTGACGGCTTGAAACACCGTTCTCATAAACGCGGTAATTTTGTCTGCCCGCCATTTGACCCACTCTGGATCCTGCGGACTCGCAGGGGGCAGTTTGCCCTGATGCTCACGGCGATAAAGCTGCACCGTGTAAGCATCGTAGCCAAAGTCGTCAGGCAGTCCCAGATGGTCGTCAAATTGGATGCCATCTACGTTGTAGTGAGTGACAATCTCCAGAATCAAACCGAGAATAAACTGCTGCACTTCTGGCTTAAAGGGGTTGAGCCAGCGACGCTGATAAATACCGTCTTGCCAAATCTGGCTACCGTTTCGTCGGTTGGTGATCCAGTCAAGATGCCGCAGCGCAATTTCTGATTCAGCCGTGATCATAAAGCCAAACTCAAACCAGGGAATCACAGTTAATCCTTGCTGATGCCCTTTCTGAATCAAGTCAGACAGCATTTGCCAATCCTGCAAAGCTGGCACTCGCGGATCGATCGCCACACCGCTTGCCTGTTGTGCAATCGGGCTGGGATAGAGCGTATAGCCCCAGTTCCACACCGTTGGGTAGACCGTGTTGAAGTTCATTTGCCGCAGGGTTTGCAGTGCATTGTCCAGCCGATCGGGGCTAAACATCACCTCGCTGTCTACGTTGGTGAGCCAGACACCCCGAATTTCGCTCACAGGCGGACTCGCAGCACGAGCAGAGGCGATGCCAAGCAGTTCTCCCTTCAGCAGAAACGACCCCACTAAGCCGATTAGAATTAGAGACAGCGCGGCAAATCCGCGTCGGAAAGACTGTTTCAAAAATTGATTTTGCGGAGAATCGGTTCGGCGGCTAAAGCGAGACATAAAACGAGACGAAAACAGCAAATCCACACGAAACTTCATTGGTAGTTTGGCAATCTAGAAGGGGTTTTATCTTGCTTACAGAGATTCAGGATACCCGTCCGCTCAAATTCTGTAAGCGACATCGCTTCTCTGCTGATAAACCTGCAACAAAAAAGGCAAGCCCTAGCTTGCCTAACCTTAGGAAGATCACTTCTTTGATTGCACTAGAATTGCACAGAACAAATTGCCCAAAGCCAATCTTGCTTACGAGCTGGGCATATTGGCAAGGGGGCGATCGTGACCACCATCGTATTCATCCACGGTCACGTATTTGCCATCTTCGCCGCGAGCAAAGCGGGAATTATTATTAATCGTTTGCCATGCAACTTCACGAGCAGCAGCTTCATCCTGGCTATTATCCAGGAAGCTGTTATAGGCTGCAACAAAGATTCCTTGAGCTTCTTCCGGCAGAACATCTTTGATATCTTGAGGCAGGCTTTCTCTGCTTAACTGATTCATAATTCCTCCTAAAAAAAGAGCGTTTTAATGAAATTTGCGCTGAAAAATCAACCGATCGGAGAACAAAATTCTCTGACTTTATTTGAAACAAATTTACTGTTTCGCGCAAGCCAAAGTAATTCTTCTACCACCAGGTTCTCTCACCGTTTTCATCCATACGAGCTTGCCGAATCACATCTGAGATTTCTTCTGCATCTTTAACGTGGTGCAGTGCTTTTTGCGATCCGTCTGGCTCATCTACTACAAAGTAAGCCGGAACCACAATGTGATCGCCTGTGATGTCCGGTGCATCGACTGCTACCTGCTGAGCCTTTTCCTGCAAGCTCTTGGAGTCGTCGATTCGATCGCCAGGGTTAGCGGTCAGATTGTTGCCTTCCCGTCTCAGTTCTTCCCGCTGCTCTTTCAACTGCTGCGGATCGACTTCTTCAGGAACGGCGGGCTGTCTTGTTACTCGCTCCTGATTCTGATCGTTCAAAGCATTTTCGCTCATGCTTAAATTCCTCTGGACTGCGTGATTCACAAGGTAATATTAGTGAACGCGCTCGATCCTCGTCCTCCCTCAAACGATGGAAGCCCTGCCTGCGTTGAAAGATAGATCTTCATTGCTTAATTAACCGAAACCCGATGAAAAACCTGATTTTTGATTAGCAAATTGCCGCTTATTCTTTTATCAATTCTTCCATCAGTTTCTGTTGCATTTTTAGCGATCGAATTCTGAGTTCAATTCCAGTTCAATTCAACTGCAACAACCGCCCCGTCGATCGAGTTCGTAGAGCGAAGCGATACCCACCCAGACCTTGCACAGACGAAATACCAACGCCCTGCCCGCGTCGATGTCCCACCTGCCCATTTGCCTGCTCGCTAGGCGAGTCTAAAGGCTTCCTGCTAACGCTGAGGCGAAGCCCTTGACCCCTGTTTTAATTCCAGTGATCTAAGTTTGATATTAAGACTGCGGCACTTCCCGGTCTGCCATTTATCCTCACTAGCAATCTACATTTGATGTCTCATTTGATGTCTTCTTTCTCTGAATCTCATTCTGCACAATCCTGGCAGAAGCAAGGCTGTGTCCTCTGTGTTGAGGAGCAGTATGACGCTGCTTTAACGGCATTCGATCGCGCTTTAAAGCTCGAACCACGCAATTGCCACACCTGGAACTACCGCGGTAATGCGTTATCTGCAATCGATCGCAAAGCGGAAGCCCTGGTTTGCTACGACCGGGCAACGGCGATCGACCCTGACTATCATCAAGCCTGGTTTAATCGCGGGCTGCTGCTGGCAGAAATGCAGGCTTATGGGTCTGCCCTGGAGTCATACAATCGGGCCATTGCAATCTATTCCGACCCGCGTTACCTGCTTGCGAAAGAGGATATCTGGCTGAAGCAAAAGCTAACTGCGTTTTCTTGAGCTTGATCTCCCGATTCGCAGGCTGCTTCTGATGCTGCTGCCTAGGGCGACAAGGCTCTTCCAAATTAGGTTTATTGTTTATCCGCATAGCGCAGCAAAATTGTGGGGTTGTGATAGGCTATCTGCGATGAGGTGAGCGGGAGAAAGAAATCCATGACCACGCCTATAAACACGCTTAGCGTCGGTTTGCTCTTTGGCGGACGATCGGGGGAACACGAAGTCTCGATTCGGTCTGCTCAATCGATCGCCCGGGCACTGGCAACCGCTCCCAATCCAGAAAAATATACGCTGCTGCCTTTCTACATTCAGAAGGACGGCTGCTGGCAAGGCGGAGACATCGCTCAGCAGGTTCTCGATTCGGGTGTGCCGCTTGCCCTGAATGACGAGAATTTCGATCGCGCCAAACTGTGGAATTTGCCGTCTGATGCTGCAACAGTGAATGTTTGGTTTCCGGTTCTGCATGGTCCGAACGGCGAGGATGGAACGGTTCAGGGCTTGCTGAAGCTGATGCAGGTTCCCTTTGTGGGTTCTGGGGTGCTGGCTTCATCGGTGGGGATGGATAAGATCGCGATGAAAAGCGTTTTTGCTCAGGTCGGGCTGCCGCAGGTGAGATATGAGACGGTGACGCGAGCAGAGGTCTGGTCGAATCCCTGTGTGTTTCCTAAACTGTGCGATCGGTTAGAAGCAAATCTAGGCTATCCCTGCTTTGTTAAGCCTGCTAATCTTGGTTCGTCTGTTGGAATTGCCAAAGTCCGCACCCGTGCCGAGCTAGAAGCCGCGCTAGACAGTGCTGCCAGTTACGATCGCCGCATCATTGTCGAGGCAGGCGTAACAGCGCGAGAAGTAGAATGCGCGGTTTTGGGTAATGATCAGCCGAAGGCTTCTGTGCTAGGGGAAATCATCTTTAGCAGCGACTTTTACGACTACGAAACCAAGTACACACCAGGGCAGTCGAGCCACCAAATTCCGGCAAAACTGCCGCCGGACGTAACGGCACGGATTCAGGAAATGGCAATTCAGGCGTTTCAGGCGATCGACGGAGCAGGCATTGCGCGGGTCGATTTCTTTTACGTAGAGCAGACCGGAGAAATCCTGATTAACGAGATTAATACCCTGCCCGGGTTCACGGCAACCAGCATGTATCCGATGATGTGGGAGGCGAGTGGAATTGCCTATCCGCAACTTGTCGATCGACTGATCCAGTTTGCCCTCAAAGGCGATTCATAGTCTGCTGCATCTACCGCACCCCTCTGTCCCCTACCCACAAATTGGTGAAACGAATAGAATAAACGTAGCAGGATCAAACGCCTGTAACGAAGTGGGTGATCGATGTAGTTGATTTGGGATGCAGTGAGTAGGGCTGAGAGCGATGGGCAGGCAAACCGTCCGGCAGCAAACCAGAGCAAATGTTCGTCATCGGTCAGGCACATCAAATCCACGTCAGACCCGAGCAGGTCGTTCAAATTCTCCACTGTCACAGCCCCACCCTCGGCGTTCTCGCCCACCGGGGTTAACCTCTTTGCTAAAGCAATCGCACCATCCTGGCTTTCTCCTTGTTTTTGGGCTATGGGCGATTCTGCTCGTTGCGGCAACGCTGGCAGCCCGATCGCTGCTTGACCCGACAGTTGTTTCTCCTGCAACGGTTTCTTCTGCTCCTGCTGTGCCGTCTACGGCTGAAGCTCCACCCGAATCGGGAATTTCACCGTCTCCGCCTGCAGAACCAATACCAGGGAGGTCGACGAATGGAGCCATTGATTTTGAGCAGACGGGTCTACCCGGTGCAGCTTTAGACGATCGCGACTTTTATCAGCCTTCTCAAGCACCCAGTTTGCTGATCGTGCTATTGGGGGCGACCGCCCTGAGCATGGCGATAAGTGGGGTTCTAGTATCCCATGCGCTGCGTCCGCATCGACCCATTCCTAGATTAGAAAGCAAGTCAGGAAGACCGCCTGTGGTGAAGTCTGCTGCATTAAAGCAACTTGCTGCCGCCACGTCTCCTGAGGTTCAGCCAGCTCCGATCGCTCAGCCAGCCCTGGTCCAGACAATGGCTCAGACAACGGTTCAAACAACGAGTAATCCCAAAACCGCAGAAGCCACAACGCCTGCAATCGTCACCGTTTTGCCTTCAGACCAGAGTTCACCGCTGGATTGGGACGAGCCAAGTCTGGCAGATAGTCTTGACCTGCGGCAGCAGCAATCTTTACCGTCCTAAGTTGCTCTTGCCCTGCTTAGCGCAGCAGCGTATTGTCTTAGCCCCATAGCTCCAGCTGCCAATTAATTATCTATCAATAAAATTAATTATCCCCAGCGAGCTGCCTTTAAGCTGCAACAATCGCCAGGGAATTTTGCGGGATAGAAACGAACTTAGCTTGATATCAACGACCGTAAATGCCGCATTGGATAAGTTTTTCTGAGAATTCCATTCGAGCGCGATCGCTTAGCGGGTTTCTTCAGAAGGATCGTCCTGTCCGCCAGGGGAAGCATTGAAGAGGGCATCCAGCCGTTCGCGGGCATCCTCAACACTAATCGATCGCATCACCAAGTACGGCTCCTTACTGAGATTGCCTGCATCATCAAGCAGTTCAGGATGGGGTGTAACGTAGCGGCGATTTTGTCTGCCGTTGCCGTAGGATCGCTGAGAATCGATGCCCAGCATCATCATGCTGCGAATGAGATTGCCAACCGCCAGGAATGCCAGGATGGTAAAGGCAAAAATGTAAAGCAAATGAAACATAAAAGCTTGCCTCCAGACCAAATCTCTCAGAAATCAGATGCGCCTTAATCTCGAAACCGATTGTTGGGACTGACTGCCGAGCTTGACTGTCAGCACTTGCTATCGGTATGAGCAGAAAATGTCAGCCCTCTTTGCCAGGCGTTTCACTATTCTCTGCTCAATTCCACTCGTTCACACTATACACAATAGTTTTTTAAAAGTTATCTTCCTTTAGTTTCTCAGATTTTAGGAGGATTCGTCATCCATCCTGCCCTCTATCGCCGGTCTGCCTTCTGAGTCCGGTAGCGCATTCCGACCTGCCAGCACTCCGTCACCAAATGGTGCCAAGGCATCAGAATGGCAGTGTCTAAGCCCACCTGTCCCTCGGTGAGGTTAACCAGCATCTGAGCCGTTGCAACTTCTCGCTGCGCCTGCTGCACCCGGACCAGGAGGCCTGCTTGTTGTTCGGTAGTGAGAAATTCGATCGTCTCAGACTCTAATAAAGTGCGCGATCGATTGAACCAGTATTGAAAGTCTTCTAAAAGGGGCTGAAGCAGGTTTTTGAGAAACTCCGGGTCAGGAGATGATTGGGAATCGAGCATTTTCACCAGTAAATTCGTACTTTTTAGCTTAACGCATATTACGAAATGTAACAAATGTGAGGTTGATTCACCGCTTCTCTCAGAAAGTTTTGCGAGGAAGATGAAAAATGAAGGACTGCGGCTCAGCCCATCGGTCGATAAGATAGAGGCTAGAGCATCAAAAGTTCAATTCTATTCATCCCATGTCCTATTCAGAAGCCCACGCTGCTGTCGAACAACCTCAGAATCAAGCCCAGGCGCAACCCGAAAAAATTTACCTACCGCGCACCAGCGAATCCGAAGCACTCCAGAAGATTCGCCACACGACTTCGCACGTCATGGCAATGGCAGTCCAGAAGCTATTTCCCAAAGCGCAGGTGACGATCGGACCCTGGATTGAAAACGGCTTCTACTATGACTTTGATAGCCCCGATCCGTTTACCGAGAAGGATCTGAAGGCGATTAAAAAAGAGATGATCAAAATCATCAACCGTAAGCTGCCCGTCAGTCGAGAAGAAGTGAGCCGGGAAGAGGCAGAGCAGCGGATTAAAGCGATTAACGAGCCATATAAGCTAGAAATCCTGAACGACATCAAGACCGAGCCAATCACTATTTATCACCTGGGCGACCAGTGGTGGGATCTGTGCAGTGGTCCTCACCTGGAAAACACGAGTGAGCTTGACCCAAGTGCGATCGAGCTAGAGGCGGTGGCGGGGGCATACTGGCGCGGCGACGAAACCAAGGCACAGCTTCAGCGAATTTATGGCACTGCCTGGGAAACTCCCGAACAGCTTGCCGAATATAAACGCCGCAAAGAAGAGGCACAGCGACGCGATCACCGACGGCTAGGCAAGGAACTGGGACTGTTTATTTTTGCCGATCCGGTTGGTCCTGGTTTACCGCTGTGGACACCGAAAGGAACCGTGCTGCGATCGACCCTGGAAGACTTTCTGAAACAGGAGCAGATCAAGCGCGGCTATTTGCCCGTGGTCACGCCCCACATTGCCAGAGTCGATCTGTTCAAGATTTCGGGACACTGGCAGAAGTACAAAGAAGATATGTTCCCGATGATGTCCGACGATGACGAGGAGCGGGAACAGGAGCAAGGCTTTGTGATGAAGCCAATGAACTGCCCGTTTCACATTCAGATCTATAAGAGTGAACTGCGATCGTACCGCGATCTGCCGATGCGCCTGGCGGAATTTGGCACGGTCTATCGCTATGAGCAGTCGGGCGAACTGGGCGGCTTGACTCGCGTTCGTGGCTTTACGGTGGATGACGCTCACCTGTTTGTCACCCCAGAGCAGCTCGATCAGGAATTCCTCAATGTGGTGGATCTGATTTTGTCGGTGTTCAAGAGTCTTCAGCTCAAGAACTTCCGGGCACGGCTCAGCTTCCGCGATCCAGAATCCGATAAATACATTGGTTCTGATGAAGCTTGGGAGAAGTCGCAGGGCGCAATCCGCCGGGCAGTGGAAACACTGGGGATGGATCACTTTGAAGGCATTGGTGAAGCGGCTTTCTACGGTCCCAAACTGGACTTTATCTTCCAGGATGTGATCGGCCGTGAATGGCAGCTTGGCACCGTCCAGGTTGATTACAACCTGCCGGAGCGATTTGACCTGGAGTATGTTGCCGAAGACGGAACTCGTAAGCGTCCGGTGATGATCCACCGTGCTCCATTTGGCTCTCTGGAACGGCTGATTGGGATTCTCATCGAAGAGTATGCCGGAGACTTCCCGCTGTGGCTGGCTCCCGAACAAATTCGGCTGCTGGCAGTCACCGAAGACTATTTGCCTTTTGCGAAACAGGTGGCAGACCAAATGCGATCGATCGGGATTCGCGTTGTCATCGACCAGAGCGGCGAACGCTTGGGCAAAATGATTCGCAACGCCGAGAAGGAGAAAATTCCGGTGATGGCCGTGATTGGCGCAAAAGAGGTGGAATCTAATTCGCTCAGCATCCGCACCCGTGCATCGGGTGAACTGGGCGCAATCCCAGTAGAGCAGGCAATCGACCGAATAAAGCAGGCGATCGACTCCTATGGGAATTTCTGACCCGGTTCTAGTCTATTCAGCCCCTTAAATCTCCTGTAAAAGAGAGACTTTAAAAGGGAGACTTTGAACAGGTTTGGTTTTTGCAGAATTCCTGGTTAAGTAACCCTTGGTTCGGCATATTTTGCTATGCAGATTTTGTCAGGTAGATTTTGTCAGGCAGATTTTGTCAGGCACACTAAGCAAGGGCTATCGATTGTGTCTGTACAGTAGCCAATTCTGTAAGAAACTTCACTTCCTCCTCGTTTCAAAGTCTCCCTTTGCTCTTTTGGAGCGACAAATAACCGCAAATCACTTTTGGAGGATTTAGGAGGCAATGCAGGATTTTTGCCACTCCTCAAATTTCCTCATTAAGCCCTGAGTCTCAAATTTCTCTTCGCCCAGGTAATGTCTTGCCCAAGGATGTTTTTAGGGGTGTTTTCAGGGGTGTTTTCAGGATTTGCTATCCTAATCACTCTTCTTTTTCGCTCGATCGCCGTTTGGCAGTTCACGCCGGAATAGACTATCATCTTGCCTGGACTTTTATGCCCGATCGTCTCTGTTAAGGAGGAATAGCTAGAGACCACCCGAATAGAACAAACTGGCGGGTTAGTGGTTTGAGAACTGGCTGCCCGGAGTTCGATGTCGTTAGGGAATTTAGCTTATGAACAATTTGCACAATCAACCACCGCGCGAGCGAGCTGCGTCACGAATTCTGGCTGGCTGGCTCCGGCAACTTCACCTGCGGAAGCTGGGCTATGGACTGATCGGACTGGCAACAGCGGCAATCGTCCTGACGCAATCGGGAATTTTGGCGGTGGGTCAGGCAAGCAGTCTACCCAGGGAAGCTCTACCGCCCCAACTCCGTCAGTTTGAGCAAAGTTTTCCCCAGATTCGCCCTGTGCCCAGTCGCGTCGGATCAGGCATCGATCGCGGCGTGGTGCGGCTCGACGGACGCAGGCTGTTTACGATCGCTGTTCCTGAAGTGGAGCAAGCCGATAAACCGGGAGAAAACCGAATTTCTAGCCGAATTAGCCTGATCCAGAAGCGGCTTCAACAAATTATCGATCGCCAGTTTGATCCAGAAACGCTGCAGGTCACGGCTAGGGTTGACCCAACCAGTCGTCAGCCCATTATTTCCGCTCGATATGAAGCAGACAGCAGAACCTACGAGGATGAACTGCTCACCGTAACTGCCCTAGATGCCGAAGTGAACGGCAGTAGTCTAGAAGATTGGGCGGATCAGCTCACCGTTGAAATTGCCGATGCGCTGGTGCGAGCACAGCAAGAACGGCAGCCCCAATCCATTAAAGGTCAAACGCTTCGCGCTCTGATTACCCTGTTGGCGATCGGCATTAGCAGCTTGAGTCTGCTTCGGTTTCAGCGACAGCTTCAGAGTGAGCGGCGGACGCTCTCGGTTCAGTCCAAGAGCAATGCTCAGCAACTCAGTGACTCAACCCAAACGCCCGTCCCTTCTACCACGAGCGAACTGCTGCAACGTCGCGCCGCAAATCAGCAGCAGCAAGGCGTAAACGATATTAAACGGCGACTATCACAGACTTTGCAGATTATCCTGTGGGGCGGCGGGCTATTTTTTATCGTGGGTTTGTTTCCCTATAGCCGATGGCTTCAGCCTTTACTGGTGCAGTGGATTCAGATTCCGCTGCGTTTGCTGGCAGTGGGAATTGTCACTTATCTGGGAGTGCGGGTGAGTGCAGTCCTGATCGATCGCTTTTTCCTGGCACTGCAAGATTCTTCGAGCTTTGATCCGTCTGCTCCGCAGCGTCTTGTTCTGCGATTTACCACTTTCTCCAGAGTGGCAAAAAGTATTGCGGCGTTGCTCTGCGTCATTACAGGAATTTTGATTGCAGTAACCTGGCTGGGTTTGCAGGTGAATCCAGTGCTCCTGACGCTGACCGGGGTAGCAGGCGTCGGTATCTCTCTGGCGTCGCAAAACGTGATTAAAGATGTGATTAATGGATTTCTGATTCTGCTGGAAGATCAGTATGGCGTGGGCGATGTGGTGGCGATCGGCGAAGTTACTGGACTGGTTGAAAATATGAACCTTCGCATTACCCAGCTTCGCAACGAAGAAGGACGACTAATCACCATTCCAAATAGCGCAATTACGATCGTGCAAAACCTGTCAAAGGAATGGTCTCGCGTAGACATCAACATCAGCGTTGCCCATACCACTGATCTCAATCAGGCTTTAATCGTGGTTGAGCAGGTAGCAATGGACATGACGCGCGATCCGTACTGGCAGGATTTAATTATCGACCAGCCTGCACTATTGGGTGTGGATAAGCTCGATTCAACCGGGTCAACTATCCGCCTCTGGATCAAAACGCAACCGCTCAAACAGTGGGAGGTGGCGCGGGAATATCGGAAGCGGCTGAAGCTCGCCTTTGATAGTGCCGGAATTGCGATCGGTATTCCGCAGCAGGCAGTTTCTCTACAGCCTTTACCGGATGAAGATGACCGTCTTGAGGAATTGCGGACGCATCGTGCCGCCGCAAAAGACGCTAAGCGAGATCAGCATCGATCATCGGCAGAGTCTCGTTAAACAGGGTATTGATTTCTTTGGCGGCGTGGTAAATCTGGCTAAGGTAGGCTTGTTGCATTGCCTCGGTGCAGTCCTCCCCATGCAGTTTTAGCAGTTCGACAGAGAGAAAAATAACACTAAGCGGTGTGCGAACTTGGTGAGAGATCGTCGTGATGAATTCAGTTTTGAGGCTTTCGAGATGACTGCAATCAAGATGACTATCTTCGAGATGACTACCTTGGCAGAAGACATCTGAACAGGAAACAGAAGAGTGGAAGTCACTCATACAAGTCTCACAAAGGAGGTACAAAGAACAAAGGAACACATCCTCCAGCCTATCGAACTGCGATCGCGACCACATCCGGGAAACTGCCCATGCGGTTTTTTAAGGTGTTTAAAAAGTGCTTGAAGATTCAGCTTGAAGAGTTAGCAATATAGGCACGCCAGCCACCCCATTGGGTAATTTCGCGCTGATCTTCACAGAGAAACGGTTCTCCCAGCACGCCGAGCACCGTTTCGCCATTGTTAAGCAGCACTTTCCCGATCGCCAGTCCGGCTGGCTCCTGCATCAGTACATTCGCTAGGCCTGCCGGAGGCACAGCCCAAATTTCAAGCGCGATCGCTCTGCCCCCTTCTGCCACGCGCATCATTGCCGGGTGCCGATCGTCGATCGACCACAGCCGATAAATTGGAGCCGTCTCGGTTTCTTGAACAAAGGTGGCTCCAATGTTCAGTAGATTCGGGTTTAGCTCTAAACCCCGCATCAGTGTACCGTTGACTGCCAGGTAAATATTGCCGCGATCGTCTTTCATTCCATTCCGAAAGATTACTTCACGTCGATTCTCACATCCACCTGCAAATTTGTCAGTGCCTCAACAGGTTTGCTGTCGTTCAGGCGGACTCGTACTTCAACCACACGGGCATCGGCATTCGCCGCCGGATCATCGTCTAGCACATCGTTTTTGAAGATTTGCCAGCCAATTTCAGAGACTTTTCCGGTAATGGGCGTTTCAAAAGCTCCGTTGCGGCTCGTTATCGTCACAGGCTGACCGACTTTCACCAGCCCAATATCGGATTCATAAACCTCTGCGATCACATCCATCTGGTTTGTGTTGCCCAGATCGAGGATGCCTTGTTCCCCGATCGTCTCCCCGCTGTGGGTGATCACGCGCAGAACTCTGCCGTCGCGAGGGGCGCGAATGGTGGTGCGATCGAGTTTTGCCTGTACCAGGTTGAGGTTTTGACGAGCAGACTCGACTGCTGCCTCTACCTGACTGAGAGAGGCGCTTGCCCGCTGCGATTGAACCTGTGCCTGGGCGTTTTGCAGGTCGGTCTGACGCTGGGTTTGCAGCCGAACTAGATTGGCTCTGGCACTATTGAGCTGTTCTTGTACCTGTCGGGTTTGGGTGATTTGCTGGTCGAGCGACTGCTGGGAAATGGCTCCCTGACTCTGTAACTCCTGCGATCGGCGAAGGTTAGCTTGTGCCAAGGCAAACTGTGCCTCTAGATCGCGGATCGTGGCTTCCTGCGACTGGATCTGAAAATTAGTAGGGCGATCGACCTGCTGCACGCGGGTTTGCGCTTCTTGAATCTGGGCATTGCCAACAGAGGTTTCTGCCTGAAGCCGTTGCTCTGCCTCTCGAAGCTGACTCGCTGCCAGATCCCGTTCTGCCAACCGTTCGCCATAGCTCTCCAGGTAGGCCAGCACTGCCCCAGCCTGAACCCGATCGCCTTGTTGCACCTGAAGCCGACCCAGCCTTTCACCAGTAGGCCCGCCCACGCGAATCACTTCCCCCTGCGGTTCCAGCCGTCCCAGAGCAACCACTTCGACCCGTTCTGGTGGGGGAGCCTGAGCCTCAATCGCGGCTTGCTGTGCCCTTTGCTGATTCGCGATGAGCTGGCTGACGCCAAAACCAACCAATCCCAGAGCCAGTGTCGCACCCGCAGCAATCACGATCCAGCCGCGCTGACCTTTGTTTTTTCTGAGCGTGTCCATAGATGCGTCGCCGAAATGACCGGTCTGTATATCCGGCAATCTGTTGAATGAATTGAACGAATTCAAGGAATTCAGTCAGGCAACTGGGCAGCCCAAAGAACTCCTTTGTTTATGTTACAAATATTTGCATTGTTCAGGAATCACCCATCTGGGGAGTTGAGGTCGTAATGTGGAATTCAGTGATGCAAAGAGTGGATTAAAGGGTGAATTAAATTCATCAGGGAATTCATCAGGGAATTCATCAGAGAAGTGGTCGGTTGCCTGGGTGGGCGAGTGAGAATGCTCCCCTAGAATCTCAGCTAGATTAATTCAATCTTCATCCTTGAGTGTCTGAGGAACTTTGATGGCTAACGTGATCGATCGCGCCAGCATAAACAGCGTCAGCGCCAGCCAGAGCAAATGGGAACTGCGAAGCCACCAGGCAACGAGCGCCATTGGCACGAACCCGACCAGCGTTGAAATGACTGCTGCCCGCCGCAGCATTGGTCCTTCGGTTAAACCCAGAAAATAGCCATCGAGCATATAGGCGATCGATCCAAAGCCAAGCACAGGCAGCAGCCAGACAACATATTGGGGTATGCGATCGAGAATTGCACGGTGGTCGGTTATCAAGCCAAACAAAGGAAGCGGCAGCAGGATAAAGGCGATCGCAAACAGCAGTCCAACGGCTAAGCTCATATATCCGGCGATTCTTAGCAGCCGCGTTAAGCCTTTTACTGTACCCTGACCGCGAAACAGCCCGGCATAGCTTTCGGTGGCAAAGGCAAACCCATCGATAAAATAAGCCGTTAGCGTCACGACCTGAAGCAAAACCGTATTCGTCGCCAAAACCTCTGTGCCGAAAGCCGAACTCAGATTTGTGAACAAGGCAAAGGTAGACACCAGCACAAACGTGCGAACCAAAATATCACGATTCAGGCTGAACACTGTGCCGAGAGCCGATCGCTCCCAGAGTGGCTTGGTGACTTTCTGCAAATCGCGCCCGCGAAACTCGCGGCTGATTAGCCCTAAACCGATCAACAGCATCAGATATTGGCTCAACGCGGTAGACCATCCCGCACCCGCACTCGCCCAGCCCCACTGCCCCACAAAGAAATAGTCCAGCACAATATTGCTGCCGTTGCTGACCGCCGAAAGCAGCAGAACTTTACCGCTCTGTCCGCGTCCCAGATACCAGCCCATCAGCACAAAGTTAATTAGCGTTGCAGGTGCACCCCAAATCAGTGCGTGGAAGTAGTCCTGCCCTGCTGCCTTCACTTCCGGCGTAGCACTCAGCAGCGCAAATCCGATCGTCCGCAGTGGAGCCTGCAACAGCAAAATTAGCACCCCAATTACCAGCGCAATCAAAGCGTGTCGTAACCCGATCGCCAATGCTTCGGTTTCATCCTTGCGCCCGATCGCCTGCGCCGTCATGCCCGTGGTGCCCATTCGCAGAAAGCCAAACGTCCAGTAAATGTAGTTAAACAACACCGTCGCCAGCGAAACTCCTGCCAGATGTCGAATCTCTGATAAATGTCCCAAAAATGCAACATCCACAATTCCTGCCAGGGGAACCATCAAATTCGACAGCACATTGACGATCGACAATCGCAAAAACGATCGAACAAACCCTGAATCCTGGTTCATTAAATCTCTCAAATTCGCTCTCTTCTATCTTCCCTTTATCTCTCCATCCCGCCTTCCCTCACCTTCTCCTCCTCCTGTCTCCTCTTCCCGTCTCCGCCCCCACCCTTCTACCTCTAGCTGGATGCCTTCCTTATAAAAAACCGCCGCAAATCAAAGGAAAAACTATTTTTTTACAGTATCGCAAGTCACTTATTTAGAAATATTCATTTTTCTCTCATTTGTCCTCCCAAAGATGGACGGTGAGAAAATCCTCTGTTCGATAAGGTATTAATAACCATTACACAGCAGCAGTTCTAGAACAAAGATAAGGTTTTGCACTCTCTTTTTTGATGAATTGCGCCAGTGGTTGAAATATAGGCAAGAACGATTTCAATAACGAACTATGATAGAAACGTTGAGTCCCGATCGCTGGATTCAGGAAAAGACGAGATATTCTTCAACAGCGATCGCGTCACCAGATTATAAAGCAGCAGAACAAACCTTTGTAAATTTGCTGGAGAATGATTCGTTAGACCAACAGATCAAGCAAAATCCTGAGATCGTGGATGATTTCGAGGCAGCTTTAGCCACTGCGCTGGACACTGCTTATGGAAATACGGTTGATGCGGCTGCAAGCCTGTTTTTACAGCGAATTCTTTATCGAATTAATCGTCTAAACCTGTTCTGGTTTGATGATCTGCAAAACTATCGCAATGAGCGCTCGTTCTACATTCAGTGGGTGCGCGATCGCATTGAGGACGTTTGGCAAGCCTGGGAAAATTCGCAGATAGATATAGAAGCCCTGCGTCAGATTTCTGATATTAACCAGGCATTGATCGATCGGGCAGAAGCAGATTTAGAGCCGCCAATCACCGAAAGTAAGCGATATATTCGCGAGGAAATGTCGCTGGAAGGCTATCGTTGGCTGCTGGCAATTGCCTCGCTAGATGGACTGGTCGAAGCTAGCCGAATGTCTCGGATCTTGGGCGGAGCCAGCAACGAAGTTCACGCCATGCTGATTCGGGTGCTGATGGAAGAGTACGGCAACGGTCGATACAACAAAAAGCACTCGACTTTCTACGCCAACATGATGGCAGAGCTAGGCTTAAACACCAAACCCGAGGGCTATTTCGACTTGGCTCCGTGGGAACTGCTTGCCTGTGTGAACCACAACTTTTTACTGACCGAGCGCAAGCGGCACTTCCTGCGCTACAACGGTGGACTCACCTATTTTGAAATCGTGGGACCGTCAATCTATCGCGATTACATGACTGCTGCCCAGCGTCTCAACCTCTCTGATACGGCAATGGGCTACTGGGAACTGCACATTCGCGAAGATGAGCGGCATGGTCAGTGGATGGTGCAGCAGGTTGCTCTCCCGCTTGCCGAAATGTATCCCGAAAACGCCTGGGAAATTGTGCTGGGCTACGACCAAGAAAAAGCATTGGGCGATCGAGCAGGAGCCGCGATCGTTAACATCATTCGGGCAGCCGAACAAGCAGGCACAGTGCTGTAAAGGCTGGATGTCCCTGGAGTCTTGTGGGTAGTGCTGATTGCCTACCCGGTTGTTTTGTTCGTCCATTCGCATCTGAGGATTTTTCATGCAAGAAGCACTGCTAAACGTCACCGGGTTAAACGCTACTGAGTTAAAAGAAGGGATGGACTCGATCGCTTCGTCCAAATCCTCTATCTCATCTACCTCATTTAGTGAGTCAGCCACTAATTCATCTACAAAGCTGTTATCTAAAGAATTAAAGTCTGATTTACAAACCTATTCACCCAACAAGGTTTTTTTCTGTCCTGAAGAGTCGCATTTTTATGCTCAGTGCTTAGAGAAAATGCTGCTAAATCAGGGAACAGAATCAATTACCGCCGTAGAATTTGGCGCAGGAGATGGCAGTCCTGTGATTCACTCTTTGCTGAAGGCTCCCTTTGCAGGTGAGATCCATGGCTTTGAGCTAAATTCGGCTGCCTGCGAGCTGGCACAAGCCCGAATTAAACAGTATCAGCTTCACGACAAATACTTTGTTCACAATCACTGCTTTTTTGAAGGATTAAAGTCCAAAAATCCTCAGTACCTGATTGCAAATCCGCCCTACATTCCTGCCCCTGACGACGACATCTGTATGCCCGCGCTGCATGGTGGGGTAGACGGCGCAACGATTACTAAAAAGCTGCTGTCGGTGGACTGCGAGAACGTAATACTGATGATCTCGGCTTACTCTAATCCGATCGACACGATCGAACACGCGATCGATCAGGGCTATCAGGTGTCTGACTTTATGGTGACACCGCTCCAGTTTGGCTACTACAGCTCAGAACCCAAAGTTCGCAACTGGATCAGCGAAATGCAAAGGCAGCGCAAAGCCTTTTATTCTGCCAATATCTACTTTCTGGCGGGTGTCCTGTTTCAGAAAAAGCGTCATGCTGGAATTGATCTTTCGGCGGAACTGCTGCAAGTCATGACTGCTCTCTAAACCCCGGTAGGAGAACCCGCCATGCCCGAAGAGCCGCGCCTTGATGAACATTTTGTTTCCCAGGCAATTCAGCTTGGCCTTTCAAGCCAGCTTGACAATGCGGAGGAGATTAAAGTTGATGTCCGCACGGATTTGCTGAAAGTCATTCAAGGGCAGGCTGACTCTGTATCAGTACGGGGTCAGGGCATGGTGGTTCAGGATTTGCGCGTTGAGGAAATGGAGCTGCATACCCAAGAGCTTGACCTCAACACAATCAGTCTGCTGCTGGGTAAACTCGAACTTGATAAGCCTCTCAATGCCACTAGTCGAGTCGTGCTAACTGAGGCAGACCTGAACCAGGCAATGAGTAATCAGGCGATCGTCAACCGCATTCCGCCATTTAAGTTTCAAATTAACGGTCAAAGGGTCGCGATCGCGCTGCAACCTCCTCTCAGAATTAGCTTTCCGGGAAATGGCAAAATTGCGATCGATGCTACGGTTCAGTCCGCAGAGCAGGGAAAAATTCATCACATCCGCTTTTCAGCAACTGCCTATCATAAAATTGGCGATCGACCCGTGCTGTTAGAGTCGTTTCAGTGTCATGGGGGCGGGGCAGTTTCACTAGAGTTGATGCTGGCAATGATGCAGCGCGTCAAAGAGCTCATGGAGCTTCCTTACTTTCAGTACGAGGGCATGGAGATTCGCATTCGTGAAATGAAAGCAGAGGTCGGCAAGCTTGTTTTGCAGGTAGAAACCCGCATGGCCCAAACGCCTTTTGGCTGATGCGATCGCTCGATGCGTCAATCTGGAGTAGGAACAGAACGGCTTTGCTGTTACCCTCGCGTCACTCCTGCGACAGTGGCGAAACAATGCGCTTCATTCAAGAATAGGTACAAAGC
The DNA here is from genome assembly GCA_014695325.1 of Cyanobacteria bacterium FACHB-502. Taxonomy (GTDB): domain Bacteria; phylum Cyanobacteriota; class Cyanobacteriia; order Elainellales; family Elainellaceae; genus Leptolyngbya_A. The sequence goes on along the minus strand of JACJNZ010000039.1, from coordinate 292,513 downwards.
ATTGGCTTAACGTTCTGTCTGCAATCCTCCAATCCCAAAAACAATGGTGAGATCCTCTCAAGAACTGGCTGAAGAAGAAGTTCGTAAGCGAACGCATCCAATCGCCTACGCGCTTAACCGTGTTGTTGTTTCCCTGTCTAATGCTGTTCTAGGCGGAACGCTGCTAAGTCTTTTAATTCAGGCATTTAGCCTTAATGTCGAGTTTGGTGTTCGCAGTCTGGCAACCGCTGCCCTGCCGCCCATTCTTATTGCCTATCTCGCATTTTTTACCAGAGCGTTTCGATCGCCTCAACCTGCTTCCGACTTTAAGTATTATTTTCTGTTTGCCGGATGGGTTGTTCTGCTTCTCACTTTTGTCAATTTTGTGGGTCCAGACAGTCGCTACGGCATGCTGTTTGGGATGTTTTGTTTATCCACAACACTGAGCCTGTGGGTGCTGCTGGCGCGTAACCTTCCGTTTCGATCGCTTCTATCCTGCGCTTACGGCATTTTGTCAGGATTTTTGTTCTATATTCTGCTGTTTGGCATTCGTTCTTATTAGAACCTAACTCGTCTTGAATTCCAGCAAGTTCCAATTAATTTGAGTGGATTGATTTGAGTTTCAAGAGTCTCAAAGCCCCCCGAAGTGGAGGTTAGAAAGGGAAATTGCAGGGGCGATGTCGGAGACTTGCCACTCCTCAAGCCCCCTTTTACTTCCCTTCTACTGGGAAGCAAACTGCTGTGTGAAATCAGCGTGCATCAGGGCAATATTCGGATCGCGCTGAATCGCGTGTAGATAGCGTTTGTTAAGGCTGGTTCCTTCCGCATCGGGCTGCATAAGCTGTTGGGCTTGCTGCAAGAGTTGATCGATCGTTTCAGGGGCAATCGGTTCTTTCGCATGAATCACGTCGTCCATTTGGACAATAAACTGCGAAATGGGACGCAGCCAGCTAAACCAATCGTGGCTGGTGACTAAGCGAAAATATTCGCCTGTGGTTTGAATTCTGCCGTAAAACTGCTCGTAGATTCCTTTTTCCGAGTCCAGCAATGCTTTGTGAAGTGCCAGCAGCTTTTTCCTAACCGTACGGAGCTGCTGCATTTTTGCATTTGCATCTGAAGATGAGTCTGAAGGCATTGTGCCTGCTCCTAAGCAAACGATCGTGTCCGCTCAGCCTGGAACCATCCCTGGAAAGTGTTCAACGTCCTGCGTTGCCTCCTAAATCCTCCAGTGCGAGGGGGGCAGTTCGGGACATCGCCGTGACTTTCCCAGTCGTGACTTCCCAAAGTTCTCTGGGCTGTTCTTGTTCTATTCGTTCCATTGTACCGGGACAAAACTGCACGGGATAGTTAACCCATTAGCGGGGACGAAACAAATGAGTATGCTCTGGGTTGTAGAGGCGCGATCGATAGGAATTCTGCTCGTTTGGGTCTGGGGCATCGTGAAGCAGCTTCCCCTCTGGGGTAATCGATCGCAGTGCCGGACTGATGACGTACATCGTGGTACGAATCAGGTCTTTTTGCTCGGTTAGGTCTGCCATTTCTGCCAGGGGGGCAATCCAGATCTGCTCGTCTGACCAGCCCAGGCGAAAGCAAACCGCAACGGGTGTATCGGGCGGATAGTGCTGCATCAGTTTTTCCTGCGCCTCGCGCACATGGCGGGCACTGAGGTAAAGGCACAAGCTCGCCTGATGCGCGGCAAGCGAGGAGAGTTCTTCGGCGGCGGGAACCTGGGTGCGTCCGCTAATTCGCGTCAGGATGATGGTCTGCACCAGCCCGGGCACGGTGAGTTCGACCTTGAGTTTGGCGGCGGCAAGCTGAAACGCACTGATTCCTGGAATCACCTCAAACGGAATCTCGGCAGCGACAAGTGCCTGCATCTGCTCATGCACCGCTCCGTACAAGCTCGGATCACCCGAGTGTAAGCGCACAACGGATTTACCCGATCGCACCCGATCCACCATAACGGGCAAAATCTCTTCCAGAGTTTTGTTTGCTGTCCGAATCACTTCCGCGTCAGAATGCACCATTTGCAGCATCGCAGTCGGCACAAGCGAATCGGCAAACAGAATGACCTCTGCCTGACGCAGCAGCCGATATGCCTTCAGGGTCAAAAGCTCTGGGTCGCCGGGTCCCGCCCCCACAATGTACACTGCCGGGGCAATAGTAGACTGATCTTCAGCGGGTATTGATCGATGTTCAAATTCAGTCGTCATGGTTGATTCGGCTCTATGAAATCACACAAAAGTTAAATTTGTCGCACAGCACTGCGTCGTTCCTGTAAAAACTTTGAGAAAGCAAGAACTTCTGTAAAAACTAGATAAATCTCATCCGTAAATTCCCCCATTTGACCGTTCATCGGTAAAAGTAGGGTATAGATGCACCCTGATTCAAGCCCTGGAAATTGCTCTAGGGCTTTTCTGTTTTACGAAAGTGCTTTGGTAGATCCTCAGGCAGGTGCTGTGGATAAGCGGTTTGGGTGAGGTTTACTACGAAAGAAATCAAAATCAATTTATACCTGGCTTTTGTCCGAATCCTGAGCGTTTGCTCGCGCTGCTTCGTTTACTTCTGCGATCGACACGACATCCGGCAAAGATCGGTTGAGCGGATAGAGCCATAGTAAGCCGATCGCCCCGATCGCAATTCCAACTAGACTCACAACCTGAGCGATTCGCAGTGGACCGAGCATCAGGCTATCCATCCGCAGTCCTTCAATCCAGAAACGTCCCAGGCTGTAGCATACCAGATAGGTGAGAAAGAGGGTTCCCAGCTTCAGCGAAGACTTACCGCGCAGCCCCCGGAAAAACAGCACCATCAAAATTGCGAACACCCCCAAATTCCACAGCGATTCGTAGAGAAATGTGGGATGGAAATACTCAAACTGCGTATAGCCGGGAGGACGCTGCGCCGGAGGAATAAACAATTTCCAGGGCACATTCGTGGGTCTGCCAAATGCCTCAGAGTTAAAGAAATTGCCCCATCGCCCGATCGCCTGTCCCAAAATCAGAGACGGAGCCACCAGATCGGCAAGCTGCCAGAAGGGAACTTTGTTCAGTTTCGCAAAAATTAGCGTGGCGATCATGCCACCCAAAATCGCGCCGTGAATCGCAATGCCCCCATGCCAGATTGCAATCAGCTCTGAGGGATTGCTGGCGTATTTGTCCCATTCAAACGCCACATAGTAGATCCGTGCCGCCGGAATCGCTGCCACCACCAGCCAAATCGCCAGATCGCTCATTAAATCTGGATTGACACCGCGTTTTTTTGCCAAATAGGTCGATAACGTCACCCCGATCAGCACGGCTGAGGCAATCAGCAATCCATACCAGCGGATCGGCAGGGGTCCGATCATGGGTCCGGGAGACGTAAACACAGCGAGCCACAAATTTAATTGCCAGTTCAATTGCATAGTGCCTCAAGCGAAAAAAGCAATTCCCTTGATTGTATCGACTTCAGGAAAGGGGATTTGGGCAGGCATCAAGTCTGCAAATCGCAAAACGGTACGATCGCTGCCAAATCTGCATTCAAACCAAGAATGGTATGATGCCCGGAAAACCAGTGCTACGATTGAGCCAATCCTGGTGATTTCGTATCAAATCCGCTTGAATTGCTGAATTCAGTAAGGAATAAAGGAGCTTTTTCCCGACCCGAAGGCGAAACCTCCGATCGGCAATTTATCGGATTTCCCTAATTTCAAATCGCTGGAATCAAGTCAGCCTAATTCGACCGCCTTCATTCGATCGGCGCAATCGAAACGGAGGAATCAATTTTTGGGACGTATTTGCGGTCAGGATAATGCCTGGGTTTTAGCTTAGCGTTGAGTCTCGATTGCAAAAGGGCATTTCCCAGCCTTAGCCCGTCAACTAACTCCGTCGGCAAAGGGAGAAGACTGAGCAGAGACAGCATTTTTGTGACATTTCCGGGATGAATTTCTGGAATGAGTGATTGCAAAGATCTGGCTCCTCAGCTTCCCAAGTCTGTATCGTCTTATCGGAGAAGCGGGGAAGATGGAAAACTGGCAGGCATGGGTCGCAGGAGCAGCGTTTCTGGGCGTGATCCTGTTTGTAATGACCGAATGGATTCACCTTACAGTTGCAGCTTTTTTGGGCGCGCTGTTGCTGGTGTTTACCAACGTTATGACGCTGACTGAGGCGATCGACTACGTGGGCGGCAGCTATCCGACGCTGGCACTGTTTTTTGGCGTAATGGTGCTGGTGCGTGCCTTTGAACCCACCAAGATTTTCGACTACCTGGCGACCCAGATAGTCATCCTGGCAAAGGGGCAGGGAAAGCGGCTGCTGATTGGCATTATTGCGATTACCACGCCGATTTGTGCCGTGCTGCCGAATGCAACCACCGTTATGCTTCTGGCTCCGCTGATTCCGCCGATGGCACAGGAAGTAGGCGTTGACTTTGTGCCGCTGCTGATTTTGATGGTGTTTGTGGCAAATAGTGCCGGGCTGCTGACGCTGGTGGGCGATCCGGCAACGTTTATTGTAGGGGATGCAGTCAATATCAGCTTTCTGGATTACCTTACACAGCTCAGTCTGGGCGGCGCGGCGGCGATCGTCACCCTGCTGATCATGACCCCGTTCCTGTTTTCCCCTATCTGGCATAAGCAGCTAACCGACCTGGAACACTTGCCCCACCCCAAAATCAATCATCCCCGTGTTTTGGCGCTCGGCGGAATCATTGTGGTTGCGGTACTCGTGTTTTTTGTGGCAGGCGAATTGCTGCCAATTCCCGTTTCTCCGGCTGCGTCTGCTCTGCTCGGTGCTGCCCTGGCTCTCCTGCTGGCACACCAAAGCAAAATCGACACCGTTCACAATATTCTGCGCGATGTTGACTGGAGTACGCTGCTGTTTTTTATGAGCATCTTTGTCCTGATTGGCGGACTCGAAAAAACAGGCATTATTGGAAATTTATCAGGACTTCTTGCCGTCATCCTCGGTCAAAATATCTTGCTGGGTTCCCTGGCATTGCTCCTGTTTGTGGGTCTTATTTCCAGCGTCGTGCCCAATATTCCCCTGGTCGTGGCAATGGTTCCTCTGCTGAAGCAGTATGTCGTTAACGTGGGGCTGGTGAGCGCAGAAGTGCTAACTCCCGACTTTAACGGGCAGTTTCCCACTGAAGTCCTGCCCCTGTTTTACGCAATGATGTACGGTGCAACGCTGGGCGGTAACGGAACGCTCGTTGGTGCATCGTCTAACATTGTGGCGGCAGGAATTGCAGAACAGCACGGCAAGCGTATTCCGTTCCAAACTTTTCTGCGATACGGGATTCCGGTCATGCTGATGCAGTTGTTGACGGCGGCGATCTATATGGTGGGGAGGTTTTTTCTTTAGTTAGTGAACCGGAGTTGATAAGCGGGAGTTGGTAAGCGGGGGAGCCGAGGGGATGAGGAAATGAGGGGTGAGCTGGCAGGTTTACTGCACCCGATCGCGATAACTTCTTACGCTGGTACTACATTAACCCTCCCCCGGCACACCAGCCTTTCCGCTTCCAAAAGGAGTTCCTGAATCTCGACTTCCTGACCGAGATCAATCGCAAACCGATGGAGATGGGGCAGTGGAGTTCCCTGGGTTGCGGTGAGCGTGGGCAACAGTTCGGGACGATCAAGGCAAAGCTGGCTGCCGTTGAATTGCGTAATTCCGGTTCGCAGCAAAAAGGGGAGGCGAGGCAAAGCAGTTCCTTGTTGGAGCGAATCGATCGCAGGTTCTCGGACGGGGGAATTATTCATTGCACTTGCCAAAATGCCGCCAAGGATAAGCTGCTGATTGCCGAGTTCAATTTGGGGCTGAGTGATGTGAATCGTACCTGTTCCAATCGCAGCAGTGAGTTCCGGGGGCAAGAGGTGGCGCGTTTCGGGCTGAAATAGAGCGGTCATTAAGTCGGATAGCGCAGTTGCCAGCAGGGGAGCCTGAAGCGAAGCGGTGAGATCGCGCTGGTGCAGCGTCAGATTACCAAAGACCGGGACGACTTCGAGCAATTGGAGGGGTTTGCCGCGAAGAACCTGCCCAAAATTGACGCGAATATTTTCGCCTGTCAGCGCAACCTGACTCAGATGGAGCCCTTGATAAACTGCCTGCCGTGCAGCGATCGACACTTTTGGCACATAGCCTGAGAGGAGTTGTCGATCGCCTCCTTCAAGCTGAAATTGCAGATCTGCGACAGACTCAACCTGTGATCGCAGCCACAGCCGAACTGCCGGAGCCAGAACGCTGCTAATCAGCCGACTTTGCCGAGAATCGGGTTGGGGTGCAGGTTCCTGAGTGGGGCGATCGGTAGACATGATGGTGTGTAAAAAATGAACAGGTCTTAGAGTCAGCCTTAGCATGGCCAATATGCCTTAGCCATTGTGACAGTCTAGACGGCTTGTGCAAATAGAGAGTTGCCGACAAGCAAAAGCACTGCGTACCCTACAACACCTATTCAGGCGATCGACTGCTAAGCAACGGCAGACGATTGGGGTGAGCATCTCCTCTAAGCAGATAGGGATTCCCAGCACTCTGGAAGGACAACTTTCTTACATTCCGTTTTTCAGGGCTTCTAGCGTAACTGACAGTTGGCTCGCAATGTCATGAAACTTTGATATTGTCGATCCCACAACCCGATCCCAAACGGGCATTTGTCAGAAAATCATGACATTATTGCTGTTCCGATCGCTGAGTTTCCGTTGATCTCACTAGAATCAGGCTTTGAACTACTTGATTCTTAGGCTGATTTTCTGCAAGATAGGGACACATTGATCCCCTGCGATCCCAAAGACTGATGGGTTTGATATTGGATTGAACTCCCAGCTTTATTCAGTCGTTTCTGTTCTCTTTCTCAGCTTTGAATCAAGGCACTCATGCTCAAACGATAGACATCTGGAGGTCTGACCATGTCAACAGAACGTCCGCCGATCGAAGAAATGACCCTCCGGCAGCTCCGCCGAATTGCGAGCGAGTTGGGCATCTCGCGTTATAGCCGCATGAGAAAAGACCAGTTGCTTAGCTCAATCCAGGAAATTCAGCGGGCGCGGTTTGTTTCCAGTTCAACTCGTTCTTTAGAAGCACAGGCAGAAGTGGAAGCAGCGAAATTTGATGTTGGGCTTGATGTAGAGCAAACTGAACAAATTGAGGCAGCCTTAGCTCTTGCCGTTGTAGATGAGGGATTGCCTGAGTTGCCAGATGGCTATAGCGAAACCCGCATCATGCTGCTGCCCCGTGACCCGCAATGGGCTTATGCCTACTGGGATATTCCTAAGGCTCGAAAAGAAGAACTGCGCCAGCAGGGGGGCGTGCGTTTGGCACTGCGGTTTTATGACGTGACTGATATCAATGTTGAAATTCAGCGTCCGCACAGCTTACAGCAATATGAATGCGACGAACTGGCGCGGGAGTGGTACTTGCCAATTCCGGTAAGCGATCGAGATTACGTGGTGGAAATTGGCTACGTGGCGTTTGACGGTCGCTGGCTGATGCTGGCGCGATCGGCTCCGGTGCGAATTCCGCCTGTTTATCCCTCAGACTGGATCGATGACCAGTTCATCACTGTTGTTTGGGAAGATGACCTGCGCGGCAAGACGGTGAAGGAGCTTCCTCATCCGACCCGACAGTTGGCAAGTGTGGCAAGCGTTGCTAGTCCTGTTTACGATCGCGTGTTTGAAATGGCGCAGTCTGCCGAGACGCAGCGCGTTGCAGGGTCTGTATTTGGTTCGATGCAGCAGGTTCCCGAAGAGGCAATCAGCTCCTATGTTTTCCCATCGGGGGTAGGCAAGTGGGCAGTGCCAACGGCTTCCGGGATGGGAATGTCGGGCGCAGGCATGATGGGCAGCACAGCTTACACCACCTCTGGCATGGGAATGTCCGGCGTGGGCATGGGTGCGGCTAGAATGTCGGGCGCGGGAATGTCTGGGGTAGGCATGATGGGCAGCACAGCTTACACCACCTCCGGCATGGGTATGATGTCTGGCGTGGGCATGAGTGCGGCTGGAATGTCGGGCGCGGGAATGTACACAACTTCGGGGATGGGCATGTCCGGGGTAGGAATGTACACAACTTCGGGGATGGGCATGTCCGGGGCAGGAATGTATACCATGTCGGGCATGGGCATGTCGGGAGCAGGGCTTTCACCGTCGATGCGTCCGCGTCAGTTCTGGCTGATTGCCGATGCTGAACTGATTGTGTATGGCGCAACTGAACCCGATGCTACCGTAACGATCGGCGGTCGTCCAATTCAGCTCAATCCAGACGGCACATTCCGTTTCCAGATGTCTTTCCAGGACGGCATGATTCACTTCCCGATCATGGCAGTTGCCGCCGACGGTGAGCAAACGCGATCGGTTCACCTGGAATTTACGCGCACCACGCCCGAACGCAATACAAATACTAAGGAAGAAGCGATCGTCGAGTGGTTGCCATAGTTAAAAATCTCGGTTTGATTTCCCCGAACTTCCTCTAACGCTGTCAAAATGGCAGTGCTTCAAACAAAGCTTGATCCTTCATCTTAGATGGAGGATTTTTTATTGCATTGCAGAACGTGCCTTTTTGTTATTTATCCCTCTTTGGTAATTTGGAAGTAGCGCGTTTTGCGCCGCGCACCGAAGATGATTTCGCGGATGTGACGGCGCTCGGTGGGATGTCCAACCTGCGCCTGATCGTATGCTCGCCAACGGTTGTAGCGCACTCGCTGTCCCGGTCCGACAAGCACACCATGATTCGAGCGAAGGGCAACAATGTAAGACCATCCGAACTGCTCGATGGTATTGATCACATCCCCACTTTCGCCATACAAACTGTCCGCTAAAACTAGCTCTACCTCGAAGCCCAATGCTTTGACTTCTTGTAGAATTTCAATGGCAAGTTGCGGTTTGGTTTTGTACGAGTCATCGGGTTCGAGCCGGGATTTGGGCTTGAAGCTCTTGAGCAACAATGGGTAGGTGAGTTTGTCCACCACTGCCTAAGCATTAACTGAAACAATGCCATTGGACAAACGTCCAATGTTGCCAATGTATTGCTTGGCAACGTAGTCAGTTGCTTGCCCCTTTTTGACATCACCCGTCTCATCGAGGCACAACCCGATGCGGCGTTCTCCAACGGTGTGTGCAATCAGGCTCAGGCGAACTGCCCTCAGTTGCTCAACGCTCCAGACACCACCGCGCAGGAAATGATGGAGACTTTGAGCGTTTTGAAGACCAACGAGTTGAGCAATCGCAGGTAGGGTTTTACGCGCTAGTCCACTCAACAGGCCCACGTGCAAAAACTTGAACTGCTCAAAACTCCTGACATCCTCAAACAGGTGGCGGTAGGCTTGACAGTATTCATTGATGAAGCCCACAGTGGCAACTGGTTCTCGTTGCTCAATCATGCTCAGCAACCTAACGTTCAGCCCCTTTAACCTAATTTACCTATGCGCAGAGTGACAGAAGAGGGATAAGCATAAGTTTTCCGACTCGGTTTTCAGGTTGTGGGTTTTCGGGTTGTGTAAGTGTCTCGATTTCAAGTGTCTCGATTTCACTTTTTCGGCTCAAAGTCCCTTATTTATGATTTATGAGGGATTAGGGGGGGCGGTTTGGGCAGCATTCAGCATTTCTCAAACCCCCTTTTAACTGAAACAGGTTAAACAAAATTTCTAATTTTTCAAACTCAAAAGCCCTTCTTCTTTCAGTTTCGGATCAAAGCGAACCGCCATCTTCACGCCGCGCTGTTCTAGCTGGGTCAGCACTTCAGCTTCGACGCGACGGGCAATCTGCTTCAGGAGTTTTGTTTTTCCGAGGTCATCGATCGCGGCAAAGGCAGCCTGTTCCTCAGCAGTCATTTGTTCTTTTGCATCGATCGCCTGGCTCCAGAGCGGTTCTTCCGTAGCATTTCCCGGTGGGACAGTGCCGTTTTCGCTGATCCAGGCGGTGCGAATGTCTTCCAGCAACGTGCGGCTAGGTCGTTCGATCGTCTGCACCTTCAGCCAGTAACATTTTTGCGGCTGACGAACGAGATGCTGCCGGAGGCTCAGTGTCACATCTCGCGAGTAGCCAATATACTGCAGGGTTTTCGCCTGATCGAAAATCGCGTAGACACCAATCCCAAAGGGGCGATCGATGAGCTGTCCTTCATCGTCCAGGTAAGGAAGGTATTCAAGGTCGGTGAGAAAAGGAAGCGTGGGGTGGGGCATGAGGAGATGGGGAGATGAGAGGTGAGGAGATGGGGGAATGAGGGATTAGCCGATCGCAAAGCCCAGGCAGAGCAGAATGCCGCTCCAGAAGTGCAGCGAGACGGCGATGAATTTGCAGTTGTTGACCCGATCGGGCTGATTGTGGTTTTTTCCGACGTGGCTACAGAGGCGATACGCGGTCGGTAGACTGGCAAAAATGGCGATCGTCCATACAGGAAAGATGCTTAGCCCCACACCCAGCAGCGTTAGTGCATAAAGGCTCCCGCAGACCCAGGGCAGCAGTTCAGCCGATTGCTGTGTGCCTAGGCGGACAATAGGCGATCGTTTTCCGGCTGCCAGATCGTCGGCAACCTGATGAAAGTGAGAGCAAAACAGAATCAAGCTGGTGCTGATACCGAGAATGACAGAGGCTGCGAGGCTTGTGACAGACCACGTTTGAGTTTGGCTGTAGTAGGCAGCAGCAACGGCAAGCGGACCAAAGCTGAAGAAGCAAAGAATTTCGCCCAGTCCCTGATAGCCCAACCGGAAAGGCGGACCCTGATAGGTATACCCCAGCCCGCAGCACAGCAGAATAATTCCCAAAATTGTAAAGTCGCGCTGGGTCCAGGCGATCGACACGATGCCCAGAATCCCAAGCGTCAGCAGCAGGTTGCCGATCCAGAAAATCAGCGTTTTATTTCCTGTCAAATTCACCAGCGAGTGATGCTTGTTGCGATCAATTCCGGTTTCAGCATCAAAGACATCATTGCTGACGTTTTCCCAGGCAAGGATCAAGATCGCGGAAACCACAAAGGTGAGAAAAATGGGGAGGTTAAAGGTTTGGCTTTCCGCATAGGCAACGGCACTTCCCAGAGCGATCGGCATGATTGCCACGCTATACATCGGCGGTTTAATCGCAGCCATCCACAGCTTTTTTTGACCCGCATTCGCTTGGGTACTCGCTTGGGAAGAATTAATCGGGGAAGAAAAGGATTTAACGAGCTTAATTGTCATGGAGGTTTCTAAACTGCGTGACCCAGACCAGAAGGAAACGTCTACAGGAGCTTTTTACAAGGACTGTTTATAAGTTGCCTGATTAAGTTGCCATTTACTAAGTTGCCATGAACCCTGTCCCCATGCGCCTTCAGGCGTTTGCAGTGGTAATGATTCTTTACGTCGTGTGATAGTTCTCAATATGAAAAAATCTTCCGGATGTATTGTGAAATACCGGAAGACTGTAGTGGTAGATGCACCCTGATTAATATCCCTGGCTTTGGCTGGGGATTTTTTGTTTCTACGTAAGCTAGGCGATTTGCCGCTCCAGTGCAGGGTAGTCAGTGTAGCCTTTGCCGTCACCGCCGTAGAACGTGTTGCGATCGTAGGGGTTCAATTCGGCATTCAGCTCAAACCGTTTGGGCAAGTCGGGATTCGAGATAAACCATCTGCCGTAGGCGATCAGATCTGCGTCGTCTGCCTCCAGCACCGCATTTCCCGTTTCGCGGTTGTAGCCTCCGGCACTGATAATCTTGCCCTGATAAATCGGACGGAAGAAATGTGCGCCTAGGTCTTTCGTTTTGTCGCGCACTTCGGGGTTATCCCAGCGCGGCTCGACCAGATGCAAATACGCCAGATTGAAGCGATTCAGTTCCTTCACCACGTAGCCAAAGAGGGCTGCCGGATTGGAGTCGTGCATATCGTTAAAGGTTCCGGTGGGCGACAGGCGCAGACCCACGCGATTGCTGCCCCATACGCTAACGATCGCTTCCAAAACTTCCATTAAAAAACGGGCACGATTTTCGATCGATCCACCATATTCATCGGTGCGATGATTGCTGCCGTCCTGAAGAAACTGATCGATTAGATATCCGTTTGCCCCGTGGACTTCAACGCCATCAAAGCCTGCTTCAAGGGCATTTTTAGCCGCTTGTCGATAATCCTCCACAATGCCAGGAATCTCAGATAGCTCCAGGGCGCGAGGCATAACAAAGGGCTGCTCCCCGGTGTAGGTGGATGCCATGCCTTGAGGGGCGATCGCGCTGGGGGCAACGGGCAGTTCACCGTTGGGCTGAAGTGACGGGTGAGAAATCCGCCCGACATGCCAAAGCTGAAGAAAAATGTGTCCGCCCTTCTCATGCACTGCCTGAGTCACTTGCTTCCAGCCTTCGATCTGTTTGGCGGAGTAAATTCCGGGTGTTGCCGGATAGCCCATTCCCTGCGGCGAGATTTGCGACGCTTCAGTTACAATCAACCCGGCAGAGGCACGCTGGGCGTAGTAGGTGGCGTTAAGTTCAACCGGCACGTCGCCTGCACTAGCTCGATTGCGTGTCAGGGGAGCCATGACCAGACGGTTTGGCAGTTCGTAGGGTCCGAGTTGAATGGGAGTGAGGAGTTTGAGAGTAGACATAGGAGTAGGTAGGTAGGTGGATGAGTAGGTAAGCAGAAGTAGTTAAATAACCATTTGAGTTTTACTGTAACGCGATCGATTTGTTAGGTCAAGTGGTTACTTGAGTATTTAATTAGTAGGGTAGAACCATCTAGAATGGAATCACATCCTAAGAAGATACTTTAAAGCTGCAAACGGCGACCCGCCCCGCCCCGCCCCCTAAATCCCCCAGCTTGAGGAACTTTGAACCGGAATAGAGTTTGAAGTCCCGATCGTTCGGGAGACTTTGACCTGAAACCCGGATCAAAAGTCTCTTCTTTGTAGGGGGTTGGGGGTGAATGCAGCCCATTGCATACTTCTAAAACAGCCTCTTAGAAATTCTTGTAGCGATTCCTGTGGAGTAAGGGTAAGACCTCAATGGACACTGAACAACGGGCGAAGATATTTGCAGCGTTAGGCGATCCGACCCGACTGCGAATTGTGGAGCGGCTCACTATGACCGAAGGGGAACTGAGCGGCTCAGAAATTGCGGCTCAGCTTGAGATTAGCCTTGCACTGTTTTGCCACCATTCCAAAACGTTGAGCGAGGCGGGACTCCTGCAAACTCGCAAAGAAGGGCAAACCAAGTTTCACGCCATTAATCGATCGCTGCTGAAAGAGTGCTTTATTAGCCTGTTTAACTGCCCGGTACTCAGCGAGAGCATCCATGCAAAAGCTTCGTTAACAGCAAAGTAAGCAACGCGAGTAATATCAAAGGCGAAATGCAAGAAAACTCCCTTTCCTGCTAGCTTTCACACCCGTTCTGTCCTGGTTGAATGCTTCTTTCGCTTCATAACCAAATAGATATAAAGATTTGTCACTCCTCCTAGATCCGGTTGTCCTCCTTCCCCTAAAGTACAGAAGCGAACAGGATGGAAACGATCGGAAAGCGAAGCATGGAATTTCTCAGTAAACCAGGCTAAAAAACGGGCTAGGCTAAACAGAGAGCCTTAAGAAGAGAGCCTCAAGATAAGACAATTGAAACAATAATACAATTGACAAAGCTTGTCTGCCGCTCTGTTTCCGTATCGTTCCAATGAATTTGACCAAGAGAGATTGAAGCGTTTAAAGAGCTATGGTGAAATCTTCTGTACCCCCCACTTCAGCAGCAAACTCTGGAACTACGCCACCGGCTGACTCTAAAGCGCGAGTCAGTGCCTTTATGAAGCAGATTCAAGACCAGATTTGCCAGCGTCTTCAAGAACTCGACGGCCAGGCTCAATTTCAGCAAGATAGCTGGGAGCGCGAAGAAGGCGGCGGCGGTCGATCGCGAGTGATCAAAAACGGGGGAATCTTTGAGCAGGGCGGCGTCAACTTCTCTGAGGTTTGGGGTAAGGATCTACCGCCGTCGATTCTGGTTCAGCGTCCCGAAGCCGCCGGACACGGTTTCTATGCCACGGGCACTTCGATGGTGCTGCATCCCCGGAATCCCTATATCCCGACGGTTCACCTCAACTATCGCTACTTCGAGGCGGGTCCGGTATGGTGGTTTGGCGGCGGCATCGACCTCACGCCCTACTATCCGTTTGTGGAAGATGTGAAGCATTTTCACCAGACTCTGAAAGCAGCGTGCGATCGTCACCACAGCGAATACTATCCAACCTTTAAGCAGTGGTGCGATGAATACTTTTATCTGAAGCACCGTGGGGAAACACGCGGGGTCGGCGGCATTTTCTTTGACTATCAGGATGCTCGCGACACGCTGTATCACGGTCCTGATAAGAAGGGTCTAGCCGCTCAATACAGTGACTCGATCGGCAACATTCATCAGCGCAACTGGGAAGAAATTTTTGCCTTTGTGCAGGACTGCGGCAATGCCTTTCTGCCTGCCTACGAGCCGATCGTCGAACGTCGCAAAGATACGGAATATGGCGATCGAGAGCGCGATTTCCAGCTTTATCGGCGCGGTCGCTATGTAGAATTTAATCTGGTTTACGATCGGGGCACAATCTTCGGTCTGCAAACCAACGGACGTACCGAGTCAATCTTGATGTCGCTGCCGCCCCTGGTACGCTGGGAATATGGCTATCAGCCTGAATCCGGCACAAGAGAAGCACAGCTCTACGAAATTTTTCTTAAGCCGCAAGACTGGCTTAACTGGGAAGGAGATGTAATTCAGTAGTCGCGTCAACCTCGCATTTTGTAGCGCGTTGATTCCAAAACAAAACGTGCTCTGGCTGTTGCTGAACTCAGACGATCGTTCTGAATGACGGCAACAGCTTTTTTTCATGTCCTTTGATCGAACCTCCTAAGCCGTTGCTGCTGAATTTGAAATCAGGAATAATCGGCTCTCTTAGTTCCAGGCAAATAAAACCTCAAAGTCCCTAGCCTTAGGGGATCTAGGCAACAATACAGATGGGAAATTTCATAACACTCCTCCTATCCTCAATGCTTGCGAAAATCACCCTGACAGGTACTACAGAGCCGATCGCCCATCAACTAACCTGAATGTAGTATGCAAGCTGCAAATGTAGTATAATAATGGCTGTGCTGGCATACATTCACCTCAATCAGGAAAAGCCATCATGCTGAAATTTATTGCTGCAATTGAACTGAGGCAGCTTCAGTCTGAAGCAACCCAAAGAATGCTCGATCGCGTTTGTGAACCTTGTTAACGAGCGATTCCATAGATTGTTTTTGAGGGGCTTAAATGATTCGAGTCCCCCTTGGCGGAAATCTTTCTAAAGATGAACGGATGCGTAAAAAATATTGCTTTCGCAGTTCACACTACACATCAAAGCAAAAGAGTTGTAGTAGACTGCTGACAAATGATCCTGTCATTTTGTCTATAACCTTTTAGTATGTAAGGGTGACCGATTTGCACCGTCCCCTACGTTCACTGAGGCAAGGCAACTGGTTCAAATTAATTTGCGGAGCCAGTTATCAGCACCTTCCTGCTGTTCGGACATTAGCCCTCGCCTACGCGCTTGCTGGAGCCGACTGTATTGATGTCGCCGCCGACCCAGCCGTGATTCATGCCGCTCAATCTGCCCTGGAATCGGCGATGAGCCTGCAAAAATCCGCTCAGCAGCGTGGTTTTTTAATCGAGGGTTTACCCTGGCTGATGGTCAGCCTCAACGACGGCGAAGACCCGCACTTTCGTAAAGCTGAGTTTGACCCTGCCTGCTGTCCGCCTGATTGCACCCGCCCCTGTGAAACGGTTTGTCCGGCACAGGCGATCGTGTTTAGTCGAGGAACCGATCGAGGGCTGGATGGCGAATCGGCGGGCGTGATTGACGACCAGTGCTACGGCTGCGGTCGCTGTGTACCGATTTGTCCCTTTGACCGAATTTCGACTCGTTCCTATGTGTTTTCTCCAGCGGCAGTTGCCCCTCTGGTGTTATCTGGTGTAGATGCGGTTGAGATTCATACGCAAGTTGGGCGATTGGCAGACTTCAAGCGGCTCTGGCAAGCGATCGAGCCATTTCTCCCCACGCTAAAGCTGATTGCGATTAGCTGCCCCGATGGGGAAGGCTTTGTGGATTATCTGTGGGCACTGCACGAAGTCATGGCTCCACTCCCCTGTGCCTTAGTTTGGCAAACCGACGGTAGACCTATGAGTGGTGATATTGGCAATGGCGCAACACTGGCAGCAGTCAAACTGGGTCAAAAAGCGCTGGCGGCAAAACTACCTGGATATATTCAGTTAGCTGGAGGCACAAATTACTACACCGTGAGTAAACTCAAATCACTGGGCTTGCTCTCGCTAGATAAAACCCCTAATGCTGTAGCAAGGAATGGGGCGTCCTCGCAGGCGCGGCAGGAAGAACCGTTTCGCATTGCCGGAATTGCCTACGGCAGCTATGCTCGAACCCTCCTCGCTCCAATTCTTGAGCAGCTTGAACAATCCTCCCAGCAATTTCCCCTAAGTACTTCTGCTGAACACGACTTTGTGCCGTTTCATTCTTCCCGTTCCGAACAAAGCTTCGATCGACAGCAGTTCCAGATCCAGCTAGAGGACTCTGATCTTCTCTGGCAAGCCGTCCAAACCGCTCACACTCTCGTTTCCCAAATTAAGCAGCCTATGACCGCCTTCGCTCCATCCGGTTAACGTCCATCGCTCTTATCTCTAGCCCAATTTTGGTGAATATCAATCAGGTGAATATCAATCAGTCCATGATATCCAACGATAATCATTTTTCTGATCCAGTCCAGCATTCTGCGATCGAAGTTGAAGCACATCAATCACAGCCCGCCTTTCAAATCACCGACGACCTGAATCAACTGCTCGAAATTCTGCCAACCGATATCCAAGTCAAATTGGTCTCCCATCCACGACGCAATCAGCTTGTTGAGGTCGTGCTGGATCTGGGACGCAGACCCGAAGCTCGCTTTCCAGGGACTTCTGAATATCTGTCAGACACTCCGGTTTCCAGAGCTGATCTGGACTATTGCGTTGAGCGCGTCGGAATGTTTAGTGGCGACAACCGGGCAGGCATCGAGCAAACCCTGCACCGAATTAGCGCCATTCGTAACCGGGCAGGAGCCGTGATTGGTTTGACCTGTCGGGTGGGTCGAGCCGTTTTTGGCACGATCGGCATGATACGCGATCTGGTCGAAACGGGCAAGTCGATCCTGATGCTGGGTCGTCCTGGCGTGGGCAAAACAACAGCTCTACGGGAAATTGCGCGGGTGCTGGCAGACGATCTCAACAAGCGCGTTGTGATTATTGACACTTCCAACGAAATCGCAGGCGATGGTGATATCCCCCATCCAGCGATCGGGCGGGCAAGAAGAATGCAGGTGTCTCGTCCTGAGCTTCAGCATCATGTGATGATTGAGGCGGTCGAAAACCACATGCCGGAAGTGATTGTGATCGACGAAATTGGAACCGAGCTTGAGGCGTTGGCAGCTCGGACGATTGCAGAGCGCGGTGTTCAGCTTGTGGGCACGGCACACGGCAACGAAATCGAAAACCTGATCAAAAACCCGACGCTTTCCGATCTTGTGGGCGGCATTCAGTCTGTTACCTTAAGCGATGAAGAAGCACGGCGTCGGGGCAGCCAGAAGAGTGTGCTGGAACGCAAGGCTCCACCCACGTTTGATATTGCGCTCGAGATTCTGGAGCGACACAAGTGGGTTGTGCATGAAAACGTCTCGGAGACGGTAGATTTGCTGCTGCGCGGCAGACAGCCTTCGCCTCAGCTTCGCACAACAGACGAATCCGGCAAAGTCCACATCGCCCGAGAAACCCCTCCACCCGCCGCCGGACAAACCACCTTTCGATCGGCTCCCTTGGGCGGCAACGGTACGCTGCGATCGGTGAGTTCGAGCAACTGGCGCACCTCGGGGCAAATGGTTCCAATCGGGCTGAAGCGTCAAGAAGTGAGCGATCTGGGCATTGCGTTCGATGAAGCCACTTCGAGTCCTTTATCAGAGCGGCAGCAGTTCGATCGATTACTGAATGAGTCGTTAGAAAGCCTGCCTCTCGCGTCGCTGGAACCTGTGCGTGATTACGCTACAAGCGGAGCTGCTTCGTATAGACAAACGCCGGGTCCAAACGGAGAAGATCTGCCGCTGCACGTCTATCCCTACGCCATTAGTCGCCATCAGCTAGAGCAGGTGATTCGCACCCTGCATCTGCCGATCGTCCTGACCAAGGACATCGATGATGCAGACGCCGTTCTCGCCCTGCGATCGCACCTGAAAAACCACTCGAAGCTGCGAAGCATCGCCAAGCATCGTCATGTGCCCATTCACGCCGTGAAGGCAAACAGCGTCCCGCAAATGATTCGCGCCCTCCAGCGAATGCTGCAGATGGAGGAAGACGGCGTCGAGGAACCAATCGATCTACACCTGTTCTCTAATGAGGGCGGCGAAGACGAACTGGAAGCACTGGAGGAAGCTCGGCTGGCAGTCGAACAAATTGTGATTCCCAAAGGACAGCCCGTGGAACTGCTGCCGCGATCGGCAAAGGTTCGCAAAATGCAGCATGAACTTGTAGAGCATTATCGGCTCAAGTCTTCTAGCTTTGGGGATGAGCCAAATCGTCGCTTGCGGATCTATCCTGCTTAGCACGACCGTTTATACGACATTCAAAAAATGAGGGCGAATTTCGGTTCGCCCTTTTTGTTACCTGTTTTGTTTTTGTTGCCTGTAAAGCCTGGATTCGTCCTACACCAGAGCCGGGGTTAGGCTGCTAAGGTGCGGGTAGAGCGGAAAGCGGCGACAGAGGTTTGCCACACGCTGACGGCACTCTTCAGCCACCGATTCATTCTCAGCGTTCAGCAGGCGATCGGCGATAATGTTGCCAATTTCGGTGAATTCCGCCGTGCCCATGCCGCGTGTGGTCATTGCAGGAGAACCAAGCCGCAGACCGCTTGTGACAAAAGGCGATTCGGGGTCAAAAGGAACGGTGTTTTTGTTAGCGGTGATGTGAACATCGCTCACAAGCTGGTCGGCGATTTTGCCCGTCATACCGATCGATCGCAGATCCACCAGCATCAGGTGATTGTCAGTGCCATTCGAGACGAGCTTGAAGCCGCGATTTTGAAGCTGGGCTGCCATTGCTCGCGCATTTTCAATGACCTGACCCGAATAAGTCTTGAATTCGGGCTGAAGTGCCTCTCCGAAGGCAACTGCTTTCGCAGCCACCACATGTTCCAGGGGACCGCCCTGTGTACCGGGGAAAACGGACTTATCAAACTTCTTGCCCAGGTCGGCATCACGCGTGAGAATCAGTCCACCGCGAGGACCGCGCAGGGTTTTGTGCGTTGTGGTCGTGACGACATCGCAGTAGGGAAGCGGATTCGGGTGATGTCCGGTCGCAACCAATCCGGCAATGTGGGCAATGTCTGCCATCAGATACGCCCCGATCTCATCGGCAATCTCGCGGAACTTGGCAAAGTCAATAATACGGGGATAGGCTGAGTAACCGCAGATCAGCAGTTTAGGACGGTGCTGAAGCGCAAGCTCTCGAATTTCATCAAAGTCGAGCTGTTCCGTCTCACGATTCACGCCATAGTGACATGCCTTAAACCATTTGCCGGAAACGTTTACCGGAGAACCGTGGGTCAGGTGCCCACCGTGGGACAAATCCATCCCCATAAAGGTATCGCCCGGTTCGAGCAGCGTCAGGAATACGGCAAAGTTTGCCTGTGCACCGGAGTGAGGCTGAACGTTAGCATGGGCTGCACCAAAAAGCTGCTTTGCCCGATCGATCGCAATTTCTTCGATGCGGTCTACAAATTCACAGCCGCCGTAGTACCGCTTGCTGGGTAGACCTTCCGCGTATTTGTTAGTAAGCACAGAACCTTGAGCCGCCATTACCGCCGCCGAAGCAAAGTTCTCGCTGGCTATCAGCTCCAGGTGTTCTTGCTGGCGATTTAGCTCCTGGTTAATGAGTCCGGCAACGATCGGGTCAGACTTGTTGAGGAAATCGAGGTTGGTATCAGTCACAAGCAACTCCAGAAAGGTTAGGGGAGGGAAAAGAGGCACCGTAAAGCATTGAGTTATTTAGCTTCAGCGATAAATTGCCCAAGCCATTTATCATATAGCGTTCACTGGGCTGTGAACAGAGCGTATCCGGGGTATCCCCCGCTTCAATCCTTAGTAGGATTCGCTGTACTTCCGGTTAGGTGATCGACGAAAGCGGTAGAACCTGATTCAGCTTGCCGCTCTGGAAGCCTTCCAGGTCAAGCGTGACATAGACAAAGCCAAACGACTTAAAGGCAGTCACCAGATTCTCGAGATCCGTAGTCTGTACAAACTCCTGAATCTGCTCAACGGGTAGCTCAATTCGAGCCGTATCTCCTGCCGATCGCACCCGCAGCGTTTTTAAGCCCAGATGGCGCAGATAGCGTTCTGCCTGTCCAACCCGCTGGAGCTTGGCGATCGTAATCTCCTCACCATAAGGGAATCGGGAGCTAAGGCAGGGCTGCGCGGGCTTATCCCACCAGGGCAATTCCAGATACTTCGACAGCTCACGCACTTCTAGCTTCGACACCCCCACTTCTGCCAGAGGCGATCGTGCCCCCCGCTCTTTTGCTGCCTGAATTCCGGGACGATAATCGGACAGATCATCGGCATTTACCCCGTCCACCACATAGGGATAGCCGCGCTCCAGCGCAAGCGGTTTCAGCGTGTCGTGCAGTTCGCTTTTGCAGAAATAGCAGCGATTCACCGGATTCGATCGATAGTTAGGGTTGTCCATTTCGTGGGTTTGCACCAGCTGATGAGCAATCCCAATTTCTGCCGCCTGAATTCGTGCATCTTCCAGATCTTCGGGCAGCAAAGAAGGCGAAACGGCAGTCACTGTCAACGCCCGATCGCCCAATACATCAAAGGCAATTTTGGCAACCAATGTGCTATCAATGCCACCGGAGTAGGCAATCAGTGCCCGATCCATTTCGGCAAATAATCCTCTCAACTGCTCTAACTTCTGCAACAGCATGACTCGGTCGCGTTTTCTCCAACGCTGCAAGCGAATGGTTCTAGCCTAACAATTTTTGATTTTAATGATGGGTTTTCATGATGGACGAGTCAGGGGTGAGTGTTTAAAGACTGCTGCTGCAAATAAGCAACGATCGCTCTCAACCCCAGCCGATAGCTTTCTGCCCCAAAGCCGCTAATTTGCCCGATCGCTACGGGTGCAATGTAGGAATGCTGGCGAAACGCCTCCCGACGGTGAATATTGCTGAGGTGAACTTCAACCGTAGGAATGGCAACGCCTGCGATTGCATCTCGAATCGCGACGCTGGTGTGGGTATAGGCACCGGGATTGATTACAATGCCCTGATGCTGCCCGATCGCCCCATGAATCGCATCAATTAATACCCCTTCATGGTTTGACTGAAACGCTGTCACCTTGAGCGTAAGCCCTTCTTCCTGAAGCTTTTCTGCCTCAGCGATCAGCATTTGATTAATATCCTTGAGTGTGGTCAAACCATAAACGCCAGGTTCGCGCTGACCCAGCAAATTTAGATTTGGTCCGTGCAATACCAGAATGCTATACACCGTCAGAGTGTGGTCAATGAAAAATGACCAGGCTGTTTAGTCGATACAGTTAATACAATTTAATCAATACAATAAAAGCAGGACTCTAAATCGCTGAAGTTTTCGCGGGGCAACTTACTTAACCAGATACCTTGACCAAACACCTTAGTCAAATAGGTTCTCGATCAAGTACGTTCTTGACTAAGTATGTCACTCAAAAAGCTGGGTCAAATTCTTTTCATCTTGGAACGCAGCCTTTGCTCAGGCCTCCACAGCTTCGAGCCAGCCCAAAAAGTTTTAGCTAGATTCCAGCGAATTATTCTAAGAGTCAATCAAACCTTTAGTCAGGCATTAACTCTCTTGCGATCGTCGGTCACTCGTAGGCACTGCAAACAAGCCGCTGATAGCTTTTTTGTCAACTGCTTTCGGAGTACTGCGCAAGTACCGCTTTGGAAACCCTAGCGATAGCGGCGATCGTTATCTCTTACGGGTACTGGAATGGGTTCCGGTTCAGGTTGCGCTTCGGGACCCAGGAGTGCTTCAATTAGCTTGCCTGCCCATTCCTTCAGCTTTTCCAGAACCTTTTCAATGTAGTCCATGAATCGGAAAGCTCCTTAACGTAAGCCCAAATTCCTACTGTGCCTGGAAAATCGGACAAAGCAGGTCTTGTATTTGACTTTACTCTTTAATCATATCTAATCAACAGAAATGATCAAGGGTGTCAGGGTAGATTCATTGCTCTTCCTATAACTCACTGCAATTCTGCTAAGCGACAGAGGTTTTGATGAACTTCCTCGGTTATCCACCTGGCTTTCCTGATTTTTGTACTGCTTTTTCTGCACTATACATTTTCACGCTGCTCCCATTGGTATAGAAGTCAGCAGATCGGTGCTTCGGCGATTCATTCTGTGAAATTCATGAAGTAAACGGGGCGAATGATAAGGCATGATGCCTTTATCCAGCCCCGCTTGATTGCTATCGCCGGAAACATCAGCAAGCAGAATTGGCACGCAGAATCGATTAACCCGCTTTTCTAGCTCACCTTTTCTAATTGATCATTTCGCAGCCAGATATTGGGAGTTGGCACAAAGCCAAACTTGACGAGGGCATAGTCGCCCCGCAGTTCCAGGACTTCACCTTTTGTTTCAAACAGGTAGGGCGGAAAGCGCGGATCGCTTGCTTTTGCCTCCAGGCTATTTTCGAGCTTTTCGCGAACGGCACGAACGAGATCGCCTTTCTTGACTGCCATTGGTACATCCCAATTCTTTAACAGGTCTGAGTTAAGAATAGCCTGGGATGGGGATGAAGCAAAAGCCTCAGGCAAAGCGAAGCAGCTCTCTGACTGAAATCTGGAGAGCCTGGGGCGATCGATTTGTGGCTAGCTAGTCCTGACGCGGAGCAAAGATGCGAAACGATCCATCTGCTTCTTGAGTGACCCGACCGCCCAAAGCTTGAATGCGATCGATCACTGTTTTGCGGGTGCGATCGTCTGGCACCGTGTTTAACACCATTGCCCAGGCAGAAATCTGTGCTGACTTGCTATCGGGATTACGGGCAAGAAAGGCGGCGGTTTGCTCTGAAAACTGGGCAACCTGCTCACTCTCTGGCAATGAGGATTGTCTTGCCCAGGCGGCAGCGGTTTTAAACGATCGACGAGCAGCTTCACTGTCGCCCACAAACAAAAGCTGATCAACACCGAGCTGTCGCCACCCATAAAACCCATTAGGAGGCACGTCTGGCTTCAGTCGGGAGAGGGCACGCTGCATGATTTTCGTCGATCGCTCCGGTAAGGCAGCATAAAGTGAGCCGCTGGTCGAGAGAAAGGTATAAGCCTGAATAAAGCGCGGGTCGCGATCGAGGATAACTTCAAAGTAGTCCGGGCTGAGGCGGTAGTCAGACTTTTCACGGGCGACGGTGTCGCCAAAATACTGCGTGAAATTGAGAAATGTCCAATCTGCAAGCAAGTTGTCAAACCCGAAGGACGGCATTTTCTTCAGGAGCGACAGTCGGGCTGCTTCCGCTTCCGTTCCTTGACGGATTTCGGTCACACTAGTTGTTTGACTGCTGCTTCGAATCTGTTCGAGGCGAGGAATTTGCATCCAGCCGATCGCTGTAATACAGACACCAACCAGCAAAAGCGGCAGGATGAATTCAGATCCGATTCGACGAAGCAGCGTTTTCATAGCAAGAATTCACGATAAGAGCGAAGCATTCGGTGAGTCGGTTTGGGTGCATTGCGGGCAATATGAGACCAAATGTTTCATTCCTCCTGAATATTCCCTCATTTGCCCGAAACTATCCAAACTCAGTGTAAGTATCAAAGGATACTCGTGAAGTGAGGTTGGTCATTCCTGAAAAGGAGTGCCAAGATCAAAAAGACCGGAACCGCCAGAATCTTTATATGTCAGAATCGCTGGATTCGCTTGCTCAGCACTATCATCAGCGCACGAAATATCATCCCAAAACCCTGTCCGATCGCGCCCTGGACTGGGACAATCAGCCTTCTCCCTTCAAAGAGTACAAGATTGGCGTTGAGTTTGACCTCAAATCCCACCTGCAACCGATCGACCAAGAAGGGACAGAAAAGGATTTTTGGAGCCGGCTCTCGCGCCTGCTGTTTTGCACCTATGGCTTAACGGTGAGTATGCTGACGCTGCGAGGCGATCCGGTGTATCTGCGGGCCACCCCTTCTGCAGGCGGGCTGTATCCGGCAGAGGTTTATCTGATTTCTCGCGGCACTCCCCTGCTGCCTGCTGGGCTTTATCACTATCAGCCCCAGTCCCACTCACTGCTGCATTTCTGGGATAGTGAAGTCTGGACAGTTTTGCAAAATGCCTGCCTCTGGCATCCGACCCTGGACGGAACGCAAATGGCGATCGTGGTGACAAGCATCTTTTATCGATCGGCTTGGCGATATCTCGATCGAGCATATCGGCGGGTGCTGCTGGATACGGGGCATCTGCTGGGCAATCTGGAACTTGCCAGCGCGATCAATGATTTTCGTCCTCATTTGATTGGCGGATTTATGGATGAAGCAGTCAATCGACTGATGTATCTGGACAGCGAAGGAGAAGGGACGATCGCTGTTTTAGCCCTGGCAGATTTGCAGGATTTACAGCAACACCTGCCGCTTGCGCCAACGGTTCTTTCCTCCTCCACTCACCGCAACTACCCCAAACTGGCAGAAGGAGAATTGCTCAGTTCACTGCACCGAGCGAGCAGCATTCCCGAAACTGACAATCCTCCAACACTGAAGCAGCTTGCCGTAAAGCGGGATGACGACCTTCCTCGCCGCGACAAATACAACTTTCCTTTTTGTCTAAAAGTCTCGACGGTGACGAACCCGATCGACTGGGGCAAGCAGCTCACCGACCTGGAAACCACAATTCTGAAGCGGCGATCGACTCGTGCCTACAGTGGAGCTAATCTGACCCTGACTGAACTGAAAGCCCTGCTTGATTTCACCTACCAGCCGCAAAGCTCGATCGATCAGCACCTCGACCCGACCCCCGACTACTGCGACCTCAGCTTGATTGAAACCTTTCTAGCGGTTTCAGGCGTTGATGGCTTGGAAGAAGGCTGCTATTACTATGCGCCCAAAGCACAGGAACTGCGTCAGATTCGGTTTAAGAACTTTCGCCAAGAGCTGCACTTTCTCTGCCTGGGACAAAACCTGGGACGAGATGCAGCCGTTGTTCTATTCCATACTGCCGACCTAGAGAAAGCCGTGATGCAGTATGGCGATCGAGCCTATCGTTACCTTCACCTTGATGCTGGGCATCTGGGACAGCGATTGAATTTGGCAGCCGTTCGGCTGGGGCTGGGCGTGAGTGGGATTGGCGGTTATTTTGACGATCAGGTCAATGAAGTGCTGGGCATTCCGACCGATGAGGCAGTGCTGTATATTACGACGTTGGGGCGGGTGAAGGGGTAATCACTCACGCCTTGCTCAGAAACGCCGCTGCTTCCACATGAGCGGTTTGAGGAAAGAAATCGGCAGGCTGTACTTGAATGAGTTCGTACTGGCTGCTGAGCAGCTTAAGGTCGCGGGCAAGGGTGGAGGAGTTACAGCTTACATAGACAATGCGATCGGGCTGCATCTGGAGCAGGGTTTCGATGACGGAACCTTCACAGCCTTTGCGGGGCGGGTCGAGCAGGACTACATCAGGCTGCACGTCGAGCTGGGGCAGAATTTCCTCGGTTTTGCCAATTTGGAAGGTGGCGTTGGTAATTTGATTCAGTGTTGCGTTGGCGTTGGCTTGCTCAATCGCTTCTGCCTGCATCTCAATGCCGATCGCCTGCTGCACCTGTTTTGACAAAGGCAGGGTCATGGTGCCGATCCCGCAGTAGGCATCCACTAAAATTTCTTCGCCCTGAAGCTGAAGCTGCTGTTGAATCGCCTGGAGCAATGCCTCTGCTTGCTCGGTGTTGACCTGAAAGAAAGTGGTCGGCTGGATGCGAAACCGGAGTCCGGAAAAGACCTCGGTAATAAAATCCTGTCCAATAATGCAGCGCGTTTCCTTACCGAAGATGGCGTTCGTGCGATCGGGATTCAGGTTGAGACACACGCCTTTGAGGGCAGGATAGCGATCGAGCCAGGTTTGTGCCTGTTCTGCCAGGTTGGGCAAATTTCCGGTTCTTGCCACGATCGTCAGCAAAATTTCTCCAGTGCGTCGTCCGATCCGCAGCCCCAGGTGCCGTACTTCTCCCCGATGGGTGGTTTCGTCGTAGATCGACCAGCCGCTCGCCTGAATGTCGTGCTTAATGTTTGCCAGAAACGGATTGAGCCGCTGATCTTGAATCGGGCACTGGTTCAAATTAATTAAATGATGACTGCCTTTCTGAAAATAGCCTGCATGGACGCTGCGCCGCTGAACTTGGGGCGATTTACCGGGAGCAATCGTGACCTGAACCGGATAGGTTGCTTTATTGCGGTAATCGAGGGCAGAACTCACTGCCAAGACAGGCTCTACCGGGGGCTGCACAAATCCGCCGATGCGCTCTAGGTCTTGAATTACCAGATTCCGCTTTGCCTCAAGCTGATAGGCATAGTCAATTTGCTGCCACTGACAGCCGCCACACTTATCTGCCACGATGCAGCCTGGACGCACCCGGTGTTCTGACGGTTCGATCAGCTCGTGTAGTTTTCCGTGGGCATAGTGGGGCTTGACCCGCACCAGGCGTACCCAGAGACGATCGCCCGGAACTGTATCAGGCACAAACACCACTCGCCCCTGCCAACGTCCGACTCCAGAGCCGTCATGGTTGAGATCCGAAATCGTTAATTCTAAAAGCTGTCCCTGCTGCCACTGTTCATTCGGTTCGTTCGGCTCTTCTTTCGGTTCCTGTACGTTTGGGTCTTGCCTATCTTCTAACTTGCTCATTGCATCCCGCCCTGTTTGTCCTTTCCCAGTCTGACAAATCAGAGAACAATCTGAAGGCACTTCTGAAAGGAGATTTATTCTTCAACAATTCCCCTACAATAATGAGCGAGATTGCGTAACGAAATATTTACCATGCGAGTAGTAGCTCTTGTCCCTGGCGGGGTTAGCGATCAAATTCTGTTTTTTCCGACCCTGGACGATCTAAAGCGCAATTATCCCGATGCCGAAATTGACGTGGTGGTTGAACCGCGATCGAAATCTGCCTACCGGGTGTCTAAATCGGTCAGCGATGTGATTTCCTTTGACTTCAAAGATCGAAACAGTCCCGCAGACTGGGCAAACCTGCTGGGGGTGATGCGCGATCGAGACTACGAAGCGGTTCTGTCGCTGGGAAGAAGCTGGGGCGTAGGCTTGCTGCTGTGGCTGAGCGGTATCTCAACTCGCGTGGGCTTTGCGGGAAATGGCGGCAGTGGCTTTTTGACGAATGCTGTACCGCAGAAATCCGATCAGTATGCGGCAGCAATGTATCACGACCTGCTTCAGGCATTTAAGATCAATACGCCCCGCCCTGACCTCAGCATTACGATTCCCAGCAGCGATCTCGACTGGGCAGAAATGGAGCAAAAGCGGCTGGGGGTGAGCGGTTATGTCATGATTTATCCCGGTTCTAGCGAATCGCTTCAGAAGGGAATTTATACCGAGTATCCGGTCGAGCATTGGCAGCGCATCATCGAAGATTTTCAGCAGCGTCAGCCCGATTTACCGATCGTCATTGGTCAAGACGAAGAAAACGCTGAAACAGTGACGCAACTCCTCCAGGCTTGCCCCAGTTTGAAAGTGACGAAGCCAGGAGACGTTGCCAGACTCGCCGCGATGATTGCCGGAGCAAATTTAATGATTTGTACTGAAAGTGCCCCAATGCACCTCGCGGTTGCGCTCCAGGTTTATACACTGGCGTTGTTTGGTCCAAACGAGCCGAGTCAGCTCCTGCCTCAAAGCGATAAGTTTGTAGCCATTCAGTCGCCAACCGGCAAAATGGCAAATATCTCGCCAGAACAGGTATTAGAAAAGGTCTGGGGCGGCTAGGGCTTTACTCGGTAGCTTTTGACGATCGCCTCAGCCTGCTGCTGGTAGCTCTGATAGGGCTTATTGACGCCGTACAAATTCAGAATAAAAATGGTGTCGCTGCGCTGTTCAACAAAGCTGACGGCATCCAGAGCATTATCCTGCTCGTCTTTTCCGGTCCAGTCAATGCGAATGCTGCCATCTGACTGAAGCGTTGATTTTGCCCAGGAAACGGTTTTCAGCCGATTCTGGTACTCAGTTTTGAGCGCGGCTTCGAGCTGAGGCGGAGTCAGCTTTTGTCCCTGCGCTGAGCCAAAATCTACGGCTCCGGCAAATCCCTGGTCATCCGACGCAAATGCAACGCCGCTTCCAGTGTCCTGATAAACAAAGCTTTTGGGAAACGCAATCTCAAATCGTCCTGTCTTTTCCCGATACAGCTGGGTTTCTGCCGTAACGCTGGGCGACGGAAACAGCGAAGGGACAGGAGAAGCAGACGGAGCAGGGGAGGTAGACGGAGAAACGGCGATCGCTTGCGGTGAACTCGTAGCCGTTACCGGAGACTGGCTTCGAGTCAAATTGCAGCCAGTCAGAGCGCAGAGGGGCAGTACAAACAGGGAAAAGACGCGCAGCTTCATCGAACCTAAATAAACCAATGCAAATGCGGTGTAGCTAGCATTGTAGTGATCCCAAAAGCCGTTGCGCCGATCCCCTAATGAACTCTACAGTCTTCTTAAAGAGGAGTCGATCAGCTTCATTCAGGATTTATCCTTCGTCCGATTTTGTTTCGCCCGATTTGGCTTCATCGGGTTTCGCTTCTGGCTTAAGCAGCGGGAAGGCTATCACATCGCGGATGCTGGCGCAGTCGCATAGCAGCATCACTAGACGATCGATTCCCATCCCCATTCCCCCAGTAGGCGGCATTCCGTATTCCAGAGCAGTCAGAAAATCTTCATCGACATTGTTTGCCTCTAAATCTCCGGCGGCTTTGCGGGCGGCTTGTGCTTCCAGACGTTTGCGCTGATCGATCGGGTCAGTTAACTCCGAAAAGCTGTTTGCTGTTTCCCGTCCGACGATGAATAGCTCAAATCGCTCGACCAGTTCCGGTTTGCTGCGATGCGGCTTTGCCAAGGGAGAAATTTCAACCGGATAGTCGAGAATAAACGTGGGCTGAACGAGCCTCGTTTCAACTTTCTGTTCAAAGGCTTCGTTCAGCAGTTTGCCGAGCGACTCACATGTTTTGACATCCTTAATTCCAGCTGATTGCGCCGCCGATCGCGCCTCTTCCAAAGTAGAAAACTGGGTAAAATCTAATCCGGTTTGCTCCTGCACAATCTCGTGCATTGTGATCCGTCGCCAGGGAGGAGTCAGGTCAATGTCCTGTCCCTGATAAGCAATCTTTAGCGTTCCCAGCACTGACTCTGCCGCATAAACGATGATGTTTTCGGTCAGGGTCATCATGTCGTGGTAATCGGCGTATGCCTGATAAACCTCGATCGACGTAAACTCTGGGTTGTGGCGAGTCGAGATCCCTTCGTTGCGGAAAATGCGCCCCATCTCAAACACACGCTCAAATCCGCCGACGATCAGCCGCTTCAGGTGCAGCTCAGTCGCAATTCGCAGATAGAGATCCATCTCCATTGTGTTGTGATAGGTGACAAACGGACGCGCATCTGCACCCCCCGCTTCCGGCTGGAGCACCGGAGTTTCGATTTCGATAAAGCCCTGCTGATCGAGATAGCGACGAATTGCAGCCGTAATTAACGCCCGGCGGCGAAAGGTTTTCTGCACTTCGGGATTCACGATCAAATCCACATATCGCTGGCGATAGCGTTTTTCAACGTCCGTTAAGCCATGCCACTTGTCGGGCAGGGGCAGCAGGGATTTCGTGAGAATTTCGTAGTGAGTAACGCTGACCGACAGTTCGCCCTTTTCCGTGCGGCGGATCGTCCCCTTCACGCCGAGAATATCGCCCACGTCGGTTAACTGCTTCAGGTGTTCAAACGCCTCTGCGTCGATCGCCCCCATGGATTCCTGGATTTTCTTTTTGTCCAGGTAAAGCTGGATCGTGCCCGTTTCGTCTTGTAGCGTGAAGAATGCCAATTTGCCAAATACGCGCCTTGCTACGATTCGTCCGGCGATCGACACTTCCACGTCGAGATCTTCACCCGCCGCCAGATCTGCGTATTTCTGTTGAAGCTCAGCTGCATGAGCCGTGATTTCCCAGCGATAGGCGTAGGGATTCATCCCCAGGTCTTTAATTTGGGCAACTTTTTCGAGGCGTGCCGCACGGAGATCATCAGAAGCCATAGGAACTCAAAAGAAAGAATAGTAAACCAAGAAAAACCTGCTTTAATCCTGCTGATGCGCGAACTGATAAGCCCCGATCGCTGCCAGAACAATTCCCACGGCTAGCAAAATTGGGATGCTATACCAGGGAAAGTCGGAGAGGGAATCCAAGACAATCGATCGCAAGCTGATGCTCGTGTAGGTCAGGGGCAGTAAATAGATAATGCTCTTAAACAGCAGGGGCAACCGCGTCGGGTCAAAAAATGTCGCGCCCAGAAAGGACATCGGCACAATCAAAAAGTTATTGATCAGCCCAACCCCTTCCAGAGACTTAACATTCAATCCCGCAATCACACCAAGCCCTGAGAAAATCGCGCAGTTCAGCACTAGCACCAGCAAGAACAGGGGATTCAAAAACGCCCAGTTGCCTGTGAACAGAATCGCGACTACCATCACCGCCGCCGAAGTCATCAGCCCCCGCACCACGCCCGCCAGCATCTTACCCAGAAACAACGCCATCGGGTGAACAGGGAGCAGCAGGATTTCCTCGAAGGTTTTGGAATAGAGCCGTTCGCCGCAGATCGAGAAGGTCGTACCGCCAAAGCTGATCGTCATCGAAGACAGAGCAACCATTCCCGGCAAAATGAATTCCAGATAGGAGCCGCCGCTCGGTGGACGGACGGATAAGGCACTGCCTAACCCCAAACCAAACGCCAGAATGTAGATTAAGGGCGAAATC
Source organism: Cyanobacteria bacterium FACHB-502 (assembly GCA_014695325.1). GTDB lineage: Bacteria > Cyanobacteriota > Cyanobacteriia > Elainellales > Elainellaceae > Leptolyngbya_A. The sequence continues at coordinate 261,576 of JACJNZ010000039.1, read as the reverse complement.
AAACCCGATGCGATCACCTGCGGCAGACGCACCCGCAAATCGAGCCAGTCTCCCCAGAAAACCGTTAAACTATCGGCAAAAATGCTGCGAATCGAAGAAGCTTTAATCACGATGACCTGCTGACCAGTAGAACGGCAATTTCAGCCCTGCTTCTGCAAATTGGTATTGCAGAATGACAAAGAATATTATTTTTTCTTTATTTTGACACTTCCTGCAAGCTTCTATTGGCTCGATCGCATTCCTGACTCGATCGCCCCCATCATTCCCCTCCAAGTGCAGTCGATTTGTGAGGCTTCTCTTACACTGGAAATAGGAATGCTAGGGTAGAGAGTGATCAGAAGCCCGTTTGCAATTTCTGGTATATCCGCTAGTCAGCCCACTCGGTGACGCATCCCTATGATCAAACGCAGACCTCCCAAAGCACCGCCTCGATCGCCCCGCTACTCCGACGATCGTGATCGGGATTACTATGACCGAGATCCGTATATGGAAAAACCAGAGAAGCCGCAACAAAAAGGACTGCTTGGCGGAGCCTTAACCTATACGACTGCCGCAATTCTAGCAACGGTGTTTATTGTGGGCATTGGCTTGGGGATGTTTTTTGGTTCCTACACGCCGTCCTCGAACTTGAGCAGCGTTGCGACTCGTGTAGACATCGAGCAGGCATCGCCTAACCCAGAAATTTGCTTGCAGTACGGTGCAAGTGCCGTTACGGTCGACCTCAGAGCGTTCATGACGCTGAACCCGTTTAGCGTATTTGTGACTCAGCCGCGCATGGTTCCGGGCTGCGTGATGCGAAGCAGTAACTGGAATATTTTGCAGAGCCGAAACTTGATCAACGGCGAGCAGATGGCAGAGTGCCGCAGACGGATGAATACGTTTGCCTACACCGGAGACATCGACAAAGCTGATGGCAGTGCCCGAATTGACTGCGTTTACCAGAACGACGCGGCAGGCAACCTGTTCCGTCAGGCAGGCAGCAGCACATCGCCCGAAAACGATCGCCTCTAATCTCTAAGCTGTCTAATACCGTCTAATTCAAATATTTTGATACTGCAAACGTTGTTCTCTTCTACATCACCCTTCTCCTGGCGAGAGGGGTTTTTTTTGAAACGTTTGGCTAAAAGAAGTTGTGCAATTTGTTCGCTCGCAGCAGATTTAGCGGCGAGTCTGGCATTGTTGCTAAAGAAGCCTAGCGGCAATCTCTGAGATAATTTCTAGGAGATTGTTTGATTCAGTATTAGAAGTGGTATGTTGCCCCCTCTGTTTCCCTTTCTGGCTCCCAACTTTAGGGACTTTGAGCACTAGTAAGGAGAACTCGGTTCCCCGCAAAATTGGGAAGCGAGGGGGCGGTTTGGGTTACACAATCACTTTTCAAGTATCCTTCAGGCAAAGACGGGATCAGTCAAGCCGCAAACATGAGCAGCGTGACTTCGAGCAATAATTAAAGAACTGTCTTTGTCCCTTTCAATCCTTTGGGTAGCAGGTTCACCGAATATGGCTCCTTTTAATTGGTTTAACCGCCAGCACAGCGAAGAATCAACCACCGAAACGGAAACAGCGCAGGTCGCGCAGCCCTCGGCTGAACCTTCTGTTTCTGCTGAACCAGCGGCAGAAAGTGCAACCCAGCCAGAAGTGGCTCAAGACTATTTGACCTGGGCAAAGTCAGCCTACGAGAATATTCGCAAGCGGCAACAGGAGGAAACACCAGACCAGGCCTCTGACGCGCAAACGTCTGATCATCAAACTCCGACTACACAGACTCTGGAATCAACAGAAGCTGCTCCTGCCGAGGCCTCTCCTGTAGCAGCAGGAACTGTAGCAGAAGGGATAGACGCAACACCAAAAATCGAGTCTGCTCAGGTTTTGGCTTCGGAAACTTCTACAGACGAGGCTTTAACAGCAGAGGCTCCTGGTGAGCCGATTGCTTCGCAGTTCCCCGAAGGGGTAATCGCTTTGCAGTTCTCCGAAGAGGGAATCACCGAAACTACTCCAACGATTGGCTCTGAAACTTCATCCCCCTTGACTCCTGAAGCGGTCGCCCCGTCCCCTGCCACCGCTTTTTGGGCACAGGCAGAAGCCGATCGCCTTGCCCGATTAGAAAGATTGCGCCAGGAGGCGATCGAGCAGGAAGAGGCAGAGGCTCAGCTTGAGGCAGTTCCCAGTGCAGTACCCGCGTCTACTGAACCTGTAATTGATCCGGGGTTTGTGCTGGATGAAGGATTCCTCTGGTCGGCGGAAGTGCTGGCAGCTCAAGGGCGACGGGCAGAAGATGTTTCCCTGGAAGAGATTACCTGGCTGAAGCGATTGCGGCAGGGACTCGACAAAACTAGACGTAGCTTGGTCAATCAGCTTCGCTCGATCGTCGGTCAGGGTCCGCTGAATCAGGATGCTGTTACTGAAATCGAATCGCTGCTGCTGCAAGCAGATGTGGGCATTGAGGCAACCGACTATATTGTTGAAGCCCTGCAAGCCAAACTGCGGGAAGAGGCATTGCCCCCTAATGAGGCGATCGCCTATCTAAAGCAAATCCTGCGGGAAATGCTCGATCGCCCTCTTCAGCAGTCCCATAACGTCAATTTCTCACCCGAAAAAGACAAGCTGAATATCTGGCTCATGACGGGCGTGAACGGCGCAGGTAAAACGACAACGATTGGAAAACTAGCGCACCTGGGCACAAAGTCTGGCTATCGCTGCCTCATTGCCGCTGCTGATACCTTCCGAGCCGCCGCCGTGCAGCAAGTTAAAGCCTGGGGCGATCGAAGCAAGGTGGAAGTGGTGGCAAATCCGGGCAAAAACACTGACCCCGCTGCCGTTGTTTTTGATGCGATTACCGCCGCGCAGTCGCGTAACACAGAATTGCTGCTAGTCGATACCGCAGGCAGACTGCAAAACAAAAAGAACCTGATGGATGAACTAAGCAAAATTCGCCGCATTATCGACAAAAAAGCTCCTGATGCTCACATCGAATCGCTGCTCGTTCTGGATGCCACGCTAGGACAAAATGGGCTGCGTCAGGCAGAAGTCTTTTCAGAAGCCGCAAAGCTCAGCGGTGTAGTGCTCACAAAGCTCGACGGCACAGCACGAGGCGGCATTGCACTGGCGATCGTGCAGCAGCTTGGTTTACCCATTCGCTTTATCGGTGCAGGTGAAGGCATCGAAGATTTGCGTCCTTTCTCCAGCTATGAGTTTGTTGAGGCATTGCTGAGTGGCTAGGTTGAGCAGTTAGGACGATGACGCAGTGGTTGGCTCAAAACAGACCTCCTCAATTTCATCAATTAATAGCAATCAATGCTGAATCTGCTCAAGAAACTGCGAGGTGGCGCAATAGTAGGGATTGGCTATATGCTTTCCCCGCTCTCCTGGTGGAACGATGTATTCTTTAATCTGCCAATTGCGCTTGCATTTGGCTACGTGATCGCCTGGATCCACTCAGGCTGGTTCTTAGCGGGAACGATCGTTGGTTATTGGCTTTCCAACGTCCTCGGCATTCTCATGATGCAGTTTGGCGCGATGGAGGTGTTCCTGACAGAAGAGAAAAGAAATATCAAACGGGACTTACTCATTGGGGTTGGCGGTTCTACGCTTTACACCGTTGTTATTGCGCTCCTCGTTTACTTTCGTATTTTGCAGGTGCCCGATTTCATCGCGAACTTGCAGCTATAAGCGGTTGGAGGCAGTTCCACCTGTGCGGGTTTCCCAGATTCGTACTATGATCGAGGGAGAAATTGAAGTTTTGTAAAGCAATTGACTCCAGCCATCCGACCCACCCAGGGCATTGCCGCCCCTACTGAATGGTATTCCCTCAACCCGCTTTGGCAGGGAAATGAGGCGATCGTACAGCGAGGACTGCCCCACCCTCAGCTTGCCCCCGCCTGGCAGGTGATTCTGCTGGGAGACGGTTCGCCTACCCGCTATCTTCAGCTTCTGACAGGTGAACCTACTGAAGTCGATGTGATCGATATGTCGCTTGTCAACAGTGATTTGGACGGCGCACCCGATGTGATTCAGGCAGTTCCCGCGCCCTGGCTGCGACGACAGGTTTGGCTGCGAACTGCTTCCGGGCAGCGGCTTGCCTATGCTGCATCTTGGTGGGAAGCCAGCCACGTAGACGAATATCTGCAAAATCGATCGCTCCCGGTCTGGGCAAACCTGGCAAAGCTGCGAACTGAGCTTTATCGCGATATTCAGGGAATTGAATACGGCTCTTCTGCTCCCTTAGAACAGGCATTTGGTCAGGCGGGTCCGTTTTGGGGGCGGTACTACCTGTTCTGGCATCACGGGCGACCCATAACTTTAATCTACGAAGTCTTCTCGCCCTACCTGGAGAAATATTTGGGACCGACTCGCGGCAGCTAGCGGTAGGAACAGAGTTCCGGTCAGAAATAATTCCAGCTCTGTTCACTCGATCGCTCAACTCTCTAAACTAGATCTGGAGTTAACCGCAGCACTGAATGCTGTCTGACTGAGACTGGCATGAAGCTTTTAATTAGCAACGACGACGGTGTTTTCTCGCTGGGAATTCGCACGCTGGCAAACACCCTGGCAGCGGCCGGACATGAAATAACCGTTGTTTCGCCCGATCGAGAGCGATCGGCAACCGGACACGGGCTTACCCTCCACCAACCCATTCGAGCAGAACGAGTCGAAAGTGGGTTTCATCCTTCGATCGCTGCCTGGGCTTGCTCTGGCACGCCTTCGGACTGCGTAAAGCTGGCACTAGGAGCACTGCTGGATAATCCACCTGAAATGGTACTGTCTGGCATTAATCACGGGTCTAATCTAGGCACAGACGTGCTGTATTCTGGAACCGTTTCTGCCGCGATGGAAGGTGTAATCGAGGGAATTCCCAGCGTTGCGTTTAGCCTCACGAGCTTTACCGTAAAAGACTTTCAGCCCGCCGCCGACTTTGCTCAAACCCTGGTCAGTCTGCTGGAAAAACAGCCGTTGCCCCACCTGATGTTGCTGAATGTCAACGTACCTGCGGTTCCGGCTGAGAAAATTGCGGGCGTTGCCGTGACTCGTCAGGGAGTGCGTCGCTATGTGGATCAGTTTGAGAAGCGGGTAGACCCACGCGGCAAAACCTATTACTGGCTTGCGGGTGAGCTGCTGGAAGATGTTGATGAAACGGAGCTAGCGGCGATCGAGCTGGCAAAGCTAGAGGCATTCGGCTCTAACTTAGATTGGTATCATCAAACCTTAACGGACGTGGAGGCAATTCGGCACAACTGCATCACCGTGACGCCCCTGCAATACAACTTGACCTGTGCTTCAGGATTAGTCAACCTGCGCGATTGGCATCTCAACTTCCCTCCGTCATAACGCTTAACCCTCACATTTTTCGTTGCCCTGAAGGCGATTTACCGAACCGGAGCAGTCTAAAAAATCTATAAAAGATTGCAAAATGAAAGGGATCACAGACTAGACTAGAGCAAAGTGCAGATTTTGCCCAAGAATTTCTCAGTAGTCAAGTGTTTTGATCGGCGTTTTACGACCTCGTTCTGGGCAGACTAACGCTGATGGACAGACTGAAGTGATGGGCAGACTAAAGTAAGGGTGCTGTACCAGCAAAAACGAATCCTGTTGATGACACTGAACAGCACGATATACCGGGTTCGCCTAATTGACGGCTAGGATGAAGTAGTTGGGATGAGAAGTGGCGGTCGACCCTCACCGTGATTGTCAATCGATTCGGCAGGGATGAACTTACTGAGGCTCGTGAAATCTGGCACAAAAACGCATGACTAACAGTTCACATCGATTTACAGTCCGCTTCTGGGGTGTGAGAGGAAGCATTGCTTGTCCAGGGTCTGGAACCGTTCGCTATGGTGGCAATACTTCCTGCGTCGAGATGCGAGTGGGCGATAATTTGCTAATCTTCGATGGCGGAACGGGTCTTCGGGTATTAGGACAAGCCCTGTTGCCAGAAATGCCGATCGCTGCCCATCTGTTTTTCACTCATTCCCATTGGGATCACATTCAGGGCTTTCCCTTTTTTGTGCCTGCTTTTGTCAAGGGCAACCGCTTTCACATCTATGGAGCGATCGCGCCTAACGGCTCCACCATCGAACAGCGACTCACCGATCAAATGCTCCATCCCAACTTTCCTGTACCGCTTCAGGTGATGGGGGCTGATCTCAAGTTTCACGATCTGGAAGTGGGCGATTCAGTTGCGTTAGAGAATATTATGGTTGAAACTGCCCTGCTCAACCATCCCGGAGAAGCGATTGGCTATCGAGTGAACTGGCAAAACTACGCCGTTGCTTACATTACTGACACTGAGCATTTTCCCGATCGAATGGATGAACACGTGCTGCACCTGGCACGCGAAGCAGATTTGCTGATTTATGATGCAACTTACACCGATGAGGAATACCACCATCCGCGGTCGGGCAAAGTAGGTTGGGGACACTCCACCTGGCAAGAAGCGGTCAAAATCGCTAAAGCAGCCTCCGTCAAAAAACTAGTGATTTTCCATCACGATCCGCTGCACGATGATAATTTTATGGATCAAGTGCGCGAAGACACCGCCCGACAGTTCCCCAACAGCATTGTTGCCTGGGAAGGGTTGACGATCGATCTGGTAAATCAGCTCACTGCCCCTGCCTATCACTCCTTTGCTGATCAATATTCAGAAGCAGAAGTATCCGCTTGAGCCGATCGACGTTTGGTTTTCTGATTCATTTGTTGTCGTAACGCTAACGCGATCGACGTTTAGTTTTCTGTGATTGCCAGATTGTGTCAAAATGTAAAGCGTGTGGATTACTTCTTCTTTAACAACCGCTAAAACTCCAACTCGTGTTGCTTTAGGAAACTTTGACGGCATTCACCGGGGGCATCAGAAGGTGATTGAGCCAGTTCTAGGGCACACAATTTCTGATGGCGTTGATCGAGGTAGTGATTCGTCAGATTCCTATCGGTTCCTCTTGGAAGAACAGTCCGCATCCGTAGAGCAACCCAAACCGCTCCCTACGGTTGTCACGTTTCACCCGCATCCGCGCCAGTTTTTTACCGGTACATCTCGCCCTCTCCTCACTCCCCTAGAAGAAAAAACTCAGGCTTTGCGGTCGCTTGGGGTGAAGCAGCTTGTTTTACTGCCGTTTAATGAGGCGTTATCCAGTTTAACCCCAGACGCTTTTGTCAGAATAATTCTGGTTGAGTCGCTGCAAGCACAGCAGGTTAGTGTCGGACAGAATTTCTGTTTTGGTTCTAAACGTGCCGGAACGGCGATCGATCTTCAGAGCATTGCCGCCCAGTTTGGGATTCCGGTTGAGATCGTGCCGCTTTATTGCAACGATGACGAACGGATTAGCAGTTCTGCGATTCGGGAAGCCCTCACGGCAGGAGATCCACAAAAAGCGAATCGATTGCTTGGCAGACCCTATAAGTTGATGGGGCAGGTCGTGCAGGGACAGCAGCTTGGACGGACGATCGGCTTTCCGACTGCAAACTTGCAGGTTCCAGATGACAAATTTATTCCCTGTCGGGGCGTTTACAGCGTCTGGGTTTCTGGAGTGACTGTTCAGCCAATTCGCGGCGTGATGAATATTGGTCATCGTCCTACCGTGTCGGGGCAGCAGCAGACGATCGAGGTGCATATACTCAGCTGGTCAGGGGATTTATACGGCAAGACGTTGACCGTTGCCCTCGATCGATTCCTCCGTCCTGAGCAAAAATTCGCCTCGCTTGAAGACTTGAAGGCGCAAATTCAGCAGGACTGTTTGGCGGCGCAGGTTGCAGTGGCCTAGTGAGCCGATGAGTGGTGAAAGTTTGATTGAATTCCTATTGAAGCGGGAAGAAGTTGCCTAGAACGCCGACCGTTTTAACCGTTCGTCCCGGAAACTTTGTGGTGTAGGTGCTAAATAGAAGGAAATTTTGGTGTTCGGTAATGCCGTTAATAAAGTTCTGGAGCGGTTCCTTGCCGAAATTAGTCCCCGTTTCTACTGTCCCTCGACAAACTTCTTGCATGGAGCTTGTGATTGATCGTGCCCAGCCAGGAAGTTGAGGCGATCGGCAGATGGCTTCGGTGGCTGTCTCAGCAAATCGGACAGAGGCATAGTCTACATAGGTGGGCTTCTCAGGATTGGTGACGAAGAATCCCCCTGCAATCACAAGCAGCGCAATTAAACCGTTTTTCACACGATAACCTCCGTCGATTCGATCCTGGTCCATCATGAACGATCGAGAATTTGCCGGACAAGAGGGTTGAACCGGGCGGAGAACTTACTTCACATCAGGCAATCGCTCAATTCATCTCACCTTAACAAAGCAGCAACGCCTGAAGCGAAGTTATCCAGGTTTGGAAACTCGATCGCTTCAAGACGCCCCTACTTTCCTACTCCCCTAAGTCGTGTACTCCGCATTAATCTTCACATAGTCATAGCTCAAGTCACAGCCCCAAGCAACGCCCGACCCCTGACCCTCTCCGACACTGACCGAGACTAACACGGTATCGCCTTTCAAATATTCTCCCTGAGCCGCCTGCTTCATATAAGCACTGGCAGCAGGACGATCGAACGGCAAAGGCTGACCCTGATCCATCAGCAAAAAGTTGCCTAACTGCACCCGCAAATCACCCTGCTCAAAAGGAACACCTGCCCGTCCTGCTGCCGCCGCAATTCTCCCCCAGTTCGGATCGCGCCCAAAGACTGCTGACTTGAACAGGGAAGACCCGGCGATCGTTCGTGCAATCAGGCGAGCAGACTCATCATCAGTCGCTCCGGAGACGCGCACTTCAAGCAGGCAGGTCGCGCCCTCACCATCGCGAGCGATCGACTTTGCCAGGCGAATGCAAACTTCAGTCAAAGCAGCTTCTAGTTTGTCTGCATCGGCTCCCGGCTCGGTAATGGCAGGTGTGCGGGATGCACCATTTGCCAGGGCAATGAGGCAATCATTCGTACTGGTGTCGCCGTCTACCGTGATCTGGTTAAAGCTTTTGTCAGCAGCACGGCTGACCATCTGCTGCCAGAGATGGGGGGAGATTGCTGCATCGCAGGTGACAAACGCCAGCAGTGTTGCCATATTGGGGTGAATCATGCCCGACCCTTTACAGATGCCGCCAATTCTGACCGGACGGTGCTCCAAAGTGGTTTCTAAGGCGATCGATTTTGTCACCAGATCCGTTGTGACGATCGCCCGTGCTGCGGCATCAGACCCCGTTTCGCTAGCCGCCTCGACTAGTTTGGGAATGCCTGCCCGCAGTGCATCCATCTTAATTCGCTGACCGATCACGCCCGTTGAAGCCACCAGCACCAGATCGGACGCAATATTCAGCGACTGAGCTAGCAGCATTGCACTTTCCTGAGCATCAAGCCAGCCCTGAGTTCCCGTTGCCGCGTTTGCCTGACCGGCATTACACAGAATCGCCCGCGCCACAGGTTTCGTCTGAAGCTGTTGACGGCAGAAATCAACCGGAGCAGCACGGACTTGACTGGTGGTGAACACACCCGCGGCGATCGCGTCCACCTCAGACAAAATCAATGCCAAATCCGGTGCGCCTGAAGGCTTTAGCCCAGCGACAATTCCTGCTGCCCGGAAGCCCTTTGGTGCAGTCACGCCACCCTCAATCTCATGCCAATCTGCCATGCTCAACTTCCCTTTGCTCTGCCTTTGCTCGACCTGGCCTCAGGAAAAAAGCGCAATCCGACGCGTAGCCCTAAAACGCACTTCGATTTCGCTCTGTTCCCAAAGCTACCTGTCCCTGATGGTTGACCTGCTAGCCAGGATGCATCAATCCCATAGATGCAGTGGGGCGATCGTCTTCTATCGGCCTTGATTGATCGAGGCTTGTTTTCCTGATAGAAGGCGATCGTCCCCGTTTAGTCCCAGCTTTATTCAACGCTTCGATCGTTACGGCTCGATCTTGACCGAACGAATCTTGTCGCCCTGCCGAATGGCATTGACCACATCCATATTCTCCGTTTTGCCAAAAACCGTATGCACTCCGTCCAGGTGCGGCTGCGGCGAATGGCAGATAAAGAACTGGCTGCCCCCGGTGTCACGTCCGGCATGAGCCATCGATAGGCTGCCTGCAAGATGCTTATTGGGGTTGATTTCACACTTGATTTGATAGCCAGGACCACCACGACCATCCCCTTTCGGACAGCCCCCCTGAATCATAAAGTCGGAGATGACTCGGTGAAAGGTCAGCCCGTCATAAAAGCCCTTTTCAGATAAATCGACAAAATTCTTGACGGTATTGGGAGCATCCTGGTCAAACAGTTCCAGATTGATAGTTCCCTTGTCCGTTTCCATGATGGCGCGAGTCATGATTATTCCTCGGTAATGGGGCGAAGGCTACATCGCGACACTTGCGGTACGCTCCTGATTTCCTTCGTCCACGATAGTCATTCACGATAAAGCCGTGAGGTTCCTAGTTTACGCCAATCTTTAGCACGTCGAGCAGAGAAGAAATGTAAAGAAAAGGACGTTCTCTGCTAGAAAACGCCCTCAGGTCAGTTGTGATATTCGAGTGTGAAATTTCAGTACCAATCGACTTGCAATGTTCAATCGGACAAAAACCCGTAGAACGGAAAAAAGCTAAATTATTCGTTTCTCAGCGAACCGAGGGGCTTTCCCTGGATGTGGCTATGATTTTGGATCGCTTCAGCATCCATCCCAATTTCTTCGGCAGAGCGGCTCAGCATCGATTGCTGTCGATTCTTCACTTGATGATGATGGCGCATCATTAGGGCACGAGCTTGATCACGAGTAGACATTGCAGGGCACTCCGTTTCTACTAGGTTTACGCTTAGGTTCTTTAGGAATTATTTTTTCAGGATTCATTTCCTGGAGACAGAGCAGTGATGCCCTGCCTCTTAACTTAATATAGCAGACATTCTGTATTTAAAGTTACAGAATTGCATTCAGATACAAAACTTAATAATTCCCAAATCCTCTGACTTGTTACTAGGATCGCCTCCACAAACCCAAAGCCCCCCAAAGCCTCAAAGTACTACCACTGCATCTCCTTGCCCATCCACTCCTCACTTGTCCTCAGCCCCATTCCGCGATACGCTCAGGCAACAATAAGACACACTTAAAAACCGCTTTAACCATATGGTCATGGCAAAGAACGCTCAGGAAAATCAGATCGAAGTCGGCAAGCTGAAATGGTTTTATCGATCGTCTGACCCTCTCAATCCCAGAGACAAACCGCCTGTCGTTTTACTGCATGGCATTCCCGCTCAAAGCTATAGCTGGCGCAATGTTATGCCTGCCCTGGCAGAACAAGGGTTTCGCTCGATTGCCCCCGATTGGATTGGCTCTGGTTTTTCCGCTCAGCCCGATCGCCGCGACTTTGCCTACACGCCGGATGCCTATGTCACTGCCCTGGGAGATTTTTTGGATGCACTAGCGATCGACCGCTGTTCGCTGGTGGTGCAAGGTTTTGTGGGGTCGGTGGGGTTACAGTACGCGCTGCGTCATCCCAATCGGATCGAACGGCTAGCAATTTTGAATACGCCAATCGGTACGGCGGCAAAACTTCCCTGGAAAATACGCCAGCTTGGAATTCCCCTGGTGGGCGAAATGATGACCCAAGACCCGCTTCTGGTCGATCGCACTTTGGAGGGCGGTGGCGGTTATCGGGTTGAGGATAAAGATCTGGATGTGTATCGTCGTCCGTTTCTAAAAAGTTCAGCGGCGGGTCGATCGCTATTTGTCACGGTGCAAAATCTACACTTGGCGGAGGCCATGGCAGAAATCGAAAAGGGCTTTGCAGACTGGAAACAGCCCACCCTAATCGCCTGGGGAATGCGCGACCCGTGGTTACCGTTTAGTTTGGCTGAAACGCTGAGGCAGCAAGTAGCGGATGCTGAGCTTGTCAAGCTGGAAGAAGTCGGGCATTACCCGCAGGAGGACTGGCACGAGAGAGTAAACGAGGTGCTGCTGCCGTTTTTGCGCCGCCAAATTCTGTAGGTTGCTTCGATCGCTCCGGTCCGATCGTTCCCTGAAGCGTTGAGCCGCCGTGAAACCTATGCCTGAGTCCCAAAATTGCCCGTGATGATTCCGAAGCTGTTCGATATAATCGCCTTGAGGAAAGCTAGACGATCCTGGCGGTAAACGCCTTGATTTCTTTGGATTCTCCCTCATTGGTTCTTGCTTCGTATCTTTCGCTGCTGTCCTTTACTTTGCACGTGTGGCTTGTGATCGCAATTTATCCCGGCAGTTTTGATCCGATTACACGCGGTCATCTGAATATCATCGAGCGGGGCTGTCGGCTCTTTGAACAGGTGATTGTGGTCGTGTTTCGCAACCCGAATAAAGCCCCTTTATTTCCGGTAGAGCAGCGCACTGACCAAATTCGGCGATCGACCCAGCACTTACCCAACCTGGAGATTGATCACTTCGAGGGTTTAGCCGTCACCTATGCCAGAATGCGCCAGGCACAAGTCCTCCTGCGAGGGCTGCGGGCCGTGTCCGACTTTGAGATGGAACTGCAAATGGCACACACCAACAAAACCCTCTCCGCCGAGATTGAAACCGTTTTCCTCACCACTGACCCGGAATATAGCTTTCTCAGCAGCAGTGTTGTCAAAGAAATCGCCCGCTTCGGCGGACCCATAGACCATCTTGTTCCCCCTCCTGTCGCCCTGGATCTGTACCAATGCTTCGCCAAAACTCCGATCGCCCCAGCCCCGACCGCAGAGCCTCGAACGGTAGCCACTCTGGGAACCAGCAGCCCAGCCACCGGGAAGGGGTACGACTCAATGGAGTAGACATTCAGCGCGAGCTAAACAGGCTAGAAGAAATCATTCTCGACAGTCCCCGAATTCCGCTCAGCCGGCGGACGCTGGTGGACGAAGAGCAGTTGCTCGATCAGCTTGATCTGGTGCGGCTCAGTTTGCCCGGAGCTTTTCAGGAAGCCACCGAGCTATTGCTGCACAAAGAGGAAGTGCTGCTGGATGCAGAGCAGTATGCCGAGGAAATTATTGAAGCCGCTCAGCAGCGAGCCGCCCAGATTCTGGATGAAATGGGCATTATCCGGCAGGCAGAGCTTGAGGCACAGCGAATCCGACAGCAGGTGCAGCAGGAATGTGACTCCATGCAGCAGCAGACGATCGCCGATATAGAACAGATCCGACGACGTGCCCAGCAAGAGCTAGAAGACCTTCAGCGCATGGCTCTGGCAGAGTGCGAAGAAATTCAGCGCGGGGCAGACGACTATGCCGACCGCGTCTTGCGCGATATGGAACAGCAGCTCAACGAAATGATGCGGGTGGTGCGGAACGGACGGCAGCAGATTTCGGGCGGAACCTCAAATCCAGCGAGTGACAGCTATTCTGCCAACCGCTTTCCCCCAGCTTCACGTTACTAGGTCACTCTTTCTGCTTTAATCCATCAAAACTTCATTCGCGATTGCGGGTTTTCCTCAATTCTGCTGGATTAATGCAGAGGCTAGACTGTAAATACAGAGTTCCCTGAGATTGTCAAGCTTAGAACCCAAATATGACATCAGAAGAGTTTGTTACTCAAGCAAGGGCAGTGCTAGAACAGGCACTGACAAACCTGCAAACCACAACGCTGCTGAATTCACAGCTTGAGCAGCAAATTTTAGAAACTGGGCGTTCCCTGCAAACCCTGAGCTATCTGCTAGATGCCTTGTCCTCATCCGAGCGTTCTGCTGAGAGCGGGCAAGATAATCCACCCAACCACGGTCAGCCTAATTAGTTCAAATTCGTTCAAAACCGATTTTCCTCATCAAATGCAGGTCGGTGAGAAAGTGTTGCTCCTGGGTTTGTGCCTACTAAGAATGCGGCATCGTACAGACGAAGGTTCTGAAAGCTGCAAGATGTGGGCTGCTTTAAGACCGATTCGATCGCCAGACATAGCTCTCTTAAACAGGTCGGCTTCACAAAATAGCGGTCGGCTCCGAGACTCATTGCCCGCTCTCTATCTTCTGGACGCGCACAGGCTGTAACCACAAAAACTGGAATCTGAAGCGATCGATTTGCCATTTCTTGCAGCACCGCGAACCCATCGATATCGGGCAGCTTCAGGTCAAGCAAAATGAGGTCAGGGTGATACACAGAGAGGGTTGCTAGTGCCTGTCTCCCTTCTGTAACGGCTGCAACTCCCACTCCAAAGCAAGTTTGCAGATAGTCCTGCATCAATTCGCGATTGTAAAGATTATCCTCAACTAACAAAATACGATCGCGCTTTTCCTGACTAGCTTGGGGTACAGTCATTGAGGGAAGCAAGAGGAGAGCAAGAGGGGCAGCATTTTTTAGCAATTTAGACTTGCAACAAACAAGGGGTGACTTTGCGATTCATGAATTACGAGTGGATCAGCCCTGAAAGATAAGAATAGTTTTAATTAGTTCGTTTTTTAATTTAATTTTAGTTATTGTACAGTCGATTCGCATCTTTGCAGAGACTACTATTTTTCACTTGCATTGTAGCCTTTAAAGTAAATTGGCTCAGTGATCGCAAGCAGATAGCTACAGCGATAGGGAACATCATCTGTGGTAGGGTGATGAGACGATTAAATTCGTTGGTTCTGGCGGAGAGCAGCCGTCAGAGGTAGATAGACCCTGCAATGGATAAGGAGTCTAGAAAACCGGGGAAAGTTTGGTGTAAGTCCAACGCTGTCCCGCAACTGTAATGAGCAGGCTCGATCGTTCGGCGAAAAAGCTCGATCGTTCGCAGTTCCATCTCTAAGTCAGGATGCCCACCAACGCTCAAAAGTTCACTCAATCTGCGAGGTACAGATGACAACTGCAATGCAAAGCTCCCGGCAGCGCACGATTCAATTTGCGCTTTCGATTCCCGTCCAGTCTGCTCTGTTTTTGTCACTCACTTCAATCACGCTCTGGACGATCTACTTCAGCCCCCATTTGCCCGCACACAATACCCTGCACGAAACCCGCCACTCGATGCTGGGGGTAGGCTGTCATTAGGCAATTCGTAGGATGTTTGAAACGTCAGGATGAGTTTCCAAACCGCTTCCTAGCCTCCTTATTCCAGGGGGAACCTCGCCCACTTCAGGGTTCAACGCCCTAGAGTTGGGGACAGAAAGGGGAATCGTGGGGGCAAGGTGGAGGATTGGATACTGCTTAAACATCTTTAGTGAAGCAGGGGTAGCTTCCTGCAAAATCTAAGGCAACAAAAGAGGCAGCACATGACAACTTCATCGCGCCGTTGGCTCCTGGGCTGGCTTTGCCTGGTGAGCGTTTTGGTGCTAAGTCTTTCAGCTCAGGCACATCCGGAACAGGTTCATCAAGGCATAGCGATCGATGCTCCGGCGGAAGCAGTGCAGTCTAAAACTCCTGTTCTTGCTGGCAAAGTTCAAATTCAGCTTGTCGCGCAGCCGCCCCTGAGCGAAATTGTTCCGGCACACCAGCCCGTCCGGCTCAGGCTTGAGGCAGCGAACCGCCAACACCAACCCGTGCAGAATGCTCAGTGGCAGATCACGCTCAATACGCCTGCAAAAACTCCCTGGCTTTCTAGCGATTTTCCAATGGTTGAAGGAACCACATTGCTTAATGCAAATCTGACTTCCGCAACAAGTCTGCTGGAGCTAGAAACCATCCTGCCGATTCGGGGAAGCTATACGCTGCAAGCCACGATCGCGGCTCCCGGAATCAACGCGCCCGTTGCCCAAACCTTTGTGCTGAATGTGCCAGAAAACCCGGTGAAATATCGCAATGCAGCAACGCTGGCGGTGATTTTGCTGCTGGTGGGGTTGCTTGGCGGTTGGCTCATCGCAAAACAGCCTCGCGGAGGCTCTGAGGAACTGTCTCAATCAGTACGACTGCTGTTGTCGGGGGCGGCAATGGCAGCCATTGTAGCTTTGCTGGTTGTGAACATCAGCGCGGAAAATGCTGAACATTCCCAGCTAGAACCGTTATCTTTAAGCCGGACGACGGCTGAGGTCGGGTCGCTCAAGCTGGAATACCTGGGCGATACGATCGCCACTGTGGGCAAACTGGCAGATCTATCGGCTCGATTGATTGATACCCGCACAAATCAGCCTGTTCAGGATACGACTTTTCGGCTGCAAGCAAAGGATCTAGAGCATGGCATGACGGTGCTGTCGGTCGCGGGCAAGCCCGATGCAAATGGCGTGTTCACTTGGCAGCAGCAGTTTTTTGACGGTGCGCCTCACCAGATTCAAATTGAGGCAGTTTCTCCAGCGAATTCTGCTCCGCTGACGCTGGCTCAGGCGATCGACATCGAAAGCATTGCGCCTCCGTTATCAGTGCGGCTGATGACGCTGGGCTATATGACCGCGATTGTGGGAATTGGGATGGTGATCGGGTTTGGAGCAGGGAGAATGCGATCGGGTTCACGTTATCGTAAAAGTTCTGTCAAGCCAGACACAGGCAGGATTTAAGAGGATGTTTAATTGGGTGTCTAGGCTTTTACACTGCCCCCTAAATTCCCCTCTTGTGGGAACTTTGAAACCTTTCTTAGCGGTTCAGTTCTCTCTAGGTTTAGAGGGTCAGGGGAGCGGTTCGCAGCACAGGTAGCCCGTTTCAAGCATCCTCTAAGAATTTGATCTTCAGGATTTTAAGCCAATATCAAAACTTCAGGAGATTTCACGATGCACAAAATTCCTGTCACGATCGTTACCGGATTTCTGGGCGCAGGCAAAACAACGCTCATTCGGCATTTGCTGCAAAACAACGAAGGGCGACGCATTGCAGTTTTGGTGAACGAATTCGGCGAAGTGGGCATTGACGGTGATTTGCTGCGTTCCTGTCAGGTTTGCCCGGAAGATTCCTCCGAAGCCGCGCTGGACGCTTCTCAGGTTGCAAACACGAATCTTGCAGACAATATTGTGGAATTGACGAACGGCTGTCTCTGCTGCACGGTGCAGGAGGAATTTTTGCCGACGATGCAGGAATTGCTGAAACGGCGCGATCAGCTCGACTGCATTTTGATCGAGACTTCAGGTTTAGCTCTGCCCAAACCGCTTGTGCAGGCGTTTCGCTGGCCTGAGATCCGCACTGGGGCAACGGTAGACGGGGTTATTACAGTGGTGGACTGTGAAGCTCTAGCTCAGGGGCAAATAGTCGGCGATCGGGACGCACTCACGGCACAGCGAGAAGCAGACCCCACGCTAGAACACGAAACGCCGATCGAAGAACTGTTTGAAGATCAGCTTGCCTGTGCCGATCTGGTGCTGTTGACCAAAGCCGATCGCGTAGACCCAGCAAATCAGGCGAAAGTGCAGCAGTGGCTTCAACAAGAGCTTTCTTCGGGAGTGAAGATTGTGCCCTGCCATCAGGGACAGATCAGTCCGAATGTTTTGTTGGGGTTTAATGCGGCAGTCGAATCTGATTTGGAGAATCGCCCCAGCCATCACGATCACGAGGAAGACCACGACCACGACGACGATATTAATTCTGTCCAGGTGATACTCGATTGCGCCTTTGACCCCGCTCAACTGATCGATCGCCTTAGAACCCTGGTGCAGCAGCAGGAAATCTACCGGATTAAAGGATTTGTTGCCGTGCCAAATAAATCGATGCGGCTCGTGCTTCAAGGGGTGGGCGATCGGTTTAACTCTTTCTACGATCGTCCCTGGCAGGGCGAGGAACTGCGCCAAACTCGGCTAGTATTCATTGGGCGGGCGATCGATCGACAGCAGATCGAACAGGCAATGATTCCGGTGACAGCGTAGCCTTGAGACCGGATTACAGTCGGGGCAAAATTTCGGGCAGTAGTGAGGCGGGAATTTTAGAAAGTGCCTGGTTTTGTCCTTCCAGTCCAAGCTGGCTGTAGCAGGCGCGCAGGGTTTGCAGGATGCAGGTGACAGCCGTTTGGCGCAGATCGGACTGCTGCTTCCAGCGTTGCAATGCTTGCAGGTGATGGTGCAGGGCTTGCTCCAGGTGGGAAAGCTGGTCTGCGGTGGCTAAACCAAGCTGAAGATCGGTAGCAAGCTGATAGTGGGCAAGTCCCTGGTTATTGTGGGTGGCAGCTACGTCAAACGAAATGACTCCCGGCTGCTGACCGAATTTCTGCGAGAGCTGCTCGATCGCTTCCAGAGCAGTCTGGTATGCCCCAATTGCTGCCTGCAAATATTCCATCCGATCGGCAGGCGGATCAGTATGGTTTGCCAGATGCCAGAATGCCGTGCCCAGATTGTTTTGCGTCGCAGCAAATGCAGCCGGAGCCGTGGAGGGAGTGCGATACTTTAGGGCAATTCGATACGCCGAAACTGCCAGCAAGAGCCAGTCACGCGGATGCTCATACTGTGCTAGATTCCAGAACGCCGTACCCAAATTATTTTGAATCATGGCAAAGTTGAGCGGGTCTTGCGCTGGATCGTAGTAGTGCAGGGCTTCGGTGTAGGCGGCGATCGATCGCTTCAGGTTGTCGAGCGGCTGCTGATGCTGTGCCAGATTCCAGTAGGTGGTTCCCAGATTGTTTTGTGTTGAGGCATAGCGCAGCGGGTCAGATTCCGCCGGACGGTAGCGCAGGGCTTCTTCGTAGGCTTTGATCGACTGTTGCAGCAGGGAAGCCGTGTTGCCATAGCGGGCAAGATCGCCATAAGCCGTGCCCAAATTGCTCTGCACCATTGCATAATTCGCTTCCTGCTCAGGCAGCCGAACCCGATCGAGGGCAAGGTGATAGGTTTGCACGCTCTGTTCTAGATACTGCTGCACCGTTGCCGGCCCTTGCCGCTGCATCAGGCGTCCCAGCATCCAGTACAAATTGCCCAGATCATTCAGCACGTCTACCCAGAGCAGCGACGCTTCTGGCAACCAGATCAAACACTGTTGATAGGCATCGATCGCCTGCTGATACAGTTCGACTGATTCTAAGCCCTGATCAATCTGATCGCAGTACAAATTACCCAAAAGCCGATAGGCAGTTGCCATCACCGCAGGCGAAACAGACTGACGCTGATAGGTTTCGATCTGCTGAAGCAGTTCCTCTGACTGCCAGGGGCGCTCGAGCAGATTAGCGATCAGGGTTTGCTCAACAGAGGCAGGGGCAGTAGTGTCTGAGACGGTGATAACGGGGGCGGCTGTCTCTTCGGAAAACTGCGAAGCGATCGAATTAGAGGGCGTTGACTCAGAAGCGATCGAATCGGCAGTTACGTCCTCGGTGGGTAAGACAACGGCAGGCAAGACAGCAGTTTTTGCTCCTGGCTCCCCAGATGACAAAGCAGGGGTTTCTTCAGCTTCATAAAGCTGGCTTAAATCTTGCGCTAGGCTCAACCAGGGATTAATGAACTCTGCAAGTTCGGGAACTGCCGTTTTGCTGTCCTGCTCCTTGCTGTTTCCGGTTTGATTTTTGGAAGACTCACGCTCTGCTTCAGATCGGGCTTCGTCCTGTAGGGGTTTGGTTAAAGGCAGCCCGGAGGATTGGGCGATCGAAATTCGCTCCGGTAAAATTGCGGCGAGCGGAGTGGGATCACCCGTAAACTCAAACACCCCTGTCCGACATTCCCAGAACTCTGGCATAGACTCTGGCAGCGTTTGAAACCATGGCTGCGTTAGCCACAAAATTACCCCTGACTCAACCCAGCGCAGATTTCGCTCTACGCCCTGAAGATGGGTCAGAAAAATCCGCTGGACGCTAGCAGGCTGTCGCGTGAGTTTCTCCGTTCCCAAAATCTGGAAGACGGGCAATGGGGCACGCCAACTTCCCTGCCGGGGCGGGGGAAACTGCTGAAGCCACTGGGCAATTTGACCGATCGGACTAGGATCGTTGAGATCCAGATGCAGGCTGACAATGCGTGGATAAGTGCGCTCTGGACTGGCGGATTGAGCGAGATTTTGAGCGGCACTAATCGTTTTGCTGCTTGTTTTACTCAAGTCTGCCTGAAGCTGAGCCGCTAATCGATCGCGCAGCGGTAAATCATCGCACACAGCGATAAACACCTGACGACGTAGTTTGAGGCTCAAAGCGACTTTCAGGCGTTGGTAAGTTTGCTGATTCAGTCCAAGAATCGTTCGGTAGGGAATTTCTGTCATGGTAGGGAATTCCAATTGCACCCGCCGTCGGCGTATATTCCCTATACCTGGTTTTGCAGTGCCGCTCAGGATAGGCGTAAAAAATTACTGTAACTCGATCGACTTCAGTTCAACAGCAAAAAACCAGGCATTCCCCCAAAGAGCACCTGGCTTTTATTTAGAAAAGATTCTTTTGCTTTTAACTAATGTTCTTGATAAACGCCTTTAACAAAACACTTTGAAAAAAACGCTTTACAGAAACTTCCCAGACGCAAGGGCAGCGTTCTTGCAACAGGTCAGCCCCTTAGGAAACCGCAACCGCAATCGCCAGCAGCCCGCCAAGCAGCGCAACCGCGACGACAGCCAAGACGACGTATTGAACCTTTTGCTTCTGCGTCGGAGCCTCTGCCTGATAAACCTTCGGCTCAACCGCAAAGTTATTCAGACGACCGCCTTCTTCGGTGGTGTATGGCATATTTATTGTTCCTTCGGAAATTTAACTAATTGTAACAAACAATGACAATCTTGTCGTCATTTTGCCAGTCGACGGTTACCCTTCCCTCTGCCGAAAGAAGTACTGCTGCCAGTGGAGAGGGGCGGTTTGCGATCGAGACGAAAAGGCTGCATTACAGTAGAAAATAGCCCGCATCAGGGCTAGCTGTGATTGTGATAAATCAAAAATCAAGCAAATATCTATGAGTCCTGATTCTTCTATTTCTGCATCCGCCCCGAAAACTGACGTTGCTCAACTTCATGAGCCGCAAGAGTGGGATCTGCGGGATTTGTATCAAGGTTTTGACGATCCCAAGCTTACGCAGGACTTAGAATCGCTGCGCCAAACCGCTCAGACCTTTCGATCGGGCTATCGGGAACAGGTGGCTCAGCTTTCCCCCGCTGAAGTTGCCGATGCCCTCAAACAGCTTGAATCGATCGCTGCCCAATCGGGCTATCTGTACTCCTTTCCGTCGCTAGTTTTCTCTGCTGACACGCGCAACACAGAGGCAAAACAGTTTCTCGATAAGGCGATGGAAGCTCTGACGGAGATTGAGAATCAGCTTTTGTTCTTCGATCTAGAGCTTCAAGGCATTGACGAGGCAAAGTTTAGCGAGCTTCGCGCTGCCCCCGAACTGCAAAACTACCAGCACTATCTCGATCGCATCGCCCAATTCCGACCGCATACCCTTCCAGAAGCCGTCGAACAAACCCGCAACCAGGACAGCCTCACCGGACGGCAGGCATTTATTCAGCTTCGATCGATTCACTTGGGCGAACAGGAATACGAGCTTGTCACCACCCCAGACGGTAAAACCGCCAGCACCGAAGCCGAACTGGGATCGCTGCTGTTTCATCCTGATTGCAATGTGCGCGATGAGGCATATCGATCGGTGCGAAAGGTGATGCAGCAGCACAACTCGCTATACGGCTATATCCTCAACACCGTGGCGCAGGATCACCGGATGGAAAGCCAGATGCGCGGCTACTCCTCCACATTGCACAAACAACTTTTAGCCGATGAAGTGTCTGAACCTGTCTTCCGCGCCATTATGGAGGGAACGCACGATCGCTTTGAGCTGTTCCAGCGATATTACAAACTAAAAGCACAGTCTCTCGGACAGCCGATTCGCATCTGCGATATTTACGCTCCCTGGACAAGTGATCCGGGTTCAGTTGCCCCAATTCCCTATCAGAACGGCGTTGAAACCCTGCTTGCAGCACTAGAGCAGTTTGATGTGAATTATGCCCGTCGCGCCGAAGAGTTCTTTGTGAAAAACTGGGTCGATGCCAAAGTGCGTCCTGGTAAGCGGGGCGGAGCTTTTTGCGCCTACAGCTACGGTAAACACAGCTATTTGCTGCTGTCCTACACCGAAGACTATAGCTCGCTGTTTACCCTGGCGCACGAAATGGGTCACGGGCTGCACTTCGCCTGGATTGACGATCGCCAATCCTATTTCAACAGCAATCCACCGATGGTGCTGGCAGAAATCGCCTCCACGTTTAATGAGCTATTGCTGCTGGACTATTTGCTGAAGCAAGCGGCAGACGACAAAACGCTAACCAAAACCCTGATTACTCGTCAGCTCGAAGATCAGCTCAATCTGCTGTTCCGCCAAAGCACGATCAGTCGATTGGAACTAGCGATTCACGATCGTGCCGCGCAGGGCAGTTTTGATCACAAGTTTGTGAACGAGCAGTGGATGAATCTGTATCAAGAGCTTTGCGGCGATGCGGTAGAACTCCTGCCGGAGCATCAGTATGACTGGGCACGAATCGGGCATATCTACTTCAAGCCGTTCTACTGCTACCAGTACACCGCCTCCAACATCGTCAGCCTTGCCTGCTACCAGAAATACCGCGAAGTTGGCAAAGACTTCATCCCCGGCTATCTGGAACTCCTGGCATCGGGCAGCAGCCTCGATCAGGTAACGGCTCTGCGTCAGTATGTGGATGTGGATATTGAAGACCCAACCACGATTAAGAACGCGCTGAACTACGTGGAAGGTTTGCTCGATCAGCTTCAGGCTGCGCTGTAGTTATTGATTTGTAATTGTTGATTTGATTATTGAGGGGGTGGGTTTAGGGCGATCGTCTTTCAAGGCTTTCGGAGAACCTGCCCCTTCGTTGAATCCAGCTTTCCTGTAATGTGGGATATTCGACAAGCCCTTCTGGAGTATTGAGCAGAAGGCAAACTTTCTCTATTGAACGCTCTGATGGTCTTTATCCACACCTGAATCTACAACTGATAGAAATTAGCTGATAGAAATTGAGTTTAGAGTCAAACAGTCTTTGTTTGACCTAATCCTGGCTGACAACTTAGCTTGTCTAATGAGGGCCTTCATGACCAACACTATGCAAGGAATAGTTTATACGCCGGATTCTGATTTTCATCCCAGTAGCGATAGCCGAGCGTTTCTAGAAAAGCTTGCCACTCGTTCATTTCCTGAGGGGGAACCTGCATGCCGACGACAATTCTGCCGCAGTCGGAGCCGTGGTTGCGGTAGTGGAACAGGCTGATATTCCAGTTTGGACTCATTGAGGTGACAAATTTCATCAGTGCCCCCGGACGTTCGGGAAACTCGAAGCGGTAGAGCAGTTCGTTTTCTGCCAGCGGTGATCGTCCACCGACCATGTGCCGCAGGTGCAGTTTTGCCAGTTCGTTATCCGTGAGGTCGAGGGTTTTGAAGCCGCATCCTTCAAAGGTTTGCACCATTCGAGCGGCATCGGCACGGTTCTCGATCTGCACCCCCACAAAGATATGCGCTTCGCGATCGTCTGCAATTCGGTAGTTGAACTCGGTTAAGTTGCGTCTGCCGATACATTCGCAGAACTTTCGCAAGCTGCCCCGCTCCTCTGGAATCGTGACGGCAAAGATGGCTTCTCGCCGTTCGCCCAGTTCTGCCCGTTCTGCCACAAATCGCAGGCGATCGAAGTTCATGTTGGCTCCGCAGGCAACCGCAATCAGCGTTTGGGACTCGATGCCTTCACGCTCCACATACGTTTTAGCGGCTGCGATCGCTAGTGCCCCGGCAGGCTCGAGGATCGATCGCGTGTCTTCAAACACATCTTTGATTGCGGCGCAGGTATCGTCGGTATCAACCAGGATAATTTCGTCTACATACTGCTGACAGAGCCGAAAGGTTTCTTCGCCCACCTGCCGCACTGCAACTCCATCGGCAAATAAACCCACCTGCGGCAGTTTGATGCGCTCCCCTGCCTTAAGCGACTGATACATTGCATCGGCATCAACAGGTTCAACGCCAATAATTTTGATTTCAGGATGAAGTCGTTTGACATAGGCAGCAATACCCGAAATGAGTCCACCGCCACCGATTGCCACAAAGATCGCATGAATCGGCTGCTGACACTGGCGCAAAATTTCCATGCCGATCGTCCCTTGTCCGGCAATGACATCCGGGTCGTCAAAGGGATGGATAAACGTCATTCCCTTCTCGGCTTCAAGCTGACGGGCGTGGGCATAGGCATCATCATAAGTATCGCCGTGTAGCACCACTTCTCCGCCCCGCGACTTCACCGCCTCAATCTTTACCTGGGGCGTGGTGATTGGCATGACGATAATCGCACGAGTTCCGAGCTGCTTCGCCCCCAGTGCCACACCCTGAGCATGGTTGCCTGCCGACGCCGCAATTACCCCCTGTGCCAGCAGATCGGGCGGCAACTTTACCATTTTGTTGTATGCGCCGCGCAGCTTAAATGAAAAAACCGACTGCATATCTTCTCGCTTCAGCAGCAGACGATTATTCAGACGGCGAGATAGGTTTGGCGCATAATCCAGGGGCGTTTCCTGGGCAACATCGTAGACGCGAGCCGTTAAAATCCGTTCCAGGTAGTCAGAGCGCATGAAGGTTAAAGAATTGCAGATCCCGCTGGATGACAATTTTACGCTACTTGCGCTGCCACCTGTGATCTGCCGTCTTGTTTCTTTATTCCTTCATCGCATTAAGATGCCATTACCTGGCTTTAGCGATCGGCACCACGTTTGCCGTTTCTCCATTCCCATTTCTTTGGCCAATGCTGCTTAATTCAGACGAATGCTGCAAGTGCTGCTGCAACCTGACGATCGCCCGATAGTTTCCTTCCACCAGTTTAGGGATCAGGCGAAACTGAGCTAGAAGTTTTTCTAAGTGATCGATCCGGCTCTCCAGGGTTTCGGTGTCTTGTTGGGCTTGAGCAAGACTATTGATAATCGCCTTGCCGTGTTCCGCAAAATTTTCGATTGGAACCAGACGATTTTCTAGCACAGCCAAGGCTGGCTTGAGTGCTTGCACCTCTTGACTGAGAACCTGATTCGCCTGCTGCAACTGATGATTCATCTGTTGATTGATCTGAAGCGACACGTCGATCGCCTGGGGATCGATTGGATTAATTCGCGCTTCAAGCTGGTTAATTCGGTTCTCCAGGCGGGAAAATGCTTGAACTAACGCTTGAATAGGCGGTTGGGATTGATTCTGAAGCTGGTTTTGCTTTAAGGAAGCCTCGATCGCATTCAAGCGTTCCTCCAAAGAGGCTGCTAGGGCAGCAGTTGCCTGATTGCGATCGTAAGCTTGCTCCAGTAAGGTTCCAAGTCTGGCAACCAGAATTTCAACGGTATCAGGAGGAGATTCAACAGGAACCTGATCTGCTTTTTCGCCAGAGGGCGATTCTGGCGGCGCGACGGGTGCAGTAGCTTTGGCTTCCAGACTGCGGTTAACAAAATGAACCAGCCAGTTTGCGGCTGTCATAATTGTTTGTTCAACCACAAGCTGCGTCATCGTCGTGGGCGTTGGGTTCGGGCTGAAATCTGCCGACGGTTGAACCTGCTGAGCGGTATTCTTGCTGAAGAATTTTGGTAGCCAACCCATAATGAACACTTACTGGATAACGGTTGATATGGTTAATAGACGAGACAGGCAATTAGCGATCGGATGAACCGGAATCGACCGGAACAAGCCGATACAGCGTTTCAGACTTGGGTGAACTGACATCGCTTCCAGCAGACGAACTCGTTTCCGCATCCGTGTCGCTGGTCACCTGACTCACTGTGTCGATCGTGTTTTCCACAGCGTTCTTCACCGTGTCTCCGACATTTTCACCCACGGTTTGATTCATGGTTGCAGCGGTGTCCTTGACCACGTTCACCGTGTTTTGGACTGTGCCGTTTACATCAGAAGCAGTGGTCTTCACCGCATTAACGGTTTCTTGCACTGTCCCGCTGACTCCATCCGCTGCATTCTTGATACTGTCTCCGACGTCCTTAACCGTGCCGTTGACTCCGGTTGCCACGCTAGAAATAGCATCCCCGACCCCGCGGAGGGTTTCATCAACGCTTGTTGCCGCCTTCTTGACGGCATTTCCGGCGCCTTGCACGGTCTGATTAATGCGATCGACCACGTTCCGGTTTGATAACGCTCCGGCAATTCCGCCCAGCGTTGCCCCAACCAAAACACCGAGTGCAACTTTGCCCAATCCAGACCTTGCTGCTTCAGAAGCCTGATTCAGTTCAGTCTGATTGATGCTTTGGCTTGTTTCCTGATCCATCGCCTGATCAATCATCTGATCAATTGCTGGATCGATCGCCGGACTAATTCCGTAATCGGTGCTGCGCTCTATGTTTTCCACAGAGTTTTCCACAGCTTCATTGATGCTGACCATTGTATTGTCCTCTGCGTCGCTGATTAACTCACCCGACTATTCGCTGAAGTATTCACTGGATTTTGCTGATTCAACATCAGAAAACGGGTTGTCCTGCATCAGAATCTGCGGATTTTCTTCTTGCAAGATAATCAAGTCGGGCAACGAGGATCCTCCCTGAGCAAGAGCCTCTTCCTCGATCGCTTCTAAAATGACTGCCGCAATCATGTCTGCTTCACCCTGGTCTACCGACAGCAAATCCGACTGTTGCTCCATGCTGCTGCCTGCAAACTGGGAAGCATTTTCCATCGAGGACTGAGCGGACTGACCGACCGATGCAACTTGATCAGACACTTTTTGGCCTATTGCTCCGGCCGACTGGCTGACCGATGCAACCTGATCAGATACTTTTTGTCCTGCTGCCCCGATCGCTTCAGTAGTCGATTGCACTGCGCTAGAGGCTACGTTCCCAATCTGCTGTGCTCCTTCTACGAGGCCTTGAGTCGTATCCTGGGCATTGCCAACGACCGCATAGCTAATTCCACCACCAATGCTCTTGGCTGCGTCTCCAACGCCTTTTGCTGCCTGACTCAATCCCGTACCGATCGTTCCAAACGCGCTCTTGGTTCCTTCAGCAGCACGATTGAATCCTTCAGAAGTTTTCCGGCTGGCTAAAGCGGCTGCAAGCGACCCCAGCGTACCGCCAATCAATCCGCCCAGCAGAACTCTGCCTAGTGCAGGGTTCATTCCTTTCAAGGGGGACTGAGTTTTAGACGGCTGCTCAGTACTGGTCGGCTGGACGGGAGTCTGAACAGGAGTTTGAATGGGAGTCTGAATGGGAGTCTGAATGGGAGCAGAAGCAGAAGGCAGATGAATATCGGTGGGCTGTTGAATTGGTTGAGTTGATTGAACCGTGCTTGTTGCTTGAGGAGTTTGCTCAAACTGGCTAGAAGACTGTGGGTTACTCATCGGATTTCTCTCCTTAACTTTGCATTAAACTTCGACAATTCGATCGCTAGATAATCTGTTACTGTCGTTACTATCAAACAAATGTCATTGCTATTAAACGAATGGATGGCACGCGGTAAGTCATTCTCAAGCTAGAAGCTTGTTTCTCATTACGAGTTTCTGATTGCAATGAGAATGCAGGCGATGAAAATTCACTTGAGAAAATTCCTCTTGAGTCAATTAGGCTAACTAATCGTGAGACTTTGTACGCTTGCCAGGTGCGATTACATATAACCTAACCATTCAATCCAGAAACTATCCTCTCCAAACGGTATAGATTCGCAGAAATTTGAGTTATTCAAAGGTAAGAGTTTTATTTATCACCGCTTTTTATTGCTGAATTTCTTCGCCTTCTACCGGGTTTGGTCCAGCATGAGGCAGAGCAGGACGATCTTCATCAGGAATTCGGGTTGGGACATCTAATTGTTTTCGCGCCGTTTCTTCCGCCATCTGCCGATCTTTTTCGTCTGTAAACTGACTTTCATCAAGCAAACTATCACTGGTTGCTGCCTGATCTCGCGTTGGCGGCGCACTATTCTTCCATCGATACTTAAAGTCCATTTTGTAGTCCCTTAATCATCAGCTGAATGAAATGATGAGCTCACGCTAAGTCACGATCGTTTGACCAGCCTCTATCAAAGGGTGACTCTGGTTAAGTTGCTTTGTTTAGAACGTGTTTCAAGACTTTGACCAAAACTTTAAGCAATGGGTTTCAAAGTCCTGCATTGCTTCCTGAATCTTCCATAACTGTGGAGCATGAGCTGATTAGCTGTCTTGCACCATCAGCGCTTGAGAGGCTACGAGGCTTTGAAACCACACCCTGGAGGGATGAGTTCAATTCGCTTTTGGATCAGGAGCGTTCTTGGCAGCTGTTAGCGAATGTGTTAACAAATACTGACAAATAACAAATACTTGCTATTAAGGAATAATAGGGAATTTGCTAATCCACTTTCATTAACCTACTGAAGGAGAAGATTAAGAAGAAAAAGCAGATTTTTTATTACTATTTGATGATAGTAAAAACTAGTTGTTAAAGGAGTATTTCAAGCTGATTCCCTAGGAGGACGATCGATGTATCTGCTGGTAGAGCCATTGCTTAAATAAGAATATTAAATTAGAAACATAAAACAAATCATAAAAAACAGGATAATCTTCAATGGGTATGCAAAGCGGTACAGAGACAAAAAGCAGTTTTCATCTTGATAACTATCAGTGGCACTATCGCGCTCTACTAATCTTTTCTCCGACCGAGCAGGATTCTGATTTTCAAGAGCAGATTATGCTGCTTAGAAGAGAACAAGGCGGATTGCAGGAGCGGGAGTTAAAACTGGTTTATCTTTTCCAGGATGGAGAGAGCCACGCCGATCAAACAGCGATCTCTGAGCCGATCGCCGAGCAGATTCGGATGCAATTTGCCGTGGAGCCAGATGAGTTTGCGGTGATTTTAGTAGGCAAAGATGGAACTCAAAAGCATCGCTATGCAAAGCCAATTTCAGCTAGAGAGCTGTTTGGAGCGGTCGATGCGATGGCAATGCGCCAATACGAGATGCAGCATAAACGGTAATTGATCTGGCGTTAAAAAGTCAAAACGTGAACGGCTAGCAGAATCTAGGGCTGAATTGGGCATCCTTGGCGGGGTTCAGTTAGGCGATTTCCTGCATTAATCTGCAATGGAAGAATCTATCGACCTCTTAAGCTAGAGCAGTACGTTTTGACGCTTCAGGTTTTATTTTGTCTGCAACTTATTCAGCTCATCCCAATCTCAATCGGGCGGTTCTTCAGCTTGCGCTGCCAACGATCGCCCAATCTTTTTTTCATACCCTGTTCTATTTAGTCGATCGCGCCATGCTGGGGCACTACAGCACCGATGCGCTGGCGGCTTTTCGATTAACGAGTCCATTGCTCTGGTGCATTAGCGGTTTGCTGTCTGCGTTTTCGATCGGCTCAGTGGCACTGGTTGGGCGAGCGGTGGGGGCAGGCGATCGGACTCTGGCGACGGCAACGGTACGGGCGAGTTTGGTGTTTGCCCTGGGAGTGGGAATTGCAGCAAGTGGGGTGAGCTGGCTGGGGCTAGACAGGATGCTTGCCCTGTTTCCGGGTGTCACGCCAGAGGTTTATGACGCTGCCAATCACTTTCTGAAGATCATTCTCTTTGCTCTGCCATTTGATCTGCTGGCAACTACGGCTGCCGCAATGCTGCAAGCTGCCGGAAATAGCCGTACGCCGTTTGTTGTGGCGGGCATTGCCAATTTGGTGAATTTGGGCATTGATTATTTGCTGATTTACGGTCGCGGTGGATTTCCTGAGCTGGGCGTGGCTGGAGCGGCGATCGGCAGTGCAATTGCGATGATTTTCAATGCTGGATGGCTGCTGTGGGTGCTGAGTCGGCAGCAGGGGGTACTGAGCTTTGTTGATCAGGGTAAAGCGTTGGTCTGGAGTGCGGCGGAGCGATTGGCTTTGAGTCGGGTGATGCGGGTGGCGTTTCCGACGTTGGGGGAGCGAGTGTGCCGCAGCATTGGTTATCTGGGATTCACGGCGATTATCAGCAGCCTGGGCAGTACCGCAATGGCAACCCACGAGGCACTGCTAGGACTGGAGGCAATTTGCTTTTTGTCGGCGGACGGGTTTGGCATTGCAGTAGCAGCGATCGTGGCTCAGCGATTGGGAGCCGGAAAACCAGAGGAAGCGATGCGCGGCGTTTTTGCCGGAATGACGATGGCGATCGCGCTATTGGGCTGCTTTGCGCTGCTGTTTCTCGCAGTTCCCGGCGGTTTGCTGAGGATTTTCACCCAGGATGATCAAATTCTTGCGATCGGAATCCCTTGCCTGGCGATTGCTGCGCTAGCACAGCCGTTTATGGCAACTAGTTTAGTGCTAGAGCAAGCCTTGAGAGGCGCAGGAGCCACCCGCAGCGCATTTGTAATTGCAACGCTGGGCTGGTTTGTGATTCGGCTGATTGCCACTTCCAGCTTTGTCTGGGTACTGGGCTGGGGTCTGGCGGGAGTTTGGCTAGGCTCAACTTGTGATTGGCTGATTCGGGCGTTTTTACTGCTGGTGGTGCTGCGGCGCGGAAAGTGGCAAAAGGCGATCGTCTAGTATCGTCAGCTCTGCAAGAATTTGATAAATCCACGCCAGAATTGAACATCTTTGCCCTGGCTGAATTTTCTATACTAAATGCATCATGAGTTGCATCGAAATTCATTCTGAGACAATTCAGCATGATTCGTTCTTCTGGATGGGATCAGCACGCAGCTGATGCTTTCTTCTGGCGCGTGTATTCCCTCAAACCCATTCCCGATCGCTTAGCGTAATTATCGTTTGATCATTAAGGGTTTAACCCTAAGCCTGAACTCGAAAAAGTTTGTCTGCTGAGTCTGCTGATCGAGTGAGTCAATGCAGTAGGTCAATCCGGTGCTCAATGTACATTAAGGAGAAAACGAAGGAGAGGACGGGAATATGACGCTGAATCAGTATTACACCATGGGACGATCGGGGTTGCGGGTGAGCCGCCTAGCACTGGGAACGATGACCTTTGGAACGGAATGGGGCTGGGGAGCAGATCAGGCAACCGCGCAGCAGCTATTTAATACGTTTGTGGATACAGGCGGAAACTTAATTGACACGGCGGATTTATACACGGGCGGAACGAGTGAGACGTGGCTGGGTCAATTTGTTGCAGAACGAAACTTGCGCGATCGAGTAATCATCGCTACCAAGTTTTCCTATAATGCGGAGCCTGGAAATCCGAATGCGGGGGGCAATGGACGCAAGAATATTTTGAGAGCGGTTGAAGGATCGCTGAAGCGATTAGGCACAGACTATATCGATCTCTACATTCTGCACACCTGGGATTGTGTGACTCCTGCCGAAGAAGTCATGCGAACCCTGGATGATCTGGTGCGATCGGGCAAGGTGCGTCATGTGGGTTTAAGCGACGTTCCTGCCTGGTACGCAGCGCGGGCACAAACCTTGGCAGAGTGGCGCGGCTATGAGCCAATTTCGACGCTTCAGCTTGAGTATTCGCTGGTCGAGCGCAACATCGAGCAGGAGTTTATTTCCCTGGGGGCGGAGCTGGGCATGGGCGTGATGGTGTGGAGTCCTCTGGCAAGCGGTTTCCTCAGCGGCAAATATAAGCCGAGTGACGGCGGATCGATCGGCGGAGGGCGTTTAGAAACGGTGAAAGGCGTTCAGAATCCGGCGTTTCAAAAGTTGAACGATCGCAACTGGAAAATTGTGGCAGAACTGGAGCAAGTTGCAAAAGAATTGGGGCACAGCATGGCGCAGGTGGCGGTCAATTGGGCTGCTTCTCGTCCAGGGGTTAGCTCGGTGATTATTGGCGCAACGAAGCTATCTCAGCTTGAAGACAATCTGCGATCGTTAGAGTTTGAAATTCCGACGGAGCAATTGCAGCGATTAGAAGCCGTCAGCCGTCCTGAGCTTCAGTTCCCCTACAGTTTCTTTGGCTCCGAGATCCAGGGCATGATTCACGGCGGCGCAACGGTAGGACAAAAACCGACAGGCTATTATCCGAATGTTTTATTTGAATCGGGCGGTGCAGGGGTGTCCTGAGGACGAGTCGTTGACTGAAATCAAAGATCGATCGCCTCACGTCATCCTTTCGCAATTTTGAAATTCTGCGCGATTTTGACATTTTGATAGGGTCAGTTGGTTCACAATTTCAATCCGTTTCAATTGACTCCTGCTTCAGGAAGAGAAATACGATTGCCTGGGTAGAACTTCAACAAAATATCTAACTGCAACATCTAACTGGAGTTGGGTGAACAAAACCAAAATTATCTAGAAAATCAGATTGTTTGCAGAATTAAAAACTCAAATCTCTTGTCACTGAAAGACAGGACAAAGTGCTGTGTCTTTTGAAGTGGCTTGAATGGTAAATCAAATTATTTGTTCGTGGAGAAATCAGCATGGTATCCAAACTGGATGATACAAAGCGGCAGTTAATTGGCGAACGCTTAGCCGATTTGCTTACTTTTCAAAAACTCATTCTTTCAAATGACCAAAAGTTAATCGACGTTTGCCCCTACGAAGATATCCGCGATCGTTTGCAAAATATGCTCGAAGACGATCAAAAGAATCTGGGCATTATCGAAACGGTAATTGTTCAGTACGGCATTCAAGCAGAGCCGAGTCCTGCCACCCACATCTTTGTCAAGAATTTTGAGCAAATGATGGAGGGCGATGATTTCACCTTCTACCAAAAGCTAATTCACCACGAGTTGATGAAGCATGGTCAAGCTATGAGCGGCATTAATATTCACAAAGCGGCTCAGAAAGTAGGAGCAGACATTGAGGTGGCGATCGGTCCCCTGAATACCGTTAACTTTGAAGGTCGGGCACACCAGGAGCAGCTCAAAGGAATGCTCGAACAGGCAGGCGTGCGCGAAATGACCGGCATGGATGCCGATCAGGGAATTTGGGCACGAGTTCAGGATGCGGTTGCGGCATTGTCGGGCGTTGCGGGTAGCGTCATTACCCAAAACACCGATAAGCAGGACATGAATATCCAAACCCTGATTCGGCTAGACCACAACAAAGTGAATACCATCTTCACTGAAATTGGCGCAACCAAAGATCCTCAGAAGCTGCAAGAATACTTCGGTCAGCTTTATAAAGACATCCTGGTACATGCGCAAGCCGAAGAGGAAGTGGTCTATCCTGCCATTCGATCGTTTTATGGCGATGAGAATACTCAGGAACTCTACGACGAACAGGCTGAATGGCGACCGATGCTGGAGGAAATCAAGGCGATGGATCCTGCTGCAAATGCCGACCTGTTCCGCTCGAAGATCAAAGACCTGATGACTCATCTGGGCGACCACATTCGTCAGGAAGAAAGCACCATGTTTGCGGCGATCGACAAAAATTGCAGCGACGCGCAAAAAGAGCAAATGGCAAGCCAATTCAAAGAAGTGAAGCGCAAACTTCAGCAGGACATGATGGCTTCGGTGTAATCTTGCTGTTTAGTTTAATTACTTAATCGACAGGCTTCACTGTTGATTACTTCTGCTTTGCAGGTTGGGTGCGTTATTTGCGTTGTTGCGGTAGCGCACCTCAATTATTGAACAGCGGCAAACTCACCAGCAGCAGAATGAACTGACCCGCCAAAGCGAAAATCAGGGCTAAGGTTACTGATTTCTCAAGGACGGTTTATCGAGCCGCCCTTAAAATTGAACTGCTAGCCCAAATCTTTGCCGTCGCCCCTAATCTTGATCTAGCAGGAAATTCTGGATAAACAAAATCGTCGAATAAAACTGAAAATCGATGTTTTGTTTTTTCGAGAAACCGTGTCCTTCGTCTTTTGCCACCAGATACCAGACTGGAACGTGACGCTGTTTTAGCGTGGTAACAATCTGTTCGGCTTCATTGAGCGGCACACGCGGGTCGTTTGCCCCATGAATTACAAACATAGGTTTCTGGATTTTGTCTGCGTTGTTCACTGGAGAGATTTGCAGCAGAAACTTTCGCATTTCTGGATCGCGTTCATCGCCATATTCTACGCGGCGTAAATCGCGACGATAGCCTTCTGTTTTTTCGAGGAAGGTAACAAAGTTAGAAATGCCGACAATATCGATCGACGCTCGAATTCGATCGCCATAGTGCGTTGCGACTGCCAGGGACATATAGCCGCCGTAGCTGCCCCCGGTAACGAGAATGCGATCGGCATCCAGATCGGGTTGGGTTCTAATCCAGTCAAGCAGTGCGCCAATATCTTGGACAGAATCCTCGCGCAGATAGCCGTTATCCAGTTTCAGAAAAGTTTTGCCATAGCCAGAGGAGCCGCGCACGTTGGGATAAAGTAACGCCACGCCCAATTCATTGAGATAGTAATTGCTCCGTCCCAGGAAAATGGGGCGAAACTGTCCTTCGGGTCCACCATGGATGTTGATCATCACCGGGCGTTTGCCGGGAAAGTGAGCGGGAGGACGATAAAGAAACCCAGAGATGGGGCGATCGTCAAAGCTTTGCCACTGCACTAACTCAGGCTCAGAAAAGCTGCTGGTGTTCAGCCCGCCCGTTTCGCTTTCGGTCCAGCGATCGATCTGTCCAGTCGTGACATCCAGCGAATACACATCCGCGTTCGATTGAGCAGAGATAAGCGTAAAGCCCAGATCGCGGTTGTTTTTGTGCCACTGTAAGCCAAATACTTGACCGATCGGCAGAGCAGGTAATGGGATTTCCCGTTGGGTTGTTGTATCAAATAAATGGAGGACGCTAATTCCATTTTCGTTCGCCGTGAATGCGAGCAAGCGTCCATCATGGGATAAGCGAATTTGTTCAATATCCCATTCAATTGAGTTTGTTAAAAACGTATAGTCCTGCGTCTCCAGATCGAGATACGCTAATCGCAGAAACTCTGAATCTCGATCGCATACCACATATAAACCGTTGCGCTGTTTATCAAACACAACCGCCTGATAAGCCACGGGTTCGCCGCCTTTAGGCGTGAGCAGCCTTTTCTCCCCGGTCTGGGCATCCACTAGCCACAGATAGGTTTCGGTGATCGAAATATATTCAATAACGGCAATGTGGCGATCGTCTTCTGACCAAGCAGCCGGAAACCAGCCTCCCCCTTCTACCGTCATCAGCAATCGCTCCTGTTCTGGCTGAAGCGGATCGATCACGTATAGATCGGTATCTTGCTGGGTGCGACGAGTCGAGGTGTACACCATTTGCGTTCCCGACTTTGACCAGATACCGCGACTGTTTTTTGAGGTTCCGTCGGTTAATAGCGTCACCTGCCCAGTTGCCAAATCGTAGCGATAGTTTTGGCTGAATTCGTTCCCGCCAATGTCTTTGCTAAAAACAAAATATTCGCCCTGCGTTGGCTGATAAGTCGCTCCGCTGACCGGTTCCGGGAAAAAGGTCAACTGCTTGCGGCTGCCCAAAGGAAACTGAACCTGATGCACCTGTGCCGTTTGCCCAAACCGAGTGGAAATTAGCATCGATCGCTCAACCGGATGCCAGCTTGAAAGACTTGCTGATCGAAACTCGGTGTAGCGATTAACGCTTTCGACGATCGATTGAGGAATAGCAGGAATGCCATCGAGAATCAGATTATCGTTAGGTTTAAGTTCAGTTTGGGAAAGAACAGGCATAGAAAACGGTGAATTGTTTGATGTAGATTATTTTAACTTCAGAAAAAATGTCTGGAGAAATGCTTAAGGAAATGAAAACGAAATTAGGCTTTTATTGAGTCTAAACCGCTTAAATCTGGTAGGTTTTCAGATATGCGGTAATCAGAGCCTTGGTTTCAGCCACCATAGCTGATCGCTGCTGAGAATCGCAGGTCATTGCCAGCCAGAGCAGTTCATTCGCTGCTTTAAAGACGATCGTGGCAATCATTTCGCACTGAGTACTCTCTAATTGAGGATTGCGTTGAGACAAAAAATTAGTTAGTCCCATCAACACAAGTTGGTCATATTCATTCATTGCGCTGGCAGCGGTTACGGTCATTTGATTGAGTAACGCTCTCAGTACAGCGCGATAGCCAGGACGCTCATCCGCAAACTGCTCAAACGCATCAATGATGCGATCGACATAGGTACTAATTTCCACTTCTGCCAGTTCGGTATGAAGCTGCAAAAACATTCGATATTCCTGCTCAAAATACCGATCAGCCAGTGCTCGCACGATCGCCGCTTTATCTGGAAAGAACTGGTACAGTGATCCGATCGGCACTTCGGCACGGCTGGCGATCGCCCGTGTGGTGGTTTGTTCATACCCTAATTCGATAAACACTTCCTCTGCGGCATCTAGAATCTGATGCACCCGTTCCTGGCTGCGGCTTTGCTTAGGCTGTCGTCGCATTGTGGAGGCTTTTAGGCGATCGTTTGCCATTTTGTGGACTCCTTTTCTTGACAAAACATGAGCAACGTTCGTATTTTAAAAACATGAACTTTGTTCGTATTTTATCCTGTTTTTCCTGGAGATTGCGCAATGCACCCGATTCATCGACTTGCTCATCATTTGCCTGCCCTCCCTTCTGGAACTAGCTTTCAGCCTGTCGTTCAAACAATGCGAGGAATCAAAGCATTCGTCACCCTTTTGTTTGATGAAAGCGGCAACCTGGAACCCGTGTGGGAACTGAGCAACAGCCTGCTGAATAGCCCAGCGTTTCAACTGTCGATCGCCGCCCTAAAAACAACGCCCGAAGCTGCTGCGATTCTGTCAGAACGATATGTGGCTCCACCGCACGATCTGGACGAACTCTTGCAGTACCCCCAAAACTCCCTCGGCTACGTTTATGCCTGCCACATGAAACAGTTAGGATTTCAACCCTTTGAGCCTGTTATACCGATCGATTCGGACACCCACTACGTCGAATATCGCTGGCAAAAAACGCACGACATCTGGCACATTATTACCGGGTTTGATACGAGCGAAATGGGCGAAATCGGTTTGCAGGCTTTTTATTTGGCGCAGTTTCAGCTTCCACTCTCTAGTCTGCTCGTTGCGAATGCGCTAATTGCCACAACGATACTCCAGCCAGAGTGCCTGAATCCGCTGCTGGGAGCGATTGCTCAGGGATATCAAATGGGAAAAGTGGCGAAACCTTTGATTGCCCAAAAATGGGAAACCGCCTGGGATAAGCCTGTGGATCAGTGGCGCGAAGAACTGAATGTGCAGCCCGTTCGCCCTTAACCATGTCCTGTAAGCTTTTCTGGCAGATTGTTCGCCGCACTTATCCCTGGCTGCCACTCCTGATCACCCTCTGCCGTGCAGCTTGCTCAAGGGGGAACGATCGCCTGCGTGCCGAGATTCGATTCTGGAAACTCTACAGCCAGATTAATTTTGCAAACCTTTTAGCGATCGCGATCGACCTGACTCAACCCGAATTTTGGGTGTAAATTCAAAATTAAAGGGATGGAGGATTTGTCACACCCAATTTATCCAGGGTTTCTTCGAGTTTGATAATAAACTGCACATCCGCAGCCGGGAGCGCGTGACTTTCACTGCCAAACTGGACGGGTTGAGCAGAGGGCTTGAGAATTGAAAACGCCTGCCGAAACTGCTGCGGGGTTGCCGGAAAGGGCGCGTCAAAATGACAAGAGATAATGCGTTCAAACTGCCAGCGAGACACCCGCTCTGCCCAATCGAGCACGGTTTGCGGCGACTGATCCAGAATCAGCGTTTGCAGAATGGGTGCAACAAAAGGACGACCGTTTCCCCGGAGCGCATCAAACGATCGCTTCCAGTCTTCTTTCCAATCAAACGGAAACAGTCCTAGGTAGCCTTTGAGAGATCGATCGGAGGCTTTAAAGGCATCGCGGATCGCCTGACCCAGACCCAGCGTTTTTAGCGTATCGGGCTGAAAGTAGACGGCAAACAGAGCAATTCTCTGCCAGCCTTTGCGGCGGTTTGCTTCAGTGTCGATAAACGGGTCGGTGGCTCGATTGCGGGCATGAAACAGGAGCGGATAAGGGTCATCTTGAACGATCGCCGGAGGTTCTTCGGGCACAGACAGCACGGTATCGGTAACGAGCAGTGTCCTAGATGCTTTGTGAAAGCAAGCCACTTCTTCAAAGCAGCCGCGCCCTAGGTCAATATGCAGCAACTCATAGTCAAACTCATCGCCAAAGGGAGCCAGATGACTTTCGGCAGGCAAAACGTGAGTTCGAGCCCGTGGAAACCCTAGCCAGCTTAAGGGCAAATTAAACGGAAAGCTCCACTGATGCGGCGGCACAAACACCTGCGCCTGGGGAAAGTGACGGGCAAAGGGCGGCACAAACACCTTATGCTCTAGCCCTGACGAAGTGGTGAGGAGAATATAGCGCACGGCTCCGTGTTCTGCTTCTAGTTCGCGCACCAGGCGAATGCACTCGCGGGTGGGGGCGATCGGTGAATACACGAGCAGTCCACCGGATTCCAAGCGCACGATTGTCATGCGAACCGGAACGATTGTATAAAGAATGCCCTGCAACTGGTCAAAAGTCCAGATCGTATTTGTGACGACCTCTCGCCGCAAGGTACGCCGCTTGTGATAGGGGTAAACTGGAACTAGAAACCAGTACAGCCAGGAATGCTCCCGGTTCTCGCCAGATTGCAGGGTAAGAGAAGAATTGTCTGAAGGATATGCCATGAGATTGCTCCTTCGCTACCGTCTTAGCCGTCTTAATTGCCGTCTTAATTTAGTATATCGAGCTGCGAAAAAGCAGATGCCTTCTTGCTCATCAGCATCTCTCTTTTGTAGAACTTACAGCCTCAAAACTTACGACCTTTGAGGGGGAACTTCTCTTTCCCAATGTTGAGGAACGTTGCAGAAACAGTCTATAAACTATTACAAATCCAGTAGGTGAATCGATCGGCCTGAAAAAGCAAATGATTAAACCCGATTAATCAGATATAGGATTAATCAGATACAAATAGAGATATAGATCGAAGTATTCTGCGAATGCAGACAAAAGCATTCTGCATAACGATTTACTCGTTAGTTTGATCCTCATTCTTTGACATTTTCACAAATATTTACCAGTCATTCAGCCATGACCGAGCAGCCTGACTCAATACTGACCGAGGAACAAGCGACTCTTCGGGAAACAGTAAAGCAACCGCCCTCATTGACTAAATCTCCCAATTCTGAAGCGTTGCACAAATCTGGACGCTTTGACTGGGTGCGGGGCATTGCCGGAGGAGTAGTCGATCGTGGTAAAGGCGTAGCTCGCTCGGCGGTGGCTGTGGGTGGAGCGGCAACTCAGCGGGCAGTTGGCTGGATGGGAGGGGTCACCGAGGGAGCTGGACAGGTTCTCAACCTTTTGGGTCGTTTGCCTTTGCTGCGAAATCCGTTTGTGCGGCGATTGGCAGGGGTGCTCAAGCTGGACTGGCTCATGGGCATGAGCGATCGGGTTGACACCAGCAAAGCGACTGCAACGGTGAAAGAGATGCAGCAGAAGCATCCCAACGAATCGCCCGGTCAGATTGCTCATCGATTAATGGTGAGAAAAGCAATGCAGGCAGGGAGTTCTGGCTTTGTCACCAGCCTTTTGCCTGGATTTGCCACCGCACTGCTCGCACTCGATCTGGCGGCAACCACTGCCCTTCAGACGGAACTAGTGTACGAAATTGCAGCTGCTTACGGTTTAGACTTAAACGACCCGGAGCGCAAAGGCGAAGTGCTGGGCATTTTTGGGCTGGCATTGGGCGGCGGTAACGCCCTGAAGGCAGGACTAGGCTTTTTGCGAAATGTGCCGTTTGCGGGTGCAATGATTGGAGCAAGTACAAACGCGACGGTTCTATATTCGGTAGGATATGCAGCAAGCCGATTTTATGGAGCAAAACTGCAAGCCACAGCCGATGAACCTAGCACTGAAACGCTACAGCAAATTCAGCAGCAGAGCGAGGAGTATCTCAATCGGGCAATCGTCCAGCAAGCGATCATGGATCAAATTACCGTTCACATGATTCTGGCAAGCTATCCCGACAAAACTTGGGAAGATATCTTCCCGGAACTCCAGCGATTGCAGATTGAATCGAATTCGCTGAAAACGATCGCCGCCAATATTCAATCTCCACAGCCGCTCGATCAGCTTCTAGAGCAGCTTGATTGCGATTTTGCCGTTTCTGTTCTGGCACAGTGTCGGCGACTAGCGGAAAACAATGGTACGGTTTCTCAGCAAGAGGCAGCAATTTTGCAGCAAATTGAGCAGAAGTGCTCTTCTAATATCAGTCTCTAGCAGCATTGCTAGCAATCAGCTCCCCAGGCTGGACGGCAAACTCGGTTGATTCGGCTCCGCGACGACCAATCACTTTGGCAGGGACACCTACAGCGATCGAATAAGGGGGAATGCTCTTCGTGACAACTGCCCCGGCACCGATCACGCTGCCTTTGCCAATGGTGACGCCATCCAGCACCCGCACCCCTGTACCAAGCCAGCAATCATCCTCGATCACAATGCCTTTGCATGTTGCACCTTGAGAACAAATTAAAGCATTGGGATCTGAAAAAATGTGGTTATTTGCATAAGCACTAGCGTGCGAAGCAATCAT
This sequence comes from Cyanobacteria bacterium FACHB-502, assembly GCA_014695325.1. Lineage (GTDB taxonomy): Bacteria > Cyanobacteriota > Cyanobacteriia > Elainellales > Elainellaceae > Leptolyngbya_A. Next base: position 221,527 of record JACJNZ010000039.1, on the reverse strand, counting down.
GCAATACTTCCCAATCTTGATGTCCCCAGGACCTGCCGCACAAAAGTAGGGACCGATGTACGTCATCTCCCCAATTTCAATACACCCGCCCAACGCTTGAAGATGGGCACCTTGATCAAGTCTCGATCGCGAGCGTAAAATAATGCGGCTCTTGGAATTTCCCCAACAGTTTAAATGGCTGTTGCTCTCGACTGCTGATTTCTTCTCGAAAAAAATTCCTTTTGCACCTGCTAGTTGCACCCCAGTTCCAATATTTACTCCCTCTTCAATTTGTCCTAAAAGGGAACGATAAACTAATCGACGAATCTTGTTTCCCAAGGTTAGCGGAACAGCACCAAAAATAGCAGTTAACAGCGCAGTTTTCCGCTGATTCCACACCACATCCCTGGGAAACTGAGCATCAAAAATCATATGATTTATCCTGAATCATTGCAGCAGCGTAGTAAATTAGACAGTGAATTAGATAGTTAAGAGCAAATGCAAAGGGACTTGAAACGGTAGTCGTTCAATTCAATACGCGACTGCTCTTGTTGCTGTAGGGGTCGAATAAAAAACTTGAAGTCTGGAGCGAATTTGCCGTAATACTCTGCTGCTGCTTCAGCCTTTGATAAATCTTGGTAAATTAATGCTCCTGCGGGAGAACTGCAAGTCGTTAGCCATCCTCGCCAAATTCCCTGAACCCAAGCCTGTCGATCGGTTTGAATCACGTACATCTTTTCCTCCACAATTCTCTTTATACGGTTGGAATAGGCTCTAATCTTAGAGTGACAAAAGACAATGAAATCGAAATGAAATCGAGCAATAAAATAGGATTTCAATCAACGAAATATTTCTTTACTGAAACCACTACGACTTCCTTCGTTAACACGATGTTGATACGATCGCAACTGAAATCTATCGGATGATTCCCGCTCACGCTCACCTGGTGACTAAGCCACTAATGGAATGAAGTAAAAGCTCGATCGAACAAAGTAAAAGTTCAGCAATAAACCTGCTTCTATTCAATCAAGTTGCCCTATCTAAAGCTGCTGCTTAGGGACATCTCAACTCTACTTGCTGCCCTTTTTGGAATCATCAAACTTAGGTTGAATAAAAGCTGAACGAGTTAAACGCTCCCTGCTCGATTCTTCACCACGCAATTAGACTCTAGAGGGGAAAGCGCACCCGCCCATCTCCACCGAGAATTGCTTCTATCCTGCGGTAGAAATTTTTGAACTCGATCGCACGAATTATCATCGCTACAGCAAATACCTGAATCAGGCAAAAAAGCAACCGCGAATTTTCTCTCGAATTTTCCTGAAGCAGCCAAATTTCTTTGTGAAAGAAGAACTATGAGAATCGGTTTTCCCTGTTTGTGACTGCACCGTGAAGGAGTTTAAGGAGTTTGGCGAGATGAGTCAGTTGTGTCTACTTGCAGCCAGTTTGGTTGCTCAAGGTCAATCTCCCGGCTGGCAGTTAGCCCTGCCTCCCACTTCTTTAGATTCTCCCCAATCGGATGCTTCCAGTTATGCTGAATTTTGCCGAACCCAGGGGAAAATTACGCTTCAAACTACAATGACGCAGGTCGAGCGCGCACCTTCTGGGGTCAGGCTGGTTTCGCAGCGACCTGAGTTTAGCCCGGCTTCACCTGTCGTTGGCATCGCGTCAAGTGTTAGCACCAGCATCCGCCCCAGTTCTGGAAGCCAGCTTTTCCACCAGCGAATTGCGGCTCTGCAGGTGGGTCGTCTGTATCCTCGCTTTCCGGTGAACAGCTTTCAGAGGGCTTGGCAAAACGCGGTGCGACAGCCAACCTATGAAGAATGGATCAGGCTGCTGCGGCAAGAGGCTCAGGTAATGACACGCAGTCAGGGTTCCAATCGGCTGACGATTTTGTTTGGCGATTCCCTGTTTCTTTGGTTTCCAACCGATCGTCTGCCTAGCGATCGCTTCTGGCTAAACCAGGGCATTTCGGGAGACACCACAGCGGGAATGCTGCGCCGGATCTCCAGCTTTAATCAAACCCGTCCTGACCGAATTTATGTAATGGCAGGTATTAACGATCTGCGACGCGGGGCAAGCGATCAAACTGTGTTGAGTAATTTAAGACTTATGATCGAACGCCTACGGCAAGCTCATCCTAATGCGGGAATCGTAGTTTATTCGATTCTGCCGACCCGTCTGCCTGCCCTGCCCAGCGATCGAATTCGGCGGATTAATGCCAGCCTTGCCGCAATCAGCCGTCAGGAAGGCGCAAGCTTCTATGATCTGCAAACCCACTTTGCCGGAACAGATGGTATCCTGCGCCGCGAACTCACCACCGATGGGCTACATCTTAGCCGCCGAGGATATGAGGTCTGGCAGTTGGCAATGAGTATGCTGCGCTGAACATTTTGTTCTCAAAGCCGCCCCCAGTTTTCCAGTTCTCCAGTTCCAAGATAAATTTGCCGTCTGGGTTTAAGCGTCTTTATGCGAATCGGTAATCTTAACGTATCCCATCAAAACTAGGAAAATTGAACGGCTCAGCGTGTAACGCATTAATCAAGGCAGCTTGATAGCGTAAAGTTGAAGTTTTAGAAAAGGATACCTGTTAGAGCATAAGCTTCAATGAAGAGTGCCAGTGATGGCGGAGAACTGGGCTATGTTGGTTGGAAATAAAGTCAGCTACATTGCGATGTCCGATCGATTATTGTTTATGCTGTTTGAAATTAATAGAGCTGTTTCTGATGTCTATAGCGGTTGGATTGTCTGGAATTCATTCCTGGCGTTTATTCCGCTTGTTCTGAGCTTTGTTTTATTCAAGCGGCAAAGCCGGGCGCGTCCGGTGTGGTGGTGGGTGCTGCTTGCGGTGTTTATTGCGTTCTTGCCGAATGCCCCTTATATGCTGACTGATATCATTCATCTGATTCGGGGCACTCGTGCAGGGCTTTCCGGCTGGGTAATTGCGCTGGTACTCATTCCGCTTCACGTTGGCGCAATGCTGGCAGGGTTTGAGGCATACGTGATTTCGCTGCTCAATCTGGGACGCTATCTTAAACGCCAGGGAGCAAGGCAGTGGGTACTAAGGACAGAACTGCTGGTACATCTCCTCTCAGCAGTCGGCGTTTATATGGGTCGATTTCGTCGGTTTAATAGCTGGGATCTGGCAGTCAGCCCAACCGATGTGGTGAGATCGACGCTGAATGATTTGACCTCCAAACAACCGATCGCCGTCATCCTGGTCACGTTTGTTGTGCTGACCATCTTCTACTGGGTGATGAAGCAGATCACCCTGGGCCTCTATCTACGGATTCGCTATGCCCGTGATGGCAAAGATGTCTTGATTTAAAGTTGTTTTGTGGTAACTGCGCTCAAGCAGGGTCTAGCCGTTGCCGATCGCAATCAGTTCGGTTTCCGATTCGGGTTCCACCTCCCAACTGGATAAGCTTGCTAGCCGATCGATCGCTTGATCGATAAGCGTCAATCCCTGCTCCAGCGTTTCCATCACTGCTAGCTTGCCGCGCAAATCTGCCGCATCGGGAAAGCCTTTGGCGTACCAGGTCATGTGTTTCCGTGCCTGACGAATACCGCGATCGCCCTTGTATTCCCACAGCATTTGCAGATGATCTCTGGCGCACTGAAGCCGCTCGATCGGAGTCGGAGGCTGACGCAGTTCCCCAGTTTTAAGGAAATAATCCACTTCGCCCACTAGAAAAGGATAGCCCAGCGTTCCACGCGAACACATTACTCCATCTGCACCCGTCATTTCCAGACAGCGAATTGCCGCTTCCACGGAAAAAATGTCTCCGTTGGCAATCACCGGAATAGACAGCGCCCCTTTCACTTTCGCGATCCATTCCCAGCGCGCCGAACCGTTGTAGCCCTGAGCGCGAGTCCGACCATGCAGCGTCAGCATTTGTGCGCCTGCGTCCTGCATTCGCTGAGCAAACTCCACAGCATTAATTTCGCTTTCGCTCCAGCCGATCCGCGTTTTGACGGTTACAGGGACGTTGACTGCTTTGACGACCGATCGCACAATCTCCCCTGCCAACTCTGGCTGCCGCAGTAGCGAAGACCCGCCCCCGTTTTTGGTGATTTTGTTCACCGGACAGCCCATGTTGATATCGACAGTATCCGCTCCCTCATCGACCGCTTTTTGCGCTGCTTCTGCCAGAAAATCCGGGCGACAGTCAAAAAGCTGAATGCTGATCGGTCGCTCCTCTGGATCAATTTCCATAATCTTTGGCAACTGCTTGACGTAGTGCAGTCCCGTCGCGTTTACCATTTCGGTGTACATCATCGAATCCGGCGCATAGCGACGCACCAGCCGCCGAAATACTAGATCGGTCACACCCGAAAGGGGCGATTGCAGTACCCGACTCTTCACCTCGAAGCTGCCAATCTTGAGCGGAGTGGAAAGCCTTGCTTGAAGACTGGGAGAGAGCGTGAGCATGGTTCTAGGAGAATTGGGTCTTTCTGATTGTATCGCTGGGAGGGTGGATGGGTGGGCTACTTGGGTTCCCAGCAATCGTTAGGGTCTCGATTTCAGAAAGTGCAATTGGCTTGTGCCGCCCGATCTAGGCCTGATCTAGGACTGTGAGCGGCATCACTTCCCACACCCCTAATTCAAATCAAAGGAATTAATCTCCATGGCATCCCCCGATTCTTCGGGTAAAATCCGCAAGCGAATCGTTCGTGAAAAGGTACTCTCCGGGTCACCCAGGCTGATTTCTAGGACTTCACTCGTGAGGGAACTCAGGTGATTGAGGAGCGATCGAAGCTGGGGCGTGCTGGAGCCGCTATCGAGGTAGACTCGTTCAGCCAGGGTGTTCAGTCGTTTCCAGGTGGTATAGAGTTTGGCGATCGTTTGTTCGAGCTGGGCAGCGTGGTTGACTAAATCGGCAGTGCTGTTGAGGCATCCGATTCGCAGAGCTTCTTCCAGCGCGGTTTCCAGATCAAGGGAGTTCTGGTTGAGTGCCTGCACCTGAACAGCTGCACTGAGATATTTTGCCAGATAGCGGGCTTCGGAGGTGACTTGCTTCACCGTGTCCACGTCTGGATTTTCGGCAATTTCGCTTTTAAGAACGGTTTGATGCGCTTCGGGCAGCTTTTCCATTTCCTTCACAAGTGGAGCCAGATAGCGGGTAGGCAGGGAATGATCTGCCGCTTTTTCCTTCACCGTTTCGGGCAGCAGATCGGAGGTGATTGCCGTCCATTCGTCAGAGAGCTGGCGCACTTCTCGGCGGGTAATTCGATCGCCTTTACGAGCGGCATCGCTGACCATTTGCTGCACTTCGGGAGCCGCCTGAGCAGTTTCTAAAAACGCCCGTTTGCTGAACTGGTTCACGTCTTCTGGTTCCAGCATTCCTTCTTCTAGCAGCGTGTCAGCACTGTTTGCTAGCTCGATCAGGGAATACGCCTGAGTCTTGCTAATATCGCGCTCCTTCAGCCAGTAAAGGAAACCTGCGCCCCGACCATCGCCGCTGCGTTTTTCCCGATTGCGTACCGCTCGCAAAATTCGCCCCCGCCAGATCTCCGTTTGCAGGTCAAACCGATCGCACACTAACCAGGCGGCATCAATCTGCTTCTGAAACTCAGCTTCCGAAACGCGATCGTCCTCTGGATCGGGAAGCTGAAAGTTGAGATCGAGTCCATCAATTGCTTCGGGCAAACGCGAATGGACTGGAGAAAAGGTCGGCTCGTCGGTCGAGTCAAACGAAGGAAGTACTTGAACCATAAATTAAGTCGATCGCAGCCGAAGTATTATGACACACCTCGGCGGACGGTCAAGTAGTTAGATCTCTATATCTAGCGTTAGAAAATTTAATTTTGCTCGATGGACGGTAAGGATAGTTAACCTCCTTTTAGCCAATCCCCAGCCAGATGAAAACCTGACGCAGCACCAGCACCGAAACGGTCAGGCAGGCGATAAAAATCAGCAGGAGCCCCAGCAACAGCAGCAGGGCAAACCCCCGATTTTGTGATCGACGACCGGGCGGCACGATCTGAAGGTGGTCTTCGAGCAGGCGGATATTGCGAACGTTCGATTTCCAGGTCGCGTCAAAGAAATCGCCCACCAGGGGAACCGTGCCTACTAACGTTTCCAACACAATATTTGAAACCATCTGGGTCAGAACTGCCTTAGAAGCCCCCAGACGTGCCGCTTCCATCACAATATAGGCAGACAGCAGCAGCCCCGCCGTATCGCCTCCACCCGGAACTAGCCCAATAATCGGATCAAGCCCAATGCGATATTTCGTGCCGGGAATGCCGATCGCACTATCGAGCAGATGGCTCAATTGTCGGAGACGCTGTAAACGATTGGCAAAGGAGGCAGACGCAAGAGGAGGCATGGCAGGCAGCTAGCATAAGACCAGAAAAAGAATACTGAATTCTTTAGCATTTGCGCGACTGCTATAGGGCAGATTTTAGCGTAGGAAGATGGTATTGCTAATAATTTTGAGAAATGGTTTGAGCAGGGTTTAACCCCATCATTCGCTTGAGCAATCTTTTTCGTCTCTAGTTTAATGAAGCGTGTGAGCAGTGGTGCAATATCCCCTGCTAAGTCCAATTCGGGTGCTCAATCGGCAATGTCAAACAAACTAAATTCATCTTGATTGCATCTTGATTGCATAAATTCTCCACCAGGGTTTCTGGGACTCCTTTTGAGTCAATTTGTTCTGACCCAACCTGAATTTAATAGTGTTCACAGCCTAATTGCTTCACACGAACGCAGTGCAGTAGCGATCCAGCAAACCGAGTCATAAATAGATTTGGAAAAATGTTGTGCAAAGGCTAAACCTCGTACAAGATATTAAGATTTACGACAAACTTTGGAGATTCCCTGACTCCCAGCCGCTCTACCATGCCAATTAACCCTTAAGCCCTGAGAATAGGAGATACAGGGTTTGGATGCCCCCGTTCTGGCTCTGCTGAATCCTGTGTACTGTGAAGGGGGTTCATATTGTGGTTTTACAAGCTTCTCAGGGAACCGATAATCGCTACGAGTCTCTAACTCAGACGATCGCTCGGCAACTACTTTCGGCAACCCGTGAAAATCGATCGATCTTTGCCCAGCTCCGCGATCAAATGCGCTGGGACGACAAGCTGCTGGGCTGGGCGATGGAGAATCCTGGCTTGCGGGTACAGCTCTTTCGCTTTATTGACTGCTTGCCTGCATTGCGGAGTAAGGCAGAAATTGCGCGTCACATGCAGGAATATCTCGGCCAGGAAAACGTCGAACTGCCTGCTGCGCTGAAGGGAATGCTGGGCTTTGCTGCCCCCGATTCGCTTCCCGGACAAATGGCGGCAACGACGGTATCCACTGCGGTAGAAACGCTGGCGCACAAATATATTGCTGGCGAAACGATCAAGCAGGTGATTAAGACGATCGAACAGTTGCGGAAAGAAAAGATGACCTTTACGGTCGATCTTCTAGGCGAAGCGGTAATCACCGAAGCCGAGGCACAGTCTTATCTCGATCGCTATCTGGACTTGATGGAGCAGCTCACCGAAGCCTCAAAACGCTGGTCTACTGTGGAGCAGATCGATCGCGCTGATGGGGAAGAATTGCCCAAAGTGCAGGTGTCCGTGAAGCTGACCGCATTTTATTCTCAGTTTGATCCGCTGGACGAAAAAGGCAGTCAGGCAAAAGTGACGGAACGGGTGAGAACCCTGCTGCGCCGCGCCGGAGAACTGGGGGCGTCGGTTCACTTCGATATGGAGCAGTATCAGTATAAAGACATCACGATCGCCATTTTGAAGCAGCTTTTGATGGAGCCAGAATTCCGCGATCGCTCTAATATCGGCGTGACGCTTCAGGCCTATTTGCGCGATACCGAGGCAGATTTGCGCGGTTGGGTCGAATGGGCAAAACAGCGCGGTAACCCGATCTCGATTCGTCTGGTGAAAGGCGCGTACTGGGATCAGGAAACGATCAAGGCAAACCAGCACGAATGGGACGTTCCTGTGTTCTCGCACAAAATTTCGACCGACGCTAATTTTGAAAAGCTAACGCGCATTCTGCTGGAGAGTCACGAATATCTGAATGCGGCGATCGGCTCTCATAACGTGCGGTCCCAGGCTTATGCAATGGCGATTGCCCGCGAGCTGAACATTCCTCGCAAGCGGGTCGAACTACAAGTGCTGTACGGCATGGCAGACAAGCTAGGGAAAGCTTTAGTAGATCAGGGTTTTCGGGTGCGGGTTTACTGTCCCTACGGCGAACTGATTCCCGGCATGGCGTATCTTATCCGTCGTCTGCTAGAAAATACTGCAAATACGTCATTTCTGCGGCAAAACCTGGAAGAACGTCCGGTTGAAGAACTGCTGGCGCCCCCAATATTGGTTGAGGAAAATGGAGCAGCGATTCAAAACGGCAAGTTTCACAATGCCCCCGATACGGACTATGCAATCGTCGCAAAACGTGATCAGGCACTCGATGCGGTTCAATCAGTACGGCAGCAGTTAGGCAAGAGTTATTTACCGTTGGTGAATGGCGATCGCGTCAACACCCTGGAAAGCTTTAACTCGCTCAATCCCTCGAACCCCGACGAAATCGTTGGACAGGTGGGACTCGCCAGCACTGAGCAGGCAGAGCAAGCAATCCAGGCAGCCAAAGCCGCATTCCCGGCATGGAAGAAAACCCCGGCAAGGCAACGCGCCAACATCCTGCGGAAAGCAGCCGATCTGATGGAGCAGCGACGGGCAGAACTCGCAGGCTGGATGGTGCTAGAAACCGGAAAGCCCCTAGGTCAGGCAGATCCAGAGATTTCGGAGGCGATCGACTTCTGCCGCTTCTACTCAGATGAAATGGAACGACTCGATCGGGGCGTCAATTATGACGTGGTGGGCGAAACGAACCGCTATCACTACCAGCCGCGTGGCATTTCGCTGATCATTTCCCCCTGGAACTTCCCCCTCGCGATTCCGACCGGAATGACTGTGGCTTCCCTGGTAGCGGGTAACTGCACGATCCTGAAGCCTGCGGAAGTGTCGTCGGTGATTGCGGCAAAACTAGCGGATATTCTCGTCGAGGCGGGAATGCCCAAAGGTGTGTTTCAATACCTGCCCTGCAAGGGTTCGACCGTGGGTTCCTACATGGTGAAGCATCCTGACGTTCACATGATCACCTTCACCGGATCGCAGGAAGTCGGCTGTCGCATTTACCGGGAAGCGGCAGAGCTTCAGCCGGGACAAAAACATCTGAAGCGCGTCATTGCCGAGATGGGCGGCAAAAATGCCGTCATCGTAGACGAAAGTGCCGATCTGGATCAGGCAGTGGCAGGCGTGGTTTATTCTGCCTTTGGCTACAGCGGTCAGAAATGCTCTGCCTGTTCGCGAGTAATTGTGCTAGAGCCAATCTACGAAACCTTTGTGAATCGTCTGATCGAAGCTACGCGATCGCTCAATGTGGGCGTAGCCGAATCTCCCAGCACGCAAGTCGGACCCGTGATTGATGCCTCGGCACAAAAACGCATCCGCGAATACATCGAGCAAGGCAAACAGGAAGCCACTCTCGCGCTTGAGCTGCCCTCCCCTGAATCGGGCTACTTTGTCGGACCCGTTATCTTTACAGACGTTTCGCCCACCGGGACGATCGCTCAGGAAGAAATCTTCGGTCCCGTTCTGGCTGTGATGAAGGCGCAAAATTTCGATCAGGCGATCGAGATTGCAAATGGCACAAACTTTGCGCTCACGGGCGGCTTATACTCCCGCACCCCGTCCCACATCGCCAAAGCCGAAGCCGATTTCGAGGTAGGCAACCTCTATATCAACCGCCACATCACAGGCGCGATCGTTGCCCGTCAACCCTTCGGTGGCTTCAAACTCTCTGGCGTTGGCTCCAAGGCAGGCGGACCCGATTACCTGCTGCAATTCCTCGAACCCCGCCACATCAGCGAAAACATCCAGCGGCAGGGATTTGCCCCGATCGAAGGTGCAGAACAATAGATTTGTTGATGGTTGAGTGAATGGTTAAGTGAATGGTTAAGTGAGGCGGTCGCTCTTTTTCTGTGGAGAAGGGGCGATCATCTTACTATAAAGATTAAGTATTACTTAAATAAGTAATCATTCTTGAATAGAAAGGTGTACCGGGCAGGTGTGTTGAAATCTTTTCGTAATACCAATACTTCATGTTGTTTTTCAATTTTGATTGCTACCTACGCTCTAAACACTGATATAACTTAAGAAGCTATATAAGAAGTATCTAGCCTATCAATAGTTCCTGTTTATGTACCTCAAAACTGTTTTTGTCCGCTTTTATAAGTCTTTTAATGATGATTTTTTAAGAAAGAATGATGACAGAGTTGTTCCTAAGCCTTGGGAAACAATAGGCGATGCTTTTTATCCATACATCGAAGTTCCAATTGATCCAAAGATTACAACCATTGTTGGAGCAAATGAATCCGGAAAGTCTCATTTATTGAGTGCCATCGAGAAGGCAATATCTGGGGAGAAAATAAGAAGAGAGGATTTCTGCCGATATTCCCCGTTCTTCACTGTTAAACAGAACGAACTAAAGTATCCTGATTTTGGTTCTGAGTGGTTTGGTCTTGAAGACTCAGAAAAAGAGCAATTAGGAAGAATTATAGAAATTCCTAAAAGTATCACTTTCAATCGTTTTCTTATTTTCCGCAGCGAAGTTGATAAACTAATATGCTACTTACCTGAAAAGGGCGACTATAGACCTTATAAAGTTAGTGACGAAAAGGCTGCAGCAATACAATCATTACTTCCTAAAGTTTTCAGAATAAAGCCTAATGTTGCGCTTCCATCCAGCGTTCCTATCAAAAAATTAGTTAAGATAGGGCAAGAAGATTACTCAGATATCAAAAAATTTGAGCTTGTGGATCCAAGCCAAAGAAGAGGAATATTAAATGCACTTGATAAACTGAGTGATAATGCAGAGTTAATTAGCAAAGCTAATTTTATTTTAAACCAACAAGCACAAGAAGATGGACAAAAAACAATTCAATCAATTGTATCAGCCCTTAAAGAAGTCAATCTAAGTCTTACAGAAAGAGCTGGAAGAGAAAACGAATATGCTCTTGCTTACAAATTAATTTGTAAAATCGGTCAAGTTGACACTAATGCCTTAATTGACTTAGCTGATGCTATTGAAAATGGAATGCAAGGTTATGCAAATGGAATCATTGAGAGAATAAATCGACAGTTATCAGTTAATCTCAACTTTCCAAGGTACTGGATTCAGGATCGCAACTTTTGCTTAAGAGTTATGGCAAGAGATTATAATCTAGTTTTTACTATAACTGATAGGACTGGAACTGAGTACTCATTTGATGAGAGAAGTCAGGGGTTGCGATATTTTCTCAGTTACTACATTCAGTACAGATCGCATGAACCGCATCCTGAAAGACCTGAGATACTACTAATGGATGAGCCAGATGCTTATTTATCAAGTCAAGCTCAACAAGATTTGCTCAAGATATTTAGTTTGTTTGCAAGTCCTGAGTCAAGTTCGCATTTAACTAGACCAGTTCAGACCATATATGTAACTCATTCTCCTTTTCTTATTGATAAAAATTATGCAGAGCGTATACGAGTATTGCAAAAAGGGAGTGAAGATGAAGGTACACGGGTAGTCAAGGATGCTGCTAGAAATCACTATGAACCTTTGAGATCTTCAATAGGTGCTTACGTTGGTGAAACAGCTTTTATTGGAAATTGTAATTTAATGGTTGAGGGAATTGCTGATCAAATTCTTATTGCAGGGGCTACAACCTATCTTCGAGCCAACAACGCCCCTAATCTGGAAACTTTGGATCTTAATCAAATCACTATCGTTCCAGCAGGATCAGCTTCGCATATTCCATATTTGGTGTACTTAGCTCGCGGAAGGGATGTTGAGCAACCAGCAGTAATTGTACTGCTAGATAGTGACACTAGTGGAGAAACTGCTAAAAAGCAGTTGTTAGGTAAAGGAGGTCAACATAGACGACCTTTACTTAGAGAACATTTCATTCTTAAACTAGCCGATCTCAAGAAACAATTTCATATTGAAGATAACGTCACTGAAGAAATCGAGATAGAAGATATTATTCCTCTGTCGATTTGCATACAAGCATCTAAGCTTTACTTGCAAGAATTTCTTAAAGTAAGTGAAGTAGATTTTCTAGATGAGAAGTCAGTTCTAGAAACCATAGAAAATCGAACTACTCTCGATGCTATAGAGCTTGCTCTTTCCAAGCACTCAACTAACTCTTTAGAAATTAATAAAATAGGCTTCGCCAGAAATGTTGTTCAAGTTGTTAATGAATGGTCGTCTAAGCGTGATGAATTAAACGAGAAGAATCGTCTTTCGCTTCAGAGATTTGAACACAACTTTAGGATTCTATTTAAGCAATTAAATTCTATGCAGCGTCGTGCCCAACAACGGCTAACAGATGAGAAGCTATCGCAAAAGATCGAACGACTAAAGAAAAACTTTATAGCATTCCACTCTATTTCGGCAAGTCGTGAGGATGGAGTTGTCCTACTTGATGAGATCGAAGGCATACTGGAAACCAATTCAGAAAACCAATCAGTTCAGGAAATCGAGGCTATTAAAGCTGCAATCCAAAACTTGCACTGTGATTACAAGCTTGACGTTGAAATGAATAAAGCAATTGATGACTATACTGGATTCAAAAAGGGTTTAGAGAGAATTAAATACGCAGGACTTTTGGCAAGCCAGGAGGAAAATATTGAACCCTTTGAGGCAAACAATGAAACTCAAGCAACGCAAGCTTTAGAGAGCAATGCAAAAGAACATCTTTCTTCTTCGGCTGAATTATCTCAAACAAATAGCGAGCCAAGAGAATCCATTTCTGAGAAGCAGGATGCTGAAAATATTAGTGAATCTAAACAATCTAACTCACTAAAGAAACTTAATCAGCGCAAATAGTGTCTTGGCTTCCTGCTGTAGTGTGGATTAAACTGCAACAAATAGATTGTTGTGATGAGCGGCCATTCTATGAAGTGCATTCCTGATTAACGTACTCCTGAGCATCAATTTCTTGCCAGATTTCCTTACCTAATCCTTCTAGTTCCGTGATGCTGCGTTTCAGTTCTGTAACAATACGACGACGCACGATCGCAGTAATCTCTTCTAAAAGATGCAACTGATTATCGGGTGTGAGCGTTTCAATATAGCAGCGAATGCCTTGGTGAGTAGTTATATTCTTTGTTCTGCTTTTGCCGCCGATCATGCCATACTCGTTCAAAAAAACAAAACATCGTCCTTCACTTTACTAGTGGTTAGGAAGGACGGTGGTATGCTGTGACGACGATCGATTTTCTATTTCTCCCTCTTCTCCGGAACGGCTTGAAAAATCCTGAATTAATTGCTCCTAAACTTGAGAAATACGCTGTTCCGTAGGGAGTCTAGAAATAAGTAGGGCGGATCGGTATTGGGTTTGCGTTGAATGACTCGACGAACGCTCCACAGGCTGTAGCCGATCGACCAGGCTAAGTCCGCGATCGCCCCATAGAGCCAGCCATGATTTTTCACAAAGTATCGTCGGCGCGAATTAAAGACGTATTGGGGTAATCGCTTGGGAATTGTATCCTGAACAGTCACTCCGGTGCTTTGACCTGCGATGTGCATGACCCTGCTTTGAGGAACGTACCAGCACGGCCAACCTGCCCGTTTTGCCTGGAGACAGAAATCTGTTTCTTCGTAGTAGAGGAAATAGTCCTCATCCATCAAGCCGATCGACTCAAACACCTGCCGCCGAATCATCATGCTCGCACCGGGAAGCCAATCTACTTCTTCAGCCTCTTCGGTCATGGGTCGGGCGATGACCCACTTTGAGAGCAGCTTGGAGACAATGCCGAGGCGCAGTCCGCTATCCAGTTCACTCCAGATCGAAGGAAATCGAAACGTCGTCGCCCAGGGTTTTCCTTCCCGATCTTCAAAGCTGCTCCCCGTAATTCCCACGGTGGGATGCTGTTCCATAAAATCGACCAGTGCCTTCAAAGCACCCGGACGCACTTGAGTATCAGGGTTGAGCAGCAGGTAATAAAGGGGCGGATTGGGAGATTGCAGCGCGGGACGGATTGCCAGATTGTTGCCGTAGGAAAAGCCACCGTTGTGCTTGGAGGCAAGAACAGTTGCCCACGCTTGCCAGCCATGCTGATCAATTGCAGACTGAATCGCTTCGACCGAATAATCTCCGGAGTCATTGTCCACGACTACGACTTGAGTACCCGGCAGCGCTCGCACTTCGCTTTCGAGCGACTGCAAACAGTCAACCGTTAATCGGGCGGTGCGATAATTCACAATGACGATGAGTAAGGAGCAGGAAGCAGTGGAATGAACAAGGGTTTCCATAGTAATTTGGGGTTCAGTAGACACAATTAAAATCAATCGGTAGACCCATCTCGGCATTTACATCAGTTGTTGGTTGTTGATTGCTGTGGCTGAGATGAGGTTTGCACTTCGCTCGACTGCTGGCTGAGAAAACTCCAGATAAAAGCACTCTCGTTCATCTCCTGACCCGGCTTAACCAGATTGTCTCCACCAGAGATCGGATCATCGCCCCATCCGTGGGTGCCTCCCTCGATCGTGGAAAGCATGACGCGGGTTTGATTGGCACACTGATCATAGGTCTCAAGCTCTAGATGAGGATTTTGGGGCAGTGATTTCCGCACTGCTTCGGCAGAACAGCGATTATGTGCCTTCCAAAACTTCACTGTATCCGGCAAGGAGAGCAGTGCCTTTCCCGGCTCAACCGGGGGAATCAGATCGTCCTGAGTGCCGTTAATAAGCAGTACCGAAATGGGTTTTGTGGGGTTGCAGGTGGTTGATAGATTGGTTGGCATCGCGGATGCTACGGCGGCGATCGCCGTCACTCGATCGCTCAACTCACAGGCTAATCGCTGGGCAAACATTCCCCCGTTAGAAAGACCCACGATATAAATCCGGCTGCGATCGACGGTATATCGCTGGCTCAGCTCATCAATCAGGGCTGCAATAAAACCCACATCATTCGAGGTATCGGGACCACTTCCGCGCCGGGCGTCCCAGTGTTTTCGAGGTGGCAGAGCATCAGGATACGCCACAATGAACCCTTCTTGATCGGCAATCTGATTTAGTCCTGTGACTTGTTCCATTGCCTGACCATCCCCTGCAGCCCCGTGAAAGGCAAGCACAAGTGGGGTTGGCTTTTCCCCTGTGTAGGCAGATGAAACGTGCAAGTCATAAAGCCGTTT
Source organism: Cyanobacteria bacterium FACHB-502 (assembly GCA_014695325.1). GTDB lineage: Bacteria > Cyanobacteriota > Cyanobacteriia > Elainellales > Elainellaceae > Leptolyngbya_A. The sequence continues at coordinate 206,359 of JACJNZ010000039.1, read as the reverse complement.
CGAGTCGCCCACCTGGAGAGCAGCGTCAGCATCTTTTCGGGGCTGAGAGGCCTGATAGTGCCACAGTGCTTTACGAGCAGCTCTAGCCGAAAGCAATAAACAGGCTCCAAGCACGACGGCAACGCTTAAATGCACCAATTTTCTTTTTTCTTTCATGGGATCAAGAGACGAATGTTTGTAAGTCAGCTTGAAAGTCAATCTATAAACGGGAATTGAGCTGCATTAGAGGAGGTTTGAACAGTGCGAATGGGGCAAGTGCGAATGGGGGGAGTGTGAATGAGACGAGTGTGAATGGGGTGACCTGAACTGCCTGCTCAGATTTGCTGCTTTGCCCCAGATTCTCTAAGATGCAAGGGAATATTCTATTTCTCCTTCTCCGATCGCATTCTCTGAAGCGTCTTCAGATTGCTCTTTTACAAGTTGATGAGACGGATGGGTGATCGCTGCATTAATGGCTGCATCAATATATGCCTGCATTGTTTCTGCCATAACCTGCACATTAGGCTGTTGCAGCATGCTGGAATGTCCGCCGGGAATATCATACGCCTTTACTCCATTTGTCACGCGCTGTTCCCAACCCAAGAGCGGATCGCTAAACAACTCGGAATAGGGCGTGTCATCGATCAACGTGCCTGCAAACGCATCGCTTTTTTGGGTCGCCCGGAAGAGCAAGACTTCGCCCTGATATTGCTTCTGGGGAATGTAATCTTTTCCAGCAAATTGAAACACGGTTCGTGGCGAAAGCGGCTGCAAACATTCGGGTAATTTCATGCCGCGATCGAGACAATGTCTGAGCAGTTTGACCTTCAGGGTATTGCTGGTTTGATTAATTCTAGATTCGACTTCGTAGGCAAGCACATTGCGGCTCTTCTTTGCCAGCGCAAGCATTCCCCGAAGCAGACGTTGCTTTCGATCCAGGTGTTGATGTTTGCCAAATGATTGAGACAAACTGTTGAGCCGCCGACTGGCAATAACCCCCGATCGCTTTGCTGCGGCGACATCGGCTGCATCGATTAGTCCCACCATGCCGATCGTTTGTCCCTGCTGCTGCAACTGCAACGCCATTTCAAACGCTAAAATTCCGCCAACGCATAAGCCACTGAGAAAATACGGACCCTCTGGCTGAATTGCTCGAATCTGCTTCACGTAGTAGGCTGCCATATCCGTAAAGCGGGTATGCAGAACCGAATGCCCTTTGCTGCTATAGGGCTGAATGCCATACACCGGATGCCCTGGTTTGAGGCAATGAGCCAGGTTGCGATAGAGCAGAATTTCTCCATCTCCATCATGAATAAAGAAGATGGGCGGCTCAGATCCACCTTCCCGCAGCAGCACCAGGGAGTTTTGAATTTCCAGCTCTTGGGTAGAACTCAACGAGGCTGCCAGTTGAGCGATCGTCGGAGCCGTCACAAAGGCACTTACGGGAAGCTTTTTACCCAGTTTGGCTTCAATTTGAGTCACCAAGGCAACCGCCAGCAGCGAATCTCCACCGAGTTCAAAGAAATTGTCTTGAACGCTGATGCGTTGAATTCCCAGCATTGCCTGCCACAAATCTGCAAGCTGTTGTTCTACCGCATTGCGCGGGGCAAGAAAGGGACGAGAACCTGCTAGATTTTCTGGTGAGGGCAAAGGTAACGCGCGGCGATCGACTTTCTGATTCGCATTCAGGGGCATCGCCTCAAGCACAATGTAGGCGGCAGGCAGCATATAGTCGGGCAGTTGGGTCGCCAGGAATTCCCGGATTTCGCCAATCACGGCAGTCTGAGGCTGCTCCCCGACTAAACCTGCATCTAGCACGATGTAGGCAACCAGGCTCTTTTCCCCACTGCCCAAATCATGAGCAGCAACCACGCCATCCTTGACACCGGGTAATCGACGCAGCATCGACTCAATATCGCCCAGTTCAATCCGAATTCCGCGCAGTTTGATTTGAAAATCTGCTCGACCCAGAAATTCCAGATTGCCATCGGCTCCAAAGCGTCCTAGATCGCCCGTTCGATAAAACTTGTGTCCATCGATCGCGACAAACTTCTCCTGAGTTAATTCTGCGCGATTTAAATAACCCTGCGTGACGCCTGCACCCCCGACATAAATTTCACCGGGAACGCCGATCGGCACTAAGTTCTGCTGAGCATCATAAAGACGAATCACAACATTGTTAAACGGTTTACCCACCCGACTTTTCGCGATCGTTTGGTCACGGGGTACAGGAAATGTGGCGCAGAGAGAACTCACTTCACTACAGCCATACAAAACGCCGACGCTGGCATTGGCAAAAACTTTTTTTAAGTCTTCTAGCAAATCAGCAGGAACAATATCGCCGCCTGTAAATACATGTTTTACTTTGTGAAATTTCTGGATGTCTAGTCCTTGTTCCTGGATGTAATTCACCAGTCTCCGCATTAAGCTCGGAACCGTATGCAGCATTGTTAATTGTTCCAGCGTTTCAGCGAGCCGGGGAAAATCTAAAATATGTTCCCGTTCTAAAACAACCAGCGTTCCGCCTGTAACGAGCGGCGAGAGCAGTTCAAACAAAGAAATACTAAACGTAAAACGGGCGATCGCAGGGATAACATCCTGCTGATTAAATCCAAGTTTTTCTTGAGTTGCCAGAATGTAGTTGATTAAATTCCGGTGACTTGCCATGACACCTTTGGGTTTTCCAGTCGTGCCAGAGGTGTAAATAATATACGCGGTCTGATCCGGGTCAACCCCGTTCTGAAGAGGGTGTGCCGGAAAAGCGCGAATTGTTTCCTCACTTTGGTCAAAACAAATCACATGAGCTGTCGATTCTGGCAGATGAGGCAACAGGCTGGATTGAGTCAGAATTACTTTCGCCTGCGTATCTTCGAGAATGACTGCAAGCCGTTCTGCCGGATGGGTCGGGTCGAGGGGAACATAAACTCCGCCCGCTTTGAAAATTCCCAGTAAAGCAGTGCCAATCTCTAAACAGGGCTGAATGAAAACCGCAACGCGATCGCCCGCCGCTACGCCTAAATGATTGAGATAATGGGCAAGCTGATTTGCACGTTCGTTCAGAGCGGCATAAGTAAGCGATTGATCCTGAAAACGCAGCGCGATCGCCTCAGGTGTCTCCTGTGCAAAAGACTCGATCGTCCGATACACGGGAACCTGCGGATAATCAGCCGTTGCACCACGCCATTCTACTAAGAGCTGATGCTGTTCGGCAGCGGTCAGCAAGGGAAGCTGTGAGATGGGGCAGGCGGGCGATTGTTGAATTCCAGTCAGGACGGTCTGAAAGTGACCGCACAGACGCTGCACGGTTTCCGGCAAAAACAAGTTTGCGTTATAGAGCCAAATGCCTGCTACACCCTGCTCTGATGGCACAACGACCAAGTGCAGATCTGCATTGTCATTGAATTCGTGACTGTGGTTCTGGAGCCAGGTTATGCCGTGGTCAGGCGTCTCAAACGGACAATCGCCGCTTAAAAAGGTAAGGGCAACCGGGCACTGCGATCGTGCTAAACCTGTCTGCCCTGCCGCAGCATTTTGTTCAAGGATTGCAGAACTCTGCTGCATCAGCGTCTGAGCCGATTGCTCGATCACGATTTGGCTGCAAGTTTGAGAGCTGGCGTTGATGTGAATCGCATCCGCATGGATATCAACCAAATTGACGCCCACCGCGATCGTTTCTTGCTGAGTGTAGCGAGCAAGCAGTACTTTGAACGCAGTCAGGATAAGCGGTTTTTCATCGATTGGCTCTGTTTGATTCTCGGTGACTAGCAATCGATTCCAATCCTCAGAGAAGACAAAGGAATGGTATCCCGGTTGATAACAAGTAGCCGGAGTTTTTGCAAAATCGCTGGGCAGTTGCAAAATTGATACTTCCTCATTGCTCAGTCCGTGGTCATGCGGGTGAGTGGATGAAGAGGCGATCGATGTGCCTTGAGCAGTTGCCGTCGGAGAGCAATTTTGTGCTTCCAAGCCCATTACAGTTTCTGAATCCGGTGCAGGCGTTGCCAATGTCTCGTCGAGGCGATTACTGCTCATAAATCCTTATTTGTAGCTTAAATCACAGGGAATAAATGAAACTGACGTAGATGTAATCTCAATACGGGAATTTCCGTATCTTTTGTAAGATTATTAGCACGCTGTACTGATGAGCGTCTAGCTACCAACCGCAAGTTTACGGAAAGGATACATAGGGTTTTTGGGGGCTATGCCTGAAGCAATTAGCAGAACTCCTTGAAATGAGGCACTTGGTGGAGCCTTCCAGGTTCTACAAATGGCTGTCATTTATTTAGATAAGTATGAATTACCGATGATGCAGTACTACTTAACACGCTCTTTAAGCTCTAGAGGACTGTGGCTCAGTGAGTTCGCGGCCGTATCACGGCTTTTGCAAAATTTCTCCTCACCCTGAACATTTCTCTGCCGTTTGCTCAGTGAATGTATCGATTTTTACATTCTAAAATCTCTGTTTCTTAAAGCGAGCTTGAAGAGTCTTGGGAGGATGCACAAAAGAATGTGGATTCCGCTGATATCTTTGACAAAGTAAAATCCGGATGGAGACTCCGTTTCAAGGAAGATTAAAAAGGAAATGGGCAACTGAACCCAATCGCGCTAATCCCCTCAGAGCTTCCGAACCCTGTGTCAGAAAGTAATAGAATTTAAATCACATTAGTGAGTGACTAAAGTTCCAGCCAACCTGTTTTGAGTAGCCCTCTCCGGGAAAACCACACCTCGCAGTTTAACCTCAACTTCACAGGTTGAGCCTCGGCTATAAAGTTTCCGTGTAACCACTGGTGCTTTAGAGAACCTCTTTCTAAGATTTACACATAGCAAATCAGCCTACGGATAGACGCGAATACGCATTCCCGAATTTTTTGAGATTTCCTGAGATTAAATTGCTTATGGTCTACAAGGAATTCATAAGGACAGAGGGAATCCTTTGAAGTAAAGCTAATTTGGTTTGTCTTTGTCATTAGTTGTCTTTCCCAAACTCTTTACTTCGATTCGTCAATCCCTGTATTTGCAATTGATATCGCTGAATTAGGTTCTTGGCTTCAGGGCAGTAGGGGTCACTGTAGCCAATCCGCTGAGAACAGAGTATAGGGGTAGAAGCCCTGTGTAAGGCAAAGTCTCATTGCTGCCCCGAATGCACCCACGCAGGAAGCAATCGCCCTACTTAGAACCGGAAATTGCCAAATTTTTCAAGGTGTATCTTTACAGAGTTCATTGCCTGAATAAGGCTCGATCGAATCAAGCAGGTTTAGATTGTGCAGATTCAAACCATTGCTGAATAGCCCAAACTCTCTGACAGCCCAAACGAATCATGTAAGTTCACCATTAATCAACAAAATAGAGCAGAAAAAATGAGCCATTTAGTGAAAGTTGATCATGTAACCTATGCCTGCGCGAGCGGAATGATTGAAAAGTGGGCATGGTTTCACATTGAAGTTGAAGGTGGAAAACTGATTACTCGAATTGACGATGTTGATCCCAGTAATCCTAGAAGCAGCATGAAGCTGTGGTGTATTGATTACGGGACGTTTGGGATCGCACTGGTGGAAGGCATCGATCGCGAAGAAAAGTCTCAAGTGACATTATTTGCTGAAAAGCATGGGGATCACAGTATTCAGCACGTTGCCTACGACACCAATAACCTGGACAGCTTCGCCGAGCGGTTACAGCAGTATGGCTGCGAGATCTTAGGCGAACCGATTTCTAAGCGTGATTCCTACGGGTTACTCAAGCAGCTTTTTTGTAAGGGATATTCCCAACTCAGCCCGGTCGAAAATTCTTTTGCAGAATATGTCCAGCGTCCCAAAAGTATGAAAGAAGAGCTTGAAGTCACCTTCTCGCAAAAGGCAGGGAAGGGATTTTATCGCCAAATCGAGGAAGCGATGGCACAGGGACAGCCTGCCATTTTCACAGCCTTCTCGAAAATGCCTGCGGATTGGCAGCCCCCTGCGATCGAGCTACCGAGCGCTGCTCAGAACGTTGAAGCAAATCAAGTAGCAATCCCGGCAACTCGATAAGGTCGATCGCATTTGATCCTGGGAGCGAGGCGAATCAGCGCTCCTTGTCCCAGGATTCCGTTGACGGCAGCGTTATTCTCAAACGGTATTTCTATGAATACACCTCAAAAACGTCGGCGGCTTGAACTAGTGCGAACGATCACCGTTGTAGGGGGACGGGGCACGATGGGACGTTTCTTTGTGGAGCGGCTCACGGCTGCGGGGCACCGGGTTCAGATTTTGGAACAAAATGACTGGCATCGCGCAGAGGCTCTGTTAGACGGAGCAGATTTGGTGTTGCTTTGCGTTCCCTTACAAGCGACGATCGCGGTGATTCAAAAAGTCGTTCCTTATCTGGCTCCAACCACCGTGTTGGCAGATATTACCAGTGTCAAGGCTCCGTTTCTGCAGGCGATGCTAGAGCATCATGCGGGACCAGTAGTGGGGCTGCATCCGATGTTTGGGTTTGGCACTGCCTCGTTTCAGTCTCAAACAATGGTGGTGTGTCCCGGACGGCAACCAGAAGCCCTTCAGTGGTTTTTTGACCTGGTTGAAGCAGAAGCGGGTCGCATTGTAACTTGTACGCCCGAAGAACACGATCGCATGATGATAGTGGTGCAGGCAATTCGACATTTTTCCACGTTCAGTCTGGGCGTGTTTCTGGCAGAGGAAGGCATCGACATTGAAGATAGTCTCGATTTTGCCACTCCCTTATATCGGTCAGTGATTGACAGCATTCGCCGCCTGTTTGCTCAAGACGATTTTTTATCGCTAGAGCTGATGCTGGCTTCTCAGGATTGTGGCGATGCGATTCAGCGATTGGTGAACACTTCCGATCGCCTGTCTAAGCTCGTGGCACAAGGCGATCGCAAGGCACTGAGAACTGAATTTGAAATTGCTCGCCAGTCGTTTCAGCAACCAGAGCTTTACAATTCAGAGGAAGTTCTCAGCCGTTAGCAGTTAAGCACTTGCGTTAAATGAATCCGGCTGACGAACATTTCTGCGGGATACTTCTGCGGGATGTTGTCTCTCAATAAAAAACGAGAATTAACGAATCCGGCAAACTCCGCTATGTTAGAAGATTGCTGAGTCCCGTTTCTGCATGAACACCATTCTGTTCGTTGGCGCGATCGTCATTTTGTTTCTGCTGATTGGCTTCCTGCTGAAGGTGGTGCGGGCTGCCATCACAACGGCGATCGGGATTGTTCTAATTGTGCTGGTGTTGCAGTTTGGTTTTGGAGTGGAGGTTCAAGATGTTTGGGGAGAGGTAAACAACATTTGGGAGAACATCCTGCGACTATTAAGACGCAATTGAGTCAAAGCCGTCGTCTGTCCTCCCAGTTAGGCTGCTTCTCCTGGCTCAGATACGCTAAGCTTCGGTGGCTTCGGCAGTCTCAGCGGCTTCTTCGGTCGTTTCCGCTGCTTCAGCCAATTCCTCGATCGCAGGTTCTTCTTCCTTCACAACAGGCTTCACGGGTTTGGGACCACGCACAAATGCCATGTTGACTGGAGCCGGAGCTTCCCGATCGCCCCGACCACCCTTACCGCGACCTTTGCCGCGCTGCTCACGACCACCGGAGCGATTGTCCCGCCCGCCATTTTCTTGGTCTCCATCTCGATTCGATCGCTCTCCTTTAGGTTTGGGCTGCGGGCGAACCGTTCGGGTCTCAACCGTTTGGGTCTCAACCATTTGGGTCTCAGTTGATTCTCCGCCTTCGGCTGCGGCTGCCTGCCGTTCCGATTTTTTGATTGGACGCTCCACCATCTCTGCCTGCCTCGCCTGTTACAAATTCTTAATCTTTATCATACCCCGTACGGAGAACGGATTGCTCCACAGTTCTTCAAAGGAGGAATCGCACCCGCTCTGACCCGATTTTGAGCCTGGATAGTTTTGAGCCTGATAGCAATTTTTAAGGAGCCAAGATTGCCGAGGAGCTAGGAATGATTAGAACGCAAAAGAACGGCTGAGGCGGCTCAGTGTTAGTGAAGAAAAACCCAGACACTAGACTTCCTATTTGCCAGGACTCAGCACACCGCGAACAGACGATACGGTGTAAGGAGAGTTAAGAGCTGGACAAAGCTGAGAGTATTTCGTGTCGTAGTGTTCAACCTCAAGGTAGTACATATTTTGAGGATGGGGTTTGTAAATAATAAAGTATTCCAGCAAAGAGAAGGTGGCTGCACACTCCAGGGGACCAACCATAAAGTCTTTATGTTGCCAATCTCGGCTCGATTGTGCCCACTGATTTAACTGTTCCGCACTGAGGCAGTAAAGGGCAGCATGAGGATTTTCGCACTCAGCGTATTTAAGGCCATCAATTTCAAAAGTGGATAGCCGATCCCATGCGATCGTCTCTCCAATGGTTAGGTCGATATACCGCTTGGTTCCTTCGTACATCTCATAGCGATTCGGATATAAAATTCCCCGTGGATCAGGGCAATGTTGATTGAAGCGAATGATTTTTTCCAGGAAAGAACTGTCGTGAATGACAATATCATCCTCGATGTATAAGAACCAATCAAAAGACTCAGATCTTCGAGCAATGAGCTTGTCCTGGACACTGTAGGGAACATAATAAGAGTCACAGGTTTGTTGGTCTTCGACGTGGATACGCTGCTGCTGGTATTGCGGCAGAAAATGAATAATGCTTCGTCCTGGTAAAGTTTGCACCAGGATCTCTAGATCGCAATGGGAGAAGCTGTCAAATAGCCCATCTAACGCTTTTCTAAAACGTTCAATTTTTGCAGCTCCCCTTTGACGATCGCATGCTTCTTCAGGAGAAACAATATGAGCGATCCCCACCAGCACTTTAGGACGATAGGCGATAGGCTGCGTATTCTCTTTGAATAAATGTATTATCTTGCCGCGCTGATAAAAGAACATTAGTTTGAGTTTTTGACGCACAGCTCGCCATAGTCGTGCAATTACGGCAACCCCAAACATTAGCCCATGAAATAAGCGACTTTTCAGTGAAGAAGTTTGACGCATCTGCATAGTTAAGAAGGTAGATTTTACTTTGAGGACGTTTGAGAAGGGTATTAATTCGAGAAGGGTATTAAGCTACGCAAAAACTTAGCAAAAACGTAAATTCCAGTAGCTCAATTCATACCATTTCAAGGAGAGTTAAAAAAATGAAAACAGCGTAGATGCTCCTGTGTTTTTTTTGCTCTATTCTTTTTTGCTTTATTCCAATGAATGACAAGTGAACTGAATTATGAGTTAGTATGTGTTGCAGAACACCAAGTAGTGCAAGGCTTTAACTGACACGACAGCAGTGGCAAAGTCTACAGAACCAATGTATTGCAAATGCATTGCGAACAATGTTTTGCAGGCAACAGGTTATTCGAGAAGCGATAAGGCTATTGAAAAATGCCCAAATGAAATCCGGATGAAATTATGAACAACTCTACATTTTCTAGGAACTGATTTAGAGAGGAACTGATTTAGAGAGGAGTAGATGCCCTGGATTGATCCCTCAATTCCCCAATTCTGCAGGGTTTTGAAGCCAGGAAAAAGCTTTGTTCTCCCTGGGTATTGAGGTTTAGGCTATCAACATAACTTCTCAAGCAGGTTCTAAGAGTCTTCCTTGAGACAGAAGCAGAAGCAAGATTGCTGGACAACGATTAGTATTAGTCTTGTCAGATAAAAACAGCGATCGAGCAAGATTGTTGACTGAATCAGCTGCGGCATGATTGAACCAGGCAACGCGAATTGATGAATGGGAGTTAGCAAGAAGCAATGCGATCGATTCGAGAATCAGTCATTGTCATTACCGGGGCATCGAGCGGCATTGGACGTGCGACGGCATTGATGTTTGCCCAGCAGCAAGCCAGGCTCGTTTTAGCCGCTAGACGGGAAGCCGCGCTGCAAGAAGTCGCAGAAACCTGTCAGGCAGCGGGAGCAACGGCGATCGTAGTGCCAACCGACGTGACGCAGGAAGACCAAGTACAAGCTTTAGCGCAAAGAGCGATCGACACCTTTGGGCAAATCGATGTCTGGGTGAACAATGCTGCCGTTTCCCTATTCGCCAAATTCGAAGATGCTCCCGAAGATGCGTTTCGGCGCGTAATCGAAACCAACTTGTTTGGCTATATTTACGGAGCACGGGCGGCAATGAAACAGTTTCGGCAGCAGGGCAGCGGCAATTTGATCAACGTTGCCTCGATCGTGGGATTAGGCGCACAGCCCTACACCAGTGCCTATGTAATCTCGAAGCACGGCATCCGGGCGATGGCAGAATGTCTGCGAATGGAGCTTCACCTTGACAACGCCTCCAATATCCATGTCTGTACGGTTCTGCCTGCGACAATCGACACGCCCATCTTTCAGCAGGCTGCGAACTACACCGGGCGCAAAGTCAAGGCAATGGATCCGGTTTATGCCGCAGATGATGTGGCGGACGCGATCATGGGTCTGGTGAAAAATCCGCAGCGAGAAGTAATCGTCGGCACAGTCGGCTATTTGATGGCACTGCAAAGCACCCTCACCCCTGACCTTTATGAGCGGATGATGGCAGAGCAAGTCGATAAAAACCACCTGACCGATCAGCCCATGATTCCCTCGGAAGGCAATTTGTTTGAGCCAATGCCCGAACACGCGAAGCTCAGCGGCGGCTGGAAACATACTGGAGAACTAAGCGAAATCCTCAGCAATCTGATCCCCAAAACCTGATGCTCAATTTCATGCAGTACGTTGATGTGATTGAGTAAATCAAGGGATATGAATTCTGTAAGGGTCGTTTGCAAACCACCCCTGGCGCAGAACTCCCTATCTGAGAATCCGATTTCCATTCAGCAATGCCGGATGATTAAGGATGATCGCCCCGAAATTTCCATTGGGAAAACATTTGGAAAAAAATCGTCCAACTTCCCCTTGCTCAAATCCTTGCTCAAAAAGTTCTACCCTTTCGCAGACGCAAACTTCTTACGAGATTTGTAGGCTAAGCATTAATTGCGTAACCCGTTAAAACTTGATTTCAGCAGGTTGAAATCAGCCAATACGCTGTCGTGCCGCAATCCACCAGCATTATCTTGAGAAACTAAAATGGCTCGCCACAACAGTCCCCTCTCCAACCTTGAGCAGCCTGCAAGACGGGCAGCATCCCATCCGTGGATTGAAAAACTGGCTCGATTGGGGTTTGCGGCAAAAGGCATTGTGTACTTTGTGGTGGGTTTGCTGGCAGCTCAGGCAGCTTTTGGCACCGGGGGCAAAACGACCGACTCCAGCGGCGCACTGTCTACGATCGTGACCCAACCATTTGGCAAATTTCTGCTGGCACTGGTGACGATCGGGCTAATCGGATATGCGCTCTGGCGACTCGTCCAAACCATTTTTGATCCTGAACACGCAGGCGAACCAACCAAAGCAAAACAAATCGCGCAGCGCATTGGCTACGGATTGAGCGCGCTCACCTACAGTGGTTTGGCATTGACTGCGATCAAGCTGATTATGGGAAATCCCACCAGTGGCGGTGACTCAACCCAGGACTGGACAGCCCGCTTTATGGCGCAACCCTTTGGGCGGTGGTTGGTTGGACTGGCAGGACTGGTCGTAATTGGCGTCGGGCTTGCTTACTTGTATGAGGCATTCATAGCCAAATTTCAGCGTCATTTCAACCTGAACCTGATGAGCGAAAGCGAGCGGCAGTGGACTAAGCGGCTTGGTCAGTTTGGTATCGCAGCGCGGGGGATTGTATTCGGCATCATTGGCTTATTCCTGACGCTGGCGGCTCTACGTCAAAATGCAAACGAAGCGAGAGGATTAGGCGGAGCATTGGCAGCTTTGGCAGCGCAACCCTTCGGACCCTGGCTTTTGGGCATTGTGGCGCTGGGGTTCATTGCCTACAGCATTTACTCGCTGATCGAGGCGCGGTATCGGCAGATTCGTCACCCTTGACTTTGCCGTGAATCTACCGTGAATTTGCGGAGGGCAACCGCACTCCTTAACATTCCTTCATATTTGCTAGATTAGAATCAATCGTCTGATTTGAGAATAGCGACTTGATCGTCTGATTCGAGAACAGTGATTCGAAAAGAGTAAGGGGAAACGTATGGAAACGTCGATCGCATTTCAAGCGCTTGATTCCCGCAATCAAATCGCTCAGTCAAGTCTACCTGCGGGTGGAACCGACCCCAATTGCTTCGACTGGTTTGAGGCATGGCATCCGATTTTCTATATCGAAGATCTGGATAAAACCCAGCCCACGCCGTTTACCCTGCTCGACCTGGATCTGGTGATCTGGTGGGATAGTAAAACCGAATCCTGGTGCGTCTTAGAAGACAAATGCCCCCACCGTCTCGCGCCCCTTTCCGAAGGCAGAATTGCGGACGATGGCTTGCTGGAGTGCCCTTACCACGGTTGGGCATTTACGGCAGAAGGCGCATGCGATCGTATTCCGCAGCAGCCCGCAGGTGGATCGGCAGAAACATCGAAGCGTGCCTGTGTGCGATCGTTTCCAGCAACGGTGCAGCAGGGGTTGCTGTTTGTATATCCGGGCAAAGCGGAAAATGCTGATCGAGTAAAAGTCCCTCTAATTGACGCGATGGCAGAATCGCCCGATGAATGGGTTTGCCTCAACACCTTTCGCGATCTGCCCTATGATGCCCTGACGCTGCTGGAAAACGTACTGGATTCAAGCCATGTGCCGTTTACCCATCATCGATCGGTCGGCAACCGCAGCAATGCTAGTTCGGTTGAACTGGAAGTGGTCGAATCAGGCAAGCAAGGGTTTTCTGGAGTCTGGGAAGAAGGTCCGCGTCGGGGCACGCTGGGACGACAGACGAGCCGTTTTGTTGCTCCCAATTTTATGTGGCATGACCTGACCTCGAAACAGTTTGGGCGCACCATGACGGTGGTTTACGCGACGCCGATTCGCAAAGGGGAATGTCGCGTGTTTGCGCGTTTTCCGTTCAAGTTCTCGTCTAAAATTCCGGCTCTGGCAATTCGACTCACGCCGCGTTGGTATTCTCACATTGGGCAAAACAGCGTACTGGAAGACGACCAGATTTTTCTGCATCATCAGGAACGCTATCTGGAACAAATGGGGGGCGGGGCGAATGTGAGTAAGGCATTCTACTTGCCCACGAAAGCCGATGCCTTTGTATCTGCGCTACGGCAGTGGGTGAATCAGTTTCAGGCTGATCCCTTTCCGGGCGATCGTCTCACGCCACCCCTTTCAAAAGAAATTCTGCTCGATCGCTATCATTCTCATACCCAGCACTGCCAGAGCTGCCGAACTGCCCTCAGCAGGATTGAGCAAATCCAGACGGTAATCCTGTTTCTAGGAGCGATTGTTTGGCTGGGAACGCCTTTGCTTGCAGTTCTGCTGAATCAATCGGCAGCAATTCCGGTAGCAGTTTCTGTTGGCGTGGGCGGATTGGTGGGTCTGGGTTGGCTGGGCTTAAACCGACTGAAGCGGCAATTTTACGAAGGACGTGCGATTCCGCTCCGTAATTTGCCGGAGAAGCGGTCTGCTAAGGTGAAGGGATGATCCCTCCAGAAAAATACGCCTGAAACCCATGACTTCTGACCTTTCTGCCATTGCGGTTCTACTGCCTCAACCTTTGCTCGATCGCCTGGAAACTCTGCGGCAGTCGCGTAACCTGGCATCGATCCAAGAGGCAGTGCTGATCGCGCTTTCAGACTACTTTGCGAGTCAATCTAATGCCTCAAAACCATCACTAAAAGAAAATTCCAGCCCGATCGAAGCGCGGCTTGCCCGCACAGAGGCACTACTGACCCTATTGAGCGATCGCCTGAACCGTCTGGAAGGTCATTCGCTGCCCCGCCCCCCGATCGCCGACATCTCAGACGACATCGAAGATGAACCGGACGAAGTGCTGCAAAGCTTTCTGGAGCCAGAACGCCAATTCTCTTTTCCAGAAACTGCGAAGCAACCGCCAGAGGGTCGATCGACTTCTCATTATCCGGTTGGGGGAACGGCTCAGGATGCCGAAGTGGTTTCGTTTGGGCAAAATTTGGGCTGGGTGATTCAGCCAAACGGCAAAGTGCAGCCGCTCGCCTACGAAGAGATCGAAGAGGAACCCGACGAGATTCTGTACGATTTTCTCGATCAGTAAGGCAGGTACGATCAGAAAACAGGCACGACCAGCTTCGTCAGAACGAAAATCAGAATGAAAACCGGTTAGCCCAAGAAAGTTGAACGGATTGACACCTCTGAGCGATCGCTTCAATTCACCCAGTTAATTCACCCAGTGACCACTATCTACCCAAAATGCGATCGATATCGCTAGACCCACCGGATCGGGGAGCCACGCGTAGGGAGTTCCCATCTCTCGACAAACCCTCGTAGGCGAGTGGCTGGGTCAAGGTGAGTTTAGCGTCACCCGTGGAGACTAGACTGTCTGCGGGACGCTCGGTCATTAACTGCTGCATCGCGATCCTGCGATCGGGCATCGACGGCTGGTCGGGGTTAGGCTCTGCACCGGGGATACGCTCTAACACTGTCATTGCCCTGAGGCACCCTTCTGGCTCAAAGCCTGCCTGCGTCGCGTAGAGATAGCCGGCTTCATCGGCTTCAAATTCCTGCTGCCGAGCTGCGGCATCTAGCTTTTCATCCAGTTGAGCGATTTGGTTGTTATAGTCTTCCATCATCTCCTCGGTAGTGTCTTCAGGGCCGTCGATCGCTGCTCCTGCAACAGTACCCAACACGCTACCGCCGATCGCCCCTACCGGACCAAGGATGCCCAAAAAGCCGCCTAAGGTTCCTAAAACACTTCCTGCTGTCGCCGCATTTCTGGCTTGGTCTGCCATTTCCTGGCTTTGGGCTACGGCCTGCTGGCTAAGCTGTTCTGCCAGTTGCGCTTGCTGTTCTGCTCGTTGCTCCTCACCCAGGGCAAGGTGGCGTTTGACGTTATGCCCCATCTCTCGCCCCACAATGCAAGCGATCGCCGAAGAATCTCCTGCGAGTTGGTCTAACAAACCCCGATGCACTGCAACCAGATTGGGTTGAGCGGCAAAGGCATAGTTGTCGTAGGTAGGCACGATCTCGACTCTCCAGGGACTGGCATCTAATCCATTTGCCCGCGCAATGCGTTCTACCACTCGATAAAGCACATACATATCGCTAGGTAGCTCCTGCTGAGCGCGATCGTACAGAGTGCTTCCCGCTTGGGGCACGGGTGACAATTGCGCTGGGGGGCTAGACGAGGGCTGCACTTGCGGCGTGGGTGTTGATAACTGTGCCTGAGCGATCGGAGCGGTCACTGTCAAGCCAAGCCCACACAGGGATGAAAGCACTACCCATTTCCGGGTGAGACGTGCGAGTGTAATCATGTCAATCCTTCCAATTGAGCTGATGTTCTATTCGATAATGTTCTATTAGATAACAGTGCTAGCCGTAAGCACCCATATTTTTGAAGCTAAATAATGCCCTGAGAAATGATGCCCTTAGCAAGTCTAGCCCAGTCTACTGATGCCAGTCATCGTGTGCCAGTCATCGTTCGAAAAGACTTCACAGATTGAGATTTGGCAGGTTGAGATTTGCAGGTTGAGATTCGCAGATTGAGATTTACAGATTGATAGAGGAGGGCCTGCGGGAAGACCGAGGGGAGATAGCCATTACTCTAATTAGCGATCGGGGAAAATCGGGGAAGTTTTTAACTCTGCTTGACCGCTTTTGCATTCCCCTTGAGGATTGATTAAAGGTTAGACAAAAAATAGCAAATGTCTGGCATTGCCTCCGTTATATCCCCTTCTGGCACCCGGTTGTGGGGGACTTTAAAACGCAGCCCCATTTCTTATCAGCGATAATAGTCTCAGTGGATAAAAAGGTGAACATGGCAGGATTGGCAGACGTGCGATCGATCAATGCGCTGATTGTGGGCGCAAATCGCGGCATCGGGTTGGGATTCGTGCAAAAGCTGCTTCAGGATGAACGGGTCGATTACCCCGCCGGGGGAACTGCTTCGCATCGCATTTTTGCCGCCCATCGCGAACCTGCTACGCCGGAACTCAGTCAGCTCGCTCAGCAATTTCCGGGTCGTCTGACGCTTGTTGCAATGGATATTACCGACGAAGAACAGATTGCCGCAGCCGTTCAGCAAATCCGATCGCAGGTGAATCAACTACATTTCGTCATTTATTGCGTCGGACTTTTACACGATGACGAGATTCAGCCTGAAAAAGGACTTCAGCAAATTAAAGCAGAACCGATGCTGCGCTATTTTCAGGTCAATAGTATCGGGGCAATTTTGCTGGCAAAACATCTGTTGCCGCTTTTGAAGCATAGCGAAACCAGCATCTTCGCCAGTATCTCTGCTAAGGTTGGCAGCATCGGCGACAATCAACTCGGTGGCTGGTATGGCTATCGAGCTTCTAAGGCGGCACTGAATATGCTGATGAAAACGGCAGCGATCGAATATAGCCGCAAAAGTCCGAAGACGATCGTGGTCATGCTGCATCCGGGCACAACCGACACACAGCTCTCGAAACCCTTTCAGCGCAATGTGCCGCCTGAGAAACTGTTTAGCGTCGATCGCACAGTGAGCCAGCTTCTCAGCGTGATCAGCACCTTGCAGCCCGAACATAGCGGTCAGTTTTTTTCCTGGGACGGCAGCCCGTTGCCCTGGTAATCGATTTTGGCTCTCACTTGCCTGTTTAGCTCGCCTGGCTCAGTTCGCCCGTATTGAGCTGTTCCTGAAGCTTTTGCACCTGGGAAACCCGTCCGGCGATCGTGACCTGCTGGGGCTGAACGCGCACATACACCTTGCTCGATAGCCATTGACGCACCACTTTTTGAAACACAAACACTTCGTCGTCAATCTGCTCAACCTGCTGATAGCCCAACCCGGTCAGCCCTCTGTTCACCTGATTCAGAAGCGTCTGTTCATCATCAGCGGCGATCGGGCGAATCACGGTTCGGTTAAAGTAAGAGCCGATCGCCCCCACAATCACGCCGCCCACGATCGCAATCTGCTGCGGAATGCCGCTTTCCCGGCTGAGCTGAAACACAACCGAGCTGCCGATCGACAAAATCACGGCTGTATAAATGAAATAAACCAAGAAAGTTCCTGCCCCACCAAGACCAACACGCATAGATCGAATTCCTATCGCTGCTAAAATTCAGGCTTTTTCAAACTTGCTTCGATCGTCCCGCTTTCCCTTTCCGCTGCCATCCGTCCTTCTGCTCATCCTCATATCAATTCGGGCGGTGTCCATTTGAAATTCTAAATGACTTCCCTACACCCGCTCCACCCCGACCGCCGTTCCGCCTCCTGTTCCATGACAAATTGATGCAATGCCGAATTGTTGATTGCGTTCCTGTAGCGCGTTTAATAGCGTCACCACGATTCTGGCTCCTGATGCACCGATCGGATGTCCTAAAGCGATCGCTCCGCCGTTCACGTTGAGCTGTTCAGGAGAAATTTTTAATAGATGGTGAAACAGTAAACTGCTGACTGCAAAGGCTTCATTATTTTCAAATAAATCAATGTCCGCGATCGTCATATTGATTTGATCCAGCAGCTTCTTTACTGCCCAGACTGAAACTTCGGGAAATCGCCAGGACTCGCCTCCGGCCATTGTGCCACCCAGCACTCTAGCGATCGGTTTTAGCCCGTAGCGATCGATCGCAGATGGGCTAGCAAGCAGCAACACCGCCGCACCGTCTGTAAGCTGACTGCTATTTCCGGCAGTGAGTACCCCTGCTGGCTGAAAGGCAGGACGCAGCCGTGCCAAACTTTCCAGCGTTGTATCAGGACGAATGCCCTCATCTTGATCGATCGTCTGGAGGATCTGCTTGCTCTGTACTGTAACCGGGGCAATTTCTCGCTGAAAAGTGCCTCGCGCCTGAGCCGCTACCGCTCGCTGATGAGAGTGAAACGCAACCTCGTCGAGTGCCGCACGGCTAAATCCATAGAATGCGGTCAATCGTTCTGCCTGTTCGCCCATGCCTTCTCCTCGCGTGGCATCAGTCAGTCCGTCGAGCAGCAAAATATCAGACAGCGATTCTGGCGCACCCAGCAAGGTTTTATAGCCCCAGCGAGCGCGATGCGACAGGAAAAAACCTGCTTGAGACATCGACTCAATGCCTCCTGCCAGCACCAGATCTGCCTGACCCGTTTGAATCATCATCGTGGCGTTGAGCAAACTCATCATGCCAGAGGAACACACCATGTCGATCGCATACCCATTGACTTCCGGGGGAATGCCCGCTTTGAGAGCCGCCTGCCGGGGAATATGCTGTCCGTGTCCTGCCCGCAGCACGTTGCCCAAGATGTAGCAATCGATCGCCTCCACTGGAACATTAGCTTGGGTCAGCACTGCCTGAATTGCCTGCGCTCCCAGTTCTGCCGGAGAAAGGCTAGAAAGACTGCCGCCAAAGCGTCCGAGGGGGGTGCGGGTAGCGGCGATGAGGTAGGTATTGGAAGGCATGGTGGGGAGGAGATTTAGGGGGCAATAATGTTTAAGGGCGAGGGGTCAGGGTTTCAGAAGGGGAAACGGTTTGGGGTGAGGAAGGGTCGAGCACAGGATGGGATAATCGGTATCGATCGCGCATGACTCGCCGCATAATTTTTTGAGAAGCGGTGCGGGGGAGAGCATCGACGATGACAACATCATGAATTTTGAATAGCGGATTGAGCTGTTGGCGCAGGGTGGCTTGCAGCAGGGATTTTAGGTCAATCGCACTCAGGGTAACTCCGGGCGCGACTACGGCGTAAATCACAAGCTGGCAGGGCCCGCCATCGGCAGGGGCTACGGCGATCGCGGCAACTTCAGCAACGGCTTCGGGTTGAGTCAAAACCCGCTCGATTTCGGCAGAGCTAACTTTGATACCGCCTAAGTTCATGGTATCGTCGCTGCGACCGTGGGCGCGATAATAGCCGTTTGAAAGCCGCTCAATGCGATCGCCGTGCCGTCTTAAAGGAACATCCATTCCGGGAACGGTGGGGATATCGGCAAAGTAAACTTGATGATGATCTTTATTTAATAGCTCGGTGGATAATCCGATCGACGGTGGAATAATAAATGCTTCACCCTGTGAAGATGGACTATCGCATTCATCCAGAATAACAAAATCTAAGCCAAGTGCAGGTGTGGTGAAGGTTGCGGGAATACAGGGCTGAATGACAGTTCCAGTGATGTAGCCGCCGCCAATCTCCGTGCCGCCGCAGTATTCGACGATCGGTTTATAGCCAGCCAGCGACATCAGATACAGCATATCGTCGGGATTGGAGCATTCTCCGGTTGAACTAAAGGTTTTGATTGCGCTCCAGTCTAAGCCTGCCATGCAGTTTGTGGTTTTCCAGGCGTTCACCAAACTGGGAACGGTTCCCAGCATCGTCACGCCTGCCGCCTGAATAAACTGTCCGTAAGCTCGTGTAGTAGGTGCGCCATCGTAAAGGGCGATCGTCGCTCGGTTAATCAGGGTGGCATAAATGAGCCACGGTCCCATCATCCAGCCCAAATTGGTAGACCAGGCAACCCCATCGCCGGGATGAATATCGTGATGCAAATGTCCGTCTACCGCGCACTTGATCGGAGTTGTGTGCGTCCAGGCAATGGCTTTCGGTTCTCCGGTCGTTCCCGAAGAGAAAAGAATATTCGTGGGGGCAGAGGGCGAAACGGCGATCGCCTCAAATTTTCCATCGCGGCTGATAAATTGCGCCCAGTTCAAATCGTCTGGACGCATTGTTAAAAAACATTCGCGACGACACAAAACGATCGCCCTGGGTGCATCCGCCTCCATGACCTTGGCGTAGAGGGGCAGCCGTTTGCCGCCGCGCAGCACTTCATCCTGAGTAAAAATCGCTTTTGCTTTGGCGATTCGTAGCCGGGCTGCAATTTCAGCCGGGGCAAAGCTATCGGCGATCGAGACCACAACGCATCCGGCTTTAATAATTCCCAGATAAATTGCGACCGACTCTGCGGTCATGGGCAAAGCGACGGCGATCGGATCTCCGGGCTTAAATCCAGCATTCACCAGACCATTCGCCACTTGATTACTGGTCGTATTCAGTTTGCCGTAAGTCCAAATGTGTCGCCATTCCTCCTCTTCAGATTGAAAAACGATCGCAATTTGATTCTCAGATGCTTGAAAACAGCTTTCAGCAATATTCAGCCGCGCATCAGCGAACCATTCAGGATGTTCTATCTGCGCTAGATTTGCAATTTGCTCATAGGGCTTCTGAAACCGGATGTTGAGCCGTTGAATCATTCGTTCCCAGAACTGCGATCGATTCTGGCTACTCCACTGATGTAAATCAGCATAGGAATTAATTCCCAGTTCATGCATCAGAGCCGTAAGGTTTGCAGACTCAATTTCAGTCTGAGAGGGTATCCAGGCAGGTGCAAAATCACGGTCGGCAAAAATTGTTTGATACAGCAGTCGATGCAGCGCAAAGGGCAGATTTGACGTGAGGACATCCTGGGTAAGCCGCTGCCAGCAGTCTACCGGGGAAAGGTCTGCAAACTCGTTTCGCAGCCGAGCCAGGATTTGTGCCGCCGCCGTTTTGTCAATGCCGCAGTCAATCAGCTGCTCAAGCGACAGATTCATTGCCGATCTGCTCCTGTCGTTTGCAGCAAACAATCCAGTTGATCTGGCTGATGCCGATCGCGATCGAGTCCTTCCCAGAAGACAGCAATTGCTTCTAGAATTTCTGCGCCACCCTGCAAAAATTTAGCGCGATCGAAATTGGGCTGGAAATAAACTTCTTCCAGTTCTTCGAGCGTGTGTCCGGCATGTTGTCCTTCGACGCGATTGTGCCAGGTAAAGAAAGCAAGCCGAAGCTGCGAATGGCGACTTTGTTTGATGCGAGAAAGCCCGTCTTCGAGTTCCTGCCAGAATCCGGCAGCTGCCCAGTTTTCTACCGCAAAGCTGGCTCCTTCGGCAAGGTTGGGGTCATCGCTGCCATAGAGCCGAATCAGCTCATCGCAAAAATGCAGCGTCGAAGGGCTACCGTGCTTGCGTTTGCCGATGTCTTCAAAGGTAAGTCCAACGCCCGCAGCTACATCAGTGAGCCACTCGAAATGAGCAGCCTTAAAGCGACAAATTCCCCCGTCTACGGTTCCCTCAATGCTGACCAATTCTGGATCGCCCTGCCGATCTTTTTCTTCGTCGCTTAAGTCAGAAGCGGTCACTTTTGCATCGAGTTTGCGATAAATCACGCCCAATTCATTCAAGAGAATTTCTCGGCTCGATCGCGACTGTTGCAGGGTTTGAGCATTGATAATTTTTTGCAGCGCAGCAATTAAAAACTGATTTGAAAAAACAGAGAACTGCTGAATAAAATTCTTTAATTCTGCATCGGTCGCTTCACCTCGTTGAAACCAGCGCGTATAGGGATTGTTCAGGATAATCCGATGATGCAGCATTCGATCGACTTTCACGAGAAACTGCTGAAAATCCTCAACTTGTGCGGCAGACAGTTCTCCTTGCTGAAGACGGGTTTGAATGCGATCGGAGATCGTCAGCGAATTGGGTTTAGATATGGTGGAGGTCATATTAACGTCCTTTCCAAGCTGATGTTGAATGATTCTTTATCTGTAAAATTTTGAGAGAAGAATTGAATTTTGTAGGATCGATTAGGCGAAGCCGTAACAGATTCAATTTTGTGAGTTTCAGTCAGAATGATGCGCTACGCTGCGCAAATGCATCCTACGCATTCACCCAGCTATAGAAATAGTTTTGATCTTCTAATTGGGCAGCAACCTCGGTTAGCCGCAGCGGACGAAACGTATCAATCATCACGGCATATTCATTCGTTTCTTGTTTACCGATCGATCCTTCATACGTGCCCGGATGGGGACCGTGGGGAATGCCGCCCGGATGCAGCGTCAGCGAGCCGCGATCGATACCTTTGCGCGAAATAAAATTGCCCTCGACATAGTACAGCACTTCGTCAGAATCAACGTTGGAGTGATTGTAGGGGGCAGGAATGGCAAGCGGGTGATAGTCTACCAGACGCGGCACAAACGAGCAGATGACAAATCCAGGCGCGGCAAAGGTTTGATGCACAGGCGGCGGCTGATGGATGCGTCCGGTAATCGGTTCAAAGTCGGCGATGTTGAGCGCGTAGGGATACAAATGACCGTCCCAGCCCACCACGTCGATCGGGTGACGGTGATACAAATAGCGGGTGAGGTGTCCTCTGGCTTTGACCCGCACTTCAAATTCGCCTTCGTTATCGTGGACGATCAGCGTCTCCGGCGGACGAATATCGCGTTCGCTATAGGGAGCGTGTTCAAGAAACTGGCCGTAGCGGTTGAGGTAGCGATGCGGTGGCTCCAGGTGTCCATAGGTTTCAATCACCAGCATCCGCTGTTCCACGTCCCTATCCGGCAAAATCCGCCACAGTACGCCGCTCGGAATCACCAGATAATCGCCCGATCGATACGGCAAAGAGCCAAACTGACTTTCTAAAACACCTGTGCCGTCATGGATAAAAATTACCTCATCCCCATGAGCAAACCGATACCAGTAAGCCATCGGCGCGGTTGGACGGGCGATCGAAATTGCGATGTCCTGATTGCCCATTAAAGGCAGGCGTGACTCGATCGCATCTCCCCCGGCAGATAAGTCGATCGTTCGCAAATGATGGTGATGCAGGGCTTCCGACTGATAGGAAACCTCAATAGACCGCTGCTCCAGAACTTTGTAAACCTGCGTGGGTGGATAGCGGTGATACAGCAAAGACTGAATGCCAGAGAAACCCTGTGTGCTGATCAGCTCCTCATGGTACAGCGACCCATCCGGCTGGTGAAACTGGGTGTGGCGTTTGTGCGGAATTTGTCCGAGCTTGTAGTAATAGGTCATGGTGTAGACTGCCTCCGCCGCTTGCTGATTTGCCGCTGTAAAGCCCTAGGTAAAGCCCTAGCTCTATAAATTTCCTCTCAATGCCTGCTCTCGCTCGATCGCCTCAAACAGAGATTTGAAATTGCCTTCGCCAAATCCCCGTGCTTTGCGCCGCTGGATAATTTCAAAAAACAGCGTCGGACGGTCTTGCAGCGTTTGGGTGAAAATTTGCAGCAAATAGCCTTCTCGATCGCGATCGACTAATATCCCTAACTGTGCCAGTTCATCGATCGGTTCATTAATTTTGCCCACGCGCTGTTCCAGGTTGTCGTAATAAGTTGCGGGAACCTGCAAAAACTCTACGCCTGACTTTTGAAGCTGGCTCACCGTCTCGATAATGTCGTCCGTAGCGAGGGCAATATGCTGAATTCCTGCCCCCTGATTGAACTCCAGAAATTCTTCGATCTGCGACTTGCGTTTGCCGTTGGCAGGCTCATTGATTGGAAACTTAATCGTGCCTGTGCTGTCCTGCATCACGCTCGATGTTAATGCCGAATACTCGGTCGAGATTGCCTGATCATCGAAGTGAACCAGCATCTCAAAGCCCATTGTTTTCGCAAAGAACTGCACCCACTGCTCAAGCTGCCCCAGTTCCACGTTGCCTACAATATGATCGATCGCCTTTAAGCCTGCCCCCGATCGGTTGAACTGCATGGACTCACAGGGTGCAAATCCAGGTGCAAATCCGCCTGCATAGTCGCTGCGATCAACAAACTTGATCAGGATATCCCCGTAGGCATGAATTGCAGCATAGCGAAAGACTCCGTAACTATCTTCTGCTTCTGTTGGCTCGATCGCCCCGATCGCTCCCCGTGAGGTTGTGATGTCATATGCCGCTGCCGCATCTAAAACTTCCAGCCCAATCACAGCAGCATGATCGCCGTGCCGCATTACGCCCTGAGAAACCACATGACCAGCCTTTAAGCCACTGCTCAAAATAAACCGAATGGTGCCCTGCTCCATGACATAGGAAGCAACTTCCCGGCTGCCAGTCTCCAGCCCGCGATAGGCAGTATTTACAAACCCAAACCTGCTGGAATAAAAACGTGCCGCTTGCTTAGCGTTCCCCACGTAAAATTCCAGATGATCAAATCGCTGAATGGAAGGGCTGCTCATGGGAATACTCCTGTTACTTCTACGACTACCCTGAATTGAAAACTATCTTGAATTGCAAACTAATCTTTAGAGCAACAAAATCCGATTTCAGAATTTGTAAGTTCGTCTATACTCCTGCCTGAACTATATGTATCTAAACTATATGTACCTAATGTACCTAAACTAGGTGTACCTGAGCTGTATGGGCCTAAACCGAAAATTTAGCAGAATGAATCAAAGTAATTAAAGTAGAAGCTCTAGATTAATAGGATGAAAACCAATAACCTAGATGAGAAATTAAAATTTGAGAACTGAGGCAGCTCTAGAACAATTCAAATCATAAATTCGCCTCGTGGTTTAGCAACAGCGAATTGATAAAACTAGCTGAAAGTCTATTGTATTATTTCTAATATTAGAAATAAAATTTTTCTAGAAATATTCTCAAGCAGTCTCTTTTTGTGAACGATTTTAGTAATCAATCTCAGCCAGCAATTTCAGCTATCCGTAGATGCTCGATCGGTAATCAAAAACTAGTCGTTCATAACACTCCTGTCTCTATTTTGGCAACAAGGGGGGCTGGCTTAACCTCCTTCCCCAGGGGGATCACAGATGCACCCAAAGAGCGATTAACTATAGATGAACAATATCATCAGATGAATCTCGTAATCGATTCTAGTGATCGTCTGATTGATTCGATCGCTTTATGAAAATTGCAATTCATCCCTGAACATAAGCAAAATCAATAATGCTGGCATCGCTGAAAACATTGGTGAGCGCGATCGTTGATTATGCTGGGCTTTTTCCGCCAGCGAAACTTGATCTGCGATCGTCAATGCAACGCTACGCTCAAAGTGCTGCTACCCCCGATCGCTGGATGCTGTCTCGTTTTGTGCTGCCTGCTGCCCGCCTGGAAGAACTTTATGCGATCGTTCCCGAATTGCCCCTATCCCAGTGGTCGCTCAGCCTGGTGGTCAAGAATCTCGAAGAAGTGGAGCAGGCTTTTGCGCTGCAAACCGATCGGCTCACCCTAAAAAACGCTTCCCCTTCCGTCAAAATTGCCGCCCTCGAATTCACTCCGCGATCGCCCAGCGAAATTTCTGCCCTGATCAATCAACTGCCGCCAGACCTCGACGCATTTTTTGAGATTCCGCTTGATTCGTCTTTCACAGACTCGATCGCTGTTCTGCAAGGAACTGCTGCATCCGCTAAAGTTCGCACTGGAGGCCTGACAGAAGCCGCTTTTCCGATCAGTAAACAGCTTGCCGGGTGGATTTGTGCCTGTGCCCAAGCCAACGTTCCTTTCAAAGCGACGGCGGGACTGCATCATCCTTTTCCTGGCACGTACCGTCTAACCTACGAACCCGATAGCCCGACTGCCCGAATGCACGGATTTGTGAATGTCGCAGTTGCCGCTGCCTTTGCCTACAGCCAGGCGATCGATCAAGAGGAGGTCATTCAACTATTAGAAATCAATTCCTTTTCAGATGCTCTTTCAGACACTCTTCAATTTGAAAATGATAAATTGATTTGGAACAATGATCGAGAGAAACGTCAGCTTGATTTAAGCGAAATTCAAAAGTCAAGACAACGCTTCTTCCGTTCCTTTGGTTCCTGCTCATTCCAAGAACCGATCAACGACTTGAAAAAGCTAAATTTAATCATCTCCTAACTTCTCTTTTGTTACCTAACTTTCTACCCATCTTCCTCACAAATTCTCCCCAAGCAATCACAGCAAAGAAGCTCTTAATCGATTTCAGCTCTCAATTCATTCCGGCTCTCAATTCCCTCTAAAATAAACAGTCGAATTTACTTCTTATTCCCCATCTCTCCATTTCTACCTTCGATCGCTATGACCTTCTCATTGAAACAAACTCACTTAAACGAAACTCACGATCCGTCCTTAAAAAGCTGGGTTGAATCTGCCAATTCCTCAGACAGCGACTTTCCGATTCAAAACTTACCGTTTGGCGTGTTTCATAAAGGTGGAAATGGAGAATCTGCCCGAATTGGAATTGCGATCGGCGATCGAATTTTAGACCTCACAAATTGTATTAAGCTGGGGCTGTTTGATCATTTACCGGAACCGCTTAAAGATGCCTGTACTGCAACTCGATTGAATTCGCTCATGGCATTAGGTTCCGAGCCTGTTTCGCTGCTGCGATCGGCTGTCAGTCAACTGCTGCGCCTTGATGCTGAGCAATTTCCGCCAGAAGCCGATGTTTTGGTAGCAATGACCGATGCCGAACTGCGGCTGCCTGCGGAAATTGGCGACTATACCGACTTTTACGCCTCGATTTTCCATGCGACCAACGTGGGCAAGCTGTTTCGTCCCGATAATCCGCTGCTGCCCAACTATAAATATGTGCCGATCGCCTATCATGGTCGAGCGTCTTCGATCGTGCCGAGTGGAATGTCAATTCGTCGTCCTCAGGGTCAGCGAAAACCGCCGGATGCGTCTATCCCAGAATTTGCCCCTGCGCGAATGCTGGACTATGAACTAGAAGTCGGCTGTTTTGTGGGAACCGGAAATGCGATCGGGCAGCCGATTGCGATCGATCAGGCAGAACAACACATTTTTGGACTCTGCTTAGTGAACGACTGGTCAGCGCGAGACCTGCAAGCTTGGGAATATCAGCCGCTTGGCCCCTTTCTTGCCAAAAACTTTGCCACCACAATTTCCCCCTGGATTGTGACGCTCGAAGCCCTTGCCCCGTTTCGTTGTCCTGCGTTTCAGCGATCGAACGACGACCCCCAGCCCTTGCCCTATTTGCACTCAGAAACCGACCAGCGATCGGGCGGCTTTGAAATCACGCTCGAAGTCTGGCTCCGCACCGAGCAAATGCAATCAGACGGTGTTGCTCCGGTTCGCCTCAGCCAGGGATCGTTTAGCCAGATGTACTGGACGATCGCCCAAATGCTGACCCATCACGCTAGCAACGGCTGCAATTTGCGATCGGGAGATTTGCTGGCAAGCGGAACCGTTTCCAATGCCAATCCGGGTTCTCAGGGCTGTTTACTGGAGCTAACCCAGCGCGGCACCCAGTTAATTACACTCCCTGCCGGAGAAACCCGCGCTTTTCTGGCAGACGGAGACGAAATTATCCTGCGCGGATTTTGTCAGCGGGAAGGTTACACCAGAATTGGCTTTGGTGAATGTCGGGCGATCGTTCAGCCCTCTGCTTGATCTGAATCCGTCTTTTCTGGGGCAGCCAGTTGTTTTTCTAAGCTAAGCAGTTCTTGCTTGCGATCAATTCCCCAGCGATAGCCGCTCAAACCGCCGCCTTTCTGGATCACCCGATGACAGGGAATCACCAGCGCGATCGGATTGCTGGCACAAGCTCGCGCCACTGCCCGGACGGATTTAGGCTGTCCGATTTG
Organism: Cyanobacteria bacterium FACHB-502; assembly: GCA_014695325.1. Lineage (GTDB taxonomy): Bacteria > Cyanobacteriota > Cyanobacteriia > Elainellales > Elainellaceae > Leptolyngbya_A. The sequence continues at coordinate 179,091 of JACJNZ010000039.1, read as the reverse complement.
CTGGGCAATATCGCTGTAGCTGGCGGTCGTTCCGAGGGGAATGGCTCTCAGTGCCTCCCATACTCGGATTTGAAAGGCAGTCGCCTGAACATCGATCGGCAAGGCAGGCAAAGCTTGAACCCCGCCCAGATAATCCAGCAAATGCTGCACCCACTGCTGAAGCTCAGGATCGTCGGGCTGGAGCTGAGCCGCTTTAAATTCCTGCTGGAGTTCCTGTTCCAGTTCCAGCGCAGTTTCACCCAGCCGCACACTGCAAAGTCCCTGCTGCGTTGCCGCCACTAGCAGCCAGCCAAAGGACGGTTGCTTCGTAGTTCCCCAAGGGGGTAATTGCATGATGGCATAGCGAATCTGTTTCCCCTCGCCAGCGCGTTGATAAGTTGCAGGAGTCATGCCGAGCTGTTTGGGGGCTTTTTCGTACAGGCGGCTACTTGCGCCATATCCGGTTTCATAAAGGGCATCGGCGATCGTTTCTCCCTGGCGAAGGTGCTGTTTTAATCGTTCTATCCGCAGCGCATCCGCATATTGAAACGGAGTGACGCCAACGATTTGCTTGAAAGTGCGTTGTAAGTGAGTTGGACTCATGGCGGTCGTGTGACCTAATTCTGCAAGGGTGGGAATGGAGTCAACCTGAGTTTCGAGATAGCGGCAGACGGCTAAAACTTTTGCCACATTCGCATCGGGAGCAATCGCTTCCTGAGGAACACAGCGTTTACAGGGTCGATAACCTGCTGCTTCTGCCGCTGCTGCCGAGTCAAAAAAGCAGACCCGATCGCGCTGAGGCTTCCGGCTGGAACAGGTCGGACGACAGTAAATTCCGGTGGAGCTGACTCCATAAAAAACAAGCCCTTCAAACGCCGGATCTCGCTGCAAAACTGCCTGCCAAAGGATTTCTTCTGAGAGAATCGATCGCTGCATCATTGCTCAATGTTTAACTACAGCCTTGTTCAGGCGATTGAAGTACAAGAAATGGGGTTCAGGGGCTGTGCCCCTGCGTGGGGGCGAAGCCCCCACACCCCCCGTACCTTACAGGAGTGAAAAACGTTGTAATGTTTAACTGAAGATGAACAGTCTGACTCAAGCCGAGCGCTGTCGCCTGAGCTGAAATCGACCGTCGATGGCAATCAGTCCCAGGAAAATTAGCCCCATTCCGATCACCTCTGTCCATTGCACCTGTTCTTTTAAGACTAAAACACCTAAAACTAACGCACTAATCGGAATCAAAAACGTCACCAGCAATAAATTTGTTGCTCCAGCGGTTGCAAGCAGTTGAAAGTAAATCAAGTAAGCCAGTGCCGTACTCAATAGCGACAATCCCAGAATCGAGAATACGGCGATCGAAGCCGGAGCGAGTGTCCAGGGGCGATCGATGATCAGAACCAGAGGCAGCATCATCACGCTTGTGCCAATTAGCATTCCAGCGGCAGCAACCGGAGGGGAAAGCGATCGAAACCGCTTGCCGTAAATACCTGCCAATCCGTAGGAGCAAGCCGCCCCCAAAATGGCCAACTGAGCAAGATTGGTCAAATTAAACTGAGACAATGCCTGAGGACTCATCAAGACAACCACACCCCCCAAGCCTAGAACCGTTCCAGCAAAGCGATCGGGGGTTAATCGTTCGTCTTGAGTCAGCCAATGAGCCAGAATCACGGCAAAAATCGGAGTGGTAGCGTTCAAAATGGCGGCCAAGCTGCTGTTAATCTGCGTTTGTCCCCAAGCGATCAGGCTAAAAGGAATCAAATTATTCAACGCGCCCATCACCAAAAATTCCTGCCACTGTTGCAGGGAGTGGAGCAGGGGTTGACCTGATATCCAGACCCAAAAAGTGAGTACGATCGCAGCCAAGCTGACCCGACTAAAGACGATCGTGAAAGGAGGCAATTCCGTGAGCGCAAGTTTGATGAACAGAAATGAGCCACCCCACAAAACGGAAAGCGTGATGAGCAAGCCCCATTCTCGAACTCCCATTTGTTTTTGCAGCATCCGATCGCTCCCTTTTCGACTGTATTTTCAGGCTAAAGTGTGTTTTCAGGCTAAAGCAGAGGCGGAGCAGCGTTCTACCCGATTCTTGCGATCGAATTCAAATCACTCTTTTAAAACTCGATTTTGTTGATCAGCAGGAAGCCTCTTTGAAGGGCGACAGTCCAATCGCTGTTCCGTTAGAAATTGGTCGTTATAGACTGGTGGTGTAGAGAATTTTGCGCCAGCCGTTTCACCCGCTCCCAAAATGTCTCCTGAATACTCTGCTTCTCCTCGATCGTCTCAATTTTCACAAAACCCTGTTCTCTATCCCTGGGATGTTGGTCCGGCTGTGGCTGAAATGCAGGATTTGCTGCGGGCGCACGGCTATTCACTGCGGGTCGATGGAGACTTTGGCTGGAAAACCGAGATGCTGGTGAAGGCATTTCAGCGAAAACAAGGCATTCGGACCGATGGCATTGTTGGTCGAGAAACCTGGAACGTGCTGAGGTCAACGGTGCAGCCTGGAACGCGTGTGTTGAAACAGGGGCTGGTAGGCGAAGATGTGGCAGAGCTTCAGGGACTTTTACAGATCAACGGCTATGCGGTCGATCGCTCTGGTCACTTTGACGCCGCCACGCAAGAAGCCGTAATTCAGTTTCAGCAGCGGCATAATCTCAGGAACGATGGCATCGTAACGGGGGTAATGTGGACACTGCTGCAAGGACGCAAAGAACCTACCAAAATGAGTAATCCTTTTTTGCTCAATCGATTCCGCAAGCCAACTTAGTTTCGCATTAGCAGCGTTCAATCCTACCCAACCAAATCCGATAGAATCACTCGATCGACCTACTTCAATCGGTGGCGAATTCAAAAAATTAGCAATTCTAGCTCGCTAATCAGGAAGATACGATCGAGAATGGCTTTTTCACTTCTGAGAGAGGCGATCGAGAACGATGAGGATTTAGCTTAAAAGCACGATGAATCACACAAACCATCATGCTGCAAGCCAATCACAGTTCCATTGTTGACTACCTCATTTTTTCCGTTATGGTTTTTTCGCTGCTGGGTCTGGCGTTAAGCGAGTGCCTGCTTTTCCTGTAACGCCTTTTTCTGTAGAGCTGTAGAGATAGAGCGCGATCGCCGTCCAGATACAGCTAAAGGTAATGGCATGAGTCTGGGTAAAGGGTTCTCGATACAGAAAAACACCTAAAAGCAGCTGAAGCGAGGGCGCGAGATATTGAAAAAATCCTAGTGTGGAAAGCCGCAATCGTTTAGCAGCATTGTTAAACCACAGCAGCGGCATTGAAGTCATAACCCCAGAGCCGATAAACAGCAGCGTAATCAGCCGATCGTTGCCCAGATGACTCACTCCGGTAAACGACTCCCAGCCAATGATCAGCAGCGCAACGGGCGTGACCAAAAGCGTTTCGACCGCTAACCCGACCATCGGCGCAACCGGAACAATCTTTCGCAGCAGCCCATAAAATGCAAAAGACAACGCCAGCAGCAGGGCAATCCAGGGAACCTGACCAAACTGCCACATAAAATATGCTACGCCGATCGCTGCTAGCAGCACCGCCAATTTCTGTCCCCGGTGCAGCCGCTCTTTTAGAAAGAGAAATCCCAGCGACACGCTTACCAGGGGATTAATAAAATAGCCAAGGCTGGTTTCGACGACCCGATCGGTGTTTACCCCGTAAATATAAAGCCCCCAGTTAAACGACAGCAGCATTGCCGTTGTCAGCAAAAGCACGATCGACTTTGGCGTTTGCCAGAGCTGTCGCAGTTCCGATCGCCGCTGTTGCAGCAGCAAAACCCCTGTTAAAAACAGCATCGACCAAACAATGCGATGGCTTAACACCTCAACAGGCGGCGTAGAGCCAAACAGTTTCCAGTAGATCGGCAGCAGTCCCCAGGACGCATACGCCAAAATTGCGTAAACGGAACCAGACGAGAGAGCAGCAGGATTCGATCGAGCCAAAACAGCGATGTCCAGAAATGACCTTACCTATGATAGCGATCCGGGCAAAAGTAAGTGGTGTGTCAGAAGAGAGACTCCGATCGCGAAGACAGGCTCTAAAGACTCTGAGAAGCATAGCTAGAACCCGGTTCGCTCCCCCTGCATTCCCTCATCTCCTTCCTGATTAAAAGGGGGCTAGCGGGATCTAAAGCAGCTAAAACCCACCCTAGTACAGCTCATACTTCATCAACTGACAGGGCAAAGTCCCGTTATAAACTGCAAATCGCTGGCTTGACTTTAGCCCGATCGACTGCGCCAGCTCCTTATTGCCACTTAAAACAAACGCTGTCCAGCCTTTAAACCGCTGTTTCAAAACGTCGCCAAGCTGACGATAAAAGGCTCCCAGGTCGCTGTCTCTGCCCAATCGCTCCCCGTAGGGCGGATTGCAAAACAATACCCCGCTATCGGTCGGAGGCTCCACCTCAGACAAATCCATCCGCGAAAACCAGACCTGATCTGAGACACCACAGTTTCGGGCATTGACCATCGCCTGTTCGATCACCGTTTCATCCCGATCGCTTCCCCAAATCGGCGCGGCCACTTTCTCACGTTGACTCGACTCCGCATCCTCAACCAGGCTTTCTAATAAATCCAAGTCAAAGTCGAGCCAGGTTTCAAACCCAAACCGCTCCCGAAAGAGCCCAGGCGCAATGTTGAGCGATTTAAGACAGGCTTCTAGCGGCAACGTACCAGACCCACAAAGCGGATCATAAAACATCTGCTCCGGCTGCCAGCCCGAAAGCTGAATCAACGCCGCTGCCAACGATTCCTTTAAAGGAGCCACCCCCACCGCAGGACGATAGCCCCGACGATGCAAACTGTTGCCCGAACTGTCCAGGCTGACCGTGCAGGAATCGCGATCGAGATGCACATTAATCCGCACATCAGGGTCTTGCAGCTCCACATTCGATCGATCGCCGAACTGCTCTTGCTGCTGATCGACGATCGCGTTTTTTACCTGAAGCGCAGTGAAGTGGGTGTGGTTGAGCTGAGTTGTTTTACCCGTTGCGGTGACGGCTAGCGTTAAATCAGGCGTGAGATAAACAGACCAGTCAATTTTCTGAATTCCTTGATAAAGATCTTCGGCATTTTGACAGGGAAACTCCCGCAGCTTCATCAGAATCCGAAACGGCAGCCTCGCCCAAAGATTAACCCGATACAGCAAGGCACGATCGCCCTCAAACGCAGCCCCACAAAACTTAGGCTCCACCGAATGTGCCCCTAGCTGCTCTAATTCCTGGGTAGCAAGCGATTCCAAACCCCGCGCCACCGTTGCAAAATACTGATTCATACAGGCTGATCACCAACGTCTATCGCACGCCCCTCGTAGGAAATGCCCTGCTCCTATAATGACGCACCCGGATTAAACTTACACTAGCGTTCCATCGCTGCAATTCTTCAGAAACCAAAAAGGTTGCTGCTTAACATCGCACTTAAGGTTGAAGTACCACCACCGACGGTTTGACTATACTCTCGGTTACTCACTGCTCGATCGAGCAGCGGGTAATGATCAACTGTATCGTTCAGATCTCGTAAATGCTACAGCGCGTTTTTGGACGATCGCAGTTCATAGGGTTTTGGTTTGAAGCGACAATCAAGCCTTCATTGGGAGAAAATCAATGTTTAACTTCGACAAAATTAATGATGCGCTAAGGAATGCTGTACCGGGAGCAAGACAAGAGGAAGACGAGGATAGGAAAAGAGGTCGTCGTAGTGATGATGAATATTCCGAGGAAGATTACGACGAAAACAGAAGAAATCGACGCGACGACAACGAAGACAGCGATGACGAGGACAATCAAAGCAGAAGAAGTCAACGCGATAATGACGAAGACTACGATGGGGATAGAAGAAGTCGTAGAGACAATGACGAAGACGAGGAGGACAGAAGAAGCCGTCACCGGAATGACGAAGATGACGAAGATGACGACGATTAGTTTGTAATTGCTCTATTCAGATTGCAAGACTCGTAAATCTTTCGCACTGTCATTTTCACGCTGCCATTTTCGCGCTGTCATTCTTGCAGAACTGATCAACGGGTCAGCACCCCTCTCCAGACGGCTCACAAGCTCCAATGCTGACCCAACTCGTGGAGCCGTCTTCCCAGTGTTCCTTCTTCCAAATGGGTGCATTGTGCTTTAATGTATCGATCGCATATTTACACGCCTCAAATGCTTCGGTGCGGTGCGGGCAGCCCACAGCCACTAAGACGCTAATTTCGCCGATCGTCAAGCGTCCGACCCGGTGATGAATCACCACATGGGTTACGTCTGTCCAGCTCTGGCGGATTTGGTGGGCGATTTGCTTGAAGATCTCGATCGCCATCGGCTCGTATGCCTGATACTCCAGCGCGACTACTGCCCGACCTTCGGTATTGTCTCGTACCATGCCGCTCATAAGTACTACTGCCCCATTTGCCGGGTCATCGGCAAGCCGATAAACCTCTTCTAAAGACAACGAAGCATAGGTAATCGCGAAACTATCCCCCAAGTAGGTGGGTGGACGTAGCGGGGAAACGGCTCCGAAGGGGGAACTGCTTTGCACCAGGGTCATGACAGCAGATAAGGGGTTTCTCTACCACTGTATCAGGCTGGCACGCCATCTGGAGCATCCCCTTAGGTTAGGTAGGAAGGGTAAAAGAGCTTTGGTGATGCAACGACAGCACAGGGAGCAACCCAGAGGACAGCACAAAGATAATAAGGAGCAGGAGGAAAGATTAGGGGCAAAATGCGGTTCGGCTACGAAATCAGGCTTAGTTCATTTGCCTAATGAGTTTTTCTAAAGCGTTTAGAGCTGATTTTGCATTTGCACAATGCGCCTGCATGAATTAAACTCCCCCATTTCCCAGCCTTTTCTCCCAGGGTTTTCCTTGAGGAGCAAAGGAGAGCCACGCTCAAAGTTCCTCTACTGTTTCGCAATGGAGAAGAATTGAGGGTGGGAGCAGGCATTCGCGCAGCAGATTTCATTGCAATCGATTTTTTTGTATTGAAAGCTACCTTCTATTATTTGAAATTTCTATCTAAGCGTCACTTTTGATTGAAAGAATTAGGAGTTGCAGGGGAATTCTGATTTATTCCAGAATAGAGGGGCTGTTGGAGAGGTGGATAAGTGTTTGTTTATCGTGTCCTGTTCGTCAGCAACCTCTATTTCATCTGTCTAATTTGTTCCTGGAAATCGCAGGGGAAATTTAGGCAAAAATACAAAAAAACGCTGTTTATTCCCAGTTTCGCTGTAATGCATTAGCTAGAGATTCTCTTCATCACTGCTACCATAAGCAACACTGCTGCGCCAAAAACCTTATAGCCTTATTACCCGGAAGAGTAACACCTCTTTTATAAGAAATTTATATAACTCACGGAATAATTTGGCAAAGCGAGAAAAGCTGTTAAACTCGTTACAACTTCTGCCAATCCCTGCCAAAATTTTCGTTTCGTATTATCCCCGGATCGGGTCTGTAGCCTACGAATTCAGAGGCTTTGGGGCACTTTTTGCCAGCAGCAATAATTTTTTTCTAAGTGAGGGTTGAGCAATATCAAATAATTGCCCAACTCACTTCTAATCGATCGCCTGAGCCTGAAAAAGCTCGCCTATAGGGTATTCTAGGACTGACCATCAACTGTAGAAAAACATCTTGGCAATGGCAACCCCTGTTTCAGACAAAATCAAGATCTCTATGAGAGCAGATTCTTTGATGCCATTCGCGCAGATGTAGGATAGACTATGCCGGTAAGATTTCTATCACCCCCTGCAAAGACTGAAATAACTCGGTTACAGCAAGCAATCGTGATAGGGCTAAGCGTTGATGAGGCAAGAGTTTTTTATAAACATTTCATTTTTGATCGATGAACACTTGAAATTTTTTTCATCTGATGTAAGCTTGTCTAAGTCAAAAAAGCAGGGTAATCTTACCTAGTCATCTGTCCCTCGTCGGTGATCCAAGTCTCAATCTTGTTTGATATCGATCATCTACTTCAGGGCATTTGATTTGGGTATATCGAAGCAAGACCACAAGGTCTGAAGGATAGTTTAAACGCTGCTCAACAGGAGGTCGTTCTTTTGAAGCGAGCATATCTGCGGAAGGTCAAGCCTAATGTTAGCTCCTCTGGTTCAGTTGATAATGCAATAGGTCAGACGGAACAAGGTTCCAGGGGAGTTCGTCGTCGGGCACGCACTTCTGCTGCCATGGTCGGATTAGCCCTCTCGATGGGTGCAACGGGTCTTGTGATACCCCGCCAAAGTGATGGTGCGGCAGCAGCAGAATCAGCCGGGACAGAAGCCAGTGTTTCTCCGGTTTCTCAAGCGGCGCCGACTGGTCCATCTGCGACCGAAGCGTCTAATTTAGACACCGCTGCTGTTTCTTCCGCTGCTGCCGAAGTTCAGCACAAAGTGGCTGCAGGCGAGACGCTGATTGGTATTGCCAGGGAGTATCAAGTGACCGTTGCGGCGATCGCGAAGGCAAATAAGCTTTCGACTCGTGCTGGTCTCCAGGTTGGACAGCTACTCAAGATTCCGGTACAGTCAGATGTCCAACTGACGCCAGCAAGCTCCTCGCCAAGCGTGGATAGTGCGGCAAGTGAGAAGGCAGCCATTGATTCGCTTCAATTGGATCGGGAGCAGGCACTCAGCCGCCTTCGTGTTCAGCGTGAACAGCTCCAAAGTAAGTTGTTAGAGCTACGCCCGGAGCAGAATGCCGAGCAGAGCGTCGGGCCTTCTCAGGAAGCACCTGCTAAACTTCAGCAAGCCCCGATCGCCGAACTGCCTCCTAACCTGGCTCCAGCAGCTCAAAGCAGTTCTTCCCAACGCCAAATCGAGCAGGAATCAGCAAGCGTTCCATCGGTTCCTCAGGCACATTCTCAAACCGATTCTCAACCCCAGGTCTCACAAGCGGCAGCCCCGATCGCTCCTCAGCAAAACGTTCCTGAGTGGTTGCCCGAACCTGACTGGATTCGCTCCAGCCAAAACGGGGTAACTCCAACTAGCCAGGTCACGGCTGCCCCTGCTATACCCGAAAATCTGCTGGCTCTTCGTCGGACACCAGTGATTCCGGTAACGCAGCCGACGATTCCGCAAACGGTAATTCCACAGCTTTCTTCTGAATCGGGGGCAATTGCCTACCGGGTAGGTCCTGGGGATACGGTTGCCGAAATTGCTGAGGCGTACAACGTTCCGCAATCCTTATTAATCTCCGCTAATCGCATCAGCAATCCAAATTTTATCTTTGTGGGGCAGGTCTTGCAGGTTCCAGGCAATCAAGTTGCCAGCCCTCAGGTTCCTACTAGAGAATCTAGCTTTGAAGCAAAGGCTCCGTCGGTAGCAGAGGCTCCGCTCCCAACTCGGTTAGAAACCCCGGCTGCGCCCGTTCAGATTTCCTCAGTTCAGGGGATAGAGGCTAGTCAGACTGCTGAATCCGTCACTGTTCCAACAATTCCGACTGCTGTGGCTTCTGAGCCGTCTGCTACAACCCTGATGCTGCCTCAGCAGGTCGCGGCTGCACCCATTAGCACGACGCCTGCGACTCCCGCAGCCGGAAGCGAATTGATGCTGCCTGCCACTCCTGCTCAGCAAAGCAACGCAGCAGATAACGTGACAAATCCGTTTGTGCAAAATTTGCTGGCTGAGATTCGCACTTTGAGACAGCAACATCAGCATCCGTCAGGCGCTCCCCAGGTGCAGGCAGCTCAGACTGTCACTGCACCGGCTGAGCCTGCAACGATCGCAGCCGCTACGGTCTCAGGTTCAATGGCGGTCAATCCTCAGTTTCAGCGGCGCAATGAAAGTGCGGTAGGGGGTAGTGCTCCTGCACCCGAAACGAATCAGTCGCAAGTAGTCGCGGTCGCTCCGCTAGGCTCAGAAAATTATGAACCACTGCTGCGACCCGTAACTGGACGGATGGTTTCACCCGATCTGCCGCCGCTGCCCGGAGCAGACAACTTCCTGCCCAATCAGCGCGAAGTCTTTGACGGCTTTATCTGGCCTGCTCGTGGGCTTCTGACTTCTGGTTATGGCTGGCGTTGGGGTAGAATGCATCGCGGAATTGATATTGCTGCTGATGTCGGAACCCCGATTTACGCAGCTGCCGATGGCGTGATCGAATTCGCTGGCTGGAATGCGGGCGGCTACGGCAACATGATCGAGATTCGCCATGCAGACGGCAGTATGACTCGCTATGCTCACCTGAATCGGATTTCGGTTCGGTCGGGACAAAGGATTGGGCAGAGTCAGCAAATTGGTGAGATGGGCAGCACGGGTTACAGCACGGGTCCGCACCTTCATTTTGAAGTCCATCTTGCACAAGGTACGGTTAACCCAGTTTCTTATCTGCCCAGTCGTTAGTAATGGTATATCCCGTTCATCTCAAATCCGGTTCATTGGCTATTCTCCGACCCGTCACCTGGTTTTTTCTTCAGGGTCTTTAAGCGGATTTGATATCAGCCAATAAGGGGAGCAATATTGCTCCTCTTTTTTATGTTTAAAGTTCGGAATCTCGGTTTGAAGTTCGACATCGGGCTTGCTTTAGGATTTCAAAGCTCCCCATTCCTTAGGAATTCAGGGGGTAATGTAGCCTTTCTGATTCTCCTCAAACTCCCTTCGGAAAAACCAATGCGATCGCTGTTCTGATTGAAACGATACCCAGCATTCGCGCAAGTTTATTAAACCAGGGACGATGAGAGGGTTATTTGTCCCTTATCATTTGTCTCTGTCATTGCTATTCATCATTCGCAATTCGCAGAGAGCCATTCACTGATGACAACCGTATCTCGCGCTGATCTTTGTCTCTTTGTTTATCCCTAATTGCTTTACTAAATCGATCGCTCAACTTAGTCGCCTAATAATTCCAAAACCTTGATCAGCAGCGTATTTAATACCAGCCGATCGAGTCGCGTTAAAATCATGTTATGCTTTGTGACGGTTTTCGATTAGGGATCGTCAAAACCGCCTTTAGCTTTGTTTTTAGCTCTGAAAGTCTAACTGCGCTGGAGCGTGATCATAAGCGATCGCGTTTGGGTTTCCTGGGGTTGCAGGTAGGCGATCGTTCCGTTTTCGCAGGCAACATTCAGGTCATAAGGCATGGTAGTGCAAGGTTCAACCACAACGACATAGTGATCGTGCCAGCCACCGAAGCTCTGAAACATCCAGACATAGGGAAATTCTGCCGTGTCAAAGCGCATGACCAAAGCAGACTTCGACTTCATGCTGCGAATGCCGCAGTGACCCGCTGCCAATTGAGAACTGTAGAAAAATTCCTGGAGTTGGGAAGAGCGGGGTGGCACCTGCTTGATATTGATTTCGGTTCCTTCGGCGGTGAGTGCTTTGGGAAAGCGGGTCTGCTGTTGCTGACCGATAATGCGGCTAAAGTCGAGCGTCACAGGTTCGATCAGGCAATCGGGCAAAATGATTTCGTCACCCGGTTCGATCGCAATTGCGGCATGATGCTTTAGCAAAAACGGAATCGTTTCATCGACCTGATTTTGCAGCGTGTAGACGATCGCTGCTTTCGGTTTAGAAGCACTGATGCGAATATTTTTGGTGACGGTCACAGGGACAGTTTGGCAAACGTATCGCATCGTCACGCCCAGTTTTGTGGATTCGATCACTTCCCAGGACTGCGACCACAGTTCACCGTGATCCACCAAATTGCGCCCCTGAAATTCCCCTGCTGCGTCATTGGGAAACACTTCATCCCAGCCGCCAGTCCAGTTCTGATCAAAGGAAGCTCCAACTTCCAGCGATCGAGACTTATTGGCATTGTATTCTTCAGGATGCCAAAGCCATTTCTTACCCGTTTGTAAATCCTGAAGTTGATCAATTCGTCCACCCAAATCGGGTCTGATCACGAGCTTGATTTCTGCATTTTCTAAAATCAAAGCTTGAGTAGAAAGGGGCTGTAGCTGGGACGAGTCGATCGCGACCACCTGATTTTCTCCTTTGCACGACTAATCCACAAATACCGCTGTTTCAAGGTTCCTGTCACTCCCACTAGAGATAGATAAGCCCGTGACTGAGCCGAGTTTAGATGCTTCGCTCAGTCACGGGCAGAGTGTAGATAAAAGTGATAAACCCTGTGGTCGGGAGAAATTGAGCAATGAGTTTGTGAATGGTTTAAGGATGAGTGTGATCTGCTAAACAATCCTCAAACCGATCGATTTGTACCTAAAGTTTAGAGGACGAACCTGTTAATTTTAGGTTCCAAACGATTCACAAACGGGAGATTAAGGGAGCGGATTTCAGAGAATGTTTGAATCATGAGATACTGCTCAAGCCACCCCTCAAACCCATTCAAGGCAAGAATCAAGCGAAATAATTGCCAGTTGTTAACCTGCCGCCTGTCGCATCTTGCCCTGCCATCTGAATTCCCGTTAGGTTGACTACAAGATCGTTGTTGCTAAAACTTGCCACACCGTCATTAGCGGCAACATAAGTGCGTGTGCCCCATTGGAAAAAGACGGCTTCATTGGGTTGCAATGCCTGGTCTCCGCCAACAAGCTGGTTTTTGTCGCGGAATGCTGCTTGAGCGGCGGCTGTCAGGTCGCTACCCGTTTTGCGTCCGGCATTGAACACGCCGCGTGGAAGTTGGGCGGTTTGCAGGTTGTTGTCGTAGTCAAGCTGAAGTCGATCGCCTTGAGCGAAGGTGAAATCCGTAATGCGATCGAGGCTGCCAACACGGGACTGGCTGAAAGCTGTCTGCTGCGATGCCCCTGCATAAACAAAGCGATCGGCTCCGGTTCCCCCGGTGAGGGTATCTGCGCCCAGGTTGCCAATCAGCACATTATTGCTGGCATTGCCCACTAGCGTATCGTTGCCGCTCGTTCCGTTGAAGGTATTGCTTCCTGATGTGCTTTCCCCTGATATACCGCCTCCTGATGTACCGCCTCCTGGCATGCTTTCCCCTGATGTACCGCCTCCTGATGTACTGACTGCTGATGTACTGCTTCCTGGAGCCATTGCGCCTGCTTCAAATGCACCGATGTCAATCCGTCCATCCGATCGCGTAAAGCCGCGTCCATCCGTCGTGGGTGCGCCTGCGGCAATGCCGCTATTGATTGCGGGACTTCCTGCCAGTAGGGCGTGGGTGAGCATCCCGCCGCCGTTATTCTGGAGCGATCCCAGCATTGGATCGACCAGTCGAACGCTTGGAGTTGCGTTGTAGTCGTTCCAGTTGTTGGTGCGCTTGGGCGGAAACTGAATATTGCCGCCATTGTCAATCAGGACGCGGTTTGTGTGCTGCTGAATGCCCCAATTGTTCGTGCCGTTGTCGGCAGTGTTATTGGAAAAGATGGTGTTTTTCACCGTTACACGGGCATTATCCGGTGCAGAAATGCCACCCCCGACCCAACCTGCTTTGTTGTTGGCGATCGTTGTGTTGATAATATCCGTGTTGCTATACAGCGTCATCGCGCCGCCCACGCGGTTGTAGTCGGTTCCGGTGGTTTTGTTGCCGGAGAAGGTGCTGTTCGTAATCGTGCCGGGTGCGCCCATCATCCACAAGCCGCCGCCCTGACTGGAAGCTGTGTTGTTGACAAACGAGCTATTGCTGATGGCAAGTCCCCGGTTGTTACCGTTGCTCATCACCACCACGCCGCCGCCGTTGCCGCCATTGCCCTGTGGAAGGGACTGCACTGCGTTGTCTTTGAACGTACTGCGATCGATGATGACGTTATCCTGCGTTCCGGTGTACAGATAGGCTGCGCCGCCTTCTGCCTTGCCTTGGTTGCCTTCAAACACGCTGCCCACAATCCGAATCGTGCCCGATGCCTCGCTGGTGCTGCTGGCGCGATCGGTGTAGATGGCTCCGCCGTAGCCGCGCAAAGTCGGATTTTGCTGTCCGGCTGCAAAGTTGGCTGCCAGCGTACTGTTGTTGATAAAGCGCGAATTTTCGATCGTCAGTTTGCCATTGAGGCTGTTGATTGCACCGCCGTTAATACCCTGGTTATTGGTGAAACTGCTGTTTCGGACGATGAAATTCCTCGGGCTGAGAAAGGCGATCGCCCCTGCACCACGTTCGTCATTTCCGGCAGTTGCCTGGTTGCGATCGAACTGGGAATTGGTGACGGTCAAATTGTTTTCCCAGGCTGAGTAGATGGCTCCGCCGCCTTTGTTGGCAACGTTGTTTTGAAAGCTAACTTTGTCGATGCTGATGTTTGCCCTGTGTTCACCCTTGATCGCACCGCCCTGATCGTTCGTTTTACCGTTGATCAGGCTGAGATTTTTGAAGGAAACGGTGGTGGGAAAGTCTTGGTTCGAGTTCACCCAGAATATGCGGGAGGCATTATTGCCACTGATTTTTAACCCTGGCGCAGTGCTGCCATCGATCGTGATGTTTTTGCCAGGGGAGACGTCAATTTGTCCGCTTGTGAGCGTAATCGTTTGTCCCGCTAGATTGGATGCAAATTGAATCGTGCTTCCAGCAGGTGCCGCAGCGATCGCTGCCCGCAGTGAACCTGCACCACTATTCGCAGTGCTGGTAACGGTGATGATATTCGACATGAAAGCTCCTCTAATGGTGGGAGTCACCGCGCAGATTGCGATCGTCACGCTTCTCGACGGAAGCAGAGACTAGAAATCTGGGTGCAGCAGCACCGGGTGATCTCGCAATGAATAACAGACACAACAGGGATGCTTCGTCGTTTCAACCTGTTTGCTATTTCACACGCACAGAACACACTGAGGTTCACTCAAAGTGAACGAATTGAGCTGGTAGAAGTTGGTAGTCTGACCCTTTTTCCCTAATTTTGGATTGCCCGGAAAGGCAACGCCTGCGGCGTGGTAGATTCACACTCATTTAACAGGAGAGCCGCAGTTGCTTCACACCGACCCACTGTAGAGGGTAATGGGAGCCGGAGGATGTGATAAGCCACAGTGGAGGGGGTGATATGTGTCACGAGGGGATGGGCAGAGATGAGGTTGTTTGGGGCGGAGGGTGTTTAAGCTGGCTGTAGGAAAGATGAGGATGGATGAAGAAGGGAGATGGTTAGGCGTTTGGGGGGTGGGCCGATCGCGCACTAATGTGGGGGAGGGTGACGGTGAAGGTAGTTCCTTTGTCTTCGATACTGTCGATCGTAATGTTGCCTTGATGCCGATCAACGCACTGCTTAACCACGGCTAATCCCAGCCCGCTACCGCTCACGCTGATGCTGTTTTGTCCTCGATAAAATGCCTCAAAGATTTGCGATCGATCGGCTGGGGCAATGCCCAATCCATTGTCTTTGATTTGGAGAATAGTTTGTCCGGGTTGACAGTCAAGCAGCAGTTCAATGAGCGAAGTAGAACTGGAATATTTGATAGCATTGCAAAGCAAATTGCTCAGAATTGAATACAGCAGTTTCTCATCTAAAAGCACGTGTCGCTGGCTGCCCTGGCTAATGATTTGAACAGGATGAGACGATCGCATTGAGAGCTGAATTTCTTCAACTAAATTGAGGCAAAATGCTTCTAGATCGATCGGCTGCGGGTTAAATTCCAGTTTGCCTGCTTCGGCTCTGGTCAGGGTAAGAATGTCGGACAACATTTGCTTCATCAGCTTGGCAGAAGATTGGATTCGCTCCAGATTTTTTTGCTGGCGTTCTTTTGTCCACGAGGCTTCGTTATCACGCATAAGCTGGGCGGAGCCTAAAATTACGCTGAGCGGAGTGCGAAACTCATGCGACACCATCGAAAAGAATTTCACCTTTAACTCGCTGAGTTCCTTTTCCTGAAGCAGAGTCGATCGCAGCTTTTCTGCTTGCTGCCGCTGGGCATACTGGTAATAGAGCAACAGGGCAAACCCAAGAAAGATAGCCAAGCTAGAAAGGCTAATCAAAAACTCAATTAAATATCGGCTGCGAATGCTAGTTTGGGATTGGTTGAGCCACTGCTGCAAACGCTGTTCTTCCTCAGCTTGCATCTGATTCATCACCAATGCAATTTGCTCCCGAAGCTGAATGCTTTGTTCTGTAATTTCTGCTTGAGTGGTGCGATCGTTCGGCTGTTTCTGATGAAGCTGAATCGATTGTTCCAGAAGAATGATGCGGCGATCGAGCAGTTGTTTAAGCTGGTTAAATTGGGCAATTTGCTCACTGTTCGTGTCAATTTGCTGCTGAAGAAGCTGCATTTTTGGAACGATTGCTTTAACTGCTTCTTGATACCGCAAATATTCAGCGTGATCGCTGAGAAAAACGTAACCGCGTCGCCCGGATTCAGCAACTGTCATCGTGGAAAAAATATTGGCAAGGCTTTTAATCACTTCATAGGTTTGTTTGGATTGATTGGTGCTTTCAATGAGCTGCTTGGCGTTTTGATAGGAAGTCCAGTTCGTGAATCCCATTAATACAATCACAGAAGCGAAACCTGCTCCCAGTGCTCGTTTTCTCTGCAAGAGTTTCACGTTAACTTTTGTTCCGTCTCGATCGTCGATCTGCTCTGCCACGCTTCCCTTCCTCGCCTACCTTCTCTTCAGCATATCGCTCCAGAATTGCCTAAGATTGAGATAAGTTGAGAGATTGAGATAGATTGAGGCGAACCGGATTAAGCGAAGGCGGCGATGCGAATTTTAGTGGTCGAAGATGATGTTCAGCTAGCAGAAGTCGTAGCGGAGGCTTTGACTGATGCTCAGTATGTGGTGGATGTGGCGCGGGATGGAGAGTCTGCCTGGGATTGGCTGGAGTCGCTGACCTATGATTTACTTGTGCTGGATGTGACGCTGCCGAGGCTAGATGGTATTCGCCTGTGCCGGCGGCTGCGCGATCGTCATTTAACCCTGCCAGTGCTGATGCTGACTGCGCGAGATACGATCGCCGATCGCATTACCGGATTGGATGCAGGGGCAGATGATTATGTGGTCAAGCCGTTTGACTTACAGGAACTTCTGGCGCGAGTGCGGGCACTGCTGCGGCGGGGCAATGCGACGGCGGCAACGGAGTTAATCTGGGGCAGTCTTCAGCTCAACCCCAGCACCTATGAGGTGTTTTACGATCGCCAGCTTATTGCCCTGACGCCCAAGGAATTCGCACTACTGGAACTGCTGATATCAAGCGGTCGCCGGGTGCTCAGCCGAACTGGAATTATCGATCGCATCTGGTCGCTGGAAAATCCTCCCGCTGAGGAAACAGTAAAATCGCACGTTAAATGTTTGCGAAATAAGCTGAAATCGGCAGGTGCGCCAGAAAATTTGATCGAAACAGTGCATGGGTTGGGGTATCGCTTGAGGCAGCTCGATGGGGGAACATGAGCTATCTACCCGATTTCTACCCGTTTTCTGCCCGAATTTCTGCTGACCCTGGGGTTATCGTAAGAGCAAATATGGATTCACCTTCGGGGGCGGCGACGAGAAGCAGACAGCCAGCCCCGATTTTTTTAACTGTAGCTTGGTGGTTGCTGCGGCGTGCAGTCGACTTTCTCAAGACGATGCTTGCAGTGCGGTGGCGTGATGGTGAATGTGGTCTTCGATAAAGCTGGCAATGAAGTAATAGCTGTGATCGTAGCCGTCCTGCATCCGCAGCGTCAAAGGTTGCCCAACCTGGGCGCAAGCCTGCTCCAAACGATCGGGCATGAGCTGTTTTTCGAGAAAACTATCGGCAGTTCCCTGGTCGATCAGGATGGGTCGTCGCCAGGGGGCAGTTAGAATTAGCTCACTCGCATCGTAAGCTTTCCAGCTTTCCGTTTCTTCGCCCAGATAGTGACGAAACGCTTTTTGCCCCCAGGGGCACTGCACCGGAGCAGCGATCGGCGCAAACGCAGATACCGAGCGGTAGCGATCGGGATTTTTGAACGCGCAGAGTAACGCTCCGTGTCCTCCCATTGAATGTCCAAAAATTCCCTGGCGATCGGGCTGAATCGGAAAATGGGCAGCGAGTAAGGCAGGTAGCTCTTGAGTGACATAGCTGTACATTCGATAATGCGGTTTCCAGGGTTCCTGCGTTGCATCGACGTAAAACCCTGCTCCCGTGCCAAAATCCCAGTCGTCCTCTTCTCCCAGAATTCCACAATTGCGCGGACTGGTATCCGGCGCGACCAGCATCAAACCATGCTTTGCCGCAAACTGCTGTGCCCCGGCCTTCACCATAAAATTTTCTTCGGTGCAGGTTAGCCCAGACAAAAAATACAGCACCGGAACAGGATTTGCAGCTGCCTGAGGCGGGCGGTAAATCGAAAAGCGCATTTCGCTATTGCAAGACTGCGATCGATGCTGATAGAACTCGATGGTTCCACCAAAGCAGCGAGCTTGATTCAGCAATTGGGGAGCTTCACTCATAGAGAAGAAAAGATAAAGCAGAAAATGGGCATGCAACGGGGATAGACCGATCGAAATGAGAGGTTGTTGAAAGCATAGTTGAAAGCATAACTGTGACCCAGATCGTGCCTCTCGTTCCCCAGATTTGACTCTATCAATCTTGCATGATTCAGAAATAAAAAATCTACTCCTCTAAGCAGGATTGATAAAGAATCAGTTGATTATCCCAGAGAAAAAATTATCTGGTGTCGATCGTATTTTATGTTGCTGTGTTTTAGGCTGTGATCGTGAGCATCAGGTAAATCAAATCCTGCAGAAAACTAGTGAAAAACATTTCTGCATTTACCTGCATCGCAACCCAGGCATTAGCTCCCGGTTTGGCAGTGTGACGGCGATCGATCAGCGTTTGCCCGATCGTCCATTCTCCCTGGATTTCGATTTTTACCGTCGCTCTTTGCAGCAAAAACGATTCTGGGTAGAACAAATAGCCGATCGTGGCTGCATCGTGAACCAGAAATCCGGGAATGCCTCTGGTTTCACAATAGCCTGTTGCCGTACCGATCATAAATTCACAAAGCGGGCTGATGAGCTGAGCGATCGGGCTGCGATGGGAAGAATTGGTCACGACCGCCTGTGCCATCTGACGAGTAAAGATTAGGTGTTGCGTCACATCGAGCGGCATCACAACTAGATCATCGCGACTGTTGAAAACCGTTTGGGCAGCGACGGCATTGAACCAGATGTTAAATTCGGCGTGGGGCGTTACGTTGCCCGGTGCGAGAAAAGCTCCCCCCATGACGATGATCTCTTTCGCCTGCTTCAGGATGCCGGGCTGTTTGGCTTCAGCGGCAGCAAGATTGGTCAAAGGACCGATCGCTACGATCGTCACTTCCCCAGGCATGGCGTTGAGGCGATCGATAATCACATCATCGGAGCGGCGGGCGGTTTCAAACGCATGGGTGGCTGCGGGTAGCGTCTCCGATAGGTTGCCCATCCCGTCAGGTCCATGAATAGAGGACGCATCCTCAATCGCCCCTTGCACAGGCACTCCTCGACCGACTTCGATCTGAGAAAATCCTGCTAAGCTCAGGATCTGGCTGCTGTTGCTAAAGGTCTTCTGGGCAGCGACGTTACCATCGGCTGTGGTGACTGCAATCAAATCTGCAAAACCCCGTTTGACTAGACTGAGTAGCCATAAAAAGGCAAAGGTATCATCGCCACCCGGATCAGTGTCGAGAATGATTTGAGGAATACCTTTTTGAGGAATACTTTGAGAATGAGTCATTACAAGTCACGTATAAAAACAGATATGAAAACAAGGATAGAAGCAGGGATAAAAATTAGTTCAATCTTTTATTGAGCCTTTTATTAAGCAAACGAGCGATCGCGTTTACTAGAACTTTGGGTTCTACCGGTTTTGCAATGTGTTGCTAAAATCCTGCTGCCATTGTCTGCTGATAGTCACTTTCCCCCATGCAGCAAATTAATAAAACTTTCCCGATCGCGATCGCGGTCATCTGAGTGATTCACATCGTCAACAGTGAGGGCAAGGAGCCCTACCTCGGTATATCCGCTAATTTCACAAAAAGCAGCATTCACGCGCAGAAGCTGCCCCGCAAGTGCTTGCTGCATATAGGGAAGCACAGATCGGGAAGCACTCTCACTTAATACATCCCGAACGTGCTGATGCGTAAACACTGAGACAGGCTTCTTAAACCAGGTTTCGATCGAGCCAAGCGGGGTTTGGGTTTGTATTTTTAGCTCATTAGCATTGCTTTCAGCAGGGGCAAAGCGCGATCGCATGAGCATCGCCATTTCGCTGTCACTGCCAAAAATAGTCTCAGAGAGATTAAAATTTGCCATGATTTCCAGTGACAGATCCTAGCTTCAGGAGGGTGATAACTATCAGTGAATCCAGCAGTGAATCCAGGAACGAATTCAGCGCAGTGAATCTAGAACAGCATCCCTTCTAACTGCTGACCAGGCTTAGCAAGATGCAGCGTATCGCCCTAGGTCAATCTTCTACCACTAGGTAGAACAGCGGATCTACCTTCCGGAGGAATGCCTACTTGCACGATCAGGATTCAGGCGGGTAGCCTCCTGGAGAGCATCCTAATTCGCAGAGGTGATATATGAGGAGATATAGGCTCACTGTCACTTCTCCCGCATTCTCTTAAATGCTGCCTGTAAATCATAAGAGTAATCAGTAATAACAGTTCGATTGTTACTTTCATTACCCTGATTGCTTACAGCAAGCAACGTTGGATTCCAATCTTTTGACAGAGCGGATACTCGACCCTATTACAGACCATTGCAGTGATCTGAATGAATACCATAATCAAAAAATACATGAATAACTGGCTGTCATTATGAAGACTGCAAGCACCGCACCAAAAATTGATACTGCTCAAGTTCCGACGATCGCCCCTGCTTATAACGGAGCTGATCGCAATGCCTGGATTTTTGGCTGGAATCCTCAGCAAGAGCTGTGGAACGGGCGTCTGGCAATGATTGGTTTTGTCGCCTATTTCCTCTGGGATATCGCAGGTTACAGTGTCCTTCGGGATGTGCTGCACCTGATTCGTTAGACCGATCCGTTAGATGCATCGATTCGCTACAGACGTGATGTTAGCGAAGCAAGATTCAATCATTTGTGAAGAAATGGTTCGTGAAAATCGCTGATTGATTTCAGCAAACAAGATTATTGGAAACCCGAAATACTGCCATGCAAACCACTGCAAACTCCTCAATTCGCTACGCTGCCCTCAGCCTGGGAACCCTTTTCCTGTTTTTGGGTTTGGCTGGCTTTTTGCCTGCTTTTGTTATTCCTCCTGACAGCTTTATTCCTGCAATGGGATTTGGCTATCTGTTTGGTCTGTTTCCGACAAACTACTTCCACAATGCGATCGGCATTCTCGTTGGGCTGTGGGGCATTGCAGCGTTCACCAGTCTGACTGGCTCGATCGTCTTTAATCGCATCTTCGCGATCGTTTACGCGCTGGGTGCAATTTTAGGGCTAATTCCTTTTACCAATACTCTGTTTGGCATTACGCCGCTTTTGGGCAATAATATCTGGCTCAATGCTATTGTTGCAGCGGTCGCCTTCTATTTTGGATTCATTAAGCCCGCAGAAGTTCAGCTTCCTGGAGCATCGAATCCTCAGGCGAGCGTGCAATAAAAACTCGCTCAAATCGTGCCCAGTCGCCCATGAAAATGGAGCTTCCTCAAGCTTCTTAAAAGCAATTCTTGTTAAAAGACGAAACAGTACATTCTTCAGAGTTCGCTGATTAATGAGTAGCCCAACCAGGGCTGCTTTTTTTATCGGCTAATTCGATCGAATAAATTGCTGCATTAAGCTGTGAACCGCCAAATTAAGATGCAAACCCTGTATTAAACTCTCATTAAAATATGAACAACTGCACGTCTAGACTGCCAGCCTGTCGCTGTTAGGAACCTTTTCTTGCTGGGCATGCTAATCGAGCACCGCTGGTCAAACATATTGCACTATGACCTCCTTGCCTTCTCCGTCTAGCTTGCAGTTTCAAACCTTGCAGGAAAGCCTGCTGCACCGAATTACAAATCGAATTCGCCAATCTCTTCAGCTCCAGGAGATTCTGCAAACCACTGTGACGGAGATTCGCGCTTTTTTAGAAACCGATCGCGTCGTGGTGTATCGATTCTACTCAGATGAACACGGAGAGGTGATTGCAGAAGCAATTCATCAGGATCGGCTACCTTCCTTGCTGGGGCTACACTTTCCTGCTGACGATATTCCCGCTGAGGCGCGAGAGCGGTTTTTGCAGGCGCGGCAACGCTCGATTGTTGATTTATCCACCGCACAAATTGGCTGGAGTCAGCCCCGATCGATTGAGTCAGCCGATCGCACATCTGACGACATTCACTACCGCCCCATTGACCCCTGCCACGCTGAATATCTAAAAGCAATGGGCGTGCAATCGTCGGTTGTCGTTCCCATTGTGCAAACAGATCAGCTTTGGGGATTGCTGGTTGCCCATCATGCCGAGCCTCGCCCCATTTCCGAAGCCGAGCTGCATTTTCTGCAATTGGTGGTCGATCAGGTCACGATCGCGATCGCTCAGTCTGCGCTGTTGGTTCAGGTGCAGACCCAGGCATTCCAGGAGCGTACTGCAAATCAAATCGCGACCCTGCTCCATGGTGAAGCGGCAAATCCGTTTGAGGCAGCTCTGAAAGCAACCGTTGAAGTGATCGGCGGGGTGGGGGGGCGACTGTTGCTGCTGCCGAGTGCTGTGGGGCAGGCGAGTGAACTATATTGCTGCGGAACCCAACCCGTCCAGGTGTCTTTTGCCCCTGACTCGTGCTTGGAACAGGAGCCTCTCTGGCAAGCTGCTCTGTTGTCACCAAAACTGATGATCGCAGACTTAGTCGACGATCCCCGATGCCAATCTCTGCACCAGCGTTTTCAGGACACTCCTATCCGAAGTTTACTAATCATGCCCCTGCATGGGGGAGCGGAGACGATCGGCTGTCTAACGCTCTTTCGAGATGAAATTGAGACGGAAACCCTATGGGCAGGCAGGATTGAGCCTGATGGACGGCAGACGATGCCGCGTCAGTCTTTCAAACAGTGGCGACAGCACAAACCGAAGCAGGCTCAAGCGTGGACGGAAACCGATCTCAACGTGGTGAAAGCGATTAGAATTCACTTCGCGCTGGCGGTCGCACGATATCAGCTTCAGACGCAGGTTCACGCACTCAATACAAGCCTGAAGAAACAGGTTCAGCATCAGAGCCGCGATCTGGCAAATATTCAATCTGCGCTGGATCAATCGTCGATCGTGGCAATGACTGACCCTCAAGGCATGATTTGCTATGTCAATGATCGGTTTTGCGAAATTTCTAAATACAATCGAAATGAGCTGATTGGGCAGTCCTATCATCTGCTGCGCTCAGAGCACCATCCTAAAGAGTTCTTTAGCCAGATGTGGCAAACGATTGACAGTGGTGCGATTTGGCGGGGAGAAGTCAAAAATCGCGCTAGAGACGGTACAGAATATTGGGTGGATAAAACGATCGTTCCATTGTTAGATGAGCAGGGAAAACCCTATCAATATGTGGCGATTGAAAGTGATATTACTGCCCGTAAACAAGTCGAAGCAGCGCTACGCTATCAGTCTAGCCTGCTGCAAAATGTGATTGATTCCAGCACAGACTGGATCTTTGTTAAGGATCTCGATTTCCGCTACCTGCTTGCTAATCAAACCTACCTTAGCGCGATCGATCGCAAGCCTGAAGACATCATTGGTAAAGATGACTTGGAACTTGGATTTCCCCCTGATCAGGTGTTTGGTAATCCAGAGCAAGAAACGATTGGTTTCCGGGTGGACGATCAAAAAGCGATCGCGGGTGAGATTGTCTTAAATCTGGGTGAACCCGTCACCGTCGCCGATGGCACTGTGGTGTGGATGGAAACGAAGAAGCTGCCCTTGCGCGATCAAGAAGGGCGGATTTTTGGCGTGTTGGGAGTTTGCACTGATATCACTCAGCGCAGACAAGCAGAAACTACCCTAAAACGCACAACAGAGCGGCTTCAAGAAGCTCAGCGCGTTGCCCAAATGGGAAGCTGGGAATATGATGTGGCAACGGGAACTGTAAATTGGTCGGACGAACTCTTTCGCGTTTTTGGAATGGAGCCACGCGCAACCGCGCCATCACTGGAGGAACACGCTCAAATCTTTCATCCTGACGATTGGAAATGGTTTCAGCAAACGTTTGACCGAGCCATTCATGAAGGCATCCCCTATGATGTTGAAATCAGATTTTTTCATCCGAATGGATCAACGCACCTAATTAACGCCAAAGCAGAAATCGTCAACAATGACGCAGGTCAAATTACTGCTTTGTTTGGCACGGTGATGGATATTACCGATCGCAAACAAGCAGAAGCCACGCTTCAGGAACAGCTTAATTTGGCTGCATTTCGGGCTGATGTTGATGCTTCGTTAACCCGAGGTAAGACACTTCAAGATATGCTGCAATACTGCACTGAAGCAATGGTTTCTCATCTCGGTGCTGCGTTCGCGCGAGTCTGGCTGTTGAATGCTCAGGAGAATATACTGGAACTGAAAGCAAGTTCTGGTTTATACACTCATCTGGATGGCGATCATGCCCGTGTTCCAGTCGGAAAATTTAAAATTGGTTTAATTGCCGAAGAATGTCAACCCCATCTGACAAATTCAGTTCTGGATGATCCCCGTGTAGGCAATAAAGAATGGGCAAAGCAAGAAAAGATGGTTGCTTTTGCCGGATATCCTTTGATGGTTGAGAACCAGCTATTGGGAGTGATGGCAATGTTTGCACGACAGCCTTTGTCGTTCTCAACGCTGGATGCTTTAGCATTGGTGTCACAGGAAATTGCTCTTGGCATCAAGCGACAGTACGCTGAAATGGCATTACGACAATCTGAAGTCGAGTTACGCGAAAAAGCTCAACAGCTAGAGCAAGCTCTGCACGAACTTCAGCACACCCAGGCACAGCTCGTTCAAACCGAAAAAATGTCGAGTTTAGGACAACTGGTGGCAGGGGTTGCCCATGAAATTAATAATCCCGTCAACTTTATTTATGGCAACCTGGCGCACGTTGGTGGGTATGCCTATGATTTGCTGAATTTACTGGATCTGTATCATCAGTATTATCCGGTTCCCGTTCCCGCGATCGCAGCCGAAGCCGAGAAAATCGACCTTGCGTTCCTCAAGGTAGATCTGCCGAAGCTCCTGACTTCGATGAAAGTGGGAGCCGATCGCATCCAAAAGATTGTTCTGGCACTGCGAACCTTCTCCCGGATGGATGAAGCGGAAGTCAAAGCGGTGAATATTCACGAGGGCATTGATAGCACGCTGATGATCTTGCAGAGCCGCCTGAAGGAAACCGCAGGTCACTGGGGAATCCAGGTGGTCAAAGCCTACGGAAATTTACCCCTGATTGAATGCTATGCCGGACAGCTCAATCAGGTTTTTATGAACATTCTCAGTAATGCGATCGATGCCCTCGATGAGTTTAATAGCACTCGTTCCCCTCAGGAAATTCAGAATCATCCCGCCGCGATTACGATCAAAACCCAGCAGATTCACAGCCACCGCATTCAGATTCGGATTGCAGACAATGGCATTGGCATGAGCGAACAGGTGCAGCAACGGCTATTTGAACCCTTCTTCACCACTAAGCCGATCGGCAAAGGCACTGGACTGGGGCTATCGATTAGCTACCAGGTGGTTGTTGACAAGCACGGCGGCCTGTTAACCTGCCATTCGGCTCTGGATCAGGGAACTGAGTTTGTGATTGAGCTACCCCTAGCGCTCGAAAGCGAGCTATTTAAAAGCTAACCCTAGGGTTAACCCAATGACGCACCTGGGACTGATTCTTGTGCTGCTGCGCTATGCCGATCCCTCACTGTTTTAGGCAGGCACACTCTACGGAGCTTCGACCGTCTCTGGGCTGGAAAACAACTTGCCCACCGCAGACAACCTGGAAGTAGCACGATTTCAGGGTAAGCAGGTAACTCAAGTGGCGCGTGCGCTCAAAATGGCAGGTGAGACGGACTTGATCTAATTTGATCGGTTTGTGTCAATCGGTTTGTTTCCGAAGTTCTCTCACCGGGAATACTCACATCGATCGCATTCTTAACCAAACTCCAGGCGGATTTTTAGAAATGCTTCTGAAGAGTTCTGAAGAGTGATTGCATCTGTCGAGTCAGCTCGCTGTGAGGTATCGCTGTGAAATACGAGATTCGCTACAAACCTGCATTCGCAACAGTTTTTTTGACGCTGCAACCCGGCGATCGAATTACTGCCGAGGCAGGCGCGATGGTTAGTATGGCAAGCCGTGTGTCGATGACGACCCAGTTTTCGGGTGGCTTAATTTCAGCATTGCTCAAGACGTTTTTGGGCGGCGAATCGCTGTTTGTCAACGAGTTTAAGAACGCGACCGGAGAACCACTGGAACTGGTACTCAGCCAGGGAACGATCGGCGATGTTGCCGTGGTGGAACTCAATAACAACGAAATTTGTTTTCAGCCAGGGGCATATCTCGCCCATACCCCGGGAATTCGGATGGGCGTAAGCTGGGCAGGCTTTTCGAGCTGGCTATCGGGCGAGGGGCTATTTAAGCTGAAGCTGAGCGGCAAAGGATTAGTCTTCTTTGGCGGCTATGGTGGTGTCACGCAAAGACGAGTCAACGGCGATTTGGTAGTAGACACTGGGCATCTGGTCGCCTATGACCCCCAAATCAAAATGAATATCCAAATGGCAGGCGGATTAGTTGGCTCCGTCACTTCCGGCGAAGGACTGGTGAACCGCCTCTCCGGTCAGGGACGAATTTACCTGCAATCGCGCAGCGTAGACGGTTTAGTGCGATTTGTTCGATCGAAGATCTAAAAGGGTGGATGGGTAAGAGAAAGAAATTGGGCGATGAATACAACGCTTGAGCTGTAGTTGCTTTGCAGTGCTTCTCTCCAACGGTTCTTCCCCCCAATGATCGCAACAGTTGCCCCTCACTCCCTCATCCCCCATCCCCCATCCGCTCATCTACCCCTGTACCCCTTCACCCCTTCACGGAACTTTTCAACCATGAAACTCGATATCCTCCACCGACCCGATAGTGCGATCGCCAAAATCAACATGGCTCCCAGAGAAGAAATCATTGCCGAAGCCGGTGCGATGGTTGCCATGAGTGCCAGCCTTGATGTGAATACCACGCTGCGAAAGGGCAAGGGCGGCGGCGTATTGGGAGGACTCAAGCGCATCGTCACAGGCGAATCGCTGTTTTTAAGTGTGTTTCGCTCTGGTAACACTCCTGGCGAAATTTATCTCGCCCCAAAAATGATGGGCGATATTGTGGCATACACGCTGAGCGGAACGGATCTCGTGATTCAATCCACCAGCTATTTGGCGTCCACGGGCAATGTCAGCGTTGATTTGGGATTTCAAGGATTTAAGTCTATTTTTTCTGGTGAAGCGATCTTCTGGCTCACCGCGAGCGGCACGGGTTTAGTGTTGCTGAACTCCTTTGGCAGCATCTACGAAGTAGACGTAGACGGTGAATACATTGTAGATACCGGAAACATTGTTGCCTTTGAGAAAACCCTCAGCTTTTCGATTACGAAACCGGGTTCTAGTTGGCTGGGCGCACTTATGGGCGGGGAGGGGTTTGTTTGTCGATTTAAGGGCAAAGGCAAACTGTACTGCCAGACCCACAATCCCCGCACGTTTGGTCAATTGATTGGCAGCCAGCTTCCGCCTCGCTAAGACATGAAATTAACAACGATCGCCCCTCCCCTCTCTTCAGGAAACTCAAAATGACAAACACTAAAAACACCACAAACTCTGAATTTGCCTATCAGATCGAACACGCGCCTGCCTACGCCTCGCTCTCGATCAAGCTAAGAGCCAATCAAACCGTTCTGGTAGAATCGGGCGCAATGGCAGCAATGGACAGCAGCATCCAGATGAAATCCAAAGCCAAGGGCGGCTTGATGAAGGGCATCGGGCGGGTGTTGAGCGGCGAGTCTTTGTTTGTCAGCGAGTTTACAGCGGCAAACAACCCTGGCGAGCTGATGATTTCCCCACGAGTTCCCGGCGATATCCAGTATTACCGACTAGACGGAAGCAAAAGCCTGATGGTGCAGTCTTCCGGGTTTGTTGCTGCCAGCCCCAGCATCCAGATCGACACCAAATTTCAGGGAGCTAAAGGCTTTTTTAGCGGCGAGTCGCTGTTTTTGCTGCGGGCATCGGGTACGGGGGATTTCTGGTTTAGCTCATACGGAGGAATCCTGGAAATTCCGGTTTCGGAGGAATATGTGGTCGATACGGGCTATATCGTGGCGTTTGAAGAGACGTTGCAATACCAAGTCGAACTGCTGAGCGGCTTATCGTTTAAGGGTTTGCGGACGGGCTTTTTAGGCGGCGAGGGCTTGGTTTGTCGGTTTAAAGGCACAGGCAAACTGTGGATTCAGTCGCGGCAGCTTTATCCGCTGATTAACTTTTTCCAGGCATTTCGACCCACCCGTAACTAGCCCGCAAGAACTGCGAGAACTACCGTATGTCGATCGAACTTCCTCCCGGCATGGCGGACTATAGCGAAGCTTCGCCTCCGCCCAAAAATCGGCAGATCGTGCTGTTGCTCAGTTTTTTTGTGGGGCTGACGATCGCCCTATTTCTGTCTGTTGATCTGATGGTCGGCGTTCTGATTGGCTGGATTCCTCCGGGGGTTGAACGCCAGCTTGGAGCACTGATCGTCCCCGCATTTGAACAACAGGCAGCCCCTTCCTCAGCTCAAGACACCCTGAATCAATTGCTCGATCGCCTGAAACCGCATTTGTCTGCCGAGCAACAACAGCGAGATTACAAAGTGCTGTATGTTCCAGATGAAACGGTGAACGCACTGGCGATACCGGGCGATCGAATTATTTTATATCGAGGATTAATCGAGCAGGCAGAATCAGAGAATGAGCTGATGATGGTTTTGGGGCATGAACTGGGACACTTTGCCCATCGCGATCACCTCCGCCAGCTCGGACGCGGATTATTGATGCAGATTACCATCTCTAGTCTGTTTGGGGATATCAGCGGCATTCAGTCGATCGCCCTTTCTGCTGCTCAGACGATCGGCAATTCTCGGTTTTCCCAAAACCAGGAATACAAGGCTGATGAAATGGGTGTTACGCTTCT
The DNA here is from genome assembly GCA_014695325.1 of Cyanobacteria bacterium FACHB-502. Classification (GTDB taxonomy): domain Bacteria; phylum Cyanobacteriota; class Cyanobacteriia; order Elainellales; family Elainellaceae; genus Leptolyngbya_A. The sequence continues at coordinate 150,203 of JACJNZ010000039.1, read as the reverse complement.
GCAAAAAATCTACGGACAGGTTGCCGGAGCAACTGATTTTTTTGCCCGTTTAAGCGAGAAGAAAGATCTACCGATCGATTTTCTCACCACCCACCCTAATCCCGGCAAGCGAGTGCAGCGATTAGAAAAACTGATTCAGCAGAATGGTTGGACGGTTGGAGATCGATCGCCCGTGGCTGAAAGTCTCAAAATGCCTTGAGGTTTACTACCTTGGGATTCATATCCTGAGATTTATACCCTGAGGTTCAATGCCCCGAGGTTCAATGCCTTGAAGTTAATGAGACAGCAAGTTCCCGCAAACTGATTCCCCCAGGGGAATTCGCTTATCCGATCGCCTGCGTTCGGGCAACCTGTCTTCTAGAATGCCAACAAAATCCGCAGATTTCGTCATCATAGAGGATGAGGCATTCGCAGGACGCGCACCCCCATGGCACATCCGTCAGAGTTTCACATTCAAGCCCCGTTTGAGCCGAAAGGCGACCAGCCAAAGGCAATTCAGAAGCTGACTAAATCGGTGGAGCAGGGCGATCGGTTTCAGACGTTGCTGGGCGCAACCGGAACCGGAAAAACTCATACGATCGCACGAGTGATTCAAAACGTGGGCAAGCCGACGCTGGTTCTGGCGCATAACAAAACCCTGGCGGCGCAATTGTGCAATGAGCTGCGGGAGTTTTTCCCGGATAATGCGGTCGAGTATTTCATCAGCTATTACGACTACTATCAGCCGGAAGCTTATATTCCGGTGACCGATACCTACATTGCCAAAACCGCTTCGATCAACGACGAGATCGATATGCTGCGGCACTCGGCAACGCGATCGCTATTTGAGCGCAAAGATGTGATTGTGGTCGCGTCGATTAGCTGCATTTACGGTCTGGGCATTCCGAACGAGTATTTAAACGCGGCGATTCCGTTTCGGGTAGGTGCGGAGGTAGACCAGCGGGCAATTCTGCGCGATCTGGCTTCGGTGCAGTACGAGCGCAATGACCTGGAAGTGGGGCGCGGCAAGTTTCGCGTGAAGGGCGACGTGCTGGAGATTGGTCCGGCGTACGAAGATCGGATTATTCGGGTGGAATTCTTTGGCGATGAGATCGACGCGATTCGCTACATCGATCCGCTCACGGGCGAAACGCTGCAAAGCATGGACGGGATTAACGTTTACCCGGCGCGTCACTTCGTCACTCCTGAAGATCGGCTTCATGAAGCCTGTGATGCGATCGAGCAAGAGCTAAAAGAACGTCTGATGGAACTGGAAGGCGAAAATAAATTACTGGAAGCACAGCGACTTGAACAGCGCACTCGCTATGATCTGGAACTTCTGCGAGAAGTAGGCTACTGCAACGGGGTCGAAAACTATTCGCGCCATCTGGCAGGACGCAATCCAGGCGATTCGCCCGAATGCCTGATCGATTATTTCCCGAAAGACTGGCTGCTGGTGATCGACGAGTCTCACGTTACGATTCCCCAAATTCGCGGGATGTATAACGGCGATCGATCGCGCAAAATGACGCTAATTGACCACGGCTTCCGGTTGCCCAGCGCGGCAGATAACCGACCGCTCAAGTCCGACGAATTCTGGGAGAAGGTGAATCAGTGCATTTTTGTCTCGGCAACGCCGGGCGACTGGGAGCTAGAGCAATCGGGCGGCAAGTTTGAAGTCGAGGGCGAAGGCAAGAACGAGTCGAGGTCTTATATCCCAGGTACAGGTCACGTCGTAGAGCAGGTGATTCGTCCCACGGGTGTGCTTGATCCAGAAGTGTTTGTGCGTCCCACCGACGGACAAATCGACGATCTGCTGGGCGAAATTCAGGTGCGGGTGCTAAAAAACGAACGTACTCTCGTCACGACGCTCACGAAGCGCATGGCAGAAGACCTGACGGAGTATCTGCAAGAAAGAGCGATTCGCGTCCGCTATCTCCACTCCGAGATTAACTCGATCGAGCGAATTGAGATCCTGCAAGATCTGCGGGCAGGCGAGTTTGACGTGCTGATCGGCGTGAACTTGCTGCGGGAAGGTCTGGACTTACCGGAAGTTTCCCTCGTCGCGATCCTCGATGCGGACAAAGAAGGCTTCCTACGGGCAGCACGATCGCTGATTCAAACAATCGGACGGGCAGCGCGTCACGTTCGGGGACAGGCAATTCTCTACGCCGACAACCTGACCGACAGCATGGCACGAGCCATCAGTGAAACCGAGCGTCGTCGCGTCATCCAGCAAGAGTACAACGAAAAGCACGGCATCACCCCCAAGCCGATCATCAAGCGGCAGAACAACGCAATTCTACAATTCCTGGAAGTCTCGCGGCGCGTCAATGCTCAGGAGCTAGAGCAGATCTTTGAAAAGGCAGACGATCTGCCCCTGGAAAACATTCCTGACTTGATCGTTAAGCTCGAAACCGAGATGAAAGCAGCCGCTAAAAATCTGGAGTTTGAGGAAGCCGCCAAACTGCGCGATCGCATTAAACACCTGCGCGATCGATTGTTGGGGAAGCGATCGTAACTTCTAGCGCATCGCTGCCATCGTATTTTTCCAGGAAAGCTCCTTGCATAGAATCTCTAGTGCCCGTCTTTCCGCGCCTTCAAACAGCCCACAGTCTGCGAGTTCCTTTAAGACCTGCTGAGTGAGCTGAGCAGCAAACGTGCCGCCACAGCGCAGCAGATGACTGTAGTAACAAAACTGAGAATTGCCATTTTCGTTGCAGTGGAAGTGGTAAATCTCCTGCTCGGTCATCACAAACGCAGGCGTGTTGATCGGCACAATCACCTTGGGAATGCCGTGACAGCCATAGCGCGATCGATCGCTTTCAGTCAGCGTCCCCACCAGCACTACTCCCAGCAGCGTCCGAGTATCTGCGACTAAATCGGGCGTAAACATCGGGTCAGGTTCGCTCGACAAGCGCGGACCATTGCTAAGAAACATCGGGTTAAAGAGCTGGGAGTTATACACCAAGCCCACTGCCCAGTGTCGCTCGTCTGGCTCTTCCAGTTTGACAAAACAGCCAAAGCCGTAGTCGTCGGGCAGCGGAGGATAGCTGACCTCGTGGCGATCGTCTAGCTGCACGACATAGTCGCAGTGAGAGTTTGACTTGACCACTTTTCCAAGGCGCATTGTTTTCTCCAATCGCATCACCCGTTCCTCTCACTGATAAGAGACTGCTGTTTCTCTAACTCGTTTCTTGAACCATTCGCGATTTCGCTGACCGCATTTTATCGGACTTTCGTACAACTGAACTATCAGAATCGGGGGAATTAAGCCGATCTCTTAAATTTCTTTAGAAAAAACCTTCTGGGCTTGCTGTTAAGTCCGCTTGAGAAAGAGTTTAAAGAGAACATCATAAAGAGCGATGTCGCCCCTTCTGCTTTCCTTTCTAACCGCCAAAGGTAGGCGTTCAGCGTTCTACTATCGTCGTTCTAATGGTCTCTAGTATCCGATCGGCGAATTAATCACGCATTAAGATAGAACAGGTATCGCTTGGGGCAAACTGAAGTTATTCCCGTGAAAACGGCACGACTCGCACCAGGATCAGACAATTAAACGATTGATTGCACGATCGCCCTACGAGAACCTGCTTCGTATGGTCTGACTTAATCTGGTTTACCTCGATCTGGTTTGCCTCGATTAGGGGCTGCATTTCGACTAGCGATGATGCTGGTCGTCTATAACAATATTTCATCCCCGCTGCGCTGAATTTATGACTGACTCATCGGATGTACGCCCACCCAGTGCTCAAGCCAGCTCTAAAAATCCATCTGGTTTGAATTCGCTGACTGGCAATTCGGCAGGAAGTTCAGCTGAAGCTCTCTCCGATGTGCAGATAACGCTCACTTTACCAGCAGAGATCGCCTCAGCAATTCAGCAGTCTTCGCAGCAGCCGATCGGTCAGCAAATCCTGGCACTGCTGCAACAGGCAGTCAGCGTCCGGCAGCCATTAGAACAGCCGCCAGAGGCAAAGGTCAGCCAGAGTTCACCTGTGGATGCCTCGCTGCGGCAAGAAGTAGAACAGCTTAAACATCGCCTCAGTCTGCTCGAAGCCCTGCTGCCACGAGTTGAGGCGATCGAGAAAAACGTCAATGACTTTACCGGAAAAACGGCTTCGCCTTGTCCTGGGAACGATCGAGCGACTCCCGCTCCGCAGGCATCTGCTCCCCCAACCGCTCCGGCAATTCAAAACCCTGCATCTGTGCCAGAGCCGCGACCGGCTGGAGTTCCTTTGGATGCTGACAAACCGCAGGAGCAAGACAAAGACGGCAATCCCGGATCAGCGATCGCTTCGCTCTGGATGCAGGTTCAGCAAAACAATCATCCGCCTGCCTCGATTCCCTCTACGCTGCAACCCGTTGATTCCTGCTCAGTGGGGGAGCATCGGTTAATGCCGTTTAAATCTTCTGGGCGGAGCGTATGTATCAAATGCGGCTGGACGGATAACCCTCGCAGTGATAGTTCGATTGCGCCTCCGGTCAATGCTTCAGATCTTCATCAGCTCCTGGAGCAAGCTGCGATCGAGTCTTTGGAAAACATGAAGCCCCGCAAGCGATCGACTTAGCGATCCGCTGATGATCAGGAGTGCATTAGTGTTTTCCCGCACCCAGATAAAGCTCACCCACTTTTGGATCGTTGAGCAAATCCTGTCCTCGTCCTTCAAATCGATCGCGTCCCGTTTCCAGGACATAGCCGCGATCTGCCATTGCTAAAGCTTTACGAGCGTTTTGCTCCACCAGCATAATGGACGTGCCTGAGCGGTTGATTTGCTGAATAATTTCAAACACGCTGTTAACAAGCTGGGGTGACAGAGCGGCGGAGGGTTCGTCGAGGATCAGCAAACTGGGTTGCAGCATCAGTGCCCGTCCCATGGCTAACTGCTGCCGTTCGCCGCCCGATAGGGTTCCGGCACGCTGTTTTCTGCGCTCCACCAGTCGCGGGAACAGGGCAAAAATCTGATCTTTGAGTTCCTTCAAGGAGCCGCGCCGCACGAACGCGCCCATTTCCAGGTTTTCTTCCACTGTGAGCGACGGAAACACATTCGCAATTTGCGGTACATAGCACATTCCCCGCTGCACAATCTGATTCGACTTCAGGCCGACAATATTCTGCCCTTGAAACAGAATCTTGCCTTTGTGCGGGGTCAGCAAGCCGAAGATTGTTTTCGCCAGGGTTGATTTTCCGGCTCCATTCGGACCAATTACAACCACCAATTCTCCCGGATCAACGCGAAAATTTACCCCTTGCAGGATGTCCAGGTCTTTGATGTATCCGGCGTGAACGTCTTCAACTTGTAACAGGGGGACGGGCAGCAGGGGAGCAGTCTGAGGCATAGCAGGAAAGCCAGACAAAAGGGCTATTGCATAGTCTTTAGCGAATCATAGCGAATCATTTTGGGGTGGACTGAAGATCAGGACGTTCTTCTGGGACGATCGCCCCTTCCACAGGACAGACTTGCAGACAAATTCCGCAGTCAATACAGGTCGAAAAGTCAATCCAGTACCAGTCGGTTCCTTTCGTGTTTTTACCGGGACCGTCGTGGATACAAGCGACCGGGCAGGCATCCACACAGTCAGCGACCCCTTCACAGATGTTGGTTACGATCGTATGCGGCATAGCGTTCTCTTAAGATCGGCGGGATAGGCTGGGTCAGGATAGTTTGGGTCAGGATAGTTTGACAGGGCAATCCCCTGGCGGAGAACTGCATCCTTTCTCCTGTTCACCGTTTCTCAGTGTACCGATTTCCGGTTAGCTCGTGTCGATAATGGTCATTCAGAATTGCAGACGAACTCTGAAGTCCGAATTGGTATCATGAAAAGAAGTTAAGAAATATCAATAAAAGTACTGTGACGACTCAAATTCCTGTTTCTGCCTCTGCCCCCCTGCCGATCGAATTCTCCACCTGGAGTTGGCAGGGACACAATATCTGCTACACCGTTCAGGGTGAGGGAGTGCCGCTGGTGCTAGTGCATGGCTTCGGCGCATCGATCGGGCACTGGCGCAAAAATATTCCTGTTCTGGCTGCGGGCGGCTATAAAGTGTTCGCGCTGGATCTGCTGGGCTTTGGACGATCGGATAAGCCGATCGAGCTAACCTACGAGCTGGAACTGTGGCAGCGGCTTTTAAAGGAATTCTGGGAAACGCATATTCAAGAACCCGCCGTGTTTGTGGGAAATTCGATCGGCGCGCTGCTGTGCCTAATGGTGCTGGCGGATTATCCGGAGATTACCAGAGGTGGGGTATTGCTGAATGCCGCAGGCGGGCTGAATCACCGTCCTGAAGAACTGCCGCTGCCCCTGCGATTGATGATGACAGGCTTTAATAAGCTCGTGACCTCTCAGCTTGTCGGTACATTTTTGTTTAACATCATTCGGCAAAAGCCCCGTCTGCGTCGTACGTTGAGACAGGTTTATCGCGATCGCACTGCCATCACCGACGATCTGATCGATCTGCTCCACGAGCCGTCCTGTCATCCCAACGCCCAAAAAGTCTTTGCCGCGATCCTTTCTGCCCCACCCGGCCCCAAACCCGAATCGCTCTTACCCAAAATCACCCAACCCCTGCTGATCCTTTGGGGCGAGAAAGATCCCTGGACGCCGATCAGCAGCGCAAAATTTTATCAAGACCTGGCAGAAGAGAAAGAGCACGTTCAGTTTATTCCCATTCCTGACACTGGACACTGCCCCCACGACGAACGCCCCGATCTGGTCAATGCCCATATTTTGAACTGGCTGAATACTGCGATTCGCTAAGCGATTTTTAATCTTCATGTCTCTTCCTACGGTGATTCTTCCTGGCTATTTGGCAGGCGCGGTTCCCTATCGCGAAATGGAGCAAGCCCTGCAACAGCTTGATATTCCAGTTAAGACGGTTCCCCTGAAGCGTGGCGATTGGTTTCCAACCCTGGGCGGGCGATCGATGCTGCCGATTCTGACTCAGCTCGATCAGACCGTGAAATCCCTGATGCAGGAAACGGGAAGCGATCGCGTTAATCTGGTCGGGCATTCAGCAGGCGGCTGGATTTGCCGGATTTATCTGGGGGAAATTCCCTATGATGTACATCCGGGCGATCAGGGAAAGCCCTGTCTCTGGCAGGCACATCCACAGGTGACAACGCTGGTCACGCTCGGCACGCCCCATGTGAGTCAGGAACGCTGGACAAAGCGTAATCTGGATTTCGTCAAGCAACACTATCCGGGCGCGTTCTACCCCAGCGTGAAGTATGTTTGCGTCGCAGGTAAGGCAATCTACGGCAAACGAGATTGGGCAAACTGGTTTGTCTACAGCAGCTATGAACTCACCTGCGGCAAAGGCGACTGCTGGGGCGATGGCATTACTCCGATCGAATCAGCTCACCTGGCGGGCGCAGATAATCTCACACTGGAAAACGTGCTGCATTCCCCCCGTTCGGGTAGGCTGTGGTACGGTTCCCCGGAGGTGGTAAAAGCTTGGGCAACTCACCTGACGTAAGAGGAACTTTTGATCGGGGCGATCGATGCTTCCCTGGCAGCATTTTGCAGAACGCTCTACCCCTTATCCTCTTTCCCCTTTGGCGGCTGCTCGAATGCCTCATAAGCTGCCACAATGCGCTGCACCAACGCATGCCTGACCACATCTGCCTTTGAAAGCTCACAAAAGGCGATTCCCTCTACGTTCTTCAAAATACGCTGAGCGACGGCTAAACCGGACTCCTGGTAGGACGGCAAATCAGTTTGGGTAATGTCGCCTGTCACCACCATCCGCGATCGAAATCCGATACGGGTCAGCACCATTTTCATTTGTGCCGGAGTCGTATTTTGCGCCTCGTCGAGAATCACAAAGGCATTGTTGAGGGTGCGTCCTCGCATATAGGCGATCGGAGCCACTTCAATCACGCCCCGCTCCATCAGGTTGGCAATTTTCTCTGGGTCGATCATCTCGTACAGCGCATCGTAGAGCGGACGCAAATAGGGATTCACCTTTTGCTGAAGATCCCCCGGTAGAAATCCAAGCTTTTCCCCTGCTTCCACGGCGGGACGAGTTAAAATCAGCCGCTCGTACTGGTTTGCCAGAAGTGCCTGAACTGCCACCATCGCTGCCAGGTAGGTCTTTCCCGTGCCTGCGGGACCGATGCAGAAGGTGAGGTCGTGTTTGCGGATTGATTCAATATATTGCCGCTGTCGAAAGGTTTTCGCCCGGATTTCTTCGCCTTTACGGGTGCGGACGATAACGTCCCGTTGCAGCATTTCCAGATCATCTTCGCGGTGCGTGTTAATCGCGTGGCGAACGGTCTGGATATCTACTTCAGTGATCGGCTTGTCCTGACTCCAGTAGGGTTCGAGCGATCGAATGAGTTTCTGGCACAGTTCGACCTGACTTTCAGTTCCCGTAATCAGAACTGATTGCCCCCGTAAAACCAGGGAGGCTCCAGTTTGCTGACTCAGGTACTTCAGGTTGGCTTCCTGTGTACCCGCTAGAGCGATCGCACTTGCGGGGGTCGGTAAATCGATTGTAAGCGTAGTTCCCATTCTATATGAGCCAGGGGAACGTTGAAACCGCTAGCTCTATTACGACATTAGCAAATTTATCTGTTTCCGAATTTAGCGACGCGGACGGCGGGAAGGCTGCGATCGAGGTGGTCTATTGTCATTTCCTCCATTTCTGGAGCCTTCTCTGCGATCGTCATGTCCCGCAGGTTGTCCACCCGTGCCGCCAAACACTTCGAGATGAACTACCTGCCCTGCTGCCTGAGCCAATGCCTGCACCACAGTGCGAATTGCCTGAATGTTACGTCCGCCACGCCCAAACACTCGCCCTTTATCTTCGCCTTCGATCGCTAAACGAATTAGCACCCGCGAGGTGCGCGGAGAAACTTCGCAGTCGAGCCGCAGAGATTCTGGGGAATCGAGAAACGGCTGCACCAGAAAGCGAACGAGTTCGGAGTAGTTAGAGCTAGTTTGGGACACAGGTTTAATCAGGATACCAGCGGAAATTCTGACCGAAATTTTTATCGTAGGATGCGCTTTTGGCGACATCGCCCTTGGTGGGTCAAGGCTTTGGAATGATGATGTGAATCGACGAGCTGAATCGATGCAATGCGGGGGCTGCCTGAGCGGCTGTGGAAGAAGTCGCAAAGGTTTTATATTGTCCCCTAAATTATTGCCGCCTAAATCCCCCAAAGTTGGGGGACTTTGAATTTCTAAAGCAATCTAGGTTGCCCACAAAATTAGGGGTTAAGGGGACGTACGGATAAAACCAACGACTCTTCATCCTTGAACGCATCTTACAAAATTGCCGAAATGCGATCGGATTTAAGCCCTATCCTTGATAGCGCGCCGGAACGAGGTTGGCTTTTTCCAGAATGCGACGCACGGTATCGGTAGGCTGTGCGCCCTGTTCCAGGCGGCGACGAATTGCCTCTTCCTTTAGCTTTACTTCGTCGGTTCTGGGGTTGTAGTAGCCCAATTCTTCGAGGGCGCGGCCGTCTCGGCGAGAAGTCCCAGTCATTGCCACAATTCGGTAGCTCGCCTCAAACTTTTTACCGAACCGCTTTAATCGCAGCTTGATCATGCCTAAAAATGTTGCTCCTGTTCAAAAAATAACGCTCACTGCTTCGGTTCAGAATGCAGCCAGCAAAATCGAGTCTAATTGGTTGCCCAACTAGCAATTATAGTATGTAGAAGTCAGATCATACCATTAAAGCAAGCGTAACAATTCAGCGTCAGCGTCAGCGTCACCGTCACAGTAGGCGCAACTGTTCGTTTGCAGGTTCTTCCAGAAGCAAATCATCCGACAAGTCCGGCAGTCTCAGCTCGCCAACCCCCGCCCATTCCTCCTCGGTAGACAGTAGCAGATGAGCTGTTTCCAGCATTTCGGCAGCAAATTCTGCCAGATGAGGCTGGTTCTCTAAATAGGTTTTGAGGGCATCGATCGGCGTCAGACAGGTTCCCGTACCCAACTCCGGCAGCCGGGGACGCGCAAGCTGACTAACCAGATCTGCTTGAATTGTGTAGGTGTGTGCTGCGCTGAGGGCCTGATGCACTGCCGCCTGATCGATCGCGTCGAGCTGTTCCGAGCGCACTTCATAAATTAGCCGCACCACTGCATCATGAATTTCGGTCGATTCGATCGCTTTCAGCAGAACTGAGTGGGGGTCGTTCGACTGGGACAAATTCACTCGAATTGTGCGAAATGGACGCACCGGCAAAGGGCAGAAATCCATTTCGACTGAACCGCGCTGCGAAGCCGTTCCTCCTGGGGGGGAATCGACCTTGACCAGCACATAACCCTTATCCTCAGTTTCTTCGCTAAAGTCCACTCGCTCAATGCTGCCCGGATAGACAACCAGCGGCTGCTCTGCCAGAACCTGATGCCGATGCACATGACCCAGTGCTACATAGTCAAAGCAGGAACGGGTCAGGACAGCAAGAGGGACGGTAAAGCCCTTTCCCACGGCTAAAAATCGCTCTGCGCCAAATCGCGCCGTATCGGTCATTAAATGTGCTAGCAGCACTGTGGGCAGATTGGGATCAAGCTGACGAATTTCGCCTTCCAGCGCAACCCGGAGGCGATCGGTCAAAAGCTGATTCACCTCTGCTAGAGACAGACCCTCGGTTTCGGGGCGGGTGAGCAGGGTCGATCGCGTCAGCCAGGGTAGGGTAATGATCTGAATTGCTCCGTTCCGAGTCTGAATCCGGTGGGTTGCCAATCGATCGCCCACCACAAAGCCGGGTACGCCCAGCGTCCGATAAATGCATAGGCTTGCTCCGCCCTGCCCCTGCGAGTGCTGATCGTGGTTGCCGACCAGCAACACAGTGGGAATTTGAGCATCGACCAAGCGGCGAAACTGCTCGGCAAAAAGCTCCTGCACGATCGGCGGCGGCGTCGCATCGGGGAAAGCATCTCCGCCAAACAGCACCAGATCCACAGGTTCGGCAATGGCGCGATCGATACAGTAACTCAGCGATCGCACAAAGTCTTCTAGGCGGGTATTCAGTCCGGTTTCAGAATTGATGCGTCCGTGGGAAAAGCCGCTTCCCAAGTGGATGTCGGAGAGGTGAAGAATTTTGATCATGGGTTGATCGTTTTGATCAGGGATTTGATCAGGAACTTGATCAGGGACGATCGAGCAAGGCGTTTGCGTTCTTTGGAGGTTGTTTGAGCTGATTTCGCCAGAATCAAGCGGTTAAGGGACGGTTCGGGTAATTATCATCGCTTTGCAAACATCCTCCCAAGTCGATGGCAAGATGAGAGGAATGTTCTGAATTTTACCGCAAATGACCGGACAAGATGAACAAGCGTACTCTTTTCCACCGACTCGAAATCGCGCCCCCCGTAATCGCACGATCGAATTAACCGAAGCCGATCGCCAGCATCTACAAAATCAAATCATCCAAATCTCACCGGGCAATTTTCTAACAGAATTACCTATCGGAATTATCCGGGGTGATTCGCTTCAAATCGCACCTTTGTTGCCGCCCAATTCTGTAGATTTGCTCATTCTTGATCCGCCCTATAACTTGAGCAAAGCCTTTGATGGCTATCGGTTTACAAGACAGACGATCGACCAATATTCAACCTGGCTCGATCGGGCAATTACTGCTTTTAAGCCGCTTCTCAAAAACACTGCAACGATTTATATTTGCGGCGATTGGCTAACTTCGATTTCAATTTTTACAGTCGCTTCGGCTCACTTTATCGTCCGTAATCGCATTACCTGGGAGCGGGAAAAGGGTAGAGGCGCAAAGTCTAACTGGAAAAACGCCAGCGAAGATATCTGGTTTTGTACAAGCTCCGATCGCTATACCTTTAACGTAGATGCGGTGAAATTGCGGCGAAAAGTAGTCGCGCCCTACCGGGATGCCAGCGGAACGCCTAAAGATTGGACAACAACTGAAAGCGGCAATTTTCGGGATACGCATCCGTCAAATTTGTGGACAGATATTACCATTCCTTTCTGGTCGATGCCCGAAAACACAGACCATCCCACGCAGAAAAGCGAAAAACTGATTGCCAAACTCATTCTTGCTAGCAGCAATCCGGGCGATCGCGTCTTCGATCCTTTCCTGGGCAGCGGCACGACAACGGCGGTATGTGAAAAGCTCAATCGCAAAGGTTCAGGCATTGAACTCAGCGAGGAATATTGCTTGATCGCTGCAAAACGCCTGGAGCTTGCCCACCAAGACAAGACAATTCAGGGCTGGAGAGACGGAGTGTTCTGGGAGCGCAATACGTTTGCCTCGCAAAAGCTGACTTCTGAATAATGTTGCTGTCCTAAGCCGCTAAACTAAGGGATTGCACCCCTCGCCCCCGTTTGCCGCTATGAAAATCGAATGGCAGGTCGCCAAAACCTACGAAGACATTCTCTATCACAAAGCCGACGGCATCGCCAAAATCACAATTAACCGTCCCCATAAGCGCAATGCGTTTCGCCCCAAAACGGTGTTTGAGCTTTACGATGCCTTTGTCGATGCGCGAGAAGATACCTCGATCGGCGTCGTTCTCTTCACCGGGGCAGGACCGCATACCGACGGCAAATACGCTTTCTGCTCTGGCGGCGATCAGAGCGTGCGCGGCGAAGCGGGCTATGTAGATGAGGCAGGCATTCCCCGGTTGAACGTGCTGGATTTGCAGCGGCTAATTCGATCGATGCCCAAAGTCGTGATCGCGCTGGTGGCGGGCTATGCGATCGGCGGCGGTCATGTGCTGCACCTGATTTGCGATTTGTCGATCGCCGCAGACAACGCTATCTTTGGGCAAACGGGTCCGAAAGTGGGCAGCTTTGACGGTGGCTTTGGCGCAAGCTATCTGGCACGAGTAGTCGGTCAGAAAAAGGCGCGAGAAATTTGGTTTCTCTGTCGGCAGTACGACGCACAGCAAGCCTTAGACATGGGCTTGGTCAATTGCGTTGTCCCGGTCGAACAGCTTGAAGCCGAGGGCATTCAGTGGGCGCAGGAAATTCTGGAGAAAAGCCCGATCGCCATTCGCTGCCTCAAATCTGCCTTTAATGCCGACTGCGACGGACAGGCAGGCTTACAGGAACTCGCCGGAAACGCGACGCTGCTTTACTACATGACCGAAGAAGGCTCAGAAGGAAAGCAGGCGTTTTTAGAGAAGCGATCGCCTAACTTCCGGCAGTATCCGTGGTTGCCGTAGGGGGCAGTTAGCGAACTGCCTCGACTCCTGCCATCTCCAGAATCTCAGGAATCAAATCTTCGCGCCGCACTGCCATCAGGTGAACCCCTTGGCAAATCTGCCGCGCCATATGCACCTGCTCTGCCGCGATCGTCATTCCTTCCCGTAGAGGGTCAGAGGCTTTTTCCAGGCGATCGATAATCTCCTGAGGAATGGTCACGCCCGGCACATTGCGGTTAATAAACTGAGCGTTTTTGGCAGACTTTAGCAGAAAAATTCCGGCAAGCACGGGCTTATTGCAGCCGATCGCTACGTGATCCATGAATTTGCTGAGGCGATCGAAGTCTGAAATGAGCTGACTCTGAAAGAACTGTGCTCCGGCGGCAAGTTTGCGCTCAAATCGACGCTGTAGCCCTGACCAGCTTCCGCACTGGGGATCAACGGCTGCCCCGGCTAACAGAGTCATTGCACCGTCGGGCAAGGCTTTGTCGTTAAAATCAAATCCCTGGTTTAACTTGTCAATCAACTTGAGGAGCCGCACCGATTCCAGCTCAAATACGCCTCTTGCCTCTGGGTGATCCCCCGCTTTGATCGGGTCGCCTGTGAGTGCCAGCACATTCCGAATGCCGAGTGCCTGTGCCCCCATCAGATCCGCCTGGAGCGCGATGCAGTTTCGATCGCGGCAAGCCATCTGACAAATTGGCTCAATGCCCTGCTGTTTTAGGAGAACCGACGCAGCCAGAGACGACATCCGCATCACCGCTCGACTGCCATCAGTAATATTCACTGCATGAACCCGCCCCTTCAGCAGATTTGCCATCTGAATCATGTGAGACGGATCGCCCCCCTTAGGCGGCATGACTTCTGCTGTTACCAGAAAATCGCCCCGCTCGATCGCCGCATGAAACTGGCTGACCGGAGCCTGAGCCGCAGGAGCAGATGATGAAGGCATACTAAGCAGTTGGGAATCAGTCATGGATGAATTGTTGTTCCGGTGAGATCAAGGGTTGAGCAGGAGCAATGGCGAATTGATCATTTCAGCCGTAACCCGCTCAGCCGTAACACCTGCTCAGCCGTAACAATTGATAGGGCTACCTCAGCCAGTATGCCTTAGAAGGGGTTCAGAAAGAATCTGTACTAAAGCAGGGTGCAAAAAGTTCACTGCCTTGTCCCGCAGGAAAAACGGGTTCACGCAGTCAGCGGCTTTGCGTTGCCAGAGTCGCTTTTGGATTCTCTTAATTGAATCCCTAGTCTTAAGGATGAATATGCAGGAATTGCAGCCCGGCATTTTGTCCTGGATCGGCAATCTGTCCTGGATCAAGGTCGCGATCGCTTCCCTGCAATCCAGTTGATCAATTTCATCGTGTTGCTCAATTTTAGAGCGGCTTAATTTATAGAGTCTTAATACAGGCTTGATACAAACTCCTTTTACAAGCCTTAAGGTCTAGGGAAAGCTGAGCGTAGAAGCGGCAAGCAACAAGCAAGGAATTAAAGCAACGGCAATGAAACATATCCACCTCGATCGCACACCGAAAGAACCCGTCTCCCACAATCCGGCGATTCAAAAGCAGGTCATGCTGCGACTGGGCGATTTGCCCCACTTGACCAATTTTTCCCAGGCTCGGTTTGCCCCCGGACAATTCGCGCCCGCCCATGCTCATGCCAATATGTGTGAGGTATTTTTTGTCGAATCGGGCAGCGGGGAGATCGAGGTGAACCAGCAAATTTATTCGCTGACTGCCGGAGCCTGTATTGCCGTGGAGCAGGGCGAGGTTCACGAAGTTCGCAATACGGGCAGCGAGGAACTGGTTCTTACGTATTTCGGGTTACGGGTTGAATCAGCGTAATTTTTGTTGAATGTAGAGAAATCTTGGGTACGCTAAGCAGCAGCGATTAGCAGCACAATGCGAAGCAGTTCCCCTTTCAGGGTAATCGCCTTCCACGTTAGGCTTTGGCAAGATGGGCAGGCCCGCTTGAGCGAGGGTTCATGCCTGCCAGAGCGTCTACGATCGATCCTTATTGCTATTTTAAAACTCATTCCATCATGATTTTCCGGTTCAAATCTCGGATCATTTGGGCAACTGTTTTTAGTTTGAGCCTGATTCTTGTTGCGTTTTCTCACCGCTCTCCGACCAATCTGGCCGGGTCAAAGCTGGCAGTTGCGCCCTATCCCCACACTGTGTTTGTGCATCTGTTTGAGTGGCGATGGGATGATATTGCTCAGGAGTGCGAGAGTTACCTTGCCCCCCACGGTTACGGAGCCGTTCAGATTTCTCCTGCCGCAGAGCACGTTGTTTTACCTCAGCAAGGGTTCCCCTGGTGGCAACGGTACCAGCCTGTTAGCTATCAGCTCGTTAGCCGCAGCGGGAGTCGATCGCAGCTTGCCCAAATGATCGATCGCTGTCACAAAGTCGGAGTCAAAATCTATGCCGATGCCGTAATTAATCACATGGCAGCCGATGCGAGTGGAATTGGCAGTGCAGGCACAAAGTTCGATCGCTACCAATATCCCGGACTTTATGAGCCAAAAGACTTTAACACCTGCCGCAAAGGGATTCAAAACTACAACGATCGCCAGCAAGTGACCCAGTGCGAACTGGTTGGACTGCCCGACCTGGATACCAGCAATCCCTCAGTGCAGCAGCGGATCGTGGAGCATCTGATCGATTTGGTGAGCCTGGGCGTTGATGGCTTTCGGATTGATGCTGCCAAGCACATAGACGCAGCCGATATTGACAGGATTCTCAAGCGAGTCTACCAGGCGGTTGACCCCGACCCCTTTATTTATCAGGAAGTGCTTGATCCGGGCAATGAAGCGACCAAAAAGCAGGACTATTACGCCAACGGACGAGTCATTGAGGCAGAGTACGGGAGAGCGGTTAGTGAGCGGTTTATGGGTATGAGTGGCGCAATCGCCCAGCTCGAAACCCTCGGCGAAACTTGGGGATTGATGCCCAGCGAGAAAGCGATCGTGTTTATTGACAACCACGATAAGCAGCGCGGTCATGCAGGCGGCGGCAACTACCTGACTTACAAGAACGGCAAACTCTACGAGCTAGCAAATGTGTTTATGCTGGCGCATCCCTATGGTATTCCTCAGGTGATGTCGAGCTATGCTTTCTCCCATCCTGATCAGGGTCCGCCTGCGGATGCTCAGGGCAATACTCAGCCTGTTTACCAGAATGGTCAAGCCCACTGTCTGGAGTCTTGGATGTGTGAGCATCGTCGCCCGATCGTTGCTGCAATGGTCAACTTCCGCAATCAGGTCGGTGCCGATAGCCCGATCGCCCATTGGTGGAGCAATGGCAACAATCAAATTGCCTTCGGGCGGGGTTCATCCGGCTTTGTGGTGATTAACCGCGAATCGGAGCCACTCACCCAAACCCTGCAAACCAGTCTACCGCCTGGGGCTTACTGTAATGTGCTGGCGGCTGAAGCTAATTTCGCTCCGCAGTCCAACTCACAGCAATGTCAGGATGGGGCGATCGTCATAGTCGATGCTCAGCAGCAGATTACCGTCACCCTGGAAGGCATGGCTGCCCTGGCAATTCATATCGGCGCGAAAGCGGGATAGCTTAATCAGCTTCAAGGCTTCTCAAATCACTTCTGAGCTAGCGGTCTTTATCTATCAATCTTTAATCTATTAGTCTTTGATCTATCGGTCTTGATCAATGAGTATTCTGATGCTCTACAGAAGGGCAGATAATAAGACAAGATTCGGATTAATAGAGAATCTTAATGCAAACGCTTCAGGAACTCATCACTTTCCTCCGTTGTTACTCTCCTCCCTTGATAGATAGATTTCATTACTCTTCAGGGTATTTCATGATGAAGGCTAGAAATGCTCTGCCGTACTGCGGCTCAGCCTCACTCGATCGATTGAGTTTTGCAGATCGGGTTGCCCCCACTACCCGAAGCTGGCAATCAGCAGGAGCCCTATTGAATGGTTAAGCGAAGCAGATCAGCCACAGTGCACCGCAGCAGGCTCGCCCACTGGCTGCTTGAAGAAGCACATACCAGTAAAGAAGGTCCATACACCAAGGAACAGGCTCATCCCAAGCATCCGTGGTGGCAGGTGATGTGTCTGACCGGAGTAGACTATTTTTCGACGTTGGGCTATCAGCCCGGAATTGCCGCCCTTGCTGCGGGATCGCTCTCCCCAATCGCCACCCTGATCCTGGTTTTGCTGACCCTTTTTGGCGCACTGCCAATTTATCGCCGCGTGGCGCAGATGAGCCCGCACGGGGAAGGCTCGATCGCCATGCTGGAGCATTTGCTGTCTTGGTGGCAGGGCAAGCTGTTTGTGCTTTGTTTACTGGGCTTTGTCGCCACGGACTTTATTATTACAATCACGCTGTCGGCGGCAGACGCAACCGCTCACATTGTCGAAAACCCGATCGTCTCTCATGTTTTTCACGGGCACGAAGTGCCAATTACGCTGATTTTGGTGGCTTTGCTGGCTGCAGTCTTTTTGCGCGGATTTCGGGAAGCGATCGGGCTAGCGGTGGTTCTGGTAGGAGTTTATTTGCTGCTCAATCTCATTGTGGTGGGCATGGGCGTGACCCAGGTGATTCAGCAGCCGATCGTAATTGATAACTGGCGCACTGCCCTGTTGACCGAACGCGGTAATCCCCTGACAATGTTGGCGATCAGTGCCCTACTGTTTCCCAAGCTTGCCCTCGGACTGTCTGGCTTTGAAACGGGTGCGGCTGTCATGCCTCTGGTGAAGGGTAAACCTGGCGACACCGAGGAGCATCCGAAAGGGCGAATTCAGAACACCCATAAGCTGCTGACCAGTGCCGCGCTGATCATGAGCTTTTTTCTGATTACGAGCAGCTTTGTTACTATTTTGCTAATCCCCGCTGCTGAGTTTCAGCCTGGCGGCAGAGCCAGCGGACGTGCCCTCGCTTATCTAGCGCATCAATATCTGGGCAACGGATTTGGCACGCTGTACGACCTCAGCACTATTTCGATTCTCTGGTTTGCCGGAGCCTCGGCAATGGCAGGCTTGCTCAATATTGTGCCGCGCTATCTGCCCCGCTATGGCATGGCTCCCGACTGGGCAAGGGCAACCCGACCGCTCGTGCTGGTGTTTACGCTGATCGCCTTTGTCGTAACGCTGCTCTTTAAGGCAAATGTAGAGGCACAGGGCGGAGCTTATGCCACTGGGGTGCTGGTGCTGATGACTTCAGCTGCTTTTGCAGTAACGCTGGCTGCCCATCGCCACGGCGCAAAACGAGGCAGGATTGTGTTTGGGACGATTACGCTCGTGTTTATCTATACGACGATCACCAACATCATTGAGCGTCCTGAAGGCATTCGGATTGCCGCATCTTTTATTGGCGCAATTATCTTGGTGTCGCTGGTGTCTCGCGTCTGGCGATCGACTGAACTGCGCGTCGAACAAATTGATATGGATGAAACTGCCCGCCGTTTTATTGCCGAGGAGGAAGCCAATCAAGGAATGATTCGCCTGATTGCCAATCGGCTTACTGTAGGCGACGAAGCCGAATATCGTGCTAAAGAAGAGGAAGTGCGGGAGGACAACCACATTCCGCCGACGGATTCGGTGCTGTTTCTAGAAATCCAGGTCGCGGATGCTTCTGAATTTGCCGAGAAGATTCGGCTTAGGGGCGTTGAGGTTGGCAACTATCGAATTTTGCGCGCTCAGGGGGCTGCGGTTCCAAATGCGATTGCCGCCATCCTACTCTACATCCGTGATCAGACGGGTGAACTGCCCCATGTCTATTTTGGCTGGATCGAAGGCAACCCGATTCAATACCTGCTGCGATTCATCCTTTTTGGCGAAGGGGATATTGCGGTGGTAACGCGAGAGGTGCTGCGGAAAGCCGAGCGGAAGCCTCAGCATCGTCCGGTGATTCATGTGGGCGGGTGAGTAAAAGATACCCTTCGATCGTCACTCAATCTGCTGACTCGATCGCCGCACCACAGCCGTGATGATTCCGATTCCAAAGGCTGCCAGCAGTGCAAACCCTAGCAAAAGGCGGCTGCCTTCGAAAATTCCGGCTCCGGCAGCGACCCAGAGCGGTTTGGCGATCGCAATACTCACCAGCAGAGCGACCAGATAGCTTTGCCAGCGAATCTGGGTGAGTCCGATCGCATAGGCAACAAAATCAAACAGTCCGGTCATGAGAAATCCCATCATCAGAAAGAAATTGCGCTCTAGATGCTGCTGACCGAGGCGATCGATCTTTTCCATAAATTGCTGTCCGACAAACCGCTCGACCCAGCCACGTCCGTATCGCCGCGCAATGTAGAAATTAAACGTGCAAGATGCCAGATCTGCCAGTGCGACCACGGCTAACCCCCACGAGAAGCCAAATAACCCGCCTGCCAGCACTGCATAAGCGGTTCCCGGCAACACGGGCAGAATAACGCTGGTAAAGCGCAAGCCAAAGACGATCGCTGGTGCCCAGATGCCAAAGCGATCGACCTGTTCGCGAACCTGCTGAAGACCGATCGTTTGCAGGAGCCAGAGAATGCCAACGAGGAGCAGTCCGATCAGGATGCCGCGAAGGAGAGGAAGGGGTTTCAGGGACATGGGGAAATGGGGAAGTGGGAAGGTGGGGGCGAGGGAGTCAGGGGATTAGGGGTTGTTAGAGAGATGGTCGAAATATTGCTGGAGGAGCGGTGGCAGGGTGGCGAAGGCGATCGCAAAAGTTCTTTCGCTGGTGCGCTGTCTGACGACCTTGGCATACAGTTCTTCGGACGTTGTTTGGGCGGGTTGGGTTGGGCTGGGGAGGAATAGATTGATTTTGAGATTGGTCATTTCGCTGGGGAGACTGTTTCGATCTGCTGCAACGATCGCCGCTTTCTTGGACGAGAGCTTGACTAAATGACCTTCAAAATAAACATTGCTCACCCGCTTGTCTTCCACGATCGCATAGCGTAGCCGAAGGGGGCGGGGCAGATTGAAAAGGGCTTCTTCTTCTTTAGGCAAATAGAGATTGTAATAGCCGCTGACGCCGTAAACTTCATAAACCACAATCGGCTGCTGAATGCCTTTGGGCTGCACCTGCTTTTGGCGGGTGATTTTGACGCTTGATCCGGCTTCTTGCAGGGTGTCTTCGGAAATGAGAATTTGTCCGCCCTGGGTGTAGGACTCGATCCGATAAGTCAGGTTAACCGGGCTGCCGACAATGCCGTATTTGGTGCGCTGTTCTGAGCCAATGTTGCCCACTACCACATCTCCGGTGTGAATGCCGATGCCCATTGCCAGGGGAGACAAGCCCCGTGACTGAAGCTGAGCATTTACCGCGCCCATTGCAAGCTGCATCGCACAGGCACAGGCAACGGCTCGCAGGGCATCGTCAGAGCGGGCAGTCGGCGCACCAAACAGCACCAAAATGCCATCGCCCATGAATTCGTCGATCGTTCCCTGGTACTGATTGATCACCTCCGACATTTGCCCCAGGTAGAGATTGAGGATATGAATCACGTCTTCGGGCTGCAATCGCTCTGCTAAAGCGGTAAAGCCACGCAGGTCAGAAGTCAGAATCGTGATTTTGCGGCGATCGCCCCCCAGCTTCAAACCTTCCGGGTTTTCCAGCAGGTTCATCACAATCTCGTTGCTGAGATAACGACCAAACACCTGACGAATCAGCTGGTTGCGGTTTTCTAAATCTTGATTGACGTTTGCCAGATCTGCCGTTCGTGCCTGCACCCGTCCTTCCAGTTCGCGGGCAGTTTCGCGCAGCTTGCCCACCACCAGCCCCAGCCCGGAAAGCCCAATAAACGAAAGGCTACCGAGCATGAAAAAGGTATCTCTCAGCTCGTGGCTCACTTTCTGATTCAGGCTGTCGATCGTTTGACTCACTTCCCAAACACCGCCGACATCGCCCACTTCCCAATCTTTTTTGGGGCTATTGGGGTGGGTATTGTGGCAGGCAACACAGGTCGCTCTCATAATGCTAGCTTCGCCGTAGCGAAAGGTGGTCAGTCCGTTGACTTTTTCGATGCGCGAGAATTTTTGCTGAGGATTTTTCCGTAAATACGCCAAAGCATCGCGCTCAAAGCCATCTCGCATTCCGCCCTCTTTGCGCCAGGGAAACGGAAAGTCGCTATAAAACCGCATTGACATATCGCGATTTTCTTCGGTGATTCGATCGCTCAGTTCGATCGCAAAGGTAGAAGGCAGGGGAATCGCTCCGCTTTGAGTGAGATAGGCATGGGTGACGGAAATGCCATCGACCGTTTTGGCGCGTTCAACAGCCGCCTGGCTATAGAGATCAATTGCTTGATTAAAGGATTGCGTATAAAGTTCAGCATTTTGAGTTGCCTGGGATTCAATCAAACTGGCAGACAGACGTGACATATTAGAGAACACGACCCCTGCCGCAATACAAAACAGGAGGACAAGGATCAGCACAATCCGCCTCATTAAAAGCCGAAAAACCCAGTTCCAAATCTTGCCCATGAATCCTTCGTTAAAAAATAGTTAGAAAAAGGGGCATTGCTGAATCGGGATATGAAGGGTGCAAATTTAGCTTCTGTATCGCCCCCTAAATCCCCCAATGCTGGGGGACTTTGAATTCTGGTTCCTCCCACCTTTGGAGGGCTAGGGGGGCGTATCATACTTCGATTCAGCAACGCCGAAAAAGGATCGTTTGAAAAAATAGATAGATAGATGCCTGCATGATTAAAACCATTAAACCGAAGAAATGACTTGCCTGAAGCCAATGTATCTCAACTTGGTAATTCAACTCGATCAGGAGTGCTGGGATAATGAGTATAAAGCGATCGAAAATTTGTAGAAAATTATACCTCTTCTAATATTGCCGCATGGAGATCGATCAGGCGTTATTGTTTACAGACGCTTTAGTGTTTGCCAAAACCGGACTTCACTTAACTGACTTGCAGCAAGCCATGTTGCGGGCATCTTGGTCGTGGACTCGGCAAAGCTATGACCAGATCGCCGATGCCTATGGCTATTCGCCCACTTATCTCAAGCACGATATTGGACCCAAGCTCTGGAAACTGTTATCCGAAGTTTTAGGCGAAAAAGTTACAAAAACCAGTTTTCGATCGGCGATCGAGCGTCAAATGGCGCAGCAAAGTAGCCAGCCCGAAGCAGTCAGCGAAACAGCGATTGTCCCCGTTGCTGCCCCGGTTGCTTCAACACCGCCTGAACAGGATTGGGGCGAAGCTACCGATGTCAGCTTTTTTTATGGGCGACAGACTGAACTGGCAAAGTTAGAGCAGTGGATTTTGGGCGCTCCGACAGAGATCAGCGGAACTGCACGCTGCCGTTTGGTCACGCTACTGGGCATGGGCGGCATGGGTAAAACCACGCTGTCAGTGAAGCTGGCGCAGCAGATTCAGTCCCATTTTAAGCGGGTGATTTGGCGATCGCTTCGCAATGCCCCTGCTTTTTCAGATCTGCTGGCTGAAATCCTGCAATTTTTGGGAAATGATGCGGCTCAGTTCCCAGAAACCGAGAGTGGACGACGATCGCAGCTTTTGAAGGAACTGCGGAACCATCGCTGCTTGATCATTCTAGATAACGTCGAATCGATTTTGCAAAGCGGCTCCTACCGCGAAGGCTATGAGGAGTATGGCGAACTGTTCCAGCAGGTCGGTGAAACGGTTCATCAGAGCTGTGTGCTGCTGACCAGCCGCGAAAAGCCGCCGGAGGTTGCCCTGCTGGAAGGAGTTAATTTACCCGTGCGGGGATTGCAGCTCGCCGGATTGCCTCCAGAGGAAGGACAGGCACTTTTGCAGCTCAAGGGAACCTTTCAAGGTACAGCGGCAGAATGGCATCAGCTCATCGCGGGCTATGCAGGTAATCCCCTTGCTCTGAAAATTATTGCAGCAACAATCCAGAATTTATTTGACGGCAGTATTTCTGAATTTCTCAAGCAAGAGACATTTGTTTCAGGAAATATTCGCACATTGATCGAACAACAGTTTGAGCGTTTATCAGAAGCCGAAAAAAATATTATTTATTGGCTTGCACTCTATCGTGAACCTGCTTCAATCAATGATTTAAAGACGGATATCTTTCCCAGCATTTCAGCGCAAAACTTGATTGCGATTTTGGAAGCTTTGGAACAACGATCGCTGATCGAAAAAACGCAGTCTGTAGGAATGGGAAAGCGAAGTTCCCTGTTCTCGCTTCAGCCCGCAGTTATGGAATATGTCAGCGATCGTCTGGTGAATGGCGTGTGTCAGGAAATTCGCTCGCAAACCGGAGTTGCTCAAGCCCGATTTCTCAAAGGCTTTGCCCTGCTCAACACCCGGCACAAAGATTACATTCAAGAAGCACAGATTCGATTGATTCTTCAGCCGATCGTGCAGCAGTTACAGACTGATTGGGACGGTTCTATCTCCTTAGCCGATCAGTTGCTACAGTGTCTAAAGCAGCTTCGGGAAAAGCCTTCCTCGGTTACGGGCTATATGGGCGGCAACCTGTGGAATTTGCTGGCTCAACAGCAGACGTATTTCAGGAATACCGACCTTTCCCAATTAACCCTATGGCACGCCAATTTTCAGCAGTCCACGCTGCACCGAGTTAACTTTGCCCAGTCTGATTTATCGAACGCTGTTTTTGCCGAACCGCTCAGCATTGTTTTTGCTGTAGCATTCCACCCAGACGGCGATCGCTTAGCGACCGGAGATGCAGAAGGACGGCTGCGGCTATGGCAAACCAGTAATGCAAAACCCCTGCTTGACTTTGCAGGACATCAGGGCTGGATCTGGGCGATCGCCTTTAGTGCCGATGGTCAAACGGTAGGCAGTTGCAGCAATGATAAGACCATTCGCCTCTGGCAAACTGATACGGGAGAATGCACGCAAATCTTTACTGGACATCGATTGGCAGCCTGGACGATCGCCTTTAATCTAAACGATCGTTGGTTAGCGAGCGGCAGCGACGAATTCACCGTCAGAATTTGGGATCTTGCCACGGGCATTGAGTTCAGCCAATTATCCGGGCATCAGGGCAGCGTTCTTGCGGTTGCCTGGAGTCCGATTGCAGAGTCCTGGCTTGCCAGCGGCAGTTCCGACGGCACAATTCGCCTTTGGGATGTGGCAACCGGAAGTCAGCAGGTGTTTCAGGGGCACAGTGATCGGGTTTGGTCAGTGGCATGGCGAACTGATGGACAAATCATTGCCAGCGGGAGCGCAGACGGCACAATTCGCCTTTGGGATGTGGCAACCGGAAAATGGATTCAGACTTTGCAGGACGGTGGAGCCCCTGCGCGAGTACGATCGATCGCCTGGAGCGAAGATGGCTTGACCCTGATCAGCGGTGGCGACGACAAAACCGTGAGAATCTGGGATTTACAAACGGGCGAATGCCGTACCGTGCTGCGCGGACATACCCATCCGATCTTTTCTGTCGCGCTCAATGCTCAGGATGCAACCCTCGCCAGCGGCAGCGCAGATCAAACGGTTCGGCTCTGGGATATCGCCACAGGTCGTTGTTTGAGAACCTTAAAGGGCTATACGAACTCTGTGTTTTCGGTGGCGTTTCGGGCAGATGGGCAACTGCTCGCGAGCAGCAGCACCGACCAAACCGTGCGGCTCTGGGATCTGCAAACCTGCAATTATCAAACGCTTCAGGGACATGAAGGCTGGGTGACATCGGTTGCGTTTCATCCTCAAGGACATCTCCTCGCCAGCAGCAGTGCTGACCAAACCGTACGCCTGTGGTCTGTATCAAGTGGAAAATGCCTCAAAATTCTGCAAGGACATCGCAACTGGGTGCAGTCGATCGCCTTTAGCCCCAACGGCGAATTCTTAGCCAGTAGTGGGGATGATTGCACGCTGCGAATCTGGTCAGTCAGCACCGGGAAATGCCTTAACCTTTTGCAGGGACATGAGGGCTGGGTCTGGTCGGTTAGCTTTAGTCCTGATGGTGAGATCCTGGCCAGCAGCAGCGAAGATCAAACGGCTCGCCTCTGGTCGGTAAGTACCGGAGAGTGCCTGACGATTTTAGCAGGACACCAGAGCCGAGTGCAGTCGATCGCCTTCAGTCCCGATGGACAACGGCTAGCAAGTGCTAGCAGCGACGAAACCGTGCGCCTCTGGTCGATACAGACCGGGCAATGCCTTCACGCCCTAATCGGACATACCAACAATGTTTGGTCAGTGGCATTTAGCTCGGATGGACAATGGCTTGCCAGCAGTAGCCTCGATCAAACGATTCGCCTATGGGACGTTGCGATCGGAACCTGCGTCAAAATCCTGCCTGTCGCGACCCAGGCAATGCGAACAGGAATTGCTTTTCGTCCTTGTTCTTCGACCCAACCTTCTCCGACACTGCCCGAATCGCTGACCCTTGCCTGTGGCAGTCAGAACGGGACGATCAATATTTGGGACATGGACACTTGCGAATGCCTCAACACGCTCATGCCTGACCAGCCCTACAGCGGCACGAATATTGCTGAGGTCATCGGCGTTACAGAAGCACAACGAACCGCACTGCAAGTATTAGGGGCGATCGAGGTAGACTCTCTCATGCCTTAGCGTTAAAAGATGTTTGAGGGGTGTGAAAGGTTTTACATTGCCCCTCTAAAGTTCCCCCAGATCGGGAGATCCAGGGGGCTACAAAGCCTCAAACCCAAGCAGGTCTATGATTGCTCTACTTTTTGTAGATAGGGGATGACTGCCTTATAGAATCGAACCGTCATTCTGACTGTCCAATCTTGTAGTTTCGCTAGTTGCTCTGGAGGATCAGCAATTGATGCCTCGTCACGATACAGGGCAACACGACAAGCGCGTCTACTGTCAAGCCTTTCCCAACTTAAACGTTCACCCAACTTCGTCTCGATCTCTTCCTTGTAGTTATAGAGAGCGTCAAAAATCTGCTTGTTTCGGTATTGCTCACCAGTATCAATGTAATGTTCAATGCGGAATCGAGACCTACGAGCAAATGAAAAGTTTATATAAGAAGGTTTAGGAAGTTCAGCTGATGTAACTTCAATGCTTGACCAGGAGCGACCTTGAAGATTCATAGCTGGTTGGATCGTCAAGCTATCTATACTATTTAGTTTGAGTTGTAAGTCATTGAAGAAGCTGACGTATGCATTCTGTCGATCCCCCATTCGTGCAAACACAACTCTCTCTTCGGACATGTTGACATCAGCGACGCGCCAGCCTACCTCCAACCATTGCTGCGACTGAACATGACTGACAGAATCATTAGCCCACCAGTTACGATGTTGGCGTGCTGAAGGAGGGAGATCGCCTTTGATAATATCCTCGATTTGTCGAAATGTAAGTTGAACCCTATTTGAATCAAGATCTGCTTGGCTTTGAAGCCAGACAGCTAAAAGAGCATAACGACTATCATTTGGGCTAATCTCCTCATCGAAGGGCAGTAGATCCCGTTGATCTTTTTCCACTTCTCTTGAATTTTGTACAATGGTGTTTAATTCCAATGTAGCTGTCGGAATTGGAAGATAAAGATTGGCGATAACAGTGACGGCTTCTGTAACAGGTGCCTCAGAGTATCTAATAGACGGACGATGATAATTAAGAAGATTAGCGCAGTATCTCAGTTGCTGTCTTTGATTTGTCGTTACTTCGCGAAAGTGAGCAATACTATTGCGAATCTGACGGATCTCATTCAGCAGTCGGTCAAGTGCTTCCCATTCAATACTATTAAAAGAAGATTCATATTTTGCCCAAGCATTCTTAAGAAGTTGAATGTACTCACTCAAGGCTAGCTGTTCAAAAGGCTTTGGTTGAATCGGTTTAGAAAGATGCTGGTTGAAAGCCTCGTTGACAAGTTTTTGATTGAACTGAATCGAGTGATTGCTAGGCTGCATTTGACTGCCTTGCTCTGTAAACTGCTTGCTGCTGGTATACTTTTGAACGTAATACTTTACAGCTTTGCTAAAGCGTCCTAAGAATTCCTGCTCAGAAGGGGTTATTGCTTTTATAGCCTCATTAAGCTTACTTGCGTCTATTTCTCCCTTACCATCCTTATAAGCACCCTCAATCAAATCTCTTAGGGTAATTTCAATATCTTCAGCAAGCATGATATCTTCAGCACGCTGGCGAAAATATTCTGTTGTGTCGTAGCTAGTGATAATTCCGGTAAGGCAATTATTGTTGTCAACGATCGGGATGGCACTATTGTCCCTCAATCCATTTAGTAACTCAGAGAGTTCATCTTCATGTGAGCATGGTTTCACCTTGAATAATGCATGAGAAACTTTGAGCTTGTCAGGAGTAACACCGAAGTAGCTGATTGCTTGAAGAATTGATTCGTGCGTAATCATTCCTCGAAGTTTGCCACCCTGATCCACTACAGGTAGTTGGCTAAACTTGTTTTCTAGCATACGTCCTAGTGCTGCCTGTACTGACATATCCTCAGTAGCTGTGACTACACTCTGACTTTCAGGAATGAGGTGCTGAACGATGAAAGGCATAACTCAACGAAGCGACTGGATATACGAAACCAAGATTTTCGACTAGATGTAGGTTTGAGCCCGGGGTTTGAACCCTCCTCTAAACCACTGTCATTGGGCTACTTCAATATCTGACTGGATTATTTATGCAATAACGTTATAGCTATCGTGGTAAACCTAATCGTCATAAGACTAGTTTCCTTAAAGCATAACTCAAGAAGCAAACGAAACTGAACATAGGCGACGGACGCCTTTGGCTAGAGTTAGTACTAATCGTTTCTACCATTCTGATAGCAATCGACAAATAATGTCAGCGTTTATCTACAAGAAATAGTAAACTTTTTACCTCCGGTAAGACTGGCGTCCCTCATACTTGCTGTTTCCTCGCTCGAAAGAAGAAGTAGCAATCGATGTAAGCCTTGCAGCTTTCCTGCCCCTTCGACAAGCTGCTGGACCTGTAATCGTTCCTGGCTCTAAATCATGCCTTAGTCTTCACGTGAAATGTAGAATGTCCAAACTTGATCGCCCACACTTTATAGCAAGCTGTCCAATCAACTGGTGTACACCCTAGCCTGGAGCTAGAAACGGTTCGGGTGAAAGCTTTTCAACATCTTCTTAACTCATCCTAAAGCGACACCTTAAAAAGCTCCATAACTTTCCCTAACTTTCTGTTATCGCGTCATTCGGGCAGCGCGAATACAGTAAAGGAGTGATGAGAAACGAACGAGAGCGAACGGCTCAAACTCCTCTCAATCCAGGCTTCAAACCCCGTTAAAGCGTTTTTGCTCAGCGCAGTTTTGAATCTGCAACAGGCAATTTCCCGCTAGAATCCACTGCAACTTGCAGGATATCTCTAGCCAGGGTCATTTGTTCTGCTGGCTCATCACAGAATCGTTCGCATTCCATGTACAACGTCATTCACCAAATCATTCACGCTAGCATTCATTAAGGAGAAACATCATGGTTTACATCAATATCGACGGCAACGATCAAAACAATGTAATTCCTGTTTCGCTAAACGATACCAGAAACTATCAACTCAGCGGTTACGCAGGCAACGACAAACTGGTAGGTGGCGCGGGTCATGACAAACTACTGGGCGGCAAAGGCAATGACACGATGTTTGGCAGTGGCGGCAATGACATTATGATTGGCTTCGGCGGGACAGGCGATCGGGTGCCAGACGCGGAGTTTGACCAGATGACAGGCGGACAAGGCGGCGACCTGTTTGACCTGAGAGATGCGATTGGTGCTCCAGGATATGTCGGCGGTGGTGATACGTTGAATCCATCCCAATCGAGCGGATTTGCAGTAATTACGGATTTCAAACCAAGCGAAGGCGATCGGATTCAGCTTGCAGAATTTCCCGCTCACTATGCCCTGCGCTCGGTCGAATGGGGACAGGAATTTGGCAACGCCGATAATGCAACCACTGAGGACGTGGCACTGGTGTATATCGGTCGCGAGCAAGACCAAAACGATGTGGTAGCGGTGTTGCAGGATGTTTCTACCCAGTTTGCCAAAAACCCCGCTGGCTTCCTCAATAATCCTGATGTGTTTGTCTTTGATCCCAAATACGTCCATCCCCAGCCCGGTGTGATCCCTCTACCTCCCCATTCCGGACATCCGGGTCTACAGCCGAATCCGGGACTTCCAAATGTGGGACAGCCCGGTCCACAGCCGAATCCGGGACTTCCCAATCCGGGACTTCCGCCGATCGAGCCGCCCAATCTTATTACCGGAACCCGACGCGCCGATCGTCTGCAAGGCACAGAGCGAAACGACATCATTCTGGGCTTGGCTCAAAAAGACAGACTGACGGGAAATGGTGGAAATGATTCTCTGATTGGTGGAGCCAGCAAGGATCTGCTCAGCGGTGGTCTGGGTGCTGACCGATTTCTTTACGCCAACGCGAAAGACGGCGGTGATCGCATTCAAGACTTCTCCCGCCAGGACGGCGATCGATTGGCATTCACCTCTGGTAACTTTGGTCGGTTGAACGTGGGTGATTTAAGTGCAGATGCGTTCGTGGTCGGCAAAGCAGCAAAAGATAGCGGCGATCGGTTCATCTACAATCAGCGATCGGGCAAGCTGTTCTACGACGCAGACGGTACAGGCAGCCGAGGACAGGTCGAGATTGCCACGCTGGGTAACAAACCGACTCTGGCAGCCAGTGACATTCTGATTGTGGCTTCGCCCTTCTAGATTGGTTCTTCTCTATCCCATCCGCCAATAACCAGGACAGAGGTTTCAAAAGAGCCTCTGTTTTCGTCTGTTTTCGTCCTATATCTGTTATCTGTTCTGTAGCCATCACTATCAGCAACAGCAAAGCCGATCGTCACAGTAAAATTAGCCCCAGGCGCGTTCCTGCGATCACTGCTTCGGTGCGGCTGGAGACCTGAAGTTTAGAAAAGATCGAGCTGATGTGAAATTTGATTGTATGTTCGGATAAATGCAGACGACGCGCGATCGTTTTATTGCTCATGCCTTCTGCGATCATTTGCAGCACTTCCATTTCGCGAGGCGTTAGGGGGGCAGTGGCAGGTTGGGCAGGCAGGGGGGCGGGAAGGTCGGTCAGGGCAGGCTGAAGCTCGTCGCTGAAGTCAGGATGCAGCACGATCAAGCCTACCGCAACCGCTTCGATCGCCGCTGTGATTTCTCCTGAGCCGATCGCCTGCGGTAGAATTCCGCGTACATCCAGCCGCAGCAGTTCTCGCACGGTTTCGGGTTCTGCTTCGTCGAGCAGCACAATGATCTGGGGCGAAAGGGTTGCCTCAAATCCGGGTTCAAGTTTTAACTCGAACAAAGGCAGCAGTATTGCCATATCCTCATCTGACCCTTCGATCTCCAGCACAATCACCTCCGCCTGCCAGCGATCGATCTCCTGAAGCAGGGTATCTGGCTCCGCTGCCCCCACCACCGTAAAGCCTGATTGGGCAGAGAGCAAAGCGGTGAGTCCTGCTCGCACGATCGCTGAACGCGCCACCACCCCAACTCGAATCATGCTGCCTCCCGCCCCTCGGTCTTGCGATCGAGAATCAAGTTGCGCTGAAGCTGCCGATCACCCCGCAGAACCGTGACTTGCCACCGATCGCCCGGTTTCGCCAGTTTGAGCCAGTCCGCCAGATCGCGATGCTGAAGAAAGGGACGATCGTTAATTCCCAGAACGACATCGCCGATCAAAAGCTGCCCAGCCGCCGGACTGTTTGGCGTTAAATCCGTAATCACCCAGCCCCGAATCGGTTTCCTGCCCTGTGCTAGCACCACAGGCTGAAGCATTGCCCCCAGTCGCGGCTGCTCCGATTGGCTCGCCAGAAAGCGATCGATCGCCTCGGTCGAGATGGCAAAGGCGCGTCCGTCTACGATCATGCTGTTGATGCCAAGCACCTGTCCTGCCAGAGTTGCCAGAGGGCCGCCCGAATAGCCCGGAGCCAAGCGCACATCGGCTTGAATCCAGGGAGACGCGGACTGAGGCGGTGCAACAGTGTGAATTATGCCCAGGTTAACTGCATTGTGAAGTCCTGCCGGATTGCCCACGGCGATGACCATTTCACCAACCCGCAGATTAAGCGAGGGAGCGATCGTTGCTTCGGGTAAATTTCGGGCATTCACCACCAGAGCTGCTAAATCGAGCGACTCATCTTTGCGAATCACTCTGGCTTCGAGCTGACGATTTCCGATCAGGGCGATGATTGCCCGACCACGCACCACATGAGCATTGGTGAGAATCAGTCCATCCGCATTCCAGATCACGCCCGACCCCATGCTGCCGCGACCCGACTGAAGTTGAACTGTGCTTTGCTGAAGCCGCTGAATTACATCTGTAAGCTGAGTATCAAATTCTGCAGCCCGTTCCAAATTAAAAAAACTGTTCATCAGCCTGCCCTCCGGGGACGCTCACCCACCAGAATCGTCAAAGAAATCAACTGTCCGCCCCGCACCATTTGCACGGTTAAAGGCTGTCCTACGCGCTCTGGGTCGAGCATTCGCTGAATGTCATCGATCGCCTCGATGCGCCGATGCGAAGCACTTTCCCCTTGGGGGTCATCATTCATTGCAACGATAATGTCGCCAATCAAAACGCCTGCCCGATCTGCCGGGCTGCCCGACTCCACACTGAGAATCAGGACGCCGCCGTTGCCCGCAAGCTGAAGCGACTGACAAAACGCCTCTGGAAGCTGAACAGGCTGCATCCCCACGCCCAAATAGCCGCGCACAATCCGCCCCTGGTTCACAAGCTGATTCACCACGCGATCGATCGTCGTCACCGGAATCGTCAATACCGAATGGCGCGGAGCCATCGTATTCATGCCCAGTATTTGCCCCTGAGTATTAATGAGCCCACTGCCCGAACCGCCCGGATACAGCATCACATCAGGACGAATCAACTGATCCACTTTGCCACCGTGCCACGTGCGCCATGCGCCGCCGATCGCGCTCACAATTCCCATGCTGGCAGTAATGCCTGTTTCCAGCGATCGTCCCACCGCGACGGTAAGATGTCCCACCCGAAGCTGCGCCGGATCGCCCAGGTTTGCCGCAGGTAAAGTCACGCTGTCGGGCAATCGCAGCACTGCCAGATCGATCGCCGAGTCGCGTCCAATCAACGTTGCAGTTACCGTTCCGTCTGCGAGCGTCAGCGTTACCGCATCATCCTGCTTGAGCGCATGATCCGTGGTAACAACAATGCCCGATCGCCAGTGAATACCGCTCGCACTGCCCCGCCGTCCTGCCTTTAAGCCAACGATCGAAGCGCCTGCTCGGGCGATCGAGTCTGCCAGAGTTTGAGAAAGTGCAGTCAGAGGACTAAAATCTTCGGTTGTCATCGCTGCCCTCCAGGAGCCTATTGCTTTACGGTCTTGCTTTACTCTCTACAATGCAGCAAAGACAAGCGACCCCGGATCAGCGAAATGGGGAGGAAGCGACCTGGAAAAATGGCTAGGGACTAATCAGAATGTTGACTCAGAACGTTGACTCGCAACCTGGATTTCCTGAATCAGCGATCGAGCTGCTGTTTCTTTAATCAATCGCTTGATCAAGCAATATTCAGTCAGAATGAGAACAATGTTGTATGACCCCTGCATCCTTGCCGGAAGAGCCAGAAGACAAATCGATCGCCTCAGCAGGGGAATGGCTTCGCATCGCCTCATTGACCTCGCCGCCCTGTAAGGACGAATTCCCCATCGCTCCCGTTCTTCCTGAAGCAATCCCTTCAGTCAATCTAGAATCTAACCCAGCCCTCGAACAAATCCTGCCGATCGAGATGCAGCCCCCCAGCCCGTATCGCGGTCAACCCCTGCAAGCTCCTTCGATCGCGCCACAACCAGAAGAGCAGGCGCATCAGTCATTTCGACCCAGCAGGTCAGCCCCTACAGCAAATTCCGCTTCTGCAACAAAACGCTTTTGGCTGCTGATGTTAGGAGCTGCAGTCGTTGCATTAGTCGTGGCGAGCGGGTTAAGGTCACAAAATTCCCCGTCGCGTCGTCCAATTCCCCCAACTCGAATTCCTCAAACCCTCTGGTGAGTAGGAAGAAAATAATCAATTCAGCCAATGATTCCCTAGGGTTAAGGAGAACAACACAGTGAGAGGACGCTTGAAAAGTCATTATGTGAAAAGTCATCATGATGACCGGAGCCGCCCCCCTAGCCTCCCAATTCTGGAGAATCTATTTGGCTTTAAGGAATTCAAAGTCCCTCAAAGTTGAGGAATTTAGGGGGCAATGTAGGCATGGGACACTTTTCAAACCGCCTCTTACGGCAGTTCCCTGAATGCCCAGGCAAGAAATCGCTCGGTGTAATACAAAGCAAGCTGATTACTCACGCCCTGAAAGACGGCATCAAAAGCGTGTTCTGCCCAGGGGATTTCTAGCCAAACCGCACGATTTCCCGATGCTTGCAGTTTTTCGTAGAGCTGCCGTCCAAACCGGGGCTGAACGAGGTGATCGCGCCCGCTATAAACCAGCAGTGACGGCGGCAAATTGGGCTGAATTTGATTTACTGGGGAAGCGGCTTGATACAGCTCCTGCAGTTGGTCTGGACTGCCTCCCAGAAACGATCGCAGCACCGCACGAGTGTCGATCGGGTCAGGAACCGGGGGTTTGTTGTAGCCTTCAAGCAGGTTTGTAGGACCGTAGTAGTCCACCACGGCTCGAATCGGTAACGGACTTTGCCCATAGGCTGCCATCAATGCCAGATGTGCCCCTGCCGATCGCCCTAGCAAGGCTACCCGCTGCCGATCAACTTCTAACGCTTCTGCCTGAGCCTGAATAAAAGACAGGGCAGTTTGAACATCTTCAAGCTGTGCCGGAAAGCGAAACTGGGGCGCATGACGGTAATCGATCGCCACCACGGTATAGCCCTGAGCTGCCATATAGCGGCTAAAGGTTTCGTCATTTGCAGGTGTGCCATTTTGCCATGCCCCGCCGTAGATAACGACGATCGTGGGATGCAGCCCCGCAGCAGCAGGACGATAAAGATTTAAGGTCAGCGTCACCTCCTCAACCTGAGCAAACGGAATGCCGCGATCGATTCGTACCGATGGCACAGCAATTCCCCGAAAGGCATCTGTCCAAACAAAAGGATGGGAGCGCAACCGTTGAGCGATCGGGGGCGTTGCAGTGAGAGCCGCTTTCCCTAATTGAGCCTCCATCTCCGCCGCAATCCGCGCATTGGCAGCCGGAAACTGAATCAGGGGCAGTAGACTGAGTGCCAGACCCAGCAGGCTACAGCCCAGCGCAACCCCAAAAATCCAGCTTGACTGAAGCCGCAGCACCACCAGCAGCAGAGCGATCGCATTGATCACAATCAGCCAAGGACTCACCTCTGGTGCACCAATTCCTAGCGGCAGCAGCGAAAAGGTGGGAGCCGGAACAACAATCCACAAACTGAGAAAACAGCCCACAATGCTCAAAATCCAGGGAAACCCTAGAGCGACCAGAAATGACCCCAACAGGGCTACCTTGCGTTTGAGCCCCTTGGCAGGCTGCGATCGATTGGTTGCGTTACGGTGAGCCATTGGCGAAGGTTTAAGAGCGAAGCGGCACAGGTCGAATACGAACAGTTCTCAGTCAGTGATAGTTTTCGATAGGTTTGGGGTGCAGCAGTCGGAAATGGGCAAAGGCGTGTTCGGTTTCCTGATAGCCGTCTCGCGAAACAGCCTGGTTAAATCCGTCATGCCCAGCTTTGGAGTTGAATCAGTCCATGAATTCTCTGAAAAAGATAAATCGGCTTATTCTATAGGATAATGCCCACCCGCTCCAATCATATTCTCAGTCCGCCCATTTCACAGAAATCCGCCCATTTGACAGAAAAGGGACACAGCAAGCCATGTCCCCGTGATCATTCACCTTTGATTGGTTAAGCCGGTCATTTCCCTCGGGCAAATCCAGCTCGACGCACGATCGCATCTGCCGTTACCGCCAGCACCAGCACTGCGCCCTGCACAATGTTTTTCACGCCCTGTTCCTGGTTCAGCAAGTCCAGACCGTTATCCAGACTGCCAATCACCAGCGCGCCCAAAATCACTGCCCAAACCGAACCTCGTCCACCAAAAAGGCTGACACCACCGATCACGGCTGCGGCGATCGCATTCAGCAGGAGAGTCGAGCTAATTTGCGTGGCAACAGCGGTACTGCGCGAAGTCATCATTACTCCGGCAAAGGCTGCTAGCGTCGAAGCCAGCACAAACACCGTCATTTTCATCCGCACTACGTTAATGCCTGCGCGACGAGCCGCTTCTGCGTTACCGCCGACTGCGTACAAATGGCGACCAAAGGGAGTCTTCTTCAGAATTAGCCAGGCAATGACTACCAGAGCGAGGGCAATCATCACCGCCTGAGGCACACCCTGATAAGCCTGGAACAGGAACACCACAATCAGAACAACTGCGGTTGCCGCCACAAGCTGAAGCACTGTTTGAGTTAAATGCTGCACCGGAAGTCCGGCAGATTTGCGTTGCTTCTGGTTGTACCACAGGCCTGCTGCATAAAGTGCCAAACCGAGCAGTGGCAATCCCCAGCTAAGAGCAGGCGGCAGATAGGTAGGAGCCAGAGAACGAATCACTGGATCACGCACCACCAGCGTTGTTTGTGGTCCCATCACTACCAGTAGCAGTCCGGCGTAGCCGATCGATCCAGCCAGGGTGACGATAAACGACGGAACACGCAATACCGCGACAAAAAATCCGTTAATGAGTCCAATGATCGCGCCTGCTAACAACGCCACCAGAATCGCCGCCCAGGGATTCCAGTTTTGATACACTGAAACCGTTGCCATAATTGCAGCACAGGCTTGGGCAACTGAGGCTAAACTCAAGTCAATTTCGCCCAGCAGCAGCACCAGCACGGCAGCAACGCTGAGAATGCTAATGGCAACAATTTGCTGCGTTAAATTTGACAGGTTTCTTGCCTGAAAGAAAACCCCGCTTGTAGCAACCTGGAAGTAAATAGTGATGAGTGCCAGGGTGATAATGACAGGAATGAAACCCAGATCGCCCTGCATCAACGATCGCAAATTGAACCGGGCACGCTGCGAAGAGGCTGGCGCTGCACCCGGTTGACGAACCAGAGACTGATTCTGACCACCCTTTTGAGGATTGGGATCTAAGCTTGTCATAATTAATTTATGAATGTTTGTGGAGAGTCATAATGCCTGTGAATTCCGTGAGTGAAGCTGAGTCTAGACTCCAGTAACATCGGTTTCGGTGACGGCTGCCGCATCTGCTCCGGTAATTGCCGCAACGACCGCTTCCCGATTCACATTTTGGGTTTCAAACGTTCGCACCCGCTGTCCTAACCGCATCACGACAATGCGATCGGTGACTTCAAACACATCGTGCAGGTTGTGGGAAATCACGACAACCGCCTGACCTTGCTGCTTCAGCCGATGGATCATGTTCAACACCTGTCGAGTTTGCGCTACACCGAGCGCAGCCGTTGGTTCGTCCAGCAACACAACTTTGGGCTGACGCAAAATGGTTTTTGCAACTGCCACACATTGCCGCTGTCCACCCGATAGCCCTGCTACAGTCGATCGCACCGAAGGAATTTTCACATCTAGCGTTCGCAAGACATCGATCGTCCTGCGCTCCATTTCTGCCTCGTCCAGCACTTTCAGCACACCCGGAATCAGCGTTCGATGTGCCTCGCGACCCAGCCACAGGTTTGCCACCACATCCAGGTTGTCGCAGAGTGCTAGGTCTTGATAAACCGTTTCAATGCCCAGTCGCGTTGCATCCTGCGGACCCTGAATCGTTACAGGCTGGTTATCAATCAGAACTTCGCCCTCGTCAGGAATGTATGCCCCTGACATGGTTTTAATCAGCGTTGATTTTCCGGCTCCGTTGTCGCCCACCAGTCCGACGACTTCTCCATCAAAAACTTCAAAATCGACGTGCTTGAGAGCCTGCACCCCGCCGAAGGATTTGCTGATATTTCTAAGCTGGAGCCGAGGAATGCCGTTGGTCGGCTGAACGTTAGGTCGCACCGAAAAAGAAGTGTCTGTCATGAGTTTTTCTTAAAGAGATGAGTGAGAGAGAGAATTGAGCGGTCGGGTGAGGGTGATAAGGCTCTAGAAGATCCCCCTAGCCCCCTTCAAAGAGAGAATTCGATCGTTCACCATTCCTCTTCAAAAGGGGGATTCCGGGAAATCTCAGGCACTCTGTCACACACCCAAAACCATCTGGAACTCCTTCTTAGTACAGGCTTAGTTACAGAAGCCCGTGTTGTCCTCAGACAGACCGCTACAAATTTGCTCCTTAGTCAAGTAGCCATCTTTAACCACCGTAGACTCGACGTTGTTCTTGTCTACAGCGATCGGCGTTTCCAGCACCGAAGGAATTTGTCCGCCGCCCTTTATTTCAGTTTGGCCGTTGACCTGCGAACTCACATCTTCGCCATTACTCAAAGCTGCAACCAGTCTTGCGGTCGCTTTTGCCTCTTGAGCAATTGGCTTATAAATTGTCATCGTCTGGTCGCCCGTGAGAATGTTTTGAATTCCCGTTGCGGTGGCATCCTGCCCGGTAACTAGCACTTTGCCGTTTAACTTTTGGGTACGCAGCGCAGCAATTACGGTGTTCGCCATGCCGTCATTAGCAACGTAAGCGATATCCACGTCATTGCCTTCCTTGGTCAGCACACCTTCCATGAGCGATTGCGCTCTGGCGTTGTCCCAGTTAGGCGTGTATTGGTCAAACACCAGGTTCAGGTCGCCGCTATCGATCAGAGGTTGCAATGCCTTGAGTGCGCCTTTGCGGAACAGCAGCGCGTTGTTGTCGGTTTGGGAACCGTTGATCATCACCAGCGTGGCTCCCTTTTGCAGATTCAAATTGCCTGCTTTGTACTGATCGACAATGTACTGTCCTTGAAGTTCGCCAACACGCTCGTTATCAAACGAAACGTAGAAGGCAGTATCCGGGTCTTGAATCAGACGATCGTAGGCAATTACCGGAACACCGCTTGCTTTTGCCTGCTGCACGATCACCGATGCCTGGTCGCTGTCGTTGGGGTCAACTACAAGAATACAGGCTCCTTTCGTCAGAGCTGCTTCTGCCTGGTTTTGCTGCGTGGTTGCGTTGTTGTTCGCGTTGGCATACTGAATCGTTACGTCCGGAATGGCTGCCTTAATTTCTCGCTCTAGCAGGGGACGATCGTATGCTTCGTAACGGGCGGAAGAATCAGATTCTGGCAGCAAAACTCCGACGTTCTTACAGCCCTTTGCAGCAGCAAACTCCGTATTCGCTGTATTGGCTCCACCCGCCGCTTCGGTATTTGATGCTGAGTTGCCTGCGTTGGGATTGTTACCGCTACAGGCTGCTAGCACGAGTATCCCCGCGATCGGCAACCAGCGGCGCATTGCTTTCGTCAACTGAAACATGGTCTAAAATCCCTCAGTGTCGATAGTAATAAATGAAAGATTGACAGGATTAACAGTGCAGATGTCTCAAAAGCGACAAGCTAGCCTAATGATTAAGGCTTAGTCACGGCAAACATCGACTCGATCGCAAATTCACTGCGTTGTATAAGCGCTTTCCGCACTGTTTTTCCACAAATTGCCAGCTCAGGCTTTTGGATTTAAACAAGATGAAGTGATGCTAAAAGCTGAAGGTGCTCAGTCGAAGCAACGCTTCTTAAACGTAGAATTACACTGCGCGTTTTAATCAGTATCTAAGATGGCTTTGTGGATAGCCATCCCTTGTAGGTCAGCCAAAAGCCTTTTGTAATGGCTTAGTTCTAATCTTGTTAAATTCTGCGCTTTCGATCGCTTCATAACCTGTTTAGGCATCAGCGAGACTCAGGCTTTCTCCCAAAGTTCAGCAGCGATTGAATTTAGGAGAACTGATCCTTCAACGGCTCTTATTTTGTGAAAGAATTATTTCGTTTTTCTCCTTTTACTTCTCCTCCTTTATTAGATAAATCATTAGACTCACCAGTCGTTTTAATCAGATTAACGCTGGGTTATCCTATTTATTTTTACAAGTTCAAAAATGAACTGTTCATAAATGCAATAAAATGTAATGCAAGTTTCAAGAAAAAGTAAAACGGATAGCAGAATGAAAGTTGTTTTTCTGTTTTGTAGTTTAAGCAACAAAATAACATCCACCGGATGGCGGATTTCGAGTAATTTTTTAATAATGTCTTAAAGCTTTGAAGCGCCTGTTTGAGAAGTGATAGTAATTACCCAAACTGCCCTGCCTTGCACTCCAATCCTAAAGAGAACCTCGCTCGCTTCAAGGTTCTCAATCTTGCTATTGTCGCTTTGACCCTAGCGGAAATTGCATTGAAGATCAGGATAAAATCATCCACCTGTAGGGGCCATCGATCGGGTGAATTACAACGCTATAGAATCTGCTGTAACTTTGTCCGGTGCAGTAACACTGGCAAGGTTAAGCGTGTCCTGTTCACTCAATTCGGGCTCAGCCGTTTGCAGATGCAGTTCTAGCAGTGTCAGGTTACGAATGTTGGATTTATAAAAAGCATCAAACAAATCGCCAATCAGAGGAACTGAACCTAAAATTGCTTCTAACCCTACGTTAAAAATCATCCAGCCTAAGACCGATCGCGGTAAACCGAAGCGAGCCGCCATCAAAATAATATAGGCAGAAATTCCGGTATCGACCGCATCTCCTAATCCCGGAATTAAGCCAATGATCGGGTCCCAGCCGACTCGAAATGGAGTACCCGGAATCCGAAACGCAGTGTCCATTAAGCGGCTAAATTTACGAATGCGATTGAGCGTAGCAAGACGTTCAGCCGTGTTCATTTCTATCTTGTTCATTCTTTTAATTGATCAATTAAATTGTTCAATGAATTATTTAATCATGAAGCTCTGCACCAGAAATGTCGTCTGCCTGAAGATAAAAGCTATTGATTCAAAAATCAGCTTCTTGTAGGAGTAGTGCTTGAACTGCCCCCCTAGCCCCCAATTCTGGAGAAACTGAGCGAATCACAGTCACATTCCAAGTCCCTCATAATTGGGGGACATGGTTGGGGACATAATTGGGGAATTTAGGGGGCGATGCAGAATTTCTAAAACTGCTGAAATCTCTTCTCAGTCAACTTGATTGACCTGCCTATGAAGACTATGAAGAAGTTTTCGATTGATTGCGATCGAGTAACACCTGCACTGCGGTCATTGCTTCAGGAAGCGACAGCACTACCGAAGCCGCAGAGCAAAGTGTTGCTACCTGGCAATAGGCGC
This sequence comes from Cyanobacteria bacterium FACHB-502, assembly GCA_014695325.1. Taxonomy (GTDB): domain Bacteria; phylum Cyanobacteriota; class Cyanobacteriia; order Elainellales; family Elainellaceae; genus Leptolyngbya_A. The sequence goes on along the minus strand of JACJNZ010000039.1, from coordinate 110,036 downwards.
AGAATGCTTTGTTTTCGCTCCATTCTTCGCGGGCGAGTTCCAGGGAAGCCACTGTGTCAATCATCGTTTTAGCAGACATAGCGATCGGTAAAAGGGGATTTTGCTGTGCCCGATTCGCGCCGCCTGCACCCGCCAGCCAGCCTGTAATGGCGTAGTTTGCCAGCATCATAAAGCCATCAGCGGTTTGGAGCCGACTGTAGGCATACTCAGACGCATCAACGCGATCGGAATCAAATCCTGGCAGAGGTGGATCGGGCAGTCCTTTCAAAATTCCGGTCTGATACATCGAGACGATTTGCGCCATCGTTGATCCGATCATCGACAAACCGATAATCCAACGTCGTCGCACCATATCAGGATGGTCACTCGTCCGCATTTCTTCGCTCAGTTGAGTCGGGCTAAGTTCAGTAATATTCATGTCGTTCGCTAGGTCTGCAAAGGGTAAAAAGATGAAGTTTTTTGAAATCCATGCTTCCTTCTAAGCTAAAAAGTTGCAGTCCTGATGCCCTCTCTCAATTGAATGAGAATGTTAAGCGAGAGGAATGAACGAAAGGAATGAACGAGAACCGTGAACGAGAATGCTGAATAAGAATGAAACGCAAACGAGAATCACAATTCATTCACAATTCATATAAAAAACCCCCGCTCATAAAACTTTGAACGAGGGTCGTTGATGCACAGCGAAAAAGAAAGCTGAAGAAAGCAAATCCCTTATTCGTTGCGACTGTTGTATCCGATAACAGCAACTTTATGACGATAAATTAGCTCTGCGCCATACCAACCAGTTATTGCTATCGCGCCTGCCACAATCGTCGAAATCAAAAGTCCGATCGGCACAATCACATTTGCATAGTTGCCGCCCAGCCGGATCAGCCAGTTCACCAGTGTTAATGACAGCAAGACAATATTGCCAATCATGTGAATCCAGCCTGCCCGACGTTTACGAACTCGGTTGATTCGCAAAAAGTCAGACATTCCGGTTACAGCAGCCACAATGCCGCTAATAAAGCCTGCTCCAATTAACCAGATTGAAGCCCTTGCCCAGAATTCATCTCCGGTAAGCAAAAAGCCCACATCGGTTGCAAATGCGGCAGACAGAAGTCCGATCGGAAAAGTCACCAGAAGCGGGTGAAGCGGATGCCCTGCAATTGCAACAGTGCTGACAATGCCACTATCGCGATATTCGCTTTCATGACTTTCGATTACAGGGGGAATATCAGGAGTTTGGGTCATAGATGATTCCTTGCAGGTAGCGTCCAGATGCCAGCAAGCGGCAGGATGATGTTTTGCTATTAATCTAGGCGGCTAGAGAAATATAAACGTCTTTCCGAGGATATAGTTTGCCGCAGGACAGCCCGGCGCGAGTTTGCCATCAGGCAGAAGGAAACTCCTCGATCGTTGTCGTGGTGTTGAGGGTAAGCCGATCGGAATCCATATCAAGTCGTTGCAGCGTCAGCGACATTCCCTGGAGATTGAAGTTTCGCAGATCGAGAAACTCCATCATGGTATTACAGAGAGCATCCATGATTTCTGGGCTAAGTCCTTCTGCTTCAGTCGATAGAATATCCAGGCCAATGCGCTGTCCCTGCTCCTGCACTCTGGGAGTTGCGTTTGCTTTGAAGTGATGAGTTTCGTTGGTTTCCTTCAGCAAAACATCTGCTTCCAGCTCTAGCTTTTGGGCATCCAGCAAGTCAATTTTCGCGTTCGTGATATCAACTAAAACGGGCTGACCATTAACCTGAACGGTCACATTCTGTAGCTTTTCTCGCAGAAAATCTGAACTAAATGCCCGATTCAGATCATCCTCGTGCAGCACAAATCTTGCATTGGCATCAGCGGGCTGAGTCAGCTCAATCTTGCCAAACAAAGCACTGCCGGGATTGATGGCGATCGATCCAGTTCTGACCTCAAACGATTCCATCCTCAAGTCTTGATTCATCACTGCCCCTTCTCCGGCAACCGTGACAGAATCTACCTTGCCCTGCATCAGCTGAAACGGATTCGTCCGAATCTGCACATCCAGGTTTTCAACTTCATCAAGCTGACTCGTAATTCCCATTTCTGCGACTTTACTAAGAGCCTGTTCGCCCAAATCCGGTTCACCAATCATATTATTTTCCTTTCGTTCGAATGCAATTTTTTGCTTGACTTGCTGTAGCTAATTTATTGGGAATCAAAGCATGAGTAAATCTACATAGCAGTAGAACCCCGCTCGATTTGATCCCTGCCCTGAGAAAGACTTACCGTTCAACTAAAACTGCATTCTTTGTCGGACGAACCCGCATTCCGCGAGCATTACTATAGGCCTTGATAAACTCTGCACCAATTAATAAAATTTGCACAGAATAAAAGATCCAAATGAGAACGATCGCCAACGAAGCAGCTGCTCCATAGGAAGATGTAATGCTGCTGCTGCCTAAATAGGAACCTAGCAGAAACTTACCTAGGTTAAATAAAAGCGCAGTCACAATCGAACCAACCCATAGCGCCCGCGACGGAACTTTGACATCCGGAAGAACTTTGTAAATTAAAGCAAAAAGAACCGTAATGACGCCAAATGAGAGCAGGAAGTTAACCACGCGCCCCAGGAACGATAAAGTTGGGAAAAAGTGACTGATGTAGGCGCTAATTCCCGCCAAAACTGCGCTTAGCACCAGCGACACTAGCAGCAGGAATCCAATCACCAGAATCATCGCAAACGAGAGAAACCGATCGTGAATAAAATCCTTAATTCCAGCTCCTGGACGTGGCTCGACATGCCAGATCGTATTCAAGGCTTCCTGAAGCTGACCGAATACGCCAGATGCTCCCAGCAGCAGCGTGACAAGGCTGGCGATCGTCGCAAATACTCCGCCCGATCCGGCTCGATAGGCGTTTTGCAGCATTGCTTGAATCGCTTCTGCACCCTGCTGCCCAACTAACCCCTGAATCTGTCCAACAATTTCTCCGCGTACTGCTTCCTGCCCAAACACGGCTCCTGCGATCGCAATTACCAGCACCAGCAAAGGCGCAAGTGAAAACGTTGTATAGTACGCCAGTGCCGCTGCTAGAACTGCAACTTTATCTTTCTGCCATCCCAGTGCTGTCTCTTTGAGTATTCTCCCAACTGTCTTTAGCTTCATAAGCAGCAGCGTTTATGCTTGTATCGTTAAATGTTAATCCTTATTAAGCAATACCTTTGCTAATTTCGCCTCCTTCATCGGAGAGCTTAAGCATCATTCCGAATAAGTAACTTGTTTAAGAGTCACTGCTAATTCTGAAGCGAAGCCTACTCCCTCGGACGGACGATCGCAACTTTTAATCCTGTTAGGGTACGAATATTCGCCTTAAGTCATATAAAAATGAATTTATGTTTTCTGGTGAAAGCAATTCTTATTTCAACTTTGATCTAGATCAGGCATCCACAGATTCTACCCAGGTTCACTTCGTCGCGCTTCGTTCGGATGAGCCTGCATCAAAGACAAAGATTCAGCAAATTACAGAGCAGAAAGAATCGGTAAGCCATCCTGCGGTCAAGCCAATCGATTCCTTTGGTTCAAATCTAGTCTGGCTATTGCCGCTCTGGGGAGCAATTGTCTGGCTGCTGCTGCTTTGCACGGCTTCTGAAACCTGGAAATTGCTTCGCTCCAACGCCAACACTGCAAAACAGGATCAGCGGGTTCCTTGTAAAAACTGTCGCTTTTTCTCCAGCAATTTCTACCTGAAATGTGCAGTGCGCCCAGGCGATGCCCTCACCGATCGAGCGGTTGATTGCACCGATTTCTGCCAGAAATCCCTTACAGAAGAACCAAAGCCTCAAAGCAAGCACCGTATTGGACAGTAGCAATACCGTAGCAATCCAGTTCCTGCTAATGTGTTTCCCTGTAGGAATTTGAGGTTTGCAATGCAAGAAATTGCTGCAACAAGTTCATTGTTGCCCTATCCACCATTAAGCTTCCTTGAACTGCTGTTTCGCTTGGCGATTGCGCTGATTTTAGGGGCGATCGTCGGGATAGAGCGACAAATTCGTCACAAATCTGCTGGACTTCGCACTTATATGCTGGTGTCTCTGGGCACAGCGTTCCTGGTGCTGGTTCCGATTCAGGCGGGGGTGGCTCAAGAAAGCATCGAAGCTGTTAGCCGCTTGCTTCAGGGCATTATCACCGGGGTTGGCTTTATTGGCGGCGGCACAATTCTGCATCACGGTGGCAGAAACGGTTCAAAAGATGAGGTTCGCGCTCAGGGTCTCACTAGTGCCGCTGCCATCTGGGTCTGTTCGGGGCTAGGACTCGCCGCAGCTTTTGGACTCTGGCAGATGGGGCTAGTCGGGGCAGTTCTGACCTGGTTTATCCTGGATATTGTCAAGCGCATTGAGCCGCATATTGATCCCTGAGGAATGCCTGAGCAAGTTCTCCCACCATGGGGGGCAAGGGGCAATTCAGATGAAGTAGCCTGGCTTCTCCAGCATTCGAACTGCCCCTACGAGATTAATGGATCTAATCCAGGAAACGAAAATTTCCTTTTGTCCTTACTCGTCTCGCCCGTGAACCTGCGCTGGAGGACAGGTTGCTTCTACCGCCGTAAAAGGCTCCAGAATCTTGTAGCAGTGCATTGCTCCCTGAGGCACAACCCAAGAATTGCCCGCTTCCAGAATCACCATTTGCCCTTCGAGGTGCAGTTCTGCCCGACCTGCGATGACATAGCCCACAGTCTCATACTCACGGCTATATTCGCGGGTATCGCCTTCTCCGGGTTGCTCATTCTCCCAGAGACGCATCGATATTTTTTTGCCAGAAGCCAGATACTTCTGTCCCATTTCACCTTTTGGTGAAAATTCTGCATCGACTTTTTTCACTGTAGTATCAACCATTGATTTACTCCTGAATGTTTTTTGTTGGATCTCTGGTGTAACGATTGCCCGTGCCAAAGAATTGGGCTGTAAATGAACTTCTTCAATCGAGACAGTTCGCAAACTGCTCTGACCAAAAAGTTTCCAAAATGAAGATTAAGCTTCTTCTAACGCTTCCTCAGACTTTTCATTCACTCGATTGTTTAGGGGCGAACTCGATCGCAGTGCAGCATCTCCCAGCACGTCTTCAGGCGACCCTTGTTCGGGCTGATAGTCTGCGTCGGCGCTTTGCTGTCCCTGTAAACTCGGTTGCGTTTCTGATTGCGATTTACCTTGCTCCTTTGTCATATTGACCTCCTCAGCCAGATTAAATGGTTAATATCGAAAGATCGCCGCAACTGGGGCAGCATCGGGCACATCGTTAGGAGGCAGCGCGTAAACCATACCGCCATTTAAAATCGTTTGCACGGCTGCGGCATTGAGCAAATCTTCGTCTCCGGGCTGCCGCTCAGGGTGAATTTGCATCTCGTCGTTTTGCGGGTCAAATTTGCCCCAGGTCTGCACACCCACGGCTACAAAAAGCTGATCAACCCGTCCGTAATAGGCGGCTGAAACGGCTTCTTCAAGCTGAGTCGAGGTTTTTCCGGTGCTGGTAAGTTCGTGGTAGTGATCGATCGCCGCCTGTTTCTGCTGCATGTAGAAGGGTTCTACCATTGCCCAGGCTTTCTGGTGCAGGTCTTCAGGATTCACAACTCCGTCTTTGATCGGAATAATCTCAGTCTCTACTAAGTTTGCGTAGGTATTGGCTTCCCGATAGCTGGGCCGCAGGCGCTCGACTCCAGCCAGCACGAGCGGCGCACGCTGTCCGACCAAATACTTGTGCAGCCCAGCATCAACGGCATGGAAGAACTGTCCAAGTTCCATTTGCGGCTCGTCCTGGTCGGGGCTGCCCTGCCCGTGAAAGCTGCCTGCTTGGGGCATTGGGCTTGACGTGCCACCCTTTGAGGTGCTGATGCGGAACTGCCCTGTTTTGGCGGTGGGGTCGTATTGTAGGGCTTCGTCCAGGCTCGTGGGCAGATCTTCAAGCTGAATTTCACGAATGCTGTAGCGCGTTCCTTCAAAGAAATGAATCTCCTTCTCACTCAGCGTCAGCAGGAAAAACTTTCCGTCTCCGGTCAGCAGGGGCATGATCGGCTTCAGGTGAAAGCGCTCGCTCACGACGACTAATTCATTCAGCGCGATCGGCACTTTGTAGTAGCGCAAAAACCCGGGAGCAAGGAAAATGGCTAAGCCTTCGTTCTGGTTTTGCCAGAATTCTTCAATGTCGAGATCCCGCATCGGCTGCAAGAATTCCTCGATCTCGGTAGAGCGCATCTCGTAGTTTTCAAGCTGGGCTTCCGCCTGTCTCACCAGGTTTTTGAAGCGAATTCCGTTCTGCATGGTTTCAGAGCCCGCTCTTACCGTTGGTATGTACAGTGATACGCAAGGCTGCTCTGCTTGTTCAACCAGATTTTTTAATTCATCGATTGAAAGTAAACTCATAGTCTAATTCCTGTTCCTTTTCTGACTCAATTCATCCAGGTCAAATGAAAACTTGCTGAGAAATGATTGAGAACTTGCTGAAAACTCGCTGGGAACTTGCTAAAAATCAATTCCTGCTGCAATTCACGCTGCGGTTAGCGAATGAATGTAAAAGGACGATCGCTGATTTCACCAGGAGATATCACCTGGGTTAAAGCCGGAATCACTACCCTGCCAAAATCCTCGATAAATTCCTCCTGCTGAAGATTCACGTTATGCAACAAGAGTTCGTCAAATCCTAGCTCGACATCCTGTTGTAGCCAGTCAATCTGCTGCTGAAGGTCGGCTGAAATTCGCACAAACGGATCGAGCTCATCAGGCTGCACGAGTTCGCCCATTGCATCAAATTGATCGGGCGTTTTTAGCTCGGTCAGCACTTTGCTGTCAAAGATATTATTGCGCCACTGGTCATGCGCCTGATTGCGTGCTGTTTGCTCGTCTCTGGCATAAGACAATTGCACTTTCAGCAGCATCGGTTTTCCTTCCCCGCCATTGCTGCGAAACGCTTCGATCACCTGCTGCAATTTTTCCTTTGGCTGGGAAATTGTGATTAATCCGTCTGCCCAGCCTGCAAGCCATGCCGCAGTTTTGGGTGTGATAGCTGCCCCGATGACTTTTGGCGCAATTTCGGGACGAGAATAGAGCTTCGCTTCCTCCACGGTAACAAAGCCGCGATGAGTCACCCTTTCGCCGCGCCAGAGTGCCCGCATAATATCCACGCATTCCTTCAAACGCGTATTGCGATCGTCCTTTGGAATCCACTTATCCCCGGTAATGTACTCATTCATAAGCTGACCGCTGCCCACGGTAATCCAGAACCGCTCTGGAAACATTTCCGCCAGCGTCGCGGCAGCCTGAGCAATGATCGCCGGATGATATCGCTGTCCGGGCGCATTTACAACCCGATAAGCAAGCTTGGGCGTTGCCTGCATTGCCGCCCCTAGCCACGACCAAGCAAACCCGCTCTGTGCCTGACGTTCGCTCCAGGGTGTGAAATGATCCGACGACAAAGCCAGCTGAAAGCCCGCCTGCTCTGCCATCTGCACAAAGCGCAAGAGATCGCTGGGCTTAAACTGCTCGTGAGACGCGTGATAGCCAATTTTGACCATAGCTGGTGTAGATTGCAGGTGACTTCTTGCAAAGCTTTGGGCACTCATTCGCCCAACTGCCTATCCACACTGTCCCAAGTCGATCGCTTTTCTTCCTCTCTCCAGGTAGGTAAAAGTAAAAAAAGAAGCCTGCACTCCTGATCAGAAATTTCGATTTCCTCTGATTGCCGAGAGAAAGAGGCAGGCTAAAGAGGCTTTACAAGCGTACCCTGGCGGGAACTACACTCGCAATTGGCTGTTGTGTCGCTTACATTTATTGTTTCAGTTTTGCTGTTCCCGATTGGGCGTTGCTGAATCGGGATATGGACGGTGCAAATTTAGCTTCTGCATCGCTCTCTAAATCCCCCAATGCTGGGGGACTTTGAATTCTGGTTCCCCACAAAGTTAAGGGGCTAGGGGGGCGTATCATACGCTTATTCAGCAACGCCCCCGATTGCTCCTTTCACTTCACTTTCACTTTAATTGGAGTGTAAGCCATCTTGGAGTGTAAGCCACAATGGCTGTTTCTTTTAGCGCGTTAACTCTTTCAGCGCACCCTGCGTCATGGCCGCGATCGCCTGATCAGTCGCTTTGGGCAAATGATAATACTTGCCGCCTGCCTGCTTCGCCAACTCTTTCGCAAATCCAGTGGAGACAAATTTATTCTCGGTATCAATCACCAAAAGCTGAATGCCTAGAGCGCGAATCTTACCCGCAATCCCCAGCAGTTCGGCTTTAATGTCTGGCTTTTCACCCTCTTCGATCGGTTCACCCAGCGATCGAGCTAAGGGAATATTGCCGCGACCGTCGGTAATTGCCACTAGCACCACCTGACCAATATCGCCAGACTGCCTCGCGTTTACGCCGACCCGCACTGCCTGAGTCAGCCCGTGAGCCAGAGGAGATCCGCCGCCACAGGGCATTTTCTCTAATCGCCGCTTTGCAGAGGTGATCGATCGCGTCGGAGGCAGCAGCACTTCTGCCTGTTCGCCCCGGAAGGGAATCAGCGCGACCTGATCGCGGTTTTGGTATGCCTCGGTCAGCAGGCGCATCACGGCTCCTTTTGCAGAGTTCATCCGGTTCAGTGCCATCGAGCCGGAGGCATCCACCACGAACACAATGAGCGCACCCGCTTTCCGCGCCAGTCGTTTTGCCCGCACGTCGCCCTGTTCCACGAAAACTCGCTTGCGGCTGGAATGAGCTGCTCCACTGCCAGAATTACGGCTTTGCTCAAATCGCTGTCGTCTTGCCTTTTGGTAAGGAGCCGCCGATCGCAGCGTGGCATCCACCGCAATCCGGCGTACCTGTCCTCTGGGCAGAATTGGCTTAATATAGCGTCCGCGATCGTCCGAGAAAATAATGCTGCGCGATCCAGATTTACCGCGTCGCTGCGCCATTTGGGCGAAGTACAGCACCGAGTCATCCAGAATCACGCCTTCCGGGTCAAACACAAACTCCTCCGGGACGCTGGGCGGCTCTTGCTCCGGCTCGTTGTCTTCTTCGGTTTCCTCTTCTTCGTCTTCATCCTGCTCCTGGTCTGACTGGTCTTCAGGCGGTGCAGGCGGTGGCGGGGGTGGCGGAGCTTGCTGCTGTTCTTCGGGGGGTGTTTGAACGATCGTGGCGCGGGGCACAATGACCAGTTCGACCGCTTTTCGCAGATCTTCGGCGTTTACATCGGTGCGTCCGTCAAGGGCAGCATGAGCTTTCGCAACGCGCAGGGCAAATAGTTCTGCCCGATGCCCCTGTACCCCACCGCGCACCGCCTCCGCTACCAAATAGGCAATTTGCTCTCTGGTAATTCGCACATCTTTCAGCCATTCTCGCGCCAGGATAATCTGCGTTTTTAAGTTATCGACTTCCTCGGCATACTGCTCCAGAAAAGCCTGCGGCGAATCGGCAAATTCCGTTGCCTGATCTACTGCCATCACCCGCTCGTCTAAGCCCAAGACAGCATCCGCAGACAGGGAAATCGCAATGCGATCGAGCAAATGTTCCCGCAGTTCACCTTCTTCCGGGTTGTAAGTGGCAATTAACAGCGGCTGACAGGGATGCTGAAAGCTAATGCCTTCCCGCTCAATCTGGTTGCGTCCTTCACTCAGATTCGTCAGCAGCAGATTGACAATCTGGTCGTCCAGCAAATTAATCTCGTCTACATACATCACACCCCGATGCCCTTCTGCCAGCAGTCCGGGTTGAAACACGGTTTCACCGCGCTTGATCGACTGAGCCACATCCACCGACCCAATCAGCCGATCCTCCGTCACACCGAGCGGAATCTGCACAAACGGAGCGGGAATAATTTTTGTGGATAGCTTCGCCGCGCTGCCGTTGCTGCCTTCCCCGGTAAATCTCGATCGTGTATCGTCATCCCACTCTTCCGGGCGTTCTGGGTCACAGTTGCAGCAGGAACCTTCAATTACTTCGATCGGCGGCAGTAAAGCATGAACCGCTCGCGCCATGACCGATTTTGCGGTTCCCCGGCGTCCGGCAATCACAACACCGCCTAAATGAGGGTCGATCGCCGCCAGCAGCAAAGCAAGCTTAATGGCTTCCTGACCAACAACCGCCGTCAGGGGAAAAGTGGTGAGGCTAAGCGAATTGGCAACTGCAGGCATGGCTTCCTTGTTCACAAGTCCAGTTTCTCAGCATAGCAAGGAAGTCTGCCATTCTGGAGTGAATCTGAGAGGATGTTTGCAAAGCGATTATCTCTTCGGGAACTGTGAGGCGATCGCCATAATCTAAACCATCCCCAAGCAACAACCCCTAGGAAATCCAGTTCTTCTCCCAGTTTCAAAGTCCCTCGTTTCAAAGTCCCTCAAATTTGGGGGGATTTAGAGGGCAATGTAGACCCTAGAACCTCTGCCACTTCTCAAACCTTCTTTAAATCAGCGCAAGCTCTCCCACCACTTCCAGCCGCTTAAAATTGCCTAACGCCATGAAACTCTCGGTTAGCGTTTCGGCGATCGATGGGCTCAGCCAGCCCATTTGCCGCAGCAAATGAATTGCCACTGCATATTTCGCCCGCTTCGCGCCATCCATTACTTTGATTGCCAGCCCTAAACCTTCGCCGACTCGCGCCACACATTGAATGCCCTCTGCCCCTGCTTTGCTGACAAGCTCTCCCTCGGTCAGGCGCATGAGTTCGGTGTCAAACTGCCCCTCGCCTGCCACCATCAGCGGATGATGGGTCATCGCCCGAATAATTCGCTCCATGTCCAGGTTATCGCCAGAAGCAAGCTGAGCATAAAGCGTCGCCATTTGGCTGAGCTGCATAAAGTAGGTTGGTGCACCACAGTCGTCATGGGCTCCAATAAACTCATCCGGCGGCATTTTCAGTAAATCTGCAATTTTGCTTAGCATTAGCTGCTGTACTGGATGATTGCGCTGAGTATAGCCACCAAGCGGATAGCCCATCTGACGGCAAACTGCCAGCATTCCGGCGTGTTTCCCGGAGCAGTTGTGTTGAAGGGCACTGCGTTTCCCCGAAGGAATCGGGCACTGAAGCGCAGATGGCTCAATATCGGCTCGCCACAGAATGTTAAATGCCTGCCTTGCCTGCTCCACCGTGCCCTGATGAGAGCTGCAAATAATTGCCAGATCGCGATCGTCCAGCCCAAATCGATCGAGCGTTCCCGTTGTTGTCACTGCCAATGCCTGAAATGGCTTCAGAGCCGATCGCACAAAGGATGCCGTTTCTGCGTTTCCCGCTGCTGACAGCACCCGTCCGCGATGGTCTGCCACGACTGCCTGAACACGATGCACCGATTCCACAATGCCTTCGCGCAGTAGCCGCACTTCAATCTGAGCCGTCTGGGTGCGTTTTCCTCTTGTCATGCTATTCAGTCCGCTCGTAAAAACCCTATGGAATGTTCCAAAGAACAATTCCCCCTAAAAACAGTAGCGCAATTACGCTAAAGGTGCGCTTCAGTCGGGTCAGGATGGACTGGATCTGATACGTCACAATCAGTTGATCGCGCTGCTGAACCTCCTCCGGCTTCATCCAGACCTGCCCATCGTACCAGCCAGACTCCTCATAGAAAACCGTTGCCTGCGACAAGCGACTGCAGACGTAAATCCAGCCCAAATAAAGCCGCACCAGTGCCAAACTTGGCAGCACCATTGCCCCCAGTGCCCCACTCAAGCCAAAGTGGAACCAGTCTTTGCTGATCGGAAAGCTAGCCGCCGCCACCGGAGCCGATACTAGCCAGCTCAGCATCCAGAGGATAATCAGGGGCTTTATATAAGCCCATAAATCAAGCGTTGCCCAACCAAAAAACCAGGACTCTTTCAAATCCTGGTATTCATTAATGGGCTGCTGCTCCGCAGGCACAGGACAAACCGGAGAAGATCGCATGGCAGAGGATGACACAAGATAAGAAGCGGCTGTGTCTTTACTTTAACGAATCTCTAGTCAAGTAGATAAGGAAACGCGATCGGCGTGTCCCCAAAATGCTTCCAGGCTGTAAAACTCGCGCTCTTTCGGCAGGAAGATATGGGCAATCACATCGCCATAGTCCATCAGCACCCAGCTTCCCTCGCCAAAGCCTTCAACGCGCAGCGGCAGCTGCTGCCATTGAGTTTCAACTTTGTCCTCGATTGCACGAGCTATCGCACGCACCTGCACGTTAGAAAAGCCCGTCGCGATCACAAAATAATCTGCCACGTATGAAACGTCAGACACCTGGAGAACGGTAATATCGCCACCTTTACGATCGTCCATTGCTTCTGCAATCGTCATGGCAAGCTGACGGCTTTCGTTATCGCTGCGAGATTGGGGCGTACCGAGGCGAAAGTCTTCAGCCGGATCAGTGTGATTCGAGTCAGAGGATTGGTTTGCGTTGGTCTGAATTGGTGAAAAATTTGTCATTCAGAATTGAATACTCCTGATAAATTGGCAACGAAGTTAAGAGGGCTAACTCGATTGGACTGAGAATGATTGGGAAAGGTTGACCTGCGGTTTCTAGATGCCGAGAGTAACCTACCCCGAAGTGAGCAAAACGGAAGTGAACAGTGCGTAACAAAGGCTTTGTCAGCAGATTAGCGAAATTTACCGAAGCTGAAAATAGACCTACAGCAGAAGTTCATCCCGGAGCCGCAGCACAAACAAATCAAGAACCGACAGGCAGCGGCTTTGAGGCCTCCGTAAATTTTTGCTGCGATTTTGTTTGCTGGAGAAACCAGTTCCGCGTCAACAGGGCACGGGGATGAATTAAGCGCTGCGTTTGGATCAGGAATTGCACTGAGGCATCGCAATTAAGCCAAACCGCCTGAGCCAGATTTTGCTGAGCAACCTGACGCAGATGATTGAGCTCTAGTGTATCCCCCCGCCCCGGCTCCAGACTGTCTGCCAAATAGACAATGCAGCTCAGACTGTTCATGCCCGGGCTGCCCAGCGTATGGTTTGCAATTGCACCGAGAATTTCCGCATCCTGAACGCCAAATTCCTCTCTTGCCACGATCGCACCAATCTCTGCATGCAGCAGGTGAGGGTTGGCTTCATCAACCGGATCAAGTGGTAAACTTGCCCGTCGAGCTATTTCCAGCAGCCGAGCAGGTTTGAAATACTTTGCCAGGTCGTGCATCAATCCTGATAGAGCTGCTTTTTCGACATCAACCCGATGAACCCTTGCCAGGTCGATCGCCATCTGCTCCACGCGCAGAATATGCTCAATTCGGGATTTAGGCACGTTTTCTTTCAGCCAAGCCAGCACTTGCTGACGCAGAGATAGGGATTGTTTCATGCAGGGGCAGCGTTTCGTGAAACTGCTTTCGTCGCTTGATTTGAGTTATCCTTTGATACTCTTTAATGTTAACGCAGCGATCGAAAGTCCGCCCGCATTATTCTAGGGTCATAGGCTGTACAGATTGAGGTGTAACAGGGGAAATTGCTTGCGTTCTGGGAGTTGGGAACAGCAGGGCAGGAAAACGGACTTTCCATCCTGGCTTAGAAGAAGTCGTTACATCGTGGAACAGCGATTCATAGCGGCTGAGTGCTTTCTCGAAGGAGTAGTGCTGCATAGCGTAGTGTCTGCCCTGTTGCCCTAATGCAGTCGCTCTCTCACGATCGTCGTACAGCGTGAGAAGGGCATCTGCCATCAAGTTAGGTTCTTCAGGGGCAACGACAAGCCCGCCACCACTTTGCAAAATTGCTTTTGCTGCTGTTCCGGTCAGGGGTACAGAAGCGATGATCGGACGACCGCTTGCTAGCAGTACTTGAATCTTAGACGGCATATTGAACGAAACGACCTGCTGTTTTTGCACGACAAGTCCTACATCTGCTGCTGCCAGCATTTCTGGCAATTGCTCCCTTGGCTGAAACGGCAGCAGCAGCACATTTTTTGCACCATACTCATCGCAAACCTGACGCAGGTTCTGCAAAGCGCCAGGTTCTCCCACAATCACAAAAGTAATATCGGGTAAGTAAGACAACTGAGCGGCTGCCCGAATGACTGTTTCTAGTCCTTGGGTCAAGGCAATATTGCCGGAGTACATCACCACAAATTTGTCTTCTAATCCGTGAGTACGGCGAAACTCGTTTTGTTCCTTTGACAAAGGACGAATAAAGTTAACATCCACCCAGTTTGGAATGCAGCGAATTTTACTGGGATGAATGCCTTTATCCATTAAGTTCTCGGTAAATCCTTCCGTAATCACGCTGATCGTATGAGCAGTTCGGTAGGCAAATTTTTCAAGCTGCTCAAATACGCGAATTGCCAGTTTGTTTTTGATCAGTCCTACATGAACGGCAGCTTCAGGCAAAATGTCCTGCAAGTTGAGGACGATTGGACAGCCGTAAATAGCCCCTAACAACGCCGCCGACACCGACACTGGAAGCGGTGGAACCGTCAGCAGAATTACATCAGGTCGCCAACCGCGCAATGCCTGAAATAGACTGGTCACCACAAAGCTTCCATCCAGCAGCATTCGGGTCAATAAACCGGGCTTAGGACGAATCCAGACGGTGCTGCGCTGAATTTTAACTCCGTTGCGCTCCTCCGTAGTAAACCATTTGCCGCGATATTCTGGGTAGATTTGACGCTGCGGATAGTTCGGCATTCCAGTGACAACCCGTACTTCATGCCCCCGCTTGACCAGCCCTTCTGCCAACTCGGTCATCAGTGGTGCAATACCAATCGGCTCAGGATGATAGTTGTAGGAGTAAATCAAAATTCGCATTATTTGCCAAACTCCAGAATGAAGCACAAAAACCAAGCAAGCTGGATGAACTCTTTTTCAAACTGCCAGCAATGACGCAACAAATTTGCCTAAGCAAAAACTGCCTAGATCTGCAAAATCTTTGAGTGCAATAAATTGGGGCTGATAAGCTCGACGAAATGAGAATCAGAAGGGGCTATGCTGACATCTCATCGTTGAAACTGAGTTGAATCGATTGATTTCTTTTCTAGATGTATTCGGTTGAGAAGTAATTTGGCTACCGTGTTCTCACGGCATTGGTTTTACTGCATAAAAGCAGGCTGGCAATTTGATAAATGTGTAAGCTCAACCAGACAGCCTCAGTTAATTTACGGAGGGTTAGCTAAAGCTTTAACTTCTAGAACAACCGCTTTTATGGAATTCTCCAATGAATTCTCACAGGTTTCGCATTGCTGATTCCTGCTTACAGGGAAAGACTTTAAAGCAACCCGAAAAATCCTAACTATCATTCCACCCTTCAAGCAAGAAATACAGCAACGAATAGCCGATCGTTACTGGAAAAAGGAAAAAACTATCGGTTAGCTGAGGGCTTTTTACTCGATCGAAATAGATTTTGAATGATTGTCATTGCCCACAGACGTTGATTGTTTAGCGATACGTTGTGCTTTTGTAAGTTATTGCTTTAGCAGAGCTATGGTAATGTACTGCTCTGAATAGGAACGGTTTCTGCATTCGTACTGTCGATTAGTTTGAATATGAGAACTTAAAATAGAGCAGCTTTTTAAATTCAGTACTTTTTCTCGAACGGCTTCAACAGTACAGCCTTTTTCGATCTAGTTTAAAAACAACAGTAACAGCAGTGTGCGTACCGGTAAGTGGGCACCCGCTAAACTACAGGGAGAAGCGAACACCTCCAATTACCTAGTGGCATTTCAAGGCGACAAGGTGACGATCGATGTTGAAAAGACCCTGAACTATTCCGGGAGCAATTGGGATGCAATTAGCAGCGGAAACATCTTCTCGTTTTACATGAATGACAGGCTGATTCAGTCTTTTTCAACCGCAGATGTTAATCCTGTTGCCCTCGTTTCAGCAGCGCAACACGAGGGAGAGGGCAAGGGCTTCGTTCACTTTTATTCCACGAGCAATGCTGATAACTTTAACAGGATTGTGATTGAGCAAAACGATGGTAGCGGCTTTGAGAGCGATAACCATAGCTTCCATGCAGGAACCGGTAAATTCGCTCCTACGCTTGTTCCTGAACCAAGCATTGTGCTTGGACTGGCAACAATAGGCAGCACACTACGCTAAAGCGCAGAAATTCAAAGCACAATCCAGCATAAACCTGGAAAAAC
The DNA here is from genome assembly GCA_014695325.1 of Cyanobacteria bacterium FACHB-502. GTDB lineage: Bacteria > Cyanobacteriota > Cyanobacteriia > Elainellales > Elainellaceae > Leptolyngbya_A. Next base: position 94,029 of record JACJNZ010000039.1, on the reverse strand, counting down.
TTCAGCTATCTTAGCGATGTCTTTAAGACATTCAAACGCCGCCTCACGAGATGAAGCGGCGTCTTTAGGTAGTTATAGAGGCTAGCCATTTGCCTAGCTTTTTCCGCCAGGAACCTTGCCTGCGTCATTGGCAACCGGCATCCAAAGACTATTCAGAACTAGCATCTTCCAAAATGCGGATGGCGAGACTCGAACTCGCAAGGCAAAGCCACACGCCCCTCAAACGTGCGCGTATACCAATTCCGCCACATCCGCATGAGCTAATAGGGTGGATCGAGGTTGAGCTGTTTCCACTCCAAGAAATAAGCATACTCGATTTTGTGACTAATCTGCACTTTTTTTGAACGAAATTTGCTTTGCAGATTTTCAGATGCCTCCTGATTCTGTTAAAAGCTAAATTTGTCAAGATTTCCTCAATTCGGGAGAAATATCCTGCGTATGGGCATATTGAAGCTGGTTGTAAATTGGGTTAACCAGGGGCAATCGGATGCAGGACAAACAGCAGGGCAAGGCATGGACTTTCCGTTTTGCCAATAGAGCCAGACGGCACTACGGTGATGGCAATCGTTTTGCAGGTAGTCTGGCTAAACCAGATAAACGAGGCTTTACCCTGGTCGAGATGCTCATTGCGATTAGCATTGCTGGGATACTGGTTGCGATCGCTGCTCCAAGCTGGATTCAATGGCGCGATACACAGCGAATTACAGCAGCTCAAGATCAGGCACTGCAGGTGATGAGACAGGCTCAGCGAAAGGCAATGTCCTCGAAACTGGCGTGGCGGGTTAGCTTTCGAGAAGTGGATCGGGCGGCAGAGTGGGCAATTCATCCTGCAACGGCTACACCAACCGCCTCTCATTGGCAACCCTTCCCGGCTGGTGTTCAGATTGACACGATGGAAACCACATTAGCGCGACGGGGTGGAGTCTATCGGGTCGAGTTCACCTATCGGGGGCATATTAATCCCCCTTTGGGTCGTATTACGTTTATGGCAGCAGGGGGCAGCCGGGCGAAGCGGTGTGTGGTGGTCTCGACCATTTTAGGGACGATGCGAAAGGCGAGGGACAATCGGACCGCGGATCAGGGGGGACGGTATTGTTACTAGGAGAAGCAAAACTCAGCACGTCAGGTTAAGCAGTTGACGGAATGTTCAGTGGAAACTACTGAGGCTTGATCCCTGCATGACTTCTACTTTCAATCGCATCTTTAGATCATGATTTTTGTTTTGACTCTGATTTTGATGAATTAGGCGATCGCCCTTTTGTTTAGAGGAGCGATCGTTTTGCTAGAAGGGCCAGATTTATGCACAACGAATAGGCTGAGAGGATATTTGAGAAGTCATCATGATGGCTCGAACTACCTCCTGTCAGTCGATACCGAGGGAAACCTCGCTCACTTTAAGAGATTCAAAGTCTCCGAATGTTGACCGATTTAGGGGGCGATGTATGAAATTGAGCACTTTTTAAGCATTCTCTTAGATTTGTTTGATATTTATTTGATATTTAACTGATAATCTTCAAAGGTTAAGTAGCATTCTAAAAAGCAGTGAAGCATTTTGAGCTTACTGCCGTTTGTCAAGATAATTACATTTCGTTGTGGCCTACTATTGTTTCCTGATTAACCATTTTAGATTCAGCTTACTGTTCGGCTATCCCTACTTCATTGATCAGTTTTGGGCAAGCAAGGGGTCTTGGTTGTGTATCTGGCTTTGTTTATCCGATTCTTCTCTATCTTTAGAATGAGAGCCGAATCACTTCTGCGTACTTCTTAAGAATTTGCAGTAGTTCGTTTACATTTGCTCATGGTTTTCTGTTCAGGTTTTTGATCCGCATTTCTGTATTTCACCTAAAGTTAAGCCACGTTCTGGAAATGCCTTCTTAAGATAGAAGATAAAGGGCTGCCCGATCTGTTCATAGTGAAGGAGAAGTATTTCTCCCAATTTCGTTTTCCTTAATCTTCGTTAAAAGGAAAGAATATGGTTGATTTTGAGCAACCCTTAAATCTGGAACATGAATACTTGCTCGATCGGGACTGCACGACCCTTTCGCGTCATGTTCTTCAGCAGCTTCACAGTTTTTCAGCCGACGCGCAGGATTTGAGTGCGCTCATGAGCCGGATTGCCCTGGCAGGTAAGCTGATTGCTCGTCGCCTGACGCGGGCGGGACTGGTGGAGGATGCACTAGGGTTTACGGGACGCACGAATGTGCAGGGCGAATCCGTTAAAAAAATGGATGTATTCGCCAATCAGGTATTTATCTCGGTGTTTGAGCAAAGCGGACTGGTATGCCGTCTGGCTTCTGAAGAAATGGAGAAGCCGTATTACATTCCCGAAAACTGTCCGTTGGGACGCTACACGCTGCTCTATGACCCGATCGACGGTTCCTCAAATGTAGATATTAACTTGAACGTGGGATCGATCTTTTCGATTCGGCGACAGCAAGGCGAAGACCAGGACGGCACGGCGGCAGATTTGCTTCGGCATGGACACGACCAAATTGCCGCAGGCTATATCCTTTATGGTCCCAGTACAATGCTGGTTTACTCGATCGGTAAAGGAGTTCATGCCTTTACGCTTGATCCCAGCCTGGGCGAGTTCATTTTGTCGAGTGAGAATATCCAGATTCCTACCCATGGTCCGGTCTACAGCGTGAACGAAGGCAACTTCTGGCAGTGGAGCGAGCCGATTCGGGACTATATTCGCTATGTGCATCGGCATGAGGGTTACACTGCACGCTATAGCGGCGCGCTGGTGGGTGATATTCACCGAATTCTGTTTCAGGGCGGCGTGTTCCTATATCCGGGAACGGTGAAAAAGCCGGAAGGAAAACTGCGATTGCTTTATGAATCGGCTCCCTTGGCTTATCTGGTTGAACAGGCAGGAGGGAAAGCCAGTACCGGAACGCAGGACATTATGGACGTGATCCCCGATCACCTTCATACCCGAACGCCTTTGATTCTGGGTAGCCGAGAAGATGTGGAGCTGGTTGAGTCGTTTATCGCCGATCGTCGGAGGCAAACCGAGGAACAGACGGTCTTGACCTCGAAGGGTTGACTACAAAAGGCTGAGTCCAAAGGCTGATTCTGTTCATTTAAATTCACTTTTATCGTGTAGAGAGCAAGTAAGGAGCAAGACGAATGACAGGTGAGAATCATTTATTAGAGATCAAGCAGTACGGTCAGAGCATCTGGATGGATAACCTGACCCGGGACTTGGTTCGGTCTGGCGAACTGAAGCGGATGGTCGAAGAGCAGGGCATCTGTGGTATTACGTCTAACCCGGCAATTTTTGAGAAAGCGATCGTCGGGAATGCTATCTATGATGCAGACATCGAAGCGGGAGTGCGGGCAGGCAAATCGCTGCAAGAGATCTATGAATCTCTGATTTTTGACGATATTCGCAATGCCTGCGATATTCTCCATCCGGTTTACGAGCAGTCGGGTGGGCTAGATGGATATGTCAGTATTGAAGTACCGCCGATTATTGCTCACGATACCGAAGCGACGATTCAAGAAGCAAAGCGTTACTACGCTCAGATTGATCGTCCCAACGTGATGATCAAGATCCCCGGTACGGATGCGGGTCTGCCTGCGGTGAAAGCGGTCATTGCAGAAGGGATCAATGTCAATGTGACGCTGCTGTTCTCGGTGCAGAGCTATATTGCGACGGCGGAAGCATACGTTGCAGGCCTGGAAGCACGGGTTGCAAAGAATCAGCCGATCGACAAACTCTCGTCGGTGGCAAGCTTCTTCCTGAGCCGGATCGACAGCAACATCGATGCCCAGATCGACAAAAAGCTGCAGGGCATGGATCAGCTTCAAGTCCAGGCACGCCTGCTGGAAATCAAGGGCAAAGTGGCAATCGCCAATGCCAAAATTGCCTACCAGGAGTACAAGAAGATCGTGAACAGCGATCGCTGGAAGGCATTGGCTGAAAAGGGCGCCAACGTGCAGCGCCTTCTCTGGGCAAGCACGGGCACGAAGAACCCACAATACAGTGACGTGATGTATGTCGATGAGCTGGTTGGAAATGAAACGGTGAACACGCTGCCGCCTGCGACGATCGAAGCCTGCGCGGATCACTGCAACGTTGCCGATCGGATTGAAACAGGGGTCGAAGAAGCACACAACATTATCAACAGCCTCAAAGATCCTGACATCGACATCGATCTGGATGAAGCGATGGCAGATTTGCTGACCGACGGCATCGATAAGTTTGTGCAGCCGTTCCATTCGTTGATGGACTCCTTGCAGGAGAAAATCGATCGTTTGGCTCCGGTTGGCTAACGGTTCTAGGTCGCCGATCTGATCGCGTAATCCCTCTCCGAGCGTTTCTCCCCGGAGGGGGAAGAAAATTCGAAATTTTTATTAATCATTAACAAAAAGCGATCGATTAAAAATTTGTTGGAGATTGTTTGAAAAGGGATTCTTTGACTCGAATTGCCCACCCGATCCCCGATTCTGGGGAAACCTGGTTTTCTTATACCGTTCTCAAAGCTACGGTTCTCAAAGTCTCTCACCCTCAAAGTTTCTCACGATTAAGAATTAAGGAGGCAATACAGTACCTCTAAAACTCCTCAATCCTCTTTATTATTTATTAACCCACCCGTTGACCCCCATCCACTCACCCCTTCCCGAATTGTTCTATGGTCAATCTTCTTGAAAACCCCCTCCGCGTTGGGCTACAGCAAGACCGTATTCCTGAGCCACAAATTCTCGTAATCTTTGGGGCGTCGGGCGATTTAACTCAGCGCAAACTAATCCCGGCGCTTTATCAAATGAAGCTAGAGCGACGGCTTCCCCCAGAACTGACGATCGTAGGGGTGGCGCGTCGTGAGTGGAGCGACGACTATTTCCGCGAACAGATGCGCGAAGGTGTCGCGGAGTTTGGTGGCGGACTAGGACGCGAAGAAATCTGGAATGACTTTGCCAGAGGGTTATTTTACTGCTCTGGCGATATTGACAACCCCGACAGTTACCAAAAACTCAAGACGCTGCTGGCGGAACTAGACGAGAAGCGCGGCACCCGCGGTAATCGCGTTTTCTATCTGGCAGTAGCTCCCCGCTTTTTTGCTGAAGCGATCGAGCAGTTAGGTAAGGCAGAGATGATGCCCGATCCGCGCAAGCAGCGTTTGGTGATTGAGAAACCCTTTGGCAAAGATTTGACCTCAGCACAAACGCTGAATCAGGTGGTGCGTCGGACTTGCAACGAATCTCAGGTTTACCGGATTGACCACTACCTGGGAAAAGAAACGGTGCAAAACCTGATGGTGTTTCGCTTTGCCAACGCGATCTGGGAGCCGCTGTGGAATCGGCAGTTTGTTGATAACGTGCAGATCACCGTGGCAGAAACTGTGGGGCTGGAAGGACGGGCAGGCTACTACGAGACGGCAGGGGCACTGCGCGACATGGTGCAAAACCACCTGATGCAGTTGTTCTGTCTGACGGCAATGGAACCGCCGAGCTCGCTTGATGCAGACAGCATTCGTAACGAGAAGGTGAAAGTGCTGCAAGCCACTCACCTGGCAGATTTAGAAGACCTGAGCCGGTCTGCAATTCGCGGACAATATGCAAACGGCTGGATGGACAATCACGAAGTTCCCCCCTATCGCCAGGAAGAAGGTGCTGATCCCAACTCCACGACGCCTACTTATGCAGCAATCAAGTTCTATATCGATAACTGGCGCTGGAAAGGCGTTCCCTTCTACATGCGGACGGGCAAGCGGCTGGCGAAAAAAGTAACGGAAATCGCGATCGAATTCAAAGAAGTGCCGTTCTTGATGTTCCAGTCTGCTGCAAAGCAAGCGAGTCCAAACGTTCTGGTGATGCGGATCCAGCCGAACGAAGGCATTTCGCTGCGGTTTGAAGTCAAGACTCCCGGTACGTCACTGCGGACGCGATCGGTCGATATGGATTTTAGCTATGACACCGCCTTTGGTCGTGCCAATACCGATGCCTATAGCCGTCTGCTCGTGGACTGTATGCTGGGCGATCAAACCCTGTTTACGCGCGGCGATGAGGTAGAGGCTTCCTGGAGAATTTTGACGCCGCTGCTCTCGGTTTGGGATGCTCCGGCTCCGCCCGAAACAATTCCTCTTTATGAAGCAGGAACCTGGGGTCCGATTGAAGCCGAGCTGCTGCTGAATAAAGATGGACGACGCTGGCGCAGAATCTAAGCTCCGTCAGTCCATTTGTAGCACCTTCGCCCTGCCGCTCTTATCAATCCTTTACCCATCACAACCCATGACCAAAACACCCCTGGTTGCTCTTCAAAAACCCAGAGACATCTCGCTTAACGAAATCGAGGTGGAACTCGGTCAAATTTGGCATAGCCAAAACGGTAGTTCCGGTTCGCCAAGGGCAATGAGAGCCTCGACCTTTAGCATGGTGGTTTACGAGCCGGACGAGTTTCAGCAGCTACTCGCTATCCTGGGCTTTTATCCGGGGGCGATCGATGGCGTTCACGAAGCGCAAACCAAACAGGCTGTCCGGGATGCCCAGGCAGCATACGGGCTGCGAATTACCGGACGAGTCGATACCGAAACGCTCAATCGTCTGCGCGAAGAAGTCGCTAAGCTGCCGCCCGAAAAGCTGAACTTCAGCAACGAGGATGGGCGCGGTTACCATATGAGTGAGGCGATCGCCATTCAAAATCCCTGCCGTATTATTACTCTGTCTCCTTCGCTGGGCGCAGACGAAGGCGTCACGGCTCAGGTGTCTGCCTACTGCCCGATTCAGAAAAGCAGCGGCGGTAGCTTGATCTGCTGCGAATACATCACGATTCGCGGCGCGAAAAATGCCCTTGGTCGGGTCGCAAACACAGTGTCGTCGCTGATGATTCCCGGATTGCCCCGCTTTGTCTGGTGGAAGGCAACGCCCAACCCGGAACAGGAGCTATTCAAGAAGCTGGTCGAAAACTGCAGCTGTCTAATTCTCGACTCGTCGTATTTCAGCGATCCCGAATCGGAACTGCTGAAAATTAAAGAACTGCTCGATGCCGAAACGCCTGTGGCTGATTTGAACTGGCACAGACTCTCCACTTGGCAGGAACTTACCGCCGCCGCCTTTGATCCTCCAGAACGGCGCGCTGCGCTAAAAGAAGTCGATCGCATTAGTATTGACTACGAAAGAGGCAATCCGGCACAAGCGTTGATGTTTCTTGGCTGGATCGCGAGTCGTCTGGGGTGGGAGCCGATCGAATATCACCAGGTGGGCGGCGACTATGACCTGAAACAAATCCACTTCCAGAGCGGCGACGGACGCAAAATCGAAGCCGAACTCGCTGCCATTCCGACCGCAGATTCCGGCGAGGTGATTGGTGACTTAACTGGGGTACGGCTGGCTTCGACCAACCTGAATGCCAACTGCTGCACCATCCTCTGCTCGGAAACCACAGGCTGTATGCGAATGGAAGCAGGCGGTGCGGCTCAGTCCTGCCGAATAGAGCAGGTAAGGGCAACGAGCGATCAAAAAGCCGAATTTCTGCTCACCCAACAGCTCCAGCGATGGGGACGCGACAACCTCTATGAGGAAAGCCTTGCTGTGGTCGCTAACATTATGCAACTGGAGAAGCGATTGTCGATGGCAGCCGCCTAGTCGCTTCGGGCTGTAAAATTTCAGTTTTCCAAACAAATCCTCTTCGGCGATCGGGGGGGATTTTTTGTGGGTAATCGAATTGCGAGCTGATCAAGCAGTGGAACTACTTCTTATATTGCTCCATCTGCTTCTGAAGCTGCTTCAATGTCTGATTCATTTCCGGCAAGCGATTCCAGAGAGCTGCAACTTTGAGAAACAGCTTGTAGGGAATGGCAGGAGTTCCTAGCACAACGGTTCCCGGTTCCACGCTGCTGTGAATTCCAGCCTTTGCCCCTGCCTGCACGCCGTCGCCCACTTTCGCCTGATTTGCCACGCCCACCTGTCCACCTAAAATGACGCGATTCCCTAACTGGGCTGCACCCGACAAGCCGACCTGTGCCGCCATTGCACAGTTTTCGCCCACCTGCGAACCATGCCCGATATGCACCAGATTATCCAGCTTCGTGTTACGTCCAAGTCGCGTTTCGCCCACCGCCGGACGATCGATCGTCGAATTACACCCTACTTCAACGCCATCTTCCAGCACCACAGAGCCAGACTGCTCCATCTTGACCCAGCCCTGCGGCACAGGCACAAAGCCAAACCCCTCAGAGCCGATCGCCGCCCCACTATGAATCACGCAATCTGAGCCGATTTGTGCCCGTTCGTGAATCACACAGTTCGCATGGAGTAGGGTTCGATCGCCGATTGCCACGTCAGGATAAATCACCACATTTGGAAAAATTACCGTCCCATTGCCGATCGTCACGTTGGGATAGATTACTACATTTGCACCGATCGAAACTTCCTCGCCGAGCTGCACCGACTCATCAATAACTGCACTCGGATGAATACCTGCTGCCGGACGAAACGGTTGATAAAACAGGGCGATCGTTCGGGCAAACATCAAGCGCGGTTCGCGGGTTGCAATCCAGGCAATGCCGCGGTCGGTTGCTTTGGCTTGCAGAGCTTCATTTAAGGGCAAAATGAGAGCACTGGCTGCGGTCGTGTCAATCAGAGCAGCAAACTTGTCACCCTCAACGTAGCTGATAGTCTGAGGCTGGGCAGCCTCGATCGCCGTCACGTCGCTAATGTCTGGATCGCGATCGGAATGGGTCAGAAGGCTAGTTTGCTCTGCACCTAGTTTTTGGTTGAGTTCGCTGAGTTTCATAGGAAGAATCGATCGAAGTTGACAGTCTAAAAAGTTGCAAGCTGTTGATGATTTGGCTTCAAGTCAACCTGATAATCGGTAATAATTAACTCTTTGCCTTCTGCTGCCTTTTTTTTGCATAGTGTTTGCATATCGAGAAGAAAGAAATAGATAATTATTCATCCCGTACTGCGTTTTTCATGCCTGGACGTAGGCAAAAGTAAAATTTTTTCGAATCTCAGAAGAAGCATTGTAGTTGATTAGCCAGCGATGGTAGCAGTGCTTTAAATGGAAATGGACGGCAAACTTCTTGTGATTAAACCTTGTGATTAGAAAAAGTGTGAAGTGCCCTCCGCTGACACTGTAACTGAGGAGGCTTCTTGTGAAGATTGAAACCATTTTCATTAATTTTCTGCTGTCGGGTAGCCATCCTTATATTCTGTTAAAGCTGCATATCTGTTAAAGCTGCATAGTGGCTAGATTATACCTTTAGTTCTACTGAAGAGATATTTGTGTACTGCAAGATTAGTTATTAACTCTCTCATAGAAAACTTTTCCTATAAAAAAAGACCCTTCCCGTAGAATCGATAGCAGCAAAATCAGGAGCTATTCGATCGCGTTTAGGAAGGGCGGCTTATTCAGAGATTCTGAAATCTAACTAGTGGTGATGCCCGTGATCAGGGTGATGATGCCCGTGGTCATGGTGGTCGTGATGCCCATGATCATGCCCGTGATCATGCCCATGATGATGTCCATAGGTAAAGTTGGGACGCAGTAGCTCCTTAGCCCGATCGACTGCCAAAGTTGGATTCACAGCAAGAGCCTGCTCAGACAGGAGGGCTTCAATCTGTGGATTTGCCCACTCTGCCACCATTTGCAAAAATGCCGGATGGTCGTTGACACAAGGCATTTGCACGTAGGTAATGTCGGAATGCTTACGCCGCAAACTGAGAATGATATGCTCCACATCCAGCAGGGTTTCGTGGTTTTCGGTGGCAAAGCCGATCGGCATAAACATTAGCGCAGATGCACCTTGAGCGATCAGATTGCGAGCCGCGAGATCAACGTTGGGCTGAGTCCATTCGATTAGGGGTGTTTGGTGATTGAGCCAGCCGATCGAAACCAGCGGATAGCGATCGATCAGCTTTGCTCGCACCAGCTCATAAAGTGTCTGACTTTCATCAATACCAGATGTAAAGCCTTTTGCTTTGTGGGGGCAGCCGTGGTTCATCAGCACAATCCCGATCTGCGAGGGCAAATAAGCCTCAATCAGGTGCTTGCGAATTTGCTCTTCGACCATGTTTGCCAGTAGGTCAACATATTCCGGCTCGCTGTAGAACGAGGGAATATATCGCTGTCCTTTCACCCAATGTTCGGTTCCTTCTGCCATGTTTGCCAGGGCTTTGTTTACCTGCTCGATCGCAATTCCGCTGGTAAAGATCGAATCGACGACCAGCAAGGGATAAATCAGAATTTTGTCGAAGCCCTGTGATCGAATTTCGGCTAACACCTGCTCTGGCAGAAACGGCGCACAAAAGTTAAATGCCTTGAAAACCTGCACCCGATTGCCCCACTTTTGCTGAAGTGCCTGCTCGATTCCGACACGCTGCTGCTCGAAGATGGCGTTGTGAGGCGAAATAAAGTGATCGTGCTGGTGGCTCCACTCGTGCAGGTCAAACACAGCTAGCAGTTTCGCCAACGGCGGATAAATCCAGGTTGGGACGGGCGCGAATTTGGCAGTGAGGAGGTTTAGAGCCTGTTCATTATAATTGGCAAAGTCTTCGTAGCTTTCGACTTCGCCGTAGCCCATCAGCAGAACCGCCACGCGATCGTCCTGGGCAGGCGCATCAAAGGTTGGCTGTTGAATTTTTTCTGGAGTTGCAACCACGCTGCACACCTCTTGTAATGAAATTTGTAATGAAACCGGGCTGAGAAAACGAGTTTGATGCGATTTTGCACCTCAATACTGGATGCCTGCTCTAAGGCTGACACCTTCTTCAGGGTAGCATCCCCTCTAGGGGGATAGGATCGATCGATTTGTAAATCTACCTGGAGAAAGAATGAAGATCAGCTCGACAGCAGCGATACATGGGCACTTGCTACCCGCCAGCCATCCGCTGTTCTGATCCAGGTTTGACTTTGCCGCCCCGTTTTGCCCGATGATTGGCGATGAAATTCGGTATTAACCGTCGCGAAGTCTCTGCCGTAGGTTGTAATCACGGTATTGCTCAGATCGCGCTGTAAATCCACTGTCGGGCGACTGCTGCGAAATTGGGCGATCGACTCATAGCCGTAAAGATTCTCGGTTACGCCATAGCGAATGGTGTGGGGACTGTTCCAAAACAGCTCATCCAGCACGACAACATTGTTATTGACCAGAGCTTGCTCGTAGCGATCGAATGCTGCTTTCACTTCAGCAACGACATCAGGGAGGTTAATTTGCATCACAATTAGTCTGTATCACAATTAATCTGTATCCCAGTTAATCGCATTCCAATCAATCGGTTAACTGCTGAATTACCTTCGCCATGCGATCGGCACTATCGAGAATTGCCAGCTTTCCGGCGGCGTCTGCCATTGTCTGTAGAGAATCCGATCGAAGCAGGTGCAACACTTTGCTGGTCAGCAGTTCGGGGGTGAGGTCTGACTGAGCATAAAGCTGAGCAGCTCCGGCGTTGGCAAAGATTCTGGCGTTGTAAGTCTGGTGATCTTCTGCGGCAAACGGATAAGGAATTAGGATCGATGGCGTATGGGTGACTGCCAGTTCGGTCAGGGTTCCGGCTCCCGATCGGCTAATGGCAAGGGTCGATCGTTGAAAGAGCGTCGCCATTTCCTTATAAAAGGGCAGTGCAAAATAATGGGGATGGCTCAGGCTTTGTGCGTCCGGGTCATTTTCGCCTGTAAGATGCACGATCCACACACCTGTCTCCAGCCATGCCGGGGCACACTGCCGCACGAGCCGATTCACTGCCACCGCTCCCTGGCTACCGCCTACCACCACAATCAGCGGCACGTCCGGCGGAATCGCTAAACCGGGTAGGGCATCAGCCTTTTCTGCAGCAAGAAACTGAGGGCGAACGGGCGTACCCACCTGCATCGTGCGGACTCTGGGCAAATAGGCGGTAGCTTCTGCAAACCCTAACCCGACTACGTCACACCAGCGACTTAAGAAACGCGTCACTTTTCCGGGAAGCGCGTTCGACTCGTGCAAAACGACGGGCATACCCAGCGATCGAGCTGCGACAACCGCCGGTGCCGCAATATAGCCCCCCGTAGTAAACACCGCATTAAACCGCCCCTGACGCAGCAGCTTTCTCACCTTAAGAATCGACAGCCCCAGTCCCAACGCGATCTTGATCGTTTTAAGACTTAACTTTTGCTGAAATCCTTCGACAGCGATCGTGTGCATCGGATACTGCTCTGGCACAAGCTGACGTTCGAGGCGATCGGGCACGCCCAGCCATTCGATCTGATAGTCGGGTAGGGCGGCTGCCGTGGCAATTGCCGGAAACAGGTGTCCGCCTGTACCGCTTGCTGCAATTAAAAGTTTCTTTGTCGCTTTTTGTGTCGATCGCTGAGAAGCGGTTTGACCTGCCTTAACCACGATGGATCTCCCTGATTTGCTAAGGATTCACCGGAGGGTATGCGCTCGGTGGCTCAATCAGGTTAGCCTATAATCACCTGTTAATCACCGTCGATCGCCGGATTTTTCGATCGAGAGTACGATAAATTGATTTAGCTCTTCTGTTCCTTACCCAGACTCGCTATGCGCCGCTTGTTCACTGCCCGCCCCGCTGCGGTTTCTCCAATCTTTGATCTTGCTTGTCGATTCCCCCAGAGGGGCAACCACAGGGGCAACTGCTTTGCATCGCTGGTTTTGGCACTGCTGCTAAGTGTGGCGATCGGCTGGTCAAATCGCGCACTCGCTCAGCCAAATCCCTCTCCCTCGACCCCTCCAGCCCCTTCAACTCCCGCTCCAGCAGATCTTCCGCCAGCAGTCGCACAGACAATTGCCCAAATCGACGCAGCCGCAAATCAGCGCGACTTTGAGGCAGTGATAAGCTTTTATAGCCCACAGTTCACTCACTCCGACGGATTCACCTATCAAACGCTGCAATCGACCTTGCAGGCACTCTGGGAACGCTATCCCACGCTCACCTACCAAACGACGATCGACTCCTACAAGCGCGAAGGCAATGCCGATATCGTTGAAACCACCACCACGATCACGGGCAGCCAAACCGAGGCAAACCGCCCCACTAATCTGACTTCCACAATCCGATCGCGCCAGCGCATTGAGGGCAACCAGATCGTGCAGCAGGAAATTTTATCGGAAACCAGCCAGACTGCCAGCGGCAAAACCCCCGCCACCGTTGAAGTCATGCTGCCAGAGCAAGTCACGATCGGACAGGCGTTTGATTTTGATGCGATCGTTGAAGAACCGCTCGAAAATCGCATTTTACTGGGGGCAGTCCAGGATGAGCCAACTGAGGCCAGCGGCTATTTGCAAACCTTACCTGTTGAATATGAAGTGCTGTCCGCAGGCGGTTTGTTTAAACAGGGACGTGCTGCTGCCGTTCCGGGCGATCGATGGATTTCCGGCATTATCGTGCGGGATGATGGTATTACCACGGTTTCCCGACGAATGCGCGTCGTTCGTCCCTAGGATTCTGGGATGTAAGGCTTCTGGGATTTAGCCTTCTTCCCCCGCATGGTAGGAGCTTCGCACCAGCGGACCCGATCGCACATGAGCAAACCCCAGCTCGCGGGCAATGGCACCCAGGCGATCAAACTCTTCGGGTGTCCAATATTTCTGCACTGGCAGATGATCCAGCGACGGACGCATATACTGCCCCAGCGTCAGCCGATCGCACTGAACCGATCGCAAATCGCGCAATGTTTCCAGAATCTCGGCTTCGGTTTCGCCTAGCCCCAGCATCAAGCCCGACTTTGTGGAAATCGCAGGGTTAAATTCCTTCACCAAGCTCAGAACCCGCAGAGAGCGATCGTATTTCGCGCCGCGTCGTACCGGACCCTGAAGCCGTTTCACCGTTTCGAGGTTGTGGTTATAGCAGGCTGGCCGGGCTAAGGCAATCGTGCCCACGCGCTGTTTCTGGAGTTCCTGGCTGCCCTGTCCGCCCCAAAAGTCGGGGGTAAGAACCTCAATCTGAGTTTCGGAATTGTGCTGGCGAATGGCGGTCATCGTCTGCACAAACCAGTTCGCGCCTCCATCAGGCAAATCGTCCCGTGCTACCGAAGTCAGCACCACATAGCGCAATCTCAGCAGGCTCACCGCTTCTGCAACTTTTTGCGGCTCCTGGGGGTCGAGGGGCATGGGCGCATGACCTTTATCCACCTGGCAAAAGGCACAGGCACGAGTGCAAGTCGGACCCATCAGCAGAAAAGTTGCCGTCTTCTGGGCATAGCATTCGCCCCGGTTCGGGCAGCGTCCTTCTTCGCAGATAGTGTGAATCTGCCGCTGTTTGATAATTTGCTGCACCGTCGAAATGTCGCTAGCTCTACCGATCGGACGACGCAGCCATTCGGGGAGGTTTACCCAAGGCGACTCCCGCTTGCCAGACGAATTACCAGATAGATTGGCGGACTGTGACGCTTCCGGGACTACGCTCTGCACGAGCCGCCCTGCTTCAGCCTCGGTTTCTTGCATCTGCATCGACTCTGGAGACATACCCTCTACTATGAACTGACCGTGGAGTGATTGTGGACTGACTGTAAGCTTACTGTAGGCTGTGGGCTTACTGTAGATTGACCATCTAAGACTGACATTACCTTCCTCTACGCACTCTAGCAGGAAATTCTCAGAACGCCTGCAATTCATTCTGTCTCCCTTGCCTCAGAATTTTCCCTGGATTTTGCGGTTGTCCGAAGTTCTCGACTGTTATGGTTTGCGCTAATTTTGGGAATGCTGACAGAGAGGTGTTAAAGATCGAACTTCGGTAAGGGGTCGCTTATCCTGGTGCGATCGTTATATCCTAGCCAACAGTCGCTCAGTCGCTTTTCAGGTTAATTCTGCTTAAGCTCTCTGTCTCATGCAGCTTCTTTTCCAGTTTGTGCATCTCCAGCAGCGATCGTCGGGTTCAAGTTCCTGATCTCCGCAAGCGTTTCGAGGATCTGTTCCCAGTTACCGGTCTTCAGCCGTCATTCTGGCAACTCGCTGTTTCCTTTCTACCCTTCCTGTTCATCGTTCATTGCAAAGGAGTCTGTTGTGGCAAGTCATAAAATTCTGGTGATTGATGACAGCCGAGTCATCCGCAACATGGTTAGAGATATGTTGCCTAAAGGCAATTTTCAGGTTCTCGAAGCAAAGGACGGCGTAGAAGGACTCGACTGCATCCGGCAAGAACGCCCCAACCTGATCATGTTGGATTTTCTGCTGCCCCGGATGAGTGGCTGGGAGGTGTTTCAGCAGGTGCAGGCGAGTGCCGAACTGCAATCGATTCCGCTGGTGCTGATGTCGGGTCGGCGGGAAGAAGTCACCGAAAAGATTTCGGAGCCGTTTGAGTTTTTTGAATTTATCGAGAAACCGTTTGAGCAAAAGGAGCTAATCGAGGCAATCAAGGCTGCAATGGCAAAAGCCAGACTGCCCCGCCCCCGAACGGTTGCCCCGACGATCGCTCCCACTAACGCCACACCCGCCGCCGCTTCTACTGCTGACGCTGCCGAAATTGCTGCCCTGAATCAGAAGATCGAGAAAATGCAGTCAGAAATCGATACGCTCAAGAAGCAAATGACTCAGCTCCTGACCTTTATCAGGCAAAAGCTGAAATAGACATCAGAAAGCAAAAAAGGCTTGGGAGCAAAGGCAACATACTTTCATACTGCTAAAACATCCTCTAGGCTTCAACGATTCGTTCTGCGACCCTGAGTTTGGCAGAGCGCGATCGCGGATTTTGCTCAGTTTCAGCTTCACTAGCGAGGATCGGCTTTTTAGTAATGGGTCGCAGCAGCTCAGAGTCCTTAAAAGCGTGTTTCACCATCCGGTCTTCCAGGCTGTGAAAGCTGATAATCGCAAGTCGTCCACCCGGTTTCAGCCAGCAGGGAGCCTTTTGCAGCAGGGTTTCTAAAACCTCCAGCTCGCGGTTCACTACAATTCGGAGTGCCTGAAACACCCGCGTTGCCGGATGGATTCTGCCATAGCGGTAGGACGGCGGCACGGAATAGAAAATCGCTTCCGCCAGCTCAGTGGTTGTTTCAAACGGGCGTTTCTCTACAATGCGGCGGGCAATTTTGCGAGACAGCCGCTCTTCGCCATAGGTGTAAAAAATTCGCGCCAGTTCTGCCTCATCCCAGGTGTTGATGACTGTGGCTGCGGTTTCGTCCTGCGTTTGATCCATTCGCATATCGAGTGGGGCAGCATGACGAAAGCTAAAGCCGCGATCGGGCGTATCAAACTGGGGAGAACTCACGCCCAAATCCGCCAGAATGCCGTCAAATTGGGATTCCCCTGGAGCAAACTCAGCAAAATTCATGTGGCGAAATGTCACCTGTTCCTCAAACTCAGCAAGTTTGGTTTTGGCAGCCTGAATCGCATTTTTGTCTTGATCGATCGCGATAAGCTGTACATTTGCCGCCGCCCGCAGAATCAGCAAGCTATGTCCACCGCCGCCCACCGTCGCATCAAGATACTGTTTGCCCGATCGCACGGCTAACCCATCGATGACTTCCTTTGCCAGAACGGGAATGTGCAGAAAGCCAGACTGTGTTGCAGAGCGTTCTAAATTGTTGGGTTGAGCTTTAATTGGTTCAGGCTCAATCTGTTCAGGTTCAATCAATGTTTTCGTTCCTGCTGTATCTCATTCATTTTAGAGGACAGCCTTTTCAGAAATCGGATGGTTGCCCGCTTGCAGCTCAAATAGGACGAGTTCTGCGCCATAGTATTTCTGCGTGCGTCCCTTTGGGCTCATGCCCAGCCGCTCCATTACTCGAATCGATGCGGAATTTTCTGGCTTGACAACAGCATAAATCACAGGCAGCTTTAGCTCTGTCAATCCATAATTCAGTAAAGCTCGTCCTGCTTCAGTGGCATACCCTCTGCCCCAGACCAAGCGCTTCAAATGCCAGCCCACTTCCCAATCCTTGGTTAACTGCCCTGCTCCATCGGGAATTCGTTGAAAAATGGCGGTTCCGACAGGGGTTGCAGTTGCTTTTTCAACGATCGCCCAATAGCCGCTGCCGTCATTGACCTCCAGGTACTTCTGGTTACGCTGCCGAATTTTCTCGCATCGAGCTTCAACGCTAACATCAGGGGAACCGATAAAGCGCACGACTTCTGGATCGCTGTAGATCTCAAACGCTTGCTCTGCTTCTGTTTCTGGATTCCAGGGACGTAACCGCAGACGGTCGGTCTCAAAAGTTCTCATGGGGATTCTCCAGTTGACCGTTTACCTGCTTTTATTCTCATGATTATCCATTCTGATAACTTCCAGTAACTTCCTATAAGTTCAAGCCTTACTTACAGATAGAAAATTCCTGCGGTGCGATCGATCGCGTCGCCTATAGAACGTCCGATTCCTCCGTATAATGAGGGAGGGAAGGCGCAACAAAACGAAATCTTGTCCGGCTGAATTCAGTCCGATTGATCTCCAGCCCATTCAAATCTTCTGAGGTTGAGGCGATCGGTCAGCGTTTAGCGTCGGGCGTGTCGGATTTGGGTGTTTTGTATTCGAGCGTTTTGGATTCGAGCGTATTATATTCGGGCGTACTGCATCAGGCGTTTTGTATTCGGGCGTGTCTGTATCAGGCGTTTTGTATCGGGACTTGTAATCGGGAGACGGCATTATTTATGTCAATGATCGAAACAAAAACCGAACCGATGGTGTTGAACATGGGTCCCCATCACCCGTCAATGCACGGCGTGCTGCGGCTCATTGTCACCCTCGACGGTGAAGATGTGATCGACTGCGAGCCTGTAATTGGCTATCTGCATCGCGGCATGGAGAAGATTGCCGAAAACCGCACCAACATCATGTATGTGCCCTACGTCAGCCGTTGGGACTATGCAGAAGGAATGTTTAACGAAGCGGTCACGGTAAACGCGCCAGAAATTTTGGCAGGAATTCCGGTTCCCAAACGCGCCAGCTACATTCGCGTCATCATGCTGGAGCTAAACCGGATTGCAAATCACCTGCTCTGGCTTGGTCCCTTTATGGCGGATATTGGCGCACAAACGCCTTTCTTCTATATCTTCCGGGAAAGGGAGATGATCTACGATCTGTGGGAAGCGGCAACAGGCTACCGCATGGTCAACAATAACTACTTCCGCATTGGCGGTGTGGCAGTTGATTTGCCCTATGGCTGGGTTGATAAGTGCCGCGATTTTTGCGATTACTTCGTTGATAAGGTAGACGAGTACGAAAAGCTCATTACCAACAACCCCATCTTCCGGCGGCGGGTTGAAGGCGTAGGCACGGTTACCCGCGAAGAGGCAATCAACTGGGGTTTATCCGGTCCAATGCTGCGGGCTTCAGGAGTGAACTGGGATCTGCGAAGAGTAGATCACTACGAATGCTACGACGACTTTGATTGGAACGTGGCGGTTGCAACCGAGGGCGACTGTTTGGCGCGCTATCGGGTTCGCATTGACGAAATGCGCGAGTCGGTCAAAATTATTCGTCAGGCAATCGATGGGCTGCCCGGTGGTCCCTACGAAAACCTGGAAGCCAAGCGGATGCAGGAAGGTCCGAAGTCGCAGTGGAACGAGTTTGACTACCAGTTCCTTGGCAAGAAGATTGCGCCGACGTTCAAGATTCCCAAGGGCGAACACTACTTCCGTGTTGAGAGCGGTAAGGGTGAACTGGGCATTTACCTGATTGGTGATGACACCGTATTCCCCTGGCGATGGAAGATTCGCGCCGCAGACTTCGTGAATTTGCAAATCCTGCCGCACCTGCTGAAGGGTGTGAAGGTCGCAGATATCATGCCGATTTTAGGCAGTATCGACATCATTATGGGTTCAGTCGATCGCTAGTCTGCGAATCTCAGATTAAATCTGGTTTTGAATACTCACTGTCTGGGGTAGGTTGAATGCCTGCCCTTTTTTGTGATTTTTGCCTGGTGAGTATCTCGGTGGTGCAGCCCTCACCCTCAGTCCGCTCCCCTACAGCGCTACTGGAGGTTCGCCAGTCTTTTCTGTCAGTGTTGCAGGCTTTGTAGCCCCCTAAAGTTCGTAATTCTGGGGGACTTTGACTGGGGGATTTTAAACTGTGGAGGAGAGTGAGTTTTCCCCAAATGATTCGCTTTCGCTACCTTCTGTCTCCTATTCCCTCTCTAGCCGATCGTCTCCTGCCACCACGACCGCGACCCGATACCCGTTCTGAGATTTGTTGCCTCGATAGTGATGATGCCCGAGATCCCCTTCTCTAGCGGGTTGGAAGAGTTCGATCGCTCCAGTGGTTCCGTCTGTTAGTTCGGACTCCTCAATCAGAGGAATTTGTGCCTGCTGTTCGATTTCCTGCTGAAGTTTTGCCAGATGTTTCAGAGCTTTTTCGGCGTTGGTTTTGCTGCCTCTTGCGCTGAAATGTTCTGCGGCTTTTTGCAGGTCGGCGATCGCTTCCTGGAGCTGTCCTAGCTTTTGCCACACCAGCCCCCGATAGTAACAGGCAACGGCTGAATTGGGAGCCAGTCGAATCGCGCTGCTGAAGTCGGCGATTGCTTCCCGGTGTTCTTCT
Source organism: Cyanobacteria bacterium FACHB-502 (assembly GCA_014695325.1). Taxonomy (GTDB): domain Bacteria; phylum Cyanobacteriota; class Cyanobacteriia; order Elainellales; family Elainellaceae; genus Leptolyngbya_A. The sequence continues at coordinate 74,622 of JACJNZ010000039.1, read as the reverse complement.
TGCTTTTGCCACGCCATGCCGCGATAGAAGTATGCCAGCGCGTGGTCTGGATTCACCTGAATTGCTAACGTATAGTCGTTGATCGCGCCCCATAAATCGCCCTGCTCTGATCGAATAAAGCCTCGATTCAGATAGGCAGCACTCTGGCGCGGATTCACTGCGATCGCCTGGGTAAAGTCGAGCAGCGCAGCTTCCCAATCTCCCACGTCATACAGGGCAATGCCTCGCGAGTTTAGCGTCACCGCATCATCGGGCTGGCGGGAAAGAATGTGATAAAAGTCTTCGATCGCCCCGGCTTTGTCGCTCAGGTCGTAGCGAGTAACGGCGCGATTCCAGTAAGCGGTGAGGTCATCGGGGTCAAGGGTTGGGCTATCGAAGCGATCGATCAGCCGCTGGATCACTTCTGGATCAGTGGTGCGGAGTTTGAGGTGCAGATCAGTAGAGGCAGCCGTGGTTTTAAGTGGGTCGGCAATGCCCAGCACGGCAAAGGCGCGATCGGACACCAAAAAATTCTCGCTGGTTCCCAGGATCTTGAACTGAAAATATTCTGGATAAGCCCGTTTCAATTGCAGCAGCTTTTGCAGGGTTTGCTGAAGAGCGGTTTGCTCTGGTTGATTGCTCCAGCCCCGCCGAATTTTGCTCAGCAAGCGTTCCTGCTGGCGGTATGAAACCGTTTCGCCTGGAGAGTAGTCGGCGAGATGACACCAGCCCAAATCTAACTGTCGCTTCTGGCTGAGAAAGGATTCTAGCTTTTGCAGCAGTTCATCGTCGAGTTCGCACTCGTCTGACCAGAGCCAAATCAAAATCAGCCGCTCCTGAGTTTGCTCCAGGGCTGCTTCGAGCAGTGCCCGATGTCCGGCAGTACCCGATACGGCAGTTTCGGCCTTGAAGTCAAACACCAACTCGTGCTGAGGCGTTGCAGGGAGTGCCTGAAGCTGTTCGTTGATCGCCTGTAGCTCTTGTTGCAGCACCTCTTGGATTCTGGCTTGAAAGGCATCAAACGTACTCTCTGCGATGGGAATTCGACGTGCCAGGTCCTTGAGCTGCCGCTGGAGTGCGACGATATCGAGCGACTTGGGCAGCCGATAAATCTGTTCCTGGAGCTGTTGCTGCTGCTGGTCAAGCTGTTCGGTAAACTCCTGGATTGTGACAAGCTGCGATCGCAAATTCTTTAAATACCCCCCTGCCAAAGCTTGTAGTTCGGGGTAGATGCTTGCCGGAACCAGAGATGTTTCGCTCAGCGATGCCGCAGTCTCACCAAACTGTTGCGCCAAGAAAGCAGCAAACTCAGATTCGATTTTGGCTTTCTCTCCCTTGCTGAAGGACAAGCCAAAACTGCGCTTCAGGTTAATTGCCGCTGCTTCGATCGCCTGCACCGATCGCTTGAGGTCATCTTGATCTTGATGCAGGGCTTGCACTTCTCCGACGATCGTCGCTAAGTCACGCTTTGAAACCAGATCCCCAATGATCCTTACCATTTCTGCCAGTTCTTGCCGCATCACGCCCACATCTACCGGGGGCGGCAGCTTGCTTAACTGACGATCGATTCGGTTGAGCCGCTCTTGTAAATCTGTTGAATTCGCTTTGGTATGATGTGCCAGGCTGTCGAGCTCCCCCCGCAAATCAATCATTTCCGCCTGTAGTGAGGAAACGGTGTATTCCAGTTGCCTGGTTTGGCGATCGTCTTTGTCCTGAAGCTGTCCAATATCGGTATTTAGCAGCGAGAGTCCTTCTAAAAGCTGTTGATAGCGATCGCCCAGGCTTTGCAGCTCTTGTCGAATCAGGGGCAGATTTTGATGTTCCAGAGGAGTGAGCCGCTGGTCTAGCGTTTCCTGAAGAGAGAGGATTTGGGTGGAAAAATGCTGTGCCAGCTCACGATTCTTGAGCAAAACGCCTTTTTTAATCTGCTGAATGGTTTCTGGAGTCGGCATCTGCTCAACTCGCTGCGTTAATCCGTCGATTTGCTGGGTCAGACGGCGATCGGCCTGATTCAGCGTATTTTTAGTCTCCTGCTCCGTTTGTTGTTCAAACTGCCTTCGGTTCAGTAAGCCCAAAACCACGAGCAGCGAGAGCGGAGCGGTGGCATAAAACGCCTGCTGGGACACCAGAGATGCAACCGAGCCGACCCCTAAGCCTACCAGTGAAGCATTCTCTAAAACATCTAAAAAAGGACGCTTTTTCATTGCAGCTAGCCGCTAGAGTTGAGTTTGACACCAGGCAAGGAGATATAAATGGATCTTGTGAAGTCTAAGGGGGTGCTTATTCGACTTTTTTCTAGTTAGCTCACCAAAATCAGGACATTTCCTCATGAAGAATTCGTGAAACTGAGCCGATCGATAGAGATCAAGCCTGGAACAGGCATAGGTAAAACAGCCATAGGTGGAACAGGCATGGGTGGAACAGGCATTGATCGAACGCATAACCTGTGCCTAATAACCCATAACTTGCGGGATAATGGTTCGTTGCGGCTTTCGGGAGATGAATTCATGATTACGGTTGCACTGCCCAAGGGCGGATTGCTCAAAGACAGTATTCGGCTGCTTCAGTTGATCGGCTTAGATTTCAGCGCGTTTCTCGATCCGGGTAATCGTCAGCTTGAGATTTGGGACAGCAATCAGATTGCGAAGGCCCTGCTGGTGCGAAATTACGATGTGCCTGTGTATGTGGAATACGGACAGGCGCAGCTTGGCATCGTCGGGTATGATGTGCTGCGCGAAAAGCGTCCTCAGGTGGCTCATCTGGTTGATCTAGGGTTTGGTCGCTGCCGGATGTCGGTGGCCGTGAAAGCGTCTAGCTCCTATCGTTCTGCCTTAGAGCTGCCGCCGCACTGTCGGGTTGCCTCCAAGTTTGTTCAGTGTGCCAGCGAATATTTCAACAGTTTGGATCTTCCGGTCGATGTCGTGCCGCTTTATGGGTCGGTGGAACTGGGACCGATCACGGGAATGTCGGAGGCGATCGTCGATCTGGTTGCTACCGGGCGCACGCTGCAAGAAAACAACCTGATTGAAATTGATCAGCTCTTTGAAAGCACTGCTCGTTTGATTGCCCATCCGCTCAGCTATCGCTTGAATCAAGATGATCTGGGGCAATGGATTGATCGCATCCGGTCTGCTGCCGTTCCGTCTTCCTGAGTTCGATCGCACGAGCTGTTTGCGGAATGAGTGAACTCGCTTTCAAGGAACGCTGGAGATTGACGATCGTCCATTAAACTGGGCGCCCTTTCTACTGCCGTTGGGCTTGTGTTGCGAGATACGACAAAATGTTAAGCTTTTTACCCTTCAGGCAGAAATCTCCGTAGTTTCTCTGGTTTGTCCGAAAATTGACAGTTTCAAGCTGAAGAAATCCTTTATCTATTAATAGTATCTACCGCTAGTCAGCCAAGGACGGAATGCAGGAGTCTTACCCTAAATTGGGTTCCTGCTCCCCAGCCTTTGTCCTCACTGCGATAGAGACAGCGATATTAGGATTGAAGTTAGTAGGTAACAATTATGCAAACTTCGAGGGGTGAGAGGCTATTCGCGGCAGTGCTGACGTTTTTAACCGTGGGTTCGGTCGTCACGCTGACCTATTTTCTGCTAACCTCCAGCGCAACCTACTCAACGATCGAAATCAACTCGCAGCAGTTAGAGAACTGATTAGAGAGCTGATTAGAGAATTGAGCAGTCAGACAGGCGATCGCAGCAGAAATGCCTGATGAGGAAATGGCAACACTAGAGCATAACCCGGAACTGCTGTGCAATCCGTTCTTTGAGGACTCGAAGGAGCAGGGCATCAGCTTCAATGAAGCCGGGAAGGAATATCTAAAAGAATATCTAAACGTTGTTTGTGATGCCGTTGTAAACGGAATTGACGAAAGCGACTTCAGCGACGCAGAATTTGACCCAGCGATTGACCTAACTTTCGTCCTGGTTGAATCGTTGCGATCGTCTCTCTTCGGGGGAAAAATCGCCATTCTGCTCCAGGTCGAGCCGCCGCATGCGGAGTCGGGTTTCTTCCATCAGACGACGATTTGCCGCTAGCAGATCTGCGACTAAGCCAAACATCCAAAGCTGAAACCCAATCAAAATTAGCATTGCTGCCAAAATCAGGCTGGGGGCACGCGATCGAGTGGGATCCACCAGCCAAAACAGCAGCAGCCAGCGCAAGCCCAGCAGCAAGCCCAAGCTAAACGGTACACTTCCTAGCAGCAGGAAGAAGCGCAGCGGCTTGTACAGCATAAAAATCCGCAGGATCGTAAAAGACGATCGCATGACATAGGACGGAATGCTTCTGACCAGCCGCGATCGCCGCAGATTTGGATTCGTGCGAATGGGAACAGACACGATCGCCATTCCTTTTTGTCCTGCCTGAATAATCGTCTCCAGGGTATAGGTATAGCTATTGAAGACGTTGAGCTGCATTGCCGCTTCTCGACTAAAGGCGCGAAATCCGCTCGGCGCATCGGGAACCCTAGTATTGCTGGCAAGGCGCACCATATAGCTACCTAGATTTTGCAGCAGCTTTTTAATGAAGGAGAAATGCTGAGTTTTCCAGATCGGTCTGGCTCCGACCACCATATCTGCCTGCCCCAGCAGAATCGGCTGAATCAGCTTGGGAATATCTGCCGCGCAGTACTGATTGTCTGCGTCAGTGTTGACAATAATATCGGCTCCTGCCCGGAGGCTGGCTTCCAGGCCTGCCATAAACCCCTTTGCCAAGCCCTGATTGATAGGAAAGCTGACGATGTGATCCACACCGCAGGCTTTTGCCACTTCTACAGTGCGATCGGTGCTGCCATCGTTAATTACTAGCCATTCAATTTGGTCAATTCCCGGGAGCTGGCGCGGCAACTCAGACAGGGTCATACCCAGTGTGCGCTCCTCGTTGTAGCAGGGAATTTGAATGATCAGCTTGGTCATGGGCATTACTCCCGTCAGGCACTTTCCCACACTAGAGATCCCTGTCCCTGCGGTCAAGTTCCCCAGAATTCCTTAAGACAGTCGTTATCCAGAAATTGGCAAACCAGAGCCTCAGATCAAAGGGCTGTTTGGCAGTAGGGCTAGCATTGATAATGTCATATTGCGTCATCAAATCAGCGGTTTGCTGCCATTGCTCAGGCAGAATTATGTGAAGCTGCACTTTGCTTTCGGTCTTGTCCTGAATTTCGTCAAATCGCCACCTGCAGGAATTCTCGCAGCAGCTCGTCTTTGAAAAAATAGATTTATTGAGAAACAGATAATACGTTTGGATCAGCAATCCTACTAGTATTGACTTCAGGATAAAACCTGCCTTAATAAAAGACTAATTCCGTAAAAATGCTGGCCTAAACCGTTCTGATTGAAGAGTTGACAAAGGGGAAACAAATTCTCCTAAGACTAAGGCAAAGTGGTGATAGTAACGGATGTTACGCGGAGACAATTATCACCTGATGAGTTATGCCTGATGGGTCATGTTTGAGCAGACGCTTTTTTGCGTGCTGTTTTCTGAAGTTAGTCGTCTCATCTATTCACTCCACTCACTTTAGATATGAAAACAACGCTTCTTTCTAGTCTTTTTGCGGCTGCTACTACCCTTGCGGGCGTGGTGAGTACCACTGCTCCGGCAACTGCTTTTGCCTGGAATAATTCTTGGACTCAGCCCTCTATTCAGGGAAAGAGTCAGACCGGGTTCAACGACGCGCCTTTTCAGCAGTTCGTGCAGCAGGAACGAATTGCAATCCCGAATAGCGGTCAATTTTTGCTTGACCCTACCAAGCTGAAGCTGAAGTATGACCACGATGTTTCGGTGTACTTTATTAACGAGGGTGCAAGCTTTCGCAACCAGCTCGCCTATGAAGCAACGGGTGCCACTAACCAATCAGGCTTAGTGTTCAGAGATATTGCCTCGCCAGAGGCTATCATGCGGGAAAATAGCGGTCCCCTGAAGCTCGGCGACGGGGTGCAGATCGGCAAGATCTTGGGGGGCACTCAGCTTGATTTCTGGCTGCGGGCAGATGGACGAGATCTGCGCGAAAACGGCAACATTTTTGGAACGCAAACCCGATCTAACCCAGACGGACTTCAGCACGTTGTTGCCTATGCGTTTGGCAAATATCTGATGCTGGGTTTTGAAGACCTGTACGGTGACCTATGGGCAAAGGGTGGCAAAAACCAAAACTCGGATCGTGACTTCAACGATGTGGTCTTTGTTGTAGACATCGGCGAAGCGAATGTGAAGGATCTCACCAGCGTTCCTGAACCCTCGATGCTGCTCGGTCTACTGGGCTTGAGTGCTGCGGGAGCACTGGGACTCCGCCGCCAGAAGGGTGACTCTGTTACTCAATCAGCTCCGCAGGAGTAACATCTCCCTGATTCCTGAGCCTTCTGTTTAGAGCACTGTTTCTCTTAAATTAGAGCGCTGTTTCTCTTTCTCTTAAAAAAGTGGAGAGGCAGTGCTTTTTTCATCTCATTCGCATCCCGATCGTGCGTTCTATGTTTTTGTAGCCCTTCAGCATTTCCTACAGCCTGTTAATTCACGATGCCCTGCATTGCTAACCGGGCTGTGCCATAAGCGGCTTCAGTTCGAGCGGCTGCAAACACCGGAACCTGCAATTGGCGCGATCGAATTTGGAGCCAGACTTGATTTGCTGCGCCGCCGCCTGCGCTGTGAACATACCGAAGTGGGGTGGCTCCCAGCTCCTGAAGTAAGCGATAGCCTTTTGCTTCAATCCGGGCAATGCTCTCCAACAGCCCGTGCAAAAATTCACTGGGGCGATCGGGCCTGGGTTCCAGGCGGGGAGCTAGCTGAGGGTCGTTCATGGGAAATCGTTCGCCCGGTTTTAGCAGCGGATAGTAGTCCAGTGGGCTTTCCTGGGAAGGGTCGATCTCCTGGCTCAGTTGCACCAGCTCCTCTGAGCTAAAAAATTGCTTTAGCACTGCTCCGCCCGTATTTGATGCACCTCCCACCAGCCATCGTTCGCCCAATCGATGACTGTAGATTCCGTATCGGGCATCTTCAATTCGGGTATTGCTGAGCAGTTTCAGAACCAGCGTTGAACCGAGGGAAGTGACAGCTTCTCCTGTTGCCTGGACACCGCTTGCCAGAACTGCTGCGATGCTGTCGGTAGTTCCGGCGCAAACCTGGCAATGGGGCGGAAACTGAAATCGATCGCATAGTGCAGCTGTGACTGGGGCGATCGGCGTGCCGGGAGGCAAAACTTTGGGCAGCTCAAACGGCATAGCTGGAGTTTGCAGCCAGTCTGGATAACGCAGATTTTCCACGTCATAGCCGAGCTTGAGCGCGTTGTGATAGTCGCTGATGCCGATCTGTCCATGTAGCCAAAAGGCAAGCCAATCTGCCTGATGTAAAAAGTAACGTCCTGAAGTATTCCGAAGCTGGCGATGCGAAGCAGTTTCCCCTTCGGCGTAATTGAACCAGAACAGCTTTGCCAGGCTCGATGTAGCACTGATCACCGTATGGTTGGGCGGCGCGATCGACTTCACTTGCTCCAGCACGACTGACCCGCGATCGTCGTTATAGAGCAGAGGCGCCCTAAGTGGATTTCCGGTAGCATCGCTAATTAAAACGGTGGAAGATGTGCCGTTAATGGCGATCGAGGCGATCGTGTGCCTGAGTTCCAGGGGGATCTGTTGAAGCAAATCAAAGAGCGTCTGTTGCCATAGCCCAGTCCAGTTCGAGCAGATTGCCGGGAAGGGCAAGCTCACCGACGATCGAATTTCCAGTGCAGGATCAAGGACGATCGCTCTTGCGCCAGAGGTTCCGAAGTCGATTCCTAGGGAGTGAGGCATGGGGTGTGAGGGGATGGAGAGGTGGGGCGTGAGTTTGTTCTGGGGTTGGTTATAGGGCGATCGGGGGCTTGGGGCTATGCCAGGGGTGGGTGGCTTCGAGTTGGGCTGCGAGGGAAATGATAGTTTCTTCGGCGGCGGGGCGACCGATGAGCTGAATGCCGACCGGTAAGCCGGATTCGGTGAACAGGGCGGGGAGGGCGATCGCGGGCTGCCCAGTGGCATTGATGGGAGGGCAGGGGGCGATCCAGTTCATAATTTGCTGGAGGGTTTTGGCAGGGCTGAGCGATTTCCATTCACCGACGCGGATGGTGGGATGCAGATACACGGGAGCAATGACCGCATCATAGGGACTGAAAGTTGCCACAATTCGACGTGCTGCGGTTTGCATCTTAGAAACTGCCTGAAGATATTGCCCACTCGATCGCCGTTTTGCCTGCCACAGCAGCCAGCGATTGAATCGATTCAGCACCAGCCAGGGCACGCCTACATCGACGCCTGCCTGCCAGACGGTGACTAAGGGTTCGATGATGTCGGTAAAGTTGAGGGTCACAGGTTCGATCGCGTGTCCCCACTGTTCTAATCGTTGAGCGGTGTCTAAAACTGCCTGTTTGCAAAGGGGATGGGCTTCGCCAACCGGCGGAAAATCTGTGATGTATGCAATTTTGCAGGATTGGAGCGATCGATTTGCTGCCGCTAAAAAGGAAGGATTGGGATCAGGTAGCCAGTAAGGATCGCCCACTGTGTAGCCTGCCATCACGTCCAGCATTGCCGCCGCATCTGCCACGGTTCGCGCCAGAGGTCCATCGACGGCTAAGCCGCTAAGCCGATCGCCCACAGGAGCCAGCGATACGCGACCGCGAGATGGTTTGATACCGACAATGCCGCAGCAGGCAGCCGGGCCCCGAATTGATCCGCCGCCATCTGATCCGTGAGCTACTGCACAAAGACCTGCCGCGATCGCCGCAGCTGCCCCGCCACTGGAACCGCCAGTCGTGTAGTCCAAATTCCAGGGATTGCGGGCTGGGGGAAATCCAGGTGGCTCGGTGTAGGGAGTTGAGCCAAGCTGGGAGGTTGCCGTTTTACCCAGGAGAATGAATCCGGCGTTTTTAATGCGAGTCACAACCCCAGCGTCTTCCTTTTCGATCCGATCGCGAATCACGCGCAGCCCATAGCTGCAAGGCACGTCTGCAACTGCCGTTAAATCTTTGATCGCCGTTGGCACTCCAAAAAAAGGCGGCAGCTCCTCGACGCCATCGGTTTGCATGAGCTGATCAGTTTTGGCTTTGGCGTCGCTGAGGGCGCGATCGACTGTGACAGTAAAGAAACTGCCTAACTGGGGATTGAGCCGCTCGAGCCGCTCTAGATAAAGCTCGGTGAGTTCGAGCGGAGAAATTTCCTTGGCGCGAATTAGCCTTGCTTGATCGATCGCGGACGTAAAAGCCAAATCAACGGAGTTCATACAACCAGCCTGAAACGGGGTTAACGCTGACTTTAGCAGTGAACCCAATCTTCACCCACAAATCATCTGCCAGATTAAGGATTGGTTGGCGATCGAGGTGTGCCAGGAGGAGGCGGGGGCAGCGGCGGCTGATTGGGATTGGGCTGAGCCGGGCGAGGGGCAGTTGTTCCGCTAACGCGATCGGGGAAGGTACATTCCACCGTAATTTTCAGATTGCACCCCATGGTTCCTGAGGCAATGTAGGGAATTCCACCTACGCCGCTGACATTAACGCCAAACTCTAGCGATACTTTTTGCACCTCTGCAACTGCCAGATTGCGAAAGGCATTCAGCGTATAGGCAGTGTAGGTGCGAATCGTGGTTTGCAGCTGCTGAAATCGCTGATCGGGCGTGAGTGACGGAGTGCCAAAGATGCGAGTCGATCGCCGAATGTCATCTCCCAAGCCTTTGCCGCCCGATCGCGTTTGTTCTTCGGGTTCCTCGTCGGCGAATGTACCAGGGTCACTGGAGACGGTCGTATCTTCGATCGCCTCAATGTAAATCATCGTGCCGTCGCTGAGCTGAATCGGGACCAGTTGCGCCATGAGATTTCTTCCTGCTGTTCTCTTATAGCGATACCCATTTAGATCAAGGCAGTGTACAGGGGTAAAACCCCTGCGGGGTGGCGCATCCTCTATGCTTCTCCTGCTCGAACTAAGCCGGAAATCACCGATCTAGCCTGGAAACCACTCATCTCTCGCCTCTTCCTTAGTGTTGGTATTGCGGGAAGGCGTTTTGCGCTCGAAGTTAAGGTGAACCGATCGCGTTTGTTCGCCATCAACGGCAACGGCCAAAATCGGAAAATCAATCACACCGTCCTGGAAAGACATCTGGAAACGGAATGTGCCGTCTGGATTGAGCTGCACTGGGCGACCTGCGATCGTGACGGTAGCATCGGGTTCGGTTGCGCCATACACAATCAGTTCGGCATCGGCAATCAGCCAAAACTGACGCGGACGCATCGGCGGCATAGAGGCAGAAAAGCCTACGCCTGACATTCCCATGCCCGACATCGTGTACATTCCTGCGCCCGACATTCCCATGCCGGAAGGGGTGTATATTCCCATTCCCGACATTCCCACTCCTGACATTCCCACACCGGATGAGGTATAAAGCCCGACGCCCGACATTCCCACGCCCGACATCCCCATTACTCCCATGCCCGACATCGTGTACATTCCCGCGCCGGACATTCCAATTCCTGACAGTCCCACACCTGACATTCCCGCGCCCGACATCCCCACGCCGGACATTCCTACACCGGACATCATGCCAATGCCAGATTCGCTACGGGCTGACAGTCCGGCTCCCGATGCAAACGAGCTGATTGTCTGCTCAGGAACCTGCTGCATTGAGCCGTAGAGCGATCCGGCGACGCGCTGTGCCTCTGCAGATTCGGTCAAGCCAAAGATGCGATCGTAGATAGGGTTGTTAAAAGTTTTGCGTTCACCCGGCGGCACAAGCTCCAGGAACGCTTTGTCGCGCAGGTCTGCCTGCCAATCGATCGTGAGAAACTGCTCGGAGTACCAGTCCGATGGATAAACAGGTGGGATGCGAATAGGCTGCGATCGCGCCAGCATCATCCAGCGTTCGTCTTCGGCGACATAGCCAATTTCAGCGATATAGTCTCGATCGCTTAGCGGAACCGGAATGTGCCAATTTCGCGCCATTTCATCGCATTCGTACTGCTGAAGGCTATGCGGATTATGGCGATTGGAATCAATATTGGTGACATCGTAGAACCGAAGGGCAAATCGACTGCCGCCCTGTTGTCGAGCTAACTGCTTTTGCTCTGCCGGAATGTCCCAATAGGCGTAAGCCCACTGCGGGTCGCGGGGCAGCAGCACAATCCGACTTTCGCCATAGCCTCCGGGCAGATCAGGCAAATTTGCGTCCACGGTTGCCAGTTCTTCGCTCGACAAGTCAGGCTGCCCCATGTAGAACTTGGCTGCCTCGATCGTCGACTGCAATTCTTCTTCCTGGGTTTCTTCGATCGCTAGGCGCGACTGAGCCACAAACATTCCGGCGGTAGCGGCTGCTACGGGAATTGTTGCATCAGGTGGGGCAGCGGGGTTGGGCGACACCGGGGAGGTGATCGTTGTTTCAGCCCCTTCTGTGGCGTCTCGTTCTGCAAGCAGTTCGGCTGCCATTTCCTCTTCGGCAACGATAGCTTCTGGAAATTGCGCTACTGCTTCAGGTGATGGAAGTGCTACGAGTTCGGCTGCCATTTCCTGGGCCGGCAAGGCCGTTTCTGTGGATTCAGGCAAAGCAGGCTCAGTTTCCAGGGGATTGAGTTCGATCACATCCGAGGCATTTTCTGACTGATCGCGAAGCTCGGACAAGCCAAACAGCGCACCCGTTCCTGTTACCAGAGCTGCCCCGCCTAACAAAGCCGGATCGATCGCCGCACTCGGAATCGCCGGATCGATCGCTGCTGAAGGAATTTCTTCCACCATTTCAGGATCGATCGCTGTGATTTCTGTCTTAGCAGCAGCCTCCCCCGATCGAGGGGCAACCGCTCCACCAGGGGCATCGTTCATGAGCTCCAGGCGATCGGCAGAGACGACGGAACCCGTGCGCTGTGCCAGCGTTGTGCCTGTGCTCGATGTGCTTGTCCCTGATGGTACAGGCGAAATCACCGGATTGGCAGGACGATCGGCAGCTTCCGAGGGTCTGCGGCGCGATCGCCACAACAGCAGCCCAGCCAGGAGCGCGAGCGGAAGCAGCAGCCAACCTAAACCCCCGGTACGATTCGCGATTGCGATTGCCGGATCGGCTGCGGCTGGTCCTGTGGTTCCTGCGGCTGGGTCTGGGTTAGTTGCGGTTGGCGAGGCAGCTTCCGTGGTTCCTGCGGCGGTGTTTGGATCTGTGCCTGTTGCCCCTGAAGAAGCAGTAACAGGAACGACTGCGGCCGGCGAAGCGGTGGCGATTGCCGTTGCAGAAGTGGCTAGGCTGGATGCAGGATTTACCGTTGTTGCCGTTTCCCCGGCTGTTGCTGCAACTGCCTTTGCTTCTGCGGTTTTTGCCTGACCGGTGGTTTTTGCCTGATCGATCGTCGTCTGACCGATCGGAGCTGTGGCAAACCCCAGAAAGCTTTGAACTGCCGCGCTGGGCGTTCCTTTATAGACGTAGCTTTGCGGTTGAGAGAAGGGATAGCGGGGGTCGTTGGGCAGTGTGCGATGCATTCGTAAAATTCGCACGCTTGGCTCATCTGCCACCTGATTAGCGATCGCATAGCTAATGCCGTCACGTCCTAACCTGGCGATGACTGCAGTGGTGCTATCCTGGCTGACCTGAGTGGTAGTGCTGCCTGTCCTAAACGGTGCGCCCTGAAACGCTTTGTAGTTGCGAAATGCCTGTCGAGTGTCGCTGCTGTCGGGTCGGTCTACGAAGCGGATTCTACCGGGTGCCCCGCCGAGCTGTGACCAATTGGTGATTTCTCCGCGAAAGATGCGGGCGAACTGCTCAAAGGTAATACTGCCCTGGAACGGATTATTAGATCCGACAATAATGGCAATTTTTTCGCGGGTGATGGGTACTTCGACAAGTCCCTGCGCTTTTTCTGCTTGAGTCAAGGGTCGCCCGATCGCTGCCAGGTCGCTCGTTCCGTCTAAAACCGACTTGAGGGCTGCTGCTGTTCCCTCGGTTGCAAGGTTCACCGCTGTGCCGCCATACTGCGCCTCGAATTTCTGCTTGAGTGCCTGGTTGATCCCTGCCATGCTGTCCGAGCCGTCTACTCGAATCGTCGTACCGCGCGGTACTGAATCCAGTAAAGGGAACGAGGTGGGGGCAGACTGCGCCAGGATAGGATCCGTGAAGAGGACTGCCGGAAGCCAGGTGGGGGCAGCGATCGTCAACAGCAGCGACAGCGTGAAAACCGAGGAAGTTTTACCTTGCAGCATGGATAAAGATAAGGTGAGCCAACCCGATGATTACGTTAACTTTTGCAAAAGATGTGCTGATTATATAGCCCCTTGTCAAGGATTGCGATCGGTTAACGCGCTGCAAAAAAATGCTCATGCTTTAGGTGGCTTTAGCTGATGGCGAGGCCGCGAGCGCGATGCGGGTTGGGCAGTGCTGATATTTGACATTGGCAGAGAAGCAGGCAGCGGTTCCTTTGGAGTTGCGCGAAGCACAAGTCGAGCAGAGCTAGTTTCTCGTTCTTGCAGAAGTGAGCGGCTGCGTCCCGGTTTAAATTCGGGTTTGGGTTCAGGCTCTCGTTTGTCTTCCAAAAAATTCAGCTCCATCAGGCTTAACCATCCCAGAACAATACCGAGCAACAGCAGGGCAGCACCGGACGTAAACAGCAGCAGCGAAAGGGGAATTAGCCGATTTAGCAAAACCAGGGTGCGGAGAGCCAGCAAGAGCGTACTGCCTGCACACAGCACCAGCGCACTATTTGCGCTCCAGCAGGCAAAGCGAATTAGCCGATAGTGACGGCGCAGCAGGCGAAGCTGGGCTTTGAGCTGCAAAAACCGCTCTGGGGGAAATAGCCGCAGCCCAGTAGCTGCATCTTCGTACAGAGGCTTGAGTAGCCGCAGTTGAGAGACGATCGCCCTTTGCCGAATTATGAGACCGATCGCAAGGCTGCCGCAAAGTGCCATCATCAGCACGGAGTTCAGCATAAGTTGAATGAGCTGCGAGGTTTGGTCAACGCTCATAGGGAGTTTCCCAAATTACAAAATGAGCTTGAATTACAAAACGAACCTGCTGGTAAGAGGCTGTTTGAGTCGTGTGAAAAGGTTCTACATTGCCCCCTGAATCCCTAACTTGGGAAACTTTGACCCCTTAGTAGGAGCCAGGTTTTCTGTGAAATTAACTCGAACCGTTCCTGGTGGGTCAATACTGGAGGGAACTGAGCTTTTTTCTGGCTTTAAAGGCCCCCAGCATTGGAAAATTTAGGGGCAATGCAGGGCATCTACTCCTTTTCAAACCAGTTCTAAGAAGTACGAGGCAGGATGTTCAACGATATGAAAATAATTTTAGTACAAATGTATCAAATTGATTTCATTTGTGCAGTATGGAGCGAATTCTGGGTTTTGAAAGGATTCTGGGTTTGAAAAGATTCTGGGTTGTGATTCAGGAAACTCAAATGAATTTTTCTTGCTAGTACCCGCAGTCTTATCAGCCCTGGGCTGAAATAGAAACAGTGATTACTCCTTAAATTACTCCTTCGGGAAACAGCGAAACAACCGTCGAAAACCCGGAATTAAAGCACGCAAATTAGTATGGCGAGAAACGAAGACTTGATGCCAACATCCGGCGATTCCGGGTCAGAACCGAAAGACTTCAATAAGCATGATCCGCAGTTTGAGCAGCAGGTTCAGCGGCTTCATCGGCTCACCGTTTACGCAAGATGGCTGCTCGTTGGGCTACTTTGGCTGACGATCGCCCCTCTGTGTCTCTGGAGTCTGCGATCGGAGTTTGCGCTGTGGCGGGATTATTTCACCTGGACTGCGGTTCGGTATGGGCTGGCTTACAATCGACTTGCCACCTTTGGGCTGGTGATTTGTCTTGGAATGACGGTTTCAACATTAGTCTGGCAAAGCCGCAATGTGCTTTGGAAGTTGCCCATTGCTGAGCGCAAACGGCTCGAAAAACAAGTGCTGCGAATCCGGCGCAAGGGGAAGAGTCACCCGCTCTGGAAGTGGGTTTGCAGTCGCTAGAGAAACCCCCAAATAAACTCCCAAATAAACCTCTAGATAAAACCACCATGTAATCTCAGGCACCTCGGTTCGATCGCTCCCCTGTTGACGAGTGCCTCCCCTCATGTCCTATCCTCTTGAGGCGGTTGCTTTTCTTTGATTGCTTTTTTAAGGTGGGTGAGTGGGTGATATGGGAAATCAAGTCAGTCTCGCAGAAGTCGCTTATTGGCTGAAGCGGCAGTTTCAACAGGGTCAGTTTCTAAACCGCCCGTTTC
Source organism: Cyanobacteria bacterium FACHB-502 (assembly GCA_014695325.1). GTDB lineage: Bacteria > Cyanobacteriota > Cyanobacteriia > Elainellales > Elainellaceae > Leptolyngbya_A. The sequence goes on along the minus strand of JACJNZ010000039.1, from coordinate 59,438 downwards.
AGCTAGCAAGCAGGCTACATCGTTTGCGATGGGTGACATTTCTGGGAATCGGCTTTTCGATCGCCCTGATTCTCAAGTTTCCGATCGCGGCGGCGGCTCAGTCGGTTCAGGCTGCCCGAATCACCAATTCTCCCCCCACCGAAATCCGGGGCGTCTGGCTTACCAATGTAGATAGCGATGTGCTGTTTTCGCGAGACAACCTGCGGCGGGCAATGCAGCGACTCGAACGGCTCAACTTCAACACCGTTTATCCGACTGTCTGGCAGAGTGGGCACACGCTTTACCCCAGCAAAGTCGTAGAAGCCGCAACGAGCATCAAAGTTGACCCCGATCCGGCATTCAAAGATCGGGATATGCTGGCAGAGGCGATCGAGCTTGGGCATAATCGTGGCTTGTCGGTGATTCCCTGGTTTGAGTTTGGCTTGATGGCTCCGGCAGATTCTGAGCTGGTAGAGCGTCATCCGCAGTGGGTCTTGAGCCGGCGAGACGGCAGCCAAACTTTCAATATGCACGGCGAAGATCAATCAGTCTGGCTGAATCCCGCCCATCCTGAAGTGCAAAAGCTGCTAGTGGATCTGGTCACAGAAGTGGTTGAGAAATACGACATCGACGGCATTCAGTTTGACGATCACTTTGGCACACCCACCGAGCTGGGCTACGACAACTACACCAAGCAGCTTTATCAGCAGGAAACAGGCAAAATGCCGCCCACCAACCCCCGCGACACTGAGTGGATGCGCTGGCGGGCAGGCAAAGTTTCTGATCTGATGGTCAAAATCTATTCGGCCGTCAAAACCCGCAAGCCCGACTGTCTGGTGTCTCTGTCGCCCAATCCCAGAGACTTCGCCTATCAGAACTATTTGCAAGACTGGTATAGCTGGCAGCGACTCGGCTTCATCGATGAACTGATCGTGCAGGTCTACCGCACCGACCTCAATCGCTTCCTGAGCGAACTCGATCGCCCCGAACTCCGCCGCGTCCGTGAGCGAATTCCAGTCGGCATCGGCATTCTCACAGGCTTAAGAATTCGCCCCGTCCAGACCCAGAGCATTATCGATCAGGTGCGCGTCACCCGCGATCGACGGTTTGCCGGAGTCTCTTTCTTCTTTTATGAAACGTTGGGCGATCGAGATGGCTCGCTTCAGAGTCTTTTCCCGAATCCGGCCATAAGACCAGGAAGAGGGTAGGAGTTGCCCCACACTGCCCCTGTCAATGTCCTACACTGGGGGGCATGACTTCCAAGATTCAACTGCTTCCCGATGACGTTGTGCATCTGATTGCGGCGGGTGAAGTAATCGACTCGCTGGCGGCAGTGGTGCGCGAACTGGCAGAAAATGCATTGGATGCAGGCGCAACCCGAATCACCATCTCTATCTGGGCGGAGCGCTGGCGGGTGCGGGTGGCAGATAACGGGGGCGGAATGTCTCTGGCGGATCTGGAGCAGGCAGCTCAGCCCCATAGCACCAGCAAAATTCAGACTAGCCTTGACCTGTGGCAAATCAGCAGTTTGGGGTTTCGGGGCGAGGCGTTGCACAGTCTGGCTCAGCTTGCCGACCTGGAAATTTGCAGCCGTTCTCCTGAAGAAGATGCTGGATGGCGAATCAGCTACAGTCCGCAGGGAGAACCACTCCAGGCAGAAGCGATCGCCCTTGCGCCCGGTACGATCGTCACCGTTAGTAATTTATTCGGCAGATGGCTCCCACGCCGTCAGGGATTGCCGTCTCTGGCTCAGCAGCTGCGACTGATTCAGCTCACCATCCAGCAGCTTGCCCTGTGTCATCCCCATGTCACCTGGCATGTTGAACAAAACGATCGCCCCTGGTTTGCCATTAGCGGCGGAGCTTCGACTCGTCAGATATTGCCGCAGTTTTTGCGCGATGTGCAGTTAGGTGATTTGCAGGATCTCAAGCTGCATCTGCCCGAAAAGTATGGATCGGAAGATGCTTTTCTAAACGGTTCGCTCTATTTGCTTGTGGGCTTGCCCGATCGCTGTCATCGTCATCGCCCCGACTGGATCAAAGTTGCGGTGAATGGGCGGACGGTGCGCGTCCCAGAACTGGAGCAGAGTGTTCTTGCCAGCTTTCGGCGGACATTGCCCCGCGATCGGTTTCCGGTGTGCTTTGTGCATCTGCGGCTAACCCCAGAGCAGATCGACTGGAATCGCCACCCCGCCAAAGCAGAAATTTATTTGCATCATCTCGATCGCTGGCAAAAACAAATTATGCAGGCGATCGAGCGGGCACTGCGCCTGAGTGAAGCGACCCTCCCCGATACAGCCTACTCGGCGGCACTGGGACAAATCATCAAAGCAGCAGAAGTAGGCGGTTCCTATGGGAATCTCCAACCCGAACCGGCTCCTGGCTCCCACGAACCCGAACTTCCCCTGATTCCCTTAAAGGCGATCGCCCAAATTCACAAAATGTATGTCCTGGTGGAACATCCGACTGGGGTTTGGCTGGTGGAGCAACACATCGCCCACGAGCGAATTCTCTATGAGCAGTTGTGCAACCACTGGCAGATGGTAACGCTCGATCCGCCCCTGGTGCTCGAAGGACTTTCGCCCGCACAGCTTGAGCAGCTTCAGCGCATTGGCATTGAGACTGAACCCTTTGGCGATCGACTTTGGGCAGTGCGAACCGTTCCCGAAATTTTGGCAGCGCGATCGGACTGTGCGGAGGCGATCGTCGAACTGAGTTTGGGCGGCAATTTGGAAGCGGCACTGGTGGCAACTGCCTGTCGAGCCGCCCTTCGCAACGGCACACCCCTGAGCGAACCCGAAATGCAGCAGCTGATTGACCAGTGGCAGCAAACCCGCCAGCCGCGCACCTGTCCCCACGGTCGCCCGATTTTCCTGCCGCTTGAGGAATCCAGCCTGTCTCGCTTTTTCCGCCGTCACTGGGTAGTTGGCAAGAGTCATGGGATTTGAGGTTGCTTGAGAAGGCTCTGTGCAACCTAACCTCAAAATCTGAATATGATACGGTAATAAAACCGATCGTTTGTACTGCATGGTTATTCATCCAGTTAGCAATGCGGCTGAACTGCTATGGCTCAGAATCGGACTCAGAAATTATTCGATTAAACCCCAATCATGCTCCCTTCCGATCTCCTGCTCCACCGTCACAGCGGCGAAGAACTCCAGCCCAAGCGATTGCCGATCGACAAAAAGCATCTGGCAATGGCGACGGATTTAATTACGGTCTTTCGAGAAGCTAAGGGCAAGCCCCAGAGCGAACTCGATCGCCAGCTTCAGGAACTCGAAGGCGAGAATACTGATTATCGAATCAAGCGCGGTTTGGCTCATTTGCTGCGGGCAGAGGCGTTTAGCACGTTTGAAATTGTCAGTCCGCTCGATCCCCAGGCATTGCGGCAAAAAGTGTTTGCCCTCTCAGCGCGCTCGGCTTCTTTGCCTCAGGCTGCTGACCAGACGCTAGCCACGATCGCCACCCAGCTTAGCCTCGAATTGGGCTATGAAGTGCTAACTGATCAAGTGCGATCGGGCTTGTATGCCGACCTGAACGAAAATCGGATTTTGACCCAGTTTGAGCCACCCGAACCCGAAGCCCTGCTGCATCGCTATAACCTATCTCAGGTGCAGGGCGTGTTTTACAAAGCCAGCCAGATTCGGATCAACGCGCACCGCAATGATCCGGGCGAGTACAAGCTGCTGTTTCGCTATCTAAAGTTGTTTGGGCTGATGACTTATATCGAAGGCGATGCCGATCATGGGTTTACGATCGCGATCGACGGTCCCACGAGCTTGTTTAAACCCAGTAACCGCTATGGGCTCGACATTGCCAAGCTGATCCCTGCGCTGCTGCACGTCACCAAATGGAATCTGGCGGCAGATCTGCTGCTAAAAGACCCCTACTCCAAACAGGAAAAGCTGCGGCGGTTTACCCTTGCTGATACCTGCGGGCTGGTGAGCCACTACCCTGCCGGAAAACCCTACGACAGTATGCTGGAATTTTCCTTTGCCGATCGCTGGGATTCGCTCAAGACTGAATGGAAGCTGGAACGCGAAGTTGATCTAATTCCGATTCCCGGCAGCGTCATGATCCCCGACTTTCGCCTGGTTCACCCCGACGGGCGATCGTTCCTATTGGAAATTGTCGGATACTGGCGACCGGAATATCTGCGGAAGAAGTTTTACCAAGTGCGGCAATCAGGACGGGATGATTTGATTCTGGCGATTTCCGAGCGGCTGAATCTAGAGAAAGCAGGCGTAAAATTTACCGATACTCCCGCGCAGCTCATCTGGTTTAAGGACAAGCTGTTGCCCAAGTCGGTTCTGTCGCTTCTGGAGCGCAATGAAGCGGCGGAGGACCTGAATCGCGGATGACCGGCTAGAGCAAATGCAAGGCTTTAGCGATCGGGTAAAGCGGATTTATCGCATTGTCCCCCCAGCGCATTGACGACGGTACAGGTATTTTCAACCAGCATGGCTTGGTATGTAGGCGCAGCAGTTCCTTCACCACCAGAACCCTCAATAAAAAGCGGCTGTTCGGCAACCTGCACTTCGGCACTGCGGGCGACAGACTGAATTAAATTAGGATTGGTCGTCGTGTCAGAGAAAATGGTTTTCACGCCGCTTTCCTTTACTGTATCGACCAGCTCTGCCAATCTTGCAGGCGAAGGTTTTTCCTCGCTACTCAGGCCATCCAGCGCGCCCCTGATTGTCATTCCATACGCTTTTGCGAAGTATTGAAACCCATTGTGAGGAGTCACAATCTGACGAGCAGAATCGGGAACTGTTGTGACCTGAGCCTTGATCCAGTCGTTGATTTGCAAGAGTTCTGCGGTGAGCGTAGCAGTATTCTGCTCAAACTCATTGGCGCGATCGGGCATGAGTTGAGTGAGCTGGTCTTGCACAACTTCAGTAATCTTTACGCCATTGGTTGCATCGTGCCAGACGTGGGGGTCAGGAGCCTGGGCTTCTCCGGCTTGCGCTTGGACTTCGCCTTGCTCGTGGTCATGATCTGCTTCGGCGTGTGCTTCACCTTCTTCGTGATCGTGCGGCTCTGCCATCAGCGGATTGGGAACGGCTGCTTCGTAAACGGCAACTTTGGAGGCGGGTGTCTGCGTTGCCTGCACAAGGCGAATTAGCTCTGGCTCATAGCTGTAGCCGCCGTACAGCACCAGATCGGCAGTTTCGATCGCCTGTCGATCAGAAGGTGTGGCTTTGTAGGCGTGTGGGTCTTGATCGGGCCGCATCAGGCAGGTAAGGTCGATCGTCTCTTGGGCAATTTGACGAGTCAGATCACAGAGCAGGCTGCTTGTGGCAACCACAGCAGGACGCTCTGCCGAGGAAGAGTTTGCGGTAGCCGCAGGATTTGTTTCAGCTTGCTGAGCCGCAGGAGTGCATCCACTAAAGCCGACCGCGAAGCACATCGCAATTAGCCCACGAGCGGCTCGCGCCTTTTGCCTGCATGGAATCTTCGATCGCGATTGAGTCAGTGGGGCATCAGCAGACATCTCTGAACCTCCAGTTTACCTTAAACGACAGTTGATCTTCTGGTTGACAGGTGTGAAAATGAAAATGATTCTCATAATCTTTTACTTGTCATGCTAGAGGTGCAGCGAGTTTCTGTCAATTACCGGGGAGCGGGAGCACTGGAAGATGTGTCGATGAGGCTCGCTCCCGGTGAATTAGTGGGGTTGATTGGTCCGAATGGAGCGGGCAAAAGTACCCTGATCAAAGCGATTCTGGGACTGGTTCCTCTGCAAACGGGACGGGTGCTGCTGGGTGGAATGCCGCTTCGTCGCCAGCGAAACCAGGTTGCTTACGTGCCGCAACGATCGCAAATTGACTGGGACTATCCCATTACTGCCTGGAATGTGGTGATGATGGCACATACGGCAACGACAGGCTGGTTTCGTCGTCCGGCTCCTCAGGCAGCGCGGCAGACCGAGGTAGCACTGGCCCAGGTGGATATGCTGCATCTCAAGCATCGGCAGATCGGCGAACTTTCCGGCGGACAGCAGCAGCGCGTATTTCTGGCGCGTGCCCTGGCTCAGCAAGCCGAAATTTTCCTGCTAGACGAACCCTTCGCCGGGATTGACAAAAAAACAGAGGCAATTATGCTGCGTGTGTTTACCGAGCTAAAGCGGCAGGGCAAAATGCTGCTCATTTGCAGCCACGAATGGGGAGATGCACTGCACCGCTACGATCGCCTCCTGCTGCTCAACCAGCGACTTCTGGCAGACGACCAGCCCCAGGCAGTCATGACCCTCGAAAATATCCAGCGCGCCTACGGGGAAAATTTGCAGGGCGATCGGTCACGGCGATCGGAGGTTCCCTTTTTCTGTTGAACTGCTGAATCACGACTAAATCACGGCTGAACCGTTGCTAAACCTAAACCGTGTCAGAAGTGGTAGAGCTTTTGCGATCGCGGATTAATCTAAAAGGAGACCCTCACACTAAAAGCATCATAAAACGCTACCCCCCATTCACTCTCCATGCTTTCCCTGCTGCTCGAACCGCTAAACTACGACTTCATGCGCTGCGCGATCGTCATCAGCGTTCTCGTCGGCATTCTCTGTCCGATCGTCGGTTCCTATCTGATTGTGCAGCGAATGGCACTGCTAGGAGACGTAATTGCCCATGCGGTTTTGCCGGGGTTAGCGATCGCTCAATTTATTGGCATTGAGATGCTGATCGGTGCGTTTATTTTTGGAATTTTGAGTGCTTTTGTGATTGCCTGGATTCGATCGCAGTCGCGGGTGTCGGTTGACGCGGCGATGGCAATTACGTTCGCCAGTTTCTTTGGCTTGGGAATTACGCTGCTGACGCTATTTCAGAGTCGGTTAGATTTGCTTGATCTGCTATTCGGCGATATTTTAAGTGTCACTTGGAGCGATGTAGGGCGAACTGCGATCATTAGCCTTGTAATTCTCGTTTGTATCAAACTTTTTTATAAAGAACTATTGTTTTTTACGTTTGATCGAGTGGGTGCAGAAGCGTCTGGGTTGCCTGTGCAGTGGATTAATCTAGGCATGATGGCAGGTATCACGCTGGCTCTGATTGCAGGAATGAGAATTGTTGGTGTGATTCTGGTGGTGTCGCTGATGGTCGGTCCGGCAACGACCGCTTATTTGTTGGTGAAAGAGCTGCACTGGATGATGATTCTTGGAGCGGCGATCGGCGTGTTTGCCAGCGTCTCGGGAATGTACACCAGCTATTTTCTGGATTTGCCTTCGGGTCCGACGATCGCGCTGATTGTGTTCGCGCTATTTTTGCTGGCACTGCTGTTTAGCCCCACGCAGGGTATCGTGATCCGCAAGCTGCGATCGACCTCAGCGAAACGCTCTATCTAGCACCAGGGTTCGCCCAAAAGATAAGCGAAAACAGGCTAAGATCAAAGCGCGATTTGTGAGCAAAAGGCAGCAGAATGGGTATGGAAAATACGGCTTGGCTGGACTGGACAATCGGCGGTCTGGCGATCGTAATTTTGATAGGAGGATTGGCAATGCTGTTCGGTGGCGTAGGTGCAATGAACCGCAAGTAAGAGCGCGGAAAAAAATTGCTCTGGTTGAATCAATCTCCCCTGGTGGGGCTAGCGTTTACTGTCCTTGCTGAACTGTCCTTGCTGACATGAGTTTGCGTGATTGTCAACGCTTCCTCATCTGTCAATCGATAGAGATGTGCAATCCGCTGATCTATCTGGAGATCGATTTCTGTATTAGATTTTGTGAATCGATCGACTGTATTTTGCAATCGTTCACTGATGCTTGTCTGAGCTAAATCGATGATTTCTGCGTAGATCTCACGGTCGATCGATTGGGTAGGGTCGGGGAGATAAATGGGCAGAGATTTAAGCTGTGCAGTGCCGATTCGCAAATAACCACTCTGAAGCTGATTTCCGCTCGCGCGATCGCGCAAATAGGCAGTGAGTAAATGGCTGTTCAGCAATGCCAGCAAATATCGCCAGTCGATCGATTGGGGAATTCCCAGAATAATACAGGTTGATTTGCCTGCTAGCAGGGTTCCTGTCGCATCCAGCAAGCATTCTAGCTGCTGTGAGAGCCCAGCAACGATAATTTTGGGCTGGCGTGCCTGCTGCTGCCGCCTTGCCGTGAGATAGTGCAGTCGATCGCTGCTTAGAATCGGGTGCTGATAAATTTGTCCCAGATAGCGAGTTGGCTTTTTGCCCCACTGCAGGCAGTAGCGATCGATCGTGCCGCTATTTACGAAGCGAAAATGCTCTAGGGCAGGCGTTGCGCAATCTTGTATCCAGGGTTGCAGCGCATAAGCTTCCGCGACTGTGGCGGCTCCATATACTTGGGCGATCGATCCCAGAGTGGGCAATTGCTGCAATCGCTGCATTAAACGAGCGTGAACCGCAGACTCAGCGAACTGCCAGCAAGCTTCAGGACTTTCTGCATTTTGGTTGAGCCAGCCCGATCGCTGCACCTGCGTCAGATTTGCCATGACCTCGTAGCGCACTGGGGTTTGATTCGGCGGCGATTCCTTCTGCACCATATACACCAGGGGGTAAACTGATGCTGCAAAGACCGGAACCTGAGCATAGTCGCGAATCAGCAGCAATCGGTGTTGCATCAAGAGCGATCGCGTCTGTGCCGCGTAGGGAGCCGATGCCAACTTATTGGGCACAATCAAACTCGCAATACCCCTCGATCGACAGAGCATTAACGCCTTCTCGATAAAGACGCAAAATAAATCCCAGTTGCCGATCGCTGTTTGATAGTGGGTCGCGCAATAGGTGCGCCAAGTCGGACAGGAGAGCATCATCTGCTCTGAATCTAGATAGGGCGGATTGCCAATCACTCCACCAAATCCTCCCGATCGCATTACTGCTGGAAAGGCAGTTTCCCAGTTCAGCGGATGGGTTGCACGATCGAGTTTTGCTGTTTCACGAGTTCTCTTTTGGAGAGAAATTGCATCTTCATCGAGTAAGGCATTACCAATTTTTAGATTGGCGTTTAGGTTAGGCAGTGGATCGGGTGGCGTATTGTCTAGCCCGATCGCGCCCTCGAGCAGTTTCAGCCACAGCGAAATCTGGGTGACTGTGACGGCTTCCGGGTCGAGATCTACGCCATAGATGCAGTGCTGCAAAATCTGCTGACGGGCTGCCCAGGACAGTTGCCATTCGCCTGATTTGTTTTGCCTGAGCAGGTCATGCCCGGTTGGATAGTGGCTGACCACCTGTTGAAGCTGCCAATTCAGCAAAACTTGATAGGCCTCCAGCAGAAAAGCGCCACCGCCACAGGCAGGGTCAAGTAAACGCGGCAGGGAACCAACGGTTTGCACATCAGCCAATGCTTTAGAGGGTTCGAGCAATCGATCGATCGTCTGCTGCACGATAAACTGTACGATTGCCGCGGGGGTGTAGTAAATGCCTTGAGATTTACGCTGAGAAGAACGAACAGGAGAATCCTTCAATAAGGTTTCATAAATCTGTCCTAACAAATGAGTGGAACAAAGGGCACACAAATTCTCCGATTGATAAAGACGACCAATGATCGATCGCAGCAGTCGATCGGTTAACGGTAGATCGGGTTCAAGCTCCAGCGCAACGGGTAAGCTAGCAAAACGGGGCTGTACCGATCGCCACAGTTCTACCAAACGGGAATAGAGCCGATCGCCCTGCTGCAACTGCGCGAGGGATTCGGGTTGCGATTTGAGCGGGGATAGCTTGCCTGGATGAAACCGTTGGTCTGAAGCGAAGCCTGATAAACCCTGATTTTGCTGCTCTAGCAGCCGTAGCACAAACAGAATCAGGATGAGATGTCGCGGCGCTTTAGCGTGAGCGGAACTTTCTGATTGAAGGCTAAGTTCGGTGGAAATGGCTTTTTGCCATGCCCGAATTTGCTTAAGTAGAGCAGTGATTTGAGGATTTTGGCGCATTTTTAAAGGCGGCGAGGCTTCTTAAAATCATGGCAAAGATTCGTTGAGCGCGGCGCATTAGCCTCCATAATCAAGTTGATAGAATTTAAGGGAAATCGCTTCGCCCCCGTGAAGCCAGGCAACGACTCAGGCAAAAATTAGATCCCGATTTAGATCCCAATTCAGGCAACCATTCAAAAGGACGATCGTAAATGCTGGAGGAATTCCAATCCGACATGGCTTCTACTTCTGCACAGCCGCTCACTCTGGCGGTAGACATTGGCGGCAGTGGGGTGAAAGTGATGACCTTAGATCCAGCAGGCAACCCGCTTTCGGAGCGCGATCGGCTAGACACGCCTGCACCCGCAACGCCTGACTCGGTTTTGCGGGCAATTCGGCAGCTTGCACAAGACAAATCATTCGATCGCGTGTCGGTGGGCTTTCCGGGGGTCGTGCGGCAGGGGACGTGCTACACGGCGGCAAATCTGGATAGCGGCTGGCTTGGCTTCAATTTGGGCAAAGCGTTGTCTGAAGCGTTGGGCAAACCTGTGCGCGTGATTAATGATGCTGATATGCAGGGATATGGGGCGATCGAAGGGCAGGGCGTTGAACTGATGATGACGCTGGGAACTGGAACCGGCTTTGCTTTGTTTATCAACGGTATCCTTGTGCCCAATTTGGAACTCGGACATCATCCCTTTCGCAAAGGCGAGACTTACGAGCAGCAGCTTGGACGAGCCGCCCTTGACGACATTGGTAAAAAACGCTGGAACGAACGGCTCCAAAAGGCGATCGCCACTCTGAGCCATGCGTTTAACTACGATCGGCTATATCTGGGCGGCGGCAATGCCAAAAAAATCGAGATTACACTGCCTGAGAATGTGACGATCGTGCCAAATGTGAACGGACTGCTGGGGGGAATTGCTTTGTGGAAGGACTAGGGCAGGAGCACGATGCTGGGAAGAACTGAGTTAACTCCGCTCATGCTCAAAATCTCTCAATTCTGGGGGATTTAGGGGGCTGAAGAGTTTTGAAAACCAATCAGAAAACTTGTGTCTACACGATCGCCCCAGTTAAAACATTAGAGCTTCTAGAGTTTAGAGCTTCTGGAGCTTCTCAAACCCCTTTATAACTGCTGCTGCGATCGAGCTAGAAACTGCTGTACGATTTCGATTGGAATACTCACGCCCTGTCCGGTGCTTTCCTGAATGGCACGGTTCACGCCGATCACTTCGCCTTTGTTGTTAAGCAGTGGACCGCCACTATTGCCCGGATACAAAAAGCCGCTTGGGGTACGGATGCACTGACGATCGAGGGCACGACTGCCGCAGAGACTGTCCGTTCGCATCACCTGTGCCTGGCTCATTTTCCAGTGGGTTCCCATCGGTGAGCCGATCGCATAAACGGTATCCCCTGTCTGAACGTCTTTGGTGCTATCTGCCAGGTTTGCGGTGGGCAGCCCGTTTGCGCCCTCAATTTGCACCAGAGCCAGATCGATCGCCGGATCGCTGATGATTACCCGTCCGGCAAATTTGCGTCCGTCTGCCAGATGTATGGTTGGCGTAGGGTTATTGGCAGTCACATGATGGTTGGTTAGCACTAAGCCATCCGATCGCAAAATAATTCCTGCTGCGGGGGCGTAGCCGCTGTCTACGTGAATCCAGAGTTCGACGGTGAAGGGCTTGGCGTTGGCGTAAAGGGTGCTTGAGTCCAGCACAACAAGCGGATCAGCATCTTTGCCGCGTAGCCAACTGGGCAGCAATCCCTTAATTTGTGACCAGTTTGGAAACGGTGAGCCTGCATCGGAATCGCCATGGGGGGACGGTGGGCGATTAGGACTTCGGACAGAACGATTTGGATTAGGCTGGAAAGTTGCTTGGGGAGTGTCTGAGAAATTGGATTCAGCCAGCGACCTTCCGGGCGGCTGCGTGGCAAGCCGATTGCCTCCTGCCCGATCGCGGATTAAAAACGCTTGCAGTGCCTGATCGCGGACGAGTCCAGCCATCAGCGATTGTGGATCCGCACTTGCGCTGTCCATACCAGACGGAGTGATGCCACTAAGACTGGAAGTTTGCTGACGTTGGCGATAAGCAATTCGCCGTCGAGTGACTTCGATCGCTGCTTGCTGGGGATTGGGCGATAAGGCTGCCAGGAAAGATCTGCCGTCTTCTGTGCCAAAGGCAAGCATCGTGTCCAGACAGGCAATGTCGAGCGGCGCGATATAGCTGCCACAGTTTCCCTGCTGCCAATAGGTTTGATAAATTGCTTCCACTTCCGACGGCTGAAGATTGGCGATCGGCTGCGGCAGCTGTCCCTGCGACTGTCTCCAGCGATCGTACTGTGCCTGAGTAATGCCTTCCCGGGTTTGACTGCTGGGATCAATCTGCTGCGATAACCCGGTAACAGCTTGAAAGGCATTCTCAAAACCCGCCAGACGAGGCGAAGCAGTCCCCCCCCTGGGATAATCAGCAGCAGCAGGCGCGTCAGCGGTTGGACGATTTAATTCATTCTGCGAAGCAGAAAAATTGCCTTGCAGCAGCCGGGGCAACACCAAAGCAACGGGCAGCCATACGACTGCCATCAGCAGCCAGGAATTTGACTGAGGTTTGCGTCTGCGAGGACGGCGAGGACGGCGCGGCTTTGCTTGCATAATCACCAGCATACGCGAGACTCAGGTAATTCAGGCACCCTTTAAAGCCTAGATAATTACCATCAGACTAAATTAAGTGCCTTCAGTTGATGCATCGAACGGAACGACTGCCTGCCGGATGACTCGGAAGCAGGGCAATTTGCGGGTAATGATTGAGGCTTAGCGGGCTGCAACGGTTTACCCCCACCCCAAACCCACCCCCAGACCTACTTTCCGATCGCCCTCCTCTTTCCCAAAACTTTCCAGAATCAAAATCAATTCAATCTCCGTCCAATTTCCTGGAGCAAATTCAAATTTCATCCTGAGCGAGCGTGGCGATCGACGGATATCGTTTGAAACGCCTTCCTCACGCTGCATCCATTATTTCTTGCTTCGGTATAAAAAATGGTTACATCCAGATATCGTCATTCGGGTTGGGCTGGGCTAAAGCTGGCGATTGGGCTGCTGGCGGTCGGACAGACGACGATCGGGCTGCTGTTAGTAAACAATCTGGCACGAGCCGATGAGTCAGAGCATGAACCGTTTCGACGGGCGACGATGAATCGATCGATCGGATCAGATCGTGAGAGCCAGCTCGAAAATTATCAGAACCAAATACACGACATGGTCGTCGATCAAAAGCTGAAAGAATCCCCTCCTGACAGCCAACTTCGCGACCTGGCAACTCAAAATACGCTGGAACTGCTCAACCGACTGGACGGACAGCGCAAAGGACAGCTCATTCGGTTTCTGCTGGAGTCGAATCTGATTACCAGCGATGAGGCAATTATTCTGCTGGCGGGCGCAGATCTGAGCAATGCAGATTTAACGGGTTCCAGCCTGCCCAACGTAGACTTAAGCGGCGCGAATCTGAGTGAGGCAAAGCTGAGCCGCACCAATTTCAGTGGGGCAAAGCTATTTCGGGCAAATTTGGGGCGATCGGATTTGACCTTTGCCAATCTAAGCAATGCGGCTCTGTTTCGCAGCAACCTGAGCAACGCCCGCCTGTTTTTCTCGAACTTGAGCAGTGCCGATCTCAGCGGGGCAGATCTGACTTCTGCAGATGTCTCGCTTAGCAATTTAAGCAACGCTAAACTCGGCAACGCAACCCTGATTCAGGCAAATCTCTCCTATGCCAACCTCAATCGGGCAAATCTTGGAGCGGCCAAGCTGAGCGAAGCCAATCTCGCGTTTGCCACCCTGCCGCAAGCCACCCTCACCGGCGCGAATCTCAGCAGCGCAAACCTGCAAAACGCCGACCTCAGCCAGGCAAACCTGAGCGGAGCCAGCCTTCAGGGAGCGAATCTGACTGGGGCAAATCTGCGAGGTGCAAACTTAACGGGCACGAACCTGAACGGTGCAACCTTTAGAAATACAACGATGCCCGACGGCTCGATTCGCAATCAGTAGACCTGCTGGGAAAATTGCGTTTTATTCGTAACGATGGGGGCGATCGCGATCATAAGGTCTGTTACAGGAATCGAAAATTCCCTGCATCCCCCAGTCCCTCCTCCCAGCAGGGACGAAGAAAAGCAAAACGATCGAGCATGAGTCAGGTGAAGTTTAAGGTTTCTCTCTCAGGGTGGGCAAGACATTTAGGGAGAGGGCAAGCATTGATGCAGAAGGTCGAATCATTAACCTCGCAAAAATCAGCTTAGCGAGAAGACATATCCTCCGATCGCTGTTCCCAATCACTGCACGTCTCGGTTTCGACTCCGTAAGGGTGCATCCCGCAAACCAGATAATTGCCGTTGTAGGTACGTCCGTGAAAATGAAGACAGCCGCGACAGGCTTTGGGCATCGGCGGATGTCGGCGCAGGCGTTCCTGATTCATCCGTCTCAGCATCAAAACATAAGCCCTTGCCTCCGCAGCCCTGGCTTTGCGCTCTCGCTCTTCGTCAAGCAGCAGCCGCGTAGTTGTAAAGCCAAACGCACTTGAACTAACGATCGCCCCGCCAAGCTGCAAGGTGGGATTGTCAGTCTGCGCCATGAAATAAATTGTCATTCCTGCTGCAATTCCGCTCAGGATGACTTTGCCAATCATGATCCTTACTGCTTAGATACGAAGTTGATACCCGGATGAGGCGAGTAATTTTTGGAAGGTATGAATCAAATCTAATCCATCCCTTTTCTGCCGCCATATACATTTGGGGTAATTTAGAGTAGATTTTTTCTTGCTCCCTACCCCTTCTGAAAAATTGGCTCAAGAGTCTGCCGATAAGCCGTCCATGCTGCGAGTGCATCGCGATTGGACTGGGCACGAAGCTGCATCAGTGCCACACCATCCTCAAAATCAATCATGCCGTAGCGGCGATCCAGCAAGGTCGAAACCCAGTCTGCGGTGGTTTTAAGGGTTTGGCGATAGTCAGCAAAGGCAGGCTCATACTGCTGCAGATACCACAAATCCGCCACAGCATATTGGACGCGAATCACCTCGCGATCGTCATTCCGCAGCCGAGTTCCGGGAAACCGCTGTGCCTCTCGACGGTTCGACAAATGCGCCACGATATGGTCAGTTGCCGTTACGCTGGCATCGGGCGGAATCTGCGTTAGAAGCGATCGAATTGCCTGACTGTGTTCTGCCTGCCGCACTGGAGAAACATAGACCCATGGCTGAAACGAATCAGGAATTAGAAACGACAGAACCCGATTCGGGTTTGAAGTGACGGTAAACAGCAGCGACAGCGCAATGCAAAACGCCCAGAAGCGGCGAAACCTCAGCTTTCTAAATAAATCCGGGTGCTGCGTCCACCACAAAATTGCGCCATAAAACAGTCCCGGAACCAGAGTCATGGCATAGCGTAAATGCAGCGACAAAGCCGTGATGTCTTCCCGTTGCAGCAGCGTTTTGGTCATCGGCAGCCCCGCTAGCAGCCACGCACTCGGCGACAGAATCGGAATAAACGCGAGCGGCAACCACTGCCCCAGCAAATAGCGCAGCGTTCGATCGATCGGCGTTACCAGTTCCACCAGTAGCCGCCAGGGATTGCTAATAATCGCCCACAGCACTTGCAGCGTCGAGGCTTCCCGATCGCCCACAAACTGCCCAAACTGCTCGATCATAAAGCGATCGGAAATGTCCCGCGAGATCATCGGCATGATCACGTTGGTGAGCGTCACTACATAAATCACGCTCATCACACAAAGCACAATCCCGATTCGGGGAAATCGCCGATTGGCAATCCCAAAAGCCCCAATGCCAAACAGCAAAATGCCGCTATCTTCCCGCACCAGCAAAATCAGCACTGACAGCAAAGCGATCAGCCACCAGCGACGCTTTTCTAACGCCCAAAACAAGCCAAAACTGTAGAGCGGAATCTGGCAAATATCGTGAAAGTTTGCAGCCGTAGGGCTAATGACCGCGATCGCCGCATAGTAACTTCCCGCAATCCAGGCAGAAAGCTGCGGCGGGTGATAGTGCCGTGCCAGCGCATACAGCACCAGTCCGGCGAGCGTCACCAGCGTTACCTGAAGCACCGACAGGCCTGCCGGAGACGGAAACAGCGCGTACCAGGGCAACCACAGCAGCAACGCGGGCGTAAAGTGCTGCCCCAATCGTCGATAGGTTACGTCGGGCACGTCGCCCTGCATCACGGCAACCGACTCGGTAGACGACAGCGAACTTTCAAACCAGCGCCCGTGTAAGTTATTCCAGAACACCTGATTAAAGATGCCTTGGTCGAATGAAACGTAGGTTGGATAAAAATTAAAATATCGCTGTAATGCCAACCCACAGCAAACGATCCAGAAAGCGATCGCGATCATCAAAACCAGCCGCAACTGGGGTTCTTTTTGCCACAGATTTGTCTGCGGCTTTTGTTGCGACTTTTTCTGCAACTTTCTCTGCGACAGTCTTTTTCGCCACCAATTCTGCATGAACCCAATCTACATGAGAGGTTGCCAATGCTCTAGTCATTACCCTCTCATGTCTGACGCATCGAGTCCAGGGCAGAATGTCTAGAACCGGATGATTCCGTAATATGCGCCGGCTGCGATCGCCAGAAGCGTTAATACCCCGATCGAGGTGCTGACCAAAAACAGAAAAGAGGGCTTCTTCCCAAGCGGCTGCTCGCTGTCATGCAATACGCCTGCGGGTTGCTTCTGTACCGGATCTTGCTGAACTGCCATCGCTTTTTGTCCTGACGAAACATCTCCCTGATTTTCCCGCCCTGCCTAGTGAATCACATCTGGCAGCAGGACTACCTGCAAAGATAGATCTCGCTAGAAACTGATGGGGGTGGAGGGACTTGAACCCTCACGACTTTATCGGTCAACGGATTTTAAGTCCGCAGCGTCTACCATTCCGCCACACCCCCGTGGCTTACTGCGTTAAAAGTAGATTCAACAGCAGCAAATTACAGACCTTTGATTGTATCCGATCTCTTGCGATTCCAGCAGATTTTCTCACCTTCTGCAACAGACCTTCTCTGGAATCCTTGATTGGCAAGCGTGGTACTGTAAACATTTGAAACGAACTTTGAAACGATCGGAATCCAGGTCATGTCCCTTCCCCATCAAATCGTTCTGATTACCGGAGCCAGTAGCGGCATTGGTGCTGCCTGTGCAGAAGTCTTCGCGGCTGCGAACGCCCGACTGATTCTGACAGCGCGACGAGTCGATCGCCTGGAAACCCTCGCGGCAACCCTAAAGGCACAGTACGGTACTGAGGCTCACCTAATCTCGCTGGATGTGCGCGATCGTCCTCAAGTAGAAGCTGTGATTCAAGCTCTGCCGGATCCATGGAAGGCGATCGATATCCTGGTGAACAACGCAGGCTTAAGTCGGGGCTTGAGTAAACTCCAGGAGGGTGAGATTCAAGACTGGGAAGAAATGATCGATACCAACGTTAAAGGCTTGCTATACATCACTCGTGCTGTGCTTCCGGGAATGGTGCAGCGTCAGCGCGGGCACGTTATCAATATCGGCTCGGTTGCCGGACATCAGGTGTATCCCGGAGGAAATGTCTACTGCGCGACCAAAGCCGCTGTGCGATCGCTCACCGAATCTTTAAAGATTGATTTATTGGGAACACCTGTGCGAATTAGCTCAGTCGATCCGGGGATGGTCGAAACTGAGTTTAGCGAAGTGCGGTTTCGAGGCGATGCAGAAAGGGCAAAGCGCGTTTACCAGGACACAATTCCACTTACTGCCAAAGATATCGCAGACGTTGTTTTGTTTTGTGCAACCCGCCCGCCCCATGTAAATATCAGCGAAGTGCTTGTCATGCCCACTGACCAGGCAACTCCGACAATGGTGCATCGTCGATCGTGAGGATGGCTTGAAATTCAAGCGTTTTTCGCCTAAATTCTTCTAAAACCTTACACCCAAGCCTCCCTGAATCGAAGTGGCAGATTGGTTGCTGTCTCGATAGGCATCAAAGGCAATAATCGCGTTGCCAAACAGCACTAGGTTCGTATCGGGGAAGCTGTAGTCTATCCCTGGCTGAATCACAAACGAGGTCTGGTCTCCCAGCGGCGAACTGCTCTCTGCATCACCGCTCTGAAGCGCAACGCCCGCCCCAATATAAGCATCAGTATCCCAGTTGATTGGAATATCGTAAGATACGGTCGGCACAAACGCAGTGCGATCAGAAATGAGAGCCTGAGCACGAAGCGAGATCGGTGCTTCGAGCAATCGGTAACGCACTGCAATGACTGCTCCTGCCGAGCTACTTTCGCCGTTAGGTCCGCTAGAAAGTCCACCCGATGCGCCAATCCCGATATAGCTCCCGTAGGCAGCTTGGGCAGAAGCAGGCTGAGAAGTCATACAAATGCCAGCACCGATCGCCAGTCCCGCTAGGGCCGCAGTTCCAAGGCTCAGCGCAGCGCGTCCAAGATTTTGCATACTCATCAAAAATCTCCTCATTCGACCATGAATTGGCTAATTGTCCAAAATTCACATATCGCTATCCCACCAACATTAGCGCAACCCTAGATAAAAAACCACCAATTGTAGCGGAGTGAATCAGGTTAACAACGCTAAAAGCATTTCTGAACCCACGATAAAAACCTGCTGGGAGTTGAACCTTCAATCATGAGCCTTCAATCAGCAGTCATTCTGATAAGAGGGCACCGATTCGGACGTGAAAATGGATTAACTCTATCGATCCACAGTGAGTGCGATTGATTCATTCCTTGTCAAACAGGGAATAGTAAAGGCAATCTCCTTTCGATCTCATTCTCCTGTTGCACCCTTTTTCTTATGAAGCTTCTGTCGCGATCGCCCCGAAAAGGAAACTGCCTTGCATCGATTTTGCTGCTGTCTCCGCTCCTGCTGCCGCTTGTCCCAACTTCGATCGCTGCTCAAGAAAGGCAGGGGTGCTACATGATTAACGCAGGCGGACGCTTGATTGACCTGGGCGAACTTTGTCCGGTTGCCACGCCCTTTCAAACGACGGGAACGCCCCAGCTCGGAACGGGCGATATTCAGGTGACGCTTCGCTGGGCATCGTCTGACGACTTAGATTTAGCGGTGACTGACCCTAGCGGCAATACGGTCACGTATTCCAATCCTCGCGTTGCTTCAGGTGGGCAGCTTGACGTTGACGCCAATGCAGGCTGCGGCGAAATTACCCCAACTCCGATTGAAAATATTTTTTGGTTACCTGGTCAGGCAGCTCAAGGCGAATACTCGATCGCGGTTAACCTTTATCAGCGCTGTGGCTCTGGCTCAGAAGCAATTCCGTTTAACTTGACGCTGCTAGTGCAGGGCAACACGCGCACCCTGAATGGAACCGTGAATGATCAAAATCCAGTCGCAAACTTCCCCTTTGCCGTCGGAGCTGGGGCGACTCAAGCTGCAAGAGCCGCTGCCCCATCGTCACCGTAAACTCAATCAAAAAGCTCTTGTCTCGAAAATAACCTGTAAAACAATTGTGCTACTTTAGGTCAACAAATTAGAATGAGATTGAGATAACGCGGAATTGGCTTTGCTCTGCTTTAGAAGAAATCAAGGTAGAAGCAATTGAGGCAAGAAACATGATCGGTTAAACGACCAATTCAACGATCGATCAAACTACGAATCAAATCAGTGATCAAGAGAGATCAAATCAAGGGAGTGGGTATGCATCGAGCTTTTTTAATCCTGGCTTCATCGGCTCTGGCTTTCTCGATTACAGCCTGTGATTCTGGCACTCCAGAAGCCTCAACCACCGAAACAACTGTAACCCAGTCTCCTTCGCCCGTGGTTAGACCGAATCCCAGTCCCTCTCCAGCCGCCCAAAATCCGCCCGCTCCGATCGTTTTACCCGATCTGATTAGCTCTACTGACCCTAATCAGCGAGTGCAGCGTGTCGAGGGCAACCGCAACGATCCCTTCGCTCTGCTGCCAACGACCCCGACCATCCAAAGACCCACTCCTGTACCCGGTCAACCTGTCCCGGTGGGCAGAACGACTCCACCTGCCCCGCGTGTAACTCAGCCCAATCGTCCTACGGCTCAGACTCCGCGATCGCGTCAAGCTCCGCGAACCGCACAAACTCCCCAACGGCAAGGCAGCCCTAATCGCCCCGGAACGCTGGCTCCCATTCCCAACCTAACCGGACGCGCTCCCACGACTCCGATCGCCCCACCTCCACCCCAGCCCGAACTGGCAAGAGCCGTACAGGTAACAGGCGTCGTGCAAATTGGTGGTACTCCCTATGCGATCGTCACTGCCCCGAACGAGCCAACTAGCCGCTATGTGCGGGCAGGGCAACGCCTCTCAAACGGTCAAGTTCTGGTCAGACGCATCGAGATGAATACGGGCATTGAGCCAGTGGTCGTGCTGGAGCAGTTTGGTGTCGAAGTGGTGCGATCGATCGGTGAGGGCGGTGCGCCTGGTGCCGGTACAACTCCAGCGGCAGCCGTGCCAAATTCATCAGGACAGTCGGCAGGCTAGCGACCAGCCATTGATTGCCTTGCTGAACTCAATCCTGAATCCAATCCTGAATTGACTTCAGGATTTAATCCTGAATTAAATATTGTGACAGGCGATACAGTCTTCTAACCTGGCGATCGAGGAATTCCGCTAGAGTAGAAAGACTCAAGCATCTTGGTTCTGCGGTCTCTTCATCGGCTTAACCTTTGACCTTTCACAGTGATTCAGGAGTTTTGTGATGGCTGCTTCTGCACCGCCTTTTGACAGTCATTCTGATCAACAATCTAATCATCAATTTCCCTTTGAGTTTGCGCCTCATCTCACTCAAGATTCAGAATTGCTGCAGCAGCTCGATTTTTTGCCAGGGCTGAAGGAACTGTTGATGGTGCGGCAGGTTCATGCGCTAGAACACGCTACCGCCTGGGTTTTAACAGAATCCATGCCGCCCCGCCCCGCGTCTGCCCCCTTTAGCTTCTTCCCCAGCCCATCCGAAGCCGAGCAGGTCGGCGGAATGTCAACCAGCGAAGGGTTTTATCTCTACGGCAAATTTGATATTACACAATTACGTCGCGCGACCCAACGAGCACTTGAGCGGATTGTGAGCGGCGAATGGAATTTGGCAGTGCATCCTCGCTGTGGCACGAATATGTCGGTAGGAATGCTGCTCACCGCAGGGCTGGCGATCGGCACTCATTTGGTGCTGCCGCGTGAGCCGATCGGTCAACTGTTGGGACTAGGGGCAGCCACAATGACGGCAATGCAGCTTGCCCCAGAACTGGGCGGCTGGGCACAAAAGTATGTAACGACCGCAATTCCGTTTAATCTGACGATCGAAGGAATTCATTTTCTCGGTGAGCGTCAGGGCTATCCGACGCATTTTGTCCGGGTAAAGTGGATCGATCGCTAAGCCCTGATGATTGGTTGGTATTGACTAGTAAGTTGTTGGCTAGATAAGCTGCTGACTAGTAAGTTGCCGATACGGGCTGAATGTACTGAGAATTCGCACGAACATAGCAGCCGTTGCGCGTCAGCATCCAGGGATTGCCGTTGGCGACTGTGAAGGCGTTGCCTCCGCGTGTCTCTGCCAAGATCTGGTCATTCGCTCGATAAACCTGCTTAATTGCACCGTTAGGCGTCTCGCGACAGTTGAGCTGACCGTCTGAAGAAACCACACGCCAGGGAAGCCAGGTCACGGTTCCGTTAGTCTGGCTCATCCAGGTATTGGCATTTTGTGCGGTGAAGTTACCGCTGCGATCGGGACGGGGCAGGGATTCCTGAAGGCTCAGTGTGAAGGTTTGACCAATTGAGGGACAGCCCGATCCGCCTGTGACCTGCCAGGTTGCTTGTGCCCCAACGCGATTGGCGACTCCAGGCTGCTGCCGGGAAATGCGAATATTTCCAGTACAGGTAAGGTTCGTTCCGGGTCCGCTGGTGCGATCCGTAAACGTGCCGCTATAAACCGTTTGTCCGGCTCCAGCACTGGTACTGGTGATGTTCATGTCGCCCATCCACTGCCGACCTGCGCTTTCTGTGAAATAAAAGCCGCGCCGGGTCGTGTTACCGGTCTGTGTGGCTTCTTCTAAAACGATCGTGGTTTTTTTGTTACTGCTTTGATAGGTAGAGGCAGCGGCAGCAGGAATTAAATTTAGCGATGTTGTCAGACTCAGTCCGAATACAGCAATCCAGCGAGAAAGTTTCATAACTGTAGCGATCAATTTTCAGGTTTGCAAAACAAGAATCAGCCACCCGATGCAAGGAGTGAACTGAATGCTCTGAATAGAACTACAGCGATCGAGCCTGGTTTTCCAGAGCTGAAGTGATATTGGAGCTGGTTGAATGACCCGTCGATCGAGAATGCAGCTTTCAAACTTGCTTCTCACTGACCTTTAAAGCACATCGCGCTGCAAGTAAGACTGCAAGACCTCTGGAACTTTTACCGTACCGTCCGGCTGCTGATAGTTTTCCAAAATTGCCGCCATTGTGCGACCTACCGCCAGACCAGAGCCGTTTAGCGTGTGAACAAACTGCGTCCCCTTTTTGCCTGCTTCCTTAAAGCGAATATTGCCACGTCGTGCCTGAAAATCTTTGCAATTCGAGCAGCTTGAAATTTCGCGATACTTGCCAGACGAGGGCATCCACACTTCCAGGTCGTAGGTCTTTGTGGCTGAAAATCCTAAATCTCCCGTGCAGAGCTGAATGACTCGATAGGGCAGCTTCAACGCCTGCAAAATCGCCTCTGCATTTTTCAACAGCGTTTGATGTTCTTCCTCCGACGTTTCCGGCAGCACAAACTTGTACATTTCTACTTTGTCAAATTGGTGCAGCCGAATCAGTCCGCGTGTATCTCGCCCATAGCTGCCCGCTTCACGGCGAAAACAGGGCGTGTAGGCGCAAAAATGTTTGGGTAGCTCTGTCGAATCCAGAATCTCGTCACGATACAGGCTGGTAATCGGCACTTCTGCGGTAGGAATGAGCCACAGATCATCGTTCTTGCACTGGAAGCTTTCCTCGGCAAACTTAGGGAGCTGCCCCGATGCCGTCAGCGTTTCAGAATTCACCAGAAACGGCGGCAGCACTTCGGTATAGCCTGCGGCAATGTGGGTGTTGAGCATCAACTGAATCAGGGCGCGTTCCAGAGCGGCTCCTGCTCCGATCAGCGACACAAAGCGGCTCTGGGCAATGCGGGTCGATTGCTCAAAGTTGAGAATCCCCAGCTTTTCGCCAATTTCCCAATGGGGCAGAATCTCTGAATTTGTTGGCAGGTACTCATCACCCCAGCGGTACAGCTCAACGTTCTCCTCTTCGTCTTTGCCGATCGGCGTACTTGGATCGGGCAGGTTAGGAATAGTGAGAACAGTTTTCTCAAGTTCTGCCTTGATCTCGCGCTCCTGTGCTTCTAGCTCGCCGATTTGCGCCTTAAGCTGATTGCCCTCTTCTTTCAGGGCTTGGATTTCGGCATCATCCAGTTTGGCTCCAGACTTCATTTTCTGCCCGACAAGCTTGCCGATTTCATTGCTGCGTGCCTGAAGCTGCGATCGTTTCACCTCAATTTCGCGCTGCTGGCGATCAAGCGAAAGTAGGGGAGACAAATCAAACTTGCCCCGCAAACTAAGCTGTGCCTGAAACGCTTCTGGATTTTCCCGTAGCTGCTTGAGGTCGATCACAACGGCTCCTCGACAATTTCAACCGAATTACTGCCAATAAATCAGGATAGCCTGTCTTGGGCAGAACCTAAACGTTAAAGCGGAACAGCATTACATCGCCTTCTTGCACCGTGTAGTCTTTACCTTCGCTCCGTACCAAGCCTTTTTCCTTGGCAGCCCCCATCGACCCGGTCGTAACCAAATCGTTGTAAGCCACGGTTTCAGCGCGAATAAAGCCTCGCTCGAAGTCGGTGTGAATGACGCCTGCCGCTTGAGGAGCCACCATTCCGGCTTTGATTGTCCAGGCACGAGTTTCTTTAGGTCCAGTCGTGAAGTAGGTGCGAAGTCCAAGCAGATCGTAGGTGGCGCGAATCAGAGACTTTAAGCCGCCTTCCTGCACACCCAGCGATTCGAGAAATTCAGCGCGATCGGCTTCTGGCAGTTCCACCAATTCCGCTTCGACCTGAGCCGATACAACGACGACCTGAGCGTTTTCTTGCTTTGCCAGCTCCCGGACGCGATCGACCCACTCGTTACCGCTTGCCAGATCATCCTCGGAAACGTTGGCGGCATAAATCACGGGTTTGCGGGTTAGCAGTCCCAGCACTTTGATCAGCAATTCTTCTTCTTCGTTTAGTTCAACCTGACGGGCGGGTTTGCCTTCGTTCAAGACAGGAACCAGCTTTTCGAGGACGGCTAATTCTGCCTGAGCTTCTTTACTGGTGCGGGCTTGCTTGCGGACGCGATCGATCCGGCGATCGATTTGCGCCAGGTCAGACAAGGCCAGTTCCAGGTTAATAATCTCAATATCACGCACCGGGTCAACCGAGCCTGCAACGTGAATAATGTCATCGTTGTCGAAGCAGCGCACCACATGCACGATCGCATCAACTTCGCGAATGTTGGCAAGAAACTGGTTGCCCAAGCCTTCGCCTTTGCTTGCGCCCTCGACCAGTCCAGCGATATCGACAAACTCCACCCGTGCCGGAATCACTTCTACTGAATCAGAGATCTTTGACAGCACTTGTAGCCGCTCATCGGGCACAGCCACCACTCCGACATTCGGTTCGATCGTACAAAAGGGAAAGTTTGCTGCTTCCGCCTTTGCATTTGCCACCAGCGCGTTAAACAGCGTGGATTTGCCTACGTTGGGCAGTCCGACAATTCCGGCTCTCAGCATGGTCTAATCCCAGGTCTATCCCTTTCAGGTTCATCTAATGTTCATTGTCCAGTGTGCCAGGTTTTGGGCGGAATCGACTATTTCACCTAGCCCCATCCCGAATGGGTTGCCTGCGTCATCAGCAGTTCCCGGATGCCAGAGCTGCCAATCTCGATCGCCAGAGCCGCCAGTAGAAAACCGAGAAGCTGAGTTGCAATGACTGCGCCTTCGGCTCCAATGAACTTATCAATCCAGGTTGCCTGACGAAAGATAAACCACGTCACTGCCATCGCCGCCCCAATTCCAGCCGCCACGCTGAGGTGTCCTACCGCAGAAGGCGCATTCGACATAAGAAGCATGACGGTGGTAAGGGTTCCGGGTCCGGCAAGCAGGGGCAGAGCCAGGGGAGTAATGGCAACGTCGCGTCCCTGTTCGACGATCGGTTGATCGAGTTCACCTCTGAGCATATCGAGGGCGATCATCAGCAGCAGCAAACCACCCGCCACCTGAAGCGACGCCATGCTGATATGCAGATAATTGAGAATGTATTTTCCGGCAAAGGCAAAGGTCAGGATGATCAACGTGGCGATCAAACTGGCGCGATCGACCACCCGGTTTCGTTCCGGCAGCTCCATCCCTTTGGTTAATATCAAAAAAATGGGTGCATTTCCCAGCGCATCCGCCAGCACAAACACGGCGATAAACGTTCGGACAAAAATCGAGATTTCGATGGAGAGTTCCATCAGCCGCTCACTGCTCCTAAAATTTCTCTTTTAGCGTAGCTTGATGGATCGATCGCTTCATCCTGCCCTTGGTTGAGTCGGGGAGGGCTTTGAAACTTCAGTCCTTGGAAATCTAACTAAAAATTCAACCTGTCTGCTGACAGTTCCCATTTGACAGTCCCTATTAGGATCCCAATCATGATGATTTACACAAACCGCAGCAGCAGCGATAGACTGATGAAGATGTCAAGGTAACGAACTGTTAAGCCTATGCGTTCTCGATCGCTGGTAGACCGTTTGCTGGCAGTTAGCCTTTTTTCAGCCTCATCCCTGGGAACTTTGGCTTTGTTTGGCTCCGTGCCGATGCTGCCTCACCTCACAGCACGACTGGCGGCAATGTTGCCTGACCTCTCTGAGTTCGCCCGTGATGATTTGCCTGCTCAGCCGCTGAGTCAGCAACCAGGAGCGTGGGTCGCCCAGTTGCCGAATGAAGTGCAGCCTCGATCGGTCGATTTGCTGCGAGACCGCGTGCCTCGTTAAAGTATGGTTTCTTAAAGTGTGGCTTTCTAAGGTTAGGGATGAACGCAATCCCCCACCCCACCATAGAGGCTGCTGGCGGAATGGGATAAGATAGCTTGGCAAACGTGAATCGCCGCAAGGGTGGGAAAGTTCGGTGTGAGTCCGACGCTGTGCCGCAACTGTAAATCTCAGCCGTGAATCTTAACGATGAATCTCGATCGTGCGTTTCAACGCTGAGTCTAAGCCAGGATGCCGCCTTGCTGGTTTTTCACTCTATTTCCTGCGCTGCACGGGAAAAGGGTTCTTGAGATATGATGCTTTCCTCTGATATTTCTGGTTCTTTTGCGGAAATTACCCCGCAGGATTCGCTTAATCTTGCCGATCGCGAGTCTGTCAGCGCTGTTCAGCTTGCGCCGCTGCCGTTGCACCGTCCGGTGCTGCTGGTAGGACATGGAAGCCGCGATGCTGATGGGCGGCAGGGCTTGCTGGACTTTGCCGAAGCATATCAGGCTCTCGATTCGTCGCGTCCGGTGGTTCCCTGTTTTCTGGAGTTAACGGAACCGACGATTCAGCAGGGAGTCGATCGCTGTGTCGAGCAGGGCTATACCGAGCTTTCAGTGCTGCCGATTTTGCTATTCGCGGCACGGCACAACAAATTTGACGTAACCAACGAACTCGATCGCGCCCGTCAGCGGCATCCGCAGGTCAAGTTTCACTACGGCAGGCACTTTGGTATCACGCCAGGTATTCTCGATCTATGGCAAACCCGATTGGTAGAGCTGGATCAGCCCCAGTGGAACCCTCAAGGAATCGATCGCAGCGAGACAGTGCTGCTGTTTGTAGGACGAGGCTCAAGCGACCCCGATGCCAACGGTGACGTTTATAAAATGGCGCGGATGATGTGGGAAGGTAGCGGCTATCACACGGTCGAAACTTGCTTTATTGGCATTACCCATCCCCGTCTCGAAGAAGGCTTCCGCCGTGCCCGTTTGTACGAACCGAAGCGGATCGTAGTGCTGCCCTATTTCCTGTTTACGGGTGCGCTCGTTAAAAAGATTTTCAACATTGTGGACGAGCAGCAGCAGCTTCACCCTGACATTGAGCTGACCTGTCTCCCCGAAATGGGACTGCACCCCCAGCTTTTCCATGTGCTGCGCGATCGCGAAATCGAAACCCAGCTTGGTCAGGTAAACATGAACTGTGAAATGTGCAAATTTCGGCTGGCGGCGGTCGGTCAGGGAGACGCGCACGGACATTCGCACGATCATGGACATTCTCATGATCACGGACATTCGCACGGTCATGCTCATGAGGCGATCGACCCCTATGCGGAGCCGGAACAATACCATCAGCGGATCTGGAATGTGCCCTAGCTGAGAGCGATACACTAAAAACAGCAGAGTGAGGAATGGGCAATGTCAGAGGCAAAACCAGAGACTAAAGAATTTACGGTGGGCGATCGAGTGCAAGTCGTGGTGATGCCGCCTTATCTCAAAACGGCTGACCCGATGCCGATGCTGCGTCCTCCCAGTTTGATCCAGCTTGGTGAAGAAGGCGTTGTGATGGATCGCCGTCCCGGCAATTACTGGGGCGTGAAGTTTGCCAGGGGGATTTTTTTGATGGAAAGCCAATACATCGATCGCTTGTTGTCTAAATAAGCGAATCTGACTCTAACCGTCCCTTAACATTTCACTCTTCATTCTTCCCGCTCAATTAGGTATAACCTTGCTCCGTCTGCATCTTGTGGGCGGGGTTTTGTTTTATTGCGGTTGCCTTTATCGCTGTTCCTGATTGCAGGAGCAAAATTTAGCTCTCATTTTCTTGATTATTCATTAAATTTTGTTATATTTCTTAATATAATAGTGAGTGTAGGCTCACGATGATCCCCAACGAATGATTTCCAGGGGAAAACTGCTTCACATCGCTAGCCTCGCTCCCAGGTTCCCTGGCACTGCATGGTTCGCTTCGCTCTTTTTGCACTCATCCTTCCTCATTTAGATAAGCTATGAATCTCGTACAACGTCTTACTGCGACGACGATCGCGGTTCTTCAGCCCAATTTCACGCCGAACTACCTGTCTCAAACTGCCTGGACAATTTTGCGGGTCGTGGCAGGTGTCGTGATGGTTCACAACGGAATCGACAAACTCTCTAATATCGAAAGTTTCGCTCAGGCTTACGTTCAAGTCATTGGGCTACCCTTCCCGATCTTTTTCAGCTATGTGGCAGCCCTCACAGAACTGATTGGCGCACCACTGCTAGCACTGGGATTTCTCACCCGTCCAGCAGCACTGGGTCTGTTTTCCACCATGCTGGTCGCGATGTATCACCATGTTCTGGTGGCAGGCTTCAGTATTCCTTACCTGGAACTGTCGATGCTGTATGCTGCCTGCTTCCTGTTCTTTGTAGTGAATGGGGCAGGTTTATTCTCGGTGGACACGCTGTTGGCGGGTTGGTTGAGCGCAGCTTCAGCGTCTCCGGTTCCGGCACTGGGGGTCACCACCTCGGCTGCATCTGTTTCTCAATCTGTTTCTCAGGAAGCAGCCATTAAGTAAATAGAAGTCGCTTTGGCGCAGCAGTAAACCGATCGTCCTAAAACCTTGCTCAAGCTGTGAGTCTGGAGGATGGCACTGTGAAGTACTGCACTACTGCTCGATTCACACTGATTTCGATCTGTTGAGCAAGACGCAGTTGGGCGATCGGTTCTTTTAAGGTGTTAATGCCCAAGACCAGGGCTTCTGCAACTTCAAAGGTTGGGCAAATAATTTTTAGAACACCCCAGCGTCTTGACAGTTTGCAGCTTTGCAGACAGCGAATCTCCTCAAGCTGATAGGGATTTTCGCGGTAGAAGCTGAAGATGAGTTGGGTCAATTGAGCGTATAGGTTCATCGTCCTCAAATCCTTATATCAGACGCACGGCAAGCTAGGAAAAAATCCGTGGCAAAGGAGAAATCTAGTGATGAGAACCTGCACAACTTGAGCTTCTCGATCGATCTCCTCGCTATATTTCCTATTGAAGTGCAGCTCTTGTTTTCCGTGGGATGGTCGCAAGAAGATTTAACGTCTAGATTGTGGAAAAGGATAATTTGAGAAACGGCTGAAATTCACGTCCAGACGGAGTTTGACGAATCAAGCCTCTAACTTTTAACTTCACTTTTTGCAATGTTTGCTCGTTTCTTCGAAACATAAATTGATAAAGATAAGTTTCGATCGTATTCATAATTGTTTTAATATTTTGCTATTGAAGAGTATAAATTAGAGGAGATTTGAGGAGTTGCGAAGACGGCTGCCAGCAATCCCGTGAAATACAGCAATCCCGTGACATAAAAGAAGGATGCATAGCTAGCGAATACATCGTGAATCTGACCCACGGTGAGCGTTTCCAGCAGTGCGCTAGCGCCGAATGAAGACGATGCCGTAGTTTTTCGTGTAGCCCGTAGAGCGGAACAAAATCAGCGTTGAGGTAGGAGCGATCGCCTGCTAGCTGCCCAAGGAGAAGGTGATCAGACAAAAGGCAGTCAGGTACGTTGCAATGCTGCCTTCACCCACAGCAGAAAGACCGAATAATTTAACGTTGCTCGTCGATGGATTCACGCAACGAGGATGACCCTCCACTGAGACAGCGCTCGTGCCGCTATAAGGCAGGCGGTTAGCTTTGCTGCTGCTTTGAAAGCGATCGGCTTCAGGTCACTGCGCTCTGTTTAAGGGGGATGATTTCTGTATCTCATGATTCTACGTTTATTGCTAAAAAACAATAGAAAAA
This sequence comes from Cyanobacteria bacterium FACHB-502, assembly GCA_014695325.1. Lineage (GTDB taxonomy): Bacteria > Cyanobacteriota > Cyanobacteriia > Elainellales > Elainellaceae > Leptolyngbya_A. Next base: position 29,803 of record JACJNZ010000039.1, on the reverse strand, counting down.
TTTATCAGCATAGATATATCGATGATTTAACAGGCTGATTCTCAGTGTTTGGAGCTATCCTCACGCTTTCTCAGCAATTTCCCAGCAATTTCCTAGCAACAATGTTATTTCGAGTCGATCGTGACCTCACCCGGAATAAATCGGATTCACTTACAGAGCTGGAATAGATGCGAGGAACAAGAGCAAGAATAGCCAATTGAGGATTGAAATGATTCCAAAAAGAATAGTGTCAGCAAAAAGAAAGAATGGAAACAAGAATAGAGAAACCAGGAAACAGCTAAAAAATTGATAAAGCTAAATCCCCACTGAGTGAACGGTACTGTAAATTCATCGATCGATTATCGCAAGGGGAGTGTAGCCAAAGGTTCCCACGATCTGCCACCGTTCCTTTTCCGCTCAAACCGTGGGTCATGGCAGAGCCGAAGTCAACCCGATAGATTTTTCTGATCGAGTGCGACGATCGATTGCCTAACAAAATATTGCTGGGTTTGATGTTGCAGTGAAGGATAGAAACGATGCGATCGAGCTGCATCATCAAAAGCAAAAGCTATTTCTGGGGCAGTTTGCAGGTCAGTTACCAGTTTGCAGGTCAGTTACAATGAGGGCGAGAGGGTGAAGTGGGAGAGGACGAAAGACAGCCATGTGCAGGGCATCGGCGATCGGGCAGGAAAAGATTTATCAGGCGTTGTCTCAAAAAGGCTTCAGCCCGAACTCGACTGAAATCTTGAGCGTTGTCCTTAAGATCGCCTCTTACCGCACCTGGAAGCGATTTTATAACGTAGAAAAACCGATTCGATGTGCCACCTTTCGACAGTTTTGCGAGTTTCTGGGTTTGGACTGGCAGGAAGTCGTAGACCCGACCACGCTGAGAAAGCAGCCGATCGTGCAAGATTTTGATTCTGCGCCGCTCGCCGCTCCTTGTTTTGGTCGGCAGGAAGAACTGCAAAAGCTGAAACAGTGGCTTCTGCAAGACGAGTATTATTTGGTGATTTTGTACGGTTTGGGCGGAGTGGGTAAATCCACCCTGGCGCGAAAGCTAGCAGCAGACCTGCAATCTCAGTTTACTCAGGTGGTTTGGCAAACGTTTTCCTATAGCGATTCAACCGAGCGAATTTTGCAAGAGCTGCTCGATCGCCTGTCTCCGGGAAGCCTGAGTTTTGCTGATTTTCAGGTGGGTTTGTCGGTTCGATCGCTGACCGAAAAGCTGATCGCAGCCCTGCGCCAGCAAAAGGCACTGGTGATTCTCGACGAAATCGGATCGAGCGAAACAAACCCCCAGAAGCGACGCGAGGCACATCAGCGATTTTCGAGAGTGTGGCAGGATCTCAGCACGAATCAGCGCAGCCGCATTGTTGTCACCACCTGTGAGAAACCGCCGGATTTTACCGTTCTGGCTGGGGCAGCAGGGGGCAAAGGGCGATCGTATGCGCTGGGCGGTTTAGATGAAGAAGCGTGCTATAAACTGCTCGAAACCCATCAACTTGCATTCGATGAACAAAGTGCCGGACAGTTAATTGAGCTGTATGACGGCAATCCAATGGCGTTAACGCTAGCGGCGGCAACCATTCAGCAAAGCTTTCACGGCGACATCACCCAGTTTTTGCGCTACTCGTATCTGCCGGATGCGGTCGAGGCAATTTTGGAGCAGCACTGGAACGGCTTAAACCCTCAAGAGCGTGCAATTTTGTGCTGTCTGGCAAACAGTGAACCGCTGCATCTAGATGAACTGCGCGAGAGCTTAACGCAGCAGGTGGGAAACAATCGCGGCTTACTGCCGGCAAAGTCGGCACTCGAACGACGATCGCTGCTGGTGAGCGTTGCGGAAGACACTCAAGTGCTATATACGCTTCAGCCAATGGTGCGTCGATTTTGTCAGCGACGGTGCGGTTAAGAACGGGCGGTTCAGAGAATAAATTGCAGGCAATGATTGTGGTTGCGTGCGCTTCCTGATTTTGGGCTTGTATGCGAATTCGAGGGAATTTCAGCTCTTTTTCCGCTTTCTCCTCCACCCATGAGCTACTGCATCAACCCCTTATGTCCCGGTGATCGTAAGAATCCTAACTCGGCGCAGTTTTGTCAATATTGCAGGACGGCTTTGACGATCGAGGGGAGGCGTAGGCATTACTATCAGCTCATTAAGGCCCTCAGCTTTGGGCATCCTTACACCGAAATTTTTTAGGCGATCGAGCAGTCAAGTCAGCCGTTATATTCAATGAGCGTTCCTTCTGCTGTTGTCCCGACTATTTCCCCTACTCCTCCTCCGGCTGTTTCCGCCAGTTCTCCTGCTGCTTCTAATGCTTCTCCTAAAATTTCTTCTCTTTTATTCTCTAAAGTTTTTGCGGCTCTTTCTTCAGGTCAATCCTTCAGGTTGAAGCCCTGGATGTTTTTGCTGCTGGGCGCGATCGCCTTAACAGGAGGAATTGGGCGCGTGGCTTATTGTCGATCGAATCCGGTTGCCTGTGGGTTTCCTGTTGGCAATTCTCCTGCTGACAATTCTCCTCCTCTAGTGCTTCCAGCCGATCGTCTGATGAGTACCGGAGAACGGTCGATCGAGAATGGTGATTCAGCCCTTCAGCTTGAAGCTCCTTATCGTGCCCTGATGCAGGCGGGGATGACTGAGTTTGCAAAAGGTAACTTTGGGCAAGCTGCTAAGCAGTTTAGGTTGATTCGTGAAACTGCTACCAAGGATCGTGCGACTGCCGCCAACGATCGGGAAAAAAACGACGCAAACCAGGCACTCCGAAATCCCCTACCGCTAATTTATGAGAGAAACGCGATCGTTCGTGAACGCAACAAAGCTACTGGACAACCAATCTATTCATTCGGTGTTGCTGTGCCCTTAAACACTGACCTGGGGTGGATATGCTACGGGGAGTTGCGCCAATGCAGCAAAACGCGATCGAGAGGAATATACGTCTCGAATTCTGGTGACGCTGTTACGGCAAAAGGGAGGGCAGAGCGATGCGGAGCAGTTCCCCGATAGGGTTAATCGACTTCAGGTGGTTCCCTTAAACAATCGGTGTGAGCCGCTTTAAGCTCAAGACGTGGGAGCATCCTCATGAGAAGGAGCCGTTCCTTTCGGTGCGCCGGGCCATTTCCAGTTGAGGATTTCGTCCTGGTCTACGCCGTGTTCATAGGCATAATTGCGGCAGGCGATCTGCATATTCTTAAACCGTTCTTTGGCGTGTGCTCCGGCAACTCTCAGCCTCGGGACGCGATCGATCACATCCATTGCCAGACTGAAGCGATCGATATTATTACTGATTGCCAGTTCTAGTGGCGTGTTGATATTGCCTTTTTCCTTGTAGCCGCGAACGTGCAGATTCGCATGATTCTGGCGGCGATAGGCAAGGCGATGCACCAGCCAGGGATAGCCGTGGAAATTGAAAATGATCGGTTTGTCGATCGTAAAGATGCTGTTAAAGTCTTTATCGCTCATGCCGTGAGGATGTTCGCTGTCGGGCTGGAGCTTGAACAAATCAACCACATTGACAAAGCGAATTTTCAGATCAGGAAATTCTTCCCGCAGCAGAACGGTGGCTGCCAGCGCTTCCAGGGTGGGAATGTCACCTGCCGATGCCATGACGACATCCGGTTCACAGCCGCGATCGGTGCTTGCCCATTCCCAAATGCCGATCCCCTTCGTGCAATGAATTATGGCATCCTCCATGGTCATATACTGCAAGTGCAACTGCTTGTCAGCGACAATCACATTCACATAGTTTTTGCTGCGTAAACAGTGGTCGGATACCGAGAGCAGCGTGTTCACATCCGGCGGTAGATAAATGCGCGTCACGCCCGGACTCTTATTTGCCACCACGTCGATAAAGCCGGGATCTTGATGGGTAAAGCCGTTGTGATCCTGTCGCCAGACTGTTGAGGTAATGAGCAAATTCAGCGACGAAATATCTTCGCGCCAGGAAATGTGATTGCAGATTTCTAGCCATTTGCAGTGCTGGTTGACCATCGAATCGATCACATGAACAAAGCTTTCATAAGTCGAGAAAAAGCCGTGCCGTCCCGTGAGCAAATAGCCCTCAAACCAGCCCTCGAGCGTATGTTCGCTCAGCATTTCCATCACGCGCCCGTCGGTCGAGAGTTCGCTGCCGTCAGCGTCTTCGGGCAGGTATTCGCTGATCCAAAATTTCTTGCTGGTTTCGTAGATGGCGGTGAGTTTGTTCGAGGTGTTTTCATCGGGGCCAAAGACGCGGAAGTTGGTCGGATTCAGCTTCATCACGTCTCGCAAAAACACGCCCAACGGACGGGTATTTTCTGCCTGCTCATAGCCGGGATGACTCACTTCGATCGCATAGTCGCGAAAATCCGGCATTCTCAAGTCTTTGCGAAGTTTGCCGCCGTTGGCATGGGGATTCGAGCCGATACGTCGATCGCCATGCGGCACGAGATCCTTCAGTTCAGGGATCAGCCTGCCGTTTTCGTCGAATCGCTCTTCCGGCTTGTAGCTCCGCATCCACTGTTCCAAAATTTGCAGATGGGCGGGGTTCTTTTTCACGTCGGTCATGGGAACCTGATGCGCCCGCCAGAAGCCTTCGACCTTGTGCCCGTCTACTTCGCTGGGGCAAGTCCAGCCTTTGGGACTGCGAAACACAATCATCGGATAGCGCGGACGTTCTGCAACTCCTTTGCTGCGGGCTTCTTCCTGGATTGCTTTGATTTCAGCAATGCAGTGGTCGATCGTTGCTGCCATTGCCTGGTGCATCGATTCTGGATCGGAGCCTTCCACAAAGTAGGGCGTATAGCCATAGCCCCGGAAAAGCTGGTCGAGTTCTTCGTGGCTGATACGAGCCGGAATTGTGGGGTTATTGATCTTGTAGCCGTTGAGGTGCAAAATCGGCAGCACTGCCCCATCCCGGATCGGATTGATGAACTTGTTAGAATGCCATGCGGTCGCCAGCGGTCCCGTTTCAGACTCGCCATCCCCTACCAGGGCAACCACAATTAGATCGGGGTTATCATAGGCAGCTCCGTAGGCATGAGAGAGGCTGTAGCCCAGTTCGCCGCCTTCGTGAATCGAGCCGGGTGTTTCGGGGGTGCAGTGGCTACCGATGCCGCCCGGAAAAGAAAACTGCTTAAAGAATTTTTTGATGCCTTCGTCGTCTTCGCTTTTGTCGGGATAAACCTCTGAGTAACTGCCTTCCAGGAAACAGGGGGCAAGAAATCCAGGTGCCCCGTGTCCTGGACCCACCACGTACATCATGTCCAGATTTTGCTTTTTGATCACCCGGCTTAGATGGGTATAGATAAAGCTAATTCCAGGACTGGAACCCCAATGACCCAGCAGACGATTTTTGATATGTTCGGGCTTGAGCGGTTCGCGCAGCAGGGGATTCTCCTGCAAATAAATCATGCTCACCGCGACATAGTTGCAGGCTGACCAGAAGGCATTGATTTTTCGCAGCTCTTCGGCACTCAGCGGTGTGCCCTGAACAGTCGATCGCGCCTGGCCGAAGGCACTAATTGAAGCAAGATCTGAAGCAGGCTTAGGTGGAGTTGCAACCATAAATTTCTGTGTTTGTGATTGAAGGCAATAGTGATCAATAATTTGAGCCGTTAAATTCGGCCGTTAAATTCGAGCCGTTAAATCCGAACCATTAAATCTGAACCATAGAACAATAATTGGAGTGATAACTTGAGCGATCGAACTCGTTCTGGGTAGAAGAAAGGATTGGTGTTTGAGGTTCTGTTTGAGGTTCTGACAAATCTCCCCTAGTCCTCCTTTAAAAGAAACCAAACCTCTAAAGCGGGTCTATTGAAAGAAGAAAGTTTAGTGGCTCAAAATCCCTTTTCTGAAGGAGGATTTAGGGGACTCTCGATTTCGATGTCACTCAATCAAAGCCATGATAGGCAAGGAAAAATCACGCTAAATCATCATGCTCAATGTATTAATCAATGTATTAATCGAGGAATCGGTTAAAGAACAAACAGGCAAATACATATAGGTAACTATAAAGAGTAGACAACTACAAAGAGTAGGTAACTACAAAGCCAAAGCGCAATTTTCGATCAGCAAATTTCAAGTCGGTTCCGTACAATCGATCGCTTCAATTGTGCCAGGATTATAAAATGAGAATCAGGCTTCCATCGTAATCAAGCAAACACGATCAACTTCAGAACGCAGATAGAATTGGCTCAAAGATGCAATCCGTCAGCGATCGTCACTCTAATAAAGAAAACCTTTAGATTTAAGCATTGAACTTACGTTTAACCCGGCATAAGCCGCTACAGCCTGAAATGGCTAAGCGTAGGCTAGCAGCATCGTCGATAAAGAAGTTCAATCTGGCGGAAGATGCTGTATTCGCGATCGAAGTGCAGAATAGAGAGTCGCTGTTTTAGGGGTCTGGAATGGATTCATCGTATCCACCGCAAGCTGTCTTCCAGAATTCGCTCGACTTAGAACAGGCAGACAGAGAACAGGGAGGAAGTGATGAAACACCGTTTCTGCGGGAACAGCCTGATACTGCGTCCTCCTATCACTTTCGTTGGTTTGACCGGTTTTGCCTGTGGTATCCCCCCGGTTGGCTTGTGCTATTCAACCGTCATTGGCAGCACTACCACGCCGATCCCGAAGGGTGGAACGGACTGGAATATCTGCTGTTTTTGCTTCCGGGCGGGTTTTATCTAGCATTGTTAATGCGATGGTTGCGGCTTGGCTGTCGTGCTCCGCGTGAAGTCGATCGCGAAATTGACCCCGCTTATCAGGAGGCATTTCGACGAGAAATCCTTATGCCCATTTTGAAGCACCACTTTCGGGCGGAACTACAACAGGTCGAAAACCTGCCCACCGAAGGAAATTTAATGGTGCTAATTAATCATGCAGGAATGTGTTTTCCGTGGGACATTATTGGGCTGGGTGTGCTGCTGAGCGGGGCAAGAGGCTGGATTGCGGAACCCGTGGGACATCCAATCTTTTTTGATCACCCGTGGCTGCGCTGGTGGCTTCCCGCCGGCTGGACGCAGCTTTTAGGGGGAATTCGAGCCGAAGAAGCAGCCGTCGAAACCGCAGTTGCCCAGCTTTGCAATTGTTCAGATCACCCCCTGCAAAGGGTCATTCTCTACGCTCCCGAAGGCTGGCGAGGATTAGTAAAGGGCTGGCGATATCGCTATCAGCTTCAGAAGTTCGACCCCAGCTTTATTCGCATGAGCGATCGCTATCAGGTGCCTTTATTGCCTGTGGTTTGTATGGGGAATGAGTATCTGCATCCCTGGACGGTGAATTTGAAGCAGGCAGCTCGCTGGCTCGGAATGCCCATTTTTCCCTTGTCGCCCCTTTTGCTGGTCTTCCTACTGTTTCCCTCAATGGGTGTATGGGCAAACCGTACTCGCCTGAAATACGTCATCCAACCCCTCCAGCAGCCCTGGCAAAATCCCCTGCCCCTCGATCAATCCCTTCAGCAGCGATCGATCGCCTACGAAAAAGCCCAGCAGCTCCGACTAGACCTACAAAAGCAAATCGATCGACTACGAAGCGAGAAACGATCGAACAAATCGCCTATGAACAAATAGCTTAAAAAAGTACTCTTTCACCCTCTTAATTTCATCACCCCCTTATTTTCCACCCATCCACTCTTATGACCCAAACCGCCTCTTCTGCTCCTTCAATCCAGCAGGATATCCCCCTGATTCCGCGTGAAGTGCTATTCGGCAACCCAGAACGAACACGCCCTCAGCTCTCACCCGATGGCAAATATCTCGCCTATATTGCGCCGGATGAAAAGAACGTACTGCAAGTGTGGCTGCGAACCGTAGGACAGGACGATGAGCGACAGCTTACTGCAGATCAAAAGCGCGGTATTCGGATGTATTTCTGGACGTATAACGGAACGCATTTGATTTATATGCAGGATGCCGATGGAGATGAAAACTTTCACTGCTATTCAGTCGATATTCATACAAACCTGGTACGCGATTTAACACCATTTCAGGGGGTCAAAGCACAGCCGATCGAGCTTGATCCAAACTTTCCCGATGATTTGTTAGTGGGACTCAATCTGACCGATCCCCAAAAGTTTGATGTTTATCGAGTGAATCTCAAAACGGGTGCGGTCGAGTTCGACACTGAAAATCCCGGCAATATTGTGAGCTGGACGGCAAACGCTCAGTTTCAAATTTTGGCGGCACTGGCAGCAACACCCGATGGCGGCACAGAGTTGATTTATCGTGAAGGGGTCGATCGCGAGTGGGAAACGCTGCGCCACTGGACAGCCGAGGACGAAGGATATGCCGCAGAATTTTCGCTGGACGGCAAAACGCTTTACGTCGTTGGTAGCCATAATGCAAACGCTCAGCGTCTCATTGCGCTGGATCTGGCAACAAAGCAAGAAACGGTGATAGCCGAAGACCCGCAGTATGATGTCGGCGGCATTGTTACCCATCCCACAAGCCGCAAACTTCAGGCAGTTGCGTTCTACAAAGACAAGCTGGAGTGGCAAATTTTAGACGATGCAATTCAAGCAGATTTCGAGACGCTATCGCAAATTCGATTACCCCATGGGGAAACTGCGGAGCAATCGAGTGAATATGGCATCAGCAGCCGCACGCTGGCAGACGATCGCTGGCTCGTTTCCTACACGACCGATGATGGTCCAGTGTATTACTACGTGTACGATCGCGAGACAAAGCAAGCAACGCTTTTATTCAGCAATAAACCAATTCTGGAGACGCTGCCGTTAACTTCGATGCAGCCCGTTTCCTACACTGCAAGAGATGGTCTCACCATTCACGGCTATCTCACCTTACCCAAAAATGCACCGCAAAATCTTCCGGCAGTACTGCTGGTTCACGGTGGACCCTGGGCGCGGGATACCTGGGGTTATGATCCAGAGGCACAGTGGCTTGCCAATCGCGGCTATGCCGTCCTGCAAGTCAACTTCCGAGGATCGACGGGCTACGGCAAGGCGTTTCTCAATGCGGGCAACCGGGAATGGGCAGGCAAAATGCACGACGACCTGCTAGATGGGGTAAAGTGGCTAAGCGATCAAGGCATTGCTGATCCGCAAAAGATCGCGATTATGGGTGGCTCGTATGGCGGCTATGCAACGCTGGTCGGTTTGACCTTTACGCCAGAGGTTTTTGCGGCAGGTGTGGACATTGTGGGTCCGAGCAGCCTGATTACCTTAATGCAGAGCATTCCCCCCTACTGGGAACCTTTGAAGGCACAGTTTTATCACCGGGTCGGCAATCTAGACCAGGAACCGGATTTCCTCAAATCCCGATCGCCCCTCTTCTTTATCGATCGCATTCAAAAACCACTGCTGATCGGTCAAGGAGCCAACGACCCGCGCGTTAAGCAAGCAGAAAGCGATCAGATTGCCGAGGCAATGCGATCGGCTGGAAAGCCCGTCGAGTATGTGCTCTACCCTGATGAAGGACACGGCTTTGCTCGCCCCGAAAACCGCCTGCATTTTTTCGCAGTTGCAGAAGAGTTTCTGGCAAAATATTTGGGCGGACGCTGTGAGCCGATCGGTGAGATTCCTGGAACAACAGGCGTCATGAAATAAACTGCATTCTGCGGCAGTGAAGCGGCTGTGAATCAATCGGGCCATTAGTTTGAATCTTCGGGTTTGAACCTTCGGGTTTGAATCTTGGGTGTTCGCAAAGAACAAGTGACCCAGAGCGAATTATCCGTGATTGATCACAGCCAGTCATTCCATCCATTTCATTTTGTCTCCGGATCGATATCGATCGCCAAAGCAATGGGGCTATCTGTCCTGGGTCTTTTGCCTTACCTGGAAGCAGTATGGGGTAAGCAAGTTTTTGCCAGCGTTGTCCCGCTTGTGCAGCAAAAGATTGATCGGCTTGCGCGCAATCGACTTTAATGCAGTGAGTAAGGGTCTTATTCGCCCATGCTCTGAACATGCTCTAGATATGAGCAGAATATAAATTGATATAGATATTAATCGATCGCGATGCGGATGAAAGGACTTGAACCTTCACTTCTTGCGAAACTAGAACCTAAATCTAGCGCGTCTACCAATTCCGCCACATCCGCAAATTTTTTGCTTAATCATCATAGCACATAGTGTTTTTTAGAAGAAGTGAAGAACGCGAAATCGCATGAAACGGTAAACTTTTGAAAATCACCATCCCGATCGCCTTATGCCTCACCCTTCTCATCCCGCGACTCGTGGCTCGATCGCCGCAGGACATCCGCTCACCGTTGAAGCTGGAATGGAGATGTTTCGCTTGGGCGGCAATGCGTTTGATGCAGTGGTGGCAGCGGTGTGTGCCTCGTTTATCGCAGAGCCAATGCTGACTTCTCCGGCAGGCGGTGGTTTTTTGCTGGCGCACGCTCAGAGTGGTCAGGATATTTTGTTTGATTTTTTTACCCAAACGCCTGGCCAGAAGCGCAATCCTGCCGAGGTTGATTTTTATCCGGTGCTGGTCGATTTTGGCGGCGTGTTGCAGGAGTTTCACATTGGGCTGGGGTCGATCGCCACACCGGGAATGATGGCAGGACTATTTCGGGTGCAGCAGCAGTTGGGGCGATTGCCCTGGTCGGTGGTACTGGAGCCAGCAATTCATCTGGCGCGACAGGGGGTTGAAGTTACGACCTTTCAGGCGTATAACCTGAAGATTCTCAGTCCGATCATTTTTGCCTCAGCCGCCGCGCGTCATCTTTATATGCCTGGGGGAACGCTAGTGCGAGCGGGCGATCGATTGGTCTTGTCCGATCTGGCAAACACACTGGAAGAACTAGCGATCGGAGGCGCGGACTCGTTTTATCGGGGAGACATTGCCCATCAAATCGTGAAAGACTGTCAGGCGCAGGGCGGATATCTGACCCAGACCGACCTCGAACAGTATCGCGTGATCGAGCGAAAACCGCTGAAAACGAATTATCGAGGTCATACGGTTATCACAAATCCGCCACCCAGTGCAGGAGGCACGCTGATCGCCTTTGCCTTCAGGTTGCTAGAGCAGGCGGATCTATCCCGATTCAAGTTTGGGTCGATCGCCCATCTCCAAATTCTGGCAGACACGATGCGGCTGACTAATATGGCGCGTTTGGCAGGCTATGACCAGCAGCTTGATCAGCCTGATTTTGCCGATCGCTTTCTGGCAGCTGAGCATCTGGCGCAGTATGAGCAGCTGCGAACCTGTCTTGCGGGACTGAATCTGGGCGATGCCGTTCAGTTGGAAAACAGTCCGTGGGAAAACAAGTGGGGCAGCACAACTCATGTGAGCGCGATCGATCAGGACGGCAACGCAGCCAGCATGACCTCCTCAAACGGCGAAGGCTCTTCCTATGTCATTCCGGGGACGGGCATCATGATGAACAATATGCTGGGCGAATCCGACCTGCACCCGATCGGGTTTCATCAGTGGCGCGAAAATGTGCGAATTGCTTCGATGATGGCTCCAACAATGATTTTGCAGAACGGACAGCCTGAGATCGTGCTGGGGTCGGGCGGCTCTAACCGAATCCGAACCGCAATCCTACAGGTGATCTCCAATCTGCTCGATTTTAAGATGCCCGTGGCTGAAGCGGTGGCTGCGCCAAGAGTTCACTGGGAAAATGGCATTTTTAACCTGGAGCCAGGACTGCTCCCCGACGAAATTCATTTCTCGGTTCAGGGAGCGGAACCGTTTCGGGCGGGTTCTTTGCCAAACCGTTCTCCCTTTAATCAATTTCCCTTTGATCAGACGGTTGAGTGCTGGCAGTCACAGAATATGTTTTTTGGCGGGGTTCATGCAGTCACCTCTAGCCAGGGCAGTATGACAGGCGCAGGCGATGCCCGACGAGGTGGAGCGGTGGGAGTTGTCGAGAGCCGTCTTGAACCGTCCTGAACCACAATAAAAGAAAGGCATTTTGTGCCCCTGTTTTGTGCCCCTGTTTTGTGCCCTTATGTTTCGCTCTCCGATCGCATCTCGTTTAGCCCCGTCCTCCGCCAGAGAAAACGCTTCCCGCTTCTGGCAGAAAGGAATACTGGCGATCGTCGGCATCCTGTTTTTTGTCGATCTGCTGATTTTTCTGTTTGCAGAACGCCTCTGGTTCCAAGAAGTTGACTATTTGTCCGTTTTCACAACTCGCCTGCAAGCACAGCTCATGCTAGCAGTTGTCACGGTAGGGATCAGTCTGGCAGTGTGGGGCACTCAGTGGCGACAGGCACAGCATTATGCCAAAGCACTGCCTGATCCCGGTGTTTCTCATCGCAAGGGGATGGTGCGGCTATTTCCGCTGATTCTGCTGCTGAGTTTGACGATCGCGCTGCTGGGGGTTGAGTATGGGCAGGCCATGGTGCAGCACTGGCATCCTCGCTTTGCCGCTTCTGCGATCGGGGAAGTCGTTGCCTATCGATCGCCATCAGTTCCAGAGCCGTTTCGTCCGCAGGCGGTGGCAGATTGGATTGGAAAAATCGTGGGGCAGCAAGGTGGGGGACTGTGGGGAGGGGCAGGGGTGGCGGCACTCACGACCGGGCTGCTGCTGCTACCTCGGTTTGTTTTGGGGACGATCGCCCTGCTGCTAAGTCTCGGTTTTGGACTGGTGATGTCTGAACAGTGGACGACGATTCTGGCAGGCTTGCATCCCACTTCTTTCAACCAGATCGATCCCGTTTTCGGCAGAGACCTGAGCTTTTTTATTTTTACCCTGCCCTGCTGGCAGCTTTTGCAGTTCTGGCTGGTCGGGCTATCTGTGCTGACGTTCGGTTCGGTGCTGCTGCTTTATTTGCGATCGAACGACAGCCTTAGTCGCGGCGAATTCGGGGGCTTTCCACAGGCGCAGCGGCATCATTTGTATCGGCTGGGCGGCTTTTGGCTGCTGACGGTTGCCCTGAGCCAATGGCTCGATCGCTATCGCCTGCTGTTCTCGCCGCTGGGGATTTCCTACGGGGCAAGCTTCACCAACCTCAGCATCGAATTACCTGTTGATACGGGGCTAAGTTTACTTGCACTCCTGCTGTCGATCGGCTCCTTCATACTGGGTTTCGGCTGGCACCCTAGAAAACGCGGTACAGGCAGGCAAATCTCTACAAAATCGGCTCCTTCAGTCCGACGCGATCGTGAACTGCTTCCTCGACGGGGAAAGCAAACTTCGGCAGACCCCGAATTTCAGTTTTCTAATATTGCTTATCCGATCGCCAATTCCCGTGGTTCTTCTGGCGTTGCTTCTCGCTCCCGTTCCTTCCGCTCTAGCTTGCCTCAGCCCGAAGCACAACCTCAGCGATTACGCCTGACTCCCCTGACTGCCCTGATCACCTTTGGTATCGCAGCCGCGATCGGCGGAGAAATTTTACCTTTTGCCGTTCAGCGACTAGTCGTGCAGCCCAACGAGCTTCAGGTCGAGCAGCCCTATCTAGAGCGAACGATTGCCCTTACCCGCGAAGCCTTTGACCTGAACAAAATCGATGTTGAGACGTTTAACCCAGAACCAACGCTTGCCGCCGCCGATATTCAGCAAAATGACCTGACGATCGATAACATCCGCCTGTGGGACACGCGCCCCCTACTGGAAACCAACCGCCAGCTTCAGCGCATTCGCCCCTATTATGAGTTTCCGGGGGCAGATATCGATCGCTACAGGCTGCTCAACGAAGACGGGACAATTACCCAGCAGCAGGTTTTGATTGCTGCCCGCGAACTGGATTTTGATACGGTTCCAGAAGTGGCAAAAACCTGGGTGAATCAGCATTTGGTTTACACCCACGGATACGGCTTTACGGTCAGTCCGGTGAATCAGGTTGCTGAAGGCGGGCTGCCCGAATACTACATTCAGGGCATTCCTGGCAGCCCCAGCAGCGATCGCATTGCCAGCAGCATTCCGGTGGGCAAACCGCGTATTTATTTCGGTGAGCTGACGAAATCCTACGTGATGACCCCGACTCGCACTCCCGAACTGGATTATCCCAGCGGCAGCGAAAATGTGTATAACCTGTACGACGGGCGCGGTGGTGTGGCGATCGGTCAACAGTGGCAGCGATTGCTCTTTGCGGAATATCTGCGCGATTGGCGGATGCTGTTTAACAATGATTTGACAACCGAAACTCGCCTGCTGTTTCGCCGCCGCATTCAGGAGCGGGTTCAGACGATCGCCCCATTTCTACGATTTGACAGCAACCCTTATCTGGTGGTCGCCGATGTCGGCAATAAGCAATGGCAGCGCGGAGCAGCCCGTCAGGTTTCGCCGCTGCCAGATGAGGGCTATTTGTACTGGATGATCGATGCCTACACAACGAGCGAGCGATTTCCTTATTCTGACCCGCTGGGAAATGAGTTTAACTATGTGCGAAATTCGGTAAAAATCCTGATTGATGCTTATCACGGCTCGGTCAATTTCTACGTCGCCGACCCCACCGATCCGATCATTCAGACCTGGCAGCAAATCTTTCCCGATCTGTTTCAGCCTTTGAGCGCAATGCCCGAAGCCTTGCAGCAGCACATTCGCTATCCAGTGGATCTGTTTCAGGTGCAGTCTAATCATTTGATGACATATCACATGATCGATCCGGTGGTGTTTTATAACCGGGAAGATTTGTGGCGTGCGCCTAACGAAATTTACGGAAATCAGCCCCAGCGCGTTGAGCCGTATTACCTGATTACCAAGCTGCCGATCGCCTCCAGTGAAGAATTTGTGCTGCTCTATCCCTTTACCCCGGCTCAGCGCAATAACTTGATTGCGTGGATGGCAGCGCGATCGGACGGCGAACAGTACGGCAGAATGCTGCTCTACGTGTTTCCCAAGCAGGAGTTAGTGTTTGGTCCAGAGCAGATCGAAGCCCGGATTAATCAGGACCCGGTTATTTCGCAGCAAATCACCCTCTGGAACCGGCAACGCTCTCGTGCGACACAAGGCAATCTGCTAGTCATTCCGATCGAGCAATCGCTGCTGTACGTGGAGCCGCTTTATCTTGAAGCGGAGCAAAACCAGCTCCCGACCCTGGTGCGTGTTATTGTTGCCTTTGCCAACCGGATTGCCATGGCCGAAACGCTTGAACAGTCACTCAAGGCAATTTTTCAGCCGCCTGAAGCCGCCGCCCCGATCGTGCGATCGGTTGAAGATGGAGCGTTGCCCGTGGATTAGGTAGAAGCAAGTTGAGCGTTACCTAACCCAAAGGGAATGACTAGCGCGAGGAGAATGAGCGCAAAGGCAGTTAGGGCAAAGAGAATTAGCGTGAAAAATAGAGTGGATCATCCCAGCCATATTCGGGATCATTGCCATTGGTCATCGATGCAATTGGGGCGATTGGGGCAGGAGCAGAAGCAGGCGGGGCAGGCATCGACGGGGCAGGAGCAGTCGGACGAACCGCCGCAGAAGCTCTAGCCGTTTGAGCAGATCGGCTACCCATGCCTCGATCCGCTGAAGTGCGCTCGTGCCACGAAGAGCCGCCCTGAGCTGCCCGAAAAGCTGCCCGCTTGATTGCCCGCTCCACCGCAGAAGGCAGTGTTTCCCACTGAATATCATCATCTTTGAGCAAGTGGCGCACCTGTTTCAGCACGTCGCTCAGGGGGGCGGCCTGATTCTGCTTCAGGGGGGTGTATCGCCGCAAAGGGTCACGTCGAACTGCCGCGATCGCCCTCTGGACTGCCTGCGTAATCTGGGGCGAAAACTTGATTTTGCCTTTTTGAATCTGGTATTCCAAACCCTGCTCGCTGGTCGCATACAGTGGCGGCAGTTGATTCAGAGCATAGGCAATCAGTTCCTCTGAGTTGATATAGGCAGAGGCACGGGCAGAAAGCGTTTTGCACTGACGAATGACTTCCTCCTCGACCAATAGCTCCATGATGTTCTTGTAAGTACCCATGCGCCGCTTTCCTCAGAAAATATACTTATATTTTTTACTTTACCCATAGCTTCAAGCATAAGAGCACTGCTTAAAAAGTAATATTGTGCAATGGGGGATTTTCTAAAAATTTACATCAAGTTAGGAAAAGATTTCTGTGAATTTGTAGACATTACGGGGTCTAGCTGCAGCTAAAAGAACTTTTGTGACCGTTGCAGGCTTGAGCTGAAGTCGAGCGCCGCCCAAGGGCTTATCCCTTAGTCAAACTGCAGCGGTTCGTCTTGATATGTCCTTCAGCTTTATTTTTCCTTCACATTTATTCATTTTTCGGTGGTATTACCGTCTTTCAGTGACACTACTGTCATTGTCCGGCGAGGGCAACTGCTCATCCTGCCCCGCCTGGGCCGATGCTGCAAACCCGATCGCATCCTGATAAGCCGAATTGCTTCGCTAATTTTCCAACTCTGGTTTTCTAGTTCTGGTTTTCCAATTTTGGCTTTTCAATTCTCGGAAAAGCTTCGTTCGCTTCCGAGTTCTCAAAGTTTTTTATTTATAGCGAATCTAGGAAAAAAACAGGACAATTGATTCGTTTTAAACATCTCAAAAGTCCTCAAACATTCTCAAATACTCTCCTAAAGCAACCCTAACTTTTGATTAGAGTTGGGGAAATTATTCAACACCTAAATTTTTGATAGATTGCTTTTTAAACAGCCAATCACGCTAATAAAGAACTCAAGGATGTAGGCAAAATAAATGCTCGCATTGAATTGCTACATAATTGCTAATCTCCAATGCACTTTGAGAAAATCTATTGCCAGAATAGAGATTCTACCCCAAGAAGTACTTCTTGTTTAGTAGCTTTGTAACTCTACTGTGCGAGGTAGCTACAGTCTACAGGGCTGAGCATATCCCCCTTTAGGCGTACATCATCTATCCTTTAGTTGGATGTTTAGAAGCAATTAGAACTGATAAGTTTTTAATCGAGGAATTGCCTTCCTGTTCCCTTCCTCAGTTCAGGGAAGATATCAATTTCCTATGTGAACGAACCGTTGATCTGAGAATTATCTTCCTAATTTCTGAAGCAATTTGAGGTTTATCTTTAACTGTTTCACTTCGTTTCAACTTTTGAGGTCAGAATGTCGAATCACCCTTTAAATGAACAGATTAACGGCAAATATTCATCTGATATGCCTGATCTGATCTGTTTGTCCCACTTGCGATGGGATTTTGTTTACCAGCGTCCTCAGCACTTGTTGAGTCGCTGTGCATCAGAACGCAGAGTCTTTTTCATTGAAGAACCCATGTTCACCGATGAAAATCACTGGCGGCTTGAGGTGAGCAGGCGCGAGTGTGGAGTGTGGGTTGCTGTCCCTCATTTGCCAAAGGGATTGACCGAGGATGTGACGATCGCCATTCTGCAAGGGTTGATTGATGACTTGATGGCAGAGCAAGAGATTCACGACTACATCTGCTGGTATTACACGCCCATGATGCTGCCGCTTGCCGAGCATCTCACCCCGTCGCTAGTCGTGTATGACTGTATGGATGAACTGTCTGCGTTCAAAGGTGCGCCGCCTGCTCTGCGTGAGCGCGAAGAGCGGTTGTTCGATATGGCAGACCTGGTTTTTACAGGGGGGCAAAGCCTTTACGAAGCGAAGCGCGATCGCCATCCGCAGGCGTATGCGTTTCCCAGCAGCATTGAGGCCGCCCATTTCAATCAGGCGCGTCAGGCTCCGGCAGACCCAGCCGACCAGGCAGGAATTCCCCATCCTCGCATGGGCTTCTATGGTGTGCTGGACGAACGCTTTGACATTGCGCTGCTCGATCAAATTGCTCAGGCGAAACCAGAATGGCAGTTTGTCATGATTGGTCCGGTGGTGAAGATTGATCCCGCCAGCCTGCCGCGCTATGCCAATATTCACTATCTTGGCGGCAAATCTTATTCGGAGCTGCCGCACTATCTGGCAGGCTGGGATGTTGCACTGCTGCCGTTTGCCCGGAATGAATCGACTCGCTTTATCAGCCCCACGAAAACGCCCGAATATCTAGCAGGCGGAAAGCCCGTTGTTTCGACCCCGATTCGGGATGTCGTACGCCCCTATGGCGAGCAGAATTTGGTGCAAATTGCTGAAACGGCTGAGGAGTTTGTGGCAGCGATCGAAACGGCGATGCAGCAGGGACAAGATCCTGAATGGCTCGATCGCGTGGATGCTTTTCTGTCGCAGACCTCGTGGGATCGCACCTGGTCAACCATGAGCGACCTGATGCAAAAGACGATCGCTCGCAAGCAGCAGCAGTTTAGCGAAGCGATGACGCAACCCGTTGCAGGAGCATCGAAGCCCGGAAAATCTGCTCAAGCGGGAGTAAAGCGATCAGCGCAGAGCGCAGCGAAAGAACCGATGTCTGCCGTAACTGACAAAGAAGTGGCAATCTAAGCTGCAGAAACGACGGGGGAGGCTGCTGAGTCTCCTCTCGATCGAATCCCAAATTTTGAAGCGTTCAATGTTCACTATTTACAGTCGATGCGTTAGTGGTTTCCTAACGTATCTATTTCTGAGACTCCATTGGTTGTGCTCACGCTACAGGCTTCTTCTCGATTTTTTAGAGCGCATTTGATCTTGTTCCCTTCATTCGACTAAACGATTTACATCATTATTCGCTAACACTTCACTGAGAGGATGTCTTAAATGTTTGATTATTTAATAGTTGGTGCAGGTTTCGCAGGCAGCGTTTTAGCAGAGCGGCTTGCAAGCCAGCTTGAGAAAAAAGTTTTGATTGTCGATCGCCGCAATCACATTGCTGGAAACGCTTACGATCACTACGATGACAATGGAATTTTAGTGCATCGGTATGGTCCGCATATTTTCCATACGAATGCGCGGGATGTGTTTGAGTATTTGTCGCAGTTTACTGAGTGGCGACGCTATGAACACCGTGTACTTGCCAGCGTAGACGGTCAGCTTGTCCCGATTCCGATCAATCTGGATACGATTAATAAACTGTACGGGCTAAAGTTAACTTCATTCCAGGTCGAAGAGTTTTTTGCATCCGTTGCAGAACCGCGTGACCAGATTTTGACCTCGGAAGATGTGGTGGTGAGTAAGGTTGGGCGAGAACTGTACGAAAAGTTCTTCCGCAACTACACGCGCAAACAGTGGGATATGGATCCGTCTGAACTCGATCGCTCCGTAACTGCCCGCGTTCCCACCCGCATAAACCGGGATGATCGCTATTTCACCGATACTTATCAGGCAATGCCGCTGCACGGCTTTACACGGATGTTTGAGCGGATGTTGACTAATCCCAACATCAGAATCATGCTCAACACCGACTATCGGGAAATTATGAACGTCATTCCTTTCAAGGAAATGATCTACACGGGTCCGGTGGATGAATTTTTTGATTATCGCTATGGGAAGCTGCCTTATCGATCGCTCCAGTTCAAGCACGAAACCCATGATAAGCCCGTCTTCCAGGATGCGCCCGTGGTGAACTATCCCAACGAACACCTCTATACACGCATCACCGAGTTTAAGTATCTCACTGGGCAGGAACACAACAAAACCAGCATCGTGTACGAATATCCCAGAGCCGAGGGCGACCCCTACTATCCGGTTCCCCGTCCGGAAAACGCCGAGCTGTACAAAAAGTACAAAGCCTTAGCCGACGCAACGCCCGACGTGCATTTTGTGGGACGACTGGCGACCTACAAGTATTACAACATGGATCAGGTTGTGGCGCAGGCGTTGACAATCTTCAAGCAGCTCAGCAGCAAGGAATCGCTGGAAGTGGTGATCAATCGCTAGTTCGTGAATTGAAAACTGTTGATTTTCTCAGCTACTTGAGACGTGTTTGAGGTTCTACATTGCCTCCTAAATTCCTCTACGGTGGGGGACTTTGAAATCCGCAGGCCAATGAAGTTTTTTTCAGAATAGGCTTCTGTGTACATCCATTTCGATCGCTGATTCCAAGAGCCTGTTCGTCTGCAAGATTCCTTTGTCCCCCAATTGAGGTGGACTGTCGAACCGTTTCTGCCGCTCGATCGCTCAAAGTCGCCCAGAATTGGAATCTAGGGGGCTGAAACGCTCTGAACACCCATCAGGAAACTTGGGAGCACCCAGTAGCCAGAATACATAGGCAAAATCCGGTAGCCAGAATTGGGAAGTTCGGCAAGCTGAGCAAGTTAAACGGAAAGTTAAACGCTAATCTAGCAGTCAGTTGGAGCGCAACACCGCATGACACAGGCAGGGCAAACGCCGATCGTGGAACTTTGGGCTGGCATTGAATGCACCGTAAATCGGGTGGGCGATCGATTTTTTGACCAGCTTGAGCGCAACGGACACTACAGCCGTACTGAAGATCTGGAGCAGTTTGCCGCGTTGGGTGTGAAGGCAATTCGCTATCCGGTAGTGTGGGAGCGCATTGCCCCTGGGGGAATTGATTGCGCCGACTGGAGCTGGACAGACGATCGCCTAAATCGTTTGCGGGAGCTGGACATTCGCCCGATCGCAGGCTTGGTGCATCACGGCAGTGGACCTGCCTCTACCAGTTTGATCGATCCGCAGTTTGGCGAAAAGCTAGCTCAGTTTGCCCGTGCAGTCGCAACGCGCTATCCCTGGATTGATGCCTACACGCCGATCAATGAACCGCTGACCACTGCCCGATTTAGCGGCTTATACGGTCTCTGGTATCCCCACGGTCGGGACGATACTACGTTTTTACGGTGTCTGCTGAACGAATGTCGCGCGGTGGTGCTGTCGATGCAGGCGATTCGCGAAATTAATCCTGCCGCTCAGCTGATTCAAACCGAGGATCTGGGCAAGATGTTCAGCACGCCGCTGCTCGCGTATCAGGCAGAATTTGAAAACGAGCGTCGCTGGCTATCATTTGATTTGGTTTGTGGTCGGGTCGATCGCACCCATGCCATGTGGAAGTATTTGCTGAAGGCAGGCATCACCGAGGCAGAACTAGATTGGTTTGGGGCGCATCCCTGTCCGCCGGATGTGTTTGGCATTAACCACTACATGACCAGCGATCGGTTTCTGGATGAACGGCTCGATCGCTATCCTGCCCATACACATGGTGGCAACGGCAAGCACTCATACGCTGATGTGGAAGCGGTTCGCGTTTGTGCCGCAGGCATTCCCACGCCGAAGGACTTGCTGCGCGAAGTCTGGGATCGCTACCAAGGAACGATCACCCCGCAGGGAGAATCGCCTCGCGTCGCCGTTACAGAAGTGCATTTGGGCTGCACTCGCGAAGAGCAATTGCGCTGGCTCCAGGAAGTCTGGCAAGATGCTCAGGCGTTGCAACAGGAAGGCATTCTAATTCAGGCGGTTACGGTTTGGTCACTGCTGGGGGCTTATGACTGGAATACGCTGCTCACCCGCAATGAGGGCTTTTACGAACCTGGCGTGTTTGACCTCCGCGCTCCTGCCCCGCGTCCGACTGCGTTAGCCCTGATGATGCGCTATTTCGGCGAAGGACGAGATTATCAGCATCCATTGCTCGAAATTCCGGGCTGGTGGAAACGGGACGATCGCCTTCTTTATCCGCCCGTAAACTGTCAGGAGCAGGGAGGTATCGCCGTGCAGCCATCGGTTTCGGCCCGACTCGATACCGTTGCCCCGGTGCTGATTACAGGCGCGACTGGAACGCTGGGACGGGCATTTGCTCGCATTTGTGAAGTTCGGGGAATTCCCTATCGGCTACTGTCTCGCCGGGAAATGGATATTACTCAGCGGGAATCGGTCGATCGCGTTTTGGCAGAGCTAAAGCCCTGGGCAGTGATTAACACGGCGGGCTATGTGCGGGTCGATGACGCAGAACATGAACCCCAGGCATGTCGGCAAATCAACGCGGAAGGGGCGGCAATTCTGGCGCAGTCTTGTGTGCAGCACAATGTTGGCTATGTCACTTTCTCCTCAGACTTGGTGTTTGACGGCAACCAAACCCAGCCCTATCTCGAAAGCCACGATGTCGCGCCACTTAACGTTTACGGACACAGCAAGGCAACTGCTGAACAGTGGGTGCTATCTGCCCATCCCTGCGCTTTGGTGATTCGCACCAGTGCCTTCTTCGGACCCTGGGATCAGCACAATTTCGTGACAATCGCCCTCAGAACCCTGGCGGCTGGGAAACCGTTTGTGGCGGCAGAAGATGCGATCGTTTCCCCCACCTACGTCCCTGATCTGGTAAATACCACGCTGGATCTGCTGATCGACGGCGAATGCGGTTTGTGGCATCTGGCAAATCCGGGCGAAATCACCTGGGCAAACCTGGCGCGGCAAGCAGCAGAAATGGCAGGAATGCGATCACCTCAAATTGAAGCCCGTCCTACTGAAGATCTCGGCTTCACTGCTCCGCGTCCAATGTACAGTGCACTTTCCAGTGAACGGGGCATTTTGCTACCGACTCTCGAGCGGGCGATCGGGCGGTATTTGGAGGAGTGTGAGGGAGTGAGGGGTTAGCGTTTGAGCCAAGGAGTGAGAGTCCAGGTGAAAGCGGTTCTGATCAGAGTGATTAGCATTTTGAGAATGCGATCGTAGGTTTGGTGAAGCCTACTGCCGACTTCTGGATCAAGCCGGCTTCTGGATCAATTGGAGCAATCCCTCCGCATTGTCTCCCTGGCAGCAATTTTGAGAAGAAAGATAAGCTAGGATCGCCCTTCGCACATTCCTGTGCATGAATCTTTCGGATCATTAAGGATCAAGGAGGCTGTGATGCAAACCGTTAAGGTCGCTTCTCACGCGCTGCATCTGGTGGACCGCTACGAGTTGGACGAGCAGACTTTAGCGTTGTTTCTCACGCCTGGAGCCGATCCCTACGAGGAAACCGAGGAATTTTTGTTTGAGTGTGAAATGCGGGCGGACGAGATGCCTCGCTTCCTGCGCCGGGCACTGCTGGAGTTTCAAGTGCATTCCAACCCGGAAGGGATTTTGCTGCTGCGAGGGTTGCCGATCGAGCCAGACCTTCCGCAAATTCATACACCGTCTGACGCGAAGCGATTACCCCTCCGGGGAACTGCGAAGCAAACGGCGGAAAAGAAAACCCACGTCAGCGAACGCTGTTTAGCGATGATCGGCAGCCGTCTGGGGCATCTGGTGTCCTACATTCAAGAGAAAAACGGCGATCTGTTTCAAAATCTTGCTCCAGTAAAAGGAACCGAGAAAATTCAGGCTTCGAGCGGTTCTCAGGTGCAGCTTCAGTTTCATCGCGAAACGGTGTTTCATCCCTATGCGCCGGAATATTTGCTGCTTTATTGTCTGCGCCCGGATCACGATCGCGCTGCCGAAACGACTTATGCCAGTATTAGCCATGCTCTGCCGCTGTTGTCAGACGCCCATCGAGAACTTCTGTTTCAGCCGCTTTATCGAACGGGCATCGACTATTCCTTTGGCAATTTGCAAACCGTGAAGGGCAACGGTCCGGTGCTGCCTGTGCTGTACGGCAACCGTCACGACCCGTTCCTCAACTACGACGAGGATTTGATGACGGCAATCACGCCTGAAGCAGAAGCAGCGCTAGAAGCTCTTAAAGATGCCGTTGTGTCCGTTTATCGGGGAGTCAAGCTGAACTCTGGCGATCTGCTCTGCATCGACAATCGGCGCACCGTTCACGGACGGTCTTCGTTTGTGCCTCGTTATGATGGTTTCGATCGCTGGCTACAACGATCGTTTGTGGTGCGCGATTTGGGCGAATCGGCAGTCGATCGGCAACTGGGAGAACGGGTGATTCGCACGAAGTTCTAGAAGTTCCAACTGAGTTAAACATCCATGTAACTGCATTTTCTGAAGGGAATCGAGCAGTTTCAATCCGTTCCATTGTTGAGCGATCGGGTTCAGTCCTACCTGCTTCATGCTGAAGCTGAGCATAATTTGCTGCTGGCGTTGTTGCTACGATGGATTCATTTTCCCGATCGCTTTTCTAAGCCGCCGCGAATTGCGATTGTAGAGGAAAACGAAGAAATTCTGGCGATCGGCTATCAACCACTTTATGATTGGCATGAGTATAAGTTGAGTAAGCCATTTCGACTTCCAGGAAATTGGTATTCTAGGGCAAGATAGCGTCTATTGGCGATTGCCCTTATGCCCACCCAATCGATCGATTTATCCCAACTTCAGCAGCGGCTCACCGCTCATCTGCAACAAACCCGATCGCTTACTGATCCAGTTCAGCTATTCGCCCACGGAGAGGCAAACGTTATTTTTCGATTGGGCGATCGGCAAATTGTGCGAGTTGCAGTCAACACACCGAATCAGCGATTTGAAGGGGATATTCGACGCGTTACGCGGTTTGAAAAATCAATTCTTGAATATCTAAATGGTACGGAAATTGGGCATCAGCTTATTGCAGCCCAGTTAGAACGATCGAATGATTTTTCCTATACTTATTTGATTACTGGCTATCTTCCAGGAGATTCACTGAATTATAGTCGAGTGCATCTGCAAAAATGTGCTGAGACTTTAGCGCGGCTGCATTCTTTGCCGTCTCAGAAAGGCTATGAAATCGATCGTCTCAAAAATGCTGTACCGATGATTCAGGAACCATTAACGCTGTTTTACCAGGAAGCAAAACAATATGCTCAGCCCTATCTAGATTCTGCCGATGCCGATCCAGAGATTGTGGCGATGATAGAAGCGGTACTGAAAAAAGCAGAGCAAAATTTATGGCGCGAGGAATGGCTGCGAGAATCTCCCCATCTTTGTTTGGTGCATAGCGATCACACCTATGAGAATTGGGTGGTGAACGATCGCCAGGCCCGTCTGATCGATTGGGAATGGGCAGAGTTAGGCTCTCCAGCAGGGGATTTAGGGCATTTTCTATCGCCTGTAACGATCGTTCGCTGTCAGAATTACCGCTTACCCACAGCCGATCGCGCCTTCTTTTTGCAGTGCTATTATGATGCGCTGGAGAATCAGGATTTAGCGAATCGGATTGCTCGGCATTTTGCGGCGTTTGGAGTGTATCCTGCAGTTCGATCGCTGTGCTGGACAGCAGGCTATTGGATTACGGCAAATCGCTGGTATGCTGGCTCAGAGGAAAGTTTCAGCGCAAAGGAACGCATGAGACGACTGGAGCAAAGCCGTCAGCAGTTTCCAGAACTGTGGCAGGAAGTAATGCAATGGCTGGAGGAATCGGGTGCAGATTAGCAAACCTGGGAGACAAAGGGGGTTCAACCTGCGTGAACTGGGGCAGACGGGACGGGCGTATTTGCTGCTGCTGCCTGCGCTGAGCGTGGTTGGTCTTTTGTTCGGCGGTGGACTGATTCTGGCACTGCTGCAAAGTTTGGGGCTACTGACGATTCTTGGTTCAGGACAGCCTAACCTGGCAGCCTATCGATCAGTTTTTGCCAGCTCAGAAGTTTGGCGATCGCTGTGGCTTAGCTTTTATATTGCGGTTGTCTCAACCGGGCTTTCAACCATTCTCAGCGTGGGATTAGCCTTGCTGCTGCGATCGGCGGGACGATGGGCGAGTTTTGCCTGTCAGATTACGTTGCCCATTCCCCACCTGGTTGGCGTAACAGGAATGCTGCTGTTGCTGTCGCCGAGCGGTCTGCTGTCGCGGATTGCGTTTACGCTGGGCTGGATTCAGTCGGATCAGAATTTTCCACTGCTGGTTAACGATGTAGCAAATATCGGTGTCATTCTGCATTTCCTCTGGAAAGAGATTCCGTTTATCACGCTGATTCTTTTAGCCGTTCTGCGCGGTATCAATCCTGGATATGAAACTCAGGCGCGTGCGTTGGGCGCGAATCGCTGGCAGTGCTTCTGGAATGTTACTTTTCCGATGATGAAACCGGGAATTTTGTCGTCCAGTTTGATTGTCTTTGGATACATCTTTTCGTCCTTTGAAGTGCCTTTTTTGCTTGGTTCAACTCGTCCTCGTACCCTGCCTGTTCTCGTTTACCGATCGTTTACCGATAGCGATCTGGCAAGTCGTCCTGAAGCGATCGCCCTGGGGTTGATTCTGGCGGTGATTGCGATCGGGCTGATTGTGGTTTACTTGCAAATTACTTCCCGCCGTCAAACTTGAAGGCACTGCCGTTTGCCTGAAAACCTGGTACTGGGCTTGGCAGGAGAGACTTTAGGAAAAATGCCCATTCCTGAAAAGCCTGGCTCTTCGCTCGCTCTCAAAGTCCCCTAAAGTTAGAAAACTCAGGGGGCAATGTAGGACATTTATGACCTCTCAACCATTCTTGAGAATGCGAAATAGTTTACTTTTTCTGATCATCGTCGTTCTATTCCTACCGTTCCTGCCGCTGTTGATTTGGTCGTTCGCGCAGGGCTGGTTTTTTCCGCAGCTTATCCCTGTTCAGTGGACGCTGGAGCATTGGACAGAAGTTCTGTTTGGCACGGCGAGAGTGGCAGAGGGACTGCTGCAAAGTTTGACGATCGCCCTGATTACAACTGTTCTATCCTTGCTGGTAGGGCTTCCGGCGGGGCGGGCTTTGGGGATGATGGCGTTTCCGGGGAAGGCAGTTCTGAAGCTGTTTTTGCTGACGCCGATTATTGTGTCTCCGCTGGCAACGCTAATGGGAATTCAGTTTGTGCTGATTCGGCTGGGGCTGAACGGGACGTTGGCAGGTGTGGCGCTGGTGCATTTAATGCCGACAATTCCCTACATGACGCTGGTGCTGGCGAGTGTGTTTGCTAATTTTGAGACGGGCTACGAGATTCAGGCACGATCGCTAGGAGCTTCCCCAATCCAGACTTTTTTGCAGGTGACGCTACCGCTGATTGCGCCCGGTGTGGTTGTGGGCGCGCTGTTTGCGTTTCTCATTTCCTGGAATGAGTTCCTGCTGACGTTTATTGTGGGAGGCGGACGAGTATTTACCCTGCCGATGGTGCTGTTTACGCTGCTGCAAGGCGGCAATCAAGGCTTAACCGCAGCCGTTGCCATCACTTCGGTCGTTCCCGGTTTAGTATTCTTAGTGTTGGCAAGTCGATCGCTGCAAAATGATGTGGCGTTAGGTGGGCTGGGGAATGTCTAAGGAAACATCTGGGGAAGCATCTGGGGAAACGTCTAGGAGAACGTCCAGGAAACATGATGGAACATTTGCTGCTGCAAAATTTGACGAAACGTTTTCAGGACGTAACGGCAGTTCAAGATTTATGGCTCAGCGTGAATGCAGGCGAAATTTTGGCGTTGCTGGGTCCATCGGGCTGCGGCAAATCGACGACGCTGCAAATGATTGCGGGAATGCGGCGACCGGATACGGGATCGATCGTCCTGGATGGCAAAACCCTCAACGCTGTGCCGCCGGAAAAGCGAGATATCGCCTTGGTGCTTCAGCGCGGCTTGCTGTTTCCCCATTTGACGGTGGGCGAGAATGTGGCGTTTGGGCTAAAAATGCGTGGCGTGAATCGGGTCGATCGCGAGTCAAAAGCAAAATTAATCCTCAGTCAGGTGCAGTTGGAAGGCTTTGCCAACCGAAAACCTGCTGAACTCTCTGGCGGTCAGGCGCAGCGGGTCGCTCTGGCACGATCGCTGATTATTCAGCCCAAGCTGCTGCTGCTCGATGAACCCCTCTCTGCCCTCGATGCGAATCTGCGCGAAGAAATGCAGGAGCTAATTTTGCGCTTGCAGGCAGACACTGGAATCACCATGCTGGTTGTCACGCATGATCAGTCAGAAGCGGTGGTGATGGCGCAGCGAATCGCGCTCATGTTTGACGGACGTTTACGGCAGGTCGCACCTCCAGAGCAGCTTTATGGTCAGCCTGTTGATGAAAGAACGGCTCGCTTTATGGGTGGCGTGAATTTCTTTTTGGCGGAGGCAAGGGGAACGCAATGGACTTTAGAGAATCGTCAAATTCTCACCAGTCAACAGCCTGCTGAAGGAAGGGTCTGGGTCACAATTCGCCCCGAACAAATT
The DNA here is from genome assembly GCA_014695325.1 of Cyanobacteria bacterium FACHB-502. Taxonomy (GTDB): domain Bacteria; phylum Cyanobacteriota; class Cyanobacteriia; order Elainellales; family Elainellaceae; genus Leptolyngbya_A. The sequence goes on along the minus strand of JACJNZ010000039.1, from coordinate 2,186 downwards.
CAAATTTTCCCTGCGCCGATCGAGACCGTGAACTGCATTCAAGCAATCGTAACCGTAAATCGATTTATGGGCACACAGCGACGACTCACCCTCACTGCTGGCGATTTAACGCTGCAAGTTTGGACGACACCCGGTCAGGATTGGCACATCGACCAGACCGTTTGGGCTGTGCTGCCACTCGATGCGCTGTGGTGTTTTCCAGTGACAGAAACATCTACCGCAGGACAGTAAATTGCTTTATAAGGTGGTATTTCGGGGAATGCAATCTGTAATTAAACCAAACTCTAAGCAGCAGGAATTCAGCGACCTGTAGAATTCCTTTGTTCTTCTCGTTTCTTCCCTGAGCGATCGCTGACTGAATCTCTTCATAAATCATTCGTTTGTCCTCAGGGTTTGCACAATTCGCTATATTTGTTTGTGGACTTATTCCCATACGCTATTCATCGCCCTGTGCCCATTCGCATAACCTCTGAGTTGTTTTCAGATTAATCAGATTAATATGATCGATTCCCTTTCGCGTCGTCGGTTTCTGCTGCTGTCGGGCAGTGCCTATCTTGCCACGCTGGTGAGCAACTGCGCTCAAAATCAACAATCTACCGCGCCCTCTGGCTTTGATCCCAAAACGGCTTCCTGGAATGGTGTCCTCACCGCTGTAAAAGGAACCACGGTGAACTGGGCAATGTGGGGGGGCAGTGACAATATCAACGCCTTTGCCGATCGCTGGGTTGCGGATCAGCTCAAGAACCAATATAGCCTGACGCTCAATCGCGTTCCCCTTAACGACACAGTGGAAGCGGTGAATAAAGTTGCGGGCGAAGTGCAGGCAGGACAAACCAAAGGCGGCGGCATCGACCTGATCTGGATCAACGGTGAAAACTTTCGCACGATGAAGCAGGGAAATTTGCTGCTCGGACCCTTCACCGAGAAATTGCCCGCAATGCAGCACTACGACCTGAACAATCCAGCGGTTACGTCTGATTTTGGCTTGCCGATCGATGGCTTTGAAGCTCCCTACACGGGTTCCTATTATGTGATGGCAATGGATAGCGCAAAAGTCGATCGTGCTCCCACCAACTATCAGGAATTGCTCGACTGGGCAAAAGCCAATCCGGGACGGTTTGCCTACGCTGCGCCGCCTGTTTTTGACGGAAGCCGCTTTTTGCTCACGGCACTTTATGGCGTCACGGGGGGCTATCAGCAGTATGCGGGCGAAAAGTTTAACGAGGATCTGTGGAACCAGAATTCGCCCAAAGTGACGAGCTATCTGAAAGAACTGGAGCCTCACCTCTGGCGACGGGGCGAAACCTATCCGCCAACCCAGACTCGCTTGCAGGAGCTTTTCGCCAACGGGGAAATCTGGATGATGCCTGTCTTTGTCTCCAGCGTGGCAGAAGGCTTAGCAACCGGACAACTTCCCAAAACGACCAAAGCGTTTACCATTCCGGGAGTGTCGCTTAATGATCCATCGTTTACTGCGATTCCGGTGAATGCCAGCAATCCGGCAGGCGCAATGATCCTCGCAAATCTCCTCTCCAGTCCAGAGGGGCAACTGCAAAAATTCAAGCCGGAAGTCTGGGGTGATCCGCCATTGCTGGATGTGACCAAAGTGCCGTCGAACCTTCAGCAGGAATTCGCGAAGGTAGAGGCAGCCTACGGGATTCCGCTCAAGGAGTTGACCGGGAATACGGTTCCGGTAGTGAATGCAGAGTATACAACTCGGCTGGAAGAACTATGGGAGCAGGAAATTGCCGGATAGGGAATAAATCAGCGCGAAGGGCAGGAATTCTTTTCAGATGAGTCAGATTAGAAGGTGTTTGAGGAGCCTCAGAGATCCTGTGTTGCCTCCTCAACTTCCTCAATTTCCTAATCCCGGAGGACTTTGAAGCCTTTAGGAGAGCTGGACGCGGTTTTGCTGCCAGGGGTTCTTTCTATCTCGCAGTGTCAACGCTGCCTCCTCGCTGGCTCTTGAAATCGCCTTTATTCGATCGCCACTCATTCCCGTCTAATCGATCGCCGACCTTGCTATCCTTCTCCTTAGCATGAGTTTGGCTCATAAGTTTGGTTGTTCGTCTTATACCAATTCAATAAATACCTGCTACAGATAAAGCATTGAGAATGTAATCCCAACCGGTTAAAGACGCAATCGTCTGGCGTTGCAACTGCTGCAATTGCTGAGTCAACTCTTC
>JACJNZ010000038.1 GCA_014695325.1 Cyanobacteria bacterium FACHB-502 | reverse complement strand
CGATTCAAGCCAGTTAAAGCGCGCAGCAAGCGGTCTTGTGTCAGCACCCGTTCAATATCCAGCATTTGCTTATCCCATTTCTGCCTTCTATTCTTGCTTATTTCCCGACAAGTCTATTTTAGTCATCTCGTCGGCTCTTACTCTGCACATCGTGTGAATCCACGATCGTTACCATCGGATAGCCTGATTGTGCAAGTTATGAATGAACTCAAACATGAAGGCTGGCGTTGGGTTCTGGGGATGATGGCAACATACGGATTGAGAAATCATGAAGTATTTATTGCTGACTTATCAGAGTTTCCAGTGGTAATTGTGCCGGATACAAATAAGACCAAGCAGGAAAGATTTGTTTATCCGCTTTATCCCGAATGGGCTGAGGTATGGCAATTAGAAAATAGGAAGCTGCCAGACTTCCAGCAGTTTGAGAAGCTTTCCAATTCCCAGCGTGGGACAAAGGTATCGGGTGAGTTTTACGATCGCAAGATTCCCTTTAAGCCTTATGATTTGCGCCACTGCTATGCAAGGCGATGCTTTGAATTTTCGCTACCGCCAGACCTTGCAGCCGGATTAATGGGACACAGCATTCAGGTTCACATTAGAACCTATCGTGCCTGGATTGATAAAGCGACTTATCGCCGTGTCTATGAAGCATTAATTAATCGGGACAATCGCCCGCTGCCGCCTGGTTCTCCTTAGTTTCACCTGCTGAAACTACCGGAAAGCTGCCGGGGTCGCTCGCAATTTATTCACCTCAGTCAGGTTGATCTTAATAATCCGTTTTCCTGAATTTAGGGGGCGATCGTCAATCCAATGGATACCTTCTACCCATTCCTTCGTTTTATCAATCCGCCGGATAATGCTGCTGCGGGAGTACCCTTCACCAAGCCGCTTAGATGCCTCCGCGATCGTCACTAGTTCAGAATCGGAGGGCAGGGTAGCTTTGGGTTTAGGAGTGCGCTTGGCAGGAGTCTTAGTCATGGGTTCAGTGAGTTAGTGAGTAGACAGCTGGGGGATAGTTCAGAAATTACAAATCATTCACGTAGGGCTTTGGCCATCTGTGATCGCGTCATCTGCGCTCGTAAGGTGTACTGTGTTCGCTTAACTCGTAGTTTTAATGTCGGTGGCTGCTCTGGCTGTTCCTTATTCCAAGTCGTCTCAGCAGATAGCTTGACTCACCCATCCGTATCGCTCATACCGTCCTCCCTACCTGTTCAATGATTTCTCTGGGTGCGTCCAGCAGCTTCCCCTGGCGCGACTTAAAGGGAATTGGGTTGGGCAGCGGTCTAACATCATCCAGCCGTAGGGCAAAGCGCCCCACTTCCCAAAAGCCAACCGATCGCTCCAGCTCGGTCTGTTCGTTGATGAAGCGATTGGTCATCTTCAAGCAATCTGCGAGCTGAGAGGTTGCGATGATTTGCCCATAAGTGTTCTGTGGATCCAGGGGATGAACATTCCATCCTGCCTCGCGAGAGGACTCAAGGGTGAAAAACTGACTCCGATCAACGCCTCCTAGTACCAATGCATTCCAAAAAACAGCCATTGTCTCAACGGTTGCTTTGGTCTTGGCTGCATGGATCAGCAGCTCTCCCCGATAATCCGTTAACCAGTGCCGGGTTTCGTATTTCTTTAGCCCCAACGCAATGAGCGAAGCCCAGGGCTGATGGAGTGTAATGATCTTCATGGCTTTGAGGTCTCCGTGCGGTGAGGTTTGGGCTGCTTCGTAATCGCGGCTAGAATCTCATCCCCAGAACAGCGATTGTCAACCATTGCTCGAATCTGGCGAATCTGACTGACCGGGATATAAGTGGATCGCTTCCTGCCGTCGTCCATCCAGCAGTAGTAATAGGACACTGAGGGATTCTTGCGCTTGAGATTCCCCTCTCGTTCCTCGATCCAGCCCACCGCTTTTCCTTTAGGAGAGTATCGCCGCTTCCGCTTTCCGTCCGTTTGCTGCGGCTGTACTGGAGATGATAGTACAGAAGAATTCCCTTTCACTCCGAAGGGTCGGCTGACCAGCTTCAGGTGCTTGAACTCAACCTAACTTTTGTAGGAATGTCCCTCGTCGATACTGGCTCCGCTGCCCAGAAGGCGATCGATCGTGCCCTGGGGTGTAGTTCTACCAGAGTGATACTGGACAACATCACCGACTTGGAAGGGTAATAAATCCTCGATCGTATGTGGCTGCTCGATGCCGCTACCGTAATCGCCCCGGATCACAGGCTCTATCCCAAAAACCTCCGTCCGGGTCACTATTGCTGATCCTGAACGGGTGGCGATCGTACTCCCTGGCTCTGGAGTGGGTATGGCTGTTCTGGGGATAACGATTGTAAGAGAAGGCTTATCCCAGTCCGGATCGTATCCTTCCAGGTCAGGAGGCTTGGCTGTCACATATTGGCTTGTGTCGAATAGTTCCATTGGTACTGCTCTCCCTAATTTTGCTGATTTAGGTTGAGACAGTGGGCGATGCCTTCAGAGATGAGGCGATCGTAGTTCAGCTCTGGATTCTCGTCTAATGCCTTGCGTAGCAGCCTGTAGAGAGGGGCTGGTATCTCGGCCGATACTATCATTTCCATCGGTAGATGCTCCTGTAAGGCGAATTCCTAGTTCCTGGGCGCGTTGTTTTACCGTAGTAGAGAGCGGCTTCTGCTGGTCCTGGCAGTGCCTGATCAAACCCATCAAGCTTTCTCGCTCATCAAAAAATTTAGGCGGCGGAACGGGCGGCGGAAGATCAGTCTGTGCCGTGCACTGCTGGTGCTTATAGAATTCCTCTTCCCAATACTCCCGATCCTTCTCTAGTACCCCGATCGCATAGGCTCTGGGCTGCTTAATTCCCTCGGTTCCCTTAATTCGTCCGATCACAAAATTCAGTAGCTCTCTCTCTGAGGTGGGCGGGGGCTATCTGAGAGAGTCTGAATAGTCTGAGAGATCTGAGGCGATCTAGAACCTTTGTCTGGAGTTCGGCGATCGGTTTTCCAAAACCTCGGACTGGCTTCCTAAATTTCGGAATTCGTTCCTAGATTTCGGACTGGCTTCCGATTCTTCGGACTGGTTTCCGAAATTTCGGACTATCCTCTGTCCGCGCAAATCCCCCTCTTGCGCGTGAATGATCCAGTGATACAAAGCAGATAAAGCTACAAGGAGGAGCAGAGTGCTGTCTAGAACTTAGGTTTGATGGAGAAGTGCAGGGGAAACAGGTAGATTTCCGACCTCAGTTGCCGCTTGTTATGAATTGGTAGCATAAAGTCACCACCTAACAAGTTGCTATACCGGAACGATGAGGCTGGTTGGTTGTTCGAGAGGTTGTCTACGTCCGGTAAGCTTAGTTGTTAGGCTTACATCTTGCAGTGCGTAGATTGTGACCCCAAAATCCACTTTGGATCATCGCTTTTGATAAGCTTTGGGTGTCACCCCTGTCATCTGACGGAAGACTTTTGTTAGATGAGTTTGATTTGCAAAGCCACAATCTAGAGCAATGTCGCTAATTGAAATTGCTTGCTGTTTCAGTAATTGCTTGGCTCGTTCCACACGTTGTTGCATCAAATACTGATAGGGCGCAATCCCCACCGATTGCTTGAAGGATCGGCTAAACTGGGATTCGCTCATGCTAGTCAGGCTTGCCAAATCCAAAATCGATAAATCTTGTGCCAAATTCTCCTTTATGTAATCAATGGCTCGCTCCAACTGTGATTGGGGTAAACCGTTGGCTTTAAACTCAAGCGAAGGTTTGCTGACTGCATAGTTCTGCAACAAACGAGCGGCAAGAGCTGTTCCCAATGACTCGCCATACAACCTGCCAGACATACAACCCGTTTGGATTTCCGTCTTGAGCGCGAGGGCTAATTGCTGGATTACCGGATCATCAATCGAAAACTGTGGAATCAGTTCTATTTCATGCTGCATCAATTCCTGAGTGGTTTGATTCAACAATGTTGGACAAATCGCAATCACCGAAAACTCGACTTCCTGATCCCAGCTTGTCCAACGACTTAGAAATGCTGGGATAACATCTACGCGACCGTTACCGTGGGCGTAGTGTTTAAATTTGCCGTCCAAACGACGCTCTGCCTGAAAGCAACTTTTGGGGTCTGTGATCACCAGTGAATGTTGTAGAAGGCAATGCTCCACCGTTTTGTGGGGAGGATGGCAGTAGTGGATGAAAGTTAACCCTTTCCATCCCGTATGATAGCTAGCAACTAGGGGTGTTTGTGGCAGCACTCGCGCTGCTTCCTGCTGGTTTGTAAGATCAAGTGTGGAGGTTGCATGATTCATGATGGGCTTTAACCCAGTCAAGATTTCACATCCCAAGCAGGATTAGGATAATTTTAGCAGAATTGGATGAGACGGCAGGTTGAGGCTAAGACTATTGTAGGGTGTCCACAAAAGGCGATAGTAGCGAGCATCCCAATAGAAGGGAGAAAATTCGTCCAATAGCAAGTTAGACACTGTCCCATCTCTTTCACCTACTTCTTATGCCAGATCAACCTGCACCAGAAATTGAGCTGCTACGCACAGCGTATGTCGCCTTTAACGCGCGTGACATTGATGCCGCCCTCGCCCTCATGACTCCCGACGTGCATTGGCCGAGAGCCTTCAAAGGTGGTTTTGTCTATGGACCTGAAGCAGTCCGCGCTTACTGGACAGAGCAGTGGAACGAGATCGATGGCCACGTCGAGCCGGTTGCCTTTCACCTAGAGGATGATGGGCAGATCTTGGTCGAGGTGCATCAGGTCGTGCGCGATCTGGACGGAACCGTACTTGCCAATGAGCACGTCGGCCACCGTTTCACCATTGAGCATGGCTTGATTCAAGGCATGGAAGTCTGTCCACTTCCATCGTCCAACCCTGGTGCCTAACAAGCGCAATGCACCGGAACTTTAAAGTATGGTGGTGAGTACCAGATGTTATTTGAGTCCGGTGATTGTGAACGTTGTGCTGCTATTGCCTGATGGTACGTTTCTATTCGTAAGCCTCTAACGGGCTAAAATTTCCCGATTTGCCCTTTCCTTCTCGCCTTCAAGGACGATTGGATCAAAGTTAACTTTGATCGTTTGCGCTATTTTCTTGCCATTGACAATCTCCTCGAAGGAGCCGGATGGAAAGTTGCAGTATCCTCGAAGTTCACTGATCAGTTTTCCACGGATATAGTCTCTCGCAAAACAATTTGCGTTGCTACCGGAGATGATAACCGTCCGAAACTGATCCCCAGCCCACAGCAAGCTTTTATCAACTGTCAGTTCAACTACGATTCGATTATCAGTTTTTCCTGTGCCCAAATCGTTGTTAAAGACTTGTGTACTGAGAGGTTCTGGACTGCCGTTGTTGAAGGTGATTTGCCCTTCGGTAGTAGCACGGACGGCAGGCAAGCAACTAAATAGAAGAATTAGAACGGACGAGAGCACCAATCCTAGTTTGTTCATTTTCGCTTAGTTCACGGCCTTTTTGCTATATATGTCCTAATACATAAAATCTACTCACCTTTCTCTAAAAACATTATCAAATCTGTGACACTGCTATTTGTGGTCACGTTTGTCCGGAGACACTCAATAGAGTTGTCGGGAAATAAGAACAGAGCTAGCCAATGCGACCTTTCAAGTTCTTCCTATGCCGCAGTCAGGTAGAAGTTCCATAATCCTGCTGCGGTTAGCATAAGGTGATCATCAAACTCCGCTTTTCGATTGCGATAGATAGCGCTCACCGCATTGTAACGCTTGACTCCAGCAAACGCATTTTCACAGACCACTCGCGATTGACTTAAGGCTCGATTCTCCTCCTTTTGCTGCGGACTCAACTCTCCTCGTTTCGGTTTGCGATG
>JACJNZ010000037.1 GCA_014695325.1 Cyanobacteria bacterium FACHB-502 | reverse complement strand
TTACACGAGTGCGTAAATCCGTTGAGTAAGCGACAGGCATTTCACCAACTTGATAGATTGTCCACTCGTTAGCTTAATAGAAAAGGGGCTAATTACCTAAAAACTGCTGTAAAACATTGGGATTTCTGCCTGGGAAATCAAGCTTCGACGATTAACAGTCGCTTCTAGTTTTGCTGAAGCGGTTAGAATTTGGTCAATGCGGCGGTAGCAGGGGTGATGACGGCAAGCTGGCTTAAACATCTCCAAGAATTGTTAGGTGTGGTCTGGCAGTGGTTTGCCTCGATCGAGCCTAATTTGTCTGGAATTCTGGCTGCACTTGGAGTTTTGGCAATCCTTTTTGGACCGCTTAGACCCGTTTTTGGCTTTTTGAAAAAGCGACTTGCCCGCAGGAAATCGCATCAGCCTGTTGAACTGCCAGATACGTTTCCGTTTGAGATTATTGCTCCTCGCTCTCCAGGTATTGTGCGGCAACTGATTGGCAGTAATAATGATGATCCTGACGATCCACTTGCAGACTTTAATATTCATTATCAGAAACGAGATGCCGATCGAAACGTTCAAAAAGAGTTGGAACAGTTGCTCAAGGAACGGCGATCGGTCTTAATTCTGGGCAAGTCAGGAATCGGCAAATCACGGGAGGCAGCAGAGCTAGCAGCCAGCTTCAATCAAGACGGATGGACAATTCTCAAATTAAAGTCTTGGGAATGGCAGGCAATCAGGAAGCCAAGCCAATTGCCGCTCGAACGAATTGGAACAGACCGACAGATTCTCTTCTGGTTTGATGATTTGAATCGTCCTCTGGATCAGGAGGCAGCATGGCGCAAGGACAAATCAGGCAATGCGCTTCAGTTAGGTTTGTCGCCTTTGCCAGAACGACTGCTGGAACTGCTGGAGGCTTATGACCGAGGCTGCCGTCCAGAAGAAATTCGCGTGATTGCGACTGCCCGGAATGAAACAATTCCTGAGCGGGAAGGCGAACCCAGCGAACTCGAAAAGTTGGGGCTAGATCAGTATCCAAAACTGTGGCGCGATCGATTTGCTCAGTATTCATTACCAGAACCGGATGTGATCGCGCTGGTAGAACTGCTGCAAAACACAGTCGATCCGCAAACGGTTGAAGCTGATCCGCAGGATTACCAAAAGTTAGCAGAAAAGAGCGATCGAACTTTTCGGGTGATGGTGTTGAATTTGAAGGATGCGCGGCGATCGGGTGAACCATTAACCCAGGTTTTTACCCCGACGCTGAAGGGAAGCTGGGAGAAGCGATATCGGGAAGCTGAGAAACTTGCTTATGCTCCTCACATCTACGCTGCGATCGGTCTGCTGCGTCAGGTCAACGTCGTGCTTACTGAGTTTACGGTTGCGCCAACGGCTGTCCTCATTGCAAACCGATGGAATCAACCGCGTCAATTTACCTGGTGGCATCGCTGGCAGATTAACCGCACGTTGTGTTATCTGATTGCCGCACAAGACATTCTCAACCCCAGCGAAGGACAGATTGAGGCAGCAAATAAGCGCGTAGAGGTGGGGGAATACGTTCCAGCCCTGTCTCGCCTGCTTCAGGAATTGGCAGACCAACATCCAATCGAGATGCTGTCTTCGCTTTTTGGCTTTGGCTTTGCAATGTCTGAACTCAAACGATATCCGCAAGCCCTGGAAGCGTTCAGCAAGCTATTGTCCATTTTGCAACGCCTGATACCTGCAATCACAGATCCAGAAGTTTTGGCAAGGAGCAATTTCGGGCTTGCTTTTGTTTGGTTTGAAAAAGGCATTGCCCTGGCTGAGCTAGGACAGCACCAGCAAGCGATCGACTCCTGGGACGAAGCCCTCAAAAGCAAACCGGACTATCACGAAGCCTGGTACAACCGAGGCATTGCCTTGGTTAATCTAGGACGCTACGAGGAAGCGATCGACTCCTGGGACGAAGCCCTCAAAAGCAAACCAGACTATCATGAAGCCTGGAACAACCGAGGCAATGTCCTGGTTAATCTAAGACGCTACGAGGAAGCGATCGGGTCCTACGACGAAGCCCTCAAAAGCAAACGGGACTATCACGAAGCCTGGAACAACCGAGGCGTTGCCTTGGTTAATCTAAGACGCTACGAGGAAGCGATCGACTCCTGGGACAAAGCCCTCAACATCAAACCAGACGATCACGCAGTCTGGAGCAACCGAGGTCTTGTCCTGGTTAATCTAGGACGCTACGAGGAAGCGATCGACTCCTGGGACAAAACCCTCGAATACAAACCGGACGCTGACGAAGCCTGGTACAACAAAGCCTATTGTTATTCCTTGTGGAATCACGTGGATGAAGCGATCGAGTCTTTACAACGAGCGATCGAACTCAACCCCGGATATCGAGAAAAGGCTAAAACAGACTCCGATCTTGACAATATTCGATCGGACGATCGATTCAAAGCATTAATTGAAGAAGATTCTGATTCAGCATGAGGCGATCGAATTTATGCAGGAGGGCTGGTAAAAAGAAGAAGGGGCCTGGAACACAGCTCCAGGCAAAAAGCACTACCCCTTCATCTCAAAACCATCTAAAAATTACACAAAAACAAAGTTACGAGCAGACAAATTCACAGACGTTGCGTTGACTCCTTCCAGGACAGCAATCAACTCGCTGCTTTGTGCGCCTGTGGTTGGATCAACCTTGCTCATATAAATGCCTGCCCCTGTTGCTGTTGCCCCAACCGTGTAGCTCGTAGGCAGTCCTGATAGCTGAATGCGATCGGCTTGCTTGAAGTCTTTGATCACAGCATAGTCTGCGTCTGCTGCTGACGTATAAAATGCCATTCCTGCCTGACCCAAAACGAAGGTGTCTTTGCCATTGCCGCCAATCAAAATATCCACTTCAGGCGCAGGCGTAGGGACAGTTGGGGTTGTTCCTGCTGGAGAAGGTGCAGCCGGAATTGCAGTCATGCCAACCAGAATGTCATTACCATTTCCACCCGTTAACTCATCATTACCCGCTTCACCGTAGAGCGTATCTTTGCCATTGCGACCGCTAATTTTGTCATTCCCCAACCCACCCTTGATCACTTCAGACTTATTGCCACCCAGCAAAATGTCATCTGCATCGGTTGGAATCAACATATCTTTAGATTTGCCGTTCTTTCCCTTGATGTTTTTGTGTTTGCCGTTTTCTTTCTTGTTTTGATTCTTCATCGAAACGTTCTCCTCAAATCTCTATCACGTTTGTTGTTGGCTAGGGCAAATCTAGCCTACTTGATTGTTGATAAGCTTCAATAAAGACACAGAACTATTATTTTTTGTTTTTATGAACTTGACAGGATTACTTTCAGTAGAACCACAGAGATTTATCTATTAAATTTATAGAATATCGGGAACTTTGTTCTACGGTTAGAATAATTACGAGTTACTTTATTTAGATTTCATGTAGAACTTTTAGATTTTATGTAGAACTTGTAAAAGCTCGAAGCAGGATAGTGAAAATCCTGCAAAACCTATTTACATTAATCTTGTCCTTTAGAGGTTGTTTTTCGCTCGATCGCACGACTGATGCGTTTCAATTCCTGCCGTTCTTTATTGGTGAGCGCACGCAACAGTTCCTTCTGTCGGCGAGTCATCGCACTCAACAATGGGAAAGTTTTCTATCCTGGCAGACCAACCAAAAATCGCAGTATTCATGCCAGGTGAGCCAGGTCGATCTGTTATTGCAGTTACTTGAAGTAGCTACCTTTTTGTTGGAGAACGATCTTACTACATTGTCCTCAATTGCTCGATCTCCTCCTGAAGAGCTATACACACTAACAAGGCGATTTTGTCATATTGGTAACAAATTTTCAATATCACACCCCTTAGGCTAAGGGTATCGTATAAATACGGAGGTCGATCATGAGCCTAGTGCGTCAGGTTAAGGTTCGCCGATTAGATGCGATGAAGAGTGGCATGGTCGAGTTTTATACACTACAATCCAGCCACGAAACGATGCTGGCGCAAATTCCAGGCAGAACTGTGGATGATTTGTTTGTGCATCATTTTCACACCGATCAGCTTTTGGTGGTGCGGGGTGAAATCGTGTTGGTGATTCTGAGCGGTCGACAGTACCATTACTTCCCCCTGAGCGAAGCTGTGCCGCAGGTGGTGACGATTCCGCCCGGAGTGCCCCACGGTTCGATTAACTTTAGCGATCAGCCCTGTATGTTTGTGAATGCGGTGCTGCGCCACGGTAAACCCCACGAGCGCGATTATCGTCCGCTCCGCAAACCCTTTCCCTATGATGTGGAACGGGCAAAAGCAGCGCTGGAGACGATTCGCCCGAAAGCAATTCACGGGGAGGTGATTCACGGGGAGGCGATTCAGAATGACGCCTGCACAAAAACGATCGCGCTTCGCCATTGAACGGTTTGATTTTTCAGCGTTTGCGTCAGGAGCTGCTGAATTAGGAATTGTTCTTGAGACGACAGCGATCGGGCAAGGCGATCGACGTAGCTGGGGCGAGTTTGACCAGGACGAAACCAGCGATCGAGCAAATCAGCGGTAACGTGCAAATCGGTTTGGCTCACTTCGCGCTGAAGCGTTGGCTGGAGTCCGGCGGCGGCAAACCAGGCAAGCAAATCGGCTTCGCGCCAGTTGACCATTGGGTCAGTCCCATCTTGATAAATCGCTTCTTCGGCTTCGATCCAGCGCTGCCACAAATCGGACTTAACCTGGCTGCGATTCCCCTGCGGTAACTGCCTGGCATCAACTAATTCATACAATCGCTGAGTTTCATAAGACAGGGTTTCTGCCAGCACAATTCGCCCATTCGATCGCAGCAATTTTGCCAGTTTCTGAATCAGAGCGGCTTTATCAGGCTCGTGCAGCAAGACATTTCTGCCGAGGATGCGATCGAACTGAATCTCCGGTTCCACCATTAAATCGTGGGCATCCACCCGGACGATCGGGCGATTGATTTCTGGCAGCATTTCCGCCTGTTCTGCAATTGCCTGCCCGTCTGCTGCCTTTCTGACCCAGGCATACACGCCGCCTTCGGGGACTTGCCGCACCGCTTCCCAAACCAGCAAACCGCTTGCAGCAAGGGCATCCAGAATGACATGATGACGATCAGGCTGGGCCAGCGTGAAAATGCGATCGCGAATCTGTCCGAGCTGCGTTCCCGTCTGGCTAAGCGTGCGCTGGAGCCAACGATCGAGGGTGCGGTTGGGTGGGGTGAAGGTGAGCACTTCGGGTAAAGCGGCTCCAATTCCTTCAACCAGTGCCGCAAGCTGCGACTCTCGCTGGCGGGCGACCTGCTGCTGAACTTTCGCTTCTTCGCCCTGATTGGACGGCTGATAAAACATTTGTCCCTGAAGGCTACTGGGCAAATATTGCTGAGCTACCCAGTGATCGCGATAAGCGTGAGGATAGAGATAATTTGCGCCATGTCCAAAGGAGTGACGATCGCGATTGGCATCGCGCAAATGGTTTGGTACTTCGGTTTCGCGCTGCTGTTCAATCGCAGCCAGGGCATCAAAAAAGCCCATGACACTGTTTGATTTAGGAGCAGTTGCCAGAAACAGCGTTGCTTGCGCCAGAGGGTAACGTCCTTCTGGCAGTCCCACCCGATCGAACGCCATTGCACAGGCATTGACGATCGCTACCGCATTGGGGTCAGCCAATCCCACATCTTCACTTGCCAAAATCAAGAGCCGCCGAAAGATAAACCGGGGATCTTCACCCGCATACACCATTCGCGCCAGCCAATATAGGGCAGCATCCGGGTCAGACCCGCGCACGCTCTTGATAAATGCGCTAATCGTGTCAAAGTGAACGTCGCCTTCTTTGTCGTACAGTACTGCTCGCTGCTGAATTGATTCTTCGGCAACCGCTAACGTGATGTAGATTTCGCCCGCTGCCGCTGGGGTGGTTTCAACCGCCAATTCCAGCGCATTCAGCAACGCCCGCGCGTCTCCGTTTGCGACGTTCACCAGATGATCCAGCGCGTCCGGGTCAATTTTCACAGTTCGATCGCCATAGCCTCGATCGCGATCCTGCAACGCTTGCTCTACCACCCGGTACAGGTCTTGGAGCAACAGCGGCTTGAGCTGAAAAATCCGCGATCGGCTGACGAGGGCCTTGTTCACTTCAAAATAAGGATTCTCGGTCGTTGCCCCGATCAGAATTACCGTGCCGTTTTCCACCCAAGGCAACAGCGCGTCCTGCTGCGCCTTATTGAAGCGATGCACCTCATCCACAAACAGAATCGTTTTTTGTCCCTGCTTGCGCTGTATTTGTGCAGTGTCGATCGCCGCCCGAATTTCCTTTACGCCTGCCAGCACCGCATTCAGCGAAATAAAGTGTGCCTGCGTTGTGTTGGCAATAATCCGCGCCAGCGTCGTTTTTCCCGTTCCCGGTGGACCGTAAAAAATAATCGACGAAAGCTGATCCGCCTGAATTGCCCGACGCAACAGCCGCCCCGCTCCCAAGATGTGATCCTGCCCGATAAACTCATCCAGCGATCGGGGTCGCATTCGAGCTGCTAGCGGCGCATCTACATCAGATTTTGCATTCGATACAGGCATGGATCAGGCAAAGGATACTTTGCAGCAAACAAACCAAGCCGATGATCTAACAAATTTAGAGCAGCGTCTACCCAATTTTTTGGGACTCCAGCTTACCTAGAATCTTCCTTGCCTACAGCCTTCAAACTCCCCCGTTGATAGGAGATTTAGAAGGCTCAAAGTCCCCCAGAATTGGGGGATTTAGGGGGGCAGTGTAGCACTTCTGCCACTGTTCAAATATCTCTTAGTCTGCGTCTTCCATCGGGCTGTCTTCGGGCAACTGCTGCAAAATGTCATCCAGCAAAGACTGCTCGGCATGGCCCGCCTGATCGACCAAACTCGATCGCAGCAGCGTCACTTGATAGGAATCGAGATCGATCGCCACAGGCTTTGCCGAATTTGCATCGCTGTCCCACTGAGAAATCTCAGACTGAAGCTGATCGTCGATCGCCGTCAGCCGACCCAGAGCTTCATCTAGATCGTCTGTGCCGTAAGTATTCAGGTTTTGTTCCTGCTGATTGCTGAACTGAGACGGGTTTTGCTGCTGAAGCTGATCGATCGCCTGATTCAAGCCATTGTGCATCAGTTCAAGCTGCTGTTTGTTCAAAACGAGAGGTAAAGCATCCATCGCGCCTTCTTCCGGGGTTTCGCTAATTTTGTCTAACGACAGCTTACCGATTGCTGCATCGTTCGTCCTCTTTCGATCGACAGGATTTCGCAGCGCGGCGCAATGGCTGGATACACAGCTCAATACAAGATGGCTCAATGCGCCCAGTCAATACGCTAGGGTAGAATTGTTGACCTGCTGCCACTGCCTTTCGCCATGCTCGAACTTCACTGCCACACCACCTGTTCAGACGGAACCCTGACCCCGACCCAGCTTGTTTGGAGAGCGCATCAGGCAGGTGTTCGTGCCCTGGCAATTACCGACCACGATACCCTTCAAGGCTGGGATGAAGCGTTTGCAGCGGCGGCAAATCTCCCGATCGAAATTGTGCCCGGTCTAGAACTCAGTACTGTGTATAACGATCGCTCGATGCACATTCTCGGTTTTTATCCCGATCGTCAAAAGCTGCAAGCTCCCTTAAGGGAACGCTTGAACGGACGCAAGCGCCGTGCCCAACTGATGCTCGCAAAACTGGCAGAGCTGGGCTATCCGATCGCTTTACCAGAACGGGGAGAAGGCATGGCTCCGGGAAGACCGCATATCGCTTCGGCAATGGTGCGGGCAGGCTATGTTACCTCGTCAGAAGAAGCATTCGATCGCTTTTTGGGTAGTGACAAACCTGCTTATGTGGAATATGAGAAATTCAGCGCGATCGAGGGAATTCAGCTTTTGCGCTCCTGCGGTGGCGTTCCGGTGTGGGCGCATCCCTATCTGTTTCGGGGTGGGACGGTGGAGACGGTGTTGCCTGTCCTGGTGGAAGCCGGGTTGATGGGCATTGAAGTTTATCATCCCAGCCATTCTTCGTCCGAGGTGCGGCGGCTAGAGGAATCCTGTGCCTACTATGGCTTACTGAAAACAGGCGGCAGCGACTACCACGGACCCAGCCCTACTTCGGGCAAAGACACTCATGGGATGCTGAACAGCGAACAGGTTTCGCTCTCGCTGCTCGCCCCGCTTAAGCAGGCTGCCCAGAAGATTGCTTAACCCCTGCCCTGGAGGACGTTTGCAGCGTGAAGAGGGCGACCTCAACTGCCCCGCAATTTCCCGCCCAGTCTCTCAATCGTCACGAGTAGCTAAACGATTGCGGACGTTCCTGCACGATCTGGGGCGCGTTCACCTTCAGATAAAGCGGTTCAATATAAACGCCCAACCACGGTTGACTAATATTTAACCAGGCAAAGGGGCTGCTGTCGGGAACCTGCAAATCCACGCCTGCCAGGTGTAGGCTGCTATTCGTTTGTCCTTCAAACAGCAGAAGCTTAGTATCCTTAACGCTAAATACAGGTGCGCTGAGTGCCAACTGCAAGCCAGGGAGTTTCCAGGTGCAGCGACAGCGACACAGCACATCGTCTCCCTGCCTGACTTCGACGCTAGGATGCTCACCCTGCTGCCACTTAAACTCGGCGTATTCCTTGGGCAGTCCCCAGATTTCGCGTCCGCCTGCGATCGAGTCAGGGTTATCCACATAAATATGCGATACCCAGCCGCCAATTTTTCCGCCGTGATAAATTAAACCCATGACGACAATCAGCTCGTTATACAGCAGCACTGAACCGCTTTGATAAGCAGAGAGATACACACCGCCGATCGTCTTACCGGGAAAGACAGGGATAATTTCTAGCTCAGAGGGAACCAGCGGGCGAACGCGATCGATATCCATCAGATTCAGGGTTTGCAGGGCGTAGCCTTGAAGCTGCCAGGGTGTAGAAGGATAAGTCATGGTTCACCTTTCCTGATAAAGAAGGACAAACGGAGCCGTTTTAGATTTAAATCCCCTCGCCCAAATCGGGAAAGGGGTTGTTTAGAAGCGTCATGGGTCGTTCGTGATCGGTCAATTCAGCGGTGGGCAGCTAAAGTCCTGGATTGATCTCCAGTGAGCCAACTTTACAAATCCAGAAAAGCTGCACATCGCCTACATTTCAAACGATTAATCCCAATAACCAATGACCCATGGCTAATGACCAATGACCAATTCAGCGGGCTTACTTATAGCTACGCTGACCACCCGTAAGATTATCCGCACCGCCTGTCAGCGTATCCTCTACTGCATCAACAGAATCTTCAACTGTTTCTTTCACATCGCTGATGAATTCTTTTGTGCCGGGATAGAGCGGCTGATCCAGGTTTAGCTTCTCGCGCACATTATCTACAATGTCCTTCAATCCGCCCTCGGTTTGATCCGTCGTTTCCTCTAGATTCTTCTTCGCATTGCGGATGTTAACGTTATCTTTCTCATCCAGATCAATGTAGGATTTGCTCTGCTTTGGCAGGGAAGTGCGATCGGGTCTGGGGAGCGAATTTGAATTGTCTGAGAGCGCATCCGTTAAATTAGAACTGTTGTCCTTAGAAAATGCCTTATCGGTCGAGAGCTTATCGCCCGGATTAGGTTTGTTATCGCTTAACGTCGGCAATTTATCCCAGCTTTCCGCGCTGAAGTTGCCTGCTAGAGCCGCAGAACTGCCCACCAGCACACCAACAAACAGCAGAACGCTGGCGACGATCACCGTAAAAACTTTGCGAAGTTGAGTCATTATGTATCTCCTCTTTGGATCTTAAATTTGCAAATGGTTTTGGCTTTGTAAGCTTCGCAGGATGGATTGGCGCAGCGTAGCGCATCACTGGCAGAAATCGATGCTGTAGAACTCACGGTAACGATCGGCTGTAAAACAGAATGCGCTACTTAACGAATTCTACTTTTCAAGAATTGATGCATTATGGCTTCGCCTGACCCATCCTACGGATCTAATGCACTGGGACTTTAGAGTCCCTCACCAATGGGGAATTTAGAGGGCAACGTAGAACTTCTAAGGCTTGATGAACACCTTGATGCAGCCATCCTGCTTGTGCTTGAACATTTCATAGCCCCGCTTCGTTTCCTCTAGCGAGAGCGTATGGGTAAACACGCGCGACGGATCGACTTCTCCGTTTGCCACCCGATCGACCAGCATCGGCATATACTTTTGCCCAAACATCTGACCCATTTTTAGCGTCAGACCCTTGTTGAAAGCAGCCCCCATCGGCACCTTGTCGATAAAGCCGCTATACACGCCCATAATCGACACCGTTCCCCCCTTGCGGCAAGAGACGATCATCTGGCGAATCACGTTGGGGCGATCGGTTTCCAGACGAACGAGCTGCTTTGCCCGATCATACAGTCCTTCTACGCCCATGCCGTGCGCCTCTAGACCGACCGCATCAATACAGCAATCGGGTCCGCGTCCCCCAGTCATCTCCTTCAAGGCTTCGCCAGCATCAATTTCTTCATAGTTGATGATTTCTGCGTTGGCGAAGGTTTTTGCCAGTTCCAGTCGTTCTGGGATGCGATCGATCGCGATCACCCGCTCTGCGCCCAGCATATAGGCACTGATCATGGCAAACTGACCGACCGGACCCGCGCCCCAAACTGCCACAATATCACCGGGCTGAATGTCGCACAAATCCGCGCCCATGTATCCGGTTGGGAAGGCATCGGACAGGGGCAGAATTTTTTCGTCGGCAATGCCTTCGGGAACGATTGTGCAGCCCATGTCGGCAAAGGGAACGCGAATATATTCTGCCTGAGATCCGGCATAGCCACCAAACAGGTGCGAGTAGCCGAAAATTCCAGAGGTTCCGAAGCCAAACAGCGGCTCCTGCATCCAACCGTTTTTGTTGGAGTTATCGCAGAGCGACCACTTTTGCTGCTGACAGAAGAAGCAACCGCCGCAGCCAATAATCGAAGACACAACGACACGATCGCCGACCTTCAGCTTTCGCACAGCCGCACCGACTTCCACGACTTCGCCCATAAATTCGTGACCAATAATGTCACCGGGGAGCATCGAGGGAATATATCCGTCGTAGATGTGCAGATCAGAACCGCAAATCGTCGTTGCCGTGACTTTTAGAATCGCATCACGCGGATTGAGAATTTTTGGATCGGGCACGGTCTCCACGCGCACGTCCATTGGACCATGCCAGCAAGCAGCTTTCATATTTCACTTTCTCCCTGGGGCGGATTAATTACGGCTTTAGAACGACCTTGGTGCAGTTCTCGCGCTTGTGCTTGAAGATCTCATAGCCGCGCGGAGCGTCATCGAGGGGCAAATGGTGAGAAATGACAAAGGTGGGGTCAATGTCTCCGTTTTCGATGTGCGCTAGCAGTCGATCGAGATATTTGTGAACGTGAGTTTGACCCATCTTGAAGGTCAATCCTTTGTTCATTGCGGCTCCCATCGGGATTTTATCCACAAAACCGCCATACACACCCGGTAACGACACCGTGCCCCCTTTACGACAAGCGACGATCGCCTGACGCAGCACATAGGGACGATCGGTTTCCATCCGAACCGCCTGCTTCACTTTGTCATACACACCTTCGGGTCCCATGCCGTGGGCTTCCAGACCAACCGCATCCATACAGGAGTCGGGTCCGCGACCGCCGGTCATTTCTTTCAGGGCTTCACCCGGATCGATCTCTTCGTAGTTGATTACTTCTGCGCCCCACTGTTTTGCCAGTTCCAGCCGTTCGGGGACACGATCGATCGCAATCACTCTTTCTGCGCCCAGCAAGAAGGCACTCTTGATACCAAACATCCCCACCGGGCCACAGCCCCATACTGCGACCGTATCACCGGGCTGAATATTGCAATTTTCTGCGCCCATGTATCCGGTCGGCAGGATGTCCGTCAGGAATAGCACCTGGTCATCGGTCAGGTGATCGGGCACTTTGTACGGACCCACATCCGCAAAGGGAACCCGCGCATATTCTGCCTGTCCTCCAGCATAGCCGCCAAAGAAGTGAGAATAGCCAAACAGTGCCGCAGGAGATGTACCGTAGAGCGGTTCGATTAAATGCGCTTGATGGTTCGAGTTATCGCAGAGCGACCACAAATCTTTACGGCAGAAGAAACAGTTGCCGCAGGAAATTGGGAAGGGAATGATGACGCGATCGCCAATCTTCAGGTTCTTTACGGCAGGACCAACTTCGACGATTTCTCCCATAAATTCATGCCCCACAATATCGCCAGGCATCATCGAGGGAATAAATCCGTCGTAAAAATGAAGATCCGAGCCGCAAATCGCCGTAGATGTAATTTTGACGATCGCATCACGCGGATTGAGAATTTTAGGATCAGGAACGTTGTCAACCCGAATATCTAAGGGGCCGTGCCAGCAGACAGCTTTCATTATTGATTCCTCTAATTATTTGTAACCAGAAGACTAACCTTCTTATTTGCGACCAGAAGGCTGACCTTCCGTTGTGGCAATTTCTCCGGTTTCCATCAGCATTTTGAAGCGGCGAAGTTCATCACCAATTTGCTGTTCTGCTTCTTCTCCAAACAGTTTGGCGATCGCAGCACCCACGACACCACCGGGCGGATTGTATTCCATTACGACTTTTACTTCGGTTCCGCGTCCGGGAGGTCCAGGCTGGAAGCGCACAAAGCCAGAGTTATCCACCTGCGACCCTTCGATCGATGCCCAGCCAATCAGCTTGTTGGGCTGGTCTGCCACGATTTCAGCGTCCCATGCCACTTCTGTGCCAAACGGTGCGCTCGTAACCCAGTGCGATCGCGTCGGGCTGGTGACTGTTACCGACTTCAGGTGCTTCATGAAGCTGGGCAGATTCTCGAAGTTGTGCCAGAACTCATACAGTTCTTCCGGCGTTTTGTTGATGATCGTCACCGTGCGTTCAACTTTGATGCCCTTGCCCAAGCCTGCTGCGTCTGCCACTTTATCGGTCAAGCTCTTATCTGCGGTTGCGCCGTGGTATGCCATCGCGCCGCCTGCCATTGCCATCAGTGCGCCACGCAGCGATCGCTGGCTCAATCCCATCAGCACCATTGCACCACCTGTAATCAGCGAACCCCATTTCTCGGCTTCGCTCACGTTGCCCTGCTGATTTTGATTCGGCTGATTTTCCTGGTTTCCACCCGACACGGTTTCCATCTTTCTTTCTCCTTGTCTGTACTGCGGTCAAATTTGTTTTGTGAATGGGGATGGGTTGGAATATGTTCTACATTCACCCATCCACCTATCCACTCATCTACTCATTTCCACCGATTTACTAGATGTTTTCCCGTCCTCCTAGCAAACCAGTCGCCAATAGCATCAGCGCACCGATTCCTGCTACCGTTCCCCATTTGGCGATCGGGTGAAAGTCTAAAACTTCCAGGAAACTGGGGATCGTCAAGCCGCCAAAGTCCCCTTCGATCCGGTCATAGCCTGATCCCGAAATGGGCTCATACAGGTTGTTCGGGTCATCTTCGTATTTAGTCGTGGGAGTATGCTGTCCTTCCACAGCAACCATTTGCACCAGGAAGTCACCCAATGCTGGAGAGAGTCGCTGAATAAAGTCCAGCACACGACCAGAATCGCCTACGATCAAATCGCGAGTTTGATGCTCGGCAGCATACAGAATTGCATCTGCAACCTGATCGGGATGATAGAAAGGAGGAACGCCCTGCGGCTTCACACCCAGCTTAGTCTTACCCTTGTTGTAGAACGGCGTGTTGATGGTCGAGGGCATGATTTCGGTGACGCTAACGGGAACGCCATCGTGCTTGAGCTCTACCCGCATGGCATCCAGGAAGCCTTGCAAACCGTGCTTTGATGACGAATAAGGGCTTTGCAGCGGCAGCGATCGTCTTGCTTCTACCGAAGACACAGAAATGAACGCGCCCTGGCCGATTTGTTTTAGGTGCGGCAAAGCGACCATTGCGCCATACACCTGACCGAGCAAGTTGACTTCGATCACGCGCTTGAATTCGTCGGGCTGAATTTGCTCAAAGCGGGCAAAGAGTCCTGTTGCGGCAGCGTGAACCCAGGTATCGATGCGCCCGTACTGCTGCACTGCCTTTTCAGCGATCGATCGCACCTGAGCAAAATCTGCTACGTCTGCAACCACGGCAATGGCATCACCCCCTGCTGCCCGAATTTCATCGACCAGAGAGTCTAGCCCGGGCTGGCTTCGGGATGCCACTACGACCTTTGCACCGCGACCTGCAAACTTGAGCGCAGTCGATCGTCCGATGCCGCTTGATGCACCGACCACAGCAACGACCTGTTGATTAATGGGCTTGAGTTGAAATGTAGTCATTAGCCTGTATTAATTAGCCTGTATTGAGAAGACAATTTACGGAAGCTGATCGCCCGCTTCGATCGCATGTCCACTGGCATTCGTAATCAGTGTAAAAACTACACCGTAAAACTGCATTTCAGAACATGACATTAAAACGATCGTCCTAAAGGAGCAAAGCTCTAATTTCAATCTGAAATCAGCAAATTATCCAGCCGAACTTGCTTAGGAACGGAGGTGGTCAGCGTTAACTCAGAACTGCCCAATGCTGCTGTGAATAGGCTTACTTGTGATTTAAGCAACTCTTTTTCAATTTGCAGTCTACCGTTTAGAGGATTTTTTCCCTTTACGGATTGTTTTAGGATTGGCGAACGGAATAAACGCCGTGGAGATTTGCTGTGTCTCGATCAGTCACTTGTCAAAACACAAAATCCCCAGCCTGTTGAGGAAGCTGAGGATAAATTCTTTTGAAATCCTCTTTAAAGGGAGTTTCAAAGGCTATCAGAAACATCTGCCTGCAAGTTGTCAGGATGCACATACACATAGAGATTCGGGATTGTTACCCCTTTACGCTCAATGTTTACAATCTCTGTTTTATCGATCGCATATCGCTGATCCAGCTCATCCAGCGAACTGTATAGCACTTCTTCTAAATTGGGCGGATCAATATTTTCATTCATGTAGCCTTCCATATTGGGTTCAACTACATAAAGATGATTGATCTCAACAGGTTTAATAAAATAACTTGCCGAGTTTGAATCAAACATACTGCTGGTGGGCTGGTTCAGATTTAAAATAGCCACTACAAGCAGCGTCAAACCGATCCCGATCGAGATCAGGGGCGCAAGAAAGCGTTGATTTTTCATATCAATTTACCAGAGCATTTTTATGTCGTTTGAAGTCGGCGCATTCCAGCAGCAATGAGCATTACTGATCGGTGTAATCTTTTTTCAGCAAAAAGCGGGTCAACCAAAAGAGTGAAATCAAGCCAGTTCCCAGCAAAACTGATGCGATTGCCGTGGTTTGACTTGTTTAGTGCAATTTAGGGCGCAATTTAAGGCGTAATTTAGGGCGCAGTTCAAAAAGAGCAGCCCCACCAAAACGCCCGAAGGAATTTAGATGAGGCTGGAGACGCAGTTAGGAGGTATCTTGCTTTCCAAAGTAACTGGAAAACCCTTCCCTTTCTTGTAGCTTAATAACTTCTTAAGCTCGCTCTAGCGGATCGATCAGGTTTCGCCGTAATCGCTACAGAAGTTAACACGTTCTGATTACGTTCTAATCAGAATTAAGTGTTTCGCAGGTTCCCGAAGAGGTAATCGTAGGAGAGATTTCGCAATTAAGCTTGTTGTGGTGTGGGTTGAACGAGCAGCGTCAGGTTCATCCGTCCTACAACAGTAACGGTTTGTTCTGGCAGGAGCGTGATGTTTTCCAGGCAGCGAGCAGACCACCACACCCCTTGATATTTAACGCGACCCGGCTTTCCTGGCTGGATTGCTTTTTCAACAACCGCTGCATTCGCGATCGTCTCCTCCAGCGTAGAACTATCCTCAAATTGTTCTGGTGTTAACGGGAATGAATCAGAAGAAAAAAGGTTTGACAAGGAGGAAAAGAAGTTAAAATCGCGAGTAATTGACATCATGAAACTCCGGGGGGCTTTAGGGGCAAAAGAGAGAATAAAATTCACAGGTTCAATTCAACCTGGGGTCGAACTGGATGTCGGAACTTTTGGTGAAAGGCTGCACCCTATCGGAAATAATGACAGCGACGGCAAAAGATAGATCAACGATTGCTGTTAATTGAGCTGCTAATTAAATTGATCTCGGTGAGTGAGTCGGAAGTTCATCAAAAACATTGATCCGTGGTGCGAACTGAAAGCAGGATCGCCTGATGCCTGGAAGTTCAGTTTGAACTCATCAGGTTGAACTCAAAGATGGCATCGGTAGGGCAGGAAATTGCAGGTTTGGACTCAGTTTTTAGACGCAATTTGCAAAGGGTGAACAAAATGCTTTATCCAGAAGGACAGGCTGACCCGGATAAGAGTTCCGAGGGCGAACCAGAATCCATCTGACGATAGAGCGTTTACCGTACGGGGAAAGTGATGACGATCGAAAGGTGAAGTGATTTGCCTCAAACAGAAATATTTCTGGATATTCCTGAGATCTGAAGATCAATCGATCGCTTCAGTATTTACAGGGGGTGTGAAAAGGGAGTATGGTTACTCTTCCCACATCTGCTCTGGTATCTTCTGCTCCGATATCCTCCGGCAAAAGTAGCTTCTACCGGATCTGTCCCACGGTTCTACAGAATTGGGATTACTTCTGCACTGCTTTAGAAACCAAAAAGGATTGCGATATCTTAAGAAGAGACAAGCAGAGCAATGGCTCTCGACGCACTGAATCGTGGTTGAATTCTTTATTCACTGATTGACCTGATCCTATGACTATCCGCCGTATTGTAGACCTGCTCAGACATGGACAGCCCGATGAAACTGTAACGATTCAGGGCTGGGTTCGGACAAAGCGCGAACAGAAAGAATTTACCTTTGTCGAAGTCAACGATGGGTCTTCGATGGCAGGGCTTCAGGCGATTCTAAATCAGGATTTACCGGGCTATGCAGAAGCGGTTCGCAGGTTAAACACAGGCGCGTCTGTGGCGATCGACGGTGTGCTGGTTCCTTCTCCGGGCAAGGGGCAGCGAATTGAGCTACAGGCTTCCTCGATCACGGTTTATGGCGAAGCGGATGCCGAAACTTATCCCTTACAGAAAAAGCGGCACTCGTTTGAGTTTCTGCGCGATATTGCCCATCTGCGGGCACGCACGAATACGATCGGGGCAGTTTTTCGGGTGCGAAATGCCTGCTCAACGGCAATCCACCAGTTCTTTCAAGAGCGGGGCTTCCTCTGGGTACATACGCCGATTATCAGCGCAAACGATTGTGAAGGCGCAGGGGAACTGTTTACCGTTACTAACCTGGATCTAAAACAGGTTCCTAAAACTGATGCGGGTGAGATCGACTATAGCCAGGATTTCTTTGGCAGACGGGCATTCCTCACCGTCAGCGGTCAGCTTGAAGCAGAAATCATGGCAATGGCGTTCACCAATGTATATACGTTTGGTCCAACCTTCCGCGCTGAAAACTCAAACACTTCGCGTCACTTAGCAGAGTTCTGGATGGTGGAGCCGGAAATGGCTTTTTGTGATCTCATCGATAACATGGATCTTGCCGAAGCCTTCCTCAAACATATCTTTCGCTATGTGCTGGAGCATTGCCCTGAAGATATGGAATTCTTTAACCAGCGCATTGATAATTCTGTTCTCGCTACTGCTGACAATATTATCAACAATGAATTTGAACGCATTACTTATACGGATGCGATCGCGCTGCTGGAAAAAGCCGACCGCAAGTTTGAATTCCCCGTTTCCTGGAGTTTAGATTTGCAGTCCGAACACGAACGCTATCTCGCCGAAGACCTGTTCAAAAAGCCCGTGATTGTCACCGACTATCCGGCACAAATCAAAGCCTTTTATATGCGTCTCAGCGACGACGAAAAAACGGTGCGGGCAATGGATATCCTCGCGCCTAAAATCGGTGAGATCGTGGGCGGTTCGCAGCGGGAAGAACGGCTTGAAGTGCTTCAGCGTCGAATTCAGCAGCTTGGTCTACCCGAAGAAGAACTCTGGTGGTATCTCGATCTGCGGCGATTTGGTACGGTTCCCCATGCGGGCTTTGGCTTGGGGTTTGAGCGGGTGGTGCAGTTCATGACGGGCATGACGAATATTCGAGACGTGATTCCGTTCCCGCGTACGCCGCTCAATGCTGAGTTTTAGGAACGGTTGCAAAGCTGGAGTTATCATCCGAGCCGCTCCTTCTAAACCCCGATCGCCCTATCAATCATCCCTTATCTAATCAATCATCGGTGTAAAAGGCAGACGGCTATACATCCCCAGCGGATCGTTGAGCGATCGCAGCGTATCCCAGTCCTCACGAATTTCCTGCACTTTGACGCTGAGCGGATCCGTCAGGGTTTCGGCGGGGGGCAGAACGTGGGTGAGAAGGCGGCTGCTGAACTGAGACAAAACCCGCTCCTCAAACGATCGCTGGCGCGGGTATTCCTCAGTCTGCCAGTCGTCGCCCAGTTTAGCTTCCTTAGCGGCTGCCTGGATTGCGTCCTCGATACCGCCAATTTCATCGACCAAGCCAATTCGCTTGGCTTCCGCTCCCGACCAGACTCGACCCTGGGCAATTTCCGCCACGCGCTGCTTGGGTAGCGATCGAGACGTGGAAACCAGCGTGATAAAGCGATCGTAGAGGCGATTGACCACTCCCTGCAAAATTCGCAGCTCTTCCGGGGTTTTGGGGCGGGCGATCGTGTCTAGATCAGCGAGGCGGCCGGTCTTGACAGTATCCCAGGTAATGCCGTTCGCGTTGGCAATTTTTTGGAAGTTGGGCAGCACCCCAAACACGCCGATCGATCCCGTCACCGTGGTGGGCGAAGCAAAAATCCGGTTAGCATTGGTCGCGATCTGGTAACCGCCCGATGCTGCATAGCTGCCCATCGACACAACCACAGGCTTCTCTTTTTTCAGCAGCAGTACTTCTCTGGCAATCAAATCCGAAGCCGTTGCGCTGCCGCCCGGACTGTTGATTCGCAGCACGACTGCTTTGATGTCATCATCCTGCCGAATGTCTCGCAGGGTTGAAGCCAGCCGATCGCCCCCGATTGTCCCCGGACCGCCGCGACCACTGACAATATTGCCCTCAGCGTAAACAACTGCAATTCTGTCGCCCTGCTGCTTTTCGTCTCCAACCGTTGCTTCGGCGTACTCTTCAATGTCAATTTGGCGGAAGGAATCTTGATCCTTTTCGCCTGTGATTTTATGCAGTTCGGCGGTCACTTCGTCATCGTAGGCAAGGCGATCGACCAGCTTAGCTGTCTGCGCTTGTTCCGGTAGCAAAATGCCCTGCTGATCGGCAATCTTCTGAAGCTGCTGCGGGGTTACTTTGCGGCTCTTTGCGGTGGTCGTCAGAAACTCGCTCCACAGGTCTGCCAGCAGCTTTTGGGTTTCTACCCGGTTTTCAGGGCTGATCGCACTTCGCACAAACGGTTCAACGGCTGATTTAAATTTTCCGGCTCGAAGCGGCTGCACGCCAATGCCGTATTTTTGCAGCGCGCCGCCGTAGAGGGTCGTCTCGAAGTTAAACCCATTGATCCCTAGCTGTCCTGACGGATTCAGCAAAATGGTATTTGCCACTGATGCCAGATAATAGCCGCGCTCTGACCAGCCCGTATCGTCATACGCCACGATCGGCTTTCCGGCATCGCGAAATTTCTGGAGTGCCTGCCGGACTTCTCGCAGCGTGGCATAGCCCGAGCCCAGCCCAGCCGAGGTAACATCGCCCGACAAATAAATTCCGGCAATGCGATCGTCTTGGGCAGCTCGCTCGATCGTCGTCAGCACGGTTCGGAGCGGAAGGGTTTGGGGCGATCGATTGCCAGAGAGTGCTTCGCTGAGAACATTGCCTTCATCGCTCTGCCCATCGCTGATCGGCTGAGATAAATTGAGCGTCAGCATGGAGCTATTTTCAACCTCAGGGGCAGTATCCCGCGGAAAAAAAGCCACCGCAAACAGCAGAGCCGCCAAACCGCCCACGCTCATCGCAGAGAAAAGAGCCAGTCCAATGATCGTAGCCAGGATTTGTTTGAGAAAATCGCGCATTATGAAGTGAGGAGTCGGGGTTGCACCGAAGCAGCAGGAATCAGAAAAAAGCAGATAATTCTGTGAAGCTTCAGTTCTACTGTACTCCGTCCCTCTAGCGATGCAAAGCTGTTTCCCTGGCAGGTAATGAGCTTGGTCTTTAACTCCTGCTTGGTCAAGAAGTTCTTTCTAGCTCTGCCTTCATCCGCTCCAGGGTCATGTGCATCTGGTCAAACATCTGCTGCGGCGTCACACCAAACTGGCCCAGCTGGGTTTTGAGCTGCTCAACCGTCATCTGCGCCATGAAGTCTTCTGATAGCTCAAACCGCTTCATAAACACACGATAGCGGTCCATCATTTCTTCCATTTTTTCGATGTAAATTTTTTTGCCCTCACGATCGAACTTGCCATAGTCTGATCCCAGTCGCATGAGCGATTGGTAGTCCTCAAACAGGTTTCTGGCTTCCTGCTGAACAATTTCAGAATCAAAAAATCCCATCGCTTCCCTTCACCGTTTTACGAGTTTGTTAAACGAATTGTTCAATGTCACGATCGTGCTCATCATGCCGCTTCACGACCGGCAGCCTTAAATGAGTTTGAACAATGCTTCTTTCTCTTTCGATTAATCTCATTTTACTGGAGCCGTCTGCTGGAAAAGAGATCGGATCTCTCTACCTATCTTTATTGATTCCTGTAAGCAAAGTTATTCCTATCGGCAAAGTTGTTTATGAATATTTTGTGAGGGGATGGTTCTGCGATCGGCAGAAAATTGACGCAAAGAAAAAGGGAACCAACTTGGCTCCCCCACTAAGGATTTCTGAAAGATGGATTAAGAAACTAGAGGATAAGAACGAATTACATCAGACCAAGCTGAGACAGGATACCCTGACCGGTGAGGAACTCAGTTGCGACTCCGATGACAAAACCCAGCATTGCCAGACGACCATTCCAGGTTTCAGCAAACTGGGTAAAACCAAACTTAGACTGTTGACTTTCCATAACGGCTCAAACCTCACTTAGGATCAACCTTGGTGTAGATAAACTTAACATAAATTCAAAAAAATTTGCAACTCTTAACAGAAATGAGATTGCCGCTTCCTATTTAAAGATGCTGAAGGGTGACGATCGTGCCCTACTGATGACTGAGTTTTGATGCGGCTCGATCTATTTCTCTTGCATCATCTATTTCCCTTGCGTCAACAACTGTAGGCATATGAGTCTAAGCGAGCTTCGAGTTTTGCAGCTCCCTAAATCCCCCAAAACTGGGGGACTTTGAACCTTGCCACTCCTATCGAAACGGTTGCCATCCCTGCTCTGCATACCCAAAACTAAATCGATCGGGGTGCAGAATTTCTGCCAGAATCTCCAGCGAGTCTACGAGGCGTGGTCCCGGACGGTTGAAATACTGATTGCCATCTGTGATGTAAACGCGATCGTTTTTCACTGCCCGTAGCCCAGCCCAGTCGGGATGCTGCTGCAAAATTTTGGCTTCCTGCTTGGTGCGCTCCAGATCAAAACCACAGGGCATGATCACGATCGCCTCAGGATTTGCCTGAATCAAATCATGCCATTGCAGCCAGGGCGAATGGTGTCCGACGGTTCCAAAAAGCGATCGTCCGCCTGCCAGTTCCACCAGCTCTGGAATCCAGTTGCCTGCTGCCATCAAGGGTTCGATCCATTCGATACAGGCAATCGTTGGTCGTTCTTTTTCGGTGAGCGATCGTGTTTTTTCAGTACAGCGATCGATTCGCTGCTGTAGCGATGCCGTTAATCCTGCCGCCGAAATGCCAAAGGCTGCCGCTACGCGATCGAGGTCTGTCCAGAGTTCCGAGAGCTGATTGGGCTGAAGGGAAATAATTTGCGGCTGACTGCTCATCAGGGTTCCAGCGGCTTGCTCCACATCTGCCAAACTGACCGCACAAACTTCGCACTGCGCCTGCGTCAAAATGTGCGTTGGCTGGAGCTGTTCTAGGACTTCGGTTTTGACGCGATACACGCTCAAAGCAGACTGGAGTAGATCGGTGACGCGATCGTGGATTTCCTGGCTC
This sequence comes from Cyanobacteria bacterium FACHB-502, assembly GCA_014695325.1. Lineage (GTDB taxonomy): Bacteria > Cyanobacteriota > Cyanobacteriia > Elainellales > Elainellaceae > Leptolyngbya_A. Next base: position 144,938 of record JACJNZ010000037.1, on the reverse strand, counting down.
GTTCCTTCGGGATTAAATTTCGGCTCGGTACAGACGGGCAAATCTTTCACCTGCGGCGGATAGTCGCACTCATGCGATCGGCCCACCAGAGCATCGGTGAGTCCTAACCGGTGAACAATTTCCGTTGCGCTAGGAATGAGGGAAACAATACGAAGCATGAAAATAAAATGTGATAAAAGTTGTCCGGAGGTCGTGTAACTCGTCCTTTGCTTCTAAAGATTACATGAAGTGAAAAGATAACGTGAATCAAACCGCAATAATCAAATTGATTGGAACTTCTAAGGCGTGAGGGGCATCGATTCAACCACATAAGCAAGGCAGCTAGAAGCAATGCGTCAAGCCGTATTATTCCTTTCAAGATTTTTATTTAGCCTCTGGATTGTACTAATTAGCGCGTTTCTGCTGCTGCTCTTGCAGAATGCGCCAAGCGTGCCCAATACTCCTTTTGCCAGTCTGTCGATTCGCACCGAGCAAAACAGTACCGTTCGCTTACCCAATCGGATCTTTACCTGTACAGAAACTGGGCAGCAATTCCAGTGTCAGACAGAACTTCAAGACCGTTTGCTAGCCCTCCGCCTGACTAAAGGAAAGGACTATAAATACGATTTCAGCAATTGTCGTGCTGAGTATGGCGGGCGATCGGTTGAGTGCAAGGACACAGGGCTAAATTATGCCCCTATCCTGGCACAGATGTATGAAATCAAGAACCTGGGATTGAGTTCTCAGCAAATTCAGGCAATTCGGCAAGAGTACTGGAGCATGAATATGCTGGTGCGGTTGGGTGAACTCCGCCTGCTGTGGATTAGCACTGGACTCTCACTGGCAGCCGGGATCAGTGCTGCTCTCTTCACCTGGTTCCACCCTGGCAATCTGAGCAAGAGCTTTGCTAGCTTTGCCTGCGGCATTGGAATGTATCAATTAATCGGAAGTTGGCTGGGGCGAGTTCCTTACACGCTTGTGACCCCTTATGGATTTACCCCGGAGAGCTGGGGCTCGGTTGTGAGTGGAAGCGCGATCGTGACTGGCGTGATCACAATGTTGACCACTGCGCTTTTACTCTGGAGCAGCTTGAATCGTTTCAGTAAGAGCCTGCTTAGCATTAGCACCAGTGCAGCAATTTTTAGCCTTTGCTGGTGGTCGCTGACCTGGAATTCTAATCACCTACTAAGTCTCCTGGGTTTAGCCGACATGTTTTCGCAGCAGGGATACTCGTATCTGATCATGCAGATTGTTCAGGTTGTTTCAATCCTTCTGGCAGTTGCCGCCGCGATTTTGCTCTGGCTCCGCACCAATCAATCGATTCAGAGGTTTCTTTGTCTGGGCTGTGGCTTTGGCGCGATCGCTCTAGCGACAAATTTGCTTCTATCTCTGCTCCTGGGGCTGGGATATGTAGATTAGTCGTACCCGTCGATCGCATGAGGAGCTGGGTGTTCGGGGAATGCCAAACCTGTTGCACCATCCAGGAACACTGCAAGAAAAAGACTGAGCAGAAATCCTACTCAGTCCGTTGCTTCACTTCTCTACTAACGTTTCTCTCAAGGCGTTTCTCTAAAGGAACACCAGCCAGGAGATTCAATTAAGCATCGTTCAGCGCGGCGATACCGGGCAACACTTTGCCTTCCAGCAGTTCCAGGCTAGCTCCACCCCCTGTGGAAATGTGGCTCATCTGGTCTGCCAAGCCGACTTTCTCGACTGCTGCTACTGAATCTCCACCACCAACGATCGTGCTGGCTCCCTTTCCGGTCAGGGTCGCTAGGCTCTTTGCGACTGCCTCTGTGCCCTTGGCGAACTTGTCGAACTCAAACACGCCCATTGGACCATTCCAGATCACGGTCTTGCAGTCTGCCAGAGCGGATTCAAACTGCTTGATCGAGTCGGGACCAATATCCAGACCCATCCAGCCATCGGGAATGTTGCTGATGCTGACGGTTTGGGCATTGGCATCGGGGGCAAAGTTATCGGCAACGACGACATCAGTGGGCAGCACCAACTCAACGCCTCTTTCCTTTGCTTTGGCTTCCAGCTTTTGTGCCAGTTCTACATACTCATCTTCAACCAGGGATTTGCCGACGCTCAAGCCGCGTGCCCTATAGAACGTGAAGATCATGCCGCCGCCGATTAGCAGCTTGTCTACTTTCTCTAGCAGGGTTTCAATCACAGTGATTTTGCTAGAAACCTTGGAACCACCGATGATAGCTGCTAGAGGACGCTGAGGTTCTTCGATCGCGCCCTGCAAATACTGCAATTCTTTTTCGATCAGAAAACCTGCAACGCTGGGGTTGAGGTAGTGAGTCACGCCTTCGGTGGAAGCATGGGCGCGGTGCGCAGTTCCAAAAGCGTCGTTTACATAGAGATCGGCAACGGATGCCAGCTTTTGAGAAAATTCGGGATTGTTCTTTTCTTCTTCAGCATAAAAGCGAACGTTTTCCAGCAGGGCGACATCGCCGTCTTTCATGCCTGCGATCGTGCTAGCTACCGCATCGCCAATACAGTCATCGCACTTGGTCACGGGCTGACCCAGCAACTCAGATAAACGAGTGGCAACCGGGGTGAGCCGCATACTGTCTACGACTTTGCCCTTGGGACGACCAAAGTGGCTGGCAAGAATTACCTTTGCCCCGTTAGAGGTGAGATATTGAATGGTCGGGAGCGCGGCACGAATCCGAGTGTCATCTGTAATCTTGCCCTGCTCATCCAGAGGCACGTTGAAGTCAACTCGTACAAAAACGCGCTTTCCTGATAAATCCGCAGCAGATAAACTATTCAGAGCTTTTTTTGCCACCGCTTGAACTCCCTTTAATGAGTCTTTTTACCTATTAGCATTGTAAAGTCTTATGGAGCATTTCTAAAAAACGATCGCATTTTCTTGACCAAATTTTCCGAAAAAAATCTGTAGCCTGTGACTCTAGTACACTAGATGCAGAACTCATTGCAGTGTAAGCCCTTGGTTTTCAGGATTTCTCTGGGAAAACGTCTGATCGCAAGTTCGTTTTTTTGAAAAGCCAGAATCAAAAGCCAGAATCAGAAGCCAGGATTAGAACAGGAGGGACAATGTTCAAAAATGTACTATTCCCGGTAGACCAGAGCCGTGAATCGCGGGAAGCGGTAGATACGGTGGTGAACCTCGTCAAAACCTACAGCAGTCGGCTGGTGCTGCTCTCGGTGGTGGAGTCTTTAGAAGTAGGAGAAGCGGCTACAACCGCCGATGCGAAGCAGTTCCCCCACGGAGGTAATCGCGAAATGACCTCACCGGAAGCGATCGCCAAACTGCTTACCGAAGTAAAAGCCCTATTTCAGCAGCAGGGCATCGAATCCGAGGTCATTGAACGGGAAGGAATTCCGGCGTTTGTGATCTGCGATGTGGCAGACGAGGTCGAAGCCAATTTGATTATTATGGGCTGTCGCGGGCTGGGCCTGACCGAAGAAGGCGCGTCAGAGAGCGTGACCAATCGAGTGATTAATCTCTCGCCCTGCCCAGTTCTGGTGGTGCCGTAGTTTTTCTGGTAGGCTTCTGGGCGTTTCAGCCCCCTAAATTCCCCAATTTTGGGGGACTTTGATCCCGCAATAAAGTCAATCAAGAAATAAAGCCAATCAAGAGTCAAATCATGAGGGGCAATAGCATAAGGGGCAATACCTTAGATCGAATCGATCGGGTACTGCCCCTGCTTGCTTGATTACCTTGCTTGATGACAACGAGAGTCTAGACGAGGTTGCCCGCACTATCGGGCAGTGGTCGGCATTCCCAGGATGTCCTCGATCCGGGGCATTTCCTCTAGGGGAATCACACGACCCTCATCTTCAAACCCGGTGATCTGGTCGAAGTTGAGGTAGCGATACAGGTCTGCCGCAAAGGGATTAATTTTATCCTGAACGATCGCCTGATACTCTTCAACCGTGGGAATCCGACCAAGCAGGGCACAGACTGCTGCCAGTTCCGCTGAGCCGAGATAGACTTTGGCATCTTTGCCCATGCGGTTGTTGAAGTTGCGCGTTGAAGTCGAGAAGACCGTGACGCCATCTTCTACTCGCGCCTGGTTGCCCATACAAAGTGAGCATCCGGGCATTTCGGTTCTGGCTGCGACGGCATTGAAGACATCGTAAACGCCTTCTTCGCGGAGCTGCTTTTCGTCCATACGAGTTGGCGGCGCGATCCAGAGGCGAACGTTGGTGGAGGTTGCCCCTTCGAGGATCTTGGCGGCGGCGCGATAGTGCCCGATGTTGGTCATGCAGGAGCCAATAAACACTTCGTGAATCGGATCGCCTGCACATTCCGACATCAGTTTGATGTTATCGGGATCATTGGGAGCGGCGACGATCGGTTCTTTGATCTGATCCAGATCGACCTCGATCACATCAGCGTATTCGGCATCTTGATCGGCTTCCATCAGCGACGGATTTGCCAGCCATTGCTCCATTTTTGCCACGCGCCGCAGAATGGTTCGAGCATCCCCGTAGCCCCGTGCTGCCATATTTTTCAGCAGAGCGACATTCGATCGCAGATATTCGGCAACGGTTTCGGTACTGAGGGCGATCGTTGAACCCGCACAGGATCTTTCTGCGGTTGCATCGGTCAGCTCAAAGGCTTGCTCTAGTTTCAGGTCGGGCAGTCCTTCCATTTCCATGATGCGACCGGAGAAGACGTTCTTTTTGTTTTGCTTCTCAACGGTGAGTTTGCCCTGTTGCATTGCCACGTAGGGAATCGCATTCACGATATCGCGTAGCGTCACACCGGGCTGCAATTGACCCGTAAACCGCACGAGCACCGATTCCGGCATATCCAGAGGCATTACGCCCAACGCTGCCGCAAACGCCACCAGTCCCGAACCTGCCGGGAAAGAGATGCCCAACGGGAAGCGAGTATGGGAGTCACCGCCTGTGCCCACTGTATCTGGCAGCAGCATCCGGTTTAGCCAGGAGTGGATAATGCCATCGCCTGGACGCAGGGAAACGCCACCGCGCTGGGTGATAAAGTCCGGCAGTTCGTGGTGAGTTTTGATATCTACAGGTTTGGGATATGCCGCCGTATGGCAGAAGCTCTGCATGACCAGATCGGCACTGAAGCCGAGGCAAGCCAGCTCTTTCAGTTCGTCGCGGGTCATAGGTCCGGTGGTGTCCTGCGATCCCACAGTCGTCATCATGGGTTCACAGGAAGTTCCTGGTCGCACACCCTCTAAACCGCAGGCTTTGCCGACCATTTTCTGCGCCAGGGTATAGCCTTTGCCCGTGTCTTTCGGCGGAGATGGGCGAATGAAGCGATCGCTCACACTTAAGCCCAGTGCCACCCGTGCCTTATCCGTCAGCGTCCGACCGATCAGCAGGGGAATTCGTCCGCCTGCCCGTACTTCATCCAAAATCGTGTCCGGCTTCAGTTTAAAGGTGGCGATCGTCTCACCCGATTCATTCTGAATTTCGCCTTTGTAGGGATAGATCGTAATCACATCCCCGGTTTCCATTTGCGACACATCGCACTCGATCGGCAACGCGCCCGAATCTTCTGCGGTGTTGAAGAAAATCGGCGCAATCTTGCCGCCCAGCACATAGCCACCCGATCGCTTATTGGGCACGAAGGGAATGTCCTGTCCGATGTGCCATAGCACGGAGTTGATGGCTGATTTACGGGAAGACCCGGTTCCCACGACATCCCCTACATAAGCGACGGGATGGCCTTTTTGCTTGAGTTGGGCGATCGTCTCCAGGCTTCCCGGTTGGCGAGTTTCCAGCATTGCCAAGGCATGAAGCGGAATATCGGGGCGAGTTGTCGCGTGGGTTGCCGGAGACAAATCATCGGTATTCGTTTCGCCCGGAACCTTAAACACCGTCACCGTGATCGATTCCGCCAGTTCGGGACGAGTGGTAAACCAGTCTGCATTCGCCCAGGATTCCATCACCTGCTGAGCATTGCCGTTGCCCTGTTCGGCGAGTTCCTGCACGTCATGAAAGGCATCGTACACCAGCAGAATTCTGCTTAAAGCCTTTGCTGCTGCGCTTGCAATTTCAGCATTTTCAACTTGCAGCAGATCGATCAGCGACTGCACATTATATCCACCCATCATGGTGCCTAGCAGCTCCACTGCATCCAGAGCAGACACCAGGGGACTCGTAATTTCACCCTTTGCAACGCCGGTCAAAAAACCTGCCTTTACATAAGCCGCCTGATCGACTCCGGGCGGAACGCGATCGCGCAGCAAACTCAGCAAAACCGCTTCCTCACCTGCCGGAGGATTTTTGAGCAGTTCGCACAAACCAGAGGTTTGCTCTGCATCGAGCGGCAGAGGTGGAATTCCTAACGCCGATCGCTCTGCAACGTGGTTCCGATAAGCTTCATCCATCTTCCTAACTTCTCCTGGTCTCCTGGCAGCAAAACTTGGGGTGACACGCACCACCCAGAATCTTCATTGAAACATTTTTCGCTCTATTCCTACCGTAGCTCGACCAACAGATTGTGAGGAGTTCTGGACAGGGGAAACTGCCGGACTGAATTGGACGATCGCCCAGCCAGATTTCCGCTCTTTAACTATCTATATAGATCGCAACTATCCCTTTGGATCGCAGCGAATCTCGACTAAAAAGCCATCGGGATCATAAAAATAAATCCCTCTTCCGGTCGGACGGCTGACGGGACCGTGATCGATCGCAATCTCGTTTTGCCGCAGCACTTCAACCGCATGATCAAATAAGTCTGGGTTGATATCAAATGCCAGATGTCCGGCACGAGTAAAGCACTTGCTGGGGTCAGGGTCGGGCGGCAGCAGGTTTGGCTTCCAGAACAAATCAACGATCGTTCCGTCCGGCGTTTCAAAGTTTGCCGCTTCGCCTTTCTCAAACAGTTCCTTCAGCGTTTCGGGTACTTCTGCCCCGGTCAACTCCCGCAGCCCCAGCACGTTGCCATAAAAGTGACGCGATGCCGCCATATCACGAACATTCAACGCAATATGATGAACGCGACGCAGCATTCCGGTGGCGATCGATTTCGCTTCTTGCTGAGGACTGGAAACCATAGGACAAATAGGGAAAAAGTAAAGCCTGCTATGGATCAGGATAGCTCAATCATCTGGGTGGGGCGATCGCTAACCTGTGGGAAGGACAAGTTGCTGGGGCGATCGGTGCAAAACGCAACTCGAAGAAACGATTTGAACAATTTGACTGATGAAAGGCGACTCCCTCAATCAGAATTAACTTTTTCCAAAACTTCATGAGAACGGGGTAGAGAGCGGCGATCGATCGGAAGGATAGTTATACTGAATCGTTCCGTCTAAACAGCCGAATAGGGATCTTAGACGGAAATATTTCTGCCTATATCGCTAATCTGGGATCTTAGGCGGAAACATTCAGCCCAGTTAGTAGTTCGGCATCATGCGCTTGCTGCGCTTGTAGCGGCACGTTAAAATTTAATTTAAGCGATACAAAAATTAACAACATGGAACTACAACCTGAAACAAGCAAGGCCCTGGACAAATGGTTAGGGTCAGAAACTTGGTATACAAACCATGATTTAGATATGGGTCGCTTCTACGACTTTGTTGATCGCTACGCAGCCGAGCATGGTTATGTTATTGATGAGACTGCGTTAGCTGAAGAGATTGTAAGAAGGCTCAAACAGAAGCGCAATGTGAATGAGGCATTGGAGAAGATAATTGAAACTCGCCTTATCCTCGCCTACAACATCTTGGATTTCTTGAAGAGAACTCAACGATAAAAACGGCTTCAAGACACTTGCAAGGGTCAACATGATGCTGAAAAGGAACTGTAGCCGATTGCCTACTCCGGTCGCAAGCTCCCTCCGCTTCCGGCAGGGGCTGAGTTTGGTCGTTATACAGCTTTGATACTCGTCTTTGACATTAAAAACAATGCAGTTATCAAACTTGCCTTTCTTTTCTGAATTAGAACAGTCAAAGACAATCCTCTTAGCTGGTGCAGGAGGGGGATTTGACATCTTCTGTGGATTGCCGCTCTACTTCAGTTTAAGAGCATTGGGTAAAACAGCCTATCTTGCCAATGTATCCTTCTCATACCTACCTGAAAGTGAAGTAAGGTTGTCACCCTCTCTGCTCAAGGTGACAGCAGATACCCATCGTCCTCGTGACTATTTTCCTGAGCAACATCTGGCAAACTGGTTCCGCCAACAAGGTCAAGAAACTCCAATTTATTGTTTTGAGCGCACAGGCTTCAAACCGCTTTTGGCAAGCTATCAAGCTTTAGTCGAGACATTATCAATAGACACGATCGTTCTCGTGGATGGAGGCACAGATAGTTTGATGCGTGGTGATGAAATTGGGCTAGGTACACCCCATGAAGATATCACCAGTATTGCTGCTGTCGATGAACTTGCTGTTAAAACAAAGCTGCTAATTTGTCTAGGGTTTGGAGTCGATCGCTATCATGGTGTCTGCCATGCTCATGTGCTAGAAGGTGTTGCAGAACTTATTGCGAGTGGCGGATTTTTAGGCACATTTTCGCTACTTCAGGAAATGCCAGAAGTACAGCAGTATCGGCAGGCTAGTGAATATGTTTTTCAGGCAATGCCGGAGCATGTCAGCATTGTTACGAGTTCTATTCTTTCAGCGTTGGCAGGACACTATGGCGATTATCACGCCACTGCCAGAACGCAAGGAAGCAAGCTTTGGATTAATCCATTAATGAGTTTGTATTGGTGCTTTCGGTTGCCGCAAGTGGCAAGCCGGATTCTCTATCTAGATGCTATTAAGCAAACAGACAGTTACACAGATGTCCTGTTCTTGATTGAGGGGATACAATCAGGACGCAGAACCGTTCGAAGATGGGAGGATATTCCTGTGTAGTTTCAGGGACATTGACAGACTGAGGTACTGTATAACAATCCGCTTGCACACCGACCGCATTAAAGCTATTGATGAGGTGAACAGGTATTAGCGGCGAGTGAAGCGGAACGTTTGGAGTGAGATGGGCAAGCCCTTCACCAACTGCATTATCTACTACGCCAGCCTCTACACAAGACTCTGAGGCCTCAATCACTCAAACTCCTGCCCAAGTGATTGCATCAGATTCTCCCGAAGCGCAACAGCCTTTATGGGAGTTTATGGGACAAGCTTCAACAGGAGAGAATGTTTACATTGACGCAGGAAGTATTAAAAAATAACTAAGTCTATCAGCTTCAATTACAAGATTGATGATGAGTTAGTAGAAGCCAGAGCGGATTGCAGTAATAATCGATGGTATGCAGATCACTATGGTTGGTCTAGCCCTTCAAGTCAAGCAACTCAAGAGATGTTGAGCTATGTTTGCAAGTAGATACAGAACTTGGTAGGGCATAATTGAAGTCTTCAAACAGTCAAGTTCAAAGTGTTACCCCTAGTCTTGCAGGTATGATAATCACCACCAATAGACGTGATTCCCCTTGCTGATTTCATGCCAACGAATGATTCTGACTTGCAAGACCAAGCTCTTAATATTCTGGATGCGATCGCCTTCACCCCCTTTGAACAGTGTCAAGCATTGAGCCGTGAGTTTAATAGTATTCCTCCACGTCCCGGCATCTATGCAATCCGGCACAGAACCGATGGGCTGCTCTACATCGGTAAAACGAAGAGTTTACGAGGTCGCTTTAGTGGCAGGCATAAAGCCTTTTTGTGGGCATGGCTAGACCAATATAATGATGAAGACGTACGGATTGCAGTACAGGTCATTTCTCATTGGGGGAACCCCGCGTTACTATTGGAGCTAGAAGCCATTATTCTAAGAGCCACCGAACCCCCTTACAACGCCCAGATCCCGACTGAAAGGTGATGTCATGCAAGCCAAACTTCAAGATCAACTTTTTCCCGCGGATGCTGAAGTCATTTTAGGACGATTGCCTGAGCGAATTCGGACGGCTCTGATTGAACGTGCTACTGAGATTGAGTATCCAATCGAGGCAGTAATTGAGATGGCGATCGCCAGTTTTCTCGATACAGAGGCATTAGGTTTTGCAGATTGCAAACCAGGGCGGGGGCAATAGCAGTTTCCTGCTAAACGCGATCGCTTCTAATATCACTCCTCCAGAAGTAGGCGAGGGAAACAGCGGGGACGGTGTCAGCTCGCTGCAGCTAAGCAAAACCTCTGCTAAACGCTTGCTCCTTCGGTGAGGTGGTTTTCCTGGCGCAAACAGGTTTCGATAAACGAATCGAGTTCACCGTTCATCACATCGTCGATCGCGGTGGTTTCCTGATTGGTTCGCAGATCTTTGACCAACTGATAGGGATGAAACACATAGTTGCGGATTTGGTTGCCCCAGGCAGCCTCGACGATATCGCCCCGGATATCGGCAATTTCTTTGGCTCGCTGTTCCTGAGCAATGACCAATAGCTTTGCCTTCAGACGCGCCATAGCTTTCTCTTTGTTTTGAAGCTGCGATCGTTCTTCGGTACAGCGCACCATTAGCCCGGTGGGAACGTGGCGAATCTGGACTGCCGTTTCCACTTTGTTCACGTTTTGTCCACCTTTGCCGCCCGATCGCGTGGTGATAATTTCCAGGTCTTTGTCGGGAATGTCGAGCGTCACTGACTCATCCAGAATTGGCATCACTTCTACGCCTGCAAAGCTAGTTTGCCGCTTGCCGTTGGCGTTGAAGGGGGAAATTCTGACGAGGCGATGGGTTCCCTTCTCGACTTTGAGATAGCCGTAGGCATAGCGTCCGTCGATTTCTAAGCTGACAGATTTCACTCCGGCTTCGTCGCCCTCTGAAATTTCGGTCAAATGCACCTTATAGCCATGTGCTTCGCCCCAGCGCGTGTACATTCGCAGCAGCATTTCTGCCCAGTCTTGCGCGTCGGTTCCGCCTGCTCCGGCGTTGATCGTGAGCACTGCGCCGCGATCGTCATATTCGCCCGATAAAAGCTGCTGAAGCTCCCACTGGTCAAGCTCTCGCTGGAGCCGATTCAGGTTGGCTTCGGCTTCTTGAATCAGGGATTGATCAGATTCCAATTCCAGCAGTTCTAGAATTGCTTTGGTGTCTTCGAGGGCAGACTGCCAGCGATCGAGCTGTTCGATGTGAGATTTGAGATCGTTTAGCTCTTGAAGGGTACGCTGTGCTTGCGCCTGGTTTTCCCAAAATTCCGGTTGGGCAGCGACCTGCTCCAGGTCAGTAATTCTGGCGGTGAGAGCAGGCAGGTCAAAGATAGTCCTGGGTTTTACCCAGGCGGTCAGACAACTGTTCGACTTCGCGTTTAATGTCGAAAACTTCCATCATGGAGAAATTTGCTTCAAACTAGGACTAGCATCTTGCATTTCAATTCTAATCCCTGTGTGCAGGCTTCGCATCGGGTTGAGCGCATTCGAATAAAGCCACGCTCGAATAAAGCCAAAACAATATTGAAGCGCATCTACTTTACTTTTCGCTAAGATCCATTCCTCCCACACCTAAGAACCCCCTTACCCATCATGGCAATACCCGGAGAACAGGCAGACGGCTTTGCAAACAACTGGGCTTATTTAAAAACAGAGCTTCAGTGGTTAGAGCGAGTCTTGCTGCTGGCAGTTGCTCGACAACGCAAAGACACCAAAGAGATCGATCGCTTTTCCCAAACCGCAGCCGATCGTGCGACAAGTCATTGGTGGAAGGGCATCATCTCGCTGGATACTAATGTCGCCTATGACGAACATCGCCAGCCCCAGTCGAGCGCAAAATCGACCTATCCCCAGCAGCTTGAGGCGCAGATTCAAGCCAGTCAGCGGCAAGGAAATGTTCTGGCGTTGCCTGCGCTCCGCGATCGATTGCGCTTGTCGGAATTTGAGAAAAATCTGGTGCTGATGGCACTTGCTCCAGAAGTAAATCGCCGCTTTGCTCAGCTCTATCGATTTTTGCAGGGCAACGAGGGCGGACTGAAGCCCGATCTGCCGATGCTCGATCTGGTTTTGCGATTGCTTTGCCGCACCGATGCCGACTGGTATACCGCTCGCTATCACTTGCTAAATTCTTCGCCGCTGCTGAAGACGGAACTGGTAAACCTGCTGCCCTGCACCGAGCAAACTCGCCTCAGTAGCCCGGTCAAGCTCTCCGATCGCCTGGTGAACTATCTGCTGGCGACTCACCCCACACAGGCAGATCTTGATACGCTGCTGCATCCTCCTGCCCCCAAAGCGGCGGCTCCGGTTGCTGTCATTAGTCGCTGCGTTTATCTTCAGCGTCAGACGGCGACTGTTGCCTGGTCGGATGTTGTTTTGCCACCAGAATGTCTGTCGTCCCTGCAATATCTCACGCAGCAGGTTGCAGGACAAAGGCAGGCAGAGGAAGTTTGGAACCTGGGTGCGGCAGACCTGGGACGAATCGGTCGATTTGCGCTGGTTACAGGCAAGCCTGGAACGGGAAAAACAACCGTCGCTGCTGCCGCTGCCAGTGCGCTCGATGTGCCATTATTCACGGTTGATTTAGCGCAGATCGATCCGGCAAATTATTCGGCAGTTCTCAAAGAAATCAGTCTGTACGCTCCTACCGTGGTGCTGATTAAATCGGCGCAAAAGTGGCTAAGCCGATCGTCTACGCTGTCGATCGCCACCCTTCATCGGTTTCTTGAGGAGCGATCGAAGCTGGCTACCCTGACCTGTTTTAGTGTCACCCATCTAGCCTCGGTACAGCTTCAGTGGCAGCGACAAATGGACGGTTTGCTGAGATTGCCTCTGCCTGCGGCGATGGATCGGCTGAAGCTGTGGCAGCGTGCCTTTCCGTCCTCGGTGGCCGTCAGTGAACGAATGCCCTGGCAACTTTTAGCCGATCACTTACTTATTAGCGGTGGCACGATTCAGGAACTTGCTCAGGACATGATTCGCGATGCGGCAGCAATGGGTGCGACGACGATCGAGATAACGCATTTGCAAACGGTTTGTCAACAGCACGGATATGATTTGAAACTTCCCGCAGCACTACTCAAACCCAAATCCTCGCGCAATTCTTCCCGCAAATCTTCGCGTAAATCCTCTGCTGCTGAATCGACTCCATCGGTTGCCCTGAGTATATTACCCGAAACATTGTCTGAAGCATTGCCCGAAACATTACCGGATCTGCTATCTGAAGTACCGCCTGAGACATTACCCGACAAAGCAGCGAAACCATCCGCCGCAACGCGACGAAAGCGAACCGGAGAATCATGACAACAGGTGCGATCGCTTTAGCCGGGGAATGGAATCGATTGAAACAGGTGGAAACTGCGATCGCATCCAGTAGGTAATAGGACGGCAAGCAATGGGATGAGCATCCCGGCAAGCGTCAGGAGATTTAGAAATTAATATTTCTAAACCAAACGGACTGAAAGAATTCAGTTGATTTGTGGGAATCCTGCGTTGATAATGAAGAATCAATCCCTGCGATCGATTCTACAACGGCACTAAATCACATTTTATTACTTTGGGGTAGGAATCTAGATATGGCAAGAGGCACGGCGAAGAATATGGCTAAAGATACGGCTGGGAATGCGACTGGGAATACGGCGACAAGCATGATCAAAACAAAGAAGCGGGGTTCTTCAAACGTTCCGCAGCGGGCCCTCGCAACCGTTAGCCTGACATTGACCGACCTGCCAGAAAAAACCAAAGAATCCTGGTCGCTGCGCGAAGCAGTCGATCAACTTCAAGACTCGATTACGATCGCCATGCAGCGGGGCTATACCTACGACGAAATTGTGACGGTTCTGGCCAGCTGTGGCATTCGGATTACTGCTTCTTCGCTGAAACGCTATCTGTCGATCGTTAAACGCGCCAATTCAGCCACCAAGCCGCGTCGGAGTCGCAATCAGCCTGTGTCCAGCCCACCCGTTGAGGCTACTATCGTGGAGCCAGTGCTTGAGATCGTTTCGCCTTCCCGTCGTCGGGGTCGAGCCGCTTCAGCAACCAAAACGGCTGCCAAGGCAAAAGCAACGCCCCGCACCACTGCCCCTCAGAAACGCAAAAAATAAGCACCAGTGCATTTAGGCAAGGGTGGAACCAAAATCGGGCGGCACATCCTGCCAGCGACCCTGACCGACTGCACGAATGGCTTCCTTGAGCGAAACGGCTCCGGTATAAAGAGCACGTCCGACGATCGCTCCTGTCACCCCGATCGCTTCCAGGCGAAGCAACTGCATTAAGTCATTCACCGAACTGACCCCGCCCGACGCAATCACAGGAACCGACACCGCATTCGCCAGCTCGCGCAGCGCGTCCAAATTTGCGCCCTGTAGCGTTCCGTCCCGATGAATATCGGTGTAGATAATTGCGGCAACGCCAAACCCTGCCATTTGCTGAGCCAGGGTCACAGCTTCGACTGCTGAGGTTTCCAGCCAGCCGCGTGTGGCAACCTTGCCGTTGCGGGCATCAATGCCGACGACGATGCGATCGGGAAACTCCTGACAAAGCTGCTGCACCAGATCGGGCTGTTCGACAGCAACCGTTCCCAAAATGACGCGCTGCACGCCCAAACGGAGCAAATCCGCCGCACTCGCTCGATCGCGCAAGCCCCCGCCCACCTGCACCGGAATCGATACTGCCTGCACAATTGCCTCGATCGCCTGCTGATTGACCGGATGCCCTGCCTTCGCCCCATCCAGATCGACGAGATGCAGCCAGGTTGCGCCCTGCTCTGCCCACTGCTGCGCCACTGCAACCGGGTTGTCGTCAAACACCTGAGACTGGGCATAGTCTCCCTGATACAGCCGCACACATTTTCCGTCTAGCAGGTCGATCGCTGGAATGACATCCATAAGTTCTACACAGTCTAAATTGCACTTGCCAAACCCTGATTTTACTAAATTGATGACCGAATGGATGAGCGGCAAAATCAGGAAGTTTGTATGGGGCAATAGGTCGCAGTTTCCTCTACCAACTCAGCAAAGACAAAATGTTTAATCATTTGTCACTTCTCGGTGGGTGGCAAGAGCGACAAGTATAATTTGGCGATGTGTATGCAAGTGATGTGTATGCAAGTATTTTAATGCGTTCATTCATAAAAGCATTGGGACTAATAGATGTTTGACGATTCTCCTAAAAATATCAACAGCTTGATTCGAGAAGGCTACACGATCACCCCGATCGCTTATCTCAGTGAAGGCTGGGAAATTTTTAAGCAAAATGCGGGGGGATTTATCGGTTTTTTGATCGTCTGCTTTCTGATCAATCTTGTCCTTACCGGACCTGCCGCCTTTGTTTCTGATCCCGATCAAGTGAGCGGAGTAGCAGCAGCCTGGCGCACTATCGGAAGCCTGATTAGCTCGATTATTTCTGCTCCGCTTTTTGCTGGATTCCTTTTTGTTGCTTTTAAGATCTTGAAGCAACAGCAGACGACCTTCGGGGATTTTTTTAAGGGGTTTCAGAACGGTCGATTTCTGCCTATCTTTCTGACCAGTCTCGTCTCCGGTTTGCTGATTCTTTTAAGCTTAATTCCCTTCTTTATTCTGTTTGGGTTGGGTCTGATTGCGTTGCTCGCGAGCAATCCAGCTTTCGCGCTTTCTACTCCAATTCCTTTCAGCCTGAATCCGACTGTTGCTGTTTTGCTGCTCATTGGCAGTCTGCTGGCACTGCTGCCCGGAATTTATCTTTCGATCGCCTATAACTTTGCGATTCCTTTAGTAGTCGAGCGCAGGCTGGGCTTTTGGGAAGCGATCGAGACAAGCCGTAAGGTGATCACAAAGCAGTGGTTTTCCTTCCTGGGCTTTGCTAGCCTGCTGTTTCTGGTTAACGTAGCAGGTGTGCTGCTGTGTGGCATCGGTTTGCTAGTCACCGCTCCCCTAACGATCTGTGCTACCGTCGCTGCCTATCGTCATATCCTCGGACTCAATCTTTCGAGTGAGATGGCAGTTTAGGCAGTTCAGGCAGTTTCGCCTGGATTTCGCTTCTACCTGGGTTCGCTCTTATCGAACTGATGCTAACTAATGCTGTTTTCTCTTTCGCTTGTGCCGCTTTCCGCTGCTGAACGACGATCGCGCCAGGTTTGCCTCGCGGTGGTTACTGCTCCGATCGCAGGGGCATTCCTTTGTAGGAGCTATCAGATTTCCTGGCTCGTTTGCCCGCTCCGATCGCTGACTGGAATTCCCTGTCCCACCTGCGGCATGACGCGATCCTTTATAGCCGTCACAAGCCGCGATTGGAGTGGGGCGATCGGCTATCACGCCTTTGGTCCGCTTTTGTTTTTGATTCTGCTGATTGCCGCGCTGCATTTATTGCTGGAACTGGGGATGCAGCGTCGAATTCGCACGGTTTATGGACGCTGGATGCACAATCGTCGCTGGCAGCGTTTCCTACTTTCAGGATTCTTGCTGTACTACGGAGTTCGCTTACATCACGGGTTATCGTCCGGCGAGCTATTAGCCGCAATGCAAGCTGCGCCGATCGGGAATCTATTGTTTGAGGGAGTGACTAAACTTTTCTAGAAACAAAAATCTAGCGCTCGTCTAGTGGGCAATGCCGGATCTCTGCAACTGCTTTCTGCAACTGCTCAAACATTTGCTCAGCCGCAAATCTTGCATAAATTTTGCACAAATCTTGCAAAAGCTAAAATCAACCGATCGTCTGTATCCAATTATGTAGCGGTTCGCTAGGCTGGAGATGGAAGCTTGATTGCGTTAGATCACTTCCGATTTGTTTCTCTGACTTCGATCGCTTATGCAGCTTATCCCCGAAAAATCGATCGCTTCTGCCCCCTCTGAATCCGCTTCGGAAACCTTTACGCTCGATGTCAGCGGCATGAAATGTGCAGGCTGTGTGCGGACAGTCGAAAATACGTTGAAGTCAGAAGCAGGCGTTAAAAATGCGATCGTGAATCTCGTCACCGAAGTGGCAGTGGTGGAATGCGCTCCGGGCATCGATTCCGCAGTGCTGGCAGAAAAACTAACTCAGGCAGGCTTTCCCAGCCAGTCGCGCCAGAGCGACACCGCCGCCCCTGATGGGCTGACCCCCGCTGAACGGCAGCAGCAGGAGACGCGGCAGCAAACTCGTCGTGCCCTGATTGCCATTTCGCTGGTTGTGCTCTCGGCGACCGGGCATCTGCACCAGTTTGGCTGGCTATCGATCCCGGGACTGAGCAATATCTGGTTTCACTGGGGACTGGCAACGCTGGCACTGCTGTTTCCGGGACGATCGATTTTGGTGGATGGCTGGCGCGGCTTGCGGCGAAATGCGCCGAATATGAATACGCTGGTCGGGCTGGGAACCGTGACGGCTTACACGGCGAGCCTGATCGCGCTGCTGTTTCCCCGCTTGGGCTGGGAATGTTTCTTTGATGAGCCAGTGATGCTGGTGGGCTTTATTTTGTTGGGTCGATCGCTAGAGCAAGGGGCAAGAAGTCGGGCAACGGCTGCGCTTCAGTCTTTGTTTGACCTCCAGCCCACGATCGCTCGGTTGATTCCGGCTGATTCTCCCACGCTGGCTCCCAACGCAGCAGCTGAAATTCCTGCCAGTCAGGTGAAGGTGGGCGAATGGCTACAAGTGCTGCCGGGTGAAAAGATTCCGGTTGATGGCGAAGTAATTGCGGGACAAACTACGGTGAACGAGTCGATGCTGACCGGAGAAGCCGTTCCGGTGCTCAAACAGTCGGGCGAGTTGGTTGCTGCTGGGACGCTTAACTTGTCTGGGGCGATCGTAATTCGGGCGACGCGCACGGGCAAAGACACGACGCTGGCGCAAATTATTAATCTGGTGGAAACGGCGCAAACGCGCAAGGCTCCGATTCAGGGCGTAGCGGATACGGTCGCAGGCTATTTTACCTATGGCGTGATGACGATCGCTACGCTCACCTTTAGCTTCTGGTATTTCATCGGCAGCCGGGTATGGGCAGAACAAATTCAGCAGTTAGGACATCACGCGATCGGCGCATCCCATGCGCTAATGCACAGCGGCGGCATGGCGGGTATGGGCGAGCTGCCAACTTCTCCGCTCTTGCTCAGCCTCAAGCTTGCGATCGCGGTTCTGGTGATTGCCTGTCCCTGTGCGCTTGGGCTTGCTACCCCCACAGCTATCCTGGTTGGGTCGGGCATTGGGGCAGAGCGGGGCTTGCTGATTCGCGGCGGCGATGTGCTGGAAAAGGTGCATCAGCTTAAAACGATCGTGTTTGACAAAACCGGAACGCTCACAATGGGTCAGCCGCTCGTCACCGATTGCTTGCCCGTCACAGCCGATAGCTCAGCCGATATTTCAGCAGACAACTTGCTTCAGCTTGCAGCCACAGTTGAAAGCGGCACACAGCACCCGTTAGCGATCGCAATCCAGCAGCAGGCACAGCAGCAGGAACTCCCTTTGTTGCAGGCAGATCAGTTTCAAACCGAGCCAGGCTTAGGCGTGGCAGCAACGATCGACCAAAATCGCGTCATTGTTGGGAATGCCCAATGGCTCGATCGCGCTGGCGTAGCAATCCCTCAAGCTGCCCAAACTCAAGCTGAAACCCTGACAGCCGCAGGCAAATCGCTGGTTTATGTGGCGGTCAACCGTCATCTGATTGGACTGATTGCGGCTCAAGATGCCCTGCGACCTGATGCTAAAGCAACAGTCGATCGCCTCAAATCTATGGGATTGCGCGTCATGCTTCTGACCGGGGATCAACAAACCGCAGCGCAGGCGGCAGCAAAACAACTTGGACTCTCAGAACAAGCTGTGCTGGCAAACGTGCGGCCCGATGAGAAGGCAAAGACGATCGCTCAGCTTCAGCAGCAGGGGACAGTCGGCATGGTGGGAGACGGCATCAACGACGCGCCTGCTCTGGCTCAGGCAGATGTGGGAATCGCACTGTATTCGGGAACTGATGTGGCAATGGAGTCGGCAGGCATTGTGCTGATGCGCGATCGGCTAAGCGATGTGGTGGAGTCGATTCGCCTCAGCCGCGCCACCTTTAACAAGATTCAGCAGAATCTCTTCTGGGCATTCATCTATAACCTGCTGGGAATTCCGATCGCCGCAGGGCTACTGCTGCCCAGTTTAGGAATTGCCCTCAGTCCGGCAACGGCAGGAGCGTTTATGGCGTTTAGCTCGGTCAGCGTAGTGACAAACTCGCTGCTGCTGAGAAGTCGCTTTCGCTAATTCTGGTCAATGAAGTCGTGTTTACAGGGCATTTTCCTGGAATAAACGAAAGTCCCCCAGATCGGGGGATTTTTACGTTTGTCGCTGTTCGTCAAATCCTGCAAACTACCACAGTGCCGGGACGGGTTGAGCCGGGGTAGCCGCAGGAACAGGCACAAAGTTTGGCTGCTGGAAAATAACGGGCGGCGGAGCGGGGGGAATGGGATCTTCGGCTGCGATCAGGGGCGTGGTCAGCAGAGAACCGCTAAATGGATTGGGTAAGTCGGGGGTGCGAATGGTGGGGTCACTGGCGACCTGCTGTTCCAAAACTTCTCGATACAGCCGATCGACTCTTCTGGCGTCCCTGGCGATTTGGTTTTCGGGGAATTCAGGAATGCCCAGCAGCAGCGAAAGAGATCCGCCCAGGCTACGATTGCCAAAAAAAGTACCCGCATTCGAGTAGAAAGCATCCTCAAATGTATCGGGAATCGAGGGTTGAAGGGTCGCGGTTTGCGCCGTTGCCTGATAGCCAGGAACCATCACCGCAGCGATCGTCAAAAGCCCTAACCCATATTTTGAAAATCGCGACTGCCAAAATCGGGAAATGTGCTGCGATCGAGAATGCCCATCTGAGGTTTTGTCCATCGTTTTTATCCTCACAGCCAAAGGTGAAAAAAGGAGCAGGAAGCTTTTGATAGAAACGGATTGACGAACAGTTCGCCTCTCTTTTCTTTCTGTCACAAAGTCCTAACTAATGATAAGAGCAATCGCCAAAATAGGCACATGGATTTAATGCAAACCTCAGCCTGAATCTAGCGATCGAATTTCAATTCGTCATGCGAGTCGATGAAACTCAGAGTGCCCTAAATTCCCGCCAATTTTTCAGAAAAGTTTGAAGCCGTATTCAAACTGCTGCCTTGCTCCTCAGCTTTCCAGTTTCCTCAATTAGAAAGACTTTCAATCCTGCACGAAAACCGATCGCACCCCATTTAAGCCAGTCTGCCTTTATAGGGATGTTTGAAAAGTCATAACAATTACCTGCCCCCGACTAGCCAATTGGGGAGGAAACTGAGCCATCTCTAGGTTTCAAAGTCCTTCAGCATTAAGGGATTTAGGAGGCGATATCGCAGCTTTGATACTTTTCAATTAACCGCTCAACTCAGCAATTTAGAGGGTAAGACCCCTCAGGCGATTTGCTTATGCTTGTGATAGCCTCTGCCCTATGATGGAGCGATTGAATCGAGCAAAAATTAGTTATCGCCTGCTGTTTATTACTTTCTGGTTACTGCTGCTGTTTTTTGCAATCAAAGTTTGGGCAAGTTGGACTACCCGATCACTCTGTTTATTTGCAGAGGCACTGCGATCGATTTTGGACTGCTTCAGCACCCTGCTGAGCCTGATGACGCTAGCGGCTTTTCCTCGATCGACGCGGTGGACGATCTGGAGCCATCGTCGTCGCGAAACGCTGATTGTGCTGCTGCTGGTGGCACTTGTTGGGTTTGCAGGGCTGAGTTTGCTGGGGATTGCCCTACTTCAGCTTTATGCCCTCTGGCAGCAGCCCACCCTCGAAACGATCGCCCCAATTAAACCCGCTCTGATCTGGCTGCTGATCGCGCTGCTGCTGGTACAGTGGGGTTTGCTTTTGTTTGAGCGACACGAGGCAAGGGTGCTGCAAACTGGAATTCTGCGCGTGAATGCCAGCCACATGTTGCAGGATGTCTGGGTGACGAGCGGTGCAATTTTAGGCGTTATTGCAGTGGCTTCAGGGCTGCGATGGCTTGACCCGCTGCTGACGATGGCTTTGCTGCTGCTGACGGGAGTGAGTTTGTGGCGATTGTTGAACTGGCAAATTCCTTCTTTAGTGCGTCAGATGGTGATCGCACCAGAGGTTTTAGCAAAGCTTGCCCAGCAGTTTGAAGGAGTCGTTGCCTGTTCGCATATTCGGACCCAGGGCATGATTGGCAGGCTGGTCTTTGTGCAAATGCGACTGCTGCTGCGTCCCGAGTTTCGGCTTGCGGCAAAAACGATCGTCGATCGCCTGGAAAGCCGATTAAGGGAACGATACGGTGCAGTTGAAATAGAGATCTTAATTGATATCGATCAGCCACGATCGCAAAAATTGAAGTAAACATTGCCTGTCCGCAAGCATTATTTGCAACAAAATTTGCAACAACCCCTTTGCTCACCAGCACCTACGCGCTCACCAGCACCCGCGCAATGCCCCAGTTGGGGGAGTTGATCACCGATCGGAAATCTTAGAATAATTAAGAGTTGTTTACACTTGATCGCCGATCGCTTACCTCTGGCTGGGCTGCATGAGAACCCCGATTGCCTGGTTAAACCTGACCCACGAGAAAAACCGCTTGCTAGTGGCAATTGCGGGGGTGTCGTTTGCAGTGATTCTGGTGTTTATGAATCTGGGGTTTCTCGGTTCGCTGGCAAAGACGGCGGCGATTCTTTACGGGCAGATTGACGCAGAAATTTTTCTAATTTCGCCTCAAAGTTTAGAAATCAGTACGACCAAGCCTTTCCCGATCGAGCGAATCTACCAGGCGGCAGGGGTTAATGGAGTAGAGCGGGTCATGCCGCTGTATGTGGGCTATTTGCAGTGGCGTAATCCAGAAACGCGACGCAATCGCGCTATTTTTGTGTATGGCATGAACCCCGAAGATCCGGTATTCATCATGCCTGAACTGAAAGACCCGAAAAATCTGGCGGCACTGAGACGACCCGATACTGCGCTGATCGATCGCCTCTCGCGTCCTGAATTTGGTTCGCAGACGACGGGAACCGTGACCGAGGCAAAGCGGCGACAGATTACGATCGGTGGACAGTACAGTATGGGTGGCGGGTTTGCGGCAGACGGCACGCTGATTCTGAGCGATCAGAACTTTCGCCGCTACTTTGACCCCTTCCCGCTCAACCTGATCAACCTGGGACTGATCAAGCTCAAGCCTGGTGTGAATCCGCAGCAAATTGCAGTCGAACTGAAGCGGGTTCTGCCGCCGGATGTGTCGGTGTACACGCAGGAAGAAATCATTGCCCGCGATCGCGACTACTGGATTAACACGACTTCGACTGGATTCATCTTCACGATGGGCGTTGCAGTGTCCTGTGTGGTGGGCGTGGTGATCGTTTATCAGATTCTTTACACTGATATCTCTGACCACATGAAGCAGTATGCGACGCTCAAGGCGATGGGCTATCGCAGCCGCTTTTTGTTTGGTGTGGTGTTGCAGGAAGCGGTAATTCTGGCCGTTCTGGGCTATATCCCTGGTTTTGCCGTATCGCTAGGGCTGTATGACCTGACGGTTAGGGCAACGAGTGGCGGACTGCCGATGACAATGGAGTTGGAACGAGCCATATTTGTGCTGCTGCTGACCCTCGTGATGTGCAGCCTTTCAGCTCTGATTTCGGTGCGACGCGTGGTTACCACCGATCCAGCGGAGGTGTTCTAAGGATGGTTTGGCGGCGGACTCCCCTTGCCTGGTTTAACCTCACCTATGAGCGGCGGCGGCTATTGACTGCGATCGCCGGAGTTGGGTTTGCTGTGGTGCTGATGTTTATGTTTCGCGGCTTTGAGAATGCCCTGTACGACAGCCAGGTGCAGCTTCTAAAACGGCTGAATGGCAACATCGTGATCGTGAATCGAATTAAATACAATATGTTTGTGCCGCAGCAGTTTGCTCGGCGGCGGCTCTACCAGGCAGAAGCATTTGACGGGGTGACGGCTGCCTATCCGCTCTACACGGTTACCGCAAATTGGAAAGATCCGATCAGCAAGCGCACCCGTCCCCTGCGCGTGTTGGCGTTTAACCCAAACGATAACGTGTTGCCCTTACCGGGAATTGTGCAGCATCGATCGGACTTGCTCCTGCCCCGAACTGCTTTGATCGACGAAAAATCTCGCCCGGAAGTGGGGCCCAAGCAGGCAGGCACCGTTACCGAACTGGCAGAACAGCAAGTGACCCTGGTGGGTACGTTTAGCCTGGGCACAGACTTTGCATCTGGCAACGGCAACGTGGTCATGAGCGACCAAAACTTCTTGCGCTACTTTGCCAATCTGGGTCCAGACGAAGAAAGCCGATCGCTGAACACGGTAGACATTGGGCTGTTGCATGTCGCGGACGGAACAAACGTGGAACAACTGACCAAAGTGCTGCGCGATCGGCTTCCCAAAGATATCTCGGTCTATACCAAGCAGGAATTTGTCGATCAGGAACTCAACTACTGGCGCAAAAATACCAGCATTGGCTTTGTGTTTTCGCTGCTGACGACAATGAGCTTCCTGGTGGGCGTGATTCTGGTGTATCAGATTCTCTACACCGACGTTGCCGACCACTGGGTGGAATACGCGACGCTAAAGGCGATCGGCTACTCAAACCGCTATTTGTTCGGCGTTGTGCTGCAACAGGCGACACTGCTGGGATTTCTAGGATTTGTGCCGGGGTGTCTCATCAGCTTTGGGCTATACACCTTAACCCGGAACGCAACCGGACTGTATATGGTCATGACTCCTTCACGAATCCTGAATTTGATGATTGCCACGTTTTTAATGTGTTTGATTTCGGGCGTGATTGCGGTGCGTCGCGTCCAGCAGGCTGATCCAGCGGAGGTGTTTGGCTCATGAGTGCTTCTTTAATCACAAACAGACTGGATTTTGCAGAAGAAACGGCAGGCTCGATCGCCGTTCAAATTCGCAATCTCAATTACTTCTACGGTCAGGGCGATTTGCGAAAGCAGGTGCTATTTGACATCAGCCTGGATCTGCCTAAGGGACAGATTGTGATCATGACAGGTCCATCCGGTTCTGGAAAAACCACGCTGCTGACCCTGATCGGCGCACTGCGAACCGTGCAGGACGGCAGTCTCAAAGTGCTGGAACAAGAAATCGTCGGACTCAGTAAATCAGAGCTAGTCAAAGTGCGGCGCAATATTGGCTTTATCTTTCAGGCGCACAATCTGTTCGATTCGCTCACTGCAATGCAAAACGTCGAAATGGCAGTCGAGCTAACCCAAAACTGGCGCGAAAAGCGGCGACTCGCCACTGAAATTCTCACCCGACTCGGCTTAGGCGAACGGCTCAACTACAAGCCCAACTCCCTTTCCGGCGGACAAAAACAGCGCGTCGCGATCGCCCGTGCTCTGGTCAATCGTCCTACTTTGATTCTGGCAGACGAACCGACTGCTGCTCTAGACAAAGCCTCTGGTCGAGAGGTGGTGACGCTGCTGCAACAGCTTGCTAAAGAGCAGGGCTGTACCATTCTGATGGTGACGCACGACAACCGCATCCTCGACGTTGCCGATCGCATTGTCAACCTGGTAGACGGTCGCCTGGAGTCTGATGAAAGTCTCGATCGCTTTGTCGAAACCCACGACCCGAAGCGGCTGGATCAGAAAATGTTTATTTTGTAGCCCTGATGTCCCTCTCCTTTTTTAATGCTGCTCAGGAACTCACCTACCGCAAGGTGCAGGACTATCTCACCAGTTCCGCCCTGTTCAAAGACCAGATGCAGGTTTCCGCTCATGAGCCATTCTTTTACTTAACCTACGGTTCGGCAAAAATCGTGATCGAGGTGCTGGCATGGGAAGTGCATCCGTGGGAAATGCGAGAACTAGCGATCGTGCGTGCCTGGAGCTGGGTCACGATCGAAACCCAGATTACATCAGAGCTGATGCACTATTTGCTCACTGAAAATTCTCGAATGCGCTTTGGGGCGTTTCAGTTAGGCAAGGGTGGCGAGGTGCTGTTTGGCAACAGTGTGCTGGGCGGCGAGAATATGGATTTGATGGAGCTGCAAACCTGTATTTTATCGGTGGTGACGATCGCTGACACCTATGACGATTGGATTGTGGAACGGTTTGGCGGCAAGCGAGCAACCCACTACTCGATGAATGAAATTGCTTAAAACTGGAAAATAGAGCGGTCATGCTTGTGGCGTAGATGTCCTCGCGGCTCTTACAGATCTTAAAATTCTCCAAACTTAAGCTCCCCAAAGTTAACTCCCCTAAAGTCGATCGATTGAGGGGCAATGCGATTGAGCGGGCAATCTTCGATCGCTGCGACTCCTCAAACCGCCACTCCTATAGAAAAGTGCTTTAGCTCTGTATCAAATATTTCATTTGACAAACTCGCCGTACTGATTTAACGACCTGGACTACAATAGAAGGTCTTATGTCTTAGACGATCGATGCGTCGGTCAGGTTTTGATCTGCTGCCCGACCCCCGACCGAAAGACGATTACTGCAATCAGGCAGAGCTTCGAGGAGGACGAGCAATGTTAGGCTTCTGGTCTCGACGGATACGCTGGAACTTTGATAATCTTCCTCCTCTCGCGGAAACCTATCAGGCGGTTAGTTCTGCTTCAGTAGACGACCTGTGGCAGAAGGTGGTGAATTTAGCCGATGTCTCGTGGCATCCCCTGATCGCCCGCACTAACGTTCCGCAGGGGCTGATTCCTAAACCGGGATTGATTTATCAGGCAGTGAGCCGTCTCAGCCCGTTTCCAATTCAGATTTTTGTGGAGCGGGTGTCGCCGATGGAACTGCTAAGCGTTCGAATTTTGGCGCTTCCGGGAGTTGAAGAGCGGGTGACGTATCGCGTTGAGTCTACGCTGTGCGGCACAAAGGTTTCCTACTCGGTGACGCTGCGCGGCTGGCTTTCGCCGATCGTCTGGTCAATCATTCGCCCTTATGCTGCTAAAGTTGCCCGTGAGCTGGCACTTGCGGCTGAGCAGGATTTGATAGAAGCAGACAATCCGGTTTCCAAGCGGCGCAAGCTCGATTATCCCGATGTGTTTGCGGGTCTGCTACTATGGCAAATCGGCTTTCAGGTGATAACCTGGCTCGATCGCTGTCCGCGTATTCTGGGTTAAGTCTGGGATGAAGCTTGAGAAAACCGAATCGTTGCTTTCGGGCAGGCTGCTTTGATTCAGGCGAACTGATTCAGGCAAAGCAAACGGTAGAATGGACGTTGAACATTTTGCCCTTATTTTCTTTTGCTTCAAGTTTTACCTTTCGTTTTGTCCTGTCGCCTGGTCGATCGCCAGAGTTGAGAACGCGATGCCCACAATGCTAGAAACAAGTGCCATTCTGGACGTGCTGCGCCCCGTGCAAGACCCGGAACTGCGAAAAAGCCTGGTCGAACTGAATATGATTCGCAATGTTCGGGTCGAGGGAAGTAAGGTCAGCTTTACCCTGGTGCTGACGACTCCGGCTTGTCCGCTGCGCGAGTTCATTGTCGAAGACTGCCAGAAAGCGGTGAAGACCCTGCCCGGTGTAGAGTCAGTTGAGGTGGAAGTGACCGCAGAAACGCCTCAGCAAAAATCCCTGCCCGATCGCACTGGAATTGCAGGCGTGAAGAATATTATTGCCGTGTCGAGCGGTAAAGGTGGCGTGGGCAAAAGCACAGTAGCGGTGAATATTGCCGTCTCGCTGGCACAGGCAGGCGCAAAAGTGGGGCTGATCGACGCAGATATCTATGGTCCCAACGCGCCAACAATGCTGGGGTTAGCCGATGCAAAAATTGTGGTGCACCAGGGCAGTAACGGAGAAGTGCTGGAGCCTGCGTTTAACTATGGCGTGAAGCTCGTTTCGATGGGCTTTTTGATCGACCCGGATCAGCCTGTAGTCTGGCGTGGTCCGATGCTGAATGGCATTATTCGCCAGTTTCTCTATCAAGTGCAGTGGGGTGACCTGGATTATCTCATTGTCGATTTGCCGCCCGGAACCGGAGACGCGCAGTTGACCCTAGCGCAGGCTGTGCCGATGGCAGGAGCCGTGATCGTCACCACACCCCAAACCGTTGCTTTGCTCGATGCCCGTCGCGGTCTGCGGATGTTCCAGCAGCTTCAGGTTCCGATTCTGGGCATTGTGGAAAATATGAGCTACTTTGTGCCGCCTGATCTACCCGATCGCCAATACGATATCTTCGGCTCCGGCGGCGGTGAGAAAACTGCCAAAGAATTGGGCTTGCCGCTGCTAGGCTGTATTCCGCTGGAGCTTCCGGTACGAGAAGGGGGCGATCGAGGCGTTCCCATCGTGGTGAATGATCCAGAGTCTCCTTCTGCTAAAGCGATTACGGCGATCGCTCAGCAGGTTGCCGCCAGAGTTTCCGTCGCTGCCCTGGCATAAGCTATTCTGTCTTAAGCGCAGTTTTTCCCCAATTTGCCCATGCTTTATCGCTCCCTTAGCCGCATTAGCTGGAAAGCTTTGATACAGCCCTGGCAGGAAGTCGATTGGCTACTGTTTTTGCTGGCAATCGGCATGACGGCGCTCGGAGGCATTGCCATTCGCAGTACTGAACTGCATCAGGGATTTTCCACCTGGTGGCAGCACTGGATCACGGGCGGCATTGGTTTGGTAATGGCACTGTTCATCGCCCGATCGCGCTATGAAAATTTGCTTCAGTGGCAATGGATTATCTACGCAATCACAAATCTTTCGCTGCTGATCGTAATTTTTATTGGAACCACGGCAAATGGAGCACAAAGCTGGGTGACGATCGGCAACTTCAACCTTCAGCCGTCGGAATTTGCCAAAGTAGGCGTGATCATTACGCTGGCAGCAACCCTGAACGAGCGCGGTGCGCCCACGATTCCGATCGTGCTGAAGACGCTGGTAATTACCGCAGTTCCCTGGGTGCTGATTATGCTTCAGCCTGACCTGGGAACGGGACTGGTGTTTGGCGCAATCACGCTGGGAATGCTTTACTGGGGCAATGCGAATCCGGGTTGGCTAGTGCTGCTGATTTCTCCGATCGTCTCTGCAATTTTGTTTGGCATTTTCCTGCCGAGCTGGTTTTTCTGGATCGGGCTGGTGCTGTATCTCGGCTGGCGCACACTGCCCTGGGCATTGTGGGGGTCGATCGGGGTGGGCGTAGTGAATCTGATTGCGGGGGGACTGGGAAATTTTGCCTGGACGAATTTACTGAAGGAATATCAGCGCGATCGGCTGGCACTGTTTCTCAATCCCGATAAAGACCCGCTTGGCGGCGGCTATCACCTGATTCAGTCGCGGATTGCGATCGGAGCAGGGCAAATGTTGGGGCGCGGCATCAATCAGGGCACTCAAACCCAGCTCAATTTCATTCCCGAACAGCATACCGACTTTATCTTCTCGGCAATCGGCGAAGAAATGGGCTTTGTCGGCTGTGTGGTCGTGCTGGCGGTGTTCTGGCTCATTTGTCTGCGGCTGGTAATTATTGCCCAAAACGCTAAAGATAATTTTGGTTCGCTGCTAGCGATCGGGGTGCTGTCGATGATTGTCTTTCAGGTGTTGGTGAATATTGGCATGACGATTGGATTGGCTCCCGTAACAGGCATTCCTTTACCCTGGCTTAGCTATGGGCGATCGGCGTTGCTCACTAACTTTATCGCGCTGGGGATTGTGGAATCAGTGAATAACTATCGTCATCGGCTCAAGTTTTAGCATCATTCAAACTGCAAACAGCAATCATCAAGGATTTCTATTGCGGTTTCTCTTCTGCATTCGTGCGGGAATGATCTAAGCTAATATCAGTTCACTTTACCGATGATTCACTTATGATTCTGCCGGGAGCTGCAGTTCGCGTTAAAAACGTCGACGATATCTATTACGGCTATCAAGGCTTGGTTCAGCGTGTAGGCGATGGCAAGGTGGCTGTGCTGTTTGAAGGCGGCAACTGGGATAAACTTGTCACCTTTAAACTGGCTGATATCGAAGCGATCGATGCTAAAGCCGGACGCGCCAAGAAATAATCTCCGCATCGCCTGATCGCCTCACTCTTCTATCCGCTCACCTTCTTTCCCCTAACCTGATCGCACATTCCTCCTATGCGGCTGCCTCTGCCTCAATTCAGCTCTCAAAGCCGTCACCCTGGCTATTTCGCCGAAGTGATCGAGACGGCAACGACTGAATTTCTAGCGCAGTGCCTTGAACCGGAAGACCTCAGCTTTGCAGTGATGCCGCCCTTCGGAAGCTGGGTCAAGGCAAAAGATGAAGAGTCTGGAAATGTGGTTTATGCCGTGGTTTATCATGCCACGACCAGCCCGATCGACTCGGTGCATCGTGCCAGAGCGTTAGGACTCTCGCTGCAAGACCTGCGAGAACAGCAGCCGCAGATTTTCGCCATGCTCAAAACCGAGTTTCGGGCAGCGATCGTCGGCTTTCAGTCCGGTAGAGGAAGCCATGCCGCCAGGGATGGAACCGGAAACGGAACCAGGAATGGGAACGTCAAAAACGGGAACGGCAGGAAAAACGGCAGCAGCCTGAGCGAAACGATTTATCAGCATTTGCCGCCTCGTCCACCGCAAATTCATCAGGCAGTTTACTACTGCGACTCTGAAGAAATTTTGCGCTTCAGCGAACAGCTTGATTTTCTGCGAACGCTGCTTCAGGTGACAGGCGCACCCGTCGATGGTTTAACGGCAGCCGCAATCCGAGAAATTTACCGACTGCGGCAAGCCGATCGCCAATGGCTCGTTCAGGCAGGACGAATGCTGAGCATTCTGCTGAAGGATGACTACGATCGGCTTCGCATTATCTTGAGCCAGATTTATATCTAGAATTTATATCTAGAAGCGGTGACCCTTAAAGGGAGGCATTCGGGGCAGTCTGAGCATCTGCATGAATGAGCGGGAAAACGGCTCCCTGAGTTCTGCCGTGCCCCGTGGCGCGATCGTATGCGATATCCTGGCGGTTATAAACCGCAATAACCTGATCAGCCGCTTCTTTGGCAGCCTTTTCAAGCTCGCGGCAGTTCGGATATTCAGGAAGCTGGCGCAACACTTGCAGCACGGACTGAGCCGCAGCAACGCCGTTCTTTTTGTGCCCCTCTTCGTGCAGTTGCAGGGCAGTCATGTAGTGATTCCATTCCGTTCGCAGCCCAGATGATACATAGTGGGAACCCTTCCATCGCGGCAGCGTGAAGACGACATCGACTTGAGTACTAATCGATCGAGCCACGCAGTTTTTGCCATTCCGGGCAAAGCGAATGTTCCACTGAACGTTCCAATTGGTCAGGGCATCGAACGAGCGTCCCTCAGCATCACTCACAGGGCTTCGCCGAAGCATTTGCGATCGCAGCTCGGCAGCCGTTGTTCCTGCGATCGGATAAAAGTGATAGCGGATATCGACCGGAAGGTGGCTTTCAGAGGATGGAGCTGGAGAAGGCGATAAACTCGGCAGAAGGGAATCTGTGAGTGACGATGGGAGAACGGCTGGAGGAGGTGAAATGGTTGCCAGGGCAGAACTAGTGCGGAACAGGGTAAACCATGAACCAGACAACCAATCGGAAAAAGAGGGAACACGAACGAAGGAGACTGCAATAAGCGTAGAGAGAAACAGAAGAGCAAATCGACGCAGCACAGCTAGCAATCCTGTTAAGGCAATATTCCTTTAGGAGGATGCCCATATTACAGAACTAAGCTTTCGGCTTCTTAACAATTCGAAGCAAATTACTCAGAAACACCAGGAGCAGGCGCAGCAGCGCGTTCAGCCTTAACAAGAAGCAAAAAAAGAGGGTAGCTGTGACCCCCTTTGAACTCCACTGTGAGATTAAACTTGCTTAGGATTAATCAATTTTCTAGCGATTTTTTCTAATTGTTCTTAAGCTTGTTCCAGCTTTTAGACGATTGCCCGACTCGCACTTTGAGTTCGACTATTAAGTTCAGCTTCTAAATTCAGCTTTCGAGTTCAGTTAGAGTTATCCACTATCAATAGATTAGGAACAAATTGAAATTCCAGGAGCATAAGCTTCTATAACATTTCCTGTACGTGAACAGGTAATCAAAAGATAGTCACAGGTCGGACATTGAGTTTGGATCAGCTGCTGGTTGACTAGATAAAGCCTTTCGCCAGGGCTACCGCAGTTTGGGCATCGAATTGATTGCGATAGCGGAATCATTTGAGTTTCTGTACTCTGCGCTTCTTTGGCTTCAGTTTCTTTCGCTGAGAACGAACTAAAAGAACAATTAATCACAGCCTCTTTAAACCTATTGATTGAATTGACAGTAACTCGATCAAAAATCAGAAAAAACAATAAATTCGATCGCTTAAAATTTTCAAGTCTAAACCTTAACGGTGAGAAACCTGACTTAAAGTTGCTTAAGTAAAGACAGCGTTCAATTCTTTTATTATGTCAAAATTAGCAGAGAACAACCATAGAAAATCGTTTCTTTAAGACGGGGATCGCTCTCCAGCTAACTGATCCCCACTTTATAAGGATCTCAGGGTACAGCCATCTATCCAAAGACAGTTGCTCATCTTCTACCGGAAAAGATTTCATTTCTTCTGGTTTTTTTTAGTAAATCTTTATAATTCAATCCCTTTCTGAGAGCGATCGAATTTGTTGAAACAGTCTTAGTAAAACACTGTTTTGTCGATACAAATTTAATTTTTAGATAAAGATTCTCAAAAAATCAGGAGAGCAAGCCCAATTGCGATCGTAATCCTTCTGAATCTTGGCTCGATCAAAATGCAATTCCAGTGATTAAAACTCTATGAAATAGAAAATTGTGATTTGGCGCAGTTGCTAATTCTAAAAATCGTGATGTTGATCAATAGGAACGATCAAGTTACTGTAGCTTTCGTAACAACGTCCCCCTGTTCAATGTTGCTGGAAGCAGGAGCTGGGCAACGAGGAGCAATCCATTAACAAACGCGGGATGCTCCCTGTTTTGTTAGAAGGGGTTTGAGCAGCCGCAAAGGTTATATATCCCCCTATATTTTCGTTGGAGAGCTTTGAGAACCTTCAAGAGCCCTCGGTTTCCCTCAGCACTGGGGGTTAAGGGGGGGAAGTTTGGAATCTTCCAGGCAAACGTTTTACGTCTGCATCCTACCCCGAAGCTTGGTGGATCCGGGGATAAAGACGACGGAGATAGAAGTTGGGTTAACGGCTTAAAGCAAGCGGATTGGCGGCGAGATTAGACAACGCACCTGCTTTAATCTATTACTGGGTGGCAAGAGCATTCTGCTACTTTTCGAGTCGAACGGCGTACCACTGAAGGTACTCGCCTGGATTCATATCCAGCGCGCAGGCAGTTTCCATCAGATATTTTGTCTGCTCATCCAGGTGGGTGAACTGCTGCACATCGCGGGGTAGGTTATCCTGGCGATCGTTCAGCACTGCTTTTAATCGGTCGAACAGTTCCGCAGCCGTGAGGATTTGCTCTGGCTGGTTGGGTTCCAGCAGCACGTAGTAATCCTCGCTGCTGTACATGATTGGGTCAGCCATAGGAGTCAGGCGCAGGTAAGAGGCAAATTACTCGTCTTCTGCAAACACATAGCGGTAGAGTTCGCTGGCTTCTGGCTCAGGGCTATCCTGAGCAAACTTAACCGCATCCTCAATGACGGCTTGAATCTGTCGATCGATCGCCTTTAGCTCTTCTGCGGTTGCCAAATTTTTCTCAGTCAGGTGACCTGCCAGTTTTTTGATTGGGTCACGGGCAAGCCAGGCTTCTTTTTCGGCTTTCGATCGCAATTCGTCTGGATCTGCCAGCGAATGACCCCGGAAGCGGTAGGTGAGACACTCGATCAACGTTGGACCTTCTCCGGCACGGGCACGCTCGATCGCCTCTAGCGCAACCGTTCGCACGGCTAAAACATCCATTCCGTCTACTTCGATTCCTGGCATCCCAAACACGCTGGCTTTCTTGTAAATTTCTGGCTGAGAGGTTGCCCGCTCATGCGCCATGCCGATCGCCCATTTATTGTTTTCCACCACAAACAGAATCGGCAGTTTCCAGAGGGCTGCCATATTGAGACACTCGAAAAACTGCCCGTTGTTGCTAGTTCCGTCTCCAAAGAAAGCTGCCGTCACTTGGTTTGCCGTTTCGTCGCCCATTGTTTCTCGGCGATACTTGCTCTGGAACGCAGCTCCTAACGCAACCGGAATTCCCTCTCCAATAAAGGCATAGCCGCCCAGTAGCCGATGCTCCGCCGAAAACAGGTGCATGGAGCCACCCCGTCCTTTGCTGCATCCGGTCACTTTGCCAAACAGTTCTGCCATGACCTCACGGGCAGGGACTCCGGCACTCAAGGCATGAACGTGATCGCGGTAGGTGCTGCACACATAATCCTCACCGGGGTGCATCGTACGAATTACACCTGTGGAAATGGCTTCCTGCCCGTTGTACAGGTGGACAAATCCAAACATTTTTCCCCGGTAGTACATTTCAGCGCACTTGTCTTCAAAGGTGCGCCCCAAGACCATATCTTCATAGATCGCCAGCCCCTCTTCACGGGTTACGGGCGCGATCGAGGGCAAAGTGGGAATTGTCCGTTCCTGAATCATTAGATGTGCCGTTTCCTTCAGCGACAGTGTACTGCTTGTGGGTAATTTGATTGGGGGTACTTGGGTCGTCGATCCTTATCGTAAATACTCACTTGTCGTAAATACTTATCGTAAGTGCTTGTCGTAGATCCTTTATAACTGCGGAGCTATAAGGGCTGAGCCTCAGTTCGCCTGCGTTAGGCTTGAACCCTGATCGCCTGCTCCAAGGCTGCAAATTGTTTGGGAATCTCATGAGCTAACCGAGAGCAACATGGCCAAGCTCAACATTATATAGCTCACATTTATTAAGAATAATCTGCTTGCTGTCGCTCTTGCAAAATTGGGGCAGCCTCCTTTAGAGGGTCGGAGATAAACAGGGTCAGAGATAATCAGCCGCAGATCATCCTAGCCCAATTTAGGGACAAAAAGGCGGAACTAGGCAGCAAAAGGCGATCGAACTCTGCTCGCTTCCTTCTGAACGCTATTTTTCACTAAACCAAATTCTGCACCAAACCAAATATAGATAAAATTCTGCGCGAGAAGTCGTACAGTTAGGGTCGTGCACTACGGACATCGCTGGGTGTAATCTAGATCACTTATAGAGATCCATACCATTCCTGACTAATCTGAGACTGGGATCAGGTACAATCTGCAAACTTCGACCATTCAAGCTAAATTTGAATCTTACGTTTTCCTGATAATCGTTGTCATTGTCTAGCAGAACGATCGAAAGTTAGCCTCTGTCTTAAGAATGATTTAAGACCATATCGAGGCCAGCTGGCTCGAAATTACTTCCCTAATGACGTTTGTTTGAGACTGAGAAAAGAGCCAACCGTGAAACCCTAGGGGTTCTCATTTTTTGTGTATTAGAGGTTACACCTGAGGAGTGTCGCAAAACGATCGCTTTCGACAGAGCGAGTTCGGATATAATTGCTCTCTATTTGGCTCTCTCGATTCGGCCTGAGTTCAGGCTTCTAAGAAGCTGATGTTACGAAGAGGACTTTTTTATCTATGCTGAGGGATGAATTTTAGTAAACGTTGATTTGGCTAATTGCCTTGGTCATCCCGACCGAGTTAGCAGAGAATTCCTTAGAAGGGCTTCTATCCGTGCGGAAGTTCGGTGAATGCCATTGATACAAACTGACGCGATAGCAAATTTGTGTGTTAGATGAACGACTTGCAGGGGAGGAGACGGTGCGAATTCCTCTAGATTATTATCGGATTCTAGGATTACCGATACAGGCAACTGCGGAGCAGCTTCAGCAGGCTCATCGCGATCGATCCCTTCAGCTTCCTCCTCGACGAGAATTTTCAGAGGCGGCGGTTGCGGCTCGACGGCAGTTGATTGACGAAGCGTATGCTGTCCTTTCTGATCCGGTGCAGCGGCAGGAATACGATGCGGGTTTCCTCGCCAAATCCTATGAGCTGCTGGAGGTTGGGCGATTATCTCCGGGGGGAGCTGCAGAGCAATCGGGGGGGGCGATCGATGAGCATAACCTCGGCAGTTCGATCAACGGCAGCTATCGTCCTGGTGATCCAGATCTCGGTATTGATCTCTATACCCCCTGTATTGAGATTGACGAAGCTCAGTTTGTGGGCGTGTTGCTGATTTTGCTGGAGTTGGGCGAGTACGAGCTGATTTTAAAGCTGGGTCGTCCCTATGTGATCGGCGGCAATCGCAGCCTCAAACAGGGGCAATTTGGCGACCCCGACATCATTAGCACAGATATTTTGCTCGCGGTCGCGCTTGCCTGCCTGGAACTGGGACGAGAGCAGTGGAACCAGGGGCAGTACGAAAACGCGGCGGAATCGCTAGATACGGGGCGAGAACTGCTGCTGCGTGAAGGAGTGTTTGCTCAGATACGGGGCGAAATGCAGGCAGAGCTCTATAAGCTGCGCCCGTATCGAATTCTAGAGCTACTTGCTTTGCCGGAAAGCCATGTGGCTGAACGACGGCAGGGGCTTACGCTGCTGCAAGAGATGCTGCACGATCGCGGCGGGATCGACGGCGAAGGAGCAGACCAATCTGGACTCAACACCGACGATTTTCTGCGCTTTATGCAGCAGTTGCGAAGCTATCTCACTTCTGCGGAACAGCAGGCTCTTTTTGAAGTTGAGGCACGTCGCCCTTCTCCGGTTGCTACTTATCTGGCAGTTTATGCGTTGGTGGCAAGAGGCTTTGCAGAGGGGCAGCCCGCCCTGGTGCGCCGGGCAAAAACCATGCTGATACGGCTTGGTATCCGTCAAGATGTCCATTTGGAGCAGGCAGTTTGCGCGCTGCTGCTGGGGCAAACCGAAGAGGCGAGTCGGGCACTAGAGCTAAGCCAGGAATACGAATCCCTTGCCTTTATTCGCGACCACTCGCAGGGTTCCCCCGATTTGCTGCCCGGACTGTGCCTTTACAGTGAACGCTGGCTGCAAAACGAAGTCTTTCCCCACTTTCGGGATCTTGCCCGCAAACAAGCCTCGCTGAAAGAGTATTTTGCAGATGAGGATGTGCAGGCGTATTTAGAGGAATTGCCCAACGAACCCGAACTCAGCTCACCCTGGTCTGGTGGAACGTCCTATCGCGAATCTCCATCCCCTGGAGAAACTGGCACATTGCTGCGAAACCAATCCGATCGCAGTTCCTCGGCAGTAACCATGCCCAATCGTGGAGCCAGCGACTCCGAAGTCGCCCCAGCCGAGCGGTTTACATCCCGTCCAAAACCGTACGAAGAACAAAACGGGGCAAGAACAAACGGCACAGGTCGCCCCACTCGTTTTGTCGATCCAAACCCCCTGCCTGCTGTCGGCAATCACTCCGGTGGGGGATCAGCTTCGTCTCGGACTCGCCAAGACCCATCCGAAGAACCGATCGCAGCACCAATTGCCCCACCCTCGCGCCGACCTGCAGCCCGAAAAGGGCTACGTCTGGATCGGCTTGTGTTTCTGGCAGCGATCGGCTTGCTGAGTCTGACGGTGCTGGCGTTCCTGATCAGCCGTTTGTTTGCCGGACAAAATGATCCCGCACCCGCAACGACCGATCCTTCTCCCGCTGCAACTGTTCAATCGAATGCCGCGCCAGCCGCTTCCCAGTCAAGTCCGCAGTCGTCAGCCGCAGGGGTTACCGAACCGCTCACCGAAACGACGGCTGAAACGGTGCTTCAGTCCTGGCTAACGGCAAAAGCAGCTGCAATGGGCAATCAGCATCAAACTGGTGCCCTTGCTGACATCCTTGCGAATCCCCTGCTGTCTCAGTGGCAAACGCGATCGGAAAAAGCAAAGACAGAAAACTGGTACTGGCAGTATGAGCATCCCAATGTGGAAATTGTCTCTGTTACAAAGGAAAGTGGAACTGTGAACAGTTCGGCAGGGGATAATTCGACTACTGGGGCGACTTCGAGCACGGCTTCCTCTGATTCCACTTCTGATTCAGCCAGTTCCGGGACAAGTTCTGGGACAAGTTCTGGGACAAGTTCCGGGGCGAGTCCGACAGCATCGGGCAGTCCGGCAGGCAGTTCAGACCGTGCTGCGAGTTCTGCCGCCTTCAATTCGGGCGATGAACGGGCGCAGGTAGAGGCGATCGTGACCGAGCGGGGCGATTTGTTTGTGAATGGTCAGATTGACCAAAGCTCTTCCTATGAAGACAGCATTCGCGCCCGCTATAACTTAGTCCGAAGCCAGGGACAGTGGCGAATTGAGGCAATAGACGTTCTAGAATAGAGCAGCCTTTCTGCCCTCCAACCTGATCCCCAATGACAGATGCTTTGCTTCAGTCCTATCTGCCGCTTTTTGCTTGGACAGGGCTGGGGCTGATTTTTTCAGGATCGTTGCCCGCTTCTCTGCCGCGATTGCTAGGACGTAGCCTTTATTGGGTCGGCGTTCCCCTCGAAATTCTGGCACTGGCAAGACAAACCAATTTTGCAGCAGAAGTCGGACTAGCTCCGCTCCTGATAATCGCCACGTTGCTAAGCGGCTTTACGATCGCCTGGCTCGTCCTTCAGGCGATGCAGTCCCGCTTGCAGTTCCAATCGGTTGCGGCAGGTCTGACCGCAGAAAATTGCAGTGCAGTTCAACCCTTTTGCCCTGCCGAGCGCGGCAGTTTTTTGATCGCTTCAGTCCTGGGTAACACGAGCTTTGTGGGCTTAGCGATCGCCCCCGCCTTTGTCGGTGCAGATTATTGGGGCTGGTTAGTGTCCTACTGCGTGACGCAAAACGTGATTGGAACCTATGGCACGGGCGTATTTTTAGCTAGCTACTACGGACGGCAGGCAGATCATCCCCAAGTCAAGGAACTGATCAAAGATGTGCTCACTGTTCCGTCACTGTGGGCATTTCTTCTCGGATACAGCACTCAATCCATCCCCCTGCCCGCAATCATGGAATCTGGGTTGCATGGCTCGATCGCCTTTGTGATTCCGGTGGCGTTGCTGCTGATGGGAACGCGGCTGCGACAGCTTCAGGGCTGGAAGAGTCTGAAAATTGCAATCGTGCCAATGTTACTTAAGACGATCGCCCTGCCAGGACTGCTCGGACTCGTGACTCATTTTTTGGCACTGCCACAGCCTGCCCAGCTTGCCCTGGTTTTAATGGCAGGAATGCCCAGTGCCTTTGCCGGACTGATTTTGGCAGAAGAATATGAAATTGATCGATCGCTGATTGCCAGTAGCATTGTGCTCACGACCGGAAGCTGTCTCTTGCTGATTCCTTTGTGGCTCTGGCTGTTTGGCTAAAAAATCTTCACACTTCGTCCAATTTCGACTTGTTTTTTAAACCAAATTAAGAGTAGAACGAGAACAACACCTTCGCAGAGCTTCATCAATGCCTCGTTCTTCTCCGACGGTCGATTCTGCTGCCGATCCGCCTGCCGTTTCGCTTTCCCCAGAGCAATCCGGCGATCGGGGAAATTCTTTCGGGTTAGCTCTGGCATCGATTGATTTTTTGCCGCGCTTTCTGCGACTGGCGACAATCAACGTTCTTTCCAATTTGATGGTTCCTTTGT
Organism: Cyanobacteria bacterium FACHB-502; assembly: GCA_014695325.1. Classification (GTDB taxonomy): domain Bacteria; phylum Cyanobacteriota; class Cyanobacteriia; order Elainellales; family Elainellaceae; genus Leptolyngbya_A. The sequence goes on along the minus strand of JACJNZ010000037.1, from coordinate 106,737 downwards.
CGGGGCTGATCAGTGTCGCGTTTTTGGGGCATCTCAACGACATTCGCTACCTGACGGGCGTAATGCTGGCAACTGTTCTGTTTAATACGATTTATCGCACGCTCAGCTTTTTGCGAATGAGCACGACGGGCATGACGGCGCAGGCTGTGGGGCGAAACGATCGATCCGCCATGCTGCTCACGGGAATGCGAAATGGCTTGCTGGCGATGGGGCTGGGCGGCCTGATTCTGCTGCTTCAGCATCCGCTGCGAGATATCGGCTTTCGCTTGCTGAATGCGGCTCCAGAAGTGGGGGCGGCGGGGCAGGCGTATTACGATGCGCGGATCTGGGCGGCTCCCGTGACGCTGCTGAATTTTGTGATCATCGGCTGGCTGCTGGGACAGGAAAAGGGCGAGGCAAAGCAGTTTCCTTTCTGGCGAAATCGGGTGCTGCTGCTGTCGATCGTCGGAAATGGCGTGAATATTCTGCTGGACTACTGGCTGATTGTGCGGTGGGGCTGGCAGAGCGCGGGGGCAGGCTGGGCAACGGCGATCGGTCAACTGGCAATGGCGATCGTGGGGCTTGTGATGGTGGGGCGATCGGTGAAATGGCAGGAAATTCGATCGCTGGCTCCAGAGATTTTTAACTGGAAAGAATTCAGACAAACGCTAACGCTGAACAGTAATTTACTGATTCGCACCTTTACGTTGCTCTGTGCTTTCTTGCTGTTTGCCAGCCTTAGTTCTGCACTGGGAACCACCGTGCTGGCAGAAAACGCGCTGCTACTGCAAATCGTGACGCTGACCGCCTACTTTGTCGATGGCTTTGCTTATGCCACCGAAAGCCTAGCCGGAATGTTTCATGGAGAAGGGCGACGCGATCGGCTTCTGCCCTTAGCCACGCTAGCGGGTTGCGTTAGCTTCGTGTTTGCATTAGCGATTGCATTGATTTGCATTTGTTTTCCTCATTCTGTCTTTCATCTCTTTACCAATAGTGCAGCCGTTCTAGCAGGTATCCACGAGTTTGTCGTCTGGCTATTACCTGTACTTGGCTGTGGCTCGATTGCCTTTATGCTCGATGGATACTTTGCCGGACTTACTGCAGGCGCTACCCTTCGCAACACCGCTTTGATCGCAACCCTGTTAGGATTTGTCCCGGTTGCAATCATTGCCTGGAATGCCCGAAGTTCAACGCTGCTCTGGCTGGCAATGGCTCTTTTTATGGCAATACGAGCAGGATTATTGGCAGTGCGGGTTCCGGCAACGACGCGATTAGAAAGCTAGCGTTTGCTAACCTTTAACTAACCCAATCTGTTTCTCAAATGGGCTTGTCAAGTATCCTTGTTTTCTCTGGAGTGGTTTAAAGTCCTCGCAGCCCTGTAAACCACTATCGATAGGCAACTGCTTACATCGAGGCTACTATGCAACATAAAGATTTTCAGCCAACTAGGTCTCATGCTTGTAAGTAAGGAGATATTCTGGTGATGACAAAGTGATCGAAAAACATTTTGTGATTGGGTAGAGGTGAAAATAAACCGTGAAAGCGAAGAAAGAGGGCAAGAAAACAAAACAGACTGATCATAAAAAGAATAAAAACAAGAAGGAATTAAAAGATACGATCGCGCAAGCTAACGGAACAGGCAATGCAGAACACCTGCTCGAACCGTCGATTGATCGAACAGAAATTTCATCCAACCATCGATCGCAAAAACTCTCGCGCCAATTTTACGAGCAGGAGCTAACTCGCCTACAAACAGAGCTAGTGAAGCTTCAATATTGGGTCAAGCATCAGGGACTCAGAGTGGTGATTTTGTTTGAGGGTAGGGATGCAGCAGGCAAAGGAGGCGCAATCAAGCGAATCATTGAATGTCTAAATCCGAGAGGTTGTCGGGTCGTTGCATTGGGTAAACCGTCAGACATAGAGCGAACCAAATGGTACTTTCAACGCTATGTTGCCCATTTACCCTCGGCGGGCGAAATTGTTTTGTTCGATCGAAGCTGGTATAACCGTGCTGGAGTCGAGCACGTGATGGGCTTTTGCACCGAAGCAGAATATCAAGAATTTATGCAGTCCTGTCCAGAGTTTGAGCAAATGCTAGTCCGCTCTGGCATTATCTTGCTGAAATACTGGTTTTCGGTGAGCGACGAAGAACAGGAACGTCGCTTTCAGGAACGAGTCAAAGACCCGGCAAAGCGATGGAAGCTCAGCCCGATGGATATTGAAGCCCGCGATCGCTGGGAAGACTATTCCAGAGCAAAAGACGCCATGCTCGCCCATACCAACATTCCAGAAGCCCCCTGGTTCACCGTGGAAGCCGACGACAAAAAACGATCGCGCCTCAACTTGATGCACCACATTTTGAGCAAAATTTCCTACGAAGACATTACGCCCCCCGCGCTAGAATTGCCGCCCCGCCGCTCAGGAGAAAACTATGTGCGTCTGCCCCTGAACGAGCAGTTTTTTGTGCCGCAGGTTTATTAGTCGCGATCAGGCAAAGTAGCTGTCGGTTGCCAAAACTCCTGCCCGAATATCTGCTTTTGGGATTTGTATTCCGGTAACATTCAGCAGCAAGTCTCGATTTGGGGCAAAGCCAGAAGATCGATCGTTTACCGCCAGATAAGTTCGTCCTTGCCACTGCAAAAAGACCGCTTCATTGGCTTGCAGCTTTTGCTGACCTCGCCGCTGTGGAATTTTGTCTCGATAAGCCGTGCTCACCCCACTTGCAAGAGAACTGCCGCCAACCCGACCTGCGTAAAAGACAGCAACAGGCGCATCGCCCACCCCATCATCATCTCGATCGATCAGGATTCGATCGCCCTCGTTCACTTTCCAGTCCGTGATCTGATCGGTTGCTTTTAGAGTTGATTGCCGGAAAACCAGTGCCTCGCTGCTACCTGCAAAAACAAAGTAATCTGCGCCTGCGTTGCCGGTGAGCCGATCGCCCCCTCGACTTCCCATCAGCAAATCATCGCCTGCCCCTCCCGTCAAACTATCTTGACTGGAACTGCCAATCAGAAAATCATTTGCATCCGTACCAGCCAGCTTGAGCACACGACCTGTTGCCCATTCCACCGCACCAATATCCGGTTTACCGCTGCGTCCAATGCCTCGCTGATCGATCGCAGGAATGTTTGTTCCTGTCGCCCCCTCGATTGCAGGACTGCCCTTTAGAAGCATCTGAACTGGACTTAAACCGCCACTACCCCCTTGTAAGGGAGCCAGTTTTGGGTCAACAACACGGGCATTTGCCGTAATCAATTTGTCATTGGGCGAGACAGGAGCCGGAAACTGGATATTATTGCCGCCGTCGATAAGCTGCCAGCCCGTTTGTGAGTTTATCTTCCAGGGATTGCTTGTGCTGTTGTACGCCACGATCGCATTACTCAGCGTGACTGCCGTCTGATTTGTCCAGAAAGCACCGCCCCCAAAACCTGCATAGTTATTAGCGATCGTCACATTCGTAAAATTGACAGGATAGCCGCGATCGTTTGCTAGGCTGACCGCACCACCTAATCCCTGCGCTTTGCCATTGTCTGCCCGATTTCCAGAAATTGTGCTGTTAGCTACGGTGACAGGCGATTTTCCCCCAATCCACATCCCGCCGCCTTGATCGAGCGCAGTATTGTTGGCGATCGTTGTATTCCGAACGGTGAGTTCTCCGTTACCGTGACGCAGCCCGCCACCAAGCGAGTCTCCCCCGGCTCCGCGACTGACGGAATTACCAAGAATAGAACAGTTTTCAACGATCGCCTTGTCCTGTCCGTAGAGCCACAGCATCACCCCGCCACCCTGCGCTGCTCCACGATTGCCCTCAATCCGGCTATTGCGAATTGTAATCGTACGACCGGGTGCACCCGGAACATTTTGCGCTGTAGCAGGATCAGCTCCGTCTACATAAATGGCTCCTCCATAGCCGATCGTGCCCGCCTTCACGCCCCCCGGAGTCGAATCATTGTTGCGAAAGGTGCAGTTTTCAACGAGTAGCTGTGTGAGTAGATTGTTGATTGCTCCACCGTTGCTGCCTCGATTATTGGTAAAGCTGCTGCCCCGAACCGTTAGCGTCCCACCGCTCGATGTGGCAATTGCCCCGCCACCCCGCTCTTCAATTGCTCCTGATCCATCATTTTCATTGAAGCGGCTATTGATAATTCGGGTCGTCGATCGATAGCCCGTCCAGATGCCGCCTGCATAGGAAGCTACGTTGCGGTTGATCTGGCATCGGATAATGTTCAGGGTGCTATCCATCCCGGTTTTAATGCCTGCCCCTGCCCCTGTTTCATCATCGCGACCCGTCAGCCGTCCATTTGCCAGAATCAAGTGCTTGAGCGTAACACTGGTTCGTTCGCCTGTTTTGAGAACGCGACTGGCATTGTTGCCGCTAATCGTTACACCGGGCGCAGCAGAGCCATCAATTGTCAAATCTTTTTTGATTTCGAGCTGTCCACTGGTAAGAGCGATCGTCTGTCCCTTGAGGCTGGGCGCAAAGCGAATCGTAGCTCCGGATTGGGCTGAGGCGATCGCCGATCGAAGTGAACCTGCTCCAGAATCGGCTGTCGTCGTAACGAGAATTGCTGCTGTGGGTGAAGACTTTGCCATAACGTACCTCTTACTTGGAAAGGAGGTAGACACATCCCGTCTCTGCAAATTCCAAGCTGAAGTTGAAATTGTTGCAGTCGGAGTAGGGCTGCTCTTTCAAACTGCCCTGTCTTCACCTTTCCCAAGATCAGTCGAATTGAATCATGGCTATGGTTCAATTGATGTTTCAATTAGGGATAAAGTAGGTTACGGATCAGTGCCAACACTAAGCATTTACGTTTAACCTAGCCTGGCTTACCGCAGTGATGGCTGGTTGCTTCTGCTTACCTCAAGCCTCATGCACTTCGATCGCAGTTTTTTCCCCAGAAGGCACCTTCTTTAGTCCCGCAACAGATTTCATTTTCCGCACTTTGATTGGCTGAGCTGGATTACCAGAATAGATGGTCATTGGCTCTAGCGATCGTCCAGTTACGCCGCCCAACCCCAGCACTGCTCCTTTCCCCACCGTTACGCCTGGACCAATGATCGCCCGCGCCGCAATCCAGCTTGATTCCGCGATATGAATGGGGGCAATTTTCAGTTCAAACTGGGGATGGCTCCAGTCGTGATTTCCCGTACACAAATAAACGCTTTGCGAAATACACACATGACTGTCGATCGTAATGGGTGCAAGATTATCAATCCAGGCATCTTCTCCCAGCCATACATAATCGCCGATCGACAACCGCCACGGAAACTTCACTCGCACCCCCGGCTTGATCCGCACGCCTTGACCCATCTGTGCTCCAAAGCCACGCAAGATCCAAACCTTGATCGCTGACATCGGTAACCAGTAGCTTTGCACTAGGGGCGAACCGATGAAATACCACAATAGCTGTTTCCAATACGGTGCGCCGGGGGTATAGGAACCGACTGTGTAGCGATCGAGTTGCATCATTACAGAAGAAGGAATAAACAAAAGAGCTATTAATATTAATCAGCAACAATTAGAGAAATCAGCAATAAAAAACGATCGCATTCCAGAGAGAGGAGGGCGATCACGTTATGCTAATTAAGTAATAAGTTAGGGAATGAAGAATATTGCAGGAATATTGGACTAGGACGAGCTAAAATTTCGTCCAAAATTGGAGAGTTAGGAGGTAGTTTAGGTCTTAGTGATCTCTTTAAACCTCCTCTCAATCGCCTGCAATTTCCTTTATCCTTTATCTTTCAATGATGCTCGACTGAACTCTGTCCTGAATCTCGTGCAGCGTTGCACCTGTCCTTCCCGTCATTATCCACAAAACCGATCGCCCCACATCTCGCCAGATGCGCGCAGATGATTCTCTAGCTCGAGCGGACGGTACAACCACTGGAGTAAACGTAATCCCTCGGCTGCCCAGCACAATTGTCGCGATCGCTTTTGCCCTGGGCATGTGAAAATCCGAGGTGACGACATAGACATGCTGAATTTGACGCTGCTCGAAATCTGACACCAGCGTCGTGAAATTGGTTACGGTATCTATCGCTCGATAATCGAGGTGAAGGCGATCGTCTGGAATGCCTGCCGCTCGAAAAATGGCTTGTGATTTCTGGCGAGTTTCCCCTGTCGAAACCCAGACATCTAGCGATGGGTAATGGCGGGCAAGCTGAGCCGCTGCCGCTTCTCGACTCGGATCTCCGCCCAGCGTCAGAATCACCTGAGGACGTGGAGCCTGGTGGGCAGCAACCGCCAGCCGGACTGGAATCATGAGCAGCACGATCGCCAGCAGCGCCGCTAAGCTGATAGATGCCCACCGCACAAGTTTGAACCAACCCTTTTTCAAAATCAACGGTCTAGCGATTCGCTACAAGTCATCCTCCATCTTCTTGCATATTTTACTGTGATGGAAACGTTTTAGCGAACTGTCTGCAATGCGAAGCCGTTTCTTCAATAGTTGCCTCAGTGGGGCAATTGCTCGGGTAATCGTTGTGCCACACACATCATGACTAATGCGCCCTCGGTCAAATTGGGATTACGACCGCTCAGCCGTTGTGCCATGCCAATATTCCAAGCCTGCTTACCTCGTTCACCCTGCAAAATTTCAGCACCAACCTTCAGGTTATGAGGATACAGGTTCACCGAAAAGCCCAATGGTTCCAGGATGTCTCGAAAAAATGCTTCAGTCACCCCATCTCCCGGTAAATGATGCACTTCAGTTGACTGACACCAATATTGCTCCTCTGCCGTCGCGTGTCCGCCGCGCTTTAGCAAACGATAGATGGGCAGGCGTAGCTTCCAGATCGCATGGGCAATCCAGTTATTCCGCCACATGGTTTGCTGCAAATCCTGATCGGTTACGAGCATTCCGCCCGGACGTACCAGACGCGCTGCCTCAGCCAGCATTTTTTCCATGTCGTCGCAGTGGTGCAAGGCAGCATTCAAAACCACTAGATCGGCAAATCCTGACTTCAGAGGCAAATTCTGAGCATCTGCTAAAATCGGTACGTAGCCGAGCTCCTGAGCGATCGCCAGCCCCCCTTCTGAGACATCGACCCCCAACAGCAGTTTTGGCTGACCGACTCGATCGCGCAGTGAAGCATAGACATTGCCGGGAGCACAGCCGATATCAACCACAATCTTATCTTGCCAACTGCCAGTGACGGCGAACCAGCGATCCTGAAACTCCTGATCTCGATGGACGACTGCCAGATAGTTTCTTGCCCACTCCGGATGTCCAAAGTAGCGGCTGTTGGCAAGCAGGCTATGGGAAGGATTTTGAATCGGAAAGGTGAGAATATTATTTTTCCATGTCGCAGTCTTGAGAGAATCTGGCGCAATGTAGGTTATCGCCAACGGTGCCAATTGATCAAGCATTAGGGTTCATCATCTAGACGACGCGGCAAGGCAGTTTCTTTTGTTTTGCGATCGTCTCATAAGCAGGAATCAGATTTTGGGCGATCGTGCGCCAGGAATACTGGGACTGTGCAAATTGTCGTCCTCGTTCGCTCAGGGCTTGACGTAGATTTAGATCTGACAAGAGTTGGGCGATCGCTGCCCCCAGCGGTTCCACTGCGCCTTCAACCACCAGCCCTGCCTGAGCCGCCGCAATGTCTGAAGCAATTTGAATACCGGGCGTGATAATCACGGGTAATCCGCAAATCAATGCTTCTGCAACTGCAATGCCAAAGTTTTCTGAATAGGAAGGTAACACAAAAAGATCAGAACCTTGCAGTAGCCGATCTTTCTCTTCGCCGATCACCAATCCTGTAAAAGAAACACACGTCGTTAAACCAAGCGCAGCCGTTAACTGCTGTAGCTGGTCAAGGTAATCTGAATCACCTGCACCTGCAATCAACAGATGAAATGGATAACCTTGACCCTTCAATTCATACAGCGTTTTCAGCAGCAAATCCGGGCGTTTTTTATAATGCAGCCTTGATAAAAATAAGATAATGGGAACATCTGCCGGAATCCCATAATGTGCCCGCACTTGCAATCGGGCTTCAGGATGCGGGACAGGAGCATGAACTCCCAGCGGCAGAGTGATCGTTGGCGTTTTAATGCCGAACTGACGCACTTCTTCGGCTTCCTGGTGCGTTGTGCAGTGAATCGCGGCAGCAGCATTCAGGTTATGTCGCTCGATCAACGTGGCATAAATCTGCTTTTTCAAACGGCTCTGAGCTAGTGCCCAGGGTGTCAGTTGTCCCATGACTCGAACGGTGTAGGGAATTTGATACCAGCGGGCGATCGCCGCAGCGCAAGTCGGTGCATAGGAAAACAGATAGTGATTGTCGAGTATGTCATAGGCAGGAAGATGCTCCCAGCACCAGCCCGTGAATGCCCTGGAGAAAATAAACTCTTTTAGCGCAGGCGGATCGAACGGTAAAAACCAGACGGGTACATTATCCGTTGAATCAGTGCCAAAGGAATAATCAACTCTTTGATTAAGCGGTACATCTAACGGTTGGGGACGATCGTAATTCGTGGTCGCAATTTCTACATCCACGCCTAAATCGCGGAGTGCCTTGACCAAATTCAGTGCAACCTGCGGCGGTCCCCCTAAGGCAGGACTGAGACCGGGAATGACGTGCAAAACTCTCATAGTAGGTCTTCGTGGCGACGCAATTAGCGGTTAGATGTGAATTTGCGGAAGGCGAGCAGTGCAATCACAGGCAGCAAAGCAGTCGTCAGCCAAAACATACTCCGCATTGTGATTCCTGCGGCAAAGAAACCCAGCGCATAAACGACTAGCGCATAGTCAGACTGGCTCTGCATTGCCATCCGATTCCACCAAGCGGCAAGTGCTCCAAAGAATACAGACACTCCAATCACCCCTAACCAACCTGCCATCATATAGCTCTCGCCCAAATATGTGGCAGCAACTGTGTATCCTTCAGCCCCAACAACCTCTTCGATACTGACGCTCAACCCTTCTGGCTTATCGGGAAACAGGGCGCGAGGAATAGGACGAACTAAAGACCAGTAAATCACTTCAAATCCCAGAAACTCCTGCTGTGCCGGAAAAACTTCGATAAGCGGCGCGATCGACGCTAAGTTGTAATCTACTGCCAGAGTATCTCGTGTTTCTTCGCTAGCATAAACTTGGTTTGTAATGTAATTACGAAGCCCCATCGTCCTGAATTCCAGCATGTGATAAGAGGCGTAGAGCGCGATAAAACCAGCAATCAGGATTGGAATAACTGTATTTCTAAAATTGTTGTAGGGGAGGGTTAGCAAATAGCTCATGATGCAGGTTGCAATGTGGCTAATAAAAATATTGCGTGTCCCTCCGGAAAAAGCATGAAAGAGGACTAGGGCAAAAATACTGCCCATTACAGCAATCTGCCAAAATGGAAATGTGTGGCGACGGTTCCAAACCACTGCCATCATGGGCGGAATGATGTAAGACAGCAAGTTTAATTCAGTGAGTAAACTGTTCCATCCACCTAAATAACCGCGCGCCCAGGGTTCAGAAAAACGTGGACCTATCATCCCCTCAATTAGGGCAATCGGGTTGAACTGAACCGATATCAACATGTACAGAAATGCCAGAAACGCTGCCAAGACAAAGCCCCAAAAAAGAGTCTGGTTAGAAATTTCGTCTGGTGTCAACCATCGGGAGTGTACAGGAGTAGGGGCAATTAGATGTCGCCCGATCGCTAATCCTGCCATTCCCACCAAGACTAAATTGAGGGCACTGGCAGTGCCGGTTGGACCAATCATGCTATTGAATTCTTCTTGAGGAAAAAGAAATTCAGCCAGCGTTAAGCTATACAAACCGAGGATACACAGTAGATCCGTCCGAAACAGATTACGGAGTCCTTTGCGACTGTCAAACCAGATACTGACTAGAAAAGCAACCCCAACCCCGATTGCCGCAACCCGCGCCATTGCAGAGGAAGTGTCTTCAGCTGAACACAGACTGTAAGACATTAGGATGCCAAAGAGCAGACACACTGTTCCGGCTACTGTGGGAGACGGAGGAGTATAAAGTCGGTAATCGTCAATTAATTCAACTTTGGTGTAATTGTTGTAATCATCCGACCAAACCATCGATCGCACCCCCTCATTACTTTCCTTGTTGTCTTTGGCTATCTTTTCGTGATTATTTTCTTTATCGTTTTAAGATTGATGGGCTAGCTGTTTTGAACTGCTAACGGCAGTTTCTATAAGCTGAATTAACTCTTTTGCTTTTACATCCCAGGTCAAATGCTGCTGAATTAAGCGTTGAGCATTCTTTCCCATCTGAACGCGCTGCGCTGGGTTACTTAGCATTCGATCGATTGCCTCGGCGGTTGCAGTAACCGACTTTGGCGGAACAGTGAAGCCATGAACACCTTCCTGAACGACATCGCTGATGCCGCCATCATTACAGTAAATGATCGACGTTCCGGCTGCCATTGCTTCGAGATAAACGGTTGCAAAAGGTTCATCCCATCCAACGAGCGCAAAACAGTCTGCCCATACCATTTCTTGCAGTACTTCCGAATGGGGCTGCTTGCCAACCAACTGAATGGCGTCTCGATGAGTGGATTGAGCGATCGTGGCTTTTACAAGCTCTTCCGCAGGACCAAAACCAATAATTCGCAGAATTGCATTGGGATGTTGAGCCGCCACGCGATCGAAGGCTTCGATTAAAACGGGAATGCCTTTTCGCTCTGCAAACAGGGCGCAGGCAAGAATAATGGTTTTCTCTTTCAGGAAATCTGGACGCGGTGTTCTCCAGAGCTGAGAAGCAGGCAAATGAACGCCGTTATGACAGGTTTGCACATTTCCCTGAGGAAAAAGCGTGACTAAATCTTTTTCCATGCGGCGAGAAACGGTCAGTATTGCCCACGCTCGATCGACCACCTGCTTCATCGCTGCTTTGCGCTGAGGATAGCGATGACAGTCCGCAATTTCATCAAAATCATGTTCCTGCACGATGAGCGGTTTGCGAAACTGAGGCGGTAGTTGGGTTACCAGCCAACCGTTTGGCAGGGAGTGATGGCAGAAAATAACATCAGGCTGAAATGAGCCGATCGTCCGGCAGAGCTTGGATAAAGCCGATTGTGCAGCGATACGCTGATAAGGAATTGGATTTTTGTATGCCCATTGCTTAAGCGGAGAAATGGGATAGTATAGCCAGCGAGGATAGTAAGCTTGGACTCCGTCTTCCCAAGTGTGGCGATCGGGACAGTTGGCATAGGCTTTTGCCCCCGGAGTTTTTGCTAGAAATGATGGCACCCAGGATGTAAAAGAAACGACTTGTAACTCAACATCCTGACGGGCAATTGCTTGTGCCTGAGTCAGTGCCCAGGTTCCCATGAGTGGGTTGTCGGGCTTAGGAAAATAGGAGGCAAGAAAGAGAATCCGAAGGCGGCGAGGGGTCATGGAAGAGAAATCACCGGATAAACGGCTCTACATTTCTTTTCTATGTATCTCGTCTAAATCCGTAAGTTTTTCCAAAACTTCAACCCAGCGTTTCGCTCCAACTTCTGGTGTCCAGGCTGTGGCTTTCGCAATCGATGTCTGACTTGCGGCTGCTATCTTGTCTGGATGAAAAACGTAGTGCATGAGAGCAGCATATAAAGCATCTGCATTACCAGCAGGCACGATCGCTCCATTCACTCCTGCTTCAACGAGATCTGAAGCTGCGCCCACGGCATCAGAGCAAATAATTGGCAATCCCGCCCCTAACGCCTGATTGACAACAACACCCCAGCCATCGTAGCGGCTCGGCAGTACAAAAATATCGGCTTGCTCGAAAAACTGGGGCAGGTATTCTGGATCGTGAAACCCGGCATAAGTGATGTGCTGCTGTGCCTCGGCAGAAATCGATTGCAGCATCTCTGGTAGTTCTGCTTCACGACCAACCAGCAAAAGTCGCGCTTCGGCTCCAGCTTGAATGAGGCGATCGAACGCTTGCAGCAGCAAATCAACACCCTTACGCTTGATCATTTGTCCGCAAAAAAAGACGGTAACAGGATAGCGCGGGCGTTGAACTGTTGATTTGAAGTCTGAAAGATTGCAGTAGTAGGGAATGTTAAAAATAGGGTGTTTAGAAAATCTTTGTTGATAGTCTTGTTGAGCACGAGAACCAATCGCGACGATCGCCCGACACCGCTTTAATCCTTCCACTAGGAAAGTTTGCAGCCTGCCTTTGATGCCACCAGAATTAGCAACAATTTTTTCACCCCAGAAGAGGCAAGGAACACGATTCGCGTAAAACCACAGTAAAAACTGAGCCGTGAAATTTTGATAGCCGTTCAGCACCACGACATCTGCATCGCGTGAGTTTGGCAAATGCCAGTTGAAATGAAATCGAGACGCGCCCCAGGATAGGAAGAATCCAGGCAAAACTTTTTCATAGGCTTGTAGTGCCTTTCGCGACCAGGGGGAATCGGCAACTTCTGCTTCCAGGTAGTAGACTTGAAGATTGATCTCAGGACGCTGGGACAGTGCGTGAAATAAATCCCTCTGATAGGGTGAGGGAATGATTGAGTAGAAAACAACTTTGAGCGGATGTAAATTCATCTCTTCCTTGCCGTAAACTGCTAATGAAGCAAGATTGGTAGAATTCAACGGTTAGATTCAAAAAGTTGCTTCATCATGGGGTATCCGCTGGTGTACATTCTGTGGCGAACATTGCCAACAAAGTGGCGAATTTTAATAGATTCATAGGTCGTATCATTTTCCCAAAACCACATCCCCGCATTGCTAACCAGATAGGAGCCAGATGGGAGAGGATGAGCCTGAGCAGCAGTCATTAGGACATCAAAAATGGTTTGCTCAGGGAAATAATCAGGAATTTCTGGCGACCAGCCCTCTAATAAAGCATTGCAGAGTTCGATCGATAAGGATTGCTTTGGAATCAATAAAACGCCCGAATTAAAATCTCTAGTCAACTTGAGGGACAGCTGGACAGCTCGATTTGCAATCCACTCAGAAATGGATTGAGCATTCTTTTCAACAAAAAAGCAGCCGACGCCTTCACGAATATGATGAATAATTTCATCAGGTGTTTGAAACACCAGCACATCCGGATCTGAGAATAAAATATCGGTTTTTTCCTGTAGGGCAAGCTTGAGAATGAGGGGCTTGCCAAATTTATGAAATTGATAAAAATTATGAATAAACGGCTGCGATAAAGTCTCCGAATTTTGAATACAGCTCTCTAAACTGGCAATTCTTCCTGTCGGAAATAGTCTGGAAAACTTCTTTCTTTCTTCATCGGATACCTCTCCATCCATCACGATTTGCAGTGCTGGCTTGTCGGTTAGAAAATGCAGCCAGGAATAGGCTGTCCAGAGTGATTCTACAAATGTTTTACGCAGCGTGAGGATGACAAGTGTGGTTCCGTCTGTGGGTGTATAAATTGGAGGTAAATGATGGATGTACTGCTTAATGCGATAAGGAAAGTTACGCTGAATCCTCATTATCTGAAGACCAATCTTAAGCCTTAGCGGAAGTGGCAGGGTTTCAAGCATTAAACGAATCTCCAAAAACAGTTAATCAGGCTGGACTAAAATTGGCTGAGTTGGCTGAATTGCAGCGATAAGTCTGACATGATAGATTGAGCTGAATTTTGAGCGAGTTCTAATAGCTCCTGTGGATGCTCCAAAATTTCCATCAGTACGGCTGTGATCGCTCCTCCAGTAACTTCTGGTAGCACTTTACCGTTGATATTGTCTATCACAACTTCTCCACAAAACTTGGAGACAATCAGGGGAAGCTTCCAGGCTTGTGCTTCAAGTTGGGTTAAACCAAACCCATCGGAGAGGGTTGGAAATAAGAAGACATCTGCTTGCCGATAGTAGTCTGCTGTAGTGCTGCGGGGAATTGCACCAATCCAGCGAATGTTGCTTGATGGTTCTGGTGGCGTGACTTCTGATCGCCCCACAATCCAAAACTCGATCGGTTCCCCCTTCAGTTTGTCGGCTGCCTCCAGTAGAGCAGCAATGCCTTTCCGCAAAACTACCTGCCCCAGAAATAGAACCCGCAGCGGTCGTTCAGCCGAAAAGCGATCGGGATAGGTGCGCTGAAATGATCGCGCCTGCTCTGGCGGACTGTACACCAGGGGAATAATGCTAATCTTGTCTGAGGCAATCCCTGCCTGCTGCAATGCCTGATGTGACCAGGCAGAATTCACGACGATGCGATCGGCGATTTCGCATTCCTGCTTCCAGGTCTCCCAGTAATAGGGCGGTACGGGTTGCCAGGATGGAGCTAGTGCCGGATATTTTTGATGCTCCCGAATCACGATTTCTTCCTCGATTAGACCCGGATCAATCTGTCCCAATAGAGTGTACCAGCCCTGAGATCTGGCATATTTGAGAATGTCCAGTGCCGCGTAGCTGTATGCAAATAGAACAGGGCGAGAGCCGGTTGCTGAGAGTTGGGGAGCCATCCGTTTGAGGTGCGCGATCGCCTTTTGCTGAAACCAGTGATTTCGAGCAATCATGCGATCCCATTCCCCTGTCCTCTGGAGTTTCTGGCGCAGTTCAAACTGAAGCAGGGAAGCTGTGAATCCCTGGACTATTGACGCTTCCAAATCAGGATGAAAGCGATCGCGCAGACTACGAAGCAGGAAATTCGGTAAGGCGTTGAATATAGACTTTGGTGGAACCCAAGCATCCGTAATTAAGGCGGCAAGTTGACCAGTTTGATGAAGCGAGCGGGGAACCGCGTAATGTTCTCTTGCGCCAAGCTGGCAGCAAATCCAGGAGGATGGGTTCATAGCACTTCCAGCATGGGAACATTAGAAGATTCGCCGCGACGCAGCCGCAAGTATGACCAGAGCGATTTGGCAGAAATGGTTTGGCGATGATAGTGCTGTTGCCGAATCAATTCTGGAATTGAGAACAGTCCTGCCAAAATTCCGTTCCAGCGTTGATGCCGCATCAGCCAGGAAACTCGACTGAGGCACTGCATCCCACCCAGCCACCATAAACTGATCGGATATCTGAGGTAAGCTAACAGAGCCTGATTTGCAATACTGGCGGCGGTAATTTGAGGGTTGCTGTGGTGTTCTAGTTTCGTATCGTGAAATACTCTTAGCCACTGACTTTGTAGTATTCCCCACCCCAGATGATGCAGGCGTAACGACAGATCGGTTTCCTCCATCCCATAAGCCATGGGAAGTGGCACATAGCCTTTAGTTTGCAGAAAAACATCTCTGCGATAAGCACAGCCGCAGCCCACAAAATCTGCTGCCCAGGTTGCTGTGTACTCATCAGGCGTAACCGTCTCATTCTGATGAAAGATCGCAGAACCAATTACGGCTGCTTTTGGAAACAGCTCGAATAACTGAATAAGACGGGCGAAATAATCTGAATCAATTGGATAAGAGTCATCATCAAAGCTAGCAACGATCGCATTTTTAGCACGGGCGATCGCTAAATTTCGACCTCCTCCCGGTCCAATCTGAACCGAGCTTTTAATAATGAGGAAATTTAAAAGAAGACCATTACCTTTTAATGCAAACTCAGTTTCAGAGTCATTATTGTCAATATGAATGATAATTTCGTCAGGTTGAGGGTTACACTGTTGAATTTGCCTGAGAGTTTTAAGTAACTGATTTGGTCGGCGGTAAGTTGGAATTGCAACCGTAATAGGACAAGTATTCATTGCTGTAGGGACTTAATCAGTTGATCTGTAGACTCCATACCTGCACCTTGTCTATACCGAATGACTTTTGCAGGTGCTCCAACGGCGATCGCTCGTTCTGGAATATCTTTGGTTACCACACTCCCTGCACCAACCACTGCATCCGCGCCGATCGTAACTCCTTTCAGCACAGTGACATTCGCCCCTAACCAGACCCGATCACCAATTTGAGTTGGTTTAGAAATAAGAGGCTGTGCCAGTGGAGGTAAGCCTAACTCTGTTCCGTGATCATGATCGGTAATGTAGCATCCGGGACCGATGGCGCATTCATGACCAATCGTGATCTCTAAAGAAGCATCAATAAAAGCATTCCGATTAATATAAGTGTTTGCGCCGATACGAATTTTAGGCTGAAGACTTGGTTCGCCGCTACAGAGTAAGATTACACCTCGATCGAGAGCAGCAGCAGCTTCAATTTCAATGTCATGAAAATTTCGGGGAATCTCAATCGACCGCATCCAAACATATCCCTTGATCTTAACGCCTAAAAGCCAATAGTAAATGTTTCGTCCATGGCTGAAACAAGCCTGAAGATATTTATTTGGGGCAACAAGGATGGTATTGAAACGCATTGTTCAAAAACTCTAGACTCTAGTCAGAATGCAATTGGTCTTCTTGATTAATTCGCTGCGATAAAATAGTACTTGAGACAGGTTTTAGAATCTTGGTTTTCTGTTTTTTTTCGATTGAAAATATCCAAATTCTTTTTGATTTTCAAATGTCATTTGATTGCCAACCACCCAAAACTTTAATATTTTCTTTACTTGGCTTTTTATACTATTCCGCCAGATTATAGAGTGGTTTATATTGTGATTAAGAATGTATTGAACTGCATAAAAAGGTATAGAATACAAACTATATCCTTGCTTTGCAAAAAAGTCTTCCATCGTTTGATGCCCTTGACAATAAATACACTTCTTATATTCTTCGGCAGTGTATTCCTGGGGAATTCCAGCTAACTTCTTAGACAGAATTATGGTCGATCCACAGATTTTACTGAGCTGACTGTATTTCATTACTCTATTGGAGTGATAATCAACCTGATAGCCCCTGTCCACGATCCATCCGTCTGCTTGAGGTTCTTGGCATAGAAAAGCTACCAAGTCACGGTGTATTCTATCATCTGCATCTACTGCCATACAGTATTTAAATTCTGTATTTTTTAGACTAAGCAGTGCGGTGCAACACTTCATCATTCGATCAGTTTGAGATTTGCCCTTCCACTCATCGTCTAGGGGCGAATAATTCATTGGTAAAAAGGTAAGTTTTTCTACATCACCTTTGAAGCTCACTTCTGGAATTTCATGACAGCTTACAATTACTTTAAACCGATCATCGCTTTGATTGGCAATAGAGTTTAGTGTTCCTTGTAGTAAAGCAATTGCTAACTTCCAGTCCTTACAAACCTGCTTTGAGATAAATGGAATTATAAATATAATCATTGCTATCCCTACTTAATCGTAAATTGCAAAGATTTTACAATGTAAGCAACAGCTTCAACTTTTCCAACAATCACAGCAGGGAACGATCGCCATCCCTGAAGGGTCTGGAGCAGTGCAGCGATTTCGAACAGTTGCAGAAGCGTTAACTTCAGATAATCCTGAATCTGTCGGCGATTGAGAATTTGTGTCATCACATAATGACGATTCACCAACTCCATCTTTGCCAAACTGCCTGGATTACTTTTGTGATCGCCGGGTTGGCTATCGTGAAAGATACGCGCAGTTCGTGCGTTGGCGAGTTTCCACTGCTTACCAACCATGAGGGAAAGTGTCACATCCTCCATCAAGGAGTATCCAACAAAGTTAGATGGAAAGAGTGGCTCAGGTAATACAGGCCGTCGATAAAGTGTACAGGTTGTGTTCAGCCATTCTACTGGAACTACTTCGGGTAAGTCTTCCCGATCTTCTGGCAGTAAGTTAAGCGCAGGACCAATACATTTTCCTGCATAAGTGCTCTCAGTTTTGCCATGCAGCAGTTGAAACAGGGTTCGACTAACGCGACCGGGAGGTAAATAACGCTGATTGGTAATCATGGCATTTACCCCACCCATCTGCGTATCACTTTTTAGAGCGGACCAAAGCCGCAGCAGACAGTCTGGCTCCAGCAGGATATCGTCATCCATCAGCCAAATAAAATCCTGTGTTGCACGGATAATTGCCTGATTTCGCTGGGTAGCAGCCCCAAGCTCGGTGGCTCGATAATACTGAATTCTGGTTTTCAGACCAGGAATCGATTTCTGACACAGCTCCTCCGTCTGCCAATCGTCTGAACCATCCACTACAATCATCTCTACAGGCTGAGCAGACTGCTTTGCAAGACTCTGTAAAGTTCGAGAAAAAGGCTCTGGACGATGACGGGTGGGAACTAGAGCTGAGATCGGCAGTAGAATTGTTATCTCAGATTGCATTAGTTAAAAGAAGGATAGGTCAGGCAGGATGAACTGGAGCGGACGCAAAATAACCGCAAAGCGGATCTGAAACTAGCTTGAATTTCATATAAGATTTTAGATACTGGCGAGCACACTGTAGGATGTTTAACTGCTGAAATGGATAGTGGGTGAATAAACTATCCAACAAAGAAGTTTCAAACTCAACTTGTTTGTTTAACTGAACTGCAATTTCGGCAGCTTCTAACACAATCATTTTTCCATACTTTGCAATCAAGCTCTGCTTGATAGATTGAACACCTCGACCAAAGATACGGTTGCCAAGAGCATTCCTCAACGACAAGCTAGATGGCATTTCTGACCAGTAGCACAGCGATTGAGGTGCGAAGTATAACTTGTCCTGAATTTGTAAAGTACGGCAGTATTCCTGTAATCCGGCATCAGATACATCATCACTAACTTGAAGATTAGACTGAAGCGAAGTTCGCCAGAATAACCCTCCATTGGAGATGCCCTCGAAATAAAACAGGTGCGCCTGTAGCTCGATCGGGGCATATACGCGATCTGTAAAGCAGTCTCCCCTCGTTGTTCTATCGGTTGGTGTGGCAGTGTCCCGCTCCTGAAGCCAGATTTCCTGATTTCGTAGCATCATGTCAACTCCATGAGTTTCAAGTGATGCAATATTCTCGGCTATGAAGTTCGGCATGAGCCAGTTATCATCTTCAAGAATACAAGCGTAAACGCCGTCCATTAATGCTTTGGAAGTAAACGCACGGTTTAAATTTCCTGCACATCCTAGGTTGGTTGGGTTGGGAGTATACTGAATTCTCTCATCCTCCAATTCTGTAACCACTGCTTTGGCTTCCTGCGCAGGAGAATCATCCATAACCAGCGCAATCCAGTTTGAATGAGTCTGATTGATTAAGCTGGTCAGTGCCCGTTTAAGCAGCTGCGGACGTTTATAGGTAGGAATTCTAACTTCACATAATCCCATACGGCATACTCCGAAAACTACTTCCAAACTTTGCGTTTCACTGCTGCAACGTACTCAGCTCCTGTAAAGCCGATCGTTTTATAGATGTGGCGGTAGAAACCCGGAGCAATCTGATCAGAGGGAACAAACTTAGGATCGTTGTTTTTAACACCTGAAGCGACTTGCACAGCCCACTCTTGATCCCAAGAATAGATTCTACGCGCATATTCAAATCTCGCCTGGTTAATGGCATTTTTTCGGTCTAGAGTGAGTTGTCTGGTGGCTGTTAGATGAGCCTCGATCGTGCCTTGAACTGCTAATCGATCTCGATAAATCTCTGCAATCTTTCTGCGCGTTACAGTGCCACTACACCACCAGCGATAAACTGCTCCTACCTTATCGCAGTAGGAGAATTGCTGGTTTGCCATCAGCAGCCGCACATACAGGTCATAGTCTTGGCAATGCCTGAGATCCTCGCGCCAGCCTTTGATCTCGATCAGTGCCTGCTTGCCGAACAGCAGCCCACCCGTTTGCGGCATTTTCCATTGAATCGTTAGCAGCCAGAGGTCGTGAGGCAGGGGCAGGTGTGCAATCGTAGGAGGGGCATGAAATACTCCACTTTCGCCTAGCTCCTCTGTAATGTGAGGGCTATAGATAACATCTGCATCAGGATTTTGGGCAAGAAACTGAATTTGCTGCTCGATCTTGTCAGGCAGCAGGTAATCATCAGCGTCAAGATACTGAATCCACTCGCCCTGACTCAGCTCTAGGAGGCGATTTCGCGCTGCGTTGCCGCCACGATTCGGTCCAGTTTCCCAGCGAATTCGATCGCTAAAGCTTCTAATGATGTCGAGGCTACGATCACTTGACCCATCATCTACAACGATCACTTCCTTGTGCGGATAAGTTTGACCGAGAGCACTTTGAATTGCTTGGGCGATCCAGCGATCGGCGTTGTAGCAGGGTATGAGAATGCTAACAGTAGGGTTTTGGCTCATTGATATAGCTTCAATACTTCAACCACTGAACCTTAAACCTAGCCAGATTTAAGTGGTATTTCTATATGACAGCTTCATGAAGATGCATTTCTTAATAACGTGAGTGTATTACAACCTGCTTCTCATGGCTCTAAACTCTTGATACTGTGAATAATTGCGAATTTATTATCAATTAATTCTGAGATAGTAGCCGGAAGTTCCTGATTGTCAACACCAAAAACTTCTCCTGACTGATTGAATCCTTTAGGCAAATAAGCTAATGAATAGCAAAAAACCGTTGCTAGTACATCTTCACCATAGAATTGATGAAGAAACGCAAGCGGATTGGTTGTGCGACGATGAATATACAAATCATGGACTAATTGACCGCGAATGGCATAACCACCACCTTGTACATAATCCCCAAGTCGATAACCGTTCTGGATAGCTGAATAAATTAAGTTGCGTACAAGCTGATCATTGCTAAGTAAAGAACATTGAATACGCGTTGGATAGTCAGAGTGCCGCCAGATTGCAAAATGCTTTGAGGCTTTGTTTAGGATGTAAGAGAGAATTTTACTCTCATCTCCATGTGGTAAACGTTGTGTGCCACTCAATGGATACTTATCCCAGCTTCCGAGCAGCCCAATTCGTGGATCCGAATTAAATGCATCGCTGATTCGATTGGCAAATGAGCTAATAACTAGTGCATCTGTATCAAGTCGGACAACAAATTCCACATTTAAGTTCTTCCCTATCCATCTTAATCCCTCTGCGAGCCCAACGCACAATCCGCCCTGCCACCAATTACCGCGTCCATTTCGAGGGTTGGGTAAAATTATCGTTCGGCTGGGAAGTTCTGTTGGGACAATATCACCAAAATTATGTCCTGAACTATCGTCAATGATGACAACACTATGCACATCAGGTTCGTGCAGCAGCAAACTTTCAAGGAGCCGCCTTAGTCGCTTTGCTTCAAATTCACCCGGACCGACAAAAGTTAATGCTGCAAATTTATTCATTTGCTTGGTTGCCTTCTATTGTGACTAATATCTATTTCACCAGAGCAACTCTGGATAGTGTCATCGTTGGTAGAGCAACTGTTATGAAGCAGCAGTTGCCAAATCTCACCCTCTTCATTGTAGCTACAGACATAGAAGTTCAATTTGCAATAGAATAATAGACTTCCATCGTCTTATTTGCGGTCTTTTGCCAACTAAACAGTTTGGCTCTCTCACATCCTTTATAAATTAATTTGTCGCGTTCTATCGGATGATCAAGCAGCCAAAGTAAAGCCTCAGCTAAATCATGTACTGATTCTGGATCAACTATTATTCCTGCATCTCCAACAACTTCGGGAATGCTGGAAGTGTTAGAGCTAATTGCGACTGTTCCACAAGACATTGCTTCTAGAGGGGGAATTCCAAATCCCTCATAAAGTGATGGATAGACTAAACCAATACTACATCTATATAACTTTGCTAAGTGGTTATCATGAGGGTATTCGTAATGCAAAATCCGCTGTTCTAAACCAAGCTCAGCAATTAGCCTCCGCTCATTTTGATTAAAAGGTGCGCCAGCAAAACAGAGGTAGAGATCAGGCTGAACAGAGGCAGCGTGAGCAAAAGCCTGGAGACAACGATCGAAGTTTTTATGATATTCGCGACCACCTACATAAAGATAGTAGGGACTAGAGGGAACTGGTTCAGAACCATAAGAGTGAGAAGTATTAATGTTGGAAGCTAGATGCGTGACGGTGACTTTCTCCTCTGGAATTGAGAAATATTCAATCAAGTCTTTCTTGGTGTTCTCGGATACACAAATAATTACTTGCGCAACTTCTATTGCCTCCCGCTTAAAAAATCTCTCGTCACCTAATCTATCTAACTGATCAGGAAAGAGTTCAGGGAGTAGATCATGAATTGTTAGAACAACGGGATAATTTAGGCGAGATTGATAACTTGACAGGGCACAGCGTGCAATAGATACATAGTGAGTTGGATGAACAACATCAAATTGACCTAAAAGAGCAACAGCTCTGAAATAAGCTTTTTCGTACCAGTCGTAAACTTTCTGTGGCAAAATTTGCCTACCGCGACAACAATGCAACTTCAGGTTAGGGTGAGTTGGATAATTATTACTGATACTATTAGTGATGATAGCAGGGCTAAGCTCGGAAGAAAGGTGTTGAATTAGGTTGTTGAAGTATCGATTGATTCCACGATTTCTAGAAGCACTAAAAATCTGACCATCGTATAGGATTTTCATCTTTCATTATGCCCCTCCTCAAAAATTTCTTTCTTAAGCTACTTAAAAAATCAATGCGAAAGAAAACTAAAGCTTTAATCGACAATTGTTTCCAGTTAAGCATTTAATTTAGAAAATCAGGCTTCTTTTCCAATAAAGCAGCTATTCCCTCTAGCCAGAACCCATCCTGATAAATCTTCGGAGTTGGTTTCAAAGGATGTAATTACCATTACCTCTGTTTCTTTTCCCTAAACCAACCAGTAGATTAAGCTCCCCGTAAAGTGATTTAATGAGGGAACAAAGATGTTAACTTTCACACGCTTGTTACTCCGATTGCAAATATAATCCTTTTCATAACTCGTGAACTGATATCAATTCCTTTCATTGCATTGATATAACTCGGGTTAAGCCTTGACCTAAACAAGCTCAGGTAGTAACAGAATTATAAACTTGTATCGTTTTATCAGTCGTCTTCAGCTAAAGAGCTTAGCTCGTTCATAACCTCTACTAATTAAACGCTCGCACTCTAGAAGATGTTCTAGCAACCACAGCAAAGTTTCGCAATCTCTAGCAAACAACAAGTCTACGACCTGGTGGATAGCCACTATTCAGGTAGGATAAACTCAGCGTATGTTCTGTAGCCAAGTATCTAGAACGAGTACTCGGTAAACTAGAGCATAGTTATTGTAAGGTTTTTGGAATAGCTTGACGAGATAGTTTCGGTTTAGAAAACTAGATTGAACTAGAGAACCCGACACCACGGAATCTTTGTAGCGATCGAGGAGTGCCTGTATCCAGGATGCATAGGGTGGTTCAAACCCTCGCTTCGGTCGATTTAAGATTTCAGCAGGTAAAATATCTTGAACTGCCTGCTTCAGCCACGCCTTCTTGTTTCGAAATTCATTGGGGTACTGTTTCTGTAACCCAATAACCGTTTCAGCAAGTTTATAATCCAATAGTGGAAGCCGCACTTCTAACGAGGAAGCCATGCTAGTTCGATCGCCTAGAGCTAGACAATTTGATACTAACCAGGTATTAAAAAGAACTTGGCATAAGTGGGTCGTGATGTCTGACCATGCTGCGTCATTACCAACCGAAGGATGGAATGGGTTGCGCTCTGGCAGTTGTGTCAAAAACTCCTGGGAGTAGAGCGACCGTCGATGATACCAGGGACTTCTAAAATCCTGACGAAGGTTGTAGAAAACAAACTGATTTGGATGCTCGTTATCAATCAAGTGAGCATTTAGACCTTGAACTAGAAGTGATCGAACTGGTTTAGGAAGTTTAGGTGTAACTGCAAATTTTTCATAAATGGGAATATGAGCTAATTTTCCTAAAGTAGTTGCGATCGCGCTTATCGAATTTTGGCGTTGCTTCTGCTGTGTCATGTGGTGGGCTTCAATCATCCAGTCATAACCCCAGAACAGTTCATCCCCACCAACGCCACTTAGCATGACCTTAATTCCCTGCTCAGCAGCTAGCCTCATGACAGCAAAATGACCATAGGCAGCGATGTCGGCGATCGGATCATCCAATGCCTTCATCAGTTCAGGAAAAAACTCTACTAGGGCTTCAGTGTGCAGCTCAACATCGTGAAAGGGCAGCCCTAATTGATTGGCAAGTGATCGCGCCTGCTCTCGTTCATCGCATGGAGGGGAACCAGGATAACCAACACTAAAAGCGTGTAGCACCTTTTTATACTTAGGAGCAGCTAGAGCCACTATCGTACCGGAATCTAAGCCGCCGCTGAGTGCAATACCAACAGGAACATCCGATCGCAGGGACAAATCAATTGCTCGTTCTAGCTCTGCTCGAATTAACTCTGAAATATTACCCTCAAGCGGTTGAATTTGAGCTAAGCTCCAATACTGGCTCAGGTCCACCTTCCAGGAATCGAGCTGTAGGGTCATGAAATGAGCCGCTGGTAATTTACGAACTCCTTGCAGTGGCGTTAGCGGTTCAGGGACATACTGATAATGGAAGTAAAGATCAACAGCAATCGGATCAAGCTCTGGAGTATGGGGCAGCAGTGCCAATAACGCTTTGAGTTCAGAGGCGAAGTAGAATGTTCCCTGATCAATCCAGTAGTAGAGCGGCTTCTCGCCAAAGCGATCGCGTGCCAAAAAAAGCTGGTTAATTTTTCGATCCCAAATTGCAAAAGCAAACATTCCTCGAAGTTTCTCTAAACAGCCCGTTCCCCAATGGGCGTAGGCTGCTAGCAGAACTTCTGTATCGCTCTTGCTTGTGAATTGATACCCTGCCTGAACGAGTTCAGCTCTCAACTCTAAATAATTGTAGATCTCACCATTAAACGTGATCCAATAGCGACCATCTTGAAATGACATCGGCTGATGCCCTAGCGGACTAAGATCTAAAATTGCCAGACGAGTATGTCCTAATTGAATGTGACGATCGCTCCAAATGCCTCGATCATCGGGACCCCGAAACTTTAGCCAAGGGAGAACAGGCTCCAGTCGGTTCGTATCTAGGGGCATTTGCGATAGAAGACCAGCAATTCCACACATTGGCTTAACGTCCTAACTTCTGTTTTGCTGAAACAAGCAGTTTGTAGCTATCAGGAAAACACTGGTAGTAGCATCGTGCTGTTTTTGTCCCGATCGCATTCCAATCAAGGCGATCGCACGCCTGAGCTGTCAGCATTTGCAGATCTTGTAGACAACAATCCCTACTTTTTCTAATGGCATCGCTCAATCCTTGAGGATTCGTTGGCTCATACAAAAGCCAATCTGCTGCACCCAACACTTCTGGGATTGAACCAAGTCGGGGAGCAATTACAGGTTTCCCATAGGACATCGCCAGAATGACACTACCTGAGGTGAGAATACGCTTGTAAGGCAGGACGATTAAATCAGCTGCACTGAAGAATAGATAAATTTCTCGATCCTCAATAAACTGGGGATAGAAGACAACCTGTTTGGTTTGGGATATCGACGACTGCAACTTTTGTAGGTATGCTGAGTCACGTGCCAGTCCGGCAATTAGAAGAGTAGCATCGGCTAGATGGTTGTGGTTTGCCTGCCAAACTTCCAGCAAGTGCTCAATTCCCTTGTAAGGTCTAAGTGCTCCTAAATGGAGATACAGCTTTCCCTCTAACGGTAAATTGAGTTGTTTTCTGGCTTGTATTTGATTAATTAGCTGGCTATAAGCCGTTCGGTAGTGACCATGAGCAATGACATCAACTTTTGTGGGATCAAAGGTATATTCTTGGGTTAAGCTAGTCAGAGCAGATTGACTGTGTACAATGAGGCGATCGGCGACATTAATCAATATGCTGCGAACCCAACGTTCTAACTGAGGGAAGGCGTTTTCATGTTCGAGCTGGTCGTGAATCGTCCAAACAAGGCGAGTTCCTGTTAGGCGAACCAGGAGAATGTCAATCAAGAACTTGAGCGCATAAAGCACCTTGAGGAAAGGGTGGTTTCCCCTCAGATACAGTTCTAACCAATGGAGATGCAAAACCTGGACTGATGGCTGCTGATCTCGAACAGCGCGAAAAATAGGAAATATCCTTCGATATCCCTTAGGGAATACAACTTGCACGGCTGTCTTTTCGATCGCATTAACAAGGAGTTGCTGGTAGGGATTACCTTCTCGGTAGTCAGGCATCATTAAGACTCGCATGGATACCTCGCTCACTTAACCTCCTGCTTCCCTGAGAAATCCCTGATTCACCAGACATCGGATGCCTTCACCGTACATTTGGTGTCGAATTTTTCCGACATAATGACGACAGGGCGCACCATTGATACCGCCCTCTAAATGCACATTGTAAGTGGGGGGCAGCAGCTCACCCCCATAACGAGAACTGCATAGAGCATAGAGGGTCTGCTCAATTTGCCAGAAGTGACCAATGATGTTGGGTAAACTCAGAAACTCTTCGATCCACTTCAAATTTAGGGATGCTTGATGAATTAGCCCTAGTCCAGAATTAAACCTCTGAATCATGGTAAATCCATATTTCTCCTGCACAACTTCAGGAGCGATAGTGTAGGCATTACTAATGTCTCCATTAACCGCATTAAGGTGATAATTTGGATCCTCAATACGTTGGAGCAATGCGGTTGGCTCGTTGAAAAACAAAATATCACTGTCGAGAAGCAGCATCCGATCGCTCTCCAGGTAACTGGCGAAATCAAACACTTTAGGAGCTAGGTGATTAGTTTTACGAAACTCTAAACAGCGAGGATATGCTTGCAATTCCTGAAGGATACGAGTGTCTGCACTGGGGCGATCGATAATTCGGGCATCGGGAAAATGATGTCGAAAGGTAGCGCGATCGTTTTCGGTCAATGTGCCGTCGTCATGAATGCAGAGAGCATAGCGACAATTGGAATAGTGATAGAAAGTCTTTAGTGTCCAAATTAGATTGAGCCAATCTTTGGCACAGGTTAAAACGTGAATTTCACAAGTGCGATCGGTGGTTTGGGCGATTGGTTTTGTGTTGAGAATACGAAAGCGAACCGTGTCACGCAGATACGCAGTTCGTAAACCGTGCTCGTATTTTTGGCGAGTTTTGAGCAGAAGGGAACCAAGAGACATAGGTGATTTGGGTAAGGAGCTGGATCAGGAAAAACCGCAGCAAGATCTCGTAACAACGTCTATATCTGAAATTTGAATCTACACTTGAAATAGGTTCTTTGAGTAATGCTGTAATTTCACCTGACAGCGAGCTTTAAAGCTGTACTTAAACTCACGGTGCGGTCTGATTGTGACTTGAGAAGGCATACTGGCAGGAAGTTGATTCAGAATATTCAGGTATGTTTGGTAGGGATGATATTCATCAAACACTTTCGCTCTTGCATTGGCAATCGCCTCCTGGGAGACTTCATACAAGTTTTGAGAAATTGCCTGTTCAATCGTCTGAATCGAAGCTTCTATATTTTCTATGTCAATTAATCTTAATTGATCGGGTTTGAAGTATTGATGAATATTAGGAGCGCCCCAGTAGAAGGGAAAGCAGTTTGCAACAAAGGAATCTGCTAGCTTCTCAGTCCAGTAATCATTCCAGCGTCCATTCTCCAAAACAATGTGATATTTGTAATTGAGCAACCCGTTGAGCTTTCTAGGTTCTAACTCTCTTACACCTCGACCAAACCAGTCTAATTGGTCTGCAAAGTGTTCCTTTAGCTTTTGAACAAAGCGAAGCCGCTTACGATGCCCTTCGGTATCAGTTTTATTGGAAACGATCGCAGAAATCAGCTTTGTTTTTTGGTTGTTTAAAACTTCTGTTTCGTGAATGCCAACTTCCACAAACCAGTGATGCCCAGCCTGAGAAAATATCTGCTTTTTTGAGCGCACTCGCTTATCTTGCCCTAAAGTACAATAGAACTGGCTTGTATAGGCTTCAGGAAGAAACAGGATGTCGGGCGGTTCTTTCAAGACCAGAAGCGTTTTGGTCGGAGGGCAACACAGCGTATAGCTTTGGTCGAGGGATTGTGTACTTTGATGCACAACAACAGCATCAAAATTCCCAGCTTTTGGATTGACAATAAACTTTATGCCCATCCAGGTATCATCACCGTTTGGTGTGATAAGTGGACGAAAATAACGGTGAGCATAGAGATATTCTTCTGGCATGAGTAGAGCGATTGCCTTCATAAAACTTATAGATAAGCTTATTTTTTATAGCACCTCTACAGCATTGACTCTTGCGAATAATTGATGCATTCCTCAAGCTGCAATGTCTTTTTAGCTCCATTATTTTGCATAAAGCAAATATTTTTGGGAGAATGAATGCTCTTATTACGGATTGCATCCTGCAAAGCAGACGGATAACCTGTTGAATATAACTTAATAAGATATTCCTCGCCGTCAAAGCCCAGAATTGCTCTATGTTTCCACTTTGCTAAAAGCATTGCCATGCTATAGTCAAGCCTTGGAATTCTATACATTTTAGATTCTTGTAATCTAAGAATGTTTTTAACGAGCGATGTTCCTTCTTTCATGTGGCTAACCGTCTTAAGCACAAGTAGTTCTTTACTGGTTAGCTCAAAACAATCGGGAAATTCAAGTAGGGTTTGATGAAACTTCTCTAACGGTAGGTAGCGGCTTAGATTTTTTCGCAAAGTTTTTTCAGAATTTGCTGTGAACGTTTGAGAACGGAGATGCTCGAAAGTTATAGTTGGAAGCTGAAGGATCAAATACCCACGGTTAAGAAATTCAGAACTCAAATCTATTTCTTCTCCATACGAGAGTAGATCTTCCCAGAAACCAATCGAGCCGTCCGGCTGAATAATCTGACTCCAAACACTCTTTCTGAAGGAGAAAAAAGCACCGCAAAAGTTATGCCTTAAATATGGATATGGATTATTTCTAGATAGAAGAATTGAGGAATCTTTTGTGTATTCTGTGAATACACCTGTATGAGAATCAATCTGCCTCTGACACCAATAAACAATTCCTATCCGATCGTTATTCTCAAAAGTGTAGGTAATATGGTCGAGCCAGTTTTCGGTATAAACTCTTAAATCGTCGTTTAATAAGATAATAATCTCACTGTTTGCCGCTTCTGTAAGTCGATTCCAAGCATAGGCAACACCTTTGTTTTCTGTACTGTAGATGTAGCGAATTTTCTTAGAATTACAGAAATTTTCCAGTTCTTCATGAATCCCTTTTACTGTACTGCCATCATTATAAACAATGAATTCGGTATCCTGGTGATGCTGCGGGTAGCTGCTATCAATGGAGTAAAATAAGTTCTTTAAGTTGTTGACGTTGTTGTAGATAGCTACACAAATAGATGCCTTTAACGAAGTCATTGTCACCTGCTCCTGGCGATAATTGTTTGCCTGCTCCGGGCACGGCTGGATTGATTGACTAATTGATTGATAGGCGGGAGAAGAAGTGTTTAGCTCGTTCCTGAAAGCTGGAAACGAATAGAAGCTGGGGACACTGCATTACAGCAAAAGCAGATTTTAACCAACGAATATATTTGTGATCGCCCTTCTGTACCGATTGCTCAATTTGCTTCATCAGCACAGCTTGATACAGCCATTGACCTTGTAGCCTTGAACGATCCTTTTGGGGCAACACAGTTTGATGACTCCACAACCAGGGTTGCACGACCTGCAATAACTCATCGGCAACTGCTTCGCTATGGTTCGATTTTTGGGTGGAGGTAAAGCGGAAACAGGTTAATTCTGCATCTAGGCGACCTACAACCCCACCTGCTTTTAGAATTCTGCACCAGTATTCGTAGTCCATGACGTAATGCAGGTCTTCACGAAAGTGACCAATTTGCTCAGTAATGCGTCTGGACCAGAAGACTTCAGGCTGTACAAACTGTCGCTCCTGCCACCAAATTCCCCAGAGGTCAATAATTTCTGCAAAAGATTGAATGTTAGCAAATTGCTCTCCAATCTTTTCACCCTGCTCATTCACATAGCGGCAACGACCGTGAAGTAAATCTGTTTGAGGAAATTGGCGAAAGTATTCAGCAACCTTGAACAGGGTTCCTGACAGGTAATAGTCGTCACTGTTCAAATACGCTAAGATATCTCCCGTTGCTCTAGCAATGCCTTTGTTAATTGCATGAGTTTGACCGCGATCGGGTTCACTGACCCAGTAAGCAAGGTGTTTCTCATACTTCTTAATAATCTCAACAGAGTTATCTGTACTTCCTCCGTCAGTGATAATGTATTCAAGATTAGGGTAGTTTTCCATTAAAACTGAGCAGATTGTTTCCTCAATAAATTGTCCCTGATTATAGCTAGGAGTGATAATCGTAATGCGTGGATACTCAGAATTTCCGATTCTGTTGTCTGTAGACAGCCGACAATTCTTCATTGCTTTGTAAGTTTCTATAAGTTATCGATAGAAAGCTGAGGTCTTCTACTCTCTACTGCCAGCATCGCCGAATAGCTTGAAACTCCCTCAGAATCGTAAACACTTCTTTAACATAATGCTTTCCCGTATAACGAGCGGCTCGATCGTAGCCAGATTGTACAAGATTTTGCCGTAAAGCCTCATCTTCCCAGAGATTTTTGATTGCAGAAGCAATATGTTCTGGATCTTTTGGATCGACTAATAATGCTGAATCTCCTAACTGTTCTTCCGCTCCAGAAACTTTTGAGGCAATCACTGGGCAACCAAGAGAAAAAGCTTCTAGCGGCGGTAGGTTATCTGGACCAAAAAACGTGACGAAGGTGAGTGCGAAAGCAGCTTTATAGAGTGCTTGCAAGTCTTCTTTAGGTACAAATCCCAAAAAGTGAACTTGCTTATTCAAGCCCAGCTCAGCGGTTAGTTTTTTGATATAGCCTTGATTTCCTGCATCGGGTCCAACAAATACAACTGGAAATTCATATCCATACTTCTCATTCAGCAATTTAGTTGCTAGCAGCAAGTTAGCATGATTCTTGTGGGGAAAGAATCTTGCAGGGTAAAGTAAATATTTATTCGGTATTTTATATTTCTCAAGAATGTTTTTTGCGTGAAAGTCAGCTTTTTCTGCTTTCATCTGCGGCGTTGGAAAGGGGATAACCCTGATACGCTCTGATGATATTTGATAAAACTTCTCAACCTCAGTCTTTCCAACTTGAGTTCCAGTGAGAATAAAGCTAGCCTTTCGCAAAAAGGTTTCATAGTATTTCTCCCGTTCATTCCACTCTGTTCCAAAACTTACTTCAGGAAAGTAGGGTTGAAGCCGATGTTGCAGATCCCAAACTGTCGCGATGTACGGCACATCCAGTTCTAAGCCGTAGGGACCAAAAAACCACAAAACATCAATTTTATGCCGTTCCCTAAACTGTTTAATATTCTCTTCATGGCCACTCAGAACCTTGGCTTTGTTCTTCGAGAAGCTCAAGCCATTCATCAACTTTCTATTGAGTCTAGAAACCTTAGATAGAAAGTTGTTTTTAGGGCTACAGTACAAGGACGCCCATTCAATGTGGGGGACTGCTGGCAAGACAGTAGGCGGTTCCTTCTCGTGACCATATAAAACAAAGGTAAGGTCGCCTTCTACATCAGAATTTATTAGGGCACGAAAGATTTCATTCTCGAACGTATAAGAACCACAAAGCACAGGATTCTGCCCACCGCAATAGATTCCGATTCTCATTTCAATTTCTTACTAAAAAATGAGTATTCCATGTGTTAAATCCAGCCTCTTGATCGTGCAGCCACTCTCGACAGTTGATAATTTGCATCTTGCAGTTCTTAAAGAGAAGTTCAAGCTCTGGATAGAATAAATAGCGCATTCGATGCGTTTCCTTAAATTCTTCGATCGCTTGGCTATGTTTATTCTGGATGTACACCTGATAATTGACATCTACCCAATTCTCATTCGGGTACATTGTGGGTTCAGCGATTCGGGTTATCGTAATCTCATCATCCTCTAATCGCTTTACCCGAACTGTAGGCAAATCAGTTAACACCGCTGGACCATACCAAACATCAAAGATAAAAATTCCACCTGGTTTTAAGTGTTCCCTGACTGTCGCAAAGGTTGCCTGCAAGTCCTCATTTGTGGTCTGATAACTGACAACGTGAAACAACGACAGCACGATATCAAAGGTCTGATTTAAGCGAACTTGGCGAATATCTGCCTGCGAAAAGTGCAGCCGAGCTTGCAAATCAGTAGAGAGTTGCGTACATTGTTCGTTGGCTTGCTGTAGCATATCGGCACTTAAATCTACCCCATGCACCTGATATCCCTGCTGAGCCAGCAATAT
Source organism: Cyanobacteria bacterium FACHB-502 (assembly GCA_014695325.1). Classification (GTDB taxonomy): domain Bacteria; phylum Cyanobacteriota; class Cyanobacteriia; order Elainellales; family Elainellaceae; genus Leptolyngbya_A. The sequence goes on along the minus strand of JACJNZ010000037.1, from coordinate 74,834 downwards.
TGCATGGGTACCAGTTCCACAGCCTAGATCAAGAATAGAGGTGGCATTTGGGGCATGAGTTTGTAGAAGTTGATGAATAAATTGTGCCTCTCCTGCATAATCTTTATCTCGGTAGAACAAATTGTAGTAGCGGGCATAATTACCAAAGACATTCATATTGACTACAGTTTTAGCTTCAAGTACATGCCATAGTAAAAGGGAATTGACTGCTCTGGATGAAAAGGAATGATGCAAGAGTTGCCTGTGTCTTGCCAAATATCAACTAGTTCATAGCCAAGCGATCGTAATCCTTCAATAAATTCAGTCTTGTTGAAAACATATTGAGGATAAAATACTCGCCCTCCATTTTGGAGCGTCACAAAACGTTTTCCCTCATAAAGCGGTAAACGGTTAATTAATAGATGCTTTATTTTTTTATGAGTAGACAGAAGTTGAGCTAAATCTTCTATGTATTGAACAGAGCCGGATGCGATCAAAATGTCATGATTGCTAATGTCGCTGAGGTTGGTCGTGAAAAATAGCTTTTTTTCAAAGCGACTTTCAGCTAACTCTTTGCCAGCTTTGACAATTTCAGGTAAATCACAAACTGTCCATTCTAGAGAATCTGAATAGTTTAGATAGTTTGAATAGGCATAGTAATGAACTCCAACGTTGCCGCCAAAGTCAAAAACTCGGTTACATTCATCGCTAAGGACTGATTTGAGCCAGAATAGAGCTGGATAGTCATGAGGACGGATTGTTTGACCACTTCCTTCCCAGTTATTCTGCTCCAACATCTGCTGGTATTCCTGGGCTAAGTCTGCATTGTCATATCCGATAGTTTTCGTACTTGGAGCCGCTTGCTTTGCTTGCTCAAATGTTTCAAATACCCCCCAAAAACAGCTATAACAATCTGTTTCAAACTTTCTCTTATACTCCGCCTCCTTTCTCTTATATTTTGCTTTCTTTATCTGCTGATATACCTGTTTGACAAGCGGGATTTGTTTAATCATCGTCCTCATAGCAATACTTCCTTAACCGCGGTCGTCACTTGCTGTATTTGCTCATCTGTTAAAGCCATTCCACTGGGAATGTAAAATCCTCGTCGAGCTAGATTCTCAGCAACTGGATAGGATTCGTTCTGAAATAAACCCATCTTTTTGAAAACGGGTTGCTCGTGCAGGCACCAAAAAAAAGGACGAGTACCAATCTGATGCTGTTTTAGCAGGTGCATCATCTTTTCAGCATCGAAGGGCACTTCTTCTTTCAAGACCAAACCATAAACCCAGTAAATGTTATCGGCATACTCTGTTCTCGCCAGCGGCAACTGTAGCCCAGAAACTGCTGCCAACAATTCGGTGTAGCATTGCCCCATCCAACGCTTACGAGCTACAAACTCATCTAACCGTTCCAGTTGCGCTACCCCCAGAGCTGCCTGCATATTGGTCATGCGAAAATTCCAGCCCAGCTCTTCATGCACAAAGCGTTTTTGCGGCTGAAAGCACAGGTTCCGAAGGGAACGGCAGCGCTCGGCTAAGGCTGGATCATTGGTGACAATCATGCCACCTTCTCCAGTTGTGATGTGTTTATTGGGGTAGAAGCTAAAGGTACTGAGATGACCAAAGCTGCCACAGGGACGATTTTTATAGGTTTGTCCGTGCATCTCAGCAGCGTCTTCAATCACAAACAGCCCATAGCGATCAGCAAGTTCCAGAACTGGGTCCATTTCTACAGGTAAGCCATAAATGTGAACCACCATGATCGCTTTTGTGCGTGGGGTAATTTTTGCTTCGATCTGGCTAACATCTATGTTCCAGGTTACTGGATCAGAGTCTACAACTACCGGGATTGCCCCAGCCCGAACGATCGCTGCTGCACAGGAAATAATTGTGAAGGTCGGGAGAATAACTTCATCTCCTTTGCCAATTTCTAATGCTGCGATTGCCGCATCCAGTGCCACAGATCCATTGCTGACCGCAATCCCCTCGCTGCGTTCCACACGAGCAGCAAACTGCGATTCAAATTGCTTTATAAATGGTCCTTCAGAAGAAATCCAGCCTGTTTCAATACACTCAAGCAAATACTTCTTCTCGTTACCATTCAACAGGGGTTCATTAACTGAAATAAAACTCATAGTTGACTCAGTTCGACAGTTTTGGCTTGTTCTGAAGTAATGCCAGAAAATCGAGTTTTGTCTTGCTCGCCAATATAAGGTCCTTGCTTGACTTCAAGCATCTCGATTTCTTCAAGCACCTCAAATCCGTGACCGCCCGTAACTAAGAGAATAACGTCTCCAGCTTCTAGAACACGGCTCTCCAGGTATTGCTGCTGGTCATTGTAAAAGTCTACGCGCAGCTTTCCTCGCTTGATGAATAAAACTTCCTGGGTATATTGCACTTCACGTAGTACGGGATTATGAATATGAGGTTGAATTACTTTTCCAACAGGATGCCGCATGTAAGCGAGCTGTTGAGATAGCTCATCTGGCGTAAAGAAATGAATTCCAGGTTGATCGAATTTTTTTGGAACAATGATTGCGAGTAGCTGATTGTGGTAAGTAATTTGCTCAATCATGGGTTGCGCTAAACTTAGGTAACTTGTAATCCCAGTAATCTTTTCTAAGAATCCAGTTTAAAAGCTCTGGTTTCTCGCGTACTGCACTCTGATGAAATTGATATCCATCCTGGTATGCCTTATATAATCGCTGCTGTAACATCTCTTACTCAGTCTGACGATCGACGATTCTATTTGCTGCTCTTTTGATGAACCTTAGAGGCCGTTCAATTATCTCTATCAAACCTTTCTTGGGTGCGTTGAGGATTAGCTGACCATTATTTCGTCTAATTTCTGAATAAGAGTCACAAATACCTTGGTGAAAATAGCGATGATCGAAATATTCATAAGTCATTCTCTGCTTCAAAACCTGATGGAATACTAAAGCTTTAGGTTGGTAAATCGCTTTGTAGCCATTTGCGTTAGCTTTTTGGGTTAATCCCGTCTCACCATCTCCTTGAAAATGCTGCAAATGGTTAGAAATACAATCTGGATGAAATCCGCCCAGTTCAAATAAGGCACTTTTGCGGATCGAGAAATTTAAGCCCCAAACCTAATTTGCGTTAATTTCCCGTACCTGATCACCAAAATCTAACAGGCTCAGATCACTACAGACTTTGCCAAAAGGATGCTCCGTCCAGAACCATTCAAGCCATGCTGGTGGCTCTACTTCATATTTTGGTAAGTTGCGCCCCCGACGAGTTTAACAGTCGGATCATTAAATGATTCCTTAATTGCTCTTAACCACTCAGGATCTGCCTCGATATCATCATCAACAAAAGTTAAAATTTTACCTCTCGCTTCTAAAGCTCCAGGATGGCGACCGGATAGCAGTCCTGGTTCTGGTTCATAGATGTAACGAATTTGATGAGGAGAAAATTCATTTATAGCAGCTTGTGCAATATCTTTAGTATTGTCAGTTGAACCATTATCAACTACGAGAATTTCAAATTGATCTGGCGAGAAATACTGCAAACAGAAAGATTTAATTGTTGATTTCAATAAGTTATCTCTGTTTAACGTAGGAATAATAATTGAAATCATGTAGAAATTCCTTCTTATTGATGGGATGTAGAGGCTATAATCTTGTATAAAGGTGGCTTTTACACCTCTCCTTTCTCATGGGCAATTTGTGAATGCAATTTGTGAACGTAATAGCCAGCATTGATGGTCAACATAATTTTTTATTGCCCTAGAAGCTAACAAATTGCTTCCTAGTTCCAAGTTGTAAACGGTTAAACTGTTGCTTGGTGAGTTTGCAAGTTCCAGTAATGAGCGTAACGCCCTTTCTGCTTGATCAGCGTCTTGTGATCTCCGGCTTCGATGAGCTGCCCTTTTTCTAAAACCACAATTTGATCCGCTCCTACAATCGTCGATAAACGGTGAGCAATGACAATGACGGTTCTGTCTTGCTGAAACTCAGCTAATGCTTGTTGAATTAGTCGCTCCGATTCACTGTCTAGGGCACTGGTTGCTTCATCCAAGATCAGAATTTCTGGCTGCTTTAGAATCGCCCTAGCTAAGGCTAATCGCTGCCGCTGCCCTCCCGAAAGTCGATAGCCCCGCTCTCCTACCGTCGTGTCGTATCCATCCGGCAAATCCAGAATGAACTGATGCGCTTGGGCAGCTTGCGCCGCTGCCACGACCTCCTCGAAGGTAGCATCTAACGCACCATAGCGAATATTGTCCAGAATGCTGTTGTTAAAGATAAATGTATCCTGGCTAACTACCCCAATATGCTGTCGCCAGCTTGACTGATTATAGTGATGCAACGCTTTACCGTTGACTGTAATCTGTCCTTTGGTTGGCTGATATAACCCGATAAGCAAATCGACGATCGATGACTTACCTGCTCCCGATTGTCCGACCAGAGCCGTCACCTGATTTTTAGGAACCCTGAAGCTTACATTCCGCAATGCATAGGTTTGATCGTCTCCATAGGAGAGGCTAACTCCCTCAAAACAGATATCAGTTTGCACTGACCCAAGGGGATGACCTCCAACTAAAACAAACTGCTTATCGCTGGTATCTAAGATTGTGTTTAATCTCTGAATGTTGGCACTGCTATCAGCCAGTTGGGTGAATACTCCAGCAACTACCCGCAGGCGAATCGATAACCTCTGCAAAGCCAGCAGGAAAGTCAGCAGCAGCGGCAAGATTGTCTCCGGCTTATCGCTCATGGCAAAAGCTAGCGCAGCTAGAACTGCCAGGGAAAAAATGGGCAATACATCCAGAATTGGGTCTGGCAAGAAGAAGACCCGTGCCCGCTGCTGGAGTTGAGCCTGCACATCGCGCAGTAAATGCAAAACCTCATCGGTCGATCGCTGTTGGGTGCCGAAGGTATGTAGTAATCTAAGCGCCTGAATGTTCTCAGTCATCCGCTTAGACAACTCAACTTGAGCCGAGTTCAGTTGATGAGCAACTGCCCGTAACCGGGGCAATAGTCTTTGCTGCACCAAAATAACAACCAGTGCCAGTAGAACCGCGACCAATGCCAAAACCGGAGACAGATTGATTAAAACAACCGCATAGACAATGGTAAAAGAGAGGCTGACGACTAACCCGTTGAGACACTGAATTTGCCCATCTACCGTATCGGCTGCGCTGCCTGTATACATCAGCAAGTCGCCAATTTTGTAATGGCTGGCGCAGGCAAAGCTAAAGGACATGATCCGCTCGAATACCCGACCCGTGACCTGTGGCTGCGCCCTGGCAGACAGGTAAGCCGTACTTACCTTATTGGCATAGCTGCTTAGAGCTAACAGACCTTGTAGCAAGACAGCAAATGCCAAGAGTCCCAAAAATTGCTGTCCCTGCGACAGAGGCACAACCGATAGAAATTGCTGTAGGAATTGGGGTTGATTTTGCGATCCCTCCGAAAGCAGGGAAACTGCTAGATAAATTACGCCCAGCGTACTGCCCTCTAGCACAGCTCCCAGTAAATTGGTTGATAAGCTGATTGCCAAGAAGGACCAATTACGGCGTGCTGTGGCTGTGATCAGTCGATAAGCTGGAGAATTCAAAGCAGATTTGAGCTGTTTCACAACGATTTAGTCTTGCCTCCGAAAACTGCTGTCAATCAAACTATAGCGATCGAATTAAAATTCAATTGCCATGAAAAAGGATACAGACATTAACCTGTACCCCTGTACGAAATATTTGAGAATAAGGGTCAAAAGGACCAAACAAATCTTGAATTAGGGTCAAGGATTAAAATCTGAAACTAGGCTCCCGGAGATGAAGCAGGAGAACTATCACTCATCGCCGCTTGCTCTGCCGGCGAGACCCACTCGCCATTTCCTATTCACTGCTGTTCTTACCATATTTGGATGCGGCTCCAATCAACATCCGTTCAGTTAATTCCGCCAGAGCCTGTTTTGACTCTTTTACAGCAACGTATGCCTGATCAACCTTAGAAAAAGCCGTATTATAGGCAGCAAGCTTCTAGCGAGTTTCTTCAATTATTGTAGAGAATTTCTCGATCGTTAACCCATTTCCCAAATCCAATGATTCTGCAATGCTTATAGATCCTGAAGCAAAACTGACTGACCAATCTTCATATTGGGTGAAACGAAGTTCAGGAGCGAGATTAATGAACGAATCTGAAATCTTTCACCCCATTAAAGCCCAGCATTCGAGCCTGCCTACGGGTGAACTCACCCACCGAAGGATTGCCCTTTGGGTCAATGACTCCCTGAACCTGCTGCCAGAGTTCCTGAGGTGCAACTGAAATCTCATAGGTGCGAGCGTCCATCTTTCTAACGTGATACCATTTCGTCTGCTGACACTCAGGACACCAGAAAGCCTCCAACCACTCACCTTCCAAGGGAACTGCCGTTTGGTTTGCGACCAGCATCAATGCCGTTTTTCGATTCACCCCTCGCTGCTGGAGTTGTCCGGGGCGATCGGCAAAGAGAGATTGCTTTTGACTAACGCTATCCAGGTAGCAGCCATGAATTGGGCAGTGAATTGCTCGCCGCTTGGAACGCTTCCGATTTCGGTCACACCTTTTCTGCAATTCGACCTCCTCTAAGCAACAAACACACCAGAAGGTTACGGTGGAGGGACTGAGATCAAACGACCATCAAAGCCCGGCTCCTGAATACAAGTTCTAGATTATTGAGCTGTGGGCAGTTAAGCATTGCTGCTTAATCTGAGTGAGCCAGCCTGAAACCTACTTCAATCTCGTCAAACTCGTGAAATCGAACTCATCGAGAATGTAGGCTTTCGACCCCTCCAAATAACTATTACAATATGCTTAAAAGTAATCAGGGAGTTTTTTTAACTTCTCAGAACCTTTACAAATCTGCCGTACAGAAATGTCTTAAGCCCCACTGGAAGAATGTTTTAACAATATCTTTCATTACAATTGAAGAGTGACAAAGGGTGATTTTTTATACTTTGCTTGAGTTGATTCAAGATGATTTAAGGCGTTTTTTGACGTTTCGTAATGAATGATGAAACCTGTTAGAAGTTTTTCGAGCTTGTATTGGTATTAGCTTCTCCAGCCATTTTAATGGCACTCAGCTGCTCATCAATGCCTATCAAACTAAAGTTCCCCTCATCCGGTTGTGGAAAAGGGGCAGGAGTGGGGACGATCGTTTTCCCTCCTCATTTGCTTTGAAGCAATCTTGCCAGGATTGTGAGGAGTAACTTCCGACTAAGCTGAACGGCTTGAAGTACCGTGATTGCGAATTGCCATGACGATGTAGTAGTAAATTGTGAACATCGTTCCTGCAAAGATTTGCCCGCCCCAGGGACCATGCCAGAACTCAAAAGCACCTTTGCCCCAATAAGCCTCTGACATGGCTAACAGCATGATTCGCGGAATATTGGCAATCAGAGCCAGTGCGATTCCAACGACAACCATCAATGTGACCTTGGCGATCGACTCCCGCATTGCAAGCCCAACGACCAGGCTGGCAATTCCCAGAACTGTTGCCATATCAAAACCACTGCAACCCCAATCCACCCGAACCGCTCCACCGGGAAGGGCGATCGACACTGCATCAATCTGAGTTGCGGGTTGACCGATCGCTTGTAAGCCAAGCGTGCCGGTCCACGCCATCAGGCTTTCCAGCATTTGAGGCGGCGTGAAGGTTTTCCAGAGCGTCATCCCGACAGCAGTAGGTTCTGGGAACAGCCCCAGCACGACTAGGAAGGTGGGGATCGGATAGCGTCCAAACACAGAGGCTCCCCAGGTACTTAGGGCAATGCCTGCAAATGTTTGAAGCCAGACCATTCTCTGAAGCCAGAGGGTTGTGAATCCGAATGGCAACAGCAGCAGACTGACCACAATTAAGAAATAACCCAGCCAGCGATCGCCCTCAGACGCTTCCAGGTTGGCTAGCTCCTGCCGCTGCTGCCAGAGGCGATAAAGCCCCAGACACATTGCTGCTGCCATTAAAATTGAGCCAGACCCATGCAGTAAGCCGTTTGCAAGCTTCGCTAACCAAAAGGGGACATAGCAGGCAACGATAAACAAGCCCAGCGTGATCATCCGGCTATGAGAAGTCCTCATGCCTCGATGTAGCCATATGCCCGCACTTTGTGCAGTTTTCCCTTTCATAGCAAATTACCGCTGACGCGCGGACATTCCATAGCGACCCAGCCCAATCAATCCCAACCCGATCGCAACCAGGTTAATCACACTGGTCATTCCTGTTTTAAGCACGGTGGTTTGAGCGTTTTGCTTAGCGACCGTTGCCTGTCCTGTGAGGGTTTGCGAAGCCCGCTGCAAGTCTTCTGGGGTGATGTTTTGTCCCAAAGCAGTCGGGTTCGACTGGGCATTCCGAATCTGGTTTTGCACCTGGGTTTCCTGGGCACTGATATTATTTACGGCGAGCTGGCGCAGACTGAGTGTATCTTTCACAACCAGCAAACAGGTAATCAGATAAATTCCGCCGAGGAACAGACAGAACAGTGAGAACTGCTTTAACCAGCGACGGCTATCAAAACTGCCTGCGATCGTCAGTGCAGCTCCAATTAATAGCACCAGGCTCCGATCACCAAACTGCTGCAAAAAGCCAACCCGCCATGCAGCATCTCCAAGTTGAGGTGGCAGAAACAGCACCAGCATATTCAGCACAAAGCCAAATAAACAAACAAAGCCAACAATTTGACAGATGCCCATCATCCGATCAGGACGAGTAGCACCAGACATCGGAGCAGGAGTAGAAGCAGAAGCCATAGGATATTACCGGAGATAAGAATGAACGAGGAACACAAACCGATCAAAATCAAGCGATCGGGTTCAATGATTCAGATAAATCGCTTTTCGTTCCAGCGGGTTGAAAACAGAATAGAAAAGAAAACCAAGAAGTTGTTCAGGACAAGAGGTTTACTTTCCTCAATAGTTCTTCTTGACGGGGACTTACAGCCGTCTTTCAATCGATAAGCTCAATTCGAAGATTCTGTAAGTCCCTTAAAGCATGGAAAGGAATCGAGACAAACGTTTCAGCGAATAACTAAATGACTGGAGAATACAATCTTAATTGGTTCAATGCACGTCCTGAACAAAGAGAGAAGACGATCGTACCCTTAAGCTTTTGCGTTAGCTGCTTCCTTCTCAGCCTTCTCACCCTTGCGCTTACGCAGCATTGCCGCACCAAACCCAAGCGCAGCAGGTACTAAAGCGGGGGTCGGAACAACCCTAATGTCTCCTGAAAGAGGTCTAATCACGCTCTGACCAATGGCCAATGGTCCAGCAATTTGGGTCGTGATCGCTCCAAACCCGAACACCGTTCCATCGGTACGCACAAAGTTGCCGTTAAAGACCAAAGCGAAATCAGTTGCTACTGTTGCCCCATTAATCATGTCCTCATCAACTCTAAAGAGCAGGTTGCTCAGATTAAAGGAAATGACTTCACCATCTGTCAATTCGATCCCCGTGATAAAGTTAGGAATCGGACCAAAGAGGTTGCCTGCTTCAGAAAGGTTGTTTAGAGGAGTAATAGAAACCTCATCACCGACCTCAAAGGGCGGCGTGCTAGACTCAGGAGTAATGTTAACGCCACTAAAACTAAAATCGTAGACGTCAGAAGTTTCACGAAAAATTGTGGCAGCTCCATCAAGCGATAGATTTGTACCAACAATGTTCAGTGCCTGTGCAGGAGAACTAACTGCAACTGTAACTGTAGCTGCTGCGATCGCCGAGCCGAAACTAATAAACTTGAGGGTCATGATGTTCACCTACCTTACGGTTAACAGGGAAATAATTTGTGAACGACTCAAAGACTAGGATTGAGGATAAAAGAAGTAGACAAACCACTTCTATTCAAAGCAATGAAGGCTTTTTTTGAGAACGCTCTTTACCTTCTTCCAGGTGAAGTACTCAGTGATTCGGAGCGATTTACTCACCTTGATTGCGGGATGACGCCTAAGGGTAGAAGCAATACCCGACTCCTGGAAAAACCACCCAGTGTTGATGGTTTCCTTGCCTGAATTCTAATTGCTTTTTTAGCGTTTATCCTGCATCTGTTCTCGGATTCATTGATCTTTCACAGATTAACCACCTCGATGTATCCGCTGATTATATCTAAAGATTGAAAACGAGTAACGATCGAATAACTGGCAGAACATCGCTGATAAAACTCAACCATCATCAAGCAACACTGAATAATTTCTTTAGCAATAGAAGGTATAAATCCAAAAAGCCGGGGCGAGGATTAAGAAATTATCCCCGCAATATGTACAGGTTTCGCTAGCTTAACCCTCTACCCCGATTTAATGGAGAACGATCGCAGCTTAAGCCTTTACGCCAACCGCTTCCTTCTCAGCCTTCTCTCCCTTACGCTTCCGCAGCATTGCTGCACCAAAGCCGAGGGCAGCAGGTATAAGAGCCGGAGTCGGAACTGCTGTGAACGTACCAGAGAAGGAGCGAGAACCACCCGGCTGGAATGTGATAGAACCAACGAGTGGTGTTCCATCATCAAATAATCCACTAAGATTGATGGTGTCATTATCGAACTGCACAAAGGATGTGAGATCGATACTGAAGGCACTACCAAAGAAGAATTCTCCCTCGATGAAGTCTGGCAGAACGCCGGCAAAGGGAACAGAAGGTACAGACTCAATACTGGCAAGCGAGAATACTCCGGCAAAATCTCCCGTCCCCTCCACTAAGATAGAAGGGAGAGGAATAAGAGGAACCACCGAATCAGGTGTAAAAGTGGTTACCTGGCCGTTGTTGAGACCAAAATCGGCAAATCCGATAAAGTCTAGTCTGCTGCCAATAGAGAGTGCTTGCGCGGGGGCTGCATCGAGCGCGACGCTGACTGCTGTTGCTGCACCAACACCAATTGCAAGTGCTTTGAAAGAAAAGTTCATAGTTGAATCTACCTCAAGTGTGTGCTTGTAGAAAGGAAATTCGTTCAACAAAGTACGTGGGCTACCAATCTGCTACTTCGTTAAAGGTGCAAGTTACTGAGGTCAGTTATTGCTTAACGTAAGCAGCCTGGTGATGCACAGGGGTAGATTTACGATTTTGATCAAGGACAAATCATCGGAACGATCAAAACTCACCCCGATTCCCGTGCTAGGAGAAGCTTTTCTTGCTTCTATTCAGGCTGACGAAAGGGTTTTCGTACCCAGGCTTGTCAGCACGGTAATGTAACTTTGCGGTAGCCTAAAATGCACCAAAGGTAGAAGCGATAATCCCTGAAAAGCCCGGAGGAAAATGACATCGTTTGATCATTTCCTGACCTGAATCTTAGTAATATCCCTGAGCCAATGACAATCCTCTGACGAATAGTTTACCGCAAGTTTATTTAGACAGAGGAGGATGGGTACTTGCCTGATCGAAACGGCTTTCAGGGATATGCAGGTGCTAAGCAGACGCTCGACGCAGCACCTTGAAATACTGTTTGGCGATCGTCTCTGGGGTAAAGGCTTTCTGTAAGTATGCCCGACCCGCAGTGCCCATGTCTTCTGCCTTAGGGCGATCGTGCATCAAAAATCGGATAAATTGTGCCAGTTCATGTCCATCACCATTTCTGAAGCTGGCTCCACATCCTGCCTCAGCAACAATCTGATTGAGATAGGAATGTTGGGGGCAGATCACTGCCAGTGGACGACCAGAAGACAGTGCCGAATAAAGTTTGCTGGGAGCAACCAAACTCTCCATCCCTTCTGCAACACTTACTAGGGAGACATCGCAAGCAGTTAGTGAATAGGGCAGCACATGGCGATCTTGATAGGGCAGAAATGTGAAGTTCTTTAGTCCTAGTTGCTGCACTTCTTGCATTAGCCCCTCTCGTTTCGCACCCGCACCGATGCAAACAAACCGAACTGGCTCATCACGCAGGTGAATCGCTGCATCCAAGATAGTATCAACGTCGTGGCAACGTCCCATGTTGCCAGAATATAGCACTGTAAATGGCTCAACGAGCTGATGCTCTTGGGCAAACCAGTTGTCCTCCTTAGGCAGCGGCATAATCCAATTTGGGTTTGCCCAGCTATGAATTACTGATATCTTATGTTCCGCCTCTGGGCAAATTTTGGTTATCCGATCTTTCATCGCGGGGCTTAGCACGATCACGCCTTTCGATCGCCGCCATACTTTCCGATTGATTTCCTGCCAGCAGCGCGCCAGCCAGTGATCTGCCGAAATTACACCTAATTCAACCGCAATATCAGGATAAAGATCATAGATTAAACAAACATAGGAGATGCCAAACAACAAACTAGCAAGATAGCCCAGAATTGGCAAAAAAGGCGGTGCGCTGGTTAATAAGATAACGTTGTTTTGACGTCGCGGATTTAGCAAATAGAGAAAAGCGCGAATGCTAAATAGAACGCCGTTAATCGCTTTACCGCGAATCCGATAAGGAAACAGTTGGGATGTGCGCGATCGCTTAACCTGAACCCGACCGATTGTTTCGTTCGCAGGAGCTTTTGCTGCCCGAAATGCATACCCTGGCTGACCCGTGAAGACTTCTACCTCTGCTCCTTGCCGGTCAAGCTGCTTTGCCAGTTCTTCAATCAATTGCCCAGTCGGGGCATAGTCGGGTGGAAAGAATTGATTGACTAAGGAAATCTTGACGCGGGTTTTGGCTTCAGCCAGTTCGGAGGAGGAACTCACAAAACTAGAGCCGACCTGGGGATTCTTCTTTAGCCAGTCGCTAATATTCATAAAAACGATTTGCTTTTTGCGTGGGGATCAGGGTTGAGGATGCTTGCCCTGCTGAGAACTACTCTGCAAACAACTGCTGTGTGAACAGTTGCTGTGCAAAAAGGCAGCGGTAAGAGATGGTGAGATGTACCCCGCAAAAAAGAACTGAGGCTAACTCTGTTGAGCCAGATTCCAGGCACGCCAGGAGCTACATCCCAGCAGAACCGTTGTGGCAATCACGACAAAAACACTGTTCGGAATGCCAGCTAGCGCGATCGCTAAACTTCCAGTCCATAACGCCAGGGTGTAGATGAATAGCACTGTGAACCGATGCGATAACCCAATTTTGAGTAGACGGTGATGCAGATGTCGCTTATCGGCAGCCATCGGAGATTGCCCATTTTTGAGCCGCGCCAGAATAACCGCAACCATGTCGAGAATTGGAACGGCCAGAATCAGGAACGGCAGGACGATCGCTGTAATTGTGGCACTCTTGACCAAACCGACAACGCTGATTCCTGCGATCGTAAAACCGATGAAATACGAGCCACCGTCACCCATAAAGATGTGAGCCGGATTGAAGTTGTAATACAGGAACCCGATCAAGCTTCCTGCCAAAGCAAGCATCACCAGGGCGACGGTCGGTTGCCCAGTAAACAGGCTCACGATCGCAACGGTGATTGATGCGATGCAGGAAACACCAGAGGCAAGACCATCTAACCCATCAATCCAGTTAATTGCGTTGACGACTCCTGCCAACCAGAGGATAGTGATTGGCAAGCTCAGCCATCCTAAATGGGTCAGACCGATACTCGGCAGCGTCAAAAAATCAATTCGGACACCTGCCAGCCAAACGCCGCTTGCTACAAAAACCTGCATCATCAGGCGCAATACGGGAGATAAGTTAACAAGGTCATCTGCCAAACCAATCAGGAAAAAAGCAAAACTGCCAAGCAGCACCCAAGCAACCTTGCTGGAAACGGCAGTAGAGAAAATGCTTTCACTTGCCAACAGTCCGACCACAGCCAGTGCCAGCATTGTACCAAGACAAATTGAAACTCCCCCCAAGCGAGCGATCGGACGCTGATGGACCTTTCGGGTTGAAGGTAAATCAAACTTGTGATGCTTAAGAGCAATCTGGTTGACGAGCGGGATGGAACTAACGACGAATGCGATAGCAGTTGATAGCACTATTAGGGAATGGCAGGTCAAGAGCATGGCGACCTTGGGTGCTCAGTGAACAATAAAGGAGATGCAGCAGATACTGCTTGTGGTGATGCACTGTAACACCGTATTCAAATACTTTTTCAGCAAAATGCATCAGGCTTAATTCTTAAGCCAGGGAGCACTTATGAAAATAATCTGAAGAAATAAGCCTACAAAACAATTGAGTTACTTCGACCAAATTCAAACCGGATTTATGAAACCGGCTGGCAGACCCACCAAAGAAACCAGAGAGGCTTTACTGATACGCTACAGTAGCTTACTGTGAATCAATCACAAATCAGGAAAAACTGATTGAACTATCGTGAGTAATATCTCGGAGAGCAGAGTGTACGAATCGAGTTCCTGATAAAGTTTTAGCGTATCGCTGAGAAATTAAGCGTAAATATCAAACGTAGAAGCAGGACAGATGCACAATACGATCCCTATCCGGTTAACTTCCCCTGAACGTTTGATTCGCAGGTGATGCAGCTTTACAAAATCGTTCGTACAGAACCGTTCTTAAAACTCTTGTAACTCTGCCTTGCAAGTCTGCTATAGAGCTGATTGAATGACCTGAAGGGAATTGCTGAGTGGGTTACTCGCTGCTCAGTTGGTAGAAACCCAGAGGCGGAAGATGCGCTGATTTAAACCTTGTATAGCTGTGATACTACATAATTTCTCGGGGAAGGGGCAAAGTCCTCTGGAGAGAATTTATAGATGCTTTATATCCTATCTAGAGTTTGTAAAGCTGGGAAGGCGATCGACTGTGAAAATTTCGTGGTAGTTTCTGTTTTCCGAATTTCCCTGCAAAAGGCATCCTGAACTTTCCTCAGTGGACTGTAGTAAGTAGCAGTATCCGCTATGTTCTGTCGTAATTACAGGTCGATCGATGCGTGTTTCTGCTTTGATCCAGCTCTCGGCTCTTGCTGCCTGCCCCCTTGCTCTGTTGACCCTAAACGACACGGGAGACAGCCGCGTTCCTTCGCAGCCAGCGTCTACTCCAACTTCACCGGAGACAGCTTCCCAAAAAAACAATGCGGTGGCTGACCTATCAACCACGATATTGCCACCAGAAGCATATGCAGCAGAGGCACAGGGAAGCGATCGTCCTCTGTCATCGGCTAAGACATTAACTACAACTGCAAATACTCAGAAAACGCAAACTTCCGTAAACCTGCCAGACCCAAAGGTGTATCCGCTGCCACCATCCGCTCAAGTGAGCTTGTCTAATCCTCAGGCAGTCTCTCGGCAATCGGTGCGAACCAGTCCCTCCCCTAGAGTCGCGGCCATACCAGAACGTTTAAATATTGCCTGGGATCGCGTAGTAGCCCGCTCAGTTGGTCTTGATGAAAGCACGTTTGCTGCGGTCGGTCGTACTGCGACTACTGCGACCTCTTCTGCCGCTACTCCATCCACTGCCCCTGCTCAAGAGCTTTTGCCTGAGGCGGCTGCCCTCGATTCCCAATTTGCTAAATCTGATCCTGTGAGTCAAGCGACAGCTCAAGATACAGCTCAAGCTGATATTCAGCCGACGGATACCCCTTCAATTCCTAATCTCACTCAAACCGCAGATTCTATTTCTGCTCCGGCTCAATCTGATCTTCAGACTACGGATCTTCAGATTACGGACGCTACTGTCGCTACAGCTCAAGCTGTTGCCCAGCCTACGGAGTCTGCTCCGGTTCAAGCCGGCACTCAGCCAACAAATCCGGTTTCTGCTGCTCCTGTTGCGATCGAAACTGCACAGACAATAAAGTCTCAACCCTCAGAGTCTCAACCTTCAGAGTCTCAACCTTCAGAACTTGCCTCAGCCGCAGTTGCTCCGCCTGCTATCTCTGTTGTTCCTGCAACAAAACCAGTTTCTTCAACTCAATCAAGCTCAACAGAATTCACAGCTTCAACACCGCTGCCGGTTCGTACGCCTCAAACCATAACTAATCCACTGCCTGCTGACGCAGTCGACCAAACTTATCGTCTGGGTCCGGGCGATCAGATCCAGGTGGATTTGTTTAATGTGCCGGAATATAGCGGTCCACAGCGTGTCCTGGTTGATGGAACGGTAAATTTGCCTGCGGTGGGCAATGTATCAGTGGCAGGATTGACGCTGAGTGAGGCAGAGCAAACAATCGCCGCAGTATACGGTCGCGAACTGCGAAATATCCGGGTCACAGTGAGTTTAGCGCAGTCTCGTCCTCTGCGAGTTGGGGTTGCTGGGGAAGTGAGACAGCCTGGCTACTATGTAATTGCATCCACTGATGCTCAGCTGCCCAGCGTAGCGCAGGCAATTCAAACGGCGGGAGGCGCGACTCAGCTTGCTAATTTGCGGCAGGTGCAGGTGCGGCGAGCTGGGCGAAATGGCGGTCTCGAAACGATTTCAGTCAATCTATGGGCGTTGCTAGAACAGGGCGACCTGAGCCAAAACGTGACGCTGCGCGATGGCGATACGATCGTAATCGCGCCAACTGACGGCATGAACGCCGCAGAAACAGAGCAACTTGCCGCATCTAACCTGGCATCCAATGAAGCCCAGTCAATCAATATTGCCCTGATTGGGGAAATCGGTCGTCCAGGTGCATATAAATTAGAGAGTGCAGCAGGAAACCGTGCCACATTAACGCAGGCAATCCAGGCAGCAGGCGGTGTCACGCCGGAAGCAGACTTACGCAAGATCGAGGTACAGCGATCGGCACGCAACGGCACTGTGCAAACCACGACGCTCGACCTCTGGCAACTCGTAACGGCGGGCGATCTGAGTCAGGATTTGATCTTGCAGCCCGGTGATCGAATTACGGTTGCCAAAGCAGAAGCGATGACTCCAGAGGAAATGACACGGCTGACGAGTTCCAACGTTTCGCCTACCAGCATTCGCGTCAATATTGTCGGGGAAGCATCGAGTGCTGGATCAGTGGAGGTTCCGGCAAACACGACTCTGAACCAGGCACTTCTGGCTGCCGGAGGGTTTAACAGACGGTCACGCCGCACCGTTCAGCTTATCCGCATTAACCCAAACGGGACGATAACCCAGCGCGACATCCAGGTGGATTGGGATCGCCCCGTTGATCCTGAAACGAATCCGATTCTCTTTAATAACGATGTGATTCGCGTCCGCCGCAACGGGCTTGCAAGCTTCTCTGATACTGCTACAAGTATCCTGGAGCCAGTCTTCCGTATTCTGCCTGTATTTGGTCTTTTCTAGGTTGAACAGCTCGTTTAACGACCGCTGTTTTATGTCTTCCAAGGGTTGCAGTAAACCAGCCTTCATCCTCACCCATATTCCTCACTTCGATTTTCCCCTGCCTTACCGCTTTCCCTCGGCTGAGTGTCCCGAGTGCCCTATAGATTAAGGATGACATTTACCATGAGAGACGCTGAACCGAAACCGATCGCGATCGAAAAAAATGGCAGTGTGCCTAAAAATGCACTGATTCGAGGCACGACCGTCCCCCAGGGGCAAAGCACTTCTGAGGATGCGATCAATTTCTGGGAAATGGTGCAGCGGCGATGGTGGATCATTGCCGGAGTTGGGCTAATTAGCATGACTTATTTCGTGAGTACCGCGCTGCAGCAGCAGTCAGAATATGTGGGTCAGTTCCGGCTCCTTGTTGAGCCAGTTAACAACGTTAATGCTCAACTAGCGGATGGCAGCAACAACAATAACAATCCATCTTCTGAGCTGGACTACGATACCCAAATTCAAGTGCTGCAAAGTCCCGGTTTACTCGATCGAAGCATTGAAAAGCTGCGTCCTCTGTATCCCAATTTGACCTATAACAATTTGGTGCAAGGGCTATCAATCAGCCAGCTCCGGGGCACTAAGATCATTCAGGTACAATATCAAAGCATGAACCCGGCAGAAGTTCCGGCAGTGCTGGAGCAACTTTCTAAAGACTATCTGTCATACAGCCTGAACGAGCGGCAAACTAACCTGCGGCAGGGGCTGCAATTTGTGCAGAATCAGCTCAACTCTGCTCAGGAACGGGTGGATGAGCTTCAACTCAGACTGCAAGCATTTCGACAAAACAACCAATTTTTTGACCCTGATGGCAAGGCGGGGCAGGTTATTGCCCAATCTGAACAGCTTGCCCAGCAGCAGCTTGAACTCGATCAACAGCTACAGCAGGCAGAGGCTGAACTTGCTAGACTGCAGGAAGAAACAGGGGCAATCGCTACACTCAATAGTTCTCCAGGATACCAGCAGCTTGTCGGTCAACTCCGAGAGTTAGAGACCCAAATTGCGCTGGAGCGAACGCGTTTTCAGGATGACAGTCTCACCATTCGAGTACTGCGCGAAAAACAGGCAAATGTGTTGGGGCTACTCGGCAGTGAGGCACGTCAAGCGATCGGCGGCAAGGCAGCAGAAATTAGTAATCGAATTCAAATTCTGCAAGTCCAGCAGCAGGCGATCGCTGAAACTCAAAACACGCTCGACCAGGAGTTTCAGCAAATTCCCGGGCTTTCTCGCCAGTATACCGACTTGCAGCGCGAACTCCAGATTGCTACCGAAAGCTTGAATCGGTTTTTAGCCACGCGGGAAAACCTCCAGGTAGAAGCGGCACAAAAAGAAATTCCCTGGCAGCTTGTGGAGCCGCCGCCACAGCTTGCTGCCAGTCGCGGTCCCGATACGACTCGCAGTTTACTCATTGGGGTTGCTGCTAGCCTTGCGCTCGGTGTGGCTACTGCTTTCCTGGTGGAGAAAATGGACAAGACATTCCACACCGCAGACGCCCTCAGCCGCAAGTTTAAGCTGCCCGTTCTGGCAGTAATTCCGCTGCAGTCTGATCTGTTGGGTGTGGAGTACAGCGTCCGCTCGCGGCGTCGAAAGAACTTTTTGCGAAAGATCAAAACCCAGCTTAGAGCAATCCGCAAGAGCCTCAGCAGCAGCCTGCCGTTTATGCCTCAGCCCGATGATTACGATGTGTTTGAATTTGAGGAATCCTTTAAACTGCTGCAAACCAATCTGCAAATGATGCAGTCTAGCTCTGGGCAGTCGATGCAAACGATCGTCATTACTTCTGCTCAGGCAGGAGACGGCAAATCGACGATAGCGTGGTATCTCGCCCAAACTGCAGCATCAATGGGGCAACGAGTCTTGCTGGTGGATACTGATTTAAGACGATCCCAGCTTCAAGCCCGGCTCCAGCTCCCGGAAACAAGAGGCTTAGGGGAGCTTTTCTCCTCAAATCTGGTTCTGAAAGACGTGATTCAGCAGCCGCTTCCGGACAGTCCCCTCTACATCCTGCCGAGCGGGGAAACAACGCTTGATCCCATTCAGGTTTTTTCATCGCCCAGAATGCATGCCCTAGCAAACAAGCTAAAAGACACCTTCGATCTGGTGATCTACGACGCTCCCCCTGTGAATGGACTGGCAGATGCGCTTCAGCTCTCTGTCCACGCTGACAGTCTGCTTCTGGTCGTGCGCCTGCATAAAACGGACAAAGCCGCGGCCGCAAAGGCGATCCAGAGTTTGAGCCATGCTCGCGCCCGCCTGCTGGGACTGGTCGCAAACGGTCGGTAAAACGATTTATGCTTGGTCATTTGTGCTTTGCTCTGCTCGACCCCTTGATGAGTTAAAAAGACCGTTAACAATCGTGAGCGTCTACGGAGTTTGAGCTAGATTGAGAGTGTTAACATTGGACAAAGCGAAATCGAATCCTCTAAACGGGGAGCAGCTTCGCTGAGGAAACCACAAGTCGGGGTAGTGCGGCAAAGCAGTTCCCCCTAAGCGGTAAGCGGGGTAATTCTTTCTTCAGGCTGCCTCCTAGCATTCTGATTCGCGCTTATTGTCCGTTTCTAGTAAGCAACATTCACCTAAGCTGACTGTGCAACCCCAAAAAGCTCACAAGATTGACACTACCGCAGACTATCCCTGTCCTTGTCGTCGTCGGGGTCGTCTCACGCCCATTACGCTGACCGAAGCCTTTGGCTGCACACGCTGTCAGCAAATCTTCGTGGTGCAGGATAACGGTCATGTGATTGAGCAGCTTTCGACCACCTATCCCTATAAGCGAGCCTGGCGATGGACAGGGCATCAGTGGAATGTCGCCCACTCCAGCTTGAGCAGAGGCTATTTCCCCATTACGCTGCTGATGATTTTTGGGTTGGTATTTTTGCTGCTGCTGACTGTCCTTCAGTTTCCGATTAGTGCCAGCGTTGCGTTTCGCGTCATTGCTGCGCTGTTGCTGTCGATGATGTTAGTCTTGATGCTGTGGCTAGCTTGTAGACGTTAGGCAGGAACTTCTTTGAACGCTTCTCCGGATCTCACCTCCGCTGCCCATCAGGCTTATGCGGCTTCTCTTCAGCTTGCCGCTTCAAGAGGCATCGATCGCAGCCGTGCACTGCAAATTATGGCAGAAGCCCTCCTAGAGCGGCAGGACGATATTCTGGAAGCAAACACGCTGGATCTGGAGATCAGCCGTGAGATGGCAGTGCCGGAACTGATTCTGGACTGGCTCAAGCTTACCCCAGAGCGGCTGCAAACCACGGGATCAATCCTACAGCGACTCGCAGAGATTTCTGATCCCACTCAGCAGGTGCTCAATATTCCCTCGTTTCAAGTCGATCAGTGCCAGACTTATTATCAGCTCATGCCGCTGGGCGTGATTGCGCTGGTGTATGAGGCATTTCCTGAACTGGGCGCGATCGCCGCCGGACTCTGTATCAGAACGGGAAACAGTTTAATTCTACGGGGCGGCACGGAGGCAAGCCACTCTAATCAGGTGATCGGCGAGACGCTGCGGTTGGCGATCGAGGATTCCGGTCTGCCGGTGGATGCGCTACAGCATTTACCCTCGGATCAGGGAGATAACATTCGAGAACTGGTGACGCTCGATCGCTACGTGAATCTGGTGATTCCCTACGGACGTTCGAGCCTGGTACAGCAGGTAATTCGGCAGGCAACTTGTCCGGTGCTGAAAACAGCGATCGGTAACTGCTACCTGTACTGGTCGCCGTCTGGAAATTTAGAAGTAACGCGCTGGATGATTTTAGATAGCCACCAGAGCGAGCCGGATGCGGTCAATGCGATCGAAAAAGTGCTGGTGTATCGGCAGCACAGCACTACATCTTTAATGATGCTTTGGAACAGCCTGAAGGAAAAAGGCTTTGAGCTGCGCGGGGATGCCGAACTTATTGCCGAATTTCCCGAAATCTTTACCGCAGAGGCAAAAGAATCTGAGTGGAATCAGGCCTATCTCAACAGCACGATCGCCTTCAAGGTGGTAGACGGGCTAGAGACGGCGATCGCCTGGATGAATGCTCACAGCAGCGGCCATGCCGACTGTCTTGCCACTGAGTCTTACCAGGAGAGCCGCCAGTTTGCGATGGGCATTACCAGTGCCATGAGCTATATCAACGCCTCTCCCCGGTTTTATCGCATCCCGAAGCGGGGTAGCCCGATCGTGCTGGGGATGTCGAACCAAAAAGGACACCGTCGTGGGCTGATCAGTCTTGAAACCCTAACGACGGTGAAGCATATTGTGCAGGGAAATGGAATGGGCTAGGAGCCGATTCATCACGCCCGATTCAGGACGCTAATTAATTACACAAATCGCCTGTCCAGTCTTCAGCTCCGCGTCCGGGCTGGCAGCGGTTTTGCTCAGTGACTTGCGTAATCTTCCAGAGTTTCTCGCCGTTTGCGCCGTCCTCGGCCGGGGTTAGCTCATAGCGCGTGCGTTTTGCCCGGACAGAATCATCGGGCAATCCAGACTGGGTGACGGTGACGATCGCCTTGTCTTGTGAGGGATAGGTGAGGCGAATTTGCTCTGACCCGATCGGTTCTGGTGCGCCTGGACGCAGTGAAACCACCATGGTCAGGGGGTCGGCTCCCGGTGCGGGAAGGGTTGGGTTTTCAACCACACGGAACTCGCTCTCTGCGGCGGGCGCATTTGCCGTTGCGGTATTTTCGGTTTGCGGCTGCTCTGGGGCAGAAGCAGTGGGGGCAGATTGGGTGCAGCCCGTGACAGCGACGATCGCGGCAGCCGCTCCAGCCATAAGAATTAAAAATCGTTTAGCCATAGCCTGATGAACATTCCTCTTCGTGTAGTCGGGCAAACTGAGAGCAACAGCAATCATTTACAGCAGGATCGCCATTTACAGCAGGATCAACAGAATATTTATTTTCTCTCTAAACTGATGATTCTCTTTCAAAGGTCCTGATAATTCGATTGACAGTCGGGTAGCTTCATCAGTTCCAGCCCGGATTCCGCATGATCATTTAAACCATGATCGGCTACTTTTGTCATCTGTACCGATCGCCATAAAAAAAGCCCGACGATACGGGCGAGAGAAAAGTTTTTAACAGAATTTCAAATCAATCTAATGCTACGGATTTTCAGCCAGCTTAATTTTCTTCGCTAATCCCAGAGATTTCAAAACGCAGACCATCCACCAGGTGACATCAATTTCCCACCACTTCAGTCCGTGACGAGCCGAGTACTGATAGGTGTGGTGATTGTTGTGCCAGCCTTCGCCATAAGCTAGGATTGCAACCCACCAGCAGTTCGTCGATTTGTCGGTAGACTCGAAGTTGCGGTAGCCAAACTTGTGCGTGGCACTGTTCACCAGCCAGGTTGAGTGATAGACCATGATCAGACGCACAAAAACACCCCAAATCAGGAATGGCATCCCGCCGATCAGATAGAGAATGCCCGCAAACGCCACTTGAATCGGGAAGAAATAGTTCTCACAGAACTGATAGAAGGGATCGTCTCCAATATCTTTGGTGTACCTTGGCACGTCAGCCTTTGCCGGAATTTCTCGGAGCATCCAGCCCAGATGACTCCACCAAAAGCCTTTATTGGAATCGTGATGATCGCTATCTTCGTCTGAGTGAAGGTGGTGGTGACGATGCAGCCCAATCCAGGAGATCGGACCCCCTTGCATAGACAGCGTTCCGCAAAACATTAACGCATACTCTAGCCATTTAGGAGTTTGAAAGCTGCGGTGCGTAATCAATCGATGCCAACCCAGCGTCACTCCTAAGCAACCCGTAAACCAATGCAAGAATACCGCTAGCCCAACTGCCGTCCAGCTAAAGTTACTCGGAAGCAGGGCAAGAAGTGCCACAGCATGGACGAACACCATAAAGCCGATGACGACCCAATCGCGGCGGAGTGTTTTAACTGATGCAGTAGTCATGTAGCAATCTCAATGTGAACAAGTCGGTCTGAATTTGCGCGACAATGAACAACGCGATCGTACCGAGAGATTCTGCTTGGAACCTCCTACCAAGGGATTATCCCATTCGATCGCCAGATGTTTTGCAAGGAGCCGGGAGATAAACAGTCAATGAACAGCCAGGCAATGAACAGCTTTAACCGGCTTCAGGAGGCGCAGCAGACACTATCTCCGATTTTTTCCTCTATTGACACGAAGGTCAAGAAAAATCTCCGGCGAGTGCTAGAAGCATTCCGGCGACACCAGGTTGGCGTCCACCATTTTGCGGGTGTGACCGGGTATGGACACGATGATTTAGGCAGAGAAATTCTCGATCGCGTGTTTGCTGATGTGGTGGGGGCAGAAGCCGCAGCCGTGCGCGTTCAGTTTGTGTCGGGCACACATGCGATCGCCGCTGCGCTGTTCGGCGTGCTGCGACCGGGGGATGAAATGCTTGCTGTTGCGGGTGCGCCCTACGATACTTTGGAAGAAGTGATCGGGCTGCGTGGACAGGGACAGGGTTCCCTCAAAGAGTTTGGCATTACTTATCGCCAGCTAGAACTGACCGAATCAGGAGAAATCGACTGGCAAACCCTTGCCGCTGCCATTCGTCCAGAAACGCGCCTGGTTCATATTCAGCGATCGTGCGGCTACTCCTGGCGACCCAGCCTCTCGATTCTAGACATCGAAAAAATTGTTCGCCTGGTTAAGCAGCAAAATCCTGAAACGGTGTGCTTTGTGGACAACTGCTATGGCGAATTTATCGAAGACCAGGAACCGCCTGCCGTAGGCGCGGATCTCATTGCCGGATCGTTGATCAAAAATCCGGGAGGGACGATCGTTCCGGCAGGTGGCTATGTAGCAGGACGCGCCGATTTAGTGGAGCGAGCAGCGTTTCGGCTCACGGCTCCCGGCATTGGCAGAGAAGGCGGTGCAACATTTGATCAAAATCGGCTGCTGTTTCAGGGACTTTTTCTGGCTCCGCAAATGGTCGGCGAGGCGATGAAGGGCAATCACCTCACGGCTTATGTGTTCGATCAGCTTGGCTATCCGGTGAACCCTGCGCCTTTTGCTCCGCGGCGAGACGTAATCCAGGCAATCAAGCTTGGCTCACCCGAAAAAATTATTGCCTTTTGCAAAGCGGTTCAGTCTTATTCTCCGATCGGCTCTTATCTCAGTCCGGTTCCTGCTCAAATGCCCGGCTACGAAAGCAATCTGGTGATGGCAGGCGGCACATTTATCGACGGCAGCACTTCCGAATTTTCAGCCGATGGCCCGCTGCGCGAACCCTATGTTGTCTTTTGTCAGGGTGGGACGCATTGGACTCATGTTGCGCTTGCGCTAGAGGCAGCGATCGAGGAGGTGGGGCAATGTGAGGGATGACGGGATGGATGCAAGGTGCAGGGATTCAAGCTTAGAGGCGATGAATACTGCGAGGAGGGCGTCCTGCAAAGTTAGAGACTGGCTAATTTTAGCTTCTGAGCAAAGGTCACTCGCCTTCTGTCTAGCCGGAGAAATTCGTTACGATAGAGAATTGCTTTCTTTTCATTCTTAGTTATAGGCATTGTTTTGTAGGAATTGTATGAAACGAGTTTTTGTTCCTGCGCTGTTGGCACTGCTTTTGCCAATCGCTTCCTGTACCTCAAACCCCAATTCAACGGCAAGTTCTGGCGATCAGGCAGCAGTTAAACCGCTGGTTGCAGGGGCAATTCCCGACCAAGATCCAGAAAAGCTTCAGCGACTCTATGGCAAGCTCTCTGCCTATCTGACCCAGGAACTGGGCGTTCCGGTTGAGTACAAGCCCGTGACGGACTACACGGCAGCGGTGACTGCCTTTAAGGTGGGCGATCTCGATCTCGTTTGGTTTGGCGGACTAACGGGCGTACAGGCGCGGCTTCAGGTTCCGGGGGCGGAGGCGATCGTCCAGCGCGACATTGATGCAGACTTTCACAGCGTATTTATTGCCCATAAGCAGTCTGGACTGAAGCCGTTTCAGGAAATTAACGGGCTACAAACTTTAAAAGGACGCACGTTCACCTTTGGCAGCGAGTCTTCTACCTCAGGGCGGTTGATGCCGCAATACTTCCTGGAGCAGGCAGGCATGAAGCTGGAAGACTTTAAAGGACAGGTCGGCTTTTCCAAAAATCACGATGCTACGCTCAAGCTGGTAGAAGCTGGAACCTACGATGCAGGCGTGCTGAACGAGCAGGTTTGGCAAAAGCGCGTCGATGCGGGCGAGGTTGATCTGAATAAAGTTGAAGTTCTCTGGCGGACTCCCGCCTATTTCGACTATCACTGGGTCGTCAATCCCCAACTGGCTGAACGCTATGGGGCTGATTTTGTTGAGAAATTGAAGACAGCCCTGCTCAAGCTTGATCCCAATGTGCCGGAGCAAAAGGAAATCCTCGATTTGTTTGGCGCAAAGAAGTTCATCCCCACGAAAAACTCGAACTATCAGCAGATCGAGCAAGTTGGGCGGCAAATTGGCAAGATTCAGTAATTTCACTTATCGATTTCACTCATCCATTTGATCGATCGTGGCACTTCCCCTTTTTGACCCGATTTTTGAACTGCGGCAGGTCACGCAGTGGTTTGGGCAGTTCGTAGCTCTGACTGGTTTAAATCTGCATATTAATTCAGGAGAGCGGGTGGCGTTAGTCGGGTCGAGTGGAGCCGGGAAGAGCACACTGCTGCGGCTACTCAACGGCACACTGCTCCCCACGCAAGGGGAAGTCTGGGCACTGGGACAGCCTTTGAATTCTCTTTCGGCGGCGAAAATGCGGCGAGTTCAGCGGCAGATCGGCACGGTGTATCAGCAGTTTCATCTGGTGAATCATCTCGCCGTCGTTCACAACGTCAACGCGGGTCACTTGGGCAGATGGTCGTTCTGGAAGGCGGCTCTGTCGTTGATTTATCCGCAAGATTTGGAGACGGCAGCCAAGGCTCTGCATCGGGTCGGCATTCCAGAGAAGCTCTACGATCGCACTGATTCTCTCTCTGGCGGACAGCAGCAGCGCGTTGCCATTGCCCGGGTGCTGGTGCAAGACCCGATCGCAATCCTGGCAGATGAACCCGTCGCCAGTCTTGATCCCCAGCTCAGCCGCGAGATTATGAATCTGCTTTGTGGCTTGGCAGCGATCGACGGTAAAACGCTGGTGGTCAGCATTCATTCGATCGAGCTGGCAAAAAGCCACTTCGATCGCATTATTGGACTGCGCGCCGGACAGGTTTTCTTTGATCTGCCTGTTCATCAGGTAAGTGATGCGCTCATTTCCAGCCTTTACCAGCGATGAGGAACTGCTGATGTCTTCTCGGTTTATGCCGCGCCCCTCGCTGTGGACTGCCCAAACGCGCTGGTTCCTGCTGATGCTGGGGGCGATCGGCTTTTCCGGCTACATGGCGGGACTCTTCCAGCAGGATTTGCTGAACTTTCGGGGGCTGCCTCAGCTCGGACAATTTTTTCGCGCCAGTATTCACCCCGATCTAAGTCCAGAATTCTTGCAGCTTACCTGGAATGCCAGTCTAGTCACGCTTGCCTTTGCCGTCTGCGGCACAGTTCTCAGTGTCACTGTGGGACTTCTGGGCGGCGTATTGATCTCAGAAGTTTGGTGGCAGTCTGTCTTTCCGCGTTGGGCAGCGGGGCAATTTTTTGGACAGGGACTCCGGGTAATCCTCTTGGTTCCGCGTGCAATTCATGAGCTGATCTGGGGACTATTTTTCGTTAATCTGTTTGGGCTTGATCCCTTGGTGGGCATTGTGGCGATCGTTGTTCCCTACAGCGCGATCGTCTCTAAAGTCTTTTCCGAAACGCTGGACGAAACCCCCCGCGAACCGCTCAATGCCCTGCTGAATAGCGGTGTGCTGCCCCTGACTGCTTTCTTCTACACGCTGCTTCCCCAGGCTGCCCTCGATCTGATTTCCTATAGCTTTTATCGCTTTGAATGTTCACTGCGATCGGCTGCCGTTCTGGGGATCATCGGAGCCGGAGGAGTGGGATATCAAATTTTGTTGAGTTTGCAATCGCTCCGCTACGAGCAGCTTTGGACGCTGTTTTACGCGCTGATCATGCTCAACAGTTTGGTCGATCTAGCCAGTGCCCTGCTGCGCCATCGCCTCGGAGCACCCACGCGCCTCGATCTCAATCTACGCCGCCGAGCCAGGCAGCTTCCGTCTCAAAGTTCTCCAGCCTTGGGGGATTTAGGGGGCAATGCAAGCGTTAGAGGATTGATCATTTACCCCCAACTTCAGCCCCCCCACGAAAACAGCTTCCCCTCAAGAATTTCCAGGTTCCTGTTCCAAACCAGGTGGCAGCCCAGCCTCACCCTGGCAGGACTGGGGGCGATCGTCCTCATCCCCTTTTGTTTCTGGTTTGTCGGGGCAGACTACAGCAAACTCTGGTCGCCTCGTACCGTGATGCTGTTAGGAGAAGTGGGGCGAACAACCTTCCCGCCTAACTTTCAACTCGCTCAATTTCCGCAATTGATTCGCCTCTGCCTGGAAACGATCGCCATGTCGGTTCTCGCGATTACCTTAGCAGGATTGGGCGGGATTGTGCTGTCTTTCCCCTCGGCTCGCAACATTTTCCTGCCGGGCGGACTGCTGCAACCCTTTAGCACAAGTAGGATCGCGCAGGGATCAAGCTGGCTGCTGCTGATTTCGTCTCGGCTGCTGTTGCTGCTGTTTCGATCGATCCCCGCCCCGATCTGGGCACTGATTTCCTTATTTATCCTGTTTCCCGGAATTTTGCCCGGAGCGATCGCCCTGGGCATTCACAACTGGGGCATTTTAGGACGGCTGATGGCAGAAGTAAATGAAAACCTGGATCAACGTCCGATCGTTGCGCTCAAAGCTCAGGGAACTCCAGCAGCGATCGTCTTTTTGTATGGAATGCTGCCGCTTACCTTGACCCGTTTTCTTGCCTACATTCTGTATCGCTGGGAGGTCTGCACGCGAGAAACCGTAATTGTTGGGCTGGTGGGAGCAGGTGGGTTGGGGCGGCTGGTTAGCGAACAGTTGAGCAGTTTTAACTACAGCAGTTTAATTGTGACGCTGGGCTGTTTCGTCTTGATGACGGTTGGCGTGGATTGGATCAGCCGTACCGCTAGACGATTGCTGCGGTGAAAAGCCACTGGGTGAAAATCTCCCCTTCCGCGATTTGGCAAAAGTTTGGTTCCGTTCATTAAAGTGGGCAAGATTAGGGCAGGGTTGCACTACACCATCATCATCGGCAGAATATCTGTTGAAGAAATCACGGCTGGGAACATTCACCCAGGCTTTATTTCTGTATCTTTATTAGAATTTCCATCTGTCAATCTTTACTAGAGCGGGGTCAGACTCACATCCGTTATGAGTCAAAGTCAAGAGCTACAAACCTGGTACGACCAGGGCACTGCCCTATTTCGCGTTGGACGTTTCGAGGGAGCCATTGCCCGCTTCGATAAGTTTTTGCTAGCGCAGCCCGATCATTACGAGGTCTGGAGCCAGCGAGGCTGTGCACTCTACGAAATGGGCGCTTATGAAGAAGCGATCGTCAGCTTTGATAAGGCAATTCGGATTAAGCCAAAGTATCCCCTCGCCTGGCACGGCAGAGGCATCGCGCTGGCAAAACTCGGACGGTTAGAAGAAGCCATCACCAGCTTCACTCAGGCACTTAAGTACGGCACAGATAATGCCAAAGTCTGGTATAACACCGGGCACACTCACCTTTGCCTTTACCAGTATCGGGAAGCGGTTACTGCCCTCGATCGGGCAATCGAACTCAAGCCCAATAACTATCGCGCCTGGTATAGCCGTGCCGTTGCTCTTGCCTCGCTGCGCCGCTACGAAGATGCCCTTACCAGCATCGATACTGCCCTTGCAATCAAGCGAAGCTGCTACTATGCCTGGAATTACAAAGGTTTAGTGCTGATCAAGCTCGATCGCCATGCAGAAGCCCTTATCTGCTTCGACAAATCCCTTAAATATCAGTCAGACAACCCCAACGCCTGGTATGGTCAAGCCTGTTCCTATGCGATGCAAGGCGATATCGACCAAACCCTGCGAGCCCTGCATCGGGCGATCGTGATCAGTCCTAATCTTTACCGGGTCATGGCACAAACCGATCCCTGCTTCGATCGAGTTCGGAGTCATGCTCAGTTTCAGGAGTTGGTGCGATAGGGAATGGGTAGGCGAACGAGTGAGTTTCCGTAGGATGGGGTAGCGTCACGCATCAGCTTCTGGGGGGAATGCCTCTCATCCAGAAATTCATGCACCCTAGCGATCGTCTAAAGCCTCATCTCAAATTTGAGTTGATCAGAGGGAAGGGACGTTTTTTTAAGGACAACTTTTAAAGACGACAGTGGGACGATCGACTTTCAACTCAGGATAGGAGGTTCAATTCACCTCTCTATCTTCGGCTCAAAATCGATCGTCCCAATTTCAGGATTGAGTGACGATTAGGTGACTCCGATCGCGTTGCTAATGCGAAACTGGACGGAAAATCGAATTAGCTAACAGCGAGGTATTCTCGAATGTCGGCTCTGCGCTTCCGCAGTTTGGTCAGAGCTTCCCGCTCGATCTGGCGGACTCGTTCTCGGCTAATGTTGAGCCGATCGCCAATTTTTGCCAAGGTGAGCGATTGCCCATCTTCCAGCCCAAAGCGGAGGGAAAGGACTTCGCGCTGCTGCGGCGTTAAGTCTGCCATGAGCTGATCAAGTTCCGTTCGCAGAGAAGATTGAGTGGCAAAATCTTCAGGAGATGGACCCGTATCTTCCAGCAGTTCGCCGAGTTCGGTGTCCTGGTTGTCTCCGACCCGCAGATCTAGGGAGAGGGGCTGGCGTGCCCGTTCCAGATATTCCCGCACCTGGCGGGGGGTGAGTTCCAGTTCTGCTGCCAGTTCTGCCGGGGTTGCAGCTCGTCCAAGCTTTTGCGAGAGCTGTCGCTGTGCTTTTTTGATTTTATTCAGCTTTTCGGTGATGTGAATCGGGAGGCGGATAGTGCGTCCCTTTTCGGCAATGGCGCGGGTAATTGCCTGGCGAATCCACCAGTAAGCATAGGTCGAGAAGCGATAGCCCTTGGTCGGATCGAACTTCTCAACGCCGCGCTGCATTCCGATCGTCCCTTCCTGAATCAGGTCGAGCAGATCGACATTGCGCTTGATGTACTTCTTAGCAACCGACACCACAAGACGCAAATTTGCCTCGACCATCTTTCGCTTGGCTCGTTCGCCTTCGATGATAACCTGATCGAGTTCTTCGAGGGAGGTTTTTGCTGCGGTTGACCACTCTTCAAGACTGGGTTCATGCCCCAGCTTTTCAGTCAGGGCTTCCTTGATTTCATTAAAAATGCTAAGTCGCTGAACTTGCTTACCGTAAAGAATTTCTTGCTCATGCGTTAACAGAGGGACACGACCAATCTCGCGGAGGTAGGCGCGAACCATGTCTGCGGAAGATGTGGAGGGTAAAGTCGTCTTCATATTGCCGATACTCTAGCTTCTGAGGACACGAGTGGGGATGGGTTAGGTTGACGATTCGCAGGATTACTTTGCTTGATTTACTTTGTTTAGAACAAAGATGCTTGAAACAAAGAAGTAACAAATGACTCAGGACAAATGCGTTAGAGAGATAGCTGCGCTGGAAGGCTCTACCTCAGTACTTATTCACAAATTCCTGTTTACAGTCGGTTCGCAGTCGATTCACCGTGAGTTTTATGAATTCACTGTGAACTAATCATGGAATTGCAGCATGAACTGCAAACTGCGCTCAGACTTGTCACTCTTTCTTATCGCCCTTTGTAAAACAAAATGTGTAAAACAAAGTAGCTAGAACAGACGATCGCCTGCTCTGCACGATTTGACGAGAGCTGAGAACTTCATTAAAGAGAAGCTAAAAGCACTACACCTGCTGAAATTTGATGAGAATCAGTCGCCGTATCAGGTCAGAGCGATGATACCGGAGAGAGATGGGATAGATATCGCTTCAGGATGTGACAGCTACCGCAAGATGTTACAAAAATTTTCGACACCGTTTCTCGAATGCAACACCGTTTCTCGAATGCAATCAAGACTTGGAAGCAGAATCAGCAATGCGAGCATTGTATTTCTGAGTCTAGAGTCCTTGTGCTTGACTGCTATTTGACCCCTTCATAACTTGAATTTTAATAATCGTAACATTAGTTAACGTGTTTGTCACACCCCTCAAACAATTCGACTTTGTATGGCCCCTTCCTTTGATAAATCCTAGAATACTGGGCGTTCTAGATTTACAAATGCACCCTGAGACACAAAATCAGGGGAATTTTCCCTGAGAAGAATCGAACTTTTGAACGATCGCTTTGTTAACTTTTCTAATGCTCAGCCTTACTCTACCGCGAAGAAATTAGAAAAACTCAGAAAAGAGTATTAAGACTTTCCCTGGTTCCGGCTGCCAGCGTCACAATGACTAGAGACTCCTGGTAGAGGTCAGTTCCCCCGATTGTTGCTACAAGATCTCTGCTAGAGATTCGTGCCGAGACTCTCGCCCAAAATCGACGGAGCCTGGTTGAACTATGAAGCCAATTCGCATTTTTAATGTTTCCCCTTCTCTGCCTACCAAGCTAGAACCCCTACGCCAGCTTGCCTACAATCTGCATTGGGATTGGAATGCTGAGACTGCAAATTTATTTCGACGGCTCGATCGCGAGCTATGGGAATCCAGCCGTTACAATCCCATTTTGCTGCTGGGAACCATCAGCCAGGAACGCCTGCGAGAGGCAGCAGAGGATGAAGGGTTTCTGGCGCAAATGCACCGAGCAGCCCGCCAACTTGAGGAGTATTTAACCGAGCGCACCTGGTATCGCAAGCACCGCAATATTAAAGGCAACAATAGCGGCAGCACAGCCGAGGGTCTGGCCGAACCTCCAACGAGTGCCTCGACGTCTCAAGATTGCTACGCCTACTTTTCAGCAGAGTTTGGCTTAACCGTCGCTCTGCCCATTTACTCGGGTGGCTTAGGAGTTCTGGCAGGCGATCACCTCAAATCTGCAAGCGATCTAGGGCTGCCGCTAGTCGGCGTGGGTTTGCTGTATCAGCAGGGCTATTTCGCCCAATACCTGAACGCAGATGGCTGGCAGCAGGAACGTTACCCACTCAATGACTTTTATAATATGCCGCTGCACCTGGAGCGCAATCCAGATGGCTCGGAGCTGCGAATTGCTGTGGAATATCCGGGTCGAACCGTTTATGCCCGGGTCTGGCGAGTGCAGGTGGGAACGGTTCCGCTCTATTTAATGGATACCAACATTGAGCCAAACAACACCTACGACCAGAATATTACCGACCAGCTCTACGGCGGAGACCTCGATCTAAGAATTCATCAAGAAATCATGCTTGGCATTGGCGGCGTGCGAATGCTGCGAGCATTGGGGCTCCAACCCACGGCATACCACATGAACGAAGGGCATTCTGCGTTTATGGCACTGGAGCGAATCCGCATTTTGATTGAAGAAGAAGGGCTAACCTTTAGAGAAGCAAAGCAGGTGGCGCAGTCCAGCCAGATTTTTACGACTCATACGCCTGTCCCGGCCGGCATCGATTTGTTTCCGCCTGACAAGGTGTTGTACTACCTGGGGTACTACGCTGAGAAATTCAGACTTTCCAGAGAAGAGTTTCTGTCGCTGGGGCGCGAAAACACTGGGGATTTGTCTTCGCCGTTTAGTATGGCAGTGCTGGCAATTCAGACGGCAACTTTTGTGAATGGGGTGAGTCAGCTTCACGGCGAAGTGTCGCGGTCGATGTTCGGCAAACTCTGGTCTACACTGCCCACCGACGAAGTGCCTATTACCTCTATTACCAACGGCGTTCATGCCCGAAGCTGTGTTGCGCCTGCGAATCAGGATCTATACGATCGCTATTTGGGTCCAAGCTGGTCGAGTGCCCCGGCGGATCATCCCCTATGGGGGCGGGTTTATTCCATTCCCGACGAGGAGTTGTGGCGCAACCATGAACGCTGCCGATCGGAAATGATCGTCTTTGTGCGGGAACGTTTGCAGCACAGCCTGCGCGATCGCGGTGCTTCTCCGACTGAGCTTGCTGCTGCTCAAGATGTGCTTGACCCCTCGGTACTGACAATTGGGTTTGCCCGCCGCTTTGCCACCTACAAACGCGCCACCCTGTTCCTGCGCAATGTGGAGCGAATTAAGCGCATTCTGCTGGGGGCAAATGCCGATCGCACCAAAGGAGATCCAATCCAGAAGCGATCGGTTCAGTTTGTGATTGCGGGCAAGGCGCACCCGAAAGACAGCCCAGGGAAAGAGCTAATTCGGCAAGTCACGCACTTCATTCGTGAACAGGGCATGCAGCACAATATTGTTTTTGTGCCTAACTACGATGTTCATGTAGCCCGGCTAATGGTGGCTGGCTGCGATGTCTGGCTAAATACGCCCCGCCGTCCCAGAGAAGCATCGGGAACCAGCGGCATGAAAGCCGCGATGAACGGACTGCCAAACTTGAGCGTGCTGGATGGCTGGTGGGCCGAAGCAGACTACGTGCGAACGGGCTGGGCGATCGGTCACGGCGAAGACTACGACGACTTGGAATACCAGGATGAAGTCGAGGCAAATGCCCTGTATGACCTTTTAGAACAGGAGGTCGTGCCCCTATTTTACGATCGCGATGATGAAGGACTGCCGCATGGCTGGATTGCCAAAATGAAGGACGCGATTCGGATCAACTGTCCTCATTTCAACACTGCACGGATGGTTGGTGAATATGCCACACGCGCTTACTTCCCTGCCAGCGATCGCTATCGCATTATGATGGCTGACCGCTATGCCCCTGCCAAAGAACTGGCGCACTGGAAAAGCCATCTGTTTGAACACTGGTATGACATCAAGATCGAACAGGTGGATGTGTCTGAACCCGCAAACGTTAAAGTGGGTCAGGCGATCGGTGTAAAAGCCAGACTCAGCTTAGGGGTACTTACACCTCAAGATGTGCGGGTGGAACTGTATCAAGGAGCTGTAAATGCCAATGGTGATATCGAACGGGGTTCCCCAGTCGTGATGGAGTACCAGGGCACAGATCCACAGCATCCCCATATCAGCATCTACATGGTTGACATTGCATACCAGAATAGCGGTCTACAAGGGTTCTCGCTGCGTGTCATGCCGCAACATGAAAACCTCAGCAGTCCTTATGAAGCAGGACTAACGCTATCGAGTTAGGCGGTTACCTCAGCAGGGTTGAGGCTCTACAACGCCCTCTATCATTTCTAATCCGTTGCCTGACCTGTTCCCTAATCCTGAGGACTTTCAAGCCCTAAAGAAGGCTGGTTTCCTCGGAATTAGGGACGGTGGTATGTGCCTTAAAAGGTCACAAGTTAGGGACGCCAATTCCTAATGGTGATGTTACAGATTCCCGCAGAACGGGTTCGACCAGAAGTAAGGTGGAAAAATTTATCGTTCAGAAACAATTCGAGAGTTAAGTCCGGCATTGCTGAATGGAAATCAGATTCTCGGATAGGGGGTTCTGCGCTAGGGGTAGTTTGCAAGCCACTCTTACAGAATTCATCCCTCGGATCAGCAATGCCTTAAGTTCTTCTGTAATTTTCCCAGAAAAGAATAGTAGGATGATGTTCCATTTTTTCGCGAAAATGAAAAATTTCCTGCCGTTTGTAATGAGGATTTAGGAGGCCAAACCCTCTCAAGCCAATCATTCCAGACTCCTTAAACCATGTTCGTTATCCCTTTTCAGATTGTCTGGAGTGTCATAGGTTGTCGATGCTCGTTTATGCTCGCGATCGCTAAAAATTTCAGGCTGATCTACAACTAAAGTCTTGCTTGCTTATTTTTAATTGTCTCCCCAACGAAAGGTGATTTAGATTGAAAAATCCTTAATGTTAAAGAATAAATACGGCACACAACAAACACTAAGGAGACTTCACGAAATGCCTTTAATGAAACTCGAGGATTTCTATCCTGATCATCAAGAATTCTCTTCTGAAATGGGTTCTAGCCTTGATGATGTTAAGTCCTATGATGTCTATGCTCAGGGCGATGATAAGGTTGGCTCTGTGCATGACATTTTAGTGGATGATCAAACAGGTGAGTTCCGCTACTTTGTGGTTGACAGTGGATTTTGGATTTTCGGTAAGAAAGTGCTGCTGCCTGTTGGTATGGCAAGCATTGATTCTACCTCCCAGCGTATCTATGCAACCAATCTGACTCGCGAGCAGGTTGAAGCTTTACCTAAGTTCAACGACCTGGAAAAAACTGACTACGACTACGAAGAAGAAGTGCGTGGCGTTTATCGTCCGTCCATGGGTACTACGACTGCTGCAACCACAATGGGTACGGCATCAACGGCTGGCATGATGACTTCTGACATGACGGCAATGGATACGATCGATACGCCTGTCACCGCTGACACCACCTACGATCGCAACAGCTACACCTACGATCGTGACGCTGCTATGTATGGCATGAACGATCGCGACCACCAAACTCTGAAGCTGTATCAGGAACGCCTGATTGCTAACAAGCACCGCCAGAAGACGGGTGAAGTAGCGATCGGTAAAACAGTTGAAACTGAAACCGCGCATGTTGCAGTCCCCATCGAGAGAGAGCGGGTTGTCATCGAGCGCACCGCTGCTGGCCAGGTGGTGGCTGGCGACACGAGTGATGCCTTCCATGATGACGCTGTGCGGATGGAAGTCTACGAAGAAACGCCCGACATTCGCAAAGAAACCGTCCTGCGCGAGGAAGTAACGGTACGGAAGGAAATCGATCGCGATACCGTGGTTGCAGATGAAACTCTGCGCCGTGAAGAACTCAACATCGACAAAGACGGCAACCCGATCGTCAACAATCCGAACCTGTAATTAGGGTTGTTCTACCGGGATTCGTTGATCTAATTCCCTAAATCCGAATGCAAAAACTCATAGGTCAGGTAATTTTTGCGCCTGCCTGTGAGTTTTTATTGTTGAAGTTATGCTGATAATTAATCCGGCTCGATTGCTTATCATTGCTGACGTACGGGGCGCATTGAACAGCTAGAACGGTAATACAAGGAAGTCAAGTCGGAGAATCAATTGCTCAAGGAGCCGTTGCAGCCCAATAGCAAGAACTCATCTAAGCCCCCGTTTCAAGATCGAGGCAAAGGCTTTAAGGCAAAAGGCAAGCAGCAGGGGAAAAAGAATCCAGGGAAGCGGGGCACGAGGGACATAAGCGATCGTTGTATTCAATCAGCAATGCCCGAATTCTTACCCCTCAGGAAGGATATTTTTCACAATTAGCAGGCAGTTGCGCTGATCTTCTGTTCGCCAATAAGCCAGCCCATCAGCAATTTTTTCCATCAGCCGTAAACCGCGCCCTCCTTCAGCCTGCTCTGGAACCAAAGGAGCTTTCTGGAGGAAATTCTCCAGGTCAAATTCGGCTCCATAATCCCAGATGCGGATTTCGAGTGTGGTTCTATTGAACGTCACCTCGATTTCGATCGGCGTATCAGCGGGCTTGCTGCAATGGGCATATCGCACAGCATTGGTGAAGGCTTCTGCGAGCGCAATCTGGCACTGAAGCCAAATCGTACGAGGCAGAACCGGGCAAGCAAGCTGCTCAAACCAGGAAAGCACCTGCCCTAGAGAGTTTAGATCAGTTTTAACTTGGGTACGAACTTGCAGGGTATGAAGTTGAGCTAGTAGATTCACGAACGTAGACTCGCAGGTCAAGCATCAGAACTACATTAATGGGCGAAGTTTTGATATCCGTTCACTCTTTAACTTATTGTATTGCAGCTACAGCAGTCCTTTATAAGCTTGTCGGTTGAAATCACCTTCCGCTCGTTAACTCCAGCACCCTCATGTTAATTTGTAATGAAACGTCCTGCAACCATCGACGGTACTCAATAGTTGGCAGGACAACTCAGGATTCCAATGTTATTAGTTGAGGTTACTTTCAGGCCATTTTGTAGAATTAGTCAGCCAGTGTAAGCGTCAGGAATAAGCTCTTCAGAAGTTGCTCGACTTCGCCCACCCTTGATAATAAGGCGTTTTTACAGGCTGGAGTTTCTTTTGCAGAATTCGGGGAAGGGTGATGAACCAGATTAAAGTTGCTATCAACAAGACAAGCCAGGAAGTAACGTCTGTTTTTGAAGTTGTCGTGTCTTTGCAGAAGGCGTGAAACAGAATGCTGAAGGTAGCCGTGGCTCCAAATAAGTAGAAAACCATAGGTGACAACAGAATAAACTATGGGAGAAAAATTTGAAGAAGGGGAAATCTAATCAGCGAATTTGGACACAGGCGAATTTAAGAGCGAATCGATAAAAAAGGAATGTACCTTAATCAAATCATAGGAATACAAGGAGCGCGTGGCGGCAAATACGGAATTTCAGGATTAAATCCTTTGTTGTCATCTTCTCGAACCTACCGTATTCCTACTGAAGCAATAAGTTGGGAATATGACATTAGTGCACTAGCTCTTTTCGGCTTGTCACTTCAGAAGTTGTCTTGACTCGCCGCAATAGCCGCAATGATTTACTGGCAAACGTGTTGTCCGTCCTTATCGGGTAGATCCTGAGCAAGGTTAACGTTCAATCGCCCAACAAAAACTCCCAGATCAAAGCCTGGGAGTCATCTGTTCATTCAATGAATTCAATTCAAACCTGCCGAGTCAAAAGCCCGATGCGAAGCAGTTTCCCTTCTGGGGTAACGCCCTACTAGTTTGCAGCGACCTTCGACATCTTGGCTTCTACGCCCATCAGACGCTCGTAGGTTGCGCGCATCTTCAAACCTGTCAACACCTGGAATAAGCCTGTGCCGTTGCTCGAGCCAGGATACTCTTTGTGTTGAAGCAGCAGTTCGGTCATCTCGCCGTAGTATTTGGTCGAGGTGTTGCTCAGGTGTCCTTCGATGTAGATCACTTCTTCGAGGCGATCGAGCTGTCCATCGAGTTCTAGTACTGAGACGCTGTGACCGTAGTACTCGTCGGGACCATAGTGCATCTTAATGCCGGGGTAAGAGCAGGTCAGCTTGCGACCGCAGGGAATCCAGTCGATCGTCGAACCTTCGTCAAACAGGTAAACGGGTTCAAAGCCTTCCACGCCATCCTTTTGAATCAGCCGCACCCGCAGCACATTACGCTCGGTGTCATTTGGGATGAGCTGAGTCGGCAGGACTTGAATTACCACATCGGCATACTGCTTTTGGGGGTTAATATATGCCTCGAAATCAGGACGGCGGGAGTTGATGGCAGCTAGCACGTCGTCGTAGGTGTGACCCCGCTCCGCCATGTCACGCTGAATCTTCCAGGCAATCTTCACTTCGTCGTCGATGTCAAGGTAGACGCTGAAGTCGAGCAGGGCACGGACGCGCTCATCGTACATCGGGTGCAAGCCTTCGATCACGACGATCGGGGTAGGCTTGATCAGTTCCGGCGGATCGATCATGCCTGTCTCGTGGTTGTAGATCGGCTTCATAATTTCCTGACCGTTCTTCAGAGCGGCCACCTGCTCCGCCATTAGGTCAAAGTTATTAGCGGCGGGATTCAGTGCGGTGACGCCGTGGTCTTTGCGCTGCTTGCGATCCAGACTGTGGTAATCGTCAAGGCAGATCACGGTAATCAGTTCTTCGCCAAACAAATCTGCCAGGCGACGGAGAAAGGTTGACTTGCCGCAGCCGGAATCTCCGGCAACGCCGATGAGAACCACACGGTCTGGCTTACTGGTCATAGGTTTCCTCTAGGCAACAAGAACGGTTTTCACTCGATAGATTTTGATCTGAACTTTGCGATCTGACCTTTCTGATCCGAATTTTGCTGATCCGAACACAGATTTATAAAGTTAGATCTCGAACGGATGACTCTCTCCGCCTTTTGCACGGCAAGCATCGCTTAAACTATCAAACCATTAAGGTGAACCCAGATCTACTACTAGATCTAATGGGGAACGCTCAAAGTTTGAATTGTCTGGATTCGCGATTTGCTGCATCAGGACAGTGAACCGGAGAGGTGGCTGTACTAAAAGCATAGAGAGAAAGCAATTTCTTCCTTTGCTTCATGCCCAGCAAGTTTACATTCAGCTAGAATCGCCTCAGTTTGGAGATCAAACCAGGCAAGTCCGACTAAGTATTTATACTTCTAATATTGGAATGTTATCAAAATGTGATCCCCGCTTCAAGGGCAATTCAAGATGATTTTTAAGAAGAAGCGATTTGAAGACAAAGCAGGCAAAACTTCAAACTTTCGATAGATTTCCGACCCTTAAGCCATTATCGAACCTGAAATTAGTAGAAATCGTTCGGATAGGACAGTCTGACTCTGCCGAAGCCGGTATGTTAGGGCTGGAGCAGAGTAGGAATTCCTATCCTGCCCGTTTTTGTATCTCAAGTCTGTATCAGAGGACTGCTTGGCAATGTTACGCTAATACCTAATCATTGGCGACTCCTTGGGTTTGTGCCGCATGGAGTTGACTTGTGGTGGCACCAGCGTTGAACGATCTACTGAGCCGACTATTAGGCTGATAGGTCGATCGTGCTGAATAATGAGGGTTAGGAGAATAGTTGATTAGCAATGTACAATCCAAGCGCAGTGGGTGGTGCTTCCAACACGCAGTACGGTAACCGCCTGTTTATTTACGAAGTCGAAGGGCTACGCCAGAACGAAGAAACTGACAAAATGGATTATCCGATTCGGAAGAGCGGCAGTGTGTTTATCACTGTCCCTTATTCGCGGATGAACCAGGAAATGCAGCGGATCACGCGCATGGGTGGCAGAATTGTCAGCATCCGCCCTGTCACCGCTGAAGGTGGAGTTAACGGCAAAGCGTCCTCTGAAGCAGCAAAGACCGAGCCTATAACCGTTCAGTCAGCAGAAGAGAGCAAGCCAATGACTCAGGCACCGTCATCTCAGCCGAAAGCTCAGCCTAAAGAAAGGGCAGCAAAGCCCGATGTTCCCGTGAACATCTATCGTCCGAATAACCCCTATATCGGCAAGTGCATCTCCAACGAGGAACTTGTGGGTGAAGGCGGCATCGGTACCGTTAAGCACATCAAGTTTGATATTTCTGGTGGAGACCTCAAATACATTGAAGGTCAAAGTATCGGCATTATCCCCGAAGGAACCGACGATAGAGGAAAGCCGCACAAGCTGAGACTTTATTCGATCGCCTCAACCCGTCACGGCGACGACGTAGACGACAAGACCGTTTCTCTTTGCGTGCGTCAGCTTGAATACAAGCACCCTGAATCGGGCGAAACCGTGTACGGTGTTTGCTCGACTTTCCTGAAAAATCTGAACCCTGGCGATGATGTGAAGATCACAGGCCCGGTGGGTAAGGAGATGCTGCTGCCCGCTGACCCCGAAGCCAACGTCATTATGATGGCAACCGGAACCGGGATTGCGCCGATGCGGGCATACCTGTGGCGGATGTTTAAGGACAACGAGCGAGCAGTCAACACCGACTACCAGTTCAAGGGATTTGCCTGGCTGATTTTTGGGATTCCTACTAC
Organism: Cyanobacteria bacterium FACHB-502; assembly: GCA_014695325.1. Classification (GTDB taxonomy): domain Bacteria; phylum Cyanobacteriota; class Cyanobacteriia; order Elainellales; family Elainellaceae; genus Leptolyngbya_A. Next base: position 34,379 of record JACJNZ010000037.1, on the reverse strand, counting down.
GCCCAACATTCTTTATAAAGAAGAGTTGGACGAACTGCAAGCCAAGTTTCCTGATAACTTCCGCGTTACCTACGCCATCAGTCGCGAGCAGAAGAACTCAGAAGGCGGCAGAATGTACATTCAGCACCGTGTTGGAGAACACGCCGATGAGCTATGGAACCTAGTGAAGCAGGAAAAAACCCACACTTACATCTGTGGTCTGAAGGGCATGGAAGACGGGATTGATGCTGCTATGGCGGGAGCCTGCGCGAAGGAAGGCATCACTTGGAAAGAGTATCAGCGATCGATCAAAGAACGCTGGCACGTTGAAACCTACTAACCAGAGCTAACTTGTTCTAAATCAAAAGAAAGCCGGGAGACAGCCTTCCGGTTTTTTTAATGAGTAATTGGTCTCTAAAGCTCAGAGTTCAAAATTACGATGTGGAAGCGGGAGTCGATCGCAATTCTCTGCTGTCGCTGCAGCTCGCCTAGCAGGCGTGTGATTGTAACTCGACTGGTACAACAGGCACTGGCAATTTCTTCGTGGGTCAGCCGCAGCTTTAACCGCACTCCGCCTGCAATCGGTTCTCCGATCTCTTGTTTAAGCAGCCGCAGCAAGAGATAGAGTCGTTGGCGAACGCGCCGCTGTCCGGCGATCGAGAGCAGTGATTCCATCTGCTGAAATCGATCGTTGAGCTTGGGCAGAATCAGCCGCGCCAAGTGGGGATAGGTTTTCACTTCTGCGGTCGAGAACTGGAGAAGCTGCACATCGGTCATAGCAGTCGCCTGATAAACGGGCAAAAAGGATGAGCCAGAGCCAAAAGGCATCAGAGACCCAATCAACCCCAGCAGCACCTCTTCGTTTTCTTCAGTCAGGGTATGCAGCTTGACTAGTCCTTCATGCACGAGCCACAGGTTTTGAGGAGTGAGCGGGATCGCTTCGCCTTTGCTATAGCGAAGAATGGGGCGATCGATTGTCAGCTCACGATCGTCCTCGTTCGCAAAGTTCTCTTGCTGGGGAAAAGAAGATTTGATCCAGGCTTCGTTTGCCTCGCGCAAAATCCAGTGCAGGCTGCTCTGTTCTTGCTGGACATGGGCGGCAGCAGAAACGGTCAGTGTTAGGTGGATGGGAGTCAAGCTTTGGGGCTGAAACCAGCATGACCAGGTGTAGGGGCGATTTTCTTGAGCGACACGCAGCATTTCTGTGCGAAATAGCATCCGCTGTTCTGGCGGCACAAAAGTTACCAGCGGTTTCCCGATTAGCATAGACTGGGGCAGGTTGAATAGCCCAGCGGCGATCGGATTTGCCTCCTGGATTTTTCCCTCCAGGGTGGTCGTGAGATACGCTTCAGGAATGTGATTAATTAGATTTTGATAATAGCGATGCTGCACCGATGCGTCCTGCAACATTTGTGCAATGTGGTCGCTTTGTTGGCTCAGTTCCTCGTTTGCAACTTGTAGCTCTTCAGCCGCAATTCCCAGATCCTTCCAGACTGAATCAACAGCTTCTGTTGAAAGAGCCGTAGGTTGGTCAAGATTTGCATAAAGTTTCTCTAAACGGCTATGTAATGCACCGAGTTGTCTTCCGAACGATTCTGAAGAATTCATAAGGTAAATCTCAAATTCGATTTTTAAACGGGAAGAAAACCAGTTCTTTCAACTTACCTTAGCAAGTTTGGATTTGGCATAGAAAAACACCTCTTTGTTCCACTCAAACTTATTAAATAATTTCGCCCTAGCCCTTGCCTGGCAATCGCTCCATGGATTGGTAATTAATTGATTAAGAGCAAATGTATTGTATGTACAGCCGTGCTTTATATAGATCCTTTCTTTAGAGATACGTTCAATTTTAAGATTGAGTATTTTTAGGGTCAGCAGCAGAAGTCAGGCAGAAGATATCCATCACCCTCTACTGAATCAGAAAGACTAACAACAACGATCGCCCCGTTCAAAGTTAAGTTAAAAGTAATTGCCTAAGCAGATGTTTGAGCATCGTTCGAGCAGGATGTCGCGATTTCCCATGCAGCGCTGATAAAACTGTTCACGAGTAAGCTGGGCGATCGGTGATAAATCCAGGACGGTACTTATCGAGGCATTCCTTGACTGTGTTTCTTGCTTTCAGCGTATCTTAACTGAGCTTTGATCAGGGCGATTTTAGGAAATTCGATCGCTGATTCAATTACAAGCTGATGGCTACAATTTGTAACTTTTAACACCAAGAAAATCTTTGCTTCTTAAGATTGAGAGGCTTTTGATGTACGGTTCAAACGGGTATGACAGAACGCTACAGCCAGCAACAGATTCAAGCATTCACGCAAGCCGTTTTAGAGGACGGGTTTTGCATTCTCCGCAATCACTTCTCGCCAGATACCCTTCAGACATGGCAGGAAGCTTTTACGCCGCTGCTCACAGAACATATCGATCGCGAAGGCAACCTGAAAAATCGAGGGACATCCCGCTACTACGTGACGCTGCCCTTTATGGCTCCGTTTGCCGACCCAGCAATTTATGAAGACGACGATGTTCTGGCGATCGTTGCCAGGTTAGTGGGTGAAGATGCTGTGATGTGTCAGCTTGCAACGGATACGCCGCTTTTGGGGTCAGAGTATCAAGCCATTCACCGGGACGCGCCCCCCCTATTCCCAGAGATTGAGCAAGAGACTCCTCCGTTTCAGCTTGCCGTGAATTTTCCGCTTGTAGATGTGACGCCGGAAAATGGACCGTTTGAAGTGGCACGCAGAACGCACCGGGTCACGAAAGAAGAGGGACTTCGTCTACTGGAAGCAGGAGTTGTGCAGCTCGAACCCATTACCCTAAAGATGGGTGATGTCATGATCCGAGATGTGCGTGGACTGCACCGGGGAACGCCCAACTACACTGATACCCCTCGCCCGATGGCAGTGATTGGCTATAGCCGACGCTGGCTATTGCGCCCAGAAGTGTCGATTCAGATTCCCCGTGAGGAGTGGCATAAGCTGTCCGATCGCGCCCGTCATCTGCTGCGGTTTAACCCGGTAGTGGCATCTCTAGAAGACCGATCTGCCGCTGAGGTTTACCAGGCATACGCTTATTAGGGAGTTCACTATTAGGGGGTTCATTCTGCAAGTTCCTCAGTTTAGTTCGATCGCCCCATGAGAAAACTGCTTTGCATCGCATTTCTAATCAGACTGCGATAAGGCTGCCAGATTTGCACGCTCTGACCGTTTGCCATGAAAAACTGCCCATTGGGACTAAATTGGAACTGGGCGACTTCATGAATCTGCTTGAGCGGATGCCCAGTTGCGACTTCCCAGAGCGTTATGCCCTGCTGAGGAATGGGTTCGCTTTGAATCAACGGCAGCAGCAGCGTGCTGGTCGCAAGGACTTTCCCATCTGGACTAAAAGACACCTCTGCCAAATTGTTCGGCATCACGGGATGTCCCGCCGACTGCACTAAATCAAGACTCTGCACTGACTGATAGGTTTGCAGGTTCCAGAGATGGGCTTTCTTGGCGTCCGTGCTGGCAAGCAATGTGCCATCTGGGCTGAAGGCGAGATGCTGAATATCTTCTGTGTGGCTACTCAGCGTTTTCATCCGTGCTCCGGTAGCGGCATTCCAGAGCTTAACAGAGCGATCGCGATCCGCCGTTGCCAAAATTTGTCCATCAGGGCTGAAGGCAATCGGGAGTTCAGGGGGTCGATCGGCTGCCTGAGTAGCTGCCTGAGTAAAGGTGCGAATGATCTGTCCGGTTTGAGTGTTCCAGAGCTGTAGCGTGTTGCGATGTGTTGCCGTTGCCAGCCGTTGACCGTCCGGGCTGATCAGTACAGTATGAGCAATGCCGTCTGAGGGATTAAGGCGAATCGTGCGGAGGAGTTGACCTGTTTTCAGATTCCAGAGCTTGATTGTCTGGTCGGCACTGGCACTAACAAGCAACTGACCGTCTTTGCTAATGGCGATCGCCCTCACCGCGTATTGGTGTCCGGTAAACGTCCGCACTGCTTCTCCTTTATCTGTTGTCCAGAGCCGCACTGTACCGTTTGAGAGTCCGGCGGCAATCAGGCGACTGTCTGGGGTAAATGCGATCGCATTGGCAACATCTCCCACAATTCGATTGGCTTCAGTCGGCGGTTCCTGAGCCTGCCCTGTAAAGGAGAAAGATTCAGTCGCCTGTCCCCGTAGCAGGGTAACAATCCGATTGCCGCGCTGGGCGTTCCAGATTGCCAGCGTACTGTTGTTCCGGTTCTGGTTCGGGTTTCCGCCACACGATCGCTCATAGCTGTAGCTGCTGATCGCTAGAATGGTGCTATCGGGGCTGATTGCCTCTGCCAGTTCATTGACCGGACAAGAATTATTTGGATTACTGTTGGCGTAAAGCGTCCTCAGATCGATCGAATAGGCAAGGCTTGCCTGCTGCCAGGAGCCCGCTCTTGGTAAAGGAGATTCCAGGGCGGTGGTAAGCCAGTTGAAGAGGACGGGCAAATAGCGATTAAAGCGTTCCCCTTGAAGATATATCGCATCAATCATGCAGCTTCCACAGCTTTGAGCATTCAGCATGGCATCAATTCGCTCCCAGTCAATGCCTGCCCAGGGTAGATGACCTGCGGGAGCTTCCTTTGAGTAATTTAGCTCTGGTTCTGTGAGCCAGTCGGGTGAGACGAAGTTTTCTGGGTTGGGGGTCGGGCGAGTCCAGCCGACTCGATCGCCAAAGGCCTTAGCAGCCGTGTCGGTATTGTTAGGATGCTGGGATTGGGCTTCCTCCCAAATTCGCCGCTGAACGCTGAACCCAAACCGCCCGTTGCTGGCTTCTATCCAGAGGCGATCGAGGGTTTGCAGAATTTCAGGCGGAATATTGCTGGCAAGCGGTGAACTGAAGACATCTCCGTTGGGATGCACCCATGTCTGGAGAATACGGCGAGTTTCAGCATCCGCAGCCTGCCAGTTTTGAGACCGAAGCTGCGATCGAAGGGTGCTGAAGTCTACCGGAGCAGATTGAGTTAGATAGGAGAGCGGTGGAGTTTGAGCAAGCGTTTGAGCAAGAGAAATCTGTATTGACGGGGTGCTGAAGCGACCAAGACTGGAAACCAGAGTTGTACCAAACAAAAGGAAAGCAAAGAGGGATCGATTCATGAGGCTGTTCTAGAGCTAAACCTGAAGACAAGCTGGAATGAGTGCAAGTTAGTGGAACGGATGAATATACGACTACTGCTGATCTGACTTCTACATCGCCTCTTAAATTCCCAATACTGGTAGATTCCTAATACCGGGGACTTTGAAACCTGAACGTTAATTAATTCTTCCCAAAATTGGGAGGCGAGGAGAGCGAATTATTTTCAGTAATACTGGTTTCCATTAATACCGAAACTTAGACGATTTAAAGGAATTGCTGAGCAGCAGGATAGTTCCAGCTTTGGGGCACAATAGAAGTTTGTTTAGGAGTTGGTTTGCCTTCAGCCTGTCTGTCACCTATAGGAGGATGTGTTTCTGCGTCTACAACACCACACTTTTAAGTCACAACACTTTACAATGGCTTATGTTGCCGTAAATGTGGAAAAGGGTTTCTTAATTTCTTCAGTCACGAAATTCTCCCCGCAGTCGTTAACAAGCAACGGTGTCCCTGGATAACGCTTGCAGGCAATCATCGATCCCAACCCTGATCAACCTAAAATCCTGATCAACGGTTCGTCAAATTTTCAATTTAGAAAACACACGCACACAATGAAAGACCTCACTCGTTACCGCAATATCGGCATCTTCGCTCACGTTGATGCGGGGAAGACGACTACAACTGAAAGAATCCTGAAACTAACTGGCAAAATCCACAAGATCGGTGAGGTTCACGAAGGCGCAGCCACGACGGACTTCATGGAACAGGAGCAGGAGCGGGGGATTACGATTCAATCTGCTGCTACAAGCTGCTTCTGGAACGATCACCAGCTCAACATTATTGACACTCCCGGGCACGTAGACTTCACGATCGAGGTTTACCGCTCCCTGAAAGTGCTGGACGGCGGCGTCGGCGTATTCTGCGGCTCGGGCGGCGTAGAACCCCAGTCTGAAACCAACTGGCGATATGCCAACGAGTCCAAAGTGTCGCGGATTATCTACGTCAACAAGCTCGATCGCACGGGCGCAGATTTCTATCGCGTGGTGAAGCAGGTGGAGCAGATCCTCGGCGCGAAGCCGCTGGTGATGACCCTGCCGATCGGTCGCGAAGACGAGTTCAAAGGCGTGATTGACCTGCTGAACCGCAAAGCCTGGATCTGGGATGAGTCTGGCGACCCCATGAACTACCGGATTGAACCCGTTCCTGCCGATATGGTGGATCAGGTCGAGTCCTACCGCGAACAGCTGATCGAAACCGCCGTTGAGCAAGATGACGATGTGCTGGAGCAGTACCTCGAAGGCAACGAGCCGGACATCGATACACTGAAGCAGTGCATCCGCACGGGCACGATCAAGATGGCGTTCTTCCCGACCTTCTGCGGTTCGTCCTTTAAGAACAAGGGTGTACAGCTCGTGCTGGATGGTGTGGTAGACTACCTGCCCAACCCGACTGAAGTCAATCCCCAGCCGGAAATGGATCTGGAAGGCAACGAAACGGGTACATTTGCGACTGTTGATGCCACGAAGCCGCTACGCGCACTGGCGTTCAAGATCATGGACGATCGCTACGGCGCACTCACCTTTACCCGCCTCTATTCCGGTACGCTGTCGAAGGGCGATACGATCCTCAACACGGCAACGGGCAAAACCGAGCGGGTCAGCCGTTTGGTGGAAATGCATGCAAACTCACGTGAAGAGATCGATTCGGCACAGGCAGGCGATATTGTGGCGATCGTGGGCATGAAGAATGTCCAGACCGGACACACGCTTTGCGATCCGAAGAATCCAGCAACCCTGGAACCGATGGTCTTCCCGGAACCCGTGATCTCGATCGCTGTTAAGCCGAAAGCGAAGGGCGGTGAAGAGAAGATGGTCGCAGCTCTGACCAAGATGGTGCAGGAAGACCCCTCGTTCCACATGATGACCGACGAGGAAAGCGGCGAAACGATTCTGAAGGGCATGGGCGAACTTCACCTGGACATTAAGGTGGACATCCTCAAGCGCACCTATGGCGTGGAAGTCGAAGTGGGCAAGCCTCAAGTGGCTTACCGCGAATCGATTACCCGTCGCACCGAAGATACCTACACCCACAAAAAGCAGTCGGGTGGTTCGGGTCAATACGCGAAGATTACTTATGCGATCGAACCCGGCGAACCTACTACGGGCTTTGTGTTTGAGTCAAAAGTGACGGGCGGCAGCGTTCCCCGTGAATTCTGGCCCGCTGTGCAAAAGGGCTTCGAGAGCAGCATCGACAGAGGTGTGCTGGCAGGCTTCCCCTGCATGGATCTGAAGTTCACCCTGATTGAAGGCGGCTTCCACCCGGTTGACTCTTCGGCGATCGCGTTTGAGATTGCGGCAAAAGCAGCTTATCGTCAGACGATGCCGAAAGCAGGTCCGCAGTTGCTAGAGCCGATCATGAATGTAGATGTGTTCACGCCAGATAACTACATGGGTGATGTGATTGGTGACCTCAACCGTCGTCGCGGCATGATGAAGTCTCAGGAAACGGGTGTTACCGGAGCGCGGATTAAGGCAGATGTACCGCTGAGCGAAATGTTTGGCTACATCGGCGACCTGCGTACCATGACTTCCGGCCGGGGACAGTTCTCAATGTCGTTCTCGCACTACGCGCCCTGCCCGAATAACATTGCTGAAGCTGTGATCAAGGAAGCGAAAGAGCGTCAAGCTGCTTAATCGCTTGAATTGCTTCTCCGATCGCCAATCAGCATGAATTAAATTAGCGAAAGTATTCCCGGTTGTCGTCAGGCGATCGGGAATTTTTTTAAGGAGTTGGGATACGAAAAACCGTCCCTATAGAAGTCTGCTGTGTAGCCACCAGTTGATTCCGTCTGAACAGAAATAGGGAAATAGAGGGCACTCAGTGAAGTGGTACCCAGTGAAGTGATGCAATTAGTGGGAATTGTTTAGAGGCTGAAATTCTGCTCAAAATCCGATCGACTAGTGGGCTGATTGATCACGAGTCCTTCGCCGCCCAGCACTTCGAGCGGCTTCCCTTCTACTGAAAGCCAGACTTTCGCATTGGGATCGATCGCCGTTGCGGTGTAAATTACCTGTCCTAGTCTGCCCTGCATCGAGGTGCTGCCGCCGCCTGATGTAAATTCCTGAGAAAGGTTAACGTGAATGCCATCCTGCTTAGCTTCTAATCCAAGGAGGCGCGTGTTCTGGGGAATAGTGGATGTGAGAGCGGCATCGGGTGAGCCTTTCAGCATGGTTTCAAAGGCAGCTTTGAGCGTGGCATCGGGCTGTCCATTGGTTGGAACGCTGATTGAAGCGGGAGCCAGTTCAATTCGATCGCTGTTCGTCTTCAACCAGTAAATCTGAACAGTTTGCTGTGCGGGAGCGGTTTGCGGAGAAGGAGAAACGGCGGTTGAGGTCGGGGCGTTTGCTTCTGGGGCGGCTGAGCGCCCATTCCACCAGGCAACACCACCGCCAATGGCTAAACCGACCGCTGCTAAGCCAGCAATGATGACGACCGGGGCACGGCGAGGCGTGGAAGTTCTCGGAGTTGAGGATTGATGGTCTTGCATTGCAGGATTCCTCCTGAAAGTTTAGGTGTGGGGTAAGCCACATTCAGGATAACTACGGATTTGATTCCTGGTATTTCGGAAATTAGCGATCGGAAAAATCGAAGCCGGGCTGAAGCTGGACAAAGGCAGCGAGCGTGAGGCGATCGTCTTGGATCTGAAGGTCGAGGATGCGGGCAAAAATGCCGGAGTCCTGCAAGTTGCCCAGGTCGAGCTGCTGACTGATGCCGCCTAAAAGCAGGTTCACCAGTTCCGGCGGCACGGCTTCATTGTTGATGCGAATTTCTGGATTGACCAGGCTAAGCTGTTTTCCTGCCAGAATTTGCAGCCCTGTTTCTCCTGTAATTTCAATCCGATTGTCCTGAGGTGGGGTTTGCGCCGTTTCTTCGGCTGGCTGCTCTACTAAACTCACCTGAAACCGCACACGAGTTTCCGCTTCTGGAGAATTGCCTGCGATAAACTGCACCTGCGGCTCCACAAAGTCGTATCGCTGAAGCTGCTGTGCTGTGCCGCCCAAAAAATTCAGGCTAAGGTCGCGCAGGGCATCTGTTACGGGTTCCGAGCGTAGCGCAGAATTCAAATCCTCCCGTGTCAGGACAAGCCGCACCCCTGCCTGAATTGGCTGCTTGAGATCGTTTGCGTCGCTCAGATTTAGGGCGATCGGATCGGTTTCGACTTCCAGTGTATCGATGCGAACATCAGCGATCGGAAAAACGCCTCGTCCTGCAATTCGTACCCGATCGGCTCTGCCCTGAAGTAGGCGGTAATTCGGCGTGCTGTCGATCCGAACGGCTAAATCCTCAATGTGGTCAAACTGCTGCCGAATGGCATTTGCAGCGAGGCGATCGGCGACAAACCCAGCCGGAGACAAAACGCCCAGCAACGCAGCCAGCAGAACAGTCAGAAATTCCATATACGCCCACAAATCAACGATTACACTATGTCATAAGTTAAGGGGTTTCAATCAGAGCTATCCATGAGTTTTGTTTCTTCCCGATCGCTGCATTGAAGCATTTACAAAGGTGAGACAACATTATGGAATTCTAAAAAAATTGATGAGAAGCATTTGATAGATCCAGGAACTGGGTTCTGAAATCTTTTTGATAGCAAATTGATGGCAAACGAAAAGGATATTGCCTCCATTACGTTAAGCACTTGTTTCAAAAATTATTGTGATAAATCTGGTTCGGGACACAAAATTCTATCGATAATTATTGTGATGAATCTAGTTCGTGACACACGATTCTATCGATCACGACAGCGGATCGCAACTGTAAGCCGAAAAAGTACCCGTGTGGGTAAGGTTAAAAGTTAATGCCCCACCCAGAATGAAACTACAGTGACTCCCTAATAACTTAGGAGGCGTTTATGCAGACGATCGTTAAGCAATCTTTCCAGGATGTTCCAATGTTCGAGGACTCGCTCTACCGAAGCTTTATGCCTATGGTAGATGCAGTTCGAGCTGAAGAAAACGATTTTAGTAAGCTATTTCCTTGCCTGCCCTCCTTTGCAGAAGGACAGAATCGGCAAGATGTGCTGCAACGCCTCCGTATCTTGGGAAAGAAGGGCGGACTGATGGATGCACAAGATCCGCTCGTTACAATCACGAACCCACTGGATGGCAATCCAACACGTAATCCAGATAATAAAAACCCAGAGATGACGGTTGGTTTCACCTTCTTGGGGCAATTCCTGGATCATGACATTACCTTTGATCCGCTGCCACTGACCTCGACCGTGACCAACAGTAAAAACCTGCGATCGCCATTTTTTGATCTGGATAGTGTATATGGACGAGGTCCAGATATAGACAGCATCTTGTACGATCGCTCTCCAGAATTGCAGCGTCCTGCCCCAACCAAGTTCTTGATTGACATGGAAGCTGCGCGTGACCTACCGCGAACTAGCCAGCAACGTGCAATTATTGCTGACCCCCGCAACGATGAAAATGTCATCATTTCTCAGCTCCATCTGGCATTCCTTAAGTTTCATAACCAGGTGATTGATTATGTAGTGGAGCAGAACCCTGCGAATTCCGATCCCAAGCGGATGTTTGAGGAAGCCCGTCGTCTGGTTCGCTGGCACTACCAGTACATCATCGTCAATCAATTTCTGAAGGCGACTCTTGATCCAGTTGTTTATGAGCAGGTCAAGAAGAACGGTCCAACCATCTTCCAGCCTTCTGCCAAACCTAAAATGCCGCGCGAGTTCCAGATTAGCGTCTATCGATTTGGACACAGCCAGATTCGACCAGGCTATAAACCCAACCAAGGGTTCGGTGCACCCATTTTTGACCCTGTGATCGATCCCCAAGATGGCGATCCGAATGATCTGCGCGGCGGTCGGCGGGCACCAAGACGATTTGTAGAGTGGGACATCTTCTTTGACTTTGGTGTTCAAGAAGTTGCGGTGAGAAATGGTCAAGCTGTAGTGCAGCCCAGAGTGAAGCCGAACAAGCGCATTGATCCGTTTATCTCTTCGCCAATGTTCGATCTGCCTGTGGGTCCAGGTTTGCCTGATCCGGTGGAAGATGTGAGAACGCTTGCAGGTCGCAATCTAGAACGTCATCTGCAACATGGGATTCCCTCAGGGCAGGCGATCGCTCAGCAACTGGGGTATGCCCCGCTCACGCCAGAAGAACTAGCAGAATTGAGACACCTCAACTTCCATAGAAGTACGCCACTGTGGTACTACATCCTGAAAGAGGCACTGGTTCAACAGGGCGGACAAAGGCTTGGTCAGGTGGGAAGCCGGATCATTGCCGAGGTCTTCTTCGGACTTCTGCTGAGTGACTCGAGCTCCTATTGGAGCCAGAAGCCAACCTGGACTCCTACCCTACCGCGCCGAAATGGAAGGACAGACGGAAACTTTACGATGGTGGATCTCCTCACCTTTGCAAGAGTGGCTTAAGTCGCTTAAGTTCTCTTACGCTCAACTTGCCCATGAATGCGTCCTACTTTCGCAGCCAGTCTCGCAGGAAGTCAGGGCGCATTAATTGCGGTCAACTTCTTCCAGGTTGTGCTGCAAAAACTAGACCTCCTGTATGAGTCAGGAGGGATGTGCCAGTTCATAGTTGAGCAGCCCCGTAATCAGGTTTAAACGCAAGCTGAATCGTCTTCTTCAGATGCGGTCGACGGCAGTAGAGACTATCAAAGGACTCACAAAAGGTTTGATGGCAAGTAGGGCAGCGATCGCGTTGATGACCATTGGGCATGTTGCCATGCGTATAGGCTTTGCGATGACTCCACAGAGGGCATTGCATCCCCTGATTTCTGATTAATGAGCTTCTCTACTCTATCAATTCCACATCAGATTGCCGCACTACCGGAACAATCACTTGCAGTTTGATTGATTCATCACACCTGAAAATTAACAAAATCGCATTATTTCTGAGGATGACAAAGTTTTAGCCACACAATAGGGTTATTGATGATTAATGTAGGATATTCAGTATGGAACAATCCTCGTCTCAACCCTTTATTTTAATTTTAGAAGACAATCCAGAGCAAGCTGTTCTGATTCAAAACGTCTTCCGTGAAGGTGCGGTTACCTCTCGAGTCAAAGCGATCGCAGAAAGTACAGAAGCCCTTAATTTTATCCATCGTCGTGGAGAATATACCCAGGCTCAGCGTCCAGATTTAATTTTGCTCAACCTTCGTTTGAAAGGATGCGGTCGAGAAGTTCTGGAGGAATTAAAATCTAATGCAGGCCTAAGACGAATTCCAGTGATCATTTTGACAGACTCCGATGATGAGGAAGACATCTTCGGAAGCTATTTGCTGCAAGGAAATAGCTATGTCATCAATCCCCGAAATGGCGATCAGCTTCACCAAATCGTCCAGCGGATTAAGGAGTTTTGGTTGGGAATTGTTACTTTACCGTTAGAGTAGAACGCTATCCCTGTTAAAACTTTTCTTGAAGGATTCTAATTTTTATTAACTTAAAAGCTGTTTTTTTAATTGCTTTAGCTTAAGAAAAATTGGTTTATTTTAATCAAAATAGGCTTTTGTTTTACTTAACAATTCCGACTCAAATTCTACGACTTTTACGTTATGCTGCTAACGTAGAGCAAAAATAAAGATAGTAGTTCTACCTTTTGACTGATTCGTTTGCATTGTTTTCCGTATCCCTTCAGGAAACGTAATAAAAGCCGAACGAGTGAAGAACAAGTGAAGTGAGTTTCGTCAGTCTTTTGTTCATTTTTTAGACGAAGCTGCTGGGATATTGTCGCCTCAACGATTGCTGTTTATAAGGGTGTGCGCTTTGCACAGCTAAGGAACTATCATGACCAATCTTAATTTGGAAACGCAACTCATTAATCTCACCAGTTTAAAACAGCCCGCGATTCATAGTTTGACCGGGGTTCAGCCACATGGCATTTTGCTGATTCTGGAAGAGCCTACGCTGACTGTTTTGCAGGCAAGTACCAATACGACGGCATTGCTGCAACGCTCGCCTGCCTCGCTGCTGGGTAAAACACTGGATGAGATTTTTGATTCGTTTCAGGTCGATCGCTTCCGAGCTGGGTTAGCTGAAGAAAATCTAGATTTTGTTAATCCCACCCGCGTCTGGGTGCGGCGCAACGGCGATGACTATGGTGTGTTTGATGCGGTTTTCCATCGCAGTGCAGATGGTTTTCTGGTGCTAGAGCTGGAGCCAGCATTTACGCAGCAGAACATTCCGTTTCTGAGTTTTTATCATCTTGCAAAGGCATCGATTAATCAGCTTGAAGCTACCTCAAATCTACAGGACTTCTGTCAGGTGATTGTGCGGGAAGTGCGTAACGTGACTGGCTTCGATCGCGTCATGCTCTACAAATTTGACGCAGATGGACATGGTGAAGTCGTTGCCGAAGAGAAAGTAGACGAGATGGAATCTTATCTCGGTCTCCATTTTCCTGAATCGGATATTCCTGTTCCGGCTCGCAAAATGTTTTTGTCAAACTGGATTCGCGTCATTCCCGATGCCCATGCCGAACCGGCTTCGCTCTATCCAGGCAATAATCCAATTACGCAGCAGCCCACCGATCTCACACTGTCCATTCTGCGAAGTCCTTACCAGTGCCATATTGAGTATCTACACCATATGGGCGTAAGTGCATCGCTGACCATCTCGCTGATGAAAGACGACAAACTTTGGGGATTAATTGCCTGCCACCATCGATCGCCCAAATACGTTTCCTATGAGCTGCGAAAAGCCTGCGAATTTTTGGGGCGGGTCATTTTTGCAGAGATTTCCACCCGTGAAGAAACGGCGGATTATCACTATCGGATGCACCTGGCGCACGTACAATCTGTCCTGATCGAATCAATGTCTGAAGCCAACAGTTTTGTGGATGGCTTGATGCAGCCCGAACCAAACTTGCTTGACCTGACAGACGCAAAAGGAGCGGCAATTTGTTTTGGCGGACGCTGGACAACGATCGGGCAAACCCCTTCCGAGGAAGAGCTAAATTATCTCGTTCAATGGCTTGCGAAAAATGTGGATGAAGAAGTGTTCTACACCAGTTCGCTGCCTTTAGTCTACTCGGATGCCGAGCGGTTTAAGCACGTGGCAAGCGGACTGCTGGCAATTCCCATCTCGAAGCGGAGCTATGTGCTGTGGTTCCGTCCAGAGGTGATTCAAACAGTGAACTGGGGCGGTGATCCCAATCATGCCTACGAGCTGCAAGAATCAGGCGATCGGCAGTGGCTTTGTCCTCGTAAGTCGTTTGAACTCTGGAAGGAAACCGTTCGCCTCAACTCGCTGCCCTGGAAACCAGTAGAGATTCAAGCGACCCTGGAACTGCGGAAAGCGATCGTCAATATCGTGCTGCGGCAGGCGGAAGAACTGGCACTCCTGGCACAGGATTTAGAGCGATCGAACGCGGAGCTCAAGAAATTTGCTTATGTCGCGTCTCACGACTTGCAGGAGCCGTTGAACCAGGTCGCGAACTATGTGCAGTTACTTGAGATGCGCTATCACGACCAGCTTGACCAAGATGCCAGCGAGTTTATCGAGTTTGCGGTGGAAGGCGTGAGCTTGATGCAAACCCTGATCGACGATGTATTGACTTATTCAAAGGTCGATCTCAAGGGGATTGAATGGCAATTAACCAATTCTGAAACTGCCCTCAACCATGCGCTGAGCAATCTACGCGGACGGATTGCTGAAACCGAAGCGATCGTGACTCATGATCCAATGCCGCAAATTGTGGCAGACGGAACGCAATTGATGCAGCTCTTCCAGAACCTGATTGCGAACGCGATTAAGTTCAGAAGCAGTGAAGCACCGCGAATTCATGTGGGCGTAGAGCGTCGGGAAGAGGCGTGGCTCTTTTCAGTGCGCGATAACGGAATTGGAATTGACCCGAAATTTAGCGATCGCATCTTTGTCATTTTTCAGCGACTGCACACACGCGATGAATATCCCGGTTCAGGCATGGGGCTAGCAATTTGCAAAAAGATTGCTGAATGCCATCGCGGAACGATTTGGGTTGAGTCTGAACTGGGTCAGGGGGCAACCTTCTATTTCACCATTCCGGTAGGAGAGCGGGATCACAGCCATGCGATCGGACAGAAGAAAAACTATCTTCCTCGTCGAGGATAATCGAGGCGATATCCGGCTCATTCAGGAAGCCCTGAAAAGCACGGGGGTAGACTGTGATGTTGTCGTTGCACGGGATGGTGTGGAAGCCATGGAGTATCTTCAGCAGGATCAGGTAATTCATCCCGATCTGATTCTGCTGGATCTCAATCTGCCTAAAAAAGATGGGCGGGAAGTGCTGGCGGAAATCAAAGCGAACCCCTCCCTGAAACACATTCCCGTCGTTGTTCTCACAACATCGCGCAACGAAGAGGACATTACCAAAAGCTACGATCTGCACGTCAATTGCTATATTGCAAAATCGCGCAATCTCAATCAGCTCTTCAAAATTATTCGGGGGATCGAGGAATTTTGGTTAGAAACAGCGACACTGCCCCTCACGCTTTGATGCGTGGCTCTGCTTCATCTATCAAAGTGCTGCTGGTAGAGGACAATGCAGCGGAGTTGCGCTTGCTTCAGGAGATTCTAAAAAACACCGTAGTCAATCAGTTTTATCTTGCCTCCGCAAAGCGAATCAGTGAAGCGATCGCCTGTTTGCGAGCCGAACACTTCGACGTTATTTTGCTTGATCTCACGCTTCCCGACAGTACCGGGCTGGAGTCGCTCGGCACTCTTATCGGGGAATCTTCCAACCTGCCGATCGTCGTGCTGACCAATACCAATAACGATGAACTGGCAATCCAGGCAGTTCGACAGGGCGCACAGGACTATCTGGTGAAGCGGCAGATCAATCCCGATATCCTGATCCGGTCGATTCAGTACGCAATCGAGCGCAAACAGGCTTCCGTTGCCCTCCACGAAGCCAACGAAATTTTAGAAGAGCGCATTCAGGAACGCACGATCGAACTTGAAACGGCAAACCAGCGACTTCAGCAGGAAATCGCTCGCGCTCAGAAAATTCAGGAACGGCTGGAACTCGCGCAGAAAGCGGGAAAAGCAGGGACGTTTGAGTGGAATATTCAAACCAATACGGTTTCATGGACACCGGAAGTTGAAGCGTTATATGGTTTAGCCCCAGGGAGCTTCGATGGGCAGTACGACGACTGGATTCAAACCCTGCACCCAGACGATCGGAGTCGAATTGAGCAGGAACTTCAGCAGGCGATCGAGAACCGACATGGGCTGGATACTGAGTTTCGGATTCTACATGTCAGCGGCAGCACCCCCTGGATTGCGGTGAAAAGCAGCCTCTTTTATGAAGGCGATCAGCCCGTTCGGATGCTCGGTATTCATATCGATATCACCGAGAAGAAACAGCTTGAGACACAGTTTTTACGAGCGCAACGGCTCGAAAGCCTGGGAACGCTTGCCGGGGGAATTGCACATGACCTGAACAATATTCTCACGCCAATTCTCGTCGTGATGCAGCTATTACCGCTGAAAATAGCAGACCTCAGCGATCACAATCATGATTTAATCAAGACTGCTGAAGCCAGTGCCCGTCGTGGAGCCGATTTAGTCAAACAGATTCTTACCTTTGCACGAGGAGTCGAAGGGCGGCGCGTTTGCATCCAGCTTAACGATTTGCTGCTCGAAATTAAGCAGATCATCGAGCCAACATTGCCCAAGGCGATCGACATCAAAACTGCCATTGCTCCCGATCTCTCGCTGGTTTCCGGCGATCCAACCCACCTGCATCAGGTGCTCATGAATCTCTGTGTGAATGCTCGCGATGCCATGCCCCAAGGGGGTACGTTAACGCTCAACGCAGAAAACGTGACGATCGATGAACAGTACGCCCGAATGTACCCTGACGCTGCGGCGGGTTTCTATGTAGTTCTGACCATTACAGACACAGGAATCGGGATTGCGCCAGAGCATTTGCATCGCATTTTTGATCCATTCTTTACCACCAAAGCAGTGGGCAAAGGAACGGGTTTAGGGCTCTCCGCGCTGCTGGGCATTGTCAAAAGTCACGGCGGATTTGTAGATGTCCAAAGCAAAGTGAACAAAGGCAGCCAGTTTAAAGTCTTTTTGCCTGCTAGCCGAACGATCGCCCCCTGCATCGATAAGGAGCTGGAGTTGCGATCGGGTGATCAACAGCTCATTTTAATCGTGGATGATGAAGTCGCAATTCGTGAAACGATGCAGGAAACGCTGCTGGCTCAGGATTATCAAGTTCTGACCGCCTACGATGGCATCGGGGCGATCGCGCTGCTGGCTCAACATGAAGAAAGCGTTCGCTGCGTTGTGATGGATTTAATGATGCCAACGCTGGATGGTTTTACAGCCTTGCCGCTGTTACGTCGATTTAATCCTGATCTGTGTGCGATCGCAATGAGCGGCGTGACTTCAACCGATATCACTGCGAGAGCGGAACAGGTGGGATTTCAAGGATTCCTGCAAAAGCCCTTTACGCGGAAAGATTTACTGCAAACGATTGGCTCTCACCTCAAGGCGATCGATCGGGTTTAAGCAATCCGGCAAGCGCAAGCTCAATTGGTGCAGAGTGAGAAGATGTCGAGCCTGGGGCAGCGGGCTGCAGGGATAGGCGGGGCAACTCAATCAAGTCTTTGGGTATTTGATCCGTTCTTGACCACAATATCTGCTGGGAAAGGAACAGGATTAGGAAGTCAATCAGCGACAGCTATCAAATTACGGTAGAAAAGCATGAGGGTTCACGGTACTGTTCTTTTACTCCTGGACAAGGAACTGAATTTGTCATTAAGATTCCAGTTCAGCAACTCAAAAACAGTTGAATAATTATAGATAATTCAATAATTTGAAACATGGAAGTTATCTTTCTTATTTCAATCAGGAATACTGGGACGTCACAGTACAATCAATGTTAATGAAATCAATAGCTTGTGCTAGCCGTGCTTAAGATTGGAATTGTATGAAGATTGGAATTGTATGCAGATAGCTCCTTCGCCTAAGTATGAATCAGTAAGGCTTTGTGCCCTCTCGCAGTATGGCATTTTAGAGACTGAACCTGAAGCTGCCTTTGACGACCTTACCCGCCTAGCCGCGCACTTGTGTGGTGCACCGATCGCCCTGATCAGTCTTATTGATGCTCATCACCAGTGGTTTAAGTCAAAGGTGGGGCTAGAAGCCACAGAAACTGCCTACGATATTGCATTCTTTAGCCATACCATCTTACAGCGCGAAGTGTTGATAGTACCAGACGCACTGGAGGATGAACGATTTGCAACCCATCCACGCGTGACTTCCAACCTGACGATCCGCTTTTATGCGGGGATGCCTTTGCTCACTCCCACCGGAGAAGTATTGGGAACGCTCTGTGTAATCGATCGGGTTCCTCGTACACTCACGCCTCAGCAAATTGAAGTTCTGCAGGTTCTAGGTCAACAGGTCGTTACTCAACTAGAGCTGCGGCATAGCCTGATGAAATCGGTGTTACTGGCAGAGGAATGCAAGGCGGCTGAATTGGCACTGCGTCAGAGCGAAGCCAAGTTTCGCAACCTGGTCGAACAGACAAATGATTGGGTCTGGGAAATTGACCTTGACGGTCGCTTTACCTACACCAATCCCAAAGTGTTTGACATTTTAGGATATCGAGCTGAAGAAGTCTTGGGGAAAACGACGTTCGACTTTATGGCTGCAAAAGAAGCCAAGCAATTTTCTATCCTTCTGAGTCCCTTCATCGCTCAGCAAACTCCTTTTGTCGGATTAGAAAAAGTCCTGCTTCACAAAAACGGGCATGCTGTTGAACTCGAAACGAGTGGTTGTCCTATTTTGAATGAAGAAGGCAGGCTCCAAGGGTATCGGGGCATGGTGCGGGATATCACCAAGCGCAAGCAAACCGAACGACAGATGCAGCAAGCTCTAGCCCAAGAAAAGGAGCTGAGAGCATTGAAATCTCAGTTTATTTCGATGGCTTCTCACGAATTTGGTAGCCCCCTCAGTACAATTATGCTTGCAGCTGAACTGTTGGAACATTACAGCCATCGTTGGAGCGAGGCAGAAAGACTAGAACGACTCAAATGTATTCAAACCGCAGCGAAGGAAATGAAATCACTGCTTGAAGACATCCTGATTGTTGGTCAAGCTGAAGCTGGAAAGATTCAATCGAAGCCTGTTGCTCTAGACCTATCTAAGTTTTGTCACGACCTCGTGAATCAAATGCAATTGCACGCGGGGAGCCGACAGACGATCGCTTTTACAAGCAACTGTACAGACCATTGCGTTTATCTGGATGAAAAGCTGCTGCGACAGATTCTCGTTAATCTACTCTCTAATGCAATGAAATACTCGCCTGAAGGGAGCAGAATTCAGTTTCGAGTAAGTTGTCAGGAGTCACAGGTGCTTTTCCATGTTCAGGATGAAGGAATTGGCATTCCCCCAGAAGACCAACCCCATTTATTTGAGTTCTTCCACCGAGCAAGGAATGTAGGCAAGATTCCTGGAACTGGATTAGGATTAGCAATCGTTAATCAGCTGATTAACGCAATGGAAGGAAAGATTACGGTTGAAAGTTGTGTTGGAATCGGTACAACCTTTAAGTTTTTTCTTCCTTCAATACTTTAGTTTTTAGGAACTGGCTTAATGCCATGCCAATTGGCGGGGTGGTATCGTACAAATTGGTTATACAAACCGGTTAGAGGATATCTGAGAAGCTTAGTGGTGTAGAAATCTCAGACGGTTTCAATCCGAGAAAGTAACGATTTGAGAGAACTCAATGCGGCAGTCTAAAGTGTCCCGTTTGCGACGATCGCAGCATCGCTTGGATGGCTTTGGGGCTTGTACCCCATCTGTCTTGCCTTTGCGGTCTGCTTCCTCGAATGGCGATGCTCATGCCAAGTGACCCATCGGGTTTGCTTAGAATCGGAGGCGAGGGAGGCAGTTTGGTCACAGCGATAACTTTTCAAACATCCTCCTACAAGAAATCCATTCGATCGCAGCAAAAAAATACATTAATTGAACTGTCAATCTATCCTAGAGGACAATTTTTCGCTCGGATTTTCCCTTAAAACAGAGTGGGGTAAAATGGGGGATGGCGTGGCTGATTGTAAGCAAAGCAATTTCAACCTGGCTTCTGACTGGGCTGAGGAAGAGGTTTTTGTGTTTCCGGCTTCGTTCGCTCAGCAGCGACTCTGGTTTATCGATCAGCTAATGCCAGGAGCTTCGTTCTACACAATCCCGATTATCTTAAAGCTGACAGGCGTTTTGGATCGAGCGGCACTGGAATCTAGCCTGGAGGCGATCGTTCATCGTCATGAAGTGCTGCGAACTGCCTTTGATGTGGTCGATGGGCAACTGGTTCAGGTGGTTTGCAATTGGGTTTCGGTTGCTCTGCCATTGGTTGAGCTTCAGAGCTTGCCAGAAGGCGATTTTCTCGCTGAAGAACTGGAAAGCAGCCGAGAAGAAATTGCGCTGATACAGATTCGAGAGCGAGCGCAGCAGCCGTTTGATCTGACTCAGGGTCCGCTGTTTCGACTAGGGCTGTGGCGGTTGGGAGAAACCGATCATTTGCTGCTAATCGCGCTGCATCACATTATTTTTGATGAGTGGTCGAGCGGGGTTTTGATTCGAGAACTGGGTGAATTTTATGCAGCAGCAGTGAACGATCGCCCGTTGGAGTTGCCAGCCTTGTCCATTCAATATGCAGATTTTGCTGGCTGGCAGCGGGAATGGTTGCAGGGAGAGGTGCTGAATGCTCAGCTTCACTACTGGCGGCAGCAGCTCAAAGATGTGCCCCGACTCAATTTGCCTGTGCTCAACGGATTAGGGGGTTATCCCAGCAGGCAGAGCAATCGGGGAGCCAGCCAACTGCTGGAGCTGCCTCAGGGCTTGCTTGATCAACTAGAGGAGCTGAGCCAGGCGGCAGGCGTAACGCTGTTTATGACCCTACTGGCGGCGTTTCAAACGTTATTGCACCGTTACACCGGACAAACGGATATTGCGATCGGTTCACCCATTGCGAATCGTCATCGCAGTGAGCTGGAGGGACTGATCGGGTTTCTGGTGAATAGCCTGGTGCTGCGATCGAATTTGTCGGACGATCCCCCCTTTCGGGTGCTGCTCGATCGAGTGCGGGAAGTGACATTGGCGGCGTATGCCCATCAGGATGTGCCGTTTGAAAAGCTCGTCGAGGAATTGCAGCCCGTCCGCAGTTTGAATCAAAATCCGCTGTTTCAGGTAGTGTTTGCGCTGCAAAATACGCCGATGACGCAGCTTGAACTGCCGGGATTAACGCTCAGCCCGGTGGCGTTTGAAACGGAAACAACGCGCTTTGATCTGGAACTGTATGTCTGGAAATGTGACGGCAACTTTAGAAGTCTGTGGGGCAAGGGATGGCAGCAGTCTGAGGGGTTGCGAGGCGTGGTGGTCTATCACCGGGATTTGTTTGACGATGCGGCGATCGTCCGGTTGCGGCAGCAGTTTCAATGGCTGTTAGAAGGCGTTGTGACCAATCCAGACTCGCGCCTATTGACGTTGCCTTTGATGACGCAGGCAGAGCAACAGCAGCAGTGGAGCCTCTGGAACCAAACCCAGACCGACTACCCGGAAAATTGGACGGTGCATGAGCTGTTTGAAACCCAGGTGAGGCAGCGATCGCATGCGATTGCCGTTCAGTTTGGACAGCAGCAGTTTACCTACCGGGAACTGAACCAAGGCAGTAATCAGCTTGCCCGCTATTTGCAAAAGCTTGGAATTGAGGCGGGAATGCGCGTGGGAATCTGCCTGGGACAATCTGCAGAAACGATCGCTGCGATACTGGCAGTTTTGAAAGCTGGGGCAGCCTACCTACCGCTCGATCCTGACTATCCGCCGGAACGGTTGCGTTTTATGTTGGAGGATGCTGAAGTTCCAATCGTGATCACGCAGTTGCGATGGCAGAATTTATTTGAGAATGACGTTAAGGTGATTGCTTTAGAGCAGGAATGGCAGACGATCGCACAAGAGTCTGAGGAGAATTTAGCAAATCGCTGCCCCAACAATCCGCTTGCTTATGTGATGTACACGTCTGGTTCGACAGGAACTCCCAAAGGCGTGATGGTTTCGCATCGGGCGATCGTCCGCTTGGTGTGCGATACAAACTATGTGCAGATTAAACCAGAAATGCGAATGGCACAGGCGGCAAATCTGGCATTTGATGCAGCAACGTTTGAAATCTGGGGTGCGTTGCTTAACGGAGCTTGTCTGGTGGGAATTGAGCGAGATATTACCCTGTCTCCGGCAGACTTTGCCGCAGCACTGCAAGAGCAGCAGATTGATGCAATGTTTCTCACCACGGCTTTGCTGAATCAAACGGTGAGCCAAATTCCCGCGGCGTTTCGATCGCTCACTTATCTTCTGTTTGGTGGCGAGGCAGCCAATCCCGATCGCGTCAGAACGATTCTGGAGCAGGGTAAACCGCAGCATTTAATTCATGTGTATGGTCCTACCGAGAACACAACTTTTTCAACCTGGTATGAAGTTGAGAATGTGCTGGAGAATGCGGTTACGATTCCGATCGGTAAGGCAATTGCGAATACGCAGGTGTATGTGCTGGATACAAATTTAATGCCCGTTCCCCCTGGGATTATTGGTGAGATTTATCTGGGCGGCGATGGATTAGCGCAGGGATATCTGAACCAACCGCAGTTAACTCAGGAACGCTTTATTGATCATCCGGTGAATCAGCAGCGATTATATAAAACAGGCGATCGTGCCCGTTATGACACCAATGGAAATCTTGAGTTTTTGGGGCGAACCGACTATCAGGTTAAAATTCGCGGCTTTCGGATTGAGTTGGGCGAAATTGAAACAGCTTTGCTTCAGCATCCAGAAATTGAGGCGGCACTCCTGACCGTGCGCGAAATCGAAGCCGATCGCCAACTGATTGCCTATGTCGTTCCCAAAGCTGTGAAGCGATTATCGGTCACAGAACTGGAGCTGCGCTCTTTTCTCAAAGCAAAATTGCCTGCCTATCTGCTGCCTGCGGCGTTTGTGGTTCTGGATGCGCTCCCCCTCACGCCCAATGGCAAAGTAAATCATCGCGCCCTGCCCCTGCCTACCCTGACATCGACCGATCCAGTCACGGCAACTGCGCCCACCACTTCGCTAGAGCAGGTTTTAGTCGATCTATGGCAACAGCTTTTGGGACGGGAAGCAGGCATTCACGACAATTTTTTTGAACTGGGCGGTCATTCGCTGCTAGCAACTCAGCTTGTGTCGCGGCTACGCGATCGATTTCGGGTGGAAATTCCTTTAAGAACCGTGTTTGAAACGCCGACGATCGCAGCTCTAGCACAAAAAATTGAGGCAATGCCGGACGTGGATTTGTCTCAGTTTCAGTCGTTGGCTCAACTATCAGCCGCAATGCCGTCCCGTGAGGAGATTGAGCTATGAGCCATCGTTCGATCGCCGAATTTTTGGCAGAGCTGCAACGTCTAGATGTTCAGTTAGCGGTTGTGGAATCGCCTATTTCGGAGGGTTTGGCTTTATCGCCGCGTCTCCGCTGCAACGCTCCAGCAGGGGTTTTAACTTCTGAACTGAGGCAGCAGTTAATCGATTGCAAAGCAGAGATTATCGATTTTCTACAGCATAATCTACAGCCAGATTCTCAGCCAGGCTTTCAACCAGGCTTTCAACCGGACTTTCAACCCGATTCTCAAAATCGTGTTCCGCAAACCCTATCCCAGCCTATTCCACTTAATTCTTCAGAAACAGTATTTCCCTTGTCGTTTGCTCAGCAGCGATTATGGTTTCTATATCAAATTGCGCCTGATAATCCTTTTTACAATGTGCCTGCAGCGATTCGGCTAACCGGATCGCTCAATTGCTCTGTGCTGGAGCGATCGTTTAACGAGATAGTCCGTCGTCATGCTGCTCTGCGAACGACTTTTACCGCCGCAAATCGTGAACCTGTGCAGGTGATTGAACCAGAAGCCAGAATTACAATTCCTGTCGTTGATTTGCGATCGTCCTTGCAGAAAACTGCAATGCAAACAATTGCCCCCAGCGATGCTTTCCTGAAAAAACTGCGAAGCGATAGAGAACATATCCTGCAACAATTCATCACCGCCGAAGCCCAGCGTCCCTTTAATCTAAGTACCGATTTACCGATGCGGGTGACGCTGCTGCAATTTGACGAGTCGGAGGCGATTTTGCTGTTAACGCTGCATCATATCGTGGCAGATGGCTGGTCGCTGGGTGTGCTGATTCGGGAGTTGGCTGAGCTTTATCAAGCCGGCATTCAAGGACGATCGGCAGCCCTTGCTCCATTACCCATTCAATATGCAGACTTTGCCTGCTGGCAGCGGCAGTGGCTTCAGGGCGAAGTGTTGGAGAATCAGTTGGCTTACTGGCGCAAGCAGCTCCAGGACGTTTCACGGCTAGATTTACCGATTGACCGTCCGCGTCCTGCGATGCAGACCTATCGGGGCGCAACCTTTCCCCTTCGCTTTTCTCCGACTTTGACCGGGGCGATCGAGGCACTCTGTCAGCAGGAAGGAGTGTCTTTGTTTATGACCCTGCTGGCAGCGTTTCAAACGTTATTGCACTGCTACACCGGACAAACCGATATTGCGATCGGCTCACCGATTGCCAACCGTCACCGCAGCGAATTCGAGGAGTTAATTGGCTTTTTTGTGAACAGTCTGGTGATGCGATCGGACTTGTCGGGCAATCCCACGTTTCGAGAATTGCTGGGGCGGGTGCGAAATGTGGCGTTAGAGGCGTATCAGCATCAGGACTTGCCGTTTGAAAAGCTGGTCGAGGAGCTTGACCCAGAGCGAGATTTGAGCGGAAATCCCCTGTTTCAGGTTGCCTTTGCGCTGCAAAATGCGCCGATGCAGCCGTTGGAATTACCCGGAGTTCGCCTGGAACCTGTGCCGCTGGAGCCGCAGACAACTCGCTTTGATCTGGAGGTGCATCTGTGGCAGCCGTCGCACGGGTTAAGCAGCCTGTGGCAGTCTGAGGCAGGCTTAAGCGGCTTTATTTCCTACAGCACCGACCTCTTCGATCGCGCCACAATTCACCGATTTGTCGAACATTTTCAAACCCTGTTGCATGGTATTGTTGCCAATCCCGACGCACGGCTGTCAGACCTGCCATTGCTCACCCCTGCCGAACATCAGCAGCTTGTGGTGAAGTGGAATCAAACGGCAACCGAATTTCTAAACGATCGCAGTTTTTATCATTTCGGTTTTCATCATTTATTTGAAAGACAGGCCAATCAGTTTCCTGAAAGAATTGCTTTAGTCACCGAATCGGAATCCCTCAGTTACGCTGAATTGAATGATCGAGCCGATCGCTTAGCGAATACGCTCAAACAAATTGGAGCACAGCCTAATGATTTAGTCGGATTGTGTGTCGATCGATCGGCTGACTTGATCATCGGCATTCTTGGCATTCTCAAAACAGGGGCAGCCTATGTGCCGATCGACCCCAGCTATCCCACCGATCGCATTGAGTTTATCTTGATCGATACACAAATGAACGTTCTGCTGACGCAATCCTGGCTACGGGAAACCTTGCCGCGATCGCAGGCGCAAATCATCTGTCTCGATCAGCCGCTTGCGGTGAATGAAAAAGTTAAAGTTTCAGTGCTGAATTCAAATCTCAGCCGTCCCTTTAACCCCTCAATTCTGGAAGGAACCGATCTGGAAGGAACCGAGCTTGATGATTCTGACGCTCAAAGTTCTCCAACGTTGGAAGATTTAGGGGGCAATTCTCCCTTTTTTACCCAGGATTCGCTGGCGTACGTGATTTATACTTCCGGTTCGACTGGAACGCCGAAAGGAGTGCTAATTACCCATCGCGGGCTGTGCAATGTGGTGGCAGCACAGCGTCAAGCTTTTGATTTACCTGCTGATTCATCCAGCAAAATTCGGGTGCTTCAGTTCAGC
Organism: Cyanobacteria bacterium FACHB-502; assembly: GCA_014695325.1. Taxonomy (GTDB): domain Bacteria; phylum Cyanobacteriota; class Cyanobacteriia; order Elainellales; family Elainellaceae; genus Leptolyngbya_A. Next base: position 8,391 of record JACJNZ010000037.1, on the reverse strand, counting down.
TCGCTTAGCTTTGATGCGTCAGTGTTTGAGATTGCGCTGGCGATCGGTTCAGGGGGGACGCTCTACATTCCGCCGCAGTCTGTTCAGTTGCCCGGAGCTGCTCTGGTCAGGTTTTTGCAGGATCATGCAATTACCCACGCGCTGCTCACTCCGGCGGTGTTGGCGGTGCTGCCGTCTGCAGATCTGCCTGCGCTGCAAACGCTGATTACCGGAGGCGAAGCCTGTCCCCGTCCGGTGATCGATCGGTGGGCAGCCAATCGCCGCTTCTTCAATGCCTACGGACCCACAGAAACTACGATTTGGGCAACGGTTGCCGAACTGTGTCCCGGTGATGCACCGCTGATTGGTCGTCCGGTGGCGAATATGCAGGTGTACGTGCTGGATGGTGCGCTTCAGCCTGTGCCGATCGGCGTGGTGGGCGAACTCTACATCGGCGGGGCAGGCGTTGCACGAGGCTATTTGAATCGTCCTGAACTGGCGAACCGGTTTATTTCCAGTCCGTTTGATGCCAATCCGTTTGATGCCAGTCTGTCGAGTTCGGGGGCGAGACTTTATCGCACGGGTGATCGGGTGCGCTATCGGGCAGATGGCAATTTAGAATTTTGTGGACGATCGGACGATCAAATTAAAATTCGCGGATTTCGGGTCGAACCGGGCGAGATTGAAACTGCGCTGCAACGTCATCCGGCAGTTCAGGAGGCGATCGTTTTAGCAACGGGCGAAGCCTCCCACGCCAAGCGGCTGCTTGCCTATTTCAGTCTGACTCGTCCCTTGATTTCTAACGCTGGCGACTCCAATTCTGGCAGCACACAATCGACACCAGGCTTACTTCAAGCCCAGCAAATCCAGCACTGGCAGACGCTCTACAACCAGACCTATCGATCGCCTGATCGTCCGGCTGATCCGGCATTCAACATCACAGGCTGGAACAGCAGCTACACCGGAGAGCCAATTCCGGCAGCCCAGATGCGCGAATGGGTAGACGATCGCGTGCAGCAAATTCTCGCTCTTCATCCTAAACAAGTGCTAGAAATTGGTTGCGGCACAGGGCTACTGCTCTTTCAAATTGCGCCGCACTGCGAGGCTTACTGGGGCATCGATTTCTCGACGGTTTCGCTGGAGACGGTGCAGCGGCAGGTGAATGATCGAGGATTGTCTCAGGTGAAATTATTGCATCGATCGGCAGCGGATTTTGAGGGCGTTGCATCGTCTGCGTTTGATGTCGTGATTCTCAATTCGGTGGTGCAATATTTTCCTGATGTGGATTACTTAATGCAGGTCATTGCAGGGGCGATCGAGGCAGTGCGTCCGGGCGGCACAGTGTTTCTGGGCGATGTGCGAAGCCTGCCGCTGCTGAAGGCTTTTCATGCCTGGGTCGGTTTGTCTCAGGCAGATGAAACTACAGAACGAACTCAGCTTCGCCAACAGGTTGAACGATCGCAGTTTGAAGAATCAGAGCTGGCGATCGATCCTGCCTTTTTTCATGCCCTGCGCGATGCGTTTCCCAGGATTCATCGGGTACAGATTCGTCTTGCGCGTGGTCGCAGCCATAACGAAATGACACAGTTTCGCTATAACGTGTTGCTGCACATCGGTCAGCATGATTTATCTGAGAACGAATTCCAATTTTTCCAAAAGAAGAACTGCTTCGGATCACCTTTGCAGCAAATGCAATGGATAGACTGGAAAACTCAAAAGATAACCGTCAGCGATACGCAAAGATACTTGCTTGAGCATCAGCCTGATCTGTTTGGGGTAAGGAATATTGCCAACGATCGTGTTGATAATGCTGTACAAACGGCTGAATGGCTATCAAGTAAAGCATTACCTAAAACAGTAGGAAAATTTCGGGAAAAGCTACAGAATTCTGTTAAAACTGCGATTGATCCACAAGATTGGTGGGATCTAGAAAAGGTTTTGCCTTATCAGGTTGAAATAAGCTGGTCGAGCGATTCCCAAGCCGGAACCTATGATGTTGTTTTGATTCGGAATGAAATTAGAAATGACATCAAGAATGAAATTAGAAATGGCATTGCCTCGGAAGTTAATTTTGCGACTCATTCACCGCTCAATTCACCAATTTATTCACGGATTCATTCACGCACAATTCAGCAGAATAATTCATCTCAGGATTTGTCCCAGAATTCATCCTGGCATCGCTATACCAATAGTCCGCTTCAGTCTCAGGTTGCCCGGCAGCTTATTCCTGAACTTCGCGCTTTTCTGGGACAAGCCCTACCTGATTACATGATTCCCACTGCCTTTGTGCCGCTCGAAACCCTTCCCCTCACCCCCAACGGCAAGATCGATCGCGCTGCCCTGCTCGAACAGAATGAATTCGACTGGCAATCGCTTGAATCGGCTCCAAGCCCAAATCTTCTCGCCAATGAAGCAAGCCAAACTCCTACCGAACTCGCCCTGATCGACATTTGGAAAGAGCTGCTGCGGCTTCAGCAAATCCACATTCACGACAGCTTTTTTGAACTGGGTGGGCATTCGCTGCTGGCAACCCAGATGACTTCGCGGATTCGCGATCGGTTTGAGGTAGAACTCCCGCTCCGCCGGGTCTTTGAAACTCCCACGATCGCCCAACTTGCTCCAGCGATTGACAGACTTCGCGATAGCACTCTCATGCAGTCTCCGCCAATTGGGCGTCTGGATCGATCGGTTTATCGATGGCAGCGATCGAAGCGGTCAGAAAGCGATTTTCAAACAGACACAGCTCAAACAGACATAGCCCGAACAGACACAGCCCGAGCAGACACACTCCGAACAAAGACAGAGAGATTGGCTCAGTCATCAACGCTGGTATCCTTGTCGTCAAACTATCAATATTCACGGCTCGATCAATCAGTTGTATCTGAGGCTGTTAAATCTGAGGCTGTTAAATCTGAGGCTGTTAAATCTGAGGCTGTTAAATCTAATTTAGAAATTGTTCCGCGATCGAATGACGATCGACTAACTGATCAAATTATCAATAGTAATTCTGCAAAAGCCCGATCGCCGCTAGTTCCCCTAACCGTTGAGGGAAATCGATATCGTCCTGGGAGCGTTACGCGATCGCCCTTTTTCTGTGTGCATCCGATATTTGGCGTGGTGTTTCCCTATCTAGAACTGGCGCAGCTTTTAGAAACTAGTTCAGCAGTGAATCGCAGTTTTTATGGGCTTCAGCCGCTCGGATTAGACGGAAAACATCTGCCGTTTAACCGGATCGAGGCGATGGCAGCCTATTACATTACAGCGATGCGAGCCGTTCAGCCTCACGGACCCTATTTTCTGGGCGGATGGTCTTTTGGTGGGCTGGTTGCCTTCGAGATGGCGCAGCAGCTTAGCCAAGCAGGTGAAACCGTTGCGCTGTTAGCAATTCTCGATACGCCCGCCCCCCTTGCCCATCAGCAGCCCTCTCTGGTACAGAGCCTCAAGTTTTTGCTGAAAACTGCGCTCTGGTCTACGCTGCCGTTCTTGTTAGACTATGGCGCGATCGTCACTAATCGATTTCCTGTCCTGAATACCCTGCCGAATGCTTTGCCCCAATCGCAACGCTGGAAATCCTGGTATTCGCGCTGGCAATGGTCTGCAATTACGCGCCTGATGCCCGATGCGCGGCTCCGGCTCCAAGATGAATCGGCGATCGTGCCGCTGATGCGAATTTTTTATGCGAACAGCCAGGCAGCTTATCGCTATATGCCGCAGTTCTATCCTGGCTCTGTAACCCTCTTCAAAGCGACGAATCCCTCGGACTACGGCAGTTCTGATCCCACACTGGGCTGGAGTCAATTATGCGATCGAGTTCAGGTGCATTCTGTTCCGGGCAATCATTTATCGATGCTTAAACTGCCCCACGTGCAGGTTCTAGCGCAGCAGCTTCAAGCCTATCTTTCCTAGAAGCAGTTTGAAACGTTGCAGATCTAACGCCCCAAAACTAGCTTGATCGATCGCAAAGCGACGCAAGTATTGCTGCCAAATCGTCGCCAGTGCAGGTAAGCCGGTGGGCAGAATAAAGTCCATCCTTGCTGGGCTCGATCGCTCCAAAGCAGGAACTGCTTCGTATCGCCTTGGGAGAAACAGCCTTGCATCGCCCCTGCAATTTCGACAGATTGTTGCATGAGGGAGAGCGATCGCCCCACCAACTTCTAAAATTTAAAGTGAAGTTTGCCAGGTTTGGTTTTATGTCTGTTTTACCGCCCGACTCTTCGGAGCAGTCGAATTCATTAGATAGCGAAGCGGCAGCCGTTCTGCTGAAGCAACTCCGACGCAAAGAAGAAAATTGGGTTGTCTGGGGGCAAGCCTGTCAGCAGTTGCAGAAGGCAGGCTATTCGCCGCAGCAAATTTTTGAGGAAACGGGATTTGAGCCAGTTCAGCAAAATCAGGTGATTGTGGCAGCTCAGGTTTATCAGTCGATCGCCTCTGGAACGGTGAGTCCAGATGTGCTGGCGCGGTTCGAGCGGACTGGGAGCGATACGCTATATGAATTTCGAATCTTAACTCAGGCAGATCGGGCGGCGGCGGCGACCCTGGCGGTTGAAAAAGGAATCGATTCAGAAGCGGCGCGGGATGTGGCGAAAGCAATGAAGGAGTATTCGCGGCTCTCTAATCCGCCTACGGGGTTTACCGCTGCGGCTGGCGATGGAATTGCCTACTACTACTGGAAGCTGGCGCGGCAGCAGACTGACCTTCAGGCACGATCGCGCCTTATTGCCCAGGCGTTGCGGTTTGCAGAGAGTGAGACTGCCCGAAAGCAGGTTGAAAAGTTGTTAACTGATTTTTCGGTTACGCGCAGTCGTCCTGCTCCGCGATTGCCTTTTTATCGGTTAGAGTCTGCGACTGAGCAGCCACGAATTTTGCCTGTGGTAGGGAAATTACCGCTGGCGATCGCCGATCTTCAGGCAGTGCCGCTGGTCGAGCCGCAGGGAACGTTTCAGCTTGTTCAGTTTTCGGGCACAGGAGTATGGGTTAGCTTACCGGGTTGGCAGGTGATTTTTGCGGCGGAAGATCCGGTTGCGTTTTTGGCAGACAGCGATCGGCTTCCCAATAATGACTTAGAAACGATCGAAGAAGTGATGATTGTGATCGATCGGGCGGAACGCGAATGGCAGGACAACAGCTACTTTGCAATCGAGCAGGAGGGACAGATTCAGATTGATTGGTTTGAGGAAGCTCCAGAGAAAACGTTGCTGGGTCGCGTGATTTTAGTTTTGCGTCCGAAGAAGGTGCTGGATGAAGGATACAACAAGGAGCTGTGGCAGATTGATGAGTAGTGTTTACTGCGATCGATCACGATGAAGACAGGCGGCTGTGTCGCAAAAGCGATCGATGGTAAGGCAAACAAGCCTGGCTTTGCCTTATCCCCTCCGATGTCTACTCATGCTCTATCTTGATTCAAGGAGGTAGTTGATGTTGACGATCCCGCTCGTCTCTGTGAGGTATGCGAGGTTGAGCTTGACGGAGATGGGTAGGGTGTTCACCTAAAGCTGCATTCTATACAGAAAGCTCATGGCGATTAGTGAGATAGTTCTACTTTGAAGAAGCTTAAAGGTAGCACCGTTTTTGTTGGTCTGTTATCAATTCTTTCTCAGTTTTGCAGCTAACACACAAAGAGCCATTTGCTCAGTCGTGGCGAAATTAAAGAATGTCGTTGCTGTAGTTCAGTAATGTATGAAAGGGTTGATTCAATATCTTGATGAAATCAAATTAGATAAAGCGATTCTCTGGTGCTATTTCATTTGGTATCTTGTAATCCTTTATTTCTATTTTGATCCTTCGCTGAAGATATGGATTAATTCAATTGGTATCAGTGCGGTCATTGGGACAGGTCTCTTATTCAGTGTTTCTTCTGGCAAGACTAGCAGAAGTGATCCCTGGCAAACATTCAGGTTATATCTGATGCCATTCTGCGTCTCAAGCTTTTCTGCTTTGATTAAAGGGCAGGGGTTTATCGTAGTGGTCTCACCAAGAATCCACGAAACGCTAGTCGCAGTATTGTGCTGCGCTCTATTTCTAGCGGTTGTTTTAGTCGTCAAACTAACTAAAAATAAATTCGCCTAGCAACTACGTCCAATGTTTGATGTTCCTGTAAAGGTGTCTTGCTAAACCTGGAGGAACTATCGCCAAAACTATTTTTTTATAGTTCAGCTGTGGTTACAAGCAGGTCTTAGCGATTTAAGACAGCATTTCGAGAAGCAGTGGAGCCAACAATTTGCACTACTTCTTCAATTAAGGCTTGGGGAACTTCCATCTCAACTAGAGTCGCGACTAGATCCTCCGCGATCGCATCGAAGTGACTGTCAGTTAAGCCCATCTCAGCCACTAATTCTTAATGTGCGTCCCTCAGAGGGCGACCATTCCAGTGTTCAGCACCACCAAAAGCGTAGGTTAGAAAGGCTTTTTGATGCTGGACGTAGACACTAGGCGGACAGGATTGTCCCACTGTCCTGAGCGATCGCGTGCCATCACCAGCGTTCCTGTACAGTACGGATTCTAAAACCATCGGGACGTTTGGAGGTGGACGTAGCTCTATTCTCTCTCACGTCCATAGGTCTAGAACATTACCGATTCTTCCCTGTTTTGGAAGCCTACGGCGAATTGATCGAGGATCTCGTAGGAGAGGTGGTAGAGAACCCAACTCAACAGACCCTGAAAAAAATTCATCAAGTGAAGCGAGAACTGCTGATCCTACGACGGGCAATCTGGCTCCAATGAGAGGCACTCAATGCTCTAATTCGCGATGGCAGTGATTTGATTAGTGACGACGTTCGCCTTTACCTGCGCGATTGTTATGACTGGAGTTTAGACCAAGCGGAAATAAGCCCAGCCTGTAATGCAGACTTGAGCAAGGTTAGAGGAACTGGATGCTAAACGTTCAGGCAGAGGTTTGAGCTTGCTTTTTGCGTTTGGAGTAGCGTTTTTTGACAATGGGCGCGCGAACACGAGGAGTACGAGATTGTCCTGGTATCCAGCCTGGTGATTTTCCTCGCGGTTTGGGAACTTGGGTCGGTGTGCCAAGCTGGGTAAAAAGGGCAGCCATCGATTGAGCAAGTCGTTCCACTAAGATTAGTTGCATTGAATGATTAGCGGTGGTGCGAAAGTGCATCTTGTGCCAGCCCTGTAAGCGCAACCGTCCCTGTTTTGGGTCATCCACCTCGCTCTGCTGGTCGGGGTGATGAAGTGGTGGGGTGATTGAGTTTGAACTTGTCGCCATGCACGCTCGGTCTGCCCCTGCCCCCATAAGCAGGCGGTGCTGTCCACAAACAACGATTCGAGCGCAAGTGTATCAACTTATCACAAGCAATATCTGCCGTTGCCAGCACAAACCGGGCACAGCCATACTCACTGTCCCACAACGAGATCGCCCGGACATTTAGTGCCTGACACACCTGGCGCAATTGCCAGGCGGCTTTGCTAATGGGACTTTCAAAGCTGGTGATGCGCTCGAGTCGTAAGGGTAACGCCCAACTACTGCCCGCTTCGGGAATCCACGTCAGCGTACTCCATCCCTGTCCGACCCCAACCGGGCGGTTGCCTAACATTGTGGCTTGATGTTCGTAGGTGCGTTCCTGCAAGGTGACGGCATAGGGGCGTGCCCAGATCGTGTGGTCACCTGCAATTACCGGTCGCTCCATCTGACTCATCTGCTCAATGTACAGCTGCATTAACTTGCGACGCTGCGGTCGGCTATCTTGCAGGGCTTCGTACAGACTCGACCATTGCCGTCGGAACAGAGGACTACAACTGAGTTCAGCAAAGCTGTTCACCCTGGGACTACTCAAGACTGCGTCACCCAACTCAAACATCGCATCATGAGCGCGTCCTAAGCACTCATAGGCAGTTTGACGAAACGCAAGCAATTTGTCAGCATTCATATCGGCCTCTGAGGATTGGTAGTGCTTTTCTCAGAATGGCAGGAGCAGCCAGTTTCTTTATTTTGGCTGCTCTTTTTTAGCTGTTCCATCCTTCGTTTAGTCTAAACTCCAGAGATTGACCGTCGCTTGCAGATTTCAGGGGCGAGATGGAAGCCCGCCCATGTGCCAAAAGTGTTGGCGCAGCGATGCGCTTACCTCAATCAGCAGCTATGATTTTCCTACCAAGAACGTGACACGCACCCATGAAGCACTAGCAGCAGAAACTAGAGTTGTCGGGAAATAAGAACAGAGCTAGCCAATGCGACCTTTCAAGTTCTTCCTATGCCGCAGTCAGGTAGAAGTTCCATAATCCTGCTGCGGTTAGCATAAGGTGATCATCAAACTCCGCTTTTCGATTGCGATAGATAGCGCTCACCGCATTGTAACGCTTGACTCCAGCAAACGCATTTTCACAGACCACTCGCGATTGACTTAAGGCTCGATTCTCCTCCTTTTGCTGCGGACTCAACTCTCCTCGTTTCGGTTTGCGATG
>JACJNZ010000036.1 GCA_014695325.1 Cyanobacteria bacterium FACHB-502 | reverse complement strand
CATCGCAAACCGAAACGAGGAGAGTTGAGTCCGCAGCAAAAGGAGGAGAATCGAGCCTTAAGTCAATCGCGAGTGGTCTGTGAAAATGCGTTTGCTGGAGTCAAGCGTTACAATGCGGTGAGCGCTATCTATCGCAATCGAAAAGCGGAGTTTGATGATCACCTTATGCTAACCGCAGCAGGATTATGGAACTTCTACCTGACTGCGGCATAGGAAGAACTTGAAAGGTCGCATTGGCTAGCTCTGTTCTTATTTCCCGACAACTCTAGTGCATTGGAGGGTATGCGACAATAAAGGGTTCAGATTCCGACAATGCAGAGACAGCCATCGGCAAGGGGTTGTTGATAGGATTGACTGGGGGAACCTGCTTGACTGACAGAACTAAGAAGCTAGAAAGCGGCTGAGGACAGTAAATTCACGTTTGAAGGAATCATTTTGTTGTCGCTTAGATGCGATGGCAGGTTGAGGATCAGGCGAACTTGAGAGGAACGGATAAACCTGCATTTGCCATTGGTGAGTAATGACAAGGCGAATCCAGTTCTAACCGATTTTCAGATAACTTATGCCGCGATACCAGTGAGCATCGACTTGGCGACGCTTGCCAGAGGCAACCACCTGCCCCCCCCAGTACTAAAAACAGCATCGTCAAGGCAATCACCCTGCACAACTGAGAGAACGCAAATCTGTCCCGCAACCTGGAGGCTTCGAGATTGAATCCATTTGACTTTAGATCCAAAAATGATTCCTCCACACAAAACCTGAGTCGGTATTGAGCAAAGGTCTGCAAGTTTGTCGGTTCGTCGCCCACAATCGTTCAATCGCTGTAGGATGCAACTCACATTCTCTTATCCCACCTTTCTGCATCGCTCTCACCTTTATTGATCTTCTGTGTCACGATGAAAGAAGAGTGATTTTCTGCATCGCGATGAACTGCGAATAGTAAAACTGCGGCTTGAAATCCCCGATGGCTGAGCCTGTAGCTGAGTCATCATTGCCCAGCTCACACCTAAACATTCGAACTCGATCGCTCTACCGATAACTAGTTTAGAACTAGCCAAATCACAAGATTAGTGGAACAAGATATGGCACCGCCAAAAATCAGAAAGACTGCTGGAATCTGCAATGGAGCTGCTTGTATCGGGCGGACGCAGATTCCGGTGTGGCAGTTGATTGCTTTACAAGGGCAGGGATGCTCCGAGGCAAACTTGCTCAGCGACTACCCTCAGTTGACCCGAGACGACTTGAAAGCTGCCCGCACTTACTATGCTCAGAACACCGAGGAAATTGATGAGGCGATCGCTGAGAACTTAGAGAGCTAGGGTACCAACCCCAGTTTCCCCAGCAGTTGGATTCAATTGAAGCTGCTCGTACCGAGATTGTCAGAACTGAGTATTCAAATCTCAATTCTTAATATGGTTGAGAATTTTCTCAATAAGTTAAACGAAAAAATCAGGGTTTCACTCGAAAAAATGAAGTGAAATTCTCAGTAAGGAATAATGATGAGTATTCAGTTCTGGCACTTTCATGTTGAGTCTACAGATTGAGTCGTAAACTGAAGGAAATTCAGACCATCGGCTATATAGAAGACTGACTGAGGCGCTCACCATGCGGATAAAACTGAAGGAAATTGGGTTTGCCAATGGGGTAGTGTTCGTAGACCTCTATAACATCAGTTTCAGGGTTAAAGCTTTTGTCAATACTCAGCATGTGAATGGAGAAGCGGGAAGCATTCCTGGTTCGCTCTTACAGGGGGAAGAGATGATGGTTGAGCGAGTATTGACGAATTCTGGTCGCTTATGGGTCAGCGGCAAAAACCCTAGAGGCGAGCGAGTGGATTTGAACCCCAAAGATTTGATTTACATGGAGCAGTAGCGTCGCTAACCAAGGGAAACTGTCAGAACTGGGTACTCACTTGAGGACAGAAGCCCGTAATTGATAGACTGACTACTGCCCCCAAGCTGTGCTCAGCAAGCTCTCCATGAACTGCCCTGATTGTTGCTCAGCCCGTATACCTGCTTGCAACGCACGACGAACTTGGGTTATGCTCTGTTTCGCTGCAAGAATTGTCGTTGTACCTTTAATGAACCCACAGATACACCTTTCAACTTCATCGAGGTACCTACCGATATCGTCTTTCAAGCCCTACTGTGTCGATTCCGCTACAAGCTCAGCTTTCGCGACATTGCCGAATTCTTTTTGCTGCAAGGATTTGAGTTTACCCATGAGACTGCACGGAATTGGGAAGGGCGCTTTGCTCCAACCTTTGCCAAGGAACTGAGAGCCAAACGCAAGGGGAAGGTGGGCAAGATCTGGTTTGTGGACGAGACGTACATCCGAGTCAAGGGGAGGTGGTGTTATTTGTATCAAGGCATTGATGAAGATGGGAATTTAGCCGATGTGCAATTGAGCGAGAAACGAGCTATGGCAGCGGCAAAAGCCTTCTTTGCTGAGGCTCATGAGGTTGCCCAACAACCGCCACAACGAGTAGTGACAGATGTCTGGCTTCGTACCCAAGAGCAATTGACGAGGAATTGGGAATGGATGTTGAGCATGAAGTGAGGGGTTGTTTGGGAAATCCGATCGAATAGAGCCATCGAGGGATCAAGCAACGGTACTATCCCACTTTAGGCTTTGGGGTGCTTGAGAGTGCGAAACGATTTTGTCAAGCGTTTGATGAAGTTCAGCAATTTTTGCGACCAAGAACAAGAATGGCAGAGTTCGTGTCTTTATCTGAGAAACGAGAACGCTCTATTAAACGAATTAGCGAGTTACAGGAGATATTCCAAGCTATCTAATCGAAGATAGGAAAGAGAAAGTCTGTAATGATAAAAATTATAAAAAAGCGGCGATTTGTGTAATCAGTTCTGACAGTTTTGGCAGAGGTAGCCTGTTGGGTTGCTTGGCTTACGATCTCGATCGCAGAACTGGGACTTCCGACTGCTGCGATCGAAGTAGCCTGAGCTTTTACCCTTCCCATCAAAAACACAACCAAACCAATGACAACCAGAAGAAGCACAGGAAACTTCTGTACAAGTTTCCGCAGAACTTTACCCATAGATACTCCTCCACCTGAAAAACTGGCTTAAAAACAGTTCCGTGACTTGTACTCAATAAAATCAAGAGAAAGCAACATACTGATCTAGCTCGGATTGCTGCTCCTTCACATCCGGTAGCGATGAGACTGTACTAATGAAAGCTTGGGAGGTTCCGACTGTTCCAAAAATACCTCCTTCCATTTTCACCATCTCAATCGCTGCTGCATGGAGCCGAGGATCGCTCTCAGCGCAGCAATCCTCCAGCAGCAAAATGTCATAGCCCCGATCGCTTGCTTCACGTAACGTAGAATGGACACAAACAGCAGTAGTCAAGCCGCAGATCACTAGGTTCTTGACGCCAATTCGCTGAAGTAGCAAATCAAGATCCGTTGCATAGAAAGCACCGTTACCAGGCTTGTCAATCACGGGTTCGCCGGGCAAAGGAGCCAATTCTGGAACAATTTGCCATCCGGGTTCACCCCTCACAAGAATACGCCCCAGTGGACCCTCACTTCCGATCTCTGCCCCAGCACGATGACTCCGCCAGTGCTTAACTTCTGACAAATCCGCTAAGTCGGAACGGTGCCCTTCACGGGTATGAAAAATTGGAAATCCTTTTGCTCTTGCGACCGTCAGCAAAGCTTTGATTGGCTGAATGACGGTTCGCGTCAGCGAAATATCGAATCCCTTCTGGTCAAGGTATCCCCCAAAATTGCAGAAATCAATTTGCACATCGATCACAATTAGAGCCGTGTTCTGAGGCGTAAGCTCTTGTTGATAGGGAAAAGCATATGGATCAGCAGCTACTTTCATCATGGTTGCTAGCGGATTAGCATTTACACTCTACATATTTACCGATTTGGTAAATATAGTCGAGTTTTATTTCAGGAAAAGGTAACAAAAACTAGATTTTTTGCGTGTTTTGTATTCAGAAGTACAAAATCTGCTGCTGATTTGGCGATATTCTTCAGCCTAAGGAAAGGTTTATCCTTAATTCGTTACGCATTAGTTCTGTCACGCATGAATATCGATTGAATGAGTTCTGCTTTTGCAGGCTGATTTAGCTTCCGTATTATAGTTACAGGACTGACACGGACTATGAGTTCGTTAAAAATGCATCATCTCGATAAGTGCAGTGGCTTACCATAGGAGGAAAATCGGTGCTAACTCTGTCTTGTGTTTTTCACCCGAATTGGATACTGTGCTTTAAATATTTTGAGTATTACTCTAACGTTTAAGCGATGAACTTCCGGCTGTCGCTTAAGCCAGTTTGTAAACTCAAGCAAGTCTTCATTACTTTGGCAAACATACTCCAGCATAATGTTGTATTCTCCCGTGACTGCGGAGAGATAGCTGATATTTTCTGTCTCGATTAATTCCTGAAGTAGTCTTTCGTGAAACTCGGCGCTTGTCTCTATCTCGATATAGGCAACATTGGCGTAATTGAGCTTACCCGTATTTAAAAAAGCATTAATCGTAATGATTCCATCATCAACCAAACGCTTAACGCGATATCGTACCGTTGCTTCAGGAACACCGAGTTCTCTCGAAATTTTGCTGTATGCCATTCTGCCATCTTGTTGAAGCTGTTGAATGATTTGCAGATCCAGCGAACTAATTTCCGATTCGTTAGCCTGCTCTTCATTAAGATTATCGTCGTGGTTCATCTCATAATTCATAGGGAGCAAATTCTAACTAGAAACTGGAAGGAGCAATGAGTCTATATTTTTGAATATCAGTCCATCTTGCAAGAATTTGTCTGGGTTTGACCGAAATTACTTTAGTCATTCTACATTCTGAAATCGTACTAGAGGCATATAGACAAATTTGTATCGGAACTGTGTCTAATTCTTCCAATTGTTCTGAGCACACGAGGAAAATATTATGGGCCATTCAATTAATCGACGACAGTTTATCAGAGGCGCGGCTGCTTTTGCAGGTTTTACAGCAGCAGTTGCTTGTTCTCCGCAAGCTCCCTCTGTACAAACAGACGGAAAGCGGAGCCTCAAGGTTGGAACGTTTGGCGGTTTTTTTGAGGAGGCATTTGTCAAAAATATTTATCCTGAATTCACGAAAGCAACAGGGATCGAAATCGAATCTGTGCCGACTCCTGCCGCAGATGCCTGGTACACCCAGCTAGAGACAGCAGCAAGAGCAAATCAGGCACCCACCGATCTATCGATGATGGCTCAGATCCCGATGCTGCGTGGGCAGGCTTCAGACTTATGGACACCCTTTGACCTTGAACGGATTCCCAATGCAAAGTATTTGAAGGATAACTTTATTCATCGCTATCCGGATGGACGAGTGGATGGAATTGGTGCAGCCTCCTGGTATGTCACCTTTGTAACTAATAAAACAAAGCACCCCACCGTACCTGCTTCCTGGGCTAGTTTATGGGATGAGCAATATCGGAATCAACTGGGGATGAACGCGCTTCCCACTGGAGGCTTTTTACTAGACATCACCGCAGCAACCTTCTTTGACGGCAGCAAAATTCTAGAAACCCAGGACGGGATTCTGCAAGTGCTGAATAAGGCGGCCGAAATTAAGCCGAATGTCAAATTGTGGTATCGAGATGAAGCTCAGTTTCAGCAAGCCCTGGAAACTGGAGAACTGGCAATGGGACAGTATTACCACGACGTCTCTGTATTGAAAGCGAAACAGGGCAAACCGATTCGGTCCACCTTTACACAAGAGGGAGGGATTAACGATTCGGGCTGCTGGGTGATGAGCCGTCCTTCAAAGAAGCTGGAGGAGGCATACGTCTTCATGGACTATATGTGCCAGCCTGAAATTCAAGCCAAGCTTTCCCGAAATGTTGGCGTTGCTCCCGTTATCGATCGCAAGGATACAGATTTAACAGACGAAGAATTCAACGCCGTTGCAAGCGATATTTCGCCCATTATTCCTGCTTACCGCACCTACATGGAGCAAGGAGACTGGATTGCTCAAAAGTGGACAGAAATGATAACGAGCTAGTGTCTTTTGTTCTCAGGCTGAGGTAATAGACATGGCTTATTTAGGTCTGAAGAGTATCACCAAACATTTTGGTGCTGTCAATGCAGTCGATTATATTGATCTTGAAATTTTCTCAGGAGAGTTAGTCTCTTTTCTGGGACCGTCAGGTTGCGGCAAGACAACGCTGCTGCGATTAATTGCAGGCTTAGAAACTTCTGATGGCGGACAAATCTTCTTAGGAAGTCGAGACATTACAGAGGTGCCAACCCATCAACGCGATATTGGCATGGTGTTTCAATCCTTAGCTTTATTTCCGCACATGACAGTGGGTGAAAATATTGCCTATGCATTACGCATTCAGAGAGTTCCGAAATCTCAGCAGGAAAAGCAAGTGGATGAGTTACTGGAGCTAGTGTGTTTACCGGGGGTAAAATCGCGCAGAATCTCCCAGCTTTCAGGAGGGCAGCAGCAGCGTGTTGCAATTGCTCGTGCCTTAGCGCGTCATCCCAAACTACTTTTGCTGGACGAACCCTTTTCTGCCCTGGATGCCAAGTTACGAGAAGCCATGCAGCTAGAGCTACGACTGCTTCAGCAGCGTTTGGGCATTACAACCATTTTGGTCACCCATGACCAGCAAGAAGCAATGACCATATCTGATCGAGTGGTCGTCATGAACGAGGGCAAAATTCGGCAGGTCGGTAAACCGTTAGAGATCTATCGTCATCCCACAGATCCCTTTGTTGCAGACTTTATTGGCACCAACAATCTCCTGCGAGGGGTTGTTTGCAATGAGACGGCGATCGAAGTAGAGGGGGTGCTGTTCACTGGATGGCAACTGGGCGATCGCTTCAGTTCAGGGCAACAGGTCAGTATTGGCGTTCGTCCTGAAGATGTGACCGTAGTGCCAGGGCAACCATCAGGTCGCAACTGCATTCCTGGCACTGTTACTTTTATTCGGGATATTGGCTCCAGTGTAGAAATACATCTAGACTGTCGGGGACGCAAAGTTGTTAGCACAGTTTTACCGAAAGCTAGACCCCGTCTGGCTCAGGGCGATACAGTGACTGCTTCCTTTTCAGCCAACTCCTGCATTATCCTGCAATGAGTATAAAATCTATCGCTAGACCCGCTCCTGCTACCAGGGCAGATCAATTAACGGGTAAGCTACGCTTGCTGAGAATGCTCTATCCACCAGTAATGCTGGGGATATTTCTGCTGATCCCGCTTTGCATGACGCTGATCGTCAGTGTAGCTCAACGCGCTCCAGCAGGTTTCTACAGTCCTGGTTTTGATTTAAGCCACTATCTTCGGTTTTTTACGCCGCTATTTCTCCGTCAAACGGTTTTCTCCTTTATCTTCGCAGCAGTCGCAGCAAGTTGCTGTGTCGGAGTTGCATTTCCGTTTACCTATCTGCTCACTCAGCTCTCTCAAACCGCTCAAGTCTTTATTTTGATTTTTATCCTATCGGTACTATCGCTCTCAGAAGTAATTATTAGTTTTAGCTGGTCAGTGCTGCTGTCGGAGTCAGCCGGACTATCGAATCTACTGGTTTTCCTAAAACTTCTCCCCCAGGCAGTTGCTTGGGCACCAGGACTTGCTGCTGTACTCCTAGCGTTGACCTATCGCACTTTACCCTTTGCCGTTTTAGTATTCTATCCTTCTGTCGCCCGGTTAAATCCTGAAGTCTCCGAGGCTGCACAAACCTTAGGTGCCTCTCCAGTTCGCACGTTTTTTGACATCATTCTACCGATGCAGCGACGTGCGATCGTTACGGCTTTCCTCTTTGCCTTTATCTTTGCGATCGGCTCCTATCTAATTCCGCAGATGCTTGGCAACCCCCAGCACTGGACCATTTCAGTTTTAATTACGGATCAGGCAATTCAGCAATCCAACTTACCCTTCGCTGCGGCACTGTCACTGATGCTGATGCTGCTGACGCTTGTGCTGGTCTGCCTAATTTCTTCAACTTCAGATCAGGAGACAGATTTATGAATCACTGGCTCCGAAACGGGTTAATTAGCGGTGTTTTATTATTTTTAGCTGCGCCACTTCTGGTCGTGGGCGGTGTCTCTGTCAATTCCACTAAGAGTTTGATATTTCCACCGAGGGGATTTTCTTTTCAGTGGTATGGAGAGTTGTTTACTCGGTCAGAGTGGCTCCTGCCAATGGCAAATAGCCTTGGAATTGCTTGTGCTGCGGCTGCGATCGCATCATCGATTGCGATACCGATCGCCTATTCTCTTTGGCGCACTGGAAAGGGGTACCACCAATTTCTATTTTACCTCGGTCTAGCACCAGCCGTCTTACCGCCTGTTGTGATTGCAATTAGTTTCCTCAGCTTTTGGGCATCAATCGGTGCTTATGGGAGCATCTACGCGACGATACTTTCCCATGCAATTCTCCTTGTTCCCTTTCCACTCGTTACCTCGCTACTCGGCTTGCGATCGATTCGATCGTCAGTCGTTGAGGCATCAAAAACGCTGGGAGCAAATGAATCAGTTGTCTTTATAACCATTGTACTTCCGCTGATTCAGCCCTACCTAGTTGCAGGATATGCCTTTGCTTTTGTCTTCAGCTTAAATGAGTACATTGTTTCATTCATGGTTTCGGGTTTTACAGTTGAAACTTTGCCAATCAAGATTTTTAATAGCTTGCACTATGGCTACACTCCTGTTATGGCATGTGTCACTGTATTATTTGTCGCACTCTCTGCCTTGCTATTTGCTCTGGTAAACCGCTTCGGCAGTCTGTTACAACTATTGAGCAGCTCTGCCAAAGTTTCTGCAGAACCATAATCAAGTTCCTGCTTATCTCAGTAGTCAGGTGAAATTAAACTTAAAACGCTCTAAGGCGTGGTTGCCCTCTCCTTGAAACATTCCATCGGACGACAACCCTTCGACCCTACTCTACTTCAAAGTGTCCGGGAATCTACTGCTGTAAATTTTCATTGATTTTCTGCCAACAGGTTGAACGGGCTTCTTCCAGATCCCTACAAACTCACTTCCTAACTAGTACCGTTCCAGTAACACTGCTTTCCAAAACTCGCTTGGTACACGCAACCGTTCTTCTTCAGTCACTTCTAGCTCTACACCATTCCATTCTTGTCCCATTACAGCGATCGCTATCCATAAACCCTCCAGCAAATGAACACCATCGACCACATTATTCATTCTGCTGTTTAACCCCTAGATTCTGCCTTACAAAACTTTTAGAACGGTCGACGAAACTCGTTGCACATTCCATGGGTAAATTTCGGTTATTTATTGCAATACACAACATTCTTAACCATTCTCCCAATAGTCATCTCATTTATTGATGTGGTTATAAAGCGAGTTAATTTACACTATAAAAATTCTCTTTGGTATTTGCGATAACTTAGAATATGTTGCTTGATATACAATTAATAAATCCTAGCTTGCTTAGAATTTCAATGAAGTTGATAAAACAAAAGCAATAGTCCAGCTAAAGTATTTTAGAAAGATTTCTGCTTTGGATTATTGGTCTTTCTGAGATTTTGAAGTAGCAATCTCTATTTGTTTATTTATTTTTCTTTGCAAACGGACTGACAGGACGACTAAGGAGGTTACTTCACCTTGCAGAGTTTTATTCCAACAACGGTTCTGACGGGTTACTTGGGCGCGGGCAAAACAACTCTGCTGAATTACATCCTAACAGCTCAACACGGTAAGCGAATTGCGGTTATTGTTAACGAGTTTGGCGAGGTTGGCATCGATAATCAACTGGTTATTGGTGCTGACGAAGAAATTTTCGAGATGAATAATGGCTGTATCTGCTGTACCGTACGTAGCGATCTGATTCGCATTATCAGCAACTTGATAGACCGTTCTGAAGATTTTGATTATTTAATGATTGAAACTACGGGACTAGCCGATCCAGCTCCGGTAATTCAATCATTTTTTGTGGATGAGGTGATGAAATCGCGCCTCCTGCTCGATGCCATTGTCACCGTAGTTGATGCCAAATACATTTGGGATCACTGGGACAGCAGCGAAGCCCAAGAGCAGATCGCCTTTGCCGACGTAATTTTGCTCAACAAGGTTGATCTAGTGTCGCCCCCGGTTTTAGAGGAACTGGAACACCGAATTCGGGGAATGAATGCAATCGCAAAAACCTATCAGACCGAGCAGTGCCAAATTTCTTTGGATGCGGTGTTGGGAGTCGGTGCCTTCGACCTGAAAAATGCCCTCAGCATCGACCCGGAGTTCCTAAACGAGGATGCCCACGACCATGACCAGACCATTTCCTCCGTCGCTATTCAGGAACCAGGTGTCATCAACGGCGACAAACTCAATCGCTGGCTCTATCAGCTAGTACAGTCCCGTGGTCCCGACCTTTTCCGCATGAAGGGGATTTTGAATATGGACTACGAAGACCGGCGGTTTGTCTTCCAGGGCGTTCACATGACCCTCGATGGTCGTCCCGGCCGCCCCTGGCAACCCGATGAAGTTCGACGTAATGACCTGGTATTTATTGGTCGTGATCTAGACGAACTTGAACTGCGGCTTGGTTTTAGTGAGTGTTTGATGTAACTGCAACATTATCCTTTCGGAGAGCAATCTGCCATGAAACAATCCGAAGCATTAACCATTAGTATTGGCGTGCTTGGCGGGGTTGATGTTTTTGTGACGGCAACGGTAATTCCAGTACCGGTTTGGGTTACCTTTACCGCATGGGCTTCTTTCTTTGTTGTGGGAGGCGGCGTTCAGGGGTTTATCAAGTCTATTTTCTGTAATATCACGGGCATTATCATTGCAGCACTGTCGCTGTGGTCTATTGATTTGATTGGCAATACTCCACTAGTTGCTGCTATCTGTGTAGGCATTGGTAGTGCTGCTATGGTGCAGGCATCTAAGCTGCCCTTTACCCACGGCGTTACACCAGCAATTGTTTGGGGCTTTTCGCAAACTGTTGGCACCGTTGCCGTGACCGGGTTGCCCGTGACTGCTTCCCTGCCCAATAACCCTGTTTTAATTGCGATCGCAGCTATGATTTTGGGGAACATCCTTGGCTATCTATCCGAGGCATGGGGTAAGGCTTTGACTACTACTCCCGCTGTAGCCAGAGCAGGCGAAGGAGCAAGAAAAATCAGAAGTTGAATTGGAGGGTAGGCTCGACCCATCAGCCTAAATTCACTGCATTCCTCAGAGGAAATATTGCCTTCCAAGATTAATTCAACTCTATTTGTGCATCGCTAATTACGTAAAAGAGGAGATCAACTGCTGATGAAACTACAACACTCCCTTGGAGGTCTAGAAGGACTTGGTCCTGTGGACTTCCAGAAAAAGGTATTCGTTGAACCCTGGGAAAAGCGCATTTTTGGCATTCACGCTGCCATGATGGGGTTGAGCGCTCACCTTAAAGAAGCCTTGCCTCAATACCCCATCAACCAAGTTCCAACCGCCTTTAAGGATATCTGGACTTGGGCAGACCTGCGCCGGGGCGCAGAAGCCATGAACCCGTTTGACTATTTCAGACTGCGCTATTACGAAAAATGGTTAGGAGGAATCTCTGGCTTCTTCGTAGAAAAAGGGTACATCTCTCAGGAAGAACTCGACGAGAAAACCAACTTTTATCTCAAAGAGGGAAACGTTGATCCCACTCCATTACCTGAAAAAGAGATTCCTGCTATCGATAATCAGGTTATTAAGTATTTGCAGCTTGGCGATTCCCCAAAACGAGATATCGACATTCAACCGAAGTTTACCGTAGGAGATGGCGTGGTTGTTAAAGACATGCCGGTGGCAGAACATACCCGGCTGCCCGGTCACCTGCGTGGCAAACCTGGGGTGATCGATCTGGTCTACGAAGGTTGCTACGCCTATTTCCCGGGTCCTTCCGATGGTTTGGAACTAGCTCAGCCTAGTTACAGCGTCCGCTTCGACTCTAAAGACATTTGGGGTGAAGATTTAGCCGAGCCTGGTTCAACCTTCTATGCTGATTTGTTTGAAATCTATCTCGAAGCAGCCTAGTCTTAATGTCCTTGAAATGAGGTATCTATGTCAATTCCTGGAGATGAGCGGTTTAGCTACAGCCCCAACCGTGAGCTGGAAAGCGCCGCCAAAGTCAGAGCACTCGAAGCCCTCCTAATTGAAAAGGGCATTATTGGTAGCGAAACCGTCAACAAAGTTTTGGAATATTTTGATTCCCAAATGGGACCTTTCAATGGGGCTAAACTGGTCGCCAAAGCTTGGGTCAATCCAGAATTTAAGGAACTGTTGATTAAAGATTGCAATGCAGCCTGTACTTCCCTGGGCATGACAACGGGTATGTCTGGAGCAGAGGGTGAACATATGCGGGTAGCTGAGAATACTTCCTCAGTCCACAACCTGATTATCTGTACGCTGTGCTCCTGCTACCCCTGGCCAACTCTGGGGCTGCCCCCCTACTGGTACAAAGACCCCACCTTTCGGGCTAGAGCTGCCCGTGAACCTAGAAAGGTACTCAAGGAGTTCGGTCTGGATCTAGACGGCTCCGTAGATATTCGCGTCTGGGATAGTAGCGGGCAAATTCGCTGGTGGGTACTGCCCGAAAAACCTCCAGGTACTGATCACATGAGCGAAGAAGAACTGGCGTCTTTAGTCACTCCAGAATCAATGATGGGCGTGGCAAAAGTTACCGCACCCTAGACTGTCAGTCCTGCGGTTTTCTTACCCTATTGTATTTGACAATTATTGCCACCCCTACCTTACTTACTGGCGAAACTTCCATGTTTACTCGATTTGAACATTTTGCTGCTTCCAGTTTGATGGGCAGTGAAGAATCTCCTCCCCGCAAGAATGGGCAGCTTGCCTTCAGTCGCAGTTGGGAGCAGGTCGCCTTTGCCCTCGCCATTGCGCTGTCAAAAAAGGGGCACTACGAGTGGGAAGACTTTCGCCAGAACCTGATTGCCACCATCAGCGAATGGGAGTCAGAGCACGACCTGAACGACTCCACCTGGGATTATTACCAGCGCTGGTATGCCGTTTTAGAGAAGCTGGTGCTGGAAGCCGGTCTAATAGACAAAGCAGAACTCGATGAAAAGCTAGACGTTCTACTGAACTGCGAACGTTGCCATGAAAATGCTGCAAACTCGGCTGACTGAAAATGTCTAAAAGGCTTGATACCTGATAGGTTTGATTGCGCGATAGCGAAACTCAACGTACCTCAAGCTATTGTCTAATGTTGGGTTTCACTCTGTCTTATCCGATCTGCATTAGAAACGTGTCAGGTAATTAGCTTACGACTCATGACAGTTGCAGTTCTCGATACACAAGACACACTTAGGAAGCAACCCCGATGTACGCTAAATTTTCCACATTGTTGAATCGAAAGCTGGTAATCTGTGGACTGACTGGTTCCAGCTTATTACTTTCAAGTTCTCCGGCTCTGGCTCACCATCCTTTTGGGGATAAAGCCCCTGCCAATGTTTTTGAAGGTTTTTTATCAGGTCTGGGGCATCCAGTAATTGGACCTGACCATCTAGCCTTTGTGATTGCTGTAGGGTTTGTGGCTGTTGTATTTCAGCGGGGATTGCTCATTCCAGTTTCTTTTGTCGTTGCTTCTTTGGTTGGCACAATTGTGCATTTATTGAATGTTGATTTGCCTGCCCCTGAATTTTTCATTTCCGCCTCAGTATTGCTATTTGGGCTACTCTTAGCTCTGAAAAATTCCCTACCATCAGGAGTGGTCATCGCCCTTGCAGCCGTAGCAGGGTTGTTCCATGGCTATGCCTATGGTGAAGCTGTAGTCGGTTCAGAGATGTTCCCTTTGCTGGCATACTTAGTTGGGTTTACGACCATTCAAATGGCTATAGCGATTGGTGTTTATCTCACCGTTGAGAGAATGGGAGGGAGTAGAGAACAGCAGACTATGAATTTACGTTTTGCTGGATTTACACTGGCTGGAATTGGAGTAGCTTTTCTCTCAGGCGTAGTTCTAAACTAGTGGGACATTTTTGTTATGCATTAGCTATTCATACCAGGTGAATTGCTTTGTTAACTACCCGTCCATCTGTCTAGCTTTGACCACAAGGGTATCAAAATAGACGATGGAATAAACCGGAGCCAAAGCTCGATTGTGTCAAACTTTACGCTCCTGCTCGACGGCATCGGGGACATTAGAAATCAACCCAGCTGAGACTTCTACGCCATACAGGTCTTACAGTTGTGCCTGGATATCGCGGGTACTCATGCCTCTGGGATAGAGGGACAAGACCTTGTCGTCAAAGCCGTCAAAGCGGGTCTGTCCCTTCTTAACGATGATGGGTTCAAACTTACTGTTGCGGTCGCGAGAGACGCTGATTTGAGCCTCTCCAAGCTCTCCTTTGATAGTCTTCTCGCTGTGCCCAGTGCCGCGATTACGAACGGGTTTGCTTTGGCTTGTAGGCTCCGCCTGTTGCTCTTCCAGATGGTTTTCATTTCCGCGTTCAAGCAGCGTTTCACCAAAACAGCCGTTAGCTGTTTGAGTATCCCTCCATCCCCCAGCAGGTCTTCGGAAGTCTCATAGCCTTTGAGCAATTCATCGAGCAGTTCAGGTCGAAAAGTCATAGTGCGAGTGCCTTGGGTCTAGTCGTTCATTAGCTCTCATTTCCTGGCCTTTGACACAAACATTTATATAATTCCCTAAAATCTTTGCGACGCAACCTTAGTTGATGCTACTCAAGCTACAGTGCTCGATCGCCGCTCGCGTTTCTGCCACTTGGGACACTTTCAAGTAGCGCGCCTTCTGCCCCTGCACTCTCAAGCGATACTGAACTGAGAGTTGCCCTCGCACCGTTGTCCCACCTGGAACTGAGGAGTCAATCCGGGCATTGAGCAAGCTCTCTCCCGCTGCTTGAAGGGCAGCAATCTCGGTTTCTAGCTCTACGAGTCTGGCGTTCAGGTCTGGGTATTTCAGTTTTGATGCGTGTCAGATTCGTAATGCTTGACCTTATTTTGACACGCATCAAGTTGAGCAAGGTTTAGCATGATCCCGATTGCCTTCAAAGGCTTGATTAGAGAGACTTTGAGAAGATTGGACATGAAAGTTGTCTTAGAATTGTTAGATAGAGATGATTTCGCTTATCTCTACCTGATATCGACGTAACTTCTGCTCCAACCATGCCTGACTCCCCCCCTAGCCCCATCCTCCCGATCGTGATCGTGCCCCTTGAGGGCGGCAAGAAGGAGGAACCTCGGCGATCGGAACCCCCGGATTTACGTCACTGGCAAGTCGAGGAGTTCCTGCGGCAGACCGGCAAGGCGGAGAATACACAGCGGGCTTACCGAGGACAACTAGTTCGGTTTGCTGCCTGGTGCAATAAGTCCTGGCTAGACGTCACCCCCAGCGACATTGGGAAATATCGACGGGAGCTAAAGTCGAAGGGATTGAAGCCCACGTCGATTAATCATGTACTGAATACGCTGCGATCGTTCTATGGTTGGCTCCGCCGGAGCAATGGCTATCCGATGAATCAACCGTTGCCTACGGATGCAATCGATCTGGAGCGGCAGGAGGAACCCCAGGCAGATCATCTAGAGACGGAGGATTTGAGTCTGCTATGGGAAGCGTTGAGTTTTGATGATGCAACACGGGTGCGCGACCGGGCGATCGTGGCAGTGCTGAGTCATGGACTGCGAGCATCAGAAGCGTCTGCTCTCAATGTGGAGCATTGGAACGGCAAGATGCTGAAGGTGCATCGATCCAAGGGGCAGAACGTGAGTGAGTTGCCGTTGAGCCGGGAGGCGCGATCGTACCTGGAAGCTTATTTAGAGTGGCGACGGCAGCAGGGCGGGGTGTTTGAACCACTGCCGGAGAGTCCGATGTTTCTAGCGCAGGACCCGAAGAATAAGGGGCAGAGGTTAGGCTACAAAGGGCTGCACAAAATGGTGCGAAAGCTGGGGTTAGTTGCTGGGGTAGAAGACATTAATCCACACCGCTTCCGCCACACGTTTGGAACAGAGGTAACACGGCGGGGTGTTGATCCCCTGTTTGGGAAGGAGTTGATGGGGATCAAGAGCGATCGCGTGTTTCAACGGTACACGAAAGGGGTGTTTAAGCAGGCAGCGGCTGAGGCGTATCTCAAGGCGATCGGTGAGGATAGTGATGAGAAGAGTTAACGCCCCACATCAGCGGCGGCAGTTCCCTCTCGCAACGGCTCGTTGTTTTATGAGCAGGATGTGGGCATCTCAGAAATCAATTAATAATCTCTCCTTTGTTATTGGCCAACTTTTCACGCCATTTTTGGAGTTCATCAGGTGTTTGTCTCACCCAATCTGTTACTTCGCCAATGATTTTTAATGGCGCTTGGGAGCGATATGAGCGTGTCGGATTGCCCGGGAACTTTTTGTCTGTAACATTCGGGTCATTTTCAAAATCCCCTGTCGGTTCAACGATATAAACATATTCACGTCCATCGCCTTTTGCTAATGCAGCAGCTAGTCCCGCCCCATTAACAAGGGCTGTGAAATAAATGTGATTCATTTTGAGTTCAGGTTTGTAATTAGAACTGCCCCCCGCTGTCAGCAAATCGCCAACCTGCAAATCTGCTTTCGTTCCATGATAAAAGGGGCCTTTGTCAGAAGGTTTATCCTTAAACGAAGTTGCTAATTCATAACACTTTTTTGCCTTGTCAGGGTTGCTTAAGTCCTCATAGCATTTGGCAATGTTTGAATATAAAGAAGGGAAAGCACTCTTAACGGAGTCGTTATTTATTTTTAATGCAAACTCCAAAGCCGTTTCGAGCCATTTTAATCTGTCGGAAACATTCTTTTGATGTCGGGCTACATAATGAGCTGAAATAAATTTCTCAAAGTCGCTTGTCGCTTCGTTCCAGGCTTGAAGAAAAAATTCACTTGCTTCTTCAGGTTTGCCTTTTTCTTCCATGCCCATACCTTGAAGGCAGAGTTTAACAACATTGTTGTTTGGGTTGAATTCCATAATTATTTGCCTCTTAATTGTTAGACATTATCGGCAATAAGAAGTGTATCGCAACTACCGCTAATGGCGACATTCACCGGCTGCCAGTAGCCTTAGTCCTATCCGATCACCCTCAACAGTCTGGTGCAATGAAGGGTTGGGGGACGATCGCCTAAAAGCTACAGTAGATACATCCATAACTGGAACGAGAGTAGCTAGATGGTTAACTGGATTTTAGAAGACGGTGTTTTTGGCTGCTCTATGACTCCGCTGGCATCTGAGATCTAAAAGCAAGGACACAATGTCAAAATTATTGACTACACCAGAGGCAACACAGATTATCAACGCTTCTTTTCTTCAACAGAGTGCCTCATTTTCTACGGCTCACTTCACATCGCTCAACAAATCCAGAATTCCGGTTTATCCTGGACACCAGGAATCATCGGGACGATTGAACAGTATTACTGCACCCACTACTATCCCCATCTCAAACCCTAGCTGTTGAATGCAGAAGGGCAGATTTTACCCCTGTCAGAATTGTTCTCTTCCAATATTGATAATCCTCAACTGCCTGTTGATCTTCAGGGGAGCAAACATTTGTTTATTCGCCCGAACAGCCCGCTTAAGCCTTTTGCAGGTGGGCTTTATTCCCTCAGAGAACTGACTAATTTAGACAATTTTATGAAACGCCACTATTTGGAAGACCCAAACTTGCTGGTTGTTGTCGCACCAGAAAAGCCGATTGAAGCAGAGTGGCAGGTGATTATTGCTCGAGGGCAAGTTTTGTGTGCTTCTCAATATCGGCAGTTTAGAGAACCTTGCTATCAATCTGGAATGCCTGAGAGAGTGCAACAAGGCAGCAAAGGCACAAAAGGACAGAGGAGTCGAAGTCGTCAGGCAAACAAAGGAAGGGTTGAGTAGATGACCTTGCCCAGAATTGAGTAGCGGTCGAGAGAGGGGTGATCGCTCAAATCCTTTCGCAACCTCAGATACATGCGAACCCTTGCCGAGGCCTACCCTGACGAAGAAGTCGTGCAACACAGCGTTGCACAATTGCTCTGGCGACATAACATCGCCTGCTTGAAAAGCTCAAAGACCCCGCTGAACGGCTCTGGTACGCTGAGCAAGCGATTGAAAATGGCTGGAGCCGGGATGTCCTGGTTCTACAAATTGAAACGAACCTGCGTAATCGCCTGGGTGGCACGGTCACTAACTTCCAGCGGCTACTTCCTAAACCTGAATCTGATCTTGCGCTTTTTCTCGTTCTGCCCGAATTCGATCGAGCAACACTGAGGCAGGTTCATCATTAGGATCTTGTTTAACCAGTTCACCTCGAAAGGCTTTAGCAGGGATGGATTGGTTAAGGGCATACTTCTCACGTTTTTTCCGTGCAGTTCAGCCCAAATGGCTCCCTATTAACGGGCAGTTGTGGTGATCATACAATTCGCCTTTGGAATAGTCAGACTGGTCAGCCTATTCACATCCTCCATGCGTATAACGATTGGATTCGCGCGCTAAACTTTAGCGCCGATGGCAAAATGCTGGCGAGTGGAGGGCAAGACTTGATCGTGAATCCCTGGAATGTTCATACCGGAGCATGCTTGAGAACCTGGCAAGATTTCAAGTCCTGGGTGTGGGGGTAAGTTTCCACCCCGATGGCGATCGCTTGATGACAGCCGCAGGAACCACACTCCAACTTAGGAGGTGGCTGCATGAAAGGAATGAGTAGGGAAGATATACTATGTAAAAAATATACCTAAAGTTACATCCATACTACGTATAAAGATAAACAGAAAGTCTCTGTCGCTCCGCCTAAATGAGCTTATTATGCAGAATTATTTTGCCGATCTCCCGAAACTGGATGAATCGGCAGAACGATTCTGTATATCACTCTCTAAAATAGGTGGATCGACAGAATAATTCAGTCTATGAAAGTTATGCGGCTCAGGTTTTAGATGAGGACTGTTGCTACTCAGTACCAAGATAAAATTGAGCAAGTTTGCGAGTTGCACTGGTGTAGATAATGGCTGAAACGGTCTGGAAATTGACCCTCACAACCGAACGCCTAATCCTTCGCCCTCAGCAGCCAGGTGATTACGATTATTGGATTGCTGGCTTTGCTGGACGCATGGAAAGCCAGCATCAATACGACGATGGGTTGGTGAGCTTGGAACATTGCGATCGCGAATGGTTCACGAATCTATGTCAGCGACATCAACAAGAAGCTCTATCTGATCTCTTCTTCATCTTTGGAATTTTTGATCGCTATACAAGGCAGCATTTTGGAAACGTTGACTTGATCACAATTCGACGTGACAACTACCAGTGGGCAGTAATCGGATATGAAATTCATAACCAACATTGGCGGAAAGGCATTGGCAAAGAAGCAGTTCGAGCCGCCTTAATTGCGGGTTTTGAGTCGCTTGGTTATCACCGGATCGAAGCTATCATTAATCTAGATAATCAAGCATCCATTGCCTTGGCGGAAAGTGTCGGAATGCAAAAAGAGTGTATTCGTCGTGGCTTCCTTTACGAAAATGAAGAATGGATCGATCAACTCATTTATGTTGCCTCGCCTCATGATGTGGATTTGGTCGAAAAACCACCAGAGCGCGCCTCATAGCAATCCCGTTGCACACCCACCGTTGAGAGATAGTTGATTGAGTCCGAAAAGTTAATAGCGGCGGGTGAACGGGGTCGTTGTTGAGTGATGGATTGATGCCGAACCCGATCGCACTTAAAACTAATCAATCTGAAGGGGTTTTGCCTGGGAGATGTGAACCTTATTTAAGTTCTACGGACTCACTCAGGACGGGTTTGTTGTATCAGACAGATCAAGCTGTCAAACAAATAAAGTAAGTGAGTGACTCAATATGACTCAAACTCGTTTATCCTCGGGTCCATCTTCTATTGAGGAGCACATCGTTACGACCTACGGTGCGCTCCGGCGTGGGATTGGTTACCTGGCGATCGCGCTCCCAGTAATTCTGTCAGTTTGGGGAATCCTCAAGTATGGACTGCCGCTTCAGGATTCAATCAGTGCCTATTACCATGCCTTTGTGTCGACAGGGCAACCCCCAGGACTGTTTGAGGTTGCAGGCAACGGGGTAATGCGGAACTGGTTTGTTGGCATTCTCTGGGCGATCGGCGTTTTCCTGGTGCTCTACCGGGGGTATGGACGGCGTGAGAACATAGCCCTCAATATTGCTGGAGTACTGCTGATCATCGTCGCAATGTTTCCAATGGACTGGACCTGTGGCGTAACCTGCCCAAAAGTCTCGGTTCATGGAATTGCCGCAATTCTATTTTTTCTGACGATCGGCTATGTCTGTATTTTCCGGTCTGGCGATACGCTACCGCTGATTAAAGATTCGGATGCGAGGGAGTTCTACAAACGGTGGTATCGCATCATTGGTACGGTGATGTGGGTATTTCCGCTGGTGGTTGCCGTGCTGGAGTTTTTTCAGCTTCGTCCCTTTGGCACGCGCACGGTGTTTTTTATTGAGGTTGCGGGCATCTGGACGTTTGCGGCTTACTGGTTGCTTAAGAGCCGTGAGATCGATCGCAGTAAGGCGGATGTTGCCGCTGTGAATGGAAAACTGGAACGAACTCCCCGCAAGTATGGCGTGATTCCCTACTTGCTTGATACCAGACCCGCCGTTGAGGAAAAGTGAGCATCCGCAATCTATATTTGTTTTTCCAGAACTTGATGAGAAGCGGCTTGATGGATGCGATCGAAGGGGTAGTTAGACTAAATTTTTCCGCCTTATCGCCAAATTAGGATTTTAGGCGGAAAGATTCAGTCTAAGCAATTGTTGTGTCAGCGCATGGTGCAACTATGTTAGTGCTTGAAAACCCTAGTATCGGCGCGACACAACACATCGTTGGAACAGATGCCGCCTGTTAACCGCACGGCGGCCAAGACGGCATTGCAGTTCAACTCCATCATTACCACCTCTACGATTGCCGAAAATGAGTCAGTTCGGCAGCACGTTTACTAGGCTTGATAAAGCAGCGAGCGTTTCAGGCATACTACAAGAATTCGCCCAATGTTTCTTTTCGGCCAAGTTTCAAAATGACGATCAGCCCTCCTCGCAAACCCAAGAACTAAGACGTCCGATCGCTCTGAGATTCCTACTCTTCTACAAAGACATCCCCATCGGCACTGATGCCAACGGCGCCGTTTTCATCGGCATAGCCTATGTTGCCCTCGCTGTCCATCACAGTGACGCTGCCATCGACATCTTCATGTTCCACATTGCCTTCGCTATCCACGGTCGTGACGCTGCCGTCTGCATCGACATAGGCCGCGTTGCCCTCGCTATCCACCGCCGTCGCGCTGCCGTCTTCGTACACATCCACACTTATGTCTTGAGCAATAGCAGGCAAGCACAGAACTAAGCTACACAAAGCAATACCGCTCATCACCAGTAGTTTTTTCACAGAACACTCCTTTAAGGACTTCTCAGTTCTATTTAATACCAAGTCAATTTGCTAAGGGTGAAATTACGGACTTCTGAACTGAGGCAATTGCCCTTGCCAGCCAAAAGAGGTGTGGGTAGCGGTGCGATGTAGCAAGTCGAGTGCTTTGTAGCAGTTGGGAGTGTATAGCTTTACGCGATTAGGTTAGAACGCTAGGCTAGGGGAAAACCAGCGTCTAGAAGTGCCTATGCCTTCCCCTTATGGTGACGACCTGCGTCGCAAAGCAATTAATGCCGT
>JACJNZ010000035.1 GCA_014695325.1 Cyanobacteria bacterium FACHB-502 | reverse complement strand
ATTAATTCGGGCTATCTACCCTATAGAGGCAATTAGCCTGAATCAATTCTGTCTAATCCCCCAAATCGGACATTAGCCCGACGAATTTTCCGTATAATACCCCTGATTTTGGGTATTAGCCCGAATTCTTCAGCGTTTCTTCGGTCTGTTTTCGCCTTGAATTCTGCCTAAAATCCCAGAAACGGAATTAGACGGAATCCAGGGTGTTGGCATGGAACAACGACCTCGAAAATTATTAGACCAAGTCCGTAATGTTATTCACATGAAGCACTACTCCTACCGGACTGAGGAGAGCGACGTGGTTTGGATT
Source organism: Cyanobacteria bacterium FACHB-502 (assembly GCA_014695325.1). Lineage (GTDB taxonomy): Bacteria > Cyanobacteriota > Cyanobacteriia > Elainellales > Elainellaceae > Leptolyngbya_A. Next base: position 185,831 of record JACJNZ010000035.1, on the reverse strand, counting down.
CGACGGTTTATCCTATTTCATAACAAACGCCACCCGATCGAAATGGGAACAGCAGAAATTGGGCAATTTCTTAGCGATCGGGCAATTCAGGCACAGGGGTTGCTATCTTGGCTCGAACCCAGGCATTGAGTGCTTAATCGTCTGCAGGTGCGGATTGAACAGAATCATACTGCTGACAAAAATCCTCGATCGCCTTCACGAAGCGGGGTCCGTAATGGGTCAACTTATGGGTTCCCACGCCAGAGATTTGAGCGAAGTCGGTGAGCGATTGGGGCTGGGATTGTGCCATCAGGCGCAGGCTGGAATCAGGAAAGACCACGTAGGGCGGAACAGATTGCTCGTCGGCGATTTGTTTGCGGAGGGCACGCAGGTGTTCAAAGAGCTGCTCTGCTTTGAGACGTTTCGGTGAGTCGGGACGATCGCCTTCGTCAGTTCGCTTAGGAATCGCCACAAAAACCGATCGCTGCTTGCGAAGGACTTCCCAGCTTTGCGGGTTGAGCTTGAGAACAGAGTAGCCGTCGCTGGTTTCACTCACTAAGCCCTGATGCAGGAGCGATCGTCCGAGTATTCTCCAGGCGTCTGTGCTGCGGTTTTTGCCAATGCCGTAGGTGGAAAGCTGGTCGTGCTGGTTTTGCAAAATGCGCTTATCTTTGGAGCCGCGTAGCACATCAATAATATAGGTTATGCCGAATCTTTCCTGGCATCGCGCCACGCAGGAGAGAAACTTTTGCGCCTCGATCGTCCAGTCTTCGAGCGGTTTGGGCTGAAGGCAGTTATCGCAGTTGCGGCAATTTCCTTCAAAGCGTTCGCCAAAATAGCTGAGCTGAATGCGGCGGCGGCAGTCGGTTCCTTCGGCATAGTCCACCACCTGACGAAGCTGCTGACGGGCGATTTGCTGCTCGTTGGGGTCAGGCTTCTGGTCGATCAAATAATCGATCGTCTTTAAGTCGCCGTAGCTAAAGAAAAGAATGCAGTGGGCAGGTTCTCCATCTCGTCCGGCGCGTCCCGATTCCTGGTAATAGCCTTCCAGATTGCGGGGCAGATCATAGTGAATCACAAACCGCACATCCGGCTTATTAATGCCCATGCCAAATGCGATCGTCGCGACCATAATTCGCACATCGTCCCGGATAAAGCGGGTTTGATTCGTGGCGCGATCGGTGTCCGGCATCCCGGCGTGATAGGCAAGGGCAGCAATGCCGTCCTGCTGAAGGCGATAGGTGAGTTCGTCTACTTTTTTGCGGCTGAGGCAGTAGATAATGCCCGACCCAGAATTTTGGCGCACGAGCTGCAATAGTTCGGCGTAGGCGTTTTTCTGCTTGGAGCGAATCTCGTAGCTCAGGTTTTGCCGATTAAAGCTAGCGATATGGACGATCGGCTGCCGCAAATCAAGCTGCTCGATAATATCTTGCCGGACACGCTCAGTTGCCGTTGCCGTCAATGCCAGCATGGAAACTTCGGGAAACTGCGATCGCACCGAAACAAGCTGACGATACTCCGGGCGAAAGTCATGTCCCCACTCGGAAACGCAGTGAGCTTCGTCGATTGCAAATCCAGCAATGCCGATCGTGCTGTGAATTTGATCAAGAAAGAGAAGAAACTGTTCACTCAGCAATCGTTCGGGAGCCACATAAAGCAGTTTCGTTTCGCCCCGCAAAATTTGGGCTGCCCGCGATCGGACTTCCAGGGGACTGACAGTGCTGTTAAGAAACGTTGCGCCGATCCCGTTATCGCAGAGGGACTGCACCTGATCCTGCATCAGCGCAATCAGGGGCGAAACCACGATCGTCACCCCCGGTTTGAGCAGAGCCGGAAGCTGAAAACAAAGCGATTTACCGCCCCCCGTCGGCATCACGACCAGCAAATCCTGCCCTTCCAGCACCGCCTCGATCACATCCCGCTGTCCCGGACGGAAGCGATCGTAGCCAAAGAAATGCTTGAGTGCCTGTTCCAAGGAAGAGAATTCAGCCGGAGTCGGGGAGAGCGCAGCCGTCATGCTAGGAGCAGATGTACTAAACGGATTCCCCCTAGTTTAGGGGGTTTGGCGAATTCTGCCAATACGAGGTTTGGGGGATGGGGAGAGAGAGTAAATGGGTGAAGAGGGAAATAAGATAGGAGGGTGGGCGGGGGAGCCGTGTTTTAACCCAGGGAGCCAAAGCCGACCGCAAGCGCATCAAATTGACGATCGCGATCGTGGGGAGTTTCAAAGTCAATAATTGGTCCTTTTGGAACGATGCCGCTGGGATTGACCTTGGGGTGGCTGCGATAGTAGTGCTGCTTGATGTGGTCGAGGTTGCAGGTTTCTTTCACGCCGGGATGCTGGTAGATGTCGCGCACATAGCCCCAGAGATTGGGGTAGTCTACAATGCGGCGCAGGTTGCACTTGAAATGCACATAGTAAACCGGATCAAAGCGCAGCAGGGTCGTGAACAGACAAACATCTGCCTCTGTGAGGCGATTACCGCAGAGGTAACGCTGGCGACCAAGCAGGTCTTCGTAATAGTTCAGCGCGTCAAACAGTTCAGTGACGGCTTCGTCGTAGGCTTCCTGAGTGGTAGCGAATCCTGAGCGATAGACGCCATTGTTGATTGGTTGATAGATCGCGTCGATCGTCTCATCAATTTCAGTATGCAGATCTGCTGGGTAGAGATCGATCGGGCTATTGGTGACTTCGTTAAATTCGGTGTCGAGCATCCGAATGATATCGCGAGATTCATTGTTGACGATCGTGCCTGTCTGCTTATCCCAGAGCACAGGAACGGTGACTCGTCCGGTATATTGGGAATCGACTTTGGTGTACACCTCCCAGAGATAGCGGGCATGATTGATCGAATCAGGAATCACGCCGGGCGCGTCGGTAAATTCCCAGCTATTCTCGCCCATCACAGGATTGACGATCGACACGGAGATTGCGTTCGTTAATCCCTTCAGTTCGCGGACGATCAGCGTTCGCTGTGCCCAGGGACAAGCCAGGGAAACGTAGAGGTGATAGCGTCCTGACTCAGCTTTAAAGCCGCTCGATCCGTCTGCGGTGATTCGATCGCGAAAGGTCGTATCTGGGCGCATGAACCGTCCCTTTTTATCTTCTTGCTCGCGCTCTGAAACCCATTTGCCGTCAATCAGCATTCCCAGTCCCATCTTGCCTTTCTCCCGATCGCTTATTTCTTCTACCTTAAAACGTTCGCTAGTAGCCGCTCCCAACCTTTTAAGATAAATCTACTAATTGGAAGATTTTTTTGCATAAAACCGCTTAAACCATCTGCCGCTTTGAAATGCCTGTGATAGAATTCCGGCAAAGTATTTGGGGTTTGAAAAATCATGAATAAAGGCGAATTAGTGGATAAAGTTGCAGAGAAAGCGGATGTTACCAAAAAGCAAGCAGATGCAATTCTGTCTGCGGTTTTGGAAGTAATCATGGAAGCGGTTTCCGAAGAGGAGAAAGTTACGCTGGTCGGGTTTGGTTCTTTCGAAGCGCGGAAGCGTCAGGCAAGAGAAGGACGCAATCCCAAAACAGGCGAAGCCATGACCATTCCAGAGACAACTGTGCCTGTGTTTTCTGCCGGAAAATTGTTTCGTGACAAGCTGGGAGGCGAATAAACGCGGATTCGTGCTGAGCGTGGGTGATTTGAAGCTCACGCTTTTTGCCTTGCCTGGGCTAATCAGCCAATAAAAAACCTCCAGTTTTGGAGGTTAAACTCTGCCACAAGCAGATGAGTTAGCATCACGAGAATTAATGTAAGCCCTGAGTGTGACAGACGTATGACGACGGTATCGCGAACGTTTCTCAGTTGTTGACTGGATTACTTTGTAAGAATATGACGCTGTCGAACACGCTCTCGGAGCAACGGCTTTGCCTCGACCCTTGCTTGGGTTAAACCGATCGCCCCACCCCTGGAATCAGGTTTCGTCACTGGAATACAGCCCGGAATGCAGTACAGTGAGGATCGCTTAACGTTTTAACAGTTCAATACGAGGCTGGAAACGGTATGTCAGTTGTTGCATTTGTGAATCAGAAAGGGGGCTGTGCAAAATCCACCACCTCAGTTCATTTTGCCTACTGGCTCTTTCACCAGCAGCGTAAAGTGATGCTGATTGATGCAGACGCACAGCGATCGAGTTCGATTTGGTTGGAAACGTTGGAAGATCCGATTCCGTTTCAGGTGATTCAAACCGCCGATGAGCTGCTGGCGCGAATTCCTGAGCATGCCGATCGCTATGATTACATTGTCGTGGATGGTCCTGCCGGATTGTCGGATGCGACCAGGAGCATTGTCTTGACGGCGGATTTGGCGGTGATTCCCTGTCAGCCAACAGGCGTTGATTTACGATCGGCTTCGGATGCGATCGAGCTAATTCGTCAAGCACAGGCAGTGCGAAACGAGTTGCCCCAGGCGGCGGTCTTTGTGTCGCGGGCAGTCAAAGGAACCCGGCTTAAAGATGAAGCAATGGCAGTTTTGAACAATATCGGGGTTCCGATTCTGAACACAGTGATTCACCAGCGACAAACGGTTGCCGATACCTTTGGTCAGGCAGCAACGGTTTGGGAACTGCTGGGTAAAGCCTCGGTTGAAGCTGCCGAAGAGTTCGATCGCCTGTTTCGCGAAATGATGACGCTGTTGCCGCGATCGTCTAAAAATGCGGTGACTCCTAAATAAGCTGTTCTATAAGTTCTACAAGCTGTTCTTAAAGCTGTCTCACAATAATTTTAAAAGCTGTCTCACAATAAACCGATGGCAGACCTGACCCGACAGCAGCTCATTCTGGCACTGGTGGCAATTCCTCACTCGGCAAACCTGGCGGGGGTAGATCTCTCAGACCTCACATTGGCGGGACTCTGCTTGAGCAAAGCCAATCTCTGCCGTGCGAATCTCCAGTTTACCGATCTGCACGAGGCGGATCTTAGCAGGGCGTCCCTGATTAAGGCTCAAATCTCGCAAGCCATCCTGCGCGATGCCAACCTGAATGAGGCAGACTTGACGGAGGTCAATCTAGAATATGCCGACCTGACTAATGCCCTGCTGCAAGGTGCCTGCCTGATGTCTGCAAAGATGCAGAACGCTGTTTTGGCAAAGGTCAACCTGGAGCGAGCGATTCTGTTGAGCGTCATTCTAGACGAAGCCGACTTACAAAATGCCAATCTAAACTACTGCAATTTGCAGGGCGCAAGTTTACGCAATGCCAATCTGCGGGGAGCCAGCTTGGTGAACGCGAACCTGAACGGAGCCGACCTGAGCGGCGCATATCTGGAAAGCGCTGACCTCACCCAGGTGGATTTGAGCAATGTCATCCTTGAAGATGTTCACTTTGAGGGCGCAATTTTCCGATAAGCGGTGGGGGAATGAGGGGGCAGTTCAGGTTGCTAAGCCCAATATCAGCCCAAAACAACTCCCGATCGCCCGGGTAGCTCCAGCGTCAGCGTTTCGCCTACCCAGTGCGCTTCGCCTAATCCATACAGCAGTTCGGCAGGATGGCGAGATAACTGGCTGCCAATTCCCTCCAGGCTGAGCTTTTCAGGGGAAGTTCCTGTATTCACCGCCACGATCAGCACTTCGCCGCTGCCAATGCGGGCAAAGGCATAGGTCATTCCTTCTGCGCCTAGAATTTGATAGTTTCCTGTACGAAGAGCAGGGTGAGCATGACGCAGGGCGATGAGCTGACGATGGCAGGTGAGCAGAGCCAGGTTCCAGTTTGCCTCCAGCGGGAAGCCGCGCCGCGAATCAGGGTCGAGTCCGCCCGGTAGCCCCACTTCGTCACCGTAGTAGATGCTGGGCGCACCGGGAAAGGTCATGAGCAGTAGAGTTGCCAGTTGTACGCTGTCTTCGTCGCCGCTTGCCATGCTGATCAGCCTCGCCGTATCGTGACTTGCCAGCAGGTTAAGCTGCGCGAGCTGAATTTCCCACGGATAAAGCTTCAGCAATCGCTGCATTTTTGCCGCATACTGAGCCGCGTCGATCGCCGGAAAGGGTTCATAGTCCCGGTCTTTTGCCATTTCGGGCAAAACGCGATCTCCTGCGACAAACGCGATCGTCGGTCCGGTAAACAGGTAGTTCATCACACCGTCAAACTGCGTGCCGTCGAGCCACTGCCGCGAATCCCCCCAGACTTCGCCCACAATGTAGGCTTCAGGATTGATTGCTTTGATTCGATCGCGAAACTCCTGCCAAAAGCCCGGTTCTTGAATGCAAAAGGGCACATCTAGCCGCCAGCCGTCGATGCCCGATCGCACCCAGTATTCGCCAATTTCCATAATGTATTCGCGCACCTGCGGATTGGCGTGATTAAACTCTGGCAACGCCCGATTGCCCGCCCAGCCCACGTAGTTTGCCGAATGCTCTCCGTTATAAGGCGACAGGGGCCAGCCCTGAATTTTGAACCAGTTCAGCCAGGGCGAATGGGGTCCGTTTTCCAGGATGTCGTGAAAGAAGAAAAAGCCGCGACTGGCATGGTTAAACACCCCGTCCAGCACCACTTTAATGCCACGATTGTGAGCCGCCTCCAGCATTTGAAAAAAAGCCGGATTGCCGCCCAAAATTGGATCGACCTGATAGTAATCGTGGGTGTGATAGCGGTGATTACTGGCGGATTGGAAGATCGGCGTGAAGTAAATTGCCGTCACTCCCAGCCCTTGTAGATAGTCAAGCTGGTTTGTCACCCCCCACAGATTACCGCCCTTATAGCCTTGCAGCGACGGCGGCGACTCCCATCCCTCAAACTGAATATCAACCAGATCGGGATTGTCGGGTCTGGCTCCTCGCGCAAAGCGATCGGGGAAAATCTGATAAAAAATTGCGTGCTTCACCCAGTCGGGAGTCTTCACAGGGGGTTTGCCGTCCATTCTTGCTGCTCCGTCCGCCTTTTTTGCCTAAGCTAGCGGCATTTCCGCTGCCTGACTACAGCCTTTTTGTAGATAAAAAGGACGACGCGAAGCAGTTCCTCCCTATGAGGGAATCGAGCCAGGCACTACGACTACGTGTTCTGGGAGAATAATATGGCGGTTACTGTCCACAATGAGCCAACCTTCTTCTTGTAGTTGACTAAGAAGCCGGGTGACCGTCACTCGCGTTGTGCCGATCGCATTTGCAAGCTGCTGATGGGTTAATCGCACCGTGAGCCGTGTTCCTTCCGGGACGGGTTGCCCCACTTCCTGCTTCAGCAAAATCAACAGATGCCGCAGCCGCTCCTCAACTCGCCGATAGCCTACCATCGAGAGAATCGCTTCTGTTTGCTGCAATCGTCGCGCCAGATGGCGAAAGATACCCTGTGCCAGAGCAGGAGACTGCTCAACCTCAGACCAGCGCAGGCGCATGATATCGACATCAGTCAGGGCAGCGGCTTGATAGGGACGAATGATGGCTAAAGGCAAGCCAAAAGGCATCGACGGACAAGCCAGCCCCAGCAGTGCTTCTTCGCCCGTGTCATAAAGGGTTCCAAGCTGCACTACGCCCCGACAAACCACCAGGATTTCATCGGGCTGCATCCGAATGGGCTGTCCGCTGCGGTAGGGCTGTAAGCTGCGCCCCCGGTAAACCTCTTCGAGAAGCTGGCGCAAATCGGGCAGAGGCGTAATTTCGAGGGCGGTGGAGGCTTGAAACATAGTAGTTACGGCGTAACATCTAAGCACAAGCCTAGAGGGACAGCCTCAAGAGGAGGTAATCCCCAGATTAGCAGTTCACTATATTTAGATTGAGAAAAGGTTAAGCTTTTGCCGGGTCGCAACCGAACAACTCACAAGTCAAACGACCCTGAGTTCTGCGGCTTGTTTGCAGCGCAATTTTTCGCTTTGTAGCCTTATTAAATCAGAATTAGATCAATCTGGATGTATTGCAGCTATCACAGGAGCAATACCGGAGTGAAACAGGCTTAAACTCAGCATCGTTTGTTAAGGGGAATGTCCTGCCTGCCTTGCCTACTTTTGTATTGTGGGTGACATACCTGGAGAAGGGGCTTGATTGCCGTGATCGTTCACGAATCCCAAATGCCCTAGAAGGAGCATTACGCTGAGCAGAGCAAAAATCTGGAGGGATTTTTCGACCTTAATGAAGCTGCTGAGAAACTTGTCCATCGGAATCCTTTCAGCCTTGTTGCGATCGCATGATCTGACATTACAACCTCGCTCAGCCTATGTTTTCGCAAAAGCTGCTGCGCTATAAACTTTGTGGTGTGAACCTACGCTCATTCTAAACACAGGCATCATTGCAAGATATTCAGCAAGTACGCCAATTTTGAGGAGTGAATCCTGAGAAACGAATCCTAGAGCTTTTTCGTCATAAACACGCTGTTGGGGTCATCGATGTAATCAGCGAAGGGGCCTCGGTACTCAAACCCGTATCGGGTGTACAAGGCTCGGGCTGGAGCAAACTCAGGAAAAGACCCCGTTTCTAGATTCAGGCGATCGTAGCCACGCCGTTTAGCTTCCTGGATAATGTGTTCCAGAATTTTAGAGGCGACCCCTTTGCGACGATGAATGTTGGCAGTTCGCATTGATTTAATTTCACCGCTCCTTGGATCTAGCTCTTTCAGTGCCCCGCACCCCAGCAGTTCATTGCCCTCCCAGGCTGCCCAGAAGGTAATGTCGGGCGATCGCAATGCTTCTAAATCCAGTGCATGAACGCTTTCAGGCGGCGTAATCTCATACATATTTTCGAGATGTTCCCGTAGCAAGTCAGCGATCGCTTTCCCAGTCAGGTCATCTTCACGAATTTCCAACTGCCTAATTTCCTGCTTTTTTGAAGGTTCTGCTAAAGAAGGGACTGACAAAATTCTGCGTTTGGAGCGACGTTTGGTGAGCCGATCGCAGACTGTCTATGAAAAACCTAGAATAAACCTACCGAAGACAGCGAATTGCCTCTAGCATTCCCCGCGCTTTGTTTAGCGTCTCCTCGTATTCTTTTTCTGGCTCTGAATCTGCGACCATTCCTGCACCTGCCTGCACCGTCACCCGATGCCCACCTTCTGGCTGACTGCGAACCACCATTGTACGAATCGCGATCGCTGTATTGAGCTGCCCCTCGAAGTCATAGTAGCCGTATGCACCGGAATACACGCTCCGGCGACAGGGTTCCAGATCGTGAATAATTTCCATTGCGCGAATTTTGGGCGCACCACTCACCGTTCCTGCGGGGAAACAGGCTTTGAGTAGTTCCCATGCGGTCTTGCCAGGAGCGAGCCTGCCCAGGACATTGCTAACGATGTGCATCACGTGGGAATAGCGTTCGATCAGCATCAGTTCATCCACGCTCACCGTGCCGCTGGCACACACTCGCCCCAGATCATTCCGTCCCAGATCCACCAGCATGACGTGTTCCGCAATTTCCTTCGGGTCTTGCAGCAAATCGTCTGCTAGAGCAGTATCTTCTGCCGTGGTTTTGCCTCTGGGTCGAGTTCCGGCGATCGGGCGAACAGTTGCCACCATTGCCGCCGTCCCGTTGGTGGGATCAGTGGTGGAAGCAATCGACGAATCCCGCTCTGCCTTCACCATCACTTCTGGGCTGGAACCGATAATCTGCCAGTCCTGGAAATGGAAATAGGCCATGTAGGGCGAAGGATTAATCAAACGCAGCGATCGATACAGCGAAAACGGATCGCCTACGTAGTGAGCAGACAACCGCTGAGAAATCACGACCTGAAAAATATCGCCCGCGCGAATGTGGTTCTTTGCCTGCTCAACGCTGTTACAGAACTGCTCCTTAGTGAAATTACTGCTGTAGTCGAGCGGAGCCTGATTGGATGCCGCTCCACCAGGGGCAGATCTTGCCTGGGGCGAAGTCCACTGCAAAATCGTATCCCGCTTACTTAGGGGCAACTGAAGCTTTTCCACAAGTTGAGACACTCGATCGCACGCCTTTTGATAGGCCTGTTTCAGATCTGTTTGAGGATCACGCAGATCTGCATAGGCGATCGCCCAGATCTTGCGCTGCACCTGATCAAAAATCAGCAAATGGTCGATCTGCATCCAGAGTCCGTCTGGCAAATCATCTTCCTGAGGCGGATACACCGGAACACGCGGCTCGATCCAGTGAATCAGCTCATAGCCCCAAAAGCCAAATAGCCCCCCAATTCCCGGCGGCAACTGCGGCAGCGTCACCGGCTGGTAAGGTTCCAGACAGGAAGACAGAGCAGCAAAGGGGTCGCCCTTAAAATCGCGGATTGACCCATCCCGGTAAGTTTGGATCGTTTGATTGCCCCTTGCCTCCAGAATCCAGAGCGGATCACAGCCCAGCAAGCTATATCGCCCGATGCGATCGCCCCCCTCTACCGACTCTAGTAAAAAGCTGTAGGGTTGTCCGGCGCAGACTTTGTACCAGGCAGAAACCGGAGTATCCAGATCGGCGACCCATTCCTGATACACAGGAACAAAGTTGCCCTGCTGAGCCAGCGCAGCGAATTGCTCAAAATCTGGAAACGTCATGCCCCTATCCGTGAATCGACGAAAGTGCCTTATAGTCTATCATTCCTGTTGCCTATTCCTGGTTCACTCCGTTGTTTCACCCGATCGTAGGATGAAAGATCATTTAAACATCAGGGAATATTAATAATCAGAGCAAGATCACTGCCACAACCTGTTAAATTCGTTTACACTATCAGAGGGCAGGATCAAGAGATCTTAAAGTAGGTTTCTATCTTCCGCCTCAACCCATGGATAGATTAGCCTAAGTCGATTAGGCTAAGAATAGGGTAAGACTCGTAGCAACACAAACTGCCAAGGTAAAAATAGCTTTAAGGAGAGTTTAAGCTGGTTGGGTTAAGGGCATATTCTTTACTGTCATGTGTTGCAGTAAGCAGTTGATTCTTAACTAAGCAAGCAGCATTTTGAGAAACATTTTGCCGGAAATAGCAGGTCTTATCCTGTAGCCTATGAGAGAGATAGCTTCAGAGTTCAAAGCAAGTTCTCAACAGAGTTTACTCGCTCCATCTCACTGCCTCACTGCGATTGCAGTACTCCTCAGAAATCGTTGCTTTGACTGCTCAACAAATTTCCTCTCTTGTTCTCCATTACAAAAAACACCAGCTTCACCAGGAGACATCACTCAATGAAGGATTTCGTTCTCAACGCACCGAATGAAAATCGCTACACCTACTTCGTGGCGTACTACGGTAAAGAGTTCCAAAAGCAGACAGCTGTTCTCAACATCCAGCACGACTTTACCGACTCTGTTCAAGACCTCCACGTCAAAATCCGTTCCCGCATTGCTGACCTGCTCGGCAACGACACCCCCTCCTGCTACCACATCCTGGCACTGGCAACTCCTCAAGCCATTCCGGTGTAGGGCGATCGATAACCGAATTTAATCACTGAATTAGTTTAAAGAGGCATTGAGTTCTAAAAAAAGACTCAGTGCCTTTTTACGATTTTCAAGTCTGAGAAAGCTCGGCTTGTAATCCAATGAAATTCTTTCAGCGATCGATTAAATCTGCAAACTAGTTGATACTTTGCATCAAAAAAGCTGAATCGCAACTGGGAGAGTTAGCAGGAAAAGCAACAGTGGCGAATATTGTTTTGGGAATGCCTGGTCGGCGAGAGACTATGGCTGTATTTGATACTTAAGATTGGAACATTACGAATTTAAACATTACAAATTTATGTCATGTTTACATCATGAGAATGTTTATGAAGATTGAATCAACTTAAGACAGGCTGAAATCAGTGAATTTGCGGAACTGGTACTCTTTGCTTATGGGAAAAAATCGTAGCGTTTGCTACGCCGAGTGCAGTTTTATCAGAGCATTTTTCCTTAATTAATCTCTTTAGCAATGAAGTTTTGATGCTCTCTAAGCATCATTGGAGCTTTCACGGATATTGCCTTGGCACATCTTCCTGAAGCTTCGGATATCGCTTATGGCGTTGAAACCAGTATCTATTGCAGTTCGATCCGCCACAGTTTTGTTCTCTCTGTTCTTCCTGCTTGATATAGCCTCCACTCTTTGAGAATCGCCACAGTTTTGTTCTCTCTGTTCTTCCTGCTTGATATAGTCTCCACTCTTTAAGAATTGTGTCCAGTGAGAATTGTGTCCAGAATGATGTGACGCAGTTCTAAAGTTGCCTTTCCCTGATAGTTCTCTATTCGTTTCATAAACTATTGGTTGAAGGAAAATAATGGTTATTAATCTACAAACTTCTTCTGAATTGCAAGTCCGTGATCTAGCAATTTTCGGGGGTTCTCCAACCTTCAAAGAAAAGCTGCATGTCGGTCGTCCCAATATTGGCAGTCGCGATCGATTGATGACTCGAATTAACGACATTCTCGATCGCAAATGGCTGTCAAACAACGGTCAATATGTGCAGGAGTTTGAGCAGCAACTTGCAGCGTTTACAGGGGCAAAGCACTGTATTGCAACGTGCAACGGTACAGTCGCATTAGAAATCATGATCCGCGCACTGGAGCTCAAAGGCGAGGTCATTGTGCCCTCTTTCACTTTTGTTGCGACACCCCATGCGCTGCAATGGCAGGAGATTACTCCCGTTTTCTGTGATGTTGATCCACAAACCCACAACATTGATCCCAACCAGATCGATCGCCTGATTACTCCTCGAACGACAGGCATCCTGGGGGTTCATGTTTGGGGGCGTCCTTGCCCGATCGAAGCCCTCACTGAGATCGCTCAGCGTCACGATCTGAAGCTGGCTTTTGATGCTTCCCATGCGCTGGGGTGTTCATATCAAGGCACGATGATCGGCAATTTTGGTGAAGCCGAAGTGTTCAGCTTCCATGCCACTAAGTTCCTCAATACCTTTGAAGGAGGTGCAGTCGTCACCAACAACGACCAGCTTGCCAAGAAGATTCGTCTGATGAAGAATTTTGGGTTTGGTGCAGGTTACGACAACGTGACCTACATTGGCACCAATGGCAAGATGAACGAGCTATCTGCAGCGATGGGCGTTACAGGTCTCGAAAGCATCCGTGAATTCATCGAGGTCAACTATAAAAACTATCAGCAGTACAAGGTCAACCTTGAGAACCTTCCGGGAATTCAACTTATTGCTTATGACAGTGCTGAAAAGAACAACTATCAGTACGTTGTCGTTGAAGTGGATGAACAGGAAGCAGGCATTAGCCGTGATCAAATCGTGCAAATTCTACACGCCGAAAACGTGCTGGCTCGTCGCTATTTCTATCCGGGATGTCATCAAATGGAACCCTATCGTTCCTACTTCCCCAATGCCGGACTGCTGCTGCCCAAAACTGAGAAATTAACCCAAAAGGTCTTTTCCTTACCCACTGGAACCGCAATGAAATTTCACGACATCGACCAGATCTGCCAAATTATTCGCTTAGCGGTTTATGAAAGCCAGAGAATCCAAAGGCTGATGTCAGGAAAACTGCTCAACCCTTAACCGTTTTCCTGTTTCCGCCGCGTTTCCTCCAGTCAACATTCATCTCCAAAACTCCAATGCACTCCAACCGATTACGAGTTTTGCTGCTCGCTGATGATTGCAATCCTGAATGGCACTCTTTACCCGCCTTAGCCTACACCTATGCGTGTTCTCTGGCAGAATACGCGGATGTCGTCATGGTGACTCAGATCCGAAATCAGCCCAACATTGAGAAGGTGGGAATGGGCAAAGCAGAAGTGGTCTATATCGACACTGAGCGGCTTGCTGCCCCCCTCTACAAACTGGCATCGTTTCTGAGTGGCAATCCTAATACGGCGATGACCTTGAAGGTTGCCTTCAGCTATCCCAGCTACCTGGCTTTTGAATGGGCAGTTTGGCAAAGATTTCGGGATGAACTCAATCATGGACAGTTTGATCTAGTTCATCGTCTCAGTCCTATGTCTCCGACGATTCCCAGCCCGATCGCCCAATGGATCTCAGTTCCGTTTGTGATTGGGCCTTTGAACGGCGGCTTGCCCTGGCCCACTCAGTTCAAAGAAGAGATGCACCGGGAAAAAGAATGGATGAACTATGTGCGTCAAGCGCATCGCTGGCTTCCTTTTTATCGATCGACCTATGCTAATGCCGCAGCGATTCTAGCCGCCTACGACCATACGGTTGCGCAAGTCCCGGATAATGCAAAAGCCAGAACTTTTAATTTTCCCGAAGGAGGGGTTGACCCAGAAGCCTTTCCGCTTCCGACCCGGCAAAAAAACGATCGCATGACGATTCTGTTTGTCGGCAGGCTGGTTCCCTTTAAGCTACCGGAAGTCGTGGTTCGCAGTTTTGTGGCTAGCCCGATTTTGCAACAGCACAAGCTTGTGATTGTGGGAGATGGACCCGAACTCCCTCGGCTGCAACAAATGGTCGAACAAGCGAATTTATCCGAATGCGTTGAGTTTACCGGAACCATTTCTCAGGCACAGGTCGGAGAGCTAATGCGCCAGTCTGACATTTTTGCTTTTCCCTCGATTCGTGAGCAGGGTGGAGGCGTGCTGACTTTAGCAGCGATGTCAGGCATGACCTGTGTGGTGGTGGATTACGGTGGTCCTGCAAAACGAGTGCAGGCAGGCTGTGGCGTAAAAGTTCCGTTAGGCGATCTAAGCCAAATTACTCAGAGCTTTACTCAGGAACTAGAGAAATTGGTTCAAGATCCAGAGCGAGTAATCGGAATGGGAATTGCCGCTCGCCGTTTTACCTGTGCCCACTACTCCTGGGATGTGAAGGCAAGAAAAACGATCGAAATCTACGAGTGGGTACTGGGACGCCGCCAAGTAAAACCAGATTTCTGGGAAGAGTCACCCCTTTCAACCGTAGTCTAAAAGCAGGCATTGCCAAATCGCAGAACCCGCAGACAGCGTAGGACGTATTCGCGCGGCGTAACGCATCAACGGCAGAGAATAACGCATCAGGTCGATTACTTCTGAGGGGGAAGTGTTCCTTACTGCTTGACCTCTACCCATCTGATATCCATTATCCATCTGAGCAAATCCTCAGCCCCGATTTCTTCCTGCACCGTAATGCAAAAAAGGGCGAACCGAGATTCGCCCCATTCAACGTTACGAAGACAGGAGAGATCTCCTAACCATGACCATTACTATTGCCTGAGCCATTTCCCGATTTAGAAACGAGCCGCTCAGCCACTTTTTCGGGAACTTCCTGCAAGTGGTCAAACTGCCAGCGGAATGAGCCAATGCCCATGGTAAGCGATCGCAGTTCCACGATCAGGTTTTGCATTTCTGCCTGGGGAATGTGCGCCTGCACTTCGTCCCAGCCGTTCCAGTTGGGTTTCGCTTCGTAGCCCAGAACTTGGCCGCGCCGACCGTTGATCAGCCGCAGCACGTTTGCCGTAAAGGTATTGGGAACCGAAATCCTGACGGCAAGGATTGGCTCCAGCAGGCTTGGTTCACATTTCATCATGCCTTCCTGCATTGCCAGACGTGCGGCTTGCTTAAAGGCTTGCTCGGAACTGTCTACCGCGTGATAGGAGCCATTGATCAGCGTGACTGCCACATCCACCACCGGGAAACCTAGCGGACCGTGGCTGAGGAATTCGCGCACGCCCATCTCAACGCCCGGAATGTATTGACGCGGAACCACACCGCCCACGATCTTTTCATCGAAGTTAAAGCCTGTGCCGCGTGGAAGTGGCTTGATATCGATATAAACATCGCCAAACTGCCCGTGTCCGCCTGATTGTCGTTTGTAACGTCCGTGGATATTATTTGCGACTTTGCGAATCGTTTCCTTGTAGGGAATCTGGGGCAGGTGGGTGGTCATGGGCAGACCATATTTCCGACGCAAGCGATCGAGCGCGACCTGAAGGTGAATTTCGCCCTGTCCCCACAAAATCACTTCATGGGTATCGCCGTGCTGTTCCCAGTGGAGCGATCGATCTTCTTCTAGCAATTTCGTCAGGGCAGAACTGAGCTTCACTTCGTCGCTGCGTTTTTCAGAGACAATTGCCAGGGCATAAACGGGTTCGAGGCGATCGGCAATGGGGAGGGGCTTGACGCTGGCATCAGTGCTAAGGGTGTCTCCGGTCTTGATGCCTTCCATGCGTCCCAGAGCGACGATCGATCCAGCGGGAGCTTCCTGTAGCGTTTGCTGCTGCTGTCCGGTGAGGCGATAAATGCCGCCTACGCGCACCCCGTTGAGAGCGATGCCGTCTGTAATCTTGCCCTGCCAAACTCGGACGAGCGAGAGTTTGCCGCCTTGAGCAGTGCAGTAGGTTTTGAGTACCTGGGCGATCGGGTTTTTCGCGTTGAGCTGCAAGCCACGCCGTTCTGCTGTGGTATCGGGTTCAGGGGCTTCGCGCAGCAGGGTTTCCAGCAAAGGACGCACACCAAAATCCTGTTCGGCAATGCCCACCAGCACGGGCACGATCAGATCTGCGCCTAGCTCCATCTTCAGATCCTTGAGGATCTCTTCCTGCGGGGGTTCGATGTCTTCGAGCAGTTCTTCCAGGAGGTGATCGTCAAAGTCTGCCAGCGTTTCCAGCATTTCGGCGTGAGCCGCGTGTTCTTGTTCTCTCAAGTCTTCCGGCAGCGGAATCGGGTCAGCCGGTGCACCGGGATGATATTGGTACGCTTGCTCAGTAATTAAATCGATAAATCCAGTGATCGTTTCTCCCTGCCCGATCGGGTATTGATGCGGAACCAGTGGACGGCTCGAAACGGATTTGAGTGCCTGCAAAATGTCAGCAAAACTCGCATGGGCGCGATCCATTTTATTGACAAAAACCAGGTGAGGAATTTCCCAATCGTCTAGAAATTGAAACAGCGGAGCCAGTGTTAAAACGCGATTGCAGTCTGGTTCACACACTACGATTGCCGCATCGACTCCAATTAGCGCATCGTAGGTTTCCTGAGCAAATTCAACCGAACCGGGGCAATCAATAAACGTAAAAGAAATGCCGCCATATTCTGTGCTGGCAGCATTGGTTTCAACAGACATCTGGCGATCGCGGGCTTCTTGAGAAGCATCTCCAACGGTATTTTTATCTGCAATCCTGCCTTTACGCGACGTTGCGCCTGTCACCCACAAAAGGCTTTCCAGCAGAGAGGTTTTACCGCTAAGATACGGTCCCACGATCGCCACGTTTCGTGAGCCAGATAAAACTTTTTCGCTCATGATATTCATCCTTTTTTCAATTCGGAATGAACGGCAAAAGGGTAGCAGCCCATCCGTTATGCTGCTCATTGAAGAGATGGAGCGATCAGCATTCTGGAAAAGCAATCAGCCGTTGAAGAGGAATCGAAACGTGCAGATTTTGTAGGGGTGAAAAGGAGCTGATGGCGAACAGTGGAATGCTAAAAGCTAACCGTTAAAAGTTAATCCCAATTACCTTAGTTTTAGATTACCTTGCGTATTCGCTGGATGCGATCGTCGGTTAGGAAAATTTATGACAATACGGTTTTGTTACGGTCATTTACACTCTGCAAAGTAATCCCTTGCAATTCGCTTTGTCAAAATAAAGAGATGGAGCGATTAGCCACCCTTCTGATTCCTGCTTCTCTCGCGTCGCTTAAATCCTCTCTTGATGAGACGATCGCCCGCCTCAAACAAACTACGCCGCCAATGGGCTATCACGTCAAACCGCCCAAAGGACGATCGGAGTCTCAGTTTGAGCGCGATCTTTGGCAATATTTCCCTGGCAAAATCCATACCGGGGTACAGATGCTGCGATCGGGCTACGATCAGCCTTATGTGCCCGATTTTGCCTATATTGATCCAGCGATAGGGCTGCATATCGACATTGAGATTGACGAACCCTACACCCGCGAACTTCAGCCCTTGCACTATTTCGGCTGTCCTAAAGATGCCATTCGCAATCAGGCATTTCTCGACTGGGGCTGGGTTGTGATTCGGTTCAGCGAGCGTCAGGCGGTCAAAGCTCCCGCAAGCTGCTGTAAGACGATCGCCAGCGTGATTGCCGAACTCACCGGAGACAGTTCTGTGATGAATGCTTTCCGTCAGGTTCCGACCCTAAAGCCCGATCGTCGCTGGACTGAAGCCGAAGCTCAGCAAATGGCGATTCAAGGCGATCGCGATGCCTATTTCAAACCTGCCAATGTCACTGAACTAAAACCCAAACGAAAGCGCAAAAAATCTCAGACGCAGGAAGCACGATTGATGCTCACCTCAGGCTTCACATTTTATTGTCCGGAGTGCGGTGAGGGTCCGATCCGCTGGCAGGGGCATTATGTTTGCTGTCCGAATTGCCTCTACGATGCGTTTGTGCTGTAGAGACATTTCATAATAGGGATACTGTTGTCTTTGTTCAGATTCTCATGCAGACTCGTGATTCGATCGCTCCCGCTTCCCTTAATTTAGACCTTCCGGCTCGAACTGCAACCGTGCGGCGCGTGACGGGCGAAACCGATGTGCAGGTTAGCCTCAATCTCGACGGCTCCGGGCAGTGCAACGCGAAAACGGGTGTGCCGTTTCTGGATCACATGCTGCATCAGATTGCCTCTCATGGGCTGATCGATCTGGACATCCAGGCAACAGGTGATCTGCACATTGACGATCACCATACCAATGAGGATGTTGGCATTACGCTGGGTCAAGCATTGCACAAGGCATTGGGCGATCGAAAAGGCATTGTCCGCTTTGGTCACTTTGTCGCGCCGCTCGATGAGGCTTTGATTCAGGTTGCGCTAGATTTTTCCGGTCGTCCTCACCTTAGCTATGGCTTAGAGATTCCGACTCAGCGGGTTGGAACCTATGATACGCAATTGGTGCGCGAGTTTTTTGTGGCGATTGTCAATCATGCTCAAATGACTCTGCATATTCGACAGCTCGACGGGATGAATTCGCACCACATTATCGAAGCGACGTTTAAGGCATTTGCGCGGGCAACCCGGATGGCGATCGAAGTAGACTCTCGGCGATCGAACCTGATTCCCAGCTCGAAGGGCGTGCTGTAGGCAAAAATAGGCATCGAAAAGAGGCATCGTTTAGCCTGAAGTCGATGTGAACTTAATATCTGAATACCTGTTCAGATGTTAGGATAAATACAGAATCTTATTTGAGGGAAAACTATGACGACCGTAACTCAAATGAAATGTGCTTGCGATTCCTGCCTGTGCGTTGTGTCGATCGAAGATGCAATCCAGAAAGATGGGAAGGCTTATTGCAGCGATGCTTGTGCGAATGGGCATCAGGGTGGACAAGCGGGCTGTGGTCATTCTGGCTGCGGCTGCTAAAATCAGTGCATTCAGCAAGGTTTCGTCTTGCTGACTAAGCGTTAAACTGACCTGTCGTTTTCCTCAAACGGCGACAAACCAAGCTTCAAAAAGGCAATTTCTTGTCCTGTGCGATCGTGTGACAGGCTATGGAGGTTGCCTTTTGCTATAGAAATAAAACTAAAAAATAGGGCAGGCAAGATGCCCACCCCACAAAAGCGATATTTCAAGCGCGATGAATCACGATCGAACCCTACAGCGAAGCCATCACTTCACGGGCAGCGGCTAGAGTGCGATCGATATCCTCATCGGTATGAGCCAGCGACGTAAATCCGGCTTCAAACTGAGACGGCGCGAGATAAATGCCCTGCTCCAGCATGCCGCGATGGAAGCGACCGAACTTGGTCAGGTCAGCCTTTTTCGCGTCTTCGTAGCTGTGAACGGGTCCCTCGGTGAAGAAGAAGCCGAACATTCCGCTGATTTGTCCACCGCAGGCAGCGTGTCCGGTTTCCTGGGCAATTTGCAGCAGACCGTCCGTTAGCTTTTTGGTGACGCGATCGAGATACTCGTAGGTTCCGGGACGCTTCAATAGCTCCAGCGTTTTGATACCTGCAGTCATTGCCAGCGGATTGCCGGAGAGCGTGCCTGCCTGATACATCGGACCTGCGGGAGCAACGAGCTGCATGATATCTTTGCGTCCACCATATGCGCCCACGGGCAGACCGCCGCCGATGACTTTGCCCATTGTGGTCAGGTCAGGGGTAACGCCAAATCGCTCTTGTGCGCCGCCGTAGGCAATGCGGAATCCGGTCATCACTTCGTCAAAGACGAGCAGTGCGCCGTGTTCTTTAGTGAGTTCGCGCAGCCCCTCCAGGAATCCAGCATCGGGAGGAATAAAGCCTGCGTTACCAACGATTGGCTCCAGGATTACGCCCGCGATTTCATTGGGATTTTCGGCAAAGAGGGCTTTGACAGCTTCCAGATCGTTGTAGGGCGCAGTCAGGGTGTTTGCAGTTGTGGATTTGGGTACGCCCGGAGAGTCAGGTAAGCCCAGGGTTGCGACGCCGGAACCTGCTTTTACCAAGAACATATCGGCGTGTCCGTGGTAGCAGCCCTCGAACTTGATCAGCTTCTCGCGTCCAGTAAATGCTCGCATCAGCCGCAGCACTGCCATACAAGCTTCTGTGCCGGAGTTGACGAAGCGTACCATTTCCACGCTGGGCACGGCATCGATCACCATTTCTGCCAGCACGTTTTCCAGATAGCAGGGCGCACCAAAGCTCGTTCCCTTCACCAGGGCATCTTGGAGGGCGGCAATCACTTCGGGGTGAGCATGACCGCAAATTGCTGGACCCCAGCTTCCCACGTAGTCAATATACTGGTTGCCGTCTACGTCCCACATATATGCGCCTTGAACATGGTCAAAGACGATCGGCTGTCCTCCAACAGACTTAAACGCCCGCACCGGGGAATTGACTCCACCCGGCATCAGCTTTTGGGCAGCAGCAAAAATTTCTTCTGATTTTGTCGTTTTAAGACGAGTAGTAACCAAATCTCTCTCCTCTTGAGCAGCTTAAATCGAGTAATTTTGTATCGTTTGCTTCGCAGTTGCTTCGCAGTTCCGCAAAGGGGGCATTGAGCGGATGCTGAGCTTGAGATCTTGGGGGCGATCGCAGCAGTGCGTCACGCTCTGTCAAAATAGCTCCTTCATTATCCTATCGAGTTGGGAATCCAACTGTGGGGGAATTCAGGAAAAGCAAATTTATTGTAAGAACGCAATTTTAAGGCATTACGTTTCAGGCAAAATAGAGAGTATTTCTACTCATCCTCTAGTCAGTGCAATTGATCCGTGCCAATTGATCTGTGCCAATTGCTTAGCGCAAATCGAGCGGTGGGATGCCAGGGATTTGAGAGTCACGATTTGAGAGTCGCGATCGAACAAAAGCCTATCGATAAATTTCCTGAAAGCGATCGTCGCAGCTAATAATAGACATTGATCATCAACACCGCTTGCAGCAGGTTAACCCATGTCCTCCGTTCAATCCTCTACCTTCGCTATTCCGCTGGATCAGATTCGCTACAACGAGCAGGGGCTTGTTCCGGCGATCGTGCAGGACTATCTCGACGGTACGGTGCTGATGATGGCGTGGATGAATCGCGAGTCTCTGCAAAAAACCCTGGAAACGGGTGAAACCTGGTACTGGAGCCGATCGCGCTCTGAACTCTGGCACAAAGGCGCAACCTCTGGACATTTGCAGCAGGTGAAAACGATTCGCTACGACTGTGATAGCGACACGCTGCTGGTGACAGTCGAGCAACAGGGCGACATTGCCTGTCATACGGGAGAACGAAGCTGCTTTCATCAGATTGACGGTCAGATTCAGCCACCGCCTGCGGATACCCTGTCTCAGGTGTTTGAGGTGATTTGCGATCGGCGAGATCACCCTAACCCCGATTCCTACACTTGTAAGCTGCTGGCAGGGGGCGATAACAAGATCCTCAAGAAAATTGGCGAAGAGTCGGCAGAAGTGGTGATGGCATTTAAAGATGATGACCCGGAGGCGATCGCCGGAGAAGTGGCAGATTTGCTTTATCACACGCTGGTTGCCCTGGCGCATCATAAAGTGGATATTCGTCAGGTTTACCGCAAGCTTCAGGAGCGCAGACGCTAGGCCAATGCTGCCTGTGCGGTGGTGTCTGTCAAGTAATGTTGTCTGTGCGGTAGGGTCATCCTCCGATCGATCGCCATTCTGATTCGGTCAAAGGCTGGGTTACAAATTCGACATCAAACGTCTCGCAGGCAGCAGCAATCAGGGCCTCAATGACTTTTTGATACAGGTCATTTTGATACGGATCTGGCAGGTCGAGCAGCGAGCAATCGATCGCCTCTATAGGTTGACCAAACACCTGCTCAAATAGCCCCGGATCAGGCTGAAGCCGCATTGAGCCATGCTGCAAAATTGCATTTCCCCGCCGCAGTTGGGCACTGCCGATTAGCTTCTCTCCGTTTGGCAAAACGAGATCGGCTGCGGTCGCCGTGCCAAAACAGTTGGGATTGTGGATGTAGCCCCTTCCTGCCGTACCGTAGTGCAGCTCTACGCCGATCGCCCTCCAGCCCCGAATCAGAAATTCACAAATCTTTTGGTATGCCTGCATTCGCGTTCCCTCAATCCCGGAGGTCACAACAGCATAGGTGAGGTCGCCCTGATGCAGCACGGCTCGACCCCCGCTTGGACGACGCACAAGGTCTAGCGGCTGCTCGTTCCAGATTAGGGTCTGCCAGTGGTCGGGAACCTGTCGCTGATGATAGCCGAGCGAAATTGCCGCCGGATGCCAGGTATAAAAGCGCAGTGTTGAGGGGTGCTGGTGGTGCTGATGTTGCTCTAACAGCCAGCGATCGATCGCCATTTGCTGGGAGCCGGGAGCCAGGAGGGGGGGGATGAGCCGCCAGGTGTTGGGAATCGGGAATTCGGGGGGTGAGGTGGGGGGGGAGTCTGCCATTTATTTTTGAGATGGGGGCGGGGGAGTAACTTGTTTTAGGATGGGGTGAGTTTAGCCCGTAGGGATTGGGCTATGGTGGGATAAAAGTGGGAATGAGTTGAGCGGCGATCCCTATGATATGAGGGAGGATGAACTCGATCGGCAACCTGGTATTCCTGGTATTTCTGAACGATTGAGAGAGTTTGTGTGAGAAGCTAGGGTGACGTATGGCGCATTCGATCGGTACACTTTTTGGCATTGGGGCGGGCGCAGGCGATCCAGAGCTGATCACAGTGAAGGGGCTGCGGATTTTGCGGCAGGTTTCGATCGTGGCATTTCCAGCAGGGGTGCGGGGAAAGCCAGGAGTCGCAGAGCAAATTATCGATCCGTGGCTGCTGCCGGAGCAGAAAAGACTGGCATTGACTTTTCCCTATGTGCAGGACGACGCGGAGCTGACTCAGGCATGGGAAACGGCTGCCGATCGGGTCTGGGAAGAGCTGCGTTTGGGGCAGGATGTGGCATTTGTTTCCGAGGGAGATGTAAGTTTTTACAGCACTTTCACCTATCTGGCGCAAACCCTGCAAGCAAGGCATCCGGAGGCGATCGTTCAAACCATTCCGGGAATTTGTTCACCGATGGCAGCCGCAGCCGCGCTGGGAATTCCTTTAACGGTGAGGGCACAAAAACTTCTGGTGCTGCCTGCGCTGTACAGTGTTACCGAATTGGAAACGGCACTGGCAACCGCAGATGTTGTGGTTTTAATGAAAGTGAGTTCGGTGTATTCGCAGGTTTGGTCGGTGCTGAAGCGATGGGGGCTGCTGTCACGCAGCTTTGTGATCGAACGCGCCACCCTACCCAACCAGGTCATTTATGCTGACTTGAGCGATCGTCCCACCCTAGAGCTGCCTTACTTCTCGCTGATGATTGTGCAGAGTCGGGATGCAGCACAGGCTCCGCTGGCGGTGGCAACTTTCCAGAATGAGCCGCAGTCGTGATTACAGTTCCGCAATTACAGTTCATATGTGCAGCGGTCATTCTAGGGGTCATTGCAGTCCTGATAGATTGAGCCATGTTGTGAAAGGGGATGCGGTAGGATCAAAAAGTTTCGTCAGGGGCGAAGTTTGGATCAGGAGTTCAGTTCGGTTTCGATCGCTATTTTTTCCATCGGTGCTTTAGTGAGTCGGCAATATGTCATCCTCCTTGCGGTTTCAGGATTTTTCAACCCTTCAGAAGAACGCGCAGCAGTGGCTCAAGCACCCTGCCGTTTGGTCGGGCATTGTCTCCGTAGGAGCGCACGGCTTGCTGTTTGCCCTATTGCCCCTGCTGCCCAGCGATGCTCTCAGGGAAAATCCGCCTGATCTTCAGCGATCGGTCGATCTAGTTGAACTGACGCCCGAAGAACAGCAGCGATTGCCGGAGTTTTCGAACGAGCTGCCCGTAGAGCTGCCATCGATCGCCCAAACACCGTCTCAATCTCCGTCTGATTTGTTTACCACGCTGCCGCCGCTGTCCAACGAGACACTACCGCCGATCGCGCCTTCTTTTATCAATCCACTGCCGCTGCCCTCGTTCCCGATTTTCCCGATTCTGCCGCCGTCCCGGACTCCGCTTCAGATTCCTGCCCCGACTGTGCCTCCGAACCCACCAGCCAGCCCTTTGCGCTCTCCTTCTCCCGAGGCTTCTCCTTCGGCGGCAGCTAGTCCGCAGCCGAGTCCTTCCCCGGCTTCTGATGCCCCGGCTCCCGATGCCAGTTCCGCTCCTGAATCTCCACCAACCGCTGAAAATCCGCCTGCTCCATCACAGCCCAGCCCCTCAGAGCAGCTTATTGCCCGGCAGCAGGAGCTACGGCAGCTGTATACCTATAACCCGGAAGGAACCAGCAACGAATCGGCTTTGCAATCGGATACCGACTGGCTGAAGCAGGTTACTGATAGCCTGGGCGAAAACTGGGACGAAGACGCCCAAGAGAACCTCGATCGCGACAAGATTGTAGAGATAGCGGGAGCTTATCCCAGAGCTGCCTGTATTCGCCGTCTATCGGCTTCAGTGATTCTAGGGGTGATGGTGGACGGAGAAGGCAAACTGCTGGAAGAACCCGTGCCGCCTGCGATTCTCAGAAGTTCGGGCTACGCCGTTTTTAATCAGCTCGCGGTCGAGGCAGCCGCTGCTCATGCTTTTGAAGCTGCCGAAAAACCGCTCCCTTACCGGGTCCTGGTTAAGTTTGAGCCGAGCAATGAAGTTTGTCCGCCCGGAACGGCTCCTGAATCGGCTCCAGAGGCTCCGCCGTCCTGAGGAAGAATCTCACTCGGTCGAAGAATCTAACGATCGAGGTATGACGGAAATTCTCCGATCACGGTATCTGTGGGGTACTTGCGGAATTTACTCTGTCTCTCCGCCCTTCCCCGTTACTGTGATCATCCTGGATACTCCGTTTAAAGCGCATCTTCGCGCGATTGCCGATCGCCTGTTTTCACTGATCGATCGCTTCTCGCAGGCAAAGGTACTGGTGATTGGGGATTTGACGCTGGATGAATTTTTGACAGGGCAGGTGGAGCGGGTGTCGCGGGAAGCTCCGGTGATGATTCTGCGGCACGAGCAAACCGAGAGAACGCCGGGTGGTGGTGCAAATGCGGTGTATAACCTAGCGAAGCTGGGAGCACAGGTGCAGGCAGTGGGTCTAGTGGGCGACGATGAGCAGGGAATCGCGCTTCGTAATCTGTTCGTCCAGGCAGGCATCGATACCGCAGGAATTTTTGTTGATCCCGATCGCCCAACCGTTACCAAAACCCGAATTTCCGGTCATGCCCGCCAGTCGGTAACGCAGCAAATTGTCCGAATCGATCGCAAGTCCGACCGCGCTCCCCGTTTAGAGCTTCAGCAGCAGCTTGCCACCTATATTCGCCAGCACGTTCATTTCGTGGATGCAGTGGTCTGTTCGGACTATGGCGATCAAACGCTGGGGCAGCCCGTGATCGATGCGGCACTATTTCATCCCTACACAATCGTCGATGCTCAACAGCAGCTCGAGCGCTATCGGGGCGCGTTTTTGTTCACGCCTAACCTCCCTGAAGCTGAAAAAGCGGTCGGCTACGCAATTACCGATGAGCAAAGCCTCAGCCGCGCCGGACATGATTTGCTAGAGCGCACTAAAGCCAAGTTTGTGCTTATCACCAGAGGCGAAGCCGGAATGACGCTGTTCGATCGATCGGGTGTGGAGCAAACCGTTCCTGCCTTTAACCGCACTGATGTGTTTGACGTAACAGGAGCAGGCGATACGGTCGCGGCTGCGCTCACCCTGGCCCTCACCGCCGGAGCCTCACCCTGGGAAGCGGCAATTCTGGGTAATCTGGCAGCGAGTTTGGTGGTGCGCCAGTTCGGAACCGCGACGACAACACAAGCCGCAATGCAGGCTGCTCTGAAGGATTTGCTAAGCGGCAGTCAAGACGACCGCATCACCGAACCCCTGCGCGAACGAGCCGCTGCTCCAGAGGAATTCAAGAATGCCTAGCCGGAATGTTTGCTGGAATAATTAGCCGGAATACCTAGCCATACACCTGCGGCCAGGTAGTGAACAGAAAGACGACCACCGGGACGATCGCCAGCAGGAGTTCGATGATATTACCAACCATAGTCCCGACAAAAATCCCGATCGCCGCCCGAAACGCCCGCTTCAAATCCCGCTGATACAGCAGCTCCCCTACAATTGCCCCCAGCAGCGGACCAATTAGCAGCCCCAGCAGCGGGCCTCCAAACGGCAGTGCAGGCAGCAGCCCAAAGACGCCCACCAGCAACCCGACGATCGCGCCAATTTGCCCCCAGCGGCTCGCCCCCGCCTTTTTTGCCCCGTAATAAGCTGCCAGAAAATCAATGCCTAGATTTGCCAGCAGCACGACGATCGCGACGGCAAGCGGAATCCAAATTTGGCTAAAGCCCTGAACCAATCCCCAGATAACGATCGCCACCAGAATTAAACTCGCACCTGGAAGCGCGGGAACGGCTGCGCCGATAACGCCGAGGATCATAACCGTGACCAGGAGCCAGTAGAGGAGGAGCATGGGGGTGAGGGGGTGAATGAATGGGGAAATAGATGATAGATGAATGGGATGGGTTGTCTAAGAGCTTAGTAAAGGCGGGACTGCGATTGTGGAGAGGGTGAATTTTCCGTGGAGAGAGCAATTTAAGAAGTCTAAAATAGAATGCTCCTGTCGATGCAAGTCTTCTAACCAAGAGGTGTAGCCTGCGAATGAAATCACTCCTTGCTCTCC
Source organism: Cyanobacteria bacterium FACHB-502 (assembly GCA_014695325.1). Classification (GTDB taxonomy): domain Bacteria; phylum Cyanobacteriota; class Cyanobacteriia; order Elainellales; family Elainellaceae; genus Leptolyngbya_A. The sequence goes on along the minus strand of JACJNZ010000035.1, from coordinate 159,024 downwards.
CTCCCCCTATCTCCTCATCCCCTCACCCACCACCCACCTCAGCTAAGGCAAGACTATTCGCTAGTTTATCCGTGATCCCGGCAATCCAGGTTTCATCCTGCTTGGTATAGCTGCGGGGAGCGTTTGCACCCAGGATCATAACGCCCACTTTGCCGATCGGCTGACAAATCACGCCCTGAGTATTTTCGGGCAGATAATCAAACTCGATGCGTCCGGGATAAAGGGCAAGGTTAACCAGGTAAACGGGCTTTTGGCTCGAGAGAACGCGCTGCACGATCGCCCCTGGTATTACCTCTGGATTGTTGCCCAAAATGCCGCGCCTCAGCAGCACCCGATCGCCATACCAGACCAGGATTGATCGCGTAACAGTATTCGTCAGCAGCAAATGGGACGACCAGGCAAGCTCGGTTTGAATTGATTCAGGCAGATCTTCCGCCAGGTCAAATCCTTCTTCGCCAATGAGTTCCACAGCATCGGGTAGTTTTGGCTGAACTTGCTGCCAGATCAGTCCGGTCAAAATCAGAATCGCGCTGAGAATCACGCCCATCACATCCGATCGTGCCTGCGAGTCGGTGAGGGCAGGGGTGAGGAGCCGATTTAGCATCAGCAGCGTACCGCCAAGAATGCCAACGGCGATCGGCAATTGCCGTAACACTGCATTTTGATCTTTAGCCATCGCTGCTTTTTCCGGTGGAAGTCTGATTCTTTTTATCTTACCTAGCGGGATCAGGGGATTACCTCACCTGAGTCGACGCGACACTAGAACGAAAAATCAGGCTGTGTCATTTTGTCATCTAAAATTCACATCGCCATAACAAGGCTGACAAACCCGGCTGATAGCTTATAAATCACAGGTGAATGAATGCTGCGGAGGGGTAGTGGGCTGCAATCTCTGAGCAATCCGAAAGGGTTCTCACAGCGGCTACTCCTCTTTTTCCGTTGGATACCCCTTCGATCGAGATTCAACCAGCCCGAAGAATTTTCTGACTGCGGTTAACCCAGCGTCAGATCAAGAAACAGCATGACCATTATCCCTCCTGTCCTTTTGCATCCAGAGCCGCATAGCTTCTGCCGCGCCACTGAGTCGGAGTGCGGGTCGAAGACAGCCAGATTCGCAGCACCGCGATCGGATCAGCCAGGGGAGACAGCCAGAAGCTCCAGCTTGCATTTGCCTGGGAGAAATCGTAAGACACAGCAATACCCAACAGCAGGGCAAACCGGATTGCGACTAAGCCTGCATTTAGCCCAAACGCTGCCCAGATTGGGAGAGACGTGAAGCCCAGCGCGATCGTAACAGCAAACCCGATCGCCCCAATCAAAGGAAGTCCCTGAACGGCAATTAAAAACCCCAGATCGCCCCATTTCTGTGACGGAGTGCAGGCATCTTTTAAGTCGAGCGATCGTCCCCACTCGCGCCAAGTTTCTGCCATGCCTTCGTACATTCGCACCTTTAGCACTCTGGAACCATCCAGGAAGCCGACTTTTGCCCCCAGCCGAGCTGCATTTCGTGCCAGCGTCACATCATCACAAAAGGAATTTCTTGCGCTGGAGTAGCCCCCCAGTTGGGTTAAAAGCGATCGACGGCAGAGAAAGCACTGTCCATTTGCCATCACGCGATCGGCTTCGCCTGACCGTTCTCCGGCTGCCCCGAAGCGATAAACCAGTGTAATCAGCAGCGCAGGCTGGAGCCACCACTCGCCCAAATCCTTCAGGATAAAGCGAGGGGCAAGCGAGATCAGATCGTAGCCTTCCTGGTGAGCCGTTTTAAGAATGCTGGCAACAAGTCCGGGCTGAGGCTGGGTATCGGCATCGACGCCCAAAATCCACTCGCTGTCTTCGGAACTGTAGAGAAAGCCGCTGTGCAGTGCCCACGGGCGACCGACCCATCCTGGCGGCAAGGGGTCATCGGTTAGTAGGCGAAATCGCGGATCGGCCAGCTGGGCTGCTTTTACCAAATCCGGTGTACCGTCCTGCGATCGGCTATCGACCACAATGATTTCTCGCACTTCGTAGCCCTGTCGCGTCAGCCCTTCCAGGCAGCCTCCGATCCGATGTGCCTCATTCAGCGTCGGAACGACAATACTCACCCTGCCAATCAGATCCGGCGTAGCCATTTGCGGCTGAAGCGGGGGTAGTCGTCGGGGAGCTTGCAGCAAACGAGACAGCAGAATTGCGACAGCAGGTAACTGAATTACGAGCAGCAGCAGGGCAAGGGCATTCATCCAGCCAGAGCGAGGATCTGCACCAGGGAGAAAGTCAAAAAGCAGTAGAGTTTGCACAGTTTCAGCGTTTGCGATCGGAATCGATGAGGAAAAAAGGCGAATAAAAAAGCAATGAGGAAGTTTCCCCACTGCTCATTTTGACATCGAAAGGCTGCGTTCAAAGACGATTCGGCGATCCGTCCACAGCCTTTACTCGAAATTGAGCTATTTGGATGTAACGGCAACCGGAGTCGGATTACTCACGCTGTCAGCCAGGGAAAGAGACGCAATCGCGCGATCGCCTCCACGCTGAGCCAGCCACCAGCAAACGACCGCCGGAGCCACCCCCGTCAGTAATCCCAGACCCAGCGGAATCCAGAAGCCTGCCCCAATGCTGAGCACCGCAGCAAACACAAAGTTGCCGAGATAGACCACAAGCGGAAGTCCAAGTTCCTGACGATCGATCGAGATGGTTTGCTGACGCCAGAGGAAAGCAGCCACAGTAATATAAACGACCCCTGTGCCAAACCAGCCCGCAAAGTTTTGATAAGGCATTCCAAAAAATGCGCCGGGGGTGTGCCAGTACCAGAAGGGGAGAGCAGCCTGGCTCATTGCCGGGTCAAGCACAAAATCCCAGGAAGTGAGCATTAGCGAACCCAGAACCACGGCACCAATCTGCCCCAGCCAGCCCAGCTTGCCGGACTTGGCGACGCTTAAGCCTGCCCGTGCCAGCACGTATGCCGAGAAGCCAAGATAAAACCAGGAGAGGGGAATTGTAAACGGAACCAGTCCACTAATCTTGTAGCCCAAGCCGCTGAGATAGCTGTAGTGCCCGAAGGGAAAACCTGTGCTGGTTCCCATCAGTTCGCTGGTTAGGGAGATGGACACTGCCGGGATCATAAACGTCAGCAGGTTTCGTAGACCTAACATGCGACAAGCATAGACTGCTACCGCGATCGTTGCCAGCACCATGTACAAAACGCCGCCGCCCGCCAAGCTCCAGGCATACATAGTTTGACCCGCAGGCAGATAAGCTAAAAATTCAGGGTGGGGCATGACGAGCAGGATTCCTGCCAGTCCAAATGCCATCGACACCAAATGTCCAATCAAGCAATACCGCTCGATCCGCTCCAATACACTCATCTCAGGCTCCCCGTGCGTAGACACTCACAAGTCCAGACTAATTAGTGAAATTTACAAAATTTAATCTGTCTCACGATACTACTGTAAAAGAAGTCAGGCTGTAAATTAGCAGAAAAAGATTGGGATCAGGGGGATGGCGAGTTAGGGAGTTGGGGGGATAAGGATTAATCAGGATTTTGGTGCGGCGTGAGAATTCGTGGTGGGATGTCCAAAGTCGATTAGACTGCATAATGAACATTTTTAAGCAATAGAAGCGGAATCAAATACTGTGTCGATCGCCGGAATGATTGGAGTTGGTCTTGCCGTCGTAGTCGGTTTAGTCCTGCTGGGGCTGATTGCGTTCGAGGCGAAATATCGTCAGCGTCCAGGCAACCGCTTAGAGGTGACTGCCGGGGAATGGAATTTGCCGATTTATGAGCCGGATCATTATTTGGCGATCGGCGAGATAGAGCTGATTAACCAGACCAAAACACTGGAAATCATGGTTCCGCAGCTCTGGGCGGAGGCAACCCTGCTCTCGAAGGGAAGCCTGGAAGGAATTACGACTGAAATTCGCGTGACGCCCCGCCATCCTGATGCCCCTGCCCGTCCAGATGGCTACTGGTTTGGTTATATTGTGAAGCGGAAGCCCACTAAGGCAGAAATTGCGATCGACCTTCGCGGTAAGAAATTAACTGAGCTTCAGTCGGTTTGGGTACGGGTTCACTACATTACCTACGGGCCTCAGGGACGGATTCCCAAAGTCAAACATATTATTGTGCCGCTCAGCTTCCCCAATGTCGATGAGCCGAGACGGTGGCGACCGACGACCCGCGCTGACGTTTTACCGATACGAACTCACCTGCTGACTCACCTGGATGATCCAGTGGAGATTGTGAAGCGGTACGTTATGCCTCATGCACAAGATGGCGACGTCGTCACGATCGGCGAAACGCCCGTTGCCCTCATGCAGGGTCGGTTCCGGCATCCCACCGAGATTAAACCGGGCTGGGGGGCGCGTCGCATCTGCTATTTCTTTATGCCTACCTCCAGTCTGGCAACCGCTTGCGGCATGCAAACCCTCGTAGATATTGTGGGACCGTGGCGCGTGCTGTTTGCCTTTATCGGCGGCTCGATCGCCAAAGCCGTCTTTAAAAAACCGGGAATGTTCTACCAATGGGCAGGGGAGCAAGCCCGTCTGATTGATGACGTGACCGGAACGCTGCCGCCCTACGATCAATTTATTGTGCTTGGACCCGATCGTCCGCAGCAGGTGGTAGAGCGAATCTACCAAGAAACTGGGCTTCAGGCGGCGATCGTAGACGTGAACGACTTGAAAGCAGTTAAGATATTGGCAATGACGCCTGGATTGTCAAGTGATCTGCTGAATCAGGCATTGCTCCACAATCCAGCCGGAAATGCTGACGAACAAACGCCGATCGTGCTAATTCGTCCAACAGGTTAATGCCCAAAAGCTAATCATGCTTCCCTGTGACCTATGACTTCTGCCCCTCCCCAAACTAACGTGACGATCCGTGCCTTTCAGTATCGCGATCTGGAAGCAATCACCCGGATGATGGGTGCTGCGGAAACGAACACAGCGACCTCGACTGAAGCAACGCAGCGATTGCAGCAGTTGTGGCGGTGGTATGGGCTGCTTAAATGCCTCAGTTTGTTCCCAAACCCGTTTCAGCATTCGATTTCGGCTTACGTCGCTGAGCAGGACGGGCAGCTATGCGGCATGGTGCAGGTGTCGCCCTTTAATCGGACCCGCAGTACGTGGAAAGTCGATCAGGTCTGGGTTGATCGATCGACCCTGGGCGGGCAAACCTTGGCAATGGATGTGGGCTCTCAGCTTTTACGCCACTGCTTTCAGACGATCTGGGAAGCGCGAACCTGGATCATTGAAGTCAATGTGAACGATAGCGAAACCCTTGCCCTATATCGACAAAATGGCTTTCAGACTCTGGCACACCTCACTTACTGGGAGCTTTCCCCAGAGCTCTTGCAGGCACTTGCAGAACGCAAGCACGATCTGCCCAATTTGCTTCCGGTAGGCAACGCCGATGCTACGCTGCTGCACCAGCTTGATACGGTTTCCATGCCGCCCTTGGTGCGCCAAGTGTTCGATCGCCACGTCACCGACTTCAAGAGCGGGCTAATGGGATCGATGCTGCGTCAGATGCACCACTGGATGCACCAGTCTGAGCAGGCGCGAGGTTATGTGTTTGAGTCTCAGCGCAAAGCGGCGATCGGCTATTACGAGCTTCAGCTTTGCCGTCACGGTCATCGTCCCCATGTAGCAGATATTACGGTTCATCCGGCGTACACCTGGCTCTATCCCGAACTGTTTGCTCAGATGGCAAGAGTGGTGCGCGACCTGCCCGTTCAAACAATGCGAGTTGCTTCGACTGACTATCAGCCAGAGCGGGAAGCCTTCCTGGAGCGCATTGGTGCAACCCGGATCGAGCATACGCTGATGATGTCGCGATCGGTCTGGCACAAGCTGCGAGAGTCTCGCTTCTCGCTAGAAGGACTCCAGCTCTCTGAAGTGCTGCAAGGATTCCAGCCTGCCCGTCAGCCCATTCCCGGTCGGTTTTCGCTGCTGGATTCGATCCGTCCTCAAGCATCCGAAAAATCTGACACACCGCCGCTTGATCCCGGGAACACGAACCCGCCTGAAAATTCCTGAATGTTTCTGAAAGTACCTCGAAGAACGCCTTTGCTTCCCTGATCCCTCTTTCCTCGGCTCCCTTTTATGCAGCGAATTTCCGCACTAGGGCTGGATCTGGGCAGAAAGCGAATCGGGGTTGCAGGCTGTGACGGAACTGGACTGATTGCAACCGGCTTGACCACGATCGATCGCCGCTCGTTTGCGGAGGATGTGGCACGGCTTCAAAAGCTGGTACTAGAGCGGGAGGTACAGCTTCTGATAATTGGCTTGCCTTACAATATGGACGGCAGCCTGGGAGCGCAGGCAAAGCAGGTGCAAAAATTCGCCGCTCGCCTCTCTGCTGCCCTCAATTTGCCCATTGAATTTGTCGATGAGCGTCTGACTTCAGTACAGGCAGAAGAGCTATTACGCGCCGAGCGACAAGATTTTTCTCGCAACAAAGGCTTGATCGATCGCAAAGCAGCGGCTATCATCCTGCAACAGTGGCTCGATATTCGCCGCAGCCAAAAAAGAAACTCCCTTAACTCCCTTGAATTGGATCAAGATTAAAAACCTTCGCATTTTTTCTGCTTTTATCTCTTGTTCAGGCAGAATTTGACGCAAGACCTAACCTCAGAAAGGTATAAGGAGAAGGGATAAAGAGTAGAAGTTAAGCAAACGCTCAAATTGGATTCAAATTGGAACTTGAAATGGACGATGTACCTACACTAAATCTACTGGATGAAGACGGACAGCCCGTACTTTGCTACGTCGAGCGATCGCTCAATGCAAAGGGCAAAGAGTATGTGCTGCTGCGTCCGGTAGATGCCCCCGTTGAAATTTTTGCCTGGGTGGGGGATGAGGAAGAAGAAGAAGACGAAATGCTGCTAGATGTGGACGATGCCGAGCTAGACGAAATCATGCCCACGGCAAAAGCAGTTTTAGCAGAGCAAGATTTAACCCTGCATCGGACTGCCCTGTCACTGATTGCAAGCGGTAATCTACCGGAGTTTAGTGAGGAAGACGTGATTACGCTGGATATTGAAGGCGATGAGGGTCAGGTCAACATGGAGCAGTTCCAGCAGCTTGCTTCGTTCTTCCATGAAGAGCAAGAGTATGTGGTCTGTACCCCGCTCGATCCTTTCCTGTTTATCGCTCGCCTCAACGCTGCCGGACAGCCTGAACTGCTGACCCCTGATGAACTGGTTGCGCTCCAGCAACTCGACGAATTCAAGGAGATGCAGCTTGAGCTGGAACAGCTTGCCGATGAATTTGACGATGAGGAGCTAAATTAACGCATGGTCAAGGCTTCCCGCATTCCTAGGGTGTTGTTCTACTTACTGCTATTGCCGATCGTTCTAGGAATTGGTGCATGGCAAGGATGGTCATGGTGGAGCTGGGCAAGTGCGCCCCCTGTCGGAACTCAGTCTGGAACTGCTGCGAAGCCTGACTCTAGTAAGCCCCAAACCGTTCAAATTCAAATTCCTGAAGGAACCTCAGCGCAACAAATCGGAGAAGACCTCCACGCTGCCGGGCTGATTCGATCGCTGACTGCCTGGAACCTCTGGTCACGATGGCTGAGCCAGCAGGACAAAACGGGCAGCTTCCAGGCTGGGACTTATGAGCTATCTACCGACCAGGCCATGACGGCGATCGCTGACCAGCTCTGGCGGGGCGATGTGGTGCAGAGCAGCTACACGATTCCCGAAGGCTGGTCAATACAGCAAATGGCAGCCTATTTTGAGGAGCAGGGTTATTTCTCAGCCCCGGCGTTTCTGGAAGCGGTCAAGCAAATTCCTCGCGATCGCTATCCCTGGCTGCCTGAAAATCTGCCTCATCTGGAGGGATTTCTATATCCCGATACCTATCAGTTTGGGGGGGATCTCACGCCTCAGCTTGTGATCGACCAGATGCTCGATCGCTTTCAGCAGGTCGGACTGCCGCTTTATGAGAAGGTACAGGGGCAAACCAAGTACAGCCTGCTAGAGTGGGTGACGCTTGCCAGCATTGTTGAAAGAGAAGCGGTGGTTAGCTCAGAACGCCCGACGATCGCTGGAGTGTTTGCCCGTCGCCTGCAGGAGGGAATGACGCTGGGAGCCGATCCCACCGTGGAATATGGGCTGGGCATTCGCCAGACTGCCGACCAGCCATTGACCCTCGATCAAGTCCGTACCCCTTCTCCTTACAATACCTATATCAATCCTGGCTTACCGCCGACGCCGATCGCTAGTCCGGGCGTTGCCAGTCTCGAAGTTTCCCTCAATCCACCGGATACTGAGTATCTGTACTTTGTTGCCCGCTACGACGGAACGCACGTCTTCAGCCGCACCCTAGCAGAACATGAAACAGCCCAGGCAGCAATTCACGATGGGCGAGAAAATCTTGCTCCGATGGCTTCACCCTCACCTGCAAATTCTGCTCCGGCGGCATTGTCTTCGCCTGCAAGTCGCCCTCAAACGAAGCCTCAAAGTAGCCCTTAGTCAAACTAGATTCCTGAGAGCGTTAGATTAAGAAAGGGAAGGATGAGAGAAATCCTGATTCTGTTGTTCTGGTCAGGCGTGCGCTAGATTGACTGAAGTGATTTGCATTGCTCTATTTTTGTTTCTGGAACCCGTACTATGTCCTGGGGTAAATTATTGCAGCCCGATTTAATTCTGGGCAATTCGATTCTGGCACTGACTCCTGAAGTGCTTCAGCGGCATCAGCTTCAAGGCTTAGTGCTGGATGTAGACGAAACCCTTGTCCCCATGAGTATGGCAGAAGCTTCAGATGAGCTGTGTCAGTGGGTGAATAGCATACGATCGGTTGCCTCGCTCTGGCTCGTGAGCAACAACCTGAGCGAAGCCCGAATTCGCCGCATTGGAGAATCACTCAATATTCCTTATATTCTGGGAGCCAGAAAACCGTCTCGTCGGAAGCTGCGGCAGGCAGTCACCGCGATGAATTTGCCGATCGAACAGGTGGCAATGGTGGGCGATCGGCTATTTACCGACGTGCTGGCAGGTAACCGCTTGGGAATGTTTACGATTTTGGTTGAGCCGATGGTGAACCCGATGAAGGCAGAACGGCGTTATCTGGTGCGAGATATGGAAGTTTGGTTCTCGCAATTGCTAGGCGTGTCGATTCATGAACTGCAACAAACCATGACTCATTCGGACAAGTCTTAATATTCCTTCGTTGATGCTAAAGAAAAAGTTAAGTCACCTATTATTTTTTTTGATCCCTGCTAATCTAGGAATAGCTCAAATGGGGTCAGCGAATATAAAGACCCTAACCCTTAAATCCCTGTAAATACTTTGATAGAACGACCAGTCTTTCTTACCGAAGGGCTGGTGTTCTACTTTCTGGCGTTTTTCTTTTAGCATTATTTACGCTATATCAAACGCTATTCAACACGCTATTCAAAAGGTCCACGAGTTACACCCAGGCGATTTTGCAGTTTAAGCTTGCGCCAGAGCTGTGCCCCGGTCATTTTGCCCTGAAGCAACTGCTGATAGCAGTCGATCGTCTGACGCACCTGATCCGGTGTTTCGTTCACAAACTCCAAGCGGAACGATCGCACCCCCAACCCGATCAAGCGCTGCATATATTCCGCTCCGGTTTGCGCTGTACCGTTAAACACCGTGTTGCGACAGCCTGCATCTGCCTGAAGCAAATGCTCTGTGCCCACGCGGTCGCGCAGCTTCACTTCTGCTTTTTCGCAGGGACGACCGCAGTTTGTAAAATCTGTTCCCTCAGAGAGAAAGGCGCAAAAGACGCAGTGTTCCATGTGAAACATCGGGATGTGCTGGTGAACCGTCACTTCCAGCCAGTTTGGCGGGCAAGTGTGAAGCAGGTCTTCGAGCTGTGAAATATTCAGGTCATAGGAAGCCGTTAGCCGTTCCAGACCGTATTGCATCCAGTAATCTGCCGTCAGCGCGTTCGCCACGTTGAGTGAGAAATCGCCAATCCGTCGCTGGTCGGCAAAATACTTCAGGTGGTCATAGTTTCGCACCAGATAGCCGTCTGCCTCAGACGATCGCACCTGCTGAAGAATCCAGTTTTCTCCCGGTTTTGTGATTCGCGGCGGCGCGACAAAAATCTGAGGCGGCAGGCGGTTTGCTGCTGGAGAGTCTGCGATTGGGAAACTCCGTACCATCTGCACTGCCTGACGATAGGCGTGGGGATCTTCCAGTTCGCAGTAAATTAGCTTGCTACCGGATTCCAAAACTGCCTCTAACTGCCCCAAACGACGCACCAGCGGAATCAGCGTTGGAGTCGTCACAGGCGTTGCGATCGGCTTTAGCAACAAATTAGACAACGTTTGATCAGCATTGAGCTGCCAACGATGGGGCTGGGTGCGCTGCTGTTCAAGCTGAGACACTATCTCGCGGCGCAGGCGGTTCAATTCGCTCATAGGCAGCATTAAATTGCCTTGGAGATAGCTCATCAGTTCGCCTAGACAGAACGGTGTATTGCCCAACCGCCCAAACTGCTCGCGTAGCCGATCGAGCGTCAACGGCTGTTTTTCCGCAGCGACGAGCAACATCGCAGACTCAACCTGCACAATCTGCCCCTGCTGATCACGAGCGATTACGGTCAACGAGCGACCCAGTTCCCCCTGCACTTCCAGATCGATCGATCGCTGAAATCGAGGCGTTTCTCCCGCATAGGTTTGGCGAAGCTGCCGATCGAGTTCCGGGTCGCTGGTTTTCCAAAGTCGATCGCCTGCATGAATTCGCCGCCAGTTCAAATCATTCCGCCCAAAGGTAAGAATGGCCTCTGCTCCGCGCTGCTCGACGGCATAGATGCGTCCGCCTTCTTCTTTTTGTTCCGGGTGTCCGCTATCAAAGACCACGCCATCTCCGGGCTTTACGGGAGCTTCTAGCGTCAGCATGATTTGCTCCGGGCGAATTTTTGTCACTTGTCCCAGATAAACGCCGCGCTTTTTGCCGAATCGAGCGTGAACGAGTTCTTGATTGTTAATGCCCTGCAGCCATCCGGTCGAAAGCCCACGTGAAAAAGACATTTCCAGGTTATAGCGATCGGAATCTGAATAGAAATTAGTCTGCGTTTCTGTAAGCGACTCCATGACGCGATCGAGTGCCTGTCGATAAGTGCGCGTCACGTTTGCCACATATTCAGGAGCTTTTAAGCGTCCTTCGATCTTTAGGCTGCTGATGCCTGCTTTCACCAGATCGGGCAGTACCTCCAGACCCGAAAGATCCTGCGGACTAAGCAAATATTTTCGATCGCCCAGATTCACCTGTTCTCCATCTGCAATCAGCTCGTAGGGCATCCGACAGGCTTGCGCGCACTCGCCCCGATTTGCCGATCGCCCACCCAAAGCCTCGCTGGTGAGGCATTGCCCTGAATAAGCAACGCAGAGTGCCCCATGCACAAACACTTCCAGCGGCAGGGAGATTTGCCTTTCGCCAAGCTGCTGCTGAATCTTGCGAATTTCCTTCAGCGAACATTCCCGCGCCAGTACCACCAGTTCGCAGCCCAGGTCTCTGGCAAACTCTACCCCGATCGCGGTTGTTACCGTCATCTGCGTCGAAGCATGAATCGGAAAATCGGGCGACAAATGGCGAATCAGCCGACAGATGCCCACATCCTGCACGATCGCTGCATCCACTCCTGCGGCAATAATGCTGCGAAGATACTGCTCTGCCTCGCGTAACTCCTGTGGAAAAATCAGCGTATTCAGCGTCACATAGCCCTTTACGCCGCGCCGATGCAAAAACGCCATCAGTTCTGGCAGATCTGCCTCGGTGAAGTTTTCTGCCCGCATTCGCGCATTAAACCGATCGAGCCCAAAATAAATTGCATCTGCGCCGTTTTCTACCGCAGCTTTGGCACATTCCCAGTTGCCTGCGGGAGCAAGAATTTCGGGTCGTCTGAACTGGGCAGGCGTGGGAGAAGTCAGGAATTGCAGGTCAGCCATCATAGCAATCGATCGCGCTTCGATGAGACAGGTCTTCTGCCATCATATCGAGTCAGTCTGCTCTGTGGTGACTGCTGGGTAGCGGCAGTTCGTTCTGAAGGGCTGGCATCAGTTCCAAACTATCTTGCAGGCAATGCTGAAGAAAATCGAAAAAAGGTCTTGTCAAATTCGGAAAGCTACTGCTATCTTTATAAAGGTGCTGAAGCCGGACGCGGGCTATTAGCTCAGGTGGTTAGAGCGCACCCCTGATAAGGGTGAGGTCCCTGGTTCGAGTCCAGGATGGCCCATACGGCGAGGCACTGTAAAACACAAGGGGGTTTAGCTCAGTTGGTAGAGCGCCTGCTTTGCAAGCAGGATGTCAGCGGTTCGAGTCCGCTAACCTCCATCGGTTCCAGGGTTTAAAACGAAGGGCTTCCCTAAATTTTCCCTAGATCACAATTAAATAAAAGCTGTCTATCTCAATCGGCGCAATTCTTTCAGCCTCTAGCCAAAGCGAGGTTGCATTTTGGTGAGCGTAATTTGCAATAAGTATTTATATAGATCAAACTGCGGACACCGTTTCAGGTGATACGTTTTGTCTTAGCTCCACGGCTAATATCTCTTGATTGGGGTGCGGCTAGAATTTAGGGGACGTTACACTCATGGCACTGCTCGATCGTGCCCTCCCTCCAAATGGCGCGTACTTGGACACCAGAAGATCGACAGAAACACTCTGAGTTAATGCGATCGAAACTACTTGCCCGTGAATGGGAGCCGTGGAAGCATACGGTCGATCGATCGCAGCAAATGCGCTGGCGGCTGCAAGGTGGGCATAGTCCCGATGCAAGCTAAATTCGGTAGATGATTATGGAGAATAAACGCAGATGCCCAGATAGACACTAGAAACTCGTCAGAAGCAAGCTGAGCTAATCCAACAAGTCAGACCTTGTAGCCAATCGACCGGACCAAAAACTTGCCAGGGCAAGCGGCGATCTCTGGTGGTGACGGTCTGAGCCGACTATCCCTATTAATCTCACTTAGTGATTGGGTGAAACCAAGCTGTATTCTTGGCACCATCGTATTCAGTTCTGATTTGGTTCTTGCAGCATGGGCAATCAATAGGTATGCCAGTGTGCGGAATATGAACATCCTTGCCACAGTAAGGGCAATTGTCTGCTAGGAATAAAACAAATTCTTTAAGGAAGGCAGCAAGTAATCCCAATATCAAGATAGAGACCAAAAAGATAGGTCCAACTCCACCATGAGTCAGCGCACCACTCAGGATGGTAATGACCCAAGCAACTCCAACGCCGATTCCTATCAAAACTCTAACAACCAAGTTTGCCCTTTCAACCTTGGCTTTAACAGGCTGAGGCTTTTGACTTGGCTTGTAAATTGGCTTATGAATTGGTGCATGATTTTGCTTAAGCGTGGTCTTGCCCGGCTTTCATTGAAAGCCACACTTGAGGCAGGTTAGCCGCATCTTGCCAGCGCCAATAAAGCCACCGGCTAAACCCAGTAGTCCCAGTAAGACTGCTCCTGCAATCGCTTTGCCGCCACTAAAGCCTTTCTTGTTCACCCCGATCTGAGTAGACGTGCAGCGAGGACAGCGCACAGGATCGTCCTCCGACTTCTGGGAATGCGGCATGACGCGATTAATCTGCTGAGTTTGGCTGCTTAATTCAATAGGAGGTGCAGCCAATGCGGATGCTGTTGGTGAAATTGGTGGTACTGGAGGAGCGAAGCCTAATTGAATCTCTTCAATCCAAACAGGTATGTCCTCGCCGATTTGTTGACCGCAAACCTTAACGGTTGTAATGCCCTGGGGTGCTAGCTTATTCAAACCTCGCGCAATGAAGCTAACAATCTTCTGCTGTTCCGGCGGCACCAGAAGCAGGGGCATAAAGCGGAGTGCCGCTGTCTGTTCCCAGGTCTGCTCCTTCGTGCATCTTCTCAACTCCGGTGATGGGGTGAGCTCGCATTCCGAAGTTAGAGGTCACTGGGATTCCTACCACTTCCCCACCGTCATAGATGCCGGGAAAATCCACATTCACGACTTGAGCAGGTGTGGAACTGCTATCACCCTTAAACGGGTTCACGCTGCCGATCGCGTCCGTGATGGCGTTCTTGAGAACGATCGCCGTACAAACCAACACAAATAACCCTGTACTGGTTAGCCCCTTGGAGCGTAAGCCATCTGTAAGGTTTGATGTCTGGATACCCCGCTGTTTGCGGCGGAGAACACCATTATCGTACTTTATAAGTCTGGTTCAGTTCCATTTCAGTTAACCAAGCTGCTAGCAAATGGCTCGAACCTATCTTGAATCAAGACATTAGAGCAATACATAGGTAATGAGCAGAGTTGGTTTTAACTCTGTTTACGCATCGTATATCAAATTATTCTCTACGGTTGAACTGCAAATCATGGCGGAATTAGAAAAAATAGAGAATCAAGTACAGACCCCATACAACTACCCATCCGAAGCCGATTACATACAAATCTTGGAACGATTTGCTCTCTATAGCGAGCGTGGCTGGAAGGGGAACTATCTCGGCGATCCTCAACTGGGTTACTTTGGCGATCCAGACAATGACGAGAGCGGGATGCGCTCAATGGGCAACTACATCTTCACGACCAGTTTGCTTGCCAGCGATCCAGCCTACAATCCTAATATCAGCGGTATCGAACAATCAGTCTTGCTCGATCGAGCCAAATGCTGTCTCAATTACATGACTCGCAGCCATGTGACAGGTGATATTCCCTGTGGCAATGGTCGCCAGTGGGGAAATGCATGGCAGTCAGCCTGGTGGACAACCAAGATGGCGTTGGGAGCGCAGTTAATCTGGCACACACTCAGCCAGGAGCAGCAAAGGGCAGTAGAACGAGTTGTAGTATTTGAGGCATCCCGGCATTTAGACCGCATCGTTCCCAGTGGGTTGGCGGAAGATACAAAAGCTGAGGAAAATGCTTGGGATACAGAAATTCTGGCAACCGCGATCGCTCTATTTCCGCAGCATCAGCAGTGCGAAGGGTGGCGAGAAAAGCTGATTGAATTTAGCCTTAATACCCTTTCGGTTGCTCAGGATCATCACTCTCAGGTGTGGGTTGATGGTAAACAACTGAAAGAGCAGGTCTACACCGTTAACATTTATTCAGACTATACTCTGGAAAATCACGGAGCCTACCATTTTTGTTACGTTGCTAGTCCCCTTGTGTCTGTTACCTGGAGTTACTATGCTCTACTAAGCACAGGACAGCCGATTCCAGAAGCACTGTTTCACCACGTTAAAGATCTGTGGAATCGAGTTAAAACCACTTTTCTAGACAATCGCTTTGCTTACATCGGTGGAAAAGACTGGGCTCGATATACCTACGGACTTTACTTCATCGTGCCGGTGCTGGTCTTATTGCAGAACAAGTATGAAGACACAGATGCTCGGACGATCGAAGTCTCCCGTATCTGCACCTTGGCAAGTGAACAACAAGACAACCAGGATGGCAGTTTTTTTGGTCAACGAGTCACCCGCAACCGATTGTTCGGTCAGAGCGCGAAGTACGAAACTGATTGTTATGCCGATTTAGGGCTTGCTTACTTGCTGCACCGCCGGTTACAGACCACTAAGCAGATCACTCCGCCCCAGGAATTTGCTCAACGGATTAGTGGTCGCACGATGGGACAGGAAGCTAGTATTTGCTGGGTGAGAACCCCAGAATTGTTTGCATCGTTTTCCTGGCGAACACTAACTGATCCTTTTCCAATTGCGCTATTTATTCCCAGCGGTATGGACAACGCCGCAGAATGGACAGCTAACAATCTGCTAGGCAGAGTTACTGTTTTGGGAATACAAAGTGCAGTCTCCATTCGTTCGATGCAAGCAACAGGTGACGGCTTTATTGTTAAGGGAACGATTTCATATCGTTCTAGACAACGAGAAGCCTTTGTACATGAGTTGTCCTATGAGGTGAGACCAGGGCAAAAACTGGCAATTGTAGAAAGCCGCTTTATTGCCCGCAGTAAGATTATGGTAATCGCACAGGAAGGTCTAAGATTGGCGATAGCCAACGATCGCTTCAATGACTACGAGCGCCATTTCAAATGGGATACTGGCAGTGCTACGATTAGCTTCGATCCCACGACTCAAGCTCAGAATCATCAGAATCAACTTAAATCTGGTTTATTGGCTCGCTTGCAGCGCAAGGCGGTCAAATTACTTAACCTGAGAGTGGTGAATTGGCAAATGGGACAGAATTGGGTGAATGTAGATGACAAGTTGGGAATTGTTCAGCTTCATAATTATCAGCATCAGACCCAATGTGAATGGTTCAATCTAAGGCAAGAACTCGATCGCAACACTCCCAATAGCTGCCTTCACTATGATATCCTCAACTACCCCAGACCTACTTTGCGTCCCCAAATCAGGCAATCAAACGAGGTTTTGCTGCACACTAAGTTTTTGGTTGTAGCAGGGACTGCCGCAGAAACCGAAGGGATTGCTCATTCTTCCTCGATTGATCGAGTACGCATTGATTAACGATGATCATTAGGGCGGGTTTTAAAGGTCTTGCCGCCCCCCGATGAATTGCTCTACAGTTTCTGATCGAAATAATGTAGCCCACTCCAGTCGCTTCTCTGATTGTGCGATTGATATCGCTAACTCACTCCGATCGTTGATCATTGCTAAGCTGGTGTGCTTCCAGTTCAGCCCGTCTAAACCCATCAAAGCAGGCAGGAATGCCCAGACTAATATCTTGCTGCTTCTTGCCAATCCCATTTTTTGCGCGCAATGTCGCCCGAAGGTGAAGGGCTTTGCCGCGAATGCCAACACGGACAGGAATCGCGGCAGCTTTCAGCCGTTGATTAATTTGGGCGATTGCTTCCCTCTCATGCACTTCCCTAAATTTTCCCTAAAAAGTGCAGCAACAGTAGGCATTTTACGACAGTTTGAGACGATCAAATGCCAAGCAGAAAAGTGGCTGAAGCCTCGTGTTTCATAGATTTGAGCAATTTTTGAGCCCAAAGAGCGTCTGCTTTGTAAGCAGGATGTCAGCGGTTCGAGTCCGTTAACCTCCATTCAACAAACTGAATTTGCAATACAATGCTTTTCTTCATTTGAGGAAGTGACTGCTGTTGTAGTGCAAACTCGTAAAGCGATTACTGTTGGTTAAGCCGATTGCCAATCGCTAATTCGTGTTTAAAGGGGCAGTCCTTCAGGAAGTCACACGCTGAAAAGGCTATATCCTAGAGCGATTAGACCGATTAAGCTCACTAAGCCCAATCCCTGACGGAAATAGTTAACACCTGAGAAGAGTTCCAGCCATGCCCAGCTGTATAAAGTGCCAAACCCGACTAAGCCTGACAGAATTCCAATCGTGCCATTTGGAGCCACAAAATGGAGCAACGTGGCTGCTGTTCCAACGAGGATTGGCAGGTTGGGCGGCTGAATAATCACAATGTTACCGTTACTGTCGCGAAAGATGCGATCGAACAGCGATCGTTCATTTGCCTGAGCGGACTCGAAATCGCGATTGAATTGAGATGACATTGGCTTTGCTAAGAAACGACTAGATATGATGTTAGTGCGGTCTCATCAGGCAGAACCTATATCAGACGTTAGATTAGCGTTTGTCCGCAGGTGTAGTCACTGAGGCGTTAAGCCCCGTAGTCGCATTTGAAAAACTTTGCTGATATAAGGCTGGGACGATCGCAACTTGTCTTTTGTCCTGCATTACAAATTTCTTTGGCTCTTGTTCCCCCTGATCTTCGTTGGGCATTCTGTAGATAGGGTTAGACAGAGCAATTTCCTAAACCATGCCTAAAACTGCTGCTAAAGCCAAGTCAGCGATGCCTAAAACTGCAAAGCCAGCCAAACCAAAAACACCTGCCCTCCTCAACTCGCTCCTACAAAACGAGATCGCTCGGCTCTCAGAAATACATGGAATAAACACCTCTGCTTTAGAGGAATTTGCTCAGTTTGTAATTACCAATCACAAAGTAGTAATTAAGCCGCCAAAAGTTAAACCACTCAGTTTAGCGCAACTTAAGGCAGCCATTTATCAGCATTTCTCGGTCAAGAATACAACTGAGCTGAAAAAATCTGGTGCATTTAAGATGGCAACCGATGGCATGGATGGGCTGAATTTGAGTGTCAAGGAAGGTTGGAAAAAACTCTATCGTAAGTTCATTGGAATTCTGCCAGAAGAGGAGAATCAACAGGGATACGGCTGTATTAATGGCATTAATATTTTCAATTACTTCAAGCCGTGGCAGGTCTTTGGTCTCGATCCTCAAACTGCAACACAACAAGACATTAGAAACGCTTACCATCGCTTGAGCAAGATTTACCATCCTGATGCTCCTGAGACGAGCGATGCGGTCATATTTGACTGTCTCACCATCATGTACAAGAGCATCAGCGCAGAGGCGTGAATCATGGCTACCAAGAAGACAGGGTTTACGATCCGCGAAGCTGAACTCGCTACTGCTCTAGAAATTACACATCAGAAACTAGACGAGATTGTTACCTTCTTCGATGCTGATTCAAGCGATCAATGGGAACTGCGCGAGAATGAGCATTTTATCTATCTCAACAAGACTTTAGGGGAACGGCTCTTCTCTGAGCAGGGAGCTTATGCGATCGCGAAATACATGGATGAGAAGACACCGAAAAGTATTTGGGCACTCATTACAGAATTTATTACGAGACATAAAGAAAAGATTCGCAATGCCTTTATTAGCCGAAAAATTCAGGAAAACTGTAGTTCACTCACAATTAGAAATAGCCGTCACTTTCTCTCAAAAAAAGATGTTGTAAGTATTCTTTGCACCAGTCCAGCACGTCTGAACAAAGCATTCGATGACATTCAAAAATCGTATGATCCCATGAAGATCTACGAAGATTTTGACGATATTGATAGCGTTCGGTATTATTCGCTATCCGGCTTCTACAAACTATCTCAAAATCTTGCTAAAACTTTGAGGGTTAAAGATCGACAAGGTTGGTGTGGGGCGATCGAGATTGTAGGCAGGAGAACCTTCAAACTCATCATTGATGCACAGGCAGCACAGCAGAAAAAAATTGATGCTGCTATGGAAGTTGCTAAAAAGCGAGATGGTAAACGTTGTCAAATTACTGGAAAAGCTTACGGAAAGCATAGCAAAAACGTCCAAATTGTCGCGCATCATATTTTTTCAAAGGAGCACTATCCTCATCTTGCGGCTTGTGTAGATAATCTCATTGCCCTGACTCAAGAAGTACATCAGGACTTTCACACGTGGAATGGTGGTTCTCGAAAACCTTGCACTGTTGATCATCTGATTCAATTTGTTAGCGAACTATATCCTGACAACTACGAAGTCGTTCTGCGACTTAATCAGGTCAAACAAATACTAGATCCACCATCTAGCAAGGCAGCTTAATCTACCAATCTGCGGCTGCTCAAAACCTTGGCATTGCAAAGGCAATTTGCAGCCACAAAATCCTACCATTGAATCCGAAAGACGATCGCCCCTACGAGAAAATGCGCTGGGCGGTGGGCGGATACCAGCGTTTGTATAGGCGCATCAGTTCGCCCGGAAGTGGTTGAATTGGGGGTGCGTTTTCGCGGATGTTGAGTGATGGACTCCAGGCATAGCTATCGCAGAAGCCTTTTCGTTCTAGTTCAATCACACACTGATCCACAGCATGGGGATTGCCCAGCAGCACAATTTTCACCGCCTGTCGCTCAAATCGCTCATGCAGAAGCCAACCGACAACCGTTTGCGGCTCGATAAGGTAAGCCATATTCAAGATCTCCTAGGGTAAGAACCCTAGAGATTAAACCGAAGACTTTCAAACATGACTGACAAGCCAAAACTTATAACCGCGCTATCAAAGTTTTTCTCTGGTCGTAATACGAATTGATATTTGCTTGTTAATTGGCTTTCCAAACCTCATTCCAGGGATCTTGAAATGCTGGGATAAGTTTTTTTTGAAATCGGGACTCAAACTGCTGACGAAAAACTTCTGGCAGATTGAATAGAAAGATTGTTTCAACTCCTTCAGGGAGGGATTGAACGGAAAACGAATCTCCAACGGCTGGCAGCAATAGTAACTGGGTATTCGGTTTGAGCAGGTAGCTGAGGGAAATAAGACTGATCGGATAGTAGCTGAAAGCATCAGCAATGATGAGGGGACGATCGCTTTCATTAATTAAATTAGCAAGCTGATGGTAATTAGAATTCACATCTTTATTCCACCAGGTATTTGCTTGAGAATAGACCCCACAAGAGAGAATTCCTAACAGAATTAGCAGGGAGAAAACCAGCTTTGCAAAGCTAGACTTCCATTTTTGAGTTTCGGTTAAATAGGCTGATAGCAGATAAACGACTGCGAGTTGTAAGCCAACATAGCAAACAATAGGATATCGAATGACAGTGAGCCGCTGTCCCCCTAGCAGAAGATCTGGAAGCCATAGTATGAGGGCAGTGCTGCCCACAAAGGTGAGGATAAACCAATAGATTTTCTTGGGTGCATTGCGGCAAACCACAGACAGGGCATAACCTTGCAGAATCAAAATTGGGATTGCCAAAATATAGGCAAGGGAGTCACTAAACTTAGCGTTGAAATCAACAAAACTGCGGCTAAAGTTAAACGCTAAGGCTTGTAGATAAGTTAGTGGTGCTGGCGAGATCGAAGTCCAACTTGTTGTCGCACTCAGCGTATCCCTCGATGTAATGATGAAGGATATCCAGGGAATAAAAAATAAAGCGACCAATAGCAGCGTGATGAAACAGGAAATCGTGCGTTTTCCCATCTGCAAGGGCAGTTTAACAAATCGATTATCTGAATCTACAAATAGAACATAAGCAAAATGACCGACCGCAACACCCAGCGTAAATAAAGCAGTGTAAGAGGCAACAAGCATTGATACGCCATACCATGCCCAATTGCGCCAGGAAGAGGAACGGATTGCCCGCAGCAGCAGCGCACTACAGACAAGCGTGAGAACTGTCCAGAAGCCAAACTGCCGCACTTCTTGTCCAAATACCAGGTGAAACGGGGAGACAGCAAACAGGGCGATCGCGACCCATCCGCTTAAGCGGGATTCAAATAGTTCCCAACAGAGCCAGTACAGTGCCGGAAAGATCAATAGGCTGAGCAGGGCTGAGAAGCTGCGAGTCACTGCCGGAGCCGTCCCCCACCACTGTGCCCAAAACCGCAGCAAGAGGTAATAAACCGGGGGGTGCTGCACATCTTCTGTGCCCTTTCGCACTACCATATCGCCCAAAGCCAAATCCGGGACAAAACGCTGATATGCCAGCAGATCGGCAGGTTTCGCCAGCGTATTTTTAAAGATGTCTTCGTTGAAGTACTTTCCGGGACGAGCCGTAATCACCGTTGAGGTATAAGCTTCGTCGTGCCAGTACACTTTGCGATCGAGGTGGGCAAAGCGAAAGCAAATTGCCAGCACCAGTAGGGCGATCGCGATAAAACGCACCTGTTGGAGGAGCTTCGGGTTTTTAGGCGGGGGTAGGGGCTTTCCTGTCACAGCAAAAGTTCCTGCGATAGCTGGTGAGCGGAGAGTGTTGGAGGAGTGTGAGAAGTCCTACATTGCCCGTAAATTCCTCAATGCTGGGGGACTTTGAATTCTGAAGGAAAGCTAGACTTTGAGGAATTTGAAACTGAAAGGAGAGTGATTTCCCCACAGTTGGGATAAGGGCGCAATTCGGGTCACAATCAGATTTGGGTCACAACCAGAATTGTTCAAATATCCTCTAAACTACATCCGTTCCAGTACCGGAATTCCTAATAGAGTAAGTCCCTGTTTGATGGTTCTGGCGGTGAGGTTAGAGAGAATAAGTCGAGAGGTGCGAAGCGGTTCTTCTGCCTGCAAAACAGGGCAGCGATCGTAGAACTGATTGTATTTCTGGCTCAATTCAAAAAGATATTGGCAGAGGCGATTGGCATGGAGTTCGGCTTCTACATCGCTCAGAATTTGGTCGAATTGCAGCAGGTGTTTTGCCAGTGCCAGCTCGGTTTCTTCTTGCAGGACGATCGGTGCATCGGCTCCCAGCTTAGAAAAATCAATTCCCCCCTTGCGGCTAATGCCCTGCACTCGCACATAGGCATACAGCATGTAGGGAGCCGTGTTGCCCTGAAGTGCCAGCATTTTGTCATAGCTAAACACATAGTTGCTGGTGCGGTTCTGGCTCAAATCAGCGTATTTCACCGCACTGATGCCCACTACCTGAGCGACGTGGTTAATAAACTCCTCTGATTCCTGCCGTTCCTCCGTTTGCAGCCGAGTAACGAGATCTTGCCTTGCCCGATCGATCGCCTCATCCAGCAGTGACCTGAGCTGAACCGTTTCACCCGATCGCGTTTTAAACTTTTTGCCGTCCTCGCCCTGCACAAAGCCAAACGGCACATGAACCAATTCCACCGTATCGGGAATCCAGTCTGCCCGCCGCGCCACCTGAAACACCTGAGCGAAGTGATTTGCCTGCCCGGCATCGGTAACGTAAATCATGCGATCGGCGTGATCTTGCTGAATCCGGTAGCGCAGGGCTGCCAGGTCGGTCGTCGCGTAGTTATAGCCGCCGTCCGATTTCTGAATAATCAGCGGTAACGGATTGCCGTCCTTATTCATAAAGCCTTCCAGAAAAACGCACTTTGCCCCCTGATCTTCGACCAGCAAGCCTGCTTTCTCCAGGTCAGCGACAACTCCAGGCAACAGCGGATTATAGAAAGATTCGCCCCGCTCCGTAATGTGAATGTCGAGCAGCTTGTAAATCACTTCAAATTCCTGGCGCGACTGCTCACAAAGCAATTGCCATGCTTTAACGGTTTCGGGATTACCTGATTGCAGCTTCACCACTTCGAGCCGAGAAGTCTCCCGGAAAGTTTCATCCTCGTCAAA
Organism: Cyanobacteria bacterium FACHB-502; assembly: GCA_014695325.1. GTDB lineage: Bacteria > Cyanobacteriota > Cyanobacteriia > Elainellales > Elainellaceae > Leptolyngbya_A. The sequence goes on along the minus strand of JACJNZ010000035.1, from coordinate 136,243 downwards.
TCGCTGTTTTGCCTGTTTGTAAAATGCGGTCAAGTCTCCCAGATCAAGGGCTTCGGGCTGCGTCAGCGCCTCTGGATACGCCTCACGCAAATAAGTAATCAACATTCCAAACTGTGTGCCCCAATCGCCTACATGGTTGAGCCGCAGCACATCATGCCCCAGAAATTCCAGCACCCGTGCAAAGCTGTCGCCAATAATGGTCGATCGCAAATGACCGACGTGCATCTCCTTAGCAATATTCGGGCTAGAAAAATCTACGATCGTCCGCTGGGGTTCCTTTGTTTCAGGCACACCCAGGCGATCGTCGTTTTGCATCTGGCGAAGCTGAGATTCCAGGTAGGCAGGCTTGAGCGTCAGGTTAATAAATCCGGCTCCTGCTACAGTAGGCGGCTCAGAGATTTCGCTGACACTCAAGTGTTGAATGATTTGCTCGGCGATCGATCGCGGCGGTTGACCCAGTTTCTTCGCAAGCGACATTGCCACATTTGCCTGATAGTCGCCAAACTTTGGGTTGCTCGTTGGCACTAGCACCGGGTCGGTTCCTGCTAGCTCATCACCAAAGGCGGCTACCAATGCCTGCTCAAACTGCTGCTTTAACTGGGCGATCGTCGCATTCATCATGTCTCACCTGCCAAAACTACTGCCGCTTTTGTCTCTTTACCAGGATAGCGATCGCTTCGCGCTGCCGCCTCTGGCGGGTCGACTCTCTATCATTCAGCACTTTGGCATATTTGGGCAAGGTTAATAGACTTGTTCTCCGCCCCGATTGCTTCCACCGCTTGATGATGGGAAGGCAGTGTGATCACATCCTGGATAAATTCTCTCAAAAAGCCGCAATTCTACGGGACAATTGGTTCTCTTTCTGTTTTGCCTGCCGCGATTTCGGAAAATGCACGGAAGGAAGGAGCAGAATTGGACTTTTATTGTGAAATTATTCTTCGCTCTGTCTGAAATACCTGCAAAAGGCATATTTCCATGAAGCGCGATGGGTGTATTTCTACCATTTCTCAAGAGGCTGAACGTCATTTATGGTTGCCAGCATCAATTCTCCCGCTCAAGCCGTTTCATCCGTAGTTTCGTCAATCGATCTCATTGCAATCGCGAAGCAGTTTCGCAGCGATCCACAGCAAATTAAATTAATTCAGTGGCTTCAGGCATCAACCGGGCAGCAGCGACAGGCAGAATTCGCGCAAATGTGGCGTAACGGGGAAGAGAAAGGGACGATCGATTTTGTGCAGGTGTTTCGGTTTTATCAGGGTCGTCCGCACCAAAACGCTGCGCTGAAATGGCTTCAGCAAACTAGCCAGCCTAAAACCCTGGAAGGATTTGCCTGCATGTGGGGACGGATTCCTGCTGCTGGGAAGAACCGGGAACTGCGCCTGAATGTGCCCTACTACGAGCAAACCAACAATCTCTACGAGCCGCAGCGCACCTGCAACACCTCAAGCTGTGCAATGGTAGCGCGATTTCTGGGCGCGAAGATCTCGGGCGATGATGCCTATTACCAAATCGTTCGCAAGTACGGTGACACCACCGATCACGGGGCACAAACCAAAGCTCTGGCACAAGTCGGCATCAAATCGACCTGGAACACCAACCTCGGATACGATGACCTCGATCGCTCCCTGGAAGCTGGATTACCGATCGTCATTGGCATTCTCCATCGTGGCACGCTGCAAAGCCCCACTGGAGGACATATGATTGTCGTCGTCGGCAGAACACCCAGTCATGGCTACATCTGTCACGATCCTTATGGCAGTCTGCTTGACCCAAACGGCGGCTACACGGGCGCAGTCGAAAACGGCAAGGGCGTTGTCTATCCGCGATTCGTGCTGAATCATCGCTGGTTAGTTGAGGGTGAACAATCGGGTTGGGGTAGGCTATTCTACGCCCATAAAGCGGGTTCGTGAGTCAATCAGGATTCTAGTGGAACGGTCCTGCTCGGAAATCCGCAAATTATGCCTGTGAGGAATCAAGAATCCCCTGCTTGAGCCGCATACTGATATCGAGCCAGGTCGATCGCGTAATCGGGGCACTGCTGGAGATAAAATCAACCCCGGTTTCGGCAACCGATCGAATCGTTTCCAAAGTCACATTTCCTGAAGCTTCAATCTTGATCCGATCGCTGGTCGATCGGATTTTTTGTACTGCCTGACGCATCTGGTCGGGCGGCATATTGTCGAGCATGATGATGTCTGCGCCGTGCTGCAACGCTTCCTCGACCTGAGCCAGGGTTTCGGTTTCGACCTCGATCGTTAAAGGATAGGGAATGCGAGTGCGGATTTGCTCGATCGCCTGGCGGATTCCGCCTGCGGCAGCAATGTGATTGTCCTTAATCATCACGCCATCGTCTAACCCCATGCGGTGATTCCTGGCTCCACCAACCTGAGCAGCATATTTTTCGAGAATGCGTAAGCCCGGAGTCGTTTTGCGCGTATCAACCAGTTGGGCAGACAAATCGGCGATTTTATCAACATAGCGACTGGTTGCCGTAGCAATTCCGCTCAGGCGCATGGTCAGATTGAGGGCAACCCGCTCACCTGTCAGCAAAGCGGCAAAAGAGCCTGTGATGGTGGCGATCGTTTCTCCCCGGTTGCACCGCTGCCCTTCTGTCACCCGCAACTCGAATTGAATGTTCGGATCTAAAAGCCGAAACACCTGTGCGGCGATCGGCAGTCCAGCAACGATGCCTGGTTCTTTGACAATCCACTGCGCTGTTCCGGTTTCAGCCGAGGGAATCAGGGCTTGAGTCGTTCGATCGCCCCGTCCAATGTCTTCTTGCAGCCAGCTTTGCAGCAGGGGATCAAGCACAATCGGCGGCGGCAAAACGGCAGAACTTGTATTTAGCATTGGTACATTCCAGCGATCTCCAAATCCGCTACTTAGTGAGCGGGGCTAATCATCTGCAACGCCTGCTTCACCATGCCGATCAGCGTGTGATGAGCATCCTCAGCGTCCTGCAGCGTGTGATCAAATGTGACCCGTAGCGGCATTTCTGCTCCGTTCGACTCGACCAGTAAATCCATTCCTTCAGCGTCGATTTTCTGCATCCGGGCTGCGGTGACATCATCCACGCTGCCAAACGCCTGAGCGTAGAGGATTACAGCATCCTTGTGGTCATCATTCATGTGAGCGCAAATGCGATCGCTAATGGCTGGAGAGAAAGCGTCAGACATAAAAGCTCTGGTTTTGAAATGAGGTAAACAATGGACGGAATTTTGCAAAACTTACTGTCAGATGAACTGAGCTGCGATTAGCTGCCGTGCAAAAAGAAAACGGTAATCCGAAACAGGCTGTTGGCAATAAAACCAATCAAAGCCAGGAAAATCAGGACGTTGACAGCATCTTTCAGCTTTTGCATGAATTCCGCAGCACAAGCAACATCCTTACATTATCAAACGGGTTGTCCCGACTGAGAAATTTGCAGAATCTTTTCCAGCCTAATCTTTTCCAGCCCAATCTTCTCCAACCCAACCCGATCGATTGGCAGCCCCTACAGCGCATCCACCATCAGATGTGCCACATCCTTCATCGTGTACTTTGCCTGCCAGCCCAGCATTTGCTTTGCTTTGGCTGCATTGCCGCAGCTCACGGCGATATCCGTGGGGCGAAACAAACTGCGATCGACTTCCACGCGATCGTGCCAGTCTAAGCCCAGGTAATCAAACACTTCAGCCACAAATTCCTGCAAGCTATGGGTATGTCCAGTGGCGATCACAAAGTCGTCCGGTTGCTCCTGTTGCAGCATTTGATACATGGCCTCCACATATTCCGGCGACCAACCCCAGTCCCGCCGAATCGAGATATCGCCCAAAGACAGTTTCTCGGCTCGACCTGCCGCAATGTCTGCCGCTGCCTGCACAATTTTTTGCGTCACAAAGCGTTTGGGGCGCAGAGGCGATTCGTGGTTAAACAAAATACCAGAGCAAGCAAACAGCTCGTATGCCTCGCGGTAGTTTGCCACTTGCCAGAAAGCCGCTGCCTTTGCCACTGCATAGGGGCTACGCGGACGAAAGGGAGTCGTTTCATCGGCGGGTGCTGTGCCCGTATCGCCAAAACATTCGCTCGACCCCGCATTGTAGAGCCGAATTGGGGCATTAATAAAGCGAATCGCCTCCAGCAGATTGAGCGTGCCCAGCGTAATGCTTTCCATCGTTTCTACAGGCAGCTCAAACGAGAGTCCAACCGAGGTTTGCCCTGCCAGATTGTAGATTTCATCCGGCTGCACTTTGTTAATTACCTGAAGCACGCTGCGAAAGTCGTTGAGTGCCATCGAGCAGGTTTTGACGCGATCGCGAATTCCCAACCGTACCAGATTGCGAAACGTAGAAATTTGGGCGTCCCGCGATGTGCCGACCACAGTATAGCTATGACTCAGCAGCAGTTGAGCTAGATAAGCTCCGTCCTGTCCTGAGATTCCGCAGATAAGGGCTGTCTTCACCATAGGTAGGGCAATCCGTAGGGCAACTTTATGAGGTTAAGAGACGGTTTGACAAGCGACCGTGCTGGCTTCGATCGCCCCTCTAACGGGTCAATTCTAGAAGGAACCGACTTGCTTTCGGGTTTCAAAATTTCCCAGGTTTAGGAATTGAGGGGGCAATGCTAAGGGAGCAATGTAGCACCTCGAACACTGCTCAAATCACCTCTCAGCCTAAAGTGCCCCGATCAACTCACTGGGCAACAAATTGCTTCTGTTGCTCTTCGGATTTACGTTGCCCCCCAGCTTATTATTCGGGTGATGCGGTTGATTCTCTCGTTCGAGCAGATGCTGGATTGAGCGTAAACGAGATGGATTTTTCAGCTTGAGGCGCGATCGACGGTTCAAATTGGGGAAGCTGAGGTTCAGCTTTGGGGCGAAGTTCAGCCACCGGGCGAATATCCGGCGGCAGCGTAGGGGCAGGAGTGGCAGCCTGTTGAACGGGAACTGAAGCAGCCTCAGACGATGAAGAAATCGATTGCGAATCGCGCTGACTGAGATTAGAAACGATCGCCAACGCTGCCCCAGCCAGCAACAAAACGGGAAAGGGCAAGCTGTCTAGCCCATTCGACCACTGGTAGAACTGCGCTACACCAAAAAACAGCACCACACAAACCAATAAAAGCGGCATTTCTGCTCCTTTGCTCCTGCCCTGAGCTGATCTAAGCCAATCGGCTGCCCGTGCCCATCGATCGAGCCATGTCGAGCGTATCGCCGATCGTTTCACCGTCATGATAAGCCGCTAGCAGCACTTCGCTGGTTTTGCCCCAGGCGATCGTTCCCGTGGCATCGATCCCGATCGCACCCAGGTCGCGGTTTCGCTGATGTGCCTCCCGGAAGGAGCGATCGAAGGCAGCAGAGATCGGCAAGCCATCGGTGGTGCGAATCACAATCCGGGCAGCAAGGCACTCTTCGATAATGTCTTCGCCAATTCCGGTGCAGCTTACGGCAGCGTCGGCAGTGGCATAATTTCCAGCAGGCATCGCAGAATCGCTGACTCGTCCAATTCGCTCAAAGCCTTTTCCGCCTGTGGACGTGCCTGCGGCAAGCTGCCCAGCGGCATCGCGAACTACTACCCCGATCGTCCCCCGTCCGGCCTCGCTCACCAGCTCTTTTTCGGCAACCACGCCCGCCATCGCTTTGTCAAAATTGCCTTCACGCTCCAGAATCCATTCCTGAAGCCGCAGCTTGGTCAGGGGATCGTAGGCAGGCAGTTGCAGTTCGCGCACCAGCTCCATTGCGCCATTGTCTGACAGCACGCGATCGTCTGAGCTCTGGAGAAACTGCGCGAGCTGAATTGGGTTTTGCACTCGCGACACGTTGATAATGCCGCTAAAGCGTTGGGCATTGCCATCCATTAAAGAAGCACTCATGCGAATCTGCCCGTCGGACTGAAGCACCGATCCGGTTCCGGCATTAAAGCGGGGATCGTCTTCTAGAAGCTGACAGCCCAGAATCACCGCAGATTTCGCATCCAAGCCCGACAGCAATTTGTCGTAAACCGCATCGATTACCTGGTAGAGCGACTGACGCACCAAATCCGCTCCTTTTTCCCCCTTGAGCGAACTGCCCGCACCTCCATGAATGATGAGCTTGGGCTGTCCATCTACGATCGACATCGTTGAAAATCCCCTGGTTAAACCCTATTATTACGCCTCTGGATTGCTACGCCTCTGGCGGAAGCCTGTGATCGAAATCCTAATCGCTAATCCTACCTGGAAATGGCAAAGCAAACGGTAAACGAATCTGCATCTGTCACGCTTCCAGTATCTGCTTCGTCTGGCTTTGTCGATGGGCGTCGTCGCCGACAGCGATCGGAGCAGTATTTCACCTCGTCCCAGCAGTCTGCCCATTTTTTGCGCCAAGCAAAGGGACGACCGCACACAGGACAGATTTTAGTCGGGAGATCAGATTTCGATCGCGATTTTGCCATCGGTTGTTAAAGATTCCGTTGATTCATTTCGATATTGATACGTCATCGATCGTAGCGAGTAAAAGATAGAAGATATCAGAGAGCGAGATGGTTTCATCTCAATTTCCGATTTTGAAGATTCTGAATTTTTGATCTATATTGATGCCAAATGATTTATCGGGCATACGAATTGTGTTAATGGAGCCTGCGGGAGCTTTGAACGTGGGATCAGTAGCTCGCATTATGAAAAATATGGGGCTACGACAGCTTGTGCTAGTGAATCCACAATGTGATCCCCTGGGTGACGAGGCAAGGAAAATGGCGGTTCATGCTGCCGATGTGCTGGAAGCCGCGCTGCGAGTGCAGACCTTACCAGAAGCTTTGCAGGACTGTCATCGGGTTATTGCCACTACGGGTCGCAGTGACACAACGCTGAAGATGCCGCTAGAGCCACCCCGAAATGCGCTGTCCTGGCTGGTTCCTGCTGATTTCCAAACGGGTTCTTCAGCCAATGCTGCGCTCATTTTTGGACGGGAAGACCGGGGACTCACGAACCAGGAATTGAACTATGCCCAACGGCTCGTCTGCATCCCTGCCAGCTCAGAATATGAATCGCTCAATCTGGCGCAAGCGGCTGCAATTTGCTGCTACGAGCTTTATTTAACGCTCAAGCTGCCGTCCTTCTCAGCCCTGCCAGCAGTTCCTCCGACGATCGCTGCCGCTTCAGAACCTCCGCCAACGTTTGAAACTTTGGAAGCGTACTACCAACAGTTAGAGGCACTGCTGCTGAAGATTGGCTATCTTTATCCCCATACTGCACCTAGCCGTATGGAAAAATTTCGCAGACTGTTGGGGCGATCGCTCCCTTCTTCAGAAGAAGTGGCAATGCTACGCGGAATCTTGCGTCAGGCAGAGTGGGCTTTAGGGCAAGAAAAATCGTCTGAAGCCCCCTGAATAAGTCTGCTTGAACTTTTGTGAAGCACCGTTTTGCTCCAAAGCTGCATCGTTTAATCTTGGAGGGCTTATATCCTCTCGCGAAAATTCCTCCATATCCTCTTCAAAAATTTCTATGCGTTAAGTGCTTGTCAGATTCGTAAATAACGATTAAAAATAAACAGCGAAACTCTAGATATAGCGTTAAGGTTCGCTTAAAAATCTGCTCCGGTAGGATAATCCGCTCAGCATTCATTCCCCTAGAGTACTGCTACCAGCGAGAATTCCTTATTCCAGGCGCACTCCGCTAAATGTAAGAACTCTCTTTATCTACCTGTTGTCGAGGTATTGCCCGTGCTTGAACCAAGCTATCGCCCCCAAGAGTCGCAGCGTCGTCGCCCATCTCGCCGTCGTTCTCGCCGCGTGTCGCCTGCTTCGGCTTCAGAAGTTAAATCAGAGCAATCGACAACTCGTTCTTCGCCCGCTGTTGGGTTTAACCCAAACCGAGCCAAACCAAGCCGCCCATCTTCTCCGGCTCGTTCGATGCCTGCTCGTCCGAATGAATTATCTCGGCGATCGCAAATTCCGGCTGACCCAGCTCTTGATTCAGTTCCCGGTTCACAGTCGCGTCGAACGCGCAAACCTCACCCCAAGCGTCGCCCTACCCCTCCTTTAATGCAGGGAATCCGGCTGCTGATTCTAGGCGTTGGAATTTGGGCAATTGCCGGAACTGCGCTCTCAATTTGGGAACCCACGGTGCGATCGGCGCAGGCAAACCAGGAAAACGTCGCCTCGGGAAGCAGTAACGCCCAGGCAGCTCCTGCAAATACCTCAATTCACAATGCCTTTAAACCGGGTCAAGAAATGACCACACTGGCAGCCAGAATCCAGCCTTTGACCAAAGACCTGACCGATCTCGCGCCCGGTGTCTTTCTTGCCGATCTCGACAGCGGCAACTACTACAGCCTGAACGGAACAACAACCTTTGCTGCCGCCAGCATGATCAAAGTGCCGCTCCTGATTGCCTTTTTTCAGGATGTTGATGCGGGCAAAATTCGGCTCGATGAAATGCTAACGATGCAGCAAAACGATATTGCAACGGGATCAGGCGATATGCAGTATTTGCCCGTTGGCTCAGAGTTTACGGCACTGGAAACGGCGACCAACATGATCGTGATTAGCGACAACACGGCAACTAACATGATCCTGCGGCGACTGGGCGGCATCGAAGCTGTAAACCAGCGATTTAAGGAGTGGGGCTTAGAGCAAACCACCGTTCGCAACGTGCTGCCCGATCTGGAAGGAACGAATACGACCTCTCCTAAGGAACTTGCGGCGGTGATGTCGCTGCTGAGTCAGGGTGAGCTGCTGTCGATGAAGTCACGCGATCGTGCAATCGCGATTATGCAGGGAACGTTAACCGATACACTGCTGCCTACTTCTTTAGGGGCAGGGGCAACGATCGCCCATAAAACAGGTGACATCGGCTCCCTTGTCGGCGATACAGGGCTAATCGATATGCCCAGCGGCAAACGCTATGCGATTACTGCGATGGTGAAGCGTCCGCACAATGACGATCGCGCTCAAGAGCTAATTCGTCAGATCGCCGCAACGGTCTATGATTATCTCGACCAGCCTACTGCCCAGACTGCCGCTGCTCCAATTTCTTCCACAGCACCCGCCGAGGCTACGACACCAGAATCGAACCCGGACGCACTCAATGCTGCGCCGTCTGAGGGAGGTGTACCCGCAAGTCCCAGTCCTACCGCTCAAGAATGATTCAGCAGGATGGGTCATTGCAGGCTTTTTTGCTTACAGGGATTGACTCAAGATTTTCGTTAAGATGCCAGGTGGCTATAGCCCCGCCAGACGGCAACGAGCAATCCCTGTACTGCAACATCAGTCGCAGCAGCCTCGATCACGTTGTAGTTTGGGTTTGCCGGCTTGAGCGTGACTTGATTGCCTTTACGATGATAGTACTTCAGCGTTGTGCCATCTCCGTTGACCCGTGCTGCGACGATCGCCCCGTTTTTGAGTGCCTTCGGGTCTTGCACAGGACGCATAATGACCACGTCTCCTTCGCCAATTAAGGCTCCAATCATACTGTCTCCCCGGACTCGCAGTGCGTAGTCCCCCGGCTTGAGCAACGAGCAGGAAAAGTCTAGCTGTTCGACAGAGTCCGTGTAAGATTCAACAACAGAGCCAGCAGCGATCGCTCCTAAAATCGGAAGTCCCTGCGGCTTGAGGATGCGAATCGTTCTGGCCCTACCCTCGGTCCAGTCGATGTATCCTTTGGCTCTCAGATGTTCTAAACGACTTTGAATTGGAGCAGGAGATTTTAACCCCATTGCTCGCATCATTTGCCGAATTGAAGGGGAATGCTGATTTTCTTTGATGTAGTCGACCAGCCAGTCAAAAAGCTGCTGCTGGACTTCTGTTAGGGATTCCATAGGTTGATAGGTTGGTAGGCTGGTTGTAGGACAAACAGATCATTCCTGGAACAGATGTACCACTAAACTGCCGCCTTTGTCCAGTCCTTCAGGGAATTTCTTTTTTGTAGATTTGTATCACCAGAACGGTTTGGGGTCTGCATCGAAGGCGATCGTGCGAGCATTGCTCTGCCGGACAGTTCAGCCAACTGTCCTACTTCAAGTCCAGCAAATTTGGCTTTTTTCAAGGGTAAACCCCTCGGTTCAACCGACCAATTGCTAAACCTACTTCTACCTAAAGCTTAAAAAATCGGGATGCTGGCAGGATAAAACCAGGTTCATTGAGATCCGTTATGCCCCTTTGCTCTGGCAAGGGGCTTTTTTAAAGGCAAAAGGATCTACAAACTTTCCAGGTATTCCAGCAAGTCAGCCATTTCTTGAGGACTTGGCTGAAACTGAGGCATTGGCGGGGTAGACCCACTCGTAACTTGATGAATAAGACCAATTCGCGACTTGCGAGAAGCAACGCGATGCAGATTTGGACCAACCCAGCCACTTGCATCAAATCCGTGACAGCTCGCACAGTTCATCTGAAACATGACTTCTCCCCGTTGGGCATTGCCAGCATGAGATAGGACATCTCTTACATAGGGATCAGCATGGCGGAAGTGATGAATGCCAACAAAAGCAAGCACGACCAGAAGTAGAACAGCCAACAGAGTGATAACTGTTCTTTGCACCGTCGGCTCGGGCGAGGTCGCTGTAAGGGGTTTTTCCAAAAGCTCTTTAGTCAAGAGAGGCAAAAAGGGAGAGAACGGCAAACAGGAGCTAACAATATATTTTAGGAATTTAACTTACTTCACGTTATAGCTAAGCATATTTTAATATTCCCAGCTCTTACTCAGGAATCAAAGCTCAGCAAATGCAGGCAGTCTTGTCACCACATTACCTGAAAGCCTTGCTCTACTTAAAGTTTACCGCTTTCTTATTTTATTTTACCCAGGATATTTTAAATTGAACCCGTTGCAGAGATTATGAAAGAAGACTAAAAACCGTTAAGAAGCGGCAATGTCGCTTTGTTTGCTAAAATTCAAACGGAGATAAGGAGATAAAGCTGTGGTAGAACCGTTACTTTCTGGCATTGTGCTTGGTTTGATTCCTGTCACCCTAGCAGGATTATTTGTGGCTGCCTATTTGCAATACAAGCGAGGCAACCAGCTCAATCTTTAGTCCCCGTTGCGAGTCTAGACTCGGTAAGACGTTAAAGAAGGCTCTGCCAATTCTTGCCTTCATTCGCTTGCTCTTGTTTGCCCGCCCTATTAATGCGAGGGATCTAGGGAGAGTTCAACCACCGCTTGACTCTCCCGACTTTTCAAATTTCCTCTGAAACAACCGACGATCGAATCCGATCGAGCAGTGCATAAAACGGCTGCCAGTTATCTTCCTGGGTAATGGGTTCCCAGATGGCTTCGATTTCGGGACGAATAATAACTGTTGCCGGATTGTGCTGACTTAATCGTTGGGCGATCCGGCTTATTTCTGATTCGGGTAGGCTGTTCAACACCTGATGGTAAAACTGCCGCCAGCGATCGAGCAGACTTTCCACCGCATCGGTTTTGTCGCCAGGAGCCTGAGTGACTGCCAGGTTAAAAATATTGGTTGCGGCGTCGCGCCAGGAGCGATCAAACTGTTGCCGCAGTGCCAGGAAGAAATCGTGATAGCCTAGCTTGGTTTCAAAGAGAAGCTGCAAAGTCAGATGCAAAAGCTCATCGGCAACTTCTTCGGAAACCTGATCGAAACCGATCTCAAACCCTAATTTTCGCAGCATCCGCTGACGGTAGGTGTGCTGATAACGATCGTGATAGCGATCGAGGGCAGCTTCCATGTCAAATGGATCAAGCACAGCTTTGAGCGGCACTTGCAGCATTTGCAGATTCCACTGGCAGGCAGCGGGCTGGTTCGCGTAGCAGTAGCGTCCGTAGTAGTCAAAATAGGCGGCAGTAAACTGTGGGTCGTACTGCTGAATAAAGGCATAGGGTCCGTAGTCGAAGCTTTCGCCCGTGACGGACATATTATCTGTGTTGAGAACGGCATGACAAAAGCCGACCGACATCCACTGTGCGGTGAGATCTGCCACTCGCTCGACCAGTTCGGTATAGAACTGCAAGTAAGCGTTTTCCTGTCCTTTCAGGTGGGGATAGTAAATTTCCAGAACGTGATCCAGCAATTTCTGAATCAAATCTTTGCGTCCGAGATGGTGCAGCCGCTCAAAGGTGCCAAATCGAATATGCGATCGAGAAAAACGAATCATCACAGACGATCGGGTCGGAGACGGTTCATCACCGCGCCATAGCCCTTCTCCGGTTTCCACCAGACTGAGACAGCGCGAGGTTCTGACACCCAGCTGATGCAGCATTTCCGCCGCCAGCACTTCCCGTACGCCGCCTTTCAGGGTCAAGCGTCCATCACCGCCTCTAGAGTAGGGAGTTCTGCCCGATCCTTTTGTGCCAAAGTCGTAAAGCGCACCGTCAATCCCACGCACCTGCCCATAAAGAAAGCCGCGCCCGTCGCCTAACTGCGGGTTATACTCCCCAAACTGGTAGCCGTGATAGCGCATTGCCAGGAATGGAGAACGCCCCTCAAACCGCCCAAACGCCTCAATGAAATCAGCATCGGTCACCTGCTGCGGGTCGAGCCCAAGCTGACGCAGCACATCATCGTTACGAAACCGCAAAATCTGCTGGGGAAACTTTGCCGCAGCTACCCCATCGAAGTAGTCTTCCCCTAACCGCTCAAAGGCAGGCTCATAGAGAAGTGACAGAATAGAATTCCCCGATAAATTCGCAGAACGATCGGCAGGCATATTGGCAGACATGGACGACACACCAGACTTTAATGAACGACTTTGATGAGCAGCAGGGCTTTGCCCCTTCTTTCAGTCTAGTGTCCGATCAATTGGCTCAACTAATGCTTTCTGCTGACCTTTTGCCACAGTCTGAAATTGGGCAGGAAAAGCAGTCAGGCTAAAGTAGTCAGGAAAAGTAAGCAAGAAAAAAGGGAGAGCCATTTGGAAAACTCTCCCAACCATCAGGGTGCATCTACATAACAGATTATTGCACTAAAGGGGTGAGGGGTGTAACCCCCTATTTAAATTTTTCCTGTAAATTTACGAAAAAGTTTTACAGGTAGGGGAAAATTTTTGCCTTAAGTCACTCTGCTTGCTGTTCAGCATACCCCGATCGATTCAATTTCCAGCCTGGCTTAACGACCTGACGGGCACGGGCGATCACCAGCGCGTCGTGGGGTACATCTTCAGTCACAACCGAGCCGGCAGCAACGGTCACATCTGCCCCCAAGGTCACGGGCGCGACCAGCACACTGTTTGATCCGGTTTTGGAGCGATCGCCGATCTCGGTTCGGTGCTTTTGTACACCGTCGTAATTTGCCGTGATTGTACCTGCTCCTATATTGACCCGATTTCCCAAACTCGCATCCCCTAGGTAGGAGAGATGCGCCACGTTCGTTTGCTCACCTAACCGCGAATTTTTTAGCTCGACAAAATTTCCAATCCGGCAGCCTTGTCCTACTTCCACATGACCGCGCAAATGGGTATAGGGACCAATCCGGCTATTTGCTTGCACCCTGCTATCGCTTACCACTGAAAGCAGGACGGTGGTATTCTCACCAATCTCGCTGTTCTCAATCAGGCTACCCGGACCAATCCGACAGCCCGATCGAATCACAGTTTTACCGCGCAGATGGGTTTGCGGCTCAATGATCACGTCCGGTTCGAGCCGCACTTCAGTATCGATCGTAATGCTGCCCGGATCGATCAGCGTTACTCCGGCTGCCATCCACTCCTGCTTGATGCGCGTTTGCAGAATCTCATAGGCATCGGCGAGCTGCTGGCGATCGTTAATGCCGAGAATTTCTTGAAAGTCTTCGACATCAACTGCCATCACGGGCGAAACTGCTGTCACAGCATCGGTAAGATAGTATTCCTGCTGATTGTTGTTGCTCTGAAGCAGGGGCAATACTTCCGCCAGCTTTGACCAGTTAAAGCAGTAGATTCCGGCATTAATGCGCTGATTTTGCCGTTGAGCAGGCGTACAGTCCCGGTCTTCCACAATTTGCGTTACCCGATTTTCGCTATCGCAGAACACTCTACCGTAGCCCTTGGGATTAACAATCTGAGCCGTGAGAATGGTAGCAGCGTTTTGATGCGTTTGATGCGTTTGAAGCAAAGCACCGAGCGTTTTAGGACGTAGCAGCGGCACATCACCGTTAAGTACCAGTAAATCTCCTTCAAACCCTTCCAGGTGAGGAATGAGCTGCTGAACGGCGTGCCCGGTTCCAAGCTGCTCTCGCTGTTCAACCAGTTCCACATCCGGTACATGGGCGAGAGCCTGACTCACCTGCTCTGCCCCATACCCAACAATCACCAGACGGCGGCTCGGCTGAATTTCTGTCGTGCCGTCCAGAACCCTTTCCAAAAGCGATCGTCCACCAAGAGAATGCAGCACTTTGGGCAAACGAGACTTCATCCGAGTCCCTCGCCCTGCCGCCAGAATTGCTACCGCGACCATTCGTAATGCTTGCCTGCTGAGATCACATCCAACGGAGTATAGCTGGTTCTGACCCGATTTCAGCAAGGGCAACCAAAAAATTGGCTGGCTTTGTCTGGTTTTTACGCTCGCTGAAATGCCCGCACCAAAATTCCTTGGCTTGGACTGAGCAGCAGTGCCAGGAAAAACAGCACCGACGCAACCAGAACGATCGCTGCACCAGAAGGCAAATTGTAGTAATAGCTGAAATACATCCCACTCAGGCTCGACACAGTGCCGATCGCCCCACCCACAAGCATCATCTGATGCAGTCGCGGCACGAGCAAATAAGCAGTGGCAGCAGGCGTGATCAGCAGCGACAGAACCAGAATGACGCCGACTGCTTTCATGCTGGCAACAACAGTAAGGGCAAACAAAATCATCAAGCCTGTGTCAAACCAGTTGGTCGGCAAACCCGTCGCCTGTGCCCCAAGCGGGTCGAAGCTAAAAAACAGCAGTTCCTTATAAAAAAGAACGATCGCCAGCAGCACCAGGACAGCGATGATCGCCGTATCCCGAACTTCTGACTGAGTCACGCCCAGAATATTGCCAAACAGAAAATGGTTCAGGTCGATTTTGTTGGACTTCTGGACGACCGTAATGAGCGTCACTCCTAGTGCGAAAAAGGCAGAAAAGACAATGCCCATTGCGGCATCTTCTTTGATCGGCGAGCGGGTATGAATCCAGCTAATAATCACCGCACTTAGCAACGCCGCTACAAACGCCCCCAAATACAAATTTGCGCCCACAATAAAGGCAATCGCTAGTCCGGGCAGCAGCGAGTGACTAATTGCATCCCCCAGTAACGCCATCCGTCGCACTACCAGATAGCTGCCAACTACCGAACAGAGGACTCCAACAATAATTGCGACCACGAGCGATCGCTGCATAAAGCCGTACTGAAGTGGGTCGAGCAAGAGGGAAAGCATAGAAAACGTTCGATATTTCGAGCAGTAAGAGGGTAAAAACTGTGATCCGAACCCTTCCCCTGGCAGGTCAAGTTTGGGAGAACCCGGCTCGCTTCAGGATTCTCAAAGTCCCGCAAAGTTGGGGAATTGGGGGGCACGGTAGGGAATTTGAGACTTCTCAAAAACGCTTTCCCATCAAGAAACTACGCAGCCTGTTTGCCAAAGAAGCTTACATGACCGCCGTAGGCACGAGTCATATTTTCAACCGTGAGCACTTGATTCCGATCGCCGCAAGCAATCAGTTCACGATTTAGCAGCAGTAGCCGGTCGAAGTGGGTAATTGATTCGCCCAGATCGTGATTAACGACGAGGACGGTTTTTCCGCGATCGGCAAGCTGCCGGAAGATGCCAAACAGCAGGTCTTCGGTCTTTTGGTCGATGCCGACAAAGGGTTCGTCAAAGCAAAATACATCTGCTTCCTGTGCCAGAGAGCGGGCGAGAAACACGCGCTGCTGCTGTCCGCCCGATAGCTGACCGATAGGCCGATTGCGAAACTGCGACATTCCGACTCGTTCCAGTGCTTCGGCAGCTGCCTGCCGACTAGTGACTGAAAACCGATTCAGGTAGCCCATTTTGCGAACTCTGCCCATCAGCACCACATCCCAGACCGTTGCCGGAAAGGTCCAGTCAATCTGCGATCGTTGGGGGACATAAGCAACGCGCTCTTTCTGGTCGGCAAGGGGGCGATCGCCATAAAAAACGGAGCCAGACACCGTGGGAATTAAGCCCAGCATGGCTTTGATCAGCGTACTTTTGCCTGCGCCATTAGGTCCAAAAATACCAACCAGGTGTCCGGGGGTCATCGTAAAGCTGACATTCTGAAGTGCCCGGACAGACTGATACTGAACGCTCAAATGCTCAACTGCGATGACGTGGGGTGCAGTCATAGGTCGAGCAGACCGACGAGCAGAGGATTGGAAGCGGGCAGTCGGGTGTAGGGCAGTCATAAGCAGCAGCGTGAAGAGGAAAAATGAGAAGAATATGAAAACGCAATATGATCGAATCTACCATAGATTATGAAACCAATGTGAAAAGGCTGTAGTCCGTCATGGGAAAGGAACTGATGCAATCAAGGGATAGAGATAACGGACGGTTTCGGGCAGGAAAAGGGGCAAAAGCTCTATCTCGCTATATGCTTCTTTGGACAGTGATCGGGGTAATGGGTTTAACCGGATGCGGTTCAAATCAGTCCACAGCCGAGGACGGCAAGCCAAACGTCGTTTCGACCAGCACCATGATTAGCGACTGGACGACTGAAATTGGCGGCAGCGAAATTGATCTGACCAGCATCCTAAAGCCAGGAGATGACCCACACGTTTATGAGCCAGTTCCAACCGACTCCCAGGCAATGGAAGAAGCGCAGCTCATCCTCTACAACGGCTTCAACCTGGAACCAGGGCTGATTCGTCTGCTAGAAGGCGCAGGAGCAAACGCTAAAAAAGTGGCGGTCGGAGAAGTGATCAAACCGCTAGACCTGCAAAAGGATGGGCAAACAGTTCCCGATCCCCACGTTTGGGGCAGTGCAGAGAATACGATCGAGATGGTGCAGGCAATTCGGGACGCGCTGATCGAACTCTCGCCGGACGATCGCGAGCAGTTTACCCAAAATGCCAATCGGCTCATCGTGGAACTAGAGCAGCTTCATACCTGGATTCAGCAGCAGGTCGCAACAATTCCGCCCGATCGCCGTAAACTCGTTACAACCCACGATGCCTTTCAATACTATGCACGTGTCTATGGCTTGACCGTGCCGGGAACCCTCATTGGCATCAGTACCGAAGAGCAGCCCAGTGCCCAAACGGTTCAAAAGTTAGTCGAGTCAGTGAAAGGCTTGGGGATTCCCAGCATCTTTGCTGAAACCACGATCAATCCGCAGCTCATTACCACCGTTGCCGAAGAATCGGGCGTGAAATTGGCTCCCCAAAAGCTTTACTCCGACTCAATCGGTGCACCGGGCAGCGATGGCGATAGCTACATCAAAATGATGGTGGCAAATACTAAAGCGATCGTCGAAAACCTGGGCGGACGCTATACCCCGTTTACCCCACCCAGCCCATCAGCCGAGTAAAGCTCATCGAAGCAAACAGGAGAAATAAGCCGCCGCCGATCGCCGTCAGTTTCTGTTCGGAGACGCGCCCACAGAAAAACTTGCCGCACTGCACTGCAATCAGGGCACAAAGTGCGTGACCCAGAATGGCTCCCAGCGAAACGCCTATCGGATGATTTGCCGCTGCCAGCGCAATCGTCGTGATCTGGGTGCGATCGCCCCATTCCCCCAAAAAAGTCAGTCCAAACGCCTGAGAGACAACCCCCAGCGATCGGCGCGGCTTGATCTTGGACTCGGCTTCCATCACCGTTTCGGCGGCTTCCTGCTCTTCTGCTAAACAGCCATTGGGCGACATTTGGCGAGCGTCGTAGAGCAGCTTTAGCCCAAAGCAGAGAAACAGCAGAATTTCGCCCCAGCGCACGTAGATTTCCGGCAGCAGAGTTGCGAACTGTCCCAGCAGCACCGAGAGAACGGTCATTGCGGCTAATGCTAAAACTGCACCCAGAAATACCCAGCGACGGGGGTGACGCATTGCCAGGATTGCAGAAACGAAGAACGTTTTGTCACCCAGCTCGGAAACAGTAATTAGCAGCAGAGCCGCAGTAAATCCGGTTAACATCCTCAGTTGCTCCTCTCGATTCAGTCAGTGATCGACGTCACGGCTGACGGAGCGTGATGAGGATAAAACACTTCACCAGCTCACATCAATTTGTGAACTTAGTGAAGGTCTCGCTAATCAAAAGCTTTTGCTTTTGCGTTTGAGCCAGGTTCATCACCAGTATGTTGACTCAAACTCACTTAGCTTGCAGAGATAGTCGCTTCCTGAAGCAATTCAAAGGTCATTCAGAAGCAAACTCTAAAAGCCAGCAGCTACTCCCCTTCATTTGTTTCTATCCTAAGTCCTGGGGCAGAGAAAGTCAAAGTTCAGGACTGCGACAGGTAATAGCCTTTTCGATAAACCCAGGCAATTTGATCCGGGTCAAGGCTTTGAGTCCAGGTAGAAAAATCGGGTTCACGTTTTCTGCGCCGAATGGTTTTGCGGCTAACCTTCAAGCGACGAGCAAGCTGACTGGCAGAAATAGCTGTGGCTCCCGGTGAGAAATCTGCTTCCAGAAAATCGACGTAGGCATCCCAGAAGACAAACAGGCTAATGAACAGCAAAAAAATCACGGACTCTGGACGCTTGAGCACGTCTGGTGTCTCCAGCAGATCATCAGAGCCGGACAGGTCAGGAAAAGGAGAATTCGCAGCCGCAGCGTAGGACACTTCTTCTAAAGGTTGTGGAGAGGCTGGCGATCGCGTATCAAACGCAGAATGCTGAACCGTAAAGCTCTGCTCATCTTCGGTTTGAAGCTCTGTTGGAGCGTCGATCGGGGCAGGGGAAGCAGGCTCTAGGGATTCCGGGAAAGAATTAGAGGCTTGAGTCACAGAATTTCTCCGAGGCAGGGGCAAATCGGACAAAAGCAGATCGGGTGGTTCAGAAAAAGAGGTATCGAGCAAAGACGGCTCGAAGGAAGAAGGAAAAGGAAACTGAATCGTCTGCCGCCAGTCAAGGTGAGTCTCCCCTTGGCGACGACTATA
Source organism: Cyanobacteria bacterium FACHB-502 (assembly GCA_014695325.1). Classification (GTDB taxonomy): domain Bacteria; phylum Cyanobacteriota; class Cyanobacteriia; order Elainellales; family Elainellaceae; genus Leptolyngbya_A. The sequence continues at coordinate 117,292 of JACJNZ010000035.1, read as the reverse complement.
AACCATGATGGTTTGAATCGACTGAACATTCAAGACGCTTAGAATACGCTGCAAAAAGGCGATCGCTTTCTCCTGATCAAGAAGCTGCTGCGCCTCCAGCAAAACGTGCAAACAGTGATTCTGACGCTGGACTTTTGCCTTGACTCCGTGCGATCGGGTTACGTAGTTCAGCAGCGTCGCAATGGCGATCGAATGACCTTGTTGAGCAAGCGCAAGGATTTCCTGCGACAACATAGCATGACCCTGAACAGCAGCGCGGAAAGCAAATTTTCCATCCATAGCATACGAGATTCGGCGACCGTTCACGCTAATTGCCGATCGCACCTTGCAGCAAAATGGCGATCGCATTGATCACAGTTTGGGCTGAACCTAGGAAAAAGTCGCGATCGATCGTCTCTGGGGTATCGCTTGGCTGATGGTAGTGGGGATTGCGAAAGTTTGCAGTATCCGTGACCAGCACTGCACCGCGCCCCGATCGCCAGAAAGGAGCATGATCACTGCGAACCAGGTCAGGCGTAAAGCGTCCCATGGTGGGAACCGATAGCGTTAACACCTGCGGCAGGTTTGGCCGATTAGCATCGGTAAAACTCTGGGTCAGGGCAGGATGGCCCTGATCGCCAATCACCCCCAAAAAATTACCGCGATCGGTGGGTGGGGCAATCGGCAACACACTTGGAAAAGTTTGACAGCCAGGAGTTTGGCAGGCGTAACCCAGCATATCGAGAATCACTGCCCCATCAAAAGTTGGCTCCGACTGAAGCTGCTGCACGTAGGCTTCACTGCCTAGCAGACCTGCTTCTTCAAGGTCAAAAAAGACCAACCGCAGCGAACGCGGGGTTTGCTTTTGCTGGAAGAGCCTGGCGGTTTCCAAAAGGGTTGCGACTGCGGTGGCGTTGTCGTCTGCTCCAGGGGAATCTTCGACTGTATCGTAGTGTGCGCCCAGCAAAATCACGCCAGCAGTTGAGCCATTTCCAGGACGCTCTGCCACCAGATTCACACCACCCTCGCCAAAGGGCTGCTCCTGCACCTGCCAGCCTGCGGACTGAAGCTGCTGCATAATATAGCTGCGGGCACGGGCACGATCGGCTGCCTCATGCCGCACAAATGCCAGTTGCTCAACATCGGCAATCAGGCGATCGGAATTCGATCGAGGCAAGACAAGGGGCATATCGCTAGAGACTCGAAACGGCGACGAGTACTCAACTTCTCTGGCAAGGGGAAGGAATCTTTGCGGGTGCAGTCCCCAGCCCAGCAAAACGGCAGCGATCGTCACCAAAAACAGCAGCACTCCAAGCCAGCGTCGCCTCATGGCATTCCTCCCGTTGATTTGCCGATTGAGCCGATCGTTCAAGATATTGCCGCTCTGGAAGCGGCTTCATCGTCTAAAGTCTAAGATCAATCTCCTGTAATAGGGTGTGATTCAGCGATGATCCCCTTGGGTAAATCTCTCAATTCTGGGGACAATTTAGCCTGGGGTAATGGAGCATCTGGAATACCTGTTAAGCAGCCCAGGGAAGGCATTCAGATATAGAATTTTCACTCATCGTTTCAATGGTATCTTAATGGCATCAGCGCAAGTCCTTTACTCTTGCTCTGGCTGAGCGAAAGACGATTCAAACAATCGCTTCACGACTTCGCTTGCCGATCGAAATCCACCATCAAAATAAACGCCGCCGATCGTTGCTTGAAAGGTCGCTGACAGCATAGCGGGGTCAGGCAGGGTGTCGCTGGCTTGTTCATCGCTGCTGAGGCGCAAAAAACGATCGATCTGGAGGAATTGAGCGATCTGGCTCAAGGTTTCCGGGTTGACAAGCTGACTCAACCAGGATTCGAGGTCGTCTGCCTCGGAGTAGCCATAGCGAATCAACAGTTCGATCACGACCATTTGAATCAGTCGATCGCCCAGGATTTGATAAACGGTCTGATTGCCCGGAAGCTGATGCTCGATCGCGTAGGCGGGGGTTGTGAGTGCCTGTTTCAGGATCTCTTTGTCGAAGAAGAAATAGCCGAGATTTTGTTCGATCGCCATGCTATTCCCAAAAATTCCTCAAGCGCGAAAACTTAACCTTGATGCAGCAAACAGGCAGCCGGAAACACCAGATATTCCAGGAAAAACAGCTTCCAGATGAATTGATAAAACTGGGCGATCGATTGCTTTTCGCGTAAGTCCACACGGCTACTTAACACCCAGAGCGCAATCAGAGCCAGAACGTGAGTGGGGATCAGGAAAAGGGCACTGACATTCGGCAGCAATGTACCCGCCACGATCATGCCGCTGTAGCAAAGCGTAATGACCCAAAGTGCCAGCTTGAACACCGCCTTTTGTCCCAGCCGCATTGTAAACGTAGTGATGTGGTAGAGCCGATCGCCCTCCAGGTCGGGAATGTCTTTGAAAATCGCGATCGCAAACGTGAACACCAGCACAAACAGCGTCAGTGCCCAAACCGGAGCCGGAACCCCAAAACTGCCGCCCAACTGCTGATTAAAGTGCAGGAATAAACCCAGATTCACGATCGCCCCGCGCACCGTAAAAATGCAGACCGATGCCCAGAACGGAAACCGCTTGAGCCGGAGCGGGGGCAGCGAATAGGCAGTTCCGATCGCCACGCTGAGCCACACGGTCGCCATCAAAAACACACCCTGCACCGCAGACAAACCCAATGCCAGCAGTCCGGTCGTCAGAACGATTGCCTGTGCCTCCCGGCGGGAAAACTCACCCGATGCCAGGGGCAAATGGGGTTTGTTGATGCGATCGATCGCCACGTCCTCAAGCTGATTGAGCCCCACAATGTAGACATTGCCGCATAGACAGGTCAACAGGGGCAGCAAGGGCAACGATAGAGAAGCAGGATTTAGCGCAAAGGCGATCGCATACAGTCCAAGAACGCTCAGCGTCGTACCAATGATGGTGTGGGGACGGGAGAATTTCCAAAAGGCATAAATCCAGGGAAGGCGTTGCATTAAGTTCGATCGAGACGGGCGGGGTGGCGAAATCTGGCTCATGGAGTTGTTTTTGGGGATCGGCATGATTCTACGAGATTCCAGAGCCGGATATGCGATCGTGGCATAAAAAGATGTTGAAGGAATGGAAGTGAAAAGGGGCGAGGGGTTAGGGTTTGGTGGCTTGGAGTAAGCCGAAGCGGACTAAACCTCGTTCGTAGCCGCGTTTCATCAAACCCAAAGAGAAAGCAGCTTGGATCGTAGTCCAACCAGAGAGGAGTAAGCCGACGATTGCTTGAGGGGTGAAGGCAGAGTCGATCACGATATCCCAGAACGGGGCAACGGCAGCAGACCAGTCGGCGGTTTGGAGATTCTGGAATCCGGTTTCGCGGGCGATCGTTTCGTACTGCGGCAGGGAAATGACATAAGGCAGACAGTAGACGCGGTAGATGTCTTGCAGGTGCTTTTGTTCGTCAGGGGTGAGGGGCTGATTCTCGGTGGGGCGATGGCACCAAGTCACCATGAGAAATTTGCCGCCCGGTTTGAGAACGCGATAGCACTCCTGCACAAATTTTTGTTTGTCGGGCATATGTTCGCCGCTTTCCAGTGACCAAACAAAGTCAAACGAATTGTCGGGAAAGGGAGGTTGCTGGGCATCTGCGACGAGAAACTGGGTGCGATCGCTGAGTCCTGCGGCTTTCGCCCGTTCTGCGGCGCGGTTTGCCTGCACGGGGCTAAGGGTAATTCCGGTGGTGTGCGCGTTAAACTTTTCTGACAGGTAAAGAGAGCTGCCGCCAATCCCACAGCCGACGTCGAGGATCTGGCTTGCCTGCTGCACGTCTGCCCACTTCAGCAATTCTTCGATTAAGTCAATCTGTGCCTGTCGGCGGTCTTTGCGCTCCTGTCCCGATGCACCGTAATAGCCGTGGTGCATGTGTTCACCCCAAATTTGCTCCCACAGACCGGAAGAAGTGTCGTAAAACTGCTGAATCTGCTGCTGAAGGGTTAGGGTCATGTCTTATCTGTCCAATGAGCTGATAAATGAAAGTTGCCAAGCGGATCGGCATTCTGGTATCTCTTGCTTAGTTTATTAGAGGATGTTTGAGAAGTCATTGCTGAGACCCAAACCGTCCCCTTACCCTCCCCTTTCAAGGGGAATCTATTGATCCCTGGGTTGCAAAGTCCCCTCGCTCTTTTAGAGCGACAAGCCAAACTTAGGGATTGAGGGAGCGATGTAGAACATTGCACACTGCTCAAACGTCTAAACGAACTTTATTGAGGAAACGAAACTGCTCATGCACTCACCAGATCAATGGATTTTTGAACCCGGCACGGAAGGTCCACCACCGCGATCGCCTGCCTCAAAGCAAACGCTGAAGGAAGACATCAAGCAGGGACTTGGCTACGTTCAGTTTGTGGTGCGGATGGCAACGCGGATTCGGAGCTGGAAGAATCGGATTCGCTTTGTGGTGGGCTTGATTCTGTGGAAGCCAATCCTGCCCGATCAAGAATAGTGCCCGATCAAGAATAGTGCTGGAGAAGAATAGCCGATGAGGAACCGCTGATGTATTACGACGCGAACCAATTTGACTTCGTTACGCTGCTGGAAGACAACTGGAAGGTTATTCAGTACGAGCTGAGTCAACTGCCAAGCCAAGACTTCATTCCCTATCCAGAGCGATATTTGCTCGACAAACGGACGGGCTGGGATGTGTTTGGGCTGTACTTTGTCGGGGTCAAGATTGACTTCAACTGTGAGCTTTGTCCGCAGACGGCGCGTCTGGTGAAGCAAATTCCCGGCATGATCACGGCGGGCTTTTCGCGGCTGGCTCCCGGAGCGCATATTGTGCCCCATTCGGGCAGACCGAGCGGTGTGCTGCGCTGCCATCTGGGTCTGGATGTGCCGCCTCGGTGCGCTCTGCGAGTGGCAAACGAAGTGCGATTGTGGAAAGAAGGCAAGTGCCTTGTGTTTGATGACACCTCCGAGCATGAGGCGTGGAATTTGAGCGATCGCCATCGCGATGTGCTGCTGCTTGACTTTAAGGCTCCGCCTGGCTTTCTAGCCGCCTAGCCCCATTGCCCGAACGGGTTACCACACTGGAGCAGTTGGAATCGCTTACACTAGGAAAACTCTCGCTGCAAAGGGTTCACCCTGTCTCACAAGCGTCTCACAATCAATACGTTTCAATGTTTTTGAAAAAGCTGTCGTTTCGGCCGTCCAAGTTTGTCACCGTGCCGCGCACGATTTGTTTTGGCTTCCTTGCCGTGATTCTGCTGGGAACGCTGCTGTTAATGCTGCCGATCTCGATCGCAGAAGGAACCTGGGGCGATTTTATTACAGCCCTCTTTACCTCGACTTCGGCGGTTTGCGTGACGGGGTTGGTGGTCGTGGATACGGGAACCTATTTCTCCTTCTGGGGGCAGTTCTTCATTATGCTGCTGGTCCAGATCGGGGGTCTGGGCTATATGACGGCAACCACGTTTCTGCTGCTGCTGGTGGGGCGGCGGTTTGGCTTGCGGGAGCGGCTGGCGATTCAGCAATCCCTTGATAGTCCAGGGCTATCGGGCGTGGTGCAGTTGGTGAAGTCGATTATTGCGACGACGCTGGTCTTTGAGTTGACCGGGGCATTTTTGATGATGGCCGTCTTTGCGCCGCAGCACGGGTTCGATCGTGCCCTCTGGCTGGGACTCTTTCATAGCGTCAGCGCGTTTAACAATGCCGGATTTGGACTTTTTCCGGACAACCTCATCAGCTATGCGACCAATCTGCCCATTAACCTGATTATTCCTTTGCTGATCATTTTTGGCGGCATCGGTTATCAGGTGATTCAAGAAATGTATATTTGGCTGCGCGATCGCATTACTCGCAGCCGCGAACGCGTTGTGTTTCCGCTCAATTTTAAGATTGTCACCAGCACAACGATTTTTTTGCTGGTGCTGAGCACGCTCGCCTTTTTCCTGGTGGAGTACCGCAACGAAGAAACCTTTGGACAGTACAATTTCACCGGAAAGCTGATGGTTGCCTGGTTTCAGGGAGTCGTTCCGCGCACAGCCGGGTTTAACTCGATCGACTACGGCAAAATGACTGATGCGGGGCTGTTTATCACCATTGCCCTGATGTTTATCGGCGCGAGTCCGGGCAGTACGGGGGGCGGCATCAAAACCACAACGTTTCGGGTGCTGTTTGAATGCACAAAAGCCGTCTTGCAGGGCAAGTCTGAAGTACTGTGCTATCAGCGAGAAATTCCAACCGCTCTGCTCCGCAAGGCGATCGGCGTGGTGTTTGGCTCTCTGACCACCGTGATTATTGCCACGACCCTGATCGCGATTTCCGACCCTGATGTGGAATTTATCCGGGTGCTGTTTGAGGCAGTTTCGGCCTTTGCGACCGTAGGGCTTTCGACCGGGATTACTGCCAGCGTTTCGGTTTTTGCCAAGCTAGTGCTCATTGCCACCATGTATGTCGGGCGCGTCGGTGTGCTGCTGCTAGTGTCTGCCTTTCTTGGCGATCCCAGCCCAACGCTGGTGCGCTACCCAGATGAGAACCTGCTCGTGGGGTAGTAGCTTTTCCCCTCTCGATCGATAGATTGTTTCCCTTCTGGTTTAGGCTAGAAAATACGTCAGAGAAAAAATGCCACGTTACCTGATAACTCCGTGACCCTATCTTCCCTTTCTTCTCTCAGCTTTTTTAAGAGCCTGCGATCGAATAACCGTCAGTTTGCCGTGGTTGGGTTAGGGCGATTTGGGCGCGCGGTTTGCATGACGCTGCACCATTTGGGCTATGAAGTGCTGGGGGTCGATTCAGACGAGCGACGAGTCGCCCAGGTACTCTCTGATGAAATTGCTTCCCACGCGCTGCAAATTGACTCTACAGAACCTGCCGCACTTCGAGAAGCAGGGCTGTTTGAGTTTGATACGGTTATTGTGGCGATCGGCAATTACGTTCAAGAGAGCGTTATCACGACGCTCAATTTGAAAGAAGGCAAGGTGCCCCACGTCGTCGCCAAAGCCTCTTCTGAAATTCACGGCAAGCTGCTCAAGCGAGTGGGAGCCGATCATGTGGTGTTTCCAGAGCACGAAATGGGCTGTGAGCTAGCCCGATCGCTGACCCGCCCCGGAGTGCTGGAGCGGTTTGAGCTAGACCCGGATCACAGTATCGTTGAAATTGTGGTTCCGGCAGAGTTTGACGGCAAGACGATTTCCGACCTCGATCTGCGGAGACGCTACGGCTTAAACCTGCTGGCTGTTTGCCGGGAAAACCAATTTGAAATTAATCCCAGCCCCCTGACCCGCTTGGCGAAGGGTTCATTAATGGTGGTTATTGGCTCGAATCGGGGCATCGATCAACTTCCTGTCTAGTGATTTCTTCAAGAAAAGAAACGGAAAAATCATCTCAACGCGATGTGAAGCAGTGCTAAATTGCTCTCGCTCCAATCCTGATTTTAAAAATCAGCGAGATTGAACTCACTTCTGATTTCGCTTCATCCCTACAGGAAAACGAGCCAGAGCAGAAACCAGGCAATCAATTAAGGAATAAGGGCTCACTTAAAGAAGCGAAAGAAGCGAATTGAGAGGCGAATTGCGGGGTTGTCGCTCATCAAACGAAACCGAACGATAAACGCTAATTTAAGTAGAAATTAAAGAAATAGGTAGAAATCGCTTTTTATTCCATAATGTTTGGGAGGTTAGATTGACCCAAGCTTATTTGCCCGATGTCTTTTAGCAAGTCGCGGTGAAATTATACCGATTCTGTCTAAGGCAGGGCATCGGCAGGGACTTAGAACCTGCTTAGGAGCTTTGAGATCCCCCCAATCCTCCTTCAAGAGGGGAAAGGAACTGTTGCAGTGATTGGGGTTGTCAAGGAAAAGCTGAACCATTCCATGTCCCTCTTTTACACCTCTCTTTTAAGGGAATTGAGGGAGGTCTGAGCCGATCGCGCCACCCATTCATTGCCCCTTCCCCTCGCTGCCTCTGCTGATTACTGGGTCGAGTGAATCTGATGCAAGCTCAAACTCAATGAGTATTAAAAATGAGTATTAGATGAGTATTAGAAGTTGAACGATAAAAAACAGCAATAATTTTTGGCAATTTTCCCCAAGTTGAATATTCCATCCTTACAAGTTTCTTATCCTTACAAACGAAAATAAAGCGATACAAAACAGCGCTCAGTCAACTTAGCTCCTGCCTTAAGCACTTCTACCTGAAAATACGATCGTATTTCCTGTTTTAATTCCGCTTTTAACCCTGCCGCTTGCCCTTTTCTAACATCAACGCTTAAAAAACAAATTCTTGCTTGTGAATGAGTCTTGGCGATATCTTTTAGTTCTGGTAAGTGGAATAGTGTTGGGGCTGATTGCTTCTCATTTTGTCAGAGCGGTTGTCCTGCGGCGAGAACTTGCCCTAGTACAGGACATGAGCGAGCGCAAACGGGCAGAACAGGCACTTCAGGAACGGGAAGCTTTGCTGCGATCGATCAGCAACAATATTCCGAAGGGAATTCTCTACCAGCTTGTGCATGACCCCAAAGACAACTCGCTGGCGTTTTCCTACATCAGTACCGGAATTCAGGACTTGCTCGGTGTCTCCGCAGAAGCCGTCATGCAGGATATTAATGTGCTGTACGACTTGCTGCTCGACGAAGACCGAAAAGAAGTCGAGCGCCTGACCCAGCTCTCGCTGAAAAATTTGACCATTTACGAAGCGCAGGTGCAACAGCGTAAACTGCAAAACGGCATTCCTCAAGGCATTGTCTGGTCAAGTTCGCGGGCGGTTCCGCGTCGGTTAGCCGATGGGCGGACAATCTGGGATGGGGTTGCGGTAGACATTACGGACTTAAAAGAAGCCGAAGCTGCGCTCCGCCAGAGTGAGGCACAAATGCGAGCCGTGCTTCAGTCGATTCCCGATCTGGTGCTGCTGACCAACCGCCAAGGATCGGGACTGGCATATCACCATGGCGGAGAGGTTATGCTGCTGACCCCGAAGCCCATGCAGGAAGAAGGAATGACCGTATTCAATACGCTGCCGGAAACGGTTGCCCGCGATCGAATGCGCTGTATTCATCAAGCCCTCGACACAGGAGAACTGCAAACCCACGAATACGAGCTGCACAACAATGGCAAAACTCACTGCGAAGAAGCTCGCATTGTTGCTAGCAGTTCCGATGAAGTCGTGGTATTCGTGCGTGACGTTACCGCAGCCAAGCAGCGAGAAGCCGTTCGTCAACAGTTTGAAACCGAGCTAAAGCAGGCAAAAGAAGCCGCCGAAGCCGCAAATCAGGCAAAAAGCACCTTTTTATCCCACATTAGCCATGAGTTGCGATCGCCCCTGAGTACGCTGCTGGGATATGCTCAACTGCTTACCCGTAGCCCTAATCTGACTGCGATCGAGCGCGAATATCTGGAAGTTCTGAACCGCAGCGGCGACCACCTGACGCAAATTATTAACGATGTGCTGTCCCTTGCCCGGATCGAGGCAGGACGAGTCACGCTCAAGCAAAGCCCGGTTCATTTGCCCGATCTGCTGGGAAACGTTCAGTCAATCTTTCACATGCGGGCAAAGGCAAAGGGGCTACAGCTTCGCCTTGATCCTGCCGCTGATATTCCCACCTGGATCGAAGCCGATGAGGGCAAACTGCGCCAGGTGTTGATCAACCTGCTGGACAATGCGATTAAATTCACGCTTTATGGCAGCGTTACGTTGAGGGCCACGTTCAAGTCTCCTGCAGTTCTTCAGTTTACCGTGATGGATACCGGAGTTGGCATGGCACCCGAAGACCTGAACTCAATTTTTGAAGCCTTTATGCAGACCGAGAGCAGCGAACGATCGCGTCAGGGCAGCGGCTTAGGTTTGACCATTAGTGCTCGTTTGGTTCAGCTTATGGGTGGTGAAATCAATGCCGAGAGCCAGCCCGGAAAGGGAACAGCCTTGCAGTTTACGCTGCCTTATCAGCCAGCCCAGCGGCATGAGCAGAGCCCAGCGACGCTTCAGAGCGATGGCAAGCAAATTTCCCAGCAGAATAACCGTTATGCCTATCTAAAAGTCAGACTCGCACCCGGTCAGCCTCCGTACCGCATTCTGGCGGTAGACGACATCGAAGCCAATGCCAATCTCGCTCAGCAGTGGTTAACCCTGGCAGGCTTTGAGGTGCAAATTGCCCACAGTGGGGTAAAGGCGATCGAACAATGGCAAACTTTCTCACCGCATCTGATCTGGCTGGATCTGCGGATGCCGAAAGTCGATGGACTAGAGACAACCGCTCGAATTCGTGCCCTGGAACAGCAGCAGCAGCGGCAAACTACGAAAATTATTGCGGTGAGCGCGACCGTGTTTGAAGAAGAACGACAGCGTGCCTTTGCTGCCGGATGCGATGACTTTGTCATTAAGCCCTATTCCGAGGAGGTTTTGCTGAATACGCTTCAGCAGCATCTTGGAGTGAAGTATTATTACGAACAATCCACAGCCGAGGTTTCAGCGAACTCAGTGAACTCAGCGAACGCTCGATCGGGTGCGATGCCTGTGCTCAATTCAGCAGATTTTCAGGGAATGCCTCAGGAATGGATTGCTCAAGTCAACTGGGCGGCGCGGGTTGCCCGGGATGAATCAGTCAGGCAGCTTCTTGATCAGATTCCAGCAGAGCAGCAGGCTTTGCGAGAAGCGATCGCCCATCTGGTTGACCACCTTCAGTTTGAGCAGTTAATCGAGATCACAGATGCCCTATGCTAGACAGCGACTCTTCCCCAGCCGTGCCGCCTTTGGGCAATGACAAAATGACGGGCGGCAATATCTTGATTGTGGATGATCTGCCAGATAATTTGCTGTTTCTGGCAACGCTGCTAACCGATGCAGGCTACGATGTGCGAAAAGTTATTTCCGGGCAGATGGCAATCAGCGCGGCGCAGGCAGAAGTGCCCGATCTGGTGCTGCTCGATATTGTGATGCCGGGAATGAGCGGCTATAAAGTGTGTGAACTGCTGAAAGCCAATGCCATTACCCGCAACGTACCCGTAATTTTCCTAAGTGCCCTGGATGAGGAACTGGACAAAGTGCAGGCATTTCAGATCGGCGGTGTAGACTACATTACCAAGCCGTTCCAGGTGGTCGAAGTGCTGGCACGGATTGAAACTCATCTCAAAGTCGGGAGGCTCCAGGCTCAGCTTCAGCAGCAAAACGCCCAACTCCAGCAGGAAATTGATTCTCGCACGGCTGCCGAATCAGCGGTGCAAATGCTGAATCAGGGAATTGAGGAAAAGATTCAGGAGCGGATGACCCTGCTTAAAGCCAATCATGCCGAGCTACTCCAGCAAAAAACGCAGCTCGCAACCGCCCTGACCGAAGAGCATCAGCAAACTGCAATCAACCCTCAACACCCGCTTGTTTTATCCAGAGAATGGCAAACCACGATCGCTGCCCTTCAAACCGCAACTCAGCGACTGCTTACCAGCAAAACCCCGCGATCGAAATCGGACGATCGTCATCTTGCCATCCTTGACGCAACCACCCGGCGCATCCCGCAGCTCATGCAGCAAGCCTTATCCGTTCCCCTGACTGATTTCCCCACAGACTTTCAGCCGATCGCGATCGACCCCACGCTGCTTTGCCGTGATCTGATAGAACAGTTCTCCTCACCCGAAAATCTGCATCAAATTACCTTTGTCCCCTGGGGAAAAGCTCCCGGCAAGCTCTCGATCGATCCAGTTCTGCTTCAGCAAGCCCTGCACCATCTGCTTGATAATGCAATTTGCTACTCGCCCCCAGGTGGAACCGTGCTGCTGGAGCTATTTTACGAACCGACTCGACTGATTCTCCGCATTCGGGATGAAGGCATTGGCATTCCGCCAGAAGAACAGGTGCAAGTCTTCAGCCCTTTCTATCGGGCAAGCAATGTAACGAGTAGCCCTTTTCCTGCGGGTTTTGGCATGGGACTCGCGCTCGCTCAACAAGCGATCGACCTGCACCAGGGCACAATCAACCTTCAAAGCGAACTGGCACAGGGCACAACAGTAACGCTCACCCTGCCGCTCACCCTGGCAACCGAACCCTGATTTCTCGTCCTACCCTGAAAGAGATGAAGTTCGATCGCGCATTCGATACACTCAATGATTGAACCTTCCATCCCCTGATCCTCTCACTCCCCTGATCCTCCCCTTTACCGGCTCCCTCCCCGCCCGCTCCCGATGTACCTGAAAAGCCTTGAACTAAAATACTTTCGCAACTACCAGGAACAGCAGATTACCTTTTCTGCCCCTAAAACGATCCTGGTTGGCGATAATGCTCAGGGCAAGTCGAACCTGCTGGAAGCCGTGGAGCTGCTGGCAACCCTTCGATCGCATCGGGCACTGCGCGATCGAGAACTGGTGCTGGAAGGAGAACCAATCGGACAAATCCTGGGCAGCTTAGAGCGAGACACAGGCACGATCGATCTATCGCTGATGCTTCGCAGCAACGGCAGACGCACCGTGAGTTTAAATGGGGAAGCCCTACGACGGCAGCTTGATTTTTTGGGCGTGCTGAATGCAGTGCAGTTTTCCAGCCTGGATCTGGATCTGGTGCGGGGCAGTCCGAGCGAGCGGCGCGACTGGCTGGATACCCTGCTGACCCAGCTCGAACCCGTTTACGCCTATATTTTGCAGCAGTACAACACGATTTTGAAGCAGCGCAATGCCTTTCTCAAACAGCGCAGCGATGCCTTCGAAGGCGAAACCCCTGCCCCCGAACCCACTCAACTTGCAATCTGGAATAGCCAGCTAGCGGCGATCGGCTCACGGGTGATTCGGCGACGGGCGCGAGTTTTGGAACGATTGGCTCCGGTGGCGCAGTCCTGGCATGAAGCAATCAGCGACAGTAAAGAAATTCTGGAAGTGCGATATTTGCCCAACGTGCATCTCGAAGCAGACGACCCGGACATTGTGCAGCAAACATTTTTGCAGCGATTAGAGCAGCGATCGATCGCCGAACTGCATCAGGGCACAACGCTGGTCGGACCGCACCGAGACGAAATCGAGTTTGCGATTAATCAAACTCCGGCGCGGCAGTATGGCTCTCAGGGACAGCAGCGCACCCTCGTCCTGGCGTTAAAACTGGCAGAGCTAAAGCTGATTGAGTCGATCGTGGGAGAACCCCCCCTGCTGCTGCTGGATGATGTGCTGGCAGAGCTAGACCTGAACCGGCAGAACAAATTGCTTGAAACCATTCAAGATCACTTCCAAACGCTGATTACCACGACCCATCTCGGCTCATTTGATGCCCAGTGGCTCAAGTCTTCGCAGATCCTCACGGTCAAAGCCGGACAGATTGTGCCTGAGCACTAACAAATTGTGCCTAGGTACTCGTTTAGCGGCGTTCGATATCGCATCGCCCTGTCTCGCAAAGCCGTTGATTTCGCTCAGCCAGGATCGTCTTCAGGTTGGGCCGTCCGGTGAGCTGAAGTCGCCATTTTGCCCAGATTCCATAAACCGCATCCGCAATCCAGCCGACGATCGGCAGTTTGGTTATGGCATAAACCCAGCCCATGCCCAGCACCTCATAGACGCGACGAAAAACTTCCACGTTTTGAATCACTGTGCCGTCAGGCAAAACGGCGTGAATTCGTGCCATTGCTGCTTCGTAATCTACGCCACCGTGAAGCTGTGGGTCATAGTCGTCAGCCACTACATCCACAAAGGCAACCAACCCGCGATCGGCATCTTTGCGCCGCAAAAAGTTGACTTCGTGCAGACAGAGCGGACATTGACTATCGTAGAGAAGCTTAATTTTCCACGTGGGTTGCGCTTCAGGATTGCCTGCAAGATTAGCTTCAGGACTAGCCTCAGGATGGATAGCAGAATTCATTTGGAGGGTTTGCGGATTCGATGCGTGCAGGTTGGATGAGTGCATGGTAAAAGGCGATCGTCTTTTTCTGCATTCTGTCCTGTTTAGCAATGGATTTGCAAGAGTTGGTGTGAATTTCAGGAAAAACCTTGCGGCTCAAACTCCTCCCTGAGAACTAATAATTTATAAATTCAGTTCGTTACGATGACAAAAGGCTTCATTCACCGTTACACAGCATTTGCATCACGCATGTGATGTTTGATGAATCAGAAATTGAACAATCAAGTAAGGATTGAGTGAATACTGACAATGACTATCGCAATATTAGGCTGGGGATCGTTGATTTGGAAGCCGCAGAATTTACGCTATGAAGGTTCCTGGGAAACAGGTGGTCCCGTTTTGCCGCTCGAATTTTCCAAAATTGCTGAGAACAAGCGGCTCACAGTTGTGATTGATTCGCAAAATGGAGCAATGTGCCCAACACAGTTTGCAATTAGTACCTGTACAAACTTAGAAGATGCAATCGAGGATCTCAAACAACGCGAAGGAACGACCACAGAATATATTGGCTATATCGATCGAGCAAATAACCGAAGTTCGATCGAGGAATACCCAGCACAAATTAACGTGGATCAAACCGTGCGCGAATGGTGTGAGGCAAACCGAATTGCCGCAGTGGTTTGGACAGCCATTTTGCCAAATTTCCCTGATAAGATGGGCGTCCCGTTTTCGATCGATGCTGCGCTGCGTTATTACCAGAGTTTATCGGCAGCGGATCAAGCCAGCGTGATGGAATATATTGACAAAACTCCGGCTGAAACTGATACGCCTTTGCGTTGCCGAATGCAATGTCAAACTGTTATCCGCTAAATCCATCCATTGCAGATCTCACAGTCACGGATCTCACAATTGCAGATCTCACGATCGCAAATAGCTGGCTCCGTTGACATCCACGATCGCCCCGCTGAGAAACAGCGATCCCTCTGCAGCTAGGAACAAAATCGTGTGTGCAACTTCCTCCGGGGTAGCGACTCGTCCAAATGGGCTTTGCTGACGGATCGCTTCTCCCGCAGGACTTTCCAACACCGATCGCGCCATTTCCGTTTCCACAAATCCGGGTGCAACTGCCATCACGCCAATTCCATAGGGCGCAAGGTGCTGAGCGAGCGATTGACTAAGCGCATTCAATCCTGCTTTGCTGGCTCCGTAGGCGTTAGCAATTGGCTCTCCCCGAAATGCCCCACGTGACGAGACGTTGATAATTCGTCCCTGTTGTCGATCGATCAGGTGACGCGCCACGCAATACGCCACATTTGCCGCCCCGATCAAATTCACGCCGATCGTCTCCTGCCAAACCTGCTGCCAATCGGTATAAGACGTTTGATTCAGTGGATGAAGCTGATAGACGCCAGCATTGTTCACCAGAATGTCGATCTTGCCGAGTTTGGCGATCGTTTCATTCACCATCTGTTCGATTGCGATCGGGTCAGTTAAACTCGCCTGCACCAGAATGTGACCCTCTCCTGCAAGCTCCTGTTTTACCTGGGCTGCGGCTTCCGATCGCTGACCATAATGCAGGGCGACGGTCGCTCCGGCTGCGGCAAAGGCGATCGAGGTTGCGCAACCAATGCCGCCCGATGCTCCGGTAATGAGAACTGTTTTGTCAGAAAAATCTTTCATGATATTGCGTCCTTTCCGAAGGGGGAGCCGGGCATCACACACTCAAACAAATGCAAGCCAAATCGCTGTGATAGCTCCTCGCAGACCCTTACGCCTCTGGCGCTATTGCCTCTTGCATCCAGTAAGGGCGAGAAAACTGCAATTCCCAGGCGAGCGGGCACAACCACAATAATGCCGCCGCTCACCCCGCTTTTGGCAGGCAGTCCCACTTTGTAAGCCCACTCTCCGGCAAAATTGTACATTCCGCAGGTGTACATAACGCTGAGGATATCGCGGACATAGCAGGCCGGAACCGCCTGAACACCAGTCAAAGGATTTTTGCCGCGATTTGCTAGGGTTGCTGCCATTGTTGCCAGGTCGCGACAGTCTACGAGCAGCGAACACTGCTGAAAATAAAGGTCTAATGCTTCGTCGATTTTCTCGTCGATCATGCCGAAGTTGAGCATGAGATGCGCCATTGCTCGATTGCGGTGCCCGGTTGTGCGCTCCGACATAAACGTGGGCATATCGATATAGGGTTCGTGTCCGATGTATCGCTGAAACATGGTCAGCATTCGATTCAGACGATCGGTTGCGCCGTTGCCCTTGATCAAACTGGTAGTCGCGATCGCTCCGGCATTCACCATTGGATTATAGGGACGCTTCGACTGTTCATCTAAAACGATCGCATTAAACGCATCTCCGGTTGGTTCTACACCAACTTTTGCCAGCACCCGATCGCGCCCATGATCTTCCAGTGCTAATCCATGCACAAACACTTTAGAAATGGATTGAATTGTGAACTGCTGCTCCCGATCACCCACGCCAAACTGCTGCCCATCTACCGTGGTGACGCAAATGCTAAACCAGTCAGGATTCATCTTCGCCAGTTCGGGAATATAATCTGCGATTTTGCCTGACTGTAGCGATCGATACTGAGCATAAAGCTCTTCCAACACCGATTGCAGCAGATCAATTGAAATTGGGGCAGGGGCAAAGCTGGGAGTCGAGCGAATATCGGGAGTCAGGGTCATAAGCTCGGTGTAAAGCAGGTGTTACCATTCTCCCATTTCTTTTTCTTCTGATTGCGTTTTTTATTGCAGAATCATGGTTCACTTGATTCCTGCGATCGTTCCCATTCCGGTCTCGCAACAGTACTTTTTAATTGCTAAACGAATTAACATAACGTTAATTTTTTTGTTTCTCTACCGAGCGGCACATCTCAATTTCAGTCCTTCCGCATAAGCTTGTAAAATGAGCTATGTAGATACTCTCAAATACACTGTTAAACAATACCAAAGCGGCAGAATTAGCCGTGATGAGTTTCGAGCCTGGCTGAAACACAGTTTGACCCTGCAAATGAGCATCCGCATCGAGCAAACCACCAAACGAATGCTGCAAAGCAAAATTCAGGCGGTTCGATCGCTGTTCTAAGTTAAAAATTTTTAAGAGAGCTTTTTAAGAAAGCATAAGCTGGGCTGGCAAAGCGTAACTCATGCAGCTTTGGAATTGCTGCGCTACTCAGGTACGTTACAACACTCTAGCAACTGCTGAGCAGGAGCGGTGCAGAATTCAGTCAACCGCTCGGATATGGCTCCGGTTAGCGCAGGCAGAATAAAGCTTAGGCAGGACAAGGCTGGCAGGACAAGAGGCTGGCTTGCTTTTTTCCTCAACGCAGATTCCCAGATGCAGCGTTTCTCCCTGTCGCCTGCTTCAAGCTACAGGGGCTAACTATATCAAATTTGGACATTTTAGAGATTTGGAGAAATTGCAGAATTGTATCCCAGTTCTTTAGATAAACAATACTGCCAATTTTCCTGATCAGGGTGAGGCTGCGGTGTAGTTTGAAGAAGTGCGGATTTTCTAATCTAGAATTGCTAAGATCTTGCGGGATTTTGCGATCGATCTGGAATAGATTGCTGAAATGATGAGGTTTTACTCAAGACTTCAGTTCAACGCTTCCCGGTTTATCGTGTTTGACTGTTTAACTGAGCTTTTTTAGCTGCACTTTAGTTTTAGTTGCACTTTGTTTTAGCTGCACTCTGTAAAACCGTGAATTCCAGCAATTCTAAGGCAATGTCTCTCGAAGCGTGCATCCGACAAGCCCTAGAGCAGGGCGAACTCACTCCTGGTCTAGAAATCCGTATTGAGCAAATTGTAGAGCAGGGCAACCTGACTGAGCGCGATCGGCAACTGCTGCAATTGCTGCAAGATGCGATTCAGGACGACTGTATTCGCCGAGCATAGGCTTTTGTCTGCCTAGCCCGCCACGTCTCGCATCCGCCATTTCCAGATGCAGCTTGACACCAGATTTGTCACGATATGCGCCACCACGGGAACGAGCAAATTTCCGGTTTCTAGCGCGCCCCAGCCCAGCACTAGCCCGATCGTTGTTGCCCAAATCATATATGACCACTGCTCGCGGCCGCTAAAGTGCATTACACCAAAGCACAGGCTTGAAATCAGCAGTCCATACCAGTTCAACCCCACCGAGGGCAGCATCACCCCCCGAAACAGTAGTTCTTCGCTCAGTGCTGGCAGTAGCCCCAGCCAGATCAGATCGGGCAGGGCAAGCGGCTGAATAATCAGGGCTAGATAGTAATCTGCACTCTGACGATAGCCTGCCCAGAGCCGATAAGTAATCGAGCTAGCAGCCGTAATGCCAACGCCCAGCCCCACGCCCCACAGCGCACTCTGGATTGACCAATCCAGCGGCAGCAGCGCAACCGGATCAAGCAGTAGCCAAAGCCGCGAAGCCAGCAGCAGGACGATCGCCGTCACGCCCATTGCAGTGAGAACCTGAACCCGGCTTAAAGGTTCAACATCAGGCTGAGGAGTGGGGTTAGAAGGTGGCTCAGACACAGTTTCTTTAGGGGAGCTGGGATGGGAATAACGAGCAATTTTTAACAGCAATCTACTGCAATCTGGTATGCGAATAAACCCTCGGAAGGGTTACAGATTGCCTAATGATTATCTAATTTCTTGAAGAAAATTTGCTTTTGGGGAAGCTGCAATGCACTCCTGAAGATTGGCAATCTGCGATCGAAGACTTGCCGGATTGAGCCCCGCCCGATGCGCCACCAAAACGCCCAGGGCTTCGAGGTAGGAATGAACGGCGATCGTTTCAATTCCTAAGGCTTCAGCCGGAACGTTTAGACTCGTCTGGTTTTCTTGCACAGTAATTATCTGGGTGGAAGTCTGGCTCAGGCTCAGCACTGCACTGCCGCCGCAGGCACTTGCCGGAATCACCAGCGCATCGACTTCATTTGCCCAAATTGCCCCTGTGGAAGGCATCGATTCTCGTGAAGTTACAAACTGCGGCGCACGGCTCAAGCCGACCAGCACACAGGGCAAAAACGTATAGCCCAATTCTTCAGCTGCCGATCGGGGCGAAAGGGTCGGGTCAATTGGCAGGGGCGACAGGGCAGGCGCGTGGGCACAGGGAATCTGAAACGTCCGCACAATCAAGTGGCTGATCACCGCTTCGGCTCCTGCCAGCGGGTCAACTCCCTGCCCATGCCGATATTGCATCAGTGCCTCAGTGCCCGGATCGTCAGGAAATCGGGCGACGATCGCCACGGCTTCTGCTTTTGCCTGGGTGATCAGCTTTTCGACTGCCCGCAGCAAACTGCCCGGATTTTGAATCGTGCCCCAAGTCGCACCGGATTCTGCCGTCCGCAGTTCCACGCCGAGCGGAGCATCCGTGACCACATAATCTGTCATCGTCAGACCCAGAGTTGCCCGTGCCGCATCTGCCACCTGCAAATGACGCAGCCGTAGCTCGGGTTCAATGCCCTGATCCAGCACCAACCCCACCCGGTTTTGATGCACCGGACGCAAGCCCCAGCTTCCCGCCGCAAACTGATCCAACCCGTAACCCTCCACATAGAGCGCGTTTGGCAGCGACCAGTACAGCGACGCGCCATTCATCACGTTGGGATGGGTAATGAGGCGATCGGCAACTTGAGCCATTGCTTTTGCAACAGGCAGGGCATCCCCGGCATAGCCTCCGATCGCCGCCCCAATGCCCGTCGGTACAATTAACATCACCGTATAGGGACGAGAATTCACGCTCACACCGTTCTAGTTCAACTCATTTAAACCGTAGTAACCGACGAAAAAGGAATCGCAAACTGAGTCGGGCTCAGCACAACGGCTTCGATCTGGGCAGTTTGACGATCAGCATCCACCCCCGCCACCGCCCAACGCAACGGCTCACCTTGCACCTGCAAAGCCTTCAGGATCGACCGTTGCAAGTCCGCAGGTTCCGTGAGCGAAACTTCGATCGTCACAAATCGCGTGATCACTTTTTCTTGCTTTCCTGAAACTGCCCGAACTGAAGCTGATACACCGTGTCTTCTTTCTCAGTTTCAACTTTCAGATCCGATCGCGGATACGATACACACAAAAGCGCATATCCCTGCTGCTGCAAAGCGGGACTAATGCCCATCCCGTCGGTCTGATCTACCGTGCCTTCCAAAATTTGGGCAGCGCAGGTTGTACAAACCCCGGCACTGCAAGAATAGGGCAAATCCAATCCGGCAGCCTGAGCCGCTTCGAGGACGGTCTGATTTTCAGGCACGGTCAGGGTGTGGGCTGTGCCTTGGTGATGAAGTTCGACAGTGTAGGCTTGACTCATAGGAATGCGATCGATTGCGTGACTTGCATTAAAAACGGCATTGATTCGAGACTGGAGGCGTAAATGCCCCAGTGATCTAGACTAGCGCAAGCCGATCGCTTTCACGGAGTAATGTAACTGCGATGTAATGGCAATCGAACGGATATCAAGACGGATATACAAGATGGTTTGAGGCGTAGCAGAAATCCTGCATTGCCCCCTAAACCCCCCAACTGATTGTTTGCCGCTCTTAAAGAGCGAGGGGGGACTTTGAGCAGTGGGAACCTGCGGTTACAAAAAGAATGCCTGCAATGGTTCGGTTCCACCGAAATCAGTTCGCTTAGGGGGCGGTTCGGAACAGCGATCCTGCTATCCTTGGGGGAAAGTGCGACGGAAGTCATCGATTAAATCATCAATTTCCTCGATCGCCTGATTGACATCAATCCGCAGGGTTCCTAAATCAGGTTGCTCTAGCAGGCGCAGCAGCGAATCACGCTGGCTCTCAATCTGCTTAAATCGATCGCGCAGAGTTTGAGGATCGATCGGGGTTTCAGAATCAGGCATCGTTCGTGCTCCGTAGGCTCATGGGCAGGCTCAGAGACAGGCTCTGGTGAAAATCCGCTGGAAAATCATTCAGCAACGACACACCTAAATGGTGAATAATTGTGAAGGGAATTCCAGGACTCAACTTTATGTTACGTCAAATTTCTCTCGGCGCATTGGGCTTAACCGTGGGCAGCATTCTAACCGTGGTTGGATTTGCCGCCTACTTTTCGGGCAATCCCACACTCAACCTGATCGGCTTTTTCTATGGAATTCCAGTTTTGCTGGGTGGTTTAGCCCTTCGTGTTGCCGAACTCAAGCCCGTTCCCTACAGCCAGCCCGTTACCCCCGACCTGCTAAACCTGCGAAAAGAGCAGGCAACTGCCACCCAAAACCAGATTCGATCGGATGTCACCCGCTATCGCTACGGACAAAAAGCGCACCTGGACACCTCGTTAGACTATCTAGGGCTGGAGCCCACCGACGAAGAACGTCCCGATCTGATTGGCATCCGGGAAGAGTCGCGCAACGGAGCTTACACACTAGTACTAGAGTTTTATTCGCCCCTTATTTCCTTCAACACCTGGAAAGGGAAACGGGAAAAGATCGAGCGATTTTTTGGACCCGGACTGTACGCTGAAGTCGAACAGCCAGAAGAGGAAAGAGTCGATTTGGCGTTAATTCGGCAAAGTGAGCAGGCAGTTACCCCTTCGGAAAGCTCCGAAGCAACCGAGCCAGCCAGCTAAAAGTACTTTGGAAATGGATTTGTTAAAACGACGAGCCGGGCTGCTGCAAAAATTCGATCTCTTCTGGTGTACTGAACCTGCCCAAAATCGCGTTGCGGTGGGGAAAGCGTCCGAAGCGATCGATCACATCTCGATGTTTAATCGCGTAGTCGAATGTGTCCTGTAGCTCTGGAGCGTCGGCACTTAGCTTTTCAAACAGGGCAACCGATCGCGCCTGGTTTGGCAACATTTCGCTGTGTTCAAGCGGCAGGTATACAAAAATCCGCTGAAGGGGTGCTAGCTCTTGATCAAATTTGCGATCGATCGCAGTTTTCGCCACGGCTAGAGCTTTGAGATCGCTCGCAAATGCCTGGGGTGTCCCCCGATAAAGATTGCGCGGAAACTGATCGAGCAAAATCAGCAGAGCTAGTGCCCCTTGCGACGTGCGCTGCCACGAGTCGAGCTGTCCGGCGGCGGCTTGCTCAATCAGCGATCGAAACCGTTCAGCAATTGCGCGATCGAACTCAGGAGCTTTGCCAAACCAGAGCTTGCGGCAAGCAGCATAGGATGTATCCTCCCCAGGCGCACCAAACCAGAAAGTGAGGACTTCGGCGGCGGCAGGCTCCAGAGTCAGATTTTGGCTCATTGCGGCATCCGGTTAATCGAGGGCTGAGAAGAAGGGAACGGAGCAACCGGAGCCGTTTGAGAAGGCTGCACCTGCGGGTTTTGCTGAGAATTTTGCTGGCGCAGTCGCTCTAGCTGACGAGCGCGAAAATCAGAAGCAGCAGAGTTAATCGTACGCTGCTGTTCCTGGTTAAACTCCGACATGCTGGGCATGGATCCCATTTGCAGCCGATGGAATAGGTCATACATATCTAAACCATTTGTGCCACCAAAGGAGTCACTGTTTTGATCGCTGCTGCCCAATCCCGGTAAAGCCTGATTTGAGCTGGTCTGAGCAGAAGCAGGCAGGGCACAGAGTCCGCCGATCGCGCTCAAGCTCACTAAGGTAAAACAAACTCGTTTGAATGCTCCGTTCATATCCTCACCTTGTCACCGAAAATTGACTTCAAGAATAGCGTGGTTGCTGGGATAGGAGACGAATTCTCGCTTAAAAAGCTCCCAATCTGGTTTCAGGCTCGTTTGAGCAGTGGCAGATTCCCTAGCTCCCCCAACATCAAGAGATTTTGAAACAATCGGAAGCCATTGGGGGATGCCATTGGAAGATGAATTATGCAAAGCTGCGGCGCAGCAAAGGACGAATGCTCAGCAGGGCGATCGTGCTAAACCCAAGCAGAATCAGCAGGGCAGTCCCCAGCGAAATCGACGCGAAGGGCGTTTGCATGACGATGCTGCTGAATAGCCAGTCTTTGTGCGTGTAGACATAGCGAATTGGCTCGATCGCATAACTGAGCGGGTTCAAACTTGCCACCACCTGCAACCAGGTCGGCATAAACGAGAGCGGAGCTAGCGCGGTACTGGCAAACAGCAGCGGCAGGTTGGTCACAAAAATCACGGCAATTAGCTCAATGTGTCCCGGCAGCGCAAAAGCAAGCCCCAGACTAAGAGCCGTCACACCTATCACCAGCGTCAGCACGATCAAAATTACCAGTCCAAGTCCCAGTGGATCGGGCAATCCTGCTCCTAAAGCCGCATTCATCAAAATAATCACGCTTGTCTGCACCAGGCTCAGCGTGGCGATAAACAGCGCAGAAGCCAGGACGATCGAAAACCGCGAAGCCAGCGGCGCAACCAGCAATCGGTTGAGGAAGCCAAATTCGCGATCGAACATGACAGGCAATCCGGCGTTGAGCGCGCCGCCAAAGGCAGTAAACACAATCACCCCAGCCGCGAGAAACTGCCCGTAGTTCGTGCTTTCACCAAACAGTCCTTTCGGCGCATTCTGAAACAATGCCCCAAACAAAATCAGCCACATCACAGGCTGAATAATTCCCGCAATGAGAGTCGAAGGGCGACGCTGAAGCTGAATAAACAGCCGACGAGTCAGCGCAGCCGTCTCCTGAACGAAATCACTGAATCCAGAAGCGGGGGCGTTTTCCCCGTTTGGGGAAGTGCTTTGCATCGGTTCAGCCGTTGCCTGAGATTTGTTCAGGCTAGAAGGAGTAAGGGTTTGACCCATCTGAAATTGCCTCCCAGTTCAGATTCTATTCCTGTTGCATCAATCTAAGTTCAATGTCTTTAGACTAACGCATCTTCTGGAGCGGGATAAGCGTTTGAGCAAGCGGAAAGGGGGCGATGACCGTACTGGGTTGGGAGGGGGCGGGAAGTTTCGGGAATGGGGGGGCGATCGGGTGTAGGTCAGATTCAGTGAATTACTCATGCTCCTTCGAGGCGTGCCGCGGTGCGCCTTTTTAGCTGTGGTTTTGAAAGGAGTCTGAGGCGAGGCAGAAAGCTGGCTATTGTACCCTGCTGTGGTTCCTATTGGTCCAGGGGGTTAGAGCGAGCGGGGGGCTGGTTTAAGGGGGCGCTCAAATCGCTATCCGAGTCATCACTTGCGGTTGGAGCAGGGGCGATTTCCTCCTGGCTCGATCGGATCGAAGTGCTTTGCCCCGCCTCAGGCTTTTGCTCGACTTGGGCAGCGCTTCCTTCAGCGTTGCGCTCTGTGCTAACCATCCCTTCGGGAAACCGTGAGGCGATCGGGGTAAGGGTCTGGGCAATGGCAGCATCCTGCTCAAGCTGCCGGGTCGAGGAGACCAGACCGCTCAGCCCGTTGACGAGACTGCGAACATTGTCCCGAAAGCGGGGATCGCCTGTGAGTTCGTCCAGGTCGGCGGTGATTTTTTGGGCATTTTGAAACGTTGCCCGCGCTGAGTCGAGGGTTTGCTGAAGCAATAGGATATTATCGGCTGTGCCGACAGCATCGGTGAGGTTTCTCAGGGTCGCTGACGCCTGAGCTGCATTGGCAGAAAGAGTTTGCAGGTTTTGGACGAGGTTGTTATCGCTGCCGCCAAGGGCTGGAGAGAGCTGACCTAAAACCGACTGAATCTGGGTGCTGGTAGTGCTGATGCTGTTGAGCGTTGAGACGATTGTTACCCGATTGGTATTGAGCAAGTCGCTCACCTGAGCCGCCGTAAGAGCTGTCTGGTCAGCAGCGCGTCCGATCGATCGGGCAGAGAGGGCAGCTTCTCGCGTCACAGACCCCACTTCTTGCTGAAGCGATCGGGAAAGGATAGCGACTTCTCTGGTCAGGGTAGCGACCCCGGTCGCAGCCCCGGCACTGTTGCGCGTGAGCTGACGCAGTTCGTTAAAGAATCGGGGATCAGAAAAGGTGTTAGCAAAGCGAGTGGTGGCATCGAGAAGCTGGTTAAAGGTGACTCCGCCTTGTCCCTGAAGTTTGTCACCGTTACAAACAATCACCTGGCTATTGCAGTCTGCTCCCAGAGGGTCAGCGTTGGCGAAGGCGGCTGGGATATCTTGCTGAGGCGTGATTTCGACGACGCTCTCTCCAGTGAAGCTGGTTTGATAAACGGCAACCAGAGAGTTTCGGGGAATCACGACAGTTGTGGGGGAAATTTCCAGATCCAGCTCAACTAGATTGGCAGAGGCGCGAATGGTCTTGGTTTGCCCCACCTGCACCCCGCGATATTGCACCTGCGCGCCTTCCTGAATGCCGGACACTGTAGGAAACCCGACCGTAATAATGTAGCTGCGGCGACCGGGAGCAAAGCCCCGAATCCACAGAATTAGCCCGCCCAGCAAAGCCAGCCCCAGCAAAATGAGCAAGCCCACAGAACCTTCTCGAACGGTACGCGATCGCATGATGTGCCCTCTGATGCCAATGGAAAATACAGGTAGATGACCGATCGCCAATCTAAACTCTCATCTGGCTGGCAATCTAGCTATAGGCTTCCCGAAAGTCTATTGTCCATAGTGGATGGTCTTTCGTCCACCGTTTTTTAAGGATGTGCAGCATTCTGGCAACACGGCAAGTCTGCTTTTAGCCAGCAATCTGAATCGGTCCGTTAATACTGCCGCTAAAGAACTGACGCGCTACAGGATGATCGGTCGTATCGATATCGGCTGGGGTTCCCTGCCACTGGATTTTGCCGTGATACAGAAACACAATCCGATCGGCAGTGCGGCGAATGGTGCTGTCCTGGTGGGTGATGATAATGTAAGTGCTGCATCCACCCCTGGCGCGCTGGAGTTGGCGAATCAGGTCTTCGATCACGGTGGAGGCGATCGGGTCAAGTCCGGCGGTTGGCTCGTCGTAGAGAATCACTTCGGGACTAGAGGCAGGGTCATCGGGATCGTCCATAATCGCTCTGGCAAAGCTGACTCGCTTGCGCATCCCCCCAGAGAGTTCGGCTGGAAATCGATCGCCAATTCCTGGCAAACCCACCATTTCCAGCTTTTCTTCGACGAGCTGCCGAATCCGCTTGCGGGATAGCCGCGAGTGCTGATACAGCAAAAAGCCCACATTTTCTGCAACAGTGAGCGAATCAAACAGGGCAGCGTTCTGAAACACCATGCTGATATTGATCGGATCGGGATTGTCATCCACGGAGCCTTCACGCCGCTGTCCCTGAACGTAAATTTCGCCTTCGTCTGGCAGCAGCAGTCCAGCAATCACGCGCAGAATAGTCGATTTTCCGGTTCCAGAAGGACCAATAATCGCGAGTGCTTCACCCCGCTTGATCGGGAGGTCAATGTGATCCAGGACGACCTGATCACCAAAGGCTTTTGTGACTCCTTTGAGTTCAATCAATGGTTCAGCCATTTTCCGAGTAGAAGCGGACAGGAAGGATGATCGCGGGTCTATAGTCAGTCATCAATATGGATTGAATTGACCAAATCTAACAAAATCGGGCAAATAAAATTGGGCAAATCATCTGAACAAACTGGGCTGCGGTGCCTTCTCTGTCTCAAGCGAGAAGTTTTTCTAGCACAGGAGAGATATGAGAAATAGAATCAGTTGTACGGATGACGATCGCTACTTCTCACTCAGTGTTATTCTTCAGGCAATCCGCTTGTGGTTAGGGTGCAATTACCCGAAGGAAAAGCTGCTTCGCATTGATTCCAACAGTCCTTGCGGAATCCTCAGTCTTCCTTTTGTAGTCTAAGCGTTAAGGGTTCATTGTTGGTTGAGCGTTGGCTCCTACAGCTGAATGTACGGCTGAAGGGTTCCGGGCGATCGTCTTGCAGGGAAGGTGTTCTACCTTGTCAAAGAAACCTCGCCAAAGAAACCTTGTCAAAGAAACCTTATTACAAAGCTGCCCTAAGAATTATCTCAGGCGGAGAAACTCCTGTTCCATTCCGGTAAAGCGTTGCTAAAGTAACTCTGCTGAATCTTAATACGTCATTCGCTGAGTGCATCCCTAAACTCTGCCTGAAGTTTCTGCATTATCTTCTGGCGCAGGCTGCTTGCTCTATCCTGTTTCTAATTTCTTGCTTCTATTTTGCCTCTACACTGCTGATCTCACTGTTTCCCTAAATTTAGCTGGCTATGTTAATGGCTCTTCTCAAACAAGCACTGCTGGTGCTTAAGCAGGAATCCCGCTACCGAACTCCCAATCGGGTGGGGCAATGGGTTAAGTGGCTGGCTCCTGGTTTATTTGTCAAACGCTGGCTCTTGATTAGCGCAAGTGGGCTGGTGTTTGTGGTGCTGGGCTTGGCGATCTGGTCAAGCTTGACTCCGGTTTATTACCTGATCGAGCTAACGCGAGACTCACTGCGAATCATCACGACGCTGATTCCGAACTACATTAGTGGTCCTTTGGTGATTATTGGTGGGATGCTGCTAGTGCTGTGGGGACAGTCGCGCAGCTTTAATGCCATTACTGAAGTGCTGATGCCAGAGGGCAACGAGGAACTGGTCGATCGCCTGATGAATCATCGACGGTTAAATCGCGGCCCCAAGATCGTGGTAGTAGGGGGCGGCACGGGTTTATCGACGCTGCTCAGAGGCTTAAAAGCTTACAGCGCAAACATTACGGCGATCGTCACAGTTGCAGATGACGGCGGATCTTCGGGCAGACTGCGGCGCGAAATCGGCGTTTTGCCACCGGGTGATATTCGCAACTGTTTGGCGGCACTGGCGGACGAAGAAAAACTGCTGACCGAGCTATTTCAGTATCGGTTTCAGGCAGGGGATGGGCTGAGCGGACACAGCTTTGGCAATTTGTTTCTGACGGCGATGAGCGAAGTCACGGGCGGCAACCTGGAGCGGGCGATCGCAGCCATTTCGCAGGTATTAGCCGTACGCGGGCAAGTTCTTCCGGCGACGCTCACCGATATGCGGCTTTGGGCAGAAATGGCAGATGGACGGCTTATCGAAGGCGAATCAAATATCCCCGAAGCAGGCGGCAAAATTGTTCGCATTGGCTGCACTCCTGCGAATCCTCCGGCTTTACCTAAAGCGATTCAGGCAATCCAGGAAGCCGACTACGTTATTATTGGTCCCGGTTCGCTCTATACCAGCATCGCACCTAATCTTTTAGTGCCGAAGATTGCCCAGTCGATTGCCCGTTCTAAAGCACTGCGAATCTATGTGTGCAACATCATGACCCAACCAGGGGAAACCGACGGCTTTACGGTGTCTGACCATATCCGCACGATCGATCAAGTGGCAGGTGCACTGCTGTTTGATGCAGTACTGGTGCAGCGGCAGTCCCCTTCGGCAGGTTCGCTGATTAAATATGCTCAAGAACAATCCCATCCGGTTTATTTCGATCGCGAAGCCGTCATGCAGCTTGGGCGACGGGCGATCGTGGCAAATGTGATGGACGAAGACGAACAAACCGGATTAGTGCGCCATGACCCCGATCGGCTGGCACGAATTTTGCTGCGGTGGTACAGCCGGGTAAGCGGGTAGCGAATTCTCCCGTTTACTTCTCTTATTAACTTTTCTTATTAATCTGATTGACTTGCGCTGACTTCTGATCAACTACGAAAGGGTTGGACTACAATGAGTACCGCGATTACGCGCCAGTCCTTTGTGCCTGACTCATCATGTCTCAAGACCTTATTCGATCGCTTGTCTGGATGGATTACCGTCTGGCGGTGCTGTTTACCGTGCTT
This sequence comes from Cyanobacteria bacterium FACHB-502, assembly GCA_014695325.1. Classification (GTDB taxonomy): domain Bacteria; phylum Cyanobacteriota; class Cyanobacteriia; order Elainellales; family Elainellaceae; genus Leptolyngbya_A. The sequence goes on along the minus strand of JACJNZ010000035.1, from coordinate 88,960 downwards.
CTGCCGCTGATTCTTTTAGTTTGGGCACTGTTTGCCAAAGTGGAACCTGCCATGCGACTGCTGATCATCTACTGGCGAGTAGCAAGCTTGCTGGCGATCACGGTGTATCTGATGACTGGGAATTTGCCGATTAGCTTTATTACAGGTCTGCTGGCACGGGTGCTGATTCCGATCAGCTTGTGGTTCTGGGTCGATCTAAACGAGGAAATTTCTGAACTGCGCAAGAGCGGCTTCAAGCTGGCATTTTCTGCCTGGAGATGGGCGGTTACAGTTTATTGTGCGCTGGGTGCGCTGGCGAGTCTGCCCTTTTTGCAGTGCGCGTTTTCTCAGGCGACGTTTGCCAGTCCTTTTTGTCAAGTGTGGCTCCAGCCTGCGATCGGCTATCACGCCTTTTTCCACCCCCGCTATACGTCCGGCTTCCTGGGCTTTCTGGGCGTTGCAGGACTGGTCATCTACGCGCTGTACCTGATTTACTTCGTCTTTGTGCGGCTCGGCAAACAAGGGCGATCGGCAATCGAGCAGTAAAGGGCTTTGGCTCTGCGACCTGCCGCAATGCTTTTCAACCATTCCCTATCCCATCGCCATTCGATCGCCATCACCATTCGATCGCCGAGCGCTCCTGTACCACCTGCTGATAAACTGCCTGAGTCTCGACCGCCAGTTTGTGCCAGTTAAACCGCAAATCCAGATCGGTGTAAGCGTTTTCAACCATCTGCTGCGCGAATTCGGGATGCTGAAGGATTTCGATAATGCCCCAGGCGATCGAGTCCGCGCTGCCTGCATAGGTCACCATCCCGGTTTTGCCGTGCTGCACGACTTCGGGAAATCCGCCTGCGTTAGAAACCACGACCGGAATGCGGGCGGCAAAGCTTTCGAGTGCCACAATGCCAAACGGCTCATACAGGCTGGGGAATACAGCACAGTCAGCGATCGTGCGAAACTGATTTAGCTCGTCTTCTGCCATAAATCCAGCGAAATAGCATTTGTGCCAGATACCCGTCTCCCAGGCTTGCTGCTTCAGGCTATCGGTGTTGCCGCCGCCAATAATCACAAACTTGACCCGTCCACTCATTGCCCCAATCACCTTTGGAGCGGCTGCCAGCATCAGACTGACTCCCTTCTCGTAAGTAATCCGCCCGACATAGTAAACAATCTTTTCCTGATCGGCGGCAAAGCGACGGCGAAACCGCCAGTAGTCAAACTCTCGCCGGGGTTCCTGCCGTTTGAGACAGATACCGTTGTAAATCACATCCATTTTGTCTGCCGCACACCCAAAGACACGCACGAGTTCCTGCCGCATGTACTCGGTGCAGACGATCACACGCCACGCTTCGCTGATTAGCCTTGCTTCTTTGCTGTGAATATAGCGGTGGGTATCATTGTGCAGTCCGTTCCAGCGTCCGTGTTCTGTGGCGTGAATTGTGGCAACCATCGGTACTTTGAAGATGTGCTTCAGGGCGATCGCTGCATCTGCCACTAGCCAATCGTGAGCGTGGATCAGATCAAACGGTCCGTCTTCCTGCAGTAGCTTGCCGCCGTGCTGACCCATGCTGTCATTCATCCGGGCAACCCACTGGAAAAAGTTTTGGCTCTCTCCCACTGGAACCCGATGCACGGAAATGCCATCCACCACTTCGTAGCGAGGAGCCTGTCCGAACTCCACCGTCAGCAGGTGAATCTCATGCCCCAGCTTGACCAGCTCTGGATATAGCTCTGCTACATGGCGCGAAATTCCTCCCACAATGCGCGGTGGAAACTCCCAAGCCAGTACCAGAATTTTCATACCTGACAAACCTCGCGGGAATCGCAACAATCGCAGTAGCCGTCAGTTCGGGACGGGATGCAGGAATAAAACCCGTGCATGAGAGAAAGGGTTTTCTGCTTTCCTTATATCCACCAAAGCGACGATCGCTACAATTGCAAGATAAAAAACAAAAGGGGATAAAGCCTATTCTATTTCGACTTGTTCACTGTCTTTTGTCGAATCAGGCTGACGAGTAAATCGGGCATGAAGTCGGAAGGGCAGCAGACGATTTAGCGGAATAATGAAGTAAAGTTGAAGACGTACGGCGATTTGGCCCCATTGGAAAAGATAGGGCTATTTACTGTTTAGTTTTTATTGGTCTGGTTTTTATTGGTCTAGCGTCTGCAATTTGCATGGAGGCACTGCCGTCTCAGATGATAATTTCCGAGGCTCCGCTTCAGCTTTTGCTGTTTGTGGATAAGCGACCCAGTTCGGGCGAACGCATTCGTCAGGTCAGAAATTGCCTTAAAGCCCTAGCAGCTAGCCATTCCAGTGAGCCTTATACGCTTCAGATCGTCGACGTGAGTGAGCAACCTCACCTGGCAGAGCACTTCAAGCTAGTAGCAACTCCCTCTCTCATCAAGATTCATCCTGAACCGCAGCAAATTCTGGCAGGAAGTAATCTGGTCGCCCAGATCGAAGATTGGTGGTCACGCTGGCTGCGATCGGTTGAAGATTATCTGGAATCGTCTCGCCTGGCTGAGGTGCAGGACAGCGAAAAACTAGAGCAAATTCGCTCCATCAAAGAATCGGCGGAGCTACTCAAACTGTCCGACGAAATCTTTCGGCTTCAGCGTGAGAAAGAAGAGTTTCAGGCACAGCTTCAGTTCAAAGATCATCTGATTGCAATGCTGGCACACGATCTGCGAAATCCCCTAACTGCGGTGTCGATCGCCCTTGAAACCCTGGAACTTGGCAGCACTGCAAAATCAGACGGCGGATTTCGGCTGAAGCCCGATCTGTTTGCCCAGTTGGTTCGCCATGCCCGCACCCAAACCAAAGCACTCGATCGCATGATCACCGACATTTTGCAGGCAGCCCGCGAACGCAACTCCGAATTTCGGATGCAGCCGCAAAAGCTAGAGCTGGGGAAACTCTGCCTGGAGGCGATCGAGCATTTAGGCGATCGAATTGAGGCAAAAGTACAGCAGATTTCGACCGATATTCCCTCGGATCTGCCCTACGTCTATGCGGATGCCGAGCGGGTGAAGCAGGTGATTGTCAACTTGCTCGACAACGCCATTAAATATACCCCCGAATCCGGCACGATCTCCGTGGCAATTCTGCATCGCACCACTCAAAAAGTCCAGGTGAGCATTAGCGATAATGGTCCTGGCATTCCGCCCGAAAATCAGCAGCACATTTTTGAAGATCGGTTTCGGCTTGAGCGCGATGAAGGAAAGGAAGGCTATGGCATTGGGCTAGCCCTTTGTCGCCGCATTGTACAGGCACACTACGGGCAAATCTGGGTCGATTCCGAGCAGGAGCAGGGAAGCTGCTTTCACTTTACGCTGCCCGTTTATCGGCTTAACCCCTCCCCGTGAATTCCTGCTAAATCTCTACTGAATTTCTAAATTCAAAACATATCGCCCAACCTGGAGCTGATTCGTCCACAGTTCATACTCCACCCGAAACTGTTGCGGAATCGGCTGACTAGAGAGCGTAAGGCTGCGCGTAAAATTGCGAAGGCGAATCGGCTGCTGACGCGCATCGTCGTTTTGAAGCCAATAGCGGCTCACCCCGTAAACGCCCTGTTCCCAAAAGTGGCGATAGCTAAATTTGCCGTTACCCTGCATTGTCATCGTAACGCGATAGGGCGACAGCTCTAGCCATAGCAATCGAGGCGTTCTCGGCATTGCATTTTCTGATTCGCGATCGACAGGATGATCGTCAAAAGCATGACTTTCAAAAGCATGACCGTCAAAAGCATCAAACCCCTGCACTAAGGGTTCGGTCATCAGCAAATGAAACCGCTCTGCGTCTTTTTGATAAAGTGTTGCCTCCCCCTCGACCACTGACCATAGCGGCAAATCGTAGGACATGAAAGACAAACAGACCGGATGGCGATGTTGAGTCAACATAGCAATGAAGAAAGCGATGAAGAGTAAAAGAAGACACGGGCGACAGGGTAATCAAATGATTCCGGAAAGAGTTAGGATGACTAGCGTGCTTATCGTCAGTCTATCCCAATGCCTACCGACGCTATCAACCTGAACCGTACTGAACCCCATCATTCGCTGACGATCGCCCCTCCCAGCGAGGGGTTTGCGCTACGGGGACGAATCCAGATTCCGGGAGATAAGTCAATTTCCCATCGGGCGTTGATGCTGGGTGCTCTGGCAAGCGGCGAAACCCAAATTCAAGGGCTGCTGCTAGGCGAAGATCCGCGCAGTACGGCAAGCTGCTTTCGGGCAATGGGCGCAACGATTTCTGAACTTAACACCGATCGCGTCACGGTGCAGGGCATTGGCTTAGGGCAGCTTCAAGAGCCAATCGATTTTCTCGACGCAGGCAATTCGGGAACCACAATGCGGTTGATGCTGGGGCTGCTGGCGTCCCATCCCGGACGGTTTTTTACCGTGACGGGTGATGCTTCGCTTCGATCGCGTCCGATGTCTCGCGTCATTAAACCCCTTCAGCAAATGGGGGCGCAAATCTGGTACCGAGCGGAGGGCTATGCGCCGCTTGCCGTTCAGGGACAAACGCTCCAGCCGATTCACTACCAGTCGCCGATCGCCTCTGCCCAAGTAAAATCCTGCATTTTGCTGGCAGGGCTGCTTACCGAAGGCAAAACGACCGTTACCGAACCTGCTCTCTCGCGTGACCACAGCGAACGAATGCTGCGGGCATTTGGGGCAACTATCACGGTTGATCCCGGAACGTGCAGTGCAACGGTCACTGGACCTGCTCAGCTTCACGGGCAAACTGTAATTGTCCCAGGAGACATCAGCTCCGCAGCCTTCTGGATGGTAGCCGCTGCGATCGTTCCCGGTTCTGATTTAACAATCGAAAATGTGGGGGTCAATCCAACCCGCACTGGCATTCTGGAAGTTTTACAGGCGATGGAAGCCGATGTGACGCTGGAAAATCAGCGCGAAGTTGCCGGAGAACCCGTTGCCGATGTGCGAGTTCGCTATGCACCGCTTAAAGCCTGCACGATCGCCGGAGACGTAATTCCCCGACTGATCGACGAAATTCCAATTCTGGCAGTCGCAGCAACTTGTGCCAGTGGCACCACTCTGATCAAAGATGCCGAAGAGTTACGGGTTAAAGAAAGCGATCGCCTCGCAGTGATGGCAGCCCAACTTACCCAGATGGGAGCCAGCGTCACTGAATTACCCGATGGTTTAGAAATTACCGGACAAACCCCCCTGACGGGAGCCGAACTCGATAGCCACACCGACCACCGAATTGCAATGAGTCTGGCGATCGCTGCCCTAATTGCCACTGGCAAAACGACGATTCATCGAGCGGAAGCGGCTGCAATTTCTTACCCGGATTTTGTGCCGACGCTGCAACGGGCATGCGGGTAGGGGGGTTTATGGATGAGCCAATGGGGGACTTGAGGATTGGATAATGCTTGTTTTTCGGCGACGAAGACGTTTTTCTGTCATTGGTCTTCTAAGCTGGCTTTATCTGGTAGCTCTGCTGGTATGGTTTAGTCTCCGCCTCTTATTCTTCGATCGATTCTGGTGGTTAGCCTTGCTGAATACGCTGGCTTTCTATCTGTTTGTGCCGATCGTGGTCTTCTTGCCCCTATACCTCTGGTCTCGTCAGCGACAGTTGCTCCTGGGATTGCTCTTTGCCTGCCTGCTCTTTCTCAGTCTGTTTTATCCGCTGTTCAATCCCTTTGCCAAAGCCGCGCTGCCCGCTCCGGCACAGCCTACCTTAAAAGTCATAAGCTTCAACCTGCGCTGGGATAATCAGAACTATGGCAAAGTTGCTCAGATGATTCGCACTGCTCAGCCCGATTTAATTGGCTTGCAGGAATTACAGCCTGGTGAAGTGTCCAACCTGGCAGCAGTACTCGCACCTGATTACCCTTACCGCGCAGTGCATCCGGTTGATTTGTTCCACACAGTTGCGCTGTTCAGCCGTTTACCGATCGACAGCATGACCGCCCTGCCTAACCCGCCCTTGGAACGGGGGCTGCAAGTCACAATCCACGATAAGAACGATCGACCGCTCAATGTGCTGGTCACGCATCTTGCCCCCAACAATATGCCCCTTTTCCCGCTGAGTCGATTTGCTGCTGAAACCCGCGATCGCTACAGCCGTCGAGCTGCCGAGACTGCCTCTCTTCAGACGCTTGTGCGGTCACAATCACTGCCAACTCTGATGCTGTGCGATTGCAATATGACCGATACCTCCGAAACCTATGCCCAGCTTCGCCAGGTGTTCAAGGATAGCTTTCAGGAGCGCGGCTGGGGCTTGGGTCATACCATTTCAGTAAAAGGCATCCCGTTTCCGGTGCAAAGAATTGACTATATCTGGCATACCGATGAGATTCAGGCGATTGACGCATTTGTAGGACCAGACGCAAACTCCGACCACCTGCCGATCGTTGCCACCCTTCGCTACCCCTAACTTGCCCGATCGCCTAACCCGCCCGCTCGCTACAGAGGAGAATCATCGTCGTTTTAGGCAACGGCGGGATTTATACTAACTCTGGTAGGAATGATCACAGCGAAAGCTGATGTGAGCTTCATGGCAGACGCAACTCCCTCGATTCAGTTTTTTGAAGGTATTTCTGAGGAGCTGAGCGGTATCAGTTTTCGCCGCAATCGTGCCACCGGAGTTCGCAGCATTCTGATGACCTTTAAAGGCCTGCGATCGATCGATCGCTTCCAAAGTTATACCAATCGATTTGCCGGAGGAATGTCACTCAACGACAGCGAAGGCAATATCAACATCGAGCCAGCCTCAGTACGCTTTGTGTTTGGCGGACACGAAGGCGATGATTTGGAGCGAGTCGAATGTGTGCTGCAAGTCGATCGCGAAGATCACTGGGAACGGCTGATGCGCTTTATAGAGCGATATGCTGAGGCAAATGAAATGACATATGGAGAGTCCCGCAAGGAGTAGCGCATGAAAATTGCAGTGACCGGAGCAACCGGATTTATTGGCAGTCGTCTGGTTGAACGGCTTCAAACAGAGGGACATTCCGTGGTGGTGCTAACGCGCAACGCCGATCGCGCCAAGTCGCTTTTCCCAGTCTCTAAATATCCCAATGTGGAAGTCGTCGCCTATCAGCCTCTGCAATCGGGAACCTGGCAGCAGTTAATTTCAGGCTGTGATGGCGTGGTGAATTTGGCAGGTGCGCCAATCGCCGAAAGCCGCTGGACGCCTGAACGCAAGCAGGAAATTATGGATAGCCGGAAAGCAGGCACTGAAAAAATTGTGGAGGCAATTGCTCAGGCAAATCCGCGCCCGTCTGTGCTGGTCAATTCCTCGGCGATCGGCTACTACGGCACGAGCGAAACGGCAACCTTTGATGAAGCCAGTCCGGCAGGAAACGACTACCTGGCAGAAGTATGTCAAGCCTGGGAAGCCGCCGCGCAAAAAGTGGAGGAGTCTGGGACTCGGCTGGTGATCCTCCGCACTGGAATTGTTCTCGGTCAGGGTGGGGCGATCGCCAAGATGCTGCTGCCCTTCCGAATGTTTGCCGGAGGACCGATTGGTAACGGTCGCCAGTGGTTTTCCTGGATTCACCTTGAAGATATGGTGAATTTAATTCTCAAGGCACTGACCCAGCCCGAAATGAGCGGAACCTATAACGCAACGGCTCCAAACCCGGTACGAATGGCAGAACTCAGCCAGAGCCTTGGGGACGCGATGAAGCGTCCATCGTGGCTACCTGTGCCCAATTTCGCGCTGGAGCTAATGCTTGGCGATGCTGCAAAGGTCGTCCTGGAAGGACAGCAGGTTTTGCCAAAGCGAACCCAGGAAAGCGGATTTGCGTATCAGTACACAACGGTCAAACAGGCATTAACCGATGTGGTGCGCGAAGACTAGGATTGCAGATTCAATCCATTCATGATCTAGATCATCATGCTTTAGATCAGGTCGTTTGAGTTGCGAAGGCGAATGAGCTGGCGGCGCATTTGTGGGGAAGCTTCGACTTCGGAAACTTCCTGCACGTTAACCTTGGATTGCATCGGCTCTAAATACTCATCTGCCCCATAGGAGAGGGCATCAAGCAAAATCTCCAGGAGCCGATCGCGATCGAGCAGGGTGTGTTTTTCCTCAATCAGGCGAAACTTAAGGTGAATTTCGCAATCATAAACTGTGAACTCTGAGTCGGTCGGGTGGTGCTCAATGGAGTCGGTCTTCATCTGAAAAGATAACCGCCCAAAGGCGGGAGTGAGGTGAACTAGACGATCAGGTTAAACACACGCATTGGGTAATGGTTTTTAGAGGCGCACTTGTCTGAAGCAGGCTTTGCAGGACAGTAAAGGCAAATCAGAGGGATAGCGAGGCTTTGCTAAAGTGCAGGAAAACTGCTTATGGCTTAAATTCACTGCTAAAGCTAGTCTTCCCAAAAGGCAAACAAAGCAAACCAATTCACCTGCTAAAAACAAATCGTTAAATTGTCCTAGTTTCTATAAATAGCACCATTTCTTAGAAGTACAGGCTAGCAATCTATAAAGTCTCTATGAGGTCATGAAACTCAACTTCATCACTGCTTTAAACCCTGCTACCAGACGATCGATTACAAGCAATTGAAGAATCCGTCCAAGCTAGCTTCCATAAAGCTTCTAGCGATTGCCAGGTCGCCGGAACCGGGGAATGCAGTGATCCCTCAAAATTCCATCCTGAAGGACAACCAAACTTTACCAAAAAGACCTGATTCGGAAAAATTTTGTGTGTCAGTTCTACTTTCTAAAATTGGCTAATACTGAGAGAACAAGTCAGCTTAATGAACTAAATAGGTTTCACTCAATGACGTTTCCCACATGTTCTTCCAGGACTGGAAAGGCATTAAAACCAGCTTTGATCTAGTTTGAATTTTTACTTGCAATCCGTAGCAACACCAGGAAAATTGGGCATTGCTGAATGGAAATCGGATTTTCGATAGGGAGTTCTGCGCTAGCAGTGGTTTGCAGATCACCCTTACAGAATTCATCTATCGGAGCAGCAATGCCGAAAATTGCGATTGCGCCATCTCAATTCATCTCACATCAGATGAGATTGTAAGCGAATTCGTAAGGTTTCGAGGATTGACGTGTTGCGGCTTTGTAAAGCTAGCTCCACTGTTCTGGCGGCTGCGTAAACTGTTCTAGTGTGAGCAAATGAATTCGCTCATCCTGCTGTGCAACCGCTCGATCGCCTGCGGTATTGTAGCCCCAATCCGCCAGAAATAGCTCAACATTCTGCAAATCAACTTGAGGGGCAATGGTCTGAAGCGTTTTCAGCCGATCTTCAACAAACCAGATCAGGGGTTCAGAAGCAGCCGCTGACTGCTGGAGCTGGCGCAGGGTTTGCGCTTTGGGCTGGCGAACTGATTTGCCGAAAATTCGCGACGCAGACAAATTCACGCCTGCCTGAGCAAGCAACTGCTGGACAAAACGATCTTCTTTCGTCGTCACAATAAATAGCTCAATGCCCTCTGTAATAATGCGCTGAAGCTGTAGAGTGACACCTGGATAAAATCGGTGCAGCGATAGCCAGCCTGCCAGATCCAGCGTAATCCATTCATCGCGGACGCGATCGACGACCTGCTCGACCTCCACCGGAACCAACCCTTCGGTTTGTACCAGATCCAGGCAAATCGCGCTCCAGTTCCGCAAGATCTCTGCTTCGGGCATTCCTTGCAGGATCGATCGCAGGACACAGGGCATTTCCCAGCCCGTTTCAACCACAGGACGCAGACGATAAAAAATTTCTGCCAGTCCTTCTGGCGGCGTTTTGTCCCCAGCCAACCAGATGCGGCAGTATGCTCGCCATGCGGTTTCAAAATACTCCAGCAGTCCGTCGCAAATCACGCCATCAAAATCAAGTGCAAGCAGGGTTGGCTGTTTCTGGGTCATAACAAATTACCCCTGCTGCGCTTCTTGCTGCACTGATGTTTGAATCCAATCCCCTAAGAGGGCATTGACGCGATCGGGAGCTTCATCCTGGGGACAGTGACCTACGCCCTCCAGCGGAATGAACTGCTCCACAACAGGAAAATTTGCCAGATTACGCCCCAAGTCCACAGGTTCCCAGGGGTCATCAGTTCCCCACAAAATTAGCACTGGGCAAGAGAGGCGTTCTAGCAGATCTTCGGGTAAGGGACCATAGGAATAGCGGGTGAAAGCAAGAAACACATCTGCCGCACCTGGATCAGCCGCCGGAGCCATGAGCAAATCGACCAATTCATCGGTGACGATTTCCGGGTTGATATACGCCTTTTGCAGAATTTTCCGCACTGTTTTTGGACGGGCTATCAGGCGAAAGAAATTTTGCCCAACCCAGCGTACAGACAGAACGCTCTGCAATAAAGGAGCACCGACCCGCCGATACCAGGGCAATTGGGCACGCCGGCGATCGTGCAGAAGCCGTAAAGAGCAGTTGAGCAGGGCAACTTTCCGGGCAATTTCAGGATGATCTGCCGCTGCTTGCATTGCCGCAATACAGCCGACCGAGTTTCCTACCAGAAAAGCAGGCGTACCGACGACCTCTTTGCAGAAATCGGCAATCTGCTGTCCCCACGTTTCAAAGGTGTAGTCAATTTCCTCACCAGGCTTCGGTTTTGCCGAGTTGCCAAAGCCAATCAGGTCGACCGCATATACTCGCCCAATGCCTGCCAGCACCGGAATATTTTTGCGCCAGTGTCGCCAGGATGCACCAAAGCCATGAATCAGGACGATTGCAGGCCCGGTTTGCCCTTGAGTTTGATAACAGATGGGAAAACCACGCCACATCCAGGTCTGAGGGGCAGCCAGGAGAGGAGTTGGGGTCAGCGTCATAGCCGGGAGAAATCTAGAAGGATTACGATTTATTACTTCTCTTATTGTGATACGAGTTTTCTAATTTTCAATGCGCCAGGGGATACAGTCTTTCAAAGGTCATGGAGGATCACGAGATGGTAACGGCTCACCGAGAAGGTTCTATTTTTTAGCATCTCCAGTTCGGCAGCGAAGGGCAAGTGGACTAGAACCGATCTGCTCAAGCCATTGCTCAAGCGATAAAAAAGCCCTCACCCGATCGGCAAGGGAATAAATAGCCGTGACGAACAATGTGCAGCAATGCGAATGAAAAGGGGGTGGCCATTCGTCGCGGATTATTCAGCAAGGGCAGTGCGAAGCAGTTTCCCCGATAGAGCCATCGGCTCATTTCAAATTAAGTGAATATTTCACCGAAACTACGATTCGAAATCCTTAGCCAAAGCGACCGCTGACGTAATCTTGAGTTGCCTGCTGCCGGGGCGAATTGAAAATATTCTCGGTGCGATCGTACTCCACCAGATAACCATAGCGACTGCCGCCGTTCCCTGCCTCAGCATTAAAGAACGCAGTGTAGTCCGCTACGCGAGAGGCTTGTTGCATATTGTGCGTGACAATAATGATGGTGAACTGCTTTTTCAGCTCGTGCATCAGATCCTCAACCCGCAGCGTTGAAATCGGGTCAAGGGCGGAGCAAGGTTCGTCCATTAAAATGACTTCCGGTTCGATCGCGATCGCCCGTGCAATGCAAAGCCGCTGCTGTTGGCCCCCAGAAAGCGACAGACCGCTGGCCTTTAATTTGTCTTTGACTTCATCCCACAGTGCAGCACCCCGCAGGGATCGCTCTACCAGTTCGTCCATATTGCCTTTATAGCCGTTAACCCGCGCACCAAAGGCAATGTTTTCGTAGATCGACTTGGGGAAAGGATTGGGTTTCTGGAACACCATTCCAATCCGACGACGCACTTCGACCGGGTCTACTTTCGAGTCATACAACTCCGTGCCCTGATAGGTGATTTTGCCTTCGACTCGCGCTCCCGGAATCAAATCGTTTAAACGGTTATAGCAGCGCAGCAGGGTACTTTTGCCGCAGCCCGAAGGACCGATCAGCGCAACCACTTTGTTTTTGGGAATGTCCAAGAAAACATTACGAACTGCCTGAAACGACCCATAGTAGATGGACACATTCTCAGTGCGGATAACCACATCGTTACCCACAGAACTCGGTCTAAATTCGGACTGTGCTGGAGAATTCGTCATAGTGAATGAAGAAGAGTGGTTTAGGCGTAGAACTCTGCGCGCTTCAAATCGGAATAAACATCAACCTTCTTAAATCGATCGTAACTTTTTCTTCAAAAAAGCAGATCCACAAATCAGGTGAACTAAACGAATGAATTCAAGGAAAAGCTCGTTGATGGAACGCTAATAAACCTTACGGCGAGTTGCGACTCGTGCCACAATACTGACCACCAAAATCAAACCCACAACGACCAATGCTGCAACCCACGCAAGCTCCTGCTGGTTCCTGTAGGGTGAAATTGCGAAGTTGTAAATCAGAACCGACAGCGTTGCCGTAGGCTGCCATACGCCTCTGACATCATACTGGTTAAACAGAGCAGTAAACAGCAGCGGAGCCGTTTCACCCACTGCTCTTGCCAGTGCCAGCGTCACGCCCGTTGCAATAAACGGTAGGGCAGCAGGCAAGATAATCTGAGAAATCGACTGAAAATTTGTTGCGCCAATGCCAACTGCCGCCTGTCTTACATCCGGCGGAATCGACTTCAGCCCTTCCTCGGCGGTGCGGATAACGATCGGTACCATCAAAACCGCCAGCGCAACGCCCCCTGCCACTGCCGAGAAAGTACCCGTTACCAGGACTACGATACCGTAGGCAAACAGTCCAGCAATAATCGACGGTACACCACTCAGCACATTAGTACAAAACCGTACAAACTGCGACAGCTTATTGCCGCGCCCAAACTCAACAGTATAAATTGCCGTCAAAACGCCGAACGGAACACTAATCAACGCACCAATTAAGCTGGTAAGCAGTGTTCCCACGATCGCATTGCGAAACCCTCCCCCATCAACTAGAGGCGGCGGCGGCAGCTCAGTCAACACGGCTGGACTCAGACGGCTAAATCCGTTGGAAATGACTGTGTAGAGAATCGAACCCAGCGGCAACAGCGAAAGTGCAGCGCAAGCCCCAACCAAACCCGTCATGATTTTGCCGACCAGGTTTCGGGTGGGTGACGGCACAAAGAGCGAATCGTCTGAAACATTAAAAGCTGAATTGGCGCCCCGATCGCGTGGAATCGTCATAAATTTACTGGAGTCACTGCAAAGAACACGACCTTACTCAACTTCCTACTCAACTTCCTGAAAGCGGCTGATGATGTACTCTGCCAGGATATTCACCGCCAGCGTCAGCAGCATCAGCACCAGTGCCGCAAAAAATAGCGAAGAACGCTGTAGCCCACTTGCTTCGCCAAACTGGTTTGCAATCAGCGCGGCGATCGTCGAAGCAGGCGCAAAAAACGAAACATTTACCCGGTTTGCATTCCCGATCAGCATGGCGGCTGCCATCGTCTCGCCTAATGCCCGGCCCAAGGCCAACATCACCGAACCGATAATGCCTGATAGACCCGCAGGCAAAAGCACTTTGAGAATTGTTTCCCAGCGCGTTGCCCCCAGCCCGTAAGCTCCTTGACGAAGCTGCGGCGGCAGAGAGACCAGCGTATCGCGCGAGATAGCAATAATCGTCGGCAGAATCATGATCGCCAGCACCAGTGCGGTGACAAACATCTGGCGCGTCGAGGGCGGCGTTGAAAAGAAAGGAATCCAGCCAAACACGCTGTGAAGTCCACGCAGTAGGGGCAGGATTGCGGGAATCAGCACAAAAATGCCCCACAGCCCGTAAACCACGCTGGGAATTGCAGCCAACAGCTCAACCAGAAAGGCGATCGGAGTCAAGATCTGACGGGGCAAAAAGTCTTCGCTCAGGAAGATTGCAACGCCGACCCCGACCGGAACCGCAAACAACAGTGCCAGAATCGAGCTAACGATCGTGCCATAAATCTGCGGCAGTGCCCCAAATGCATTTTCAACCGGGTTCCAAACTGACTGAGTTAGAAACCCTAAGCCGAACTGGGTAATGGCTGGAAAGGCAATGCCCAGCAGCGAAAAAGTAATCCAGACCAGAACTGCACCAATCCCCACTGCAAGGATCAGCGTCAGCCAGTAAAAAATGCGATCGATTAAGCGCGTGGCGTGAAACTTGCTTGAGGCTTGAATTAACGATTCTTCGGGAGCAGCAGATGGCGAAGTCATAACTTTAAGAAAAGAGCTGGAGTAACAAAAACCAGATGACTAAATCTCACAAAGAATCTCAAGGTCAACTTCGACGATGGCTCAATTTAGCCATTTACCAGCATACCGCAGGCTTTGCCCCCAGAGGATTTGCCCTGCTTGAAACCAAGCAGCCGTTGAGCCATCGACATTCAGACAAACTGCATCGAATTCATTGAGCGAGTTGCCTTGAAACTGCACCATCAATTTGATTTCAACTGAACCTTCGATCGCAGCAGACAAGACTTTTGTTCGCCAGGATTTGTCAAGAAGGGCAACCGTCTACTCACCGTCCAGGTTAACCATTCGGAAAGCAACGATCGCCCTTGACTTGACTTACTTCCTTGACTTACTTAATGGTGGCGACTTCTTCCTTCACACGACCTGCCAGATCCGGATCGGCTGGGAGATAGCCCAGATCGCTGGCGGCTGTTTTGCCGTTGTCCAGCGTCCAGTTGACCACGTTCTTGATCGCTTCACCCTTTGCTGCGTCCTGGTACTGAGGATAGAGCAGCAGCCAGGTTAGCGTGGTGATCGGGTATGCCTGTTCATCGGTCGGGTCGGGAACCAGCAGCGCGAAGTCTTCCGGCACAGTTTGACCCTTGAAGGCTAGCGCACCTGCTTCGGGAGTTGGCTCGATGATGTTGCCAGCCTTGTTTTCCATCGCAGCCATCGATAGCCCATTCTCTTTGGCATAGGAAAACTCGGTGTAGCCGATCGCGCCCGGAGTTTGCTGAATTTGAGCCGTTACACCTTCATTGCCTTTTGCACCCGTACCTACGGGCCACTCCACCGACTTATTGGCTCCCGCTTTCCACTCAGGGCAGGCTGCCTTCAGGTGGTTGGTAAAGCCGAAGGTCGTGCCGCTGCCGTCCGAACGGTGAACAAACTGGATTTGTTCATTGGGCAGATTCGTTCCCTGATTAGCAGAAGCGATCGCCGGGTCGTTCCACTGGGTAATTTCTCCCGTGACGATGCCGCAATAAACCTCGCGGGGCAATTTTAGATTGTCTACGCCTTCCAAGTTGTATGCCATCACGATGCTGCCGCCTGTCACCGGAACCTGAATCGCGTCAGCTCCGTATTTTTCTCTAAACTGTGCTTTTTCTTCGTCCTTCAGAGGCTGGTCGCTGGCTCCAAAGTCAACCGTACCTGCTAAAAACTGCTCAACACCTGCACCGCTACCCACCGACTGATAGCTAATTTGGGTGTTCGGATTTTCTTTGTTGTAGTCTGCAAACCAACGCTGATAGAGCGGAGCCGGGAATGATGCACCAGCACCGCTGAGGCTGACTGCTGCACCGCTATTGCCTGCTGCCGGGCTTGCCGCAGGAGCCGTTGCCGAAGGACCTTCATTGTTACTGGAAGCGCAAGCAACAGCAACCGACATAGAGAGGGCTGCCAAGGAAGCTAAAACTGCGCGTCGCTTAAGCCGTAGTAGGGATGTCATGAGAAATGCTCAGGGTAAAAACTCTGGATAGTTTCGCCTGCATCCTACTGTCTTTAGATAAAGGAATTGTTAATACGTAGGTTAAGATGAGTTTATATCTTTAGATAGAAAAATATTTACCCCTTCCTACAGACCCATTAACCCTTGCACTAGCCCTGTTTCTCTTCCGTAAGAGCTATCTCTTCTACTTCCCTCTACTCAAGGCTGTAATTAGTAGAAGCTGTAATCGGTAAAGGCTCTAACGAGTGGAAATTCAGCTAGTTAGCTTAGGATAGTGGGCAGTGTAATCAACAAGACCATGTACCACGTAATCTATGACGGAAACTGTAACCTGTGCGTCAATCTGGTTCGACTGCTCGAAACGTTAGACCAGGGCAACCAGTTTCTCTATGTGCCAATGCAGAATGAGGAAAGTCTGAAAGCAGTTGGCATTTCTGCAAAAGACTGCGAGCAGGGCATCATCCTGCTGAATGCGAACGATGTCAAACAACGCTGGCAGGGCAGTGACGCAGCAGAAGAAATCGGCAAACGGCTGCCCTTTGGAGAAATCTTTGTTGAGGCATACCGCGCTCTTCCGGGGGCAAAGTGGCTTGGCGATCGGGCGTATGAGCAAATCCGAGACAACCGCTACACGCTGTTTGGTGCAAGAGAAAACACTTATCGATCGCCTTATCCCGCCTGCGAAACCGGGAAATGCGAGGGAACGGTGTATGATAATGAAGCCTAATTTTTAACATATCTGGTTTGGAGGGATCGCCATGCTGACGCTGAAGATCGTGGTCTACATCGTCGTCGCTTTCTTTGTCGGTCTGTTTTTCTTTGGTTTCCTGTCAAACGACCCGGCGCGGAACCCCAGTCAACGCGACCTCGAATAATCGAGATTCTGGAACCCCTCAGGCTTTGTGCCTGTCCAATAAACAAGATATCGCTTTACAAGCTATCCCTTTTGTAGAGCGAGTCGCTGTCGAAGACGGCTGAAGTCCTGAGTGAGGGCTATCCGTCCTTACTGTTGCGCTGTAAGTATGCCCTATCCGGTTCCGCCACCCCTACCGCCAGTCGTTCACCATGTCACGCCAAATGCTTCTCCTGCCGTTTCGCCACCGATCGCTCCTGATGCGATAGAGCCTGTTTCGTCTACGGATTTGCGGGCGGAAGCGCGTGTAGATGCTCGATCACTGGGTGGTGCGATCACCGTTGAACTCGCTGAACCCGCACAGCCCGACGCTCAAACTAAGCCGGTTCAAACCGAACCGAGCCCACCTGAGCCAGCGCGCAGAGAACGATCGATCGCATCGCAGTTTCCCCAAGAGGTCGTCGCTCAAGCAGAAACGCCATCCCCTGTTCTTCCAGTGAATCCACCCGGAACGGGTTCTAGTCGAGCCTCGATTCGCCCGGTTGCTGAACTGGATGCGCTGATTGCAGTAACTCAGGCGCGATCAACTGTGCCTCGGAACGAGCCTGCGCTTGAAGTCGAAGACTTTGCGCGATCGGGTCAAATTTCCCCCCGGCGTCCGTCAACTTCACCCTCCACTCCGCTCCCCCCTTCGGTGGAATCTGCGACGGCAAATGGGCAGTCCCCAGCAGAAGCGGCTGCGCCAGGAAGTTCAGACTCCGGGCAAGTTTTAACCATTCCGGGTCAAAATGAGGCTCCTGCCGTCCCCGCTGACGGAACGGGAGCAGATCAAAGACAGCCCGCGAATCAAACGCCAAACCAAGCTGCACAAACTGTCCCGGAAGTTATCGAACTCTCTGCCGATCGCCAGGAATATGACGAGCAGCGACAGGTGTTTCGCGCCGAGGGGAATGTTGTCATGCGGTTTCGGCAGGCAATTCTAACCGCCGATCGCGTTCAGGTGAATATCCCCAATCGCTTAGCTGTGGCAGATGGAAACGCCGCTTTGCAACGCGGACAGCAAACCCTGCGCGGAGAGCAGTTTACCTATAATTTTGGCTTTGACCGGGGATCGGTGCTGCAAGCCAGAGGCGAAGTTAATCTCGGTGCTTCGACTGATTTTGATGCGAATCAGCGTCCTGTTGTCGGAAGTCCGCTCAGTCCTGCTCAGTCGGTGGGAGCGCAAATCACTGAGACTCAGCCGCTTCAGGCAGCAGGCAGTGGCGGGGGGCTGATCTTTGGAGTGGCAACCGGAGGTCAGGCTGCACCCAGTCAGCAGGGAGCAACGCTGTCTCGTCTGCGCTTTGAAGCCGAGCAGCTTCAGTTCAACGGGCAAAGCTGGGAAGCAACCAATGTGCGACTTACAAACGATCCCTTCTCGCCGCCGGAGTTAGAAGTGCGATCGAACCGCGTCACAGTAACGCCCCTGTCGCCCACCAGTTCAGAAATTCGCGCCCGCAATCCCAGAGCCGTATTTGACCAGGGCTTAGAGCTGCCCCTCTTGATCGATCGCGCTGTAATAAGCCAGGAGCGACAGAATCCGGGTTTATTTAATATCGGCTACGACGAACGCGATCGGGGCGGATTTTTTATCGAGCGTGCCTTTAATGTCGTTTCGAATTCGATCGTAGACTTTAGCCTGACGCCGCAGATCTTGGTGCAAAGGGCAATCGAGGAAGACGGGTTTCTCTCGGGTTCATCCTATGGTCTGATCGCCAGCCTCACCGCGACTCCCACCCCCACCACCTCAATTGTCGGAAATGCCGTCTTTACCAGTCTGGATCTTGGGGATCTCGAAGATACGTTCCGGGCAAGTTTGCGGGCACAGCAGCGTATTTTTGCCAATCACACGGTGGCAGTGGAATATAGCTATCGCGATCGGCTATTTAACGGGTCGTTAGGCTTTCAGAATGTGCAAAGCAGTCTGGGATTGGTGATTACTTCACCAGTTTTTACACTGGGTCAAACGGGAATTCTGCTGGACTATCAGGCTGGCGTTCAGTTCATTAATGCCCGCACCGATCGAGATAGTTTATTGCGGGAACAAAACGTCGATCCGCAGGCAGACGAAGAAGATAGGCGCGTTGATTTGACTCGTTATCAAGCGACTGTCTCCCTATCGCGCCCAATTTTGATTTGGGCAGGAACGCCGCTACCAGCCACGCCGACCGAGGGCTTACGCTATACTCCCAATCCCGTTGTACCCTATGTTGCTGTGACTCCCAGTATTCGTGGCGTGTACAGTGCTTACAGCAACAATGAAACCCAGGCTAGCGTGAATGGATCGATCTCGCTGTCAGGGCAGTTTGGTCATTTTTCGCGCCCGTTTTTGGACTACACCGCTTTTAACATTTCCTATTCGCGCGTTGCACTCAGCGGAGAGTCGCCCTTCCTGTTCGATCGCGTTGCCGATGTACAGGTGCTTAGCGCAGGCATCACGCAGCAAATTTACGGTCCGGTTCGGTTTGGTGTGCAAACTGCCTACAATCTTGACAACGGAGACACCATTGATACGGTCTTCACCCTAGAGTATAGTCGCCGTACCTATTCGATTACAGCTGCCTACAGCCCAAGGCGAGAAGCTGCTTCGATCGTATTCCGCCTGTTTGACTTTAACTGGACGGGTGATCCAGGCCCGTTTTCGGGCTTAAATTCAGAAGATAATGTGATTGATGGCGTACAGCAACAATAAATCCTTCCGGTTGATAGTTGGCGTTTCCCTGCAAGACTTGAGAGACTAGAAATGCAATTGCAAGAATGTTCGTTCAAGCAATGCAAAGTAGTTTCCCCGAAAGAAACTGCTCCTGACCCTGTCTCCCCCTGCCACAGCCATGAATCAACTGGCAAAAGAAATCTCAGCAGAAGTGACGGAACTGATTAGCCGCTACGGATTTGACCTAGACGGATATTCGGTCAAGGCACTGGTCGATTACTGGATGCAGCAGTATCCTGCGCTTTGGATTCGCCTGGCAACGATCGAGGCCCTGTATCAAGGACGCTATAAAGCAATCTCGATCGAGCAAATTTTAAACCTGTGGCGACGGCGGACTCGTGCGGTCTACCACTTCAACGGCGAATTTGAGCGCATAGTTAGCCTTCGTCCGATGCTGAGTGCCGGAGACCTGTCCAGTTCAGCTTTGCTGGGGGTGAAAACGGCTCAGCCCTCAATAAAGGGGACTGCAATCGATGGGACTGCTGAAGAATTCAGAGCCGATCGCAGCGAAACTCCCCAGGCAGGGGCGATCGATGGCTCGGTTCAGGAGAATCTCAGTGGGAAAAATGCCACAGCTAATTCCCCCGCAGAAGGTACTGCTCTGCATCAAACAAGCTGGCTGCAATTGCCGAACACAACGCAAAACAATTCCACCTCTGGAATCATCAGTTCAGAAGAAATTCGCCATGCGATCGTGAGCGAACCCCCACCCATTGACCAGTTCACACCAACGCTGGAAGTTTCTGATTTCTACTGGCGGCTCAAAGCCGTTGTGCAGGCAAGGGGCGCAGGCGCAGTCGAAGAAATCGGCAGAAGAAACTAGGTTTCGGAAAATGCTTGAAAATTCATCATTGTCCCCGGAACCGCCGCTTTAAGCCTGCTAGCCTGAAGGCGAAAGGCAGGATTTTGAAGTGAATTAGGAGATGGGTGAACGATCGCCGCTCCTGGAAAACTCAATTCTGTCCGAATGGTTTCAAAGCCTCCCGTTTATGGGGACAAAACCAGAAAGTGAAATCGAGGGGGCAATGTAGGAAAGCTGCCCCTGGATTAAACTTCTTCCTCAGCCAGGGACTTGGAATCAGGCTTCGGTCGGGGCTGGGCTGGTAGCGGCAGTGGTTGAAGCGATCGTCGATTGGGGCTGTGCGCCACCCATACGGATTTCTGAGCAGAAAGATGCCATGCTGAAACCGCCAAATCGCTTCAGGATGCTGGTTCTCAGGCGCAGATTGGGGCTGGCAAACCAGAGCCGCTCTTCAGAATACATCGTTTCGTATTCGGTGATGAGCGTCAGCGCGTCGTCGCTGCCCATGATGTAGCGTCCTGCCACTGGAGCTTTTTCAGCGTAGCCCTGTTCGCGCAGAAGCTTGCCCTCGTTTGATTTTTCAGCATCGGCGATCGGCACTAGCACCGTCGAGCCAGCGTGCTTTTCTTCGTCCCATTCCATTGTGCCGTCCCAGCTCACCCGTGCTCCGCAAAGTGCCAGAGCCGGATCGACTTCGTACTGCTGACAGAGTTTGACGACAGCCGGGTCGTCTTTGGGCAGTATCTCGATCGTCAGATTTGACTTGCCACTTTCCGACTGTTTAAACGCCAGGTGATGGCTTGTGCGCTGGGAAAACCATTTTCCTGAACTTTGCTGAAAAAACTCTGTAATATCCATGAGGGGCTGAAATTTAACGAAGTTTTACAAGATTCTCAGAAGCAATACTCACTATCTTAAAACATAAGACATTAGGACGAACTTGCACTGGCAGGATTAGCGAGAATCGCGCAGCAAACAGGTTGCGTCCAGCACGATCAAATTTCCGTCACGTTGCACGGTGCAGCGTTGCCGTTGCCTTGCCAGGGCAGGAGTTCCCTGTTGCAAATTGGCTACCGCCTGCTCGATCGCCTCCGGGTATTGGCGAATCCAAGTATTTTTTAGAAATTCTGGACGAAAAGAATCGCGGCTCACTACCCAAAAATCAATGCCATAGGTGCGAATGACGTCGGTTAAAGCAGCGCGATCGAGGCTGTATTGTGCCCGAATCAGATCATTCGCTCTTTGGCGAAAGGGAGTGATATAGCCGTCGTGATACGGAATCGCATATTCGCGCCCTACCAGAATCGGTCGCTTGGCAAAGGTCGGAACAAAGTCGATATCTTGTACCAGGGAAGCAATTATTGTGTCTTTGGGCTGCTGAGCAAAAAACTGGTAAAGCTGGGGGTTTGGTCCTGTTTTGTAGTTCACCTTCATAAAAGGGTAGGCGTAGCTGGGATACAGCAACAGAGTCACCGTCGTTACCCCAATCAGTGCCCAAGCAATTGCCTTTATGCCAATCTGCCGCGATCGTTGTAGCCCGTGCAGCAGCCCATCGAATGCCACCGTCAGGACGATCGCCGCCGCATACACCAAGACAATTCGCAGCGTATAGGCACTATAGCGACTGGGCAGATGGAGCCGGAACAGCAACAGATGCGCCATCATGAAGAGTCCGAGGGCAACGATCGTGATTTGCAGCAACATCAGAGGTTTGGTCTGACGCAGCAGCGGTAATCGGTTTCGCAGCGGTTTAAGGTACAGCAGCGGCAGCAAAAAACCGATTGCCAGCAGAAACGGTTTAAACGTAGGAAACAGCCCGCCTCGAAAGCTAACCAGCCAGAAATAAAGCGGATCGGGATAAAAGAAAGGATTGCGTCCGCCGACGTAAAAGTCGGGCAGTTGTTTTGCCTCTGCTACGCTCACTACCGGATCAAATTGCGTCGTCACCAGCGCATAGGGCAGCAGCACCAGAAACGCCACCAGCAAACCCGCCCCGCAAAACCAGTAATCCCAGCGATTTTCAGAGAGCCTCAGTCGCCCTGATTGCCAGCGCAAGGGTAGCCACAGCAGCAGTCCGGCAAACACAAACACAAACTGCGGATAAAATAAGCCTTCCAGCGCGATCAGGATGAGACAGGCAAGGAGCGATCGCTTCAGCAAAAAGTGCAAAAACGCCAGAAATATCGGCAGCATAAAGGCTCTGGGCGTTGCCGAAGCCAAGTCATCCTGACTCCAAAACAGGTAATTGAGCAGCAGACAGGCAAGAAATCCGGTCAAGGGAACGGGAAGCAACTGAAGCGCAAGCCGAAAGCCGTAGTAAGTAGCAATCAACCCCAGCAGGGGCGGGAGCAGCTTACTCAGCAATAGCGGATCAATGCCGATCGCCGCAAACACCCGATAGAAGCCGCTGTAGCCCCAGGGCGCAACCGACTGAAAATAATCTGCAATCCAGTCATCGGGAAACAACTGGGGGTCAAGAAATCGCTGCATCCAGAAAATATGCTGCCGGGCGTCGTCCTGCACAATGTAAAAATTCGCAAATGCTTTTTGCAGTCCCAGAATGCCAAACAGGGCAGCAAAGGTCAGGCTCAAACTCAGCCAGAAGCGCGTCTGCGAAACCGAAGGGTGAGCAGGAATTAGCCAGGTGTGGAGACGTTTAGCAAGCATGGATTCAGGAGATGACGATCGATTGAGAGGATGTTTGATGCAGTGTGAGGGGTTTGACATTGCCGCCTAACTCCCCTCATGCTGGGGGACTTTTGGGGAACTTTGAGTATTGAGAGCAGGCTCGGTTCCCGCCAGAATTGACCCAGGGGAGCAGTTCGGGGCATAGCCATAACTTTTCAAACATTCTCTTTTCTTAGACGGGCGATCGGCTCCGTTTGCTTCCCCCTTTTGCGATCGCCCCTGGCAATCCGGTAAACTTTGGGGGATTTTAGCAGTTTGCGACTCCGGGAGAAAGGGTCAGTGGTGGCAGAACCGATGCGAAGCAGCTCCCCCGATGGGGCAATCGGGATCAGGACAATTGGGAAAGAGTGGCGATCGTTGCCTGCCTGGTTGCGCTATGGCGTGGTTGCGCTGCTGGTCATTGGCATTTTCTTTCGGTTTTATCATCTCGATCGCAAAGTTTACTGGATCGATGAAACTAGTACCTCGCTGCGGACACTGGGCAACACACGAGTCGAAGTTTTGCAGCAAGCTTTTACCGGAGAAGTGCTCAGCGTCGAGGAGTTTCGGCAGTATCAGCGTTTGCGTCCTGAGAAAGGATGGGGAGACACGCTAAACGCCCTCACTGGAACGGCAGAACACACGCCCTTGTACTTTTTGCTGGCGCGGCTCTGGGTTGGGTTTGTCGGGCATTCGGTCGGAACCATGCGCTTCCTGACAGCAGTATTCAGCGTTCTGGCGATTCCCTGTTTGTACTGGCTTTGTCGCGAACTGTTTGCAAATCCGGCAGTTGCCTGGACTGCGATCGGGCTGTATGCAATTACGCCGATTCACGTTTTGTTTGCTCAGGAGGCGCGTCCCTACAGTTTGCTCACGGTGTGGGTGCTGCTGTCGAGTGCGCTGCTGCTGCGGGCTTTGCGTTTGGGAAGACCAATCCACTGGATTGCGTATGGAGTAACGGTCGTCGCCGGACTTTATACCCAGCTTTTGTTTACTTTTGTGCTGCTGGCGCAGGGTTTGTATGTCCTGATTGTGGAAGGAATTGGTAAACGGCGGATCACTGGCAATCTCACTGCATTTCTACTCACGGCTTCAGGTGCAGTCATTAGTTTTATTCCCTGGATTGCGCTGCTGTTTATTCGCCAAGAACAAGTAAGCGAATCGACTTCTGCATTGATTGGAAATCAGCCGCTATCTGCCATAATCGATCGCTGGGTGTTTCACCTGAATCAGGCATTTCTCGATCGCGATCTGGCTTCTGCAAATCTCCTGATTGTTCTTTTAGCTGCGTTTGCGCTGTATTTTTTGATTCGTCATACGCCGCCTCGCACCTGGCTATTGATCGGGCTATTGGTAAGCGTCACATTTCTTTGTTTGGCAATTCCTGATTTGATCAACGGGGGCCGCCGATCGCTGCGGATTCGCTATTTATTTCCGTTTATCTTAGGCATTCAGATTACATTCGCGTTTTTATTCACCACGCTGACCACTGAGCGTCGAAAATGGCAGCAAAAAGTGGGTCAACTGCTCTTAGCAGGGTTTGTGATTGCAGGAATTATCGCTTGCAGTGTCAGTTCTCAGGCAGTGGTTTGGTGGAATAAGAGCAATCCGCGCAGTGCCTATTACCCGATCGTTTCAGAAATGATTAATCAACAGCCAAATCCTCTGGTCATTAGCGACGGGTCGGTTTCCGATACGCTGGCATTTAGTGCATGGCTCCGCCCAGACATTCGATTGCAGCTTATTGAGGATTTCCGCAATCTGAACATTGCTGAAGGGTTTGATCCAATTTATCTGCTCAATCCTGAACCCAATAATCGAAAAATTCTGCGATCGGACTATCGCCTCAAGCTAGTCTACGAAGACCGCACTGATCCAGACGATCTTGAAGAACGCCTGTGGACGGTGGAGAAAAGGCGATCGAACTAGGGTTGAACTTCAACCAGTGTTCCAATTGCAACCTGTGCATAAAGTGCCTGAGCATCGGCATCGCGCATTCGGAGACAGCCATGGGAAACTGCCTGCCCGATCAGCTCTTCTCGATTGGTACCGTGGAAGCCGATCTGATGCACACCGTCTGTCCAGAAGCCGACCCAGCGAGAGCCAAGGGGATTGTCGGCGCCTGAGAAGAAGAGTTCGCCCGTGAACGGATGTCGCCAGACCGGGTCTTTTTGCATCGAGATAATCCGAAAACTGCCAACTGGGGTTTCCCAGCCTTCGCGCCCGACTGCGATCGGATAGTTCGCAATTTCCTGATCATGTTGATAAACCACGACCTGACGATCGCCCAGACGCACCACTAGCCTGGTTTGGGCAGCGATCGGGTCAGGATTGAGGGCAGATTGCAGCGTTGTGGCGAGTCCGGCACGAGTGGGATTAACGGGTCTAAAGGGAGCTTCTTCCTGAGGCGGCAGCGTTGAGATGGGCGGCAAAATAGGGGATTCAGGGTCAGCTTGAGACAATTGCCAGTCGGTAATGACGAGCAGGGCAGCCGTCACAAAACTAAGAATCATGAAACTTTGTTTCAGAGACTCAAACCGACCGTTCATTCCTCATGCCGAACTTTTAGGTTTCTCTTTTTATTCTAGCGGCATGGATTTGGGGCAAGACAGGCTCTAAAGACAGGCTCTACTAAAGTCGCTGGATCACGGCTCTCAGCCCGCTCTGATTGAGCAGCCGAACCGCGTCCTCGGCGTTATCTCGATCGCTAAACGCTCCCACCTGCATCAGTGGTCTCCCTCGACCCGAAATCAGAAATGCACTGGGAATGAGCGATCGCACCAATGCCTGAACTCGCTCACTGCCTGCCTCCACTACCACGCGATAGCGCAACATCGATCGCTCCGGACTGGACACAGCACTGCCTGCATTCCAGGATTGTCCAGCAGAAACGTTAATGCGCGGCATATCTCCCGTATTCCCAATCGGTGCATCTCCATCGGGAACAGGCAAAACGTTGGACTGAAGCGTCAGTCGATCGTCGATTTCAGGCGAGGCACTCGGGACGACAGCCAGTTGAGGCAAAGGCGGCGGCGCAGGCAGGGACAGAGACGACTGTATTACCGGAATGGCAGGGGAACTGTTTTCAAAAGGAGTAGCAATGCCAGCAGCAAACGGCTGAGGCGCACGGAAAGGAACAGACACAGAAACCGCAGCCATTAAAACGGGTTCAAAAGACGACGGCAGCGAGGGCATTAGCGAGGGCATCAACGCCTCTGGCGGTAGATTCAGCGAATCGGCAGGATTCATCCGCACCCCAGAATTTTCGGGCGGCGGCACTGGAATTGGAATCGAGACTGCTGGATCCGCTTCAGCAATCGCCTCAGGTTGGGCAGTGTTTTGCATGGGCGAGACGCGATCTGTCCGTAAAGAGCCTGACACCGCAAAACGTGGGGCAGCGATCGATCGATCAGCGTTAATCTCCCTCGGCGGCAGTTGACCAATGAGCGCGGTAGCCACCAACGTCGAACGGCGATCGGTAAAATCGGTTGAAACTGTTGAAGCAGAAGGAATTGAAACAGAAACTGGAGTAGGGGGAATTGGAGCAGCCCTTAAAGCAGAGGGATCGGCAGGATGAATCATTTCGATCGATTGCGGTTCCGGGGTCTGCCCTGTTTCTGCGGGTCGAACAAAACCCTGATCCGCCTGCACAGCGGCAATTTGAGTAACAATCCCATCAAAATCAACCCTGCCCGAAACCTGCTGGGCGGAAAGCTGGTTGCCTGCGATCGGCACGGTTTGACTTGTGCTGGCAGCGTTCACATCCTGTCTGCGGTTTTGCCGAAACTGATTTTGTCCTGCATCCTCGGCGGTGCCTAAGTCAGGCTGGGCGTTATTCACGGCAGCTACCCCGACTTCGCTGCTGTGTTCGATCGCATTTCGTCGTAAAACCGGATGTGCGCTGTCTTGCACCAATACGCCAGTTCGATTGCGGCGGATTTGATTCTGAATGATTAACGGGGCGGCAGATTGAGCGATCGTGATTCCGACCTCGGCTTGTTCAAAGAAATTTTGCCGCACTTCCGGCTGGGCAGTTCCGGCGATCAAGAGTCCGGTTGCCCGGTTCTGGCGAAAGCGATTTTGCTGAATTGCCGCCAGTGCATTGCCCGTAACCGTTATGCCTGACGCCTGACTGCCTGAAAACGTATTGTGGGCGATCGTTGGATTGCTCGACTCGATCCAGAGTCCGTGACCCTGGGGATTGGTGATCGTTATGCCAGTAAGCAGCGCATTCATTGCGCCGATTAGCGTTACGTTCTGAGAACCCTGGCTGGAACTCACAAACTCGCCGCCGCCACGAATCACAATGCCCTGTCCTGCCGTGCTGGAATCGCCCTGAATTGTGATGCCCGATCGCATCTGGAGCGGGAAAACTTCGCCTGTCTCGGCACTATAGAGTCCGGGAGAAAGCAAAATTACGGTGTTAGGCTGTGCCACTTGCAGCGCATGGTGGATCGTGCGAAAGGGCAATTGCTGACTGCCAGAACCCGGAATATCTTGACCGATCGCTGGATTGACGAATAGAAAGGTTTGGCTGCGCTGTGATAGGGAACCTGGTGCACTCGGCTCGATTTGGGCGGCAGCTGCATTGTTCCAGCCATTAAGCAAAGCCAGGGTCAAAGCGATCGTCAGCGATGCACAGGTCAATCCTGTACAAGTCAACCCCGCATCTAAAAACGGCAGGAGCGATTTTTGAGCTTTGGAGCCACTTTGAGCGCGTGAAGTCATCAAACGCATGGATTCTTTCCCAACACCAACGGATATGGACAGCAGCCTTGCCCGACTTGCCTGGATCACTAACCTGGATCAGGGACCGGAATAAACAATCCCCAATTACTGACCTGAGTAAACAATAAGGAAAAATTAGCAGCGATTAACGCCAAGTTTAGCGATCGTTCTGCAAATTCTCCGAATTCAACTCTGTCTATAGCGTTCTAGAGGATGAGTAATGAACTAAATTCTGCCTGATTTTCTGAAAGTAGTGACAGGATAAGGTAAATTTTTTTTGCTGGGGCAATGGTTCGACGAGCAAAAATTCTACTGGGACGGTGGCTCTGCTGCGTACGGCTGAGGCTGTCCTGTTAGGATGACAAATAGCTAAAAGGTGCTTACAAGGTACTTAATAAAGTGTGAGTCGCGACCCGAACCGCCCCCTACATGATTCAAGATTGGGAGACTTTGAGCTGGAATGGAGCCTGAAGTCCTTCATTGAGAGACCTTGAACCCAACCCCGGAGCGAAAGTCCTCCAGAGTTGGGAGGGTGGGGCAAATGCAGCACGATGGATACCTACGGTGGATACTTCTAGAGCATCCTCTTCGAGCGCACTGGATTTGATCCCACTGGATTCGATCCCACAATGGGCGGAACAATCAACGCAATAGGCAGCAGGATGGGCAGCAAGATGGGCAGTAAAGCGGGCAGTCAGAACGAAGGCTATCAGTCAGCCGTTTATCGGATTCTCGATGCTAACCTCGATCGCGCCCGTGAAGGGCTGAGAATTATCGAAGAATGGTGTCGATTTGGACTGAATCAGACGCAGCTCACCGAGGAGTGCAAGCAGCTCCGGCAGGAACTTGCCCACTGGCACAGCAACGACCTCCGCGCCGCCAGAGATACCCCAAACGATCGCGGCACCGACCTCACCCACCCTCAGGAAGCCGAGCGATCGAGTGTGGCCCAGGTGCTTCAGGTCAATTTTTCCCGCACTCAGGAGGCACTGCGCGTTCTGGAAGAATACGGCAAGCTTTATTCGGGAGACATGGCAGCTGCTTGCAAGCAAATGCGCTATCGGGTGTACACGCTCGAAACTCGGCTAGGCGGCTATGAGCGACAGCAGAAGCTAAGACAATCGACCCTGTATCTTGTGACATCGCCTTCTGATCATTTGCTCGAAGTGGTCGAAGCGGCATTACAGGGCGGACTCTCTCTGGTGCAGTATCGCGACAAAGAAACCGACGACCTCACCCGGATCGAGAATGCGAAACGCCTGAAACAGCTTTGTCATCGCTACGATGCGCTGTTCATTATTAACGATCGCATTGATCTTGCACTGGCAGTAGACGCAGACGGCGTGCATCTGGGACAGGACGATGTGCCGATCGCCCTTGCCCGTCAGCTCTTGGGCAGTCAGCGCATTATTGGACGCTCTACCCACAGTCCCGAAGAAATGCACCGGGCGATCGAAGAAGGAGCCGATTACATTGGTGTGGGTCCAGTATATGAAACGCCCACCAAAGCAGGCAGACCCGCCGCCGGACTGGAGTATGTGCGCCATGCCGCTGCTCAGGCTGCGCTGCCCTGGTTTGCGATCGGAGGCATTAGTGCAGATAATTTAGACGCAGTGCTTTCTGCCGGAGCCGAGCGAGTTGCCGTTGTACGGGCAATTATGGCAGCCGAGGAACCTACCCTGATGACCCAGTATTTTGTTTCGCAGCTCGATCGAGTGCAAACGCTCCGCGCTCATGCGATTTCTTGAGGATTCAAGTCACGATGTCCCCCACCCACCTCATCACCCTGCAAGTCAACGGAGAGCCGCGCCAGTGTTCTGCTGAAACGCTCTTACCCGATTTACTGACTCAGCTTGGCATGAATCCACGGCTCGTTGCAGTGGAATACAACGGTGAAATTTTGCATCGTCAGTTTTGGACAGAAACGAAAATGCAGGCAGGCGATCGGCTAGAAATAGTGACGATCGTGGGGGGAGGATTACGCCATTAAGTACGGTTATCTCCGCTAAAATCCACCTTAAGCCTGCTTATCCCCTTAAAGAGAAGGCGGTAAACTAAAAGGGTAGCGACTTTGTAACATTTGGTTAATTTTTGGGAGCAGTAGCAGCGTTCAATCCATTATGCTGTGCGCCTGCACTAATCCTGAACCCAGCCAAAGCCGATACGATTACTCATCAGCTTGGATAGGCACGGGACTATGTTCAACAAACTGTTTGCATTAATTAAGCCTGCTTTAAAACCTTTTCTGATTGCCAGTTTGGTGATTACGATCGCCTTTAGCCATGCCGGCGGCGCACTGGCAGCAAGCGGAGGGCGTGTGGGTGGCGGCAGCTTTCGCGCTCCGACCCGTACAGCTCCGGCTCCCAGTCGCCCCTATGGAGGTGGGGGTTACGGTGGATATGGCGGCGGTGGCGGCTACTACCCCGGTGGTGGATTTGGGTTTCCCTTCATACTGCCCTTTTTTGGCTTCGGGGGCGGTGGCTTATTCAGCATCTTGATCTTTCTTGCGGTCGCAGGCTTCCTGACGCGGGCACTGCGGGGAGCAGCGCAAGGCGGTAACGACAACAGCGACGGCTATGACGGCTATGATTCTTCGGTGACGGTAGCAAAAGTGCAGGTCGGTCTACTGGCTCAAGCCCGCGATCTGCAAGCCGATCTGAACCGGATTGCCACTAATGCCGATACAGGCAGTTCTGAAGGCTTGGCTCAGGTGCTTCAGGAGTCTACGCTGTCACTGCTGCGTCACCCCGAATATTGGGTGTATGCGTCGAGCAACGCTGAGCAAGCTAGTCTGCAAGCTGCCGAAAACCAGTTCAATCGGCTGGCGATCGCAGAACGCAGCAAATTTGCCGAAGAAACTCTCTCGAACGTCAATCGTCAGTTGCGTCAATCCACCCTGCGGCAGCAGCTTCAAGGTGCGGGCGGTGCCCTAGAGCTATCCCGGGATCCGGGCGAGTATATTGTCGCAACAATCATTGTGGCAACGACCGGGCGTCTTCCCCTACCCACAATCAACACCACTCAAGATCTGCGGCAGGCGTTGAGCGTTCTTGGTTCTGTTTCGAGCGATCGGCTTCTGGCTCTGGAAGTGCTATGGACACCACAGGCAGAAGGCGACACCCTGAGCAGCGACGAAATGATTGCTGAGTACCCCGATCTGAAGCGAATTTAGTACGCTAGAAGATACGGGATGCAGTGGGGGCTGAGTCTTCAGTCCCCTCTCTTGTGTGAAGCATTGTTTGACATGAATTTTGTATGATTAGCTACCTGAAGGGCACGGTTGCTGGCGTGCAGAAGATCAGCAACAGTCGGGTGATTTTGACGATCGATGTAAACGGGATTGGCTATGACGTGCAGGTAAACGCCAGACTCACGCAGCAGCTCCCACCCGTGGGCGAAGATGTCCAGATTTTTACCCATATGCAGACGCGAGAAGACCAGACAGTGCTGTTTGGGTTTGGCTCCCCGTCAGAGCGAGATTTGTTTCGCCAGCTGATCAGCGTCACGGGTGTTGGTCCGCAGGTGGCAATGGCGTTGCTGGATGCTCTGGGCTTGCAGGATTTGGTGCAGGCGATCGTGGCAAGCAACATTCGGCTGCTGTCTAAAACGCCCGGTGTGGGCAATAAAACTGCCGAACGGATTGCCCTGGAACTCAAAACTAAGCTGGCAGAATGGCGAATGCAGTCGGGCTTGGGGTCAACCCCCAGTGCGGCTCCGGTTGCCGCTGTGCAAGAAGATGTCGAAATGACCCTGCTGGCACTGGGCTACAGCAGCGATGAAATTACCCACGCACTGCAAGCGGTTGGACAAAGCACCGCTCTTCCTAAATCGGACAATGCAGAAGCCTGGATTCGGGAAGCGATCGCTTGGCTGAGTCGGATGTAGGGTAGGGTATCAGGCATACGGCTAAGAACGGTACAAGCTATTCCTGTAGCGGCTTTTGGTACATCCTGGGAATGACCCTTGCTTCAAAACAAAATCCCTCGTAGAGAGCATGAAGTTCAGCGAAGCGACCGATATAGTAGCGATGGAACGTTAACAGGGAGCGGACATCAGCGAACCGCCTCAGTTACGGGAGAATCAGTTACGAGAGAAGCGGTAAGCCGATCAGCGTAACGTGCCCCGCTGAAGGTTGCAATCCGAGGAAGAGTGGCTTCTGCGGTCTGGTATCCCGGTTAGCTACCTCAATCTTTCCTATAGCGAACCTGTAAATCAACTGTCAGCTTATTGTTAGTAGCGATTCAGATTCGCCTGTTGTTAGTAGCGATTTAGATGAGCCTGGAAACTTCATGAATAATCAAGTACTCACTCGCGGGCAGATGGAACGAAGCCTCTCGCAGCAAATTCAGTTGCTCTATCGCACTTTTTTGGGACATCAACCCAGTAAGGTCTTCTGCCAGCTCATTGATGAAAAACTTACGATCGTGATCGAAAACTCCGTGACCCAGCCCGAACAGCTTTTGCTAGAAGAAGGACACCGTCCGCTTGCCAAGCAGGTGCGCGAGGATCTGAATCATTTGATTGAGCCACGCATGCGGGAAGTGATTGAATCGGTTTTGAGTACCAGTGTCTTAGACTTTCTGAGCGATGCTACGCTCGAAACCGGGAGAACGGGCGTGATTGCAATTCTTCAAAATCCACCCGAAATTCGACCATCCGCTTCACGCCGTGTTAGCCACACGCGATCGAAAACTATCTCCGCGTAGCCTGACAGCAGTGGAAGTTTATCACTGCCTGCAAATCGTCTAGCGTAAACGGCTTGCTGAGATAATCATCAAACCCCTCTGCCAGCAGCCGCAGCCGATCGTCAGCTCTGCCGAGGGCAGTAATTGCCACGACAGGGATAGGGCGGGTTGAGGCGCTTTCCCGAAGCTGACGCAGCAGCTCAATACCGCTTTGCCGAGGCATGACAATATCTAGCAAAATCAGGTGTGGCTGAATGCTTTGGGCGATCGAAACTAAATCTATCCCATTCGTTCTGCCAACAAATCCACAGTTGAATAGCTCCAGCGAGTACTGCAATAGCAGCAAATTATCTTTATCATCATCGACAACTAGCACGAGCGGCTTAGAATTCGAGTCCGAAGTGGCTGAGCTTCGAGGAATTGCTACATTTTGGATCGTCATCTAAGACTCCGCTAAAGTGCATTTCGATTAGAAGGCAGGCTGTTAGGCAAAGAAGACCATAATGCGGGGAATGGCTTGCTACCGAATGAGCAGCAGTTGCACTTAATAAAGCTTAATCACTTATAAAGCTCAATACTAAAGCCTAATACGATACTGCTAACCCAACAGACCAGTTATTTTTAGAGGGAATACGATCGCGCCCAGCTAATCAAGCGTGCATTTGTGTAAGCCAGAATACAAATTTAGCGGCTTTTGAGGCTCAACAGAATAGATTTAAGGTTTGTGTAAACATTACCTGAGTATGACTAGAGGGGCTTTTTGAGGCAGCTAATTAGCGGCAACTGATTGAAGCTAGCATAAGCCTGCTACAGGGAGAAAGTTACAGCCGGGAAGCATCAACAGATTTGAGGGGCACCCATTCACCCTTTTCTATTCTAACTGGCTCTCTTCATTTAAGCTTTACATCCATCTAAGGGGGGTGTAAATCCCTGCTAAGACCTTATCAGATAACGGCTTTTCTGCTTCAGTCTGTGTTTGAAACGACGCAACTCAAAAAACTTTACCTAGAGTAACCTGCTTGAAAATCGCTCCCGCCTCAGATTAAGGTAGAAACCAAGTTGAGTTCTCTTGCGTTAGTGGAGATGAAAGGGTGGGCGATTTTGACAGAAAACAGCTTGAGCAACTAAACGCGATCGGCGAATACTTGCAACACATCCGTCAGGATCAGGGTCGATCGCTCGATGACATCTCCGCCAAGACCTACATTCCCCTACGGATTCTACGAGCCCTAGAGGGTGGGCAGAGCACAATTCTGCCGGAAGCCGTTTTTGTGCAAGGGTTTATTCGCCGCTATGGAGACGCGCTGGGGCTAGATGGAATGACGCTGTCGCGCAGTTTTCCAGTCGAGCATGAAGCGATCGGTTTCGAATCGCCCGAACGAGAACAAGCAGAATCAACCCAAAGTCTGGTCGAAACCCGCGTTCCTGATTCATCTAGACCCGATCGCCGCAAGCGGGAACCCAACTCGTCCAATGCGAGGCAGCTCCCCCTGCGGGATAATCGTCGCAGTCCAGTGCCGCTGATCATTGCAGGGCTGCTGGTTTTAGGAGGGCTGGCTTACGGTTTGTCTCGCCTGCTGTCTAGGCCTCAACGGTCTGAGCCTGCAATCACCACTGCGCCGACTGCACCCGCCGCGACTGTTCCTGCTTCTCCTACTGCTCCTGCAGCTTCTCCTTCTTCCACGCCGATCGCTTCTCCCAGTCCGGTTTCCCCGGTAGCTAGTGCTCGCGCAGCCATTTCTTCTCCATCCAGTTCTTCCGCGACCAATTCCCCCATTCGTGTGGCAATGAATATCACCGCAGATGCTTGGGTACAGGTGATCGCCGACGGCCGCGTAACCTATGAAGGAACTTTGACGAAGGGCACACAGCGCAACTGGTCAGCGCAAGAAGAGCTAACGATCGTATCGGGTAACGCTGGCGGAGTATCGCTGTCATACAACCAGGGAGCTGCAAAGACAATGGGTTCAGCGGGAACCGTAGAGGAAATCACCTTCACGCCAAACAGTAATGCTGCAAATCGTAATTCTGCTGCTAGGGGCAACGCTGCCTTGAACTAGGAGCGTTAAACTGGGTAAAAGCCTGGGAAGAAAAATTAATTCGCAATTTGCGATCGTTTGGCGTTGCTAGTTTCGCCACTAGGTTCGCGGCAAATTTCATTACTAACGCTAACAGTTAACCTCTACCAGCTAACTTCAAAACTTTCGCAGTTGATTCCGAGCGCACATGGCTAAACATACGCAGGCACATCTTTCCCGTACGATCGAAAAGAGCAAACCCAACAGTGTTAGAGACATGACTAAACGCCAGATGGAATACTACATGGGGGCAAAGCTCATTGAGATCGGCATCGATCCCCAAGCAGTGATTTATCGCTGGTCAGTTGAGGAGCGGGGAATTAGCGAAGTGTGGACGTATAGTGCGTATTGGGGCGATTCAAGAGAGAAGCTGCTTCAGCAGGAGCAAAACAGCTAACCGATCGCTTTCGTTTCACTAAAACTGTCTGCCTTTTGAAGCGGCTGCTGAATAGCCTGGCACAAGCCCGTAGCGGCAACAATTGCTTGACCTGAGCTCTTTGAAGCGATCGTTAGTGTCGCAATATATTGAGAAAGATCGTGCAGTGCGTAGAGTAGGTTGACCATGGTTCTGCCATCGTTTGGATTAGGTGACGTTTTAACGGTGACCCGTTGCTTTCTATCGAAGCAGTGTACTGAAGAACGGTAATTTGATCGGGGGATTATCTCCGGAACAATAACAATCGTGATGATTGCAGCCAGGATAACTACATCGACTTCTAGCCGAGCCATTCTGAAAGAAACGGCGATCGAACCCTGATCAAACCCTAATCAAACCCATTCATTAAAAATGAACCGAATGTTGAATACTGATTAAAAATACTATTTGTCTTTGCTCAGCGTTGTATCGTTATTCATTGAGAACTGAACGGTGGGTTTAGCAGGTTGAACGGCTTTTTCAGTGGCAGTATTCAAGTTGTGAGGTCTGGCACCCGTTTGATAAGGAATTCGTGAGTTCATGCAATAAGCTCCTAATTAATCGTTCTGATTATTTTGTAATGAAATCTTACCTAATGAATTGCAAATTGAAGGTTCGGTTATTTCTACCTTGGCTTCAATCGGCAAACGATTTGTGAATTAGATAAGCGCTGTAAATTCATTTGACTTATTTATAGTTTGAGATATGGGAACCTAAACGCAAACTTACTTTAGGCGGGTTTGTAAACGGCTCTTGTACACCTGTAAAGGTACGCGAATCGATATACCTATCCTGATTTATTCCTATTAGTACGCTTAAGCAAGCGATCGATTAAAAATAGGGCGAATAGTTCATCAAAAGTCGTACGCCGATCGGCTTAAGCAGCAGCTTGGTCAGCGTCATGACTTTTCAAACGTCCTGTAAATCGCGTTTTGAGCATACGGCTGCTTTGTAGCACGGAGTGCCTGCACCGTTTCAATCACCCTTGCAGCAACGCGATCGACTTCTGCTACGGTGTTAAACCTGCCGATCCCAAACCGGATCGAAGCATAGGCAAGCTCAGGCGATCGACCCAGCGCAGTCAATACATGGGATGGAGCCGATTTTGCAGAAGCGCAAGCAGACCCTGATGAAACCGCCGCAAACGACTGAATGCCTAACAGCAATGCCTGTCCGTCTACGCCTTCGACGCTGATGTTTAGATTTCCCGGCAATCGCTGCGTTGCGTGTCCATTCAGATGAATGCCACCCAGGGGCTGAAGCTGCTGCCAGAGCCGATCGCGCAAATCCTGAATGCGCTGGGACTCAGTTTCTCGATCGGCAAGGGCAATCCGCACCGCTTCGGCAAACCCAACAATCTGAGGCGAATACAGCGTTCCCGATCGCAGTCCTCGTTCCTGTCCGCCGCCGTGAAGCTGAGCCGCAAGCTGGACTCTGGGCTGCCGTCTTCGCACAAAAAGCGCCCCAATTCCTTTAGGTCCGTAAACTTTATGCGCCGTGAGCGACATCAAATCAATTTGCATTGCTTCCACATCGAGCGGAATTTTGCCGATCGCCTGAGCTGCATCGGTGTGAAACAAAACCTCATGCTGCCGACAAATTGCCCCGATTTCTGCCAGGGGTTGCAGAACGCCGATTTCATTATTGGCTGCCATCACTGACACCAGCACCGTATCCGATCGAATTGCCCGGCGAAGCTGTGCCAAATCGATGAATCCATCCGGCTGCACGGGTAGATAAGTCACCTCAAACCCCAGCGACTCTAAATAACGGCAGGGATCAAGCACTGCGCTATGTTCGGTCTGGACAGTGACCAGATGCTTGCCTTTCGCAAAATACGCCTCTGCTACGCCCTTGATTGCCAGATTGTTTGCTTCGGTTGCCCCACTCGTGAAAATGACTTCTTCTGGGGATACGCCGCCTATTCCAGCAGGGGAACTGCTGCACAACGCTGCTGCCAGGGTTGCTCTTGCCTGTTTGACCGCCGCTTCTGCTTCCCAGCCATAGGCGTGCAAACTGCCCGGGTTGCCAAAATGTTCGGTGAAAAAGGGCAGCATGGCTTGCAAAACGCGATCGTCTACGGGAGTGGTGGCGTGGGCATCAAGGTAAATCGGACGAGTCATAAAGCTGGTTTCCTGGCGGAATCACTCCCTATCAGCCTATCTCTACCCTCAAAGTCTGACTTTGGCGAGAGGGACGGTTTGCATTACCCCGGTAATCTGATTTTGTCCTTTGAAAAAGTTTTGGTAGAGGTTTATCGTGAAAAGCTTAATTTCTCGTGCGGCAGCTCGAATTGGCGCATTGCTCGGCAGCATTCAGATCAAGCAAGTTCTCTCGATCGTTCTGGTTGGATTTCTGCTGCTCACCACCGATACCGTACCCCGTGTAGACAAGAAAGCCACGATGGAGCGGGCGAAGGCAGACGCGCATCAACTCGACAATGAGCGGCCCAAGACTACCGGTGAATGGTTTAAGGAAGCTGACCAAGTCGAAGGCAAGAATGATGCAAGACTGGAAAACATTGTGGATGAGTCCAAGGCAGCCGTGAAAGAATTCGGCGAGATGTACAAGGACACCGCAGAAAGAAGCCTGCGTGGATTGAACAACGACTAATTCCAACTGAATTAGAGCTTGCATCGAGTTAGATTGACCGAGCAACAGGCTAAGACGGCAATGGAAAGGAGCTTAGACCTGTGGCTCGATCGGTTGAAATCCCCCTCAATCCCCCTTAAAATCCTCCTTCTTAAAAAGGGGACAGGCAAGGGTTAAACTTTCCTGGGACAAACCCAATGGCTGGAAGGGTTTGAATCCCCCTTTGAAGGGGAGCTAAGGGGGATTCCAAAGCTGCGAAACCGAGATTCGAATCAAGCAACTATCAGTACTTATTGGGCTGTCAGGGCAGGTTGAGCAAAGAGCAAACCAAGATCAAATGCGGTTTAGCGTTCCAGGAAGCGACGAAACGACACAACCGCCTCGATCCAGCAGCGTAATCCTCATTCAGCATTTCACTCGAACTGAATAACAGGGCAATTCCCTCACGAATCCTCTACACTCAAAAATCGGGAATCGGTTGATCGAGTTCTGATCGATTGGTTCGACCTGATCGATTAGTTCGATCGGTTTCTGAGTCGTTGTGCAACCAGAGGAATGCGTGATGGTGAATGCCCCAACCCGAATCGAAACAGACAGTATGGGCGCGATCGAAGTTCCAGCGGATCGATATTGGGGCGCGCAGACCCAGCGATCGCTGCAATATTTTGCGATCGGCGATGATGTTATGCCCAGGGAAATGATTCGGGCGATTGGCACTTTAAAGCGGGCAGCGGCAACGGTGAATCAAACGCTGGGCAAACTGCCGTCTGAACAGGCGCAACTGATTGAGCAAGCTGCCGATGAAGTGATTGCAGGCAAGCTCGATGATCATTTTCCGCTGCGAATCTGGCAGACGGGAAGCGGCACGCAAACCAACATGAACGCGAATGAAGTCATCGCGAATCGAGCGATCGAGTTGGCGGGAGGCGTCCTGGGCAGCAAAACGCCAATTCACCCTAACGACCATGTGAATCGATCGCAGTCTTCTAACGATACGTTTCCGACAGCGATGCATATTGCAGCGATCGAAGAGATTGTTCATCAGCTCCTTCCGGCAGTAACGCAGCTCAAAGACGCACTGGCAAAGCAGGCGGCAGACTTTCACGCCATTATCAAAATCGGACGGACTCACTTAATGGATGCCGTGCCGCTGACGCTAGGACAGGAGTTTTCTGGCTATGTCTCTCAGCTCGAAAAGGATTTGGCGCGAATCCAAACCACGCTCCCCGATTTATATGAGCTGGCGATCGGGGGAACCGCGGTGGGAACAGGACTGAACACGCACCCTGAATTCGCCGATCGCATGGCGGCAGAAATCTCGCGCCTGACCGGATTGCCTTTTGTCGCTGCACCCAATAAGTTTGCAGCTTTGGCAGCCCATGATGCGATCGTGATGACCAGCAGTGCGCTGAAAACCCTTGCGGTATCGCTGATGAAAATTGCCAACGACATTCGCTGGCTAGGGTCGGGTCCACGCTGCGGTTTGGGAGAACTACGCCTGCCGGAAAACGAACCCGGATCATCAATTATGCCGGGAAAGGTGAATCCGACGCAGTGCGAAGCGATGACGATGGTGTGTGTGCAGGTGATGGGCAACGATGCGGCAGTCACGATCGCAGGCAGCCAAGGCAATTTTGAACTGAATGTGTTTAAGCCTGTAATGATTTTCAATTTGCTGAATTCGATTCGGCTGCTGACCGGAGCCTGTACGATGTTTCGGCTGCATTTAGTGGAAGGCATTCAGCCCAACCGAGCGCAGATTCAGCACTTTTTGCAAAATTCGCTGATGCTGGTCACTGCCTTAAATCCCCATATTGGGTACGATCGCGCCGCTCAAGTTGCCAAAAAAGCCTATCAGGAAAACACAACCCTGCAAGCAGCCTGTATCGCGCTGGGTTTTCTGTCTGGAGAAGAATTCGATCGCCTGGTACGTCCAGAAGCCATGATTGCCCCTCAGCCGGAGTGACTCATTTGAGAAACCTCATCGCCTGCGCTAGGCAAGGGGAGCAGTGAGGGAGTAGACTGAGGAACTTAAGACGGTAAACAGACGGTAAACCGTGACGCTGACCTTTTATCTTCTCCGGACGAGCTTATGATCCTAACGGATGGAGCCATCCTGCAAAGCGGCAAGTATGTGATTCAGGCAGTGCTGCACAAGGCTGATCTGGGCATGACTTATCAGGCGTACCATGTTTACCTGGAGCAGACGGTCGTATTGCAGACGCTCAACCCAACTGCGAAGCAATCCAACCATCCTCAGGTGTGGCAGCAGATTGTACAGCAGTTTATGTCAGGGGCACGGCATCTTGCGAAGCATCCCTTCAACCATCGACTGCGAGCAATCGATCTCTTTCAGGAGCAGGTAGACGGGCAGAATTTGCCGTTTGTAGTGCTGAGCTTTCTGCCGAATCAGCCGCCGCAAAAGCTGGGAGAGTGGTTTGTTTATCTTCCAGAGCCAACTCCACCCGAAGCGACATTGCCCCAAACGGCAACTCAAAGTTTAGAGCCTCAAAGTTTAGAGCCGCTATCA
This sequence comes from Cyanobacteria bacterium FACHB-502, assembly GCA_014695325.1. Lineage (GTDB taxonomy): Bacteria > Cyanobacteriota > Cyanobacteriia > Elainellales > Elainellaceae > Leptolyngbya_A. The sequence continues at coordinate 49,329 of JACJNZ010000035.1, read as the reverse complement.
GAAGCCCCCGCCGCATCCAAGCCAGAGCCAGTTCAAGCTGCGATTCCTCCGGTTTCATCTGCGGATGAGTCGACGAGCGGCACAACTCCGGCTGAGGTAACGTCCCCAGCCCCGATCGCTGAACCTGCACCCCATCCTGTCGCCGCAACAGAACAGCTACCGCAGACGTTCAACGGACAATCGCCTCAAAAACAAAGCTCTCCGTCAGTTCGGATTCTCGTTCAGCCCAAGCCTCGCGCCGCGAAGTGGATCCCTGCAAGATTGCCCAACGCCTTTTTGCTGACCGCATTGATTGCAGGGGCAACGGGGGCAGGCATGGGATTCGCGCTGCGAGTTCAGCCCCCTTCGCAAGGCAAAACTCCGTTTAACCTGGGCACAAGTTTTTTTACCAGAGAACAGTCCTTTCCGGCACAGGGTAACTGGCCCATTTACGAAACACCCTCGGCAACAATGCCAGAGGCAACTGACAATTCGCCAACTTATCCGGCTGAGCCTGCGCTACAATACACGCCGCCACTCGAGCCATTTTCTGAGGGTTATGCCCCTCTGCCTGCTGCTCCTGCCCAGCTTGCACCTGCGATCGCTGCTCCAGAAAACGTGACCCCCAGCAATTCTACCGAAGCCGTCCCTGCTGAATCTAATCGACCCAGCGACGTTTCCCCTGCCAATAAGCCAGCCCCACCGGTCACCAGTCAAATCACTCAACCGTCTCAGCCTGCCCCTGTTGCTCCTGCGCCTGTGGTGGCAGAACCGCTTCCGATCGCTCCTGCACCTGTGGTTGAGCCTGCCCCCGCCGCCCCGCCTCCGCTTTCCTCCCGACCCAAAACGATCGACCAGTAGGGACTGGGCTAGAATCAAGAAGAATCAATAGGCTGCAAGTATTGCGCTCTGGCTAGACCTGCTTTCGCCTTTCCTGCTCCTCCTACACAGTAAAACTCTCATATGGCAGCCTCCGAACTTCATCAGCCCCGTCCTGTTCAGAACGATTCAGAACCGGATCTTGTGCCGGAATTGCCGTCAGAGCATATCCATCCTGGGGAAGCTCACCCGCACGTTCATAGCGAGGAGTCGCTGCGGCGCATTGTGAACCGCCTATCGCGAATCGAGGGACACATTCGTGGCATCAAAATGATGGTTCAGGAAAGCCGCTCCTGTCCAGATGTGCTGGTACAAATTGCCGCAGTTCGAGGTGCGCTCGATCGCGTTTCTCGCATGATCCTCGACGAACACTTGACCGAATGTATTTCCCGTGCAGCACGGGCAGGTAACATCGAGACTGAAATCGAGGAGCTAAAAGCTGCGCTCGATCGTTTTCTGCCCTAATTCTGCCCAAATTCCTCCCCTTAGCCTGCATCCTATCGGCTGTGCCTCTGTACCAAGCCGATTTTTTAATTCAAGTTTTAATCCTGGCTCCAAATCGTAGTCGTTATGAGTATGATATAAGAGAAAGCAGTTGCATTGTCAGGTTGACTTCATGCGAATCCAAGACATTCCCCTCCATGAAATTCGTCGTCCCCTCTTCCGTCAAAACGATCAGGAAAAAGTCAGAGCGCTGATGGAGTCGATCGCCGAAATTGGCTTACAGGAGCCGATCGATGTCTTGGAAGTCGAAGGCCAGTATTACGGATTCTCTGGCTGCCACCGCTACGAAGCCTGCACTAAGCTTGGATACGAAACGATTCGCTGCCGGGTTCGCCGCGCTCCCAAGTCAGTTCTAAAAGCACACCTGGCTTAAAAAATTCTTAGCAATCAATTCAATTCTTCAAAGTGGTCTTGTGGGTGAACGCTGTGTTCGCCCTTTTTTTGCGCTTGATAATATTCCTCTTGTCGGTGCAGGAATCGGCAGACCTTCGCTTCGATCACGCCTTCGATTGGCAGGCTGATGAATGCAAAAGGCTAATAGATGTCCTTTTAATAAAAAATAAGGATAGATAGAAAACAAGGGCAGAAATCTCCTGCCCTCTTTGCTTACAAATTTGCTTAAAAAAGCTGGGTTAAAAATTATACCTTTGGGTCGCTGGCATCCACTTCAGGAACCACATCAGGACGCTGCTTATCTTCCCAACCCGGCGGACGCTTCGAGTTATACCAGGCGATCGAGCCGATCGTAACCGCAGCAATAAAGCCAACAATATAAACAGCTGTAAACGCAAACGGAAAATGAGGTTCTTTTTCTAATGCTTCTGCTGCGGCTTGAAGTAGCACAATCATTTTTCCTTCCTCAATTTTTGAAACACTAGTCCTCACTATAGAGCCAAGACAGGTTAGATTCCTCACCCCTGCTCAGGATTTGATCTCGAAATAGAAAAGTGAGCCTCTGTCCCACGTCCTATTTCTTTAGAGGCTAGCGTCAGGCGCAGGCGCAGGCGGAGCAGGTTCTGTAGGAACAACGACTGGGGGGGGAACTTCGATCGGAGCCGGAGCAGGTTCAGGCTCAGGAGGCGGAACCGTATCAATTGGAGCAGGTGCAGGCGCAGTCGATTCAACAGGGTCAGACTCGACAGGAGCGGCAGGTTCAGGCTCAGGTTCACTGTAGTCAGGCTCACTGTAGTCAGGTTCAGAATAGCTGGGTTCGCTATAGGATTCACCTTGCCAGGAGCTTCCGCCAGAGTTACTCCAGGAGCTTTCGCCACTCGACTCTTCGCTGTAATCACCCTCACCGCTTGCTGCTTCTCTGGCAACCACTCGGCGCGGGTTCACAGGTTTCGCTTTTATCGTGCCGTCTCGTCCATCCAGCTGTGGGACTTCCGGGAAATCTTCTGGCTTGATCTCCTCGGTCAGCGTTGACATGAAGTTATACCAGGTGAGCGCAGCCGTGCTGCTAGCTCCATAGGTGGGGCTACTGTCGTCGTTGCCCATCCACACTCCGGTCACAAGCTGGGGAATGTAGCCGATAAACCAGAGGTCACGCCGTTTTTCTGAGGTTCCGGTCTTTCCGGCGACGGCTCGATCTCCCAGAGTTGCATCTCCGCCTGTGCCGCTGTTGACAACCCCTTCGAGCATCCAGGTCATAATCGATGCGCTGTCTTGATCGATCGCTCGTTCTGGCTTGAACTTCGCTTCGTAAATCAGCTTGCCAAATCGATTAAACACGCGGGTAATGCCGTGCGCTTCAATGTGGTTACCCTTGTTTGCCAGCGTTCCGTAGGCACTCGTGATCTCCAGCAGGTTCACTTCTGAGCTGCCCAACGCCAGCGAATAGGCAGGTAGCAGTTTCGACTGAATGCCCATCTTCGCCGCCATTGCAACCACGGGATCAAACCCAACATCCACCAGAACTTTAACAGCAACAATGTTGAGGGAAGAAATCAGCGCATCTCGCATCGAGACCCAGCCGCGATATCGCTTGTTGTAGTTGCGCGGCTCATAGCCATCGACGACGTACTTCCCGTCCATGTAGGACTTATAGGGTGAAAATCCTGCGGCGATCGCCGTGGAATACACAAAGGTCTTAAAGGTCGAACCTGGCTGCCGCTGTGCCTGAGTAGCGCGGTTAAACTGACTCTTGCTAAAGTCATTGCCGCCCACCATTGCCTTGATTTGACCGTTGCGCGGGTCGACCGAGACAAGGGCTGCCTGCTCAAAACCTTCTGGCGGACCGTAGTTTTCGATCGCCCGATTGACCGTTGCCTGTGCCTCTTTCTGCCACTTCAGATTCAGCGTGCTTTCCACCGTCAGCCCGCCTGCTTCTAGCTCCTCTTTGGAAACCAGATTGGGCAACTGCTGTTGAATGTAGGAAGTGAAATAGGGAGCTGCACTGTTGATATACTTCGGGCTACTGGGCTTGACCGCGATCGGAGCTGCCATTGCCTGATTCTTCTCAGCCAGCGTGATAAACTCGGCATCCACCATGCGCTGAAGCACAATATCCCGTCGCTGCTGGGCAATGTCTGGATTCACCAGAGGGGAATAGACGCTGGGAGCTGGGGGCATACCTGCGATCATTGCCATTTCGCCTAGGGTCAGCTTTTCAATAGGCTTGCTGAAGTAAATCCAGGCGGCATCTGCCACACCATACGCCCCTGACCCCAGATACACCAGATTCAGATAGCGTTCTAAAATCTGGTCTTTCTGGAGTTCGTCTTCCATTTTGTGAGCCAGCATTGCCTCGCGGAGCTTTCGTCCGATACTGCGCTCCTGCCCCAGGAATACAATCCGAGCAAGCTGCTGCGTAATCGTACTGCCGCCCTCAACGACTTCTCCTGCAGTGGCATTTGCAATGGCAGCACGGGCGATCGCCTGATAATCTAAACCGTCATGCTGGTAGAAATCTCGGTCTTCAGAAGCGATAAATGCCTGCTTCAGACGATCTGGTATTTCGCTCAGGGTAACTTTGTCGCGGGTTGCGGGTCCGATTTGCTGCAAGACTGAGCCGTCTGCGGCTTCGATGGTCAGCGTCCCGTTTCTGACATAATTCAATGCCTCGGCAGTATTGGGCATATGTCGCCGAATGCCTACGATCGTCTCTCGTGCAGCTAGCCCTGTGCCTGCCAGCCCTAAGCCCAGCCCTACAACACTCCAAGCCCACCACTGCTGATAGAGCGGACGGCGGCGCGGCGATCGTCGTCCTGAGTGAGGAGCGTTTTCGTTGTTCTCATTGGGCAGGCGATCGGAGGGTTCCGCACCCTTCGCCCGCTCCACTAGGGTTTTCAGCGATGCAAACGAAACGAGCCGCCGCTGGTTCACCGGAGACCCCCCTGATTTAGGCTGTCGATTCGACAGTGCTTTAAGCTTGGTAAAAAAGTCTGTCACGTTGATTCCTCAGTTCCTCACAACCCAGTGCAAGCCGCAAACGATAAGATGCAAACTCTGAACGTTGCAGATCGCCGCATCGATATGCACTTGACTTGCTATTTCGCAGCGAGACATCAGCATAGCCAACCTCTGCCCGACTGCATCAAGGCTCAGCAACACCGATAGGAGTCTGACAGAAAACCTGAAAATCTGTCTGACAGGAGAATTAGGGCGCATCCCACAAGACAAATCGCCTTCATTTCGCTTCATCCAAACTTAATCTGTTTCAGGACAAAGCGCAACCGAGCAAGCTGACCTGCGGATGTTTTTGCTATACTCCGGCGTAACCCAATGCCAGGGCAGTGACCAGCATTCCCAGTACCAGAAACGGCTGCGCGCTTGCTTGATATTTCACGTCATTTTTAAGCGGATCTCGCAGGAAATACATATCCTGAAAAGTGATTTGCGGAATGATCAGCAAAATTAGCAGCACTGCATAAAAGTTTTGCTGAATCGACATTAAATAGGCAGCAACGCCGGACTGAAACACATCAATCATCAGGACGCAAATCCAGGCAGCGGTTGTAATGCCAAACATCACGGGCAGTGACTTCAAGCCCAACTGACGATCGCCCTCTACACTCTTAAAGTCATTTACGATCGCAATGCCCAGACCAGACAGGCTGTAGAACAGCGTCAGCAGCACAATCGTCCAGTTCAGGTCGCCAAACAAAGCATGACCCGTCCACCAGGGCAACGCGATATAGCTTGCGCCCAGCGCATAGTTGCCCAGCCAGCCATTTTGCTTCAGTTTCAGGGGCGGCGCAGAGTAGATATATGCCAGAAACGACCCGCCGATCGCCAGAGCCGTAATTGTGGGGAAGCTGTGACCCGCCCAGCGATCGAGCAAATAGGCAATGCCAATCCCGCCCAGCAGCAGCACCAGAATTTGCGTCACCACCTGGGGAATCGAGATTGCACCAGAAGGAATCGGGCGATAGGGTTCGTTGATAGCATCAATTTCGCGATCGTAAAAATCATTCAAGGACTGCGTATATCCAGTCAGCAATGGACCAGAGAGCAGCATTGCGGCGGCTGAAATCAAAAAGTTTTCCAGCGTCCAGGTGTAATGTCCCGAAGAGGCTGCCCCACAGACCACGCCCCAGATCAGGGGAATCCAGGTAATCGGCTTCATGAGCTGGAGCCGGATTTTCCAAATCGAGGTTTCTCCGGGCTGTGCGCCTTTCATGCCCAGAAGTTGTCGAGCTTTCGCACTGCGATTGGCTGCGCTGTCAGTCTCTAGAGGGGCATTTGAGGATGAAGCTTCGGGAGGAGAGGTCGGTGATTCGGTCATAGCGGTTTTTTCAAATCACTGCGTCTGATTGCGTTAAAAGATTAGGAGACAGCCTCCTAGCCTACCTTACTATTGTGCCGCCTCAAATCACCTTTCCAGATTAAGGACGGGGCGAAGGAGCCGGGACAGCCGGAGCCGGACTGGGGGAAGCAGTCGGACTGGGGACAGTCTCAGCCGGAGGGGTAGGGGTTCCTAAAATGCTGGTGCTTCCGGTGTCAAACACCCCTGCAACACAGGCAATCATGAGCGTTGCCAAAGTTCCAATCAGCAGAGCTTTCCAGCCCAGATCAGCAATATCTTTGCGGCGAGAAGGAGCAAGCGCAGTCGTGCCACCAACAAAAATCCCGACCGAGGGAATGTGAGCAAACCCTGACAGCGCATAGCTGACAATCAGCAGGGCACGATTATCGAGCTCTCCTGTCTGTACCGCCGCCGCAAGTGCCTGATAGGGCGGAATTGCCGTTTCAAACAGTCGCCGTCCAATAATGACAGAAGATTGCCACAGCTCGTTCCACTCCAGCGAAACGCCCGTTAGCACAGTGAGCGGCAGGAAGAGTGCGCCCAAAAGATTTTGCAGCGTGATCACTTGAAATACTCCGCCGATCGGGGCAGGCAAATTGCCCAGCCAGCCAAAGAACTGGTTAATCAGCGACACCAGTCCCAAAATCACAATCAGCACGGCCGCGATCGCCACTGCCATTTTCACGCCGTCTAACGCTCCGACGATCGCCGCATCCATCGGGCTAGTTCGTTCGATCGGCTCCCCTGCTACCGTTTCCGATTGATTCATGCCGTCTGCCTGAAGGGTTGCCATTGCCCGTTCGTCGGGAACGCCATCGGCAGTAAGCGGAATCTCGGTTTCGGGAACCAGAATCTTGGACAGCACAAAACAAGCCGGAATTGCCATGATCGAAGCCGACACCAGGTGCCCCAGAATATTTGGAAACACGGGTCGCAAAAAGCTGACGTAAATTGCCAGCGTTGAAGATGCTGCCGTGCCAAAGCAGCAGGCAAGAATCGCGCACAGTTCGCTGCGGGTCATTTTGGTGATAAAAGGACGCACCACGATCGCCGCCTCAATGCCCACAAAAATATTTGCCGCACCGCTTAGAGCCTCTGCCCCGCTCAGCCGCATTAGCCGATAGAAAATTTTAGCGAACAGATTGGTAATGACCTGAATCACGCCCAAGCGATATAGCAGTGCCATCAGTCCAGAGAAAAAGACGACGGTAGGCAGGGCACGAAAGGCGAAGATATAGCCCAGATTCACATCCGAAGGCTGATTGGGCAGCGGAACAATGTTGCGCCCAAAAATAAACCTGGCACCAAAGTCTGCCGCAATAAATAAACTGTCAAGAATTTGACTAAATCCATTCAAAATATCGCGGGTTCCTGGCAACGCAAATACCAGTGCGCCCAAAACAAGCTGCAACAGGATACCCATCATTACCACACGCCAGGGAAAATACTTAGGGCTGCGATTTTCAGAACAGATCCAGGCAATTCCACAAAGGGCGAAAATTCCGATAAAGGAAAGGATATTAAGGTAGCTCATAGCGCGCTGGCTGGGTTGAGGATAGGGCGTTCGGCATCAGAACTAAATTTAGTCCCAAAATCTCCGCTTTTAACCTACCCCTTAAAACTTCAATAAATTCAGTCTGGGCTGTTTCTGCCGCAAATTGTTTCCATTGTTCACAATTTACTGGAATTCAGTTTCCCCGCTTAACTTCCCACGCTATCCCTCCATCCCCCTATCTCCTCATCTTCCTATCTCCCCAAATCTCTAGCCTAAAGAAAGTAGTAGGATAAGGACATCTCACTATTCAATGGCTTGATGGCATGGACGCTTTCGCTCTGACTCCGCCTGGCTGGACTCGCTCTGCCATTCACGCAACCGAATTTTGCTGTCCCTCCTGCCGATCGCTGGTTCTAGACGCTCAAAAAGTCTGGATCAATCGTCGAGCGCCTGTTTTTACCGAAGACCATCACCGCAAGTGGCAGGAATTTTACCAGTGTCAGTGTGGGGCTGCCTGGTGGGCATGGAGCAGCGATCGTCCGCCTACCCAGCTTAAAAAGCCCGACCCGGTTCAGCCGTGGGATAATCTCAACTGGTTTGAGTAGCATTAACTCCAACTGTCCATATTTCTGTCTTCCTGTATCGACTTCTGTCTCATCAGCTAAACCGAGTGAATCAAACCGATCGCGATACGATTCGTTCCATTATTGAGCGCCAGCTTCAAGCCTTCCAGCAAGATGATGCGGCAGGGGCGTTTGCCTTTGCCAGTCCTGCAATTCAGGCACAGTGCGGGACGCCCGAAGACTTTATGCAGATGGTTCGGCTTGGTCATGCCCCAGTGTATCGTCCACGATCGGTGATCTTTGAAGACATCACGACGATCGAAGGCATGCCTGCCCAAAAAGTTATGCTGATGAGCGATCAGGGCGAGCTGGTTATGGCACTGTATCTTATGCAGCAGCAACCCGATAGCACCTGGCGAATCCACGGTTGTTTACTGGTCCCGATCGAAGGGCAAACGACGAACGATCGAGAAGGAACATAAACCTGCGGCGGTTTAACGAGAGGGCTTGAGGAGTTGCAGCAGTTCTCCATTGTTCCCTAAGGTTGGGGGGCACTTCTGACAAAAAGCCGATCGCTGCTGGCTTCCAAGTCCCCTAGAGTTGGGAGATTTAGGGGGCTGGAAAACCTCGAATCGCTGCGGACTCAACTGGCATCTGCTTAAACTTACTTCATGAAATCTTTAGATAGCCCTCAGAGAACTTTCTGAGGTGAATTCGATCTGCCTGCAACTACAACAAAAGTGAGATCAGGTGAAATCAGAGTAGGTGCAAAGGTCAACCAATTACTTCATCTACCTACTGTCCATTAAAACAGGGTGACTCTGCCAGTCGCACTTCAGCGCACTTGTAGATGTCAAGCAAAAGGTACAAATCATGCTCGAAGCAGAATTTTCGCAGCCTCTTCGGTTAACTTATTCCATCACCAGCCTGTCTTCGGAGTCGCCCTTATCTGCTAACCACTCATTCTTTGCTCAACAAGCCCAGTCTAGTCCGTTGCTTTCATCGCTCTCGGCAGGACGATCGATCGCTGGCAATCGCCTGAACAACAGACTAACGGGCAGTACCACCGCCGATCGCATCCGGGGGGGTGAGGGCGACGATCAGATTCGGGGATTGGGCGGCTCAGACTGGCTATCGGGCGAACAGGGAAACGATCGCTTATTCGGCGGGGTGGGTAATGATCGGCTATTGGGCGGCAATGGCAAAAATCAGCTTACGGGCGAGGCAGGCAATGACCATCTCATCGGTGGTAATGGCAACGATCGACTGATTGGCGGCTTAGGGGCAGACGTGCTAATCGGAAATGGTGGCACAGACCAGCTTACCGGCGGCGCGAACGGTGATCGATTTAGGCTGCAATCGGGCAGTGTTCAGCTTGCGAAGGCGAGTGTAATCACCGACTTCACCCTAGGCGAAGACCGCTTGGAATTTGGGCAGACTTCTTCGCAGCAAATTCGGGTTATTGCAGGCACAGAGCAACTGGCGGGGAGTGCGATCGTCCAAAACATAGCGACAGGAAAATACCTGGCAATTTTGAGAAGTGTACGCGCTGACGGGCTAACGATCGCCATGCTGCAAAATCCGTCGCTCATTCCTTCGTCATCGATCGATCCACCTGTTTCCCCACCTGTCCCATCGGTTCCGCCTGCTCCGCCTGTTTCCCCACCTATTGCTCCGTCAGTCTCCTCCATACAAACGAGTAGTCTCAAGTTTTTACCCACGGATAGCGAAGCTACGATCGCTGCCACGGGAGCCACTTCGATTCAGATTGGCACCCAGACGATCTACATTGGTACTCAACAGGTAACAAGCCTTAATCAAAATCCCATCGTCGCCAGCTTTGACAGCAGCAATCCTGCAAATCAATGGGTGAAAACCAATTATGAGATGACCGGAGCAGACGGGCGTGGCTATGGCTTGTTCTGGAGCGGCACTGACCTTTATGCAGTATTTAGCGTAGATGGAACTCAAGGCACACCCGAGCAGGATTTTCGTCGGGTCAGCGGTAGTGCAGTGCAGCCCTGGCTTCGCAGCTATGGCAAGGGAGGAGGACCAAAAGCGGCTGTGATTGCCCGTCTCAATCTGGCTAGCGGAGAAATGACCGAAGCCGCCTACCTGTCTGCGGTGCTGAGCGACGGCAAAACCAACAGCCTTGAAATCACTGCAATTAGCCAAAATAGTGCAGGCAATCTGGTGATTCGTGCAAACTCCTGGTTTGCTCCGCGTCGCCCAGACGGTACAGCCATGACGCAAATAGTTTCCGGCAGTTCGCCGTTTAACTACACGGTTGAAATGGCTCCTGACCTGCGATCGGTCATCAATACCGCTGCGATCGGTTGGACTTAGGAAGGGCAATTCGGTAGAAAGGACAATTCGGAGAAAGGCTATTCGACAGCCGTTGGGATGGCGTTATAAAGCGGCAGTTTGACCGTAAACGTCGTCCCGATCCCTTCCTGGCTGGAAAAACCGATGTCACCGCCGTGATGCTGAACGCACTGTTTCACGATCGCCAGCCCCAGCCCAGTGCCTCGAATTGTACTCACATTGCTGGCGCGATGAAATAGCTCAAACAGGCGCGACTGATCGGCTTGAGGAATGCCAATGCCGCTATCCTTCACCTGAAAAATCCCCGTTCCTCCGATGCAGGTGAGGCTAAACATCACAGTGCTTCCGGGTGGGGAATATTTGATGGCGTTGGTCAGTAGGTTGGTGAGAATCGATCGCAGCAGGGCGTGATCCAGGCAGACTTCTTTGCAGTTGCCCTGACAGGAAAACTCTAGAAAATGGCTAGCCTGACTGCCCATCCGCATTTCCTCGACCAGTTCCAAACAAAACTTGTGCAGGTTGATCGGGGCGGGGTTGAAGGACAATTTGCCTGCCTCAGTTTTGCCGATCGTCAGCACATCTTCCAGCAGTTGAGCCATCGTGTGAATTGCCGATCGACATCGCTGATAGTATTCCTGCTTTTTGTCCTCGCTGGCGATATGGCTATACCGCTCCAGCAGTTCAAGCGAAGTTCGGAGGACGGTGAGCGGCGTTCGCAGTTCGTGAGACACCATCGAGACAAAGCGAGACTTTAGCTCACTCAGTTCTCGCTCCTGTTGCAAAGCCAGACGAATTTCGTACTCCACTTCTTTGCCTTCCCGAATTTGCTGCTCCCGGAGGCGAATGCTTTTAACCATATCCTCAAACACCTGCGCCAGCACATCCAGTTCATCGGAAAAAACCACCCTGCTCGAAGGAAGACTGAGATTGTAGTTTCCGGCAGCAATTTGCTCCGAGGAGTCGGTTAGTTCACTCAGGCGTTGAGTCAAAATTCCAGATAGCGCGTAGATCAGGATAAACAAAACACCGTAAGTGACGATGAAGGATGCCAAAACACGATTGCGAATTGCCTGCTGCACCTCCAGCACGTAGCTTGCTTCGATATCAACCCCCAGCACCGCCACCATTTTGCCTTCTTGATCCAGTAGCGGCGTGACGGCTGAGAGCCAGCTTCCCCACTTGTCGGTGTAAATTCGGCTTTCCTCAACCAGATTCTTCTCGCGCAAAACCTGATAAGCGGCTCCGCCAGCACGATCGGACTCTAGAAACTTTGACGCTTTTGCCGGATCATAAGCTGCCCACAAATCGACCAGATAAACAATCTCCCGTTCGTTTGGCTTTGCCTGCGCTACCCCAACCCGTCGATTTTCAGCAGGATAGCCAACCACATAGGTGTACAGCCAAACACGCGGCTCCAAGCTGTGAACGACCTGAAACCAATTCAGAATTTTTTCATAGCGTGGATCATCCGAGAAACCTGTCGCGTTGCGATCGCCCTGCTGATATAGCCCCAGCAAATCATCGACGCTAACGCCTGCTTTTGCGCCCTCCAGTGTCGATCGCATATCTGCCCGAAGCCGCGACATGGTTTTTTCTGTAGTAAACGAGTAAAACCAGTAAAATGCGCCAGCAAAGACCAGGCTGAAGGCAATGCTAAACCCAATCAGCAGCTTGGCACGCAAACTGATTTGCAGACGAGACGGCCGAGGCAGTTTTTTATGCACCTTCACGGCTCCGAGCGAGCAGTATCAAAAGAAACGTGCTGTGATGCGGAGCAGTTTGCAATTGGAAGTAATCATCGCCTTTGCCAGGATTCAAGCCTTAGTTCCTTTTTGCCGTAACGATCCGCCTGATTGAAGCAACAATTACCTGCTACTTTGCTCTATACCTATACTTTTTTGTAGACAAATCAGGCAAACTTCAATAGACGACTGATTCCAGTCTACTTTAGGGATTGCCGATTCCGTGTTGATTCAGCTCCGGGACAGCAGCCTCCGCCGCAGCCGATCTAGCGCGTTGCAGGTACTCAACCATCGCACCATTTCCCGGCCTCGATCGCCAAACTCATACCGAAAGCTTTCAACCTGACCTGCTCCCGGTCCCGCTAAGCCGATATACACGAGACCGACAGGCTTCGTAGCTGTACCCCCATCTGGTCCTGCAACTCCAGTAATACTCAAACTCCAGGTAGTTCCCAACCGCTCTCGAACGCCGATCGCCATTTGCTGCGCCACAATATCGCTGACGGCTCCCTGCTGAGTCAGATCGTCGGCGTTGACCCCCAGCAGATTGATCTTCACGTGATTATCGTAGGAAATCACACCGCCCCAGAAGTAGGCAGAGCTGCCGGAAACTGCGGTCAGAAGCTGACCCAATCCACCGCCTGTACAGGATTCTGCCACTGCCAAAGTTTGCTGTTTTGCCTTCAGCAGTGTCCCGACTGCCACCGCTAGCGTGTCTTCGTCTTCCCCGTAATAGTCTATGCCAGCCAGATCACGAAGCTGCTGCGCGACGGGATGAATCAGATTCAGGGCTTCTGCCTCGCTCGTTGCCTTTGCCGAAACCCGCAGCCTGACTTCGCCTTTGCCCGCATAGGGTGCAACCGTCGGGTTTTCCAGCTTCAGAAAGGCGGCTACTTTTTCGGCTAACACCGACTCTCCAATGCCCCAAAAGCGCAGGGTACGGCTATAAATAATTTCCTGTCCCCAGCCCTGGCTCTCAAGAAACGGCACGGCGGTTTGCTGCCACATTGCCTGCATTTCACTGGGCACACCGGGAAAGGTCAGGATCGTCAGTCCTGGACGCGGCTGCCAGATAATACCTGGAGCTGTGCCAACCGGATTAGGCAGCACCTCAGCACCCTGTGGGATCAACGCCTGCTTACGGTTGCTGGGCGACATTTGCCGTCCCCGTCGAGCAAACTTTTGGGCAATGTCTTCCAGAACGTCCGATCGTTCAATCAAAGGAACTTCAAAAAAATCTGCCAGTGTCTCTGTCGTCAGATCATCGGGAGTTGGTCCTAGCCCGCCCGTAAAAATCAGCAGGCGCGATCGTTCGCAAGCAATTGCCACCGCCTTTTGTAGCCGCAGCACGTTGTCGCCTACGGTTGTCTGGTAATAGTGGGGAATTCCCAGTCGGGCAAGTTCCTGGGCAAGAAACTGGGCATTGGTATTAAGAATTTCCCCTAGCAGGAGTTCGGTTCCAACGGAAATGACTTCGGCACTGACAGAAGCGGTGGTCATAGAAGTTACTGTCTCGCGTGCTTTCTCACCTGCCATCCTGTGTAGCTCAGCAGAGCAGTGGCTGCCAGAGCGTAAACCACGCCGCTGGGAATTCCAGAAAACGCCAGTGCCAGCGTGCCGACCCAGAGCGTGAGGCTGTAGATAAACAGTACGGTTGATCGGTGGGAAAGGCCAGCCTTCAGCAAACGGTGATGCAGATGCCGCTTGTCTGCTTTGAAAGGGGATTTACCATGACGCAGGCGATCGAGAATCACCGCAGACATATCCAGAATCGGCACTGCCAAAATTAAATAGGGCAGCAGCACTGCCACCGTTGTCACACTCTTAACCAGTCCCACCACGCCCACGCCAGCCAGAGTAAAGCCAATAAAATAGGCTCCGCCATCCCCCATAAAAATTTGCGCCGGATTGAAGTTATAGCGCAAAAATCCTAGCGTTCCACCTGCCAAGGCTGCGGCAATCAAAGCTGCGGCAGGCTGATTCATAAACAGGCAGACCACCAGCATTACAACCGCCGCAATTCCCGAAACTCCTGCTGCCAGACCGTCTAGACCATCGATCCAGTTAATTGCATTTGCCATGCCCACCAGCCAGATCACCGTCACGGGCAAGCTGAGCCAAAACGGTAGCGAAGTCAGCCCCACAAACGGAATCGTTAGAAAATCAATCTGAACCCCTGCCCACCAGGCACAACCCGCAACAGCCATCTGCATCAGCAGCCGAGTCAAGGGAGAGAGATTAAATAAATCATCGGCTAAGCCAATCAGGAAAAAGGCAAGTCCGCCGATCGTCACGCCCCAAATCCCATATTCCTTATCTGGAGGTAATGTTCCAAAGCCGCCCATGCCCCAAATCGCTAGCAGCGCAATCAGCGATCCTAGAAAGATTGAAACGCCGCCCAGCCGTACCATCGGACGCTGATGCACTTTTCGATCGCCAGGACGATCGACATAGCCGCTCCGTAAGCCAATCTGCCTGACTACAGGGGTAGCCAGCAGGACAACAACGACAGAAATCAGGAAAGCAACCAAATGGTACAACTGAAGAGGCATTAGCAATCAGTAGGAGTTCAAGAAGTTTCTAGGAGACGGACAATTGGGAGAAATGCGAGCGAAACCAGGAGCATAACTGCTCTCAAACACGACTTAAAGCGGTTTATATCACAGATCGCCGTCCTATTTGATTCTTCTAAAGCGTATTTTGCAGAAGCATCCTTAATTCGGTTCGCTTTTGTCCGAAAGTATTTTTAACACAAGAATCAGTGCTAGCAACTTAATTTTCTAAAAATTCGTCGCCAGCACTAAAGCAAGTAATTAAATTGTATTTAACGAAAAATCTTGATTAGCCGAATTGAAACAAACGCGATCGCTGCAATCCCTCAACCAGCATTAGTTACTCATCAGTTACTTATCAGTTCGCTGGAAGGCAGATTTACCATCTCTGCCCAGGATTCATCAAAGGCCGCCCACTCAGTGGAGTTGTAAACATAGCTACGCGACGCCATTTCACTCATATAGCCCACGTAGTGACCCATAAGAAAGTAAACCGATATCAGCGCTGCTGCCGCCGAAGAAACCAAAAACCCCGCTAGCATCAGTGAGAACTCGCGATGCTGGATGGCTTCCTGCATCAGATGCAGTGCCCAGGCGACCAGTCCGATCACGATGACGAGGAGAAAAACCATGTTTCCTTAAGACGCTGTTAAAATTTGTAATATTTATATATGTTAACAGCTTCTCAAAAAAGTGTCCCTAAGTCTATTTGCTCATTTAGTGTGTGAATTTGCCGAGCGACTCCACAGAGGCGCCAAAATGCTGCGGGTATCTCTGCAGTGCGATCGTGAAAAGTGTTATTAAATCAGGGCTTGGCGCGTTTGCGGTTCTAGGGTGGCTGAGTGAATGCTTAAGGAAGAGCAATCAGTTCATTTAATAATGAGTATCTAACTAGTCTCATCCTCGTAATCTATCTAAATGAAGAAAGCTAAAAGGGGAAAGCGACGTGAGATGAAATAGGACAACAGCAGGGTCATGAACGATCGGGTGCAGCAGGATGGCTGTGAGGATGACTTGGGGTTTTGTATGGAAAAAAGCAGCTTAAAGCTTAATTCAGGATTGTAGTTGTCGTCTAAACCGCTCCCAAACCCTGCAATTAGGGAACCTAGTCCCCTTAGGATTCTCAAAGTCCCTGTTCATGGCTAATTTAGGAGCAAGATAGCACCTCGAACACTCTTCAAACCTCCTCTAATCGGTCAGTCCATTTCCCTACTGACGCACTAGAATGCTCTTCTCAGTAAGATAAGACTTAATTTCAGCAACGGTAAGGTGCCCATAGTGCAGCAGTGAAGCCAGTAAGGCTGCCTCTGCTTGACCTTCGGTTAACGCTTCATAAATGTGCTGACAGTTGCCCGCGCCACCCGAAGCAATCACCGGAATCTGCACATTAGCGGCGATCGTGCGAGTTAGCTCCAGGTCATAGCCCGCTTGGGTTCCATCTGCGTCCATGCTGGTTAGCAGCAGTTCTCCGGCTCCGCGCTGCTCGACCTCTTTTGCCCAAGTCACGGCATCCTTGCCCGTATTTTCCCGCCCGCCTCGGACATAGACATCCCACCCTGGATTTGCCGGATCTTCCCGTCTGCGGGCATCGATCGCGATCACAATGCATTGATTGCCAAACCGATCGCTGGCTCGATCAATTAAATCAGGGTCACGAACGGCGGCTGAGTTAAGGCTCACTTTATCTGCCCCGGCTCGTAACAATTTTTTAATAGTTTCTAAGGATTGAATGCCGCCGCCGACTGTTAGCGGGATAAATACCTGCTCTGCAGTGCGATAAACCACGTCGTAAATAATGTCACGGTCTTCATGGGTTGCCGTGATATCCAGAAAAACTAGTTCGTCTGCCCCTGCCTGGTTGTAAATCTGCGCCAGCTCCACGGGGTCACCCGCATCCCGCAAATTAACAAAGTTAACCCCCTTAACGACTCTTCCTGCTTTGACATCAAGACAAGGCAAAATCCGTTTTGCCAGCATAGTTCTCCTACCCCCCTTCCAATTTTGATCGCTGCTGTAAGCAATTCAGCTTGAGTGTGAATCAACAGGATGAGTTAACGCAAACAACTGGCAGTTTAACCAGACCTCTGCTCAATATCACCATCTGTCCTCACTCAACCTTCAGCCCGCTGAAATCACACAGTCGCAAAACTCGCGAATCCGGTTATCAGAATAGCTTGATAGCCTGTCTAGGCACAAATGCAGCTTTCGGCTAACTTTTGATAATCGCAGTCAAGACACTGATACACTAATTCATGTTTGTTTAAGCGTATTGTTCGTATTCTTGAGAGTGGCGATGGAAATCGGTCAAAAAGTGCGCGTGCGTCGGTTGCGCGATCGTTCTCCGAAAGCGGTGGTCGATTGCTTGGGTAAGACAGGTGTAATCAACGGATTCAAGATGACAGATGGCAGCGGGATTGGTGTCATTGTGAAGTTTGACAACGGGTTCACGACCTGGTTTTTTGAAGACGAGCTAGAGTCAACCAACTAGCCGCTGACTCAGAACGTCTTTAACCAATGCAAGGAATGCCCTCGATGAGCCAGGACAAACTGAATCCTCCATCAGTACGAGGGCAGTCCAAAAGATTCACTGTTACGATAACCTGAATCAATCTGCAACGAGCAAGACAGTATCCAAAACAGCAGGCTTCAGGCGATGCAAAGCAGTCTTCCCTCTGGGTAATCGGTTTACATTGGCGCATTACATCAGCAAGGAAACCTTTGCTACAGGGCGACTGCTACTAGGCGACAACCGCCAAGCAAATCCTGCTTCAGGATCAGGTAAACTGGCTGCAATGATGATATCTAGGTTTACTTATCATCCGAAGTCATTTGTTCTGGATTCACAGTCTACGGTTGCTAATTTTTGGCAATAAGTTTGCTGTGGGTTGATTTGCTCATACGAGCAGTCCTCTATCGTTAGGCATTTCTGGCAATGGCGTTGATTCTGACATTTTTGGGCAAAGGCGGGACAGGGCGTAGCACGATCGCAGTTGCAGCCGCAAAGCAGCTCGCCGCTCAGGGAAAGCGTGTTTTGTTTGCAGCACAAGACCCAACTCCGGCGATCGATCTTCTGCTCGAAACCGCATTAACGGCTGATCCGCAACCCATTGCTGCCAATTTGCAGGCAGTCAAGCTGTATTCGACTGTGCTGCTCGAACGAAGCTGGGAAGAACTGAAAAAGCTCGAAGCTCAGTATTTGCGATCACCTTTCTTCAAAGCGGTTTACGGGCAGGAGTTAGGTGTGCTTCCCGGTATGGACAGTGCCCTAGCGTTGAATGCGATTCGCGAATATGAAAACAGTGGCAGCTACGATGTCATCGTGTACGACGGCAGTGGCGATTCTGCAACCCTGCGAATGTTGGGAATGCCGGAGATCTTGAGCTGGTATGTTCGTCGATTTCGTCAGGTGTTTGCTGATTCTGATCTGGGCAAGACGATTTCACCCTTTGTGCAGCCGCTTGCCAGCGCAGTTCTCAATGTCAACTGGTCGAGCGGCGATATTTTTTCCCAGCCTGCCGCTGCTCAGGTGAATAACTTACTGGAAGAGGGCAGATCTGCCGTTGCCAACCCCAATCGGGTGATTGCCTATCTAGTCACGGGCACCGATCCTGGTGCAGTGGCAACCGCGCAGTATCTTTGGGGAAGTGCTCAGCAGGTAGGGCTGACGATCGGCGGAGTGCTGCTTAACCAGGCACAGACAACGGAAAATCTGGAAAGCACCTTTGCCCCGCTGAGTGTGCGATCGATTCCTATCAGGCAGGGAGATTGGCAGCCCATTATGTCAGCTTTACCTGATTTTACTCAGGCGACTCAGGCTCCGCGTCCGATTCGGATTGATACCGCAGAGCGCAAAGTTTATCTGTTTCTGCCCGGCTTTGATAAAAAACAGGTGAAGCTAACTCAGTATGGTCCTGAAGTCACGATCGAAGCGGGCGATCAGCGTCGCAATATTTTTCTGCCGCAGCAGTTAAGCGGTAGGCCTGTATCCGGGGCAAAGTTTCAGGAAGGCTATTTAATCATCTCGTTCTAGCGCTAAAAAAACCTGATTAATCTCTGTAATCAATGCTGCTCTAACCATAGGGCAGTTTTTCAATGTACGTAGGTTTCCACAGATATCAAAAGCTTTCATCCAGTTTTCATAGAGCTGATCGGTTAATTTACTCTGTCTTTACAGCGTCGTTTCTAGCTTCTTGTTAATCTCGTATCAGGTTAAATTACAGCAATTCTACGGATTCAAAGGCTCTATCTCAGGCTTTATTTCTAAGTCTTAGTTTGATTGTCATTGGTTCCATTCATCTAAAAATTGCTGGGTACTCTGTTCTAGTTCGTTTTTCTCAAAGCAAGCATGTTCTCACGATAGGTCGCGCTATTCAAGCTGCATCCATTTCAACACTCCGTTACCCGTTCAGATATCTTAGATAGTTTAAGAGCGATGCTCAGCGAACTTAAAGCGAGCAAACCTAACGTGAGCAAGATTAAAGTTTGAGTTCAACAAGTTGGTTCAAAAGTTGATTCAACAAATTTAACTTCAGGCATGCTTCTAGAGTTAAATTGAGTCTTCTTGGAAGCAGCGAACTTGGCTATAAAAGTAAATCCCTTCTAACGCAAGAGGTAGGTGCATGAAAGCAGTCATTCTAGCTGGTGGTTTAGGAACTCGTCTGAGTGAAGAAACAGCAATCAAACCTAAACCAATGGTGGAGATTGGGGGACAACCCATTCTCTGGCACATTATGAAGGTGTATTCCGCTCACGGCATCAATGATTTCATTATTTGCTGTGGTTACAAAGGTTTTGTGATCAAAGAGTTCTTCGCAAATTACTTTTTGCGGATGTCGGATGTCACCTTCGATATGCGTTACAACCAGATGAACATTCATGCTGGAAATGCAGAACCCTGGCGCGTCACGCTGGTTGACACCGGAGAAAATACGATGACGGGCGGACGCCTAAAGCGCGTTCGGGAACACGTCGGTAACGACACATTTTGCTTCACCTACGGAGATGGCGTCGGCAATGTCAATATTACCGAACTCGTCGCATTCCACAAGGCTCAAAAAACCCTGGCGACCCTGACGGCGGTGCAGCCCCCCGGACGATTTGGCGCACTCTCTTTGGGACAAGGACAAACCAAGATCGAGCAGTTTCATGAAAAGCCAACCGGAGACGGAGCCTGGATTAACGGCGGCTATTTTGTGCTGGAGCCAGAGACGATCGACTACATCACTGACGATTCTGTGATGTGGGAACACGAGCCGCTCAGCAAAATTGCCCAGGATAGTGAACTGTCTGCTTTCCGGCATGAGGGCTTTTGGCAACCCATGGATACTCTCCGCGATAAAAACTATCTGGAAGGTCTGTGGCAGAGCGGCAAAGCTCCCTGGAAAGTCTGGTAGTCAATGGGATCAGGATTGGGACGAAAAAAGAACAGTTCGTTATATCTGTTGCTGATTTGTTTAGAGAGAAGCTATGTACGACTTTGCGATTATCGGGGGCGGAATCGTTGGGCTATCCGTGGGGATGGCACTGGGAAAACGATATCCAGACTGCAAAATCTTGCTCCTCGAAAAAGAAAGCCAGTGGGCATTTCACCAAACAGGTAATAACAGCGGAGTAATTCATTCTGGGGTTTATTACAAACCAGGCAGCTTTAAAGCGAAATTTTGTCGCGATGGCTGTGAATCAATGGTGAATTTTTGCCAGGAGCATAATATCCCCCACGAGGTTTGTGGCAAGGTCATTGTTGCAACCGAAGAGAAGGAATTGCCCCTGCTGGAAAACCTGTATCAGCGAGGCTTGCAAAACGGAATTCCGGTGGCTCGCATTGCTGCTGAACAGGTCAAGGAATACGAACCCTATGTTAATTGCTTAGCAGGCATTCGGGTTCACTCAACGGGCATTGCTGACTATAAGAAAGTTGCCCAAAAATATGCCGAATTGATTGAGCAGCAGGGCGGCGATCTTCGCCTCAATACCCGTGTTCTCAAAATCAAAAGTACAGCACAGGGACAGGTTGTTGAGACGAATCAGGGCGATTTCTCGGCGCGGTTTGTGGTGAACTGTGCTGGGTTGCAGAGCGATCGCGTTGCCAAACTGGGCGGCGTTGATCCACAAGCGAAAATCGTTCCCTTTCGCGGTGAATATTACGAACTGACCCCCGAAAAGCGATATCTGGTCAAGGGCTTGATTTATCCGGTTCCCAATCCTGATTTTCCGTTCTTAGGGGTTCACTTCACGCGCATGATTGACGGAACCGTCCACGCTGGACCCAACGCCGTTTTAAGCCTGAAGCGCGAAGGTTACAAAAAGACCGATTTTGACCTGCGCGATTTTGCGGAAGTCATGGTCTTCCCCGGTTTCTGGAAGCTGGCAGCTAAGCACTATGACGAAGGCTTTAAAGAAATCGTGCGATCGTTCAGCAAAGCGGCATTTGTTCACAGTTTGCAGCGTCTCATCCCCGATGTGCAGATGGACGATGTCATCCCCACCCATGCAGGCGTCCGGGCACAGGCATTAATGGATGACGGCAAACTGGTCGATGATTTTCTGATTATTCCGGGCGATCGATCGATCCATGTTTGCAATGCGCCTTCTCCGGCAGCAACCTCCTCGCTCGAGATTGGTAAAGCGGTCGCCGCGCAAATTCCTGCCCCCGAGCGGACAACGGTTGCCCTGTAGTTCATCCTTCAGGTTGTTCGCCTCATTTTGTACTCTTTTGCACTACAAGCACTAACATCATGAAAGTTTTCGTTACTGGCACAGAAGGCTACCTCGGTTCTCTCTTTGCTCCCTTGTTGATGGAGCGGGGACACGAAGTGATTGCAGTTGACACGGGTTACTACAAGGTCGGCTGGCTTTACAACGGCACTTCCCTCACGGCAAAAACGCTGAACAAGGACATTCGCCACATCACGGTCGAAGACCTGCAAGGTGTTGATGCGATCGTTCACATGGCTGAACTATCAAACGACCCCACCGGACAACTCGCACCCCACATTACCTACGAGATTAACCACAAAGGGTCAGTACGTCTGGCAGAGTTAGCCAAGCAAGCCGGAGTGCGGCGGTTTGTGTATATGTCTTCTTGCAGCGTGTATGGCGTTGCTAGCGCAGGAGACGTAACGGAAGAAACGCCTGTGAATCCTCAGACCGCCTATGCTGAGTGTAAAGCGATGGTCGAGCGCGATGTCACCAAGATGGCAGACGACGACTTCTCACCCACCTTCATGCGAAATGCGACCGCCTTTGGGGCTTCCCCCCGGATGCGCTTCGATATTGTGTTGAACAACCTGTCGGGTCTTGCCTGGACGACCAAAGAAATTAAAATGACCAGCGACGGCACACCCTGGCGTCCTCTGGTTCACGCGCTAGATATTGCTAAGGCTCTGATCTGCACGCTGGAAGCCCCCCGCGACATTGTTCACAATCAAATCTTCAACGTGGGCGATACCGCCAATAACTACCAGGTAAGAGAGATTGCCGAAATTGTTGCAGATGTCTTTAAGGGCTGCGCCGTCAGCTTTGGCAACAACGGTTCAGACAACCGCAGCTATCGGGTATCCTTCGAGAAAATCAACACCCAGCTTCCTGGCTTTAAGTGTGAGTGGAATGCCCAGCGCGGCGCACAGCAGCTTTTTGACGTGTTCAGCCAAATCGACATGACTCAAGAAATCTTCGAGTCGAGAGGGTTTACTCGTCTGAAGCAGTTGGAATACCTGATTCGCACTCAGCAAATTGACAAAGATTTCTTCTGGAGCAAGTAATGATTTTTACCGAAACAAAGCTAAAAGGCGCATTCATCATTGACCTGGAACTGCGCGAAGACAATCGCGGTGCTTTTGCCCGGACTTTCTGTGCACAAGAGTTTGAAGCTCACGGGCTAAAGCCGACCGTTGCTCAGTGCAACCTGTCTTACAACTACAAGGCGGGAACCCTGCGCGGTATGCATTATCAGGTTGCTCCTGCCTGTGAAACGAAGCTGGTTCGCTGCACGAAGGGCGCAATCTATGACGTGATTATTGATATGCGCCCCGATTCGCCGACCTATATGCAGCACATCGGCGTGGAACTCACGGAAGAAAACCATCGTGCGCTATATGTTCCAGAGATGTTTGCTCACGGCTATCAGGCACTCACCGATGGGGCTGAAGTGACTTATCAAGTGGGCGAGTTCTACACTCCCGGCTATGAGCGGGGACTTCGGTACAACGATCCTACCTTTGGGATTCAGTGGCCCATGCCTGTAACGGTCATTTCGGAGAAAGATGCAAACTGGGCACTGTTTGAACCAGTTCCCGTTTAGGGTTAATTTCTTTGAGCCAGATGGGTGTAAGTTAGGGTCTTTTGTTCCTGCTACACCCGTCTAAGCAAGAGGATGAGGGGCGATCGCATCTGGACGAACTGACAATTTTCTGATTTCTCTAGGATGTTTCATGAAGATTAGTGTTATTCTCCCGTGTTATAACGGTGCTGCAACGATCGCAGTTCAGTTAGAAGCACTGGTAAACCAGCAATGGGGTGGCGAGTGGGAGCTAGTTGTGGTGAACAATGGCTCCACGGATGATTCCATGAAAATTGTTGAGCAGTATCGCGATCGTCTTCCTGATCTAAAAATTGTTCAGGCTCACGATTTTTCAAAACCCCGGCTTGGCGTAGCGCATTCCTACAATACAGGCGTAAAAGCAGCTTCAGGAGACGCATTTTGCTTCTGTGAAGCAGATGATGAAGTCTCTCCCAGTTGGTTAGCGGCAATGGCGGAAGCACTCTGTCTTTATGACAGTGTTGCGGGACCATTAGAATACACGAGGTTAAATGAACCCTGGCTCGTTGCAGCCTGTAATTACGGCAAGTGGTATCAGTCAGAAGGGTTAATGGACAGCGACATTCCGCATCCTCCCCATCTCCCGTTCTCCTTCGGCTGTAATCTGGGAATGAAGCGTTCGGTGTACGAAGCAGTTGGAGATTTTAATTTGGAAGTCTCTACTGCATGGGATGCTGACTATTGCTGGAGAATTCAGCTTGCAAGATTTCCCTTACACTTCGCTCCAGATGCTGTTGTTCACTATCGCCTGCGTCATAGTTATGCAGCCATGTACCGACAGGCGCAGAACTGGGGATGGGATCATGTACCGCTGCTATTGCGCTACAGCGACCGTTCGTTTGGGTGGTACACCCTACTCAAAGAATTGGTTTCGATGTCTTCCTACTTAGTAAGTGGCATCAAACTGTATTTAATGAGTACGTTTAATATCCGGCGTGGCAGGGGTGGCTTTGCGCTTTGGTGCTGGGGGATGGGATTCAAGATTGGCTACATCAAGAGCCTTCTCGCGAATGACTTATTGCCTGCCCTGTTTTCCAAAGAGCGATCAAGTGTCCTCAAACCCGCATTCCCCCGCATGGTTCGACCAAGAGCCTAACCAGAAATTGATGATTGGCTACCTCAACAGGGGCCTGGAACAAAGGTCAAGCAAAACGTTTTGTTTTAGATTTATAGGGAGTTTTTGAATGTTTATTGTTGATACTGCTTTGCAAGCACGCGCTGAAGCTGGAAATCCTGTTCGTGTTGCGATGGTTGGCGCAGGCTTCATGGGGCGTGGGATTGCGAATCAAATTGTGAATTCTGTTCCGGGAATGGAACTGGTTGCGATTTCCAACCGCAGCCTGGATGGTGCAAAGCGGGCTTACACCGAAGTAGGTATTGAAGATGCACGGGTGGTCAATACCGTTGCCGATCTAGAAGCTACGATTGCCCAGGGCAAATATGCCGTTACCGACGATGCCTTGTTGCTCTGCCGTGCCGAAGGCATCGATGCGATTGTGGAAGTCACGGGCGCGATCGAGTTTGGTGCTCATGTGGTGCTGGAAGCATTTGCTCACAAAAAGCACGTTATTCTGATGAACGCTGAGCTGGACGGCACGATCGGACCCATTCTGAAGGTATATGCCGATAAAGCGGGCGTGATTCTTTCTGCCTGCGACGGCGATCAGCCCGGTGTGCAGATGAACCTTTATCGGTTTGTCAAGAGCATCGGACTCACCCCACTGCTCTGCGGCAATATCAAAGGTCTGCAAGACCCCTACCGCAACCCCACCACGCAGGAAGGCTTTGCCAAGCAGTGGGGACAAAAAGCGCACATGGTGACGAGCTTTGCCGATGGAACGAAGATTTCCTTTGAGCAGGCGATCGTGGCGAATGCAACTGGCATGACTGTCGCCAAGCGCGGGATGTATGGCTATGACTTCAATCGTCACAAGGACGAACTGGTTGAGCGATTCAACCTCAAGTACACCGGACATATCGACGACTGCACCAAAATGTATGACGTCGACCAATTAAAAGAGCTGGGCGGCATTGTGGATTATGTGGTTGGGGTTCGTCCGGGTCCGGGTGTGTTTGTGTTCGCAACCCACGATGACCTCAAGCAGCAGCACTACCTGAACCTTTACAAGCTGGGCGAAGGTCCGCTGTACAGCTTCTACACGCCCTATCACCTCTGCCACTTTGAAGTTCCGCTGTCGGTTGCCCGCGTGGTCCTGTTTAAGGATGCAGTCATGGCTCCGATCGCCGGTCCGAAGGTCGATGTAATCACCACTGCCAAGATTGACCTGAAGGCAGGCGAAACGCTTGATGGTTTGGGCTATTACATGACCTACGGCGAATGCGAAACCGCTGAAATCACGCAGAAGCAGCGGCTCCTGCCGATCGGCTTAGCAGAAGGATGCCGTTTGAAGCGAGATATCCCCAAAGACCAAGCGTTGACCTACGACGATGTGGAACTGCCAGAAGGTCGTCTGTGCGACAAGCTGCGAGCAGAGCAAGATGCCTACTTTGCTCCAGTGAAAGAAGCCGTTGCAGTTTAATGCTGGATTGACAAGGCGTTGCATGGCATATGGAAATTAGTTTGAACGTCTAATGCTCTAAGTGTCGCGGAAGCTAAGTCAGTTCTCGAAGCAGAGTTACAGATTGGTAGGGGCAGTTCACGAGCTGCCCTTACAGATTTTTATTACGGTAAGTGATTGCGACAGAACCAGTTTTCAACTGGAGACACTGCATAAAGTTATCTATTGAAGTTTAGTTCCAAGCTATCTTAAATATTGTGAGTAAGATAGTGCTTTAATTGATATTAAAATCCGGTAAATCAGGGTTGTTTATAGAAGATAGAGTTAGAACTAACTAAACAAACTTATGTTGATAAGGCTTCAACTACTCCTCAGGAGACTAGAGAAGTGATAAGTAGAAGCTACGACAGAAGACATAAGAAAACATAAACCGTTGAACAGATTCAGTTTCATGCAATCTCATATTCCTGATGCTCAGCCGATCGTTGTCGTTTGCTCAGCCGATGAAATTTACGCAATGCCCCTGACAGTGACGATCTACTCAGTACTGTCTAATTTGGCAAGCAAAGCAACGAAAATCCTACTCTTCATTATGGATGGCGGCATTAAAAAAGCAACGAAACGAAAAATTGAATCCTCTCTTCGATCGAATCAATTAGAAATACAGTGGATTCAGATTGATCGGAATCAGTATAAAAACCTGCCGGAACTACGGTATCTCACTGTTGCTGCTTATTACCGTCTCTTGGTCACAGAGGTTTTACCAAAAGAATTCGAAAAAGTAATTTATCTAGACAGCGACATGGTTGTTCTGGGGCCGCTAGAAGAGCTGTGGCAGGTTGAGCTGGGAGACAAACCTGTCTTGGCAATCCGGAATGGATACCCCCATTTATTCTCGCTCGTTCCAGGTTTGAGTAACTATAAGGAACTGGGATTAAATCCTGATTCTTTATACTTCAACAGTGGATTGTTAGTAATTAATCTTCAGAAATGGCGGGAAGATCGCATTGGGGCGAAGGCGCTTGAATTTATTGAACAGAATCGAGCGACGATTCACGATCCTGATCAGGATGCTCTCAATGCAGTTTTAGAAGGGCAATGGGGCGAGCTTGATCCGCGCTGGAATCAAATGCCGCAAATCTATGAGTTTTCTGACTGGAAAGAAAGCCCTTTTGATGATCCAGAAACTTATCAGTCCGTTCTCGATGATCCTTTGATTGTTCACTATGCCATCTCTAAGCCGTGGCATTTGGCCTGCAATCATCCTGCAATCCCTTTATTTGAACATTACCTTGATCAGACTGCCTGGGCAGGTGTCCGAGACACACGACTCAACCTCTTTATAAGGAAGGTAAAGCGAGAAATACGCTCCTGGCGTAACTCACGCAATGAAAACTATGCCTCCTCTTCGCTGCCAAAGACAGCCAGTGAGAGTACGGTGAAAGTCTAATCTCTGCCGTTGACTTATCCTAAGGGTTTCTGCGTCGGCACTCCGATCGCCCTCGGAAACTCGATCGGAGTTGGCTTCTCTTTCTGAATGTGAATACAGTGGCGAACGCTTCCAGTAAAAGGAGTCGTGAAGGCATCAATAAACACCTGCTTACCGCCCAACGGTGCTAAAGCGCGATCGAGGCCAGTTTGTTCTTCGTCTGTCCACTGTCCGCGATAAAGTATCGCCGTGCCTCCCTGCTTCAGGAGCGGCAGCGCATACTCGGCACAAACCGACGCAGCAGAAACCGCCCGAATCAGAGCCAAATCGTATCGATCGCGATAGTTACTCTGTTGTCCGATCGCTTCTACCCGAGCGACCAGGGTTTTGGCGTTCGGCAATTCCAGATGGGCGAGCAGCGTGTCAATAAAAGCAATTTTTTTGCGGGTCGAGTCGAGTAGCGTCATTTGCCAGTGCGGACAAACGATCGCCGCAGGCACACCGGGAAATCCGGCTCCAGTTCCAATGTCGATTACCGTGACGGGGGAACTGCTTCGCATCGCCCTCAAAGCATTTGCATCAGAATCAGTTGAACAAATCCAGGGTTGAATGCCGCGCAGTGAGTCCCAGAGGTGCTTTTCCCAGAATTCTTGCGGCTCGGTAATCCGGGTCAGATTAAGCTGACGATTGCCTGTGAGAATCGCTCGGTAAAGCTGCTGAAATTGCTGCTGCTGTTCTGGGGTGGGCTGCCAGCCGATTGTCTTTTGCCATACTTCAGCGAGTTCTGGCAACGCTGTTTCGTGAGGGGCTTCAATGCTGGATTCCTGCTGGCTCATCCCTGCACAACCGTTTCCTTATCTAGCAGCGATTCTGGATCAGACGCAGCCAGTTCTCCGTGTTGCAGTGTCCAACAGCAATCGGCGATGCCCGCAATTTCACCCGGTTCATGGGAAACAACGAGCAAACTCCATTCGCGCTTTAGCTCTGCTAGCAAAGAAATAAGCTGACGGCGCATTGACCAGTCCAGCCCCGCAGTGGGTTCATCCAGCAGCAGCACCCCAGGCTGACGAATAAGCTGCACCGCAAGGGCAAGACGTCTTTGCTGTCCACCGCTTAGCGATCGAGGTGAAGCCTGAAGCGAAATGTGATCCAGCCTGACGGCTTCTAAAGCGCGATCGATTCGCTCTTTGCCGAGTTCCGGATGACCGAGGCGCAGTTCTTCCAGAATGGTATGTCCGCAAAAGTGCCGTTCGGGAAACTGGAACACCAGTCCGGCAAGCTGCTGAAGCTGATCCGGCGTTAGCTCTTGCTCGCGCCAAAATAGGCTGCCAGAGGTTTTCTTTGCCAGACCCGCCAAAATTTCCAGCAGCGTACTTTTGCCCGATCCGCTCGGACCGACAATTAGCCCAAGCTGCTGCGGAGCCAGTTCAAGCTGAACAGATTTCAGAATCGGGGCAGGGGTGGCTGCCGGATGATAGGTTAAATCTTTAAGATAGAGCATTCACGATCGCGACACGAATGAGGGCTGGGGCAGATTCAACCCGGCAGCATGTTTCCATAGTAGTCGAGGAAGGCAGCGGAAGGGAAAAGCACCACGGAACCTAGCGCGATCGATCGCGTCAAGGCAATTACCTGCCTTTACTCCCCGACTTCACGCTTGGGCGTTACCATAATTCTGAGAAGCGGCACTCGATTTTGTACCTTAGATCACAACTAAATCACATTTTCCAGGTAGACGGATCTGCGGTTAGGCAGTGGCTTGCCTCACTGATTGCCAATTCCTGCTTGAGAAAACGCTTCAATTCGGGGTGATTTGACCTTTTCCGTCCTTTCTTTTCTTAGTCCTCTTTAGTCCTCACTAACGTTTAGACCTACGGTGATTCGCTATGTCATTCTCCTTCCGAGCCAAACCTTCCCGATGGCGGCAGGTCACAGCAGCAGTCGCAGGTACACTGACGCTCACGCTTACAAGCTGGATTAGTCCCGCTCAGGCAGATCCTTTCCGTACTGCAAACCCGCATGAGGTGGGCGATCGAACAGAAGCCGCTTTCCGGTCACTGTTTGAGCAAGGCAACTACCAGCAGGCAGCGCAGCTTTTGCAAAACGCAGAACCGAATGAGCCGCTTGCCTATGCGATGAAAGCTTCCCTTGCTTATATTGATCAGGACTGGGAAGTGATGGGCGACAACGCTCGACTGACCCGCGAAACTGCAGAACGGCTCGTTCAGGCTGATCCCCTACGGGGCAATCTCTATATTGCAACAGGTTTATTTCTGGAAGGGGCGCACAGCCTCTCGACTCAGGGCACGGTACGGGCAACGCCACAGGTTTTGACAAGACTTCAGCAGGTCTTTCGGCATCTAGGCGAAGCAGAGGAGATTAATCCCAACGACCCAGAACTCAATTTGCTCAAAGGCTATATGGATCTAATGCTGGCAGTGAATCTGCCGTTTGCCAATCCAGAGCAGGCAATCGAGCGACTGCAAACCCGTGCTGCACCTCAGTATCTCGCTCAGCGGGGGATTGCGATCGCCTATCGAGATCTGGATAAGCCTGCTGAGGCTCTCGCCGCCGTAGATGCTGCCCTTCAGCAAACGCCCAACAATCCCGAACTGCTCTACCTCAAAGCGCAAATTTTGAGAAAGCAGGGTAACGGACAGGAAAGCATTCGTCTTTTCCGGCAGGCGTTAGCAAAACAGGCACAGTTGCCGCCCAACCTGGTGCGCCAGATTGCCTGGGAACAGTGCCGCACGATTAATCAGGTTCGTAACCGAAATCGTGACTGTTCGCGGGTGACGACGGGCGAGTAGAGCAAAGGAATTGCAAAATCTGAAAAGCAGGTTGGATACAGCGCCAACCCAGCATCTTTATCTCACCTGCTTTTTCATGCCTTTTCGCGTTCTTCAACACTTTCAGGAAGTCGGAGCAGGACTCTCCAGCAGACTCACCAGTATTCGTTCCGGTATCTACCCCTATTCCTGCTCCACCCCATTAATAAAGAGCAGGGATTGAAGGAGGAGCAGTGACTGTTCCAGTACCCGTTCCCGTCGTATCTACCTCTGCGTCGATGGTTGTCCCCGTACCTGTGTTGATGCCCGTGCCTGTTGTTGTATCGATCGCAGCGCCCGGAAGCGGAATTTCTTGACCACTGGGAATAAAGCTGGGCAAAAAGTCGCGGGGACGATCGCTGGAGGCAATGCAGTTCACCATCGCTTCATCGGTAGACAAGGCAGAAATCCCGCTCCGCAGCCCCACGACACAGCTAGAGAAGCGAACGGGCAGCAAACTCCGGCGACAGTTGTCCAACACATTGGTTAAAACGGTGCCTCCACTACTGCCGTCGCTGATACTGATGACGCAGGTTGCCAGGTCATTTGGGCGACGCACTCGCCGACAATTTGACAGTGCATCATTTGCTGTGATCGTCGTATCTCCACTAATTCGGCTCACACATTCACCCAGCGAGCGGGGAAACAAAGCGGCTGCGCAGGCGGCTGCCACGTCAGTTGATGCAAGCTGCAAGCCAGACAGGGCATTGACACAGACTTCGTAGTCTCTAGGTCTGTCTCCGAGGGGCGTGGTGCGATACTCCTGGGTAACTGAACCCGCAGGCAGCGAAAAAGCGACCAGTCCGGCAACGGTGAGCGGGAGAGCGCTGAGCCGCAAAAAGGGCGATCGAATTGTGTAATAACGCATCGTAAATCTTGTGAGCGATAGATGAGCAGTAAAAGTAAGCAGTTGATCTAAGCAGTCGTATGAGTGAAGCAGTCGTATGAGTGAGAAGAATAGATCTCTGGCAAAGTTATTTTACTGAATTCGCCTGCCTTCCGCGCACTCCCAAAGGTTTCTCCCTGGCGGCAGAGGTCTAAACCCTGAATCTCTCCTATCTTGCTCACCTTATCATTAAGCAAAGTAAGGTTAAGTTGTAAAATACAAGGGGAGTGCGAAAGTGCTGCGATCGATTGGCTGTACAATCAGCAACACAAGCATTTTTCTTTGCCTCACCGTCATTAGATAAGCTTACTTTCTGTATCTGCGGGATGAGAGTGCCGCTATAAAAAACGCAGAAAAGATACAGAACTTAACGCAAATCTGCTGATTCATCCCCTGACCAACTCGCTAACCGTTTAACTCGATCGAAATAATCATGGCTCAAATCTCTGGAACCCCCGATGTCCCCGATATGGGGCGACGACAATTCATGAACCTGCTGACTTTCGGTGCAGTGACCGGAACAGCTCTGGGCGCACTTTATCCGGTGGTCAAATACTTTATCCCGGTGTCGAGCGGTGGTGCAGGTGGAGGAGTCACCGCTAAAGACGCGCTGGGTAACGATGTCACCGCTAAAAATTTTCTGGCAACCCACAAGCCCGGAGAGCGTGCTCTGGCACAAGGCTTGAAAGGCGACCCGACTTACATTGTGGTTGAAGATGCAGAGACGATCGCCAGCTATGGACTCAACGCCGTCTGTACACACCTGGGCTGCGTAGTTCCCTGGAATGCCAGCGAAAACAAATTCATCTGCCCCTGCCACGGTTCACAGTACAACAACGAAGGGAAAGTCGTCCGCGGTCCGGCTCCGCTGTCTCTGGCACTTGTTCATGCAGACGTGAACGAAGACGACAAAGTGGTCTTTACTCAGTGGACGGAAACCGACTTCCGCACGGGCGAAAAACCCTGGTGGTCATAGGGCACGGAATCTGGCCTTAATTCGATCAAATCTGATATTCAACCCCTGTTACTCATGAAATTAGCTTTCTGGTCAACGCGATTTTCTCAGGGCAAGCAAGCCATTCTGAAAGGTTCTCTGGCACTGCTAGCGACCCTGACTCTGTTCTTTGGCAGCGATCTGCTCATTCCTCGTGCGGCGGCTGCCTATCCTTTCTGGGCGCAGCAAAACTACGAAACGCCCCGTGAAGCGACTGGACGTATCGTGTGTGCCAACTGCCACCTGGCAGCGAAGCCTGTGGACGTGGAAGTGCCCCAGGCAGTTCTGCCTGACACCGTATTTAAAGCGGTGGTCAAAATTCCTTATGATCTCAGCGCGCAGCAGGTGCAGGGCAACGGCGAACTAGGCGGACTGAACGTGGGTGCAGTGCTGATGCTGCCCGAAGGATTCAAGATTGCGCCGGAAGACCGAATTCCCGAAGAAATGAAGGAAGAAGTCGGTCCGGGCTATCTGTTCCAGCCCTATAGCGAAATCCAGGACAATGTCGTGCTGGTGGGTCCGCTGCCGGGCGATCAGTATCAGGAAATTGTTTTCCCGGTGCTTTCTCCTGATCCGGCGCAGGATAAGTCGGTTCATTTTGGTAAATACTCGGTTCACTTAGGCGGCAATCGTGGACGCGGACAGGTTTACCCTACAGGCGAAAAGAGCAATAACAATGTCTTCAATGCTTCGGTTGCAGGCACGATCGCCCAAATCACCAAAACCGACGACAACGGCTACTCGATCGCCATCCAGTCCGAAGACGGTAACACGGTGACGGAAACGATTCCGGCAGGTCCGCAGCTCATGGTCTCTGAGGGCGATCAGGTGGTTGCAGGATCGGCTCTGACTAATAACCCCAACGTGGGCGGCTTTGGTCAACAAGATGCAGAAATCGTGCTGCAAAGCCCCAATCGCGTCAAGGGATTGATAGCATTCCTGGCAGCCGTCACGCTGTCACAAATTATGTTGGTGCTGAAGAAGAAGCAAATTGAGCGCGTGCAGGCGGCTGAAATGAACTTCTAATCGCGGCAGAGCGCTCTGGCTGTATAGGGAACCTATTCTACAGAACCGGATAACAGCCAACTTCATTATGTGAGTCATCACGTTAATTAGGGTACTTCCTGTCGGGAGTCCCTTTTTTGTTGCTGTAGTGAGATACAACAGCGCACCAACGAGGAAAACTGAATTGAGGAAAGCAATGGCTCAGGGTGCGCCGAGAGGCGTTGCAAAGCAGTTCCCCTATAGGGCAATCGTGCAAGTTTCTAATTCCTGACAGGGCACATTAAGGACAAGACAGAAGTAAACCTTCAGTTTGTCCTTTACTAGCCGAGGGCATAAGCGCAACGAACCTTGCGGTATCTGCAAAGCAACACGCAGCAGTTTCAGACGGCGGATGCAGGAAAAACACACCTTCATGGCAAATCAAGAGCATCTGATGCGGCTCAGGCAAGGAGTTGCAGTTTGGAACCACTGGCGACGGCAACATTCGGCAACGTTTCCTGACCTCAGCCGGGTCAGTTTGCATCAGATGGATTTGCGCGAGGTCAGTTTGCACCAGGCAAATTTACGCGATGTGGTGCTGAACGCTGCCGATTTCTCAATGGCAAACCTGCGACAAGCCGACTTGAGGCGATCGGATCTTCAGGAAGCCATTTTCTACACTGCGAACCTGGAAGAAGCTGACCTGCGCGAAGCCAACTTAGTCGGAGCTGACCTGCGCGAAGCTAACCTGCATGGAGCCGATTTGAGATCGATTAACGGTTCGGCAGCTTCGCTTTCGATGGCAAATTTGCGGCGATCGAATCTGCGGGAGGCACTGTTGTTGAAGACAAATCTGAGCTACGCCAACCTTTCCCATGCAGACTGCTGTTTAGGCAATTTTCGAGGAGCAAATTTGACTGAAGCAGATCTTACTGCTGCCAGACTTTATACTGCTGATTTAAGTCAGGCAATTCTCACCAAAGCCCGTCTACGACAAGCTGATTTACGAGAAGCCATCTGCGATCGAGCCACCCTGCAAAATGCTGACCTGCGCGAAGCCAACCTCAGCATGGCAGTTTTGTCGGGTGCTGACCTCTCCAGCGCGACCCTATATCGAGCGCGGCTAACTCGATCAAACTTGAGCCATGCGAATCTCACTTTGGCAAATTTGAGCGATGCCCGTTTCTGGCGCTCGGACCTAAACCAATCGAATTTGTCGGGCGCAAATTTATATCAAGCGTTGCTAGTGCAGGTAAATTTTCAAAACGCAATTCTACACGAAGCAACCCTGTGCGAAGCCAATTTGACCCAGGCTGATCTGAGCCATGCTGATTTGAAACGAGCCAATTTGTCAGGGGCAAATCTCACCGGAGCCAATCTCAGCCATGCCAATCTTGCTCAGGCAGACCTGCGACAAACTCACCTTTGGGGAGCCAATTTGTCAGGGGCAGATTTAACGGGGACTGCTCTACCTGAAGGAATGATTTAACTGAGAGATTTAGCTGAGAGACACTTGTTTGCTGTGAAATGACTCGTGTTGGGCGTGCGATAGCAACACCAACAAAAGTTAATGCCGATAAAAATGCCAATAAAAAAGAGGGGGTTGAGATGCCCCCTTTGTTGTAGTGATTCAGGCTTAAACCCTTAAAGCGAGGCAGCAACCGCCTGCGTAAAGAGTGAGGACAGAACTTGCAGCAGCAGCAGTGCCAGAATCGGTGAGAAGTCCATGCCGCCGAGCGGGGGAATAATCGATCGAAACAGATTGAGATAAGGGTCGGTGAGTTGACTCAGAATTGCCCAAGGCTGATTGTACCAGTCAATATTGGGGAACCAGCTCAGCAAAATCCGAATGAACAGCAAAGCAGTGTAAATGCCGATAAAGGTCTGTAAGGCTTGCAAAAGGAGGTACATACAAACTGCCCTTGGGTGTCAAAATCCTCTACGGACTTAGAATAGCTTTAAACCCAGTTTAGCGAATATCTGTGCTTCGGTCTTTGAATCAGAAGCAGGAAATTCACGGTTTGCTTCAGAGGGATCAATAGACCTGCTTTAGGCTTGCTTTAGACCTGCTTTAGGCTTGCTTTAGACCTGCTTTAAAAATTGGTTTCATTCCTGGTTGCGAGTGCGATCGCGATCATCATGTCTCCTGCATGAATGCTCCTGCACAAATGCTTGCCCTCACCCTAAATCCCTCTCCCGCCTGTTTACTGTTTGGAGGCAAGGGACTTTGGATCTCATTAACGATCTGACGATTTATTGTCTTGCTTCCCTTTGCCCACCTGTTTAGGGTGGCTGGGAGAAAGGGCTGGGGAATGAGTGGCTCTTCTTTCAAACAGTCTGTCCGCCAGAAGCGATCGACATTTAAAATCGAGCTGGAGAAAGCTGAAGCAGCAGAGGATCGGGCTGTCCGGCAGCGTGGTAGGCAAAGCGACGGGCAAGGGGCGGCAGAATGGCAAACGGATTGCCAAAGCCTGAAAAAACATGAATTCCGGCTCGATCAGGAACTGCACCTACTAGAGGAAGCCGATCGCAGCTAAATGCCACCGGGCAACTGCGCCATTGTCCGGGCTGATCCTTCAATGCAGGCATCAGACGACCAATCGCCGATCGCATTGCTTGTTCCCCACCTAACGCTTCGGTTGGGGTCAGGGGATTGCTGAGAACGCGGCTGATTTGTCCAAAGCGGATGCGCCCGTCGCGAAACTGCACGATTCCAGCATCAAGAATGGCAGGGGTAATTTCCTGATCGGGTTCATTCCAAAGCGAGTCTACTGCTCCGGCAGCTGCCTCTAGCTCAAATCGCTTTAGCTCCGCAGGCATGACAAGCGACTGCAAGCGTACTTCTCCAGGCGGCAGTTCGATGAGTTCGGCGATCGTGGCATAAAGGCGAACTGCCAGACCTGCTTTGCGAAACAGCGATCGGCTCAACCCTCCAGCACAAACCACCACGTTCTCACCAACATAGTGGCTTGTCTCAGTCTGAACTCCCTGGTAACGGGAGAGATCAGCTTCAGATTGCCAGAATCCTGTCACCTGCTCATAGCAAATCTCGCCGCCCAAGCGCAGAAACGCCTGCTGATAGGCCCGAACGATTGTTTCTGGAGAAACGTGCCCATGCTTCACAACTAGCGCGGCGGCAATGGCATCAGGATTAAGCAGAGGCTCCAGCTCACAGGCAATCACAGAATCAACCAGGGTTGGGACGACATCCATTTTGCTGTAGGCTGAGGCGACAGCTTGCGGATCGCGATCGGGGTCGATCGTCAGCAGCAAATCTACTTCGCGGTATTCGGTATCGCCGTCTAGCTCGGCAGATAGGGTGCGGTGCAGTTCAAGTCCTTCCTGGCAAAGCTGGCGCATCAAGGGCGTTGTGCCCGACCAGTAAGCAATACCGCCATAGCTGCACTGGGTCGCATTATGGGTTGTAGGAGAACTGGCTGTGGCAGACTGTTCTAGCATCAAAACGCGATATCCTGCCCGCGCCAGCTCATATCCCAGCGCAGAACCCGCCAGCCCACTGCCCACTACCAGCCAGTCGTAAGTTTTCATAGCGATTCGTCCTGGAGTCTGTTTCGCAATTTGTTCGGCGATCGAATATTAAAACTCTATAAAAACTTCGAGGAAACTCCAAGTCTTTAAAACCCCTTAAGAATGGGTGTGCATTTAACCAAAAACTCTTAAACCAAAAATTCTTCAGGCAAAAATTCTTCAAAAACAAAGGGGACATTACTGCCCCCAGAGTCAATCGGTTTGATTTTGCAAGATTTATTCGATCGCCGGAGCAGTCGCAGGCTGAAGGGCAATTGGCTTCGATCGCGTTTGCTGTTCTGCCATTGTCGCTAACGAATTTTGCAGCGTTGCTGTAACCGCCAGCGTTTTCGCATCGTAGACCTGGGTGATCAGCTTCGGATATAAGCCAATCCCGATGATCGGAATCAGCAGACTGGCAATGATAAACACTTCTCGCGGTTCTGCATCAATCAGAGCTTCGTGAGATACCAGCTCTTTGTTTTCGGGACCAAAGAAGATTTCGCGCAGCATCGACAGTAGATAAATCGGAGTCAGGATCACGCCGACCGCAGCCAGGGTAATCACAATCACCTTAAAGGTCATGCTGTAGGCATCGCTGGTTGCAAATCCCACAAACACCATGATTTCTGCAACAAAGCCGCTCATGCCGGGCAACGCCAACGACGCGAGCGAACAAGCCGTGAACATGGCGAAAATCCTGGGCATCTTTTGACCAACCCCGCCCATCTCGTCCAGGATCAGGGTGTGAGTACGATCGTAGGTTGCTCCCACCAGGAAGAATAGACTTGCCCCGATTAGACCGTGGGACACCATTTGCAGCATCGCGCCGCTTAAGCCCAGGTCAGTAAAAGAAGAAATCCCGATCAGCACAAAGCCCATGTGAGAGATCGAGGAGTAGGCAATCTTGCGCTTCAGGTTGCGCTGAGCAAACGAAGTCAGTGCTGCATAGATGATATTAACGATGCCCAGGATAATCAGAATCGGCGCAAAGTAAACGTGAGCATCGGGCAGCATTTCCACATTCATCCGAACCAGCGCGTATCCACCCATTTTCAGCAGAATGCCTGCCAGCAGCATGTGGACTGGGGCAGTCGCTTCACCATGCGCGTCCGGCAGCCAGGTATGCAGCGGGAAGATCGGCAGCTTCACTGCGTAGGCAATCAGGAACCCGCTATAAACCAAGAGCTGGAAGTTGAGCGGGTAATCCTTTTGCATGAGCGATCGCATATCAAACGTGACTGTATCGCCGTAAAACGCCATTGCCAGCGCACAGACGAGAATGAACAGCGAACCGCCTGCGGTATACAGGATGAACTTGGTCGCTGCGTAAAGGCGTTTCTTGCCGCCCCAGATCGATAGCAGCAAGTAAACCGGAATCAGCTCAAGCTCCCACATTAGGAAAAACACCAGCATATCCTGCACAGCAAACACGCCAATCTGTCCGCCGTACATCGCCAGCATCAGGAAGTAGAAAAATTTGGGCTTCAGCGTGACGGGCCACGATGCCAGGATCGCCAGCGTGGTAATAAATCCGGTTAGCAAAATCAGCGGCATCGAAATTCCGTCTGCGCCCACGGACCAGCGCAAATCAAGCGCAGGAACCCAGGAGTAGCTTTCCACAAGCTGCATTCCCGGATTCGAGGGGTCGTACTGGGTATAAAAGGCATACACCAGGATCACAAAGTCGATCAAGCCGACGATCAGGGCATACCAGCGCACTGTTTTACCGTCTTTATCCGGGATGAGCGGGATAAACAGGGAAGCAACAATGGGTAGAAGAATTGAGGTGGTTAGCCAGGGGAAGTTCTCGATAGTCATGGCGTTTTGTGATGAGTGCTTGAGGAATGAGGTGTTCTCTTCCCGTCACAAGCTCATTGTTGTGGGTTTACAGAAAATTGTCAGTCTGGAAAACGGAAGATTTTACATTTCTTGAGAGTGTGAACTTTGGAGAAGGGTTAGAGAAGCCGAAACCGCCCTCCAGCCCCAATTTTGGGGGAAACTGAGCCTTTAAAAGCTAAAAGCCTTCTTTATATAACCAGAATGTTTGGTGGCTCAAAGCGCCTTAGAATCGGGGGATTTAAGAGGCAAGGATAGGAGCTAAAACGCGGCTCAAACCCTTGCTGAACCCGATCGAAAAAGGGAAACAGCATAGACAATCCTGCAACCGTTCTACCCTGCTTCCCCCAGAAACTGCTGATTTTTAAGGTTGAATTAATTGAAAGCCAAATAATTTCAAGGATTCGGGCAGGTTAGGAAAAATAGATTCACTCAACCTGCCCAATGAAATCTAAGCGATCAGGTGACACCGGAGACCAGCACCAATCCCAGCACTGCACCAAACACAATCAGCGCGTAGAACTGCACTCGACCATTTTCCAGGTATTTCAGGGCTTCCCCAGTAACCAAGGTGACAAAGCCAGTCAAGTTAACCAGACCATCTACGATTCGTACATCCACTTCCAGCACTTGCCGTGCCAGACGACGACTGCCCTGCACAAACAGCACATCATACAGGTCGTCGAAGTACCACTTGTTCAGGGACAGGTTGTAGAGCGGCTTGATCTTCTCAGCGATCGTCCCTGGATCAATCTTGCGGCTCAGATACATGAGCGATGCTAGCGTAATCCCGATCAGCGCGATGCCCACCGAGCTACCCGCCATAATCAGGAATTCGGTTAGATCGAACTCAGATGCCATTTCTGCGGTAGCGGTAAGCTGCTCTGCCATCACCCCATGACCGGGATGGATGAACTCCTCAAAGTAGTTCGCAAAGGGAGTGCCTACCAGACCGATCAGCACAGAGGGAATCGCCAGTGCCATCAGCGGCAAGGTCATTGTAATTGGCGATTCGTGGGGTTCACTATGGTGATGTTCGTCGCCCGTGTGCGCCTCATGGTCTTCCCCTTCAGCAGACAGTTCGAGTTCCTGAGAGTTCATTGCGCCAGGACCGATCGACAGACCAAGACGCTGGAGCTGCTCTAGCTTAAGCTGCTGCTTGATCGCAGAATTCGTACCCCGGAATTCGCCTTCAAAAGTGCTGAAGTACATCCGGAACATGTAAAATGCCGTGATTCCAGCCGTTGCCCAGCCAATGCTCCACAGAATTGGGCTGACTTCAAAGGTGGAACCCAGAATTTCATCCTTTGACCAGAACCCAGCAAACGGGGGAATTCCAGAGATCGCCAGCGTACCGAGCAAGAAGGTAATTGCTGTAATGGGCATATACTTCCGCAGACCGCCCATCAGCCGCATATCTTGCGCATAGACTGGATCGTGACCGACTACGCCTTCCATCCCATGAATGACGGAACCCGAACCAAGGAACAGCATCGCCTTAAAGTAAGCGTGGGTCATCAGGTGGAATAGCCCTGCTCCATACGCGCCCACGCCCATTGCCATCACCATGTAGCCCAACTGGGACATCGTGGAATAGGCAAGACCCTTCTTGATGTCGTTTTGGGTAATGGCGATCGAGGCTCCCAGGAAGGCAGTAAAGGCTCCTGTCCAGGCAATAACGTTCATTGCGCTGGGGATGTTTT
This sequence comes from Cyanobacteria bacterium FACHB-502, assembly GCA_014695325.1. Taxonomy (GTDB): domain Bacteria; phylum Cyanobacteriota; class Cyanobacteriia; order Elainellales; family Elainellaceae; genus Leptolyngbya_A. The sequence continues at coordinate 9,516 of JACJNZ010000035.1, read as the reverse complement.
CAAACACCGGATACATCCGGGCAATCAGAAATACACCTGCTGCCACCATCGTTGCAGCATGAATCAGCGCGGAAATGGGCGTTGGACCTTCCATTGCGTCCGGTAGCCAGACGTGGAGGGGAAACTGAGCTGACTTCGCCACAGGTCCCAGGAACACCAGCACCGCAAACAAGCCTGCCAGTGCCATGCTGATTGCGCCCGACTCGACGAGCTGGGTCAGGCGATCGCCCATCAAATCAAACTCAAACGTATTCGTTGCCCAGTACAAACCGAGAATGCCGAGCAGCAGCCCAAAGTCGCCGACCCGGTTAGTTACAAAAGCTTTTTGACAGGCATCTGCGGCTGCTTTGCGGTCATACCAGAAGCCAATCAGCAGGTAGGAACACATCCCCACCAGTTCCCAGAAAATATAGACTTGCAGCAGGTTCGGACTAACGACCAAACCCAGCATTGAAGAACTAAATAGACTCAGATACGCATAAAAGCGGACATAACCGGGGTCATGAGCCATGTAACCATCGGTGTAGATCATCACGAAGAAGGCAACCGTCGTGACGATTACCAGCATCATCGCTGTAATGTGATCAATGGTGTAGCCCATACTCAGGTGGAAGTCACCTGCCGCCGCCCATTCAAAAATCTGGGTATAGGGGGCGTGTCCTTGAATTTGGCTCCACAGCAGCGCGAACGAGAAAAACATTGCAGCTCCCGTCAGCGACACAATAAACGTGGAGCTTAGACTGCGAAGCTTGCTGACTGTTTCGCCATAAGAAATCAAACCCAAACCCAGCACCATCGCCCCTGCTACGGGCAGAAAGGGGATTAGCCAGGCATATTCATACATCGGTTCCATGACTCACGCCCACTCCAAAAAGCAATTCAATTGAGTTGGCAAAACCGTTTACATTGTGACACAGACAAGTCACCCTGATTCTTGAACAAAGGAAAACAGATAGGAATTTGTGCCTATTACCTACTCTCAAGCAGGCAGGAGGATTAATCTGTTGTCAAAGGAACAGTCGCCTACAAGCTTAATTGTTCTTCAAGATTACGTCGAACGTCACTTGGTAGAAATCACCCGATCGCGTCAATCCTTCGATCGACCGAGGTGAAGTCGTATATAAAGGTACCCAAAGACGGAGCGTGAACAGAAGTCAGAACAGAGGTCATCAGACGATCGGTAGACGAGGCTAAGCAAAACCTGGTTCAGGATTACACGATTAACGGTTCAAAGCAGTGCCATTTCAGGTCGAAATCCTGTGCGTTTGCCCCCAGGCTAAGGTAGTCTCATATTAATTCCGGTAATTCGGTCGGGATTATTGGGTTTAAGATTGTTTGAGAGGCTGTTTGACCAGTAATCTATAGACAGTGATGTTTGTGAGCTGTCTCCCTAGTCCCCAATTTTGGATAAAACTGAGCTTTTTCCTGGATTCAAAGCTGCCGAAGTTAGGGAATCGAGGGGGTAAGGGGAAACAGAGGATATTGGGCAGGTAACCTAGGTCGTTGGTTCTTAGGTCATTGGTCATTCGTTATAGCATTTGATTTTGTCTCGCCGATTTTGTTTTTGAGCTGTTGATTCTTGAGTTGTTGGGGTTGAGTTTTTCATGGTTGGGTCTGGCTACCAATTTTTTAGAGGTCGATCGCTTAAAAGGTTAATCGCAGGGTTTTTGTTGGGGATCAGCTTATCGATTTCGATCGTGGCTTGCAGTTCGGTAGGAAGTTCCCGTTCCCAGGTTGAGCTAACGCTGGTTTCCTTTGCAGTGACGCGATCGGCATACGAAAGCATCCTGCCCCTATTTGCGGCAAAGTGGAAGGTAGAGCATCAGCAGGACGTGGTCTTTAATCAGAGCTATGGTGGGTCGGGCGCGCAGGCACGGGCTATGGTGGATGGCTTAGATGCCGATATTGTCAATCTCGCCCTCGCACTGGATATGAAGCGAATTGAGAAAGCCGGACTGCTTCAGGCGGGTTGGGATCAGCGGATTCCGCATGGGGCGATCGTCACGCACTCTGTTGTGGATCTGGTGACTCGCGAGGGCAATCCTAAAAACATTCAGGGTTGGGCGGATCTGGCGCGAGAAGATGTGCGCGTGGTGACGGCAAACCCCAAGACTTCCGGCGGGGCACGCTGGAACTTTATGGCACTCTGGGGCGCAGTGACGCAGCGAGAGGGCAATGATATGCAGGCGTTAGACTACACGAAGCGCGTTTACAGCAATGCGCCAGTACTCCCTAGAGACGCACGGGAAGCCAGCGACGCTTTCTTTCAGCAGGGACAGGGCGATGTGCTGCTGAATTATGAAAATGAAGTGATTTTGGCACGGAAAAACGGCATGGATCTGCCTTCGGTGCTGCCGACCGATATCAATGTCTCGATCGATAATCCGATCGCTGTTGTGGATACCAATGTAGATAAGCACGGAACTCGTGCCGTCGCGGAAGCATTTGTGCAGTTTTTGTTTACACCAGAAGCACAGCGAGAATTTGCCAAAGCCGGATTTCGTCCAGTCGATCAGCAGATTGCTCAGGAGTTTGCAGCGCAGTATCCCAAAGTTAATAACCTATTCACGGTGAAAGAGCTAGGGGGCTGGGGTCAGGTGCAAGCCAAGTTCTTTGATGACGGAGCAGTGTTTGACCAGATTCAAGCCAGCCTTCGAGGGTAGCTTAATGTTCTTTGCAATGTAGATCCTCAAACATTGCTCCAACAATCTCCCAGCCCCGACACCTAAACCCTCATTTATTATCGATATCCAATCTCGGAGTTTTAGCGGATGACTTCTACGTCTCAATCGCCGGTGAGCCGCCCGGAACGTTCTGGTAAATTCTCACTGCCATCGCTGCCCTGGCGCGTCACTATCCTGTATCTCGCGGTGATGCTGCTGTTGCCGATCGTTGCCTTGTTTATGAAGGCAAGCAGCCTCAGCCTGTCCAAAATCTGGCAGATTGCCACTGATCCAGTCGCGCTGTCTGCTTATGATGTGACCTTTACGACTTCCCTGGCGGCGGCAGGCGTTAACGGAATTGCAGGAGTGATTATTGCCTGGGTGCTGGTGCGCTACGAGTTTCCTGGCAAGCGATTTTTAGATGCGGCGATCGATCTGCCCTTTGCCCTACCTACATCAGTGGCAGGTTTAACGCTGGCAACGGTGTATAGCGATAACGGCTGGCTTGGCTCACTGCTGGCTCCGTTTGGAATCAAGATTGCTTTTACACGGCTCGGCGTGTTTGTTGCCATGCTGTTTATTTCGCTGCCGTTTGTGGTGCGAACCGTACAGCCCGTTTTACAAGAAACCGAAATCGACGTGGAAGAAGCTGCCTGGTCGCTGGGGGCTTCCCCGAATCAGACCTTCTGGCGCGTGGTGCTGCCGCCGCTCCTGCCTGCGATTTTAACGGGCGTTGCGTTGGGGTTTGCCAGAGCGGTTGGAGAATATGGATCGGTCGTGATTGTGTCCTCCAACATTCCGTTTAAAGATCTGATCGCACCCGTTTTGATCTTTCAACGGCTGGAGCAGTACGACTACACGGGGGCAACGGTGATTGGTCTGGTCATGCTACTAGTTTCGCTGACGATGCTGCTGGCAATTAATCTTTTACAGGCTTGGGGACGACGCTATGGCTCATAACACTGGGATGACGGTCGATCGATCGAATCAAAAACTTAAAGCTGCAAACCAAGTAGGCTCGGGTGCCTGGGTGAAATGGGGGCTGATTGGCTTCGTGGTGGTTTATCTGGGCTTGATTCTCTTTATCCCTGCCCTGAACGTTTTTGTGCAGGCCTGTAGTGGCGGCATCGCTGGATTTCTGCATACCTTTAATGAGCGCGAGTTTCAGAATGCCGTGAAGCTCACGCTGATCATTGCAGCGATTGTCGTCCCGGTAAACACCATCTTTGGACTCTGTGCCGCCTGGGTGATTGCCCGCAATCGCTTTCCAGGTCGAACGCTGCTCCTGAGTATTCTAGACTTGCCCTTCTCGATCTCCCCAGTGGTCGCGGGTTTGATGATCGTGCTGCTTTACGGACGGCAGGGCTGGTTTGGTCCAATGCTGCAAGCAATCGATCTCAAGGTGATTTTTGCACTCCCCGGCATGATTTTGGCAACCTCGTTTGTATCGCTACCGTTTGTGGCGCGGGAAGTGATCCCGGTTCTAGAAGAAGTTGGACCAGAGCAGGAAGAAGCGGCGAAAACCCTGGGCGCGAAAGACTGGCAAATTTTTTGGCGCGTCACCCTGCCTAATGTGCGCTGGGGTTTGATTTACGGAATTATCCTAACCAATGCGCGGGCGATGGGCGAGTTTGGAGCCGTCTCCGTTGTATCAGGCAATATTCTGGGCAAGACACAAACAATGCCGCTCTTTGTTGAAGAGGCATATAAGCAATACAACACCCAGTCTGCCTACACTGCTGCAACGCTGCTGGCTTGTCTGGCGATCGTCACGCTGATTGTGAAGGAAATTGTAGAGCGCAGAACGGGAATCAAAAAAGGAGCAGGCTGATTTTTGTAAGCACCAGCTTTTATGACTTCCAGCGTCAGTACACTGTAGCTTTATCCTGGAGCTTCAGCAGATCCTCCACCTTTGCAAATTGACGATCGCACGCTTCCTGCAATTGATCGAGATCCTCGACTTTCTGCAGGAAGTTTTGCGATTCAGTTCTGCCCCTGCTCAGTCATTGGCATCCGCAGCGTGAGTGCCATTTTCATGTTGACGATCGGGGTTCGCAGTAGATGGGAAATGATGCTGAAAAAATTATCGTTGAGCCAGTTGGGCTGACCGAATACTCCTCGTATGCCGCCGCAGTTCCAGGATGAAGCGATCGACTGCAAACTTAGAAATTCCTTGCTCAATCAGTCTTTGCATTAAGCGGCTGAGCATTGCATCGGTGATCTGCTCGACATTAATTCCTGATTGAGGATGTGTGAGTCGGTTCCAATATTGCTGGGCTTCCCCTTCCGGGTTGCTCTCAATTCGCTGATTGTAATAATTAGCTATCGCTTGATTGCAGGCAGCTCTCCAGCAGTTCCAATACTCGATGACAGCTGTGAACGAGAACGGCGAGCGTTGAACGACGTGGGACATAAACTCTATACCTGAAGTTAGAGGGCATGAACTTCGATTTAGTATAGAGGTCAATACGATCGGGATTACTGAATTGTTACGGAACGATTTAACTCTGATTCACACTAATTTATACTCAAAAATTCGTAATTACAGAAATTATATTCAAAGATTTATGTTCAGAAGAGAATTTCAATTTCCCGCATTGCTACCCTAGAACTTCTCTAGAACGGGTTCACTAGGGTTAGTAATATCCAGGTGTTGAGGTAAAGCTTTTTATTCCAGACACTCTAATTCCAGTGTCCATTAAACCTTTATTTGTCCAGTTTAAACATTTACTGTCCTAAATCCCTAAAGGCTAAATCATGCGTGGGGCAAGCATTTTGCCTTAAAAGCTGGCAGAAGCTAGTCCTACTGAATTTAAACAAATAATTGCCAACATCTGTCCATTAAACCTCTATTTGTCCAAATTTAAACATTTACTGTCTAACCCTCCATATCACTAAAACCCATGTAGAAAGAGGGTTTCAAGCCTAATGTAAGCTCTTTGTTCTTTTTATAAGATTAAACCAGTAATTGCCATCTAAGCGGGTGATGGGACTCGAACCCACGACGTTCACCTTGGGAAGGTGACATTCTACCACTGAATTACACCCGCGCGACCGATTAAAATCGTGTTATTTAGCATAGCGTATTTTAGACCAATCGATCGATTATTCCGTGACTGAACTGGCTTAATCAAGTTACTCTTTGGGCATTGGTTGTGTTACAAAAAACGGTCTCTGGCAAGGCAAACAAGCCCAGCTTTGCCTTCTCCCCCTCCGATGTCTACTCATGCTCTATCTCTAGTCGTCTATTCTGTTCGTCAATTAAAGTCAAAGGCGTATGGTAATACTGGTATCGCGCTGTCGCCCTTCTTTATCCCAAACCAAATCCCAAACCAACGTTAAACTACTAATGTTTAAATGCCTATGGGTTAGATAGCAACTGCTGGTCAATAAGACTTTTTTGAATGGCGATGACTGCTGGTTAGCTACGATCGCGTACGTCCAATTTCTGCAAAATGGCATGAACGTGGACTCGTACTGTTCCGGGTGCAATGAGTTTGTTTGCCCTCAATGTTTAATGTTGCCAAAACATTTTTCTGATTCAAGCTAAAAATTGTGATTCCTCGTTCAGACAGGCGTTGCTTCTGTTCCGTCACGTTCATTGCAGCATGTTACGACGGGTTGCGGATTTGTCGCTCACGTTTGAATCCCTCCTGCTCCTCCTACTTCCGCTTCAGGTACGGTTGCTGTAAAGTTTGGCGATCGCTCCGATGGATAGCCCCATTCGCATTACCATCTTCAGAAACACCAGTTTTCAAGCGCATTTTGTAGTTTATTGTAGTAATTTTTTTGCACCGGAACTTCGATGCTTGTTACTCGCTTTAACCGTGGATAAACTGCTAAACCAACCCTTACCCCAGAAGAAGAAGACCATCCTCACAGCAACACTCAACATAAAAGCTAGAGTCGCTGGATACCCCCAATACCAGTTCAACTCTGGCATATTCCAGGGAGATTCCTCGGTGTTGAAGTTCATTCCATAGATCCCAATGATAAAGGTTAGAGGAATAAAGATGCTGGAAATCACGGTCAACGTTTTCATGATTTCGTTCAACGGTTGCTGACAGGAGATAGGTAAACATTCATCATGCTGGACGCTAAACTCCCGATAGGTTTCGAGCATATCCAGGATTTGAATGCTGTGGTCATAACTGGAGTTTAGACTAAGCGAAGGGTGGAACAGCTAAAAAAGAGCAGCCAAAATAAAAGACCTCCTGCACGAATGGGAGGAAATGTGCCAGTTAGGAACAAAGGCTTGCAAAAGGGGTAGGCGCATGGCAGAACTGAGCACAAGGAGGAATTGCCATGCCTTACCAAGAATTGCAAAGCCTGTCTGCTGGAGAGTTTAAGCGATTGTGTGGCGTGAGTCGGGAAACCTTTGGCGAGATGGTCGAGGTGTTACGCCCCCACCTGGAACGCCAGGGACAACGAGGCGGACAAAACAAACTGAGCGTTGAAGACCAATTGCTGGTGACATTGGAATATTGGCGGAAATATCGCAGCCAGTTTCACATCGGTACGAGTTGGGGACTGCATGAAACCACAGTCGGACGCATTATCCGGAAAGTGGAAGACATCCTGGTCAAGTGCGGTCAGTTTCGCCTGCCCAGCCAACAGCAGTTGTACAAGCCCGGATGGGAATGGAAAGTGTTGATGGGGGATGTGGGCGAAGTTGAAATTGAACGCCCGAAAAAAAACAGAAACGTTACTACAGTGGCAAGCAAAAGTGCCATACGCTGAAGGCGCAACTGCTAGTGGAGTTTGATAACGGGCAAGTGATTGCTACCGCAACCGCCGAGGGCAAGATGCATGACTTCAAGCTGCTGAAACGAAGCCGACTGCCCTTTGTGCCATCGCAGTTATGTTTAGCTGACCGAGGTATCAGGGGTTTGCTAAGCGTCATGCTGGGGCTTGTACTCCCACGAAGAAACCGCGCAACCAACCGTTAGCTGAGGACGAGAAGCAGCACAACCCTTGCATTAGCAAGACTGCGGGTGAGGGTGGAGCATATCATTCGTCGCTTCAAGATCTTTCGCATCTTCTCAGGACGCTACCGCAACCGAAGACGGCGGTTTGGCTTGCGCTTGAACTTGATTGCGGGACTACTCAACCACGAACTGGCACATTCTTGCTGATTCATGCAGGAGGTCTATTGTAGACCCCCCAAATTGAACGATATTACCCCCTATCTAACCCTTCGACTGCTATGAGGGGTTCCCAGTCCATCGACAAAGGTATGTAGTTTACTACTAAACCCACCACGACTGCGCCCTAGCGCTTGCATTTGCTGCCCTCCCCTTTTGCCCCGGCTGCACAGGCGTGAGCACGTAAAATCGTGCTATCAAGCAGCAGGTTTTCTAAGTCCAGTTCTATAAGCAAGCGCTGGTAAAGCTGTTGCCAAATGCCGCGACGACTCCAACGGTCGAAGCGCTTGAACACACTGTTCCAGTTGCCATAGCTTGACGGCAGCATTCGCCATTGTGCCCCACTTCGATCAATTCACAAAACAGCTTCCATGAAGCGGCGACATTGCGCTTCGTTTCCGATATAAATGCCCGGTTGATACCGCAACAGCTCAAGCAGTTTGTGCTAAAGTTCGTTGCTCAGTAGAGTCGGAGTTGACATCGCCTTTTAGCTTATTCAGCCCAACTTCACACAATGTTCAACACGACCTAGGACCAATGGTTTTGGATCTAGGATTACTTGAGCTTTAGATCTAAAACCATCTGTCGTGCGACAACCTGCATGACTTTTTCCTTAGTACTTTTACACCCAAGTGTAAACTATTTTTAGTTCACCAGTACTATTTTTACACCAGTTTTACACCAGTTTTTCGCCCAAATTCCCCTCTTTTACCTCAAAAAATTTCAGGGAGATCACCATAACAACCTCCCTAAAACGCTTTATCCTTGATGGCTCAGGCGGGATTTGAACCTGCGACCTTGGGCTTATGAGTCCCCTGCTCTAACCACTGAGCTACTGAGCCTAGCAATAGTTTCAAATGAAGAAAACTTTCATAGTCATTTATCGTCACTCAAAACCAATGTTTTTCATTATAACCATTTTGCTTCTCACTTGGCAAGGGCAGAACTTAGGAGGTCAACAATTCTCACTTTGGCGATTCAGCTAGTAATGCAATGTTCTAGGCCCGTGAAAACAGCTTAAGGGGTGACAGTAAAGCTAAAATACCCACTAGAAGTCATTTTTAGCGATCGAGCATCCACTAAAAATGAGCATTCTCTTTTATGTTCTCAAGTGCTTTCCTATTACTGAAAGCGCGGGAAATGAAAGCCTCTGAATTTGGACTTACTTTTTTACGACTACCTGAATAGCAATTTTGGCTTGAAGCCAAGTGCTTGAAGCAGTTACCCAATGAGCTTTTTAAACTGATTTTCACCCCTAAGAATAAAATGTCCTATTCAACATAGGCATAAATGAAAAACATTAAAGGCATTGCATAATGAGAATATGAAATGAGGGTACAACTCATGCAATAGACCTCTTGCATAGATCAAATGGCAAGTGCAATCTCAAAGTTGAGAATGCCTGCGAGAAGACGAGCTCTGCGGGTAAAGTGCTACCGACAATCGCGATAGGACCTATCAAGACGCGGAACCGCTTAAGTCGATGTGCCCGTCCCTCAATAAATCATACGTCTATTCAGCAACACGGCATTAAACAAGGAATAAGATACTAAAATTCCTTCCCTACTGAAGCAGCAGAAAAGGAACATTATCGAAAATTACCCTGGCATCGAGCTATTGTTGCAGGAAGCAACCCTCCAACTATCGTCGCCGTTTCAGCGTTTCACACCTGAGTTCGGGATGGGTCAGGGTGGGTCCACCGTACCATA
>JACJNZ010000034.1 GCA_014695325.1 Cyanobacteria bacterium FACHB-502 | reverse complement strand
CTATCTAATTGTCGAGGTTCTGGTCTCAGAAACGTCGCCTTAGCTCGTTCGCTTTGGCCTCGCTCCCTCCACCGCTTTATCAATATAACTAACCTACCTCCTCACTGTCAACCTATTTGGCTACTTTTTTGGAAAGTCTTGAGAGTGCTTGAGTAGTCTAAGGTTTAGACGGAGAGGAAGCGTTGAATTACTTCGTTGCTTAACTCTTTAGTTGAGCCTGAAGCAACGATGCCACCCTTCTGCATGGCGTAGTATGAGTCTGCTTGCTTGACGAAGTGAAGGTGTTGCTCGACTAGAAGGACTGAGATTCCTGTTGCAGCAACAATCTGGCGAATTGCTGCTTCGATGTCCAGGATGATGGAGGGTTGAATTCCCTCAGTGGGCTCGTCGAGTACTAAGAGTTTGGGTTTACCCATGATGGCGCGGGCGATCGCCAACTGCTGCTGCTGTCCACCGCTCAGGTCGCCTCCCATACGAGAGAGCATGGTTTTCAAAACTGGGAAGAGGGCAAAGATTTCTTCAGGAATTTCTTTGAGATTGCGGGATCTGTCCGATCGCGCCTCCAACCCCAACAACAGATTTTCCTTGACGCTTAAACGGGGAATAACCTCTCGCCCTTGAGGCACGTAACCAATTCCCATACGGGCACGACGATCGGGTGAGCAGTGGTTGATTAGTTGCCCCTCAAAAGAAATTATGCCGCTGCGAGCGGGGAGAAGTCCCATGATGGTTTTGAGTAGGGTGGTTTTGCCTACGCCATTGCGACCGATGAGGCAGACCATTTGACCCTGAGGGACACTGAGATCGACATTGCGGAGAATGTGGCTTTCGCCGTAGTAGACGTTCAAGCCGGAGACTTGCAGCATCAAAGGTTGAGCCGCGCTGCTAGATGAGGCGATCGAATCAGAGTAAGTCTGAGTCATTGCAGATTAGGGAGTCAAGGAAGGAGAGATTGAGAAGGCAGTCGCAGAAGGCAGGTCATCTTCGGATTCGATTTCCTGTCCCAGATAGACTTCGATTACACGCGGGTCGCTTTGCACTTGCTCAATGTTGCCTTCAAAAAGAACTGAGCCTTCGTGCAGCACCGTTACTTTGCGGGCAATCTGGCGAACGAACTCCATGTCGTGTTCAATCACGATAACGGAGTGGCTTTTGGAGAGTGCAACCAGCAGTTCGCCTGTTCGATAGGTTTCCTCATCGGTGAGCCCTGCAACAGGTTCGTCCACTAGGAGCAGATCAGGGGACTGGGCAACCAGCATTCCAATTTCGAGCCACTGTTTTTCGCCATGGGATAGGAGGTTTGCCTTCAGGTCTGCTTTGGCGGACAGTCCGATCGTCTCTAGCAATTCTTTGACCGTTTGCCGCTCCAGTGCAGGAGTACGTCTAAATAGAGTTTTGAAGACAGTTTTGCGAGGGTTGCAGGCTAGCTCCAGGTTTTCGCGAGGGGTGAGGTTGAGATAGACTCTGGGCGTTTGGAACTTTCTTCCTACTCCCAACCGGGCAATCTGGTGTTCGGAATACGATCGCAGATTTCGCCCTTTGAATCGAACCTGCCCCTCAGTTGGCTTTACCTTCCCTGTGATGATGTCGAGGAAAGTAGTTTTACCTGCCCCATTTGGACCAATGATGACGCGCAGTTCACCTGTATCCATTGAAAAGTTGAGGCGGTTGAGAGCCTTGAAGCCGTCAAAGCTTACCGTCAAGTTTTCAATCTCCAAAATTTTGGCGTTCATGTTCAACCTCTGGATCTTGCTCCAAGCTGGGATATGTTACGGAACGTTTGTGCTGACCGAACCACTGACGAAATAGATTCATGCCTTCGGTGCGTATCCAACCGACGACACCATTCGGGAGAACCATTACCACAATCAGGAACAAGCCGCCCTGAAAGAATAGCCAGATATCGGGGAACCGCTCACTGAGAAGACTTTTAGCGAAGTTAACGACGATCGCCCCCAAGATTGCCCCAATTAGCGTGGCACGCCCCCCGACTGCAACCCAAATCACCATTTCGATCGAAAAAGCAATATTCATCGAGTTGGGTGAAACAATCTCGCTTTGTAGCGTGTAAAACGCTCCTGCAACCCCTGCTAGCATCGCCGAGATCACAAAGACCAGAAGCTTGAAGGTTGTAGGATTGTAGCCTGTAAATCGGGCACGGCTTTCATCATCGCGGATTGCTATTAGCATTCGTCCAAATCTGCCACTCGTTAGCCAGCGACAGAGAGCGTAGGCAATTACCAGGAAGAGGATAGTGAGAATATAGAAGGTATACCGAGTTTCCGGCGCATTGACCTTTGCACCTAGAAAGGTTTGAAAATCGGTTAGACCATTTGTGCCGTTAAATAGTTTTTGCTGACCATTGAAGAAGTTGAAAAAGATAATGGTCATTGCCTGCGTCAGAATCGAGAAGTAGACTCCGCGAATCCGATTGCGAAAGAAGAGGTAGCCCAGAATTGCTGCCAGGATACCCGGAATAACTACCACTGCTAAGGCAGTAAAGCCGAATGAATAAAAGGGTTTCCAGAACCAGGGCAACTCGGTCACGCCATAAAGGGACATGAATTCAGGAAGCGGGCTGCTTGCCGTGGGTGGAATTTGCAGCTTTAAGTGCATTGCCAGCGCGTAGCCGCCGAGCGTAAAGAATACGCCATGCCCCAAACTGAGCAATCCCGTGAATCCCCAAATTAGATCGATGCCCAGCGCGACAATCGCCAGTGCAAGGAAACGCCCCATCAAACTCAAACGAAAAACGGACAAAACCGCCGGAACTAGGAAGATCAGCAGCAGCACGACGACTGCTACGATTCCGGCTTCGATTAAAAGCGATCGCCGTTTTGTCCAATCAATTTTGTGTTGTTCAATCGCCTGTGCCGTCATTTTATTCTCCCAATGCTCCCTTGAAGGTCAGTTAAGCGTCCACCGTGCGTCCCTTCTGCGGAAACAAACCAGCAGGACGGTATTGCAAGAAAACGACGATCAGGAAAAAGACCATTACTTTTGCCATGCTGGTCGTTGCAAAGAAGGTGAAGAAGTCTGACAGAGGTTTGACAGGCGTGAGCAGCATTGCCAGCACCCCTGAACCCAGCACATAGTCTAAAACGCCCAGCACTAGCGCACCTGCGATCGTCCCTACCAATTTGCCAACGCCACCTACCACCACCACCATAAAGGTGTTCACAATATAGTTTTGTCCGGTGTTCGGACCGACTGATCCCAGTAAGCTGACTGCACAGCCCGCAATTCCAGCCAAACCAGATCCCAGTGCAAATGTGAGCGCATCAACCTTTTGGGTTGGAATTCCCAGACAAGCACTCATGTTGCGATTTTGGGTCACCGATCGAATTCGTAGACCCCAGGGCGTTTTTTGCAAGAACCAGTAAATGCCAAGCACGCAAACGATCGTCAGCGCCATAATGAACATGCGCGTGTAGGGAAGCTGGTAGTTACCGATAGGTAAACCGCCGAGCAGCCATTTGGGAGCCGTTACATCTACGTTTTGCGCTCCAAACCAAGGTTTGGTTATGGCGAGCTGGTAAGTTTGACTCAGCAGTGATCCAACTGCTCCAGTAATGCCAAGCGCGAGAGGAAGCAGAATCGCGATCGCCCCAGTCCGAATCCGTTGAAAATCAGGTCGTCGCTTCAAGAGCCAGAGTCCGCCAAAAAACAGCAGCGAAAACAGCAGCAGACCCACAATCATTACCCAGTTCACGCTACGGACAAACTGCTGCAAAATCAAACTCACACCCCAGGTTGCCAGCAGGGTTTCGAGTGGTCGCCCGTAGAGAAAGCGAATTACACCTCGCTCCAGCAATAGCCCCACCAAGGCCGCCACCAGAAATGCCATGATCAGGGCAACAAAAATATAGCCGCCTTGCCAGGGCTCGCCTAATGTCTTGAAGCCGTTTTGCACGACATAAGTGGTATAGGCACCCAGCATCATCAGTTCGCCATGCGCCATATTAATTACGCCCATCAAGCCAAAGACGATCGCCAGTCCCAGCGATGCCAGCAGCAAGATAGAGCCAATACTAAGACCGCTGAACAGTCCGTCAAGAATTCCTGTAAACAAGTGCTTACCTCCGGGTCGAGCGGACAAGGAACGTATATGAAATTAAATAGAGATGGAATCGAGCAGACATTGAACAGACAAGCATTGAATAGAAACAAGCATTGAACAGCCAATGATGGACTAGACAGAAAACCTCGATCGAAGCCGCAGGTCTGCCGTCTAAGTCCATGCTGGAGTTTTGCGCTTGAAGCTAACTTCGAGCTAGAGGAAATTTAGCTTGCCTTGAACTTGCCAGGATTATCAATATCCGTTCTCGTCCAGTCGCAGGTAAAGCCCTTGGTCTCAGCCACAAACTGGTTCCAGGGTACGGGATCAACAGGCTTCGGCGTCGAGAAAACGATTTCAAACAAGCCGTCATCGCGCACTTCACCGATGCGAACCGTCTTTGAGATGTGGTGGTTGGGAAACATCTTCACCGGACCCTCTGGCGCATCCATTTCCTGTCCAATTACGGCAGCCCGGATGGCTTTGAGATCGGTGGCAGTTCCGGCGGAGCCTGCCTTCTCAACCGCTTGCTTCCACAAGTTGACCGAGATATAGCCTGCTTCCATAGGGTCATTGGTCACGCGATCGCCGCCAAATTTCGCCTTAAACGCATCTACGTATGCTTTGTTCTCAGGGCTGTCAACGGTCATGAAATAGTTCCATGCAGCGAACTGTCCCTTGAGGAAATCTGTGCCGATCGCCTTCACTTCTTCCTCTGCAATACTGACTGACATGACCGGATACTTGTCTGCCGTCAAGCCTGCACCCTGAAGCTGCTTAAAGAAGGCAACGTTGCTGTCGCCGTTTAACGTGTTGTAGATTACGCCGCCGTTTGGAAGGGCTGTGCGAATTTTAGTAATAATCGGTGCAACTTCAGTGTTGCCAAGGGGGAGGTAGTCTTCACCCACCGTTCTGCCGCCCTTCGCCTGAAGCTGAGCCTTGATAATGGTGTTTGCAGTACGCGGGAACACATAGTCCGAGCCGACCAGGTAGAAGTCCTTGCCTTTGTTCTGCAACAGCCAGTCTACCGAAGGCTCAATTTGCTGGTTGGGTGCGGCTCCGGTGTAGAAGATATTCTTGGAACACTCCTGCCCTTCATACTGAACCGGATAGAACAGCATGTGATCCTTCTGCTCAAACACGGGCAGAACTGCTTTGCGGCTTGCAGAAGTCCAGCAGCCAAAGATTGCCACGACCTGATCTTCTTCGATCAGCTTGCGGGCTTTTTCAGCAAAGGTGGGCCAGTCAGAAGCTCCATCTTCCAGGACGGGCTGAATTTGTTTGCCCAATACGCCGCCGCTTGAATTGATTTGCTCGATCGCCAATTGCGTGGAATCAACCACGCTCTTTTCGCTGATTGCCATCGTGCCGCTCAGCGAGTGCAGAATACCAACCTTGATTGTGTCTCCACTGGCAGCTGCGGGAGATGCTGCGGTGGTTGCTGCGGGAGACTCTGCTGTTGAAGAAGTCGTCGTGCCAGAGTTTGCACAGGATTTGAGCAAAATGCTGGTTCCCAGCGCAGCAGAACCATAGACCAGAAATTTACGCCGACCAAATTGCCTTGACATGAATTCACCACTTCCTACTTCAGGAACAAAACACCACAGAGAGACATCACAAGAAACTCCAATAGTTTGTGATGTTATGTCTTTAGAGAGATAATAATTTGTATCAAGGGATACATAATTTTACTCCTTAGCCATTTGATATCCGTCGCAAAAGTCCTTTGCGTTCAAATAACAAACTTGGTGGATTGTGATAGTTCAGCCAATACCAGGCGTAGACTGCTGACAAGGCAAAGGGTAGGGCAATGCTTAGTCTGTCCTCCCCTCACGTTTTTCAACAACTTTTAATTGTTTCTTAAGTTTTATTTTGTTTCGCGTTGGGGATTTTATCCTTCCACTTGCCGAAGTTGCTTTTCTTCGGTTTGCTTGAGTCTATACAGCCTTATCCAGGCGATTGAAGTACAAAAAATGGGGTGTGAGGGCTGTGCTCCCCATACCTTACATGAGTGAAAAACGCTGTAAGCCTCGCGAAAATCAGTTCGTTATGCGACAGCTTTACCCAAGTGCAGCTCAATAAGATTGATTACGCTTTCAAGTCCCTGCCTTGCTTTGATATTGGTAAAGACAAACGGCTTGTCGCCTCGCATCTTGCGGGCATCGCGCTCCATTATGCCCAGGTCTGCGCCAACGAGCGGTGCAAGATCGATTTTGTTAATCACTAGCAAATCTGACTTCGTGATGCCGGGACCTCCCTTACGAGGAATCTTGTCCCCTGCTGCTACGTCGATCACATAAATCGTTAAATCGACTAACTCTGGGCTAAAAGTGGAAGCCAGGTTGTCGCCGCCACTTTCTACGAAGATGAGATCTAGATGACGAAACTGTCGTTCAAGCTGCTCGATCGCCACTAGATTAATCGACGCATCTTCTCGAATTGCCGTATGGGGACAGCCCCCTGTTTCAACGCCCACAATTCGATCGCGCTCCAGTGCCTCACTTCGCACCAGAAATTGAGCATCTTCCTGAGTGTAAATATCGTTGGTGACGACGGCGATACTGTATTGTTCTCGCAACAGCTTACAAAGCGCGTCTACCAGGGCAGTTTTTCCTGAGCCAACCGGTCCAGCAATTCCAACTCGCAGCGTGTGCATTGTGATTTCCTTAAACTCTTCCTGAGTTTCTTTTGCTTAAATCTTGCGATCGAAGCAGTTTCCCCAGCGGGACGATCGAAGCGAAGTCCAACTTCAGCAGTACAGCTTAAAGAAGACGGGTCAATTGGGCAAGTGTCCACCCTTCTGGAAAAATTTTCTCAGATTTGAGGAGAAAAAACTGCATTTTTCTTGTCTAAGGGAAGTGACGCTTGAAGAACCGTATCCGGGAAGCTAGCTCCTAACTCGGATTTACTGCTTTACTGCTGATATTGCCCCTTTGGGACGAGGAATTATGGAAACATTAGCTTATCTTCATCTTTCGCTCTGGTACGAAACTGCTTCGCGTCCATCTCAGCTTGAGACACCGAGAACAAGCCAATCAAACAATGCAGAACAGTCCTTGCTTAAAAAGCATGGATGTGTTGAACGTAGTGCAGTTAATCAATGGCAACTGCTCCAGCCAGGCAACACGGTGTATGTGCTGATGCCTTAAAAGCAAAAAGGATGAACCTGAGTTCACCTTTTCTTAAAGCTTGAAATTATAAAGATGGCTACCCGTTGCAGTCGCTAGGAGAGAACGCGCTCCAGTCGTGGTGCTTCGCCTGCCTGGTCGAGCTGCTTAAATGAATTAAGTGCGAGGAAGCCAAAACCAACTTTGGCAACCAGATCAAGAATGGTGTAGGAAGCAGTTTCCACCGTGCTGCTGATTAAATTGAATCCTGTTCCGCCCAAGATCCAGATCACGGGGTAGATTAGCCACAGGATCAGATGTACGGTGATGAGTTTAGTGAAAACACGACGCGATCGAGGATGTTTTGCATTTGCCTGCGATCGATATTGATTAAACAGCATGTAGAACATGCCGATAAAAAATCCACAGCTCACGATGTACCAGATATAGCTGATAGGTTTGGGTGACATTGTGGCCACAAAGCCCGTGGCAATCATCAAAATATCTGCGCCAACCACTGCACCTGTGAATGCCAAACTGGTTCCGCCCAGATAAGTAACCGTAAGAATTTGCAATGGAGTTGAGAGAATCCAGGTGACGTATCTCACCCAATAGGTGGGACGATCGTAGACAATGCTCTGACCATGCCCTGTCCACATTGCAAGATACAGGACGGAAGCGATCGCCGCAATAAAAAAGTTAAGAGTAAAAAGAATACGCCATCGCTCATTCTGGGCATTGTGTGCGCCGAAGCCAAAGATCAATGCTCCCAGTGCCATCCCCAAACAGCCGATCGCAAACCAGATTTGATTCATATTTTCGATACTTTCCCTAGCCAAGTCTTTGTCTCTGATAGAAGAGACTCTAGACAGAAAATAAACGCAAAGCGTCTAACTGAGGAAGTATCTCGATCGCAGCAGAAAAAACAGTTCTCATTCTCAAAACTGCTCAGCTTCGCCTAGCTGCGAAAAAGACGAGAATATAGCGTTTCGTGATTCATACTGGCGATCGCTAAGCCCCAGCTACAGCAGAACAGAGAATCTGCTGAACTTTGGATAACGTCTTGAGCGGTCGATTCAATTGCTGGATACAAATCAAGCAACAGCTTTTGTCCCTGCGTTTGTCCGAGCGGAATGAGCCGAACTCCAGCATTGACTAGATTTGCGCTCCAGCTTTGGAGGTAGCCCAATACAGCAGAAAAGGCATCAATTTGCCAGTGGACAGCGGCGATCGAAAAGGCAGTTACAAAGTGATGGGGTTCTTTGATTTCAGCTAAAACTTCCCGGAATTGAGGATCAAGGTCGATCAGCAAGCGTGCAAGCGATCGTCCCATCTGCCAGCTTTGTTCGCGCAATTCTTCCGTTTCCCGAAACGCAGAAAGCCACTGATTCCAGTTGTTGAGCTGCTGGAGATCCTGCTGTTTCGCGCATTCATACATTTGATAAAGCACTGCACTTTCTACCCGCACCGCGCCATACTGCAATTCCTGCATGAGCCACGGTTGAAGCGTCGCTGCTCCTGTAATTTTTTCAGCCTGCACCAGCGTTTCTAGCCCTTCAGAATAGCTAAATGCGCCTACAGGCAAAGCAGGACTCACAAGCTGCAACAATCGCAGCAAAGGTTGAGATGAATGGGTGAACATGAGTGTTGAAGCAAGAGGGGAAGGAAAAAAGCAAAATCAGTGGGAATGAGCAGCCTGATGAGTGTGATGGGCAGCGTGATGTCCAGACTCTTGAGTATATGCGCCTGCCTCAGGCTGAAAGGGAACGACTTCCTCGGTGATATGCAGCCCCATACGCTGAATCAAATCTTTGAGGACGGGATCAGGGGCAAGACGTAGATAAGTTTCCGTCACCTCAAGCGCGATGTGTCGATTTCCCAGATGATAAGCAGCCCGCAGCAGTTCTAGAGGCGTATGCGCCCGCACGGTCATCACGGGCTCGGGCTTTGCAATAACCTGCACGATCGTCTCACCGTCTTCAGAGTAAAGCAGATCCCCGTTTTGCAGCACCGTTCCTCTAGCGAGCCGCAGATAAACGCCTTCGCCTTCTAGAGTTTGGAAATAGTAGCGCGATCGCGTTCGCTCTTCCGCAGTTAAGCTCAACATTAATTGAGGGACAGAAGAAGAAATAGCCTGAGACTCTTTAGAAATGCGGTGCGTCAAAACGATCGACATAGATTTGAGAATCGGAAATGTGCCAGGTTTGAGCCTGATTAGAGGATATTTGAGAAGTCTCAGGGCTCCTGCACTGCCCCCTAAATCCCCCATAAATGCGGGACTTTGAAATCAGCAGAATGCCCTTTCCCTACTACGGTATCTCTGATTCGATCGACTGTTGCTTACAGCAAGGTTAAGAATCATCAGACGCGATCGCAAACCTTCTTTAAGGTTCAAAGTCGCTCGAAATTAGAGGATTTAGGGGGCTGCAAAACCTTTCAGACCTATCCACAAACCTTCTGCACTAACGGAAGCTGACTAACCTTCTGCCACCAGTCCTTCAGCTTCGGAGTCTGAGCCGTCACTGTATCAAATTCAGGCGTGTTCGCAAAATAAACGAAAACTGGGATCAGGTGAAAATCAGCCAAAGTGAGTTCACTACCCATGAGATAGGGGCTACAAATCGCAATTGATTCGATCGCCTCCATTGCTTTCTTCGCAGGATCGATTCCCCCTTTCACCACCTCCTCATCCGTTTTGCCGCCCTGACTTGGCACAATGACCCGCTGAATGACGATCGATCGAATAGTTGGTCCATACAAATAGCTATCCACAATCGCCATGATTTGCCGCATTTTCGCCTTCTGGAGAAGATCAGACGGGCTAAATTTGCCGTTCGCGACAGCTTCATCGAGATATTCATTGATCGCGACTGTTTCGTACAGCGCAGTTCCGTCTATATCGAGTGTTGGAACTTTACCAAAAGGATTTTTCGCCAGGTATTCAGCCGCAGTGTTTTGACCGTCAAAAATTCCGACTTCCTTCAGGTCATAGTTCGCGCCTGCCTCTTCCAGCAAAAGCCGAACCGCACGAACATAAACACTAATCGGAGTTCCGTAAAGCGTGAGGGTTGCCATTATTAATCTCCAAGCGAATCACGATCCCATTTTTGGGATACAGCTTATCGCAAGCTACTTGCTACAGTTTGTATAAACCTCTGCCGAAAGACTTGTTGTGAGAAACGTGAAACCATCAAAAAAGCCCTGGAATCGACTGTAGGCGATCGACTACACCTGAAATAAACTGCGGCAATTGCTCATTCATACTGGGCACTCTATATCAGTTTCACTCAATGCCAATCCAATGCCGCAATCTCAACGAGGAGCTGGACAAAATGTCCGCCAGCTTGCAATCAGAAGAAGGATTAAGGCGATCGCTTCCTTTTCCTCAGCCGCTTTAGCCATTGCCTTTCCATTTCTTCTGGAGAGGCTTTTCGAAAATTTCCTGAAACAGATGTCCGCTCTGAATCCTACTCAAACTCAGCCCTCGCTAAATCTGCCACCAGCCCTTTACGCTCTCCTTATTGTGATCGCGATAGGCTCAATGGCAAACGGAATCTATCTGTGGAAGCGTGCTAATCATGCTGACCAGGGGGCTAAAGGTGAGGAAGACATGGCTCAAGCGATGCTTCCACTCCAGCAGGCAGGCTGGCAGATTGAGTACGGAATGCATTTAGGAAATCGACTAGGAGATGCTGACATCGTTTGCATTTCTCCTCAAAAAAAAGCTTTTGTCATTGATGTCAAATCGCATCGCGGCACAGTCATCACGGACGGAAAACAGCTCCAGCGTCAGATGGGAAAAATGACTTACCCGTTCGAGAAGGATTTCCTGACGCAGGCGACGAAGCAGGCTTTGCAGGTTAGGAAGAAAAAGAACCTGGGTTATGTAACTGCGATCGTCGCTTTCTCAAATGCAGAAGTTTCAATTCGATCGAACAAAGTCCAAAAAGTTTATGTAGTTGAGAAATCGAAACTCATTCCTTTATTACAATCTCTGGATAAATGATGGCTCGATCGCTAAAGGCGTTGGTAACACTTGGGTTAACTTTGTTCTGATGGTAACAGATAGAATGCTGGCAGGTTCGAGGTTAGGCTGGCTCAAGGGGAATGAGGGCGATTGCTTCCTCCCGCTAAGTAGCGTTCCCAGTCAGCTGTTGCGACAACTTTTGCAACACCACAAGCGGCTTTGATCAACCTGCCGCACCGGGGTTATTAGCCTGCACTATAGCTCTCTCTGCCCAGAAATAATTGCAATGGAGTTTACAAGCGAACGAGTAGCTTCTACACAGAGAGCCGCCTCTCGGAAAGTTGCATTCCGTTTGTGTTGAAGGGTAACAGCTAATTGATAAGCATCCTTAACATACTTCCGTAAAGCCTCTTTTGAACCGCCAGCTAATTCAACAGCAATATAGCTTTCAAGCATTCTTTTTGCATCAGTTTCACTTGGAGCCACCCCATCTAAAGAGGAATACTTCTCTGGGTCATATACTGCTTGCGCTAGAGATATGATTGTCTCTCGACATAGTAATCCTGCTGCTTGGTAATCCTCCTCATTATGAGCATTAGCTAATGCTCTTACTATTTTGTCTATATTGCGATCAACTCTAGCCCAACCTGTAGGCTCTAGGAGCTGTTGAGATTCTACTTGTTGCAGTAGAACTATTAAATTATCAACAAGTTGTTGATATAAATTAGAAATATATTCTCGCCGAGATCCATAAGTTGGCAAGCTCCCATCACTCCATTTGTTATACCAACTCCATAGATCTGAAAATGGATTAGGGTCTTGAAGACCCATCGTTTGTAATTTTGACATTACTGAAATTCTTCTTTCTTTGTATTCCTCATTTACTTCTTGGATACGTGAACCGCCAGTGGCAACATTAATCATCACAGCTTTTTGCTGATTAATGTTCTGTAAAAGGTCTTTTATCTCAGCACGGGTAAACTTTGTTACGCCAGGATTATTTACGGAGTTAATTCCGAGATGAGATGCCAAACTCAATAGGGTTTGATCATCCCCTCCTTCAATCATTTCAATAACGTAGCTGGTTTTGTCCCCATTCCATTGGTCTGCCCAAGGAAGCCCAAATTGTCGGAGTATTAAATCTATTAACGAATACTCTTCAGAGTCTAGGCTACGCGCAATTTCTGAAATTATTTTTATCCGGTTTGAGGGCTCCATTATCAACTTAGCCTACCAATATGCTTAACCTCTCAACTTATAAAATCATACCCATCCGCTAAAATACTTGCCATTTCTAATCTAAGGTTCGCAGACCCTACAGGGTATCCCTCAATATCTTTCTGGGCTTTACCCTATGCTTGCTCTGCGTAAGCTTACCTGTAAAAGGCGGGTGAATCAGGAAGAATGTATAGAGTCGCTACCCAAGAAGTTGCTGGATCAGGAAGTTCCAACAGAAAACTATAGCCCGATCACCTAATGATCGCCCTCATCATTCTTCATCCGGCACATACTCAATCAAATCAGACGGAGTACAGTCCAAAAACTTACAGAGTGCGTCTAGTGTTTCTGCGCCAATGCGCGGCATGATGTCCTGATTCTTTAAATGGGATACCGCATTTGGGTGAACGCCCATCAAGTCGGCTAAACGCTTATTCGTCATGCGTTGCCGAGCCATAATTTCCCTCAGTCGCCACCGGATTGTCAACGCTCTAAATCTCAAACAGGCACGATCGCTTCTAAAGGTCTAACCTTGTATATACAAGGTGACGTTGTGTGGTACAGTGCTCATAGCTAAAAACCAGTGCGTCCCCTGAGAAGTTCTGCACTGGCTCAAGCTCCATTGTTAATTTAGGAGACAACCTATTATGACTTATAGCGATCGCTTACGGAAGCGGTGGGCTGTCGTGCGCCTTTTGCCCCAGATGCGGCGAGTTGACGTGGGCTGGTTTTATCACTACTCCGATGCGGACGGCTACGCCAAAATTTTGCGTCGTCTTGATCCGGGATGCAAATTTGAAGTGGTGTTTGATGCCCTAGCAACTGAGCAGCAGGATCTTCATATCTAGTCCAGAAATAAAAAAACGGTAGCCCGATCGCCTGACCGAACTACCGTCCTTCAATTTAGCTTTTGTTAGCCTTCAAGACTCAACGACTATTCAACGGCTTGAGGCAACAGTTCGCGCTTCTCGCCCTGACGAACCTGCACCTGTCCGTCTTCGTTGATGTCCACCACTGCGGTGTCGCCGCCCTTGACCCGACCGGATAGAATTTCTTCTGCGAGCGAGTCTTCCAGCAAGCGCATGATTGCCCGACGTAGCGGACGTGCCCCATAGCTGGGGTTGTAGCCCTCTTCGATCAGACGCTCCATGAAGCGTTCGGTCACTTCGAGGGTAATGCCCTGCTCGGTGAGGCGACCCGTAACTTCCTTCAGCAGAATATTGGCAATCTGCTTGATTTCCTCTTTCTTGAGCTGACGGAAGACGATAATTTCATCCAGACGGTTCAAGAACTCAGGACGGAAGTACTGCTTCAGTTCTTCGTTCACCAGCGATCGAATGCGGTTGTAATTCGCTTCGTCCTGGCTTTCCGAAGTAAAGTCGAAGCCCAGACCACCGCCGCCCTTCTCAATCACCTTAGAACCAATGTTCGAGGTCATGATCAGCAGCGTGTTCTTGAAGTCCACTGTGCGTCCTTTCGCATCGGTCAGGCGACCGTCTTCCAGGATTTGCAGCAGCATGTTGAACACATCCGGATGCGCTTTCTCGATCTCGTCAAACAGAACGACGGTGTAGGGACGACGACGCACAGCCTCAGTCAATTGACCGCCTTCGTTATAGCCCACGTAGCCTGGAGGCGAACCAATCAGCTTAGAAACGGTGTGCCGCTCCATGTACTCCGACATATCCAGACGAATCATCGCTTCTTCAGAGCCGAAGAAGTAGGAAGCCAGCGTCTTCGCCAATTCAGTTTTACCTACCCCAGTTGGACCCGAGAAGATAAAGCTTGCGATCGGACGGTTGGGATTCTTCAGACCCACACGGGCACGACGGATAGCGCGAGAAATTGCCTTGACTGCCTCTTCCTGACCAACCATGCGCGTATGCAGGGTGTCTTCCATGTGCAGCAGCTTCTCGGATTCAGATTCCGTCAGCTTATTCACCGGAACACCTGTCCAGGAAGCAACAATGTGAGCGATATCCTCTTCATCCACAACCGGTGAATCATCACCTTCAGTGGAATCAGTCTTGCGGTTCTGAGCGATCGAGCGAATTTGCGCCTTAATTTCCATTTCCCGATCGCGCAGTTCGCCTGCCCGGTCAAAGTCCTGAGAACGCACCGCATCGTCTTTTTCTTTCAGAACTTGGCGCAGTTCTTTGTCGAGTTCCTTCGCGGCCGGGGGCAGCTGGGAGTTGATCAAACGAACGCGAGAGCCTGCCTCATCAATCAGGTCGATCGCCTTGTCCGGCAGATAGCGATCGGAGATGTAGCGGTCAGACAGCTTCGCGGCAGCTTCTAAGGCCAGGTCAGAAATTTTCAGCTTGTGGTGCTGCTCGTAGCGATCGCGCAGACCGTGAAGAATTTCAATCGTTTCATCAACCGTCGGTTCACCCACCATGACAGGCTGGAAACGGCGTTCCAGGGCAGCGTCCCGCTCGATGTGCTTGCGGTATTCGTCCAGTGTCGTCGCACCAATACACTGGAGTTCGCCCCGTGCCAAAGCAGGCTTCAGAATGTTGGCAGCATCGATCGCCCCTTCGGCTGCACCTGCTCCAATCAGGGTATGAACCTCGTCGATCACCAGGATGACGTTACCCGCTTGGCGGATCTCATCCATAATTTTCTTAAGACGTTCCTCAAATTCACCCCGATACTTGGTTCCTGCTACCAGCAAACCGATGTCTAGCGTGACGACACGCTTCTCTTCGAGGATATCGGGGATATCGTTGTTGGAAATGCGCTGTGCCAGACCTTCTGCAATCGCCGTTTTACCTACACCGGGTTCTCCAATCAACACCGGGTTGTTTTTGGTACGACGACCGAGGATCTGAATTACGCGCTCGATTTCTTTCTGGCGACCGACTACGGGATCGAGCTTGCCTTCGGCTGCCATTTGGGTCAGGTTGGAACCAAACTCGTCCAGGGTGGGAGTCTTGGTGCGTCCTTGACTTCCTCCGGCAGACACTTCGGCGGTTTCGCCCAGCATTCGAATGACTTGCGTCCGAACCTTGGACAAGTCAACGCCAAGGTTTTCCAGCACTCGTGCAGCAACCCCTTCGCCTTCGCGGATGAGTCCCAGCAGCAGATGCTCTGTACCAATGTAGTTGTGTCCAAGCTGTCGAGCTTCCTCAAGCGATAGCTCTAGAACCCGCTTAGCGCGAGGCGTGAAGGGAATCTCAACTGCGACGAAGCCGGAACCTCGACCAATGATTTTTTCAACTTCAATCCGGGCATCTTTAAGATTGACACCCATAGATTTCAGCACTTTGGCGGCGACGCCGGTCCCTTCTCCAATCAGACCCAGGAGGATCTGCTCTGTACCCACGAAGTTATGTCCCAGGCGACGGGCTTCTTCCTGGGCAAGCATAATCACCTTAATGGCTTTTTCTGTGAAGCGTTCAAACATGGCGTTCCTTTATCACCTGGTGCGTGCCGGTACGCTGATTTTAGCATAGGAAAATTCTCAAGCTGTCACTGATGAACAGCTCGTCCAAGGTAGGGATCTCCGAATCAAGCGGGCTGCTGATCCCCTGAAATCCTGATGGGTTAGCCGATGAAGAGAGAAAACTAAGAAGCTACCTCCAAAGGGGGATTTTTATTAAAAACAGCATCAAAAGTCAAGCGGAAAATTTAGGAAATTTCAGTAAAAGAGGTTTGCAGGGCAGGTTCTAGCGAAATTTCGTAGTTAGACTCTCGTAATCGATCGCGCACCTCCCGATCGCCCTCCTGAACCCACAGCCGAAACTCCGGTTTTTGCAGCCCGCTTCGCCACAAAATCAGCGCGTCTTCACCATCGGAGTAATACCTTTTGCGCCGCCCCACTTCTCGGAAGCCAAATTTCTCGTACAGCCGGATTGCTGCCGCATTTCCTGCCCGCACTTCCAGCGTTGCCCACTCCAAGCCACGTTTATTTGCCGAAACAAGGAGCGCGTAGAGAATTGCCTGGCCGAGTCCCAGTTGCCGATAAGCGGGATCGATCGCCAGAACGGTGATATGTGCTTCTTCAGCGATCGCCCACAGGCAGCCCAAGCCAATCAGGGAAGTTGAGGACTGCTGAGTTGAAGTTGGAAGTCCTGCATCACCCCCTAAATTCCCCATGCAGGGGGAGCTTTGAGATGGGGAAAGATTTTGATGGCTCAAAAGTCCTCCGCTCGGAAGGGGTTGGGGGGCGGGGCAATGCTCTGATTCAGCATCAAAACTCTCCCCTTCGATCGCCTCTTGCTTCAGAACCAGCAAATCGCTGTTTGGACTTTCAATTTCGCGACGGTAGCCTTCGATCGACCACAAACCACCTAGACAGCGGCGATCGAGTTCAACCACATCGGGTAACAGATCTTCAGTCAGCAGCTCTAACTTGAGGAAATTCACAAAGGTCTTTGAAAATCAGTTTCAGGATGCACAGCCCCCAATTGTACACTGAGTATTAGGTGAGGCAGGAACGCGAATCGACATTCAGCGATCTAAAGACTGCACCCCTTACCTTGGTAAGCAAGTTCAGCCAGGACTTTCAGGCAAGTTTCAGCGAGTTTAAGGATAGAGATATAGGAATGGTTTCAACTCCGACTGTCGAGGTTGTTCAATCCGGTCGTCAATATGTGATGACTGAGATTTCTAATAACGCCTCACCCAACCAATTTTTGCTGCCGTTGACGGCACGCGTGAATGAGCAAGACCATCTAGAGATTGGTGGCTGTGATGTTGTCAATCTAGTGAAACGCTTTGGCTCACCGCTTTATATTCTGGACGAAGAAACGCTCCGCACCGCTTGCCAGCAATATCGACAAGCCTTCCAAAAATACTATCCGGCAGAGTCGCTGGTGATCTACGCCTCGAAAGCCTGGAACTGTCTGGCAGTGAACGCGATCGTCGCTAGCGAAGGCTTAGGGATTGACGTGGTATCCGGCGGCGAACTGTACACAGCACTCAAAGCCGGATTGAAACCTGAGGTAACCTATTTCCACGGCAATAATAAGTCGATCGAAGAGCTTCAGTATGCGATCGAGTCAGGCTGTACGATCGTTGCTGACAACTGGCACGAACTCAAAACCCTGGTTGCCCTCAAGCCGAGCTCCTCAGTTCGAATCATGCTGAGGATTACGCCTGGTATTGAGTGCCATACGCACGAATACATCCGCACCGGGCACATCGACAGCAAATTTGGCTTTGACCCCGATCAGCTTGAATCTGTCTTTCAGTACATTAGCCAGCAGCCGGAGCTGAACTGTGTCGGCTTACACGCCCATATTGGCTCTCAGATTTTTGAAATCCAGCCCCACGGCGATCTGGGTAGCGTGATGGTACAGTGGATGAGCAAGGCGGCACAGTACGGCTTACCAGTTCAGGAACTCGACATCGGCGGCGGTTTGGGCATTCGCTACACAGAATCCGACGATCCGCCCAGCATTGATGAATGGGTAAAAGTGGTGTGTGAAGGCGTGGTGAAAGCTTGTGAAGCTCAAGGGGTGCCCTTGCCCAAGCTAATTGCTGAACCGGGGCGATCGCTGATTGGCTCTGCCTGCGTCACGGCTTATACGATCGGTAGTCAAAAAGTGATCCCAGGTATCCGAACATACGTTAGTGTGGATGGCGGGATGTCGGATAATCCACGTCCGATCACGTATCAGTCGATTTACCGGGCAGCAGTCGCAAACCGGATGTCTGCACTGATGACAGAGACGGTTAGGGTTGCAGGCAAACACTGTGAATCTGGGGATATTGTGATCAAGCAGGCAAGCTTGCCCGAAACTAAGGCAGGGGATGTGCTGGTTGTGATGGCGACTGGGGCATACAACTACAGCATGGCATCCAACTACAATCGGTTGCCTCGTCCGGCGGCAGTCCTGGTTAACCAGGGTGAAGCCAGCGTGATTCTGCAACGGGAAACTTATCAGGATTTAATCCGACAGGATTCCTTGCCAGAGAGATTAGTCTGTTCGAGAGATTAGTTTAAGCGAAATACAAGAATCAGGCTGAGGCATGAAAGACCCATGAAGTTTTTTCGCCTCACCCTCGTCTTTCCGGTTCCTAAGGTCACTTGGAGAAGGGTAAACCAGAATCAATCCGATGGGTTCTTTTTTGAGGCAATGGCTGACACACCTTAGCTGGGCTTGGTCCTTGCTGCTGCCCGTCATCGATGTTGGCTTGGTGCTGGTATTGACCTATATGATCCTGGTGATTATCGGCGAACGGCGAACGCTCTGGATGGTGCGCGGCTTGATCATTCTGATGCTGGCTTCTGCGCTGGGAAGTGCGCTGCGGCTACGGCTGCTCACTTTTGTGCTAGAAAAGCTGGTGATTGGCTCTGCGGTGGCAATGGCGTTAATTTTGCAGGGGGAGTTTCGCCGATCGCTCGAACAACTTGGGCGGGGTGAAGTCCTTCAGCTTATCCGTCCTGCAAAGGAAGCCGTTCCTAAGGCGGACAGCGTGATTGACGAAATTGTTGATGCGGTCAAAGAATTGTCTCAAAACCGAACCGGGGCACTGCTCATCTTGGAGACTAATGGGACGATCGACGAGCGCGATTTTTCTGTTCCGGGGGTGCGGCTCAATGCCGAAGTCTCTAAGGAACTGATTCAGACCATTTTTCAGACCTCGACGCTGCTCCATGACGGCGCGACCTTGATTCGTGGGTCGCGGGTCGTTGCGGCAGGCGTAATCTTGCCTATTTCGGAGCGAACGGCTTCGCGCCAGTTAGGCACTCGTCATCGAGCTGCAATGGGCATTACGGAAAGAGTCGAAAATTGCGTTTGCGTCGTTGTATCTGAAGAAACGGGGTCAATTTCCCTGGCAGAACGGGGTATCCTCAATCGACCCTTAACCAGCAGTAAACTGAGGGAGTTGCTCAGGCAGAAATTTTCTCAAACGGTCGATCGCGAAGTGGTCGCGCCGCAGTTGCGGAGCCTTGGTCGTCAACTCGGTACTCGAATCGCCGCGCTGGTTTCACGCCTGTTTCGCTTTTCATCATCGGCTTCACGGGAGAAAAAATGACGGCACAATCGATCACGGCACAACAGACCTACCTGCAAGTTTTACCGCCTGACCTTGATCGGGCACGGTTACCCAAGCACGTTGCGGTGATTATGGACGGTAACGGTCGCTGGGCAAAACAGCGCGGTCTGCCTCGAATCATGGGGCATCGGCGCGGAGTCGATACGCTGAAGGATTTGCTGCGCTGCTGTCGGGATTGGGGCGTTGAGGCACTCACCGCCTACGCCTTTTCCACGGAAAACTGGGGTCGCCCCCTGGAAGAAGTCGATTTTTTGATGACCCTATTTGAGCGAGTTCTGCGGCAAGAGCTGCGGGAAATGATGTCGGAGAACGTCCGCATCCAGTTTGTCGGCAATCTGCAAGCCCTGCCCTCCTCGCTTCAAGACGAGATTACGAAAGCAGTCGAAACAACCCGCAATAATCCGGGAATTCAGTTTACTGTTGCAACCAACTACGGCGGACGGCAGGAGATTCTTCAGGCTTGCCGATCGATCGCGACCAAAGTCCAGCAGGGCTTAATTGACCCTAGTGAAATCGACGAAGCCCTGTTTGAGCGACACCTCTACACCGCAGGCAACAGCGATCCCGATCTGCTGATCCGAACCAGTGGCGAGATGCGAATCAGTAACTTCTTACTGTGGCAGGTTGCTTACGCAGAACTGTACGTCACCGACACCCTGTGGCCCGACTTTAACCGGGCAGAGTTTCACCAGGCACTTTCGGCGTATCAACAGCGCGATCGGCGGTTTGGCAAGGTTTAATTTCCTTATAGCCGTTTAGGGACCGGAGAAGATGGCTTCATCGAGATCCTGACGGCTCAGGGAATATTTGAACGATCGCTGAATATCCCCTCCGTCTTGAGCAGCTTCCAGGTAGCGAACCAGCAGCGAATCGACCTCCATTGAAATTTCTGCTGTCCAGGCGGGCTGCTGAATATGCCAGCGGTGAATATCGTTTTCGTCCTGCTCACAGCCCTTTGACTGAAGCCAGGATTCGATATCGGGTAGAGGATGGTTGTAGAGTGGCGTATCGGCTGGAGGAAGTGCCATCGAATTAGCAATGGGAGTGAAGGTGAACAATTGTTAAGACTCTCTGTGATTTTATCGCAGTTCACTCCCCCTGTTGAAAAGCTGCCGATCGACTATCGGTGAAAGGCGATCGCCTACTTGCCTATTTCCTACTTGTTTATTTAAAGTAAATCAGCAGATTCAATCCGGGAATCGTCCGCGAAAGCGTCCAGAGCAGCAGCGCAAGATAAAGCAGTCCGAGGCTCCACTGATACCAGGCAAGGGTCGTAATCAGTCCGGGTACGTGTTCATCGCGTAGGCGGATGTCGTTGAATCCAAATCGCAGCAAATTATTTAAGCTGAAATCGAAGTAGTTGAGCCAACCCCAGCGACGTTTCCACAGGATAGGCATATAGCGTTCGCGAAAAAGCGGGTAGGCGGGGATCACGGGCAGTCTGCCGATGAGAAAGCGCAACTGGCGCAGGGTCGCATCTTCAACGAAATAGCTGACATCCATCAGGTCGTGGTAGCGTCCTTGCCAATAGATGAGCGCGACCAGGGCGAGCGGGATGGGCAAAGTCACCAATCCCAGACAAAATAGCGTCAGCATTGGCTGTTCGGCACTGCGAAACATGGCAACCAGTCCGCCGATCGTAATCACACTAAACCCGCTCAAAATCCACCCTACCTCGATCCGGTCAGGCAGAATCGGTTTGGGGTAGCGACGACGAACGCGATCAATCAGCCAAAATACCAGCCCAAAATAGGCAACTCCGACAATGCCCACGCCGAAGATTAGCCAGAAGCTCGTGCCATAGCGAGTTAGCAGTAGCAACAAACTCAGACCCAGCCACTTTAAGCCATCGCCCAGCCAGCCTGTTGCAGAAGAAAAACGTCCGACGCTAATGCGATCACGCACTTTAACATAGGTTGCCAGATCGACCGCTTCGAGGCGCAGCACATCGTTAATTGTGCGAAACGGCGTTTGGCTGCGGACCTGCAGAATTGCTTCTGCCTGTTTTGCTGAAAAGCCCGCCCGCTGAAGCTGCTCTGTGCTTGCTGTATTCAAATCCGTGCCCACAATGCGCTGCCAGATCTGGCGCGATCGAAGTTTTTGCGCCGTGTATTCGATCTGATTCGCATCGCTAATTTGCTGCATCTGACGAAAGTTTTGCACAAGGTTTCGCAGCAGCGTCTCGTTGCCTTGCAGCGTAGGGACGGACAGCACCGCTCCGATCTGTCCTGGATTTCCCAGGATCGAAGCATGGCGAGGATCAAATTGAAGGTCAGGCACATTCAGATGTACACCTGACGCAAAGTTTGCATCGCCAAAATCTGCCTGATCGAGGACACTGACTCCGCGCAAATTGACCGATCGATCAAACTGCGCCTGCCGGAAGCTGAGCAGTTTTTCGAACGTGGATTCGGTCAGAAAAAGGGCTTGAGCAAATTTGCTGCGATCGAAAAAAGCAGCACTCTGCCAGCGCGTCTGGGCAAAGTCGGCGTTTTGCTGCCACAGGGTTCGGGTAAAGTTTGCCGTCTGCTGAAAAACGGATTGGTGAAAGCTTCCGGTCGCTCGAAATTCGCTGTTTTGAAAGGTGACGCTCGCGCCAAACTGCACCTGATTTGCCCGCAGGCGATCGAACCAGAGAATGCTGCGAAAGCGAGCTTCACGCAGAAACAGGGCATTGCTCAAGGTGAGAGGCTGGCTAAATCGTGCCTCAGACCAATCAGTCTCTTGCTCAAACCTGGCTCCCTGAGCGTTGACCCGCCCCAAAAAGAAAGTGTTTGTAAAATTCACAAAGCCCTCGAACTGCGTCTGCACCAGATTGAGCGAACCGCGCAGCACCGTAATCTGCAAAGGCGGTAACTGAGTTTGAAGCAGCAATGATTGGGAAAGCTGGTTGACCTGAGACAGACGGCGACGATCGCGATTCAGCTGTGCCTGCTCCCGTTCGGTGAAAAAGGGCGGTAGGGTTTGCCCATACAAGGGCGTGCGAATTCCCAGATCACTCATCTTCAGTTCGCCCCGCACCAGGGAATAGCTCAAATCTAGCCCCAGAGGAAGGGTTGATCGCTGGAGCTGAGTTTGGATCAGGCGGTAAAACTGATCGCGAAACGTAGCATTTTCAGAACGCAAGTCGATCTCTAATCGCCGCAGATCGACCAGGCGAGTTCCCTCAGTTTCAGTAGGAGCTTTTAGCCGTTCCTGCAAAAGTTCGAGCGTCAGGGGGGTTCGCTGTAAGGTTTCCACAATCGACGTTGCAGGTAAGGGAACTGCCGCAGCCTGGTAAACCCCAATCCCGAACTGACCCCCCAGGAAACAGACGATCGCCAGCCCGAAAACGCAGAATTGTTGAATTGCCTTTTGGACAATTTTGAATCGAGCCGTCCTCCAATGTTGAGCCTTAACCAGAACAATTCCTCACGCACAAGAAACCCGCAAGAAATCAGTTTAACTCCGATCGATGAGCTGTTTTCCTTTGTGGGTAATCGCCTGCAATAATGACCGAGGGGAGCGCGTTGAAGAAAAACTTATGCCAGGCACTCAAACAAGAACAATCCAAGTTGGAATCGTCGGTACTGGATATGCAGCGACACGACGAGCAGAGGCGATTCAGGCAGACGATCGATCGCAGCTCATTACCATTGCTGGACACAAGCCTGATCAAATCGCCGCTTTTGCTCAAACCCACGGTGTTTCTGCTGTTAAGTCCTGGCAAAAGCTAGTGGAGCGATCGGATGTCGATCTGGTCGTGATTTGCTCTGCCAATTATGAGCATGAAAAAATTGTCCGGACTGCGCTGGAATACGGAAAGCACGTTGTGGTGGAATATCCGCTTGCGCTAGGGGCGATCGAAGCATTTGAGCTAATCAACCTGGCAAAGCGTCAGAACAAACTGCTGCACGTCGAGCACATCGAACTGCTGAGCGGCATTCACCAATCGATCAAGGCTGCCCTGCCCGAAGTCGGGATTCCTTTTCATGTCCGCTCTGCCAGCCTGATGTCGCAGCAGCCCGCTCCTGAGAAGTGGAGCTATCACCGAGAGCAGTTTGGCTTTCCGCTAGTCGGAGCCGTTTCGCGAATTCATCGCCTGACCGATCTTTTTGGCAAAGTGGCAACCGTGAGCTGTCAAACTCGCTTCTGGGATAGCTCTAAAGCCTCCGGCTATTTCTCTTCCTGCCTTTGCATTGCTCACCTGCGGTTTACTAGTGGACTGCTTGCCGAAGTGATTTACGGCAAAGGCGAAGCGATCTGGCAAACCGATCGCACCCTGACCATTCAAGGCGATCGAGGTGCGCTCACGATCGACGGCGAACAGGGAAAACTCACCACCGCAGCAGGCGATCGTTCACTGGAAGTTGGCAGTCGGCGCGGACTCTTTGCCAAAGATACTGCCCAGGTGCTGGATTATCTAACGATCGGGACCCCCATTTACGTCAGCCTGGACTCCAGCTTCTACGCGCTTCAAGTTGCAGATGCAGCAAGGCGATCAGCAGAAATCGGAGAAACGATCGAAGTGGAATAATTCGCTCCCCCGCTCACTGACTGACTCATCCACTCACTGACCCATCCACTCATCTACCCCCTACTTCGCATCCGTCACGCGCCAGCTCAACTTCAAATTGAGCCAGAAATTCCAGAACGTTACGGCAGCGATCGCCATCAGGTTTGCAATATAGCGATTGATTCCGAAGACGTTGAACAGCACATTCAGAATCAAAACGTTGAGAACCAGTCCAGATAAGCAAATCGCGTTGAATTTCAGAAACCGTTTCAGCCGCTTTTGCCAGCCGTGCTGATAGCTCGACAAATCGCCAAACGTCCAGCGATCGTTCCACAAAAAGTTATTCAGAATTGCGACCTCTGCCGCCAGGATTTTGCTGCGCGTCAGGTTCCAGCCCAGCATCGTTGGGTCGCTCAGCAAATACAGCATCGCCATATCGACAAAGACCCCGCTCAAACCGACCAGCCCAAAGCGCACAAATCGCTCGATCGGGAAGCGTTGCCGCAGCCGCCCAATTCTGCCCTGACTGGTTCGCAGCCGGACTAAGTGACCCACGTAATCCAGATACTGTCGCCAGGTGACTTTGCTTTCGCCCTCCTGCCGCTCCTGAAACACATAGCCCACTTCTGCCACTTCGCCGATCGTGCCTCGCCCTAGCACTTCAAGCAGAATCTTGTAGCCGATCGGACTCATCGGTCGTTCTGCAATTACCGATCGCCGCACGAGAAAGTACCCGCTCATCGGGTCAGACACTCGCCCCACCACATTTGGCAGCATCAGCAACCCTAACACCTGCGCTCCGCGTGACAAAAATCGGCGCGTCGGACTCCAATCACTCACGCCACCCCCGTCTACATGGCGGCTGGCAACCGCTAAATCTGCTCCTTCCTCAATTGCCTTAAGCAACTGATACAGCACTTCCGGCGGATGCTGCAAATCGCCATCGATCACGCCCAAAATTTCGCCTCGTGCCGCCTGCCAGCCGCGAATCACTGCCGTCGAAAGCCCTCGTTCCTGCTGTCGCCGCATCACTTGCAGCATCGGATAGGTTGCCATGAGGGACTGAGCAATTTCCCAGGTGCGATCGGGGCTGTCATCATCGACCAGGATAATCTCATAATCATTGCCCAGAACTGGATTGAGCAACCGGGTCAATTGCTGAACGATCGCTTCAACATTCGCCGCTTCTTTATAAGTCGGCACAATGAGCGAAAACTTGAGTTTTTGAGCACCCCCGATTAACCCGCCCTTATGCTTCTGCAAATTCTCGGATGCAGCAGGTTGAGCCGCAATACAAAGGACGCCAGTTGGAACGGGCAACAGCAATGAAGTTCCGATGATTTTCATGAGAAACCTACTTAAAACTCAAAACACCCTGACTCGACCCAACGAACTCAGAAAATCTACTCCTTTACTTTGGCTTGTCTGCTTGGCTTGTCTGTTTGGCTTTTCTGTTTGGCTTTTCTGTTTGCTGCAAGTTTAAGTGCTATGGCGAGGAAAACACAAATCTCGTAACGCTTCAAAGTTCTGGAGTAGCATTATGGCTCAAGAACTGATGGAGAAGCTCAATCGTGCTGAAGCTTTAATATTACAGGGGGAGCAACAACTGAAGCAGGCAGCTCTGGATTTTGGGGTGCAGTTTGCTCGGAACCTTCGTCAGGGTATTGAAACCTTGGTTAGGCAGTTGCGGGAGAGTTTAATGCACAGTGATAACGTCCGCATTAAACAATACGATGCTGACCTCCAGTCAAAATTAAACGAGCTAAATTAACAAATGCGTCAGCACAGCACACTAGATCTCCGAGGTCTCTGAGGCTGTTAGGAAATGAAGGAAAGATGACAGCTCTGATTGATCGCTTTTCGGGTATTTCTGCTCTGGTGTAATGGTGTCCTTTGTGACCGTGCAGGACGGTTCATAGCAGCAGGGCATCAAAGCGAGCGATGGGTTAAGTCTGAGTCGTCAAGCAGGCAAGCGCAATCTACGTCCTGAATTATGTCTCTCATTCGGTAGGGCACTTTGCTCCCTCCCATTGCGTCAGCCTTGATCACAAGCAGTGCCTTGCCCCCAGCCCTTAGTTCCTGAACAAACCCGATTCCGTCCCCGTAAAGATGACCGGAAACCGCAGGCAGTCAAACCATTCTCCATTCAACGGGCCGCTCGGCCATCAAGCATTCTATGCCTGGGTCAGCCTGGGCTTGTTGCTGCTGCTCACCATTGCCAGCGGCGTATTTGTTTATCAGGTCTCCCCGCTCCGAGACCCCGCCTTTCAACCCAATAGTGCCAATGCTGGGTCACTCATTCCGGGGGTGCGACAGGTGCAAGAGAGTTACTGGCTCTGGGGAGCAGCAGGGTTAGCAGGACTCTTGTCAACCAATCTTGTTCTATTACTATGGCAGTTGAGCCAGCCCTTCAATACAGTAGATATTGCTGGACAACAGCTGCGAGGGACAAAAGTAGTCCGGTGGATGGTATTGATTGTGATGCTTGGGACGTATGTAGGGCTAGGGCTTGTGCTATTCGCAGGGCTGTATTTTTTGTTTATGGGGTATTTGATAGGACAGTGGCTAGTTGATTAGGTCTTAGACAAGGGACAGCAAAGACAGGATAGTTCTAGAAAGGAAGCTTTGTATTTCCAGGACGACCCTCTGGCAAGGGCTAAAGACTTTATAAAAGCCCAGTTACAAGCAAAGGTTTCAGATACAGCCTGAAATTACTAAACAATAAACGGTCGCTTTTTGCAGATTTTGTTATGAAGCGACTAAAAGCTTTGTGCCAAGCGATACAAGTTTATATTCAACTTTTATATTCAACACTATTTTGGTTGAGATTTAGTTTGGGTCGATCGAAAATTATGGGATTGCAATATCACAAAGATCTTTAACAGAATCGCCGATTTTCAATGCTCAAAATTTCTAATTTCGATCAATTCTGAATTAGCAATTTGGCAATCATATCTCTTGCTGAACTCGTTCTGTAACAAACCACACTGCACCAATTAAACGCGAGAATTTGCAGCCGCCCTAGCGATTTAATCGGTTTGGGATGCCTTCGCAGCCGCCAGGAATCGTCGATCGCGTGGCTGACCCGCCCCAGGCACAGCAGTAATATCGCTGCTCGGCTGACAACTGCTGAACCCCAGTGAAATCGGCTCCCTCCACGACAGCCCCCGTAAATTCACCTGTTTTGTAGTTGGGTAAATCGGTCAGCGATCGAGGCGTTGCTGTTTCTACCGAGCCGTAGAATAAACGCACTCCGCGTAGATCGGCTTCAGATAAATTCGACCCGCACAGGATCGTCCGCGATAAGTTGACACGCACCAGTTCACAGCGGCTCAGGTTTGCCCGAATCAAGTTAATGTCGCTGAGATCCACCCAACGCAAATCCGTTCCTTCTAGATCGGCGTTTGCCAGCATTACCCCCAGATCAATTACGCGCACCCCCGACTCCCGATCTTCGGCATAGCTGCCCAGTCCATCCAGAATCGGACGACCCAATCGCCGATCGCGCTCTAGCGGGGTAAGCAACCTCGATCGCGACAAAAAGCGCAGCACTTTTGCTTTGCCGTTGGCATCAACACTGCTGAGAATAGCAGCCGTGCGTCCTTCAGCAATGGCTCGTTCCTGGGGCCAATCTTCGAGCAGCCCTTCTTCATCAAGCACCAGGTCAGAAACTCCCTGAAAATAAGTGTCGATCGTCTGCTGCTGCGTGATTAAATTTTGCTGAATCGTCAGATTTTTGGAAATCACATACTGCCGCCACGCTACGTAAACCGCCAGCAGTGCAATCAAGATTTGCCCGACGGCTCCGATTACTTCTCCCGCCGCTCCCACCGCATCCCAGTTAAGCTGGCTGAGGAATTCGCTCAGCCGATCGGCTCCACCCGTGAGGTAAACAAAGCCGATCACGGCTGCAATCAGTCCCACAATGCCGATCGAGAGGGTGCGCTGCTGCGGAGAAAGCAGTTCGATCAGGACATCTGCGGTTGCCACCCACAGTACACGCAGCGAAACCAGAAGCGCGACGGTTGCCCCAGAAAATCCCAGCCAAAAGGCGTTGAACCATAGCCCTGCAACCATCAAACTGACCGCGATCGTAATAATTAGCCCTAAGGGAGGCTGAACCTGACCGCGCCGGGCGATCGACAGCGAGATGGGCATTGCAGAAGCTTCATTGAGCAGCAGGGCATCGGGCATCAAAGCGTCTACCGGAGCAGGCTGACGAGCCGATATACTCGAAGCCTGGACGACTTGCCGCTCTAACCCTGGTTGCCCTGACACAGCAGAGGCTTGATCTTCTGATTGAGCTGGATTGCTGGAAGAATTGAAAATTGAAGGCATGAATCGCAGTTATTCACCACAGCTATGGATTACAGAGGCAGACCGCAGAGCAACCCTTGCTGACCGCTGACTTGCCGACCACTGATAGGACTCAACTTATAGGATAGCCGCGACTTCTGAGCAAAATAATCTTGCTTCTCGCCGAAATTCTTGCAGTAAAGTTCTTCAAATTCAAAGCATGGCAATAGAATAAGTTACTTAGCTGCTGCACTGGACTGAGATCATCCTCAGCAGGTATCGCTGAAGCGAGATGAATCAGCAGATGGTAAGGGCAGAGCAACTGATCGGGAGGAGTGAAGCAGATGTCCAATTTAGAAAGCTCTTGGGAAGAGACGGTTGTGAAGCTAGCGCGGGCGGGCAATTTGCGAGCAGTCGCATTCTGGTTGAACCGCGATCTGGTAGCGCAGGGGATTTGTGTCCAGGCGACGACCAATCAGCCCGGACATCTCACCCTACAAATTCTCTGCCGTCAAGCTCCCGATCGCGATCGCTTAGTTCACTTTATTGGTGAGCGGTTGAGCCAGCTTTATTCCCCTGTGATTCAATCGGTTCACTTTAAGGTGCAGCTTGTCGGCTCGGCAGAAATACTCTGGACCCAAACCGCCCATCTTGCCCCCGTTTCTCCTTTCCCAAATGTGGCAGAACCAATAGGGACAGAGACAAGGCTGACAGCCCAAGCAGCCGATCGTGGGACAGTTCCCCAGGCGGGACATCGCTCCACAGTTCTCCAAGCGGGACATCAAGATGTGAATTCCGTGCAGCCTGTGCCGATCGCGGTTGCTGCCTCGACTGCTTCAAACGTTGCCTTACAAGACTCTGTGGCTCCAGTTTCAGAGCAAATGCCTGCGGTTGCTGCCGCTTCTGTTGCTGCTTCTGGCAGTGTGCCTGCCACGATCGCCTTTCAGCCCACGGTGCCGAAAACCCAACCGGGAACGAAGCCGGAAACGAAGCCGGGAGCATCGTCTAGACCAAAATCGCTCAAGCGAAAAACGGCTCACTGGCTGAAGCACAGTCAGCAGCAAATGCAGCAGAGCGGTCGTCAGCTTCGGCAGACTACTGAGCAATCGATCCAGTGGTTTCAGCGGCAAAAACCGCGCCAAAAGGCAGTCATTTTAGGCGGTTCTGCGATCGCAGCGTTTTTGCTGGGCTGTGGCTTTGAGCTATTGCGCTATCAAGTGACTCTCTTTACTGCCAAAAGCCAAAATCCCGAAGCGGCGGCAGGAGCTCGCTATGAGGGCATGGTAAAAACGGCGCTCGAGCAAGTTCCGGTGGTTCAGCTGCCAGCTGCGAATGCCAGTGATCCCGCCATTACTCTGCTGTTTAGCAATGCTGTCACGCTCACTTCAGCCTCAGGTCAGTCAGGCATCGCCGCGCAGCAAAACGTCGATATGCTGATTTCCAGTCTCAATGCGCCTTTAGCTGGTTTAGCTGGAACTGCTGCTCAAACCGAGCATTCTGCCAATTCTTCTACAAATCCTTCTGTAGCTCCTTCGGTCAGTCCTTTGACCAGTCCTTCTGAGACTACGCCTGAAGCTGCGACTCAACCAGCGATTGAGTTTGACCAATCTGCTTCAGCCGATTCAGCCGGAGCCTTTGGACCTTTTCCTCAAGCAATGACGGATGGTTCTGACTTGTCTGAATCAGATTTATCCGAATCAGATTTATCCGAATCTTCATCCGAAGCAGACCTATCCGAATCCTCGATCGATTCTGCAGAAACAGATTCAGTTGCAGAACCGCCTCCTATCAATTTGCCGCCACTGACACTGCAACAGCTCCAGGCAAATCGGGTCAATGTAGTCAACCTGGCAAGCAACCCGCTCATTCAATCCGGCGGCGACGCGCTCAACGAGACAATCAAATCGCTCAGCCAAGCCAGCATCTATCCGATCGGGGCAGGAGCCAATCAGCAAAGTGCCCGTCGTCCGCAAATTTTTTCGATCAAGGGTAAGCGGATCGCTTATCTAGGCTATTCCGATGTCAGCCTGCAAACTGCGGCACAGAATGCTGCTGGACTCAACACCAGCGTTAATGAACAGGTTGAAGCAGACATCAAATCAATTCGCAATCAGGTGGACTGGGTCGTCGTCAGCTATCACTGGAACCAGAATTTGCGATCGTACCCGGAAGACTGGCAAATCAATATCACCCATGCCGCGATCGACCATGGAGCAGATCTGGTCGTTGGCTACCATCCGACGGTGACGCAAGGGGCAGAAGTTTACGGCGGACGGGCGATCGTTTATTCACTGGGTTCCCTGCTTGACCCGTATCAAGCGCAGGATGCCGAGCCGACGAACCAGCAGTACGAAACCCTTGCCCTCAAGCTCAGCCTTCAGGAGCAGCAGATGCAGCTTGAACTCCTGCCTGTGCGCGTCAGCGGCGGACAAACCGAAGTTCTCACTGCCGAAGCCGGAACCTCGATCCTGGATTACCTCAAGCAAGCCTCCAGCCTATTTCGTCAGCCGTTGAGATCGCCCACAACGCTGGATGCCCGAATTCGCCTGACCCTTCCTGCCGCGCCCAACTCCGATAAGCCCTTTTCCGAACCCTTCACCGTAGACCCGACCCAACCCTAGCGTCCAACCCTAGCGCGTAAGCTTAGTAATTGTTATGGCTTTTTCGATCGAGCAACGCCAGTTTCTCACCTGCATCCTTACCGACGAGGCAACCTCAACTCGCCTGGAAGTCGTGCCCGAACGGGGCGGAATCATCACACGCTGGCAAGTGCAGGGGCAAGACATTCTCTATTTAGACGAAGCGCGTTTTGCCGATCCCAGCCTCAGCGTCCGGGGCGGAATTCCCATTTTGTTTCCTATTTGCGGTAACTTGCCCAACAACACCTACACCCATCAAGGCAAGTCCTACTTAATGAAACAGCATGGCTTCGCCCGCGACCTGCCCTGGACAGTGGTTAACCCTTCCCCGGCTGACGCAATCCAGCTTGTGCTAAGCAGCAGTAACCTGACTCGATCGCAGTACCCGTTTGACTTCGAGTTACGGTTTACCTATCGCCTTCTGCCCAATCGCCTGCGGATCGAGCAGCAGATTACCAGCCGTTCCGCTGAACCGATGCCCTTCTCGATCGGCTTTCATCCCTATTTTCCAGTCAATGACAAGGCTCAGCTTCAGTTCGAGATTCCGGCGATCGCGTATCAGGATCAGCAAACTCAAACCGTGCATCCGTTTTCAGGACAGTTTGATTTCGATCGCGATGAAATTGACGTTGCCTTTCGCCAGATTTCTCGCGAGTCTGCAAGCGTTGCCGATGCTGCCCGTCGAATTGACCTGACCCTCGCTTACGATCCCCTGTTTTCCACGCTGGTTTTCTGGACGGTCAAAGGAAAAGACTATTACTGTCTCGAACCCTGGAGTGCCCCACGCAACGCGCTAAACACCAGAGACTCGTTGACGCTGCTGCCACCGTGCGATCGACTAGAGACAGCGATCGAGCTATCCGTCGCGTTTCGATAGATGCTCTGCTCGAAGGCTGCTCTGCCCCTCAAAGGCTGTACCTTGAAAACACCTCGAAAGTACGTTTCAGAAGCGATGTTCAGAAAGTTCGCTCATCTTCAGGCATTTCTCTAAATGGTGCGACTGATAAAGTCGTCTCATGTGGGGCATGAGGGGCAGATGTTTAATCTTCCAGCATTGGATTCGGAGGCGGAACATGTTCATGGGCATTGGAACTTAGATTCGATGGTAGTAATGACGATTCGTGAGGCGGATACTTTATTGCTGCTTAGAATCGCGTGTTTCGTAATCCGCCCCAAGGGAGGAAATTATTTCAGGCGCAGTGTAAGCGCGAGTAAATTCCTCCAAGGGCTTAACATGATGATTTTCGCTACCCGTTAAATGGGGGAATTTCCAGAAAAATTAATTGCCCCCAACCCAGCCAGCTCAAACTGGATACAGCGTTTTTCACTCCCGTAAGGTACGGGGAGTGCAGGGGCTATGCCCCATTTTTTGTACTTCAATCGCCTGAAC
Source organism: Cyanobacteria bacterium FACHB-502 (assembly GCA_014695325.1). GTDB lineage: Bacteria > Cyanobacteriota > Cyanobacteriia > Elainellales > Elainellaceae > Leptolyngbya_A. The sequence continues at coordinate 32,401 of JACJNZ010000034.1, read as the reverse complement.
AAGGCTGTAAGCATCGGCTGAAACGAATCCAAAACCTCAAGATTTGTTGCTGTCTGCCCTCAAGCGAATGAGTTAACGCGCTGCTGCGAGGCTGCCCCTGGGGGTGCTGGCAGATCCGCCAGTGATCTCGCTGCGAGAGATGTCATTCCCAGGATGGAGAGAGTACCATAGGTCAGGAAGTAGTGCTCAGAGAGGATCGCTAAGATCTCGCTAAGATCATTGCCTGGATCGCTTCGATCACGATCGTCATTCGATCGATTGGCAAATCAATCGGCGATCGCCGGAGTAATCTCAGTCTGAGTAATTCAACTTGGTTTCTAGGAGGCTGACTTTGTCCTTTTCTACTGACGACTTTGCTAAAGCCCTCGAACAACACGACTATCAGTTTCAGAGAGGTCAGGTCGTGCGGGGCAAAGTAGCGGGCTACGATTCAGACGGAGCCTATATTGATATTGGCGGCAAATCGGCTGCATTTCTACCGATCGAAGAAGCCTCCCTTAAGCGCGTGACTAACCTGCCTGAATTTCTTCCCGAAGGCGAGGAGCGCGAGTACCTGATCATCCGTGAGCAAAACGACGACGGGCAAGTAACGCTATCGCTGCGCCAGTTTGAAATCAAGCAAGCTTGGACAAGACTGCAAGCCCTGCAAGAAGATCAGCAAACAACGCAGGCAAGAGTCAGCGGCATTAATAAAGGCGGCGTGACCGCAGAAGTTCAGGGCATTCGCGGGTTTATTCCCCGATCGCATCTGGTCGAGCGCGATAATCTAGAAGCTCTGATCGGCAAAGCCTTAAACGTTGCAGTGCTCGAAGTAGACCCCGATCGCCGCCGTTTGGTGCTGTCGCAGCGCATGGCCTCCCAGGCAGTCAGCCTCAGCCAGCTTACGATCGGTCAACTTATCGAGGGCAAGGTCGTCAGCATGAAGCCCTTTGGAGTCTTTGTTGAATTTGACGGCACCACAGGCTTGCTTCACATCAACCAAATCAGCAAAAACTATATTGCGGACCTGAACCAGGTCTTTGAAATCGGACAGCCCATTAAAGCCCTCATTATCGATCTGGATGCGGTGAAGCGGCGAATTTCGCTTTCCACCAAGGTGCTGGAAAACTACCCTGGCGAAATGCTAGAAAAGCTGCCTGAAGTCATGGCAGAAGCCGAAACCAGAGCCGAAAAAGCTCGAAAGGCGATCGATCAGCGTGGGGTTGAGTAAAGGTTGAGGGAAGGGGAGTAATCATTCATCTACTCCCTTACTCCCCCCTACTCCTCGCTCAGCTTCAGCTCATGCAAATTCCACAGCGAACCGCCGAGCGCAGAAAACTTCACGCCTTCGATTTCGTTTCGGACTGCGGAGAGGGCAAGTGGATTGACCAGATATACCATTGGCACGTATTGCTGAACCAGCTTTTGAATTTCGGCGTAGATGGCTTTGCGTTTGTCGTCGTTTAGTTCCTGGCTTCCCTTGACATAGAGCTGTCCGATTTCGGCTTCCCAGTCTGCCACGACTCGTTCTTCGAGCGGCGTTTTTCCTTCACCCGGTTTCTGGTTAAACAGGTGAAGCTGTCCATCGGGCGACCAAACATTTCGACCGCCATCGGGTTCAATTCCTGCGCCGCCCAAGCCCATGATCATCGTGTCCCAGTCCAGGCTGTCTGTCATTTGGCCAACCAACGTGTTAAAGGCGACTGGCTGAAAATCGACCTGAATCCCAATTTTTGACAAGTCTTGCTTAATTTGAGAACCGCTGGCTTCACGAATTTTGTTGCCCGCATTGGTAGACATGGTAAAGCGCACCCGATTGCCGTCTGCATCAAGAAGCTGTCCCTGGGCGTTGTATTTGAATCCGGCACGCTGCAACAGAGCCTTTGCCTGCTCGATGTTGTACTCGTAGGTGGGCAATCCTTTTTCAGGCGGAAGATAGTAAGGACTCTGGATATAAATCGGCGAATTTTGCGGAACGCCCAAACCCTGATAGATATTGTTGATCATCGTGGGGCGATCGATCGCCTGAGCCACTGCCTGCCGAAACTCCAGCGTATTAAACCAGCGTGACTTGATTGGGTTAACGAGGGGTTTACCGTTACGTTTGCCCTGATTGAGATTGAATGCCATGAAAAGGGAGCTGAGAGCAGGACCCCCCTCATAAATTGTGAAATCGCCCCGGTTTTCTTCGCGTTTGATCAGTCGGAAATAATCTGGGGTGACCGCAGCCGTATCCAAACCGCCCGACCGAAACTGGGTCAACTGAGCATCGGTCGATTCCACAATCTGGATCACAAACTGATCGATATACGGCTGAGGATTGCCCTGAGCATCTTTGCGCCAGTAGTTGGGATTGCGATCGAAGATCAGGCGCTCTCCCACCCGATAACTCGTGAGTTTGTAAGCACCGCTGCCTACAATTTCCGCAGGATTGGTACCCGTGCCCCAGGTCGAAAGAAACTTGGGCTGGTTGTTTCCATCCAGAGTCGAAACAGACTCGGCTAGAACGTGCTTGGGCAGGATTTCTACACCGCCCGCAAACCGCAAAATCGGCGCAAAGGGTTCGGGAACAGTGAATCGAACGCGGCGATCGTCTACTTTCTCAACCGTCGGAAATTTGCCCTGTTCGCCCACTCGCAGAATATCTGCTGAGCTGCTGGGAATTTTGGGATTAAACAGCACATCGTTAAACGTGAACAGCACATCATCTACTGTGAGCGGTGTGCTATCCGACCACTTTAGCCCCTCGCGCAGGGTAAAGGTAATTTGCTTCTGGTTAGGCGAAATTTCCCAGCTTTCCGCTAATCCAGGCTCCAGATCCCCGTTCAAGCCGTTGGTAGACAGCAAGCTGTCTAGAATCAGCCCAAAAACACTGGTGGTTTCCTGACTGGTCACGGGGTTAAATGTCTTGGGTTCGCTTAGTTCACTGATGACTAACCGGGGCACGCTGGCTGCCTGCGATCGTAGTTCGCTCGGATTACAGGACGACAGCCCGATCGCCATAATCAGCACCAGCCCGATTACCCCCTGGGGAAACCTGCTTCGCATCGCCAAAAAGCGTCGCCCAAGCTGAGCAATTTCAGAAGAGATTCCAGAAATTATTCCTGCACGCATTGCATTGACCCCACTCTGTCTCTCGATCATAAAAGATTCGAGCATCAGCGATTTGAGGAAATGGAGCGTGAGCAATTTTTGCGGCTAAACAATCTTTGGAGGATGTTTGAGGCGTACTCAAGATCCTGTACTCAAGATCCTAGAGTGCGAGCCAGAAGAAGCCCGACTCGATCGGATAGCCTACTGCTTTCCAGGCAGGTAACCCACCCTGAAGCTCAGACACATTGAGGTATCCCGCAGTTCGCAAAATCGCTGCTGCCTCTGCGGCTTCTTCGTTTATATCGCTGTACACGTAAATGTCCCGCGTCCGTTCCAGGCTGGTCAGTACCCGATCGAGTAATTCTTCAAGCGGCATATTTATCGCGCCGAGCAAATGGCTAAGCTGAAACGCCGATCGATCGCGGACATCAATAATCGTCAGGGCAGGCTCGCCCCAATCTAATCGGGCTTTCAGGTCATAAACACGAGACTTGGCTTGCAGCGGTGACGGAGTTGGAATAATGCCGAAAAGAAGATTCATACAGGCAGGAGGTAAGGAGCAAGGTTTCCTGCACTGTAACAATTCTTCTTAATTCGTGCAAAATTTTGTGAGGAAAGCTTTACTAAAAGCACTGTTTATGAAACAACAGCTTAGGTATTCATCGATCGTTTTCCAGCCGATCGCTAATTTTGCCGCGCACCGCAGAGATCGCCACCGTTCGGGGAGATGCCAGATAGTTGTGCGCCGTGGGGTCACCACTACGTCCTTTAAAGTTACGGTTGGTGGCGTAAATGCCTGTTTCCTGTTTACCTAACACGCCGAATCCAGCATTGATACAGGCTCCGCAGCCCGATTTCAGAATTTGCGCGCCTGCCTGTTCTAGAATTTGCAGATCTCCTGATGCTTTTGCCTGCTGACGAATTTGTTGCGATGCGGGAACCACAAACAAGCTGACACCGGGGGCAACTTTGCGTCCCTTCAAAACGGCAGCTGCCTGCTGCAAATCGTGGAACTTACCGCCCGTACAGGAACCGATAAAGGCGCGGGTGATGGACACATCCGACAGTTCGCTGATGCTGATCACGCGATCGGGCTTGGGTGGACAGGCAATTTGCGGTTCCAGGTTCGAAAGATCAAAAGAATAAACGCGATCGTACTGGGCATCTGGATCGGCTGTGATTTCGAGAAACTCCGTTTGTCCTCGATCGCGCAGATAAGCACGGGTGGTTTCATCAACCGCCATCAAGCCACACATTGCGCCACACTCGATCACCATATTGGCTAGAGTCATGCGTTCATCGATCGCAAGCGCATCGACAATACTGCCGCAAAACTCCATTACTTTACCCACTGCCCCATCGCAGCCAATCTGCCCCAGAATAAACAGCATGATATCTTTCGCGCTGACGTGATCCGGCAGGGTTCCCGACAGATCAAACCGCAGCGTTCCCGGGACGCGTAGCCACAAATCGCCCATTGCGAACAGGTTTGCCATATCCGTTGTGCCCACGCCCGTCGAAAAGCAGCCAAACGCGCCGTAGGTGCAACTATGGGAATCAGTTCCGGCGATCACCATACCCGGGCGAATCAAACCCTGTTCGGGCAGAAGCACATGACAAATTCCCGCCGCTTCACCAGGAGAAACCACATCAAACAAGCGGCAATTCTGGGCTTGGGCAAACTGCACCATCTGCTTGTGCATTTGAATCGCGCCTGCATCCGATCGAATGTCGTTGATCTGGATAAAGTGATCCGCAACAAACACAATCCGATTCGCATCCCAGACTTTTGCATCTGCGCCAAATTCCTGATAAAAGCGTTCTCCAACCGTAGCGGCGATCGCATCGTGCGACATTGCCAGATCGACTGTTGCAAATATCACTTCTCCAGGCTGCACAAATTCATTGCCTGAAGCGCGTGCCAGCAGTTTTTCTGCCATTGTCATCGGGCGGGGCGGGGTTTGGCTGGGGGGAAGGGTAATTTTTCCGGCGCGGCGGCGTTCATTGAAGGAGGAGAGTCCGCCGGAGTGGGTGATGGATTGAATCAGGGGAGCGGGGGTGGATGAGGAAGTGAGGGAATGGAGGGATGGGGAGAGGAATTCGAGGGGAAGCCCGATGTTGATGCTGTTGCGGTAAAAGATTTCGGCGAAGGAGCGGGCACGGACTTTTTGGATCCCTGCGGCTTGGATGGCGATCGGGGCAAACTCGCGGCTGGAGCCACAGCCAAAGTTGTCGCCTGCTTCAATGATGTCGTATTCCATCAGTTTGCCTTCGCCGATCAGGTGTTCAAAGGCATAGCGTTTCAGGTGGTCAGGTTCGCCGTTTGTGCCGCGCTTAGCGGGGATAATGTCATCGGTGTTGATGTCGCTGCCGAGGTAGAGAATGCGGGGGGAGGGTTCTTGCTGATTCATAGATGGATTGATTTAATCGCTTTTCAAGTCAATTTTTAGTTTATTGATTGGCTTAAAAACTAACGTTTGACTGTGGCTAATAGGTGCTGCATATTTGCCTGATTTTACAGTTCAATACCCTTTCGATCGGCTCTAGTTCACTGTCAGTTAAATTTCTGCCCAAATTTGGATTACGGGCAGATAGAACAAATCGAGCAAATCCGGCTGGCATCCGATAATCAAGATCATTCAGAGATGTTTGTCGAGTACAACAGGGTAAAGTAACGGACAAGTTTTCGAATAGATTTTTGTAGGCTTCATCCATTGCATCTTGCCACCAGTCCGTTGCTAGCTCACTACCGCAAAATGGACAAGACACCTGCTCAAAGTTTTCTCCCTGATCGATGAAGTGGGCTGTATCATAAACAGAAATTTCGATCTCCACTCCTGCCGGAAGTAAACGGGAGAATTCTTCCAGCGCTACGGATTAGTTTTGCGCTGGGATATAGTATGGATCTTCTGGAATCAATCGAAGATAGTCAACTGTCATCGTTGAATTTCCTGCAAACAGCTCTGAAATATTATTTCACTGCTATCTAATCCCCCACCATCATCTCAATCAATCGAACTCATCATCTCCAAAAACCGATCGACAAACTCCTGCGTATTCACAAATTTATCCTCCGATCGCGTCATTAAATCAGCCGTGCGGTATCCCTGCGCCAGTAATTCTTCCTGAGTTTGCATTAGACAATTGGCGGCTTCAATTTCGCCCCATTGCCGCAGCATGAGTTCAACGCTAGCGATCGTGCCCATTGGATTCACAATGCCCTTGCCTACGAGATCGGGGGCGGTTCCGTGGATGGGTTCATACAGTCCAGATCCAGCGGCGTTAAGGCTCGCTGATCCGAGCACTCCGATCGACCCGGTCAGCACTGCGCCCAAATCGCTGAGAATATCACCAAACAAATTGCCTGCCAAAATCACGTCAAACTGCTGCGGGTTCATCACGATTTGCATTGCCAGCGTATCCACCAGCATTGGCTCGATCGTCACCTCGGGAAAGGCGGCGGCTTCACTCTGCACCAGACGAGTCCAGGGAAGGTGCGGTAAGGCGTTTTCTTTGTGGGCGATCGTGAGATGGCAACGGCGATTTTGCGCCTGCTTTAGCGCAACTCTAGCAACCCGCCGGATCTCTCGATCCCAATACTGCATCGTGTGATAGCCGTAGGAGCCTCGCTGGTCGATACCGCGCCCGGATGCCCCAAAATAAATGCCGCTCACCAATTCCCGCACAAACAGCAAATCCACATTGTCCAGCTTTTCGGGTTTGAGGGGCGATCGCTCCCGCAAATGAACTGAAGGACGCACCGGACGCAAATTAGCAAAAAAATCGAAGCGTTTTCGCAGTTCCAACAACCCACCCTGAGTCACTGCCCCAAACAAGATGCCGTCTTTGCCTTCGCAGAGCTGAGCTGTTGCTTCTGGGAAAAAATTGCCGTGCTGCTGTTGCGCGGGTTCACCGATCAGCCCCCGATCGATCGCCACGGTAAAGCCAAACTGCTGAGCTGCTTGCTGCAGAATCACCAGCGATGCTTCCACCACTTCTGGACCGACTCCTTCTCCGGGCAATGCCGCAATTTGATAGTGTTTCATCCGCCTTTCAATTGTCTTTCAGGTATTTTTTGCAGGGATCTTTTGATTATTTTTCAATTTTCAGAAATAAATGTTCGTCATTCTAAAAAACTAATCATTGTTAATTTAAGCAAGCTGATCGATCGCCTGCGCCAGTTGCTCGATCGTGTATCGAATTTGCGCTTCGGAGTGAAGGCAGGTGACAAAGAAACGCAAACGCGACGCATGATAAGGCACAGAGGGATAGACCATTGGCTGCACATCAATACCGCGCTCAGCTAAGAGATGGGAAAGTTGAACAGCTTTATAGGGTTCGCCCACAATCACGGGAATCACAGGTGAACTGTGGCTTGCGCCCGTATTTAATTGATGCTGCTGTGCCAATTGCAGGAAAAGCTGCGATCGCTGATGCAGTTTTGTAACGCGATCGGGTTCCTTCTGAAGCACCTGGAGTGCTGCTAATGCTGCCGCCGTATTTGCCGGAGACATCCCAACGCTAAAGACAAATCCGGGAGCGGTGTATTTCAGATATTCAATCAGTGCTTTACAGCCTGCAATATAGCCACCGCAGCTTGCAAACGATTTGCTCAGCGTCCCCATCCACAAATCGACCGCATTGGGCACGATGTTGAAGTGTTCACCAATGCCGCCCCCACGCCGCCCCAATACCCCGATCGAATGCGCTTCATCGACCATCAAAAACGTTTTGAATCGCTGCTTCAAGGCAACAATTTCAGGAAGCGGCGCGAGATCGCCATCAGTACTGTAAATTCCCTCAACGACAATCAGCACTTTTTCGTAGCGATGCCGATGCTGAATCAGCTGCTGTTCGAGCGATCGCACATCGTTATGGGCAAACTCGATCGCCGTTGCACCCGAAAGATTGCAGCCTTCGCGCAGGCTATTGTGGCTTAATGCGTCATACAAAATCAGATCGCGACTGCCCAACAGATGCCCGATCGTCGTTACATTCGTGGCATGACCGCCCACATACACAATGCAGTCTTCTGTGCCCAGAAAGCGGGCGATCGTTTGCTCAAGCTCCCGATGAATCGGACGTTCGCCTGCCACCACACGACTTGCAGAAACCGATGTGCCATAGCGATCGATCGCTGCCTTTGCCGCCTCAGAAACGATCGGATCGCCAGACATCCCGATATAGTTATAGCTGGCATAGCTGATGAATTCACGACCATTGAGCCGCGTCGTTTCCCGCGCAATTCCCTCGTAAATCTTGAAGAATGGATTGCCGAGCTGCTCCACTCGTGCCAGATCGTGTTTCAGATTGATATACTCCGGCATCTGAGCAAACTGATAAAACTCAACCGGAAGCGATTCTAAATCAACATTAATTTCAGCAATTTCAGCATTAATTTCAGTATCGTTCCGGGGTTCATTTGAATTTGATTGTGTTTCGCTCGTCTGCCGACTGTTATGAATTTCTAAATTATCGATTTCTAAATTATCTGAAGTATCAGAAATACCATTTCCTGAGCGGTCAACCGAGCCAATTGCTTTTTGCTCGATCGCATCCTGATAGGCAGAATTCGATCGCCCGCCTACGGAGAGCTTTCCAGAATCTGACGCTATCTCTGAACCGTTTGAACGATTTGTCTGAAGTTCTTGCTCTAACTCAATAAAGCCGTTCCGCTGGGCTAAGCTTTCCACCGTGTCAGCGCGATGAACCGCTGCCGAAGGCATTGCCTGAACGGCTACTCGATCGTCCTCTCCTAAAAGCGTGAGCAGATAGGCAGACAGAGCGGCGATCGTGGCATAGTCAAACAGAACCGAGGATGAAATTGTGCAATTCAATGTTTTTTGCAGGCGATTGTTAAACTCTACTGCCATCAGCGAGTCCATACCCAAATCGGCAAAATTATCGCTGAATCCGATCGCATCCGCTGTACTGAATCCCAATACTTTTGCCAGTTCTGCTTGCAGATGGGCTTGCAATTGTTCCAAAGAGCGGGGTGCTTCAGAAGCTGCGGCAGCAGGAACGGCGCTTACACTTTCCGCAATATCTTCTGATTGCTGGTTAATAAACTGCGATTTTGATAATTCTTGATCAGGGTTCGTGAACGTCCTGGAGGATGTCTCGGATAATGTCCCGGATAACATCCCAGATAAGGTCTTCACTGACCTCTCGGATGAGATTTTTAATAATGGCTGAGCGAATGCCTCCAGGAACGGTGGAACGTTAACCTGACGTGCCAGAAATACTGACCAGTCTACAGGCAACACCCCCACCTGAGCCGATGCGAAGCAGTTCCCTTTCTGAGGTGATCGCATCCGCAGCAGCGTTTCGAGCAGTGTTATTCCCCGATCGCTTGGAATCAGAGCCATTCCCTGCGCGGCCAATCGCTGCTGATCGCGTTCTTCTAGCCGAGCTGCCATGCCCACTTCTGCCCAGGCTCCCCAGTTGATGCTGAGTCCCGGTAAACCGAGCTGACGACGATAGTGCATTAACCCATCAATCGCTGCATTTGCCGCCGCATAGCTGCCCTGACCGGGTGAGCCAAACAGAGAAGCGATCGACGAAAAGCAAACAAAGAAATCGAGCGACAGCGATCGGCTTGCTTGATGCAAATGCCACGCTCCCGCTACTTTGGGAGCCATTACCTGAACAAATCTTGTCCAGGTGAGATTTTGCAGCATCCCGTCATCCAGGATTCCTGCCGCATGAATGATGCCTCGTAGAGGAGCCGGATGCTCCGCCTGATAAGGCAAAAGCAACTGCTCGATCGCCTCGAACCGGGTGATATCCACCTGGGCAATTGTGATCGATGCGCCGTGAGCCTGCATTTGCTCGATTGCCTGCTGTGCCTCCGGCGAGGGTGGTTTGCGTCCCGCTAAAAGCAAGTGCGTTGCGCCGTGATCGATCAAGCCCTGGGCTGTTTTGAGTCCAAGTGCGCCGAGTCCGCCTGTGATCAGATAAGTGCAGTTTGGAAAAACAATCGGCTGACCTGGGGAAAGGGGCGGCAGCGTGATCACAACTCTTCCAATATGCTTTGCCTGTGCCATATAGCGAAAAGCATCTGCCGCTTGCTCGATCGGAAAAACAGTATGCGGCAACGGGTTTAACTTGCCTGACTCAAATTTGGGCAGCAGCGATTTCAGCATCGATCGAATCACAGCCGGATTTTCCTGCCCCACAGTCCACAGATCAAACGGGAGATAAACGACATCCGATCGGGTCTGCTGCACTTGTTCTGCCGTCCAGATGCCCAGCTTGCCGATCTCAACAAATCGCCCACCCGCCGCGAGCACCGACAAACTTGGCTCGATGAACGCTCCGCTGAGGCTATTCAGCACCACATCCACGCCCTGTCCATCAGTGAGGTGCATCACCATTTCGGCAAAGTCGATCGTGCGGGAATTCATGATGTGCTGCACGCCTAAAGACCGGAGAAAATCCCATTTCCCCGGACTCGCAGTCGCGTAAACCGTTGCGCCTACCTGCTGAGCAATCTGAATTGCCGCCTGACCCACACCGCCCGCCGCTGCATGAATCAAAACCCGTTGACCCCGCTTGAGCTTTGCCAGATGCTGCAAGCCGTACTGAGCGGTGAGGAAAGTTGTGGGCAGGGTTGCCGCTTCCGCAAACGTGAGCCGCTTCGGTTTTAGAATCACAAACTGCGCCTTCACCGTGACAAACTGCGCCAAACTGCCGAGTGCCTGCGCTGCAATCACTTCATCCCCCACCTGCAAGCCGCGCACTCCTGCCCCGACTGCCACAATTCGCCCCACACATTCGCCGCCAAACGGAACCACCGCCGCTTCTGCATAGCCCATTTCTTGCAGCACGGGTTGCAGCATTCCCAGTGCGTTGAGAACATCACGGAAGTTCACCCCTGCCGCAAAGACCTGAATCTCGACCTCGCCTCGCTGAGGAAATCGCCGCTCACTGGGCATCAGTGCCAGGTCATCCAGCACACCATAGGCAGAAATTCCCAGCCGCAAAGGAGTTTCTGGCATCGGGGTCTGAGTCGCGATCGATCGCACCAGTCGAGCAACATAACGTTGCTCCTGCCGATAGGCGATCTGGTCCTCACCGTCCGGTTGCTGCAATTCCTCGACCAGTTGAGCCAGCGTTGCATCCGAAGGTTGACTGCCTAGGTCGATGCAGGTGCAGTGCAGTTCTGGCTGCTCTAAGCGAATCGTCCGTGCCAAGCCCCAAAGCGAACTGTGTGCTGCATTAAGCCCGATTGAGTGTGAATCCATGCTTCCAGACGGGGAACTGTCTGGTATTGCCTGCGTTGCCTGCGTAATCAGCCAAAGTCGCGAGCGGGAAGGCATCGCTTGCAGCAGGTTCAGAGCTGTGCCACAGCCCATCGCCTGCTCATCGAGCCAGGGCTGCCCAGAAGGGGAGCCAGAACAGGAGCCATTCAAGCTCCAGAGATGCACAATGCCACAAGACCCGATCGAATTGGCGGGACCCAGTTCGCGCATTAGCTGTTGAAACTGCTCCGGGCAAACGGGATCGATCGCATACTGGTCTGCTTTAATCCGGCGATTGCCGTCCCCCGCCCAAACCAACACCGATCGATCGCCCTGCTGCTTCAGCAAATCGGCTAATTTCTCACCCACGCCGCGATCGTCTGCAAAGATAATCCACAGTCGATCGCCGGAACGTGTTAATTCAAGCGCATGATGATCCTGTGGCTGCCAGACCAGCTCATAGAGCCAGTTTTGTGATTCATCGGATTTGTGCGGCACTTGCAGCAGTTTTTGCAGGGTCGTATCGCTTACCGCTTGCAGCGTCAGCCCTTCGATCGTCGCGAGATTTTCGCCGATCGCACTGAATAGCATCAGATTTGCTTTGAGTGAATGCGGGCGACTCTGGTTCGTTTTAGACGGAGCCAAATCAGCAGCCTGAAGCTCAACCCAGCACCAGATAGAGCGATCCGAGGCTAAATTCTGGCTCAATTCTGTATGGAAATCCGTATGGGAAGGAGCGTTTGCCTCCCGATCGAACCCATTCTGGGGGAAACCGAGCCGATGAGGCTGACGTTCAAAGCCCTCCAACCCTGGGGAATTTAGCCCTGAAGAATTTAGCCCTGAGGAATTTAGGGGGCTTTCCAAAATTCGATCGATCGATCGAGCAAGCGTCAGACGATCGATCCCCACCGGCAAATAGACCGACAAATTGAGGGTGGACCGAACTTGAGCCACTGCCGCACCGACCGTCTGAAAACAGGCATCCCACACGACCGGATGGAGAGAATAAGGGGATGCGTCCAGACCTGCCGGGAGCTGGATTCGACTCCAGGCAACATTTTGCTGCTGCCAGAGCTGCTGAATTGCCTGAAAAGACTTTCCATAGTGAAGATGCTGCTGCCGAAGCTGCTGGTAATAGGTGTTGGACGATAAGCCTTCGCGCTGCTGAAGCTGCTGAATGTCCTGCCAGAACTGGAGCGATCGGTTCAGTTTTTCCGCCTGCTGAACGGCTCGAATTTTGCCTGTCGCGTAACGTTGGCGATCGCCTGGCTGCAAAGCAGAATTTCCACTGCAAATCTGAAACCGCTTTCCGTTTCCTGATTCATCCGAAAGCACGATCGTCTGAATTTCAACTTTGCCACCCGCATCACCGGCAGGAAAGAGAAGCGGCTGTTCGATCGCCAGAGACTCGATGCAAATTTGCCCACCCGAAAGCGTTTGAGCGGCAGCTGCCAGCGCAATTTCGACATAGCCTGCTGCGGGGAAAATGATTTGGTTAGCAATGCGGTGATCTTGCAGGTAATCGGGCTGATGGGGGGCGATCGTCGCTGCAAATCGCGCTTCTGCTGAATTCGCTGAAAGAAGCTGACCCAGCAAAGGATGATTGCATTTGGGGTGAACGAAATTTACATTGTCTGCATTGTCTGCATTGTCTGCACGATTCGTTCCCCTAGCCTCCCCATCATGAGGAGAACCGAGCCGTTGATTTTGCAGTTCTTCGTAGCGGTAATCGTTCTGGCTCTGCGGCTGAAAGGTTCCTGGCAACACCGCTTCGTCCCACCAGTATCGCTGTCGCTGAAACGGGTAAGTGGGTAAATGAAGAACCTGCCGTTCTTCTGCGCGATCGAATGCTGCCCAGTTTACCGAGAATCCCATCGCGGCGATCGCACCCAGGCTAAGCAGCAAAACCGTCCAGTCTGACTGACGCGGATCAAGGCTAGGCAACCACTGGACATCAGACGACGACACACAGGTTCGTCCCATCCCGCACAAGATCGGCTTCGCCCCAATTTCTAGAAAGGTGCGATAGTTTTGCTGATACAGGGTCGCCAAGCCTGCCGCAAACTGCACGGGCTGACGGATATGCTCACACCAGTAGTCCGGCGTCGCGATTTCTGCACCGACCAAACGACCTGTGACATTCGAGACGATCGCCCTGTGCGGTGGATGATAAACGATCGTTTCCGCAACCTGGCAAAACTGGGCGATCATTGGCTCCATCAACGGCGAATGAAACGCATGGGACACCTTGAGCCGCGTGGTTTTGATGCCCTGAAGCTCAAACTCGATCGCTAGTAAATCGATCACCTCTTGCTCACCGGAAATCACCGTACTTTGAGGGCCATTGATCGCTGCGATCGAGACAAATTCTGAACCACAAACAGACTGCATCAGCGATCGAACCGTTGACGCTTCTGCCGCCACCGAAATCATCCCGCCATTTAGGGGTAACGCTTGCATTAGCCGACCCCGTGCCGCAATCAGCCTTAAGCCATCCTCCAGGCAAAACACCCCCGCCACGCAAGCCGCTACATACTCACCCACGCTGTGACCCATAACCGCATGGGGTTCAATCCCCCAGGACAGCCAGAGCTGCGCCAAAGCATATTCCAAGGCAAAAATCGCCGGCTGGGTGTAGGCAGTTTGATTCAGTAAATCAGCAAAGTCCTCTTCGTAAAGAAGCGATCGCAGTGATACAAAACCATTCTTCCTATCAGGTAATCGATCTAGCTCGCTCTGCAAAATTACGCCACATCGATCGATCGCCGCTCTAAAAACGGGTTCTGTTTCGTAAAGCTGACGACCCATGCCGCCATACTGCGAACCCTGCCCGGTAAACAAAAATGCCAGGGGCGCGGGCGATGCGGTGGCGTAGCTCACTCCGGCAACGGGCTGTTGACGCGAGAAAGCCGCTAACTGCTGCTGAAGCTGGGACAAAGATTCAGTCATCACCGCTAAACGGTGGGAGAAGCGCGATCGTTTGGCGTTTGCTGTGTAGCAGAGATTAGCCAGATCCACGTCTGAACGATCGGCAATCCACTGGGCATAGCGTTGGGACAAATCCCGGAGTGCCTTTTCCGTTTTGGCAGAAAGGGTAAGCAAATGCAGCGGACGTTGGGCAGAGCCGGAATTCGCTGGACTAAGCGAAGCAGAAGGAGCTGCCTCCACAACGACATGGGCATTGGTGCCGCCAAAGCCAAAGGAATTCACACCTGCCAGCAGCGGCAATTCTGAAGACCAGGAGGTCAGTTCAGTCTGGACGCGCAGCGGTAGGCGATCGAAGGGAATCTGCGGATTGGGTGTTTTGAAATGCAGACTGGGCGGAATTAGCCCATGCTTGATTGCCAGCGCAACTTTGATTAAGCCTGCAACGCCTGCTGCAGTTTCCGTGTGTCCGATGTTGCTTTTGACCGAGCCGATCGCACAGGGCTGATTCATCGCTCGTCCTTTGGTCAGCACCGCGCTCAGTGCTTGAAGCTCGATCGGGTCGCCCAACTTGGTTCCGGTTCCGTGTGCCTCGACGTACTGCACCGCTGCCGGAGAAACACCCGCCCGCCGATACGCCGATCGCAGCACCGCCTCTTGCGCCGTGGGATTAGGAGCCGCCATGCCCTGACTGAAGCCATCCTGATTAACCGCACTGCCGCGAATCGTCGCATAAATCGGATCGCGATCGGCAAGTGCCCGAGACAGCGGCTTCAGCACCACAATGCCCGCTCCTTCGCTTCGCACATAGCCATCCGCGCTGGCATCAAAACTCTTGCAGCGACCGCTCGACGACATAAAGCCCCCTTTCGAGAAGCCGATCGTCACTGTGGGCAAAATCAGCACATTTACCCCACCTGCCAGAGCAAGGGTCGATTCTCCTGTCCAGAGGCTTTGACAGGCAAGATGAACCGCCACCAGCGAAGAGGAACAAGCCGTATCGATCGCCAGACTTGGACCTTTGAAGTCAAACAAATAAGAAATTCGATTTGCCGCGATGCAGTTGCCCGTGCCTGTTGTCGCATAGGGATCGTTAATCGGCTGCTGCCACAGCATGATTGAGTAATCGTGTGTGCCAATACCGATAAACACTCCTGTTTCCGACCCGCGGAGTTGTTCTGGAACTTGTCCTCCATCTTCCAGTGCCTCCCATGCCACCTCCAGCAAGAGCCGCTGCTGTGGGTCCATCGTGGCAACTTCACGGGGCGCAATGCCAAAAAACTGCGGATCAAAGCGATCGATTTGCTCTAGAAAGCCGCCCCAGCGGGTATTCGTCTTGCCCGGTTCACTCAACTCTGGACTGTAGAACTGCTGCACATCCCAGCGATCGGGCGGAACTTCAGTGACTGCATCCTTCCCGGCTTGCATAAGCTGCCAAAAGGCTTCAGGATGGTTAGCTCCCGGATAGCGACATCCGAGTCCGATAATAGCGATGGGTTCCAAAGGCATATGTGACAGGCGATCGATCCGATCCAGTTCAGGACAATCCAGACAAAGTCAACAGGCAAGGTTAACAGACTAAAGTCAACAGGCAAAGCAAGCAACAGTCGTTCATTGAATGTTTACCTGAAAACTAACGATCTCGCAATTGGGCAGCTCAAATTCAAAAAAGCCCAGTGAATAAACAAAGACCGGGCAAACAGCATTTCATCTGAATTTTAGGAAAGACCATTTCTCATGAGATACAGGAAAGCTTCTACTTCTTCGGCTTGTGGCTGAGCCTCGATCGCCCCAGCTCTGATGGTGGTGAGTGAACCAACTGCACTGGCGTAGCGAACGATTTGATGCGCTCGATCGGGGTCAGCTAACGCCTCCATACCCTGAACGCAAAGCTGATGCACCAGTCCTGCCACAAAGCCATCCCCGGCTCCGGTGGTTTCTTCAACTTCGACTGAAAAAGCAGGAACCTGTTCCACATTGCCGCTGAACCAATATTCGCATCCCGCTTCGCCTGCGGTGATTAATACGCCCTTGAGGTGGGGAAAGCGTTCAGCAACGATCGCCGCACGGTCTGTATTCAAAAGCCATTCCGCTTCTTCGATCGAAAGCTTGAGCAGATCTGCCTGCCGCATCACATCCAAAATTAGCAATTTTGCAGCAGCGTGATCCTGCCAGAACACAGGTCGCCAGTTGACATCTAGCACCATGTGAACGGATTGCGCTTTTGCTAAAGCAATCGCTCGTTCAAAGGCAGCGCGGCTTTCAGGATAGGCAAATCCGATCGTACCGCACACGAGAAACTGAGCCCCTTCAAATAAGTCGATTGGCAATAATTCTGCTTTCAGCCGCGTATCGGCAAAGTCTGTCGTTTCTCCACCCCGAAATCCAGCAAAGGTTCGGTCGCCCGTGTTCGATCGCAGGACATCGATTTGTCGGGTGGGAGCCGTCGCGTGTCGCTGAATTCCTCGCAGATCGACGCCGATTTGCTCCAGAATTTCTACAAGCTGTTCGCCCGGGACGTCTTCTCCAATGCAGGCAATTAGCGCAGCAGGCGTTCCCAGCTTCACCAGCCCACAGGCAACGTTAGCGGGCGCACCCCCTGCATAGGAAGTCCAGGATTTCACCGCGTTCACGGAATCTGCCGGATGATCGGCAATACAGTCCCACAGCATTTCGCCCAAACAAAGCACTTGTGGCGCATTGGTCATCTTAATTCGCTGCCTCCTGAAGCTGAACCGCAACCCGATCGCCAAATTCCGGGTCGAGGTTGGCAAGCCGCAATAGCTGGAGATATTCCTGCAGCGTCAGTCCGGCTGCGTCGATTTTGCTTACGGCATCAGCAGCAATTTCGCGCTGCATTTGAAGCGATTCGCCATTGGTTTCTACACCCTGAAGTTCGTCCTCTCGCTGCTCGATCAGCGTTGTCACCTGCAAATATGCCTGCACAAACTGATTCAGCTTCTCGCTCGAAATATTTTCCACCCCAGAAGGCGATCGATTCGTCGGAGCAGTCACCTCGGTTAGAGCAGGCAAGTCCTGACTCCAGGCAGCCATCGGGTAACTTAGCCACAGCAGGGCGATCGTCGTTAGATTCAAAACCAGATTTGCAAGATAAGGCAGCCAGCGTTTCATGGTTTTCCCAGAAATTTCCCCAGAAATTTTCCCAAAAGGGTGTAAGAAGTCGCAGAGGTTTTACATTGCCCGCTAAGACCTCTGAGGAAAGCGGTTTGGCTAAGCAATCGTGATTCAAACATCCGCTATGAATCCTTGCTTAAAAACTGCACGAGCGGCAGAAAAACCAGCTTTAAGTCGGATCGGCTGACAACCAGCGTGGGATAGGATTGCTGGCTGTAGTCCTGCCCTACCCGAAGCGGGAAGATCGGAGCAGACTGAAGCGGAACCCACACGCCACCCGCTGCCTGAACGATCGCCCATACTGCGGCAATATCCCAGATTTTAGGAGTCGCTTCCACGCCGCCCAGCGTCACTCCGGTGGCAACGGTGAGCAGATTATAGCTTGCGACGCCCAACATGCGAATTTTGCAGGGCATGGGCTGTTGCAGCACCGCTGTACTGCGGGCACAGAGGCTAAAGAACTGATTCCCAGACGGATCGGCTGCGCTGGCATGAATCGGCTGATGGTTCAAATAGGCTCCCGCTGGACCCGTCAGTCCCGAATCGCCATACCAGAACCCGTGAAACGCATCGCGCAGCGTCGGGACATAAACGTGCCCAAAGACGGGCGTGCCTTTGTAGAGCAAACCGAGCGAGATCGCCCAAAGGGGAATGCCGCGTGTGAAGTTCGTTGTGCCATCGATCGGGTCAATCACCCAGCACCAATCCCGATCCGGCAACCGATGCTCAACTTCTTCGCTCAAAACGCCATGATCAGGAAAAGCTTGCTGAAGTGCCTCTCTCAGTGCCTTATCTGCCCAACGATCGGCTTGCGTCACCAAACTGCCGTCGCTTTTTTCCTGTGCCCCGATCCGCCCGAAATCCTGCAACAGCTTTGATCCAATTTCTGCCGTGGTCGCTTCAGCAACGGCGACAATCTGTTCCCAGTTCATGAATCCAGCTCCGTTTCCAGCACCCGCGCAACCGCCGATCGCGCTTCGGTTTGAAATTCTTTCACGTCCACTCGGTTCAGGAGAACGATTGCCACGCCCATTCCCAGCACAGGCATGAGAAACACCAATCCGTACGCCAGCATCGGTACACCAAACAGCGATCGTCCGATGTCGAGCACAGCTCCACCTGCCACCGTTGCCGTCGCTCTGGCAAGTGCCTGCGACAGCCCCCAGGCTCCGATAAAGGTTCCCGCCGTTTCCGCCGCCGTCAGATCCAGCATCAGGCTCAGCGCGCCCGTCGTCGTGACCCCTGAAGCCAACCCAAACAGCAGTAGCGTTCCCTTCAGCATTCCGGGGTTAGTCGTGAAGCCCGCCAAAATCAGCAGCACAAACGAAGCTGCCACCAGTCCACAGCCAATCCGCGTTGTTTGCTGTTTCCCCAAGCGGGGCACGATGAAAAATCCGGTCAGGCTCAGCCCAAACAGCGTTCCCAGTCCCCAAAAGGCATTGAGCTGCGTGGTCTGGGCGATCGACATCCCAAACACTTCCCCCCCGTAAGGCTCCAGCACAGGTTCCTGAAAGAACAGGCTGAGGGTCATCATCAGCAAAAACACAAAAAATAGCCCGGTCTGACGGCTGGCAGTTAACACCTTGAGAGCACGCCCCAGCGTAATCTGATCTTCGCGATCGACCATTGCCGATCGAATTCCATAGCGAGAATACTTGCGTTCCACACCCACCGTCGCCACCACTGCCAGTCCCACTACGATCGCAGGCACTACCAAAAAAATACGATTGATTGCCGCCTGCACTACATCAAGCGGCGTGTCTAGATCGATCGTCCGCAGCAGCCGCGCCGTAATAATCGCCCCGATGATAATGCCTACCATCAGCATCGACCAGACCACACCGACCAGCTTCGATCGGTTATCTTCGTCTGAGATATCGACTAGCAGTGCGGCAAAGGGCGTTGAACTAAAGCTAATCGCCACCCCGTACAGCGCAAACACCAGAGCCAGCAGCCCGACCCAGGCGATCGTCATTCCACTCCAGCCCACCGCCTGAAGACTCGCTCCTAATTGCCAGACTACCTGCACCGCCAGAAACGAAGCGATCGCAAACAGAGTTGCCCCAATCCAGACATAGCCCGTTCGATGATACCCCCCGATCGGCTTGGCATCCGACATCTGCCCAAACAGCACCCGCACCGGAGACACAAATTGATTCATTGCGATTGTCCCCGCCACAATCGTCGCCGGAATCGCCAGCTCTTTGATCATGACCCGGTTCAGCACCCCCAGCGTCAGCAGAGACATGATCCCCAGCCCCATCTGAAATAAGCCCAGCCGAAACATCGTCAGCAGGCTTAACCTCGGCAGCGATCGCGGGCTAGCAAAGGACGAATCACCAGAAAACTTATCGAATGCCATAGCGTTACAGAAGAACGAGGAACAGGAGAACAATGGTCAGGAAAAACGGTCAGGATATTGCAGTGAATCTTGACCTGCTCTATCTCTATTTAACGATAAGCCCCCACCTCGTTACCCCGCCCAAAATCCAGCCACTCTTCACACTCCTACACCTACCCGCGACACTCCCTCACCTATTACCCATCCACCCCCTCTAGCTGCTATACCTCGCCCATCGAATAAACGCTGTCACGACATACAGCACGATCGCCGAACCCACGATCGCCGGAATAATCAAAACCCCCTCAATCTGCCAGTAAAGAAAGTCAAAATTAATTCCAAACTGCTGCCGCAGCAGCGCAAATCCACGCTCTCCCAGCCAAACCCCAGCCAACCCAACCAAGATCAGCCCTGCTAACCCACCTGGAATCCGTCGGGGAAGCAGCAGATCTGCCGCTGCCGCACAGCCGATCGCAATGATCAGCTTGATGAGCAAATGCAAAATGTCCATCGCTTGTTCCTCTGCATCAACAGCATATTTGCCAAACACACAAATCAAAGCAGGTCAACCGTAAGCGAGGGAACCCGCTATTTTCTTTTTCGCTGATGCAGCAGAAGTTGTACAGAGGGCGATCGATAAAATTACACAAATCGGGAATTCAAGCAGCTCAATTACTGCCCTAACTCTTGCGATCGGCGACAGGCAGCCCGCACCGCCTCAATCAAAGCCGAACGAATGCCCGCCTGTTCAAGCTGAGCAATACCCGCGATCGTCGTACCGCCCGGACTAGTGACCTGATCCTTCAGTTCTGCCGGATGCATCCCTGTGGTTTGCAGTAGCTCTGTTGTTCCGCGTACGGTTTGAATTGCCAGCTGAGTCGCGATCGATCGCGGCAACCCGACCGCAACGCCTCCGTCAATCAAAGCTTCAATCATCACCGCCACATAGCCCGGACCCGATCCAGACAATCCCGTTACGGCATCCATCAGCGACTCTGGCACTTCTACGACTTCGCCGACTGCAGCAAAAATTTGTCTGGCTTGCTGAAGGTGAGCGGGCTGGGTATGTTCTCCACCAGCGATCGCCGTCATGCCCATGCCGACTGTTGCAGGGGTGTTCGGCATGGCACGAATCACAGGTTGCCTAGGAAAGGCCGTTTCCAGACGGGTAAGCGGAACCCCTGCCAGAATCGACAAAATCACCTGTGGCTGCGGCGACGGCTTCAGGCTAGCGGTAACGGTTTCAAATACTTGGGGCTTGATCGCCAGCAGAATGATCGAGGCAGCATCGACGATCGACTGATTGTCGGCAGTTACCCCCACACCATACTTTGTTTGAAGAAACTCGCGACGCTGCGGCTGCGGTTCACTCACCAGCACTGCGGAGGGCTGATAAAGTTTTTGCACTAAAAGACGGGATAACAAGGCTTCCCCCATTACCCCGCCGCCAATAATACCAAATTGAACAGACAATTGGATGCCTCTAACGTTTATAACAGGCCAGAAAAATTATCCCACCTTCTCTCGTCTGGCTAAATACCGTCTGTTGCAACAGTGGAACCTATGCCATGCGAACCTGCTCAGTCGTCCAGGCAGGCGTGGGAGCCATCGGGCGGGCAGCGCGAGGTTGAGGCATTCCTCCGGTCAGATCATTCGTGCCGCCGACCTGCGTGCTCACCTGAACACAATTCGGCGTAAACAGAAAAATGCTTTCGCCAATTCGCTCTTGATGACCGTCGATCGCGTAGGTTCCGCCTGCAACAAAATCGACTGCCCGCTGTGCCTGATCGGGGTCCATGATCGCCAGATTCAGCACCACCGATTTGCGCTCGCGCAGTGCCCGAATTGCCTGAGGCATTTCCTCAAACGTGCGCGGCTCCATTACCACTACCTCAGACATTCCGTTCGTTGCACCGGGCATTCCAATCACGTTACTCATGGCAGAACTAACTCCTTCATTAGATAGACGTTCACGAATTCGCCGCCGTCTCGGTTCTTCTTCCTGGACAGGCTGAGGATGCTCTTCCTGATAAAGGTTACGGTATTCTTCGCCTTCTACCTCGGTGTACTCATAGTCATACTCATCACTCGGCTCATTCAACCCTACAAAATCCTTCAGCTTTGCGAAGATGCTATTCACTGTCCACTCTCCATCACAACTAGAGTTTTAGCTTAAAAAAGGGCAAAAATTTAAGTTGCCTTATTAAGAACTTGAACAATCGAGCCCCAGACTACTCACAGAAAAAACTAATTTAGTTAACGCCACTCACAGCCCAATGAATGACAAATCAAAATAATAAGTGACAGGCAGTATTAATCTTAATGAAAACTTGCTAACGAATCAGCTTCTTGGAATTTCTCATTGGAATTTCTCAATTGACTTTACCTAGCAATTCTCATTTACTTAAGTCACCTTTTTATCCAATTTGAGTCAACAGTATAACCTAATTTTTGAAACTAGCTGCCAAATTCCAGGGAAGCAAAACCTGATTGAACCTTATTCATACTACTTTGCTAGAAACAACTAACCATACGCTTCAGAATAAGTCAATGAATTCCTTGGGTTGAACTTGAAAACGTTTCCAGTTGACTGGCTCAAGTCAAGAGCAATCAAAAACTTGATTATATTTATCACAAATATTGCCCGGCTAGAATACTGAATTAAGTGATTCATCAAATCATGTAAGAAGTAAGCAATTAGACATCATTGAACGTCAGAAGGCTTGGAGCGTGAGGTTATTTCCCTAGGAGGGCAAAATCTGATCCTTAACTTGTCCCAATCGTGAATTAGAACCGCTTGCTTACGGATGACGACACTTTCAGTAAATCGCTAAATCAATCGGGATAACTCCCAGATTCACTTGTTGCTAAGCAAGGTTCAATATAAAACATTTGACCGTCAAATCAAATCCTCAAAATCAAAAGGAATTCTTAAGAAACCTCAGAGATCTAGAACAAACGGTGAGTGATCAGCAATTGCCCATTGTTAGTGAACTGCCAGTATCGATCGCAAATCATCGCACTTACAGTCCGGCTTTTGTTAAAACTCCTGTTCAAACGATCGCCTCGCAGTTCTCCCGGGGGAGACGGCTAGACAACCTTCACCGACCACTTCAAATTGACCCCAGATCACTAACTAACACCATCTATCTATTACCATTCATAGCGTTCTCTTGCTTTTTTAGCCTGCTTGGTACTCCACCCGTAGAGTTTAGCCTATTTTGACTCAAACGATCACGGAGTTGGAAAAATTTATTAGCCAAAGCCAAGGAGCCGTCTTTTTTAGCCGTTAAACTCAGCACTCAAGCCTACAGGAGAGAGCCAAGCCGTCGAATGCCACCGAATCGAGAAATATAATACTCTGTTCCGCCCGATAGACTGCACTCCTCCGATAAATCTTAAACTCTGGTAAAGATAACATCCTACTCTAGGTGGGAACCGCAATCAGATTGATGCAGAAGGCTCCGTTTTCGTCTGAGATGCTCGATCGCCAAATAGGGTTTTTCCCAATCGGATCATGGTTGATCCCGCCTGAATTGCCAGAGGGTAATCGTCCGACATCCCCATCGACAGTTCCTTCATTTGCAGGTGAGACCAGCCTTGCTGCCTGATTCGCTCTGCCAGTTCACGAGCGCGATCGAAGACTGCCTGGGTTTCGGCGGCCTGCAGCCCATAAGGCGGAATGACCATTAGCCCCTGAATCTCCAGGTGACGGCACTGATCAAGCTGAGGCAGGTCTGCCAACAATTCTGAAACAGTCCAGCCAAATTTGCTGGGATCAGGCAGCAGCTTGACTTGCAGACAAACTTTAGGCAGCACAGCCTGTTGTTCTGCCGCAAGCTGATCAAGCCGCTGAGCCAGCTTCAAACTATCGATCGAATGAATCCACTGAAACTGCTGTAGCGCTTTGGCAGCTTTATTAGCTTGGAGATGTCCAATTAAATGCCAGGTCACGCCGGGCAAATCCTGAAGGGCTGCCTTTTTGGATGCGGCTTCCTGAATCCGGCTTTCTCCAAAATCTCGCACCCCTGCTTCATACGCCTGCCGGATTGCAGCGATCGAAACCTGCTTTGTCACGGCAATCAATCGAACGTTTGCAGGAAGGGTCTGACGAATCTCGGTAAGCCGAGCTGCAATAGAGTTCACGGGTGGATTAGAAGACACTATTGAAACGTTTGTTGATGAATAGCTTGCACTTTGCTGTGTTCGCCGGATTGTCCTGTTCGGCGCAGTTCGCGCAGTCGTCCTTCTACTAAAATTCGGGCATCGCTCCGACCAAGCGGCTCAAATTGAATGCCCTGAGCTGTAGTGGCAACCAGAAAAAATAGACGTTGGGCATAAAGCGTTGAAAACAGTTCCCGATTGTCATCAATTACACAGATGCGAAACAGCAAGCCGAAGGTTGGATGATTCAAGTAAGTTTCACTGCTCATCCGATTTTCAAAAGATTGGGAACTGGCAGAATCGGGCATTGCTGTATAGGATTTAGCAGATAAACAGGAAGTCTACAAAATACAAAAGAAAATGCAAAAGTTGGCAAGGTGAATACTACCCTTTACAGAAAAGAGCTTCCAACATTTATTCATTAACTTTATGTGAAAATGTGCTATCCCGCTACAGCAATCCAGTCCTTCTTCTGGATAAATTTCTATCCCTCAAGCTGTAGAGGCAGGGCTCTGCTTCAAGGTTTTAACCCTAAATAAGAGTGAAAAAATAAAAGGAATGAACAACAGTAAAAACGGCTAACTGCCGATCGCAAATCGAGCAATCCAGAACACGACAATGCCACCCAAGGCGAGCCAGTCTAAACTGCCCAGCTTAAACTGATGCCACTGCACCTGATGGCGATCGGGCGAAGTAAACCCCCGCACCTGCATCGCACTGGCAATTTGTTCGGCACGAACCAGCAAGTTATCTACCAGCTTTTCGGCAACCGTCGTCCAAACCTGAGTCGAACCCCGAAAACCGAGCTTTTTCCAATTAATGGCTCTGGTTCGAATCGATCGCACCAGGTTTTGCACTTCCTCCAGCACCAGCGGAATAAACCGCAGTGAGAGCGTCAGCGTCAGCACAATTTCGGTAACAGGGACATTAAAGCGACGCAAGGGCTGCATCAAATCTTCCAGTCCCGCTGTAATCTCTTCCGGCGCAGTAGTCAGCAGATAAAGATTCGTACTGTAAATCAGGACAAACATAAACGTCCCAACGCGCACCGCCAGTTCAACCGATCGTCGCGTCACGCGAATATTGCCCCGCTCAAACAGCACATACCGATAATCGGTCGGCTGAGGCAGCGGATCGACGCGAGGAACAGTCTGGGCAGCACCAGAAGCCGCATTGCCCGCAGGCTGAGGCAGTCCATCAGCAGGCAACCGATTTTGATTGGGAACGGTCAATCCGTCGGGCGCAAATAACGTTACTGCAAACAGCAGCACACTAAAAAACAGCACAAGTCCAATTTGCCGCTTCCAGACGCGAAAGGGCAGCCGGGTTGCCAGCGTAAACAGCAGCAGCCAGCCTACCAGCGAAAGCCGCCACCACGGGTTTGCCGATATCGGAGTCAGCATGAGAGTGAGCAGCCACCCTAGCTTAACTCTGGCATCAATGCGGTGAAGCCAGGTGATCGGCTGTTCCAGATAGAGTCCGATGGGCAGCGATCGAAGTAAATCCATAGCTTCAGCTTTGCGTTCAGAAAATCGTTAAACTCTCGTAGCTCGGTTCGCCGTGTTCCGCTCGACTTCTCGCACCTTCTTACCGCGCCAAAACAGCCGAATCGGAGAGCCTGTAAAGCCCAACTGCTGCCGAAACTGCCGTTCAACATAGCGGCGATAGTTTTCATTAAACAGCTTAGGGTCGTTGACAAATAGGGCGATCGAGGGCGGTTGGCTACTCACCTGCGTGCCGTAATAAATTCTGCCCTGTTTGCCCTGGCGCGTGGTCGGAGGGGTATGCCAACGCAGTGCTTCTTCTAGCACTTCGTTAATCACAGACGTACTGACCCGCCGCTGGTGCTGCTCGGCTGCGGTATTCACCAGCTCTAAAATTTTCTCTACGCGCTGTCCGCTCTGGGCACTAACGAAGATTATTTCTGCCCACTCCAGAAAGTGCAGCCGCTCTTTAATTTGCCGATCGTATTCATAGATCGTGTGGGAATCTTTTTCGATCGCGTCCCATTTGTTCACCACCAGAATGCAGGCGCGTCCTTCTTCTTCGATCCGTCCAGCGAGCTTCTGATCTTGCTCGGTCACACCGTCCAGCGCATCAATCACGAGCAGCACGACATCTGCCCGTCGAATCGCTTTGAACGATCGGTTAATCCCAAAAAATTCAGGACCGTAATCAACGTTCTTCTTTTTACGAATGCCTGCGGTGTCAATCAAGCGATAGCGTTTTCCGCCCCGCTCTACAACCATATCGATCGCATCCCGCGTTGTGCCAGAGATCGGACTGACAATTGCCCGATTTTCACCCACAAATGCATTCAGCAAACTCGACTTGCCCACATTTGGACGACCAACGATCGCCACCCGGATTTCTGCTTCCTCTTCCAGTTCATCCTTCGGAGGCAAATAGGGCAGCAGGCTATCCAGCAGTTCGCCCGTGCCGTTGCCATGAATGCCCGATACCGGAAAGGGTTCGCCCAGCCCCAATGCCCAAAACTCTGCCGCCTGTGCCAGCCCTTGTTCGACTGACTCACATTTATTCACCGTCAGCAAAACCGGAACCGACTGCTGCCGCAACCAGTCCGCGATCGACTCATCCGCCGCAGTTAAGCCCGCTTGTCCATCGACTACAAAAATGGCAGCACTGGCTTCGGTCAGGGCAGCTTCTGCCTGTTCCCGAATCAGCGGCAGAAATTCAGTGTCATCGTCAAACACGAGTCCGCCCGTATCTACCACCAGAAATTCACGATCGTTCCAAAAGGCAGGGCGATAGGTCCGATCACGGGTTACGCCAGGTTCATCATGGACGATCGCATCCATCGCGCCCGTCAGACGGTTCACGATCGTTGATTTGCCCACATTTGGGCGACCAATCACAGCAACAACAGGTAAGGGCATGGCAAGGGTGCGGGCGGTTAACCCGAAGAATCCAAAACTCCATTGTAACGAGATTGCTAGGATAACGAGAGGTCGAGTTTTCCGTCTCAGCGAGTCACTTCTCGAACCGCCGTCTGTGCCTCTCGCTTTAGCCCTTTTGCAATCCGAAATAGCTCCTGCCCAGTGTGCAGATAGTGGTCGTCGTAGCTGGAGATAAATCGCTCCAGTTCGTCTAGACCGTCTCCCACCTGATTGAGGCAGTAATAAAGGTGCGCTGCTACCCCTGCCACATTAGGCGGATTCGGCAGAGAACGAAACAATCGCTGTGCCTGCTGCAATTCTTGGCGGCAGTTCTCCAGATAATCCTGAAATTCCTCCAGCAATTCATCATCAAACGGATCGGCTGCCAGGTCATCAATCTGATCCTGAAGCGAACTCAAAATCCGATTCAGCATCCGGTTCACAGGCTGATAAACCCGCTTGAGCCAAAGTTGCAGTTCAGCATCGCTATCTCGTCCGGTCTGTCGCTTCTGATACTCCCGTTGAGCAGCAGCAGCCCGCTGGTGCCGCTGAGTCTCAGCATGGGGATCAAAATGAACTGCCTGCCCATAGGAAAGGTGGCGATCGTAAGACTGCCGCTGGCGGGGATCGCTCAACACTTCATAGGCGGCGTTAATTTTAGCGATCCGATCGTGCCCTGAAGCATCAGGATTCGTATCGGGATGAAATTGTTTTGCCAGCCGACGATAAGCTTGCTTAATTTCTGCCTGACTTGCCAAGGGGCTCAGCTCAAGCGTGTCGTAGTGATTAACCTCTGCCATATCCTCATTTTATCGATTCGCTGCACCCCGTTAACGCTTCCCAAGGAACGATTCCCCCTTCAGAAAGCGGCAGCAATCAATTCAGACACAGGGCAGATGTTTTTGTTTTACCCCACCTTCCCAGCCGCAGCGAGTTCCGGGTCCTGGAAGAGCGGAGTACTAAGATAGCGTTCGCCAAAGCTGGGCTGTACCATCACAATCAGCTTGCCTGCGTTCTCAGGACGACAGCCAATTTTAATCGCTGCGGCAAGGGCTGCCCCGCTAGAAATGCCCGACAAGAGCCCTTCTTCTCTTGCCATTCGCCGTCCATAAGCGATCGCTTCCTCATCGCCGATTGTGATAACTTCATCAATCAGGTCTGTCCGAAGCACTTGGGGAATAAAGCCTGCACCAATCCCCTGAATTTTATGGGGACCCGGTCTGCCGCCTGAGAGAATAGGACTATTCTGTGGCTCTACGGCGATCGTCTGAAACGAAGGCTTCTTCTGCTTCAGCACTTCCGAAACCCCAGTAATCGTTCCTCCAGTTCCTACCCCTGCAACCAAAAAATCAACTTGCCCGTCCGTGTCTTCCCAAATCTCCAGTGCAGTCGTATTGCGATGAATTTCTGGGTTTGCCGGATTGCTAAACTGTTGCAGCATGTAAGCATCTGGCATCGAATGAACGATTTGCTGTGCCCGCTGAATACAGCCTGCCATACCCTCAATTCCTGGAGTTAGCTCCAGCTCTGCCCCATATGCCCGCAGCATTGCTCGTCGCTCCGAGCTCATCGTCTCCGGCATAGTCAGGATCAACCGATACCCTTTTGCAGCGGCTGCCATTGCCAGCGCGATTCCAGTATTGCCTGAGGTCGGCTCCACTAAAACCGTTTTCCCCGGCTTAATTAAATTCTCCCGCTCTGCCGCCTCGATCATGCTAATGCCAATGCGATCTTTGACTGAGGCAGAAGGGTTCATTCCCTCCAGTTTCACCACAATTTGTGCAACACAGCCCTCATCCTGCGGAATGCGGTTTAACTGAACCAGCGGAGTTCGACCAATCAACTCTGTAATATTCTTAGCGATACGCATAAATTTCGTGGGATAGCAACGGTAGGAGCGAAAAACCAGAAACATGCCCAGTAGCTGCTAAAGCTAGCATGCTCTATTCACAGCTTGAGTTATCGATTGCTTTATCATCAACTCGCCTTAAACCCGGACAACTAGAAGTTAGCAGACATTAACTAGATATAGTACATAAAGTCAAGCTGCCGCCTAGAGTCTCGTTTCTCGGCAATGTCCTGTAGAGTGTACTTTTGCAGCACAGCATAAGCTGCTTGACCTGCTTCATGCCAAACTTCTCGAATCACCATTCCTTCAACAGATTTAGGCTCACGGGTTAACTCAGCATCATGAGTATCAATTCCTTCGATACAGTTCACAACCTCAAGTAAAGTAATCTTCCAAGGCTCACGCGCAAGCAGATATCCTCCTCGTGCGCCTCGCTGACTGCGAACCAGATTTGCACGTCTTAAAACCGCTAGAAGCTGCTCTAGATAGCGATCGGGGATATTCTGCTCAGCAGCAATCTGTCGAATTTGAAGCGGTTCACCGCTGCTGTAATGTGCAGTAAGCTCCAGAAGTGCCAACAGGGCATATTCACTTTTACAAGAGAGTTCCACGGCAAACATTGAGAGGGGTTCCTCTCCAGTATATCCCGGTTCTCCAGTCGGGTTTGTAGAGTTAGAGGAAACGCCCCAATTAATTTAGCAATCGTTTGATGTAGAGCGATCGCAGAACACTCATCTTCTGAAGCTGCGCCGCAGTTCCGTAAAGGCCTTATTAGGAAGAACGCACAAGATGTTAATGAAATAGCCTCTACAAAATTGCTCCCAAATTAAAAAGCCCAAGCCTCGTTAAGAAGCTTGAGCCGATCAATTTAGAGTAGGGACAGGAAAGAAATTTTGCTATCTCCGTCTCAGTCCCGTCACTCGCAATCTAGAAGGTGAACGTGGTTCTAACAACCCCTGCGATCGAATCGCTGTTGTCATCATCGTTACCCGGGTTGGTCAACCAAACGATACCGGGCGTGATCGCAATGTTGCTGTTGAGACGGAAGCGATAGAAGCCTTCCACAGCAAACGGAGTATCCTGATTGCGAACATCCGACAGAGTTCCGAAAGTACCGTCTCCGAAACCTCCTGCATAAAGGGGTGCACCAGCCAGAATACCCAGCAGGTTGCCGCGACCGCCCAAGTCACGAATTGCCAGAGTGCCCTGGTAGCTCCACACATCATAATCACCGCGATTGATAGCGCGAATCGGCGCATAGGCAACACCGCCGCCCAGTTCAAAGTCACCAAACTTGAAGTTAACCTGTGCTCCGTAGACGTTTGCCACTTCAGGACGGTCTGCATTGAGGAAGCCGAAACCTTCACCCAAGTAGGTGTTGGCATACATCAAACCCAGGTCAACGAAATCGCTCAGGAAGGTCAGCTGACCCATGAAAGAGCCATCGCCGTTGAACAGACCTGCACCGGATTCAGAATCTTCAGCTTCGTCAGCCGCGTAGCTCAAATCCAAGGACAAGTTCTCACTCAGTTCAAAGAACAAGCCAAGACCTGTACCACCTGTGACCAGAGCGTACTGGCGCGGTGCACCAAAGTTGGTCAACGAACCAGAACCACTGCTATCAAATGGGCTGATCGTGCTGGTTACATAGTCAGAGTCACTGGTTGCGTTAGCGCCCAACAGCACCGTAAGGCGATCGCCCAGCGGAAACTGATAGAACAACTGGTTCAGCACGATGTCATTGTCTTCACCTTCTGTACCACTACCAAACGACCAGTTTAAGTCGCCTAGACCAGCCTGAAGGGAATCGTAGCTTGAGAAGTCACGAGCTTGCAGACGAGTCCGCAGCAAGTCTTCGCCTGTAAAACTAGTATCAAAGTTCAAGCGAACTCGATAACCAGCATTTGCCTGATCATCGAACTCTTCATCGTCGTAGTCGATGGGCACAGCAGCCGCAAAGATAACTTCACCGTTCAGCTTTGTCGTGGTCGAGAACTGATTTGCTTCCAGCTCAGAAGTACGCGATTCCAGCGCATCCACGCGACCACGAAGGGTAGACAGCTCAGCCTGGAACTCGTCCTGCAGGCGACGCAGGGTTGCCAGGTCTTCCTTAGTTGCGAGGTCAGCCGTACTGGAGGCAATTAACTCGCTGATGCGATCCAGACAGGCGTTTAAACCAGCAGCAAACTCAAAACGGGTCAGAGCACGCTGACCTCTGTAGGTTCCATCGGGATAACCTGCAATACAGCCGTAACGCTCGACTAGAGACTGGAGAGCCTGGAATGCCCAATCAGTCGGTTGAACATCAGAGAGCTGAGAAATAGACGTAACTTGAGCCTGAGTTGTAGAAACTTCGTTACCGTACTGAACGATCTCATCCAGCGATGCAACACTGGTTTCAGCAGAAGCAGCAACCGGAGCAGCTTGAGCAATCTGGAGAGGTTCAGCAGGAGCAACTTCAGCAACCGGAGTTTCAGCAACCGGAGCAACTTCAGCAACCGGAGTTTCAGTAACCGAAGCTTCAGCAGTCGGAGCGGCAGCAATAGGAGCCGTCGCATCAATTTGTAGTGTCGTGCTAGCAGCCGAAGCAGTATTCAACAGCGCATCAGCACCAGCCTGGGATTCTGCCGCATAAGCAGAAGACGAAACTAGAAGGGCCGCGCCCAGAAAAGCAGGCGTAGCAACAAGATAGTTCAGCTTTAGAACTTTGGATAGCATTGTTTGAGTCCTCACACCTAAACCTAAAGTGACTTTAGATTCCACACCTATCATTTTGACGTACCCCTCCGTATTAATCACGGCGGATTCTGGGTTCAAGCAGCAATTGCGGACATCGCCCGTTTAACATTACTTCGCCCAATGGACAACGTCTTACCCAACCGAAACATTGGCTTTAGAATCTTACTTCTCGTAAGCCAAACACTGATATCGTATCACGGTTGAATCGATTCAGCTATTCGCCTATTCTCTCTGCTCTTAAACAGCTAGTTCTTAAACAGAGGCGGCACACATCACAACCTTAATGAACGTGAGACTCGTTGCAACCAGATTAAGGTTTGCAAAAATCTCAGACCTAATGTTGCTTTACCCACTAAAGTTAGCTGACCTGATGAATGAATTGAATCTCTCGTGTGACAGTTCGATCGATCGGACAATTCATCTTGCGATTTGCAAACATGTTATCTGCAAACATCAGTGCCGCTAAGGGATAGACAAAGCCCCTCAAAAAAAAGTTCCCAAAAAACTATCCGCTCTCACTAGATAGCAGGTTCAAAATTTCCTTTCGGATCTTTCTCATTGCTGAAAGTGAGAGCGGTGTAGCGGGTCATAGGTTAAAAGCGAACTGCCGGAAGGAACTCCAATCAGTGTGCGCTCTTGAAACTAAGCTTCAGGAAGTTACCTGATTCTTAGAGAACAGCTCCGGCGCGCAGCCAGCTTGTCTTAACCTGATGACCCAGGCGTTTACTACTATCTTGCATGGGCATCACCTCCTTATTCCCTAAACGGTTGTTGAGAAGTTAGAGCTTTAAGCTCGGTGTTACCACCTATCAACTACATTAGCACAGGGAAATCGATTGTGTGAAAATTTCAGCAAAAAGCTCCTACCCGAAGGCAGGAGCTAACTCAACACTTATTCCCTTGATTACCAGATGATTATCGGGTTAGAGAGCGTTACCACGGGGCAGTACCTCTTCGGGGAATACAAATTGTTCGTGCGGCTGATCCTGAGGTGCCATCCAAGCCCGGATGCCCTCGTTCAGCAGAATGTTCTTCG
>JACJNZ010000033.1 GCA_014695325.1 Cyanobacteria bacterium FACHB-502 | reverse complement strand
CTCATTTGCATAAACTCCAGAAGCTCCCACAGCGAGTCATGCGATATTTCAAGCATCGGTTTATTGCTTATGCTGCATAACTTCATGCCTCTTCTATGATTGCCGGGTTAATATGTTCCAGCAAGTTCAGCTTTGAGCGTAACCACAACACAATTGCTGTAGTCATGGATTTGGCGATCGCTAATTTCACTTCTTGTGAACCTGAAAACTCCAGAGCGATGCGCGTCCAGATCAAACTGCTTGTTGACGACCTGGCCTGTAGGCATCGTCCAAACCAAATCATCGGCAATAAGTTCAGCTAGCACAGCAACATCGCTGGTGAGCATCGCTTGCCGCAAATTGTCTTCTAAAGTCTCGATCGTTGTGTTCATTTTCTAGCCTCCATGATTTTTACCCTTAACCGTTCAAATTCAAGAACTCCCTGTTCTGATTAAGGGATCGCTCTGTAGATGAATTTAATCATCAAGGGGCGAATAGAGAACTGCAACCGTCAGGCGATCGAGATGGGAAACACCCAGTCCTGATATTCCGAAGCGCGATTTTCGGTAATCGCCGTCAGCTTTTCTCGCAGCTTTAGGGTGATGGGGCGATCGGCAGGCAGAACGTAGTTTTCGATGCGGGAGATAGGCGCGACTTTAGCCGCCGTGCCGCTGAGGAAAACTTCATCGGCGATGAACAGCTCGGTTTTATCAACGGGTCGTTCGACCACGGGAAAGCCCATGTCGCGGGCGATCGTCAACACGCTATCACGGGTGATGCCTTCTAGAATGTCTTGATCAAAGCCAGGAGAAATAATTGTGCCGTTTCGCACCAGAAAAATATTCATGCCAGACGCTTCGCTGACTTTACCCTGAGAGTTGAGCAAAATCGCTTCATCAAAGCCAGAATTAACAGCTTCGGTTTTTGCCAGCGACGAAGTGATATAGGCTCCGCTGGTTTTGCCACGCAAAGGCAGACTGCGATCTTCTTGACGATGCCAAGAGCTAATCCGACAGGACAGCCCTTCCGGCGAAAGATAATCACCCAGCTCTAAGCTCGACTTTATCCAATTTAGACAGCATAGCAGAGTAAACTGAACCAACAGTCCAGCAAAGGTTTTGGTATTTTTACCATGTCGGTTGTTGCTCCTGAGGATGGAAAAAGTCGAGTTTGCCAAAGTCGTTGTCGAACTAAAGCTAACGCATCTGTGAACGTTGGCAATGATTTTTTGTACCAGGTCAATTGAGGTAGGGTGAATCCCTGTTGAGACTGAAGTTGATGCGCTAATAGCACGACAATGGAGAACAGTGCGAACAAAACAGGAGTTGTCCGTCCAATTGCCTTATCCGACCACTGCCGTTGCGTTTCTACCCCCAGGTGGGCACGGGCTTCCTCAAAGGTCACCTCAACCTGCCAGCGTTGGCGGAACCACAGCAAGATTTGCTCCGGCTTGGCAGTTAAGTCTGTGCAGAGAAAAGCTTGGGGTTCCCGTTTGCCGGTCGGGTCTTTGACTAAAACCCAGCGAATTGGCACGGCAGGCAAGCCTGTGTGATACCAGAGAGCAGTTTGAGAAGCGACTTCTAGCTCCACAGAGCGTCCGCCATACCATCCTTCTAACTGCATCGACTGCCAATGGGTTTGAGCATCATCCAGAACGGTGCTGAGGGTCGCAAACCGCTTGCCGACTTTGCGGGGACGACCCATTTGCTTCAGCTGTCGAGGAGGGGCAGGCTCATACAGAGCAGCATCTAAGCGCAGCCGGGTTACAACAAACACAGGCTTGGGCAACTGCCCCAAGGCTTCTAGAAATTCCAGTGCCGCAAAGGAACTGTTAGCCACCAGCACCATCGCACGCTCAGGTAACCATCGCCTCACTTGCGTTAACATTTGCCGTGCCCAGTCAATCAGCTTCTTGTGGCGATGTCCCTGACGTTGGTTGTATTGCTTAGACGGCGCGAGAACGGTGAAAAAGGGCAGTGCCCAAACCCGATGCGACCACGGAATTTCAACCAGCAG
Source organism: Cyanobacteria bacterium FACHB-502 (assembly GCA_014695325.1). GTDB lineage: Bacteria > Cyanobacteriota > Cyanobacteriia > Elainellales > Elainellaceae > Leptolyngbya_A. Next base: position 603 of record JACJNZ010000033.1, on the reverse strand, counting down.
CATCAGGCTTAGCCAGCGCAATCCACTGGTTTTAACAAAATGACTGTCACTCCAACGTACTGGGTCTCGATAAATTCCTCTTGCCCGAATCCGCTGACCCCAACATCGCTCAATGGTGTCATCAATGCCCATCACTAACACCCCCTTTGACGCAAATCCCTCGACTAACTGCTGCAACAGCAACTGGCTTCCTTGTCTTGCAGACCATACTGCACGATTGAGCACCCGATGATATTTTTGAAACTGAGCCACTTGCGCTAAACCCATCACCCGCAAAATTGCACTGACCGTTCGTTTGCCGGGAGCTAAAATTGCCCCAACTAGCAGCACCAAGGCAGAATCCCACACGGGCTGGGAAAACAATGAGGCAAACGTTACGATCAAAGGCATCAAGTCTTTCGGTAGCAGGCTCATCAGGATTATTCCAACAACGCTTTCCTGATTCTGCTACCTTTTCTCCTCTCCGAATTGGATAAAGTTGAGTTTAGAAGATGTTTAGAAATACGGAAGAGGTTGCAAAAGACTCAGGCTAGCTTGCGTAACATCAATCGAATCATCGCAAGGTAGATGAAGGTTTCTGAGGAGGCAGGTAAACGTTCGTAA
>JACJNZ010000032.1 GCA_014695325.1 Cyanobacteria bacterium FACHB-502 | reverse complement strand
CGATTCAAGCCAGTTAAAGCGCGCAGCAAGCGGTCTTGTGTCAGCACCCGTTCAATATCCAGCATTTGCTTATCCCATTTCTGCCTTCTATTCTTGCTTATTTCCCGACAAGTCTATTTGATCAAACCTGTTGACTCAGATGAGCTAGAGCGTACGGTTCAGGCATTTGTGGACTACTGGCTGCAAGCGAATACTCCGCCAGTAAACGGATACGAGGGAAAATAAACTCTACGATATGTATCAAACCTTCCAAATTTTTGCTGTAATTTTTAGATTTGTGGCAGCCTTAGGATAACTAAACTCTTTTTTACATCCTGCTATGTCAAATGTTTGGACGCTTTTAATTACAGATGACTGTCAGGAGGATCGAGAAGTTTACCGGGAATATCTCTCCAGTGATCCCAGTCAGTCTTACCCCTTTATTGAGGCAGGCTCGGCAGAAGTGGGACTGGCACTCTGTCAAAAACAGCACTGCGATGCAATCTTGCTAGATTTCCGTCTGCCTAACATGACCGGACTGGAGTTTTTAGACGAACTCAATCAGCAGCGAGATACGCCTCTCCCTGTGATTATGCTCACTGGGCAGGGAGATGAACAGGTTGCAGTCCAGGCAATGAAGCGCGGTGCTCAGGATTATCTAGTCAAGCAAGATTTAGCCCCTGATGTTTTGCAGCTCACGGTTCGCAACGTGCTGCAACAGGCATATTCCAAAAATCAGTCGCGTCAGCAGCAAGAGTGGCACTTAACCGCAGAGGTTGCTCTGCGCCTGCATCGATCGCTAGATTCAAATCAGATTTTAGAAACGGCAGCAACTCAGGTACAGCGCGTCCTGGAATGCGATCGCGTCATGATCTACCAGGTTACTTCGTCTAATCATCCTTCCCGTCATTCATCTAGTCATCGGTTCAATCATCAATCAAGCAATACTGAGTTCCTGCCTGCCTTAATCAAACGGTTTGAAACAGGGTTGAGCAGGGTTCATGATCCGATTCAACAGTTTGTTTCTTTCCTATCTGAAAATTATTCACTGGGTTGCAAGACAAGTTCAACAACTTGCTTGAATCAGTCTGCTGAAGTTTCGACAGCGATTTCAGGCAGCGGTAAAAAAGAAACTTATCTTCTGGCTCCTATCCTGCTTCCGTCTTCTGCTGATAATTTAGCTTCGCAACGCTCTTCTTTTGCAGTTTGGGGTTTGCTAGTGGCGTGCCAGAATTCAAGCCAGCGGCAGTGGCAGGTTGATGAAGTCAGTTTCCTCAAGGATTTTGTCAATCAATTGGCGATCGCTCTGCAACAGTCCAATCAGCTTACGGAGACGCTGGAGGCATTAGCGACTGAAAAGCAGCTTAACGCCGTTCGATCGCAGCTTGTATCAACCGTTTCCCACGAATATCGATCGCCCCTGGCAGTGATTCTGGCAGCCGCCTCAACCCTGAAACTCAGTAGCAGCAAACTCACTGAATCGAAACAGCAGCAGTTTTTGCAAACCATTGAAGATGAAGCCCGGCAGATGACTCGGCTCGTTGAAGATTTGCTGCTGCTTGAGAAGTTTGAAGCGGGCGAAGCCAAATTTTCCCCCCTGCCATTCGAGTTACTGCAATTTATCTCAGATCTGATCGATGAGCAGCAAACTCGGCTTAAAGATCGCCAATAGTTGACCTTTAAGATCTCAGGCAATACCAAAGGCTTCTGGGGTGATCAGCAGCTCCTGCGGTTGATTTTGATTAATCTGCTGCTGAATCCAATCAAATCCTCACCTTCCGGCAGTGAGATCGAACTGCATCTTACCGGAAACAGCACTCATATTGCGATCGAAGTAAAAGACAAAGGAACCGACCTCCCCGCTGGGGAACAGGTGCTTCAATCTGTCAGGAACAGCAGCAAGGACAGTGACGGCAGCGATTTCGGTACGATTTCGGCTAATAGTCTAAATTTGGCGATCGTACAAGCCTGCACGCAGTTGCATGGTGGCGAAATCTCATGGGTGAGTCCAACCGGGAAAGCAGCACAATTCACTGTTCGTTTACCAAAGCGAATCGTCGAGTGATGTGAGGTAGGATATGACCCTGGTAAAGGTAAATTGAGCATTCTAGAATTTGTTGAGAAGAGATTTGAACAAAGCATCGATGACCAAATTGGCGGTGATCGCATTTGAATGCTTTTATTTAAGCCGTTGATTTAAGAGAACCAGTAAATCTTCTGCCGTATAGGGCTTCAGCAGAAAATCTGTCACTCCTACTTCTCTGGCAAGGCGATCGTTCACTCCTAATCCACTCACGGCAATAATCTTGACTTCAGGATTCATTCGCTGCAAGGTACGAATTGTCGTAACGCCATCCATTGCAGGCATCATCATGTCAATCACAATTCCTCTAATTTCAGCCTTATGTTGAGCATAAAGGGCGATCGCGTCAATGCCATCGCAAGCTTTTAGAACTCGATATCCATGCATCTCCAAAGTCATTTGAGAAGCTTCGCGAATGTACGGTTCATCATCCACAACCAAAATCAGTTCTCCGTGTCCAGAAGGAAGCGTTTCGGGTTCGACACGTTCAGTTTCTACCTGCGGTGAGGCAGGAATATAAACTCTGACCTGAGTTCCTTGTCCGGCTTCACTGTAGACACTCACAAATCCACCATGACCCTTGACAATTCCGTTAACTGTAGAAAGTCCCAGTCCGGTTCCTTTCCCGTCTTCTTTGGTTGTAAAAAACGGCTCAAAGATGTGCTCCATGACCTCTGGTGGAATGCCAGTTCCCGTATCGGTCACCGTGATCGCAACAAAACGTCCAACTTTCGCTTCCAAGTTCATTCGTGCATAGTGTTCGTCTATCACCATATTTTGAGCGGTAAAACTGAGTTTGCCGCCTTCAGGCATTGCATCACGAGCGTTAACCGCAAGATTCATCAACACTTGATGCAGTTGAGTCGGATCAGCAGTCACAACCCAGAGCTTCGGGTCGAGATTGAGTGAAACCTGGATTGATTTCGGAAAAGTTTGCTGCGCTACTTGTCTGATCTCCGACAGCAGGTGCTTGACTTGCAGGGGCGTACGTTTTCCTTCTATCCCACGCGCAAATGACAATACTTGCCTAACCAGGGCAGCACCGCGCTTGGTACTGTCTTCGAGAATGTCAAACAATTGCTGTGCGCCTGAATCGGCATCAGGAAACTTCAGCGGCAGCAGTTGAGCCACTGCCAAAATGGGCGTGAGAATATTATTGAGGTCATGAGAAATACCGCTTGCAAGCGTACCGATGCTTTCTAAACGCTGGGCGCGTAGAAATTGAGCTTCAAGCTGTTTTTTCTCAGTAATGTCGGTACTGACGACGAGAATTGATTGGGGACTGCCCGCTTCATCGCGAATCAAGTTCCAGCGGCTTTCAACCAGGATTTCTTTGCCCGATTGAGTTGTCTGTCGCAATTCACCCTGCCATTCACCCTGCTGGCCGATCGCTGTATGAATCGCTTCAAGCTGGGAATAATTCTCTGACTTGTAGAGCAGATTCTTCACGCTGCTGCCGATCGCTTCACTTGCCGTCCAGCCATAGAGCTGCTCTGCGGCGCGATTCCAATACAGAATATGCTGATTCAGATCTTGAACAGTAATCGCATCCGTGCAAATATCAAGCAATGCTGCCTGTTCACGAATCTTTTGTTCGGCAATTTTGCGCTCTTTCAGTTCAGTTTCGAGCTGCTGATACAGTTCAGCTTGTTGAATCGCGATGCCGACGTGAACTGCGAGCTGCTTGAGCAAATCAATTTCAATTTTCTGCCACGGGCGAGGTTCCGAGCAATGATGGGCAATCAGCAGCCCCCACAAGTGGTCTTGTTGCAGAATGGGAACTACCAGATTCGCTCGAACCTGAAACTGGGTCAGCAGCTCCAGATGGCAGGGAGTGAGTCCAGCCGCGTAGATATCGGCTTTGGCAGTTACTAGCCCGGCGCGAAAAGGCTCGATGTATTGTTCTGAAAAGCAGGAATTGTGAATCGTAGTCGATCGAATGGCAGCCCAATCTGAGCCAACCGATTCTACGTCTACTGTCCCACTCCAATCGGGATTAAATCGAAAAATAATCACGCGATCGGTGTGCAAAAATTGCCGCACCTCATCCACCGTCGTTTGCAGAATCGTGTCGAGATCAAGGGACTGCCGGATTCGGAGTGCGATATCGCTGATAAGTCGATCGTGTTCTAACTGCTGTCCTAGCGACAGATGAACGGTCATGCAAATTCCCTTATGAAGTGATGGAGCTGTAACCGAGCAATCACAAGCTAGACTGTGGAGCGATGTAGATACAACTGCCTGCTTGGAGAAACGACACAGAGACCAGATTCGGGAATTCATCACTCAATACTTTCTGAAAGAGGATGCAAAACTGCGATTCTTATCCGATTGTCACCCTTCAGCATTGATCGCTAAAGACTACTGAATTGGCAGGAATTGTTTCAAGCCTACCTGAGAGGCAGGTTTCTTTTCGATCGATGGCATTTCCTGCCAGCAGTGACGACAAAACCAATACACTTGATGACGCTGAACTTGACGCAGCATTAGGCTAGAGCAACAGGGGCAATGTGACATAGAGAACCTTCCAAAAAGAAAAACAGCGAAGGGCATAAAACAGAAACAATACTCAATCTTCGATGAGCAAAAATCTTTAAGATTTGAACTTGAGTAAAGAAAGTAAAGATTCAGTAAGCGTATCAACAAAAACCATTTTACATTGAAGTATTTTTTCGGAGAAACAACAAACCTAAAGAAATGTATGCACAATGTAACAACTACAAGTTCTTTGAACCATTGCAGCCCAATTGCTTGCTATCTGTTCAATGTTCTGCTTAGGTAAAGCGTTTAGTCTTTAAACTCGATCGAAGGTTTATCCCAATTTATTGCCTGGTGAGCAGGCGATTGCAAGGGGGGATACTGGCTCATAAAGCACTAGATTTCTGTTGAGCAATATGTTGAGCAATATTTAGAACAGCTTGAGTGCACCGATCGGGTAGAGGATGATCGGGCGACTGCCAGAATTAAACAAATACAGCAGTTTGGCAGCGAATTACCTCTTCGAGAAAACGTCCCCTTTTAAGGCTCAGGCAAACCAAAATCAGCCAGTGAAATTTGATGGATAGTTACACTCGCGAGGACAAGCGCTTCTAAAATTTTTTGCGACAGAACCCCTTTTTGTCGCCCCGTCAGATTTTGGGCATTTCGCTGAATTTAAGATGAATTGCTTCAATATCGTCCCGAATTTCCTGGATCACATTTGGAGAGCGCATCCGCAGGAAAGTAAACCATTCTGTCCCGATCGCCAAATACAGCAAGAACCGATCAGGAAAGAGATTGAAGGGGGCAGAAGGAAGGGGAAACAGGCTGGCTTCACCAGGAATTCCGATGCTGCTAATCAGTGGAATGAGCATAATCATAACGCCAACGATCCCATAGACAATCAGAAAACGGGAGACGGAATGATGCTAATTTAAGGACAGCAGCCCTTGGGCAAAATTGGCAAACCCACAGAGAACCGTCATCCCTCTAAACAAATAGGCGGCGATCAATGCCCAGCCCGTAATCACACCGGTGTTGGTTCCAGTCCTTTTGCAATATACGTATAAAGCGAACCGGGCGAAGCAGAGCGACGGACAAATTGATTAATGTTTAAGCCGACAAACACCAGCCCCAGCGTTGCGATCGCATAGGTAAACCACGTCCCGTCCCCGCACTGGCAAATAGAAGAGCGATAGTGAGGGCAGGAGTTGCCCTCGGCGCAATATTGGCGATCGATTAAGCGAATACTTCCGAAAACGCTAAATAGCCAGAACGTAAATCGGAGGTAGCAATGGCGGTAGGAAGCTTATCGTGAGTATCCATCAGAGCGTCTTTGAGGATGAATTTGTTTTAGTGACACTTGTGCTTTGCAGGCGAGGGAGGGACGTCGTTAGACGGGTTGAGATCAAAGAAATTCACAGGCTTGAGCATAAAGCCAATATAGGAGACAGGCATTACGGGCCAATCTTCGCAGCGGGGAATATGGTTATGGTTGAAGGTGTACCAGAGAACGAGATCGGTGTCTTCGAGCGATTCATTTGCCTGCGTCCATTGCGGCAATCCTTCACCGCCGGAATGCTGGTTGGGATAATTACCTGCGGGGAACCGCTCTTCAGAATCGTAGGGCGTCACCCACAAATGCTTCAACATATAGCCACCCTGCTGCATTACGCTGGATTCAGGATGAGCAAAGGGCAGCCCGTTCTCGCCGTGAACAAGCTTGTAGCCCACCGGATAGCCCATGCGATTCTGCACTGAGGGATTCACAATCTTCCAGTAGCGTGCCTTAAAGGGATCGATGAGCCGCTGTGCTTCCTGCTCGGTGGATAACAGCGTAGATTTCGCGTAGAACGCATTGCCATAGGGATTGTTTTCATCCATTGGAACAGCTTCGGTATCGACTTCGTACACAGAATTATTCATGCCGTCGATCGACATATCCATACGAACGCAAAAAACGTGCTGATGGTTAGGAGCGTAAAGCTGGGGGGTCAGTTCGGTGCCATAAACGGGCTTTTCTCCCGGCATCACGGCTCCAGTCGTCATCATGCCCGTTAGCTTCACTTCGTACTGAATCGTGCCGTCTTGATAGAAGTACCAGAAGAAGCCATATTCGTAGTTGCCGACGGTAGCAATGAAAGAGAGAACTAAGCGACGCGATCGCCGTACTTCTACCTGATCGGTGCGCCAGTCAGTATGCTTCCAGAGGATGCCGTAGTCCTCTTCGTGCATACAGATTGCATTTTTAATCTCCACGATCTCGCCTCGCGTGTTTGCCATCACCGCATCGAAATAGCGAATCTCACCCAGGCAGTCGCAGCCCAGCTTGAGGGAGTTTGCCAGGGTGCCGACGCCGTATTCTCCAACATCAAAGGCATTCTTGCGGCACTGAGTAATATTGGTGTCGCCATAGGGAACCGTCATTTCCACCAGAGAGGCGCGATAGAGGATGGGACGCACCCGACCCTGGTCTTCGTAGCCCACGGTGTACAGCACCAATCCTTCACGCGGCGTAAAACCAATTCGCATCCGCCACTTTTGCCAGCGAATCTCGTACCCGTCTATGACTTGGAAGCTCGGACCCTCAGGCTGAATAATTTCTAGCGGTTTCAAATCAGTCCGCAGGTCTTTCACAGACTCACTGGTGTAGTTGCTCGGCTCAGTCGGTACCGGAATCAGGGCATGGTCTTCAACGCGCACGACTTCCATTGCATTGAGATCAACAATCACAATCAGCCCATCGATGGGGTGAGCATACAGGTTATCGGTGGGATTATTGCGAACCCAACATAGTGCCCTCGATAGCCGCCGTCCCTGATCGCCTGCGAGGTCATCCTCGTACCATCCTGCTGACCAGGGATCAACGCACACCAAATCCATATCGGTAATGCCGCGCTTTCGCACCGCTGCCTGAAATTCAGGATTCGCTTTAACGGTTGCTTCGCAATCAAAAAATTCGTCCAGCGCAATCGGCGGCTGTGCATCGGGGATGTGTATCCAAGACACCACGGACTGGACAGTAAGAGACACGATCGCCTCATAGGTGTTCCCAGTTGCATTATCCAGCACAATGATGAAGGCTTCTCGCTCAAACGGCATTCCCAGCTCAAAGCTAAGGACGACGTTTTTAGACGGCTCATGCAGCGTGGTCGAAATAAACCGAACCCGATCGCCCAGCGATTTCTCTGCTTTAAGAATGGCGAGTGCTGCCAAAATCTCTGCTGCACTCAACGGCTCTAGAGGATGAACAGCCGCAGAAGGAGCAGTTCGCGCAGAGGGAGAATTGTAAACAGCAGTCATGATCAAAGTACTCCTTCAATAATCCAGTTAAATGGTCTTTCCTGTAGCAGACGGGTTCAAATAAACTTATTGCTGAACAGCAAGTCGCTGAACATGATTAAATGCAAAATGCTGTGAGCATCGGAAAATGAGCCAAGTCTTGCAACTCATCCTTTGGAGATGCTGTCAAGAACATGATTCGTAGGAGATGCTAGAAAAGCAATGCCAATTAAGCTGTTCTCAATCGATAGCGAACAATATCAACTCAACATGCTGACTTAATTTAGAATTACTTTTCTAATGTGCGTTATCCAAAATTGGCAAATTCTAGCAAAAGATGACAAGCAGCAAATTCAGTAGCGGAGCGCACTGTTTTTTAACGTCACTGACGGTAACTCACCAAACATTTGACGGTACTCTGATGAAAATCGACCTAGATGCCAAAATCCCCATTTTGCAGCAATATCGCCAACGGTTATTTCAGCAGAACAATTAGCACGTAGATCCCTCCGTGCATGATTTAATCGAATGACTTTAAGATACCGTACAGGGTTAATATCCAGGACGTCCTGAAAGCTATATTGCAAAGTTCTACGACTAACATTCAGTGCCACACAGAGATCGGTGACTGTAACCGGCTCCTCAATATGCTCTTCAAAATAAGCCTTTGCTCGCTCTACCACTTGACGACGAGACGGGGTCAAAACAAGCGGACGTGGAGCAGACTGTAAACTTTCAAGCACGGTGATCAAGTTCCAGAGCAGGTCTTGTGCGAGAGCATGACGCAGGTTGGTATGTTGTAACTGATGAGGAGCCGTGCAAATTGAATCCAGGACATTCAGGAGAAATGTTCGCCATGCGCTGATCACAAACGGATTTGGTGATCGCACCCCGCTTCCCTGAAGAACCCGGAGCAAATCTAAATCTGCGACCTGTATCACGTATTTCTGTAATAGTTCTGGTGGAAGCACTATGGTCACAAGATCACAGTAACGAGGGGAACAGAAATCCAGCGAGTCATCTGCCCGTAAAATCATGCAGTGATTACAGTCAACCGTCTGACCCGAAAACACAGCCCGCCCTTCCATCGCGATCGGCACTGCTAAAACATCACATCCAGGGCGAGGCGAACCCGTTTGATACAGATGTTGATGGGTCGTTTCCCGAAAAAGCTGGATGCCATTGAAACAAAGGTCAACGGTACGACCTAGAAACGCTCCGGCAGAAAGCTGTTCATAAGTTTGGTTCCATCCGTCAAGGCTGTTTGCCTGCTCGTCGATATCTCTGGAGATTCGAGAATTAATCGAAAATGCCTCGCTCTCAACGGACAGACGATCTCTGGTTTTATTCTGAAGCTGATGAGGCAACATAAAAGCGGAGCGTGAATAGCGAATCGTTTATTTAGTCCAGTAGCAACCAAGTTAAACAAACCGCAACAGGTTGTTTGTGTTACAAACTACTTTCTGAGGTAATTGAAGCGACGCTGTCATAAAATGCAATTAGCCCAAAATGCTTGCTCTGACCAAGATACAGTGAACCATTAATAAACCTTCTGCATGAATCAGAAAAGATGGATTAACTGAATCTTGGCAACGAGACTGAAGCCTTTTAATGTAATGCGGCATGAACGGTTTTTGGAGTCCCATCATGAGACCTCAAGGCGACTCCGACTCTTGCTCAATCACACTCTTTAACAAAAGGCATCACGACTGAAATGAGCCTCAGTCGAGCCGGGGGAGCCAAACGAGGACAATGCAGAACACAAAATACTTCTCGCCGATCGCCCCAATCATCGAGGCATTTTTATCCCGCTGTTGTGGACATTTCCCAACCACTCGTTGCCATACCCAGTTGTGATTAAGTCTTGCATGAATTCCCCTGGTGGGTACTGCACATCGTTATTGCTACGAGTTTAACTAGTAGTCTGCCAAGGGAACTTTGCCTGGTGGGGTTATTTCTGGTAAGGTGACTCAAATCCAGGAAGATCATTATGGGTCAGAAGCGTTACATCGTCGATTTAACGGATGCCGAAGTTCAACAGCTAGAAACCCTGTTGAGGACTGGAAAGCACTCGGCTCGCAAACTGACCCGTGCCCGTATCTTGTTG
>JACJNZ010000031.1 GCA_014695325.1 Cyanobacteria bacterium FACHB-502 | reverse complement strand
CGAGGTGTAACTGGGTGGGGTCAGGTAAAAGCGGTTGAATGAAGATTAATTTCTCCTGATTCAGAGAATATATCTCTATCTTGCCAAAACTTCACCAAAAGATGGGATGAGCCTGCAGTTTGGTCAATCACAATTAAGATTTCCACTCAAGCTAGGATTTCTCTCCTTCTGAAACTTACAGATTGCTCGAAAATTTTGCCGCTCAAGCTCAGACATTTTGTTATAGACCTCACCGAAGCTAATGCCGGTCGGTTGATACCAGGGTTGAGCCTCAAATGCTGCCCGAAGTTCAGGGTTGTTAAACCTCAGTCCATATCTTGCAAAGAGAGAATTTCTTAAAATGTCTAGCTCAATTGCAGTTTTACCTTGCAAATCTTCCTCAGTCACTAATCGCTCAGATAACCAACCGTACTCAGATTGAACAAAAAACCAGCCATTATCGGGTGGACTTGGCTTGGAAGTTTGGGTAGGAACAGGTGGAGTGGGAGTGGGATTCGGGCTAGGACTAGGTGTCCGCTCAATTTCCTTCCAAGCTGCGATCAGCCTCTGCGCTTCTAGATAGGAAGGACTGCCTTCAGGAATAATCTGGGCTTTTTGCAAAGCCTCGTCCCTATTACCGTCCGCATAAAGCTCCTGTGCATTTGCCAGAATTTTTACCTCGATCGCTGCAATGTCCGCTTTCATTTTTTCCAGAAACCCGGGACTCTGGATTGTTGAAAGCAATTGCCTGCTGCCCTGCACATCCCACGCATTTGTCAAACTAAATTGGATCTTATTTCCCGTTTCTTTTTCTGCTGTCCAGGCTGCGATCGCTGCTTTCGCCTGTTCATGGTTAGGGCTATTGTCGGGAATGCCCTGAGCCCCTATCAATGCTCCGTCTAGATCGCCTTGGTCGTAAAGCTCGCGTGCCCGTTTCAGTAATGAATCTGACCATTCGGTGAGATAGGCTTTAGTCTGTTCAGCGACAGGACTATCAGCAGGAATCTTTGCAAGGACAGCGATCGCCTCTTTCCACTGATTCTTGTTAGCAAACTCCTTTGCCTGTTCTAGAAGCTCCTGATCGGACAGTTCTTTACTGGGCAGCTCCGAGTTAGGGGATTCCGCTGGGGCTGATGGTGGAAGAACTTGTGCCTGCTCTGTGTTAGATGGCTCTGTTTGGTTCAATGACCTCTGGCGATAAGTGTAGATCCCAATCGATGAAAGCAGCCCAGCCAGGATGCCGACGATGCTGACGATGAGCAGTGGAGTGGTGCGCCGACGACGTGAGGCAGGAACTTCTAGAAGACTGTAGGATGGCTGGCTCTGAGCCTGACTTTGAGAAATGCGATCGGAATTTTTTTCAGGTTGAGCCTGCACGCTTTCAGGCTGAGAGCTGATCAGTTCCTGAGCTAACTCCCACTGAATTTCTTCCTTTTTTTCTTGTGGAAGAGACGGGCTGGACTGAGGTTGCCATACGTTACCGAGAGACAGTCCTTGCCTTTTTTTGAGAATCGGCTTCAGGTGTTCTGGAATAATCGTGGTTTTGACTGCTTCAACCACCTCAGCTTTGCGAGTTAGATCTGGCGTGTCCGCCTGTGCCGCACTTCTGTGAGTGGGCGATCGCGCTGCTAATCGATTGGTAATTTCTAATTGAATTGCATTGCAGCCAAACGCATAAGCTTCCTCAACCGAACAGCCATATCCCAGTGCCCGATAAAATCCCTTAGAGAAGGCGATCGCGGCATCATCGCGAATTTCCTGCTCCATCCCGATCACATAATCAATGCAGTTGACGATTTCATTTGCTTGTTCGTTGGAATAGCAGGCGTTCAGCAAAACGCATCTGACTTTGCTGGAGAAAAGCCGAAACAAATCCCGCAAAGCTTCCGTTCCTACCCACTGCTCCCTGCCATCGTCGTCCTCTAGCACCAACCCTGCCGTACCGCCACCATGTCCGCAAATATGAACAATGTGGGGTTGATTTTCGAGGAGCAGATCCTGCAAATCCCCAACCCGTACTGCCAAAGCGTCTTCTACTTCAAATTGCTCTCGGTTGCGAGATCTTTCAATCACATGCTTTAATTCTCGAATTTCGCGATCGAGATTGAGGTCTTTGCGCGGGTTAGATGCCAGGATCAGGATTTTCATAGGAGTAGGGGGCAAAAGCGGTAGATGGCAGGGCGAATTCAACTCTAATGTCCATTTAAAGTAGTATTTCAACTCCTATCAAGCAAAATTCAGAAACAAAAACACTTGGCATTAGCAATCAATACAAACGTTCGCGAAGTTTTGCTGTGCTTCTGCCTGAAAAATCAATACTGCTAAAGGTCATCCCAATCAATATCTTTCAACGCAATCAAATACTCATTGCCATCATTCACACGAATGATCACTTGCTTTTTCGCAATTTGTTCTAGATCAAATGCCACTCTGCCTGCATTAAGCGTATTCGCCAGATTAATCGCAGCTTCAAAGTTAGCGTCAAAGGCTGAAATAGACTCAAAGGTGATGCTGTAGCGATCGGTTAACAGGATTTGATGGACGATCGTTTCTTTATCAATGCTGACATCAGTGGTGATTTTGCTGTTTCGCTCACGCCTTAAAATAATGCATACTAGCTACTTATGTCTTGGCTTCACTGCCGTTGCCCCTGTAAATTGCTGAGGCTGCGACTTGCAACATCGGCACTTAATCCCCACAGCAGCAGCGCCAGATAATCGCTCATAGGTCTGGCTCCGAAGGCATCGCCTTTCTCGATGTAGAGCGTGTTTAAGCCTGTAAGGGTCAAACCAGTGAGCAAGACCAGATAGAGCAACGGACGAACAAACCAGAAGGTCGCTTCAGCACGTGCCTGATCTGAAAACCCTGAGAGCGAGACCAGAAATTGCTGTAGCTGCTCGCTTCGGGTTGGAGGCTCTATTTTTTCCGCTTCCACGATCGCATTGCGTGCGCTTTTATCGAGATTGACAGCCACATTGTGGAGAGCTGCTGCCGTTGAGTCGGAATCATCTGCTGCGCCGCCGCGTCTCGTCGCACTGATCGATTGCAAAATTTCACTCACAGCGGTCGTTGCTGCATCATCTTGCCCCCGGGCAATGAGGTCTCGTGCAGTTTGGATTTGCCCAAAGGTTTCCTCGTCGATCAGATCATTTTGCTTTTGTTTCTCGTAAAGCCCATTCTCGATCGATCGCAGTTGATTCAGCACTGCCAGTCGGCTCTGGATGAGCGTAATTTGAGTATCAACCACTTCGAGCTGTTGCCGATAGACCCGCTTTCGGACGTCACGAATCATGGGGAGCAGAATTTTGCGATCCCCTGGATGCGCGTCTCGAATATCCTCCTCCAGTTGATACACCTTCTTGCGTGCCTTGGATTGAGGACCGCCCTGTTCCTGCATATATTTGAACAATTGCCCCAGAACAATACCGAGAAGCAGCACGAGCAAAGGCATCAGCGGACTCGATCGCACGCTCATATTCACGGGCAGCACGAGACGGTTACTTTGGTTTGCTTGAACCAGGTAAATTTTGCCAATGTATCGATCGGGCGGTATCACAGAACGGTTAATGGTCAGGGGAATCGTCGTAATTTGCTGGGCAGGGAGGGTGATTGGCTCCTGGGGCAGCGACAGGGCGTTACTGGTCAGCGGATAGAGGTTGAATTCTCCCCGGACGGAGACGGCTGAGCTGAGAATTTGAACTGGCGTTGCGGAGGGGTTGTCCAATTCCAGGCTCAGTTGGTTGAGTCGGCTACTGGCGGGCAGAAAAAGGCGGGACAAAAGGCAATTGATTGCCCTGCAATTGACCAGGCGAAGCTGAATCTGGTCTGTGCCCTGTAAGGGAATAACAGGAGGTTGATTGCCGATGACGGGTTGCCCCTGAGGAACAGATGGCACGTCAGGAGGGGCTGGAGCCTGCGGAGCCGTTTGAGCCGTTGCGATACTTTGCGATAGCAGGAAAGGAAGGAAAACAGGGAGTAAAAACCGTTTCATAGGTTATTGTCCTTCCTCTAACGGGTTGTCCCGTGAAGATAGTCTTTCGTTCTGTGCAGTGCTCATTCCTTTCTCTCCTCGTCTGTCTGCTTAATAACTGTCAATCAAACTCTCACGACTTCAAACACATCATGGACAGGTGTTGGAGCCTGCTCGTTCAAATTGTCTGCCTGCACCCTGACGCGATACAGTCCTGCGGGTAAGTCTTCGATCGCCAAAATCCATTCTTGCTCCTGCTCCACAAAATCGAGTTTCAGCGCAGGTCGCTTGCTCGACACCGATTCAATCTCAGCTTTCAGTTTTCCGGGGGCTGAGTCAGGTACACCGATCAATTTAGCTCGTAGAGCAACGGGTTCGTCTGCCAGATACAAATCATCCAGGCTCAAGCTAATGGCGGTTTGAGGGGTTTTCGCCCGAACATCGGATAGGGTGTACTGGCTCATGCGCAGCGTGTTGAGCAGGCTATCTAACACCTGAGCCTGATTTTGCAAGCCCCCATGCTGCTCCGCAATAAAGAAATTATCAAACTCCTTCGATCGCTCGATCGGGATCGCGGAAACCTTGGGAACCGTTCCATCGCCGTCACCCAGATCCGATCGGTTCTGTAACACGGCGGGTAAATCTTCAGTTGCCGTCAGTTTGCCGTTCATCAGAGTTGCAGATTGCAGCGTGGGCTGCTGAACGCCCGAAATCGGCACAACTGCCAGCGATCGCAGATAGGTTTCGTCCTGCCGATGCCGCTCGACTGCCGCCTCGATTTCTCGATGGAATGCCAGTGCATCCTGTGCCTTCATCTGATCAATATTCGGTAAACCCTCGACTTCTGCAATCCGATGATATTCTCCGTTGATGTTGATGACTTTGTAGATGGGCAAAAGCTGGTAGACGGAGGTGAACGATCGCATCACTTCGGTCAAATCCAGGAAAAGCTTCTTATAGCCATTTGCTAGAAAGTTAACGGCTTTCAACGAACCGCGATAGGGTGTGCCAAAGGTGAACAAAGCACGGCTATCCTGCCAGCCTTCTAACACTTCCAGGTAATAGCGAGAGATAAGCCCTCCCATGCTGTGCGCCATTAGAATTACTTTGGCATCAGCGGCTCCGCTACTTTCTCGCCAACATTTCAGCCGCTTATCAATCAGCTTTTTCAGAATTCGCGCATTCGCCCGACAATCTCGCCGCCAATCATAGGGAAACTGATAGAAGTTTGCGGCTTTATTATCGGGGTCATTGTAAATATCACCCGGAATGATATCAAAGTTATCAGTAATCAAACGTGTGGTTTTAGTATAGCCATCGATCTTCCAGAAGCCTGGAATAAGATGCGTATCTTGAATCAAACCTGTGGGGCGAATACCATCATCCAGATTGTCTACTTCAGAATTATCTTGAATTAGTTTGAGATTGCTGATTGTTTGGGTCGATCGGGTTAACACCTGCCAGATTGCCTGCCCGGAAACTGCCCAGAGATCTTTGCCATCCTTCTGCAGCGTGCTTCCCAAAATGCCGGGAAGGATGACGACCATATCTTTCATCGGAGCTTTACTCACCATGATTCGTTCTCCAAAAGCTGGATATCTTCACTTTTCTCTCACGCCAACTAGAATCCAACGCAGCCCTCTAGCTTAAATTTAGTTAAGATTCATTCGGGCAAAATGCTCTAGCAGCATTCGATGGAAAAAGACATAGCCACCCCCAATTTTTTTCATTAGGAGACGGTCTGAAGCAAAGTCAAGAAATTTGGCATAGTTTTGGGGAATGCGCCCTTTCTCGTGAAGCAACTGGCGTAAAGTGAGGTGTTGAATGCAAGCAATTCCACCATATTTCAACCCAAAAACCAGCCCAAGAATCAGCCCGTAAATCAGCACCAAACACAGCCCATCAATCAGCCCATAAATCGGCCCAAAAATCAGCCCAAAAATCAGCCCGTAAATCAGCCCATAAATCAGCCCAATGAAAAGGCCATTTCTTAGAGAGGTGCGAATTCCCTGATTCGGAACTGCTCGTTGAACGATGTCAGAGCTGCCCAGTCCGCTACCCAGCCCAAAACCTAGCCCAAAAATCAGCCCACCACCCAGCCCAAAAATCAGCCCATAACGCATCAGCCCACCAATCAGCCCAAAACCATACCACAGCCCACCAATCAGCCCACCAATCAGCCCAAAACCAACTCCACTAAACAATTCGC
Source organism: Cyanobacteria bacterium FACHB-502 (assembly GCA_014695325.1). Lineage (GTDB taxonomy): Bacteria > Cyanobacteriota > Cyanobacteriia > Elainellales > Elainellaceae > Leptolyngbya_A. Next base: position 7,588 of record JACJNZ010000031.1, on the reverse strand, counting down.
GAATAAATCCAGACTTTGCCCTTTGCCACGACCAACTCAGTTTCTCTAAAGGTAATATTTTTCGGGATAAGCTAATAATCAGCCCAACACTCAGCCCAACACCCAGCCCAACACTCAGCCCAACACTCAGCCCAATACTCAGCCCATTAAGCGGTTTACCACTCAGCTCATAATTTAGCCCAAAAATCAGTCCAGCAATCAGCCCAGCAATCAGCCCAACACTCAGCCCAGAAACTATAAAGGTTCTAATTCGATAAGCTCTTTCCTCGCTGCGATTCTTTAACCAGGTTGGCTGCATCTTCTCAATCAAAAATACCGTTTGCTTTTCCTGTACCATTCGACCTGCCAGCCAACTCAGCCAGCTCAGCACCTGATGCTTAGAATATTCTGAAGCAGCACCCCGCTCTAGCCTCCGACCGATATAAGTCTCAAATAAGTGTTGGCTGCGATGCGAAGTTGAGCGAAGTTCATCCCTCAACTTTTCCATTGACCACCCCTGGTATGCCGCACTCATAAAGTTTAAAATCAGTGGGGTTTGAGCAAACTGCTCCAGGTCAGAATTTTGTTTGAGCAAGGCTCTCAAACCTGCCAGAGATCCACCGACCTTGTCCAAAAACTCATACACCTGCTTAGGCGAGAGCGGCTGAAGGCAGAGGGCACTGCTAATCTGTAGGCGTTCGCTCAGGGCTTCGTAATCTCGCACCCGACTACAAACTGCTACCTCGGTCTGAGGAAACAGCTCTATAAACTCGTTCAAAGCCCGAACGCAATCGTTGCGATAGTCCTCTCTGACTTCATCCAGTCCATCCAGTAATAGAATAAGCTGCTGCTGAGTTATCCAGGGTTCACTCAACGACCTGGGAACCTGATATTTTTCTCGCAGTTCATCGATCAACCAATCGACGATTGATTTGCGCTCCTTTGCCCAGGACGACAAATTAAACACAACAGGCATTGGCAAAGTTAAATTCTGCTCACTGCGATCGATCAAGCGTTGTGCCAGTTGTAGCAGGGCAATCGTTTTCCCGGCTCCCGGCTCACCCAGAATCAGCAGCGTCCGTCCTCCGCCAATTTCCTCATGGATGCGCGTCTCCCGCAGTATCTCATAGGAGCTATCCAACTCCACTGCCAACGCTTCAATTCCCTGAAATCGATCAGCGATCGCATCCGGTCTGGCTGTTAGTTCAAGCTTGAGGGCATCAATTCCCTGAAGCGACGGCTTGAGAAATCCCTCAATCCAGAATTCCTTTACCTTGCCTAAAAGGATTTGACGCTGCTTGTACTCTGATTTGCCTAAAGCATTCGCAGTTTGAGCTGAAAACTGTCCAAAATTGTCATAAGCTGTTCTCGCTTGATCTTTATATTCTTTGCGATCAATTTCCTGCTGCACAAATTCAACGAACTGTAGTGAATGTTCAGAAGATGTTGCCAGAGGAATTTCCGGAGTTGAGCCGATCGCAATTTCCTCAATCGCTATCCACTCCCTTTTCTTTAGCAATACAGGCTTCAAATGCTCTTGTAGCTTAGGCTCAGACTGTGAAATCTCCCCAACGTATTCAAATTTGCGATACTGCTGACTGGCGGAGGAATTTGTTTCGCTCCAAATTTGAATTGCAATACAGCCTAACTCATACGATTGCTCGAGCGATTTTCCTGCCGCCAATCCCTGATAAAAGCCAGTGGCAAAGTAATAAGCAGCTATATCCAGAATGGGCTGACTCATACCCACCACATAGTTGACATGGGCAACGATCGCTTCTGCCTGACGATCGCTATCGCAAGCATTTAGGACAACACAATTAATCTCATCGGCAAAAGTCTTGAATAATCGCGCCAAAATCTCAGTACTAACAAACTGTTCTCGCCCCTGCTCATCCTGGAAAACTAACCCCTGTTCTCCTGCTCCATGCCCACAAAAATGAACCACTTGTGGAGAATGTTCTGCCAGCAGTCCTGGTAGTTCTTGTGAACGCACACCCAACCCAAGCCCAATTTCAAACTTTCCCAATCGCTGTACCGCTGTGACAAGATCTGAAACTTCTCGTTCCAGGTCAAGGTCGCGTCTCGGATTCGAGGAAAGAATGAGGAGCTTTGGCACTAGTTTCCATCCTGCGATAGCAATCTATTAATCATCTTAGTGTTGCTCACGATAAAAGTTTCTAGTAATGGCTAGTTTGCATGGAGGCAGAGGCGATCGAAATCTTAAATCGCTCCAATTTCCTATCGCTCCACAACAATTTGAATTTGCTTTGTCACCCACTCCTGCCTTGGGTCAACCACCATCGTTGCTGCTCTTGTCACCTGGGGAGCCTTATCTAAATCAGCCCCGATCGCCGCTAAAAGCTGATTCAGGGGATTAACGCCTTCGGCTTCGCCACGGGTGACAGCGTTTTCGGCTTCTAACGCCTGCTCCAGTTCAGCCCCTCTCGGCTCCTGCGGCTCATCTAGCGGCGGCAGCGTGAGCCAGCGAAAATCAGCCAATCCCTTTTGCACTGCAAAGACTTTCAGCGTTTCTTTGGTTTGCTGATAAAATTCGTCGTCTGGAACGCTCATTCGGAGCATGATTTCTTGCTTCTGTCCTCGCTCCAGGCTAAAGAAGGGTGACTCCATTCCCCCGATCGGAATCTGCCAGATTGCCCAGGTTGGATCAAGATCCAGGACAGCTACTTTCAGCGATTGCGATCCCTGATTGGTTAGACGAAGGATAACAACCTCATCATTTTTCACCACCAGATTTTGGAGAGTGTCAAAGGGTGTTCCGTCTTCTCTTAATAGCTCTACCTCGATCGCCTGACTCAGTTTCGACCCCGAATTATCCAGGCTTTGCACGGCTTGATACTTGGCGAGATGCACCAGGCGATCGACCACACGCTGAGGAGCCGTTGAGTCATCAATAGACAGTGGCGGTCTCAGATTTTGCAGGGGAGTGCCAATGTTGATTTCATATTCTCCTTCTCGACCCACCGCCACCTGATAATGCGCCGATTCTCCTTCCTTGACTTCCACCACCCAACCGTTTCCTGCCAGGGCTTGCCGCACCGATTCTAAAGCAGTTGCCTGTCGTTGCACCAGATTGGATGGCAGCTCATGTTCCTGCTCGCCCTCCTGCTTTTGGTCAAAGAACCGCACGCGCCGAATCAGATCGATCGGGGCAGACACCATGATCGCAGGCGCACCCGATTCAATCTTCCCCTCGACTTTGATTCCCCCTTCTTCCGGCTTCAAAACTCTTGCCGTGGACGCAGACGCATCTACCCGGGTTAGCTCCACGATCGCCACCTGACGTTCCTTTTCGGTAAAGTCAGTAGTGTTCAGGGGATAAATCGAAAAGCGAGTGCCCTTGCTGACGCCCTGCGCCTGCCCTGCATTGAGTGTGATTTGGGTTCTCGTCGAATCTACTTTGATCACCGCAACCGTGTAGGGCGTAGACCATTGATCGCTACCAAACACGAGTCGATCGCTCTCACCCATAATCATCGGGAGCTGCTGTGGAAATTTGCTTTGGATTTGAGCATTAATGCGATCGTGCAGCAGTTTATAGGTCAGCGGCTGACCGCTCGTGGCAATACTGCTGAGCGTATCGATCATCCAGTAGGTCAATGCGCCGTGGCGCTCTGTGCCGCCGTTCACCGCATATTCGTAGGCGTACTCGCTGGGACGACAGGCTGCCAGTAAAACGTACTCTCTAGATTGAGGCAACCCTGCCGCTCCAACAAGGCGATTTCTGGTACTTGCTAACCAGTTACGCTCTAGCTCCTCCCGTTCTGCGACCGAGCTTTTGTCTGTGCGAGGCAAAGTATCCGGTAGCTCAGAACTGCGGATTTCGGCATCGCCGCGCGTTGCACCGCCAGAGTTGCAGCAGTCCAGCACAACGGTCACAATCAACCCTTTATCCGTCATTCGTTTAAGGAGCGTCGTCATCTCTACATCGCGCAAATAGCGACCTTCCGGCAAATCTCCAATATCCATTGGCACGATGCCTTCGTCTTTCTGGTTGCTGCCCTGCTTCAGATTGGGATACACGGTTTGCGGATTGCCGCCATGTCCAGCGTAATGGATGTAAACCTGTTCTCCGGGTTCTGCCGTCTCGGTAATCTCGCTAAATGCCCGGATAATATTTTCGTAAGTTGGCTCCTCGTCCTGGGCAGATCTCGCTTCCAGTAGAACTGCGTCTTCCTGATTGGGTGACGTGAGCTTGCGAATGCGCTCTGGCGGAATCTCTAAGGTTTGCCTGAGAAATGTATCGACGAGATTGATGTCTCGGACGGCTCCTTTCAAGCTTTTATAAAACTTATTTGGCTGGTAATAGTCAATGCCAATCAAAAGGGCATGAATGGTTGAAGCTTGTTCTGTCATGTGCTGTGCTGTATCTAGATTTTTTTAATACCTGAGCAATTGCTGCACCAGCGTCCTAAAGCACTCGGATTGAGTCTCAGTTCGCAGATGCAGCAAGGATCAAACCTAGGAATCTATTCTCAAGGTGTTTTTTACATCACTGCCCGGGTGTTCGATCCCACAATTCCATCTGCGGTCAAGCTTTTCTTCTGCTGGAATTCCTTGACGGCTTTGTCGGTTCCGGGTCCAAATTCACCATCCACACCGACATTAATCCCTGCCTTCTTCAGGGTGTCCTGGAGACGTTCCACATCAGAGCCTTCCATTCGCGGTTGGGTAAGTTTGAGGACTCTGGGCTTATCATCCCAGGGAGCTTTAGCAAAACCGTGAGCCGGAGATTGATTGAGTGCCCCTTCAGTCTGTGGACCAAAAGCTCCATCTTCACCAATTTTATTATTGGGGTTGTTCTTGTTCCAAAGCTGCTGGAAGGCTAGGATCGACTTACTGCGAATATCGGTCGTGCCGCCTCCCTGGAAGTCGAAGTGGGGCGGGTCACCGGGCAGCGGATTCCAGCCATAGCGCATCAAATAAGATTCCCAGCCTCTCGGATCTTCGATGTCGATCGCCAATCCCGTCTGGTGATTGCTAGCTCCTGGCGGGGCAACCGGATTTGAGTTGTTGTGACGATCGATGTAGAGCAGCATTTGCTGGGCGATTGTCCGGTAGCAGGAGTTAACCAGCATCTTTGCTCCCCGATCCTGAATCGCGCGCTGGAGTCCTTGTTTGGCAGCAGTTTGAACATAGGGGTAGGCGGCATCGAGCAGATCTACATTGAGATCATCAAAACTGGTAAAGACATTAGGCAGAATCAGTTGAAGTTGATGAATTAATTGCTGAGATAGCCCATTGGCGATCGAAGTTGAGGCGGCACTGGGGGCATCTTGCAACGGTCCTCGAAAGCTGGCTCTGATCCCATTTTTATCCCGTTCATTAATCTCTGTACAAAGTTCAATGATGCTATCAGTCATAATATTCTCCTGGTATATCCTGTTGTGAAGCTAATGATCTATAGACCTAACGCTTGCAGAGTTTGACTGCCTACAATTCCATCTACTGTGAGTCCTTTTTTCTGCTGAAACTGTTGAATAGCAGCATCTGTTGCTTTACCAAAGAAGCCATCCGCACCATCAGTACCAACACTAAATCCTGCATTAATGAGTGCTTGCTGCACGCGACGGACATCTTCACCCTGCATGATCGGGCTAGTCAGTTTTAAGGTGCGAGTGCCAATAGTCCGACCTGTTGTTCCATCTCCTTCGTAAGTAAGGAAAGGCTTCCAGGGTTGACTGAGAAAGAGTGCCTGTTCTGCGAGTCGTCGGCGCGTGAGTCCGAGCCAGGGTTCGCCGTCCACTTTATTCCATACAGGAAACTGTCCAACTGCGCCCTCATAGTCTCCGGCATTCAGTTTTCTAAGCAGCGTTGAACCCCCAAATCCTTCGCTTCCTGGTCCCACATTGAAGCAGAAGCACACTAAGGCTGAGAATTGCTCCTCGTTCAAATCGACCTGAACGGCATCTTCAACATAGGATTCAAATTGCTCCAGATCTTCGTGTAAGAACTGTTCAGCTTGTACCTGAGTAATGGTCATTCCCGGAGAAACCCCTCTGGTGTGCCCATAGCCGATTGTCCAGACACCAGCTCCATCGTCGTAAGCATGTAATTTACACCCTTCAAAGGTGGTGAGCAGCCTAAAGCCTTCGTCATTGATACGACGGGAACCTCTAGGGGTAATGACCTCTGGAGGTTCTTTCTCGGGAGGGGCAACGGTTAGCGTTTGGGCAGTACTAAATTGGAGTGCTTTGATGATCGCATCCACTTGCCCTTGGGTTTCAGTCACTTTAACCGCATAGTCTCCTTCCAGTTCATACAAGCGACCATCTGGATATAGTTCAAGCGATCGTTCCATAGAAGAATGTTCTCCATCCTGAAGTTATCTAGTCATACGAATCCTGCTACCTTTTGCTAACCGCGCAGAGATAGTAATATGGGTGAAAGCCCTAGAGGTTTGTGTATAACGGGTTTAGAACAAATCCTTGCATATAGACTAAGGCTCAGGGAGAGGCTCAGTCCAACCGATGGAAGCTAATTTGTAGGTTTAAGTAGTGCATTCGTGAAGATAGAGCAACAAAGCTTCGACACCAAGCTTTTCTCGTCAATAGAATCCTAAACTTTGACATCGTTGTTAGAGTGTTTTTTTAGCATGTCTTAACTTGGACTTTTATTTTCTAGAAAAAACAGCCTGTTTGCTGTAAATTCTCAAGTTATCCTGTCCCACAATGCCTTGTATCGTGTTTAAGCTACCGCTAGCTAAAGATTCATAGTCTTAAACTTTATGTTGATCGAGCTGCCAGAACGACGATTTCCTGCCTCTTGAGCATCTTTAACACAAGGGGCGTTACTTTCCAGCGATCGACCTTGAAAACTGAGTGGGTTTTGGGTTAACGTCAGCCAGATTAGAGTTAGCATCAATAATCTCTCATGTGGTAGATAATGCATTTGCTCGAAGCACTGAGTTAGGCTTGCGAACTCTTTGATTGTCGGATGCACTTTGTGACTTCTCGTAGTACCCCCACGGGTACTTTCCCGAATTGTTAAAACTTAATTAAAAACGGAAATACAAGGGTTAGACGACTGGAATTTGCGATCGATACTTCCGGTTAATCGTTCTTGCTCAGTGCCGAAATACTGCTGTGAATATGAGCCTGTAAGATGTGAATGTTTTCCAAGGTATGAGAACAACTTCAGGTCTGTCACCTAACGAGCGTTAGGAATTGGTTGAGAAATATTTAGGGTGCTACACTGCCCTCTAAATTATCCAGTTTCAGCGAATTTTGAAACTGACAGGACTTACGCAGCAGCAATTTAGACTGAAGAGATGAGCTTTACCAAACTCGACGAAATTGTCAGAACTGATACCAATTTAAATAGAGTTGTCGGGAAATAAGAACAGAGCTAGCCAATGCGACCTTTCAAGTTCTTCCTATGCCGCAGTCAGGTAGAAGTTCCATAATCCTGCTGCGGTTAGCATAAGGTGATCATCAAACTCCGCTTTTCGATTGCGATAGATAGCGCTCACCGCATTGTAACGCTTGACTCCAGCAAACGCATTTTCACAGACCACTCGCGATTGACTTAAGGCTCGATTCTCCTCCTTTTGCTGCGGACTCAACTCTCCTCGTTTCGGTTTGCGATG
>JACJNZ010000030.1 GCA_014695325.1 Cyanobacteria bacterium FACHB-502 | reverse complement strand
CTTAGCACCCGAGCCGTGTCCCGAATGCCACTGCCGTTGACTGCCATATCGGCAATTTGTTGTTTCACTTCTGGCAGGTAGCCCCGGTAAGAGTAATCTCGAATAAAGGTGCTACGGGAACAATCGGCATTGCGACACTTGTAGCGTTGTTTACCCTCAGATGATCTTCCATGTTTGACGACATCGGAACCGTGGCAAGCAGGACAAAGAACGGGTTCTAAAACCATAGCGGAGTTTGGGGTAGGCTTAGCTCTATTCTCCCTTACTTCCACAGGTCTAGAACACCACCCAGCTAGACAATTCCGGTCATGAGTCTTCCTTGTCTCAAAATAAGATTGGTCTAGCTCCTAGATGAAGCTCTTAGCTATGATGGTCAAGCAAACACAGATTAGACACAAGAAGGGTCTTGCAGCAGGAAAAATCTTATGGAGCTAAGCGGATTCGAACCGCTGACCTTCTCAATGCCATTGAGACGCGCTACCAACTGTGCTATAGCCCCTTACATCTCGATAATGATGCCTTAATTCGGTGAGATTGTCAACTTCATCTGATTCGATCTGGCAATTCTCATTTTGGCAATTCAACTGGTGTTGTGCGGGATCTCTAGTTCAAGCCCTTGAAGCATAAAGGTGAGCAGGTGATCCCAACTGTCGAAATACAGTTAACGAGTCAACGCTCGCAAATCATCGAAAAAGGTTTTGCGAGTGGGCAACTGCATTCGCAGCAGTTTGTACTTCTAGTCAAGCAACTCCGGTAGTGGTCTGAATCTATCGTTTTACCAGCTAATTGCTTGATTCCCATTTTCAGCCCTCTCCTGGAAGGTGTTATGAACTTTGTACTACCACCTGAGCAAATCATCCAAGCATAAGAATGGCAAAAGCGACCCGATGCAGTCCAACTAATGTTTCTTGTAAACGTTCGTAATCTCTTGCTAATCGCCTGAATCGTCCAGCCCATCAAACGTGCGCTCCGCTACCCAGCGACAAGGCAGTAAGCCAAAACCATGCTTGGCTTCTGGCAATTTCACTACTTCTAGTTGAATCCCGATTGGCAGGGTGCGGTGTAGAGAAGCTGCTGAAGAGGAGACTTGACCTGCGCGACAATGATTCTCCGGTGATCCTCACTGACGCTTGCACCCGATAAGCTGTCATTCGATCGCAAAAGATAAAAATTCTTTCATCTTTGTTTCACTCAGCATTTATCGACGCCGCCAACACTGAATGAATAAGCATTAGCAGCCTGGATTTTAAATCCAGAGCCGCTTTGTTTCACTTTACGAAACCAGAAGGTAGCACTGTGGATCAGCGAGTTAGGAGAGGGCGGCGATTATCCCTTTGCAGAACCGCGAAGCAAACGCTCCGTTTCTTTATCGGTGGATTGGCCTTGACAGTCAGTATCAATGCAGTTTCTCCAGCGATCGCTGCTGAACGACTGGACATTCAAATGAGTTCTGTCGGGGTGTCTGTATTGCTCGCGGATTTGGAAACCTTTCTCGAAACCGGGCAAGTGCCTCCCGAACTGCAACCTTACCGTTTTTTGCTCAATGAGGAAGTCCGTCAAGCTCTAGGCAGTAAGGCAAACTTAAACCCATCCGCGAGCGATAGTCTAATGAACGATCTGCTGCAATCCACCAACGGCGATCGCCTCCTGCATTTGCTGCAACGTTTGATAATCGGCAGTACCAGGGAAGACCTTGCGACAGCGATTTCTCAAGCTGCCCAACAGCCAGAAGGATTGAGCCTGATGGGAATTCTGCGCCACTATCCTCAAGCCCAACTCAAGATCGATCTGGAAGCGGCGATCGTCCTATTGGCTCAGATGAATCAATCCCAACAGGCGATCGAAAAGGCTCTTGAGCAAACGCTAACGGTTCCCACCCTACCTTTTCGGCATCCGCTTGACCCGGCTGCTCCTGGAACTTTTGAGGTGCAGCAACAAACGCTTGCCTTTCGAGATTGGGAGCGCGATCGCAGGATCTCCACTGACCTGTATTGGAGTGATCAGCATCGCGGAGCGCTCATCGTTCTCTCCCACGGGTTTGGAGCCGATCGCCGTTTTTTGGGTTACTTGGGTGAGCATCTTGCTTCCCACGGCTTCACCGTTGCAGCGATCGAGCATCCGGGCAGCAACCTTGACTGGCTCGCCCCACTCCTGGGCGGCAGATGGATTCCCGCCGAGCAGCGATCGATTCTGCCCACCTCAGAGTTTATCGAGCGTCCCAGAGATGTTCAGTTTTTGCTGGACGAACTGGAGCAGTTAGAACAACGATCCGATCGATTTGCGGACCTGTTCAATACCGAGCAAGTCACTGTGATTGGACACTCGTTGGGCGGATATACAGCATTGGCACTGGCAGGAGCAGAACTTGATTTAGAGAGCCTACGAACGTTTTGCAATCGCGTTGATCAGGCCGGGTTGACTCCCGCAGAGTGGCTGCAATGCACTGCCGCTGACTTACCTAATAACTTGCCCGTCTTGCAAGATGCACGAGTTGCCCAAATTATTGCGCTCAACCCAGCGATCGGACATTTATTCACGTCAGAGAGCCTGGCACAAATCCAGATTCCGACGATCGTTTTATCGAACAGCGAGGATACAATTACGCCCTCGATTCATCATCAGCTTCTACCGTTTGAGCAGATGCAAACCAAGAAGTATCTGATTACGGCGATCGGAGCAACACATCTCAGTGTAGGAACGCCAAATACTCTAAATGAATCTCTATTTGACAATGTATTTGTGCGCGAACGTCGCAGCGGAGAAACAGAACCATTGAGACAAATGCTGAAAGGGATGTCGCTGGCATTTGCGCAGCAGTTAACCCCTGAAGCCGCAAATTATCGTCCTTTTCTGGGTGCTGCCTATGTACAGTCCCATTCAACTCGCGATCTAAAGCTGCGTTTTGCAACCGATCTTCCATCAGAGTTGGTTACTCGATTAAAGCATTTAGAAGACATTCATAGAGCGATCGTCGCTTCACCACGAATTAGCACAATTTTGGCAGCCGTTCCCATTCGGCTTGAAATGTCACGGATAACTGAAAGATGGCTCCTGCTTCTGACGTTATCCGCAGTGTCTCTTGCTCCTAGAAGGAGGTCTACGGAGAGAGATGATCGAGCAACGAGATCAAAAGTTGCAAGCTAATTGAATTTTCACTTCTTTCTGTCCTTTTCGAATACTGTTCAGAACTAACCTGATTATGCCTTCGATCCAATGCCCTAATTAAGGCTTGGATCGTTTTGTTGAAGTTAATGATATGTCGATTGCGAGAGACTAATTGCGTTAGCAGCAATATCCAGATGTTCCATCATCTTTCTGCAATTTTTACTTGAAAAATATACGCCTTAAAGAAGATGCATAAAAACAAATTTAAACAATAAGAGGCAGTAAGCGTAATTCAGGCTAATCAATGCGTTGCACTTTTTCGCTGAGTTTATAAAAACCTTTTCACATTCGTTTTATAAACAATTTAAGTTCAACTGTGAAACTAAAAGACATGAAGGAGAGAGAACAAATCAAACCTGCTCTCCTTCACCTTCAGCCCTACACAATTTAAACTAGGAAGTAATCATCATGAAACGCCTGATCCTCGCATCCTTATCTGTTCTGGCTCTTGGCACTGTTGCTGTTCCGACCTTTGCCGTCAGCGATCGTTTCGAGCAAGAGCGTCAGGAAACTTTGAATGCAATGAGTGATTCCTGGCAACAAGAGCGTCAGGAAACCTTGAACGCCAGCAATGAACGTTGGAAGCAGGAACGTCAAGACACCTTAAATGCCAGCAACGATCGTTTTCAGCAAGAACGTCAGGAAACTCTAAATGCAATGAACAATCGGTGGGAACAGGAACGCCAGGAAACTTTGAATACCTAAACTTCACTGAAGCAGTTTTACTCAAGTAACCGCTAACCCGATGACAGTGAAACTGCCTGGCTCAAAATGCTCTCATCGTTAAAGCTGAAGATGTTTCCCTCATCCTCTGCTCGATGAGGTTTGTCGAATGGCACTGCTTACAGGATGCAAAAACCAAATTTTCACCTTTAAGCAATATTCGTTTCATTGAATCAATCGTCGCACAGAAAATATTCGCTGAGGTATTACCGCTGCCGGGTGATACCTTTTTATTTTAGAACATTTATAAAAAATCTTTCATCTTTCATTTACACACTATTTATTTCATCCAGTCATATTAGAAAGTGTCAGCAAAGGCTGATGAAATAATTCAATCTCATTCAGGAGAAAAACCGATGAAACGTTCAATGTTAATGAGTTTGTCGCTGGCTGCTGTGTCGCTGGGCGCGATCGCTGCCCTGAGCGCATTAGACCATCAATCTGCTACCGCACAGGCGCAACAACCCCAGCAGGAACAACTTCAAGAGCAGCCGCAAGCACAGCCCAAAGTTGGCTGCAATGAAGCCAATCAATCGGCAGGACAGACGATCTGAAATCAGAGGATCTAGAAACAGTTTCAAAGTGACAGGATGCGATTGCCCCAGGTTGTTATTGGTAAACCTGGCATCCTTAAATTCAACCTGGAAATGAGTATTAGGAGTGCGACCTAATGCTTTTCCTCTACAAGAATTCTGTAGTGGTGTCTATCCTTCAATCGCAAGATTGCTTTAGAATTTTTGCCATCCCTGCTTGACCACGAAGCTCACTTCACCTTTACTTCCCGCCTGCCATGCCGTCGCTTCCAAAACCCACTCAACCCTCTGTTAGGGCATTGCCGCAGTCACTCCTGGTAAAGCTCACCCATCCCCAATGGTATCGCTGGCTGTTTAGCGTTCGCACTCGCCTGTTGCTGTGGTATTTGTTTCTGGCAGGCTGTGTCACTTTCATTTCGGTCAGCGCTGCCGATCGCGTTTATCGCGAAAGCATTGTGTCGCGTGCAAACCTGGCAATGAAGCAGCAGCTTGACCAGTTCAATTACTTTGTTCAGTCCAAACAGCAGAGCGGTAAACTTCCGACTTCTACGACTCAAATCTTCGACGTATTTCTAGATCTCTACGCACCTACCCGTGATGAGTATTTCATAACGCTGATCAATGGGCAATTGCACGACTATCGCTCTTACTCCGGACAACTCCCTGCCTTCCTGGAACAAAACGCTGCCCAGTTCCCGGACTGGTCAACGGTGAAATATCGACAAGAAGGACAGATGCATTTTGGCGAACAGCGATTTCAATACGTCGCGCACTGCTTCCGAATGGTAGGCAAACAGCCTGGAACCCTAATTGTTTTCTACGATGCCACCTCTGATTTTCAGCAGGGACGGCAGGCGTTGCTGCGTTTGTTGCGGGATGTCAGCATCTTTCTAGGGATTTCTTTGATCTTCGCCTGGTTTACGGCAGGACGGGTGCTAGCTCCCCTGCGGCAACTGACCAAAACGGCTCAGTCCATTCGGGAGTCAGACATGAATCAGCGATTGTCTGTGCAAGGCAAAGATGAAATTGCAGAACTCACCACGACCTTTAACGAAATGCTCGATCGCCTTCAGGTGGCCTTCGAAAGCCAGAAGGAATTTCTCAAAGATGCCAGCCACGAACTGCGAACGCCCATCACCGTGATTCAGGGACACCTGGAGATGCTGCAATATCGACCCGACCAGCAAGAAGAAACGATTGCCCTGGTAATGGATGAACTGGAGCGCATGGGCCGCCTGGTAAACGATCTGCTGCTGCTGGCAAAAACCGAAAACCCTAACTTCCTGCACCTCAAAACCGAAGAACTGGACTGGATGACCGAGGAACTGTATCTCAAATCTCGCTCGATCGCCCCGCGCAACTGGAAGCTGGAATCGAAAGGGCTCAGCCCCATTCGCTGTGATCGCCAACGCCTGACCCAAGCCGTGATGAATCTGGTACAGAATGCGGTGCGCCATACTGGAGAGAACGATACGATTACGCTCGGATCATCAGTGCGCGACAGCTACGCCTTCCTATGGGTGAGCGATACGGGAGAAGGTATTGCCCCCGAAGATCAGAAGCGCATCTTCCAACGCTTCACGCGCGGCACGAATCAAGACAATCAGTTTGAAGGTTACGGACTCGGACTTTCCATTGTGCAGGCGATCGCACAGGCTCATCACGGCTGGATCGAACTGCAAAGCCGTCTGGGAGAAGGCTCAACATTTACGATTATTATTCCGCTGGAACCCCCCGTTACTGCCCATGAATCGCATCCTGATCGCCGAGGACAATCCGCGCATCACCTCCTTCCTGGAAACCGGACTTCAGGCTAATGGTTATACGACGACCGTGGTGAGTACGGCAAAAAAAGCCATTTCGTTTGCCAGCAGCACTGATTTTGATTTGCTGATTCTGGATCTGGGGCTCCCTGATGCCGATGGACTAAAAGTGCTGGCAGCCGTGCGAGGACAAGGCGCAACCCTACCGATTATCATCCTGACCGCTCGTGATGGGCTCGACGATACTATCTCCGGTCTCGAAAGCGGCGCAGACGATTACATGACCAAACCCTTTCGGTTTGAGGAGTTATTGGCGCGAGTGCGGGTTCAGCTTCGCAATCAGCGATCGTCTAAAAAGCCCGAAGAAACGCAATTGCGGGTGGCAGACATCACGCTGGATTTATTGACTCGTCAGGTGTGGGTCAGTGATCGTCCGGTAGAACTCTCGACCCGCGAATTTCTGATGCTGGAAGTATTCCTGCGCCATCCGATGCAGGTCATGACCCGCGAACAGCTGCTCGATCGCATCTGGGGATACGACTATGATCCGGGTACAAACATAGTGAATGTCTACGTAGGACACCTGCGGCGCAAGATTGGGGACGATCGACTGGAAACCGTGCGTGGGGCAGGCTATCGTCTGCGCGTTTAGGGGCAAGGTGCGTTGCTGGTTTCCTCAATGCGATAAGTCTTCAATGTTTTACTTCTTGAATCTCAATATATCGATATCAATGAAGGGATACCGCAGATTATTCAGGAGTTAACTCATGACAATACACAAAACGCACTGGCAAACGTATCGCAAACTCGAACAAACTATCGATTGTGTTGAACAATCCTTTTTGCAGCGATTTATTGAACAACTTCAACAAACTAATAGAAGAATTGTCCAATGCTTCACCCCATCTAAACCCATCATTCAGCAGGTGAAACAGAGAAACGGTCGAGTTGGGTGGCATGTTCACGACCCAAACACCCAACGGAGTGCTTATCTGACTTCTGAGGAGGAAACTCTGGCGTGGTTAGACGAGGGTTTTGCCGATCGACAAGCTGACTCAACCCTAAACCGGGTGGACTTGTATCGATCGCAAGCAGTTCGTTGAGCAAAGTTGATTGGCAGCTAAATGTCTGCCGATGTTGAGGTGCTAAAAACGTTGATGTCAACTAGCGCTTATCATCCTCGTGCTAATGCTTGGCATCGTGTTAGCGACTTGCGCCGTTAGCTTCTGCGTCTAGAGCATAAAGCACAGCGTCCCTTGATTGTCGATGCTGGCAACGTAATTCACGCTCTTTGCGTGTTGAGTCGAATCTCTGGGGTTTCTCCCTTTGGCGCATCCCCTCGTCCTCTTTGTGCATCTGAGCGGACTCTCGCTTCGTCTGCCCAGGCAATCTCTGCCCCTGCTCGATCGCTTGCGGGTCTTGTTCATATGCTCGCTTCAATGGCTTTGCGAGGTCATCCTCCACTGCTTGAGATACTATCCCACACTCTGAATCGCGTCCGTCCTTACCCTAGTTTTTTGCCGCGTCAGTACTGCTCTAGAGTGGCTTCCCCTTCCTGCTGATATTGCTGCCACCAGTCCCAGACCGTATTGCGATGAACACCCAGGTATTCAGCAATGTCAACGATACGTTTGCCTTCCCCGCGTAATCGGATTGCCTGCTGTCGTAAGTAATTTTGTGTCTCCGGATTGAGCGTTCGAGCATCCGGTTTGTTCATACCTCTATGCTAGCAATCTCTCGCCTAACTCTGCCTTCTCTTTTCTTGCCAGGCTAATAGAGTTGTCGGGAAATAAGAACAGAGCTAGCCAATGCGACCTTTCAAGTTCTTCCTATGCCGCAGTCAGGTAGAAGTTCCATAATCCTGTTGCGGTTAGCATAAGGTGATCATCAAACTCCGCTTTTCGATTGCGATAGATAGCGCTCACCGCATTGTAACGCTTGACTCCAGCAAACGCATTTTCACAGACCACTCGCGATTGACTTAAGGCTCGATTCTCCTCCTTTTGCTGCGGACTCAACTCTCCTCGTTTCGGTTTGCGATG
>JACJNZ010000003.1 GCA_014695325.1 Cyanobacteria bacterium FACHB-502 | reverse complement strand
TCGGTGTAGAGTAGTGTTGTCGCTGATGCAAAACTCACGAAACAATTGCAGTAACGCGGATTTCAATCCGCATCGTTGGCAGCCCAAGCGCCGCGACTCCTACCTGTGTCCAAATTGGGGCATGGTTGGGCATGTAATGGCGATATAGCCTGACCATCACCTCATTAACTTCTGAGGGTAACCCACCAACATGGTAAGAATTGACATGGACAACATGCTCCCAGCCCGCCCCGGCAGTTGCCAAGGTTCGCTCTATGTTCTGAAACGCTTGAGCGATCTCGTCCGCGAGCGATTCGGGAATTTGCAGATTGTCATCCCAGCCACCTTGACCGGATATCTCCACGCGATCGCCAATTTTTACGGCTTGCGAGTAATGCAAGTTATTCAGCATGTATTCCCCATAACCGGGGGTAACAAAAAACTCGGGCTTATTCATGGTGTTTCTTTTCTTTCAAATTCTTACAACGATTTGTCAAATTCTTTGGCCAGGGCGAGTTCGCAAAGTCATTCAATTCAGGCATTAATGTTCAGAATTCACTTGCCATGTCATCACAATGATTTCTGCAAACACTAAGACAACTAATAGCGTCGAAAACGCTTGTAACATGGCTTCCATTGCCCAGTTCTGACTCTGAACTTCCCAGATCATCCAAACAATAGTGAATCCAATCACCAACCAGGGTAAAATGACTGCTGAATTCCGCCTGCGATAGAAGCGGATCGTCGCCTCCCGCCAAAATGAGAAGGTACTGAGAATACAAACAAGGTAGGATAATCCTGCATTGATGAACAGGCTGGTTTGAAGACCCGAAGGCAGGTTTGGGTATCCAAGCGCGATCGCTGTCAGACAAACTCCCAGCGCGAGATACAGGAAAGTAAACAAAGTAAATCGTTTCATTTTTTTCTCCAGTAATTCTTGTCGTGATTTTTCAGTTTTAAAAATGTCATTGACCTGTGCAACAAAATGCTTGATCAGGTTTTGGTGTTGATGGAGAGTACCAAGAGGAATGAGAATGAAATCTCCTGCTGAGTTTACAGGTTATTCTCTACTCGCTGATACAGGTGCCATATACAAGCGTGCCCACTTGATCTGATCCACTTGTACACCAACAATACTCACGCCGCGCATATCAAACTGCGTAACCATTACGATGGGTGCCGAACCAGTACCACTCAGCCCAAGCCGTGTCACCCTCTACTACTGAACGGAGCAACTCTGAGTGAAAGTCTGGAATGGTTCGTATCTGTTGAAACGGGTGCAGTGAGTCTTCTGTCGATTCATGATTTAGAAAGGAGGCTACTCCGCACTCGCTTTTACTTCTTCAAACGCTGTATTCATCGACACGTCTTTCCATGCCTCTAATTCAGCTTTCATCGATTCGAGTTTTTGAGTAATCAAACTCACCGAATCTTCGCCTAATGCTAAGCGCAAGGGTGGATTGTCACTCTCAACCACTCGAATCATTGCTGCTGCTGCCTTCGCCGGATCATTAGGTTGTTTGCCATCCCTCTCCTGAAACCGTTGCACTATTTTGCCACTCGTTTGAGCATAGTCATTAATTTGGTGGGATAGTGTGGAAAGCGCTCGACTACTAAAATTCGTTCGAGAGGAGCCAGGTTCAATAATTGTGACTTTAATCCCCAACGGCTTCACTTCTTGTGCCAGCGCTTCAGAAATTGCTTCTAAAGCAAATTTTGTTGCACTATAAATTCCCACTCCTGCAAACGCGCTAATCCCATTCGCCGAAGAAATGTTGAGGATATGACCGCTTCGCTGTTCACGCAGGGTTGGCAAAATTGCACGAGTCACATTGATTGCACCAAATAGATTCGTGTCGAACTGCCGTCTGATATCATCGTCGGTCACTTCTTCGATCGCGCCTACTGTACCGTAACCCGCATTGTTGACGAGTACATCAATGCGATTGTAAGCGTTCAATGCAGCTTCTACAGCTTGCTGAATCGATTGAGCATTAGTGACATCAAGCGCGATCGTCATGACCCGATCCGGATAGCGATCGCTCAGTTCTTTTAATTGTTCAGGCTGACGGGCAGTTGCAACTAAATAATATCCACGCTCTAGCACGGCTTGCGCCAAAGCATGCCCCAATCCTGTGGAACTTCCAGTAATCAACCAAACTTTATCAGTATTGTTCATTTGCTTCTTTCCAGTTGACAACTTGTAATCTAGATCTACACCGCTCTAAACTAGGGTCTATACTCCAAGGCCAAGCGTTGCTGTGGTTCAGGAATGCGATCGCCGTTGCTCTGCCAATTCCCGATGTGCCGCCTGTGATTAACGCCACTTTATCTTGCAGTATCATTTTGTTTCTCCTGTTTCAATCAAGATTGACCTTCAGCAATGAACTG
>JACJNZ010000029.1 GCA_014695325.1 Cyanobacteria bacterium FACHB-502 | reverse complement strand
ACGGCATTAATTGCTTTGCGACGCAGGTCGTCACCATAAGGGGAAGGCATAGGCACTTCTAGACGCTGGTTTTCCCCTAGCCTAGCGTTCTAACCTAATCGCGTAAAGCTATACACCATCACCAAACACGAGATCGAGCAGACCCCTCAAGGGACGTTTTATGAGGTTGAAATCGAGCAGGCTGACGCAGAATATGAGCTTTATTTTGACTCCAGTGTGACCCCTGTTCGCAACGCCAACGAAGATAGCTAGCCATCCTCATCTGTAATGGGACTTACGCGCCTGTAGGACGCGGGTAGCCGTTTTCTCTTCCAAACTTACCGATCGTCTAAGGGGTATCGCCGATGAAGCCTTCGGGAAGGTTGCTAACCTGTCGCTGAAGCGTTGCCAGGGCGCGGTTATAGCCCAAAATTGCCTGAAGGTTATTTACCTGGGTTTGCGCCAGAGCGGTTTGCTGCCGCAGCACGTCGGTCTGGGTTCCAACACCTGCCTGAAAGCGAAGTCTTGCCAGTCGAAGGGCTTCTGCGGCCTGCTGTACTGCGAGAGCCGTGGTTTGAATGTTGGTTGCGCTAGCTTGAAGCTGAGAATAGGCCTGCTCGGTTTCAAACCGAATTTGATTCTGAAGGCTTTCAAATTGGCTTTCTGCCTGGGCAATATTCGTTTCTTGCGCTCTTGCTTCTGCTCTGGCAGCTCCTCCGTCGTATAGGTTAAGGCTCAGCCCGACGCCGAGCTGATAGTTGTTTAAAAATCCGTTGCCCGCATCCAGGTTGTTGTTCAAGCCAAAGGAGCCTTGCAGGTTGACCTGCGGTCCAAGCTGTGCCAGGGCTGCCTGTCGCTGCTCTTCGGATGCCTCTCGCTGGATGAGCTGCTGTTCTAGCTCGGCGCGATTTCTGAGTGCCTCAACAATGCTTTGCTCTAGGCTCAGGTTCCAGTCTCCAGCAACTTCGATCGGGTCGGCTGCGGTGAGGTCAACGCCATTCGACGTATTGAGCAACTGGGTTAAATTGCGACGAGCAATATCAAAACTGCTGAGCTGCTGCGTTAAATTTTGCTGGGCGTTTGCCACATCGACTTGTGCCTGCAACACATCAAACCGGGTTCCAACGCCTGCCCGCTCCAGTGCCTCTGCATCTCGCAAGCTTTGTTCTGCCTGCTCCACGTTGGACTGAAAGATTCTCACCTGTGCCCCTGCCTGCTGCAAATCAAAATAGGCAGTCGCGACTTGCAGAATGAGCTCATTCGTTTGCCGCTCGATTTCAAGCTGCTGAACCCGAACCTGTCCTTCTGAGGCACGAATCAGCGACGATCGCCTTCCAGAGGTAAACAGCGCGTAGCTCACTTCTAAATTACCGCTTAGACTTGCAGCATCACTCGATTGAATTTCGGTTTCTCCGGGTCCCGCGTTTGGGTTGGGTACGACCTGTCCCTGATTGTTCACAGTGAACGGGGGCTGCTGAGACGTAACAGGGCTTTCCTGACCCTGCTGCACCAGGTTTGCATTGACGCTGACGGTGGGATTATTTGCAGCTCTTGCCTGATCGAGCTGTGCCTGTGCCTGATCGCGCTGCTGCCGCGCCTGGCGAAGCTGAGGATTATTGCGAACTGCCAAATCAACTGCCTGCCGCAGCGTAATCGGCTGTGTTCCCTGGAGTTCGACTTCTTCAGGACGGGTCGGAAAATCGAGCGGATTTGGGCTGGGGTTGAGATAGTCGGGAGACTGGACTCTGCCACTCGTGCTGGGGGAGGAAGGAGTCGCTTCTGTCGGGGTGCCTGTGTCTGGAGTATCTGTGTCTGGAGTATCTGAGGCTTCGGTTTCTGAAGAAGTAGAAGTATCTGTTTCTTCCGTTAGAGTATCTGCCTCTGGAGTACCCGTTTCGGAAGTACTTGTCTCGGACGTATTTGTCTCGAAAGTGTTTGTTTCCGAGGTATCTGTTGGAGTACCCATTTCGGAAGTACTTGTCTCGGAAGTATCTGCTGTTGGAGTATCCGAAGTATCTGTTTCTGAGGTATTCGGGGTTGAATCCGGGGTTGAATCAGGCAACGGTTCCGTTTGCGGGTCGTCTGCCTCTCCTGTGGAAGGTTCTGCCTGGGAAACAGTATCCGCAGCATCCGCAGCAGAAGTCTCAGAAGCAGGTGTTTTGGCTTCGCCAGGTTGGGCAGATTCAGCCACGGGTTTAGCCGCAGTTTCAGCTACCGGTTCAGCGACCGGGGAAGTTGCCTCCGTTTGTGCGGCTTCGGTAGCCGGAGTTTCCTGAGATGTCGCTTCAGCCGCAGGCACGTCAGACCGGGGCGATCGCTGCTCTGACTTTTCGGAAGCTGAGGGTTCAGCAGGCGATGGAGTTTGGACAGACGAACTTGCTTGAGCAGAGCCAGAATGAACTGCACCAACAGTAATCAGGGTGGTGATGCCGATCGCAACAAGCGGATTGGGAGAGCGCATACGTCGAAAAACAAACCAGATGGGCTTTACGAGACGATAAGAGCGACCTTATGCAGAATACTGGTTATTCTGTGCCTTGGCAAATGAAAAATAGCCAGCATTTTCGCCTGCAACAGCCTGGCTGAAACGCATCAGATAGCCGCGCCGCAAACCGCCTTTAACGTTATCGCAAAGACGCAAAAGACGATCGATTCAGCTCAAAATTCAATGCAGCTCGACATCCCTGCTCACCGCCCATTCGCAAAGGCGATAAAAGCAGAAAACTTTTCGGGAAAGACCCATGACGAGGACAGGTTTGCAGTAGAATGGCGACTTGTGGAAAACCTGGCTTTTTGCTTGCTGTTTGTTTTCCCGGTTTCTATCTCATGTAGCTGATCCCATGCCCAAGGTTCTTGTCTCCGACCCGATCGATCAAGTTGGCATTGATATTCTCTCCCAGGTGGCTCAGGTTGACGTGAAGACCAGCCTTTCCGCTGCCGAACTCGTGCAGATCATTCCAGACTACGATGCCCTGATGATTCGTTCTGGAACCCGCGTAACTCAAGAAGTCATCGACGCAGGAACGCAGCTCAAGATCATTGGACGAGCCGGAGTCGGAGTCGATAATGTGGATGTGCCTGCTGCCACGCGACGCGGAATTCTGGTGGTCAACTCGCCCGAAGGAAACACGGTCGCCGCTGCGGAACATGCCGTAGCAATGATGCTGGCTCTGTCACGCTACATTCCTGATGCCAATCAGTCGGTGAAGGGCGGCAAGTGGGATCGCAAGAGCTTTACGGGTGTAGAAGTTTACAAGAAAACGCTAGGCGTCGTTGGCTTGGGCAAGATCGGGTCGCACGTTGCCGGGATCGCTCGCGCTATGGGAATGCGTCTGCTAGCGTATGATCCTTATTTATCGGCTGAACGGGCAGAGCAAATCGGTTGTCAGCTCGTCGAGCTTGATTTTCTCTTCCGCGAGTCGGACTACATCACGCTTCACATTCCCAAAACGCCGGATACTTATCATTTAATCAATGCCGACGCGCTGGCAAAAATGAAGCCCACCGTTCGCATTGTCAACTGTGCCAGAGGCGGCATTATCGATGAGGCTGCGCTGGCAAAGGCGATCGACGCCGGGCAAATTGGCGGAGCCGCGCTGGATGTGTATGAAAACGAGCCGCTGGGCGAATCGCCCCTTACCAGCCTGAGTAAAAATCTAGTGCTCACGCCGCACCTGGGAGCCTCCACTGAAGAAGCGCAGGTGAATGTGGCGATCGATGTGGCAGAGCAAATCCGCGATGTGCTGCTGGGGCTCCCGGCGCGATCGGCGGTGAATATTCCCGGTCTGCGTCCCGACGTGATGGAGAAAATGCGTCCTTTCTTGCAGCTTGCAGAAACGTTGGGCAATCTGGTGAGTCAGCTTTCCGGCAAACGGATCGAGTCGCTCACGATTCGCTTACAGGGCGATCTGGCAACGAACGACAGTCAGCCGATGGTCGTCGCAGCACTCAAGGGCTTATTGTCCAACGCTTTGCAGGAGCGGGTCAATTACGTCAACGCCAGCATTGAGGCAAAAGAGCGGGGCATCCGCGTGATCGAAACTCGCGATGCGTCGGTGCGTGACTATCCAGGCTCGCTGCATCTGTCGGCAGTCGGCTCGCTGGGCGAACATTCCGTCACGGGCGCACTCCTGGGCGACAATGAAATTCGCATTACCAGCATCGATGACTTTCCGATCAACGTGCCGCCAAGCCGCTATATGCTGTTTACGCTGCACCGCGATATGCCGGGGATCATCGGTAAGCTGGGATCACTGCTGGGCAACCTGAATGTCAATATTGCCAGTATGCAGGTCGGACGCAAGATCGTGCGCGGCGATGCCGTGATGGTGCTGAGCATTGATGACCCCGTGCCAGACGGCGTTTTGGAGGAAATCAAAAAAGAACAGGGAATTCGTGATGCCTACACCGTGACCCTAGCCGAAATTTCCTGAACCGAGGTCTCGTGAGGTGATCACTCTTGGCAAGTAGCTGGTGGGAAATTCAGGTCGGGGCTGATCCGGCGGCAGAGGAACTCCTCTTTTGGCGATTGCAGGCGTTTGGCTGTCGCGGCATGGCGAGTGAGTTACGGGGCAACACGTTCACCGTCAAGGCATACCTGCCGCAAATCAAATCCCAGCAGCTCGATCTGGCTGCCCTGGCTCTGTTGCTCAAACAAGATCTGCTCTGCGCCGAACTGCCCGCGCCGATCGTCCAATGGCACTTAATCGATGAAGAAGACTGGTCTAAAAGCTGGAAAGACCACTGGCATCCTGAACCGATCGGCGATCGTTTTTTAATCAATCCCGCCTGGCTTCCCATCCCCGAAACCGATCGGCTGATCATCAAACTCGATCCGGGCGTTGCCTTTGGCACAGGTGCGCATGCCACGACCCAGCTTTGCCTGGAAGCATTAGAGATGCGACTCAACGACCCGCTACCAGGAACGATCGTCGCGGATATTGGCTGCGGCTCCGGCATTCTCTCGGTGGGAGCAATTTTGCTGGGTGCAGAGCGAGCTTATGCCGTCGATACAGACATTCTGGCAGTCGATGCGACCAAGAGTAATGTTGAGCTGAACGAGTTGCCGCCCGATCGCCTGATGGTTGAAGAAGGCAGCCTCGATCGCCTCAAGGAAATGCTGCCCGCTCCGGTCGATGGCTTTGTATGCAACATTCTGGCAGAAGTCATCCTGCAACTCATTCCGTCCTTTAGCGACATTTCCAAGCCAGATACCTGGGGCATTCTCAGCGGGATTTTGATTGACCAGGTCCAGCCGATCGCCGATTGCTTAGAGGAACACGGCTGGACAATGGCAACCCTCTGGAGGCGGCAGGACTGGTGCTGTTTGAATATTCGCCGAGCAGAAAATCTGCCTGGTAATTGGCATGGGTAAGGAGAAGTTACAGGACGGGCGGGGGCGCGGGATTGAGCGGTAGACTATGGACTGTGGAGTACAAAACTGTGGATGGAGCGGAGATCTATGGTGCTTCCGAGCGGTTCTAGGCTGCCGTCTTTGCTGCAAACGCTGAGTTTGATTGCGGACCCGATCGCCTTTTTTGATCAACAATCGCAGCGATACGGCGATCCCTTTACGACGCGGGTGCTGGGAATCAATTCGCCGCCTGTAGTGTTCTTTAGTCACCCAGATGCGATCCAGGCGATTTTTACCACACTGTCGAGCAAGCTGGAACTGGGCAAGGTGACGGATGTGTTTCGTCCGCTGACCGGAAATGAATCGCTGATTATGCAGGACGGATCGCGCCATCAGCAACAGCGGCAGATGCTTATGCCTGCGCTTCATGGGGAGGGGCTGTATCGCTGGGGACAGGTGATTTGTGACTTGACGACCGAGGCGATCGATCGCTGGTCGGTGGGATCGGTGCTAAAGATTCAGTCAGAGATGCTAGACATTTCGCTGGAAGTCATTTTGCGCGTCGTGTTCGGGTTGAAGCCCGGCAGTCGCTATCAGCAGCTTCAGCGGCTTTTGCATCGATTGCTGGAGGATATCAATTCGCCGACCTATTCGGTGCAGTTTTTTTTGCCGCCGTTGCAGCAGGATTTGGGGGCGTGGAGTCCGTGGGGACAGTTTGTGCGGATTCGGCAGCAGATTGATGCGTTGCTGTATGCCGAGATTGCCGATCGCCGGAGCCAGGGCATTCACGATCGATCGGACATTCTATCGGTGCTGATGAGTGCCACGGATGCAGAAGGACAGCCGCTCAGCGATGTGGAACTGCGCGATCAGCTCATGACGCTGCTGCTGCTGGGACA
Source organism: Cyanobacteria bacterium FACHB-502 (assembly GCA_014695325.1). GTDB lineage: Bacteria > Cyanobacteriota > Cyanobacteriia > Elainellales > Elainellaceae > Leptolyngbya_A. The sequence continues at coordinate 445,376 of JACJNZ010000029.1, read as the reverse complement.
TGAAACAACGGCTTCTGGCTTAACCTGGATTTTTTACTGGCTTCAGCGCGAACCGCAAATTGCCGATCGCCTCCTGCAAGAGCTGGATACGCTGGGCGAACAGGCTGACCCGATGACCGTAGCAAACCAGCCTTACCTCAACGCAGTGTGTAAAGAAGCATTGCGAATTTATCCGATCGCGCTGATTTCGCAGCCGCGCTGGACCAAGGAGGCGATCGAGCTTATGGGCTATCGGTTTGAACCGGGAACCGTGCTGATTCCCTCGATTTATCTGGCGCATCGCCGAGCAGATACCTATCCGAATCCCGATCGGTTTGAGCCGGAGCGGTTTTTGGGCAAGGCGAAATCGCCCTATGAATATTTGCCGTTTGGTGGCGGCAGTCGAAGCTGTATTGGCATGGCGTTGGCAATGTATGAAATGAAGCTGGTGCTGGCGACGGTGCTTCGCCAGGTGACGCTAACCCGTTCGAGCGAAATGCTGCCTGTGGTAAAACCGACGCGACGGGGCATTACGTTTGTGCCGCCGAAGGAGTTTCGAATGCGAGTGGGCGATCGGCGAGGCGCAAAGGTGCTGGTGAGTTAGAAGGCAGCTCAGGGTTATGACTTCTCAAACATCTTCCTGGGGTAAAGTCTAAGCAGGTTAAAATCTGTAATTAGGAATTAGGAATTGTAAGAATTCCTGACGGTTCGACACAGCAGACTGTGACCCTTTTGACTGATCCTTTTGACAACTTATTTTTTAGAAGGACTGTTTTTCTTCGATGCTTTGTCAGTCGCCTTTTACTCACTTGCAACCCCTGCAAGACTGTAAACAAATTTATCAGTTTCTTGACTTTTGCCGCAAGCGATCGATTGCAGAAAATCAGCCTAAAATTGCTAGTGTTGCCCTTGAAATCGAGGCGATGCAAAGCACTTCCTCTTGCAGCGTAATCGATCCATTGATTGTTCTTAATCATCTGCATCGATCGAATCAGCTTCATTTCTATTTAGAAAATCGTGATCAAGGGCGATCGATTGCGGCGATTGGCTCAGCGGTTGCGCTAACAGTGAACGGCAAAGAAAGATTTAAGCAGGCACAAAATTTTATTCAAACTCAGCTTGACCAAATATTAGCGAGCTATCCGGTTGATTTTCCCTGGACAACGCCTCGATTTTTTTGTAGTTTTACTTTTTTTGATCAGCAAACTCATTGCGATTCTCCTTTTCCGGGCGCGACCGTTTTTCTCCCTCGCTGGCAGATTATTCGCTGGCAGGAACATCACGGGGCGATCGTGAATTTGCCGATTCAATCTGACTCGAATTTGCAGCAGTTAACCCAGACGATCTGGCAGGAATTTCGATCGATTTGTCAGGCGCAGTACGACGTTTTTCAGCTTCCGCAAGGCATTACTCCACTCCTCAATCAATGGGAAATTATTGACCACAATTCGTTTCAGCCTGCTGTGACTTCGGTGCTGAAATCGATCGAAACCCATCAGTTTGATAAGGTGGTGCTGGCTCATGCGATCGATGTGATTTCTCAGCTTCCGTTTCAATGGGGACGATCGCTTAACGATTTGCGGCAGTTGCATTCAGGATGCACGGTTTTTTCGATCGGCAACGGCAACGGACAGAGCTTTATTGGGGCGAGCCCGGAGCGATTGTTGAGCATTCAAAACCGCCGCTTTCTCACCGATGCCCTTGCCGGATCTGCCCCACGCGGACGGACGGCAATCGAGGATGATACGCTGGGCGATCAGCTTTATCGCAGCGACAAAGAGCGGCACGAACATCAGGTCGTTGTTGATTTTATTACGCAAAGATTGGTCAATGTAGGGCTAACCCCTCGCTTCACCGCAACGCCAACCCTGCGAAAACTAGCCAATATTCAGCATCTTCATACGCCGATTCAGGCAATTTTGCCGCCAAGCCTGCATCCGCTTGCCCTGGTTGCCGAGCTGCACCCCACTCCTGCCGTTGCCGGACGACCCCGCGAAGTTGCCTGTGAGCAGATTTGCCAGTACGAAGGCTTTGAACGATCGCTCTACGCCGCGCCCCTGGGCTGGATCGACGCCCAAGGAAACGCCGAATTTGTCGTTGGCATTCGATCGGCTCTGATCGACGGACATCGCGCCCGATTATATGCCGGGGCGGGCATTGTGGCAGGGTCTAATCCCGATCGCGAACTGGCAGAAATCCGGCTGAAGCTTCAGGCACTCCTGCGGGCATTAGTGTGAGAATGGAGCTTCTGCTCTTTTTTCTGGGTTCGCCTGTCAGGAATGCCGATCAATTTCAGCAATACTAACTCGGTCTGGGCGTCGGTGCTGGTGGAAACGCTGCACTGCCTGGGACTCCAAACCGCCGTTATCTGTCCCGGATCGCGATCGGCTCCGCTTACGGTTGCTTTTGCCCTGCACAAGGCGATCGAGGCAATTCCGGTACTGGATGAGCGATCGGCGGCTTTTTTTGCGCTGGGATTGGCGAAACAAACGGGACGGGCGGTTGCCTTGGTTTGCACCTCAGGCACGGCAGGGGCAAACTTTTATCCGGCTGTGATCGAGGCGCGGGAAAGCCGTGTGCCTTTGATCATTCTCACGAGCGATCGTCCGCCGGAACTACGTGAATGCAATGCGGGGCAAACGATCGATCAGCAAAAGCTGTATGGAACTTATCCTAACTGGTACAGCGAACTGTCGATACCGGGGCTAGAACTGTCGCTGCTGGCATATTTGCGGCAAACGATCGTCTATGCCTGGGAACGTGCCCATCAGCCGGTAGCGGGCTGTGTGCATCTGAATCTGCCCTTTCGCGATCCGCTTGCGCCAATTCCCCAGGCTGAAGCAAAGGCACTCGGCGATCGCTTTCCGACCGATTTTTTCAGGGGAATTGCTCCTGCGCCGTTTGTGCAGTTCGAGGCTCAATTTGCCGTTCCTTCACTGTGGCAGCAGTCCGATTATCCCGAAGCAGGAACAGCCCCGCATCGCGGCTTAATCATTGCAGGCGTCGCGCAGCCTGGCGATCGTCAAACCTACTGTGAATCGATCGCCCGTTTATCGCAATCCCTGGGTGTTCCGGTGCTGGCAGAAGGGCTGTCTCCGGTGCGAAATGCTGCCGACCTGAATCCCAATCTGATTACTACTTACGACCTGATTCTGCGAAATTCTGACTGGGCAGATAAACTCCAGCCCGACTGGGTTATTCGCGTTGGTGAAATGCCCACCAGCAAAACTCTGCGCCAGTGGCTCAATTCCGACCCGTTGCTGATGCAGTGGATTATCGACCCGGACGATCGCAATCTTGACCCGCTGCACCTGAGAACCGTTCATCTGCGACTGTCGATCGAGCAAGTGGCGGCACAAATGACCCGCAGGACGGGTTCGCCTTCTCATTACTTAAAGTCCTGGCTTGAGATGGAGACGATCGCCCGCCAGAAGCGCGATCGAACCCTGGCACAGACCGACTTTTTGTTTGAAGGCAAAGTATCGTGGCTACTGTCTCAGCACTTGCCTCCTGGAACGCCGCTGTTTATCGCCAACAGTATGCCCGTGCGCGATATAGAGTGGTTCTGGCAGCCGGGAAATCGCCAAATTCAGCCCTGCTTCAACCGGGGCGCAAACGGTATTGATGGCACGCTTTCGGCGGCGATCGGCACAGCCCACCGTCAGCCCAGTAGCGTTTTACTCACAGGCGATCTGGCACTGCTGCATGACACGAACGGCTTTTTGCTGCGAAATAAGCTGCAAGGACATCTAACGATCGTGCTGATCAACAACAACGGCGGCGGAATCTTTGAAATGCTGCCGATCGCCCAATTTGAGCCACCCTTTGAAGACTTTTTCGCTACCCCTCAGGACATCGATTTTGCCCAGCTTTGCGCCACCTACGGCGTGGACTATCACCGCATTCGAGACTGGCAGGGTTTGATCGATCGCATTCAAACGTTGCCTCAAGAGGGCATTCGGTTGTTGGAAGTGCAGACCGATCGAAAGCGAGACACGATTTATCGACGGCAGATTCTCAATCAACTGCAATCGGCATAGCCTTTGATGCTGCCAATCCGATCGCCTGTGGGTAAATGCGATGCTCCTGTTCCTGGATTCGCTGATGCAACGTTTCGGGCGTATCCTTGTCCAGCACGGGGATGGCGGCCTGCATAATGATCGAACCGCGATCGACTTCCGGGATCACGTAATGCACGGTGCAGCCTGCAATTTTGACTCCGGCAGCCAATGCCTGCTCAACTGCACGGACTCCGGGAAAACTGGGCAACAGGCTGGGATGGATATTCAGAATTCGATTGGGGAAAGCCTGAATCAAAACGGGAGTAACAATTCGCATCCAGCCTGCCATAATCACCCAGTCCACCTGAGACTGCCGCAGGAGGGAAACGATCGCCTCGTCCAACGCTTCGCGGCTGGCAAACTCTTTGTGATTGAGCAAATGTTTGGGAATGTTCCAGCGATCGGCGCGCTCTGCCGCTTTGATATCAGGTTTGTTATAAACAAGCACCTGAATCTGGGCGTGAAGCTGACCGTCTGCAATTGCTTGGGCGATCGATTCTAGATTGCTGCCGTTGCCTGATGCCATCACACCAAGCCGAAGCGGTGCTGGAAACGAATGGGAAGAAGCGACGGGGGAAACCAGGCTTTGAGCAGCGTCAGCAGCAGACATAAAGTAAGAACGACAAGGTTAAGAACGACAAATTTGCCTTCAATTGGCTCAACTTAGCCTATCAAAGATCACCTGCGCGATCGCGAACAGTCTTCCATTCATTGAGAATTGGCGCAGTTTGGGTCATGATTTTCCCCTTTCAAACACCCTTTAACAGGGCTGCCCCTTTCCCCCAACTTCCGATCGCCCTGGGTTTCTTGATGATAAGAATTAAAAATTTTCTGATTTTTAGGAAGGGATAGTAGCAGAAACTACTTTTTAATCCTAGAAGCTGTGGAGAAAATAGCTACTTGTTTCCATCGAAATTGCATACAGTATTCTGCATACAAATTGTTACTTTTCTCAACTGTTACTTTTCTCAAAAAATTCTTTAGCTGGAGCAGTTTTCGGGTTCATCAATGCGCCAGCTCACGAAATTTCGCAAGTCTCATCATAGGTTTCAACACCGCTTTACTGCATCTAGGTTTACTGCATCTGGCTTTAACTGATTGCCCTTAGGCGAACTCAACCTTAAGCAAACTGAACGGCGATCGCTTGTTTTTTGGAGGTGTCTTGTTGAACGTTTCTGCACCACCCATTCAGCGCACCAAATCATTGCATCAGCAGACCTACGAGGCACTGCGATCGAGCATTCTTGCAGGTCAGTTAGCTCCGGGCGATCGGCTAGTTGAAACTCAGCTTGCTCAGCAGCTCCAGGTAAGCCGCACCCCGATTCGAGAGGCAATTCGCCAGCTCCAGCGCGAGGGATTAGTCACAGCAGACGGCAGCGGTGGACTGCGGGTTACGGCGATCTCAGCAACAGACGCGATGCAGCTTTATGATTGTCGGCTTGCGCTAGAGCAGCTTTCAGTGGTTGGAGCCTGCCAGCACGCTAGCCAGAGCCAGATTCAGCAGTTGGCGCAATACGTCACCGACGCAGAACATTTGCTGACGCTGGAAAGCTCTGATGCTCCCCGTTCTAAAACCTGTGCCGATCGCCTCCTTAACCTCGACTATTGCTTTCATCACCTGATCGCTGAGAGCGCAAACAATCCCTGGCTAGTGTTTCTGCTCGATCAGGTATTCGACAAAATGGCGTTATTGCGAATGGAAACCCTGCGGCATGATCCAGAAGTGCTGGAAGTACGGCGAGAGCATCGGCAGATTTATGAGGCAATTGCTCAGCGCGATCGATCGGCAGCCGCTCAAGCGATTCAAGACCATCTCACTGCCAGCAAAGCCAGGGTGATCAAAAGCATTGAGCATTTGCATCACTCGGATGCAGCAAAGTAATTAACGTTAAGAACAAATCAGAAAACAAATTAGAGAATAAATTAGAGAACGAATCGAAGAAAAGATAAAAAAGGTAGAAAAAACAGATAGAAAAACCGACAGAAGAAAAAATCATTTTGAGCGTAGGAAGGTTAGAGGTGATGGTGAACAGTACAGTACGGTTAACGGTGAACGGCGATCGATTAAATGACAGTATCGAGCGGCTGGCAAAAATCGGGCGGCAATCCAACGGAGACATTTGCCGACTTGCCTTTACGCCTGAAGATTTGCAGGCACGTTACCGGGTGCAGCAGTGGATGACCGACGCAGGCATGACCGTGCGAATCGATGCGGCAGGCAATTTGATTGGCAGATACCCAGGCGTGGATGAAACCGCTCCCGTGCTGGCGACAGGTTCCCACATAGACACGGTTCCTTCGGGCGGTTGCTATGACGGCGTGCTGGGGGTGCTTGCCGGGATCGAGATTGTGCGCGTCCTGCGGGAAAATGACGTACGGCTGCACCATCCGATCGAGCTAATTGTCTTCACCGACGAAGAAAGCACCATGATCGGTAGTCGGGCGATCGCGGGAACCGTCAAATCGGCACCAGAGAGCTACAAAACCACCACTGGCGTTCCGATTCAGGATGCGCTGGAAGCGATCGGCGGCAACTGGGATTTTCTGGCACAAGCCCAGCGATCGGATTTGGCGGCATTTGTGGAATTGCACGTTGAGCAGGGCGCGGTACTGGAAAAAACGGGCAATCAGATTGGCGTGGTGCAGGGCGTGGTGGGAATGCAGCGGTATCAGGTCAGCATTGCCGGACAGCCCAACCATGCAGGAACGACTCCAATGACCCTGCGGCAGGATGCTTTGGTTGCAGCCGCGCAGTTGATTTTGGCAGTGCAGCAAATTGCCCTGGCGATGCCGTCTCAGCCCGTGGGAACGGTTGGCTATCTCACGGTTGCGCCGAATGCGGTGAACATTGTGCCGGGACGGGTGGAACTCTCGATCGACCTGCGCGATTTGTCCTGTGAGGTGCTGGACACCATGTTAAGCCAGATTCAGCAGCAAATGCAGACGATTGCTACCGCAACGCAAACCACAATGGAAATTCAGCCGATTCTAGAAGTAGAGCCAACCCCTGCCGCGAAGCACATTCAGCAGACGATCGCGCAGATCTGTGAGGAGACGCACCTGAGCTATTGTCATTTGCCCAGCCGTGCCGGACACGACGCAATGGAAATGGGACGCATTACCGAGATGGGCATGATTTTTGTGCCAAGTCAGGCAGGCATCAGCCATTCGGGAACCGAGTATACCTCGCCCGAACAGTGCGTCGCGGGGGCAAATGTGCTGCTGCAAACGCTGCTGCGGCTGGATGCTCACTATCATCAGTTGAAATTGAAGCAGGCTCAGCCAGAGCAAGTAGCATTCGATCCGAATAAACCTGAAAAATTTCCCGAAAACCTGGCTCTTGTAACAAGAAACACAATCTCACCTTAGCGGAGGCTTTGTACTGAAAGCAGCCCCAAATTTTCGATAAGAACTGATGGTTTGCTGCGGTGTTTTCTAATCATCCTGGAATAATTTTTTATGTCTCAGTCTTCTGTTTCCGCATCTCATCCTGTCAATCCTTCTGCGATCGACTCTGCGCTGCACGTAGCGCCCGCTCAAACGGCAGGAGTAACGCTGCGATCGGTCACGAAAAAGTACGGTTCTTTTACTGCCGTTGAAAACGTTAACCTGGAAATTCCGGCAGGGTCTTACTGCTGTTTGCTGGGTCCGAGCGGCTGCGGCAAAACCAGTACGCTGCGAATGATTGCAGGACACGAGGAAGTCACCAGCGGCGAAGTCTGGATCGGAGATCAGCGGGTCGATCAGCTTCCGCCTGCTAGGCGCAATACGGCAATGGTGTTTCAAAACTATGCCCTGTTTCCGCACAAAACCGTGTGGCAAAACATCGAGTTTGGCTTGAAGATGGCGGGGGTTACTCCGGCAGAACGGAAGTCGCGAGTGGAAGAAATGCTGGCGATCGTTGGGCTGGAGAAATTTGCTCAGCGTAAGCCTGCGATGCTCAGCGGCGGTCAGCAGCAGCGGGTCGCACTCGCAAGGGCACTCGTTACCCGTCCTCAGGTTCTCTTGCTGGATGAACCACTCAGCGCGCTGGATGAAAACCTGCGGGTCAAAACCAGGGGCGAGCTGCGAAAGCTGCAAAAGCAATTTGGCATGACGTTTATTCAGGTCACGCACGGACAGGATGAAGCCTTCGCCCTTTCTGATCAAATCGTGGTGATGGATCACGGGCATATTGATCAGATCGGCACGCCGGAACAGATTTTTGCCACGCCTGCCTCGCGGTTTGTGGCTCGCTTTGTCGGCGATAACAATCTGTTTGTGGGCCAGGTCACGGGCGTTTCACCGAATACGATCGCAGGAAGCGGCTGTGTGGTGCAGCTTGAGGTCGATCGCATTGGTACATTTCTCTGTCGGGGACAAGCCGCCGATGTGGGCATGACTGCAGCCTGCTGTGTGCGAAGCGATCGCATGATCATAGCTCCCTACCCTGCACTCGACCCGGATGCCCCAAATCAGCTTGCAGCAAGGGTAACGGCGATCGAGTTTACGGGATATATCACCCGTGTTTCGCTGATGCTGGAAGCAACCGGAGAAGAAATTACCTACAAAGTGCGAACACACGACTGGATCGCGCAGGAAGCCACAGAAGGGCAGCTTGTAACGTTGCAATGGGCAACAAATGACTGTGTGTTTTTGTCACATTAGGAGATTAAATTTTCTTGCAATAGGAGACACTTGAAAAACAGATTTGGAGATGACTTGAAGAATGGTTTGCTGCGCTCAGGTGATCGTTTGGGCGAAACAAACGGAGCTTAGTTTGTCACTTCTCAAGCATTCTCCTGAGCCTCAAAGAGGATTGTGGAAAGATCATCAATTCACTTTCCCCATTTCAGTTCACAGATTGCTTCGCTCACTTTTTTCTTTTTTGGATTTTTCACAGAACTATGGCTAAAATTTCTCGTCGGCAACTGATTCGGACTGGTTTAGCAGCAACTGCCCTGGTCACGGCAACGCGCTGCGCTCGCAACGAAGCCCCCGTGGGAACGCCCAACAATCCGGCAACGGGTCCGCAGGTAAACACGAATCAGATCAAAGATGTGACGCTGCGCTTTATTGGCACGGGCGTTTCCCAAATCAACGAAGTGCGCGATAAGGCACAGGAAGACCTGGGTTTCAAGCTGCAAATGCGTGCCCTGAGCACCGAGCAAAACAACCAGATTGCGATTACGCAGCCCGGACAGTACGACATTTTTGACGGGGAGTATTTCTCGCTGCCGCTGGTGATTCCGTCGGGCAACTTGCAGGCGATCGACATCAAGCGCATCACCAACTACGACAAAATCGTGTCTTTCTTCACTACAGGCAAGTTTAAGGGACTGCCCGTAGAACAATCGCAGGGCACGGCTCCCTACAGGGTGCAATACCTGACCGCCGCAGACTCCAAGGAGTTTTCGCCGACTCCGACTGATTTTGCGACGATGATTCCGTTTCAGTACAATGCCGACACGCTGGGCTATCGTCCCGACCTAGTGGGAACCCAGATCCAAAGCTGGGCAGAGCTATTTGACCCGAAATATAAAGGCAAAACGTCGATTCTGGACATTCCCCAGATCGGCATTATGGACGCGGCAATGGTGGCAGAAGCGGGCGGACTGATGAAATTCGGCGACAAGGGCAACATGACCCGTGCAGAAATCGACCAAATCACCAATATCCTGATCGAGCAGAAGCAAGCCGGGCAGTTTCGCGCCTTCTGGAAAACCTTTGATGAATCGGTCAACCTGATGTCGTCCGGTGAGGTGGTGCTGCAATCGATGTGGTCGCCTGCGGTGACGGCTGTGAAAGCAAAGGGAACTGAGTGCGTTTATGCTCCGCTGAAAGAAGGCTATCGCGGCTGGGGCGGCGGCATCGGTTTGTCGAAAAACCTGTCAGGCGTTGCCCTCGATGCGGCTTATGACTACATGAACTGGATGCTGGACGGCTGGGTGGGCGCGTTTCTGGGACGGCAGGGCTACTACAGCGCGGCTCCCGAAACGGCACGCAAGTTTATGAAACCGGAAGAGTGGGACTTCTGGTACGAAGGCAAAACTGCTGCAACTAACATGGTTGATCCCTTCGGCAAAACCCTGGAAAAGCAGGGTGCGAAACGAGACGGCGGCTCCTTTGAAGAGCGGTTTGGCAACATTGTTGTCTGGAACTCCACGATGCAGGAAAACACTTATTTGGTGCAGAAGTGGAATGAGTTTATTGCGTCGTAGTTAGTGGGTGGATGGGTGGATAAGTGGATGAGCAGATGAGTGGATAAGTGGATGAATAGGAGCGCAGGCATATCGGTGATTGAAGCGATCGCCGCTAGGGAAGCGCCTGGCATCAGACCTGCGCGAGGCACTCACGCTCCTTAAGGATTGCAATTCTAGACAGGACGATCGTCAATCATCCCATTCGCTCTTCTGCCCATTTCCTCCTCATTTCCTCACCTATCCCCTCACGCATCTCCCCATCCTCCCACTCATTGCACCCTTCCACTCATTCACCCTCCCATGTCCAAACTCTGGAAATCCCTCTCTCCTTACTTCCTTGTTACACCCCAAACGCTGGTGTTTTTGCTGTTTCTGGTGTTTCCGATCGCCTTGATTTTCATCGTTAGCTTTTGGCAGTTCAACGGCTATTCGATGACTCCGGCGTTTTCGTTTGAGAATTATTTATCAATTTTTACGTCTAAGGTTTCGTTTGCGACGTACCTGAATACGTTCAAATATGTTTTGCTGGTCTGGTTTTTTTGTTTGGCGATCGCCTTTCCAGTGGCATATTTTTTGGCGTTCTATATTGAAAGTCAGACGTGGCAAATTGTGTTGTTTTTGATCTGCACCATTCCATTTTGGACATCGAATATTATTCGGATGATTTCCTGGATTCCGCTGCTAGGAAAAGAAGGGCTGGTGAATCAATTTTTGATCAATTTGGGAATCGTGAATGCACCGCTTGAGTTTCTGCTTTATTCCGATTTTGCGATCGTGCTGGCGATGGTGCATCTCTATACGTTTTTTATGATTGCGCCAATCTTTAACAGCCTGATGCGGATTGATCGCAATCTAATCGCGGCTGCGCTGGATATGGGTGCGTCAGGAACGCAGGTGTTAAAGGAAGTGGTTTTGCCGCTAGCGGCTCCGGGAATTGCGATCGGCTCGATTTTTGTAGTGACGCTGGTGATGGGCGAGTTTGTTACGGTGCAGCTGATGGGCGGCGGGCAGGCGGCTTCGGTGGGCAAGCTGATTCAGACCCAGATTGGCAGTTTGCAGTATCCCTTGGCGGCGGCGAATGCGGTGATTTTGCTGATTGTGACGCTGATTCTGGTAGCGGGCATTTTGCGCGTGGTGGATATTCGCAAGGAACTGTAGGAACTGGTAAGAGATAGGTAGGAAATCATGAAACGTCGATCGCTTTCGTTTTATCTGCTGGCTGCTTTTTTTGTCCTGTTTGTGCTGTTCCTTTACGGACCGATGTTCGCCATTTTTATCCTGTCGCTTCAGGGACCGGATGGCGGACTGACGTTTCCCATGAAAGGCTTTAGCTTTTACTGGCTGGGGCAGGTGTTTCAGGAACAGCGAGTCGGCAACTTTACCGATGCGTTTGGGCGATCGTTTTTGCTCAGTCTGATCGTGCTGCTGGTGTCGATCGGCGTCAGTGTGATGGCAGGACTGGCATTTCGTCGTCGCTTTACCGGGTCAACGGTGCTGTTTTATCTGACGATTTCCAGTCTAGTCGTGCCGAGTGTGCTGGTGTCGCTGGGCATTGGGATCGCGTTTCAGGTATTGGGGCTGCAAACCGACTGGTTTTCTTCGGGTCTGGGCGCACAGCTCACCTGGACAGTGCCGTTTGCGTTCCTGATTATGATCGGCGTGTTTAACCGTTTTAATCCGTCCTACGAAGAAGCGGCGCGAGATCTGGGTGCGGGTAATTTTAGAACGTTTCGCGAAGTGGTGCTGCCGCTGATCGCCCCAACGCTAATCGGGGTGGGCTTGCTGGCATTCACGCTGTCCTACGATGAATTCACCCGCACGTCGCTGGTTTCAGGACAGTACAACACGCTGCCGCTGGAAATCTTCGGGATGACCACGAACGTGACTTCGCCTGCGCTCTATGCCTTGGGAACGCTAACCACAGCGTTTTCGTTTGCGGTGATTGCCAGTGCGCTGACGGCTTATCAGTTTTTCTTAAGAAAGCAGCGAGAATAACGCTGAGCCGCAGAAGCCCGATCGATCGCGCCATGATAGAACTATTGTCCTCATGGATCGATTCACCCATGTCTTCTGTCTTTGCCTCCCCAACCTATCCGATCGCCCTGACTGCGCTCAAACAAGCTGATCCAGTTTTGGCAGATTTAATCGATCGCGTGGGGGAATGCAGGCTCGATCGTGAACAGCACACGGGCGATTTGTTTTCGGTGCTGAGCAAATCAATTTTGTCGCAGCAGATTTCGACTAAAGCCGCTGCCGCAATTCATAAACGGTTTGTTGCGCTTTATCCTGAGTCGCTTTCGCCAGAGCAGGTGCTTGATACGCCCGACGAAGTGCTGCGCGAAGTGGGAATCTCTCGCCCCAAAATTGCTTACCTCAAAGACCTGGCACAAAAAATACAGGACGGGCTACCGACCCTGACTGAACTGGACGCAATGGAGGATGAAGCGATTATTCAAACGCTCACCCCTGTTAAAGGAATTGGACGCTGGACGGTGCAAATGCTGCTGATCTTTCGGCTGCATCGCTGGAATGTGCTGCCTGTAGATGATTTGGGCATTCGGGCAGCCGTTCGACGCGCTTACCATCTAACCGACCTGCCAACGCAGAAAGCCGTCCGAGAATTGGGGCAGTCCTGGCAGCCTTACTGCACGATCGCCTCCTGGTATCTCTGGCGCAGTCTGGATTTTGCTCAGGTGCTTCCTGAGTAAACTTGCCATTAAACGCCTATCAAAGCCTATTAAAGGCTATTAAAGCTTGTTAAACAGGGGTTGCCTTCTGGCGGCGTTTCAAGGACTATCCCAGATTTAAGCTGAAGCGGTATAATTAGTACAAAAATACTGCCAGCTATTGTCGGTGGACGTTCTAGCTATGCCCAATCTTCTCTTGATTGAATCTCCGGGAAAAATTGCCAAACTGAAGCAGATTCTTGGTGATGGCTGGCTTGTCAAAGCCAGTATGGGGCATGTGCGAGAACTGGCAGACGAAGGTGAAGACGCGCTCGGCTTTGAGTTTACCGACAAAACGGTGCAGTGTCGCTATGTTCCCCGTGATGCGAAAGCCAAAAAAGTGCTTTCTGATTTGCGTCAAGCCGTCAAGCAAGCCGATCGCGTTTTTTTAGGCTGTGACGAAGACCGAGAAGGCGAGGTGATTAGCTGGCATCTGGCACAGGAGTTGCGCCTCAAAAATCCTCAGCGGGTGGTTTACCACGAAATTACTCCCCAGGCAGTGCGGCAGGCGATCGCACATCCCCGTCCGCTCGATACCAATTTGATTGCGGCAGGGCGGGCGCGGGACTGTCTGGATAAGCTGGTGGGCTATCGGGGCAGCAAGTATGTGGTCTGGAAGCTCAACATTGGCGCGAAATCAATGGGGCGAGTTCAGAGCGCAACCCTGCATCTGCTTTGCCAGCGCGAGCGAGAAATTCGGGTGTTTCAGCCCCACGATTACTGGTCAGTCTGGGTGGAGTATGCCGAGGGCTTCCGGGCATTTTATCGGGTCAGGCTCAATGCCTCGGCTCAGACAGGTCAAACTGAAGCCGAAGCCGCCAATTCCACTGACGATACCGGAGAACCCAAAGCGGCGATCGATTCAGATCAAGTCCTCTCTCAGGCGGAAGCCGATCGATTGGTTGCCGTTGCTCAAGCGCATCCGCATCAGGTCGTTTCGGTTGAGGGCAAAATTGCTTATCAGTCTCCGCCGCCGCCCTTTACCACTTCCACACTGCAGCAGGCAGCCGGGGCAAAGCTGCGATTCAGCCCAGATAAAACCATGCAGGTTGCCCAATCCCTTTACGAGAAGGGGCTGATTACCTATATGCGAACCGACAGCGTCAGCCTCAGTCCTGAGTTTTGTCAGGCAGTGCGGCAATGGCTCGAAGGCCGCGACCCAGACAACGTTCCCAAACGAGTGACGCAGCACCGCAGCCGCAAAGGGGCACAAGAAGCACACGAGGCAATTCGCCCGACAGATATTAGTCGTCCTTCGGCACAGCTTAGAACCGAATTATCAACCGATGAGTTTGATCTGTATGTGATGGTCTGGAAGCGATCGGTTGCGTCTCAGTGCAATCCTGCCCGCTTACGCAAAACTCGGGTGATCACCCAGTCGGGACCGCTCTATTGGGAAGCCAGAGGACAGGTGGTGGAGTTTGCAGGGTATACCCGCTACTGGCAAAACCTTCAGGCAGACGCTCAACTGCCGCTGCTTACTGAAGGACAGGCACTCACCCTGGAGCGATCGCAGGCAGACCAAAAGCAAACGCAGCCGCCCCCCCGCTATTCTGAGCCGAAACTCGTACAGCTGATGGAGCGCAAAGGCATTGGACGACCTTCTACCTATGCCCCCACGATCAAAACGCTGAAACAGCGCAACTATGTTTATGTCGAGAAGGGTAAACTCCAGCCTACGGAACTCGGACTGGAACTCGATGCCGCTCTGGAAAAGCTGCTCACCAAACTCGTTGATCCGGTGTTTACCGCAGAAATGGAGCAGGCACTCGATCGCATTGCTCAAGGCGAAGTCGGCTGGGAAGAATGGCTACTGAACTGGAATCAGGGCTACTTTACCCCTGCGATCGACCAGGCACAAAAGCAGATGTTGAGCTACATTGCTGAGTCCATGCCCAGTAAGCCTATCGAGTTAACCGATGTTCCCTGTCCTCAGTGTCAGCACGAGATGGCAAGAATTCCGAGTCGTAAACTGACAAAGGGGTTTTTCCTGAAGTGCCAGCAATGCGGCGATAGCGTTTTGTTCTGGAGCGATCGAACGCAGCAGTGGGAATTGCCCAGAAGGCAATCTGCATCCAATTCAGCCCAATCCTCAAGCGACAAACTTACTTCCTATCCCTGTCCGGTTTGTCGTCAGCCGCTGGAAGAACACACCTACCAAAAAGACGGACAGCAAAAAATCATGCTGCGATGTTCCGATCGCACTCAAAGGCAAGACAGCAAGCACAAAGATGCAGTGTATTTCTACACAGCAAAGGGAAGTTTCTGGAGTCCCAAGTTTGGCGACCTCAACGGTGAACTGAATGGTGAACTGAATGGCGGCCCCGATCCTGCATCAAAGACTCCTGTAAAAAACAGTCCGCAAAGGCAGCAGAAAGGGTCAAGGCGAAAAGGGAGTTCAACACGCACCAGGAAAACTGTAAAGAATTCAAGTCCCTCTAATCAGGGTTAGCTGCATTTCTACTCGATGCCATTGCGAATCCCATTTCTGGTTCATCGGTAATGATGGCAGCAATTTGTCGATCGCGAGAGCGTGCTTCTGCAATAAGCTGCTGCATGACGATCGCCTCATTCACCGTCCACACCCAAAAGATTTGCGGCGAGAGCTGAGCTACGATCGGATGATCGAGAATCTGCCAATTTGGAGCCAGGAAATCAACTGCGATCGCGTTCAGTTTTTCGTTTAGCGAATTTGCATCGGGCAATAAATCGATCGTCTTCGCATCTATCAAAAAACCGATGGTGATTTGGGGACTGAGCTGTTTAACCCGATCGATCACCTCAAGCCGAAAAGACGTAATCACAAACGTCTCTAAATGCAGCGGTTGCAATGCCTCTAAAACTTCCGCTTCATAGCCGGATTCTTTGAATTTATACTTGGACGGAGAGGGGGGGATTCGAACCCCCGTTGAGTTGCCCCAAACTTGATTTCGAGTCAAGCGCATTCAACCGCTCTGCCACCTCTCCTGAGGTTGCTCAAATTATTGTACTGCATCCCCTGCAAATCGGCGAAATCCTCGATCGCTCCAGAAGGGAAATCGCTTGGCATCGCTAATCCACTGCACGGCTCCGTCTTGCTCGGTCACGTAAGTCGTGATTTGTTGGGCGTTGAGTTGGTCTTGGAGCCGTGGGGCATCGCCGGAAACGATCGCCGTTTGGGGCTGCACCTGTTTCAACAAACGAGAGTCTGTCCAGTCACCCGACCACCATAAAACGTGCGCCTGCGGTAGGGCAGGAATCAGCGCAGAAAGTTTCTCACTGCGGGGCATCAGGTCTTGCAGCAGTAGCCAGGTTTTATCCTGCACCTGCATCTGAAGGGCGATCGGACGAAAACTCAGCAGCTTAAGCTGAACGGAGCCAAGATCGATTGGTTGACCGACGGCTAGGGCAATTGCCTGTCCCTGCTGCAATCGAATGGCGCGATTGAGATCCTGATAGTCTGCGGTTGATTCTGCCCCGGCAGTGCGACTGAAAAACATAGAAATCGGCATCTGGTTTAGCAAGTCGTTCCAGGCAGCGATCGAGTCTTGATTCAGGTTGAGATCGATCGCCCAATCGAGATGATTAATTCCCTGGCGCTGAAGCAGTGGCAAAACTGTATATTGCACATCTTTTTGCCGACCAAGATTCACCAGTCCGGTTTGCCCCTGATTTTGCACCAGCAGCACTGGAGCGTTTGCCTGGAGTACGGTCAGCCGCAGCTGGGTTGAGGCATACGTAGCCGGAACCGCCACCAGCAAAATTGCCAAAACTCCCGCCAGCCACCAGTTTTGCCGCCAAGGAGAACTCCACCACACCAGCAGAACCAGAGCGTAAAGAAGCAAAATTTGCAGTGCATTGATTGAACCCGCCGCATACGCGCTTCCCGGAAGCTGAGCCCCCTTCTCTGCAAGCCAGATCAGCCACTCCGTTGGAAAAGACAGTAGCCACGCCATCCCGCTTCCGACAACTGGCAAAATCAATCCCGCTCCTGCGCTGATCATGCCGCCGATACTGACCAGAGCCACGATCGGGCTGGCAATCACATTAATCGGAATACTATAGGGCGAAACGATCCCAAACGCGCCTAGCTGAAGCGGCAGTAGCCACAAATAGGCCGCCGTGGGAACAGTGATCCAGCTTGTCAGGCGCGGCGGCAACCAATCTAGCCACTTGTCCAGCACGGGAACGGTTACGATCAGCCCCAGGGTTGCCAGAAAGCTCATCTGGAAGCCCAGATCCCAGATGGCTAAAGGATCGAATAGCAGCATCCCTGTTGCCGCAAACAGGAGGACGGGCAAAATTTTCACCCGGCGGTCGATCGTCATTGCCAGCAGCACCACGACCCCCATGACCCCTGCTCGAACTGCGGGAGCCTCTGCCCCGGTCAGACCGACATAGAAAATCAGGGCAGCGAGTCCGATTCCAAATCGAGTCCAAGGCTGCGATCGCTTTGCCAGCGACAAAATCACCCCAACCAGCAGCGTCACTTGAAATCCCGAAGCCGCTAAAACATGCGCTAATCCGACCCGGGAAAAAGCATCTTGAATGCCAAACGGCACATCGACCCCGCGCCGCCCAACCACGATCGCACTTAGCAGAGCACCGGTTCGACTTCCTGCCCCTGCCGCTTGAGCCGAGACAATCCGCCGCCGAATCGACCAAAAAAATGGCGGTGAGGAACTTTCGGTAATTCTGACTGTTTCGCCTCGAAGCCCTGTAAAGATGCCGTTTCGCCGCAAATACTGCCGAAAGTTGAACCCACCTGGATTTCCCGCAGTTCGAGGGAGATACAGCGAACCGGTGACGGCGATCGTTTGACCGGGATAGATGCGATCGGGATAAAAGGGCGTTTGGCGATCGTTGGGAACGGTGACATAAATTCTGCCTGTGACAGGGCGATTATCAAGGGTGATAGACCCTATGGGAACGGGTTGCGAAGTGCGGTTACCCGAATTTCCGTTACCCGAATTTCCCTTACCCAAACTGTTCCTTTTGCTGTGTTCCCTTTTGCTGTGTTCATCTGCCGTCTGCATCTGGGAAACTGGGAGCAGGTCAGAAACCTCAAGCTCAAACTGAACCTTCTCGCTGCGCGTCAAACGTGGGGTACTAATAATTTCACCCGTAACCGTTACCGAAGACGCCGACGAGGCATAGCGGCTAATATCGGTATCCGTCGCCTCCGGCATTCGCCAGCCAAAATATAGTCCTGCCGTAAACCCGACCAGAGCCGCAATTAGCCAAATTTTTAGCTTGGGAGCCGATCGGTTCCAGCGCGGAACAATAAACCCTGCGCCAACTCCCGCAAACAGCAACAGAATAGAACCGATGGGGATCCCGCGAACGGTTCCCGGAATCCCTGTGGCTAGTAAGCCCAGCAGATAGGCCAGACCGATGATCGCACCGCTGATTTGAGTCATAAATAAAGATCGCAGTCAGCTCTGTAAAACTGTTCTGTAAAGCTGTTTCTGCGATCGAGATTGATGACCTGAACAATAATCTGAGCAGCAATCGATCGCTAAATCGAAAGCCCCAGCTTCAAGCCAAACACTCCGTGCAGCAACAGCAACACAAAAGCAGCACTGCCCACATAAGCGTGAACTGTTCTTAGAACAGATTTAGCTTTCCCAAAGCTGAGCGCAATGAACAGACCATTCAGCGTCAGCAGCAGCAGGGCGATCGATCCCGTCCAGAAGTGGGTGCTGCTGAGAATAGGCTGCTTTTGCATCACCAGCGACAGCACGCCGCCCGTGTAGCCCAGCGCGATAAACAAAAACATCAGCGGAGCCAGTTTCTTGTGATCCATCCAGTTTTTTGCAGCAACTTCTGGATCGGTTGCCAGCCGTCCACGCCAGCCTGCATAAGCCACATAGCTTCCCATCACTAGCACCACAATGCCCATCATTGCCGGATGTCCCCAATGAACGATCGGCTCTGGAAGATTCAACCCACGAAAGAATGCCGCGATCGGCTCTAACAGATCACTTAACCGTGCAGCGAATTGCTCTAACATTGCGCCCTCCAGCTTGGAAGAGAGATTCTTAAAGAAATATTAAGTCTTTTTGAAGGTGGGCGAGTAGGTGGATGAGTGGATGGGCGATTTAAATTCTCGGTTATCTTCAAACCACCCTTCAGCCCATTTCCAGCATCGTTAACCCTGCCAGAGTTCTCACACAATCTCCTGACCCAGGGTTTTTAGACTAGAGCGAGCCGCAGAAAAAGTCTTAAAGGGGATCAGGGCGATTCAGCGTTTTGCAATCTCACTGAGCGTAGTCAACAGATCCTTTGTGGTAAATGGTTTTGGCAGGAAGGCGAGAAAGTCTGCATCGATTACGTCTAGACACAGTTCGCTTGGGGATAAGCCGCTCATCGCTATAATTCGTACGTCAGGATTGATCTCTTTGAGCGCACGAATGGCTAATGACCCATCCATTGACGGCATCATCATATCCACAATAACAAGATGAATGGTTTCGGGATGCTGGATATACAGCGAAATTGCTTCTACGCCATCACGAGCGACTAAGGTTTGATAGCCATGGGCTTCTAGCAAGGTTTGGGTGATTTCCCGAATGGCAGCTTCATCATCTACAACCAGGACCATTTCTCCATGTCCCCTAAGCAGGTCGCTCTCTTCCGGGTTTGGGGTTACGCTGGAGGCGATCGTAGGTAAAAAAATATTGAACTGGGTGCCCTGGTTGATCTCGCTTGAAACGGTGATAAACCCCTCGTGGCTTTTAACAATGCCAATTACGGTTGATAACCCCAGCCCTGTGCCCTTGCCAAATTCCTTTGTGGTAAAGAAGGGCTCAAAGATGCGATCTATCACCTCTGGCGGAATGCCTTCACCTGTATCGGCGACGGTCAACCGAATATAGCGACCTATTCTAGCTTCTGGGTGAGCCTGAGCAAATGCCGGATCAACCTCTAAGTTTTCAGCCGAGAGCTTGAGCTGTCCCCCATTTGGCATAGCATCTCGCGCATTGATACAGAGATTCATTAACACTTGATGCAGTTGAGTGAGATCTCCTGAAACTACCCCTAGATCTGGATCAATGTAGCTAGAGATGGTAATGGATTTGGGGAACGTTTCTTCCACAATCGGCTTGATTTCCTTAAGCAACTGCTCTGCTTGAATCAGAGTGTGCTCGCCTTCAATTCCTCGTACAAACAACATCACCTGACGTATCAAATCTGCACCGCGTTTTGTATTTGTTTCGAGTAGCTCTAGCCATCGTTGACTTTGTTCATCCTGATATTTCATTGCTAGCAGTTGAACTGACATCAGAATTGGTGTTAGTACATTGTTCAGGTCATGGGCAATGCCGCTTGCTAAAGTACCCAGACTTTCCATACGCTGCGATCGCAAAAGCTGTCGTTCAAGCTGTTTGCGTTCGGTCACATCCTGGGTCAGAACATAAGTTCCTCGAACTTCTTCTCCATCAACTTCCCCATCAAAATGAGGAACATAGGTAATTTCAAGATGATGTAACTTATTCTGACGAGGCATCGTGTTTTCAAACATGACGGTTTGCCCCGACAGTGCCAGCGTCAGTTTTGGCAGCAATTCCTCATACAGGGCTTCGCCCATCAGGTCGCGCAAATGTCGATTTTCGAGTTCCTCCCGGGGAAGCTGAAACCACTCTTCATAGCCGCGATTGACAAAGCGATAGTAGTGGTCGCGATCGATATAAGAGATCATCACGGGTAGCGCATCGGTGATCAGCCGCAGGTGTGCCTCGCGCCGCCGTACCATTGCTTCTGCCTGGATGCGCTCCTGAATTTCCTGTTCGAGCCGAGCGTTTTGTTCCTGCACTTGGCAGGTGAGGTTTCGCAGGTTCAGGTGAAGCTGAATTCGAGCAAGCACCTCTTCTTGCTGAAAGGGTTTGGTGATGTAGTCTACCGCTCCCAGCTGTAGTCCTCTGACTTTATCCACAGTGTCTGAAAGGGCAGTCATGAAGATAATTGGTGTATCTTTCGTCGATGCCTGAGATTTCAAGATGCGGCAGGTTTCAAACCCATCCATTTCCGGCATTAAAATATCCAGCAGGATTAAGTCAGGTTTGGCATATTCCACCTTTTGCAGGGCGCTCTTGCCGCTTTGGGCAACCAGTACCTTAAACCCCGAATTTCGCAAAAAATCAAACAGGAGGTTCAGGTTAGTAGGAGTATCGTCAACAATTAGAATTGTCGCCGGTAGAATTGTCGCTGGCAGGCTTGTCGTTGGGGTGACAGTGTTCATAACTGTGCTCGATACTGACGAATAAGCTCTAAAATCTGCTGTTCTTCAAATCCTCGAACCAACTGAGCCAGGGGACGAGTCAGGCAAAGCCAGCGATCGTCCGTCTGTTCCAGGTTAGTGATGTGATCCATAATGCCTTGCAAGTCACCCTGCATCGCAAGGTCGAAGAGGGTATTCAGTTCAGCCTGGGCAGACGGCATTTTAAGGGCAGCGGGAATGCTAGCGGGAATGCCAGTGGAAATGCCATTGGGCGCATCAGGCACAATTTCCCCGAAGGAGGAACTGCTTCGCATCGTGCCTTTCATCGTGCCCTGAGGGGTTTCGACTTTCTGCAATGGCTCCTCGGACGGCTGACAAATCCACGCTAAATTCAAGTAAGTTTGCAGATGCTCTAGCAGGTCTACTTCGCGCACAGGCTTGGGGAGAAATCCATTACAGCCTGCCCGCCGACTGGTTTCCTGGTCAAAGTCCAGGGTGCTGGCAGAGACGGCAATAATCGCAATATCTTTGAGCGTTGGAGACGATCGTAGCTGCCGAATTGCCTCAAACCCGTCCATCACGGGCATCACCAGATCCATCAAAATGGCATCGGGGCGAAACTCGTGCGCCTTGTCCAGTCCGTCTTTTCCGTCTACTGCTTCCATTGTTTCAAATCCTAACGGTTGCAATAGTCCCAGCAGCACTGCGCGGTTTTCCCACTGGTTATCGACCACCAGAACCCTACGACGATCACCGTGGTAGCCCACAATAACAGGCGGAAGGACAGCGGACATCCCACTCTGGTCTGTAATTTCGGGAAGCACAATCTCAAACCAAAACTTGCTGCCCAGCCCGAACTGGCTTTTCACCTGAATTTCGCTGCCCATTAGCTGCACAAGTTGCCGGGTAATGGTTAGCCCCAGTCCGGTTCCCTCGGATTGTCGCCGATTTTCCCCAGCTTGCTGAAACGGTAGAAAAATCTGCTCTAGCTGCTCAGCCGAAATGCCGATCCCGGTATCCTCCACCTCAAACCGCAGCCGGGAAAGACCGGGTTGCAGGGCATGGTCAACGGGTTGAACCCGAAACGTAATCCATCCCCGCTCGGTAAACTTAATCGCATTGCCTAACAGATTCAGCAGAACCTGACGCAGCCGCTTTTCGTCTGCTCGTACAAAAGTAGGGAGTGGGGCAACGGGTTCATACAAAAAAGCAACATCTTGACGGGTGCGAACCTTAAACATCTGCACCAGATTTTCTAGAAATGTAGAAAAATGAAAGTCGTGCGGATGCAGTTCCATTTTTCGGGCTTCAATTTTCGATAAATCTAAAACGTCGTTAATCAGGGTTAGTAAATGCTCGCCGCTGTAGTGAATAATTTCTAGCCCGTTTCGCTGCTGTTCGGTCAAGTTTGTTGATTTTTTGAGGATCTGCGCGTAGCCGAGAATGCCGTTGAGGGGGGTTCGCAGCTCGTGGCTCATGTTGGCTAAAAACTCGCTTTTTGCCCGATTTGCCGCTTCTGCCATATCTTTTGCTTGCTGCGTTACGACATCCGCTTGCCAGCGTTCAGTGATATCGTCAATGACCCAGAGGCGACCAGGAACATGGCGCAAATTAATTGGTGTACTGGAAAGGCTTAAAACCTGAGGCTGAGGTTGGGTAAAAAACCATCGCCAGTCGCGAATTTCGATCTGAGGTTGGGTAAAAAATTGGGCTGCCTGCTGGGTGATGTCTTGCTGGTTGTCTGCCTTTAGCCGGAGGCTGGTCATAGCCTGGGCGATCGCCATTGGTTCTGCCATTCCCTGCGGTAATCCAAGCTGCATCGCTGCGATGTAGTTAAGCCAGCCCTGTTCGCCGCTTTCATCCACAAACACTACGCCCTGTGGAATGGTTTCTAAGATGGCACGCAGCCGCGCCTGCAAATTTTCGAGCCGCAGCGTCATATCCTGAAACCGCAGCAGGTTTCGCATTCCGCTTAGCAAAGACGCTAAAAACTGCTGAAGCTCCGACGAGAACTGAACCGATCGATACCAGAACAGCACGATCGCTCCCTGCCCCTGCCCTACTTCAGATAAAGGCAGCACTGCAACTGATTGAACGCCCTGTCCCACTAGCACCGCCGCCGCATTCGGTGTTGCCGGATAGTCGGTGTGATAAATACATTGATTTTGAGCAATTGCCTCGGCAAACAGCGCGGGCGTGGTCAGCCGATCGGGAAGCGCGTTGTCAGGCAGCGACACGAGTGCCTCCGCAGTCACATTATCAAGCTGACGCAGCACGATCGCCCCATCGGAGCAAGCAAAGGTTTTAAGCGTGGTGAGGGCAAAGGCAATTGTCTGCTCTGGACTGGCGGCGGTTTCTTGCTGGATCAGGCTTGCCAGGGTGATGCGGGTAGCCGTTTGCCATTCTCGCTTCAGCAAAGCGCGCCGCACAAAAGAACTCAGCAGCCCAGCGATTCCCACAGTCAGCAGTTGCCGGGTCATCATCTCATCCCAGCTTAGCAGCAGCAAAATTCCTTCCAGCGCGAGACTTGCCAGGACGATCGATCGCGTCGGAGGACGCAGCACAAACCCGGTAAAAATCACGGGAGCCAGCCACAGCACCGGAGCACAGCCGCTCAACACTTGCAGCCCCAGCAAAACCGTCGTCAAAGCCAGCAGCAAAGGTTCAAAGCTGGGCAGTCGCTCTGGATGGCAGTCTGGCATTGGAGGATGCTTGTGGCTCAGGAAACGGTTGCTCCATCGTTTTCCCATCAAGTAATCGCGCAGCAGAGTCAGGCGGCTAAACATTCTGAAATAGTTTGGGTCACGACCTCAGGCGCACTGATATGGGGAAAATGTCCCTGAGCATGGATGTTGATCAAGCGAGCGTGGGGAATATGTTGCGCCAAATATTCTCCGACCACTCGCGGCACAGCAATGTCATTGTTCGACTGTAGAATCGTAGTCGGCACTTTCAGCCGGGGCAATTCTGCCCGGTGGTCAGACTGAAAAATGACCCGCGCCACTGCCTGAGCAATATCAGGACGAATCGCAGACAGCGTATTGGCAAACTCGGTTGCCAGTTCAGGACGCTCGGGGTTGCCCATCGCGATCGGCGCAAAGCCACTGACCCAGGCATAGTAATTAGAAGACATTGCTTCGTACAGCGCATCCAGATCAGACTGCTCAAACCCGCCGATGTAGTGAGTGGCAGCATCATTCACATAGCGAGGCGATGCCCCAATAAAAAAGAGCTGGCTAAAGCGACTCGGATCAACCAGCGCAGCCAGCAAACTCACCATGCCGCTGACCGAGTGCCCCACAAGAATCACCTGCGATAGCTTTAACTCAGTACACAGCTCTAGCAGATCTTCCGCATAGCTATAAAGCGAACTATATCGGCGGGGGCTATAGGCAGCCATGTCCGAATTTCCTGCTCCCACATGGTCAAACAATACAATTCGGTAATCCGATTCAAATGCCGCAACTTGATGCCGCCACGCGGTCTGGTCTGAACCGAACCCATGAGCAAAAATGATGGTTTGCTTTCCCTGCCCCAGCATCTCAACATTATTTCGCTTCAATACACTGCTTAACATAACCATCGCCTGCACCAGATAAATTTCGTTGGCAGAGAGTAAAAGGACAAGCGAACGATCGCCACTGAAAAATTACCATTGATTTACAGCTGATTTACAGCGTTTCTCACCCAATAAAGGCACGAGGGTGCAGAGGCGATGCCACTTCTCGGTACTTAACTGGCATGAGAAGGGGGTATGAGGTTTTAAGAAGGGGTTTGAGGCGTATAAGGGGGTTCTAATTGCCCCCTAAATCTCCCATAAATGGAGGGCTTTAAGAGTAGGAGGCGGCTCGGTTCCCCCAAATCGTGGGGTTAGGGAGGGGGTTCCAGTCAGGAGCAGGACTTCTCAAACCTCTTCTATGTCAATCTTAGAAGGCAGCCCCGTGAATCAACCCAAACCAAACCAAACTTAATAGCACCCCCCGATCGCCCCATTCCTTTACCCTTTCATCTCCTCAGCCATCCCTTCTTCACCTACTCCACCCACACCTACTCCACCCACAACACTAACCCCTTCAGATACAGCCCCTCCGGGTGAAACAAATTCACTGGATGATCCGCAGGTTGCGTCAGATGGTGCAAAATTCGCACTGACCTGCCTGATTCGATCGCCGCTGCCAGAACTGCCCCCTGGAAATGATCGCGCTGCACGACTTGAGAACAGGAAAACGTCATCAGCACCCCGCCCGATCGCAGCCTGTTGAATGCTTGCAGATTGAGCCGCTTGTATGCCATTACTGCCTGATGTCGAGCAGACACGTTTTTGGCAAAAGCAGGCGGATCGAGCACAATCACGTCATACTGCCGATCGCAGGTTTTGAGAAAGACAAACACATCGTCGGTAAAGGCTTCGTGTGTGCCTTCGGGTGTGCCCGTTTGAAGCGGATTGAGGGCAACATTCTGTTTCGTGAGATCGATCGCCTTTGTGGAACTATCAACAGAATGCACGGTTGTGGCTCCGGCTTGCAGCGCGTAGACCGAGAATCCGCCCGAATAGCTAAAGGTGTTTAAGACCTGCTTCCCGGAAGCATAGCGGGTCAGCAGTTGGCGATGCTCGCGCTGGTCAAGGAAAAATCCAGTTTTTTGTCCGGTTTCCCAGTCCACCTGAAAGTGATGCCCGTATTCCCGCACCGGCTCGTCAGTTTTTTCGCCCAGCAGATATTCTGGCGTTGCGCCAAGCGATCGGGGCAGCACTGACGCACTTTTGTCATAAACGGCTCTCAGGCTTTCTCCATAAACCGCTTGCAGTCCAGCAAGAATACGCTGACGCTGCCCATACATCCCGATCGAGTATGCCTGGATCACCGCTGTGCCGTTGTACCAGTCCACAATCAGACCGGGTAGATTATCGCCTTCTGCATTAATTAATCGATAACAGTTAGTGGTTTCGCTCCCGGTTAAGCCGAGCTGCGAGCGAACCTGAACCGCCTGTTGAATGCGATTAGCAAACAGCTCATCCAGGTTAGTGACCGGATGAAAGGCAAGAATTTTAACGGCAATATTGCTGTCGTGATACAGCCCGGTTGCCAAATACTCGCCGCTGTCGCTGTACACTTCAACGATATCGCCGTCCTGTGCCTCGGCTTGCTTGATCGCCCCCGAAAAAATCCAGGGATGAAACCGCTTCACTGCGTCTTCCTTCGAGCGGCGCAAAATAACCCGCGAAAACTGAGGCATTGCCTGACCCTGCCTGTGAGCAACTTTTCCACTATAACGATCGAGCCAGAGGTCTGGGTCAAGATTCGGCTTACCAGCCTAGCGAACCTCTGCCTGTGGATCCCCCTGTTTCTGACCTGCTCGTATCAGCAGCCAGCCGATCGCGAACAGCACAACGCCAGAAGCTAAAAAGCCCAGATCCCACAGCAGCTCGTTCGGACCCGACCGCACATGGTGAATTTGCAGCAGATGGTGATCAATCACGCCTTCGACCAGGTTGAACAGTCCAAAGCCTGCCAGCATTGCCCCCAGCAGAACCCGCCCCGACCAGAAGCGATCGGCAGCACGTCCGGCACGCCACAGCAGATAAATCCCGGTTAGCGTCAGCCCATAATCGAGCAGGTGAAACAGCCCGTCGCCCAGCGTATTCAGCTCCAGTCCAGCAACAGTCATATCGGTTTCCACGCTGGAAAACATATGATGCCACTGCAAAAGCTGATGCAGAATAATGCCGTCAAAAAATCCGCCGATGCCCAAGCCCAGCACAACTCCGGCAATGATCAGGGGACGCGCCACCAAACGATCGATCGCCGCAGATTGCTGAACCGAGGAGGCGGAAGGAGGGTTAAGGGTCATGGCTACCTCATAAAATCCCTTGCTACAACCTGCCTTCGAGAATTGTGCCCTCTACGATCGCCTCATCCAGAATCGCATCCTTCAGGTTAGCGTCTTCTAGATTTGCGCCTTTCAGATTCGTTTTATCCAATTCGGCTTTCGTCAGGTTTGCCTGCTGCAGGTTGGCATAGTCTAGCTCTGCTCCCGTCAGGTCAGCTGCATACATTTCCGCTTCGCTCAAGTCTGCACCGGTCAGATCTGCGCCTTCCAGATTGGCACTGGTGAGGTCGGCTTGATCTAGAATCGCCCCTTCCAGATTCGCTCCGGTGAGCCGTGCCTCATCTAGCACTGCATCACTCAGATCCGCTTCTCGCAGGTCTGCTTCTCGTAGATCCGCTCCTTTTAGCGTGGCTCCGCTCAACACCGCTTGACTCAAGTTTGCGCCCCGCAGGTTTGCCCGATCGAGCATTGCGCCATGCAACACTGCACCGCTGAGGTTCACTCCTTCCAGACTTGCCTGACTCAGATCAGCAATGCTAAAGTCCCGTTCTCCTGCCTCGTATCGCCGCATCAGTTCTTCTGCATTCATTTCCGATCGCTCCGTATCCATCTCGCCAAGGTGTAATCAGGTGGAATCAGGTGTAATCACTGCGCTGGAATCACTGGCTGGAATCACTGCGCTGGAATTACTACGTTGGACGCATTGTGCTGGAATAATTAACCAGCCGTATTGTTACGCCGTATTGTTCAGCGTAATGAAACCCAGTTTGCAAAACGCCCCTCTAGAGGTACAGCTTGTCTTTATCCGTTTCTTCGCTCAAACCATTTCGTTTCGGCGGACTCAATCTAAATTTCAAGCTCCTGCTAAACCTCAAGCTCCTCAATCTCAAGATCGAGATACTGTTCAAATCGAAAAAACTGAAGCAGCTTTCCCAAGCCAGTTCCGTTATCAGTTGGCGTAATGGCTTCAACGCGCCGAACGGTCTCAGGAGTCAGGTATTTGAATATTTCATGCCTCAAAACTGGAATTGCTGCTTCTGGAAAGCCTTGCAGCTCTGGCTCGATACGCGCCAGCCGACTTTTTGCAAAATTCACCTGAAAGCGACAGCGACTTAATAAACGTTGCCGAATGTTTTGCGCCAAGGCTGGATTGGTTTCTTCGAGCTGATAGAGGGTGCCGTCTTGCAGGAGCGAAATCACGTCAGGATTTTCTTCCAAAAATAGCAGGCTGCCCTCCTGGTTATACACCTCGATGCCGTCCATTCCCAGCGCACCGATATCTGCCAGGGCAAGAATCCGAGTGACGATGGCCGGAGACTGCTGGGGGTCATAAAGCAACGGCTGATAAATCGCCTGCTCCTGAGAATCATAAGCGCAGATCGTGGCGTGGATTGCTTCTCGAATAATGGCAATATCGGTCTCGGTCAATCTGGCATGGCTGGAATTTTGCTGCTCTAGCTGCTGATTGGTCTGATGAATATAGGCGACAAGCTCCTCGATCGTGGCAATTTCGCTGACCCCGGGCGTTCGCCGCCGCGCCATGTGGCCTTGAGGATTGTGTTCAAAGAGCTGCACCATATCATGCGCCACCGCACACAGATTCAGCAATCGCCGCATTCGCTCCAGATCGATCGGTGTGGACTTGGCTGCGGCTTCCTGGGTTAAAGCCGGGTAAATTGCGTCAAAAATTTGGTGCGATCGTCGCTGAACGTTCCTGATGTGGGTTTCGGTATGGTAATAGAGCTTTTTTCGATCTGCTTCTTCAGCCAGCCGTTGCAGGGCAGCTTTTTCGATTTGAGCGATCGTTTCGGCAAAGGTTCGGGGAAGCTGAGACAGATCGTTCACAAATGGTAGGTTCAGCCGATCGTCTCCGTTCATAAAGCCTGCTTTACCCAGTGCAGATCGATTATCTACGGAAATCTCTTGGATTTCATACGTCTTGGGCAATAAGCGCAGCCGTTCACCCCGCTCAGCGCACGATTATTCCTGAAGTTTGCCAGCTTAAAAGGGGACATCGCCATCCGGGTCTGAATCCAGGGTTTCTAAAACAGGCTGTCCTCCAGGCAACGGTTCCTCCGGTAGGGCATTCACCGATTCGCCCTCGGTTTCATCATCCCAACACACAATTTGACCATTAAACATTTGAGCCAAACTTTTGGCAGCGCGAGTAACTTCATCTTCGGCAGTCCAGCTTGCAGCAGGTTCAACAAAATCACTGGCAGGCATCGCTGAAGCAGTAGGTAACGCCGTTTCAGAGGGGCGCACCGGCAGCCGAGACGGGTTAACTCCGTTGGGAGAACTGCTCTGAGTTGGCGGAACATTCGCTGATTCAAACGCCTTCGCAGGAGGAGATTCTTCTTTGACCTGGCGGGGAGCAGCAGGCGGAGCCGGAGGATACAGGGGGGTCGGCGGGGCAGGCATGGGGGCACTGGTCGCAGGCGTTATCTCGTTGCGCACCAGCACTTCCAGCGTCACTTTAATGGGCTGTGGATAGAGTTTTGCAAACGCAGCTTCGATGTTGGGCAGCCGATCTTTTGCCATCTTGAACAGATTTTGCGATCGTGCCCCAATCCGGGCTTCCTGTCCTGTGAAGTGAATGAGCTGGCACTGCTGCCGCAGCATGGTTTGCGTAGAAAAAGGCTGAACCAGACCCAGAACTTTTTCCCACAGTTCAGACCAGTCCTGCTGTGGCTCGATCGGGGGAGCAGGCGACCGATCAGGGGATTCTGGTTTGGGCGTTCCGTTGCTGGAGCCGATCGCCGTATGACCATTGCCGTTGCCATTACCATTGCCGTTGCCATTACCATTGCCGCTTGCTCCGGCTTGGGCTGCCGCAGGGTTACGGGTCGGAGTCGCGTTTTGCCGGGTTTCTTCGATCGCAGGTTGAGCAGGGCTGGCTTCAGGCGCAGGTTTTTGAACTGGCGGAGGCGCTCCTTCAGACGCAGGCTGAACAGGCGGAGCAACCGGACGAGGAGGCATCGTAATTTTGGGAACGGTCGTTGAACTTCCCAGATTGCCTGTAATATTGCCGATCGCCCCAGCGGGAAACCTGCTTTGCATTGCCGCAGGCAGTAGCCCGAGCAGCGTTACTTCCAACCACAGGCGTGGCTGCGTGGTGTTTTTCACCTGGGGTTCACAGGTGCGGAGATGCTGCTGTCCAGATAAAATCAGGCTCAGGTCGAGGGGCTGGACAAAGGCACACAGCTCTGCCCAAGTCTGCGGCGTGATTGCTACTAAGTCATGGCGATCGGGACTGGTTTTAGCAATCAGCATATCCCGATAAAAGCTGGTCAGATTTTGCAGCACCACCAGCGGTTCCCGACCCCGATCGAGCAATGCCCGCGACCGATCGAGCACTCCCACGCCATCATCTGCCGCCATTGCCTGCACCAGTGCCAGCAGCTCTCGTTCTGGAACCGCACCCACCAAATCCCAAACGCGATCGGCAGTAATTTCGCCTTCGAGCAAGCTCAACTGATCCAGCAAACTTTCAGCATCACGCAGCCCGCCCTGGGAAAGTTGCGCCACCAACTGAAGCGCTTCTGGGTTAATTTGAATCGATTCTTTAGCAGCGATCGATCTCAAATGGTTCACCATCGCGCCTAATTCAATCCGCCGAAAATCGAATCGCTGGCAGCGTGAAATAATCGTCGGTAAAACTCTTTGCGGATCGGTGGTGGCTAATACAAATACAACGCGATCGGGCGGTTCTTCTAAAGTCTTTAGTAAGGCGTTGAAGGATGCCGTCGACAACATGTGGCATTCGTCAATCACGTACACTTTGTAGCGACACTGAACCGGGGCAAACTGGGCGCGTTCGATTAACTCCCGAATGTTATCTACCCCTGTGTTGCTGGCGGCGTCAATCTCGATCACATCCAGGGCAGAGCCGTTGGCGATCGATCGGCAAACTTCGCAGCGTCCGCAGGGTGTCTCAGTAGGCACATTGCTTTGCAGACAGTTGAGCGATTTTGCCAGAATCCTGGCACTCGATGTTTTTCCCGTTCCCCTGGCTCCGGTGAAGAGATAGGCAGGCGCGATTTTTTGCTGACGCAGGGCATAGGTCAATGTGGTGGCGATCGCCTCCTGTCCAACCAGTTCAGCAAAGGTTTGAGGACGATATTTATGATGAAGCGGCTCGTAGGGCAGGGGCGGGGTCGGGGTCGTCACCATGAGGGAGGGGGGTGAGGGAATGAGTGAATGGGTAGGGGAGGGACTGGGAGAGTCAAGATTTTAGCAAGTTTGGCTTGGGGTGAGCGGGAAATCTTGTGGTGAGATTCAGTCAACCAATGTTAAGGGAGTGCGTCAACTTCGGACGATCGCCCATTAAAAAAGAGATGATGGAAGTGAGCAAATGTTAGATCATTTATACTGCTGTCCATGACTTTAAAGTACGCCTATTTTCCGGGATGTGTGGCACAGGGCGCCTGTCGGGAACTTTACCAGTCCACTGGGGCACTGACCGAAGCCCTGGGAATCGAGCTGATCGAGCTTAAAAAAGCGTCCTGCTGTGGCTCTGGGACGTTTAAGGAAGACTCGCAGCTCATGGAGGACACCGTCAACGCCCGCAATATTGCCCTCGCCGAATCGCTCAACCTGCCCTTGCTCACTCATTGCAGTACCTGTCAGGGGGTGCTGGGTCACGTCGATGAGCGGCTGAAGGAGGCGAAGGAATCGGATACGGCTTATTTTGATAAGGTCAACGGTTTACTGAAAGACGAAGGCTGCTCTCCCTACAAAGGCACGTCTGAAGTGAAGCATCTGCTCTGGGCACTGGTGGGTGACTACGGGCTGGATGCCCTCTCGGAAAAAGTGACGCGCCAGCTCTCCGGCTTGAAGTGTGCGGCTTTCTACGGCTGCTACCTGCTGCGGGCACAAAAGCATTTGCCTTACGACGATCCCTACAATCCTCAGTCGATGGAGCGCGTGTTCGAGACGATCGGCGCAACGCCCATTTTCTATCGGGGCAGAACCCAGTGCTGTGGCTGGCCCCTTTCCAGCTATGCTCCGTCTCAGGCGTTTCAAATGGCAGGAAATCATATCCAGGACGCGATCGACTCTGGCGCAGACTGTATGGTGACGCCCTGTCCCTTGTGCCATCTAAACCTGGATTCGCGTCAGCCCGAAGTTGCGGATACGATCGGTCGCAAGCTCGGTTTGCCCGTGCTGCACTTGCCGCAGCTCATTGGCTTAGCGGTTGGCATCGAACCCAAGCGGCTCGGCTTAGAACGCCATGTGGTTTCGACTCGTCCGGTGCTGGAAAAGCTGGGGCTGTAATCACTGCCGGAAGTACAGATCCCATGACTTACTTCTGGAATTCAAAGTCCGCCATTTTTGGGGGATTTAGGGGGTAGTGTAGTCCCTCTCACACTCCCCAAATACCCTTTCAACAAACACCTCTAAGGAGTCGGTGGCACAACCAGCAGCACGGACTTGACCGATCGACCCACTGGGTTTCCTGCGTTATCCACAGAACCTAAGATCGTTTTGCCGTCATAGTACAGAGAAGACGATCCGCCTCCGTCCAGGTTCAATGCCTGTGTCACGCCCAGGGTTTTCATAAACTCCGCCAGTGCAGGCAGGGAAATGCCAGAGTTTGAGGGATTATTGGGCTGCTTTGCCACCATGACCAGCACCACGTCTCCCTGCTCGGTGAGTCCGATCGCCGATCGCGCATTGGGCTGACTGTAGCCGATCGCGTCTCGAATCACTGTCCCGTTTTCCACTGCCAGAAAGCCTTCTTGTTCCAGGGTGAGCGCGGGCAAAAGCTGCGGACCTGCCCCCAGCCCATCGATAAGCTGGCATCCAGCAGGGGTGGCTTCATTTTGCGGCGTGATTGCATAGCGCACTCCGTCCTCACACTGATAGCGGCGAAACTCCGATCGATTCAAAATCTTGTCCATATAGGGAGCCAGATTCGGGTTTTGCATCAGGCGATCGTTCAGTTTTGGATCGGCAACAAGCTGCCCCTGCTGCACTACATAGGAAGTGGAGAGCAAATTTTCCGGGTCAAAATATCCACCGTTGATTGCCCCAATCGCCCCACTAGACTTGACAAAGTTTTCGAGGGAATCTGCGCCCGACGCAACCCCCACTCGGACGATCGCTCCACTTCCGCTCGGAATCGTCAGCACATGAGCCGTTGCTTGGGGCAGCGTATAAGTTTCATAGCGAACTGTCTCTGCTGGATTAGGAGTAGGAGAAGCCATCTCACCAACAGATGGGTTGCCCGACGGATCGCCCGATGGATTAACGGAAAAAGCAGGCATTTGAGCAGTAGAGGCTGAGCGCGGGGGCGTTTGGGCCCGATGCGTTACCTGAAACAGCAGCACTTCCAGCCCCACAAGCAGTAGTCCAACAAGCCACCAACGTTTCACTGTTGCTCCTCAGGGATTTGAGTTGTCGAGTTTTTCTTCCCTGCCGTATTCTGCCTCAAATTTTTTCTTCAAGACAATCTTCTTAAAAGGAAGGGTGAAGGCAATTTCCAAGTCCTCAGTTAAAGTCCCCCCTTGAAGTCCCCAGTTATGGAGCATTGAGGGAGCATCTCAAAGACTTCTCAAATCGCTGCTTAGAGAACGCCCTGCCCAACTTAGATTGAGTCGATAAGATGCCTAACCCGACGAAAAATCGATCGTTTGAGACATGACGCGATAAATTACTCAGACAAGAAACAAAAATAAACCCAGACTATAGCAGCCTGGGTTTGATTTATTAAATGCCAGCGTATTTATACTGAGTTTCTCGCTGACGGCTTTATTTATCTATGTATTAATACTAGCCAGCAGCAGGGAGAAAGTCCATGACTTGTAATATCCCTTGATATTCTTTCGTACAATTATTTACAATTCCTCAGACAAGACATACGCAAGGCTGAGCTTTCATAAATTGATGCAAAGGTAATGATATAAACAAAGCGTTTGTTTGATAAGTGAGCACAGATTTTTGTGCTGTTCTGGGAACGAATCAGAGACGCTATTAAGGATAGGTTCTATGTCTCGTAAAATATCTCGGAAGACATAGCAGCTTGTAAGAATGCGTCAGCCCCCTTACTACGGTCTGCAACCTCAACTTCAGCACAAAACCTCTCCAATACAAAAAAACAGGTGAGCCTCGAAAGACCCACCCGTAGACAGCGTCAAGTATTTACCTCAAGCGTTTCCAGAAAACCCTGTTTCCCGATGCCTGCAAAAGTTTTGCTACGGCTGAGCAGCAGTTTGCTGAGGGTTAACACAGTTGAGCATTCGCAGGGTTGCCGCCGCCGCATAGTTTCGCTGAGCTGCGCTATTGGGCGAGAAGGCAGTGCCGCGCTCATTCACTGGAGAAGCTACATTACACACTGAGGACATCTGGCTGATCAGTCCGTTTGCCCAGTGACCGTTGGTATCGGAGAAGGCAGTCGCGGGACGGTTGCCCTGAAGCTGAGGCTGCTGACCTTGAAGCGACTTAGCATATTCACCTGCCCGACGCAGAACTGCCATTAGCTCTGCACGAGTCACAGGCTGAGCCGGTCGGAATGTGCCGTCTTCGTAGCCGCTGATCAGGTTGTTTTGCTTCGCAAACTGAATCCGGGCTGCGCTCCAGCGCGACGCTTCCACATCGGAATAAGGGTTGCCGCCTGCCTGAGCCGGAACGTTCAGATTCACGTTAGGTAGGCTATCGATCGCCCCCAACACCATTGAAACCAACTGCTCACGAGTCAACTCCGCCTGCGGGCGGAAGGTGCTGTCTTCAAAGCCAGAGATAAAGCCGACCTGAACGGCGCGATCGATCTCTGCCAGATAAATGTCGCCCACGGTATCGCGGAAGCGAGAAGTCGGTTGACCCGTGCCCGGATTCGGAGGCGTGACCACCGGAGCCGCTCCTGTACCGCCGCCAACTGCCCCGATCGTCGGCACGGCTGCACCTTCATAAGTAAGATAAACGTGGCCCAGCACGCTTTCGCCATACATCCGCTTGGTGAACCGCCAGCCCGAATTCAGGTTGATTTTGGCAAAGTTATTGGTGACGCCGTCAGTTTGCCCCAGCAGCAGCATTGGCTTAGAACGATCGCGCGACGCACCAACCAGCAGCATATCGTTATCTTTTTTCACGACGCGCAGGCTGTACTGCAAGCCCAGGTCTTCGCCATTCACTCGAATCGAGTAGCCGTTGCTGTCGGTGCTGCGTCCGCAAATTCCTGTGAAGTCAAACTGAACCAGCAGCGGATCAACGACCACCGGAGCTGCTCCCGATTCGCTCCAGCAAGGACGCGCACTAGAAACCTGTTCCAGTACCAAAAGCTGGTGGTTACTGCCGCCCTGAAGCGGAGCTGCAACCGCAACAAACTTACTTTGATCCACTTCTTTTTGCCCAAACTGTCCGGCGATCGAAGGAATGGCGGTTAATGCACTTGCAACAGCAGTGGTGGTGACAGCGGCAACGGCAGCAAGGCGACGAAAAGTAGACTTCATAGGAACACCTCGAAGACGAATGAATGAAAGACCGATGATGACAATTGCGATAGCAAAAAGGATTGGAATAAAAGGACCGTCTGGAACTAAAAAAATTGCAGTTTGAATCAGCCCTTTTCTACATTCTTCCGATTTCAACAAACTAGCTAAGGAATCAAAAGACGATCGCTTTAGCGGTAAATTCAGCTCACAAAATCAAAGACGGAAATCAAATCAAAAGTTCCCTAATTCTGTATCGAAAATGAGATGAACTATAGCCTGGAGGGAAATCTGAATTTCTGTTAAATCAGTCGAAGACGCAGAAAGATTTGGTTTGTTTCCTAATGCTTTTGCGATCGAATGATGGATCAGTAACTCATTGAGAAGAAATCAAGCTGATGATGGAGATTAGCAGAAAATTTAACCGCGTTCGTCCTCATCCGCTTGCCTTGACCTTCTTGCGATCGAAAATGTTCCAAAGGAATTGATTGTGAACTGGATTGTGAACTGGATTCTGAACCGAATCTGAACCGAACCGTCT
Organism: Cyanobacteria bacterium FACHB-502; assembly: GCA_014695325.1. Lineage (GTDB taxonomy): Bacteria > Cyanobacteriota > Cyanobacteriia > Elainellales > Elainellaceae > Leptolyngbya_A. The sequence continues at coordinate 409,429 of JACJNZ010000029.1, read as the reverse complement.
TCTTGATTCCCCAATCTCGATCGCCTCTAAAAATCAGTGGCAGGATAGAGAAGGGACATGACTTGATCAAGACGCGATAAGACACTGTGACTGATCCTCAGACCTCCTATCATTCCACCGGGAACACTTCAGCCGGGAATCCTTCAGCCGCTAAAGCAAAAGACGAAGCGGGTTCGTATCGTGCGCCCACAGAAGCGTTGCAGGGCGTGGTGGAGCGGCTGACCTTTCACTCCGAGGAGACGGGCTATACCGTGGCGCGAATGAAGGTTCCCCGCACCAGTGAGCTGATTACGATCGTCGGCAGCTTTGCCAATATTCAGGCGGGGCAGACGCTTCAGCTTCAAGGCATTTGGCGCGATCATCCGAAGTTCGGGCAGCAGTTTCAGGTGATGCAGTATCGAGAAACCAAGCCTGCAACGCTAACGGGAATCGAGAAGTATTTGGGAAGTGGGCTGATCAAGGGCGTTGGACCCGTGACGGCAAAGCGGATCGTGGCTCACTTTGGCTTGGAGACGCTGGAAATTATCGAACATCAGATCGATCGCTTGGTGGAAGTGCCGGGAATTGCACTGAAGCGGGTCAAACTCATCCAGGCAGCCTGGGTCGAGCAAAAGTCGATTAAAGAAGTGATGCTGTTCCTGCAGGGGCACGGCGTTTCGACGACCTACGCAGTGAAGATCTTTAAGCAGTACGGCGATCGATCGATCGAGGTGGTGACAGAAAACCCCTATCAGCTTGCCAGCGACATTTACGGTATTGGCTTTGTCACGGCAGACACGATCGCCCGCAATCTGGGCATTCCTCCAGGTTCCACGTATCGCTATCGCAGTGGCATTTTGCACGTTTTGCGGGAAGCGGCGGACGAGGGTCACTGTTTTTTGCCGCAGGATGAATTGGTCGATCGCACGGTAAAGCGATTGGCAATTGCTGACCACCAGCCTGTTCCCGAAGAAATCGCGCCCCTGGTCGCGCAGTTGGCACAGGACGGCGAACTGGTGATTCAAGACAGTTTAGACCGGGGGTATTTGTGCTATTTGCCCACCTTTTACGGCGCTGAGTTTGGCTTAGCGGAGCGATCGCGGCGACTGCTGATCGAGCCGGTTCAGGTAGACCTGCCGCGTGTGCAGCGTTGGATCGATCGCTTTACCGAAAAAAACGGGCTTCAGCTCTCAGAGCAGCAGCGTCAGGCAGTCGAGATGGCAGCCCAGCAGCGCGTTCTGATTCTCACAGGCGGACCCGGAACCGGAAAGACCTTTTGCACGCGCACGATCGTCGCCCTCTGGAAAGCAATGGGAAAATCGATCGCCTTAGCATCTCCCACCGGACGCGCCGCCCAACGCCTGAGCGAAATGACCGGACAGGAAGCCAAAACGATTCACCGTTTGCTGGAGTTTGACCCATCGACAATGGGCTTCAAGCGCGATCGCGATAACCCGATTCCGGCAGAGGCGATCGTGGTGGATGAAGCGTCGATGCTCGATATCTTTCTGGCGAATTCGCTGATGAAGGCGATCGACCCAGAGGCGCAGGTGTTGCTGGTGGGCGATATTGATCAGTTGCCCAGCGTGGGTGCAGGCAATGTGCTGTCCGATCTGATTCATTCTGGCGAAATTCCCGTAGTGCGACTGACTCAGGTGTTCCGGCAGGCGCAAACCAGCCAGATTGTGATGAACGCCCACCGCATCAACCAGGGACAGATGCCGCAAGTCGAGCGAGTTTCCAATCAGCCGCGATCGGACTGTCTTTCGCTCAACGCACCTGAACCGCCAGACGGGGTGCAGGCAATCCGCGATTTGATTACCCACCTGATTCCCCCGCTTGGCTTTGAGCCCAAAGAGGTGCAGATCCTTAGCCCGATGACTCGCGGCGAAGTGGGAACTCGCAACCTGAATCAGGTCTTGCAGCAGCTCATCAACCCGCCCGGACTCGGCAAAGCAGAACTCACGCGCGGCGGCACAACGCTTCGAGTCGGCGATCGCATTATTCAGCAGGTCAACGACTACAACCGGGAAGTGTTTAACGGGGACTTGGGCGTGATTGAGGCGATCGATACCGATCAGCAGGAAGTGACGGTTTTGTTTGGCGATCGGCTCGTCAGCTATGATTACGCAGATTTGAATGAAATTGCTCTCGCCTTTGCCATCAGTATCCACAAATCTCAGGGCAGCGAATATCCGGTCGTGATCCTGCCCGTGTATATGCAGCACTATCTCTTGCTGTCGCGCAACTTGATCTACACCGGACTCACCCGCGCTCGGAAACTGGCGATCTTTGTTGGACCTCAAAAGGCGATCGGCTATGCGGTGCGGCAAGTAAAAGATCGAGAACGATATACGCTGCTGACGGAACGATTGCAGACGTAGGTGGGGAAGTGGGAAAATGAGGGGAAATTTGAGCAAGATTACGTTTTGGGTGGAGGCGGCTTTGCCGAAGCTTGAATAGAGCAGAATCTTGACAGAATCTATCGCGCTAGAGAAGATTTATTGCAATGGTTGCAACTGTTCCATCAAAATCGAAACCCTTGAACCGACGGATTTTTCTGACGCTCTGGCTTGCCGGAATTCTGGGCTCGATCGCTCTAATTCCCTATGCACTGACCCTTCAATCTGCTAATTTGGCAACGATTCAACTTCCGTTTTCGCTGCCTGTTGTCGTTGCGCTACAAATCGGACAATCCGCGATCGTGCTGGCAATTACGATCGCCGCAGGCTTATTCTTTGCCAATCGCATAGGGCTAGGGACACCCATCTTACGCGCTCTGCTTCAAGGAGAATCAGAAAGAGAGTCAGTGAGTGAGCGGGTCAAAGCGTTTGTGCTTCCGGCGATCGGTTGGGGCATTGTGGCATCGCTGGCGGTGTTGGGACTTGATGCGTTTGTGTTTGCGCCTGCTTTAGCTCAGCAATTGGGGCAGGCAAGCAGTCCTGTTGCAGCGGCGATTCAGCCTCCTGTATGGCAAGGGTTTCTTGCATCGTTCTACGGCGGCATTAACGAAGAAATTTATCTGCGGCTGTTTGTTCTTTCGTTGATTGCGTTCATTGGCAAGTTTATTGCTCATCGTGCCAATGGTCATCCGACGCGATCGATTTTGTGGATTGCGACGATCAGTGCAGCCATTCTGTTTGGCTTAGGACACCTGCCCGCAACCGCCGCGATTTTGCCGCTTACGCCGCTAGTGATTACACGAGCCATCTTGCTGAATGGATTAGCCGGGATTGGGTTTGGCTATCTCTACTTCACGTTTGGATTAGAGGCGGCGATGCTGTCTCACTTTGTTGCAGATATCGTTCTACACGGAATTGCGCCTCTGTTCCTGTAGAAATCGGCTTTACGCCATGGGCAATCTTCTCAGCTGGCTTGTGGAATGGTCGTCTTGCCCAAATTGGGCAGGCAAGATACCGAGCCCACACGCAATCTGTCGTCTGAGCTGTTAAATTGCAAACCGCTTTCACAAACCACCCTTTCAGCAGAGTTTATGGATCGTTGAGCGGCCAGGAATTGATATCATGCAGACGATCGCTATCTTGATTAAGCAGTGTTCAGTAAAATGATGAGAACAAACTGGCGAGGATATCGAATTGCAGCGTGGCTTGGAGAGCTTGTGCTGTTCATTGCAATTATTGCGGCGATCGCTCAGGGGCAGTGGAACAATGCGATCGCGCTGGCAGGATTCTGGATTGCGGCTCTGGTGTTTATTCTCACCGATGATAAGCTGCCGACCCTGTTTGATTTCCTGTTTGTGATTGCTGCCCTGTTGAATGCAGGCGGTTGGGTGTGGCGATTGTTTTATCAGCCTGGACCCTATGATGAAATTACCCATGCCTTCACTACCTTTGCGATTACGCTGGCACTGGGGTTTTTGGTGTATCGATCGATGCTGTCCGTGTTTCGCCAACATCCCTGGCTTTATGTGTTGACCGTTGCCAGTTTTGGAATTGCGATCGGTGCGATCTGGGAAATTATGGAATGGTCAGCCGGATTTATTTTTAATACTGAAGTGATTGGCGACGTGAACGATACGGTCACAGATTTAATTATGGATAGTTTAGGCGCAGGGTTTGCAGCAATGATTAGTCTTTGGGCACTGCGAGAACGCATCAGCCGACGATCGGTAAAGAGTTAGGCATCGGTTAGAAAAGGGAACCCCTGTAGGGCGGAGCGATGCTGATTCAAGCTATCCATTCAACCTGCGATGTTAGAGCTGAGATAAAAACGGGAAGAATTTGGCGATCGGGTCATTCCCTTCCACACCCTGCTGCTGTGCCCAAAACTCGCTGAGAAGGTGAATTTGCCGCAAGCCAACCACCAGATTCAGTCCGGGAATTGCAATCCACCAGACGGCGAGCGGTTTCTTCATGCCTGCATCCTGATAAATCCGGTTCACGGTGTGGTAGAGGCGAAACTGCACAATATAGATCCACGCAATGCCCAGCAGCGAAAACCAGCCAAACTCGCCCGACACATTGGGGTCAAACATTCGCAAGAGTTGAGGCACTGCCATCCCCAGCACAAACGGCAGCAAGCAAAGCGTTCCCGACCAGCCCGTGCCGTGGTAGCGACGCAGTTCTTCCTGAATAATCCACTTATAGGTAATAAAGCGTGTCGAACGTTTCCGTAAACGTTTGTTGGCAGGTTGGGCATTTGAAGCGTTGGGCACCCTTACGAGTCCGACCGTGTTGATAGATTTTGCTATGGTCGCAGAAGGGACAGCGTATAGCAGACACACTATCACGGCATTGCTTTTATTCTATCTATCCACACTTGTTTAGCGCACAACCCAGATTTGGGTACCTAAATCTGACAGTTTCTTCCCAATTCCTCGTCAATTGCTCTGGGATGCGAAGTCTTATGTCTCAGTTTCAGTAATCCAGTAGATCTCATTTCCGACCTTTGACCCACTCTAATTTACAGTCTCCTTGGAATGCCCTCACCACCTATCTCACACTTGTTTAAGGCATACCAACGTATAGCCTTCTCACCCTATTATCTTCAGGGCATAACTCTGTATTAAGGATTAACAAGTAAAGTATTATTGCTCCCACTACAGCTCCAAGGTATGCCATCTATCGTAGGAATAGAAATGACCGCTCTGCAACTGATTTCATTGCGTCTAAAGGCTAATCAAACTACCTTTGCTGCGTTGGGTACAGATAAAACTCGAGCACTAATCATCTACTCATATCATCAGTACAAAGAAGAAGATGAGTACTACGATCGCTGGCTACCACTTGCTCGAAGTTCTATATGAAGGAGACACTAACCGCGTTTACCGAGCTAAGACAGTGTCTAAGAGCGATCTAGAACCTACCTCTGTCATTATAAAAACACTGAGAGCTGAGTATCCAACAGTTGAGCAATTGACTCGATTAAGACATGAATACCAGATTCTGCAAGACCTAGAACCTGAAGGAATTGTTAAGCCTTTAGCGTTAGAAAATAATGGTAACGGGCTAGCCCTGATTCTGGCTGATTTTGATGGTGAGTCGTTAGCTAGAGCGATCGCCACACGACAACTCAACTTAGATATTTCTTTACAGATTATAATTCACTTATCCTCAGTTCTGGCACAGATTCATCAGCAACACATTATTCACAAAGATATTAAAGCTGACAATATTCTGGTTAACACAACAACAGGTGCAGTTAGGCTGATTGATTTTGGTATTGCTACACATTTAACAAGAGAAAAATCAACGATTAACCACGTCAACGTTCTCGAAGGAACGCTCTCCTATATGTCTCCAGAACAGACTGGGAGAATGAACCGATCGATCGACTACCGCACCGATTTTTATTCTCTAGGCGTTACTTTCTATGAAATGCTGACTGGACAGTTGCCGTTTCCAGCAACCGATGCCTTAGAGATCATTCACTGCCACATTGCTAAAACGCCAGTCCCGCCTTATCTTGTCAATTCGGACATTCCAGAGGCAGTGTCCGATATTGTCATGAAGTTACTCGCCAAAACAGCAGAAGACCGTTATCAAAGTGCACTCGGGCTGAAGGCTGACTTAGAGATTTGTCTAAAGATGCTGGAAGCCTCTGGTGCGATTTCCCACTTCAAGGTGGGAGAGTTTGATTTATTTAGCCAATTTTCAATTCCAGAAAAGCTGTATGGGCGCGATCGGGAAGTGAGTTTGTTAATGAGCACTTTCGATCGCGTTAGTACTGGCAAAGCGGAAGCCATACTGGTTAAGGGTTACTCTGGCATTGGTAAATCATCGTTGGTGAACGAAATCCGCAGACCGATCGTTGGTGCGAGAGGATACTTCATCTCCGGTAAATTTGACCAATTTCAACGCAATGTTCCTTACTCTGCGATTATTACTGCCTTTCAGTTATTAGTGAAACAACTGCTGACTGAAAGCGAAACCCAACTGGCGCAATGGCGAACTAAACTTTTAGATGTTCTGGGTAACAATGCGCAAGTCATTATTGATGTTGTTCCAGACGTGGAATTGATTGTGGGCAAGCAACCCGCTGCTGTAGAGCTGGCACCAACGGAAGCACAAAACCGATTTAATCTTGTTTTTCAAAACTTTATCCGTGTTTTCTGCTCACCAGAGCACCCGTTAGTTCTGTTTCTGGACGATTTGCAATGGGCTGATTCTGCCACGCTTAAACTGCTTGCTGTGATTCTAGACGATGCAGAAACAGGCTATTTGTTTTTAATTGGAGCGTACCGAGATAATGAAGTCAGTCCAAGTCATCCCTTGATGATGGCGCTTGATTTACTACGCTCTAAAGCCGTTGTCATTCATGAAATTACCTTAGCTCCTTTAGCCCTCGCAGATATTAGCCATCTCATTGCTGACACGCTGCACAGTAATGTAAGTTCTGTTCAACCGTTGGCCGAATTAGTCATCCGCAAGACATCTGGCAACCCCTTCTTTGTCAACCAATTTCTCCAGACGCTATATCAAGAAAGCCTGTTAACTTTCACAACTCCATTGAATGCAGATAAACCTTGCTGGCAATGGAATATTACCCAAATTGAGGCACTTGATATTACTGATAATGTTATTGAGTTGATGATTCAGAAGTTGCGAAAATTACCTGAATCTACTCAGCAGGTGTTGCAGTTGGCGGCTTGTATGGGTAATACGTTTGACTTGCAGACGCTTTCAATTATTTATAAGCGATCGCCAGTTGACACCCATCAAGATCTTTTGCCAGCTATTGAAGAAGGCTTAGTATTACCAACCTCTGAATTAACGCTTGCATCTGAAGACCTGATTGATACACATCTAGTAAGTCTGGAATTTAGATTTCTCCACGATCGGGTGCAACAAGCCGCGTATGCACTGATTGATCAAAGTTTTAAGCAAGCGACTCACTTGCAAATTGGGCGTTTGCTTTGGCAAAACACGTCATCAGAGACGTTATCAGAAAAGATATTTGAGATTGTTGATCACCTCAACTTAGGAATTGAGCTAGTTACCGATCCAGTAGAACGAGACAGAATTTCTCAGCTTAATTTGATAGCAGGACAGAAAGCAAAGATAGCAATGGCTTATGTTGCAGCTGTTGAATATTTGCAAGCAGGGATTGAATTGTTAGTTGAAGATAGCTGGACTGATCAGTACGAATTAGCATTAGCACTGCACACTGAAGCAGCAGAGTCGGCATATTTAAGCAGTGATTTTGAAGCAGTACAGCGATTCGTTGACATTGTGCAAAACTGCGCTAAAACTTTATTGGAAAAAGTGAAAGTATATGAGATTCAGATTCAAGCTCATGTATTGCAGAACAAACTGCTAGAAGCAATTAATACGGCACTACAAGCCTTAAAGCTGTTGGGAGTGAATTTTCCCGAAAACCCAGTTCCATTTGATATTGGACAAGCACTCTCCGAAACTGCGGTGATTTTGAATGGGAGACGAATTGAGGATTTAGTCGATCTGCCTCAAATGAGTGATCCCTGCAAACTAGCAGCCATTAAACTTTTAGCAAGTATCTTTGCTCCCGCCTATATTGCTGCTCCTGCACTGTTACCATTGGCGGTGTGCAAACAAGTCGATCTATCAGTCCAACACGGTAATGCTCCCGTTTCTCCTACTGCTTATGCCAATTATGGTCTTCTACTTTGCGGAATTGTGGGAGATATTGACTCGGGCTATCAGTTTGGTCAATTAGCTTTAGATCTGCTGTCAAGATTAAATACTCAAGAAATTAAAGCTAAAACGATCGTTATTGTCAATATCTTTATCCGACCCTGGAAAGAACATCTGAGAAAAACGTTAGAGCCTTTGATGTCGGCTTATTCTATTGGGATGGAGACAGGAGATTTGGAATTTGGTGCTTTTGGTCTATTAGTAAACTCCTATTTTGCTTACTACAGCAGCAAAGAATTGACTGCCCTTGCAAGAGAGATGTCAATCAATAGAGATGCAATTGATAAAATCAAGCAAAAAACAGCACTCAATTATCACGAAATCTATTGGCAGGCTACCTTAAACCTGCTGGGGCAAAGTGAAAATCCTTGCCGTCTCCAAGGTCAAGCCTACGATGAACAAATAGGGCTACCACTACACGAGCAAGCAAACGATAGAGCAGCAATTGCTTACACCTATTTGAATAAACTTTTACTTTGTTATTTATTTGAAAATTACTCAGAAGCGATCGAAAATGCCGTAATCGAAGAAGACTATTTAGACGCAGTTATCGCAACACCCCATATTTCTCTCTTCCATTTCTATGATTCTTTAATTAAGCTGGCAGTATATTCTGATGCCCTCCAGTCCGAACAGCAAGAAATTCTTGGCAGAGTAAAAGCTAATCAAGAAAAAATGCAGAATTGGGCGCATCATGCCCCTATGAATTACCTGCACAAATTCTATTTAGTAGAGGCAGAACGGCATCGAGTTTTAGATGAAAAAGAACAAGCAATGGAACGGTATGATCAAGCTATTGCTTTGGCTAAAGAAAACGAATATTTGAATGAAGAAGCATTGGCGTATGAGTTGGCAGGTAAGTGTTATTTAGGATGGGGGAGAGATGCGATCGCTCAACTCTATCTACAAAAGGCGCATTATGCTTATCAGGTTTGGGGTGCTCAAGCTAAAGTTGAGCATTTAGAAGAAAAATACCCTCAATTTTTAACCAGAACTTCAGCTAAAAGCGGCACAAAAGCGACAATTCCTCAAAGAACAACAAATTATCCTGAAGCTAATCACAACCTGGACTTAGCCACCGTCATGAAAGCCGCGCAAGCTCTTTCAGGTGAAATTGTTTTAAGCAATTTGCTAACCACGTTGATGCAAATTCTGCTTGAAAATGCAGGTGCAGAAACAGGGATATTAATTCTAGAAAAAGACTCGAAACTCTTTATCGAAGCCACTGGGCAGGTTAATCAACATGAAATCATCGTTCAACAATTTATTCCTGTAGAGGCAAGTCAGCTACCGCTATCCATCATCAATTATGTGCGGCAAACGCAGGAGAATGTGGTTCTGAATGAAGCGACCCGTGAGGGAATTTTCACAACGGATGACTATATTCTTGATCGTCAGCCCAAATCCGTTTTGTGTGTGCCGATCGTTCATCAAGGTAAGCTCATTGGCATTCTCTATTTGGAAAACAATTTAACAACGGGTGCTTTTACAGCAGAGCGAGTAGAAGTTTTGCAGCTTTTATCCTCCCAAGCGGCGATCTCCCTTGAAAACGCCCGTCTTTATCAAGATTTGGCAGCCGCCAACACTGATCTAAAACGATCGCATGAACAGTTAGAGAATTACAGTAAAACTCTGGAAATGAAAGTAGAAGAGCGAACCCTACAGCTTCAGCAAGAGGTTCGCGATCGCCAACAGGCAGAAGAAATAGCCCAGTCTGCCAACCGAGCGAAGAGTGAATTTCTGGCAAACATGAGCCATGAACTTCGTACGCCACTGAATGGCATCTTAGGATATACACAAATTTGTCAAAAAGACCGCTCTTTATCCGAACTGCAAAAGAATCGCATTGCAATCATTCACCAATGTGGAGAGCACCTACTAACGCTGATCAATGATGTTTTAGATCTTTCTAAAATTGAAGCCCGTAAGATGGAGCTGTATTCAAGAGAGTTTCATTTTGCGGAATTCTTACAAAGCATCGTAGAGATCTGCAAAATTAAAGCTGAACAAAAAGGCATTTCGTTAACCTATCAGACACCATCTTCTCTGCCTAAGGTGATTCGGGCGGATGACAAACGCTTGCGCCAGGTCCTGCTAAACCTGCTTGGCAATGCCGTCAAATTCACTGAAACGGGAACGGTTGTTTTTAAGGTGGGTTATCACGAGCAGAAGATTCGCTTTCAAGTCGAAGATTCCGGTGTTGGCATTGCTGCTGATCAGCTTGATGAGATCTTCAAGCCGTTTCAACAGGTGGGCGAAAATAGCCGTAAGACAGAAGGAACGGGGTTAGGGCTAGCCATCAGCTGTCAGCTGGTTGAGATGATGGGAGGAACGCTTCAGGTCAAGAGTACCTTGGGTGTAGGTAGCACTTTCTGGTTTGATTTAGACCTAGTGGCGGTCCATTCATCGACAGATGCTGCTACCTCAAAGCGCACAATTACTGGGTTCACAGGCGACAGGCGGAAAATTTTAGTGGTGGACGACAAACCGACAAATCGCTCTATCCTTGTGAATCTCTTAGAGCCGATCGGATTTGACGTCATAGACGCTGTGGATGGTGAAGACGGATTGAATAAAGCACAGGATTTTCAGCCCGATGCTGTTCTGATTGACTTAGTGATGCCGAATCTAGACGGCTTTGAGGCAACCCGACAACTCAGGTTAATGCCAGCCCTAAAAGATACCGTTGTGATTGCAGTCTCGGCTAGTGTCTTTGAATTCGATCAGCAACAGAGTCTCAAGGTAGGCTGCAATGATTTTCTGTCGAAACCAATTCGAGAGGCCGACCTCCTCCAGAAATTGCAAGAACACCTGAAATTGGAATGGATTTACGAAAATGAGAGCGACATTCAAGAACCCTTTAAAGAGAGGGACCAGCAGGAAAATAGCCAAGTGAGTTCTGCCTCAGCTGTCCCTAACCTTTCAGTTGATTTTTCGATTCCGCCAGCAGAAGAGGTTGCTATTCTTCTGGATTTAGCCATGCGAGGAGATTTACGAGCCATCGCCAAACGAGTAACCCAGTTGGAGGAGTCAAACCAGCAATGGAGCCCTTTTGCTACCCACTTGCGGCAGCTTGCCAAAGGATTTAAAGGGCGACAAATTTTGGAATTTTTAAAGCAATTTTAGGAGGTGTTTATGAATACAGGAATTGCTGAGAAAGGCGTTATTTTAATCGTGGATGATACGCCCACAAATCTAGATGTGCTGCTCGACTTGCTGGAAGCCGATGGTTTCAAAGTGGTGATCGCTGAAGATGGGGAAAGAGCGATTGCTCTAGCAGAATATGCTCCACCCGACTTGATTTTGCTAGACATTCTCATGCCCGGAATAGATGGGTTTGAAACGTGCCGTCGCCTAAAGGCAAACTCAACTACGCAAGAGATCCCGATCATTTTTCTAACCGCTGTTAGCGATAACGTTGATAAGGTCAAAGGTTTAAATCTTGGGGCAGTTGATTACATCACTAAACCGCTAGATCATGAAGAAGTTTTAGCGCGAATCAATACTCACTTTCGGCTGCAAAACTTGACCAAGCGATTAACAGAGCAGAATGAGCGGCTAGAAAAGGAAATTCAACAGCGTCAGCGGGTAGAAGAAGAACGTGAGCAAGCGTTTAGAGCACTGCAGCGCAGTGACGCCCGGTTCAGACGTTTAATCGAATCCAATGTGATTGGCATTATTTTTAGCCTGGCAGATGGCAGTATTACAGACGCCAATGATGCCTTCCTCCAAATCGTTGGATACGATCGCGCTGACTTGAAAGCTGGGAAGTTAAATTGGCACGCAATGACACCTCCAGGATATGTCCACCTCCATGAAGCCGCACTGGCAGAATTAACCAATACTGGAGCGTTTAGTGCCTTTGAAAAGGAATATTTTCACAAGGATGGATACCGCATTCCTGTCATGGTTGGCGGGGCTTTGCTCGATGAATCTCAGGCAATCGTTGGTTTTGTCCTTAACCTAACTCAGCACAAGCAGGCAGAAGACAAGATTCGGGAACAGGCGGCTCTACTCAACATTACAACCGATGCCATTCTAGTACGAGATTTGGATAACAAAATTCAGTATTGGAACAAGGGTGCAGAGCATCTCTATGGATGGAACGCTGAAGAGGCGATCGACCAAAATGCGACTCAACTGTTGTATCGACCAGACTCACTCAAGCAACTCGAGGTTGCTCAAAGAAGTTTAATTGAATGTGGTACTTGGCAAGGCGAATTGCATCAAGTCAATAAGCAGGGCAAAGAAATTATTGTCACCAGCCGTTGGACCTTAATGCATGATGCCCAGGGGCAACCCAAATCTTTCTTGACAGTTAATACAGACATCACTGAAAAGAAACAGCTCGAAAGCCAATTCCTGCGAACTCAACGGCTTGAGAGTTTGGGTACCCTTGCAGGCGGCATTGCTCATGATCTCAACAACATCCTGACCCCTGTTCTAGCTACAGCACAATTGTTACAGTACAAGTTTCCCAGTGCCGACGAGCAGAGCCAGCATTTATTTAAAATCATTGAAATGAATACTAGACGTGGGGCTGCTCTCGTCAAGCAAGTCCTCCAATTTGCCCGTGGCGTGGAAGGGAAACGGACGAGCGTGCAGGTGAAGCATCTGGTCTACGAAGTTAAGCAAATTGCTGAGAAGACATTTCCAAAATCGATTGAGTTGCTAGCCTATGTGGAACCGGGGCTTTGGTCAGTTTCTGGGGATGCAACTCACTTACATCAAGTGCTGATGAATCTGGTCGTTAATGCTCGTGATGCGATGCCAAATGGCGGTACGCTCATCATCTCTGCTGCAAACGTGATTGTAGATGAACATTATGCCCGCATGAATCTTGATGCATCCATTGGTTCCTACATTGGACTTACAGTCAAAGATACAGGGACCGGAATGTCAGCTGAAATTACGGATAGAATTTTTGAACCGTTTTTTACAACTAAAGAAATTGGTAAAGGGACAGGGTTAGGACTTTCTACGGTGAGAGGCATTGTTAAAAGCCACGGAGGGTTCATTGATGTGGTTAGCAAGCTGGGAGAGGGCACTGAATTTAAAGTATTCTTACCAGCGATAGGAGCATCCGTTTCCCCACGAGTAGAACCTTCTAATCCGCCTAATGGAAATGAAGAATGGATTCTTGTTGTAGATGACGAAACAGAAATTTTAGCAATAACGAAAGCTTCATTAGAAGCCTATAACTACCGTGTGCTGATAGCGAATAATGGAATTGAAGCAATTTCGCTCTGTGCTCAATACAAACATAAGATTACTGTTGCCTTAGTGGATATGATGATGCCATCTATGGATGGTCCAACAACGATTCAGAACCTTCGGAGAATTAATCCGAGGATCAAAGTGATTGCCATGAGTGGATTTATGTCTAACGATAAATTGAGAGAAGCTAGCGAAGTTAAGGACTTTATTGATAAGCCCTATACCATTCAAGATTTGCTAGGAACGTTACGGGCTGTATTAGAACAACCTGTAGAAGCAGGAAATTAGGTTGTTTGGCTGATAGTGAATGTATGTCTACTGAAGGTTGGGTCGCAAAAACTTTTAAAGGCAAACAATTTCTATCGAAACTGTCAGATCTAGGTACTCAAATCACAGCTTTTTCCATCACTTCTCGGGTATGTCAAATAGATTGTGTGTGACCGGATTCTCTGCTGAACTCAGCGGGAAAGGTCTGCTTCCTCAAAGGAATATTAAGAATTGTACAGCTTCTCAAAATTCCCTCTGCTGAATTTGCTGCCGAAGCAATGGTTTTGGCAGCGGAAACACTCGGAAACCCACCGCAATCTAAGCCCGATTAAAGCCTGTTCAACGGTTCGTTCTGAAGGAGTTCCTGCCGCAGACGATAAATCACCGTTTCGCGATCGACCTGATTCAAAATCTCCTGAATCACCGTATCCGCGCCCAGCGGTCCCCAGGTGCAGCCTTGCTCCAGATAAACCTGAGCCGCCTTACCCACGCGATAAGAGCCGAAACCTGCCAGCGTTGCCTGCGCGACTGCTGTTGTGCCGTAGGTCATAATGCCATTGACGCTATCAAATGCCGTTGCCACTGCAGCCCCGCTTTTGCCCATGCCGAGCAGCACTCCGCTCCCCACTTCACCCAACAGCAAGCCACCCGAACTAAACAGAATTGCCTTCAGCAGTTTCCCCGCTTCGTAGCTGGTCATAGGTAGACCGTAGAGCTTAGCGAGCGCGCGGATCATTAGCAGATCAGTGACGGCTCCGCCCATTAGATCCAAAACGGCGATCGGGTTTGCGCCAATGGCGATCGCTTTCCACTTAGCGAACTGCCAAATCAGATCTTCAGTGGCTTGCTCGTGCAATTTCACTGTTTTGCGAGCGATCGAGCCTTCAGTTTCGCTGGCTTGCCGCAGTGCGTTGAGTGCCAGCAGGGATTTGCCTTCGCGATTGAGAATTTCCAGCAGCTTTTCGCGCAGTGGGTCAATTTGCGGTTCTGGTGCGTCCCACTCATACTCGACCCGTCCGTCAGGATACTCGACCCGAACTTCCATCGGTGCGGGTTCTGCCGAAACAAGGACAACGTCTTGCGGACTGAGTCGGGGTCTAAACTCGTCGCTGTCACCGCTTTGGACAAAGAGGGTTTGCAGCTTTTGGAAGATTGACTGGCGATCGACTCGCGGATACAGATCTACCTTGTTAAATACGAGGACGATCGGCTTATTTGCCTGCTGTAGATCAGTCAGTGCCCGGTATTCGGTGCGAGTAATGTCGCCTGCCACCACAAACAGAATGAGATCCGCCTGGTCTGCCACCTGTCGCGCCATGCTTGCCCGCGATTCGCCACCCACTTCATCTAATCCGGGCGTGTCAATTAGCTCAACGGGCATTCCCTCTCGAACCGACCAGTACACCGATCGCGGATATTGCGTTACGCCGTTGATCGGTCCCGTTTGCAGCACCTTTTGCCCCAGTAGCGCATTTACCACCGCCGACTTGCCGCGACTCACTAGCCCAAACACCGCAATCCGAATCAACCCTTGATCCAGCTTTTCCAGACTGGCCGTGAGGCGATCGAGATCCGTCTTCAGGGCTGCCTGTAGCTCCACGGGAGTTCCGGGTCTGCGAATTCGCAACTGCTGGGCATAGCGGCTAATTGCCTGCTTCAAGCTTGTATGGGCGCGATCGAAGTGAAAATCTTGCAGCCGAGCCGGAACCAGCCTGGTATGAGAACTGGCAGACGATTGAGCAGAGTCAGCAGAAGAACGGGGCGTTTCCATAGGAAAGGCGATCGAGATGAGAAATGTAGTTCTATTCTCACTCAGACCAGGGCTTTGGGGCGATCGGATAGTACGAAGGCGGGCGTAGAGAATGCCGTGGTCTTGGAAGTTACAGCCTTGTTCAAGCTATTGAAGTACAAAAAATGGGGTGCAGGGGCTGTGCCCCTGCGTGGGGGCGAAGCCCCCACACCCCCCGTACCTTACGGGAGTGAAAAACGCCGTATCTCTGAGAAGTTAGAAGTTAATGGAGATGAGTGAAGTGAATGGAAATCAGTAATGTGAAACGATCGGCTGCGGATGGGGTTTGGCAAAAGTGAAGGCGGTTTCTGAGTCTCCGTGCAGCCAGAGATGGTCTAGCTTGGCTTTGGCTTCCTCGACTGAAGGAATGTGACCTGCGGGAATCCACCACATTGCGAAATGTGCCCCTGGATATTTTTCAAACCAGGCGCGGCGGCGCACAAAAAAACTACCGTGGAGACTCTGATAAACATAGGTTTTAAGCGACTCTACATTTTGCCAAACTGATAGGTTCACCAGAATCTGGGGATCATCAAAGGCGCGAATATTCGTTGCATTTCCATCCCCGTCTTTTAACCGCCATACAAATCCCTGGCTCTGATCGGCGATCGCGTTGACTGCATTCAGAGCATTTGCAAATTCGGCCATGATTGGGTCGTGAAGTGGAGCTTTCATCAGGGCAATGTTGATTTGGGCAAGATAATAAGCCTGGGATGAATCTTGAGAAGCCATCGGTTGAGTGAAGTGTAATGAACGATGACCTCAGTATTAAACCCTTTCAGAAAACCATCTTGAACGATATTGACATCTGCTTTCAGTATCTTTTTAGACGTGAATTGCTGCCCTGAAATTGATTGCTCTATTCCTGAAGCCCATTCCTGAAACCCATTCCGAAACCTATTGCTGAGAATAAATATGGCGATACTGTCCCGGCGTTACCCCTACGATTCGCTTAAAGTGGCGATTTAGGTGGCTCTGGTCTGCCATTCCAACCGCGATCGCTGTTTCTGCTGCCGACATTCCCTGCCGAAGCAGCTCTTTTGCTTTTTCTACCCGCACCTGAGTTAGATAAGTATAAGGGGGCATTCCGACTGCTTTACTAAACACTCGAATCAGATAAGAACGGTTGAGATGAGTAAGTTCCGCAAGCTGTTCTAAGGAAATATTGGTGTTGTACTGATCGTGTAGATATTCCTTAATTAAACCGATCGCCTGATGTTCCTGATTCGATTGAATCGATCGAGATTTGATACCTGCATGCTGAGTAATGATCAGCGATAGAACATCAATCAATAAACACTGCTGAGTGAACTTATCCTTTGAACATTCAAGGCTGTGCAGCAGCGAAGCGAATTTTTCTGCTAAAGACTGATTTTGAGCGACAGGAATTCTGAAATCAGGAAATCGATCGCCTTGAAGTTCACCTGCAATTTGCTCCATTAACTGCACACTGGGATAAAGCATCTGATAGGTGAGCGGTAATCCCTCGGCAGAATAGCCTGTATGAACCTCTTCTGGATTCATTAAAATCATGCTTTGGGGCGGAGCCAGATGAGTCGCACCTCGGTAATAATTGCCTCCAAGTCCTGCTTCGATTAAGCCGATCGAATAGGTAGGGTGAGAATGACGCGCATAGCGATAGTGAAGTGCCTGTGCCTGAAATAGGTCTAGGTGGTCGAACTCTGAAAATGATAAAAGTTTTGTGCTTTGCTGAATTCGATAACTCATCGCCTACTAATATCCGAGTACAGAGATAGATAGTTTTTGGTTTTCATACTATCGCAGACCGAATTGCAAATCAGTCTGGCGATCGCGTCCGAAATTTTTGCAATGGTCTGTCTCAAACTTGCGAATGGATTCATCAAGCCTGTTTATTGAATTGGCTCGGCGATCGGCTATCCGCTCTCTTTTTTCTGTTTTAGTTTGTTCTTAAAAGAAATTGAAATTAGCGTTGTCTATGCAGTGTGGTCTGGGATTGGCGTGACGGGTATATCCATTCTAAGTGTGCTGCTGTTTGGCGAAGGAATGGGGCTGGGAAAAGTAAGTTGTATTGCGCTAATTACGATCGGCAGGGTTGGGCTGAATTTGGGCAAGGGGTAGGTCGGAAGGGAATGAACAACAAATTGAGACAGTGATCGATCGCGGCACAAAGATTGCCCCAGAAGCAAAACCAGCTTGCACAATAAAGACAGCACTAAAGACCGCACTGCTGGAGATTGTCCCTTGCCGAACTTCATCACCCAGGCTCAGCCACCGCTTGAGTTTCTGCCGCCAAACTACGATCCTCTGGTACGTCAAATGACTCATCTTGCTGCGCCTTCCTGGATACGCTGGCGTGAGCAGGTGGTAGACATAGAGGCAAACCAGGTCGAAACACTGGTGAAGCTCTACGAAGAATTTCAGGCGGGTAAGGTGCGCTTTATGATGGCGTTCCGGCATCCCAGCTCGAATGACCCGCTCTGTATGTTTCATCTCGTTTCGCGCTGCGTTCCCCGAACGGCGGCAACAATGGGCATTCGGCTTCAGGCTCCGGTTCACTCGCACTTTATTTACGATCGCGGCATTCCCCTCTGGGCAGGTTCGCTCGTCTCCTGGCTCTATCCCCGGCTGGGCGGCACGCCGATTCGACGCGGCAAAGTGGATCTCCCCGGACTGCGATCGGCACGACAGCTTTTTGCGGAAGGACAATTCCCGATCGCCGCTGCTCCCGAAGGCGCAACCAACGGACACAACGAAATCGTTAGCCCGATCGAACCCGGTGTTGCCCAGTTTGGCTTCTGGTGTCAGGAAGATTTGCACAAAGCCGGACGCACCGAGCGAGTGGTGATTTTGCCGATCGGCATTCAGTATCACTACGTCTCGGAACCGTGGGAAGCGATCGATCGCTTGATGACGGAATTGGAGACAGACTGCGGGCTAGCGGGCGAAGTGGAGGCTAAGAGCGTTCCTCTCCCGGATGAGGCTAAACTCACTCCCGCTCAGGAACGTCAGTATCGCAGGCTGATTCGCCTGGGAGAGCATTTGCTGACGCAGATGGAGCAGTTTTACATCCGCTTTTATCACCGGGAACTGAAAGCCCCGACGACGCTCGAAGCGGGAACAGGCATGATTCCTACGCCTAGCGCGATCGAGGCAAGCGATCCAGCGAATATACGGCTTGCCATGCGGCTGCAAACCCTGTTGAATACGGCTCTTTCTGTCGCCGAGGAATTCTTCAAAGTCCTTCCCAAAGGAACGTTGACCGATCGCTGTCGCCGTCTGGAGCAGGCTGGCTGGGACTGGATCTATCGCGAAGACATTAAAGATATTGAGCAGTTGCCGCCTGTGGAGCGAGGTCTAGCCGATCGCATTGCTGAAGAATCCGATTTGCGGCTGTGGCACATGCGCTTAGTCGAAACCTTCGTCAGCGTCACCGGACGCTATGTTCTCGAAAAGCCCACCGCCGAACGCTTTGCCGAAATGCTGCTGCTCGTCTGGGATACGGTCACTCGCCTGAAAGGAAAATTTCCGTTCCCCCGTCCTCGCCTGGGTAAACAAAAAGCCTTTATCACGATCGGCGAACCCATTTCGATCAGCGATCGATGGTCAGGCTATCAAACCAATCGCCGCCAAGCCGTCGCCACCCTGACTCAGGATTTACAGAATGCTCTGGAACAAATGATTTTCTCGCAGGACGAATCGTTTATATCAGCAGAGCAAATCCGTACTAAGTAGGTCATTGCCATTAAATGGCAGAGTAATTAAATGGCAGATTAAGCGGGGTTTGAGGCGAAGCCCCAAGGAGGGGATTGTGCCCCCTCCACCCCCATCTTCATCCATCGTTTAATTGCGCCCAGCTACTTACATGGATCGAATTGGAATCGTTATCACAAATTCCGTCCCTTTCCCCAGCTCAGAAATACACTCTAAACTTCCTCGGTGACGTTCAGTAATGATCTGATAGCTAATTGACATCCCCATTCCTGTTCCTTTACCCACAGGCTTTGTTGTAAAAAACGGATTAAATAACTGCTGTTGAACTTCCGAAGTCATACCCGGTCCATTGTCTTTGATCCAAACGGCAACTTGAGTGCGATCGATCGCCTGAGTGCGGATGGTAATTGTGCGGGGCGGGGCTGCGATTTCAACGAGCGATTGCTGAATATTCCGTTCTTCTAGAGCATCGATCGCATTGCTCAAAATATTCATAAATACCTGATTGAGCTGTCCGGCGTAGCATTCAACCAGGGGCAAAACGCCATACTCCCTGATAACCTTGATTGCTGGATAATCGGATTTCCCCTTCAGGCGATTTTGCAGAATCATCAGCGTACTGTCCAGTCCTTCATGAATATCCACTTCTTTGATTGCGGCTTCATCCAGCCGGGAAAAAGTTCGCAGCGATTGAACAATTTCTCGAATTCGCTCCGCCCCAACCTTCATCGATTGCAGCAGTTTAGGTAAGTCGTGGCGCAAAAAAGCCAGATCAATGTCCTCTTCTTTGTCCTGAATTGCCGACGGGAGATTGGGCAGTTGGCACTGGTAAAGATCCAGCAGTTCCAGCAAATCCTGGGTGTATTGACTGGCGTGGCTGAGATTCCCGTGAATGAAGTTCACTGGATTGTTAATTTCGTGGGCAACGCCCGCCACAAGCTGCCCCAAACTGGACATTTTTTCTGCCTGCACGAGCTGCAACTGGGCTTTCTTCACATGGTCAAGTGCCTGCTGAAGTTCCTGGGTTCGCTCCTCTACACGGTCTTCTAGCGTTTGACGGCTGAGTTCGAGCGCATGGGTGTACTCAGCCACTTTCCGAATCAGATTGTTAAAAGCAATTGCCAAAACCCCCACTTCATCCTGGCTGAGAACTGGAGCCTGCAACTGAAAATCTGACTCACGGCTGACTCGCTGTGCAACCTGAGTGACGGCTTCGATTGGTCGAGCAATGGCACGGCTGGTGTAGAGTGCTAGCAGAGCTGCGATGGCGGCTGCAACTGCCAGACCCGTCAGGATAATTTGCAGCCGCAGGGCTTCCGCAGTTTGTAGCTGGATGTCGGCATCATCCTGCTGCTTCTGCGCGGTTTCCAGGGCTTGATGTAATTGCTCTGCAAGCTGCTCAAACTTGACATCCAGCCTGATCGCGGGTTCTTGCCGCAGAGATGCCAGGAGGCTTTGTTGAGCAATTGGAATTTCCGGCTGAGTCAGGCTGCCTGGGTTGAGCTGCTGCCAAATCGTTCGCACCCAGTCAGCATAGGCTTCTGTGTTCGTTTCGTATTCTTCTGCCAGCTTTTTTGATCCAGTCGCCCCGATCGCCAGATTATGGGGATTGCGTTCAATAAAGGCGTTGAGTTCAGCGACCAACTCCTGTGCTTCGCGAACGCGAGTCAGAAATGCTGTTCGCTC
Source organism: Cyanobacteria bacterium FACHB-502 (assembly GCA_014695325.1). GTDB lineage: Bacteria > Cyanobacteriota > Cyanobacteriia > Elainellales > Elainellaceae > Leptolyngbya_A. The sequence goes on along the minus strand of JACJNZ010000029.1, from coordinate 388,666 downwards.
AAAATCAAACCAGATTGAGTCTCCAAACACCATCACCAGGCGTTGGGGATGCGATCGAAGTTCTAAAATTTCGTGTTCCAGATTCGTCAGGAGCGATTGTTGCTTACGGGCGATCGCAAGCTGGGTCTGCGCCTGTTTCTGGTAATAGTCACCCACGATCAAGCCGATCGTTGCTCCCAGTGTAGCAACCCCAATCGCCAGCATATAGCCATAGCCAATTTTTCTGGCAATACCCGGTTGCGACACTCTAGCCCACCATTTACAAAGCGCATTCTGCGTGATTTCTGGTGAACTCGAATCAGCGCAGGGGTCAGAACGATGTGAAGCAGTTACCTCGTTGGGGGAGTTGGCTCTACCCGGTTCCCAAAATTTATGCATAACCAAAAACTAACGCCATTCAAATTAGCCCTGCAAAAACGCACCCTGTCCGATCGCTCGATAGACTTCGCGAATCATGTCGTAATCGACATCCTGCGCCTCAATTAATTTGGCTCCAGTAAACTTTGCACCATCCGCCGGGGCGATCGCTTCTAAAAGCTTGTCCTGGTTCTGAAACAACTGTTTCCGCATTTCTGCGACAAATTCGGCATCCAGCTTACTGCTCACCACAAAGGGATCAGCGGGTAAATCGGCTCCTTTGGTTAATAGCGGCAAATTGTTTGGAGTCAGTTGTTCAGATTCTAGAAACTGCTCGTATCGCCGAATTGAGCCTGCCCAAGCATCTACTTTGCCGTCTTTGAGGGCTGGAAGTCCTTTCTTGCCGATCAGCTCGATTTTGACATCGGTTTTAGGGTCTAGCCCGGCATCGATTAACAGCTTTGTTGGACCCAGATAGCCGCTGGTCGAACCCACTTCCCACATCGCGATCGTCTTACCCTTCAAGTCATTCAGCGACTGAATATTACGATTTGCCAAAACCGCAACCACCGGGTAGTACCTGTCGCGTTTAATGGCGGCAACCGGAACCGCATTCGTGCGGGCACGCATCACCACATATTCCGACGGACCCGTGAACACCAGATCGACCTGATCCTGCTGCAAAGCCGAAGCCGCCGCGATGTAGCTCTCAACCGGGAAAAACTCAACCTGGGTTGCCAGCGTTTGTTCCAGGACAACTCGCAGTGCTTCATAGTCCTTTTGCAGATCCTCGATACCTTTGACATCAGACACCGCAAAGCGCAGTTTTTCAGGCTTGCTCATCTGAGTTCCAGCAGATGGGTTGCCACTCGTGCGGTTTGGCTGTGTTGTTGCGGCTGTGCAACTGGAGACGACGAACAACGTAGAACAAACAATAAAGTTGCGTCGTTTCATAGGTTATGCTAAGGTTAAGAATAAAATTAATTCGCCTACACCATATCAAGTAAATTCCTGTCAGCGGGTATGTAAATGTACTCGTTTTTTTGGCGTTGCTGCTTCTGGTGCAAAACGCTTCAGCCCGTGAAATTGCTTAGCTCAAATCTGATAGCCTTCCTGACAAGCCGCTTGGGACAAGCCTTTGCTCAACTCGTTTCCTGCAATAAGTTTTCTAAACTAGGAAGAGTAGAGTCATGATTATTGCCCCCGATGCTGCAACCCCCTCAACGCACCAAGCTGGATGAATCGGACGATCGCGAGTTTTACAGCGTGCCGCGATTTGTCACCCACGTCGATGAGCATTTTATTCAGCAGTTGACCGACCTGTACCGGGAACGGCTGAAGCCTGATACGCGCATTTTTGACATGATGAGTAGCTGGGTTTCCCATCTGCCGGACGAGATGAAGTTTGCTCACGTCGAAGGACACGGACTCAACGCCGAGGAGCTTGCCCGCAATCCGCGTCTGGATCACTACTTTGTGCAGAATTTGAACGACAATCAGCTTTTTCCCCTGCCTGATCAGTCCTTTGATGCCGTGCTGAATACGGTTTCCGTGCAGTATCTTCAGCGTCCCGAAGCGGTGTTTGCGGAGATTCACCGCGTTTTGAAACCGGGTGGGATTGCGATCGTCAGCTTCTCGAATCGGATGTTTTACCAGAAGGCGATTCAGGCGTGGCGAGATGGCTCTGAAGACGATCGCGTGGAGCTAGTGAAACGCTATTTCAAAGCGATTCCCGGTTTCAGCGAACCCGAAGTGGTGATGCGGCAGGGCAACGTTCCCAGTTTCCTGCAAATGTTGGGGATTGGCGGAACTGACCCTTTTTATGCGGTAATTGCTCAGCGCAATTGATCCACTACGATCGAATCCCGGACTGCACCCGCCATAAGCTTGCATACACGCCCTGTCGATCGATCAATTCCTCGTGTTTGCCCTGTTCGATCAGCCTGCCGTATTCCATCACGTAGATTCGATCGGCGTTGCGGATGGTCGAGAGGCGGTGGGCGATCGCGATCGTTGTGCGGTTTTGGGTGATCTGGTCGAGCGATCGCTGAATGGCGGCTTCGGTTTCGTTATCAACGGCAGAGGTGGCTTCGTCCAGGATCAGGATCGGCGGATTTTTCAGCACAGCACGGGCGATGGCGAGTCGCTGCCGCTGACCACCGGAAAGCTTTTGTCCCCGTTCACCGACGATCGTGTCGTAGCCCTGGGGCAACTGTTCGATAAAGTCATGGGCTTCGGCAATTTTGGCAGCGGCGATCGCTTCTGACAAGCTTGCGCTGGGGTCGCCGTAGATAATATTTTCCAGAACAGAGCCGTGAAATAGAAACACATCCTGACTGACCCAGCCGATCGCCTGCCGCAGACTATGCAGTTCCAGATCGCGAATATCGATGCCGTCCAGAGTGATGCTGCCCGACTGGATTTCATAAAGCCGCAGCAAGAGCTTTACCAGCGTACTTTTGCCCGATCCGGTAGAGCCAACGATCGCGATTGTTTTTCCGGCAGGAATATGCAGCGACAGGTCTTGAATCACCGGAGGACGATCGCGGTAGCCAAAGGTTACGTCTTTTAGCACCAGTTCACCGCGTACCGTGGACGTTGAGGCATGGAAGCCGTTGGCCGGATGCAGGCTTGGGGCAGGTGGCGTGGAACCGTTGCGATTGAGGGCAATTTCGCCAGAATGAATGGCGATTGGGGTATCGAGCAAGCCCATAACGCGATTGATCGAAGCCATTGCCCGCTGATACTGATCGAGCGTTTCGCCCAGCCGGGTGAGGGGCCACAGCAATCGCTGAATCATGAAGACCAGGACGCTATAAGTTCCCACTGCCAGCTTGCCTTCCACCGTTTGCAGACCACCAAACACCAGCAAAGCCGTAAATCCCAGCAAAATAATGATCCGAATCAGCGGTACAAAGGCAGCACTGAGGGCAATGGCGCGGCGGTTGCTTTGCTGATATGCCTCACTTTCTTGACGCAGACGATCGACCTCATACGCTTCGGTGGTGAAGCTTTTGATCGTGACAATGCCGCCCAGATTATTCGACAAGCGGCTACTGAGTAGGCTCACTTTCTCGCGCACGTCTGCATATCTCGGCGCAAGCAGTTTTTGAAAAGCGATCGACCCCCACAAAATAAACGGAATCGGCAGCATTGCCATCCACGCCACACTGGGAGCCAGGATAAAAAAGCCCGCCCCAATCACAAGCACTGTTGTAAGCACCTGCAAAATATCGTTCGCGCCAAAGTCAAGAAACCGCTCTAGCTGGTTGATATCGTCGTTGAGAATTGACATCAATCTGCCGCTGTCTCTCGCCTCAAAATACTCTAGCTCTAGCTCCTGCAAATGCTGGTAGGCATTGAGTCTCATGTCGTGTTGAAGCTTCTGTGCCAGGTTGCGCCATAGCCACCCGTAGGCATATTCAAAAATTGACTCCAGACTCCAGATGATAAACGTGAGAATCGCCAAAATCACAAACTGCGATCGAATGTTCACTATCCCCAGATTTGCCAGCCAGGAGTTTTGCTGATTCACTGCCACATCCACCGCCACACCGATCAGGACAGGAGGAGCCAGATCAAAAAATTTATTCAAAATTGAACAGAGCGTTGCCAGTCGCATCTGCGATCGATAGGGTCGCCCATAGTCCAGCAGACGGCGAAGTGGATGAACGGCAGGGGCAGGATGCAAGGCAGACAAATCAGTAGCAGGACGGCGAGGCTTCATTACAATCAGCGTTCCTTAAAGACATTGTTCTATTGTGCCGTCCTGATGCGGGGAATCAATGCCAAGAATCAATGGGGAAATCGATCGGGGCAAATAGCTACCGTCTTATCGTCCTATGTCTGTGCCCACTCCAGAGCAGCCGCAATCTGACAGCCAAGCTGAGCCGGATCGAAGGGTTTCTGCACAATCGCTCTGGCTCCTGCCTGAAGATAAATTTGCCGCTTTGAAGGTTGCGTTGCCCCTGTTAGCATGATGACTGGAATTACTCGCGTTGCGGGGTGCGTCTGGAGCCGTTTTAACGTCTCGACTCCATCTACCTCAGGCATCATTGCATCTAGAAGAATGGCGTCGGGCTGGGTCAGGATTGCTAGTTTCGTACCTTCTTCACCCGAAGCGGCGGTGACAACATCCCATGCTTTCATAAGGTTCAAACTTACTTGTGCAATTTCTCGAATGTCTTCTTCGTCATCGATGATTAAAATTCGCTTCGCGTTCATCAGCTTCCACTCAAAATCCTTTCTAGCAATTCTGTTATGGCTTGTGTTCCGGCGATCGTTTGTTAACGACGAGGAGCAGGGGTAGAGTACCCAGATTGGTTAGCCTTTTATCGTGATTGAGGGCTAACGATTGAGCGTGTCCTTCCACCTCAAGCTTTGTACTCAACCCATTTGAAGCTCTTTAAGCAAATCACAACAGTGAAATATTAGGCATCGCTGGATGAAGATGCGAAACAATGTTTGGGATCGATCGCAACGGCAACCCATCGAATGCAAAAAACCATCGTGGATACGCTGAAGTATGGCAGAACTCAGCCTGAAGCACAGATTTTTGAATTAGTTTTTTGAATTAGTTTACTGAAATCCGGTTATACAGCAGGCGATCGAAAATTTACGCAGTTCAATCCTGGCAGAACAAACAACCCTTGATAGAAATCTGCTGCCAACGGGGAGCGGAAATGAAACGCTGCTCGTTCAGCTTTTTCAGAATCTTATTAGCAATGCGATTAAATTTTCGCGTCCTGAAGAGCTGCCCCAACTAGGGAACCTCGTTTTATTTCACGCTGCCCACCGCAGCACAAGCTTCAATTTCATGAATGAAATTCAGCACGATCGTCGTCATTTTTTCGGGATAGAGCAGTCCCCATTCGTGATAGCCTTCCTCCACGAGAACCTGACGAGAATCAGGAATCATTTTCGTCATCGTTTCAGCGCAGGGCAGCAACGTGGTCAGGTCTTTTTTAGACCATAAAATAAGACTGGGAGCTTGAATCCGGGGCAGTAGAGGCGTGATGTCTTCCATTAGCGAAATCAGCAGTGCGCTGATCACATTTGGCAAATTCATCAGCAGATTGTTGGCAAACACTTGAGGAATGTCCACAAACTGAAGCTTCAGCTTGGGCAATGAAAGCTGCAACGGCATCTCGATCGATCGCCTCAGCAGCACTTCGGGAACCGAACCTGACGGAACTCCGGTACTGTCTATCAAACTAAGGCTTTTGACGCGATCGGGATAGTGCGCTGCCAGCCAAATGCTAATCCCGCCACCCAGTGAATGGCCGACTAAATGCACCGATTCCAGCTTCAGCAGATCGAGCAGTTCGATCAGGCGATCGGCAAAGCTCTGATAACTGGTAAACAGCCGGGGATCGCTGGACTGATCAAAACTAGGCAAATCTGGCGCAACCAGCGCATGGGAACGCGCAAATAGCGACAGCACTTCCTGATAAGGTTCCGTCGAGATGCCCCAACCATGTAAAAAGAAAATGGGGGTCTGCTGATTTAGATTGCCCGCCGCTCGATAGAACAGCTTGCCCTGTCCGAGCTGAATAGAGTGTCCTCTGAGTTGGTCTTTCATTCGATTGCTTAAGCCGTGTTTCGCAATAGTGCTGTGATGAAGCAATACAGCCGTTTTCAGGCTGATGAAGTACAAAAGAAGTATAAAAAATGGGGTGCAGAAGTTTTACCCTTGGATGGGTGCGAAGCCTCCACACTCCCCATACCTTAAGTGAGTGAAAAAGGCTGTAATGCTTGTATGTATCAAAATAAGAATAATTTATTAAATGGACGAAAAACATCCAGCTTTAGCATGATGCCTTCCGATTCACGTAAAAGAGCATTCTTCCCCAAACGAGCTTTAGCCCGCTTCCCAGGCTGCGGAGGGGTTGGTCAAGTGTTTTTGCGATCGCTGCAGATATAAATCGGTTGCCGGATCAAAGCTCCTCAGCCGTTTTGCGTGTCTAAAGTAGTCGATCGCCTGTCCAAAGCAGCCGTTGCTGTAGGCAGTGCGCCCTGCCTGATAAAAATGCAGAAATTCCTGTGTGTTGGTATCAAGGGGCGATCGCCGATCGCCTAACAGCTCGTAGATCAAAACAGGTTTGGTTTTGCCTTTTACCCGAATCCGATCGAGTTCGCGTGCCCAGATTTTATCCGCGCAGAGGCGATAGGTGTATTCGCTGAGGATAATATCGCAGCCGTATTCTTTCGTGGTTCCTTCTAGACGAGAGCTGACATCCACGCCGTCGCCGATGACCGTGTAATTCATCAAGCGTTGGGAGCCAATGCTGCCCGAAACGACTTCCCCAGAGCTGATGCCAATGCCAATGCGGAGGGGCGGATTCCCTGCTTGAGTGCGAGCGCGGTTCAACTCTGCCAGTCGTCGGCGCATATCGAGGGCAGACTGAACAGCTTTCCAGGCATGGTTTTCGATCGGCAGGGGTGCGCCAAACACGGCCATCAGCGCATCGCCAATAAATTTATCGAGTGTGCCTTCAAAGTTAAACACCGCTTCCACCATCGTCTCAAAGTAGTGGTTTAGCAGCGACACCACTGCAGCCGCCTCCATCTTTTCAGTCAGGGAGGTATAGCCCCGAATGTCCGAGAAGAGGATTGTGACTTCTTTGCGTTCGCCACCCAGCAGCGCGTTTTCGCCCAGCGTGATTACTCGTTCTGCCACGCTCGGCGTCATGTAGCGATACATCGTTGCCTTCATGCGCTTTTCCTGGCTGATGTCTTCCAGCACAATTAGCCCGCCCCGCACCTGTCCTTCCGGGTTAGTGAGCGGATTCACTGTTAAATTAATGCTGTGTTCGATCGGCTGATGCCCCTGTGATTCAAACTGTTGCCAGAACGGGCTATTGCCCAGGTTCAGCGTTTGTTCGGGGACGTAGTGCTTCGCTCCGTAGGTGAGGCTATCGTGCAGGCGCATCTGAAGGTGATCGATCGGCACAACCTCCCAGACGAGCTGACCACTCAACCGTTGCTGCCATGCCTGGTGTTCCTGCCGTTCATGGTTTTGCCGCGATCGATCGCTCTGGGCGGATTCCTGCTTAGGAGCACCACAGCCCAGTAGTCGCAGAGCTGCCTCGTTAATTGTGACAACTTCGCCTTTAGTATTGGTTGAAATCACCGCATCCGAAAGGCTCTGCAAAATGTCTTTTTGATATTGCTTTTCCAGCAGCACTCGCTCGAAGAGTTGGGCGTTTTCCAGCGCGACCCCGGCTTGAATATTGAACGCCTGCATAAACTTTTCGTCTGAGGCGTTAAACGTGCCCTGGAGTTTGTTGATGAGCTGAGTTACACCAATCAGTTTGCCCTCAGAGTTATAGACGGGCATACAGAGAATGGTACGGGTGCGGTATCCGGTCTGACGATCGACGGTGGAATCAAACCGGGGATCTTCGTAGGCATTGGGAACGTTGAGCGATTGTCCGGTGGAGGCAACAAAACCCACGATCCCCCGATCGGCTGGAATGCGAATTTCGAGTAGGGTTTCGCCGTCTGCTTTTGCTACCTTTGACCAGAGTTCGTTGCTTTCGCGATCGAGCAAAAACAGGGTACTGCGGTCTGCCTGCATCAGGATGCGGGCTTCGGTCATGACAACGCGCAGGGTTTTTTCGAGGTCGAGGCTTTGCCCTAGCGAAGAAGTTGCCTTCAGCAAAGCTGATACGCCGCGCTGATTTCGAGCTGCGATGTAGAAAGAATTACAGCTTTCGAGAATAATGCCTATTGATTTAGCAAACTCGCCAAACAGACGTTCGTCCTGAGCATCAAATGGAGCGTCGCTTTGCTTATTGAGGAGCTGCACAACAGCAACCACCTGACCGCTCATGCTCAGCACGGGCATACAGAGAATAGTGCGGGTGCGGTATCCGGTCTGGCGATCGACTTCGGGGTTAAACAGCGGATGTTCGTAGGCATCAGGGATATTGAGGCATTCTCCGGTCACTGCCACCTGACCTGCAATCCCAGCTCGTAGGGGAACGCGGATCTCGATCAGCTCTCCGTCTGCGCCCTGAGCAACTTTTGACCAGAGCTGCTCCTTCTCTCGATCAACCAGAAAAATGGTGGTGCGGTCTGCGTTTAGAAGCTGCCCGATCTTCAGCGTAAATGCTTCTAGAATTTGCTCCAGCAGCGTTTCTAGCGTTTCGTCGTTGATTAGCTCGATTGCCTTGAGAAAGTGCTGAAACTCCCCAGTAATGCGCTCCAGAAGCTTTTGGAATTGCTCCAGGGGCAATGCCTGCATCCGCTCGGTTAGCCCGTGCGCCCGATCGACCTGAGCGAGGGCAGTCAGTAAGCTGGGGGAAACGTCACTCATGACCATTATTAATCACCACAGCGGTGCGGGAAAAGGCAAAACGTCAAATTACTTGTAAAGCTAGAATTACTTGTAAAACTACTTAAGGAAAATTTTACTTTTCTTTTGCTTTAAGTAACTGTTCGTATCCATACTGATTAATCCTCTTTGTTGGATGACAGTCAACCGAAGATCCCCTGAGTTCACTAAGACTTTATTTGCGACCGGAGTGATTCGAGCGATCGGGTTACGGCAGTCGCAATAATCAACCGGCTTCAACCTTGCTCAACCTCTGGAAAATTTGTCAAAATCTGTCTATTCTTTGTAAAAGCCAGTCAAGTCTAGCGTTGTTTACCGGAGCCAATGCTCACATCTAGCACTTAAGTTGATTTCTGCTTTGATTTCTGCCTTTAAAGTTTTAGGGGCTGATTAAGCTTTTAGTGTCATCGGAAATCAATTTTTGCTAAGGTACTGTGTTGACGCTTCGGATTTTACCGATCGCAGTCGTTTCCGCCTGAATGTGCTGAAAGGCGATCGATCGAAACTTTTTCCTTGTGCGTGAATTTTTGACCCATTCCAGCCCCCTGTGCCGGAAGCCCTTGCAGATCCAGATTGCAGACCAGATTGCAGAAAGTTGATGACGCAGAAAAATGACGCAGAAAACAGTTAAACGCTATGCCAGGTTCTTTCTGCTGGCAGGAATTAGCCTCTGTACCCTGATCGCCCTCCAGTTTGGCGAAAAAATGGTCAACGCTTGGGACTTGAGCAATCAGCCGAATGTTGCTTTAGACAATCGCACCCCTGCCATTCAAATTCCGGCTCCTCCCTCGCAGGAAACTGCCCTAAATTTTGAGGTGCGACCTGCTTCGGGTTCAACAGTCGCGCAATCGCAGTCGCAATCACCCCAGCCACAGTCCCGATCGCAATCGCAGTCGGCTTCGCAGTCCTCCAAAGGGGTGATCGCCCTGAACTCGGCTAGGGAACCGCAGCAGGTCGCTCAGGTCAATCCGCAGCAGATCGCCACGGGCAACTGGTACGGCGCATCGTTTCCGGTCGAAAATTTCCAGGCTTATACGTCGCCTTTTGGCTATCGGCAGTCTGCAACGGGTGGCTACAGCCAGGAGTTTCACTACGGGCTAGATCTGGCAGCTCCCGAAGGCAGCTATATTCGCAATTGGTGGGCGGGCAAAGTGGTTGAAGTCACCGACAATACCAACTGTGGCAGTTCGGTGGTGGTGGAATCTGGACCCTGGACGCACATTTACTGTCACATGCAAGGTCACGTCGAAGAAGACGGCAGCGGACGCTACTTGCTCGATCGCGAAGGTGGACTACAAATCAAGCTGGGTCAAACCATCGGCGCAGGAGACCGAATCGGACGAGTCGGCATGACCGGACGCACCACTGGGCCGCATCTGCACTGGGGCTTGAAATACGATAGCAATTGGGTCGATCCGGCTCTTGTAATTCGGGCAATGTATGCCAATCAGCAGCAGGCAGCCAGCGTCAGCCGTCAGGGCATGCAGTAATCGATCGAAAAGCAACAAAACTTGTTGAAACCTCCTTCAACCTGGGACAATTTTTAAACAGAGCGTCGGGGTGGGAGGCAGCAGTGAAAGTTGCGATCGTGCATGAATGGCTAGTGACTCACGCTGGATCGGAGCGAGTCGTCGAGCAGATTTTGAGTCTCTATCCAGAGGCAGATTTATTTAGCCTGGTCGAATTTCTGCCGGAAGATTTGCGGTATTTTATTCGCAACAAGTCGGTTAAGACCTCGTTTATCCAGCGTCTTCCGTTTGCCAATCCTCACTTCCGGCAATATTTACCCCTGATGCCTCTGGCGATCGAGCAGTTTGATTTATCCAATTACGATTTAATTTTTTCTAGCAATCATGCAGTGGCGAAAGGCGTTTTAACGCGCCCCGATCAGCTTCATTTGTCTTATGTGCATACGCCCGTCCGCTATGCCTGGGATTTGCAGCAGCAGTATCTTCAAGGCGCAAACCTGAAAAGGGGAGTCAAGGCGGGAGTTGCTAACCTGACGCTGCATTATCTCAGACTGTGGGATCTGGCGACTGCTAACCGGGTCGATCACTTTATTGCCAATTCGCGCTATGTGGCGCAGCGGATCCGGAAAACCTATCGGCGGCAGGCAGACGTGATTTATCCGCCCGTCGCGATCGATCGATTTCGTGCCCCGTCCCAAAGAGAAGATTTTTACTTCACCTTGTCCCGGTTTGTGCCCTACAAGCGAGTGGATGTAATTGTGGAGGCGTTTACCCGTCTGGGCTTGCCGCTTGTGGTCATCGGGGGCGGAGCGGGCGAAAAACAGCTCCGGGCGATCGCAGGCAGAAATGTTGAAATTTTAGGACACCAATCGGAGGAAGCGATCGTCCACTATATGCAACGATGCAGGGCGTTTGTTTATGCGGCGGCAGAAGATTTTGGCATTTCGCTGGTTGAGGCACAGGCGGCAGGCGCACCCGTGATCGCCTACGGTAAAGGGGGAGCGGTCGAAACGGTGATTCCAGGCAAAACCGGGATTTTGTTTGCTGAACAAACGGTCGAAAGCTTAATGACAGCCGTGCGTCTGTTTGAATCGGGCAAATTTGCGTTTGAGATTGCTGATTTACAGCAAAATGCCGATCGTTTCTCAACCGATCGCTTTCGTCAGGCATTTTCTGAGTATGTAGCGCAAAAATGGTCAGATTTTCAGCAAGATTCAGCAGGAGATGCCCTAGAGTAGTGACGTGAGGAGTAATCGATTGCAATGCAGTTAAACCGAACGTTACGACCTGCCTTAGTGACGCTATCGCTCTCGACGCGATCGTTACCCACGTTTGCGCTGATGATTGCCTCAGACGTGCTGGCACTCTGCTTTGCAGCAATACTGAGCGTCTACCTGCATTTATTTCTAGAAGGACAGTTGCAGCCTACCCTCTACTGGCAGCTCTTTCCGACGCTGGGGCTATTTGTGCTGGCTTATGCAACGATCGGCTTGTATCCGGCGGTTGCGATCAGCCCAGTGGATGAAATGCGCTGGCTCAGTCTGTCTACCACGCTAATTTATCTGGCATTGGCAGCCACCCTGTTTATGCAGCGCGAAGGCGAAGTATATGACCGGGGCGTGTTTGTGCTGGGCTGGATGTTTTCGCTGGTGCTGGTTCCCCTGTGTCGCGGCCTGGTGCGATCGATCTTTGCGCCACAGCCTTGGTGGGGCTATCCGGTCGTGGTGCTGGGGGCAGGCAAAACCGGGGAAATGGTGATTCGGACGCTGAAGCGTCGTCCCGGAATCGGTCTGAAGCCTGTCCTGGTGCTGGACGACGACCCGCAAAAGCATGGTTTGCTGCACGGCGTTCCGGTAATTGGTGGAATGGCACTGGCTCCTAAGCTGGCACGCAAACGACATATTCCTTATGCGATCGTGGCGATGCCTGGAGTGGCACGACATCGGCTGCTATATGTGATTGAGCAATACGGCAGCGGCTTTGCCCATTTGCTGATTATTCCTGACCTGTTTGAGTTTGCAAGTCTGTGGGTTTCGGCAAAAGACATGGGCGGCGTTTTGGGGCTGGAAGTGCGGCAGCGATTGTTGTTGCCCGGACCCAGATTTGCCAAGTTTTTGATCGATCTGATTGCCACACTGCTAGGCGGGTTTATTCTGCTGCCGATGATTGTGATCATTGCGCTGTTGATCAAGCTCGACTCACCGGGACCCATCTTTTATGGGCAGACTCGTCTCGGTCAGCGTGGAGAGGAGTTCAAAGCCTGGAAGTTTCGCACAATGGTTCAGAACGCCGATCGGGTTTTAAAGGACTACCTGGAAGCCCATCCTGAAATGAACGAGGCATGGCAGCGCGATCAGAAATTGCGCTATGACCCGCGTGTCACTCGGGTGGGACGGTTTTTGCGCCGCACGAGCCTGGACGAACTGCCCCAACTCTGGAATATCCTGCGAGGCGAAATGAGCTTGGTTGGACCTCGCCCGATCGTTGAAGAAGAAATTCCACGCTATAAAGACAAATTCTCTCTTTATACCAAAGTCGTCCCCGGGCTCACCGGACTCTGGCAAGTATCGGGACGCAATAACATTACTTACGAAGAGCGGGTCAGCCTTGATGCCTACTACGTGCGAAACTGGTCGGTCTGGCTCGATGTCTACATTCTGGCGCGGACGATCTGGGTCGTGGTGACTGGGGAAGGAGCCTACTAGACTGAACGAATGACCGAAACGCCTTCCTCGCAGAACCGTTTGTTCGATCGCATTTTTCGCGGGTCGCTGGCTGGTTTTCTATACCTGTATGTGATCAGCATGGCGGGCATTGCTGCCTCAATGGGCTACGCGCTGACTCACGGTAAATCAGCCATCGATCGTCCAACGCGCAACAGTTTACTAATTTTGAGTGGGCTGCTGATGCTCAGTTCTTTGCTTGCCTACGATCGCGGCGAAGCCTTCCTCCAGCTCATTCACTTTCTGCCCTTTTTTCTGCTGTTTGCCGTCTTGCCCCACTTTTTTAAGAACGCAGAGCGGTTAGCACTCCTAACGACAGATTGGGTCATTGCCACGATTCCGATTAATCTTTATGCCGGTGTCGAGGCGGTTCTCAAGGCAGACGGATTACCCCGATCGCTGCGTCGAATTCCCTTTGTGCGTTGGATACGCTCTGCGCCTCATGCAGGTCGGGCAATGCTGATGTTTAATCACCCGAATTCGTTGGCGGTTTATCTGGTCGTGATTCTAGCGTTGGGGCTGGGGGTGTTGTATTACCAAAGCGTTCGCCAGTCATTCAAACCTGATAGCTCTCCAGGAGAAACTGCGCCGCCTCGATTGCCGTCCCTCCGCCAACGGCTGCTGTATGTCGGCACTTACTCCACGCTGCTCGGCATCTTCAGTTCGGGTTCTCGCAACGGTCTGCTAATCGCCATTCTGCTAATTCTGGTCTATAGCATTCTGAATCGATCGAATCGAATTGTCCTGATGGCTGGACTGATTAGCCTCACCGGAATCATGGCAGGCGCGATCGGCTTTGGCATTGGCGGACGATCGCTTTCCCTGACCTGGCTCGATGACTCCCGCTTACGGATTTGGCAAATCGCAGGCGGACTGATTCACGATCGCTCCTGGCTCGGCTGGGGGCTGGGCAACTTTAAGTTTTTGTATGTCGATCGCCTGCTGGCTCAGTTCCCTGAATGCGTGGCTCAGCGTCGCGTTTATCGTGTGATTCCGGTCGAATGCGCCGATGCAACTCATCCTCACAATTTCTGGCTGTTGCTGACGAGTGAAGCGGGGTTTCCCCTGGCGATCGGATTCACCCTGTTTATTGGCTGGCTATGCTTTCGGGCAGGACGGGCAATCTTCTCAGACGCGGCAAAAGATCCAAACCTGATTCGATCGAACCGTCAAGCCTTGCTCACAGGCTATCTACTGGCAGTGCTCGCCTTCAGTGCCTTTGCCCTGTTTGATGTCACCTATCACGACATCCGCGTAAACTTGCTCAACTGGCTGGCCCTGGGCGGGCTTTACACGCTTATCCCCAAAAGCAATCCTGCATCCCAATCCTGATCGAGTGCCCCTACTTGTCCTCCTTCGCCGCTAAAATCTCTTTTACTTCCCGCAGCAAAGCTTCCTCTTCAGAGCGAATCGCATCTAGCCGAGCGAGCAATTCTTGCAGCCGATTTTCGGGCTTCACTTCAGCTAACTCCACTTCTGAGATTGGTTTCACTTCCGACGGACGCTTGCCAAAGACAAACCGCACCAGCCAAACCAACCCCACGACCACCCAGCCTATCAAGCGAAATGGCAGCCCCAGCAGCGTCAGCCAAATGTTCTCCGTCAGCCGCCCGATCGCCTGAAGCAGCCCGGCAAACAAAAAAACGACCAGCACAAACAGCCCCACTAGCCACAACGGATGCTGCAACAGCCATTCTAGCCACGGATACTGATCGAGCCATTCCTGAATCGGCGCAATCAGCGATCGCCAAAACCCTTCAACTGCCCGATTCCCCAATCCCTGCGTCCAGTCCATTCTCTGCTCCCCGACCTAACCCGCCGATCTAACAAAGGTCGTTTAAAGCCGCACCCCACACCCTGTCCCCTCATCTCCTCGCTCATCCAGCCATTCACCCATCTACTCCGACACCTGCTCGATCGCCTCCCGAATCGCCAACCGCTGCTCTGCGTCATACTTCCATCGATTCAAAAAATCCTCATACTCCCCGCCGCCCGTTTCCGTAGCTGCCCGGAGCTGTTTCGCCTTTTGCTCAATTTCAGGAAGCTGAAGCTTTTGAATTAAGGCGGTTGTACGCGATCGAACCCGGTCCGATCCCTGCGCCATATCTAAATTGTCATTACGACGGTGAGTGATTGCCACCGCGGTGGACATTGCCAGGTTTTTCACCAGCAAATCAGCAGCGACTTCAGGTGACGTTCGCAGGGCACTGATTACTGCTTCGGTTGGATGGTCGGCAAGGGAGCGATCGTCCGTCAGATACCCCACAAAAAAGCCGCGTGCGCCGTCTACCGTCTGAACCAAAGCCGCAATTGTCTGTGCAATTTCAGCGTCAGATAGTGTACCCTGTTCCATGCGAGACACTAAAGCTTGAGTTAGCTCGATCGCTTGCTGAAAGGAAATATTGGCAGGAACGGCTAGCATAGGGTTGCTTCCTCATCAGTCGGGAACTTTCTCACTCAGGAGCTTTCATTGTATGCCGCAGACATTGGTATGCCGCAGATTTAGCGAAAAGCCTCTCTCACTTTGTTAAAAACGCTATAGAATTCAGTCAAGCCTGGAATAGTCCAGATGTACTAAATCCAGCGTGTCCCTCGGATAGCAGCAGTTCGCCCTATGGCAATTATTTCCTCTAAGCAACCTTCACCAGACAGCCCAAAGCCGGGTGGCTCGAATGGCAAAACCCGAGGCAGAGTCGTCGCTGCCCCGGATGACCTGCTTCAGCCCAGTGCCAGCCTAGAAGAAGCGGGTCGGCAAGAAGAAACCCTGCGTCCCCAAAAGCTCAAAGAATACGTGGGACAAAAGGCACTGAAGGAAGTGCTGGAGATTGCGATTAAAGCGGCTCAGGCACGGCAAGAGGCACTGGATCATCTGCTGCTTTACGGTCCGCCCGGATTGGGCAAAACTACAATGTCGCTGATTCTGGCGGCAGAAATGGGTGTGGAGTGCAAAATTACTACCGCTCCGGCTTTGGAACGTCCACGTGATATCGCTGGGCTACTGGTGACGCTGAAACCGGGCGACGTGTTGTTTATCGACGAAATTCACCGATTGCCCAGAGTCACCGAAGAAATTCTCTATCCGGCAATGGAAGACTTCCGACTAGATATCACCGTCGGCAAAGGACAAAGTGCCCGGATGCGAAGCATTCCGCTGCATCGGTTTACGCTAATCGGAGCAACGACCAGGGTGGGGGCACTTTCCTCGCCACTACGCGATCGCTTCGGCATTATCCAGCGGCTCCAGTTTTACGAGCTAGACGAACTGACGCAAATTGTTTTGCGAACCGCCCAGCTTCTCAACACTCCCACCACTGAAGCGGGAGCCAGCGAAATTGCCCGCCGCGCCAGAGGCACACCCCGAATCGCCAATCGGTTACTGCGCCGCGTGCGAGATTTTGTGGAAGTCAGAGCCAAAGGAGCCACGATCGATCAACCCCTTGCCGCCGATGCGCTGGAACTATTCAAGGTCGATCCCTGCGGATTAGACCTGACCGATCGCCGTCTGCTGACCGTGATGATCGAAAATTTTGCGGGTCGTCCGGTGGGCCTGGAAACGCTGGCTGCTGCGACAGGAGAGGACGCTCAGACGATCGAAGAAGTTTACGAACCCTACCTGCTGCAAATCGGCTACCTTCAGCGCACCTCACGCGGACGAATTGCTACCCCTGCGGCCTGGAAGCATCTGGGCTACGAGCCGCCGAGTCAACAAATGGCGTTTCTGCGGTAAGAGAAGCAAACTCTATTGCCTGTGTACTAAATATGGGCATTAAATAACGGCTGTTTAGCTTGTGATGCTAGAGGCAGTTTAGAAAAGTCATTAATTACTGCTCGAACCGTCTCCCCCCGCGGGTCAATTCTGGGCAGGGTTCTGCTATACCCATTCCGCTTTTGCAATCCCTCTGTCCCCAACTGGCACAATTCCTCTGATTCATGCGGGAAACACGATGATCGCGATCGCGCTTACCATTACGGATGAAACGCAATTTTCCAAGCAAGTTTATTAAATTAAAAAGGGAGATCAGCGATCGAAGCTCACCTCCCTTTTAAGTATCACTTTTGAGTATGACTGTGGAAATGCAGTAGAAATAAAAGTCTAGCTACAACAGGGGTACAACTTTGGCAGGCTAGGACGGAACAGGAATTCCAGAAAAACTCCAGAGCTCTGCACCGCGCTCGTTTGTCGAGGCAATAAAGAAAAGGCGACCATTAATGTTGGTGAGCTGCCCCGGAGTGGATGACCCCGTACTATTGACATCGAAGAAGCCCGTTCCGGCTGCGGTGCCATCGCTAAACCAAACTTCTGTGTCGTTATTTTGAGTTGCCACAAAGTAGAGCCGCGCTGCCGTACCCTGACCCACGACAGTCAAATTCTTGATATCCGTTACGCCATTGAATTTGCTGTTAACCGTAGACACTTTCTCTGCGGTAATTGCTGTTTGTCCATTCGTGGTTTCAGTCTTTGTCCGCCAGAGCGATTTCCCTGTGCCATCGTCTGCAATGAAGTAAAGCGTTCCGTTCAGATTTACAAAGTTAGACGGACTCGATGGGCCAGCCGGATTAATATCGCGTACCCGCACAGGAATCTGCGGTGTAGCAGCCTGCGAACCTACTGCCGTTTCAGCATTTTGCAGTGCCCATAGCTCTATGCCAGTATTACCTGCATTTGCTGTGAGGTAAAGCGTTCCGTTGATTTCAAACAGGTTGCTCGGATTTGAGTTGAGCGGTTCTGGAGGCAGATCAAATGCGGTGAGCGTGGTGCCGTCTGCATTTAAGCGGTAGAGTTCGGTTTGGGCTGGACCGTTGAGGGGAGCGCGAGCCTGGAAGAAAAGGCTATTGCCAACGGGTGTGAGGTGTTGCGGGTTAGAGGGATCGGCTCCTTGCCAGATGTCTTTTGCGGTACTGATCAGGGTAGAAGTGTTCGCATTTTGAATCCGCAGCAGTTCGTTGCCTGTGCCACTTGACCCCGTGCCCTCGCTGCCTGTGAAGTAAAGCGTGTTGCCCAACGCAGTCAGATTGTTGAATGACAGCGGGTTAAACGCAACATTGTTAGTGGAATCAACGACTGCCTTAATCGGGTCGCTTGAAGTGTCCGTTGCATCAACATAGAACAGACCTTTCGACGCGGCACTGGTTCCAGGTTGCCCAAAGAAGTAGAGACGGTTGTTAACGACGGTAAACTTGGTGGGGTTAAAGCTCGTGATTCCCGGCAGTTTATCCACAACGATTTTCGTTCCGGCGGCAGTTCCATCCGATCGCCATAGTTCCAGACCAGTTGCGCCGTTGTTTGCGGTGAAATAAAGCGTGTTGTTCACAGCAGCAAATTCACCGATCGCACTAAACTTGCCCAGTTCTCGGGTTCCGTCCAGCGTTCCGTCGCTGATCCAGAGCCCGTTACCCGTGCCGTCGTTTGCGGTGAAATAGGCAAAGCCGCCGACCGCAGTTAAGTTGGATGCACTAGAGCCAGAGCTACCAAAAGCAATATCGCGAGCCACACTGGGGAGTGACTGGGTGGGGCTGAGGCGAAGATTTAGCCGATAGGTTGAGCCAGTTCCAGCTTCTTCACCCGGCAGAACCTTACCCGGCAGAACCTTGAGAATAAAGGTTTTACCTGCGCCCAGCGTTCCCCCAAAGATTTCTGCGCTGGTTCCCGGTCGGTTTGAGGGCCCAATGTTTTTATCAGGAGCAGCATTGGGATCAGCAGGTTTCTCGTAAAGCTCGATATCGAGGTTGTCAAACAAGTCAACCATTTCCACCGTCAAGAATTGAGCTCCGCTGGACGGTGTGGTGAATTCATAGTAGTCTACGGGAGATGCTAAGCCGTTCCCTACATAGTTGCGGCGAGTCAATGTGGTATCGGCAAGTCCGGGAATCAAAGTCGCAGGATTCTGCTGATTGCTGACTCCATCGGTCTGGGCGGTAATGGTGAGCTGATAGTTTGAGTTTTCCCCCGCAGCTTTTTGATAAACCCGAACGAAATAGTTGCCCGGAGCCATTGACTGGAGGAACTGTTCTGGATTCGCGCCTACATTCGCTGAAGTCCTAACGATCGTGGTTTGATCTGCACCCAGAATTTGTAAATTGGCATCGCCCGTCAAACCAGCCAGATTAAACAGATAATCGCCTTTAGTTGCAATGCTGAAAGAGTAGGTCGTCTGCTGAGCTGTATCGCTCACTGCACCTGAAACCGGACTTGAGGTTGGAATAGTCAACGGGATTGGCACAGACGGGTCAGTTGGCGGAGGAGGCGAAATCGGGTCAGTTGGCGGAGGAGGCGAAATCGGGTCAGTTGGCGGAGGAGGCGAAATCGGGTCAGTTGGCGCAACCGGAGGCACGGAAGGCAGAATCAGAGTATTGGATAGTCTGAGCTGGTAGCTAGAGTTTCCCTGACGCTGCGTAACTCGCACAATGTAATCGCCCGACTCCAGTTCTGTACTGATCAGTTCATTGCGGTTACCACCCTGTCTGGATGCTCCGACAAGCTGCAAATTTCCCCGTCGCTGATTTCCTCGGAGTTGTCTAAAGTCGATTTTGCCAATGCTGCGGACAACTTGACGCAACGGGCGCGCCAGTCGATATAGCTCGATATTTGCATTGGTCTTTTTTGCAAGCCCTGTCAGTGCAAGGTCGACACGACTGCGTCCATTAACGCTAAAGCGATAAAGATCATCCAGGTCAGTTTTCTGCTTTAGAGAACCTTTGGCAGAAGAGCCAAGGAGTTTTGCTCCGCCCAGTTGGCTATCACGATCGGCTCTTGTTTGCATATCGATTGCCCAATTGCTTCTGCCCTAGCTTTCCCCGTGCCGCGAATAAACCTGTCATAACTTTGACAAATTCGCTTCGCAGTTCATAACTGCTTAATTAAGAAACAAAGAACTCCAAAAAATACGGAAAAAGCAGCGATCGTAATTTTACAGAGCAATATTAGTAATGGTTGCTGATAGTTAGCGGATGAACCTGGAATTCACGGATTGCATCTTGGCAGCAGTAAAGCAGTTGAGAGAAATCGTCAGGTGCGGGGTAAGTAAAAGGACAGGATTAAACCCAAAACAATTAAACCCAAAGCACTGAGAGCGTCCTGCGTCATTCGTTCAGCGACATCGCCCCTCAATTCTTATTAAGCATTGTCTCAATCTGCACGGCTGCGGCTGCCCCAGAGGCTAATGCGGTTTCTACCTGTTGTCCACCGCACCATTCCCCACAGCAGACGATCGGCAGCGGCACTCGACTGATCAGGCAGGATTCGGTGAGGAATTGCCTCACAAATGCATATCGCCAGCGGTGAACCTGAAGTAACTCCGCCGCGTTGAACCAGGGCATTAACCGCTGGGCAGCCCGATCGAGTATCTGTTGACCGATCGCTCGCAGATCCGGCGCATCAAAAATCTGTTCTGCAAAAGCAGCAGTGCTGTGCAGCACCAAAACGGGCTGAGTAGCGTTGGGGCGTTTGCTGCTGTCTAACCCAATCCATTTCAAAATCGGATCGCTCTCCAGCGTCAGGGCTTTCCAAACAACGGCTTGTAAGTCAGCCAGTCGCGCTGCGGGGTAAACGGCAATTGCAGTTATGCAGGGGTCAAACTGAACCGATCGCAGCTTGAGCTGCATTTCTTTTAATTCTTCTAATTCTTCAAAATCAGCGAACGCTTCGGAATCAGCGATTGGCTCCAGTAAGGCGAGTGCCTGCGGTGCAGGAATGGCAACTACCAACGATCGAGCAACCACCGGAGCAGCGATTGTCTGCTCAGCTTCGATCGTAAATTTCCAGCCCTGCCGGGTGGGAAAAATTGACCCCACTCGCTGATTTCGCCGCACATCTAGATCGATCGCCAGCTCTTTTGCGATCGCACTCATGCCCGCAGGTGCAATGTAGCGAGGCGAGGGTGTAGCATCGGCTCTGATCTGCCCAGAGGTATTTAGGGTATGAGCTACTTCTGTCCAGCGAGTTATCACGCCCGCGCTCAGTAGCCGATCGATGAATTCCTGCGATCGGTTGCCCTGCTCGTCCAGATAACGCAACCCGTGGTCGGCGCAGGTGTCGAGCAATCGTCGGGTGGCTGCTCTGCCGCCCAATCCGCGTGATTTTTCCAGCACAATGACCTGATAGCCTGCTTGCCGAAGTTGCTGGGCACAGGTTAACCCTGCTAGTCCTGCCCCAATTACAGCGACATCCACACTTTCCATTGATGTCCCTCGGATGAAATCCTCTATCTTTCAGTAGAATATGGGGAAATGGCTGTCAAATTATAGCCACTGAATTTACGATTAAAAATCTCTCAAAAATTACGTTCACGGGATGATGGAGGAGGGTGGAGCATTGGACGAATTAAGAGTGCCTCTGGAATTGGCAAACGACGAAGAACTCCATCTCCTAACCGAAATTCTATTTCGCCGTCGATTTAATCCGCTTGACTATGTTTACACGCCTCAGCCGATCGAAGTATGCAGCCAATCCCGCCAAGCGCAGATTGACGCGATCGAAGAACGATTTCGGTTTCTGGCGGCGGATGGTGTAACTGTGCTGCGCCGCAAGTCGTCGGATATCAGCTATCGCCAAATTCTGGTACGGGTCTGCCGCTATCTCAAGCTTCCCTACTCCCAGAGCTTCACCACCGAAGAGCTAGAAGCCGAGATTTTTTTGTATCTGCTGCACCGCGCCTGGGAAAATCTGCCTGCCTCAGAAAAACGGGTACTCAATGGCAAGATTCAGCAGGTGGTCAATGAATCGCAGTTGGCTCAGCAATTGCCTCGATCGCCTCAAAATGATCCGGTGGGCCTGCTGCTGAAGGGAGGCAGTGCGCTAGCGGTCAATTCTATGATTCGTCCCTGGCTGTTGCAGATTTTAGCCCGGCAGTTTGCGATTCACTGGGCAACGTATCAGGTCGCAAAAGAGGCGGTCGTCCACGGCGGAGCGGCAGTTGCAGCTCAAATCCAAAATCAGGCTGCGCTCCAGGTAGCATCCCGTGGGATGGCGGTTAACGCGGCTCGATATGGGGCTGCTCGTAGCCTGCTGGCGTTCGTCGGTCCTGCGTTGTGGATGTGGTTTTTTGCCGATCTGGGATGGCGTACTGTCGCAACTAATTACAGTCGTGTCATTCCGGTCATTTTTACCCTGGCACAAATCCGCCTCACGCGAATGGCAGATTTTCAACCTGCTTAAAGCAAGGTATGTTGGCGATAGAGAATCGTTAATCGCAGCGATCGCAGTTTCAGATGGTTTTGTTCAGATGGCTTTATTCAGGGTGTTCAGAACGAGTCCGACTAGAATACAAATTACTCATTAAGAAATGTGGGGAGTCTGCGCGCGTCGCTCGATTGACTTGAGAAAAGTTTGCGATCGCTTGATTCATCGATGGCTTAGTGAGCAAGTTAGCTTTATCAAGTTAGCTTTATGAGGAAGATGCTTCTGGATAAAAGACTATCTTTTTCTGGGGCTCCCCAAACCTTTTTATTCCCAGTTAAATTATTTTTGGGTTAAACAACGTATCGCTTGAAACGCATCTTTAAAGCCACGTTGACTGATGAAACTTTACTAACAAAATATTTGCGGAATCGCTCAATGGTGATGTAGTTCCTGAATTAACTTCACTGCTCTCCCCATAAGGAGAAATCGAATAATAAGAGCAAATTGAATTTCCTTTAGCTCTATGGTTTGGCACTTGCTTTGCTGTTACTTTTTAGAGTCGCTTTCAGAACCGAAACTTATTTAACAAGAAAGAATTTAGGAAGCAAGCGATGACAGAAACCTTATCTGAGAATCAGCGCACCACCACCTACTACGACCTGCTCAAGCTCCATCCTTCTGCTTCTCCGCAGCAAATTCGGCAGGCATTCCGAGATCTCAGTAAGCTCTATCATCCCGACACAACTTCCCTGCCCGCTTCGATCGCCACTGCCCAGTTTCAGCAGCTTAACGAAGCCTACGCCACGCTCAGCAATCCCGACCGACGCTTTGCCTACGATCGCAAAATTGGTTATTCTCGCTTCACCGTCATTCAGCCGCCTGCCGATCTGAATCGTCCTGTTTCTGCAGGCCGCAAGTATCGATCGTCTGCTTACCTCGACCCCACCGATCGCCCCCTGTCTGCTGGAGAACTGTTCGCGCTGTTTAGCCTGATTTTGACGTTTGCAGGTTGTCTGCTGATTGCCGTTGCCATTGCCTATGCGCGAGGTGGATCTGCGCTGCAAATGATCGACCCGCCGATCGGACAGTTGAGAACGCTGCTCTTCGCCCTTCTGCCCTGAGCCACACCACATCCTCAGCAGGTGTTGTGCCCCAATGCCCTCATGCTATAAAGACTGGCTCGAGGGAAACTGTCCGCATGCTTTGCAGTCTTACTGTGATCCAGGGCACAAGCTGATTCGATCGCTCCAGGTAAGATCCCTTTACCATCAGTATGGCAAATGCGTACCCTGTTGCCGACAGTTGCACGGGGCAAATTTATTTGTCGATAGAATGCCTCTCTGGTTTTTTGTGCCGCTCTACGCATTACCAAGATCATCATTACCAAGATCATCTCAAACCGTTTAATTCTGGTGTCTTTTGTGGGCACACTCTTATTTGTAGGGATTTCAGCTTTGTAGGGATTTCAGCATCAGCCTATGGCAAACTCCTCATCGCAGCGGCGTGCCCTGGTCGTCCAGCACAACTTTTCCCCGTTCAGCAATAAGCTGGTTCAGTCCGGCTACGTCAATACTGAGCAAATGCAGCAAGCTCTGGTAGAGAGCCGGAAATCGGGTAAACCGCTAACCGATGTGCTGATGACATTGACGGGTCAGGCTTTACCGCCCGATCTGATTCGCCAGTATAAGAAGCAGCAGCTTTTCGAGCTGAAAATTCTTTACGGCGTTGAGTCCCTCGACCCGGAACTCAGCCAGATCAATACCACCCAGATTGGCCAGCTCATTGAATCGCTCATTCCGGTTGATCTGTGCCGTCGCTATCGATTCATTCCTCTTTCGCGCAGCGATGATCCACCCTTTGTGCTGGTGGCAATGGTCAACCCGGATGACCTAGCAGCGCAGGACGACCTGAACCGCATTTTGCGACCGCAGGGCTTAGCGTTACAGCGCATGGTCATCACGACCGAAGACTATCAGCGTCTCATTTCCCAATACCTGGATCAGCAGGTCGAACGCCAGAAGCAGCTTGATTTGGAGTCCAAAGTCGATGTCAAAGGCGATATCGAAAACCTGGAATATCTGGATCTGGAAGACACCGCTGATGATGCTGAGGCAAACCTGGATGCAGCACTTCAAGACCCGGAGGCTGCACCGATCGTTGCTCTAGCAAACAAAATTTTGGCGAGAGCCTTGCAGGATGGCATTTCTGACATTCACGTTGAGCCACAGGAAGAGTTTCTCCGCATTCGCTTTCGCAAAGATGGGGTATTGCGTCAGGGATTAGAGCCTTTGCCAAAGAAAATCATCCCGGCACTGACTGCCCGCTTCAAGATCATGGCGAACCTGGATATTGCCGAACGCCGAGTGCCGCAGGACGGTAGAATTCGCCGCTTGTTCGACAATCGCAAGGTCGATTTTCGGGTCAACACGTTGCCCAGTCGCTACGGCGAGAAAATCTGTCTACGAATTCTGGACAACTCGGCAACTCAGCTCGGACTCGACAAGCTAATCACCGACCCGGAAACGCTGCAGATCGTTCAAGAAATGGTTTCGCGTCCCTTCGGACTGATCCTGGTGACAGGCCCAACGGGTTCAGGAAAAACAACAACGCTCTACTCGGCTTTGGCAGAGCGAAATGATCCGGGCGTTAACATCAGCACTGCCGAAGACCCGATCGAATACTCGCTTCCCGGTCTGACTCAGGTGCAGGTGATTCGCGAAAAAGGGATGGATTTTGCCTCCATTCTGCGGGCATTTCTGCGGCAGGACCCGGATGTGATTCTAGTGGGTGAAACTCGGGACAAGGAAACCGCAAAAACGGCGATCGAAGCAGCCTTGACCGGACACCTGGTTTTAACCACGCTGCACACCAACGATGCTGCAAGCGCAGTGGCTCGTTTGGAAGAAATGGGCGTAGAGTCCTTTATGGTATCCAGTTCGCTCATTGGCGTCCTGGCACAGCGTCTGATGCGTCGCGTTTGTTCTGAATGCCGGGTTGCGTACCACCCCACGCCAGAAGAGCTTTCTCGCTTTGGGCTGTCGAGTTCGGCGGAGCCTGACTTGATGCTGTATCGGGCAACCAGTCTAAGCCATGAGGAAGTGCAGCAAGCTAGAGTCGCCGGAACGCTCTGCTCTACCTGCCACGGCGTGGGCTACAAGGGACGCTGCGGGGTCTATGAAGTGATGCGGGTGACCGAGCGAATCCAGACCCTGGTTACCGAAGGCGCACCCACCGAACGAATTAAGGAAGCTGCGGTCGAAGAAGGAATGAAGACGCTGCTAGCCTACAGTTTAAATTTGGTGCGGCAGGGATCAACCACGCTGGAAGAAGTTGAGCGGGTCACATTTACGGACTCAGGTTTGGAAGCAGAGCTAAAGGCAAAACGCAAAACTTCTCTGACCTGTCGCTGCTGTACCGCAGACTTAAAAATCGAGTGGCTGGACTGCCCCTACTGCACCACGCCTCGCTTCCAGGATTAATTGCTGCCCTTTTCCCCGGCTGAATTACAAAGACTTGCCAGTAGACGCACATCAATCACGGAGATAACCACATGGAGTTAATGATCGAAGATTTGATGGAACAGCTCATCGAGATGGGTGGCTCTGATTTGCACCTGTCCGCCGGGGTTCCGCCCTACTTCCGAATTAGCGGTAAATTAACTCCGATCGGCGATGAGCCAATGACCGCAGATCAATGCCAGCGACTGATCTTCAGTATGCTCAACAATACCCAGCGCAAAAACCTGGAGCAAAACTGGGAGCTGGACTGCTCCTATGGTGTGAAGGGACTGGCGCGGTTTCGGGTCAACGTCTACAAAGACCGGGGAACCTATGCCGCCTGCTTGCGGGCACTTAGCTCGAAAATTCCGAACTTCGATAAGCTGGGCTTGCCAGATGTGGTGCGCGAGATGTCAGAAAAGCCAAGAGGACTGATCCTGGTGACAGGACCAACTGGCTCCGGGAAAACAACAACCCTAGCAGCCATGATCGATCTGATTAACCGCACCAGAGCAGAGCATATTCTGACGATCGAAGACCCGATCGAGTTTGTCTATGAGCCAATCAAAAGCATTGTTCACCAGCGCCAGCTCGGCGAGGACACCAAGAGTTTTGCCAATGCGCTCAAGGCGGCTCTGCGGGAAGACCCCGATATCATTCTGATCGGTGAGATGCGCGATCTAGACACCATTTCTCTGGCTATCTCAGCGGCGGAAACCGGACACCTGGTTTTTGGAACGCTGCACACCAGTTCGGCGGCTCAAACCGTTGACCGAATTATCGACGTGTTTCCGGCCGAGCGGCAGCAGCAGGTGAGAGTTCAGCTCTCAAACTCTCTAGTCTCGGTCTTTAGCCAAACTCTTGTACCGCGCAAAAATCCTAAACCCAATGAGTTTGGACGAGTCATGGCACAGGAAATCATGGTCGTGACGCCTGCGATTTCAAACCTGATTCGCGAGGGCAAAACGTCTCAGATTTATTCAGCCATTCAGACGGGCGGTAAGCTGGGAATGCAAACCCTGGAGAAAGTACTGGCGGATCAGTATAAGTCTGGGTTGATTTCTTTTGAATCTGCCATGTCTAAAACCTCTAGACCCGATGAACTTCAGAGATTGATTGGTGCGCCGCCTGCGGGATCTGCAAAGTCAGGAATGGCTGCGGCTCACTAATCACGCTTCTTGATGCCCCGGCCGTTCTAGGCTTTCCCCAGTCCTGATTTAGCAAATTATCTCCCCCTGTCAGTCAAATGAATAGAACAGGGTAGGATCAACAGGACTGAGCAGAGCCGAAACGCTCAATCCTTGTCATTTCATTTGGTTGCGAACTATGCCTACCTACGTTGTTCGAGCGCGAGATACGAAAGGCAATCCCAAACGTGAACGCATTGTCGCTGAGTCTCCCAGCGATGCCCGGACAGCTCTGCGGGAGCGGGGTTTGTTCGTGCAGGAATTGACCGAGGATCGAGGGCTGCTTGAAAAGCTCAGCACCTTTAAGCTAGAAGACATCCAAACCGCCATGACCAGTGTGACGGTGAAGGATAAAGCGGTTTTCTCGCGACAGTTCGCGGTGTTGATTAATGCAGGTGTTGCATTGGTTCGAGGGCTGGGGGTGCTGTCTGATCAGTGCCCTAACCCCAAAATGAAAAAAGCCCTTCAGGAAGTCAGTGCAGATGTGCAGCAGGGAACCAATCTCTCGGACGCCATGCGAAAGCACCCAAGTTGTTTTGATGGGTTGTACGTGAGTATGGTGCAGGCGGGCGAGGTCGGCGGGGTACTCGACGAAGTCATGAACCGCTTGGCAAAGCTGCTAGAGGATGTGGCACGACTGCAAAACCAGATTAAGTCAGCGATGACTTATCCGATCGCCGTTGGTACTCTGGCAACGATTATTTTCCTGGGAATGTGTATCTTTCTGCTGCCCATCTTCGCCAACATTTTTGATGAACTGGGAGCGCAGCTACCCCCCTTCACGGCATTTATGATTGGGATTAGCAAATTTCTGAGAAGTCCCTATGTGCTGCTGCTGGTTGCTGCGATTTTTGCCGCCGCTTTTGCATACCGACAGTACTACAACACTAAAGTTGGGCGGGTGACAATGGATCGCTTCTTCCTGAAGATGCCGCTGTTTGGTGATCTAGTGCAGAAGACGGCGACAGCGCGGTTTTGCCGTACCTTTGGTGCTCTGTCGCGCTCGGGGGTTCCGATTCTGACTGCTCTGGAGATTGTGCGCGATACCGCAGGAAATCAGGTCATTGCTAATGCAGTTGATGAAGCAAAGCAGGAAGTCCAGACGGGCGGCATGATCAGTCTTGCCCTCCAGCGAGCGCAGGTTTTCCCGATTATGGCGATTCAGATGATTAGCATTGGGGAAGAAACCGGGGAAATTGATACCATGCTGATGAAGGTCGCAGACTTCTATGAAGATGAAGTCGAGCAAGCCGTAAAAGCACTCACCAGCATCATGGAACCGATTATGATCGTGGTGTTAGGGGGAATGGTTGGTTCGATTCTGATTGCAATGTATCTACCCATCTTCAGCGTGATGGATGCCATTAAAGGCTAACCTTCTGCTTTCGTATCGTCATCAATGCAATCGGTTTCTGCCCCTTTATGGGGCATTGTTGTTGCTGAAACTTTTGTTGCTGAGACTTTGCCCAAGCCTATGCCTGTTAAACAAGCTCAATACGAAGAACTTCTGGCGGAATGTAGCGATCGGCGGGGGGCGATCGAGTTGCTGAAGCAGCATCGCCCTTATCTAGAAATGATTCCCAGTATGCGACGACCGGATGAAAGCGTGATTACGCTGCCTCTGCCCCTAATTCGGACGCGAACTCGAGCGGCAACGGTGGGCGACTCAACCGCTTCTTCTAGTCAGACAGCTCAGTTACCCTGCGATCTGGCGATTCTGATGTGCGACCCAGAGTGGCGGATCAAAGCAGGTGGCGAAGTGATTGTCTTTATTCACCGTCCTACCGAAGATTTTTCTGATATGCTGAGTCGCTGGCGCAAAACCCAAATTCTGCTTGATCCGGGTTGTGAATGGGTGATGTCAGAGCAAGAAGCTCATTTGCTCAGCGAGGGATCTAACGAGAGCTACCCTCTGTTTGTGCTGTTTCCAGAAACACCCGATCGCATTCGGCGTGGACTGCGCGGCGCAGGTTTACCCTATGTTATGCAAACGGTCTATGCCCTTGAAGATGAAAGCCTTACTCTACCAACCGCAGAGGCATCTAATCTTGAAGAATAAACCGCCGCTTTGCGGATCCAATCTATATTTTTAGTCGCTGAAGTCATAGACATATTTCTATAAAGTAGGAGCATTCCTATCAGTCGAGCGATAGGGAGTTCTGAGGACTATAAGGGCAAAACTGAGATGCTCCTGAAAATTGGAGTAATTCAGCTTCTAACGAGCGTTACGTAATTTAACAATTCTTTAAGGTTCTTGAGTTCTCTAGAAAGGTAGAGGTAATGAGATTAATTTTTCTATCTCTAGGTATCCTTGACTGCTATGAGGAGTTAAGCGAAACTAACTTAAAGAGTTGAAGTAAAGCCTCAAGGGTCTACTAATATTTCTTACGTTTCAACTCAGATTTCCTGGTTTGGTCAACTTTGATGAAGCTTGGTGCTGAGTTGGGTAGCCGATAGGTTTATGGCAACTTTAGTGGGCTGCTGGCGGTTAGCGATCGACAGCGCAGGCTAGTTCATCTCATTCGAATGGTTCTTTTGAAAGCGGATAGGGTCGAATGGAGACGCTGGAATTCATCATTCATCCAGATGGTCGCGTTCAAGAAAAGGTGACTGGGATTATTGGAGCCTCCTGTGCCGAAGTGACAGCGGCGATCGAAGCTCAGCTTGGTCAGGTTATCAGTCAAGAAACGACCTCGGAATACTATGCTCAGCCTGTGCAGCAATCGATTTCTGCTCAAGCTCAAACCACTTTCGGCGAGTGGTAGATCCGCTTTTGCCGTTCAAGCAATAGTCCAAACCATAGTCCAAACGATTTTATACAAAGTTACCCATGTCTCACTTTAGCCAAATCAAAACCCAAATTCGTGATCTGACCTCGCTTCAGTCGGCGTTGACCGATCTGGGAATCGAGTGGAAAGCTGGTCCACAGCCTGTTCGCGGCTATCGTGGGCAGAGCCGGACCGCTGATGTTGTGATCGAGCAAGACAACGGTTACGACATCGGCTTTAGCCAGAATGATGCTCAGTATGAATTGGTCGCTGACCTGCAATACTGGCGGCAGCCGCTTTCGGTTGAAGGCTTTTTGAAGAGGGTAACGCAGCGATATGCTTACCACACAGTAATGAAGGAAACCGCTCGGCAAGGCTTTCAGCTGACCGAACAGCAGCAAAACCAGGATGGCTCGATTCGTCTGGTGCTGCAACGTTGGACTGCTGGCGCAGCCGTTTAATTGTTTCGAGGCACAATCCTAATTTCCGCGAGTTCTTTCTTGAGTGCGGATGCGATGACTGAATTTTCTCCGATGTCTGCGGCTTGGTCTTCTGATAGCCTCCCGACTGACTCCTCCGCTCCAAGCGGTTTTGAGCCCGAGCTGGGGGGACAGCTTCGAGATGCGCCTGAGCGAACTGGACTTGAACCCGAATTGGGCGGCGTAGTTCGTCAAAGAGGGGTTTATGTGGACGAAGTAACCTGCATTGGTTGCCTGCACTGCGCCCATGTTGCCCGCAACACGTTCTATATCGAACCCGATCACGGTCGCTCTCGCGTCATTCGGCAGGATGGCGATTCAGAAGAGGTGATTCAGGAGGCTATCGACACTTGCCCAGTAGACTGTATTCACTGGGTCGATTACACCGAGCTAAGGCGGCTTGAAGAGGAGCGGAAGTATCAGGTGATTCCGGTTGCGGGTTTTCCTGTAGATAAGGCAGTTTTAGCAGCGAAGCGACGGCAGAAAAAGAAGTCGTAACGCACTTCTATCGTCTTGGTTAAGGTCAGAAGAGTAGGTCATTGGGGAGCATAACGCTCCCTTTTTTGTTTTTGTCGCTTTTTGAAATTTTCGACTACAGGAAGTTCAGCGGGTCCACATCGATTGTTAAGCTCACTCCGGTAGGACAAACCGATCGCAGTCCAGCAAAATCAAGCCTCATCTGGGAGTCGGGCGTGAGCTTGAGCAAAAGTTGCCAGCGATAGCGATTGGCAACACGGGCGATCGAGGCGGGGGCAGGTCCAAGCAGCTTGTCGTCGGGGTCGGAATAAATCGTGCGAAGATAGGCAGCGATTTCCATTGCAGTCTGCTGGACGATCGCTTCATCAAACCCGCTGAGCCGCAGCAGCAGCAGTCGTCCGTGGGGGGGATAGCTGAGCGCAGCTCGATACTCTAGCTCCGTTTGGACAAATGCCTCGTAGTTTTGTGCCTGCACTGCTTTAATCACCGGGTGCGGGGGCGAATAGGTCTGAAGCATGACTCGCCCTGGCTGTTCCCCTCGCCCTGCCCGTCCTGCCACCTGGGTGAGTGTCTGGAATGCCCGCTCGTTTGCCCGGTAGTCTGAGAGATAAAGCAAGCCATCTGCTGCGACAATTCCCACCAGCGTTACCTGGGGCAGGTCGATTCCCTTCGTGAGCATCTGGGTTCCCACTAGCACATCGGCTTCTCCCTGGCTAAAGCGAGTCAGCAGAGCGCGGTGTGCTCCTTTAGCGCGGGTCGTGTCGCTATCAAAGCGCAAACAGCGAAGCTGGGGAAACAGATGATTGAGTTCCTGCATAACGCGCTGTGTGCCGCTGCCGAAGTGTTTCAAATAAGGAGAATCACACACGGGACAGGTGCGCGGATGCCCTTGACCAAAGCCACAGTAGTGACAGCGCAAAGACTCATAGCCGCCGGGCTGAGGTTGGTGGTAGGTCAAAGAGACATCGCAGTGGGGACAGTCCAGCACATGACCACAGTTGCGGCAGGAGACAAAGGTGCTGTGCCCGCGTCGATGAATAAATAAAATTGCCTGCTGTTTCTGCTGCGGCAGTTCAGCAAGGGCAGACTGAAGCGATCGGCTAAAGATCGATCGATTGCCCTGGTGCAATTCTTCGCGCATGTCCACAACTTCGATCGGCGGCATCGGGCGGTCGTGAATTCGCTGGGGTAAGGAAAGATATAGAGTTTGGGTTCCGGGCTGTTCAGCGAAACCTTGAGCAACGGTTGAATGATTTGCCAGCCAGCTTTCCAGCGAAGGCGTTGCCGATCCCAGCACTAGAGGACAATTAATTTGTTCTGCTCGCCACTGAGCGACGGTACGGGCATGGTAGCAGGGCGCAGGCTGATCCTGCTTAAAGCTGCTGTCATGCTCCTCATCAAGAACGATTAATCCCAGCTTGGGTAAGGGCGCAAAAATTGCCGATCGCGTTCCGATCACCACTTGAGGACTGCCGCTGAGCATTTGCCGCCAGGTGTCGTAGCGTTCGCCGTCTGCTAGGGCACTGTGATAGACATAAACCTGCGAACCAAACCTTGCCCGGAATCGATCGGTTAGCTGCGGCGTCAAGCCAATTTCGGGAACCAGCACCAGCACCGATTTGCCACTCCGCAGTACTGGGTCGATCGCCTGAAGATAAACCTCGGTTTTGCCTGAACCTGTGACGCCATGCAGCAGCACCGTTGAATAGGTGCTTAAGGCGGTAATTTCAGCGCAAGCTTTTTGCTGGTTAGGATTCAGCTGCTTAGGTTGGTCGAAGGCGATTGTGCCTGATTCCCTTCGCAGCACTTCTCTAGCATGAATTAAAAGACAGCCTTTTTGCTCCAACGTTTTGATCACCGATGACGTAACCTGGCAGACTTGCAGCAGTTCGGTCAGCCACAGTTCACCACCGCTGCGCTTCAGCACGTCCAGAATTTCTTGCTGTTTAGGTGTCAGCGATATTGCAGGCAGATCGGCAACCAGAGTCACGGCACGTTGCTGTTTGGGACGAATGGGAGCAGGCGATTCTAAATAGCTTTCCACCCAGCCCCGACGCAGCAAATCGCGCAATCCTCGATCGGCTCCGCGCACCTGTCGCTGAAGATATTGCCAGGAATAATCGCCCTGTTTCTGCTGCTGAAGCAGTTCGAGCAATCGGCGAGCGATCGGCTGCAAGAATAAATCTGCCTCAGTTGGAATCGCTTCAGGTTTCAATCGGATGCGTCGCTGCGATCGTCCCAGTAATCCCGGCGGCAGGGCAACCCGGATCACCTGCATCAGTGGCGTGCAGTAATAGTCGGCAACCTGATTGAGTAACGACCAATATTCCGGCGGGAAGAAGTTTTGCGAGACGACTTCAGCGATCGATCGAATCGATGCCGCATCCAGGTCGGGAGGCTGACTAAGCAACCGAATAGCAATGCCGCCTACTTGCTGTGTCCCAAAGGGCACGCTAACCACATCTCCAGGCTGCACTTTGAGATCGTCAGGGATCTGGTAGGTATAGAGTCCCTGAGTTCCTGGACAATCCACCAGCACCTCAACCCACTGGAACGACCCGTAGGACACGTTTGCTTCAGCCGCAATTGGTAACTTTCCCGCAGCGGTGAGGGGGGTGTCAGGCATTGCAGCGACAACCCCAGTGGGGGAACTGCTTCGCAGTGGACGAACGGTTGGCATAAGATCAAGCGGCAGTGTTAAAGTAGCGCAGTAGTTGACGAATCACGCTGGATGTAGCAGAGTGTAGCAGTTTGGGGTGAGGTTGTTGCAGTTTAGCCAGTCTATCGAGATTTTGATACTGAAAAAACCGCAAATCTGCCTATAGATAGACACGCATCCAATTAGACTATGACTGACTTGATACATTATTCGGTCTTGCATCAGAATTCGGTCTTGCATCACTTGCATCAAAGGAGTTCGGGTGACTCAATTTGCCTTCTGCTCGATCGAACGGCAAGGGGTGAATTAAGGAAAGTGCTAATCTCCGATTTATTTAAGTTAACAAAGATGCCTCGTTTAGGCTTTGTAGAGCAACCTTTCTGCACGAATTGAAAAATAAAGACCATTGCTCTTGCCATTTGCCAGAAGCTTGCTATAGTAATCTCAACTTTACTCGCTCCGGTCAATGGCAACAGAATGAACGCTTTAGTAGTGTGATTCATTCAGCAGCGTTATAGAGCGCAACAATAATGGTGGGTGTCTCGGCTAAGTTCAAACTGATTAGGTTTTTGTTTGTCTATTTTCAGTAGAAAATTCGCGACGCAAGCACCGGTTCAAAAGGGCGCATTAGGTTACTCAGTCAGCAGTCAACAGCTTATTGCTTAACTCCCTCTAAAGTTAGGCTTAGCTCTGGCAAAGTTCCTGTAGATTAGCCTTAGCTAGAAGATATCGTGCGGAAAAGTTGAAACCCCTGTGGGGAGGGGCTTTAACCCATAATTAGCTTCTTAACGTGAGTAAACCGCATTTCCCTTGAAAATCTAATGGTTTGTAGGGTCAAATGGCTCGATCGCCCTTGGACAAATCCAGCAGGAAATAACAGTTCAAGATAGGAAAAATTAAATGATTCTTTAATTTGAAAAATAGTTTCAACTAAAACTTTTCTCGCAGCCTTCATTCGTTTTGTTAATTCTGTTACTTAAGCTTTTTATGAATTAAAGCTTCTCGCTTATCTCATCCTGCCCTTTGTAGCTTGTAATTTAGCTTGTAATTTCATCCTGACTCCGACAAACGCATGACAAATACTCTTATGGACATGACAGATTCCCTTCAGCTAATGACCTTTGACGAGCCCGATTTGCTGCATCAGACTCCAATTGACTTGCGATCGATCGAGCAGACCGAGTCGCAATCCACGGCAGAAAACGGCGGAGCCATGATTGAATTTGACTCTGAGGAAATCGAAGAGTTATTGACCAATCCTGCTTCGGGATACCGCAAAACGATATCTGACGATGCGGTGGGTGCTTTCTTTAAAGAAATGGCACGCTATCCGCTGCTGAAGCCCGACGAAGAAATCGAGCTAGCTCGACGCGTCAAGTTTCTGGCAGATGTGGAAACACTGCGAAACCGTTTAGAAAAGCAGCTCGGACATCCCCCGGTTAAATCAGACATCGCCGTTGCGCTAGAGCTTTCTGAACGGCAGCTCGAACATCGGCTGTATTTGAGCCGCGTTGCCAAGCGTAAAATGATTCGATCAAATCTACGGCTGGTGGTGTCGATTGCTAAACGCTATCTCAATCGCGGTGTCCCTTTTCTAGATTTGATTCAGGAAGGCGCACTCGGTCTCAACAGAGCCACCGAAAAGTTTGATCCCGATAAGGGCTACAAGTTTTCGACCTACGCTTACTGGTGGATTCGTCAGGGGATCACCCGCACGATCGCGAACGATGCCCGTACCATCCGCCTGCCGATTCACATCGTCGAAAAGCTAAACAAGCTGAAAAAAGCGCATCGGGAACTGCGGAAAGAACTCAACCGAAACCCCACCGAGACTGAACTGGCAGAATCCCTGGAAATGACCCCAGAGCAGTTGCGAAACTTGCAGCAGGTCCGTCGTCGATCGCTCTCGTTAAACCACCGAGTTGGCAAAGGCGAAGACACCGAACTGATGGAACTGCTGGAGGACAACAGCACCCAGTCGCCCGAAGCTCAAATGAGCGAATCGATGATGCGGCAAGAAATTTACTCGGTTTTGGGAGAAGTTCTGACCGAGCGGGAGCGGGACATTATTGCGTTGCGCTACGGCTTAACCACGGGCGAAACCCACACACTTGAAGAAGTGGGCGGCATTTTTAACTTGTCGCGGGAGCGGGTGCGCCAAATTCAGACTAAGGCAATGCGAAAGTTGCGTCGTCCTCAGGTGGCGGCTCGGCTCAAAAGCTGGCTGCGCTAAATCGGGAATTCTTCGAACAACAATCTTGGGCGGAACTGGGAATTTGTTTCAGACGATCGCGCAAACGCTAGCAATTGCTGAAATACTGGTTGAGGCGATTTGCAACCTGATCTCCCATGACTTCTGTTCAACCGTCTCAAACTGTTCTGATTCGTGCGGCACAGCCCGCAGACACAGCAGATATCTTTGCGCTGATTAAAGCTCTGGCGGAATATGAGAAACTGTCGCATCAGGTGACGGGCAGTCTTGATCTGCTCAAGCAGCATCTGTTTAGCGATCGTCCCTGTGTAGAAGCGATCGTGGCAGAGGTCGCCGGAAACTTGGTGGGATTCGCGCTGTTCTTCACCAACTATTCAACGTTCTTAACCAAGCCCGGAATCTACCTCGAAGATCTGTTTGTGCTGCCCGACTATCGCGGACTGGGCATTGGCAAAGCCCTCCTGTCTCACCTTGCCAAACTGGCGGTGGAGCGAGACTATGGGCGGCTGGAATGGAGCGTCCTCGACTGGAATGCTCCGGCGATCGGCTTTTACGAGCGGATGGGCGCAATGGTACTTCCCGACTGGCGAATCTGTCGCGTCACGGGCGAGGCAATCGATCGACTGGCACAGCAGGTTTAATCAATTCCCCCCTAAATCAACCCTTCCCGCTCGATCGTCTCAATCACCTGAAGCCCACGTGGATCGCCAACTCGCAGCATTGCTGAACGGGCATCTTCGCGCACGCCCATTTCCTCGTCTTCGGCGAAGGCTTCGATCAGGGCATCGATCGCCGTTGCATACACCACGTTTGAAGGCAGTTCGCGGCAAAGTTGACCGATCGACCAGGCGCAGTTACTTCGCACCGCCGCTACCGGATCGCGTCGCAGAGCTTCAATGAGAGGAGGCAGTGCGGTAATAATGGCTTCGTAGCCGATACTTGCCATTTGCGCCAGGGCACTCGCCGCCCAGAGCCGCACCGCAGAAATATCGGTTCTCAAGGCTCGCATCAAGGGTTCTAACGATCGACGATCGCGGCAGTTTCCTAGTGCCCAGACGATGCCTTTGCGGACATAGCCATTCCAATCGCGCTGAAGCTGATGAATCAACGGCTCTACAGCATCGGAACTGGGATTGCGCCCCAAGCCATAGGCAGCACTGACCCGAATCAGAGGACAGGCATCAGTAAGCAGGCAAATCAGAGCGGGAATGGCGCGATCGTCTTCGAGCTCGCAAAATGCACGGGCAGCCAGCATTTTCTGCTGGTTATTGTCAGAGTCCAGCAGCCGCAGCATCACGTCTGGATCAGGCTTTTCGGCTTCAGCGTCGATTGGCTCGATCGCATCTAGCGGATCAGTCTCCAGCTCAGCATTGAGTACGGTTAAGTCGTCGTTGTCATACATACTGCCACTTTACAGCAAAGCTTGCCCTGTCGTTTACGCTCGATCGGTAGGTCTATTCCGTCTGCTTAAACCAAAACGGTATATTGGAATCAGGCTAATCCGGCTCTGGTTGAGGTGATCTTTCCTGAGCAGGATGAGGCACTGTGTTGCGTCTGGTTGCAAATCTTATGATTTGTCTGCTAGCCGCCGCTTTACGATTTGACTGAGACCCCTTGCAAACCCAGCCGTTCTAAGCAACTCTGTGCAACAACCCTCCTGCTGACCGATTGCGAGTCGTGCGAAGCTTTGTAAGGAAGCTGCTTCTTGTACCTCGACCTGTTTTCCGTAGGGATCGACAAAGTACTGCCAATGAGCCTCCAAACTTCCGTTCTGGAAGAGTTATTGCAGATCGCGCCCCAACTGCGACCCCAGCTTTACTTCAAGTCCTCCCTGACTGCCCTTTCGCACGCAATGGAGGATCAAGTCCTGGCGGGCGGATCAACTTCTTCACTGGTGATTGCCAGCTTCCAGCGTGAGCGATTTTATCGCCAGGAGGCACACCGCTACGAACGCATTGCTGCTCTGACGCCCCAAGTATATGTGCTGGCTGCACCTGAAACCAGTTTTACAAGCGCATCGAGAGAATATGAAACGATCGCCTTTGAGCCAGACGATCGCCTCAGTCAGGAATGGCACCTGGTGGTGATTGGGCAGCAGTATGCGGCTTGTTTGCTTTGTCAGGAACGCTATCCCGCTCCTGTTACCAGTCGAGGAGAGGCGGCAGGCATGGATCAAACGCGCCGCTTTGAGGGCATCTGGACGTTCGATCGCCAGGTGAGCGAGCAGGCAGCAAAACTCTTGTTGAACCGCATTCAGGTTTATCGACCGGAACTAAGCGAAAAAATTGAGCAGGCAAAAGAAATGTTCCTGACCCACCCCCTGCCGACCGAAGGACTGGGGGTTGACCCCGATCCGTTTGCTCAGCGACTGGTGACTTATTTGCAGGCGGGACAATACAAATTGCTCAAGGCATACCGATCGATCGCTGCCCAGGAACGACGAGAACGATTGGTGAATTCGATTACGTCTGCCATTCGTCGATCGCTCGACCCCAACGAAATCTTTAAGGTGGCAGTGGCGGAGCTGGGACAGGCGATGGAAGTCTGTCGCTGTGTGCTGTATCGCTGCCGGGCAACGGATACGACGACGACGATTAGCTACGAATATCGATCGAATCCATCAATCCGTTCACTGATGGGCGAGGAATGGTTACTGAGCCGTAATCCCCTGTTTCAGACCGTCGCGCAAAAGCAGGAAAGCCTCTCGGTTCCCAATACCCAGGATTCAACGTTTGATTTCTCCCCGATTCAGACCCGGCTCGATCGCTGGCAAATTCGCTCGTGGCTAATGGTTCCCGTGGTGTATCAAGGCAAGCTGCTCGGCATGATGGAACTGCATCACTGCAAGAGCGAACCGCACGCCTGGACTCATGATGAAATCGGCATGGTTGAGGCGATCGCCACACAGCTTGGTGTCGCCCTGATTCAGGCAGAATCCTATGCCAACCTGGAAGACCTGAACCAGCAGCTTGAAGCATTGGAGCGCACCCGCAGCAACCTGATCGCCATTACTGGACACGAGCTGAGAACGCCGCTTTCTACGATTCAGGTCTGTCTGGAAAGCCTGGTGAGCGAACCGGATATGATGCCCGAACTGCGGCAGGTGATGCTGAATACGGCGATGACCGATGCCGATCGCATGAGAAAGCTGATTCAGGACTTTCTCACTTTGTCGCGGCTGGAAAGCGGACGAGTCGAGTGGCATTTGGAGCCGATCGCTTTGGAGGAAGTCGTTAGCCTGGCGTTGAGCAGCATTCGCACCCGCCAAGCAACCGAAGAACTGCCGCGCATCACCGCAGAAGTGCCGATCGAGCTGCCCCCGGTGAAGGCAGACGGCGAATGGCTAGTGGAAGTGTTATCGAAGCTGCTGGATAATGCTTGCAAGTTCACCAACCCGGAAGGCGAAGTGACTATCGAGGCAAAGCCCAACGGCGGCAAAATGCTGGAAGTGACGGTTATCGATACGGGACGCGGCATTGAACCGAATCGATTGGAGGCAGTCTTCGATCGCTTCTATCAGGAAGAAGGGGCACTGCGACGCACTGCAGGCGGCACGGGCTTGGGGCTGGCAATTTGTCGGCAGATTGTGCTGGGCTTGGGCGGTAAAATTTGGGCAGAATCGGCAGGACGCGACCAGGGCAGCCAGTTTCATTTCACGCTGCCGATCGCCCAGGAAAAGGAACCTCCCCCTCCCCCCGCCAAGCCTCCTCGCAGCTCCAAATCTTCGCGATCGAAGTCGAGCGATCGACGGGCGGCAATGAGTTAGTCATTCAAAGTCCCCTATTAATGGGGATTTAAGAGGCAATGCAGCACCTCGGATACTGCTCCAACATTCTTTCAAGCTTTAACCGCAAGTCTATGAGTCTTCGTCCTTTCCACGTTGCATTTCCCGTTACTGACCTGGCAGCAACCCGCAATTTCTACGAAACCCTGTTGGGTTGCTCGATTGGGCGCACCTCCGATCGCTGGATTGACTTTAATTTTTTTGGGCATCAAATCACCGCTCACCTGGCTCCGTCTGCCACAGGGACACCCACGAATCCTGTAGACGGCAAAAATGTTCCGGTGCAGCACTGGGGCGTGATTCTGGAAATGAACGAATGGCAAATACTCGCCGATCGTCTCACCCAGCAGGGCATTGAATTTATTATCAAACCCTATACTCGCTTCAAGGGAGAAGTGGGCGAACAGGCAACAATGTTTTTTCTCGATCCGAGCGGCAATGCGCTGGAATTTAAGGCGTTTGCTCAGGATGAGGCGATTTTTGCCCGGTAGTGAGTGAGCAAGTGAGCGGCTGAGTCTTTATCAGGGAAGGTCGGGACAGGTGAACTGGTCTTCAACTGCGGTCAGCGTGACTTCCTGAGTTTCGTTTGATGGGAGGAGCGTCTTTTGCAGTCGGAGGGTAGCGTCGGTTAGTTCCAGAAATTCTAAAACTTGAGCCTCCTCTGGCGATTGCTCCGTCACCTTCTGAGCGATTCGCACAAGGTAAAACTGTTAAAAGGACGATCATCTCGTTCCTTAACCAAGGAGTTTTCGAGCTGTGTTCAAGCTCCTGAAGTAGCCCCGTTTATGCTGGAGCTAATGCTGTCGTCAAAAGCTCCGCAAGTGGCGCGGCGATGGTTAAAGGGGATAATTGCCTGAATCATGCACGAATTGAAGCAATACTGAACGCTCTGAGGCAAAGCAAATTAGACAGTTCCCAGCCGTTCATTGTGGCAGTTCAGGCTCAGATCGATCGTGCTGCAACCGATTCCTTTGCCTGGAAACTGTTTGAACTCTGGTTAGAAGGCGCACCTTCCAGAGAAAACTGGGCGATGATGGCAGTCGGCCTGCCGCTAATGCAAATTAACGGCATTGCTCGCTGCACTCGGTCAGCCGTCCGAAACCATAAAATTTGTCCCGGGTCGAGTTTGTCTGGGTAGTCAGGGCTTAGTCATCGCGCCCATTTCCCTAATCCTTCAACGATCGGGCAACAGAATCATGCTCCAGCCCTGGGTCACGCACTCCTAGCTATCCCCCCATCCCCTTCCTCCCCTCCTCATTTCCTCTCTCCCCTCCCTCCAGCTGCTAAATCCACTGTCTAACCCGTAGGCGAGTCTGCCCGCTTCACGCTAGGATCAATGTGACAGTTACCCGAAGTGTCTCTCATGTTTATGGACGAATTGACCCCTGTAATCCGCGAACTTGCCGGACATCCGATCGCCTTTCTGGGAGGTTTTGTCTCTGGGCTACTGCGGCTCAATCTCGCAGACGATCCGGTTAAGAGCTGGCTTGAGCAGCAGTCTGGTGTCACGCTCACACAAAGCACGCCGTCAAACCAGACCAATGGCAACGGAAACGGTCCTCAGCAAATTTCGATCGATTAAAGCACCAGCTTGGAAGGGATTAGCCTTCCGATTGAGGATTTGTTAGAGGATTTGCTAAACGAGATGCTGCACTGCTCTTTCCTGATTGATTGCACTAGGCAGAGATCATCGTTTAGGCAATCAGAAAATCGCAAAAATGATCGATCGCCACACTTTTCCTAACCTGTGTTTATTCATGGCAAGGGGGATATGCTATTCAGACGGCGATCGATTTTTGTATTTGCATTCCGATTTGTATTTGCATTCCAATTAAATGCTAGGTTGAAGTGCTGTATTGAACTGAATGACAAAAGGTTGAGCAGTGAGCAGTACAGTTATTTCTTGATGGCATGAATGCGTATAACGATTTTAACTATCCGGCTAATATGGGGCTGCTCATTAGGCAGCTATTAGCTGACCCTAAATGTGAAGACCCCAAGCGTCTGGAGCGTTTTGGATTTAAGGCGTACTTCCAGAACGATGAGGACGGAATCATTCAAGAAATTTTTCAAAGAATTGGAATTAAACACCATGCATTCATTGAGTTTGGTGTGTGCGATGGCTTAGAAAATAACACTGTTTACCTGCTTTACTAGAGGTGGGGAGGACTGTGAATTGATGCCAGTCAGAAGCTTTGCGAGATCATTGCAAAAAGCGTTCAACCTGTTGTGCCCATTGCTCTCACAGTCGTCAATCAATTCATTACTGTAGAAAACATAAACGATTTATTTGTTCAAAATGGTTTCGAGGGTGAAATCGATTTGCTTTGTATTGATATTGATGGTAATGACTACCATGTTTGGAATGCCATTGAGTCTGTTTCTCCACGGGTCGTTGTCATTGAATACAATGACAAATTTCACCCTCCTGTGAACTGGACTATTGCCTATAACCCTGCTCATGAATGGCGAGGGACTGATTATTTTGGTGCGTCTCTCAAAGCTTTAGAAATCTTGGGTTTAAAGAAAGGCTACAGGCTTGTTGGCTCCAACCTTGCTGGTGTTAATGCTTTCTTTGTGCGAGAAGATTTAGTCGGCGATCGCTTCGCCGCACCATTTACCGCAGAAAATGACTATCACCCACCGCGATACTACTTACTGCCGTTCTACAGCCAATTAGGACATCAACCCGATTCTGGAGAATGGGTAGAAGGTTAAGAAGCGTTTAGTAGCCGATTAAGGCTCCAGGCAAGGCTTCAAATTGAGGTTTCAAACAGTGACTCGCGTCTGAGAAGCCTCAGGAACTGTCTTAAGCAGAAATGACTTAAGCAAAGGGGTAGAGCAACTCTCCCATCCAGCTTTCGACCTGATGACGCAGACGAGCCGAAGGATGGTGTGACTGTCCTTTCGTTGCGGGCAGTGCTTCGATCGCCCGATGATAGTCTCCAACGGCACAGTTCCAGTCGCCCCGCAGGTG
The DNA here is from genome assembly GCA_014695325.1 of Cyanobacteria bacterium FACHB-502. Taxonomy (GTDB): domain Bacteria; phylum Cyanobacteriota; class Cyanobacteriia; order Elainellales; family Elainellaceae; genus Leptolyngbya_A. Next base: position 346,621 of record JACJNZ010000029.1, on the reverse strand, counting down.
ATAAGTCCGTCCTCGCTCGGCGTAGATATGTCCTTCCAGGCGACCCAGACAAAGCGCCAGCTCAAAGCTTTCCAGGGCACGATCGTACATCTCTAGTTCCCGGAACGTGATTCCCTGATTAATCCAGACTCGGACATTGGCAGGGTTCAAATCGAGGGCAACATCGTAGTCCAAAATTGCCTCCAGGAATTGACCCTGAGCCGCATAGTAGTTCGCCCGGTTGTTGTAGGCACTGTCTAGCTGCGGATTGAGTTCGATCGCCCGGTTGTAGTCCTCGATCGCCGCTTCAAGCTGTCCGCTCTGGAAGTAAACCAAGCCCCGGTTGCTATAGTCGCTTGCGCTATTGGGGTAACGCTCGATCAGTTCGCTGAACAGGGCAACCGCAATATCAAAATGCCCTTGCTGCGCCTGGGTCAGTGCCTCCTGCCGCAGAAGTTGGTCTTGCTCTGCGCGACTAATGGTTGGCTGGGTATGAGAAAAATCTGCTGTTCGCTGTTTTCTGGTGAACCTGGACTGCCAGCGTCGCTGAAGAGGACGGTTCACGCTGCAATCGGGTATTCCTGATCCAGTTGGGCAGGGCGTACGGTTATCCCGTGAGGGGGACTGCTTCCCATTAGTTCTTTTACTTTGGCTGGCGAAAGTGCGTATATTCATGCCATCCTCACAGTTGCTAAAGCTCGTGGAGCCAAACGGATTTGAATCTCAAGATCAGTCTCTAAGTTTTGGATGTTTGAAACATCCTTCTATAGGTCACTTAATAAGCTGTCCATCGTACGAGTTTAAGGTTGAAACTACGGAAATCAAGGGAGGCTCTCGAATCTTGACAATCTCCCGCAAACGGGTCGTTAGGTAGAGTCCGTAAGGATTTCACGGCTAGTTCGTGCTTCTATCTCTATCAGTAGTATTGCGGAGTAAACCTGCGTTTTCTATAAAAGTTTAAGGAAGTCTAAATTATTTCTCTTAAGCTGCGATAAACCTTTTGTTTGACTAAAACCTGGAGTGACTTTTTAAGCTGAACAAAATTGTTAATTGCCTTCCTCATGCGATCGCCTCCAGGCAAGAATTGTTCCGCATTGCCTGACGCTGAGACGAATGAGTGTGTTCCACTTTGTGTTCTTGCATTCTTTTGTGTTCCTGCATTTTGTAGAAATCAGCACAGCGAACCCTTCTGACCGTAGAATCTTTAAAGCTTGCCTGAAACATATTTTTTTGCACCGCTTCCTTTGTCTTAAACAAAAAACTGCGCCGCGTTTTCTGAGAACAAGGGGAAAATAGTGTAAAGTTTTATCTCAGTGCATCCTGCTCGTTCCTACGAATGGGCCTGCGAACGAGGGCAAGTCGCTCAATTTAGCTGTAAGGAGAAAACAGACGATGTCGGAGGCAGTTCAGCCCCTGACTGTACCGAGGGAATTCCTGGGCGCGCCGAGGGCATGGAATCCAACGCTGCTCATGTTCCTGGTTTCAGTAGTCATGGCAATCCTATCCACGATTGGCTATTGGTGCTGGCACGTCCCCGACTGGATCTGCTTTTGCGCCAATGTTCTTGCGCTCCATATGGTGGGCACAGTCATTCACGACGCATCCCACAACGTTGCCCATAGCAATCGAATTGTGAATGCGCTGATGGGTCATGGCAGTGCCCTGCTGCTGGGATTTTCCTATCCGGTCTTTACCCGCGTCCACATGCAGCACCACGCCAATGTAAATGACCCAGAGAACGATCCCGACCACTATGTGTCTAGAGGCGGCCCGCTCTGGCTGATTTCGGCTCGCTTCTTCTACCACGAAATTTATTTTTTTAAGCGACGGCTGTGGCGCAAATATGAGCTTCTAGAGTGGGCAGTCGCTCGGCTGATTGTGATAACGATCGTCGTCCTGGGGATACAGTACGGCTTTGTTGGCTTTATCTTTAATTTTTGGTTTATTCCTTCGGGCATTGTTGGTCTGGCTTTGGGGCTGTTCTTTGACTACCTGCCTCATCGTCCCTTCCAAGAGCGCGATCGCTGGAAGAATGCGCGGGTCTACCCCAATCCAATTCTGAACGTGCTGATTATGGGGCAGAACTATCACCTGATCCACCATCTATGGCCCTCGATTCCCTGGTATAAGTATCAGCCTGCTTATCGAGCCACAAAGCCACTCCTCGACGCAAAAGGCTGCCATCAGACTTTAGGTTTGATGAAAGGCAAGGATTTCTGGAATTTCATTTACGATGTTTTTCTCGGAATCCATTTCCACAGCCATAAGCTTACTGCTGACTCGGCAAAGGCTGAATCTGCTTCTATCACCTCAATTCAGGATAAGTCGCATCAATCAGCAGCATAGCGATTTTGGCTGCCGATTCTGGCTGCATTAGGGGGAATGGGTCGTCCGAAGAAAGCGAAGGACATCTCACTCCCCTCTTTTCTTGTTTCCGGCTCTCCATCCTCAGCTCTGCTTTCCATCTCTCTCCTAAGTCGTAGTCATTACAACTTTGCTTAAGCTATATTAAAAAATAGCTAAGATTAGTTGTCTAAGGACTCAGCCCTATGATCAAGGTTGTTGGTATTGGCGGCAGTTTGAGAGCTGATTCTTACAGTCAGCAAGCCTTAGAAATTGCAATGGAGCGAATTGAGGCGTTAGGCGCTGAAGTCGAGGTTTTAGACTTACGAGAGCTAGATCTTCCCTTTTGTGATGGTGGCAAAGACTATCCTAACCATCCAGACGTTGAGAAGCTGAGGGATGCAGTCCGTGAAGCAGATGGGATTATTCTGGCAACCCCCGAATATCACGGCAGCATTAGCGGTGTGCTGAAGAATGCGCTGGACTTGATGGGCTTTGAAGAATTCTCTGGCAAAGTAACGGGCTTTATCAGCGTTCTGGGTGGACAGTCGAACAGCAACGCCCTGAATGATCTGCGAATTATCATGCGCTGGGTTCATGCCTGGACGATTCCTGAACAGGTGGCGATCGGACAAGCCTGGAAAGCGTTTAATCAGCAGGGTGAACTTGTTGATTCTGATCTCTCGAAGCGATTAGACGCCTTTGCTCAAAGCCTGCTGGAAAACACCCACAAGCTTCGCAGTTTGCCTGAGCGTGAAATGGCTTCTGTTTAGGGTTTCCTTATCCCTATTTCCTGTAAGAGCATAATCAGGTTGTTGGGGCAGTTGCCAATCTGCCCTCTAACCGATTATCAGCAGTTTTCTAACACTGGGGCAAGCCGATGACTCATTGCTTCCAGGCTGTAATGCTCCCTGCACCGCTCCCTGGCACGCCGACCCCGATCGATCGCCTCCGCAAGATTGGCAAAGATGTGGGTGATCTCAGCCGCAAGCTGAGTGGGGGAACTAGAATCAACGAGATAGCCCGTATTCCCTAGGATCTGTGGAATATCACCGACACGAGTAGCCAGAATCGGTTTTGCCATTGCCATGCCGTCAGTAAGCTTTAACGGAAACTGAGCCTGGGCTGCTGGCGTGTCTCGCTGGGGGACAACCACAATATCGCTGGCGGCGATCGCCTCTGGCATTTTTTCATGCGAAAGCGCGGGTAATTTGATCAGCCATTGTCCCCATCGCTGCATCAGGTGACTGTCGTAATCGTCGTAGGGACTGCCGCCCACAATCACTAACCGTAAGTCGGGCTGGTTGAGCTGCTCTAACGCCATCAAAATATCTTCAACCCCTTTGTAGGGGCGAGGTGCGCCCGGAAACATCAGCACTCGATAGTCAGAAAGTCCAAAGTGCTGTTTAGCCGCTTGAGCGTCATACCGCTGCGGGTCGAACAATGATATATCCTTGCCGTTGGGAACGCACGTGCCGCCGAAACGGTGCTGGAGAAATTGGGTATGAACTGTTACGGCATTCGCATGCGAGACAAGCTTCTCGATCCAGCTTAGATAAAGCGGATGATCAGGCTGTCGCAAAGCACCCTTCGGTTTCAACACATCTCTAGCAAACTGTTTTAGCGTCGGGCAGTATTTCCAATCTTCTCCGCCATGCCAGCTTAGCTCCCAGTCATCAATGTCCAGGATCAGAGGGCGGCGTGTTTTCAAACGATGAAGCAGGGAAATTCCAAAGCTTGTAGGCTTCGGTTTGTAGGCATAGATAATATCGCCATCAATTTGCTTCATGAGATGACGCGCAGACTGGAAGAATTTGGGATAATCCGTTGGCGCGATCGTCACAATCGGCAAGTCAACTGTATAAGCGATCGCAGGGTCATCGCCAAATCCAAAAATTTTGACGCGATGTCCCAATTGCCGTAAAGCTTGAGCCAGTAGGAACGGACGAACGCCTCCACCCCAGCGACCAGCACCACTTTTTGATAAGTCACTGACTACAAGTGAGACGGTTGGCTTGGTTGTACGACGCTGAAAATCCATAAGTTTTAATGTTGAATTGCTGCGTTAGGTGATGGATGCCAACTTAGGTTAAAAAATGGCATCACTGGGGTTGATTTAGGCGAACTCTTTGATTAGCTCTAGGATTCCCTGGAGTTTGAGGAGATTACCGAGAAAAAGTGAACCTGAAAAAAACAGTGCATCCTTCCCAAAGAACGCACTGGCGCAGTAAGAACTAATGTCTCTAAACTTCTCTAAACTGAAATATATTCAAATCGAACTCTCAAATCTAATCAATCAGATGTAAATGCCCTGTTTGAACGTCATCGAAAAGACGATTAATCTGTCGCCTTTCTGCCTCGCTAAGTGATGTATCTGCCAGAATTACAGAAGTTAGATAAAAATAATCTTTGCAGCTGATCTGTTGGGTTAACCTGGTGCGATTGATCAATCGTCGAGCAGCTTCGGCTGATTTTTGAGCTGTAACGCGAACCATTCTATACCCCTACTCCTACCGTAACTGATGGCAGGACGTTTAGATTTGAGTTGAAGCTGATATGAATTAAAGCGAAATCAAATTGGTTGCCTTTGCCCGTTCTTCTATTCCGCAAAAGGCTTCTTTCTCACAGGCAAAGAGAGGGTGAGAATCCTGTAAAGCCTCAATTAACTTTAGCAGGCCAATTTTTCGGAAACCTGAGCGAAAATACAGAAAGAACTGTGTGAACCCTGGACTCAGTAATGCAAATTCACCGACTTCCTGCCCTATCTGATAACTATATTTTTGTGCTGCATGATCCCAATTCTCAGACTGCTGCCGTAATTGATCCGGCTGAAGCAGAGCCAGTTCTACGCTGTTTAAGCAACCTGAATGCGAGACTAGTCTCGATTTTGAACACCCATCACCACAGTGATCATGTAGGAGGCAATGCTCAGCTTCTCCGAACTTTTCCAGAGGCGATCGTTCACGGTGGAGCATCCGATCGAGGCAGAATTCCTGGACAGCAAATATTTTTGCAGGAGGGCGATCGAGTGACATTTGCTGATCGATCGGCGGAAGTCCTGGACGTGCCGGGACACACCAAGGCTCATATTGCCTATTACTTCGCGCCTGTTCATCCCGGAGAACCCGGTGAACTGTTTTGCGGCGATACACTATTTGCGGGCGGCTGTGGCAGGCTGTTTGAAGGCTCTCCGATGCAGATGGTGAATTCCCTGACCAAGATTCGATCGCTCCCGGATGATACGCGCATCTGGTGTGCCCATGAATATACGCAGAAAAATCTTCAGTTTGCGTTAACGGTGGACGAGCAAAACCAGGATTTACAGCATCGCGTAGCCCAGGTTAATCAGTTAAGAGGACGATCGGAAGCAACGATTCCCTCACTGCTGGGGGAAGAAAAACGGACCAATCCCTTTCTACGCTGGGATCAGCCTGTCCTTCAAATGAAGGTCAAAAGCCATGACCCAATTCAAACCTTCGCTCGACTGCGAGGCATGAAGGATCAGTTCTAGGGTGATGCAAATCTAGGATGACGCAAAGCAGTTTTCCCTACCGGGAATCGTCTCAACCCCTTGCTTCATTTCCCCATTCACTCACTCTTAAAGCAATTCCACCGTCACAGGGGCATGATCGCTCGGTTTCTCCCAGCCACGAGGCACAATATCTACTGCACAAGTCTGGGCACGATCGCGCAATTTCTCTGAGAGATAGTGATGGTCGATGCGCCAGCCGCGATTCCGCTGAAAGCCGCCCGTGCGGTAGTCCCACCAGGTAAATTGCCCGTCCTCATGAAACTGACGGCAGCCATCTGTAAATCCCAGGTCGAAAACCGATCGCTGAAGTGCCTCTCGTTCTGCTGGCGAGGACATAATGTGAGTGTCTTTGCCTTTGGGGTCGTAGATGTCCCGGTCTTCGGGGGCAATGTTGAAGTCTCCGCACACCAGGATTTCAGCGTGATCGGTTTGCCAAGCCTTGAGGTAGTCGCGCAGCACGGCAAGCCAGTTTAGCTTGTATTCGTATTTTTCGCTGCCGACTTCTGAGCCGTTAGGCACGTAAAGATTCACAATGCGAATGCCGTTTAGAACGCCGCTAATGACTCGCTTTTGTGCCTCAAAAGATGCTGCGGAACTACCAACGACTTCAGCAAAGCCAATGCTGACAGCTTCCAGAGGGGTGCGGCTAATCAGAGCAACGCCGTTATAGGATTTCTGTCCTGAAATGTAAGTGTGATAGCCCAGGTCTGTAAAGATCGATCGCGGAAAGTCTTCATCGACAACCTTGGTTTCCTGGACGCACAGCAGATCAACTTCGCTGGATTTGAGCCAGGTTTGCACCTGATCAAGGCGCGATCGAATCGAGTTGACATTCCAGGTGGCAATCTTCATGGCACTCTCTCTAGGGCAGTCCGGGCAGCAAAAAACAGCCTTCCTAGCTTACGGCAATTCGGGCTGTTTGAGGACGCCGAAGCAGCTCCTAAGCTGTTTGCGCCATTGAGCCTGTGACTTCTGTAAATTGGATAATGTCCTGACGTGGGTCAACGTAGGACACTTTGATTTCCAGCCGATCGCCCACTTCAACCGATCGGTTAAACCGCATTGCCATTTCCAGGCCCAAGTCTTCGATCAGCACCAGTCCCAGATTCTCGTGTTCGCGCAGCCAGCGCAGCATTAGCACTTGCCAGACCACATCGGCATGGCGACGCAGATACTCTAAGCCCCAGTAGCGATTCGTTTGTCGCTCGACCAGGGTGGATTCGTAGGCAGTGTTGCTAACTGATTGAATCAGTTCCTGGGCTTCTTCGGGCGAGAAGGGCAGCGGTGCACCCCGCAGGTGTGCCTTGATTTGAAAATGTGCCAGCAGATCGGCATAGCGGCGAATGGGGGAAGTGACCTGCGTATAGGTGTTGAGCCCGAGGCTCGCATGGCGGGCAGGCGTCAAACTAACTTCGCTACGAGGCATACAGCGACGAATCGCGCAGTAGCGCACGGGTCCGGCGGGAAGCTGCATGAGCTCTTCTTCTGGAGGCAATTCGGGCTGGGGTTGTCCCCGAAAAGGCAGCGGCAGATGGTGTTCTTCGCCATAGCGTCCGGCAACTTCTCCGGTCAGGATCATCATTTCGGCGACCAGATTGCGCGAGAGCGAGTCATCCAGTACGTCGATCGTAATCTCGTCGTCTCGCACTTTGATCGAAGATTCGGGCATCCGAATGCTGATTGCCCCCTGAGACTGTCTCCAGGCGTTGCGTCGCTTTGCCCAGATTGAGATTGCTTCGATTTCGGGTTCTGCCTCAACCTGTAATTCCAGCATTTCGTCTACATCTTCATAGGTGAGGCGGTAGGTGGGCTTGATCAAGCTGGGATGAATTTCGTATTCTTCGATCGCCCCCATCTCGTCCAAAATCACACCAAAGCTGAGCGCGGTACAAACCTGCCCCTGGTTGAGGCTCATTGGGCCGGTTGCCAGCTCGGACGGAAACATTGGGATCATTCCCGTGGGCAGATAAACTGTGGTGCTGCGGCGGCGGGCTTCCAGATCCAGGTCGTCTCCGGGCATGACCCAGCGCGTCGGGTCGGCAATGTGTACCCAGAGCCGGTGTCGTCCGTCTGGCAAAAACTCGACACTCACCCCGTCATCAATTTCGCGGGTGCTTTCGTCGTCGATTGTATAAACTTTGAGCTGAGTCAGGTCAAGCCGATCGCGGTCTGGGTCAGGCGGCGGTGATGCAATGCGACTGTGAGCCATTTCAAGTACCCTTTGAGCGAATTGGGTTGGAATCTGGCTCCGCCGCAAGAACAAGTTTTCGTGGGGACTCCAGAGGCGAAGGTCTACCAAAAGCTGAAAAGCAGCTTGGGCGGTTTCCGGTTTACCCAGTGCAGACAGGGTTTCCAGAGCTGGGGTGCGATGTGTGGCTTCTTCACCTAACAGCGCGAACCGTTCAAGGGCTTCTAACCGGGGACGATCGCTCACCTGCCATTCTATCGATTCTCCGGTCAGGGCTTGTTGTAAGCGTGACAAAAATCCCTGCCATTCCTGGACTCGCTGTGCCTCGATCGTGGCTTGATGCTTGAGTTCATTCACCTGGGCAACGGGTCGCGGCTCGTAGCGATCGCCCTTTTGCTTAAAGTAAAGCTTGTCTTCGGAGAGTAAATAATAAGCCGCATAGCAAAGCGATGGGCTTGTGTCGGAGAAAAGGAGCATTGCCATTGTTGCGGGTTCGACTGCTTCTCCGTCTTCCACGAGCAGTTCCCAGGCAACTTCCAAGCTAGAAGGATCAAGATAGGGCTGAATCGACTGCCAGAAGCCGGAAATCTCTTTGGACTGATAAGCTTCTCTGGCGATCGTATAGGTGATTTGACGAGGATGCAGCGTGTGGGACTGTCCTCGCTCATCAAGGACGATCAAATGCTTTTTTCCTTCGGGGCGATCGACTACCGCCAAGCGGCGCGGTCGTCCTTTCTCCGGCTGATCGCCTTGCAGTCGAAATTCAACTAAAGTGCCCTTTTCCATGTGTGCTGTGACGAGGGTTGTAAGCGTAGGGAATTTTCCCACTATCAGCATATCGGGATAGAATCCCCTCCACCCACACCCGAATCCACTAACCTTCCTGATTCACGAACGGCAGGAGCGCGAGAATGCGTGCCCGCTTGATTGCTTGAGTCAGATCGCGCTGCTGTTTGGCAGTCAGACCCGTAATCCGGCGAGGCAGGATTTTTCCTCGTTCGGTGACGTATTTGCGGAGCAGATCAACATCTTTATAGTCGATCGGATCACCAGGCTTGATCGGAGAGACGCGGCGACGAAAGTAAGTCATAGGTCAAGATTTGCTTTATCTGTAGAAGAAATTAGAAAAAATCAACGGTCAACAGTGAGTCCAGGATTCAGGCAAGAAATTACTTAATTTCTTTGTGAGCCGTGTGACGGTTGCAGTGGGTGCAGAACTTTTTCAGTTCGAGTCTGCCAGTCGTGTTACGGCGGTTCTTCTGCGTGGTGTAGCGAGACACCCCGTAGGAACGCTTGTCTGGGTTGCTACGGCATTCCGTACATTCCAGAGTGATAATAATTCGGACACCTTTAGCCATAGTTGGAACGGTTTCTACCGGGCGCGACGATTAGACACAAATTCTTATTATTTCATACGAATCCAAGCTTGTGCAAGAAAACGCGAAATCCTGCTAAAACTTATGCTCTCTGCTCAAGACGCTGAAGCTCTGATTTTGAACCTGACCCAGCCGCTCGACCCAGAAAGCGATCGGGAAATGGTCGATTTACCCGCTGCTGCCGGACGCATTCTTGCTGCCCCAGTCACAGGAACGCAAGATTTTCCTTATTGGGATAACTCTGCAATGGACGGCTATGCAGTACGGCATCAGGATGTGGCTCAGGGAAGTGCAGAAGATCCGGTGATGCTGGAAATTGTCGAAGAAATTCCGGCAGGGAGTGCGCCGCAGAAAACGATTCAGCCCGGACAAGCTGCGCGGATTTTCACAGGTTCGATGCTGCCTCTGGGGGCGGATACGATCGTCATGCAGGAAGACACCCAGCCAGAAGGCGATCGAGTAAAGATTTTCACTACCCCTCAACCTCAAGCCTTTGTGCGACATCGAGCCGCTTTTTATCAGGCAGGGCAACCTTTATTAAATGCAGGCATTCGGCTGGGAGCGGCAGATATTGCAGTGCTGGCGACGGCTCAGTGTCTTCAGGTTCCGGTGTATCGATCGCCCCAAGTTGCAATTCTTTCCACAGGAAATGAACTCGTTTCGCCCGATCGCCCGCTTCAGCCCGGACAGATTGTAGACTCGAATCAGTACGCGCTTGCTGCGCTGGTGGCTCAAATGGGAGCGAAGCCCCTGCCTCTCGGAATTGTGCCCGATCAGCCGGAAGTCCTGAAAGAAAAAATGGCTGAGGCGATCGAATCTGCGGATCTCGTGCTGTCGTCGGGGGGCGTTTCGGTTGGGGATTATGATTATGTTGATCGCATTCTGGCAGAGTTGGGGGCAGAAATTCATGTGCGATCGGTCGCGGTCAAGCCCGGAAAGCCGCTAACCGTTGCCACCTTTCCTAAAGCCAATTCAAGCCGTCCGGTTCTCTACTTTGGACTTCCCGGAAACCCCGTCTCTGCGCTGGTGAGCTTCTGGCGATTCGTGCAGCCTGCGCTTCGTAAGTTATCCGGTTTACAGGCAGGATGGCAACCTGCGATCGTTCAAGGAAAAGTGCTGCAAGACTTGCGATCGGATGGTAAGCGGGAAAGCTATGTGTGGGGACAGGTGCAGTTGAGCGCGGGTGAATTGGCTTTTGAAGTCGCAGGGGGAGCGCAGAATTCAGGCAATCTGATCAATCTGGCACAGACGAGTGGGCTAGCGATCGTACCCGTAGGGACAACTCGTATTGCTGCTGGGGAATCCGTATCAATTTTGCTGGTGAATGGCTTGAGCTAAATGATTAAACTGAAGGAAAAGCTTCCTGCTATTCAGGTTTTGGTAGTTGGGTGATGTGTCCTACCTTGCCCCCTGAATTCCCCACTTTTAGGGGACTTTGAGACTGGATTTACCTTTTTTCTTTCCATTGCCTTCTCTTCCCATTGCCCTCCATGACGCAACTTCCCGATCGAGTCCGGCAAAGCAATTTTCTCAATCAGGTCATCATCGATCGCACCACGACTGAAGAACTGGGGCGGGTCGAAGTTCTGTGGATGTATGTGCCGAAGCATCGAGTGCTGGGGTTTGTGGGGAAAAGTGGGTTGCTGGGCAACAAGAAATTTGCCTTCAAGCTAGAGCAAGTGCAAGCTATTGGCGAAGGGGGGATCGTGACGCAGGGACAGCCCGAAACAACGACACCCGATCGCGTTAAACGGCTTGAGTCTTTGATGCAGCACGAAGTTTGGACGGAAGGCGGGGAACGGCTGGGGAAAGTAACCGATTGTGTGTTTAACCTGAAAACGGGCGAAATTACGCATTATCTCTTCGTTTCTAGCGATATTTCTGGAATTCTGGGCAGTATCTATCAGGTTTCGCCCCGATGGATTGGTAGCATTGGCGAGAAGCGAATTTTGCTGTCGGTGACTGCGATCGTTGAACCTTATCAGGAAAGCCTGCCGCAAAAGATTACGAAAACGGCTGAAACTCTGAAAGAAGAAGCGGTGCAGGAATGGCGATCGATCACTGAAAAAGCCACGGGACAGATCAAGCAAATTCGATCGCAGGTGAAGGAGCGAGGTCAGGAAGTTTCAGAGCGGCTGCGAGAAGAGGCACAAACGCTGGCAGAACGGGCGAAAGAGCAGAGTCAGACCCTGGCAGAGCAGGTCAAGGAACAAAGTCAAATCCTCAGCAGACAGCTTGAGGAAGGAATTCAAACCCTGACTGTGCAGGCGGAAGAAATCTTCGATCGCAGCGATGAACCAGAGACGCGCCAGTATTCCTATGAAGAAGCCGATTTCGATTGGGACTGGGATGAACTAGACGAGGAACCTTCTGGCGATTACCCCGAAGGGGAAACTGCTTTGCATCGCAATCCTCAAGACCAATCCGCTTCTCAGCGCAGTCGGGGCTTTAATACGTTTGTCGATGCGGACCCGTTTTCTGTGCAGGGGAATCGCGTTCCGTCTCACTCCTGGCAGCCAGGAACATCGAATACGAGCGGGGTAGAAGATCCCGGTAATCCGTTTGATTCCAATGCGATCGACGATTTTGACTTCGATGATGATTTCTGGAGTGATGAGCCTGCGTCTTCTGCACCCGTCACCCCAAAGCCAGCCTCCGAAAAGAGCCAGCCTGCTGTTCAAGAAGGTCGCCCTCTGGTTCCGCCCCTTGTCCCTCCGCCTCATCCGATGACCCCGAAGGAGGAACAGTTGCCCACTGCCGATGCTGACGACTTGGACGACGAACCCTGGATCTAATGTCGTGAAGGCGGTAAAGTCTCTATGTGAATCTACGCTGCTTCTGCCATGGGCCACGCTTCTTCTACGGTCGAGATCCGCTCTGTTCAAACCCCACAGGATCAGGAATTATTTCTGGATGTGCCTACCAGAGTTTACAAGGGCGATCGAAACTGGGTTCCGCCTTTTCGCAGCAGCATTGCCAAACAACTTGCGCCGGATAATGCGTTTCGGCAGTACGGCAGGCTTCAGCAGTTTATTGCAGTGGATTCGCAAACCCAGGAAGCAGTTGGTCGGATTGTCGCGGCGGTAAATGATCGCCTGATTGAACGCGAAGGGCAACCGATCGGACTGATGGGCTATTTTGAGTGCATCAACGACTTTGACACAGCAGAGGCTTTGCTGAAAGCGGCTTGCGACTGGCTGCGAGAACAGGGAATGACGATCGTGCGGGGACCGATTGATTTGTTTACCCACAATCGCTGCCTGTTTCTGGTGCATGGCTTTGACACGCCGCCCACAATCATGATGCCCTACAACCCGCCCTATTACCCGGAGTTTGTAGAAAAGGATGGCTGGCACAAAGCGAAAGATGCTTATGCCTATGACTTTCCGATTGCAAGCGTTCTGCCGGAGGAGTTTGAAAAAGCATACCGAATCGCCACCAAAGCCGGGATCACGTTTCGCCCGATTCGCACCAAAGGCGCAGCATTCGAGGAGGACGCCATCAGCGTCTACAACCTGACAACGCAAATGTTTGCCAATAACTACAGCACCACACCCCGCCCTCAAGAGGAATTTCTGGAAGAAGCTCGATCGATGCAAACCCTGATCGATCCCGATGTGTTCCCGGTGGCAGAGCATGACGGCAAGATGATTGGCTACTGGTTTGGTTTACCGGACTACAATATCGCCCTGAAGCACGTTAACGGCAAACTCGACCTCTGGGGCACGCTGAAATTTCTCTGGTATCGCCGCAATATTGATCAGGGACGGGTGCTCCTGTTCTGCTGTTTACCTGAATACCGCCGCCAAAGGGTTCCCCTTGCGCTAATTTACCTGGGCTTGCAGGGCGGTCTGAAAAAAGGCAAACCCTATAAACGCGCAGAGCTGGGGCACGTTTACGAGGACAATATGCCCTCCCGCAAACTGATCGAGGCAACAGGCGGCAAAATCTACAAAACCTACCGGATTTATGAAAAAAGTTTAGGGTAGATATGCTGCTCAATCCGCCAAGACGCACTTCTCTAAAGACTCACAAAACTGGGACGATGTTCAAGACCTGGAACATCTTGTCAAAGACAAACGATCTGAAAAACGGGCAGCTTCTGCCAAAGGACATGGGATGTAAAGGTTCGGAATGATGCGTTACGGCTTCGTCTCACCTATCCTCTAGGTTATTCTGTCCAATCGATCGCATTCCGCATTCACTCGACCCTCGCAACTATGAAAGCACTCGTCACAGGCGCAAACGGATTTACTGGCTCTCATCTGGTTCAGGCATTGATCGATCGCGGCTTTGAAGTCGTTGCCTTGGTGCGAAAAACCAGCAATCTATGGCGTCTGGCGAAGCTGCCCGTACAGTATGCCTATGGCGATATTACCGATCGCCCTGCCCTAGAAGCCGCAATGCAGGGAGTTCAATGGGTGTTTCACACCGCTGCCTATGTGGAACTTGGTGTGGTAGACGCAGAGGCAATGGAGCGCATCAACGTCGAGGGAACTCGCGCCGTTCTCGAAACGGCTCAGGCTGCGCATGTTGAAAAGATGGTCTATTGCAGCACGATCGGCGTGTATGGCGATACGCAGGGGCGATCGATCGACGAAACCTTTCAGCGGCAGCAGCAGGGCTTTTCCTCGGCATACGATCGCACCAAATATCTTGCACAGCAGCTTGTCGATCAGGCGGCAGCAAACGGTTTTCCAGTCGTGAGCGTCATGCCTTCCGGGATTTTTGGTGCGGACGATCCCCATTTTGGTCCTGTCCTGAAGACGTTTCGGCAGGGCAAGCTGAAAGTCTGGGCAGGGGGCGATCGCATTACGGGGATCGTTCACGTTGATGACTTAGTGAGTGCGATGTTGCTGGCGGCGGAAAAAGCCCCTTCCGGTTCGCACTACATTATCTCTGCCGGAGAGCTTTCCACCCGCGAAATGTTTGATTTTGTCAGTCAGGAAACCGGGGTGCCTGCTCCGCGTGAAGTGCCCCAGCCAATCGTCCGTCTTGCCGGAACTTTGCTTGACCCGATCGGGCAACTCTTCTCCTGGCAACCTCCGATCAGCCGTGAGCGAGTTCACTACATTTACGATCGCTGTGTGCGGGTCGATGCAAGTAAGGCACAGCGGGAACTAGGTTGGCAGCCGCGATCGGTAGAGGAAACGCTGAGAGATTGCTTGAAGGGTTAGAATTCCAGGAATTCAGAACGGCAATGGATGAAGGTGAGCCTGGCTAGGGAGGTGAAAGTCATCCCATAATTGCAACGCCAGAACCCGCCCCTGCACCTCAGATGTAAACTATCGCATCAGGTGAACTGCCAGACCGGGCTGGTTGTTGCACTGTGACCCTCGCCCAAAATGCCATCCTCTAACGACCCAATGCGATCGGCAACGTCAATAATGCGCGGATCGTGCGTTACCATGACCACCGTTCGATTCGCTTCTTTTGCCAGTTTACGAAGCAGGGTGATGACTGCATAACCGCTTTGAGAATCAAGGGAAGCCGTCGGTTCATCGGCAAAAATAAATTGCGGATTGCCTGCCAGAGCACGGGCGATTGCCACGCGCTGTTTCTGACCACCGGATAAGTCACGCGGCAGGTTTCTGGCTCGGTCTGCCAAACCTACCTGGTCAAGCAGCAGACTGGCTTCCTGGCGAGCGTGCCGTCCTTTAATGCCTTTGAAGTTGAGGGCAACCTCAATGTTTTCTAGCGCAGTCAGAGCCGGGAAGAGGTTAAATTCCTGAAAGATAAAGCCGATGTGCTTCAGCCGGAAGTTGGCAAGCTGCGATCGGCTCAGACGAGTCAAGTCTGTTCCTAGCAGAGATACATTCCCCTCCGTTGGCTTGAGGATACCGCCCAGAATCGAGAGGAGCGTCGTTTTACCAGAGCCAGACGGTCCCATCAAAAGCTGAATCTCACCGGGGTAAATGTCGAGATTGATTTGCTTTAGCGCGTGATAGGACTGTGAGCCGTTTTTAAAGACCATCTCCACATCGCGCACGACGATCGCCTTTCCTCCTGCCCGACGAGTCTCCAGACTGCTATCACCAATTGGCGGCAATCCTTTTGATGATTCCGTAGCATTGACTTCAAAATTAACGCGAGTCGCTGTCATCTTCACTGTAAGCGTTGAGTGGGTGGGCGGTGGATGGAATGGGCAGCACTGAACAGACAGAAAGAAAGCCCGAACAACGAAGCCCGACAGACAGGGTGTGGAGGAGGAACAGAAATTAAACTGGGATCACGGAGCGCTTTGGGATAGCTTCACGGGAATTGATTGCAAATTCGGACAGCATTTTCAAAATGATATGGATTGCCTTTATTAATTGCCTTTAATGAGGAACTGCTTCGCATCATAGAAACAGCCTTAAGCCTTCAAAGATGCATAACCCGCATACAAATGCCCTGAACAATAAGAACGGGAACGAAAAGAGTTATCGGTTGTGATTCTTGATCGTTATTCATATCTTTTAACATCTGTCCTCGCTATCACACCCTGCCTTAAGTAGATTTACGATTTAAACACGATCGCTGGATCAACGCGGGTCACTTTTTGAATGGCGAACAGTGCAGATCCCACACACATTAAAACGGTGATGCCAAAGATGCCTGCGGCAGTGAGCGGCGTAATCAAAATTGCAATGCCCTGAGTAGCGTACGTCCAGGTTCCCAGTCCCCAACAAAGTGCCAGACTGGGGAAATATCCCAGAACTGCCATCCAGAGAGACTGCTGAATAATAATGCTGTAAATGACGCGATCGGCAACGCCCATTGCTTTTAGCGTGGCGAATTCTTTGATGTGGTCTGAAACCGACGAATAGAGAATCTGTCCGACGATCACCATGCCGACAATTACGCCCACCGTTGCCCCCAAGCCCAGGATAAAGCCCACTCCGGTTCGCCTAATCCAGTAGCTGCGAGTGCGAGTTGCCATCTCAGCACGGGTGTAGGCGCGGGTGTTCGGAAGCGTGTTCTCCAGGCGTTGCTTGAGCTGGTCTAGATTTTGTCCAGCCTCGGCACGGACCAGAATATAGCTGATGGGATCATTGGCTGCTAGGGGACTCGGTTTAACCGTGCCATTCCCTGGCGATGACTCATAAACGTTCCTGCAAAGAAACTGTCCGTTATTCATACGACAGTCTAGATTCGCAGTTCGGTTCCCGGTTACGTAAGCTTTTGCATTTTCGATCGAGGTGAATAGAAAGGCACTGGACGCGATCGACTGGGAATCACGGGTAATGCCTGCGACTTTAACGGGTAAGGAACCAAGCGTCGCCGTATCACCCACCTGCCGGACATCCAGACTGTCTAGCCTGCTGCGATCGATAATCACCTGATAAGGCTGCACATCTTTGAGGTCACCAGACAGCATCTCGAAATCGCTAAAGAGCTGCCCGTTTGGGTCGAAGCCGAAAATCCGAACCGAGCTAATGTCACCTTGTGGACTGCGCCAGATGCCGCCTCCTAGTGCGAGGGCTTCTGCCCGATCAACCCCCTTCACCTGCTGAGCCTGAGGCAACAGACTGGCAGGGATCGGCAGGGTCAATTCCTGCTCAACCATGTCCTGATTGGCAACCCAAATATCGGCGGTAGAGCGATCGATCAGCAGCCCAACTGAGCGAATAAATCCGCTCAAAACGCCAACCTGAATTGCCACCAGACTCACCGCAAACATAATCCCAGCTTGCGCAACCAGAAAGCGGGGAATATCTTCAAATAAATTACGGCGAGCGATCGAAGCCATATTAATAAGGAGTATGTCAATAGCTAGGCTAGATGGTTCTAAACGGTATCCTCCTAGTGTCAAACAGTTACTAGGAAAAGACATCATCTTTTCGGAGTCACCCGATCGAATGAGAGATCGCCGAAAAGGAGGTAAACAAAGGAATTAAGCTCCAATATGAAGCTTACTAACAGACTCTACTGTGTTCAAGACAGCAAACTTGCTGACCTTGTGCCACTGACTCGCCAAATTCTTTACGCTGCTGAACTGTCTACTGCCCATCGTTTAAGCAATTGTTTCAGCCCGATTAGCGGGTCAGGCAACGAAGAATACCCAGAAGGGTTTGCGATCGAGGTGTCAGCAGGGTGCGGCGATAGGCATCTGCGGCTTTTTTAATTCCTTCTGCCTGAGTCGGATAGGGATGAATGACGCTGGAGAGCTTGCTCAGCCCCACCTTTCCCACGATCGCCGTCGTGATTTCGCTAATCATTTCTCCGGCGTGTTTTGCCACAATTGTCGCTCCCAAAATCCGATCCGTACCGGGTTGGTAATGGATTTTGACAAAGCCCTCGGTTTCGCTGTCGGTAATGGCACGATCGATTTTTTCAAGGGGAATGACAATGGTTTTAATTGCGATCCCTTGCTGTTGGGCTTCCTGAGTGGATAAGCCAACTCGCGCTACTTCTGGATCGGTGTACGTCACCCAGGGCATGACTAAATCGCTCAGCTTCGATCGCCCAATTCCAAACGGAGTGAATAACGCATTCTTGATCACAATCCGGGCGGCGGCATCAGCAGCATGAGTAAATTTCCAGTTCATGCAAATGTCCCCCGCTGCATAGATTTTGGGGTTGGTTGTTTGCAGATAGTCGTTAGTTTGGATACCCTGCTGCAAGTCATACTCTACGCCGATCGCCTCTAGATTTAGCTCCTCCACGTTTGGCGCACGTCCTGCCCCGACCAAGATTTCGTCCACCGTGACCGAAGCTTCCCTGCCCTCACTGCGGTAGGTAATGACCTTGCCTGCTGCCGTTCGCTCCACCCGTAGCACTTCACCTTCTAGGACAAGCTGAATTCCTTCCTGTCGAAAAACCTGCTGCACGATCTCGGCAGCATCCGGGTCTTCTCGCGTCAACACCTGCGCTCCCCGCTCTAGCAGCACCACTTCTGAGCCAAACCGTCGAAATGCCTGCGCTAGTTCACAGCCGATCGGACCTCCACCAACCACTGCCAATCGATCTGGGCGATCGGTCAGGCTGAAAACCGTTTCATTGGTTAAGTAGCCCGTTGTTTCCAGCCCGGGAATATTGGGGGCTGCGGCTCTTGCGCCCGTGGTGATGACCGCTTTCTGAAAGCGAAGAATTTCCCCTGCTACCCGGATCGATCGTCTATCTACAAACTTCGCCTCGCCCAAAAACACATCCACGCCAAGCGACTGAAAGCGATGTGCAGAATCGTTAGGGCTAATTTGCGATCGAATGCGCCGCACCCGCTCCATCACTGCTGCAAAATCGACCGAGGGTTCGTCTACCCCAATTCCGTAACCTGATGCTTTTTTGAGATCTGCAATGACACGGGACGATCGCAGTAAACTTTTCGAGGGCACACAGCCCACATTCAAACAGTCCCCGCCCATTAGATGCCGTTCAATTAGGGCAATCTTCAACCCCAACCCTAATCCGGCAGCTCCGGCAGCTATGACCAGTCCAGCTGTTCCCGCACCAATTACGACCAGATCATAGCAAGCCTGCGGGGTTGGATTTTTCCAGTTCAGTGGATGCACCTGAGCCACCAGAGCTTGATTGTAGTTGTCGTTGGGGAGAATCAACGGTTCAAAGGGTTGAGCGGCAGTCATGGAATTTTCTGAATGATTCGCTCTATCTATTGTGAGATAGACCTCTGTGGGACGGACATTTTTAGATCCAGGCAGGCAAGGACACCCATCCCAAATCCATTTCCATCCCACAATTCATTTAAGTTACAGCGTTTTTCACTCCTGTAAGGTACGGGGGGTGTGGGGGCTTCGCCCCCACGCAGGGGCACAGCCCCTGCACCCCATTTTTTGTACTTCAATAGCCTGAACAAGGCTGTAAGTCACGATCCTAAGCCGTCGCTGCTGCCAGATTTTGCGCCACGAAGTCCCAGTTGACCAGATTTTCAACAAACGCCTTCTCGTAGTCGGGACGGCGATTCTGGTAATCCAGATAGTAGGCGTGTTCCCAGACATCCATTGTGAGCAGAGGAGTTTGACCCATCGCCAGCGGAGTCACTCCATCCGGGGTTTTGGTGATTTTGAGCGTACCGTTCTCCAGCACCAGCCATGCCCAGCCGCTACCAAACTGAGTGGTTCCAGCCGTAACGAACTGTTCTTTGAACGCATCATAGCTGCCAAAGTCAGCGTTGATTTTGTCCAGCAGTGCCCCGGTCGGAGTGCCGCCGCCATTGGGTTTCATGCAGTTCCAGTAAAACGTATGGTTCCAGGCTTGAGCTGCGTTGTTGAACAGCCCGCTCTGGCTTTTTGCTGCATCACCGTTGAAGGATGTTTTGATCACCTCTTCGATCGGCTTATCTGCCATGCCTTGCTCGGCTGCCATTTTGTTGTAGTTAGTGACGTAGGCAGCATGGTGTTTGTCATGGTGAAACTCCAGCGTACCGGAGGAGATATGAGGTTCTAGAGCCTTGTAATCATAAGGAAGGGGAGCTAGTTCGTAAGCCATCGTGTTCGTCCTCTCGTAAAATTGTTAAGTTCTATGGACTGAAACGTAAGAAAAGGGAATCAAAGGGAGTCGGTGTTTGCTGATCAAAAGCAGTTTCCCCTCGGGGGAATCGCCTCGCCCTTAACACCCAATCAGCCTAAATCTGTGCTGCATAAAATTCTCTTTTGCAGCAAGAAACAAACTATCGAAAGCATTTTATATCAAAAACTAGAGAATATTAGTATCCTGCCGCCCCCGTCGTTGTTTCTCAGTGACCTAAAAGCAAAATTAGAAGCAAAATCGTTCCCTCTACTTCCCTTACCTCCCTACTTACGATTCTCCCAAAAACACCCAAGCGAATCCGCCGAAAATGCGGCTATCATGTTGCATGGGCTACCGATACAGGTCAATATGGGCAGACAACGTTCGATCCTCGCATTTATCTTCGTGCTGGCAATCGCCGCGATCGTCGTACTAATAAAAGTGCCGCTCCAGCTTGGACTGGATTTGCAGGGCGGTTCGCAAATTACGCTTCAGGTCAGAACCACCGAAGCCGTCCCGCAGATTACGCCTGAAAAGCTGGACGGCGTAAAGCGCGTCGTCGAAAACCGAATTAACGGTTTGGGCGTTTCCGAAGCCGTAGTGCAAACGGTGGGTGAAAACCAGCTTCTCGTTCAGCTTCCGGGCGTGAGCGATCCGGCTCAGGCAGAGCGGGTTCTGGGTGGAACGGCGCAGCTTGACTTCCGGCGTCAGCGATCCGGAACCGAGGCCCAGTTGAGCGTAGAATATCAGGTCTTGCGGGGCTTGCTTCAGGAACAGGTTGCTCTGAGCCAGGGCAACGACCAGGAAGCGATTCAGAAGAATAAAGAAGCGATCGATCGCAGCAGTAAAGCGATCGCAGAACTATTTGATAAAACTGATTTCACAGGCGACAGTCTCAGAAATGCCTATCCGCAGCCGCTCGGGCAGGGAAGCAATACTTGGGAAGTGGTGCTAGTGTTTAACGATAAGGGAGCGGAGCAGTTTGCCCAGCTTACAAAAGATGTGGCAGGAACCGGACGCAGCTTGGGAATTTTCCTGGATCAGCGGCTTCTGAGTGCGCCGGTCGTGGATGCACGTTATGCCGAAACCGGAATTACAGGCGGTACTGCCAGCATTAGTGGCAACTTTACGACTCAATCTGCCAACGATCTGGCAGTTCAGCTTCGCGGCGGTGCGTTGCCCGTTCCGGTGGAAGTTGTGGAAAACCGCACTGTGGGCGCAACCCTGGGGCAGGACAGCATTCAGCGCAGCATTTATGCCGGAGTTGCCGGGCTGCTGCTGGTGCTAATTTTTATGGTGATTTATTACCGTCTGCCTGGATTAATCGCCGATATTGCCCTGGTACTCTATGCCCTGTTTACGATGGCAATTTTTGACCTGCTCGGCGTGACCCTCACCCTGCCAGGAATTGCCGGATTCATTCTCAGCATCGGTATGGCGGTAGACGCAAACGTGCTGATTTTTGAGCGAACGCGGGAAGAGCTAAAAGCAGGCAAAACGCTGTACCGATCGGTCGAATCCGGCTTTTATCGCGCTTTTTCCAGCATTCTCGACAGTAACGTGACCACGCTGATTGCCTGTGCTGCCCTATTCTGGTTGGGAGCTGGACTGGTGCGCGGTTTTGCGCTGACGCTGGCTCTGGGCGTAGGCGTGAGTATGTTTACGGCACTCACCTGTAGCCGGACGCTGCTGCTGCTGGCACTGAGTCTGCCCAGTCTGCGGAATCGGAACTGGTACTGTCCGAACCTCTCTGCTTCTCCTTCTCTTCAAGCCGAAAAAACGTCATGACACTGAAAGTCATTCAACAGCGATCGATCTGGTGGGCAATCTCTGGAGTCGTCATTCTAGCGGGTTTGATTGCCATGCTGATTTCCTGGCAGCAAATCGGTGCGCCACTGCGTCCCAGTCTCGACTTTGTGGGCGGAACTCGGCTGCAGCTTGAGCGTGATTGCGCTCAGCCCAATAACTGTACAGAGCCGATCGATCCGGCAATTGTGCGTCAGGTGTTAGAGTCGCAAAATCTGGCAAGCAGCAGCATTCAGATCGTGGGGCAGGATCAGCAAGCCGTGTCGCTGCGAACTTCTTTCCTCAGTCCTGATCAACGTTCCCAGCTTCAAGATGCGCTATCTAAAGAACTCGGCGCATTTGATCCCCAAAAAACTCAGATTGACACCGTAGGGCCAACGATCGGACGGCAGTTGTTTACCTCTGGTTTGCTGGCGTTGGTGCTGTCGTTTGTTGGGATCATGGTTTATGTGGGCTTTCGCTTTCAGCCGGACTTTGCGGTGTTTGCGATCGTCGCCCTGTTTCACGATGTGCTGATTACAGTTGGTGTTTTTGCCATTTTGGGACTGACGCTGGGCATTGAGGTAGACAGCCTGTTTATCGTGGCACTGCTGACGATCGTGGGCTTTTCGGTTAACGATACCGTGGTCATTTACGATCGAATTCGAGAGACAACTCAGATTGACGGCGATCGTTCGATTAATGAGATTGTGGATGATGCCGTGAATCAAACCCTGGCGCGATCAATTAACACAACGCTGACGGCACTGCTGCCTTTGACGGCAATCTTCTTCCTGGGCGGCGATACGCTGAAGTATTTCGCGCTGGCTCTGATTATTGGTTTCCTTGCCGGCGCCTATTCCAGCATTTTCATTGCCAGTACAATGCTTGCTTGGTGGCGGGTGCGAAGTGAAAGAACCGTTCCAGCCACGCCGATCGAAGGGAACTAATGCGTCATGCCCAAAAAACCGATCGCAACCGAACAACGGGTCATCCTGCAAGATGTAAACTGGGCGCAATATGAGCAGCTCTTAAAAGAACTCGGCAAAGAGCGACAAACACGGCTCACCTACTGTCGGGGCAAGCTAGAAATGATGACCCCAATCGACGCACACGAGCGATGCAGTAAGCTGATCGAGTCGCTGCTGCTGGTGCTGACAGAAGAAAAACAAATTCCCTTGACGACGATCGCGCCTGTGCTGCTGAAGCACCCGGAATACGGCTATGCAACCGAAACCGATACGGGCTACTACCTTCAAACCAACGCGCTTCAGAAACGCAAGCCCGCGATTGTGCTTCCTGATGAACCACCGCCTGATGTGCTGGTCGAAGTCTCTCTAACCAAAAGCGCGATCGAAAAACTGCCGCTCTATGCCACGTTAGGGATTACCGAAGTTTGGCGATACCTGACAACCGCAGGCGATGATGTTCTCAAGGGCAAACTCCACATTTATCATCTGCACGATTCAGACTACGTTGAGCAGTCTCACAGCCTTCACTTTCCCTTCCTTCCCGCCGATCGCATTCAGCAATTTCTAGAGCAAAGCGACTCGATGAGTTTGGCAGCTGCACTGCGCGTTTTGCGATCGTGGGTGCAGGAGCTTTCTGATTGAGGCTTTTCTACTCTGGGGGAGAGGCTTCATAATCAAAATAAATATGCGAAAACTACTTTTTACAGACAAAGAAACGCTCAAAGTGCGGGCGATCTTTCTGGGCGAAAGCCTGGAACTTAAAGCACTAGAAACCACCGATTACCTCGGTAAGCTGCCACTAGTCGTTCCGGCGGGTGAGCAGGGTTGTGCCGTCTTCTTTCGCTACGGTGCCATTACCCTGTTTGGGTTGAGTCCAGTCGAGGAGGCTTCCTTCTTAAATAACCTGACGCCGTTTGTCACCCAGCCTTTTTCTAAGCCAGAAACTGAGGAAGCCGTGCTACAGCTCGATGTAGTGAACGGTGGGCGTGTCGAAAATGGCGTGATCTGGGTGCAGGATTTCAGCATTGAGCGACTGCAAATTGTGGCGGAAGTGCTGGCAAAAAGTGTTGTGTTAGCGCACTATGAGTCGGGAACCGCCCGCATTTTCGACCAGCTCGAACCCCTGGCAGATGGGCTTCAGCGCACTACCAAAGACGAACGCTGGGGTAAAGAACTGCTGCGGCAATTAGGCAGAACGCTCTCAATTCAGCACAGAATGGTGGGACGGGTCGAAATTACCGATAAGCCCGACTTGCTCTGGGATGCGCCCGACCTGGAAAGAATGTATCTCCGTCTTGAAGATGAATACGAGATTCGCGAACGCCATCAGGCACTTGAACGCAAGCTCAACCTGATTACCCAAACTGCAGAAACCGTGCTGGATCTGCTTCAGCATAATACGGGCTTACGGGTAGAGTGGTATGTGGTCGTTCTGATTGTGGTTGAGGTGCTGCTGTCGGTCTATGACGTGTTGATTCAGTAGCGATCGCCCCAGCCTAGCTCCAGTCGTCGCGCTGAGAGCCACGGCCGCGATAGACCTGCGCCACTTGATGAATCTGGCGTGTCCGGGTAAACAGCTCTTCCTCGGTCATCGACCACTGCTCTAGAGCACGCTCGAGATCTGCCTGAATATCCCTTGCTCCCGGAAACCCGTTGTACCGAATTCGCAGCCGCGCCAGTTCTGCTAGATTGTAATCCGTTGGCTCAGCGTCCAGTAGGGAATTGACGATCGCCCGATCGCTACTCCAGAGCGGATGCTGCTGGTCTTTCTGCCCTGTGTTCTTTTGAGATGCGTCTGCCATCGTTTGCTGCGGAATATTGAGGTGAAAATTGCCCCTCAAATCTTACCGAATTTCCTGCTGGAACGCCTAGCTCTGAGCAAATTGCTCCTGCAGAAAATCGACCAGCAACCGAACTTTGGTAGACAAATGACGATTAACGGGATAAAGCACCGAGATCGAAAGCTCAGGCGCGTGATAGTTGGGCAATATCTGCTTCAGCGTTCCCTGCTCTAACTCCTGCGACACGATAAACGTCGGTAGTAGGGTAATGCCCAGCCCGCGAATGCCGCATCTCTCAGGACTTCTCCATTGTTAGAACACAGTGCCCCGCGCACCGTCATGGTTTGTTCTCCGTTTGGTCCAACAAGCGTCCACTGATTTTCGATCGCCAATTGCCCGTAATGCAAGCAGGAATGATGGCGTAGATCATCGGGACACTGGGGAATACCATGTGCTTCCAGGTAGGCTGGGGCAGCACAGAGAACTCGTTCGGCGAAAGTGAGCCGATGCGCGATCAGACTTGCGCTGTCCTGGAGTTCTGCAATTCGCACGGTGATATCAAAACCTTCTTCGATCGGATCAACAAAGCGATCGCTCAGGGTGAGCTGCACCTGAAGGTCGGGATATTGCGCCAGAAAGTTTGCCAGGGCAGGCGCGAGGTGCATTGTGCCGAAGGACATGGGAGCATTCACGCGCAGTCGTCCCTTGGGTTCTGCTTGAAGCTGGGTAATCGATCGCTCGGCTTCCTCTAGACTCGCCAGAATTTCCACAGAGCGTTCGTAAAAGGCCAGCCCGGTTTCGGTGGGAGTGACAACGCGCGTACTGCGATGCAAAAGCTGCACGCCCAATTCGTTTTCCAGGGCAATGACGAGCTTGTTGACCGCCGATCGCGACAGTCCCATTTCTCTAGCTGCCGCTGCAAAACCACCTGAGTTCACGACTTGGGTAAAGGCACGCAGGCTATCAAACTTATCCATGCTGACATTGTAGAGTAAATGGATACAGTGCGTTTATAAAATGATGTATTGTCTTTTATTTGGATTCAGTTCATAATCATAGTATGCCGAAAAGGAAAGGACGATCAAAACCACGATTTGCGATATCCTTTTCCACGCATTCCAGAAGACCCATTCTAGGAGACGTGACCTATCACAGGAGATTAAACAAATGATTACCCTTCGACCTGCCGAAGCTAGAGGTGCCGCGAATTTTGGTTGGCTTGATAGCCGCCATACTTTCTCTTTTGGCGAATACTTTGACCCCAATCACACGAGCTTTGCAAACCTGCGTGTGATCAACGAAGACAAAGTTGCTCCCGGTCAGGGGTTTGCCACCCACGGACACCGCGATATGGAAATCATTTCCTATGTTCTTGAAGGCGCATTAGAACATAAAGACAGCATTGGTACAGGATCGGTGATTCGTCCCGGAGATGTGCAGCGGATGTCTGCGGGAACAGGCATTTTGCACAGCGAATATAACGCTTCTAAGACTGAGCCAGTTCACTTTTTGCAAATCTGGATTTTGCCAGAGCGTAAGAGTATTGCACCCGGCTACGAACAGAAAACCTTTACCACTGCGGAAAAGCAGGGTCAGTTGCGTTTGGTTGGTTCGCAGGATGGTCGAAATGGCTCGATTACGATTCACCAGGATGTTGACTTGTATGCTGCCACACTACACGAAGGCGATGAAGTTAACCATCAATTTGAGAATGGACGAGTTGCCTGGTTACAAGTGGCGCGAGGAACGGTTGAGTTAAACGGTCAGCAATTGGCTGCGGGCGACGGTGCAGCGATCGCAGATGAACCCTTGATTATGCTGCGAGGAACGACCCCGAATGCAGAAGTGCTGATGTTTGATATGGCAGCGTAGATAATTGATGCGGCAATTCAAGACAAGGTTCGTTCAAGACAGGGTTTATTCAAGACAAGCTTCACACTGGGAGCCGACGCATCATGAGAATGCTTGAAAAGTAGGATGCTTGAAAATTCATTTTGAGCGCAGGCACTCGATCCGCGACAGTCCAATCAGAATGAGGGCAAGTAACCCCACCATGAGGAAAGGCGTGAGGAAAGTGCCTAATCCTGCCAGCCCTGCACAAGCGATCGCGGCGATTCCACGTAGCGAAATGATGCGCCTGGAAAGCGAGCGTGGAGTCGCCCACTGAACTGCCGTCAAACTCAGCAAATACAACGCCACTCCGCCACCCAAAATCACAGAGAGCGCAGGAGATAGCCCTTCCGCTGCCGCTGCTGCCTCGATCGCCGCTTGAATTCCCACCCCGATCGCCACAATACCCATGAACAAAAAAACATGGCTATAGCCATATACATACGCATGCATCAACGCCCGTCGATCACCCCGCAAAGCTGAGTGAATAACAGAGTCATCGGCTCGCTCAAAGTACATCCACCACAGACTCACGGCGGCAATAAATCCAGCGATCGCCGTCAACACTTCGTACCACCGCCACTGAAGGTCGGCAACCCCGGTGGCAACTGCAATAATCGCTTCCCCCAGGACAATGATCACGAATAGTCCAAACCGTTCATCCATGTGCGAGACCTGCTGGGGCACAGAACGAATCGTGGCATAGGTAATAGGTCCTGTCGTGATTTCAATCAGCAGCGCAATACCCCAGAGCAAAAAGCGAATCGGCGGAGGAAGGACGATCGACACCAGCCACAGCACCAGCGCAACCGAAAAGCTGAGCGTGTACCGCTTTGTTAATTCTCGCGATTGAGGCACCAACCGCCACGCCTGGAAATATAAGCCAACAATGACCAGACGTAGTGCTGTATAAACGCTGGCAAATTGGGCTGATCCCTCAACCTGTAATGCCTCTGGCAGTGTTAACGCCAGCACAATCATGCCAAACATAATGCCCAGCATAATCAGGCGATAAAAGCCTTGCTCGACATTAAATTGGTCGGCATAGTAGCTGAAGTCAATCCATAGCCACCAGACCGGGATAAACAGGATCGCAAAGCTGGCAATGCCGCCCCAATCGAGATGGTCATGAAGCAGGTGGGCGAGTTCTGCGATCGCCACGACAAATACGAGGTCAAAAAAGAGTTCTAGCCAGGTCGCATGACGTTCTCGATTGCCTTTATGGTCTCCAGCGTAAAGTTGCAGTAATTGCCGTGGAATTGGGTTCATTTGCCTAAGTTCATCTTGCTTAGATTTTGCCTGGATTTTGCTTGAGCTGTATCTAAACTTTTGCCTAAACTGTACCTTCCCCCAGTCCGTTAATTGAGGAGAACATCGCCTCCTCATTTTAAAGTCGCCAAATTAGGGGGCACTATAGAACATTTAACGCTTTCCAAACAGCCTCTTAGGATAGAAGAACAGCTTGGGATAGCCGATCGCTTGAAACCATTTTGGAAATCAGTAGAATCAGGATAGCCCTGAGCCAAAGGCAAAGCTATGACCCAAGCTCGATCGCTTGATTTTCAGTTTCCCGAAGGAGGCATCGCACTTGTCACGGGAGCCAATCGGGGCATTGGACTGGAAGTTGTTCGTCAGCTTGCTCAGCAGGGGATGACAGTGATTCTCGGTTCTCGTGACCCGCAAAAAGGCAAAACGGCAGCCGCAAGATTGAGCGATGAAGGATTACAAGTGCTGCCGCGCCAGCTTGATGTCACAAATTCTGGCACTATTGCTCAGCTTGCGGCTCAGGTCGACCAGGAGTTTGGAAAGATAGACGTGCTGGTGAACAACGCAGGCATTCTGTATGATACCTGGCAGCAGCCCAGCACCGCTGACCTTGATACGGTGCAGGAGGCATTCAACACCAACACGCTCGGACCCTGGCGGATGTGCAGTGCCTTTGTGCCCCTGCTTCGTCGTAGCCAGCACGGTCGCATTGTCAATGTTTCCAGCGAAGCCGGGTCGATCGCCAGTATGGGCAAGAGCACCCCTGCTTATAGCGTCTCGAAAGCGGCACTCAACGCCTTGACTCGTACCCTAGCAGCAGAACTAAAGGATGCTGGCATTTTGGTAAATGCAATTTGTCCGGGCTGGGTGGCGACAGACATGGGAGGTTCAGGCGGACGACCCGTGACAGATGGGGCAGCCAGTGTAGTGTGGGCGGTGATGTTGCCGAATGACGGACCCACAGGCGGCTTTTTTCGAGATGGTAAGCCTTTGCCGTGGTAGGAATCAAACGAAACTCGCTCTTCCGGCGCAACCCCCCAGAATTGACCCCTTTAGGGGACTACCTAACGATGTCACCCTGAACCCTTCATTCCCCGGCGTTGCTGAATCGAAGTATGAAGACATAACTTGAGAGCCTGCATCGCCCCCTAAATCCCCCAATTCTGGGGGACTTTGAGGATCAGTTCCCCCCAATTTTGGGGGGCTAGGGGGGCTAGGGAGGCTAATCATACTCCAATTCAGCAACGCCCATTCCCCGATGCAGCAACACCAAATCGCTTTGCATTGCCGTATCAGGGAGCCTTGGATATCGTTTCAATCTTGCATTAATTCTGCATTCGTTTTTGTACCATCAAGCTCTACATCGAGTTTTGCATGATTCGGTTTTTGCACCATCAGATTTTGCATCATCCAGTTTTACCAAAGCAGTACAAAAGTGAAATATGCGCGATCGATCGGAAGCATTATTCAAAGACAGCTCATGTTTTGCGATTTTGGCTTGATTTTGACCGATTGATTATTGGAGCAGGGTCGGCAGGATTGGTAGCGACGAAACGGGCTGCTACTTGGATGAAGGTAGCGATCGCCGAACAGGATCATTTAGGCGGCGGCTGTGTCCTCTTTGTAAGACGACCACCGATCGGATTACCCAAACGCCAACTGTTCTCAGTCGTACTGAAGCTGCTGGTTTTTTCTTTAATTCTGTTAATTTTGTAACTTCCTGCTCTTCAAAATGACAGTACGGGGGGAGATTGCGACCTCAGGAGTACGGTTATGAGGTTGTTTCGATCGCGGAAATCTCGGTATCGTCGTAGTAGCAGGACAAAGATTATTCTTTTGAACTGGACAGCCCACGTTATCGTCAGGCTTCTCGGCAAGCTTTCCCAGTGTCATTCAATGTCCAGTGTCTCTGCCTGTTTCTTGCCGTCGGTCAGATAGGTAAAGTGTTGTGTATAAGTGGTATCTGCCAACTCTCAGTGAAATTCTGGCGTTGAGTACATCGCCTGTTTCTGCGCCAAATTCTGCGAATCCAAACTCTGTGAATCGCTTTCCGGCACAGCAGCAGGTGCGTGCAGAGCGGGAATGGAGTGGGGCGATCGCTGCCTTAAACGAACTTCTGCAACTCCAGGCTGCTTCAGGCTCTGCTGCTTTGGGCAAAGAAGTGTCAGGGGTGGTGCTGTCGGGTCCGGTTGCCGTGCTGGATCAGTGTTTGGTGCATCAGTTTGCTGCCTGGACGCTAACGGTGAGTTCGACTCAGGAGCGGTTAAAGCTTCCGGCTGCTGAGAATTTGCCGATCGACTCTGCCTATGCCACGCCGCCTACCCTGCCACTGATGGCGAGCGACCCGCTGGCTGCCGAGCAGTTTTGCCTGGTGCTTACCCCGACCCTGAGTTTGGTAATGGCCGTTGGCGAAACCCCTGCCGGAACTCCGACTTTTCTGTTTTCCTTTGAACCCGAAACCGTATGGCAAGCATGGCGATCGATTCAGGCAAGGCTGAAGCTTGCGTTTGCTCCTGCGCTTAGCAATTTGGAATCTCTGGTCGAGCAGTTTGCTCCGGTCGCGCCCGATTATCGCACAGTGATTCAGTTCACGCGGCTGATGCTAACCCACCTTCCCGACCCGGCAGACTTGGAGGCAGACGATCGCAAACGGGTTGAGAGCATTGCTGCACCCAGCGTGAAGCCACCCGCTTACAAAACCGTTCAGCCGATTAAAGTATCTGTGCCGCCTAAACATCACGGGAAGAAGTCAAAGTATCCCGGTGAGAGGGTATTCACCGTTGAGCCGATTCTTTCCCATGCCGCGGAGACGGTTGTTAACCAGGGCAATGCCTGCCCTGATACCGAACTGCTTCAGGCGATCGCCCATGAAGTGCGGACTCCCCTGACTACGATTCGTACCCTGACTCGACTGCTGCTGAAGCGCAAAGAACTCAGCCCAGACGTGATCAAGCGACTGCAAACGATCGATCGCGAATGCACCGAGCAAATCGATCGCTTTAACCTGATTTTTCGCGCTGCCGAACTGGAGACGACCCAAACTCGCGCTCCGCTCAGTCCGCTTTCACCGATTTCCCTGGCACAGGTGCTTCAGCAAAACATCGATCGCTGGCAGCAGCAAGCCACTCAGCATAGCCACACGCTCGAAGTCAGCCTGCCGCAAAAGCTGCCAATGGTCATCACCGATCCCACAATGCTTGATCAGGCACTCACGGGATTGGTCGATCGCATTACCCACAGCCTGCCGCCGGGAAGCCATATCCATGTGTGCGTCACCCTGGCAGGACATCAGCTCAAGCTGCAATTTGAGTCTTACCCGGAAGGCAAATCCAAAGACGGCAAAGAAGAAGGCATGAAGTTTGGCGTGGTGCCGACGCTGAAATCGATCGGTCAACTGCTGATGTTCCAGCCGGAGACGGGCAATCTTAGCCTGAATATGAGCGTCACCAAAAACCTTTTTCAGGTGTTGGGCGGCAAGCTGATCGTGAAGCATCACCCGCAACAGGGCGAGATTTTAACAGTTTTCCTGCCTCTAGAAACGCGGTAAAGGCGATCGCTCTGCTGAGGTGAGTTCAGTTGTTTTATGGGCTTCCAGTTGAATTGGGAGCTGAATTATGAATTCGGTTCCTTCTCCAACCGTCGAGAAACAGTCTAATTTACCACCATGCTTCTCGACAATAATCTGATGGCTAATAGACATTCCCATGCCCGTTCCTTTGCCAATCGGTTTGGTTGTGAAAAAGGGATTAAAGATAGACTGACGAATCGCTTCCGGCATGCCAGAGCCATTGTCCGCGATCGTAATTTCTACCCAATCTGTATTGACAGTTGAAGTACGAATTGTAATTTGATTCGGATGATCTTTTAGCTCCTGATAAGTGCGCTTTGTGTTACTTTCTTCGAGAGCATCGATCGCGTTTACCAGAATATTCATAAAGACTTGGTTGAGCTGTCCGGGATAACATTCCACCAAAGGAAGCTCGCCGTAATCCCGAATTACCTGAATTTCTGGACGGTTGGTGTTCACTTTCAGTCGATGCTGCAAAATCATCAAGGTACTATCCAATCCCTCATGAATATTGACTTCTTTGACCTGCGCTTCATCTAAGCGGGAGAAGGTGCGGAGAGATTTGACAATTTCTTGAATTCGCTCTGTTCCAACTCTCATGGAGGCAAGCAGCTTCAGAACATCTTCTGTGAGAAACTCCAGCTCTATATCGTCAAGTTTGGCTTGAATTGCTGAAGGTGGAACCGGAAATTCTTGCTGATAAAGCTGGATCAGCTCTAAAAGATCCTGGCTATATTGGCTTACATGCGCCACATTTCCATGAATGAAATTCACAGGATTGTTAATTTCGTGAGCAACTCCAGCCACTAATTGCCCCAGGCTTGACATTTTCTCAGCCTGAATCATTTGAGATTGAGTGCGCTGAAGTTCTTGAAGTGTATTGCTCAACTCTGTGGTGCGTTCTTCAACTCGTTGTTCTAGCTGTTCATTGGTTCGCTCTAGCGCAGTAAAAGATTCGCGGAGCTGCTGCGTCATTTGATTAAACGAACGAGCCAAAACTCCTAACTCTCGAACATTCGATGGATTCACAGTTTGATCGAATGCTCCATCTGCAATTGCCTCAGATGCCTGGCTCAAGCGCAGAATGGGTTGAGAAATCCATTTTGATGTATAGATACCTAGAATCGTTGCCGTAATCAGTGCAGCGAAACAGAGCAGAATGGTGGTGCGGGTGTTGGCATTGATTTCTGCCATGAAGTCCGCTTCGGGAATGACCACAACACTGAACCAATTAATTCCGCGCCCGTCTTGAAGCGGGGAGATTTGTACAAATTGACGACCGCTATCCGTTTGAATCTCAAACTGCTGAATTTGATTAATCTGACTGAAACTCCCAAATTGGTCGCTCAAGGCTTTTGCGGTAGCCTGAATGACAGGATTTTCAGAATTTTCAGCTGGAACGAGTTCTAGTTTCTGATCATGTATTTTGAAGGGTTGCTCAACCTTTGAACTCGCAATCAAATTGCCAGTACGATCGACAATAAACGTTTGTCCGGTCTGTCCGACTGCCACGTTTTTTAGAAACTCATGAATTTGTGAAAGGCGAAAGTTGCTGCTTTGCACCCCTAAAAGATTGCCTGTTTCGCTGTAGATGGGTTGAGATAGAGAAATGGTAACTCTTGAGGTTGCAGCCCCGACAAAAATTTCGCTCCAAATAGGCTGACCCGCTTCCAGCGCAGCTTTGTACCAGGGGCGCGTCCGTGCGTCGAACGGCTGAGTTTGCAGTAATTCAGCCCGTCTACCTCGTTCATCAAGGCGATAGCTCTGGCGATCGAGTCGGTTTGCTTCTTCGATTGTGCGAGCTACAATGAGTCCCTCTTCCAGGCGATCTATAAGAATGTTAGTCCCGCTAGGAGTGGCAATCTGAAGGAAATCGACTGTGTTTTGGTTCACCAAACGCCAATAGAAATGCTCTAATGCGGGGATGTCTGTTACATCAGGCTGCCCTCCTGCAATTCCAGCCGCAATCACTTGATTAATGATGTAGGGCTTTTCCAGATAATTGAGAATTTGCTGATTAATGCGATCGCTAATTTCACTGCGTAACTGGGATGTTGCTTTTTCAACTGATTTTTGACCGTTGCGGATCGCGAAATAACCCGTCAAGCCAACTGCCAGAAAGATTTGCAGCACGAAGGGAATGATTAGGATTAGGCGTAATGGTAGCTGTTTGACTATAAACCGCCGCTCCAGAACTTTGATCGCCATAGCTCGATAGACAAAGAAAGAGTGGCTTTATCGTTCCCTAGCGAATGCGACAAATCCCAACGCTTGATCATTTCCTGCTTGCGTGGCATTTCTATCTGGCATTCCTGTCTAGCATTAAGGGATACGGATCACCAAAACCGGGTAGGAGCCGTACTTTTGCAATCGGGTATGCGACCGGGTATGCGATCGGGCGTGATGGGTTTGCTAGGTGATCGAGGTACGATGCCCAACTTGCTCTGGTTAATTGCTATAAAAAATTGCCATAAAAATTGCCATAAAAAAAGGTGGACCAACCGCCCACCTGATGAAAATTAGTCGTAATTCGACCCGATCGGTAGCACTCCTGCGATAGAAGTCAGAATCGAGCTAAATCAAAATCTCTAGATATGAATACCGCACTCGGTTTTGCCGGTGCCGCGCCAGCGTCCAGCCCGTTCATCCTCGCCCTCGCCAACCGGAGTCGTGATCGGTTCATCGCCAATGCTGGGATAGCCTTGATCGTGGAGCGGGTTGTAGATGACTTTGTGTTCCATCGCGTATTCCCAGGACTGTTTGCGCGTCCAGGCTGCTAGTGGATTAATCTTGAGCCGCTGCTGGTTGTCTAGCTCAAAGACGGGCATATCGGCGCGGGTAACTGCCTGATCGCGTCTGCGTCCGGTAATCCAGGCGATCGTATTGAGTTCGTCCAGTCCGCGCTGAAGCGGTTCAATCTTGGTGAGCTGGTGGAACTTAGCGATATCGGTATCCCACAGAGCCTCGCCGTACTTAGCGGCAAAAGCCTCACGCGAATCGACATCTGGAATTTTGTAGGTCTGGAGGTTCAGGCTGTACAGTTCCTTTGCTTTTTCAACCAGTTCCAGCGTTTGCTTGAAGTGGTACAGCGTATCCAGAAAGATGACGGGCACAGGCGGGACGAACTTGAGCTGGCGATACAGAATGTCTGTAATCACTAAATCGTCGATATTGAAGGCGCTCGTCTGCACCAGCCCGCTTGGAATATTCGCAGCACACCAGGACAAAATTTCCAGGGGGGTAGCGGTATCAAAGCGGCGGTTTAGCTCCTCCAAATCAAACTGACTGATATCGACAACGTGCTGTCCAGCGTCGGCTTCAGGGGAATAACTTGTCATAACCCGTTCTTTCAGGCTGATTTACTCTTGTGTATTGATACCTATTTTATCTTAGAAAGGCACATAAGCCGATCGGCTTAGGAGTTTGATAACGATATGCTGAGAGAGATCAGAATTCCTCATGCAACGCGCATGCTTTATCTGTCTCTCTGCCATGATTATTTCGCCAGGATTCCGCCAGAATTTCGATCGCGGCAGTATGTCCCGGTGGGAGAGCCTGGCTAATTGCCTGGCTACTTGTACTATTCCGTAGAAGGTGTGCGTGAAAGATCTGCATGAAAGATCTGCGTAAAAGAGCAAAGTATCTGTGCTGAGGAGTCTTGCCATTTGCAGGAGCGATCGCCTTGCCGGAAGATTGCCTTGCCAGCAAAGATCGCCGCAAATGTTGCCTCTTTTCTTTTGCCTGCTTGCAGGTGGAACAACGTTACCGCAAAGCTTAACTTTATTCTTACGATGAAACTCATTCTTTTTAGCAAGCCGGGCTGTCACCTCTGTGAAGGACTCCAGGAGAAGCTAGAGCAAATCCAGAGCCTGCAATTTGATCTGGAAGTGCGCGACATTACCACCCGCGACGATTGGTTTCAGGCATATCAATACGAAATTCCGGTGCTTTATCTGGTTGCCTCGTCTGACCCAACTCCTGTTCTGGTTCCGCGTATTTCGCCCCGTGCTTCGATCGAGCAAATCGATCGATTGTTGCAAAAGATCCTATTGCAGAGTTCGAAAAATAAGGCAGAATAATCGCAATTCCAGTCCAGGAGGAGCTGTCGATATGAAGCTGAAAGAACTGCTGTCTCACCTTCCCGCCCTGTCTGTGCTGCCCAATCACCCTGCACTAGAGGCTGAGGTCAAAGGATTAACGACCAATTCCCACGCCTGCCATCCCGGAGATGTGTTTATCGGGATGCCCGGAACCCGTGTGGATGGGGGCGAGTTTTGGCACAGTGCAATGGCGGCGGGGGCGGTTGCGGCGATCGTCTCCCCTGGGGCCGCAGAAAAATCAGCTTCAGCCATTGAATCGCACTGCGTCATTCCCTACCCGGATATGTGGCAAGCCTGTGCCCGGCTCGCGGCAGCTTTCTACCAGTTTCCTGCTGAGAAGATGAATCTGGTGGGGGTCACGGGAACTAACGGCAAAACGACGACGACGCATCTGATTGAGTTTTTGCTGCTTCAGGCACGGCAACCGGTTGCCCTGCTGGGAACGCTCTATGCTCGGTGGGCAGGCTATCAGCAGACGGCAGTTCACACCACGCCTTTTGCCGTCGAACTGCAAGAACAGCTTGCCGAAGCAGCTAATGCAGGCTCCCAAGTTGCCGTTCTGGAAGTGAGTTCCCACGCGCTGGCACAGGGTCGGGTCTGGGGTTGTCCGTTTGAGGTTGGCGTATTCACCAACCTGACACAGGATCACCTCGACTATCACAGAGATTTGGAAGATTATTTCAATGCAAAGGCTCTGCTGTTTAGCCCTGATTATTTGAAGGGACGGGCGATCGTGAATCAGGATGATCCCTACGGTCGTCGTTTAATCGAGCAAATTGAGCGCGATCGAGTCTGGACGTACAGCGTCACCGATTCCTCTGCGGATTTATGGACGAGCGATCTGGAATACGAATCCGACGGAGTGCGGGGCGTTTTGCATACGCCTGCTGGAGAAATTGCTTTTCAGTCGCCGCTGGTGGGACAGTACAACATTGCAAACGTGCTGGCGGCGATCGGTGCGGCTTTGCATCTCGGCGTAGATCTTCCGACGATCGCCCAGGCTTTGCCTCAGTTTGGCGGCGTACCGGGACGCATGGAGCGAGTGCAGACTAATCTCCAGCAAGATATTAGTGTCATTGTGGACTATGCCCACACGCCGGATAGCTTGGAAAACTTGCTGCGGGCATCGCGTCCATTTATTTCGGGGCGGATGATCTGCGTGTTTGGCTGCGGGGGCGATCGCGATCGAACCAAGCGTCCGAAGATGGGAGCCATTGCCGCCGAGCTAGCAGACTGGGCAGTCGTTACCTCTGATAATCCGCGGACTGAAGACCCCAATCGCATTCTGCAGGACATTCTCGCCGGAATTCCTGAAACGGTAGAACCCACGGTGATTGCCGATCGTGCCTTAGCGATTGAAACGGCAATTCTGGAGGCGCAGCCCGGAGATGGGGTGCTGATTGCCGGAAAAGGACACGAGGATTATCAAATTTTGGGAACGGAAAAGGTGCATTTTGACGATCGAGAACAGGCGCGGCTGTCCTTATCAATGAGGCAAAATCAGTAAGGCAAAATTAATGAGGCAAAGAAAACTAGATTTGCAGCATTAACGCTGATCAGGGGGAAGGATGGAGAAAGTTAACAGAAAAAGTACGAATTTGTCCAGAGGGCTGCACAATCGGTATAGGTAGCCCCACCCTTGATCTCTTTCCTTTTTCTATCCTCATAATCATGACAGCTTTGCCCCCCGTTAACCGATCGCTTTATGAGTTAGCAAGTCAGGCTGCCTCTGCTTCCTCGCCGCTGCAACTCAGTCCCACGACATTTAAATCGATGGTAGGGCTGATGTTTGATTTTTTGCTGGAACAGCCATCCCCTGCGGCGGTCTGGGTCAAACTGCCAAGAGGAACAGCCTGGCAGGCAGAACTCAATCGTTTTTGCCAGACCGCTCAATTGCCGCATCAGATCTACCTGCTGCAAACCCAGGCTGAAATGGTGCAGGAAGCCGCCCAAGCCAGAAAAGACAGATCAGTTCATGCAAAGCGATTGGCATCGGCTCCGCAGCCTCCTGCTCAACAGATAACCGACTGGACAGACGACATGATGGACATAACCGTCATTGGCGCGCCTGTTTCCAAAGCCGACCCTGAGCCAGCGGGCAGCAGCAATGTCAAGATTTATTCCCTCACGCTTGCCGCCGAGGCCCAGCTTAAACGAGAGTACTTTGTGCTGGCAGCGACGGCTCATTTTTATGGGCTGATTCTGGCGCATCGCCCTCGATTGAACCGCAACAGCAGCATGGATAGGCTGGCATGGAGTGAGCCGGATCGACTGGCAGGAAGACCAGCCGGGATTCAGGATGACGAAGGGCTGGAACGCAAGCATCCGCTCCTGACGCTGTATTCGTTTGATGCTGCGCTGCTGAAGTCCGTGCTTCAAGGGGTGAATCAGGCGGTGATTTGCGAAGAAACCGCTCGATCGCCGGAAGTGATGCCGCTGACCTGGGAGCAGCTTCAGGCACAGGGCATGGCTCAGAGTCTTGATCCCTTGCTGCTTGCCCAACTCCTGACCAAACAGGTGCAGCGACAGGAAGACTTGTGGCGCAGTGGGGCGATCGATCGACAGCGGGCAAAGCAGGCAGCAGAACTTCAGCAGGAAAACCAGCAGTTACTTGCTCTCCTTCAGCAGAAAAATGATTTTGTCCAAAACCTGGGGCAGGAACTCCGTACGCCGCTTGCCACCATGAAAACTGCTCTGTCGCTGCTCAACTCGCCCAGCCTTAAACCGCCTCAGCGTCAAAAATACATGGAAATGCTCAGTCGCGAGTGCGATCGACAAAACTCCCTGATCTCCAGTGGTTTGTCGCTGCTGCAAATTGAAAATACTGCCGAAGTCGCGCAGGAACCGCTGCGGTTGAGCGAAGTCGTGCCGGGTGTGGTCAGCACCTATCAGCCGCTTGCTGAGGAAAAGGGCGTGCGGTTGGCTTATACCGTGCCAGAAGAACTTCCTCCGGTTGCCTGCTCACTCCACTGGCTACGGCAAATTGTGATTAATCTGCTGCACAACAGCATCAAATTTACGCCCGGTGGGGGTCA
This sequence comes from Cyanobacteria bacterium FACHB-502, assembly GCA_014695325.1. Classification (GTDB taxonomy): domain Bacteria; phylum Cyanobacteriota; class Cyanobacteriia; order Elainellales; family Elainellaceae; genus Leptolyngbya_A. Next base: position 308,358 of record JACJNZ010000029.1, on the reverse strand, counting down.
GGTCTGGGTCAGAGTCAGACAGCAAGACGATCGCCTTTTGATCGAGTTTCGCGATACCGGAGTCGGCATTGCCACCAGTGAACTGCCAAAAATCTTCGATCGCTTCTATCGGGGTCGCCAATCCGGAGAAGATAGCGGTGTGGGACTGGGGCTAACGATCGTGCAGCAGCTTGTAACGCGCTGTGGCGGGTCGATTAGCGTCAAGAGTAAGCCAGGCGAAGGAACCCTGTTTGCGGTGCTTCTGCCCATTTATTCTGGCTCTGCAAAGACGGTTGATGCGACGCAAAATGGCTTTTCTCCCGGTGGGGGCAGCAGCGAACTGTGAAGTGGTTTAATTACGATCGTGAGTCAAACTTCCTCCAAGCCTATTTCTTTTTCTTCTTTTTGCTCTTCTTGGAATTAGCAATTGGCGCGTTGCCAAATCCTTCTGGTTTGTAGGCGCGGTTGGTGATTGCTTTTACGGTCTTCATCATTTGCATCAGTACTTAACGGGCTGGGTAGAGCGATTAAGGCTTATGAAGGCTTGTCCTTTCCTTCGTTTTGAGGATTTGCAGAGGCGATATAGCACAATGGACTAGAGCGAATCCGATTCCCCTACATTCCATGAATCCGATCGGCATGAATCTTTCTAATTCCGCTTCAATTTCCGAACGAGTTCGCGCCTTTATTTTGCGTCAGAATGCCTGTAGCCAGTATGAGCTGCTGCTGTTTCGCCATCCGCGCTGTGTGGAGGCTCCCGTCCAGATTCCGGGCGGCGGGGTTGATCCCGGAGAGTCGATCGAAGCAGCCCTGTATCGGGAAGTAGCAGAAGAAAGCGGTCTAACCGATCTGCAAATTGTTCGCAGGCTGGGAACGGTCGATCGCTGTGACCTGAAATCGAAACGAGTCACTCGCCGTCACTATTACTTGCTGGAAGCTCCATCGACTCTACCCGATCACTGGGAGCACACCGTATTTGGTACAGGGGCAGATCGTGGCATGTGCTTTACCTTTTTTTGGCAGCGTCCGCCGATCGCCTATCCAAAGCTCAACTACTCAATTTTTGTCAATCCACGCGATCTGCCCGAACTGTTTCTGAGGTAGTTTGTTTGCGATCGAAGCAACGGAGCGACTCAAGTTTCAGACGCTTGAGCATGGTTTGACGAGATACCTGAACGAATTTCCGATCGAAGCTCTGGTCGAAGCTTGGGTTGAAGCCTCGGTTGAACGGTCACTTTGCCAAACTTTTGTCAAAATGGAATAGTACGTATATACTCAGTTTGAGCATTCGTAGACCCAGTCGCGTCTGTTTGAAGAATTAGTCTTGTGGCAGCAATGCTATGACCTGATCGACAAACTGCTGATGATCCACCACCGGCTTCGAGATGTAGTCATCTGCGCCGCTTTGCCGAAGGAAATTTTCTCGATCACCTTCCATCGCGTGTGCCGTGACCAAAATGATTGGTAAACTAGCCGTCTGAGGATCGGACTTCAGCATTTGCGTGATCTTGATGCCGTCTACGGGCTTGCCCTGATACATACTGTGTGACAGAGACACATCCATTAGGATAATATCTGCCTCTTGTGCCTGGGCAATTTTCATAACTTCATCCACATTTTCGGTATGTTTAACTTCTAGCCCGCCTCGTTTTGTCAGTATTTTGGAGAATACTCGCGCATTAATCAAATCATCTTCCACAATTAGAACGGTCTTCATCGTTTTTCTCTCTGTTAGCTCTTTATCTAACCTTAGTTCAAGCGTAGAGGATCGTCATGTCCGATCGTCGAATCATCTGGTCGTTTCAATGAATAATTAAATGAAGCAGAGGTGTGAGAAGCCCGCTTCAGAAGGGGACAGTGCCCCTGCTTCCCCAAAACACGCTTACAACTTGCTCACGACCATTGGCAATGCACGCCTCAACCGTCGTGATTTTATGACTCGCGAATTGCAAAGGAATCTGACTCATGGCTGAACAACTCAACATCTTAAATTCAGGACAGGTGATTGCCACCGCCTTGCACACCGAAGTGCAGCGATCGTACCTGGAATACGCCATGAGTGTAATCGTGGGTCGAGCGTTGCCCGATGTGCGAGACGGCTTAAAACCTGTGCATCGACGCATTCTCTACGCCATGCACGAACTGGGTTTAACCCCCGATCGCCCTTACCGCAAATGTGCTCGTGTGGTCGGAGATGTGCTGGGTAAATATCACCCCCACGGTGATCAGGCGGTTTACGATGCCCTGGTGCGAATGGTGCAGACCTTTTCGAGCCGCTATCCGCTGTTGGAAGGACACGGCAACTTTGGCTCGGTAGACGACGACCCGCCTGCGGCAATGCGCTACACCGAAACCCGTCTGGCCGCTGTGGGCAACGAAGGCTTACTCTCGGAAATCGGCGAAGCAACCGTAGACTTTATCGGCAACTTCGACAACTCGCAGCAAGAGCCGATCGTCCTCCCCGCCCAGCTTCCTTTCCTGCTGCTCAACGGCTGCTCCGGCATTGCGGTGGGCATGGCAACCAATGTTCCGCCCCACAACCTGGGGGAACTGGTCGATGGACTGATTGCCCTGATCGATCGCCCCGAACTGCCCGACAACGAGCTATTCCGGCTGATTCCTGCACCCGACTTTCCCACAGGCGGCGAGATTCTCGATACGTCCGGCATTTTTGAGGCGTACCGCACCGGACGCGGCAGCATTCCGATTCGTGGTGTGGCTAAGCTGGAAGAAATCAACCTGGGACGCGGTAGACATCGGCGTTTGGCGATTATCGTCACTGAACTGCCCTTTCAGGTCAACAAAGCAGGCTGGATCGAGAAAGTTGCAGAACTGGTAAACCAGGGCAAGATCGACGGCATTGCCGATCTTCGCGACGAAAGCGACCGAGAAGGAATGCGCGTGGTGATCGAAATGCGGCGGGAAGCGCAACCTGCCCAGATCCTCGAAAAACTGTATCGGCTCACGCCTCTGCAAATGAACTTTGGCGTGATTATGCTGGCGATCGCCGACGGTCAGCCGCGTCAAATGTCCCTGCGCGAATTGCTTCAGCAGTTCCTCAGCTTCCGGGAAGAAACGCTCACCCGCCAGTATCGCTACGAACTGGAAAAAGCCGAAGCCCGCGCCCATTTGCTGGAAGGAATGCTGAGTGCGCTTGAAAATATGGATGGCGTGATCGAAATCCTGCGCCGATCGCCTGATGGTTCCACGGCAAAGCTGCAAATGCAGGAACGGTTTGGCTTTAGCGATCGACAGGCGAGCGCAATTCTCGCAATGCCCCTCAGTCGATTGACTGGCATGGAGCGGCAAAAGATCCAAGACGAATATCAGCAGCTCAACAATCGAATGGAAGAACTTGATCGCCTGCTGAATAACCGCAAGGAGTTATTGAAATCCCTCAAAAAAGACCTGCGAACCCTGAAGCGTAAGTTTGCGGACGATCGCCGCACTCGCTTAGTCTCTGCAGCCGAGCAAGCATCGGCACAGGCAGAACTGGCGCAGTTTGGCGGCGACGAAGAGGCAGCCGAACAGGAAGTCGTACTGGAATTTACCCAGAAAGGCTATGTGCGGCGATTCACGCCCAAGGCATACCAGAAACGGCAGGAAAAGCAGGAAACTCCCGTGACCCAAACCCTGACCGAACTCGAAGACTTCCCGGTGCAAACGGAAACCGCCAATACCGGACACTCGCTGCTGATGCTGACCAAAGACGGTAAGGCATACAGTGCCAGTATTGCCGCGATTCAAGCAACCGCCCGCCAGTCAAAGGGAACGCCTTTAGTGACGCTGCTGCCTGCGACGGCGCAAACCGATCCAGAGGCGATCGTCTCTCAGCTCATCCTGCCTTCAGCGCCCGAAGATTTGGAAGGGCTGGATCTGGTGCTGCTGACCTGCGAGGGACGCATCAAGCGCATGCCTCTGTCAGAGTTCACCAACCTCACCGCACGCGGCATTACTGCCCTCAAGCTCAAGGAAAATGACGAACTGCGCTTTGTTCGCCTGACGCAAGCCGGAGAGCAGCTCATTCTGGCAACTTCAACCGGACGACTGCTGCGGCTCGAAGTCAACGACGAGCAAATTCCTCTGATGGGGCGATCGGCTCAGGGACAGCAAGCCATGCGCCTCCACAAAAACGAGCAGCTCGTAGACTGCATCACTGCCCTGCAGGAAGATGATCTGCTGCTAATGACTGCACAGGGCGATGCAAAGCGTATCCCGGTTTCCACGCTCAAGCTCATGTCTCGCGGTGGGTTGGGCGTTCAGGCAATCCAGTTCTCATCGCGATCTGACACTTTGGCTGCCGTTGGGCTAGCGTTGCCGAATGGAGAAGTCACAGTGCTGACCAGTGACGATCGCCTTGCGAAACTGCCGATCGACAAAGTGCCCCTCTTGAAACGCAGCGATGCAGGTGATCCAGTGCTGAAACTCAGTAAGTCTGAAAAAGTGGTGCGCCTGTTTGAGAATGAGGCGATCGAGCCGGAGGAAGACGCGGCTGGGAAATCCGCCTGAGCTGAATAACTTGATACCAAACAGTAACTTGCACCCAGCAGGGTACTAAACAGGGCACTAAACAGGTAGGTGTGTAGTTCTGCTTAGCCTAATAAGGATGGTTGAAAAGTATCCAGTGTCCTACATTGCCCCCTAAATCTCTCAACTTTGAGGAACTTTGAATTCCTTAAAGCGAGCCAGGTTTCCCCCAGAATTGGGGGGCTAGGGGGGCGGTTCGGGTTCCTCTGTTAACACTTCTCAAACGTTTCCTTGCTGCCTAAAGCAAGTTCACCTACAATAACTAGCCCGTTAGAGCGAGGTGAGACAGCAGAGGACTGAGCTAGATTATAGTTCAGTGGAAGTGGGGAGCTTTTTTAAGCCTTCGACGTTCAATAAGTTCAGTTTTTGCTGAACGGATTAAAGATGGTATCCTTAGAATTAAGTAACGTTAATGATCTCTCTGAACCCTTGAGCAGCGACCCGCCGTTTGAAAAAATTCGTTTTATTGAAGAAGTTGGCTTGATGTTCGAGCTGGTTGGCTTTCCTCGCATGGCAGGGCGCATCTTTGGCTGGCTATTGATCTGTGAGCCGCCCCAGCAGTCTCATAGTGAGCTGGCTGATGTCCTCAAAGCGAGTAAAGGCTCGATCAGTACGATGACGCGGCTGCTGATCCAGATTGGTTTTATTGAACGAATTAGTCTGCCGGGCGATCGACGCGATTATTTTCAGATCAAGCCCCATGCGTGGACGCAGCTCACTAAGCAGCGAATTGTTCAAATTACTGCTTTTAAGGAATTGGCTCAGCGCGGAATGGATCTGATGGGCAATGCTCCTTCTCCGCTGAAAGAGCGTCTTAAAGAAATGCGTGACATTCACGCTTTCTGGGAACGAGAACTGCCTTTGCTCGACCAACGGTGGGATAAAGAGCAGCATTCCAATCAATCGGATGATTAGTTTCCGGTCATTTGGATGATTCCTTTCAGGTTCTTGTATCGCTACCTTGTAGGGCAAGTCTGTGCTGAATCTTTCTAGCTAGAGCAGCTTTATCTGCCCTGGCTTTTTGACTTCACCTTTTTCGTCTTTATTTCTGTATTTCTGTCCTGTATCTGTATTGTTTCTGCTCAAAATACAATCCGCCTACCATGACTATGCAACTTCCTTTGATTGGTAAAGTCCGTCAACCTGCTCCCTGGGCGATCGGGTTACTTGCCGCCGGATTGCTCGGTACAGGCGGAATTACCTATGCAGTCATGCAGCGCAATACAGGAACGCCTGACGTTGCGACCATGACGGTTCCGGTCGAGTCTCAATCTTTGCGGGTGCGAATTACGGCAAGCGGCACAGTACAGCCCATCCAGACGGTGAATCTGAGTCCGAAGACTTCTGGCGTTTTAGCAGAACTGCTGGTGGAACAGGGCGAGCGTGTGCAGCAGGGTCAGGTGGTGGCGCGGATGGAGTCTCGCACCATTCAGGCGCAGCTCACTCAGGCGCAGGCAAGAGTGGCTCAGGCAGAAGCGCGGCTGGCAGGCCAGCGAGCAGGCAACCGTCCGCAGGAAATTGCTCAGGCAGAGGCAAGAGTCCGGCAGGCAGAAGCGGTGGTGAATGCAACTCAGGCACGGCTGCAACTGGCGCAAGACCGGGTAGTTCGCAACCAGCAGTTGGCAGACGAAGGTGCAATTTCCCAGGATGCGCTGGATGAAGTGATCAGCAATGCCGCTAATATTCAGGCAACCCTGGAGCAAAACCAGGCGAGTGTGCAGGAAGCCCGCCGCAGTTTAGATCTGGTGCAAAGCGGCAACCGCAGCGAAGACATTGCTGCAGCCCAGGCAGAACTCCAGGAAGCACGGGGCAACCTGGAAGGCGTCGAAGTGCAGTATCAGGATACGCTGATTCGCGCTCCGTTTAGCGGCATTATTACCCAGAAGTTTGCGACTGAAGGGGCATTTGTCACCCCCACCACGTCCGCTTCCGAAGCAACCTCAGCTACTTCAACGGCGATCGTCGCTTTGGCAGAAGGCTTGGAAGTGCTGGCAGAAGTGCCCGAAGTGGATGTGCGGCAGTTGCGCATCGGTCAGGCAGTCGAGATCCAGGCAGATGCTTACCCGGATCAGGTGTTTCAGGGACGGGTGCGCCTGATTGCGCCAGAAGCAGTGGTACGGCAAAATGTAACTTCTTTCCAGGTGCGGATCGAGCTGACCAACGGTTTAGACAAACTGCGATCGGGCATGAACGTAGACACTACTTTCTTGGGCGATTCGGTGAAGAATGCGGTCGTGGTTCCCACGGTGGCGATCGTGACAAACAACGGCGAATCGGGAGTTCTGGTTCCGAACGATCGGGAACAGCCCCAGTTCCGCCCAGTCGTGCTGGGAACCACAGTGGGCGACCAGACGCAGATCTTAGAAGGCGTTCAGCCTGGAGAGCGGGTGTTTACCGACATTCCGCCGGACTCTGAGTGGAATAAGCCGAAACGTCAATAGCGTCAGTCGTGCTGCTGACCTTGGCTCCTGACCTTGACCCCTGACCCTTCCGACTAACTTACCTTCATCAATCCTTTGAGATGGATATTCTAGAAAGCGTCAATATGGCAGTGAAGACGCTAACTGCCAACAAACTCCGCAGTACGCTCACGATGCTGGGCATTATTATCGGCAATGCGTCGGTGATCACGATGGTCGGCGTGGGTCAGGGGGCGCAGCGATATGCGGCAGGACAGTTTGAGTCGCTGGGTCCAAACGTGCTCTTTATTATTCCGGGCAGCGAAGAAGCAAACCGTAGCACGATCGATGTTCCCCGAACGCTCACCCTGGAAGACGCAGAAGCGATCGCAACGCAGGTTCCGACTGTGACTTCTGTTGCGCCGCAGCTTCAGAGCCAGCAGCCTGTGACCGCCGGAAGCAAGCGCAGCAGTATTTTGATTCTGGGAACGACGCCTGCTTTCACAGAAGTGCGAGATTATGAAGTCGATCGCGGACGCTTTTTCACCGAGCAGGACGTAGAGCGCAGTAACCGGGTGGCAGCCTTGGGAGCGGATACTGCCCGCAAGCTGTTTGGTAATACCAATCCGGTGGGGCAGCAGATTCGCGTCAAAAACATTAGCTTTGAAGTGATCGGCGTGATGGAGGCAAAAGGGGCGTTTCTGGGCAATAACCAGGACGATACAGTGTTTATTCCCCTCACCACCATGTCGAGCCGGATTACGGGTGCTCGATCGCCCTACGGCACAGAAGTCACCTTTATCTCGGTCGGCGCAAAGGACGAAAAGACGATTAATGCGGCACAGTTTCAGATCGCGAACCTGTTGCGGCTCCGGCACAAAGTCACTACCGAAGACGATTTCACGATTCGCAACCAGAAGGACGCGCTGGAGATTGTCGGCAATGTGACGGGCGCACTCACCCTGATGCTGGCTGCCATTGCCGGAATTTCACTGTTTGTCGGCGGCATTGGCATTATGAATATCATGCTGGTTTCCGTGCGGGAGCGCACCCAGGAAATTGGTCTGCGAAAGGCGATCGGGGCATCGCAGCAGGATATTCTGACCCAGTTTATGATCGAGGCAATTATTTTGGCAGCGATCGGGGGTGTGGTTGGAACGGCGATCGGAGTGGGGGGTGTGACGCTCATCTCAGCCGTGACTCCCTTAAAGGCAGGTGTTTCGCCGATCGCGATCGTGCTGGCAGTGGGTGTGTCGGGCGGCATTGGCTTATTCTTCGGCGTGTTTCCGGCGCGTCAGGCAGCAAAACTCGATCCGATCGTGGCACTGCGGAGTGCATAGGGAGAACAGATGCAAGCGATTATCCGACTCGAACATATCGAAAAGACTTATGGCGCAGGCGATACGATCGTCCATGCGCTGCAAGATGTGAATCTGGTGGTGGAGTCTGGCGAATACTGCGCGATTATGGGTCCGTCGGGTTCAGGGAAATCTACCGCGATGAACGTGATCGGCTGTCTCGATCGCCCCACGAGCGGCAGCTATTACCTAGATGGGTTGGAGGTGGCGCAGATTGGCGATTCGGAACTGGCGCACATTCGCAACCGCAAGCTGGGTTTTGTGTTTCAGCAGTTTCATTTGCTGCCACAGCTTAGCGCAATGGAAAACGTGATGTTGCCGATGGTGTATGCAGGCGTTCCGACAAATGAGCGCAGAGAACGGGCGGCAGAAGCACTGACTCGCGTAGGACTGGCAAACCGCCTCAACAACAAACCGACTCAGCTTTCCGGCGGACAGCAGCAGCGCGTTGCCATTGCTAGAGCGATCGTCAATCGTCCTGTGCTTTTGCTGGCAGACGAACCTACCGGAGCACTCGATTCCCACACAACGCAGGAAGTTTTGCATATCTTTGGCGAACTGAACGCCAGCGGTATTACGGTGGTGATGGTGACGCACGAACCCGAAGTTGCCCGCCAAACGAAGCGCATTGTCTGGTTCCGCGATGGGCAGGTGATGTACGATCGCCTCACGCCAGCCGATATGGCGCAGTTGGTTATAGCACCATCAGCAAACTAAAAACTGCTGAGCGGTTTCTCCTACTCAGGAAGGGCAGGTTGTGCATCTAATCCATTTCTAAGGTTAGATGCTGCTTATTTATGCAGACCGCTACTGTAAATACGATAAATACGATCGAACTGTGTTCCGAACTCCCTTTGCGGATTCCTCTTTTGGGCGGATTCCCGTTTTGGAATGGGGTTTGCGATCGCCGCTTGGCTACTTGTCCGGCTTTGGGTGATGGGCTGATAGAGGCATGGGAGCGATTGCTTTGATTGCAGCAGGGTCAACTTTGCCGATAACGATCCCGGTAACGATACGACTACAGGACGGGTGCTGCCCACCGGGGTGAATGGCAACATTCCTGCTTCTGGCTCTGATATTTTGCATCTGATATTCTGCATCTGAGACTTTGCAGCTGTGAGTTAACCATCAAGTTAACCAGTTGGCGTTAACCAGTTAGAGTTAACCATCAGTTGAATGTGAGTTAATCGATTGCGCTTGAACCAGAACAACTCGTTTTTGGAGGTCAGTCAATGGGACTCGTAGAAATCCTGGAAGAATATGCCAACGGCAGAAGAGACTTCACCGGAATTGACCTGAGTGAAACTAGCTTGGTCGGCGTCAATCTGAGCGGTGCCATTCTGGATCATGCCGACCTGAACGGTGCAAACCTGAGTCATGCAAATCTAAGCCATGTGCGGTTGCAACATGCCGATTTGAATGGTGCGAATCTGAGCCACACGAATTTGCAGGGAGCCGACTTGCAAGATGCCATTCTCGACGGGGCAATTTTACAGGGAGCCGTGCTTGATCATGCCAATTTGAGCCACTCTGAAATGGCAGTGGCAAACATTACCGAAGCTCACTTAAGCGAAGCCAATCTGAGCCAGGCAAATTTATCTGCGGCAAACCTCGAACAGGCAGACTTGAGCGGGGCGAACCTGGAGGTTGCGGACCTATCACAGGCAAATTTGCACGAAGCCGATCTAAACCAGGCAAATTTAAACGGGGCGAATCTGGAGGGAGCCAATACCGAGGGAACGCTTTTAGAGGGAGAAGGCTGATCCCGTAGCGATCGCGCTAATCCTGATATCTCCTGCTCTCCTGCTTTCACTTACGCCCAAAACGTAAGGATTGCGAGTGACGGCTTGAGTTCAATATGACCTGCTCAGGCTCTAGAAGGAGGTCTGGGCAGCTTTCTGATTCGTGTGAATTGACTTTCTTTGAAGGAAGGCTAGGGAGGATCTGCCGAATCTCACCAGCCACTCAAGCTCTCTTTCCAGCCAGCCGCTAAGAATCGAACTGAGAATCTAATATGATGTCCTAAACTAGGATGTCCAAACTAGGCTGTTCACAGCCTATCCAATGCTCTTTTGGACTCGTTCTCACAGGTTTTCTGTAACGTATGCGTCCTGAACAACCGACTAGTAGAGAAGCTCTGGCTGCCCCAACAGATGCAGAATTACTCATCGCATTAAGCGCGGGTGAAATAGACGCATTGAGCACAATCTACGATCGCCATGCCGGGTTAGTGTATGGGCTTGCGCTCAAAGTGCTTGGCAATCCTCAAGAAGCAGAAGACCTGACTCAAGACATTTTTCTGATGTTGGCCCGAGGCTGTTCTTATGATCCACAGCGTGGCTCGCTCAGGACATTTCTTGCAGTTCTAACGCGATCGCGGGCGATCGATCGGGTACGATCGCGCAGCAGAACCCTTGCATTTCTGGCTCGCTGGAAAGGAAGCCAGGCTGAACGTGCATCCGATCCACTGCTCGAATCCGTATTTCAACAGGAGCAATCCCAGGAAGTGCAGGCTGCGATCGCCCAACTCTCGGAAGAGCAGCAGCAGATTCTGAAGATGGCTTACTACGATGGTTTGAGCCAGTCACAAATTGCCGATCGCCTAAACATTCCGCTTGGAACAGCGAAAGCGAGAGCCAGAAGAGGATTGATTCAATTACGCCAAACCCTTGCTCACCTCACTCGCTAGTTGCCTATGTCGTCTCCAGAATCCTTACAGCGATTGATTGCAGGCTACGTTCTCGGCACACTCGATTCAGAAGAAGCTAAAGAATTGGAGCAGCTCCTAATCGTCGATGCGACGATCGCCGCAAGAATTGCCCAGATGCAAAAAACCCTGGAACTTGCTTATGCGCCGCCCGAAGTGCTCCCCCCCGCTCGGCTGCGATCGGCAATCTTGGCAAAAGCTTATGCGGGTCCTTCTGCAGATTCGTTTGCCACTCCATCCGCTGGCTATTCCTCTTGGCGAACTTGGGGAAAAGCAATCGCAGTCGCCGCTGCCGCCCTCATTGCCGCACTAGGGATTGCCAACTATCGCCTGTGGCACGCACTTCAAACTGCACAAAATGAAACGCAAGCAACGCAAGCTGCCCTGGCTTACTCGCTGCAAGCGACAGCAGCCAACAATCCCGCAACTGCAACAGTAAAGGTGAACCCTGCAACGCTCGAAGGCACGATCGCGGTTCAAAACCTACCGCCGCTGCCACCGGGTCAAACCTATGTTCTCTGGACTGTTCTCCAGCCGAACGCGCCCTTCACAACGGATGCAAAAGGCGCAATTTTAACCAAAGCATTTCAGGTTGACGATCGTGGCAGTTTTTCGCAAACCATTACCATGCCTGAAGTTTATCGACAGCGCAATCTCGTTGCGAAAGTTGCAGTAACGGCTGAGCAGGCGATCGCGCCCCAGCAGCATAGCGGATCGCCCATTTTGCTCAGTGGCTTGTAACCATTTTTGACTTGTAACTGTTTTTAATCCTTTTCCTGACAGCGTTTATTTCACCAGCCGGAATGCTTCCCAGGAAACAATTTTGTGAGTGATTCGGATTCACGGCTTCCCGCTTCAACTCGCTCTGGTCGGTATAATCGATCCTCACCAGCATCATACTCAAACAGCTCAGCATAACTCCCTAATCCACGGCAGTAGCATGATGCGGAAATAATCTGCATAAATAGTAAATCTGGGGTGTTATGCAGAATCATTCTGCCTATCCACCCATTATGGGATCTTATGCGGAAATTTTCAGTCTATTAATAGTTGGTTGCTTCATATCTTGGTGAAGACAGTAAAGAGTACCTGCTAGTAGTTGGGGTGTGTGAAGCATTGTTGGCAAGTTCTATACTGAAATGCTAGAAATCAGAGGATAGTGTCATCAGTCAGGGCAAAATGACAGAAAATTACGAAATTGACCAGGAATATGCAGAGCTTGAACCCGAAGTTGAAGAGGTTGCTGACAAGCCTGATGCTCGTCCTGTCGCCAGTCAGCCCCATGATTGGACTATTTCGACTCTGCGTGATAAGTACGATCGAGGGCAAATTAATGTACAACCTCATTACCAACGTGAGTATGTCTGGGATCAGAAGCCTGAGTTACCATCACGCCTTATAGAATCACTGCTGCTACAAATACCAATTCCACCCCTTTACTTTGTACGTCTTGAGACAGGCAAGATTGAGGTAGTTGATGGGCAACAACGATTAACAACTTTAATTCGGTTTGTCACAAACCAGTTTAAGTTGAAGAAACTACAAAAGCTAAGTAGCTTGAACGGCAAACTGTTTCAAGACTTATCTGAACAGGAGCAAGAGAAAATTGTTGACGCACCCATCCGTAGCATTGTCATTGATGCAGGCACTAATCAGGATCTACGCTATGAGATTTTTGAGCGATTAAATCGCGGATCAATGGCACTGAATGAACAAGAGATTAGAAACTGTGTTTATCGGGGTCTATTCTGTGACTTGCTAGCTGAATTAGAGCAAGATGCCAATTGGCGAAAAATAAAAGGTCATGATTCTCCAGAAGCACGGTTTGTTGAGCGTGAAATGATATTACGTTTTTTCTCGTTTACGAACCGGATTGATCACTATTCAGGAAATTTAAAGCGATTTCTCAACGATTACATGGGGAAATACGCTCCAAAAGATAAAGTACAAGTTGCCGAACTTGGAACGACGTTTCGGCAAACTATGCAAAATGTGAATACTGTATTTGGTGAGAATGCAGGGCGTCTATATTCGGTGGATGATGGTATTTCACAAGAGGGAGGAAGATGGGAGAAAAAATTTTCTATCTCTGCTCTCGACATTCAAGCATCGGCACTTATAGGCCATGCACCCTTAAAAGTTCAACCTGTAGCGAAATCTATTCTTGAAGCCTACAAATTCTACATTGCAACCAATCCTCAAATTCGCACTGCAATTTCGCGCCGTCCAGCGGGGACAGAAGCTACAAAGACGCGATGGTTTGGTTTCAAAACTATTGTTCAAGAAATTCTCAGTAGTCCTGCTAATGTAGGAGAGGCGAATGATCCTTTGTTTGAAGCAAAAATCCTTTTTAAGACTGGTTACTTTCCTGCGGCTGGTGCAATGGCTGGCGTTATCCTTGAGCAGCACTTAAAAGCCTTGTGTGAAAGCCAAAACCCACCGCTCAAACTACGTGGCAATACGATTGATCCATTAAGCGAAACGCTAAAATCTGCTCAGATTTATGACCAAACGCAACATCGTCGTATTCAAGTAATGGGTGATATTCGCAATCGTTGTAGTCATTCAGTCGCCAATCCTGCTTCAAAGGAGGAAGTTTGGGAGTTGATCGAAGATGTCAAAAATTTTATGAAAGGCTATCCAGTTTCATAACGTAAGTATAGCCAGTAGCCCAATAACCTCAATGCACACCGACCGTCGAGAGGTTATCTGTGGAAATTAAGGACTATCTGCGGCGGGTGATTGGGATCGTTATGCGGCTGCGTTCTGCTTATCCTAATGCATCCCTAATAATTCAAGATTAATAGAGGCAAGCTCAGTGCTGTTTCGAGATCGACGTGGGGATATTTAAAAAATTCAACGTCTTTGTCGATATGCCTTGGGTGTAACCCCTGTTAGCTTGCGAAATTGATGGGTAAAATGACTCTGATTATTGAAACCACACTGAATAGCAATCTCTGAAATTGAAAAATGGTGCTGGTTTAACAATTCCTTTGCATGTTCAACTCGTTGCTGCATGACATATTGCCAGGGAGAAATTCCCATAGAGTGTTTAAAAAGACTGGAAAAGTAACAGGGGTTGAGATTTGTTACTTGCGCCAAATCAGCTAGCTGGATCTCTTGTTCAAGATGAGCATCAATGTAGTCTAATACCTGGTTTAACGCCAACTTCCCCAGCCCCGGTTCAGGCTTTGATCGCCTCAGGGGTTGTGATGTGTAGTTTCGGAGCAGATGAATCGCTAAAAGGTTCGCTAATGAATCTAGATATAATCGGTTTCCCCAATCTGCGATCTGGATTTCCTGTTGAATGGATTGTGTAATTCCTTCAATGTGTGGATCGCGATGTTTAAAGGTGCTGATTAGCTCGATCGCATGAGGATAATCGGCTTCTAGCGACAATCGTTCTAAAAAAGCTGGCTCAATGGTGAACGCTAGTACTTCGTCTGGTGTTGCACAGGCAGCAGAAAAAGGAACCCCTGCGGGAATTAACAGAAGATCGCCTCGGTGCAGTGAGTCATCATGCGATCGCCCATCCATGCAGAATATTTGTCGTGAAACGTTGCTCAATTCAAGCAGCAGAACGTGATGGGTTAATCCGCCTGATACATCACATTCGCCAGCAGGCTGAATCTGATGTTCAATGATAAATTCGCCTGAGTGGAGGCTTTGGCTAGATATCACCCGCTCTGGGCGAGTTAGCTCCGCTGAATGGCAATCTGATTGGGGAGACATGTCTTTGATCTCACTGACACATTGGCATAGAACATCAAGGAATTTCGATAAATTTCAAAAGAATCTGACAGACAACTGTTTAGCAACATATCGATAATAGACACCTTTGGTTGAGTTCACCAAAGACACTAGGCGATCGCAGGTAGAGTTATGCAAAAAACTGAGTTTATCAAGAGACTTGTGCTGCTGATTACACTCCTCAATTTGACAAGCTGCCAACTCTCTAACCCTTCCCAAAGCAACAATCAGCCGCTAAAAGTTAACGATGCGACATCAACTGAGGAGACAGATGTTTCCCTCAATTGGTTTACAGATTCGCAACTAAAGCCGACCGATACCGTTTCTGCTGCTGAAGCAAAAGCATTTGTTCATAACGTTTATCAAACGATCGACGATCAAATCTTTGATCCTGCCTTCAAGAAAGCAGAGCGTAACCAGCAACAGCAAGACCTCTTAGCGACGCTCGATACTCAATCAGGTTGGTCAAGGGCAGAATTGACTGAACGTATCAGCAATGAACTGAACAAGCTTTCAGTATCTCACTTGAGGATTTTAGATCCGACAGCAGGTGCAACACTATTTCGCATCTTTGAGCAAAAACCATTACCTGATGCCACACCGACTCCATCAGTTTCCGCCGAGATGAGGGGGGAGGTTGGAATTCTCCGAGTCGAAAGCTTCATTGTTCCTCTCATTACCAAGGCAGAACTTGATCGAGCTAAGGCTCAACTGGCTCAAGCCCAAGTCATTCTCATTGATGTTCGTGCAAATGGGGGAGGTTTTGGGTCCAGCGTTAGTTATTTGGTTGAGGATATCATTGGACCTGACAAAGTAGTGTCAAGAGACAGAACTCGCGAGGGTTTAAAGGTGCAGGAGCCGTACATTTTTCGAGGGTATTTTGATGATGCGATCAACGCAGAAGCCAAGGCAGAAATTGAGCTTTCAGAAACCCATCCCTATATCGAGTGGCGGACACGGTTAGAAGCCCAGGTCGATCCAAGACCTCACTTTATTCTAGTTGATCACCAGTGCGGATCAGCGTGCGATTTGTTTGCAGGAATTATCAAAGACTATGGCTCCGCCAAAATTTTAGGAGTCCGGACAATGGGTGCCCTGTTAGGAGGTGATGCCCTCAGATTGAGATGGCAGGGCTTTGCCCTAATTGTTCCAATCTCTCAGGTTATCTCACCCAAAGGGCACCTGATTGAGGGAGTAGGCGTTCAACCCGATATTGAAATTCCTGAATGTGCAAACGGTGGGAACCAATGTCTGGAAAAGGCGATCGAAATTGCAAATGCGGCAATCTGACAATCATCCTCCGATTGAGGAATACTTGAAGATGCGATCAAGACGAGTTAAATCGATAAGGATGGCGTTTTTTGCTGTAACGACAGCAATGCTGCTCAACCTAGTAAGCTGCACGGGTAGTAGATTTACCCCTTGGCAGTCATCACAACCTTCAGTGCAATCTTCCATGTCTCAGGATACAGAGGAAGACGTTTCATTAGACTGGTTTACTTCATCAACGCTAAGCGATACAGATCCGGTTTCTTCCTCAGAAGCCAAACTGTTTGTCAATGACGTTTATCAAAAACTGGATGCCAATATTTTTGATCCGACCTTTAAAGAGAATCTTCGAGAACAAACCCTCAAGGAATTAATTGCTGAAGTTGATACGAAATCAAGCTGGTCAAGGGCAGAGTTAACACAACTCACCAACCAATATTTGGAGAAGCTTGCTATCTCTCATGCGAGAGTATTCGATCCGGTAGAGGGCGAACAACTGTTTCGTCTATTTACTGAGGAATCTCCATCAACACCTGAAACGGAGGTTGTTTCAGCACAGATAAGCAATCAAGTTGGAATTTTGCAGGTCAAAAGTTTTGTTACGCCTCAAATTACCAGACGTGCAGTTGAGCAAGCAAAAGCTGAACTTTCTCAAGCGAAAGCAATTCTCATCGATCTACGTGGAAATGGTGGCGGTGTTCAATCTGCCATTAGTTATTTGATTGAAGACATCATCGGTCCTGACAAAGTGTTTGCAGTAGAGAGAACGCGAGATGGAATTGGTATGCAGGAACCCTATATTTTTCGAGGATATTTTGATGACTCTGTGAAAAACATTGGTCTTGCTGAAATCAAGTTAACTCAGGAGAAGAACTTTATTGAATATCGAACGCGATTTGAAGCCAAACGTGATCCAAGACCTTACTTTGTACTGGTTGATCACCGATGCGGATCTGCCTGTGAAGTATTTGCGGCTGCCGCTCAAGATCATGGATCTGCTCAAATCTTAGGGGCTCGGACCAGTGGCTCAGTCTTAGGGGGAGGGGTTTTTAAGTTGAGATGGCAAGGATTTGTTATTCTTGCTCCGATCGCTTACACCGTCTCACCTGAGGGCAATGCGATCGAAGGCAAGGGGGTACAGCCCGATATTGAAATTATTGAATGTGAAAATAGTGGCGATCGCTGTTTTGAAGAAGCAGTGGAAATCGTTCGCAACCGTATGTAAGTTTACGGAATAAGCAGGATGCAATGGTTTGTTCTACTCTTTGGACTATTGATTGCAGCAATTGGATTTGGGGCTTATGCTACTCCGTCCCGTTTCAAAGCAGTAAAAGGTTGTGAATAGTCCTAGACATGGTTATTGATGAAGCAATTGCTCAAGCTGCTCTGACCCAATACGATTTGCCGAGTGTTCAACTGACATTTTTGGGACAAAGCCAAAACACAACATTTCGAGTTGAGACAGCAACAGAAGACAAGTTTTTGCTTCGCCTTCATGCTGGTATTGAGGCTGCTGGCGAGGGTTGGCAAGAGGTTTGGAGAGCACCATCCGCGATTCAGTCTGAATTGCTATGGTTGAATGCGATCGCTCAAGACACCGAGTTGACAGTGCCTCAACCCATGCAGAATCGTTTGGGTGAATGGGTAACGAGCATTGCTGGGGCAAAATTAGGGGCTTCAATATTCTGTTCATTATTGCAGTGGGTAGAAGGTGAACATCTCAATGGTGAACCGACAGCACAGCAAATCCGACAGTTGGGTGTACTAATGGCGCAATTGCACCAGCATTCAAGCAGTTGGTTGTTGCCAGTTGGCTTTTCTCGCCCCACCCATGATGTAGAGCAGCTAAAAGCCGCAACGTCTCAACTTGGCATGTTGGTGCAAAACGGCACAATTTCACTGGACGATTACCAAGTGTTCCGAAAGGCTGCTATGCAAGTTCAAGAGTTTATGCATAGTCTTCATCGAACGCGCGACACTTGGGGCGTAATTCACGCTGACTTGCACCAAGGCAATTACGTGTTTTGTGGTAAAGAAGTTCGCCCAATTGACTTTTCGCGCTGTGGCTTTGGTTTTTACCTTTACGATATTGGTCAATCGCTTGGAGATGTTGAGGCATCATTGCGTTGGCATTTCTTCGAGGGTTACTCCAGTGTTAGGACATTACCAGCAAATTATCAAAGCGCTGTTGAAGCATTTTTTGTCGGTTCAACAGTGGAAAACTTTGCTTTTCTCAGTGCCAACCCACAGGAACATGAATGGCTCTCTCGTGCTGTGCCTTATGTTGTCGAGAACCACTTGCACCCATATATGCAGGGTGAGACGTTTCTGCTCCTTAGGTAAACTAGACAATACTGGCATAACAATCCGGTCGGAGCGGACTGCCGAAAGTTCTTGGTTTGGATGCAAAAGCTACTAGCAGCCACTCAACCGGAACGCTAGCCTGCCTTCCAATCGATCGGGAAATTTTACTTTATGTTTGAGATTCAGCTCATTTTGTTCTCACTTTGGCTCCTGTGCTAGGGTTGAGCCATCAAGTTTGAGTGAGATGAGCGTAAAAATCAATGATTGAGCGTGTTGCTTTGCTTCACTGTAACGCCTGCTGCTGATAGTTCATTAACTCCTTAATTCCCTTCTCGGCAACATCCAGAATTTGATTGAGCTGGCTGCGGCTAAAGCTTCCTGCTTCTGCGGTTCCCTGAATCTCAATGAGGTTCATCTGATCATTCATCACCACATTACAGTCAATCTCTGCGGCGACATCTTCTTCGTAGTTCAAATCCAGATAAGGCTGACCTTCCAGCAAGCCAACCGACACCGCTGCGATTTGATGGCGAATGGGCGATCGTTCTAATTCTCCCGATTCGAGTAGAGAGCCGATCGCATCACAGAGAGCAACATAGCCGCCTGTAATTGCCGTTGTGCGGGTTCCGGCATCGGCTTGCAGCACGTCAGCATCTATGGTTAGCGTCCGTTCTCCCAGTGCCTGCATATCCAGGGCTGCCCGCAGGCTTCGCCCAATGAGTCGCTGAATCTCCTGGGTGCGTCCCGACAGCTTCATAAACTCTCTTGCCTGCCGCTGCTGGGTCGCGCTCGGCAGCATTCGGTATTCGGCGGTGAGCCAGCCCTGTCCGCTGCCCTCTAGAAAGCGAGGAACGCCTCGCTGGATGCTCACAGTACAAAGTACCTGGGTATGGCCGCAGTGTGCCAGCACAGAGCCAGCCGCATAGCGGGTAAAGCTGCGATCAAAACGAACGGGACGGAGCTGATCGGCTTGCCGACCATCGGGACGATGCAAAGTCATAGAGAAGTGCCTCACAATTCTTAATCAGGATACTCGTGATTGAGGGGGAAGGATAGGTGGGTCGGTAAGGGGGTGAGGGGATGGGGAGTAGTTTTGAGGGTGGTTTTGGGTTGGGAAAGTTGCCCGGCTAAGTTTTTATAAGCGTGATGAATGAATTATATGTAGCGTGGGTTGTTGGAATTCTAATTTGAGATACGCTATATTTGTTCCGCGATCGATTGTCTCTGGTCAATTTCATCGTTTTGTACTAAATTTGTACTAAGCTTGATGTGCTTTGAAATCAGGGTGAGAAGGATCGATCGTGCGTTAGCCCTTGCCGCATGACTGTTTAACGTTTATTCCAGAACGACTCATGGTTTCCCAACTCGAAGTCCCCGCCCGTGACAGTAATCATTGCCTGCCCCATACGGTTGAAGGATTGGTGCAGGTGTTTACCTCTCCGCACCGTAGCTTTTTTACGAGTGTTATGGCACAAGCCCTGCGAATTGCTGGACAGGGAACCTCGGTGCTGATTGTGCAATTTCTTAAAGGCGGGATTCGACAGGGCTATCAGCATCCGGTACAGCTTGGGCAGAATCTTGACTGGGTGCGGTGTAACTTGCCGCGCTGTATTGACACCCCTGACCTGGAAGAATCTGAAGTCGTTGCCCTGCGTGAGCTGTGGGAACATACGCGCTTGATCGTCGCTGAGGGCAAGTATTCGCTGGTGGTGCTGGATGAACTGAGCTTGGCAATCCACTTTGGTTTAATTTCTGAGGCAGAGGTCGTCGAGTTTCTAGAGAACCGTCCTACTCAGGTTGATGTGATTTTAACGGGTCCAGAGATGCCTGCTGCGCTACTCGATCGGGCAGATCAAATTACGGAGTTGCGGCGAACTCATCGTCCTTGAAGCGGTTTGAGCCGAATGATCTTCCCTACGTCGCCCCCTAAATTCCCCAATTCTGGGGGACTTTGAGATAAGAACTTGAAGTGCGATCGAAAGAGACCCTACCGATTCGATCGCGGGTCGATACTATCTCGTAGACCATCACCTAGCAGGTTAAACGCCAGCACAATCAGCGTGATCATCAGTCCTGGCAGAATGATAGTCCAGGGGGCAGAAAGGGCGTAGCCGTTAGTGAACGAGTCAGAGAGCAATGTGCCCAGCTCCGGTGTGGGAGGTTTTGCGCCCAGTCCCAAAAAGCCTAAACCTGCGGCTTCGAGAGTGGCAGTACCGATCGCCAAAGTTGCCTGAACGACCAGGGGAGCAAGACTGGAAGGCAAAATATGGTTAAAAATAATTCGTCCTGGCTTCGCGCCAAATGCCCGCACGGTTTGCACAAATCCCTGTTCGCGCAGAGACAGCACCATGCTGCGGGTCAGGCGAATGAAGATTGGAATCTGCACCACGCCCACCGCAATCATCACGCTCTGCAAACTGGGTCCGACGACGGTTGCCACCGCGATCGCCAGCAGAATCGAAGGAAACGCCAGCAGAATATCGCTCATCCAGCTAATTACCCGCTCCAGCCAGCCGCGAAAATAACCCCCAATTAGCCCCAGAAACGTGCCGATGATCAGTCCCAGCCCGACGGACACAATACTGATCAGCAGCGAAATTCGAATGCCATACCAGACTAGGCTCAGCATATCTCGCCCCAGCCCATCGGTGCCGAAGAGGTGAGTGCCGCTGGGTGGACTTAGCCGGGCCGCAAAATCCCTTGCCGTTGCCGGATCAAACGGACGCAGCACTGGAGCTAAAATTGCCAGCAGAACGATCGCCACCGTGAGAATTAAGCCAACCCGCGCCGAAATCGATCTGAAGAACCGCTTGCTGGCTTTTTGAAACGAAGATTGATGAACGATCGGACGAGCAGGCAGAGTTTCCATGAGAATAAACCTGTGAATCGACCGGAGATAATTTTGAGAAACTGTAGACTGTGTTAGGCAAAAGCTCTAACCTATTAATTTGAAACAGTGAAGCTAATTGAAACAATGAAGCTAATTAAAATAATGAAGCTAAGAAGTAATCAAATGAATTGATTAGATCAAATTAGATAAATCTTTTTGAACGATTCTGAATGTGAGACATTAAACTCTGAATGTGAAATATTGAACCTTGAAACTGATGCGTTACGCTGTACTGCCACATTCTAGGATGAATAATTTAAGAATCATCAATTATTTATACTGAATGCGCGGATCGAGAAAAGCGTAGGAGATATCAACTAAAAGATTAATGAGTACAAAGACGATCGCCACAAACACAACGCCTCCCTGAACAACCGGATAATCACGGGTGAGAATGCCGTTATAAATCCAGGAACCTAAACCGGGCCATGAAAAGATCGTTTCGGTGAGAATTGCGCCGCTGAGCAAAGTGCCAAACTGTAAGCCGACGATCGTGACCACAGGTAGCAGGGCATTTTTTAGCGCGTGTTTATTGATCACCCAGCGTTCCATGAGTCCTTTTGCTCTGGCAGTGCGAATGTAGTCCTGCGACAGCACTTCCAGCATGGCACTGCGGGTAATCCGGGCAATAATCGCTAAGGGGATTGTGCCTAGCGTGATTGCAGGCAGAATTAAATGCGCGACGACATCGCTAAAGGCACGAAAGTTGAGCCGCAGCAGCGAGTCAATTAAATAAAATCCGGTAATTGGCTGAAGATCGACGGCAACGCCCAAACGACCGCTTGGCGGCAAAAGCTGCAAATTTACCGCAAACAGATACACCAGCAGCAGCCCCAGCCAGTACACAGGCATCGACACGCCCAACAGCGATGTACTCATGGCGATGTTATCGATCCAGCCATTTTTCCGCACGGCTGCAATAATTCCCGCCGGAACGCCGAGGACGATCGCCACAATCATCGCCGCGAGCGACAGCTCAAACGTCGCCGGAAAGCGGGTAGCAATTTCCTGAGTAATCGGAATGCCGCTAATAATGCTTCTGCCCAGGTCAAACCGAATCAGGCGACCCAGAAAGGCAAGATACTGCACCGGCAAAGGCTGATTCAGTCCTAGCCGCTCCCGCAGTGCCTCAATCTGATCCGGCGATGCCCGTTGACCCAGAAGAACGATCGCCGGATCGCCAGGAATGAGCTGAAGGAAGAGGAAGACGAGGAGCGTGATGCCCAAAAGAACAGGAAACAGATCGAGGAGGCGTTTGGCAATGTAGCGGAGCATTTGGGGGAGCAGGGTGGAGGGGTCGGGAGGTTAGGTGAGTGGAGGGGTCGGGGAGTGGGTGGCTGGATGGAGTGTTAGATGCGATCGCAGGTTGGGGTAGAGGTTAAGTGGGGCTGAGTTGCTTTTTGTTCTGTCCAATATTGCCAGGAATACGGGCGGCACAACTCCCTGATGTCTCACTCCCTCACCTCCCATCTACTCATTCACCCATCCACCCATTCACCTCTTTAGCTCTTCTCTACAGTTTCAAACGACTCTGAACCCAGTGGACTCGGTGACCAACCGTTGACATTCGCTCGCTGAGCGTTCAAAGGTTCTGAGTGAACGATCGGGACGCGGACGGCTTCGTCGGCAATGAGTTTTTCCGCTTCGCCGTAGAGTTTAGCCCGCTGTGTCTGGTCTGCGGTTTGGCGTGCCTGATCGAGGAGTCGGAAGACCTGGGGGTTTTGCCAGTTGCCGATGTCCTTGGTGCCGCCTTTGCCGAAGTGGTAGTAGAGGAAGTTATCGGGATCGCCGTAGTCACCCGTCCAGCCCAGCATATAGGCTTGATAGCCCGGTGGCTTGAGGCGATCGTCTAGATAAGCCGCCCAGTCTTTTGTATTCAGCTTGACCCGGATACCCAGCGTACTCAGGTCAGACGCGATTGCTTCGGCGATCGGTTTCGGCGTGGGGAAATAAGGGCGAGACACAGGCATGTACCACAGTTCCAGATCAAAGCCGTTCGGATAGCCTGCGGCGGCGAGCATTTGCTTAGCTTTATCGGGGTTATACTCAAAGTCCTTGAGGCTGGCATCCTGGAAGTTCTTCAGCGACGGGGGTGTGAAATGCGCGTCGGTGGTTGCCAGTCCCGACCAGAAAGCATCGACGATCGGCTGTTTGCTGATTGCCATCGCGATCGCCTGCCGCACTTCTTTTTTCGCCAACGGCTCATAGCTGGGGTTGAGTGCCAGATAGCCGACGTTGAACGGGGGACGACGAACTTCGGTCAGGTTGGTGTCAGATTTTAGTTCGTTGAGCTGATCCGGCGCGATATCCACAGTGAAGTCAATGTTGCCTGCGCGCAGTTCGGCTAAACGTGCCGAAGGCTCTTTGATAAAGCGAAAGACAAGAGTATCTTCTTTCGGGAAACCAGACTTCCAGTAGTTGGGATTTCGGGTCAACAGAATGCGATCGCCCGTGCGCCATTCTTTGAACACATACGGACCCGTGCCGACTGCCTGTGCGCCTGCAATGCCGTAGTCTGCACCTGCTTTCTTGATCGCATCCGGGCTGGCAATGCCAAAGTAGCCAGAGGCGATCGCTGCCGGAAAGGCGGCAAATGGCTGATTGAGAACAAACTGGATTGTAGAATCATCCACAACCTTGATGTCTCTGAGAATCGAGGCATCGCTGCCTTTGTAGCCGCCAAATAGTCCTTCCCACACTGCATAGGTTTTGCCTGCGTTGCGGAAGCCCTGGGGATCTTGAGGATCCCACCAGCGATTGAAGTTAAAGCGAACGGCTTCAGCATTCAACGGAGTGCCGTCGTGGAAAGTCACGCCCTCGCGCAGCTTAAACGTCCAGGTTTTGCCGTTGTCGGGCGAAGCATATTCGGTTGCCAGGGCAGGTTCCAGCTCGGTGGTGCCGGGTTTGTAGTCGAGCAGGCGATCGTAGATCTGGTGCTGCACATAGATCGAGTTGCCGTCCTCAATGTTGCCCGGTTCCAAATTTGCCGGATCACCGCCTGAGCCGAAGACCAGTGTGCTGGCCTCTGACGTTTGGGCTGCTGGGCTGCCTGCGCCAGAAGTTGCAGTGGGCTGCTGAGTCGCGCAGTTCGAGAGGGTAACGGTCAGGGCAGCCGTGAGGACAATCAATGCTGCCTGCCATCGTTTAAATCGTTGGATCATGCGTTTGTCCTTATCAAGTAAAAAATCAGGTGAAATTTACTGCTTGGTAATTGCCGCCCAGGGTTCTGAGCCAAACGGGCTTGGTGTCCAGCCAACCAGGTTCGATCGCTGTGCTAGCAGCGGTTCGGAGTGGACGATCGGCAGCCGCACCGCTTCCTCAAACAAAATGCGATCGACTTCGGCGTACAGCTTTACCCGATCTGCAGTGTTGGCGGTTGTCCGTGCCTGGCTCAGCAGGCTGAAGACGCGATCGTTTTTCCAGTTGCCGATGTCGGTTGTGGAGCCTTTGCCAAAGTGGGGATAAAGGAAGTTATCGGGATCGCCGTAGTCACCCGTCCAGCCCAGCAGGAACGCCTGATATCCGGGGGGGTTAAGGCGATCGGCAAGGTAGCCTGCCCAGTCTTTGGTGTTGAGCTGAACGCGGATGCCGATCGAACTCAGTTCTGCTGCCATTGCTTCGGCAGTCGGTTTTGGGTTGGGAAAGGATGCGCCGTTAATCGCGGGATACCACAGTTCCAGGTCAAAGCCGTTGGGATAGCCTGCATCTGCCAGCATCTTTTTCGCTTTGTCCGGGTTGTACTCGTAGTCGCCCAGGCTAGCATCCTGGAATTCCCGCATTGAGGGGGGCGTAAAGTGTGCGTCCGTGGTTGCCAGACCCGACCAGAACGCCTCCACTAACTGCTTGCGATCGATCGCCATCGCGATTGCCTGCCGCACTTCTTTTTTTGCCAACGGCTCATAGCTGGGGTTGAGTGCCAGATAGCCCGTGTTAAACGAAGGACGACGCAATTCCTTTAGATTGGGATCGCTCTGAATTTCCTGCCGCTGCTGGGGCGAGAGGTTTTCGGAAAAGTCGATCGTGCCTGCCCGAAGTTCTGCCAGTCGCGAAGAGGCTTCTTTGATGGTGCGAAACACAACCTGATTTGCCTTCGGTAAGCCTGCCTGCCAGTAATTGGGATTCTTTTCTAGAACCACCCGATCGCCCGTGCGCCATTCTTTTAGCTTAAACGGACCCGTTCCCACTGCCGGAGCTCCCGCAATGCCATAGTCTGCGCCTGCTGCTTTAATCGCGTCCAGGCTGGCAATGCCGAAATAGCCAGAGGCGATCGCTGCGGGAAATGCTGCAAACGGCTCTTTCAAGACAAACTGAAGCGTTGTGTCATCCACCACTTTCATGTCTTGTAGCAGTGAATCGGGCGATCCTTTGAATCCGCCAAACAGGCTGACCCAGGTTTCAAAGGTTTTGCCTGCATTGCGGAATCCAAGCGGGTCTTGCTCGTCCCACCAGCGATTGACATTGGCGCGGACGGCTTCAGCATTAAAGGGAGTGCCATCGTGGAAAGTCACGCCTTCGCGCAGCTTAAACGTCCAGGTGCGTCCGTCTGGGGAAGCGGAGTATTCCGTTGCCAGTGCCGGAACCAGCTCGGTTGTCCCCGGTTGGGCATCTAGCAGGCGATCGTAGATCTGCTGCTGCACCACGACCGAATAACCATCGGTAATGTTGCCCGATTCCAGCGTTACGGGATCACCAACCGAGCCAAACACAAGCGTACTGGCGTCGGCGGCAGGACTGCCCCCTGGATTCGCAGCCGGATTTGCAGCAGTTTGAGGGGGAGCCGTCCCGCAGTTAGAAAGCGTTACGGTCACGGTAGCGGCTAAAGCAAAAAGGGCAAGCCACCCTCGTTTAAGTCGCCCAATCATAGAAAGTAAAATCCTGCCGAAAGGCGTTGTATTATCTCAAGCGTTCTCAAAACACAAAGCCGAACCTAAGCAACCCTAAGCAAATTTGATATACCTAAAATTTGATACACCTAAAAACAGTAGCGACTGCGATTCACGTCAGTCTAAATTGCAGATATTTTTTTAAGGTCTTGCCCCATTAAACTGACAATTTGTTACAAAAGCATCAGTTTACTGGAACGATTGAGGGACGATCGCAACACCCCATCCAATCTGCTTTCAATTTACTTTCAATCTGCTTTTACCAGTATGCCGTAAGCTCAAACCCAGCTTAATTTTTAGCAATAATTAAACGAAAACTGGTGCGTTAGGCTTGCGTTAGGCTATTACTGTAAGCGAATTTCCTGGTAAGGCAGGTTGGTTAAGGAATTCAGGCTTGTCGATAGAATCTCACATTCACCAGGGAGAAATATCTCTTTCAAAAGATAGATCTCTAACAGTATTGTATCTGCTTGCAGATTAGAATTCCTGTCGAAATCGCTCTTTTGTTAATGTTAAGAGAGTATTAAATCTTGTGATTTCCTGACAGGTCTAATCGTTTATTTTGTCTTTTACTCTAAGTCTTTTACTCTAAATCTCTATGTCCACTCCGATTCTTGATATTCGCAATTTGTCTGTTGATTTTCGGCAGGAAAAAGATTTGATTCCTGCTGTTCAAGATGTCTCTTTTCAACTAATGCCGGGAGAGACCGTTTGCGTGGTTGGCGAGTCAGGGTCGGGGAAATCGGTCACGTCGCTGGCAATTATGGGGCTACTGGTTCCCACTGCTCAGTTGCGCGGCGAAATCTGGTTTCAGAATCCGAATCGAAATGCGGCTCCCGTGAATCTGTTGAGCTTGCCACCGGACGATCGCCGGGCTTACCGGGGCGGACAAATAGCCATGATTTTTCAGGAGCCAATGACTTCGCTCAACCCGGTTTATACCTGCGGCTCTCAGGTGGTGGAAGCGATTCGGCTACACAGTCCTGTTTCCGAGGAGGAAGCCCATCGGCAGGCGATCGATCTGTTCCGCGAAGTGAAGCTGCCGGAACCCGAAGCGATGATGGAACGCTATCCGCACCAGCTTTCGGGCGGACAAATTCAGCGCGTCATGATCGCAATGGCACTCAGCGGCAACCCGGCGCTGCTGATCGCAGACGAACCCACAACTGCACTGGATGTCACCATTCAAGCAACAATTCTGGAGCTACTGCGCGAAATTCGCTCTCGCCGTCAGATGTCGGTGCTGTTTGTGACCCATGATATGGGCGTGGTGTCTGAAGTTGCCGATCGCGTCGTCGTGATGTATCGCGGCAAGGTGGTGGAAGTCGCTAACGCCTACAATTTGTTTGCCCAGCCTCAGCACCCGTACACCAAAGGCTTACTCAATTGTCGCCCCACGCCCGAACGTCGCCTGCATCGGCTGCCCACGGTTTCTGATTTTATGCAGGTAAAAGCGACTCCAGAGGGCACAGTTCAAATTGAACCCCAGCCGCGCAGCGTCATCGACAATAATCCGCGCTTTACGCCTGTCTCTGCTGCCGAGCAAGCCGATCGCTATCAGCAATTAATTCAGCGATCGCCCCTGCTGTCTGTCCACCATTTAAGCAAAAGCTATCCGGTGCGATCAGGCTTGTTTGGTCGCAAGACTTTCTTTAATGCAGTCGATGATGTCAGCTTTGATGTATATCCGGGGGAAACGCTTGGTTTAGTCGGCGAGTCGGGTTGCGGTAAATCGACGCTGAGCCGTGTTCTTTTGCGCTTAGTAGAACCGACCGCAGGCGAAGTAATGTTTGACGGCAAATCGGTGTTTCAGCTTAACGAGTCCGAGCTGCGAAAACTGCGCCAGGAAATGCAAATTGTTTTCCAGAACCCCTACGGCTCAATGGACCCGCGCCAGAGTATTGGCTCTGCCCTGATCGAACCGATGATGATTCACCATATCGGTCATAGCCATCAGGAACGTTACCAAAAAGCGGTAGCTCTCCTGGAACGAGTCGGCTTAGACGAAAGCGCAATGAGCCGAATGCCCCACGAGTTTTCCGGCGGACAGCAGCAGCGGATCTGCATTGCCCGGACGCTCACCTGCAATCCGCGCTTTATTATCTGCGACGAGTCGGTTTCTGCGCTGGATGTCTCGGTGCAGGCACAGGTGCTTAACCTGCTCAAAGACCTTCAGCAAGATTTTGGATTGACCTACATTTTTATTTCGCACGATCTGAGCGTGGTCAAGTTCGTGAGCGATCGCATTATGGTGATGAACCAGGGCAAGATCGAAGAAATTGGCACGGCTGACCAAATCTATACCAGCCCGACCCGCGACTACACCCGCCAGCTCATTCGCGCCATTCCCAGCGCAACGCTTGATGAAATTCAGGAGCGATCACGGTTGATCAACGCTTAAGTCTGCAATCAGGGTACAAATTGCCCATTAAATTCAATCAGGATTAAAGTTAATGAGCATTAGAGTTAACGAGCATTAAAGTGCAGTTCCCTAAAACACGAAATTCCGCCGCTCGATATCATCAAACTCCACGTTCTCCAGCGTTACCAGCGTTTTGAAGGGTGCGTCGCCGCCATTGCCGTCTGCGTCCACCCGGATGATTGTGACATCCTCATCCTCAAGCACGACAATTACATAGTCCTCAAATTTATCGGAGCTGGTGAAATCGTCGCCCTGGAACAGACGGCTCAGATCCAGCACATCGCGACGGCGATCGAAATCCACGATCGTATCGCCCCGATCCTCGAATGAATTGTAAGCAAAGCGGTTGCGTCCACCGCCGCCACTCATGCGATCGCGTTCCAGTCCGCCCACGAGCAGGTCATCACCGCGTCCGCCCAGCAGCACATCTCTCGCGCCCTGCCCAGACAGTCGATCGCTGCCCCTCCCTCCAGATAGGGTATCGGGACTCGTTCCGCCTTGCAGCAAATCATTGCCCGCATTGCCGCGCAGATCATCTGCATCGCTGCCGCCCAGGAGCTGATCGTCTCCCTGATTGCCCACTAGTCGATCGCGTCCAGCTTCGCCAGAGAGGCGATCGTCCCGCCGTCCACCAAAAATGCGATCGTTGTCAGTGCCTCCGAGCAGCTCATCATCCGAGCCTTCACCGAAGAGGCGATCGTCGCCTGCCCGTCCTTCAATGCGATCGGCGTTGTCACTACCGCGCAGTACATCGTCACGTTGGGTTCCAATCAGAGTAATACCGGGAGGGCTGGGAGGTTTCGTTGCCAGGGGTTGGGCGACAAGCAGATCGCGCTCCTCATCGCTCAGCAGATCCTCTGCGGCGGGCAGTCTAGCAAGCGTCTCCGCATCGGCATCTTGGATCAGGGGGGCACGATTGGAAGAAAAGCGAGATACAGGCATCTTTCTGGGAATCAATGAGTGGGGTGAACGATCGGACTGCGTCACTTCCGCCGACCGGAAAGATGCAGACCCGAAACACAGAGATAAACAGGGATAAAACGCTGGGGCTTAATATCAGCCTTCAGACTTTAAGACTCGCAAAGTTTACCACGTCGAGCTGTCTTGGTTGCGGCTTATCCTGGAATCTGACGCGGAGCAGCACCCAGAAGTTTCTTTTGCTATGATGAGATGCCTCGATACGGATTTCTCTGTTCTGTTATCGACTGATCACGCCTGGTAAATGGCTACTCTCGGTTAAGGGGTGAGTCCTCGGTCATGCAGCTTCCGATCTCGGCTGGAACTGTTTTACAAAATCGCTATCGCGTCCTCAGCATTTTGGGACAGGGCGGCTTTGGACGTACCTATCTAGCAGAAGATCAGGGACGATTTAACGAACGCTGTGCCCTGAAAGAATTTATTGCACCCCACGGCAGCGACTACGCCCTCAGTAAGTCAAAGGAGCTGTTTCAGCGCGAGGCGGCGATTCTCTATCAAATCAGCCATCCTCAGATTCCGCAGTTTCGCGCCACCTTTGAGGAAAATGCGCGGCTGTTTCTCGTGCAAGACTATGTGGATGGCAAGACTTATCGCACCCTGCTCAGCGATCGCCGCGCTCAGGGTAGAGCTTTTTCAGAAGCAGAAGTGCTTCAGCTCATTTTGAATCTGCTGCCCGTGCTGGCTCATATTCACAGCAAAGGCATTATTCATCGGGACATTGCGCCCGATAATATTATTCTGCGTCAGACGGATGGGCTGCCCGTGCTGATCGATTTTGGCGTGGTGAAAGAAATCGTCACCCGCGTTCAGGCACTAGAGCAAGCCGCCGAAACCGTTTCGCCGACGACGGTGGGCAAACTGGGCTATGCACCGATCGAGCAAATGCAGACCGGACGCGCCTATCCCAGCAGCGATCTCTATGCGCTGGCAGTCACCTCTGTCGTGCTGCTGACCGGACGCGAACCGCAGGATTTGTTTGACGATCGCACCCTTGCCTGGAACTGGCAACCCTGGGCAAAAGTGAGTCCCGGCTTAGTGCAGATCATTAACCGGATGCTGAGCTATCGACCGGGCGATCGCTACCAGTCTGCCGCCGAAGTCGCCCAGGCACTCCAGACGTTCGCCAACCCCGCAACCGTAATTCAACCCTCGACCCTCTCGACTCCCCCTCCACAAAGCAGCCCTCCCTCACCCCCCTCTGTCCCAACTCCCCCTACCTATCGCCCCACCCAGCCTGCCACCCCAACCCCGCCCCCCGCTCCAAATGTTTCTCAGGTTCGCACGATCGCCGTTGGTCGCCCCCTGGAACCCACCACCAACTATCAAACCTCCAATTATCAAACTGCTGCACCGCAGCCAAACCGGGGTGGACGAGCGATTCCGCAGCCTGTCGCGTCTTCTGCCTGGGAAAATCCCCTCGCGCTGATTGGCATGGGGCTAGCGCTGGCAACCGTGACCGGAATTGCTGCCTGGGCGATCGTCAGTGCGATTCTCAACAGCTCTCAGCCGCCGCAGCCATCGCCGACCATTGCCCCTACGGCGACCGCCTCACCCACTGCTACTCCCACGCCCAGCCCGACTCCGGTGGAATATAGCCAGCGCATTGAGCTACCGGCTACAGGCGAAACCCGTGTGCTAGAGGGCAACCTGAAGGCAAACGATGTCGCGACCTATCTGTTTCCGGCAGAGCAGGGGCAAGCTCTCACGGCGGCTCTGGAAGGCGAGGGAATGCTGCTCAGTGTTCTGGCTCCCGATCGCCAACCCGCAGACGATCGCGCCGATCGTGTGTTGTCCTGGCAGGGCAGCCTTCCGGTGAGCGGGGAATATGCGGTGCAGCTCAGTCCGGTGCAGGGTGTGGCTCAAAGTAACTTCAAGCTCAATCTCAGCCTTCAGCCCGCTCCCGCTCCCGAACCTTCGCCCAGTCCCTCGCCCAGTCCTTCTCCGGTTGAGCCAACGATCGAAACGATTCCGGTGAATCCGACGGTAGGCACTCCGCTGACCTTAAGCGATCGGGCGAGTGAAGCGGTGATTAAACGTTATGTTGTGGAAGTACAGCCCGGACAGGTGCTAAGTGCGGCGGTCGTAGACGGGATCGCTGTCACACTGAATATTCGTTATCCAAATGGTCAACCCATCCCCGATGCGGAACGAATTGTGAATTGGCAGGGACGGATCACTGAAGCAGGGGCTTATCAAGTTGATGTCCTGTCTCCCACTGCAACTAGCTTTACGGTCAGTATTACAATTTCTGATCCCGATCTGCCGCCCGACGGTTCTCAACCCCCATCTCCTTAAATTTTTAAGCCATGATTCCTTCTCCTTTTCGCCCCGGACGCGCAAGTGATTGGGCGATCGATCAGCTTCCCGGACTCAGTGCCGAAAATTGCTCGCACCTGCAAGCGCAAGGCATTGAAACCACGCGCCAGCTTTTTCAGCAGACCCGCACCCCCAGACAACGACAGGAGCTTGCCACTCGCCTGCAAATTCATCTTCAGCACGTCAATAAATGGGCAGCCCTGGCAGATTTGTCGAGAATTCCGGCGATCGGCTGTCAGTTTTGCGGCTTGCTGCTTCATGCAGGCATTAGCTCGGTCGATCAGCTTGCCGAAATGCCCCTTCCCCGATTGCAGCGGCTAATTATGCGGCTCCAGGTCGCAAATCTGCGGCGACAGGATCTTTGTCCCTCTCTGGGACAGCTTTCGACCTGGATCGAGCAAGCAAAGCAGTTCGCGAAGCACAATCGCGCTTAGTCCGCGCCTAGTCGGGATACCAGAACATGCCCTTGATGCCTTCCGGGTCAGACATAAAGCCCAAACCCCGGTAGAACTCAACCACATGGGGGTCGGCAAACAGGGTAATGTTGCTGATGTCTTCGCTCCGCAGTTTTTTGATCATCTGACGCATCAGTGCCTTGCCCAGCCCCTTGCCCTGAAAGTCAGGGTGGACGACCACATCCCAGATTGTGGCGTTGAAGGCGTGGTCTGAAGTTGCCCGTGCAAATCCGACTAACCGTTTTTGTGCGCCGCGCTGCTCCCACATGGAAACCACAAGGAAGCTGTGCTGAATTGCTTTTTTGACTTTACGAAGGGGACGGCGAGACCAGCCCACCGCATCACAAAGTTCTTCGAGTTCGTACAGGTCGATTTCTCGATCGGTGCTAAAAAAAACGCGGGAATTGCCAATCATGACACCGGGCGTTCCCTGTCCTTCTATTTCAGTGGGTTGTGATGAGGCAGCGTCAGAAGTGCTAAACAGGCTTTTCCAGAAACCCATGTAAGCGCGGTGAAAGTAGTACAGGTT
Source organism: Cyanobacteria bacterium FACHB-502 (assembly GCA_014695325.1). GTDB lineage: Bacteria > Cyanobacteriota > Cyanobacteriia > Elainellales > Elainellaceae > Leptolyngbya_A. The sequence goes on along the minus strand of JACJNZ010000029.1, from coordinate 275,592 downwards.
TGATCGCAGTAATAGTTAGTATAGTGCGTATCTTTAGATTCCATTCGTGTCTGGGCGATCGGTCTGAATAAATCTTCAGGAATCCGGGAACGCTGGGATCAGAAGATAAAGCTGGGGCAATTCGTGCGTCTATCCATACCGCGATTGCTGTTTTTTGTGATTCACTACTCTCAACCAAACGGTATGGCTCCGGGTTTAAAGTCGTCCACCCTAGAACTCTTAAAGCGATTTAATCGATCGTTTCCTCAGTTTTATGAGCAGTTTGTCAGCAGTGAGATCCAGCTTCAAAATTTGCGGCTTGCCTACCAGTTGTTTAAAACTCGGCAGGCAGTGATCGAGCTCAGCCCAGAAGGAAGTAAAAGCGCGCTGCATTTTGCCTACCGCAATCAATCCTTTTTGCTGAGCGATATTTTTGGTGTCCTGGCGGCGTATGGGCTGACAATTCATAGCCTTAGTCTCTATGGGCAGGTTGATCCGCCCATGCTGGTTTTTATCAAGCTGGTGATTTCGCGAGGCGGCAAAGCCCTCACCGACAAAACCGCAGAAAACGTCAGTCGGGCAATCCGCGAAACGCTGGCAGGGCGGTTTGAAGTTGAAGAAATGCTGGCGGTTGAGTTCAACCTGGATGCAGGCTTGGAGCAGGTCGAAACCGAGTTTTATGTCGATCCGGTGTTCCACCTGCCTGCCTTGCTGATCGAGGCAGACAACCAGCCCGGGCTTTTTTATAAGGTGATGTACGCCATCTGGCAGGAAGATCTGCTGGTGGTAAATGCAAATTTATTGGTCTGGCGGGGGCGGACTCGCCTGATTCTCTACCTTTTGGGTCCGAACGAGAATTTGATTCCTGAGTATTTGGGGCAGAAGATTGCAGATGGGGTGAAGCAGCGATTGTTGGGGCGGAGGTTTTAGAGAGTAGGTAGGTAGGTGAGGGGTTGGGGGGAGTGCAGGTCGATCGCTTCGCTGTTTCCCAAAGCGGTAATCGTTGAGCAGAATAGAGAGTTCTTGTGTTTCAATGGTTCGGTTAGCTCTCTCGATAGAACTGTGACCGATCGATCGCCCCTCCTAAAACAATTTGCTCCGATTGCTGCTGTTGCCACCACCCCGCAGGCGGTTCAGAGACTCAAGCCGCTATGGGAAACGGGGGAAGTGACGCTTTACGTTACTCCGGGGTTGGCGAGTGAGACAAATTCGCCGTTTGTGAAATCCTATGGAGAGTCGCTGCGGGAAATGCTGCCGCTGCTGTGGCAAACGCATGGAGCGCTGGTATTTTATCTGGCGATCGGGGCAGTAGTGCGCTTGATTGCGCCGTTGGTGCAGGACAAAACCCGTGACCCGGCAGTGGTGGTGGTTGATGGGGCAGGCCATGTCATTAGCCTCAGCGGGGGGCATCAGGGCGGAGCCGATCGCCTGACGCGGACGATCGCGCCTTTGCTTCAGGCAGCGCCGATTCTGACCGGGGGCGCAACCGATCTTAATCTGCCGGGGGTGGATGTGCTGGGTTTGCCCTTTGGCTGGCAGAAAGGCAGCGGTGACTGGACGGGCATCAGTGCGGCAGTCGCGCGTCAGGGACGGGTGCAGGTGATCCAGGAGGCAGGCTCAACGCTATGGCAGCAGCTTCCAGAGGGACATCCGTTTGTGTTTGAAGCCAACGATCGATTTGAAGCCAGCGATCGGGCAGGAGAACGCCCAGACGGGCGCATCTGGATCAGTCCGATTCAGCGACGCTTTGCCCCAGAGTCAGATTTTCCCAAGGTGCAGTGGCATCCGCGTGTGCTGTGGGTGGGCGTGGGCTGTGAGCGGGGGACTTCTCGATCGCTGATTGAGTTTGCGATTCAGGAAGCTTGTCGTGCAGCGCATCTGGCAGAAGGCTCGATCGCCGGAATTGCCACAATCGATCTCAAATCCGACGAAGCAGGCATTCTGGAACTGTGCTGCGATCGCCAGTGGGCACTGCGCTGTTTTTCTGCCGAAGCCCTGCGATCGATCGAGGTTCCAACGCCTTCTGCGATCGTGGATGCCGAAGTGGGAACGCCCAGCGTGTCTGAAGCAGCGGCAATTCTCGCCAGTGAAGGTCTTTCGGATTCTGCTCAACCTGTCGAGCGGCTGCGCGTCACCAAAAAGGTTGTGCGTCAGGAAGGACAGCCTGGAGCAGTCACTGTTGCGATCGCCCAGGCAGAACGAGAATATGTCGGGCGTACCGGACAACTCTGGCTCGTAGGCATCGGTCCTGGTGAGCTCAATCAAATCACTCCGGCAGCACAGGCGGCAATTACCCAGGCAGATGCCGTCATTGGCTATGGTCTTTATGTGGATCTCGTGCGATCGCTTTTGCGTCCGGGGCAAATTGTGGAAACACTGCCCATTACTCAGGAACGCCAGCGCGCCGAACGGGCGATCGACCTGGCACAATGGGGTCTAACGGTTGCCGTAATTTCTTCAGGTGACTGCGGCATCTACGGCATGGCAGGTCTGGTGCTAGAGCAGCTCAGGGCAGGCGGCTGGGATGGCAAAACACCGAACGTGCAGGTTTTCCCCGGCATTACCGCCCTTCAGTCCGTTGCTTCTAGAGTCGGCGCGCCCCTGATGCACGATTTTTGCGCTATTAGCCTCAGCGATCTGCTCACCCCCTGGGCTGTGATCGAGCAACGGTTGACTGCTGCTGCCCAAGCCGATTTCGTCACTGCCCTCTACAATCCCCGATCGCAAACCCGCACTCAGCAAATGACGATCGCTCAGCAAATCTTTTTGCAATACCGTCCCCCCGAAACCCCGGTTGCGATTGTGCGATCGGTTTATCGCCCCGAAGAACAGATTACGCTGACGACTTTAAGTGAACTGAAGCCTGAAGCGATCGATATGCTCACCACTGTTCTGATCGGTAACCGCAGCACCTGCCTTCACGAGAACTGGATGATTACTCCACGCGGTTATCTTGGTTTTGGGGATGAGGGCATGGGGAGATAAGGGATATAGGAATAAGGCGATGAGGGGAAAACACAGCTCTGGAGCAAATGCTTCGTCTTCCTTTACTGTCTTGGCGGGGTTCTATTCTGTTTCCCCTTCCCTTATTTCTGATTTATTCTTTGCCTCTCTACTCCACTTCTGATCTCCCTACTCAGCCCCACTCTAAATTAATTTTTGTATCGGTCTCACTCAATTTCTGCGAGTTTCCTGTCACTTCTAGTAAAACTTCTTCAGACAAGCTTGCTACAATCCACCCACAGTCTTTCCCTGACGTAACAGTTTGCGACGCTGGGGGAACCCTGACGCTAGGATTGAAGCAACAAAAATCCCGTTCCTCAATGACTGCTACTTGACAGGAAGTGAACCCGTGACTGCTCAGAAAGCGCAAATTGAATCGCTGATCCAGGAAATTGATGAGGTGCTTAGCAAAACGGCTCCCCGGTTGCCCTGGATAATGTCCGCCGATGCAGTGCAGCAGCGTCAGGTGTTGGAGCAAACGCGCCGATATCTTTTGTCGCTTCAGGAGGGAGGGGCGCAGTCGATCGCTTCGCAGCCCCCGGCAGGAGGAATCGAGGCTCCGGTGGGCGAAAACGGTTTTGATTTCAGCCGGGCTGATTCAAGTAAAAACGCCAGCGAAACTGGGATAGAGACTCGTGAAGCCGCTCCGGCGATCGATTCTCCCCCTGTGAAAGCAGCGTCGCAGCAATTTGTGCCGCCAGCTCCACCCCAACCCGCTCCAGCCTCTGCCCAGACCGAAGCGGTGGAGTCGGCTCAGCAGGCATTGCAGGCGGTGGTGCAGGAAATGAACTATCTGCGATCGAACTTGTTGCAGCCAATGCGATCGGATTTGGATGGGTTGCGGCAGCAGCGAGAAATGCTTTTGCAGGAAATCCGGCAGCTTGAGGCACAGCGACAGCCGTATGCTCTGCCCCAGCAAAATCAGCTTTTGATGGAGTTTTTGCAGGCGGCATTTCGCCAAATGCAGGAAAACCTGTCGTCGCAGGTCACGCAGATGATTTCGACCCTGCCCCAGAGTTCAGGTGCAGCCCTGCCAGAAGGTTCATCGGGCTTATCCAGCAGCGATCTGATGGCACTGAGTCCGGCGCAGCGACTTGAGCAAATTCAGCGCGTGCAGACCCAGTCTGATCAGCTTTTGCTAAAGCTGGATTCCTCGCTGCAAATTATTTTCAACTCCCTTCAGCAAAACGTCCAGACTTATCAGGACTCGCTAGAGCAAGGTTTGAGCCGGATGCACAACCTGGGGCAGCAGGGAGAAGCGATGTTTTCTGCTCTGGTAACGCGACTGGCAGAACAGCTTGGACGAGAAGCCTCTACCTTTTTGCAGACCTCGATCGAGCCGGGAAACTGGGAGCCTGCTTTGCCCCCGGAAGGATTATCTGCGGCAGAACCGTTCCCCCAAGCTGCCCCGTCATCTCGTCCGGCAGAACCGGAGCAAACCGAGGGAGACATTACCCGCCTATTGGATGAACTCAACGAGCTAGATGCTGCCCAGCCCGCTCAAGTTAATCACCCCTTTGTGCGCGATACATCATCGAGTGATACATCACCACTGAATGCCGATGACCTGGACTCGCTGGATCTGCTTGACCTGGAGCTAAAGCAGCTTGACCTCGATAGCCTTTCCCCAGAACCGTTTGCGATCGTCGATGAGGACTTAACGCTGTTTCAGGATGAGCCGCTCAGCTCCTTTTTGTCTACAGATCTAACGGTGCTGCAAGATGACTCAGAACCCGAAATTCTCCAGTCGCTGGCTTCTACTTCCGTCGAAGAAAACGCCTTCACAGAAGTTGATGATGATCCTTCCGAAGTGCTGGATCTGCTGAATCAGCTTGACGTTGAAATGCAGGGCACCGAAGCAACCGAGCTGCAATCAAACTTGGCGATGCCCTCTTCTGAGACATTGCAGCCCATTTCAGAAGCTGCCTCAACCGCGGAACTGCCCCTGGTTGCCTCCCCAGATAACCTGTACGAGGATGAGTTTTACCAGAGCTTGTTTGGCGAGGCCAATTCCCAGTCTGTTGTTTCGCAGTTTCCTGAAGGAGGAATCGCCACCGAAGATTTGTTTGCGGATGTGGAGCTTTTCGAACCAGGAGAAGCGGCTGCAACCGTTGACCCCGCCGATACGCCCGCCCCGGATCCGGCAGAGATGCTGCCCAATCTTTCGATCGAGGAAGATTGGTTTAGCGGTTTCCCGGAGGCAGTATCCTACTCTGGAACTGTGGCAGAGAGTGAGGACTTGACGATCGTTGAAGCTCCAGAACTGCCGCAAACGGTTGAGAATGTTTTGCTACCGACTGCAAACCTTCAGCCGCCAATCCCTCAGTCGCCCCCCCAGCCGCCGATATCGATCGAGCTCGACCCGCCTAGTTCGACTCCTGCTGAGGTTCCTGCTGAAGCGGTCACGATTGCTCCCCCTGCTGAGGAGGAATCTGCTCAACCAGCTGACGATGCGATCGAAACTATTAGTTCGCTGCTCGATCTGGTTCCCTTTGAGCTGTCATCCGATGTTTCTACTGATGTTTCTGTTGAGGACTTAGCCAAACGAGAAGCAGGACCAGAAGAGCAAGCCTTTGAGCTGGCACAGCCCGAAGAGGATCTCCTGGCAGATGAACCCTCGCACCCGGACGCACTGCTGAATCTCAAGCTACCCGTCGATACCCTGGAGCAACTCGCACAGGATCTATCGAGCCTGGAAGGAGGTGACGCAAACTTTACGCTGGAAGACGCGGCGGATTGGATGCTGCCAGATGTTGCGCCCGTGCCGTTCATAGATTTCTTGGAAGAGCCAGTCATTTCCATCGAATCGCCTGAACGATTGGCTGAGCAGCCAACTGAGCAACCGACTGAGCAATCAACTCAGCAACTGTCCGAGCGATCGTCTGAGGAAGTCTCTGCGGAATTTGTAGACCCGGCAGCAGCAGACCCGGCAAGAACGATCGCTCAATGGTTTGACCCGAATCCGCCAGAAGCATTGCAGCCCACCTTTCCCGATCCGATCGCCGCTGAGGAAACTGCTTCCGATGAGCCGTATGCTTCGCAGTTCTCCGAAGAAGGAATCGCTTCACCCGTGATTGGGCAGAGCGAAGAACCGATCGAGGATTTGTTTTCAAATTATTCTGCGCCGCTTGAGTTGGCGGCGGACTTATCTGGTTCGGCTGAGGATTGGTTTTCTGATGATTCTGATTCATCTGCTTTGCCTTCTGATTTGTCTGCTTTGCCTCCTGTGGATGAGTCTACCGAGCGGCATCTATTTGATGACGCTTCCGATCAGCCTGCTTTTGCGGAAACGGCTGCGGCAGATCAGCCTACGAGCCGCGATGCGCTAGAAACGAACCCCTCCAACAGCAATTCCTTCACCCTAGAAGGACTGGAAGGACTGTTTGAAAACTTGCCTTCGATCGGCTCAGCGCGCCCAGTTGAGCCAACGCAGCCAATCCCAGATGCCTTCGAGGAGTTAGAAGTGGCATTATCGCTGCAAAGCAGTTCTGCCGATCAAGTCGCGCCTCAGGAGGATAGCGAAAAAAAAAAGTCTTAACTGACTCTGCATCGCCAGACAGTTCACTCCCCCTGGAACTTGATGCAGAGTTAGATTTACTAGAATCCGAGCCTCAGCTAGAACCTGAAGACGCATTGCTGGAAGGAACGCTCTTTGACGGCACATTAAGAGATCTAGTTGCTGATTTGCTTCAATCTCCGCCGCTGACTGAGCAACCCGCTGAAGCGTCTGCACGTGAATGGTATCTGGGACTCGACATTGGTACGACCGGAATTTCTGCTGTTCTGCTGAATCGATCGATCCAACAGCTTTATCCAATCTACTGGCAAGCCCCTTCCTCTGCAATCGAACCAGAGACCGCTCAGGCATCTGCTCAAAACCGGACGAATCAATCGAGCGAAAAACAGTTTCGCCTTCCCCTGGCAGTTTCTCTAATGTCTGGTCAGTCGGATGAGGCACAGGACGCCCTGATTCGCGACTTCAAACCCTACCTGAATCTGACACTGCCTTATGATGCGCCCCGCTTCTGGGATGCTTTGCTGGGCAGTCAACCCGTGTTGTCCTGGTCAGATGCGCTGCCAATTCCGCTCATGACGCTGAGGCAGTCACTTCAGGCGTTAATGGCTTCGCTGGCAGTGAGTTTTCCGGAGGCTTTTCTGCCCTGTGGTGCAGTCGATCTGGAAGCGGCAGATCTGGCGATCGCGCTTCAGCAGCTTGTTGGCGTGATTGTTAGCTTCCCTACTGGATGGTCGGAGGCGTATCAGTTTAACGTGCGCGAAGCCCTGCTGTCTGCCAAACTGGTTGGCCGCCCAGAGCAGATTTTGTTTTTGGAAGAGCCGATCGCCGCGATGCTTGCCGCCTTTGCCGGAAGTTCCCAGTCTTCTCTGAAAATGCCGCAGGGGCAGACTTCCCAGGATATCGACTGGCAGGGGAACACGCTGATTCTAAGTGCGGGGGCAACCCAGACAGAACTGGCTTTGGTTCAGCTTGCCAACTGTGATTCTGAAGCGCAGCCTTCCGAAACCAATCCACCTGCGATTACCCACGCTGACTTTCATATCCGCACGCTTGCCTATGCGGGAACGGCGATCGACCAAGACATCATCACTCAATTGCTCTATCCGCTGTTGCCTGCAACGGACCCAGTTCGGAATGATCTGGAGCAAACTGCATTTCCAGCGGTGGGTGAACCAGACGGGCAAAAGCGCGAGGTTCTTCAGCAACGGCTGCGGCGTACCAAAGCAGGACGATCGCTGATTGAAACTGCCCGTGCCCTGAAGCTGAATCTTCAGCAGCAAAATCGCTTTGTGATTCAAATTGCCCAGCAGCAAACAACGTTGCTCCGACAAGACTTGACCACCAAAGTGCTGTTGCCCTACGTCCAGCGGCTCAACCGAGAACTTAATGCGCTGCTCAACCAGACCCAGGTTCCTGCCCTGAATGTGCGGCAGGTCGTCTGCACAGGCGGAACAGCCTCGCTAGGGGCGATCACGCGCTGGCTTCAGCAAAAGCTGCCTAATGCCCTGATTCTGCAAGATGCCTATCCGTGGGTTCGGTCGCTGGACTACATTCCGACCTGTAGCCGCATTGCCTATGGTCTTGCTGCGCTGCCGCTTTATCCATTTGCTTTAGACCAGGCAAAACACCAGTACAGCGATTTCTTCCTGCTGCTGGAACTGATGCGCGGTTTTCCCGACCAAGCGATGACCCTGGACGAAGTGCTGGAAATGCTTCAGCAAAGAGGCATCGATGCAGTATCTTGCCGATCGCGAATTCTCGCCATTTTGGAAGGACAGCTTCCCCCCGGTCTGATTCCTGCCGAGGCGGAAAGGAACTTACTCACGCCCCAATCTCAGCAAAACCCTGAGTATCAGGCGATCGATCACGCCCCGTTTCATCAGGAAACTTACCCGGACGGTAAAGCGTATCGAATCGATCGCAATCAGCTTGCCGAGCTACACCGCTATTGGGAACTGCTGCGTTCCAACACCTATCAGCAATTGACTCAGCCTTACTCGATCGTGCTCACTGCACATTACTCCGCCTGATTTCGGTCAGCCAGGATCGCTAAAGGTTCTACGGCAGCTTCGGCTTCCTGCCACGCTTCTCCTTTCCTAAAGAGGGACAAGAGCTGGTCGCGCTGATTAATTAAATAAATACTGACCAGCGTTAAACCAACGCCAACCCACTGCAGCGGATTGAGCACCTCGCCCAAAAACAGATTGCCAAACAGCAGCGCAAAAACAGGGGTGAGAAAGGTGAGCGAACTCAGGCTCGTCAGGCTGCCGCTTGAAGCGAAGTAAAAGAATAGCCCGTAGGCGATCGCGCTGCCAAACACCGTAGAGTAGGAGAGCGAGAGCCAGTCAGAGAACTGCAACTGCGACCACTGCCCGACTTCCAGCCAGCCTGAGCCGAAGAACAAAGGCAAGCCGCCCAGCACCATGTGCCACCCCGTCGCGCTTACCGGATCAGCATAGCGACAAACATATCGCACCATCACCGTTCCGACTGCCATCGACAGAGCTGCCAGCAGCATCAGCCATTGCCCATTTTGCAGAAGCTGCTCGATAACCCCAAAGAGGGAACCGCTTTGCATCGCGTCCGCTGCCGAACTAACGGAACCCCCTTGTTGAAACAGGCTGAGCAACCATTCCTGGGGTAATCCCAACAGGCTAATGCCCAGCACACCAAACCCTAACCCGATCCAGCCCCATAGCCCTACCTGTTCCCCAAAGAGCCAGCGTGCCATGAGTGCAACGGCAAGCGGCTGAGAGTCGATCATCACGGAACCTAATCCGGCTCCGGTGCGTGTTAGCCCTTCTGCCAGAAAGCCTTGAAACAGCGTGCCATCTACCAGTCCAAACAGCGCGATCCAGAGCCAAGCTAGCCAGCCTTTGGGTTGGGGTCGTCCCATCACGATCGCTGCCAGCAAAATCATTCCCCCCGCTGGAGCAAGCCGTACACCTGCCATAAAGAGCGGTGTCGTATGGGGAATCGTTCCCTTCATTGCCACCATTGCCGTGCCCCACAGGAAAAAGGGCGCAATCAGCAACATCGAAGCGAAGGGAAGACGAGACTCGGTGAGCTTGATTTGCATGAGCAAGTAGGCAGAATGATAGAGTTTCAATTATTCTAATCAATTATTGAGTTCTGTTAAGAAATCGGCTTGACTGTCTAATCACATTTTGCATCTGATTGCATCTGATCCCATTTCCCAGCAGAAAAAAATGCCCTACTCGAACGCGATCGCTGTAGGGATAGGTCGTAAACTTGCTTGTCGGGGATGTTTGAGCAGTATTTGCTCTCCTACATTGCCCCCAATCCCCCAATCTTTGAGGGACTTTGAGCCGCTAAGGATTCTCTCATGGCAAAACTACATAGCCACTTGCGGCGTTGCCGTCTTTTGCTCTCTTGTGCTGCCCTGTGTGCCGAGCTGGATTAGCTCTACTTTGTAGCCGTCCGGGTCTTCCACAAACGCAATCACCGTTGAACCATGCTTCATTGGTCCCGGTTCACGAACTACTTTGCCGCCGCGCTGCCGAATCATGTCGCAGGTTCCGTAAATATCATCCACGCCGATCGCAATATGCCCATAAGCATCGCCCAGGTTGTACTGCGACGTGCCCCAGTTGTGGGTTAGCTCCAGCACCGTGTGGTCTGCCTCATCGCCATAGCCTACAAACGCCAGCGTAAACTCTCCGCCCGGATAATCTTTCCGACGCAGCAGCTTCATTCCCAGCATATCGCAGTAAAACTTCAGAGATTCATCAAGATTGCCAACACGCAGCATCGTGTGAAGGAGTCGCATAAGGTCTTTATCTCACTTGCTTCTCTCCTATCCTGCCACGATCGTCTCCCCAACTCATCCCCCTTCCTACCCATCCACTGATCCACCCATCCATTCACCCCTCTCCTCCCCACCTTTTATTAAAATGAAGAAAGAAATTGAGAAATATAACGATCGAGCAGGAATAAGAAGCGCATGGCTCCAGCAGTGCTGATTGAAAAACTTCAGAAGCGATATGGCTCTGTCGAAGCCGTTAAAGATGTGTCGCTACAAGTTGAACCGGGCGAAATTTTTGGCTTACTGGGACCCAATGGAGCCGGAAAGACGACAACGCTACGCTGCCTCTGTACTCTGGCAACCCCTGATGCCGGAACGATCGAAGTTTCAGGAATTTCAGTTCTGGAAAACCCACGATTAGCGCGGCAAAAATTGGGCTATGTGGCTCAGGAAGTTGCGCTCGATAAGGTTCTTACCGGGCAGGAACTGCTTCAGCTTCAGGCAGCGATCTACCATATTCCGGCAAGTCAGGCTGCCGCTCGAATCGACCAGGCACTCTCGCTGTTAGGACTGCAAGACTGGGCAGACAAGCGAACCGGAACTTATTCGGGCGGTCTGAAAAAACGAATCGACCTGGCAGCCGGACTGCTGCACCAGCCAGATGTTCTCGTATTAGATGAACCAACAGTCGGATTGGACATCGAAAGCCGCGTGATTGTCTGGGACTTCCTGCGACAGTTGCGATCGAATGGAACTACCATTTTGATTACCAGCCACTATTTAGAAGAAATTGATGCACTTGCCGATCGCGTCGCCATTATCGATCGGGGTGTCGTCATCGCGGCGGGAACTCCTTCGGAACTCAAAGATCGGGTAGGGGGCGATCGAGTCACATTACGAATTCGTGAATTTACCCCCGTCGAAGAGGCAGAGAATGCGAAAACTATGCTGCGATCGTTGCCCTTTGTGCAGGATGTGATTGTGAATGAAGCCCAGGGCAATTCCCTCAATCTGGTGGTCGATCCCCATAGCGAAGCGTTGATCACAATTCAGCAGGCACTCAAAGCCGCTGGACTGCCCACGTTTGGCATCTCGCAGTCGCGCCCCAGTCTGGACGACGTTTATCTGGCTGCTACCGGACGCACCCTTCTGGATGCAGAACTTGCCGCTGCCGGAACCCGCGACCCGAAGCAGGAGCGTAAGCAAAATATGCGCTAAACCTCTGCGTCGCCGTCATCTATCAGCGTTTCTACGTCCTGGACAATGCCGCGCAAAAGCTGCTTCTCGGTTCGGCGTGAGGGGCGGCGATATTTTTTTGTTTGAAGCTTTGGTTCGACTTCGATTTGTCCTTCTCCGCCAATTTTGACTTTAGTGGTTGATTCTGGGTCGCCTGTTCGATCGATCGCCTCCTGTCGGGCAATCACTTCTTCAAGGAACATCAAATACAGGTCATACCGCTCCCAGTCGCCTCGAACGGCGCAGTTTGGCTCATCTCGGTGCAGGCAATTGCTAAACTGACACCTTGCTTCGCTCAGACGTTGACGGCATTCTGGGAAAAATTGGGCTAATTCACCCGGAAGACAGTCCAAATCGGGCTGATTAAATCCGGGCGTATCGGCAAGCAATCCCCCGCCAGGAATCTGAAATAGTTCGACGTGGCGAGTAGTATGGCGACCGCGCCCCAGTTTACCGGAGACTCTGCCCACCCGCAGATCGATCGCCGGAATCAAGGCATTAATTAAACTCGACTTCCCTACGCCGGATGGTCCCGAAACAACGCTCATCCGATCGATTAACCTTGCTTCCAGATCTAGCAAGCCCAAGTTACCCCAGACACTGATCATCACCGGATCGTAGCCCCAGTCGTGCAGCCGATCGCCCCATTCTGCTCGTCCTGCTTCGCTCACCAGATCTTTTTTGTTGAGACATAGGCAAACGCCCAAGCCCGTCGATTCTGCCTTCACCAAAAAGCGGCTGAGCTGCACTGGATCGAGCGTGGGTTCGGCAATAGCAAACACTAGCAGAATTTGATCGGCATTGGCGATCGGCGGACGATCTAGCTCAGTCTGCCGGGAAAATACTTCGGCAATTGCGCCCCGTTTTCCTTCCCAGTCGGGTTCCTCGATTCGGACTTGATCGCCCACCATCACCTGCTGACCAATTTTTTTCAGGCGAGTTCGGCGGGTACACAAAAGCTGCTCGATCGGCGGGTCAGAATCACCCTGGGGTTGGTCGAGCTGCACAAAATAGAAATTTGCCTGCACTGCTAGAACAGTTCCGGTCAGGGCAGATTCATCAGAAACGGGTGCTGATGGGGGCTCTGATGCGGACAATGGCTGATTCAGCTCAGCACTCATATCAGCACTCATAAGAGATCACTCAAGAGATCACTCAGTCGATGTGGCTGGACGACGCACCTTCAAGGCAAAAAACTCGCTGCGGTCTTCGATTTGCTCGATCCCGTACCCTTCCATTCGGAGGCTATCAGGAACCTGCTCGATCGGCTCGCCCGGATCAAGCCAGACTTCGAGCAGCGCACCAGGAGTCATGCGCTCTAGTCTGAGCTTGGTGCGAACGAAATTGAGCGGACAGGGTGTTCCCCGCAGATCCATCTGAGCGTCAGGCTGAAGGTTCGTCGTCATCCGCGAAATAGCCCTCCAAGAAACCCTTCAATGCCGCCGCCTTTGCTGAGCCGATCGCCCCGGATTTTCACTAGCTTATCGAGCAGTTCCCGTTCCTCGTGGGTGACACGGGTGGGAATATCAATCTTCACCGTCAGCAAATGGTCGCCTCGGCTATCGGGATTACCTAGCCTGGGAACACCGTGCTTTTCCAGGGTAACAACGGTATTAGGCTGAGTTCCAGGGGCGATCGTTACTTCGGTTTTGCCGTCTACCGTATCGACTTCGATTTTGTCGCCCAGGATTGCCTGCAAATAGCTAATCTTTACTTCTGAGAGGATATTGATGCCGTCGCGCTGGAAGTGGGGATCTTCATTCACAAACAAATAGACATACAAATCTCCCGCCGGACCGCCGCGCTGTCCCGAATCGCCTTCACTCGACACTCGTAGCCGTGTTCCGTTATCGACCCCAGGCGGAATCGAAATCTTCAGCTTCTTGGCTTCCTGCTTCTGCCCGTTGCCGCCGCAGACTTCGCACTTCTCCTCAATGACCTGCCCGTTGCCATTACAGGTTGGACAGACTGACACTTGAGTAAAGCTGCCAAAAGGGGTACGGGTTGCTCGACGCACTTGCCCTGCCCCATTACAAGTCGAACACATCCGGGCTTGAGTGCCGGGTTTTGCCCCCGTTCCACTGCACGTCTCGCAGCTCTCCAAATGGTTAATGCGAATTTCCTTATCGCCGCCAAACACCGCTTCGCGGAAGTCCAACCGCAAATCGAGCCGCAGGTCTTCGCCGCGTACGGGTCCAGTGCGCCTGCGCGTTTGCTGTCCGGTTGCGCTGCCCGAAAAGCCGCTAAAAAAGCTTTCAAAGATATCGGCAAAGCCACCAAAATCGCCAAAGTCCTGGAAACCTGCTCCTGCTCCAGAGCCTACGCCTGCTTCACCAAAGCGATCGTACATTGCCCGCTTTTCCGGCTCCGACAGAACTTCGTATGCGTGGTTAATTTCCTTAAATTTCTCTTCGGCTCCAGGGTCTTTGTTGACATCCGGGTGATACTTTCGCGCCAGCCGACGAAAAGCACGTTTAATTTCCTCCTTGTCCGCGCTTCGAGAAACACCAAGGATTTCATAGTAGTCCGCCATAGGGCACTGCTCTAGAGAGTAGAAAAGGAATTGGAAATTGACAGAGATGGATTCAGGCTAATGATACCTGAGATTTGAGCCATTTCAGCGACTCCCTTTACCATCCTAAATCACGCACCTAGTCAACTGCCTCATAATCTGCGGCGATCGTGTCATCATTTCCAAAATCGCTGCTGTAGCTGTCCATCATTTCGGTTGCTGCTTCCTGACCGTTTGCCCAGGGAGACGCGCTACTGTAGGCAAAATCTTCGGATATGCCTGGGTCTTCAGTAATATCTGCCCGCTGGTAGACAGACTGACCGATCGACAAAAGTGCTTCCTGGAGTGCATTCAGACAGTTCCGCATGGTTTCTACCGTGACTGATCGATCGGCGATCGCAGCCCGAAGCTCTGCCACCCTTTGAGCTGCCATCTGCTTTTGGGCATCGTTAATCAGCTCACCGTTGTCCCGCAACGTTGTTTCGTAGTTGTAGAGCAGCACATCGGCCTGGTTTCGCAGTCCTACAAGCTGCTGGCGGCGGGCATCGTCTTCGGCAAACACTTCGGCTTCCTGACGCATCCGCTCAACCTCGGCTTCGCTCAAACCGCCCGTATTGCTAATTCGCACACTCTGGGCGCGTCCTGTTCCTTTGTCGCGGGCAGCCACCTGCAAAATGCCGTTAGCGTCGATCTCAAAGGAAACCTCGATCTGGGGCACGCCTCTGGGCGCAGGCGGAATTCCCGCAAGCTGGAACTTACCCAGACTCTTGTTGTCCTTTGCCATTGCCCGCTCGCCCTGGAGGACATGGATTTCCACCGAAGTTTGTCCGTCGGTTGCGGTTGAGAAGGTCTGGGTTTTGCTCGTCGGAATCGTCGTATTGCGTTCGATAATGCGGGTGAACACTTCTCCTAACGTTTCGATGCCCAGGGAAAGGGGCGTCACATCGAGCAGCAGTAGATCCTTAACTTCGCCGCCTAAAACGCCTGCCTGAATCGCGGCTCCCAGCGCGACCGCCTCATCCGGATTAACCGATCGATCGGGCGTTTTACCGTTAAAGCAGTTCCGAATTGCTTCTTGCACCGCAGGCACTCGCGTCGAGCCGCCCACCAGAATAATGCGATCGATATCATCGGGAGTGAGGTCGCAGTCTTTGAGGGCTTGCGTCACGGGGTCGATCGTCATCTGAATCAGGTGTCCGACCAGTTCTTCAAACTTGGCGCGGCTCAGTTCAGCTTCCAGGTGCTTGGGTCCGGTTGCGTCGGCGGTGATAAACGGCAGGTTGATTGTCGTGTTCAGCATACTGGAAAGCTCAATTTTGGCTTTCTCTGCCGCTTCGCGAAGTCGCTGAAGTGCCATTTTGTCCTGAGACAGATCCACGCCTTCCTGTTCACGGAAATTGTCGATCAGCCAGCGCACCAGCACATTGTCAAGATCATCGCCGCCCAGGTGGTTATTGCCCGAAGTCGCTTTTACTTCAAACACCCCATCACCAAGCTGAAGAATGGAGACATCAAACGTGCCCCCACCCAGGTCGTAAACGAGAATGCTTTGATCTTTATCCTGTTTGTCTAAACCATAGGACAGGGCTGCTGCGGTTGGCTCGTTAATAATGCGAAGCACTTCCAGCCCGGCGATCGTGCCTGCGTCCTTCGTTGCCTGTCGCTGTGCGTCTGTAAAATAAGCGGGAACGGTAATCACCGCCTGGGTTACAGGTTCCCCTAAATAATTCTCGGCATCCTGCTTCAGCTTTTGCAGGATCATGGCTGAGATTTCTTGAGCGGTAAAGTTGCGTCCCCGAATCTGAACGTCCACGGTGTCGTCTTTGCCGCGTACACAGGTATAGGGAACGCGCTGCCGCTCTTCCTCGGTGTCATGCCAGCGGCGACCGATAAACCGCTTGATACTGAACACCGTATTTTCTGCATTGGTGACTGCCTGTCGCTTTGCCAATTGCCCCACAAGGCGCTCACCCGATTTGCCAAAGCCAAGGATACTAGGAGTCGTCCTTCCGCCTTCAGAGTTTGCGATGACGACGGGTTTTCCGCCTTCCAGGACTGCAACGCAGCTATTGGTTGTGCCCAGGTCGATGCCGATAACTTTTCCCATAATCCGTGGTTACTTACTGAGAGTGCGAGTAAATGAACGCATCAAATAGAGATGAGGAAACCCGTGGGGATGCATTTGAGTTTCTTTTCACTCCTTGCTCAGTATTCCGCAATTTTCGGGAAATACGATCAGCTCTTTACCAAATTGTTGAAGAGCAGCGATCGGTTGAGCACTGGCTTTGCTTAAACTCAGCCTCTTTTCAAAGGGACTCCAGACGGTGCGGACGGATCAGCAGTTCATCGGAAGATCATGAAGCCAGCATTTAGCCCGCCGTAGATTCTTCGCCGAGTCCCTCTGGCGCAGCCGCAACTTTCACCATCGCGTGACGCAAGACCTGATCGCCAATGGTGTAGCCCCGCCGCAGTTCTTCAACGATCGTGCCTTCGGGAACGTCTGCGGTGGTTTCTCGCATGACCGCTTCGTGCAGGTTGGGGTCAAACGGCTCATTTTCAACGCGCATCACCGCAACGCCCACTTTTTTGAGGCGATCGACCAGATCTTTGTAAACGCCCTGATAGCTTTTGTGGATTGTCATCTCAGCATCAGTTTGGGGCTTGATCTGCGATCGGGCACGCTCAAAATTATCTACAACAGGCAGCAGTTCCTTGATCGTGGCGCATTTGAGCGTTTGTTCCAGGTCTTCTTTTTCTTTCTGGGTCCGTTTGCGGAAGTTGTCAAAATCGGCAGCCAGCCGCGCATATTGGTTGTTGCGATCGTCGAGCTGAGTTTTGAGCGCGTCGAGCCGCTGCGTTAACTCCTGAATCGTTGTTTGAAGCTCAGACTGAAGTTCGGCGGCAGCAGCCTCGCTTGGGTTAAATGAAGGATCTGGATCAAGGGTAAAGGTTTCAACGCTCGGTTCAACCGTCACTTCTTCTGGCTGAGTTTGAGTATTCAGAGGATCAAAGGGTTGGTTCACTTCAGCAGACATTGGCTTATTTTCCACTTGCTCTAAGGTTTTCAGAGTTCAGCCAATTCGTTCTCCGGCTGCTTCTCCTCTTCCGTCGCCTACGATTGTGCTTTAGCAACAGAGTCATATCGTATTCTAGCGGTGGGAGGTATCGGAAGCTATGCGGGGATTACGACAAGCGATCAGTTCGGCAAAAATTCAAAAATTCGGGCTAACTTTTCAAGTGTTCTTTTGAAACGATCGATGCAGGCAACGACGAGCTCAGGAAATTTTCTTTTAGAGAATACAAAAGCAGGGGGAACCGCTTGAGGATTTTATTGGTTTCAACGCCAGTCGGGGCATTAGGGTCAGGCTTGGGCGGCGGGGTCGAGCTAACCCTAAGAAATATTGGGCTGGCACTTCAAGAGCGCGGACATTCGATCGTAGTTATGGCTCCACAGCATTCGGTTTCGCTTGGCTTAGAGATCTTGCAAATCCCCGGTGAAATGCAAACCACCGCTCAGACTCAGGGACGCAATGCCCTCGTTACCCTTCCGGCGAACTCAGTGCTAGCTAACCTTTGGGGAGCAGCGTATCAGCAGCAGCGCGATTATGACATTGTGATCAACTTTGCCTACGATTGGCTGCCCTTTTACCTCACGCCGTTTTTCGATCGCCCAATCGCCCATTTGGTGAGTATGGGATCGCTGACGGACGCAATGGATCACGTCATTGGGCAAACCCTCGATCGATTTCCGGGCAGCATTGGCGTTCACAGTCGCGCGCAGGCAGAGACGTTTCCGTTTGGCAGTCAGTGTCGAGTGTTGGGCAATGGCTTGGATCTGTCGCTGTATCAGTTTTGTGCCAAAGCAGAGGATGAGTTGGGCTGGGTCGGACGCATTGCTCCGGAAAAGGGAATCGAAGATGCGATCGAAGCCGCTCAGCAAGCCGGACTCCCCCTCAAAATTTGGGGCGCGATGCCTGACCCAGACTACTGGCGATCGATCTACCAGCGTTATCCGAATGCCAGCTTCAGCTATGAAGGGTTTCTGACCACAGGGGAACTTCAGCAGGAATTAGGGCAGTGTTGTGGACTGATCATGACCCCAAAATGGGTGGAAGCGTTTGGCAATGTGGCGATCGAAGCTTTAGCCTGCGGTGTACCCGTGATTGCTTACCGTCGGGGAGGTCCAGCGGAGATTGTGCGGGACGGGGAGACGGGCTGGCTAGTGGAGCCGGATAGCGTTTCAGGCTTAGTTGCCGCAATCCAAAAGCTTGATAAAATCGATCGCCAAACCTGCCGTCAGACCGCGGAACGAGTGTATTCGATGCAGGCAATGGGCGATCGGGTGGAGGGGTGGTTGCAGGATGTCTTGGAGAAGTGAAGCTTATGCAATGTCAAATGCAATGTCAAAAACCTGCTCCTTTACAGCCCGGAGATTTGCTGCGGGTGATTGCTCCTAGTGGGGCACTGCGGGAGTTTGAGAGCTTTCGGCGCGGGGTGGAAATCTGGCAGTCACGCGGTTATCGCGTTGAGCTGAGTTCAGGCTATGACGATCGCTGGGGCTACTTGGCAGGCAAAGATGAAGGGAGACGATCGCAGCTTTTAGAGGCACTGAAAGACCCGGACTGTCGCGGTATTCTCTGTGCTAGAGGCGGCTATGGTGGGGCGAGGCTGCTGGAGAACTGGGGCGGCTGGCTCGATGACCCCAGATGGCTGATTGGATTCTCGGATATTACCAGCTTGCTCTGGAGCCTTTGCCGTTATGGAATTTCAGGCGTTCATGCGCCTTTACTCACGACGATCGCGGCTGAGCCAGCCTGGTCAATTCAGCGATTGTTTGATTGGGTCGAAGGGCACTCGATCGAACCGCTTCAGGGTACAAGCTGGGTTGAGGGAACCGCGAGCGGAATTCTGCTGCCTGCGAACCTCACCGTTGCCACCCATTTGCTGAACACGCCCGAACAGCCTGTCCTCACCAATGTCATTCTCGCGTTTGAGGATGTGACCGAGGCTCCTTACCGAATCGATCGAATGCTGACCCAGTGGCGGATGAGTGGGGCATTCAGTCAGGTGAAAGGGATTGCGGTGGGACGGTTTAGCCAGTGTGATCCGCCGCCGAATGTGCCTAGTTTTAGCGTGGAGGAAGTGTTACGCGATCGCCTGGGCGACCTGAAAATTCCAATTCTGGCAGAGCTTCCTTTTGGGCATGACGGGGTGAATGCAGCCCTGCCTGTGGGGGTAATGGGCAGGATAGAAGGCGATCGATTGTGGGTGGAGGAATCGAGTGGGAATGATGGGAATTAACAGTGAGAATTAACAGTGAATTGCTATAGCTCTATTCCAGATACAGCAAAAGGGGCAGTCTGCAAACTACCCCCAAAGAAAGCTGTGATTTTATTTTAGGAAATGGAATGCTCCCCCAAACATAATTTTCAGAAGATTGAGGATTTCAAGAACATCCTTATCCAATGAAGTTTTGTTCTGCTAATCGCTGAAGCGCGATTGTGGCAGCCGCAGAGACGTTGGGATGGCTGTCTTTTTCAAGGTACTTCAGGGCAGAAATGCTCTTGGGAGCGGGCAGGTGTCCCAGTGCCTCTGCCAGTCTTTGGCGCAGAAGCCAATCGTCGGACTGAGCAAAGCGCAGCATTGAATCGACTGCATCAACGGCTCCGATTTCGCCGAGTGCCGCGATCGCTGCCTGGTGTACAACGCCTTCAGGACTTTCCAGCGCATCCAGCAGCACATCACGGGCGCGGGGGTTTTTGAGATTGCCCAGGGCAACGGCAGCACTGAAACGCACCAGCCAGTCGGTGTCTTCATAAAAGGCCCGAACCAGCGGTTCAAACGCACGGGGGTCTTCGAGGTAGCCCAATGCTCCGGCTGCGTCTGCGCGAATGCCGTAATCGGGATCGGATTGCATCAGGCGAATCAGGATGGGGTAGCACTCTTCGGTTTGCTTCACACCCAGCGAGAACACTGCCATCGATCGAATCTGAAGACTTTCGTCGTCCAGCACTTTTTTAATCAGGGGAACCGCGTCTTCTGGCGGGACATTTCGCAGCGATGCCAGAGCAATCATGCGGTCCTTGGAATCTGCGCTTTCAAGTTGGGTGGCAAGCTGGGTCAGGCTGGGATGAGTCATGAAGACTTCCTTTTACAAAACTTTACGTCTCTCTCATTCATTATATGGGTGGCTCCCTGGTTCAGCATTGGGGGACAACCGTACAGCCGCTGAAAGCCCCCGATTCCAGCAGGCTTTGAACCCTGGAAGAGTTCAGCTTCTTCTTAAAATTGGGGTGGCTGAGAGCAACAGATCAACGAATTTGAGCGACCGTAACCCCGGTGCCGCCATCGGTGTGATCGGCCAACTCAAAGCTTTCAACCTGCGGGTGGCGTTTGAGAAAGTCCTGAATGCCCTGCCGCAGCTTGCCTGTGCCGTGTCCGTGGATAATCCAAAGCGACCCTGAATCTGCCCGACCGATCGCCTGATCGAGATCTTGTTCGGCATCGGCGACCCGTTTGCCGCGGAGGTCGATCGTATTGCGAGAGGTGCGGACGGCAGGAGCGGGGGGAGAGGGAGAGGTAGGAGGTTGGGGAGAGGGGGTGGGAGTTGGCTTGGGCTTTTCAGGAATTTCTGGTTTTTCGCCCTGGAGCGATTCGATGTCTGCCAGGGTGACGGTCATTTTCATCAACCCAAAGCGGACTTGCAGCTCGTTTGCGTCGTTGGGAGCAGTCAGGACTTCGGCGGTTTGTCCCAGTCGCGGAATGCGGACCCGATCGCCTACCTGGGGACGGAAGCCTGATTTCGGCTTGGGTGGAGCCTGACGAGAAGGCAAGCGCTGAGCCGCGATTTGATTCAGGTTATCCGTAGCGCGCTGGGCATCTTGTCCGGTGGGTGTGCCTTTTTGCAGACGGCGAATCACCTGGGCAATTTCACCTTTTGCCTGCTGAATTGCCTGCTGAATTGCCTGTTCTTGCTGTGCCTGAAGCTCGCGCTCCCGGTTTTGCAGCATTTCGGCTTTGCGAGACACTTCCCGATAAAGCCGCTCGGTCTCAGTGACTAACTGCTGAGCGGTTCGCGCTTTTTCTTCCTGCTGCCGTCGTTGTGCTTCCAGTCCGGCGATGACTTCGTTGACTTCCGCCGTTGCGCCCATGCCAACCTGATTTTGTGCGGCTTCTACGACTTCAGGATTGAGACCAAGCCGTTTGGCGATCGTCAGTGCGTTCGATCGTCCCGGAATGCCCCAGAGCAGGCGATAGGTGGGTGACAAAGAAACATCGTCGAATTCCACGGAGGCATTTTCAAAGCGATCGTCTTGATATTTGAGAGCCTTGAGTTCGCCAAAGTGAGTGGTGGCGATCGTGAGGGCAGCGTGATCGGCAAGATGGTTCAGGAGCGCGATCGCGAGGGCACTGCCTTCAGAGGGGTCAGTTCCGGCTCCAACTTCGTCGAGGAGAATGAGGGCGTTGGCGAGGGAAAATCGGTGAGTATCAGTCGCCCGATCGCCCCCTAAATCGCTCAAGTCTGAGGAACTTTGAGCTTCAGTTTGACTGTTCTCTGAATCCCCTGATTCTGGAGGACTTTGAGCTTCGCTTTCGTTGGCTGGCTCGGGGGCTGAGTGGTGGGTCGAAGAGGGTGTTTCGATCGCATCGCTACCCAGTGCCGCCAAAA
Organism: Cyanobacteria bacterium FACHB-502; assembly: GCA_014695325.1. Classification (GTDB taxonomy): domain Bacteria; phylum Cyanobacteriota; class Cyanobacteriia; order Elainellales; family Elainellaceae; genus Leptolyngbya_A. Next base: position 253,910 of record JACJNZ010000029.1, on the reverse strand, counting down.
TGCGGCTGATGCGGCGGATGTGCCCTGAGAAAGTGGAGAGGCTTTGCTGAAGGGATTGTTCGTCGCCAATGTCTGCGAGGATTTGCTCAAACCAGGGAATTTCCACAGGTTCGCGGGCAGGAATGAACAGGCCCACTTTTGCCATCAGTGCCGCCAATCCCATTGTTTTGAGCGTGACAGTTTTGCCGCCTGTGTTAGGTCCCGTGATCGCAACAACGCGCAAACGCGGCTGAATCACCAGATCGATCGGCACAACAGATGTTCCCTGTTCATGCTGCTGCTGCCAGACTAGGAGGGGGTGACGAAGCTGGCGCAGCGTGATTTGTGCTGGAGAATCTGAAGATGAATCCTGTTCGGTGAAGGGGATAAACCGGGGCGGGTTTGCTTTCAGCCAGTAGGAGTAGCGAGCGCGAGCGGTTGCCAGATCCAGGGTGGTGACGATCGCCAGCAGTCGTTCCAGATCCTCCTGAACTTCAGCAATTTGCTCAGTAAGTACTCGCCGCACTTCTTCTTCTTCGCGCTGTTCTTGGCGCACTAACTGACGGAGCTGGTTGCCCTGATTCACGATCGAATGCGGCTCCACGTAGAGGGTTAATCCGCTGGTTGAAGTGTCGTGAACCACGCCGGGAATCGCATCTTTATGAGAAGCCTTCACTGGAATCACAAACCGATCGCCCCTCTGCGTAATCAGCGGCTCCTGAATCGCGTTCGACTGGCGTTGCAGGGTGCGGTGCAGCACTTCATAAATTCGATCGCGGGTACTGCGAATTTGCTCCCGGATGCCTGCCAGCTTGGGATTGGCACGATCGGTAACTTTGCCGCGATCGTCGATGCAGCGATGAATTTCCTGCTCAATTTCAGGGTAGGTTCGCAGCTCGGCAACCAGATTATTGAGTACAGTCATGTCTGGCTGGTTATCGATGACGCGGCGGATTTGCCTGGCTCCGTTGAGGGTTGTGGCGATGTCGAGCAATTCCTGCCCTGCCAGAATGCCCCGCAGCCCTGCTCGCTCTAGCGAGTCGCCGATGTCCTGCACGCCATCAAACGACAAACCGCCCGACACCAGCGTTTCGAGCTGATAAACCTCTTTGGTTTGGTCAAGGAGGGTCTGGCTCTGGGCGATCGTCTCTGGAATGGGAAGTTGAATTGAGGCTGTTTTTCCGAGTTTCGTGGCGGCAAAGGTGGCGAGGTGCTGGCACAGTCTTGACCATTCCAGCAGTTCCAGGGTTTCGGCTTGGATCAAGGGCTTTAACGACGTTAATTGTTTTGAATCTTGCTGTCTCTATTTTAACTGAAGCCTCATTCTCAAGGGGCAGAATCCTTCTGGGGAAGGACTTAACTAGAGGTTAAACAGCCTTAATCCGGCAATCAATTTCGCTTAATTTTGCTGTGGGATCGTCAGGAAGGCAATTTCCCTATTATTCACGCCCAATCCTTCCTTAAGCTTATGCCGACGAGACTGCAAATCCTCCATGCCTCTGATTTTGAAGCTGGAATTCCGGCGATCGATGATTCGATTCGGTTTTCGGCAATCCTTAACTACTTAAGAACTTCCACGACAGGACCGTTTGCGGCTCCGGCAGATGCTTTAGCCAATACGCTCACCCTGTCTTCGGGCGATAACTATCTTCCGGGTCCGTTTTTCAATGCTTCCAGCGATCCGCGCCTTAATGGAGTGGGAGGATTGGGAACCAGCAGCGCCCCCACGATCGGACGGGCAGATATCGCGATCCTGAACAACCTGGGCATTCAGGCATCTGCCTTTGGCAACCACGAGTTTGATCTGGGAACGCGGCAGGTTGCAGATTTAATTCGATCGGGCAGCGGCAATCCGGGCACGAATTTTCCTTACCTCAGCTCAAACCTGGATTTCTCGACCGATGAGAATCTGCGCGGTTTAGTGGCTGCCAATCCCATCACCGCCGAAGCCAGCACGATCCGACGGCAGATTGCCGAGAGCACGGTAATCACGCTGCCAAACGGCGAAAAAGTTGGGATTGTGGGCGCAACAACTCCTACGCTTCGCACCATCTCTTCACCCGGAGGTGTGACCGTTCTCCCGTCTAGCCCTACTGACTACGCTGCCTTGGCCGCCGAGATTCAGCAAACTGTGGACGTTCTGAAGGGACAGGGCATCAACAAAATCGTTTTGCTGTCGCACATGCAGCAGCTCAACATTGAGCGAGATGAACTGGCTCCCCGCCTGCGAGACGTAGACATTATTATTGCGGGTGGTTCTCATACGCCCCTGCTCGAAGCCAACGATGCGCCGCGATCGGACGGAGGCAACCCTCCGGTACAGGGCTATCCAATTCAGCGAACTTCCGCTTCGGGTCAGCCGGTGCTGGTGCTCAATACTGACGCAAACTATCGCTATGTCGGTCGATTAATTGTCGAATTTGACGATCAGGGTGTCCTGAATCTCAATAGCCTCAATCCGGTGTTAAACGGTGCTTTTGCCACAGACGAAGCGGGAGTCGATCGCCTGTATGGCAGCAATGTTGACCCGCGTGCGGTAGCAAATCCCAATATTGTGGCGATCTCGGATGGACTGAGAACGATCATCAGCAGCAAAGACAGCACTATCACCGGAAAAACCAAATTCTTCCTGAACGGAACCCGCAACGACGTGCGAACTCAGGAAACGAATCTGGGCAGTTTAACCGCTGATGCTAATATCGCCTATGCTCGGCAGATTGATCCCACCGTTACGCTGTCTCTGAGGAACGGCGGTGGCATTCGAGATAATATTGGCTCGGTGTCTGCGGCTCCCGGCGCAACAGATGCAGACGATGTGCAAAAGCTGCCGCCCCAGCCCAACTCGCTCGCGCCCAACAAACAGGCAGGCGATGTGTCCCAGCTGGATATTGAGAACTCGCTGCGGTTTAACAACGGGCTATCGCTGATTACCGTTACCACTGCCCAGCTTAAGCAGTTGCTTGAACATGGCGTGGCGGATACTGCACCGGGCGCAACTCCGGGACGCTTTCCCCAGGTGGGCGGCATGGTGTTTAGCTTTGACCCGAATCTCGCAGCAGCCGAAGATGGGAACGGCAACGGCACGCTGGATTCCGGCGAAGACAGAAACGGCAACGGTACGCTCGATGGCGGACGGCGAATTCGCAATGTTGCCTTGGTAGATGAGCAGGGCAGAGTCACTAGCACGCTCGTGCAGAATGGGGCGATCGTCGGCGATGCAAACCGCACCTTCCGCATGGTGACCCTGAACTTCCTGGCAGGCACGACAGCCGGATCGGCATCGGGCGGCGATGGCTATCCCTTTCCACAGTTTGTGCGCGCCAATCCGACCCTGGCGAACCGGGTGGATCTGACCGGAGAAACCACGGCGGATCTCAATGGCAATGGTGTGATTGATGCGGCTCCCACTCTGCCTGCGGGACGCTTTGCCTTTGCGCCCAGCGGAAGCGAACAGGATGCCTTGGCAGAATATTTGGCACAAGTTGGCTCTTTCAATCAGCAGGATACCGATCCGACGCAAGACACCCGGATTCAAAACCTCAGCGTGCGGAGCGACACAGTCCTGACTCGCGGTCGTCGCTTCACTGGAACAGGTCGAGCAAATACACTGCGCGGAATTGCAGGCGACGATCTTTTGCTGGGCTTGGGTGGAGCCGATCGCTTGTTGGGCGGTAGAGGCAACGATGAGCTAGAGGGCGGCAGAGGCAACGACCAACTGGCAGGGGGCCGAGGCAGAGATATCCTGAAAGGCGGCTTGGGCAGCGATCAGCTCACGGGCGACCAGGGCAGAGATTTCTTTGTGCTGGAAACGGGCAGAGGCCAGGATACCATTCGCGACTATCAACGAGCCGATCGGCTTCAACTCAGCGAGGGACTCCGATTTGGCAGCCTGACGATCGAAGACACAGAGGCTGGAACGCTGATTCGCTTACGGAATGATGTTCTGGCACTGGTACGCGGTGTTTCTGCAAATCAGATTACGCGAGCGGATTTTAGCAGTCCGGCGTAGGAAGCGAGGTTGACGAGAGGGTAGTTTGAGATGTCTGCTCAATCTGCCCTTATTTTGCCTCTGTCCTTAATCTTGCCCTTATTAAGAATGCACCTAAGAATCCATCAAACTGGATTTGCAAAGCTTGCCAGCGTGAGCTTGGTCAGCGTGAACTACAATTCTCCCAGCGTTGCCGGATGGGGTCGGTCGATCGGGCGATCGTCAAGCTGGCAATAAGGGCGAGTGTAGCAAAGCGGCGTTTCCAGGGCGTGCTGTTCCAGAAATTCGCGATCGTTCATCACCAATTCGGTTGCGCCATCGTACACGATTTGTCCATTGCTGAGAACCACCGTGCGGCTACACAGCTCTACCGCTAAATCCAGATCGTGGGTGGCGATAAGCTGGGTCAGGGGAAGCACCCGCAAAAGCTGAATCAACTGGCGGCGAGAGCGGGGATCAAGCTGAGCGGTAGGTTCATCCAGCACTAAAACCTGCGGCTGCATTGCCAGAACGCCTGCGATCGCGACCCGCTTTTTTTCGCCGCCCGACAAATTCATCGCGTTGCGGTTGGCAAATCGATCGGGTTCCAGTCCGATCGCGTGCATAGCGTGCTGCGATCGATGGGTAAGTTCCTTGCCGCGCAAGCCCTGATTCATCGGACCAAAGGTGATATCTTCCCAGACGGTCGGCATGAAAATCTGGTCGTCAGGATTTTGAAACACAACGCCGACAAAGTTTCGGATTGCAGTCAGATTTCTCTCAGTGACAGGTAATTCGCCAATGACAACCTGCCCGGTTTGGGGCAGCAGCAGCCCGTTTAGATGCAGCAAAAAAGTGGACTTGCCAGAGCCGTTTGCGCCGACGATCGCCACTTTTTCGCTAGCACGAATAGATAAGTTAATGTCTTGGAGAGCTTGTGTGCCGTCAGGATAGGTGTAGCAAAGCTGCTCAATGCTAATTGGGTTATGGTGCATTCTTACGGTAAATGACGTTGGGGGTGAACGCAGCAGATGAATTTAGAATCCGAGCAAAACTGCCTGACCGAGCAGCAGCAGCAGAATCATCATGGTAATGGCGATCGTATCGATCCGACCAGGGCGGGGGTGTTCCTGCAGGGGCGGTATGTTTTGATAGCCGCGAGACAGCATTGCCTGATGGATGCGATCGCCCCGCTCATAAGTGCGAACAAACAGCGATCCGATCATGTTGCCGAATACAAGTCGCTGCCTGCCCCGATGATTTAATAGATTACGGGATTGTGCCGCTCGTCGCATCGTGTTAAATTCATCGACCAGCACATTGATGTAACGATACATCGACGCAATGATCGCAATCAGCAACGGGGGCATTTTCAGGTCAGCCAGGGCATTCAGCAGTGCGGGGATCGAAGTCGTCAGCACCAGCAAATTCAGCATCAGCAAAGACAGCAATGCCTTCAGTGCAACGCTTCCCAACACCGTGAGTCCGACCGTGGTCACCTTCAGCCAGCCCCACTGCCACAGCACCGTTCCCCCCTCGCGAAACAGCGTTCCCACAATCACTACACCCACAAAGGTAAACTCGACCGCCACCCGTCTGAGCAGAACAGGCAGGGTCAATCGTGCCGTCAGGATTAAGCTCAATAACCCCAGACCATACACCAGCCAGGTGAGCCAGCGTCCGTTGGGGGTGAGGGCTGTGGCAAACACAAACAGCAAAGCGCAAATTACCCGTGTTCTGGGAATGAGCCGATGCCAGGGGGTCGTTTGCTGGCTATCAATATCCAGATGAAATGCGCCAATGTGGAGCAGCATTCAGCGAAATCCTAGTGAATCGAAGGGTGGAGCAAAGGGAGATTGGGGACTGCAAACAGGCTACTCATCCCCAGGCGGAATTCGATCGATCGGAGCAGGCGCATCGCCTTTGACCAGCAGTTTGCCCATGCTCCAGGCAATGCCAAAGGTTGCCAGGGTTCCCAGCAAGCCTGCCAGCGGTGTAGCAACAGCATCCGGCACTCCGCGAAGCGCGTATTCTTCAAAAATGGAATAAAAGGGTAACCTATGAGCCGGGGGATTTTCAGCCGCTTTTTGATCAAAGCCGTAGTCCTGTGAAACGCGATCGAGTCCGTCAGGATTGCTACTGGCAAACGGCGAGAGAAACACGGCAATCAAAAGAGCCACGCTGAGTCCCAGTACGGTGAAAGCGCGATTGCGAGAAGACTGACGCATAGCAATATTTCCTTCAAACACTCAGATTGAAATTGATAAAGATCGAGTTAGGCGGTGAAGCGCAGAGAATGGGTTGCGATCGTTAGCGAGGAGAAATCGCACGAGGCATCGTATCCATTGCACGACGACGGGGCGGGTCAAACAGCAGGTCTGGGCGGCTGCGCCAGATATAGCTCAGCACGACCAGCGTAATCAGGGCTTCGCCGATGCCGATTAATACGTGCCAGCCTGTCATTGCCGTAAACGACACGCCCAGCGGCATTGTGCCTGACAAAGCAAGCTGAAACGCACAGACGATCGCCGCCACAACGACGCTGATCCAGGCAGCCCCAGCAGAAGCAACTGACATCCCTCGCCAGTGGTTCATGCCGATACTGGAGCGAATTACTTTGTACAGGTAGTAGCCTGCAAAAGTCCCAATCAAGCCCATATTGAAAATGTTTGCGCCCAGCGCGGTTAAGCCTCCATCTTGAAACAGCATCGCCTGCACAATGAAGACAACTGACATCACTAGCGATCCTGCCCAGGGACCCAGCAGAATGCCTGCCAGCGTCCCGCCCATTAAGTGACCCGAAGTGCCGCCCGGAATCGGAAAGTTAATCATTTGAGCCGCAAAGATAAACGCAGCGCAAACGCCCATCAGCGGCACGGTTCGCTCTTTGTATTCTGCCTGTACTTTATTTAGCGACAGCGCGATTAACGCGATCGAAACGACCCAGGTGATTAGGGTAACAGGCAAATTCAGAAAACCATCGGGAACGTGCAGGGCTAACTGCGGGTAATGAGAAAAGCCAATGAAAAAAGGTACAGCTTGAACCATAAATCTGCTGAGACAATTGAAAATATTACGGGTAAATTCGCAAATTTAGCAATTTAATTCAATCCCCTCCTGGGGGACTTTTAAGTAATCTTAAGGAGAACTAAAGGAAAGGAATGCGCCAGAAGTTTAGTTTTAAGTAGATACAGCAAGAAATATTTTGGAGTGAGATTGGTGAATTGCCTTTTATGTATCCGTTTATTGCGTAATTCTAAAAAACATCCATCTTTTAGAAGATTTTAGAAATCCATTCTGTTGCTCAGATTGAACGGCTGCTTGAATTGTTAAAAACCTTGTTGATTTGTTCTGAAAGACTGACATTTGCCAGTGACCGATCGTGCTGCTGCAAATGGTGTGATTCTCAATTCTTTGGGAAGGATGTCTATAGAAAGCTTCCATCCTGATGGATCACCATACAGAAGGAAATTCATAGCAGGAAGTTTATTGTCAAGCAATCAAGAATACAGATGCCATGATTCCTGCTACGTTCTCTAGATTACTTTGAGTTGGTTATGAAAATTTGCCCTGTTGAGCCCAATGCTAGTTCTATCACGATCGGTAAACATCATCGCAGTCCATCAAGCCCTGCTTACTCCTGTCGTTCCTACCGTGCCAGAGCGAGGATTCTGCAGCGGAACGTTGCAGCGCAGTTCCTCCTTGCAAGCAATCGATGTCTAAACGCCTGCTGGCACTCTGATCAAGAGCGAGGGGACGGTTCTCGCTGTCTGGTCGCCTGCTGGCAAGCCGACACGATGTGAATCGGGCAGGTTTTATTCCTGTTCCTGAAACCTGAGCAGCAGCGCACCTAGCGATCGATCCGAACCTGAACCCTCTGAATTTGAACCCTTCGCAGTAAACGCCACTGTCTGCAAGCTTTCGAACAGAGGCTTCACCGTTTGCTCTAGACGCTGCACGATCGGCTGATTGCCATAGCGAGCGCGAAGCTCAGTCCAATCCAGATAAATCTGCGAACGACCCTGACTCGGCGCACCCGCATCTTCAAGTTGGGCGATCATCTGCTGTAAGGAAGCAGGAGTCTCGGCAGTGCTGGCTTCGATGACCTGCCGCATCACTTCAACTGAAGTGGCAAAAACCTGATAATTGCCAAGCTGGGTGTGTAGTCCTTGAACCGTTGCTTCTAGGGAAAGGTTATTTCTCCCCCGGAGCGGCGTGAGCTTTGTCCAGGCAAACACCTCCTGTTCGCCAAGCTGAAATGTGCCACTGCTAAGTCCTTGCTGAGCGGCGATCGCATTGAGCTGCTCCAGTCCTGCTTTTATGTTGGGTGACTGCTCAGTGATAAACGCTGCATCGAACTGCTGAAGCAAAGCCGTTTTGTCAGCCGCATTCGCACCTTGATTTCCGCTGCGGGGAACCAGTGCTAAAGCAAATTCTCCCGGCATCCAGGGAAACAGATCGGCGGCAAACTCTACGCCCCATTGCTGCTGTAATCGATCGATCGCCTCCCGCACCGGAGTTGCCCAGGACGCACCCGACTTCTGGAACTGTTCCCAGGTCTGTCCAATATTGACCCCGCTTAACGCAAAAGCACTGGTTGCAGGCAGGTTTTTCAAAATCGCTTTTGCATCAGCCGAAGAAGGGGCGGGCAACGATTCTGCTGAGTTAGAGAAATCAAGCAAACTTTCGGCGAACCCTTGTTCCGCTGAACGGTGGGATGAACCGGGGGCGGACAGCAAGCTCAGCTTCGCTAAAATGCCCTGGGATGTGGGCTGCAATGCCGCAATCAAACGGATTTCGCTCGGCTCGGGACGCTGTGCCGTCAGCCAAGTGGCAAACTGGGGCACATTCACAAAAGCTACTCCGATTCGGCGATCGCTCAACTGGTCAATTGCCTGCTCATAGGTGCGATCGGCATTCAAACTCAGCTCTGTCGCCTGCACATTGTTCAACGCCTGCCGCAGCACCTTGGGATAATTAGCAAACAGCACAAATCGATCGCTGACGAGCGCAGTGGTTAAAGACGGCAGTTCCGGGGCTTTGTCTGAATCCGATCGGCGGCGCGGCTCTGGCTTTGCATAAGTCAACTCCACCCCCGCAAACGTCTCTTTTACCTGATTTTGGGCAGACGCTTGACTGCGCCAAAACCGTTGCAGTGAGACTTTTGCCTGAGTAGGGTCAGCGACTTCGACTGCCAGCAAATAGCCCGGCTGCTGCCCGTTCTCAAAATCGCGATCGACATCAGGATTCATCAAGGCCAGGGTCATTTCATCGGCTGCCCAGGGCGCAATGTCATCGCCATAGCTCAGCTTCGGTTCCCCCAGCAAGCGACGCTGCCAGCGATCAAACTGTGCCTGTACCTGTGCCCGTTGCCCGATGCGAGTATTGGTTAAGCGATATGCCTTGAGCCGATCGGGATTTACCTGAAGCGACAGCATCAGCGGAGCCTGCCGGGAAACAAACAGCGCGGCTTCCGGTCTGCTCGAAATGCGCGTATCGTCGAGCCGCAGCGGGCTCTGGCTCTTGAGCCACACTGCCCCAACCACGCTGGCAGAAATCAGAACAAACACGATCGCCAAGAGAACGGTGAGAAAAGGACGCAGCTTCATAGGGAATTTAACGGCAGGGGGCTAATCAAAAGACGCTAAAGACGCTTTCGCATCCTGGAACCGATGCCAAAACTTAGTTTACTCTCGCTGCAAGGCTTTTTTCCCGAATTGACCGCAATTCCTCCTTCCGGGTTCGACCTACTCCGTTGGAAAGAAGATATCTCACGGTTCCCTTCTTACGATCGGAGCAATCGAAGCGGTTCAGCCATTGACTCAACCGATACTCAACCGAAAACTGCTTCGCATCGCAGAGCGGCAAGCAATCGTCACGGCTCTATCTCACAGCTCTATTTCATCGTTCAATCGTCATAGTTCTGCGGCGTCAACGTTCGATCAGCAACCTGGAGGGTTCATGCGAATTCATCATCTCAATTGTGGCTGTATGTGTCCTTTGGGTGGGGCACTGTTTGATGGCTTCAGTCGGGGTCTGACGGCTCATCTGGTTTGCCACTGTCTTTTGATCGAAACAAATCAAGGATTAGTGCTGGTAGACACCGGGTTTGGACTGCGCGACGTGCAAGCTCCCCACTCCCGTCTCAGCCCATTTTTTATCTATTTTAATAACATCCAGTTTAAGCAGAAATATACGGCGATCGATCAAATTGAGCGGCTCGGCTTCTCAGCGCGAGATGTGCGCCATATTGTGCTGACTCATCTAGATTTTGATCATGCTGGCGGTCTGGAAGATTTTCCCGAAGCCACCGTGCATCTGATGCAAAGCGAAGCAGCCGCCGCTCGAACTCGGCACGGCTTTATTGGCAAGCGGCGATACCGTCCCGGACAGTGGGACGAAGTGAAAAACTGGAAATACTACGCAGCAGGCGGCGATCCCTGGTTTGAATTCGAGGCAGTCCGCGATCTGGAAGGCTTGCCCCCCGAAATTCTCTTAATTCCCCTGGCTGGACATACCCCTGGTCATGCCGGAGTTGCAATTCAAACCTCAGACGGCTGGCTGCTTCATGCAGGCGATGCTTATTTCTACCGTCACGAAATGGACGGCGCAAATCGCCAATGCACTCCCGGTCTCCGTGCCTACCAAACCATGATGGAAGTCGATCGCCAAGCTCGCCTCCATAATCAAGACCGTCTGCGACAGCTTTCACGCAATCACAAAAACGAGGTTCGTCTTTTTTGCAGCCATGATGCGATCGAATACCAATCCCTGGCAGAAAAGTCTCAAACGAATCGCTTGATCGAACGTTGACGCAATCAGTAAAACGTTGACAAGATTCTATCATTCTGTTTTTCGATTGTAGAAGCACATTTCTGATCGTGTTCAATCAATCTCAATTTGATGTGCGATGTGAATGGGGCGAACAGGGAATTTTCCATCTAGCCTCTATTAGCGATGTCATTGTCATCGTTGACGTGCTTTCGTTTTCAACTTGCGTTGAGATTGCAAATTCTCGAGGGGCAATTGTTTATCCCTATCAATACAAAGATGATTCGGTAACAGCATTCGCTGAGTCAATTAACGCGAAACTGGCAAACCAGCGTGGTGGCAATGGCTATTCCCTCTCTCCTGCTTCTTTGCTGTCGGTTCCCCAAGGTTTGCGCCTCGTACTTCCTTCGCCCAACGGTTCAGCGTTGAGTTTATCCACTGGAAAGACTCCAACCTTAGCCGGATGTCTGAGAAACGGTCGCGCCGTTGCCTTAGCCGCGATGGCTTACGGGCGAAAAATTGCGATCGTTCCAGCAGGCGAAAAATGGAGTGATGGCAGCCTCCGTCCCGCTTTTGAAGACTGGATCGGAGCAGGGGCAATCATTCGTTATCTAAGCGGCAATTTGTCCCCTGAAGCAGAAGCCGCTGCGATCGCCTTCCAGGGACTTCAGCACCGTCTAACGCAGCTCATGCCGCAGTGCAGCTCTGGCAAAGAACTGATTGAACGAGGCTTCCCGCAAGATGTTGAACTTGCCGCAGCATTCAATGCTAGCAATTGTGTTCCAACCCTGATTGATGGAGCCTATCTTCATCCTGATCGATCGCAGTAAACACGACTCATCAGTCTGCCCCCTCGCAAAACCCTGCTGCCAGCAGTCCAGCAGTGATCAACAGAGCTAGGAGAAGCGGTACAGGGCGTTGCTGAATTGGAGTATGATTCGCCCCCCTAGCCCCCCAAAATTGGGTGGAACTGATCCTCAAAGTCCCCCAGCATTGGGGAATTTAGGGGGCGATGCGGGGTCTTAAGTTGTGTCTTCATACTTCGATTCAGCAACGCCGCGGTACAGTCTCCTCTGCGATCGAGCCATAGAAAATTTACACGCTTACATTGAAGGCTCTTACTTCTCAATAAATACCAGATCCTCAGGTTTTTCAGTTAACCTCAAGGTTTGACCGTTGACTTCAATCAAATTATCAAACCCCGTAATCTTGCCTTCAGGCAGGACAAGAACGCGATCGTCGTTACTATTGAGGTAGTCGATAAATCCAGATAAATCAACACTGTCATCGTTAATTGCCAGGTAGCTAAGCAAGCGGCGAAATAGCTTCGGCAGAATAACAGCCTCCTCAATGATGGTTTTCAGACTTTCGAGTTCAAATCCGCGATTGGTCACATCTTTTGTCCACAAGCCCAACCCAGCAGAGCGGGCTGATTCAGTTGCAGCTGCCAGAGCCTTTCTCAGGTCAATGTAGAGCTTTGAATAGAACGTGGGATATAGCAAACCCTCGGCAACAAGCTGGTAATTTGCACTCTGCTTCAGGAGATCTTCAGTGACGAAAACAGAGGCTCCATCGCTTTCATCGAGATCTCCGGCAAAAGCAAAGGCGATCGCTCGTCCGTAGATATCAGCAAAGCGAGTCAGAATGTATCCATTCACTGTGTTGGGAGCGGCATCCTGCACAATTTCCTTCGGTCCTCGCCGAATCGTTTTGCTATCAAAGCCCAGCAGATCGAGCAGATGAGCAGCAGCTTTGTTACCGAATTCTTCGGGTTGACGCTGGGTTCCAAATGCACCGACTCGCGCTTGAAAATGGGTTTCCAGTGCGTCGATCGCATCAAGGCGCAGCTGTACCCCTCCTAGGCGATTGGCACGTACTCGGTTTTCTAGCTTTCGCCATAGAGCGGGATTCTTGGGAATAAATCGAACAGAGTCACCGTCAGGGGCAGTTCCTTTAATGGAAAAAGTTCCTTTGATGAGAATAAGGGGCATGGCAACCTCCTGGTAATTGTTGGAGTTGTTAGGAGAATCAGGTAAAGCTTATTGCATTCCAGAAGGAAACCTAAATATGACAGTATCACCTAATAAAAATTTAACTTCTGGTGAATTGATAATAGATTGACAAACTCAATTTAATCTAATGATAATTTGACGACTCACTGATAAAGAAACTATGTTTTTCCAATAATCCCTTCTACTATAAAGTTGAATTATAATTTATAGTTCTGGCTTGTTTGGTTAATCAGTTTTTGTTTGCCAGATAATACTGGTTCGAGAGCTTACCTGAACGGCGACACGGCAGATTTTTTGATATCGGCGTGGATGAAACTCATCGTCACAGCCGTCAGTCGATCGATTATTGAGCATTGAGCGATCGAAATTCGATCAGTACAGTTAGACGGAGGACAGGTCTTCTGCCTCTGTTGCGTTCGCTTGAGATACTGAATCGAAAACAAATGCTTAACCTGGAGGACTATCGAGCTGAGGAATATGTCAGCTAAGGGTGGTCGAATGCGGTTGTCGAGTTCTGGTGCGTTCAAGCAATGACTATCGCTTGTTTGGATTGCGCTCGTCGAGAACATCTGATAATTCTTCCAGTAAGTGACGAAGCTGAGACATTTTACGCTGCCCTAATTGTGCTGCCCACTCCGCTTCGACTTGTCGGCTGATTTGAATCGCCATTTGCTGCACTTCTTGTCCTTGATCGGTGAGGCGAATTAACTTTGCTCGTCCGTCCGTTGGATCTGGAATCATCTCGACATACCCATGATTGTGCAAGTATTCAACCAGATAATTCATGCTTTGTTTTGTCATTTGGGCGTTGTCTGCCAGTTCTGTCAGGCGAGAGCCATGGGGTGAGATGTAGCGAAATACATTGCCATGCGCCGGACGAATATCCTCAAATCCGCTCGTCACGACTTTGGAGTAAACTCGATCGAGCAAAACCTCAAAGGGGAGTCGCAGTAATGCACCGATTGTTTTAACCTGCTCTGTCACGTTTTCACGCTGCTCCATTTTCATCATCAACAGTATTGAGTTGAATTAGCGTGGCTCACCCAGTGGTTCACCCAGTGCTTACCCAGTAAGGTGAATCGATCGGGCGAATCAGTAGTCAGTTTGCCTGACTAATATGGTCAGAGAACCTGATGATATTCATCAATGCTACTGCAAGGAGAAACCGTTATGATGATTCACCACATTTCAATTCCGGCAAGTAACCCGCTACACGTTGCTCAGGTGCTAGCAGAAGTTTTTGATGGAAAAGTTGGAATTTTTCCACCGAACCCTGACAGTTACATGGTGGTGGCAGGTGATGAATACGGCACGCTCATTGAAATTTATCCGTCCGATAGCGTCATTGTTCCAGGGCAGGGCGATGGCCAAGCCTGGTTTCAAAAAGATGCTCATGCGGCAAGCTACAGTGCTGTTCATGCGGCAATTTCTGTGCCGACTAACCTGGAGCAGATTGAACGTATCGCTGCACGAGAGGGATGGCGGGTGTTGCCCTGTAGCCGAGATGGCTTATTTGATGTGATTGAGTTTTGGGTTGAAAACCAATTGATGTTGGAGTTGCTAACCCCCGCGCTCGCTCACAAATATCTCAATGCAATGCATCCCAACAACTTAGAACAACTCATGCTGGATATCGCTCAGGTTGAAGCAAGGGCTTAGCGAAGTATGAAGACACAGCTTGAGACCCTGCATCGTCCCCCAAATCCCCTAATGCTGGGGGACTTTGAGGATCAGTTCCCCCCAATTTTGGCTGGCTAGGGGAGCGAATCATACTCCAATTCAGCAACGCCGAAAATAGCTCTAATTGTCACTGAAATTGAACATGAATTTAAAGCTATAAGGAGGAACCACGATGCAAACACAAGCACAAAGTGATTTTTAACTGCACACTTAAACAAATTACTGAACCCATTTTCGACTTTAACAGCAATCGATTCAAAAACTGGCTTGCTCAGGGTAGACACTTCATTGTCCAATACTTAACGACTCAAGATGAACCCAAAATTGGCAATCCAATGGTTGGTTTGGGTATTCCTGGTCGAATGTTTACCTTCCCAAAACAGGGCAAACGGTTCGGTTGACCTTTGAAGCAGAAGTTTGAATTTGGTTAGAAGAGAACCTGCAATTTTGAGGAGGACAATAGCGATGACCGTAGAACGTAAGATTGCCAACACGTTTCACATGGATGAGGAAACCTGGGCACGTCATGCCAATCCCTGGAGCGTTTGGACTCGTTTCACTGTCCTGCCGATTCTGATTTTGGTAATCTGGAGCCGTGTCTGGCTGGGTTGGTGGTCATTAGTTCCCATCGCGATCGCCCTGTTCTGGATGTGGATCAATCCCCGCATCTTTGCGAAACCTCAATCCACTAATCATTGGGCTTCTAAAGGCGTATTGGGTGAACGGGTCTGGTTGAATCGAGATACCGTTCCTGTTCCAGAACACCATCAACGGGTTCCCAATGTACTGAGCTTGGTTTCAGTGATTGGTATGGCGGTTGTGATCTGGGGATTAGTCACACTTGATGGTTGTCTCACGCTTCTGGGATGTGCCCTCGTTTATCTGAGCAAACTGTGGTTTCTTGACCGTATGGTGTGGCTCTATGAGGATATGAGACAGGCTCATCCCCAGTATCAAAGCTGGCTTTACTAGACATTAATGCTTTCTTCCACGTGCGGGTCTGGCGACGCATCTCCTATACCGGCAGAAGACTCAAGGCTGGAGGAAACCGTGGGGTGGATGGAAAGACATAGAAGCTAACTAAATTCAAAGTACGGTATCGATTCCCGATAGGGAGGAGGATCTCATGACCTCAAACGAACTGCACGTCGTCATTGGAGCGAGTGGTGGAACGGGGAGTGCGATCGTGCGAGAACTGGTTGCACGAGGAAAACAGGTTCGTGGCGTGAACCGCAGTGGTCATGCCAATTTTCCCTTCGATATCGAAATCCTCAAAGCCGATGCAACAGATCCCACTCACATACGCGAAGTCTGCCAAGGGGCAACGGTGGTCTATAACTGCGTCAATCCGCCGTTTACTCAATGGACTGAGCTATTTCCAGCCGTGATGGAAGCGACGATCGCAGGTGCCGCTGCTGCCAATGCCAAGTATGTGTTTGCAGATGATACCTGGATGTACGGCAAAGTAAACGGACCAATGACTGAGGACTTACCTTGCAGACCCGTCAGCAACAAAGGGGTATTACGTGCCTGGTTAGCAGAAATGCTGCTTGCAGCTCACAGCAAAGGTCAAGTGCAGGCAGTGATTGGTCGTGGTGGCGAGTTATACGGCCCACTGGTTGAGTCAGTGCTGGGGCAAAATTTGTTCGGAGCCGCTCTGTCAAGCAAGCGAGCCACGTGGTTTGGCAATCTAGATCTGCCATTAACACCGCTCTTTATTGATGATTTTGCTAGAGGGTTGATAACCCTGGCTGAGCAGGATGAGGCGATCGGGAAGGTCTGGCATATTCCTACCCCTGAGCCGATTACAGGGCGAGAGTTTGTCCGCCTGATTTTTGAGGAAGTGGGAAGAGTTCCGAGAGTCATCGCTTATGGCTCTAGAGTCGTGAAAGCACTGGGGCTGTTTTGGTCTTTAGCGCGGGAAGGGGCAGAAATGATCTATCAATTTGAACAACCCTTTGTTATTGACAGCAGCAAGTACCAATCTGCCTTCGGGAAAGCCACAGTGACTTCTTACCAGGAAGGAATTCGCCAGACACTCGATTGGTATCGCACTCAAACTCAATCTCGATCCAATGAACCGCGTCAATCACACCCAAACAAGACAAATTGGGTTAATACAGCCACGCTTAAACCCTGACTTTCCCATCAGGAAGTTTCAAAATGAACGCATCAAAAATTTTAGTTACAGGGGGGACAGGCTCCCTCGGTTCTCTAGTAGTCGATCGCCTGCAAACTGCTGATTGTAACGTCCAGGTGCTCAGCCACAGTAAACGTCCTGGCACTGTTCAAGGAGACTTACTGACGGGTGAGGGATTGGAGCAAGCCGTTGAAGGGATTGATGTCATTGTCCATTGTGCTTCAAGCCCCACCAATCCCCGTCAAGTCGATGTTGAAGGGACAAGGCGGTTGCTTCAAGCAGCAGAACGCGCAGGGATATCTCACATCGTTTATGTCTCGATCGTCGGAGTCGATCGCAACCCCTTCTACCCCTACTACGGAATGAAATTTGAAACTGAACAAATAATCGAACAGGCTGCAATTCCCTGGACAATCCTCAGAGCGACGCAATTTCATGAATTTGCATTGACGCTGATTCAATTCCTCGATCGTCTCCCGATCATGCTCATGCCTAAAGGCTTCCTGCTTCAGCCCATTCAAGCAAGTGAAGTTGCCGATCGCTTGGTGGAACTAGCTCTTTCAGCTCCTGCCGGACGAGTGACCGACATCGGTGGACCCGAAGTTTGGACAGCAGGCGATCTTGCTAGAGCGTATTTCAAAGCAACTGGACGGAAACGGAACGTTGTAGAAGTTCCCATTCCTGGCAAGATTGCGCAAGCATTTCGTTCAGGAGCACAGCTCTGCCCTACCCAGAAGTACGGCAAAGTTGGCTGGAATGAGTTTTTGCGCCAACTATCCAAAAAAGAATAACCAGGAGAGACAAAGCATTTCACTGAATTAGAGGAAATATCATGAACGAGATTGTATTTAAGTCCGCTGTTGAACTGGCTCAAATGATCCGCGATCGCCAAATTTCTGCGGTCGAACTTCTGGACGCTCATGTGGAACAAATTGCTCAACACAACTCGAAATTGAATGCTATCTGCACCCTTGATGCGGAAAATGCCCGAACTAGAGCAAAGCAGGCAGATGAGGCTCTTGCAAAAGGTGAAGATTGGGGCGCATTACATGGAGTTCCGGTCACGATTAAAGACATTTTTGAAACAGCTGGACTCCGCACAACCGCAGGCTATATTCCCCTTAGAGATTACATTCCCAAGCAGGATGCGACAGTCGTTGCCAAACTTAGAGCAGCAGGAGCAATTATCCTGGGAAAAACCAACGCAGCCGAACTCGCAGCCGATTACCAGAGTATTAATTCTCTGTTTCCGCCAGTCAACAATCCCTGGAATTTAGCCTACACGCCTGGAGGAAGTTCAGGGGGCAGTGCTGCCGCGATCGCTGCAGGTCTTTCACCCCTTGATCTGGGAAATGATTTTGGCGGGTCTGTGCGTCAACCTGCTCACTTTTGTGGTGTCTATGGACTTAAATCCACCGATCGCCGCATTTCCACCGCCGGCATGATTCCTGAAGTTCCTGGTATGCCCTTGTGTGTTCGACAGATGATGACCGTTGGATGTTTTGCGCGATCCTTGGAAGACATTCGGCTTTGCTTTTCGCTGATTGCAGGAGCAGATGTGCGCCGTCCAGATGTTCCTCCGGTTCCCCTAGATACGCCTTCTGGCAAAGCATTGTCTGATCTCAAGATTGCCTGGATTGATGAGTGGAGTGAAATTCCAGTCGCTGCTGATATCCGAACCGCCATGCAGAAAACAGCTCAAACGCTGGCAAATGCAGGGGCGAAGGTAGAACGCTGGCTTCCCCAAGGCTTTGATACCTCAAAGATGTTGAACCTGTACATGCGAGTTGCAGCCTATAACAACACCTATGCTCAACCGAGAGATCGCTACAACATTCGACGCAGTTTAGGGTTGATCGCTCGTACAGCCACCCAAGGTGACAAGAAACTCAGACAATTGGGAGACTTCAGCCGATTTCTTCCAGAGCTACTTAATCCCAGTTTGAAGGGATATTTTGAAACGCTGACCGAGCGCGATCGCTTCATTGCTCAACTGGATACGGCATTAGAGTCATGGGATGTTTGGTTAGTGCCAGTGGCTGCAACGGCTGCATTCACCCATCGTCCCCCCTGGAGTGCCGTTGAGGTCGATGGCAGAGCTTACCCATACGGAGTTGCCAATGGAGCGTACACCATGCCGTTTAATTTAAGCGGGCATCCAGTCATCGTCATTCCCATTGGGCAAACGCAGGATGGGCTACCGATTGGAATCCAGATTGTGGGCAAGCGGTGGAGAGAGATGGAATTAATAGCGATCGCTCAACAGCTTGATCAGGTCATTGGCACATTTCAACATCCTCCACGTTATTGAAAGTATGAACAGCAAGTTCGATCAACATTTAATGCGTGGTAGTTGGATTCAGTGGGGTTTATGGCTCCTAGCGGTTGTTCCTCTATTCATTGGCTTCTGGGCTTTTTTGGCTCCCTATCACTTCTATGAAATCTTCCCGCTCCCTGGTAGAAATTGGGTTTCAACTCTGGGGCCCTACAACGAACATCTAGTTCGGGACTACGGTGCAAACAATCTTGGCTTCGGGGTACTACTGGCTGCGGCAGCAGTTTTGCTCGAACGACAAATCATCCAAGTTGCACTGGTGAGTTGGTTCGCCTTCGCAGTGCCGCACCTCATCTTTCACCTGACACAAACTCACCACTTCTCGCTATTCGATAATGTGACACAGCTCAGCTCTCTAGGACTTGTGGCGTTGCTCCCGATCGTCTTGCTTTTCTTTGTGACAATGCAAAAGAGATGAGTTGCTAGGAAACCTTGATTGACGTATGGAAGTAAGATTGTTTCAAACCCAAGATGCTGAACAGATTGCACGGTTGTTTCATGAAACAGTACGTGAAATTAATGTGCGTGATTATTCAAACAGCCAAGTCAAAGCATGGGCACCTGAAGATATTCAATTTAGAAATTGGGTAGAAGTGTGCTCAAATCGATTCACCTATGTTGCTGACGATGATGGCGTAATTGCGGGATTTGGAGAGCTAGAGCCGAACGGGCATATTGATTGTTTCTACTGCCATAAAAACTATCAACGTTGCGGAGTAGGCAGCCGAATTTATCAAGCCATTGAAGCAAAGGCGTATGAACTGTCCTTGAATCGGTTATTTGTTGAGGCAAGCATTACCGCAAAACCATTTTTTCAACGTATGGGGTTTGCAGTGGTCAAGGAGCAAGAAGTGATGCGCCGGGGTGAGGGATTCATAAACTATGCAATGGAAAAGCTTTTGTAGAATGCACCTATTTCTATAGGCGTTTGCTGAGGTCAATCAGTTGATCAGCCGTGAATTTTTACTGTTCTGGTAGCTTGCACCCGTGAAAAGTCACTGTTTATTGAGATAAATTTGGCTCGACGATCGCCGGAAAATTCTCAAAGTTTCGTTTCACCCAATCCATTCCAACTTCGTTATTGAGTTTGATATGCTTAGGGCTATTAGGATAGAGCTTGCTTAAAATATCAGTATCTTGTTCGACAGCGGTTCCTACCAGTTTTAGAAAATTGTGTTTTGCTAAATTGGCGATCGGATACTTTGCTTTTCCAAACATTAAAACATAAGTGCGGGTATGCGTTTCGGATTCAGGAACAAAGAGATGGCATTGCTTCACGCTTCCGAGCGAGGCGTCTTCGTGTAGTATGACGATCGCAGGAAAAAAGTTTTCGACATGAATATT
Organism: Cyanobacteria bacterium FACHB-502; assembly: GCA_014695325.1. Classification (GTDB taxonomy): domain Bacteria; phylum Cyanobacteriota; class Cyanobacteriia; order Elainellales; family Elainellaceae; genus Leptolyngbya_A. Next base: position 233,682 of record JACJNZ010000029.1, on the reverse strand, counting down.
CAGAACTTTTGGCAGTGCTAGAATAGCCGGATGCTTTAAGATGTCCTGAAATTTGTTTTTTGCTCTTGGGGTGTCGTAGTAAGCATGGGAATGTAGCCCGTTATCAATAAACTTTTTGAAGTGTACTTCTTCAATTTCAAATAATGCACGATGGGTTCCGTTGGGGTGATTGTAGTCGTGCATAATTAATAGCATCGACAGCAAATCAGTCTTAACGCTCCAATCAGCAACAAAGCCAATAAAATCATATTCGGCTGCAATTTGATTCAGAATATTCGGAATCGAAATCTTTGGCTCGACCCCACCATACGACCAAACGAAGTCCCCTTGAACAATTAGCTCTAACGGCTTCAGCAGCGATTTTGTAGGTTTGTTTGATCCGGGTAAAACTGTGCATCCGGTATGGTCAAACTCTAAAGCATGAAATGGGCATACGATCGCACTGCGCCCATCTGAACGAGAAACACACCAGCCTTCAGAGAGCATTGCGCCCATGTGAGGGCAGGCGTTGGGCAAAGCACTGATGTTCCCGTTGTCATCCTGCCATAAGACGTAATCGTTGCCATACAGCGAAACTTTCGTAGGCTGATTTGGCTTCAGCATCGATCGATGAGCCAATAGCCACGGAGTACCTTGTAGCATCGTCATAATCTTCTCAAGTTTGGCTAATCATTAAGAAAATTCTTTTGAGCAAGATTGACCAGCCCACTATATACCCCTAAGATAAGTTTCCTGTCCAACAAGATGGGGCGACTCCCCCTGGAGTAGGAAACATTTGTTGGGTGATTGCGGATAGTTTCGCTGCCGTGTTCACTCAGATCAGACGATTCGGCGTAATATCAATACGCTCAATGCGCTAAATTTTGACTCGCTGCCCATCCTTCAACTGCTGCAAAGGATATAAAGTGCCGCGCCAAACAATGCCCTGCTGTTGCCAACAGGAGAACGCTGAACGCAGCAGGATAACCGAGAGAATGAGCTGCCCGACTGGAATCAACAACATGCCAAAGGTAAAACGCCTTAGCTTAGCCCACACCGCCCAAGCATAAAGCAGCAAACATCCATAGGCAGCAATCCCAAATCCCCACAGCCAGGATCCTGGTTGCTGTAGAATTGCAACAACCCAACCCAGATTAAGCAGCCAGAGCAGCACCACCGTGATAAACAAACTGGAATAGCGATAATGGGCAGCCGCACCAAAGAGATTTTTCTCTAAGCCGCGCACCATTGTAGATAAAGAGGGATACCAGGTTAAACCAATCTCATCAGTTCCGAACACCAAGCAGTTCCACGCTCCAGCCTGCTGCATCATCAGCGCAAGTCCTAAGTCGTCAACAACTTCCATTCGCAGCCAAGCAAACCCAGCGGTTCGATCAAAAACAGATTTCCGCACCAGGTTAAAGGCTCCATTGCCAGCGAAACTGTCCGATTCGGGTTTGCCGATCTCAGAGGCGTTGATACTATTCAAGAACAGGAGACCGAAGGCAGCCAGCGTTACATCAAGCCAAAACGACTGGCTATAAGCCTCAGCTGCTACGGAAAGATGGTCAAGCTGCTCTTCAAGGCATAAGGCGATCGTCTTCTTCAAAACACCCGGCTGAAAATGAACGTCTGCATCCGTAAAGAGAAGCCAGTCTCCCGTAGCCCTCTGACTGCCAAGATGCAGCGCATGAACTTTTCCCAGCCATGCTGGAGGCAGATGAGTGATATGCACAGGCACGATGCGATCGTCTTGGCTCGCTAACTGGTCAACGATGTCGCCTGTGTTGTCGGTGGAGCGATCGTTAATGAGGATGATTTCTAGATTGGGATAGTCCTGCTTGAGAAGCGTCGTCAAGGCTTGCCCAAGGGTGTCACCTTCATTACAAGCTGGGATAATAATACTAAGCCTTGGAAAGGTTTGAGGCGATTGTGGTTGCAACTGCTTGAGCAGTCGTATCGATCAAACTCCATGAACCGCTTTGAGGTAGCTTAAGCCCCAAGCAAGGCAAGAAAGCACTGCCCAAGTTGTAAGTATCCACTCGATCGCGCTCATTGAATTTCCAGTTAAGACATCAGCAACTTCATTCACAGCAATCCCTTTTATTGTTATACAGCATTGTTATAAAACTGTTGCAGGATCAATTTTTGCAGGAGCAGTAGTTTGAACATCATCCCGACATCTATCGCTTTCCGTCTCGCATTGCTCTTGCGTGGTTTGCTATGAATTGGTTCTTATAAATTAGTTCTGACGTGGGGCGAAATTGCTTATCAAAGAATAATTTCATCGAGCCGCACCAGTAAATCTTTTTTCTGAGTCAGTTTCGCTTGGCGTTTTTCCCAATTCCAAAATTTAGATTGGCTTATGTTTTGAATTCATTTGCTGAACGTTCGTCGTTTCGTTTTACAGCGCGATCGCCAGCACAATTCACAAGCTCTCTCTTATACCATACACTCGCTTATTCCAAACCCTTTTGTCCCAAGCTCTTTCATTCCAAACCCTTTTATCCCATCGGTGAATCGATTTGAAATCATTCCTGTATTCATTTTCTAATCAAGCTGTAAACCAGTTAATGCCTTCGCGGGCGATCGTCCCAGGTACAGTATGAGGACCATCAAATTCTCGATACACCACGTCATAGCCTGCTCGCTGCAACTGCGGCACAATTCGACGGCTGCATTGATCGATCGGCAGCACCGTGTCTCGATTACCGTGGGAAATAAAACAGCGAGGCATTCCGTTCCGCGCGGCAGGAGTCATGAATCCGGGTGAAAAGGCAAGAATGTGGGGAAATAAATCGCCGTTCGTAATGCCAACGGAAAGGGCATAGGACGCGCCATCTGAAAATCCTGCGATCGCCACCTGATCTGGGTTGATTGCATACCGATCGAAGGTTTGAGCCAGTGCACGATCGAGAAAGGCAATATCAGGACCGTAATCGTTGATAATCACATCCCAGGTTTGCTGGCGTGAGTCTACCGCTAACACAATCATTCCAAAAGGATCTGCTAATTCCCGAACGATTCTCAGTGCCCCTTCTGCGTCGCCACCTGCACCATGCAGCATGAGCAATAGCGGGGCGGGCTGATTTGCTCGATAGGTTGGCGGCACATAGATTAATCCGTCGCGCTGACGCTCTAGATTTAGGGGATGCAGTCCGGGAAAACCTGTTGCGGTGGGCTGAGTGGGGCGAGCCTGTAGCCGCCCTGCTGTCGCGAAACTTTCTGGTCTCACAGTTTTCATTGGGAATCTGTCTCGTTTTACATAGCCGATGAGATGAGAAGGGATGCTGCAAAACAATTCCTCCTTGAGGGCGATCGCCAAAGCAGCCCCAATTCCACATTGGAGAAAACTACGCCTTGTCCAGTAAGAAGCCAAAATGATTACGGGAGTGCGATTAAGCTCTTTATTTATGCTAAGCCACTGGAGAATTGAATTCACTCATCTTAAGGATTAAAACGGTTTAGCAATTAATTTTTAGGAAATTAAAAACGATGACGCGAGTATTAGACAAGAAGATTCTCTGATAACCCTTTAAACTCCTTCCCCAGATCAATGAATGGCTTTGTCAAGTCTGTAAAAATATCGCCAATGCAAAAAGATGAGAATCAGTCTTTATTAATGCAGTTGATTGAGTCCGGAGGAGAAAATGGTTTTAACTCAGCAAAAACGTGCAATTGGCATATTCAAGAAACGTGAGGACCTTGAGGAATCGCTAAATCACTTGAACGATTCTGGTTTTCCAATGAGCCAGGTTTCAGTGGTCGGAAAACACCTGGAAAACAAAACAGTTGGTGAGGTTGAGATTAGCGACCATCTGGGAGACACCAAAGTTAATAAAGCAAACGCGATCGTCGGGGATACTGCGACGATTAGTGCGACCGGGTTTACCCTATTAGGGCTATCAAGCTTAGCTCTCCCTGGACTTGGGGTTATCATTGCCGCCGGAAGTTTAGGAGCAGCGATGGTTGCCACGGTAGCAAGTACAGGAGTTGCGGCAGTTGCAGCGAATCAGTTAGTTCAAGCACTCATTAAGATGGGAATTCCAGACGAAAAAGCCCGGGCATATAGTGACGAACTGCAAGGCGGTAAGTACCTGATCATGGTGGAAGGAACTGAGGACGAGATTCGCCCGGCAGAAGAAATCCTTAGCAATCGTGGAATGTCAGAGTGGGGAATTTATCAACCCGCTGAATCCTGATCTCAATTTTATCTAATTTTCTAATCTGTCGAATCTGTTAAACCTGATGAGCATTGCCTTCCCCGGAGCATTTAACGTTTCGGGGAATTTTTTGTCTAACTGCTTTCACCTGGCATCGTAATATCACACCTGTGCAAGCAGCAGCGGTAAGGGGCAGAATGGCATCGATATCTCGCCCCTCTACCTAATCTCTTGCCCCCCTACCTAAAGATAGATTTGCACGATCCGGTAATAATAATTATTCTTTAAAGACCTTGCTGCCAATCGGATTCCGTCATTGGCTGATGGGTTGCTTCAGTGAACCCGCGAATAAACAGAATCACGCTGAGAAAGATTGTTCAGCAATATTTAACCGGTTGTCCAACTTGCCAAACTGAATTAACGCTCGATCGATTCCCCCACTTCTCCGCCCGCTATGGATACTGCTTCAATCTCCAACAATCTGTTTGCCAACGGTGGCGAGATGGGACGCCTGATGCGCCAGATGGACTGGTCAAAAACGCCATTGGGTGAGGTCGAAACCTGGTCGCAGAGTCTAAAAACCACGCTGCGGATTGTGCTAACTTCACGGCAACCCATGTTTGTTTGGTGGGGCGAAGACCTGATTAATCTCTACAACGATGCCTACCGGGATTTTCTCCACGCCAAGCACCCCGCCGCGCTGGGACAGTCTGCAACTGAAGTTTGGCGCGAAGTCTGGGATCAGCTTGAACCCCGAATCGAATCGGTGATTCACAAAAACGAGGGAACGTTTGACGAAGCCTTGCCCTTTATTATGGAGCGCAAAGGCTACCCGGAAGAAACCTATGTGACGTTCTCCTACAGCCCCATTCCGGGCGATCGTGAGGATATTGGCGGGCTGCTTTGCGCCTGTACCGACGACACTCAGCGAATTGTGGGCGAACGTCAACTCGCACTGCTGCGAGAACTCGCTGCAAAAACAGCAGATGCCCGCACCTTTGACCAGGCTTGCAGTCTCAGCATCGAAGCTCTGTATAGCAATCCCTATGATTTGCCCTTTGCGATGATTTATCTGGTCGATCCCGACCAGCAGCAGATTGTTTTAGCAGGGACAAGCGGCATTGATCCGGGTCATCCTGCGGTGCTGCAAACTGCTGATCTAGACTCTCCCTCTGCTTGGTCGCTTGCTGAAGTGCTGGCAACGCAAAAAAACGTTTTAATCCGTGACTTAACTGCGAGATGGAGTCATCTCCCCACGGGAGCCTGGGAGCGTCCGCCCCATCAAGCCGTTGCCGTACCCATTGCCCCTTCTGGACAAACCGGACGAGCGGGAGTCTTAGTGGTTGGGCTAAATCCTCTGCGGCTATTTGACGATAGCTATCAGGGCTTTATCAATCTGGTGGCGGGTCAAATTGCGGCGAGTATTGCCAATGCTCAGGCGTATGAGGAAGAACGCAAACGGGCAGAGGCACTCGCAGAAATCGATCGCGCCAAAACTGTCTTTTTTAGCAACGTCTCCCACGAATTTCGCACACCCCTGACCCTGATGCTGGCTCCGGCTGAGGATGCGCTAAACGATCCAGACGAACCCTTGTCGCCAAACCAGCAGGAGCGTATTCAAACGGTGCAGCGCAATGGGATGCGATTGCTCAAGCTTGTCAATACGCTGCTGGATTTTTCCCGGATCGAAGCGGGACGGGTGCAGGCTTCCTATGAACCCACCGATTTAGCAACCTTCACCGCAGAATTAGCTTCAGTGTTTCGATCGGTGATTGAGCGGGCAGGAATGCGCCTGCTGGTGAATTGTCCGCCCCTTCCAGAATGGGTGTATGTCGATCGCGAAATGTGGGAGAAGGTGGTGTTTAACCTGCTCTCAAACGCCTTGAAGTTCACCTTTACAGGCGAAATTGCGGTCAGTTTACAGTGGCAGCACGACCATGTTGAACTGCGGGTGCGGGATACGGGTATTGGCATTCCCGCCGCCGAGCTACCCCATTTATTTGAGCGGTTTCATCGCGTTAAAGGCGCACAGGGACGCAGCTTTGAAGGTTCGGGAATCGGGCTTTCTCTGGTGCAGGAATTGGTGAAGCTTCATGGTGGAACGATCGCTGTGAGGAGCATCGAAGGACAAGGAACCTGCTTTACCCTCTCTATTCCCACGGGAACGGCTCATCTCCCGCCCGAACGCCTACAACACAGCGAAGCCGATCGCCTAACCGCAGCTCGCACCCTTGTCTCGACGGCACTCAACTCGAACCCCTACCTGGAAGAAGCCCTTCGCTGGCTATCGGAGGTAAGCACAGGCAACGAATCAGTCATAACCCTATCTCCCCCACTCTCCACCGCCTCACTCCCCATTCCCCCCTCTTCCCTTTCCCCTGCCGCTGCCGCTCGCATTCTCCTTGCCGACGACAATGCCGATATGCGCGACTATGTGCGGCGGTTGTTGAGTCAGCAGTACGAAGTCAAAGCAGTCCCAGATGGGGCATTGGCTCTGGCTGCAATTCGTCAGCAACCTCCTGATCTGGTTCTCACGGATGTCATGATGCCCAACCTGGACGGCTTTGGTTTGCTGCAAGCCTTGCGAACCGACCCACAAACCAGAGAAATTCCCATTATTCTGCTGTCTGCCCGTGCTGGGGAAGAGGCTCGCATTGAAGGACTCGAAGCGGGAGCCGATGACTATTTGGTCAAGCCTTTTTCTGCCCGTGAATTGCTGGCGCGCGTGGAGGCGACTTTGAAGCTGGCACAACTGCGGCGAGAAGTCTCCCAAACGTTAGAACGAAGTGAAGAACGCTATCGAGCCTTTGTGCAGCAGAGTTCAGAAGGCATTTGGCGTTTTGAAGTCGAGCAACCCATCGAAATCGATCGCCCTGAGGCAGAGCAGCTAGAATGCTTCTACCAACACGCTTACCTAGCAGAGTGCAACCAGAGGTTTGCTGAGATGTATGGCGTTGCCTCTCCTCAAGATCTCATTGGAGCAAGGCTAACGGATTTTTTTGCGCCAGCAGACTCTCGCAATCTGGAGTATTTACGTGCCTTTATTCGCGGCGGCTTTCGGCTCAGTGATGCAGAGTCTTACGAGGTCGATCAACAGGGGAATCCCAAGATTTTTTTGAATAACCTGATTGGCATCATTGAAAACCGGAAATTGGTGCGTGTCTGGGGCACTCAGCGGGACATTACCGCTCGTAAACAAGCCGAGCTGGAACGTGAAGCTTTACTGGCGCGTGAACGTCATTATGTAAATCAGTCGCAGGAGCTCACGATCGCCGCACTTAGCATCAATTCTGCTCTTTCGATGCAAGAAGTCCTGCAAGTCGTCACTGATCAGGCGGCTGCGATTATCGGTGCTCACCAGTCTGTTACCAGTCTGACCATCAACCAGAACTGGGCACAGGCAATTACTGCCGTTTCCCTGTCAGAGAAGTATGCTCAGTGGCGAGACTACAACGAACTGACCAATGGAACGGGCATTTATGCCTGCGTCTGTCATCTGAATCGCCCGCTGCGAATGACCCAAGCCGAACTAGAGGCTCACCCGCACTGGAAAGGATTTGGCGAAGCAGTAGACCGACATCCCCCCATGCGCGGCTGGCTCGCGGCTCCCCTGATCGGACGCAACGGACAGAACATTGGATTGCTCCAGCTTTCGGACAAATACGAAGGCGAGTTTACCGAAACCGATGAGTCTATCCTGGTGCAGCTTGCCCAAATGGCATCGATCGCCATCGAAAATACCCGGCTCTATGAAGCCGAACAGCAGGCGCGATCGAACGCAGAAATGGCCCGTGAAGAAGCACAGGCAGCAAACCGGATCAAAGACGAATTCCTCGCGGTTCTCTCCCACGAACTGCGATCGCCCCTGAACCCCATTCTGGGCTGGGCAAGGCTGCTGCAAACGGGCAAACTGGATGCTGCTAAAACTTTCCAGGCACTCAGCACAATCGAACGAAACGCCAAACTCCAGGCGGAACTGATTGAAGACTTGCTCGATGTCTCCCGCATTCTTCAGGGCAAACTCAGCCTCAATGTCAGTCCAATCAATTTAGCTGCCACGGTTCAATCAGCGATCGAAACAGTGCGTCTTGCCGCAGAAGCAAAATCTATTTCAGTCGCAGCCCATCTGGATACTGAAGTCGGGCAGGTCTTTGGGGATGCTACTCGCTTGCAGCAGGTGGTGTGGAACTTGCTCTCGAATGCCGTCAAATTTACGCCTGCTGGGGGACAAGTCGAGGTGCGATTAGAACCGGTAGACGGTCAAGCGCAAATCACCGTTCGCGACAGTGGCAAAGGCATTCCGTCAAATTTCCTGCCTTATGTGTTTGACTATTTCCGCCAGGAAGACGGTGCAACCACCCGGAAATTTGGCGGGTTAGGACTGGGATTGGCGATCGTGCGTCATCTGGTCGAACTCCACGGTGGTACTGTAAAAGTCGAGAGTGAGGGTGAAGGGTTGGGCGCAATGTTCACGGTGAAGCTGCCGTTGATGTCTTCTTCGCCAACGGCAAGTTCCGATCGCCCCCTTACTGAATCATCGCTGAACCTGAATGGAATCCAGGTGTTAGTCATTGATGACGGAATAGATTCCCGTGAATTTGTGACATTTGTGCTGGAGCAGGCAGGCGCAACGGTAGCAACTGCCTCAACTGCTAGCGAAGGATTCTTAATGTTCACCCAATCCCCGCCGGATATGCTGCTCAGTGATATTGGCATGCCGGATATGGATGGCTATATGCTAATGCAGCAAATTCGATCACTGCCCCTAGAGCAGGGCGGACAGGTTCCCGCGATCGCCCTCACCGCTTATGCCGGGGAGATTAATTATCAGCAGGCAATGGCAGCAGGCTATCAGCGGCATCTTTCCAAGCCCATTGAGCCAGAAAATCTAGTGCAGACGGTCGCAGAACTGCTTCAGAGTTAGCCAATTTCTGCATCTGGAGGACGATCTTTCATTGCTCGGAGCTGCACCTGATTCACCAGTTAATATCACGGGTCTACTCTTGTTTCTGCCGCCGCCAGAAGACGCTGGAGAACTTGCTGTAGGGTTTTGGCTTCTGATTCACTGACATGAGCCGCAAAGTACTCGACGATGCCCGCTGCATAAACTGACCACATTTGCTCCTGCATCGACAGCCCAGCAGGAGTCAGCGCAGCATAGGTTCCCCGACGATCGCTGGGGCAAGATTTACGACAAAGCAACTTTGCCTGCTCCAGACGATCGACCAAGCGAGTCAGGTTACTGCGACTGAGCAATGTTTTGTCTGCTAGCTCACTCAGGCGGAGCTGATGATTCGGAGCTTCCTTTAAGCTCAGCAGCACATCGTACCATTCCAGTGGCGGCAACTCTGCCTGAGCTAATTGTTGCTCAATCTGGTCAGATAGTCGTTTGTGAGCAGTCAGAAACAAACGCCAGACCGAGCTATAAAGCTGATTGAGTTGAGGTTGAGTGTTCATACGCCCAGTATGCCAAAAAAATAGTTGCACTTTCAACTAAAGGGTGTTAACTTAGTTTTAGTTGCAAATGCAATCACTCCAAATGCAACCACTCCAAACGCAATCATCAAATCTGGAACTACTCTATCCACCCCTTTTTGGAGGCATTCAATCATGACTACGAATCTGGAAACAACGGTTGATCTCAAAGCTGCCTTCGAGGACATCAAAAATCTAGTGCTGTCAGGCAAAGCAATGGAAGCCTTTGAGAAGTACTACGGGGATGATGTTGTCATGCAAGAAAACGAACATCCGCCCACGATCGGCAAGGACGCCAACCGTCAACGAGAAGAGGAATTTTTTAGCAAGATTGTCGAGTTTCGGGCGGGCGAACTCAAGAATGTTGCCTTTGGCGAAAACGTCATTATCTCCGAGTGGTTCTACGATTACACGCATCAGGATTGGGGCAAGCGCACTTACCACCAGGTCTCGGTGCAGCAGTGGAGAGACGGCAAAGTATTCCACGAACGGTTTTATTACGGAGCGTAGGAGGTGTTGTCCAGATGCTCAACCTTAAACTCATCCGCCCCCGGTTCGGTTTCGATCGCCAGCATTCAATCGTGACGCGCATGGAGAAATCCAATTCTCTGGATCGTGAGTCTGTTAATTTCGGCAATCAGCCAACGTGTGTGCCAACCCCTTCATCCAACCCAACCTCTTCATCCAATAGAGTACCGCTTTTGCTTATTGATGGAACCATTTTGTTCTAGTCTGCTTTGATTTGTGCATCGTTGAATCAAATTGCGATCGCTTTAACTCAAACGATGACTGTACAACTTTAGCCCACTACACGCTTTCCAGTTGCAGTGCGTCAAACCAGAATCTCTTTTGCGATTATTTCCGTTTGAAATTATGTCATGAGAGTGAATCGATCACTTATCAACTCAGTTTATCCTTTTGAATCTACATTCAATTCAACAAAACCCAAGGGGTATCAATCATGAGACGTTCTATTTTTGCAACACTGTCTGCGATCGTTCTTGTCTCTGCTGCAACGCCCGCATTTAGCAATTTCGTTCATTCTGGAGCAGTTTCTCAGACGATCAGCGAAGGACAACAAGACCAACTCAACGCCCGTAATTCCCGCCGGGAACAAGAGCGGAATGAAACGCTGAATGCTCGAAACTCGCGTGCCCAGCAAGAACGCTACGAAACGCTAAATGCTCGAAACTCTCGCTGGGAGCAAGAGCGGAATGAAACGCTGAATGCTCGAAACTCGCGTGCCCAGCAAGAGCGGAATGAAACGCTAAATGCTCGAAACTCGCGTGCCCAGCAGGAACGCTACGAAACGCTAAATGCTCGAAACTCTCGCTGGGAGCAAGAGCGGAATGAAACGCTGAATGCTCGAAACTCGCGTGCCCAGCAGGAACGCTACGAAACGCTAAATGCTCGAAACTCTCGCCGGGAACAAGAGCGGAATGAAACGCTGAATGCCCGAAATTCCCGTGCCGAGCAGGAACGCTACGAAACGCTTAACAGCTAATTAGCTTAAGAGCTAATCGATCGTGTGGCCACTGAGTGATGACGGTTGGGGATAAACTCGTGATCGTTGCAAGGCAGTTTCTACCCGAATGACTCGAAGCTGTTCTCCCAATTGTTTGATTCAGTGCAACATTCCTGGTTCAGTCACAAAAACAGATTAATGGTGTGGGAGGTAAGCCTGGACTTGTCTCCCTACCTTCCTGTATCTGGCATTAATTAACTCCAGCTTAGGAGAAACAGCACACTCAGCAGTAGCTCTGTGACAACCCCACCCAGGTTCTTAACGGTGACGCTACGATCGACCACACTAGACATTAAGCGGACAATCGCAGCTCCCAGGGAAGCAACCCCCAGAACCGTAAATGCCTCCGCCGACTGTAGCCATAAACAGGCTACGGCTAACCCGATAAAAAAGCTCCCCAGCGTCGATCGAATTTCAGAAACGCCAATGGGGGCAATGGGTTGAATGCCGACAAACGCAGCCATCGGTTTGGGAAAGAGCAACGCGGCGGTTCCGAGAAGGAGCAGGAACACGGCGGCAAAACTAGGGGCAAGCTGGATAAAGGTTTCCACAAGCAGAATTAAGAAAAACTATCTCTATTTGGGGCTGTCTGTGCAGGAGTGAAGGACTGTCGATCGATAGAACTCCTGATTGAACTTTTACTTCTACTTCTTATTTCCACTTCTTACTTCCACTTCCGGCGGTTAATCCTGCCTGCACCATTGCCACTTCCTCCGCTCTGTACCTGGTATCTACCAACATTGTGGCTTGATGGTCTAGAAAGTTCGAAACTATAGGCGAAATTATAGGGGAAGGCTGTTGCTATAAAGATAAAATCCGCCTTCTAAATTGATGAAATATTAGCCCTTCGCAAGCTAGATCTCACGCGATCGTTAGTCCTCCATTTGTCAGATGTATTTCTAGTTCTGCCTGACTAGATTAGAAGTATCTAATCATTAATGTGATTTATTGTTCGTGGAGTTGGGCTGTGTTTCCAGAGAAAATTGCTTCTCCAGGGTTAAGCCATATTTAACAGGAGTGCTAAAGCCATTTCACAGCACCAGCTTTTGCAATCCACTGCAATCTACAAGGCAGCTTTGCTTATCTGCGGTATTGGTTGCTTTAAGAGGCAAAGCATGAAGCTGAGAATGAAGTTAGGAATAACGTTTCTCCGGGTTGCATCAAGATAATTCGCTGTCTTGCTATCAGAAGTTCGGCTTCGATTCACCAAATAGCAAGCTTTTTGCCTGGAAGAACCCTCTGGAAGATAAGTTGAAGTTTAATATGAAGCCTATTTTGCATAAAGTTCAGAAGAAGATTTCCGAAACAGCTTCCGATTTTAGCTATCGGTTGGAGCAGGTGAAATATGCTCAAAAACTGCCCGCTCTATCTCCGGTTGATCGCCAGATTGTGGATGAAATTAATCATGAGGGGGTTGCTGTTCGATCGCTAGACGATTTGTGCTTTTCTTCGACTCCATCCCTGCAAGAAGCATCTAACCGTTTGATTCAAAATCTGGGAAAATCAGCATTCGCAAATCCGGAGGAGATAGAATACGAAGAGGGTTTTCGGCATTGCGCTCCGGTTAATCCCAGCCGGATTGCAAAGGAGTATCCAGCGCTTTATTTGTGGGGGCTGGACGATCGAATTCTCAATATTGTCGAAAATTGCATTGGTTTACCTATTGCTTATCATGGGGTCATTGCCCGAAAAGAGGCGAATGACGGGAAGCAGGTTGGCACAAGATTATGGCATCGAGATCAAGACGATCGAAATATTATTCGCATCAGCATTTATCTCAATGATGTTGGGATTGAGGATAGTCCTTTTGAATACATTCCCAAATCTTTAACTCCCTCAATGCGCTCATTCAAAGCCTCAAATTATGTTATTGATGATGACGCGATGGCGGCAGCCGTTCCGCCTTGCCAGTGGAAAGCCTGTACGGGTTTAGCCGGAACCATTATTTTTGCCGCAGCCGCTCAGGTGTTTCATCATGGTAAGGTTCCGCGCTCGAATCGACAGCGAATTGCAGCCTCCTACCATTACACGAGCCGACAGCCCACTAATCCGCAACTCTGTAAAACTTTCTCTTTCAAATCAGGGATTCCTTTCATGGATCACCCATTTACAGCGCGACAGCGAGAAGTGCTCTGGGAATATCAGAACCTTTTACCGCAGCGAAAGCAGGAGAAAGCTTATTGCCACTCTTAAAGCTCGTGCTGCCCAGAATTCCCACCGCGATCGTATTAATCTGTTGTACTACTTTGTTGTACTACTGAGCAGCGGATCCTTAGCAACCGATACGGAGCTAATATAATACAGAGCCGATATAGTTAAAGTCGATACAATAGGGACATTAACAGCGTTTGAAGTGTTTGAGTAAATCTGGGGAACCAGAAGCAGGAGTGCGACCGATGCTCTGCCTCAAAATCCGGTCTGGAATGCGATCGCTCCGTTACCGCACATGACTCCCGCTAACTCCCATCCCCTGCCCTCGTCGCTCTTTATGACCGATACCCTGCCGTCCACGCTTTCCACTCCTATTCCTGAAAATGAAACCGAGCGGCTGGCAGCCCTGCATCGCTACAAGATTCTTGATACGCCCCCCGAAGCCGCTTTCGATCGCATTACCCGCCTGGCAGCACGGCTATTTGAGATGCCGATCGCCCTCATTTCGCTGGTTGATGAGTCGAGAGCCTGGTTTAAGTCCTGCGTTGGCTTTGGCGCAAGTGAAGTGCCACGAGATGCCACGTTTTGCAGCTTTGCCGTCTTAAACGATGAGCCGCTGATTATTCCCGATACGCAAAAAGACGCTCGCTTTGCCTGTAATCCCTTTGTGCAGAGTGAACCGGGGGTGCGGTTTTATGCAGGTGCGCCGCTGATCAGTCAGGATGGTTTCCAGTTGGGAACGCTTTGTTTGCTCGATGGCCAGCCCCACGAGCCGTTGACTGCAGAGCAAGAAGCGACTCTGGTAGATCTGGCAGCAATGGTGGTGGATGAACTGGAATTGCGACTGGCAGCGCAAAAAGTTGCTCAAGTGGACAACGCCCTGCTGGAGATTACGCAAGGACTTGCATCGGTGACGGGTGAAGCGTTTTTCGAGGCATTGGTGCAGCATTTTGCCAGGGTTCTCAACACTGATTATGTCTCCATCGGTGTGATTGATGAGAATAGCGCTCATCAGTTGAAAACGATCGCCACCTGTGCCGGGGGACAAATTGTTGATAATCTCCAATACCCGCTGCAAGATACGCCTTGCTGGGAAGTGATTCGGCAGGGCAGAGTTTGCTGCTATCCGCACCATGTGCAGGCTCTCTTTCCCCAGGCGCCCTTGCTGAAGCTGCTCTCGGTCGAAAGCTATGCAGGGGTTCCCTTCTTCGACTCGAACGGTAATCCACTGGGATTGTTGAGCGTGATGGATGGCAAGCCGCTAGAGGACGTTCATCTGACGAAATCTCTGTTAACCGTTTTTGCCAATCGCATTGCCACCGAGCTAGAGCGTCAGCAGGCGGAGATAGACCTGCGCGAATCCGAGGAAAAATACCGCAGGCTGTTTGAGTCAATCGACGAAGGCTATCTTCTGGCAGATGTGATTTTCGACGAAAACGATCGCCCAATCGATGTTTTTTATCTTGAAGCAAATCCGGCTGTGCAGCGCCTCACCGGACTGGATTTCGTAGGAAAACGACTGCGCGAGCTTGACCCAGGGTACGAATCCCAATGGTGGGAAACCTATGGAAGAGTTGTCCAGACTGGTATTGGCGAACGCCACCAATTTTATACCGAGCCGCTGAAAGGCTGGTACGATTTCTACGTCTTCAAAGTAGAGGGGGCGCACCACCATCGAGTTGCGATCATTTTTAATAACACTACCGATCGCAAAATGTCCGACCAAGAGCAGGAGCGATTTTTTGCCGTCGCGTCTGATTTGCAGGTGATTACAAAAACAGACGGCTACTTTCAGTGGGTTAGCCCCAGCTTTGAGCGGATGCTGGGCTGGACGCAGGCGGAAATGACTTCTCGCCCCTGGACTGATTTTGTTCACCCCGACGATATCCGCCCCTCAGTTTCGGAAGCCGACGCCCTTTTCTCCGGCAGCGAAACCTTTGCCTTTGAGAACCGCTATCGACACAAAGACGGCTCTTATCGATGGTTGCTGTGGAGAGCGCAGCCCTATCCTGAAGAACAGGTTTTTTACGGGGCTGCTGTCGATATCACCGTCGCAAAGCACCTCGAACAGGATCGCAAACAGTCTGAAGCCGCCTTACGAGAAAGTGAGGAGCTAAAGGATCGCATTCTAGAGAGCAGTCAAGACTGCATCAAACTTCTAGCGTTAAACACCGAAATTTCCTATATCAGTCCGGGAGGGCTACGGCTACTGGAAATCGATGATTTCTGTTCGATTTTGCATACCCGTTGGCTGGAGCGATGGCAGGGCGAAGATCGGGAAAAGGCACAAGCGGCGATCGCTGCCGCCACAGAAGGAAATGTCGGACAATTTCAAGGCTATCTTCCGACTGTGAAAGGCACGCCCAAGTGGTGGGATAGCGTGATTACGCCAGTGCGAGATGCCGTCGGACAGGTTGTGCAGCTTGTCGTAATTTCGCGAGACATTACCGCCGCGAAGCAGCATGAAGCCGAGCGCCAAAAAGCTGAACAAGATCTGCGAGAAGCCCATGTGCAGCTCGAAGCAGCTTTAGTGGCAGGCGGCGTTTATACCTGGCGGTGGAATATTTCTGCCAATCGGATCGTTGTGAACTCGGCGTTTGCTGGTTTATTTAACGTAGATGTTGCGATCGCCACGGCAGAAGGATTGCCGATCGAGTTCTTTATCAATTCGATGCACGAGGAAGACCGTCCTCACGTTTCAGCGAAAATTCAACAGGCGATCGAAACAGGTGAAGTGTACACGGCAGAGTACCGGGTTCAAACTGCGGCTGGCGAAGAGCGATGGGTTAAGGCACGAGGTCAGGTCGAGTATGCCCCAGATGGCACGCCGATCGCCTTTCCGGGAGCACTGGCAGATATTACCGATCGCAAACAGGCAGAAGCGGCGATTCACGCGAGCAATGAACAGTTTAAACTGTTGGCAGAATCTGCCAGCAATTTGCTGATTGTTGAAGACCCGAAGGTTTATTTAGCGACATTGTTTGAAAAAATCGCAGCGCATTTGCAGCTTGAAGTTTACTTCAATTACTTTTTCCAGGAAGAGCAGCAGCAATTAGAATTGCATACCTATGGCGGAATTTCAGAAGACCTTGCTGCCGCCGCTCAATTTTTAGAGTTGGGTCAGGGAGTGTGTGGCAATGCAGTGCAGCGTCGCTGTCCGATCGTGGTTGAAAATGTCCTGGAAGCCACCGAACCGCTTGCCTTACCGCTTCAGTCGTTGGGCATCAGAGCCTATGCCAGTCATCCGCTCATCGTAGGCGATCGAGTGATGGGTACGCTGGGGCTGGGGACGTATCAGCGCGACCGCTTTACCCCCGACGAACTGGAGTTAATGCAGGCAGTGGCAGCTCAAGTGGCGGCAGCTTTAGAACGATCGCGCCTGCTCACCGAGCTACAGGTTCGCGCCGAAGCGTTAACCCAGGCAAACCGCATCAAAGACGAGTTTCTCGCTGTTCTGTCCCACGAGCTGCGATCGCCCCTGAACCCCATTCTGGGCTGGACTCGCCTGCTGCAAACCGGCAAACTCGCCCCTGCTCGCCAAGCTGAAGCCTTAAACACGATCGAACGCAATGCCAAACTGCAATCGCAGCTCATTGAAGACTTGCTCGACATTTCCCGCATTATGCAGGGCAAGTTATCTCTTACAGCGGCGCCGGTCAGTTTAGCGTTTGTGATTTCGTCGGCGATCGAAACGGTGCGGCTGGCAGCCGAAGCCAAAAACATCGACATCTTGCCTGACCTTGATTCGGCGATTGCTCCGGTTTCGGGCGATGCAGCCCGTTTACAGCAGGTGGTGTGGAACTTGCTGACGAATGCGGTTAAATTCACGCCAGCGGGCGGAAACGTGACTGTCGAATTGCGTCAGCTCGATCAGTTTGCGCAAATTCGAGTGATTGATAATGGCGTGGGCATTCGTCCATCCTTTCTGCCCCATGTGTTTGAGTATTTCCGACAGGAAGACGGCTCAACCACGCGCAAATTTGGCGGACTGGGGTTGGGGCTGGCGATCGTGCGGCAAATTGTCGAACTGCACGGCGGCACAGTGCAAGTTGAAAGTCCTGGAGAAGGGTTGGGAGCGACGTTTACCGTCAAACTGCCGCTGTTAAGGAGTGGGAGAGATGGGGAAACGGGGGAACGGGGAGCAACCCATTCCCTCACCGTCTTATCCCCTCATCCTCTCAGCGGATTGCGCGTCCTGGTGATTGATGACGAAATGGACTCGCGAGAATTTGTTGCGTTTGTTTTGAAACAGGCAGGAGCCAATGTCACGACTGCCTCGACTGCAACAGAAGGATTTTTGGCACTCACGCGATCCCCGCCGGACGTGCTGCTCAGCGATATTGGAATGCCGGAGATGAATGGCTATATGCTCATGCGGCAGATCCGGGCACTTGCACCCGCTTTAGGTGGACAAATTCCGGCGATCGCCCTGACCGCCTATGCCTCAGAAGGGGATCAGCAACAGGCACAACAGGTCGGATTTCAACGCCATATGGCAAAGCCGATCGAACCAGACCTTTTGATCAGCGGGATCACTGAATTGTTGAACGTTGAAGCATAATGAGCAGCTTTAACCGGCTAGGATTAAGACAGCACCATTGGGTCAGAAGTGGCAAGAATCGCGATCGTTCTGTCACCTCCCCTGTTCTCCACGATTTCTTATTCTGTGTTACCGTCTTAGGTAAGGCTTATTTTCGGGCGTGTAATTCGTTCCACCAGCGTTTCTCCGAATCTAATTCTCTACATTGATGGTTTTGGAGAATCTTTATGTCAATTTATGTGGGCAACCTATCCTACGAGGTCACGGAGGATGGTTTGAATCAGGTTTTTCAAGAATACGGAACGGTGAAACGAGTTCAACTTCCGACCGATCGCGAAACAGGTCGGCTCCGTGGATTTGCTTTTGTTGAAATGGGAACCGATGCAGAAGAAACTGCCGCGATCGAAGCACTTGACGGCGCAGAATGGATGGGACGCGATCTAAAAGTCAATAAAGCAAGACCCCGTGAAGAAAGAGGTTCTGGCGGCGGTGGCGGCGGCGGTTGGGGCAACCGGGGTAATTCTTCTCGACGCTACTAAATTCGGGAATTAAAATCATCGCTTTTTGAACGCTCAAGTCTAAGGCTGGTTGGTGGCTTTTTAGAAGCAAGCATTTTTCTTCACCAGCCTTAGTTGATCTAATTAAATAAGGAAATTGAATGACCCAAGTTATTCCTGGTGAGAATGAAGGAATTGAGTCAGCATTGCGTCGATTTAAGCGAGCAGTTTCCAGAGCAGGAATTTTTCCAGATATGAGGAAGCATCGCCATTTTGAAACCCCAATCGAAAAACGGAAGCGCAAAGAGCTTGCAAAGCATAAACAGCGCAAGAGAAAGTTTCGACCATAATTGGGAATTGAGTTTAAGGGCGATCGAATTCATTTATTCTGGAAATATTTGACTATGAATACTAAAGAACTTTGCAGCCGCTATTCAGCAGGACAACGAGATTTCAGAAACCTGAACCTGATGGCAGCAAATTTGAGAAACCTGAACCTGGCTGGCATTAATCTCAGCGGTGCCAATTTAACAAAGGCAAATCTCACCAAAACAAACTTGAGTCAGGCAAATCTCACGGGTGCAATCCTGACTGGGGCAAATTTAACTGAAACAAATTTGACAAGCGCAAATCTGGTGGATGCCAACTTAAGTGACACCAGCCTGGCATCGGCTAAGCTGAATCGAGCCTGCTTGCGTGGAGCGACGATCCCGAAGGACATGTATCCCAGTACACCTTCTAATCCTCTCAATGTTTCTCTGTCTTAGGAGCGTACTCGCTCGGCACCAGAGAGGCTACATTATTAATTAATGATTGCTGATTAATGATTGCTGATTGAGAGTCGATCGTCTTTTCTGGGTCGATCGTCTTCTCTGTAGTCAGCCCAGTGATCTGCTTAGTGATGTGGCCAGTGATCCGCCCAGTGAATTAATCAACTTCTGGGTGTGTCCCTGATGACAAATAACAGAGTAATTGTTCTTGCTTTAATCGCTCTTGCTTTAGCAGTGCAATCGCCTCAATTTCTAGATGAGCTTTAGTAGCACAATCCCTAAGTCAGCTAAAAGCGTAATCGATGAACTAGACAGAGTAGTAATAGGATTTTCATGACTTTCAATATTTCTAATGCTGATCAAAAGAACGATCAGTCACTTATGCTCAATTGGACGAGCATTGCATTTTTTGCGGCAATTCATGGTCTGGCTTTATTAGCCCCCTGGTTTTTCTCCTGGTCAGCTCTGGGAGTTGCCCTCTTTCTGCACTGGTTGTTTGGCAGTATTGGCATTTGTCTGGGATATCATCGCTTACTGACGCATCGCAGCTTTCAGGTTCCGAAGGGATTGGAATATGCGATCGCCCTTTTGGGGGCTTTGGCACTACAGGGTGGTCCGATCTTTTGGGTTGCGGGGCATCGTCGGCATCACACCTACACTGAAGACATTGACAAAGATCCCTACTCTGCAAAACGGGGTTTTTGGTGGAGTCACATGGGTTGGCTATTTCGCAAACGTCCAGAATTTTTTGAGTACGAATCCAACCGCAAATTCGCACCGGATTTAGCAAAAGATCCGTTTTATCGCTGGCTCGATCGCAATTACCTGCTGCTGCAAGTTCCGCTTGGAATTGTGCTGTACCTGTTTGGGGGCTGGTCGTTTGTGATTTACGGACTTTTCTTCCGATCGGTGATCCTCTGGCACAGCACCTGGTTGATTAATTCTGCAAGTCACATCACGGGTTACCGCAGCCATAAGGTAGATGATAACTCGCGAAATCTGTGGTGGGCAGCGATTCTTACCTACGGGGAAGGCTGGCACAACAACCATCATGCCTATCCCAATGTCGCCAAGGCAGGCTGGAAATGGTGGGAAATTGATATGACCTGGTGGGCGATCGTGAGTCTGAAGCAGCTGGGGCTGGCGAAGAGAATCATTCTGCCGCCGACCGCAGGATAACGCTCAGGATTAAACGCAGGCAAAACATTTGAGTGCTGTATGCAAACGGGGTAAAGTTACTGCCTTAAGCGACAGCACTCGATTTTTTAATGAACAGGTTGATTATCAGGCGAAGGTTGCCTAAACTGAAGTGTAAACAGTGTAAACGTCTATTTCAAAATCTTAAAAGAATCTAAAACAGAACAAGAGAAACTTAACTTGACCCGCAGTAGTCGATAGAGTAGCCGATAGAGTAACGTTTAGGTTTACCTTCTAAGTAACAGGTCTGGATAACAGGTTTGAATCACAGGATGATGAGGCGAATTGAGAATGCTACAAATGTTGATAACAAAGACTGAATAGATTGAACCGGGACTGAACCGGGATTAAACCGGACTTGAACCGGACTTGAACCGAGACTAAACAAAGATTGAACCGAAATTGAATTGAGTAAATATATTATGCGAGTTTTATTACTGTATCCTCTCTTCCCCAAGTCGTTCTGGTCTTTTGATAAAGCTCTGGAACTGATTGGGCGCAAAGTCTCTCTTCCTCCGCTAAGCTTGATTACGGTTGCCGCAATTCTGCCGCAATCCTGGGAGTTTCGGCTGGTCGATCGCAACGTTGGCTATGAAAGTGAAGCCGATTGGTATTGGGCAGACCTGATCATCATTTCCGGCATGATCGTGCAAAAAGACGACATGCTGTATCTGATTGAGAAAGCAAAACGTCGTGGCAAGCAGGTTGCTGTAGGTGGACCCTATGTAACTTCTGTTCCTGAAGCCGCTCAAGAGGCAGGGGCAGACTTTTTGGTGCTGGATGAAGGGGAAATTACCCTGCCGCTCTTTGTTGAAGCACTGGAGCGAGGAGAAACATCGGGTGTGTTTCGTGCCAATGGTGAAAAGCCAGATGTTACCTTTACGCCCGTTCCCCGCTTTGACCTGCTTGATCTCAAGGCCTATAGCGATATGTCGGTTCAGTTCTCGCGCGGATGCCCTTACCAGTGCGAGTTCTGCGACATTATTGTGCTGTATGGGCGGAAGCCGCGAACAAAAACCCCGGCTCAACTGCTGGCAGAGTTGCAGACTTTGTATGACCTAGGCTGGCGGCGATCGATCTTTGTGGTAGACGATAACTTCATTGGCAATAAGCGGAATGTCAAACTGCTGCTGCGAGAGTTAGCTCCCTGGATGGCAGAGCGGGGCTATCCGTTTAGTCTTTCGACCGAAGCTTCGGTTGATCTAGCGCAGGATCAGGAACTCCTGGATCTGATGATTGCTGCGAATTTTACGGCGGTCTTTTTGGGCATTGAAACGCCCGACACCGACAGTTTATCACTGACGCAAAAATTTCAGAATACCCGCAACTCGCTGATCGAGTCGGTGAAAACCATCAACCGAACCGGGTTGCGCGTCATGGCAGGATTCATTATCGGGTTTGATGGCGAAAAATCGGGTGCAGGCGATCGCATTATCGATTTTGTAGAAGCGACTGCAATTCCGCAGGCACTTTTCAGTATGCTGCAAGCGTTACCCAACACTGCACTGTCGCATCGTTTGCAAAAAGAAGGGCGTTTGCTGGACACCGGAAACGAAGCGAATATTCACCAGACGACGTTGATTAATTTTGTTCCCACTCGCCCGGTTGAAGAAATTGCGCGTGAATACATTCGATGCTTCTGGGATTTGTATGAACCCGATCGCTACCTGGCGCGGGTCTATCGTCACTTTATTGACATGACGCCTCAGCATCGCAAGAAAAAGTTTAAGCTGCCTGAACTGGCAGACCTGCGGGCACTGTTTCTCATTTGCTGGCGACAGGGGTTAAAGCGCAATACGCGCTGGCAGTTTTGGCAACAGCTCTTTTCTATCATTCGCCATAACCCAGGCGTGTTTAAGCATTACCTGACCAACTGCGCTCACTTAGAGCATTTCATCGACTATCGTCAGATTGTGCGCGATGAAATTGAAACTCAACTCACACGCTATATGCTGACTGAGTCAAGAAGCACTGAATTAGCTGCAAGTGAATTAGCTGCAAGTGAATTAGCTGCAAGTTGAGCCGATACCTTTACCTTGGGTGAGCGTCCGGCACGATAAGCCTTGGTCGTTCCTGGCGTTTTGGTGAATGCCCTGGCTCGCAGATGAAGCGGCGTGAATAGCGATGTTTCAGGAGGAGTCACCAGGTTCTCTGCCTGTCCTAACAGCAAGAATCCGGTTTGCTCTAAACTCTGATGCAAGCGAGCCAGCACCCGAAGCTGGGTTTCTGGGGTGAGATAAATGAGCAGATTGCGGCAAACCAGTAGATCGATCTGAGGCAGGGGCGGATCTTGAATCAGGTTATGAAGCTGAAAATTGATCGAGCAGTGAAGATCTTGCCGCCAGCAGTAGAGATCCTGACGATGCTCAAAATACTGCGCTTGTAGGGCAGGCGGAATCGCTTCGATCGCATAAGCGGGATAATAACCCTGACGCGCTTGCCGAATGGCATCTGGGTCAACATCTGTGCCGTAGATCTGTACTCGCTGCTGAAATTGCTCGATGCCCAGGGCTTCTGCGAATAGAATCGCCAGTGAATAGGTTTCTTCTCCTGATGCACAGGCCGCACTCCAGATGCGGATCGGTTCGTGGGGTGCTTTGTTCGCAATGATCTGCGGGATAATCTCATTTGCCAGATAATCCCAAACGAAGCGATCGCGAAAAAAGCCGGTGAGGTTAATATAAATGGTGTCTAAGAGCTGGGGCACCTCATCGGGCTGCTGCTCTAGATAATCAAGATAATCTTGATAATTTTCAACCTTGAGGCACTGCATGCGCACCCGTGTACGACGCAGGAGTGTAGAGCGTTTGTAGCCTCTGAGGTCAACGCAATGAACCTGGCTGAGATAAATCAGCAAGTCTTCTAACTCAGTTGCTGCTAATGTTGGAACCATAGGCATGTAGGAGAATCAAGTATCGGAGAAAACGCCAACGTCATCTCTTTCGGGAGAGTAAAAGGGTTCAAGCATCAACAAGATTGACAACGCAATTAGTTTCAGATCTTGACTGAGGTAGATTTTACCCCCCCCCGAAGAATAGTCCCTCTGCAAGCAAATTTCAGTACGGTATCGGACAAAGGAAAGGGTCAGGTGAAGGTCGGATGCGCTTTCTTCAGTGCATTTTGCCTTAACTCCTTCCGCTTCGGATGATAATCTCTAACCGGAGTGCGGGGTCTGCTTTCTGACCACAAGATAAGACATAATATAGAAGATACAGAAGATATAAAAGATACAGAAGAAATAAAAGATATAAAAGATACAGAAGATATAAAAGATACAGAAGATATAGAAGATGGAGTACAAAACGTGATGAGGACTAAAAATCGCTTGCTGAATGCGATGCCTCAGGCACTATTTAACAAGCTTTCTCCTTTTTTGAGAGAGGTCACGCTACAATCGGGCGATCGCCTCCACGAACCGGGTTATGAGATTCGCCATCTGTACTTCCCACTCAATTGTGCGCTGTCAATTACGATCGTTATGTGGGATGGTACAACCGCTGAAACTGGCATGGTTGGCAATCGAGAAGTGTTAGGCATCAATAGCCTGATGGGAGGTCAAGAAACCACGCAAACGACCTATAATGTGCAAATTCCAGGCAAAGCTTTAAGAATCGATTCTGAGATCTTGCGTAATGAGTTTGATCAGAACAAAGACCTGCGCGATGTGATACTGCGCTATACCCAAGCCTTTATTGCCCAGATCTCACAGACAAGTGCCTGCAATAGTTTGCACCAGATAGACCAGCGGTTGGCGCGTTGGCTTCTGGAAGTGCATGACCGGGTGGAGGGAGATGACCTCGCCCTGACGCAAGAATTTATTGCAAATATGCTGGGGATCCGTCGGGCTGGGGTAACGCAAAGGGCTCAAATTATGCAAGAGAAAGGTTTCATTCGCTACAACCGGGGGCACATCCACATTCAGGATCGAACAAGGTTAGAGGCATACTCCTGTGAATGCTTTCAGACCTTAAGAGAAGAATACGATCGCCTTCTACCAGTGAATTCAGGTATGGTACCGTAGCATTGATTACTGGAGCATGTGTTAATAGAGTATTGATTACTGGAGCATGTGTTGCTGAAGTAAGGTCGCGAAACTGTGAGTCAGAAGCAATCCATTTTGCCAACTATTTTGCTGGTTGAGCCAGATGACAGCGTTAGACCTATTCTCATCGAGAACCTTCGTAATTGGGGTTACAATGTCATCGTGACGCTCGATGTAGCAGACGCAATTCAATGGATCAGGGGGAAAGGCAAACTTTTTGACCTGCTTCTGATGAATCAATTTGGGCGATCGATCGAGGAGTTTATCGACATCGGGCGTAACATTCGCCAAGAGGCAGACGTTTCTAGCACCACCCCCATTGTGATCATGGCAGAGCAGTATGGCGTTGAGCTAGAAGGGCAAAACGTGCAGATGGGTGAAAGCGAGTATGTGACTTATCTGGAAGATGGGCAGCAGCTCCGGCAGCTTCTATACCAGCTTTGCCCGGTTTGCCACAGCTAATTGGGCACAACTAATTTGGTACAACTAATACACTGCCAGGGGTAACGATATCTGAGCTATTTTGTTTGATCGTACGAAACCGTACCGACTCCGCCCTTGTTAAGAATTATTCTAAGTCTAGGGTGTAAACCTTATCGCCTTATTGTGGAATCCTGGGGAATGTGCGTCTTGTCTACATCCGTTGTACTAAACCCTTTTGCTGTGAAAATATTCCCTGCTATGTGGAGTCTAACCGGGTTACGGAGTGGTCTGCGAGTGCTCGTGGTCGATAGTAATGCGGACTCCAGAGACCTATTAATAATCTTATTTGAAGAATACGGGGTTGAAGCGATCGCGGCAGATTGCGTTAGTGAAGCGCTCAAGATCATGCAGCACAATCCCCCCGATCTTGTGATTAGCGAGCTTGCTTTGCCCCGTGAAGATGGCTACTCTCTGATACGCCACATTAAAGCCCTTGAACTTGCTCACAACCTGCACATTCCGACAATCGCCCTGACTGGATGCACCACTGCAAACAATCGGATACAATCTCTTGCTGCTGGCTTTTGCAAGCACTTATCGAAACCCGTAAACCTTGATGAGTTAATTGCAGCCGTCGCTTGCGTAACAAACTTCGGTCAGGCAGTAACTGCTTATCAATAACCCAATTTCTCTCAATATTGAGATATGTTCTTTATAGAGCCTCTCAGTGCTCTTTTTAAAGCTTCCAAGACTTCTAATGACCGCTGAAAATCAAATACTGGCGATTCTCTCCCCTGCTGTATTCGATCGACTTGCCCCTCATCTGGATCACGTCACCCTGGAGCAAGGCAAGTTTATTTATACCCCTGGAGAACGGTTAACCCACCTTTATTTCCCGATCGACTGTCTGCTTTCGGTCACGATTACGATGCAAAATGGTGCAACCGCAGAAGTCGGAATGGTGGGCAGTCGAGAAGTGCTGGGCATTCATGCGCTATTGGGAAACGACGTAGGAACCCAGACCGAGGTTGTGGTACAAGTTCCAGGCAGTGCGATCAAGATCGACGTTCAGATTGTGCGAGAGGAATTCGATCGCAATGGTGAACTGCACGACCTGATTCTGCGCTGTTTGCAGGCATTTCTGGCGCAGGTTTCCCAAACGGCAGCTTGCAACGCACTTCATACGCTAGAACAACGCCTTCCCCGCTGGCTACTCGAAACGCAGGAGCGAATTCACTCTGATCATCTGCTGCTCACGCAGGAATTTATCGCAACGATGCTGGGCGTACGTCGGGCAGGCGTTACGCAGATGGCTCAAAAGCTTCAGGAACGCAAACTGATTCAATATCGTCGCGGCAATGTGCAGATCCTTGACCAGGCTGGGCTGGAAGCTTCTGCCTGTGAATGCTTTAGAAGAATCAAAACAGAATACGATCGCTTGTTAGGGCAACAATAACAAAGCAGTACAAAACAAAGCAGTACAACGAAACAATAGATTCAGGCTATTAGAAACTCAATCGATAGACATTATAGGCTGTAGCCTATATTAGGCAGTCGTTCTAACGCATTCTATAGCGCAACCCGTAACGCAACAATTCCTCAACTCTCTGAAAACCATGCGCTACACGCTAACGCATCCTAAAAAAACTTCTCACCTTAAAGATCTTTAGGTCGCTAGACCTACATAAGTCAATCGTAACAATCGCTACACTGAATTAATAAGCTTAAAATCAACAAGCTTAGAATCAACAAGCTTAGAATCAACAGGTTTAGAATCAACAGGTTTAGAATTAGCAAGCTTAAGAAGTTTACCAATTCCTGCTGATCAGTTGATAGATTTTGATCTTTAACTCTTGAGATGAGTTCTATGGAGAGCCTCTCATCCATTTTGGAGCCTCTCGTAAATGATTCCTGAAAATCGGATACTGGCTGCCCTCTCCCCTGCTGTATTCGATCGACTTGCCCCTCATCTGAATCATGTCACCCTGGAACGGGGCGAGGTTATTTATACATCCGGAGAACGGTTAACCCACCTTTATTTCCCGATCGACTGTCTGTTTTCGGTCACGATTACGATGCAAAACGGTGCAACCGCAGAGGTTGGAATGGTGGGCAGTCGAGAAGTGCTGGGCATTCATGCGCTGTTGGGAAACGACATAGGAACCCAGACCGAGGTTATGGCACAAATTTCAGGCAGTGCGATGAAGATCGACGTTCAGACTGTGCGAGAGGAATTCGATCGCAATGGTGAACTGCACGACGTGATTCTGCGCTGTTTGCAGGCATTTCTGGCGCAGGTTTCTCAAACGGCGGCTTGCAATGCCCTCCACCCGCTAGAGCAACGGTTGTCTCGTTGGCTGCTGGAAGCCCAAGAACGGCTCTATGTCGATAATTTGCCGCTCACGCAGGAATTTCTCTCCACCATGCTGGGCGTACGCCGGGCAGGAGTGACGCAAACCGCACAAAAACTTCAGGAGCGCAAACTGATTCAATATCGCCGGGGAAGTGTTCAAATTATTAACCAGGCTGGGCTAGAAGCTTCCGGCTGTGAATGTTTTAGAAGAACCAAAACAGAATACGATCGCTTACTGGGACACCAGTAGCGGGAGAGTGCTTCAGTTTTGCCCGGTTCATTGACACTGCTGTTGCTGAATTAGATCTGCGATCGCTCGAATTAATGTCTCTGGCTCGACCGGTTTAGTCAGGTGTTGCTGAAACCCGGCTGAGAGTGCTTGCTGAGAATTAATGTCTCCGGCATAAGCCGTGAGCGCGATCGCTGGAGTTTGTCCCCCTTGCGCCGGGGAAAGCGATCGCACTTGCCGCATCAGCATGTAGCCATCCATATCGGGCATCCCAATATCGCTCAGCAGCACATCTGGATGCGACTCGGGCAACAGGGCTAACGCTTCGGTGGCGGAAGTTGCATGAATCACTTTGGCTCCAGCTTGCTCCAGCACAAAAGCCGCAAACTCTAGCGCATCTGGCTCGTTATCGACCACTAAAATTTGAGTGCCCTGTAGATTAAAAGCATCCTCGGAGGGTGGGTTGTCTGGAATCGCGGCGGGTTCAGCAAGCATCAGCGGTAGCGTGACTGTAAACGTTGCGCCCTGCCCCTCTCCTGGGCTTTCTGCCCACACCGTTCCCCCATGCGCCTGCACCAACTGACGCACGATCGCCAACCCCAGCCCCAGTCCGCCAAATCGACGAGTCGTTGCGCCATCGGCTTGCCGGAAGTAGTCAAACACATAAGGCAAAAAGTTCGGGTGAATGCCGATGCCCGTATCGCGGACAATAATCTGAGCCTGGTGATTCGCCTGTTCTAACCAGACTTCGATCCGTCCTGCTTCTGGTGTAAATTTGACCGCATTTGAGAGCAGATTCCAAACGACTTGCTGTAATCGGGTCGCATCTGCCATCACGACTGGAACTTGCGGATCGAGCCTTGTCTCTATTTCGATCGCCTTCGCCTGGGCTGCAACCTGTACCGTTTCAATTGCAGCGCGAATGATTGCTGCCAAATCCGTCTGTCCTACGTTAAGGCTCAGCTTGCCGCGAAGAATGCGCGACATATCCAGCAGATCTTCAACGAGCTGGGCTTGCAGTTTGGCATTGCGCTCGATCGTCTCCCAGGCTTTTGCAGTTTTTGCGGGGTTTAAGTTCCCTTTCCGCATAAGCTGTATCCAGCCCAGAATTGGGTTGAGGGGCGATCGTAGCTCGTGCGAAAGCACTGCCAAAAACTCGTCCTTCATCTGGTTGG
The DNA here is from genome assembly GCA_014695325.1 of Cyanobacteria bacterium FACHB-502. GTDB lineage: Bacteria > Cyanobacteriota > Cyanobacteriia > Elainellales > Elainellaceae > Leptolyngbya_A. The sequence goes on along the minus strand of JACJNZ010000029.1, from coordinate 205,163 downwards.
CTTCCTGCGCCTGCTGATACAACCGGGCGTTATCGAGTGCCAACGCTGCCCGATGTCCCAATTCTTCTACCAGTGCTAGATCGATCTGCGTGTAGTGGCGATTCGAGCTTGCGGTTGAACAAACGGTTAACGCGCCCAGCTTTCGACCATGCGCGATCAGGGGAACCGTAATCAGCGATCGCAGCTCACACTCGCGCATAAATTGCAGATGGTCAGGATCGATCGCGGCTGTTTCCATCCATGCATCAGTCACATGAGAAACCAGATTTGCCTTACCCGTGACCAGAACCTTTATGATTGGGTGGTTCTCCCGCTCCTGGGGAGGAGTATATCGCTGGAGCTGCTCAAACCAATCTCGCTTTCCCGGATCGCGGTGATGCCATGCCACTCGTTCAATCTGCTGACGGGTGCTGAGGATATCAAAGAAGCAAAAATCAGCCAAAAACGGAACTGCGAGCCGCGCAATGTTAAACAGCGTGGTTTTGTAATCGAGTGTCCCCGCTAATACCGCGCTTGCCTGAGACAAAAACCGCTCCCGCTCCTGTGCCTGGTGCGTTTGGGTGATATCTTGCAGAATCTTGACCAATCCCTGAACCTTGCCTGCTTCATCACGCAGTTGCATCATCAAGCCACTGGCAAAGAAACGGCTCCCATTTTTGCGAAGATGCCAGCGTTCATCCTCTGCTCGTCCCTCATTAAGCGCCGTCTGAAGTTCCTGGTCGGCTTGTCCAGTCTCTCGATCTTCGGGCGTAAAGATGATGTAATTCGGTTGACCGATAATTTCAGACTCTTCGTAACCCAATATCCGTTCGGCTCCGGGATTCCAGCTCGTGACGATGCCATTAAGGTCGAGCGTAAAGATGGCATAGTCTTTCACGCTTTCAACAATCAAACGAAAGCGAGATTCGCTCTCGCGCAAGGCGGCTTCTGTTTGCTGGTGGATGACTTTGTCTTGTTTGCGCCCCGTAATATCTCGAAAATAAATACTGAAGCCTACCTTACAGGGATAAGCATGAACCTCCAGCCACATCCTGGAGGCATTATCGAACGTCTCAAAGTGGGTTGCCCCCGACTCTGCGGTAATTCGATCATAGGTTTGTTCAAGAACGGCCGCGATTACCCGATCGCAAGAATTACCTGGCACTGTGCAGGGATCTGTGAAGGTCTGCATTTCCTGGCGCGACTTTCCAAGCAGTTCTTCGGGTTGCAAATTGGCTAGCCGAGCGGCTTCCTGGTTGGCATAGGTGATTCGCCAGTCCTGATCCACACATACAAAGGCATCAGTAATGCTTTCTAGAATCTCAATCGCTCGCTGTGCCGATTCATCCAAGGCTTGTCGGGTGGCTTCGGCTTCTCGACGGGCAGCTTGCTCATGCTGCAAAGCAACCTCTGCTGTTTGACGCAGATGCAGATTCTGCAAAGCAGCAGCGGTAAAGTCGGCGAGGCTGGTCATGACACGCACATCTTCGCGATCAAACTGCCGGGTTTCGTCATGCGACACAATCCAGATCGCGCCAAATGGCTGATTTGCGCCTATTAACGGAATTACCAAACCCTCAACGATCGTCGGTTTCGCTTTCTGAATATACGTGAAATACCGCTCAGGATAGGAATACAGTTGCGGCGATCGGTTGTCCAAACAGACTCCGCAGGGACTAAAGTGCCTGGGTGCTGTGCTCCCCTCATAGTCTGCTAATGTTCCAACCACGGCAACCCAGCGAAAGACTTCCTCCCCATCGGGCGTCACTTCCAGTAAGCTGACTCCGGCGGCTTCTGCCTGGCACAGATCTTTCGCCACCGTCACTAGTGTCTTGAGCAGGGTTTGGGATTGTTCTGCAAACTGCCGCGCCAATGTATGTAGGGCTTGAGTCTCCGCTTGTAGGTTTGGGGTTCGGGGCGACCTTTGTGCTAACGCTGCTGTAATCAAAATATCGTTCAAACCCACAGAGCATGACGTTTCAGACATCCGATTTCCCCTCTGGAAAATACTCCTCCAACAAGGCTTTCCCCGCTTCGCCGATCGTTTTCAACAAATCTTCGATCAGCTTCAGTGCCATTGGTGAAGGCAGTGAATGCCCCTTCTCCCAGCGATTCACCGTCTTAAAAGAAACGCCTAATTTTGCAGCAAATTTTTCCTGAGACAGGTTGAGATGCTGTCGCAGATGGCGAACTAAGTCTGCGATGGGTAGAGATGCGGTAGGCATTGCTGCGATTGTCACTTGCTCCACAAGGTCACTTATTACACCATAGGACACAAGGGATAACCTGTTCTACACTCCTAAGGAAGAGGAGGTAGAAGGAAGAGGAGGTATTGTTCTTAATCTTTTTTTAATCTGTTGTTACAGTCTGAATGACTAGTCCCTAGAAACTTACACAGGTTTAGAACACTACCCTATTGAGAATCGGGATTTGAGTACTCAGTTTTGACACTTTCGCAAAAAAGCTCTCCTGAAGATGCACTAGGAAAATTCACGATGCGGTAGGCACGCTAAACTAGCAAGAGGATCAGCAAATATACTGTGTTCGCCGTCTCTGCAAGTACTTGCTCGTCAGAAAGAGGAAATCTCAGCTTGCCAATTCCTCACGCTTGCTTTTGAAGTTAAATCTTATCTATGCGGACCAGTCAGCAAATTGCGACAGAAATCGGTAGTGCATTAAATAATGGTGGGGTAAGTCACAAGATCATGCCAAGTCCAAGGTCGTTGCGTTAATCCTGCTCGCTGGGCAGCAGTAGTCTTTAACCGGCTATGCTGCCAAATCCAGTTGAAATAACTCACCATTAACCGCGTCGTCACCTTCGTTTGTTCCCATCGCTTGCCAAACTTGTTCTGTCTGCGATGCCATCTGTTTAAGTGACGGCAATTTCTGCGATTCTTTGAGCAGGATCATCGGAACATCAAGCGAATTGTGAAACTGATGATGGGGTTTAAGTCGTTCAACAGCGCGAGAAGAACGTTGAGCGGGATTGAAGCGATGAATATGATCCGCAAAGGACAAGTCAATGGCATCAATCGAGGGGGTATTGTATCTCAGGTCAGATTTATCGAAGCACTCTCTGGAGTAACTGCTTAAGACGATGACCTTGATAGATATCGTTTGTCTTTAAAGAGTTTTTGTGACACAACCCCCTTAACGATCGTCCTTGCTCCTAATCTTTTGGCAGCAACGAAAAGTTACTATATATCTGATTATTTGTAGCGATCAACACAATTTTGCAGGACATCCTCGAGCATATATTATATTGAATCTTCTAATAATTACTCAAGCTAATCTAACCTCTTTAAAGCCAATCTCAAGTGATTACTATCGCCTCTAGGGTTCCGGCTGGGCAGAATTGCAAGCAGCGCTGGTCCGAGAGAGGCAGGCTGGCATAGTTGTATCTCCGTACAACGGAGCTAGCTACACGGCGGGATAAAAGCCCGGGAGAAGCCAGACATCTTGCTTAAGGTGCAGCTCTCTTGGGCTTTGTTGTTTGATCAGGTTATTGCACTTAGCGTTCATTTCTCTTTATCGAGGTATTGCTCATGAATTCATCCCTACAAACAAACGCAGTTGAATCAATTAACTTCATTCTGGATTGTCCTGCACTAGGTGATCTCAATGTTCATTGGATTCATGGCTCCATCTCAGCGAAGCATAATACTGATCCCGATATCCAGGTTCATGCTTACAACGAACACACCTATATTTTGCGGCAAAACATGGCAGTGCACTATGAAGCGCCGTTCATATTTTTGTTGTTTGGCAACAATCACGCTATCTTGCTAGATACTGGAGCAACCCGATCGCCAGAGTTCTTTCCCCTGCGGCAAACGGTGGATGACTTGATTGACCGGTGGTTAACCAAATATCCGCGCGACAACTATACTCTGGTGGTGGCACATACCCACTTGCATCGCGATCACTTTGAGGGTGATTTTCAGTTCTTCGATCGCCCCAATACAATAATCGTGGGTCATAGTTTGGCTGAAACAATCGCGTTTTATGGGTTTCAGGACTGGCCCAATAAAGTGGTACCGTTTGACTTAGGGGGACGGGTGCTGCAAGTGATGGGAACCCCTGGTCATGAAGATGCAGAAGTCTCGATCTATGACCCCTATACACAACTCTTTTTTACGGGTGATCTGCTCTATCCGGGGCGGCTCTACATTCGTGACTGGGACGCCTTTTGCAACAGCATCGATCGCATGATTGCCTTCACCGATACCCACCCTATCACCCACTTGCTGGGATGTCATGTGGAAATGTCAATTTATCCACGATTGGATTACTTAATCCGTACCAACTACCAACCTCATGAACGTCCCCTGCAAATGACCGTAGCGCAGCTGCATTCTGTGAAAGAGGCAATCGCCCAAATTAACGGAGCTCCCGGTATTTACGCTTTCGATGACTACATTATCTATAACAGTATTCCCGATCGCTACTTCAGCTACGAAAACATGGACCCTAATGCTGCCCCCGGTGATTTGCGTCCGGCTTAATAGCATTGAGCGCTTCATGTCCTAACCATTCACTCATTGGAATCACTCATTCGAACCGCTCCCCTTAGTTTCCTACTCTTCGAGGAACTGCAAGCGTCTAAATAAAAGGGGAACCAAGACACTATTCACTATTGAAGGAATTTCCTCTATGTCTCAGCCTCGCCGTCTGATTCTGCCTCGTCGTAACGTGATTCGTGGGTTGCTTTCCGTTGGAGCTTTTAGTATCACTTCCCAAATTTGGACGGGGTGTACTTCTTCCTCTTCTTCCACGAGTGATTTCCCCAGTCCATCCTCTTTTACTGCTGGTAGTACTGAACCAATGACGATCGGGTTTATCTATGTGGGTCCGAAAGACGACTATGGCTACAACCAGGCCCATGCGACAGCAGCAGCGCGAATGGCGAGTGATTTTCCCTGGATCAAGTTGGTAGAGGAGGCAAGCGTGCCTGAATCCACTGCTGTGCAAGAAACCATGCGCAACATGATTGAGCAAGATGGAGCCAAAGTAATTTTCCCTACTTCCTGGGGATATTTTGAGCCCCACAGTCTGAAACTGGCTCAAGAATATCCAAAGGTGCAGTTTTTCCATCCCAACCACCCCTTAGAGCCATCTCATCCCCAAAATGTCGGTTCCTACTTCAGTTCCCTGATGGAACCCGCCTATCTTACAGGGATTGTAGCAGCCTCCATGTCTAAAACGGGCAAGCTAGGATTTGTCATTCCCAAACCAATTCCAGTGGTGCTGAAAGAGGTGAATAGTTTCACGTTGGGGGCAAAAAGCGTCAATCCGAACATTGTGGTACAAGCCATTTTTACTGGAGATTGGTCACTGCCGCTTAAGGAAGCCGAGGCAACTAACAGTCTGGTAGACCAGCAGGTAGATGTAGTGATTACGCGAGTAGACAGCCCCAAAACGGTAATCACAACTGCTGAACAACGAGGAATTTATAGCTGCGGATATCACGTTAATGAAAAGGACATTGCGCCAAAGGGATTTTTAACGGGTGTGGAATGGAACTGGGAGCAAATTTACAAGAACTATGCCGAAATGTTTCAAAACGGTAAAACCTTGATGAATGGCGGCGTAGCGCAAGTAGTCACCGGCGGATTGAAGGAATCCTTCTCCAAAATTTCCGACTACGGGACAGCAGTGAGACCAGAAGCAAAGGCAGCCGTAGACAAGGCAAAGCAGCAGATTCTGTCTGGGCAATTGACGATTTTCAAAGGCGAGCTAAAGGATAACAAGGGCAATGTGGTAATCGCCGCCGGGGAATCTTACCAACAGGGTGACCCACGGCTCAACGCGATCGATTGGTTTGTAGAAGGGATAGAAGGAGACGTTAAATCGTAGAAGGTTAAGGTATCAGCACGATAATAGCCACACTGGATCATTTGTACCGTATCGCACTGGCAATAATTTAGCAGGGGGAAGGGGGCTAATTCTCGCAGAGCGTGTGCCCAATCGGTAATCGATAGGAATGTGGATTAAATAAGGTGTAATTGGGCATTGCTTAGCATTGGATACTGTCAGTGAATTATTTTTTCGTGGCTAAACCGCCCATTCCGTCGTTGTTCAACTTACAAAACCCAGTGAGTTTCAGCCAGCGAACGACGAAGATTCAGGTCCTTCAGTGCGTTAAGCAATGTTTTGCCAACAGTGTCAGCCTTGGAAGAAAGAACAACTCTAAGACTGGAATCTTTACGCAGCAAAGGATAATCATTTGCATCCTGACTACCTTTCTCTCATTCCATTCGCAAACTCGTTCATGAGTTCATCAACTTCCGCAGGAAAATTAGCGTCTAACCCTTCTTAGGCTGATTCAGTTCATCCGCATTTTTGTCGCTCTCCTGCATAATCTTATTGATGCGATCGGACGTCATTTCATCATCCACGGCATCAATTTGCTGCTGTAAGGTTTGCAATTCACGATCGATCTGCTGTGCCTGCTGCCGAGCTTTATCTGGCTGATTATCTGGCTGATTCAGGGTTGGCTCACTTTTTGGGTTACTCTCTGGGCTACTCTCTGGCTCGCTCATATTATTAATCCTGTGTTTGTCCTACTTTGTGGTTCATTCTTCGATTTTTATCAGCTTCGCGCTTCGTCATCTTTCTGCCCTCTATCTCCTGCCTGAAAAAAATCCGGTGAAGGATTGATACTGAATCAGATTCCTCACCGGGTCCATATTCTCGTGCAAAAGCGTTAGGGTTTAGCGAACCAGCGGCACAGCTTCCCGTTCTTGAGCGGTGTCAGCCGATTGTGTCTTGCGCTGCATTCGCTTGAGCTGGGTAACTGTCAATGCCGTCACTAATGTACCGATCGCAATCGCCACCACATACAAGCCGCCATTGCTGATCGCATTTGGAATTGCCAGAACAAAGATGCCGCCATGAGGCGCACGCAGCGTACAGCCAAACAGCATCGACAGCGCACCTGCTATGGCTGACCCAGCAACGCAAGCAGGCAAAACGCGAACCGGATCTTTTGCTGCAAACGGAATCGCCCCTTCAGTAATAAAGGAAATGCCCAGCACCGAAGCCACTCTGCCCGCCTGACGCTCATCGTCGGAGAACTGCCGTTTAGAGATCAGCGTCGCTAAAGCTAAGCCCAGCGGCGGCGTCATTCCGGCTGCCATCACTGCTGCCATCGGCGCGAACACATTGCTTGCCAGCAAACCAACCGCAAACGTATAAGCCGCTTTGTTAACGGGTCCGCCCATGTCTACTGCCATCATGCCGCCCAGGATCAAGCCCAGAATCACAGCGTTGGTTTGTCCCATGTTTTGCAGGAACGCTGTCATGCCATCCAGAATTGCTTTGACCGGACCACCAAACACATAAATCAGCAGCAAGCCGACCACCAGCGTCGAGAGCAGGGGAATCACTAGCACAGGCTTTAAGCCTTCCAGATTTTGCGGCAGGTTAATTTTATCTCGCACGAACTTGGCAATATAGCCCGCCAGATAGCCCGACACGATTCCGCCTAAGAAGCCCATGCCCAGATTTGAGGCAAGCAAACCGCCCACTAAACCGGGAGCCAAGCCCGGACGATCGGCGATCGAAAAAGCAATGAAGCCCGACAAAACCGGAACAATCAGCGCGAAGGCAGACTTACCGCCAATTTGTAGCAGTGCATCTCCGAGCGTTCCTGGCTCCGGCGTTAAGCCAAACACAAACGACAGCGCGATGATCAAACCGCCTGCGACAATCACGGGCAGCATATAAGATACCCCGGTCAGCAGGTGCTTATACGGACCCGATCGCTGCGCTGACTGATTTGCCTTTGCCTGCCGCACCGATGCCAGATAGTTTGCTTCACCGTCTTCTGCCGGGTCGGGATTGGGCAGTGCCAGGGCAGATTGAATCACGCCTTTCCCATCTTTCAGGGCATGATTGGTCGAGGTTTGGTAAAGTCGTTTGCCGCCAAAGCGTGAAGTGTCAACATAAGTATCTGCCGCGATCACGACTGCATCGGCGCGATCGATCTCTTCACCAGTGAGCTGATTTTTTGCGCCAACCGATCCCTGAGTTTCAACCTTAATGTCATAGCCCAGATCTTCCGCACCTTTTCGCAGAGCTTCTGCCGCCATAAAGGTGTGGGCAATGCCCGTGGGACAGGAGGTGATGCCTACCAAATATTTCGATGTTCCGCTATCGGCGGGTGCGCCAGTTGAGGATGCACTGGTTGACGCTTCGCTGGTCGGGGCACGAGATGGAGCCGACTGTTCCTGTGCCTGCATAACTGCCAGTTCTACCACCCGGCGCGTATCGCGGATTGCCGTGCTGGTCGAGACTAAATAGAGCGGTTTGCCCTGAAAGCGATCGAGATTAACGTGAATATCTGCTGCGAGGATCACTAAATTCGCCGCTGCAATATCCGCATCTGATAGCGCGTTTCTAACGCCGTCTGCTCCTTGGGTTTCAACTTTAATGTCATAACCCAGCATCTCAGCCGTCTTCCGCAGTGCTTCTGCTGCCATCACCGTATGGGCAATTCCGGTTGGGCAGGCAGTCACCGCCACAATTCTTTTAGGTGTTACCATTTTGTTTCCTTCTCATTCACAAAAATCTTGCTTGCATTCCTGATTGCATTAACGACTGATTTAAGGCTCTAAATCGCAGATTTAATTCAAAACCTCAACGCTCACCTGATTCACAAACGACTCAATTACCTCCTTTGGGGAAAGACGCGGACCGACCTGACTTAACGCACCGATCGAAAAAGCGGTCGCTAACCGGGCACAGTCGGATAAACTCAATCGACGCAGTTTCGCGGTCACAAATCCAGACACCATCGCATCCCCTGCGCCCACGGTGCTGATCACTTCAATTTGGGGTGGACGTGCCCAGACTGCCGATGCGGCCTCAACAAACAGCGCACCCTCAGCCCCCAGCGAAATGACCACCGTCGAAATGCCTTGAGCCAATAGCTCTCTGGCCGCTTCCAGGCGATCGTCCAGCGTGGAAAGCGATCGTCCGATTGCCTCCTGCAACTCTTCGAGATTGGGTTTCACCATAAATGGAGCCGCCGGAATTGCCTGCCGCAGACTTTCACCGCTGGCATCCAGTACCACGGTTTTGCCCTGTGCCTTGAGCCGCTTGATCAGGTCGGCATAGATCGAAGTCGTCATTCCTGCTGGCAGACTGCCCGACAAAATAAACCAGTCATGGGTTGAAGCTAATCGATCGATCGCCTCATGCAATCGCTGCACGTCCTCAGCTTCAGGCAACAGTCCCGGAAAGTTGATGTCTGTGACCTGATCTTGAACCTCATCAATAATTTTGATATTGGTGCGAGTGCGTCCGGGGACGGTGACAAACTGATTGCCAATGTTTTTGCGATCGAACAAGCCCTCAAAGATGGCTGCGTTTTCCTGACCGAGAATTCCGGTTGCCGTAACGGAAAAGCCGAAATCCGCCAGAAACGAAGCCACGTTAACGCCTTTGCCGCCGGGATCAGCCTGTTCCCACGCGACTCGATTCACTTCCCCAGCCCGAAAATTTGAAATGGCTGCCGTGTGATCGATCGCAGGATTTAAAGTAACGGTGACGATCGCAGGATTCATTGACTTTAAGACCTATCTCAGTGCCCGAACTTCTTGAGCCGTCCGACAGCGCAGTGCCCGACGCGCCAGATCTTGTGCCTGGGAGAATGCCAGACTGCGAAGCTTTGCCTTGACTGCCGCCACGCTGGGAATGCTGACGCTCAGTTCTGTAACGCCCATTCCGGTGAGGATCGCTGCGCCCAGAGGTTCACCCGCAATGCCACCGCACACGCCCACCCATTTGCCCTCAATCTGAGCTGCCCGCACGGTTTGTTCAATCAGCCGTAGAACTGCCGGATGCAGTGCGTCTGCCTGTTTTGCCAGTGCCGGATGTCCGCGATCCATTGCCAGGGTGTACTGCGTCAGATCGTTTGTGCCGATCGAGAAAAACGCCACTTCCTTCGCAAACTCTGCTGCCATCAGCACCGCCGAGGGAACTTCGATCATCATGCCGTAATCGACCGGATCAGCCCCAATTTCCGATCGCACCGATTCCGCGATGTCACGCGCCTGAAGAAACTCCTCCAGCATGGCGATCATGGGAAACATAATTTTGATTGAGCCGGTTTGGGAGGCGCGGAAAATGGCACGAAGCTGGGTTCGGAATAAATCCGGTCGCTGTAAACAGAGCCGAATGCCCCGCACTCCCAGAAAAGGATTTTCTTCCTCAGGCAGATTCAGGTAGGGAATGGCCTTATCGCCGCCGATATCCAGCGTGCGAACGATCAGGGGCAGTCCGTTGAGTGCCTGGGTCATCTGGGAATAGGCAGCAAATTGCTCTTCTTCGGTCGGCGGCTCCGATCGATTCAGAAATAGAAACTCGGTTCGCAGCAGTCCGATTCCCTCTGCGCCTGCATTCACTGCCCGTTCTGCCTCCTGGGGTGCGCCGATGTTTGCCACCACTTCCACCCGCAGTCCGTCTTTCATCAGGGCAGGCTGATAGCAGTTCAGTCGTTCCGCTTCTCGCTGTGCCTGGAGGTCGCGCTGTGCTGCTTGTGCCGTTGCCAGGTCTGCCTCACTCGGATTCGGGTACAGATTGCCGCTTTCCCCGTCCAGAATGCACTGCGTTCCGTTTGCCACTTCCAACACCGATGGGCCCACCCCCACGATCGCCGGGATATCAAGCGATCGGGCAATAATTGCTGAGTGAGAAGTCGTGCCGCCGTAAGCCGTACAAAAGCCCAGCGTCAAAGCCGGATTGAGACTCACAGTATCCGAAGGAGTCAAGTCTTCTGCCACCAGAATCACAGGCTGATTAGGCATCTGCGGCACTTCCTCGACCCGATGGGCTAATAGCCGCAGCACGCGCTGTCCCACGTCGCGCAAATCAGCGGCTCGTCCGGCAATGCGGGCATCGGCAAGCTGCTCAATTCCTTTTGCTTTTTGTTCATAAGCCTGCTGCCATGCCCAGGCTGCACTCCGATCGTTTCCTAAATTTTCGATCGCCGCATCCTGCAATTCCGGGTCTTCTAGAAGCTGCTGCTGCGCGAGGAAAATGGCTGCCTTTGCCGCTCCTGCCTTCTCTTTCACCGACTCATACAAATCCTGAAGCTGGAGCTTTGCCGTGACGATCGCCTGCTGAAGTCGATGCATTTCTGCGTTGCGATCGGTTGCGGTCTCAGCAAATTCTAGTTTGCCCCGCCGAAGCTGATAAACGGGCGCGATGACAATACCAGGAGATGCGGCAATACCGGGAATTGGCGGCGTGGAAAAGGTGAAGGACTGAGACAAGCGAACAGGAGCCGCAGCTGAATCTGATTCTGCCTCGTCTTCTAACCCGGATTCGATCGCCTGCTGAAGCTCAGCAACGGCGCGATCAGCATCACTTCCTTTCGCAAAAATCTGAATCGTTTCTCCGCCTGCGACACCTAGCTTTAGCAGTGAAACTAGACTTTTCGCGTTTCCGGTCTGCCCCCGATAGCGAATGCCGACCTCTGACTGAAACTGCTTTGCCAGATCCACCAGAACCGAGGCAGGACGAGCATGGAGCCCAAGTTTACCGGGAAGGGTCACCCGCGTCGCGCGATCGAAGTCTAGCTCTGATTCTGCGTCTGCTGCTGGGGAGGCGTGACCGTTTTGCGATCGGGTTTGGGTTCCATTGGTAAGACGCTGCACAATCTCGATCGGCTCAGTCGTATGGGCAAGCTGCTGCACCGCTTCCTCATCGCCCAAAACCTGCGTCAGGTTCGCCAGAATATCTAGATGCTCGTCTGACTTTGCTGCAATTCCAATCACCAGATGCACCGTCTCCCCCGGATTCCACTCCACGCCGTTGGGAACTTGAAGGACAGCAATTCCAGTCGATTCGATCAGTTCTCGATCCTGGGGTAACCCGTGGGGAATGGCAATGCCGTTGCCTAAATAAGTATTCGCAACTTTTTCTCTCGCCATCATGCTGTGAACATATCCGGGCTTCATGTGCCCGGTATTCACCAGCAACGTCCCAACCTGCTCGATCGCATCCGCTTTGTTGGTGACAGACGCACCAAGCTTGACACCGTTTTTTTCTAGAACGAGCATATCTCGCAGTAATTAATTGTTATTTTTTTATCAAAAGCCCAATTAATCTCAGCTTAGTTTCTGAACTTGTTTTCTGGGAAAGTCGTTAACGATTTGATAGATTGTTTTGAAAACTGAAACGGAAACCGCAGAAATTAAGGATTTCTTTTGCTTTTCTACGTCGATCGGTTGATTCAAAGTTAATTAAAATGCGTGACACTATTGGGCTAAATTAAAAATTTATCGATGTCCTGGATAGAGTTAAGAATTCACACCACGGCTGAGGCGATCGATTGGGTGAGTACACTGCTTGCCTCGATCGATTATCAGGGCGAGATTCACACTGCAAAATATGACGCTTTGCAGGAGCAAAACAATCCTCAACGATGGGTGTTTACAGTCTGTCTTTACTTCCCGGAACAGGGTGGCAGTCAGGCACAAATTAATCGCATTGATGATTTGCTGTTTCCGCTTTATCGCACCGGATTAACCACCCGCGCCGAATTCGCTCATGTTGAAGAAAAGCCAGCCAGTCACGAAGCAGCTCTAAACCAGATTCAGCGTGTCGGACAACGCTTTGTTATTGTGCCGCTCCAAAGCCCCTCTTTCATAGATTCCACAGAACCAAATTCCACAGAACCGGATTCCACAGAGCCAAATTCCATAGAACAAACTGCTGCCCACTATCTGCCACAAACGCCCAACGAAGTGATCTTAAAAATGGGCACGAGTCTTGCCTTTGGCAGCGGGCTTCACCCGACGACCATGCTCTGCCTGCAACTGCTAGAGCGATACGTTCAGCCCGGAATGAGCACGCTCGACCTGGGTTCTGGCTCTGGCATTCTCAGCATTAGTCTGGCAAAGCTGGGGGCGCAGGTTTTGGCGATCGACAATGACCCTGTTGCAGTCCAGGCAACCACCGCTGCCGCACAGCACAATCAAGTCACCGCACAAATTCAAGCAATGGCAGGCAGTTTGGGCAGTGGCAGCGAGCTAGGACATTGGATGGGCGGCGATCTTCCCCAAGCAGTGCCTACGCTGAATCCTCAAAATGATTTTGATTTGATTGTCAGCAATGTATACGCCCGAATTCAAACCACACTGGCAGACAGTTTTGCCCAGGCACTCCGGCACACCTCGCCTCAAAATGGCATTTTGATCACCTCAGGCTACACGCTGGACTACCAAGAACAAATTGACGAAGCGATGACTGCTGCTGGATTAGAAGCGATCGATCGATTGCAATCCGAAGAGTGGATCGCGCTGGTGCATCAGCGACGTAATTAACGCCACATCAAGAGAATTGTCTGCGTCTCCCCTATCTAAGGAATAATGGTTCTGATTAGACGCAGAGAATCTATCATGGCAACGATTAACGACAATTACCTTAAGCTGAAGGCAGGCTATCTGTTTCCAGAGATTGCGCGGCGCGTGAATGCCTTTGCGGAGGCAAATCCAGACGCAAAAATCATTCGATTAGGGATTGGGGATGTAACCGAACCCCTGCCCGAAGCCTGCCGCACCGCAATGATCAAAGCCGTTGAAGAAATGGGCGATCGATCGACCTTCCAGGGCTATGGTCCTGAGCAGGGCTTTGGCTGGCTGCGCGAAAAGATAGCTCAGTTCGATTTCCAGGCTCGCGGCTGCGGCATTGATGCTTCCGAGATTTTTGTCTCAGATGGCTCCAAGTGCGATACGGGCAATATTCTCGATATTTTTGGGGATAGTAATACGATTGCCGTTACCGATCCGGTCTATCCCGTGTATGTCGATACCAACGTTATGGCAGGACACACGGGCGATGCGAACGAGCAGGGCGAATATGGCGGACTGGTGTATCTGCCTATCACCGCCGAAAATCACTTCACTGCTCAGATTCCCGATCGCAAGGTTGATCTGATCTACCTCTGTTTTCCCAATAACCCCACCGGAGCCGTCGCCACCCGCGAACACCTGGAAGCCTGGGTCAACTATGCGCGATCGCACGGGTCGATTATTTTCTTTGATGCAGCATACGAAGCCTTTATCACCGATCCATCGCTGCCCCACTCCATTTATGAAATCGAAGGAGCGCGGGATTGTGCGATCGAGTTTCGCTCTTTCTCTAAAAATGCTGGATTCACCGGAACCCGATGTGCCTTTACGGTCGTGCCCAAAACGCTGAAGGCAAAAGCGGCAGACGGCTCAGAGGTCGAACTCTGGAAGCTGTGGAACCGTCGCCAGTCCACCAAGTTTAACGGCGTCTCTTACATTGTGCAGCGCGGTGCAGAAGCAGTCTACTCCGAAGCCGGACGATCGCAAATCAAAGAACTCATCCACTTCTACATGGAAAATGCTCGCATTATCCGCGACAAGCTGAGTCAGGCAGGTCTTTCGGTTTATGGCGGGGTAAATGCGCCCTATGTCTGGGTGAAAACGCCCAACGGGCTGTCGAGCTGGGATTTCTTTGATAAGTTGCTGCAAATTTGTAACGTCGTCGGCACTCCCGGATCGGGGTTCGGTGCAGCAGGCGAAGGCTATTTCCGCATTTCTGCCTTTAACAGTCGGGCAAATGTCGAAGAAGCGATGCGCCGGATTACCGAGAAGTTTCAGGCGTAGGCGATGCAGTTCCCCTCTGGGGTAGTCAATTTTTAAATTCTCCGGGGTGGGCACTGAAATTTAGCTTCTGTATCGCCCCCTAAATCCCCTAATGCTGGGAGACTTTGAATTCTGGTTCCCCCCAATTTTGGGGGGCTAGGGGGGCGTATCATACGCTTATTCAGCAACGCCGATTATCCCTCTTCTGTCCCATTAGCCTGTAAGTATCCAGCGCTGCCAATTTCCGAACAGCAAATTCAACCCTTTCTTTGCACTAGCGTCCAAATTGTTTGCAACAGTATTTCTGGCTCAATCGGCTTGGTGATGTGCTGCTGAAATCCGGCTGCGAATGCTTCCTGCTGATCAATTTCTCCAGCATACGCAGTAATCGCGATCGCCAAAATGTTTCCGTTCTGGTCAGGCGATCGCTCTCTAATTTGGCGAAGTAATGTGTAGCCATTCATATCTGGCATGCCGATATCACTCAGGAGCAAATCAAACTTTGCTTGCTGTAACTGACTTAAAGCTTCGTTAGCGGATGCGACCTGAGTAACATTGGCTCCATACTGTTCCAGCAAAAAGGTCACTAGCTCTCGTGAATCTTTTTCATCGTCAACGAAAAGCACTCGCAATCCATCGAGATGAAAATCTGAGGAATTGTGAGAAGAGGGATGATCTGAATGCAATTTTGAGACAGCGATGATAGGAAGCTTCACGGTAAAGGTTGAACCTTGCCCTTCTCCCAGACTCGCTGCCTGAACGGTTCCTCCATGTAGTTCAACTAAATGACGGACGATCGCCAACCCTAACCCTAACCCTCCAAAACTTCGAGTAGTGGTGCTGTCAGCTTGCCGGAAATAGTCAAAGACATAGGGCAAAAAGCTAGGGGTGATACCTTTGCCAGTGTCACTGATCGTAATTTGAGCATAGGTAACGGAGCGATGCGGGGATACGTTAGAGAAACAAGCAGCACTGGCGTATGCCTCTTCTTTTTCTTCGACTTCCTCAACTTGCTCTAACCGCACCTGCACGTTTCCGCCTTGGGGTGTAAATTTAACAGCGTTGGAAATTAGATTCCAAACAACCTGTTGTAAACGGCTAGAATCTCCTAAAACTTGCCCAACATCGGGTTCAAAAGCGGTCTGAATTTGAATAGATTTTGCTTCAGCCGCGAGTCGCACCGTCTCAAGTGCCGCTTCAATCGTAAACGGTAGACCGACTGGACCGATGTTTAAACTCAGCTTGCCCTGAAGGATACGAGAAACATCGAGCAAGTCTTCAATGAGCTGTGCTTGTAATCTAGCATTTCGCTCGATCGTTTCAAGGGCATACTGCGTTTTTGCTTTATCTTGCTGTTTCGTTTGCAGTATTTTTGCCCAACCCAGAATGGGGTTCAGCGGCGATCGTAACTCATGAGATAACACCGCTAAAAATTCGTCTTTGATGCGATTTGCCTGCCTCAGTTGATCCGCTTGCTCACGAGTCGTTTCATACAGTAAATCCAGACGTTGATTGCGCTCTTGCAGAATCGTCTCTGCTTGCTTGCGTTCATCCTCGATCTGCTTGCGATTTGTAATGTCTACCAGAATCAGAACAGCACCCGTGAAGGTTCCAAATTCATTCAGAACCGGGTCCATTGTTTTGGAAAACCAGCGTTCTTGACTTTGCAGTTCTATCACTTGACGCTGGTGCGTTTCTTTAGCACGGTAAAAGCAAGTGCCGTCTCCCACCCCCAAGATGGTACTCATTAACTCATAGTGAACTTGCCCTAAAATCGCTTCAGCAGGCTTACCAAAAAGTCGCACTGTTACCTCGTTACAGCGCAGAATCTTACCCTGCTGATCGAGCAGACAGACACTATCATTGATGGCATCAAACGTCGTTTGCCACTCCTGTGCTGACGCCAGAGCCATCTCCTCGGCCTGTCGAATTCGGAGTAGCGATCGCACCGTTGCTAGCAATTCAATCGGTTCAACGGGTTGCGCTAAATAACCATCAGCACCGCTGTCTAATCCTTCTGCCTTATCCTGGCTTTTGACAAAGCTGGCTGAGAGATGCAGTACCGGAATAAAGCAAGTTTGAGGGTTAGACTTGATCTGACGACAGACTTCAAAGCCGTTCAAATCAGGCAATCTCACATCTAGAATGACCAGTGCCGGTTGATGTTGAGCGATTGCCGCTAACCCTGCGGCTCCTGTTGCCGCTTCTACGACGGTAAACCCTGCATTTTTCAAAATCCGCGTCACGACGTAACGATTAGCTTCGTTATCATCAACATGCAGAATAGTTTCCTGTGGTTCAAACATGACACATCCTCAAGCATCTAGAACGAGTCCAGCTTTAACGAGCGCTTCTCGAAGGTGAAAGGCCGCTTCTGCTTGAGACGTTTCTTCTTTAGAAACAATAGCGACACCTTGTTGAGTTAAATGGCTCTGGGTTTCTAAATTCAACTGTGTCGATGAGTAGATGATAACAGGAATGGACTGAGTAACGGGATTGTGCCGAAGCTGATCAAGCGCATCAAATCCATTCAGCTCTGGCATTTCAAGGTCAAGCAAAATTACAGTAGGCTGTTCACTCTCTGCGACTGCCAATCCTTCTCGTCCGCTTGCAGCTTCTAAAACTTGTAATGGAATATTCGTTAACAACTGCTTCACCACATATCGGTAGACTGGGTCATCATCAATGACTAAGAGTTTTTGAGCTTTACCCCGACTGATTAGCATATTGAGTTTGGTAAGCAAGGGTAGTCTGTCTACAGGCTTAATTAAAAATCCATCGGCTCCTAATGCAAGTGCCTGTTTCTCGTTATCCACAACCGTAATGACCAGTACGGGAATGTTGCGGGTTGCTCCATCACTTTTGAGTTCTCGCAGAAATGTCCAGCCGTTTTGCCCTTCTAACAAAATGTCTAGAACGATCGCCACGGGTTGAAGTTGCTGTAGGGCTTGTCTGGCTTGAGCCAGGGTGCGGGTGGCAATCAGTTGATATCTTGACGCTTGCAGGTGTTTTTCGTAGATAAATAGCGTTTCAGTATGGTCTTCGATCGCCAAAATGGGCAGTTGGGTTGGGTTAAGGGAGGTAATGGGTTTCAGTGAGTCTGGCAGTTCTGCTGCTTTGGGATAAACGATCGGAATGCAGACCGAAAAGGTGGAACCTTGACCCGGTTCACTTTGAACGGAAACGCTGCCCCCCATTAGCTCTGCTAACTTGCGCGATAGCGGCAGTCCTAACCCCGTCCCTTTTACTTGCTTTTGCAGGTGAGACTCAATTTGCACAAAATCCTCAAAGATGCGCCCTTGGTCGTCCGGCGCAATACCGATTCCTGTATCAGACACCGAGAGTTGAATCATCTGACCGGCTTGTTCTGCCGTGACGCGCACCTCTCCCCGTTCCGTAAATTTGAGTGCATTTGAGATAAAGTTTCGGAGAATTTGAGCAATTTTTCCCTCGTCGCTATACAGCGAAGGCAGCCCATCCGGTTCCACAAACACGAGTGAGATAGAAGATCCCTGAACCAGCAGCGGACGCAGCATTCCCCGCAGGGTTGCAAACAAATCACTCACTTCAAAAGAACTGGGATGCACCTCTGTTTTGCCTGCTTCCACCTTTGCCAAATCCAGCAGATCGTTCACCATTTCTGACAATCCATCGGCTGCTTTCTGGATGAACGTCACCTGCTTTTCTTGCTCTGAGGACAGATCCCCATCCATGTGAGCCAGCAGCATTCGAGATAGGGACAGAATCGAGTTGAGCGGTGTGCGGAACTCGTGGCTCATGTTGGAAAGAAAGCGAGTTTTTAACTCGTTAGCCTGTTGTAGAGAGCTAGCTTTCTCATCCAATTCGGCATACAGAGCAATCACGCCTCGATTGGTATCTTCTAACTCGTGGTTGAGGTGAGTGAGCTCTTCTTCTCGCTTGCGAAGTTCTGCCATCGTCCGCAGCAATTCCTGGTTCTGGCGTTGGATTTCGTCGTAGGGGTTTTGGGGCGATCGCTTTGCGACTGCATCCCGGATTTGCTGCAACTGTCGGTCTGTGAGAATGGGCGATTGCTTTTTTGGTAAGGTTTTGCCTATCCGCACGGTAGTCCCCTGCCCTGTCGATTCCACCTCAAAGGAATCCATCAGCCTGCGCGTGCCAGTAATTCCTAGCCCCATGCCGGTCGAGGAATGATAGCGTCCCTCTAAAACATCGCTCAAATGCGGAATGCCCCTTCCCTGATCCTGAATTTGAATCAGAAATGTTTGGGGGCTTTCTTCCACGTCAAATTGAACCGTTCCACCCTTCGCATACTGAAACGCATTGCGGGCAATTTCTGAAACGGCAGTTGCCAGCCGCGCCTGATCTTGCACGTCAAATCCCAGATGTTCTGCCAACTCGCGGGT
The DNA here is from genome assembly GCA_014695325.1 of Cyanobacteria bacterium FACHB-502. Taxonomy (GTDB): domain Bacteria; phylum Cyanobacteriota; class Cyanobacteriia; order Elainellales; family Elainellaceae; genus Leptolyngbya_A. The sequence continues at coordinate 186,175 of JACJNZ010000029.1, read as the reverse complement.
TCGCTGCCGCGCCTGCACCACATCCTGTTCATAATGAATTTCCAGGGTGAAAAGGGTTGTCATGCTCCCGTTCCTTTCGCCACTAACACGGTTACATCATCGCGCTCCCGATGAAAATCGCGGTATAAAACGCCTGCGATCAAGCTGGGATGTTTTTGGCTTAAGCCCGGATAGCGATCGAGCTTCCACTGGGTACTGATGCCATCGGAATGCATAATCAGTAGCCCGTTGCTATACCAGGGGTAGGTAAACTCGTGAATTTTACGAACTTCATGCCCCACGGTGCCGTTGTAAGACATCAGGTTGTGATGTTCGGTTGCGGAAGAAATGCTGGCAGCAATATTGCCAATGCCCGCAAAGCGAACCGTCTGCTGCTCAAAATTGATTTCAGCGATCGCCAGCACTGCCCCTCTAGTGCTCTTTAAAGCAGCATGAGCCGCTTCGACAATGCGTTCAGGCGACTGATGCTGATGATCGTGAAACACTCGGATGGCAGCTGAAGACGCACTGGCAGCCGCAGGACCGTGCCCTAAACCATCTGTCACTAGAAACAGGCTGCGGTGATCATCTCCTTCCCAGGCCCAGGCATCACCTGAAATTTCCTCTCCCGGCTTGGGTAAACCCACCACACCGATTTCGATGCTTTTCTTTGACGAACGCATCGGGGATTTTGCCCAGAGATGAGCAAGAAGCGCAGTTCCCTTTTTTGGCAGCGAGTAAATTTCAAAGAAGTCAGAGAGGCGACGAATTGCGCCCAGCCCATTGCCCGATGTTCCGGCAGTAGAAAAGCCATCTTGGAGGCACTCCTCTACGTCCATCATGCCAGAACCTTGGTCTAACCCCAGAACCTCGATGCCGATGCTGTCATGTTGTGCGATCGCCCGCAGCACAATCACTCCACCGCCTGCGTGCTGCACGAGATTATTCGCCACCTCCGTCACCAAAATTCCAACCTTGCCCCGTTCGGTTTCCTTAAAGCCAAGACGGTTGGCTAATGACAGAGAGGCTCGCCGTGCTTCCCCAGTTTGACTTTGCTCTGTAACAGCGATCGCCGTAGATTCCTTCAATTGATTCCCTCATGTTACCTCCAGCGTACGATGATTATGCGTGTTCCCTCTCCCACCACAGACTCAATTTCAAATTCGTTAGCAAGACGTTTTGCGCCACCCAACCCCATCCCCAGACCGCCCCCGGTGGTAAAGCCATCCCTGAGTGCCATTTCAATATCTGGAATGCCCGGACCCTGGTCTTCAAAGGTTAGCCTGAGACCCCGCCGCCCACCGTCCTGAAGCATTTCTAAGGTTACGGTTCCCCCTCTCCCATAATCCAGGGTATTCCGAGCTAACTCGCTGGCAGCGGTCACAATTTTGGTTTGGTCTACTAAACTAAAGCCAACCTCAATCGCAAACCGACGCACGGCTTGCCGAACTAAAACCACGTCAGCAGAGGATTGAATTGTCATTTCCTCAATCTTCTGCATTGTCCTCAGCATCCCATTCTGTGGCAATGACCTCAGCCTTGGTAGGTGCACCCAGTGACGATCGCAACAGTGCCATCCCCTTTTCCACATTCAATGCCGTGCGAATGCCTGTCAGGGACAGCCCCAACTCCACTAAGGTAATCGCAACAGCAGGCTGCATCCCGACGACCACCGTTTCAGCATCCATGACCCGCGACATTTTGGCAATGTTGCTTAAAATTCTACCAATGAAGGAATCAACGATCTCTAGCGCAGAAATGTCAATCAGAACCCCATTTGCCTGGGTTTGGCTAATGCGATTGGTCAGATCATCCTGCAAGGTCATTGCCAGGCGATCGTGCATATCGACTTGAATCGTGACGAGCAGAAGTTCGCCCATTTGAAGGATGGGAATGCGCTCCATAAGTCTCTCCTCTAACCTACTTGCGGGCGATCGTGGTTCCCATGCGCTTTAATGCGATGAGAAAGGCATCAGCTAAGGTTGCTTTCGTAATCACATCGGTTAAATCAATGCCAAGATACACGATTGTTTGGGCAATCTGAGGTCGAATACCGCTGATAATACAGTCAGCTCCCATCAGGCGAGCGGCTGTCACTGTTTTCAGCAGGTGTTGAGCTGTCAACGTATCGACGGTCGGAACCCCAGTAATGTCAATAATGGCAACTTCTGACCCAGTTTCAACAATTTTCTGCAATAGCGACTCCATCACCACTTGAGTACGGGCACTATCAAGGGTGCCAATAATCGGTAATGCTAGAATGCCTTCCCAAAGCTTGACCACGGGGGTAGACAGTTCCAGCAGTTCTTCCTGCTGCCGCAAAATTACCTCTTCCCGCGACTTCTGGTAGGCTTCCATCACTAGCAATCCCAGATGATCGAGCAGGTCAGTTGCTCGCCAAACCTCTTCACCTAGCTCAGTAAAGTCTTGCAATTGCTGCCGCAGCCGATCAAACAGTGGTCGCTTGAATGAAAAGACAAATGTAGCGGTTTCCGTGGGGGTGAAGCCTTTTTGAGAACGCGATCGCGAAATGCTGGTCAACATTTCCCGAACTTCTCGCCATTCTGATGTCTGAACATTGCTCAAATTACCAGATTGAGCAGCGACGCGAAGCAACCTGAGAAATTCCCGGCACTCTTCCTGTAGCTCTGCTTCTTTAATTAACCCTCTTCGGGTGTTCGTAGCGGTTAACTCCTGATTCCACTCCAACAGCAAGTCTGCCTCATGGGTTTTTAGTATCTCGGGTATTTTACTGCTGCGAGTCATTTCCATGAGGCATTTTCCTTCATCAAGTCATCCATCAAGACCAGTGTATGACGATTTCAGCCTGATAGTTTTTCAGGAAAGCGATCGGGGGTTGTGTTGCAAAAGGCATTACGATTTGCAGTGTATCTGCTGCTGGGGATGGTGAGCTGAAAACTGACACACGCTGTATGAAGGATTCCCGATTCTTGCCGAAATTCTTGACGAATTGGTTTCGAAACCACTGGCATTTCCCACCCAGAAGCGACTGGTTTGCACTGCTGTTGCTCCTATTTTGTGGCGTGTACCTCCCGCTTCAGGCATTTGTGATTCTGGCACTGAAAATTTGGCAGCTTGAGGGTGGTTTAACCTGGGAAGTGCCGCTGATGATCACGATTCACAACGCAGCAACCCCAACGCTCGATCGCATTGTAGTCGTTCTCACGCAATTTGGCTCGGTCAAAACGATCGGTCCGATCGCCTTCCTGATCGCGGGAGTGCTGTTCTCTCAAAAACGCTGGCGATCGCTGGTTTACCTGACTCTGACGCTTGCGGGATGCGGTGCAATTAACTTGGCTGCAAAATCCTTCTGGCATCGGGTGCGCCCCCAACTCTGGGAAGGTTATATTTTGCCAAAAGATTTCTCGTTTCCCAGTGGTCATGCAATGACGAGTATGGCGTTTGCTGCTGTGGTGATCATGCTGGCGTGGCGCGGTCGCTGGCTTGGTGTCACCACAATGCTGGCGATGGTCTATGTCGTGACGATCGCTTGGACGCGCCTTTATTTGGGCGTGCATTATCCCAGCGATATTCTGGCAGGATGGATGCTGTCGATCGCCTGGGCAATCGGAATTAGTATATTCGTGAAGCCCGCCGCAAACGCGGTTTCAGAAACAATTGCAGAAATATCTGTGAGCAACCAAAATGATGATCAGGAGAATATATCACAAGAAAAAATTTTGTAGTTTTATGGAATGTTTCAGGCCAACTACGATGCATTAATTTAGAAGCTTGAACATCACGTTGAAAGATATTTCAGTCAATACTAGGGTAAATGCCAAGGTCAATATCAAGATCAATGCCAAGCGTTTTTCTCAAAACATGGCAATAGAGTAGATCAAGCAATAGAAAGGAACGCCCTATGATGTTCGATGAGGAGCAGAAGTCATTGAAGAACTGCCAAATATTTCGCTACAGTTTTGCTACAGCTAGGATTAAGCAATCGTTTTAATGCGGCTATGTTTAGCTTGGCAGGAGCAGGAGCGGGGGCAGCACCTGATTCGCGTTTCTGCTAAAAGGGAGAGGCAGACTATTTCTCCCCCAACCCGATGACAGCCACCCTCAACCCCTACCTTGCCGATAACTTTGCTCCGGTTCAAACTGAATTAACGATCGATGACCTGCCAGTTCTGGGCGAGTTACCGCCTGATCTCAACGGCATGTTTGTTCGCAACGGGCCGAATCCTCAGTTTTCGCCGATTGGTCGCTACCACTGGTTTGACGGAGATGGAATGCTGCACGGTGTTCATATCCAGGGCGGCAAGGCAAGCTATCGCAATCGCTACATCCGCACTCAGGGATTCCAGCAAGAGCGGCAGGCAGGGCAGGCATTGTTTGGGGGAATGCTGCAACCTTCACCCAACGGCTCCAAAAATGTGGCGAATACGGCTCTCGTCTGGCATCGCGATCGTCTGCTTGCCCTTTGGGAAGGTGGTGAACCTCATGCGATCGACGTGCCCAGTTTAGACACGATCGGGTCACACACCTTTGGCGGTAAACTCGTTTCTCCGGTGACTGCCCATCCCAAAGTTGACCCGACTACGGGTGAAATGATGTTCTTTGGCTATTCGCTGGCTCAACCGCCCTACCTGAGGTACAGCGTCGTTTCTGCCGAGGGAGAACTGCTGCGAACGGTTGGGATCGATCTGCCTGTGGGTGTGATGATGCATGACTTCGCCATCACCGAACACTACACAATCTTTATGGACTTGCCCCTAACGTTCCGGCTAGAACGAATTCAGCGGGGAGAACCTGCTTTTGCCTTTGAACGCGATCGCCCCAGTCGGTTTGGCATTCTGCCTCGGCACGGCGAAAATCGCATGATTCGCTGGTTTGAATCACCCAGTTGCTACATTTTTCATACGCTGAATGCTTACGAGTCGGGGGATGACATTATCCTGATTGCCTGTCGGATGGGCAGCACCAGCATCCTGGGTGCGTCTCCGGGTTCCCATGAAAGCGATAATCGCGCTATTAGCAGTAATGTGCCGCTGCTTTACCGCTGGCGGTTCAATCTCAAGACTGGAACCGTACAGGAAGAGACCCTCGACGATTGCCCCTGCGAATTCCCACGCATCAACGAACAGTATTTAGGACGGCCTATCCGCTATGGCTATGCGGGCAAGAGTGCGCCTACCGCAATGCCCAAGTTTAATGGCTTACTCCAGTTCGATCTGGCGCATCAATCGGTGCAAACGCACTCCTTTGGGACAGGACGCTATGGGGGTGAAGGCGTGTTTGTGCCAAGACCCGGTGCGACGACCGAAGACGATGGGTGGCTGATGACGTTCGTACATGACGAAACTCAGAGCACCTCTGAATTGATCATTGTCGCAGCCCAAGCCATGACCGATGAACCAATTGCCCGCGTCTTGATGCCCCAACGCATTCCCTATGGTTTTCACGGCACCTGGATTGCGTTTGTATAAGACCTGCTACGGCGATCGCACTCAACACCAATCAATTTCCGATCGCCCCGCGCCCAATCCGCAGTTCAGCGTCACGGGAAGAGGAGGATAACAGCGTAGATCTAGAAGCATCGATCCCATCAGGGCCGTCTATGCTAGAACTTGATTTTGTCTAATGATTTTAGGGAGTATGCGATCGCTCCTAAAGGCTAAAAGTTTATGTTTGGGATTAATCGTCTTGGTTTGGCGTCGGAGCCGCAAGAAAGCCTTCTCCCAATCCAGCATCGCGCAAACGCTGTGCCCCAATATTGCGACTCAGAACCGCTAAACCTGCCAGATGCGCCTGCAACCCTGCAGTACTGGCACAGCAATCTGTTAACACAAGTGGTTCGATGCCTCGGTCAAACAAATCCATCGCAATTTTTAAGACACACATATCGGTGTCGATTCCAACTACAGCAACCTGCTGAATTTGATGGTCACAGAAATAATCCACGAGTTCAATAGGCATCCCGCATAATCCCGGTTTACTAAAGACGAATTGGGATTGAATGTAGGGAGCTAAGTCTGCCGCTAGATTGGTTTCAGGTTCCCCATGACAACCGTTCCAGTTGAGCAGGCGAGTGTAGGGACCATCGGATAAGTTAATGAAACGAGTAAATAATATCGGAGAATAGATTTTCTGCTCAATTAAGCGCACTACTCTGGGGGGAATGTGATGTGTAAAGTCGTTAATAAATCCTGTTTGCACATCAACAACCAGTAGAGGAATAGTCATAAAAGGTTTTAATGAGCTTTTCGCTTTTACGGTTAGTAATACTTTATATAAGGCCTAACTGCGGATCTTAACACCCCCTTTGGAAAGAAGAGAAAAGATGAACTGCAATTAGATTCACGAGTGGGCTAGTAAGCCTGCGATCGATCCTTCCACAATATAAGTTTGTCGCCTTTCAAGTGAATTCATCAGTTTTCTTATAAACCTCACCGAAAATATCTCGTTGGTTTCTTTATTGATGTTGTCTAATGTCTTATCAGCGACTCCAAATAGTTCTACCAATTTAGATCTAAATCGACAAAAAACGTTTAATATTCCACTCGTAAAACTTTGTAAGATTACCGCTTCGTGAAATAAACAGGTTGCCAAAGGAGTAGGGGGGAACCAAACCATCGCTTGTCTTTCTGCCTGCTGAGGGAGTCTTTATTGATTAAAGCAATGTGATGCTGCTCATGGATGGGGTCGGAGATCGGGTAGAGTTTAATGCAGGTGGGAAAGTGAGGGTCAATGAGGGGATGGAAACAAGGGTAAAAGGGGTTTGGGCGATCGGAGAAATTCGCAATCCCCCGTTCAGGGGCAGTTGTCGGAGCTGGCAATGGCTATGTTGCAATAATTCTGATTGACCGCTTTCCCAATCGGCGAAAATGAATTCAACCTAACTGAGATTCTTCTGAGCTATGACTGTGATTCAAACGAAACCGACGTTACTGGACGCCATGCTGCAATCCCCGGCGGTCGAGAGCCGTGTGGCTCAGATTGTTTGGACGATTTCTCGAGTGGCAGTAGGCTTACTGATGATCCATAACGGATTTAGCAAGCTGGCGGATGTGCAGGGCTTTGCCAACGGCGTTGTCAGTTTTATTGGCTTGCCTTACCCTGTGTTTTTGACCTATTGTGCTGCCTACGCTGAAATTGGAAGTTCGATTCTGCTGGTGCTGGGATTATTGACTCGGCTGAATGCTTTGATATTGCTATTCACCATGTTCATTGCTCTCTTTTTCCATCTTAAAAAAGACGGTTGGCACATTCCCCCTTTGGAAACAGCTTCCCTTTATGCCCTGTGGTTTAGCTTCTTCCTGACCAATGGCGGTGGTTTATTCTCGCTGGATACGGCGATCGCAAGGTGGCTGAGAAAATCCTGATCTCTGTCAACCACAATCCGTTTCCAACGGCGGAGGAGTTAGGGGCGATCGCCCGCCTCATCAGACTTGATCCCGGACGGATGCGGGAGATGTTGCCCCAGCAAGAAATGACGTTACAGCCTTGCCCGATTCGGCTTTGTGGAAGCTGCTATGCTGAGGTGCCTTGTCACCGGATGGAGTTATAACAGTGACGAGCAGCCTATCAATCTTCCTATGCCCAAACATAAGCCAATCAAAGTCAAAGCCGCCAGTGCAGGGTCAAATGCGAATGCTTCTGGCAAGCTAACAGAACATATTATTAAGTGCGTATTGGAGTGTGTTGGCTATTCAGTACAAACGCAGTATAAGCCTGGAATCAAAGACATCTTTGGCAAATCAATCAGAATTGATTGTTTTGTTGAACCGTGCGAGACCTTTCCCGGAGGGCTAGCGATCGAATCCAAGTGGCAGGATGCCTCTGGTAGCGTAATCGAGAAACTACCTTTTCTAGTTGAGAATATCAAGACTGTCTATCCTTGCCCTTGCATCATTGTTCTAGACGGAGAGTATATATGCAACTCCGATGTGGCAGCAAAAGCAATCGAGTACCTGAAATCACATAAGGACGGCGAGCGATTTCTTGAGGTCTTTTCATTTCAGGAGTTTATCTCATGGGCAATTAACGAGTTAAAGCATGGCTCGTATTCTCCTGCACCACTAACCAAGCAAATCAGCTTTGATTTTTGAGGTCGGTTCAAACTTTGGCTTTTTCTTTTTGCTGCTACAAATATGACTTCTACTGAAGAATCTCAAGCGCATTCCAAATTACTACTGTACAAAGCCGGTGATGAGATTTGAACTCACGACCGCTCGATTACGAATCGAGTGCTCTACCACTGAGCTACACCGGCAATCGCCTTACCTAGTATAGCAGGTATGCGATCGAGGACTGCAAGCAAAACAAAATTACCCTGAAATTATCCGGTCACGAGATTTAAGAGCTGCTGATCCTGCTCGGACTGACGCTTTTCAATCGGCACATAGGGCGTACCCCGCATTCCCGTATAGATTTGAGTTGGGCGGAAAATGCGGTTTTCGTTGAGCTGCTCTTTCCAGTGTGCCAACCAGCCAGCAACACGGGCGATCGCAAACACGGGCGTAAACAGGTCGGTGGGAATGCCCATTTTGCGATATACCAGACCCGAGTAAAAGTCTACGTTGGGATAAATACCTTTGTGTCCCAGGCGTTCTTCGACGGCTTTTTCTAGGGTGATCGCAATATCGTAATAGTGGTCGCGTCCAAACTTCTCGAAAAGCTGCTCTGCTAGCTCCTGCAAAATTGTGGCGCGAGGGTCTTTCACTTTATAAACTCGGTGCCCGAAACCCATAATCTTAGCTTTGCGCTGAATGCAGCTTTCCAGGTAAGGCTCTACGTTTTCGATCGAGCCGATTTCTTCTAACATTTCGATCACTTCTTCGTTTGCGCCGCCGTGGAGCGGACCTGCCAGCGTTCCCACTGCGGAGGCGATCACAGCATAAGGATCGGTCAGCGTGGAAGCCGTGACCATTGCCGAAAAGGTAGAAGCATTGATCGTGTGTTCGGCGTGTAAGGTCAGACAAATATCAAAGATTCGGGCGGCGAGCGGGTCCGGTTCCTGCTCGTTCAGCATATAGAGAAAATTGGCGGCATAGTCCAGGTCGTCGCGGGGCTGGATCGGGTCGTTGCCCTTCCGCATCATTTGAAAGGCAGCCACCATAGTGGGAATTTTTGCCAGCAGCCGCACTACCGCTGCCCGAATATAATCCGGGTTGTCGAGTGCACGCCGAGAATAAAACAGGCCCAGTGCTGCCGCGCAAGCCTGAAGCGCATCCATCGGATGACCGCTCTCCGGGAAACACTTCATCATGTCGCGAATGCGGTATTTCAGCCGTCGGTGAAAGCGAATCTCATGCTCAAACTCGGCAAGTTCTTCCTGAGAGGGCAGGCTGCCGTAGATCAACAGATAGGACGTTTCTAGAAAGGTGCTATGCTGTGCTAACTCTTCGATGTTGATGCCCCGGTACTCTAAAATTCCGCGCTGACCATCCACAAAGCTAATGCTGGACTGCGTCGCAGGAATTCCCTCCAACCCCGGTCTGTATTCACAAAACGTCATAATTTCACCGTAAGACCGAAATAACTTGAACTTTTAAGCGTGGCACTTGTTTGCCTACTGTTTTGTCAGCTTCGCAGCAGTTCTGACAGAATCATCCTGTAGGCTACGGTAATTGCGTTGAGTTACGCAAGGGTTACTTCAAAATTGCTTTGCTGTGCCTGATGTCTCAAACCGTCAACACTTCAAACTCCTGCTCATAACCCACGGGGGATTGAGCGCAAATCAGGTCGATTTCTATTATCTCGCGATCGATCAAGACTAAGAGCTAAGAATTAAGAAGGATTAACACGCTCTGTCAGAGGCGGTTTGAGCAGGGACGAGAGTTTGAGATTGCCTCCTAAATTCCTAAGCCTGAGGGACTTTGAAAGCCGAATCAGACTTGGTTTTCCCAGCTTGCGCTAGTGCTTGCCTTTCTGCAGAAGCGGTTCTCACTAGCGAGGCAGACGCGCCGTTTTACTGCGGGAGGCAGATTTGGCGGCAGTTTTAGTCAACTGAGGCAGATGAGCGAGTCTTGCTTTTGCCGCTTCGTCCAGCAGAGAGTCTGCAAACTCGATCGCTTTCTGGTCGGATTTGCCGCCTGCAAGCTGTGCCAGTTCTTCCCGTCGCTGCTGCTCGTTCAGCGGAATCACCCGCACCACGGTTCGGAGTTCGTCTTTGGGGGAAACTTCCGTTGGCTCAGGATCAGCTTCAGCCGCTTTGCCTTTGCCGCGCTTGCGCTTTGCCGGAGTGCCTTCGCCTGCCGAATCAATCACTTCTTTGGCAACACGATAGTGGTGGTCTGCCATTGCAGCAACGATCGGCTGGTGAGTCACACAAAGTATCTGGTGCCGCTGGCTCAACTGGTGCAACTTTTCGGCGATCGCCTGCGTGACCCGTCCCGACACGCCCACATCGATTTCGTCAAACACCATTGATCCCACCGAGTCTACCTGTGAGAAACAGGCTTTTAGCGCGAGAAGGAAGCGGCTCATTTCTCCACCAGAGGCAGTCTCTGCTAGGGGTTGCAGCGGTTCGCCAGGGTTAGGGCTGAATCGGAAGGTGATGCGATCGGCTCCAAAAGCACTCGGCGCAACCGAATCGATCCCGACGTTAAACTGCACTTTGTCCATTGCCAGCGGCTTTAACTCGTGCACCAGCAAGGCTTCTAGATTCTGAGCGGCTTTTTGTCTCAGGGTGGTGAGCTGGGCACAGGCTTCAGTGAGGGCAGCGAGTTGCTCTTGGTAAATCTGCTCTAGCTCCTCAACGGACTGCGCGCCTCCGGTCAGGTCTTCGAGCTGCTTTTGCAAACTTTCGCTATAGGCGATCGCTTCTGCCAGGGTCGGACCGTATTTGCGGCAAATTTGCTTGAGCTGGGCAATGCGTTCTTCGACTTCTTGCAGCCGCTCTGGGTCAGTTTCCAGGCTCTCGCCGTAGGCGTTAATCTGCCGTCCGGCTTCTTCGACCTGCGCCATTGCCTCCAGCACCATGTCTAGAATCGGCTGAAGCTGCTCGTCGTAGCGAATCATGTCCGTCAGGGTATGCTCTGCTTCACCTAGCAGATCGGCGCAGGCATGGGAGCCGCGATCGTTCTGGTAAAGTGCTTGATACACCTGATAGCTCTGCTGCTGAAGTTCGACAGCGTGGCCGAGCCGCTGATGCTCTTGCTGAAGCTGAGTCAGTTCGTCGGGGTCATGCAGATTTGCCGATCGCAGTTCTTTCGCCTGGTATTCAAACAAATCGAGCTGCTGAAGCCGCTGCTGCTCAAACTGGCGTTTCTTTTCGAGGGTTTGCAGTGCCTGCTGGGTGGAGGCGTAGAGTTTGCTGACGCGATCGCGCTGCTCAATGACCGCACTGCCGCCAAAGCCGTCGAGCCAATCGCGCTGAATGGCAGTCTGCCCTAACTGAAGCGTTTGCCCCTGGGCAGTAATTTCCAGCAGTCGCTCGCGCAGGGATTCCATTTGCTGTTTGTTGACCAGCACCCCATTCACCCTGGAACGGCTGCGGACGTTTCCCCGGTTAGCGGTAAGTTCGCGGCTGCACACCAGCGTCATATCGTCTACCAGCTCGATCTGCTGCTCAGAGAGCCAGTGAATTAAGGCAGGGTCGAGGTCAAAGGTGGCTTCGATCGTCGCTCGTTCAGCCCCAGTTCGAACTGCTCGGCTGGTCACTTTGCCGCCTAAAGCCGCATCGAGTGCATCTAAAATAATCGACTTTCCCGCCCCGGTTTCTCCAGTCAGGACGTTTAGCCCTGTGCCAAACTCCAGGTCTAACTGGTCAACCAAGGCAAAATTTTCAATCTGAAGGGAGATCAGCATGGAGCAAAATTCGCTTTGACCTGGAAATGCAAGATTTCAAATCGCTTTTTTCAAGCAGCTACTACCAGTGTAGTGGGACTAACTCTGGAGCGGATACCTGATAGAGAACATTTGAATTACTCTCTTCTAAAAACTTAGCCCCAAGCCCCGTTTCTGTCATCTATCAGATTTGCAAGGCTTAACATTCTTTACCCGCTTTACCCTATTCGCTTTATCCAGTAGAGATCAGTCAACCCAGTGTCTACAACCGAATACGGTCAGGTGCGGATTTATCGCCTGGTTAAATTTCAAATTCAACAAAGGGTAGGGTTACAATACTTTACATTAGCCGTTGCAGTCTAAGCCTCCGCCGATCGCTGAAGCTTCCCCCGATTCTAAAGTCGCTCCGAAAGTCGCTCAGAGGGTGGACGGCTCTGCCTAAAGCAGATTGTTACGCTATTAATCTGTCTTCTTGAGACAATCTCCCATGCAAACCCTTCCTTCTTCACCGAACGCGAACGCTGCTTCTGGTCTTGTCGTTGAAAGCGAACTGTTTCCGGCTCCTCAAGAGCATCTGAAATCAGTTCAGCCAAACGCCATGGAAGCCCAACAATACGACCCACTCGCGATCGCTGCTTACTACGGTCGCCGTCCGTTTCAGGTGGTCGGGCGACTGCTAGCGATCTTCTGGTCGTTTTTTGGATTTGCGCTGTCGCTATGGTGGGATCGGCAAAGGGGAAAGGGCGAGCGCAATCAGCATAGGCGCGCAGTACGGCTGCGAGAAATCTTGACTTATCTTGGTCCGGCATACATTAAAGTAGGGCAGGCACTCTCAACCCGTCCTGATCTGGTTCCGCCCGCGTATCTGGAAGAGCTGACTCGTTTACAGGATCAGTTGCCGCCTTTCCCGAATGAAATCGCGTTTCAGTTTATCCAGGAAGAGTTAGGCGATCGTCCCGAAAATATCTATGCGGAGCTGTCTGAAAAACCTCTTGCGGCTGCCTCTCTGGGACAGGTGTATAAAGGCAAACTCAAGAGCGGTGAAACCGTTGCAGTGAAGGTGCAGCGTCCCGGATTAGCACAGCAAATCACGCTGGATCTCTACATTCTGCGTCAGCTTGCCGCCTGGGCAGGCAGAACCTTTAAGCGGATTCGCAGTGACCTGGTTGCCATTGCCGACGAGTTTGGTGCACGCATCTTCGAGGAGATGGACTACACCCAGGAAGGACGCAACGCAGAGCGGTTTGCTCAGCTCTACGGCAATCTGCCCGATATTTATGTCCCTCGAATCTACTGGCACTACACTCAGCGGCGCGTGCTGACAATGGAATGGATTACGGGCACAAAACTCACTCAGCTTCAAGAAATTCGGGCACAGGGCATTGATGCCAGCTATCTCGTTGATGTAGGCGTACAGTGTTCGCTCCGGCAGCTGCTAGAGCATGGTTTTTTCCATGCCGACCCGCATCCCGGAAACCTGCTGGCGACTCCTGAAGGCAAACTCGCCTATCTCGATTTTGGCATGATGAGCGAGGTAATGCCGCCGCAGCGATATGGCTTGATCGAGGCGATCGTCCACCTGGTAAATCGTGATTTTGACGCGCTGGCGCAGGATTACGTCAATCTGGAGTTTCTCACGCCCGATACTGACCTGACGCCGATCATCCCTGCTTTTGCTGCTGTTTTTAATGAAGCGCTGGGCGCAAGCGTTGCCGAGATTAATATCAAGAGCATTACAGATAAACTCTCGGCATTGATGTATGAATATCCGTTCCGGGTTCCAGCCTACTACGCGCTGATTATTCGATCGCTGGTAACCCTAGAAGGGATTGCAATTAACGTCGATCCGAATTTCAAGGTGCTGAGCAAAGCGTATCCCTATGTGTCAAAGCGGCTCCTCACCGATCCGGCTCCGCAATTGCGTAACTCGCTGCAAGGCTTGTTATTTAAAGATGGAACCTTTCGCTGGAATCGCTTAGAAAACCTACTGCGAAACGCTCGCGATAGCCAGGACTACGATATTAACTTTGCTCTAAATCAGGCGGTTGAGTTTATCTTCTCAGAACGGGGCGAGTTTATTCGCGAGTTCCTGGTGACTGAGATTATCAACAACGTTGATACGGCTGGACGCAGCGCGATCGATCAGGTCACAAACAATCTGCGATCGTGGGTCGGGCTCCAGACCAAACAGCCCAAAAAGCTGGAAATCCCCGGTAATGCTGAACACCTAGCGCGGGTAATTGACCTGCTGCGAAGCACACCCGGATTTGATCCAGCTCAGCTTTTGCCGATCGTCCCCCGTTTGCTGGCAAAGCCGGAAGCGCGAGGCATGGGACAGGAAATCATCGGCGGATTGGGTCAGCGGGTGGCAGCCCGGATGATTCGAGAGCTATTGCTGAATGGTCGAGAGTTACCAGAGAGTTCAACCCCGACGGAACTGCCTGAGCAACGGGCTTTGCCTGCGGTTGCCCGTTAGATTGCTGCCTCTATCCCCAATTTCCACTGCATGAAAACTCCCGACGAATGTACCAACATGGCAGAAATTCGATCGGAAATCGATCGCATCGATCGCCAAATCGTCGCGCTTCTCGGTCAACGCTTTGCCTATGTGAAGGCAGCTGCTCAGTTTAAGACCAGCGAAACTAGCGTCAAAGCACCAGAGCGGCTAGAGGCAATGCTGGTAGATCGACGAGTCTGGGCAGAAACAGAAGGACTGAGTGCAGACGCGATCGAAAAGATGTATCGCGATTTGGTGAGCTACTTTGTTTCAGAAGAAATGCAGCACTGGCAGCGATCGGATAGCGTTCAAAGCTAAGATTCCGGCTCCGGCGGTGGGCAGGGTTTTCCGTTTAGATTGGCTCGAACCTGAGCTGCCATTTGCTCTAGCTTTTCCTTTTCAATTTTCAGATTTTCTTCAAGCTCCTGAATCTGATCGCGACGCGCCTCAATTTCTAGGGCACGGCGACCGAGCTCCTGGCTTTTTAGCGTGAGCGACTGCCGCCACTGTTCCGCTCGCTGCACTTCTTCCTGCAACAGCACGGGGGTCATTCCCACCGTCAGATATTGCTCAACCAGGGCAAGTATCCAGTGGGTCGCGTCTTGAATCTGCTGAATTTGCCGCAGGGGGGAAAGCTCAACCAGCACCAGCGCACCCTCGTTGTAATCTGCCTGCTCGATCCAGAGGCGATTTTCCGCGTCGTCAAGCAATGCCCAAGCGTGTTCAGCTTTTTGTTGAGCCAGGAGGCGAAGCTGCATCCTGCCCTCTGTATCTTTTTGTGTCACCTGAGCCAAGTGCATCATTCCTGCAAGGGTGAACCCGTTCTGGAAAGAGTATATCTTTTTATCATTATGGATTAGATGATCCTCTGCCGTAGGGCAGATTAGGATTTGATGAATTGCTAGAGCTGATTCAGCCGATCGCGCAAAATCTGCGCCTGAGTCTCCGCTTCTGCCAGCGCGTTTCTTGCACCCTGCACCACATCTGCCGGAGCTTTATCAACAAATTTGGGATTGCTCAATCGTTGAGACAGAGACGCAATCTCAGCTTCGGCTTTGTTCAAGTCTTTTTGCAGCTTCGATCGCAGTGCCTCGACATCGACCACGCCCGCTAGCGGAATCGAAACCTGCACTGTTCCCACCACCCCTACGATCGTTTGACCCTCGGTTTGACCTGCTGCGGGTAATGTCAGGGGAGTAGCTTCGGCTTCCACATCCACGATCGCGTCTACTACATCTTCAAACTGACCAAATACCTCTTTAGTAAAGGCTTGTAGGTTATCTCCGAGTGCCTGTCGGTTCTCAGCAAACAAGAAATTCTGATAGGCAAACCATGCGCTACGACCTAAACCAATCAGCGTGAACAGAGTAGGCAGCAGCGGCAGGCTATTAATCTCACTTACAACGGCATAAAGCACCTTTGCTGCAACAAAGAGGGCGAAGAGTACCCCGATATTCACCGCAGCCCGCGTGTATTTTTGGCGAGGCGTGCGTTCTGGTTTTGCCTTCGACGGTTTTGCAATCGGAGCCAGAGCTGAGGTTTTTGTGGAAATAATCGGCGCAGGTTCAGGCTTCAGGATATTAAGCTGCTCGACCTTTGCCAAATCTTGAATGTAGGGCTGGGCAGCGGTGAGAATTTCTCGTTCGCGATCGTTCTCTGTCTGGAAGACGGTTGTGACTTTGACTCCGGGCTTGATGTCTGCCTCAGCGCGCAGATTTCGCACCGTGCGAATGGTTTCGATGATCAGGTCAAACTGCTGCTCCAGGTCGGGATTGATCAGCGATTCGTCCAGCGTTGGGTATACCTGAAGCGCAAGGTACTGGTCATCGCCCGATTGAGTCAGCGTATGCCAGACTTCCTCGGTAATGTGGGGCATAAACGGATGCAGCAATCGCAGTGTCCCTTCGAGAACGTGGGCAAGAACCTGCTGCGCTACTTTTCGGGAAGCGGAATCCTGATCTTGCAGACGCGACTTGACCAACTCGATATACCAGTCGCAGAAGTCGCCCCAGATAAACTCATATAGCCCTTTCGCCGCTTCGCCCAAGCCAAACTGATCGATATCGTTTGCGGTCTGGCGGATCACTTGATGATAGCGGGACAAGAGCCAGCGATCGCTCAGTTCCAGCTCATCCAAAATTGGGAAGCCAAGCTGATCCGGCGTTTGTCCGTCCAGGTTCATCATCACAAACCGGGAGGCATTCCACAGCTTATTCGTGAAGTTGCGCGAAGCTTCCACCGAGACGGATTCATCAGTCTTGCGGTTGTATTCCAGGCGAATGTCCTGTCCGGCTCCAGCAACGGCTTTGACCAAGGTATAGCGCAGCGCGTCTGTGCCGTATTTGCGAACCAGAATCAGCGGATCGATGCCATTGTTCTTCGATTTGGACATCTTTTCGCCGTTTTCGTCCAGCACCAGCCCGTGGATATAGACGTGCTTAAACGGCATCTTCCCGGTGAAGTGTCCCGCCATCATCGTCATCCGGGCAACCCAGAAAAAGATAATGTCGAATCCGGTAACAAGGGTGGAAGTGGGGTAGTAGAACTCCAGATCTTTTGTGTCGTGGGGCCAGCCCATTGTGGAGAAGGGCCATAAACCCGACGAAAACCAGGTATCCAGCACATCTGGGTCGCGCTGAAGCTGCACCTCTTCCCCGAATTGGGCTACTGCCAGCGATCGGGCTTCTGCTTCGTTCACTGCGACTACAAACGGTGTATTGTCTGCGATTTCGCCATTAGTTTCACTGACTGCATACCAAGCCGGAATCTGATGTCCCCACCAGAGCTGGCGCGAGATACACCAGTCCTTCAGATTCACCAGCCAGTCGCGATACACCTTTGTCCAGCGTTCCGGCACGAAAATCGGCTCGTCTTGGTTATTCAGGAAGTCCAGCGCCTGATCGGCTAAAGGACGAATTTTGACAAACCACTGGGTTGAGAGCAGCGGCTCGATCGGCACTTTACCGCGATCGCTGTAGGGAACGGTGTGTTTGTAGTCTTCGATTTTGACCAGGAAACCTTCTTCCTCTAGCCGTTTGACCACATTCTTGCGCGCCACAAACCGATCCTGTCCCTGGAAGTCTCCGGCGTTTTCGTTCAGCGTACCGTCTTTATTAAGAATGTTGATAAACTCTAGATTGTGCCGCATTCCCATCTCAAAGTCGTTTGGGTCATGGGCAGGCGTGACTTTGACGCAGCCCGTGCCAAAGCTGGAATCGACGTATTCATCGGCAATGATGGGAATTTCCCGATTCATAATCGGCAGGCGAATCGTTTTGCCCACCCAATGCTTGTAGCGATCGTCTTCGGGGTTCACTGCCACGGCTGTATCCCCCAGCATCGTTTCTGGGCGGGTGGTAGCGACTTCCAGGTAACCTGACCCATCGCTGAGCGGATAGCGGAAATGCCAGAGGTTGCCCTGCACTTCTTTATTTTCTACTTCCAGGTCAGACACCGCCGACTGGGTGGCAGGACACCAGTTCACCAGATACTTGCCCCGGTAAATCAATCCTTCGCTGTACAGCCGCTTGAATGCCTCTACGACTGCCTCAGACAGCCCCTCGTCCATTGTGAACCGTTCGCGAGTCCAGTCTACCGACACGCCCAGACTTCTAAGCTGACCGACGATCGTGCCGCCTGACTCTGCTTTCCATTCCCAGGCGCGCTCCAGAAATGCCTCGCGTCCCACATCAAAGCGGGTTTTGCCCTGCGATCGCAGCTCTTTGTCTAGAATCGCACTTACGGCAATACTGGCGTGATCCGTTCCCGGTAGCCACAGCGTATTGAAACCCCGCATGCGGTGATACCGCACCAGCACATCCATCAGGGTATTGTCGAAGGCGTGCCCCATGTGCAAGCTGCCCGTCACATTTGGCGGCGGAATCACGATACAGTAAGGCGTACCGCCGCGATCGGGGTCTGCTTTAAAGACCTGATTCTCTTCCCAGGATTTCTGCCACTTGGCTTCAGTGGCAAACGGGTCATACTGGCTAGCGAGGGTGGAAATCGTTGCAGTCATTGGAAATTCTGAGGAATCACGGCGTTTCACTTTCTAAATTCTGCCATGTGAGCTTGCGGATGCGTCATTTTTAGGAGGCGATGTAGCACCTTAAATGCGTTTCAAACGCGTTTCAAACCTTCTAAACACCCATCCTCGATCGCCAAAACGCCACACCCAGCCCACTTCCCAACAGTCCCCCAAGCGCGATACTAACTGGCGCGATCAAGAGAAAACTTAGATCTGCTTGAGTGTGTTTGGGATAACCGCCCAGCCCAATGGCTATAAAGAAACACACGATCGCGCAGGCAAGGGAGCTGCTAATCATCCAGGGCATTACGCGACGGGAATGCACCAATAACGCAGTCAGCAACGCCGCACCGCTATAAAACAAACCAATGGCTAGCCCGATCGCTGCACCAAACCTGATCAAGCCATCAATCTGACTGAAACCGATGACCGAACCCCCAATCAAGCTCAGGATCATTCCAAGAAAAATCCAGCTTACTACACCGATTCCTGCCCAAAACAGTTTTGCTCGCATTTTTAATGATCAGGTTAATGATCGGGGCAATCGGTTGAGATATTTTTCGACTGCTCCACGTTTCTGCTTCGATCGGCGGCATGCCCAAAAAGTTCCTCAGTGCTAGCGCAATTCCGGGGAGCAATCTGAAGAGCCGGAGCCGTTTTAGGGCTGCGCTGTTTCGAGCCAGTCAAAAATGCGATCGAGCTGTTCTAGCGTTACCAAGCCATATTGCCAGAGGATCATCGGCAGAGGTCCAGGATCTTGCTCACGATAGCGCATTGCGATCGCGATTGAAGCCGCAGACAGGGCCAAATCCTCCTGTAGAAATCGAATAAATCGGGAGTATTTCGTTGGATTCATTCGTAAAACTCACCTCCTGGAAATGGGCTAAGCAACATCTTGAAGTTCAACTTGAAGTTCAGCGTTGGAAATTAAGCGAAAAGCGAAGCGACGACTGTGTTGTGGAGAGAGCAATAGTTACCTGCAATAGCTACCTGCAACAATTACCCAAAACAACTGCCTGTCCGCAGTTACCCAAGGTCATGATCTATTTAGCTGGTGGGTCTTTCAGTCTTCGCTCAATGCAATCGTTTGAAGTCGCTTAATCGTATAAGTAAGATAACGATGGCGTGTGACAAACAAATTAAGCTGAAGTGAACTTTCGACTGCCCTTTATTAAAGCCTTTAACTCTGTTTAGCCCTGTGATGGAATTCACAGCGATCAAATTCCCAGCGTTATAAGCAGTGAATTAACTCAGCCCCACAGAGTTTCTGTTGCTTTCCGTATCCTTATCAAAGTTTGTCTATGTCCGTATCGAGTATCCGTTCTAAACATAGATACCAAGCATAGAAGAAATACAGAAAGTCGGACTACATCTACGGAAAGAATACATTAATTTTTTCTGAAATTCCTTTGGACGGCTATAAATTTGTTTTGTGAAATTATGCAGCAAATGTAAAGTTTTCTTTGCTGCCCGTTCTGTGGTTGGCTCTGCTAAGTACAAAATCTTGAGTGCAGAATTTCAGCCGCAGCGAGTTACAGGTTGTTTGAGGAGTGGGAAAAGTTGTCCATTGCCCCTCCCTCCTCCTGAAGCAGGAGATTTGACAACGTGATGAAACTCAAAGCAGGTCGCAGGATGTCACTGACAAGATGTAGCTTGAATGACATGGTTTGAGACACGAGATTTGCCATGATGGGGGCGATCGCCCCATTCCCAAACTGACCCGAGCCTGGAGTTTGACCTGAAGCAAAAATGTCTACTGCTGCCCCCCAACCCCAACTTAAACGCGAACTCGGAGTTTTAGGGGCGACCCTTATGGGGCTAGGATCGATCGTCGGCACAGGGGTTTTTGTCAGCATTGGCATTGGGGCGAACTTAGCCGGGCCTGCGGTGATTTTGGCAGTTTTAATTGGGGCGATCGTCGCAATTTGCAATGGGTTGAGCAGTGCCCAGCTTGCAGCCAGTCATCCAGTCAGCGGTGGAACCTATGAATATGGCTATCGTTATCTCACACCCTGGCTCGGCTTCACAGCAGGTTGGATGTTTTTGGTGGCAAAGGCAGCTTCGGCGGCAACGGCGGCGCTGGGGTTTGCAGGATATTTGCTGAACCTGCTCGGACGTGACCTCGGCGGTAATGCTGTGCCGCTCGTGACGATCGCCCTGATTGCCGTCGTAACGCTCACCGCGATCGTGCTGAAGGGCATTAAGCGATCAAATGCAGCGAATACGGTAATTGTGGCAGTAACGCTGCTGGCACTCGGCTTTTTTGTACTTGCTTGTTTGCCGTTTGCGGTGCAGAACGGCTCACAGAACCTGGTGCCTTTTTTCACGACATCGCCTACGGGCGTGCTGGAAGCGAGTGCCCTCATGTTTGTGGCATACACCGGATACGGCAGAATTGCCACGATGGGCGAAGAAGCTCGAAACCCGCGCCAGACGATTCCGAAAGCAATGCTTGTGTGTCTCGGACTCACTCTGCTGCTCTATAGCACGATCGCCACCGTTGGAATTGGGGCAGTGGGCGTCGGTGGGCTAAGCGGCACAGCTCCCTTGGAAGCGGCAATCCGTCAGGTCGCGGGAGCCGGCGGTTCGCTGGTGTTAGCGATCGGCGCAATGACGGCAATGCTGGGCGTGCTGCTCAATCTGATTTTGGGGCTATCGCGGGTGCTGCTGGCAATGGGACGGCGATCGGATATGCCACATTGCTTTGCTCAGCTCAACCGAACACAGGCAACTCCAACCTGGGCAGTTTTTGGGGTAAGTGGGGCGATCGGGCTATTGGTGCTGGTGGGCAACGTGAAAACCACCTGGTCGTTTAGTGCGTTCAGCGTTCTCATTTATTACGCCATTACCAACGGGGCAGCTCTACGGCTTCCGGTTGCAGAAAGGCTCTATCCTGCTTGGGTGTCGATCGTGGGCTTATTGTCCTGTCTGCTGCTGGCGTTTTGGGTGGAGCCGATCGTTTGGCAAGCTGGGTTGGGGTTAATTGTTGCAGGACTGATTTGGCACGGGCTAAGGCGGGCAATTCGGTAATAATGCAATTTGCCATAATGCAATTCGGCGATAATGCTGTCAGTGCTGCCCTAACAGTGCTGCTTCAAAAATCCGGCAATCAGAAAAACCAAGCATGACGATCGTAATTTGTCCGGGATATCATCCGCCTGAGCTGACGATCGGCTTCCTGAAAGGGTTAGGACGAACGAGCATCGGACGCAGTTCTGGTGAAGTGTGTTCTCCTCAAGAGCTGATTTACCCTGCCGATCGCTACCCGCCCTATTCCGGTCTGCATATGTTCGCTTTTTTGCAGCAGCAGCTTCGCATCCGACAGTCCGAAAAAATACATCAAAATGTCAATTCACTGGTGTTTATCGGGTTTAGTGCGGGGGTCGTTGCGGCGATCGGGGCTGCGCAGCAGTGGCAGGCAGCAGGGGGAACGGTCAAAGCTGTGATTGCGATCGATGGCTGGGGGGTGCCGCTCTGGGGCAATTTCCCGATTCATCGGCTGAGCCATGATGCCTTTACTCACTGGAGTTCGGCATTACTGGGCAGCGGTGGCGATAGCTTTTATGCCGATCCGGCTGTACGTCACCTGGATTTGTGGCGGGCACCACAGCAGATCTGTGGATATCATGTTAAAACTTTGTGCAGAACTGTCGTGAGTTCCCCCCAATTACCCGATCGCTATCAGCGCACTACGGCTGCTGAACTGTTGAATCACTGGCTGCACCAGTATGGCGAGGGCAAAATTACGTAAATTTTCAAGGATTCGGGTTTAAAAATATTTACTTTAGCAGATTCGCACCTATACTATTGGTGTTTCAACCATCACGTGTATCGCCGGAAACCAGCATGAAAAACCGACGCGACGCTCACGGCAAAAACAGCAGGGACAAACGGAATCTTTACTATGAGATGGAATTTTTAGGTCAGGTCCCTCCTCCACCCCCGCCACGACGCAGGTTGCCGGGCAGAAGGCTGCTATCGCCTGTATTAGGAATTGCTTTGATGGGAGCAAGCGTTGGGTTTGCGATCGTCGTTGCCACGCAAGATCTTCGATTAGGCAGTAGCCGCAGTTTTGCCGCAGCCCAGGCAGAGCCGTTTCGATGGGCAGTCAATCGGGCAGTGAGCGCATCTGAACTCACGCAGCAGGCAAATTCCGTCGAAGAATGGAAGATAGTTGCCAAGTGGTGGCAAGAAGCGATTGACCTGATGCGTCAGGTTCCGATGTCTTATGCTCGATATGACGTTGCTCAATCGCGGATTCCGCAGTACGAGCGCAATTTGCAGTATGCTCAGCGCAAAGCCGAAGAATCAACTCAAACCGCTCCAGGGGAGGGTCTGTGGTCAGCGGGATCGCGCCGAGCCGAAGTGATTGGCATTCAGGGTAAACCTTCCTCGACCGATCGCTATGACTCGATGTGCAAAGAAGTGCTGCGCTACGGCAAAAGTGCGGTTGAGCTGCGAAATGGGGTAGTCATCCGCTATGAAGACTTCGATCGCAACTTGAGAGTAACCGCGCAGCCCGACCATTCATTCAAAAAAGCCGCTTCCTTCTGGGGATTGGGTTCTACCAAGGAAGAAGTTTTTGCTGTGCAGGGAACCCCCTCGCGTGTGACTCAATACGAATACTCCAAAAAAGAACTGCTCTACTACAGCAATAGCACCATCGAGCTAACTGATAATCGCGTTACCGGCTATCGCAACTTCAGTAATAACCTGTACGTGCAGACCCTTCCCGTTGGACAGACTTCTAACCAGCCCTACTGGACGATGAACTCGATGCGGGAGGACCTGTTCCGCATTCAGGGCACACCCACCCATGTGGAGCTAGACGACCCTAGCTGTACCGAAACGCTGAGCTATGGCAACAGCAAAATCGAGCTAAAAAATGGATTTATCACCGGATACGATAACGTGGACAACAATTTGAAAGTCCGGGTCGAATAGCCCAAAAACGCTGATCATCAAACCAGGGTTCTTCACTAAAACCGCCTCTTGAGGGACGCGAATTCGACAACAGCCTCCTACAATATCGAGATTATTCGTCTTAGGTGGCATTCATGGCGAACGCTCTCTTTAATCGAGTGCAGGTGGCAGTTCGGATGCGCATCGCCCTTCGGGATCGTGAGTTGGGCGATCGAAAGCTCTATGCCGAGATCGAGCAGGTTTTGCCCCAGCTTAGAAATCGGGAAGGGGTGCAGGATGTCACCCTGGTTGCGGTGAAAGTTGCCCCCGAAATGCCGATCGGAATGATGCCGCGCAATATTAGTGGCTTTTTGCCGGCGGTGCTGGAAGCCGAAGTGCGATTGCCCTATCTTATGCAGGTACTCGATTTTTTGCGCGATCGACTGTTTGAAAATCGAATGCTGGAAATCACGCTGAAATCCTCAGACGGCAGAGACTTCAGCAGCCAAGCCAGCAATCCTGAGGAGCTAGATTTCCTCATGCAGGAAGCGGAGTCTTTCTTCCTGCCTTCCAGCGAAAAATAATTGCTCAGGGCATCCAGTGAGAACATGATGCTATCGGCAACGCAGTGAATCAAAAACCTCGATCGCCCGATCTTCTGCCCGTTCGCCTAAAGCAGAGACGATCGCAATATAGGTATGCGCTTTGAAGTTGGCTTCCCCCTGATAGCGCACAGCCGGAATCGAGGGTGCACCTGCTGCTACGGTTAAATGTCCAGTCTGAATCGTGACGGGAACACTTGTGCCGCAGAGAAGCCGATTTTCCGTTCGGGCACTGTGAATTTGAAACGTGTCCACATCCTGATAGGAAAAAGAAAATCCTGAGAGAAAAACGCTGCTATCCCCAGTGATATCCTCTTCAGAACTGGGATCAGTTGCGCCTTCAGTAATCGGAATTCTTGCCAGAAAGAGTTCAGTTTGGGGTGGCGCATTAGTTCCGGCGGGCAGGGCAGGCAGAGCAACGGGAGATAAGCTATTCATCACTGCCAGTTTGCCGCCGCCCAGATTTGTGCCGAAAACGCCCCTCGAACCGCCCGCAATTTGATAATCAGCAATGCTTTGAGCCGTTGCCTGTGCCCGACGCGGATCAAACGCATTGTTCAGAGCTTTAACGCCCAGCCCTGCTAAACCGACTGCAACCAGAAGAACAGCTCCCGCCGTAATGGCGATGCCTTCCCAAACGCTGACTGTATATTGAGGAGATTGGGGAGAAGAAGTCATAGGCATTCACGAGTCAGGAACATTCAGGATTCCCCGCTTCAGGATTCCCTGCTTCAGGATTCCCTGCTTCAGGATTCACGGCGGCAAACAAAGCGGAATAGTCTGCGTCGGCTAACCCTTCGGTGCAGGCAATCTCTATGATGTGCTGAATGCCTGCTAAACTATCCACCTGCAAGCCGAGATTGCGGGCTTCCTGCAAAAACAGATTGGCATCTTTGAGCAAATGTCTGGTGGGAAAGTTGGGGTTGGCAAAATCGCGATCGATCATGCGCTGAAGTTTCTTGTCAAAGGTAGGCGCATATAGCGCGCTCTGGCGTAACACCTGCATAAAGGTGTCGATCGGTACATTCTGCCGCTGCACGAAACCCAGACTGAGCGAAAAAGCAGTCGTTAACGCGGCAATAAGCTGATTCAGTGCCAGCTTTAGCGCAGCCGCCGAGCCAACTTCCCCGACGTAGCGCGGCATGCCCAACTGACGCAAAATCGGCGACCACTGCTCAAACTGTTCCGGCGTACTGCCGACCATCACCTGAAGCGTCCCGGCTTTTGCTTCTGGAATACTGCCCAGCACCGGAGCCTCCAGATAAAATCCACCCGATCGCCGTATCTCATCGTGCAAATCGCGGCTTTCCTGCGGTGCAATCGTTCCCATCTGGATCACGGTGCGATCGGCAAGCAAAGAGCGGCATTCTTCGACCAGCAAAACTTCGTGAATTGCCGGGGCATCGGTCAGCATCAGCAAGATTAATTCAGACGATCGCAGCAGTTCGGCTGCCGAGGAGGCAAGTTCCGCTCCTGCATCTTTGAGCGGCTGCAATTTGCTGGCTGTGCGGTTCCATGCGGTGACAAATTCTCCGGCAGTCCGCAGTCGCTCCACCATTGGCAAACCCATCAGTCCGGTTCCCACCAAGCCAATTTTCATGCGTTGTGCCCTCCTGCGTTCCCTTGTCGATTTTAGAAGCAGAATGACTGGATCGGACCAGAAGAGATTCAGCTGGAATTCAGAAGATCTGTATTATCATGTAGTTTCGTGTAATACAGCTTCCGTAATTCATCCTCATTGGCTTGTTGTCTCTACTGCTGGTTTTCAAGATCGATCGCGCCTCGCTTCCTTACCGACTCATTTTTTCAGCCCCCTTCAATCCCCGGAGGTTCCTATGAACGATCGTCGCTTGCCTCCCGCTCGTCGAGAATATATTTACTCCTACCCCGACGAACCAACACGCTTCTCTGAATGTCCGCAATGCTCAAAACAAACGCTTTATCAGCGCAACGCCGACAAGTTTGTTTGCCTTTCATGCAGCTTTCAGCGCGACCTGTCTAAGCCGAAAGAAAAAAGCTTCCTGCCGACTCTGCTGATGCTGTTAACGCTGATCGTGCTGGTGCTGTTTATTCTTGCCGCTTAGTGTGATTGGTTCAAAAGGGTTCAAAAGTTAATCGATTTGCTAGGGGCGGTTCACCGATCGCCCTTTCCGCTGCGTCTACGCGATCGTCTCTGAAGGATGTTTCAAAAGTCTTGTCTTTGACTCAAATTGCTCGCTTCGCCCATTCTGGTCGGGTGTATTGATCGGTCGAAATGAGCTTCATTTCACCCTTTTGTAAAAGAACTCTGTTTACCGATGCGATTTGCTCAATTTACGAAAGCAATGCCCCAAGAACAATCTGCTGAAATGCCTGTGGGACAAGTTCTGCGCCGCAGTGTAGCCCTTGTACTGCGATCGGCTCCGCGAGAAATTATCAACTTATTGCTATTGAATTTGGTGTTGGGGGCAGGCCCATCGATCGCCCTTTATTTTGGCAAAGTCGTAATCGATGAAGTCACCGGTTTGCTAGCCGCAAATGTGACCGGAAATTCGCTCCCAATTCTGCTGAACAATCAGCTTTTACTGACGGCGATCGTGGTTACGATTGTGTTTAACATTGCTGTTGATTCGCTTCAGCCCATTCAGACCAATATCATTACGGCATTGCGCGATCGGGTAAAGGGTTATGCTCAGGGTCAGATGATCGAGAAGGTGGCCAACTTCAATGACATTGCGCTGTTTGAGAATCCAGAGCGGCTAAATCTGATCACGCTGACCAAGGAAAAGAGCCTGTCTAAGCTTCAGGAAATTACATTTAAGCTGCTCGAACTGCTGATTGGGATGCTGCGCTTTTTACCTTCAGTGCTGCTGTCTGCGTCGATCGCTTGGTGGGTTCCGATCGTGCTGGTCATTGGGTTCGCGCCCTCGTTTTACGTGGATATGAAGCATCACAATAAAAGCTGGCGCGTCGAGGAAACTCAGGCAGCTCTATCTCGCCAGATGGAAATTTACGCCAAAGTTTTAACTGAAGACACCTATGCCAAAGAACTGCGGCTATTTTCCTTACAGTCCATTTTGCTTCAGCGATGGCGCGATTTGTTTGAACAAATTTTTGGGGCAATGCAGCGAGTGCGACGGGCTGGCGCAACCCAGACCCTCATTTGGTCATTAGTCAGCGGCATTGGCGCAGCGGTTCCCTACGTGTTTATCATCCTCGGCGTGCTGGAGCGTCGCTATACCTTTGGGGATTTGGCACTGTTTACCGGACTGATTCTCGAACTGCGGAGGAGCGTGTCTTTTATTGTCTTTGCGTTCATAGGACTGTACGATGCATCTCTGGGCACTCGTCCCTTTTTTGCACTGCTTGATTTACAGCCTGAAACCATTAGCGGTACTGCACCCGTCCCGTCATGCGATCGACTGCTTTGCCAAGAGACCAGCTCCCCATCGCCGCGCTTCTCTTCGGGTGAAATCAAGGGTAGCGGAATTCAGGTCAAAAATCTCAGTTTTGCTTATCCTGGCAGCGAAAAACCGACGCTACAGGACATCAACCTGACGATCGGCCGTGGAGAAATGATCGCGCTGGTGGGCGAAAATGGAGCCGGAAAAACCACCCTGGCAAAGCTGCTCTGTCGCCTTTATGACCCTACCGCAGGCGCAATTCTCTGGAACGATCGCGATTATCGTGACCTGGATCTGAACGAGCTGCGATCGAAAATTGCCGTGGTAATGCAGGACTACGCTCGCTTTCCGGCAACACTGCGGGAAAATGTCGGCTGGGGCAATTTGTCCAGACTGGAGTCCGATCGCGCCATTCAAACTGTGCTGGAGGAAGCCGGAGTCGCCCAGCTCACCCACAAACTGGCTCACGGACTCGACACGCCCCTGGGCAAACAGCTTGAAAAGGGTGTGGATCTCTCCGGCGGACAGTGGCAGCGCGTTTCGATCGCCCGCTCCCTGCTGCGATCCCAGGCGGAACTGCTGGTGTTTGATGAACCCACGGCTGCCCTCGATCCCAAAAACGAGCATGAAATTTATCAAATCTTTCGCACGATCGCCCAGGGCAGAATGAGCATTGTCGTTAGCCATCGCCTTGCCCTTGCCAAACTTGCCGATCGGATTATCGTGCTGGAGCATGGCAAAATTCTTGAAACCGGAACTCACGCCGAACTGATGGCAAACGGCGATCGATACTACGAGATGTTTACGCGGCAGGCAAGTAGCTATCTCGAAACTTAAAGGCAAGTCGAAATCGCTGAACCCTCATAATCTCCTGCTGAAGCGATTCGAAAAGACGATCCCTGCTGCTACCGAATCGCTTCAGCCCCAACCTCCAGCAATTTAGACGAGGCAGCAGATGGCATCAGCAGCGATTAGCTAACGGTCTCATCCCCATTTTCTATGAAGCAATTTAATAAAGAACAAAAAAAAGAGCGAACAATTGTCCGCCCTCAAGGATTGTAAAAGATATAGAAACAGTCACGTTTAAAGATGCCCTGTGTAAACCGAATTACTTCTCAGCGTTTGCCAGCTTTCGGTTGAGCAAACCCGGAATTACGGTTAAAGAAGGCGTTTGTGGACGCTGCTTAAACCAATTTAAACCGATTATCGTGTAGGTTTGAGCATTGTGATTTTCAAAAGTATCACCCACGGAAAAAGAACGATCGCTGCTCAGTGTGCCCACAATCCGCTGATGAAGGTCAACTAACAAATACTGCATAATCCACCTCTTGAGTCAGAAATAACGCAAATTAATGAAGTCAAAACGAAGCCAAACAGAAACGAATCAAACTTCAAGCAAAAACCAGAACTCGCACAAGACCAAAGTTTAGTCCGATCGCTTTTATAAGCAATCGAAAGTAAGCTGCCTTAAGGATCTAACCTGAGAAAACCCTCAAGCGATCGCCTATTATCAGCACTTTAATCAATGAATAAATCGAAAAACTAGAAAGAAACTAAAGCACTTTCACCGAGATGCTACCAGGACTTAGAGCTAGAAAAAACAGCATGATTAGAGTTAACTTTTAACCCAATTCAGCCTTTTCTTCAATTAACAGCACAATGCAATCAAAGCTCAATCAGTCTTTGCTACGTCTCCCAATTACCAAAGATTTAGCTGCATTAGTGCTATCGCAAAATCTCGATCGCTCCGTCATTTGCGCTAAAAGTTTATCGATCAATTAGCGAACAAACGGCAGTATTAACTAATGAGGAAAATGGCATTAGAACTAACGTATTTCTGATAGAAACTTCAAGCGTTTGAGTGTGTTGCTCAACTTCCCCTTCTTATAGCACGTCTTTTTTAGAAATGGTAGATCTTGGAGATGATTAATTCGAATTAATATTCCTTTACAGATCTTTTCAATTCTGTCGCAATAGTGATAAAAATACTGTCGGTAAAAGCAGTTTGCTTCAGATTCAGTTTTTCGGTTCCTTTCTCTACTGTAGCGACTCAGTTTCGGCTTTGCAGTTGTAAAGCTCAATTTGTACAGAAAGTACAGCAATCTTTAGCAGAGAAGGGAAGCATCTCATGATACCTCCCCCCTTCATCAAGATATTTCAACTTAGGTTAGCAACCTATCGCTGATCCCATTCTCCGGCTGCGTCTGATACTGCCTGATCGATCGACTTTTCGCCCAGCATCGCTGCCTGCAAATTGTCGTAAATAATCTTTTGCAAAACCTTAATCTCTTTTTGATTTGGAAGCAGCACTTCTGCATCCTGCATCTGTTTCGCGCTGATGGCTCGCGCCTGATCGATCGCCGGAGCAGAGCTAGGAACCTGCGTGAAATAGCTATCTTTCAGAGCTGCCACCGTCGAGGGCAACACGTTCGCGGCTTTGGCAAACGCAAGCTGATTCTGGTCGTTCGCTACAAACAGGGCAAACTTGAGCGCAGCATCCGGCTGATCCGTTTTGCGCGGAATTACCAGATTCATGACCGCAACGCTTTTTTTGCCTGTAGCTCCAGTAATTTGCGGCGCAGCTGCAGACACTTCAGCCACAGCAGGCGCATTGGTAGCGATCGTCTTCAAAAACTGCGGGCCTGTTGACAAAAGAGCCGTTTGCCCAGACTGATATAGCTCAATCCCGCGTCGGTGTCCCTGCGTTAGTGCCTCTTTGGGCAGCAAATCTTGCTTGTACAAATCCGTCCAATATTGAAACACTGCCTTGCCTTCAGGCGTATTAAACGCCGCTTTCCCCTGATCGTCTACGAGTTGTGCCCCCATCTGCACAAACGACTGCAACACCTCTCCCGAATCCTCAGGCACAAAGGTGGCAAAGAAAGCGTACTTCCCGGTTTTCTCCTTAATCTGCTTCGCGGCTTCAGCCAGTTCTACATAAGTTGCAGGTGGCTTGTTGATCCCTGCTTGCTTCATGATCTGCTGGTTATAAATTGCGATGCTGGTAGACAAATACCAGGGAATACCAAAGCTCTTGCCGTTTAGGGTGTTCGCCTGCCAGATCTTGGGCAAATACTGCTGTTTATCAGTGTCGGTCAGGCGATCGTCCAGCTCTAACCAGGCATTGCGTCCAGCAAGCTGCGCTGCAAAATCTGGGTTCAGATTCACCACATCGGGAGCCGTATTCGCCGAAACCGCCGTCAAAATCTTGCTCTGCATATCCGCCCACGGCACATCCACCCAGCGCACCTTCGTGCCCGGATTGCTCTGCTCAAACTGGGCAATGAGCTGATTGAAATAGTCGGTAAACTGCGGTTGAAGCTGCATCGTCCAAAACTCAACTTCTGCCGTCCCTGAACCTGCTTGGGGCGATCGAGAAGGACTGGGGCTACAGCTACTCACCACCCAGCTCAGTGCCAATCCCAGCAGCGCGAAAATTCCGACGGTTTTCCAGGTTTTTCTATTCATACTTCCTGCCTCCAGCCGCAGTTTCCTCTGCGTTTTCCTCAGACTACTTTAGCGGACGGTGGAGCGTGGATGGGATCTCAGTACTTGAGGGAAGCCAGAACTTCGTTGTAGGGAACCACTCCAGCTACCGCATGACTCACCTGACGCGCAATCCGAGGATTCTGTTTCATTAACCAGATCAACAGATAATTCATAAAGGAGAATTTTCTAAATGCTTTAATGCGTAACCCTGCCCGCAAATCCGCTTCAAAGTGAGATTCATACAGGTATTGCCAGTTGTCTGCGATCGCCTCGGGAGTTCGACTCATATTAACGGCTTGGGCAACGTGGAAACCGCTTAGGATTGCATTAGCAATGCCTTCTCCCGTCAACGGATCCGTCAAATTTGCCGCATCGCCAATCTTCAGAATTTTCCCGTCAGTCACTCTATTTCCTTTTTTAGCAGTTGCTAGAGGAAATACCTTGGGGGATTGCTGTTCCACCACTTTGCTGAGGATTTGCTGTGCAATCTTATTGCTTCCAACGAATTGCTTAAAAAGTTGAATCACATTGATTTTTAGCTCCTGGTATTCGTCTAGCCAAACGCCCACGCCCACATTTAATTTAATCAAGTCATGCTGTGTCGAAACGGGAAAGATCCAGCCATAGCCATTTACTCCCAGGCTTCGATCGAAATGAATTTGAGCTTCCATCAGCGCAGTTTCAGGTAAATCTTGCCGCTGCACTGTCCAGTAGGCTCGAATCGCGATCGCATTCACCTCTCCGGCAGAAACTCCGCGAGCATCAATAATGGTGTCAAACGCATCCGTCAATCCGTGATGATGCCAATTGTTTTTGTGAACCGTTTGAACCAGAAAACGGCATCCTGCATCGATCGCTTTTTCATACAAAAGTTGATCAAACACAGCTCTTGGAATGCAGTAAGCCTCCAGATTGGTTTGTTCGCTGTGGCTAATTTGATTGGAAACCCCCAGAAAGAAATGATGAATTGGGGCATACTCTGAAGCGAGTTTCTGAATATCGTGCGGATAAATTCCCATCGTGGAGATCGCCTGAATCGATTCGATGCTAATGCCATCGCCGCAGACTTTATCTCTGGGAAAACCCTGCTTGTCCATTAAGGTGACATCATGCCCACTTTTTGCCAGGTGATATCCGGCAGAACATCCGGCGGGTCCTGCACCAACGATCGCCACTTTAGCCATCCTTCAACCTCCTGCGAAATCGGGATCAGTGAGAGATTAATAATCGACTCCGAAAAAACAGGGATGCCGTACTGCCTGAGCAGTGAATTAGCTGCTTTGCGATATTTTGAACTTCCTGCTGTCGCCTAACTTTTTTGTCTGAAAGATACACACCCAGCAAAGCCTGATTAATTAACTGATGAAACCCAGTATGGGGAAGCTGGGAAACACTTTCAGCCGCGTTTTGCATAAAGTGCTTGAATCGCTCCAGCATATCCTCATGATTTCTGTAGTAGAAACAGAAGTTTAAGTCTCCGTTGACGCGGTCTTCTTCCTGGTCAATCAAATAGTCCAATAAAATATGGAATCCCTGCACCCAGGGAAAATAACTATTCTTGACGCGATTGGTCAACTCATTTGACAGCTCCTGATCCAGCCCATACGCGACTAAACAGAAAATTCCCAGCGTGGAACCTGCACAGGCAGAAAACTCATACCAGCGCAGTTCAGGAAGCTGCTTTTGATAGGCAGAAAACCACATCTGCAAGCGGGGCACTCGCTCCTCGATTCGCACATGCTTATGTACCTGGAGATTACAGTAATAGCTGGCTAGCTCATGCACGGCGGGGGCGATCGTTCCATAATTCGGAATTTGGCGTAGCACATCCTGACAGGTTTTCACCAACGCCTGCAAATAGCCGCCATCGTTCTGCTCGTCTCGAAAGCGGTAATAGTTTTTACCCTTTGCGCCCGGAGTCAGTGCATTGGCTATGGACTCATGCAGGGCAGAAAAATCGGCGGGATCAAGCGAAGTGCTGCGATCGCACAAATTATCCAGATAATCGCTAATCGTTTGATACGCCACAATAAACCGGATCGCTTCCTGCCAGTGGCGCTTCGCCAGCAACCCGTAAATCGAGCCACCTTCACAATGAAATTGTTTCGCTGCAAGACTCGCCAATGCTTGCCAACGCAGCTCCGGATTAGGAATTTCTTCTGCCCGTCGCCTCCAGCCTTTCAACTCACTCCGGACAGTTGGAATCACTTTAAAGCGAGTTTCTAGTATGAGCGTCCAGGGAGATACCGGAATATTCATAGCAAATTGGACTGCTGCAGCTGCCTACGATGATTGCTATCAATCTAGAAAGGCTGATACAGTTCAATCCTCTGCTTAGAGGAAGAGTTGGTGAGGCGATCGACGAGTTACTGGCCTCTATAATACTGGCTCCCATAATAAAGGGGGCGAAGACCTGCTCCCCGCCCCGGACTTATGGCAACACCTTAAAAGGGTTGATTGTTAAAATTGCTAGGAACTAGCGTTAATGGCACTCAGGAAGGGGAATTGAATCCACTGTTTCTCCTGTAGGAGGGCATCTCTCCTGTTTGATTGAAGGGAGGATGCCCACTACACCAGCAATTCAATCCACAATTCCTAGTTCACTGGGAATCGACCTGCGGTTGCGCCAATAAGGAAGGCGGCATAGGTCAAGATGTAACCCACTGTGAAGTGAACTAGACCTGTTAACCAACCCTGAACGATCGAGAGAGCAACTGGCTTGTCCTTCCAGCGAATCAAGTTCGCGAGCGGAGTGCGCTCATGCGCCCAGACCAGCGTTTCGATCAGCTCTTGCCAGTAGCCTCTCCAGCTAATCAGGAACATGAAACCAGTTGCCCATACTAGATGCCCGAAGAGGAACATCCAGTCCCAAACGGCGATGCTGTTCATGCCGTAGGGGTTATAGCCGTTGATGATCGGACCTGAATACAGCCAGAGGTAGTCACGCAGCCAGCCCATGATGTAGGTTGAGCTTTCGTTGAACTGTGCGACGTTGCCTGACCAGATGCCCAGGTGCTTCCAGTGGAAGTAGAAGGTTGCCCAAGCGATCGTATTCAGCATCCAGAAGATTGCCAGATAGAAAGACTGTTCCCATCCAGAGGTTTGGCACGTACCGCCACGACCCGGACCGTCGCAGGGGAAGGTAAAGCCAAAGTCTTTCTTGTCGGGCATCAGTTTTGTACCGCGTGCATCGAGCGCACCTTTGACGCCGATCAGCGTGGTCACATGAAGTCCCAGCGCGATCGCGTGGTGAACCAGGAAGTCACCAGGACCGATCGTGAGGAACAGCGAGTTATTGCCGGAGTTAATCGCGCCGAGCCAGCCCGGAAGCCAGACGTTGGCGTGGTTGGGCCATGCGGTCGAAGCCAAGCTACCTGGATTCGACAGCAGCGTATCCATGCTGTAAAGCAGTTTGCCGTGGGAAGCCTGAATGAACTGCGCGAACACAGGCTCAATCAAGATTTGCTTTTCCGGTGTACCGAAAGCCTGCATCACGTCGTTGTGGACGTACAGACCCAGGGTATGGAAGCCCAGGAACAGCGATACCCAGCTCAAGTGAGAAATAATCGCTTCTTTATGGTTGAGAACGCGATCGAGCACGTTGCCCTTGTTCTGCACCGGATCGTAATCCCTTACCCAGAAGATTGCGCCGTGAGCAAATGCCCCAACCATCAGGAATCCAGCAATGTACTGGTGATGGGTGTAAAGCGCAGCCTGGGTCGTGAAATCCCTTGCCATGAACGCATAAGGCGGCATCGCGTACATGTGCTGCGCCACCAGCGACGTTACCACACCCAGAGCAGCCAGGTGAATTCCAAGCTGGAAGTGCAGTGAGTTGTTGTAAGTGTCGTACAGCCCGTGGTGAGGCAGGTTGAACTGACCTTCACTTCGAGGAGTGAGCAGACCCGCCTTGGAGTTGAGCATTTCTTTAATGCTGTGCCCAATCCCAAAGTTGGTGCGGTACATGTGACCCGCAATGATGAAAATCACGGCGATCGCTAGATGGTGATGGGCAATGTCCGTCAGCCACAGCGATTCAGTTTGCGGATGAAAACCACCTAGGAAGGTGAGAATTGCGGTTCCGGCTCCCTGAGACGTGGTGAAGACGTGCTCAGCAGCGTCCGGGTTTTGAGCATACGCACCCCAGTTACCTGTGAAGAAGGGTGCAAGTCCAGCTGGGTGTGGCTTCACGGTTAAGAAGTTATCCCAGCCAACATGGATGCCGCGTGACTCAGGAATCGCAACGTGAACCATGTGACCTGCCCAAGCCAGCGAACTCACTCCAAACAAACCTGCTAAGTGGTGGTTCAGGCGAGATTCAGCATTTTTAAACCAGGACAGCGACGGACGGAACTTCGGCTGAAGATGCAGCCAGCCCGCAAACAAAAAGATCGCCGACAACAGGATGAGGAAGAGGGAACCCATGTAGAGTTCACCGTTGGTTCGCATCCCGATCGTGTACCACCAGTGATAAACACCAGAGTAAGCAATGTTGACCGGGTAACCCACGCCACCCTGAGTAAACGCATCAACTGCGGGTTTACCAAAGTGCGGATCCCAAATCGCATGGGCGATCGGGCGGATGTGGAGCGGATCTTTAATCCACCGTTCAAAGTTGCCTTGCCAAGCGACGTGGAAGAGAAGACTGGATGTCCAGAGGAAAATGATTGCCAGATGACCAAAGTGGGAAGCAAAAATCTTTTGATAAAGATTCTCTTCCGTCATTCCATCATGACTTTCAAAATCATGGGCAGTCGCAATCCCGTACCAAATTCGCCGTGTGGTGACTTCTTGAGCAAGCCCCTGGCTAAATTTTGGGAATTTCGTTGCCATAGACGTTTGCCTACCTCGTAATTTAGTAAGCGAAGGAAAGATTTGCAGTTAAACACCACTTTTAGTGGCAAAAATAAAAGGTTGAAAAACCCTGAGAAAATAATTTAACCCAATGCGAAACTGCTTCCCGTAGGAGACGATCGACTGGTTCAGGAACCGCTTTCAACCACTTCAAGAATTCTACTCTTTCTCGTAGCCAGAAGCGACTTTCCTGTCACATAAACTTCACATAATTTAGACAGATGAAATCACTAAAACCTCCTTATTGCATTCAACCATTGATGAAGGGGAACGAGAAGCAATCCAGGATTTGTTGTGCTGTAAATCACTGTAATTAGGAAAATACTCTACCCGTTTCGGAGGACAGCCATCTCTACCTAAAGGAAGAGAAGTTATCGGCTTGAAATTGTTAACTTATCTTAATTTTATTCGAGCAAATGATTTATTCTAAGAAGATTTATTTCTTTTAGGTGAGTGCTTGATGCGTTGTGCTATTGCGTTCCTTGATTTGTTTAATAGTCGCTTCGATCGCTAACCCAAAAATATCTACATTCTTCTTTTGCAGTAGATTTTTTCCCAGTAGATTTTGCAGTAAATACAGGAATGCTTTTACTGAATCACTTATGTATCGCTTATGTATTAGCGATCGTGCATTGCTCTATTCACTCCACCATGTTCTTCTCTATATTTTTTCTGGTAAAGTCAGTCCAAAAAACTAGTCTAAAAGTTTTGTATCATTAGCGTTTCAGTTGCAATATTTTGTGATAGTCAATGTACTGGTAATGTAGTACTTAAAAATAAGTTTAGGTTTGGGTTTGATTGTCGTTCTAAGTAGACTCACTCAGTGAGTAATCGCCGCTGGGTGACGATCGCCAGTAACTGATCACCACTGAAATTAATTGCTAATGGCTATTAATTGCCTGATTGCCACTGATTGAAACTGATTTCCGCAGGGTGCAAAAAAAGATGCGTCGTGTTTGCACTAACGCATCCTCTATCTAACCGTTTATCTAAACACTGGTTATCGCCGGGCTTCGATCGTAATACAGTTCAATCGTAATATAGTCCAATCCAGTCTATGAGCCTGCCTCTAGCCTGCGCTGCCACTCTTCATCGATCTTGTCCGATCGTAGGAGTTCCTGTTCGGTTAGGTCGGTTTCGGTGGTATATGCCAGGTCTTTTTCGTCTACCACGGTTGTTGCAGCAAACTGACGGGCATAAAGTAGCTTTTGCTTCACTTCTGGGTTTTTCTGGTTGAGAAGCATAGCCCACTGCTGCCTCTGGTCGTTACGCGACTCAATGTGGCGATTGCGTGACTGAATCCAGAAATAGCGGATCAGCGGAATGGCTAGGAATCCAACGCCATAGGCTAGCAGCCCCCAGTAAATACTACCCACAAAGGCAACTAGCCCGCCGAGCTGAGCGGCGATCGTTCCATCTGCCAGGAGTGATCCCAGCACCAGAGCCAGCACAATATTCACGCCGCCCAAACCTGCCGCCAGGATAATTTGTCCACTCGTTGCCCGACTAAAGCGATAGGGCAGTTCTTTCAGATACGCCGCAACCGGATTGGATCGCTTCTGGTCTGCCGTCACCTGCAATTCGGGAAAGTGATAAACCAACTGCCCTTCGGGACTCACTTCCGGTCGTCCATTAAAGCGGCTCAACACAGGCAGCATATAGTCTTCATATTCCTGCTGCGATTGGCTTCCAAGCTCATCTAAATAGGGCGCGACCTGCTCTGCAATCACGGCTCCCCCATTGCTGCGAATCACTGTGCCGATCGTTTTCCAGCGTCGTTCATTCAGATCTGCATTTGGGTTACCATCCCCAAACAGGAAGGAAAATATTGCTTCCAGGAAGTTTATTTCCCGATCGTCTCTGCGTTGCCTGCGGTGATAGGCGCGATCGTCTCCATAGTTGGGCGTAAAGATCCAGAACACATCGCCAAACCAAACCGTGGGCATCCGAATTTCACTGCCCCCATTAGAGTCACCATCGCTACGGCTATTCGCGGCAATCACGATCGCCAAAATTGCAATTGACAACAGGACGATCGACGCGATCAGGACAATGCCAAAGGAAATCCGAATCAGGTAAAACAAAATCTTCCAGACTCGATTCCACCATTCCTGCACCCGCAGCCGAAAATACTTGTTTCGCAGCACATCCCGAAAGTTGCGCTGAAACTGATAGGCAATCTCGCCCGACTCCGCGACCTGAAGATGCCCGCCTGCTTCCGATGCCAACGCTAAAAGCTCTTTTTCAGCGACTCGCACTTCTAAGCCTGCCTGAGAGGCAACATCGCCCACGGTCACACGATAGCCCAGTTGCTCAACCGCCCGCATGATGTTGGGATTTGGAGCCATACTCCCTCCTGGGACGTAGAAAGACACTCTTCTTTCAGTATAGGAAGGTGATCGAGGGTCAGACAGGGGAGTTTCCCGATCGAAAGGGTAGTTTTTATCTTTTAGAAGTTTTAGGCGGATGACCGTGCAATGATGTTACCTAATTGCTCACCCGCTCCCTCTAAAAAACTCGGGATTTGAGGGGCAATGTAGAAACTTTGTGACTCTTCAAATAGCCTGCAATCCGCTTTAAAGCTGGGGCGATCGCAAATGCCACTCCGTCGCCTGCTCATAGGCATAAGCCGCTTGCAGCAAAGTCTCTTCTTGCAGCACGTTTCCAATCATTTGTAAGCCGATCGGCATTCCCTGACCGTCGAAGCCACAGGGCAAACTGAGGGCAGGCAGTCCCGCCAGGTTTACGGGGATCGTCATCAGGTCGAGCAGATACATACTGATCGGGTCTTCGGTCTTTTCTCCGGCTTTAACCGCAGTGGTCGGCGCAGTAGGGCACACCAGCACATCGACCTGTCCAAACGCTCGCTCGAAGTCTTGCTTGATCAGCGTTCGCACTTTTTGCGCCTTCAGGTAATAGGCATCGTAGTAGCCTGCCGACAGCGCATAAGTGCCGATCATAATTCGGCGTTTCACTTCTGCGCCAAATCCCTGAGCGCGGGTCTGGGTGTACATCGTCATCAGGTTATCAGGATGATCGGTGCGGTAGCCATACTTCACCCCGTCATAGCGTGCCAGGTTTGCCGACGCTTCCGAAGGCGCAATAATGTAATAAGTTGGCAACCCGTAGCGAAACTGCGGACAGGAAATTTCTTTGACTTCTGCGCCCAGAGCTTTCATTTGCTCCACTGCCTGATTCACCGCATTGCCCACGACGGGATCAAGTCCCTCGCCAAAGGTTTCTTTGATAATGCCGATGCGAAACTTGCGATCGGTCTTCAAGCTCGCCACATAATTCGGCACAGGCACATTAAGACTGGTAGAGTCGTGCGGGTCGTATCCGGCAATTTCTTTCAGCAAAATTGCGGCATCCTCAACCGATCGCCCAAATGGGCCAATCTGATCGAGCGAGGAGGCATAGGCAACCAATCCATATCGAGAAACGCGCCCATAGGTCGGCTTCATACCCACCACACCACAGAACGAAGCAGGCTGACGAATCGATCCCCCCGTATCTGAGCCAAGGGCAACCACGCATTCCTCTGCTGCCACTGCCGCCGCCGACCCCCCCGATGAGCCGCCCGGAACTCGCTCCAGATCCCAGGGATTCGCTGTGAGCTGATAAGCAGAACTTTCGGTCGAGCTGCCCATTGCGAACTCGTCCATATTCGTTTTGCCTACCATAACTGCGCCTGCCTCGTTCAGCTTTTGCGTCACAGTAGACTCGTAGGGCGGCACGAAATTCTGCAAAATCTTAGAACCGCAGGTCGTGCGAATGCCCTTTGTGCAAAGGTTGTCTTTAATGCCGATCGGAATCCCTGCTAGCAAGCCAATTTCCTCACCGGCGGCAATTTTGGCATCCACCTGTTTTGCCTGCTCGATCGCTCGATCGCCCGTCACGCTCAAAAAGCTATGCAGCTTTGGCTCTAATGCCTGAATGCGATCGAGTGCTGCCTGCGTCAGTTCAACCGCAGAGCGTTCTTTATTAACGAGCTGGTCGTGCAACTCACGAATGGATGCCATGCAATGCCCTCGAATTTCAGCCGATACAAAACTTCCAAAACACCACTTTATCGCCAAATGGGGGGATGTGGCAGTCCGCAGCAAAAATCAAGCGCGATTTTAGGCGGTGTTGATCCAACAGTGTTAATCCAATAGAAATCCTGTTGAAAAAGCAGCCAGAAAGATACGATCGCCATCAGAACTTCCTAATACAAGCAGCTTTAACAGACACGCCCTCCATCAAATCCACCCCTTCACTCCTATGCCCTCCAATCCCTACCCTCTCTCTGTCTACCTGCAAGGACAGGGATTCCCGATTCTTTGCCTGCATGGGCATCCAGGATCGGGAGACTGTATGTCTGTGTTCACCAATTATTTGTCGCAGCGATACTGGACGATCGCTCCCGATTTGCGTGGCTACGGCAATAGCCAGACCCGTGAATTGTTCGACATGACCGATCATCTGCTGGATCTGGAAATGCTGCTCGATCGCCTGCAGATCGATCGCTTTCTGGTGTTGGGCTGGTCGCTAGGTGGAATTCTGGCAATGGAGCTTGCTCTAAAGTTTCCAGAGCGCGTGAGCGGTTTAATTCTGGTTGGCACGGCTGCCCGTCCCTGGAGTGATCATCCCCCTGTCACCTGGCAGGACAATTTCTACACCGGGGTGGCTTCGATCGTTAATAAGCTGAATCCTGGTTGGCAGTGGAATATTGACACCTTTGGCAAACGATCGCTCTATCGCTACCTAATCCAACAGCACAATGCCGCTGCCTATCAACACTTAGCAGACGAAGCCTTTCCCGCCTATCTCAAAACCTCACGCGCTGCCCAAAATGCGCTGAATCAAGCCTTGCGTCGCCGCTATAACCGACTGGAAGAACTCAACCAAATTCAGTGTCCGGCTCTGATGCTAGCAGGAGAAGCCGATCGCCACATTTCAATCCAGTCCAGTCTGGAAACTGCGGCAAAACTCCCGGACTGTGAAGTCTGCTGCTATCCCGAAACGGCGCACTTGTTTCCCTGGGAAATTCCGGGGCAGGTGATCGCCGATATCGATCGATGGCTACTTCAACAACCGGGAGTGACTCGCATTGCAATACCAGAGGCATACAGTGAATAGTCGATCGTTCTACAAAGCTAGCGTTACGCTTCGCTTGAGAGACATTCCCTATTTACTTAAAGTGAGCTGCTCAGCACCGGGAACAAGTTTTTCCAGGGCTTCATTTCTTTTTCCTCGTCGAACACGGTCAGCCTGACAGGTTTGCAGCGTTTCACCACTGCTTTAATGCCGCTTGCGCCTTCCTGCTGTAAGTCTTCGATGTAACCAGGTTCCGCTAATTTGGCATCTTTAGCAGTGGCAAAAGGACCAAAATAGTACGTGCAGTTCGGCGTTTCTGTGACGACCTCGACCCACCAGGCTAAACCCAGCACCTCAAGTACATTAACCAGCAATTCGTTCATAAGCTCCTACTTATGTTCCAGAAATGACAAACGTACAGAGCAGCCTTTAGAATCTTGACGACGGTTTCAAGCTATGCCCCTCTTGTTTTATACTGCTTCAGCCCTATCTTTGCAAAGTTCCTTTTGACAGACCCTCCAGGTGCAGCGTTTGCGATCGCCGCTGACGGAACAGTTCATACATCACCATTCCCGCTGCAACCGACGCATTCAGGCTAGGGGTTACGCCCTGAAGCGGAATGCTCACCAGCTCATCGCAACAGCGTTGTGTCAATAGACTCAATCCGTCGCCTTCTGAACCAATGACCAGCACGATCGCTCCAGTAAACTTCACCGTATCCACAGGCTGAGCCGCATTTGCTGCTGTGCCATAAATCCAGAATCCAGATTCTTTGAGCTGCTCCAGGGCACGACTGAGATTAGTAACTCGTGCTACAGGCAGGGACTCTAACGCACCTGCTGCCACTTTTGCAAC
This sequence comes from Cyanobacteria bacterium FACHB-502, assembly GCA_014695325.1. GTDB lineage: Bacteria > Cyanobacteriota > Cyanobacteriia > Elainellales > Elainellaceae > Leptolyngbya_A. Next base: position 144,754 of record JACJNZ010000029.1, on the reverse strand, counting down.
TGTCGAAGTGACGCCTACCGCTCGCCTCTGAGGGATCAGAAGTCCGTGTGCGCCTAGTGCTTCTGCCGTCCGAATAATCGCGCCCAGATTGTGGGGATCAGTAATCCCATCGGCAGCGAGCAGAACGGGTTGCTCAGAAGCAGCCTTAGCTCGATCGATCAAATCCTGTAAATCCAGATAATCATAAGGGGCAACCTGAGCCACAATGCCCTGATGTGTTGCTCCCCCTGTGATTTGATCCAGACGGCGGAACTCCACCTCGTCAATGACTGTTCCGTTGGCTTTTGCCTCTAGAATCAGCGAATGAAAGCGGGGATCGTACCGTAGGCGATCGGTCGTCCAGATACGATTCAAAGGACGCTGGTTTTCTAAGGCTGCAAGAACACTATGACGACCATAGATTAGATCAGGATTGATTTCAGTATCGCCAGCCACTGGTTTGGCTGCGATTCCTCCTTTCAGGAACTGCGAAGCAACTGAAGCAATCCTTCGGCGATCTGGCACAACAGATTTAATCCGAAGCGGTGGTTTTGATGAACGCTCAACGCTCCCTTCCGAGAACTGTGAAGCAATGGGTGCTGCCTCGATCGCGACAATTTCAGTCGGATTATCTTCGTTGATCTCATCTTCGTCCGGCTGATCCTGGCTGAGATCGTCTTCATGCAAATGATCCTGGCTGAGATCATCGTTGTCTGCATCGACTTCGATTTCATCCGCAGCAACTTCGACGCTCTCGATTGATTCAGGTGCGATTGGTTCAGGTGCAATTAGTTCATCTTCATTTGATGATTGCTCTAATAATCCCTCTAATCCCTCAGTTAACGGACTCTCCTGATAAGAGCTGCGTCGTCTAATAGGCGCAACCTCCACTTCATTAGGCAGGGCAGCAGGTGACTCAAACTCTTGTAATTCAAATTCAGGAGATTCAAACTCTTCAAACGCAAAGATTTCTTCAGGTGCAGATTTAATACGCTTCACTGAAGGCACTGGCGGAACAGGCTTACCTTTACCACGAGTAGGTTTAGAACTGTTTTGATAATCTTTTCGTGAGCCATCGCGAAAATGGCTGTCTGATCGAAAATCCGATTGCTCCGCGCTTCCCCGATAAGACGATCGCTCCCGGTAGGGCTTGTCGGTTCGGCTGCCGTTTCTTTCCCGGAAAGGTTTATCTGATCGCGAGTTTGGACGGTCTTCCCGATCGCGATAGGGCTTTTCAGAACGGCGGTCTGACCATTTCTCCGGTCGGCTATCAGATTGTCCTCGAAACGGTCTTTCACCCCGACTGTCGGGTCTTTCCCGATAGGGTCTTTCGCTGCGGCTGTCAGTTCTTTCCCGATAAGGTCTTTCACTCCGGCTATCGGGTCTTTCGCGGTAGGGTCTTTCACTCCGGCTGTCAGTTCTTTCCCGATAAGGTCTTTCGCCTCGACCTTCAGTTCTTTCGCGGTAGGGTCTTTCGCCTTGACCTTCGGTTCTTTCCCGGTAAGGTCTTTCGCTGCGGCTGTCAGGCCTTTCGCGGTAGGGTCTTTCACTTCGGCTGTCAGTTCTTTCCCGATAAGGTCTTTCACTCCGGCTATCGGGTCTTTCCCGATAGGGCTTATCAGTATTGTCGCTAAATCGGTTGCTTCGCGGTGCCCCAGAGGAGTAATCAGAACCCGTTCCTCGATTAGGGCGGTCTCCTGTGCGACCATCATCGCGAGGCGAAGCAGTTCCCCCTTTGGGGTAATCGAACGAGGATTTGCTGCGAGGGCTGTCTTGATAGGGCTTAGAGGGTTTCGATTTGTAGCGGTTTTCTCTAGGCTTGCCCTGAGAAGGTTTATCGTTGTCTCGTTGAAAGCTACCCGATCGGCGATCGGAGCGATCAGGGCGAGAAGTGCGGGTGGGTCGTTTGGCGGGCATGGCAATCCGATTCCTTAAGTATGAGCAAGGGTAAGCAATACAGGGTCGAGTGCAAAATGCTTCTGTCGGCAAGCCAGCATCACAAGGAGCCTGACAGAAATTGCGGGATAGAAATTAGAAGCAAGGCTAAAGAGCTGACAGCAGCATTCGGTTGCTTCGCAGGTCCCGAAAGGGGATCAGGCGATCGAGAGCCAGGCAATAGGGGAATTGATTGGGTTAAGCGTTACGGCTCAGTGGACGGCTGAAGCAAAGGCTGAAGATAGGCGAAAAGCTGAGCCAGACGGGGCGGGTCGGTGACATAGAGATATCCCAGAAGCGTTTCTAAACTGGTTGCCTGCTGATAGATTTCTGGAGCGAGCCGTTTTGGCACCCGATGCGCCGCATTACGACCGCGCCGAACTACGTCTTGCTCTGCCTGCGTCAGATAGGGCTGAAGCATTTGCAGATATTGTGCCTGAGCTTCTGCCCGCACCTGAGCTACTACCTCTTTATGATACGCTTGCAGCCGTTGAGGTGGCATTAAGTAATAAGTGCGAATATAAAGCTCGTACACCGCATCGCCCAAATATGCCAGAGCCGCAGGCGAGAGCCGCTGTATCTTCTGGCGTTTAAGCTGCTCAACGTCCGTCGAGGATAGAAAGACGCTGAACAATCGATCGATGCTCAATAAATCTTCTTCAAAAATCTTTTCACGGCTACCGTCCTCATCAAACTCCACGAGCAACCTGCCTCACTGAAACGCAGCTTTAGCTTTTTTCTAGATTTCTGAGCGCAGCGTCCACCGAAGGCTGAAGGGAAAGGAACTGTTCCAGACGAAGGCATTGAATGACCCGTGCAACGCGAGGACTGCCCACGATCTGTAGCGTACCTCCGTTCTTTTGAATCTTCTTACACAGGTCAACTAGCACACCGAATGATGAACTATCGATCAGGTCAACATCGGTAAAGTCGAGGATAGAATTTCTGGGATTCTCCTCCACAGACTTTTCCAGCACTCTACAAAAGGTTGGCACAGAGAAGACATCGAATATCCCGCTAAGACGGAAGATCTGGCAATGCTGCCCGATTTCGCGATCAATTCTCAGCGGGGAAACCTTATCAAAGCCCGGCATTAGCTCTTTTTCAAATTTTCGAGCGCAATGTCTACCGAAGGTTGAAGCGAGAGGAACTGTTCTAGGCGAACCAGTTTAACGGTCTGCGTGACGCGGGGGTTGGTCACGATTTGCAGTGTGCCTCCGTTATTCTGCACTTTCTTGACAAGCTGAACCAGTGCTCCCAGCCCTGAACTATCAATAAAGTCAATCTGGGAGAGGTCAAGGACAAAGTTTTTGGGACTTTCTTCCACATACTTTTCTAGCACCTTGCGGAAGGTCGGCTCAGAGAAAGCATCTAGCAGCCCTGCAAGGCGAAAGAGTTGGCAGTTGTCTCTAACTTCGCGTGTGCCTCGGAGACTAACGGTTAGGGTAAGTGCGTCAGGAATAGTAGCCTCCTCAGTCGGTGTGTACTCAGCGACAAATTCTAAACAGTTCGAGCGTTAAGTATAAGTCAAGCGTAGTTGATCAGCAACTCCGTTTCCTTAATTCTTTACCGACTTGTGCAATCAGCTTGAGCCGGTGATTTATTCAAATAACTTACTTCAAAGTAGTATAGCGAATTCATTCCGCGCTGCTGTACGGAAAACTCGCTAATCTCCCTGCGGAAATTCCTGCCAGAGCGAGGTTGTTTGCCGCAAACTTGCGTGGTTGCCGCTGCCCAGAATCAGGTGATCCAACAGTGGAATCCCAAGAAGCTGCCCTGCCTGAAGCAACTGTCGTGTCAGGTGAATGTCTTCGGAACTGGGCTGAACGTTGCCTGAGGGATGATTGTGAGCGACGATCGCCCGAATTGCTCCCTGTCGAATAATTTCCCGGAAAATATCGCGTGGATGTGCCAGCGTTTCAGTTGCCGTGCCAATGCTGATAATTTGGGTTCCCAGCAGACGATGCTTAACGTCAAGCAGCAAAATGGCAAACCGCTCCTGTGCCTGCCACATCAGGTCATGGCTGAGAACCGTAGCGGCAACAGCGGGATCATCAATGACCGTACCTTCTGGTGGACGAGACGTAAGAACGCGCTTTCCCAACTCGATCGCCGCCAGGATGCTTGTTGCCTTTGCCTCACCGATCCCGGGAATCTGCGTCAGCTCATTAACCGTAACATCTCGCAAAACAACGATCGGATCGCGCTGGTGTTCGCCAAGCTTCTGCAAAATATACTGCCCCAGTCCCACCGCCGACAGCTTCCCCGCCCCCTGCCCCGTCCCCAGCAGAATCGCTAGCAGTTCCGCCGTAGACAAACTCTTTGCACCATAGCTTATCAAGCGTTCACGCGGTCGCTCACTCGTGGGCAAATCTGCCACCCGCAAGCTATAGGTCATCGTCGTTCTTCCTCAAGCTTCCTTCTTCAGCCTAGTTATCCCGCAATCCTCCGGGCAAAAGCATTGGCCCCCTTACCCCCTCCCCCAAAGTGATAAACTCATGTTGCATAAAACAGCCCTGTCAAAAGACCATGCGCCTCGAATTCGTCCCCGTTGAAGAGTTCTACTTTGCCCTTACCCTTGCCGTCAAAACCCTGGAAGAAGTGGGCAATCCCGATCGCGTAGAGCAGGTTCGATCGCGCCTTAAAGGCAAGTTTGGTCAACCTTCGACGGTGGCTGCTGCCAAGCAGAACAACTTTAACTATGTGTTTCGGGTGCAGGATTACGACAATAGCCCCGCGCCCCAGCTTGTGTTGTCGATCGCCGACTGGCAGGGTAAGATTCGCCTCAGCAGTGACTATGGCTGGATGCTCGATCCAGACCGCAAGCCTGTAAAGACCGGTCGCTACGAGCAGCGTCAGCAGTTCATCACAGATGTTCACAATCACCTGAAAACAGTCTTCGACCTTGATCTAAACTAGCTTCACCCAATTCCTTCTCACCCCTCCCCCGTGTCCTCCATGACATCGCTTTTTTACATCGATAACTTTCGGGTTGCCTATCCGCAACGGCAGGGAAATTTAACTCACGCTCAGGAACTGCGCTGGGCAGTTGACGGGGTATCGCTGGCGCTAGAGCGCGGGGAACGGGTCGGGTTAGTGGGAGAGTCGGGCTGCGGTAAATCAACCCTGGGACGAGCAGCAATGCGGCTGCTTCCGCTAGGGACGCAAATCGAAGGAAAAGTTTTGTATGAGGGGCGATCGGTTTTCGACTTTTCGCCGGAAGAACTGCGGCAGTTTCGGGGTGAAGCAGTTGCGCTGGTGTTTCAAGACCCAATGACCCGGCTTGATCCGCTGATGACGATCGGCGATCACTGTCTGGAAACCCTCCGCGCCCATCAGCCCCACCTGTCGCGCCAGCAAACCAAGGATCGGGCAATGGCAACGCTGGAAGCAGTCAAAATTCCGGCAAATCGCTGGTCGCAGTATCCCCATGAGTTTAGCGGCGGGATGCGGCAACGGGTGGCGATTGCGCTGGCACTGCTGCTCGACCCAAAGCTGATCGTGGCAGATGAACCAACAACAAGCCTGGATGTCACCGTGTCTGCCCAGATTTTGCAGGAGCTAACCCGCCTTTGCAAAGAACGCGACATGGGTTTGCTGCTGATTTCTCACGACCTGGCAATGGTGGGCGAATATTGCGATCGCATTGCGGTCATGTATCAGGGCAAGCTGGTCGAAACGGGAAAATCCCATACGGTTCTGACTCAGCCCCAGCACCCCTACAGCCGATCGCTGCTTCAGTCTGCCCTGCACCTCCAAGCGGGTCGGGATCAGTCAGAGCCTATCCCAAACCGTCCCCAAACAACTCAACCTCTGCTTAGGCTTGACGATCTAAGGCAGCACTATACGCTAGAGCAGAATTTTATGGCGCGGATTTTTGGGCAATTCCCCCTGGGGAGCACTGAAAAGCAACCAGAAGACAAGACGATTCGAGCAGTAGACGGCGTCACGCTCGACCTGTTTCCGGGGGAAATTCTGGGATTGGTGGGAGAGTCGGGCTGCGGTAAAAGTACCCTGTCGCGCACCATTTTGCAGCTTATTCGTCCCACGCACGGCAGGGTAGAGTTTTTAGGGCAAAATTTAACCGCGCTTTCCCCTCAGGCACTTCAGCAGCAGCGACGACAGATGCAAATGGTGTTTCAGGATCCTCACGCCTGTCTCAATCCGCTGATGACGGTAGGAGCAAGCATTTCCGATCCCCTGCTGATCCACAAACTGGCAACACCCAAAGCCGCAAAAGCCGAAGCGGAAAAAATGCTGGAGCGCGTCGGTCTAACTCCGGCGATCGACTTTTACCACCACTATCCTAAAGACCTCTCTGGCGGACAGCAGCAGCGTGTCGCGATCGCCCGTGCCCTGATTACGCGACCGAAGCTTCTGATCTGCGATGAGCCTGTGAGTATGCTGGATGCGAGCGTGCAGGCGCAGGTGCTGGACTTGATGCTGGAGCTAAAGCAGGAATTTGACCTGACCTACCTGTTTATTACGCACGATCTCTGGGTGGCACGGTTTTTGTGCGATCGCATTGCAGTGATGAATGCGGGCAAAATCGTCGAGCTGGGTAAAACGGATGCCCTGTTTGCCAATCCTCAGCATCCCTACACGAAAACGCTGCTGTCTGCTGCACCGCTTTTATCTCGCTTGTCCCAGGCAAACCCACCGGGGAATCCACAGGTCAGCCCAACAAAAGCAATTTTCTCTGAATAACAATTGGATTTTGTCCAGTTTATGGGAGAGTCGGCGACCCAGTGCTGCTAGTGAACCGTGTATCCTGGAACAGGAGCGTAACCCCGATTAAACCAGAAGCGATCCTTCTAAAGATTTATTTCGATTACCCCAGATTGTGTAGTATTTTGAGGGGTGTTTAACAACACTCCTGTTCACTGTCCTCCTTGCCATTCGAGACATAGGCTCGCTGCTGTCCATGTTTGGATTAATTGGTCATCTGACAAGCTTAGAACACGCCCAACTGGTTGCAAGAGACCTGGGCTATCCCGAATATGCCGACCAGGGTTTAGACTTTTGGTGCAGTGCACCGCCCCAAATCGTAGATACCATCAAAGTGACCAGTGCCACTGGACAGCAAATTGAAGGTCGCTACGTCGAATCCTGTTTTCTGCCGGAAATGCTAGCAACGCGCCGGATCAAGGCAGCGACCCGCAAAATTATTAATGCGATGGCGCACGCCCAAAAACACGGCATCAATATCACTGCGCTGGGTGGATTCTCTTCGATTATCTTTGAGAATTTCAACTTGCAGCAAATTTCCCAGGTGCGAAACGTCAAGCTAGAGTTTGAACGATTTACCACGGGCAATACCCACACGGCTTACATTATTTGTCGTCAGGTGGAGCAGGCAGCCCGTCAGCTTGGTATTAACTTATCAAAGGCAACCGTAGCGGTCTGCGGAGCAACGGGAGACATTGGCAGTGCAGTTTGTCGCTGGCTTGATGCCCGTACCGATGTCGCAGAATTGCTGCTGATCGCTCGTAACCAGGAACGGCTTCAGGCACTTCAGGAAGAGCTGGGGCGCGGCAAAATTTTGAACTTGGAAGAAGCACTGCCTCAGGCAGACATTATTGTCTGGGTTGCCAGTATGCCAAAGGGTGTGGAGATTGATCCGACCACGCTAAAACAGCCCTGTTTGCTAATAGACGGCGGCTATCCCAAGAATTTGGGAACCAAGATTCAGCATCCGGGTGTTTATGTGCTGAATGGCGGCATTGTGGAGCATTCGCTCGACATCGACTGGCGGATCATGCGGATCGTGAATATGGACGTTCCAGCGCGTCAGTTGTTTGCCTGCTTTGCAGAATCGATGCTGCTGGAGTTTGAGAAGCTGCACACCAACTTCTCCTGGGGACGCAATCAGATTACGCTCGAGAAAATGGATCTGATCGGTCAAGTATCGGTGAAGCACGGATTCCGTCCACTTTTGCCAGCTTAATTGATTACGCTCAGCTGCCCGATCGATGCGAAGCAGCTTCCCCGCTGAAATAATCGTCTGAAAACTAACCCTGCTCCACGATCGCCTGCATTCCTCTAAAGAGCAGATGCGGGTCGATCGTGATTTTTTGTGCTAATTCTGGATGTTGTGCCTTCAGTCCATGCACTAATGAAGGAGCATCGCCGCCAGTCAGGACAATTGCGCCTTGACCAAATTCCTGTTCCCAGTTTGAAATAAAATCCTTAATTCCTGACAGCACGGTGTAGAAAATGCCGCTTCCAATTGCCTCCGCAGTCGTTTTTGCCCAGCGCGGCGGTAATTTTTTGCTGGGTTGAATCAGGGGCAAGGCAGCAGTCTGGTCAGAAAGCGATCGTCTTTGCAGCGTCAGCCCGGGTAGAATTGCGCCCCCGATGAATTCCTGCTGAGCATTTGCTCCCGTAAAAGTTAGAGCAGTTCCAGCATCGATCACCAGAGCAGGCAGTTTGTTACGATCGACAGCTCCCCAGAGGGCAAGGGCGCGATCGATCCCCAGCGTCGGGTAAAGCCCCCGCAGCGGAATTTGCTCCAGCGTCAGCAGTTGGGCTTGGGGGCAGGTTTGCCAGAAGGCAGTTTGGGCAGGAACGACCGAAGCAATATAGATCGGAAGGTCAGCGAAAGCCGCATCCGCAGGCAAATTGGAGTTTTGATGGAAAAATGCTAGCGGGGCAAGTTCCAGGGCAGGATGAGCAGTATCCCAGGCAGCGATCAGCTCTCCCTTTTGAAACCAAGCCCAGTGTAATCGCGAATTCCCGATCGCCAGGGCAATCCATTCGAGGGGAGTGAATCGATCGAATTCAAAATTCTTAAGTATCCTCACAGGATTTTTACAGGGTTCACATCCCATACTCAATATAGCGTTCCTCTTCTGGGTTCTCTTCCAGCCCATTGCTGCGTCTACCCAACCTCACTCCGGTCCTGGGATGCGCAGCTTGACCTTTGACCTTACACCGTTTGTTTGACTTGTTTTATGAATATTGAATTTGGGCGAGAAATTTGCGGCGATCTCGACCTGGCAGGATCACGCGAATGGATAGTCACCAATGGCATCGGCGGATTTGCGGCGGGGACGGTTTCAGGAGTGCTAACCCGTCGCTATCACGGCTTACTGGTTGCCGCCCTTAACCCACCCCTCGCCCGTACTTTGCTGCTGACCAAGCTAGAGGAAATTGTCCACTATGATCGCCAGGTGTATGCGCTCAGCACCGATCGCTGGAATGGTGGTCATGTTGATCCGCAGGGATACCGATATTTAGAGCATTTTGCAGTCAACGACACAATTCCCACCTGGCGATATGCCTGCGGCGATGCGCTGCTCGAAAAGCGAGTTTGGATGCAGCAGGGTGCAAATACCACCTACATTCAATATGAGCTGGTGCGATCGAGTCAGCCGCTTGCCCTGATGCTCAAATCGTTTGTGAATTATCGGGATTATCACGGCAATACCCGCTGTTTGCACTGGCAGATGGAGGTGAATCGGGTCGATCGCGGCGTGTCTATCGTGGCTCATGGACAAGCCGTTCCTTTTTTCCTGCTTAGCGATCGGGCAGAGGTGATTACGCTGCATGAGTGGTACTACAACTTTTTCTTAGAAGTGGAACGCTACCGGGGATTGAGCGATCGAGAAGATCACCTTCATGCCGCAACATTTCACCTGACCCTGCATCCCGGCGAAACAGTGACGATTGTTGCCAGTACAGATCCCCATGCTAGCCTCAATGGCTCTGCGGCTTTCAAACTGCGCCAGACCTACGAGCAGCGATTGCTGAGCCTCTGGAAAAGCAACCGTCCCATTGGGGCAAAAGACGCGCCTCCCTGGATTCGTCGTCTGGTGCTGGCAGCCAATCAGTTTGTCGTGAATCGATCGGTGACCCGATTACCCCTTCCAGGAACAGCAAAGCAGCCGAGTGAGCCAGCGGATGCAGAAGAAACTCTACCAGAACCAGAGGTGCTGCATGGCAAAACGATCATCGCTGGGTATCCCTGGTTTAGTGATTGGGGACGAGATACGATGATCAGCCTGCCGGGACTGACCCTGACGACCGGACGATCGGATGTGGCGCGATCGATTTTGCGAACCTTTGCTTCCTATGTCAGTCAGGGAATGCTGCCCAATCGTTTTCCCGATGTGGGAGAAGAACCGGAATACAATACGGTCGATGCAACGCTTTGGTATTTTGAAGCGATTCACCAATACTATCTGGCGACGCAGGATGATGATTTGCTGGTAGAGCTTTTTCCAGTGCTGGCAGAGATGATCGACTGGCACTGTCGGGGCACGCGCTACAACATTCACCTTGATCCGGCAGACGGCTTACTTTATGCAGGCACTCCTGAAACGCAGCTCACCTGGATGGATGTCAAAGTAGGCGATTGGGTAGCTACGCCGCGCCTGGGCAAACCGATCGAAGTTAACGCCCTTTGGTACAACGCTCTCCGTACGATCGCAAAAATTGCCCGTCGGCTGGGCAAGCCCCATCAGGAATACGACGCCATTGCCGATCGCACCCTTGCCCGCTTCGATCGCTTCTGGAATGGCGATTTGGGTTACTGCTACGATGTGCTGGATACGCCCGATGGCAATGATGCTTCGCTGCGTCCGAATCAAATTTTTGCCGTTTCGCTGCCCGAAAGTCCTTTAACCGAAGCCCAGCAGCGCAGCGTGGTGGATGTGTGTGGACGATCGCTCCTGACTTCTCATGGGCTGCGATCGCTATCGTCTGATCATCCCAACTATCGAGGACGCTATGGTGGCACTCCGCAGCAGCGAGACGGAGCCTATCATCAGGGAACCGTTTGGGGTTGGCTGTTAGGACCGTTTGTGCGGGCGCATTTTCGGGTTTATCGCAATCCTGTGCAGGCGCGTCAGTTTTTAGAACCTATGGCAAATCACCTGTCGGCACATGGCATCGGCAGCCTCAGCGAGATTTTTGATGGCGATCCCCCCTTTCATCCACGTGGCTGTTTTGCTCAAGCCTGGACAGTGGCAGAGGTACTGCTTGCTTGGGCTGCGATCGAGCAAATCGATGAACGTTAATCCTTTTTAAACTGCCGGGAAGCGGCGGCATAGTAAACAAGCTGCGCCAAGCGCGTCCGCAAGGTTTCTAGCCCCAGCCGCTCTCCGGCAGAGATGAACACTGCCTGCGGATATTCCTCCTGAGCAAAGGCAAGGGTTTCGCCATCGGCCTGGTCAATCTTGTTAAATGCAAGCAGGGCAGGACCAGGTGTAATCGGCATCTGCGCCAGAATTTTCATCACCGATCGAATCTGACCCTGCCAGCTTGGATGAGATAAATCAACAACGTGCAGCATTGCGTCGGCTTCGGTGACTTCTTCTAGCGTGGCGCGAAACGCATCGACCAGCGAAGGCGGCAAATCGTGGATAAATCCCACCGTGTCGGTGAGGACGATCGGCAGAGAGCTGTGAGTTTGTGGATCAGTCAACACCAAGCGGCGAGTGGTCGGATCAAGCGTCGCAAAAAGCTGGTCTGCGGTATAAACCTCCGCATTAGTTAAGGCATTCAGCAGCGTTGATTTTCCGGCATTGGTGTAGCCCACGATCGCAATCGACGGAACTTCCTGATGCTGTCGCTGCTGTCGAAGGCGCGATCGATGTGCCTGAAGCTGGTTCACTTCCTGCTGAAGTCGAGAAATCCGTCGCTGAATCGCTCGCCGCTCAGTCTCTAGTTTGGTTTCCCCCGGCCCTCTTGTGCCAATCCCGCCGCCCAGTCGAGACATTGCCCGACCCCGACCGCTGAGTCGAGGCAGCATATACTCAAGCTGCGCCAGCTCGACCTGCAACTTTCCGGCTCCCGACTGTGCCCGCTGAGCAAAAATATCTAGAATCACTTCAGTTCGATCGACAACCCGCACCCCAATTTGCATTTCCAGGTTTCGCACCTGTGCAGGCGACAAATCGCGATCGAACACTACCAGATTTGCTCCCACGGTCTGAGCCGCCAGCGCAATTTCCTGCACCTTGCCTTCACCCACCACTGTTTGCGGATGGGGACTGCTCCGCCGCTGATGCAGCACTTCTAGCACTTCACCGCCTGCGGTTTCAATCAGTCGCGCCACTTCGACTAGCCGATCGCGAAACTGTTTGGCATTCAGCCCCTCGGTCATTAAGCCCACCAGCAGTACGCGATCGTGACCCGCAGCCACCTGTTGCGCCACATAGTCCCGGCGAAATTCTTCTTCCAGACCTTCAGTGAGATCGAGAAAATCTTGTAGAGCAATACTGTCCAGGCTGAGCGGCGGCGAAACCGTCCAGCGAGCTTCAGGATGGGGAACCAGATGCGCTAGATATGTTTCTTTCACATACCCAGTTGCACCCCCGCCCCGCCGCTCAAAGCCTCCGCCCGACAGCACCAGCATCACTAGCGCATCCAGGCGTTGCAGTGCCATTGCCGTCAAAGTTGCCTCACTGGGCGACTCTGATTTGAGGTTCGTTGTAACACAGCGAATTCCGCTCAGCCGTTCTGCACCATAGCGGGGTAGTTCTAATAAGGGAATCTGCGTTTGTCTGACCGTTCCCACGCCGACTCGAATCACTTGCCCGCGCCGATTAATGTAGGTGCTAACGGGCTGATCAATTTCGGTGCTGATTGCCGCTAATCGTTGAGCAAACTCAGGCGTGGTTAATCGATCGCCGGGAAGTCGCTGATGATAAAGTCGCTGGAGTTGCTTGAGTTGACTTGGCTTCAGACCTTGAAGCTGTCCATAAATCGTTTCGATAGGCGCATTCCACCAGGAATTCTGGTGTTCTCAATTAGACTGCCTTTATTTTACCGATCTGTTTAGCAATCCGTGCGGTCTAACCTGTGGCTCAATCCATTGATCAAGCCGTAATCATCAAGCGGTCACTCTGTTCTTTAGTGCTGTTCTTCAGTCCTGAGCAAAGGCTAAGCCCATCCTTTTAAAGATTGCCAGAGTGAAGTGAGCCAGCCGCTTTGCTGAAGTGACGAAAAATTGAACTGCTTTGGCAGCTTTTTAGACGGATTGCGATCGCCAAGCGCATTGTGATAGCTCTGATAAGCTTCGCGGTGGCGATTGAGCCGATGAAGGGCAACGCCTCGAAACAGCCAAGCTTCAGCATCGGTCGGGCAAAGAGTCAACGCACGATCGCAGCTCTCAAGGGCTTCGTGATATCGATCGAGATAGAGCAACACTACTGCACGAAAGACCCAAGCCGGTACAGATTCAGGCTGAGCTTCAAGGACGCGATCGAACTGAACCAGTGCCTCTCCGTACAGTCCTTGATTTGCAAGCTGTTCCCCTTGCTCAAGCGAGAACTGACTGTCTTCTACCATTTCCAGTAAGGCGATTTGCTGTGAATAGGAGTTCATCGTAAGGAATAGGAATTGTGCAGGCTTGAGCAAATAATCTTGAGCAAATAAAACTTCTCCCACTGCTTGCTCAAAGCTCTTGTCTTTCCTGATCTTAAATCCGGGACAGACCAATGTTGAAAAAAAGCCTTACAAAGAAATTAAATTTAAAGAGCTGACGTCGCCAATTACCCCGTATTTTTACTTAATTTTAGGTCTGTATTGAAATTTATTTGTGTTAGATGAAGAAAACTCAGGGTTATTACTGAACTCAGAATAGGCAAGTAGTATTTACTGATTGATTGTTTATGCAAATTTTCCTAGGTAGATATTTGGATTAGAAAGAATGCGATTTAAAGTTACTTTTAAGCTGGTTGCTCTAGCTCGAAACCCTTCTGATGAGGGCTTTAACCCCCTTTCGCCCTCACCCCCCTTTTAGTTCTTTTTGCCGCTTGTTACAGTAAGTTTTAGATAGAAAAACTGCTTAATTCTACGCAAACTATCTCTCAACTTTCTCAGTCGAATACAGCTTATTACTTAAGTCTAATTCCTGAACAATGGTGCAATAACGAGTGTTTAAGCTAATTTCGATTTGAGTTTTACCTAGTGTCTTGTGTGGAAGTTGATGATGCCCAGTCAAACAGCAAATTTAGACAAACTGCGGGTAAGGGGTGCGGTCTAGATGTTACGGGATGCCTTAGTTGTAGGAGTAAATACATACCAAAATTTGCCGGGGCTAAAAGCTCCAGCAAGAGACGCCGAAGCGGTTGCAAAAACGCTGCAAACCTATGGCGAATTCCGAGTTCATCGCTTGCCAGAGGTCATTCAGACAGGACAACCGCAGATTGGGCAAAAAACGCAGGTCACGCTTCAGATGCTTGAATCAGCTTTGATTCAGCTTTTTAAGCCGAAGGGCCGCTCTGTGGCGCAGACCGCTCTGTTTTATTTCTCTGGGCACGGGCTTCAGCGAGAAGCCGGAATTCGGGAAGGGTTTCTAGCTCCCAGTAATGCTGACCCCGATCGCGGATTCTATGGATTATCTCTCTTCTGGCTGCGGCGACTGCTTCAGGAAAGCCCGGTTCGTCAGCGGATTATTATCCTAGACTGCTGCCACAGCGGAGAACTGCTGAATTTCCTGGAGGCAGATCCAGGCGCTGCACCAGGAACCGATCGTCTGTTTATGGCGGCTTCGCGAGAGTATGAGACTGCCTATGAGTCGATCGACAGTCCCTACAGCGTGTTCACCCAAGCCCTCCTCACCGGACTCGACCCCCAGCGCAGTAACACCGGAATTGTGAATCACCATGCCTTGACCGATTGGGTCAATCACCAACTTAAAGGCGAAATTCAGCAGCCCTTATTTGAAAGCTCCGGCAGCGAGATTATTCTGACGCGCCGAATCACTGGAGTCGATTGCTCCTTAGGGGGAACTGCTTTGCATCAATTCCCTGTAGAAACTGCTTTGCATCGCCCCCTGCCCGCATCGATCTCATCCCATCTGGAGACACCCCCGGTTTGCCCCTATCGCGGGCTGGAGTGTTTTGACGAATCGCATGCCGAGTTCTTTTTTGGACGCGAAGCCCTGTCTACCGAACTCCTGCAAAAACTCAAGACCAATAACTTTATTGCAGTTGTGGGGGCGTCGGGCATCGGTAAATCTTCGCTAGTTCGTGCGGGATTGATCCCCCTGCTGCGGCAGAGCAACCAGACTGATACAGATTGGCAGATTAAGCTCATTACCCCCAGTGAACATCCGCTGAAAAGCCTGGCTGCTGCCTTTGTTGATCCCGAAGCCGACCCGATCGAACGAGCAGAGCAGCTCAGACGGGCAGAACAGCTTTTGCAGGCAGGAGAAGCCGGATTTGTCCAGCTTGTGCGTGGCACGATGCCCCAAAACTTTGGGACGACTGGGCTGTCATCCCGACGGTCGCAATTGCTGCTGGTAATTGACCAGTTCGAAGAAATCTTTACTCAGGGGCACGCCCAGGCTGACCGGGAAAGACAGCAGTTTATTGCTTGTTTAATGGCGGCGGTAGAGGCTGGCTGCCTGAAGGCGATGGTCGTGCTGCGTTCAGACTTTGTGCCTCAGTGTCGTCAGTACGAACCGCTGGTGCTCCAGATTGCTCAGCATTCGGTCATCGTTCCCCCGCTCAAATACGACCAGCTCAAAGCGGCGATCGTCCGTTCAGCCCAAAAGGCAGGGTTACGCTGTGAACCGAATCTGGTTTATACCCTGCTGCTGGATGTCATTGGTGCGCCTGGCGAACTGTCGTTACTGCAATCGACCCTGCTCGAACTTTGGCAGCGGCGACAGCCCACTCCTGAAGGAATAGAGTGCCTGACACTCGATAGCTATCGGGAATTCGGCGGAATTCGGCAGCTTTTGCAGGAACGAGCAACCGATGTATTCCATCGCTTTGACACCGTAGAGCAGGCGATCGCCCAGCGGATTTTCCTTACCCTAACGCATTTTGGCGAAGGCACAGAAGACACACGCCGCCGTGTGTTTAAGTCGCAGCTTGTCAGCCCAACGTTTGCACCAGAAAAGACTGATTTAGTCGAGCGGATTTTAGAAAAGCTGGTTTCTGCGAAGCTGCTGGTCACGGATCAGGCGGGACTCAATGTTGCAGAATTGAGTGGGCAAGACGATCGAGGCATTCATCATTCCGGATTAGGTGACGCAGGGCTATTTTCTGTACGCGATCGTCCTGCTGAGGCGCTTCCCGATTGGAGTGATCGCCTTCATCCTCCTACCCTGGAAAAATCGACGCAGGCAGTGGTTGATGTTGCCCATGAAGCTCTGATTCGTCACTGGTCACTCCTACGGCAGTGGTGCAGTCGCGATCGCGAAATGCTGGTGCGACAGCGGGAGCTAGAAGAGGCGGCGCGAATCTGGTATGACGCCGGACAACCTGCCTCGATCGAGTTTTTGCTAGCAGGACGAAGGCTTGAAGCAGCAGAAGAGCTTGTCGCCGATCGAAGCCACGAACTTTCTGCCCTTACGCAGGAATTTATCCTTGCCAGTCGCAAAGAAGCTCAACGGGCGCGGCGAGAATCTCGCCAACTGCAAATCGCTGTGCCTGCTTTCCTGATGGCAACGCTGACGATCGTGATGGGGCAATATTTCAATGCGCTACAGTCCCAGATTGAAAAAGAGCAACAGTTGCGACTTGCCACCGCTCGCGAACGGGCAGCGATCACACAATCTATTCTTCAGGAAGCCAGCAACTCTGAGTCAGGTAGCTCTGCCGATGCAGTCACCACTGCCCTTCTTATTGGACGCTTAGCCGCCCAGGAAAAACCAACCGAGTCTGCCCAAGCGAGTCTGCGTCTTGCGCTGCAAAGCCTGCGTCTTCAGCTCAAACTGCCCATCACGCACAGTTCCATTCAGCAGCTTGAAATTAGCCCCGATCGCGGTTATTTAGCGGCAGCCAGTGCAGAGGGCAAAATTCGCCTGTGGACAATCCAGCCCTACCAGCTTTATAGCAGCACGAGTACCCCCCAACCTGGACAAGTTTTAGATTGGACGATCGGTGCGGGGCAAGGTTTAGAAGAAACGGTCTCGCAAGATCCTGCTCTGCAAGCAAACCCTTTGCCCTGTCGCTCGATCGCCGGCTGTCCTCCTGGTCAGAATCTATCCGCACCCACTCTTTCTCAGAGAGAACCGCTTCGGATTGCCAGTGTTCGTTTCAGTTCCAATAGTCAATCGATCGCCGCTTTTGCAGAAGGACTTCCCGATATTAAAGTGTGGTCTACACAGTACGGGGCACTGGTGCTGCATCTAAAGGGATCGGCTCCAGTGACACAACTTCACTACAGCCCGATGGGAGAGTGGCTGGTCTCCGTTCACGCCGATCGCAGTCTGGCGATCTGGCGCGGTGATACCGGAAAGCTTCAAGCTCGATTGCTGTATCCCAAGCCGATCGAGGCACTACAGTTCAGCCCAGATGGGCAGTTTTTGCAGGTGGGCTTTGAAAATGACCTCCGCCGTTATCGCCTGATTCAGACAGCAAATACTTCCCTTCATCTTCAGCCTGCTGCATCTCCAATTCAGGCAGAGTTAATTCAGGCAGGCTTAATTCAGGCAGGCTTAATTCAGGCAAAGCAGGTTCAGGCAGAGCAGCTTCAGCGAACGGTGTTTAGTCCTCAGGGCAACTGGACGGCAACCCTCAGCACTCAGGGACAGGTGAGCCTGTGGCGATCGCAAACCGGACAACTCCTGCACCGCTTCCCGATCGATCAAGATGCAAAGGTTCAGTTTAGCCCTAACGATCAAACGCTCTCAATTCTTACAGAAGAGGTGGTTTGGCTGTACGATATCTCGACCCGTCACTTAAAGCAACTGCCTTTAGTTTCCGGCAAAGCAACAGCCCTGACCTTTAGTATGGACGGACGCTGGCTTGTAACCCGCTCCAGCTCAGCAATGGGCAACGGGAAGCAGGTCATTCAGCTCTGGGACGGGAAATCCGGTGAGTCTGTTGGAAGGCTGCCGCAGGACTCGGAAGTGACAGAGGTGCGCTTCAGTCCTGATAATGCCTATTTGATTACAGGGGACGCTCAGGGTCAGCTCAAGTTTTGGGCAGTTCAAACTGGGGGCGAGTTGCCGACTCTAGAGCAAGCCAATGCCCCAGCCAGCCGGATTTCTTTTTTAGAGAATGGTTTGGGACAAAATCATGGTTCACAACTGCTAACGATCGCTGCGAACGGTCAAGTTCAGCCGTGGCGTTTACCTGCTGTTTCTGCTGCACCTGCCCAACCTGCTCGCTCGATTCCTGCCAGCGCAATTCACACCGCAGCCTTGAAATCAGAAAGCTTCTGGCAAAAATTAACAGAGCTTGCAGCCCAAACTGATCTTTTGGCGAAGGCAGAAGCCGCTTTACCCAGGCGCGCATCGGCAAAACAGCCAGAAGTCGTCCAACCCATTCAGGCAGAAGCGAAACTAGAAAGCATTCCTGGAACGATCGTCTGGTCTGGCTGGCGGGAGACAATATTCCACGTTGCAGGTTGGTCTTCACTGCCCTCATGGGCTGCGGGATCTGTCCTGGCGAATCAATCGTCTTTTAGCAGTGTTGCTTTAAGTGCTGACGGTGAATGGTTCGCGACCGCAGATCTCACTGGAACGATCGCCCTTCAGCAGCGACAGCCCAACCAAACCTTCCAGACCAAGCACCAGATTCGGAACTGGCGAATTGGTAGCCAACTGCTCCTGAGCCAAAAGATTATGGACAGTGTTGCCTTGCCGTCTCGCCCGGAGGATCAAAGCAGCGTGAAAATTTATCAGCTCCACTTCAGCCCAGACCGACAGTTTTTGCTAGGCGTAGGAGATGATTTGACGGTGCGGCTTTGGAACGTGGAATCAGGAGAGTTGGTTCAGGTTTGGAACGATCACCAGGCGACGATTCATCAGGTAAGATTTAGCCCAGACGGGTCGCAGATTATTACTGCCAGTCAGGACAAAACTGCCCAAGTTTTAGAAGTAAAAGCAGCGCATTCGGGTCTAGTGGCGTCGGGCAAACCCACCCGCGTTTTGACTCACGATACAGCAGTGACGAGCAGCAGTTTTAGCCCAGAGAGACAGCAAATTGTCACGGGCAGTGAAGATGGCAAAGCCAGAATCTATGATCGAGCAACGGGGCAACTGCAGTTTGTGCTAGCAGGGCATCAAAAAAAGATCGCGGATGTGCAATACAGCCCGGTTGGCGACTTGATCGTGACTGCAAGCGCAGATGGAACAGCGATCGTCTGGAATGCTCGAACTGGACAGCAGCAGGCATTGCTGAATCCACCTCGACAGCAAGACGGGCTGCAACCGCTCGTACAGGCTGCCTTTAGCCCAGATGGTCAGTATGTAGCGACACTCACTCCAACCGGGCAGGTTTATCTCTGGGCAGCTACCTGGGGTCATTTGCTTTCGCTAGCACAGGAACGCACGCCGCGCCAACTCACCTCGGAAGAATGTAGCCGCTACCTGAACCTGTCATTTGACCAGTGCCCCAAACTGCCGCTATAAAAACTGATTTTCCCAAAGATTATCGCTTCAGAAACAAGCCGAACTCGGTACAGATGCCATTGAGCGGTCGATCCCACGGGTCGGTGGGCAACTGCGGGAGCCGAGCAAACTCAAACACAATGCCGATCGTCGGTTTATTGCTCCAGGCAGGGGAACTGAGTAGGCGATCGTAAAATCCGCCGCCGTAGCCCAGGCGATAGCCCTTCACATCGCAAGCCACTGCCGGAACCAGAATTAAATCAACCGCTTGGGGCTGAATCAGCGGAGCATCTGCCTGGGGTTCTAGAATGCCGTAGCTGCCAGGCTGAAGTGGAAACTGAGGCGACCAGAGATGCCAGGAAAGCGATTTGCCCACACAGCGAGGCAGCCCCCAGCGGTGCGGCGTCAAAAAGAGCGGGCTGAGGTCGGGTTCTTGCCGAAAGCTCAGATATGCCAGGATGGTGTGCGATCGCTGGAATCCTTCCCACTGCTGCAAGTGGGCACAGAGCCGATCACTCTTCTCACGCCAAACGGACTGGGGTAGGGATTGTCGGGCTTTCAGGAGCGAGCGACGCAGATCAGCTTTCGCGGACGATGCGCCTTTTGCCAAATCAAAACGATTCTCATCATTTCTTCCGTCATTATTGTTTCCATCATTGATGGTGCAGGAAGGAAAGGGAACACCATTCTCGTCTACAGCCTTATTAGCAGTCATGTCGTTCAAGCAAGCGGTTTCATTCGCCCTAAAATTAGAATTATTATTGCAGCCTTTTTTGATCGCGTGAGGAATGTCCTGTAGGGGCTGCGCCCTTAGTCAGAAGTTTGACCGCTGCGCTATAGTCAAGAGCCAGGAAGGATCGCGATCGTTGTCGAAGGACTGTAATTCAGAAACGTAACTCAGAAAAGTAATCCAGAAAGCAATGCCTCTCCAGCCCGGTGACTCCGCTCCCAACTTTAGCCTACCTGATGCCGATGGCAACCTGGTTCAACTCACAGACCATCGCGGTCAATGGGTTGTGCTGTATTTCTATCCTCGCGACAACACGCCGGGCTGCACTAAAGAAGCCTGTAGCTTCCGAGATTTTTACTCAGACTATCAATCCAGCGATGTGGTGGTGCTGGGAATCAGCACAGATGATGCAAAATGCCACAATAAATTTGCGAGAAAATACAGCCTGCCCTTTCCACTGCTCACTGATGTAGAGGGTCATGTCGCTACCGCCTACGAGAGCTATGGCTTGAAAAAGTTTATGGGCAAGGAATATCTGGGCGTTAGCCGCAATACATTTCTGATTAACCCGGATGGCAAGATCGAAAAGGTGTACCTGAAAGTAAAGCCCGATAACCATGCGTCTGAGGTGTTAGCCGATCTGGGGGCAATCCGTGCTGCCTAATCCTGCTTTGTGGCTGAAATGACTTTTGAACGCATCAACTTGAACGAGAGAATTAGTAGACCTGCCCCTTTTTGATTATGCAACAGCTACAGCGGTATCTCCAGACAGCTCTGGGACTTGTGTTTAGACATCCAATTACGGGTACGAGTATTGTTCCAATTCTGCCCGATGGAAGGATTGTGCTGATTCAGCGTCGTGATAACGGTAAGTGGAGTCTGCCCGGCGGCATTGTGGATTGGGGCGAAGATATTCCTTCTGCCGTGCGGCGAGAGCTAGCCGAAGAAACCGGACTGTCGCTCGTTGAAATCAAGCGGCTCGTGGGCGTGTATTCCAGTCCAGAACGCGATTCCCGCTTTCATTCGATCTGTGTGCTGGTTGAGGCAATGGTGGATGGCACAATGCAGATCCAGGACTCGCTGGAAGTAATGGCGATTCGAGCGTTTTTGCCGACTGATATTCCTCAAGGAGACTTGTCGCACGATCACGATCGCCAAATTGAAGACTACTTTCGGGGCGCAACCATCCTCGCTTAGACAATAGATACGCTGATACGATTGTCAGGGGTCATCGAGATCACACCCTTCCCGAAGCCGATCGCCGCAGAAATTGACCGCTTCCGGGTGTGCCGTACCACTGATCACCATCCACAATCAGTTTGCCGCGCAAAAAAACTTTCTCGACTTTGCCCGTGACCAATCGCCCTTCGTAAAGGGAATAGTCCACGTTGGAATGGTGAGTGCTGGCGCTGATAATGTGGGATTTTTGGGGGTCAAACAGAATGATATCTGCATCGCTGCCGACGGCGATCGTGCCTTTACGAGGAAACAGTCCAAACATTTTTGCAGGAGCAGTTGCGGTAAGCTGCACAAATCGATTGAGTGATAGGCGATGAGTAAGCACGCCGCCATCAAATAAAAGCGGAATCCGTAGCTCGACGCCGGGCGCACCGTTCGGAATTTGCTCAAAATTGTCGCGCCCCAACTGTTTCGATCGATTGATGCCAAACGGATTTTCATTAAAGCAAAACGGGCAGTGATCCGTAGACACAATCTGTAGATCGTCGAACTTAAGCCCGCGCCAAAGGGCATGCTGGCAATCAGCTTCGCGGAGCGGCGGGGTCATGACAAATTTTGCAGCTTCAAAGCCAGGGCGATCATATTCCTCGATCGTGAGAAACAGATAGTGGGGGCAGGTTTCAGCATAAGCTTCAATACCGCGATCCCGGGCTTCCACAACGGCATCTAAGGCTTCTTTAGCAGAGAGATGCACGATATATACGGGGATTTCTGCCAGCTCTGCTAATCGAATTGCGCGATGGGTGGCTTCGGCTTCCATGATGCGGGGGCGGGTGAGCGAGTGATATTTGGGTGAAGTATTGCCCTGTGCCAGAGCCTCTTCGATCAGAACCTGAATTACGCCGCCGTTTTCTGCATGTAGGTTGATCATGCCGCCGTGATTGCCCACGGTTCGCATCGATCGAAAAATGTCTGCATCTTCAACCATCAGTACGCCAGGATACGCCATAAACATCTTGAAGCTGGAAATGCCGTCGCGGTTAATTAAATCGGGTAATTCTGCTAAGGTTTGGGGCGTAATATGGGTCAGGATCAGGTGGAAGCTATAGTCTACGCAGGCTTTGGGCTGGGCGACGGCTAATCGCTGATCAAGTGTCTGTTTGGGAGTTTCTCCTTTTTTTTGCAGCGCGAAATCGATGATCGTGGTTGTGCCGCCAAAGGCAGCCGATCGCGTTCCGGTTTCAAAGGTATCGCACGTTTCGGCAGATCCCAGCGGAAACTCCATGTGGGTATGAACATCGACGCCGCCCGGCAGCACGAACAAATTGCTGGCATCATGAACGGTTGCTGTGTCGGAGTGGATTTCACGGGCGATCGTATCAATTCTGCCATCTTTAATCAAAATATCGGCTCGATAATCATCAACTGCGGTAATAATTCTTCCTCCTTGAATTAAGGTTTCGGTCATTCTTTTTCTCCTGAAGTGATTGTTGAATCCTTATGTTTGATCTTTGGATCGGATCTTTGGGTCAGATTTTTCTGTCAGATCTTTGCGTTTAATCTTTAACAGGTTAATCGATCGAGTAAAACAAATCGCCTACTTAATAATTAACTTTAATTTCTTCTAGTTTTTTGTCAATTGCATTCCATCACAGTTTGCAATTTTGTCTAGATTTCATTACATTGCGCTATTTTTTGAATAATTACTTGTTTGCAACGTACTACAGCTTTTTATGTCGCTCAATCTTCTGGGTTTATTTATTGACGATTATTCATGGATCTTTGTAGTCGTGTTGAATCTGTTTGCATTGGTTTAACCAAGGTTTTACGCGATCGTCTTTCTGGCTACTACTCCTTTAGGTAGGCTTATCTCTGTGCCACCGGATAAAGTGTCACAAGTAAAGGCTGGAGGCGGAATTGACTCGTTATTGTTGTAATCAAGGTGTGAGGAAAAGTAGAAAAAGCCTCTGGGGTCGAAACAAGGCAAGACTCCCGGAGGTTTTTTCTTTTGTTCTTTTTCTGCCTTTTTTGCTCTTTTTAGCGATCCAGCTTTAATGCAAGCAGCTTTGAGCGGGGTGTAATTCCCAGAGCATTTCGCACGCTTGCCGGAAGTTCTTTTGCAGCGATCGGCTCAAACCTCAATCGGGTGTAAAAACTAACGCGATTAGTATGGCAAGCAAGATAAAGCGGTTTGACTGCTTTTTGGCTCAGCGCATCCACCAGAATTGAGCCAAACCCGTAGTGGCGATAGGCAGGCGCAACCAGCAGGTTAAACAGCAGCGAGTAATGGCGATAGCGGCAGAGTTTACCGCAGGCAATTAGCTTTCCCGATGGCTTTTCTACGGAGCGACTACTCCGAGGAACTGCGAAGCAATCGACAATGACCCAATATTGCTTCCAGTCATTAGAAATCAAGGGACTGATCTGTATCCAGAAAAGCGAGCTGCTCAGGGCAACGATCGCCAGCAGCACGACTGCCACTCCCACAGTCACCATCATCCAAAATAAAACGGCAGTGACCACACTCCAGCCCAGAAATTGCCATTGGTGCATGGGACGATTGGTTTCGCGCTCAAAGTTTTGCAACAAGCGGTGAATTTGCCTACGATCGGCGGCAACCGCAGGACGCAAAAGGTAGCCTTCGGGTAGGGCAGGCAGGGGCATGAAGGGCAGATGAGGCTTGAGGAGTGAATAGGAGAATGTAAGGAGGGAGCAATTATCTCTTCGGGGAACGATGAAGCATACGATTGCTGCGATCGGTTAAGTTAGAGAAAAGAAATATTTTTTAAGCAATTATGGTTTCTACGTCCCTTCCCGCGCTCACTGTCAATTTATCTCGAATTCGCGCTGAAATTCAGTCGCTTCAGCCGCAGTTAGTCGAATGGCGGCGCACCCTGCATCAGCGTCCAGAATTGGGATTTGAGGAGCAGCTCACGGCGGAGTTTGTGGCGCAAAAGCTGCAGGAATGGGGCATTGCATACCAGACGGGCATTGCTCAAACAGGCATTGTAGCAACTGTCACGGGTAGCCAGCCTGGGCCTGTTCTGGCAATTCGGGCAGATATGGACGCGCTGCCAATTCAGGAAGAAAACGAAGTTGCTTATCGATCGCAGCATCCTGGCAAAATGCACGCCTGCGGACATGATGGACATACGACGATCGCCCTTGGCACGGTTTATTACCTGTCGCAGCATCCAGAGCGATTTGCCGGAACGGTGAAGTTTATCTTTCAGCCTGCGGAAGAAGGTCCAGGTGGTGCAGAGCCGATGATTCAGGCGGGCGTCCTGCAAAACCCTAAAGTTGATGCTGTAATTGGGCTGCACCTGTGGAACAACCTGCCGCTTGGAACGGTGGGCGTTCGGGAAGGGGCACTCATGGCGGCGGTAGAGCTGTTTGACTGCACGATTCAGGGACGTGGCGGACATGGCGCAATTCCGCAGCAAACGATCGATGCCATTGTGGTTAGTGCCCAAATTGTGAATGCGCTGCAAACGATCGTCTCTCGCAATGTTGATCCGCTCAAAGCCGGAGTGGTGACGGTTGGATCACTCCATGCCGGACATGCCAACAACGTGATTGCAGACACGGCGCGAATGACCGGAACCGTGCGCTACTTTGACCCCAGCCTGAAAGGATTTTTCCGCGAACGGATGGCGCAAATTATTTCAGGTATCTGCCAGAGCCATGGCGCAACCTATCATCTGGACTACGACGAATTTTATCCGCCTGTGATCAACGATCGCGCCATTGCTCAGCTTGTGCGATCGATCGCTGAAGAAGTGGTAGAAACGCCGATCGGCATTGTGCCCGACTGTCAGACCATGGGCGGCGAAGATATGTCGTACTTTTTGCAGGAAGTTCCCGGCTGCTATTTCTTCCTTGGCTCGGCAAACCTCAGCAAAGGGCTGGCGTATCCGCATCATCACCCCCGATTTGATTTTGATGAGACGGCTCTGGGAATGGGTGTTGAAATTTTTGCTCGCTGCGTTGAAAAGTTCTGCTCTTGATAAGCGGATGTTTGGAAAAGGCATCTATGGAAGGAACTCCTGTTTCAGGTAATGAAAAAGGCGATGAACAATACCGGCTGATTGACCTGATGCCTGCTTCCGGGCGGATGTACTGCAAAATTGTCAGCAAACCGAATCAGCCGCAAGTTATTGCTGCAAAGGTTCCACTGCCCTGGAGCGAATCTCGCCCGATCGCCATCAACTTTGACCGCTGGCAAATGCTGACCCAACCTCAGCGCGATCTGCTGCTGCTGCAAAAGGTAAGCTGGCTACTCTCGATTGACTGGTTTAAACCCAGCCTGTATCAGGGACTCACGGCAGTTGGATTTGCGGCGATCGGCTGGGAATTTTTGCGTTCTGACCCCGCAGGCATTGTTGTAACCACTGGACTCACGTTTCTGGCAGCTAGCCAGATCTGGCGCAAAAGCCGCAGCCTGGAGCAGTCCCAACTGGCAGACGAAGAAGCGATCGCAATCGCCCAGCGAAGAGGTTACACCAGCACAGAGGCAGCCCGATATTTGATCGAGGCGATCGAGGCGGTTGCTTTACTGGAAGGGCGATCGATCACGGTGGAGGAACAGGTGCGGTGTCAGAGTTTGAGGGCGATTGGGGGTCGGGGGGATTGAGGGACTTAACTGCGTGAAAGCGAGTAGGAATGGTTTGGTAGGAAGTCTCATTGTTTGCTCTTGGAGATTGGCGATAGAGATATGAAGGCTCAAAGTCTCAGCAATTTGCTCGGCATTTCAGGTTCTGAGCCTTGTAACTGAAGTAAAAAGGCTGAAGTTCCAAATTCTAGAGTCAGAGTTTTAGGCTTCGAGGTTGAAATTTCTAGCAAAAAGGTTAAAGCTTTAAGTCCGGAGGGTGGACATTCGAGCTTAAAGGTCAGCATTTCGAGTCTTCTTCTTGAAAGGCAAGAAATTTGACATGACTGGAACCCTCTCAATTGGTTTATCCAAAAGATTCCAGCCACCTCGAAGCTGCACTACTTCCTTCCCCGTGATGGGTTTCCTTTCATGACGGGTACAAGAACCTGGAGCAGGAGGGCTATGGAGCTAATTACTCCTGCGATCGCGCCGATAACGATCGCGGTTGCAAGGATGATCTCAGTGGGGCTAGTGCCATACTGCATCCAAGCTGAGGGAGGCTCGATCGAGCCAGGATTCGTAATCACAACCTGAACAGGCTGTGTTTTGGCTGTGGGAGACTGAGGAGTGGAGTGTTGCATCGATTACTGTTTTCAACTCAATGAACCTAACTTAACTGGGTAGACCGCTGCGAATCGCCTCTCAAGTGTTAGCAATCAGTTAGCATTGAATCAGCTTGTGTTTCTCGCAATCTCTGGGTTTTCGATGCCTTCACCTTCGTCACAACCTCCTCTTTTCGAGCAAGCTAGGCAAAGGTTTGATCTGGACAGGCTCCGCTCTGACCTGGAAAGGACAGGAAAAATTACGCCCAGAAATTGGGAGTATCTGAAAGGCATACTGTGCGAATTAGATCAGGGAGAAATTGCGAAACACTGCTCTGTCACGAAAGGAACTGTCAAAACTGCCTTGACTGGACGTGTTAGGCAGCAGATTCTTGAACTTCTTCCAGACAAAAGTGAGATTGATTGGAAACGCTTACCACAATGGCTAATTGAAGCGGGTTATGGAATTGGAGAGGGCTATCCCGATGATTATTGGAAAGAAGTATGCCGCGCAATGCTCGATCGTCAGATTCAATCTCCAACTCTTGAATATTTGATGGCAAAGGATGGAGTTTGTATTGATCCCGCTAAATTATTCATATCTGTTGGACTGATCGAGCGCAAGCAAAAACAGTATCGGCGCTCTGATGTAAGTTCCGTTGAGCAGGGTTCTCAGCTATTACAACCTGTTGAGGACGAAATCGTTAAGCGATTTGATAATGAGGAGATTTTTTTAAGTGAGGTCATCTGTAACTCCAATACTTCAGATAACTCTCGTCTGGTCATTACGGGAGAGCCAGGTTCAGGTAAGACAACACTGTTGCAAAAAATAGGCGATCGCCTTTACCTGAAAGGAATGTTTCCAATCTGGATTTCGCTGGGTAAATGTGGAGTATCACCCACGTTTGAGTTTCTAAGCCATCTTCTTAAAAAAAATGCTAAACCCAGAAGCGTTGAGTCCTCTGAATGGGAGGCAAGCATCAATGCTTTATTGCAGACGGGAAAGGTTTGGCTTTTATTAGACGGAGCAGACGAACTAACAACAACTGGTAATTCTCTCCAAATGATTGGAGAGCAATTAAAAGAAGCATGGGCAGATCGGGTCAAGGTTGTTCTAACCTGCCGTTTGAACACCTGGGATGTTTATGCACTACCTAGATTTAAAGTTTTTCGGACTCTTGCATTTGATTATCAAACACCTATTAACAAATATCGAAATCAGATTGAAGCATACATTTATCGGTTTTTCACAAGAGATGGAGTTGATTCTCAATTAGGGGATGCGTTAATCCAGCAACTTTATCTACCAGGTAAAGAAAGAATTCGCGACTCTGTAAAAAATCCTTTGCGTTTATCATTGCTCTGCTACATTTGGGAATCACACATTGGAGAACTACCTGACACAAAAGCTGAGCTTTATCGACTTTTTGTTGATTACTACTATGACCTACAAGCACGAAAACATTCTGAGGTGGAAATCGATCGTACCGAACGAGATACTTTAAACTCAGCACTTGGCGAAGTTGCTAAAACTGCTCTTGACAGCCATGACAGTCGATTCAGGTTGAGAAAGAGCCAGATTGAGGATATATCAGCAATGGGCAAATCAGATGCAAGAGGGTCTTTATTCTATAAAGCCGTTCAGTTAGGTTGGCTTAATTATATTGGAACCACATCAGAAAAACCCCATGAAGCTACGTATGCCTTCTTTCATCCTACATTTCAGGAGTATTTTGCAGCTTTGGCGATCGACGATTGGAGCTTCTTCCTTCCTCAAACTCACATTGATAAACCTATGAAGTATGGCAAATATCGAATTTTTGAACCTCAGTGGAAGGAAGTTATAGGCTTATGGTTAGGGAAGTTTGATTTAAACGACTACTTTAAGGAACAACTCCTTCATCGCTTATTAAATTTTGAAGACAACTGTGGAAGATTTTACTCTTTCAGAGCCTACTTTCTAGCAGCAGAAGTCGCAAAGGAATTTTCAAGGTACTCAGCATTGGAGTACCACGAAATTGTATCAGCGGTTGCTAAGTATGCATTTGGATATCCTGAGGAACAGAAGTGGTGTTTTTTCCTAAAGCCTATCTACACAGAGGCTAAGGCAGTAATTCGACATGGCTTAAAAGAAAAAGAAATTAAAAACTATTTACTTTGCCTGCTAAATGAATATTTGGATGCGGGGGTTCGCTTCAGCATTGCCAATACTCTATATGCTATGGGAATTCGTACTAGAGATATAAGATTGATTTTTTATAAAGGAGTCAAGACACAGCTTCCACCCTATGCAGTTAAGGTTCTTAATAAATTAAGGGAAGAAATTGAAACGACAAACAATAATAAATTGTCCAATACTAATAAGCCAAAATTAGTATCTAACGACAAATCTATTGATTCTGGTAAGAATTCTAACTCGGCGATTGAAATTGATGATTTAATACGAAGAATTCAAATATCAGATGATTCGTTTGAAGTTCTAGAAATCGCCAAAGCCTTACAGGAAGAAACAAGAATTTGCCAGCTCTTCAAGATTGTGCAAGCCTTGGAACCCTGTCTTTCAAATCTAAAGGAACACCTGGCAGTTCAACTAGTAGAAATAAAGCATTTTAGAGACGAATACATTTATGAGATTATATGGCATTGTGCCAAGAAAATGAGCTATTCGAGCTTCTACAACGCATGGCATAAACTTCATTCTTCCAGTGTCGAGCTTGAAAGATTATAGAAGCTTTATTGTGTTGATGGGATTTGAAGTAGCATAAAAGAATAAGGGTGGTTTCTCAACAACTCTATGAGATTAAAGCTGGAGATTTTAGCTAATTATAAAATAACAATCGGTTTAGCCTTTTGAATAGACGGACCAAAAGCTTAGTGTAATGAAAATAGAATCACTATGAAACTCAAAAATATTGAAGTGTCGATCGACCAAATTAAAGAGTTTTGCGATCGCTAAGGGAAGAGCTCGTTAGGTGGAGAAACTCAGAATGAAATGGCGTGTTGTGCTTGAACATGACCCAGAAACGGGAGATTGGGCAGTGTGGTGTCCAGAATTGCCCGGCTGTACCTCCGCAGGAGAAACTCAAGAAGAGGCTCTAGATAATATTCGTGAGGCGATCGAACTCTATCTTGAACCTGAACCCCTTGAACTATCGGAAGGAGCCATCATCAAAGAGGTTTCGATCGGATGAGTCGAACCCGAAGAATGAACGCAGATGAAGTTGAGAAAATTCTTCAGCGTTATGGATTTGTTTTAGTTTCCCAGAAAGGGAGCCATCGCAAGTGGCGCAATCTTGAGCGTCAGCTTCAGGTGATTGTTCCCTATCACAAAAGCCGTGATTTACCGATTGGAACTTTGCGGAACATCATGACAACGGCTGATATTCCAGACAATGAGTGGAAAATTGATTAAAGCGACGTGTAAACCTGTATCAAGACACGCTTGCCAAAAATTGGGGTTTCCAGTACGGTTGTCTTTCAGTACTAAAAAATATCCAGTATCAAAGCGTCACCTGAGGCTGCGCGAACAGTCCCAGATGACTAACCCTCAAAACTGTGCGACCAGTTCGGAGGGCTAGAGGGCAGTTTATCACTCCACTAGCCATCCTGACTTGCTCTGGCAAAAAAGCAGCAGGGTGGCTTTGGTTTTGGGTATCGCATCAACCCAGTTCCAATGGACTCAACGACAAGTGGAGTGAAACTGTCATGACTTACAACAATGTTGCGCCGATTCAGATTAATCCTGACCCTCGCTATCTGACGATCGTGGTGATTGGTACACCGGAACACATCGATCGCTATAAGCGAGAGCAGCATTTGCGCGGATACGCCAAAATCTATGAATGGAGCAAGCCGCAGCCTGCACCGGATAGGTCTGAGAAGGTGATTGTTGCGCTGAATCGAATCATGAGTTAGCGGGATTGGGGAGGGTTTGAGGCGTGTTAGCAACTAAAGCTTATTTCTTCTCTGTCAGCAAGAAAGATGCAATTTGCCACGGTGCGAGTTGCGTGATTGGCTCGATCGCTCCCCAGTTCCCTGAGGAATCAATCCCTCCTCCTTCAAATTCTTCTAGCAGATTGGTTTTGCACACGCTCTGAAAGTTGAGTTTCTGAGCCAGCAAGCCACCAGTTGATTGCCAGTCGATCGCCGCAGACTGTCCCTGTCCTTCAAAGCAGCGCAGCACCCACTGAGTCGGATTACGTTCAGAGCGTTTGAAGGCAGCCAGGAAAGGGGCATCGGGCGGCAGCGTTAGAAATTCGCCCTGGGGCGGCAGGATGGGCTGGGCGATCGAGGATTGCTGAGGCAAAATAACCTGCACCGAATGGGTAAGTTCATATCCTCGTCGGGCGGTTTGGGCGGTTTGCCAGTTGCCGCAATGGGGATAGATGGCGTAGGTGAATTCATGCCAGCCGCGATCGGCATCGGGATGGGGCCACATGGGAGCGCGGAGCAAGGTGAGCCGGAGTTGATCAGGCTGGTGATCATAGCCGTGTTTGCAGTCGCTCAAGAGGCTGACGCCGTAGGTTTCGTCGCTCAAGTCTGCCCAGGTTAACGCCGGGACTTCCCACTGGGCTTTTTCTGCCTCGGTTTGCGGTCGGGTGGAACGATCGATCGCGCCAAACGGACTTTCGTAGATGGCTCGATCGGCTTCCAAATTGAGCGGAAAGGCGGCTTTGACGATCATGTGTTGTTCTTGCCAGTCCACCTGGGTTTCGATCGTGAGAATCCGGGAGTTGTGCGCCAGTCTGTAGGCTTGGTAAAAGGTGGATTGCCCCAGACGGCGAACGACCTGAATCCGGGTTTCCAGCAGGGTATGGGCAACTTGTCGAATTTCGGTCAGCTCTGTGGCAGGGAGAGGATGGCTGGCATAGTTAGGGTCAATGTTCCAGGCATCCCAATATTGCCCGCGATCGCGAAATGCCTGAAGTTGATTACCTGCCCCCTTGAGCACTTCCCGCTGACTCGATTTGTCGTAGAGTCGGGCGATGTCCCCGGTCTGTGGATCGATCGTTGCCTGCAAGAATTCGTTTTCGAGTAGGTATTCCTCACAGGCAACAGGAGAATTGGAGAGGGATAGCCTGGCTCCGGCATCGCCCCCTAAATTCCTCAATACTGCAGGGCTTTGAACGTTAGATGGAGCTGACTTGGTTCCCTCAGAAGTTAAGGGAGTAGGGGAGCGAAACAGGCTCAAATTCAGCAAAGCCAGCATTTCTTCTGAAAGTTTTTCTGAGGCGGGAACCAGCCAGAAGCAGCAATAGCCCAGTGCGGGAATCGGGGTGGGCTGAAACGTGAAGCGGATTGTGTCTGAATCAATTGCTTCGTGAGTGCTGGCAAGCGGTTGTCCAGCGAAATCGCAAACCTGCCAGTGGCCCGCAGGCAGCGTCAGGCAAATCAGGGGCGATCGTTCCCACGTCAGCGAGTTAAAGACAAGAACGGGCTGTGCTCCTGGGTGAGGTGGCTCGGGCAGCGTAAGAGAGGCGGCAATCGTTTGGAGTGCCTGCTGTTTAAGGAAAGTGGCAGTGTCGATCGCGTTTTGCCAGAGCCGGTTTGCGTCTTCGTACACCTCAGGAATGGCAGAACCGGGCAAGATGTCGTGAAACTGGTTAAAGAGCACCTGCTTCCAGGCGGACTCTAGCTGAGACTGGGGATATTCAACGCCGAGCAGCAAAGTCGCGATCGAGGAAAACAGTTCGGCTTCGTAGAGCAGCCGTTCACTGAGCCGATTAAATCGCTTTTGGCAGGCATGACTGGTGTAGCAGCCGCGATGAAATTCCAGATACAGGTCGGTTTTCCAGGTGGGGAGCAAATCTGAGGTAAGGGACTGGAGGCGATCGAGAAAGGCTTCGGCAGTGCTGAATTCGAGGTTAGGAAAAAAGGGTGACTGCTGCCAGCGACGCACCAGTTCCAGCATATCGCGGGTGGGTCCGCCGCCGTGATCCCCCACTCCGGGCAGCCAGAGGACAATGGGTTGACCCGAATTCTTTTCCCAGTTGCAGGCGTAACTTGCCATTTTTACCGGATCAATGCCTTCTCCGATCGGCGCAGAATGATGGCTGAAAATGCGGCTACCGTCGAGAGACTGCCACCAAAAAGCTTCATAGGGAAACTGGGTAGTGTCGTTCCAGCGCAACTTTTGGGTGACAAAGTATTCCACACCGCCCTGCTGGAGAAGCTGGGGCAACTGCCCGCAAAAGCCAAAGGTATCGGGCAACCAGGCAACCCGGCTGATCTGACCAAATTTCTCTTCGGTGTAATGCTGCCCATAAAGAATGTGTCGGACGATCGACTCGCCGCTAATCAAATTCAGCTCTGGTTCCAGCCAGAGTCCGGCAATGATTTCCCAGCGGTTCGACTTGACTTGCGATTGAATTTCAGCAAATAAGTCTGGGCGGTTGGTTTCAATCCAGTGATAGAGGGCAGGGGTGGAATGTCCAAAAATCAGCTCAGGATATTCCTGCTGCAAATCGAGAGCCGATCGAAAGGTGCGTTCTGCCGCTTTCCATGTGTCGTCGATTTCCCAGAGCCATGCCAGATCAAGGTGGGCGTGTCCCAACAAGTAAACCGATCGCTGTTTGATCCACTGGCTCCAGGAACTAAGCTGCTGCCGCATCGAGGTGATGGCGCGATCGAACCGGGCAGCATCCCTGACTTCTTCCCAGGGAAGAAAATCAACGACTGCCGCGACTTCTGCCAGAGCTTCGGGGGCGAATGTCGTCAGATAGGTTTGCAGCACCTCCAGTTCATCGGCAACAAATCCCGGTTCTGGGCAGGGGTCAAGCTCACGGTTTTCTCGCTCGTACAGCAGCAGTGATCGAACCAGCGCGCCATTATCGTGTCCCGGACTGACCAGCCGAATCGCCAGATCGATTTCTTCCCCGGGCTGAACGGCTTCGCTGAGGCAAATTCGCGTCTGACAGTCAAACAAATCGCCTTCCTGCACTCGATCGCCGTTTACAAACACCTGCGCTGCCTCCGCCCACCAAACCAGCGAGAGCCGCAGTGTCATTCCCATCAACGGATAGCCCTTGAGTTCCGCCGGAACCGTCAGCCGATGGCTCAGCCACAACACGCGCTGCCCTTTTTCCCAGGCAATATGCTCGCGATCGTTCACCGAGGCGATTGTCCATCTATTCCAGCTTTGCGGATCAAGTGCGGCGGTAAGCGACAGGTCTGCTTCACAAATGCGCCAATTGGCTTGCAGGTTGAATTGGGTAAGCTGGCGGAGACGGGCGATCGCCTGGCTCAGAGCGGGCACGGGTACGGGCAGCGAGTCTGTCATAATTTCGATAAGATCAAGGCATTGCTCAGGATTTGCCTTCCTGACTTTATCATCGCCTCATTTTTTCTTGCGTTCTTTCTGCCGTCCTTCCATTGCGTTCTTTTGCCGCTATGTCTTCTTCTGGACGATACAACAGCCGCTTTTTGAGTTTCTTGTCGCACCAGTCAATCCAGATCCAGGATCGATCGGGCATTTTGTGGCGACAGGCAAAGTTGATGGCCGTCTGGGGCGTGCAGATTACGCTTTATCCAATTTATCTGGCGTTTCAGAGCAGCCGACTCGCCACCAAACAACTGCGACACAGCATTGGCCAAACCCTGCCCCGACTTCAGGCAGCCGTGCAGCGACTACCGCAGCGAGGCAACGACTCAGCATCGACCCAGGCTCCTATAGAACGACAGCCGCTCACCAGCGACACTCCGATTCGCAAAGTTTTGGCAGCCGTGCAGGCAATGGGAATTTCGCTGCCGATCGATCAAATCCAGCTTCAGCCTGCTTTAAAAGGCTCTTCACAGTCGGTTCAGTTTGCGCCCAGGGCAAAGCCCGGAAAATCCCCGTCGCTGCGGGTGCGCGGCATTGCCTGTTTAATTGAATCTCAAAAGCTGGTTTTAGTGACGGTGCAAAATCAGCTCTTAGACGGGCTAACCGAGCCTCAACAGCAGCAGCTTCGGCGGCTCATCGTTTTAGAACTGGCAGAATACTGGCGACAGCAGCGCAGTCTCGCTTTGAGTCAGTCCCCTTTTGTCGATCCGTTTTTACCCCTGCCGCATTCTCCCCATGCAATTTTGCCGATCCGGTTGTTTTATCAGCTCATGGCATGGGAACAGCGAGGCACGATCGCCCTTTCAACAAATTTATTTCAAGAAGCCCGGCTCTCTAGAAGGCTGACAGCAAGCCAAGCTGAGAAGCCGCAACTGAGGTCGGCGGAGGTCAACTGGCTGCCGTTCGAGGAATGGTCGAAGGCGTTCAGCGCAGCAATGCGACAGAAACCGCAGCCAACCGACCGCAAATTTCGCTGGCTCCAGTTAGGAACTCAAGCCTTCTTCGATCGCCTGAATCGCTTGGATCATCCCCCCGACTGGGAAGTCACGGACACCAGCGCAATCGAGCGGTACAACAAAGGCGTGCTGGCAACCTGGAACCGTGCCCCCAAAGCCGTTCAGCTGTATCGAACCATGCCAAAATCGATCGCGGTGAATGTGCCCGTCAGCCGGGAGGTCGTTCCTTTTACGCCGTTGGAAACTGCTTTAGCAACCGTTGCGCCTGAGCCTGACCAGATTGCCGTTCACCCTGCTGCAACCAGTCAAGCCATTGAAGTTGCTTCCTACATCGAAGCGGAAGTACAGCTTGTCGGCTACATTAAACATCCGCTTGAACAGCTTTTAGAATGGCTCGATCGGGGCATGGTTTGGATCGAAGATCGAATCGCAAAAATTTGGGATTGGATTCGTCGCTGGCGATAGGGCGAACGATAAGGTAAATGCCATTTGCCGAATGACTTTGCTGGATCAATTTGCTGAATAAATCTGCCGAATCAATAGCAAAACCAATAGCAAAACAAAAATAAACGTTAGCGGAGGTTTGAAAAGTAGTATCTGAAAAGCAATATTTGAAAAGCAATATTTGTGCCCCGAACTGCCTTTTGAGCCAACCCTTGCTGAAGGAATCTCGATCGCTTTAGAAATTTAGAGTTCCCATTATTAGTGGAGCATTGTGGGTATCCTTGTTTGCCGGAAGTTTGACGGAATCGCTGCTCTGGTTTTGTATTTGTATAGAAAGCGAACGGGTTCTCTTTTCTCTGGTCAGGAGCGTTGATCTAATGGGCAATAATTTGGCGGCTCGATTCAGCGATCGTGTGGAGCACGAACTTCTCCCTGAACTGGAAGTGAGCAGCAACAGTCCCCATGATCCTGTGATTGTGAGGCAATATCCTTCCTCCTGGACGCTGTTAGGGGCAGGCAACTATGCTGCTGTATTCTGCCACCCGGATTATCCAGAGTTCGTGGTGAAGGTGTACGCGCCGGGTCGTCCTGGGTTAGAGGAAGAGGCAGAAGTGTATCGTCGTCTAGGAGATCATCCTGCCTTTTCTCAGTGTTTATTTGAGGGAAAGAACTTTCTAATCCTGAAGCGATTGGAAGGGGTGACGCTGTGGAATGCGCTGCATCGAGGCATTGCCATTCCACCTCAGATTATTCGAGACATCGATCGCGCACTGGACTACGCCCGTTCCTTAGGATTAAATCCTCACGATATTCACGGCAAAAACGTGATGATGACGCCCGCTCGTCGGGGTGTTGTGGTGGATGTGTCAGACTTTTTGCACGCTGATTATTGTTCTGCCTGGGACGACCTGAAGCGAGCCTACCGCTGGATCTATCGCCCGATTTTGCTTCCTTTAAAAGTTCGGGTTCCCAGTTGGACATTGGA
Organism: Cyanobacteria bacterium FACHB-502; assembly: GCA_014695325.1. GTDB lineage: Bacteria > Cyanobacteriota > Cyanobacteriia > Elainellales > Elainellaceae > Leptolyngbya_A. Next base: position 108,733 of record JACJNZ010000029.1, on the reverse strand, counting down.
TTGGGTTCGCGCCTTTTACCGAAAACTACGACAAATGAGAAGCCGTAAATTTAGAGGGTTATTTTTAAGATCTTCCCACGGCTAAAGCGGCTGGGATACCCTGCATAAAGCAGATAGCACAGCGTCCAGACCTGGCGAAAGACTCGCTTTGCCCAGGATACGGTGATGAAATCAATTTGAGATTTGAAGTTAATTTTACTCTAAATAGAGTTTTCTTGATTTTTAAGGCTTTTTATAAAGTTTGTACAAAGGTTTGGTTGCCTCTGTATCAACTGTGACAGGATAGCCATAACGCAATATGTGTTGTTTGGCACATTTTCTACAGGGTTCTTTTTCGGCAATACAATTCTTCTTCATCTGCCATTCTGCATCGCGGTTGCGTGATGATTTTTTGGCAAAAAAGATTCAGCACAGCGATTCCTCTCGCGATCGTCGATAGAGTTCAAAGAACAGTTTGAATGGTCGGACTGTTTGACCTGCTTAGGGTCGCCAGTTTTTCGGTTATGACTTTTTCGGTTATCAGTTTTTTGGCTAAGCGTCCTTACCGTTCATCAGGTGCAGCTACCCAGTTCTCCTCAATCGGGTTTGCCGCTTCTGTACCTCTGCCTTTCCCGGATATGTCTATGAGATACGCATCAGAATCTATCAGCACATGGCTGACTACCATTCTCACTGTCGCGACGATTTGCCTGTTTGCTCCGTCCGATGCAAAACCAACTTTGCCCGTTCATTTGCACTGGGTGCTGCCAACTGCTCTATCGGGCTATTTACCTTAGCCGCGTCCCGTGGTCGAGAGTCCTTCAACGATCAGGGATGGCGTGTAGCAGGAACCGTTCCATTCTGCGTCGCTGCCTAGCTCTGTCAGGTTTTTCAGCGCAGTATAAACGTTGCCTGCCACCATCGTATCTTTGACCCGTCCAACAATCTGACCGCGATCGACGCGATAGCCCAGATCAACATTGATTGAAAACTCGCCGGACATTCCGGCACTGCCGCCCAGCATTTGATCAACGATAATGCCGCTTTCCAGTTTGCCGATCAACTCGCTCAGGGAAGCAGTTCCTGGCTGCACGATCAAGTTAAACAGTCCCGGAGTCGGGTAGCCGCCCAAGCCCGGACGGAAACCATTTCCAGTCGTGCCGCTGCCCAACTGCCGACCTACTCGGCGATCGGTATAAAACAACTGCAACATGCCGTCTTTGATAAAGGTAATTGGCTTGGTCGGGGTGCCTTCGTCATCAAACGGACAGCTAAAGGGACCGCGATCGGGTTCCTGACTGAGCGTGATGCTGGGGGAAGTCACCGTTTCGCCTAAGCGATCGCTCCAGGGAGAAGCCCGCTCGATCACCTGTTTGCCGCTCAGAGCCGCCTGAACGGTGCCCCAGAGCATATCCGCAGCTTTTGCCGTAAACAGGACGGGCACTTTTCCCACGGGGGGAGCCGTATTGCGTTTTGCCCAGTCTAATCGCTGAATAATCTGCTGTGCCAGAAGCACCGGATCAAGCGGTTCGCGCTGGGTTTGCCCGTCGGACACGCTGAGGAAATCATCACCGCGCACCCATTCAGCAGAGAGATAGCAGCTTAGGGTCGTGTCGGTATAGCCGCAGTCTAAGCCTTCAGTATTCATTAGGCGGGTCGTTTCTGCGTCGCACTCCCACTCAGCGGTACAAAGAATTTCCGGGTATGCTTCTCGCACCAGGGCGATCGACTCCTTACCCCATTCCACTAGCGTTTCAACAGGAATTGACTCACCCAAATCCGGGTAAGACTGACCCGAAGGCGGTGAGAGTTCGATCGTCTCTGGTTCATTCAGTTCGCTGAGGGCAAGGGCACGATCGACCAGAGCTTGAGGCTCAACCGCACCATAAGCAACCGCTAAGCCCGGACAGCCGTTGCGCCAGAGTCGAAGGGCAACGCCTTCAGACTGGGAGCTTTCAAGCTGTTTTAGCCGATTCGCCTCAAAAAAGACCGGACGTGAGAGCGAATGTGACTCAAACACCTCTGCGGCTTCTGCGCCCGATCGCTTTGCAAGTTGCAGCAGTTGCTCTGCCCGTAATTCCGAGGGGGAATGGTCAGATCCCATAGTTCTTGTGATTGGAGAAAAGGTCAATGAGGGAGAACAGAGACGTTTTGCTTCTTCCCTATCTTCCGGGATTGGGGGACATTAGGCTAGCTTCACTTCCTGGAGCAGCCAGAAGCCTGCGAACGCTTCGGTTTGGGTGGGCGACTGCACCGCAATAAAATGTACGCCGTTCGCCTCTTGTTTAGCAGCTTCAAACTCTTTTGCTTCAGATTGCAGCGCAGGTTTCGGCAGCGAAGCCAAAACCCAGGAGTCAAGCCCGCCCGTTTCCAGCAAGAGCTGAGCAGGCGATTCGCTTTTGTAACGAACAAAGGCAAGCTCTAAGCCCGACATCCAGGCGGCAAGGGGCAGGGCACGCGAGGAATAAATGATTATTCCAGGAATCGGCTGGTCGGGCGCGATGTCAAACAGACTCAGTGGAAAAGATTCGCTAAAGCCAATTTCCCATTCCGGCATTTCCAAAAAGGCAGCCGCCTCCAGCGTGACAGATGCCCATCGATCGCCCACGAGCGCATCCGGCAGAGGCTGGGGCTGGGACGTAGGCATGGCAACCGAGGGATTGTTACTCGCCTGATAATTCGGCAGGGTGGGGTAATAGTCCTGCATTCGTGATTGAATCCACTGTGGCAAAACGAGCGTACGCCGACTGGAGTAAGCCGGAATTCCTGCTTCTTCGCAGGCTTTGGTGATCATGTTGCTCATTTGTCGCCGAAAAAAGCGGATTTTATCCGGGGGCTGGCTTGCCTTTTCGATCGCCCGATCGATTGCTTCCCGCAGCCAAACCGAGTTGACTTGAGCGTTCGGGCAAAACTCGGCATAGCGAAACAGCGAATCTGGCTGTCGCTGAATGTCCATTGGACTTTCGCAAATCAGCACTTCCCAGAGTTTTTTTTGGTTCTCGTCCAGCACGGGGCGCGAGTAGAAATCTAGCTCCCAAACAGTTGTCATTGTTCGATGATCGGTGTCCGATGATGGGTGGCAGCGATCTCCATCATAGGGGGCGAGGGGGACGGGTGGATGAGGAGGTAGGGAGATAGGTGGATGAGGAGGTAGGTGAGGCGGAATTGGGGGGTATCCAGGGATTTTGTTGCGCTTGGGCGATTTGCTGCATGGTGGCTTCGACGCCGGATTGGGTGATTTGGACGAAGCTGGGGGTAAAGAGGAAGATGTGAGTGCTGAGCTGTTGCTGATGTCCGTCGATCGCAAATGCCCCGCCTGCCACATAGTCCGCGCAGCGTTGCGCCTGAACAGGGTCGAGTGATCCCAGGTTTAAAACGACCGATTTGCGTTCGCGCAGTGCCAGAACCGCCTGAGCAGCTTCTTCAAACGATCGCGGCTGCATAAGCGTGACTTCCATCAGCACACCGGGCATACCCACGACTTTTCCCGACGCAGACCGCTGCATAGGCGATCGGCCGTCGTTTGGCGGTTCGCCTTCGATTAGTTCGCCATCTTCGTCATACTCGTCGTACTCGTCGTAGCCCTCGCCTAACCCGATCACATCCCGCAACCGTTGGAAAAGATTCATGACCGTTCTGTCCTTAGACCAGATCGCTTGTTCTTATTGTAGTGCGATGTTGGCGATCGGATACCAATTTTGGACGCTAGATGTTGATTTTTCGTCTTAAAAGAATGCTTTATCGGTCAGGGTTCTTCCCCGACTGCCCCTTGCCTTCTAATCTTGCCTTCTAATGCTAAGAGGAACCTGGCTCGCTTGAGGGAACTCAAAGTTCCCCAGATTTGAGGAATTGAGGGGCTATATTGCCCCTTTCATCCTCTATTTAGGAAGCAATGTAGCCCCTTTTATCGCTTTCAAACCAGGGTCTCAAACCATTCCTACTCCTGACTCACCAACAGCGCAACCGGGAAATGAGTTAGTACTTCCTTAATCCAGATCGTTTCCTCGCTGGAGATTTCCCGTCCCGTAATCACATCGCGCCATAGCGAAGACGATCCGGGGGGTTGCAGCAGGCGAGTTTCGTGCCAGACCTGTTCGCCGATCGGGTATTCGCCTTCTTTCACGATCGCTGTCGGAAAGCGGGGCGCAATGACGATCGCCTTGGTGTCACCCAACTCGCGCATAAAGGCAGTCAAATGCGCCTTCAGGCTGCCTACTACAGCAATTTTTTCGTAGCTGCCGCGCTGAAACAGGTCGGCAAGGGCGTGACGCGCTTTGAGTACCTGGTGAATCAGGAAGAGTTTGATCCGTCCGTCGTCAGGAGACTTCAGCAGTTGATTAATGCAGCCGAAAATGTCGGTGTCGATCTGCTGCTTCAGGTCTCTGAGGAAATGGAACCGCTTTTCGTAATCCACCGGACGGCGGTTATCGGGATCGACCAGGCTCAAATCCCATAGCTCTGTGCCCTGGTAGAAATCGGGTACGCCCGGAGCGGTCATCTTCAGCAGCGTTTGAGACAGCGAATTACAAATGCCGTAGTGCTGAAGCTTGCGCTGGAAAGGGCGGAATTCTTGCAGGAACAGATTGTCGTCGGTGTTCTTCAAAATGCGATCGACAAACTGCGTATAGGCAGCCTCGTAGTCGCTGTCGGGCAGTTGCCAGGACGAGTGAACTTTCGACTCGCGGCAGGCTTTGATCACGTATTCTTTAACCCGATCGATAAACGTATCGTGTTCGGCAGCATCAAACGGATAAGCTCCCAGCAACGTTTGATACAGGAAATATTCGTCGTTGTGAGCAGGAGCATCCAAGCCGTCTACGGTGTCTTTGAGGGGTGCATTAATGGCATGCCAGTTTTTCAGATGGTGTTCCCATTCCTGAGGCAGTTCCGACAGCACGTTGAGTCGGGCACGTACATCTTCGCCCCGCTTGGTGTCGTGGGTCGCTGTTTCACTGATGGCATGGGGCCACTGGGCAGCTCGATTCTGGTTGTAGGCGTGAAAGTCTTCGATCGAGATGCCAAACTGAGAAATGCTCGAACCCACTTCATTCAGAGAAACCAGGCGATTGTAGGCGTACATTGCCGTGTCTTCAACACCTTTCGCCATCAGCGGTCCCGTAAACTGCTGCATTCGCATAATGAAATGGAGCCAGAGTTTTTTGTCTTCCTCTGGCAGTTTTTCGTCAAATTCCAGCAGCAGGAACTTTTCGATAAACGACACCTCATTGTTGAAGTTGGGAATCTTCTCTTTTGCCTTCTCAATGACCTGCCGCAGGCATTCCTGATCAGGTTTCCGAAATCCTTCGGAGCTGACATAGGTGCGATAAATCGGGAACATGGCCAGCACTTCCACCAGTGCCCGCTTCAAACCATACATAGTGAAGTCACTGGTATAGCGATAGCGTTCCGAAAGCTGTTTCAGCAAAATTGCCAGGTTATCAATATCGCCTGCTAGATGTTTGCCGATGATCAGGCGTTTCTTTTCGTCAATCAGTTCCTCGCTGGATATTGCTCGACCGATAAAGTTTTGATAGATAGCATCAAATTCGGTTTCGCTGGACTGTTGACAGAATAAGCAGTTTATCTTGCTCATAAAGTCATAGCCTGTCGTTCCCTGAACTGCCCAATTAAGCGGTAGCTCTTCATGAGGTTCCAGGATCTTCTCAACGACGAGATACACATCCGGGGCTTGTTCTCGCAAACGAGCAATATATTGTGCCGGATGATACAAACCGTCAATGTGATCAATTCTCAAGCCTGTAAATTTGCCTTCTTCAACAAGCTGAAAAATAAAGGAATGGGTCGTGTCAAAAACGCGCTCTTCCTCAACCCGCATTGCGATCAAATCGTTCACCGTGAAGAATCGCCGATAGTTTAGCTCTTCGTTTCCAACCTTCCAATAAGAAAGGCGGAAAAACTGTTCTGATAGCAGGTTGTCCAGCAAGTTAAAGCTTGCAGAATTGCCAACTTCACCGTTGAAAGTCTGAATGTTTTCTTCGATAAATGCTTTGATTTCAGGGCTGTCATTCCACAATTCCCAAAGCATTCGCTTAATAAAGGTGATCTGGTCATAGCGTTCTCGCCGCTCTGTTTCTGATGGAATGTAGCGCAGCATATACAGAACGCCCAGCAGTTTCACAAAACTCGGATCATTGCGTCCTAACTTCTCGCGAATCTGCGATAGATTGTGCATCAGCACATGGCTATACGACTCGATCCGAATCGGGAAACTGAGCGCGTAGTAATTAATCGAAATGCCTTGTTCGTTGTATTTAAGCTGGAGTTCACCGCTTTCTAAACAGTCACCGTAAAACTTACCTAAAAAGGGCGCCAGTACCTTTCCCTTTAGCCCTTCGTAAGGATGATTCCAGTCGATGTCAAAATAGTCGTGATATTGGGAGTCAGGACCGTTCTCCAGCACATCTACCAGGATGTAATTTTGGCTGTCGAACGCCATGTGGTTGGGCACAATGTCCTGCAGCCAACCCATATCCCGGGGCTTGAGTTCCTCAAGGAGTGCGTTAAAGGCTTCTTCCCCCCCTAACTCTGGGCTGATTTGTTTAGGGTTGACGGTATCATAACCGTGGGTGCTGCCCTGACGCGCTGTTAAAACGGGTGAGGCATAAATATCTGAAATGCCCAGTTCTGCCAGGTAAGAGACGATCGCCTGAGCGTGAGCAAACCTGAAGTCCGGGGTGAACTGAAGCCGATAAGTCGCTAAGGGAATTCGCATCATAGGGGGGCTAAAGGCTTTTAATTCAGAGACCAGTGAAAACTGCTGTTTGGTTTTTATGTAAACAATGATCGGCGACCAATATATGGGCAACCCATGTATAGTCAACCAATGCGCTCATATCCGGGGTGCGACGGCAATTTGCTTTTCAGGTATGAGTATATTGCCACACTTATTCTGAAAAGAGGAGTCCTGTAAGGTAGATTCCAGGCCGAGGAAATTCTTCCAACAGAACAGGCAAACGCTCGATCGCCTTACCGGGAACGGTTGACAGCTCAAAACGCTATTTGCTATACACTACAACGCTTTCTGCATTCAGCTGAAACGTCTGTGGCTGTGCTGCATTGACAGTGACGGTTTCGGCAGAGGTTGATCCACTTCCACTCCAAGCGGCATCGCTGGAATCAAGCAGCTTTTTCCAGTTGCCGTCCGCTAAAGTGAGGCTGAGATCCACAGGCTTCGCGTGAAAGTTAAATAAACAAACCACCTCCTGATCCTGATACCAGCGACGCAGCGTAAGCACCTGTTCGTCATCCAGCACGGCAACCTCCATACAGTTCCGGTCTTTATACGTCAGTGCTGGAATTTCTCGCCGCATGCGAATGAGGGTTTGGTAGAACTGCCAGAGGGTTTTGTGCTTGCCTTCATGCCGCTTTTCCCAGTTCAGCTTCGATCGCATAAACGTTTCTTCCGACTGCGGATCGGGAGCTTCGCCTTCTGCATGAAACGCAGCAAACTCTTCTTTGCGACCCTTTTGCACCGCTGCCACCAAATCGGGATCGCCGTGGCTAACAAAATACTGGAACGGAGCTTCCTCGCCGTACTCTTCGCCCATAAACAGCATCGGAAGAAAGGGAGACAGCAGCATCGCCGCCGCCGCCAGTTTCAGCGCGTCAAACGACACGATTTCAGTCAGTCGATCGCCCAGCATTCGGTTGCCGACCTGATCGTGATTTTGAGTGCAAATCACAAACTGACTGGGAGGGCAGTCGCTTGCTGTATTGCCGTGATGTCGTTTGCGGCTGGGCGCATAGCTCCAGGCATAAACAAAGCTATCCCGGTAGGCTCTGGCAAGCTTGTCGAGGTCGCCGTAGTCGGCATAATAGCCATGGCTTTCTTTAGTAAGAATTGTTCGCAGCGAATGGTGAAAATCGTCGCACCACTGCGCATGAACGCCATAGCCGCCTGCTTCCGGCGATCGAATAATGCGCGGATCGTTGAGGTCGCTTTCGGCAATTAAATATTTTCTGCATCCGGTTTCAGCTGCAATCTGATCAGCTGCTTCTGCCATTTCTTGCAAAATGTGCTTTGCGCCAAAATCGTAAATCGCGTGAACCGCGTCCAGCCGCAGCGCGTCCAGGTGATAATCTCGTAGCCAGTAGCGCACGTTCTCAACAAAATAATTCCGCACTTCGTCGCTGTAGGCATCGTCAAAGTTCATTGCACTGCCCCAGGGCGTCCGGTAGCGATCGGTAAAGTAGGGCGCAAACTGGCTGAAATAATTGCCTTCCGGTCCCATGTGGTTATACACCACGTCCAGCACCACCGCCATGCCCTGCTGATGACAGGCGTTCACCAATCGCTTTAAGCCTTCCACGCCGCCGTAGGACTGCTGCACCCCGTAGGGATATACCCCGTCATAGCCCCAGTTGCGATCGCCCGGAAACTGAGCAATGGGCATAATCTCGATCGCATTGATCCCCAGCTCCAGCAATTCGGGAATGCGGGGAATGATCGCATCAAAGGTTCCTTCGGCTGTGAACGTGCCGACATGAAGTTCGTAAATCACCAGATCTTCAAGCGGAACCCCTTGCCACTGCTCATCGCTCCAGGTGAACTTGCCCTGGTCAACCACTTCAGAAGCCTCATGAACACCCTGCGGCTGCGATTGCGATGCGGGATCGGGGCGATCGACCTCGTTATTGAGTCGATAGAAATATAGCGTGCCGGGTTCGGCAGCAATCGTGGTCTGCCAGTAGCCCTGTTCGCTGCGCTGAAGCGGAATGAGCTTGTCTTCGGGCGACACGAGATGAAGATCGACCTGCTGGCTGAGCGGCGACCAGACAGTAAATTGACACTGACCGTTACCAAGATAGCGGGATCCGATTTGCATGGCGGCGTTTGTGAAGTTCAGAATGCGGGCGAGAAAAAGCGGATTATCAAACAAATCCTTTATTTTTCTACACATTTCGGCAGGGATTCACATCACCCCTGAGAACTATCCCGTTAGAACCTCCCCGCCCTGATAGGGGGTTTGCTGGATTTGCCGCTCCCCCCGCTCCTAAACAACCGCGATGTCCACCTACCGTTCGAGCGATCACGCCATGCCCAAACACTTCAGCAGCACGATCGATCGCTCTGCGACTGTAATTGGCTTGTCATCGGTGTATTGATGCGAAGCAGTTCCCCCTTCATGGCAATCACCATCTTCGATCATGCGCGGTTGCGTGGTGTCGATCAGCGTCAGCCATGCCCATTTATTCAGTCCAGCCGGCAAGAAGAAGTCCAGCGGCTCGTAGTGGGCGTTAAACAGCATCAGGAAGCTGTCATCCACAATGCGTTCACCGTATGCACCGGGGGTGAGAATTTCCTGACCGTTGAGGAAAATGCCGATCGCCTTGGCAAAGCCATCGTGCCACTGCTCTTCGGTCATGCGTTTGCCGTCTGGGTTGAACCAGGCAATATCGTTTACGCCAGACCCGCGAATTGCCCGTCCCTGAAACCACTTACGCCGCCGAAAAATGGGATGATTGCGCCGGAAGTGAATCAGCTCGCGGGTAAAGTTTAGCAGTTGGTCGTTGTCCTCCTGCAAATCCCAGTGCAGCCAGGAAAGCTCATTGTCCTGACAGTAGGCGTTGTTGTTGCCTTTTTGCGATCGACCCATTTCATCGCCGCTCACCAGCATGGGAATGCCCTGGGATAGCATCAGCGTGACGAGAAAATTGCGCTGCTGTTTTTGGCGCAGAGCTAGAATATCGGGGTCGTCGGTGTCGCCCTCTGCGCCGCAGTTCCACGATCGGTTATGGCTTTCGCCGTCTCGGTTTTCTTCCCCGTTCGCTTCGTTGTGCTTTTCGTTGTAGCTCACCAGATCGTGCAGCGTGAATCCATCATGCGCTGTGATGAAGTTAATGCTTGCACTGGGGTTGCGTCCGTTGCTTTGGTACAGATCTGAACTGCCCGTAAACCGATAGGCAAACTCCGCCAGACGGCTATCCTCGCCCCGCCAGAAGTCGCGTACCGTATCACGATATTTGCCGTTCCACTCCGACCACAACAGCGGAAACTCTCCGACCTGATAGCCGCCTTCGCCCACATCCCACGGCTCAGCAATCAGCTTTACATCCGCCAGGATTGGGTCTTGGTGAATAATGTCGAAGAAAGACGCCAGGCGATCGACCGCATACAGTTCGCGGGCAAGAGCAGAAGCCAGGTCAAACCGAAAGCCGTCTACGTGCATCTCCAGCACCCAGTAACGCAGGCTGTCCATAATCAGCTTCAGTACCTGGGGATGGCGCACGTTCAGCGAATTACCGCATCCGGTGAAGTCCATGTAATAGCGGGGCATTCCTTCCACCAAACGGTAGTATGATGCGTTGTCAATGCCGCGCAGCGACAGGGTTGGACCCATCTGGTTGCCTTCGCCCGTGTGGTTGTACACCACGTCCAGAATCACCTCAATTCCGGCGCGATGCAGTGCCTTCACCATTTGCTTGAATTCCGTCACCTGCTGTCCCTGCTTGCCGCTAGCACTATAGCCTGCATAGGGAGCCAGGTAGTTGATCGAGTCATAGCCCCAATAATTGCGCAAGCCCTTGCCCGCTAAATGCCCTGGACAAGCCAGAAAATGATGCACGGGCATGAGTTCGACTGCGGTCACTCCCAACGATTGCAAATGCGAAATGGCAGCCGGATGCCCTAACCCTGCATAGCTTCCCCGCAGTTCAGGCGGAATCTCGGGATGCAGCTTGGTAAAGCCCCGTACGTGAACCTCGTAAACGATCGTCTCATGGCGCGGTGTTTGCAGCAGATCATCGCCTTCCCAGTCAAAATACTCATCAATTACGATGCTCTTGGGAACTAGATGGGCATCGTCTAATTCTGAGTAAGAGAGATCTTCTGCTTCATCGCCCCAGCGATAGCCAAAAATTTCTTCCCCAAACCGAATATCGCCGTCCACGGCTTTGGCATAGGGGTCAATTAGCAGCTTACTCGGGTTAAAGCGGTGTCCTTCCTGCGGGGCAAAGGGACCATGTACCCGAAATCCATATCGCTGTCCGGGACCGATCGACGGCACATACCCATGCCAGACAAAGTTGCTGACTTCGGTAAGTTTTAGGCGGGTTTCGCGTCCTTTCTTGTCGAACAGGCAGAGTTCTACTCCAGTGGCGTGTTCTGAAAACAGAGCAAAGTTGGTGCCCTTGCCGTCCCAGGTGGCTCCCAGGGGATAGGGCTTACCGGGCCAGACTGATAGGTACATAGCGAATGTAGATGTTTTGGATCTTTAAAGTAGCGAAACCGCTGATTTTAGACCAGGGGCAATTGACCAGCAGAAGCCGGAGCAAACTGAAGCGATCGCAGCTTGCTCCCACTGCATCAGACTTTCAGACCAATTGCTGGCAGTCAAGTCTTTTATTAGTTTTCATGATGAGGCGAAAAATTAGAGTCTATCCTGAGAAGGAGTTAATCAGAAATCTTTGTCTTCCTCATTTTTGCCCTGTCTCATGAGAGCCACGATCGAGTATTGCGCGAAACCGTACACAGCGCTGCGATTGGGTTGGATATTGCATCGTCCCCTAAATCTCCCAATGCTGGGGGACTTTGAGGATTCGTTCCCCCCAACTTTGGGGGGCTAGGGGGGCGAATCATACTCAAATTCAGCAACGCCAAAATATGCTGGCACGCTATGTTGGTACGCTGCTTCAGTCATGCCTATAGCATTATCCACAATTACAATTTGTACCTAGTTTGGCTCTACTCTTGAAGTCGAAATCGTAAATATATCCCGAACTGTTGCAACGTTTATCCGTTGGCGATACCGCCCAAAGATTGAGCTAACAAATTAGTCATTTCTTCTACGGGCAAAGGCTTAGAGAATAAATATCCCTGGCCCATCTGACAGCCTAACAATTTTAGTTGGGTCAGTTGCTCGGTTGTTTCAATGCCTTCTGCAATCAATCTCATGTCCATTGTTTTAGCAACTTGAACGATCGCAGTCACTAAACTCAAGCTACTTTCTTCATGAAGCCGTTGAATGAAAGAACGATCGACTTTGAGATGATCCAGGGGGAAGGAGTGAAGATAGCTGAGCGATGAATAACCCGTACCAAAATCATCGATGCTGAGCCGAATATGTCGATCGCGGAGATCGCGGATTACGCTGGCAGCAAAGTTATTGCTTTGCATAATTACCGTTTCTGTAATTTCTAAGTTTAAGCACTGAGGATCAAGCTGAGTTTTGGCTAAAACCTCATCAATCTGTTTGACATAGTTTTCCTGGGCGAGCTGGTGAGCAGATACATTCACACTGACAGAAAAAGATGAGTGAGCAAACCGCTGCTGTTGCCAGGCATAAAGCTGTTGGCAAGCTGCTTCTAATACCCAGTGTCCCAGCTTCAGAATCAGTCCTGTTTCTTCTGCGATCGGAATAAATTGGTTGGGCGGAGTTAATCCAGCTTCAGGGTGATACCATCGAACTAACGCCTCAACACCGACGATCGCCCCGGTTGCTAATTCCACGATGGGCTGATAATGCAAAACAAATTCTTCATTGAGAATGGCTTTGCGGAGATCGGTTTCAAGCTGAATTCGGTGACAAATTTGTTGATACATTAATGGATTAAAAATTTGATACTGATCCTTACCCAAGGATTTAGCTTGATACATTGCAATATCTGCATCTCGTAGCAGTTCTTCAGGATTGCGGTAAGCTAAACAATCTAAAACAATCCCGATGCTGAAAGAAATAAAAAACTCTCGTTCTCTCAAACTAAAAGGAGCGGAGCAGCAATTAGAAATCCCTTGAGCAATTTCAATCGCGGTGTCTGCTTCGGCGGGATGGTTTAATAGAACCACAAATTCATCTCCTCCTAAGCGAAATAGGAGATCTTGCGATCGTAAAACGGACTGTAGCCGATGAGCAATTGCCATCAGCAATTCATCCCCTGCTGGATGTCCTAACGAATCATTAACAATCTTGAATCGATCGCAATCCAAATAAAACACAGCAAAGCGGTGGTGCGAGTTGCTAGGTTCCAGAAGGGTTTGAAGCCGCTTCATGAGCAAAGCGCGATTGGGCAACTGGGTTAAGGGATCTCGAAATGCCATATTGAGCAATTGAGCATTAGCAGCTTCCAGTTGTTGGGTACGCTCTTTGATTCGCTGCTCAAGCTGCACGTTTAACTGGTGAATCGTTTGCTGCGCTGCAACGATCGCAAGTTGATGCTGTACTCGCGCGAGAACTTCCTCCATGTGGAAGGGCTTAGTGATGTAGTCTGCCCCTCCAATTCGGAAAGCCTCTACTTTATCGGTAACATCATCGGCTGCACTTAAGAAAATCACCGGAATATGGGCTGTTTTGGGATCTGCTTTCAATCGCTGACACACTTCGTAGCCACTGATTTCTGGCATCCGAATATCCAATAACACTAAACTGGGCAGCGTTGTTGCGATCGCCGTCAGTGCCATTTTGCCGTTTGTTGCTTTCCGGGTTTCATAGCCACTAGAGTCCAGGATGGTTGAGAGAAGATGGATATTCTCCAAAACATCATCCACGATCAGAATATCAGCCTGAGCCAGCGGATTCAGGGATGATGGTTGAGGGAGAAAAGAATTCTCATTGCTCATGGGTCTGGCTAAATGCTCCCTTGATCGATGGTTGAGTTTTCAGGTTGAGTCAGGCTAGTTAACTGATCAAATTGGTACCGTTTCACCAAGTTCGTTAACGCTGTAACTAGCGTGGAATGCTCTGAGGGAATTTGAGCAATTAATGCCAGGCTCTTCGTGTCATTTCCTTGAGCCGCTGCAAAGTGAAGCTGAGCAATCCAGTCCGGTGGCATCAGGGCAGCCAGGGTAGACGCATCAAGCGGGGACTTGTGGCCAGGAGAGCCCGACTGCGGAATTGCTGTTTTGGAACTAGGCTTTGGGAGAAATGTAATGCCGATATGCTTGGAGAGCACTGCTTGTAATTCTTCGCGCCGAAACGGTTTGCTGACAAAACTATCACAGCCTGCAGCAAGGGTCGCCTGTCTTTGTTCAGCAAAGGCACTGGCGGTAATGGCAATAATACAGGTGCGCTGTAAATTTGGTTGCTGTTGTTCTAGCTCCCGGATTCTTTGAGTGGCTTCATAACCGTTCACGATCGGCATATGAATATCCATTAAAATTACGTGGGGATGCCATTCTTGCCAAAGCGCAACGGCAGTTTGACCGTTCTCAGCTTCTCGAATGTCGAATCCTAAATGACTCAGAATTTTCTTAAGGAGTAACCGATTTGTTGCGTTGTCTTCGACAATGAGAAGGCGATGATTGACTGCTCTCCAAGGAATATCAGCGGAGGGGGCAGCGGATATATCGTTCATTTCGGGAAAGTTAGAGGCATTTTGAGCTAAACCAACGACAATCTCAAAGCTGAAGCAGCTCCCCTGGTCAACTTGGCTCCGCACCGTGATTTCACCGCCCATCAACTGCACAAATCGCTGGCTAATTCGCAAACCTAAACCCGTTCCTTCCTGGGATTTGCGTCCCGATCGAGTTTGTTTAAAGGCCTGAAATAAATTGCCTAACTCATCGGCTGCAATGCCTGCTCCCGTATCTTCAATCTTAAAGCTCAGCTCAATAGAGTCTCCAGATTTACCTGTAACTCGGTCAGAAGAGACAAGAGCATGAACTCGCAGGTTAATCCAGCCTTGCTCTGTAAACTTGACTGCATTTCCCAATAAATTAATCAAAATCTGACGCAGCTTGTTTTTATCTGCTCGAATTCGCTGGGGAACATCAATCGTCCAATCGAATCTGAGCTGTAAGCCTTTGGCTTCGGCTTTTAGCTGGAACATGGCTTGCAAGCTGTGGAGCAACTGGTACAGGTCAAATTCGGTTTCATCGAGCGTTACCTGCCCTGCTTCGATTTTTGAGACTTCCAGTACATCGTTGATTAGCCCCAATAAATGCTCCCCGCTTTGATTGACAATTTCGATCGATCGCCGCTGATCAAGGCTAAGGGATTCATCTCGCTGCATAAGCTGGGTAAAGCCCAGAATGGCATTGAGTGGCGTCCGAAGCTCATGACTCATATTTGCCAAAAACTCGCTTTTAGCCCGATTAGCCGCATCCGCAGCTTCTTTAGCCTGCTGTAGCTGTTTGGCTTGTTCCTGCGTTTGGGTTAACAATTCTGCCTGTTGAACCGCTACCCCTAACTGGTTGCTAATTTGAGTCATCATCTGAACTTCGGAGAGTTGCCATTCACGAGGTTCAGTATTGTGATAAGCCGCTAACAAGCCCCAAAGCTTATTACCAAAGAAAATAGGGACAATAGCGTAAGAGCGAGCCTGCAAAAACTCCAATAGCTGCAAGTAGCAAGTATCAAAACCTGCCTGATAGATATCTGTAACACAACAGTAATTTAACCGCTGGTGATACAGTTCCTCAGCGTTTTCCTGTAAATAGGTATCGCGAATAAGGACTTCTGCACCGTCCAGTTTCTTCACTATACAGCTAGGTTGCTCAAGGGTTGCAGGGGTCAATTCCTGCTGATAGTCTTCGATTGCAATAATTGTATTCCACCCTTCCTCCACGGATTCAGCCACAACCTGCCCAGTCCAATCGGGCTGAAAACGATAAATTAGAGTGCGATCGCAGCGAACTGCTCGACGAAGTTCCTTGGTTGTAGCGTCAAAAATTGCTTTTAAGTCTAGACTCTGCCGCATTTGCTGAATTACGCAGGCAGTCGTTCGCTCTCGCTCTGCAATCCGCTGAAGTTTTGCTTCAACCGCAATCCGTTCCTGAATTTCGATTTCTAGAGCCTGGTTAGCTTGAACGAATTCGGCTGTACGAGATTCAACCCGAAACTCCAATTCTTCATAGGCCTGACGTTTTTCCTCCTCAGCCCATTTACGTTCAAGTTCGGTAGCAGCCCGAGCAGCAAATACACTGAGCAAGGCTTCAGTGCAGTCATCTAGCTTCATAGGTTTAACATCCAGGATACAGAGCGTTCCGATGACTGCTTGGTTGGCATCTAGCAGGGGAATTCCCGCATAACTATCAAGTGGACTGTCTGCTGGAAGAAAATTATTATCAGGGAAAAGCTGCTTTAGCCTACCGCCGTAGCTACAGAGTTGTTTACCTTGCACCACTTGTTCACAGGCAGTTCCCGATAGGTGAAATTGGGTATTTGCGATCAAGCGGTCGTCCGACCAAAAAGAAAGGGTTTGCAGGGTCGCAGGAGAACTCTTGACTTTCTCTGAAACCACAACGCAAGGAACATTGAGAGCAGAAGCTAAGTTTTTTACCAGTGCCGGGAAAAAGTCTTGCCCTGTGACCGAAGCAGTCCCGGCTACGATGGTTCGCAGTGTTTCTTCCGCCCGCTGTCGTTCCATCACCTGTTTCTCGAGTTCCTGGTTTAAGCGTTCTAACTGCTTTGGGGTTCGCAACGTCAGGAATTGAGGCAGTAACTCAACTAGTTGTAATGCTGTGTAGCAAGACACCACAGCCGTAATTGCTCGCACTGCACTAGATAGCCAGTAGGCAGGATGCCAAAGCGTCCAGATATCGAGAAGATGCCCGGTTCCACAAAGGACAATGGAGGCCCCAAACAGTAACAATACTGGCGAGAACGGGATATCCTTCCGTCTCCATACAAAGCAGACCAACATCAGGGGAATCGAAAAGTAGGCAATTGCAATTAATGCATCGCTACTGGCATGCAGCCAGACCAAAGGAGTCTGCCAGAGATAGCAGTGTCCATGCGGAATGTAATAACTGGGGGATACAAGATTCCGGATGAGGTCGAACATTATTCAGAATCTAGAGATGTTCCTAATGTTCCCTTATCACCTGGTGAGTCTGCAATGAGGTTGGAAGGTATTATTTCCTTCACCCTGAAGTAGGAATCTTAATTTCTTCTGATCGATTCGCGGTGATTTACTCGGGTAATCTCGCTATTGATTCCGCTGAAATGATTAGGCTTTATCAGCAATAATTTATCAGCAATAAAACAAATGAGTAATAAATAGGATGAGTGGACCAGGGAGAGAAGTAGTTTCAATCCTGCTGCAATCAGGCAATCGCAGGCTGATGATGGCTGAATCGAAAGTTGTGCAATCCAAAAGCAACCTTCAGGACGGCATCGGCCAAGCAAGGGAATTAGAACGGATTTAGGAGCTTTAAGCTCCCCTCTAGCTCCCCTTCAAAAGGGGCGAAGTTGATCAACAAAAACTCCCAAACCGAAGCCTGGGAGTCTTGTATCAATTCAGCACGATTCGTTCAGTATTCGATCGCCCGCCGAATAACTTTGTTTGCAGTAACTTTGTTCGCAGTTATGATGCTTCAGCCGCAGCCGGAGGGGTCAGCCGACCGATCGCTTGCTTCACCAGGGTTTGCAGGAATGCCGACCGCTGGTTTGCCTGGAAGACCGATTGCAGTTTTTGCATTAGGCGATCGGGCTGGAACGCGGATTCAGCCTGCGTAAGATAGCTTTGTTCCTCGAAGTATTCGGTCAGGCTCAAGCCTGCGACCCGTGTGAGATAAGCTGCGCTCACCCCCTGGAGCATTCCACCTGCCACATAGGTAAGTGCGTGAGTTTTCAGCAGAGGCGAAATTGCTTGGCTTGCGACTTCGACTAAGCCTAGCTTCACCATTTGGCTTGCCAGGGCTCCGGTCATTGTCTTCGCCTGCTCCAGCGAGAATTTTTGCTGATAGATTGCGCCTAAATCCATCACCATTTGAGCATTTATCGTGGCGGTTGCCAGCAGGTCAAGACTGGAAACCGGGTTCGCAAAGGTTGCTGCTGCCGCAATCCACTGATATTGCTCGATAATGGGCAGGGCACGATCGCGCCGCACCTGATTCAGCTCGGTTTGGATCGATCGCTGGAGAGCCTGCGCCTGCCGCACGACGGTGGCATAAACAAGCTGCTGCTTCTCGCTGGTAAGAATGTGCTGAATCCGGGTCTGAAGGGCAGCAACTTCGGGTTCTGGATGCTCCAGTCGCTCTTGCATTGAGCCATCTGCCTGCACCTGACGCACCTTTACCGGAGCGGGCTTTGCCGAGACTGCGATCACATCTTCGGCTGCCAGAATGCCCGCCACGCGATCGCGCAACTGCTGCAAAATTACGGGGCGATCGTCTGACAAATACTGATCCTGCTTATTGAAGACCAGCAGCACGCGATGCCGCTGAGCTAGCAGCGTTTGGATGGTTTGAAACTCAGAGTCGGTCAGGTCGCCTGTAGTAAGAAACAGAATCAGATCAGCTCCGGTCACTTCCTCGGTATGAGCTTGTGGCGTTTCACAACTGCCTGCAATGTCCTGCGGCTGCTCAATTCCCCCCTGCCGGAAAAGCTGGGAGAGGGTTGTTTTCCCCGTAGCGCGTCCGCCCAGGAAAGACAGAGAAAGCTGCTGGCGATCGAGGCTTTGACTCAGGGTGCTGAGCTGTTCCTGAAAGCTAGTAATCGAAGGATGAATTTCGCTATTTTCTCCTCGCTCGGCAATAAGATGACTGATGCGCTGCTCGACAGCGGCAAGGGTTTTGTCAACCAGAGCGCGATCGGCAGGGGTGGTCGGCAGTTTCAGGCGATCGGTCAGAGATTTTGCCGTGCGCTGCTGAAGCCACCAGATTCCCGACCCCAGCGTGATTGCACCCCAAACGATCGTGCCGCCCCAATGAGACAAGCCAGCATCCAGACCGTTTAGCATGAGCGCGCCGCAGGTCAAGCCGAGTCCGCCCAGCAGAATCGGTCGCCGTAACAGAATCGAGGAGACAGGGGAATTCATAGGAAGTCCTGGCAAAAGAGAGGTCTGTTACTAAATTTACTAAATTTCTACTGGTTTGAGTTAGCAGCAGCGATCCAATAACCGAATTGATCAAGTACGGTATTCCTGCGGCGTTGTCCTGCTTGTCTATTTTTAATCCAATTTTAATCCAAAAAAATCCCTATCAGAAGAAATTAAGCGAAATCCTCCCCTGGTCAGACGCTTATAGCAAGCTGAACTGTTAACTATTCTGTAGGGTTTAATCGGATCAAGGATTAAATTGCAATGAAAGGAAGAAATTTTATTCACAAGCTGTTTCAGATTTAACTGCTGCTTCCTTAGAATTCTGTTTATCTAGATATTATTCGATCGAACTTCGATCGCTACTTTGTGAACCATTGTGTTGATTCCTTCTCGTATTATCCATAACACTTCAGATGCAAAAGATTGCGATCGGAATTCTCGGCTATAACGAGGAGTTTGGCATCGGGCGACTTCTGGACTCGCTGCGATCGCAGACGTTGATTCAGCAGGAGTACAGCATTTCCATTACTGTCGTGTCCAATGGTTCAACCGATCGCATGGCTGCGATTGCCAGAGAAGCTCTGCGGGAATTTGCCCCGTTTGGAATTCAAGCTCAGGTGATTGAACTTCCGATTGCTGATAAGTGCAATGCCTGGAATCACTTTGTGCATCATGCCACAGAGCCAGCAGACTATTACATTTTGCTTGATGCGGATGTCGTTTTCATCACCCCAACTGGACTCAGCGAATTAATTGATACCTTGAAGCACAATCAAAATGCTCGCCTTTGTGCAGGTAAAGTAATGGATCACAACGGCAATGTTGTCGTGCGGAAGCTGGACGGCAAATGCTACGCTGCACAGGGAGAAATCCTGCGGCAAATCGTGATCCCGGAAGGGATTGTAATGGATGACGCCTACGTTTTAGTCACAGCCGTCACCCATTGGTACGAGATTGACGTTGAGACGGGCATGCAAAAAGGCTATCTTGCCCGCGTGCAAAACCCGACCGTACAATCTGGCTCCACCCCCCGCGATCGGAACCTGACTTACTGGCTAGCTTGCCGCAAACGCACGATCATCGGCAGCTATGTGCAGGAACAGATCGACTTTTGCATGAGAACGCTGTTCGGTGGCGGCGATTCTGCCAAACAGATTGTGATGCAGCTTTTCCAGACCAATCCTCACTGGTTTTCAGAGTTTCTCAAACAGAAAGCCGATCGCCCCCCGTTTAAGCCTTCTGAGGTGGCGCGATCGGCTGGCTTAAAGAACATTATGCAGTTTAGCGTTTACTGCTATTGCTATTTGCTTTCCCTCAAAAGCGTTTGGAATCACGAGTTTGGACATCACGCCTGGAAGCTCAAGAGTCGATATTGGTAATCGGGTCGTCTGTTATGCCAGCAGTTCCCCGGTTTCCTGCAACTGGTGCAAGCGGTGATAAATGCCGCCCTGATTTAGAAGCTCTGTATGACTGCCCACTTCCACAATGCGACCCTGATCCAGCACTACGATTTGGTCTGCTTCGCGCACCGTGCTGAGCCGATGGGCAATGATGATCGTCGTTCGGGTTCCCAAAATCGATCGCATTGCCAACTGAATCGATCGCTCTGATTCGTAGTCCAGGCTAGAGGTTGCCTCATCAAACACCAGCACATCCGGGTGCATCAGCAATGCTCTGGCGATGCCCAAACGCTGACGCTGGCCGCCCGATAGGCGCACCCCCCGTTCGCCGACGATTGTGCGATAGCCCTGGGGCAGTACCCGCACAAACTCATCGACTCTGGCAATCTGACAGGCTTCTTCGACTTCTGCAAACGTCGCCTTCGGATTGCCGTAGGTCAGGTTGTCGAGCAGTGTCCCGTTAAACACATCCACTTCCTGATGGACGATCGCCAGTCTGCGCCGATAGCCTGTAACATCGAGCTGTCGGGTATCCTGCCCGTCGATCAAAATGCGTCCCTGCTGCGGATCAAAGTAGCGAAACAGCAGTTTCACCAGCGTTGATTTGCCAGAACCCGATCGCCCCACTAAAGCAATCGTTTGTTTCGGTTCGATCAGCAGGCTGATGTCTTGCAGCACTGGACGATCGGCTGCGTAGCCAAAGGACACGTGATCGAAATGCACCTTCCCCGTAAACTCATAATGTTTAACGGCTGCGGGCTGTTCCAGTTCAACTGTGTCCTGACCGTCGGGCAACTGCATAAACTCGTGGTAGCGCAGCATCGAGGAATAGCGGCGGGCAAAGACTTCGGCTAATCCGCTAATCGGTTCCAGTTCGGCATACGCCATGCTGGAAATGGTTAACGTTGTCACGAAATGACCCAGCGAAATCTCGCCGCGCACCGTTGCCCACAGTGTTAGTGCCAGAATCAGGAATACGCAAATCTGAATCACAAATCGCTGCCAGGTAAACAGCGTCACATAGCCCCGATGAACTCGGTTGATCACCACATTGAGTTCGCGATCGAATCGCTGTCTTTGCCGCTTTAGCTCCGCCGCCTCGGTTGCAAATGCCTTTACTGTTTTTATGTTGGTGATAATTTCCGAGGTACGACTCTCGGTGTTTTCCATATAGCGATCGAGGCTTTCTTCTTTGCGAATCAAGTGTTTTAAGCCCCTGAGCGTAAAGGCAAGAATGAAGATAAAAGACGCTAGAAACAGCAGCGCGATCCGCCATTCGATCAGCAAAATCACGACAAAAATTCCCACAATTCGAAATAGTTTGGGAACCAGTTCTCCGGCAATTTCGGGATATGTCCAGGTATGGTTTGATAATCCTCGTGCGACCCGTCCGGCAATACGACCCGGATTGTTTTCGTCATAAAATTCGATCGGTAATTTGAGAATTTTTGCCACCGATCGAATCGAATGATCGCGTCGTGCCCGCAGGGGAATCTCCCAGTGATACCAGTGACTAATCCAGGGCTGAATCGGCGCCCGTACGACCGTTACTAGAAAGATCAGTCCTAACAGCACCGCAAGGGTAAGCCCGCGACTCGCCGGAATTCCAGTCGTTGCCGCCAATCCTCCAAGCAACTGCTGCAAGATGGTATCGATCGGTTGACCCGATAGCACGTTGAGTGTTTGTCCGATCGCATAAGGCACAGCCAGATCAAGAATTTCAAACAAACTGCTTGTGGCAATGCTGAAGATAACCGCAGACCAATACGGTCGAAAATAATGTGCTAAATCGCGAAAGTTAGCCATAGGAAAATGCGGTAGAGCAAATTGAAGTGAATGAATAAAATCAGCAAAGGATTAGCGGAAAAGTGTTAGCCGAATTGGGGACAGCGAAACAATTCCTTTCCCTGGCAAGATGAGGGAATATTTGAAAAGTGTCTAATGTGCAGACGACTGATCGAGCGGTTTACCGCAGCAGAATGACGATCGATCGCTTTGACAATACAGATTGTAGCACGACTGTAGTATGCAAGCCACACAATCTCAATGAAATGGGCTCATCCGATTACTTAGAGCAAATTAAAGCATGCTGTTTAGCCTTGCCCTGACTTGAAGGCAAGACCCTTAACCTTTCTCAGAAAAAACGATGATTGTTCAGTCCATCTAGACAGGTCAATGGTTACCTGATCGATTTCACGGTTTCAGGCTGGTATCAGGCATTACTTTCTCTTCGATGGCTCTCCTCAATGGATCTGATGCGCGATAGGAATTGAAGCGATCGAAATAAAGATATGAAGATAAAACAAAAGGGCAAGCACCGCAGCACTGCCCCAGAAAATTCAAGAAGGAATGATTAATGCAAATATCAGTCAACGAATGATCACTTAACGAATAAGTTAGCCGATCGCATAGGCAGACTGAAGTGCCCAGATGATCAAAAAAGCGATCGAGCCGAGAATTAGCACAGCCGAGAGTGTGACCATTGGCGTGCTGTCTGCGCTTTGAAATTTCATGATTCCTCGATTTTGGTCGGTCATAGGGGGGTGATCCTTTGCAGTGAAACAATCATGCCTTCATGTTGAAGCAGCATGAAAGAGAGGTGCCACCTCCAGAAGGCAGGTTAATCGCTTATCAATATCATAATTTTAGCTAAACAAGGGAAACCTCCAGTTATCCAGGTCACACCATTAAAATTTCTTATTTGGTAAAGGTTCAGTCGCAATGCCTATTCTGATGTCAACCTTGCTGATCATCGCGATCGCTGGAGTCCTGGAGCTGGGACTGCGATCGTTCTTTGGTTTTGGTAAGCCGCTGCTGTACGTTGCCGACCCGCAAATTGGCTATCTGCTAGCTCCGAATCAAACCACTCGTCGGTTTGGTCATCGAATTGCAATCAATCAATACTCAATGCGAAGTTCACCGATCACCCCCCAACGAAATCAGGACACGCTGCGGATCTTGCTGTTAGGAGATTCGATCGCAAACGGGGCGTGGTGGACTGATCAAGACGAAACGATTTCTGCTCTGCTGCAAGCCCAGCTTCAGACACGATTATCAAAAAATCAAACCGTTCCATTGCTCCAAACCGAAAACCTTGAGCAAGTCGAAGTTTTGAATGCTTCTGCAAATTCCTGGTCGCCGCGCAATCAGTTGGCTTATCTAAAACGATTTGGCAGCTTTGAATCACAGGCGATCGTGCTGCTGATCAACACCGATGATTTGTTTGGCACGGTTCCTACTTCCGTACAGGTGGGGCGCGATCGCAACTATCCGGCTCAGACTCCGCCGTTTGCCCTAGCTGAGGTGATTCAGCGTTATGCCTTCAAGTCAAAGCCAATTCCTGAACTTGTCCAGCTTCAGCTGGCAGGAGGCGATCGGGTGGGAGAAAACCTGGCGGCAATTCAAGAAATTTACTCGATTGCGATACAGTCTAACGCTCAGTTTTTTCTGGTGATTACGCCGCTCCTGCGCGAACTCAAACCGCCCGGCTCGCGCGACTACGAGAAAACTGCCCGCGATCGTCTGCAAGCGTTTACTGAAACGCAAGGAATTCGATTTTTGGATGTTCTTCCCCGGTTTGCTGCCAATTCTCAGCCCGAAACGCTTTATCGCGATCACATTCATCTCAGCCCGATCGGGAATCAGCAGCTTGTGCAGTACATGATTCGATCGATGGTGGATTAACCCTGGGATCATTCCAGGCAGCGAGTCATCCTAGAAAGCAATCGTCGCGATCAGAATGGAATCGCCGCAGTTTTTCTCACACCTCTGGCGTTGCTTTCCAGCGCAGCATCACTGCCAGCATTGCAAGCGTCATGCCCAGCATTAATCCCCCAGCCAGTCCATAGGTTGCGCCTAAACCAACCTGTTGGCTGAGCGGTTGACTGATCAACGGCGAAATAAACTGACCCAGAAAAAAGCTCGTCGTTAGTCCACCCAAAATTCTTCCCCGCAGCGCGACCGGAGTAGATGAAGTCAAGCAGACATTCATATTGGGCATTAGCAGTCCGACTCCTAATCCAGCGATCGCCAAGCCGACCAAAACCAGATTGTAACGAGAGACAAAACTAATAATGAGATAACCAATTCCCATCAGCAGGAAGGCGATCGCATAGAGCTGGGTAAAAGTGAACCGCGCTTTGAGCCGCTGATAGCTAAGGGCACTGATTGAGGTCGCAAGCGTGGCAAGGGCGATCGCTAATCCACTTTGAGATGCATTTGCATTCGCAATTTGCTGAAGATAAAAGGGAAGCTGCACAGGGATCATGTAAAACACAATCTGACTCATCAGCGCAATCCCATAGGTCATGATCAGCACCGTCCAGGGAACTGCCTCCGCAGGAAGGTTCTCGGTTTGGTTGGGCGATCGGTTGCGATCAGGTTCGGGCAGCACCAGCAAAATTAAAGGAAAAATGAACCACGCCAGCAAATAAATTAAAAACGGCAGCCGCCAGTTGACATCGGCGAGATAGCCGCCCAGGGTTAGAAACACCATGCCGCCCAATCCCATAAAGGCAGCTTGCAGTCCAAGAAACTGGGCACGGGTAGCCCCCAGGTAATAATCGGCAATCAGGGTAGTTGCTGTGGTCATAATGCCTGCCACGCTCAAACCCAGCAGCACTCGCCCGACCAGAATTGACCCGAGCGAATCCAACAAATAGCCAGAGCTTCCAGCTAAGCCATAAAGAAACACCGCCGCCGCTAACAGTCCTTTGCGTCCAAAGCGATCGATAATGCTGCCTGCGATCGGTGCGCC
Organism: Cyanobacteria bacterium FACHB-502; assembly: GCA_014695325.1. Classification (GTDB taxonomy): domain Bacteria; phylum Cyanobacteriota; class Cyanobacteriia; order Elainellales; family Elainellaceae; genus Leptolyngbya_A. The sequence goes on along the minus strand of JACJNZ010000029.1, from coordinate 83,878 downwards.
CAGGGCAATCAACAGCGCGGGAACAGTCAAGACTAATCTGACCCAATAATCGGCATTGGGAACCGTTGAGAAATGCTGCCGCATTGCCGGAAGCGAGGGGGCGATCGTTGCTCCTGCCATGACGGTGAGGGTACTGACGAGTAGCAGCGTTGCTTTTACAAGCAGGCTATCAGGGCTGTAGGATTTCATAGGATTGCTCACCCGGTTTCCACTAGATGGGTTGGGGACGAGGGCATTTCAGATCTTGATTCAGCATCGCCATCGATTGATTCCATTCACAACACCGAAAGAGCGATGTTGATAATCGTGGCTCGAAAGAGAAGGAATGAGTACAGAAATTCGATTAATTTTTGCAGTTGCTATTTTCTGCAGTTGCTATTTTTTGCGATATCAATGGTGATCCCCTTGATTTTTAAACCCATCGAATCGCCTAATTCAATCGCTTTAAATATTTCACCGTATCTTCCTGATAGCCTAACTGACTATAAAACGATCGTGCCCGACCATTTCCACCAAATGCATTGAGCGTAATAAAGCTGAGGCTTCGCGCCTTTGCCCAGGTTTCGGCATACGCCATGAGTGCCTGACCAATGCCCTGCCCTGATGCTTCGGGAATGACGACGATATCGGAAATGTGGGCGTGGCGTTCTTGCGTGAAGAAATCGGTCAGCGTTTCCAGAAAGATAAACCCCAGCGATTTGCCCTGTGAATCAACGGCAATAAAAATATTTTGCGGTGTGGGATAGCTGATGATTGCCCGATCGATTTCCTTTGCAATTGCCCGAATCACCTGATCGGGATCGCGTTCAGTGGGAGAGCCAAATTCCACAAAGCGCGGAACAAGACTGAGGATAAACGAGCGATCGTCGGTCGTTGCAGGGCGAATTTGGACAGGCAGCATCGGCAGATTCAGCTTTAGATTCAATGCAAGGATAAACGAATCCCAATCAGTTTTACGATGGGTAACAGTATTTCAGCTAGGGGGAAAGGCACAATGCGAATTTTGGTGATGGGCGGAACTCGCTTTATTGGGGTTCATCTGACGCGCCTGCTGGTCGAGCAAGACCATGAAGTGGTGCTGTTTAATCGAGGCAATAAACCTGCACCGATCGAAGGCGTTGAGCAAATCCACGGCGATCGAACCGATACAGACCAGCTTAAAGAAAAGCTTGCAGGCGAATCGTTTGACGCAGTGTTTGATAACAATGGACGCGAACTGAGCGACACTCAACCTCTGGCTGAAATCTTTCGCGATAGCATCAAGCATTTTGTCTACGTCAGCTCAGCAGGGGTCTACCTCAAATCTGACCAAATGCCCCACCAGGAAAGCGACCCCGTTGACCCCAAGAGCCGACACAAAGGCAAGTTTGAAACCGAAACCTATCTGGCAGAACAGGGCATTCCCTTCACCTCGGTTCGTCCGGTCTATATTTACGGACCGCAAAACTATAACGACCTGGAAGCCTGGTACTTCGATCGAATTGTGCGCGATCGTCCCGTCCCCATTCCCGGAAACGGAATGCACATCACCCAGTTTGGTCACGTTCACGATCTGGCAAGTGCAATGGTCGCGGTGCTGGGTAATCCCAGAGCGATCGGGCAAATTTACAACATTTCGGGCGATCGCTATGTCACCTTTGATGGCTTAGCGCGTGCCTGTGCCGTTGCCGCCGGAAAAGACCCCGCCTCGCTCAAAATTGTCCACTACGACCCGAAGCAGTTTGACTTCGGCAAAAAGAAAGCCTTTCCGATGCGTGTCCAGCACTTCTTCACCGACATTTACAAAGCGCAAAAAGACCTTTACTGGAAGCCTGAATTCGACCTGATTTCCGGCTTAAAAGATTCCTTCCAGAATGACTATCTGGCGATCGGGCGGGATGCCGCTGAGGTGGATTTCTCACTGGATGAGGAGATTCTGGAGAAGGTGGGGGAATGAAGAGATGAGAAGACATCCATCCACTCATCCTCTCAGGTAAGATCCAATCAACAACCTGTCCAACGGAGAACAGCAATGCGTTCCTTCTGGCTTGATCCTTATCTCTGGGTGCATCTTGCGGGGGTGGCGGTTGTGCCGATCGCGCTCGAAGGGTGTTTGCTGGGGTTTGCGGCGAGTAATTCGCTGTTGCCGCCCTGGGTAGAACTGGGGCTAGTAGGCGCAATTGGGGCTTTGCCGATTTTGTGGATGCAGTGGCAGCGTCCTTTCTGCATTTATAGCCTGATGTTTCTGGCGGTGCAGCCCCGGCATCTCAGCGACGAGCAGCGGCGGCTCTTGCGGCGGTTTAAGGAGCCTTTGGGCAAGGGGCTTTCAGTGCTGACGGCGGTCTTATTGTTCGTTGTGCTGTGGCCACTTTATCAGCTTGCGCCGATCGCCTGGGAGTCATCCACGATCGTTCCCGGTGGAGCATTGGGGGGGCTGCTGCTCGCAACGGTGAGCTTTCTGATCAGCAATTTGTTTTTGCAGGTTCCGGTGAGCGTGGCGCAGGTCATGCTGACGAAGGAACAAACGATCGCCGCGACCGAACCTTATCCAGTCAATGCGGTGGCGAGAGACTTTACCTTATTCGGAGTTTGGATCAATCAGCAAATCCTGCCGCCGCTCCGGGCTACAACGATTCCGGCAACTGCTGCCGCTGGCACGGATGGAACGGAAACGGGAACGATCGATTCTCTGGGCGATCGCCGCAAAAAGAACGCAAAAACTCGCTACCCCGATCCTCAGCCTCGCTCTGAGAACGCACAACCCCAAGCAGGCTCCCCCCCAAATTCGGCGGCACAAACAAGCGCACCCCGCACAAAGCGTAACTTCGTTCCGGTCGAAGTGATCGATGCTGAGTTTCGAGAGTTGGACACAGAAGACGAATGGGATGAAACAATCGTTTCTGAGGAGGAAAGCCTGACCGAAGATCCCGCAGCAAGCCCCGAAGCGCAGCCAGCAGTCGCGGCAGCCAGCTCAGACACGGAAACACAGGTTGCCGCAAATTTAGAAACCGACCTAGAAACAAGCCTGGAAACCAACCTGGAAACCAACCGGGAACCACTTTCCGAAGCCATTGAAACCTCAGACCTAGCTGCTTCCCAGGCAACCGCAGAGGAAATTGCAGAAACCGCAGAAGCTGCTGCTGAACCGATTTCAATAGAGACAGAAATAGAGACAAAAACCGAAGATGAGCTGCTAGAACCGATTCCTGAACCGATCGAAGAACAGCCCGAAACAAGAATCACCCCTCTAACAGGCGCAGATTCGCTGCAAATCTCTTCGATGACCTTGATGGAAACGGAAGATGTCAGTGAAGATGCAGCCCTGGATGTGTCAGCCGTCGAAGTCGTGACAGCGGAAATTGTCGAGGATGTGAGCGAAGATGCAGCCGTACCCGCTGAGACGATCGAGTCCTGGCTGGAGGACGACTGGGAAGACGAAACACCGGGCTAGGGCATTCCTAGAATAATTCGTAGACTGCGGCGAGCGATTTCGTAGACGGGTTCGGTATTGCGATCGCTGGTATTTGTCCAGGCGATCAGCATCAAATCATGGACGGGCAGATAAAGGGCAACCATCGAAAATCCGGTTGTTTGATTAATTTGTCCCCAGCCTTCGCCCCAAGCAGTCGGCAAGCGGGCAATTCCCAATCCATAGCCGCCCTCATCGGAGTCTACCAGAGTCAGCATTTTCTCCACCGAGGTTTCATATAACAGCGCATTGTCGAGAAATAGCCCGCGAAAGAGCTGCACCAGGTCAGGCGCACTCGAAATCATGCCTGTATCGCCCAGCCCGATCGCCGGATTAATTAAAGGTTTGGTCACGCTCTGCATCGCTCCATCCTTGTCCCAGTCGGCGTATCCCTGCACAAAGCCACCCGGAATTTCTTCTTGCTGCTCCAGGAATGTATTTTTGAGATTGAGCCGATCGCTAATGCGGGAGCGAATGACCCTGGATAATGGGCTACCCGTGGCTCGCTCAATGATCATGCCCAGCAGAATATAGTTGGCGTGGGAGTAGGAAAAATCATTTAAGGAACTCGGAGGGCGATCTTCCGCTGCGGCAGCATCGTTGAGCAGATAAGCCAACACTTCCTGCGGTTTCCATTGACGCGACGGGTCAGCTCTCACGGTCTCCCAAAATGCCTCGCGCTCCGGTTCGAGCAAGCCGCTGGTATGGTTGAGCAACTGGCGAACCGTAATTTTCTCGCTATTTAGAATTTGCTGGCTCAAGTCTGCCGGAAGCCAATTTGTAATCGAAGCATCCAGATCAAGCACGTCCTCTTCGGCAAGCTGCAAACAGACGATTGCTACAAACATCTCGGTCAGAGTGCCCAGCCGAAAGCGATCGGTCGGCTTCAGGGGCGTTTGTGCTGCGAGATCGGCTTTTCCGGCAACCCCCATCCAGTTTCCTTCTGAAGTGGATAGGTACAGCACCGCTCCTGGTAGCTTCATCGACTCCACTTTTCCACTCAACATCTGCTGAAGCTTATTCGCCGTTTCTGCCGGGAATGGGGCAGGTTTTGTTTGCGCCGCCGAGAGCGTTGCCTGCTGCGTCCCTAGCCTGACTTCCTTCTGCTGTGCCTGCTCACCCCGCCGACAGCCAGCCGTGCCCGTCAGCAGCAAAACTGTGAGAATCACAAGAATTCGGTGCTTCATCGATCGCCAGGGAGGTGGGGGGTAAGGGGGAACTTATATTGTGGCAGATGTATTGTTGCAGATGAAGGCGGAGCGGTGGATGAAAGGATAAGGGAAATGAAATTGGGGATAAGGAATTAGCAAGCTTTTGATAGGACGATCGCACTTGCAAAAGCGTGTTGTCTCAATCAATTAATCCTGAAGATTTAATCCTGAAAATCTAATCTTGAAAATTAATCCTGAGATACTGAACTTCCCTCAACCTTAGCCACTCTGCACCCCTCCACTCCCCCAAATCCCCAAAATCGTTCTAAATAATAAAGGAGCTTCCCAAACGACCTACTTTACCTATGCCGCTACCCGATCGCCCCGAAGGGGAAACTGCTTCGCATCGTTACCCTGCTGTTTTACCGATTTACCGGGCTATTTTGGATTCCAAGCTGCCGCCTCATTTGCTGCTCTGGATCGCCCTCTGTGCGGGCATTGTAATGGGATTAGCACCTGCGCCTGCAAATGCCTGGTTTCTTGCCTGGATTGCGATCGTTCCTTTGTGGGTTTTGGTCGTGCGATCGCAGCCGGAATCGAGCCAAATCGCGGCTAGAAACCACTTTCCCACCTTTAACTTTTTGCTGGGAGCTGCCTGGGGGGTGGGCTACAACGGCACGGCATTGTTTTGGATTAAGGATTTGCATCCGCTTACCTGGATGGGCATTCCCTGGCTTGCCAGTATCACGATTGCGATCGCCTGCTGGCTGATAATTATCCTTTGGGGTGGGCTGCTGGTGGGCATCTGGGCGGGGAGCCTGGCGTGGATTAATCGGCGGGGGCGACTGGCTCCGGTCAGCCGTGTTGTGGTGGGCACTGCACTGTGGTGCATTCTGGAAACGGTGTGGAGCTGGAGCCCACTGGAATGGACGTTTTTGTCTTATACGCAGAGTCCGCATGATCGGTGGATTTTGCATTTGGGGCAGCTTGCAGGACCGATGCTGGTGGCAGGGGCGATCGTTGCCTTTAACGGATTTTTGGCAGAAGGGTGGATGGCAAGAGACGGAGGGCGAGGGCGACTGGCACGATCGCTTTGGGGGCTGGGTTTGGTCTGGCTGATTGGGCTACATGGGGTTGGGTTTGGTCTGGCGAGCCGATCGCTGGCAACGCCCCCAGAAGCAGCACTGTCGATTGGGATTGTGCAGGGAAATGTGCCGACGCGGATCAAGCTGTTTGAAGCGGGAATTCGCCTTTCGATTGATAATTACACCAGAGGCTATGAAATGCTGGTAGGCCAAGGGGTGCAGGCAGTTTTAACGCCTGAGGGAACCTTTCCCTGGCTCTGGCTCAGTCGTCCGCTGCAAAATCCGTTTTATCGGGCACTGCTCGATCGCCGCATTCCTGCCTGGGTGGGCACGGTCGGGTTAAACCAGGGCAATTTGACCCAATCACTGGTGACGATCGCAGGCGACGGAGAAGTCTTGAGCCGCTATGACAAAGTGAAGCTTGTGCCGCTGGGCGAGTATGTGCCGTTTGCCGAGACGATCGGGCAATTCATCGGGCGGCTATCGCCGGTTGAGGCATCGCTTACGCCCGGTCACGGCGAGCAGCAAGTGAAAACGCCTTTTGGACAGGCGATCGTTGGGATTTGCTTTGATTCTGCGTTTTCCTATATTTTCCGTAATCAGGCGCGATCGGGCGGCGAGTTTATTCTAACGGCTTCCAACAACGATCCCTACGGGCCGGCAATGATGGCACAGCACCACGCTCAGGATGTCATGCGAGCCATCGAAACCGATCGCTGGGCAGTGCGGGCAACCAATACCGGATTTTCGGGCATTGTCGATCCACACGGCAAAACGGAATGGCTGTCTGAATTTCGCCTGTATCAAACTCACGCCCACACGATTTATCGCCGCCAAACTCAAACGCTCTACGTCCGCTGGGGAGACTGGTTTACGCCGCTGGTGAGTTTATTGGCGATCGGCTTGTTGGTCAAAGACGCGGCGAAATCTAACCCGATTTAGCGACTGGCAGCGGTTCTAAGATACTGCAAAATGCCTCTCGCGATCGCCGTTGCCATCTGGTTTTGCCAGTTGGGGTTGGCAAGACGGGGGGCATCTTGGCTGCCGGTGACAAAGCCAATTTCGACCAGAACCGCAGGCATCGAAGTTCTTCGCAGCACATAAAAGCGAGCCTGCCGCACGCCGCGATCGTTCATGCCCAGGTCGCTCATAATACTGTGGTGAATCGTGTCTGCCAGTCCTGCACCGCTGGAATAGTAATAGGTTTCAACACCGTTCACCTCTGGGCGATCCATGCTGATTGAGTTAGCGTGAATGCTGACAAAGAGCGCGGCGTTCACCTGCTCGGCAATATCCACACGCGGCTGCAAATCAATTTCGCGATCGTCGCTACGAGTCATCACTGCCTGAATGCCCTGCTGCTCTAGCAAGCGTGCCACCTGCTGAGACACATTCAGCACAATATCGGCTTCGCGAATGTTGCCAATTCCAACTGCGCCCACGTCTACTCCCCCGTGTCCCGGATCGATCGCCACCACCAGTCGTCCATTGCCAGGGCGAGGTAACGGCTGGATTGAATTCGATTGCGGCGGTAGGGATCGGAATGAGGGAGGGTTTCCAGACAAAGCCGCAGCAGAAGGACTCGCAGCCGATCGCGCTGGGGTTCCTTGGAGGGGCGATCGCTCCATTTCTAGTGATAGAAGCTGCGGACTGACCAGATTCAGGGAACCAAACCGCACTCCCGTTGCAGGCTGCAAGGAAATCACGACTGTATCCGCATCTTCCTGCCGCAGCCGCACCCGAATTAAAGGACTGTTTGCCGTTAGCCGTGGTCCTGTAATTCGCTCTGCTAACCGTGCCGGAGACAGCACAATTTGATACGTGCCGTCTTGCCAGCGAGTCGTAGGTGCCACAGGGCGATCGGACTCGATCAAAAGCTGGTTATTCACCGGATTGAGTTCCACGCCTTCGATCGTCACCGTGCCATTCGATGCAGAAACCCTCGTTCCCTGAGCCGTCAATGGAGTCGGATTCGGCTGAGCCGCGATCGATCGACCCGATGAATTCTGAGCCGCATTGGCTCGTTCTGAATTGGCTCGTTCTGCACTAATTCGCTCTGCGGTTCCCCCCACGGACGATCGATTGGCTTGACGTGAAGTTGTCCGGTCAGACGCAGACGGATTGCGAGCGGTGCGGGCAGTCGAGCTGTTTCCAGTGGGCAGCATCACAATTCCACCCAAATTGCTCACCGTTGCCTGCCAGTCCTGACTGCTAGGGTCAACCTCCAGGCGAATTCGCACGGTTGGGCGACGATTGGAAGAACGATCGCTCACCTGCTCAAACTGCACCCGCTCCACGCCAAATCGATCGATCGACACTTCCTGCTGGGTCAATTCTGGCGAAAGCACTGCATTTTCAACCGTCAGAACCACCGATCGCCGATCGCGGCTACGCTCAACTTCGACCTGGGGCACCCCGCTCCTGAAGCGCACAAACAACCCGTCTGACGTTGCCTGAATGCCTGCAATTTGGGCTAGCGTGGGGTCAATTCCCTCCACGGAAGGAGTGCTTTGCATCGCATCAGGCGGATTGGCAACTGGATTGGCAATTGGATTGGTAACTGAAGCAGCGGGAGGAGCCTCACGAGAAACTGCGACCGATTCGGGCATCGGCTGAGGAAGCTGAACCGTCCACTGCGTTGGCGAAAGTCCGCGAAACCGAATTTGCTGCGGGTCGATCGTATAACCAGGAGCCAGTTCAAGAACAATGCGCGTCGTCTGACCGTCAAACTGCTCGATGCGAATCTGCCGAATATTGCCGCTGAAATCACGATCGATCGGAGCCTGCTCCATCTCGATATCTGGTAGATCAATCACCAGACGAGTCGGATTGGTTACAAGCTGGGCGCGGGGCTGTACGGGTTCACGGGTTCTAAACTCAAGCTGATTTTGCCCTGGGTCAAACCGCCAGGATGTCACTCCCGTTGCCAGAGCCGGAGCGACGACACTGGGAGAAATGACACAAAAAACGCTAACGGCACTGGGGAGCCACCACTGAATCTTCAAAGCTGCTTTTCCTTACAATTCCTTACAGTGCGATTGATACAGTGCGATCGATGTTTGGCTGTCAAATCTTCAGGTGTGATGCTGTCTGGGTCAGTCGAGAGCCTGTTTACTAGATCTGGTTCACTAGATCCTCTGTTACATCGCTGTTACATCACGAATGAACAGAGAATACAGGTCAGGCAAACGGATAAACGAAATCGAAATGAGCGAAATCAGTGTAGCCTAACGCTGCTGTATTGCAACTTCAATCGGAAGCCCGTTATGAACTGAAATCAGGCAATTCGACCAAAGACTGCTCTTATTTCGAGGCGATCGTCCCAAATTCGCGAGTTTGCTCAATTGCTCAGGCAGTTTGATGCTAGGTCTTGCGCCTAAAATAGCAATTCAACGAACAGAGACGCTAAATCTGCGACACCCAATATTAAGCCAATTCCTGCAAAGGTCAAGGCTTGTCTCAGAAAGATTTAGGAAGATTGCTGACAATTCTGTGCGCTGTCGCAATCGCCCGTCATTCAAGCACTGACCCTTTTGTTTCCACTTCCCCACCCCTGTCACAATTCCCCATCCTCTGTTGCAACTCTTAACGTTGCCGCTCGTTGTAGAGCCTGATCCCTTGATAGACTAAGGGACGTAAAAGATTTTGACTGATTTTGCAATCCGTCTTTTACAGGACTTGCCATCGCCGCAAGACTTTCATTCGTTAAAAGTCCACCCGTTAAAGTCAGCAGCCTTCCTCTGGGTTTGCTTAGGTTTGATTCGCTTAAGTAACTGGGGTTTGGGCATCATACTGAAGCAAGAGAAAAGGAACACATGGTAGATTCGCTGAAAAAACCTGAAATTGCAGAGCTGCGACCTGGAGTTAAGGTTCCGGCAAAAGACACCATCCTCACCCCCCGGTTTTACACCACCGACTTTGACGAGATGGCAACAATGGACATCTCGCCGAACGAGGATGAGCTGCGGGCAATCTTAGAAGAGTTCCGCACCGACTATAATCGCCATCACTTCGTTCGCAACGAAGAATTCCAGCAGTCCTGGGATCACCTCGACGGCGAAACTCGTGCTCTGTTTGTCGAGTTCCTGGAGCGATCCTGCACGGCTGAGTTTTCTGGATTTCTGCTCTACAAAGAGTTGTCCCGCAAGCTGAAAGACAGAAACCCGCTGCTGGCAGAGTGCTTTTTGCTGATGTCTCGCGACGAGGCACGCCATGCCGGATTCCTCAACAAGGCAATGTCCGACTTTGGGCTTCAGCTCGACTTGGGCTTCCTCACCGAAAGCAAGAGCTACACCTTCTTCAAGCCCAAGTTCATCTTTTACGCCACTTATCTCTCAGAGAAGATCGGTTACTGGCGTTACATCACCATCTTCCGCCATCTGGAGCAACACCCCGAACACCGGATTTATCCGATCTTCAAGTTCTTCGAGAACTGGTGTCAGGATGAAAACCGCCACGGCGACTTCTTTGACGCGATCATGAAGTCTCAGCCCAGCATCCTCAACGACTGGAAAGCTCGCCTCTGGTCGCGGTTCTTCTTGCTGTCAGTGTTTGCCACGATGTTTCTGAACGACATTCAGCGATCGAGCTTCTATGCTTCGCTGGGTTTGAATGCACGCGACTACGACATCCATGTGATCCAGAAAACGAACGAAACCGCAGGACGGGTCTTTCCCCTAATCCTGAACGTGGATCACCCCGACTTTTTCAAACTGCTGGATGAAGCCGCTGCTGCTAACCTGAAGCTGATGGAAGCAGGCAAAGGCAATGCCCCCGGCGTGGTGAAACTGCTGAAGAAAGTGCCCCACGTTGCCAAGATTGGCGTAAATTTGTTGCGCCTGTATTTGATGAAGCCGATCGACACGGCTCGTCTGGAAGGCTCGGTTCGCTAGTTTGACCTCACCCCTCAACTCGGCGGTTCTGCTCAGGCGGAGCCGCTTTTTTCATGCGATCTCAAAATTTCTACTCAACCTTGTCACAATTGCCAATTCCTTGCTATATTAGATGAGTCGACGCGGGGTAGAGCAGCCTGGTAGCTCGTCGGGCTCATAACCCGAAGGTCAGTGGTTCAAATCCGCTCCCCGCCACCAATTAGGAAAACCCTAGATTCTAAGGAGTCTGGGGTTTTGACCTTTTAAAGGAACTGAGTAGAAGCTGAAAAAAGACAGCGCAAACCTTGCTCTGCAGAATTCCCACAATCGAGCGAGGAACAACGTAGCCGTAGCCCATGCTGTACTAACATGGCTTCAATTCGATCGCAGCATGATGCAGAATAGGCTCTTAGCAGATCTGGTGTGAGTGAGGATGAGCATGGATCGCCCAACCCAGTTTGGACATCCCAGCGGGGATATGGCTTTGCGCCAATTGATGATCCCTTTATCCTGTAGTGACGGGGAGCCGCTGCCTGCCGATCTCGATTACTCCAAAGGGGAAATTGCTTCGCATCGCCTCCAGTTGCCCGATCTGCTGCTGCGAGCGAGTGAAACGGAAAAGGGTGTGCTTTATGTGCTGCCCGATCAGAGTTGTCAGTTTGTGTCTTATGCCGAATTGCTGACTCAGGCACAGCGAGTTCTTGCCGGACTGCGATCGATCGGACTCCAGCCCCAAGATCCAGTGGTTTTGCAAATTAGCGATCGGCTCGACTTCTTGCCGTGCTTTTGGGGCTGTCTGCTGGGGGGATTTGTGCCCGTGCCGATCGCGGTTGCGCCGAACTATCGTGCTGATCACAGTAAGGCGATCGCGCTACTGGAGGCGTTGCGGTGGTTTGTGCGTCCGGTGGTGATTGCGAATGGGGAATTGCAGGAAGCGATCGGGGATTTTCTTAACGATCAGGAATTTGCCCCCCACCCCTTTACCAGGAGGAAACTTCCGAACCAGCAGGAGGATTTATCCTTTGCTCAAAGTGCTTTATCTGCTCAAAGTGCTTTATCTGCTCAAAGTGCCTCACCGATAGAGAATTCAGGCAGCAGTACAGCAAAGTCCGTTTCACCAGAGATTTTGCTGGCTGAGGAGCTGCAGCAGTTTGAACCCGATCGCCAGATTCATTACAGTGCACCAGACGAGCTGGCTCTAATTTTGCTGACTTCTGGCAGTACGGGCATTCCTAAAGGAGTGACCCTGAGCGGACGCAATCTGCTCGCCAGTGTGTATGGCATGGCAACCGTGAACCGACTGACGGCAACAGAGACCACGCTGAACTGGATGCCGATCGAACACGTTGCCAGTCTGGTGATGTTTCATCTGACCGAGGTGTATTTGGGCTGTTCGCAAATTCACGTCGCGAATGAGCTAATTTTGCAGGAACCGCTTCGCTGGCTAGATTTGATCGAGGCGCATCGTGTCACAGCAACCTGGTCGCCTAATTTTGGCTATGGGCTGGTAATCGATCGTCTGCAAGCAGGAACCTCAGCAAAAACCTGGGATTTGTCCTCAATTCGCTGGATGGGCAACGGCGCAGAGGCAGTCGTCGGCAAAACGACCCGCCACTTTCTAGCGCTGCTGGAACCCCACGGGTTAAGCGGAACGGCGGTCAGTCCGGGGTATGGAATGTCGGAAACTTGCTCTGGCATTGTCCATTCCGATCGCTTTTCGTGCCAAACCACGTCGGACGAGGACACTTATATCGAGCTGGGCAAACCGATTCCCGGCGTATCGCTGCGAGTTGTGGATGAGGCAAATCAGCTTGTTCCCGAAGGAACGATCGGTCAGCTTCAGGTGCGCGGAGTGACAGTGACGGCTGGCTATTACCAGCGACCTGATCTGAATGCGGAAGTTTTTACGCCGGATGGCTGGTTTAACACGGGCGATCTGGGCTTTTTGCAATCCGGTCGCTTAACGATTACGGGTCGCCAGAAAGAAGTGATTATCATCAACGGTGCAAACTACGCTAATCACGAAATTGAGGCGATCGTAGAGGCACTAGACGGAATAGCGGTGTCCTTCACGGCGGCTTGTGCAGTGCGGCGATTACCCGCTGGCGAAACTGGGAAGCAATCCAGCGATTCGACCGAGCAACTCGCGATTTTCTTTTGTCCAGAGACAGGGTGTGACAATCTGGCTGCTGTGATGCCGTTGATCAAGACAATTCAGCGGCGAGTGGGAGAGGCGATCGGCATCAGTCCCCGATTTGTCATTCCGGTAGAGCAGAAGGAGATTCCCAAAACGGCGATCGGCAAAATTCAGCGATCGGTGCTGAGTGGAAGATTTGGAACGGGGGAGTTTGATGGAATTATCAGGCAAATCAACGAATTGTGGGGACAGCAGGCAATCGATCGACCGCAGACGGAGCGACAACAGCAGATTGTTTCGATCTGGCAGGACGTTTTAGCACTGGAACGGGTGGGAATTCGCGATAACTTCTTTGAACTGGGCGGCAACTCGCTGCGGCTCATGCAGGTGCTTGCCCGACTGCAAACGGAATTCGATTGTCCTGATCTGCATACTGTAAGCCTGTTTCAGCATCCGACGATCGAATCTTTGGCGCAATTTTTAAGCGACTTGAGCAACACCAGGGAAAATCCAACGGTTAATTCCAGCCTTCAGCAGGCACAGCAGCGACAGCAAACCCGCCGATCGTCTCTGATTTCGTCTGAGGTTGCCGTGATTGGAATGGCTTGTCGGTTTCCGGGGGCGGAGTCGATCGATCAGTTCTGGCGCAATTTGTGTGACGGAGTGGAGTCGATCGCCTTTTTTAGCGATGAAGAAATCTTGGCTTCGGGGATTGATCCAACGCTGCTCCAGAATCCTGCCTATGTCAAAGCAAGTCCAATTTTGAAGGATGTTGATCGCTTCGACGCAGAATTTTTTGGCTACAGCCCCAGAGAAGCAGAACTAATCGATCCACAGCAGCGGCTGTTGCTGGAGTGTGCTTGGGAAGGTCTAGAAGATGCAGGCTATGACCCGTTTTCTTATCCCGGATCGATCGCGCTTTATGCGGGTGCGTCAATGAATACTTACCTGCTAAATCATGTTTATCCAAACCGCGATCGGCTAGATGCCCACGAAAATATGCAGGTGTTTAACCTGAGTTCGATGGGCGGATTTCAGGTGACGATTGCCAACGATAAAGACTATTTGACCACGCGCACGTCTTACAAGCTGAATCTCACAGGCGCGAGTGTGAACGTGCAAACTGCTTGCTCGACTTCGCTGGTGGCGATTCATTTGGCAGCGCAAAGTTTGCGATCGGGCGAATGTGAGATTGCGTTGGCGGGTGGGGTTTCGGTGCATACGCCGCAGCAGGTGGGGCATCTGTATCAGGAAGGGCTAATTTTGTCGCCGGATGGTCACTGTCGCGCTTTTGATGCAAAGGCACAAGGCACGATTTTTGGCAGCGGAGCGGGGGTGGTGGTGTTAAAGCGGCTGGACCAGGCGATCGAAGCGGGCGATCGAATTTATGCGGTCATTAAAGGTTCGGCGATCGGCAATGATGGCAGTCAAAAAGTGGGCTATCTAGCTCCTCGCGCCGAGGGTCAAGCAACGGTTGCCGCAGAAGCTCTGGCAATGGCAGATGTCCCCGCAGACACGATCGGCTATGTCGAGGCTCATGGAACCGGAACCTCGTTAGGCGACCCAATCGAAGTTGCCGGACTAACCCAGGCGTTTCGCCTCAGCACTCAGCAGCAGCAGTTTTGCGCGATCGGCTCCGTCAAGACGAATGTGGGACACTTAAACGTTGCGTCGGGCGTGGTGGGATTTATCAAAGCAGTGCTATCGGTGCATCATCGCCAGATTCCGCCGAGCCTGCATTTTGAAGCTCCAAATCCGCAAATTGATTTCGATCGCAGTCCGTTTTACGTCAACACGCGCCTGTTGGACTGGCAGGAAGCGGGGCATCCACGACGGGCAGGGGTGAACTCGCTGGGAATCGGCGGCACCAATGCCCACGTCATTCTTGAAGAAGCTCCGACGATCGCGGCTGTGACGCAGGCGGATGATTCCTCCCTATTGGGAAATGCGGCATTGGGAAATGCGGCGGATCGTCCTGATCATTTGCTGACGCTATCTGCCAAAAGCGAATCTGCTCTGAACGATTTGCTTGACCGCTATGAAAGGTTTCTCAAGCAATGTTTGCATTTGGGGGGCAATGCAGAAGCGCTCACCTGCCTCAAACAACCCAATCGCTTTCTCGCCGATCTTTGCTTCACCACTAACGTCGGACGATCGCACTTTGAGCATCGACTCGCATTCGTATCCAACTCAATTCCGCATCTCCTCGAACAGATTGCCCAGCGTCCCCGCTCCATTCGTTCTGGCATTTCTTCGCCCATCGCATTTCTCTTCACCGGACAGGGTTCGCAGTATTCCGGGATGGGTCGGCAGCTTTATGAAACGGAACCCGTGTTTCGGGAAACGATCGATCGGTGTGAGGCAATCTTACAAGGAGAAATCGATCGACCGCTGCGGCAGTTGCTCTTTGCCGAAGATGCTGCCGAACTTTTGAATCAAACTCTCTATACCCAGCCTGCCATTTTTACGATCGACTATGCTCTAGCGCAGCTCTGGATGTCTTGGGGCGTTGAGCCAGATATCGTCATGGGGCACAGCATCGGTGAATATGTGGCGGCTTGTGTGGCGGGGGTATTCAGCCTGGAGGATGGCTTAAAGCTGGTGGCGGCGCGGGGTCGGCTGATGCAGGTGTTACCGCCAGGGGGCATGGTGGCAATCAGAAGCGATGAGGCAACGGTGCGATCGTTCCTTGCTGATTTTGAGGGTGAGACTGACCCGGAAACGGTGACGATCGCTGCCATCAATAGCGATCAAAATATCGTTGTGTCTGGAAAAATTCCATCGCTGCAAACTCTGGTCGATCGCCTCACCGATCGCGGCATTAAAACGACCTGGCTCAATGTCTCCCATGCGTTTCATTCGCCCCTGCTGGAACCACTGCGATTCGCGCAAAGCGCAACTCCGAACGAACCGAACTTTGAGCAAATTGCGCGCCAAGTCAGCTATTCCACACCGCAGCGCCAGCTGATTTCTAACCTGACCGGGGATTTTATCGCTGACGAAATCGCCTCCCCAGACTACTGGAGTCGCCATCTGGTGCAGCCTGTTTTATTTGCTGCCGGAATGAAGACCCTGATTCGATCGGGTTGTGCAATTTTCCTGGAATGTGGAGCGCATCCGGTGCTGCTAGGGATGGGACGTGAACAGTTTCCCGATGACCCCTTAGGGGGAACAGCTTCGCATCGCCGCATTTGGCTGCCAAGTTTGAGACGCGATTTGCCCAGAGAAACAACCAGAGCGATAACCAGAGGGAAAACGGCTTCGCATCGCTCGAATACCGAAACGCTGCTGCAAAGCCTGGGCGAACTTTATCAGCAGGGTATCCCTGTAGATTGGCAGGCGTTCCACCAAGGCTTTTCTCGTCATCGGATGTCTCTGCCGACCTATCCGTTTCAGCGACAACGCTGCTGGATCGATCCGCCTGGGCAATTTCCCCTTCAGGAAGCGGCGAAGCGATCGGCTCAGCCTGTTCTCACTGCTTCCGAAAGTCATCCTCTGTTAGGAAACCGTGTTTCTACGCCGCTTAAAATTGCGCTGTTTCAGTCGCTTCTCTGCGAACATTCGCCGGACTTCCTCACCGATCATCGCCTTGAGGATCGCCCCATTTTGCCGGGAACTGCCTTTGTGGAAATGGCTCTGGCGATCGCTGTGCAACAGTTGAAAACCGAGACGATTTCGCTGAGCCAGATCGAGTTTCAGCAGCCGCTCATTTTGTCATCCACACCGCAAACGGTTCAGACGATCGCCACCCCAATTCCTCTGTCCAACCGCAGCGAGGTAATTGGTTCCGGGATTCGCATTGAAATTTACAGTCAACAGCCCGATCATCAGCAGCCCGATTACCAGCAAGATTCTGGCTGGACACTTCACTGCACAGGACAGGCGCAGGTTTGCGATCGTCCGATTCTACCCAGCGCAAGCCTGGCACAAATCCGGCAGCGTCTTTCTGAGCGGCGATTCGCTGAAACCCACTATCAAAGCTTTGAAGCCGCAGGCATTCGATATGGGGCAAGCTTCCGGGGGGTTGCACAGCTCTGGCGCAAAGACGGTGAAGCGTTAGGGCAAATTTCATCCTGTGATGCTCAGCCCTATCAGATTCATCCTGCCCAGCTTGATGCCTGCATTCAAGTTGCAGCGGCAGCCCTGCCCGCTCGTCTGCAAGGCGTGACTTATTTGCCTGTGGCGATCGAGTCTTTCAGCCTGCTTCAGCGTCCGGCGGGAACGGTTTGGAGCCATGTGCAGCTACGCTCTTGGGCGGACAATTCGACTCACATTACGGCTGATTTATCGCTGTACAGTGACTCTGGTGAATGCCTTGCCCACATCGAAGGACTGACCCTTCAGCGAATTCAACCTTCATCCGATCGGGTGCGATCGTTCTCCTGGCAGGACTGGCTGTATGAGATTGATTGGCAACCTGTTCCCCTGGTTTCTTCACAGGAGGCAATGACTCCAGCAGGGAAAATGCTTTGCAGCGATCGAGGTTACTGGCTGATTGTGGGCGAAGCAAATGATTCGATCGACGCTTTGACTGGGCTGCTCGAAACCCAGCAACAACCCTGGGCAAGGCTTGATCCGGCTGATTTATCCTCTCTAAAGGAGTGGGCTTCGTTTGAAGGTTCTGAAAGCTCCCTAAATTCCTTACACCGAGGGGACTTTGAAAGTCAGAATAATCGGCAAGATTCTCCCCAGAATGAGGGGGCTAGCGGGGCAAACCTGCGCGGGGTTATCTTCTTTGCGGATGCCGTGACCCCTGAACTTTTAACTCTCGACTCCCTGGAAGAGTTTGTTTCTGAGCAGTGCAGCCGTTTGTTGGCGATCGTTCAGTCTATAACTCATCTGAACCCGCCACCGCAGCTCTGGATTGTGACGCGAGGCGTTTGTCAGCCGTCGATCTTGCTGGAGGCAACCGGACAGGCTCCGCTGTGGGGCATGGCGCGATCGATTCGGCTAGAGCATCCCGAACTGAACTGCATCACGATCGATCTAGAAAACCTTTCGGGCGCAGAAGCCGCAAGTCTGCTCTGGGCAGAGTTCGTCAGCCAGGACGGGGAAAACCAGATTGCCTATCGCAATCAAACCCGTTATGCAGCGCGGCTTGTACGACATTCTGTTGTAAAACATTTCACGGAGAAGTTGCCTGACGTTGCTCAATCGCTCCGCCTCGAAATTCTCAATCGCGGCACGCTGGATCAGCTTGTTTGGCAGCCGATCGATCGCCGTCCTCCCCAACCCGGCGAAGTCGAGATTCGCGTCTGGGCAACGGGGCTAAATTTTCGGGATGTGATGAACGTGCTGGGGCTGTATCCGGGCGAAGCGGGTTTGCTGGGCCTGGAGTGTGCCGGGGAAGTGGTCGCTGTCGGCCAGGGTGTGACCTCGGTTCAAGTGGGCGATCGGGTGGTGGCACTGGCGACGGGCAGCTTTAGCGAATGGGTCACGGTTGATGCGCGGCGAGTGGTTCCCCTGCCCTCTGATCTAGACTTTGCCGCAGCCGCTACGATTCCGATCGCCTTTTTGACTGCCTGGTATGGCTTGCATCACCTTGCCCAGATCAAACCCGGAGAACGGGTGCTCATTCACTCGGCAGCAGGTGGAGTCGGTCTGGCCGCAGTCCAGATCGCGCAGCAGGCAGGGGCAGAACTCTGGGCAACCGCAGCTCCGGCGAAGTGGGACTTTTTGCGATCGATTGGCGTTGAACACGTCTTGAGCGATCGATCGACTGAATTTGCCGCAGCCATCCAGGCTCAAACTGGGGGACAAGGAATGGATATTATCCTCAATTCCCTGTCCGGCGAATTTATCCCGGCAAATCTGTCAATTTTGCGTCGGAGCGGTCGCCTGATCGAAATCGGCAAGCAGGGCATCTGGTCAACCGAACAGGTTGCTCAGGTTCGTTCTGATGTGGCATATCACATCATGGATCTAATGCAGACCACCCAGGAACAGCCACAAACAATTCAGGCCCTGCTGAGCCAGCTTTTGCAGCAGTTTCATTCGCGCGGGCTGCAGCCCCTGCCGCACAAAGTGTTCGATCGGAGTCAGTCGATCGCAGCCTTTCGCTGGATGCAGCAGGCAAAGCACATCGGCAAAATCGTCATTGCCCACCCTGAACCTGCTCCCGTTTCACATCCAGTCTCACAGCCTTTCACCGTCAAACCCAGCGGCACTTATTTGATTACAGGCGGCCTCGGCGCACTTGGACTGCACGTTGCCCAATGGCTTATCGATCGCGGCGCAACCTCCCTTCTCCTGATCGGACGCAGCAAACCCACCCCCGAAACCCAAACCAAACTCGATCATTTCCAGGCTCAGGGAATCCAGATCACGATCGCCCAACTCGACATCACGGATCAACAATCCCTCCAAACCCTTCTCACTCCCTACCTCCACCCACCCACTCGCCTCCCTTCCCCTCCGCCCCTGCTCGGCATCTTCCACGCTGCAGGCGTCCTTAATGACGGCATTCTCCAGCACCAGACCGCCGATCGCTTCCAGTCCGTCCTATCCCCCAAAGTTCGGGGAGCCTTAAATCTGCACGAGCTAACGCAGCATCACCCGATCGACTGCTTTGTGATGTTTTCCTCAGCGGCTTCGCTTCTGGGATCAGGCGGACAGTCCAGCTACGCAGCAGCAAACGGTTTTATGGATGCGCTGGCTCAGGTTAGACGATCGCTTGGCTTACCCGGACTCAGCATTCACTGGGCAGCGTGGGAATCCACAGGAATGGCAGCCCGTTCTAGAACGGCTCAGGCTGAGGGAAGAGAGACGATGCAAAGCGCTTTCCCCGTTGGGGTAATCTCCCCCGAAATCGGACTCATTATCCTGGAAACCCTCTTGAACCAATCATCCGTGCAGGTCGGCGTTTTGCCGATCGATTGGGCAAATTGGAATCCGCCTGCGGCACTCAAGCCCCTCGTCGCACCATGCTCTGCTCAAGCCTCTCCTCCTTCCTCCCCTTCTTCACGTCCTCATCCCCCCACTGTTTTCAAGGACGCTGAAGACTTTTATCAAACTCTGGTCAATGCCCCGTCAGACGATCGCCCTCACCTCATCACCCATCATGTAAAAGCCCACATCGCAAAAATCTTGGGCGTTCATGCAGAGACGCTGACCGATCTGCATCAGGGATTCTCCGAAATGGGCATGGATTCTTTGACGATCGTAGAGCTGAGAAATCGGCTGCAAACTAGTCTGGGAAAACCGTTGTCGGTCGCGCTGCTGTATGATTATCCGACAATCACCACACTGACCGATCATCTGCTGCAATGGCTATTTGGGACGGCGATAGAACAAAGTTCCTTTCCTGAAGGAAGGGAAACTCCAGCAATGCAAAGTACTTCCCCGAGTGGGGGAATCGATCTGCCGTCCGAGATTGAGTCCCTTTCGGATGCAGAAGCCGAAGCCTTACTGCTGCAAACCCTGGAACAGCTTAACTTATAGGAATGCACAGCCCGATCGCAATGACAGAAAAAGCAACCGAAACCCGAACGCCAACTCAGCGTGCCCTCCTCGCAATTCAGCAGCTTCAGGCAAAACTTGACGCCCTAGAGCAGGCACAGCACGAACCGATCGCCATTATCGGCATGGGCTGTCGCTTTCCCAGTGCAGATACGCCTGAGGATTTCTGGAAACTGCTTCGCAGCTGCACCGATGCCATTACCCCGGTTCCAGATGATCGCTGGCAAACTGATGATCTTTACAGCACTGACCCGCAGGCTCCCGGTAAGCTCTACACCCGTGAAGGCGGCTTTGTGCCCCACCCGTACGACTTTGACGCGCCCTTCTTTCGGATTGCCCCCCGCGAAGCGATCAGCCTCGACCCGCAGCAGCGGCTTTTGCTCGAAGTGGGCTGGGAGGCACTGGAATCCGCCGGACTGTCAGCCGATCATCTGATTGGAACTCAGGGCGGCGTGTTTGTCGGCATTTGCAGCATTGACTATTGGCAGCAGTTGCTCAGCCGCGATCGGGCTCAGATCGACGCTTATCTCACCACCGGCAATACCCATAGCACCGCATCCGGGCGGCTTGCCTATTTGCTGGGCTGGACAGGACCGAGTTTATCGATCGATACAGCCTGCGCTTCGTCACTCACGGCGGTTCATCTCGCCTGTCAAAGTTTGCGGCAGGGGGAATGTTCGGTGGCATTGGCAGGCGGCGTCAATCGGATTCTTACCCCCGAAACCAACATCAATTTTTCTAAGGCGCGAATGCTTTCCCCCGACGATCGCTGTAAAAGTTTCGACGCGGCAGCAAACGGCTTTGTGCGGGCAGAAGGCTGCGGCTTGATTGTGCTAAAACGCTACCGGGATGCAGTAGCAGCGGGCGATCGCATTGATGCCGTAATTTTAGGATCAGCCACCAACCACGACGGGCGCACCAGCGGCTTAACCGTTCCCAGCAGCATTGCCCAGCAGGCAGCCATTCGTCAGGCGTTAAGCAATAGCCGGATTCCGCCCGAGCAGGTCAGTTACCTTGAAGCCCACGGAACCGGAACGGCGATCGGAGATCCCATCGAAGTGAATGCGATCGCGGAAGTTTTTGGGCAGGATCGATCGGCTCCACTCTGGCTCGGCTCGGTCAAAACGAATATTGGACACCTGGAAGCTGCCGCCGGAATTGCCGGACTTATCAAAACCGTGCTGGCACTTCAGCATGGAGAAATTCCGCCCAATCTGCATTTCCAAACCCCCAATCCCCACATCGACTGGCAACGGCTCCCGGTGAAAGTGCCGATCGATCCCGTTTCCTGGACAAGGCAAGACCAGCCCCTCAATCAGCCCAGAACCGCCGGAATCAGTGCCTTTGGGTTTAACGGCAGCAATGCCCATATTGTGATCGCAGACCCACCCGTGAGCGATCGCCCTCAGCCTGCCCCGGTTCCAACCCAACATCTGTTTACCCTCTCTGCCCGCAGCGAAACTGCCCTGCATCAGCTAGTCGATCGCTACATCGTTCACCTGAGCCATCATCCTGAACAATCGATCGCCGACCTTTGCTTTACTGCCTACACCGGACGATCGCATTTTGCTCACCGGATAGCCGTGGTGATGACTTCAAGTTCTGACCTTCAGGCAAAACTGACGGCATGGCGATCGGGTCAATCTGTAATGGGTTTCTTCCAGAGCAGTGCGGCGAGCCAAAACAATTTAATCGAGAAAGGCGGGGAAGCGATCGTGCAGGAGCTAACCGGATTCGCTCAGCAGTATGTTCAGGGAGAAACGATCGACTGGGAGCAAATTGATCCAGTTCGGCGACAGAAGGTGGTTTTGCCTTTTTATGCCTTTCAGCGTCAGCGATATCAAGGATAGGGCATTGCTCGCGAATCGGCAAACCTGAGCTGGCTGGGTTGAACGGGTTTCCGGCTTCTGGGGCTGTCCGTTCGATTACCCTAACGGGGGAACTGCTTCGGATCGCACTGCCCGAAACATCCCAAAACGGCAAAGACCTGTACCAAAGGCAAGCCGCATCAGCAGCAGTGTTGGCACTTCTCGCAGCGATTTAATCAAGCCCGATGGACCAAACCGCACCAGTCCTGCCGGTCGAGCAATACCCTGCCAGATCGAATCCAGCCAGGAAGGAAGGGTAGGTTCTGTCCAGTTGGCAGTGACGACTTCGCCTTCAACTAACCTGGTTGCTTGCAAAAGTTCAGCAAAGCCTTCAATGCTGGAGAATGCCGGGTGCGACCACTGATCCAGGAGTTGGCGCATCACGGGTCTTTCCCAGAAATTAAGCGGCTTCTGGCGATCGTCTCGCTGGTTCCAATCTGCCATAACCATGATGCCTCCCGGCTTGACAACCCGCATGAGTTCTTTGGCGAAAATGGCTTTGTCAGGCATATGGGGTCCGGCTTCGATCGACCAAACCACATCAAAACGGGCATCGGGAAACGACAGTGCCATTGCATCATCCACCTGAAACTGCACATTTAAATCGGCGGGCGTGAGCTCCTGAGCACGTTTCACCTGCTGAGGGCTGATGGTCACTCCGGTGACAGCAAACCCGTAGTCTCGCGCCAAAATGCGGCTGCTGCCGCCAATGCCACAACCCACATCTAGCACCGTTGTGCCCGCAGGCAACCGATCTAAGCCGCCCCAGCGCACCATTTCATGCACAAAGTCTGCTTTTGCCTCCAGAAAATCCTTGCGTTTTGGCGGCGAACCGTAATGTCCCAGGTGAATATGCTCGCCCCAGTAGAACTCTAGAATGCCGTCTTCAGTCCATTCATCGTAGGAATGAGCGACCGAATCAGCAGATTGATAGCGGCGAGCCGTTAGGAGATAAACCCCTATCCCCAGGATCAGCAGGAACAGGACAATTCCGATCGCCGCAAAAAACAAACTCATTGAGATCAAGCCTTCATTTTTGTGACATTTTCTTAACAATTTTATTGTATTGCGGGATTGCAGGTTGAAGGGGGGTTAGGGCTGGCGATTGGGCGATGTGAAGCAGTTCTCCCGATGGGGTAATCGGCTTGTGGAACGTGCTACGCCAAGCCCTGAACACTCCGGGTTCGCGGCATGATGGAAGGTGCATGAAAATCTGAAATCCATTCCCAAGCCCCATGACTCACTTTTCTGCTCCAGACTCCGAACTGCAATTAACGATCCAAGACAGCTTACAGGCGATCGCCACCGACTTGGGACAGCCGATCGACGAAGCCGAAGCGCAGCAGCTTTATCAAGATGCTTTGGGACTGCTAGATCACATTGCCTGGGAACCGATTACGCTGGCACGCCTGGCAGGCACGCTGCTGGTTTATCAGTCGCAGGAGATTGAGCCAGAAGAGTTGACGTGGTTTCGATCGCAGGTGAAGCAGTGCCAGGACGATGAAGAGATCGAGGAGCTGATTGAGTCACTGCACCGCGTTGATTCGTTATAGGGGGCTTCAGAAAGTCTATTCTGCGGACGAGATACGATAGGCACAGCGACGATCGCCGGCAATCAGATGCTCAACTCGCTCAATTTTCACGTCTGATCCCAGCAGTGCCGAAAAAACCTGTAGCTCTGAAGCACAAATCTGGCTGCATGTCCGGGCTGCCGAGTGAATTGCACAGTGATTTTCGATTAGCAGCACTGCGTCTTCCGCTTCCTGCACAACTTCTGCCATATAGCCTTCCTGGGCACGAAGTTGAGCGATCGTCTTCACTTGCGCCTGCCAGCCATCTTCGGGAAGCTGTGCCTGATAGTTGTCGATTTGCTGTTGGGTGCGTTTGGCAAGCAAAGCGTCCAGTCCGTCCTGACCAAAAAGCTGCTCAACGCCCTGCAGAACATTCACCAGCAGTTCGGCATGATTATCGGGAAAGCGTTTTGCTGCCTTTTCGGTGAGCTGCCACTGCTTGATCGGGCGACCAACCGGACGGCGTTCTTCTTGATAAGTAACCAGGTTATCTGCCTGCAATGTCTGGAGGTGTTGCCGAATTGCCATTGCAGACACCTGAAGCTGAGCGGCTAAAACGGCGGCAGTTTGCGGTCCATGCAGCTTGAGCAAATGCAGAATTTGATTTTTGGCTTTGAGTTTGTCGCTTTCCAGTAGCTCAGTCATTGTCTTTTCCCCCTAACTCCCTGAAAAATGCGCCTTGCGCTGTTTCTGCATCCTGGACTTCTGCATCCTGGACTTCTTCACCCCGTATCCTGCGATCGCTTCGCTGTTCTCTCTTCGAGGTAATCGACTCCATCCTACTTTCAGAATGCCCTAACCGAAAAGTCTCTAGCAAAAGCGATGAATTTATTGCCCGCGAATCTCGGTTGGGGGTGGAACGTTAATTTAGGGAATGCTGCCCTGCCTGCTTAGCGTTATTCTAAATTCCGATCGCCAGCGTGCTTCTACAATTGAACGACTGCAAATGACTGCAAATGACTGCAAACGACTATTAATGAACAATTAAACGATTGATGGACGATCGCATGGTGCTCCTGAAATTCCTGTCGCTGCTGCGCTCTTTAGGGCTGGTGATTTTGCTGCTGTATGCCGGGTTCTGTCTGGCTTTGTATTTTGGGCAAACTCGGCTAATTTTCTTTCCACCCCGATCGCTTGATGCCACTCCTGCGACCGTGAACCTGGCTTATGAAACCGTCGAGTTACCGATCGAGAATGCGATTAGCGCAGAGCGAAACCCTAAAGGAACCGTTACCGGGTGGTGGATTCCGGCAAGGCAGCCAAATGCGCCTGTGTTGCTTTATTTTCACGGAAATGGCAGCAATATTGGTGATTTGGTGAATCGGGCGGCACAGTTTCATCAGATGGGGTCAGCGGTGCTGCTGATCGACTATCGCGGCTATGGGGCGAGTACAGGCGGGTTTCCCTCGGAGGCAAGCGTTTATGAAGATGCGATCGCTAGCTGGAACTATCTCACTCAAACACGCCAGATTTCGCCCGATCGCATTTTCTTGTTTGGACAATCAATCGGGGGCGCGGTGGCGATCGATCTGGCAAGCCGTCAGTCGACGCTGGGGGGAATCATTGTTGAAAGTACGTTTTCGTCGATGCGACAAATGGCAGATGTAGGAGGCTATTCACGTTTTTTGCCGGTCGACTGGCTGCTGACGCAATCCTTTGATTCACTCACGAAAGTTCGATCGCTTCGGTCTCCAATTTTGCTGATTCACGGCACTGCTGATCGCACCGTTCCCACCGTTATGAGCCAGAGCCTTTACGAGGCTGCCCCTCAGCCCAAGCAGCTATTGCTGATTCCTGGCGCAACGCACAACGATGTCTCACGGGTCGGCGATCGAATTTACTGGCAAGCGATTCAGCAATTTATCCAGAAATATGCGCGTCCACAGCAGGCGCAATAACCTGATAAAGTACCTCCTCAGGAGTGGGTGTCAAAGTTCGCGATCGAGCAAGGGTTATGGGCGATGCAAAGCAGTTTCCTGCCGGGGACGATCGGTTGCAGCAGAAAAAGAAACAACAAGGAATTTGGATTGCAGAAGCAATGCGAAGCAGTTCCCCCTTTGGGGTAATCGGGCTGCTCGTTGTGCTGATACTCGGCGTTTCTTTTCGGTGGGCAAACCTGGAAGCCAAAGTGTACTGGGTGGATGAAGTTGCCACTTCGATTCGCATTGCCGGAACCACCAAAGCACTGCTCACCCAGCAGCTTGCCACCGGACAACTGCTTACCGTGCAGCACCTCCTGGATGTCCAACAGCTTCATCCTGCCCTTCCCTGGTCTGCCACCCTTGCCGCTCTTTACCATAGCCCTGAACACGCTCCTCTGTACTTCCTCCTCGCCCGGTTCTGGCTGCAGCTGACCGGCAATGGCATCGCTCAGATTCGATCGCTCTCGGTGTTGTTCAGTCTGCTGTCTCTGCCGGCGCTGTTCTGGCTGTGCGAAGAGCTGTTTCATTCGCGTCGCACGAGTTGGATCGGAGTGATGCTGCTGTCGGTGTCGCCGTTTTTTGTGGCGTATGCTCAGGAAGCGCGTCCCTATAGCTTGTGGAGTTTGACGCTGCTCTTGATGGGAGCGACGTTACTAAGGGCAGTGCGAACGCAACAGCGTAAAGATTGGCTGCTGTATGCTGTCGCTGCTGCGATCGGACTTTATACATCGCTGCTGTCGCTGCTGGTGTTGGGCGGACAGGGAATTTATGTCGCACTGAGACGGCAACAAGACTCAGGAATTTTGCAGCAATGGATCAGGGCTGCGGGTGTTGCAGTGCTGCTGTTTAGCCCCTGGATAATTGTGATTTTGCAGCAGTGGACAATGCTTCAAGACAATACCACCTGGGCACGAATTCCTTTGTCACCGATCGCAATGCTGGCAATCTGGCTTTATAGCGTTGTGGTTCTCTTTTTTGATTTGCCTGTGTCGGTGTCGCTGAGTGTTGAAACGATCGCCAAAGCATTCACTGCACTATTTATTTTGGCGTTGATTGGGATTGCACTTAATTCGCTTCGCAGATCATCAAAATCGACCCGGCTATTTTTGCTGACTTTTGCGCTGCCGATTCCGATCGTCCTGTTGTTCATTGATTTGATTTCGCAGGGGCAGGCTTCGGCAACGCCGCGCTATCTTTTGCCGCTTCAGCTTGTGGTTTTGTTTGTGATGAGTCATTGGCTGAGCGATTCCTTTCAGGGTTGGAAAAAAAATCACGCTGGAATTGTTGTCAATCGATCGCGACGTTCTCTCAAGCCGTTCATTTTTATCTTGCTGATTGGATTCTGTTTGATGTCTTGCATATCGAATCTGAATCGGATTCCAGATTATCAAAAGGCGCATAATCGGTTTAATCTGCCGATCGCTGCCATTATCAATCAGGCAAATCGTCCATTCATCCTGAGTGAGGCGGCGAATACAATGAATTTGCTGTCACTCAGTCACAGTTTGCAACCAGCCACACTGCAAATCTTTCCTTCCATTGATTCAGATATTTCGCTCAATTTCTGTAACACTAATTTTTTGTTTAATCCCACCCCAGGTTTGGTCGATCGCCTGAGCAATAACACACCATTCACGCTAAAGGAAATCTATCAACCGGAACTGCTGACCTCAGAAGATATTCACTTATCGCTGTGGCAGATCCAAAACAAACAGGTTCAAAACGGGCAAACTCAGCAGAACGGCAGTGGGTGTGAGCAGGGAACGGCACAATGAATCCGAACGTGAACTGGAGATTGAATCGATCGTGGATTTGGCTACTTGCCCTTCCCGTGCTGCTGGGCATCTTTTTTCGGTTCATTCATCTGGAAGCCAAAGTGTACTGGGTGGATGAAGTTGCCACTTCGGTTCGCATTGCCGGAACCACCAAAGCACTGCTCACCCAGCAGCTTGCTACCGGACAACTGCTCACCGTGCAGCACCTCCTGGATGTCCAACAGCTTCATCCTGCCCTCCCTTGGTCTGCCACCCTTGCCGCCCTTTACCACAGTCCCGAACACGCTCCCCTGTACTTCCTCCTCGCTCGGTTCTGGCTGCAGCTGACCGGCAATGGCATCGCTCAGATTCGATCGCTCTCGGTATTGTTCAGTCTGCTGTCTTTGCCGGTGCTATTCTGGCTGTGCGAAGAGCTGTTTCATTCGCGTCGCACGAGCTGGATCGGGGTGATACTGCTGTCGGTGTCGCCGTTTTTTGTAGCATATGCTCAGGAAGCGCGTCCCTATAGCTTGTGGAGTTTGACGCTGCTCTTGATGGGAGCGACGTTACTAAGGGCAGTGCGAACGCAACAGCGTAAAGATTGGCTGCTGTATGCTGTCGCTGCTGCGATCGGACTTTATACATCGCTGCTGTCGCTGCTGGTGTTGGGCGGACAGGGAATTTATGTTTCCCTCTGCTGGAGCAAGCAACGACTTTGGTGGATTAGAGCGGCGATCGGGGCAGTGCTGCTATTTTCTCCCTGGATCGGGGTGATCCTTTCCCAGTTGACCACCCTACACGACAACACTACCTGGACGCGGCTGCCGTTGGGACTGCTGCCAATGCTCGCAACCTGGATTTATACGCTGGCAGTGCTATTTTTTGATGTTCCTGTTGTGCTCAATCCACCGATTGTAGGAATGGCCCAGGTAACGATCGCTGCTATCCTCGTAGGGCTAATGGGCTTTGCGCTACGAGAGCTAATTCAAAAAACGCCTCGAAAAGTCTGGCTGTTTGTCGTGGTCTTTTGGGCTGCCCTTCCCGTTCCTCTCATTGTGTTTGATTTATTCGCAAACGGGCGGCTTTCGACGGCTCCGCGCTATATGATGCCCGTGCTTCTGGGCGTTCTGCTAACGATCGCCTTTTTCCTGTCCGATCGCATTCCTGACTTATTCAAGCATCCGTTCCGACAGCGATTCTGGTCGGGTGTTTTAGTGGGGTTAATTGCGATCAGCATTTGTTCATGTTTGTTTCAGCTTCAGCAGCCCTCCCGCTATCACAAAACGCGCAGTCTCAGCAATCCAGCGATCGCAGCAGTGATCAACCAGGCAAATGCGCCCCTCTTGCTGGCAGAAGCGTCCCAAGTGATGGATCTGCTATCGATCAGCCATTTGCTCAAGCCCGAAGTTCAGATACGAATCGCGCCTGCTGAGACCGTCTTAAACTGGGCAAATTCCTGTCAAACCACGTTTTTGTTTAACCCGTCTGCGCCCTTAAAGCAACTTTTTCAGCAGCAGGGCATTCTGCTCAGGAATCGCTACCAGCCTCAGCCGCTTGTGCCAACTGAAATGAGTCTTTCCCTCTGGCAAGTTCAGCCCGCCAAAGCGAATCAACGCTGCGCCTATCCGCTGATCTGATTGAGCGAACGGTAAGACACGATCGCCGCAACCACCAGCAAAAGCTGAACTTGCCAGGGAGCAGAAACAAGCGTGATCACCAGTGCCAAAAGAGCGATCGAGAGGCAGCCAACAGCAACTTCAGGAAAGCTGTGAACTACCCGGTCGGACAGAAGCGCGGCTCCGACGGTAATACAGAGAGCAGTGAAAAATAGCATAGCTCAATCAATCAGGTGAGGTTAAGCTGAAGTTGTAGAGATAACAACAGCACAGACTGAATCAAAACCGAAATAGATAGATTTATTAATGTAATATAATACATGACTTTTTGTAAAGCAGTCTTCTTCCAGAGCCGTGGCTCATTAGGGTGATTTGCGATAAGCAGGACAAGCACAAAGCAAGTACGGTAGAGTAAGCTCGATCGGAGAGTGCCTGAAATCGGAGAAAAAAATGCTTGCCTATATTCTGGCGATCGCAGTCGCTTTGGGAAGCCTGAGTTTGTATCTCGCTGCTTTCTTGCTGCCGGAAGTCCATCGCAAATACGACCTGATCTGGAGCGGTGTAGGGCTGTTTTACGGGCTGGTGCTGTGGGTGTGTGCAGGACGAATGACAGGCGGGGTGCTGCTGGGGCAGGTTGCTAGCGTTTCTCTGATCGGCTGGTTTGGCTGGCAAACCCTGAAGCTGCGCCTGGTCGAAACTTCAAGAATAGAAACTTCAGGACAGGCAAAACCTTCTCATCCAAGCAATAGCTTATCGCCCAGTTCTGCTTCTCCAATTGCCCCGGCGGATGTGATCAAAGCGCGAATTGCTCAGTATCGGTTGCGGCTGCGCCAAAATTCCGAGCCTTCCTCGGTTCTAGTCAACCTCGATCGCCTGGTTGAAAATACGGTCTCTGCCCTCGATCGGCTACGAATCTGGATTGGGGCTCTGATGAGTACAACAGTCAGCGAAACCATTCAGCCTCCCCAAAATTCCGCTCCGTCTTCCTCTTCTCCTGCCGCAGCGGTTCAGCCCTCTGTCTTTCCTCCCCAGACGGTCTTTCCTCCTCAAAGTAGCTTCCCTGTCAGTTCCCCCTCTAAAGACATGGATTCTAGCAGAGACAGAAATTCCAGCTCTCCCGAAATCGCCACTGTTCGGATCGAAGTCGATAGCTCTCCCCAGCCTGAGCTGGCTGCCGAATGGAGCGATCTGGACTTTGACAGCGACCCGGAAATGGAAACAATCGACGGCTCGATCGAATCGATTCCCGATGCAGTCAAGCGACCTCGGCGATCGTTTGATGCCATTCGTAGACCTGATCTCGATTGATCAAATCGGCTTTGTTAGGAATCTCAAAATAAGGAATTTCAAAGCATTTCCCAAAAGAAATTACCCGATCGCTTCTGGCAAATTTACCGCCAGGAAAGTCTTTCGGATCAGGAGCGTCGCGTCGATCTCCTCCAGGCTTGCCAGCGTTTTGCGTCCGAGCTGAATCAGGCTGTCCTGTTCCTGCTGGCGAATCGTCAGACGGGCAAAGGGAATGTCGGCTAGCCCCAGACGATCGCGTCCCGGCTGGAAGTCGGTAATTCTGGCAAATCCGCCTCGACTCAGCACAAAAGTATTTTTGCCCTGCCCATCGATTAGGCGATTGCAACCTGCGCCACCCCACAACAGATCAGCTCCTCTGCCGCCCAGCAAAACATCCCGACTCATGCCGCCAATAAGCGTATCGTTGCCTGCTCCACCTTCCAAGCGATCGGCTCCTGTGCCCCCGGTCAAAAGATCATTGCCCTGCTGCCCTCGCAGGCGATCGACTCCCGCATTGCCATTGAGCCAATCAAACCCCTTGTTGCCCAACAGTCGGTCGGATCCCTCTAATCCGAGCAAATTGTCTGCCTGAATTGTGCCTTGCAGGGTGTCCGATCGGGTTGAGCCAGCCTGTCGAAACTGAAACGCGCTCAGCACTGCCGCTTCTGCCTGCACAAAGCCCACTTGTGGATTCAGACCCGGAACCGCAGCGATCTGGATTGCCGTTTGTTGCAGGTCTGTAATGGTTCGAGACAGGGTCAGGCTCTTTCTGCCCCCAGCGCGTTGCAGCATCAGTGCCGCGACTGCCGCCAGATGGGGAGCTGCTGCCGAAGTGCCGAAAAAGGGCGCAAACCCAAATACAGTTGTTGAAACCCCGTTTGGACCCACAATTTCTGGTTTGAGCCGCGCCTGGCTTGCGGGCAATCGATCGCCTGCCGGACTCAGCAAAATTGGCGACCCCCCCCGGCTTGAGTCCTTGTCTAACAGGGGAGGATTCACCCCAAATGCAGGTGTCCGGCGATAAAAGGCAGAACCAACGGCGATCGCACCTGCCGCATTCGGGTGTCCATAAACGGTTGATCCTCCGGCTGCGTTTGGCTGATCGTTGACGTACTGGTAAGCGGTGTCGCTGTCTCCCCCGTTCGCAACGCTGATCCACTTCATCAAAGACGGAAAGGGCAAACTGGCAGACGTACGGAGGGCAAGCATCAGGTAACCCGTTTGGGGCATCGACTGCTGATTTTGATAGACCAGCAGCTTTCCCGGATTGTTTTGCAGCGCAGGATCTATCAGTCCCAAGCTAGGCAGAACGCCCTGCGCCAGAATGCTGGAACCCTGACCGGGAGGGAGGGGACGATCAAGCAAAAAGAGTTCGATATCGGAGCTGATTCGTCCGGCAGGCTGATCCCAGTTCAACAACAGCCCGATCGGATTAAAGCCAGAAATTTTAATGTCTTGAAACAAATCTGGTTCCGCTGGGGCAGGAGCTCCAGCCGCAAAATCATGAGCCGTATAGGTTGTGCCGCGAAAGTCAAATGTGCTGCTGGGAATAAAAGGACTTTCATACGATCGGTTACCATCGTTACCTGCGGCAGAAAAATACAGCACTCCCTGACCTGCCACCTCATCCACCGCCTGAGCCGCAATGCCGTCTTGCAGCAATAGCGCAGTCGAATAGCCAATATCGTCTACGATTACATCGGCTCCTGCCTGTGCCAGCCGTCGAATCGCGCCTGCAAATTCTGTTTCGGTTATGCCCGATCGATGAAACAGCAGCTTTGCCCCCGGCGCAACGTCGTGCACAATCTGCGCCATCGCCCGCCCTTCGTCGATGCCCACTCGATCGTCTCTCAGCACTTTCACGCGCTGCCTCAAGCCAAACGGATTGCCCTTTCCCGGTAAGTCACCGCCTCGCACATCTCTTCCTGCACCTCCCAAGACATTAAAGCTGTCGGAAATAATGCCGATCGTGATTCCTTTCCCGGTTAACCCAAAAAGCCGACGGGCAACATCAGAGCGCATCGCCCGATCGCCCTCACTCGTAATTCTTCCGACCATGTTTCCTGCTTTGCCGATCGCGGGCGGCTCTTCACGCCTGGTTAATTCTAAGGGGGAAGGGGGGGAAGTTGAGGAAAGTTTTTTGATTGGGGGAGATGAGGGGGTGAGGTGGGGCAGGAGAGCCAGGAGAGCCAGGGGTAGGGTTTGCTTCAACTCCCTTCAATTTCCTAAGCTCCTTCTTCCTAAGCTCCTTTGGCTCCCTCAACTCTCTTCCAAACTCCTACAGAGAGAGGTTAAGTCCCTGGGTTGTGGCGGTTGTCGTGAGGGTGCTGGCGATTTGGGCGGGGGTGAGGGTGGGATTTGCGCTCAGCATCAGGGCGGCGATACCAGAAACAAAGGGAGCTGCAAAGGACGTGCCGCTATTATCTGAACGGTGACTGTTGCCGCGATCGGTTGAGAAGATATCAACACCGGGAGCCACCACAAAGGGCATGCGGCGGTTGCCTGCGGGATTCGAGAAATCTGCAAGCTGGCGGTTTCGATCGACTGCACCAACGGCAATGCCCAATCCCTGAAGAGCAGTGTATGCAGGCTCCAGGGGACGCAGTGCGCCGTAGGTTTGGCGATCGTTTCCGGCTGCAAAAATCACGGTCACGCCTGCTTGAGCCGCTTCTTGCAGGGCAGCGATATTTTCGGACAATGGCTGGAACAGTGAGCTGCCTTGTGAAGAGCTAAGGCTCATGTTGATTACCTTTGCCCCGTTGCGGATGGCGTAGCGAATGCCTTGGGCGACTGCGTCACTGTCTTCAGTTTCTTCGTTGTCGCTCAGGACGCGTACGGGCATAAGGCGAGCACGGGATGCAGTGCCTTTTGCCTGAGCAGTTGCTGAAGCGGCAATAATTCCGGCAACGGCAGTTCCGTGACCATCAGAGTCGTTTGGGTCATTGTCCTGGGCGGCAAAATCCCAGCCGTTGACATCATCAATAAAGCCATTCTGGTCGTCATCGATCCCGTTTGCGGGAATCTCGTTTGCATTTCTCCACAGGTTTTGCGCCAGCTCTGGATGCTGATAATCGACTCCGGTATCCAGCACTGCCACCACCACATCCTGTCCTTCAAAGCCTTTTGCCCAGGGTGCGGCTGCCCCGATCGCATTGGTGCCCCAGTTCGGGCTGTTTGTGAGTTTGGCGATCGGCACGGGTTGCCCAACGACTTGAGCCACTGCCGCCGCTGCATTCACTAAGCCGTAGCCATAGAAAAAGTTAAAACCGGAAACAAGTGAAATCTTCTGGGTTCGCAGGCTGTATCGTCCTTCGCCCCGCGATCCGGAAACGGGGTTTGGAGACACACTGACGCGCACCCGATAACGCACTCCAGGCTGAGCCGTAAACACCAGCCGCGCATCGGAGTTAAAGGCATCGATGCTTTCGCCATACAGCAGTGCCCGTCCAGAACGAACGTCCCGCAGTTCGAGATAGGCATCAAATTGGTTTGATTTGAGATTAATTTCAATCTGCTGTCCGGGCTGAATGCCGCGCAGTTCGTATTCGTCAATAAACGATGACAGCCCAAAGCTAAATCGATCGCCCTGCTTTAGAACGCCCCGGCGTCGCTGAGCCGATCGCAAGGAATTCGCTTTCCCCGACGAGGAGATGCGCTGTTGGGTTGCCCGTCGCTGAGTACGAGCCAGGGGCACAGCCTGAGCAGCAGCCTGGAACGATTCCTGGAAAGCGGTCTGGGGAAAAGCAGCAGACGGGGCTGAAAGATTTGGAAAGGGACGACTACCCCTTTGGGAGACTGGGAAGCAATCGTTTGAGCCTTTAAAAGGAAGCATAAAAAAAGGCAGCATAAAACCGCAGAATATGCCGGGAGCAAGAGACCGAATCTAAATTAACTTACTCGGTGACAGACTCACCATGCCCAAAACCAGCCGCGATCGAGCATGATTCGATACAATCGTGACTATCCCTATCGCATTACTCAGAATTTGCTGTGACAGTGACAGAACCCGGAAGCTACAAAGACACGGTTAATTTGCCGCAAACAAAATTTGATATGCGGGCAAACGCCACCAAGCGCGAACCCGAACTTCAGCAGTTTTGGGCAAAGCATCAAATTTACGAAACGCTGTCAGAGCGCAATCCGGGCGAACCCTTCATTCTGCACGACGGTCCTCCTTATGCAAACGGCTCGCTCCACATCGGGCACGCGCTCAATAAGATTCTGAAAGACACGATTAATAAATATCAGCTTTTGCGCGGTCGCAAGGTGCGCTACGTTCCCGGCTGGGACTGCCACGGGCTACCGATCGAACTGAAAGTGCTGCAAGCGATGAAGCCCGAAGTTCGATCGCACCTCACCCCGATCGAACTTCGCAAGCGGGCAAAAACCTGGGCGATTGAGCAGCAGCAAGCGCAGGCAAAAGGCTTCCAGCGTTACGGTGTGTGGGGAGACTGGGAGCATCCCTATCTGACGCTGACGCCCGACTATGAAGCAGCGCAGATTAGTGTATTTGGACAAATGGCACTCAAGGGCTACATCTACCGGGGCTTGAAGCCGGTGTACTGGAGTCCGAGTTCTCAGACAGCACTGGCAGAAGCGGAGCTGGAATATCCCGAAGGTCACACGTCCCGCAGCGTTTATGCAGCGTTTCGCGTCGTTAGCCTGGCGGACAGCGCAGCAGAATTTGCACCCTATTTGCCGCAATTGGGCGTGGCAGTCTGGACGACGACGCCCTGGACAATTCCGGCGAACCTGGCAGTCGCGGTGAATGGCGATCTGAAATATTCGATCGTCGAAGCTGCCGATGACAAATTGCCCGTGAAATATCTGATCGTCGCGACCGAACTGGTCGAACGCCTCTCGAAGCTGTTTGAAACCGAACTAACGGTGAAGGCGACTTTGAGCGGCAGAGCTCTGGAGTTTTCTAGCTATCAGCATCCTTTGTTCGATCGCACCAGTCCGATCGTGGTCGGCGGCGACTACATCACGACGGAATCGGGTACAGGGTTGGTGCATACGGCTCCCGGTCACGGAATGGACGACTTTATCGTGGGTCAGCGATATGGTCTGCCTGTGCTGTCTCCGGTCGATGATGTCGGCAACTTTACCGCCGAGGCGGGACAGTTTCAGGGACTCAATGTTCTGAAAGACGCAAATGAAGCCATTATCCAGGCATTGAGCGATGCCCATGCACTGCTGAAAGAAGAAACCTACGCCCACCGCTATCCCTACGACTGGCGCACCAAAAAGCCCGTGATTTATCGCGCTACGGAACAGTGGTTTGCTTCGGTAGACGGCTTCCGTGAAGAGGCAATGCGATCGATCGCCGAAGTCAAATGGATTCCCGAACAGGGCGAAAACCGCATCACAGCAATGGTCTCGGAGCGATCGGACTGGTGTATCTCGCGGCAAAGAAGCTGGGGCGTACCGATTCCGGTGTTCTATGACGAGGAAACCAATGAGCCGTTATTGAACGCGGAGACGATCGACTACATCCAGAAGATCTTCGCCGAAAAAGGCTCGGATGCCTGGTGGGAACTGCCGATCGAGGAGCTATTGCCGCAAGCGTACCGCAACAACGGACGCACCTACCGCAAAGGGATGGACACAATGGATGTCTGGTTCGACTCCGGCTCTTCCTGGGCGGCAGTGGCAAAAGCGCGAGGACTGGGCTACCCGGTGGATATCTACCTGGAAGGCTCTGACCAGCACCGAGGCTGGTTCCAGTCCAGTTTGCTGACGAGCGTGGCAGTGAATGGCACCGCGCCCTATAAAACCGTCCTGACCCACGGCTTTACGCTCGATGAGCAGGGACGCAAAATGAGCAAATCGCTGGGGAATGTCATCGATCCGGCGATCGTGATCGAGGGCGGCAAAAACCAGAAAGAGGAGCCTCCCTACGGCGCAGACGTGCTGCGACTGTGGGTGTCGTCGGTAGACTATTCCTCGGACGTGGCGGTGAGCAAAAACATCCTGAAGCAAATGGCGGATGTCTACCGCAAGATCCGCAACACCGCGCGGTTTTTGCTGGGCAACCTGCACGATTTCAACCCGGCAAAGGATGCGGTTCCTTACGATCAGCTTCCCGAACTCGATCGCTATCTGCTGCACCGCATGACCGAGGTATTTGCCGAAGTCACCGACGCTTACGATACCTATCAGTTTTATCGCTTCTTCCAGACTGTGCAGAATTTCTGCGTCGTCGATTTGTCGAACTTTTATCTGGACATCGCCAAAGATCGGCTCTACATCAGCGCAGCCAATTCGTCGCGTCGCCAAAGCTGTCAAACCGTGCTGGCGATCGCCCTGGAAAACCTCGCCCGATCGATTGCTCCGGTTCTATCTCACTTAGCCGAAGACATCTGGCAGGCGATTCCCTATCCAACTCCGTACCAATCGGTATTTGAGTCCGGCTGGGTGCAAATCGACAACGCCTGGAAACGACCAGAACTTGCAGGCAAGTGGGAGCAGTTGCGCCAGATTCGCGATGAAGTCAACCGGGTGCTGGAAAAGGCTCGAGCGGATAAGGCGATCGGTTCCTCACTGGAAGCCAAAGTGATGCTGTACGTTCCTGACCTGGAGTTACGCCAGCAGATGGAAGAGTTCAATCCACTACCACCAGTTGCAGAGCCTAGTGAACAGGAAATAACAGTCCTGCTTAATGTGCTGGGCTACCCCGGTTATCAGTTTCCACTTCCTACGCGAGGACTAGCCGGACTGGATAAAAGGGAAGCTTTAGCTTACGAAAGTTTAGCAAGCCAGGGTTTGATATCACTCACGAATGGATTGATCCAAATTACTAGGAGAGGGATCATCTATTTACGTGATGAGTATCTTTCTAATGAGCATGAATTTCACCTTCCCTCCCACCTCTCGAACAATTACGTAGAATTTCTGCGCTCTAATCCTTGTCAAACTAAATCCAAGAACCGGAATTATGTTGATGAACTACGCTATCTGCTGATTACCTCCCAGGTGGAACTGCTGGAGGCACCCGCACCGCTGGCAGAGCTGAAATATCAGTCGCAGACCGACGGGCTAGGGATTGGCGTAACGGACGCAGACGGGCAAAAGTGCGATCGCTGCTGGAACTACTCGCTTCAGGTCGGCAAATCCTCGCTGCATTCATTGCTATGCGAACGCTGTATTCCTGCGCTGGATGGCAAGTTTTAACCTGTGAAGCTTGATTTCTCTGACTCCGCCTGTCTGCTGGTGACGCACGGAAGCCGCGATCCGCGTCCGCAAATTGCGCTGGATCATCTGGTCAAGCTTATGGCTGATGACGGCGATCGGGGAACGGCATCTCCGTCGCTGATTGGCACAGGTCAGCTTGAACTTGCTCCCGATCCGCTGCATCAGCAGATTCTTCGCTTTGCCCAGCTTGCCGCCGATCGCGGAAAGACCCGTGTGCAAATTCTGCCGCTGTTTTTGCTGGCGGGCGTTCACGTCATGGAAGACATTCCGGCAGAAGTGAACCTGGCGCGTTTAGCCCTGCGGGAGAGCTTTGACCCGGTGCAAGAGCCGAATCTGGCGATCGAAATTTTGCCCTATGCGGGTCAATACCGGGATTTCTGGAAGCTGCTGATCCATCCCGTTGATGAGATTGGCGCATCCCTGGCAGGGAAAATTTTGCTGGCGCACGGGAGTCGGCGCATGGCGGCAAATCACGCGATCGTTGAGATTGCGGCTCAGATTGAGGCAACGCCTGCTTTCTGGTCAGTGGCTCCCGATTTAGAAAGCCAAGTGATGAGCCAGATCAAACAGGGCTGTCGAGCAATTCAGATTTTGCCCTACTTTTTGTTTGAGGGGGGCATCACTGATGCGATCGAACAGCAGGTGCAGCGGTTTTCCCAGCAGTTCCCTGAGGTGCGGTTTAAACTGGCACGACCAATCGGTGCAACTCAGGAACTTGCAGATTTTCTAATGACTTTGATCAGGTGATCTGCCCTATTCAAGGCATGGACAATCGGCTACAGTTTTCATCAGCTACAGTTCTCAATTGTTGGTAGCCCCGTCAGCAAAGAGGCAAAAGGCTTTGCGAAAAAGTAGCCCTGTCCATATTCACAGTGCAGTGCCCGGAGTTGGGCAAGCTGTTTTGGGGTTTCGATGCCTTCTGCAATCACTTCCATGCCTACATTCCAAGCAAGGGTAATAATGGTACGGACGATCGCCAACTGCTCGCCGTCAAAATCGATTTTGCTGGTAAAGGAGCGATCGATTTTCAAAGTATCAATGGGTAAGCGGTGCAGGTAGCTGAGCGACGAGTAGCCTGTGCCAAAGTCATCGATCGCAAGCTGAACGCCGAGTTGTCGCAGCTGGTTGAGCGTTTTAATCGCCGATTCTGCGTTTTCCATCAACACCGTTTCGGTAATCTCTAGCTTGAGCTGCTGCGGCAGAAGCTGGGTATCTTGCAGCACTTGACGAACTTCCTCAGCAATGCCGGAGCTAAAGTGTCTGCCGGACAAATTGACATGGACAATCAGCAACTCTTCTCGGCGGCTCTGCAACTGCCATTCGTGAACCTGCTGACAGGCTTCGCGTAGCACCCAGCTTCCGATCGGTACAATCAGCCCGGTCTCTTCGGCAAGCGGAATAAACTCACTGGGAGAAATTAGCCCACGCTGCGGATGATGCCATCGCACCAGTGCCTCAACGCCCACAATCTGGCAGGTTCTCAGCGAGACGATTGGCTGATAGTGCAAGCAGAGTTCCTGTCGCTCGATCGCCCGCCGCAAGTCTGTTTCGAGCTGAAGCAATGCCATTGCATTCGTGTGCATTCCTGGCTGAAAAATCTCGTAGCGTCCCCGTCCCTGTGCCTTTGCCCGATACATTGCTGTGTCTGCGTCGCGCAGCAAGTCCTCTGGTCGCTCGTAGCCAACGGTGCTAAAGGCAATTCCAATGCTGGCAGCCGTGTAGACTTCATGCCCCTCTAGGTCAAACGACTGCGCCAGCTCACTCTGAATGCGATCGGCAAACGCAATCACGGTAGCAGTGTCTTTGACTTCTTCCAGCAGCACCACAAACTCATCGCCCCCCAGCCGAGCCACCATGTCGATCGGACGTAAGCACTGCAAAAAGCGATTGGCGATCGCAATCAAAAGCTGATCACCCAGCATGTGCCCCAGGCTGTCGTTGATTACTTTAAAGCGATCGAGGTCAATAAATAGGACGGCAAACATCAAGTCAGGGTTGCGCTGGGCAAGCTGAATCGCATGACGCATTCGCTCGGTAAGCAGCATTCGATTCGGTAAACCCGTCAGCGTATCGTAAAACGCATCGTGAACCAGCTTTTCCTCGGCTTGCTTCCAGGTGGTGGTATCAGTTTGAAAACCCGCCATGCGTGTTGCCTGACCCGCTGCATCGCGCAATGCCAGCCCTCGGCTCAACATCCAGCGATAGCGACCGTCTTGATGCTGCATTCGGTATTCGTACTCAAAATGAGACGTGACGCCATTCACATGAGCCTTGATTTGCCGCTTGAGCCAGTACAGGTCTTCGGGATGAACCCGATCGAACCATTCCTCTAGCCGATCGCTGATGCCGGATTCCTCATAGCCCAGCAGGGCTTTCCAGCGCGGCGAAAAGTAGACCTGTTTTGTTTGCAGGTTCCAGTCCCAGATGCCGTCGTTAGCTCCCTGAATCGCTAGCGTGTGGCGCTCTTCGCTCTCAGAGAGGGCGGCTTCTGCCAGCTTTCGGGCAGATACATCGGTCTGGAAGCCAATAAAGTGACTCAGTTTCCCCTGGTCATTAAACACCGGATGAATGCTGAGTTCGTTCCAGAAAGGCGTTCCATCTTTGCGGTAATTGACCAGTGTGCGGGTAATCGACTGACGTGCAGCGATCGCCATGTGGATTTGGTTGATAATGGTGCGATCGGTGTCGGTTCCCTGAAGAAAGTGACAGCCCGTACCCAACACTTCTTCGCTGGAATATCCAGTCAGGGCAGTAAAGGCAGGATTGACAAACACCACCGGATTTCCCGGCTGATTGGGATCAGTGATCATCACGCTCGTTGTGATACTAGCAATTGCCTGAGCTAACTGATCTTTTTGCGCCAGCGTTGCTTGCAGTTGAGCCAGGGTGCGGTGATGCTGTAGCGCGTAGCAGATAGATCGCTCAATGACCCACTCGTTTAGCTCTGCCTTAATTAGATAATCCGCCGCGCCTGCCTGCATCGCTGCCAAACCGATCGCCCGATCAGCCTCTTTTCCCAGCAGAATGATGGGGGCATCACAGCCTTTGCCGATCGCTTCCCGCAGCAGATGTAGCCCATTGTGGGTATCAAGCTGATAGTTGACCAAATAAATATCATGACGACGCTGGATCATGTGCGTCAGGGCATCGGCATACGTCTGCGCCCACTCCAGCTCCCACTCTTTGTCTTGAAGATTGAGCAGTAAGCTACGAGTAGTGATGTAGTCATCTTCATCGTCCTCGACAAGAAGAACTTGAATCGCAGCGTTAACCATAGGAATGCCTGTCGACGATACTTTGTCCTAGGGATTTTGAAAGAATTAAAAGATTAAAACTAAGCGAACTCTATATTTACCATTAATCTACTGTAAGAGGGATGCAGGGGTTCTCCCCTAAGCTGGGAGAAGACAGCCCTCAGGTTTCTACCCCTGACCTGGCTTAATAAAGACAGCGGGCAGGAATGAACTTTATAAGCAAGAAATTAATAGGAGCCCGATAAAAGATTGTTCCCTATCTTTCGTCCTAGACTGAATTGCGATCGTTTAAAGACTGGCTTTGCCTGGCTTATTAAACGTTCCCTTTTTTGTACCAATATTCCTTGTTCATGTAAGAATGCGCGTCTGATGCTTCAAGGTTTAGGTTCTAAACTTTGCTGCAATTGATTTGCACGTTGCTCTATTCCCGGAGAGCCTTTTCTTCGGGTGAACTGCTGCCAATCGCGGACTGATAAACCTGCACCAGCGCATCAACACCCGTAATCGCTGTGCCAACGACGATCGCAGAAGCTCCCAGCTTCAACGCTTCCTGTGCCATCTGCGGCGAGGCAATGCCGCCTTCACACACGATCGGAACCGAGAGCGCGTTAACCATCTGGCTCAACAGCTCAAACCCCGGCGGCTTTAGATGCTTTGTTGCCGAGGTGTAGCCATAAAGCGTTGTGCCCACCAGATCGGCTCCGGCAGCGACGGCTTCCAGGGCGGCTTCCAGCGTATCGACATCTGCCATCACAGCTTTGCCAAGTTCCTGATGAATGCGATCGATCAACTCCGCTACCGTTGTGCCTTGCGGACGATCGCGCAGGGTAGCATCAATGGCAATAATGTCTGCCCCTGCCGTTGCCACTGCTTGAGCCTGCTCAAACAAAGGCGTGATATACACCTCATAGCCAGGAATCTGCCGTTTCCAGAGTCCGATAATGGGTACAGTGACCCGCTGCCGCACCGCTTTGATATGTGCCGGAGTATCGATCCGCACGCCGATCGCCCCTTGATTAACGGCGGCTTCTGCCATCGCTGCAATCACGATAGGGTCGTGGAGTGGAGAGTCAGCAGGAGCTTGACAAGAAACAACAAGCCCTCCAGCGAGGGACTGAACGGCAGAGGCAGCAGACATGGAGGAACCCACAGAAACGGTGTTTAATGTAACTAGATTTTAAACTTTAGAGGGTCGCAGTTCGACAGCGAATCTGTTTATTGTCAATTATTCTGTCAATTACCCATTCGATTATCGATTCGATTACCCATTTGATTACTCACGATCCTTTGCACACCCATGACTCAAATTCTGGCAGGCGATACAGGCGGCACTAAAACCCTTTTGTATCTGATGGAGGCTCAACCCGGTTCGGCTCGGACGGGCGTTGCCTTTAAAACCCTTTATGCTGAACGCTTTACCAGCAGGGAGTTTGATGACCTCGCGCCACTGGTACGCCGTTTTTTTGAGAATGCAACTGCGGCGATCGGCACGAAACCCAATCCCCAGAAAGCCTGCTTTTCGATCGCGGGTCCGGTGGTCGCCAACACCTGCACCCTCACCAATTTGTCCTGGATTCTGAGTGCCGATCGGCTTCAGCAAGATTTATCGATCGCCCAGATTCGCCTACTCAACGACTTTGCTGCTGTCGGACATGGAATCGAAGCACTCGCACCCGACGATATTCTGACCCTGCAAACCGGAGAACCCGATCCTGCTGCCCCGATCGCCGTCATTGGAGCCGGAACAGGATTAGGGCAGGGATTTGTGATTCGGCAGGGTAGCCAGTATCAGGTGTTTGGCACCGAAGGGGGGCACGCCGACTTTGCACCGCGATCTGAGATGGAGTTTTTGCTGCTGAAATATCTGCGCGACAAGCATGAATTGGGTCGCGTCTCGGTCGAGCGGGTTGTTTCGGGCATGGGCATTGCGGCAATTTATCAGTTTTTGCGCGATCGGCAGGGCAGCATCGAGTCGCCGGACATTGCTCAAGCCTTTCGCACCTGGGAGCAGGAAGCCGGAAAATCGGAAAAGTCGGTCGATCCGGGCGCAATGATTGGTAAAGCTGCCGCTGAAAAGCGAGATTTGCTTTGCCAGGAAACGATGGAATTCTTCGTTGCCGCCTACGGCGCAGAAGCAGGCAATCTGGCACTGAAGCTGCTGCCCTACGGCGGACTTTATATTGCAGGCGGAGTCGCTGCCAAAAATCTGGAACTCATGAAGTCCGGCATTTTCCTGAAGGCAATGTGCGACAAAGGCAGAATGCGCTCGTTAATGGAACGCATCCCCGTTCACCTGATTTTGAATGAGCAGGTTGGCTTGCTGGGAGCCGCTTTGATTGCTGCTCGATTGTGAAGAGTTTGGAGTTTGAATGGGTTGAGAAGCACTGCTAGGCGAATTGCAGGTCGATCAGAGCAGCTTTTGGATGTCTTTCTCGATGTCTTCGGGCTTTGCCGTCGGCGGATAGCGTTTGACCACGTTACCGTTGCGATCGATCAGAAACTTCGTAAAGTTCCACTTGATCCCTTCGGTTCCTAAAATTCCAGGGGCGGCTTTGGTAAGGTACTGGTAGAGCGGATGGGCGTTGCTGCCGTTCACGTCAATTTTTTCAAAGAGCGGAAAGGAAACGCCATAGCGGGTTTCACAGAAAGACTGGATCTCATTCGCGCTTCCTGGCTCTTGTGCGCCAAACTGATTGCACGGAAACCCCAGCACTGAAAACTCCCGATCGGCAAATTTGCTCTGGAGGGTCTGAAGCCCCTGGTACTGCGGCGTAAATCCACACTGGCTAGCAGTGTTCACAATCAGCAGCACTTTGCCTTTGAAGGTTTCTAGGGCGATCGGATTGCCCTCGATACTGGTGGCAGAAAAGTCGTAGATCGACGGAGAAGTTTGAGCAGTCATAGCGTCCCCTGGGATGATTACTTCTCTATAATTTTACAGTTCTTCATGAAGTTGGTTGGAAGATAGGGCGATGCAATCGCTCCTCTGCTCTCCGCAAAGCTTCTTCTGGAGTGGCTTTACCCAGTAACACCGACTCGATCGCCCGCCCCAACGCATCAGACAAGCGGCTGTAGCCGGGAAAGATCGGGCGCGATTGTCCATGTTGTGCCTGGTCGAGGAATACCTGCATGACGGGCTGCTGGGCAATAAAGTTCTGGTAGGGCTTGCTTTGGCGGGAGGCAAGATTCACGGGCAGATAGCCTGTT
Source organism: Cyanobacteria bacterium FACHB-502 (assembly GCA_014695325.1). Classification (GTDB taxonomy): domain Bacteria; phylum Cyanobacteriota; class Cyanobacteriia; order Elainellales; family Elainellaceae; genus Leptolyngbya_A. Next base: position 40,055 of record JACJNZ010000029.1, on the reverse strand, counting down.
TCGATCGCCCATTCGGTCTGAAACGATTCGCTAAGGACGTATTCCAGGAACGTGAGGGCAGCCTGTTCTTCGGCGGGGGTCGTTTTGAACAAGAACAGGTTTTCGCCACCGATGCTGGTTGCAGGGGTGGTTTGGGCTGGAATAGGCATCACGTCAAAATCCACACCGCTTTGCTGGAGGGGTCGGAGCGTCCAGGGTCCGGTAAGCTGCATCGCGACTTTGCCAGACAAAAACGCTTCTAGCTCATAGCCCCGTTCGGGGGGTGACAAAATGGCAGTGCGATCGTCCAGTAAATCTCGCCAGAACTGGAGAGCCTGAATTGCAGCAGGACTTGCCAGGGAGTCAAGCTGAATTTCGCCGCCTGCGCTCCAGAGAAAAGGGAGCCACATAAACACCGTCCATTCGCCTTTGCCCAGAGGCAGCAGCATTCCATATTTTCCCTTTGTCGGATCGGTCAGCCTTTGGGCAACCTGACGTAGTTCGGTCCAGGTGTGAGGCAGTTCGGTGATTCCAGCGGCGGCAAACAGGCTGGGACGGTAGAAAATGCCGATGTTATTGGTGCTAAAGGGAATTGACCACAGATGATCTTCCCATTCCATCGACGATCGCAGGGCTAGATCAACTGCCGCTTTACCTGAAAAGCTCGACCACCAAGGGTCTAATGGCGCGATCGCCCCTAGCTCAATTAACTGTCCCGTTAGAGTAGGCGCGTACCACAAGAGATTAGGCGGCGCATTGCCCACCACCGCAGCCAGAATTTTGGGAATCTGCTGGTCGCCCTGTCCCACATAAAGCGATTCCACCTGGATAGCAGGATGGACTTCGTTAAAGCGATCGACTAACTTTTGCAGCACTTCCCGATTTTCCGGCGGATTCACTCCATGCCAGAGCGTCAGATGAATTGCACCATCCGAAACGGCAGGCTGGCAACCCAGCAGTAGGCTACAGAAGCAAACAATTAGCAGCCGATATAGCAGTCGCATTTTGCAGCCTGTGTAATATTACCCGCGTAGGAATACAGGGGTACATTTTTTTTAGATGAAGGGTATCGCCCCTCTTGTGCCCCTCTCGATCGCTTGCCATGATATTTCCAGTGACGATTTTCAGGAACTCCAGCCCTCAGCACCAGTGTTTGGGGGTTTTTATTGTTTCTTCTTATTGTTTCTAATGATGCTAGCTCGTCATTTCCATGCTCAGGGATTCTACGCGATCGATCGACGGCTTCAATAGATCCAATGCTGCCTGCACCAAGCCCTGAAACAACGGGTGAGGTTGGCTGGGGCGCGACTGAAACTCTGGGTGAAACTGAGTGGCAACAAAGAACGGATGCCCCGGTAACTCCACAATTTCCACTAAGCGACCATCGGGCGACGTACCGCTCACCTGATAGCCCGACTCCAGGAACAGCGTCCGATAGGTGTTGTTAAACTCGTAGCGATGCCGATGCCGCTCGTACACCACCTCCTGCCCATAGAGTTTGGCGGTCAGGGTGTTTGGCGTGATTCGGCAGGGGTAAAGTCCTAGACGCATCGTACCGCCTAAGTCCACCACGTCCTGCTGTTCGGGCAGCAAGTTGATGATGGGATTCTGGCAGTTGGCATCAAACTCTGCACTGTTAGCGTCACTCAGCTTTGCCACATGCCGCGCCCACTCTATCACCGAACACTGCATTCCCAAGCAAAGACCAAGGAACGGAAGCTTGTGTTCACGAGCGTACTGAATCGCCGTAATTTTGCCGTCGATGCCGCGAGAGCCAAACCCACCCGGAACCAAGATGCCCTGTACGCCGCCCAGCAAGCGATCGACTGAATTTTCATCGACTTCTTCAGAGTTAATCCAGCGCAGATTCAGGTCACCACCCAATGCCAATGCCGCATGACGCAGGGCTTCACTCACCGACAGGTAGGCATCGTTGAGCTGCACATATTTCCCGACGATCGCAATCTCAAACGGCTGCTTGGGATGATGAAGCCGATCGACCAGCGTTTGCCACTGGCGCAGATCCGGCCGACGCTGCTCTAGCTGGAGGATATCAATCGCCTGCTGGGCCAAACCTTCCCGTTCCAGAATTAGAGGCACTTCATAAATGCTGCTGGCATCCGGGGACGTAATCACGCACTCCACAGGCACATCGCAGAACTCAGACATCTTTTCCTTCAATCCCTTCGGCAAGGGACGATCGCAGCGACACACTAGAATATCGGGCTGTATCCCAATCGATCGCAGTTCCTTGACCGAATGCTGAGTCGGCTTGGTTTTCATCTCACCCGCTGACGGAATCCAGGGAACCAGCGTCACATGAATATAGAGAATATTTTTGCGCCCCACTTCTTTACGAAGCTGCCGGATGGCCTCCAAAAAGGGCAGCGACTCAATATCGCCGACCGTGCCGCCGATTTCTGTGATGACTACATCAGGATTTGTATCGTTGGCAACGCGCATCACTCGCTCTTTAATCTCGTTGGTGATGTGGGGAATCACCTGCACCGTGCCGCCATTGTAGTCACCGCGCCGCTCTTTGTTGATGACTGCCTGATAGATCGAACCGGTGGTCACGCTGTTGAGCCGCGACATAGAGGTATCGGTAAATCGCTCGTAGTGTCCCAGATCCAGGTCGGTTTCTGCGCCGTCTCGCGTCACAAACACTTCACCGTGCTGAAATGGGCTCATCGTGCCGGGGTCTACGTTGATATAGGGATCAAGCTTCAAAATCGACACCGAGTAGTCGCGTGACTTCAAGAGGCGTCCCAGACTCGCCGCCACAATGCCTTTGCCGATGCTCGAAACGACTCCGCCCGTTACAAATACAAATTTCGTCATAGGTCTGCTGAATTACCGCCTGTTAAAGCCTTGCTGCTGAAGCTGATCGCCATGCATAACCCATACATTTTGGCATAGGGCATTGATTTAGGGTCAGCGAATTCTTTCTCAATCGAAACCATCCCCGATCGAAACTATCCCCGATCGAGATTTACTCTGAGCGGAACTCTCTGCTCGATCGCCAGTCATTACTTTCAAACCGCAGACTTGCTTTCCTAAGAGCGAAATCTTTGAGATTTCCGGGCTGGTGAAAGCGAGGTGCTGCTTGCTGCTTAGGTAATTCAGAGAAAGATATGCGATCGAATTTTGCTGCTCAACCTTCCCGGCTGCGCGAAGGGTCTTTGTCGTCTCGTTTATCGTCTGCTGCGGTACTGGCTCAGGATGCGCTTCATTCGGAATCTTTGCGATTGGCTCACCGAACCCAGTCACGATCGAGCAATGGCTTTCGATTTATTCGGCTGGGTGGACTGGAAAGCGGACTGAATATTGAGCCTGTGGATACTTCCCGCCGTAATGGTTTACCCGCTTCGGTTGGAACTGCAACCAGCAATGCAGCAAATTTAGGAAACTTGAGCGGCAATACGCAATTTAAATGGTCGGATGCTGTGGGCGGCAGCAGCAAAAATCGCTTCTTTCGGTTTGACCTGTCGCGCAGCAGCCAGATTAAGTTAGAGCTGGGTCAGCTTTCGGGCAATGCTGATCTAAGGCTGCTTAATATTGACAGTAAAGAACTGGGTCGATCGCTGCGGGCAAATCTCAGCAGTGAGTCGATCAATCAGCGTCTCAGTGCCGGGACCTATTACATCCAGGTGTCCACTGATGGAAATACCAGCGTCAACTACTCGCTCAATCTGAACGGCAAAGGCAGCACTGCAGACGGTGGCGACGCAATGAGAACGGCTCTGGATGCGGGCAACCTCAACCAGATGAAACGCACCTATCGCAACCGCATTTCGAGCTTTGATGCAGTAGATATGTATCGCGTGAATATCACAGAAACAGCAAGGGTGAATTTCACGCTGAATCGTCTGAGTAATGATGCTGATATCCTATTGCTGAATGCAGCCGGAGATGAAATTGCAGAATCAAGCCGACACGGACGTACCAACGAATCCATCCGGCAACAGCTTAGTGCTGGAACCTATTACGTTAAAGTGAATGCGTTTGATGAAGGACTGACGCGCTATTCGCTAGGAATGTCTACTGAAGTCGTGGCAAGCTCTGGAAATGGCAGTGGAGGGGATTTTGCAAACGGTTCCGGCAGTAATTCTGGCAATGGCTCCAGTAACAGCTCTGTAACTGGAAGTTTAAGCGGTGCAGAAACGATCGCTTCCCCCATCTTTTCCCGCAGTGACCAGGTTTCCGCAACCGACCGCGATGACTTATTTCAGTTCAACCTGACCCAGGCGGGCATCTTTTCCGCAGACTTAACCGGAGCCGCCAATCAAACAGGAATGCGCCTGATCCGCGATGCCAACAACAATGGGACGATCGATGCTGGGGAGGTGCTTTCGACCAAAACCAATTTATCTGCGAGCGTGAGACGCTATCTCGATCGCGGAACTTATTTCTTGCAGGTCGCAGGCGATGGTGCTCAAACTATTAATTACAGCCTGAAAACTAACTTCAACGCTGCCGGAAACAGCGAGTCCGTTGTGCGAATTAACCGCACCAGCAAAACCAGCGCAAACGGCTTGGTCGAACTTCAGGTGGCTTTGACGCGAAACGGGGCGATCGTCGATCAACTGCCTGCGATTTCTGGCGTAGGCAGCCGACAGGCATTCCGCACAGGGGAACTCAGTAAATCTGGCTCAATGGAACCGCTGCCCGAAGGCTATTGGTCGCTCGGTGTTGTGGAGTGGGCAAGCGGCACCAAAGGCGACTACACGCGCAGTTGGGCAGATCCAAACGACGGCTTGGGTCCAGTCTGGATCACGATGAATCCTTTGTTTACTACAGAACGCACTGGCATAGGCTTCCACCTCGACAACAACGCCCCCGTCGGAATGCCCGGAACGGCAGGCTGTATCGGCATTCTCAACAAAACCGATCTTGCTAAACTGGTGAGCTGGTTTGACGATAGCAAAGCCCCGAAACTGGCGATCGTCGATTGGAACTTGGGCACGGTCGAGGTTTGAGGGAACGAGGAAATGAGTTGAGGGGTGGATGAGCAAATGAGCGGAGTGTCAGAAGCCCCTTGATTTAGCGGGGGGAGTACGTCAAACTTACCTGTCATCCCCCTTCATTCCCCTCTTCATGCTCTGCGCCATGCCCGACTCTATATCCGACTTTTTCCAGTTTGAGTCTGATTTTGTCGATTCGCTGCGCTGCATTCCCATGTGTGTGCGCTACAAGCTTGATACCTGCGGGGTGAAATTGAAGCTGCCCCACTGGAATCAGCTCTCCCAGACCGATCGCCAAACACTGGTCGAATTGCCCTGCGAAACCCCCACAGAAATTCAGACCTATCGGTCGCATCTCCAGCAGATGGTTCAGGCGCACTCCGGCGAAACCCCTTCGGATCTGGCGATCGATCCCCATCCCGACTGGCAAAATGTGACGCAAATTCCCGAAAGTGTGAAAGCTCAAGGTGAGTCTGTGGGAGTGCTGCTCGCCCCAGAACAATGGGCAAGTTTAACGCCGCTCCAGCGATTTGCCCTGATTAAGCTCAGTCGATCGCAGCACGAAAATAAAAACTTTTTGCCCGCCCTGCGCGAATTTCACCTGGCTTCGTCATGAACCAGACCGATCTGATTATTTTGGCGGTTTATCTAATTAGCATCGCCTATGTGATTTACAGGGCGATCGACTCGCTGGAAGAGCAAACGATCATCCTGTTCGATAAAGCAGCTTTAGCCCAGGAGCTCAGCGAACAGCGAATTGCTGATACACCGCTCAGCCAGTTTCTCGACATCAACTTTAGCTTCAAAGGTCGCTATAACTTTTCAGATCAACCCGCCACCGTGACAGGCATTATTCAAAATAAGTCTGCTACAGCAACGATCGCGATCGACTGGGACAGCAGCTCCATGACAAATTTTGCAGGAAAAGTCCGGCGCGTCATTCACCTCATTCCTGACCTCACGCCCGATAGCCTCTCTGAACCGCAAATTAAAAGCACGATTCCCCCCGGTCGCAGTCTGCAAGCCGTTCTCACACCCGAAGATCTGGTAAAACCCAATGACGATCGCACAACGCTGGTGGCAAAGGGGGCGATCATCGATCTGGCGCAGGTCGAGAAAGCAAATGCCGGACAGTTTGCCCTATTTAGTGAACGCCAAGCCTCACTCAAATTCACAGCGCGGCTATTGTTTCAAATTGTTAACATTGCCGACGGGGCGAAGCGCGAATATTGGGCTTATGTGCCCTGCCAATTCATTATTGAAAAAGCGTCGCTGATGGAATATTTTCCCTGGCTCCCCGACTAACCTATCCCAGTGACAAGCCACAACAAGTAATAGACTGGAATCAAGGGAAGAGGAGGCGAGGCAGTTGCGGGCATTTTGCCTGAGGAAAGTCCGGGCTTCCGAAAGACCAGACTTGCTGGGTAACGCCCAGTGCGCGCAAGCGTGAGGAGAGTGCCACAGAAACATACCGCCAGGACAGTTTAGAACTCAAAATTCTGGATTATTCCTGGTAAGGGTGCAAAGGTGCGGTAAGAGCGCACCAGCAACGTCGAGAGGCGTTGGCTCGGTAAACCCCGGTCGGAAGCAAGGTTGAAGGAGCAAGGGTTGGTCTTTTTCCCGCTCCGGGTAGCGTTCTTGGACGCTGCGAAATCCGCTAGAGGTGTCTGGTAACAGGCATCCCAGATAGATAACTGCTCCTTGGGGCGAATCGTTCCAAGAGACAGAACCCGGCTTATGACCGCCTCTTCCCGATTAATTTTGAAAAAACTGCCTCGGTGCGATGCTTGCTGACCCCCGCCGCCAGAAACAGCTTCAGCAGCTTATTCTCAAACTCGGACTACCCGCAGAGAGTCCCGTCAATTGGGTACTGCTCGATCTGGCCCTTACCGATCCGACTGCTTCTGCCACAGCAAACTATGAGCGGCTGGAGTTTGTAGGCGACGCGGTGGTGAAACTGGCAGCAGGCGAGTTTTTGTACAGGCAATATCCTGACGTTTCCGAAGGCGAACTGTCTGCCATTCGCAGCATTCTAGTGAGCGATCGTCTGCTTGCCCAGATTGCCAAAAGCTACGGGATCGATCGCTATCTGATCCTTTCCCACAGTGCCTCGATCGATCGCATCGGACTGGATACCCGCTTGGCGGCTGCCCTGGAAGCAATTCTTGCCGCCCTGTATCTCAGCACCCAGAATTTGAGTTTGATTCATCCCTGGCTGGACAGCCATCTCCATCAGCTTGGGGAAGTGATTCGCAGCGACCCTGCCCTGCACAACTATAAAGGGGCACTGCAAACCATGACCCAAAGCCAGCATCAGGGCTTACCGGAGTATCGCGTGACGGAGCTAAACCCGGTGCATGGCGACAGCGAGCGATTCGCCGCCGAAGTCTGGATCAACGGTCAATGCTGGGGGCAAGGTCGCGGACAATCCAAAAAGACGGCAGAACAGGCGGCAGCCCAGGAAGCATTTTTTGCCCTCCAGACTCACCTCAGCTCCAATCCTTCTGGGTGATTCCACGCACTGCTTTAATCGAAACTTTATTGCCCTGTGTGAAATTACGCTAGATTCACGCGATGTCGGGTGGTATGTTAGCACCTCTTAGACTCTGTAGGTGCTGTTCAATTAAAATTTGAAGATTTTGTCTGCTTAACTCCATTCCAGATTGCAGATTTGCTGAAGTCTCAAAAAAGACGATGCTATCGATCGGCTTCATTGCTAGCATCTGGAATAGCAAATGAATCACTGGAATCGGTAAAGCAACGAGCTGCGGATCATGGAGTGTACTGGTGTTGGCTTTAGCAGCCTCCAGGCTGGGAAAAGCATATACGACCGTCTTGGTCACTTCTGGCTGAGTCTGGTCGGCAATGGTTATCGTGAGCCACTCCTGCTCAAGGTTCTGTAAAATATAATACTGAGGGTGCTTTAACCGTTCGGCGATGGCTTTCAGGACAGGTGCAACATAATTTACATCGGTTGGCTCTGCTCCATAGCGAGGAGCTTCATCAATTAGTACCTGAATCTGTTCGTCAAGCTTCATACTGGATCGGGGTGTAGCAATCTTATTGAAGGGTGTCCTCCCAGTCTAGACCGCTCTACCACAAGGCGACACAATCAGGCGACGCAACTACCGCATTCTTCCAAGCGGCAAGACAATATCCGGGAGACCCCAATAAAAAGCTCGAAACGAAAAGCTCGAAACGAAAATTTCAAGCTCGGCTTTAAGACCTTATTATCTTGTCCATCAGGGCTGATTCCTGGCAGTTAGGAGTTTTGTATGCTCCCAAAACTGCCTTGGAAACGGATACCTGTTTATCGCATCTCATTACTGCCTTATGCACAAGCTTCAGTGTGCGAACGTTGTGTCGATCTTCCAGCGGGAAAAGCCTAGTAGTTGTGTGGAAGCAATCTTTAAGATTCTGTTCCAGGAACTTCAGCAGTCAACTCGATCGCCCGCAGCTCAATGTCGAGCAGTTGCCGATCGGCTGACCGAAGAAGTTTCCCGCATCTGCTCAGAAAGCCAGCGGATTCAGGCGTCGGGTGAAGTCGAAACCTGGTCTACCACACTGGCAAAGCATCGCCTGAAACAGTGTCTCAAATACTATGACTTGGGGTCACACCGGGGCAGGATCGAGTTACACAGCACGTTGAGCGCGGTAGTTTACCGCTACATCACCCCCCCTCAGGTACAGTCCAGCTATCAGGCACGTCTGACCCTGATCGAAGACTTTTTGCAGGGATTTTATATCGAATCGCTGAATGCCTTCCGGCGCGAAAACCAGTTACCTGCCACCTATCGTCCCCGCACCTTGCTGGAGTTGGCAGAGTATATGGCTTTCACAGAACGGTACGGCAAACGTCGCATTCCCCTTCCAGGTCGCCGCAGCCAGCAGCTCATTATTCTGCGAGCACAAACTTTCTCGCAGCAGCAGCCGCCTGAAACAATGGTGGACATGGAGCAAGCAGCCGAGGGCACGCTCAACGAAAGCGATACTTCGCGCAGCACCGTTTCCATGCCTCAGGTCAGGGAACAAATGGTGGCGCAAGAGCCAGAATTGCAGGAAGATACGCTGCGAAATACGGTGATCGCCGAGCTGATGAATTACCTAGAGGAGCGACAGCAGCAAGACTGCGCCGACTATTTCGCGCTGCGGCTAAAAGATTTACCCACCAGTGAGATCGAGGCGATTTTGGGACTTACTGCCCGTCAGCGAGACTATTTGCAGCAGCGATTTAAATATCACCTGATTCGCTTTGCGCTGTCCCACCAGTGGGAACTTGTGCATCAATGGCTGGAAGCCGACCTGGAGCGCAATTTCGGGCTAACGCCGCAGCAGTGGCAGCAGTTTGCTGATCGCCTCACGCCCCGCCAGCAGGAACTCCTGAGCCGTAAGCAGGCAGGCATGGCAGACGCGTCGATCGCCCAGGCTCTCAGCATTACCCCGACCCAACTGCAAAAACAATGGTCTAAATTACTTGAACAAGCCTGGGAAATTCGCAACAATTTAATATCCGGAGCAGGGACTTCTACCAATGAATAATGAAGCAGAAGCCATACAGCAGTTCGTTGTGTGGCTGTTGCAAACACTAGACCCGGCAAGTGGTGCGCCATCAGGGGATTGGAATCAGGCAGCGGAGCCTGAACAAACCGGGTCAGTGAACCTGCAATTTTCTGCTGAGCCACTCAGTTCTGCTGGCGCGGAGGGCATTCTGAGGAATGCTAATGACCCCAGCGATCGAATCGATCGAACAGGTCAACCGACTTCCAACCCAGAGAACACGAGTATGCCGCTTGATGAGGACCCTTCGCAACTTGCATTCGGAGACATACCTGCTGTGCAACATCGTTTTCACGCGCTGCTGAAGAACAAGCTCAAAACAGAAATTGAGCGCAATCCGCCGCGATTCCCCTGGGAAACTGAGCAGCACGATTACCACTACGACTCTCCATACGATTCTGAATCCTACGCCTACCCTGACGCTGAGCAGCCTCACACGGGAGAGCGATTAAGCTTCCCTGTTCAAGAACCTGTCCCGATCTGGGCTGCTCACCTCAAGACACTCAATTTGCCGATCGCCCTACCCGACTCGGTGCTGCAATCCTTGTTTGAGCAGTGCTGCCATTTAATGCAGTCTTCTCTCCGTGAAGGGCGGCGACTCGTCCAGGCAGTCGAATCGCTGTTTCCCGAAGAAGGAGCAGTGCTGAATGAGCTGGCAGGGATGGTTCTCGCTTCCCCAGTTCGGGGCGGAACCTCGACTGAGCCAAAGCCAGCGATCGCCAACCCAGGCTTTCTCACCGATTACAATCAGGCATCTCGTCCGCAGCAAATGGTGCTGTCGCTGCTAGCAGCCCGCGAGATGTTTGAGGCAATGACGCTCACGCTTTCGCCCCGTGCCGCTATTCGTCGCTCCTGGCTGACCGATGCAGGAGCAATCATGCTGGAGGTGCAGTACCATCCAGAATCCGGTACGGTGCGAATCGATGCCCAGCTTCCCACAGGTGGCACGGTGCGGTTTCAGCAAGCCGCCCTTGAATCGATCGCTTCCTGCACGCAGGCGGGCAATTTGAGCGTTAGTCTCAGCCCGATCTGCATAGAGCAGTCTATGACGCTCACGATTGAGTTAGCAAAATCCGATGCGCCGCTGGTGTTTGCCGTGCGTTTGCCGCTTGAGCCATAGTTCCAATGGCATTACAGTTCGGGTTCTGAAAGTTTGCGGAATCTACCGAATTTTGTTGATCGCTCTCCCGTTCCATGGGCAGGTCTGGTTAGCATAGAAGCGAAAATTGCGATCGCGGTTTATGTCTTCTCCTGCCCGGAAATCTCAAGCCTCTCTCAATCCGATTCTGAAGCTGCCGCTGCTCCGTCAGATTTGGCAGCGGATCGAGTCTCAGCCTTTACCGGAACCAGAAGATTCAATTCCGCTGCGGGTGCTGATCCAGGGGCTTGTTACGGTGGGTATTGTGGCGATCGATGTGGCTGCTGCAGACAGTACCGATGCTCAGGGTTTGAGCCTGTGGGCAGTTCCGGTCAGTGTGGTGGGAGCGGTTTGGAGCCACTATCACCGCCGAAAACGCAATATTCCGGTGAAGTTTTGTATTGCGATCGGGATGCTGGTGGCTCTAGCGATCTTTTTTATGCGGATCTGGGTGGAGCGCAACGATACGCGGATCGCGCTGGCAACGCTGCTGATTCATCTCCAGGTGTTTCACAGCTTTGATACGCCCCGTCGGAAGGATTTGGGCTATTCAGCAGTGATCGGACTGATTTTGATTGGGGTCGCGGCGACCCTGAGCCAAACGCTGGCATTTGCGCCTGTGCTGCTGCTGTTTCTGGGGCTGGCGGTTCCGGTGCTGATCCTCAACTATCGATCGCAAATCGGCTTGGTAACTCCCACGCTGAATCGAGTTCGGGCGGATCTGGCTCCAAAACGCATGGGATGGGTGCTGCTGGCAGTACTGGGTTTGGGACTGGGAATTTTTCTGTTGCTGCCGCGCTTTCCCGGCTATCAAATTCGCACATTTCCGGTGAGTGCGCCGATCTCGCTTCAAGAAGAGTTCAAGCAGAGCCAAATTATCAATTCCGGCTATGTGCAGCCCGGACGATCGCCAGAAGCAGGAGAAGAAAAAGGAAATAACGGGTCAGGCGGACTGGCTCCCACCGAAGGCGCAGGCACAGTTAACCCCCAGTCTTATTACGGCTTCAATTCCAAAATCAATCAAAATCTGCGCGGCATGATGCAGCCGCAGGTGGTAATGCGAATTCGATCGCAGGCTCCGGGCTTCTGGCGGGTGCTGGCGTTTGATCGCTATAGCGGGCAGGGCTGGGAAATTTCGCGCAATCAAGACGCAGACATCCAGCAGGTCGAGCGTCCGAGCTGGACGTTTCGTTTTAACTTGCCGTGGTCAGTGACGCTAAATCGGACTCGGGAAGTGGTGCAGTCCTACACGGTGGTTGCCGATCTGCCCAATTTGATTCCGGCACTGTATGAAGTGAAAGAACTGTACTTTCCGACCAATCAAGTTGCGATCGATCGAGAAAGTGGACTGCGATCGCCCGTTCCCTTATCTGAAGGGCTGACTTACACCGTTATTTCAGCCGTGCCTTATCGCGATCGAACTCGGCTGCAGTCGGCACCTGGGAACTATCCCGGCGAACTAGAAAACTATATGCAGCTCCCTGCGGCTGTAGCCAGGCAAATTCGTCAAAAAACAGAGGCAATTCTGGCACGATCGCCAAAACCCTTAACCGCTTCCTACGAAAAGACGCTGTTCCTGACGCAGTATCTCAAGCAAAACTACCGCATTCAGCCGGATTTGCCGTTTCTGGCGGATGGGGAAGATCTAGCAGAAGCCTTTTTATTCAAGTACGAGGGCGGCTATCCCGATCACTTTGCGACAACGCTAACAGTGATGCTGCGATCGATCGGCATTCCGGCTCGATTAGTGGTGGGCTTTTCTCCGGGAAAATTCAATCCCTTGACCGGATACTATGTGGTTCGCAACACCGATGCTCACGCCATGACCGAAGTGTATTTTCACAAATTCGGCTGGTTCAGCTTTGACCCGATTCCCGGACATCCGCTGGTTCCGCCATCGATCGAAGAATCCAGCGTGTTTGGCGTGTTGCAGCAGTTCTGGAACTGGATCGCCGGATGGCTACCTTCGCCGCTCACAGGCTGGCTCAACGGTGTTTTTGAATGGTTCATGAGAATTGCTGGATGGGCGATCGGCTGGATGATGGGACTATTTACGCAAGGCTGGCTTGGGTTATTGCTGGGTGCAGGACTCCTGACCGGACTTGGTTTTCTGGGTTGGCTACTCTGGCAGGGCTGGCAGCAGTGGCGATATCAACGCTGGCTCAAGCGTTTGCCGCCGATGGAAGCAATTTATCAGCAAATGCTGCGCTGGCTCGACCATCAGGGATTTCGCAAGCCGATCGCCCAAACGCCCCTAGAATATGCTCACGCCTGCCACAGCCGCTATTCGCTCGACCGGGCAAAAGCGATCGAAGAAATTACCGAGGCTTATGTGTGCTGGCGATACGGTGGAGAAACTCCTAATTTGCCTTATCTCAAGCAGTGTCTCCGACAGATGCAGCGTAAATTGGGGCGACCCTAATCCTCAAGCGATCGCTGATGTCGCCAAGTGACTCAAGCCAGCAAACCGGGTTTAACTCGTTCTCCCACGGCTCTGGTTTCAGCAGGTTTGACCGCAAAGCGATCGGCATGAAGCAGCGATCGTCGGTAAGCTATAATTCACGCAGGAAGCCACTTCCAGTAATAAAGCCTCTACTCGTAACGGATGACCCTATCTTCCGGTCTGCGAAGGAGCGACTAGCCTACCTGCAAAGCGGTAAGCAGCAACGAGACAATAAACCTGTCGATGCCGACAAAGCGGCTTGAGTTATGAATCAGCCTTCTGAAGTTAATGCCAGCGTTCATTCCCCCGCTAACACCGAAGATAGCGCGGCAGCAGTTCCGGCAATAAAGCCACAGCCAAGCTATGTGAAGCTGGCAATGCGAAACATGGTGCGAAAGCGGGGCACATCGATTTATCACTTTGCCCTGACAACGGTCGGCTTACTGACCGTGCTGGTCGGTCTTGCCTATCTAACGCGCTAGGAGCAGCGCATGACGGAAAATTTATCCAGCAGCTCCCCAGATGAAGCAGTTTTAGGAAGCATGGGAGGGGAGATGGCGATCGAAGTGAGCGTTCAGGATGCTTATTTTGACGATGAAACGGCTCCCATTGCCGAATTAACTTGGGAGAAATGGTTTTCGCAGTGGCTCAGTTGCCTCCAGGCAGATCTACCGCCCCGGTTTGCCTATGAGCTGAGCCTGCGCCTGACGGATGATGCCGAAATTCAGACCTTAAACGCGCAATATCGCCAGAAAGATCAGCCGACTGATGTACTGGCATTTGCTGCGCTGGAGGTAGACTATCCCCAATCAGAAGAGATGCAGGCAGCGATGCCGCTCTACCTTGGGGACATTATTATTTCAGTCGAGACGGCAGCCGCACAAGCACAAGAGCGAGGACATTCTCTTGCTTACGAATTGTCGTGGCTAGCCGCTCACGGGCTGTTGCATCTAGTAGGGTGGGATCACCCCGATGAGGAAAGCCTTCAGCAAATGCTCGACCAGCAGGACACTCTGCTTCAAAGGGTGCAGATTACCCCAGAGTGGCAGGGAAAAGCCCAGGAAAAAACAGCCCGATCGTGAAGATTTAGCTCAAGCCCAGTTGGGGGGATGCCATCCTGCAGCGAGATCGATTACCGTCAAACCATTCGCTCAGCCCATGCATAGGAAAACTTGTGGATATGCGTCCCTGATTACACTGCAAATGCTTCTTCTGACCTACGCTATTCTTGACACGCTCATTGCCCAGCCGCCTTTATGACTCAAAACCTATCTACCGAAGCTCCACCCCGTCAATCGGTGAAACCTTCCCCGAACCGATCGCTTTCCTGGCGGGTGGCATCCAACTTGTTTGTGAGTTTTCGCTATGCCTGGGCGGGCTTGAGCTATACCTTTCAAACGCAGCGCAACTTTCGGATTCACCTGGCAATGGGCACGGTCGCGCTCCTGCTCAGCATTCTCCTGGGTTTGAGCCGGGTTGAAATTGCAATCATTGGCTTGACGAGCGGTGTGGTGTTGACGATGGAGCTGCTGAATACAGCGATCGAATCCGTGGTAGATCTCACTGTCAGACAGACCTATCACGAACTCGCTAAGATTGCTAAAGACTGTGCGGCAGGTGCAGTTCTAGTTTCCGCGCTTGCGGCAGTCATTGTGGCAGGATCGCTGCTGTTGCCCCCGCTGCTGGAAGTGGTGCGATCGACCATCTCCCTCCCCGAATTCCCTAATTAATTTTCTAATTCCCTATTCCCCCTCGCTTCTCGATCTACCATGCTTCTTGTAATCGATAATTACGACAGCTTTACCTACAACCTGGTGCAGTATCTGGGAGAACTGGGGGCAGAACATCTGGTCGCCGCAGACATTCGGGTGTATCGCAACGACAAAATTTCCCTGGCAGAAATCGAGCAGCTTCAGCCAGACGGCATTGTGATTTCGCCGGGTCCGGGTCGCCCTGAAGACTCAGGCGTATCGCTAGAGGTGATTCGGGTTTTGGGTTCTAAGCTGCCTGTGCTGGGCGTGTGCCTGGGTCATCAGGGGATTGGCTATGTGCATCATGGCAAGATTACCGCTGCCCCGGAACTGATGCATGGCAAAACCTCCCCGGTCTATCACACGGGCGTTGGCGTGTTTGAGGGACTGGAGAATCCCTTTACCGCTACGCGCTACCACAGCCTGATTATCGATCGCACCACCTGCCCGCCAGAGCTAGAAATCACTGCATGGGTCGAAGACGGAACGATCATGGGAGTGCGCCATCGTGACTATCCTCATCTGCAAGGCGTGCAGTTTCACCCGGAAAGCGTGCTGACTGGATCGGGCAAGGCTCTGCTAAAGAATTTCCTCAAATCGATCGATCGGGTCGCGGTGGGGGTATAGCAATTCCGCTATCGCGGAAACTGGTTCACATCGGTTTCCGTCTGGGAGCTCGCTGTGGTTAAATGGCTTGCAGGGATTTGCCCGTCAGCAGCCCCAGCGCGTTTTGGAGTGAGGAATTTATGAAGCGACGACAGTTTATACAGTCTGCGGCTGCAGGGTTGGCGACGGCAGGGCTGGGGGCGATCGGGAAAGTTTCACCGGGGCTAGCTCAGGGGGCAGAGAGTTTATCGGTTCGGTGGCTGGGCCATAGCTGCTTTTTGTTCAGCGGGACCGGGCTGCGAATTCTGGTCAATCCATTTCGTCCGATCGGTTGTACGGCGGGCTACCGTGCTCCGCAAGTGGAGGCGGATCTGGTGCTGATTAGTAGCCGTCTGCTAGATGAAGGGGTCGTCGATGGGCTGCCCGGAAACCCGCGTGTGCTGTTTGAACCGGGCGTATTTGAGTTTCGCGGACTTCAGCTTCAGGGCATTCGGACACCGCACGATGATTTAGGCGGCAGACGCTTTGGCACGAACGTGGTGTGGCGATGGCGACAGGGCGGGGTAAATGTGCTGCACTTGGGCGGCGCGGCGGCTCCGATTACCACCGAGCAGCAAATTCTTATGGGTCGTCCCGATGTGGCAATGGTTCCGATCGGCAATGGTCCTAAAGTGTTTACCCCCGAAGAGGCGCAGGCGGCGATTCAGCGGCTTAACCCCAAAATTGTGATTCCCACCCAGTATCGGACGCAGGCAGCGGATGCGGCAAACTGCGATATTCTGCCGATCGACAATTTCCTGAACTTGGTTCAGGGTGCAACGGTGCGACGGGTCGGCAGTGACAGCGTGACGCTGCGATCGGGCAATTTACCCGCAGAAGGAACCGAGATTCAGGTTTTGAGCTATGCGTTTTGAGTCGTCAGATTCGATCGCCCACTGCTGATCTTTGGTGGTAGGCAAAGGCACTCAGAACGATCGCCGGAAGGGGTTGCTCTGGCTGAGGCTGCCTTGCCTACGTCATGAATTGAACCCAGAATGCTTGATTAAAGCCTGAATGGTGCTGACTAATTGCTCAGGCTCGAGGGGTTTGGTGAGATACTCCTGAAAACCCGCCCGAAAGGCTGCCTCGCGCCGCGTGTAGCTGGCATAAGCAGTCAGGGCGATCGCCGGAATTTGTCCTTCGGGATAGATCGATCGCACCTGTTGCAGTAGCCCGTAACCATCTTGTTGGGGCATAGCAATATCGCTGAGCAAAATCTGCGGTTTAAACTGCGGCAGTTTCTCAAGTGCTGTCGTCGCACTGCTTGCTGTTTCCACAATCGCGCCATACTCCTCTAGGGCAAAGGTGGTTAAGTCCAGCATATCGGGCTGGTCATCCACCAGCAGCACCCGCACACCTGCCAGCGACCCATCAGAAGCAAGAGGGACTTGCTCCAAGTTTTCTTCTGCTCCTAGATCGTTCTCACGTTTCAGAAGCGGCAGCCTCACAACAAACGTTGTCCCCTGCCCTTTTCCACCGCTGGCGACCGTGACCGTACCACCGTGCAGCTCAACCAGATATTTGACGATCGCCAAGCCCAAGCCTAGCCCTTCTTTCGCGTTCACATTCTGCGAATCCTGACAGAATCGCTGAAACACTTGAGGCAGGAAGTCGGGGGCGATGCCAATGCCTGTGTCAGTGATGGTGATTTGGGCGTAGGAGTGAGGAAGCGAGGGGGTGAGGGGTAAGGCGTTAGCAGAGGTTTGATCGGCAATGTTGCTTGCTGCACGACTGCTTATCTCTTCATGCCTCTTCCCAACCTGCTCTAATCTCACCTCAACGCTGCCTCCTTGTGGAGTGAATTTGATCGCGTTAGTTAACAGGTTGAGGACAATTTGCTGGAGGCGGTTGAAGTCGCCGGAGATGGGGGCAGTTTTGTCGAGCTGCATTTTGAGCTGGAGCGGTTTGGTTTCAGCCAGGGGGCGGACGGTTTCGATCGCAGCTTCCATCACTTCGAGCAGATTGACCGATGCCAGCGTTAGTTTGAGTGTGCCGCGCACCATGCGGGAGACATCGAGCAGGTCTTCGACAAGTTGGACTTGCGCCTGCGTATTGCGGGCGATCGTCTCCAAGGCTTTAGCGGTTGTTGCGGGGTCGAGACGGCGCGTTTGCATTAGTTTTGCCCAGCCTAAAATTGCATTGAGCGGCGATCGCAGTTCGTGGGCAACGAGGGCGACAAATTCGTCTTTGCTGCGGTTTGCGGCTTCGGCTTCTGCCAGCAGTCGATCGCGTTCAAGTTCAGCTCGTTTGCGTTCATCCTCGACGCGCTTGCGCCCGGTAATTTCCTGCACCATGATGTTGATGCCGAGCACTCGCCCTGCTGCTGCGATTAGCGGGTAGTAGCTGACCAGCCAATGGCGCTCGATTCCTGGCTGTGCTGGGGTTGTGCCCTGAACTTCAACATCTAGAACCGGGACACCCGTTTGCAGCACTTGTTCAAAAATTGGCTCCTGAACTTCTGCCAATTCTGGTAAAAGTTCTCGAATAGTTCGTCCCAAATGGTCAGAAACCGACAGCCCATTCATTTCTGCCAATCGCTCATTAAGCTGCACAAACCGCCGCTCCCGGTCTAAAAAGCACAGTCCGATCGGGGCAGTCGCATAAATGGCTTCAATCTGGGCGAGCTGCGCTTGAACGGTTGCTTCAGCCCGTTTGCGTTCGGTGATGTCGATCGCTGCCAGAATGCCGTAATCAGGACGAGGAGGCTGAGTCGATCGATCAAAGAAGACCTGTTTGCGAATGCTCAGCCAGCGCACTTCCCCGGTTTGCCAAAGGACACGATGCTCGTGGGCGAGATAGCCTTTCCCTGCCGGATCAAGCACTTGCTGTATCATTTCCAGCAGTTCTCTGCGTTCTCTGGGGTGGAAGACGGCATACAGCCGATCGATACTCACTACGAGGTCGTCGGCGATTAGAGTCTCTTCAGCAGGAATGCCAAACATGGCTGATGCTTCGGAAGAGAGCCTGGCGCGATCGGTCGCGTAGTCAAATCGAACGAGGGCAACCCCTGCCACCTGCACCCCGAGCTGTAACTGCTCCTCAGACTGGTGCAGACGTTGTTCGGTGAGTTTGCGTTTGTGAATCGCTCTGGTGCTGCCGACGATCCGAACGGGTTGCCCAGAATCGTCTTTGAGAACCGTGCCCCAGTCCTCGACCCAGAGATAACGCCCGTTTTTGTGCAGGACACGGTATTCATTGCAGTAGCGACCGAGCTTTGCCAGGTCTGAAAACACGCTTTCATCGTTTTTCTTGGGGCGATCGTCCGGGTGGATCAGGTCAAGCCACCACTCAGGAGACGGATCAGCCTCTTCCAGCAGATATCCGGTGACTTCGTAGAGTCCCTGGGTACGCTCGACGCGATTGCACTGTAAATCCCAGTCATAAATCAGGCAATTGACCGCCGCCGCCGCTAGCTCAAAGCGATCGTGGCTTTGCTGAAGGGCAGATTCTGCTCGCTGGCGTTCTGTCAGTTCTGCCCGTGCCTGCTCGTACAGCTCTGCCTGTTTTAGCGCAATGCCAAGCTGAGCGGCAATTTGCCGGAGCAGATCGATTTCGACGGGTTGCCATTGACGCGGACAGGCGCACTGACTCAACACCAGCAAGCCCCAGAGCTGCTCTCCCTGTAAAATTGGCACAATCAGATTTGCCCGGATCTGAAACTGCACCAGCATTTCAACATGACAGTCTGTTAGCCCTGCGGTGTAGATATCTTCGACCACCTGAATTCTGCCCTGGCGATAGTCTTCACCGTGGGTTTCGAGGAAGTAGGTATCTTGTACGCGGGCACCGATCGCCGCAGGCAGCCCATTGCTGACCGACTCCACCACGATCGTGCCACTAAAGTCGGGGTTAAAGCGATAAATAAAGGCGCGATCGGTGCTGAGAAACTCGCGAACTTCAGTAACCGCCGTATGCAGCACGTCCTTCAGATCCAGCGATTGGCGAATTTGCTGCGTGATTTGATGGACAATTTGCTCTCGCTCAAGCTGCTGCTGCCGCTCCAGTTCTGCCTGTTTTCGAGCAGTGACATCGCGCCAGGAGGCAACAAAGCCATCATTAAATTTGCTGGCACGGATATCAAAGGCACGATACAGCAACGGTGTGCCAAAGCCATCGATGTAGGTCAGTTCTTCTTTGACGAGCGGTTCTCCGGTTTCCACGACGCGACAATACTGGTCAAACTGCCCCGTTTCTCGAGTGGCGGGCAGCACTTCACCCAGTTTTACATTGATGCCTGCGGTAGTCATTTGATGGTTTTGCAAAGCAGCGGCATTCAGATAACTAATCTGAAAATCAAGGATCTGCCCCCCGCTGTCTCGAATGGCTGAAAAGATGCCAAAGCAGTCGAGCATATTTTCGATCGACACCCGAAACCGATCGTCACTCTCGCGCAGTTGGAGCCGCAGTCGGGCATTTTCGATCGCGCTTCGCACCGTGAGCCGCAGCAGATCGGGCGTGAGCCGACGCTTCACCAGATAATCTTCCGCCCCCAGCTTGAGTGCCTGCACCGCAATACTTTCATCGCCTTGTCCGGTGACGATCACCACAGGCGGACTGTCTTCGCTATTTTGGGCATGCAGGGCTTGCAGAAACTCCAGCCCATCGCAATCGGGCAGCAAATAGTCCAGCAAAATTGCGTCGATTGATTCGGTGCGGCACAGCTCCAGCCCCTCCATTGCCGTATCCACTTCTAGCAAACGATAACCGCAGCTTGTATCGGTAAGCAGAGAGCGGCGATAGAGTTCTCGGTCTGGCAGAAAGTTTTCAACAATGAGGACGGTGCAGGGGGGGACTGCCATAGAGATTTTCCGGGAAAAGATTAAGTCACGATGGGTCTAAAGCATCTGCCACGGGTGGTTTAAGGCGGGTCGAAATCAGGACACAGGACTCCTTGGCGGCGATCGGGAAGACAGCGACAAAACCCATTCAGCAACTGAGCTGTTAATTTAGTAAACTATGCGAATTGATGTAGATTTCGCGAATTCATCATCTAATTCATCATTCTGTCAATCCTAGTTCTACTCATCCCATCGGTTCCTAAAACAGCGGAACAATCATTCTTCTAAGATGAGAATACACCCTAAGGATGAGTCGCTAATATTCCTTGAGTAATAAGTTAGCGACCGCAATTTCCGGATTGAGGACGGAGGAGATCCACAAGGGTTTCCAAAAATTGTTCTGGCTCGATCGGTTTTGCAACGTGAGCCTGAAATCCAGCCGCAAGAACACGCTGTTGATCGGCTTCGCTGGCGTGGGCAGTAAGCGCAATTGCGGGAATGCCTGCATTCAGATTGTCCTGAAGCGATCGAACTTTCTGGATCAGATTATAGCCATCTAAGTTCGGCATACTGATATCGCTGATCAAACCGTTGAATGGCTGAACTTCTAAAGCCGCAATCGCTTGCGCGGCACTCTCAGCAACTGTTACCACTGCGCCCTGCTGCTCCAGCATAAACGCCAGCAACTCGCGGCTATCGGCTTCGTCATCGACCAGCAAAATTTTTTGTCCGGCAATTCCCGCTTCGATCGGTGAAACTGCTTCTAAAGTGTCCTTTTGATAATCGATCGCCTGATGCAGCGGCAGCCCAACCGTAAACACCGCTCCTCGATCGATGCCTTCACTTTCTACCTGCACCACCCCGCCATGCAGCTCAACCAAATGTCGCACGATCGCCAACCCTAGCCCCAACCCCGTATAAGATCGCGTCGTGGAGCTATCTGCCTGCCTAAAGCGATCGAAGACGTGGGGCAGGAAGTCGGGGGCAATGCCGATGCCTGTATCGGTGATGGTGATTTGAGCGTAAGGGCAAAGGAGTGGAGGGGGTGAGGGGTGAGAGAAAATTGGGTCAGCGGTTGAGCCAAGTTCATGACTTTCCACCTCCCGATCTCCCGATCTCCCGATCTCCCAATCTTCCTCCTCGACTCGTTCTAATTCCACCTTGACTTTGCCGCCATCGGGCGTAAATTTGATCGCGTTGGAGAGGAGGTTTAGAACGACCTGCTGTAAGCGGACGGCATCCCCCATCACTTGAATTTCGTCAAGCGTGAGGTGAACCGTGAGATGTATGGCTTTGGCTTGTGCCTGCGGACGCACAGATTCGATCGCCGCTTCAATCACGGGCGGAAGCTGGATTGGGGCCATTTTCAGGGAGAATTTGCCCTGAATAATGCGCGAAACATCGAGCAAATCTTCAATGAGCTGGGTTTGGGACTGGGCGTTGCGCTGGATAATGCTTAAGCCACGAGCGACGGTTGCTTCATCTAGACGACGAACGCTCTGTGGAACAAAGCTATCGCTCAGGATTTTTGCCCAGCCTAGCATGGCGTTGAGCGGCGTGCGAAGCTCGTGGGACAGCACTGCCAGAAATTCGTCTTTCATGCGGTTAATGGCTTCGGCTTCCTGGCGGGCAATTTGTGCTCGAATCATTTCGGCGCGTATCGCTTCTGCCTGTTTGCGCTCGGTGATGTCTTCGATCGTGCCTAAATGTCCGAGCAGTTCACGCTGTTCTGAAAATGACTGCCCTGAACGCTGCTCTGAATGCTGCTTTGAATACAGAGGGCGCGATCGAAGATTAATCCAGTGCAGGTCTGGATTGAGCAATCGGAATTCGGCTGACAATTCCTGCTCGCCGCTCAGGTAAGCCATCCATTGTGCTGTCATGGGCGATCGATCTTCAGGGTGGATCGTTTGCAGCAAATCGACTTGCAGCGAAGCAGGGGCACTGATGCCGCAGATCGCATCGAAGCGCGGATTGGTGTAGGTCAATGTTCCAGCGGGGTTCGTTAAGAAAATGCCAATCGGTGAACCTTCGCTCAGCAGCCGAAACTGTTCTTCGCTTTGTCTAAGCTGGGTGTTTGCCGTTGCGAGTTGGGCAGCCTGGCGTTCGAGCACAAGGCTTTGCTGCTGAATTGCCTGCGTTTTTTTGAACAGATCGACGAATACCGTTGCCTTCGATAAAAGCATGACCGGATCGATCGGTTTGTGTAAATAGTCCACCGCTCCCAGCGAATAGCCTTTCGACAGCATCTCAGAAGTGGCACTAAATGCCGTCAGAAAAATAATCGGCGTTTGGCGCGATCGCCGACGTTGGCGAATCAGGCTTGCCGTCTCAAACCCATCCATTCTTGGCATTTGCACATCGAGCAAAATCAGGGCAAAGTCTCGTTCGAGCAAAACCCGCAGAGCCTCCTCACCCGAATTCGATCGCACTAAATTCGCGCCTAGCGGTTCCAGAATAGCCTCCAGCGACAGCAGGTTCTCCGGGTGATCGTCTACAAGAAGAATATTGACCGTAAAATCTGACTGCATAAGGTTTTCCGCAAAACGCGATCGCTTTTCCCCAGAGCATGTTTCAAATGCTTTTGATCTCCCCTAGCCCCCTGCGAAAGGCGGGAACCGAACCATTCTTAGTTCTGCTTTTCAAGAGGGATTGAGGAGGATTGAACCCGATTAAGCTACTCTTCGCAGAGCTTCTAAACCATGCTCTAACCCCTTCCATCAACCCTAAATATTAACCTTAATATCAACCATAAAGCCAAACCCGCAGCAGCGAAATGAGCTGGTCAGGATTCACAGGCTTTGTGATGTAGTCTGATGCTCCCACTTCCAGACATTTTTCTCGATCGCCTTGCATGGCTTTGGCGGTCAGGGCAATAATCGGCAGTGATCGAAAGGCATTTTGCGATCGAATTGCGCGGGTTGCCTCATAACCATCCATTTTGGGCATCATCACATCCATCAGGACCAGATGAATTTCCGGATGCTGATTCAGCACATGCAGACCAGCCTGACCATTTTCCGCGTACAACACTTCCACGTCGTATTCTTCTAGCAAACTGGTAATTGCAAAAATATTGCGCACATCATCATCGATAATCAGCACTTTTTTGCCTGCCAACACTGCATCCCTAGCAGCCAAGCGGTTTGGATTACCTTCAGAAGCACGACTTGCAGCGTTCGTCTGAATTGACGGAGACGGTACTGACATTGACAGTGGCGATGCTAATGATGGCGACGGTAACAATGGTGATGAAATTGGTGATGTTTGTTGAGACGATCGCGTTTGCACCTGATACAGAAAGAGCATTATCTCATCGAATAACCGCTCTAGCGATCGAACGTCTTTAATGATGATCGTTTCGGTGAATCGCTTCAGGTGGGTTTCTTCTTCTAGCGTGAGTTCCTTTCCGGTATAAACCACGATCGGCAGAGTAGGATAAGCCTCTTTGATCTGCTCCAGCAAATCAAATCCATTCATGTCCGGCAGGATGAGATCCAGCACGGCACAGTCAAACTCGCCCGACTGCAGGAAGTCGAGTGCCTGCGCCCCTGATGCGGCGATCGTGGGCTGCAGGCTGTTTTGCCCGAGCAGCTCGCAAATGGTTTGTGCCTGAGTGCGATCGTCTTCAACCACAAGAAGCTGTTTAACCTGCTGTTCCATAAACTGCCGCAAGGCTGAAAAGGTGTCATTCAGTGACTCTGGTGTGACAGGTTTTTGCAAATAGGCAACGGCTCCAAGCTGCAAACTGCGCTCTAGATGATCATCTACTGAAAGCACATAAACGGGAATGCCTCTGGTTTGGGCATTGCTTTTGAGCTGCTCCAGCAATTGCCAGCCCCAGCCATCTGCCAAACGAATATTCAGCATAATTGCCACAGGCTGAATATGCCGCACTAGCTCCAGTCCGGTATCGCTGCGCGTTGAAACCAAGCCCTTAAAGCCCTGCTGGTGCGCGATCTGAAGCAGGCTATGGGCAAAGTTTAAATCGTCTTCAATGATCAGCAACACGTTATCTCCAGACTGAAGATCCGCCCGATCGTCCTCAATGGCATGATCAGCTAGAGAATCGCCGTTCGTATAACCTTTGATACTCCCATTAATATTGCCGTTGTTATTCCCATTGATATCCCCATTAATATTGCCGTTGTTATTGCCGCTGAAATAATCAGAACGATTCACAACATTTGCTGAGCCATTTACAGCGTATTCCGAACGATTTGGAGCGATCGGATCGCTCATGCGATCGATCAACATTTGTTTCGTTATCGAGGATTCCTGGGATGATTCCTGAAATACATCTCTTGATGGCAGCTCTGATGAGTTTTCTGATGATTCT
Organism: Cyanobacteria bacterium FACHB-502; assembly: GCA_014695325.1. Lineage (GTDB taxonomy): Bacteria > Cyanobacteriota > Cyanobacteriia > Elainellales > Elainellaceae > Leptolyngbya_A. The sequence goes on along the minus strand of JACJNZ010000029.1, from coordinate 15,461 downwards.
GATGTAGTTTTTGATGATACTTCGATCGCAGCAGAATAAAGCGTGTCGTAGCTGGGCAAATATACCGTGAACGTGCTGCCCTGTCCTTCCTGGCTTTTGACGGTGAGCTGTCCGCCTAGCAGATGCGCGAGTTCCCGACTGATCGAGAGTCCTAGTCCGGTACCGCCATATTTACGGCTGGTGGTTCCATCTGCCTGCTGAAATGCCTCAAAGATTGCCACCTGTTTCTCTGGGGAAATGCCGATTCCCGTATCGGTGACTGAAAACGCAACGACAAGCGATCGTTCGTTCAAGCTGGGATCGGGTGTAACCGGGATCATGCTCAGGGTGACGCTGCCGCTTGCCGTGAACTTAAACGCATTCGACAGCAGGTTTCTGAGAATTTGTTGTAGCCGTTTTGAATCGGTGATGAAGGAGGTCGGCAATTGGGGATCGAGGGCGATCGCGAAATCCAGTCCTTTGGTATGCGCTACCTGATTAAAGATGTTTTCCAGCGAGGTTTTTAGCTCGGTAAACAGAACGATCTGCGGCTCGATCGACAGTTTGCCCGATTCAATTTTGGCGAGATCGAGAATATCATTAATCAGATCCAGCAAATCATTCCCCGCCGCATAGATAGTTTGACTGTATTCGATTTGCTTTTCCGTCAAATTTCGATCGCGGTTCTGGCTCAGCAAATTGGCAAGAATCAACAAGCTGTTGAGTGGGGTTCGCAGTTCATGCGACATATTCGCCAGAAATTCTGACTTATAGCGCGAACTCAGAGCAAGCTGGGTAGCTTTTTCTTCGAGTGCCTGCCGCGCGTGTTCCACCTCCCGATTTTTGCGCTCGACTTCGCGATTGCGTTCCTTAAGCTGATTGGCTTTCTCTTCTAGCTCCAGATTGAGCTGCTGCAACTGCTCGTTGGTTTGCTGCAATTCTTCCTGCTGTTCTCGAAGCTGTGCCTCCGATCGCTGGAGTTCGTTTGCCTGTTCTTCTAGGCGGCAGTTGGTTTCCTGGAGTTCAGCTTGCTGCTGCTGAAGTTCCTCGGTTAACGACTGGGATTGCATCAGTAAGTCTGTGGTGCGAGCCGTTGCGGCGATCGTTGTCAGCACCACACCGAGCAAATCACAGGATTCATTCAGAAACTGGAACGACAATTCGCTAAACGGCTTTAGCGAAGCCAGCTCGATCACTGCCACCACCTGCGTTTCAAACAAAATTGGCAGCACGATCAAATGACGCGGAGCCGCATCGCCCAAGCCCGACCCGATTCGCACATACTCGCTGGGCACATTGCTGAGCAAATACGGTTTTTGATCGATCGCGCATTGCCCGATCAAGCCTTCCCCTAAATGCAAGCGAGGCTTTAACTGAGCTGATTCTGGCGTTGCATATTGGCTGAGTTGCTCCAGCATCGGAGGGTTGGCACTGCGATCAAGCCAATAAAACACGCCCTGCTGAGCCTCTAAGAGCGAACAGATCCGCGTCAGGATCAGGGAAGCAGCGTTGGTTAGATTGCGCTGTCCTTGCAGCATTCGGGTCAGGTCTGCCACGTTGGTCTTGAGCCAGGTTTGCTCTTCGTCGCTCTGTTTTGCCAGTTCAAGCTGCTGACGACGTTCTTCTGCCAGCTTCAGTGTTGCCAGCAAACCCTCCACCTTGGGAACCAGTGGCGGCAGCGTTAGCGCAGCAGAGACCGAAGCCAGCGCAGTAATCAGCTTCACGTCACCCGATAGCCAGTAGATAGGATGCCAGAGCGTGATGACCTCCACAAAGTGCGTTGTGCCACAGGCAATAATAAACGCCCCAAACACCAGAAACATCCAGTGAAAAGGGATTTCCTTCCGCGTTCGATAAACCAGGTAAGCTAGCGTCGAGGAAATTGACACATAGCACACGCCAATGATTGTGTCTGTGCTAACGTGCAGCCAAACCAGCTCCGGCTTCCACAGATAGCAGTGACCGTGCGGAATGAATCCAGTCGCATTCAATAAATTTTGCGCCAGTCCCGGGTAGAGCAGCGTGGCTGAAATGGCAAGGGCAAGCGCGATCGTGGCGTAAAAGGAGTTGTTGCCCTGACGGGTTTGCAGCATTTTGGAGGAGGGGTTGAGGGGTTGAGGGGTTGAGGGGTTGAGGGTGGAGTTAGTTGCTTTGCGGGAGTGGCGAGGAGCAGATGAGGTCAAGGATGGGGGGGATGACGGCTCTGGCGTCGATGGATTTGGGGATGGGTCGCTGGAACCTGGCTTGGAGAGCTTGCTGATGGATTGAGCGATCGATGAGCTGATCAATGAGCTGATCAATCTGTTGATTAGTTGATTGATTAGTTGATTGATTAGTTAGTTGATTGATCGGATAAATCGGGGCCAACGTCGTGACGATCGCATAAGGAACAGCTTGATTTTCCTGAAGCTGACTGGCTGCAAACAAAAGCTCAGAACCAACATTGAATCGGCTCCAGTGCCCAGTCGGAAAACAAAGACCATCTGCCCACTGCAAAACGATTCCAACATCGGTCAACGATTCTGTTGGCGGCTGGAGCGATGCTTGAATAGCGGTTTGTCTGGCAGAATTGTTCAGGGAATCAGTCATGCTGGTCGCACTTGGGCAAGATCAAAGTCTCTAAAATTTAGATTTATAAAGTTGATATAGAGTTGAATGCGATGAGGAGTGTTGAAACTAAACTATTTTTGAAGAATTATTTTTCAATAAGAGCTGTAGCTGAGTCTGAAGGCTGCACAGCGTTTCAAGCCGCAGCGAAAACAGGCACGAACTAGAGCACCGAAAGTGAAGAGCTGAAAGAATGCTGGGATCGCTTCAATGCCCAACTTTTTTCCATGCTAATCACTGATATTGAGACCCGCAATTCTCGCGTAATACTGCTTCAGCAGATCCTGCCCTTCTGCCCCCATTTCATGCAGCAATGCCTCAATTTGTTTTAGGACGATCGGCAACGGCTGATGATGTCCGTTCTCCCAGCGATTGACGCTCAAAAATGAAACGCCTAACTTTGCAGCAAATTGAGTCTGAGTTAGCCCTAAACACTGCCGAGTTTGGCGAATTAAACCTGGAAGAACAACTTGTGCCCCTTCTACGGTAGTACTTTGGAGAAATTGACTTTTCATAGGCAAAATACGGCAAAAATAAACTGATCGATACAGGGTAGATATATCACTTGATGGGTACGCTCAGACTCAGCCTAAAGAGGTATTGCCAATGGTCGATTCACTTCCTATGGCTTCTCATGCAAAAGGGGGTTTGGGTAAGCGTTAGGACTCTCTAAACATCTAGTCAAACCAAACATCTGGTTAAACCAGCCCTTGCTGCTTCAGCTGCTTTATCGCTGACCCTAGTAGAATTCTGGAATTGATCGCTGCGAATCGGTAGCCATGCTGAGCTGCACTACTCCTGTTCAAACTTGTTAAGGCATCGTCACAGCATCTTATGTCACACCATCCTGAGTCGTCTTCAAAGCGGTTTATGCCAGTTCTTCTGGGAGCGTCAATCTTTAGTGGAGGATTAATTAGTCTGGCAGTCGGGCTACAATCCCACGGACGATCGACTGAGCCAGTCACCTCACAACCTGTCCAGACCTTATCTGCTGGGGCGAGTGCCCCTTCTGCGCCTTCCACAAAACCTGAGCCGACCGCAGCTTCTGCCCCTTCACCTGTGGCTCAAGCCACTCCGCAAACCGTAGACATCTTTCAAACTTCAACGCTACCCAGCACGGGCACGGTTCAAGAAATGGTCGCAGGCGACTTAATGTGTTATCTGACAATGCAAGACGATCGCGGCACGACCCGTCGGCTGGGTGCAACCTTTGAAGTGTGTGAGCAAACCAGCTTTTTAAACCAGCGCGTGCGGTTTTTCTATGAACCTGTTTCAGTCAGCGATTGCGAGAGTGCAGAACCCTGTGGCAACAGCCGCCCCGCCCTGTTAATCAGCCGGATGGAGCGCATTGATCCAGATGCCACCTCCGGCACACCTCCCGCCCAATCCGCTGATCGTTACACCCTCACGAACGGCGAATGGACCATTACGGTAGGCAATATTCAGTCCTGGTCAGGCGTGAACAACACGGGCGATCTCACCTACAATGGCTGCAACCGCCAGAACGAATGCCTGCAACTTCAGGGCGGACGCATGAGCTGCCGCGATGGAATCTGCGCGATCGGCTGGCAAAACGGAGATTATTTCTACAGCTTGCAAAGCCCGATCGAAGCTGTAGACAGCACTGCACGGCAAACGAAAGCGACTACCCTGACCGTTCGCCGGGGTGATGCCGTTATCCTACAGACAAATGACCTTCGACCTATTGGCAACTAGTCACAAGCCTGAATTCGATCGCGAGATTCCTGCTTGACCAAACCCTCCATCGCCGCCTTCTGAAGCTGCATGAAAGCACACAAATCTTCATGCTCATACTTGCTTTGCAGCAGCGATCGCAGCTTATTTTCTGCCATCACGCTCAGATAACCCGTTGCCAAAGCCTGATGAACCAGCTCACGAATTAGCATCTTTCCTTCCTCCACAGATTCGGTCAGTGCAGGACAATCTCGCCAGAGCAGCCCTCGCGAAAGGACTTGTCCCGCCGGAAATTCAAACCTGCGTTTGAACTGCCATACACGAACTAGGGGGAGCAATTACCGCACACCCGACAGCTCTGACGATCAGTTTTCAAGAAAGGTTCCGGGCGATCAGGATTTTTTGAAAACGGATTACCCCTCATCCCCACACTGCGTTTCCTTATCCAGCGCATCAATCACCCGATCGTAAATCTCCTGTGCTTCTTCCGGCGAGTTGCCAATACTGGTCACGCCAAGTTTGCCGAATTCCGAGAGGCAGCCGATCAGGTGAAAAACGGTTCCAGTCTCCGTGGTGCTGTTGAAGTGGAGATGGTGCTGGGCGATGATGTCCATCAGGTCACGGGGCAGCAGTCCGTGGTATTGCTTGCTATAGAGGTTGTCGGTGGCGATGTAGTATTTGGGTTTGCCCTGCTGACTGAAAAAGAGTCCGGTTTTTTCGTCGTAAACGCCGTAGGTCAGCAGCTTGAGCGTCATAAAGGGGTGAGTCGTGCCGCCTTTGCGCAGGTTAATTTCGATCGCCTGCAAGTCCCAGGGCTGCTGAACATTTTCGGGCTGATGCACGGCGATAAAGTCGAGGCCGTATCGCTCCAGTGCGCCTTTGCGGGCGAGAACCTCACCGACGCGCATGCCGTATTCCTGAAGCTGTAGGCGATAGGCATCATCCGCGGGAAAACTACAGCCGAGAAACACTTGCCCATCGGGTCCGCCCAGAATTTGATCGTGAGTGGAAAGAATTTCGACTTCGGCGTGGGGGGTGATTCGTCCCTGGACGCTGGGCGATCGCTTTTCGTTGCCTTCCACAAACGCTTCGACGATCGCTCCCAGTTCGGGAATTTGGCGGCTGTAGTTTTCCCAGTCGGTTTCGCACTGAAAGCTGAGTTTGGGCAACCGATCGGCGATCGCCTGAGTGCGCTCACGGGTTGAAGCCGAGCCAGGAGCCATGTTTTCTAAGGGACGCAAATCGAGTAGCGCGTTTCCCCCGCCGGAAAAGCCTTCGTTCAGCTTGACCACAATTCGCTTCAGGTGGGACTGGCGTTCCCAAAGGTCGGCGGCGGCGGCAGCTAAGTCTTCGCTACTCCAGACCAGATCGCTGCCGTCTGGGAAAGGAATTTCTGCCTCTTTGAAAATTTCGCGGCTACCGCTTTTCGTGCCCCAGTAAAGCAAATCGGGATCGACTGCCAGCAACGGCACACCCAGCTTGACCGACAACTCACGCTCCAGATTTGTGGAGTTAAAGCACGTCATATAGGCCCGATCGCGCCGAATCGCGCCCTGAAGTCGAGCCAGCAGGCGGGGACGCTCCAGAATTTTTTGGGTTAGGGGTTTAGGGGAAGCATCGTAGGTGCAGAGCAGCACCAGCCGTTCGCGGGCGTGGGAAAAGGGAATGCCGGGGAGAAGCTGCAAATAGTATTCGATGACGCTGGGGTGAATCGGCTGAGAGGTGACGTAGATCAGTCGGGTACGGGGATGGCGCAGCCGAATCAGAGAAAACAGCAGCCGCTCTTCGTAGTGATACACGCCTTTGATCTTGTGCAGCTCTTGCTGATCTAGACTGAGCGACGGAATCACCAAGATGTCGCAGTCGCCTTCTTCGGAATGCTCGATCGCCTGCCATCGATCGCGAAGCTGCAACTGAAGCTGACGAAAGAATTGCGCTTGAGCATGGTCAGGCAAAAGGGGCATACCGGGCATGGCTTCAGACTCGCAGATAGATAAATGAGGATTGATCAGGGCTAGATAAAGAGATTTTACCGATTTCTACGAGTTTGTAATCCCCAGCAAGATAGGAGTTGAAGGATGAGCTAACGCAGCGTAGCACATCAATCCGGCAGATCAAGGGGATGCATTCCGGCGATGCCTAACCCATCCTCCGCAGGCTCGTCAGCAAATCCTCAAGCTCAAGCCCTATCCCAATCGATCGATCAGATGCTCCCCGACGCGCAGCGCATTTGCCATCACGGTTAACGCCGGACTGACGCTGGTGTTGGACGGGAAAAAGCTGCTGTCTACGACATAGAGATTATCGACCTCATGGGCGCGGCAGTTGAGATCCAGCACCGAAGTCTCTGGATCAGTGCCAAAGCGACAAGTTCCACACTGATGGGCAACGACCGACATCGGCATATCGCTGCGGGGATGAGTTGCGCCACGATTAAACATAGAAGGCTGGGCAGATTCCACGCTCTTGAGCACATCAAACCATTTGTACACCAGGCGATCGTGTGCTTCCACGTTATTCGGCTCGTATTCTACCCGCATTCGATCGTTAAGGTAGTAAATGCGATTGTTGGAATTCGGCAAATCCTCTGTTTGCATCCACCAGCCGATCGAGTGCGTGGCGAGCTGCCGCAAGCCAAAGTTGGGGAAGAAACGGGACAGTCCCGATAAAATCGGTGGAGCTTCGGAGAACAGCACGTCCTGGAAGATGCCGCCGGAGTTTTGAATGTGCCCCATCGGATAGTGAAAGTTATCGTCACCCCCGTAAAAATCGTTGATGCCGATCGTGCGGGGAAACATTCCTGAGTTTGCGGTTGAAGTCACCTGCACCACCACCGACAAAAGCTGCTTCATCAGATTGCGCCCCACCTGATCTGAGCCGTTGGCAATGCCTTTGGGATGCTTTTCGTTTGCCGATCGCAGCAGCAGTGCCGCTGAATTAATCGCGCCGCAGGCAAGCACCACAAGATGACCCATAAACAGAAACGTTTGATCGCCAATCTTCGCCTGAACTGCCTTAATTTCCGTCCCAGACGGATTGGTATGAAGCCAGAGGACGTTCGCCGAGGTTTTTAGCGTCACATTGTCCGATTTGAGGGCGGGCGTAACACCTGTATCTTCTGAGTCCGTTCTGCCCTGATCGCCTAATCCGATCGGCAAATGCGCCGGATGCAATCCCTGCTTGGAAAGCGTATCGAATAGGGGCTGAAGGAACGGCTCATGGGCCACTTCTGCACAGGGATAGGCTTCGCTGTGGTGCGGTTCGGTGGGGTCTTCGCCCGATCGCCCGTGAACCTGATACAGCTTTTCGGCTTCGGTGTAGTAAGGCTCAAAATCCGCGTATTTCAGTGCCCACTCTGGCGAAAGCCCGTCTTGATGGGGAACGGCTTCAAAGTCGCGTTCGCGCATTCGCATCAGCACGCCGTACCAAAGCTTGGTATTGCCACCCACTCCGTATTTCGTCTGCGGATAAAACGGCTCTCCGGCTTTGTCAAACCAGGGTTCCGGGGCGTGATATTGCTCTTTCTTAAACACCTCTGTACCGGTTAGCTCCGAGCTTTCCCGATAAATCAGTTCACCCCGCTCCAGGATGAGAATCTTCTTTCCCGTGGGAGCTAGCTTTCGCGCCAGTGTTCCGCCACCCGCACCTGTGCCAATAATAATTACGTCATAAACCTGATCGTCAATAATCATGATTTCTCCCTACTGCCACACATAAATCAGGATGTACAACACAATCCAAATCACATCGACAAAGTGCCAAAACAGCGACGTTGCTTCTACACCAAAATAACCATTGTCGTAATTGCCAGGGACAAACGATCGCCGCAGCATTGTGGTTTGTAGAATGATGCCTGTGAGAACGTGTAAGCCGTGAAACCCGGTGAGCATGTAGAACATACCGCCAAAGATGCCCGACTGAACAGTAAAGGGCAACCCGCTCCATTCCACTGCCTGACCATAGAGAAAATAGCCGCCCATCAGCATCGTGATCAGCATAAAGATGCGAAAGCCCCACAGCTTTTTATCGTGTAAATATCGTTCTGCGACATAAATGACGAAACTGCTGGAGACTAGGACGATCGTGTTAATTAGCGGCTCTCTGGTTTCGATTCCCGTCACGCCAGGGGGATACCAATCCCCGACAGGAGTGGTTTTGAAAATCGCGTAGCCGACAAAAAAGCTGATGAAAATTACGCTTTCCGACAGCAGAAACACAATGAAGCCGAATTTACTATTGCCTGCTTCGTCATGCTCCTGCTCATGCCGGACTTCTGATTCGATATCCTGTGCAATGGCTCGTTCTGCTGTCATTGTTTGCTCTCCGTGTTCGACCTGCTCGACCCGCTCAACCGATTTGACCTATTGCTTATACCTACAGCTATACCTACTGCGCTGGCTCTGGAGATTCGATCGTCCCTAACAAAGACTGATTTGCCACGAGCGGCTGATTTCTGCCGTAGCCGTAAGGACCAGACACCACCACCGGAATTTCCTCAAAGTTCTCGACGGGGGGCGGCGAGGTCGTTAGCCACTCTAAACCGTATGCCCGCCAGGGATTATTTCCCGCCTTTTCGCCCCGAATCCAGGCACTCACAATGTTAAGCAGGAAGGGCAACACTGACATTCCCAAAATAAATCCGCCAATGCTTGCTACCACATTCCAGAAGGCAAACTCTGGATCATAGGACGCAACGCGGCGCGGCATTCCCTGGAGTCCGAGCGGGTGCATCGGCAAAAAGATAAGCTGAGTTCCAATGTAGGTGAGGGCAAAGTGCAGCTTTCCAAGCCCTTCGTAATACATTCGTCCGGTCATTTTGGGGAACCAGTGATAGATACCTGCGTAGATACCCATGACGATCGTTCCGTACAACACATAGTGAAAGTGACCGACAACAAAATAGGTATTGTGAACGTGGAGATCGATCGGAACTGATCCGAGGAAGATTCCAGTGATGCCTGCGAAGACCCAGTTGCTAATGCCACCCAGCGCAAACAGCATTGGTGTCGTGAATCGGATCTTGCCGCCCCAGATCGTTGCCACCCAGCCAAACACCTTGATTCCAGACGGCACTGCAACCAGCATCGTGGTCACCATGAAAAACATCCGCATCCAGGGGGGCGTTGCGCTGGCAAACATATGATGGACCCAGACGCAGCCGCTAATCAGGGTAATGACGATCGACGAAGCCGCAATCACCCGATAACCAAACAGCGGTTTCCTGGCATGAACCGGCAGAATTTCTGAAAACATCCCAAAGGCGGGAAGCACCATCACATACACTGCCGGATGGGAATAAAACCAGAAGAAGTGCTGATAGACGATCGGATTTCCCCCGCGCTCTGGCGTAAAGAAACTCGTGCCGATCGTTAGATCCAGCAGCAGCATCACCGCACCCCCGGTCAAAGCAGGCAGTCCATAAAGCTGAATCAACTGTGCCGCCAGCACTGCCCAGCAAAACGCAGGCATTCTAAACCAGGTCATGCCAGGGGCACGCATTTTGAAAATCGTCGTAACGAAATTCACCGCGCCCATAATCGAGGACACGCCGTTAATCGCCACCGCCAGAATCCAGATCACCTGTCCGTTGATCAAATTCCCGGTCGGATTCTGCAAGCTCACCGGCGGATAAGACCACCAGCCCGACTGAGCCGGACCTCCGGGAATCAGAAAGCTTGCCAGCATCAAAAATCCGGCGATTGGCACCATCCAAAAGGAAACGGCGTTCAGTCGGGGGAATGCCATGTCTCGCGCCCCAATCATCAGCGGCACCAGATAATTTCCCAGCCCCACCAGGACCGGAAACGTCCAGAAAAAGATCATTAGCGAACCGTGCATCGTAAATAGCGCGTTATATACGGTGCGATCAACCAGATCGGCTTCTGGCGTGATCAGCTCACTTCGCATAATCATCGCAAACGCGCCGCCCACCAAAAAGAAAAAGAAGGACGTGACGATGTACTGAATGCCAATGACTTTGTGATCGGTGCTAAAGGTAAAAAATCGCTTCCAGTTATCCGGTGCGCCAGGGTAGGGCTGTCCACGGGTCAGCTCAGTGGGGTCAATGGAGATGTTGGTCATGGGTTCTGTGGATAACAGGGGGTGGGAAGAAGTTGGGGAGGGTTTCGCTCGCGTTTCTGTGGATCAGTCGCTTCGGATTGCGATCGCGGGTTAGTTGCGGGTAGAGGGATCAGGGACTTGGCGAGAGGCCGATTGAGTCGTCTGTCCGATCGCAGCATTGCCTCCGGTGGCAGGGCTATCTGGGGAGTGTTTGGGGGAGAAGTTGACAACGGGGGGTGGGGCAGGGGGAATCGTTTCCCAGCCGCGAATGGCAACTTTATCTTTCGTGTTGCCTGCGCCCGGCTCGTTAGATTGGCTGTACTCGTAGACCGCCTGGTTAAAGGCTGAGCTGGGGGTTTGGGCAGCTGCATCGGCAAGCCATCGCTTGTATTCATCCAGAGGCTGGACGACAACATCTGCCTGGTTTGAGGCAAAGTAAGTGCCGCTGTGCATCGAGTCTCGCAGGCGATAGGTTCCGGTTTTGATGGGAGTCAATTCGTACTCAATTTCTTGATTGGGAACCACGTATTGCCCCACCCGAAACGCCGGAATATAAAAGCCGTGCAGCACATCTTCAGAGCGCAGCGTAAATTTTGCCCGTCGATCGACCGGAAGGTGAAGCTCGGTGCTGGTGACCTTCTCTTTCGGGTAATAGAAAGTCCAAGACCACTGCCGCGCCGTCACTTCAATATTTTCAATGGGTTCGGTTTCAACGGCTTCCTGAATTTGCTGCTGTGGGGTGCTATCGAAGGGTTCCGCGTAGGCAGGCTCGACAACTTGTGGCACATGCAAATGCACCAGCTCCATTGGACCACCGATCGCCATCTTCTCGTAGGTGCGATAGCTAATGGCTGCGAGCATGAGCACGATCAGCAGGGGCGTTGCCGTCCAGGTAATCTCCAGAATGTTATTACCCTCAATGTGCGGACCATCTTCCATGTCATACTTACCCGCCCGGTGGAAAATCAGCGAGTAAAGGAACGGTCCCATTGTGCCGAAATAAACGGCGGTTCCCAGTCCGGTAAACAGGCTGAACAAATCGTCTGTCAGTTTCGACTCTGCCGAAGCTTCGGGCGGCAACCAGGAATAGGACTGCTTTGCCATCCAGAAGCTAAACAGGATAACTAGAATGGAGTAAATCGTGATGGTAATCACTGCGCGGAGTTTCATATCTTCCTACCCGTGGGCAATCGATCGCAAAAGAAAACCGAAACCGACTTAGACAATTTAAAGAGCCAGTTAGAAAAGCAATTAGAAAACCAATCAGAGAACCGGTTAGAAAACCAACTAGAGACCCAGTAGCTCAGAGGGTTCAATGTTGTTGGGATCGATTCCCAGGTGCAGCATTTGATCTGCCGTAACGTGAATCCCAAATTCACCGCCCAAGTGCGCGCCCAGCGTTCCCTGAATAAACATCAAGCCAAAGACCAGTAGCCCCACTAGCAAATAGCTCCACTGCACCTGTCGAGCCATATCTTTGCGCCAGCGGAAACGTTGAAAGCCCCGCCAAACAGTCATGCCAACAATCAATGATAGGATTGTGACCCCACCAAACCCGTGGGCGATCATGGTTTCGAGCGCCTGAAAGCCCCAGGTGCTTTTCACGTCGGCGAGCGGCACTGCCAGGGAAATTTCAAAAAAGCCTGCAGTCACGGTAAAGAAGGTGATAATTGCAGCAGCGATCATGTTGTACCAGCCGACATCAAACAAGCCCGATCGCGTTGCCGGAATTGCGAGCCACTTAAACACAGGCTTTTCCACCGGAAATAGCGCAGCGACAATATCAAAAGCGATCGCTACTATAAACAGCCCCAGCGTCAGGTGAACAAACAGCGGATGAAGTGGAACGGGGTAGGGCAAACCGTTGATGCCAATCCGATCGCCCCACTGTTGAAGCAGTTCGGGATTCATGTTAGCCCTCCTCGAATCGCATCCACAACAGGAACCGAGTGCAAGCCATACACCCAGGCGAGCAGCGTTCCCAGGTAAGCCTGAACCGTGACTAGGGCAAACAGCACGACGCTTGCTCCCATATAAGCAACAGGCAATTTGGGTTTATTTTGCAGCCGCAGCACATAACGCCATCCAGTAATTCCTGACAAAATCGCCGGAAGCGTCCATCCTAAAACAGTGTGAGCGTTGAGCGTTGAAGCAGATGCGGCATAGGGTTCTGCCAAACCTGCCTCGATCGAACCAAAAATAACGGCAATAAAAATAGAGACGGTTGCAAAGGCTAAATTCCACCAACTCACTTCATACAAGCGAGAGTTTTTGTTGAAATAAGCGATGAAATCGCAAAGAACAGCAAAGTACACCATCGCGATCACAAAATGGATGACGATCGGATGGATGGGATCAGGATAAGGGAGGTTATGCTCGTTGAGCGGTGGAAGGTAGTTAAACACGGGATCTCACAATTGCCTGATGCAGCAGAGGTCAGAACGGGGTTTAGTTTTGAATAACCAATAAGAGCCTAGTGTTTTAGTCCCTTAAGCCCCTGCTTGGAGGGTATCCATATCCTTACGATCGCTTAATCCATCTAAAGAGAGAGAAAAAAGGCAGCGCAAGGGGTTTACCCGGAGTTTACATTGCCGATTTAACGGTAAAAATTCGGTAGATTAGGGATAGTGTGAGTCGCGAGGAGATTAAACGATGTCTGGTGCTACGTCTGGTGCTGTGTTTTTGGCGGGGGCAAGTCGAGGAGTCGGGCGGGAAGTTGCCCAACGATTAGCGAAGCAATCCCAACCTGTCGTCGCCCTGTTGCGATCATCTGCCGCTCAGGTTCAGCTTGAAGCTTTGGGGATCAAGACGGTCATGGGAGATGCCCTCAATCCGGCAGAGATAGAAGCCGCGATGCTGAATCAGCCCATCAGTGCCGTAATTAGCATGATCGGCGGTCAACCCCCGGAAGGACAGCGATCGGACTATTTAGGCAACAAAAACTTGATTGATGCTGCCATCAAAGCTAACGTTCAAAAATTTATTCTGATTACGTCGATCGGCGCAGGTAAAAGCAAAGTAGCTCTGCCGCCTCATGTGCTGGAGGCACTCGGACCTGTGCTTGCCGAAAAAGACCAGGCAGAACAGCACCTGCTCAAAAGCGGTTTAACCTACACAATTATTCGACCGGGCGGACTGCTCTCCGAGCCACCTTCAGGGTCGGGCATTTTAACCCCGGATCACACGATCGCTGGGTCAATCACCCGCGGAGACGTGGCAGAGCTGGTTTGTCGGTGCCTTTCGTCCGATCGCGTCACTAATGCAATTTTGTCGGCAGTCGATCGGCAGCGGCTCTCGGTACAGCGCGAGATTGATGTGATTTATCCTGATTGAATCCTTGTAAGCACAAGGTAGGCACATAAGCATAAGGTAAGCGCAAGAGATTGAAGTGAGCACAAATTGCTTGTACAAACTCCTTGGTCAGTCCAAACTCCTGGTGCTCACAAATGGTGCTTACAAAACGCTAAACGGCTCCGGCTCTCCTTCGTCTCGCTGTAAAAGAGAAAACCCGGTAGAAGCGAAAAGGGGCTGGGAGATGAGGAGGGTCAACCCAACAGCGCGATCTTCTGATTTACTCTTGGTCTGCCAAACCGCTCCCAGGCACTTCCACCCCGCAGGAACAGCTCCATCCAGCGCAGCGTTCTACCCTCTACTGTTTTCCAGCCAGAGCTACCTGGTGCAAACGCAAGCGTACCTTCGGGAACGCGGAAACTGCCGTCTGAATAGATTGCATCGCTCACCACATCGCCAAGTCGAATCGCAATTTTGGTCTCGGTGGGTAGCGAAATTGTGTCTGCGGGGATCGTGGTTTTAATGTTGCCGTAGCCGTCAATCCAGGCAATGCGATCGAACGGCACATCGGGAATTTGATCGGGTTTCAGCACATCGCCTAACACGCTCAAATCATCCTGAGCAATTGCCGCAGCCGCAGGCGGAAACACATCCCGCGATCGAAACTGAGAACCGCCCCGCGACACATCTACCGTATGTAATCCCTTTGCCTGCGACTTGATAAACGACAGTGTATACCCCGCATTCACGCCGACCACTTTCACCCCGTTGGGCAGCAACGCATAGGTTAAGCCTTCGCCTTCGTTGTCGCGTCGGGCTTCGGGATCATCCTGCCGGGGAGCGCAGTTGTGATAAATCAGGCGATTCGCTGAGCCAGGATTGAGTCCAAGCTGAGCAATCCAAAATCCGGTCGCCAGGGTGCTAAAGGGCGGCACGGAAAGATCGTGTATTTGCGCTTGAGGCAGTGCCATCAGCAACCGCTGCTTAACTTCTGCAAAGGCAGGATCTCCGGTTCCGTAGTCCGCAATGAGGGTAATAAACATAGGGATGCCTAATCTTTAACGAACCATTGCCATTTTGATTGCAGCCGTTGCGCCGTCAGTAATGTATTGCACCGCTAAAGCAGCAAGCAAAATTCCTAGGACGCGGGTTACGACATTAACCCCGGTTTGCCCTAGCATTTTAGCAAGCTGCTTTGATAGACAAAAGAGCGTGTAGGCAATGAAAAGCACAAAGGCGGCGATCGCCAGAATCACTACCACACCAAAACTATGATTTTGCACACTCCGATCGTTCGTTAAAATCAAAACGCTTGCCAGAGTTCCCGGTCCTGCCAACAGCGGAATCGCCAGCGGAAAAACGCTGATATCTTCCCTGAGCTGTGCCTCCTGCTCTTCCTCTTCCGTCTCGCGCTCCCGATGGGCAAATACCATGTCTAGCGCAATCTTGAGCAGCAGCAGCCCCGCCGCTACCTGAAATGCCTCGATCGTGATCCCCAGATAGCGCAGTAGCCAGTTGCCAACCAGCGCAAACACGAGCAGAATTACCCCAGCGACTAACACTGCTTGACGGGCAATCCGAACTTGCTGAGCCGCCGAATACTTGCCAGCCAGCGTAATAAAGATCGGCGTTAGCCCGACCGGATCAATCACCACAAACAGCGTCAGAAAAGCTTTAACCAAAAATGCCATCTGCTTCATACGAAATCCGGCTAAGCAGTAACACTATAAAATAGGAGCATGGCACGTACACTGACACTGGAAAAACATCTCAGTAGTGAGGAACTCAAAACTCGCTATTAAACCAGCACTGACCCAATTGAATCACGG
>JACJNZ010000028.1 GCA_014695325.1 Cyanobacteria bacterium FACHB-502 | reverse complement strand
GCTGCGACAAATAGGGCATAGGATTCTACGACCCATTGCACATCAGAAACAGTTGCATTCAACTGGGTTTGTAGTGTCGGCAGGGCAACGTTGACGACAGTGCTGTCGATAAATGCCATACTAGAACCGAGAATTGTGGCAACCAGTATCCAAATTCGGTGGCTGCGCTGACAGGGAGTAGAGCAAGGTTGGGAGCGGATTACACCCTCATCGCAGGGTGGTTTAGTCGGGTTTGACATAGTATGGATGGGTTGGAAATCGATCGCCCGCACATCAAAGTGGTTTCCTCCAAGATACGCAAGATCCGCTGAAATAACACGGTAGCCGTTTCCGCTTGATAGCACCCCATCATCGGATTCATAATTCATTTACCGCACGATAAAACCGCCCAGGATGGGGAATTCTGTGTTTCAATCCCTGAAAGGGTTTAGTAGTGATCATCGCAGCTCAGAACGATCCATACACGATCGCGGAATACGAGTTTCAATCCCTGAAAGGGTTTAGTAGTGATCATCGCCAAACTTTTGCCTGAGCCGAACTCACCGACAACTAGTTTCAATCCCTGAAAGGGTTTAGTAGTGATCATCGCCTGAGGTATTACTTTTGCCAAAGACGAGGTTTTAGAGTTTCAATCCCTGAAAGGGTTTAATAGTGATCATCGCGGTTTGAGATCTTATTAATTCAATTTCAAAAAGATGTTTCAATCCCTGAAAGGGTTTAGTAGTGATCATCGCTTTGATCGCCGTGGCCCAGGATTGGAT
Source organism: Cyanobacteria bacterium FACHB-502 (assembly GCA_014695325.1). Taxonomy (GTDB): domain Bacteria; phylum Cyanobacteriota; class Cyanobacteriia; order Elainellales; family Elainellaceae; genus Leptolyngbya_A. The sequence goes on along the minus strand of JACJNZ010000028.1, from coordinate 34,474 downwards.
GTGCGGTTTCAATCCCTGAAAGGGTTTAGTAGTGATCATCGCCCTCGTCGCTTTCGTTCCCCAGTTCACCAAAGTTTCAATCCCTGAAAGGGTTTAGTAGTGATCATCGCCCCACTGCGCCGATCGGGGTGCTCCAGAAATTCGCCAATGTTTCAATCCCTGAAAGGGTTTAGTAGTGATCATCGCTTTCGGAAGAAACTGGTAATGTATTTAGAGAGGCGTTTCAATCCCTGAAAGGGTTTAGTAGTGATCATCGCATTTGGTCGCCTCCGAGGAACGGCTCAGGGACTTGTACGAGCTGGTTTCAATCCCTGAAAGGGTTTAGTAGTGATCATCGCGGCGGTAGCCTGGAATAAGGACTATATGCAGTTTTCGAGGTTCGACTGCGCGGATCTGTTCTAGATCGTAGCATTTCCAATTGTGAGGGCGGCAACATTTCTTTGAACTAAAGCCTAAACGTTAATCACAGTAACCTTTCCAGCCATCGCGCGGAACTGATCTTGAGGGAAGCCGTAGCAATTCTTGTGTTATCAGTCGTTTCAGCCATTCTTACGATAGAGGCAGAAAAACACCTACCCCTCCGCGCATTACATCAAACGAAGAACACTGTCTCATCGCGAACGGCTTCTCCGCCAATTCGCTCTACTTTAGTCTGGCAACAGCGACAGAGGAAGTAGAAGCGAATACTATCCTCCTGGGGCTTAATCAGTTTACCCAAACGAGAGCGCAGCTTGGCATACTGAATCGTATTCAAATCGCACTCAAACACCGAGTACTGCATCCACTGACCGTAGGACTTAAGGATGTTGTGGATTTTGGTTCGGCGTTTATCATCTGAAATGTCATAGCTAATGACTACAAACATAATTCCTACTTCAGCACGAGTGGAGGATACTTCTCGGTTTCACCCATCAGGTACTTTGCCATCAGGCGTGCCTGGATCTCAAAGGCTTCCTGATAAGTGCATTGAGTTTGCAGGACCGGGTGCTTGAATTTGGACTGCTTCTTTTGTTCGTAGAGCCTTAAGAAAGTCCGAAGCCCATCAGAGGTGAGGGAAACAGCATTACTTAAGGGTTCACTCACAAAGGCTTCAGGAGAAAGCGTGCGTCGATTGATGGCGCTGAGGACGATCGCATCCACAACCAGGGGACGAAACTCCTCCATTAAGTCGAGTGCCAGAGAGGGTCGTCCATACCGCTGGGTATGCAAATAGCCCAGATAGGGGTCAAAACCGACCAGATTCACAGCACTTTGCACATCGTGGCGCAACAGCGCATAGCCGAGGCTCAGTAGCGCATTCACCGGGTCAGTGGGAGGACGACGATTGCGGTTGGTGAACTGAAATCCTTCTGTCCGAATCAGGGCATTAAACCTGCCAAAGTAGGCGGCACTGCCACTGCCTTCTAACCCTCGCAAAGCGTCGATCGTCCCTGCCGTATCAATCGGCGCGATTGCCTGTTCGAGTTGTGTAATTGCAGAGTGTAACTGAAGCTCTGGAAATTCTCGCTGTCCCCGCAGCAGGGCATTGCGATAGTTCTTCAGCTTTCCCCGCACAAACCCCCGCACCAGATGCAAAGCTGGTGCAGAAGGTGCGATTGCCTTCCATTGAGCGGAGCGCACGAAAATGTTTTTGGTGAGTTCTGGCTCTAGGCGTCCCAGATAGCGTCCAGTTTGGGTGAGGAAGCTGAGGGCAATCTTGCGTTCCAGTAATTCAATCACAACTGCGGGGGACACCGTCGCTCGTCCCAATACGACAACACCATCCACCTTGATTAGAGGTACATCCAGCAAAGTTTGCTTGTTGGCGCGAACGGTCAGACGTTCATCCGTTTTGCCAATGAAACTGTCATCCTGCGTAATATAGAGCGTTCCCATTCTTGTCCATTCCTTAGTCAATTTCCTGATAACGCGAAACTTTAGCAGCCGCTTTTGGTAGACATTGGCTGTAGAGGCTGCATCCCTTACAGCGAGGAGAATAAACTGCAGCAGGCATTGTACTCGTTTCTAGTAGATGGGTTACGGCTGCGATCGCCTCAAGGGTCTGCTGCCGCAGTGTAGTTGAAATCTCAACGGGCTGGCGCTGATGCGATTGCGCGTAGTAGAGATACCCCAGCGTCACAGGCTGTCCCGTCATTTCTTCCAGACACAGGGCTTGAGCGCAGACCTGGAGTTCGTCGTTATTAAATTCGCCGCGATGACCGCGCTTGTATTCCACCGGATACCAGCATCCATCTTGTTCCTCAATCAAGTCAGATTTGCCAATCAGGCGATATCGCTCGGACTTGAGCCACACCGCTCGAATCTGCCAGGTTTCTTCGCGCTGTCCCTCCCCAACCGTGTGAACGCGATCGTGCAGGTTTGTGCCCTCGATCGTGTACTGGTTATCGACAAAGCTACCGAGGCAAAACATCCGCCAGCAGCGATGGGGGCAATAGGCATATTGATTCAAGGCGGCGATCGGAATATAATCCTCAGACATTGTCAGTCGTCCATCTTGATCGTAATTTGATCAACCTTGACCCCCTTTGCCAGGTATTGACCGATCGCCTCCCCAAGCTGCTGCTCTGGTGTTTTCGGGGGTTCGAGAGGTTTTGGTTTGGGAAATAGCACTTCCTGAGTCCATGCCAGCACAAAGGCTCCCAGGACAAATAGAATGGGTTCCATGGGGAGAAATGCTCCTGATAATGCAATTGCGATCGTTTCAACAACGTTTAAGTTAGCCGTCGGACCATGCCCATGCCCATTGTCGTTTTGCGTCCCACTCCGGCGTAGAGGGCAAAATCCGCCAGGGTATTGAGTTGACGAATTGTGGTTGGATCGACATTCCCCAGAATGCGATAAGCGATCGTTCCCACGCAGCCTGCCCACTTGCCCTGGGGATGGTTCACAAGCTCAGTCCCAATATCAAAAAAGCTGGGAAACAAGCACTCTACGATCGCTTCAGGGAAAGGGATACCGCTGTATTGATTCCAGCGATGTAGCAGGCTATGGAACACGCATTCTCGGGTTGGTAATGCCGAATCATACTTGCCCTGCCGGAAGGTTGCCGGAGTACAAAAGGCAAAGGTAATCTGCTTTGCCTCTTCTGAAGCCTGCTCATGAAGCTGAGCGTATGGACTAAAATTCGCCCAGGGCTGCGTGGATTGCGGTGTTCCCAGCACACTTGTAACGGTCAAGTCCGCCGATCCCAGATGCCAGGACTGCGTCGGATTGAGATTGAGCCACAGGGGAGTCAACTGGCTGAACAGGGAATCCTTTAGCAGGGAGATGCGCCACCAGCAGGACGCGCCTGGGGCGATCGGGCGAGTATATTCCCATTGCAGCTGGTGACCTCGGCTGGGGCGATCTGCAATCTGCAAGGGACTCAGGGTAAAGGCTTTCTCTGTTTTTTGTTCGTGCAGGCGATCGCCTAGCTTTTGATCGACGGAACTCACCAGCGTCAGAAATAGTGCATGGAGATGCTTTCCGGTGAGGTAGCCCGGAGAAATGGGCGATCGGGGTTGGAGGTTGAGAATGAGGCTATGAGGCATAGTAAAGCTAATCGTCTTCTAAGGTATCGAGATAAGTCTGAATGGCTTTGACGTACAGGGGATATTGGCGCAGTGCTTTTTGCAAAGCTTCATACACCTGGGTTGGATCAATATCGTCATACTCGTGAGCCAGCACATTACGGAAGCTTCCAGAGGGCGCAAGCTGCTCTGCAAGAGACGCTGGGATGTAGCTCTGTTGACCCACTAACACAAAGGATTCAAAGTTACGGAAACCCTGAGAAGGTTCGGTTGGGGTAAGACCAGCGGCTCGTTTTAAAAGAGTTTTGTTAATGCTTAAAGCGGTATCGATCACAATCTCAAGCAAGCGTTCAACAGCAGCCTGTTTGAGATCATCTTGCAGATACTCCTCCAGGGTAAGGGATTCAAAGGTCTTCAGCCGTTCCAATCGTTCTACCATCCGGCTTAACTTCTGGGCGATCGCTTCCGGGTCTAATTGGCTCATACTCCCCACCGCTCTAATGCCCGGTGAACTTGCTCCCGCTGCATTTGACGAAACGCCTTCAGCTCCTCCCTTGTTTTAAGGGCCTGCTGTTGAAATTGAACAAATTCTCCCGGTGCTTTTTCATAAATAACCTGACCATCACGGGCAACAAAATGAGCCAGAATATCTGAACAGGTGTTTAAGTTCACTAGGTCAATGATGTCCTCCGAAACATGAAGAAGTTGACTCAAGCGACTTAATAACTCTGCTCCCGAAAACCAATGCGGCGTCTGATCAGCGGAACCCTCCGGAGGCAGGAGGAACGCAAAATCCCAATCGCTGAGCGGATCATCCTCCCCTCTCGCCCTGGAACCAAAGAGCACCAGAAGCTTAAGCTCAGGATAGTCTGAAGCGAAAGTACGGGATGCAGCCTTGAGAGTGTCGAGATCGGTCATGGCAGGATAACGGTGGAGGGATGGGAGAAAGTGGAACCTATTGTCCTTATGGTATTGCAGCGGGAAGGGAAAGGACGATCGAGGTTAGAGGGGGAGAATAAGGCTATGGGGCATGGTAAAACCTTTCCACTAAGTAATCCAGAAATCTTCTTCGTCTAGTAAGCGAATCTTGATGCCGTTCATCGCAGCCGTCATAATTGCATTAATTCCTGTGAAGAAAGTGTAGCTTTTAGAGAAGTCATACCCTCTGACCTCAATTGGAAAAGATTCAACTCCCTGACTCCGCAAGTAGAAGATAATTCCCTGATTTGCCATTGTTGGCGTAATTACGCCTGCTAACCACTCTTTTTGCAGTGCGGTAAGAAGCGGTGTTGGGACAATTACTTCCTGCTGACTACGGCGTACTGTGCAATTCTGTAGGGCAATAAGCCGGTTTAGCTTTAGCCCCTTAAACTCATTTTCTGTGCCCTCATAATTTAGATGAAAGCTGAGTTCGTAGGGATACTGAGTGCGATTGATTAACTCAATTACATCTTTGCACTGAGCAAACTCATAGTTTCGCAGCAAATGAATTGGATCAAGTTCTGTCTCGTCCGAAATATCGAGTAACAGATTCTTAGAATCGCGAATGTGAACGTTCTCAAACAAGCCAGAGCGAAACTGAAAGATCGGAGCATAACTATTAAGCCATTCTTGGGAGAACGCCTTCATTTCTTCAGCAATATCATCGCGCCTCTCAATGTCATTATCCCCAATAATTACTGCGTCCCAATCGTCTAGCTTTGTACGCTTTGCCTGTAAATCTTCTGCATCATCGGGATGTTTCGCTTTCAGGAACGCTAGGAGAAAGTAACGTCTGGCTGGGTAGGAACCTTTACTCCAAACCTTAGCGAAATCCCATTGCTTCTCGTCCTTTGCAATAATCGGTGTCTGCTGCAGTTTCTCCGCAAGCAGGAGTGCCTGCATTCGATCGCGGTAGTATTTCCATTCTGACTTACCGCCAAAGATTGCTTTTAATGTCCCAAATAGTTTTGGAATCAGGCTTTCCTGCGATAGTGATTTCAGTGCCTCTTCCAGCATGACCAGCGGACGCGCTGTTTCAAGCAGGGCTTCGGACTGCCAGTAAATTTGGAGAAAGGGGCGCTCCATGCACTTCAACCTCTCCAGCTTCTCTTGAAGAGCAGTTCGTCCTCCAGTGATTTCCAGAGAATCAATACCCTGTTCCCAAGCTTTCTCCCTCAGGTAAGCGATCGCCTTTGACGGAATATCAGTTTGGGTCTTGCCCAGCACCCGCCCTACGCGACCCACTCTTTGCCAGAATGCTGCTCGATCTCGTGCTGAAAATATCAGCCAGTCCAAGTTCTGACGCGAGGGCGCTGGGTTTCGTTCAAAGTTAAAGCCAACATCTACCGTGCTGGTCGCCAAAATAATTTTTTGTTGGGATGCCCACTGGCGATCAATTAAGGGCGTTGAACCTGTAATTCTGCCGTATTGCCCAGCTAATCCCCGCGCATCCAGATAATCCGTCAGGCGATTAATCTGATCTTTTGAGTCAAGAATTACGGCTCCATTTTGGTCAGGATGCGCTTGAAACTGTTGTGCAACCTGATCGGCAATTTCTACCAAGAATTCATCTCGCGATCGTTGTGGGCGAATTTCGAGATTGACTGCGGCTTGCGAAGGACGATGGTGTTCTCCCGCTTCACCTTCAACCTTTGCAGTGCGAACATCTTGAGATTCCAGAATTTTGAAAACCTGTTCGCAAGCAGGCTCAGGCGTTGCTGTCAGCAAAATCACTTTCACGCCCCGCTTAAAAAAGCCAAACTCATGCAGGTACACAAGGTAAAATAGTAAACCGACTAATTGCTTGGCATCATACAGGTGAAACTCATCAAAAATAATTGTGCCAAACTGCGTCAGGAGACTATAGGCAAGATTACCCTGGTCCAGTCGGTTGTACTGGAAAAAGGTTGCGTAGTAGAAAATGTCGGGATTTGTTACCAGCAGCAGAGGACGATTTGCGCCAACTTCAGGAAAGATCGATGCTGGATTACGGATCAGGTTATACAGTTTCTCTCCTGATCTGACACCTACCCGATCGTTTGACCATTTACGAATCTCCTTTGCCGAAACAGGCTGTACATAGTGGTCAAGCTGTCCGTTCGTCAACCCAACAAACTGTCGTGCGGCTTCAGCTTGCTGCTCGATTAAGGCATTCGTTGGCGCAATATAAACTGCGTTGCGCTGAGGCTGATGCAGAAGCGTTGTTAGACCTGCGATTGTCTTACCTGTTCCAGTAGGAGCAAGGTCAAGTACGATATCGTTGTATTCAGCCTTTTGAAAGACCTCTACCTGATGCTGTAACGCACGGTCAGCTAAAAACTTTAGTTCCTTCGGTAATTGCTCGTGGGGACAAACAGCAATGCTTCTGGGTTCTAGCTGAATTGAGACTGAATCATACGCCATTATGATTGGCTCCACCGCAAAACTGTAGATTAGCGGGAACAATATAGCGGCCCATCTGCCATGCCTCGGCTCGAAAACGCAGGTTTCTGACTAGTGAAGCAGGCGGCATCGAAATCAGATCGAAAGACAGGAGATCCATGTCGGTCGGTAGGTCTGCGGTGCTGAAACACGCTTGGCTTGTATATTCCCCTAAAGGTAAAGGAGTGACAGCGTATTCCTCTAGCACTTCAATCCGAACCTTGCTCATAAATTTGCCTAAACGAATATATTCAGGCACTTCGCGATCGCCAAAAACCAGAGTATGAAACCGATTCCCCCGTTCGATCAGCCGAAGTCGCCCAGTTTGGGGATAGTTGCTTGGACGGAAGGTGTTGGGCTTATCTCCCTGTCGTACTCTCACAATATCTTCGCGAGCAGTGGCGACTCGGTTATTGGTCATGGCATACCAGTAGGAATCCGAGAGGGCATTAAATCGCTCAAATCGAAAAATTGGGCTACCGATCGTTGACCAAGCTGGCAGTACATAGCACTCTTGGCTCAGCGGCGAAAGGTCTTCAATGTATCGGGGCTTACCCGTTGCTTGTCCGGTTAAACGATAGGGCGATCGTGCCCAGCCAAAGGCGTAAGCCAGGGCATAATTGCCGATTGTGCCTTCAGTGTAATAAGTATCCGACAGTTCCCTAGAGGCAAAGAATACGGGTTCTGCACACCATAATTCAATCAGCTTTGCCGTTTCGAAAGGAGGAGTTTTCGAGGACTTCGCCTCATCCAGCAAACTAAGCTGCTCAGACATGGCTAATTTCCTGCTTCGATCGTTTCTTTCCTCTTGCCTTTGCCCTTCTTCTCGCTCACCTGCCGAAATGGTTCATAGGATGTATCCAGCCGCTTTAAGAAGGCTTCACGTTCTGTATCTGACCAGTGACGATCGACGTCTGCGATCACGGTATTCAATTCTTCGTTTGAAAGTTGCAGGGAAATGCCTCGACGATTTGTCCAATTTGAAATGACGGCTTGGGTCGCAGCAATTAGTTTGCCATCATCGAGAGGATGCTCTAGCGGTTCATTGTCTGCATTGAATCGATCGTGAACTGCCTGAACTAGCTCCAGTGAACTTGACAATTCTGCAATGCCGCCAAAGATGCCTAAAATCTGATTCTCCATCCGTCCTACTCGGCTCGATACTGCACCATAGCGACTGGTCAACAAGACATTTCCAATAACGTAGCGAAATTCATCTGCGGTTACATCTTTGAGTGTCATCACGTCCAGGAAATGAACGCCTGGTTTAATGTACTCGCTCGTATTGAGTGCTGTTGAAGCATTTCCTTTTTCATCGCGCATCGTTCCAGTTTCAAAGATGGCGTTGATGGTGCGATCGCTGATCGTATCTGTTGCGCCTAAAATGCTAAATGCGTCTTCTGTCCAGATCCGGCTTTTTTGTGCGCCTCCCCCTCCAGCTGCGAATCCATACAGAAAGCAGTCAACACACATTTCGCAAGGGGCATTTGTGTTCAAAGCACAGGCGACTCCATCCTTATTGAGACGCAGCAGATCTTGAGCACGAAGATGTTCCCGCCCTGTGCGCCGTTCTGGGGCAATCTGTTTCCGCTTCGTCATCACAAGCCGCTGCACAACTTGCTTGTCGATCTGTCCTGCTTGGACAAATTCCCGACACATCGGCTCTCCCGTTCCCTCAGTTCGCAAAATCAATTCAGAGAGGGAGGTTCTCAGCACAACCAGACCGATTGTGCGTCCTTTAGGAAAGTTTTCGTAGGTAGTTGCAAAGAAAGGGTTCAGTTTTTCGATCGACATAATAATTTCCTTGAGTAGTGAATAGAATTTGTAGTGGATGAAACGATGACAAGATTTTAGGCAGCGGGCTCATCGGTCTGCTTGGCTTGCTTTCTGCTATGCTCCTCCCACAGTTTTCGACGGGCTTCCTGTAAGAAAAATAGATAGGCTGCTTCCAGATTCTTTTGATCGCTCAGCAGTTTGTCTGGACGACCCTGATAGACTTCCTCATAGAGCTTGCGGAGGATATCGTAGTAACCTTTAACGTCATCAAATTTGATATACCCTTTGTCAATTCGATCGAGTCGAATATGGTATTTCTTCGTCAGCGCACCAAACACAAACTCTAAGTCCATGTAAGACTTTTGAGAACGGATAGCAGCAATCAGTTCCGTGAAGGGTTCTGCCAAAGAAGTCCGTTTGTCGTCAGAACTTCCCCAAAGCCTGATAGAGGCTGCAAGCTGAGTAGCTTCCTTCAGATGCTGAGTTAAAGCAGAATTATCATTAGGCATCAGGCTCTCCAGTAACGTCATTAAAGGTTTGCGAATACGGCTCCAGTTAAACGCAAGATTCGGCTCATCCTGCTCTCGCAATATCCAGCGCAGTAGAACAAAGTAGAGGCTAAACGGTTGGGCACAGGCACGTGCTAAATCGTATAGGCAATCATCCACTTTGGAGATGTTGACGATCGCAACCGCGATTTCTGATAAACATCGCAGTCGGGTTAGAATTTCTTCTGCTTCAAAGCGGTTATAGATACCGATTGGCGCATTGCCAATGCTTAAAAGGGGCTGCAACGCAGAGGGAATCCCTTCTACCCGACCAAAAACATCGGTTACAAGATCAACCTGCAATCCCGCACTCAGAACAAATGGAAAACCAAATTCAGGAGCCAGTGCCAGTTCTAGAGCCAACCGCAGGGACTTCAGCAGGGACAGCGAGGCAGTGGTGTCTCCCCAGGTAATCGGGATTGTGACGGTTGAATGCACAAAATCACGGCGTTTGGGAAATGCAAATCCAATGACCTTATTTGCCTTAAAGACAATTGCCCGATCGCGATAAAGCTTTAGTTCATCAATGGCGACTGGACCGCCATCGCCATTGACCTTAGCGGTATCTTCCAGCCAGTCACGCCAGATTCGCAGGAGTTCTGGGCAGGAACCTTCGGGCAGGGCAAAGTGCAAATAATAGGGAGGTTCCTTTTTGGCAGCCGGAAAGAACGCTCCCACCGTCATGAGTTGATAGGCGAGTGCTGCCATCGGTTCAGCTTGCCGAACCGGATCGCTGCTCATTCCGCCCGGTAATCGGTTGGAAAACATTTGCACTTTTGTTCCGATCGGCATTTTGTCAGAACTGAGCGCACTGGTTTCGTTGACCGTTGCTCCGAGCGAGCAACGTTGACGTGGATTGGCTTCAATATATGTCGTTAATTCAGAGTTGCCCGCCGTATTTTTGATAAACGCACAGCTAATTGATCGCTGAACGGCAATAACCATTTCCTCTGAAACTTCAGCATCGTTGGATTGGGTTGCTCTCTGCCGCAACTCTAACGATTCCTGTAGGGCGGCGATCACTCCCTGTATTCCATTGGGTGATGTCTTCGCTGCAAAAAGCGCTCGTCCATAAAGTGCATCGAATGGTTCTAACACTAATCGCTGCTGTTCCGATAAGCCTGCATGAGCCGCAATCTTATCCCAGACTTGCTTGGGCGTTAAGGCAGGCTCGACTTCTCGATAGCTGAGGTATGCTGCTTTCATACCCTCAGAAATGCAAAATTCTTCTGCATTAGTGACTGGCATTAGTCCTGCATCTAATGCAGCTTGGAGTGCTTCAGCAGTAACCTTCTGGTTGCCCCACTTTTCAATGTCGCTTTCAATTTTATCTAGCTTAAAGCCTGCTTTCTTCTTTTCCAGTAATGCCAGAACAATATTCAAAACTTCTTCGCAATCGTGCTGCACAGCTTGATTAGAGATCTTAATTCCGTCTTTCGTTGCTCTAACCAGTTGCTCAATATTGCCGCCAAAAACCTGATCAATTTTTGTTTGCCAAACAGCTGCAATCTTAGCCGTTAAATCCAGTTCTGAGTTTGCTGCACCTTCAACCAAAATCCCATCTGGAGAGACTGCCAGCACGTTATATTGCTGCTGCTGTAAAACCTCCTCGCAGGCATTGAGCAATAGAGCAGTGATGTAGCCCCGATCCTCAGTAATTCTGACCCAGTAAAGCTCACAGGGACGACCCAAAGCATGGATCAATTCAGTCCGAATTTTTTGAATTAGCTTATCTTCTTTCAGCTCTAAATCAAATAAGTCTGCGGCTCTAAGAATAGATGCCCATTGCTCAATCTGCGGCTCTTCGGGCAAAAATCTGGCACCATCACTCACATTATGCCCAGAGTGACGCTCAATCAATTTGCGAGTCAGTTCCAAGTCTGCATCAGTTTGAACAAGCATATGAACTCCAGCTTGTTCCAGTTGCAACTTGAGGAATTTGGGGTCTCTTGCTAAAGTTCTGACGTTTCGCCCATTTGCGCCATCTAATTTATTCAGGTCATGAACAGCTGTAGCAGCTAGGAGTACCGATCGCTGTGCTTCGGGTACTCCCGCTAAACGACTGACAGTTAAACTAAACTGACACGCTGAATCTAAATGCTCTGCCAGTGTTCGACTTTCACGGACACCTGACTGTTGGTGCTTACTATGCAGCTCATAAAGCCTGGGACGAATTTCCTGAAAGTAGCGATCGTCCAGTATTTTAGGAGAGCGATTTAATAACGACATAAGCGCCTACCTGTTACAAAAGGTCAATCCAGATCGTGAAAATACAAAATTTCGCCCCTGTCTGCTTCTACTGCCTTGTACTTTAAGTCCCGGACTTTTCACTAAAACTTAGAACGCCCATAATAGTTTTCCCAATCAGCTGCATCCCTTAACTTGCTGCCTTCACAGTACGAACCAGCCGATACTCATACTGACGATCGCTTCCTTTTCGCTTCTCAATCCGATAGCCGTGCTGTTTAACGGCAGTGTGCATCGTTGCCGAAAAGCGATGTCCGACTTCTTGTACCAGTTTTTGGGTTGAATGCCAGTTGCCATCACTTAACACAGAAGACAGCTTCTCTAGCTGCGTCATCACAAACTCCTTTGGCAGGCTTGCCAGTAGTTTCAGTGCGTTTAACTTTAAAGTGATAGAATGTAATTACAAAAAGAAGTATCACATAGCTTACTCAAAAGTGCAAGTACAAATTGAATGTCTTCTGAAAAATGCCTAGAAAGAAAGAAACCCTGACTTTATCGGTTCCGCCGAGAACAAAGGAAAAGCTAGAGGCACTGGCTGAACAGCTAAATATTCGCTGGGGTAACAATCCCAGCCCTTCGGGCTTAGTTTCTGCTATTGCTTGGCAGGAGCTTGAGGTAGGGAAACCCTTCAAATTTGAACCAGCTCAGACTAATGCACTGCGTCAAAGTATCGTTAGCCTCCTTGATGCAGGATACATCGAGGAGGCTAAAAGTGTACTTACACTTCTGATTGATAAGGGGGAATTGGAAGCTCCGATACGGCAGAGTTTGATTCAGCAAATCAGCCAGCCTTTAGAGGGGTGGCGAATTCAGACCGATCAACTGATTGCACAGAAACAGCCTTTTCATCTGGTTTACCAGAACGCTCAAGGGCAATCCCTAGAGTACACAGTTCATTATGCCGAAATCGTTTTTTATGAGAAACGTTACTATTTGCAGATTTGGTGTACCCAAACAGAAGATAGTACTGACTTACCTGAACTGAGGCATAACCGCTGCCTCAGGTTGGATCGCATTCAGGCAATTTTCCCAATGACTGGGGAGTGGCGCGGTAATTTTGACACAGTTGAAGTTAAATTACACTTTAGGGGTGGGCTTGTCCGAGCCTATGAGCCTAAAAACGACGATATTCAGGATGAAGTGATTGACAATGTAAGGTGTGTCACTCGAAGAGTTGTTAATCCTTTCTGGCTCATTCGAGAAGTGCGTCGCTATGGACCTGAATGTGTAATTGTGTTCCCAGATGGAATTCGCGATCGGTTTAAGCAAGAACTGCTAGCAATGGTTGAACAGTACAACGCTCATTGATTCTAGTCGTTAGCCTTATGTTCCAATCCCTGAAAGGATTTTCCGGTGATCACTGCCAAGTAATTAACCTAAACCTTCTGGTTAACTCTACCCTCTTTCGTTTCAATCCCTGAAAGGGTTTGTAGATGATCATCAGTAGTTGCTGTCTCCTCCCCCCTCAATATTTACTGCGTTTCAATCCCTGAAAGGGTTTGTAGATGATCATCAGCTCTCAGGAACGAAATCAGCAGGAGAAGCTTTCAAAGTTTCAATCCCTGAAAGGGTTTGTAGATGATCATCAGGGTGACGCAGTTTTCCCCAACCATTGCGATCGAGGTTTCAATCCCTGAAAGGGTTTGTAGATGATCATCAGCGTGATTCAGCACATGGCAAAGCACTACACGGGAACCTATGTTTCAATCCCTGAAAGGGTTTGTAGATGATCATCAGTCTCTTATTTAGTTGTTTTGATTCAGCCCAACGACTCGTTTCAATCCCTGAAAGGGTTTGTAGATGATCATCAGACGTGGAGAAGGTACAGGTCGATGACGATGATTAACGTTTCAATCCCTGAAAGGGTTTGTAGATGATCATCAGCTTAGCGGTTCACCGCGAAACCCTACTCGCATTTCGTTTCAATCCCTGAAAGGGTTTGTAGATGATCATCAGCCGATCGCCAGATCGCGTTCCATTGGCATCGCTTGTTTCAATCCCTGAAAGGGTTTGTAGATGATCATCAGATTCGATCGCCGATGGTGGCCTGAATCCTTATCTTCTGGCAGGTTTCAATCCCTGAAAGGGTTTGTAGATGATCATCAGTTGAATAATTCGATTGAAGCGACTCTGAGAGCTGCTGAGTTTCAATCCCTGAAAGGGTTTGTAGATGATCATCAGTTCGATCGGGTGGCTCCCGAAAGTGGCAGCCGGAAGGTTTCAATCCCTGAAAGGGTTTGTAGATGATCATCAGCTCTGCGACGATCGCGGCTGGAGTAGGCGATCGATCGTTTCAATCCCTGAAAGGGTTTGTAGATGATCATCAGTTGATGCCCCTGATGGTGCTATTTGGCTTCCTACTGAGTTTCAATCCCTGAAAGGGTTTGTAGATGATCATCAGCCAATTGGAAGGACGCGGCGCGGGTCGATCGCCGTTTCAATCCCTGAAAGGGTTTGTAGATGATCATCAGTCTGGAGTGGTACTCGAACGCGCTTATGGTTGGCTGGTTTCAATCCCTGAAAGGGTTTGTAGATGATCATCAGGCTGAGCAGCAATGGGAACGGCCGATCGAGTTAGGTTTCAATCCCTGAAAGGGTTTGTAGATGATCATCAGTGTCAAAGTACCTGATCTCGAAGGGATCAAATCTAAGTTTCAATCCCTGAAAGGGTTTGTAGATGATCATCAGCTAAAGCACCACCACCCCCAGCAACAATTAAAGGGTTTCAATCCCTGAAAGGGTTTGTAGATGATCATCAGGTCCAGGGGTTGTAGGCAGCCTCATACGGTTTTGTTTCAATCCCTGAAAGGGTTTGTAGATGATCATCAGCAAGGTAGAAGCTTTTATTTAATTTTTTACTTGTTTCAATCCCTGAAAGGGTTTGTAGATGATCATCAGCCCGTCTTTGCTTTTCTTCGCCACAAACGCTCCCTGTTTCAATCCCTGAAAGGGTTTGTAGATGATCATCAGAGTGCCTGTGCCTGACGCTAAAAATTTGCTCACTCGTTTCAATCCCTGAAAGGGTTTGTAGATGATCATCAGATCGGCATCAAACGATGTCCTGGGGTAAGTTTGCTGGTTTCAATCCCTGAAAGGGTTTGTAGATGATCATCAGACTTAATTCTGCCTTCAGCAGTGGCTCTGGATTGGTTTCAATCCCTGAAAGGGTTTGTAGATGATCATCAGAATCAAACGACTGACCATGCTCGGCGTCGGGATGCGTTTCAATCCCTGAAAGGGTTTGTAGATGATCATCAGATCAGGCAACACACGATGAACTCACTTCGCTACTTGTTTCAATCCCTGAAAGGGTTTGTAGATGATCATCAGCTGCTGAATACGAAGCTATATCCACAAGTGAATCTTGTTTCAATCCCTGAAAGGGTTTGTAGATGATCATCAGAGCGGGAACCTGAAGTAATTGCAATATGCAGTTTTCGAGGTTCGATTGCGCGGATCTGCTCTAAATCCTAGCATTACCTGCTGTGGGAGCGACAACATTTTTCTAAACCAAAGCCTAAATGTCATACATAGTGGAGCTTCCAGACGTTGCGCGGATCAAATTTTCTGTCAATTTTCTGAAACCTTTGTGCTATCGGTTATTCCAGTCATTCTGAATCACGATATCTAAAAACACCTACCCCTTCGCGCATTGAACGAAGAAAACAGGCTCTGATCACGACGAATCCTCCTTCAGTCCGTTCTACTGTAGCAAGGTTTCCAGAACCAGGACTTTTGCCGGGTGGACAAAGCGGTTGTGTCGCAAAAACCAGGAAATGGTAAGGTAAGCAGGACTAAACTCTCCTCACAATCCTCCGATGTCTACTGCTTCTCTATTCAAGTGGCGGCACTTTCTGCCTGAAATCATCCTGCTCAATGTTCGTTGGTATTGCCGTTACGCCCTCAGCTACCGAGATTTGGAGGAGATAATGCAGGAGCGAGGAGTGGAGGTAGATCACTCGACAATTAATCGTTGGGTGTTGAAATACTCGCCAGAACTCGACAAACGCATTCGCTCACACCTCAAGCTTACAAATGATTCTTGGCGAGTGGACGAAACCTATATTAAGGTCAAGGGAGCGTGGAAATATCTGTATCGTGCTGTTGATTCCCAGGGCAATACTCTAGATTTCATGCTGAGTGCAAAGCGGAACGGCAAGGCAGCAGCGCGATTCTTTCGCAAGGTTTTGCAGGGTCAGCACACTCAAGCTCCACGTGTGATTACCGTCGATACAAATGCGGCCTACCCAGTCGCTATGGAGGTTCTCAAAGGGGATGAGACGATTGATCAGGAGACCGAATTAAGGCAAAGTAAATACTTGAATAATGTGATTGAGCAAGATCATCGAAATATTAAGCGTATCGTGAAGCCGATGATGGGATTTAAAACGTTCAACAGCACGAGAAGAACGTTAAGTGGGATTGAAGCAATGAATATGATTAAGAAAGGACAAGTCAAAGGAGTCAAACAAGGGGATAGTGTGTCTCAAGTGAAATTCATCGAAGCGATCTTTAGAATTGCTGTTTAGGAAATGCAAACGATACTGAATCATTTGTCCTAAAACAGTTTTTGCGACACAACCGGAATCGATTGCCACTGTTGGGATTGAGCCATTCTTGCTCCGAGCACCTGTCAAACGAAAAGGACTTGAGCCATTTTAGTCAGAAACGATAGAGGCTCAGGCAATCAGGAGCTTTCAGACAAATTCGTCCAACCAGGAAAACTCGCAACCAGTTGAAGGCGATCGGATTCTCAGCTTCCTTCAGTAAATGAACTCATCGATCCAAATATCCGTTTCGGCAATCCATCAGTTCCGCTCTACACAACACTTCTAGGGCGATCTGATTTATCTCGTTGCACTTCTCGTAAGCGGGTCGCGGTCATCGATCGCAGGACGCGACAACAATTTATCAGTCTAAAGTACGAGCTTTGTTTTGCAATAAGCGAAAAGGGCTGAGATGGACAAGGACTGTTGCCCTCTGTTGCAGCTTCGCTTCCCACACTCCAATTAAAGCGGTGAGTAGATTAGAGAGAAATACACTCCATTTTCTTGCAAACTGTCTCCGGCATCGCTCGACACCAGCGGAATACCCCAGTCGAGCCGTGCCAAAAAGCGATCGCCCTGCTGCCACAATAGACCTACCCCAACACCGACTAACGCATTTGATTCTGGATCTGGATTATTGCCGCTGTTCCAAGCTGCACCCACATCCGCAAACGGCGACAGTTGCAGCAGTCCTCGCCATTCGGAAATACGCAGAATGGGCACTCGCACCTCGGCAGAAAGCAACGCCCCGTTATCCGTGAGCAGGGCATCTTGTCTGTAACCTCGCACGCTCTGCTGTCCGCCCAATCCAAACTGCTCTAGCGGCAGTAAAGCACCGTCTGCAAGCTGAACATTCCCTCGTACCAGCAGCAGCGCATCAGGAGTCAGCAATCGCACCCATTGCCCCTGTCCGCGCCAAGCTAAAAACCGACTGTCGGGTGCGTCATCGTTCACGGTGGCATCAAATAAATTGAGTCCGAGGCTAAACTGCGATCGTACAGCAATCACCTGCTGACTATTGCGCTGCGTCCATTCCTGAAAGAACCGCACTGCCGAGACACGGGTTCGCCCTGCTTCATCGGCTCCGGGTGAGAAGGGAAATGGACCAATATCATCCAAGCCTAATTCCGTTTCGCTTTCCTGGCGAGAAGCAGTGAGTCCCAGCGCGAATTCTTCGGTCGGCGTTTGACTCAGCGGCTGGCGAAAGGTCAGTTCGTAGTAGCGCGATATCGCACTAATCTCCAGTTCGTCAAACGGCTCTTCGATCACTTGACTATCCGATGCGCCGATCGCCAACTGCAAAGTGCCATTTCGTGCATTGAGCGGCAGAGTATAGCTAGTATTGAGTGTATTGCTGCCATCCGTATTGCTGTAGGCAACTGTCAACCCATCGCCGAAGCCCAATAGATTTGCTTGCGTGAGTTCGACCTGCCGCCGAAAGCTGCCGACGCTGGGCGATCGTCCATTGTCGATCGACAGAGCGGTATTGAACGAGTCTGCCTCGGTTACCTGCACTGCCAAAACGCTCGTTCCCGGACGCACGCCTGCTTGCAAATCCGCCGAAATGCTTTGGATCAATGGATTGAGCTGCAAGAGCTGTAACCCTTCGAGCAGGCGGTTCACATTGAGCGGTGTTTGGGCAGCAAGTTCTAAACGATCGTGCACATAGCTGAGTCTGAGGCGAGTAAGTCCGCTGATGTCGATTGCTTCTAAGTTGCCTTCGATCACCTGAATGGTCACTACTCCCGCTTGCAGAGCTTGGGGCGGAATAATTGCGCCTGATGTAATGTAGCCTTCGTTGACATAGAGCTGCGTCACTGCCGATCGCGCTTCGAGCAGTTCAGCAAAAGTAATATCGCGGTTAGTAAACGGCTCAGTAACGGCTGCCAGTTCCTCAGGGGTAAAAACCGTACTGCCCACGACTTCAAAGCGATCGACTTGAATGGTCGTCGGTACTTCCCCCAGAACAGGTTGAGGGGTAGCCGGGGCTTGAGGCGAGGGTCGGAGCAACTCATCAGGATTGGGGAGCGGTAGCGACGGTTGGGGAACGGGCTGGGGTTGCAGCGAAGGCGGCTGATTTTCCTGCAAGGGAAGTTGAGGCGTTCTCGTGGACTCAGGAACTTGCGGTACAGCCGTCTGAGCAAGTGCTGATCCTCCTAGCAGCCCAGTCAGAGCAACAAGCAGCAGTACAGCAGGGGAACGCCAGCAGGTCATATTACTATTCACACGATGAAAAAGGACTGACAGCAGGATCACACATCTCACAATACGAGCAGTCGATCGCTTTACACTGGAATAATGCGAAGATTGTTTGTATCAGATTACAACCAGTTTCCCAGCAAAACAAAGTGTGCCCAATTACGAGGATGCTGGAAATCGGGGTTTCTTAGCAAAAACAGTTGAGCTGCTCGTAAAGCAGCGGCTTTGTTTATTGCTGCATTTTCTCTAAATATCTGCTCATAGAATTTACGAATTAATTCTGCTGTTGCTTTGTCATTAGCCTTCCAAAGAGAGGCAAGAGTGCTACGTGCGCCAGATCGAACTGCAATTCCTGCCATGCCTAGCGTTGCTCGATCGTCTCCTTTTGCAGTGTCGCAAGCACTGAGAACCAGTAGCTCAATCGCATCTAGATCGGTAGCACTCCGATTTTGCAGGACGACTTGTAGTTCGTTGACATTAACAGGGGCGTTATGGGTAAGGATAAAGGTGCCAGTTAAGTTTGAGCTAAAGCGTCCGTGGGTTGCCAGGTGAACAATCGACATTGGTTGAGATTGAATCACTTCTTCAACTTTTTCTTTAGTAAACTCATCATTCAACAGTTCAACACTTCTAGGAACAACTGCCTGAATTGCGGCTAATTCATCTGGAACACCAGCGAGCGGACCAAGATAAGGCTGTACCTCAGGATTTGGCTCTGCCAATCCACCTGCAAGAAGCCTGGGTCGAATCTGCTGGAGGGGCCTGGGCTCAAGAAGCTGTAATCCTGGCGTAACTGCGACGGCATAGTTTTCGATCAAATACTGCTCTCCGTTAAACAAGGCAGCAACAGGGATATTTCTTAATCCACTATCTAATGTAAAAACTAGCGTCTGAATTTTGTTTTCCAGAAGAGCTGTTTCGATCGGCTTAATCAGCCAACCATAAAGTTGAGCTGCTGGCTGTTTGAGGGTGTTAATTGTGTAGGGAAGCTCAAGCTGATTTCGCAACTCCTGCAAAGTACTAATAATTGTTGGTTCGTTCTCATAGGTGACGTAGTGCTGTAATTCTTCCTGTTGAGGCAGTTTGAGAATGATTTCTAAACGATCGCTCAAAAGAATCGTATAGACAATTGCTGCTGAAGGGTCTTGCTGATCAGCGACCTGATCCAGCAACTCTGGTTTTGCATTGGAGCAAGCATCGCGGAAGAAATCGTCTAGTTCTGCAAGTTGGAGGGCTTCAATCACTGCTCTGGACTGCTGTAGTTGAGGCTGAGTCGGATTATGAACTAACAGCAAATCGACATATTCTCGATAAAAAGGTTCAACTGTTTCTCGAAACGAAAATTGCAGATCGGTGTCAAGCACAGTCAAGTCGCTTCGTAGTTCTTTCAGTGTATTAAAAGCAGCCTGATAATAGTTCAAAGCCTGCTGAGTCTCTCCTGTCTGTCGTAAAATGCGAGCCATTTGCCATTCCCACTGATAAGCAATATCACTGGCTCGAACCTGACGCGCAATTCCTAGTGCCTCCGCAGTTTTTTGTTGAGCCTCCGGTAATTTTGTAAGAACTTCCTCTATCTGCCCCAACGTTCCTAGAGCATAGGCATGAGCGCGATCGTCCCCCAACGCTTTTGCTTGTTGAACAGCGGACTCCAGGATGGAAGTTACGATCTGTTCAACATCTGGTGAGAAAATAGAAGTGGACTGAGAATAGCAGAGGGTATTTTTAGCGAAATTAATTTTGGCGAAAATGGTAGAACGACTAGTCGGCAGCTGATCAAGCTGCGCTCGGATTTGCTGTAATTCTTCTAAAGCAATCGGTTGTCGGAGTTTTAGCTGAAGACTGAGGGCGTTGAGCTGTGCAGTAACTCCCAGCAGTGTTGCAGGTGATTGAACGGCACTCTGCTGATAATGTGCTACTGCCTGTTGATAGTGCTGGAGAGCCCCCTCGCTGACACTCCAACTCGCACAATCGTCTCGCTGATGAATCAACTGCCGATTCAACTGCTGATCGCCAAGGGCTGTTTCGGTATTCCCCAAGCTCAGCAGGACAGCGGATTGCTCCAATTGAGAAGGCTGAGCTTGAGCAATTCGCCAACTTTCCTCCAACGCAGCCCTGGATTGGTCTAGCTGTCCGAGCGTTCGCAGCAAGTTCCCCAAACTACGCCACCCTAACATTTGTAGTTCTGGTTCAGGCGATCGCGTGAGGTTAGATTCTAATGTCTCTATTTGATTCTGTGCTTGCCGATAGTATCCGATCGATCGCAACGCCTGAATTTGATTGATTTGAGTTCCCAGTTGACCAATCTCATCACCGAGCGTTTGATAATCCGCTCGTGCCTGTTGCCAGCTTTCGAGCGCCTGTTCCGGCTGTCCGCTAGCAAGCTGAATTTGCCCTTGAGCAGTGAGGGCTTGTGCTCGAACTTGCTGCTGCGATTGACTGCCTCCAGAGGGAGGAACCAGAGATAGGCTTTGCGCGATCGTGGTTTGAGCAAGCGGTACTTCTCCCAGTTGCTGATAGCTCAATGCCAGGTAAGTAAGCGCAATCGCTTGGTTAAGAACATTATGACGATCGGCATAAATCTGGGCAGACTGTTCTAACTTTCGAGTGGCATCATAAAACTGACCTGCTTGATAGTGTTGCCGACCTTCCTGAATGAAGTGAGCGGGATCGGCAGCAGCCGCAAATAGGGTCTCTGGGGTCAGAAGGTGAACGCCTAAGGCGATTAGTGAACTGAATACAGTAATACTGGCAAGCTTTAGAAACTTCCATCGGTAGCGCATTAATTTCATCAGGGCGTTTCTCCTAAGCGTGTTTGGGAAGCATGAGACAGAGGAGAACAATTCAGCAAGGACAGGGTAGATGAAACGGAACTGGGTACAGATACCTGAGCAACTAATTCAATCTGCCCTGCTGCATTGCGAATCCAGCCCTGAGCTTCGACAATGTCTACAGTTGAACCAGAAGGAGCCGGAGCAGGAGAAAAAACGGCTGCCGATCGATCGCTTGCTGCTTCGGGTTCGACTGCGGTCAGTCGCCAGTCTTGCCAAAGATCATCACTGCTCAAGAAGTTATAAGGAGAAGGAGGTAGCCCACCCCGTCCACTCGCCACAAAAGAGCTACGTCCACTCGCAGCGTTTGTCACAGGCAAGCAGCTTTGGGCAAGCAGAGGTTCATTAACGGGGGCTTCTGGAAGCTGTAAGCCACGAGTTGGGTCAGTCCTTAGACCATTAATGCGAATCTCGCCGTTCACGCCCAAAGCAGAACTTGCAGTGATGTCATTTTGTGGATTGCTGTCAGGGGTCAGGGTGTCGGTTGCAGTTAGACCAAGAACTCCTGCGGCATTAATGCGAATTTCTCCACCATTTCCGGTAAAGGCATTCGCAGTGATATCAGCGTTTGTATTCGGGGCAGCAATCAGAAACCCGCTATTTAGAGCAATATTGCCTCCATTTCCGCCGCGTCTTTCACTGCCTGCGGTGGTAGAAATTTGGCTATTTTGACTAAGCAAGAGCAAGTCAGCAATTCGCAGGTTGAGATCTCCGCCCCGCCCCGAATTCGTGTTTGCCAATAAACGAGCCTGATCAGCCGCCTGCAACTGATCCGCAGTGATCAGCAAATTTCCGGCACGACCCTGCCGATCCAGATTAGGATTAGCACTTCCGACCGCAATCACTGCACTATCCCGCATAATGATCGATCGGGCAGCAACCCGCAGGTTTCCAGCTCTGCCTGTGGCATTGCGATTCAGCTCAAATGCGGTTTCTGGAATTCCGCCTGAGAAAGAGAATAGTCCCGCCGGAACTTCTGTCCCTGCACCAACGCCAATTAGCTCGATCGATTCAGTGGCTTCAACCCGCAAATTACCCGCATTGCCCGCTCCCAAGGTGCTGGACTGAAGCGTTGCCCCATCTCTAACGCTGAGGCGATTGGTTGCAACCTCAATTCGTCCCGCATTGCCGCTAGCTTGCGTAATGGTCGATAGGGAACTGGGAGCCGTTCGTCCCCCATTCGTCACTGAACTACCGTTGGCGTTAAGGACAGTTCCGATAATCTCGATATTAGAAGCTCTTACTGTAATTGAACCCGCGCTTCCTGTAGCATAGGTATCAGCACTTATCTGTCCGCCGTCGAGCAATCGAAGGTTGTCTGTCTCAATTAAAATATTTCCTCCCTGACCCGTTACCTGACTACATCCCTGTTCAGGGAGACAAGCAACACGGGCAATCACTCCGCTGGGGAAAGGTTCCTTATTGCTGTTAAGTTCGGGCTGTCCGTTCTGTTGGCGCGAAGCGTCTCTGATTTCAACGGAATCAGAAGCTCTGACAACAACATCGCCGCCTTGTCCGTTGGCGTAAGTATTCGCAGCAATTTGTCCACCATCATTAATCAGCAGTCGATTTGTTGTAACTTGAATGTTCCCTCCCTGTCCTGAACTAAGGGTTCCAGTTGTAATCAAAGCATCTTCGACAGTAAGCTGATTGGTTGTAATCTGGATATTTCCACCTTGTCCTGAACCATAGGTTTCGGCTGAGATAAAACCATCATCTTCTACAATCAGGTGAGTTCCTTGAATATTAATTGAGCCGCTATTTTGGCTATAGGTATAAGCTCGAACCCCACCTCCATCTGGGTTCGCAATATAAATTCGATCGCCCAGTATTTGAATACTTCCGGCACGATCGCCGCTAACATCCAGATCTGTATTGACCAGCCGGATATTGCCGAACTGCTGCTGATTGCTGTAGTTAAATCGCCAGCCCTGATCCATTTGGATTAAACGTACCAGCCCTGCACCACCCATGCTAGAAACTTCGATATGTCCTCCGGGTGCAGTTAGCTCTCCTCCAGGAAATTGAACATTGCCGCCCAGAAGAGCGATCGTCTGATTAGAAGCGACTCTTAAGCCTTCAAAGGGATTGATAGAGGAATCATTAAAAGGAGCAGGGAGAGAATTGTCTGCACTATCCAGTAATGGTGCATTAGTATTGAAGTCAACCTCCGAACGATTGACAATCCTACCCGGACTGCGACCAAACTGAATTCCAACGGGAACGCTAACTGTCAGTAAAGGGTTTGCCTGAGGGTTGACCGCGCTAAACTGAGTTCCATCATCAAATTGAATGCTGTTTGCAGTCGTAGCAATAAATGAGCCGCCAATGTTAAGGGAAGCGTCGGGACCGAAAAGGATGCCGTTGGGGTTGATGAGAAACAGGCTAGCTCTGCTCAAGCTGCCGTCACGGTTGTGGGCTTCGATCGTTCCATTAATCCTGGAAGCAGAAGCACCCGTAACGCGAGAGAAGATATTTTCAATGCCTGGGTCAATCTGCCGAAACGAAGCAGTGTTTTGATTGGGAACAGAAAAGTTTCTGAAGCTATGAAACAGGTTTCTGCCTGATTGTGTTCCTCCTGTAATGACGTGTCTGTTGCCGTCTCGCGTCACCTGAGAAGCATTAGGCAGGGTTGCGTCGGGCGTAATCTGTGCTTGAGCCTGATTCATCCACCCTAAACCAAGCAAAATTACACCAGTCGCACTCTGTAGCGATCGAAGATGCAGTAGACGGAAACGCTTTATGACCATGGTATTGCTGCGTTAAAGGCTGTGAAATCAGCGGCTGAGAGTTGACTGGTGCGGATTCCTTTCAGTAGGGCAAGTTCATCTTTTCCAAGAGAAATCAGTGTGTTCTTGCCCTGCTGAATGACTATCAGTCTTTTGTATTGCAATCCAGCGATTAAGCCCAAGCGGTCTTGTTGGTTCTCAAAGTCCTGAATTATATCTCTCCCTCTCCCTCTCCCTAAAGCAAAAATATCCTTACCTTTTCCGCCGAACAATCGATCGTTTCCTTTGCCGCTGATAAGCAAATCATCGCCTTCACCACCTCTGAGAATATCGTTTCTGTTGCCCGTAACAATTCTAACGCCAGGCTTGTCGGTAATTTGATTGGTAGTCTGCTTAGTAACCTCATCCTCGATAATTTTTTCGTCTGTTCGATTGTCTGTTGGAGAAGGAGAAATATCATCATCTTGGATAGACAAGGTTGCTGTACGAACTGATTCCATTGTCGTTTCAACCGTTCCAGCAGCAGGATCGTTAACGCTCATGATTGAGAATATGATAGATTCCGTTTCTTCAACTACTGTATTTTGAATAATGGGGATATCAATCGTTTTGCTGGCTTCACTGATGCCAAACGTCACCGTTAAAGGGAAATTACTTTCGTAGTCTGTAGCTGTGGCTGTTCCACCCGTAACGCTAACTTGAACCTGCGATCGTCCTCTTACATCACCTGTTCGAGAAAGCGTGAGAGTGGCTGTACCTGCATCTTCACTCACTTCATAAGTAGATTGAGAGAATTGAACGGATGGAATGGCTGGAAGTGGCTGACTTGGAGGAGGCAAACGATTGGAGTCATCAAAGGTGACAATGTGCGTATGATTCAGACCAGCAGGCGTTCCGGACGCAAGCGACGACATTCTGCCTCCCAAAGCTTCACTTGAAACTCGAGAAAAAATTGGGGTTTGGGGTTTGGAACCAGTTCCGTCAGCATCAAAATAAAGTTCACCAGTTTCCTTATCATAGATGAAGCGATCGTCTCTATCTGCTGCAGCCGTACCTAGGTGAAACTGATTTGCACTAATAGGAGCATTCACTGTCAAGCCTGCACCTCTAAAGATTGAAGGCAAAGCAGTGCCGACGTAGATTCCAATTTTATCTTCCGTAATCTCGAAATCAGTAATTCCGGTTAAGGTAAGGCTTTGAGGAGGATCGTATAGTTCAAATCGATCTGCTCCTGCTCCTCCTTCCAGGTAATATAACGTTCCACTGCCAGAGAGAAAGTCAATTCCGTCTCCACCAAACATCCTCTCTCTACCTTGAAAAAGGAGATCGTTTCCAGACCCTCCAGTTAAGCCACCTCCCATTGACAGAATGTCATCTCCTGCCATTCCGTCTAAGATGTTCCCTCCAGAAAGAATGTCATTTCCAGAACCACCGTTTAGGAGAGCTGAACTTCTACCGACGCCGCGAAGTAAGTCATCGCCTGCTTCGCCAAAAACTGCTAGCTCGCCAACATCATAATTTGGAATGAGAATTTGATCATTTCCATCTCCAGCATAAATTACGTCTGCTTCAAATTCAGTTCTGCTGAACGTTCGGAGTTCACCATTAATTTCTGTTGTATGAGTGATCGTTTTAATTGGAACTGCATAAACGTTATTGCTGTCATCTAGCTTGATAGGAGGTACTGTACTTTGGGCATCTTCAATAACAATGATTGCCTCTTTAAATCTGCCTCCATATACAAGTTTCGGCGTATTAATTAGTTGATTTGTCTCATCAACAAGAAACATCCTTCTTTGTGCTTCTATTACCACACTTCTACTGAACTCAGACTCACCAGAAATAGAAGTTGATTCTGGATAAGACATATAATCTGTATTTTGTTCCCAAGCATCGCCAGGAACACTATCCCAAACCTCTCGCAACACATATATTTCCTGGCTAAATCCAACTGAAGAGTTGCTCTCCTCAAGCTCTAGAACTAGAACGTTAACCCCATCCTTATAACCATCATTGTTAACATACAACGGCAGATATTTCTGGAACTGACCAGATGATATTTCACTATCAAATGGAATGAACATTTTGGAGTTAATCTGCTCCAGAGGAATCCAAGCGGGTATAAAGTCTTTAGGCTGCCACCAATTTGCATCATCACCCCACCAGCTTGAAGAGTTACGATCTCTACCTTTACCTTTCCTATTCATAACTTCCTCCCACCTGTTGTTTCTAATAGGTAATGCGCAATCTGGTCTAAGACCAGACTGAAAAAATTCGTTGCATTCCAAGTGAAAAAACTATCAGCCCACCAGGTTGTGCGGTTTCGATCTCTCGCTTTTCCTTTTCCTGTCATGATAATTCCTATCTGATGTTGGTAAGAAATTTAATTAAGCACTAGAACGCTTAGATGACATATGAGGTACAATCAACGGCTGAAATTTGATTTACACGAACTCCTTTCAAAAGGGCTAGTTCATCTCTGCCGAAGCTAATTAGTGCATTTCTGCCCTGCTGTCTAATTGTCAAATTCTTGAAATTTAAGCCTGCTGTTAGCCCCAGATAATCGCGTTTATCTTCAAAGTCCTGAATAATGTCTCTTCCTTTTCCTTTCTCTAAGACAAAAATATCTCTGCCTTTTCCACCAAACAATCGATCGTTCCCTGTTCCACTCTGCAAAATCTCGTCGCCTGCTCCACCCCGTAAAGTATCATTGCCCCTGCCAGAAACCAAAATGTTCTTTTGAGGATTTCCAGTCAGAGGATCTGGCTGATTGCCTGGCTGATTACCCGGCTTGTTATCTGAGGCTCCCTGCTGAGAAGTCGGTGAAATATCATCATCCACGATCGCCAAAGCCGCTGTTTGAATTACGCCAGTCAGAGTTTCAACCGTTCCAGCAGCGGGATCATTGACAGTTGTAATGGAGAAGTTGATGATTTCTGTTTCTTCTACCAGTCCATCTTGGGCGATCGGAATATTAATTGTTTTGCTGGTTTCGCTGATTCCAAATGTAACCGTTAAAGGAAAAGAATTGTTATAATCTGCGTCCGTTGCTGTGCCACCCGTAATGTTAACTTGAACCTGCGATCGTCCTCTTACATCACCTGTTCGAGAAAGTGTGAGAGTGGCTGTGTCTGCATTCTCATTGACTTGATAGATGGATTGTGAGAATTGAACCGATGGAATAACTGGAAGCGGCTGGCTTGGAGGAGGCAAACGATTAGAGTCATCAAAGGTAACAATATCTTGGTGAGTCAAATTAGATGTGTTATCTATAAACGCAAGGAATACTTTTGGAGATGCACCTGTTCCATCTCGATCGAAGTAGAGTGCTCCACTACTGTAGAATGCTCCACTACTAAAAATAAATCGATCGGATTCGTCTGCTGCTTCTGTTCCAAAGTGAAACTGTTCTGCATTAATAGGTGCATTTATTGGGAGTTCAGCAGATTCAAAGTCAGAACTATAGCTTGTGCCGACGTAAATGCCGATTCTATCTCCTTCCGCAGCATTAAAGTCTAATATGAAAATTTGTTCCAGAACCCTTGAACCATCGGTAAGATCAACATCAGAACCCGGCTTACTTAGCACCCAGGCATCAGTATAGAAATCAAACCGATCGCCGCCTGCTCCTCCTTCTAACCACTGAGGATGCATGCTAGTTGTCCCTTTCTTGCCTGCACTTAAATAATCAATCCCATCCCCACCAAATAGTAAATCTGCCCCTGCCCCCCCAAACAGGGCATCGTTGCCCGAACCACCGTTTAAATAATCTCTCCCGGCTCGTTCATTCAGATTATTTCCATCTTTGTAGTTCTCCTCATAGTCCCCCCAAAGGATATCGTCACCCATCATGCCATAAAGGGCATCTTCTCCTAGCTCTCCAAACAGTTGATCATTTCCAGACCCACCATTTAGCAAATCATCGCTAAAACCTCCTTGCAATAGGTCGTTTCCTGCTTCACCAAAGAGATGATCTGCAATCAAATCTTCATATTGAAAGGATGCTACAATGCTTTCTCTTGCGAAGTTACTGCCTACGATGCGATCATTGCCTGCTCCAGCGTACACAGCATCTACGCCAGGTTTACCTGCCGCATCTTCAACAAAATAAACATTGTCATTGCTATCAAGCCGAACAGCAGGGGTTGTGCTTTGAGCATCCTCAATGATGATTGTCACTTCAGTAAATCGACCGCCAGCAATTAATTTGGGAGCGTCGAAAGGTTGGCTAGTGCCGTCAACCAGAAACATTTTGCCAAGATCGCTCTCTTCAGGAAATGACCTGCCAAATCTAGGATTAAAAACACTGTCGACACCAAACGCAGCAACATCACCAGCAACCTGATCCCATCCCTCTTGCAAAATATAGGTTTCTTGACTGAAGCCTATTGAGGTATCACTCAAATCAAGTTCTAAAACGAAGGAATCAGTGCTATCTAAAACTCCATCATTATTAACGTACAAAGGAAGATATTGCTGAAACTGCCCTGCTGGTATTTCAGCGTTGAAAGATTCCTCTCTTTCAATTTCACTGAGCGGTTTCCAGGCTGGAAAGAAGTCATTAGATGGGTTCCATATTGTGAACGTGACATCTGTACCTCCTGTTCCCCACATACTGGATGGATTTCGATTTCCCTTAATTTTTCCCTTACCCATTATGTAAATCCTAATTACAAGACAATAGTATTCAGCAGATGATTTTCTGCCTCATCTTTTTCATCAAGCTCTAGCTTATGCGCTATGTCTAACCGAATTTTTATAAACCACTTCACTTGTTTGAACTTTGAGAAGTAATCCCACCGAGTTCTAACATACTTGACCATGCTGCTCGAATACTTACATCATCGGGTGACTGCATTTGAAGCGCATAAAGCTCACTGACTGCTTCGTGCCAGGAGCCGTTATCAAGCAATAAATTGATTCTTTCAGTAGGGGATACGGTTTCTAACTGGACAGCAATGCCAGGCGCAAGCGCAACCCGCTGAACAAATGCATCCACAAACGCATCATTTCCTCCCTGAGGAGAGCAGTCCAGCATCACATACCAGCGATAATATTTTCCAACTTCTAAAGGAGGTGAAGATGATGGTAATTGAATACTGACCAGACCGGGAAACGAGCTGTTTAACGGCACTGTCACCGGCGCAAACAGCGGCATATCCTGTTCATCGTTGACCACAAATTGAACTGAATGAATTTCGTCCGTTGAATAGGGCAAGTAGAACCAGAAGGTTGGATAAGCGGCTGTCGTCGTCCCGATCGCCGTTTCGACTACTGCATTGTCCAGACTTCCCTGAGCTAGCGGCACGATTGCAGTGAGTTCTGGAGATCCATTGACTGCGGGACAATCTCCTCGCGTCCCAGCTCGGCTCCGCCCATTCGTGCCTCCTCGACTTGCAAGTCTGCGGAACTCTGTACTGGGAATAATCAGCGGACGATAGTGTTGATGAGGCTGATTCGCCTGATTCCCTAACCCAGCATCCGGCACTTGCAGTGAATTTCCGATCGATCGATCGTTTGCAGTTACGGGAATACTATGGAATAACAGGCTAAGAACAAGACCAAATAGCCAATAGAAAGAAGAAGATTTAAAGAAATATCGAAGAAGTTTCGTCATAAAGGGCTCAGGGGTTTATAGAAAAATCTTTGACAAACGACGCTTGTTAAAACCAGGGCAACAATTGACGGAATCCAGGGAAGCCATAACCCTAACTTCCAAAAAACAATGAAACAAATACCTGATAGAAGCAGGACTACGCCAATCTCAGTCAGCCACAATCGCTGTTGGGTTGAACAAAATCCAGCAACCAACGCACCAATACCTGACCAACTCAGAATCCAAATCAGATCTGCGCCCCAATGCCCAGCCCATAGAAGCAAGCGTCCGTCAAGCGTTGCACTCACAATCTGGCTGGTCATCTGAGCCTGAAGTGCGACTCCCTTAATCTTCTCGCCATAAGGCGTTCTGAACTCATCTTTGCGGCTTTGAGCCGTAATACCAACTAGCACGATGCGATCGGCGATCGCGCTGGGAGAAACCTGGTTTTTAATCAGCGCATCGAAGGTTACAGATTGAGCAAACTGGTTCACTGAGCCATTCGAACGACGATAGTTGAGCAGAGTTTGGTATCCGCCTAAATCAGCTCTTTGATAGCCTCCGGCCGGAGCAGCCATGCCCCTCAAGGTAACTTCACCAAACTGTAAGGCATCGGGTAAAGTGCCCGACTCAGAAATCCCTTCGGTTTCTAAATACTTTTCGGCTAACACCAAACTTAAGGCATAGTGCGTTTCGCAGCTTGTGCGATCGGGTGGGTTCATCGAAAATAAATGGCGGCGAACAACATCATCCGCATCAGCAACCGCATCGCTAAACCCAACCTGTTCTGGCAAAATACCTTTTGGCGGTGGCGTTCCTGGATCAACACCCGCTTCTGCGTGCTGGCAAATCATAAAGGTGCGATTGCTTTGCTGGAGCTGCTGTAATAGTTTCGTCCGTCCTGGCTCTTGAGGAATATCTCGATAAATATCAACGCCGATTGCCCTCGCACCGTTCGTTTCTAGAATTTTTAACCCTTCTGCCAGCATTTGATCGGACAGGGTAGCACCGCCGTATTGCCGCAGGTTTTCCTCAGTAACTTCGACCAGCAGTAAACGGGAATCGGGCGGCTCATCCGGTCGAAGCCGCATCCATTGATCAAATGCCCATAGCTCGATCGGCTGTAATCCGCCCAGTAAACGCAGTGCTGTCACGCTAGCCGTTATAAGTATGCTTGTGAGAGCAAAGCGACCCCAGCCTAGTAAAGACTGTTTGCCAGAAAGCAGTGGGGCTGCTGAAACATTAGCTTGCTCCAGGTGTTGCGAAGGAGAGCTAGCAGACCAACTAAACAAGGGAGCGGCTGGATTTTGCACCATTACAGGTAGCCAGCTTGCACAGGGAAACCGATCTTCCAGTCCTTCCAGTTTTTCCCGTGCCAGTCGCACCGCTGTTTGTAAAGGCTCTCCCTGAGCGAAAGCTTGCAGGAAATACTTTAGAAAAGCCTGGGCAACAAAGTCTGGGACAGGCTCACGCATCACGATCGTTTGCGGAATGCCCAACGATTTAAGTTCCTGCGCTAACCCCAATCCATCGCAAGAGTTAAAAATTGCTAACTGCAACCCCTGCTTTACTGCCTGTCCCAAAGTTGCTTTCAGTTCACCCAGCGTTAATCGATCGGTTGGATTCAGATAGATATAGCCCCGGTCTGCTTCTGTGTCGCTGTGACCTGCAAAAAACAGAATATCCCAACGCTGACTCCACAGGGCTTCACTTAAGCCTTGACGAGTGACCTCGACTAGAAAATGAACTTCTGCCCCTGGTAGCTGCGACAGCATTGCCCGATCTGGCTTGATATCAATGTCGCTTGCATGTCCCAGAATTGCCAGAATTTTTAGCGGCGTGTTTCGGGTCGCGAAGCAGCTTGGCGCAAGGTACTCATAGTCTAATGAACTGAACCCAATTTCTACAGAATCATGCTTTTTGAGCAAATCCCATTGATGCCAAGGCAGTTTGGCGATTGCTGTCTCGTCTGACTGAATGATGATTTGGATTGGATTAGAAGCCTGCAGCTCTCGCAGTAATGTTTCTCGAATGCTGAGAAAGGAAGTTGCTTGCAGCCATAGATTAAACTCGGATTGCAGCTTTTCTGCCAGTTCCAGGCATGTCTTGCGGCGGGTGGTTAGCGTTCCTTCCAGTGTAATGCTGCCAGGACGAATCGCTCGATGAGTTTGTCCCAGCTTATCGTAAGCGGATTGCCAATTTTGGTAATGCTGGATCAGGGTTTGAAGTAAAGGAAGTTGACCTATGGCAGTGGTGTGAGGGCGCATTCCTTCATCGCTTACTTCCAAAAGAGCATAAAAACCCTCAGCATTGCTACAAAGCTTTAGGACGACAAGCTTCCCCATGACTCTTAAGATTAGTGACACTAAAGATCGGTAACAGCCGGGCAACTGAAAGTTTCGATCGTGAAGGAGCAGTCAACAAAGCTTTTCGAGATCATAACAGAAAGCCTTCCGTAATCGCCGCATTATCTAAAGAAATTTTTATACTAAAGCGATTGCCCAGATCAGCAGTAAATTCTAAACGAATTCCATCATTCGTTTCCTGGGTTTTTGCTTGCATCACTATTTCTTCCCGTTCATCTAGAATCGATAGCTGCAATCCCGTAGGTAAAAATGGATGCTCTGATGTGGGTAAAATTTCAATCTGGATCTGTGCGGAGGTGTCCGGCTCTGGGGTCAGGGTCAGGAGCATGAGTACAGTGTGTTCCGGACTACCCAACTCAACTAATTTTGTGCGGGTGACTGAAGTGGAAGATAAATCTTTCTGCTGGTTTGAGTGAAGGTTGCGAAACTGAAAGGCGAATTGTGGCTGCCACACTGCCATCTGTTCTTCTAAAGCTCTCCAACCATTTGAAAAGATATTTTTAAGCCATTCTCCGAGGAGAGTACACTGCTGAATATCTGTGGTTAATTGAGCTTGATTCGGTTCAGCTTGATCTGATTGAGCTTGATCAGCAGTGGGGCAACAGTGCAAGTATAGGTAGTCGGATAGATTATCCAAGGGTTGTAGTTGGCTGAGCGGTACTTCTACTTCCGCAACCTGCTGAAAAAATCCCAAAATCTCAGCTTCGTCCAGCGCTTCATTGAAAGCGACAGCCACATACCCCAGCCGATCGTGCCAAACTTCTTGAGGAACGTAAACGGTCTTGGTATCCAGTGAGATAGCTCGGCATTCTAACTTGCCGTAGTCTTTCACGATTAAATCTGCAACATCTAACAGTGACTGGATAACAACGTTGTGACTATCACTATGCTGCCAATCAGTCTCGTATCCTAAGCATTTCAGGTAATAATCTACCGCATAAACCGCTAGGGTATTGAGATAAATTTGCTCTGCTTTCTGCCAATCGGTATGGTGCTGGCAAAACTGTTCTGCTAGCATGTGAGTGCTTTGCGCTAAGGAAACGGTAAAGGTTGAAAAGGATTCAGAATGGGAAATCATAGCTAATTGAAAATTGCGATTGAATTGCTTCACGAATCTTTGGAGCCAGAGCAGTGAGAGAACGCTGGAAGAAATTAGAAAGGGTAGGCACTTTAATACCGTACTGTTGAGAGAGCGTATGCCAGGATTTACCCTCTAAACGAGCGAGTATGAGAGTTTGCAGAGTTGGTTCAGGATGTCCCTGAATCTGTTTTTTAAGTAGGTGATCTTGGTCTTCCTCTACATATTGCCTGAGCATATCGGCTAGAGAAAGCGGTTCTTCTTGAGAAATTTCTGTCAAGCTTAAATCCTCGCTATAAACCAATGGAGGTGGTAAATCAACTAATTCCTGTGCAACTCTAAATAGTAGTCCACTCTTACTGTCGGGAGACTGCTGAACTGCGATCGAAAGATTTAAAAGGGTGACGAATGCTGCAATAACGGAGAGGTTTAAGTCTAGAATTAACCTCCTCGCATACAGCATCAACCAGTCCAGCAGGTCTGTTGCTTTTAGCTGCCGCAGGAGGGCACTGAGCTGATGTTTAGTTCTGATGATTTTTCCCTGTATTGCCTGAGTATAGGGATCTTGCTGCGCTTGCTGAGTCAATTGCCCAATCTTATCTAAACGGTAGTTAACCCAGGACATAAAGTCCCCGCGATCAGCATCATAGGAATGGATATTTTGACAGACCCATAATAAAGTTTGATTCACTGCATCCTGGTAAATGTCTGGCGTAAACTGTAACCGAGCTAATTTTCCTGAAAACTGAATTGCCTGAATGAGTTGGCTAATGGCATACTGGTGTCCTGGGGTCCGAGGCTTATGCTGTTTAGCTGCCAGGGCAAGCTGCTGTAGGGACGATCGGCTTAACACCGCTTGAAAGGTTTCGCTTCGTAAGTCTCTTGTCCATTGCCCCAGCGACATTCTATGGTCATAATAGGAATCAATTCGCTGCTCTAAAAGCTGTTGTAGATATCGCTGCGCCTGTTCAGCAATTTCCTGGTAAATTCCCGTGAGACGCCCTCGAAATGGACGAACAACCTGACGGGCTTTCAGGATTTGCTGTGCCAGGTGAGTTATTGTTTGCTGGCGATCCATTGAGTCAAGTGGGGCTTGCTTAACCTGACGCACGAGCTGTTCGAGTTGCTCTTCCATGAACTTTTAACGTGAAGAACCCTTACACTCGTCTAATCTCTCAGATTTTTCAGCTTTTATACAGAATTTACAGAATTTTCATCCAAAGCGTTGGTTATGAAGTTGCTGTATAGCTGTATAAGTTTGTAAATTCTCGTGTGATTACCTCCACACAATTGATGAGGTTGTAGCACAAAGAACAAGAAATGCAAGGAAAAGACAACGGGAATCGATCGCTTTTAAACAAGGGGTAGCGAAATATTACATTAGAGTTGTCGGGAAATAAGAACAGAGCTAGCCAATGCGACCTTTCAAGTTCTTCCTATGCCGCAGTCAGGTAGAAGTTCCATAATCCTGCTGCGGTTAGCATAAGGTGATCATCAAACTCCGCTTTTCGATTGCGATAGATAGCGCTCACCGCGTTGTAACGCTTGACTCCAGCAAACGCATTTTCACAGACCACTCGCGATTGACTTAAGGCTCGATTCCCCTCCTTTTGCTGCGGACTCAACCCTCCTCGTTTCGGTTTGCGATG
>JACJNZ010000027.1 GCA_014695325.1 Cyanobacteria bacterium FACHB-502 | reverse complement strand
GCAACATTTTTACAATTGAGTGTGATTCGTCGGATTCACCCT
This sequence comes from Cyanobacteria bacterium FACHB-502, assembly GCA_014695325.1. Taxonomy (GTDB): domain Bacteria; phylum Cyanobacteriota; class Cyanobacteriia; order Elainellales; family Elainellaceae; genus Leptolyngbya_A. The sequence continues at coordinate 9,319 of JACJNZ010000027.1, read as the reverse complement.
ATTTTTTCGGCTTTGGGTTGCCTCTGTCTGCCGCCAGGCTTACCTTCTAGCCTCGTTGTCACCCTCTGAGCCGTTTCACCCATGTACAGCAAGATGGGCAGCTCGTTTTTCTGAGCGAGTAGATGTTGCAATCTCTCCACTACCCCCGCAAAACGACGGGGCAAAAAGCAATCCAGGAATATTCCCACGTTTGACTTACGAACCCATCTGTATCGCATGAGTGGAGTGGATTATACTCCAGTAGATGACTTTAGCGGATTAACAATGCTAACGCTGCTGTCAGAACTGGGTTTAGACCCATCCCGGTTTCCCTCCGCCAAGCATTTTGCTTCCTGGTTAGGGCTGTGTCTAGGGAGCCGCATCACGGGTGGAAAACGAAAAAGCTCTAAGACCGGTTGTGTCGCAAAAACTTATTAAGGACAACCGCTCAGTATCGTTTGTATTCCTTTAAGCAGCAATTCCAAAGGTCGATTCAATAAATTTTGCTTGAGAGACACTGCTCCCTTTCTCAATGCCTTTCACTTGTCCTTTTCTGATCATATTCATTGCCTCAATCGCCCTCAGGGTTCTCCTTGCGCTATTGAATGACTTGAATCCCATCATGGGTCTGGTAATCCGCTTGATGTTCCTGTGGTCTTGCTCAACTCTATTGTTCAGGTATTTCACCTGCCGTAACTTGGTCTCCTGCGCGATTGTCTCATCATCCTTCAGGGCTTCCATTGCCATTGGATAAGCCGCATTCTTATCCACATTAATCACTCGTGGAGCCACAGTGTGCTGTGCTTTGAGCACCTTGCGAAAAAATCTTGCTGCTGCCTTGCTGTCTCGCTTGGCGCTCAGCATAAAGTCGAGGGTATTCCCCTGCGAATCGACTGCACGATACAGATATTTCCACATATCCTTGATTTTGATGTAAGTCTCATCCACGCGCCAGGAATCATTTGTGGGCTTCAAGTGCAGTCGAACCCGTTTGTCCAGTTCTGGCGAGTATTTCAACACCCAGCGATTGATCGTCGAGTAATCCACCTCCACTCCTCGCTCCTGCATCATTTCCTCCAAGTTTCGATAGCTGAGAGAGTAACGGCAATACCACCGCACATTCAGCAGGATGATCTCAGGCAAAAAGTGCCGCCACTTGAATAGAGAAGCAGTAGACATCGGAAGATTGTGAGGAGAGTTTAGTCCTGCTTACCTTACCATTCCCTAGTTTTTGCGACACAACCGTTAAGTCTCCTTGTAACCAGAAAAGACGCCCATCGCTGCAAATGATTCAAGGATTTGCTTTGGTACTTCTTTTGTTTGCGGCAGCTTGATGGGAAAAATGTACTTAGATAACTGTAGGGCGATAACTGAACTGTACATGACTCAAGCATGGAGCGTGATATCTCAAATATAGATGAGGAAAGTCTGCAAAAAAGTACCCATGAAGGTACTCTCGACCAAGCTGTTGCTTTGCTAATTTTGAGATGAGATTCTTATACAGCAGGAAACTGTTCAGAATGAAAGATTACACTATCGTTAATGAAAAAGATGGATAGGTCTGATAGATAGGTCTATCGTGCTAGTTTCATTATTTGCATCCCATAGCGATACAAATGAAAAAAATCTACGTTCAGATTCCAGCCTATCGTGACACAGAACTGGGACCAACGTTACTTGATCTTGTCGAAAAGTCAGATGATGCGGACGCTCTTCGCATTGGTGTTTTTTGGCAACGAGCAGAGGGCGACACGCTGCCAGAGGCATTACAGGTAAACCCGAACATTGAAATTATTGAGCAGTCCTATCGGGAGAGTAGGGGGTGCAACTGGGCAAGGGCTGAGCTTCAGAGGCGTTGGCAAGGAGAGCCATATACATTATTTCTCGACTCCCATCACCGTTTTATTCCTGGTTGGGATCGGCACCTAGTTGAAATGCACGAAGGTCTAAAGCAGAGGGGCATTCAAAAACCTCTGATCACAGCATATCTTCCGCCCTATGACCCTAAGAACGATCCCGATAATCGTCTACTAGACCCACTGCAAATCTGGGCACATAGTCGAGAGCAAGGAATGCTGATTTATTTAATAGCTCAGCCAATTCCCATGTGGCGCACTCTCAAAAATCCAATTCCTGCCCGGTTCGCTTCACTTCATTTCGTCTTTGCAGAGGGTATATTCAACCGCGAGATTGTCCTCGATGAACAGGTATATTTTTTCGGTGACGAAGTAGTACTCGCACTCAGGGCATTTACACACGGCTATGATCTATTCCATCCCCATTACGTGCTGGGCTGGCATCTATACGATCGAGCTGCTACACGCACAACACACTGGGAAGATCATTCAGACTACCATGAGCGGAATGAACGATCGTGCAATCGGTTACGCGACATCTTTCTTGGCATCGACGATGAAGCGATCGGCACTGCTCGTAGCCTAAACAAGTATGAGTTTCTAATTGGTGACAAGTTAATCCGGTGCTAAATTATGGCTACCGTTCTAGAGGTATTGGAAGAAGAAGGGATTGCTGTAGTGGATAACTTTATTACTCCACTAGAATGCAATCTAATGCTTGAAGAGCTGGAGTTTACACACTGGCAAGATAGTGTAGTGGTGAAATACATCGGTAATGAAAACTCTCCGGCATATTTAAGTAATATGAGAAAGAGTCAGACATCAGGACAGATCTGGTTTAGTGACGAGATTAATGCTATTCTCACCCTCATTGAGGAGCGATTAGCTTGCCTCTTAAGTACCACACGCAATCATTTTGAAGAGTGGCAGGCTACACGGTACAACAGGAACGACAGGTTTGACTATCACGTCGATGGCGGTAATTGGGAGCGAACCGCTGCCGGAGAGAGAAAACGCAGCATTATCATGTACTTAGATACACCCGTTCACGGTGGCGAAACTCACTTCCGGGCATTCGATAGGACTATTGAAGCTAAAGCTGGACGAGTCCTTATTTGGAACAATCTGCTGCCAACGGGAAAATGCAATTTTGCTATGATTCACGCGGGTCTTCCTGTTGAGGAAGGTACAAAAACAATTCTTGTTTCCTGGGAAAGAGAACGTCGATTACGTCCATAAAACACAACAGAAGGAGAAGCCAAAATGAATACAAATAAACTGTCCGATGACGAGATTATCAGAGACATTATTACCCGTTACGGGGAAGTAATTAACCTGCGCAAGACACCGTACTTGGCTATCGAAATTCTACGTACCTATGGAGGTGGGATTGTTAATGCTCCCGATGGAGGCGTGTCGGTAGCTGGAGTCGGAACACCCCCTGGACCGTCAGGCGGCATTAACTCACAGGGCAATGTTGTGGATAACGTGCAAATCATGAAGGAGATCCTGAAGCTTTCCAAGCAAGTCGCATTGCTAGCAAAGCGCATTGAAAAACTGGGCGGAAATTAAGGGTTTAAGGTTGTGTCGCAAAAACTGGTCAATAGTAAGCTAGACAAGCCCAACTCCGCTGGCTTGCTCTCCAATGTCTACTTCTACTCTGTTCAAGTGGCGGCACTTTTTGCCTGAAATCATCCTGGTGAATGTGCGGTGGTACTGTCGCTACTCTCTCAGCTACAGAGACTTGGAGGAGATGATGCAGGAGCGCGGCATGAGAGTAGACCATTCGACGATCAACCGATGGGTGTTGAGGTACGCCCCAGAACTCGACAAACGCATCCGACCCCCCTTGAAGCCAACGAATGATTCCTGGCGGGTGGATGAAACTTACATCAAAGTCAAGGGAGCGTGGAAGTATCTATATCGAGCCGTGGATTCGGAGGGCTACACCCTGGACTTTATGCTCAGTGCGAAACGGGACGGAAAAGCTGTGGCACGCTTTTTTCGCAAAGTGTTGAGAGCACAACACACTCAAACTCCACGGGTAATTACCATTGATAAAAATGCTGCCTATCCGGTTGCTATCGATGAATTAAAGGAAGATAAAACGTTGGAAGCTGAAACTAAATTGCGGCAGAGCAAGTATCTGAACAACATCATTGAACAAGACCATCTGAACATCAAGCGAATTGTAAAACCGATGATAGGATTTCAATCATTCAACACGGTAAGAAGAACATTGCGAGGGATAGAATCAATGAAAATGATCCGTAAAGGGCAGGTGAAAGAAATTAGTCGAGGGGACAGTGTATCTCAATTCTCATTCATCAATAAGATCTTTGAGGTGAGTGCTTAAAACAATACAAACGAGAACAGTTCATCTGTTATTTAGAAATCTTTGCGACACAACCGCAATTTTTGCGATCGAGAGTAAGAATGACAGAATCTGTATCTTTATTGAAGCAAAAGGAACAATTTATTGAACGAGTGAGTGAATTACAGCGTCTGTTTCAAGCCATCTAATTAAAGATAGAAAAGAGAAAGCTTGCAATGATGAAAAGTACTAAAAAAGCGGTGATTTGAGTACTCAGATCTGACAGTTTCCATAAAAGATTCTCGAAATAGGTATAGCGCTGTGATGGAGGGCACTCGCTATGGGTAGCCCGGAGTATTCTCAACAAGTGCAATTTGTTGAGGATTTTTGCGTTAGTCTGTCTTAAATGTCAACAACACAGTTTTATGCGTTTGCCCTGAGCACTCGGGGCACTGCATAGAAGATGACCTTAATTCATACTACGATTATGCAATGCCAGAATTAAACAAGCGATTATCAGGGCTTCACTACACTGAATTGTTGAGCCACATATCAGCTTATCGATGGAAGGAAAAGTCGAAGCTGACAGCTATAGTTTAAGAGTGGAGTTCTATCAGCTCATCGCTTGGGCGTAACGAATGGACAGTAGACCTTTTGCTAAGCAACTGTGTATGAGCAGAGTTTAACCCCACACTTCCACCCTCTCCAACTTCAAACCTCTAGGAAAAAGCCAGCGATGAATACCCGACTCATCGTCAATCCTACCTCTGGCCCTGTCGAGAATCCTGAGTTGTTAACTGACCTAGCAGAAGCTTTGCAAACTCAAGGCATTCAAGCTGAAATCTGCACCACCACACCTGATGAAGATGGTGAAGGTCTAGCTGCTGATGCTGCTAAAGCAGGCGCTAAACTTGTGATTGTTGCCGGGGGCGATGGCACGATTGAAGCCGTAGCACGTGGATTAGTGCATACTCAAACTATGCTAGGCATTATTCCGTTAGGAACGCGTAATAACATTGCGGCTAGTTTGAATATTTCTAACGATTTAACCCAAGCCATCCAGATCCTGGTAGAGGGTGAGCATGGTCGGTTTGATATGGGCAAGGCGAACAATTATTACTTCATGGAAGTGGTAGGCGTGGGTCTAGAAGCCTCACTATTTCCTTGTGGAGATGAAGTCAAAGAAGGAATCAAGAAAAATTATCTGGTTGCCCTTAAAAGTATCTTCTCAGGGGTCAAAACTTTTTTGCAATTTAGCCCGCACCGTTTGGTCTTACGCTTCGACGGCAGACGGATACGTCGTCTGCGCACCTTACAAGTCAACATCTGCAACAGCCCTCGCTATGGGGTAGAATTTGCCTTAGCGCCTGAGGCAAAAATGAATGATGGCAAGCTAGATGTGATTTACATTGACAATCCCTCTAAATGGGATCATCTGCGCTACTTCTTTACAGCTATGCGGGGTGAGCAACTCCCTCATAAACGGCTTAATACCTATCGAGCCTCTAAGATTGAGGTCAGAAGCTATCCACCTTTAGACGTTCATGCAGACGGAGAGTGCCTGGGCACTACCCCAGTCACTGTTGAGGTGATTCCCAGAGCCCTTTGGATTTGCGTGCCTACACCTGAGCTACTGGCAAAGTTTGCAGACGAAAGCGGAAGTCCTGTTTTGACGCAGTAGTTTTAAAGATCCTGAGAGAGCAGTTTTCCATTAAAGCTGACAGCATTTTCACTGCTCGCCTATCAATCTCAGTTCAAATCCCACCAATCTGAATCAGTCCGTACAGGCACGCTCCCAGCCAGATGCCGCCAGCAATCCATCCACTCAAGACATCTGTCGGCCAATGCACACCCAAATATACCCGACTAAAGCCCACCCCTAAGGTTAAGCCAGTTGCCAAGGGGGCAGTGATGCTTAAAGGAATATTCATACAGTGCGTCAGGTTAGCCGCCAACAAACCATAGAAGGAAATTGCACTCATGGCGTGACCGCTGGGATAACTGTAATCCATCGGACGTTGAGAAGATGCCCATAGATCGGGTCGTTTTCGCTGAAAGAGAGACTTGAAGATGCCGTTAAGCAGCCATGAACCGCTCAGCCCGATCGCCAAAACCAGGGTTGCAACCGCCTCGTTGCGGTAAACCAGAATTCCTCCGATCGCAATGAGTATAGGGATAGTAATTTCGCCCTGAGCCAGCCAGGTTATGGCTGTCATGTATCGGTCTAGAGTCGGATTAGCCCAAGCTTTGAGAGTCAACAAGCATGACTCTTCAAGAGGCAGCAACCAGTCCCATAGCAGAAAGCGGGCGAGGAAAACACCTATTGCTAGGGCGAGTGCGCCAGCGATCAGACCCGCCAGTAAATAGGGCATAAAAGCAAGGAGTGACTGGAACAACCAGTAAAGGCGAGTACTAACCTCCGTCATTGGCAATCTCCTATAAACGGCTGACTGTAATTTGGCAAAATTGTACGCTGTTCACTGCCTACGTGGAAGCAGCGCTGGTCTGAGATTTAATTAGAAAGGTAGATCTTAGACAAAGAAAAAATAAAAATTTTCTGACCGAGCACATGAATTCGATGAGCCATACGAATCGCGGTCTAACGACCAAGATAAGCGGCAGCAAATAACCCTCTCAACCCCGTCAAAGTCCCTTAACGTCCGCTTCATCTACTTGTTCATTCGATTCAATAAGACACACGCTTGATCTTTGACCCCTGGGTTTCGCAGCAAGTCGACCGCCTGGTCTATGCCATGATTGTCCTGATTCCGTTTGCACTTGCCGCAAATCGATCTCTGAAGGTGCTGGGTGGCGCAGTCTGCCTCGCTGCGATCGCGTCCCAATGGTTGCTGGATCAGGTCTTTGTTTCGGTTTGGTGCTTCTTTGCTGCCTTGCTTTCTCTGCTAATTCTCCAGGTTTGCCGAACGGCACCTGATATCGATACTCAAAAGAAAACGAATTTGCCGCGATCGAATACAGCTGAAGAAACCAGACCTGCATGATTGAGCGAGCAGAATATAGACGAAGAGACAACACTTTTGGGACAGGTCATTGTGATTCCTTCACGGCAGACCTAGGACGATGTATTCCAATCCATCATGGAGGCGCTCACCACTATGGATGAAATTGAGTGGGAATTGGGTCGATGGTATGGCGATCGGCGGTTAGATAGAATTGTTTCAATTCTGTTTTTCTGCTGAATAAAGCGTTGCTGTTAGGGTTATCCAGGGAGCATGGGCAAGGCGATCGCGCATCGCTTGCTCATCAGCAAATTTCTCCTCTAGAAGCCGTCCTTCAAACACAACAGTGACTTCATTCGTTTGAAAGCACCACGGTACTAACGATAACCGTGCTGGGTCATCAGCAGTAGGCATTAGCGTTAAAATAATGTCACTCGTTGCTGTCGGCACCTGCTCAAATTGTCGCTGCCCGGTTACACCCATACAGATCGCAAGAGACAGCGCATCCAAAGTCGCAACAAGACGCTGATTTCGGGTGAGCATTGAGGGTGTGACATATGGTGCGTAGGCTGGGTCTTGCTCTAAGCAACGGATGAGCTGTTTTTGGAATTCCTTCTCCTGCTGCAAAAAGGTTTCGACAATCCGGGTTGATTCAGGCGATCGCTTCCAGTGCGTAAACCGTTCATACAGCCCTGTCCCATGGAGGGAAACGAGCAGTGCCACATACCGTCCCATTGGCATCGCCAAGTGTTTTGCCCCTGCCCAAAGTTGGGTGTGAACTTCTGGTGCAACCTCATTGAAACTATGTGGGTATCCTGTTTCGGAATTGAGTGTTGGAGCGGCTTCCCAGGGTATCCAGCCAATATCATGCTGTTCTGCCCCCAAGCACACAGCCTGGAAAGGAGCAATTGTGCCAAGCTGTTCATTGCCCCAAGATTGAGCTAACTGACCAGATACCCAGGCATGAGTAGGCTGAGTAATGCAGATTCGGTTTTCGCCAAGGGTGCGGTACAACACGGCTGTTCCTGTTTGAACTTCAATTCAAACCTACCCCTGCAAAAAACGGATGTCTTCACGCCATAGGTTAGAACTCAGGCAAAACAAAATACTCGAACTGTTGACTTGAGGCAACAAGATATCAACCCATAGCAAGAGTTGACACGGGTTGATTGTCAACCTCTTAATGTTTGTAGATGACGCATTAATTTTTCCACCTGAGCAGTAGAATTCGTAAACCAATCTGCAGACCCAATCCGATAAAGTTTCCAAGGTTATGTCGCAAAAACCAGCCGATGGTAAGGTAGGTAAGCCCAGCTTGCCTTCTCCTTCTCCGATGTCTACTCCTACTCTGTTCAAGTGGCGGCACTTTCTGCCCGAAATCATCCTGCTCAACGTTCGCTGGTATTGCCGTTACTCCCTCAGCTATCGGGACTTAGAGGAGATGATGCAAGAGCGGGGGGTGGCGATAGACCACTCGACGATCAACCGTTGGGTTTTGAAGTATGCGCTAGAGCTAGACAAACGGATACGACGGCACCTGAAACCGACGAACGATTCGTGGCGGGTGGACGAGACGTATATCAAAAGCAAGGGCATGTGGAAGTATCTATATCGTGCTGTCGATTCAGAGGGAAATACTCTGGACTTTATGCTAAGGGCAAAGCGGGATGGCAAGGCAGCAGCACGCTTCTTTCGTAAAGTCTTGAAAGGTCAGCACACTCGAACTCCACGAGTCATTACCGTGGATAAAAATGCGGCTTATCCCGTCGCCATGGAGTCCCTCAAAGAAGATGGGACAATCGACCAAGAAACCCAATTGAGACAGAGCAAATATTTGAATAATCGGGTTGAACAGGATCATCGAAGCATCAAGCGCATTGTGAAGCCAATGATGGGGTTCAGACATTCAACAGCGCCAGACGCACTTTGAGTGGAATTGAGGCGATGAACATAATACGGAAAGGACAAGTCAAGGGCATCGGTCGAGGAGATAGTGTCTCTCAGATCAAATTTATCGAAGCACTCTTTGGAGTAACTGCTTAAGACGATGACCTTGATGGATATTGTTTGCTTCTGAAGAGTTTTTGCGACACAACCTATGGCGGCAGGTACAGCAGTTCGATCTCCTGCTCGTGCTCGTCCAACCACTGTTTCACTGCCCCTGAACAATGCACTGGATGCCGGTCCACAATCCACAGCAACTTGCGCTT
>JACJNZ010000026.1 GCA_014695325.1 Cyanobacteria bacterium FACHB-502 | reverse complement strand
CCCACATCGGGCGGAATGTACTTCTGACCCCGATGAACGGTACGAATGGCATTCAGAAGCTCTTCAGGTTCAGTTTCTTTCAACAGATATCCTTTTGCGCCTGCCTGCAATCCCCGATAAATATCTTCGTCACTATCATATGTGGTTAGTACAATAATCCGAGCAGATTTAGCGATCGCACAAATTACGCCGATGGCGGCAACTCCTTCCACTTCCGGCATTCGCAAATCCATGAGTGTGACATCCGGTTGGTGTTCCCCAAATAGCGCGATCGCCTGTTCCCCATTTTCAGCTTGGGCAATCACCTGCATATCAGGGTCACGGTTAATAATCGTGGCTAATCCTTGCCGAAAAATGGCGTGATCATCCGCAATCAGAACCCGAATTGGGGGTGTGGGGTGTGGGGTGTGGGGTGTGAGATGTGTCAATTGTCTATTCCCCTTTGAAGGCTTTGACGTAGACGATTCAGTAAGCGTCCTGTACTGTCACATAAATTCATTAGTTCAGTAATGTCATCAATGTAATTCAAGTTATTAGCAAGAAGCAGCAGAGTTTCCAGTTCTTTGAGACTTCCATTGGCAATACCAAGAAACTGGATGTATTCCTTACGATGGTTTCGTCCATATCCCTCAGCAATATTGGCAGGCACAGAAACACAAGCTCTACGAATTTGCGAAGTTAATCCATAAATTTCATGCTTAGGCATCACTTCTGTTGCTTGGTAAACTTCCTTTGCCAATCGCATTGACACTCTCCAAACCTCCAAATCCCGATAACTCTCTAACCTACCCATACCCTACATCCCACACCCCACTTACACCCCACACCCTACACCCCAACCACCACCACAATCTCTGTTCCCTGCCCAGGTTGACTCCTAATCGTCAGTTGTGCGCCGATGCGCTCTGCCCGTTCGCTCATGCCGAGTAAGCCAAAACCCTCAGAGGCTGGCATACTTCCAACTCCAAAGCCCTGTCCATTGTCTCTCACGCGCAACAAAAACTGATCATGCTCGTAGACTAGCTCCACTCGAATTTCGTCAGCATTGGCATGTTTAATCGCATTGGTTAATGCTTCCTGCCCCATCCGTAGTAAGTTATTCTCGACTTCAGTGGGTAGAGAATACACTGCACCCTCAATCTCATAATGTAGAGTGGTATCCATTGCGGCAGCTCTGATTTGAGCGACGAGACGATGTAGAGCGCTCTGTAAACTGCCCTCCTCCAAAAGCTGAGGACGGAGCGCGACAACCGATCGCCGCGCTTCAGTCAGTCCAGTTCGTGCCAATTCTTTGATCAGGTCTAGGTGTGCCTGAGTTGCTTCTACATCATCCGTTAGCACCTGTTTTGCCGCTCCCACCTGAGCCAGAATGCCTGTAAACGCCTGAGCGAGTGTGTCGTGAATTTCGCGTGCCATGCGGTTGCGCTCCTCTAAAATTGAGGCTTCTTCTGCTTGCTTCTGCGCCGTAATATCTCGCACCAGCCAAATCACCTGATCGTGGCTGATTGGGGCAATGCGAGCCGAAAACCACATTTCTCGTCCATTTAGAAACGCACCATACTCGACCGTGAGGATTTGTTGGGTTCTCAGTACCTGCTGAATATAACCTAGAAACTCATCAGCTTCTTCCCTTCCGAGTTGATGCATAGTTTTACCAATCATCTCCTCAAAGGGTTGCCATAGCAGATTTCGTTCCAGTACCATTATTTCAAGGAATCGCCCTTCAGCAGAGAATACAAACAATGGATCGGGAATTGCCTCAATTAGAGTCCGTAGCTTTGACTCTGAGACTTGTAGGGCTGCTTCTGCTTGCTTGCGATCGTCGATATCCGTAACAACTCCCAACGCTCGGATGGGTTCACCGAATTCATTCCAGGCAACAACGTTGCCAACAGCAAAAACCCATTTCCACTGACCATCCTGGGTACGATGGCGATACTCTGCTTGATAGCTGGGGACTTCTCCAGTAAGACTAGCATGGTAAGCTGCAAGCACTGATTCTCTATCGTCAGGATGCAAACTCTCAATCCACCTAGATATGGTTACATGAAATGTTGCTGGATCGTAGCCCAGCATTAAAGGGTATCCTGGGCTAACCACAACTTCTTCAGTTTTGATGTTGAGATCGTAGAGTCCTTGATTTGACGCGGTTAATGCCAAGCGTAGTCGTTCTTCACTTATTTGTAGAGCGGCTTCTGCTCGTTTGCGATCGCTAATATCCGCAGTCACCCCTTCGAGGTAGCCATCGTCTGCATTCAGATAAGCAGAGGAAAGTCCCCAGAACAATGTCCCATCTCGTTTTCGCAGCTGAGTTTCAAAGTTTCGCACTTCCCCATCCCGCTTCATCACCTCAATGGCTTTTTGGCGATCGCTGGGATTTACAAAATAGTCGATGGTGTGTTCCAGCCCAATGATTTCTTCTGGTGAATCAAAGCCATACAGATTGGCAAAGCGTTGATTGGCATTGAGAATTAATCCATCCGAGAGGCGGGTTCGGTAGATGCCAACCTGCGAGTTTTCAAAGATAGCTCGGAACTTGGCTTCACTGCGTTGTAAAGCCTCTTCTGCTTGTTTACGCTGGGTGGTGTCATTGCCAACCGATAAGATTTCAACGACCTCTCCCTGGTCATTGAAGATGGCTTGATTCGACCAGGCCATCCAAACTCGCCGACCGTCTCGACACAGGTTTTCACTCTCGCCTTGCGGGTACGATTGAGGATTACGAAGTAAATCGTGAACAAATGGTTTGACATCGCGTCCAGAGGTTTCGATGTCTGGAATGATAGTTTCAAATAAGGTTCGCCCTACAATCTGATGTTCTTCATAGCCAAGAAGTTTTACCCCATAATCATTGATGTATCGAATTCGTCCTTGCGTGTCATAGCAAATGATGACGGAATTCGCGGTTTGTAGCAGGTTGCGGTAATTGGCTTCACTTTGTCGTAACGCAGCAGTTCGTTCTGCGACCTGTTGCTCTAAAGTGCAGTTGTAGTCGGCTAGGAGTTTCTCGGCTTGTTTGCGCTCTGTAATGTCCTGAAAGGTAGCGATCGCATGAGTGATATTACCCTGTTGATCAAAAACTGGTGTTCCCCGCGCCTCAACTAGAATTGAGACATGATCTCGACGAATTTCTATATCTTCAATCCTGATGCGTTCGCCCCTCAATGCCCGCACAGCAGGCAAGCTTTCCGCTGGATAGATTTGATCCGTTCCCGCTACATAAAGCTGATAAGCCTCTGAGATCTGCTCCGGTGCTATGGAAGTATCAGTTTCTTTGCCCAGGAGTTGATTGCCGCATTGGTTGGTATAGTAAGGGCAACCCGTCGCATCCACGATCGCAATTCCCACCGGAATCGCTTCGAGGAACTGGGTGATCTTGCTTTCCTTAGCCTGCAGTTCTGAGTAAAGGTTGGCATTTTCGATGGCGATCGCTGCTTGAGTCGATAATAGCTGCAAGACCTGCGATCGCTCTGGTGTAAATACTCCAGTTGCTAACCGATTTTCTAAATACAATACACCGACCAGCTTGGCTTGATTCAGCAGCGGCAAACAGAAAACAGATTGAGGCTGGTTCTGTTGAATGTATGGCTCATTAACAAAAGCACCTTCACGAGTCGCATCATTTAAGGTGACAGACTTCAGAGTCCGAATCACATATTGAATGATTGATTCTGGCAATTGATCGGCAATTGGAATAGACTGTAACACCTGAGTCGCACAAGCATTCTCATCGGTATTGAGTTCACAAGCCGCTTCAATCGACCATTCTCCTGAGTTTTCTAAAATCAGATATCCGGTTTGTGCGCCAGCATTCTCAATTAAAGTTTGCATCAGTGATCGCAGCAGTTGGTTCAGTTTAATTTCACGAGAAATCACCTGTGAAGCTTTCATCACTGCTGCTAAATCGAAAGCAGTATGGGAGGGATTAGTGATAGTTTCAGCAGTAATAGGAATTGATGTGGAAGCGGCTCTAGACGACTGACAAAAGAACTGTGGATAGCGAGTTTCTAAGTCTTTGACTTTAGCAGTTGCGCCCCAACGATCGTAGCAATAATGCGCCTCTTTCATGTAGGTCTGAGCAATCTTTTCCCGACCTCGCGCCAGATAATGTTTTGCTGCTAATTCATAAGCTAATGCTTCTTCCTGGATATACTCATTTTCAGCAGCACCTGCGATCGCTCGTTCATAAAGTTCCTCAGCCTCAAAGAACTGCCCTAAGACTCGTGCTTTCTCTGCCTCGACTAGATAAAATTCATGTAGATAATTCATTGGGGCGTGTTCTGCCCATTTCTGCATCTTTTCTTGGTTGGTGTTAACACAGTTTAGCCAAGCTACTTTTTCAGAATTTGAAGCATCGAGCGATAGGCTCAAAAGCGCTAGAGAATGATAGAAACAGAATATAGGTAGAACCGCTATTGCTGACACCTCTTCAAAATGTTTCCTTGCCAAAATAGCAGTCTGTACAGCTTGATGATATTCTTCAAATAGATAAAATAGTATGACTTTGTACAGATATAGCATTTGAATTGCAGTTCCATCTTTAACTGCAAGGGCGTGTGATAACGCCTCCTCTTCATTACACACCCGGCCAACTAAGCGACTGGGATTCTCAGACCTATCTAACAGATTAAGAATGGTCTGCCACAGTATTGCAATCCAAATCGAGGGGCTTTCCCGTCTGATTTGATTGATCGCTTTGCTATAGGTTGCTGTTTTTTGTTCCAGTTGGGTGAGTTCCTCGCCAGCAGAAAACGAGTTATAGCATACGTTATAGGCAGCATAAGCAGCGATTTCAAAGTCTCCGGTTTCCACTCCTTCCTGATAAGCCTCAATCAGCAGTGGTATCGTCTCCTTAAGATGTACTTTCCATTGCATAACATTGCCACTAAATAACTGTAATGCTCTAGCCTTGCCTTTTTTGGTATTCAATTGTTCCGCTAAGCTAAGAGCCAATTGACCAAATTTATAGCCGAGTTCAATGTCTTGAACAACTCCACATAGAACAAATCCGTAGGCAGTATAATACAGTGGTGACCAGATAGCATTACCGTAGTTGATTGATAAATTTACCGTTTTGCAAGTAATCAGCATGAATAGTGCTGGTGATACTATGAATGCAGCAGCCCCTATACTCCCTAGGATTGACATTGCTGCTAGCGGTTCTGGTGCAGTCATCTCTGGTAAATTAACCAAGTCTTCAATTTCTCGTTCAGCTAATCGTGCAGCCGTTTCCTCCAATCCGCCTCGAACATCTAACTCACTTGGATTTTCTGGTAAGATTACTCCCAAGAGCTTCAACACTTGCAATCCAATTTTAAGTACTTCTTTCAAGTTGCCCTGCGACAAATATCCTTGAATTCTGCTATCGTAAACCTGCACTTTGTCAACCACTGTTTTGGCACGAGCGAGTACCACTTCTACCAACTGTTCCATCTCATCAAAGTGACCCTGGAGATACGCCGCTTCTGCTGCTTCTGAGTACAGCGCTAAGGTGAGATAATACTCACTCTGCCAACTCTCTGAATTGAGGAGTTTAAGCCCTATAGTGAAATACTTAAAAGCTGCTTCATAAGCCGTTGCTGCCTTTGCTTTCTGACCTGCCCTTAAGTTCAATCTGGCAATTTCAGTTCGTTCTGATCGAGCAGTGACTAGCTCAAGTCCTTGATTGAGATGATCGATGATTTCAAACAGCCGCTCGGAGCGTTGCTCTGGAGAAGTTTTTTCGAGCAAATTGCCACCGATTTGGAGATGCACAACCTGTTTCTGCGATTCATCAATCAAAGCATAAGCCGCTTGCTGCACGCGATCGTGCAGAAACTTATACTCTTGAACCAACAAATCTTCGTCCAAGTCAGACAGAGGTTGAATTAATCCTGCTTGTATTGCTTCTAATAAATCCTGGAAAACTGCTTTCGGTGATTTTTCGCAAACGGTTCCTTCGGAGTTGCGCTCTGCGCTAAACGCCAACGTTTCTAAATCAAACTCCGACCCAACACAAGCAGCGATGGAGAGAATTTGCTGTGTTGCTTCCGGCAATTTCTGCAACTGACGCAGCAGCAGCTCCACCACATTATCCGTGATATCTTGAGCTTCAATCTCAGCTAGGTTCCACTGCCAACTCAACTGTTGGGCATCAAAGGTCAACAGGTTTTCGCTATGCAGCAGCTTCAAAAATTCACCAACAAAGAAAGGGTTGCCCTCGGTTTTGCACAACACGACTTGGGCTAAGGAACGAACGGTATCAGGATTGTGATGTAATGTCTCAGCCACCAGTTGAGTCAACGGTTCCAGCGTTAAGGGGGTCAGGGTGATTTCCTGAAGTACTGCTCCCTGGTTTCGCATGCTCTCTAGCGTTAAGACCAACGGATGCGTTGGAGTCAGTTCGTTATCTCGGTAGGCTCCGATCAAAAACAGATACTGGATTTGCTCATCAAGTAAGATGAGTTCGATTAACTTCAAAGTCGCAGAATCGATCCACTGTAGATCGTCTAAGAAAATGACTAGGGGATGCTCTTTTGCACAAAACGCCCGCACAAATTTTTGAAACGTGAGATTGAAGCGATTCTGTGCTTCTGTTGCTCCAACTTTGGGTGTAGGCGACTGCTTGCCAATGATTAACTCAACTTCGGGGATGACATCAATGATGATTTGTCCGCTGCTGCCCAGAGCAGTGAGCAGGCGCGATCGCCATACTTCCATCTGCTCATCCGGTTTGCTCAAGAGTTGCTGCACTAACTTCTGCAAGGCATTCACAATGGCGCTGTAGGGAATATTGCGCCCAAATTGGTCAAATTTGCCAGAGATGAAATAGCCTTGGTTTGCTGTGACCGGTTTATGGAGTTCCTGCACCAATGCCGTTTTGCCGATGCCAGCATAACCGGAGACCAGCATCATTTCACGATGCGGTAGTAGGGGAATGTCTTCTTCTGCTCCCCCACTTCCCCATTCCCCTACTCCCTCATTCCCTGCCACTCTGTCAAACGCCGCCAATAATGCTGCAATCTTCGCTTCTCGCCCATATAGTTTTTGAGGAATGCGGAACTGCTCAGAAACATCTTGCAGACCCAATGGCATAGGTTCAATTAAACCCACTTCTGCCAGTTGCTGGGCACAGCGTTCTAAATCTGCTTTGATGCCCCAAGCACTTTGATAGCGATCCTCCGCATTCTTTGCCATCAGTTTCAAAATCAGATCTGAAACAGGTTGGGGAATCGTTGCGTTCAATTCATGCGGGGGAGCCGGCGGTCTGGCAATGTGGCAGTGGACTAGCTCTAGGAGATCACTAGTGGGAAACGGCAATTGTCCCGTCAACAGTTCGTAGAAGGTTGCACCCAGTGAATAAAAGTCGGTGCGATAGTCGAGCATCCGGTTCATTCGTCCGGTTTGCTCTGGCGACAAATAGGCGGGGGTTCCTTCTAGAAGATGGAGACTTTTGAATGTGGGATTGGTGCGACTGAAGCGAGTGGCAATGCCAAAATCAATGATTTTGACCACGCCAGTCCTCGGATTAAAGACAATGTTGCCAGGATTAATGTCTTTATGGATGACATGAGCCGCATGGATTTTGCCTAGAGTATCCGTAATGGCGATCGCCATATTCAAAAAAACCGACAGCGGCATGGGAGAGAAGTCTAATTGTTGCCGCATCCAGCATTCTAAAGACTCTCCACCAAAGTCTTCCAAAAGAATAACCAGCGTGCGCTGGTAGTCTTGCTGGCTGTATGCCTTGACTACGCCTTCAATGTTGAGAAAGCGAGTAATTTCATACTCCTGCCGATAGCGAGTTAAATCCTGAGGAGAGGGATAATCCTGCTTGAGAACTTTGGCAATCACTGCACAGTTATCTTGCTCTCTGATGCCCCGATACACCAAAGAAGCTAAGCTCTCATAGATTTTGCTGTGGATAGTAATTCCAGGCAGGGTAATCATTGAATGCTCCCTGATGAAGGACTGTCATCCGTTTTCCAAAGTATATCGCTTGCCAAACTTCAGGATATAAAGCTCCTTGTATAGGTCTTTATATCCTGACTTGTAATTGCTCAACTCAGTAGCCACTCAGACTGGTGTGAGGCAAGGGCATGGGGAATAGCCTGGAAGGCAGAGATACTCTGACGGCGAGCCGTATTCACCAACGACCACACCTGGGCGAACAACTCCGCACCCCAATCGGAGCAAAAGCCATGGGTGACCTTGCGAAAAACCACGCTCCAGCGCATTGCCTGTTCACTGGAATGATTGGTCGGCGGCACCGTCTCATTGTTGAGGAACAGCAGCAGGCGCTTCTCAATAGTCGAGTAGTGCCTGAAAAATTGCTGTCCCTTAGGGGACTAGGGCTTCAGATTCAAGATCTCCCGCAGGCTGCCTCGGAATCGAGAGCTGTATTGCTGAAGCGTTGAGGCAGCCAGGGTCTGTCGTCGGTTCACGGCAATAGCTCGTAGTGACAGCCGCTTCATCCGGGGGCAAACAGGTCTCGCCCACATCAAAGGTCTGGGACATCGCTACCGGATTTTGCATTCAGACATTGATGGTCGATCGGTTGTATGAATGTACTTTCGATCAAATTCGGACTCTAACTTAAGTTAGAGCCAGCCTTCTACTCTGCGATGGCATGGTTACTCTATCAATTTGCACTGTAAAGAATTTAACTTGCTGTAGGCGACAGCTTGAAGGCGACCACCTATATTGAATTTGTGCAAACAGTCATGCAAATGGATTGAGCAAGCAAATTGCACGGTTTCATGCTTGAAGGCATGAATATTCAAGGTGCAACTGGGCGAATGCTCTTTGGGCACGTGACACGAAAATCTTAACTCTGTGCTTAACTTGCGGAGCTTAAGTGATGAAATTTGGCGTTGTCTTGCAGACTTAGTTCATGGCGCGATCGCTTACGTCATCAACCCTTGAGGGTAAACAGACGTTTCACTTAAAAGCACAAGCAGAGATGTTTAGCTTTTGATTTCATTCTGCAATTCCTCATTCACCAATCACTCAAATAGGAGAATTACCTAATGTCTACATTCAAGTACAATCGTCTAGATAAGAATAATGCTGCGGTTCTACTGGTGGATCACCAAACTGGACTGTTCTCGCTTGTGCGTGATATTGGTGCCGCCGACTTCAAAAATAATGTGCTAGCGCTAGCAAGTGTAGCCGAGTTTTTCAACCTGCCTACTGTTTTGAGCACTAGCTTTGAGGACGGTCCCAATGGAGTCATCCTGCCCGAACTGAAGGAGAAGTTTCCTGATGCTCCCTTCATTCCGCGCCCTGGACAGATCAACGCTTGGGACAATGAGGAATTTGTGGCGTTGCTGAACAGGAATATGATTTAAGGTGGAACGGGCACGTCTCCAAACTTGAGGTAGTGCAGTAGCAATCGAATCGAGTGCTTCAGCATCGCTACGGATTTGGAATAACACAACGTCTTGCGGTGTAACCGAGCTAGATAATGGCGCAGGCGGGTGTTCTCTCCCTCCACTCTGGTCATGTAGGTTTTGCTCACAATTTGATCGCCTGGGGAAATCAATCCAGGGTAAACAGACCATCCATCAGTCACATAAAAGTAGCACTGCCAACGCTTAACGATAGCCCACAACGGTGCAAACGTTTCGGCACTATGATCGCCTACGACCCACCCTAAAATGCCCTGCTGAAAGTGGTCAACTGCAGTCCACAGCCAGATTTTGTTTTTTTGAGCCAACAAAAGTTTCTAATTCATCCAACTCTCCAACTTCCGGTGTCGTTTCTGGATCATACGCATCAGGTAATAGACTTGTCGGGAAATAAGCAAGAATAGAAGGCAGAAATGGGATAAGCAAATGCTGGATATTGAACGGGTGCTGACACAAGACCGCTTGCTGCGCGCTTTAACTGGCTTGAATCG
>JACJNZ010000025.1 GCA_014695325.1 Cyanobacteria bacterium FACHB-502 | reverse complement strand
TAACGGCAGTACCAACGAACATTGAGCAGGATAATTTCAGGCAAGAAATGCCGCCACTTGAACAGAGCAGCAGTAGCCATCGGAGGGCGAGAAGGCATAACGGGGCTTGTCTACCTTACCAGCGGCTGTTTTTGCGACACAACCCTCAAAGAAGATGAAATAATTGTTCAAGCGACTGAATTGAGGCAAAGCAAGTATTTGAATAATCTCGTTGAGCAGGATCATCGGAACATCAAGCGAATTGTGAAGCCAATGATGGGGGTCAAGACGTTTAACAGTGCCAGGAGAACTTTGAGTGGGCTTGAAGCAATGAATATGATTCGCAAAGGTCAGGTGAATAGTATTGACAGGGGGGATATTGTCTCTCAGGTCAAATTGATCGAAGTACTCTTTGGCGTAGCTGCTTAAGACAATGACCTTGATAGGTATCGATTGTCTTTAGTGAGTTTTTGCGACACAACCAAAGCAGCTCGCAAAGTATGGCAATCCTTACCTGCACGCTATCGCCAATGTGCGATCGCCTACACCGACTTTTGGGCAGCGTATGCAGCAGTTTTACCCAGTAAGCGTCATCGAGCAGTGGGTAAAGAGACTGGAAAAACCAGCTACATTGAGCGGTTCAACAACACATTGCGGCAACGGGTGTCTCGCTTAGTGCGAAAAACTTTATCCTTTTCCAAATCCTTAGAGAATCACATTGGTGCGATTTGGTATTTCATCCATCACTACAACGCATCATTACTTTTGTAGTACTACTCATCTAGAAACTGTTGTAATCACCTGGAACAATATAAACTGAATTAATTGCAGGCATTTGCTTTGTTTCAACGAGTGCCTGGTAAAGCATGGCAACTGTTTCTGCACGAGTTGCAGCTTGGGTAGGATTCAATACTTTCGGATTAGGGTAATTGACAATGAGTTGATTAGAAGTAGCAGTTGCAATCTGTCCTGTTGCCCATGCCGGAATGCTTGTACTGTCTTCATAGAAGCTTAACTTTGTGTTATCACCTGCAGGAGCTAACTTTAAACCACTAACTAACGGCGCAACTACTTCCACACGTTTAAGAGTGTCGTTAGGTTTAAAGTCATTACTGTCTCCCAGTCCAACTAGAAATTTATTACTATAATTTCTCTGAATGGCATTATACGCCCAAAAATCAGGAGGAACATCGACAAAATCCTTCACTGTTTGCGTTTCTGGCAGATTGAAAGCTTGGGTTAATAGAGCAGCATACTCTGCACGAGTTAACTTTGCATCTGGCTGAAATGTACAGTTTGGATAGCCTTTAATAATACCTTGAGTCGCCAAAGCTTGAATAAATTCTGAGGCCCAGTTGTTATTAATATCACTAAAGGCTGTACATGAAAGAGATTTCTTGAAGATCTCTGCGTCTTTTGGAAGCGCTATATAATCAATATCGTTCCGAGATTTAGCCTGATTCAACGCAAGGTCAAGCGTTTTCAGGGGATTCGTTTGGGTGCCATTGTTGCGATCGTCTCCGTTATTAGGATTAACGTAGATGGTTGAAGATGGTTCAGGTTTTGCCGAGAAGAATCTATTTAGCAGAAAAAGCAAAGGAATTAAGATTAGAAGGGTCAGTAAAAGTTTGTCTACAACTTCAAACTTTGTAGGTTTCTTTTGGGAAAACTTTACACGGCTAGGACAACGCTTCTTGCGGTTTGGTATCATGATAGGCTTCAAGGCTTGTAGCAAGTCTCCCCTCGCTCGTTTTTTGGGAAGAACATGATTATTTTAACTATATTGTCTTATCCCTTATGCTGTAATTATTACAGCTATTTCTTAGACATTTATCTTTACCTGTGTTTGTTGGTATTTTAGTACCACAGCACCAATTCTTCTTACTGGTTTGAGAGAAACTCAGGTTGTGTCGCAAAAACAGACTAACGGTAAGGAGGGAAAGCTTAACCCCTGTTCCTGAGTTTTCATACTGACTCTATATCTCTTTAAATAGCGGCATCTTCTATTAGAAATCATCTTGCTGAATATGCAGTGGTATTATCGTTACTGCCTAGGTTCTGGAACTTATAGAAAATGATGCAAGAGCGAGGAGTGGAAGTCGATCACTCAACGATTAACGAGTGGTGTTGAGGTACACACCCTGCTTGACTGACAGAACTAAGAAGCTGGAAAACGGCTGAGAACGATAAATTCACGCTCGAAAGCATCATTCTGTTGTCGCTTGGAAGCAATGGCAGGTTGAGGGTCAGGCAGACTGGAGAGGAATGGATAAACCTGTATCTTCCATTGCTGGGTGATGGCAAGGCGAATCCAATTCCAACCGAGCTTGAGATAACTCATGCCCCGATTCCAGTGAGCATCTACTCGGCGATGCTTGCCTGACAGTAACACATTCATCCCTTGCAGTACCAGAAACAGCATTGTCAAAGCGATCACCCCGCACAACTGGGACAGGGCAAATTTGTCCCGCAGCCTGGAGGCTTCGAGATTGAATCCGTTCGACTTTAGATCCAAAAATGATTCCTTCACCTGAAACCTGAGGCGGTATTGAGCAAACGTTTGCAAGTTCATCGGCTCATCGCTCACAATCGTCCAATCCTCACCGCCTTGCTTATCATGGGCAAACGCCAGGTAAACGTTGGGGTAGGGCTTGGTCTTGCCTACTGATATCGCACTCGTGAAGTAAGCCTGTCCAGGCTACAAGTGCACCGATGATACTTTGCACCATTGCCCCTGGTGCTGAAACTGAAACGAACGTTTAATCCGAATCCGAAAATGCCAACCCAGATTTTCCTGGAGGTACTTCATCAGTTTGCCATCCGCAAAGCCCCGGTCTGCCAACAAAACAATTGCCACACCCTCGGGCAAGATTCTTTGGGCTTGCCGCAATACCCTTTGAATCGTCCACAACCGGACGGTTCTGCTGGAGTGCGCTACCACTCGTCAAGCCACTGGGACGGTTCTGCCCCGATACACGACACCCACCTAGATAATACAGAAACAATTCCACACCACGGTTGTATCCAGACTCAGATAGAGGCGTTCGCGCTCCCATCCCAACAGGGCTTGCCTGACCAAGGCATGATGGGCTGAAGCGACATCAATGCGGCGATTGGACAACCAACGTCGAAACCGTCGTTGATAGGATTGAGCAATTTGGGCACGGCTTGTCACGTACACCCCAAACCCATTGAGATGCACGTTCTGGCTTTGAATTATGCCGATGATCATCCAACACAACGTTTGTCGGTGATGGGCATCTTGCCATTGAATGTCACATTGGCTCAAATATCGAGACAGCGCATCATAAAGACGGGAAGTAGGAGACATTGATTTGCTGATTGGTGTGGTTACTTCTCAGCCTAAATCATGCTCTGCTTCCCTTCTAGCTTTCCTTTCAGCTTCCTCCCGTTTTGTCAGTCAAGCAGGGTACACACCAGAACTAAACAAACAGATTCATCTTCATTTGAAACAAACAATTCATGGTGCGTTGATGAACGAAAAACGGAGTTTATCTATCATTCAAGAAGTTTTTGCAACACAACTAATAAAGGTGCTTGATATTTAATAAATAGGGATTAGATTAGAACTAGTCCTATTAACCATGTATTAGCAATCCCAAATGTCCCGAAGCCAGTTCCCGAGCTCCATGTTCAAGATCGTTTCAAGCATGCTTGAGACAAGGCTGAGTTCAGGCTTTCTTAGAATTAAGGGATTAAAAGTAGTAACGAGCTTCCTAGCACTTTTACTTTTAACTTGGCTACTTCTGACTCTTTTCTATCCACCAAAAAGTAAGCCTGGAAGCCCTCTCAGTCCTGAGCTAAAAGAACTAGACGAAAGCCTAAAAATAGCGAGAGAGACGACAGACCCATTCATTCGTGAGGACTTTATTCAACGAGAAGCAAAAAGATTTGGGAAAACGACAGACGATTACAAAAAGCTGATGAGCATCCGTAAGCGAGACGGAGACATTCTGCCTAATGCACCTTATGGCGATTCTCTGGGGGATTGGGTTCGCTGGTATTTCGATGAGCTGATCCCGGAACAACGGCTCAGTGTGGCTTGGGGTACGGGTCTTTGGGGAATTGGCAAGGTAGCAACTTTCGCGATCGTCTTTGCTGTTTTGCTTTTCTTGCTTGAATCACCGAAACGTTCACGGCAAGCAAAATATCAGGCATGGCAGGTTGTTTATGCAGCCTATGGGCAAAAGGTGAGTGGTGCCAGGATTGCAGCTCTAGAAGATTTGCGAGCACGGGGGGAATCTTTATCGAGTCTGACTTTAGAAAAAGAGGCTGTTTTAAGCGAAATCAATTTAACAGATGCTGACCTTACCGATGCTAACCTTAGTCATACCGATCTCAGCGATGCTATCCTTTGCGGTGCTAGATTGATTGGTGCTAACCTCAGTGGTGCCATTCTGATCGATGCTGACCTCAGCCGTACCAACCTTAGCGATGCCATCCTCTGTAATGCTAGGCTCAGCAGCGCTATCCTCTGTGATGCCATCCTCTGTGGTGCTACGCTCAGCCATGCCATCCTCAGTCGTGCCGATCTGTGTTGTGCTGACCTCTGTTATACCGACCTCAGTGGTACCGATCTCAATGGTGCTATCTTCTGCGATGCCATCCTCAGCCATGCCATTCTCAATGATGCTGACCTGAGCAGTGCCGACCTGAGTGGTGTTGACTTGAGTGGTACTGATCTAAGTGGTGCTAACCTGAGTGGTGTTAATTTTCAGGAGGCTATTCTGCTCGCTTTAAATTTGAGCAAGAGCAAAGAACTAAGCCGAGATCAACTAACAGGATTAAATCCACCTCTTCTCTGCGCTGCGAATCTACCTGATGGAATGAAAGATTTATCCAATCGAGATTGCGATCGACTTCCTCAAGTTTTGATGGATAGGTATCCAGATAATTTCAAGACATTAGATGAGGCAAGGGAGTATATGAAAAATGTCCAGAATCTGAAATAGTGCGTTAATACCTGCCTTACTTATCTCAGTTAGGGTTATATAGATTTGAGAGGCATATTTTTAATTTCCCCAGCAATAAACTGTTTGAGTGCGTCCCCTTGCAATCCTTGTTGAGTACCCCTTGCAGCGGCATCGTTAGCACGCTGATAAACAGCATTAAAAAAGGCAATATAACGATCCTGTATCTCTGATCCTTCAAGCCCAGGGGTAAGGCGGATTTTCTCACCTCTAATCTGATTCAAGTTAGACGTGGCAAAACCAAAGCTAGCCCGCCCGGTGAGGGGTAACTTCTCCTGAGTGGCAAATTCTTTGAGCTTATCGACAAAAGCATCCTCGGCATCAGTATTACCTGGAAACTTAATGTCAAGAAACACCGCATTGGGATCATCTGTCTTGGCTACCTGCATCACAGACGTTGTTCCTGGACTCCAGACCATACCGGGAGTCAGGGCATTATAGAAGCGTTTTGTATTGTCCATAATGGCTTTGCGATACTCATCCGTATCCTGAGAAGCATGGACACCGATGTGAGAAAGCCCTTGGAGACTCGTACCTTTGAGTTGGTCTTCTGGGGTTTCCATCCGCTGATTGAAATCGGCAAAGGCTTTGTGACTATTAATGTTGACAGTGAAGCCGCCGTAATAATTATCCATCCCCAACATATCGAACTTTTGGGCACTGCGGAACAGAACAACATTGAGCTTGCCAGACGCAATGCGATCCTTATTGTGTTCGAGGAAAGCCTGTACGTCTTTGGAGTTTACAAAGTCGATAGTGCAGTCGATCGCCACGGTGAATTTATCTGCTACCAAGTTGTTGCGGTAGAGTTCGTCTACATGGTGCTGAAGGTTTTCAATCTGATAATGATTCCGACCCAGCGAAATATTGTGATGGAAGTCGCAGACATAAAGGTCTAGTGGTTTCTTGCCTTGAATAGTAGACGGATCAAGGGGCACTGTGCTGATGCCATCAGAACCCCGCACGGTATCCCCATCAAACTTTGACACACTATACGTGCCGGAGGCGGTTACGGCACCAGCAGATTCATAGTAATGGTCTTTAACCACACAAACATTGAGTTCGTTGCTCTTTTTCAGGGCTTCAACGCTGGAAAGAATACTTGCCAAACAATGCATGGCTGAGGGTTTGAGCTGCACACCGGGCTTGTCTAAGTTGGTCGGAATGATAGGGTCAGACGGATTCGTCAGCCTAGCCCGGATACTATCACCAAAGGCATCGGTGCTATAAGGTTCCACTAGGGAGAGAAGGGTCGCAATCTGTTGCTGAATCACCTCCACCTGGTTCAGAAAATTGATATAGGCTTCACTGATTTGAGTGGAAGTGGGGCGATTTGCTGAGGTTTTCAAAAATGCTTGACTATCCACAGCACTAGCCATTGCATTTAGCATACGATAGTAGGACGTTTGCAGAACTTCGTCGAGTTCCTGATCCTGCATGGCTTTGTCAATCCCCCCCTTGTCAAGGTTGTACGCTGCTAGTCCTCGCAACAAATTCACAGTAGCTGTGGGTAGAGTTTTGAGATACGGTGGGGCATTAACAGTGTTAGCCAGTGTCTCAAACTGCTGGAAGGTTTTATGCTTTGTGAAGTCTTTGAAGCTGGAAAAGACTTTCGGGGTGGGTTTGTCAGAAGTTGCCAGTTCCGTTAACTGAAGGCCCCGCTTTTTCAGAACTGTGGAGGGATCTTCTACTTCCAACCACGCCTTCCTGGCCTGAATTGGATCAAGCAGGTATCCTGAGTGGCTCATGCTGTGCTGGATAGAGTCGAAAAACTCTCCTGACAAAGAGCGCAGTCCAACATTATCTCTAACCGCTTGTAAAAGCTCTTTTTGAAGTGGAGTATCGCTGTCTCTAGGAGTTCGGATTAAGAAATATGGGGTAAGAAGTACATCTACCCCTTTGTAACGGGTCATTGCCCCAATCTGGAGGCGCTCCATGATGCTGGCGAACACCTTCTTGTCCATGTCAGGATGGGTAGCCAGAAACTTTGCTACTTCAGCAAAAAAGGCTTTTTCCAGATCATCATTCATCTTATTAATTTCTTTGGGTTGTGTCGCTTCTTGGTGAAACAAATCAGTAATGTCGAGAACAACATTGTTTGTTAGAAGCCCGCCCCTTTGTGCGTTACTAAAGAGATCTTGAAGCGCCTTGCTAAAGTCTGCCTGACTGGTAATTTTGGTGTTGACTCCCTCCATTCCATACTCACGAGCCAGCACCTCACGAAACGTGCTGTTGTCGATCAGATGTGCAGCATTTTCATCCAAGCCCATAGCACTGCAATAGGCTTGCTGCACAGTGTTGAGCAGAGGATTGAATATAAGTTTTCCGCTGCGGTAATAGAGAGCTTGCTCGTTCAGTACAGGGGAAACTTGAGCACCCAGTTCTTCAGCTTTTTGGGGGCCCAGTGGTGCCACCTTGCCAAAGCCTTGCAGCATTGTGAGCGCCAATTTTTTCTGTACAGCGGCGTCTTTACCGTTCAGGTCACGGTATGCCTTCATTAGGCTGGCTTGCTCAAGATACCATTCGCGCGTGATTTCTTTAATTTGCCTGGCAGTTGTGCTATCAGCAGTGCGGAGCAATCGGCTAACGTCAACGTACTGGGTATGGTCAAGAAACTGAGCATTTTCAGATCCTTGCAGTAAATTAGTATCTCGCGCCATTTGACGTAGATCACTCGCGTCAGTCTTAAGTCGTCCAATATTGGTGCGCACGGTGTTGTAGCTGCCATCCCCTGCTACAGCCTTGAAGAGCTGCAACATTCTAACTAAGGAGCGACCACTCTCAGTAGTGGGTTCAAAGGGGGAGAGTTTGCCTTTAAACGAGGTGGCATCTGAGAAATCCTTGAGCATTTGAACATCGCCATTGGCGTCGGCTAAGTCAATGATTTTTTGCAGTTCGGCTTCCAGGTTTACACGGGCTAAGGCTCTGTCCCCGCCGAGGGCAACCAGTTGTAGAATGCCACCCCGAAACTTATCGACGCGACCAGCAAGTTTCTCAGCTTCTCTACGAACGTTAGGATTTTTGAGCTTGGTTGTATTAATGCTGGGTTTGGCTGGCTCGCGCTTGATCAGGGCTAAATTTCTGTTCTGAATGTCACGTAGTACAGCAGATGATCGCCGCTTGGTTTTGCCGATCGCCTGCTCTATTTCCGCACCATCGATCGCAACTTGATCATCCTGGATCGATCGGAGGCGGCTGGCGCGAAGAGATTGGCTATCTGACGATGACTGTTCTGCTGATGAAGGGGTAGCTGTGCGATCGGTGTCATTATCGCGATCGGTGTCTCTGCGCTTGAGGGCAAAGTTCAAGTCAAGCGTAGTGGAAGTCAAGTCGTCTGTGGTTTTTGGACGGCGTAGATTGCTAGACTGAGGGCGATGGTTAGTATCTGCTGCTACACTATCCAAATCTCCTGTACTGGCAGCGCGACGCTTTTTCACTTTGCCTGAGAACATGATCGATGGCTCCAAATGTTGAGGGGGTTAGGAGGGTTTTGGCGGAATAGTTCAGATCAGTCTGGTTAGGCGGCGGGCGATCGAGAGACAGATGAGGTAGCGATTAGCCCGGTAACCATATTATGCAACTATGTAGTCTGACTAGTTGAACTGTCCCCTCTCTACAGCTAGACTCGGTCACTTCGACTGACGAGACACAATGAGACATTATCTGCTCTCGACCCACGACTGGAACGCCTTGCGCTCTTCGTATGCGTCCACGTACTTTCCGTTGGCATGATGGGTGGTGCGGTTCTCCATCAATCGTCCCAAGTCCTGGTCTTGAAACCAAGCATACACATCAACCTCATCCCACGACATGCCGAATCGATCCTCTGCATCAAGTTGCGATTCCACGGCTCCGTCCTTCACCGCTAGCCCTGTTCTAGGGCTGAGAAATAGCCCTGTTAAATGCTGGTAAGCATGCACAAACTCTTCTAGGGCTGTAAGCAGGGCTACGACATTCTCCGGATCCCAATTTACACCTCCCCCCTTGTCCATCTCAATTAGGTTCCCTAAATTCTCTACCCTGGCCTCTGCTGACTTGCCGTCCTCGCTTACCGCTAACATATTTGGTTCCAAAAAGGGGTGACGTTTTGGCTTTGTATTGACCCTGACATTAAGATTCTGCTGAAGTGCTTTCCAGAAGCCGCTGTCTCCAAGCTTTTTTAACGCATCGTCGTACTGCCCCTTACGGATATATTGTGCAACGTTGTCCAAATAAGTATGTAAACCCGGAATATCCCCACGTGCGGCTTGTCTCTGGGACTCACTCGTACCTTCTCTCGCCTTGCGTAGTACGATCATACGTTCAGATGCAAGAAGTTGGTCAGTGATATTCTGCAGTTCTGAGGCGAGTTGTGGTGGGACTGCATCCGCACTCATCCGTTGCATCAACATCGCTGCCCTGTCTCTGTCACGCCATATCTCGGCAATTGCGCCGTCATCCATGGTTGAGAGATTATCTGGTACCTTCGACCCTAATAGATTTACGGATTCTTTAATGAGCGCCGCTTTGAGTTCGTCGGATTCTTCGATGAGCGCCGCTTTAAGTTCGTTGATCGACCTCTTGTATTTCTCGTATTTCTCTGGGTTCTTGGTCGATAGACGGTTGAGCATCTCGAACACAGTGGACACTCGATCGAGTGTGCCATCTTTAACTATCTGATCGAGCTCTTTCACTACGTCTGCTAGTGATGACTTTGTCTGATAAAAACTCTTAGCTTCGAGTCTTATATCTCCCTGTTTGAATGGATTTTGCCTTGCACGGTTTACCGCGCTCGCATCATTAAAAAACCGATCGCGAAGCGTCTTTATCCTCTCGGTTTGTGATTGTTCCTCGGACTCTAGCTCTTTGTCTTGTGCAAACTTGCTGCGAATTTCTAGTGTATCTTCCCTAGGGTGTGACCGATCTAGAGTACGTCGAATTGATGTTTCATCGGCACTAGAGAATTCAGGTAAGGGTGTACGTTGCTTCGAAGCCTCGCTAGATCTTTTGCTTTCGTCACTCTCTGCTAGCGATGTGCGCACCCTCGGTGTTTCATCTCTGCTTTTAATACTGTCGGGACGATATTTCTCTTTACTGGACTTGCGGCGGGGTGCTGAGTGCATAATTGATGTCTTCAAAGGTTGTTGAGTGCACTAGGTCGTTTTGAGTTACTTGGTAGTAAGTTCGCTATTTTTGTTGCTGACTACTTCTGTGCCAGTGAACCGCTGCTGCAATTCATGCGTTTGCCGGGCACTATCACTTACTAACTGTGCTGATCGCAATACCAAAGTCGGTGCTTGTTCAAATACATTATTGATATCCTCCTGAGAATAAGCTCGAACATCACCCTGTTTCGTTAAAAAACTCTGACGCGTAATCTCACCTTGAGCCTCTGCATTCGTTAAAAAATTCTCCAACGGTTCCGGTGGCACGAAGGCTGCATGTCGCTTCAGAAACTTCTCCTCGCTGCTAGCATCCCGATGTAGCGGCAAATACTCGACCTTACCTTGAGCCGTTTCTGTCGGGTAAAGCATCCGCTCCTTGCCAATATCGTATTTAGGCTTCAAGGTTTTCAGCGTTTCGTGCTGTTTTTCTTCACTTACTTCTGGCGGCGTGAACCCATCCCAAAGTGGTGTCCCATCCTCCGCTTGCCGTACTGGAATTGGAGGCTCACGATCATTCCGACGATTGACCCCAGCCGGTAATTTGGCGGCTCGTTGTGCCCGCCGCTGTAACCCATCCGCTGCATCATCCCGCAGTGCCGTCCGGCGACGTTGGCTTTCATGGTTCGCCACCACATCATCTGGAATAAACAACCCTTTCGCCAGCTCCAACCCATCCGCTTCCCCTTTCCGTGGCAGGTAAATAGTCTTACCCTCCGGGGTGTTGACTGGATAAACCTTGCGCCCCTTGCCCAGGTCGTATTTGGGAGGGCGATCGCTCATGGCATTTTCTGCACCCAAAGGAGCCTTCGCAGTAACGTCCTCATCATTGAGATAGCGTCCCTGGTTCAATTCAAGAGCTGTGGCTTCGCTTTTTTTGGGCAAATACTCGGTACTACCATCAACTGCTGCCGTTGCAAATACCGTGCGTCCTGTAGCAAAGTCTCGCAGAGGAGGCTTGTTGAGTACCTTGTTTCCTTTGGGCGGAACCTCCACCTGCTCGTCGGGGACATATTTCCCCTGGCTGAGTTCCAGCGCTGTGGCTTCGCTTCTTTTGGGTAAATATTCCCGCTTCCCATCAGCCGTTTCAGTGGCAAACACCGTGCGCCCCGTGGCAAAGTCTCGTAGCGAAGCTGATTTCACTGTAGTCAGGTCGGCAAGAGTATTGACTGGGGCTTTCTGCACCGCAGCATCGGGTATAAACGCACCATTCTGCACCTCAAGCGAGGTTGCTTCACTAGAGACAGGCAAGTATTGGATCTTGCCCCCATCACCCTCCACCGGAAACAGCGTGCGCCCCGTCGCAAAGTCCCGCTTGGGTTTTCCCTTGGGACTAACCTGTTTTCCCTGGGTTGGATTGAGATCCCGCTTCGCATTCTGCCGTTTTAGGGCAGCAGGCTTACTCACCTGTAGTGGCGAATAAGGGTTTGTATCTGCTCTAGCATCTGCCCGTGCCCGTCGGGCTTCTGGACGACCCGGTGTTAAACTGCGGGTGCTTTGGCTGCGAGTGAGTGCCCCCGGTGTTGACGCACGTTGACTACCACCACTTCCCAAAGATGGCGATAAAGCTGATCCAGAGAGTGCACTATCTGTTGCCGATCGAGTCCGATTCGCAGCCCTACCACTAGTCACACTTCGCCGTACACTAGAGCGTTGCAACGGTCCCTTTTGCCTGCGGCGGATCAGCTTTTTGGTTTTGGCAGTACTCATGCCTTACCTTCCTCAATGACTAAACATTCGCCTTGTACACCAAAACCATCTCTGCATTTCGCAAAGCCGTTCTATCACCCTTCAATGTGAAGATCCACTCGCTTCCTTTCTGCCCAATGCTTAATGTGCTGGGTTGCAGATAAGTATTATTGGGCGCGGATAGATCATTAATGGTGAAGATCGCACCGCTGTTGCTGCCGTTATTGTTACTGCCGTCATACTGGTAACGGATCAGCAAACCAATAATTTTGCTGCTGTTCATATTGGGGAACATCTCCCGCGTAAAAGTAATGTTGACCTCATCACTGTCACCAGAGGTTAGCGCTGCCCACTCATCAGGGAAGTTATAAGCGATGTCAAAGAAGCTGGTAGCGTTGTAGGGTTTGAGCACGCCTTTGACTTCATTGGCAAATCGAGTGCCACCCTGTTTGGCGGTATAGCGTAACTTAATTGTGACATCCAGCAAATCAGCCGGATTGTAAGACCCCTTTTTGCCATTGAGCTCCAACCGCCAGGTAGAGACGGCTCCTGTACCTTCAAACGGCAGATACCGTTCATCTCCAAAGTTCAGCTCAAACATACCGCTGTTCTCGGTGTACTGGTCAACGTGAGACAGGGCAATTTGCTGGCTAGCCCGCCAGTTAGCTCGCACGTTCGGGGTAGACTCATTGGCAGGATCGATCAGGTGTTTCACCGCTTTGATGTCAGTATCCATCACCAGTTTGCTGCTGAGTTGGGTCAAGGTTGCGTTCACGCTTTGTCCTTCACCGATATCAAAGGCAAGGGATACGGATTTGATCTGGCGGTTGTAATGACCGGGGAAGTCGTAGTCAAGTAACTCTTCGCTCAGGCGGAAGGTGCAAGCCCCTTGAGTCTTTAAAGCTAATAGCGCCAAAGGATCCAGTTCCAACAAAGAGATATTCTTTGTAATTTCCAGGCGGCGACTGTCGGTTTCAGCGTAGGCTTTTTCCATTCGATCGAGATCCAGTTCTAGAGAGTACCCAGCGAGCAGCCCTTTACGTTGGCTATCCCAGTACATCCCCGTGATGTAGTTGACTTTACCTGCCTGGAGTCCTTTCTCAAAGATGAACGACTGCTCCGCTTGCTTGGCGTAGTCGTGCGCCAGTTTAAAGGTTTGGAAAAATAGACCGGAGAGTTTACCGCTCATCCAGTTATAAAGCTCTGCATTCGAGAACTTGCTCTTCATAAACTGGGCGATCGCCTTGCTATTTTCAATCTCCTTTTTGTGCATCAGCAACTCTTGCTTTGCCATTGCAATACGGCAGATTTGGGCATCAATTTGATGAGCAAGTTGCGTCATCTCCCAAGTAGCCATTTTCTTTTGCAAATCCCAATCTTCAGTGGAACGCTTGAATTGTCCTACGACTCCAGCTGCCTCTCCACCCATGCTTAGCCCTTCTGCCAAAGATTCTTTAGCTTCCCCAAACTCAGCTAACATAGCACCAACGTTTTGCCCACCGGACGTGACACCAAAGCTAAAGGGACCGGCTGTAAATTGTGGAAGGACATAGGACAAACCACTAACAACCTTGCTTAACACCGCTATACCATACACGCTGGCTGCCGCACCCATCATCGCGATTTGAATACGCTCTTCAGGCAAATAACCAGCATCAATTAACTTGGTGTAGTGATTCAGCTGATCTTGAGCCCGAAGCTTGCTTGTCTCCATATCTTGCAAGGAGTTTTCTGCTTCTTGAATTTGCTGATCTTTTAGCACTGTAACCAGATCGAGCATCATTTCCTCCTGCGTATGTTGCAGCAGGCTGAGTTCTTCGGAGTCTTGCTTCTCTAATGCTGAGAGCAGAGTATCACTCAAGTTTTTTAGCTTGCCCGCCAGATCTTGGGCTTTCGCCATGAGCGTATCAAACCGGTAATCTGATACATTCACCATACCGCCTGCCATCGCTGCTGCTGCTATTCCTCCCTTACTCGCCGCGGCAGCAACCAGTGCCATCGGATCGATCGGCGGCTGGAACAAAGGCAGTGGTTGAGCCACACCATCGATGTTCAGACAGGCACGAATTTTTGCAAGGCGGTCTTCCACCCGCGTCCAATACTCGGTAAAGAGTTCGTTCTCCTTAATGAAAAAGTAAGGATTTGTAATGGTATCAAACTGAGTTGCAGCAAAACTCAGGCTCTGTTCGTAAGGGACAATACTACTGCTTGTAGAGCTGTTTTCCAGGTCAATCAAAAAGTCGTAGTCTTCTTTAACATTGCCTGTATTGCCCGTATAGTGCTTAAAGTCTTTGTAGGCTTTCGTGGGACTTAGAACGACCTGTCCCATGTTCTTTGGTTTTTCACCTAAAAGGTCATGAGCCAGAATGTAGAGCATCCTTGCTTCTTGAATGGATTCTCGGGTGTATTGCCGGAAGAGTATGTCACCCCAATCCAGTAAGTTATCGATGTAGCTCATGACGATCGCTTTACGATACGCCAGGGGACGCAGTGCTGCAATTGCATGTGGATCAAACGGATCTTCTAAATAAACAGCGAGTTGTGCGTCGTAGTTACCCATCAGGTCAATGCGATAATCAAGCTGTTTGATAATCTCCAATACTTCCTGCATTTCACTTTGCCACCTCACCAAAAGCGGGTTATTGCTACTGATGGTGGCGGCACTTGTATTGAGATTGTCAATGGCAGATTCCAGAGTGATAAAGGCAGACCATCGGGTAATGTCGGCGAGTTTATAGCTAAACTCTATGGCTGATGTAATGTCGTGGATAAGTGTTGCCTTTTTCGTGGCTGTGAGTGTCTGAGTGTTGAACGCTTCACGTAATTCTCTAGTCAGCGTTTCATTGTTTGAAAAATCCACACTCCTATCAACGACCCTTTGCTCAAGTTTGTCAAAAATGCGAACGTGATAAGAATCTCCGATTTTCGCAACTATCACTAAACCCTTCCCATTTGGTTCAAGGGCATTGATATTAGCAACGGTCTTCAGCTTTAGGTCATAAGTCTCGTAAAAAGTGATATCTGTTTTACCCAAAAAGACTTCCTGATAAAATACCAATTTTGCCGCAAGGCTTGACAACGCTTCACGGGCAGCGATTACCGTACTATGGCTGTGTTCATCCCCATCGGTATTCTTGGTGCGGGTTAAGGCATCAAAGGCATCTAGGTCATTACTGAGGGTAGAGATCAGCGCATTTGGGTCAGCAGCCAGGAAGGGCAAAAACTTCCAGTAATCCGAGGTTTCTGTCGGATCGAAAATATATTCGTACCACTGTTTGGCGTACTCAAATTGCTGATTGGTGTTGAGGGTCTGTGCAATCAGGAAGGGAGCGTGGAAGAATACCTCCCAGTAGTACATGCCGTTGGCACTATTAAAGTCGAGGTGGTTGTTTGTCGGTTCTGTATCGAACTTGTCTGAGTTCAGTTGAATATTGCGCGGTTTTGGATCATTAAAGCTGATGGTCGGAACCTCGTCCATTTCCTGAGTTGACATTTGCAACAGGTTCTTAATGCCACCCACAAACAGCAGTTGATTAAGTACTTCAGCAGTGCTAGAAGTCAGACGAATGATCTCGTACTTGACGCTGTCAAATTCGTAGGGTTTGGGTTCATTCGCATCGCTCATGTTATAAGAGATGGAGCGATCGCCTTGAATCAGATACAAGGTTTTCTTGCCACTAGCATCAGTATGCTGAAACGCAGCATCAGGACCAAACCTTCGAATGTCTGAGGGAATATTGCCCCAACTACCGGCAATTGACGACTTTTTACTGAGTTCGGTAGGTTCATGAACATTTTCACCTAGACGAAAATACTCCGTGCCCGAGAATAGATAAACGTGTTTATTTAAGACAAAAGCTGCATTGATAAAATTGTCAAAATTGACAGACGCACGGGGATAATCATTATGGATGTAGCGAGGAATCGGGTCATTGTTACCAGCACTCGATTGCAAAGTGTAGCGATAATATTCAGTTCCTTTTTTACCACCAACTTCAGTATCGACAAGCAGATATAAATTACCACCCGATAGGTAAGCTGCATTGACTTTCTGAGTTTTCTCCAGGTTTGTTAGGAATACTCCCCAAACCCCTACTGTCGTTCCAGTCGCTGCTGTGTCACTCCGGTAATATGCACAGGTGCTGTTGTTAAACAAATAGGAAATGTATTGACTCTCAGCAGTAGGATCTGGCGAAGTAAATGCTGCATCAAGCTGTGTCCATTGCGGAAAGCCTTCATTGTTGGTGGATAGTTGTTTGGGATAGCCAGTGTCTGCCGTGCCGCTAAATTCGCCATCTGCTGTAGGAGTAAACCGCAGGTATTGGTTGCCGCAGAATAAGTACAATGCGTTGGTAACACCCAAATTATTTGCACCGATAAAAGCAGTATCAACTCGGTTGTATCGCCAAATTGCATTGACAGGAGCGGTGCCGAGACAAACAGATGCTCTGAGATCAAAAATATCTCTACTTTCAGAGCTATCCTTCAACTGGGCAAGAATTTCAGGGAGCCTCTGGGTGTTATCAAACAGGTGGAATGTATTCGTATCAGTGATGATAATTAGGTAGTTACTGTTGGCAGTGGTAAAGGCTCCTGTGATCGTCACATCTGTGTTGTAGAGCGTAGAAACATCAAAGCCGTATTCTTCGTCAAGCTCACCCCTGACGATTCGATCGTTCGACTGCCCTAAAACCCTATCCAACCCACTATTGCCACCAAAGTCTACAGACTCATACTGATAATTACTAGATGTACCCGTTCTCCTCCAGGCTCTCGCAAAGCTTTTACCGTTGTTGCTGATGCGACCATACTCACTGTAGAAAGCGAGGTAGTATACAGTGTGATTTGCATCGCTATAGCTAAAGCCAGAGGTCCAGTTCTGGTCATCCTGGTTGCCCTCAAAAGGACCTGGCGCTGAGTCCTGGCTGTTGCCATCCTTCACATAGTAGCGATCGCCACTGGCGTTAACGACCCAGATACCCCCATCAATCACCATCATGTTGGTCAACTTATTGCCTTGACGCTCAACATTGTCAACTGAGCTGCCAAAGAGGCTTTCTAGAACCATCTTAACTGTAGTATGCTCCTTTTGAGTGCTTTGAATGTTGTCGCCGATCGTCGTATAAACGGTATACAAGTCGTCGTTGGTTATCGGATCTCTGTGAATGACATGTAGCTCACGATTAAAGACAACTGCTCCTAAGATTGCACTGCCTAGTGCGTCGCCTCTAGAGTGACCAAAACTGTGACGAATTGAGCCCTGTGATGTACCAAAATCACTGCGCAATACCTCCCCTAAATCATTGTTAAACCAGAAGTGAACCCCATTGATATTCGTAAAGCCAGCATCAATCTTGCTCCAATTGCTAGGCAAATTACTAATCAGTATTGACAGGGCGTAGGGTTTTCTAACCAAGCTATCAAAAGACGCTCCATCGTATTCGTAAATCTGTTCATTGAGTGTCAGATAGCTACAACCATTGATGACAAAAGCCGAATCAACAATACCTCCGATTTCCATCTCGCTTGGGGCATCAATTCCCCATCGGTTTCTGATAGGCTCGGCAGTGGGAGTCGTTGTGCGATCAGCAGAGGTTTTGATGTAGGTCTGATTGTCCAGAAAATAGTAAATATCTTGCTCTACCTGTACTGCAGCCGTGATATGAGCACCAGGCATTGTACGCAGTCCAGGCAGGTTTTTTGGTCTGGCGAGCTGAGTATTACTGGATAGTGCGCTCGCATCTGGCTTAACCAAGAAGCCACATCCCTTATGGTTATAGGCAAACCAAGGGCCATCCATTGAGTTGTCACTGTAGTTAAGCTTTACGATATTGGCATCTTCGATCTTTTTAGGGGCAACAAACTCATTAGGGAAAAGCTCTTTGAACATGATCTGACCCCGGTTGTCAATGGTTTGCTGCGTCGCCTTCTGCGAATACAGCTCGGGCATCAGGTTAAACGCTCGGTAATTGAGTTTGCGTCCCTCTTGAGTAGCCGTTTCACTCAGGTAAAAGCGCACAGTGATGTGGATGTTTTCATATGTATAGTTGGTTGCAGCCTGCTTTAGCTTAGTAGAGTTCTCAACGAAAAGTTCCACATCGGAAATAAACTGGTTTGGGAACGTTAACTCTGCAATATCATTAAACGTCGTTTTCAGGGTTTGGGGTTGTGTCCAGCGTTTGTTGAGGTTGTAGAAGGAAAAATAGACCTTGATTTCTCTGACAATCTCGACTGAGGAAGACACTTCTTTTTTGCCACCGCTATCGGGTACGTCTTTAACCACCACACTTCCTGCAGATGGATCTTTTGCCGTTTCGTCTAATGCCGTCCAGAACACAAACACCCGGTTAAACGCAAAGACTGGCTCTACGCGGGTCGCTTTGATGCTAATGTCTAATTCTTCCCAGGGCTCCCAGACAGCCACAGTACTATCACCGTTCACAAACGTGCCAAAGCGGTAGAAATAGCGCATGGGAGCGGTGCGGGTTCGTCCAAAAAGAACCAACTTTTTGTCGTCTGTGCCTGAGCTGTTATCGTCGTAAACATAGCCTCCAGCAATAGTTAATTCAGAGACCTCAGTGAAGCTATCAAGGTATTTAAGATAAGCGTCTTCAACGGTAGCTTCAGTCAGCTCACCTTGAGCCAGGCTATCCTGCAATGCCTGAAAAGCAGCAGTTTTGGGATTGCGTAACTCAGGTCGAATATAGTTCTCGGGGTATAAGAAGACTCTACGATTTGCTTCCCACACACGATAGTTTCGCAGCCATTGCCAGCGATCTTTCAGGATCAAACGAGCAGCTTGTTGATCGGCGGCATCCAGGGCAATGTCTTCTAGATTAATAAAGTAACGGTGCAAGTAAAGCTGGACAGCCCCGATCGCTTCCTCAATTCGTGAAGTTTCAGCGGCACTGGACATTTGAATGTCGATCAGTAATTTCTGATAGAGCTGACGGGTAGTGCTGATATCGGGGTCTTTAGCGATTACGTAGGACACCAAGGCATCCCGCTTGAGCACATTCAATTCATTGACGATCTGGTTGACGAGAGTAGCGTAGTTATTATCACAGTTGATTGCAACCAGAACATCGTAAGCCCCCTTAGCAGCAGCCTCAACATCAGGATTGCTGCCATAAAGTGGTAGCCAAACCCTGTGATATAAGGCCGATACATCCACATGGAGACGGCAAGTCGTAGCAAGAATGTCGTAGAGACGCAGCACCAATTCCAGTTGAAAATCCTCTTCCACATCATTCACCGATGCAGGCAGGAAGGCATTCCGCTGTTTAACCCAACGCACCTCTCGCTTCTCAAATCCGAAGATAGCAGCAAAGTGCATGTAAGGTTCTGATATGGTGCCTTTAGCACTGCTGACCAGCTCTGTTAAAGTGAGCTCACCTCCTGTAAAGCGCTGCCCCAAAGCTTTGAAGCGGCTGATAGCACGTACATCACTCAACAGGTAATCTGACCATTCTCCCCAGCGGTAAGATAAGACTTGCCCAGGCTTGTGCTCATCGTGGTCGCTGAGGTCGAGGTTATAGGTGACAAAATTAACGCCAGTATGAAAGTAGATTTCGTCCTCGAATTGAAATACAGCATCAACCCCTTCTGCTTTCAGGATAGTGGCGTCTAGCTGGGGCCAAATTTCCTTGATGTAGCGCGGGTATTCCCCATCCACATAGCAGGCTTCATTGTAGGGATTTAGGGCAAACAGGGCAGTGGTGTCGCTATACCGCACAAACTGCTGCTCTTTAAAGACATACAGGGCACCGTCGCGATCCACATAGGCACCATCGATCGCTTTGGTATCGGAAGCAGCAAAGGTATTGTCAAGATTCCCCCAAACCTGATTAATATCGCCTTCACTGCTGCTCTGGGTGCGATCATCAGCAGTAGTCACGTTGATATATCGGCGTTCGTTGAAGAGTACCAACCCAAGATTGGAGAGGTAGAATGCTGCATCAATACCATCACGATAAATTTCATTCAGGCGGGCTAGCCCCAATTCTGCGGCTAAGCTTTCAGCAATGATTTTGGGGTAACCCTCGTCGATATAACGATAGTGATCGCCGGTGTAGCGAATGTACTGCTCTCCTGAAAACAGGTAAGTCTGCTTATTTTCAGCATCAACAAATGCCGCATCAACGTAGCCACCCGCCGTGAAATTATTGTCAATGTGACCCAAACCATCGATGTCATACAACACATATTTGTTAGGGCTGCCAGTAAAGAGGGTATTACGGGTGAAAAAGTATAGGCAGCGGCCATTATCGAGCAATCCGTTGAAGAAGGCAAAGGGCTGATCGGCTTGGGTGTATTCGGCTTCCAGAGTATCCAGGTAGGATTGGAACTCTCTGGACATAAACCCAAAGGCTGCTTCCTGACGCAAATAGGTTGCAATGGCTTTGGGATACCCTTCGTCTACATAGCTGTAATCTCGACTGCTGTAGCGCACATAGGAATCTCTGGCAAAAAGATAGGTAACACCGTCACTGCTGACCCAGGCAGCATCAACTCCCTGACTGAGGACGTTAGTTTGCAAGCCCCAGTTACCTTTAATCGAGGTGACGTTTGTCCAAGTATTGGTACTACTGTCATAGGACACATAGCAGTGCTGGCTGAATAAGTAGATTGTTCCATTCGCACCAATAAAGCCCGATTTCAATTCTTTAAAATCGGTTCGGTTAAAGGGAACACCACTGTAGAGCAGGGCTAAAGGTTGTGGATAACCCCAAGTTCTAGTGTTGAGATTAAAACTGATAAATCGCTGGTCACTGATGAAGATGAGCGTGTCATCCTGTACAAAAATAGCATCAATGCTGTCGAAGCTCTGTTGCTGATACGCTTCAGGAATGTTCCACAGTCCGTAATCACCCTTTTGTGGATAACCAGGCTCAGGGCGATCGTAAGTATCCTCGGTGTAGTGCAAATAACGGAAGTTACCATTGGCATCGGGTCGCTCAAATAGATAGGTATCCTCTTCCCACACATAAGCCAGGGCAACATGACGCAGTCCCTGCCATTTATCGCTGATGCGTTGCGGAGGATAGATGACTGTCTGCTGCACATAGTTACCAGAGCGGTACTGCACGAACCATTCACCCGAGAACACATAGGTAATCCCATCTCGCCCCACAAAGGCAGCATCAATAGTTTCATTGTCATAAATCGGGTTGCGCGATCGACCCCAGACATCAGCAATGGCAAAGCTCCGCCCTAAATCCACATCGTAGTACTTGTCCCCGGCAAAGATGTAGCTCTTACCGTCAGAACCACGCACGATAGCACTGATCGCAGCATCGAGTTTGCCCTCAGCTTTTTGTGCAGCCCGTGGGGTGGCAGGGGTTAGGGTCAAAACGGGATCGTCTAAGTGGTTGAGTTTTTGCCAGCTACCACTGCTCAACGCATAGTTAACACCCCGTTCCTGGGTTACTGCCTGAATATTGGCAAAGTTGTGATCGGTATAATGTTTGTCGTTATCTTCATCACTAATGACAACATGGAAGCTATCTCCTTTAAACAGATAAACTTGGCGTCGATCGGCAAAAGCCGCATCCAGTCCATCAGGGAAAGTAGCTGACATTCCTCGAAACCGAGGTTCCTGGGATAAGCGGCGAGTGGAACGAGGATAGCCCGGTTCTACAGTACTGTAGTTGCTGCCTTCGTAGCGGAACATTTGATCGCCAGAGAACAGATAAGTATGCATTGCTGTCCTATCAACAAGCTGACCGTTAGCAGCCTGTTCTTCCCAGCGAGATTCAACCACGAAAGCAGCATCAACCTTACCTGTTCTGTCGATATTGTTACGAATCTTTCCCCAAAACTTGTTGGTTAAGCGAGGATAGCCATTATCAAGCCTATGCAGGTTGGGGTCGGAAAAGCGCAGGTACTT
Organism: Cyanobacteria bacterium FACHB-502; assembly: GCA_014695325.1. Taxonomy (GTDB): domain Bacteria; phylum Cyanobacteriota; class Cyanobacteriia; order Elainellales; family Elainellaceae; genus Leptolyngbya_A. Next base: position 6,449 of record JACJNZ010000025.1, on the reverse strand, counting down.
AGAGTTGTAGAATAAATAAGTTTTACCGTCGGTACCGGTAAAACCAGCGGTAATGTGATCACCTTCGTTAATACCAACCAAGGAGCGATCGAATTGCTCGGCGAGAATTTTCGGCTCCGACCACCAGCGACTAGCGTGGTTATGTTCAATGTAATAGTTACCTGCAAACAGATAGATCCTGCCATTAGGACCATTCATGATCGCATCAATTCGAAAGTCGGCAGCACCCCCTATGAAGCTCTCCGGCAGGCTCCAAAAAGCATTGTTTACTGTTGCAGGAAATACTTCAATCTCGTCTACATCTGGACGATTGGCAAGTACTGTTTCAATGGTTCTCGCGTTGGAATCTACTGCGTCTACTTTTAAGTAATCATCTTCATCCCGACGTAGGGTAGAGTAGCTTGTGTAAATGCTTTCGTTCTCACGGTTTGTACCAAACAAGTATGTTTTATTTCCCAACACAACTGCCCCATTAACACGGGTCAATCCTTCCCAATCCTGGGCAATATTGCGTGGAAAACCGTCGTCCACCTGCGTATAGTCGCTACCAGAGTAGCGCACGTAGTGGTCACCCGAAAACAGATAGGTGTAGCCATCCAGTCCCACAAAGGCTGCGTCCACTCGACCGTTATCGGCAATCCCATTTAAGACTTTTCCCCACTTTATACGGGCGTCTCCAGTTATCGGGATTTTAGTTGTTGAATCGAGCGCGACATAATCATCACTCCGGAATAGATAGATGCGATCGTCCTGTCCATGCAGTGTTGCATCAATACCAGAAACAAATTCGTCGGGGAGGGTAGGGAATTCTTGGTGCAGAGATTTGGGATAGCCTGCTTCTGGCTGTAGGTTGGCGAGTTCAATACTGCCCGCGTATTTAACCACCTTATCGTTGAGGAAGAATAGGTAGTGCCCCTGGCTAGCCAATGCTGCGTCAATGTGATCTGCATGACCAAAATCGTATTTACTGTGTCCCCACATTTCAGTAACCGACTGCACACGTCCATCTTGTGAAGAGACATAGCGATTTTCTAGAAAGGCATAGCTACGACCATCCAAACCGTCAAACATCGGTCCTAAGTCGCGATCGAAAGATGACGGTAGCTGAATGGGTAGGTTCTCGTTGTTCCATTCTTCGGTAATGAGTTTGGGATAGCCCTGATCGACAGTAGGCTGAACAGCATTTTCCTGACTTTCAGGATTAAGGATGAAATTGACATTTGAATAGCGCACGTACTGGTCATTGACAAACAGGAAGAGCCGCTCTGCTGCATCGACATAAGCAGCGTCGATCATCTCTAAGGTGTCAAAGTCGTTATCTACCTGCCCAAAGCGGTTCTCGCGCTTGTCCCAAGTATCAGCATTGGCATATTTCACATAATGAGACTCGCCACTGACTACAACCCAGGTGCCATAACGATCGATAAAAGCGGCATCAACCCGGTTCAACCTCTGATGTTTAAACAGTTGGCGAATGGGATCTTCTTTCAGGCGCTTTTGCCGTTCTTTATCCTCTCTTTGTTGCTCAATCAGGAGATCGTCACCTTTCTGACCAGCAGTCACCGTTTTTTTGTCGATCAAGGTGTAGTCTTCTGCCAGATAAATCCAGTAGTTATTTTCCTTAAATATGTAGATGAACTCCTCGCTGATTAAGACGGCGCCTATCGAGGTGATACCATCTGGCAAAATCAGATCCTCTGGGAACTTGGCAACCAGATCCTGATCCTTCAAGAACAAAGAAACTTCGTTGACATCGAGTTGTTGCTGATTAATCAACAGAGCCAGTTGCCGAATCCGCTTGACTGCCTGGAGATAGTGCATGTTGGCAGGCAGTTCATCCAGAGAACCTAGGGCATTGGCATTCTCAAGCAATGGCTGCAACCAAGCAAAATGGAGGTTGGTATCTGTTTTGAAGATAGCTGAGGACACTACCTTGATTGCGTCCAGGTCAATCCCTAAAACGGTTTGCAACTGTTCAAGAACTGCATCCTGCTGGGCATCGCTATATTCTTTTAGTGCCTGATGAACCGCTTTAACCGTACTATCAATCGCTTTAGCAATGTCATACAACTGGAAGAAAATTTCGGTGTCGTAATCACTAAAAGCCGGTATGTTGAAAACTGCTGCATTCTCTGGGACAAGGAAGAAGGAAATTTGGTCGGCACGCAATAGTCCGCTGTCATCTAATACGCCGATCGCCTCCAGGTTCTGTTTCAAACCGCGAATTTCGCTATCGTCAAAATCAAGAGCTGTAAGGTTGGTATCTTGCAGACGATAAGCATTGGCATAGTTGACAATACCGGCAATATGGTCGAAGACAATTGCTGCTTTCGTGGATTCAAAATAGGGGCGGAGATGAAAGCGATCGCGATTTGCTTCGTCTTGGAAAAATAAACTCGCTTGGGGTAATAAAAGCTGATGATTGAGATAATTGCCTTGCAGGTCTTCAAATATCCAACGCGATACAGTGGTTGCGGCAATTCTGCCCAATTCGGTCTGATCAATTTGTAACCAGGTGTCCTGATCAGCAGCAATGGCATCCTTGAGAATTTTGAAGAGCGCCTCGCGATAGGGGTAAAACTGTAGCGCCAGAGACATGGCTTTGGGGCTTTCGTCAACCAAGCGCATTTTGTCCTGAATGAACAGATGCTCGTCAAGGTAGCGATTCATTTGAAGATTGCGAATTAGATCTTGCAAAGCGATCGGTGTCAATTTCAGCTCTGCAAACATCTGTTCGCTGATTTTTACCTGGCTATCCTCAAATTTGTCGAGTTGTTGTTGTAACAACTGGTAGACTGGACGAACAAGCTCTGATAACCCAGTTATGAGCGTAAAGCGGCTAGCATTAGTGATATCGCTAAATAAAGTTACATCTTTAGCAAAGCCCTGCTCATCAATATAGCCGTTGTAAATCAGATCATCATAGAGTTCTCGACATTCGGCTTCGGTCAGTCCCAATTCCTTTAAATCTGATTTAAATACTTGTACTTCAATGGTGTCGTTTGCTTCTAGCTGACTTGCTGCATCTTCCTGGTAAATCCGATGAAACAGCTCAAATACGCTCTGCTGTAGATCGCTGAAATCATATTCCAGCATGAATGCTGACAAGGGTGGCAATCGGCGATCGACCAGGCTTTCCGTCAATAACCTGCCGCTGCCATCAATGACTTGATGATTAACAAGATGGTTGAAAATTTTATCTTTTAGCTTGCTCTCAAGCTGCAAGCTCACAAATTCATAATCCCTAATTGTAGTGAGTTGCTGGATAAAGTCTTCGGTTAGTTCATCAATCTCACGAGAATCATAAGCGAGCAGGAGATGCTTCAGTTCCTTAAAGGGATAATTTTGATGATGAGAAGACTGGATTTCACTCTTGGCACCACAGCGATCTTTAATCAAGCTGAACGCAAAGTGAGAGGCTCGCTCATCACCGAGCACATCTTTCAGAGTGTCTGGGCGAATTTCCTTAGCTTTAAAGCTTTGCAGTAGGGCATTATACAGAGCCAGATCCTGTGTTTTCTGCTCTACAGCTTCTCGATCGGTCTTTGGAGCACCATTGACGATTTTCCACAGCATCTCCGCAGAGTAACCGAATTCCTTCATCCACTGGGTTAGCGCGATCAAAGATTCCAGCAACCAAAGCTGATCGCCGATATTATGAGTTGCCAGCGTGGTGCTAGCTCGGTTAACACTAGCCATGAAAATGCTAAAACACTTTTGTGTACCAGGCACTCTATACACAAAGTAAGTGTGCGGATCTCTCTGTCCAATAAAAGGATCTTGATCTAGAAGATCAAACAGAGTGAATAGTTCCAGAAAATGCACATTTAGCATTTCGGATAAGATCCGAATACGATAAAGCACATTCAGCAGTTGCCACTGATTTTCTGTTTTTTTCCACAAACTACTATCAGCAACTTCTTCGAGCTCTAAGCGGCTTGTAATGTTGATCAGGTCAGTGTCAGTAAATCCCAGACTATGACGCAAGCGTTGGCGGTAAATATCATTGTCCTTGCTGAACAAATCCGCATGATAGTCAATCTGAGTATAGGTGTGATAGGTAGAATTGGTATATTGCTTAGGAATGTCGCCCATCACCTGCTCAATGTGCAGGTATTTTTCATTCACTGAAACACAAGGTAGGTTAAAAATCTGGTTAAACTGATCCTGTGGCAGCTTTTCATTCGTCTTACCAACAAAAGAGATCTCGCTGAGTACAGCAACTACTGTATCGATCGGCTGTTCCAGAGTCTTGTGGATATAGATAACTTGAGTAATAAAAACAAGGGTATCTCTATCAATTGTGGGGGTGCCGTTAACCTTGCAGCAGTGACGCAAGATGTGATCCAACTCAGTTAAGCTCAGTCCGATTTTTTTTGCTAATCGAACAAAGCGGCTAGTGCGGGCAAACCAGATAAGGGGGATACGATCACTTGTATTGCCATTGTTGTGCCATACCAGTGCAGTCTCATCATCGCTTAAAGTGACATAACCAACGTTGTCAGGATTAACGGTGTTAATGTAAAAATTCTCACGACCATCTTCGACAATCGAATGGTTAGTAGGCTCAACATAAAGTTTTTGGTATAACAGCTCTCGCATTTCATGCGCTTGTAGACCTGCGACCTCCATAAAAGTGGTAACAGAAGATATCTCACTGATAAAACGTCTATTGTCTGGATAGCCATAGAACCGAGCGACTTCATCCTCTGTCGCTGTTTCTGTTCCTGTTTCTATTAAGCTCTCCAGTTCCGTTACCGACAAACCCAAATATTCGCGAGCTACGGTGTGATAATCGGGTTCTTTCGCAAATAAGTGACGCAACTCGTGAGCGGAAATCGTTAGGTGATGTAAATAGTTTTTGATTTGTTCGTTTTCCAGCGAAAACGGCATATTGAAGGGATAAACTGCGTTTTTCAATACTGTGTAGGCTCCATTACTGGAATCCACACGCTTTTCTAATACTTCGTTGACGATATCGAGATAAGGAATCAGCGTATTCGTATTTTCGGCATCAAGATTGATATTTTTGATGTCACCTCGGCGTGCATCAAAATCAATACTGCTGGGATCAAACTCATCATCTAGCATTTGCAGCAAGTCACTTAAGTATGCTGCTGGGGAATAAACAGAGCGAGCATCATCCCCTTCCTTAAAGTCAAGATTACCAAACAAATCAGCGTAATTGGGGATATTGGATTGCATACTCACGATAATTACGCTCCATAAATGGTTGATGAGCCGATGCACAAGACATGGGTACGGGAACCCTTGACATAGAAACGATGAGAACAAAAACCTTTAAGGTTGAATTGGTTAGCAGCTAACGTATAAATCTCGTTGTGCGACTATGCGGCTGTACCTGCTGTACATAGGATATGTATTGCAGTGCAACAGCTTTACGCAAGGCAAGCGCGCGCATATAGACTTGCTCAGCGATCGCGCTATCATTATCAAAGAGTTCAAGATTATCTTGAATAAATACGTTTTTAGGTATGCTAGTAATCTGCAAGGAAGATTGAATACCGTTTTCCAAGAGTTTTTTTGCGAGATTCTGTTTATCTTGAGGAACAATCCGTAGCATTCGCTGATAGGTTTTGAGTTGATTGATCAAACTTTTCCTTTCGTCTTCAAACCCAGCCCATTTATATGTATCGATAGTGGGAGTATGAAGCAAATCTGTTGTACGAAAGTCAATCTCTTGATTCTTTTTAAGAAAGGCGTTTAGCTTTTCTAAATCAGTGCTTGCTCTGCTAGCAGACAGCCCTAATTGTTGTGTACGAGCTTGTTGAAAACTAGAAATTTTACTCATTAAGGTTGTAGCTCGCATATGAACCTCTTCAGCGAGTACACTATCATCATCAAAAATCCTTATATTGTCTTGAATAAATATTTCTTTAGGGGCATTGGCTATTTGTGCTGGAGATCGGATGTTGTTCTCCAAAAGTTTTCTTGCAAGATCATCCCTATCATTCGGTACAACCCATAGCAGTCCTTGATATATCCTGAGCTGCTTTACCAAATTATCTTTGTTATTCTCAAAACCAGTCCATTCATAGTTATTAACACTGGAAGCGTGGCGCAAATCGATTCTACGAAGATCGATCGTTGCGTTTCTGCTTAGAAAAGCATTCAGCATTCCTAAGTCAACCTTTTGTATCTCACTCATTGGTTTATTAGTTTAGTTTATAGGTGATAGGATATGCAGTTAAACTTTTAAGGTTATTATATTTTGCATTAATTTCACTTTGTTTTCCGAACAAGGAATATCTTTAAAAATTTACGATTCTTTTCAAAGCGGATTATCTTTTACAAACTAGTTTTAACGAAAGTGTTATACCGATTCAATTTTTATATGCTACAGATGGGAGGAGGAGAATTGAGGGCTAACGAGTATGGTTGGCGTTTGCAAAATCAACATTCAAGAGAGCAAAGACGACTTGAGATTA
>JACJNZ010000024.1 GCA_014695325.1 Cyanobacteria bacterium FACHB-502 | reverse complement strand
GCCTCTCGTTGTAACATCCTTGCAGCCATGCCGGAAGTCATTCGTCAGCACACGCTATTTCACTGGTGGAGGCAGGCATAAAATAGTGTTACTTTACTATCCGGATTCCGTATCAGGAGGGTTTCCAGTACAAAGAAATGGGACTAGAAGGAAAATTGAAGCGTTTACCTAGTGCAAACCTAAATCCGATCGCAGCGAACTTCTTGCGTCTCACGGCTGATTTTGAGTTACAAAGTAGCAAAAATCAGTTTCATCCTGTAGTATTTCCGAACTTCGTTGAGAAAGTCGTGAGGAATGGCTTTAGTCGTCAAAGTTTGAGATAGGGTAAACGAAATGGTTACACTTAATCACAAGCTGTTTGCCTGTCTCAATCAACAGACAGGTAAATCGGTCACGGTTAGCCAGAATGACTTTCAAGCGGCTGATTCAGAAGACGACGCCGCTGCTGATTGAAACTGGAAGACGCAATCTGAAAGAACGCAATCTGAAAGACACAATTCAGAAAGCGCAAAAAAACTAGAGTCTGATGACTATCTACGGCTTCCCAGTCCGTTGAGGATTCACGAATTAAGATTCACGAACAGGTCATCATGAAGCAATTTTGCACTGAGATTGAAGCCGCGATCGACAAACCGCTTTAAAACAAATCGCAATCGATTGGCTAGAAGCAAATACGATCCCCTATGATCCCCAATAAGACCTTTCAAGAACCGCTTCTCTTTGCTATGACTCTTCTCGTCGTTGCCACCAGTAATCCCGGTAAGTTAACGGAAATGCAGGCATACCTCACCGATCCATCGTTGCCGTGGAAGCTGAGCCTGAAGCCCAAAGCATTGGAAATCGAAGAAACCGGAACCACCTTTTTAGAAAATGCCTGTTTGAAAGCGTCTCAGGTGGCAAAAGCTTTGGGGCAATGGTCGATCGCCGATGATTCAGGCTTGATGGTCAATGCGCTAAACGGCGCACCGGGAATTTACTCTGCCCGCTATGCTGATACTGATGCCGATCGAATTGCGCGGCTTTTGCGAGAATTAGACCATCAGCCTGATTCTCCTGCAGGAGGAACTGCTTCGCATCGACAGGCGCAGTTTGTTTGTGCGATCGCGCTGGCACGTCCCGATGGATCGATCGCCCTGCACACCGAGGGGATTTGCGTGGGAGAAATTATCAGCGCGCCGCGAGGTTCAGGCGGCTTTGGCTATGACCCGATTTTTTACGTGCCGGAAGCAGGCATGACTTTTGCTGAAATGCCCCCGGAACTGAAACATCGCGTCAGCCACCGGGGGAAAGCATTTGAGGCACTCTTGCCTCAGCTTAAAGAAATCAACCCGGAATCTTAAATCGCTTCCTGGTTCTTTTCCCCTGTCCGAATTCGCACAATTTGATCGACAGGGGAGATGAAGATTTTACCGTCGCCGATTTCCCCAGTTCGTGCAGCCGAGATGATTTTGTCTACCACCATGTCTAGCTGATCGTCTTCGACAACGATTTCAACTTTTAGCTTTTGCAGAAATTCAACCGTGTATTCAGAGCCGCGATAGCGTTCGGTTTGTCCCTTCTGCCGACCAAAGCCGCGTACTTCAGAAACCGTCATCCCAACAATCCCGGCATTCACCAGCGCGATCTTGACTTCATCAAGTTTAAAAGGACGAATGATTGCTTCAACTTTTTTCATGGACTTTGTAAGCTCCCTTAGTTCTTAGTGCATTGCAGGCTGGGTTGCCTGACTGTTTCTATCACCGCTACCAAAAATAATTTTGTAGTATAAGCTACGGTTTGCTTAGCGGAGACAATTCCTCTTATTTTCTACTGAATAATCTGCGATTCATGAGGCGATATACAGCTTTAATCAATTTCAATTCTCCTTAAAGCAGCACTGAAGTAAAGCTCAATATCCGATTTCATTTTCAGCACATTCCCCTCAGAATATTAGAAAGCAAGCTGTCCAGTGCATTCGCGTGAGGAACGAGGCGATGGCGATCGTCAATCACATTATTGAACTAGAAACCACAGCCGGAATCGAAGTGTACGACATTACGGCACACATTCAGGCGATCGTTTCAAAATCGAACCTTCAAAACGGACAGGCGTTAATCTTTTCGCGCCACACCACCACCGCTTTAGCCATCAATGAATTCGAGCCGCGCCTGATGCAGGATGTGAAAGCCTATCTGCGAAAACTCGCTCCCGAAGCCGATCCCTACCTGCACAACGATCTGCACCTGCGCCCCAACATTCCCCCCGACGAGCCAGTGAACGCCCACGCTCACTTGATGGCAATGACGCTCAGCACCAGCGAGATTGTCCCGATCGCAAACGGCAAGCTGACCCTGGGAACCTACCAAGCGGTACTGCTGTTTGAGCTGGATGGTCCAAGGCGGCGATCGGTGTTTTGTCAGGTTTGGGGGGAGTGAAGGAGTCAATTAATTCAGCAAGGCAAGTGCTTCTGGCTGGGGAGGGCCGTATTGTTCTAATACCTGGCGGGTTTGGGCGAGGCTGGCAGCAAGATCGATATCTGCCTGGGTTAGGAGTCCGATCGCCTGCTGGGGATGATCCCGATCGACAACGGGAAGCTGATGCAGTCCTCTGGTGGTCATGCGATCGGTGGCTTCCGTCAGGGATTCATCGGGATAAGCGTAGACCATTTTAGTGGTGCAAAGATCAGCGATCGGCTGCTGTAATAGCATGATGCGGTCTTCAGCAGATTTCGATCGCGTCACTATGCGGGTAATGTCATTCAGGGTGAAGATGCCGACAAGCTGATTCTCAGCGTCAATAACCAGGGCACTGTGACAGCGATACTGGACAAATTGTTGGGCGGCGATCGCCAGGGTAAAATCGCTCCTGAGCTGAAGCGGAGCCGGGTGCATGACGTCTGCAACGGTGAGGCGAGACACATCAGGATGGAGAACAGCTTCAACAGGTTCATTCTGTGCCGCGTTGTCAATCACGACTTTCGGCTCCAAATATTCAGCCGTCCAGATGCTCAAGCCTACTGCTGCCATCAGAGGCAACACAATCCGGTAATCGTTGGTGAGTTCAAACAGCAGCAAAATTGCCGTCAGCGGGGCACGCACACTCGCCGCCAGAAATGCCGCCATGCCCACCATCGCATAAGCCGGAGGAGAAGCCATGTAGTCGTGCAGCATCGGTAAGCCGATCGCCAAAACCTTCCCGTAAACTGATCCCAGCGATGCCCCCAGGAACAGCGCAGGCGCAAACACCCCGCCCACAAAGCCACTGCCAAAGCTAATCGCCGTCATAATCAGCTTCATCACTAGCAGAGCTACCACCAACGGAAGCGGAAACTGCACGTCTTGCAGCATCGACTCAACGGTTTCATAGCCCACGCCCAAAATTTGCGGCAGCTTCAGAGCAACCAACCCCAGCACGGCTCCGCCAATGACCGGATGGAACGGTTGGGGAATTTGACCGATCCATTCCAGTCCGGCAATTTGCCCCTGAAAGCAGCGTTGAGACAGCCGCAGGGCGCGAATGTGAATCAGCGACAGCAGACTTGCCAGCAGCCCCAGTCCAACGTACAGCGGCAGTTCCAGCACACTTCGCACTTCGTAGGCGGGCAACGTGAACGCAGGCTGTGCCCCCATTCCAATTCGGGCAATCCACGCCGCTACGACCGCCGCCAACAGCACAACACTCGCCGCCGATGCTGCAAACGTAGTGCCCATGACGACTTCCAGCGCAAAAAAGACTCCGGCGATCGGTGCATTAAATCCTGCCGCCAATCCTGCCGCCGCCCCTGCACTCAGCAACAATCGCCGCCGCTCCTGCGATACCTGAAGCACTTGCCCCAGCAACAAACTAAAGTACGCTCCAATTTCCACACTCGGACCTTCTGGACCTAGCGATGCCCCACTCCCCAGCGAAATCGAGGCGGCAACCATCTTAGTCACGGGATTAATCAGCAGCAGCTCGCGGCTTTCCTGGACCACTTCTACCAGCGTGGTCAGTCCCGGACCAAAATCCTGCATTCGCCAGCGCATCAGCCCCACAATCACCCCACCCAGCAGGGGAATCAGGGCGATCGTCCAGTGTCCCCAGATTGACAAAAAGCTGGACACCTCGCCAAACATCAGATCATGGGTCCACTGAATCAATGCTCGAAACAAAACTACCCCCGCTCCCGCTCCTGTTCCCACCAGAACCGCCAATAGCAATACGATCGCCTCTGGGGTGGGCTGGAGCTGTTTGAGGAATTGTTTGAGCGGTGGCGGTTCAGGCGTAGCAGCAGACGGGCGTAGATGCCCCTCGGATTCAGTCATGGGCTTCATCGGACATTGGGGCAGGGTTGAGCGGCAAAGTCAGGGAACTAGATCGAGCAACTTTAAGCAGGACGAATTCCTGAAGCAGGCGATCGAGGTACAGCGTTCTTACTAAACTAAACGAATCAGCCTAAATGAATCAGCAAACAAATAAGCAAAAGCAGGACGCACCCCAGCAGATGCGACACCGATCGGAGAATAGCAATATTCTTCACTCTATTTTGCGTGATCGGGCGGCAGAATAGGTTGTTCTCTAAGCCACTTTCTGACTTGCATCTGAGGTTTTTTTATCAGGTTTCCTCAACTCTAAAATTAGGGTGAGATCCGTACCTTAGCGCAGTCTATTCTTCTGCCATAAACGGGTTGTGCCTGTGCTAACCTAGTAGAGTTGTCAAAATTCACACATTCAGTATTTCGGGTGTTTTTGCGCTGTTTTCGTCTGCCCAAGCTCATTCTTCCTTAGAAATAAGTGACAGAGAAATAAGTCATAGCGACGATTACCTCTTCGAGAAACTGCGAAGCAAGCGGCAAAGATACAACTGGATGGCGGATTAACCCGAAAGGAGAAAATCATGCCTGTTGTTTCATTGGCTCAATTATTAGAGTCAGGGGTTCACTTTGGTCATCAGACACGTCGCTGGAACCCCAAGATGGCTCCCTACATCTACACGGCTCGAAATGGCGTTCACATCATTGACTTGGTGCAGACCGCTCAGCTGATGGAGGAAGCGTACACCTACCTCCGCAATGCGTCGGAGCAAGGCAAGCGCGTTCTGTTTATCGGTACAAAGCGTCAGGCAGCCGGAATCATTGCTCAGGAAGCAAGCCGCTGCGGTGCGTTCTACGTCAACCAGCGTTGGCTGGGCGGAATGCTAACCAACTGGACAACGATCAAAACCCGCGTCGATCGCCTCAAGGAACTGGAGCGCAGACAGGAAACGGGCGCACTCGATCTGTTGCCTAAAAAAGAAGCGGCAGTGCTGCGGCGTGAACTCGAAAAGCTGCAGAAGTACCTCGGCGGCATTCAGGGAATGCGGAAACTGCCCGATATTGTGGTTCTGGTAGACCAGCGGCGCGAATATAACGCCGTTCAGGAGTGCCAGAAGCTCGATATTCCGATCGTCTCACTGCTGGATACGAACTGCGATCCCGATACGGCGGATATTCCGATCCCCGCAAACGATGACGCGATTCGATCGATCAAGCTCATCGTGGGCAAACTGGCAGACGCGATCTATGAAGGTCGTCACGGTCAGCTCGACGCTGAAGAAGACTACGAAGACTACGAAGGCGCAGAAGAAGAGTTCGAGTACGACGAAACCGAGCTTGTCGAAGAAGAAGAAGAAACAGAAGCGTAATTGGCGCGGGACAGGGTGAGAGCAGAATCTGTCGTGTGTGTTGCCGAAGACTTGCCTTATCCTGTCTCTTTTCCGGTAGGTTTATCTGTGAGCGATCGTTCTGGAGATGAACTCAAGAGGGTGTTTGAGGGGTGTTTTAGGTGCTATATTGCCCCCCAAATTCCTAATGCTAGGGAACTTTGAAACCCCAGGGGTCAGTAGGCTCTCCTTAGCCTTGGGAGACGAGGGGCGGTTCGGAGCGCAGACCGACCGAACAGCTTTCTGAGGCATCTCACAGAATGAATTATGCAAATCTCATCCAAAGCATATCTAGTTAGGAATTGAAGCATCATGGCGGAGATACCAGCAAAACTCGTCAAGCAATTGCGCGACAAGACGAACGCAGGGTTCGGTGACTGCAAGAAAGCCCTGGAAGCCACCGATGGCGATATGGAAAAGGCGATCGAATGGCTCCGTCAAAAAGGGATTACAAAGGCAGAAAAAGCTTCGGGCAAGATCACGGCTGAAGGCTTGGTCGGCAGCTATATCCACATTGGCGGACGGGTTGGCGTTCTGGTCGAAGTCAACTGCCAGACTGACTTTGTGGCGCGAAACGAAGAGTTTCAGGGATTGGTGAAAGACATTGCCATGCAGATCGCCGCTTACCAGAACGTAGAGTACGTCCGGGTAGAAGACATTCCGCCAGACGTGATCGAAAAAGAAAAGTCGATCGAAATGGGCAAAGACGACTTGGGCAATAAACCGGAAGCCGTCCGCGAGAAGATCGTGGCAGGACGGATCGAAAAGCGGTTGAAAGAACTGTCGCTGATGGATCAGCCCTATATCAAAGACCAGACGATTACAGTGGGCGATCTGCTGAAGCAAAAAATCGCCAGCATCGGCGAAAATATCCAGGTGCGTCGCTTTGTCCGCTATGTGATGGGCGAAGGCATTGAAAAGAAAGAAGAAGACTTCGCCGCAGAAGTGGCAGCGCAAACAGGTGGAAAGGCATAAGCCTGAGCCTGGGTTCTGATTTGGCGTTCTGATACGGATTGGGCGATGGGCGATCGAGAAGGTCATTTTCTCCGATCGTTCGTTGCCCATTTTGCTTTGCCCTCTAAAAGCAGAACCGGGTGAGGGCAGTGCTTCTGAAAGAAATCGCTATCCTGGAAAGCAGAAAAGGGGAAAATAAGGATCGATGGTGAGAAGCCTTAACCAGATCGAACAGGAGATGGCAGCCCTCCAGCAAGCGGTTGCATCGATCGCAGAAGAATTTCATGATGCCTATGGTGAATACCTGGACGCGCTGGGACAGGCAGTCCGTCAGCAGCTCATTCTGGCTTGCTATCACCTCTGCACCCATGGCTATCCCGAAGCATTTCTCAGTCTTACGTTTAATCAACGACAGGAACTTCAGCAAAGGCTGCGACAGTTAGCAAAGCAGGCACAGACGGAAATGAGAAGTGTGCTTCAGCCGATCGTGCCGCGTGATTTGTCGGGGGAAACGGAAGAGGAGGAACTAGAAGAGGGAGACGAAGGAGAGGAGGGGGATGAGGGAGATGAAGAAGACGAAGGAGACGAGGAGCTAGAGGAATCGATCAATCGGGTTGAGCTGGGAACTGACCAGGCATTTCTGATAGGTGCTTCTGATCTCGATTTGCCCACTGCCCTTCGATTCCTTCAAGCTGCCATGCAGCCCGACCCAGCCAAAGTAGCCGACGCCCAGCAGGATTCTTCAGAGGATAGCTCCCCAGATTCCCCAGATTCCCCAGATTCCCCAGATTCCCCAAATTCCCAATTTGAAAACGAACCTGACGACGAGCAAGACGACGAACCCCCGATCGAAGACCGACCGCTCACGCCCAAAGACCTGCTCTACTGGCAGCACAGGCTTGAAGAATCAGTGATGGAAATGCTGTATCACTGGTCCCATGCGACCAACCGACTGCTGTATCGAGCTGAGCTGCTGCCCCGTCAGCTTCCAGAACCGATTTTGGAAGTCGCAACCAAAGCAGAACTCAGCGCTGAGACAACGGCAAGTCTGCCTAATCTGCTGAGCCTGATGATCGAAACTCGATCGGAAAGCAGCAAACGACCGAGCATGACTACGATTACTGCAGTACGGCTGCGGCTATCTGAGATAGAGTTTTCCAATGGAAGTTTGAGCGTGTGGCGATCGCGAATTCGTGAACTTTCTGCCCGACTCAGTAAGATTGGACGAGACTATTATCAAAAGCAAAAAGAGCGCTCGACCGCGCAGGCAGAAGCCGCATGGCGATCGAGCTGGTATGAGGACTAGCGGAGTCAGTAACGCAGACTATGGATTGGCTCAGACTGCAAAAAGCACTCTCAGTTGAGGCGGAAAACGGGTTTAATGATTTGCGGGGCAATCAGTATCGCTTCAGCGAATTTCTCAGCCTCAGCCTGAATCAGCCGCCGACCGGATTGCCCGTGGCAGAGCGCAGGCGGTTTCGCGAGATCGCCGACCAGTTTACGGAATACACCGACCTATCATTTTCTCAACGTCAGCATTTAATTGCTGAGGCACGCCGTTTGCTGCACAGTGCCCGCAAGCAGGTCGAGCAAGCTGAGTTAGCTTCGATTCCTCCCAGGGGAGAACTGCAAAGCATTGCTGCTGCGCCATCTGCTGCTGAGTCCAATGGCAAAACGACCAGCCCTGCTTCCAGTTCAGAATCTGCGGCAAAGTCAGGCGGTCAGGCGGTTAAAGCTCCACGTACTGTGCCGCTGGTCAGTTCCGATCGCAAAGGCAAAATCGCCCTCGATCAGGCAGTGACCTACTTACCGGGAATTGGCCCGAAGAACAGCGAAAAGCTGGCAAGGCTGGGCATTGATACGGTGCGCGATCTGCTGTTTTACTATCCGCGTGACCACATTAATTATGCGCGTCAGGTCAATATTCGATCGCTGGAACCGGGCGAGACCGTGACGCTGGTTGCCACCGTGAAAAGCTGCACCTGCTTTACCAGTCCTAAAAACAAGAAGCTCACCATCTTTCAACTGACGGTGGCAGATCACACGGGACGACTCAAGCTCAGCCGTTTCTTTGCCGGAACTCGCTATACCCGTGGCTGGCAGGAGCAGCAAAAGCGAATGTATCCACCGGGAGCCGTGATTGCTGCTTCGGGCCTGGTGAAAAAAGATAAGTATGGAGCAACGCTGGAAGATCCGCAGATTGAGGTAATGGATCATTCGGGGGCGTCAATCGATTCACTGAAAGTCGGGCGAATTGTGCCAATTTATCCGCTTACCGATGGCGTAGAAGCCGATATCGTGCGGAAGGCAGTCGTTGCAGCGTTACCCGCCATTTCCCAGATTCAAGATCCGCTGCCCGATGGCTTGCGGCAAAAATATGAGCTGATTGAGCTGAAAGGGGCGATCGGCTCGATCCACTATCCGGCTGATGAAGCGGCTCTGAATGACGCCCGCCGTCGTCTGGTGTTTGATGAATTTTTCTATTTGCAGCTCGGATTACTGCGGCGCAAACAGCAGCAAAAAAAGGAAACGACTGCCACGCTTGCCCCCACCGGACAGTTGATCGAGCAGTTTTACGAAGTGCTGCCCTTCCGCTTCACTGATGCCCAACAGCGCGTCGTCAACGAAATCCTTACCGATCTGCAAAAGCCAACACCGATGAATCGACTCGTGCAGGGCGATGTCGGATCGGGAAAAACAGTGGTGGCAGTGGTGGCAATTCTGGCAGCGATTCAGTCGGGATATCAGGCAGCGTTAATGGCTCCCACCGAAGTTCTGGCGGAGCAGCACTATCATAAGCTGGTGAGCTGGTTTAACCTGCTGCATTTGCCTGTCGAGCTATTAACCGGATCAACAAAGGTCGCGAAACGGCGCAAACTGCTCGCTGAGCTATCGACTGGAGAATTGCCCCTGCTGGTGGGAACCCATGCACTGATCGAAGACCCGGTACAGTTTCAGCGATTGGGCTTGGTCGTGATCGATGAGCAGCATCGCTTTGGCGTGGGACAGCGAGCAAAACTTCAGCAAAAAGGCGATTATCCCCATGTCCTGACCATGACAGCAACGCCCATTCCCCGCACTCTGGCTCTGACGCTGCACGGAGACTTAGACGTAAGCCAGATCGATGAACTGCCGCCCGGACGCAAAGCGATTCAAACCACGGTGCTGACGGGACGCGATCGCAACCATGCCTATGAACTGATCAAGCGGGAAGTCGCGCAGGGACGGCAGGTGTATGTAGTGCTGCCGCTGGTCGAGGAATCAGAAAAACTCGATTTGAAGTCGGCGATCGAGGAATATCAGCACTTAAGCGAAGGGGTCTTTCCTGAATTCTCGGTGGGACTGCTGCACGGGCGCATGAGTTCGGCAGAGAAAGATGAGGCGATCGGCAAATTTCGCGATAACGAAACCCAAATTATTGTCTCAACCACGGTCATTGAGGTGGGAGTGGATGTTCCGAATGCCACAGTCATGCTGATCGAACACGCCGATCGCTTTGGGCTGTCCCAGCTTCACCAGCTTCGCGGACGGGTCGGCAGAGGCGGCAATCAATCTTTCTGTCTGCTGATGAATACCTCAAAAAATCAAACAGCAGCTCAGCGGCTCAAAGTTCTGGAGCAATCTCAAGACGGCTTCTTTATTTCAGAAATGGATCTGCGTTTTCGTGGACCTGGTGAAGTGCTGGGAATGCGGCAGTCTGGCTTACCCGATTTTGCCCTGGCAAGACTGGTGGAAGATCAAGACGTTTTGCAGGTAGCCCGTGACGCAGCAGAAGCCGTGATGGAAAGAGATGCTTCGCTGGAACGCTGGAGCCTGATGAAAACCGAGCTGGAATATCGCTATCGCAAGCTGCTGGGCGGCATGATTTTGACCTGAATTTCATCTAACCCTGCTTCTCAGACTTGAGTTCTCGACTGAGCAAAGCCACACTCAGCGTCACAGTCAGCACACCCATAATTTGAATGCCGTTTAGCGTTTCCTGAATCGTTAACCAGGCAAGCAGAGCAGTGAGAGCCGGATTGGTCGCAGCCACGATCGCTGCCGCCGTCGCACCCAGATAGCGAATGCCAAAGTTATTGAGCAAGTGACCCCCGAAGGAAACGATCGCCGATAACAACCCCGCAATCCAAAGAGCCGTCCAGGGTAACGACTGACTGTGAAAGTTCCACAGCAGCAGACTCATCCCGGAGAGAATCATTGTGGTTCCAAAACTGATCCAGGTGTAGGAAAAAGGATGAATCCGCTCGAAGCTCTTTTGGGCAATTACCGCGTAGAAAGCATAGGTGATACCCGACCCTAAGCCGGCAAGAATACCAATTAAGCTTGATCGATCGATTTGAGCATTGATCACAGGCATGGTGAAATAGCTGCCAATCAGCACAATACCCATCACAATCCAGCTCAACCGACTGGGACGATTGCCAAACCACCGCCAAGACAACAACGCAGTAAAAACAGGATAGGTAAAAAACAGCGTTAGTGCGATCCCGGTAGGAATCGTACCGATCGCAATATAAAGCAATGCCAGATATAAAAACATCAGCATCCCGCCACCCAGCGATTGCCAGAGTAGAGAACGATTCGATCGATCGCCAAGGTGACGCAAATCAGACCAGATGCTAGAGTGCAAAACTGGAGCAAACGAGGACGTTAAAGGCATCACGAGCAGCGTCCGCATGAACATGAGCAGAAACGAACTCGGCAAGGATGGGGTGACAAAACCACCCGTTGTAAAAAGACCTAAAATATCATGTTCTTTAAACAGAACTCTAACCAGAACGTTTTGAAAACAAAAGAAAACAGAAGATAACAAAACAATCAAAAAACCAAACATTTGAAATGACCAAGCTACAGGGACAGGACGAAGCGGAGTAAAAGCACTCGCGATATTCCAAACACATCATTTGAGTCAAGCCGATCTGGCAATTGTAGTATTAACTGCTCAAAACAATCAGCTAGAAACCCTTTAACCGCTAGAACACCACCAGAAAATGGTTCCTTCCTAGAGAATGTTTGAAGCGTCCTGCTCCTGTTTAAGTTCGGGATAAAGCTGAACCTGAAGCTGTTCTTTCAGGCGATGGGCGTGCTGCTGCTACTGCTGATTGCCGGACTGGTGGTAACGGCGTTAGGGCATTTCGACACGGTCATGCAGACTCTTGCCAGCCGGGATCGCGCCTCGGAATCGCTCTACTTTTACTATAAACGTTTCACCCGGAACCATTCCTGCATCCTGGGTCCGACGGTCTGGAATCTGTCGAAAGTGCTGCCGGACGATCGCTTTCCAGGACTCCTGTTGAGTGCGCTGTTTGGCTATACACAGCAGCTTTATCAAGTGCAGGCGATCGCATACATCCTGTTTTTAGCAACGGTTGGCGGCATTTATTTTCAGAGTTTAGGCGGTCGAATGTTCTTTCCAAAGTTCAAACTCAAAGCAAAGCGCAGCGATGTTCGCAGCTAATTTGCAGCTAATTCGCAGTTAAAAGGATTACGCTTTGTCCTGAGCGATCGCCCCGATCGTGCCGTTGACCGCTTGCAAATAGTCAGCAGGCGATAGAAAAATCATCAGTCCGCGCATTCCAGCAGAAACCGCAACCTGATCGAATAAATCGATCGTTTCATCAACATAGACAGGGTAAGGCTTTTTGCACGCCAGGGCAGTTACGCCACCCCGAATATACCCAGTCAACGGCTGCACATCCTTTAGCGGCACAGGTTCAGTTTTACGATTGCCGCTTAGCTTTGCCAGTGCTTTAAGGTCGAGATGAGCATTGCCCGGAATCACGGCAAGACAAATTCCAGTGCGATCGCCTTTGGTCACAAGCGTCTTAAACACCTGTTCCGGCGGCAGATTAAGCTTCACGGCAGTGCTTTCCGCGGCGAGATCTTCAGGATCAACCTCGTAGTTTAAAAGCTGATATCCAATTTCTAAGCTGTCAAGAATCCGCACGGCGTTTGTTTTCATTTCCCCTTCTTGCGCTCCTGCTCGCTTCGCAATTCCTTTTGCATTCGACATTTACAGCCCACTACAGGCAATTTTTGCAGTCGAATACACTGGCGGTTGGTCTTTCCGATTGGCTATGATCCAGACGGTTTAGTGAGTTTGTCTCTTCATCCTCCTGCCCGCCAATCCTGTGAATCCTATGCGCCGATCGTCACTGATGCCCTCTACCTCGTCTACTTCGCCGCCCGATCGTCCTCCCTGGTACAGCCACATTTTTGCAGGACTCCGAATCAGGCTCAAAGTGTGGCGCGGCAAAAAAACCTTTGGCGGCGCAAATTTGCAGGGCGTTGATCTCAGCCGAGTTGATTTTATTGGAACGCTGCTGCTATGGGCAAACTTTGCCTGGGCAGTCTTGCTATGGCTGCAATTGACCGAGGCAGGCGTCGCAGGCGTTATTTTAATCTGGGCAAACCTGCTCTGGACGATTCTGGTCTGGATCAACCTGCGAGAAGTCATGCTCAAGGTAGCCGTTCCTCGACGCGGCAGCTTTAACCTGCCAATTCTAATTGGCATCGGCTTAGTTTGGGCAACCCTGATCTGGGCGATGACGATCGCAGCACAGCCAGGGAGAACGGCGATCGTCTGGGCAAATCCCAATATCTTGTTTCTTCTGTGGGCAATTTTGAGCCGGGTCGATCTGAGCAATGCCGATTTGAGTGGGGCAAATCTGAGCCATGCGAACTTGAGCCGGATTGATCTGCGCGATGCCCACCTGAGCCGGTCGAACCTCAGAAATGCCAATTTGCGAGAAGCGATTTTGCGCGGAGCGGATTTGAGTGGAGCCGACCTGAGTGGAGCAGATCTCACAGGAGCCGACCTGAGTGACGCTATCCTTCCTGGCGTAGACCTGAGCGATGCCGAACTCAGCGATGCGATTCTCAGCGATACCGATCTGCGCGACGCGAGCCTTTGCCGCGCCAATCTCACTGCCGCAAACCTGAGCTGGGCAAAAATCAATCGCGCTAATCTCAGTGATGCCAATCTAAGCTGGGCAAATCTCAGCCGTGCCAGGCTCAAAGAAGCGACCCTTAGCGGAGCTGACCTCAGCGGAGCCGATTTTCGTGAAGCATTGCTGCAAGGCGTAGATCTGGATCAGGTGGATCTGGGCGTGGTACTGGTGAAAGGCGCAAGATTCAACAAAAACCCCGGATTAACCCACAGCGATCGAATTAATTTGAAGGCAAGAGGCGCAATCCTGGAAGATCTGCCAGGCGGCTGGAGCGGGCGATCCACTCAGGAATCTATCTCCTGAAAATACAAATCCTTGCTTATGCCTTTAAGCTCAGGCAGGCACGACTAAACGACTGAACAATTTCTGCAAACTGAGCATTGCGTTCCATCAGTGCCATGTGTCCACCCGGAGCGATAACACTCAACTCTGCCCCAGGAATGGCCTGACTCATTCGATCGCTGGCAAACCGTCGAGTTGCAATATCCGACTTGCCCACCACAACCAGGGTTGGAACTGAGATAGTGGGAAGCGTCTGGGTCTCTTCAAACTTGAACATGGCCAGAACGCCGCGCGCCAAAATTCCTGGCGGTGCTTTAATGCCGATCAAACTAGAAAAATTAAGCTGTCCGCGTGTTTCTCGGCCCGTAAAGCCAGAAATCTCGGTCGTCAGCAGCGTCGAACCGTTTAGATAGCTCAGCCAGCTTGCCAACCACAGCACCGGAGAAAAGACGATCGCCAGATGCAGCAGTGGTTCGAGCAAAGGCTTTTGCAGTGCCAGCAGCAGCTTGCTCAGAGTCGTTGTTCTCAAGGGATTTGTATAAGTGCCGTCTACCAGAATCAGACCTGCCACGCGATCGCCTAACCGTTCTGGAAACAATCGGCTAAAAGTCAGCAGAATCATCGCGCCCATACTATGCCCCAGCAAAATCACAGGCTGATTCCCCGCCGCCTCGATCACCGCATTCAAATCACGCGCATATTTCTCCAGCGAATAGTCTCGATTCCGCGGCTTGCGAGATTTGCCCAAGCCTGGAAGATCCCAGGTGATCACGCGAAACTGCTCGGTCAACTGCTTCTTGGCGTAGTACCAGACCGTGCTATCCGGTCCCCATCCATGGGTCAGGATGATCGTTGGCACGGGATACGAAGCCGTTTCCCCCGTCGAGAAATCAGGCTCATAAAACTCCACCTGAATCTCACTGCCGTCTGGTCGAGAAAGTCGCTGAACCCGATCGCTGCGAAACGGTTTCGGTTCATCGCGTCCGGCACGGTGCAGCAGCAAAATCGGCAGCAAACCTAGAAACGACCACACTAGCATTCCCACTCCCAGGTATAGCCAGCGATCGCTCACCAACTCTCCTTCATGCCACTGATAGAGAATGTATGCCCCACCTCCAAGAATGAAAACGGACAGCACACTCGATAACAAACGAAGTATGAAGTCGATCGGCATAAACATCGCGAACTTTCCCCTTCCAGCGAGACAAATTAAGCCGAGACTAAAGGAAAAATCGGGGCGATCGTAACCCTCTCAGGATAGGCATAAACGGAGTCTTCAACGATTCTCAAGGTGCTGGGAAAATGTAGGTAGGATGAGCATCTGGGTGAAATCTCACCATCACATCAATATCGCTATCGGGGTGATGTTGCATAGAACGGAACGAAACAGGGCACGTTCTGTTACCTGTCTAAAGCATAAGCTTTGCTAGTCCTCGTTATAGCGGCTGAAGTGCTTTGCGCTCCTGGATAAATTCAAAGCGTCTAGATATCAAAGACTAACAGATAAACTCCAAGAACCGTCTCCACTGAGGGTTTGCAGCAGAACGTTCCGCTTCACCTGCCGCAGCATACTTCTCACTCTTAGCAATTAACCCTACTGTGGTCGGTGTGCAAGCAGATGGTTAGGCGCTGCCCCGTCCAGATTCGCCCACGCCCAGCACGCTGAAACAGCCAGGCTGATCCGGCAAACAACGCGATGAAGAACCCATTTAGCACCAGGATCTCTGCCGGTCCGCTCCACGGAAGACCCAACCTTGCGATTAGCGCGATCGCAGCAACCAATGCCTGAGCAATCGCCGTCGCGACCAACGCACGTGCCATCCCTTGGGGTTGGAGGCGCGCGATGATGGCACCGATAATTCCGACAGCGAGCACCCCGAAATACATCAGGTTGGCGGGATCGCCGTCCTTCCCGATGATGCCAACGCCAAGGCTTAGCCAGACGAGGATGAATGCTGCCGCGAGCGCAATGCCGACGGCAAACCAGTACGCGGTCCTGTTTATACGTGTTTGCATGAGCGCGTCTCCAATGTGATGCTAGGCTCCAACATGCAATAAAAATTTGAATTCATTGCGATCGCCTTAGCAATGTTTACTAATGAAAGCAGTTGCCTTTTTATGACTGAGCGCGATATTTGATGAACACATCAATTGTGTAGAAGCTTTGCTGTGAGGCATCCCCAAAAAACTGTTCACTACAACCCGCTCCCACTAGTAGAACGTATTTCAGGAAAGCCAGTTCCTCAAAAACATAGTTGCCAATAGTCACTAACCGATCGGCTTGCAGTCACGCCCCACCCAGGGTCGGCGGCACAACGTTTGAGCTAACCGGACGGAAACAAACTTTGCAGCCCAACACGTAATCTATACCCTGTTCCGGTTCAGCACAATCTTGTAGAGCGAAAAAATAAGTGTTCTTAACGAAGAATTGGCTCATCCCATCTTTTGGTGATCCAGCAGTAGGGAGTACAAGCAAAAGCCTCTCAAACTAAGGGTTAGCGGCAATGTTTGAGGTTTAGAGCGTCTGAGAGCAACAAGATGAG
>JACJNZ010000023.1 GCA_014695325.1 Cyanobacteria bacterium FACHB-502 | reverse complement strand
CCGTTCTGGATTGACCTTT
This sequence comes from Cyanobacteria bacterium FACHB-502, assembly GCA_014695325.1. GTDB lineage: Bacteria > Cyanobacteriota > Cyanobacteriia > Elainellales > Elainellaceae > Leptolyngbya_A. The sequence continues at coordinate 6,031 of JACJNZ010000023.1, read as the reverse complement.
ACGGCAGAGTCGCTATGACGGGTGAATCACTTCGGTTCACTGATTATTCCCGTGTAATGGGTCGCTGGTTTGACGCGAACGCCTTCCGCATTGGCGAACCGCATGAGCATAAGGTCGCGATTCTCTTTAAGGACATCACCGATCGCAAACAAGCAGAAGAGAGGTTGCACCGTGCCGCCGAATTAGATGCGTTTCGCGTCTCCCTTGCCGATGCGCTGCGCCCACTTGCTGACCCGGTAGAGGTTCAAGCAACTGCGACCCGTGTGCTGGGCGAATATCTTAATGCAAACCGGGTGGCATACTTCGAGGTTCGCGGCACGGATTACGTGGTTGAACGCGATTACGTTAACGGTGCCGTAGCACTCGCGGGTGGCTACCCGATCAATTCGTTCGGATCTAAACTGCTCGCGGAGTTCCGTGCGGGTCGTACCGTGTGTGTGTCGGATGTGTCAACGGATCCCTACCTGTTTCCGGCTCAGCGATCCGCTTATGCCGCCATTCAGATTGGTGCCCACATCAGCATCCCGCTCGTCAAGGGTGGCGAGTTCGTTGCAGGACTAGCAGTCCACACGTTTGAACCGCGCGCTTGGACAGAAGATGAAGTGGCTTTAGCAGAAGAAGTTGCCGAACGAACCTGGGCGGCAGTTAATCGCGCCCGTGCCGAAGCGATTGTCGCAGCAGACCTCCAAGATACGCAGCGATTGCGCGAACTGGGGGCGCGACTGGTGATTGAAGGCGATATCCAAACCCTGTATCAAGAAATTCTGTCTACGGCGATCGCGCTCACACGGGCAGATGCCGGCACAGTGCAAATCTTTGACGCAGCAACGCAAGAGCTGGTATTGCTCGCCACGCAAGGGTTTGAGCAAACAATGAACGAGCATTTCTATCGTATGGATGCAAGTTCTAACACACCTTGCGGCATGTCCCTTAGGAACGGCGATCGCAGCTTCGTTGACTTCAATGTGCTTGAGAGCGAAGATCCCGATGGTTCAATGCGAATGCATGTGAAGGCCGGGTACCTCTGTGGACAATCCACTCCGCTGATCACTCGCTCGGGCAAACTAATCGGCATGGTTTCAACCCATTGGCATGAACAGCACCCACCCAACGATCGCGAGTTGCAGTTTCTTGATTTACTCGCTCGCCAAGCCGCTGACCTGATTGAACAACGACAGACTGCCACCGAACGGGAACAGCTCTTGGCTCGTGAGCAAGCCGCCCGCGCCGAAGCCGATCGCGCCAATCGGATCAAAGATGAGTTTTTGGCAGTGCTCTCCCATGAATTGCGCTCGCCCCTCAATCCGATTTTGGGTTGGGCAAAACTCTTGCAGAACGGCAAGCTAGACGCAGCCAAAACCCAGCAGGCATTGCAGACAATCGAACGCAACGCCCAACTTCAATCGGAATTGATTGAAGATCTGCTAGATGTCTCCCGGATTCTCCAAGGCAAGCTCAACCTGAACATCAGTCCGATCAATCTGGCCCCTCTGATCCAAGCCGCGATGGAAACGGTACGGCTGGCAGCAGAAGCCAAATTAATCAAAGTAGAGGCTAGCCTTGAACCAGAGGTGGGTCTGATCTCCGGAGATTCTACTCGGTTGCAGCAAGTGATTTGGAATCTGCTCTCTAATGCGGTCAAGTTCACGCCCAAAGGAGGACAAATCAGTATTCGGTTGGAAGGCTCAGATTCATACGCTCACATTACGGTTAGCGATACTGGACAGGGAATTGCGCCTGACTTTCTGCCCTATGTGTTTGAATACTTCCGCCAAGCCGACGCTACCACAACGCGAAAGTTTGGGGGACTGGGATTAGGACTCGCGATCGTGCGGCACTTAGTCGAATTGCACGGTGGCACGGTCGCAGTCGAAAGCGCAGGGGTAGGGAAGGGTGCAACCTTTACCGCCAGGTTGCCATTCATGCCTGTCCAGGCGATCCCTGATCACGATAGTCGATCGTCAGAGCCATCTTCTGACTTGAATGGGATTCAGGTCTTGGTCGTCGATGATGAAGCAGATTCACGAGAGTTTGTGGCGTTTGTGTTGGAGCAAGCGGGCGCAACCGTACTCACCGCAACGACCGCTAATGAAGCACTAACCATGCTCATTCAAGCTAAGCCAACAGTGCTGCTGAGTGACATTGGGATGCCAGATAGGGATGGCTATATGCTGTTGCAACAGGTGAGAGCACTGCCACCAGAGCAAGGCGGACAAGTTCGGGCGATTGCACTCACTGCTTACGCAGGCGACTTCAACCAGCAACAAGCCCTGCAAGCTGGATTTCAACAGCATCTCTCGAAACCAATCGAACCAGAGCGATTGATTCAAGTGGTTGCTTGCCTCACTCAGTCTGCTGAGCGATCGCCTTGAAGCCCAGCAACGTTCTACCCTCAGCTTTTCCTTTGGTTACAGCCCTCTCACTGTCCTAATACTTAGCTGAAAATGATTTACTTCGGCGACATCGAATTCCCGGCATTGCTGAATCGGAGTATGATTAGCCCCCTCCAATATCTACTGAAATCTTGCACCATTCTCAGTAGAAGGTGTTAGAACTGAGCCCTTATTATTCCTTATTGAAAATTTACCTTCCTTTCTTCTAGTGAAACTCTTATTCCTTCGTTCGACTTATCGGGAGAATTCTCAGTACTGTTGAGAATCGGGATTTGAGTACTCAGTTTTGACACTTTCGCAAAAAAGCTCTCCTGAAGATGCACTAGGAAAATTCACGATGCGGTAGGCACGCTAAACTAGCAAAAGGATCAGCAAATATACTGTGTTCGCCGTCTCTGCAAGTACTTGCTCGTCAGAAAGGGGGAATCTCAGCTTGCCAATTCCTCACGCTTGCTTTTAAAGTCAAATCTTATCTATGCGGACCAGTCAGCAAATTGCGACAGAAATCGAGGAGAAGTTCGGTTTTCTTCCACCTTTCTTCTCTCCAGCCTTACAGACTCCTCAAGTGTTGGAAAACTTATGGCAACAAACTTGCTCAACCTACGTTGACAATCCTCTTCCCTCTCTATTCAAAGAGAAACTGTCCGCCTACCTATCGCGTTTCTGCCCTGTCCCGTATTGCTTAGTGTGCCATAGCTGTTCGCTGTGGGAATTGGGGATGAAGGCACGAGATATCTTAACCCTGCTTGAAGCGGCTCCCCCAAGCCTACCAGAAGTGGATGAGCATCTTCGATTATTGGCTTCTCATAACAGCTTGCTCAATGTTGTATCCCAGCTAAACTCCGTTCTCGAAAAGAGTCTCCTTGACTGCTCAATTTTTATTGCCTTAAACACAGATAAGGCTGACCACTGTCGGCGAGAGTTGTGCCGTTTTCTAGGAACCGAGAATTACCAATATTTGGTGACGTTTATTGCCTATATCAAAACCTGTCATGAGTGGATGGAAGCACACCCAGATGTGAGGTATGAGACTGATAAGCGAGTTCAGGACCATTTCAATGACTTAGTGGCTGAAGAACCTGAGCTTGCCCACTTCTTTAACACTTACTGGAACAGGGTCAAACAAGAGCAGCGGCTAGAGAGTTTACCGACCGAGGGATTGTCACTAGAGAAGTTAACCAGTTTGCCGTTTGCGAGGGCGATCGATTCTACTTCAGATGGTATTGTGCTTTGCGATCCCAACCAACCCGATAATCCCATCATCTACTCAAATCCTGCCTTCTCGAAGCTGACCGGGTATCAGCCAGAAGAGGTGATCGGTTGCAATTGTCGATTGCTACAGGGTCCAGGAACCGATCCAGAAGTTGTTGCTCAAATTCGTGAGGCAATAGCCCAACAGCAGGAGGTACAAGCCACTCTTTTGAACTATCGCAAAGATGGCCAGCCCTTCTGGAATGAATTAAAAATTGCTCCGGTACGTGCTGATGCTGGTGAGTTGCTGTATTTTGTTGGTATCCAAACGAATGTCACCAAGCAAAAACAAGCTGAAGCACAATTGCAAGCGCAAGCAAGGCTTTTGGATCAATCTCAGGATGCGATTCTTGTGCTGAACTTGGAAAATCAAATCTTGTTTTGGAATAGTAGCGCAACCCGCTTGTTTGGCTGGACAGTTAACGAAGCGGTAGGGTGTTATGTTGATGAGCTCCTGTTTGATGAATTTTCTCCCCAACTCCGCCAAGCTCAAACATTGGTTATGGAACAGGGAGAGTGGCAGGGTGAACTAAAACATCGAGGGAAAGACGATCGGAAAGTTATTGTTGATAGCCGTTGGACATTAATTCGCAACGAAGTAGGACAGCCTCAATCTGTTCTCGTCAGTGGGACTAATATTACTGAGAGTAAGCAAACGGAAGCGCAGTATCAACGGACTCAAAGATTTGAAAGCATCAGTACGGTGACTAAGGGTATGGCCCATAATCTCAACAATGCGTTGACTCCGATACTGATGTCAATCCAGCTTCTAGCTGATAAGTTGCCGGATGAGCAGAGCCGACAAGTATTGGCAACCCTTGAGGTAAATGCAAGGCGGAGTGCGGATGTCGTAAATCAAATGTTGTCCTTTGTGCAAGGACTAACAGGCAATAGGAACACATTAGCGATAGATACATTGCTGCTACGTCTAGCAGCGATGCTTAAGCAAGATTGTCCACAAAGTATTCTAGTTCGGACTAACATTGCATCTGATCTTTGGATAGTTTCTGGAGACCGAACTCAACTTCACCAAATGCTGCTGCATCTTTGGGAGAATGCTCGTGATGCCATGCCAGAAGGTGGAGTTCTACGTATTTCAGCAGAAAATATCTCGGTTAATGCAGCGCTTGCTCGCAAGAATGTTGATGCGAAGACGGGTTGCTATGTTGCGATTACGGTCTCTGATACCGGAGTTGGAATACCTGCTGAAAACTTAAACCGTATCTTTGAGCCTTTCTTTACAACCAAAGAATTCGGTAAGGGGACAGGACTCGGATTATCAATGGTTGCGGGAATTGTCAAAGGTCATGGCGGCTTCATCAATGTACAGAGTGAAATTAACAAGGGAACTCAGCTCAAAGTATACTTACCGGCTCAGCGACCGATTTCTTTCCAAGAGGCATTAATTCTGCTAGTTGAGAGTGATGACACATCTCGCGAAGCTGCTGAGATGCTGTTAGATCAAACGAGTTACCGAGTTTTGACTGCAAAAGATGGAATTGAGGCGATCGGGCTTTATGCTCAGTATCGATCCCAGATTCGGGCAGTTCTCATCGATCTATCTATTGTAGAACCTGATGCATCAGCAACGATTCAGATATTAAAGCGGACGAATCCCGACCTTGTCATCGTTGCGCTTAATGAATTGTCATTGGAACATCAGCTTAATGACGATGTCAAAGCAATGATTAAAGCCTTCCTCAAGAAACCCTATACCCCAGAAACGTTGACAGCAACATTACAGAAAGCTTTTGGAACATCATTCAAATAAGGTTGTGTTGCAAAAAAACGGTTGTGTTGCAAAAACCAGTCAACGGTAAAGTAAGCGGGCTAAAACTTCCCTCCTTACCCTCCGATATCTACTCCTGCTCTGTTGAAGTAGCGGCACTTTCTGCCTGAAATCATCCTGCTGAACGTTCGCTGTTAATGCCCTTCGGGTTCGCCAGTTCCCTACGGGGGGAAACCTGCCTTCAGGACTGGACTCACCGCTATTCCCTCAGCTACCGAGATATGGAGGAGATGATGCAGGAACGAGGCTTGACGGTAAACCACTCGACGATTAATCGTTCGGAGGAACGAGAGCAGTAATTTTTGTAAGGTTAAAATCCAAACATTACAAACCCAAAAAGAGGGGCTATCCTGGTAGGGGCAGGGCGATCGGCAGCAGTTGGCTTGCAACCGGTCACTAAACCTTTTGCAGTAAGGGCATTTAGTTGAGCACTACTGATAGTTGGGGTAGTGCAAAATCTGCAGGGGCAATCAAAATAATCCTGCTAAGTAGGGCAACCTAATAAAACTTAAAACGTTCTACCGGGTAGCCGCTGTTCCTCCCCCTGTTCTCAATGCCCTCCATAATCGCATCAGCTAAATCGACCTCATCGTCAAAT
>JACJNZ010000022.1 GCA_014695325.1 Cyanobacteria bacterium FACHB-502 | reverse complement strand
CCGCAGATAGTTTTGAGTGGCTAGATTCAGCGTTCGAGCATCGGGTTTGTTCATACCTCTATGCTAACAATTTCTCTCCTAATCCTGCCCTCTCTTTCCTTGCCGGGTTAATAAATAACTAGGGTGGAACTTGGAGTAAAGCAATAAAGCGAGCCGGCCAGCTTGCAAGCCTACCCGAGCGGAAAAATGTTGGGGCTGAAGTTTGGATTGGAGATCAACCCCTTGCTGAGACCATTGCTGAGATATTGCAAGAAACAGAAACACTCAAAGTAGATATTGACCCACAATCAAACCCACTTGGAGGAGTCTGAGAACTTGAGCTTAACGAGTTCCCCAAACTTTATTCCTGCTCAACCCCCCTAGCATTGCAGAATTAAGGAGGCAGTTCGCATTGCCATTCGCCCTTTTCAAACACTCTCCAAAATAAATTCGCCCTTCGTAGAATTACTTATACTTGCTCAGAAAAGCTGAATAAGATTGATCCCCGTCTCGATCGCCTCCATTCAAAGGTGGGGATCAACGATCTCTCGATTGGTAGAGGAAAAAGGTGCCCGCACATTGATATCTTTTTCTCATATCAGATTTACAAATTTGGAGATAATAAAAATGAGTGCTGACGACAGATTAAAAGCAACCGCAAAAAACGTAGAAGGTAAGATTCAAGAAGGCATTGGCAACATCACTGGAGATCCTAAAGATCAGGCAGCCGGACAAGCGAAACAGGGTGAAGCCAAAGTTCGCCATACGGTTGAAGATGCCAAAGAAGAAGTGAAGAAAGCGATTGATTAAGGGAAACGCGGTCGAAGCGATCGCCTCATTTCCTGGCTAGGTTGCCAAGCCTCAAACGCTGCAACTCTAGCCACAATTTAAATCCTCTCTTGAGCAAAACGCATATCACCAAGTCTGGACGGTCAAATGTTCAGGCTTTTTTTTGCTGATTTTCCGGTCGAAGCTGGGAATTTTAGGAAAGGTAGACAGCTTTAAACTTTTGTTAGAGTTTTGTAATGAAGTGTTAAGTTCGTCACGGGATAGCGATAGAGCAACCGGATATAGTGGGTATGACCTCACGGCTACGGAAAAGCGGCTGTCGTTAAAAAGCTCAGTTGAGCCACGGATATCTTGCTAGAGAAAACTTGGCTGCTTCGCTATCGTTAACTCGGACGCTCTCTTTCCTTATGCATCTATGAACGTTCCACCGTCTCTGAACTCACATTTGGACTCGCCAGGGAGCAACGGCTTGGGCAATAGTTCGGGCAATAATTTGGGCAATGATCCGGGCAATGATCCGGGCAATGATCTGGGCAATAACTCAAATCCTGGTACGCCTCACTTAGCGATCGATCGACCTGCGGCTGTCGTTCCTGATCAGGTGCTGCCTCCCTGTGATGCCCAAGCAACGCTGCCAGACATTCCCCTGGGAGGAATCCCCTCCCAAGGAGTTGTCAACTCCGATCCCGGTCATATAACCCGAATCAGCAATAGTGCTTTGACTGCCCGCAAACAGTCTTTCTCAGACTTCCTGGCTCCACTCAAGCAGGAGACGTTTAAACAGGTCGTTGCGGATGTAGAACAGCGCCTCCATGTGGTGAATCAGACCCTTTCCCTGCTGGATAATGTGCTCGACGCGAGGGGGTTTGAGCTGATCCTGAATGAAATGCTGCGATCGATCACCCTGAAAACTGGGGAACTGCTCAATGCCGATCGCACCACCATTTTTCTGCTGGATGAGGACAAAGACGAGCTGTGGTCGATTCATGCTGAGGGTGACGACAACGGCAAGAGCCTGGAAATTCGGATTCCGCGCACAATGGGAATTGCGGGAGAAGTCGCGACGACCAAGCAGGCAATAAATATTCCCTACGACTTTTACCAGGACGCACGTTCTAAAGCAGCACAGGAACTCGACAAGAAAAACAACTATCGCAGCTATACGATGCTGACGATGCCGCTCCTGAGCGATGGCGGAGATCTGGTTGCCGTCGTGCAGCTTATCAACAAGCTAAAGCCGGGACACGCCCCCCTCGACTCCCTCGATCAAAAAATCGATTTAGCCGGATTCACCTCCGACGACGAGCAGTTGTTTTCCGATTTTGCGCCCTCGATTCGCCTGATTCTGGAGTCATCGCGATCGTTCTACAAGGCCACGCAACAACAGCGTGCCGCCTCTGCCTTGATTAAGGCAACCAAAGCCCTCAGCCAGAGCAGCCTCGACCTGGAAGAAACCCTGAAAAAGGTGATGGACGAGGCGAAAGAGCTGATGCAGGCAGACCGGAGCACTCTGTGGCTGATCGATCGCGAAAAGCACGAACTCTGGACGAAGTTGCCCAACCGTGACGGGGAACTGCGCGAACTCCGAATTCCGATGGGCGCAGGCTTTGCTGGACAGGTCGCAATGAACGGAGAACCCGTACTGATTCCGTTCGACTTGTACGACCACCCCAACTCAGCAAAATCGAAGGAAACTGACAAAAAGACGGGCTATCGAACGTGCAGTATGCTTTGTATGCCTGTGTTTAACGCCGATAATGAGCTGATTGCCGTAACGCAGCTCATCAACAAAAAGCGCACAGGCAACTTTTTCCCCTATGATCCGGCAACTTATCCAGAAGCTCCAGAATGCTGGCGGGCAAGCTTTAACCGCAGCGACCAGGAATTTATGCGATCGTTTAACGATCAGGCAGGGGTTGCCCTGCAAAACGCCAAGCTTTTTGCCACTGTGAAGCAGCAGGAGCAGACCCAGCGCGACATTCTGCGATCGCTCTCTAACGGCGTGATTTCAACCGACAAGGAAGGCAGAGTGATTGCTGCCAACGAACAGGCGAAAAAGCTGCTCGGCTTTGCAGAATCGGCTTCCTTGGAAGGGCGCTCGGTGACGGATCTGATCCTAATTGATAAAAGCAACTTTTCAGGCTGGTTCGCCAATGTCTTTGATGCAGCAAGGGAGCAAAATCGCCAGTACTACTATGCAGATCAAACCCTGCTCTCGACCGATGGAACGACGCACCACAGCATCAACCTTACCCTCAACCCGATCGCAGACGCGACCAATCCTGAACAGGTGTCGGGCGGGCTGGTCGTGATTGAAGACATCAGCCGGGAAAAGCGATTTAAGAACGCCATGTCGCGCTACATGAGTCAGGAGCTTGTCGAGCGGGCACTCAACGGCGAACTGAAACTGGGCGGCGATCGCAAGGAGGTTTCGGTACTATTTTCTGATATTCGCAGCTATACCACGCTGACCGAGAGCATGGAAGCCCATGCGGTCGTTGATATGCTCAACGAATATTTTGAGTCGATGGTTGATGCGATCTTTCGCTACGACGGGGCACTGGATAAGTACATCGGCGACGCGATTATGGCAGTGTTTGGGTCGCTTGTGCCGCTGAAAGACCATCCCTGGATGGCGGTGCAGAGTGCGATCGAGATGCGTGAGCGACTGAAAAAGTTTAATGAAAATCGAGAGCCAGAGCGCAGAATCAGCATTGGAATCGGCATCAACTCTGATGTGGTGATCAGCGGCAACATTGGCTCCAGCCGCCGCATGGAGTTTACGGCGATCGGGGATGGGGTCAATCTCGGTTCGCGGTTAGAAGGAGCCAGCAAACAGTACGGAACCGACATTATTATTAGCGAAAGTACTTACAAGCCCTGTGCTGATCGCATCTGGGCAAGGGAGCTAGACTGCATTCGGGTGAAGGGCAAAAACAAGCCCGTGGGCATTTATGAGCTGGTCGGGCTACGAGATGAGCCGATCGCTGATGAACGCAAGCAGGCGATCGATCTCTATCATCAGGCGCGCGAATTTTATCTCAACCGCAAATTCGCCAGAGCGATCCTGGCATTCGGCACCCTTCTGGAAGACTTTGACTGCAAAGACAAAGCCGCGCAGATGCACCTGAAACGCTGTGAACATTGGTTAACCAATCCCCCGACTGAAACTGAATGGGCAGACGGGGTTTGGACGCTGACTGAAAAATAAGGCTGAAATCATGCCCGTTTACTCTTCAGGCAACTGAAAGGGGTGTTCGCCAACGCCCAACGCTTTGCGGCTGCGTTTGAGTTGCTTCCAGAGCGATCGAACTTGGGTAAATGCCTCTTCGGGCGTGATCTTGCCGTTGGTTTCTAAGCCAGAAATGAAGCTGACGCGCTGAGAAAATTCCTGTAGGTTTGCGTTAAACACCAAATTCTCTGGCTTGACTTCACCCCGGTAGCGGCTCTTGGCGTTGAGAAATTCAGTACGATGGGTCATGGCTTCACCTTCCTTAAACATTCAAATTGCTCTGGCTTTAGCTGGTATTCCTCACGGATGTTACCCGCCTAATAATTGACATAGGAGATTGAGACACTAACAGGGATTTGCTCTTAACCCAAATTTAACCTAAAAACAGCGAGTGAAAACATCATGAGAACCTAGCAGGGCTCAACAATCTGATACTTCTTTCTTTGGGAAGAAGCACTGCGATTGTTTTGTGTAGCAAAGGATACAAAGACAGAACTTAGTAAAGTTTGCTACTCAGTAATGATTTCCCAAATTTAAGGGAGTACGCTCGGGTTTCCAACAAATTCATTCCTGCTTTTTGAAAGAGAGCTACCAAGCCGTCGTTTCGCGAGCCGTTCCGCAAAAAGTTCTTATCAAACATCCGATCAAACACCAGGTCGCACCCTGTATCGAGCGACCCTATTTTAGTAACCCAGTATTTAGTAACCCAATATTCAGCAGCCCGTATTTAGCAAAGTTTGAGTTTGAGCAGCCAGGACAAGTTCGGACGAATTGAAGAACAGCAACTGACCTACCGCCGCTAAAATGGTGTCCTGTTGCAGATTGTTCTAGATCGCACGTTTGATTCTACTCACCCAGGGCTGACCTCCATGACAGAACCTCAAATTTTATACGAGGGTAAAGCAAAGATTCTCTATCCAACCGACGACCCCAACATTTTGTTGACTCGCTTTAAGGACGATGCCACTGCCTTTAATGCCCAGAAGCGCGGCACGATCGTCGGCAAAGGCGAAATGAACTGCGCCATCTCCAGCCACCTGTTTCAAATGCTGGAAGCAAAAGGCGTTCCCACTCACTGGATCGATCGTCCGGCGACGAACGAGATGCGGGTACGCGCAGTCAAAATTGTGCCGCTAGAAGTCGTCGTGCGAAATATTGCTGCGGGGAGCCTGTGCCGCGAAACGGGTTTGGCTGTGGGAATGGAACTACCCCGGCCGCTCGTTGAGTTTTATTACAAAAATGATGAACTGGGCGATCCGCTGCTGACGATCGATCGGCTGCGACTCCTTCAGTTGGCAACGCCTGAACAGGTTGAACAGCTTCGCCAGATGGCACTTCAGGTCAATCAAATTCTGACGGCATTTTTTCAGGAGTGCGGCATTACGCTGGTTGATTTCAAGCTGGAGTTTGGCATGGATGCCGAAGGCAATTTAATCCTGGCAGACGAAATTAGCCCGGATACCTGTCGGCTGTGGAATCAGGCAGCAACCGATCCCAGTCAGCGAGTGATGGACAAGGATCGCTTTCGGCACGATCTGGGCAATGTGGAAGAGGCGTATCGCCAGGTGCTAGAGCGAGTTCTGGCACACCCAGTTTAGAGCACAAAAAACCGAATGCTGTACAATGGCTGCGTTTGTGCGGAACTCGCGTGATTTCTGTCAGTCAAACAAGTCAACCCCTTAGCAAGGGTGTCAAACCAGGCAGCGAGGGACAGTACTGAGAAACATTAGAGTGCTTCTCGACTGATGACGGCTTTTGCCTCCTGATTGCAGGATAAGCTGCTCGTCTCAAGTCGATCGTCTGCTGCTCTGATATACTCCTGTGAGCGATGCTCTGGTGTGTGGAAGTGTCAAACTCTTTTACCCGTATGCGTTTTTCTCCCTTTTTTCTGGCAGTCCTGACTGCTTCAGCAACCCTGAGCTTTGTGCGTCCGGTTGGGGCGCAGACGACCGAAGCGGCTTCTGAAACGCTGCCTTCTACGGAGCAAACCGAAGCAACAGACCTGCGTCCTGCAAACTCGATCGCTGCAAACCCGTCCTCGATTAATGCAGCGGAGGCTGCCAGCGTCAATGCTGGGGGTTCCCCCCATTCAGAGCCGCTGATTGCCGCAATGCCGCCTGGGTCTGCTGGAACTACCGTTTTCCCATCAGGAACAGTGCCTGAGGCAACGCCAATCGAGTTTGCACCCGATAACCTCAGAGGGGGAACTGCTTCGCAGCGCATCTCTCAGCTTCCGCCCAACCCCGGCTCGCAGCAGGACGCTCAAATTGACGAGCCGCCCAGTTCCCCGGAGACTCCCCCACCGGGAACCCAGACGCCGGAGCCGGAAAGCCCCAACCAGCTTAATGTGCCGATCGACACTCAGCCTGGATTAGGTGTTGATGTCGATGTCGAGCCAGCTCAGTCCGATGCTCAAACCCCTGCCCCCGCTCCCGGAACCAATATTCCCACCCTGCCGCCTTTCCCTGGAACTGGAACGCAGCAAGCTCCTGACAGCACAACGCCTACCCTTCCCCCGTTTCCTGGAACCGGGCAAACTCCTGGAACGGAACAAACGCCGGGCGGTGCAACGCCACCCCAGGCAGAGCAGCCCGAACCCAGAGTCTTAGTGTCAGAAGTGCTGGTAACCGGGGCAGAAGGCGATTTGCTGAATGAGGTGTATGGCACAATCCAGACCCTTCCTGGTCAAACCACCACCCGATCGCAGCTTCAGCAGGATATCAACGCCATTTTTGCCACAGGATTTTTCTCGAACGTGCGGGCAGTTCCCGAAGATACCCCCCTCGGTGTGCGCGTTACTTTTTTGGTGCAGCCGAATCCACTGTTTCAATCGGTTGAGCTGAGCGGGAGCGTGCTGCAAGAGCAGGGTACTGAAGTCACCTATCAAAACGAGCAGGTTCCCCTTCAGGAAGCCGTTGACACAATTTTTGCCAATCAGGTGGGGTCGATCGTCAATCTGCGGCAGTTGCAGGTGGGAATTGAAAACCTGAACCGTCTGTATCAGGACAATGGCTACGTGCTGGCGCAGGTCATTTCAGCTCCGCAAATTTTGCCGGATGGAACAGTGACGCTGGAAGTGGCAGAGGGCGTGATCGAGCAAATTGGCATCCAGTTTCTCGAAGAAGGTCAGCCGGTTGACGAAGAAGGCAATCCGGTTGAGGGACGGACGCGGGACTTTATCATTACCCGCCAGTTTGAGTCGCAGCCGGGGGATGTGTTTAACCAGAACCAGATTCGCGCAGACCTCCAGCGTGCCTTTGGGTTAGGCATTTTTGAGAGTCTGAATATTGCCCTCAATCCGGGGCAAGATCCACGGACTGTGGATGTTACGGTGAATGTCGAAGAGCGAAATACAGGGTCGCTGGCAGCCGGATTTGGCGTCAGCTCGGCAAGCGGTCTGTTCGGTTCGGTCAGCTTCCAGGAAACTAACTTGGGTGGCAATGACCAGGACTTGAGCGCAGAAGTCCAGCTTGGCGAGCGCGATTTGCTGTTTGATCTCAGCTTTACCGATCCCTGGATCGGCGGGGACCCGAACCGGACTTCCTACACGCTTAATGCGTTTGGGCGACAGTCAATCTCGCTCATCTTTGACGGAGGCGACGAAGAAGTGACGCTTCCGAACGGCGATCGCCCCCGGATTCGTCGCTATGGTGGCGGTATTAGTTTCAGCCGTCCGCTAGGTGATGATTGGCGGGCAAGTCTGGGTTTGCAGTATCAGAACGTCTCAGTGCGCGATGTAGACGGTGAGCTAACGCCTCGCGATGAATTTGGCAACCTGCTGAGCTACAACGAGTCGGGAATTGATAATCTGCTGACGCTCCAGTTCTCGGCGGTGCGCGATCGACGCAATGACCCAATTCAAACCACCAGTGGTTCGGTGCTGCGCTTTAGTACAGAGCAGGCAATTCCGATCGCGGGAATTACGTTTAACCGAGTGCGCGCCAGCTACAGCTACTTCCTTCCAGTACGATTCCTGCGCCTGACCGAAGGCTGCCAGCAGGAAAATCCGACGGCAGAACAATGTCCGCAAACGCTCGCATTCAACGTGCAGGGCGGTACGATTATCGGCGACTTCCCACCCTATGAAGCGTTCGCGCTGGGCGGCACAGACTCGGTGCGAGGCTACGGACCCGGTGACCTGGGCAGCGGCAGCAGCTTCCTACAGGCAACGGCAGAGTATCGCTTCCCGGTCTTTTCGATCGTCAGTGGCGCACTCTTCCTTGATGTCGGCTCTGATCTGGGCACTGCCTCAGATGTTCCAGGCGATCCAGCAGGAATTCGTGATAAACCGGGATCAGGTTTCGATTACGGCTTGGGAGTTCGGGTGCAAACGCCGCTGGGCTTAGTCAGAGTGGATTATGCGATCAACGACCAGGGGGATAACCGCATTGTGTTTGGCATCGGGCAGGGATTTTAGGAGGCGGCTACCGAAGAAGTGTTCCATGTTCCACATTGCCCCCCTAAATCCTCCACTTTTGGGGAACTTTGAAAGTCGAAATCCCTTGGCTCGGTTCCCCAAAATGACCCGCTAGGGAGGCAATACAGATCACGAGGATTCCTCCAAGCTGAGAGTTACTTCACAGCCGCCAACTATTCTAAAAAATCTGCCATTTTCCGTTTCGAGCCATTTCTCTGCATCAGCCTGATTTATTGCTGTATTGCTTAACTACATGCTTGAAGCCTCCACGTCTCGTTTATCTTCCGGTTTTCCTGCTTCACCAGGTCAGGTGTTTCAGCACACGCTGGCACGCTCGTTTGAGCGAGTTGGGATTGGTCTGCATTCGGGAAATTCGGTTTGCCTGCGGGTGTTGCCTGCCCTACCCGGATCTGGACGCTGCTTTGTGCGAGTTGATCTGCCCGATCGCCCCACGGTTCCCGCCCGAATCGATTGCGTGGGACAAACGCTGCTCTCAACCGAACTGGAAAGCGGTACAGCAACCGTGCGAACCGTAGAACATCTGCTGGCAGCTCTTAGCGGCATGGGGATTGATAATGCCCGGATTGAGCTAGACGCGGCGGAAGTGCCCTTGCTGGATGGTTCGGCTTTGCCCTGGGTAGAGGCGATCGAGCAAGCCGGAATCATGGCTCAGGAGGCGGAGCGTCCCCAATCGGTGCTGACCGAGCCAGTTACCTTGAGTCAGGGCGATGCCTTTATCTCAGCATTTCCGGCAAATGAGCTGCGGTTTACCTACGGCATTGATTTTGATTTGCCTGCGATCGGTAATCAGTGGCAAAGTTGGTCGCCCGATCGCGAAAGTTTCCGGGAGGCGATCGCTCCGGCACGAACCTTTGGGATTGCAGAGCAGATCGACTCCCTCAGACAGCAGGGACTCATCAAAGGTGGTAGTCTTGACAATGCTCTGGTTTGCAGCCGAGACGGATGGGTCAATCCTCCATTAAGATTTTCAAATGAGCCAGTCCGTCATAAACTTTTAGATTTAGTAGGAGATTTGAGTTTGCTGGGAACTTTCCCCCGCGCTCATATCCTTGCCTACAAAGCCAGCCACCAGTTACACACTCAGTTTGCTGCCCGTCTGGCTGCTCTTTTGTTTGCTTAACCTGTTTGCCAACCGATTGTTGACTGGGGCGTTTCACCCTTCTTGCCGTCTTACACCTGGATTGACTCATGGCTATTTTGACTGACGACCCGACGAATACCGCTCATCTCACTGCGGAAGCTGAAGCTAACTCTAACAACACCCCGGCTGCGCGTGCCACGCTATCGATCGAAGAAATTCACCAGCTTTTGCCGCATCGCTATCCTTTCTCGCTAGTCGATCGCATTATTCAGTATGTTCCTGGTAAGTCGGCGATCGGCATTAAAAATGTCAGCTTTAACGAGCCGCACTTTCAGGGGCATTTTCCAGGTAAGCCGATTATGCCGGGTGTGTTGATTGTGGAAGCGATGGCGCAGGTGGGCGGAGTGGTGCTGACTCAGATGCCCGATCTGCCCGAAGGGCTGTTTATGTTTGCCGGAATCGATAAGGTTCGGTTTCGTCGTCCGGTGGTTCCCGGCGATCAACTTGTGATGACTGTGGAACTGCTGCGGGTCAAGCATCGTCGTTTTGGTTGGATGCAGGGTCGTGCCGAAGTCGATGGGCAGCTTGCCGCTGAAGGGGAACTAATGTTTTCTCTGGTTGACCTTTAAGTTTGACCTTGAAGTCAATTCTTTCGCCTTCAATCCTGAACGTCGAGTCACGGCTTTCTCCTGCATCTTCCAATCCCTACCCTCTGCTCAAAACCCTTGACTACTCTGATTCATCCGACTGCTGTGATTCATCCCCGCGCCGAACTCCATCCCACGGTGCAGGTCGGGGCTTATGCGGTAATTGGCGAACGGGTACGGATTGGGGCAGGTACGATCGTCAGTCATCACGCCGTGATCGACGGCGAAACCGAGATCGGCGAACGCAACAAAATCTTCCCCGGTGCGGCGATTGGCTTAGAACCGCAAGATTTGAAATACGACGGCTCGCTGAATCGGGTCACGATCGGCAATGACAATGTGATTCGCGAGTACGTCACCATCAATCAGGCAACGCTGGCAGGCGAAGCGACAGTTATCGGCAATCAAAATTTGCTGATGGCGTATGCCCATGTAGGTCACAACTGCGTGATCGGCGATCAGGTAATCATTGCCAATAGCGTTGCCCTTTCCGGTCACGTCCATATCGAATCCCAGGCACGAATCAGCGGTGTGCTGGGGGTGCATCAGTTTGTCCACATTGGACGGCTGGCAATGGTGGGCGGCATGAGTCGAATTCATCGCGACGTGCCTCCTTTTATGCTGGTTGAGGGCAATCCGGCACGAGTCCGATCGCTCAACAAAGTCGGGCTCCAGCGCGCGGGCTTTGCTGATTTAGATGGCGGCAAAACGATGCAGTCCCTCAAAAAAGCTTTCCGTACGCTTTATCGATCGGGCTTGCCCTTTACCCAAGCGCTCGAACAGCTTGATTTATTGCCAGATCATGAGGCGATCGAGCATCTGCGGCAGTTTTTGCGGCTGAGTCATTCGCTGGGGCGGCGGGGCTCGCTGCCGGGGAAGGCAATGCAGAGACGCGAGGATGATTAGAACCAAACGGCGAATTTTTATCAGTACAGGTGAAGTATCGGGCGACTTGCAAGGTGCGCTGCTAGTCGAAGCTTTGTATCGTCAGGCAGAATCCGCCGGAATTGATCTGGAAATTGTCGCGACCGGGGGCGATCGCATGGCCCAGGCAGGGGCGAAACTGCTGGCGGATACCAGTGCGATCGGCTCGATCGGCATTCTAGAATCAGTGCAATACGTGCTGCCGACGATTCGGGCGCAGCGACAGGTGAAAAGATGGCTACGCCAGAATCCGCCTGATCTGGTGGTGATGATTGACTATTTTGGTCCTAATATCGGTATCGGCAATTTTACGCGCCGCTTTTTTCCGTCTGTGCCCACGGTTTACTACATCGCACCGCAGGAGTGGGTCTGGTCGATGAGTTCGGCAAACACCCAGCGGATCGTGCGAGCCACCGATCGCCTGCTGGCAATTTTTCCGGCGGAGGCAGACTACTACCGGAAATGGGGCAGCGAGGTCGCCTGGATCGGGCATCCCCTGATTGATCGAATGCAAAATGCGCCCAGTCGCTCAGAAGCAAGAACGATACTAAACCTGGATCCAGAGGCTACGGTGATTTCCTTAATTCCTGCCTCTCGTCGTCAGGAAATTCAGTACATTCTGCCTGTGATGTTTGAGGCGGCGCGTCAACTCCAGGAAAAACTTCAGGCAAAACTGCCCCAGGTTGAGTTTTTGATTCCCCTGTCGCTGGAAACCTACCGGGAGGCGATCGAGCAGTCAATCCAATCTTACGGACTTCGGGCACGGCTGGTCGCGGATCAAACCCAGGCAGTGCTGGCGGCTTCGGATCTGGCAATTACCAAATCGGGCACGGTGAACCTGGAGCTGGCTTTGCTGAATGTGCCGCAGGTGGTGATGTATCGGCTCAATCCCATGACTGCCTGGATTGCTGAGAATCTGCTTAAATACGCCGCCCCCTTTATCTCTCCGGTGAATCTGGTGCTGATGCAGCCGATCGTCCCCGAACTGCTCCAGCGGCAGGCAACCCCCGATTGCATTGTGGCAGAATCGCTGGAATTTTTGCTGAACCCCGATCGCCGCAGTCAGATTCTCGCGGACTATGGGCGAATGCGGCAGCAATTAGGCGAGGTGGGCGTGAGCGATCGGGCAGCGCGGGAAATTTTGGATTTGCTTCCCGGAATGGAATAAGGGCAGGAATATGGCTCTATGACTCGACCTGCCGTATTTCTTGATCGCGACGGAGTGCTGAACGAAGAAGCAGGCTATTTGTATCGCGTTGAGGATTTGCGCCTGATTCAGGGAGTAGCGGCAGCCGTGCGGCGGTTAAACGATCGCCAGATTTTTTGCTGTCTCGTCTCCAATCAATCGGGTCCGGCGCGGGGCTATTATTCAGATTCCCACGTCGAGGCACTGCACGATCGCCTGGCGCATTTGCTGCATGTTGAAGCGGGCGCAAAGCTGGATGCGGTTTACTTTTGTCCCACGCTCAGCCCCCCGGAAGGCGGAATTGTATCTCCGTTCGATCGCTGGTCAACCTGGCGCAAACCCAATACGGGAATGCTGGTGGGGGCTGCCTGGACTCATGATCTAGACTTAAGCCGCAGTTTTATGATTGGCGACAAAGCAACGGATATCGATCTGGCTCACAACGCAGGCTGTACTGGGATTCTTGTTCAGACGGGATTTGGCGATCGAGTCTTGACGGGAACTTATCAGCATCTGACCCAGCCTGACTATGTAGCGGCTGATTTGTCTGGGGCGATCGACTGGATTTTGTCTCAAATTTAATCCAGTAGACTACAATTCAGTTCGTTTCCTGGCATCGTCGCTGATCAACGTTCGGCACAAATCGCTACCCACTCACGGTTAAATCCTCATGGCAGCCCGCACGATCGACAAACGAGATATCAGAGCCTTTTCGATTCTGGGCATTTTCTTTCTGCTGCTTGCCAGTCTGATCGGAATGGCAGTCTCTCGCGAAGCTGCACGGGATCACCGAATTCGAGCGCTGCTGAAGGATCGATCGTGCCCCAAGTGCGATCTGGACGGAGCCGATTTGGAACAGGCAGACCTGCAAACGGTCAATCTCGAAGATGCGACGCTGCGGGATGCCGACCTGAGGCGATCAAACCTGCAAAATGGGACGCTGACGCGATCGATTTTGAGTGAGGCAGATTTGACTAAAGCCAATTTAAGCGGGGCAGTGCTGAGCGAAGCCATCCTCAACAGTGTGCTGCTCAAGGAAGCCAATCTAACCGGGGCAAACCTAAGCCTGGCTTACCTGGGCGACAGCAACCTCAGCAAAGCTAATCTGCGGGATGCTAACCTGCGGGGTGCCAATTTGGTGCGGGCGAATCTTAAAGAAGCCAACTTGCAGGACACGACCCTGAGCGAAGTCAATCTCAATCGAGCCGAACTGCAAGAAGCCGATCTGCGCCGTGCCGATCTGGGCAGTGCTGATTTGCGAAATGCCAACCTCAAGGCTGCGAATCTGGTGCGGGCGAACCTTCCCAGAGCTGATTTAACGCGGGCAGGACTAATCAAGGTGAATTTGCGCGATGCCAACCTGGGCAGTGCCAATCTAACGAATGCCAATCTTAGCAATGCCGACTTGGGCGAAGCGTATCTGGCAGAAGCCGATCTCAGTAACGCCGACTTATCGGGGGCAAATTTAGAAGGAGCAAATCTTGCCAGGGTCAACCTGAACGGAGCGAATCTGAGCGGGGTGAACTTGAATGGCGTTAATTTGCGGCGTGCCGATCTCAGCGGTGTCAATTTGCAGGGCGTCAGCCTTGATACGGTCAAACTTTGCCGCACCACCCTGCCCGATGGATCGATCGCCAATCGCGACTGCTCTCAGCAATCCTGAACCTTTCTTTCCTTCACCGTCTCTTCCCGTTTCTGATCAATTCCTGAATCAATTTCTGATCAATTGTTCTGTTGAATCATTTGAATCATTTGAATTATTCTGGTCAATCTTAAAGTGCAGGCAAATTCTCTATGAATCGGCGTTGGCAGGCTCCTCTCTTCCTTTCCGCTCCAGCAACCCCCCAAAGCAAGCGCATTCGATCGCCGCGCAGACGTCCTACCAGTTCAGGGGCAGCGGTGCTGGGTGCAATTCTCCTGAGTTTTTTCCCTGCGATGGGGCTGACGCAATCCCTGCCGACGCTCAGCATTGATAATCAGTCCGGCGCAGCCATGACCCCCGAAGGGCAGCTTAATCTGGGGTTGGAATATATCCAGCAGGGACAGGTCGATCAGGCGATCGCAGCGTTCCGGCAGTCTGTCACCCTTGATCCTCGCTTTGCCGCGTCTTATTACAATTTG
Organism: Cyanobacteria bacterium FACHB-502; assembly: GCA_014695325.1. GTDB lineage: Bacteria > Cyanobacteriota > Cyanobacteriia > Elainellales > Elainellaceae > Leptolyngbya_A. Next base: position 117,577 of record JACJNZ010000022.1, on the reverse strand, counting down.
GGGCTTGCTTATCGGCAAAAAGGACTGCTTCAGGATGCAGCAAACGCTTTTTACCAGGCGATCCAGGTAGATCCAGCACTGTCGCTTGCCTATGCTAATTTGGGCGCGGCTCTGCTAGAAGGCAACAATTTTCCCCTGGCGCAGCAGTATTTGCAGCGATCGCTTCAGCTTGACCCGAATCTGGGCTTGGCGCACTACAATCTGGGCTTGGTGCTGCGGCAGCAGGGCAACAGTCAGGCAGCAATGCCCTATTTTCAGCAGGCAGTTCGACTCAGCCCCAATGCGCCAGAGCCATCCTACTATTTGGGATTAATTTACCTCCAGCAGGGACGCACCCCCGACGCGCTAAAAGCGTTTCAGCAGGCGATCGCGCTCAATCCCCGCTATCCTGAAGCGCAGTACAGCCTGGGATCAATTCTGTATCAGCAGGGCAAATTGAATGACGCGCTCAACGCCTTCCGGCGATCGGCAGAGGCAAACCCCAACTATCCCAATGCCTACTACGGAGCGGGGTTAGTTTTTCTGCGGCAGGGTAATTATGCCGACGCACGGCGGGTATTGCAGTACGCCACCGATTTATTCTCGATGCAGGGTAATCGCCAATGGGCAAACAGTGCGGCTCAGCTTTTACAGCAGGCACAGCGTCGCTAGAATATTGCCAGGACAGAACCAGCGCAAAAGAAAATTTCCCTTTAACCGATCGGCTAAAATTCGATCGCGCTATCTGTCAAGATAGAAAAATTGATTCCCGAAACTTTATGTGGCAATTACCCCTGCGGGGAACGGCGAAGCGGTTAATTTCTGCTCTGCTGACGTTTGTAATGACGCTCACGCTCTGGTGTTCTCCTGCCCGGGCAGACTGGACAGCACCGCAGTCATTTAGCAATGCTCAGCTTAAAGGGCGCGACTTTTCCGGGCAAGAGCTTCAGGGGTCAGAATTCTCGAATGCCAATCTGGAGCAGACCAATTTTGAAGACGCAGACGTGCGAGGCGCGGTCTTTAGTGCTTCGACCATGACAAAGGCAAACCTGCGGGGGGCAGACCTGACCAATGCAATGGCAGATCAGGTGAATTTCAAAGGGGCATCTTTACGGGAAGCCGTATTAGTCGAATCGATTTTGCTGCGATCGATCTTGGAGGACGTAGACATTACTGGAGCAGACTTTACCAATGCCATTCTGGACAGGGCGCAAGTTAAAGCTCTGTGTGAGTCCGCAAGCGGCATTAATCCAAAAACGGGAGTGATGACCCGCGAATCTTTAGGCTGTCGCTAGTAGGAAAAATCTGTGAATCAGCCCATAAATCAGCGGATCGGCATTATCGGCGGCGGACAATTGGCATGGATGATGGCAGATGCCGCTCAACGACTTAATCTCGCGCTGGCAATTCAAACTCCCAGTCCGTCTGATCCTGCCGTGTCGATCGCCGCTCACACCGTTTTTGCCCCGATCGCTGATGCTGCTGCAACTGCAAAACTGGCAGAGTTTAGCGACGTGATCACCTTTGAAAACGAATTTGTTGATTTAGAGGCACTGCGTTCTCTCAGTCAGGTGCGGTTCTTTCCCAGCCTCGACTCCCTTGCCCCCCTCCTGGACAAATATGAGCAGCGATGCTTTTTGCGCGATCGGGGTCTTCCCACGCCCGCCTTTGCCGCCTTTGATCCTGCCCAATTGCCCGATGCCTACCCCGTAGTTCTCAAGTCCCGACGACTGGGCTATGACGGACAGGGCACGTTTATCTGCCGCGATCGAGCTGTCCTAGAAGCTGTCCTGCAAAAAATTTCGGTTGCCAATCCGCTGTCTCACTGGGTGCTGGAGGAATTTGTGCCCTTCGATCGCGAGTTGGCAGTCATGGTGGCTCGATCGCAAACTGGGGAAATTGTTGTCTATCCCGTGGTGGAAACCCAGCAGGAAAATCAGGTCTGTCAGCGCGTGATTGTCACACCCGAGTTTGATTTATCCGTTGTGGAGCAGGTGGAATCGATCGCCCGATCGCTGTTGAAGGCACTGAACTACGTGGGCATAATGGGCATTGAGTTTTTTCTAACGCAGGACGGTAAAGTGCTGGTGAATGAAACGGCTCCCCGCACCCACAATTCAGGGCACTATTCGCTGGATGCCTGCATCACCTCGCAGTTTGAGCAGCAGCTTCGCACAGTTGGCGGTTTGCCCCTTGGAAGTCCTGCTCTGACCGTGAATGGAGCGGTAATGGTGAATTTGCTGGGCTACGAAACGGCAGCGTCAGATTACTTGGAAAAACGGCAGCAGATCGCTCAAATTCCCCGATCGCACCTTTATTGGTACGGCAAATCGCAATCGCGCCCTGGTCGAAAATTAGGTCACGTCACGGTTTTGCTCGATGAAGGCAATCGCGATCGTGCCTTGCAAGTTGCCCGACAGGTAGAGTCGATCTGGTATCCCGGTTGAAAACCTGCGACGGCTCATCGACAATAGGTTCACCAATCTAAAAATAGGATTGAAGAACCGATGGCAAATTTAATTTGGAGATGGATAACCAGACTGGGAACCGTTCTGCTGCTAATGATGACGCTGGCTTGCAACCAGCAGCCGACCCCGAACGCAGGCACAGCGCAGGCAATTCTTCAGGGTACAAGCGATCCCGCAACCGTTGCGGGCGTTGTGAACTTTAAGGAAACCGATGCCGGACTGGAAATTGAAGCAAACCTGACTCAGGCTCCTGACGGCATACACGGCTTTCACGTCCATGAGTCTGGGAGCTGTGCAGACGAAGGAAATGCTGCCGGGGGACATTACAATCCCGACAACGTTAAGCATGGATTACTGGTTCGGGATGGCTTTGCCAATGCCCATGCTGGGGATCTGGGCAACGTTGAAATCAGTCAGGGTCGGGCAACCTACCGCGCCACGCTGCCCGGACTCACCCTCAGCAACGGAGACTACCCAATCGCCGGACGAGCCGTAATCCTGCACGAAAAAGCCGACGATTTTGGACAGCCGACGGGCAATGCAGGCGGTAGAATCGGCTGCGGCACGATTACCCCCACAACCTAACGCTGCAACACGTCAGCAGCAACCGAGAGCAGCAAAACTGCACCAAACGCCAGACGATACCAGACAAACACCCAGGTATTCTTATTCTGCAAATACCGCAGTAACCAGGCGATCGCCAGGTAGGAAAAGATAAACGTCGAGACAATGCCGACAAGCAACGCCAGCAAACTGTCCAGACTGCCAAACGCTTTTCTTGCCTGAAACAGAGTCGCGATCGCCAGCGTCGGAATACCCAGCAGAAAAGAAAACCGTGCTGCCGTCTGGCGTTCTAATCCCAAAAAAAGAGCGGTTGTGAGCGTTGACCCCGATCGCGAAGCCCCTGGAATCAGCGCGATCATCTGCCCTAAGCCCACCAGAATGCCATCTCGCGTTTGCAGGTCGTCAAAGCCGCGCTTCCGGCTACCCACTTTCTCAGCAAAACCCAGCAGCAACGCCATCACGATCGACGTAATTGCGATCACAACCGCGCTTTCCGGCACAATATCTTTAACCGCATAGCCGACTGCCAGCGCGGGAATTGTCCCGATCGCAATACCCACCAGCAACTTCCATTCTTCCCGCCCCCAGTCTTTCTGCTGAAATGCCTGCCATGCGCCCGACAGGATTTTCTGAATATCTTTCCAGAAGTAGAAAGTGACCGCGATCACGCTGCCAAACTGAATTGCATCGACAAAATACTTTTGTCCGAGGGCAGTCCAACCAAATAACTGCGTCACAATTAATAAATGGGCAGTGCTGCTGATGGGTAGGAATTCGGTAATTCCCTGCACAAGACCCAAAACCACGGCTTGAAAAAGTTCTTGAATTAGTTCCACAACAGTTCTCTCGTATCAGTTCTGACGTACCGGACAGCTCCGGACAGCTATAGACAAGCAAAAGCAGCAATCAAAAGCGGTACAAGAACAGTTCTGTTCTCGTTCAGCTTACAGGCTTCCTGGTACTTATGCTGCCTTGCGCGATCGTCTTCAGCAAAATTTTAGGTCAGCCTAAAAATCCGAAGGGCAATCGCAAAATTATCTTCACGCGGATGCCCCCCAGGGGGATAAATTTGTGATATGTTAAAAAAGTTGAACTAAAAGATTAGAAAAGCCGTTGTACCCCTTGTCTTCAAGAAAGCTGTATTCCCTGTCGAGTCCGCTTGAGTCTGCCGGACTGGAAGAACTCCCAATTTCAATTCCGCTCATTGAGCGGCTGCCCTTAACCTGGCGATTCCTGCTGGCTTCTGCCTTCCTGGTGTCGATCCCGGTGTTTTTTCAGGCTCCCTTGGTGCGATCGGCTCCTTGGTTTAGCCTAGTGATGACGGGCGGCTGGTTCTGGCTCAGTGCATGGCTGCGATCGCGTCCCCGGTCAGCGGAATGGGGGGATCTGCTCATGGGCTTTACCTGGACATGGCTAGCAGGTTCGATCTACTGGGGTTGGCTGCGATGGGAGCCGTTGCTGCATTTGCCAGTCGAATCCGTTGGGCTGCCTTTTGCGATCGCAGGTTTACGGCGCGGGCAAGACCGCATTGGTAACTGGTTTTATCTAGGGTCGCTGTTTGGCACTGCCATGACCGATGCCTATTTTTATGCAGTCAACCTGATTCCGCAGTGGCGGCAGCTTGTGCAGGTTGAGCCTCATCTAATGGAGCCCATTTTCCAGAGCGCGATCACTCAAATGCAAACGCCCTGGGGAATAAGTTGGGCGATCGGGTTGGGATCTGTGCTGCTGCTGGTCGGAGGTTTACCGCTGCGGTCACAACAGCTTCACTGGTGGACTTTAGGCGGTGCAGTTTTGAGTACGATTCTGGTAGATGGGCTATTCTGGCTGGCTGCAATCTCCGTACTGTGATGCTCGTGTAGCAAAATAATTCAGGTTTTGCAATAAGTTCGGTATAAACCGATTGTGATTGCTTTGTCTTGCAACTCATCAAACCGATCGCAGAAAAAATATAGTCCTAAATGATAGGTAGGTTAGATTAAAGGGGAAAAATCCTGATCAACGCGGATTATATTTGACGCAAGGCTCTCTATAATTCAAAGGCTGAGAGTCCTGTAGCCGAGCAAATGCGTCAGAATGCGTCACACGGCAACAATACGGTCTGTGAAACTGCTGTGAATGGACAGTCTGTTCCCCATCTAATCCTGCATACAGAGTCGGGAAACCGCTACTTTTCACTTGTTGGGAGCAACTGCTGGAGAGTCGGGCGAGGCGACGACAATAACTTTGTCTTGCCCGATCGCTGGATCTCCCGAAACCACGCGCTGCTTCAGCAAATGGAAACTGGCGATTTTTATCTGATCGATCTGGGCAGTCGCAATGGTTCTTTTGTCAATGGGCGGAGAGTCAGTGTTCCTGTGACGCTGCAAAATGGTGATCGGCTCACGTTTGGGCAAACCGAGCTAGAGTTTTTTGCTCCCAATTCTGATTCCAGTGCCCCAACTCTGGGCAATGACTCTCAAGAATTTACTGCTACCGCTACGCTGCATGTCCGTCGCCTGATTTCCGTGCTGGTTGTAGACATTCGCAACTTTTCAGGCATGACGCGCCAGATTGACGAAAAAGTACTGTCGGAAGTAATTGGAACCTGGTTTCGCTGTGCAGGTGATATTATTCGCGATTATGGAAGCTGGGTCGATAAATATATCGGCGATGCGGTAATGGCAGTTTGGATTCACGGCGCGCAGGGCATCAGTCCGGGTGAAATGATGCGGGTTGCCCATGCCCTCAGTACTCTACACAAAATGACGAGTCAGCTTCACGAAACCTATCCGCTTCCTGCTCCGATTCGCATTGGTGCAGGGCTGAATACCGGATACGCAATGGTCGGCAATACGGGCACAGGCGATCGACCCGACTATACCGCCCTGGGTGACACGGTAAATGCTGCCTTTCGGCTAGAGTCTTCTACAAAGCAAATTGGGATGGATATTGCCTTAGGAGAAACGACCTATCGCTATCTCGTTGAGGCAGGAGTGAAACCCGAAGTCTTTATCCCCAAAACGGTACATCTTAAAGGTTATGATCTGCCAACCCAAACCTATGCCGGGCTCTTCTCGGATCTAGACACTTTCCTGCAATCAACGCAGGTTCAGGACAAGGCACAGGGGTAGACGCTCCGGGAAAAGGGGTTGGGCGATGAGGGGAAGGCTGTTCAATTTATAAATTGAATAAAGGTTCTTGTCATAAAGGTTCATGAAACAAAAAAGGGCAGACCCATGAGCCTACCCTCCAATGTCAAATGTATTCAAGCGGTGAGTATTCAAGCTGTGAAACTGAATTTCAAACTGAAATTTAATTCTCAGAATTAAGCCAGTACAGCCTGGGATTAAACCATTGCCGCTTCAACCGGAGCCGTTGCAGGAGCCGGATAAACGCTAATCTTTTGGCGGCTCTTGCCTTTGCGTTCAAAAGTGACCACGCCATCGACCAGGGCAAACAGCGTGTCGTCGTTGCCGCGCCCAACGTTGACGCCGGGGTGAAACTTCGTGCCCCGTTGCCGTACCAGGATATTGCCAGCACGCACAACCTGACCACCAAAGCGCTTCACGCCCAGCCGTTGAGCATTAGAATCTCGACCGTTACGGGTACTGCCCGTCCCTTTTTTGTGAGCCATCGTTTCCTCGAATGTTGACTAGGGTAGAACTTTGACCAGGATAAATCCTGATTCAGAATGAATGCGAACTGCCTGCGATCGAGTTTAGCCCGAATTATTCGGCGGCTACCGCTTCGGGTGCTGCTTCAGCCTCAGATGCTGCTTGAGCCGCTGCCCTTCCCGCCACGATCGCACCATTTAGCGAGATCGAATTGATCATCAGGCGCGTAATTTCCTGACGGTGTCCCCGCTTTTTGCGAGTCTTTTTCTTAGGCTTCATTTTGTAGATCAGCACCTTCCGTCCGCGAAAATGACGCAGCACCGTTGCCTCTACCGTTGCCCCTGTAACCATTGGCTGCCCGATCGAAATCTCCCCATCGTTTTCGACAAAGAGAACGCGATCGATCGTCACTGCCCCATCTGTATCAACGGCGAGCCGCTCAACATCGTAGAAGCGACCGGGTTCGACCCGAAACTGCTTGCCGCCCGTTTCAATAATTGCGTATGTCATGATATTCCTCAAAGATTGCCGTACAGGTAGCCAGGAGCGCGATCGGTCAGGGTATCAGCCCTCCCTTATCAACACGCTTTACTCAGCATTTTTTACTCAGCATTTTTTGCAGAGCGATCGCCAAGCAGTCCGGGCATTTTGCCGTTAAACCTGGTCCGAGCGATTAAACGCCAAGAGACCATTCTCGCGAATTGAAGTGGGGAGTGTCAAGTTTAAATCGGAATTAAACCACAAAGCTAGCGGATTCGCCCTGAGCTGCCTGCCGACTGCGGGCATCGTAGTACAGGTCTTCGAGGGTAATGCTATAGAGAGCTTCTTTTAATTTGGTGTGAAGTCGCTGCCAGAGGGTAAATGTCACCCAATCTTCTACCTGATTGGCTTCGGGTGTGAGGCGCGGCAGGGGTTCGATCGTTTCACCGACGGCTTCCAGGATATGACCGAGGGAAATTTGGGCGGGAAGACGTGCCAGTTTGTAGCCCCCCTGAGACCCGCGCACCGATTCCACGAGTCCGGCACGCCGCAGCTCAATTAACAGTTTCTCGAGATAGGGAGCGGGAATGTCCTGGCGTTGAGCAATTGCCCGAACAGAAGTGGGCTGATATCGGGGCTGAAAGCTTAAGTCGAGCAGGGCTTTGACGCTGTAGTGTCCGCGAGTGGTGAGCTTCATTCAATCCTTAAATAAGCCATCCTTAATAAAATTCAATTACGAAAAGGCAGCGATCGGATTGCGGCCACTCTATTATCGATCAGGCTGAATGAATCGTTTTTTCGCTTGATTATCAATTGGAAGGGACAGCCCCAAGGAGTTGTCTATTGGAGCGAATCGATGAACTAGGGTGAACGCTGACCCTGCCTATTTAAAACCGAAATTATTGAGGGCGGACAAGCAGCATGATGCTGAGTTCATGAGAAAAAAAGTAATCCGCTTTTTCAGACCTGCGCTATATTGAAACCTTTTAGTTCCTGAGCAGGGTGATCCAGATTTGTAATATGACTCTGTAATGCTAGAACGATCGATCAGGATTAGTAAAGTCAAAATCATTTGAGTCGATCAAAAAGCTTGCATTTTAATACAAATCACATGGAAAAAAGTTGACTGACCACGGTAATATAGATTCAAAAGCTGATGCAAAGCGATAGATGAATGATGACAGAATTATCTATAGCGAGATTATCAGCGAAATTGTATTCCATCGTAGTATCTCACAGGAGTCTCTCATGGCAGTATCTCACTGTGAGGTGCCACCGTTCCTAATCAATGATCCAGCCCAAACGAATGAGTAAAAAGAAAAAGATAGAGCCTTTAACCGGAGAAGCCCTTCTGACGAAGGTTAAAGAACTAGAGCACGTCAGCAAAGAAGAAAAGGCGAAAGAGTGTGGCTATTACACCATTACCAAAAATGGCGTAGAGCGCGTCAACATGATGAAGTTCTACAATGCCCTTCTGGAAGCAAAAGAGATTGAACTCGATGGCAAGCAGGGCAGCAACGGTCGTGGTGGACGCAGTGCCAGCTATCGAATTACGGTTCAGGCAAATGGTAATCTGCTGATTGGGGCTGCCTATACCAAGCAAATGGATTTGAAGCCAGGAGATGAATTTGAAATCTCTCTCGGTCGGAAACACATTCGCTTAAAGCAACTTGAAGGCGAGGATTTCGAGGAATAAAGCCTTGAAGGTTTGATTCTGGAAAACAAAATCTTGCAAAGTTGAGAAGTGTCTGAGGCAAAGCAAATTTGGCAGGAGGGTCGCTTCTGTCAAACCTCATGACACTTTTCTAGCTAATCTTCATCCTGACGGATGAACGCGAAAAGTTTGACAAAATAAGCCTGACAAGATAAGCCCGACAAGGTAATTTGACGAACCGGGAGGCTTTAAAGTATTGAAGCAAAGCCTCTTATTTTGCTGTGAATTTGCTACAGGCAGTGAAAGAGCGGAGACAGACTGGCATTTTTCCGTTTTTAATCTGTCAAATTCCTTAAATTTGACAAAAATCAGGTCAATTAGCACTCAAAGCGTGACGCTAGTAATTGACTCACGGCATTTTTTTAGCTCGGATGTTGCCTTACTCAACAAGCAAGAAAGCATTTGAGCTTGTAGATGTTTCTCACCGTCGTTTTAACTAGGTTTGTAATGCCTGTCTCTACTCAATTAAGCAGCGGCTAGATTTGCGATCGGTAGAATTTTTTGGTGCAAGGTTGGGGCGATCGCAATCAACCGCAGAGATTGACGATGATTGATGGCCTCGGCAAAAAGTTTAATTTTCAGCATGGCATCGGCGTCGCATGGAAGCTGCTGCACTCAGCAACTGATTCAATTCGGGCTGCCCAGAAGCCTCTTTCGCTCTAACCAGAACGCTACTATGAAATAGAGGTCGGAAAAGGTTTGATTGAGGGATTTTGAGTCGATCTAGAACCGAATCTGACGGCTGCTTATTTTTGCTGCTGGTGTAATTTCATAAGATCCATGAGTGAGTCTACGCTGCGTCCTGCTTTGATTACCCGCGTTCTGCCGGAATCGATCGCCGCCGAGGTTGGTTTTGAGCCGGGCGACCGACTGGTGGCAATTAACGGACAGCCGCCGCGCGATTTGATTGATTATCAGTTTCTCTGCGCAGATGAGGTGCTGGAGCTAGAAGTACTGGATGCCAAAGGCAAAGCTCACATCGTTGAGATCGAAAAGGACTATGACGACGATCTGGGACTGGAGTTTGAGTCAGCGCTGTTTGATGGGCTAATTCAGTGTAACAATCGCTGTCCCTTTTGCTTTATTGACCAGCAACCTCCCGGCAAGCGGCAAAGCCTGTATCTGAAAGACGACGACTATCGCCTCAGCTTTCTGTACGGCAGCTATCTGACGCTGACTAATTTGACTTCAAAAGAATGGGATCGGATTGCTCAGATGCGCCTTTCGCCCCTGTTTGTCTCGGTTCATGCCACGGAGCCAGAAGTACGAACCCGACTGCTCAAGAATCCGCGTGCCGGACAATTGCTCGATCAGCTTCGCTGGTTTCAGCAGCATCGGCTGCAAATTCATGCTCAGGTGGTGGTTTGTCCGGGCATCAACGACGGCATGCATCTAGAGCGAACTTTGCACGATCTGGCGCAGTTTCACAAAGGCGAGATTCCCACTGTGGCATCGGCGGCGATCGTCCCCGTTGGCTTAACTCGCTTTCGTCCTGCCGAAGATGAACTTGTGCCCGTCACACCGGAAAAAGCGCGAGAAGTGATTGCTCAGGTACAGCCCTTACAGGCAAAATTCCGTCAGCAGATAGGAACCACCTTTGCCTGGTTAGCCGACGAGTGGTTTTTGATTGGACGCGAGGAACTGCCGCCAGAATCGCATTACGAAGATTACCCGCAGTTAGGGAATGGCGTGGGTTCAATCCAGCAATTTCTAAAGCAGTTTCAGACCGCTGCCAGAAAGCTTCCGCCCCGTGTGCCTACGCCACGCCGCTACACTTGGATTGTGGGAAATGCAGTGGAGTTTGCCTTCCAGCCGATCGTCCAGCGATTGAATCAGGTGGAAGGACTGACGATTGATCTGGTTGCCTTGAATAGCCAGTATTGGGGACAGCAGATCAGCGTGACAGGGCTGATTACCGGACAGGACATTTTAACCGCGCTGCGCGGACGCGACCTCGGGGACGGAATTCTGCTGCCTGCGGTGATGCTGAAGCACGATGACGAGCGCTTTCTGGATGACCTGACCGTGAGCGAACTTTCTCAGGCGTTAAATGTGCCGATCTTGAAGGTGGGGGCGATCGAAGAATTGCTGGTGGTTTGTACGCAAGAGCAGGGTTAGATCAGGTTAGAGGAGTCTCAGGGGTTCTACATTTAGTTTCTACTCTACATTTAGTTTCTACAAGGAGTGGCGCTGCGATCGGGCCTGCTCAATTTGTTCAAGATACTGCATGATTTGGGAACTGCGATCGAGGTAGGCGACAAACAGCAGAATGCTAAAACCTACGACTCCTAAACCGGGCAGTCCGCCGGAAACCGCATTATAAAGTCCGTGCAAAACGGCGGCGATCGTCAAACCCAGTAACAGTAGGGCGGCTCGGCGACTGGGATAACGAGCTGACAGCCCAATAAAATAGCCCACGATGCCCGTCAGCACGGCATGAAAGAGCGGCAGCGACCCAAAGCGAATCGAATGGGTTGCCAGATACATTCCCAGATCAATCTGTCCCCGCGTTAAGCCGATCGCATACTGCACGGCATAGGCTCCACTTTCAGCAACGGCAAACCCCAAGCCAGACATCGCCCCATAAAAAGCGATCGTGGGCGGCTCAGGGAGCCTGCGAGCGTGCAGCAGCGGCAAAAGCAACGGAATTGCCTTGCAAGCTTCCTCTAAAATCCCCACCCCCAGCACAAACCCGATCAAACGACCCGGCAGCCCCTGTTCTGTTACCCCATAGAGCAAGCTAAACGGCGGAATCCGCTGCACTAGCAGCAGCCCGGGAATACTAATAAACACCGTGAATAGAACACACCCGATCGCATAACCCCAGGAAACCCGGCTCGGCTTGATCAGGTGGTAGAACACTAGACCCCAGACGATCGCATAATAAATTGCCGTGAGCCAAGCGGTTTGGGCAAGGCTTACCTGTTTCGCTAGCAGATTGATCATCAACGGCACAAGCCCCAAAAACAGCAACAGCCGTACGATCGCACTTTGATATCGCTCTGGGCGCAACACCTCCCGATAGGGAAACAGAACCGTGAAGGAAAGATTTTTGGGGGGCAGTCTGGGTTCCTCAACACTGGCAGAAACGGGAACGAGTGCCCTGCTCTGAGACTCGGATGGAATAGGAGAAAACTCAGCAATCCAGGTCGGACGATCGTTTCCAGCAAGCTGACAGTAAACTTTAATCTGCTGAAGATGGGGCAAATCTAGCTCGCGAATCTGCTGCTTGACCAGTTCGACAAATGCCTGCTGTTCCAGAGGGCGATCGGCAATGAGCAAAATCTTGAGCAGGCTTGCTCTGGTCAGCACTTTGGCAGTGACTCCGCGTGGCTGAAGGGTCTGGTTTAACCAGAGGGCGATCGCCTGAGGATTTCCCTGTTGTGCGAGGGCGCGGAGGTCAGGCTGCGTCATGCGGGATGCGTAGCAGGGTCAAGTGGTGAGGCATGGGTTAAACCGGGCTGAATTTAAGACTTTCTTCAGAAGGCTTGATTTAGAAGACTTGATTTAGAAGATAAACACTGCATCGGTTGAATTTTTGTAAAAAATAGAGTGAAAGATTGAGATTGAAGATTGACATTTAAAAATGTATCTGAAGAACTAGAAAAACTAAATTTAGCTTTGTTAGAATCACTCAACAATAAAAACAACTTACATCATCTCAAGCAACAGAGGCTCGTATGGAATACACATTCGAGATTATTGGTGTATCTCCAGTTTTATACTTTTTTAATCATCAGCTTCAGAGCCAGGAGAACAGAATTGATCTAACAGAACGCGCAGCTTATTTCGGCTCCTATCACTGTACGCTAGACGCTTTTTTAGAATCTGTCGAATCTCTGCCAATGCGCCAAAACTGGAACCTCGATCGGGTGGTGGACACAGTCGTTCAGTTCTGGCTGAACAACGCAGAGCAGGTCAATCGCTGGAAAAAACGACTCGCCGAGGCAGGCAGTGAAAATTTGCTCGTCGGACGGCTGGCAGATCTGGAGGCGTTGCGATCGGAGTTTGAGTCATTGCTGTAGCTGGATTTCATTCTTGATAAATTCAGCGCTTACAGCCTTGTTCAGGCGATTGAAGTGCAAAAAATGGGGCGCAGCCCCTGAACCCCCGTACCTTATAAGAGTGAAAAACGCTGTAATTCAGCATTTAATCCATAGCGGTTTGCATCTTGCAGGGGAACGTCGGGAAGCTGTTTCAGCAGTGCATTCCAGGTTTTGTGGGACTGCAAAGCGTTGACCACGATCGGGAGCGGCTCTGGCAGAATTGCCGGAAAATCTGCTTCTTCAGGAAGCCGAATTTTGTATGCCAATCTTTCTTGGGGTGGCGTAAATTGGGCATTAATCCCCGATCGATTGCCTCTGGCATCAACCCGATACCACCCGGATTCGGGCAGATAAACCGCATTAAAGCCGTGCAGGCTGTAGGGAGCACCCTGATCATTCACACTCAGTCGCTGATAGCAAAACCCTGCTGGAATGCCGTTTGCCCGTAGCAGTGCGGCTAAGAGATGGCTTTTCGCATAGCAGTATCCTGTTCGATGCCGAAGCACCTCTGAAGCGCGACAGGTCACAGGATTAAGCTGATAGTCATAGCTATGATGGATTTCGTCTCGCACCCACTCAAAACAGCCTTCTGCAATGCGGAGCAGTTTTCCTTCTGGAGCGATCGATTCGTTCATCGGTACGGCTGCAATTTTCCTGGCAAGTGCCAGAACCTCTGGATGCTGGTGATCAATCACTTCGCTCGCTTGCAGATAGGCTTTCATTGCTTAGGGATAAAATAATCCCGATTGTCGCACAAACCCGATGTTTTTCTACAAAGCTCGCTTGATTACCGTACGAGAATTTGACCGAAAATAGGGTGAGAAAAGCGACCGTCCAGAATAGGTTGTCCCTGAACCGATCGCCCTACAAGGTGTCTTCTGTTTCGTAAACTGGCGTTTACAGAGTTCATTGTTCCCGGACTGGCTAAATGAATCACAAAAAATGCAGAGGTGCCTTGCTGTATGCGGCGGGAAGGGTACAAAAATCTCAGTTAAACGCAAAATTGATTGTTTATTTTATGACGAGAATTGTGCTGCCTTTCCGCTGCATTTTCGTCTTGTATTGTTGCTTTGCATCCTATCAAGTTCGCTTGAATTCCTCCTCAGCGGCACAAAAATTATGCAGAACGGGTCGCCTGAATCCTGAAGAAACTTGCTAAGTTAAAAGCGACAGTCAATCAACAAGGAGACGACCATGCTGGAGCTTTACCAGTTTGAGCTATCCCATTACTGTGAAAAAGTGCGGCTAATTCTGGACTACAAGGGCTTAGCCTATCGCAAGATCGAGATCACCCCAGGAATTGGGCAGCTTGACATTTTTCGGATGTCGGGGCAGCGGCAGGTTCCTGTCCTCAAGGATGGCAACGAGGTGATTGCTGACTCTACAGAAATCGCGTTTTACCTCGATCGCAAATATCCCGAACGCCCGCTGATTCCGACCGAGCCGCAGCGGCGATCGCAGTGTTTGATTTTAGAACAGTGGGCAGACGATTCGGTGGGCATCAATGCTCGAAAACTGCTGATTAGCGCAGTCGGTCAGGATTCGACCTTTTTGACCTCGGCTCTGCCGTCTGGAACCCCCGGATTTTTGAGAAATTTAGTTCAGTCTGTGCCGCGTGAGGCGATCGATCTGGTAGGGTTTGGGGCAGGAGCTAGCCCTGATGCAATCAAGTCTGCCCGTAAAGAAATGCACCGCAGCTTGGAATCCCTGAGCGAGATGCTGCGCGATCAGCCTTATTTGCTAGGCGATCAGCCGACGCTGGCAGATTTTGCAGTTGCAGCCATGACCATGTACGTGAAGTTTCCGATCGGGTCGTATCTGGAATTGCCTGCCGCCATTAAAGGCAAAGGAACGATCGAGCTAATCAACGATCCGCTGCTCAAGCCTTTTTGGGACTGGCGCGATCGGCTTTATGCAGATTTTCGCAAAGCTCCGCTCACGGCAACGGCAGGGGCAACTAGCGGTTCCTCATCGGGTCCCACCTCGATCAACATTGATTGATCTGAATCGATTCAATTGAATTCATTCGATTGAATGGATTGACCCTGATTGAACTTCATTGATTAAAGTGACCTGGTGTAAACACAAAAACTGCCCTTATTCTTCCGCCCTTCCCCGCCCTGCTCCAATCAGTGACTTTGTGTATTTGCATTCGGCAACGCCGGATTTAAACCAAAAGGATTTGAATCGGATTGAGGACAAATAACCAATAAAACCACGAGATCTATCCTCAATCCCTGTCCTCATTGATGCTTTGGTATTCAAAGGAGCCGCTTTTGCAGATCAACGGTTGGGAGGAAAGGGGCAGTTTCCCCATTATCGGGCTGCTCACCGGGAGTCAGGAGATCGGGGCTAGATGATCTTGAATGAGAAACCCCAGATCAGCCCACATTGAACCAAAAGAAATTCAAAGTCCCTCGCCCTTGCCGGAAATGGGACGATTTACGACTCGGTGAAACCGATGCCCACTTTTCCTGCCTGGTATTTTGATGAATCCACTATGGCTGGCATCGACTTTGAGGATGCTGCACAGGTTGCAGTGTACGATCGCAATCAAACATCGAGCACACCCGAAAAGGAACAGGCTTTAGTAACCCGATTAGGAATTGCTGCGGAACATACGGTTATTGATTTAGGTGCGGGCACAGGAAATTTTGCCATTCAAGCTGCGCTGACGGGAGCTTCTGTCCACGCGATCGATATCTCACAGGCGATGCTCACCAATGCTCAAAACAAAGCACAAAAAGCAGGCGTAACTACGCTCAAGTTTCATCAGGCAGGCTTTCTAAGCTATGAGCATCAAGACCAATTCGTCGATTTCGTCGTCACTAAAAATGCACTGCACATTCTCCCCGATTTTTGGAAGATGGCAGCTTTCCTGAGAATTGCGGCGATGTTAAAGCCGAACGGCGTGTTTTATCTGCGAGATGTCATCTTCTCCTTTCCAGCCGCAGACTACGAAGCATCAATCAATGATTGGATTAAACAGGTTGCTAAACCCGCTGGAGAAGGGTGGACAGCCAAAGATTTTGAGATGCACGTACGGGAAGAACACAGCACTTATGGATGGATTATCGAGGCAATGCTAACGCGAGCAGGTTTTGAGATTGTTGAAGCGAATTACAACACACCAACTAATGCGGAATATTTCTGCATTAAAACCATTTAGGCGATCGCCCAAAGTTGGAAGTTCCTGGGGACTATTGTTAGAGCAAAGCTTGATTTGTAAGGGTCAAGAGATGCCCTTGCTCAACTGCTTGTTTCACTTCAAAACCAAGTAAGCGAATGATACCCGCTCCCGCGATCGCTGCATTCTTTAATACACCACCCTATCTTTAATTAAATGGCTTCAAATAACCTCTGCAATTCATTCACTCGTTCAATAAAACGTTCTCGTCGCTCTGGTAGGAACTTGAGAGCGAATTATTCTGACTTGATTGAGGATTGAGTTTTGGACTGAGTTTTGGACTGAGTTTTGGACTGAGTGCCAGCAGGTTTATCAGTTCGTAAGCCACTGTGGCAGCGGCAAGCGAGGTAATCTCTGCATGGTCGTATGCAGGTGCAACCTCTACAACGTCCGCAGCAATGACCGAAAGACCCGCCAGTCCGCGTAGCACGCCCAATAATTCGCGACTGGTCATTCCGGCAACTTCAGGCGTGCCCGTGCCCGGTGCATGAGCCGGATCGAGCACATCAATATCAATGGATAAATACAAAGGACGATCGCCGACCCGTTCCCGAATTCGCTCGACAACTCCAGTGATGCCGATCGTTTCAAACTCATCACAGTGGACAATTTTGAATCCCAGTTCACTATCTTTGTTCAAATCATTGCGGCTATAGAGCGGGCCCCGAATGCCAACATGGATTGAGGCATCGTCTAAAAATAAGCCTGCTTCAGCCGCGCGGCGAAATGGGGTTCCGTGCGTGTAGGGCGCACCAAAGTAGGTGTCCCAGGTATCGAGATGGGCATCGAAGTGAACGAGTGCAACGGGTCCGTAACGTCGATTAATTGCCTTCAGCAGCGGATAGGCGATCGTATGATCTCCCCCTAAACTCACAATCGCCCCACACTGTGCTAGAAGTTCGGTCGCAGCCGCTTCAATCTGTTCGATTGCCTGATTAATATGATATGGATTACAGGCAATATCTCCGGCATCGGCAACCTGCTGCACCATAAACGGCTCCACGTTATAGGCAGGATGATACTGCGTCCGCAGATTTCGCGACGCTTGACGGATTGCCTGCGGTCCAAATCGCGCCCCTGGACGAAAACTCGTCCCCGCATCAAAAGGAATACCGACGATCGCGACATCGCAGTGGTTCACATCGCGCAGTTCGGGCAATCGAGCAAAGGTAGAGGCACCCGCATAACGGGGAAGAACCGTGCCGCTAATCGGCTGAATCGGAACGATATCAGGATTCTGCATGAAGAAAAGGCAATCGAGAATAAAGTGAGAAAATCAGCGCGGATAAATCGTTCAGCGAAGCGCAGCCATTCCGTTCGATGCAGCTAAGGCTGAACTCAATTGAAACTCCCGTTGAACGGCGGCTGCAATGGTTCGGGTGAGATGGTCTGCCATCAGTGCCCCTTTTTCAGCAGTGGCAGCTTTGGCAGAAGAGAGAACGCCCGATGCAGGAACCCACTCTGGACGCTGAGGGTAGACGTCATAGGCTGGAAATTCCACAGGGGGAACGTCAGGAATGAGGTCGAGTCTGACGAGTTTCGGATGATAGTGCGCCATCAGTGAAGTTTCCATCACAGCAGCATGTTCCAGCGCAAAGCCAGGAAAACCGTCTGGAAAGACTTGAGCCAAAATGTTCTCGGTCAGAAACTCCCAATACTCGACGCGCATCACCCGCAGTTTTGATGCACTGCCCATATCGCGCACGGCAAGTTCAATTCCTTCGGTGAGAAACCACTGATTTTCGTAGTGACCGTTCAGGACAACAATTTGATCTGCCCCCTGTCGCGCCAGTTCGCGCACGACATCTCGAATCATTTGGATCAGACTGTTGCCATCCAAACTGGTCGTTCCTGGAAAGTGCTGTCCTCCGCCCGACTTAGGCTGCGACTTGTAGCCATAGCTGACGGTTGGCGCAACAATACCGCTGATTTGCTCTGCCACGCTTTGCGCGATCGCGGTGCTAAGCAATGCATCCGTACCGAGCGGTAAGTGAGGACCATGCTGTTCCAGGGCACCGCAGGGAATCAGGACGATCGCATTTCCATCCTGAAGCCGCTGCTGGTACTCAACCCAACTCAATGAACCCATCATTAGTGGATGCATAGAAGACTCGCTTTCTTTCAAGAATTCTGTTGAGCAGCAAATCACGATCGCTGAAAGTATTGATTCTTCGCGTCTTTTTTCGCGTCTATTACAGAGCCAAAGTGCAGGTTAACGATTTTAATCTAACTGGCTCTACCTAACTAACTCTGCCTAACTAGCTCTGCCTTTTAACAAGCGATCTTGCAAGACCTGCGTTTTCTGCTGCCTTGGAGTTCAGAATAAATGCACTGAAGCCGCAGTTGATGTAGCTCTCAATACAAAATCGGAGTTTATCTTACTAAATCCACAATTCATTTTGCTTCTTCATCAATGAAAAAATACTTCTGCATTTTCAGATGAAGAATTTAGCAAAAACATATTGCTTTAGTTACGAATACCTTAGCAGAAGAAAAAGATGCTGCCACAAATCAAGCTTTCCTGACTTTTAGATAGACAGGTTGTCCAAAACGTTATGCAGTAGGCAATTGAGCAATTTTGAGAAGGCAAAGTAACATTTACGCTAGCTCATTACATATTTGTACTCAGCTTTTAGTAGCTTCATCACGACCTGCGACTCATAGCGAATCACGCCTGGAATTTCGTGAAGCTTTGCATAAAAATTGAGCAGCTCATCGTGCGTTCCAAAGAAAACATCAACCACGATATTGTGATGACCCGCAGTAACCGCAACGAATTGAACTTCGTCGATTTCAACCAGTGCGGCTGCAACTGCATCAATCTTGCCGTTTTCCACAAAGAGTTGAACAATCATGACGCGAGGTGTACCCAGATGCTCTGGATTTGGCGTAGCGTGAATCTTGACGATCTTGGACTGCAAGAGTCGCTGCACCCGATAGCGGGCAGTTGCTTCCGGCAAATTCAGCCGTTTAGAAACTTCAGCAAAAGACATGCGCCCATCGGTTTTAAGCAGCCCGATAATCGCGCGATCGAGATCGTCGAGGGCGATCGATGCTGGAGGAACGGAATTGGTTGGAGTCATGGCCTTTGAAAAACACAACTTTCGATGTATTAATTACCAAAATAGCAACTCTAGTTCAGGGAGTTACGGTTGTATTATAAATAACTTTTTTGAGTTGCTCCTTTCTTTACAGTGAGGCTAAGGCAATTAAGATTTTAGTGATTCGTTAAATTCTTAGCAGTTTTTTCAATTCAAACTTCAGCCTCGATCGCTCAGCTGCCGCTCAATTTGCAGCAGGAGTTCCATTTTCCCTGCGACAAAATGTCGATTGCTTACCGAAAATGGCTGAAACAGCTTGGTCTTCAGTTTGGCACTTGCTAATGCAGCAATGCGGTTTCATTCCAAATCTCACTTCCACCTGATTCTTCTTCAGCATCTATGGATTGATTCATCTTTTCTCTCAAGTGCATCATGAACCGTATTCTTCGACGATTAAACCATTTGCTTCGATTCTGTGTTCTCCTTCGTAAGGATCAGGATAATGGAAAATACTGTTTTAATTAAAAATGCGACCGTTCTTCCCTTCACGCGACAAGCGAACGGTTCCCTGAACTTAGAGCCTCAGATTGCTGATGTGTTGATCGAGGGCGATCGCATTGCTCAGGTTGCTCCTGCCATTGAATCTGCGCCGCCGTCCGCCTCAGTGATTGATGCAGCAAATCACCTTTTGATTCCTGGCTTTGTCAATGCTCATGCTCACTCAATGGAAATTTTGGAGAAGGGTAACCATGAAGCATCGCCCCTGGAGCTATGGATGCTTTATACCTACCCGCCATTGCAATCCCAGCACCTTGATGCGCGTTTGTGCTACCTCCGCACGCTAATCGGTGCAATGGAGATGGTGAAATATGGGGGAACCACAATTCAGGATGATTTGCTGGAGCTGCCCTATGTTACGCCAGAA
The DNA here is from genome assembly GCA_014695325.1 of Cyanobacteria bacterium FACHB-502. Lineage (GTDB taxonomy): Bacteria > Cyanobacteriota > Cyanobacteriia > Elainellales > Elainellaceae > Leptolyngbya_A. The sequence goes on along the minus strand of JACJNZ010000022.1, from coordinate 97,577 downwards.
ATTTTTGATGCGGTTGCCCAAGCCTATGTTGATGTCGGGATGCGAGTCAGTCTCTCGCTCCACACAATCAACCAACCGCTGCACCACACTGTTCCTTATTTGAGCGACTTCCTGCCCGCCGACGTGAAGCAGGATCTAGAAGCGGCTCAGGGACTTTCTGATGATGCGTGGGTTGATTTGTTTCGTCAGGTTTACCAAAAATGGCAGGGCTATCGAGGATTGGTGACAACTGTTTTGGCTCCTTCTGCATCGCAGCGCGTCACGCCTGATTTGATGCACCGGATTGCCACCCTATCTGAAGAATACGATGTGCCCATTCACACGCATCTGCTGGAAACCAAAACCCAGGCAATGACCGGACCGGAACTGTATGGCGAATCAGTCGTTGCCTATGCAAAGCGACACGGAATCTTGACGCATCGAACGGCGATCGCCCACGGAGTCTGGCTATCCACACAAGACATTGAACTGATTGCAGAAGCCGGAGCAACGGTGATTCACAACGTGGTCAGCAATCATCGCCTGTGCAGTGGCATTGCACCAATTCGAGAATTAATGGATGCGGGAGTCGACATTGCGCTGGGATCAGACGGCATGAGTTCCAATGATTCCTTTAATCTATTTGATGTAATTAAAGCCGCAGGGCTGGTGCATTCGGCGATGGATACTTCCTACGATCGCTACCCGAAAGCCGCAGATATATTGAAATGGGCAACCTATGGAGGAGCCAGATCTGCCCTGCTGCACAACGAGATTGGGGCGATCGCACCGGGAATGAAAGCCGATCTGGTTCTCTACGATCTCAATACCCTCAGTTTCACTCCCCGTTATCAACTACCGATTCACCTAGTGTATGCCGAGAATGGCAGTTCGATTCGCAAAGTCTTTATCAATGGTCAATTAGTGGTTGATCAGGGACGGGTGTTAACGGTCAACGAAGCCGATATCGTGGCAGAGTTGCAGGATCGTTTGCCCGAATACGCCGTTCATCGTAAGCAGATTTTGCAGCAGGCAGAGCGGATTCGTCCTGCTGTTGAAAAAATGCTGTCAACCGCTGTTAGCCAGTCTTTATCCATTCATCGTTTTAGTCGTCCCCTGCACTATGTTTCGTAGGCACTATGTTTCGTAAACTCATTCGTCGCGCAACTGTTCTTCCCTTTGTTCAACAACCGGATGGCAGTTTGGATTTATCGCCTTGCTGTGTGGATCTGCTCATTGAAGGCGAGCGTATTATCCAAATTGCCCCAGAGCTAGACGTTACTGCCGATCAAATTGTCGATGCGACTGATCTCTTGTTAATTCCTGGCTTTGTGGATGCTCACACCCATACGACCGTAGGAGTTTTAGAAAAGTGTGGCTATGAAGCATTGCCTTTAGAGCAGTGGATGCTGTATCTGCCCCCTAACGAGCGACTAAACCCCCGCCTGCATTACCTCTGCACAATGGTCGCAGCCCTGGAAGCGGTGAAGCATGGCACAACCACAATGCAAGACGACATCTACGCATTGCCCTATACTCCCCCCGAAATGTTTGGGGCAGTGGCACAGGCATACGTTGATTTAGGGGTGCGGGCAAGTTTATCGGTTCACGCCATCAACAAGCCGCTTCACGAAACGGTTCCTTATCTGGCTGACCACCTGAGCGATGAGCAGAAGCAAAGCTTTATTTCAGTAAGTACCTGTACTCCAGCCGAGTGGGAATCCGTCTTCCGGCAACTCTACCGAGACTGGCACAGACAGGCAGACCTGATTACCACCGTCCTGGCTCCCTCCGCATCGCAGCGAGTTACCCCTGAACTGATGCATCAGATTGCCGCCCTGTCAGAAGAATTCAACGTGCCCATTCACACGCACCTGCTGGAAACCCGAATGCAGGCAGTGACCGGCGCAGAATTTTACGGAGAATCAGTCGTTGCCTATGCAAAACGACACGGGATTTTGACGCACCGAACAACGATCGCGCACGGAGTCTGGCTATCGCAGGCGGATATTGATTTAGTGGCAGAAGCCGGAGCAACGGTGGTTCATAACGTCGTCAGTAATCATCGTTTGTGCAGTGGAATTGCGCCGATTCGCGAGTTGATGGCAGCCGGAGTCAATCTTGCGCTGGGGACTGATGGCATGGACAGCTTTAACCTGTTTGATGTAATCAAAATGGCGGGCTTAGTACATTCTGCAACCGATGGCGATCGCAAGTTTTATCCCAGGGCAGCTGATGTGCTCAAATGGGCAACCAGGGGCGGCGCGAGATCCACACTGCTGCAAGACCAGATCGGGGCGATCGCGCCGGGAATGAAAGCCGATTTTGTGCTGTATGACCTCAACTCCCTGACCTTTACCCCGCGCAATCAACTTCCCATTCATCTGGTGTATTCGGAGCGGGGGCGATCGATTCGTCAGGTTTATGTGAACGGACAACTGATTGTGAAAGATGGACAGGTTTTGACGGTCAATGAGTCCGACCTTTTGGCAGAACTGGGAGAGCATCTGGCAGCCTATCGCAGCTATCGCGACCAGTGGCATCAACAAAGCCAAACGCTGCGTCCGATGATGGATACGGCATTTCAAAAAATGCTGAGTCAGCCATTACCGATTCAGCGATTGAATACGGCCTATCGCGATCAAAGTCCTTCGCCTGCAAATGTTGCCGAAGTGATTTTACCCCTATCTTCCTGAGCCCTAGAAAACACCGCAAGTTGTTCAACAAGTTTTGTTCGATTTCATCCTTCCTCTCATTAGCACTGCTATGAACTACAGAAACTCGGATTCTTCTAACGCCTCTTTTTTGCAGTCGATTACGCGCCGTAAGTTTATCCAGCATGCGTCTCTGGCAACGCTCACCGCAGCAACCACCAAGCTAACAAGCTGTGCGAACGCTCAGGAACAAGCTTCGACAGGAGCCAGCCCTGCTGCGTCGGGTGGCGGCGGCACGCTTCGGATTTTGTCCTGGGCAGGCTATGACGAGCCGGAGATTATTGGGAAGTTCGAGCAGGACAATAACGTCAAGGTTGAGTTCAAAACCTATGTGGGTGGCGAACAAATGCTTCAGTTCTTTAATCAGTCTCCGCCCGGCACATTTGATGGCATTATCTCCGATGGGGAATATGTCACCAAACTCATGCAGCTAGGCGCGATCGATTCCCTTAACCCGGCTGATTTTCCCGATCTGCAAAACTTTACGGCTGGCTATCAAAAATTTCCTGGCTTCTTTCTGGAAGATCAAATGATGGCAGTGGGAACTCGCTTTGGCAACTATGGCATTGCCTACAACAGCAAATATATTCAGCCCGAAGAAGTCACTAGCTGGAATTTTCTCACCAACCCGAAACTAAAGGGTAAGGTTGCCTTTTTTGACTGGTATCTTCCCAACATGGGCAACGCCAGTCTTGCACTCTTTCCCGACAACCCAAATCCCTATGCGTTGACAGAGCAGCAGTTGCAGCAAGTGAAGGACTGGCTGATTAAAGTCAAACCGAACGTGGCGCTGATTACGCCTAATATTCAAGACATTACCAATGCCTTTATCAACGAAAGCGTAATTGCAGGCCCCGTGGGAGACTGGTTGATTCAAAATGCGATCGCAGACGGCAAAACAAACTTTGCGGCAGTCGTTCCCCAAGAAGGATCGATTCGCTGGAGCGAAGGCGCAACGCTCTGCTCTGCAAGCAAAAATAAGGAACTCGCACTGAAGTGGGTGCAGTACATGACGCTGCCCGAAACTCAAGCCAAGCTAGCAAACGCGAAAGCTTACAAGGGCATAGCACCGAACCTGAAAGCCCCTCAGTTTATGAGCGATGCGGAGAAGCAACTGCTGGGGTACGTTCCAGATAAAGCCAATCCCAACAAGACGCTTGTAGAGGTGCAACTAGAGCGCACCCGTGCCCGTCAGCTGCCCGTCAATCAGCCCGAAAAGGTTTGGCAAGACCTCTACAACGAATTTAAGACCAGCTAGTGGAGAGCAAGCTTGCTGAAGCGACGGGTTGATGTCTGATTTCTCCCCAATTCCCTCATCCGATCAAATCTTTATTCCTATGAACCATTCTTCTGTGACCGAGCTGCAATCGAACCCATCTGCGAGGGCAAACCTTGGCTCATCGCTAACGGAGAGCGCAACGGCTTCGACTGCTCACGATTTAGAAATTTGCGAAGTCTCAAAGCAATTTGGCTCGCTCAAGGTGCTGGAGAACATCGATTTGAGGGTCAAGGCAGGGGAGTTCATCGCGATTATGGGTCCGAGCGGGTGCGGGAAAACAACACTCCTGCGAATCATTGCCGGGCTGGAAGGAATGACATCGGGTGAGATTCGACTTCAGGAGAAAGACATTACTGCTCTTTCGGTGCATCAGCGCAATACACCAATGGTTTGGCAGAGCTTTGCTTTGTTTCCCCACCTTAACGTGCAGCAAAACATTGCCTTTGGGCTGACGTTGATGACTCATCGCAAAGCAGAGGTCAAGCGCAAAGTGCGAGAAATTGCTGCAATGATGCACCTGGAACCGTTGCTCGATCGCCGGATTAGCCAATTGAGCGGCGGGCAAAAACAGCGCGTGGCGATCGCCCGTGCCCTGATCACCGAACCCAAAATTCTGCTGCTCGATGAACCGATGAGTGCCCTCGACCCCCATCTACGGGTGCGGATGCAGGGTGAACTAAAGCGGCTCCAGCAGTCGTTGGGCATTTCGTTTATTTATGTCACTCACAATCAGAACGAAGCGTTTTCGATGGCAGATCGCGTCGTGGTGATGAATGGGGGCAGGATTGAACAGGTGGGAACGCCTGCGGAAATTTACAGCCGTCCAGCAACCCACTTTGTTGCCGAGTTTGTAGGAAACAACAATCTGTTTGACGGTGAGGTGATCAGTGTCAGTCCAGATCGGGTAACGGTTCGCTGTCCGCAAGGCACGATGCAGGCACTCTGGCGAGAGCAGCCGCACCAGGTGGGCGACCGGGTGACGATCGTGGTTCCGGCTGAACGGGTTGCGCTCGCTTCCACAGAGGGTTCAGTGGAAAACAGACTAGAAAACAAAATTGATGCGACACTGCGAGGCTTTGAATTTATGGGATCGCAGGTGATCTATTTTCTGGAAACCGACACGGGCTACGAAGTGCGAATGATTCGTCAAGAAGCCCTCGATCACACTCTGGCAGTTCCGATTAATTCCAGATTGCAACTCGTCTGGAAAACTCAGGACACCGTTTTACTAGGCGAACGGATTCAGTGAGGAAATAGTGAGGAAATGACGATTGTGACCAAGCAACTTCCGATTTCCCCTCGGCGATCGCGCGCCCGCTGGCTGCCTCAAGAAACCAGCCTCCTGAAATATTTTTGTCTTGCACCTGCCGTTATTTACGACAGTATTCTTTTCCTGCTGCCCCTGCTCTTTCTCATCTGGATTGGATTTTGGAGCGTCGAAAATTATCGAGCAGTTCCTGGCTTTTCTCTGTCGAATTACCTGGATATTTTCAGTCAATTCTTTACACGGTCGCGCTATGGCTATGCGATCGCCCAGTCGCTCTGGGTCGCTTTTACCACAGCGGCAGTCGGTATTCTGCTGTGCTATCCCTTTGCGATGGCATTAGTGTTTCTAGTCCCCGAACGACTTCAGAGATTGCTTTTGGTACTGGCAATTACGCCGTTCTGGACAAGCTATATTCTCCGCCTTTACGCCTGGCAAACTATCCTCAACAATAACGGCTTGCTCAATTCGCTGCTTGTGCAACTGAACTGGATCAAAGAGCCATTGCAAATCATGTTTACTCAATGGGGCACTCGCATTGGTTTGCTGCACTACCTTGCCCCGATTATGATTTTGATTCTCTATCTGGTGCTGCGAAACGTCGATCGCACCTTAATGGGAGCGGCTCGTAATTTAGGAGCAACCCAGTGGCAAACCTTCTGGCGGGTCGTGCTGCCGCTCAGCAAGCCGGGAATTGTTTACAGCGCAGTTTTTGGTTTGATTATCAGCCTGGGGGATGTGCTATCGGGTACGATTCTGGGCGGCGGTACAGGTCAATCGATTTTGGGAAAATTCCCTCTATTCTCGACCATCATCCTGAACGAGTATGCGGCTTCTACCAATTTGCCGCGCACTTCTGCCCTGGCAACCCTCCTGATTGGCATCATGATTGTGATTTTGGTAACTGGATTTAAACTGGCTGAATCGGAGCAGTGAACATGAGCGCACCGCAGAAACGGGGCATTGACTTAGGGCTGGCGATCGCGGGATGGGGCTACCTGCTAATAGGATTTATTTTTCTGATGCTGCCAATTGTCACCCTGATCGCGTTTTCCTTTGAAGATGCCCGTTTTCCAACTTTGCCCTGGGCAGGATGGACAATGCAGTGGTATCAGGAATTGCTGACGGATGGTCGATTGCTGCAAGCCCTTCAGCGCAGCCTGATTGTGTCACCTCTGGCAGCGGCAGCCGCAACGGCGATTGGCTTCTTTGCTGCCTACGCCCTGAATCGATTTGACTTTCCGGGCAAGAGCTTCTTGTCTACGCTATTCATTGTGCCGATTCTGGTGCCGCCCTTAATCCTGGGGGTCGCATTTCTGGGGCTACTATCTCGTCTCAATCTGCAAGGGCAAATCCTGAGCGTCTTCCTTACTCATGTCGTCATTCTGATGCCGACCGCGATCGCGCTAGTCAGTCTACGCCTGGCTCAAATGCCAAAAGATATCGAAGAAGCCGCTTGGAATTTGGGCGCGAATGAGTGGCAGGCACTTTACCGCGTGATTCTACCCTGGGCGATTCCGGGAATTGCGGGAGCCTGGTTGCTAGCATTTACTTTTTCCTTTGATGAATTTATCATCGCCTGGTTTGTATCAGGGTTTGAACCCACGCTACCCGTGTCAATCTATACCTTCCTGGGTGCCAATCTTAGCCCTTCGCTCAATGCCATTGGAACGATCGTGTTTGGCATCTCTGTTGTGCTGCTGATTGGGGTAGAACTTTTATTGCTTCCTTTGTTGCTGGAGGGGCGAGCGTCTATGTCGAAAGATGAGACGGCATAGTCCTCGGGCGGAGATAGGCCCTGTGCCTCCCCTAGTGAAGTCCGTCCAACCTTGACCTTTTTCAATGAGTGCTGCCAATTGTTTCAATCGTTATTTCCCGAAGTGTAGAGCTTTGAGGCCTTCAAACTCTTGCACTTGGGGCTAATCTCAGACATCAAACGTAAATCTCTGCCTGCCATTACCATAGCAGTGGGGCTCGAGGATCCTCAAAGTTTGCATCATTTCCTCACCGCATTGTCTCTGATGCCATTTCCCTGGAACAGCTTTTTCTCAAGGACTAAACTGGGTTATAGAGCATTGGAGGGTGTGCGAAGATGAACGCTTCAAAGTCTGATGCTGCAGGGACAGCAATCGGTAAAGTGTTATTGATAGGGGTAACTGGAAGAACGGGCAGCAATGCAGTCAAAGGATTGCTTGAACAAAATGTGACTGATCTGCGGGCTGTAACTCGTAAAGTTGACCTTGAGCGTCCTTCCCTGTTGAAATTGCATAACAGCGGTGTTGAGCTAATTGAAGCGGATCTCGATGATGAGTCTTCATTAAAAGCAGCCTTTACAGGGGTTTCAGCCGTTTACTGCCATGGAACTGCTGCAGATTCTGCCAAGCCTGACTCACAAGAAATTGCAAGGGCAGAGCGAGTTGCACAAGCTGCTAGGCAAGCCAATATTAGACATTTTGTCTATAATTCTGCGGGAGGAGTCGATCGCAATTCTGGCATTCCCCACATTGAGCAGAAGCATCAAGTCGAGCACATTCTAAAGCAAGCGAACTTACCTACAACAATGCTGCGAGCTTGCCTATTTATGGAAGAGTTTTGGAAGCAATACACCCGACCGTCTATTCTTAAAGGATCTTTTCCCTTTGCAGTTCAACCCGATAAGCCGCTGCATCTGATTACAACAAAAGATATGGGACGAGTGGCTGCCCATGTGATGAAGCACCGTTCTCAGTATGTGGGGCAAGCCATTGAACTGGCTGGGGACGTATTAACCCCTAAACAAATGGCAGAGGCATTTTCGAGAGCACAGGGAAGTCCTGTAATTTACAAGGAAATCTCTCCCTGGGTTTTCCTACTTCTATTTCGCAAATCGTTGTTCGATTTAATTCAGTGGTATCGAAAGCAAGGCTATCAAGCGGATGTTCTCCGTTTACGAGAAGCATTTCCCGGGCTTCTTACCACCTTTGCCCAATTTCTAGAAGAAACAGATTGGGCAAATGCACAATTGACATATCAAGATTTGTAGAGCTCAAAAATCTAGAGAGCTTATCTTTATTTTGCCTCAAACTCTCCTTCCTAGATTGACACTGCAAATCTAGAGGATTGTATAACAGGCGTTGCTTATTAAGGGTATGACTCAACAAGGCACCGGAACATCGTGGAACTTGAGATAGTGCTGTAACAACCGAATTGAGTGTGCCAGCATTTCTACTGACTTGGAATAGCACAACGTTTTGCGATGCAATCGCGCCAGATAATGTCGCAACCTTGTGTTTTCACCTTCAATTCTGGTCATATACGTCTTGCTCACAATTTGGTCGCCTGCGTCAATAAACTGGGGATACACCTTCCATCCATCAGTCACGTAGAAATAACAACTCCATTGCTTCGCAATCGCCCAGAGGGGTCGGAACGTTTCAGCACTGTGGTCACCCAACCTCCAACCTAAAATTCCTGCTTGGAAGTGGTCAACCACTGTCCAGAGCCAAATCTTGTTTTTTTGAGCCAATAAAGGTTTCTAATTCATCAAGTTCCGCGACTTGGGGCGTTGATTCTGGTTCCTAGGCATCAGGCAACCGTTCCCCGACTTGTTTGACCCAAGTGATGATTGTGGTGTGATGAACTCCTTTAACACGCTCAATCGCACGGAATCCCATGCCATTGACGTACAGTTTGAGGCACTCCCGTTTCACTTCGTCACTGTAGCCTTTGTGGGCTTCATAGCGATCAACAAATTGACGCTTGCAATCGACACAGATGTGATTTTGTTTACCCTTCTTGATGCCGTTTTTACGAATGTGAGTCGAGCCGCACTCCGGACATTGCATGAAAACCAACCCTAATTCATACTCTAATTATGCAACGCCGTATAACAATAGGAAACGATCGCCGTTGAGGAAATTGTCAGAACTGATCCCTCTAATCGCAGATAGCCGTGGAGATCATTCGTGAAATTCGAGCCATGGGATTTGTAATTGAACGGGTGTTAGCCGATAGCTGATATGGGGAAAGTGGCGATGTCACAGGCGTTCTACATCAATTAAAGTTGCCTTATATTGTCCCAATTCGTTCCAATCATGGCGTGCTCATGCCAAAGGACAACGAGTGCGCTACAACTGCTGGCGTGCTTACGACCAACCTTTAGCCGGATAGCCCACTCAACGCCGTGATATCTGCGAAATCATCTTCGGGACTCGTCGCTCAGTCCGGTTCTACCAGATTACTATGGGCATGGTTAGAACAATGGTTACATGTTTTTCCAGTGCCTGGACTCAAACGAGCCTTACATCAGTTAATGGATTGGATGGATACCTTCCAGATCCTTTCAATCCCAGACCTGAAAGCAGCTTGATGTGCCTTGAACGTCTTCTCTTCTATGGTAGTAACAAAAGAGGGATCGGAATGAGCCTCTCGCTCAAGATTCAATTTCCTTCAATTGCTCCCAGTGCCAATAATGTGATCCTTTGTGCTTCCGTTAAACCCCTGGCTCTGGTGATATTCATGCCTTCGTAGAGGTTTTTGGTCTTGAGAACCTTCAAACAGGTGCCTTGAGCCACGTCCCAAAGGCGAATCGACTCATCTCCGCTGCCAGTTGCTAAAAATTGACCATTCGGGCTGAATGCTACAGAGCAAACCTTTTCAGTATGTCCTTCAAGTGAATGCAGACACTGACGGGTTTGAGTATTCCACAGCTTGACTGTATTATCTTCGCTACCGCTTGCCAGGGTAAGATCAATTGGGCTAAAGGCAACAGAGCGGACTCGTCCCGTATGTCCTAGCAGTACGACAATGCATTCTCCAGTTATCACATCCCATAGTCGAACCGTATTATCTTCGCTACCGCTGGCAAGCCAAGTTGCATCTGGGCTGAAGGCAATCGATCGGACTCGATTTGTGTGCCCGATAAAGGATCTGAGGCATTCGCCAGTCTCAGCATTCCAGAGTTGGACGATTTCTTCTTCACCAGCACTGGCTAAAAGCAGAGGACGGCTTTGATCAGAAGCCACTGGGCTAAAGGCAATTGCTCTGACGCGTCCGGTGTGTCCTTCAAGAACTCTCAAGCACACCCCTGAAGGTACATCCCAGAGCCGAATGGTTCGATCGTCTCCAGTACTTGCCAAGATTCTCCCATCTGGACTGAACATCACAGACAAAACGCGTTTGGTGTGTCCTTCTAATTGCCTCAAGCATTGCCCGGTGCGGCAATCCCAAGTTCGAACAATTTTGTCACCGCTGCCGCTGGCAATCACATGACCATTTGGGCTAAAAGCAACAGACTGAATCCAATTGGTTTGTTCACGAAACGTCCGAACACATTCTCCTGTCTGAACATTCCAAAGCCGCAGTGCGTGATCTGCACTTCCAGCAATCAAGTGATTCCCATCGGGACTAAAAGCGACAGAACGAACCCAGCGAGCGCGACCTTGAAGAGTACGAAGACACTGCCCTGTATCCACGTTCCAAAGTTTGACGCTGCGATCAGCACTCCCGCTCGCTAACACGTCACCTTGAGGAGCAAAAGTAATACAGCGAACCCAGTTCGAGTGCCCCAGCAAGGTTTGCAGGTGAAGTCCGGTATCCGTGTCCCACAGTCTGACCGTTTCATCGGAGCTTGCCGAAGCCAGTCTTTTTCCATCCGGGCTGAAGCGCACCGATCGCACACAATCTGTGTGTCCACCCAAGCTTCTGATACATTCGCCCGTCATGACGTTCCACAGTTTAACGCTCATATCGGAACTGGCACTGGCAAGCAACTTGCCTTCTGGATGAAACGCAACACATCTCACCCAGTTGGTATGTCCGGTTAATGTTCTTAAACAGGCTCCTGTATTGGCATCCCAAAGTTTAATTGTTTGATCTTCACTGGCACTTGCCAGGAGCAGAGAATTTTGGGCATCTGCAACAGTGTCTACTGCAACAATGTCTACTGAACGAACCCGATCGCTGTGACCTTCGAGAATCCTCAAACAGTCTCCCGTTTCCACATCCCAAAGGCGAATGGTTTGATCCGCTCCAGCACTGGCAACCCATCGTCCCGTTGGGTCAATTTTCACCGATCGAATCCGGGCGCTGTGTCCACGACAAACCCTTAAACATTGACCAGTTCGAGTGTTCCAGATTCTCAGCGTATAATCACCGCTTCCACTAACCATTAGGGATTTAGTCGGATGAAACGAAACCGATCGAACCCAATCTTCATGTCCTTGAAGAATCAAGCAAAGTTTAGTGTTTTCAACCTGCCACAACCGTACTTCTCCAATGGCATCGCCGGTGGCGAGCAGTTTGCCATCTGGACTAAACTCTACAGCAGAAATGGGTCCCAGCGTTTCCGAAAAAACGGACTCGGTTAAATCCGCATCGGCAAAGTTCACCTCGTGTAACTTCACCTCAGGCAAATAAGCCTGACGAACGGTCAAACCAGAAAAATCATAGTTGGTCAAATCTGCTTTCAAGTAATAGAGTAAGTTAATGATATTTCCGGCTGTATAGCCCATCGTCAAATTATTTCTCTGCAAAGTTCCTATTAATCGGGTTAAATGTTCTACAATGCTCGGCGTGTTTCTGAGCCTTTTAAGGAGAGCACTCTCTAGCATTCCTAGAATTGTTCTGGTTTGAAAATCTCTTGCATAATCGACTGTTTGCGCTTTTATGAGTGCATGGGTCTGTAAAAGTCCTGGGCTTTGTGTGATGACTTCATTACAAACTTGTCTGCTGAGTTTGTCTATCGCGTATTCCATTACAACGGGCTGCAGTGTGAAAAACTTGTTCTGAGAACTCTCAATCAGCGATCGCTGCTGTAAATCCTGGATTGCTGCCAGCAGGTCTGCAAGATCGACCGGGGGTTCAAAGTTGGGGTATAACTCTTTCACGGAAACAGGCTCACGCTCGATCGCCAGCCAGTACATCACCTGCTTTTCTAAGCTTGAAAGTCCTTGAAACTGTTTATCCAGTAAATCACCAATTCGAGGTGGAATAAAGTTGCTTCCCTTGAGAAAATTGGAAATACTGCGCCCAAAAAATTGCTGAATGTTGGAGACTACAATTTTCAGCATCAGGGGATTACCCGTGTATCGTTGAACCAGGGTTCTTAAATCCTGCTCCGAATCTTCCAGTAAACCCTGATCCTGAATTAGCTGTTGGCTGACTGAGCTACTTAACCCTCCCAAGAGATACACCCGAAATCTTGCATTATCAAAGGTCACAAACTCATCCGGTCTTTTTCGACCCGCTAAAACGAAGCAACTATTGTGCCGTCCAGTCGCCACCCAGCTAAACAAGCTGCCGTAGTCGCTGTAGTTCTGGCGGTAATAGCCAGGGCGAACGTTCGGGTAGTCCTCTAGTTCGGGTCCATCCTGCAAAATAGTCTCAATATTATCCAGGACAATTAAGCAACGGTGTTCCCGTAAATACTGCTGAAGTCGATTGATGCTCAAATCGGTTGTTTCCTGTTTACACAAAACTTTCACCAGATCGACAACCAATTCAGTTAAGGGTGGAGCATTAATCAACGATCGCCAAATCACAAACTCAAACTGCTCCTGAACTGATTCAGCGAGCTTGACCGACAACGTTGTTTTACCAATTCCTCCACTGCCAATAATGGTAACTAAGCGATAGCGATCGGTCACAATGCATCTCGACAAATCAGCAAGCTCATCTTCCCGTCCATAGAAAGTATTAACTTCAGGAGCATCACCCCAATCAACCCTTTTCTCAGCATTCCCGAATGGGATGGGGGGACTGGGAGTTGTAAAATCTGCTGGGGTAAGTTCCAGAGCAAATACGGCAAATAATTTTTTGATTGAATTGCGATCGCTCTTGTCTAGATCCAGAACCCTTGAAACCGTTCCAGCATCAAGGTTGGCACGAGCAGCAAGCTCTTCGATCGAGATGCGCCTGACTCCTTCTAGAACGGAAGCATTTTGAATTGCTGCTTCAAGCTTGTGCCGACCTTGCGTCGTCAGAATGAGGCCGCGTCTTCTTCGTCCAGGGCTGCCAAACGTCATCGAGGTTTACGAGGATAAACTCCAGCTTGGGAACTCAAGGTAAATCTTCAGGAAATAGAGTGATTATTCCTGATTCTAAGCTAAATTCAAAAGCGTTGACTTGAGGGTTTTACAGCAATTGGGGTAACCCATCCTGCTGCCGATTGCATTCGCATTAATACAAGCTCCAGTGATATGAGCGTGTTGTCGCCAACATCGCTGCGGCTTGACCTTAACTTCGGGAACCTGGAGTTAAGCTCGATTTCCGGAAGATAATGGTTTTTCCTGATCTGAAATATGCACTGTTATTTCAGGTGCAAATTCGCTCAATTCTAAGTAATCGCATGAGTTGCTAAACCAATACAGCAACTCCTTTAAGTTCTTTTTTAACTCCCAGATTTTCGCTAGAAGCCAGCCGAATTCTGTCATCTAATAAAACTCACAACCTCGATCCATGAGGGAAATGAGGACATGATCTGGGATGCAGTACCTCGACTGTTCAGAATGAGCATTACAACCGGACTGACATTTGCGGCTATTGCAGCGGTTATTCCGGGATTGATGGGATGCTTTATCGCTACGGATGCTTACTTGCGCCAACAGTCTAGACAGCAATTCGAGCGGGAGCAGCAGGCGATCGCAAACACTGCCTTTGCTTTGGAAACAGCAGGAGATTACCAGGGGTGTATTGCTCAGGCAGAGCAAGTGTCATCTAAAGCAAATGTTTACTGGGCAACACAACTCCACCTGAGAAACTGTCAAACCAAGCTTGCAATGTTTCAGCTTGCACAAGCGAGACAAAACGCAGCACAGGGAGAATTTGCTCAGGCGATCGAAGCAGTAAGCCAGATTACAGTGGGTGCAGCCCAATACAATGAGGCACAGCAACTCATCCAGCAATGGTCAGAACGGATTTTAGAAATTGCATGGAGCGAGTACTGGCAGCCGATAGATCAGCTTGATCAGGCTTTGACAATCGCAGGCGCAATTCCGGTGAACAGCCCAATCTACCCCAAGGCGCAGGCACAAATGCAGCAGTGGCGGCAACTCTGGGCTGATAATCACCAGCACTGGTTCACGGCTCACGCAGCCCTGAATCTGGAGCAGTTCGATGTCGCATTAATGCAGGCTCAGCAAATCAAGGAGCATCCCTTCTGGGCCCATAGCCGAAGTTCGCTGATTCAAACGGTGGAAGAAAAACGACTTCAGCAGCAGTACGAAGACATCTGGAACACGGCTGAGCATCTGCTCGCCCAGGGAGAACCCCAAAACGCGATCGACACTGCAACTCAGTTGCCTAACACCTTTCCCTGGGGCGAACGCAAGCGGCAAGTAATCGATCGAGCCGAAGCAAAACGGCGACAAGTCATCCTGTGCCAAAGCCTTTCACTGGGATTGCTCAACTGCTATTAGGTTGCATTCTATTGAACATGCATTACAAGTAAGACCTAGGGGGGCGGTTCAGGTCATCATGATGACTTTTCAAACGTCTCTTAAACAGAAAAGTCGCGCCTCGTTGAGCAATGCTTCCTGGATCAGTCCTGTGGCAGGGTTTCACTCAAGGTAGAAGCAGGATTGTAGAAGGTGCTATATCCTGTAGAGTGCTTGAAACGTTGGAGTCTCCTTTAGGGACAGAATCTTCTATGCAATATATGCGGCTGGGCAATACTGGACTCAAAGTTTCACGCATTTGTCTCGGCACCATGACCTACGGCAGTCCCCAATGGCGGGAATGGGTTTTGCCAGAAGAGGAGAGCCGTCCCTTCATTGCTCGATCGCTGGAAGCAGGCATCAATTTCTTTGACACGGCGGATATGTACTCGCTGGGCGAAAGCGAAGTGATTCTAGGACGGGCATTGAAGGAATTTGCTAAACGGGAACAGGTGGTGATTGCCACCAAAGTGTTTAATCCCATGAGCAACGACCCCAACGATCGCGGTCTGTCGCGCAAACATATCTTCGATAGCATTGATGCGTCACTGCGGCGATTGCAAACGGATTATGTAGATCTGTACCAGATCCATCGCTGGGATAGCGAAACGCCGATCGAAGAAACGCTCGAAGCCCTGCACGATCTGGTGAAACTGGGCAAAGTTCGGTACATTGGTGCATCCAGCATGTATGCCTGGCAGTTTGCCAAAGCCTTGTACCTGGCAGATTTCCACGGCTGGACGCGCTTTGTCTCGATGCAGAATCATTACAACCTGGTGTATCGAGAAGAAGAGCGGGAGATGCTGCCTTTGTGTCGAGCAGAAGGGATTGGTGTCATTCCCTGGAGTCCGCTGGCACGAGGATTTCTGGCAGGCAATCGGCAGAAGGAAACGAAGGGTGAAACCACGCGTGCCAAAACCGATGACTTTGCTCATCAGCTTTACTATCAGGAATCTGATTTTGAAGTGGTGGATCGTGTCGTTCAGTTAGCTCAGGAGCGCGGCGTGACTCCGGCACAAATTGCGCTGGCATGGCTACTGCATCAACCGGGCATCACGGCTCCGATTGTTGGGGCAAGCAAAATGCATCACCTGGAAGATGCGATCGCTGCTCTCGAAATTGAGTTAACCGACGCAGAGTGCCAGCGATTGGAAGAGCCTTACCAACCTCATCCCATCCTAGGACATCGCTAAAAACGAAGGGGCTAGCTTCGTATCCCAGAGCAATGAGTGAGGAATTGGGTTCAGACGTTGAGCACCCAGTGAGAGGGTGGTTGGGAAACCCGATCGAACAAAGCCATCGGGAAATAAAGCAACGTGACGATTCAAGGCTTGGCTTTGAAGTGATTAAAAGCACTAAACGATTTTGTCAAGCACTGGTTATCTCCAAAGCTTATTGCGCCGTGGCTCTAACTTCAGCAGGTCACAAAAAGAAGCATTAAAGATTGCAACGGCTGAAACCGATCGCATCATCCGGCTATTACAGGATTGACTAGATCTGGCAAGAGCCGATAGTGGTCATTTACACTTCCACAAAGAGAAATTTGTTGAAGCGATTTAGTACATGAAATTGCTGAGTTAAGTCAACAATGTATCCATCATTCGACTGAAATTGAAATAAATCTGAATATCTATATCAAAACCAATTGCGATCGTTTGGCACAAATACTTGTGAACTTAATTGATAATGCAGTTCAATCCTCAGAGCCGCAAGCACCAATTATAATAAAGCTCATCCAGGCTGAAACTCAGACCATGATTCAAGTGAACGATTCTGGCTGGCATTCCTCTGGCGCAACAGGCGGGCATCGTTGAGCGTTTTTATCGTTACCCTCTCCAATCTATGAGTTCCTCTATTCTTTTGATTGAAGATGAAGCCAAGCTAGCACGCTTTATTCAGTTGGAGCTAGACTGCGAGGGTTACCAGACCACCGTTGCCCAGTTTAACAGGATTGGAAATCTGCCGTAGACTGCGATCGACTGGCAACAAAGTACCAATCATTCTACAGCCTTGTTCAGGCGATTGAAGTATAAAAAACGGGGTGCAGGGGCTGTGCCTTACGGGAGTGAAAAACGCCGTATTAACTGCAAAGGACGAAGTGGGCGATCGGGTTGTGGGGCTGGATGCAGGAGCGGATGACGATTTGGTAAAGCTTTAGCATTGAAGAATTGTTGATCGACTATAACCAGTATTTGAAAAACTCTACTAAATTAATTGATCTATCTACCTTAGAAGCCGCTAATGTTTATCTCCACCTCACAACAAACTACAACCCAATCCCTGACCTGCTTGTATCAACAGGTGCGCCAGCTTAGTGAACAGATTTGTCAGCCCTTAGCAATCGAAGACTACGGTATTCAAAGTATGCCCGATGTCAGCCCTCCTAAATGGCATCTGGCGCATACAACCTGGTTTTTTGAAACCTTTGTGCTGTTGCCCAACTTGCCCGAATATGAGGTGTTTCATCCCAAGTTTGGCTACTTGTTCAACTCCTACTACGAAGCCATTGGCGTTAGACACCCTCGCTCTGAACGCGGATTGCTCTCTCGTCCCACCGTCGAGGAAATTTATCGCTATCGAGCCTATGTGGATGACGCGATGCGATCGCTCCTCTCGCAGCCTGAATTAGCCCCCCTAATCAAGCTGGGATTGCACCACGAACAGCAGCACCAGGAATTACTGCTTACGGACATTAAACACATCTTCGCGATCAATCCTCTGCGTCCGGTCTATCAGCAGAACCGACTCGCCGCACCGCCTCCGGTCGCTGCACAGGAACAGTGGTTAGATTATCCGGGCGGGCTCTATACGATCGGGCACGACAGCTCAGACTTCGCTTTTGATAATGAATCTCCACGGCATCAGGTTTATCTGCAAGACTACTGGCTGGCAGCGCGGTTAGTCACAAATGGAGAGTATCTGGAATTTATGCAGCATGGCGGCTACAGTAAGCCGGAATATTGGCTGGCAGAAGGGTGGACGATCGCTCAAACGCAACAATGGCAGGCTCCGCTGTACTGGGAGCGGATCGACGGCGACTGGTGGATGATGACGCTGAGTGGAATGCGTCCTGTGAATCCCGATGAGCCAATCTGTCACGTGAGCTATTACGAGGCGGATGCCTACGCCCGCTGGGCTGGGAAACGGCTCCCTACCGAAGCCGAATGGGAAGTGGCTGCAGCTCAAGTTCCAATCCAGGGAAACCTGCTCGAAACGGGGCAGCTTCACCCTATGACTGCGATCGCCAGTACCCGGCCGGATCAGCTCTTTGGCGACGTATGGGAATGGACGCAGAGTGCTTATTTGCCCTATCCCCGCTATCAGCCAGCAGCAGGAGCAGTGGGAGAGTACAATGGCAAGTTTATGTGTAATCAAATGGTGTTGCGGGGCGGATCTTGTGCCACCGCTCACAGCCATATTCGCGCCAGCTATCGCAATTTCTTTCCGCCTTCTACACGCTGGCAGTTTTCCGGGATTCGCTTGTGCGAGTAACGACGCAATACCAGCAATGATGCAATAAATGATGCAACGGATGATCACCCTCAATTCCGTGGAGTTCTCATGATTCGACTCGCAACATCTGATGACACGGCTGCTCTGATTGCCCTGGCAGAGGCAACCGGACTATTCCAGCCAGATCAACTTGATGAGGTTAGCACAATGCTGGGGGATTACTTTGTCAGCCATGACAACAGCGATCGTTTCTGGCTCACTGATGCCGAAGAAAATGACGGACTCCTGGGAATTGCCTACTGTGAAATGGAGCGGATGACCGAAGGGACATGGAATCTACAACTGATTGGGGTTCGACCCGATCGCCAGCGACAGGGACGGGGGGCCGCCCTACTCAATCATGTTGAACAACGGTTAGCAATAGGCGGCGGGCGGATACTGCTCGTCGAAACATCGGGGCTGCCAGACTTCGATCGCACAAGAGCGTTTTATCGGAAGTGCGGCTATGGCGAGGAGGCACGCATCCGCGACTTTTATCAAACGGGTGATGACAAAATCGTTTACCGCAAGGTGCTAGCGGCTTCAATTAATGCTCACCCATCTGTCTAGCGGTTGGGCAAATAAGCCGCGTTTCTTGCCGCCCTTTTCAAAGGTTTCATCGGGTTCCACGACCACCCAATTTCCTGCGTAAGAAATAATGAGGAACTGCCGAACCGCTCCAATTTCTGTCTGAATTTAAAGTCCCCCATTGATGGGAGATTTAGAGGACTGCCCAGCAATGTCAAACTCAACAATTTAGACTCAGTTCAGCAACGCTACTCCAGCAGGTTATTGTCGCTGACACAATAGCAGAGCGAACCACTTCTGAGGATCAGTCCAGATGTGTACTGAGTTGAGCGATCGCTGTTTCAGGTCAACGGTCAGGGTCGGCAAGTCAAACTTACGAGAGATTTCAGTGTGGATCGTTTCTTGTGCATAGAACGAAGTCTGGTAGCCCAATTTCTGCAGCAGCACCTTTTGCGGTTTTAAGCTGATGAGGTGCATCTCAATCTGATGCCGATGAACGTTATAAAATGCGGAATGGGCAAATTGATCAATCGCAAAATTCCCCTGAAAGCGATCGTTGAGATGGTGCAGAATATTCAGGTTAAATTCCGCCGTTATGCCCTGAGCATCGTTGTAGGCAGCTTCCACAATCTCGATCGGCTTTTGCAAATCAACGCCCAGCAAAAAGAAATCCCCCGGCTGCAAGCTCTGTTGAATTTGGGTGAAGAAGCGATCGCACTCCTGCGGATTCAAGTTGCCCAACGTACTGCCCAAGAAAATCAGCATCCGCCGATCGAGCTGTACCGGAGGCAAATTCGATAAAGCCTGCTCATAGGTTCCCACCAAGCCGCACAGATTCAGCGTAGGGTATTGGCGCAGCAGCATGGGTGCAGTATCTTGAAGGATGCCCGCACTAACATCGATCGGGGCATAGTATAACGGATGATTGAGCTGCTGATATGCCTCCAGCAATAAGCGAGTTTTACGAGAGCTGCCACTGCCTAGTTCGACCAGTTCGCAAGCCCCCGTCATCTGCGCGATTTCCAAGGCACAATCTTCCAGAATTGCCTGCTCTGTGCGAGTTGGATAATACTCCGGCAGATCGCAGATTTGCTCAAACAGGGCTGAACCGCGATCGTCATAGAAATATCGGCAGGGCAGAGTTTTCGGAACCTGCTGCAATCCCTGAATTATATCAATGTCATGAACGGCTGCTTCGGTTGGAGCGAGTTCAATCCAGCGAAGACGGGGGCTTTGCTCTATTGGCATACAAGCAATCTCCTGCTCGAATTTGAATAAACTGCGTTTATAGAAAGCGACTGTTTATAAAAAAAGAGGCGGGAACGATAGCCGCGATCGATCGCCTCCTGCGTCCACACGCCCAGGTTAAAATCCTACAGGGGGCTGTAGTCAGTTGCAACGGTTGGAATGCCACGCATTTTGAATCAGGGCGCAGGCTGTCATTAGAACAACAGGCGCAATAATTAACTGAATGGTTCTACCAACGTCTTCAGCACTGATGACCGTTGTTTTTAGCTCACCTTCTGAACACTGCACGCACTGCAACCGAACTGACCGTCAATCCGTTCAAAAGGTCAAACTATGGCACCATACCGCCCTTGACTGGGATGGAAGTCTTGTCTACCGCCACGAATCGTTTGTGGGCTTTAAGTGTGATCGAATGCAGTTGTCCAGTTCTACTGCATACCTCAAGATCCAACGATTGATTAACGATTGATTATTGATTATCGAGGGGTCCACCTCTACACCCTGTTCCTGCCTTATCTCCTCCAGATCTGGGTAGCTTAAGGCGTAGCACACTTGTTTTCTGCAACATACCCATCCGTTCACCCGGTTACTACCTGCTAGCTCAGTGAAGTTTGGTATTCTCAGGGGTAATCACTTCGACGGAGTGGAATCATCAAAAATTATGCAAATTATTTCAGGCGATATCAAAACCGTTGCTATTGTTGGCTCCGGTGTGGCTGGATTAACAGCCGCGAGATTTCTACAAAACGCTGGATTGACTTGCGAGATTTTTGAGAAAAGCCAGAAATTGGGCGGAGTATGGGCGGCAGGATATCACGCCTTTGGGCTGCAAGTTCCCCGTTCGTTCTATGAATTTCCTGACTATCCCATGCCCGAAAACTATCCTAATTTGCCATCAGGTGAGCAAGTTTGGGCCTATCTAGAAGATTACGCCCATCATTTCCAAATTTTCGACAAAATTCGTTTCAACTGTATCGTTAAGCAGCTTGAACCAATTCCTGAAAATCGCTGGATTTTGCACTACGCGAATCAAGATACCGGGGAAACAATTCAAAAAGAGTTTGATTTTGTGGTTGTTTCTACTGGGCTTTACTCTAACCCCTATATTCCTCCGATTCCTAACCGAGAAGTTTTTTCTGGCAAGGTTTTGCACTCCTCAGGCTATCAATCACCTGACCTGCTGAAGGATCGCAGAGTCGTAGTCGTGGGATTTGGCAAGAGTGCCTTAGACATTGCCACCGATGCTGTGCAATGGGCAACAGATGTCACTTTAGTTTTCCGTAATGCTTACTGGCCCGTTCCCCTGCGGGTGTTGGGACTGATTGACTTTAGAGTGATTTTCTTAAATCGTTTAATCGGTGGATTTTTACCGCTCTATCAACGTCCCTACAAGTGGGAGAAAAATTTCCACAAATATTTTTCCGGGCTGATTTGGGGCTTCTGGCGGTTTGTAGAACTTTTATTGCAGTTGCAGTATTCACTGAAGGAATCCAACTCTACCCCATCTCATCCGGCTGAATCAGGGGTGTTCGCGCATGGTTTTATCCCACGAAACGAAACCTACAAATTGATGCGTCAAGGCGCGATTCAAGTGCAACGTACCACGATCGAGCAATTTACACCCAGTGGCTTAGATTTGGCAAACGGGGTTCACTTGGAGAGTGATGTTGTCATCTTTGGCACGGGTTGGCAGCCCAACTACAGCTTTTTGCCGGCAGCATTTCAATCCACCGTGGATGAGGATGGAGCTTATCTTTACCGCCATATAATTCACCCTGACTTACCGGGTTTGGCATTTATCGGCTGGGCTTCGACATTTTCCAATTCGCTCACGACCCACTTAGAGGTTATCTGGTTAATTCATTTGCTCAAGGGCAAGATTCAACTGCCTGAGCCTGAGGTGATGTGGCAGGAGATTTCCCAGATGAAACATTGGAAACGGAGCTTTATCCCGCCTGTTGCTGGACGCGGTTCGCTGCTGCAAACGCACATGTGGCATTATCACGATGAATTGCTGGGTGATCTCTCGATTAATCCGTACCGCAAGTCTAATCCGATCACTGAATGGCTTCAGGATTATCGCCCGGCTGATTACCGTGATCTCGTGACGGAGATGGCTTCTTTGACGTGGGAAAGCCAGGTAAAGCCATGATGCTGAGAGATTAACATTGCCAGTTCATGACTACCCTCCTTTAAGCAGTAATATTGCTGCCACCGCAATATTTTTCTTTAGCGATGGGCATACTACAGAACGACTTCTTGCCCTGAGGACTAGAACATGGATGCGATCGCTAATCTGTCTGGCTATGCCATCAGCGAACTACTCTACTCAGGTTCTCGAACTCTGGTTTATCGGGGGGTTCGGGAGGGCGATCAACATCCAGTCGTCATCAAATTGCTGCGGAATCCATTTCCTAGCCTCAGTGAACTCGTACAGTTCCGCAATCAATATACGATCGCCAAAAATCTCGATCTGCCTGGCATCATCCAACCATTGGCTCTGGAGTTTCATGAAAATGCCTATGCGCTGGTGATGGAGGATTTTGGTGCGGTCTCGCTTTCAGAATATCGAAAAACAGAAGGAGAAGGACAACAGGAAGAAGGCTTGTCTAGCTTCTCGTTGCCAAATTTTCTCTCCATTGCACTGCAACTATCCGTGATCTTGGATGGACTGTCTCGTTACCGAGTGATCCACAAAGACATCAAACCCGCCAATATCCTGATTCATCCCATCAGCAAACAGGTTAAGCTGATTGACTTCAGCATCGCCTCGCTGCTACCCCGTGAAAGTCAGGAAATTCAGAATCCTAATATGCTGGAGGGCACCCTTGCTTACCTGTCTCCAGAGCAGACAGGACGGATGAACCGGGGAATTGACTACCGCAGCGATTTATACTCCCTCGGTGTCACGTTTTACGAACTGCTGACGGGGCAGTTGCCTTTTGTATCTGCTGACCTGATGGAGCTAGTGCATTGTCATTTAGCGAAGCAGCCCATTCCGCCGCATCAACTAGGTAAGGGGGCAGAGGAGATTCCAGAAGTCCTCTCCCAGATTGTGATCAAGTTGATGGCGAAGAATGCCGAAGACCGCTACCAGAGCGCATTGGGACTGAAGCATGATTTAGAAACTTGTCTCTTTCAGTGGAAAGAAACGGGCAAAATTAAGCCGTTTGAGTTAGGTGAGCGCGATGTATGCGATCGCTTCCTGATTTCTGAAAAGCTTTACGGTCGGCAAACAGAAGTAGAAACGCTCCTGGCTGCCTTTGAACGAGTCAGCACGGGCAGCACCGAAATGATCTTGGTCGCTGGCTTCTCCGGTATTGGCAAAACGGCGGTCGTGAATGAAGTTCATAAGCCGATCGTGCGTCAGCGGGGCTATTTCATCAAAGGCAAATATGACCAGTTCCAGCGCAATATTCCTTTTTCGGCCTTTGTTCAGGCGTTTCGCGATCTCATGGGGCAGCTACTCAGTGAGAGTGATGCTCAGATCGAGCAGTGGAAAACCAAGATTTTGGCTGCAATTGGCGAAAACGGCAAAGTGCTGATTGAAGTGATTCCAGAACTGGAGCATATCATCGGTGAACAGCCTGCTGTTCCAGAACTTTCTGGCAGTGCTGCGCAGAACCGCTTTAACTTAGTGTTTCAGAAGTTTGTGCAGGTCTTCACGATCGCCGATCATCCATTAGTGTTGTTTTTGGATGATTTGCAGTGGGCAGATTCGGCATCGCTCAAGCTGATGCAACTGCTGATGCAAGATACAGGTCATTTGCTAGTTATTGGTGCCTATCGAGATAACGAAGTCTCCCCCGTGCATCCGTTCATGGTGACGATCGATGCGATTCAGCAAACAGGGGCAACGGTGAATACGATGACACTAAAACCGTTGAGCCGCTTTGATGTCAATCAATTGATTGCCGATACGCTGAGTTGTGAGCTAGCAATTGCCGAACCGCTAACAGAATTAGTGGATCAAAAAACGCAAGGAAATCCCTTTTTCACGACCCAGTTTCTCAAGGCGTTACATGCCGAAAAGCTGATTACCTTTAACTTAGAGGCTCGGCATTGGCAGTGTGATATTGCTCAGGTCAGAGCGGCTGCCTTGACGAATGATGTGGTTGAGTTTATGGCACTTCAGCTACAGAAGCTGCCTCCTGAAACGCAGGAAGTCTTAAAACTAGCTGCCTGTATTGGTGCCCAGTTTGATCTCAATACATTGGCGATCGTTTTAGAAAAATCCCAGACAGAAACTGCAACCGATCTCTGGAAAGCGTTGCAAGAAGGGTTTATTCTTCCCACGACTGAAATCTACAAGTTTTTTACTGCTACCGAGCAGTTTTCATTGACTACACCCGTAACTGAATCTGTTGCCAACCCTCTTTACAGATTTCTGCACGATCGCGTGCAACAAGCTGCTTATTCCCTGATTCCTGAATCGCAAAAGCAACAGACTCATTTGAAGGTTGGGCAATTATTGCTGAATTCGCTCGATGCAGCAGGAGTGGAAGAAAAGATTTTTGATATTGTGAATCACTTCAACATTGCGGTTGATCTGATTGCAGATCGAGCAGAACAAGAGCAGCTTGCTCAGTTGAACCTGACAGCGGGACGCAAGGCAAAGGCATCAACTGCTTATGAACCTGCGCTCAAATATTTGCGCCAGGGAATCAAGCTACTCGCTCAGGATAGTTGGGCTGTGCAATACCCATTGACGCTGGATTTGTATGTGCAGACTGTTGAATTAGAGTATCTCAATACTAACTTTCCAGAAGCACAAGCACTGTCTGAGGTTGTTTTAGAACATGCTCAAACGCTACTCGATAAAACACGAGTGTATGAGCTAAAAGTGCAATTTTACAACGCCCAAAACCAGATGGTGAAGGGAGTTGAACTGGGTTTGGATGTGGTTAAACAGTTGGGCGTTTCCCTTTACCAACTGCCTGAAAATCCAGACGGATGGACGAAGTTGCCGAGCTTAGCAGATTTAGATCAGATGCCAACGATGAGCGATCCTCACAAGCTAGCAGCCTTGCGGTTGTTGATGGTAATCAATCCTGCGGCATTTGTCACCTCGTTTACGACCTATGCTCAGGTGATTCTAACGATGGTCAATCTGTGCCTTGAGCATGGCAACTCCGGGGTGGCGGCGATCGCCTATGGTCACTATGGCTTAATTCTCTGCGGCATGGGCGATATTGATGCAGGCTATCACTCTGGGCAACTTGCCTTGAAACTCCTGGAAAAATTTAGAGCGAATGAATTTAAGAGCAACGTTTACTGTCTGTTTAATGGCTTTACTCGACATTGGAAAGAACATGCCAAATACTGCTTGCTCCCCTTATTAGAAGGAATCCAGAGTGGGCTAGAAACAGGTGATATTGAATTCGCAGGTTACAACACATTTTTGTATTGCGACAAAGCGTTTAGCATTGGTCAATATCTGGAAACGATTGAACAAAAGCAGCGATTACATATCGATCTAATGGTGAAATTCAAACAAGAATTTACCATTTATCACGATAAGGTTTGGCATCAGTTAATTTTGAATTTTCAGGGATTGTCTCCAGAGCCAATTCGGTTAATTGGCGAGAGCTTCGATGAAACCGAAATGTTGGCGCATCTCAAAGCAACAAACAACGGTATGTCCCTATTTACCGCTTATGTTGCCAAAACAATGCTGGCTTACCATTTCGGAGACTATGCTCAGTCCTTACAGCATGCAATCACTGCGGTAGACTACGCGGGCGGTGGTACAGGAACCCTGGCTTCGGCAACTCATAACCTGTATCACTCCCTTGCGCTCCTGGCGTTGTATCCTGATGCTCCATTGTTGGAGCAGGAACAATATTTAGAGAAGGTAGCAGCCCATCAACAGGTGGTGCAGAAATGGGCACAATATGCGCCGATGAATCACTTACACAAATACTATCTGGTTGAAGCCGAGCGTCATCGGGTGTTAGGCAACTATGCAGAAGCGATCGCCCATTACGATCGGGCTATCAGCCTTGCGAATGAAAACGAATACGTGAACGAAGAAGCATTGGCAAACGAACTTGCCGCGAAGTTCTATTTGGCATGGGGTAAAGAAAAAGTCGCCCAGTCCTACATCATCGATGCTTATTATGCCTATGGTCGCTGGGGTGCTAAAGCGAAAGTCGATGCTTTAGAACAGCAATACCCCAAATTACTAACCCTGATTCTGCAACAACGGCAGCAAAGCTTCACTTCGACTGAGACGATTATATTACACACCGTTAGCACCTCTACCTCTGACAGCACCAGTCTCTCAGCAGCACTTGACTTGGGAAGTATCCTCAAAGCCTCTCAAGCTCTCTCTAGTGAAATTGAGTTAGAAAAGCTCCTTTCTGCCCTACTCCAGGTTGTGATGGAAAATGCCGGAGCCGACAGAAGTGTATTGCTACTACCTAAAAACGATCAGTGGGTGATCGAGGCGATCGCTCAAATCGGACAGCCTTCCATCATCCTAAAATCCCTTCCGCTTGACACCAGTCAGGCAATTCCAACTTCTGTTATCAACAGGGTTAGGCATACCTTGCAGTCCCTGGTCATCAATCAGGCTGTTGCCCATCCCACCTTTGCGGGAGACCCTTATTTCCTGAAACAGCTTCCCCAGAGCGTTTTATGTACTCCGATTTTCAATCAAAGCAGATTAATCGGGATTTTATATCTAGAAAACCATCTAACGGCGGGGGCGTTCACAGGCGATCGCATTGAAGTACTCAATCTCCTTTGTGCCCAGGCCGCTATCTCCCTGGAAAACGCTCGGCTTTACCAGCAAGCCCAACAGGCGTTGACCGATCTGCAACAAGCCCAACTGCAAATTGTGCAAGGTGAGAAGATGTCTGCTTTAGGGAATCTCGTGACAGGGGTGGCTCACGAAATCAATAACCCTGTCGGCTTCCTAAGCGGCAATATTAAGCCCGCTTTAGGATACATTCAAGATCTCTTTGGGTTGATCGATCTCTATCAACAAAAGTTTCCTAATCCAGATCTAGACATTCAGAATAAGATTGAAGCGATCGACCTAAACTACATCCGTAAAGACTTACCCGCCGCCATTGGTTCTATGCGGGAAGGCGTGAAGCGGGTTCAAGACATTAGTACCAGCCTCAGAACCTTTTCTCGTGCTGACAGCGATCGCCCCATTGCCTTTAATATTCACGATGGCTTAGACAGCACCATTCTGATTCTTAAACATCGCCTCAAAGCCAACGAAACTCGCCCTGAAATTGAAGTGATCAAAGAATACGGTCAGTTGCCTTTGGTTCAGTGCTTTGCCGGACAACTGAATCAGGTATTTATGAATCTCCTCAGTAACGCGATCGATGCGATCGAGGATTCCAATCAAGGGCGCAGCTTTACCGAGATCGAAGCCAATCGCAATCAAATTGCCATTCGCACGTCTATAACTGAAGATGGTCAGCAGGCTGTGATTCGGATTCAAGATAATGGTATAGGCATGTCTGATGAAGTCAAACAGAAGATGTTTGACCATTTGTTCACCACCAAGGCAGTGGGGAAAGGAACCGGATTAGGAATGGCGATCGTGCGTTCGATCGTCGTTGAGAAACATGCTGGCACCCTAGAAGTCAATTCAACACTGGGTCAAGGAGCAGAGTTAGTCGTTACGCTTCCGGTGCAAGCAACCGTTGCAACGCACGTATAACCCTACTCACCAGAGTACTTAATCGTGAACAGTTGAATGGGCTATATCAAAATCAAGGGGGCGTGGAAGTATCTGTATCGAGCCATGCATTTAGAAGGCAATACCTTCGGCTAGATGCGGAGTGCAAAGCGGGATAGCAAGGCAGCGGCAGGGGTTTCCCGCTAGGGTTTGCAAGGGCAGCACACTGCTGCTCTAGGAGTTATAACTCTCAATGCAAATGCGGCTTATCCAGTCGCGGGAAGCTTTACTTAGCTGAAGCCACCGAGACGTTGAAAGCCGATGAGATAAATGCCCAGGATACTGAATTACGGCAAAGCAAATACTTGAATGACATCATTAAGCGGGAGCATCAAAGCATCAAGCGCATTATGAAGCCGATGATGGAATTGAAAACGTGAATCCTGCAAGAAGCGCGTTGAGCAAGACTGAAGCGATGAATAAGCTTCGCAAAGGACAAGTGCAGAGAATTGACCCAGGGAGTAGTGTGTCTGAAGCCAAAGTTATCGAGGCTATCTTTGGAATTGCTGCTGAGTGCAACACGAATGGTACGAATCTTCGTTAATAGAAAATTTTTGCATCACAACCACACCTGATAGTGTCGCATCAAACCGCAAGAGGTCAAGCTGCAAGAGAGATTTGTTGTTGCATTGGAATTTCGATGACAAATTCTGTACCCTGTTGTGGTGCTGATTGGCAGTAGAGTTTTCCCCCGTGCTTCTCTACTACAATCTCATAGCTAATTGACAATCCTAATCCAGTCCCTTTACCTACTGGTTTTGTTGTGAAGAAGGGGTCAAATAACTTTGCTTTTACGTCTTCATCAACACCGAAACCATTGTCAGCAATCCGAATCGCAATCCAGTTAGTGCCGATAACCTCAGTGCTAATTTGAATTCTACCGGGTTGTTTAATGCTATCTTCAAAGGTTCGGTGCTGGTTGTATTCCTCTAACGCATCAATCGCATTGGACAGAATGTTCATGAATACTTGATTCAGTTGACCAGCGTAACATTCAATGGGTGGAAGTTGACTATAATCTTTAACAATTTCGATCGCAGCGTGTTCTGGTGTCGGCTTCAATCGATGATGCAAAATCGTCAGGGTACTATCAATTCCCTCATGGATGTCTACGACCTTAACGTCAGTTTCATCGACGCGGGAGAAGATTCGCATCGATTTGACAATTTCATGAATGCGTTGTGCGCCAAGAGTGATTGAATTGAAAAGCTTTTGCAGATCATTCTGGATGAAATCGAGGTCGATCGCTTCCTTTTCTGCCTGAATGCAAGGAGTAGGATTGGGATATTCTGTTTGGTACAGATTCAGAAGCCCCATAACATCCTCAATATAGTCTTTGGCATGGGTGAGGTTGCCATAAATAAAATTCACTGGGTTGTTGATTTCATGGGCGATCCCAGCTGCCAGTTGCCCTAGACCTGACATTTTCTCGCTCTGAATCAGTTGAAGCTGCATCTGTTGCAATTCAGAGTAGGCTTTGCCCACTTCTACAACTTTTTGCTCTAACAGGGCATTTTTCTCTTCCAGTTTCTCAGTCAGGTCATTTAGCTTTAAGTGCAGCTTGATGCGAGCTAACACTTCTTCTTGCTGGAAGGGTTTTGTGATGTAGTCTACGGCTCCAAGTTGAAATCCTTCAACTTTATTTGCGGTGTCAGAGAGGGCTGTCATGAAGATAACGGGAATATCTTTGGTCTCTAGATTTGCCTTAAGTTGGCGGCAGGTCTCAAACCCATCAATTTCCGGCATCATCACATCAAGCAAGATCAGGCTGGGTAAAGCATATTTCACCCGTTCCAGAGCAATTTTGCCTGATTGCGCTACCCAAACTTCTAATCCTGCTTGATCCAGCGTATCAGACAGAACACCTAAGTTCGCAGGAACATCATCAACAATTAGAACGGTGGCATTTTGATCAAAGGTGGAGTTCATAATTTTTACTGCTGGGCTGATTAAAGGGTTCTTACCGGTAGGATTGAATAAGTGCTAGGATTTCCTGGTCTTGAAATCCTTTTGCCAGTTGATGCAGTTTTTTGGCAAAGGGGCTGTATTTTTGATCCATCTGTTCAAGCAGGGCTGCCTGCTTCAAAATTCCTTTAAAGCTGCCCTTCATAGCTAATTCATACAGCGTTTCTAGTTCTGATGCGGGGGGGGCAATGAGTTCTGCCTTGTCCATCACTGGGCTAATCGAAGACTGCTGCTCTTCGTAGAGCCATTCCAGTTGCAAATGTTTTTGCAATTTCTGGAGTAATTCTGCTGCCAGTACAGGTTTGGGTAGAAAATCATCGCCACCTGCTTCGATGCTACGGTACTGATCTGTCTCAAACACGCTGGCGGACGAAACAATAATGATCTTGTCTTTAAGCGTTTCTGATCCTCGAATCTGTTTAATCAACTCAAAGCCATCCATATGAGGCATCATTAGATCCGTGATCATTAAGTCTGGCTGAAATTCTACCGCTCTCTGCCAGCCCTCCTGCCCAGTGGCAGCTTCAACGACGTCAAAGCCGATCGGACTAAGCAACTTAGAAATGACAGAGCGGTTTTCCCATTTGTCATCGACGACTAAAATCCTGGGCTTGCAGTTCTTAATGCCAATAATTTGCCCATGGCGATCGGCTTGAGCCGTTTTGACCCACTCTGCTGCTTCAGGCAAGTTGACATCGAACCAGAAAATACTGCCAACGCCAATCTCACTTTGAACCTGGATTGTGCTTCCCATCAATTCCACAATCTCCTGGCTAATTGCCAGTCCCAAACCCGTTCCCTCTGATTGTCGTTTGGCATCACTCACCTGCTCAAACGGTTGAAAGATTGCCTGGAGTTTGTCCTGCGGAATACCAATGCCCGTATCGCGGACTTCAAAGCGAATTTTTCCCTCACTGGCAAAGCTGATTGTGAGGGTGACACTGCCTGCATCGGTAAA
Organism: Cyanobacteria bacterium FACHB-502; assembly: GCA_014695325.1. GTDB lineage: Bacteria > Cyanobacteriota > Cyanobacteriia > Elainellales > Elainellaceae > Leptolyngbya_A. Next base: position 67,035 of record JACJNZ010000022.1, on the reverse strand, counting down.
TTTAATGGCATTACTCAACAGGTTGATCAAGACTTGCCGCAGGCGTTTTTCATCAGCCCGGATACCGAGCGGCAGTTCAGGAGCCGATTCATACCGAAATTGAATCCCCTTCAGTTCAGCGCGAATGCGGCACATCTCAGCCACCCCTTGCAGAAATGCCGGGAGGTGAAAATCGGTGGGCAACAATTCCGTCTTCCGCGCTTCAATTTTTGACAGATCCAGAATGTCATTGATTAAGGTCAGCAAATGCGAGCCGCACTGGTGAATCACCTCAACCCGCGATCGATCTTCTTCATTCAGACTTTTGGCACGTTGAAGAATTTGGGCATAGCCGATGACCCCATTAAGCGGAGTCCGCAGCTCGTGGCTCATGTTCGCCAGGAATTCACTTTTTGCCCGATTCGCCGCCTCCGCTGCTTCTTTAGTTTGTTCAAGTGCGATCTCCGCTTGTTTGCGCTCTGTAATGTCAGTTGAAATACCGCAAATCGCATAGGGAGAACCGTCGGGAGCTAGAAGTGGAAATTTGAGAGATAGATAGGTATGCAGCCCGTCATCATGTGGGGCAACTTCCTCCCATTGCATTGCGGTTCCTGCTTCCAACACCTTCTGGTCGTTGGCATCAAAAATATCTGCTAGTTCTGAATCAAACAGATCGCAATTTCGCTTGCCAACGATCTCAGCTTTACTGCGATGAAACAGGGATTCAAATTGACGATTGACGGTAATGAATTGTCCTTGAGGATCTTTCATGTAGAAGACCGCAGGCGAATTATCGAGAATCGCTTGAAGGCGTTCTTCACTTTGGCGTAGAGCAATTTCTGCTTCTTTGCGTTGAGTGATGTCACTATTGATTTCTAATTGGGCAAAGGGTTGCCCAGCGGCATCGCGTTGCAGCGTCCAACGGCTTGCCACAATAATGGGCTGTCCGTCACAAGTGATATGCTGTAGTTCGCCTTCCCAGCTTCCCTGCTCTAAAAACTCTGCTAGAACTTCTTCTAACGGCTTTGGAAAAGTGGTTTGTAAGAACGTATGAATATACTCACCAATGACTTCTGCTTTCGTCCAACCGTAGAGGTTCTCCGCGCCCTGATTCCAGTACACGATTCGATCGCTCATATCCCGAATGATGATACTGTCGCTGGCTAGATCCAGCATGTCTAGCGTCTGGCGGAGCTTCTGCTCTGCTTGCTTCCGTTCGGTAATAATCTCGGTAAACATGATGACGCCACCCACGTCTCCTTCTCTATACCAGGGGTGGATTGCCCATCGCACCCAGTCTAATGAGCCATCAGTCCGGGGGAATGGGTCTTCTTCGCGCCTTTCTACTACACCACTTAAACAACGTTGATGGATTTGCCTCCACTCATCGGTAATTTCAGGAAAGATTTCATAGTGAGAGCGTCCGACAATGTCTTCAGCTTGCAGGTTATAGTCTTGCAGCCATTGCCGACTGGCAATCAGGTAGCGCATTTCCTGATCAAACATAACGACTGCAATCGGCGTGTGTTCTATAAATTGCCGTAACTGTTCTTCCCGCTCCTTGAGCGCAGCTTCTGCTTGTTTGCGATCGTGGATATCAGTGCAGGTACCCACCCATTCACGGATGCTGCCATCTTGATTCAGAACCGGAACGCCCCGGATCAAAAAATAGCGGTAGTTTCCATCCGCTGCCCGGATGCGATATTCGGTTTCATACAAACTCTTTGTCTGTACGGACTGCATCCAAACCTGAATCGTTCGTTCTCGGTCATCCGGATGAATGGCATCTAACCAACCGAAGCCAGCAAACTCAGCTTCAGTCTGTCCGGTAAAAGCTCTCCAGGCGGGATTAGGTGCAATGCGCCCTTCTACATCTGCCATCCAAACAATTTGGGAAGTTGCGCTTATCAGAGAGCGATATCGTTCTTCACTTTGTCTGAGGGCATTCTCTGCTTGTTTGCGATCGCTGACATCACGGCAAACCACTACACCGCCTTTTAACTGACCAGACTCATCTCTCAACGGTCTGGCATTAGCAAGTACCCACCGACCCTGGGGTGCCTGGGCATGGCGAACAAAGAATTCAACATCTTTCGGCTCCTCACCCCGGATTGCCCGTACTAGAGGCAGTTCATCTGCCGGAAAGGGCGTTACCCGATCGGGCAGGAACACACCATATTGCTGCGACCATTCATCCTTGCTGGTGGCAGTTGCTCCATTGCCAAACATTTGCTCGGCCGCTGGGTTGAAGACCAGAAACTGTCCTTGCTCGTTGGCAACAACAATCCCGTCACTCATTGAATCGAGGATGAGCTGCAGCAGGTTGGTTTGCTCTTGCAGTGCCGCTTCGGTTTGTTTGCGATCGTAAATATCAGTACAGGTTCCGATCCACTCATGAATACTGCCATTTTTTGCGGGCACCGGAACTCCGCGTACCCAGAAATATCGATAATGCCCTTCCACTGATCGAAGACGATATTCAGCTTCATATAAGCTCTTTGCTTCAACAGCCTGTGACCATCGTTGAGCAGCCTGTTCTCGATCATGGGGATGAACCGCGTTCAACCAGCCAAAGTTCCGGTACTCTTCAAAGGTTTGTCCGGTATACGCTCTCCAACTGGGAGAATCTTCTAATACCCGCCCATCTGAAGCAGTTGTCCAAACAATTTGAGACGTTGCAGTGGTGAGAGAGCAAAATCGTGCTTCACTCTTGCGCTGTTCTTCTGCCTGCTGCCGTCGAATATCTATTTCGCCTAATGCTCTCGCATTCACCCAGATCACAACCGCAAACACGATGATGGTCAGCACGGCAGAGAGTGATAAACCCACTTCACTGCTATACAGTTGAGCACGATAGCCCACTAGAATGATTCCACTCAAGAGGGGGGGGATTCCAATGGCAGTAAGAAGCAACCGCCTTGCCATGATACCGCCCGCATGCTGACTGGTAATCATGCTCATAATTCCTTGATCTGGATGCAGGCAAAAGATGCCAGCGCATAGAAGGATGAACGCGATCGCCGTATGAACTGCCATCTTGGTGTATGAGCCAAAGCCATAAAACTCTTGGATGCCATAGATGTAGCCAAGCAAACCCAGGAGGGAGAGCAAAAATGCAATGCCAGTAAATGTTTGGATACCGGGTTGAAACGATCGTGGCTTGCTTAATAGCAATAGAGCAGACCCTAGCAACAAAAAGTTTAGGGCAGTGTTAACAGCCATCCGCCCTGGAGCAGAAGTTGCTACAGCTGTTGCTGACTCTTGAAACAGAAGTTGGTCAATTCCCAGATTTATTGCAAAGCCATATTGAATTAGAGTCAGGAGCGCAATACCCAAAACGATTGCAGCAAAAATCTGGGCATAACGAGCAGATCGTCGTGTACGTTTACAAAGTTGCCATAGGGCACTGCCACTGAGAATAAAACATAGGGCAGCGTTCGCTTTCATCGTCACCCATATTGGCAGGATGCTCTTCAATGCTGGGATATTGAAGAACCAACCCAGAAGAACAACACAACCAATCAGGATTACAAGGACGCTTGCTCTCTTAGCGAAGGATTTGAAGAATAGAGGCAAATTGGTATATCTAGGTGCTCTATCCTTAATAAAAGGACTATTCACTCCGTTCTCCAGGCTTGGTTGGTTCATCTCTTCACACGCAGTTTATCTAGACGCTTCATTTGCTCAAAGCAACCGTGCATCTGCCTAAGAGTTTCAGATTAGAGTTACTCATTTATGTATGTTTGCTCCTCTAGATAGCCTGAGTATGGGAGCATCTATCCCAGCAAATTTTGGATTCAGTGTCCTTGCTATAGCAATTGCTCTATGCGAGAGTTCCCAGCCAAACAGCGAAAGAAACATAGCTTAAGAAACATTTTTAAGTTTTGAAAACATTGGAGTTTTGATAAGAAACGTTTCTCTCCAGGGATCTGGCAGGTCAGGTAGCCCAGCATTGAAGTATAGGGAAGTACAGGAAAAGATTGCAGCAAAGAATACAGCATGAAGTTAGCGAAATTTGTGAATAAATGTATTAAAGAGCACCTTCGATTATTCAAAGTGCTGCAAAAATGTTCATAAATATAGGTTGACTTTTATTAAAAACACTGACTAGACCAATAATCCATTTCCTGCTTTTGGATTAGCCTTTTGGCAGCATCAGCTTCTTATCGATTAGCCATGCTGCAAATTCCTTTGACTGCCTACTATCACTACAGCAAGGAACAATTGATGCTAGCCCTGACCCCTTCCTCTACCACCACTCTGGAATCTGCTCCTCATGTGATCCCAGAGCAGCAAATCACCTTGTTCAAGTTCTACATGGATCAGGCTATACAAGATGGACTAACGTACGGAAACGAGTTGTATAGGCTGGCAAAAGAGTTCAGAATCGATGATTGGCTAGAAGCTGATCGATTGGGCTGTGAGTTAATTGGGCAAGGGATTCCAACGGTCATTAGTGTCTCGAAACAGCGGTACAGCGTGTGGATTAGCTTACGGAACCCTCTAGCTGCTACATTTGCTGCTTCCTGACCCTTTACCCTTCAACCTAAACAGTTTTTATGGCAGTCTTTTTAATCACTAAAGGACTTACGTTTCATCATGGCTTTTTCTAGGTCGGTTCAAAGGCTGCTTCACCCAGCAGTTGGTCATCATTTCAGGCTCAGCGCAACGAACCATCCCGATGCAGCTCAGTATCAAGGTATGTATTGTACGATTGTTGCCGTAAAAATAATGCGTGGCGGTGAGCCGATGCTAATTGTCCAGTTTCCTGACGGCATCCAGGTGGCAGGGCTGTTTTTCTGTGAATTAGAAGATGAGGCTGGAAGACCTCTGCAACGTAGTAAGTTTGAGAGAACTTCCCTATCGTACGAGATCCGATGAACTAGCGAGAAGCTGAGAGCAAGTTGTAGATGGGTTCCTACCCCAACAGGCGGGGAGAAATGACATGGTACTCCTTACCTGAAGTAAAGGGTTGTGTGGCAAATAATCCATGAGGACAAATGTTTCTCTCTTGCTGCATCCATTGATCGGCACTGGGAGCCTGAGCAACGGCAGCAAAATGGAGTGGGCGATCGTCCTTGTGTTCTTTCCCTGTTGCGCTTACGGTCGTTCGTCCTGTGCTTCGTTGATAGCAACGTTGGACATTGATGAAAATACTGATCTCGAATAGGGGCGATTGCTCTTACTGAACCAACCCAGAAGCCTGCTTGAGATTCAGCAGAAGAATTGTTGAAAGTCCACGTTGGTTGGTGAGGACTGAAACATGGCAAGCAAGATTTTGAATGAGCTGGCGATAGGCGATCGGCAGTTGGCGAACGGTGGACAGCGGCAGATCCATCAGCGTCGGCGGTTGATCCACTGGGATTGCCCATTGCGCGTGCCCCTGCAATCCGGTAATCAGCAAAAACTGTCCTGAAGTTCCAGCAGATAAAGCTGATTTGTTAGAAACATTGTTGCCAGAAACAGTAGATAGACAGGGATGTAGATTCAACAGGGTTATCGGTTGATTCTCCAGGTAGATAACAGATTGCACATTAGAATAATCGTTTTGAATAACCGATTGGGAAACCACTTTAAGAACGGCAGTGAGCGGCAATGCCAATAAATGATTGGCGATCGTGAATACAACAGCGCGACAGGTTTCAGACTCTAGTGATCGCTCAGCGTTGGTATGAGTCGGAATGGCAGTCATCGTTAAATTCCGTTAGGGTTAAACCTTATCGTGAACAAGAAAATGATGGATCGTGGATAGCAAATTTTGATCGACATAGGGTTTTGTAATAAAATCTGTTGCTCCGAGATCGATCGCAAACTGGCGATATTTTGCGCTGCTGCGGGAAGTCAGCATCACCACCGGAATTTTTGCTAAAGAGCGATGCTGATGACGCTGGCTCAAAAATTCAAAGCCATTCATGCGCGGCATTTCAATATCACAAAGAACTAGGTCAATCCCGGGATGCTTCTGCAAAAATGCCAATCCTTCCAGCCCATCTTTTGCCTGTGAAACTTGATAACCCTCCTGTTGAAGTAACTGCGAGAGGGTTTGCCTCAGGGTTAGCGAATCTTCGATCAGCAGAATGTGAAAATGCCGAGGAGAACGTTTAGACGCTGGAGCGACAGGAGTGCTGGCAGTCAAAGAGGCAGAGGTGGGCAACGCTTGATCCAAAGTTTGCGGTGATGGGCTTGCGGCGAAAGCAGCATCAGCAGGAGAACGAGTCGGTACAATTCCAGGTTGATGAACGGAAGTGCGAGCAGACTCTGTCGCCTGCTGAGAACCTGTGGCTTGCTGAAGGCTGGTGACTTGCTGAAACAGTGTTCTGATATCAATCACCAGTGCGAGCTGATTATTGCCCACAATACAGCAGCCATAGATGTAGGGCGGAGGCGCGATCGCCTGCCCGAAGGGTCGAATGACCAGTTCCTGTTCGCCCAACACCTGCTCCACTTGAATGCCCATTAATCCAGCGTCCGTTCGTACCAGGACAATTGAGAGCGGAGTGGGGATAGGGGGCTGGGCTGCGGCTAGAGTGTGTGGAATTTCAGAATCATTGACGAGATCAGAAACCAGGGCAGACAGGGGACGGACTACGACCGCCTGCTCCTCATCGCCCTTGCGCCACTGCAACACCTGCTGCCTGCCAACCTGCGAAAGCGCATCAGGCTTGGACACAATTTGTTCAATGGCGTCGATCGGTAAGGCGTAACTAATTCCCTGATTTTTGCACAGCAGCAGCTTGGCGATCGTGAGCGAAAGCGGAATTTGCAGTGAAAAAGTTGTGCCCTGCTGGGAAACAGAACTGACGGCAACCGAACCTTTGAATCCCCCGATCTGGGAGCGCACAACATCCAAGCCGACCCCTCGACCGGATAAACTACTAACCTGGGTTGCGGTTGAAAAACCTGGCTCAAACAGATACGACAGCAGCGTATTTTCAGAGGTGGTCGCGATCGCCTTTTCGGGAAGCCAACCCATTTCTACCGCCCGCTGTGCAACTCGCTGGAGGTTAATGCCGGGACCATCATCTTTCACTTCAATAATCGTGCGATGTCCCTGATGATAGGCATTAATTTCAATTCGCCCCACAGCAGGCTTCCCCATCGCTTGTCGGGTTTCTGCTGGTTCAATCCCGTGATCGAAGGCGTTGCGAACCAAATGCAAAAGCGGATCGTAGAGTTTTTCAACGATCGTTTTATCCACTAAGACTTGGGTTCCCGTGACAATCACTTCAACAGGCTTATGATGGGACGTTGATAATTGCTGAATGACTTGCGTTAATCGAGCAAATAGGGCGTCGAGCGGCTGCATTCGGAGCGCGGTGAGGTCGTTACCCACGACAAATAACAGCCGTTGCTGTGCTTCTAGCGATCGGCGAGATTGCCGGATGGTTTGATCCAGTGCTTCTGAAATGGATTTCAGCTCCATGACTTTATCCAGCGTGGAGCGAGACAAAATATGAATCTCGCTATATCGATCCATTTCCAGCTCATCAAACTGCTGCACAATGGAAGAAGCATGTTCTGTGTTTTTGCAGTTATGGGGCTGACGCGAGAGCAGGAACCGATCGCTCTGGCTACAAAGCTGATCAATGGTTCGCTGCTGTTTTTGCAGCCGATCCAGCAGTTCCTGCACCATCAAACGCAAGGTATCATCCTGGCTAGTTTGCTGATTCTGATTAATTAGCAGTTCCCCGATTAAATAGTTAAGTTTCTCCAGCTTTTCTAAATCCACGCGCACCGAGGCGTTAGGAGTCGATAGCGTGGAAGCCGCAGGATTCGCTGATGAGGATTTAAACGAAACCGCAGTGGGGGAAGGGTAGGAACGCTGGGAAGATTCTTTTTCCAGTATGCTCGGAGACTGCGATCGATTCAGCTCGATTGATGAGTTTGGAAATGAAGTAGAAGACGATTCTGCGATTGATTGAGCCACATCATTGAGTTCAATAGCAACATCAAAAGCTCGATCCGAGTTGAATTCTGGATTAAAAGAATCAATATTTTCTGATGTATCGTTTGGTGCAGGGGTTTCAATGCACCACGGACTCCTGCTTTCCTCAAAATTTTCTAAGCTGTTTGCTGCAAAGGAAACGTTCCACGCCTCGCTGGGTGAATCGGATTCGGCTGCGTTCGAGTCGGCGATCGCGAATCCATTGGCTACACTGGCGGATGGAGAATCAAGATTACTGAGCAGTGCTTCAAGGGGCAGGGTCGGAGGCAGATCCGAAGATAGATTCTCTGCAAAGGGGGAAACCACAGGAGTATTCCGAGAAGCAGGAAGAAAGGTTGGACGCAGGAATAAAGGACGGAATCTTCTCGATAATGTTTTCGATGACGTGATCTTGGTTTTGAGACGTTGCAGCCAGGCTTCGAGGGGAATTTCCGTTTGCAGCAGGTTGATCAATGAAGCGAGAGGTGAGTTGATCTGGGCTGAAAATGCCCGTGCGGAGGCGAGCGTGGGGGAAAGCGCAGATTGGGTTGATTCCGGAATCTGATTGTTCGGCTGTTGTGAAATTCTGCCGTTGAGCATCTCTGGGGCAGTGCTGGCATCACGACCTGAATGCCCTATTGAAGCAGGCTCAACAGACCTGGAGTGAGCAAACTGCTGCAACTGGGGAGACGGTGCGCCACCCTGGCTGCGATCGCCTGCCAATACCTGGGCTCGTCCCTGGGTGAAATCTTGGAGTGCGATCTGAGCGATCGGGTGAGTCGCTTCGGGATGGCGTTCTAGCGCGGCCAGTGTCGTTTGGGCGATCGCCGCAAATCCCGGCAACTCCAGAGATTCTGCCAATCCCAGGAAAATCTCAGCTTGCGATCGCAGTACCTCATCCAAATCGGGTGCGTGGCGAACAACTGCCTGGCTCAGTTCTTCTAATCGCTGCGTCACACCAATCTCAAACATGGACTGCACCATATCAAACCCCAGTTCCGCTGATGAGGGAATCGGGGTATCGCGGTCAAACCGATCGCCTAGCTTTTCCTGTAATCGAGCGATTACATCGGCTGCCCGGTTGAGCGTATCCGACTCATCGACCTGGCTGCCATCTAGCTGAGCCGTTAACAGCAGACGCAGGCATTCGTAGCCCTCAAACAGCAGCCCTTCAATCTCGGTATCAATTTCGACCGCTGGATTGTAGAAGGCGCGGAAGATATCTTCCAGAACGTGGGCGACGTTATTAATCGCACTGAGTCCAACACTGGCAGCGGCTCCTTTCAGCGTGTGAGCTGCCCGCATGAGTTCATGAACGTTGGCTGAAGTACGATTGGAGCGCAGACTCAACACCCCCTGCTCAATGATTTTGAGTAAATCCTGAGCTTCGGTAAGGAAGTAGCTGTTATGGGGTGGGTCGGAATGGGTTGGAGTGCGGAGTATGGGGGTCATGGCAGGGATAGATGCTGAGCGCGTTCTCGAAGCGTGGAATCAGGCAGTCAGCTTGCGTAGGATGGGTTAGCGCAGCGTACGCACGGGTGTCAGGTGTTTTGGGAATTAAGGCGTTACGGCTTTCGCCTAACCTATCCTACGAAACTACAAACCTACGAGACTTTGAACTGATCGACACTGGTTTGCAGAGCTTCCGCCGTTTTCAGCAACTCCTGGAAAGATGCAGAAATCTGAATTGCTTCCTGGGAAGTTTGCTGGACGATCGCCGCCACATCGGTCATGGTTGCCGTCACAGTCTCGGACTGATGGGTTTGGTTTTGAGCTGCCTGGGTAATTGCTTCCACCAGCTGGCTGATTTGAGCCGTGGCAGAAACAATCTCGGTCAGGCTTTGGCGGGTAGTGTTCACCAGGCCTGTCCCGCTGACAACCTGCTCGATTCCGGCGTCCATTGCGGTGGCAACAGCACTGGTTTCAATTTGAATTTCCTGCACCAGCTTTTCAATTTCCGTCGTTGCTTCTGCAGACTGTCGCGCCAAAGCACGGACTTCATCGGCAACGACCGCAAAGCCTCGCCCTGCTTCTCCGGCACGGGTCGCTTCGATCGCCGCATTCAGCGCAAGGAGCTGAGTCTGTGAAGTAAAGGTGCTGATTAGATTCACCACTTTTGAGATTTTTTGGGACGATTCGCTCAATCGTTTGATCTTCTTACTTGTTTCCGATACCGTCTCCCGAATTCCTAAAATTCCATCAACTGTGCGATTCATTGCAATATCTCCCTGCTGCACGATCGCATTGGCTTGCTGTACCGCGACGTTGACTTGCTGGGCGTTTGCGGCAACGGCTTTGGTGGAATCTAGCATCACCTGAATTTGCCGCAGAGCGTGGGCGATATCCTGTGCTTCACGCTGAGCCTGCTGCGATAGTCCGGCGATCGCGCCTCCGCTTTGTTGGGAGGTTTCTCCGACCTGGCTTGCGGCGGTTTGCACCTGTAATACTAATTTCCGCAGGCTCTGCAACGTATTGTTGTAGGCATCTGCTACCGTTCCCACTTCGTCTTCGGTAATCGGTGCGCGCACGGTTAGGTCTCCATCCAGAGCAGGACGAACAGACGTTAGGAGCCGCAACACGCTGCGCTGAAGGGTTTCACGGCTTTCTTTTTCACGGGCGATCGCCATCGCGCCCTGCTGCGCCTGGATTTGGAGCTGCTCCACATACTCAGATTGCTGCAAGGCAAAACCAAGCTGCAAGGCAATTTGGTTCAGCAGACGCACATCCTCTTCTTCCCAGTGGTACGGTGCACTGTGCTGGAAAGCGGACAGCAAACCCCAAAGTTTTTGTCCTTTGAAGATGGCAACCACGGCACAGGCTCTAAAGCCAAAGAATTCTAGGGCTTCGACGTGGCAATCGGTCATGCCTGCTTCATACACATCATCGGCAACCATGAATTCGTTATTGCGGAAGCGTCCGCCCTGATGTTCCTGCAAATAGGGGTCTTCCCAGGCAGCCCCGACTAAACTGGGATAATCACCTAGCTTGGATTCCGCCACAATATCGCCGTAATAGTCATCGCGGAACTTGTAGATCGCCACCCGCTCGACGCTCAGTAGCTTGCGGACTTCCTGAGTTGCCGTCTCAAAAATGGTGTTGATATCCAGCGATTTGCGAATCTTTTCCACGACCTTGGCAAGTGCCCGTTCGACCTCTGCTTCTCTAGCAGCTTTGCGGTTTTGGGCTTGAATCTGGCTCAGATACTCAGCCTGGTTAATTGCAACACTGAGCGGACTGCTGAGCTGCAACATGATTTTAACTTCTTCGTCCTGCCATTGGCGGGAATTCGAGTTTTGGTACGCTGCCAACAGTCCCCACAACCTGGAATCTTGGAAAAGCGGCACAATAATGTAGGCGCGACACTCATACTTTTCCAGTGTGTCCAGGTAGCAGCGGGAAAAATTCATTGTGTAAATATCATCGACCCGCTTGTATGGACAGCCACGAGTGTAGTCGCCCCCTTTGGTCTGCTGAAAGTAGGTGTCTGAATTGAGCGTTCCTGAAGTGGTCAAATCCCGAACAGTGCAACGATCCTCCAGAGCAAGGCTCTGCTTGAGCGTCTGATCCTCGGATTGCGACTGAATCACTGAAACCCAACCTGCCCCTACAGATTCGGCGACAAATTCACCGCCCCAGTCTTCGGTAAATTTGTAAATTCCGACTCGATCGCAATTTAACACCCGCCGCAGTTCTTGAGTGGTGGCTGTAAAAACGCTGTTAATATTCAAACTCTGCCGGATCTTAGCAATTACACGGTTTAGCGTCTGTTCTCGCTCTGCGGTTTTTGCCAGTTGAGCCGCGTATTCAGATTGCTTAATGGCAATTCCCACCTGGTCAGCAATTTTCATCATCAAGCGAATCTCGTCCTCTTCCCACCGTCGCGCACCTCGATTTTGAAAGGCAGACAGCAAGCCCCACAATCGATCGCCCTGAAAGATAGGCACTATGACATAGGCGCGCACCTGATAAAACTCCAACGACTCAACGTGGCAATCCGTCAGCAGCCGTTTGGGACGAACCAGACTAAATCCGTTATTTTCCCAGATCGTTTCTCCAGTGTGAATGTCATCGACAATTAGCGGAACGTTATCACGCAACCGCCCGCCCTTTTGTTCACTCAAATAGGGGTCTTCCCATCCACTGCCCACCAGCTTGGGATAGTCTCCGGTCACAGACTCCGCAATAAAATCGCCAGAGTAATCGTCGCGGAACTTGTAGATCGTCAGTCGCTCCACGTTCAGGAGCTTTCGCATTTCCTGCGTTACGGTATTGTAAATGGTCGTCAGATCATTGGCCTGGCGCAGTCTGCCCACAATACGAGAAATTGCCCGCTCCCGCTCGAGCAGGTTTAAAGTTTGTGCCTGGGATTGGGCTATCTGAAGCTGGAGACATAGTTCAGAGCCAACTTGCAGCAGCAAACTGGTTTCGACCTCTTGCCAGCGTTTCGCCTCGCCGCCGTGCAGCACTGCCATCAGTCCCCAAACGGTTCCATCAACGACGATCGGGAAGACCAGACTGGCGCGCAGCTGCAAGCGTTCTAGAAAATGCCGCTGGTAGGTAGACAAATGGGTTTCATGGATATCTTCCATTATGAACAGGGAAGCACTCAGGTAATCCTCCTGCTGGTTCCGACCAAAACAGCCCGCAGGCAGCGTTCTTTCTTTCAGGCTGGGCGCATCATAGTCTGCTGTTTCGCTGAGTACCGTGACCTGGGTTTGACTCACAAAGCGCAGAAGCATCACCCGATCGCCGTTCAACGCCATCTGTAGACTCGTTACCGCAATTTGAAAGGCAGCGTCCTGCTTTGCCGCCTGCCGCATTTCCTGGATGATTGCTGTCCCTTGGTGTTTCAGCGTCTCAAGCTGTTTCTGCACCCTTAACTCGACCAGCTTTTCGACATCGTGATGGACACTTTTGTAGAGTCTGACGAGCTGTTGCAGGTTATCGCGTAATTCGGGCTTGCTGAGCAATTCCGCTTTTTCCAGCTCCTTTTTAATCGTCAACACCGACTCACAAAACTGCTGCACACTGGCGGAGTTTTGAGCCTGATTCAGCTTAGCGGCTATGGGGCGATCGTTGCTGAGCGTCACTGCAACCGCAGGCGGAGAAGTAAATCCCATTAATTGATCCAGCACCGCAGTTTGGGCAATGTTTTGAGAATTATTTTGAGAACTATGCTCGTGTTCAGTTACCATCATCGGCAGCTTGCCGCTTCTACCGTTTTTGCCATTACTCTGTCCGTTACCGTTCGCGTTACTGCTGCTTTTACCGTTGTCGTGACTTTCCCGGTTATCGTTTCTGTCAAAACTTTCTCCGTTGCCGTTCGTCTGCTTGCCTTGTTCCGACCGGGGAGGCATTTCCTCAGACATAGGCTGGCTCCAAGCAACAGGCTGGTCATCAAACCCAGCAAAAAGGTCATCGCTTGCATCGTCGGATAGGTAGGAGCTGTTCATAGTGCAGTCTTTTGCAGAAGGTAGACGAGTGGATAAGAGAAACTTGAAGCAGGGAAACGGGTCGATCGCCTTTGGATTGTCGCGCTTGGGCGGTCGCAATTGGGCTATTGATAAATTTGCAGTCTGGGATCGTTTATCAGGGCCTTCAGGCTGAGCACAGGGCTACTCGAACTGCTCAGGTAGCCTTGAATAAAGGGCTGGAGCTGAGGTGAGAATAGGTCTGCGAGGGCAGGCTGTATTTGCTGAAGCGGATAGGGCTCAATCTCTAGTACCTCAGAAACGACTAGTCCCAGCGTTTGATGCTCTACTTCAATGACGATCACGGTTAACCCCTGCCCAGCAGTCCACCCAATAGGAAATCCAGGAACCTGCTGCCCGGAAGACGAACTTGCAGAACTCAGCCGTTTAGAGGAGGATTTGGAGCGCGAGGATGAGGAATTTTCCAAACCAACCTGGATTCCCAAATCAACCAGCCAAAGGATATTACCCCGACAGTTGTAGACGCCCAGAACCCCGGCTGGCATTTGCGGGACGGGCAGAATTGCCGATGGTGGAACTTTGAGAATTTCCTTAACTCCCTCCAACGGTAAAAGTGCCGTTTCTTCAGCGGCGAAATAGAACCGAAGAAACGGAGTCAGGACAACCGATTCCGTGGATAGAGGCGGATTGGCTGACTGCAATTTAAGCCGATCGGAAATGACTCCCTGCTGTAACCACTCAGCGAGAGAGACAGTACCCAAAGCAACCGCATCGAGAGAGGCAATATCACTTCCTGGGGTGGCGATGCTACGCTTCAGGTTGATGACTGCCTGCCATTCTGTCTGGTGCTGTCCCTTGATTCGTCCATACACTTCAATCTGAGCAATTCCTTTTGGATTGAGAGTACTCAACTCTTGATGAACCCACGTCAGCAACGGCTGGTGCGGTAGCGGGGTGGTAGATTCCAGCAAAATGCCCACTCGATTCTCTCTGCGATTGCCCTGAACCTGAATGCCTCTGGAATTGAGTTTCTGATTCAGCAGCACGGCGATCGCCTGAATGTCTCCCTGCTGCGCCTGCTTTTGCCGGATCTGGTCTGGCGGAAGCCCCAGATTCCGTTGATGTAGCTGCTGCATCACTCAACTCCGAAGTAATTTCTGCACGGTTTGCACGAGTGCCTGATAGCTTTCGGATTTGGGCACATAGGCATCTGCACCCAACATTTTTCCCCAGAGCTGGTCGGCTTCGGTGCTTTTCGATGAGCGAATCACGACTGGAATCGAGCTGGTTTGGGCAGTGCTTTTTAACTCCCGGCACCATTCAAACCCACTCTGTCCGGGCAGAATCACGTCTAGCACAATCAGGTCTGGCTTGTGCTGTTGCAGGCGGGTGCGCGCTTCATCGGTACTTGTTGCACTAACCACATAAAGTCCAGCTTGCTGTAAGCAACGACCCACGAAATCTGCTTCTGTTTGAGAATCTTCGACGAGGAGTACAGTATTCATAGCGGTGAATTCCAGAGAGAATAAAGGGTTAAACGATAAAAGAATCAGTCGAAAATTCTGGAGAGACGATCGATCGGTTCTCTAAAGAACGATTCGCAGAACCCGCAGTGCGATTTCTCAAATGACGGTTGATCACAGCAATGACTTTATCAGACTCAATCGGTTTCGAGAGAAAGTCAGAAGCACCCACCACCCTGGCGCGAACGCGATCGATAATGCCATCATTCCCCGTCAGAATCACAATTGGGATATCTTTGAAGGATGAAACGCGACGAATTTGAGTACAGATCTCATAACCGCTTGCGATCGGCATTACGAGATCGAGAAAGATAAAGCTGGGTTTCTGAGCCAGAAGCGTGGGCAATGCCTGGAAAGAGTCGTGAATTGCAATGAAGCGGTATCCTGCCTGGGTAATGATTTCACTCATCGTTTCACAGACTTTCACGCTATCGTCAATACAAACGATCAGAGGTTGATGCTCTGCCACTTTGACCTTTAGCTCGGTGAGCTGGTAAGGGGGAGCGGGTAAGTCGGCGATCGTTTGCAAGCCCATTAAGCCCTGCTGAAAATAGGGGCTAAAAGAACGCGCAACTGCCAGTACATCCTGCTTAATTTGAAAGGCGAGATCTCGCAAGGATGAGTTGCCGTTGACCAGTGATTTGAGCGAACTGTAAGAGTTGCCGGAGAGCTGCTTTTCAAGAGCATTGGCATTCTTTAAAACGGGTGCGAGATTAGGCGAAATGCTGGTTAATCCAGCGTTAAACCAATTGCCCCAGAGGTACTGCGATCGGGCAACTGCCTGTTCTGAATCTAATAAAACTGGTGGTTCACCGACATCGGCCTGCGGCTCAAAATGTCCCATTAGACTGCTATTGACTTCAAAGCTTTGCACCAGGTCAAACAAAACTTCGATGACGACTTGCTGAATCATTGCAATTCCCTGATCGCGTGAAATTTGCTGCCGCATCATTAAAAGGGCGATCGCCGTATATTCCCAATCGCTCACGATGTCCTGTTGACGAAGCCGAATTCCTCCAGGATCAAGCTCAGGGCAATAATGCTTTATGCAGCGATACCACCGACGAAAGCGATGCTCACCCCCGCCACCCCAGGCAATTCGCCCCAAGCGAAACACAAGCTTCCAAGACTGATTGGCATTAGATTGGAGGGTATAAGTGCCCGTCAGCTGTGAGTTCTTGATTGATTTAACATGAACTAGAAACTGCCCTAGCGATAACTTTTCCACAATGGTACCTGCCTCCCTCGCCCCAATTCTCTAAGTGAGCCAACTTAGAAGTTTGAATAGCATCATTTATTTCTTATGAAGCCCAAAACTGGGTAAAAAATAACAATTACGCGATCAAACGAGTCAAGAGAGCTAATGCTTTCATTCACAAAATCGTTTGCACCGGTTTAGGCTGGGTTTGAATCCTATACTTGCCAATCTCTTACAAGCGGCAAGCCAAGTTCTCGTCCAAACCATGACGTGTCAAATTCTTTTCTTTATTAAATCCTAAACATCATAAACGTGTTATTGCTGAAAATACGATCTGGGCGGTTCACTTTTTCAGCAATTTATCAAAAAGATAAATAATTAGTGATTCTACGGAAATTTTTTCTCGTGATTTTACCGAGATTCCGTTTATTCAAACTTCTGTTCTTCCAGTATTTATCTCGTGATCGCTAAGGCATCAAATTCTTATTCTGTTGAACGTACGCTCACTGACAATTCTACAACTCGATAACTTATTCAAGCGTATTGGATGGCAGTTGAAAAAGTGAATTCCTCGTCTAGCCTGGCTGAAGTTGTCGATCGCATTCTCGACAAAGGGATTGTTGTCGATACCTGAGTGCGGGTTTCGCTGGTCGGCATTGAACTGCTGGCAATTGAGGCACGGGTCGTCATTGCTTCGGTAGAAACCTATTTGAAGTATGCAGAAGCCGTGGGTCTCACCGCTCAGGCTGCGGTTCCTTCTGCCTAACCACTGTCTTACCAACAGGCGGATCATCAAACTGGACTGAGTGAGACAGCAGTCGCTCTGCTTACTCAGTCCTACCCCGGCATCCCGCATTCCTGCTTCTACTTTGGCTGTGCCAAAAACTCGCGAATGTACTGATTTACAAGCTGCGGCTGTTCCTGCTGTACCCAATGGCTACAGTTGGGAATATAGCGAATAGTCAAATCCTCGACGTATTCCTCAGTACCATAGGTAAGTTCAGTGCCGAGGGCAGTGTCTTTCTCGCCCCAAATCATCAGCGTTGGCACGTCCAGCATTCCCCAGTCGCGACTGAGCAGTTCCGACTGCAAGAAATTCGCCCGATAGTAGTTGAGCATTGCGGTGAGTGCGCCCCGTTTTGCAGCCGCGTCTTTGTATGCCTCTAAATCTGCGGATGCGAAGGTTTGCTTATTGACTGCCATCCCGGTCAATGCAGTTGCCAACAACTGATAGTCATTTGCCTGAATCAGCATTTCCGGCAGACCTGGAATCTGAAACAGAAAGATATAGGAACTGCGAAGCAACTGTTGCGGCATTCGTAGTCCTTGAGCAAACTTGGCAGGGTGAGGAAGATTGAGCACGATCAGCCGATCGACCAAATGCGGATAGTCATAGGCAAACGTCCAAGCGATCATTCCGCCCCAGTCATGCCCCACCACCACGGCAGAATCATAGCCTAGCCCGTGAATGACTCCTTCGACATCCAGCAGCAGTTCCGGCATTCGATACGCGCTGACCTCCTGTGGCTTGTCGCTCTCGTTATAGCCGCGCAGATCGATCGCCACCACCTTGTAATCTTTGGCAAACTCAGGAATTTGATGCCGCCACGAGTACCAGAACTCCGGGAATCCGTGCATCATCAGCATGAGTGGACCTTCGCCCTGGGTCACGTAGTGCAGCTTCACGCCATTACTGATAATCGATTGGTGTAGCCATGAGCCTTGGAGTGTGGTCATTGTGTGCCTCCATTGGGTTGGTAGGGGGGATAGGGGCAGGGGGAGATCAAGGAGGAGAAAGGGATAGATTGGTTGTTTGCAATCGGGGATTCTAGGGTAATAGTGTGCTGTTGATCGTCCAAGTCGATTGATAAATGCTGTGATAATTGTTGGATTAAAGGATTTTAGACAAACTCTGCAATTCCTGTTCACAGACCCCTTTCAACTGCATCCCGACTCGCTCCTCACCCCTTATCCCCTCATCTCCTTATCTCTTCTACCGCTTAACCAACTCCCCAAACGCCTCCTGAATCGCCTCCGGGATCGGCTTTGGACGCATCGTTGCTTCATCGACCCAGACCCAGAGAGCCTCCGCAGAAACAATCAAATCGGGTTCTCCCTGGCGGCGGATCTCGTAGCAACGCAGGGTACGGACTCCACGCATTTCCTGGAGCCAGGTGGTGATTTTCAGCATGTCGCCTGCCACTGCCGGACGCAGATACTCGATCGCCACTCGCCGCATGACAAACAATCCTCCCAATGCCCGGTAGCGATCGGGGGTGAAGCCAAGGGATTCGGAATGCTCGATTGCTGCCTGCTCCAGATAGTGCTGATAGACGGCATTGTTAACGTGACCTAGAGCATCCATCTCGTAGTGGCGAACGCGCAGTTGTGTAACAAAGCGTTGAGTCATAGAACGTTAAGGGAGTTAGATTGAATGTGGCACGTCTAGGGCGATCGGCTCATCTTTCACATGGAGGAGTTCGGCTTAGTTCAAGCGTCGGAATTAGTGTTTTGTAGGAGCGATCGGAGTCGGGCAAGCTCCTGCTCAGCGGCTTCTGCCCGTTGTCGTTCCTGCTCTGCCCGTTGCCGATCCAGCCGCAGCGGAGGGGATCGATTGCGTCATCTCGTAGTCCTCCAGAAAACTTCTCTCATTTTAGAGCGGGTTCTGGTTCGGCAAGGATTTATTCTGATTGTTAGCCATTTTTCAGGGAACGCCCCGTGACTCACCACAATCCTACCCCCACCGTTGACATTATCATCGAGCTAATCGATCGCCCCAATCGCCCAATCGTCCTGATTGAGCGCAGAAACGAGCCGTTGGGCTGGGCAATTCCGGGCGGCTTTATCGACTACGGCGAATCGGCAGAATCGGCAGCCATGCGCGAAGCCTTCGAGGAAACCTGCCTTCAGGTCGAACTGGTGAAGCTGCTGGGGGTTTATTCTGACCCGAAGCGCGATCCGCGTCAGCATACGATGAGTGCTGTTTATGTTGCAACTGCCATTGGTGATCCGATCGCCGAAGATGATGCTCAAGGGATCGGCGTGTTTGAACTCTGGGAAATTCCCCAGCTGCTTTGCTTTGACCACGATCGAATTCTGCGGGACTACAGATATTTGCGCGATTATGGGCTATATCCGAAGGTGAAGTAGGAGAAGTTCCCCTGCTAGATCCCATGTCCGACAAACGGTACACTTTAGCTCGGACATCCTCTCGCACTCGCTACCCATGCAGAATATGACGGAACGGGGACATTTGCTGACCGAGCAGACCAACCCCAACAGCCAGAACCTCGATCAGATGACCGCCGTGGAGATCGTTGAGCTATTCAACCAGGAAGATGCTCAGGCAGTGGCAGCCGTAGCAGCCGCAAAAGCAGACCTGGCAAAGGCGATCGATCTCATTGCAGAATCTCTCCGGCGGGGCGGCAGGCTGTTTTATGTGGGTGCGGGAACGAGCGGACGCTTAGGCGTTCTCGACGCTGCCGAATGTCCTCCCACTTTCTGTACGCCGCCTGAACTGGTGCAGGGCATTATCGCAGGCGGAGCTGGGGCACTGGTTCGCAGCTCCGAAGATCTCGAAGATCGGGCAGAAGACGGCATGGAAGCGATCGCTCATCGCCAGATCACAAATCACGATGTTGTCGTCGGGATCACCGCAGGCGGCACAACCCCTTATGTGCATGGAGCCATTCACGCAGCTCAGCAGCGTGGCGCAAACACGATTTTTATTGCCTGTGTGCCGATCGAGCAGGTCAGCCTCTCCGTTGATGTTGATATTCGCCTCCTGGTCGGGGCAGAAATTCTCGCAGGCTCTACTCGCCTCAAAGCCGGAACCGCCACTAAACTCGCCCTGAATATCCTCTCGACCGGAACAATGGTGAAACTGGGCAAAGTCTACGGCAACCGGATGGTCGATGTCTCCGTCACTAATCGCAAGCTGTACGATCGCGCCCTTCGCATTTTGCAAGACCTGACCCAACTCCCCCGCTCGGAGGCCGCCGAACTTTTAGAAAAAAGCGATCGTCAAGTCAAACTTGCCCTCCTGATGCACTGGAGCGGACTGGATGCGATCGCCGCCAAGCAGCGTCTTGCTGAACAGGGAGGGGACTTGCGTCGAGCACTTCAGGGGATAAGGGGATGAGGTGAAAACACTAGCAAACTTGAATCTGAAAAGGAAGTTACTTCTCTAGTCCCTCACCCTCTTTGCCCTTTACTCCCCATTTTCCTAATACCCATCTCCCTCTCTTCATCTCCCTATCCCCCCATCTTTCCACCTCCTCATATCTTTTCACCTCCCCATCCACCCCATGCCCCGATCGACCTACTGGCAACTCCTCCCCTACCTCCGTCCTCAAACAGGCACGATCGTTCAGGCATTGCTCTGTACGCTGGTTTTCACGGTTTGCTGGCCCCTTTTAGCAGCATTGGGTGGGCAACTGCTCAGTTTTTTGGTGAAGGGGGATGTGCTGAATCTGGCGAAAACAGCGGCGATCGTGGCACTCGTCTTCCTAGTGCAGAAGACGGCACAGTACGGACAGGATGCGCTGATGGCAAAGGCTTCTCTGGCGATCGCGCTGAATTTAAGAAAGCGAACCTACGCACACCTGCAAACCTTGAGCCTCAGCTATTTTGAACGAGCACAGACGGGCGATCTCACTTATCGATTAACAGAAGATATCGATCGCATTGGTGAAGCCATCAACAAAGTCTTTCACGATTTCATCCCCTGCGTGTTGCAGTTGATTCTCGTGTTTGGTTACATGGTGTATCTCAATTGGCAGCTCACGCTGGCGAGTTTAATTGCCGTTCCGTTATTGGGTGGGTTGATTAGCTGGTTTGGCGAACGTATCTTAAAACAATCTCGCCGCAGTCAATCTTTAATTTCTGATTTATCTTCCTTGGTGACAGAAGTTTTTAGCGGCATTCGATTAGTGCGGGCATTTGCGGCAGAAGCGTATGAAGTCGATCGCTTTAGTGTAGAAGCCGAGCGCAATCGGCGGGCAAAGTACAAGGCAGCATGGCTGAAGGCAGTGCAGTTTCCCGTGGTGGGTTTTCTATATGCGGTGAGTATTTTGCTGCTACTGCTGCTGGGGGGCTGGCAAATCGCGCAGGGCAACCTCACCGGAACGGAGTTTGGTAGCTATGCGGTTGCAGTAGCATGGCTGATTGACCCGATCGCCCACCTTCCAGAAAACTACAACGAATTCAAGCAGGCAGAAGCCTCGGTCGATCGCATTTTTGAGCTGCTGCACATCGAGCCTGCCGTCGTCGAGCAACCCAACGCTCAACCCCTACCCTGGGTGAGCGGCAAGGTCGAATTGCGCGATGTTTGCTTTAGTTACAAACCCAATCAGCCCGTTTTGCAAAGCCTCAGCCTGCTGGCGTTTCCCGGTGAAGCGATCGCATTAGTCGGGGCATCGGGGGCAGGCAAAACAACGCTGGTGAATCTGCTGCCGCGCTTTTACGATCCGCAAGCCGGACAAATCCTGATTGATGGGGTGGATATTCGTCAGGTGACGCTCAGCAGCCTCCGTCGCCAGATCGGAATTGTGCCGCAGGAAACGGTGCTATTTTCCGGGACGATCGCCCAAAATATTGCCTTTGGTCAGCACAATTATGATATCGGCGCGGTGATTGCTGCTGCAAAAGTTGCAAATGCTCATCAGTTTATTTCCCAGTTTCCAGACGGCTATGATTCCTGGGTGGGGGAACGGGGCGTGAATCTCTCCGGCGGACAGCGACAGCGCATTGCGATCGCCCGTGCCGTCCTGCTCAATCCCCGCATTCTGATTCTGGATGAAGCCACGTCTGCTCTTGACTCTGAATCCGAAGCCCTGGTGCAGGAAGCTCTCGAACGACTAATGCAAAACCGCACCGTGTTTATCATTGCCCACCGCCTCGCTACCATCCGTCGCGCCGATCGCATTCTGGTAATAGAGCAGGGTCGCGTGGTGGAATCGGGAACGCATCAGGAACTTCTGGCGCACAGTGGACGCTATGCTCGCTTTTACGCGAAGCAGTTTGAGACGATCGACGCCGGAAATTAGATGTTTCAGAAATAGGAAGAATCATCCTAATTTCGATCGTTACAGTCTGCCTGCTTCTGTCCCCAAAGATGAGTTCGATCGAGCTAGATGCCCATATTGTACTGCTTTAGAATCGAGAGATCTTCCGGCTGAAACCGATCGCTTCCATTTACGACAACAGCGATGCAATCATTTGATTTGCCTGGGATTCATAGCTGCCGCCGAACTGATTGAAGTGATTGAGAATGTGATACAGGTTATAGAAAATTTTGCGAGTTTTATACCCTGAATCGAGCGGAAAAGCCGCCTGGTAAGCACTGTAAAACCCGGTCGGGAAACTGCCAAAAAGCTGGCTCATGGCTAGATCCACTTCGCGATCGCCGTAATAGGTTGCCGGGTCAAGAATCACAGGCTCTCCCTCAAGCGTCACAGCGGCATTGCCTGTCCAGAGGTCGCCATGCACAAGAGAAGGCTGCGGATTATGTCCCGCCAGAATTTTGGGAACGGCAGCCAGCAGGCGATCTTGTTGAGAAAAGCGTCCTCCTTTGCGGCGGGCAAGCTGAAACTGATAGCCCAACCGATGCTCGATCCAAAACTCGACCCAGCTTTGCGTCCACGAATTCATTTGGGGAATAAAGCCGATCGTATTATTTTGATGCCAGCCAAAACCTTGAGCACTGGTGATGCGGTGCATTGCCGCCAGATTGCGCCCCATTGCCTCCCAGGTCGGCGGTTCACCGTAGCCTAATTCCAGCCATTCCAGCACCAGATAGGCAGCGTTGCCACTCACTCCCCAGCAGATTGGCTGCGGCACTCGAATCGTTCCCGTTTTGCCGATTTCCCGCAGTCCCAATGCCTCCGACTCAAACATGGCAAGCCGACTCGCCTGGTTTAGCTTGACGAAATAGGACTGTTCGCCGCCAGAAATCGCGTATGCCTGATTGACACTGCCGCCCCCGACCGATCGCTGGTGTGCCACCTGAAAGGGCTGATCAGTCACCTGAGAAATGTGGGCGGCAATTTCGTTCCACTGCATTGGAGTTCTAGCGGCACTGCTGACGGGATTGCTGACGGCACTTACGAAACGGTCGGCTTCATCACTACGGCACGATAGACATCCGGGTCGAGATAGCGTTGCGCTGCCCGCTGCAGATCGATCGCCTCTAGCGCCTGAATTTGTGCCGGATAGTCGAGTGCAGGAGCCAGATCGCCCAGAATTGCCTGGTAATAGCCGTAGAGACTGCCGCGATCGCTTGGCGTTTCGTTGGCGAAAATAAAGCGATTAGCAACCAGAGTGCGAATGCGCTCGATCTCAGATTCCTGGATCGGCTCGGTTTGAAGCTGGCGAATGTGCTGCTGCACAGCGGCTTCTACGGCTGGAATATTTTCAGTAGGAAGCTGGGCAGCGAGGTAGAACAAGCCCTGCTGCGTATAAGTCATATTGCTGACCGAGATGCTCGATACCAAGCCTCGCTCTTCGCGCAAATCCCGAATCAGGCGAGAAGTCCGTCCGCGTGCCAACACTGAAGCCAGCACATCCAGCGCATAGGTTTCAGCTAAATCCTCCATACCGGGAACGCGCCACATCATCACCAGACGCGCCTGCTGCAAGCCGTCGTCTTCAAATTCCTGACGGCTGACTTCGGTAAAGGGGGCTTCGGGGGAGTGGGAGAGGAGATGGGGGCTGGGAACTGTGGGCGTGGGAGAATTGCTGGATTGAGCTGCTTCAAAGCCTTCGGCAACAATTTCGATCAGGCGATCGACGGGCAGGTTCCCTACAACAACGGCGGTCATCGACTGAGGACGATACCAGGTTGCGTGGAAGTCGCGCATTTGCTGCGGTTTCAAGTTTTCGATGACACTGGCAGGTCCAAGAACGGGACGGCGATAGGGCAGGCGATCGAATCCTGCCTCGATCGATCGGGCGTAGGTGCGGCGACGAGGATTGTCTTCAGAGCGGCGAATTTCTTCCAGAACGACCATTCGCTCCCGCTCAAAGGCATCATCTGGGATGGCAGCATTCAGCACAACTTCAATCTGGAGTGGAGCCAGGGCAGCAAAGTCTTGAGGGGCACAGGTAATGTAGTAGTAGGTGTAGTCCTGGCTGGTTGCTGCATTGGTGGCTGCGCCGCGCTGCTCGACTTCTCGTTCAAACACACCGCTCTGCAACCGCTGCGTGCCTTTAAAGATCATGTGCTCCAAGAAGTGAGCCATGCCATTGATTTCGTCAGTTTCGATCGCAGAACCAATCCCCACCCAGAGACTCAGATTCACCGCATCGACGGGCATTTGCTCGGCAACGATTGTCAGTCCACTGGACAATTGATGAACGGTAGGCGCATTCAGGGGTGCGTTAAGACCGGAGGAGGAACTGATGAGGGTTGAGGTCATGAAGCTTCACGTTCGCTAATACTGGCTCTATCTATCTTAACGATCTCAATCCACCCAGCCCATGTCCGTTTCGCTCAGCTTCTTGTCTTCCTTTTGCGGCGTTGACATCGGTGGCAGGGAGGCGGGTCGGATCGGGTGGTCGAGAATGCGGCGAAGTTCCTGCTGGTGTCGGCTGGGCGGCGCGAGTTTGCCTGCATCTTCGTTGGAAGCGGGCATCTTGAACTGGACTGGCTTGGACTCTAGCTCGGGTTCAGCCGCGTTAGAAGGCGCTGGAACGATCGGCGCACCGGATTTACTGATAGCAGACTGAGGCGGGATTGGTTGTGATTCTCCCGCTTTAACATAGTGAAGATGGGCAGTCGGAGCCACACCATGCGTTGCTGTGCCAGCGATTTCCTTACGGGTGTCCTGTTGCTTACGCGTGTCCTGTTCCTTGCTGGCGTACTTCGCGTCAACGGGTTTGACGTTGATTTCCGAAAGCTTGAGAATGACTTGTCGGGCTTCTTCCAGTTCAGCTCTGAGCGATTTAGACTGCTGCATCTCCGCTTGAAGCTGGTCGATTACAGACTGCTGCCGCTTCACTTCTGCCTGAAGGTGATCGATCTGCTGGTCAAAGCTTTCTTTCTGCTGCTGAGCCGTTTCGAGCTGAGTTTTGAGTTCGGCGATCGTGGTTTCGAGTTCTGCTTTGGTGGGGCTATTGCGTCGAGCAGACTGGGCAGCAGCTACCTCAGCGGTTGCATCTTGCTGATTCTGCTGGCTGGGATGAACGCCGAGGCGAAGTGGTTCTCCCTGGGGGGCGGTTGTTTTGGCTTCAGCAGGGGTTTCGGGACTTGCCTTACTTATGGCTGAATCGGCTGAGTCGATCGTCGGCTGACTCGAAGCAGGCAATTTTTCAGGTGGCTTGGCTGGCTTCGCCCCGGTTGATTTTGCTGACTGATCTGCTGACTGATTTGCCGACTCGTTCGATGGCTCGTTTGCCGACTCATTGGATGACTGATTTGCCGGCTCGTTCGACGGCTCGTTTGATGGTTCAGAAGAAGGCTCAGCCGCTTGCCCTGCCTTATCTGCCGATTTATTGACTTCGTCCCGCAGTAAATCCGAAAGCCGCTTCTTTGCCATAGTTGCCTCCAATCCCTTCAAATTCTAGCCTTTGCCGCCTACTCCAGATGCAAATTTTATCAATAATCATGCTCACATCATGCCCAATCCCGCTGCACTTCCTCCGCAACGCGCCGATAGTCTGCCTCTGCTTCTCGCCCGTTTTTGCCGCGCCACTGAATGACAGACTGCGCCTCTAATGCCGCTCGTTCGTGTGCTTTGTACGCTCGAATAAACGCATGACAGGCAGGAATGCCCATTTCGAGCAGCGTATTTTGTGCCTCCAGAGCTTCCCCCAGACTGCGGGGATCAACGCGAGTAAGCAGCACCCGATGGGGAACTTGAGCCGGAATCACCGTGCGCTTCACCGTTTCGATCAGGGCAGACAGATCCATTGGGGCAGGCGGGGTCGGTAAAAGCAAATAATCGGCTGCCGGAATCACTGCCATCAGAGATTCGGAGTCCAGCGCGGGTCGGGTATCCACGACAATCAGCTCGTAATCCTTGACGCGCCGCAGTCCTGTTAGCAGAGTAGGGTCGGCTTCCTGCGACAAATCAAATCCCAAACTGCGCTGACTGCGCTCCACCCACCAGCTTGCTGATCCCTGCGGATCGGCATCTACTAGCAGCACCCGAAACCTTTCTGCAAATACTGCCGCCAGGTTAATTGCTGTTGTTGTTTTACCCACGCCGCCCTTACCATTCAGGATGACCAATACTTTCGGAGCAAATGGCGGAGCAGACGACTTCACAGCAGCATTCCTCGATCGCTCAGACAGGGGGAGCTTTAACAATATCACGACACAGGGCAGGAACATTCGCCCGTTAAGAGGATGTTTGAAGCTGCGAGGAAGCGACCTGAACCGCCCCCCAAATTCCCATCCGTGGGGAACTTTGAGCCGGAAGAGAGCATGAAATCCCTCGAAATTTTCGAGATTGAGGAACTTTGAACCGAATTCTGAACCGCATCCTGAAGCGGAAGTGTCTCATGGGTCGGGGATTGGGGGCAAACGCAGGACTATGGGGACTCCTGAACCATTCACCCTGAAACATTTACTCAGGCTCCAGGAATTTCAAAATATGGGCGGCGGTTAACTGTGGCTGCTCTAGATGCGGCACATGACCACAGCGATCGATCCAGACCAGACGACTTTGGGGAATTGCCTGGTGCAAGCGAGTTGCATCTTTGATGCCCAAAATGCGATCGTTCTTGCCCCACAGAATCAGCGTTGGCGGCTGAAGCTGGGCAAGCTGCCTGCGAAACGAACGGTAGCCCCCGCTCTGCGTAAAGGCAATCAAAGCATTTTGCCAGTGGGGATGCTCCAGGTGCAGTGCCGCACAGGATAGGGCATCGTCGGTGACAAACTGGGGATCAGCGTAAGCCTTCAGGCTGACATCGCGACGCACCTTCGGACTTCGCAAAAAATTAGTCGCCCACCTGCCTATTGGCTCAATTAGGAATTTGCCGATCGGCGGACCTGCCGAATAGCCTGCACTATCAATCAGCACCAGCCGCGACACTGCTTCTGGATAAGTCAGGGCAAAATCGATCGCAGCCGCGCCCCCCATCGAAGCCCCCACCAGCACCATCGGCTGACCGATCAGCGTTTTCCAGGTGTAATAAAAATGAGTCTTGATTGCCGCTGCGCTAAAGGGAATTCCCGCCGGACGATCGGTAAATCCAAACCCCAGCAAATCGATCGCCCAGGTGTCTTCGTGTTCTGCAAGCAGCGGCAGCAACCGCCGGAACTCAAACACAGAGCTGTCAAATCCGTGGAGTAACACGATCGGCTGATTTCTGGTCTGTTTGCCTTTTCGATAAACAAACGCCGTCTCGATTATCCCTATAGGGAACTGCGAAGCAACCGGCTCTGGCTGAAGCGGGGTTTCGATGCCTTGAACGTAGATGGATTGGGCGAGGGCGATCGAAGTGGGTTCGGTGAGTTGGGCAATGGGGAGGTTGAGCGATCGAAAGGACATAGGGGCAGCAAAAATGGCGAGTAAACCAATAATGGGGTGAATGAGCGGGTGAATCATCCGGGGAATCGTCCGGTGAATGATTAGCAAAGCGGCAATCAGTTCTTTACTAGGGCTGGCTCTTTACTGGGACTGACACTTTTTACTGAGGTTGACACTTTCCAGCCCGGATCAGCCCCACCCGACGGGCGATCGCTTCGCCCTGGGACTGAAACGGTCCCCATTTCTCGTGATCAGACCAATTCGCAAACTCAGAAGCTTCGGCAACAGAGAGAATTTGGCAGACTCCGCTCGGCTGTTTGACAATGTACCACTGTTCTAAATTTTGTTTTGAGTTTGCCTGCTCCGAGGGAGCTGTTGAATCGCCCGACGCTGAACTTGCCATAATTTACGGCTCTCCTGGGAATACGGTTAAAAAAATTGTAAGGTTGGGATGGTCTCTCGATCGAGAGAAATTCGCTCTATCTATTGGCTTCTGAATCCCGATGGCTTCTGAATCGCAAAACGTTCCCCCCAATGCTCAATCCGCCAACACTGAAGCTTCTGTTAAGAAGCAGTCTGGCTCGTGGTGGTCGCGCCTCTCGAAAGGACAGCGAGACAACGTGCAAATTTTAGGCATCGCGCTGGTGCTGGCGATCGTGATTCGGCTATTTGTAGCAGAGCCGCGCTACATTCCCTCGGATTCGATGCTGCCTACCCTGCAAATTGGCGATCGGCTCGTGGTAGAGAAAATTGCTTATCGGTTTCGATCGCCCCAGCACGGAGAGATTGTCGTTTTTGACCCGCCGCTCCAGCTTCAGCAGTTTGGTTATGCGCCTGATAAGGCATTTATCAAGCGGGTGATTGGCACACCGGGAGACATCGTGCAAGTGACGCAGGGCAATGTTTTAATCAACGGTCAATCCCTGACCGAAGCCTACCTTGCCGAGCCGCCTGCCTACGAAATGCCATCAGTACGCGTTCCTGCAGACCAGTTTTTTGTGATGGGTGACAACCGCAACAACAGTAATGATTCTCACGTCTGGGGCTTTTTGCCGCGTCAGAATATTATCGGTCGTGCAATCTTCTGCTTTTTCCCGTTCGATCGTCTCGGCTTTTTGCAAGTCCCCGCTACGGAAAGCACTCCTCCCTTGCAGGAGGGGCAGACCGGCTGATCCAAAAAGTAGGTTTGATTTCTGGATTTTCAACAGCCATTGTTGTAGGGAATAAGCATCCCGGATCACTCGTAGAGCTGATTTTGTATTCCGCTTATTTTGATTTATTTCGATCGCTAATCAGTCTTTCGATCGAGATGTTCCTCCAGGGACGTTTCACAAAATGTTCCTCAAAGTTCGTAGACTCATGCTTGGCAATGGGATTACCTGTGTCCCAAGGCTTGCTTTTCTGTAACTTTTTAGTGTCCGAGCACGATTCACGCTTTAATTCACGCACAATTCAATTTACAGTGTTCATCTGAATTCATCGTTTGATTTCACCCTCCCCTCAGAAATGCTCGACTCGGAGACAACCCTAAAGATTTTCCCCGGAGACGCCGCCTGTCTACGCGATCACCCGCGAGAATAAAAGAAGCCAAACAGTAAGCAAATGTCTTTGCTCTTGCGATCGCTTTTCCAGCATTGCCGCCTGAATCAGGGAGTTAATCAAAATGCAGTTTGATCTAGCAAACGGGTTAGAACCCGATCGATTCGACAAATCAACGGCTGATGAACAAGGAGAACCCTGGCAGGGACAGGCGATCGTTGAACGTGAAATTCAGCCGCGTCGAACCGGACAAGTTTACTTCAATAGTGCCTGGTGGCTAGCTCGCTGTCCTCAAAATCTCAGCATTGCCGCAGGCGAAATTGTGGATGTGATTCGTAGAAACGGCACAACGCTCATTGTCGAACCCGCCTTTTTGCTGAAGCCTTCGCGATCGGGGCTAGAAAAGATCCTTCAGGTCAGCGAACAGCTCTATATGCAGCAGGATGAC
Source organism: Cyanobacteria bacterium FACHB-502 (assembly GCA_014695325.1). Taxonomy (GTDB): domain Bacteria; phylum Cyanobacteriota; class Cyanobacteriia; order Elainellales; family Elainellaceae; genus Leptolyngbya_A. Next base: position 37,518 of record JACJNZ010000022.1, on the reverse strand, counting down.
GCGCTCGATAGTCCCACCGATTGCCCCACCGTGATTCGATCGGCACTGGGCAACACTGCCCTCGACACCTGGCAGCGGCTGATGCAGCGCAAACCGCTCTACATTGAAACGTTTAAGCAGTGCTGCCAACTGCTTCAGCTCGACTGGCGCAAAGTCGCGGGTTATGGCAGCCATCTCACTCTGCCCCAGCGTCCTGCCTCGATCGCGGTGGCAAGCATTAGCTTTGTTGGACGTGCCCGCGCCATGAGCGACCTGGAAGAACTGCGGCAAAAAGGCGCAAAGGCAATCTTAATTCTGGGAGAAGGGGGGCTGGGAAAAACCACACTGGCATCGGAATTTTTGCGGCAGCATCACTTCACGCTGAAGCTAGAAGGCTGGATGGCAAAGGAAAGCCAGAACTTAATCCCGGCAGAAATGCTGGTGCAGGAATGGCTGCAACGCTACTTCCAAGAAGACCCAACGGCCGATTTTCGCCTGGCACTCGAGCGGCTGCGGCAAAAGCTGCGCCAGCAATCGGTGGGAATTTTGATCGATAACTTTGAGACGGCACTCGACCGCAGCGGTCATTTGCTTAAGCCTCACCGCAATTACGTTGCTCTGCTGGAAGTGCTGACCGATCCGGCCGCACAGTCAATCACACTGATTACCAGCCGCGAACCTGTCCATGAAGCAACGGTGAACCTGCATCCTTATGTTTTGCCGCAGCTTGATCTCTCTGCCTGGGCACAGTTTTTTGAGCATCAGCACATCCCGCCCGACCTCACTTCGCTGGAGCAAATGCACGGGGCATATCGCGGCAATGCCAAAGCAATGACCATCCTCAGCAGCGCGGTACGGCTTGACTATGAAGGCGACCTCACCGCCTACTGGCAGGCACACCAGGACGATTTGCTGTGCGAAACTGATTTGCAGGATCTCATTGCCAGCCACTTCGATCGCCTTCAGCAGCTTTACCCGGAAGCCTATCGCCTGCTTTGTCGCCTGGGCTGCTACCGCTTTCAAGATATCGCCACCCTGCCTCCCGAAGGCATGATTGGTCTCTTATGGGACGCACCCGAAGAGCAGCATGGGCGAATTCTGCGCTGTTTGCGCGACTGGTTTTTGGTGGAATCGCATCACGGCGAGTATCGGCTGCATCCGGCAATTCAGGCAGAGTCGATCGCCCGACTCAAAGCAAGTCCAGACTGGCAACTGGTAAATCAGCAGGCGGCTCTGTTTTGGACGGCACGGGTGAGAACCATTCGGACGATCGAGGACGCACTGACAGCCCTAGAAGCTTACTATCACTGCTTGCAAATCAACGACGATGAAGCAGCAGCCAGAGTAATTTTGCATCGGCGACATAGCCCCTGGGAACCGGAAGAATCTTTGGGCGTGGCTGCCTATCGAATTGGCATTTTGCAGCGCATGACCAGCGCAATCGAGCAAATTATCGATCGGGTTCAGCCAGGCTACGTCCTCAGCCAACTCTACAACCATCTGGGCGATTTGTACTGGTTTACCGGACGAATTCAGCAGGCGATGCAGTGTCACGAAAAATCCAGAGCGATCGCCGTAGAGTATGACCTTAGAAGTTTGGAAATCCTGGCTTTATTTAATACTGGACTGTGCCAGATCGAGCTGTGGGAACTGAAAGAGGCAGCGCATTTGTTTGAGCAGGTGCAGGAACTCGCGTTCCATACCGAGTGTCATCTGTACGCAGTGGGTTCCTGGTTTTGTCTCGCGTATCTGCATTCCTGCTTTCATCAACCGCAAATCGCCCGTCAATATATGCAAAAGGTGCTGAGCGAGTTTGAAATTTTTCACGGCACAAGCTGGGGATACGGCTACAGCCTCATCTTCCTGGGACTCACGTATCAAAATCTGGGCGAACCCGATCGCGCCCTCAAAATGTATCGACTCGCACAAGAATTCGCCGAGCAAAGCCGCTACGTTCTCGTGCAGGCAAAAGCATTGAACGGCATGGCAGTGATCGAACGATCGAAGGGACAGTTTCAAACCGGGATCGCCCACCTGCGCAACGCCCGCAGCTTGCTCGACCAGATTGGCGCAAAAGCAGATCTGGCAGAAGTTTACTATCAGCTTGGGCTGACCTATCAAAAAATGCGGCTCGTGGAGGAAAGCCAGGCAAGTTTTACAATGGCGATCGAGCTTTACCAGAAGATGCACGCGCCGAGGCAAATCGAAAAGGTACGAAAGATGCTGAGTTAGAAGGCTTGCAATTCATGAATAGATTTGAGATCGAGAGGATGCTTGAAAAGTCACGATCGTTATTCGAACTAGCTTGTAGTAGGCTTTCAACCCTGGAGATTTCCCTAGCCCTTCTTAAAAGCCAATCTTTCCTGCCTCTCCTTCAAGATTCAAAGTTTTCCAAAATTAGGGAGTTGAGGAGATACAACGCAGCACCTTAATTACTTCTCAAGAATTGCTCCTCAAGCAGCCTCTAAAAAGACCTTACCCAATCAAATTTTAGAAAAACACTGTTCCCTTTCCATCCAAGACTGATATTAAACATAATGCTCTCTCAAAGTCCACTTGAAATACAGGTCAATGTTGCTCATATTGTCTCAACCATTCGGGCAAAATTTGAAGAAGAAGGATTAACCAATCGATTCTTTGAAGTCAAGCCTTACCATTCCTCAGTCAAAGACAATTCCGGCACAAATGGGCTCTTAGGGCTAGACGCAAGCAACTGCATTCTGCTGGAATTTGCTCAGCCGTATGATGAGTTTTCGGAAATTTATCGGTCTAGAGTTTATCGACTGCTGATTATTTTTAGCTTGTATCAGGAAACGCAGTTTGAATTTGCGCTGCGCCGATCGATCAAAGGACTACAATACCGGGACAATATCGATCGAGTTACGCTGTGGTCAATGGTATCAGTTGACTCAGAAATCGTGCAAATTCTGAAGCAGGACAACACAGATTTAATTTTTATTGATATTCCCGAAGTCGATGAAATTAGGCATACACGATCATTTAATTATTTTGTGCCGCTACCCGGAAACAATCAGCAGTATTCGCTTATTGTCAATGTGGTTGCAGAACGGCTCATTAAACGCTTAAAGAAAATGTTTCATCTGGTGCTGTCAGAAGTGGCTGCCCCAATTTATGACAAACACTACTACAACACCAAGATTGCCACCCGCGAGACGATGAGCTATGAGGAAGATTTGCTCAATGAGCTAATCCGAAAGCTGAGAGCAGAAAATCGAGGCGAAGTGGCGATCGATGTGGGATGCGGCACGGGGCGGCACAGCTTCACGCTCTACAGACATTTTGAATCGGTCTACAGCTACGATTTTTCGCCGAATATGATCGCGCAGGCAAACTCGATCAAGCGCGAAAAAGACATTCGCAATATCTTCTTTTCGGTCAACGATTTTGAGTACGAGCGGCTGAATGACGAAGCGCAATTTTACGGCAGATGTGATCTTGTGATTGCCAGCTTTGGCATGGGCAGTTTTATTGAAGATACGGCTTCGATGCTGCGTCGCTTTTACGAGTGGCTAAAACCGGGAGGCTACATTTTCCTGTCGTTCTACAATGCCAATGCCATTACGCTCAAAGTCACACCAAACTGGCGCGATACAGCTCTTGTCGCTCAAATTGATAAAGAAAACAATTCGCTCGAAGTACAGCTCACCGAAAAAACCCGATTTAACATTTTCTGCAAGCTGTTTGACGAAGGCGTTGAAGGCGAAATTAACAAAATTTTTGATATCAAATCGATCGTCACCTACCCGATGATCATGGCACTGCTACCAAACAATATGCTGGAAGATGCCGAAGCCAGCAATGCTTTTATTCATGCCGATCGCGTTCTGTCAGAAAATCCCAAAAGTCAGAACGGCTACTATGCATTTGTCACGGCTCAGAAAGCATATCGAGAAGTCAACGGCTATATCAATGTTGAACGCATTCTAAAACAATATCAGGCAGAATATAGTGTTGAAGAACACGAGCCTGTGCTGTCAATGGAAGAAGTGAAACAGCAAATTGGCTACTTTCCAAACTGCATGATTAAAACGATCGTCTTTAACAACCGCAAAACTGGAGAATTTATTGTTATTCTGCTTCAGTCTGAAAAACGAATCAACAAAAGCCAGGTTGCGGCTCAGCTTCGCGTCAGTCCCCACCACCTGAAATTTGCCACCGAAAAAGAAGTGCTGGAGCTGGGATTTCCGATCGGCGGCATTGCGCCCTTTGGCTTTCAAGCAACCACTCCGCTGCTCACTTTTGTAGATGCGGCGATCGTTGGGCATTCCTGCGAGTGGTTTTACACAGGGATTGGTGACAATCGTAAAACGTTAAAAATTCGCAAAGCAGATTTCTTGAGAATTATTGAACAATATCGGGCGATCGAGCTTTAGGTTTACACAAACATAATTCATATCCGTGTCTTATTGGCTGTGTCTTAGTGACTAAGGACAGGGTGCAGAAGCAAGAGCGAACCTAGTTCTACAGAGCAATGCTATACAAAATCAACTTTAAAATTAAGTAATGCCGGAAGCAGATTCCTCGAACTTCTTAAATTGGAGTTTGAGTTGTAATGGTTTGATAAAGTAGCTGCAAGCTGCCGCTGTTCAAGCTAAGGGCTCAAGCTAGAATCGCGGTGCTTACAGGGTTCGCTATACATAAGAGCTTTCCATCCTAATCTCATCTAGGAAAAAAACAAGTCAGAGACAGTTTATCTAGGGAAGATTCATCTAGATAAACCGACACATCTAACTTTTGCTTCTGGCTCGACTATTCTTGATTACACTCCTGACCGGCTTCAAAGCTTCAGTAAATTGCAATGTCACCAGTAATCTATTTCTATCAGGTTCTATCATGAGTATCTTGTTGTCAGTTTGCATTCCAACGTTTAATCGAGCAGGCGAATTAGACCGTCAACTTGCCTGGCTAGAAGAGGAAATCAAAGGGTTTGAGTCCGAATGTGAAGTGATTGTTTCTGATAACTGCTCTGAAGATCAAACCCCAGCAATATTTGAAAAGTGGCGTCCTCGTTTCAATAAAGTCGTTTTTAAGACCAATCGAAACGCTGAAAATCTTGGATGGATGCGAAACTTCCAATACTTGCTAAATCAAGCTTCTGGAAAATATGTATGGATTGTTGGGGATGATGATCCAATTCAACCTGGAACGCTTGCTTATGTGTTGAATTCTCTTAAGTCTAAGCCAGGCTTATCCCTAATTTTCCTCAATTTCTTCGGTCGGCTTAAGCAAACTGGCGAAGTACACCTCCAGCATTATTTGCCAACGAACCTGGAGGAAAATTGGAGAGATGGCAAAGCAGTTTTTGAGAAATGCCTTGAGGAAGATATTGGAGCAGTCATTTTTATCACTTCAACAATTTTTCAAACCGAATACGTCCGAGCTGCGCTTGAAATGTGGCCCGGTAGCCTGGAAAACTGGGCTGGATTAGCCTACTGGGCTGGAAATTGTGCAGTTCACGGCGGCGTTCTGGTCACTAAAGAAAACTTCGTAGAATGTACGTTGGGAGCAAGCAATTGGGGAAAAGAGCCCCAACAGTGGTTTTACACAATTTATCGGGATATCCCTGCTGTTTACAACAAGCTCAAGGAACTAGGACTCTCTCGAAAAGTCTGCAATCGCAAAATCTTGCAGTTAACGAGTGAAAGACTATTACCCAACTATGTATTGAGCAATCTAAAATATTTGCTCTGGTGTTTCAAGTCGTTTTTCAGGCAATCTTTCCCAATCTTTTTCTCGTACTTGTTGATTTCAGCCGTAGCCCTAGTAGAGGTTTCTTTGAGGACTGAGCAAAAGCGTACAAAAGCCACTTAAAAAGAAGTTGCACGAGACCTACCGCACGAGACCTGATTGCTGTCGAGCCGGAGTTTTAGAACTGTTAGAAAACTTGCTTAAGGGGCATTCTAAGCAGTAACTCAATCTACTCCAACCTGGTCAGGGCAGGAGGCGATCGATCATCTGCCTATCAGCTTCTCAGCTCTAAAATTCCTATGCCGGACAACACTCGTTCTCCATACGAAACGGCTGACCCTACCCCCTGTAGCAATAACCCGATCGGGAGTGTGGCAGCCAATCTAGTCGCTGCTACAACGGGACGAAAACTGTCTGATACCCTGTTCCGGCAACTGTTCGATGAATCTGCAGATGCGATGCTGCTTCTAGAAGATGGGGAGGTCATTGACTGTAACCAAGCGGCAGTCAAGATGATGCGGTGCAGCAGCAAAGAGGAGCTGCTATCTCTTCAGTTTTCCCAAATGTCCCCCGAATGTCAGCCTGACGGGCAGTCGTCTCAGGCAAAAGCAAGAGAGATGTTCGCCGCAATGGCGGATCAGCGCAGTCAATGGTTCGAGTGGATGCATCGTCGAGTCGATGGCGAGGATTTCTGGGTAGAGGTGCTGCTGACCAAAATTGAGATCGATGGGCGAGAAATTTTCCATACGACCTGGCGTGAAATTAAGGATCGCAAACGGGCTGAAGCCGAACTGCGGGAACAAGCGCGATTGCTTCGCAGTATGTATGAAGCGGTCGAGCACAGCATCACGATGGTAAACGTGCTGGAAGATGGCGAGTTCCGCTTTGTCGGCTGGAATCCTGCAACTGAGAGAAGCGCCGGAATTCCCAGCGAAGCGATCGTCGGCAAGACCCCGGAAGAGCTGATGGGTCAGGAGCATGGGGCAGTCGTGCGGCACGATTACCAGCGATGCCTGGAGGCAGGAACTCCAATCACTTACGAGGAGTATCTTCCGCTTGGCGGGCGCGACTTTTGGTGGCTTACGACGCTCAATCCTCTGAAAGACGATCGCGGCAGAATTCACCGCATTGTTGTCACCGCGTTTGACATCACCGATCGCAAAATCGCTGAAGCCGCCCTTCAGCAAGCAGAATCCCACTACCGCAGTATTTTTGAAACCATCAACGATGGTATTGTTATCACGGATCTGGAAACCGGCAAAGTGGTTTCGGTCAATCCCGCAGCCTGTAGGATGCACGGCTACACCGCCGAGGAGTTTGTCGAGCTTCGTCCCTCTGAGTTGGTGCATCAGGACACTTTGCCAGAGTTTTTTCAGTTTGTTGAAACCATCAGGGCAGGAAAGCCGTTCTTCTGCACAGGAATTGACCTGCACAAAGATGGCAGCTCTATCGATGTTGAAGTGACAAGTGTTCCTTTTCGATACAGGGATAAGCCGCACGCTCTGTCAATCATCAGGGATATTGGCGATCGCAAAGCGGCTGAACAGGCGCAGGCAAGACTCACTGCGATTCTAGAAGCTACCTCTGACCTGATTGGTATTGCCGATATGCAGGGACGAGTCCTTTATATAAACCGTGCCGGACAGCGTTTGCTGGAGATTCCGCCAGCAGAAGCCCCAATGGGACTGCCGATCTCAACGATTCTTACCGAGGATTCCAAGCAGATTGTGCTGGAGCAGGGCATCCCGATCGCGATTCAGCAGGGCATTTGGCAGGGGGAATCCACTCACTTAAGCCGCAGTGGACGAGAAATTCCTGTCTCGCAGGTGATTATTGCCCACAAAGCCGCCGATGGAACTCCCGAATATCTTTCAACGATCGTGCGCGACATCACCGAGCAAAAACAGGCAGAAGTCGCCCTACAGCAAAGGGCACAGCGCGAACAACTCCTTAATTGCATCACCAGTCAGGTTCGCTGTTCGCTCAACTTTGACATTATTTTGACGACTGCGGTTGAGGAAATTCGTAGCTTTATGCAGGTCGATTCCTGCTCGTTTGCCTGGTACTGCCCCGATGCAGAAGAGCCTTACTGGGAAGTGGTCAAACAGGCTACCGCAGAAGCCCAGCCCAGCCTGCTAGGCCGCTATCCGGTTGCGGCGCTCGGTTCCCTGGCAGAACAGCTATTTGTTTTAGATACGGTTTGTATTGAAGATGTACACCAAGTTGGAGACCCAGTAGTTCGGCAACTCTTTAATGATTTGGGCTACGCAGCATCGCTAAACTTGCCAATGCAGATCCCTTCAGGATTAATTGGGGTGATGAACTGTCAAAACCGATCGCCCCGCTGCTGGACGGATGACGAGGTAAAGCTGTTGCAGGCAGTCATGGAGCAGTTGACGATCGCCCTGAACCAGGCAGAACTCTATGACCAGAGCCAGACCAAAGCACAAGAGCTAGAGCTAGCCCTACAAAAACTCCAGCATACCCAACTGCAAATGATCCAGAGCGAAAAAATGTCTTCTCTGGGCCAACTGGTCGCCGGAATTGCCCACGAAATCAACAACCCGGTGAACTTTATCTATGGCAATCTGTTTCCGGCTGAACAGTATATGCAGGACTTGCTTGAGCTGATTCACACCTACCAAGCCCACTATCCCAACCCGTTGCCGGCAATTCAAAACACGGTTGAGGCGATCGATTTGGCGTTTGTGGAGAGCGACCTACCCCGGCTCCTGTCTTCGATCAGAATGGGAGCCGAGCGCATTCGCCAGATCGTCAGCTCTCTCCGAACTTTTTCCCGTTTGGATGAAGCCGAATGCAAAGCAGTAGACATCCATGAAGGCATTGACAGCACACTGGTCATCCTCGAAAACCGCCTCAAAGCCACCTCAGAGCATCCCGGCATTCGGGTGATTAAGCAATATGGCGATTTACCGCTGGTTGAATGCTACGCTGGACAGCTCAATCAGGTCTTCATGAATATTCTTGTGAATGCTTTAGATGCTTTAGAAGAACACGATCAGCACCGATCGCACCAGGAGATCGATCAAGCTTCCAGCAGCATCGTGATCCGCACTCAGAAAATTGACCCCGATCGAGTGGCAGTTCATATTGCAGATAACGGTCCAGGAATGCCCGAAGCGGTAAAACAGCGCATCTTCGATCCCTTTTTCACCACAAAACCGATCGGTAAAGGCACAGGCATCGGAATGTCGATCAGCTACCAGATCATCACCGAAAATCACGGCGGCACAATCCACTGCTTTTCAACTCCTCAACAAGGCACAGAACTCATCATCGAAATCCCCCTAAAACAAACCACCCTCCTTTCCTGACCTCCCATCTACTCCCTACACCCTACTCGACGGACGACAAATTCCAAACACCGACGTATAACCGTGTAAAAACGTTGTGCCCCCTACGGGACCAATCTCCCCATTACAAAAGAATCCGCTCAGGGGAATGTGCTGCATATAGCGGCTAAAAAGCTGAGAGTCAAAATTAGGCTGATTGTAAAGCCCCTCACCCCGCCCGACACAGGAGAACATCAGCGCACCCATTGGTGAAGGCTGCTGAGTTCGCTGGGTTTGCATTTGATAGCGTTCGAGCAGCAGCTGCAAATCATCGCCTGATGTTTTGGCATCGCGCAGGTGAAACTGAATTCGCTGCCCCGGACGCACTCGATCGCCTACCGCAATTGCCCCCGTCCGAGGATCAACGCCCAGCAGATTCCGAATTAAAAAGTCGCCCTGCTCTGGGTTTTGCTTAAACGCGCTTTGCGCCACGCCGATATAAAGCGAATGCTGTGCCAGCTCTCGATCGTCTTCACTCAAGGTTTGCAGCAAGTCCTGAAGCACTTCGAGCGGTGCCCGGGGTTGTCCTGCTCGACTTCCTCCTAGAAGGAGCGGCTCCACGTCATCCATTTGCGCTTCGACCTTCAGCACGATATTGCGCTCTGCTTCAACAATTCGGTGCAGTTGACCGATTGGACGACAGCCCTGAGCCACGATCGTTTCCAGCACAATGTCTCCACTCAACGCCACGCCCACAATGCCTTCCTGATGGCGGCGATAGTTGCAAAACAGCCCGCTTGCCCCTGCGAACGCTGTCACGCTTGCCAGCCCGCCCACTTTGACTGCGCCCGGATAGGCAAAATCCAGCCCTTGCAGCAGCTCATTTACCCCAGAAGCCATCGGCGAGGCAAGCAGCAAAAATTGCGGCTGCTCCTGAGGCGGCACGCCAATTAGATTAATCCAGGTATCGGGCGGACTATCCAGGTCAGGCAAATCTTCAACCGATAAATGAAACGCCTTGACCTTGACTCCCGGAAGGTGTGCCAGCGTCAAATTCAGAGCAGCATCCCCTTCGACTTCCTGAATCTGCCCGGACGGATTTACACCAATCACACCGCCACCGCTACAGCCAATCAGAGCTGGCACGTTCAAATGCTCCTGCAACAGCGGCATCAGACGCGAGTATTCGCTGGCAAACGCCGAAGAAATGAAGACGATCGCCAGATCTGCGGTTGCCTGAAGCTGCTGGGTTGCTTGCTCGATGACATCATGTACCGCTTGCTCTAGAGACGGTCGGGTGGATAAAGCACTCGCCCACTTCATCGATTGCATCATGGGATGACTCAGTATAAGCGATAGAAATCTTTGACTTAATTAATAATGATGAATCACACGAAAGCGTTGAAAACCTGCTCTCAGTCTAGCGGCAAAGCGGAACGGTAAAGCAGTTCGCTCGAATTTCGTATCTAAGCGAACCAGAATCTCATTTGCGTCAAGGTATGATGACAGGGATGTGCTTATCCGTACTGGCACTTTGCCCGTCTACGCACACCACAAGCCGAACCTTTTGTCGGTTTGTCTTGAAACCTGTCCACAAACCTTAAGAAATAACGTGATCCTTTTGGGAAAAGCAGATCTCATGCGTAAGTAGGAGTAGGCGCTTACCTAAAAGACACTCGAAAGGATGATCTGGTGCAGCAGAGGATCAGGTTAAGCTAAATGTATAAAGCTCTGCACACGAAATAGAACCCAGTTTAGCTGAGTAGAATTATGAGCAATATCCAAGACGAAATTCAAAAAGAGCGTGATGAAGCTCGCACAGTTTGCGAGGTAAAAGGAGATGGTTCTGCCGAGTGTGCCGCTGCCTGGGATGCAGTTGAGGAACTGCAAGCAGAGGCATCTCACCAACGTCAAAAAGAAGCTCCCCAACAAACCTCTTTCCAGCAATACTGCGACGCTAACCCTGAAGCGGATGAATGCCGGGTTTACGACAACTAGCTTGCTTGCTAATTTGCTTTAGCGGCAATTAACTTCATCTCTATTTTGAGGGGCATCCACCTGGGTGCCCTTAATTATTTTCTCTGGTTTTTTATGATCGAATCCCTCACCCTCCTGCTGCCAGACGCAGCCGCAACTTATCAGCTCGGTCATCTTCTGGGACGATCGCTGCCTGCGGGAACGATTCTGCTGCTTCAGGGCAATCTTGGCAGCGGCAAAACAACCCTGGTTCAGGGTTTAGGTGAGAGTCTGGGTATTGCTGAAGCGATCGTCAGCCCCACCTTTACACTAATTAGCGAATATTCAGAGGGGCGCATCCCGCTCTACCATCTTGATCTTTATCGCCTTGACCCGACCGAAGTCGAAGTCCTGCATGTAGAAAGCTATTGGGATGGGCTGGAGTTTCCGCTGGGCATTGTGGCGATCGAATGGGCAGAGCGGTTGCCCGAACTCCCGTTAGAGTATTTGCGAATTGAACTTGCCCCAACTGAGCAGGGCAGCAGAACGGCTCACCTTAACGCGATCAGCCCAGCAGGAAAGTTCCAGAACGGATTTTCCCTGGGTTTACTTCAGCCTGCCCTTCAGCCATTTTTGGCACGTTCACAGAATGGATAAAGCTCGTGAGCGGAAGCACCATTATTGAAAATTGAAATGAGCTGCTGATAGGTTGCCTGAGCAAGCCTCAGAACTCCTAGCAGCAAATGATGCCCCGATAAGCACCTGATAATGCAAACCAAGTTCCCGTATTGAACAGGCTTCGCATGCCTGCCAGCCCTTTCCCTTCTTTTGAAAGGGGCGGGGGAAAATCTGACCGGAACGCTCATTCCTCGCCTTTTAGACATCCTCCTGGCATTAGATTCCTGTTAATTTTTTAGATCCTCCACGATCGCTTTCCAAATCCAGCAACTGAGGTCATTTTTGGATTTGCTTAATAATACTTAATATCATCTTATTGCGAATGATTCTAAACTAGCTCTCGTCAAAGCTTGTTGAGAAATATACTCAATAAGCGAACACCGTCCTCTCTTCTATTCATTCTCTCTTCTATTCATAAGGAAGCCCTCCATGTCTCTCTTTCCTGATGCCCTTTGGTTAAATGTCAGTCCTGCCTTCCAAGGCTTCAATCGCCCTCTTCTAAATCATTTATCTCAACACGCCGCGATTGGACACTGGGAATATGCTCAGGATCTAGATGAACCCACTTCTTTAGACACTGCGCTAGTGCTGCTGCATGATTATTTGAAACATCACAATCGCCCAATTCACCTGCTGGGACACAGCACAGGCGGACTGCTGGGATTACTCTATGCGCGTCAACATCCAGAGCGAGTGCGATCGCTCACATTGCTCTCGGTTGGCGTTAATCCTACGATCGATTGGCAGATGCATTACTATACTCAGCGTCGTCTGCTTCCCTGCGATCAGCAAAGAATTCTCAGACAAATGGTGCATGGGTTGCTGGGCTGTCCATCAAAGGACGTGACGGAGACTTTTGTAAAACTCCTAGAGCAAGACTTATATCAATCCCTTTCGCCGCATAGCTTGTTTCGGTCAACGCACTTGTTACCCATTTCTGTATCTGTACCGCTTCTAGTCTGCGGCAGCGTGGATGATATGGTTATTGATCCCAATCAGCTTCGAGACTGGCAGCAGTATTTTGATCAATCCATTTCTCGTCTCTGGATTTGTCCGGGTGGGCGTTATTTCTTTCATTACTTTTATGCTCAACTTGTTAGTGAACAGATTGCCAATTTTTGGGGAGCGGCAGCCTTACACCAGCGTTCAGTGATATCCGAGGAACTGCTTGATCTGGGCGTATAAATTCGGCGTATAAACTCAATGCCAACAAGTTCAAGGTCAACAAGCCAAGTATCAACAAGCTGTTTCTGATTGAACAACCGAGGTTTATCCAGATCTTTGCCCAGATCTTTGTCTAAATTTTTGTCCAGAGCAGTCTATGTAAATTACATTTACAGTCTCGATCGCTTCTTTTTGTCCTCTGTTGATTTGAATGACTTTAATCTGGATGACTTAAGTAAAACAGAAGACCGCACCCCTGCGCAGGGCAGCACTTCAACAGTCAAGAATCCCAGTCAGGCTTCGATCGCTTTCGCCAAGCCAACGACGAGCGCATCCAGCGAAACTGGGGTTAGAAACTGACTCTAGAAACTGGACGGAGAGGGAGGGATTCGAACCCTCGGTACGGAGTTACCTGCCGTACAACAGATTAGCAATCTGCCGCTTTCGACCACTCAGCCACCTCTCCAGGCTGACGAAACCTTAGTATATCAGATTCTACTGCAATCGATCGGTTTCTAGCCCTTAAATCAATCTATGATTCAACCAAGATTCATGGATAATGATCTATGATCGTGCTGCGTATTCCTGGCGGCACTCAACCGGATCGAACCCTCGGCGGCGCAGATGTTCATCCCAGTTCCAGGGCGGTTGTCCGGTGGAGGCGTTGCCCAGCAAAAAGTCCTTCATCGCCAGGTAGCCTATGCGGTAAAGAACACGCTTTTTGTCGTCGCCTAAATTAAACTCGGTTGCCGTAACCTGTGCATCGGTGACATCGATATCAATGACGCGGTCTTGCTTGCCCTGACCCAGGTGGTACTGATCCCTGGCAACCATCATTGTGCTGAACATGGCACGCAGCACATCAAACGGTCCCGTAATCGGTTTGCCCTGCTGATTGTTGCGATGCACGAGCCGTAAGCCAAACGTGGGCCAGCGCGGGCAGATTTGCTGAGTTTTGCCGGGCTTAAAGTCGTAGATCCACAGGGGAAAATTGCTGAGAATGCCGCCGTCCACGATTTTGGAGCCGCCCAGTTTGCCCGCTTCAAAAAAGAGTGGAATGCTCATTGAAAGCCGCACTGCTTCGGCAATTTCAAACTCGCCCGGATCGCGATAGCCCCGTTGCTCTTCCACGTTCGGCAAATCGTCTGGCAAAACTAGCATCTCGCCTCTCGAAATATCCGAGGTTACGACTTTAAGCTCACGCATGACGCCGTCGCTCGATTGCTCCTTTAAGCTAGAAAAGCTGGTCAATCCCTGTTTTCGCAGCATTCCTGCCATCCAGCGGCGAAATGGCTCTCCCGAATACTGCCCCGATTTGCCTGCAAGCTGAAGCCACAGAATCAGCCAGAGCGGATGGCTCAAATCGTCTGCTGGGTTGCCGTTAAGGATCAGCGAACTGGTTTTCTCAGTCAGAAATTCCATAAAGTTCATGCTGCCAATGATTTTTTCTAGATGATCGATCTGGAAATTAGCAGCCACGAGAGCAGCCGTAATGGCTCCAGCCGAGGTTCCGGCAACTTTGCGCCAAGATAGCCCCACATCTGCACAACAACGCAGTGCGCCCAGAAATGCAATCCCTCGAACCCCGCCACCCTCAAACACGCCATCGATGTAAATTTGCCCATTTGGGGCGGGAGGTGGCATCCGCTCCAGGATCGAAGCCTTTTCGGCTGCGGTAATTCGGAGTCCCGGTTCCTGCAAAATCTGATTAGTATCCAGCATTGCCATCGCTCTCCTTGTTGAAAAACACCCAGCTTAGAAGTACCGCAAAATGAGCCGATTCTCACGCTTGCGACTAGCATAGGTGCTGATACAGAGCGATCGACCACCGTTCCGGTGACTTTCGATGTGGAGTTTATAGAGCGGGTGTGAAGTTTTATTCCAGAACTGAAATCTCAGATTGGCATTCAGACGAAGACCCGATTGAAATGCGAGGCAGGCGGTGCTTAAAGCTGCACAGAATCTCCCAAGAAATTGTGTTTAGGCGGTTTGCCCAGTCGTCGGCAGTAATGCGATCGTCTCCGTCTTGTCCCAGCAGCGTCACGACTTCCCCTTCGCGCAGGTTAGGAATGGCACTCACATCGAGCATGAGCTGATCCATTGTAATTGCGCCGATTTGAGGGACTCGCTTGCCGCGGATCAGCACTTCAATCCGGTTCGACAAATTGCGCGGCACTCCGTCTGCATAGCCGATTCCTACAACCGCCAGCAGCATATCGCGATCGGCAATGTACTGATAGCCATAGCTGACTCCAGTTCCGGCGGTAATTGGTTTGACCTGCGTAACACGTGCCTTGACCTGCATCACCGGCTGAAGGTCGATCGTCTTTTGTAAATGGGGCGCAGGATAGAGTCCGTAGATTGCCAGCCCGACTCGCACCAGATCGTAGTGCAAGCCAGGGTCAACCAAGGTCGCAGCTGAGTTAGCAAAATGCAGACGAGGCGGTTGAATCTGGATCGATCGAAGCTGGGCGATCGCTTTCCGGTATCGCTGATGCTGAAGCTGCATGATGGTCGGATCAGGACTGTCTGCCGTCGCCAAGTGGGAATAAACGCTGGCAGTTTCAAGCTGGGGCAAACGTGCGACAAGCTGCCCAAACTCTGCTGCCTGCTGCCAGGGCATTCCCAAACGAGACATCCCAGTATCGATCTTGAGATGCACCGGAATCGGGCGATGACCTTCCTCGGCAAGCGTTTCGGCAAACACCAATGCCTGCTTCGAAGTACAAAGGGTAGGCTGAAGTCGCCACTGTGCCACGGCGCGAATTTCTTCCGGAGTATTCGTCGCGCCCAGCAGCAGAATTGGAGCTTTGATCCCAGCCTGCCGCAGCTCAATACCTTCCGGGATCGTGGCAACTCCCAGCCAGCTCGCCCCATGCCCAAGCACCGATCGCGCCACAGTGACGGCTCCATGCCCGTAGGCGTCAGCTTTCACGACAGCCATAAGTGCTGTTTGGGGCGACAGTTTTCGCTGAATTTGCCGGACGTTGTGCCCCAGTGCGTTCAGATCAATCTCAACCCAGGCCCGATCGCGCCGTAGGGTTGCCAGATCGGGAGAAAGTTCCCAGCTCAGCATGATGATTCACTCCTCTTGCTCACACCTCAGTCATCACTTAGTTCACGCCACCACCAACAATCCCAGGATTCCCTCTTGACAAAACATCACTATCTACCTTCCATCTGTGCCAATATGTTACTATCTGTGAAACCTTCTGAATCAGATTCTGTCAATGGGCAAGGTTCTTGTATTGAACGCCTCTTACGAACCGCTCAACATCACGAGCTGGAGACGGGCAGTGGTCTTACTGATTAAAGGGAAAGCAGAGCAGGTCGAACACAATGGTAAAGTTGTGTACTCCGAAATGCCTCTGCCGACGGTAATTCGGCTGCGCCACTATGTCCGAGTTCCCTATAAAGAAATTCCCCTAACTCGTCGCAATATCCTGCATCGGGACAGCCATTCCTGTCAATACTGCGGCTATACGGGCGATGAGCTAACATTAGATCATGTGATCCCTCGATCGCGGGGCGGCGGTGATTCCTGGGAAAACATTGTGACTGCCTGTGTGCGATGCAATGTGAAAAAAGGCAATCGCACTCCGAAGGAAGCCAGTATGCCGCTGAGAAACGAGCCGCACAAGCCTTACAGCGGGCTGTATTTTGAAGTGACGAAACACATAAAAAGTGGTCTTCACAAAGAATGGCAAAAATATGTTATTGGCACTTAAACCCCTGGCTGTGAGGAAGCACCGGGGGTTTTTGGCAAGAAGCTGAGCAGCCGAAAAACTAATTCCAGAGAAACTAATCCCAGGAAGTAGGACTAAAAGGAGGACTGCAAGGACAATAGACTGCAAGCGGATTTCGATCGCCTTCTCTCATCATCTACCTGGGATTCTCTACCGAGGCATTGCCCTAAGCCCGACACAAGCCTGACAGACCACCAGTCTATTTCCACGGATTTCTCACGCTCCATCAAAAGATGGAATCTTAGAAGGCACGATGCCGTAGCTACGTTTTTTTGCAAAGATCTAAACTAAGGTTCCAACCTTAACCGCTTTTTAAGCTGACCTGCTTTCGCTGAGGGATAGACAAACGGCAGTGTCAGTATATTTTTCACCCTCGCCCAATATGCAGCAATTGAATTCGCCTAAACCCTACGACGGTTCGCTGTTGATGACTGAAAGTGCCACTGTTGATTCTGAGCGAGAACTGCCAAAAGCAGAATCGCCTAAACCTGCCGACCACGTAGCGATGCCGTCACGATCGTCGGTGCAAAGCAGCTCCAATTCTGGGGTAATTTCCATGTCCCCAGCCCATTCAGGCTCAGGTAGCTCTGGACGGGAAGCAAGAGCGGCTCAAAATGGTCTAACCCCTCAGGGATGGCGCGTTACCGAACAGCGCACCGAGGCGCTACGGCGACTGCTCGACCAGCACCGGGGCGAACGCCATTTGGTTCTTCTGCAAGACTTTCCCGACCCAGATGCCCTTTCAGGAGCCTGGGCTTATCGCCTGATCTCAGAGCAGTTTGATATCACCTGTGAGATTGTGTACGCGGGAACGCTGAGCCACCAGGAAAACATTGCCTTGGTGCGCCTGACCGGATTGCCTGCCCAACGTTGCTCTGGTCAAGCTCTAAAGGAAAAAAACCTCTCTCATTACCACGGCTGCGTCCTGATTGACAACCAGGGCACAACCACGCAGTTTATGCCGCTAGTGCAGCAGGCAAACTTGCCCATCATTGCCGTAATTGACCACCACACAAGCCAGGGTGAGCTAAAGGCAGAATTTATCGATCTGCGTCCTCAAACCCGCGCCACTGCCACAATCTTTACCCAATACTTGCAAGCCGGACTGCTGAAGCTCGACAGCAGCAACAGCGACCATATTAAGTGTGCTACTGCCTTAATGCACGGCATTCGATCGGACACGAATCGGCTAATGCAGGCGCAAGAAGAAGACTTCCTGGCAGCCGGATACCTGAGCCGCTATTACGATTCGCAGCTTTTGAACTCGGTGCTGCAAGCCTCGCGATCGAAGCGGGTGATGGACGTCATCGAACGATCACTGCGTAACCGCGTTCTGCAAAACAACTTCTCGATCGCGGGTGTGGGCTATTTACGGTATGACGATCGTGACGCAATCCCTCAAGCGGCGGATTTTCTGGTAACTGAGGAAAACGTGCATACCGCCGTTGTCTATGGGATTGTCCACGACGAAGACGAAGATCTAGAGGTGGTGATTGGTTCGCTCCGCACCAATAAAATCACCCTTGATCCCGACGAGTTCATCAAAGAAGCCTTCGGGCAAGATACCCACGGACGGTTCTTTGGCGGCGGGCGATCGATGGCAGGCGGATTCGAGATCCCGATGGGCTTCCTCTCTGGGTTTAACGAAAACGCCGAATACACTCGTATGAAGTGGGAAGTTTACGACGCGCAAATCAAGCAAAAGCTTTATCGCCTAGTGAATCCTGAGAACGGCATGATTCGCACGGTTTAACCTAAGCCTAGCGCGATCGGGTCGCATTCCAAGGAATGAGGGCATCTTGCGCGATCGTCCCCGCCACCGCATAAGCTCCATGCCGATTCAGGTGGCTGGGGTCCGAAAAATAGCGCAGTTCGGATGTCCATTTTTCACCCAAGTCGACAAAGACCAGTCCTGAATTGCTCATTCGCTGCTGCACCATGTACTGGCGGAAGCTGCGCTCATGGCGCATTCGTGCCGGATCGAGATAGTCTCCGGTTAAAGGCAGATTGACAAACACGACGGGGATCTGGCGAGCCTGGGTGAATTCCAGCAGCGATTTGAGGGCATTGTCCTGTTCGCCTTGAATGCGGAAATTTTCGTAGTCGCTGTCATACTGCCCGATCACCCTAGCATATTTTTGATAGTAAGTTGCCGGATTAAACTGCATTCCCAGCGACAAAAAGCCCTGAAGATCTATCACTGGCTGTCCAGGCTGTAATAAGTTGGCAGTCTGGTCAGGAGATTGGGCAGTCATTGCAGGCACAGGGGATTCAGACCCATCAGGCATCAAGGCAGTCAGCTGCTGCTGGATCAAATGCTTGATCCGATCGCGCCCTTGATGAACCGGAGCCACATTTGCAAGCTGACTGCTAAACCAGCGATCGAGCTGCTGGTAAGACTCGGTAAGCGAAGCATTAAACGAGAAGCGGAATCCTGACTTTTGGGTAGGTTGGGTGGCACTCGTTCCGGGCAGGTTGGGAAGGGGAAAGGTTCCAGCAAGCAACTGACGATAGGCAGCCGAAGCCACGATGCCGTTGTAGGTAACATCCGTTGTGCCACTATTAAAGGCGCGTGCCCCATCTGCCCAGATAATCAGGCGCGGCAACTGATCGGGGGTCAGAATGCGCTGCACCAAAAGATCCACTACCTGCACCGTCGCACCATTAATCCCCAGGTTGAAAATCTTCAGGTCAGGGTAGCCGAGTCTAGCAAGCTCCTGCTGAAGGGCGATCGGATCAATACCGCGCAGTGCCCTAGAACTTCCCACAATCAAAACATCGGGCGTTCCCTGTTCCCGCAGGAAGTTGTAGTAAAGCTGAAGTTTCTGATCGAGCTGACGACTGTTAAACGTGGGCAGATTGGTCGCCTGTGCCTGAATTTCAAACGCGGCTTGATTTAAGCGATTGTTAATGGGCGTGTAACGTAGGGGTTGCGAGGCAGTAGTTTGACGAGGTGCAGCCGTTTGCCGAGGGGCAGCATTCTGTCCAGGCACAGCCAGAGAACGGGTTGCAGCCGATGGGTTTCCCTGCGGAGTAGGACGGGTAAATCCTTCACGATTAAATGTATTGGAGTCGGTGTTGGGAGCCTGCCTAAGGCGAATCGGCGGCGAAGCCTGCCCGTTTGGAGAAGCAGACAGCGGAGCAGGAGAAACCGAAACTCGGGGCGATACCTGGGGTGATGCTTGAGGGGGTTCCTGGT
This sequence comes from Cyanobacteria bacterium FACHB-502, assembly GCA_014695325.1. Taxonomy (GTDB): domain Bacteria; phylum Cyanobacteriota; class Cyanobacteriia; order Elainellales; family Elainellaceae; genus Leptolyngbya_A. Next base: position 17,794 of record JACJNZ010000022.1, on the reverse strand, counting down.
TAGGGGTAACGGGTTCGGTCGGAGCAATGAGCGTTGATCGATTCTCTGCCTCTGCCGGAGTGGGCTGACCGCGAAGCCAGCTTAGCAACAGCAGATTTCCCTGCACCATCAGCAGCAAGCCGATCGCACTCCAGACCAGACCAGCAGCAGTTCCTTGATAGCTGACCTTTCCAGGCAGGGCGGCTTTTGGGTGTTGTTCAGCCGCAGGCACAAAAATCTGCGATCGGGTCAAAAGCTGGCGGATCTGATAGCCGCATCGCTGCCGCAACTCTCGCCAGGTGCTCTGAAGATCGGCAGGAGTCAGCTCAGGACGCAAAATCGATGCTTCCGAAGCGGGAAGTAGCTCATCCACATAGGCAGATGTGGCAGCAAATTCGGGTATGACTTCGGGAACCAATCGCTGACGCGGCAAAAAGTCTACGCCATTGCTCCAGAGCGGTTTTTTCTGTCCGGCTCTGCGCCCGTAGATGCGAACGCCCGACAAATTGGGCAGTTTGAGCTGCTGAAGGAATCGCGAGGCTGCCAGGCTAACCTGTCGCTGCTCGGGGCAAATGACCCCCTCGCACATCAGATGCAGCAGAAGCTTGGGGTCATCTCCTGGCTCTCCTTTGGCATTCGGGTCAGGCTTCGGCAACAGCAGCAGGCGAATTCCGCCGATCGTCAAATAGCGATCGAGATTTGGATTTAGCAATCGATGCAGCAAAAAGGCAACGGCTTCCCAGTCTCCGCGCTGTGCCAGAGTCAGAGGCGGATCGGCAAAGGCAGCATGAATCGCAGCAGGCAGCGACATCCACTCGACCCAGCCCGGCGAATCCGCAGCCGTTTCAGGACCATAGAGCGTCGCCGCATGAATTCCTTGAGGTCCCAGGGCTTCGAGTGCCAGGGCAACTTCGGCTTTGAGTCGCTTTTGCTCTGGTTCTGCCAGGCTGCGCTGCAACGCCATCTTTCCTCCGGCAGAAGCAATCGGTTCCGGTAGCAGGTCAGCTCTCGATCCTGATGGCTCAATCGTTTGCCATTCTGTGCAGAGGTGCAGCGTCGTATCCGTCAGCGTCGCTTTCGTAATCTCTAGTGCCCAGGCAGCCAGATCCTGGTTCAGCAGCCGTTGGAGCGCCTCCACATCACCCCAGCGTGCCCACTCGCGCAGCATTTCCGTTGCCGGAGTCAGGTCAACCCGCAGCAGCCAGTCGGGTTCGGTTTCCCCCTGCACTTGAAACAGGACGATCGCATCCCGATAGCCTTCGATCTCGAGTTCGCGCAGCTTTTGGGTAATCGGTTCCCCCAACGAAGCCGGATCGAGGCTATAAGCTGCTTCACAGGCAACCCAGAGACGTTTTGCCGTCCAGGTGTCTTGAAGGGGCGTATCGCTGGAATAAACCGCAGCTGGCGGAGAATAGGAAACTGATTTCGCACTAACCCGCACCCCAACCCCCCAATGACTAAGGGTTTCGCTCAGGTAGCTGGCGATCGCCATTTCCTCCCCGCGCTTTGCCAGACTAAGATTCGACAAAGCCAGAGCCGCTGTATCGGGGGAACGATGACTCGCTGGGGAGGCGGGACGAGGATTGCTCTGGGAAGCGGGGGGACGATCGAAAGCCATTCTCTGAGGCGGAAAACTCGCAGGCTGCTCGGGAGCAGCAACCGAAACGATCACTTCGGGCACGGCTTCACCCACTGTAAGCTGATTGAGATGACGATCGAGCTGATTGAGATAGATAGCAGCCGTCCAGAGGGGCTGACGCTGGCTCAGTTCGCAGGCATAAAGCTGAAGCTGATAAATCGGCGGCTGATCGTCAGACAGCAGAGTGTTTAGATTCGTTTCTTGCAGAGCCGGAACCAGCCACCGCAGCATCTCCGTCCGGTCTGGACAGGTTTGTTGCTCAATCAACAAATGCAGCTTATTACCCCGCAGCCGAAACTTTACGCGCAGTCCACGTTGCGCGATCGTCTGATGAATCCATCGCTCAAGGGGCGATCGAGAAGAAGATGGGGTTGCGGTTGCGTTTGACATTTAGACCCTGACGTAGCAATTCGCTAAGGTTAGCGTGGCAGGTACATCACCTTTCAGGCTCATAGCATACTCGGATTCCGCTCGAATGATGCACAAGGTTTTCATTTAAACTGGGAATCTGAACAGGGAACCGCCGGAGAAACCAGACTTAGACTGCAAATCAGGACGACAAACTAGATTGAACACCATTCACGCTATAGAATAGCCAGAATTGTTTTTGGGAGAAGGCTTATCCGGGTTGAGGAGAGGCTCAAAAGTCAAGCTTTGCCTCAACTAACAAAACTTTACAGGGAATTGCCTACAGTATCAGCCCTTTTTTCATCTATTGTGCTTGATTTGGCTAAATCAATCGACTTTGATCCGCCGGAATTGCAGCGACTACCGGGATTCACCTCATCTTTGAAAGGATGCCTTTAAACCAATGCCCCCAGAATCCATGCCCCAAGAATCCATGCCCGGCGTTAAAATCCCAACCTCCCTCCTCCTCAGCTTAGGCACAATTCCGGTGCTTGCCGTTCTGCTTGGCAGTAAAGCCGTCCTACAAGTTATGCGGGAAGTCGGCGAAGCCAGCGAAGAAATTTTTCGGGGCGATCGACTGCCCATTTTGGAGTTAGAGACCCAGAATTCCGGGCAGGTTTCTGAGCGATCGGGTTCATCGTCTTAGCCTGCTCTGGCACTGTATTAAATTCCGCACTAAATTCTGCAGGGGAGGGACGATCGCGGTCGTACATCTGCTGAGAAGTTGCTGTATCCCTACAAAAGCAGCGCACGTTCTCAGTAACCCTGCGGAGATTTGTATCGATGTTCGCCCTCTTGAACTTAATTTTGCGGCAAGAATTCACCTATTTAGCCTCTTGCTAGTAGGCTGGTTTGTTAACTCACATCAGTGCTTTTTCGAGTTCTAGCCAGGCAGTTACTTTTAACCGTAAAGAATTAACAGAATTCATCGCCTTAGCCGCAGACGAAAAGCTTCATTGATAAGGCGTTGAGCGCAGCGTTCAGTAGCTGCACTGAGGTTTTAGACATAAGCAATCTATGAATTTCAAGCCCTTCTATAACGGTAGCCGGAAGCGATATGGCAAATTGTCAATTAGTGAAAGACATCACCTGATTCGCTTAAACGCACTTCAGTTTCGATCGTTTTTCAAGCATCTAAACTCGCTCAAAACTCGCTGAAAAGGTATTTCGCATGAAGTGTGTTTCTCCGGTTGCTGATAAGAATTTGTTCAATCAAAGTGCCGTTTCTCGTCGCTTTTCTGCCCTACAGGTTTTAGAGTTGAGCCCCATATTCGATACCTCTGCCGCAGTCAAGCCAGCCTCAGAATGCTTTACCCCCGAGTCACAATCTGCCGCATCGAGCCAACCTGGAGCAGGAATGCTAGTGGCGATCGACTCCGCTGTTGAAGATTATGAGCTACTCGTAAACGGAGTCCTGGACGGCGCAAAAGTTATCATTCTTCAGCCTGAACAGGATGGCATTGAGCAAATCACCCTTGCCCTGAAGCAGCACCCGAACACCACCAGTCTCCACATTGTTTCTCACGGTACGCCCGGTTCTGTGCAGCTTGGCAACACCTATCTCAGCCTTGATACCCTGGAACGCTATTCCTGGGATTTGCAGTCCTGGTTCACTTCATCCAGTGCTGATCTGCTACTCTATGGCTGTAACGTTGCGGCTGAACCTGCTGGTATTCTCTTCCTGAAACAGCTTCACCAACTCACCGGAGCCAACATTGCGGCTTCTACAAACAAAACGGGTAGTGCAGAGCAGGGTGGTGACTGGAAACTGGAAGTTGCGATCGGTCGTATCCATCCTTCTCTGGCATTTCAGCAATCTGCATTAGCAGCTTACGAAGCTGTTCTAGTTAGAAATAGCAGCTTTGAATCAGGTGATTTCAGAGATTGGACAACCATGGGGAACGTTGGCATTCAAACTAGCCAGTTTGGTGTTAGCCCTACCCAGGGAAACTTTCAGGCACTTATGACAACTGACTCTGGCTCAGTCAGCGATAGCAGCCTTGAAAATTTTCTGTGGTTATCTACTGGAACTTTAGACAGGATTGCAGGAGGAAATGCTACCGAAGGTTCGGCAATCAAGCAAACAATCACAGTTCAGGCTAACGATCAAATCACTTTTAACTGGAACTTCCTTAATGGTGAAGTCCAAAACTCAACCTATCGAGATTTTGCATTCGTCTCAATTGACTCAGTTGGCGCATTTAAGTTAGCTGACACATTCAGTTCCTCCTTTTCCTCTACAATCGGTCTCCAGACTGGCTATCAGACTTTCTCATACATCTTCTCAACTGCTGGTACTTACACAATAGGTGTTGGGGTTTTAGATTTCGGAGATATGGCTGTTAGTTCTAAGCTGTTAGTCGACAGCTTTGCCATCCTGAAACCGAATAATTCCCCTACGCTTACAGTTCCTGCCAACCAAAACATTGAGGAAGACACTGATTCGACCATTACAGGTATCAACATTACAGACCTTGATGCAGGTAACAGTCTTCTTGAAGTTACACTATCTGTAGCTAGTGGCAGTCTCACTCTGACAAATAAAACAGGACTGAGCTTCACCACAGGAAATGGAACTGCGAACAGCAGCATGACGTTCAAAGGCACGTTGGTAGATATCAATAGTGCGTTGAGTAGCCTGAGTTATCGGAGTGCATTAAACTACAACGGTCAGGGCACTATTAATCTCGTTGTTAATGACCTTGGCAATACTGGGTATGGCGGGGCAAAGAGTGATACTAAGACTATCTCTGTCAATGTGACTCCGGTCAATGATGCTCCTACGCTAAACAGCAATTACGCTGGTATCGCAGATCAAACAGCCCAGGCTTACAGTCCTTTTGCCTTCAGCTTCGCCAGTGATGTCTTCGTCGATGTAGATGGAGATGCGCTAACCTACACTGCTACTCTAGAAAACGGCGCAGCGCTCCCAGCGTGGCTCAAATTTAATGCCGCAACCCGCACCTTCAGTGGTACTCCGGCAATAGGCGAGGTTGGTACTCTCAATGTCAAAGTTACTGCGAATGATGGTAAGCAGGGCATTGTGAGCGATACCTTTTCCCTCAACGTGACTGAACCTGGCAATGTCACGACCAGCACCATCATGGGAACTCCCAACATTGATAGCAACCTGCGCGGCACCAGCCTGGGCGACTCGATCGACGGCTTAGAGAGTGACGATATTCTCTACGGCTTAGATGGGGATGATAACCTCTACGGCGGCTTGGGAAATGACACCCTGCGGGGCGGCAACGACAACGATGTCCTCTATGGTAACGGTGGTCATGACACCCTCTTTGGCGATGCAGGCAACGACATTCTGCTGGGTGGTCTTGGTAATGACAACCTCAGAGGCGGCAACGACAACGACATTCTGGAGGGAGAGGCAGGCAATGACACGCTGTTTGGCGATGCTGGAGATGACCTCCTGTTTGGGGGTGAGGGCGTTAACAGCCTGCGGGGTGGTGATGGCAATGACCAATTGACAGGTGGCAGCGGCACAGACACGCTCTTTGGTGATGCAGGGGATGACCTCCTTAACGGTGGTGCTGGAGCAGACAGCCTCATGGGCGGCACCGGCAATGATACCTTCGTCCTGACAGCGGGTGAAGGAGCAGATACCATCACGGACTTTGTGATTGGACAAGACAAAATCCAGCTTCAGGGAGTAGCTTACAGCGAACTTACCTTCACTCAAAGTGGAACCAGTACGCTGCTTCAGGTAGGTGGTCAAACACTGGCAACGCTCAACCGGATCAACAAAGATTTGCTTTCGCCCAGCAGCTTCGTTGAGGTAGGGGGCAATCAGTAAGGGATGCCGATGTTCTAGGAAGGCGTACATCTTGGTCAGCCTGCTTCAGGAAGAATCTCAACGTTCTACGGCTTGATTCAACTGCTAATAATTGACTGCGAACAATTGACTGCGAACAATTGACTGCAAACAATTGCAGAGACACAACTAACCTTCACATTCATTGCACTGGGATGTGAGGGTTTTTTATTGGACGAGTCACGATCGCTTTTAAGAAGCTCGTCTATTTCCGCATCCAGGCTCACTGACTGTATTCTTGCTTGGCTGAAATCTGTTCACCCTGAAACATTTCCGGGAACGTTAACTTTGCCAGGACACTTACAGCAGCCTCCCACGCCGTACAGCCCCAAGGCGAATCAGCTCTGGAATTAATTCGCACCGATAAGCCCCGGATGAAAACCTCTCAAATCAGATTTGTTTTTTACCTGATTAAGCGATCGACCCTCGTTCTTCTAATCAGCTTAAATGGCTTTGTCCTTTCCAGCGAAGCATGGAGTCAGAGTACTACAGATAATTCTGCTTCGCAAACGAACGTCCATCATTTGGGGAACAATTCAGAAAATCTAAATCGCCAGATTGTCGATCGCCCTTCACCTGTTGTTACACCGATCGACTCCGCAGAAGTTGGGGCTGCTGCTGAAACCCTGTCGCGACCCGATCAAATCTATAGCACAAGGGCAGTACCAGAATTATCGAACATAAAGCCACGTATTGCATCGGCATCGACAACACCGATCGCAGGACGGCGGGGAATTACCAATCCCGGTCAAACTTTAGCAGATGTAGACGATATCAGGGCAGCCAATAGCAGAGTAAGTAATAGCAGAGTAAACAATAGCGGGGTAAATAATAGCAGAGCAAACAATAGCAGGCAGTCTACTCAAGCGAGTGTCACTCCTGTAGCGAATGTGGCTGAACCGAAACCTTCTACGCCTCAAGCGCGGTCTGCTCCCGTCCCTTCTCCAGCATCTCCCGCTCTAACCTCTGCTGCCCTTGCATCCTCCGCCTCAACTCAGGCAGCACACCTAAGAGCCAATTCCCCTGCTAGCCCAACTGCTCCTGTCCAATCTGCTCCTGCCCGATCTAGTACTGCTCAATCTCGCACTGCTCAAAGTCCCACCACTCAACCACCTGCTGCCCAACCGCCTGCGCCTGTTCAAACTCCTGCTGCAAGTCCCTCAGCTGACCCGGACTACATCATGCCGCCTCAAATTGCGCCGGATGAGCGGGTTCCTGCCTTCATTACAACTATGCCGCTAAATGGTACGGTAATCAGTCACCTGACTGAGTGGGAAGCCGTTTCTCGGTTTGAGTTTGGCGATGGTCGCAGCGAAAATTTTGGCTTTGACGGCATTCTGCGGCTCGACAGCGAGGTTGAACAAAGCTTAAGCAGAGACAATATTTTCACCTCCCTACAAACTGGGGAATACTTACAGGCTCGGACTGTCCGAATTGAGCGGGAAGTAACGGTAAGCCGACGTGAGCCGCAAACCATGACCGGACTGCGGATTCAAATGAGCTTGACGGCGAGTTGCCTGCTGCCGGATCAGGGTGAGCCAGACGATCAATGCACCTACACGCCCGGTTTGGTGACTGATCCAGAGAGTATCGATCCAGATTTCTTCGTTCCGACTCGGATTGAACAAACCGCAGACTTCGGTGATGTTGTTACCCCTGAGTCTTTAGCCGCGATGGCGCGACCTGGGTTTCAGTTGGGGGCGAATGGGCAGGAAGTTGGGCTGGATTTGATATTTCCCAATACTGGGGCATTCGCTGGAAATACTCAATCAACAGAAGCTTCGATCGATCGCGAGGAACGTTTTGAAGAAAGACCCGCAGGAGTTTTCTCCAGAGTTCGGCAGGTTATTAGAGCAAACGATCGGGAAGCGGTTTTGGGTCGCACCATTCGCGGAAACGTGATAATCGCCGATCTCGACAATCTTTTGCTGAATTCAGCCGTTCAAGCAGTCGCAGAATTTTTGCCGGATGCCGATCCGCAAATTGAAGGATCAGAAAATCCTGCGAACACCAACATTAACCGCAACTTATTTCTAGCAGCGAATAATACTCGGCTCCCCGAAGGAAGCTTTACCATCTATCACGCTGGCATTGGACGAGCGGCAACCCCGGTTACGTTCACAAGCCTGGAAGATTTGCCCAATGCTCACTTCAACAGTATTTGGATTGGTCTGTCTCCTGTGACCGAACGCAGCCTGTCTAGAGAAATTCGATATGTACCGACAGGTCCGACTCGCATCACTACACGAGCGAGCGGGGAAGGAGGCGTTGACAGCAATGTTGAATTCAATTCATTAGTGAACGAACAGCTTTTTTCTACCAATGAGCTGGAAGATTTTTATACTCAAATCTATCTCACGTTTACAAGACGAGATGTAGATTTTGTTACCTCTACAACGCAAACTGAACGAACAAGATTTTATCCTCACATTAGTTTCACGGGAAATATTACGAGCAGCAACGATATTTTTAGATACTATGCTGGCATTATTGCTTCGGATGAGATCAAAGCTTATCTAGGACTAGATTATACCTATGTCTCGCTAAGCGGGTGGACATTCAACGCGGGTGCGATCGGCTATCTCAACCCTGACCGGGACTACTACAGCAGGTTATGGGGCAACACCGCCTATCGGATTCGGCTCAGCAATACCGCAAATCTTGTGCTGTCCACCGGATTCGTTTGGGCGTTAGATCAGCAAGACGGCATCGATGGAGTCACGCTGGACACCCAGGGAAGTAATGTCAACATTTCAGCCAGAGCGAATATCGGTCCGGTTTCTTTTGGCGTAACCAATTATTTTGGCGACCTCCTGCCGCACTCCATCGAAGACACTTTAATTTTGGATGCAGGAGTCCAAATTGGTAACAGTGTTTATTTGTCGGGCTACTTTGCCCCGATCGATCGCAATTCAAGCCGATCGCGATATGGCACAAAAGTTCAGTGGCGGCTGGGCAGTGATTATAATGACCCCACGCTGATCTTCTCCTGGAGTAACTATGAATATGACTACGGCTTAGACCAGGCGGGAAATGATTTACTCGTTGATCAAAATGTGTTTTCGCTTCAGGTGCGGCTGGGAGAACCTCCAAATCCCTTTGATCCTCGCACCGCAGAGCAGCTCAGGCAAAAAGTGGATCAGGAAGTTGAGCGGTTTCAGCAGCAGCGCGATCGAGTAGATCCACCCGCAGGCTAGGATATTTCAAATCTGCCAGTTGCGACTCAAACCGCCCCCTCCATTTCCCTTCCTGACCCCCAACTTTAGAGACTTTGAAAGGATTCCAACGGAAGCTGGAGCGGAAGTCGCCCAGAATTGGGAGGCTGGGGGGCAAATGCAGTACGTTTGCTACCTCTAAAGCATCCTCTACAAACGTTGTCTATATCCCAGCAAAAAATGGATTTCAGTGGGGCTTCTCCTGCCGGATATATTGTTTCATGCCACTTGAAAATGCTCATTAAAAATGGAGACACACTGAGTGCATCTCCAAAAACAAGTTATGTGATTAACTTAAAATTACGGACAGGTTATACTCCACCAGCAGCAGGAGTATCGAAGTCAGCAACTGTGCCAGTAGGAACAGCGTTGATGTTGACACGATAGGTGTCTAGCTCGTTTGCTTGTGCGGTGCCCAGCTGCGTATCCGCAGCGGAATTAACTGACGCAAGAGACGTTGCGTTCAATGTGGTCATTGTGATCACACCCGCAGAACCCAAAGCCATTGCTGAGTTCATGTTTGCACCAATATCATTGAACGCACCCGCGAACGCATCTTGCTTACCCACAGAGGCAGCCACCGCAACACCCGTTACTGCACCACCCTCGACTCGGAAGGCGGCAGCACCCGCAGCACCACCTTCACCTGCGAATGCATTAGAAGCAGTACCAAAAATACCAGCAGCGGTAGCGGTCAGAGCAATTAGAAGTTTGGCTTTGTTATTCATTGGATTTCTCTCATCGGTTGCTCAAATCATAGCTTCCTGCCCTGTTTGTCTCTATTGTGGAAAATTCGAGATTTGTCAAACCCCGTTGCAATTCGATGTGGAATACACTGAAGTGTACCGAACGTTTATTTGATACCGACTGTCCAGAGAATTAGTTACATCAATGGCAGTCCGTTTAGCAAAACACTTGCAATGCAGTTTTTCTTTCGGAATAATTGCTCTCTGTCAAATTATCCGCTGTATCTTTTATTTCCGCTGTTTCCTATGGCTCCTGTGGATATTCTGATTTTGTCGAACGGGCCGGGCGAGATCACAACCTGGGTGCGTCCTGTCGTCAAAGCCTTGCGTCAGCAGTTTGGTCACGATCGCCCGACCGAGGAAACGAACTCAGATCATCAGCAGATTCGGATTTCCCTCGTTTTATCACCCTGCCCTAACGCCAGCGGCAAAGAAGTTCAAATCGCCCAGTCTTACCCGGAAATCGATCGCGTCCAGGGCGCAGAGCATTTCTTTCCGTTTCTGCTGTGGGGTAAAACTGCGAGCTCCTGGGATTGGCACGATCGCGGCGTAGTGCTGTTTCTGGGCGGCGATCAAGTTTTTCCCGTCATCATCGGCAGGTGGCTCGGCTACCAGACTGTGATTTATGGCGAATGGGACACGCGCTGGCATCGCTGGATCGATCGCTTTGGGGTGATGAAACCGGAATTGATCGATCGAATGCCGCCGCAGTATCGGGAGAAGGCGATCGTAGTGGGAGATTTAATGGCGGAGGCAGGGGAATGGGCAGAAGGGAATAGAGAAGTAGGAGGGAGAAAACCGTTGATTGGGCTGTTGCCGGGATCGAAGGCGGCGAAGTTGGCTCAGGGCGTGCCGCTTGGTCTGGCGATCGCGGAGGAGGTTTGGCGGGAGCGTCCAGAGGTCAGGTTTGTGATTCCGGTTGCACCAACGCTGGATGTCAAGACTTTGGCAAAGTTCGCCGATCCGGAGCAGAACCTAGTGAGCCAGTATTTTAGGAAAGGAACGGCACGGCTGAGGCAGGAAGGGGAGCAGTTTTTTCTAGAAACCGATCGGGGCTTGTCGATCGCCCTCCAAACCGACTTTCCTGCTTATGAGGTGCTGGCGCAGTGCGATTTGTGCCTGACCACAATCGGAGCAAATACGGCAGAACTGGGTTCGCTGGCAGTGCCCATGATCGTGGTGATTCCGACTCAGCAGCTTGATGCAATGCGGGCATGGGATGGCATTCCAGGATTACTCGTGAACCTTCCGGGAGTCGGCTCAATGATGGCAATGCTAATCAACGGCTGGTTTTTACGGAAAAAGCGATTGCTGGCATGGCCCAACATCTGGGCGGGAGAGGAAATTGTGCCGGAGCGGGTCGGACAACTTCAGCCCCAGCCGATCGCTCAGGAGGTGTTAGATTTGCTCGACCATCCTGAGAAGCTGTCGCATATGCGCGATCGATTGCGGCAGGTACGGGGGAAACCAGGCGCGGCAGAGCGATTGGCGGGCATTGTGCGAGAAGAAATCATGCAGAATGCGGAATACGGAATGCGGAATTGAAGCCTTCTCCGTCGCAAGTTCCCAACCTTCCAAATGGTCTGACAATTACGAATTGCAAATTACCAATTCCGAATTACCTTTGGTATCATGCAACCGAACTGCTGCATCCCCTGAGTCGTCGCTATGTCTTTTCTCTCAATTACCTACGGTTTGTTTTTGCTGAGTACGTTGGGAGTGTTCTGGGCGGTTGTCCCTTTAGGGCACTCTGAAACAACCGGGAAGCGATCGTTTCAGCTCTGGGTGATCCTGATTGCCAGTCTGGTGTTTTACAGTTCGCTGCAAATTCAGTATGTGCCGCTGCTGCTAATGTTGACGGGCATTACGTTTTATATCGGGCGGGCGATCGGCGCACCGATGGACTGGCGGGTAGACGATGACGAGTGGCAGTTTGCTCAGCAGGATTGGAACCAGCGACGGCTGAAGCTGCTCTGGGTGGGCATTAGTTTGAATCTGCTCTTGCTGCTGGGCTTTAAGTATGTGCCGTTTGTGCTGGAGTCCGTTGGCGCATTAGGAGCGACCGGGGCACCAGCACAGGCAGACTGGGTAAAAACGAATATTATTGCGCCGTTGGGGATTAGCTTTTTTAGCTTTGAGTGCATTGCCTATCTGGTAGATGTCTACCGGGGTGCGCCTGCCACCCATGATTTTTTGAAATTTGCGACGTATAAGCTGTTTTTTGCCAAGTTTATTTCGGGTCCGATTACCCGCTTTCATCCGTTTGCGGCTCAGCTTCAAACCCTGCGGTTTCCGATGCCGAGCCAAATGGCAGAGGGGCTATGGCTGATTGCGTCGGGCGCGGTAAAAAAACTCTTGCTGGCAGATCATTTGGGGACGATCGTTGGCTTGATTTTTGGCAATATCGAACGCGCAGGAAGCGGCGATTTGTGGCTGGCAACATTTGCCTATGGACTACAGCTTTATCTCGACTTCAGCGGCTATGTGGATGTGGCACGTGGCAGTGCCCTGCTGATGGGTATCGAGCTACCGCAAAACTTTGACTTTCCCTACTTTTGCACGAGCATTGCTGACTTTTGGCGACGCTGGCACATCACGCTAGGCGACTGGCTGCGAAATTACCTTTATTTCCCGCTTGGCGGATCGCGTCAGGGCATTGCCCGCACTTGCTTGAACCTGATTATTGTCATGCTGCTAGCCGGCATCTGGCACGGAGCCGCCTGGGGCTTCATCGTTTGGGGCTGTTTTCACGGGCTGGCACTGGTGGTTCATCGCCTCACCGATGCGTTGTCCAAGCAGTGGCACTGGCTCGGCATCTTCTGGAAAACCGTTCCGGGCATCTTGTCTGCCTGGACGATGACACAGCTCATGGTGTTTACCACCTGGATTTTCTTCCGACTGCCCAACCTGAAAGATTCTGGGCTGGTAATTTCGCGGCTATTTGGGCATGCAGGCGACATTCAGTTTGCCCAAAAGGTATATGTCGAAACGTTGCAAATCGATCGCCTTCACCTTGCCTTACTACTCTGGGCGATCGTTGTCGGAATGGGTATTGCCTATCTGTTTTATCGCGGCTTGAAGCTTCAGCTCAACTGGGCCGTCAAACTCATGCTGGTTCCACTCTGTCTGTTTGCGGCGTGGCTACTTGCCCCCAATGAGAGCCAGCCCTATATTTACTTCGATTTTTAGATGGGTGGCTGGTTAACCCCACTCATTTAGCTCTTTCTGCAAAAAGGGATCGATCGGCTGACCGTCTTTGCGCTTGAGCTGAATTTCGATCGCCTTAATCAACCCCGAATCTGCCGGAGCAGGTCGCTCGTGAAAAATCACTTCATACTGGTTAGGGTCTTCGTTGCGCTGACGCAGCCAGTCCTGCACTCTAGTCGTGGCAAAAAAGGATTGCCCCTGCTCAAACATACGGCTGACTTGGAGCTGGAGGCTGAAGGGATTGTAACGCGGCATCGGCTGTTGCCCTATCTGTAACAAACGTATTTCCTATCTTAGAGGATGTTTGAAAAGCGATAGCGGTCTCAAAGTCCCACAATTTGGGGGATTTAGGGGGCGGTGTAGGACAATTAACGCTATTCAAACAGCCCTCAATTGCTCTGCTCTGATGCTTCTTAATGGGTCTAGCGCGACTCTGTAAACCTTATTCCATCATCTCCCGTACTGCCTCCACTCGATCGCTATAAAGCTGAATCTGGGTTTGCAAAATCGAGAAATCAAACAGGCGTGAGTGACCCTGACGGGCGGCGATCGTTGTCCAAGCCAGCACAATCCCAGCAGAGACAATCACGGGGACGATAAAGCTTACCAGCAAATCGCCTGCAAAAGGCAGGGAAGTCCAGGCAGTGAAATCTGGTTTGGGAAAGAACAAGGCTCCGGCAGCAATGCCGATGACTGCACTCCAGAACGCAATCATTCCGGTGATCTGGCGAGCATAGAGCCCGTAAATCACGGGGAAAACGGCTCCCGCGCAAACCAGATCAGCCAGCAAAAACAGATACAGCACATTAAAGCCCTGAGCCGCAATGACGATCGCCGGAAGCCCGATCGCTACGGTGATCAGACGCGAGGCACGCAATAAGCCGCTGGTTTGCAAGTGGGGCATCAGCCGCATCAGATCCACTGTGAACAGACTGGCAACGGCGTTTAGCAGCGAAGACATAGTACTCATCACCAACGCCAGTGCCAGCACCAGCACACCCATGAGGAACCAGACAGGTAACTCTAGCCGCTCTATCAGCGAGAAAAAGGCGCGATCGTCGGTAAAGCCAAACTGACTGGCAAGCAAACCCAAACCGCCTGCGATCCACAGCATCGGCAGCGTGCCTAGAGCTGCGCCAAAAAAAGCGCGAGTCACGGTGGCATTCGTGCGGCAAGCGTAGATGCGCTGCCAGTTGGTTTGGTTAAACATTTCGGCGGCAATAATCGCAATAATCAGCGTTGCGCCGAATTTAATGCCGGGCAGATTTCCCAGCGACAGCAGTTCGGGCGTGTTGATTTGAATTGGCTGAAGTGCAGCCCCCAATCCATTCAGGGAGACGATCGCTACTGCTGCACATACCACAAGCAGCGGCACAATCACGACCAACTGAACCGCATCGGTAAACACGGTTGCCCCCATTCCGCCATAGGTTGTGTATAGAAACGTCGCTGTGATTACCACGAGCGCAGTCCAGATCAGGGGCACATCTGCAATAATCTGCACCGCTTTGGCAATTCCGGTCAGCTCAGCCGAGAGAAAAATGAACATATAAAATAGAATGATCGCCAGTGTCAGCCCGTACATGGCATTGCCGAACCGATACAGCACATATTCATTCAGCGAGTGTCCGTGGGGCATCAGCTTGCGAATTCGAGGACCAATCAGCGAAATGATTGCTGCCGGAGCCGCTTGCCCGATGCCATAGCCTATGATTCCGGCGATGCCACTCGTTGCGCCGACTTCTGGCAGGCTAAACAAAATCCACACGCCCATCGCAGATGCCAGAATCGTGGCAAACGCCAACCAGCTTCCAAATCGATTGCGGCTAATCAAATATTCTTCTAAGTTAATCGTTTGCTGACTGGCATGGATCAATCCGAGCAGCGCAAAGCCACCCGCCGTCACCAGCAGCACCATTAATCCGATCGCTTCAACTGTCATGGAAAAATTCCCCTAACTTGAGCCATTCAAGCTGAGGGTTGAAATGAGAAATGACCTCGTTTTGACGATCGCTCTATGACCGTGCAGAAAATCCACACAGCCCGTCATCAGGTTGGATCGATCGCCCGTCGGTTTTGGTGCAAGTGACCGCAATCAACGCTTTCCTACGCTGGCATTACCCAGTCTCAGGTTCCGAGGGTATAGTCTCAGCCTGACGCAGAATCAGGCACCCCTAGCTTAAGGAAAATCATACCATTCCTGGTTCCGATTAGGGTCCAGTAGGTGCAGGCTTCGTACCGCTCTGAAGTGCATCTTTTGCCGTCACGCTATCCGTAGACGTGCCAAATTGCCACAATACAGCAGCGGCTTCGGCTCGGCTCACTGCCTTTTGCGGTTGAAACAGGGTGGTATAGCCAAATGCGCGCCGGATATTGGACTGATCGCCATTTTGAAAATCTGCCAGCACTGCCTTGAGAGCCGGGGGCGCGATGCGGGCGGTATCTTGAAAGCCCCAAGTTTGCTGCACTGCGTCGATCGAGGCATTAGGAAGCGGCTGGCGGGTGTCGATCGGCACTTTCCAGAAAATCAAATCTTCGCGCGTCAGGGGGGCATCCGGGCGGAAGGTGACGGTTGTGCTGCTGCCTGACAGGGGACTGGGAATTAACCCTGCATTTGCCAGAGCTTGAATTGCACCGAAGTCCGGGTCGGTCGATTTGACATCCTGAAAGGCAGCCTGCTCGGTGAGTGAAGCTGCCCGGATCTGACGCGAGGCTTGATTGACATAAAGCAAATTATTCGTTGTCAGTAGCCATCGCGCATATTCGCGGCGGGTAATTGCCTGATTGGGCTTAAATTCGTTTGCGCCCGCTGGGGCAGCATTGGTTCCCCGAAGCGGCAGCGCGTTCAGCTGCTCTAGATCCACAATGTACGATCGCAGCCCATCAGGAGCCTGATCCAGATCGGTAAACGCAGTCGCGGCGGCTGAAGTCGAGGGGTTTGGCGATCGGGCAGCCGAGTTTCCGGGCAGCACAGGACCAATAAAGTCAGGATCGCCGGGTTGAGAGACAGCACCCGGAGAATTCGTTGCGGTGGGGCTGGATGGGGAATTGGCTTGAGCCGTATCGCTAAACTGATAGGCGATCGAGAAAAGTGTGCGGGATGGATCAATTGCAGGCTGAATCGTAACAATTGCCTGGAGCCCGTCTTTAGTTGCAACAAGAGGCTGTCCGGGGGTTGCAGGTTGAGTGAGCTGCCATCTATTTTGGCTCAGTTCGGTCTGGTAAAACTGCTGCACTTGATCGGTTGAGCTGGGAGCTGCCCATTGAGTCTGTGTGGAGCTATTCAATCCGCTTCCAGGAGTTGCCTGCACAAGCTGAGCCTGTGGATAGCGGGGAATTTCGGCAGGAAAATCAGCCGGAAACTGGGTTTGAGTCCCCTCTGTTTCTGGGGAAGCCGTTGGGCTAGATTGCAGTCGGGGATCAGCCGCGATCGATCGCTCTAAAGACTGCGCCCAGGGGCTATTCGAGCAAGCACCCAGAGCAAGCAGCGAGGACATCAAGCTGGTTAGAACGATCGCACGTTTAGCAGACACGATAATTCTCTGACTACACCACTACAATCCTACGCTAGCAGATCAAAACTGGAGGTGTGCAGTTGGCTGACGAAATATCCTCCATTTGACAGAAGCTTTATTGATAGTCCATCAAGCTTTAGTGCGATCAGGCATTCATCGTCCTGGCATATTAGCTAGCACAGGAAACAGAACGGTAATCGTCTGGCACGGGTAATTGGTCTAAATGCTTCCAGCAAACGGTGCAGGCAGGGAGTTCGTGCTGAACGGCGTAGGGTTCGTGAACAGTATCGAGCCAGTCGAAAAAGGCGCGAAAGTTTTGGGTCACAATCGCGGTATCGGTGTGAATATCGCCAAGCTGAAAATGAGCGGATTGGTTTTCGATCGCAAATGGGCAGGCATGAAATTTGCCTTCGCTAGTCAGCACCGGATAGCAGTGGGGACAGCGGGAGTTCACCTTGGGGCGACTGGCCTCCCCGGTAAACGGATCAACGCCGCGCCCGGAATCCACGATGTCGGGATGACCGATCGCGATCGTGCCTGGATGCGCTTTCTCGTATGTCTCTAGCAGGTCTAGCGATTTGCGCGGCATTTGCAGTGCGCCGTCTCCGGTGGCGATCGAGTAGTTGAGCGAGGCAGTCGTGCAGTTGAGCGGATCAGACTGGAGGATTTGCAGCAGCCGTTCTGCCTGAATTCCGTTGGAATAAATCACGATCGATCCCTGAAATTCTCTTTGCCGTAAATAGCCGATCGCCCAAATCACATTTTCGGGATGCAGCGTCGGTTCCCCGCCAAAAAACTTCAGCGTTCCCTCAGGAGTGAGCACGATCGTTCGTAAAGCCGCCTCTAAATGATCGATCGTGTAATCGTGATACCATCCCTTCGGTGTTCCGAATACCGTACAAAAATCACAGTCGCGGTTGCACTGATTTCCGGGGTAAAGATGAAGTTCTAACAGGCGATGTGAAACAGTTCTTCCTTCAGAGTAAACGGCTTCGATAACACCTTTGGCGCGGGGTTGACGCTCCTTGAAGACCATAGAGCAGAATATTCCTTAGTGGCTTAGCAGATGAAACATAGACGGTGAGAGCTTTTTTAACTCATCGTCCTACGCGGATCATAACGTGCATGTTCAGGAGAATGCTAATACCGATTCAATTTTTATATGCTACAGATGGGAGGAGGAGAATTGAGGGCTAACGAGTATGGTTGGCGTTTGCAAAATCAACATTCAAGAGAGCAAAGACGACTTGAGATTA
>JACJNZ010000021.1 GCA_014695325.1 Cyanobacteria bacterium FACHB-502 | reverse complement strand
TGGACGATGCCCATTCGAGATTGGAAGCCTGCTCTCAACCGCTTTGCCATTGAGTTTGGCGATCGTCTTTTCCTATAGCTTTCGACACCTGACACAATCTATTTGACATACTCATCACTTCAGCAGCATGAAATCCAGCCACAATCACGACTGTACGAGATGCCTGTTTGTCTCCAACCGTTACGGCATAAATCGATCGCCCCTCACCTGATACACCAATCTCTTCAACATCAGCCCCCAAAGCTTTTGTCTGCTGAATCAACGTATCTAGCTGTTTTAAATCAATCCATTCCATGACAGCACTCATGATTTTCTTTTCAAGAAGAGCAAGAGAACCCGACTGACTTGAAATTGTGTACGGATCAACAATTTCTTAAACACTATCCCCGCTGATAACTTAGGCGGCATAACGATCCCGCTCACCGGACGCGGAGGAACTTTGAGGTCTAACGATAGCTTGTATTTGTTCCGGTGCAGCGGGCTTGTTGGACGGCAATTACACTGGTGTCTGCTGGTGAAGAACTAACTTCCACACTCCACCACTGAGTTTATACGTGCTGTTGATCAGAGCTACGTAGGGTTTGCTACCTTCACGTTGTGCAGTCACCTTGTATACGAGCACTTCAGCACTTTCTGATAATGAAATCACTCGCGGCTCTTCGATTTGAAACGATCTCCAGGGTTGAGCGGCTAAAGATTGTAAGATTTTCTCTTTCCCCTCAATGAGCATTCCGCCTGGGAAGAGCATAACTGCATCATCACGGAGAACGGAACTGTAGAACTTTTTGCTCGCTTCCACTCCCGTTGATAGGGCTTGCCATCCCTGCTCTTCGAGATTAATCAGGTCTTGCATTGGGGTCATTCCTTCCATTCAACAACCAATTTAACCTCTGAATGCTCAACCGACTAATTCAAAATACTGCTCCACCACCAACTCAAGCAGCCCAACGTTCTGGTTGAGCGGCAACCAACTAAATTGAACGATAGACGAAGAGTCTGTACGTCCGCTCCAACCGGGTTGTTCTGCCGCGCAAATAACACAGCTTCTGTAGTTTACTCGACCCATTGCTTTGGCGAAGGGATCGATAGGAAAACTTAAGCGTTAGAATCGGTCGTTGGGCAACTCAATGCACTCACCATGTATAAATTTGCTGCCGCTTCGGAGAATGAACCTATTGTGTTTGGCTCTGCTCGCCCTGGATATAGTAACGAGCAAGTCAATGAGTGGATTGAATTTATGCAGAATCAGAACATCAAGCGTATTTGCTGTTTGCTTCCTGAATCTCAACTGACTCGCTATGCCAATCTAGTAGGTATTTACCGACAGGTCTTTGGACTCGAGCACGTATGTTGGACACCAGTCGAGGATTTCCACTTTGCCACCCCCGAAATTCTCATCCACCAAATTTTACCGTTCTTAGCGACCGCTAATCAGAATGATGAAAAGGTCGTTGTTCATTGCTCTGGCGGAGTTGGGCGCACGGGGCATGTTTTAGCAGCCTGGCTTGTGGCTGGACAAAGACTCTCTAACAAAGCCGCGATCGCTGCTGTTAAACAAACTGGGAAAAATCCTTATGAAGCAGTTATCGCTGCCCCATTCAAAGGACGCAATCCGTGGAAAGTTGCTGCGGAACTCAACCTGCTACTAGATGGATGCAATCGATTGAGAGGCAAGCTATCTTGATGCTAACTACCCACAGCTACGGTTCCAACTACCGCCACCACCCAAAACTCAAGCGGTCGGGTAAAGGAGAAGGTTTTAGATATATCCTCCTCCCTCCCCTCAGAACCGTGCATACAACTTTCACTGTACACGGCTCAAGCAATCTCTACGGCTTACCGATGTAATTGCGCGTGACACGTCAAATGCACTGCAACTAAATTGGAGCTATGATGGGTTCCTCCTTGCTGACGTGGAACT
The DNA here is from genome assembly GCA_014695325.1 of Cyanobacteria bacterium FACHB-502. Classification (GTDB taxonomy): domain Bacteria; phylum Cyanobacteriota; class Cyanobacteriia; order Elainellales; family Elainellaceae; genus Leptolyngbya_A. The sequence goes on along the minus strand of JACJNZ010000021.1, from coordinate 7,477 downwards.
TTGTGATGGATGTGGATTTCTTCTCCATTCGTTAGAGACTGACCACAGTTAGGACACTGAAATTGCTGACAGCGAATGACTTGCTGTGCCGCTTTTGGATAGTTCCCTATCGCAGTTGTCTGTTTTGCCCGCTGCTCAAAGTACTCCTGAAGCTCAGGATTATCTGGGCTGGCGTCTGCTTGAATCAGCCTGTGCCGTTGAATGCGGGTGTAGCCAATACGGTAGAGAACCATGCCTGTGTCTTTGTCCACAAAGCTCCATTGACTGCCGGGATAGGCTGGATGATTTGCCCAATAGCGGCAGTCACGCCAGGAGAAGGACTTGTTGGGATGGGTTTTGCTAATCCAGCGTCTGAGCTTCCAGAAGATGTAGTGTTCCAGCTTATGAAATGTGGCTGAACTCACCACCCCTCTGTAATAGGTTGCCCAACCCCGAATGATGGGGTTCAGCACTTTAATCAGACATTGGGCGTTGCTACCGTGAAGCCGCTTGAAGGTCTGACGGAGTTTTTCTCGAAATGCCACCACACTCTTTTGGGCAGGCTTAATCAGTAGTTTCCATCCGCTACCGGTGTTACGGCTGGGGTAATGACGGACATTAAAACCCAAAAAGTCGAATCCTTCCGATAAAGGGACGATTCGAGTCTTTTCCTCGGATAAAGCTAACCCTCTGACGCTCAAAAAGCGTTGCAGGTCGGCTTGGGCTTGCTCTGCCTCTGCTCTGGTGTCACAGCAGACCACAAAGTCGTCGGCATAGCGCACGATGACCCGCTTAACCGTTTTCTTGACACAGCCTTGGGCGTACCGAGTAATCCCAAGGGCTGCTTCCATGCCATGCAGCACAATGTTCGCTAATAATGGTGAGATAATGCCCCCTTGAGGCGTGCCGGAGTGAGTCGGATGCCACCTTCCTCGTTCCACGTATCCTGCTTTGAGCCAGTCAGCAATTAACTGACGTGCAGGAAAGTTCCCGACTTGCTTGAGCAAAAATTCGTGGTTGATCTGGTCAAAACATCCGGCAATATCCGCATCTAATACCCACTTTTTGCGATTGTTTACGTTGGCTGTGACATAGATTCGGGCAATGGCATCCTGAGCACTGCGTCCGGGACGAAACCCGTAGCTCGTTGGCTCAAATTGTGCCTCCCAACACGGTTCCAGTGCCGTTTTGACGATTGCTTGAAGGCAACGGTCTACGATACTGGGAATCCCTAGCGGTCGGCGTTTGCCATTGCTTTTTGGGATGTACACCCGTCTTGCTGCTAGTGGCTTCCAGGGAATCATTTGCTTGAGCGCATCGACGAGGATGGCTTTGGCGGGTCCCGTTTTCACGAGCAGTTTATCGATTCCTGGGGTGTGCTTGCCAGCATTGATTTGAGTCACTCGTCGCACAGCCAGTAGCACATTCGAGTAACTCTTGAGTAGCAACCGTTGCAGGTTCCTGACTCGGCTCCAATTTCCCAATCGGCTCGCCTTGAAGATGCGTTGTCTCAGATTCCTCACCACCCGAAACGCTCTGCGCCAATTGACGCTTTGCCAGTCGGTGGTGCGTTGGGTTACGTTTGCAAAACGAGTCTGCACCTAACTCTTCCCTCAACGTTTGGTTTCGTCTCAACCTCACTCCAAAAGATCACCTGTCCCACGTCTGCACCCTTTCGAGTTGGGCAAAAGCCCTATCCGTCGCGTTATGAATTCCGCTTGCCTTTCAGCGGACGGCGTTCGCTTCTTGGGACATCCTGTTTCCGCTAGAGAGTTCAGTTTTGGTTGCCCATTGCTTACCTGAAAATAGGGATACTCTCAGGACTCTATCGGAGTTTCCTCGTTCCGCACGGGGTGGAGATGTGATTGCATTAGGACTCCTCTCTACTCCGGGGGCGGGGTGTTCGCCATTGGTATTTAGACGCTACCAACTCCCATTTGCCCCATGATTCTCGTATCAGCCCTTTCAAGAACTTAAATTAACGAAGCCTCATCAAGGATTCATTTGCATTATCCTTAGCAATCTTGCCCTAGCCTGCACCCTCGATTTGGCTTCAAAGATGCTTCGACACTTAACCTCATCTGCTGATGCTACCCTCCCATTACTGGTTGAATATTCCGAGGCGGACATCTGCCTGAACACTGGCAGGGAAAGACTTTTAGGAATCCTTCCAACTCCCCCGAACGACTTCGAGTCGCGCGCAGAACAAGTTATTATGCAGACTTTATCTGTATATCTCCCCATATCGGGTAAATCAACAGCTTCCCTGCTGTATATTTCCCTAAAACTGGGAGATCAACAGCAGCCTTGCTGTTGATCTCCCCCAAATGGGCTGGATATACAGCAGGACTCTGGGTATCTGCTCAAGTCATCCTGCCTGTGGCTGCAATCGACCCTGCAATGAATGACACAAAGCTCAAGGCTGGCATCTGAGCTTAGAGATGCAGGAGCAGTTCCCATTGCTTGACTTCCCAACCCTTCAACGAAAGAATGTACGTTGCAACTTCGAGCATTTGTACTATAATTCCGGTGAAGAATTCTTGGAAGTCCCATGAATAAAGGCGAGCTGGTTGATAAGGTTGCAGAAAAAACAGGCGTGACGAAACGGGAAGCAGAAGCAACCCTGAATGCGCTGACCGAATCGATTATGGAAGCGGTCGCGGGTGGAGAGAAAGTGACGCTTGTTGGCTTTGGCACATTTGAAGCGCGGCAGCGCCAGGAGCGTGAGGGGCGCAATCCGAAAACGGGCGAAAGTATGACCATCCCGGCAAGCACCGTCCCTGCCTTTTCCGCAGGCAAACTCTTCAAAGAAACGGTCGCGGGCTAAATCAAAATCACGCTTGGGCACGTAACACACCAAATCTCCCGATCAGTTGTGGCTGGTCGGGGTTTTTGTCATATCGCTAAGCAGGTCAGCTCTCTTTGAACCTGTCACTGTAACAAGGTCTCTGTCGCCCGATAGAAAGAAATTACGATCACCAGACCCTAATCTTGAAGACAATACTTTTGTTCAAACAGATCTACCTTTATCCTGTCTGTCCATCCATCTCTTAGACGCTTTGCTCTCAACCCAGACGATTGAGGGCTTTTTATTGGCTCAATTTGCCTAAAGACTCAGGCAAAGCTGCACAAACTGTTCCTGGGTCTCACCCATCAGGTTAGAAACCGTCAACCCCAGCAGCCTTACTGCCTTTTCTTCGATCGCGGTTGTGGCTAAGAGTTCCTGGGCGACACTCAGTAGGATCGATCGATCCCGAATCGGAACCAGGATTGTTCGGCTGCGCGTGATCTGCTGGTAGTCGGCATATTTCACTTTGAGTGTCAGGGTTCGCCCGGTTGTCTGCTGGCTATCGAGTCGCCGCAGGAGGGTTTCTGCCACTTCTTCCAGTGCCGTTTCAATTTCAGCCCGACTATTCAAATCCGGGTCATAGCTATTTTCTGCCCCAATCGACTTACGAATGCGGTTGGGCTGCACAGGACGATCGTCTTCGGCTCTGGCAATTTTGTAATAGTATTGCCCCACCTTGCCGAAGTGACGCACCAGATCGCTCAAACTCCACTGCTTCAGGTCTGCTCCCGTTTGAATACCGAGCTTGTGCATCTTTGCGGCTGTCACCTGTCCCACGCCGTAGAACTGCTCGAGCGGTAACTGTTCTACAAACGCGATCGCATCTTCGGGAGGAATAATAAATAGACCATTCGGTTTATCCATGCCAGAAGCCACTTTTGCTAAGAATTTATTAATGGAAACCCCGGCAGAAGCGGTTAGTCCCGTCTCTTCATAGATCTCCTGCTTAATGGTCTGGGCAATCCAGGTAGCAGAGGGAATATCGAACTTATTCTCGGTGACATCGAGATACGCTTCATCGAGTGCCAGCGGCTCTACCCAGTCCGTATAGCGGTAGAAGATGTTGCGGATCTGAAGGGAGATGCGGCGATACACCTCAAAGCGCGGCTTCACAAAGATGAGATGGGGACACTTTTGATGAGCAGTGCGAGAAGGCATCGCCGAATGAATGCCGTATCGTCTTGCCTCATAGCTGGCAGCGGCTACGGCTCCCCGTTTGTTGGGGGAACCGCCCACAACAATAGGTTTGCCCCGGTATCTCGGCTCATCCCGCTGCTCCACCGAGGCATAAAACGCATCCATATCGACGTGGATAATCTTCCTCACTGCTGACATTGCAGCTTTTGATTCTACCTGCTAACTATTTGCGTCCCCGCCCTTTGCTAGTACGAGTTGTGGCGCGTCCTGCGGGTTTTGACTTGGCTGCGGCTTTACTCGTTCTACCCCGCCGTTTGGGTGTTGCTTCTGGCTCTGGTTCAGGATCAGTAGGAACAGTGCCAGGGGCTTCTAGCGTGGGCTGCTCTGAAGCTGCTGCTTTGGATCGACCGCGCCGTTTGGACGCAGGTTCCGGTTCTGGTTGCACGGTTGCGGCTTCAGTTAGTTTTGCTATCCCCGCTAAAAGCTCTGGGGTTGCTTCGACCGATGGCTTAGGTTGACGTCCACGCCGATTGCCTTGACCGGATGAAGTCTGGGGCTGTTCACTCTTGCTGAGGGACAGGTAACGTTTCAGTGAGAAAGCTGAGATGGGAATCCCCTGCTCTGCCAGAATGACAGCAATCTCTTCGTAGTTGTATCCCCGGCTCAGGGCAGTCTGAAGCGGTGCGTATAGTAGAGTGACTGCCTGACGCAGCGTATAGGTGTCTCTGGGCTTTTCAAGCAGGGCATCAAAGACTGAAGTGAGTTGAGCAATCGCATCGGGAGCAATTTTAGACGCTGTTTGTGAACGAGTACGGGGCATAGCTGAAGGGACTGTTGTTGGAGGTTAATGATAACTCTTCTGAAATTATCTTTAGCTTACCCGCAAATCTTTCCGGCAATTCATCTTTTGGCTCAATCTCGATAATTGTTGTGATCATTCAAATTGCTTGTGCGATCGCGTTCCTTAATTGATCTTCAGGGCTAAGATATATCTTGCTCCCATCGGTTCAGATTGGAGGACTGAAAACAAACTCAAATTTCTGATGTTGTCATTCGGATATGACTCGAAAGGTCAGGTTTATTCGCGGCGGCACGGGACGTTTGGTTTTAGGTACTTGATGCTGCCAGTAGTGTTGCGTCGTGCCCTGCATAATCAAAAAGCTACCGGATGTTAATTCCAGTTGATGTTTTAATTCCTTTTGAAATCGGTGTCGGAGCAGGAATCGTCGGGTTCCCCCCAAACTAAGCGAGCCAATTGTCGGGTTCAGTCCTAATTCGGGTTCATCATCGCTGTGCCATTCCATACTGTCGTTCCCGTCACGGTACAGATTCAGCAGCACGCTATTAAACACAACGCCTGCAACAGCATCTACTTTTGCTTTCAATGCCAGGAGTGTGGGTGTCCAGAGAACCGGGTGCATCGTAATGCCGGAGTAAGTGTAGGACTTGCCAGGGTCGCCATACCAGGCAGTGAGTCGAGGCTGCGGCAGAGAGCGTCCGTAAATCGTGATCGAGTCCTGCCGCCACTGAACCGTTTGAGTGAGTTCAGTGAGGAAGTGAGTGCAGTCTGACTCATTCAATAACGATGGGTAGAGAATGATATCTGCATCTGGCAAGGAAAGTAAAATCGTGGACAATTGACTTTGTTTGCTGAAAAGCTGACACCCAAAGAATCATCAGTCCAATCAGGAATAGATCAACAAATCATCAATAAATTTTAATCTCTGCTTGACTCTGCCGCGACCGCGATCGCCTCATCCAGTTTTTTGCCAATGTAGGTGCTGGTCATCTTCTTGCCCTTCCAGTGGTAGGCGTACCAGTAAGGACCGTGCAGCTGCCCCCTGGCACACTTGCACTTCTTCTTGCCGCATTTGACGCCTTCTAATCGATAGAGCATAGTGCCGCTTTGGAGGGTTTGAACCACCTCTCTGCCCTTCTTGACAGGGACTTGTGCGGCGGCTGCCTGCTGTTTTTCTTCCTTGATGGTTGCCTTCAGCCAGCCTAAAAGGATCTCTTTGTCTTTGAGGCTGAGCTTGAGAATTTGCTGTTGCAGCTCTTCCCTGGAAGAGAGCGTTTCTTGAAGATTGGGTGTCGCCATTGCATCTTATGTAATTTTTACAAGGCATTGCTAGCTGTATTGGTTATACTCAAATCCTACATAAGAACATTGATTCTGGGTTGTAGCGATGCAACAGTCCTCACTGGTCTCCACACCCGCTCAACGGGTGGTCGCTCGGTTACGGTCTGAAGGTTGGGTCGGTTGTCCAGGCTTAGGCTTTCCTGCTTTGTGGCAACATTCTGATCGCACTAATCTGCGATCGGCTGTGATGCAGCAGCTTCAGCAAGCAGGGCAGTGGATGTGGGAACGGGACTTGCAGGTGGCGATGTTGGTGTTCTCGATTCCCGCGCACGAGTTTCAGATCCACCCCCATCTGAAGGATGTGCTAAATCAACTGGAAGTCGAAGGAATTATCGAGATTAGAGCGAGCCAGTTGGTGAATGGGCAGAATTGTGAAATGGGACGTGCAGTTCTACTGAAAGCGATTGATGCGGCTTGAAGCAGACGATCGATAGGAGGGGCAATAGATGGATCGATCTGAATTTTTATATCCCCGTAGCCGTTATCGGGGTGACGTGAAGCCAGAGCAGTTGGTGTTTAATGCCAACCTTCAGGAATTTGCCCAGCGCGTGGGATATATTGCCAACTTGGAGACGGCAGGGAAGCTGTCACCGGAGGATGCGTTTGAGCAGATTGAGGGGCTGTGGCAGCAGTTGCAGCGCAGCAAGCAGGGGTTGGGGATTGGGACATCCGCTTGAGGGCGCATGAGTTCAGCCACAAGCGCGATCGCTGTTGTTTGGGTCTGAGCATTGCCTTGATCGATTCTGGGAAATCGGTTGCTGGAAGCTTAGACTCTTTCCCAGAACTGCAAACAGGAAAAAGGGCTGTTTTAGGCGTGGGAATAGGGAATCCTAATTAATGCCCCAATCCTGAACCAGCCGATGCCCAGTCCAGCCGATCCCTACTACCCGCCTCAATGTCAGACCTGTGAATTCTACACCCACAATGTACATCTGCGCTGCACGCTGCACCCATTGGGCTTGGAGTCAGAGGAGTGCTGTGACTTTAAGGCGACCGCTCCGCGCAGCCGCCAAAGGCGGATCGTCCCGCAAAGGGAACAGCATTGCATCGCCTAACCTTTGGAAGTAGAGGAGCAATGGTAGCCGGAAGGGGCAGCTTATTACAACGGAGAGTTGGTTCTACAGCCCCGGCAACGCACGTTAACGGAGCAAATGGGCTTACTGGACACCCATCCCCTCTTTACAGGGCAATGTCCGAATTGTGAGATGCCGATTGGTTCAACCCATCCAGTTCAGGTGCGTATCAACCCATAGCTTCAGACGGACGGCTCTAACGATGATGTCGGGGGCGGGTGTGCCCCTGCGCGTGATTCAGGAGATTTCAGGGCATTGATCGCTTGCAGCATTGCAACGGTATTTAGAAGTACCAGAGAA
>JACJNZ010000020.1 GCA_014695325.1 Cyanobacteria bacterium FACHB-502 | reverse complement strand
AAGAGTGCCCCTGCCTGCAATCAGACCGCCAACGGTACTGGGGGTAGACGACTTTGCCTTCGCCAAACGGCAATCCTACGGCACGATTCTGGTGGATCTGGAACGGCAGCGTCTCATTGCCCTGCTCAAAGACCGAGAAGCCAACACGCTGGCACAATGGCTGGAGCAATATCCGGGAATCGAAGCTCTGTCGCGTGACCGTTCTGCCACTTATCGCAGCGGCATGAATTAAGGCGCACCCCAGGCAATGCAGATCGCGGATCGCTTTCATTTATTGCAGAACTTTACTCAAGTGCTGGAACAAACCTTGAGTCCCCATACTGCGGTTCTTGATGCCGTTGATACGGCTCAACGCTTAGCAGATGCACCGGATGGTGCAACCGTGATGATCGCACCTGCCACATCCCCACAACTTGATGCCCAGCAGCGCGCCTTACAAAAGCGGGCACAACGCCTCAAAACCTATCAAAAGGTTTGGCGATTGCATCAGCAAGGTTGGTCTACTGGAGCCATTGCCAAAAAGGTGAAGCTGAGCAGTCGGACGGTGCAACACTATCTCAAAACGACAAGCTTTCCGGAACGGCAAGGACGCAGTGACCGGGGCAGGAGTTTGTTAAACCCCTACAAACCCTATCTACTAGAGCAGTACAATCAGGGACACAGGCAGGTTAAAGTCCTGTTTCGAGAGATCCAGAAGCAGGGGTATGGGGGAAGCTACATGACGGTGAGCCGCTATGTGCGGCAGTTAGCCCAAGCCCAAGGCATGAGGCTGCGGCAGTATCCGTCCCATCGAATGCCCGCCGTGGTCGATTCGCCTCGCCCCCCGCTCACCCCAAAGCGGGCAGCCTTTTTAGTGCTCCGGCGAGCCGAAACGCTGCAAGCAGATGAAAAACAGTTGCTTCAACGTCTGGTTGAACAATCTGAGGTGGCTCCTGCCATCACGCTCGCACAAGCGTTTGCTCAGATCGTGCGGCAGCGACAGTTTGAACAATTCGACGGGTGGCTAGAACGGGCTGAAGCGAGCGGTCTGAACCCGTTTATCCGCTTTGCCCGAAGTTTACGGGATGATTACGATGCGGTCAAAGCAGGCGTGACTTTCACTGCCAGTAATGGGCAAGTGGAGGGGCAGATCAATCGGCTGAAGATGCTCAAGCGGCAAATGTACGGTCGTGCGGGCGTTGAACTACTGGAACGACGATTCCTGCTCGCCAGTTAACCCAATTAATGGATAAGGCATTTGTGCGTTATTGGCTAACGCATCTACTTTGCCATGTTCAAGCTCGGTTAAATTTAATGTTCTAATTGATTCTCAATCTCATCTTGTTGCTCTCAGACGCTCTAAACCTCAAACATTGCCGCTAACCCTTAGTTTGAGAGGCTTTTGCTTGTACTCCCTACTGCTGGATCACCAAAAGATGGGATGAGCCGCAATTCTTCGCTATCGTGACATAAAATCCTTCGCTGTGGCATTCAATCCTTCGCTACGGACACTTATTCCTTCGCTCTACATTTGCTTCTTCTATTCTTGAAGGCGGCACCCAGATTCGAACTGGGGGATGGAGGTTTTGCAGACCTCTGCCTTACCACTTGGCTATGCCGCCATATTGATTCAGAAGCCAGTATATCAGATCTCGCTGCTTTTATTAGAAGCCTGCCAGGCAAAACAACTTTACTCTTCAGGAAAATATGCTAAAAATTGTTTCAAAATGGAATGGTCGCGCTTGACGGTAGAGGAATAATGGCACAGGAAGCCGTAACGATCGCCCAAATCACCGACACCCATCTTTTTGCCAATTCGGATCAGGCTTTGAAAGGCGTGAATACTGTTCGATCGCTTCAGGCAGTCATTCAGCGAGTGCAGCACAGGCAGCCGGATGTTTTGCTGTTAACCGGGGATGTATCGCAGGATGAGACGCTGGCATCCTATGAGCATTTGCGGGAGTTGATTGCGCCGCTTGGTCTTCCCACTTATTGGATTCCGGGCAATCACGATCGACCAGAATTGATGATGCGAATGCTGAGCGAGGCTCCTTTTCGGCGTGAAAAATCATTGCAGCAGGCTGGCTGGAATGGGGTATTGCTCGATTCCCGGGTAGCGGGAGAGGTGGGGGGCGAGTTGTCTCAGGAAAGCTTACAGGAATTGGACGAGGCGTTGCGGCGTTATCCTGATCTTCCGGCGTTTGTGGCGCTGCATCATCCGGTGTTGGATGTGGGGTCTGCCTGGATGGGGGAGATTGGGCTGGGCAACGCAGCCGATCTGCTAGCCGTGATCGATCGTCATCCGCAGGTGAAGCTGGTGCTGTTTGGGCACATTCATCAGGTGTTTGAGCGGCAGCGGCAAGGAGTCACTTATTTAGGTACGCCTTCGACCTGTGTACAGTTCAAGCCGCACAGTGAGACTTTTGCGATCGACGATCAGATGCCAGGATTTCGCATCCTGCGACTATGGGCGGACGGGCGGTTTGAGACTGCGGTGGAGCGGGTGCCCATCAAGCAGTAATTGACTGAGCCGGTTGCGCCAGGAGCGAACCTGAGTGCTTAACGCGAGAGGAAGCCAATCGTCGTACTGCGGATAAATGGGAAGGCGAGGAGTGAGCTGCCAACCGTGTTGCTGAACCATTTCAGCCAGGGCTGCGTCGTGGGGATGAGGGTAGTTGGGATTGACTTCATCTTTGGGACCAATGCCGCCAAGGTCGCGTGCTCCTGCTTGCAGACAGGCAATGAGCTGAGCCGAGGTTGGAATTAGATTGGGCGGAATTTGCAGCGTGATTTCTGGAGGCAGGAGGGTGCGGGCAAGCTGAATGACCTGCGGTAGCGTTTCGATCGCAAAGGCATTACCCTGCCAGGACTGTTGCTGCCCGGGACTGTGAGGTTGCAAGATCACTTCTTGAATGTGGCGATAGCGATCGTGGATTTGGGCGATCGTCTCCAGGGTTTCGACCCAGTCTGCTTCGGTTTCGCCGATGCCGAGTAGTAAGCCTGTGGTAAAGGGAATCTTTAGTTCGCCTGCCCATTCGAGCTGCTGTAGGCGGACAGACGGAATTTTACTGGGAGCGCGGTGATGGACAGTTTGCAGCAGAGCAGGAGTCATTTGCTCCAGCATCAGCCCCATTGAAACGTTGACTGTTCTAAGCTGCGCCATCTCCTCAAAGCTGAGAATGCCCGCATTCGTGTGGGGCAAAAATTCTAGATGCAGGGCAAGCTCACACAAGTCATAGATTCGCTGAAACCATGCCCGTCGCTGCGGATGCTGCGGATGCACCTCCCCAGCCAGAATCAAAATCTCGATTACGCCCTGCGGCTGAAGCGATCGTAAGATTTGCGCTGCGCGATCGAGCGTCAACCATTCATCTTGTCCCGGATCGGCCCGAAAGTTGCAGTAGGTGCAGCGATTGAAGCATTCGTAGGTGGGGACGAGGGTGTAGGCGGGGCTGTAGGTGAGGAGGCGAGCGGACATAGGGGTGAATGAAGGGAGGAGATGGGGAGACGGGGAGATAGGGGGGTAACAGGGGTAACCAAAGGAGGGCTTTGAATTTTGAGTTCGACCTTTAGCCGTTCCCTTCGCTGCCCATCGCTTTCCCTATTGCTCTATTTTGATTTACTCACCCCGTCCCTCCTCCCATCGCTTCCCCTCAGCCCCTCAGCCTCTTAGTCCCTCAGTCCCTCACTTCCTCACACAGAGACCCGTCCCCGGCTCACCGTTCCCATCGCTTCCACTAGACTGCGGACCACGGCGATCATGGCAACTTCATCGTTCAGGCGGTTGATAGCAGAGCCGACTCCGATTCCTGATGCGCCTGCGGCGATCGCCAGAGGTGCGGTGACGCTGGATAAACCGGAAGCACAAAGAACGGGGACGCTGACAACGCGAGAGATTTCAGAGGCGGCTGCCAGGGTGGGAGCTGCTTTTTCGATCAGTCCCAGGGTTCCGGCGTGGGTGGGCTGGCTGCTAGTGCCGCCTTCGGTCTGGATGATGTCTACGCCTACTTGAACCAGTGCTTCGGCAAGCTGCACCTGCTGGTCGAGTTCCAGGATGTGGGGAACCGTGACTGACAGAGTGATATGGGGCAACAGGGCGCGAGTCCGCCGGGTCAGTTCGAGGACTTCCGCCGCTTCAAACCGGATGCCCTGGGCGTAGAAGGGGTCGAAGTTGCCGATTTCGATCAGGTCTGCGCCTGCTTCGATCGCCGCTACAAATTTTTCAGGCTCAATCGCGGAAACGCAAATCGGCAGGTGGGTGAGCTGCTTTGCCATCCGCACGAGGTCGGCATCGGCAGCAATGTCTACAAAGGTTGCCCCGCCGCGATCGGCAGCTTTTACGACAGCAGCAACGCGATCGGCATCAAAATTGGTCAAGCCACTGATTACTTTCAGGGCGTTTGCTTGCTGGAATGCCAGTTGAAGTGTGGAAGGAATGGTCATGGATTTCTCCAACCTTTAATAACGAGACGATCGTTCTACATCCAAAAATCCTATCGGTCATTCGGATATTGTGCTAGTCCTGGTCGGGATTGGGGGGGATCTGGAGAGATAGGGGATGGGGGGACGAGGGGCGGTTTTCTGAATGAAAGATTAAACAGAGTTATGGTTTTCCGAACCCGAAATTTCAATTGGTTATGAATATACTGGAAGTATGCAGGAGAGTTAAGAGCTTCAAGTTCTCTCCAATCATGCTTTTTTGCTGGCTTGGCTGGCAGTTTGACTAAGTTCACCATTTCACTTCAAGGACTTTTGCAATCATGGTTCAATCGATTTCTCGTTTTGATCAGTCGGCGGATCGGTTCGATGCTTCTGGGGAAGCAATGATCTCGCTGGATCAAAGAATTCAGGACGCGCTCGACTATGCCCGCACGGTGACGACGGCTCAGGGCATTACTTCAACTGAGGCAGTGGTTGCCTGGGATATTGTCGAAGAACTGATGGCTGAAAAATCTCACCGTCAGCAAAAGGCAAAGCGCGGCACCGCTTTCGATCGCTACTGCGAAGAATTTCCCAGCCGCATCGAGTGTCTGATCTACGACCTGTAGATTGGGATTGAGCGCATCAAGAGCGGATAGCCAGAGTGCGACCGCAGCTTAAATGCCTCGAAATTCGCCTAGTTACGATCGCGTTCAACTCCCCCCAAAATTCGCCTAAGATCGAACCAGAACACTGAATCAGATAGGCAGCAGTAATGATGGGGAGCAAATTCCCTGATGGAGCTATTGGGCGGCGATCGGTTCTGGCAGTCAGTGCTAAGGCGATCGGGCTGGTTGGACTGGGGTTACTAGGCTGTGCGCCGCGATCGAGCCAGTCTAGAAATTCTGCTCAAAATCAGGTGAAAGAAAATCAAGGCAGTGCTGTATCAGGGCAGTCCGGTAAAACGATGACCCTGAGCAGTGCTGCCTTTGCTGCGGATGGCATGATCCCGGCGAAAAATACCTGTGATGGGCAAAACCTTTCACCTGCCCTGAGCTGGGACGAACCTCCGGCAGAGACAAAGAGTTTGGCAGTGGTGGTCACTGACCCCGACGCGGCGGGAAAAACGCACTGGTTGCTGTATGATTTGCCGCCCGATTTGCGCCAGTTGCCCGAAGGGGTTCCGGCGAATCCGCTGCTGAGCCAGGGAGGGACCCACGGCAAAAGTGATTTTGGCAAATTTGGCTATGGCGGTCCCTGTTTGCCGGATGAAACTGTCAGTGGAAGCCACCGCTATGTGTTTAGACTGTATGCTTTAGATAAGTTTCTGGATCTCCCGCCGGGAGCAAGCCCGATCGAGGTCAGCAAAGCAATGGAAGGGCATACGCTAGCACAAGCAGAATTAATCGGTCGCTATCGCCGCCCATGAAAAAACTTAAGACGGCAAAACCGAGTCTAGGATCGCGGCTATTTTTTTCGCACATTATTGTGATGATTGTCGGGCTGCTGACTCTGCTGGCAGTGGGCAAAATTTCATCGCCGCGTTTTTTCGCGCTGTATCTGCGACAGATCGAAGTTGGCGGCTGGCGTGTGGGAGAAGTGCGAACTCAGCTTATTCGTCGGTTTGAAGATGCCTGGAGCCGGGGTGCTCTCTGGTCTGTGGTGGTCGGAGCGACAACGGCAGGCGGACTGAGCTATCTGGTAACCAGGCGAATCGTGAAGCCGCTGATTCAGATGGAGGAGATCACCAAAAAATTTGCTGCCGGACAGCTAGAAGAGCGCGTTCCTAGCAGCGAAATCCCGGAACTTGATCAGCTTGCCACCAGCTTTAACCGAATGGCAGCCACTCTAGAAGGCGTCGAACAGCGGCGGCGCGAACTGGTTAGCGACCTAAGCCACGAGCTAAGAACACCGCTCACGATTCTGCGGGGCTATCTGGAGGGCTTATCAGACGGGACGATCGAACCTTCGACTGAAATCTACGATCGCCTTGCCAAGGAAACGACTCGGATGCAGCGATTGGTGAATGATTTGCAAGAGCTTTCCAAGATGGAGGCAGGCTATTTGCCGATCGATGCGCGTCCGCTCGATTTGCGTCCTTTATTGACAGGAATTGTGCAGCGATTTGCCGATCAGCTCATTGCCGAAGACAGCCCAAAACTTCTGCTCGATGTTCCTGCTGAGGCTCCGATGGTGAACGCCGATCCGTTTCGGGTTGAGCAGATTGTGGTGAATTTGATCGGGAATGCAATCCGCTACACGCCGGAGGGATCGATCGTTGTTCAGTTGCGTTCAGAAGCGGATAAAGTCTGGGTGGCAGTGATCGACACAGGACAGGGCATCGCAGAAGAAGATTTGCCCCATGTGTTCGAGCGATTTTGGCGGGCAGATCGATCGCGCAATCGCAATTCAGGCGGTACGGGAATCGGACTGGCAATTTGTCGGCGACTGGTCGAGCTTCAGGATGGCACGATCGAAGCAGAAAGCCAGTTTGGCCACGGCAGCACTTTCAAGTTTTCGCTGCCGATCGCTAACAAAGTGAATAAGAAAACGTGACTTTTGCTGCCCCGCACAGAGAACTCTATTCTCTTTTAAGAGTTTACTCTTTTAAAATTTACTCAAAATTTACCGATCAGAATCAAGTTCTCATAGAAATCGGGTCATTGCATCTTGCCCATCGCCAGTTCAAGCGAGAAAATGAGGAAGAGTGTGACCGATTCAAAAGCGTAATCACTTTCGTGTAATCGCTTTTTCGTGTAATCACTTTCGTGTAATCACTTTATAAGTAGAAAGCCGTAAAGTAGAAGGCCGTAACCGCTACCTTATCGGAACCGGCTCAAAAATCAGGGCGTTTCAACGATCGTTTTCTACTTTTATCCAGCATTTACCCTTTCGGCATTTGCCGTCTGCCTTTACCCAGTTCATCCATTAAGTAGAAGACACTAAGTAGAAGGCGATTCTTCAAGGTGAGAAGTTTGCCTGATTTGGGCGTCGTGTTTGTTAATCTAATTCAGGCAGAATTGCTGTTGCGATCGCTTCAGCGCGATTTGTTTCCGGGTCTAGATTTGTGTTGCTGTAAAAGTCTATATTACATTCCTCTTTCGATTTACCCTGTTGTAGAAAAGGTTTGGCTGTGTCGTCTTCCTGTTATTTAGTGATTGGTTCTGGTGTTCTTGTTTATCTCTCTTTGATTCACGATGCTGCCAGCAGAAGAAAGGATGCGTCCAAATGCTCTTCCATTTCCTGACTATCAACGACGATACGCTGCAACTAAAATTGTTCGGACTATCAAAACTCTGAAACGGCTAGAATTCAGCGGGCAAGTTGTTTGGCGTGAAGGATCTTCACCCGAAAGAACGGCTTTGTCTGCCGATGGGCGAGAATGGATCGTTTTTCTAGAGCGGGGAAATTTGTGCTACGGGACAGGCGGCAGTCATTCACTTCGACGCTGGCAGCGGCATCTTTTATCCTGTTGTCCGCATTTATTGAATAAGTCGATCGATCGATTGCATCAGGCAAATTCTTTAGAACTCAATCCTTCAGAGCATGCTTCAGAGAACGGAGGAACTTTAGCAGACTGCTGGGAATATCAACAGCTCGATCGCCTGCTGCTTCAGCGACAAATTACACCCCAGAACCACGTTCAGATCATTGAGCAGATTTTAATTGAGCTGCTGTTTGATATTACTCAAGCGGCAAACGTTTCCCACCAGCTCCGGCGATGTCCGCCGCGATCGCCCCTGGGGAACATTGTGGAGCAATCAAGCCCATCGATCGCGATCAAGCCAGCAAAACTGGCAGAAGAAACAATTTTTACCGCAGTTGAAGTGCAGTGGCAGCAGTGGTTTGAAGCAAAGCTCAGCCCCTATTCGCCCAATCTTGCGCCGATCGTCCGTCAGCCCGATTATTTGCAGGCAGAAACGTCTCCACAGGTGTTTAAGACGCTGATGACGCTGCTGGATGGTCAGCACACGCTGCGCGACCTGGCACTCAAAACCCAGCGACCCGTTCAACCCTTTATGGAGGTGCTGTTGCCCTATGTGCAGTCAGGCTGGATTGAGCTATTACAAGCACCTGAGACGCCAATTTCATCTGGGTCAAACCGTTTTGTTTATGCTGCGGAAGTGACTCCGCCAATGGTTGCCTGTATCGATGACAGTTTGATGATTTGCCAGTCGATGGAGCAGGTGATTCGAGCAGCAGGCTATCGGTTTATTGCAATTACCGAACCCGCCAGAGCGATCGCCACATTGCTGACAAAGAAACCAGACATTATTTTTCTAGATCTAATCATGCCCGATACAAACGGCTATGAAATTTGCAGTCAGCTTCGTAAAGTATCGCGGTTTAAGGAAACGCCGATTATTATCCTGACTGGAAATGACGGCATTGTGGATCAAGTAAGAGCAAGACTGCTGGGCGCAACGGATTTTTTAAGTAAGCCAATGGAACCTGCGGTGATTTTAAGCATCATTCAGCGATTAATTAGACAGCGAGTTTAGAGGACATTTGAGCAGTGATAAAGGGTTTGTATCCTAAAGGGTTTGTATCAAAGGAGAACAGCAAAATGAGTACTGTGTTAATCGTTGAAGATAGCTTGACGGATAAGGAAGTGTTGGCAGGCTGCTTAAGAAAGGAAGGCATTCAGGTACAAACAGCACAAACGGCAGAAGAAGCTTTCGATCGGGTGAAACAGCATCAGTTTGACGTGATTATTCTGGATGTGGTGTTGCCCGATCGCAGTGGCTTTGAGATCTGCCGTGAGCTAAAAGCGGAAACGGAAACCAGCAAAATTCCCGTGATTATCTGCTCTACTAAAGGCAGCGATATGGATAAGTTTTGGGGCATGAAGCAGGGGGCTGATGCCTATCTGGCAAAACCGATCGATCAAGATGAGCTGATGCGAACGGTGAATCAGTTAATGGATGCCTGATCGCAATTCTCGATCGATAGCCCCCGTCAAATATTACCCGCGGGACATTACCCAACAGACATTACCTGCCAGATATCACCTGTTAAACATGGCTTCTCAACCCCTCTCTTCTCCGCTTGATTCTGTTCAGTCGTCGATGGCTGCCCCAATGCTTGCCGAAGGGCTATATCTTCAGTTGTTGCTGGATCACTCGCTGCCTGCACTGCTCCCGGCCCCGCATCTGGTGGAAATTCTGACGGTGGCGATCGGTCAAATTGTGCCCATTTTTCATCTACCGCCGTGGGTAATGGGCGTGTATAACTGGCGCGGCGAAGTACTGTGGATGGTGGATTTAAACCATCTGTTGGGATTCTCGCCCTGGTATGAGCAGCCGAACTATGGTGCTAAACATACCGTCGTTGTGCTGCGCGGAATGAACGAGTCAAACGAGAAGGCGATGGTCGGGCTGGTTGTTAATCAGATTGAGGACATGGTGGAATGCACAGCCGATCGTCTCCATTTGCTGTCTGAATTTGATCCTTCGTCAGATCCTTTATCAAATTTTCTTTCCAATTTGCAGCTTGATTCTTTGTCTGCCAATTTGCATCATTTTTTTTGGGGATATTGGCAAAGCGAAACTTCCCCTCGTTACTGGCTGCTCAATAGTGCCGCAATTCTTCAGAGCTTATCTGAACCTTTCTCCTGATCGTTTATCTTCATCTTCAACTAATTGAGTCTGTTCGATCGATTTACCTTCGAGACGCTGAGGCTTTTCTCATGACGCAAATTCCCTTTAACTCTAGCTCTTCTAAGCCGACTGTCGTACAAAACGATTTGCCGCAGGTTAAACCATCCCCTTCTGCTGGAATTCGAGCAATGCTTTCTAGATTTAGCAGAGCAGGGCTTCGCAGTCAGCTTTTGCTCACCGTGTTGCCACTGGCGTTAGCGCCTGTAGCACTTGCCACCTTTGCCGACTATTTGATTACGCAAAATAGAACAGAGTTTGAGTTAACCGAAGATCTGAAAGCAAAGGCACTCCTGTCAGGTGAGGTGATTAGTTCCGGTATCGAAGATGGGCTGGGCATTGCGTCGGTTGTTGCAAAAAATGCTTTTGTGCTGAGTCGAGTTCGCAGCACGAGTAATACGGCAGAATCAGAAAATTTATTAGAACTGTCTACGAATGAACTAGAAGCTCGGCTTAGCCGCACGAAGCTGATTGCCCCAAGCCAAGAACTCAACGATTTTTTGGTAGAGATGGCAAAAGCCGGAGAATTGGCAGAGATTATTGTTACTGATAAGAATGGCTTCAACGTCGGCTTTAATGTTCTGCCGGATAACCTCGTACAGTCCGAGGATGAATGGTGGAAGCAGGGCAGATTTCAACAGCAGTGGATTAGTGCACTAGCCTTTGATGCTTCTGTACGTCGGTACGGGGTGAATATCAGTCAGCGAATTGTTGATCCCAGCAACAACAGCTTTCTGGGGGTAGTAAAAGTTTTTGCCTCGAATGATACGTTTGCAGAACTTGCTACTCAGCTTGACATTGCTGGCTTTCGTGGTTCCCAGCAGGTTCAGCTCCTTGATACGAGCGCAAACTCTGTGATTGCAGGCTATAGCTCCGAGGGAGAACAGATTAAGATATTCCAGGAACAGCTCCCCCTTGTAGGAGAACAGGTAATTTCAGCCTTGGCAGCGCGTCTGATCGAAGCTCGGCGTTTAGAGGAGAATCTATCGCTCAATGAGCTTCAGCAGCAGCTTCAGAATGACTTTCCGGTGCAAGGACTGGTGATCAGCAGCCGTAATGAAAATGACGAATCGAATGACGAATCGGCACAATCCCGCTCGCTGGTTGCTTCGTTTCGCTATCAGGACAAGCAATATGCTGTGTCCACCGTGCCCCGGCTCGGCTGGGTGTCGATCGCCTCAATGGATGTCGCGGAAATTCAAGGTGCAGGTCGGGAGTTGCTTAACCTCTTCGCGATCATTGCTCTGGCTCTGGCAGCAGTGGGAACAGCCTTGGCAATCGCCCTATCGCGCCGTTTGGCTGCTCCCCTCAACGACCTGTCGGCTAAAGCACAGCAGGTGTCTGCTGGAGATCTAAACATTAGGGTTGATCCGGTCGGCTCGGCGGAAGCCCGCACCCTGGCACTCACGTTTAACAATCTGGTGTTTCGAGTCAAGGAATTTTTGCAGGAGCAAACGCTCAACGCCCGCCGCGCAACTCTGGCTGCTGAAATTACAGGCACAGAACTTTCATCTGCCAAGGATATGTCGTCGCTCTTGCAAAAAACCGTCACCGATGCCCGTGATTTTCTAGGCTCCGATCGCATGGTGATTTATCAGTTTAATTCAGATTGGAGTGGGGCGATCGTGGCAGAATCGGTCGAAGCAGGTCTACCTAGCGCGTTTCTTGAGCAGCTCAGCGATCCCTGCATTCCGGCATCAAGCCGCGAAAAATATCTGGCAGACCGCATTTTGCAAGAAAACGATGTTGTGGAGGCAGATTTTCATCCAGAGCATTTGGCACTGCTGCAAAACCTGAAGGTGAGGTCAATTCTGGGTGTTCCGATTGTGAACCAGGGCAAGCTATTCGGGCTGCTGATTGCCCACTACTGTCACTCGATCCATACCTGGCAGTCCTCTGAAGTTGATTTTATGAAGCAGATCGGACTCCAGCTCGGAATGGTGATCGAACGGGTGCAGCTTCTTGAACAAACCCAGGATCTCGCAGAAGAACAGCGTCAGCTCAAAGAGGCACTTCAGCGCAGTGCCCTCCAGCTTCTCATCGACGTTGACCCGGTGAGCCAGGGCGATCTGACCGTACGAGCAAAAGTGACCGAAGACGAAATTGGGACGGTCGCAGATTCTTACAATGCAACGATCGCCAGCCTGCGAAAAATTGTGCGTCAGGTGCAGGATGCCGCCGAGCAAGTCGCAGAAACCACCAGCACTAACGAATCTGCCGTCCGAACACTGACCACTTCCGCATCAGAGCAGGCAAAAGAAATTTTGGCAGCCCTGGAGCGCGTCGAAGAAATGGCAAGCTCGGTACGGCTGGTGGCAATCAGTGCTGAAAAAGCAGAAGCAGCGGTGCAGGAAGCGGCTCAAACGGTACAGGAAGGTGATGAAGCGATGAACCGTACCGTAGATGGAATTTTAGCAATTCGGGAAACGGTAGCGGAAACGGCAAAGAAGGTAAAACGATTAGGCGAATCATCACAAAAAATTTCTAACGTGGTGAACCTGATTAGCGGCTTTGCTGCACAAACAAATATGCTGGCGTTGAATGCCTCGATCGAAGCTTCTAGAGCCGGAGAAGACGGCAAAGGATTTGCAGTAGTTGCAGAAGAGGTACGAAGTCTTGCCCGCCAGTCTGCGGAAGCGACCACCGAAATCGAAAAACTCGTTGCCAGCATTCAAGCCGAAACAAACGAAGTGGTGCGAGCAATGGAAGCCGGAACCGAGCAGGTGGTCACCGGAACTCGCCTGGTAGACGACACTCGCCAGAGCCTCAATAAAATTACCTCTGCCAGCCGCCAGATTAGCACCCTGGTCGAATCGATCGCCGAAGCCACCGTCACCCAGTCGCAAGCCTCGGAAACTGTAACGGCCACCATCACCACCGTGGCACAAATTGCAGACCAAAACTCTACTGCTGCCGGCCAGGTCTCCGAGTCGTTTGAACAATTGCGATCGGTTGCTCAGGCACTTCAGGCAGAAGTCGGACGATTCAAGATTCGTTGAGATGGAAAGGTGAATGGGTGAGTGGGTAAGTAACCGAGCTAGTGACCCTCTTAGCTATTAGACCGACAACCATCAACACCTGACCTTCCCACCTCCCTTATCTCCCTATCTCTCATATCCTCTCCCCCTCCCCTATCTCTCCCTTCCTTATTTCCCCATCTCCTCCTCTATGGCAATCAACCCTGAAATCCGCGATCAGGCATATCGTTTCTTTGTGGAAGAAGCCCCCGATTTGCTGCAAGCGATCGAATCGGGTTTGTTAACGTTAAGGCAGGAGCACAGTCCGGCAACCATTCATGCCATTATGCGATCGGCGCATTCGCTCAAAGGAGGGGCTGCCAGCGTCGGGCTAGAAGCGATTACAGCGATCGCCCATCGAGTGGAGACGATTTTTAAGGCGTTGTACAGCGATCGGTTAGAGATTGACACTTATGTAGAAAGTCAGCTTTTGCAGGCGTATGACTGTCTTCGCATTCCTTTGACCGAGCAGATTACGCAGGGCCATTTTGATGCGGAGCAGTCTCTTGCAGTAGCAGAGCCAATTTTGAGTCAGCTTGAAGAGCGGTTTCAGGAGGCGATTGCTGAAACGGAGAATTTTATTCCGGGGTCTGCCGATTTGGGCATCGACATGGCAGCTTCGATTTTTGAAATTGATGTGACGCAGGGCTTGGTACATCTGGAACAAGTCTTAGAGCATCCGCAGGACTATGAAGTGGCGGGAGAACTGCGGGCACAGGCAGAAGTGTTTTTGGGATTTGCAGAGCTGCTGAGTTTGTCTGGTTTTGCAGCAATTGCTCAAATGGTGATCGAGGCGATCAATCGCGCTCCCGATCAGGCAGTGGTGCTGACGCGACTTGCGCTGAATGATTTTCGGGCTGGACAGCAAGCCGTATTGGCAGGCGATTCACTGGGGGGCAATCCATCCACAGCGTTACTGGCGTTTGTTGAATCCAGTAAAACGATCGTAATTCAACCGAAGGAATCTAATTTATTAGATTTAGAGTCCCTGGCATATCCAGAATTAGATATTAAATTAAATACCGAATCAAATCCTAAATTGAATTTTGAGTTGAACGCTGAATTAGCAGAGCATCTAAGCGATGTTGAGATTGAAGCAATTATTCAACAGGAACTTTTACAGGGAGAACCCGAGGCTGATCACTTAAAAGACGAATTGCAAACCGAAACTCACACGTTAACATTCAAGGATCAATCAGAACTAGATTCAATTTTTACAGACTCCGTGCCTGCATCCAGCGATCGATCGATCGATCAGTTTTTTGCAGAATTTTCAGATTCAACAGATGAGCAATCAGGTTTCTTAGAAGAATCGATCGCGATCGAATTAGATAATATTCAAAGTAACAGTCTAGAAGAATTAGCCGATATTCAATCAGACTTTAATTTAGACTTTAATTTAACTGAACAAATCTCGCCTGGCTCCCTAAATTCTCTACAATTGGAAAACTTTGAGTTAACTCATGAGGAAAATTGTTCTCCTCAGAATTGGGAAGCCAGAGGAGCAGATAGCGTTTCATTCACAGACATTTCATTCACAGACATTTCATTCATAGACAATGCGACTGATTCTGAAACGGATGCTTTAGGAGACGCTCTACAATCAACCGCTCGTCCAGCAGAATCTTTAGCAGAGCCGATCGTAGCGAACAGCGTAGCAAACAATGCAGAGGTAAATTCTTCGGCGGCAGTGATGGTAAAACTAGCTGCTGGTTCACAATCGGCGGCTTATCCGGTAACCAGTAGTTTGACGGTGCGGGTGGATGCCGATCGCCTAGAGCGATTAAATAAGCTGTTGGGCGAAATGACGATTAATCGAAACGGCCTGGCACTGCAAAACAATCAAACGCGCATGGCACTGCGAGAGCTGCGAAATCGATTTGAACGGATGCAGTCCACGATCGATCAAATCCGTACGCTGTCGGACAAAATGTTGATCGCGCCTGATTCGCCGATCGGTGAAGCTACAACCTATCGTCAATCTGTTGTTGCAGGGGAAGCGCGATCGTTCTTCGGAAAAAATGGCTTTACATCCAATATCACAGCCCTGAGAGACTTCGACTCACTGGAAATGGATCGCTACACCTCGCTGTATGCCTCCACCCAAAGCCTGCTAGAGGAAATGGCGCAGATTGAAGAGGCAGTCGAAGACATTGTTTTGTTTAACCATCAGTCTGAGCAAACGCTAGAACAGCACCGCAAAATGCTGTCTCAGATGCAGGATGATTTAATGTGGGCACGGATGCTGCCATTAGGCGATGTGCTGAACCGCTTTCCGCGAATGCTGCGTGACCTGTCGAACACCTACAATAAGCCGATCGATCTAGTTCTCAGCGGCACTGATTTGCTGATTGATAAAGCCGTGCTGGAAAAGCTTTACGATCCGCTGCTGCATCTGCTGCGAAATAGCTTTGACCACGGCATTGAGTCGACAAAAGTGCGGCGCGATCGAGGTAAACCGCCCACTGGACGCATTGAGATTCAGGCAAGCTCCAGAGGTCGCCAAGTGGTGATCGAAGTGCGAGACGACGGACAGGGAATCGATTTCGATCGCATTCGGCAGCGGGCAATCGAGCTGGACTGGATGACTCCTGTCGAAGGAGCAGCGGCAACTGAGGCTCAGCTTTGTGAACTAATTTTTGCACCCGGATTTTCGACCGCAGCGCAGGTCAGCGAACTTTCAGGACGCGGCATCGGGCTGGATGTGGTGCAGGAACAGTTGCAGTTGCTCAAAGGCTCGGTCACCGTGCGATCGACGCTGTTTCAAGGAACCACGTTTATTCTGACGCTGCCGCTGACCCTGACGATTACCAATCTGCTGCTGTGTCTGGTCAATTCTCGCCCTGTTGCCATCCGCAGCGACGGCATTCGTGAAATTCTAATTCCTCAACCCCATCAGCTCACCCAAACCGAAAACGGACGATCGCTTCAGTGGCAGGATCAGCAAGTGCCAATTTATCGCATGGCAGATCTGCTCACCTATCGCTGCCTGGTTCCCGAACTGCCGCCGAGTCGAGTTCTTGCTGCAGTTCCTGCTCCCTCTAACTGGGAAGCTCCCGTCCTGATTCTTAAGCACAATCAGCAGCCGATTGCCCTGCAAATCGATCGTCTGATCACCGAGCAAGAATTCGTCGTCAAACCCTTCGGTTCTGCGATCGCCCCCCCAGATTACACCTACGGCTGTACTGTCTTAGGCGACGGAATGCTCGTCCCCGTCATCGACGGACAAATCTTCTTAGAAACACTCCTTGCCCCTCCTACTCCCCACCCTTCCCTCCATCCCGCACCCGATTCCACCCTTACCCCATCTACCCTTCACCCCATCCGCCAAATCCGCACCACCACCATCCTCGTTGTCGATGACGCTCTCACCTCCCGCCGAATACTGGCACTCTCCCTCGAAAGAGCGGGCTACCAGGTACTACAAGCGCGAGACGGACAGGAAGCCCTGGAGCAGCTTCAGCAGTCGCAGGGGATCGCGCTAGTGGTCTGCGATATCGAGATGCCCAACATGAATGGCTTTGAATTTCTCACTCACCGTCGGCAGGATACTGCCCTGGCACAGATCCCTACCGTTATGCTCACATCTCGCAGCAACGACAAACATCGCTGGCTGGCAATGCAGCTTGGGGCGACTGCTTACTTTACCAAGCCGTATTTGGAGCAGGAGTTTTTGCAGGCGATCGGGAGAATGGTTGGGGTAGGAGAGTAAGGGGCCTCATGCTACACAATTAAGTATTGTCAACACCAGAATTACCTGATTTCCCTACAATTTACTATGATGAAGCTTACTATTCTGAAGCTGCATGCGAATCAGAAAATTTTTCCTTGAGGAGCGTCAGCTGCCCGTTTGTGCCGTTTATGGACAATGAACAGATTGGACTGCATTTTCAAGTGATCCGGCGATGGATTGCGGCATTGCAACAGGGTGATGCGGTTTCCTGGCAGGAACTTGACGCAGTGCTGGAAGATCTGCAAGTGAATTGTGAGGAGATGCAGAGCAATCTGGAAGCAGCGGAAATCGTGCAGGAAGGGCTGCTCCAGCAGATTCAGCAGCTTGCTCAACGCTATTACCACTATCACGATTTGTTTCAGGCTTTGCCCATTGCCTACTTAACCACTGATTCGGATGGTGTCATTCTGGAGGCAAACGAAGCGATCGCTCAACTCTTGAATGTGCCCCAATACCATCTCCTCGGGAAGCCTTTCACGCTGTACTTATCAGAGAATAATTATTCAACCTTTCGCACTCAGTTGAATGAGCTTTTGAATGAGCTTTCTCATCGGAAGAAAATTCAAGCAATTCCAGAGAGAAATATTCAGGTCTTGCAAATCAATTTATGCCCAAGAAATAGTGAACCCGTTACAGTTAAATTACAGATTGATGCTGTTTGGAGTGACGCTGGTGCAAGTGACGCTGGTGCAATTAAGGAATTGCGAATTGCAGTACAGCCGATGCATCGATTAGCGCATGGCACAACTCTGAAGGAACCGCAACAGGACAATTTCCCAGCTATTCAGCAGCAGTTTCCAGAAGCGATCCGCCTGGAAGGAGCAGGAGGAATGTTTTCCCGGCTTCAGTCTTTGGATGGTTTGCGAGTGCTGGTTGTCGATGACGAAGCCGATATTCGCGAATTTATTACTGCTGTTTTTGAATCGCATGGGATTGAGGTGAGAGCCGTCGCCAGTGCAGCAGAGGCGTTAGCGGTGTTGGAGCCATTTCGCCCAGATGTGCTGTTGAGTGATATTCGGATGCCGGGCGAAGATGGTTATAAACTGATTCAGCAGATCCGCAACCTGGAAGCTGAGCAGGGAGGGCATCTTCTAGCTGCTGCCATTACCGCGTATCAGGATGAGGACAGGGAAAAGTCCCTGAAAGCCGGGTACGAGGCGCATTTACACAAGCTGGCACAACCCAATGAATGGGTAGAGATGGTGGTGCAACTGGCTGGACAGACTTCAAACCTGAAGCTTGATTTCTGAATAAATTTCTGAATGAATCTCTGAACGAATTTCTGAATGAATCTCTGAACGAATCGTGAAAACTGCATCGCCATTAAGGAGAGCTGGGTATGACGATCGCCCCCGAATCCCTCAGTTCCTTGTCTGAAATCCTTTTTGCGGGTGGAGGTGAAATGGGAGCCTTGATGCGATCGCACGCTTGGTTGAACACGCCACTCGGTTCGATCGAGAGCTGGTTGCCCTGCCTTCGGACTTCTCTCAGCACCCTTCTCGCTTCTCGCTTTCCAATGTGTTTGTTCTGGGGGCGTGATTACATCCAGTTTTATAATGATGCCTTCACCTCTATCCTTGCAACAAAACACCCGACAGCGTTAGGACAGCCTGCTTATCAGACGTGGCTGGAAATCTGGGATGTGATCAAGCCGCTGTTTGATCGCGTGATGGACACGGGTGAAGCCGTCTTTGCAGAAGATCAACCTTTTTACCTCATCCGCTTCGGCTACCGGGAAGAGACTTATTTCACCTTCTGCTACAGTCCAGTTCGGGATGAGGCGGGCACAGTCGTTGCGGTATTTTGTACTGCAACTGAAACTACACGGCGGGTAATTAATCAACGGCGTTTGACGATGCTGCGAGAGCTAGCCACTGCCGGAGCGAGGGCAAAAACGCTACAGTCTGCCTGTCGTGCTGCCGCCGATACGCTCAACCCCTACGATATTCCCTTTGCCCTGTTTTATCGGCTTGACCCGCAAAGCAACTCAGCAGAACTCATTGCCTCAACCGGGCTCCCCGAAGAGAGCGTTGCCGCACCCCCCACTATCGCCCTGACCGTGCCTTCAGAAGGTCGAGGATGGTCGCTAACTGAGGTGCTGCAAAGCCATGAGGCACAGCTTGTAACGGATATGGTCGATCGCTTTGGGGCGCTACCGGGAGGAGTGTGGAACGAAAGTCCTAATTCGGCGTTTATTTCTCCGATTCTGATCGGTAACAAACAACAGGTGGACTGTCTGATGATTGCAGGGATCAGCCCCCGGCTTGAGTTTAATGCCGAATACCGCTCATTCCTGGAACTGGTTGCCCAGCAGGTTGAAAGTTCGATCGCCACGGCTCGCAGCCATGAGCAGGAACGGCAGCAGACAGAAGCACTCGCAGAACTAGACCGGGTTAAAACTGCCTTCTTCAACAATGTTAGCCACGAGTTTCGCACCCCGCTGACCCTCATCCTCGCACCGGCGGAAGATGCATTAGCCGATCGCGACAATGCCCTATCGCCCGATCAACGGCAGCGGGTTGAAGTTATCCAGCGTAACGGGATACGCCTGCTGAAATTGGTCAACACCCTGCTCAACTTCTCGCGCCTGGAGAGCGATCGCATTCAAGCCGTTTATGAACCCACGGATTTATCAACCTTCACGATTGAGTTAGCCAGTGTTTTTCGTTCTGCGATCGAACGGGCAAATTTGCGTCTGGTGGTGGAGTGCCCCGCTTTGCCTGAGCCTGTTTATGTCGATCGAGAAATGTGGGAGAAGATTGTGCTCAACTTGCTCTCGAACGCCTGCAAATTCACATTTACAGGTGAGATTACCGTTCGCCTGCACTGGATTGGAGACCAGGTTGAGTTAGCGGTACAGGACACTGGCATTGGCATCCCAGCTACAGAAATCCCGCGTCTGTTTGAACGATTCCATCAGGTAAAAGGGGCACAGGGACGCACATTTGAAGGATCTGGAATTGGTTTATCGCTGGTGCAGGAATTGGTAAAACTGCATGGGGGAACGGTTCAAGTTAGCAGTATTGAAGGAGAAGGCAGTTCTTTTCGGGTAACCCTTCCCACCGGATGCGCCCATCTTCCCGCCGATCGACTTGGAGCAACTCGTCCTCTATCCTCTACTGCGATCGGAGCGGCTCCCTATGTGGAAGAGTCCTTGCAGTGGCTGAGCCAGGAGCATGAAAGCATCGAAGCACCCCAGAACCGGGAAGACGAAAAAATTGCCTTCTCACCCACTGATTCACCCATTACCGATTCACCCATTCCTTCATCCTCTGATAGTCAAACAAAGATCCAAACGAAGCGTCGAATTCTGCTGGTGGATGACAATGCGGATGTGCGCAACTATGTGAAGCGACTGTTGAGTGAACGATGGCAAGTAGAAACTGCTGCCACTGGTGCGATCGCCCTTAATATGATCCAGCAACAGCTTCCTGATTTGGTGCTGACCGATGTGATGATGCCAGAGATGGATGGATTTCAACTGCTCAAGACCTTACGATCTGACCCCATCACCCAAAGTATTCCAATTATTCTCTTATCAGCACGAGCAGGCGAAGAGGCAACTGTCGAAGGACTGGAAGCCGGAGCCGATGATTATTTGATCAAACCCTTCTCTGCCCGTGAACTGATAGCACGCGTGGAAACACAGCTCCAAATGTCCCAACTCCGCCAGGAGGTATCCACAAACCGCTTCAAAAATGAGTTTCTTTTGACCGTGACTCATGAACTGCAAGCTCCCCTAACGGTGATTCTCGGCTGGGTACGCTTCTTGCAAACAAAATCCTTCAACCCGGACACAACCGCACAGGCATTAGCGACGATCGAGCGTCATGCTACCGTTGAGGCAAACCTGATTAAGGATTTGCTGGATGTTTCAAGCATCCTTGCAGGTAAGCTACGCTTGAAATCTCAACTCGTTGATCTGGCTTCTCTGGTACAGAATGTGACGATGACGTTCCGTGAAGTAGTCCAGGCAAAGCACATTCAACTCATTGAAACGATATCGGATGAAGTGCCGAGCAATGTTTTTGCCGATGGCGATCGCCTCAAACAAGTTATCAGCAACCTGCTAGAAAATGCCATCAAATTTACGCCCAAAGGCGGACAGGTCAATATCCGGTTAGAACGCCTCAAATCTAGTGTTCAAATCACTGTCAGCGATACTGGAATCGGCATCCGTCCTGATTTTCTTCCCTATGTTTTCGATCGCTTCACCCAGGCAGAAGTCCCCAGCCGTCATACCCCAGGAGGTGTGGGGATTGGATTGGCGATCGCCCGTCACCTGGTTGAATTACACCACGGTACGATCGAGGTAGCCAGTGAGGGAGAAGGACGAGGCGCAACGTTTACCATTCGATTGCCATTCACTAACTCTGCTCAGCGGAGCGCTAATAACCCTGTGCTGGAGCAATAATGCGATGCAGCGACCTCAGCCTGAAACCATTACCCTCAACGATATCTTGATTACGGAAGAGCTATTCCAACGCTCACCCCGTCTGCCCAACTTGCAGGCAGAGAATCAGGCAATGCGATCGCTGGTTCAGCAGATGGCGCGAGATTCAGAAAGCTTGATGCAAATCTTGGTAGAGACGGCGTTGGAATTATGTCAGGCAGGCACCGCAGGCATTAGCTTACTAGAGACCACAGCGGACGGAGAAGAAACCTTTCGCTGGAATATATTAGCTGGAACTTTAGCGCACTATGGGGGTAGCACTACATCCCGCAACTTTAGCCCCTGTGGAGTTTGTCTGGAACAAGGGACTCCCGTCCTTTTTTCCCATCCCGAACGGTATTTCACCTACTTCCAGGCAACTAACACCCCCATCGTAGAAGGCTTGGTGTTGCCTCTCATTGCGGATAGTCATATCTTCGGCACAATCTGGATTATGTCGCACGATGAGCAGCGGCATTTTGATGCAGAAGACGTGCGGGTGATGACGAGTCTGGCAGACTTTGCAGCCGCAGCTTTGCTCTTGAACCAGCGCCAAACCCAGGAACTGCTGGCAAAAAATGCTCAGCTAGAGGTGGAGGTGGTTGAACGTCAGCGATCGCATGAAGCCTTGCGCGAATCGGAAAAACGTTTGCAGGTGATGGTTGAAAATCTGCCCGGTGGGGCGGTGTTTGTCGTTGACCGCGATTTGCGCTATTTGCTGGCGGAAGGAGAAGCGTTGCTTGCCGCCGGATTCAAACCCGAAGATCTCGTTGGGCGAACCATTTTTGAGGTAATGCCGCCCGAATTGATACCGACTTACGAGGCGCTGTACCGGAAAGCGCTGGCGGGTGAGCCGTTTGAGCATGAACACAATGCTCACGATCGCACCTATGTTTCTCACGGAACGCCGCTTCGATCGCCAAATGGTGAAATTAATGCGGTGCTTGCCGCCTCTTACGACATCTCTGAACGTAAAAAAGCTGAAGCAGCCCTGCGCGAATCCGAAGCAAAATATCGATCGCTGTTTGAGTCGATCGACGAAGGCTTCGCCGTCATCGAGGTTCTTTATGACGAAAACGGTAAGTCTTACAATCACAAAATCATTCAAGCCAATCAAGCATTCTCGTCACATTCCGGCATTGAAGCTCCCGAAGGCAAGCTGGCGAGCGAACTGATGCCGGGCGTTGAGCAATTTTGGAACGAGCTTTATGCACGGGTAATTGAAACGAATGCGTCCGAGCGAATGGAAGTGCATTCGGAGGTTTTTGATCGCTGGTTCGAGGTTATCGTTTCGCCGTTGAATGACGGTTCAACGCACTGCGTCGCTGTCGCCTTCGTAGATAACACCAAGCGCAAGCGGTCGGAAGCAGCCCAGCGCAAATCGGAAG
Organism: Cyanobacteria bacterium FACHB-502; assembly: GCA_014695325.1. Classification (GTDB taxonomy): domain Bacteria; phylum Cyanobacteriota; class Cyanobacteriia; order Elainellales; family Elainellaceae; genus Leptolyngbya_A. The sequence continues at coordinate 25,080 of JACJNZ010000020.1, read as the reverse complement.
CAAAATATCGATCGCTGTTCGGGAATATCAACGATGGCTTTTGCATTATTGAGCTGCTGTGTGACGACGGACAGCTAACTAACTTCCGATTTTTGGAAGCGAATCCAGCCTTTGAACAACAAATCGGAGTGACGCAAGCGATCGGCAAAACTGCCCATGAGCTTGTGCCCAATTTAGAAGCCGAGTTTTTCACAAACTGTGAAAGGGTTCTGGCAACCGGTGAGCCGACCGAGTTTGAAAATTATTCAGCCGATTTAGATCGGTATTACCGGGTGTTGGCATATCCACACGGCGACCCCCAGAATAAACAACTGGCGCTCTTGTTCAACGACATCAGCGATCGCAAACACACAGAAGTACAATTGCGCCGCGCTGCCGAACTCGATGCTTTTCGCGTCACGTTATCGGATGCGTTGCGATCGCTCTCTGATCCAGCAGCGATCCAGGGAGAAGCGTGCCGATTGGTAGGCGAGCAGTTGAGCATTGATCGGGCCTTCTATACCGAGATCAATGAGACCGAGGGCTGGGCGTTGATCGAGCAGGACTATGTTGGCGACGGCTCGTTTTCGATCGTTGGCGTTTTGTCATTGTCAGACTACAGTTGGGCGCTGCCGGTCTATAACAGGGGTGAGATACTCATGGTCTCAGACGTGGCAAGTTCTGACCTCATTTCTGAGTCCGATCAGAATGCAATGGGTGCGATTCAGGTGGCTGCCGTTGTGGGGATCCCGCTCATCAAAGAAGGTGTGTTGGTAGGAGCCTTCGTTGTCGCTGACTCTGAGCCGCGAGAATGGACAGATCTCGACATCGAACTGACGTGGGAAACTGGCGAACGCATCTGGGCGGCGATCGAACGCGCTCGTGCCGAAGCTGCTCTGCGCGAATCAGAGATTCAGCGGATTCGAGAACAAGTCGCCCGCGAAGAAGAACGCCAACAAGCCGAAACCCTCGCAGAACTCGATCGCGCTAAAACCCTTTTCTTTAGCAACGTTAGCCACGAACTCCGCACACCGTTAACGTTGATTCTGGCTCCTCTGCAAGATGCACTGAAGCATGTGGGAGAGTGGGAGCATACTGATCCATTTACCCATCTACCCATCCACCCATCTACTCTCAAACACGACCTCCAACTCGCCCATCGCAATAGCCTCCGCCTATTGAAACTGGTCAATACCCTGCTCGACTTCTCCCGTATTGAAGCCGGACGCATGGAAGCGGTGTACGAACCGACTGATTTAGCTCTGTTTACAACTGAACTTGCCAGTGTATTTCGATCGGCGATCGAACGGGCAGGTTTACAGTTGATTGTTGATTGCCCACCCCTACCTCAATCTGTCTTTGTCGATCGGGACATGTGGGAAAAAATTATCCTCAACCTACTCTCCAATGCCTTTAAGTTCACTTTTGAGGGCGAAATTACGGTTAGGTTATATTCCACCGAAGGTAATCAAGCCATCCTTCAGATTCAGGACACCGGCACTGGAATCGCCCCCGAACACCTACCCCATCTGTTTGAGCGGTTCTATCAAATCCGAGGGACACAAGCCCGCACCTATGAAGGATCAGGCATTGGTTTAGCCCTGGTGCATGAACTGGTTCGATTGCAGGGTGGCACGATTGAGGTGAGTAGCACCCTAGGAAAGGGAACTTGCTTTACGATCGCCCTTCCTCTGGGGACAAGGCACTTACCCAACGATCGCCTACGGCGCGATGGAGCCATTCCCTTTCAAAATCAAGACGATCGGCTCCAGCCCACTCGCACCCTGGTATCTACCGCAATCAATGCTAATGCCTACATTGCAGCGGAGCTACCCGAAGAGGAAGAGGAGCAAGAGAGCAAGGAAGCAAGAGAACCGGAAGACGTTATCTCCGATGCTCCCACTCCCCGCTGCTCCGCCCCGATTGCCCATGTCCTCCTCGTCGATGACAACACCGATATGCGGCAATACCTCAGCCGTATCCTCAGCGAATACGTTCAAATTCAAGCGGTTGCAGATGGAGCATCAGCACTAGCAGCAGCGCAAGCACAAGTCCCCGATCTAATCTTGAGTGATGTGATGATGCCAGGATTAGACGGTTTCCAGTTACTCCAGGCATTGCGGTCTGACCCTCGTACCCGTGAAGTCCCAATCATCCTGCTTTCTGCCCGTGCCGGAGAAGAGGCGATCGTCGAAGGACTGAAAGCCGGAGCAGACGATTACCTGATCAAACCTTTCTCAGCGCAAGAACTCATTTCCCGCGTCAATGCCCACCTTCAGATGGCACAGCTCCGGGGCGAAGCACTTCAGGAGGCAAGACGCATCATTCGCAGCCGGGACGAAATGATCTCCACCGTTTCCCATGAGCTGAACACACCCCTGGTTTCGATTCTGGGCTGGACGCGCCTACTGCGGAACAATCCTCCTAATCCGGTTATGCTCACGAAAGCACTGGACACGATCGAGCGAAATGCAACACTACAAGCCAAGTTGGTGCAAGACCTGCTCGATATATCGCGGATTACCGCAGGCAAACTGAGTTTGAATCCTCAACCCATTGCACTGGAATCGGTGATTGAAGCCGCGATCGCAACTGTCGCGCAAACCGCAGCAGAGAAAGGAATTCGTTTAACCTGGCAGGAAAATAGGACGGAGCCTGTTGCCGTTATGGGAGATAGCGATCGCCTCCAGCAGGTGATTTGTAATCTCCTGACCAACGCTATTAAATTTACGCTAGTCGCAGGCAGCGTTAGTGTAGAACTGGCAGTGCTTGATAACTATGATTCTGCGAATCGTGCCTATGCCGAAATTCGGGTTATGGATACGGGAATGGGCATCGCGGCTGAGTCTCTGCCCCAGGTGTTCGATCGCTTCCACCAAGCCAGAGCATCTGATGCAGCGAAAGGATTGGGGTTAGGATTAACGATCGCCTGCCATATTGTCGAACTTCATAAAGGCACGATTCATGCTGAAAGTGCAGGAGAAGGACAGGGATCAACTTTTATCGTCCGCTTGCCGCTTCTCTCATGATCTCTCATGAATATTCCATCACGAATCAACTCCACCATTCAACTCCACCACGAATCACCCATGACCTGATTTCCAATCTTGGCGTTGCTGAATAAGCGTGCCCCCCTAGCCCCCCAAAGTTGAGGGGAACCAGAATTCAAAGTCCCCCAGCATTGGGGGATTTAGGGGGCGATGCAGAAGCTAAATTTGCACCGTTCATATCCCGATTCAGCAACGCCCCAATCTTTTAGCATCCCAAGCGTACCCCTGAAACTAGCCCGGAATTTGAAGCATTGAAAGCGCGAAATCATTTTGTCAAGCATTTGATGAAGGGCAGCAATTTTTACGATCGAGAACGGAAATGGTAGGGTTCGTGTCTTTATCAAAGCAAAGGGAACAATAGGTTGAACGAGTGAATGAATTATAGAGGCTATTTCAAGCAATCTAATCGAAAATAGAAAAGAGAGCGTTTGCAGTGGTGAAAATGATGAAAAAATCTGTGATTTGAGTATCTAGATCTGACAGTTTCACACAAAGCTGTTAAATGGAACCGTCCTGTTATCCCGCCAAAGTGGGCACTTCATTTCCCTTAAAACGGGAGAAATCAACCGTGACGAAATCAGCAGCGGTAATCTGATTGGCTTTGATGTTAGAAAGAACTGCAAGCCGCTGATCCCCTACCCCGACGACAACGTTTTTGCCTTGCTGCACCATATCGAAAATCTCAGGGTTTAACCCGATCGCCAGTCCCAGTTTGTCTTTACCGTTCTGAAAATCTTGAATGACCTCTGTGCCGCTGTCGAGGGTCAGCACGAAAGTATCTTTGCCAGAACCACCTGTGTGAGTATCGCGTCCTGCTCCGCCGAAGCTGATATCGTTTCCTGTGCCGCTATTGAGGTTATCGTTGCCTGTACCACCGCAAAGAACATCACTACCACCCCTACCAGAAAGGACATCATGGCCTCCTTCGCCGCAGAGAATGCCGCCAATGCTGCTGCCCTGTATCTGTTGGCTGGTATTGTTGCCCAGCAGCAGCGGAGTTTTGCTGGTGAATGTCGATGCGGATGACGTGAAAACGTTATAGTCTACTCGATAAGTGACGGTTGCTCCTCTGGGACGAAATGAAGCATCTCTGCCTTGAGTCACCAAGCTTTTTCCAGTCGAGTCGCCGCCAGAATCAAAGTCACCCACTGTACCCGTTTGAGAAAAATATTTGGCGGTGAACTTTGACGAGGAGGAGGGGCTGATATCTGCTTCATCATCGCCAACGGGATCAGCATCTTTCACTGCAATTTCAAAAGTGTTCGATTCCCTTAATGGATCAACGGGCTGAATAAAGGTGAAGTTTGGTCTGACATCATCATTATCTTTGTCAAACACGCCGCTGTTACGAGTTTGTCCATTGATCGTAAGCGATGTTTTGAAATCTGCTTTGAACGATGAAGAGAACACCACCTGAGTATCAAAGCGATCGATCGCCGTAATTCGTTCAACCGTAACCCCTAGCTCTGCGCGTGTAATTGGAAGAGCCGCAATACTCAAGACGTAAGGGGAACGAGGTGCGGTGGCAAGGGCATTTACGCCAATCAGATAAGTACCGGGTGCCAAATTTTTGAAGCTGATCGAATCAACCGCAGTGCCAGGTTTAAAGGAGTGGGCGATCGGGTTGCCTTCGGGTGAAGACATCAAAACTAAGTTTGCATTTGCAACCTGCGGGGCAAGTGCTACACCAAAACTGGTGGGCTGAGTGGTAGTGAAGCGATAGATATCAAAGGTATCGGTAATCCGCAGATCAGAGGAACCAATTGGAATGAGTTCTCCCATGTTCCCCTCAACGACTAGACTACCTGCTAATGTTCCAATATTGTTTGCAAAGCTTGGACTATTGTTTGGTTCACGGTCTAGAAATACCATCGCTGAGTTTTCTGAATAAAGGGATACTGGAAATGGGTGGTGAGCGATTTAATGCTGAATTCAAGCAGAGGAACGGTTAGATTGAGTTGAGCTTGACTTAAATGGTGGTCAGATGGTCGATTCATTGGGAACAGCGTTGTTCGAGCCATGCCCGTACTTCTGTCTCTAAATCTCTGTCTCTGAATCAAAGAATACTCTGCGTCCTAGCAGCGGATCGTGAATCGCCCAATAAGGATTGCCAAATTTATCTTTGCGTGAATAAATTTTGGGTTCATTCGAATGCGGCGATCGAGTTAACGATTCCATGCCAAATTTGTTTCAAGATGGATGCAAAGCTAGATCTGGTTAATTCGTCAAATTTTTATCGGCTATAAGTTCTAGCTCTTGGTAATTTGCAGATTGGTTTTTTATAATGATTTTTTCTGAGCGATCGTAACAGGTTGACTTTGAGACGAATCGATTGATGGTTTTCCCGTAATCTCAGCTGCAAATTGACTGAGATCAAAGACAAGCGAATCCTGACGAGCAAGGGTGTACCGTGCCGCAATCGCACAAAGTTTGCACATATCGTTTCTCTGAATTTGCTACTTGTGAATTTACTTGTGAATGATGTAGTAGTCGTTCACGATATCCTGCGGTAGTCGTTTGATTTCCACCTGCTTAAATCCAGCTTCGGCGAGCATTCGCAATGCAGTTTCCTGTCCCCACATTGCTCCTAAACCCATGCCGCCATAAGCAAGCGAAACAGTCATACAGTGCATACAAGAAACCGTGTAGAAGTAGGGAGCCAACGGGTTGTCTAGGTTGTCCTCAACATTCGTTGCACCCCGAATTTCCTGCATCAGGTAGATTCCATCAGCACGTAATGCTCGGTAGATGTTGTGCAAGACCTGATCGGGTTTTGCCTGGTCATGGATGGCATCAAAGGTTGTGATGAGATCGTAGCGATCGCACTCCTCGATCGTGGCAGCATCCCGAACCCGGAACTCGATATTGCTCAGCTTGTGCCGTTGAGCTTCAGCATTGGCAGTTGCGATCGTTTCACCTGAAAAGTCGTAGCCTGTGAATCGACTATTGGGAAAAGCTGCTGCCAAAACATTGAGTACTTTTCCACTGCCGCAGCCCAAATCTAAAACATCAATGCCTTGCTGGAGTGCTTCACCCAGTCCAGAAATGAGCGGCAGCACCTCATCGATTAATGGCGCAACCGTTCCTTGATTAGTCACTTCTGCCATCACCGTATGAAAGCGTTTGAAGGCAGAATAGGGAACCCCGCCGCCTTGATAGAAGCAGTTGATTACTTGGTCTTCGACGGTCGCTAGCATGGGCGGGAACTGGGCGATCAGGGCAAGATTATTGGGTTCCGCAGCACGGGTGAGAAATGCGGCGTGTTCTGTGGGCAGCACATAGGTTTTGGCGATCGGGTCATACTCGACAATGCGACCTGTCACCATCGCATTGAGCCACTCGCGCACATAGCGTTCGTTCAGTCCAGCCGCGTTGGCAATTTGCTGGCTGGTGGAGGGCGGCAGTTCTGCCATTGTGTCGAAAAGTTCGGTACGATGTCCGATCGAGACCATCAAGTCGATCGCACTACTGCTAATAATATCCAGCATCCGTCCTGCAAAGGCTTCGGCTTTAGCGTGGTTGAATTGGGTTGGGTTGAACAGTTGGGTTGTCATGGCTAGCTCCTTCACTAACTAAGGAATAAATGGATCGTGGTGGATCAGTTTGGGGGGTGAAGCAAAGCGGCGTTTCTCCACAGCATTGTGCATCGCTGGGATATTTTGAAGCCTGTTTTTTAGACACTGCCTGAGTCTGTCTAGAATTTTGGATTCTGGTGGTTCAGACAGTGTCTTGGGACAAGAGCGAGCTGTAACATTCGGATCTTCTTTCGATTCAGTTTGCAGCAGTCGCGATCGATTCAGTAACACGGTCAAAAACAACTTTACTGTTACTGGTCGTGCAAGTTAGGCATCCAGTGTATCTTGACGCTCCTTATCAAATCGTGAATTCGTTGCATTCAACGTCTCTTGATGCTCTTGCACCCAACGATTGCTCATAGCATTCAACGTGTCCTGATGCTCTTGCTCGAACCGATCGCTCATAGCATTCAATGTGTCCTGACGCTCTTGATCAAACCGTGAATTTGTTGCATTCAATGTGTCTTGATGCTCTTGCACCCAACGATTGCTCATAGCATTCAATGTGTCCTGACGCTCTTGCTCGAACCGATCGCTCACGGTCAGGGAGGGGGCTGCAACGGCACTGAGTGCCAAAACGGATAGACTTGCAAGGATAAAGCGATTCATGATGTTTTTTACTCCGATTGTGAATTGAGTTGATGTGAGTTAACAGAACTGAAAAGTGGAATTGAAGTGGAACTAAGGAGCCAGGAAGGGAGCGTTGTTTGTGTGCTTCACTTGCTCTCACGTCCTACAGATGCAGATTTGTTTTCCAACCCATGAATACAAGTTAGCGATCGCAGCGTTCCCAAACCGTTCCCAAATCGTTCCCAAATCGTTCTCGTCTCAAAGCCTGTTCTAAAGCTGCATTTAGAGGTTGAGGGCTTGAGCGAACACAAGGACATCGGGGGTACATTGCTCAGGTCTGAATTAAGCTCTGTAATGAAATTTGGAAGATCCGCCGAAAATCCTGTAACTGGGTGTAAGCTCAAGGAAAAATGGACAATTTAGAGGTAAATGGGTGATTTAAGAGCAATGCCTCTAACCTTACAAGTCAGATTGTTAGGTGAATGGTCTATCACCTACGGCGATCGCGTTGTTCCGGGCATCAACTCAGCGCGATCACAGGCATTGCTGGCTTACCTGATTCTCCATCGTCATGCGCCCCAACCTCGTCAACGGCTTGCCTTTCATCTCTGGGCAGACTCTACTGAGACGCAGGCGAGAACGAATCTTCGCAAAGAGCTGAGCTATCTGCGTCGAGATTTACCCGAAGCTGACCAATTTCTTCTGACTGACTCAAAAACGCTGCAATGGTCGCCAACGGCTCGATTCACCGCCGATGTCATTCAGTTTGAGCATGAATTAAAGGCAGCACAAACTGCTGATGCTGGGACAAAGCGATCGCGGTTAGAACAAGCGGTTTCTCTTTATCAAGGGGATTTGCTGCCCAACTGCGAAGACGAGTGGATTATTCCCGAACGCGAGCGGCTCCAGCAAATGCGAGTGAACGCTCTAGAACAGCTCATTAATTTAATGAAAGACCAGCAGGACTATCGAACAGCGATCGTCCATGCTCAGCAGTTACTACGGGTTGATCCCCTGAATGAAGCAACTTATGCCTCGCTGATGCAGCTTCATCATTTGAGCGGCGATCGATCGAATGCCCTGCAACTTTACCACCGCTGCATGACGATGTTGCGGGAGGAGTTAGGCGTTGATCCCAGTGCCGCAACCCGCGATCTTTACCAGCAGATCCTCAACGAGGATGAACCCCATCCTGCCAACAATTCCCCTATTTCCCTTACACCTCCGACCGTTCCCCCTACTCTCCCACCCCCTATCTCTCAGCAGGATTGGGGCGAAGCGATCGATGTTTCTGTATTTTACGGGCGGGAAAAAGAGCGATCGACTTTGCAGGAATGGATCGTCAATTACCGATGTCGGATGGTTCTGCTTCTGGGAATGGGCGGCATTGGCAAAACCTCGCTTGCGGTCAAAGTGGCGCAGGAACTTGTCGGAAGCGAAGGAGCGAAGGATACATCCCCCGATTCCCCCACCTCCTCATCTCCCCATCCCCCTTTCGAGTTTGTCATTTGGAGATCTCTCCGCAATGCGCCTCTACTCGAAACCCTCCTGACAGACTTGGTTCTATTTTTGTCTGAGCAGCAGGACAACAAAGCCGAGACCGGGCGGCTGATTCACTGGCTCAAGTCCCACCGCTGTCTGGTTGTTCTGGACAATGTGGAAAGTATTTTTTTAGAGGGCAATGCGAAGCAGTTTCCGCTGCGGAGTAGTCCAGCTGGTCAATATCGTCCTGGATATGAAAACTATGGAGACTTATTCAGGTTGTTGGGTGAGGTGCAGCATCAGAGCTGTGTGCTGTTGACAAGTCGAGAAAAACCTGCCGAAATTGCGCTTTTGGAAGGAACAGAAGCCGTGCGATCGCTGCAATTGGGCGGAGTTCCAGAAGCAGCATCAGCAATCCTGGAAGCCAGGAAATTAATCGGTTCTGAGGAGCAGAAACAGCAGCTGTGTCAGCGGTATAGCAATAATCCCTTAGCGTTAAAAATTGTTTCTACCTCCATTCAAGATTTATTTGACGGCAGCATTGCAGATTTCTTAACTCAAGATACAGGCGTTTTTCACGGTTTGTATCAGCTTTTGGATCAGCAATGTTTAAGAAGTTCTGTGTTTGAAAAAAGTGTCATGTTCTGGCTGGCAATTAATCGGGAGCGAACAACGCTTGCAGAACTGGCTGCTGATTTCGTGCCCGCTGCTTCTCGTGCCGATTTTTTACAGGCTTTGGAATCGCTAAGCTGGCGATCGCTCCTGGAAACCCAGGCAGGAGGCTACACGCAACCGCCGATCGTCATGCAATACGTGACCGATCGCCTGATTGAATGGATCTGTGATGAGATCGAAGAAATGGCAGCTAGCGAGGAACAGTCATCTCTTGCTCCGGCGACTCATTCGACGACGCAATTCGCCTGTTCCAGATTGCCCAAACCTGAGTTTGCTGTTCCCTTGCTCCATAGCCATGCTCTGCTCAAAGCCCAGGGGAAAGATTACATTCAGGAGATTCAGATTCGCCAAATTGTGCAGCCGATTTTGCATCAACTTCAGATGCGGCTAGGCAATCGCGCTCAGGTTGAGCAACGGTTGACTCGAATCCTGGTCAGCCTGCGTCAGGAAGCACCGCAGCGATCGGGATATGCAGCGGGAAATCTGCTGAACCTGTTGATTCATTTGAAAACCGACCTGACGGGCTATGACCTCGCTGATCTTGCCCTCTGGCAGGCCGATTTGCGGAATGTCGGGTTACATCAGGTCAATCTGGCAAATAGTGATCTGTCGAAGACCGTCTTTACGGAAACCTTGAGCCTGACGCTAGCCGTCGCGTTTAGCCCGGATGGTCAACTGCTGGCAACGGGCGACACGAATCGGGAACTGCGGATCTGGCGAGTGGCGGACGGCAAAAATTTGCTAATTTGCCAGGGGCATACAAACTGGATCTGGTCAGTTGCTTTCAGTCCCGATGGTCGGTTGCTGGCGAGCGGCAGCGACGACAAAACGATCAAGCTGTGGGATGTACAGACCGGGCAGTGCCTCCAGACGTTACAGGAAGCTCCTTATCAGGTCTGGTCGGTTGCCTTCAGTCCCGATGGTCGGTTGCTCGCGAGCGGCAGCGAATCGTCTGTTGTTAAACTTTGGGATCTGAAAACAGGGAAATGCTGCGCCACCCTGGAAGGACATACCAACTGGGTGCGATCGGTTTCGTTCAGCCCTACCGATCAACTCCTGGCGAGTGGCAGTGAAGATGGAACGGTGAAGCTGTGGGATCTCAAATCTGGCAAATGCTGCAAAACTTTGCAGGGACACGAAAAGGGAGTCTGGTCGGTTGCGTTTAGTCCCGCTGGTCAATCCTTGGCAAGCAGCAGCAGCGATCAGACGATCAAACTGTGGGACTTTGAGTCTGGCGAATGCACTAAAACGCTGTGCGGACATACGAACTGGATTCGATCGATTGCCTTTAGCCCGGACGGTCAATTTCTGGCGAGTGGCAGTGAAGATCAGACCGTGAAACTGTGGCAGGTGGACACCGGAGAGAATTTCCAAATTTTGCGCGGGCATACCAGCTGGGTGCGATCGGTTGCCTTTAGTCCCGATAATCAAACGCTAGTGAGTGGCGGCGGCGACCATACGGTCAAGTTTTGGCACTTCCACACTGGACAATGCTGGAGAACGCTCCAGGGCTATACCAATCGAGTCCGTGTCGTTGCGTTTAGCCCGACCGAACCACTGCTCGCAAGCGGCAACGACGATTACACCGTTAAACTCTGGGATAGCCGCACGGGGAACTGCCTGCATACGCTGAGAGGTCATACGAATCCGGTTTGTGGTGTTGCGTTCAGTCCAGATGGTCAGCTTCTAGCAAGCAGCAGCGATGATCATACCGTCAAGCTCTGGAGCATTTCGAGCAAACAGTGTTTGCACACCTTATCGGGACATACGAGCCGCGTCTGGTCGGTCGCGTTCAGTCCAGATGGTCAGCTTCTAGCAAGCAGCAGCGATGATCATACCGTCAAGTTCTGGAATGTTCAAACCGGGCAATGCCTGCACACCTTGCAGGGACATACCAGTTGGGTCTGTTCAATCGACTTTAGTCCCAATGGTCAAATGCTCGCGAGCGGCAGTTACGACCAAACGATCAAGCTCTGGAATGTTCATACAGGTGAATGCCTGAAAACCTTGCAGGGACATCAAAATTGGGTTTGGTCCGTTGCGTTCAGTCCTGATGGTCAAACGCTTGCCAGCGGTAGCGGTGATCATACCGTGAAATTGTGGAATACGATGACGGGAGAGTTTTGGCGATCGCTAGAAGAACACAGCAGTCGCATTTGGTCGGTGGCCTTTAGTCCCGATGGTCAAACGCTTGCCAGCGTCAGCAGTGATCAAACGGTGAAATTGTGGGAAGTTGATACAGGTTATTGTCTGCACACGCTTCAGGAACACACGAATCTCATCTGGTCGGTGGCATTTAGTCCCGATGGTGAAACGCTTGCGAGCGGCAGCCAGGATGAAACGATTAAGCTCTGGAATATTCGCACTGGAAAATGTTTGCACACCCTGAGAGCCGATCGCCCTTATCAGGGAACTAATATTGCAGGCGCGATCGGGCTGACCGAAGCGCAACGAACGGCATTAAAAGCATTAGGAGCAGTCGAACGGGACAGCACCGTAAACGACTCTCCCACGCCCCACTCCCTCCCACTAATCGGACGCGACCAGGAATGGAGCCTGCTGCACAGTTGGCTAACCTCGGATCACAGTTCAGAAATCCTGCTGCTATTGGGCGAACCCGGCATCGGCAAAACTCGCCTGCTGGAAGAACTGGCTGCCACCGTGCGAGGTCATCAGGGCCAAGTGCTGTGGGGATTTGGATTTGAAGCAGAAATGCTGCGGCCCTATGGAGCCTGGGTGGATGCGCTCCGATCGCTCCCTGCCCCATTCCTGGCAGACTTGCCCTCAGAACTTCGATCGCTGTTTCCAGAAACTTCTCCGCAAGCAGAAGAACCGACTGATTTAAAGCGATTATTTGATGCGGTGGTGCGTCTGCTGTCGCAGCTTGCGATCAATAAACCGACGATCGTGATTTTGGATAACATGCAGTGGCTCGATGAAGCCTCAAGCGCGCTGCTGCACTATGCGGCTCGCTTACTGGGTCATACGAGAGTACGGTTTGCCTGTGCTGCCCGTTTCCGTGAATTAGCAGTCAATCAGCCTGTTTACAAACTGGTGCAATCCCTGCGCCGCGAAAATCGGCTGCAAAGCCTGGAACTGCCGCTTTTGAATCAAGCCCAGATTGTACAGCTTGTTCAGCAAGTCGATCGAGCGATCGACGGCAACCAGATCTTTGCTGAGAGTGGTGGGAATCCGCTTTTTGCACTGGAAATTGTCCATGCCATTGCTCAACACGGAACAGCTTGTTCTGAGAGCCTGGAGGCACTGATTCAGGATCGACTTCAGCAGCTCAGCCAATCCACAAGAGAATTTTTGTCCTGGGCGGCAGTTCTGGGGCGCAGCTTTAACCCCACGACGATCGCTGAAATTGCCGATTGCTCTCCAAACAAACTGTTGATGGCGATCGAAGAACTGGAGCAAGAAGGCATTATCCGTCCAGGAGCAATCATTCAAGGTGAAACCCAATACGACTTTGTGCATGATATTGTGCGTCAGATTGCCTATCACCAGCTTTCCAACCCGCGTCGCCGTTTAATGCATCGGCAAATTGCTCAGGGATTGAAAACCTCTTTTGCCACGGAAGATTCCTTTGCCAGCGAGATTGCTTACCATGCCTCACAGGGCGGCGAACACGGATTGGCAGCATCTGCTTGTATCATCGCGGCGGAACGCTGTTTGCGCCTGTTTGCCTATGCCGAAGCTTCACAGTTAACGCAGCGAGGACTGGAGCACTGCCAATATCTGGATCACTCAACGCAGGTACGCTGCCGCATTGAGCTACTCAAGCTGCATGTTTTAGCAGGCGTGAGCAAAGATCGATCTGTCCAACTCGAAGCCGAATTACACCAGCTGATTGAGGAAGCCCGTGCTTTGGATTTGCAGGACGAAGAAGCAACCGGATTTGAAGTGTTGATTGCGCTGAATTATGAGCAAGGCAATTTGACAAGCGTTCAGGAACATTCACTGCGCGCGATCGAGCGGGGTCGGGCTGCGAGTTCCACCACAACGGCTCGAATGCTGGCTTACACAGGCTGGTGTCTGGCGGAAACCGAGCGTGAGATGTCTCGTGCAGAAGCTTTGCTGCTTGAGGCACAATCTCTAGCTGCCAGAGCTGGCGTGGAGCTCATTGATATTCCCTGCGGGATGGGCTGTGTGCGTCGTCATGCAGCGGATTATGCGACGGCTCGATCGCTCCTGCAACAGGCATGGCAGATGGCGCAAGCAGAGCAAGATCACTGGCGAGAGTGCGCTTGCTTAACCTATCTGGCAATGACGGAGCTAGAAGCCAACAACCCGATCGCCGCCATCACCTATTCGTCTGAATTAGCAACCGTTGCCGCCAAAATTAGCGGAGAGGGGAGTGAAGGAGCCTTTGCTGCCGCCCTCGATGCCCTTGCTCGCTATTCGATCGGACAAAATGGCGCAGAGCTGATGCTGGAGCAAGCCCTGTCCGCCCTGCAACAAATGGATTCTCAGCGAATGCTGGCTTATACGTTGACGTTCGCCGCAGAGATTGATTTAAAGTATCATCGAACAGAACTGGCGATCGCTCGTGCCGAAGCTGCTTTCAGGGCAGCTCAGATTGTGGATCATCCCAGTGAAATCGCCCTTGCAGGAGCAACCCTGGTTTGCAGCAAATTTGGCAGTGGCGATCATAAAACTGCACTCGAATTATTTAAAAATCTACAGCAGAGAATTAATATATATCTGATCAGTGAACGAGCGCGAACCGCAATTCAACAGCTAGCAGAGCAGTTAGAGAATTAAGTCCTTAGGCGACTAGCTAATCAACATCAAAGACGGTTGTGTGAACAGTCAAGAATATGAGGAGAAAGAGATGGTACGAGTTCTAGTTGAAAAAGTTTTTGAGCCGCCTATCACAGAAGAAAAATGGAATCAGGATGTGAAAAAGGCAATTCCCTGTCACAGTAGCCATGATGTACATTGGATTCGCTCGATGATGTCCCGCGATCGCAGTAAAGTGATCTGTGAGTTTGAAGCTCCTGACGCAGAAACAGTACGGCGATCGTTTCGCAAAGTGGGTTTACCGTTTGTGCGAATATGGACGGTAGAAGTGCTGGAACCTGTTGTAATAGACGACGCAGGGACGATCGGCACAAAAGGCTGGCTGGTTTGCGATCGGCATTGAACTTGTCTCCCTACCAGGAATGCGCGAGCGCAGAGAGCGGGTGTTAGCTGTGGTACAAGAAGGGACGCGACCGGGCACCGATGCCCGCAGCCCTGCGGGATCACCCCAGCATGCAGAATTTGTTCTGCGGTTGTCTGCGATCGACGATGCTGCCAAATCCAATTGAAATAACTCACCCCGAATCGTGCCATCCCCTTCGTCTACCGATTACCCCTTACTGATTGTGCAAAAAGTAAGCTGAGCGAGTTGCGAGAAATCATAACTTAGCTCATAATTTGTCTAGATGTCTAGATAAATATTAAGCGTGGGTTAAAAACCGTTCATGAACTCCCTAACACAGCGTCAATTCTGGATAGCAACCCTGGCGAAAGCAGAGCTTAACAATCTGGAGCAACAGATTTCGGGATTGGAATCTTTGCCAGATTATGGGTTCCTCCGTCGTCCGGAAGCTGGGCTTGTCATGGTCAGCGGTCGAGCAGGGGGAACGGGTCAGCCGTTTAATTTAGGGGAAATGACGATGACTCGCTGTGTTGTACAGCTATTTTCTAATGACAACGCTCGGATCGCTGGATTTGGATATGTTGCCGGACGATCGCAGCGTCATGCAGAACTTGCAGCATTGTGCGATGCCCTGCTTCAGCATCCTGATTGGCACAGTGCTGTCTGGGCACAGGTGATCGAGCCACTAAAACAAGCTGCCCAAGCTCAGCAGGAACAGCAGCGGAGACAGGCGGAAGCCACGCGCGTTAACTTTTTCAGCATGGTGCGAGGAGAGTAAATGATCACTCAGCTACCCGGTTTTTCCGATCCGGTTCAGGACGCTCAAAACACCTTTCGATCGCTGCTCAACGCGCTGGCTCATCCGGGAGAACCCTATCCGATCGCAGCAAGGCTTATCCCACCTACAGGTCTTAACGCAGTTTGTGCAGCCGCTTGTCTGACGCTGTTTGATGTCGATACTCTCATTTGGTTGCAGCCCGGATTGCCGCCTGAAGCCCAAGCTTGGTTGCAATTTCACACGGGATGTCGATTCACATTCCATCCAGATCAGGCTCAATTTGCAGTGATTTGGCAGGCTAGCTTGCTCCCCGACCTTTCGACGTTTCATTGGGGAACAGCAGAATATCCAGAGTCTTCGACCACGTTGCTGATTCAAATTAGTAACGGAGTGGGCAAGCAGGTGACGGCGCAAGGACCGGGAATTTTAGGGGAACGCTCGATCGCGCCTGTTTTACCTTCCCAGTTCTGGGCTCAGTGGCAGATGAACGTTCAAGCCTATCCTTTGGGAGCTGATGTATTTCTATGCAGTGAGACGGCGGTTATTGGTCTCCCTCGCACGATGAGCATTTAAACAGAAATACTCAAAACAGAATTGCAGGATGAGCTAAGCCACGGTTTGAAGAATGACAAAAAGACAACGAGAATACGTTGTATAGCAGGAGGAACCAGTAAATGGCATACGTTGCGGTGAAGGGCGGTGAACAGGCAATTCAAAATGCTGAAAGTTTGCTAGAAGCAAGGCGAAGAGGTAATCTTGAAGTTCCAGAATTGACGCTAGAGCAGATTCAGCAGCAGATGAAACTGGCGATCGATCGCGTAATGTGTGAGGGTAGCCTGTACGACACTGATTTGGCAGCTTTAGCGATCAAGCAATCTTGGGGTGATTTGGTTGAGGCAATTTTCTTGCTAAGAGCATACCGTACAACCCTGCCCCGCTTTTATTACAGCCAGCCGGTTGATACCAGCCAGATGCACCTTGATCGACGAATTTCTGCCATTTTCAAAGATGTTCCGGGCGGGCAACTGTTGGGTTCTACATTCGACTATGTGCATCGCCTGCTCGATTTCAAGCTTCTTGCAGAAGGAGAAACATCGATCGCGCCTGAAGCAGAACCTGTCGATGAACTGACTCCGCGTGTGATCGATACGTTGGGACAAGAAGGTTTGATTCAGGAAGAAAAGGCTTTTCTTGCCGCCCAGGGTTCGTCTGAGCTGGAAAGAGAGCCCTTTGATTTGACTCGTCAACCTCTCACCCTACCCGCCGATCGCTCGGCACGACTGCAAAATTTAGCCCGTGCAGATGAAGGATTCTTGCTCAGTCTCGCCTATTCAACCCAGCGGGGCTACGGCAGAAATCATCCCTTTGCAGGGGAAATTCGAGTCGGTGAAGTTGAAGTGGTGATCTGCCCCGAAGAGCTGGGGTTTGAGATTGGCATTGCCGACATCACGGTGACCGAAGTGCAGATGGTCAACCAATTTCAGGGCAACAAAGAAACGCCACCCCAGTTTACGCGCGGTTATGGGTTAACGTTCGGCTACAACGAGCGCAAAGCAATGGCAATGGCACTGATGGATCGATCGCTGCAATCGAAGGAACTGGGCGAAGAGATTACCGCACCTGCACAAGACGAAGAGTTTGTGCTATCTCATTCAGACAATGTAGAGGCACAGGGGTTTGTACAGCATCTCAAGCTTCCTCACTATATTGATTTTCAAGCAGAGCTAAACATGCTGCGACAAATGCGGCAATCGGTCAATCCATCAGTAAACGCTGCTGAAGATGCATCCTATCATCTCGCTGAAAATCCATCTGAAGATTACTCAACGAATCAACCTGTAAATTCGATGATGACCGATCGGGCTAAAGCCGAACCCACTTTAACGGCAATGCAACAGGAGTAAGCCACCCATGATAGATTCAGAAATTCCCGAGCAAGCGGTCATTCCCCAGACTGCTGCTCCTCAACGCTCATCCGCTCCTGAATCGAACTTCAACTTTGCTTATCTGGATGAGCAAACTAAGCGATCGATTCGGCGAGCATTACTCAAAGCGGTTGCGATTCCAGGACACCAAATTCCGTTTAGCTCTCGCGAAATGCCGATGTCCTATGGCTGGGGTACAGGCGGCATTCAGGTGACGGCTTCAGTTATTGGACAAAGCGATATTTTGAAAGTTATTGATCAAGGCGCAGATGATACAGCAAACGCCGTGAATATTCGCCGTTTTTTTAAGCGCGTTTGCGGTGTAGCAACGACGGAACGAACCGAAGAGGCAACCCTGATTCAAACCCGTCACCGTATTCCTGAAACTCCCTTGGAAGCAGGACAGATCATTGTCTATCAAGTGCCCATCCCCGAGCCACTGCGCTGGATTGAACCTTCTGAGTCTGAAACTCGCAAACTCCACGCGCTGGAGGATTATGGGGCAATGTATGTGCGGCTGTACGAAGACATCACCCAGCATGGTCAGATTGCCACTGCCTATGATTATCCCGTGATGGTTCACGATCGCTACATGATGCGCCCCAGCCCCATTCCTCGTTTTGATAATCCCAAGATGCACATGAATCCGGCACTTCAGCTCTTTGGAGCAGGACGGGAAAAGCGAATTTATGCCGTGCCTCCCTACACACGAGTCAAAAGTCTCGACTTTGAAGATCATCCGTTTACGGTCGAGCGGTGGGATAAAACCTGTGAGTTGTGTGGTTCGACGGCAAGCTACTTAGACGAAGTTGTGATCAACGATCGCGGCGATCGGATGTGGATTTGCTCGGATACGGACTACTGCAATCAGCATCAATCCAATCATTGATTACAGCCTTGTTCAGGCGATTGAAGTACAAAAAATGGGGTGCAGCCCCTGCACCTTACGTGAGTGAAAAACGCTGTAGGTCATTCTCAATCATGCAACCCCTTCTGACTGTTCGGAATTTAACCAAGTTCTACGGCACAATCTGCGCCTGCGATCGCATTTCCTTTAATCTTTATCCAGGACAGGTGCTTGGGATTATTGGCGAGTCTGGTTCTGGCAAATCGACGTTGTTAAGTGCGATCGCTGGACAGTTGCCTGTAGACAAAGGTGAACTGCTTTATCAAAATCGATCGGGTGAAATCTTGAATTTGCGGGAATTGCCGGAAGCAAAACATCGGGGACTGATGCGATCGGAATGGGGCTTTGTGCAGCAGAATCCGAGAGATGGGCTGCGAATGAATGTCACTGCTGGAGCCAATATCGGAGAGCGGCTGATGACCATTGGCGCAAGGCACTATGGCAACATTCGCACAGAAGCAATGCATTGGATGACGGAAGTAGAAATTCCGGGCGATCGAATGGATATGCTGCCCCGAACTTTCTCTGGTGGCATGCAGCAGCGATTGCAGCTTGCTAGAGTTCTCGTTACTTATCCCCGCTTAGTGTTGATGGACGAACCGACTGGAGGACTGGACGTTTCAGTACAGGCACGCCTACTCGATCTGATTCGCTCTCTGGTTCGCAATTTACATTTGAGTGTCGTTTTGGTCACGCATGATATTGGAGTTGTGCGGCTTCTAGCACATCGGCTCATGGTCATGCAGCAAGGACAGGTCGTTGAATCCGGGCTGACTGATCAGGTGCTAGACGATCCGCAGCATCCCTATACTCAGCAGCTAGTTAGCGCAACCTTAACGCCGTAAAGGATGTTTGACAATTACCCACATTACCTGCCCCCCTAGCCCCCCAATTCTGAGGGGAACCGAACCTCAAAAACTTTCTTTTGTGACCGGGATGTTTTGTGACCGGAATGTTTAGAAGTTCAAAGTCCCTCCTCGCTCTTTAAGAGCGGCAACCAATAAATTGGGGCATTTAGGGGGCGATGTAGAACACGAAACACTCATCAAACCAACTCTTGATCGGAGCATCATCATGAATGTTTCAAACCATACGCTCATTCCTCATCCATTCCCTCCTAATGCACCACTCGATCGCGACTCTACGCTAGTTCTCCGAGCGGAGCAATTGTACAAAGGCTTTACCCTGCATCATCAAGGCGGCATTCGTTTACCCGTTCTCGCAGGCGTTTCCTTAGAGCTGCAGGCGGGTGAATGCGTTGCGCTCGCTGGTGCATCAGGGGCAGGAAAATCAACGCTGATTCGATCGCTATACGGTAACTATCGAACCGATCGCGGTGCAATCTGGGTCAAGCATCTGGGGCAATGGGTTAATCTACCGCAGCTAGAACCCCATGAATTGCTAGAGGTGCGAAAAAAAACGATCGGCTATATTAGCCAATTTCTGCGGGTGATTCCGCGTGTTCCGGCTCTGGAAGTGGCGGCTGAACCGTTGCTGGAGTTAGGAACTGCGCCAAAGATCGCCTATGAAATTGTTCGAGGGTTATTTATCCGGCTCAATCTACCGGAGCGGCTCTGGAGCCTGTCACCCACCACTTTTTCAGGCGGGGAAAAGCAGCGCGTCAATATTGCCCGTGCTTGGTCTGTGCCCTATCCCATTTTGCTGCTCGATGAGCCGACCTCCGCTCTGGATGCGACGAATCGGGAAGTTGTGATGCAGTTGATCGAAGAGCGTAAGGCAGAAGGCTGTGCCATGATTGGCATTTTTCATGATGATGAAGTCCGCAGTCGAGTTTGTAATCGTCGCTTAACCTTAGGGCAGGATGATTAAAGCATGAAAGAGCAAATTTACACGAACTACCGTTTGCAGCTTCCCGACCAGGAAATTTTGGGGACGCTTGTGGTGCGAAACGGCAGAATCGCAGACATTCAGCCGGGAATGGTGAGCCAGGGTCAGGACGGACAGGGAGATTACCTGCTACCCGGATTGGTCGAACTGCATACCGATAATCTGGAACAGTGCCTCACGCCGCGCCCCAAGGTGAAATGGCCCCTCGATATGGCAGCTTTGCACCACGATCGCGAACTGATTAGCGCCGGGATTACCACCGTTTGTGATGCAATTGCGATCGGGGATGTCTTGCCTAATTCTGCCCGGTTAACGCAGTTTGCTCCGATGATTGACGCGATCGATCGCGCTCACCAGGCAGGAAGATTTTCAGCCGATCATCGGTTACATTTGCGCTGCGAGTTGGGTTACGAACACGTCTACGAAATTGCAGAACGATATGCGAATCATCCGCTGCTGGTGCTGATTTCGCTGATGGATCATACACCAGGGCAACGCCAGTTCGTCAACCTTGAGAAGTATCGGGAATACTACATCGGCAAGCATGGGATTACCCCGGCTCAAATGGATGCTTTCATTCAGGGACGCATTGCAGATCAGCAACGCTATGCCGAACAAAATCGAAAATTACTGGTAGAACTCACTCAGGCTCAGGAGGTGTTCCTTGCTAGTCACGATGATGCCACGATCGAACATGTGCAGGAAGCAGTCGAAAGCGGAGCCACGATCGCAGAATTTCCGACCACGCTGGATGCGGCAAAAGAGGCACACCAACAGGGACTCCAGATTTTGATGGGTGCGCCAAATCTGGTGCTGGGCGGCTCACACTCTGGCAATGTCTCGGCAATGGAGCTGATCGAGCGGCAGTTAGTCGATCTTATCTCTTCGGATTACGTTCCTCAAAGTCTGCTTCAGGCAATGTTTTTGATTGTACGTCGGACTGAACAGCCCCTCTATGACATAATGCGCCTCTTTACCCTGAATCCGGCAAGGGCGATCGGGTTAGACGGCGATCGAGGCAGCTTGGAAGTTGGCAAACGAGCAGATTTGATTACTGTGCACGATGATGGCATTGTGCCCCGGTTGACCGCAGTAGTCCGAGAAGGAAAACGATTTGCGTGAGGTCGCGGATGAAAGAACAACAAAAGGCTAAAGTTCTTCCCAAAATCGCCCTACAGGGAGCCGATGTCCTGACTCCAAAGGGATGGCTGCAAGATGCAACCGTGCTGATTGAGGACGGTAAGTTTACCGAGATCGGTCACACCCTGAAACCAAGCGGTTTTGTCTCGATCGATGTCACAGGGCTACAGCTTTTGCCAGGAATCGTAGACATTCACGGAGATGCATTTGAGCGCATGATTTGTCCGCGCCCTGGTGTTGCGTTTCCGATCGAAATGGCAATTGTGGAGAACGATCGGACGCTGCTCGCCAATGGCATCACCACTTTTTACTATTCAATTACCGATTCATTTGAACCCGATTTACGGAGTCGGGATACGGCAAGACAAATGATTGAAGCAGTTCAGAATACACCCGGGCAAGGTGCAAATCGCTGCATTCATATTCGCCATGAACAGGCAAATACTGCAAATCATGACGAGTTATGTGATTGGCTAGAGACTGGAACAATACAGCTTCTATCACTCAACAATCATTTGCCCCCGTCCACCGACGATGCAACGCTGGCTCGCTACACAAAAGGACTCCAGCAACGCATTAAACTGTCCCAGGCTGAAATTCGCGTCCTGATTGAGGCGGCGCTCGATCGTCAGGCGGAAGGACTTCAACAGTTTGAACAGCTTGTGGATCGGGCACACCAGAGGGGCATTCCGGTTGCCTCCCACGATGATGAATCTGAGGAGATGGTGCAAATCAGCGCGAAGCGGCAAGTCTCGATCGCAGAATTTCCAGCTTCGATTGCCCTGGCAGCCCAGTCTCAGGCTTATGGGGCATCAGTGTTAATGGGCGCGCCGAATTTGGTGCGAGGTGGCTCCCATGTGGGGTATATGAGTGTTGCTGATGCGGTGCAGGCAGGGGTCGTGGATTGCCTCTGCTCCGATTATCACTACCCTTCGCTGTTTCATGCTCCGTTTAAGCTGGCACAGATGGGTTTGCTGCCGTTTGAGCAAGCCTGGAAACTCGTATCGACCCACCCAGCCCAGGCAGCGCGGATTGGCGATCGAAAAGGGGCAATCTCACCAGGTTTGGATGCTGACTTCCTGCTGATTCAGCCTGAGAATGCTCTGCCTTCTGCGATCGTTTCTGTTTACATTAAGGGACAGAAAGTTGCCTGCTATGATTGATTGCTGTGATTAATTGCCGTGATTAATTGCCAGGATTAATTGTCGTGATTGATTGCCAGGATTAATTGCTATGTATTCTGATCCCGTACAAGAAGAGTATTCCCGTCTTGCATCTGTGTACGATCGTCGTTGGTCGTTCTACATTAATGCAACGATTCAGGAGACAATTAATCGCTTAGAGATCAAGCCCTATGAACGGGTCGTAGATATCGGCTGCGGTACGGGAGCTTTGATTCAGCAGATGTTTAGTTTAGTTCCAGAGGCGGAATTTGCTGGGCTAGATCCCTCGATCGAAATGCTCAATATTGCTAAGCAGAAACTACCCAAATCGATCGAGCTGTGGATAGGCAGTGCTGATAATCTTCCGTTTCCCAGCGAAAGTTTTGATGTTGTGATTTCAACGAATGCTTTTCACTACTTTCGTAATCCTGCTCAAGCCATCCAGGAAGCAAAAAGAATTCTCAAACCAGATGGTCGTTTGGTAATTACCGATTGGTGTCATGACTATTTGACCTGTCGCGTTTGTGACTTTTTTCTACGGTTATTTAACCGTGCCCACTTCCAAACTTATACCGCAAGTGAATGTCGGGATATGCTTCGATTTGAAGGACTACAGGAAGTATCAATTGAAAAGTACAAGATTAATTGGCTCTGGGGCATGATGACTGCAAAAGCCTCAAAAAAGATAGTTAACAGATATGGGTGAATTGATTGTGTACGCCTGTCCGATCGGTAAACTCGCTGAACAAATAGAGAATTATTTTGAGCAAAGTCAGCGAATGGTGGGGAGGAACGCTGCACACGCCTATATGCCGCACTGCACGCTCACAGGCTTTTTTCACGATGTTGAAACGGCAATTCCTCTCTATCTTCAGGCACTCGATCGCGCGTTGGCACAGCCCTATCCACAACCGGTCATCACGATCGTTCAAATGACTTTTCGCCCTGACTGGCACGGTTTAGAACTGCGATCAGATTGGTTAACGCAGCGGATAAATGATTTTGCCAACCTTGCTCAGGCTCCCACCCGTCGCGAAAATCTGCGGCTCAAAACCTGGCTCCATCTCAGCTTTGCCTATGAATTTCAGTCGGAACAGGGTGAGCAACTCGCCGATCTTGCAAGGCAATTGATTTGCCCTGAAGCCTCTGTTGACTGGGAAGTACGATTCTATCAACGATATCCCGATCGTACCTGGAACTGTCACCAATCCTGGCTACTTAAATGATGTCTGAATTCAATGCTTGAATCCCATACTTGAATCCCCTATTTGAATCCAAGGAGCAAAGATGCAACCTACTCTCGACCTGATCCTGCAACTCCTGGCAACCCAAGGAAACGCTCAGTACGGTGGTGAAGCCGTGAGCCAGCTTGAACATGCTCTGCAATGCGCCACGCTTGCGGAAACAAGCGATTGTAGCTCTGAACTCATCACTGCTTGCTTGCTGCATGATATCGGGCATCTGATTCACAATCTGGGCAAAAACACTGCCGAAACCATTGCGGAACAGCAAATTGACGATCGCCACGAATATCGCGCCATTCCTTTCCTGAAAACGCAATTTGGGGTAGCCGTCACAGAACCCATTCGGCTCCATGTTGAAGCAAAACGCTATCTGTGTGCTGTGAATTCAACTTATTGGGACGCGCTATCGGATGTCTCAAAGCGCAGCCTGGAACTGCAAGGCGGTATTTTTTCGTCCGAAGCCGCTCAAGAATTTATTCAGCAACCTTATGCCCAAGATGCGGTGCAGCTAAGAATTTGGGACGACTGTGCAAAAGTGCCGCAGCTCACAACGCCAACGCTCGATTATTTTGTCCCTATCCTTCGTTCCTGTTGTAGAACACTTTAAGCAAACGTTGCTTTTCAGCAATATTGCGGCTCATCAGATGTGACTAGAGCGATCGCAAAGCCATCATATCCTTTGCTACCCACCGTTTGGATTGCTGTTGCAGTCACACGTGGCTCAGAGCCGAGCATTTCGTTAAAACGACGTACTCCTTGAATTTTAGGATCAGTGCTATTTGCCTCAATCACAGCTCCATCACGCACAACATTGTCAGCGATAATCAGACTGCCTTGGCGAGAAAGCTTCAGTGCCCATGAAAGGTAATCTGGATTGCTTGGCTTATCTGCATCAATAAAGATCAGGTCAAATGGATGGCAATTCTCCGTAGCCAATTGTGCGAGCGTATCTGCTGCTTTGCCAACACGAATTTCAACGGTATTAGTCAAACCTGCATAAGCAATGTTGCTATGAGCAACTTCGGCGTGCTGAGGATCAGATTCAAGGGTAATCAAGCGACCGTCAGCAGGTAATGCCCGTGCAAGCCAAATCGTGCTGTAACCACCCAATGTACCAATCTCTAAAATGTTGCGTGCTTGATGGATCAAGGCTAACAGCATTAGCAGTTTCCCCTGATTCGGTGAAACGTGATGGGGTGGTAAACCAGCCGCAGCGCTAGCTTCAAGCACAGCATCCAACACTGCATCGGGAGGCACAAGCATATCCGTGATGTAGCGATCGACGGCAATCCATTTGTCTTGAGTCATTAGCCCTGCCGATTTTTATTAGAGTTGTCGGGAAATAAGAACAGAGCTAGCCAATGCGACCTTTCAAGTTCTTCCTATGCCGCAGTCAGGTAGAAGTTCCATAATCCTGCTGCGGTTAGCATAAGGTGATCATCAAACTCCGCTTTTCGATTGCGATAGATAGCGCTCACCGCATTGTAACGCTTGACTCCAGCAAACGCATTTTCACAGACCACTCGCGATTGACTTAAGGCTCGATTCTCCTCCTTTTGCTGCGGACTCAACTCTCCTCGTTTCGGTTTGCGATG
>JACJNZ010000002.1 GCA_014695325.1 Cyanobacteria bacterium FACHB-502 | reverse complement strand
TAACGGCAGTACCAACGAACATTGAGCAGGATAATTTCAGGCAAGAAATGCCGCCACTTGAACAGAGCAGCAGTAGCCATCGGAGGGCGAGAAGGCATAACGGGGCTTGTCTACCTTACCAGCGGCTGTTTTTGCGACACAACCGACAGCAGTAGTCTAAACTCTGGAGCTATGAAACCCTTATGCTCACGATTGTCCTGACTCAGACAAATAAGACGATTTCTGTTTGAGATCTGGTGAAGGTGTGAATGACTGCCACTTTCAATATTTCCGCCATCCTGGAGGATGATTTTCCCCTGTTTTGGCTGCAATTGGTACGCTGTTGCTCTATCAAGCAATGACTGGGAACCATTGACTTCCGATCGCGAAGCCTAAATTCTGGCTCAACCTCAGCCTTCCCAACTCCTTAAATCTCACTATTCCTTGTGCTGATGGGGTGTCGATCGTGGTTAAGTTAGAGAGATGCAAACATCTGTTTAAGGAAGCTCTAAATTATTATGGCGGTTGCGACAGAGCCCTTAAGAGGCAAAGCCCTTCTCAGTAAGTTGAAGGAAATTCCAACACTCTCCAAGTCAGAGAAGGCAAAAGCCTGTGGCTATGTCACGAGAACGAAAGACAGGGAAAGGGCGAATTTATCAGAATTCATTGAAGCTATTCTGGAAGCCCAAGGCTTAGCCGTTGAGCCAGAACAGGCAGGGGGGAGGGGTAGAACTCCAACGTATCGTGTTTCTGTTCATACCAATGGGCAAATTGTGATTGGGAAAGCCTATACCGAGATGATGGGACTCAGGTCAGGGGATGAGTTTGAAATTAAGCTCGGCTATAAGCACATTAAACTGGTGCTGGTTCAACCTGCTGGCGGCTCGAGCAATGATGAGGAGTAATCTCTGAGGTGACTGCTAAGCCGCATCAAACGATGCCGCTGAACATCACCTTCTGCCACCATGAGCTACATTAGCTACATTAATTTATTGCTCCGGCTAGCTTGCACTGAAGCAAACCTCCCTCCTCGACCCTGTTCTCCCACTTATAGAAAAAGTAACCCCTGACGAAGGGCGATCGGGATAAGGGTTAAGCAAACAAAGCCAATCACTCCAACAGCACCTTGAGCGGCACAGCACAGAAGATAGCTGAACAGCTCAATACGAGAGGTAGTCTCAGTCGAATTGGCATCGATCGCAGCCAACGAAGCGGTAGCAGACAGCTTTTCTATCTCAGTTGTAAAACTCATAGATAAAAATCAATAAATGCCTTCTCTAGCATCAACATAAATGAGCCACAAGTAAAGGCATAAGGAATGAGCATCTGCAATGAATTCTATTACCGATCGCTATGGACTGCCTCATCGACAATGGCTCCAACACGATCAAAGTCCCGATGCCGGCTCAATTAGTCCGTATTGATATTCAATAAATTGGGTCAGAAATAGCCTACGCCAGCACAATCCATCCTCCGCTATCGCATCAGGGTGATGGTGATTGCCTGTTTTGTCACCCTTCTCGGACTGCTTTCACGCTCTTCGCTCCTGTCATCAACCTCGTTTCTGGGGCAGTATAGTGGTGATACTTTGTGGGCACTGCTGGTGTACCTGCTTGTACGCTGGCTTCTGCCTCAGCAATCAATATTGCGATCGGCGATCAGTACGGGTCTATTCGCGCTGGGAATTGAGGTGAGCCAACTCTATCATGCGACATGGATTGATGCAATTCGCCACACCCAGTTCGGAGGTTTAATTCTTGGCTTTGGATTTCTGTGGAGTGATTTGATCTGTTATGCGGTAGGAATTAGCATTGGTGTTTGTTTGGAGCGAGTGCTCCTGCAAAAACGATTTCAAAGGTAAGGGCGGTCGCTTTCATGCGAGTCCGATGGAGCAGACTAATATCTAGATGACTTTGAAGGAAAGGCGATCGGGGCGTGAGTTCAATTGGGTGATATGAACAAAATGCAGCTTCGGTCATCCCAGCCTATGAAAGCTTGCAAGCTGAGGAAATTTACCGTTGGCTGTTTGGACTAATACCCGATTGCCTCACTAAGGAAAGTGCTTCGTATTAGCATTTATGAGGTGGCAAGGAAAGAATCGATCGCTTCTAGAATAAAGGGAGGCGAATCGAGGTCAGCGATATGCCCTCTCACTTTCCGGGCATTAACCCCTACATCGAGAATCCGGAGTTTTGGTCTAAGGGGTTCTGTTGTAAAAACTTCTATAGCTTTACGGAAAAACGTTCGGACAATGTTTGAAGGCAGCATCGACACAAACGCGAAAACTGTCAAACTCGTCCCAGCGTTGGCGCATCCAATTCTTGAGCACGAACCAC
>JACJNZ010000019.1 GCA_014695325.1 Cyanobacteria bacterium FACHB-502 | reverse complement strand
CAGAGCATTCTGGATTCGCAGGGACGGGTGGTGAACACCTGGGCGGATGTGTTGAACCGGGCGAACCTGGGCATGGAAGTGATGCACGAGCGCAACGCTCACAACTTCCCGCTTGACCTGGCTGCGGGTGAGGCTGCTCCTGTTGCAGTGACCGCTCCCGCTATCCACGGTTAAGCTCTCGCTGCTTAGCAATCAAGGCACTCTCCTCAAGGAGGGTGTCTTTTTGCATTCGTTGAGTGTAGCAATTAAGTGGGTTTCCGCTGCTTTTCAGTTGGCTTTTAACAAGTAATAGCGATCGCTTCTTAAGTCCCTGAAAAGAATTGAAGGATTGTACTCAGGCAAATTTGCCAGCGATGCCGTTGTGAACAGAAGTCCTCAAGGAGCACCAAATTAAATTCTTAAACTTAGGAGCTAATCTGGCTCCTGTTTGTATCGGCGTGGATTTTTGCGCTCGCCTGGTTTTGCCTGTGCCTGATACCACTTTCGCCAGCCTACCGAACTCCGAATCATGAGCCAGAACAACAGCAGCGCAATAATGCCGCCTTGAGTTGGGGCATCAAAAGCTAGCAGAACCAGCAGCACACACAAAAAATCCTGGGCAAAAATCATCCAGATGGGCAAACCCCGCAGGCGATAAAACCAGCCGATCTGAACAAGTTGTAGCACCAGGGCAATCAATCCACAAACCGTGCCAATCAGCACCGTAAACCAGCCGGGAAACAGAGCGGTTCGCGCCACGGCAATGCCGACGATCGCCCCCACGATAGGACTGCCCACAAGCTGCACGATCTGCAAAACGCGCTGTCCGAGTCTGCCTTTAGAGAGAAAGAGCTCAACGGTTGACCAGCTCACCAAAACACCCAGAACAATACGGGGGGGAATCTGGGACAATAGCGGCATGTTTGCCCAAAGATTGTCGCTGTAGAGCAATCCAATGAGTAGCAGGGGAAGAGCAATTCTCATACCAGCCGCCGTCGAGAGCGCAAGAGCGGCAAAAACCTCGATCATGGTATAAACCTCAAGCAGCCCTATCGAAGACAAGTTTCAAGATTGGTTTACAGCGATCGTGAGGGCACGCAACCAGCGTAGCAAACAAAAAATATGGCTCTTGACATTCTCTTGACATTCAAAGAATGCTATTTCTCAGTCTAAAGCAAGCCTCCGTAACCGTAACCTCTGGACGTCGCAGACCGCAGTAGCGCAGCAGACTACAGAAGCAAATCGGCTGCATCGGGTAAGGGAGCCGTTACTATTAAAGGATCGTGAAACAAGGGAACGGTGAAAGTAACGGTTGATCCCAGTCCTTCGCCCATACTGTAAAAATTGACTTCTCCGCCCATTGCCTCAACCAACTTTTGGGAGATCGCCAGTCCCAAGCCAGTTCCGCCATACTGACGAGTACGTGAACCGTCTACCTGGCTAAACGACTGGAATAGCTTGTCCTGCTTCTCCAGAGATACCCCAATTCCAGTATCAGCAACACTAATTTTGACAATGCCCGGCTTTTCCTGCTTGTCTTCGCTGTGGGGCATTCGCTTAGAGAGAATTTCTGCGCTGATGGTTAGTCCGCCTTCATGGGTGAATTTAATTGCATTACCCACCAGGTTGAGCATGACTTGCAGCAATCGCTGGTAATTGCCGTGGAGAATCACTTCGTCGCGGGTGGCAGGCGTGCGAATTTCAAAGCTTAACCCTTTCTGCTGCGCTTGAGGGCGGGTGAAATTGTCAACGGCATTGAGCAAATCATCCAGCTTGATTGGATTCAGCTCAAGCTGCATTTTCCCGGCTTCAATTTTCGCAATGTCCAGGATGTCATTAATGATATTGAGCAAGTGGATTGCTGAGCCATACGCTTCCTGAAGAAACTGGCTCTGCTCTGCCGGGTCGTCAGCCATGCCGTCCATGATTAGCTTGAGGAAGCCAATCACGCCGTTGAGGGGAGTCCGTAGCTCGTGGGAGGTGTTGGCAAGAAATTCGCTCTTGAGTCGAGAAGCGGCTTCTGCCTGCTGGCGGGCATCTTCTAGTTCCTGATGTTTTTTTACCAGGCTGTCGTTGGCCTGCTGAAGTTCCGATGCGAGATTCTGGCTCTGTGCAAACAGTGAAGCATGGGCAATCCCAGTTCCCACTTGATCAGCGATCTCTCTCAGCAGGTCAATCTCGATATCGCTCCAGACTCGCGATCGATCCGTCTGGTACAGCACAATCAAGCCATTTGGCTGATCCTGGTAGCAGGTGGCAATCGTCACTACAGAGGCAGACAACTCGCTGTCCTGCTCTTCGGCAGTGCTGCAAGCAATCGGTTTTAGGGTGGTCAATGCCTGAGCAAAATAGGCTTCCTGGACGATCGAAAACGATCGATTGAGCAGGGAGGGCAGCTCTGGACTGCAATATTCTGCCACTGCACAGACTTCGTTATGACCAGGCGTGTAGGGAAAAATCAGGCAGCGACTCACGCTAAACGCTTCTCCCAATCCTTCTACTGTCTGTTGCCAAATGGTTTCTAAATCCAGAGTGCGGCGAATTTTCCAGACTAGCTCGGTCAGGCGTTTTTGATAGCGATGCGCGGCGGTTTCTGCTTCGGGGCGATGTAGAGCAGTTCTCTCTTCAGGGCGATCGGCAAGGCGCAGCAAATGCCCTTGCTTTGATCCGGGAACGACCTCGGTAACAGGTTCTTGAGGGGTGGTGTAGAGAAAGCGTCCCATGACCAGAACGCTGGTTGCCGTGCCGTGCGGCATCAGGATTGGGCTGACCGTGAGCTCAAAAACGAGATGCTGATTGGCAACTTGAAACGCAGACTCAAACCGGAGCGGAATCAGATCGCTCAAAACCTGGTGAATGCGCTCTAGATAGGAAGCAATCGCCGCAGGCGCGAAAGCAGCCTCTACAGCTTGCCCAATGACCTGATCGAGTTTCAGTCCAAAGCGATCGGCATCGCGCCAATAGAACGACAAATACTGCCCAGAGCCGTCCTGAGTGAAAACCAGATCGGCAGCCGGAAGAGACCCGTCGAATTGTTGAAACGTACCCGGATGGATTGACTCAGTTGTCGAAGGTGAACGATCGCTAGGCAGAGTCATCAGCGTAGAACTCAGAGTACACAGTGAATAGGGTCAAGCACTGTCCCAGGTTTGCGGTAAGGGTAGATACGATGCGTAGATGCAACCTGCAAATGCTTTGTGACTGACAAGCTTGCGACTGACAAGCTTAATTATTCATCAGCAAATCTAGAATTCCCGCTTTTGCTTAAACCTTTTACTATTATCAGTGGTTTCACTGAAATTGCTTCAAGTTCAGCTAAGTCTAAATGTTTGTAACACCCCAAAGATTGATTCAACCTGTCAAGGCTTGCCTCACTTTTTACCCTATTTGCCTTATTTTAGAGGGGAAAAAGCGCGATGGGTTAAGCGACGGCTAGTCGTTCCATTCGCCCTTAGGCGGAACGGGTGGGTTGCGGCGAATCGATCGGGTTAAATCATCATCTCGACGGCTGCCTCCACCCAGCCATTGACGTACAGCAACTTCGATCACCTTACTGGGATTGCCCGTAAGATGATTGATTTGCTCAAGCAGGTCAGCATCAATTTCGATCGACAGATTTACCTTTTCGGAGTCGGAGGTGGATTTAGAATCTACAGCAGGGTCAGTCATAAGCCAGTTAGGGGCGGAGGGGAAGCCGCAACAGGAGGACAACAGCAAGAACAATATTGAGGAACAGCCGTTTTTATTTTTCTCTTTGGAAAAGGGGCGTGTTTCTCACATCACTATTAAACCTTATCCTTTTCACGATCGTTGCGAACAGCAGAAATCCTTCCCCTAATTTCCTAAAAATCTTACTGAAGCGAGCCATTTCAGCGGAGGAAAGCCTTTTGCCGGATTCCCGCAGCGTGACGAACAGCTTAAAATGTTTTAAGCAGATGACATATTGGTTCACCCAATCCGCCAAGACTTCCATTGAGACTCCGATTGTCTGGATCTCATGACACGAATTCCGACGGATAATCCTAACGGAGCAAGTAACCCGATCGATTCTGAGACGCAAATTCCTCGCTTTCCCCCTCATACTGCGTGATATGACCGACGTACCTGTTTCTCGCATTCGGAATTTCTCCATCATTGCTCACATCGATCACGGGAAATCGACCCTCGCCGATCGGTTGCTTCAGGTAACGGGAACGGTGAGCAATCGGGAGATGAAAGAGCAATTTCTCGACAATATGGAACTGGAGCGTGAACGGGGCATCACGATCAAGCTTCAGGCGGCGCGGATGAGCTATACGGCAAAAGATGGTCAGGAATATGTGCTGAACCTGATCGACACGCCGGGACACGTAGACTTTTCCTACGAGGTATCTCGATCGCTGATTGCTTGCGAAGGGGCGTTGCTGGTGGTCGATGCATCCCAGGGCGTGGAAGCGCAAACGCTAGCAAACGTCTATCTGGCACTGGAACACGATCTGGAAATCATTCCGGTGCTGAACAAGATTGATCTGCCGGGAGCCGAACCCGATCGCGTCCGGGAAGAAGTCGAAGAAGTCGTCGGTCTGGACTGCAGCGGCGCAATTTTAGCCTCAGCCAAAGAAGGGATCGGGATCGATGAAATCCTGGAGTCGATCGTCTATCTAGTTCCGCCGCCTGAAGATACGGTAGACAAACCCCTCCGCGCTCTGATTTTTGATAGCTACTACGACGCTTATCGCGGCGTGATCGTCTACTTCCGGGTGATGGATGGCAAAGTTCGCAAAGGCGACAGAGTGCGTCTGATGGCATCCGGCAAGGAATACCAGATCGACGAACTGGGCGTACTGTCGCCAAACCAAATTGAGGTGGATGAGCTACATGCGGGCGAAGTGGGCTATTTTGCCGCCTCGATCAAAGCCGTTGCCGATGCGCGGGTAGGTGACACGATTACCCTGGCATACGCCCCCGCTCCTGAAGCCCTACCGGGCTACGCCGAAGCGAAACCGATGGTTTTTTGCGGACTGTTTCCCACCGATGCCGACGAGTATCCCGACCTGCGCGAGGCACTGGAAAAACTGCGCCTGAATGATGCCGCCCTCAGCTACGAGCCGGAGACTTCGAGCGCGATGGGCTTTGGCTTCCGCTGTGGCTTCCTCGGTCTGCTCCACATGGAAATTGTGCAGGAGCGATTAGAGCGCGAGTATGACCTGGATCTGATTACCACTGCGCCCTCGGTAATCTATCGCGTCACCAAAATCGACGGCGAAGTGCTGTATATCGATAATCCTAGCCTCTTGCCCGACCCGCAGTACCGCGAAAAAATCGAGGAACCCTACGTGCAGGTGGACATGATTACGCCCGAGGAATTCGTGGGTCCGCTAATGGAGCTGAGCCAGAGCCGGCGGGGCGAATTCAAAGACATGAAGTACCTCACTAAGGGGCGAACCACGCTGATCTACGAGATTCCTCTGGCAGAAGTCGTAACGGATTTCTTTGATCAGATGAAGTCTCGATCGCGCGGCTATGCCAGCATGGAATACCAATTGATCGGCTACCGGGAAAACTATCTGGTGAAGCTGGATGTGATGATCAACAGTGAGAAAGTTGATCCCCTGGCGACGATCGTTCACCGAGACAAGGCATACTACGTCGGCAAAGCCCTGGTCGAAAAGCTCAAAGAGCTCATCCCCCGTCACCAGTTCAAGATTCCGATTCAGGCGGCGATCGGCTCCCGGATTATTGCCAGCGAACATATCCCCGCCCTGCGAAAGGACGTGTTAGCGAAGTGCTACGGTGGCGATATTTCCCGAAAGAAGAAACTCTTGCAGAAGCAGGCAAAGGGTAAGAAACGCCTGAAGGCGATCGGCACTGTAGACGTTCCGCAAGAGGCATTTATGGCAGTGCTGAAGCTTTAGGGCTGCCTGAGTCGCAAACCTTGAGCGAATCTAACAATTAAACCCGGGTCAAGTTGCCGAGCGATCGTCCGGACGCTTGCCCGTGTTTCGTACGTTCACCAGCTTGCTGAGAAACTCAAACCAGAAGGCAGCTCCCATTGAGATTGCCAGACCGCTTACGATCCAGCCGATAGCGCGCTTGAGCTGATTCCATAGTGGCATCCAGGGAGCCGGCTCTTCAGGCTTGCCGTCGCCGTTGCTGTCGATCGGCTTGATTGCCATTTGCTGCGATTGGTTTTCCTCGCCCCAGCCTAGCGGTAGTTGTGTCACATCCCCAACTGCTTGTTCGATACAGTTCACTGACGAATTAGTAGAAGCTGAGGAAGCTTCAGGTTCAGACGGAACAGCTTGAGCTTGGGCATAGGCGGGCTGCTCGAAAAATAGTCGGGAAACGGGAGCAGGCTCGGCGGGTGGAGCAACGGGAGCCGCCTCGGGGGCAGGTGGAATGACAGGCGGAGCAACTTCAGGCGCAGGGACGGGTTCAGGATTGGTGGCAGGAGCTGCTTCAGGGTTGGTAGGGGAAATCGGTCTGGGGCAGGATTGGGTGACGATTTCGGCAGAAGAGACAAGTGCCTGACGCAGCGTAGTGCTGGAGGCAAGTCGTTGGGCGATGTGAATCGTGTCGGCATTTGCGGCAAGGGCGATCGTCAATCCAATCAGGAAACCTACGCCCTTCGCATTGCGCTTATACACACCAGAGGCGCGCTCCATCGAGCGATCGAACCATTTCTCGACTTCCGTTTTGAACTGATACAGGTCGTCCTGAGCACGTCTTACTTCACCTTTAGCCTGAGTGGGGTTAATTTGGGCACGGTCTGCCAGCGCATTAAGACTGACTCGCACCGAGAAGGGAAGCGTCTGGGCAATCTGCTGAGCATCCCGATGAATTTCGTTGTAGAGGGCGATAATTTCCTGGTAGCCGGAGAGGTTTGGATTGCTTCTCAGCGATTCACTATCAGTAAACCGCCTGTATTTTTGGTCTACGTCCTGAAGGTCGCTGCGAAAGGCTTTCATGACCTGGGCAACGCTAGGTTGAAGCTGCTGAATCAGCTCATTGGTGTTGTGGTATTCGCCCTGAGGGTCTTCGTAAAAGACGAGCTGCCGAATTGAGACGAGTTGATTTGCAAAAGCATCAAAAGCTTCCAGATCTTCAGGGGCGATCGATCGAGCGCGGTTTGTGTCTTGAGATGCCGCCAGTTTTTTGCGGATCGCCTGCGCGTTGTTGACATACTCAACCAGTTCGCCGCGAATGAGGCTAATCGTCATTTCGAGGCTGAGCCGCTGATCGACAAAGGCTTTGAGGACGAGATGCAGTTTGTCGCTGAACTTATTAAAACCTGCATCAATAAAGCGATTGAGTTCCTGGCTTTTTCCCTGACTCTGATACCGTTTCACTGCATCTTCAATGTCAGAAATAATCTGATCCTGAACCAGGATTTGCAGATTTAGAGCGGTTAAGCGACGAGTGAACTGCGGAATGTTGAGGATTTCCAACAGTGTCGTAGCAAAGGTTTCAGACGGAATGTAGGATGGCTCGTTGCCCCGCTCGAGCGTCGTATTGCTCCTGCCTACAGTGACGACCGATCGCGTTACGCCACGAATCAAGCCTTCAAACCCTTCTCGCGCATCCTGACTGATGTTGCGAATCAAGGGGTCATTATAGATTTTCTGGGTAACAGCTTTTGCGCGATGGAGTTCTTCAATCAGCAGCGCATCCCGAAGTCGTCGCGAGATTTCAGATTTGATTGGAATCGTTGAACCTGTTTCAGTCACGCCATCACCGCTCACCAACCCTTTTGAGTCCAATGCCTGAACGATCGCCGCTGTCTGTTCTTCGGCAGTTCCTCTGAGCGTTTCGAGCTGGCTCTGGATCAGGTCTTGAATCGCCGGCTTATTGGGGTCAGAATCCGGCAGGAAACTCACTGTGTGCTGTGCAACCTCGGCAGGCGTTTGAAAAATTCCCTGGTTTGCCAGCTTCAGGTAATCGCCCTGCACAGAGCCATCTCCCATCAAGAGAATTTCGATCGACTTCTTCAGGTGGGCGGCTCGCCACTGCAAAATGGTCGCCAGGATCTCCTGGATTTCTGAAGAGAGCAGGCTAAGGATGAGGTAAATCAAAACTAGCCCGATCGCAACATCTACAATAAATGGCAGATTCATGACAGCAACTCACAAATTCAATACGAAGTAAATGCACTCTATCGAGAATGCCCCAGTGTAAGCGCTGGCAATCGGCGATGGGAAACTTGAAATACAAGTTAAAGCAGCGGAATCAAAGCTAAAATTTGCACATTTCAGCGGATCCAACGGGCAATGAATGGATTAATCGAGCTAGATCTGGTCAGGATGGGGTTTGCCCTGGGACTGGTGCTGATTGCGATCGCCCTATCTGCTTGGCAAGGGCTGGGATTGGCATGGAATCTTGCAGTCGCGACGGGACGAACGATCGTGCAGCTCACCGCAGTGGGCTACGTTCTGGAAATTGTGTTTGCCCTGAATAATCCGATCGCGGTGCTGCTGATTATCGCAGCCATGGCATCGATCGCCGCTGTCGTTGCCCGAAACCGAATCAGTAAAAAAATCCCGGCACTGCTTCCAGTGGTCGGGGGGTCAATTCTGCTCAGTACCGCTCTGACGCTGGCGTATGTGAATCTGCTAGTTCTGCGTCCCGATCCCTGGTTTGAGCCGCAGTACCTTGTGCCACTGGCAGGAATTTTGTTGGGAGGTGCGATGAATGGGGCGACGATCGGCGGAGAACGGTTTGTTAGTACACTCAACAATAGCCGCCAAGAGATTGAAACCCACTTGAGCTTAGGCGCAACTCCGCAGCAGGCAACTACCGCCTATCGCCGTGAGGCAATCAAAGCGGGACTAATCCCTGCCCTGAATCAAATGTTGGTCGTCGGAATTGTGACGCTGCCAGGAACCATTACCGGACAAATTCTGAGCGGCGTAAATCCGCTCGATGCCGCAGTCTATCAAATGCTGATTATGTTTATTCTGGCATTTGCAACCCTCTGCACCACATTTCTGCTGATTCAGGGACTCGATCGCCAATTCTTTAACCAAGCAGCCCAGCTTGTTACCCACTAAGCCTGGTTCAAGAACCTAATCAAGTTCCCGCCGTCCTTCTAAGGCTCTGGCAAGCGTTACTTCGTCGGCATACTCCAGATCGCCACCCATCGGCAGACCAAAAGCAATCCGGGTAACTTTGGTGAATGGCTTCAGCAGTTGACCGACATAGAGCGTTGTGGTTTCCCCTTCGACGCTAGGGCTGATCGCCAGAATTACTTCCTTGATGTCCTGCTTGCTGACGCGCCGCACGAGCTGCGTAATGTGAAGCTGATCGGGACCGATGCCATCCATTGGCGAAATCAATCCGCCCAGGACGTGATACTTGCCTTTGTATTCGCGGGTTTTCTCCAGCGCAATCACATCTCTAGAATCGGCAACCACACAGATTGTATTCGGGTCGCGATTGGGGGTGCGGCAAATTTCACAGACTGGCTCAGCCGACAGGTGAAAGCACACCGAACATAGCCCTACTTGCTGCTTGGCTTCAACAAGTGCCTGTGCCAGGGCATGAACTTCTGCCTCTGGTCTTCGTAAAATGTGCAGCGCGAGACGCTGTGCGGTTTTTGGACCCACACCGGGCAATCGCTGAAATTGCTCAATTAAACGAGCTAAAGGCTTGGTGTAAACCGTTGGATTTCCTCCAATGTTGCTCTATCTCGATCATAGCGATCGAGTCAACTGGTTGCGAGTAGGGATTTTTCGACCCTGAAACTGGAAAGTCGCGGGGAGAATTAATGCTCGATCGTCGCCATACTCCAGTCCGGGCGCAGATATTTCGCCTGCCGCAGATAAGGATGGTGAATTTTGACGAAGGGATCGGGCGTGTTGATGTGGATTAGGAAGCGAATACAGCGTTCCAGACTGCCCTCGACGTGCATCTGCTGCACATCCAGAAGCGGCACATCCTGCCAGTGTGGACGCTGACGGGCAACGGATGCGGGAAAAATTGCATCTAGATCGCGGGTGACAGAAAATGTGGCACTGATAATATCGTCAGGGTCGATGGGGTTTTGGCGTTCTAGCTCGTCCAGCAGTTCGGCGACAGCTTCCCGGATCGCCTCTACCGTGTTTTCTGAAACCGTTGTTGCCCCACGAATTGCCCTTACTTTCCAGCCCACGTCGATCGCCTCCTATGTTTCAACACGCTTCCAATCCCTTCGATTTGCCCGGCTACTCTAAAGGGGAACTGCTTCGCATGGCTCTTGTGTAAACAAAACAGCTCTGTACAGCTTTGTGCAAACAAAACAGCCCTGTGTAGACCAGACAATCGATCGCTTCATTCCATCAGGCTTCAGTTTAAAGTCTAATGGTCTGATGTCTACAATCTATCCTCCTCAGTTCTGCCTTGAAATGCCAAGGACTTAACTTAAAATTCACAACTTGAAAATTTACAGGCTGAATTGACAAGCTGAATTCAAGAGTCAAGTGCGATCATGCCCATGCTGTCTTCAGCAGTGTTTTATGAATTAGGGGCGAAACATCCATAGGGGCAGTCCGTTCGTTTCCATTTCAAACTCCAGCCAATTCAGCCCGCCGAGGAGGCCTTTATTTTGGCTGCGGCTTTGGCTTCGACCCGGCAGGAAGCGGCTGAGCCATCCCTTTTTGCGCTCCTCAATGTTGTGGAGCTGGGTTTTTTCGGGGTCGAGTCCGACTAGTTCGGCTGCCCAGCGACGCGCATCTTCTTCGGTTCCCAGGCGATCGACGACTCCTAGTTCTAGAGCCTGTTCTCCGGTAAAAATGCGTCCGTCAGCAAAGCTACGAACGGCATCCACACTGAGGCGACGACCTTCGGCAACTGTCTGGACAAACTGGTTATAGCTGGTGTCGATGAGCTGTTGCAGAATCTGCTGTTCTGGCTCGGTCAATTCGCGATCGAACGACAGAATATCTTTATAAGGACCAGATTTGATTACCTTAAAGGAAACGCCGACGCGGTCGAGCAGTCGTTCCAGATTATTGCCGCGCAGGATCACGCCAATGCTGCCCGTGATCGTTCCCGGATTGGCAACGATGTGTTCTGCGCCCATGCCAATATACACACCGCCCGATGCCGAAATATTGCCAAAGCTGGCGATGATCTTGGTTTTATTACGCAGCCGCTTCAGGGCACTGTAAATTTCCTGGGAGTCCCCCACCGTTCCGCCAGGGCTGTCGATCCGCAACAGCAGAGCGGGGAATTTCTTTTCTTCGACTGTTTTTAGGGCATCGAGGACATACTTACGGGTTGCACCTGCGATCGCGCCTGAGACTTCAATTCGTGCAATTTGCTTGCGAAACCGGGGCTTAAAGAGCCGAATCATGCTTTTTTTCAGTAACCTATCAATAATTGAACCAGTCAGCAAGTGTTGAACTTGAAACCTTCAGCAAGTGCTGAGCTGCCAAATTCCAGTGTGCCTTATCAGACGGGACGATCGGGATTCGCGAGAATGGGGATGTCCCTACCTGGGGGGTGGGGCACAAGTGTGTTGTCCCTCGATCGGTATTTTTGGATCGGTATTTTTGGATCGGTGTTCTTGG
Source organism: Cyanobacteria bacterium FACHB-502 (assembly GCA_014695325.1). Lineage (GTDB taxonomy): Bacteria > Cyanobacteriota > Cyanobacteriia > Elainellales > Elainellaceae > Leptolyngbya_A. The sequence continues at coordinate 91,692 of JACJNZ010000019.1, read as the reverse complement.
ATTTAGATTCTTTTTGTGACCTATTCCGTAAGCAATTTTGCGACTAAATTCTATGTCAAATTCCACCCTAAATCTGACGGCAAATCCTGCCGCTGAAACGCATTCGCCTCAGATTCGCTTGATTGCGATCGACCTCGACGGAACCACGGTGGGCGAGTCGAACCAAATGACCCCTGCCGTGCAGCAGGCAATTCAGGCAGCTCAGGAGAAAGGCGTGCAGGTGGCGATCGCCACGGGGCGGATGTTTCAGTCTGCCCTGCGCTTTTATCAAACCATTGCTCCGAAGGAAGAAAGGCTTCGCAATGCCTTAACGCTGCCGCTGCTGACTTATCAGGGGGCACTGATCAAAGACCCGACCACCGAGAAAATCTATCGCCATCTCACCGTGTCTCGCGAGGCAGCCCTGCAGTTGCTCGATTACTTTGAGCAGCCGGAACTGCACGATCTGCTGTCGATTCACTTTTATATAAACGATTTGCTGTATGTGCGCGAGATTACGCCAGAAACAGAACTCTACGCCCAGCGCAGCCAAATCCAGCCGTTTGCAGTAGGGGATTTGCGGCGGATGCTGGTGGATCATGAGCCGACTAAAATCCTTGCCCTTTGCCATGATCCCGCCGTGATCGATCGCCTGCTTTCTTCGCTACGGCAGCAATATACTCCGGCAGAGCTTTACTTCACCAAATCCGTTGCGACGTTCTTTGAGGCAACCCATCCCCTCGTCAACAAAGGAACCGCCGTCCGCTATCTTGCAGAAGAAATGCTGGAACTGCGTCCAGAAAACGTGATGGCGATCGGCGATAACTTTAATGATCTGGAAATGATTCAGTATGCAGGAATTGGTGTGGCAATGGGAACTGCGCCCGATGCGGTGAAGACTGCCGCTCACTGGGTTGCCCCTGATGTGGAATCAGACGGAGCGGCTGTGGCGATCGAGCGATTTGTTCTTCAGGCGAAATAAGCTGGGAAACCAGTTGAGAAACCAGTTGGGCAATAAGCTGGGCACTAAAAGCAAAAGCAGAAGTCGTCGAGGATGAACTGCCCATCAAAGGCATGAAACGTAACACGATGAATGTCTAAATTTCGCAGGTTGAGCCAGACATTTGGGGGGCATTCAGAGTCGGAGTATGCCAGGTTTGGGGCGGGGGTTTTAGCCGAGGCAATCAGGCGATCGTCTGCATCATAGGCACTGAGCGTTGTGCGGCGAGAACTGGTGACAAAGCTGCTGACAAACTTTACCGGGCGCAAAAATCTGGCTTCGAGCCAGCCGCCTTTGGGTGCGCCCATCACTGCCATCGTGCCGGAGTAGGGCGGATAGGCAGGATTTGAAGGACAGACGGCAACCGCATTGGCAAAGACCACGCCCCACTGCTCAAACTGGCGATCGACGATCGCAAAGCGCGACAAATCTTCCCAATCGAGGCGGACACAGACCGACTGCTGCATTAGCACAGCGGCAGGACTGAGATCTAGCTCATCCAGCCGAGGCACGGTTCGCACCTCTGCTTCGGCATAGGCAGGTGAGTAAATCACTCCAGGACTTTTGTTTGCGGCAGATCTGAAAGTCGAGCCGCATTGAGGATTGTGATCAATCGATCGAAAAGCATTGCTCACGATAGGCTCCCTTATGATGGTTTCTGATGCAGTCGATTCAGCCTCTCTCTCACCACAAAGCAGACGACAACCGTAAACTAAAAGCAAATGCTGCTCTAAAGACACTGCTGGGATTAATTTCCGAACGATCGTCACACTCTGATGGTTCGATCGGCAGGTTAGGGTTTGAGCAAAACTTGGTCTCTTTTTTGCACAGGCTCTTTTTACACAGAATTTGTGAAACAAAGTGCTCTTGCAAAACAAAGCGCAGGCTTTTTGCAGAAGGACAGTGCCAGACCCAATTGCGCTCCTTGACCGTTTGGAATGCAGATGCAGAAATACCCTGCTGGCTGGGCAGAGTTGCAAAGTAGAGGTTCCAGCTTGTTGACCAGACCTTACAGTTTGCAGAGAAGTAGTGACGATTGAAGATAAAGTTTGAGTCTATTAGCGCAAAGCAATTTCCCTGGAAACTGTCGCGCCGAGGAAGACCCTAAAAGCCCTGATTCAAAAGCTGAGTGTTGTCCAAGCAGCCGTCGAAGCAGCTAGTAGACGCTAAACAGCCTGGGCTAAACAATCTGGTAGAAACCCTGAGACAATAGAGGAAGTTTTGCTGATGCCTGCGTCACTTACCCTATCAGTCTGATATCGTCGTTCTTGACTTACTCGTATTATTACGCAACTATCACTTAAAAAAGTTGCGATTTGTACGTTTTTAAGGAATTGTCAATTCCGATCGCTCATACAAGTAGTATTTTTACTGCAAATCTTAACATAATTTAATAGTTGTCTGCCCTGCTTCAAGAGTTTTATCTCTGCTTACGACTTTATTTAATTTTTTTCTCAGTCTATGCTGCAACCGCCCGGTTTTCGTCAAGACTCGATTTCAACCAGCCTGGGATCGATCGTCTACTACACTGCAGATCAAGCAACCTCGCCGGCATCGCAATCTACCAGAAAGCGATCGCCTGAAGATCAACCGCCGATCGTCTTTCTGCATGGCTTTGGCGGTGGCTCATCGGCTTATGAATGGTCAAAGGTCTATCCCGCATTTGTGCCCGAATATCAGGTGATCGCTCCCGATCTGCTGGGCTGGGGACGATCGAACCACCTGACGCGCCCTTATCAAATCGAAGACTACCTGATCACCATTCGCGAATTTCTAGAGCAGGTTGCTCCTTCGCCTGCGATCGTGGTGGCTTCTTCGCTGACCGCTGCCTTTGTGGTGCGAGTCGCAGTGAGTTATCCCGGCTTGATTCGATCGCTGATCCTGAGTGCCCCCACCGGGCTGGCAGACTTTGGACAGCCCTATCAAAATCCGATCGCCTCAATTGTCAGTATTCCCGGAGTCGATCGGCTGCTGTATAGCACTGTGATTGCCAACCCATTCGGAATTCGGACGTTTTTAGAGCAGCGGCAGTTTGCCCAGTCAAATCGCGTCTCCCCTGAAGTGGTGGATGCCTATCTCGCTTCTGCCCTCCAGCCCAATGCCGAAGCCAGTGCTCTTTCCTTAGTGCGGGGTGATTTGTGCTTTGACCTGGCTCAATATCTTCCTGATCTCACTGTTCCGACTGCGATTCTCTGGGGGCGACAGGCACAGCTCAGCCCTCCAGCTCTGGCACAGCGATTTGCCGAACTGAACCCTCGCGCTATCAAAGCCGTCGAAGTTTTGGAAGGGGTCGGCTTAACGCCCCAACTCGAACTGCCTGCGGTGACGATCGGCGTAATCCGCCAGTTTTTAGCTGAATTATCGAGTTAAGCCCGAAAACTAAACCTGAAAGCCCATCTCGCGCAGTCCTTGCCGGAGCCGATCGGCTTCTGAGGGATTCTGCTGCTGATGCAGATCGATCGCCTGCCGAAACGCAGCCAGACTTTCATTCACGCGACCGAGCTTGAGCCACACGACGCCCAAATTCTGATATGCCTCTGCGTAGTCGGGCTTGAGGCGAATTGCCTGCTGATAGTGGTCGATCGCCTGGGTAAATTGTCCGATCGCTTTGCAGGTCATCCCCAGGTTGTGGTATCCGATCGCCAGGGTGGGATCAAGTTGAATGACGGTTTCAAAGCAGTCTTTCGCGCGCTTAAGATTTCCCTCAGCCAGCAACAGACTGCCCAAATTATTCTGTGCACCTAACTTGAGGCGATCGAGGATGGGCTGTTGCAGGGCGGCGTGGTAGTGCTGTTCTGCCAGGGGTAAATTGCCCGATTGACGATAGGCAATGCCCAGGTGATAGTGCAGCTCGTAAAGGATAGGCGGATCGCTTTTTCCGCTCTGCAGCCCCCGCTGAAGCAGCACGAGTCCCTGCTGCACGTCCCCCATCTGCACATAAAGCGCACCCAACTTGGCACACACATAGGGATCATCGGGATGATCTGCCAGAAAGACCTCCATTGTTTGTCTGGCTTTCTGAAGCTTGTCACGGCTGGCGATGGTACCGGGCTGATAGCCGTAGTGAAGGATTGCCACGTCCGGTAGATTAATGACCTGCCACTGCGGTTCCCGTTGCAGCAGTTTAGCCACGCTGTCATCCACCATTGCGTGATAGGGACGGCTGAAATAAACCTCTGGATGGCGGCGAAACAGGCGAGACACCAGTGAATAGGGCGACTGAACTGCTCCAATTTCTTGCCGAATCAGGTTTATGACGATCGCCTGGGTCTGCTGCATTGCCTGCCGAAGCGGGGGAATAATCTGCGGGTTGAGGGCTTCGTCGGCATCGAGAACAAGAACCCAATCGCCCGTGATGTATTTTAGGGATTCATTACGGGCAGCAGCAAAAGAATTATTCCAGGGAAAGTGATGTACCTCTGCGCCAAAGGATTGGGCGATCGTCACTGTTTCATCGGTTGATCCCGTATCTAGAATCACGATCTGATCGACCATGCCCTGCACACTCTCCAGGCAGCGTGGCAGATTGGCGGCTTCGTTTTTAACGATCGCGCAAAAAGAAAGCGTCATGGTGCAAGGCGTGCTTTTTTCGCCCGGTTTGATTCATACCAGTCTGCAATGCTGGGAACCCAATCCTGAAACTGCGTCCAGATCAGTTCGCAAAGCTGCTGTGCCTCTAGCTGAGCGTCGGCTTTCCAGCGCAGATCGAGCAGGTGCATCAGCGATCGAACGTTGGCAGACATCACCCAATGCTGCCGCACATCAAAAGGAATGAGTCCTCTTGCATGTTCCTCAGAAAAACCCTGCTCCATTCGCTGCTGATATCGCTTGCAGCCCTCCAGACACCAGCTCAGATCTTCCTGTCGTAGTTCCTCGGTGTAGTCGTAGCGTTTACCCTGACGATCCGTATAAGAGCCGATCGGACGCAGATAAAACACTTCTTCAACGTCTCGCTTGCCTTGCACCACATCAGTAATTCGGGCTCCAGTGTACCGAAACGATTGAACATCAAACGAAATTCCAACGCGATGCGTTCTGATTTGCTGCATCGTCGAGTGGGGGAAATAACCGCAGTTCAGCACGATCTGAGGATGTTCGAGCGGTCCGAAGTGTCCCCGATTGCCTGCTAGCAGGTTGCGAACCACCAATTCGCCCGCCTTGACTTCATCGGGAAATTGATCGCGCTCCTCCCAGACAAATGCCTCCGCATAGTCCTGGTGCATCGCAGCATAAATCACCTGCTGGGCGTTTGCCGTGCGAGAGAGAGCTTCAACGGTAAAGTAGCGATCCATAGCTTAATTTCAAAGAGCAGAAAGGGAGCGGAAACATGACAGGCTTCTTAGAATAACCGCATCTTCGAGCCTTATGATCCTGGATTTTTGAATCGTTTCAAATCTGGGATAAATGGGAGATAGAGATAGGGCTTTGTCTCGCTCTAGAATGACGGCAATGCCGAAATACAAGCGTTATCCCTGATCCATCTACTCTTCTACTTCCCATTGCTCACGTCCCGACTGATAACCTAAGCTTAACTTATCAATAAGCATAAATACTTAAATTAAATCAATGTCTAGAGCAATCGATCGCCCTATTCCCTGACCATTACCCGATAGAATGGAGGGCAATAGGCATTAATTTTTCTTACAGCTCTTTAATTGATTATTTATAGGATCTGTTCATATCTCCTGTTTACCTTTACCCTAAAATCCGCTGCCCGTGAAGTTCTCCATATACCACACGCCCGAACTGACCCCGATCGCCCAAATTCCTGATTGTGCAATTGCGGTTGATGTGCTTCGCGCAACGTCAACTATTGCAACCGCTCTCGCTGCAGGCGCAGAAGGAGTTCAGGTGTTTAGCAGCATGGAAGAGCTGATGCACGTGAGCGAACAGTGGCTTCCTGATAAGCGGCTGCGCGCAGGAGAACGAGGTGGCGCAAAAGTAGAAGGCTGTGATTTGGGAAACTCCCCGCTGGACTGTACTCCCGAACTAGTTTCCGGGAAACGCCTCTTTATCAGCACCACGAATGGAACTCGCTGCCTGGAACGGCTTCAGGATGCCGAAACGGTGTTAACGGCGGCGCTGATTAACCGGCATGCGGTGGTGAATTATCTGCTCAAGCACCGTCCCGAAACCGTGTGGATCGTTGGCTCTGGCTGGGAAGGCAGTTTCTCCCTGGAAGATACCGTTTGTGCAGGGGCGATCGTGCATCAGATCAGCCAACAGCTCGAAGGAGAACATTCCCTGCCGGAAATCGCCGGAAATGATGAAGTCTTTGGGGCGGTCGCGCTCTATAGCCAGTGGCAAAACAATCTGCTGGGACTGTTGCACCAGGCAACCCACGGCAAGCGGCTGCTGCGGCTCGACTGTCTAGACGATCTGAAATACTGCGCCCAAACCGATGTGCTGGATTCGCTGCCGATTCAAAAACAGCCTGGGGTGTTAATTCGCAACGTCGAGGGTTAGCTGGCGAAGCGCTAATCTGGCGTAAGTTGGGCACAAGCATTGAGCACAAATATTGGGCACAAACAAAGCAGGCAGCCTGAGTCGATCGCAACCCCCTCCGACCCCTGCTGCTTCACCTGCAAGAAAGGCTCCGGGATGAGTCATGTTTTAAGCTGCCGCTTAGCCAAAAATAGCGATCGGTTTTTCATCGATCATTTTCATCAGTCAAAAGAAGTACGCAGAAAGTAACAGTTCATTGCAAACACTTATGTGAGAAATCGCATTATGTTACGTTCAATAGCATTGACTTTTGCAACGCAGTTCTTGAGAGGAGAGCATTTTGGCTGTGAATTTCAAGTCGGTATCTAACCCTTCAACCCGTGAAGACTTCAGCGAATACGTTGCACATCTCCAGCTTCACATGGCATTACAGGCGCGGAATCTGGTTCCAACCCTGGGCAAAATGACGGATAGTCGTGGGCAATTGCTTCACGAAACGCAAGCCGAATTTGAGAAGTTTGTTTCGCGTCAGCCATTTAGTTAAACGACCTAATCTTATAAAATCAGCTTAAGTTCAACCTTGAAGTCAGAGTATTTGCTCTGGCTTTTTTGTATTTCTGGGGCTACTCCTTCACCTGACTTCCATGACCTCGCGGATCATCATTTTGAGCTTTAGGGGCAGTGGGAGACTCCACTTCGGAGATGCGTCCTCTCGACTGAAGATAGGGAAGCGGTGAACCTGTTGCTAAGGCTTCGAGGTTAGCTGCCATCACTGTATGCGGCTGTTCTCCGATCGTACTGGCGATCGATTCTCCCTGCGGGTCAAGAAAAACAAAGTGGGGAATGCCATCAACCCGATAAGAAAGCATTTCAGGCAGCCATTTCGTGTTGTCTACGTTGAGCATGACGAAATTCACTCGATCGCCAAACTCATCTTTAAGATCGCTCATGTCTTTTGCCATTGCCTGACAGGAGGTACACCAGTCCGCATAAAACTCAATCAGCGTCGGCTGTTCGTTTTTGAGGGCGACATCCAGCGGCGTTGCGGTTTCTGCCATTGCCGCCAGGGTTCCGGTATCGCTGCCAAAGCGCACGCCCAGAAAAATCGAGAGGCTAAGGACTATCGCAACCAGCAGGATAATCAAATTCCGAATTCGGGCTGCCGGATTAGACTGGGGAGTAGGACTAGAAGGCGTTGCAGTCATGGCAAGAAAACGTTGAACGCGAGACAGAACAAGAAAAAGCTAAGAGCAAGAGTGAACGCTCACTTTCTTTAGCGTAGCGAATTTTCGATCAGGCGTGAAAGCGGGGCTGTAGGCGATTGCCGTTCTTAGTAGGTTTCTAGCAGGAGAATTTCAAAAATGAAAAAACGAGTTACGCTCACCTTTCCGAAGCGATCGGTGCACATGCCTGTCACTTATCGATTGGCAAAGGATTTTAACGTTGCGGCAAATATTATTCGGGCACAGGTCACGCCGAATCAGATTGGGACGCTGGTTGTAGAGTTATCCGGTGATATCGACCAGTTGGATGCAGCGATCGACTGGATGCGGGCACAGGATATCGGCATTTCCCTTGCCAGCCGCGAAATTTTGATCGATGAAGATTTGTGCGTTCACTGCGGCTTATGCACGGGTGTTTGTCCTACAGAGGCACTGAGCCTCGATCGCCAGAGTTTTAAGCTAACGTTTACGCGATCGAAATGCGTCGTGTGCGAACAGTGCATTCCGACCTGTCCGGTACAGGCAATTTCAACGAATTTATAGCAATCTAGTTTGTTAGTCTTCCTGCATTTGTCCGTGCAGCAGTGTCAAATCCTTCACAAGTTTCATCAGGCGATTTTCGAGCGATTGCTTTTTGCCCAGCAGCGTTCGCAGTTTTTGATAGCGAGCGATCGCCAAACTCACGTAGGCAACTTGCTGCGGTGGACAGGGGCGCGACCAGAGCTGACCGTCGGCATCAAGTCCACACAGGCGGTAGCCGCTGCGAGGCTGATTGTCGGTAAAGGGTGGCTGGGGCATGCTGCAAATCGCATCTACATATTCTTTAAGATGTTCGATTTCGGCATGACGCAGCGTAGTTGCGCCAATGGGCTGCATCGTCTGATAAGCTTCAGGGGGCTGTGCTTCGAGCCAGCCATCCACGATCGGACCTTCAGCATAAAGGGCATGAATCTGCTGCGAAACCTGCTCTAATTCGCTCTGCCACTGCTGCACGATCGCCTCAATTTCCTGCAATAAGCCGAGCGATAAATGCGGATTTGTCGCATGACGCTGGGAGCTAACTTGAGGCAACTTTGATTTCGGCAGCGGCGTAGAGGGACTGTTTTCTCGAATCGGAAAAGGCTGCACAGACCGGGCAGCAGGGAACGTCGCTGGAGGGCGGGAAAGCTCAGTATCGGCTGGCAGATTTGCCGAATCCAGATGATTCAGCGTTGCCTCAATCCGCTTCAGTTCGTGCTTGTCAGGTTTCATACTGCCAGCCTCAGCAGGATCAGAGAATGTGGAGAGAATAACAAAACGACCTGCACGACCCCGATTTATCGCTTATTGTAGCTAGCTTATTTTAGCGATTTTTGCGATTACCCCACTATAGAAACCTATGCCCTCCTCTGCCAACTCCTCCAGACAGATAGTTTTAGTGACGGGTCCAGCCCGATCGGGCAAGAGCGAATGGGCAGAAGCCCTGGCAGCACGTTCGGGGCGATCGGTGATTTACCTTGCAACGGCTCAGCTCAATCCCGAAGATGCTGAATGGCAGGCGCGAATTGAGCGTCATCAGCAACGCCGTCCTCCTGCCTGGAAAACCCTGTCCGTGCCGATCGGCCTGGCAGCGGCGATCGAAAGCGCAAATCAAGAATGCCTGCTGATCGATTCCCTTGGAACCTGGCTTGCCAACCTGCTGGAGCAAAACGAAGACACCTGGCAGCAAACGATCGCCCAGGTGTTAAACGCACTGCACCACACCCAAACTCACATTATTTTTGTAGCGGAGGAAACGGGCTGGGGCATTGTGCCTGCTTATCCGATCGGGCGACTGTTTCGCGATCGACTGGGCGATCTCACTCGAAGAATTGGCACGATCGCAGACACTGTTTATCTAGCAACAGGCGGCTATGTGCTGAACCTGAGCGAGCTGGGGCAGTCGATCGATCGAGAACTGAATGCTGAGCGGTAATGGTAGCTCAATAGAACGTCTCCTGTTGAAATCGCCTCTAACCGCAAATGACCAATACTTCCTCTGGCAAAGCTTAATCTTTCCTGCGGATTACAGCGCACTTAAACGATCGTAGAATCACTAAGATCAAAGATAATTATCTGCTAATCAAGCAACGTGAGTTGTCATCCCCAAAATGCAATTTAGTGCAATTGGATTTAGTGCGGTCGGTCAAGGCGAATCGCAATGAGAAATCAAACCAAGGTGGGAGCAATTCGGCGTCGGCGTGATAGAGGAGGGCAACGATTCGGGCAACGGCTCAGCCCATGATGACTTGCAACTGATTGCATTTCCCTGCTAAGAGTTTCCTTCACCGCATTTTCCTATGGCATCACTTGAACAGGTCAAACAATATCTTGCCTACTGGTTTCAGCTTGGCAAGCCGCTGATTGTGAACGGCAAAACGAGTGACGGACGCTCGAAGGTTCTGCCCCAAGCGGTGATCCAGGGTGATCGATACAGTCCTGAGTTTGAGGCTTGCTGGCAGCACATCACAAGCGGAGCCTGGAAATCGAGCTATCTGGAAGGAACCATTCAAACGATCGAAGAACTGCTGTCGTCGCAGTGGGATATTTCGAGTTGTGCCCGATGCGCGATGCCTGTGCCGATGCTGGGTTTAGGGGTTCAGACGAGCGGCGAGTGTCCCTGTTCTGATCTTCCCGGCTGGCCCAATACCGAATTGCCCCAACCGCGTGATCCGATTAACTCGCGCCGCCAGCTAACCAATATTCGCGATCGGCTGTCCCAGATTTAGGGGTTTGAACCTTTTTCCAGACCTATTGGGCATTGCTGAATTCGGGATATGAAGGGTGCAAATTTAGCTTCTGTATCGCCCCCTAAATCCCCCAATGCTGGGGGACTTTGAATTCTGGTTCCCCCCAAAGTTGGGGGCTAGAGGGGGTCATACTCCGATTCAGCAACACCACCTATTGTTTTCCAGACCTATCGTTCTCGAAATAATCGCCCGTTGCGAATTTGCACGACCGGATGATGCGATGCCCGTACGAGCTGCTCATCGTGAGTTGTGATGATTACAGTGATGCCCACCGCATTCAGCTTTTGCAGAATTTTGACCACCTGCCAGGAGTTGTCTGGGTCGAGGTTTCCGGTGGGCTCATCGGCTAAGAGAATGGGGGGCGTACTGACGATCGCACGGGCAATGCTGACGCGCTGCTGTTCGCCGCCGGAAAGCTGATCGGGAAAACAGTTTGCTTTATCCTGCAAGCCCACCATGCGAAGGGTTGGCAAAAGCCGTCGATGAATTTCTTTGCGCGTAAAGCCCTGCGCCCACAGCACAAAAGCAACATTCTCAGAAACCGTGCGACGCGGAATAAGCTTGTAGTCTTGAAATACTACGCCGACCTGCCGCCGTAGCTTAGAAAGTTCGTTGCCACGAAGCTGGGCGATCGACTGATCGTTGACAATGACTTCGCCCTGGGTTGGACGTTCTTCGCCGTAGAGCAGCTTTAGCAGCGTTGATTTTCCTGAACCGGATGGACCCGTGACAAACAGAAAATCGCCCCTTCGCACTTGCAAATGCACGTCGAGCAGCGCAGCACAGCCATTGCTGTAGATTTTGCTAACCTGGTGCAGTTCGACGATCGGTTCTGCGGACTGAGGCGATTGATCAGAGCCAGATAAATCAGGATGAGCCTGAGCAAACCGGGGGGGAACGGTTTGAGCCTTCTCGGATGCGGCAGATCCAAAATTCTGCTGAGCAGTTTGCGGCGAATGGGGTTGGGTAGTCCCTGAGGGCATAGCGTCGTCACTGGGAAAGGGGCAATTGGGGAAGTTTAGGCAGCCTGAAAACTGCCACTGCACACCCACAAACCGAAGGAAATTGTAATCGGTCTGATGGAATTCGTCACGCAATCGATCGAGGCAACCAATAAAGCTTAATAAAAATCTCAAAGCTCCCAGCCTGGGAGAATGAGAGGGCAAGTGGGGAACTAAAGCGGAAAATCGGCAGTTCCGATCGCTTCGCAGTTCCTCAAAGCGGGAGCCATTTGCCCCTCTCAAACACTGCCTTAGACCCTAGCGGCGAACTTTCCCTGCAAATCCGGCAGCTTTGAACTGTTCAAGCTGAAGCGGGGTCGGTTGGTTTGCCGGAATCGAGATGCGAAGCTCAAAATCGCTCACTCCGGGCGGCACTTCTTCGATCGACCCCAACCGAGTCCGATTTTCCATTACCGAATTGCCGTTGGCATCGTAGATCCGTCCAAAAATATCAGCGTTGAGTACGGGCTTGCCCGATGAGTTGTTAGCTTTGCCCGTGACGATAAAGCACTTTGCCCGCATACTCGTGCCGCCAGAGGTAATAGCCCCTTCGGACAGTTCCGCCGGACATTCGTGATAAGTAACATCGCTCAGCGAAATTTGAGTGACTGCGGCTGCGATCGGGGCGAAGGAGGCAGAGCCAAACCATAAGCCGCAAGCTAGGGTGACAGTTACGAGCGCTGCAAAGGAAAGATGCAAAAACTGTTGAAAAAAGTGGGTTCGATAATTTGCAGGGTGAGGAGTGTTCATAGATCTTGTATCAGCCGCCAAATGGAAGGAATCCAACCCCAGATTATCGCGAAATGCCTGACCTACAATAGAGCTAGAGGAGCCTATTTGAAGGAAGGTGAGGCGTATGCAGCTCAAGCGAATTGGTCACGTTGCCATTTGTGTTCAAGATATCGATCGCGCCGCGCAGTTTTACCAGGCTTTAGGAATGAACCTGGTTTGGAAAGATGCAGACTGGGCATATCTCAAAGCGGGGGAAGACGGGCTGGCATTGCTGAGTCCGAGCTATAAGCACGCGGGTGCGCACTTTGGCTTTATTTTCCACGATCGGGCTGAAGTTCAATCGGCTTACGAGAAGCTGAAGGCAGAAGGCGTCCATCTCACGGAAATTCACGACCATCGGGACGGCACTGCTTCCTTTTACGGACGCGACCCGGAGGGAAACTGGTTTGAGTATCTGTATGAACCCGTTGCGGTGGCAAGTGCAGTGTAGCTGAGGAGAACGGCGTTGCTGAATTGAAGAATGCGGGGCTAGGTTTGACCTTGCTGGGCAGCCTCCTTATTCCCCATTAGCCCGGGACTTTGAGCGTTGGAAGTTTCTCAGGAAGGGGCACAGTTATCCGGTGATGTTGTTGTTCCCTGATGAGGCTGTTTCATAATTCTGCTATCGGGTGATTCTACAACACTCGGCAAGCCCGCCGTTTAAGTTCTCGTTCTGCTGCGTCTCAGGAGGCGATCGACCAACTGATTCACTTCTGGCAAGCGCATCTGGACGGCAAACAGTCCAAACACAACCAATCCGGCAAGTCCGGCAAGGCAGACCTGGAGCAGCAGCACCCCAAAGCTATCTGTTCCCAGCACCTGCTCTAAGCCGTAGCGTGTGCCCCAGGCGGCAAATCCGGCAATCACGCTGCCGATCGCGAGTCCGACAAAGGGCTGACTCCACTGGGCGATTGGCAATCCATTCAGACGGCGATTTAGCACAACTATCATTGCCACCGTAGAAATTAGATTCACGCCCACCGTTGCCAGGATGATGCCAGGTGCGCCAAACGGTTTCACCAGCAGAAAGTCCAAAACTGCATTAATGACAATATTCACGATGCTAATGCGAAACGGCGTGTCGGCATCTTCCAGCGCATAAAACACCCGCACCAGCACATCGCGCCCCAGATACACAAACATCCCCACGGCGTAGGCAATCAGCACGGTGGCAGTCAGCCGAGCATCTTCTTCTTTGAAGGCAAATCGCTCATAAATGACGCGACAGATGGGGACGGCGAGGGCGATCGTCAGCGCGCTCAGGGGCAGCATTGTAATCGCGGTCATCAGAAGTCCCTGGCGAATTCGGTCCTTCAGTTCGTCCCAGTGTTCAGGAGCCGCCAGCCGTGAAAATACAGGCAGCAGCGGAACCAGAATTACGTTTGACAACACGCCGATCGGGGTTTGAATCAGCAAGCCTGCATAGCCCATTGCTGACACTGCCGCCGCCGCATTCGGGATAAACGAGGCGAAAAATAGATCCGTCCAGACGTTGATTTGCAGCATTCCCGACGAAAAAGTTGCCGGACCCATGATGCGAATTACTTCCTGCACTTCGGGACGCTGAAACTCAAACCGTAGCCGAAATCCGCCCAAGCCCGATCGCCACTGCGCCGGAAGCTGAATCAGCCACTGCAAAACAGCTCCTGCCAGCGTAGACCAAGCCAGCACTGCCCCGCCGATCGCCGCGTATTCGGGCTGGGTCATGCGCTCGCCGAGTGTTAAAGCTAATCCGATTAATCCAATTAGCACGGTGACGCTGGAAAACAGAGGACTCACCGAGGGCAGCCAGTATTGATCGGCAGCATTTAGCACACCGAAGCCAATCCCGATCAGCCCGGCAAGAACCGCCATCGGAGCCATAATGCGAAACTGCTCGATCGCGATCGCCCTGGTTTGCTCCAGAGTGGCGTAGGTTGCCACAGAAATGCCCTGTGCCTGTGCTTCTGCCGCTGAAATGTAGAGTCCGGGTGCGACCAGGCGCATCATCGGTTCGGCAAACACAATTAAGGCGATCGTCACGATCAGCAGCACTCCGACCACCAGCGTGGTAATGGTTTCGATGATCGGCGCGACTTCTTCCTGCTTGCGCTTTGCCAAAACGCTGACCATCGCGCTGTGAAACGGACCATTGATACCGCCCAGCAAAATCAGCAAAAACCCCGGAATCACGTAGGCAAAGTTGTATGCGCCGTAGGCTGGACCGACCCCAAAGGCTGCGGCAATTCCCTGCTGGCGAACCAGTCCAAAGATTTTGCTGAGCAGCGTTGCCACTGCCACAATTCCGGCAATGGTCATCAGCGATCGGGTTTTCTTTGGGTCAGCCGTTTTCTTTGCGTCGGGCACGGTGTCGATCGGCAAAAACATCGATCTCACTTAAGCACAAATTCAGCCCTGATTCTCGAATCAGCCCGACAAAAAACAAGGGGCAAAAAGCCCCCTGTCTAAACTGCTCAGTTTTGCTTAAATCGCTCGTGAGGCTGACAAGCTGCGAAAAGCCTTACTCCTCATCGAGCAGCTCATCGCCGTCGTCATCACTTTCGTCCGGTAAACCCACCGAGTTCGCGGAAACCACTGCGCCCTTATCCAGCTTTTCGCGCACCAGCTTTTCGACTTCCTGAGCAAATTCCGGCTTTTCTTCCAGGTATTTGATCGCGTTGTCGCGTCCCTGGCTAATGTTTTCGCCGTTGTAGCTGTACCATGCGCCGCGCCGCACCAAAACGCTGGTTTCCTCTGCCATATCAACCAGACAGCCCATCGTCGAGATGCCCTTACCAAAGATGATGTCAAACTCAGCGATGCGGAAGGGAGGTGCAACTTTGTTTTTAGCGACTTTGACTTTGGCGCGAATGCCAAACTCCTCAGTGCCCTTCTTCAGGGTTTGCACCCGGCGAATGTCGAGGCGAACCGAAGCATAAAACTTGAGCGCGTTACCGCCCGTGGTTGTTTCCGGGTTGCCGTAGGAAATGCCAATTTTTTGGCGGAGCTGGTTGAGGAAGACGACGCTACAGCCTGTTTTACCGATGTTGCCCGTAATCTTCCGCAGTGCCTGGCTCATCAGACGGGCCTGCAAGCCGACGTGAGCATCGCCCATTTCGCCTTCAATTTCTGCGCGAGGAACCAGGGCTGCGACCGAGTCCACCACGACGACATCAACGGCATTCGATCGCACCAACTGATCGACAATTTCCAGCGCGGCTTCACCCGTATCGGGCTGAGATACCAGCAGGTTTTCGATATCGACGCCTAACGCTGCGGAATAGGCAGGGTCAAGGGCATGTTCTGCATCCACGTATGCCGCCACACCGCCCCGCTTTTGAACTTCGGCGACCGCATGAAGGGCAAGCGTTGTTTTACCTGAACTCTCTGGACCGTAAACCTCAATAATTCTGCCTTTAGGAAACCCGCCGCCCAGTGCCAGATCGAGGGTGAGTGCGCCGCTTGGAATGGTTTCAATTTTCATCCGGGTTGCGTCGCCCAGCCGCATAATCGTGCCTTTGCCAAAGGTGCGATCGATCTGAGTGAGTACCAGATTCAGGGCTTTTTCCCGTCCTGGGTCGCGTCCATTAGTTTCCCGACTGGTTGTGTCGCGTCCGTTCGTCTCGCGTCCGTTTGTGTCGTTACTCGTCGCTTTAGCCATTCGCACCTCAAAACAAGAGTGTATGTAATTCAGTGGTGTAATTCAGGAATGCAATCAATGAAATGCAATCAACGAATGGAATTCCTGACTGGGCTTCAGAGGTTCTGCATCCCAGAGAACTGTCTGATTCAACCGACTTTCGTTACCTTAGAAAGAAGTCCTGCTACTCCTACTTATATTTTAGTCCTTTTTTCTTCGACCATACAAACGTACTAAATAAAATAAGATTTAACCAGAGGTCCAACGCTTGATTCCTCCGCTAAGGTTAGATTTAGTTCTTTTCCTGATGCGATACTGCCCTTTTGCCTTTCCTGCTTCCCTTCTGATGATTGTTGATTAACCTGACTGATTGCCCTGAGTTCGATCGCCCATGACCTCTAATCTGCCCAACCTGCTGATTCCAGATACAGCTCTGTCGGTGACAGGGTTGACGGACTATATTCAGGCATTGTTGGAGCAAGATCATCAGCTTCGGCAAGTGTGGGTTACGGGCGAGGTATCGAGTGCTTCCCGCTATCGAAGTGGCTTGTTTTTCACACTGCAAGACCCGGACGCGCAGGCAGCGATCAACTGTGTGGTGTGGAGCAGTCAGCTCAATCGACTGGCAACCGTGCCCGTTCCGGGCGATCAGCTTATTTTGCTGGGGCGAGTTCATGTGCATCCTCAGCGCGGGACTTATCAACTCATTATCTGGCAAGCACTTCCGGCGGGCGAGGGTTTGCGGGCACTGCGCTATCGTCAGCTTCGCAATCGGCTGGAGTCTGAGGGGCTGTTCGACCCCGATCGCAAACGTCCTTTACCGCTTTATCCGCAGACGATCGCTGTCGTCACTTCCCCGCAAGCTGCTGCCTGGGGGGACATTCAGCGCACGCTAAAGCGCCGTTATCCGGGAATGCACGTTTTGTTTTCTCCGGCACTGGTGCAGGGCGATCAGGCTCCTGAGGCGATCGTGCGGGCAATTGAGCGCGTTGAGGCAGACGGACGGGCAGAAGTGCTGATCCTATCGCGGGGCGGCGGCGCAACCGAGGACATGGCTTGCTTTAACGATGAGCGGGTTGTGCGGGCAGTGGCAATGTGTCGCATTCCGGTTGTGGCTGGAATTGGGCATCAGCGGGATGAGTCGCTGGCGGATCTGGTTGCCGATATTTATGCCCATACACCCACCGCTGCCGCGGAGCAGGCAGTTCCCTTATTAGCCGATCTGTTTGCCGAACATCAGCAGCGCGTTCTTGCGCTTAGTCAGGCGGTGGGTACTTCTGTGGATGGGGCAGTGGAGCAGCTCGATCGACTCAAGGGGCGGCTGCGGCGGCTTCATCTCGATCGCCTGATTCGCGAACAGGTGCAGTTCAATGGCTGGCGGCAACAGCGGCTCACGCAGAGCATGAATCAGCAGCTTCAGGCTGCCCAGCAACACTGCGAACTTCTGCATCAAAAACTGAGTGCCCTCGACCCCAGTGCCGTTTTGAAGCGCGGCTATGCCATGATTCGGCAGGAGAACGGAGAAGATGTGCGATCGGCTCAGCAGCTTCAGCCCGGACAGCCGCTCACCCTTCAGCTTGCCCAGGGACAGGTAAAAGCGATCGTGACCGAAGTAATGCCTGCCCCCACAGATTTAACCCATCCAAATTCAACGGCTCCAGACTTAAACCCCCATCTCAGCCCTAAATCCCAGCAATGAACGAACCAGACTTTTTGCCCGCTTCGATGCCTGCTCAGCGTACCCGTCCCGGTGGCGACTCGCTCTTTCCACCCGACTGGAGCTATGAGCAAACCGTTTCTCAGATCGAAGGCATTATCGATCGCATCGAGCAGGGTGAGCTGGAGCTTGCCGAAGTTTTCGATCAGTTTGCGACGGCAGTCGAGCAACTGCGCCAGTGCGAAACGTTTCTTAATCGGCAGCAGCAGCAGGTAGATTTGCTGATCGAGACACTGCTGGATGAGGCAGAGCCTTTTTAATCCAATCTCACGTTTTAACTCAGCCTCAGACTTTTAATCCAAGCTCATAATCCAATCTCATACAGACGTCTTATACAAAACGGCTTGCACTTAATCGATCGACTTGTGTATTTGCCACGACTGCCAGCACGTCTGCACCAGTGCGGAGAACGGCATCGGCTCCCTGCTGCTGAATGCCCAAGCTGCGGAATTCCAGATTGCTCGGCAGTTGAATTTGATCCTGTCCGGGCTGGAAATCCTGAATTACCGTAACCCCATTGCCGCGCTGAAGACTGAAGATATCGCGGTTGGCGCCACCGACCAGGACATTATTACCGCCATCGCCTGAGAGCCGATCGCTTCCAAGTCCACCAGAGAGCTGATCATCGCCCCTGCCGCCCAGCAGGGTATCTGCCCCGCCCCTGCCCTGCATCACGTCATTCCCGCGATCGCCTACCAAAATTTCACTGCGATTTGCGCCGATAAGCACGTCGTTTGCTGCACTACCTGCGATCGGGATCTGGCGACGGTTGGTTCTGCCTGTACTGCCGCCGTTTCCACCCAAAGCGCCAGGGGCAAAAAGCTGATTAATATTGCCGCGAAAGTTGCTTAGATCGATCAAGCCAGAGAGGTCAATCCCGGTTCCGCTGCCGAAATTGCCGCCAAAACTGCCGCTCCCGAAACTGCCACCAAAACTGCCGCCGCCTCGATTGGAAGTGCCGCCTAAGTTAGAGCTGCCAAAGCTTGAATTTCTAAAGGTATTGCCTGCGCTATTGCCCGTTGAATTCCCGAAACCCGCATTCCCTGAACGTCCGATCGAATTGCCTAGCCCAGCGTTCGCTAAGCTGCCCGTCGAGAAGAAGTTCGTCTGCGGCTGCGCGGTAAAACCCGACCTGTTATTTGTCAGGTTATTGGTCAAATTATTCGTTAGGGTATCACCAGAAGCACTGTTGCCGCTCGTTCCCGTCGTGTTAACCCGGTTTGAGTTAACCACCGTTTCACCCGTTGTGTTATTGAAGTTGGAACTGTTAGAAAGTGGGTCGTTAAACGTGCTGATACTGCTGGAATCAAACTGAGTTGAGCCAGAGGTCAGTCTGCCCGTCGTGTTGTTAGAGAAGCTGCTAAACCCCGTTGAAGAACCCGAAGAAAATGATGTAACCATCGCGTTAACAGGTTGCCCACCTGGACGACTGAGCAAATTGACTACTGAGCCAATGACTGAGCCAATGACTGAGCAAATTGCGAATGCAAAGCCTCGTCCTGGGTTAAGCCAACTCGCTCATTCAAAACTACCGTTATGGTAGCGATCGCCCCTCTTTCCTGCGCTCCATCTTCAGAAGCAACTGCCCATCCTCTAGCGAAGGATTGTTTGCTGCTGGTCGGTTTGCCGCTGGTTTATTTGCAGAGTTTCCTAAACGCTAATCTCGATCGCAAAACTGCGGAGCATTCCCGTATCTCGTGCGGCTTTGTCAGTGACTTCGAGCGTCCAGGTTCCCTGCGGAGCCAGGTTGAGCAGCGGTTCCAGCGCAGGAACATTTGCTGGGTCGAAGGTTCTTTGCAGATTATCGGTATCGTCCTCAGCGCGATCGTGCAGAATGATGGGCTGCTGACTGAGCGATTCCGGTGGATACAGTATCACGACCAGATCGCCAATGTAAGAATGCTCAAGGTCGATCGTCACTTGGATCGATTGCATTGGCTCAATGCTGCCCACGGCGAGCAGTAATCGGGCAGTTTCAAAGTCGCGAATGGGGACATCCTGCACAACCCGATAAAGTTGCTTTAGGGTGTCGCTGCTCGGCAGGGCGAGTTCAACCGCTTTTCGGGCATTCACCCGACCATAGCCATAAAACGGGCTGCGCCCGGTGGCATCGTACTGTCCGCCTTCCGGATCGATCGGGTCGCAGGATTGCCGCAAAATGTCGCGTACCTGATCCCACCTCAAATCAGGATTTCTTGCCAAAATCAGCGCCACCACCCCAGCCACACCCGGAGTCGAACTCGACGTGCCGCCAAAGGCATTCGTATAGTTGCCCACGCGATCGCCGCGCACAGCGTCACCCGGATTGTAGCCTACTGCTCCAGAGCGATCGGTCGTCCAGATGCCGGGCGTGAGCGAAGGTTGACCGTCATTGCTGGGAAAGGCACACCAGACCGCTTTGCCATAGTCGCTATACAGGCTTCGCACGCCAACATCGTTAGAGGCAGCCACGGCGATCACTTTTGAATAGCTGGCGTAGCCGTCGTTATCAACGCTTTCGTTTCCGTTTCCGGCAGCAAACAGCACCACACAGCCTTTGCCATTGCGTCCTTGCGTTACGGCATAGTCGATCGCCAGTCGGGTCGAATCTGAGAGGGGAACCACCTGCTGATGCAGCGGATCGTTTGGGTCCCACCATGCGCCATCGGGCGGACCCCAGCTACAGGAAATCACATCTGCGCCATTTTGCGCTGCCCAAACAAAGGCATCGGCTTCTGCCTGCGATCGAAGTCCCGATGCCAGCCGAATCGGAATCAGCTTTGCTTGTGGAGCCACACCCGACGCGCCAAAATTGCCGTTTGCACAGGCAACGCCCGCACAGGCAGTTCCGTGGTCTTCGCCCTGTCCGGGACGCGGATCGTCGGTCTGGCGAGTGACATCTCTGGGTGCGATGATTTTACCAGACGATCGAAATTCTTCATGGTCGATATCGACCCCATCGTCAATCACTGCAATGATCGTGCCTGCGCCCCGGCTCAGTTCCCAGGCAGATTCGACATTCGCACTGGCATTAATTTCGCGTCCGTCGATCGTTGTCGTTGCCAAATGCCACTGGTATGGAAAGACCTGCCTTGTCCGCGTGTCGCTGATCAGTTCTGGGTGACAAAGTTCGACGATCGATTCTTGCAGCAGCCGTTCTGCCAGATCAAAAATTGCCAAGCCTGTTCCCTGAGCCGCTGCCACAAAATAGGCATTGTGGGCGTAGATCAGCGGTCGTTTTATGCTTAACCCATAGCGAACCAGCAACGCTTCGCACGCCTCCGGCGACTGGTCTTTAAAAAACTTAATAAATAAATTCTCGCTGTAGAGTACGGGCTGCATTGACGCAGGATTGATCAGCACGCGTCCGGCAAATTCCAGTTCGGGTTCAGTGCTCAGCATTTCGCGGGCAGCATCGCACAAAGACGTATCCGACTGCGGAGCCTTGGTTTTCAGCACTTCGACCCCGGCCTGGCGAAAGCGCATCGTCAGCTCAAAGTTTTGGCTCAACATCTGGTATGCCTGCTGCGAGAGCGGGGCAACCTCAAACGATCGCCGACTCAGCATGGCTGCCCGGTTGATTGTGCGAACGGCTAAATGCTCCTGGCTGATAACGAACTCGTAGCGCTGCCCGTTTTTGCCCCCATACTGAACCCAAACCATTGCAATCTTCCCTTCTTGTGGATGACCAAATGCGTATTACTTCCTTCGAGTTATAGCCCTGACTGACAATGGATTGGGTCAGCCTTGCCGAAATTTAACATCGCCATGCGATTGCCTCGCGCGATCAATCTAGCGCTCAACTGATCGGGACAGAGTGCAGGGGGTAACCCCCTCAATTCCCTGCTCTGCCAAACCCAGCCCTAAAGATAACCTTACCGAAAGATGATTCTGGCTAAGGTTGCGGTAGGGTGAAATGAAATAGCCGGTTCTTGATCCATCCATCCTTCATCGTTGATCATATTGATAAAAGCGGGTGCAGCGTGAGCGTTCAGAGCAACCCATTTGAGCAGTTTCCAGCGCGAGTTGAAATTCAGGAATCGACTACCCCGCAGGGAGAACGGCAGAGCCTCGCCTATGTGCGGCAGTCTAACTATTTCGCCGTGCATTTTCAGCAGTCGTTCCAGTCTTTGCTGCCCGTTTCTCGCATCGCCTCCGAAGCCGTCCTCACGCTGGAAGAACGCATCGCCATCTTTCGCGGCAGCCCCGACACCCATCGATCGATCGCTACGCAACCAGCAGCCATCAGTGCCGTTTATGCCTTAGAACCGGGCGGATCGATCGCTGTGCCCACCGGACAGGTCTTTTTGCGCCTCGTCGATGGCGTTCCGATCGAAACTCACCAAACCCTCATCCAGCAAGCGGGCTATCAAGTCAGCCAAATCCTTGTTTATGCCCCCAATGCCGCCTGGCTACGCCCCCAATCCGGTGAAATTGCCGATGCCCTGCGCCTTTTGCCCCGACTGGAAGCGATCGATTCGGTGGAGGTGGTGGAGCCGCAGATGGTGATGGGGCGATCGAAGCGAGAATTGGAGGGGTAGAGGGACTCATCCACTCATCCAATCCACCCTCACGCATCTACCCTCACGCCACTGGCAACGTAAACCAAAACAACGTCCCCTGCCCCGGCTCACTCTCGACCCCGATCGCCCCGCCATGCGCTTCAATAATCTGGTGGCAAAGATAGAGTCCGAGTCCGAGTCCGACGGATTTGGGTTTTTTGCTGCCGCGATAGTAGGGGTCAAAGAGGCGATCGCGCTGTTCGGATTTGATGCCGATGCCGTTGTCGCTTACGGTGCAGAAGATCCATTCGTCGCGGGGTTCAGCGGTGAGGGTGATGGTGAGTCCGGGCGGGTTGTGCTTGAGGGCGTTTGCCATCAGGTTTTGATACACTCGGGCGAGCTGAAGCGGATCAGCTTTGATCAAAGGGAGATCGGTGGGAATGCGATCGATCAGGCTGGTGCGCTCTTTCTCAAACATGGGTTGTAGGTCTGAGGTTGCGGAATGCACTAAATCGCAGAGGGCAATTGGTTCTGGGTGAAGGGCGATGCCCCAGATCTCGGCGGCATGGCTATCAATGAGAGAGTTAATCAGTTCCAGCTGTCGCTGGTTGCTTTCCTGCATTCGGGTCAGGATTTTGCGCGGTACTTTTAGGTCGTCTCCGGACTGTTCGCTCAGGTTGTTGAGCACCATTGCCGTTCCCAACACGGGGTTGCGAAGATCGTGGGAAACAGCGTGCAGAAATAAATTGAGCTGGCGGCGCAGTTCGGCTTCCAGGGTTTCGAGCTGCTTGTTTTTTTGCTCCAGTCCTTGCGAGTATTCGGCAAGCTGCTGGTGGGACTGCTTGAGCTGATGTCGCATGTGGTTAAATGCCCCTGCCAGGGTGCCCAGTTCGCCCGATCGCTGAATTTGCACTTCCCGATCCCAGTCTCCTTCTGCTAAGGCTTCGGCGGCGCGGCTCATTTCCAGAATCGGGCGGGCGATCCAGCGGCTCGTTGCAATTCCCAAAGCGATCGCCACCAGCAGCGCGATCAGACAAAGCAAAATGGTGATCCGCGTGTTGGCATTAATCTTTGCCATGAATTCTTCTTCGGGAATCACGACGACGACGAGCCAATCTAAGCCGCGAAACCCACTTCGGCGATCGATGCCTGGAAAAGGCTGTACTTTCACAAATCGCCGCTTGCCGTTCTCATGAAACTCAAACTCCTGGGAGCGCGAAATGTTGCTCAAATTGCCATAGCTTCGCTGTAGGAAACTGGCAGTGGCGCGGGTGAGGCTATTCTGGCTGTCCCGGACGTTGATCAGCTTTTTTTCCTGTTCTTCCAGGCGAAACGGCTTTTCTCCGGTGGAGGTGGCAATCAAGTCGCCGTCTGGCTCCAGGATGAAAATTTGCCCCGTGCTGCCCACCTTCAGGTCGCAGAGAAACTGTCCGATTCCTGCCAAGCTGAGGGTGGCATCGGCAACGCCCAGCAAATTGCCCTGGCGATCGGAAAAGGGGCGATCGGCGGAAATGACCGGAGCGTTATCGGTCACAGTGTAGTACGGGTCAACCCATACCAGTGAACCTGCCTGCACCGCAGATTGATACCAGGGACGACGACGCGGATCGTAGGTGGGCACTGTTTGTGTCAGTTTGATCCGCCTGCCCCACTGGTTGAGCGACCAAACCTGCAAAATGCCGTCCCTGCGCATATCGCGAATGCTAAGTTCAAGCTGATTGTCTATGTTGTAGCCGATATCGATGTAGCTACCCGTTTCGGTTGCAAGCGCAATAAAGGTTAATCCGCTCGGTTGAGCCGTCGTTGGTTTGAAACATCGCTGATCCGAAGAACTGGTCGGATTAAAGGGCTGATTGCTGAACTGCTGAAACTGCTCCCACAGATACGGCTCCAGGCTAGAAATATTTTCGAAATCAAGCAAGCCCAGCCGCACATTGTCGGCGTTCATCTCGGTCACAATCTGAGGAATTCGCAGATAGGTTTCGAGGGTTTGCCGGGTTCGATCGCTGGCTTCTCGCTCGAGCTGGCTGACCAGATCGCGCACCGCATCCTGCCCATTGCGATAGGACAAATAGCCCGTCACTCCCACGATCGCCACAATTTGCAGCAGAAACGGGATGATCAAAATTGCCCGCAGCGGAACTCGTTTAGAAAGGCTGGCGAGCGGTTTTAGCAGAGTACGACGAAGCGACGATCGCATGGGGATACAGCCAACTGCCGAGGATAGTCTTATTGTCAGCTATTGTCCGATTGATAGACGGAAACAACGCTCCTTTTCACGATTTCGTAACCTGTTTGGTATCGGGTCGTCATCACCAACAGCCAAAGCCTGGAGTGCCGCAACTTTCCGCTCAAAAGACTGCGAAGGATTTGAGGCTGTGCCATGATGTTGCTGGAAAAAAGATCAGGGTTAAGACTTCCTTTGACTGCCTGATGGCGATCGCTTTGGGGGAAGAGTGGATTAGGTTGTCCTTGTTAAACCCAGCAGATTGAGCAGCGTGAACTTCTTACGATTTCTTCAATTAGAATCGCCAAACACCCTACTGGGCGGACGTTACAAAGTGCTGAAGCAATTGGGCGCGGGCGGATTTGGTCAAACCTTTTTGGCAGAAGATTTGCATCTGCCGGGGAACCCGCACTGCGTGGTCAAGCGGTTGCAGCCTCAGTTTAGCGATCCGGCTGCCCTGCAAACGGCAAAACGTTTGTTTGATACCGAAGCGCAAACGCTCTACGCTCTGGGAAACCACAATCAGATTCCCAAGCTGCTGGCGCACTTTGAGCAGAATCAGGAGTTTTATCTGGTTCAAGAACTCGTTGTGGGACACTGCCTCAGCCAGGAGGTGAAAAACGGACATCCTTGGAGCGAGGCGCAAGTGGTTGGGCTGATGCGAGACATTCTGGAAGTGCTGGCATTTGTGCATCAGCAAAATGTGATTCATCGCGACATCAAGCCTGACAACCTGATCCGCCGTCACGCAGACGGCAAAATTGTGCTGATCGACTTTGGCGCAGTCAAGCAAGCTACAACGCAATTACTGAACACAGCGGCTCAATCCAGGCTGACGATCGCGATCGGCACACCAGGCTATATGCCAAACGAGCAACTGGCAGGCAATCCGCGTTTTAGCAGCGATATCTTTGCGGTTGGCATGATTGGCATTCATGCATTGACGGGCATCTCCCCCCGATCGCTTCCTCAAAATCCTCAGACCAGCGAAATCGAATGGCAAGACCGGGTGGCTAAAGCGAATTCAGAAGTGAATTCGGATCTGGCTGCCGTTTTAAACAAAATGGTGCGCTACGACTTTCGCGCTCGCTATTCGACTGCGGCTGAAGCCCTGACAGCGATCGATCAAGTTCCCATTGCGGCAGAACCGCCTCCCCTGACCGCTCCTCCTGCTACAGCATCTGGAAGTTCTGTGGCTTCGTTTGTCCCGGTGGGAACCACGGCTCCCCTGCCTGTCACTCAAGCGCGATCGTTGACTTCGGGTGCTTCAGGGGAAATTCCTGCGACTGCGCCGTTGAGCCAAAACGCAACGCTGCCCATTAGCCCGATGACAATGACCGCCAGGGCAGGACAACTGAAGCAGTTTGCCCGTTCTCAGCCAAAGAAAATGGGGTTATTTGCGGCTGGTGTTGTCGGATCAGTCCTGTTGGTTTCGCTGGTGAAACCGCTATTTTCTCCTCGTCCTGCCAGCGATTCGGCAGAAACCGTGAACACTGCCAGTCCTGCATCCTCTCCCGCATCCCCCAGTCCTGCTGCCTCCTCAGACCCACAAACACAGGCAACTCCACTGTTGGCACAGGCGGACAAGCTGCGAGAACAAAACCAATTTCAGCAGGCAGTTCAAACTTATGACCAGGCGATCGCCCTTGATCCGAATGCCCCGGAAGCTCACTGGGGACGCTGCTATAGCTTGAACACGCTAGAGCAATTTGCCAACGCGATTACAGCCTGCGATCGTGCCCTGAAGCTCAACCCTGGCTATGCAGAAGCGCTGTGGAGCAAAGGTTACGCACTCGATCGACAGGGACAAGACCAAGCTGCACTAACGCTATATGAGCAGGCGATCGATCGCAAGCCCAATTTTGCCCAAGCCTGGAGCAACAAGGGAACTGCGCTAATACAGCTCAACCGTCCATCGGAAGCACTCGCCGCCTTTGATCGGGCGATCGAGCTTGATTCTAGCCTGGCGGAGGCATGGAACAATCGGGGAGCAGCTTTGTGGAGTTTGCGCCGCTTTGAGGAAGCCCTTGCCTCGGTAGAACGTGCCACCCAAATTCAACCCAATTATCCAGATGCCCTCAGTTTGCAGCAACAGATGCGGCAGAAATTAGGCAAATAAGTTAGGCAAAGTCAGTTAGGCAACTCAATAGGCAAATTATAGGCAAATCAATAGGAGCTTGCTATCCAGTTCTACTGCTTATAAGTTCCGCTGCTTGTAAAAAGAGGAACTCAAAAAAAGCGGGATTGAAGGCATTTCGTAGAGCGATACCCTCAATCCCCAGCACTCATCGAATCTGACGAACTACTCCTGATATTTTTATTGTGGTTTAGCCAGCCAAAACCTCCCTTCATCCGAGTGGGGATCTGCTTCTGCTTAGATGGATTGATCTGAGTTGAGAGCATTTTGATCCCCGTATCTCACAAGGCACAACGCTTCCCCTATCGAGCGATAGACTTAAGAATCTAAAAAAAGCTAAAGCGACTTGAATTCTTTAGAAAAGAAAGTGATATTAGTATTCAGCTTTTGAATCTTAATTTTATGGAGCTAAATGAGACAGATTTTAAAATTCTCCAGCAGATGATGGTTCAGGGACGCATGACCTGGGCAGAGCTGGCAAATGGGCTGGAACTTTCCGCCCCTGCGGCTGCCGATCGCGTCCGCCGACTTGAAGACAAAGGCGTGATCCAGGGATACACTGCCCGGGTTAATCCAGAGACGATCGGCTGTCATCTTACAGCGTTTGTTGCGGTCACGCTGGAACATCCCCGCTATCGAGAAGGCTTTGTGCAAACCGTGCAGCAGCTTGCCGCCATCCAGGAATGCCATCACGTCACCGGAGACGATGACTATCTGCTCAAAATTCGCTGCCGCCATACGAAAGACCTGGAACACCTGCTCAGTGAACAACTTAAGGCACTTCCCGGCATTCTCCGCACCCGCACCACGATCGTCCTTTCCACCGTTAAGGAAACATCCGATTTGCCCCTCTGGAACGATAAGACCGACAAGACTGATAAAACCGACAAGACTGATAAAACCGATAAGAAAAGACCGATCGAGAGGAGAAATAAAGAGGAGAACCCATGATCCACTCTAATTTTCTGCTGCGCGGATTACTGATTGGTTTTTCGATCGCTGCCCCGGTTGGACCAATCGGCATTCTTAGTATTCGGCGTACCCTCGCCGACGGCTTACTGATCGGCTTGCTCACCGGACTGGGCGCAGCCACCGCCGACGCGATCTATGGCAGCATCGCCGGATTTGGACTCACGGCAGTGTCGAATCTGCTGATTCAGCAAGCTTTCTGGCTGCGGCTGTTGGGCGGTCTGTTTCTTTGCTATCTGGGCATTAGGATTTTTCTCAACAAACCCAGCGACGAAGCTGCGAATGTTCCGATAAAGGGTCAGCCGCCAGGCGCTCGCCTCAAAAGAGAAGCTGCTTTGCATCGGCAAATTCGTCGTCATCAGGCGAAAGCTTTGGCTGGGGCTTATTTTTCGACTGTGTTTCTGACGCTGACCAATCCAGCGACAATTCTCTCCTTCGTGGCAGTTTTTGCGGGGCTAGGATTAGCCAACAGCCAGAATAGTTACCCTCAAGCGACGGTACTAGTGTTGGGTGTGTTTATCGGTTCTGCACTGTGGTGGCTATTGCTCTGCGGCAGTGTGAGTTGGTTTCGTGCCCGTTTCAGTGCGGATGCCAAGCAGGTTCCTCGCGTGAGCAATTGGCTACGCTGGCTCAACCGCATTTCCGGTCTGGTGCTGCTTACCTTTGGCATCATTGCTCTGAGTTTAAGGTAGCAGTATGAAGCCGTTCCCCTGGCTAGGGAAAATGGGTGGGAGAGGTGGAAGAGATTGATTGATGAGCCAGTGCTTCACTGGAAGAGGCATAATGGCAAGGTTCATTTCTGCCGATCGCCTTTAAGGGGGGGTGAGGAGGATAAAAGCTCCTGAACATTCCCCCTAAATTCCCTAACGTTGGGGGACTTTGAACGGGAGCGGAGTCGGCACGGTTCTCCCCAAAATTGGCTTACCAGGGAGACGGTATTGGAAGCAGGATGCCTACCTGAAAAACATGGTTAAACGCGCTTATCAAAGGCTACTGGCTGGGGTGCTGCTGCTGGGGCTGAGTGGTTTGCTTGGTCTGGGCTGGAGTCTACCTGCGGTTTCGCTGTCCAAGCTATCCTCACATTTCTTTTCTTCCACGCCCCAAACACCCTACCTGGCACAGGTAACTAACTCTGTCGAAGAGCTTCAGCGACAGCAGCAGCGCAAAGAAGAAGAGCGATCGCGCTTGCAACGGCAGCAGGATCAGCTTGAGGGACTGGAACGATCGGCACAAAAGCGGCTCGGCGGAATTCAGCAAGGCATTCGCGCCACGGCTGCCCAAATTGCCCAAAACCAGGCAAAACTCAAAGCGGCAAACCAAGAGCTTGTGAAGCTTGAGGCACAGCTTGCCAAAGCCGAAAAAAGCTATCAGGGCAAACAGTCTGCGACGGTGGCACGGCTCAAGTTTTTGCAGCGTCAGCAGGGAAGTCGGGGCTGGGCACTGCTGCTCGAAAGCGAAAACCTGAACGAATTTCTCGATCGCCGCCATCAGCTCCGGCGGGTGTATGAAGCCGATCGCACAGCACTGGCTCAGCTGCAAACAGCAGCAGTGGCGATCGAGCGACAGCGGCGACAGGTGGAAGGACAAAAAAACGAAGTTGCGCTGCTCACTCAGGAGCTTCAGGCGCAAAAAGTTGAATATCAGGCGCAGGCACAATCTCAGCAGGAACTCATCAACCGTCTGCGCCAAGATCGAGCTGCGCTAGAAGCCGCTGAAGAACAGCTCGCCAGGGATTCACGCAATTTGGCTGTCCTAATTCAGCGACTGGCTGGCAATCGATCGCGCATCGCAGTTCGGGGTACAGGGCAGATGGCATATCCCAGCATCGGCGAAATGACGAGCAGCTTTGGCTACCGGATGCACCCCATTCTGGGCTATAACCGCTTTCATGCAGGCGTCGATTTTGGAGCCGACACGGGCAGCCCAATTTTTGCCGCAGATTCCGGCGTGGTGATTTTTGCCGGATGGTATGGCGGCTACGGTCAATCCATCATTATCGACCACGGCAACAACCTCACCACCCTCTACGCGCACTCCAGCGAACTCTACGTCTCGGAGGGACAGTCCGTTCAGCAGGGACAGGCGATCGCAGCGATCGGCACAACTGGGCTCTCCACCGGACCCCACCTTCATTTCGAAGTGCGCCTAAATGGAGAACCCGTTGACCCAATGAGTTACCTTTAGCCGTTGATTCTCTTAACCGCCGATCATCGATCGCTCAACTGCTGTACTCGGACTGGTTACCTGAGCAGCAAGACCCTGAGCCGGCTGAGGGGCGATCGGCATCGCAATCTTAACCGTCGTCCCCTGTCCTAAGCCTGCGCTATGCAGCGTGATCTGCCCGCTCATCATTTCAACCAGATTGCGGGAAATTGCTAGACCCAAGCCTGTGCCTTCAAATTTGCGTGTGGTTGAGCCATCGACCATCACAAACGGACGGAACAGCTTTTGCTGCTGCGAAGGGTCAATCCCAATTCCGGTGTCTTGAATTGCGATTACAACCCACGGCTGGCTTGCCGTTTCACTATCGCGATGCCCGTTTTGCTGAGCATAATAGGTGGGCAGTTCGGCAGCAGGCTGGATGCGGGTGTCGATCGTGATTCCGCCCTGATCGGTGAACTTGGTGGCGTTGTAGATCACGTTGAGCAACACTTGCTTGAGGCGATCGGGATCAGCCTGCACCCAGATCGGCTCAGAAAGATCGGTGACGGTGAGGGTCAAGCCTTTTTGCTGAATTGGTACTGCTTGCAAGTTCATCGCCTCGCGAATAATCTGCCGCAAATCGACTGTTTTGATCGACAAAGGCAGTTTTTCTTCTTCAATGCGCTGGATGTCGAGCAGGTCGTTAATGATTTTCAGCAGGTGAATCGCTGCTTTGTCTGCCTGCTCCAGAAATTCCTCTTCTTCTTCTCTGGTATCGCAGCAGCCGTCCTTCACTAATCGAATACAGCCGATGATGGCGTTCAGGGGCGTTCGCAGCTCGTGGGACGTATTTGCCAGAAACTCGCTCTTGAGCTGATTCGCAGCTTCTGCTTCCTGCCAGGCAGATTCTAGCTCTTTTGCCCGTTCCTCCAGCCTGCCCACCATGTTGTCTAGCACTTCTGCTAGGTGGTTGAGTTCGCGAATTCGGAAGTTTTTAGGCGCACGTTCTAGCTTGTCGCGCTTGTGAATCCGCATGGCGTACTTGCCCAACTGCTCGATCGGCAAAGCGAGATCTCGCGCCATATAAAGCATTGCCAGTAGATGCGCCGCCAGCAAGCCCACTGTGAGGATCAGCAGAATTTGGGTAATCTTCTCAAGTCCTTGAAGCGCGCTGTCCATTCGCGTTACCGCCAGGATTGCCCAGGTCGAGGACTGGTTGTTGCTCAGCTTGAGCGTTATCGGACTAAAGCCTGCGATCCATTCGTGCGAATCCCCTGCTAAGCCATACAGGTGTCTGGCTCCGGTCATTTCGCGCTGAAATACGTTCGTCAGGATGTCTTCTAGCCGATCTTTGTCTGGCTCCTGGGCAATCGTTGTTCCCACTCTGCTTGCGATCGGATGCGCCAAGACCATGCCATCCCCATTGAGCAGGACAGTGTAACCCTGCAATAGCCATGGATTAACATCTTCGGTTTGCTGAAGCGAGACCTGCGCGGAAAGGGTGTACTTGAGCTGTCCTGCTGGGCTGTAGACAGGTGTGCCCATGACCAGATTAATCAGGCTCATCATGCCGTCCTGCTGGGGCGGGTTCAGGCGATTGGGGACGATCGAAAAGGGGGAAAACTGGTTGGCTTCAGCGGGGCTACGCTTGGGGCTCCAGTTTTTCGACGGTACAAAATCCAGAACCCGGTTGCCACAGGTGCTTGCTACCAAAACCTGAGTTGAAAAATCTCGGAGCTGAAGGCAGCGAACGCTAGGCAACTGGCTTTGAACCTGCGTCAAAAAGGGCTGCACGGTGGTCGGCGAACCCGACTTTAAAATTGCAGTCTGACTCGTGACCGAGAGGGTCGTTTGGAGCGATTGAATCGACGATTGCAGCGTGTCGGCTTTGCGAATGGCACTCTGTTCCAGGTTTAACCGGGCGGTGTGTAGCAGGCTCGTGCGAGCATTGCGAAATGTGACTGCCATCCCCAGAAACAGAATTGGGATGCTGAGCAGGAGAATCCGCAGCAGGAGTATTCGGCGGAAGGAAGACTGACCAAGCATAGTCGTAACCGCTGTTTGAGTGCTAAAACGACTCCGCAATCACATGCAGAACTCCATCGTAATGTATCCACATTAATACTCAATGGATCACGACGGCTTGGCATCCACAGGCAAACGGAATAATTTCAAATTCTCCTCACACAAAGCCTTTTTTTAAAAAGACCGTGAACCAACTGGCTTAATCGTAATATCAAACTTTTGCGATCGAGGTGCAGTGGCGAACATTCTTTACTCAGAAGTTAAACCTCGCTTCAGTAGCGATCCCGCAGCAGGGAGGTTTGAAAAGACACAGGCACTCGACGCACTTCAAACGACTGCTCAGTGGCGATCGCGGCTCAAGTCATAAATTGCCTTCTCGTAGTGCCATTGGTTAGGCTTGTCGGGAAACTTGGCTTGATAGCTGGCAATCAGCCGGATAGCTGCCTTTTGATCCCCGCCCAGCAGTTTAACCAGTTTGCCGTGCAGGGGATGGGCTAGATGAAATCGACCGGGAGTATTTCGTTTGATGCTGCGATTTTGAGGGCTGGAGCGGGTAGGGCTGGAGCGGATAGGGGTAGAGCGGATAGAGGAATGCTGACGGCGAGGCAATGATTTCTGATCCTGAAGCTCCCGTACCAGAAGGTAAACTCCGCAGCCGATCACGCCGCATAAGATCAACAAAAACAGCGATTGCGCGTTTTGAAGCAAAAATCCAACGATGCCCTGCATAATGCCGCCCCGAATCCTGCTGTCTTGGGAATGACTTGAACGATCGCCCTTAACAATACTTCTCAGACGATACTGTTCAAGAGTTCCCCTGCGGCAATGGTTCCTTTAGACTCCTGACAAAACCTGATTCAAGCTTCACTGATGCGATCGATTGTGGGGCTTCACGGGGCTGAAATCTGGTGCAAATCGCCTGCCGGATGCCGCACAATTCCGTATAAATTCTGTTGTTCAGTCGTTTTTCCGGATGGCTCCTGATGACTTCTGCGTTTGCTTCCTCCCGCCTGCCCTATACAATCGTCGTGCTTGCCATGAGTGCAGACGGTAAAATTGCGGATCGCGATCGATCGGCTGCCCGATTCGGCTCGGCTCAGGACAAGGCTCATCTAGAAGCCAGACTTGCAGAAGTCGATGCAGCTCTGTTTGGCGCAGGGACACTGCGGGCGTATGGCACAACGCTGCTGATCAAAAATCCGGCTTTGCTGGCTCAGCGGCAGCAACAGCACAAACCGCCTCAGCCCTTTCACATCGTTTGTTCTGCCTCGGGCGAGTTCAATCCTCAACTTCCCTTTTTCAAGCAGGGAGTTCCGCGCTGGCTACTGACAACCGAATCAGGTGCAAAATGCTGGCAGTCCTGCAAAGGGACTGAGGGCACTGAGTTCGATCGCATTCTGCCCTTTCCTGAGCCGTTTGACTGGAATACTGTCCTTCAACAGTTCAACGAACTGGGTCTAAATAAACTGCTGGTGATGGGCGGCGGCGAACTGGTGGCTTCTCTGCTGGCAGCCGATCGCGTCCATGAACTCTGGCTGACCGTTTGCCCGTTGCTGCTTGGCGGCACAATTGCTCCAACCCCAGTCGAAGGAAGCGGCTTTCCAGCAAATCTCGCGCCCCGGCTAGAACTGCTCTCGGCAGAGGCGATCGATCAAGAGGTGTTCCTGCACTACCGCGTCCAGCAAAAGACTCATCTAAACTAATGTAAAGAACGCTCCTCCCTCACTCCCTCATTCCCCCATCTCCTTACCCCTTACTCCTCCCACCCCTCCATCCTTTTCCTCATGTTTGAAAAACTCCAGCCTCGCTACGCCGTCCAGTGGATTCACAAAATCGAGGAAATTCCCCAAGCAGAATGGGATGCGATCGCTGTGCCACTCAAAACGCCTTTTCTGGAGTGGACGTGGCTGCACAACATGGAAACATCGGGCAGCGTCGGTGCGAACTCGGGCTGGCTGCCGACTCATCTCACGGTCTGGCGCGATCGATCCCTTGTGGCGGCGGCTCCGCTCTATCTTAAGAGCCACAGCTATGGTGAGTTTGTGTTTGACCATCAATGGGCAGATCTGGCGGCGCGGCTCGGGGTTGCCTACTATCCCAAAATGTTGGGGATGTCGCCCTTTACGCCTGCCGAAGGCTATCGCTTTCTGATTGCGCCCGGTGAGGACGAAGATGAATTAACCGAGCTGATGGTCAACGCGATCGATCATTTCTGTATGCGGCACAAGATTTCTGGCTGCAATTTTCTCTACGTTGATCCCGAATGGCGATCGACCATGGAGCGACACGGCTTTTTTACCTGGCTGCACCACAGCTATATTTGGCAAAATCAGAACTTTCAAAGCTTTGAGGATTATCTGGGCGCGTTTAATGCCAACCAGCGGCGCAATATCAAGCGCGAACGAAAAGCAGTTTCCCAGGCCGGTCTACGGCTTCAGCCGCTTACTGGGGAAGAGATTAGCCGATCGCTCCTGTCGCATGTGTACCACTTCTACGCCGATACCTGTGACAAGTTCGGCTGGTGGGGCAGCAAATATCTGACGCGCCGCTTTTTTGAGCAGCTTTATCCCGACTATCTCGATCGTGTGGTGCTGTTTGGTGTGTATTCCACCGAAGAAAACCAGCACCCCATCGGGATGTCCTTCTGTTTAACCAAGGGCGATCGGCTCTATGGACGCTACTGGGGCGCAACGCAGGAGTTTGATAATCTGCACTTTGACACCTGCTACTACACACCGATCGAGTGGGGCATTGCCAACGGCATTCAGCTTTTTGATCCGGGCGCAGGCGGACGACACAAAAAACGGCGCGGCTTCGCGGCAACCCCTAACTATTCACTCCACCGTCTCTATCAGCCCCGGCTGAGCCAAATCCTGCATACCTATATTGATGAAATCAACGAAATGGAGCAGCAGGAAATGGACGCAATCAACCAGGAGTTGCCGTTTAAGCAGACCAATCCGTTAGAGAAAGTTGGGGACGATTGCTAAGACTTCGCC
Organism: Cyanobacteria bacterium FACHB-502; assembly: GCA_014695325.1. Lineage (GTDB taxonomy): Bacteria > Cyanobacteriota > Cyanobacteriia > Elainellales > Elainellaceae > Leptolyngbya_A. The sequence continues at coordinate 57,189 of JACJNZ010000019.1, read as the reverse complement.
CCTAGAGCCGCCGGAATCGTGATGTCGATCGGGGTGACCTGACCGTTGGGGGCGATCGAGCGGAGCGGTGGCGTAAAGTCCTTGGCGTTGCCAACCACCAGCGTTACGAGTTTGTCAGGCTGAAGGTGGGTTTGAGCGGCTCGCTGAATGTCTGCGGCAGTGGTCGCTTCGACCTGCTTTTGATATTGAAAGATAAAGTCCTGCGGATAGCCGTAGTAGTCATAGCGCATGACCCGCGACAGGGTGGCAAAAGGGGTAGAGAAGCGGAAGATAAAGGCATTCAGCACTGAGTCCTTAGCTCGGCTCAGTTCGGCTTCAGTGACAGGACGGGTGCGGATTTTCTCGATTTGCTCCAGCGTGGATTGAATAAAGGGAACAGTGGCATCCGATCGCGTTTGTCCGCCTGCTGTAAACGTGCCCGGATAATCAAAGGTGGGTGACCAGAAAGCGTAGACGCTGTAGGCGAGTCCCTGCCGCGATCGCACTTCGTTCACCAAGCGTCCGCCAAAGGAACTGAGAACTTCATTCATCACGGTGAGCGGCGCGTAGTCCGGGTCGTTTAGCTTGCCGCCCAGATGTCCCATCAGAACTGAGCTCTGGGTGAGCTGGGGTTGATCAACCAGAAATACGCCGCCCTGCTTTGCCTGGGTTGCTTGAGGCGGATCGATTTTATCTGCTCCGACGGGTTGCCAGTCGCCCAGCTTTGCTTCGATCAGCGATCGCATTTTTGCCGAGTCGAAGTCGCCGATAATGCCGAGCAGCATCTTATTCGGGTGGAAATACTGCTGATAGAACTGCTGCACATCCTGCCGCGAGATATTGTCCAGCGTGGCGTATTCAACAGTACGAGCATAGGGACTGTCTGCTCCGTAGAGCAGCTTGCTAAACTCGCGCTGGGCGATCGAGTCTGGATCGTCATTGCGGCGAGCGATCGAACCACGAATCTGCGTTTTCACCAGATCGATCTTGTCCTGAGGCAAGGCAGGCTGGCGTAGCACTTCTGCAAACAAGCCAAACACTTCTTCCAGATCTTCACTCAGGGCACTAAAGCCTGCACTGCCTGCGGTGGTATCGATGCCCGTTTCGATCGAGGCTGCCCGCTGCTCTAGCAACTGATTTAACATGTCGGGCGGGTGAGCTGCTGTGCCGCCGCTGCGAATCACTGCTCCGGTAATACCTGCCAAACCTACCTTGTCCGCAGGTTCTAGCCGATCGCCTGTGTAGATTGTTGCCGTGCCGCCGACCAGAGGCAGTTCGTGGTCTTCGAGCAGGTAAACCCGGAGTCCGTTGGGTAGCTCAAAGCGGCTATATTCGGGCAGGGTGATCTCGGGTGCAGCAGGCAGTTCCAAGTCACTGTAGTGGCGGGGCGTGACTGCCAGAGCCGGGGCACGTCCGAATCCCAGGATTACAGTGAGCAGGACGGCGATCGAAGTCAGGCTGTAGCGCAGCCAGGGGCGAAGCGAAAATTTCATGAGCGGTGAGAAATAGAAGGGCTATGAGAAGAAGGAATGGAATGGCTATCTTGGCTCTGAATTCTGTAAAACAAGATACTTGTACAACATCCTCTCAGCGTCCAGGCAGAACCGGAGCATCCGTCGAGAGCAGTTTGCCGATCGTTTGCTTTTCAGGTCTAAAGGTTGCCTGTGCTACACGCTGAATGTCGGCTGGAGTAACTGCCTCGATCGCTGGAATCAACTCAAATAAGTTGCGCCAGGAGCCTGTTTTGGCTTCGTACTCAGCCAGCAAACTTGCCATGCCCTCATTCGAGGCAAGGGTTTGCAGTAGTCCGGCACGGGACTGGGTTTTGACGCGATCGAGTTCTTCGGCGGTGACAGGCTCCGTTTTGAGGCGATTGAATTCAGCATCAAAAACTGCCGCAATTTCTTCAACGGTATGTCCCGGCCCGGTGAGCGCATAGATCAGCATTAGATTTGAGTAGCGATCGCCCGGAAAACTATTGGAAATGCTATAGTCCAGTGCCAACTGGTTGTTCAGCACTAGCGATTGATAAAGCCGAGCCGTTCGCCCGTCGCCCAAAATGCTGCTGATCACTTGATAAACCACCTCATCCGGGTCAGTAATCGCAGGACGCTGATAGCCCTCCATATACCAGGGTTGGGTCGGCAGTTGCAGCAAGACTTCTTTGGGCTGCGTTTGCTTGGGCAGGGTTGCCTGCACATCTGGCGCACTTGATCGCACCTTGTAGCGTCCAAAATATGCTTGTGCCAGTTCTTTTACGCGATCGGGGTCAACGTCACCCACCACCGTCGCAATCATGTTATCCGGCGTGTAGTAAGTATCAAAAAACTGAATAATATCTTGGCGCGTCAAGCCGCGAATATCTGCCTCGGAGCCTATCACCGGACGACCGTAGGGATGCCCCGGCAGCGCGGTTTCGAGGAATTGCTCGATCATTTTGCCGATCGGCGAATTGTCGGTTCTCATCCGGCGTTCTTCCAGGATCACGTCCTTTTCTTCGTAGAATTCGCGAAAGACCGGATCGAGAAATCGCTCAGACTCCAGCGACATCCACAGTTCTAGCTTGTTTGCCGGGAAGCTGTAAAAATACATCGTGGCATCCGCAGAAGTTGCCGCATTCAGCCCCACGCCGCCTGCCTGTTCCACGATTTGCCCGTATTCATTTTGCCTGACAAAGGCTGTGGCTTCCTGACGCACCTGAATAAATTCCTGTTGAAGCCGATTTGCCTCTTCGGTACGGTTTGCTGCCTTGGCTGCCTCAATCTGTTCAAATAGCCGATCGAGTCGATCGAGCAACGGCTTCTCCGCCCGATAGTTTGTCGTGCCAATTCGATTGGTTCCCTTAAAGGCTAAATGCTCCAGAAAATGCGCTGCCCCCGTTTTGCCCTCTTCCTCATAGGCAGCCCCGATCGTGACATAGGTTTCAAATGCAACCACGGGAGCCTGATGCCGCTCCATTACTATAAATTTCATGCCGTTATCGAGCGTGAATTCCGTGATTTGGTTTTTGACGCGATCAATATAAGGCTGAATATTGGTCGAAGAAGCGGTTTGCGCCAGTGCGACAGGCATAAACTGGCTCCAAACCAGACTGAACACCGTTAACCCCATCACCAGCAGGCGTAACCCAGGATGCCTAATGCGAGCAATGCGTTTAGGGTTCAGGCAGGAAAAGAGCGGGGTGAACCGATCGAAAAAAGGCATGAATCAATGTCAAGAAACGCTAGTAAACCAGCATAAGAAGTTTTCTAGGGCTTTGTGGAGCAGCCAGCCGAAAAGAAAATTAAACTTTGCGCTGTCCAACGTTTTTGAATCCAGACTTTGATCCAAACTTTTCTGAGACCAACTTTCAGCAAAAAGCCACTCCTCAATGGCAGTGACCTCAGCCCCAAGCTGATACCTCAGCCCCAAATTACAGTAGGCTGGATTGGAACGTGCCTTCAATGAAACGATGACCACAGGGTGGGTCCTAATCTTTGCCGTATTGCTTCTGGGCGGGGTGATTGCCACGGTGGGCGATCGTCTGGGAATGCGCGTAGGCAAAGCGCGTCTGAGCCTATTCAAACTACGACCCCGGCAGACCGCCACCCTGATCACAATTTTGACTGGAGGACTTATTTCCGCTTCAACCCTGGCAGTCCTGCTTGCGGTCAGCGATCAGCTCCGAACGGGGCTATTTGAGCTGCAAAACATTCAGGATGATCTGGAAACCACGCGCCAGGATCTCGAAGATGCCACCACTGAAAAAGAAGAAGTCGAAGATCGGCTACAGGAGGCTCGTCAGCAGCGACGGGGTGCCCAGCGACAGCTAGAGCAAATTAACCGATCGCTGCAAACCTCTCAGGAACGGCAGCGACAAACCCAGGGGCAGCTAGAGCAAACCCAGTCCCGGCTTCAGCAGATTCAGTCCCGATTTGAGCAGGCGCAAACTCTGCTAAGTTCTGTCTCGCGCCAAGCCGCTGTGCTTCAAGACGAAATTGAGCAGCTTCAGTCCGATCGTCAAGAATTGACTCAGCGAATCGGGCAGGCAGAGAACCAAGTTGCCCAGCGCAACCAGCAAATTGCTTCCCGTGATCAGGAAATTGCTTCCCGGCAGTCCCAACTCGAAGCACTAGAGCAGCAGCGCACCCTTCTGGCTCAGGATGTGGAAATTCTGCGGCAGGAATACGAAGGGCTGCGATCGGGCAATGTTGCCGTATTTCGGAACCAGCCTTTGGCATTGGGCGTGCTGCGGGTGGTCAATCCTGATGCGGCTCCCGAAGCCGTTGATCAGCTTTTGCGTCAGGCAAATCGTTCTGCTTTGCAAAGAGTGTTTCCGGGCGGCACAAATCGCAATCAGCAAGTGATTCAGATTACCAATGTCGAAGTCGAACAGCTTGCAAACCAGATCAAAGACGGGCGCGATTACCTGGTGCGAATTCTCTCGCAGGGAAACTATGTGTTGGGTGAACCCTGTGTGCTGGCAGGCGAACCTTGCGTCAAAGTCTATGCCACCGCGTTTTTGAATGAGCGCGTCTTTAGCCAAAACGAAATCATTGCCTCTGCCACCATCAATCCGCCCCTGCTCCAAGACAACAGCGACTTGTTAGAGGAACTCAATCTGTTGCTGTCTGCCGTTGTGTTTCGCGCTGGGCGAGCAGGCATTCCGACCGAAACCCTAACCCTGGCAAACAATGATCCAGAAGCCGTTCGCTCTTTTCTGGGTCGGGTGAAAACGCTTGAGCAGCCGATCGACATTCAAGTCATTGCCCCCACCAATATCAGCACCGTTGGCCCGCTGCAAATCGAGCTACAGGCAGTTCAAAATGGGCAACCCCTGTTTAGTACCCTGCAAATGCCTGCGATCGATCCACCGTCCGAAGCTCCATAAGAATCGCGTCCTTTGCCTCTTTCCTTCGCTGGGTCGATCGTCTAAAGTCTAGAAACTAATCTGTTTTTCCCGTCGTTTTCTGCTGCCGCATCCATGCAAGTTCCCTCTGCGCCTGCTCAGCCTGTGATTCTAGGCTTCGATCCCGGACGGCAAAAATGTGGTGTGGCTATTGTTGGAGTCGATCGCACCCTGTTTTTTCACCAAGTCATCGCTGCCGAAGCCGCAATTCAGACGATCGAACAACTTCGGCAGCGGTTTCCCATCACAACTCTGGTCATGGGCAATCAAACCAGCGCGAAGGAATGGAAGCAGAAGCTCAGCGAGCAGCTCACCGATCCGCCCCGCATTGTCCTGATCAACGAACGCTACAGCACCCTGGAAGCCCGCGATCGCTACTGGCAAATGTTCCCCCCCCGCGGATTGACGCGCCTCTTGCCCCGGGGACTCCGCACTCCGCCGCGAGCGATCGACGATATTGTAGCGATTCTGCTAATCGAGCGATATCTGGAGCAGTTGAGCAGTGGTTAGAGCAGGAGCCGGGTCACTAAAACAGGTCATCAAAACGGTGATGATTGTGCCCCGAATCTCCTTTATTCGCTCGAATAAATCGCCTAACCGTTCAGCTTTTGCTGAAGCAGTTGATTGGTCACTTTCGGATCAGCCTTGCCGCCCGTTGCCTTCATGACCTGACCGACAAAGAAGCCGAGCATATTCTTCTTGCCGCCCCGATATTTCTCTAGCTCGTCGGGAAACTTTGCCAGGACTTGATCGATCGCCGCTTCGATCACCTTCGGGTCAGACACCTGCACCAGTCCTTTCTTTTCGACCAATGCCTTTGCCGAGCCGCCTTCCTTCAACAATTCCGGCAGGATTTCCTTGGCAGCAGAGTTGCTGATCGTGTTGGACTCAATCAGCTGAATCATTTCTGCCAGGGTTTCCGGCTTCAGGGCAATCTCGTTCACGCTCAGCTTCTCTTTGTTGAGATAGCCGCTAATGTCACCCATGATCCAGTTTGCCGCAGGCTTCGCGCTTGCTCCTGTCGCCAGCGCAGACTCAAAGTAGGCAGCGATCGTCCCATCCTCAGTCAGCACTTTGGCATCGTAGGGGGACAGTCCCAGCTCAGTCTCATAGCGGTGACGCTTTTGGGCAGGCAGTTCGGGCAGTTCGTCTTTCCAGGCATTGCGCTGGTCTGCACTGACTTCGATCGGGGCTAAGTCTGGTTCGGGGAAATAGCGGTAGTCGCTCGAGCCTTCTTTGACCCGCATACTAATGGTGCGCTGTGCCCCTTCTTCCCAGAGGCGAGTTTCCTGCACAATGCGTTCGCCGGATTCGATCGCTTCGATTTGCCGCTCAATTTCGTATTCGATCGCCTTTTGAATTGCACTGAAGGAGTTCATGTTTTTGATTTCGACCTTCGTGCCAAATTTTTCTGTGCCGACTGGACGTACGGAAATATTTACGTCGCAGCGCAGCGATCCTTCCTGCATATTGCCGTCGCTCACGCCCAGATAGCGCACAATTCGCCGCAGTTCTTGAGCATATTCTGCTGCTTCCTGACCCGATCGAATGTCTGGTTCTGACACGATCTCAACCAGGGGTACGCCCGTGCGGTTGTAGTCTACGAGGGAATACTTCGAGCCTGAGAGCCGCTCGCTGCCTGCGTGAACTAACTTTCCAGCATCTTCTTCCATATGCAGACGCGTAATGCCAATCTTCTTGCGCGTCGGGTTGCCTGCTTTGTCCAGCACTTCGATTTCTAGCCAGCCATGTTCGGCGATCGGCAGGTCATACTGCGAAATCTGATAGTTTTTGGGCAGGTCAGGGTAGAAATACTGTTTGCGATCGAATTTGCTGTAGTCGGCAATCTGGCAGTTCAACGCCAAACCCGTTTTCACGGCATACTCCAGCACCCGCTGATTCAGCACGGGCAGCACACCCGGCATTCCCATGCAGATTGGGCAAACGTTGGTATTGGGTGGCGTACCAAACTCGGTGGAACAGTTACAGAAAACCTTGGTATCAGTCCTGAGCTGGCAGTGAGTTTCCAGACCAATAATCGCTTCGTACTGAGTTTTGGTGGGGGTGGCGGTTGTCATAGACGCAGTGCTTTGAGTGTCTAGAATCCAATGTCTAGGTGACTACGGCTCCATTTTAGCCTAGATGCTGCCAGCGATCGGACTTCAGAGAGTACGGCTTTCCTCTAGGCGATCAATGTCCATCCTTGATGTGGAATTTAAGGGGCGATGGAGTGTATTGAACAAATCACCCTTCAAGCATTTCTGAGCTGATTCTCACGCAGCAGACAATTTATGTTGGAGAAAATTTGTTACAAGGAAAAATCGATCGCATCAGGCAAATTGCACCAAAACTCCTTTACTTGCTCCTTTACTTGAAGCCTGCCGATATGATGCTTGCGACTACAAAACCTGGTGATACAGCATCGGCACCGTCTTCCCCGACAAATAAAGCGGATGCTTCGGCTGACCCGATCGATTTACCCCCAAACAATACACACCATAATTTCCAATCAGCTCCAGCACCCTTCGATCGCGTCCTGCCAATGTCCCCCAGTTGCCCCAGGCAATCATTACTCGATCGCTTTCTTGAACTGCGGTCAGGAGATGGCGATCGTTTTCTGCGCCGATCGGATCAGATGCCTGCTGCAAAACCCTAGGATGGGTGGCTTTGAAGCCGAAGAGATTGACGACCTTCAGTGAACCGTAGCCCCAGGTTTGAGCAAACTGAAGGCAGCGGCGAATGGTGGGATCGTTGCGATCGGCATCCGCAGTGCTGGGGTTGAGCATGACAAAGGTGAGGCGGGGGGCATCAATTTGCCAGGTGCGCCAGAGTAAATAGCGATAGTCACCTGTGGAGTCAAAGACTGCGCCGCTGGGCAAGATCGTCTTTTCTAAAGTGGAATGAAGGGAAGTGCAAGGATTTTTCACGGGCTGGGTTTCCCTGCGTACAATACAAATAGGGCTTCTCTCTGCTGAGTGTGGCGATAGGGTTGCTCAGGGGCAAAACCTGGATCACGGTTAGGATAACCCGCAGGAGTTGCTTTTTTAAAACCGAATTTTCGTATCCGAAGAGGAAAGAGAGTCATGGGACTATTTGACCGTGTGAGCCGCGTTGTTCGGGCAAACTTAAACGCTGCCGTCAGTTCGGCTGAAGATCCAGAGAAGATTCTCGATCAGGCAATTATTGATATGCAGGAGGACCTGGTGCAGTTGCGTCAGGCAGTGGCTACGGCAATCGCCAGCCAGAAGCGCACCCAGCAGCAAATGAACCAGGCAAACTCTGAAGCAGACAACTGGCAGCGACGGGCAAAACTTGCCTTGGAAAAAGGCGACGAAAACCTAGCACGGGAAGCACTAAGTCGCAGAAAAACCAACGTTGAAACCGGGACTGCCCTCAAGAACCAGCTCGATCAGCAGGCGGGCACGGTGGACACGCTGAAGCGTAACCTGATCGCCCTGGAAGGCAAAATTTCTGAGGCAAAAACCAAGAAAGATATGCTCAAAGCCAGAGCCAGTGCAGCCAAGGCAAACGAGCAGCTTCAGAAAACCGTGGGTGCTTTGGGAACCGGCAGCGCAATGTCTGCCTTTGAGCGGATGGAAGACAAAGTGCTGCAAATGGAAGCGCGATCGCAGGCAGCGGCAGAACTGGCAGGAGCCGATTTGGAAAGTCAGTTTGCCCAGCTTGAATCGGGCAGCGACGTGGACGATGAGCTAGCCGCGCTCAAGTCTCAGCTTCTTACAGGTTCCACCCCCAGCCAGGCACAGTTACCGGGTACGCAAACGACGGCGCCTGCCTCAGCTCCGGCTGCTCCCCAGGACCCGGCGGTTGACGCAGAGCTAGAAGACCTGAAGCGACAGCTTGATCAGCTCTAAGATTGATTAGCTCTAAGAGCACTGTATTTAGAAAAACAGAACTTTGGGGGTAAGGTTTCCTTGCCCCTATTTGTTTATAGTCGGATTAGTGCTCGATCGGCTCTTCCAGCTGCGAGATTTAATCAGCGTTTGGAGTTTATTCCCAGCTCAAATTGAGTAGCTTTAACGATTCAACCCGCCGTTAATTCTGGTAATCCTTATAGGGTTGTTGTGTGAACGTCTTGCCCAGAGCGCGGGCAATCTACTCGTACTACCCCGCAAAATTAGTTGGGGACAACTCTTCTCTCCATCCCGACTTCTCTCCCCATCCCGACTTCATTCGAATTATGCCGCGATCGAAAAAAGCTGCATCCCGACTTTCTTCTGCGACTGCTCCGGTGCAAACCAGTCCCTCCCCAGAGGCTGTTGCCCCAGAGGTAAGTGCTGCCGTTTCCGCTAACGAAGGAATTGCAATTGAACCGCAGCACTATCTCAGCCAGGAATTGAGCTGGCTAGAGTTTCACAATCGCGTGCTGCACGAGGCGATCGATCCGCGTACGCCCTTGCTAGAGCGAGTTAAGTTTATGGCAGTCTGCTGCTCAAACCTCGACGAATTTTTTATGGTGCGGATGGCGGCACTCAAACAGCAGATCGAAGCCGGGGTGATGAGGCGATCGCCCGATGGCTGCACCCCGCAAGAACAGATGCAGTTAATCGCTCAGCGGCTCCGTCCGATGGTGGTGCAGCAGCAGCAGCATTTTCAGGAGGTCTTACGTCCCCAGCTTGTCGCGCAAGGAATTTATTTGCTGGACTATCAGGATCTGACCCTGGCACAGCAAAGCTATCTAGAGCAATATTTCGACAATCGCATTTTTCCCGTGCTCACGCCGCTGGCCGTCGATCCAGGCCATCCCTTTCCCTACATCTCAAATCTCACCCTTAATCTGGGCGTGATTGTGCAGGATAGCGAAACTAAAACAGAGCGTTTTGCGCGAGTTAAAGTGCCCGATGGGCTGCCGCGTTTTATCCTCTTGCCGTCTGAACTATGGGATGCGAATCCGCCAATTTGGGCAGGGGTTCCGGTCGAGCAGGTGATCGCTCACAATCTCAGGGCACTGTTTCCGGGAATGGAAATCGTGGCAGCTCATTTGTTTTGTGTGACGCGGGATTCGGATCTAGAACTCGAAGAAGATCAAGCCGATGATTTGCTGGAGGCGATCGAAGAAGAGCTTCGCAAGCGGCGGATTGGCGGTCGGGTGGTTCGCCTGGAAATCGAAGCCAGTGCGCCCAATTACTCCCCCGATCGTTCTGTCGCGGGAGCTGCCTTGCAACGCCTGAAGCAAATGCTGATGGAAGAACTGGAGCTGACCGACCTGGATGTTTACGAACTGGAGGGCTTGCTTTGTTTGCGGGATGTAATGAGCCTGACCACGCTGGCTCTGCCTGAGCTAAAAGAACCTGCCTGGAGTCCGACGATTCCGCCTGTGCTGCGGCATGGGACTGAGCGATCAAAAGCAAGCAAAGAAGGGCAAGACATTTTCTCGATTTTGCGACAGCGAGATATTTTGCTGCATCATCCCTATCACTCGTTTAGCGCATCAGTGCAGCAGTTCATCACCCAGGCGGCAAACGATCCTGAAGTGCTGGCAATCAAGATGACGCTGTATCGCACCACAGACGATTCGCCGATCGTCAACGCCCTGATCATGGCGGCAGAAAAGGGCAAGCAGGTTGCGGTGCTGATTGAGCTAAAAGCCCGGTTTGATGAAGAAAAAAACATTACCTGGGCACGTAAGCTGGAAAAAGCAGGCGTTCATGTGGTGTATGGCTTGCTTGGCTTAAAAACTCACACGAAAATTATCCTGGTCGTGCGGCAAGAAGCGGAGCACATTCGTCGCTATGTTCACATTGGCACAGGCGATTATAATCACCAGACCGCTCGCTTTTATGCCGATCTGGGACTGCTGAGCAGCCGAGAAGACCTGGGTGCAGATTTGACCGACTTGTTTAACTACCTGACCGGCTATTCGCGTCAGCAAACCTATCGCAGGCTGTTGATGGCTCCGGTGAATTTGCGCGATCGGCTAATTGCCCTGATTCGGCGAGAAATGCAGCACTGTCAGCAGGGCGGGTCGGGACGCATCGTTGCCAAGATGAATGCCCTGGTCGACCCGCAAATTATCGCTGCCCTGTACGAAGCTTCGCAAGCCGGAGTTCAAATCGACCTGATTGTACGCGGCATGTGTTGCCTTTGTCCGGGTTTGCCCGGCATGAGCGATCGAATTCGGGTAATCAGCATTATCGGTCGCTATTTGGAACACTCGCGCATTGTCTATTTCCACAATGGCGGACAGGAAGAAGTTTACATCGGCAGTGCGGACTGGATGCCCCGCAACCTCGATCACCGTATCGAAGCAATGACCCCGATCGATGATCCGCTCCTCGTCAAAGATCTTCAGGAGATTTTGGGCATTCTGCTCTCGGACAATCGCCACGCTTGGGAGCTACAACCGAACGGGCAATATGTGCAGCGTCAGTCGCGATCGAAGCAAGACGAACGAGACGCGCAAACCATTTTTATGCAGATGGCAGCCTCGCCTCTTTAGTAGACCTTATCCACCAGTAGACCTTTACAGTAGAGAAATTGCTCATTCTCTTCTGTAGTTTGCCTGCCCCATGTCCGATCAAGCTCAAACCCCGTTACTCGATGCCCTCAACGCTGCCGCCCTGCGCGATCGAGCCGTGTTTCATACCCCCGGACACAAACAGGGACAGGGCTCACCGCACAAATTTTCCCAGCGAGTCGGCTTCGCAATGTTGCAGGCAGACTTGCCCGAACTGCCCGAACTCGATAATTTGTTTGCGCCCGAAGGCGTGATCGAAGCAGCGCAACGCCTGGCAGCAGAGGCATTTAGAGCGGAGGCAACCTATTTCTTGGCAAACGGCTCGACCTGCGGCATCGAAGCGGCAGTGCTGGCAACTTGTCAACCCGGCGATCGTCTTATCTTGCCCCGTAATGCCCATCACTCAGCGATCGCAGCCCTGATTCTGTCGGGAGCCACACCGGGATGGATTGAGCCTGTTGCTGACCCAGCCTGGGGCATTGCTCATGCGGTGACTCCGGCAGCCGTTCAAGCCGCCATCGATCGCAACCCGGATGCGAAAGCCGTGCTGATCGTTTCGCCCACCTACTACGGGGTTTGTGCTGATCTGGAATCGATCGCCCGCATCGCTCACGCCCACAATTTGCCTTTGCTGGTGGATGAAGCGCATGGAGCGCATTTTAGCTTTCACCCGGATTTGCCGATGTCTGCCCTGCAAGCAGGAGCCGATCTGGCGGTTCAGTCTACCCACAAAACCCTTTCTGCTCTGACCCAGGCGGCAATGCTGCACGTTCAGGGAAACCGGATCGATCGCGATCGGCTTCGGCGTGCCCTCCAGCTTGTACAGTCCACCAGTCCAAACTATCTGCTGCTGGCTTCGCTCGATGCCGCCCGTCAGCAAATGGCAACCCAGGGAAAAGCGTTGCTGAGTGAAACGATCGCCCTTGCCGAGAGAGTGCGTTCCCAGATTTCCTCGATTCCCGATATTCGCCTCCTGGCTCCTGAATCCGTTGCACGGCTGGGTTTTCCTGCCCTTGACCCGACTCGTTTAACGATCGAGGTTTCAGGCTTAGGCTTCAGCGGATTTGCCGCCGACGAAATTTTGCATCAAGCGTTTGGCGTGACTGCCGAGCTGCCGGGAATGACCACCCTCACTTTTATCCTCACCTTTGGCAATCTGATCGAGGATGCTGATCGCCTTGTCCATGCCTTTCAGCGTCTCAGCCACGATTACAGCATGCCGCCTGCATCTCCCTTGCTTTTGCCCGATGCTCCTCTGCCGATGCTGGATGCTTCGCAGTTTCCCGAAGAGATAATCGCTCCAATGTCGCCCCGAGCTGCTTTTTTTGCGCCCAGCCAAACCCTGCCTGTGGCAAAGGCGATCGATCGTGTGAGCGCAGAGCTGGTCTGCCCCTATCCCCCCGGAATTCCGCTACTATTGCCAGGAGAAGTCGTGACCCTCGAAGCGATCGATCGGCTTCAGCAAATCCTGAAAGCAGGTGGGATGATCACAGGCTGCGCCGACTTAACCCTGAAAACGATTCGAGTCGTGATGCATTAACAGCAGTAATGCAACAAGTCATACAACAAAGGGAGTTGTGCCAAACAGCCATCAACGCTGATTAAAAACCCGATCCCAAAAGGTCACGGGATTCGATCGCCAGATCAAATGGCAAACTACCCCCTCCTTTACTCCTCTACTCCCCCACCCCCTGATCCCTCTATCTCCCCCTTCCTTTGCCCATGCCTTCTCCGCTCTGGTCTTATGTGACTCCCGGTATTCCCGATGCCCTCTTCGAGCAACTGCCCGGTATTCCGCTCACCAAACGGGAAGTGCGGGTGCTGCTAATTTCTTCGCTGCGGCTCAAGGCAAATTCAATCCTGTGGGATATTGGTGCGGGTACGGGAACGATTCCGGTTGAGGCAGGGCTGCTCTGCCCACAGGGGCGCATTGTGGCGATCGAGCGAGATGAGGAAGTGGCAAGCCTGATTCGGCGAAACTGCGATCGCTTTGGCGTTAGCAATGTGGAAGTGATCGAAGGCAGTGCGCCCGACTGCTTGCAGAACTTAAGTGACGCGCCTGACTGCGTGTGTCTAGAGGGGGGGCGTCCGATTAAAACCATTTTGCAGGCAGTGTGGCAGCGGCTTTTGCCTCAGGGTCGCATCGTGGCAACGGCAAACAATTTTGAAAGCCTGTATGCCATTTCTGAAGGATTAGCAGAACTGCGTGCCCGCAATATTGAAGTGGTGCAATCGGCGGTCAATCGGCTCGAAACACGCGGAAACCATCAGCTCTTTGCCGCCGTCGATCCCATTTTTGTGCTGAGCGGTGAAAAGGTAGACTAAGAGGAATTGCGGCTGGACCTCGCCCGATCAGGCTCAAATTCCCTTTGCTCAAATCTCTTCTCAGCCTGAATCGATCGCGTTTAGCTGCGTTTTTGTGGATAGCAGGTGTGGGAAGGATGCTACGGTGTTCAATTTTGTTCTCGGTTCGGTCAATTCTCCTGTAGAACTGAAATCTGTGGCAGAGTAGTGCTGAAACTGAACTTTATGCCGTCATTCGTCAAGCTATCTCTTCACTGTTCAGGCCACATTCAGGCAATATTCAGCCAACATTCAGGCCAACATTCAGGCAACTAAGTCTTGAGTCAAACTATGCCCATACCGCTACCGCGTATTCTCAGTGCAATTGTGGCGATCGTCCTGGCGTTGGGGATGACGCTGCTGGGAGGCTGGTACTTTACCCTTGGCTTCGGCATTATCGTCTATTTGGGGCAGCTAGAGTATTTTGAGCTAACCCGCGCCAAAGGCATTGCGCCTGCCGCAAAAACTACGCTCGTCGTCAGTCAAATTCTGCTGGTAACTGCCACCCTTTCCTCGCCGCTTGCTGATGCCGTGATGCCTGTTGCTGGAACGTTTATCTGCTTTTATCTGCTGTTTCAGCCCAAATTTGCCACGATCGCTGATATTTCCGCTTCGATTCTAGGCTTGTTTTATGGCGGCTACCTGCCTAGCTATTGGGTGCGATTGCGGGCACTGGGCAGTGCAGAAGTCAGCAACTTACCCTTGAGCGGCTACTGGCCTCCCTTTCCTCTGCCCCACTTGCAAGACCTTCCCGTTGGGCTCACCGCCACGCTGCTCACCTTTCTCTGCATCTGGGCAGCCGATATTGGCGCGTACGTGTTTGGCAAAACCTTCGGTAAAACCCGCCTCACCGATATCAGCCCCAAAAAGACGGTTGAAGGGGCAGTGTTCGGAGTGCTGGCAAGTGTGGCCGTTGCGACGATCGGCGCATGGTATCTCGGCTGGGCAGGTTCACCCCTCAGCGGCATGGCATTAGGATTAATGATCGGCATCGCCAGCTTGCTTGGTGACTTAACCGAATCAATGATGAAACGCGACGCGGGCGTCAAAGATTCAGGGCAGCTTATTCCCGGACATGGCGGAATTCTCGATCGTGCCGATAGCTATGTTTTTACCGCACCGCTGGTTTATTACTTTGTAACGCTGCTGCTGCCGCTGTTGCCGGGGTAGAGGAGTGAGGAGGTAAGGGGATAAGGAGAGGGGTTGGCGATGATCTGGATTGGCGATGAGCTATTTCCGATTTCCTCAGGCGCGATCGGACTTCAACCGATATCCCTCACTCATCCGATCGTTTCGCCCGCAGCTCCGGTTAAGAGACATTGGAGACTCTTTAACCAATCCCTGACAGCAAATAATCCCTAACAGCAAATAACTCCTTACAGCAAACCCACAAAGTGCAGTGGACCGTGACCGCTAATTAGCTCGATCAGCAGTGCCAAAAAGCCCAGCATGGCAATTCGTCCGTTCCAGACTTCTGCGGTGGTGGTCATGCCCCATTCCCAGCGTTCCTGCGGGTACATCTTCACCCTTTTCTTCATCTGGGTGACTTCTGCCAGCTTTAAACTGGGCGAATTCATCGCAGAAATCACCAGATCTGCCAAGTCGTCAATAAAGATGGGATGGGTATTGAGGGCAGGCACGCGATGGAAGTGCTCGATTCCGGCTTCCTCGGCGACTTCGCGATATTCAATGTCGATTTCTTGCAGGGTTTCGATATGCTCTGAGACAAAGCTGATGGGTACAACCAGCAAATCCTCAACGCCCTGCTTTGCCAGATCTCCGATCGCCTCTTCGGTATAGGGCTTCAGCCATTCCACCGGACCCACCCGGCTCTGATACGCCAGCGTATGGGGATTCGAGCGATTCAGCGTTCGCATAATTAGCTCAACGCATTCTTCGATTTCCTGCTGGTAGGGATCGCCTGCCTCTTCCACATAGCTCACTGGAACCCCGTGGGCGCTGAAGAAAATATGGGCCTGATCCGGGTTTTCGAGCTGGTCTAGCTCTTTAGCGATCAGGTCTGCCATTGCTTTCAGGTAGCCCGATCGCTTATACCAGGACGCAATCACTGTGTAATCGATCCCGTGCAGCGCAGGGTCTTCTTGCCAGAGCTGCTCTAGCAGGCGGAAGCTTGACCCGCTCGTGCTGATCGAAAACTGCGGATACAGAGGCAGAATCACGAGGCGATCAATACCATCGCGCTTAATTCGAGCCACAGCTTCTTCGGTGAAGGGATGCCAGTAGCGCATTCCGATGTAAATCTGAGCGTCTTCCCCTTTTTCTTTCAGCGCATTGCGCAGTGCGTCTGCCTGTTCTTCGGTAATGCGGCGCAGCGGAGAGCCACCCCCGATTTGCTTGTAGTTTTCTTGCGATTTATTCGCACGACTCGAGGAAATCAGCCACGCCAGCGGCTTTTGCAGCCAGGGAAAGGGTAGACGGATGATTTCTGGGTCAGAAAACAAGTTAAACAGAAAGGGACGGACATCCTCTAGCTGATCCGGTCCGCCCAGATTGAGTAGTAGAACGCCAACACGACCCATAACTGCCACTCGTCCTTCCCTTAATATTTGTTACTGATTTTAACAATAATCTTTTCTAATTTGTGCCGCTCTGCTCAATTCCAATCGAGATTTTGCTTGAATAGAATCGCCAGCGTTGCCTCACTACTCGCTCAATCGGCTCTGCAAGCCATCACCTGCTATGCCCTCATTCTACTTAACCAGTGTATTGTAAGCTTTCCTTTTATTAAAAATGAGTCACGGTCTATCTGCAACCTAACAAAAGATGTCAGATTCGTCATCGAAAGACACCGATAGTTCGATCGATCCCCGCATCGAGCAGGCAAATCAACGTCTGAAGGCTGCTCGTATGGGACTTCAGATTGAGCGGCGCGGCAGTAAGCTTTGTCTGCGGGGAACCCTGCCCCCCCGTCCGGGAAGCGATCGCCTGCGGGCGCATCAGCAGAGAGTTCCGCTTGATCTCCCGGCAACGCCCAGCGGATTGAAGCAGGCAGAACAGCAGGTGAAAGTCATTGCAGCACAGCTTATCCAGAATACCTTTGACTGGCGGCAACATTTACCAGTCGCTGGAGGAAAGCGGCTGCATCAAATGGATCTGGCAGAAAAGCTGAAGGCGTTCGAGCGGCACTTTCTAGAGCATCTGGCAAAAGATAGCAATCCGGGCGCAACCCGCACCACCTGGGAAAAAACCTACGCGCCCTATCTGCGAAAGCTGGAAGCCACCACTCGATCGCATCCCAATTTCACCCTGACCGAAGCAATTTACAGCACGATTCAAGCTATTCCCGCCAATGCCCGGAGTCGGCAAGTTTGCTGTACTGCTCTGAACGCGCTGGCGCAATTTCTGCATTTGGAACTGCCGATCGACCTCAAAACCCTGTGGGGAACCTATAGCCCCAGCAAAACCCAGATGCGCCGCTTGCCGTCAGACGAAGAGATTATTGCGATTTTCGATACGATTCCCAGCCCGACCTGGCAATTTGTCTATGGCGTTATGGCGACCTACGGGCTGCGAAATCACGAGGTTTTCTTTTGCAACTACAGTGCACTGATCCAGGGCGAAGCCGAAGCCGCGATCGAAGTTTTGCCCACCACCAAAACCGGAAGCCATGAAGTGTGGCCCTTTTACCCGGAATGGGTCGATCGCTTTAATCTCCGCGAAGTCCGGCTGCCGCCCCTCAATCTAGATCTGCATCAAACCACGCTTCAACGCATCGGACAGCAGGTTGCCACGCAGTTTCGCCGCTATCAAATTCCCTTTTCGCCCTACGATTTGCGCCACGCCTGGGCAGTTCGCACGATTCATTTCGGGATTCCCGATACAGTGGCTGCCCGCATGATGGGTCACTCTGTCGCAATCCATAACCGCACGTATCATCGCTGGATTACCCGACGAGATCAGCAGCAAGCGGTTCAGGCTGCCCTAGAGCGGCGAATTATTCGTAATCTGTAATTCGGGTTCAGAATTTGGAATGGGAAGGGAGCGGTGAATGATCTGTGGTTCGGAATTGGGGATTGGAAATGAATTGGGAGTCTATACGGGACAATCGGTTTGTTGTACTGACGCTTGCTCCTGGTGTCAAGATTGAGAGGAGGAGTATAAACGCTAATCTCTCAATGACTTAATCAAGCAGTGACTGAGCCAAGCAGTGACTTAATCTCTCAAAGACTGAGTCAAGACTACAGATAGAACCTCCAAACCAACGCGCTGTTCCAGGTTCTGCAATTCCAAATTCCCTACGGATGACTCTATGGCTACGATTCTTCGAGATTTAAGCTATCGCTATCAATGGCTGTACGATGGCATCAGTCGTCTGGCGGCTTTAACGGTGGGCGGAGAGGCACGGTTTCGGCAGTTGGCACTGGAAGGACTGTCGATCGATCCAGCAATGCAGATTCTCGATTTGTGCTGTGGCAGCGGTCAGGCAACTCGGTACCTCGTGCGGCGATTAGCCCAATCGGGCAAGGGCTTCGCATCGAACCCTGTGGTCGGGCTGGATGCTTCACCTCTGTCGATTCAGCGATCGCAGAAAAATGTACCCGAAGCAGCGTTTGTCGAAGGCTGGGCAGAAGCGATGCCGTTTGAGGCGGAACAGTTTGACCTGGTGCATACCAGCGCAGCCCTGCACGAAATGAAGCTTGATCAGCTCCGCCAGATTTTGCGAGAAGTACATCGCGTTCTCAAGCCGGGCGGCGTGTTTACCCTGATTGATTTTCATCAGCCGACCAATCCGATTTTTACGCCGGGGCTTTATGGCTTTTTCTGGCTGTTTGAAACCGAAACGGCGTGGGAGCTTCTAAAAACAAACCTGGTCAGCGAACTCGAAGCGGCAGGATTTTTAAATCCTCAGCAAACTCTACTGGCGGGCGGCAGCTTGCAGCGGATTCAGGCACTTAAAAAGCAAGATGATCAGGAGAAAAACGAATGCAAAACACCGCAGAATATGTCTGTGCCTATTGTGGAGAACCAAGCCTGACGTTTATCGATTTCAGTGCGGGGTCTACTCAGTCCTACGTGGAGGATTGTCAGGTATGCTGTCGTCCGAACATCTTGTATATCACGATCGACGAAGACACGCTGGAGATTGCGATCGACACTGAATACGAGGGGTAGCCGTAATGCCAATTGTTCTGTTAGGAATGGTGCTGATTCTCACTGTTTTCTTTACTGAAAAAGCAGTCTATTTCCCAGTGGAATTTCTGTTTTCGCTGCGTTTACCGTTCTGGTTTAGTGTGGCGATCGGGTTGCTGTTGGCTGCCTGGTTCCTGGAAGATTAGTTAGATTATTCAAACAGAGCAAAACGAGGAAAAGCAAAGCGAACCCTCAACGCTTCCATCTCAGAAATTAATCTCACAAATTCTCCAATCCCGGAGTTCATTAGAAGTGTCATCCCAATTGATTTTGCTGGTAGAAGACAATCTTACAAATCAAAAAATTATCAGCCAACAGCTAAGATCATTGGGCTATATAGTCGAAATTGCGGCAGACGGTCGCTCTGCGGTTCAGAAAACTGCCCAGAAGCAATACGACATGATTTTGATGGACTGTCAACTGCCCGGTATGGATGGATTTGAAGCGACGATCGCCATCCGGCAGCACGAGCAGATTGCTTTATCCAGTCCCCCATTATCGGGTGGTACAGCGTTAACCCATTCTCAGCCAGCAATCATCATCGCCATGACTGCCAGCAATTTGCCGCGTGACCAGGAACGGGCGATCGCCGCAGGCATGAATGACTATCTTCAGAAGCCAATTCAACGTGTGATGCTGGAAGCTGTTCTGAAACAATGGATGCAACAACTTAAATTGCCAGAGCAACCAGGCTCTAACCCATCCACAGAAGTTCCTCAAACGGATCAAAAGGCAGTTTCCCTGTCGCTGGAGGCATATCTTGACCTACACTACCTGCATCAGCTCTCTGATAACTCTCCAGAGTTTGAGCTTGAGTTGCTGCACGTTTTTCTGAAGGACAGTCACGACCATTTAACGACTTTGCGGCAGGCGATCGATCGGCAAAACTATCGTCTGGCAGAGCAAGCCGCTCATCATTTGAACGGGTCGAGTGCTAATATTGGAGCAAAATCAATCCAATCGGCTGCGGCAGAACTAGAGCAACAGGCTGGCCAACAGCAGTTTAAATCGATCGAGTCTTTGTTAGCCGAAATTGAATCTTCGCTGAATCATATTCAGGAGTATCTAGCTCAGTTTAAAAATGCACTAAGTTAAACAGATTTATACTCTCTTTCGTTTCCGAATTCATGTTTAAGATTCTGGTAATTGATGACGATCCGTTAATCTGTTTGACCGTCAAAAAACTGCTACAGCATGATGGGCATGAGGTGATGACTGCCGCCAATGGCCAGGAAGGCATCGAACAGGCAAAACAGTTTCAGCCTGCCCTGATTATTTGCGACTGGAATATGCCAGCGATGGACGGTCTAGAAGTTTGCCGTCAAATCAAGGCAGAACCTCGTTTAACAACAACTTTTTTTATTCTTTTTACCTCAAGAATGGCGATCGAAGATCGAATTCAGGGATTGAATAATGGAGCGGACGATTTTCTGTCAAAGCCAGTTGATTTTGGTGAGCTAAAAGCAAGGGTTGGGGCTGGGCTGCGGCTGTATCAGCTCAATCAAGATTTACAAACCCAAAAACAGCGCCTTGAAGATGAGCTGAGCGAAGCGGCTGCCTATGTTCGATCGCTCCTACCTGCTCCGGTGCAGGGCAAAGTCTCTATTGACGCTCGATTTATTCCTTCCAGTCAGCTTGGTGGCGATTGCTTTGATTACTTCTGGCTGGATGACAACCATCTGGTGCTGTATTTGCTCGATGTGTCGGGACACGGGCTGGGGGCGGCTTTGCCATCGGTGATTCTGCTCAACTTGCTGCGATCGCAGTCTCTACCCGAAGTCGATTTTCGTCATCCCGAAGCCGTTTTGACTGCTCTAAATCAGGCGTTTCAAATGCATAGCCAGAACCAGAAATTTTTCACGATCTGGTACGGCGTTTATCAGCCCAGTTCTCGACAGCTCACTTATGCCAGTGCTGGACATCCACCTGCCGTATTGCTCACGAGTGATGCCCTGTCTACCATGACTCAACTGTTGCGAACACCTAATTTTCCGATCGGTATGATTGAGCAATTTCAAGTCAACTGCAAGGTCACAACAATTCCTGCGAATAGCGTCCTTTATCTCTACAGCGATGGAGCCTATGAGGTGCAGCACGCCAGTAATCAGTGGGGGCTGGAAAGCTTTATTCAGCTATTAATTGATGCTGGACAGCAAACCAATTTGGAGCAGGTTCTCAATCGCCTATTTAAGCAGTTTCAGGGGCGTTCTTTAAGCGATGATCTCGCGCTTGTCCGAGCTGATTTTAGCTAGTAATTTCAGACAGTGATTTTAGCTAATATTTTTAGCTGGAAGGCTCATCTTTAGCCTGAGTCAAAAACTCTTCCTGATCTGCAAAGATGCGAAAAATTCGATCCATGCTTGTGAGTTCGAGCAGCATCTTGACCTGCTGATTGACCGAGCAAAGATAAAGTTTTTTGCCCTGATCGTGAATTAAGCGAACTGCTGTAATCAAAGCTGCTAAACCAGAACTATCCATAAATGTCACATCTTGAAAATCGATCAAAACGCACCTTGCTCCTGTAGTCAGGCATTGGCTTACTTCGTTCCGGAGCTGATCTGCTTGCGTTCCATCCAGAATTCCAGTGAGCTGGATGATCTTAATATTTTGATTAATCATTGAATGGGTTAAATTCCTAATTGCTAAGCTTCTAATGGTTAGGCACGATCGCCAAACCCAAAACACTCCCTTCCAATCATCAATCTACCGCAGAATTCTTTCAGCACAAATCTCAGCCAGACGATCGTCGCTGATAAAAAATTAGACAGCGATCCAAGAAGCTGGAAGGCTGTCTTAATCGATCATGCAGCTTGAACTCTCTCTCTCGAATCCTGCACCTGAGTTTTTAGCCTAAATTTTGCAATTTTTTTGATTTTTCCGACGGGGCGAACAGCTTCGCGGCATTCTACCACCAGCGTAATTCCAGATGGCTTCGCGTCGGGCGGCTTAATTCTTGTTCGTCCAGCCAATTAACAGCTTTGTACGTGCCGAAAACGTGGTCCCACCAGTCTACTGCCAGTCCAAAGTTGTGATGCCACATGCCGTACTTGTGATGCACATAGTGAACAGGCATTTTCATCCAGAAGCACTTGGTTGGGTCTTCGTGCTGAAGCTGATGCGCGTATGCAGAAAAGACCGCAAACGCAACGCCACCCAGCGTCCAGCCCAACCCCATCTGCCAGGATACCAGGAACATCGGCAGCATCAGAAAAAAGCTGCCCTTCAGATAGTCCAGAAATTCCCAGAACACGCCCTGTCCGTCATTCTTCTTATGGTGATCCAGATGTCGCGCCCCCAGCGTAGATTCCGGGGCAACGTGCATTTTGCGATGAACCCAGTATTCAACCAGGCTTGCCAGCACAAAGGCAACAAAAAAGCAGACGATCGCAGCAATCCACATACCCGTTCAACTCCTGACACTGTTTCTTATCGTAGCCGTGAAGCTAAAAGGAGACAATTGAACCTGAATGAGCCTTGGTTTTATCGTGACAACCCTGGCTGAAGGTTGAGACGTTTTAGCCCCTCCGAAACTCCTCCAAAGTCCTCTTATCCCTATTCTTGTCGCCGATCGTTGAGCTTCAGTTCCCCGTCCTACTCCAATCGCCCAGCTTCTTTGGGTTTCTGGCGATCGAGCTTCAGCACCAGCACTCCCAACGGAGGGAGGCAGAGGTCGATCGAGTAAGGGCGATTGTGAAATGACCATTCCTCTGCCCACTTACCGCCCAGGTTGCCCATGTTGCTGCCGCCGTACTCGCGAGAATCGCTGTTGAATAGCTCCGTGTAGAAGCCCAGCTCCGGCACGCCGACTCGATAGTGCGAATGGGGCTGCGGCGTGAAGTTACAGACGGTGATGACAAACTCGTCTGGGTCTTTTGCCTGGCGAATAAAGGACACGACGCTATGGCGGTTATCGCTGCAATCGATCCACTCAAAGCCTTCCTGGGTAAAATCAACCTGATACAGAGCGGGTTCGCTGGTGTAAAGCTGATTCAGCCGACTCATGAAGTATTTCAGCTTCTGGTGTGCCTCAAACTGAAGCAGATTCCATTCCAGATCACCCCAGACATTCCACTCGCTCCACTGCCCGAACTCATTGCTCATGAACAGGGTCTTCTTACCTGGATGCGTGAACATATAGGTATAGAGGCAGCGCAGGTTAGCGAATTTTTGCCATTCATCACCCGGCATTTTGCCGATCATTGGGCTTTTACCGTGGACGACCTCGTCGTGAGACAACGCCAGCATAAAGTTTTCGCTAAAAGCGTACCAGATGCTGAAGGTGACGTTGTTCTGGTGGAACTGGCGGAACCAGGGGTCCATGTGGAAATAATCGAGCATGTCGTGCATCCAGCCCATATTCCACTTGAGGTTGAACCCTAACCCGCCGACATAAGTGGGCCAGGACACCATTGGCCATGCCGTAGACTCCTCGGCGATCGTCAATGTCCCCGGAAAGTAGCTAAAGACGAGGTGATTCATCTGCCGCAGAAAGTCCGCCGCTTCGATGTTTTCCCGTCCACCATACTCGTTTGTGACCCATTCGCCTGTCGGACGCTGATAGTCGAGATACAGCATCGATGCCACTGCATCCACCCGCACCCCATCAATGTGGAACTTGTCGAACCAGAATAGGGCATTGGCAACCAGGAAGTTTCTCACTTCGTTGCGGGCATAGTTAAACACCAGCGTGCCCCATTCTTTGTGTTCGCCCTTGCGGGGGTCGGCGTATTCGTACAGGTGCGTGCCGTCGAAGAATGCCAGCCCGTGCCCGTCTTTGGGGAAGTGACCAGGAACCCAGTCCACAATCACGCCAATTCCATTCAGGTGGCACTGATCGACAAAATACATGAAATCTTGAGGTGTGCCATGACGGGAGGTTACCGCATAGTAGCCTGTCACCTGATAGCCCCAGGAACCGTCAAAAGGGTGTTCGGCGATCGGCAATAGCTCGACGTGCGTATAGCCCAGCTCTTTCACATAAGGAATCAGACGATCGGCGAGTTCCCGATAGGTGAGGAACCGTGCGCCTGGCTTCAGGTCTGCCACAATGACGGGCGGAATCACATTGCCGTTTTGATCATGGGCAGGTTCGGCCGCTGAGCCGTGTAACCAGGAGCCCAAATGCACCTCATACACTGAAACAGGGTGCGTCAGGGGATCGGTGTGGCGACGCTGCTCCATCCAGTCGCTATCTTTCCATTCGTAGGAAGAAAGGTCAGTGACGATCGAGGCGGTTTTGGGGCGAACTTCCTGCTGATAGCCGTAGGGGTCGGATTTTTCGTAGATGTGACCCGCGTGATTTTTAATCTCGTATTTATAGCTCGTGCCCGCGCCAATATCGGGAATAAACAGCTCCCAAACGCCATTTCCGCGCACCCGCATCTGGTGTAGCCGCCCATCCCACTGGTTAAAGTCGCCGAGCACTGAGACATTTCTGGCATTCGGTGCCCAGACCGCAAAGTAAACGCCCTTGACGCCGTCAACTTCAGTCGGATGTGCGCCGAGCTTTTCGTAAATGCGGTGATGATTCCCTTCGGAAAACAGGTGAAGATCAAAATCAGTGAGGCTAGGCGATCGAAACGCATAAGGGTCGTAAACTACCCGCTCGTGTTCGCCTTCCTGAATCCGCAACTGATAGTTTTTCAGTTCATCGACATCGAGCACACACTCAAAAAAGTGCGGATCGTGAACCGCGTGCATCGGGTATTCTTTGCGCTCATCCGGGTAAACGACCCAGGCAGCATTGGCACGGGGCAGGTAGGCTCTCACTGCCCAAACGGATTTTCCGTTTTGATGAAGCTGGTGCGGTCCCAAAACTTCAAACGGGTCATGGTGCTGATTCCAAACAATCCGTTCGATTTGCTCTGGTGCAACGGTCATGGACATGAATGTACCTACCTAGACGCAATATAACGAAGATTACAGTGGCAGATTGAACAATTTTGCTGAACTGGGCTGGATAGTCAGGATTAAAGAAATTATGCGATCGCGTTCAGCAGTTCAACTCAACAAAGGAATAAAACAAGGAATAAAACGGTGCAATCGTACTGGTTAGCTTAGAACTGTCCCAAAAATTGAGACAACCGCTCTAAGGTATAGACTGCTGCAAGCCAGGACTTCGATGTGAAGCTGTTTGCAGGGTGTCAACGCCGCCGATTGCCCGATCGATCGCAAGCAGTAAAACGGTCTTTTTTCAAAAGGCTGATCACAAACCTTAACAAAGAGTACCAAATTGCTGATAATCTCTCAAATTTTGTTGTCGAATTGCCCTTGTCGCGTTGACAAAGTGCCCGGTAGGGACAAGGGCGTGGGGCAATGCCGCTTTATACGGAGGGAACCTCTGCGTTCTTTTCAAAGTCTGTGGCTCAAAGTCTATTGCTCAAAGTCTATCGCTCAAAGTCTATTGCTCAAAGTTTATTGCTCAAAGCCTGCTCTCACTGTCCAAGCTGCTTCTCAGGAATTGCTCTGCTAAAGGCGCAAGCTAGGTGCTCCATTCCTTTCCTGCTACTTTAGGATCATCTAAAGTTTTTTCCTGTTTCTGCTCATTTGTTTCTGGCTGTTTATACATCAGCGTTTTGGTGCGATCGACAGGCGACCATCGGGCATTCTATCTACGGTAGCTCCACGCAATACCACCCTTCGCGCAAGGTTTATGAGGCAGTTTCGGAAACAGTTCAATTGGTTGCGTGTGCTTCTCAAAAGAGAGCATCGTCCGCTGTGGAAAGTGAGCCTTGTGATCTCGGCGAGTATTTTGCTGCTGCGCTATTTTGGCTTGCTACAGGCTCCTGAGCTGGCAATGCTCGACCAGATGTTTCGTCTGCGCCCGATCGAGGCAGCCGATCCGCGCATTGTGCTGGTGACGATTAGCGATGCCGATATCCGCCAGATTCAAGCTTGGCCTATTCCTGATCAAGTGCTGGCAAACCTGATCGAACGAGTTCGCACGGCTGAGCCGCGAGCGATCGGGCTAACGCTGTATCGCGATCTGTCAGTCGGTGAGGGTCAAGCTGAGCTAGAAAGAATTTTCGCCACCACACCCAACCTAATTGGCACGGAAAAGCTGCCCGATAACGAGAGTGCCGCAGTCGCCCCACCCACAACCCTCGAGCGTCAGCAGCAGGTGGGCTTTAACAACGTGGTGATTGATGCGGATAACGTGGTGCGTCGATCGCTGCTGTTTCTTCAGCTTAAGCAAGAGCTGCACCGCAGTTTTGCCCTTAAACTTGCTCTGAAATACCTGGAGCCAGAATCAATCGGCTTACGTGCCCGAGGCACTCAGGTCGAAATTGGGTCACTCAAGCTGCTGCCGATCGCCTCCCAGGTTGGGGGTTATATGCGAGCGGATGTGGGCGGCTATCAAATTCTGGCAAATCCGCGCAGTCCCGCCGCCGCATTTGAATCCTTGTCGCTCTCGCAGGTCTTATCAGGCGAATTCGATCCAGAAATCATGCGCGATCGCGTTGTGCTGATTGGCTCCACGTCGGATAGCGTCCGCGACGTTTTTTACACCTCCTACAGCGGAGGATTGGGTGGCAACTCGCTGCCGATTAGCGGAGTCGAGCTACAGGCGCAGTTTGTCAGCCAGCTTTTAAGCGCAGTGCTGGATCAGCGTCCGCTGCTGCACGTTCCGCCAGAAGGGTTTAAGATTCTCTGGCTCTGGCTCTGGTGCTGGGTGGGGGCTGCGCTCTGCTGGTGGGTTCGTCCGCTGGAGCGATCGGCGGTTCGGGTGGGGGTGGCTAGCCTGGGACTCATGCTCATTTGCTATGTCGCTTTTTTGCTGGGATACTGGCTGCCGCTCGTGCCACCGCTGAGTGCTCTGCTGGGTGCAACGATCGCGATGACCGGACGCATTGCTCGCCAGGAAGGAGAACTCAAGAAATCCAAGGAATTTCTCAATTCCATCATTAATACGATTCCTGATCCAGTCTTTGTCAAAAATCAGTCCCATCGCTGGATTGTGCTGAATCGGGCATTTGCCCACTTTATTGGCTACCCGATCGACGTGCTGCTGGAAAAGACAGACTTCGACTTTTTCCCGGCTCAGGAAGCCAACCGCTTTTGGGAACAGGATCAACTCACGTTTCAGCGCGGTACTCAGCAGGAAACCGAAGAAGAATTCACCGATGCTAAAGGCGTGACTTATCTGATTGCCACAAAGCGATCGCTGCACCGAGACGCGGCGGGCAATGTGTTTCTGGTGGGAGTGATTCGCGATATTACCCGACGCAAGCAGGTGGAAGAAGAACTGCGGCGTACGGCGGCTGAGCTGGTGCAGTCCAACGCTGAGCTACAGCAAGCTAAAGAAGACTTAACCCGGCTTGCCTTCTATGATCTGTTGACCGGACTCGCTAACCGCAAACTGCTGCAAGAACGCCTCAGCAGCGCACTCACCTGGGCAAACCCAAATCAAATGGTGGCAGTGCTGTTCCTTGATCTGGATGGGTTTAAGCAAATCAACGACACCTATGGACACCACATCGGCGATCTGCTGCTGCGAACTGTGGCGCAACGGCTGCTCGGCTGTTTGCGAAGTAGTGATACGGTGGCTCGCCTGGGCGGCGATGAATTTGTCGTTGTGCTGCCCGGAATTCCCAGCATCTCGGATGTGATTTGCGTTGCCGATAAGATCTTGCTGACCCTTTCTCAGAAGATCGTCCTGCAAGGAGAACTGCTCTCGATTTCGACCAGTGTGGGCATTAGCCTTTATCCAATTGATAGCATCACGCCCTCAGATTTGCTGAAACAAGCCGATGCTGCTATGTATCGCGCCAAACAGCGCGGCAAAAATTGCTATGAATTTCATCAGACCGGGCTGATGCCTGCGGACTGCGAGGAGCCGTCGCTCGTGCCGTCGTCTGAGCCTGCCGCTGCTTCGGAAACCATTCGGTAGGGGCTTGAGACAAATTCGGGCTGCCAGCGATACTGCCGCAGACTCACTTTTCCCTGTTTGCTGAACACGATGCCTTCTTGCTCCAGGAGCGATCGTTGCAGGTAATCGGTTCCGTGCCGAAAAGGAGACTCGGACACTTTCCCCTTCGCATTAATCACGCGATGCCAGGGAATGTCGTCCAACTGCATATCTACCCGATACAGGGCATAGCCCACCAGCCGCGCCTGCCCCGGAAGGCTTGCCAACTCTGCGACTTGACCATAAGTTGCGACCTTGCCGGAAGGAATCTGCCGGACGATCGCATAAATGGCATCGTAAGTAGACACAGGAGACACCCAAATTTCCTATAGTTTCAAGACGATAGACTGGAGATTAGCCGCTGGAAGCGCTAGACTCTGGACGGTATGCCTCAGACCCTTTCAGGGATTCTTCCCGGTCTGCTGGCTTCAGTCTATTTTCTCTTGTTCATCCCCTTCGTGTGATTTTTCGTTAGTCCTGTGGCACAAGCATCTTCATCCCGTTCCCGATATCCGCTTCGTCAAACCTTTCGGCGTTATGCGCTGCAATGGCTGGAGCGACCCAGCGTTCAGCAAATCGTTCGCTATAGCTCTGCCTCGAAGGGCTGGCTGTTGAGCGGGGCTGCGCTGCTCGTGCTGCTGCTGTGGAACTGGCGACTGGTCATTTCGCTGGGGCTGGGGCTACTGACGCTATCAGCGGGGTATTTGCTGCAACAGGGACAGGGAAGACGGCTGTGGGCAATCTGCCAGCACTGGTGGCAAACCGTCGATCGCCCCTTTATATTGACCCTTGGCAGTAGCATTTTCGTCGTAGGGATGAGCTATCTAACGCTCTCGATCTGGCAGGAAATGCAATCGTCTTGGGTAGCGGTCGGGTTTGTGCTTCAGGGCACAGCCGTTCTGACTGTTTTAGGTCTGTTGGCATGGCAAGTTTGGCGGCAGACCCAGATCAGCCACGCTCCCCTGAATTCCGCGCTTGATCGAGACTGGTTCATCGATTTGGCAGACTCCGACCCGCTCAAGCGACTGCTGGCAGTGCGGCAACTCACCCACGCCCTCACCCAACCTCACCCGTCTTTATTGCTCACCCCAAAAGAACTAGCAGAAACCTTTCGCCTGATGCTGAACCGCGAAACCGAGCCGATCGTTTGCTGCGCCCTGCTGGAAAGCCTGCAAATCCTCGATGCTCGTGTACCTTCGCTGCAAGCCAGTTCTCAACCTGCCGTCCTGGTGACAGCGCGAATCAGGGAGCCTGTTGAACGCGACGCAAAATAGCAAAATAATTTTGGTGTTGCTGGACTGAAGGGTGAAGGATTGAGTTTGACTGCGTTAGGTAGCCCCAAAGGGGTCAATTCTGAGGGACTTTGAGTGTTTGAGCGTTCTCCAGCAATGGGGAGCGAACTGATCTCGTGATTTAGCCACGGTAATCATTCGATCGCTTCCCCGATCGCGAATTGTTCCCCCTCAAAAATGCCCTAAGGGCAGGTCTTGTGGTTGATCTGATATATCTCCCATATCTCAAGCAAAACCTGCCCCGCATCTCCTCACTCACTCACCGACCCACTCACTCATCTACCCACTCTCCGCCCCTCTGTCTGCGCGATCGTCAATCTCGTCTTCAGCACCGTATCCGGGTTGAGGCTGATCGAATCAATTCCCTGCTCTACCAGGAAGGCGGCAAATTCAGGGTAATCGCTGGGAGCCTGGCCGCAGATGCCGACCTTGCGCCCTTTTGCCTTAGCACGCTGAATCACCATGCGGATTAGCTCTTTCACGGCTTCGTTGCGCTCGTCGAATAAGTGAGACACCAGGGCGGAGTCGCGATCGAGTCCCAGGGTGAGCTGAGTCAGGTCGTTTGAGCCGATCGAGAAGCCGTCGAAGATTTCGCTGAACTGGTCTGCCAGGATGACATTGCTCGGCAGTTCGCACATCACATAGACCTGCAAGCCGTTTTCGCCCCGAACTAAGCCGTGTTTCGCGAGTTCTGCTAGCACTTTGCGACCTTCTTCGGGAGTGCGACAGAAAGGGATCATCGGAATCACGTTGGTTAAGCCCATTTCGTCTCGCACTCGCTTAAACGCCAGACATTCCAGTGCAAAGGCATCGCGATATTTCGGGTCATAATAGCGAGATGCACCGCGCCAGCCCAACATCGGGTTTTCTTCTTCTGGCTCAAAGGCTCTGCCGCCCAGCAAGTTCGCATACTCATTGCTCTTGAAGTCCGACATTCGCACAATCACTGGGTTCGGGTGAAAGGCGGCTGCCAACATGCCAATTCCCGAAGCTAAGCGGCTGACAAAGTAGTCGGGTTTGTGGGGATAAAGAGCCGTGATCCGAGCAATTTCCTGCTTTACGAATTTGTCTTCGAGGCGATCGAAGTTCATCAGGGCGAGGGGATGCACGCGAATGTGGTTGGCAATAATAAATTCAGTGCGGGCCAGTCCAACGCCGTCGCAGGGCAGGGCAGCCAGTCCAAATGCTTCGTGCGGATTGCCCACATTCATCAGGACTTTGGTGCGGGTGGGAGGCAAATTGTCGAGCGGCAGTTCTTCGACTTCAAAGGGTAGCAGTCCGGCATAAACCTGTCCTTCTTCGCCTGCGGCACAGGAAACCGTCACTTCCTGACCGTGATGCAGCAAACCCGTAGCATCGCCGCTGCCGACGATTGCCGGAATGCCTAACTCTCTGGCAATAATCGCCGCGTGACAGGTCCGCCCACCCTGATTGGTGATTACAGCTCCTGCTTTTTTCATAATCGGTTCCCAGTCGGGGTCAGTGCGCGTCGTCACCAGCACTTCGCCTTCCTGGAACGCTTCAAGCTGATCGAGTTCGGTGATAATTCGCACCTTGCCTTGTCCAATCATGTCGCCCACAGCGCGTCCGGTGAGCAGCACGTTAGCCGGAGCCGGGTCTTTCAGCCGATAAGAGCGCAGCACATTGCCCACCTTCTGGGAGTGAACCGTTTCTGGGCGAGCCTGGACGATAAACAGCTCTCCGGTTGTGCCGTCCTTTGCCCACTCGATATCCATCGGCGTTTTGCTGCCGTGAACCGAGGAATAGTGGTCTTCAATAATGCAAGCCCATTCTGCAAGCTGAAGGATTTCGGCGTCATGGATCGCAAACTGCTGCTGCTCCGACTTGGCAACCGGGACGTTCACTGTGGCTTTGCCGCCGCCAATGTCATAGATCATCTTGATTTCTTTGCTGCCCAACCGCTTTTCCAGAATTGGACGAAAGCCCTTCTTCAGCGTCGGCTTGAACACGATGTATTCATCGGGATTCACCACACCCTGCACCACGTTCTCGCCTAGCCCGTAAGCCGCCGTCACCAGTGCAGCATTCTCAAAGCCAGATTCTGTATCAATCGAAAACATCACGCCCGAGGCTGCCAGATCCGATCGCACCATTTTCTGCACACCCACTGAGAGCGCGACTTCAAAGTGATCAAAGTTTTTGATTGTCCGATAGGAAATTGCTCGATCGGTAAACAGCGAGGCAAAGCACAGATGGCAGGCTTCCAGCACTCGACTGATGCCGTGAATATTCAAGTAGGTTTCCTGCTGTCCAGCAAAGCTGGCATCAGGCAAATCTTCTGCCGTTGCACTCGATCGCACTGCCACATCCACACCGCTATGCTTGCTCAAGCAGTCTTCCCGCTCTAAGCCGCGCATGCCCTCACAGATATCTAGCGATGCTCCATACCGATCGCAAAGCTGAATGTAGGCATCCACGATCGACCGATCCAGTTCCGGCGGAAAGGGCGTGTCCAGAATCAGCGTCCGTGCCTGTCTACCACACTCCCGAAGCTGCGCCATATCGTTTACGTCCAGATTGGCGAATAGCTGCCTCAGCCTTGGTTCCAACCCTGCCTGCCGCATGAAATAGCGAAATGCATAGGCAGTCGTTGCAAACCCGGTTGGCACATTCACGCCTCTGGGTGTAAGCTGCTGAATCATTTCTCCCAGCGAGGCATTTTTACCGCCCACGACCGGTACATCGTGAATGCCGACCTGCTCAAACCACAGCACAAATGCCTGCTCTTTTTGCGCCTGATCGAGGACGGGAAGATTTTGAAACCGATTTGCAAGAGTCATGAAGTGCGGCTCCTAATCACGAAAGCTTTTTAACGAAAACGAGGAAAGATGGCAGCGATCGAATGGGGGCAATCGACGATCACAAAACTGCCAGGCAGAAAAACTGGAGAGAAACAGAAGAAAATTGGGGCAGTTGACCTGACCTTTTTGAGGGGATGTTTGACAGGTCGTGTCAGTTCTGCGCTGCTTCCTGAATCCCCATTAATGGAGACTTTGAACGTTAGAGAAGGCTCAGTTCCCTTCAGGATTAGAGGGCTGGGGGAACAATTCGGAGAACAGTCAGGACTGTTCAAACATTTTTCTAAGAAACAAAACTCGACCTGTGAGCCAGTGCAGAAGGGAAGCAGTTTCTCTGAAGATCGATCGTCTTGAGCAACGCAAAAACGCAAAGGGCACGATCGCCGAATCTACCGGACGATCGAAGGAATTGTAGAGATATCAGTTAAATTACGGTAAAGAAAGCGAGTCTGGCTTCCTCCCTCTGGGTTAACTGGTCAGGGGAACGGAAGTCACTCGTAGATTCATTTTATGAATAAGACTCTGAAGACGGCGATATTCTGCAAAAAATAGTATCAATTGACACTGTTTTATCGATTGCGCTTGGGACATCGTTCAAAAAAGTAGGAGGAATCGTAACGAGTGAACGCAGCAGAACAGGCGATCGGGCTAGAGCTAGCGACCAAAATTGCCGCCGTCGTGAATTTGTTTAAGGCACAGTTTCCCGATGCGCGGGCAGATCTGAAGCCCTGGGCAAACGACCCGGATACCCGTGATCTGGTTGACCCTGACTCGATCGACATCGGGTTTCACTTTCCGGGCTGGAGTCGCCGCCTGCAAAGCCGCAGTGTCCTGGTGCAAATTCGCTTTTACCAAGACCCGGGGACGAAGAAGAATCGGGCGATCGGCATCGAAGCCGCAGGGTTTACCCATCTCGGCGAACAGTGGCGGATGTCTACGATCGAGAACTGGCAATTTGTCGGAAAGACTGAGCCGATCGAGGAGATGAAAGGGCAAATTCGGGAGTTTTGTCGGCAGAGTTTTGAGTTATTTAATGGGGAAGTCGGGAGTGGGGAGTGGGGAGTCGGTGAGGAGATGGGAGATGGCGGGTAAGTGAGTTCATCGATTACATCAGATTTGCAAATACGGCTTTTCCGTCAAATGCAGTGAGAGCAAGCCAGGTGTAGGTCGATACCCATTTAAAGAGTGTTGCTGTTTCTTGGGGAACCCAGGTTTTAGTAAACATGATGATCACAAAAAGATTGCCAGAAGGAAGTAAACCGCCAAAGCCTAAAACAGACTTCACCTGATAAGGAACCACAAAATCTTTTTGAGCAGGAATATATTGGCTACCTAACGCGGTCGGAACATGAAAGATAAAGGTGCTATGAATTTTCCGCTCTGAGTGAATTAAAAGGTCGGGTATGGGTTCTAAAACCGTGTCAATTTCTAACCCAAATTGCTGAATTAGTCGCGAGATCATCGGAATCTTGCTAACAAAATCGACGCTTAATAAGGGAATCGCTTTGTGTCCCGATGAGCCGTCTCTTGTGTTCCAGTGCGGTTCGTCTCCTGCCGTTGCCATCAAGGTTAAGCACTTCGTTTCGTCGGCGATCGAATCAACTTTCAAAAGATCAAGAGCAGCAATCTGAAGCTCGATCGGCAAGTTTTTGTAAGGATGAGTTTTGAACAGGCGGACTAACGCACAGGCAGATTCTCCGGTTTGTGGATCTACACAATTGTTGTAAAGATAGCGAACGATTCGTTCTGCGACTTCTTCCATATTGTCTGCGTCTGCATAAGTGCTGCGAAGGTCGATCGCACACCGATACATATCTTCCTGCGTGAAATTAATCAGATTGTACATAGTCTGAAGCTTCTCGAAGTCTCTGTAATGGACTAAATCCTCGAAGTAGCCGAGCGAGCTAATTGCAGTTTCTTGTCTATTCGATGGATTTATCAAGCTTCAGGACGATCAAGTTTAAGCTCCTGTGTGGATGTCGTTTGCTTCGTTAAAACCCTTCGTTAAAACCCTTCATTAGAATAAAAAAGGGATGCCAGAAACCTCTCCCGATTCAGGGACAGAATTCCTGCATCCCAGTGTGCGCTGCGTGGCGACAGCGACTAAAAGGAGGCCTGATTCAATTGATGGTTTGCGCTAGGCAGGATTCACGCGACGGGCGATCGAGTGCCTTCAGATTTACGGCTAAATACGGATAAAGCACTCTGGGGTAAATGTGCCGTGCAGTCCGTAGGGAACATGATGCTTGAGGTGTAG
This sequence comes from Cyanobacteria bacterium FACHB-502, assembly GCA_014695325.1. Lineage (GTDB taxonomy): Bacteria > Cyanobacteriota > Cyanobacteriia > Elainellales > Elainellaceae > Leptolyngbya_A. Next base: position 23,077 of record JACJNZ010000019.1, on the reverse strand, counting down.
GCGGGCAAGGGGCTGAGCGAGGTTCTGAGCATCCAGGATCACGATTTGCGATCGCTCTCGCTTGGCATCAAAGACCAGGGTGAGCAGCCAGCCATCATCCTCACTGAGCGAATTAGGACGCGGCACAAAGACGGGTTCTCCCACAAATCCGGTCGGGGCAGCACTCCAGAGCTGACGTTCTCCCGTCGTGAGGTCGATTTTGAGAATTGCCTGCAACGGAGCGTTTCCGGTCGGGTTATGGGCGGCTCCTATGTAGGCATAGCGGTATGGACGAGCTGTGCGATCGGGGTGGAGCGAGGGAAACTCACAGCAGCGGCTTTCGATAAGCTGGCGTGTGACGCTGTTGCTTTGCAAATTGAACTGGAACCGCCAGAGCTGACCCGGTGCGAGTTCAGCAAACTTGACCTGGCGATAGTCTTCATCCGGTTCGATGCTGGGCAGCGCGTCGTAGCAGATTGAATCGACAAACAAATCGCCGTCCTGTTCAAAGGCGTTGGCATGGTGGAACACAAAGCCTGCTTGAATCGGAATGGTTCGAATCGGGGCAGACCCTTGACGGGGAATAATGAGAGCCTGCGTCGGACGATCGCCCTTAAACTCCAGACACTGACCTGCGCCGCGCAATCCCATCACAAACGGAATCGGGTTAAAGTCCACCGGGTTTTGGAAGAAAATGCAGTAGTTGGGTGTGAGGGCAAAATCGTGAATAAAGGCAAAGCCGGGAACCGATCGCACTTGCTTTCGCAGCAGTTTGCCGGCTGGATCGAGTTCGTAAAGGGTGATCGTGGTCGAGAGTCCCTTAGGCTTGATCGAGAAATTCACCAGGCAGGGCGCGCCCTGGTCAAACTGGCAGGCCGGATCAACGATCGGGTGTGCCCCAAACGCTTCTCCCGGTTCCAGGATGCCATCGAGATAGTCTAAGCCGATCGTTTCTAGCGTGGCAGGGTCGAGCCGATAGGGTTCTGCCGCTTCCCAAAGTGCCAGCAGTTTGCCGCCCCAGTAAATTACCTGCGTATTGGCAATATTCTTCAGCCGCAAATCCATAAAATTCGCCAGCCAGCCACCCGGCTTTTGGGTGCCAAACACGCCACGATAAAGGATTTTGCCTGCCTGCTGCTCTTCTAAAAATGCCTGCGTGCGGACAAACCGATTGCGATAGTGGGCCTGTCCATTCTGAAACGTAATCGCGCTAATCATGCCGTCGCCGTCGAACGGATGATGAATTTGCTGTCCGTTGATGTCGAGCAGTCCGGGTCCGTTGCGAAACAGGGTTCCCTCTAGCTCGGGCGGAATTTGTCCTTCGATTTCGTTGATCGCATAGTCGTATTCTTGTTTGAGCGATCGATAGCCTTTCTGCCACTGATCCAAGTCGTAGGACAGAGACGCATTTTTTGAAGACGGGTTGGTTTCGAGTTGCATAGCAAGCGGTAGGCGGTGAAGGGTAGGGAGCGGAGCTGCAAAATCCTGAAGGCAATTCGGCGGTTTTAAGGAAATTTACTGGCGCAGTTCGGTGACCAGTTCGGGATTCGTTGCGCCCAAATTTTCGATCGGTTCCGCCGAGGCTTCTGGCAGAATCACAGTCTGAGGCATCTGGCTTTCTTCCGCATTGGGCAACCAGCCCAGAAACGGCAGCGGCAGCAGTGTACTCAGGTTTGTAAGCAGCACCAGCAGCCAGAGGCGATCGAAGTTGCTTTCGGTAACGCCAAGCCAGTGCATCATGAGTGCCCCAAATTCATAGGACAGCAAGCCTGCCAGGTTCACCACTGACATCAGCAGCGCAAACAGGGTTGCCTCCACCCCTGCCGGACAAAGCCGCGCCGCCAGCACTAAAATCGGCATATAGGCAATTTGGCTCATCACCGTCAAAATCAGGCTATCACCCAGGCTAAACCAATGGTCGTCAATGCCGATCGCCCGATTTGCATGGGTAACGAGCAGCAGCATTGTCATACCAAGCAGGGTCGAGATGACGGTCGTCCAGCCAAAGATTACCCGGAACGGCACTGCCTTAAAAAATCGTTGGAACATCCAGACCCCCAGTAGCGAAGCCAGACTGGTGATCAGCCGAACTCGCCCCAGAAATTCTGGCTGGAAGCCCAGCTCGTTGGTAGTAAAGAAAAAGAAAGCAGCATCGGCAGTGGGCGTTGCCTGAAGCACAAACAGAAACGCCGTTGGCAGCCAGATCGCTCGCTGGCTCACTGCTTTTCGCAACTGGCTGATTTGTTCTCGAATCGCTGCCCAGTCTGTGGCGTGGTCGATCGGCTCTTCGGTAATCAGCCATGCCACCAGCGACACGATCAGCGGAAACGTTGCCGTAATGCCAAACACCGTCTGGTTGCTAAAACGCTCCAGCAAAATGCCGCTCAGGTAAGCCGTGAGGAACCCGCCCAGTGCAGCCGTTCCCCAGGTGAGGGACTGCAGCGATCCGGCATCCTGCACTGACTCGGTCCTCGCCCGCTCGACCACTAGCGAATCGACGATCACATCGCTAAACGCCACCGAAAGCGAACCCAGCGCGATCGCTGCTGTTGCCGACCAGACATCGTGAACGATCGTCGCAAGAGCCACCCATGCCGTCGTGCCCAGTAGACCAGACAAAATCAGGTAAGGACGACGACGATAGCCGAAGAGCGGCAGTCCATCGGAAACAAAGCCAAACAGCGGCTTGATCATCCAGGGCAGCGCAGCCACCCCTAGCAGAGCCGACACCTGCGCCGGACTCATGCCCAGGTCATCTTTCAGAAAGAAACTGACCGCCAGCCGCGCCAGCCCCAAAATGCCCTGCACAAAGTACACCAGCAAAATTGCCGCCAGCTCTGGACTGGGTTCGTTTCCGAACAGAACCTTTTCCTTCAGCAGCGTTGTAACCTTGACCCTTAAGCCAGGGGAGGAAGCTATCATTCAGTTTCGATTTGTTAAGAAACATCAACACTGCCTATTATGATAACTCCCTCGCTGAGACTGTCCAGGAATCGCAGGGGGGATTGGCGATCGGCATTTGATCCGCATTCGGACGGCATTGAATCACCCGCAGGTTAGATGCTGAAGCTTTCTGTCGTAAGGTTGACTCCCTGTAGAAAGGCAATTGGGTGACCGTTTACCTCGATCGCAGTGTTTCTGCCCTGCGGGAGAAAAACGAGGTCATCTAGCTGCAGATTGCCCTTGAGGATCAATTGGTCTTTCCCTGGCTGAAAGTCAAGAATGGTCTTGATGCCTAGACCTTTACCAATCACAAATCGATCGCCTCCCGCTTTGCCAAGCCATTGCGCTTTGCCGAACCCTTGATCGTTGCCTTTGCTGCTGTTGAGCAGATCATCCTCTACGGTTCCCACAATTAAATCTGCCTTAGGAGCCGATCGCGCTGCCCGCAGTTGCCGGGGTCGGCTAGGAGTCGTTGGCGGGGAGCCATCGTTACCGCCATTATTGTTGCCGCCATTATTACCGCCGTTGCCGCCGCTATTTTGAGGAACGGTGAAGCGTCTTGCCAGAATGTCTGTGCCGCGATCGTCGCCCTCATCACTCTGCCACGCGACAACAAAATTGCCATTGGGACGAACTGCAATCTGGGGCAGGGTCTGGTCATTATCGGTCGTTTTGTTGACTTGGAATTCACCGGCGATGCGGCTGCCATTCGAGCCAAACTGCTGTCCCAGCACATTGAAATTATCATCGCTATCGCTGGCCCAAACGATCGTAAAGTTGCCTTGCCTATCTGAGCCGATCGACGGAGTTTGCTGATCGCCGTTTGTGGTGGAATTGACGCGGAGATTCTCTGCACCGACCGCATTTCCTCTGGCGTTGTAGCGACGGGCATAAATACCTGAACCGTCCCCGTCCTGCTCTTGGTCCTGCCAGACCACGACAAAATTACCAGCCGGACCAACCGTGACATCAGGATTAATCTGATCGCCTCTGACCCGTGGATTCACCTGAAACTGATTGTTGATCGGATTACCGAAGCGATCAAATCGTTGGGCAAAAATGTCATACCCGTTGTTCCGGGTGCGGCTCTGCCAGACCACGACAAAATTGCCCGCCGAGTCCGTTGCAACCGCCGGATTGATCTGAGCGCGATCGGTCGTTGTGTTCACCAAAAAAGCTCTGCCCTGACGCGCTCCAGAACTGTTGTAGCGTTGAGCAAAGATGCCGAATCCACTCTCATCGCGCCCGATCACTTCGTTCGTTGTGCGTCCTTCGTTTTGCCAGACCACGACAAAGTTACGCGCTTCCCGGTTTTCTTCATCGGTTCCGAGCGGTTCAAACGCAACGTCCGGATTTTGCTGCCGTCCCTCAGTGGTCGTGTTAATGCGAAACTCAGAGCCATTCTCCCGGAAATCATCTCCGCTGAACTCATATTGCTGGGCAAAGATGCCGCTGCCTGCATCGCCTTGATTTTCAGCCTGCCAAACCGCGATCGTATTGCCAATTCCATCGATTCCGAGAGCGGGGCGTTCCTGGTCTCCCTCCCGTAGCGAGTTCACCAAAAACTCTGGGGCAAAAGCCGTGCCGCCGGGGAGAAAGAAGCGGGCGAGAACTTCTTCTTCGTCTTCCTCACTGTCGCTCTGCCACGCGATTACAAAATTGCCGCGCTCGTCGATCGCGATCGAGGGATTTTGCTGATCGTCTGCCGTCGAGGAATTGACACGGAGAACGTTTCCTTTGGGGGTTGCTTGCATAAGCTTGTCCGGGGGCTTGTTCAAGGGAACCTGCTGAACCTGGGGAGCAGCACCCACTAGGTTACGGCATAAAAGGCTAGATAGAGCAATTTTATTGATTTTCAGGGAAAACTGGCTCTATCTATAGCGTTGACTCTGCACCTGGGGAAGTCACGATCGCTGTCCCCTACCTTATATTTAACCTTGATTCAACGTTCTGATTCAGGCGCAGCGGCTTTAGCCTGCCCACGTAATTTTCTGTAACATGGAAACCGTGTGAGCTGAATTGCACTCCTTCGCAAAACCGTCAGACTTCGATTTGAGGAGATAGCCTGTGGCAGTCGAAACGATTCAAGAGCGTTCTACATCAACCGTCCGTAAACCTGCTCCCCGCTATAAGGTGCTGCTGCACAACGACGACTTTAATTCAATGGAGCATGTGGTTAAGTCACTGATGGAAACCGTCAGTGGCCTGACGATGCCGCAAGCCGTCAGCATTATGATGGAAGCGCACGTCAATGGCATTGCCCTGGTGATTACTTGCGCCCAGGAACACGCCGAATTTTACTGCGAAGGTTTAAAGAGCCGGGGGTTAACCAGCACGATCGAGCCTGATGAATAAACGGTTCTGTCCTGACGATTTCCTGAACGAACGGGGCAATGGAGACCCTCGGCGCCTCTTCAAATCTCCTGATAAACCCCTTCCCGATCGTTTTGCCTCCCTAAAACCTGCTTGAAACCCATCCTGACTCGCCTCGCTCTTTATCCTGCCCCAGTCCGAATCATCGCGTTTCTTCTGCTGGTGGTGGGAGTCTGGCTGCCCTTTGCTGCGCCGATCGCCCTCCTCGTGCGCGATGCCAATCAAGTCACGATCTTCACCATGTCTCTGCTGTTTGTCGCGTTTCTGCTGCTGATTCGCGTCTGGGGTAAAAGGGTACAGGGCGATCGGCGAATTTTTCAGACCTATGGGCTGGTGTTCAGCAAACAAAATGGGCGGGAGCTATTGTTGGGGCTGGCGATCGGTTTGCTTAGCCTGTTTTTTCTGTTTGGTGTGCAGAGCAGTTTGGGCTGGGTTGAGTGGCAAGCGTTCGCCCCATCTCTGCGAATTGGGCTGGAAGGTGGCGTGATGGCGTTGGGCATCGGCTTTGCCGAGGAGCTTGTCTTTCGCGGCTGGATTTATGACGAACTGCGGCGCGACTATTCCCCCAAAACGGTGCTTTGGGCAGATAGCCTGATTTTTGCCTGCCTCCACTTTATTAAATCCCCCGCAGAAATTATTCGCACTTTTCCTCAGTTTCCAGGACTGGTGCTGCTGGGGCTGGCATTGGTTTGGGCAAAGCGATCGACTGCCGTTCCCCGTCCTGTGGCTGATCCGCGCTGTCCTCAAGGCAGGCTCGGGCTTGCGATCGGGCTGCATGCCGGACTGGTCTGGGGCTATTACATGGTGAATGTGGGCAATTTGATTCGCTACTCTAGTCGCGTTCCCATGCTGCTGACGGGAATTGATCGCAATCCGCTATCTGGGGCAATCGGGCTGCTGTTTTTGGGCGGTTTGGCAAGCTTGATGGCATGGCAATCGAGACGGGGCAGTTTTTTCTTCGATCGCTAACTCAAGTTGGGAATCGCTCGATCTACACTGAGAGAATCTTCCTTGAGTGCGGGATATGGCAAATCGATCGAGTTCTGTGTCTGTCTCTCCAGCGATCCGGCGCGTTGCTTTATCGCTGCGAATTCTGGGCTGGGTGAGTTTCTGGTCACAGGTGATTTTGGGAGTCGTTGCAGGAATCGTGCTGATTTTTGCCGGGGGAAATCTCCGTGCCCCTGCGCCGAATCCGGGGAATCCTACCACTCCGGTCGCTGCTAATCCGGGAACTGGGGCAGGGCTTTTCTTTGCTTTTATTGGGCTAGTTGCGCTGGCTGCCAGCATTTATTGGGCGTTTCGCTATACTCGCCTGGCCCGCAAGCTCACCGCTGCTAACAGTGCCGAGCGTCCCAAGCGTGGCGATACAGTTCGGATTCTGGAAATCGGGCTGCTGATCAATCTGGCAGGGTTGCTGGTGACAGTTTTAGGAGCGCAGGCGATCGCGGGGGCACTGCTGCTGAAGTCTTTTGAACAGGGCTTTGTCATCTTTTCGGGCAATCCGCTCCGGTTTATCACGCCGCTCGATCTACTGGTCGTGCAGTCCAACACCAACGCGATTCTGGCGCACTTTATCGGGCTAGCATCAACGCTGTGGCTACTGCGATCGATTAACCGTCCGTAGTTCCCGTTACGGCTGTTCTGTCGCGATCGCCAACCGCACCCCATCGATCGCCCTCAGCCGATCCATCACCTGCACAACGTTACCGTGGCTGACTGCTGTATCTGCGTTGATCACCACGAGCGGCTGCTGACCGGTGGCAGCTTCGGCTTTGATTTGGGCCTCGATCGTGTCTAGCGGCATCGCGGCTCGGTTGAGAGCAAGGTTTCCGGCAGGGTCGATCGTGATGACAAACTGTTCCTGGGACTGATTCTCGGTGGTTCCGGCTTTGGGCAGGTTAACGGGTAAGCCCTGCGATCGAGTCAGAAACAGGGTGGACATAATGAAAAAAGTGAGAATCGCAAAAATCACATCGATCATCGGCACGATGTTGATTTGAAACTGAGATTCCGGCTCATCAGGCAGACGCATTAGGCAGTCCTCCACGTTCGTAGCGACGACGATGAATCAGTTCAAGCTGTCCGCCATATTCCTGAATCAGCGCAATTTGACGCAGATACAGTCCTCGAAACATATTGGCAAACAGCAGGGTAAAAATAGCAACGACCAAGCCAGCCGCAGTCGAAATCAGGGCTTCGCTGATACCTGCGGTGACGTTTGCAGTTGCCTGTCCGCCCAACTCGCCGATCCGCAGCGAGGCAAATGATGTAATCAGTCCCAGAATTGTCCCCAGCAGTCCCAACAGGGGGGAAACGCTGATCACGGTTTCAAACACGGTGTTAAATCGCTTCAGGAGGGGAATTTCTGCCTGCGCTGCACTCTCCAACGCTAAGCGAAACTCGTCGGGGGTTGATTGCTCTAGCTCTAAGGCGGCTAAAAAAATGCGGGCGATCGGCAAGTTCACGTTTTGTTCGAGCTTCTGGAAGGCAGCTTTGGGACTGCGACGATAAAGTGCCAGGACATCGCGCACAATGGCATCCTGTTTTCGCCCGACCTGAAACCAGAAAATGAGCCGCTCTAGAATCAGAGCCATCGCCAGAATCGACAGCCCCAACAGGGGATACATGACGACTCCGCCCAGGGCGAATATTCGAGCGATCGACATGAGAAGTCCTCTTTAGTCTGCAATGTTCAGTCTGTAAGGTTCGACTGCGTTAATAGCATACTCCCATGTGGGGAGTTCAAGCTTGATGCTTTAAGTAGTCGCTTAGCCGATTACAGCAGGCGAAAAATAAACGGATAGCGGTAGGGCAGATCGGGGCGATCAAGGACTTTGACGATCGCAATAATCGGCAGCACGAGTGTAGCAACCCCTAGCAAAACCAGGAGTGGGATTCCAATCAACACCACCGTCAGCACACCGAAAATAATGCCATAGAGAAAAACGTTGATGTGAAAGTTGAGGGATTCGATCGCATTGGCTTTCACAACCGGGTCTTCGTTTACCAACAGGATAATAATTGGAATGGCAACAGAAACGATCGTGGAACTGAGCAAAATCGCGCCGTGGCAGAGGGCAGAGAGGAGTTTGCGTTGACTGGTTTCGGTTTGCATAAGAATCAAGGTTAAAGGAGCCGGAAGATCAGGGGATAGCGATACGGAACCTCAGGGCGTTTGGCAACTCGGACGATCGCAGCGAGCGGCAAAATCAAGCTGGCAAGCCAGAGCAGGACAAATAGCAGCACAGCCCCCACCATAATCATTAGCGAAATCTCGAAGAGAAACGAATAAAGAACGGACGGCAGGTTTAGCGTAATCAAGGAGTCGTCCATAACAAAGGGAATGAAAAGACTTAAGCCAAAAAATCCGACAATGAACGCGGCGATCGCATAGATATACAGACTGATGTGAAAATTGATTGATTCTCTTGCATTTGCTTTTACGATTGGATTTTCGTTGGTGGCAAGAATGACGATCGGAATGACAATGGAAACGATCGCGGAACTGAGAAACACCGAAGCATGACACACAATCGAGAGTGCTTTTTGTTGATCTAAATCACGCATTGCTGATCTCGGTGAACTTTTCAGACCTTTGGTTACACCTTTTGGTAGGAATTCCCTGGCTGAATTTGAGATAAACCCTAAAAAAGCAGTTGCGCGGCGAAGTGAAACCACACGTAAAACCAAACGTAAAACCAATTGCCCAAATTCTAGCTACCGCAGTTCAACCGATCGTTCCTGAAATCTTGTCGATTTATTAAGAAGAATTTAGGGTAGAAGAGAGATGTCTCAGGAGAGGTTGCTGGGTATGGTGCAATTTATCGCAGGTTCCGAAACAAACCAGATGCAAGCTGAGATTGAAAGTGTCGTGCGGCGACAGCGTGCCTATTTTCGGACAGGCGAGACGCGATCGATCGAGTTTCGGACTAATCAGCTCAAGCGGCTGCGGCAGGCAATCCTCGATCGGGAAGCAGCCATTATGCAGGCAGTGCAGGCAGATTTGCGAAAGCCCGGCTTTGAAGCCTTTGCGACTGAAGTTGGTGTGATTCAGGAAATTGACTACGCCATCAAGCATCTACGCAGTTGGATGAAGCCCAAAAGCATTGGTGCGCCGCCCGAACAGTTTCCGGCGAAAGCCCAAATTATTCCTGAACCGCTGGGCGTGGTGCTGATTATTGGACCCTGGAACTATCCGTTTCAGCTCATGATTTCGCCCCTGGTGGGGTCGATCGCCGCCGGAAACTGCGCTTTGCTCAAACCCTCGGAAATTGCACCCCACACCTCTCGCGTCGTCGCCGATCTGATCGAGGCAACCTTTGACCCCCAATATATTGCGATCGTCGAAGGCGGGGTCGAAGTCAGTCAGGCAGTGCTCAACGAAAAGTTTGACCATATTTTCTTCACGGGCGGAACGGCGATCGGCAAAATTATCATGGCAGCCGCTGCCAAACATCTCACCTCGGTCACGCTGGAACTGGGCGGCAAAAGTCCCTGCATTGTCGATGCGGATATTGACCTGAAAACCGCCGCCAAACGCATCGTCTGGGGCAAATTTATCAACGCCGGACAAACCTGCATCGCGCCTGATTATCTGCTGGTTGATCGCCGCATCAAACCCCAACTCATCGAAGCCATCACCGCAGCCCTGCGCGAATTTTATGGTGACGACCCGGCAACCAGCCCTGACTACGGACGCATTGTGAGCGATCGACACTTCGAGCGACTGGCTCATCTGATGCAGAACGGTCAGCCGATTGTCGGCGGTCAACTAAATGAAAGCGATCGCTACATCGCCCCCACCCTTCTCGACTCCGTGGATCTGGATGCACCCCTTATGCAGGAAGAAATCTTTGGTCCGCTCCTGCCTGTGATTGAATACAGCGATATTGAAGAGGCGATCGACCTGATCCTGTCCAAGCCCAAACCGCTTGCCCTCTACCTCTTCACCCGCAACAAACCACTCCAGCAGCGCATCCTCCAAGAAACGTCATCCGGCGGAGTTTGCCTCAATGAAACGATCATGCACGTCGGCGTAGCGCAACTTCCCTTTGGCGGCGTGGGCGAAAGCGGCATCGGCAAATACCACGGCAAAGCCAGCTTCGACACCTTCTCGCACTACAAAAGCATCCTCGCTAAGCCCTTCTGGCTTGATCTGCCCTGGCGATACGCGCCGTATCAGGGAAAGCTGGAGCAGATTAAAAAGTTGCTTTTGAAGTGAAGCGGTGGAGTTTATCCAGACATCCAAAGCGATCGCAAAACTTCTCCAGGCGATCCTCGCCCCTTCACTCCTTCATCACCCCCTCCACCCCCTTACCCCTCTACTTAATCCACCCCTTCACCCCTCAACCCATGCCAAACCTCCTCAACTTTCTCCTAAAACGCCCTTCTGAGAAAATCAGGGCAAACGTCGAAGTCTACACCTGGCAAACCTGCCCCTACTGCATTCGGGCAAAAGTGCTGCTGCGCTGGAAAGGCGTTCCTTTCACGGAATACAGAATTGACGGAGACGGAGCGGCACGAGTCAAAATGGCAGAACGCGCCAACGGTCGGCGCACTGTTCCGCAAATTTTTATCAACAATCAACATATTGGCGGCTGTGATGATCTCTATACGATCGATCGCGAAGGCAAGCTCGATGCACTCCTAATGCAGCCTGAATAATCAGACCTTCCAGCCATCACTGCATCACAACTGCATTACAACAGTCCCAGGCGCAATCCTTAAAAAACTCCCCCTCACTCCCTTCTCCCTTCCACTCCAATGCCCCTTCCTCCACCCCCGATCGATCATCCTGATTACCTCATCCACTATCACTGGATGACCCAGGCGATCGAGTTGGCACAGGCGGCAGGAGAAGCAGGAGAAATTCCGGTGGGAGCGGTGATTGTTCAGGGAAATCGGGAGATTGCCACGGGGGAAAATCGGCGAGAGCGAGATCGCGATCCAACAGCTCACGCAGAAATTCTGGCACTGCGGCAGGCGGGTCAGCAATTGAGTTCCTGGCATTTGGAGTCCTGTACGCTGTATGTGACGCTGGAGCCTTGCCCGATGTGTGCTGGGGCGATCGTGCAGGCGCGGCTGGGGCTGTTGGTGTATGGGGCAGATGACCCGAAGACAGGGGCGGTACGGACGGTCGCCAATTTGCCCGATAGTGCCTGCTCCTTTCATCGGCTTCCCGTAGTAGGCGGCATCCTGGAACTTGCCTGCCGTCAGCAGTTGCAAGACTGGTTTAGGCAGCGTCGGCGAACTCATGAACAGCACCGCCCCGCAAATCAGCCAATAGACGGCGAGGGAACTGTCCCCTGAAAGAGGGAGAGATGAACACGAGCAACTAATGTGGGTATAAGGTATGCCCCAATGGTGATGGGCTTTATTGAACTGCTTAGCTATGGTTTTGCTTCACTCTTCTCACGATCGCCCCGCTGAACCTGAAGTGATTCAACCCGCTTCCACCCCGCAAATGCCTGAGCCACCGGAACCCTCTTCCAAAGCTCCAGTGACGACCATTCGATCGCGAATTTCTCCCTGGCTCACACCCCTGGTTTACCCTTTGGGCTGCTGGTTCGTTTTGCCCAACTACTTTCGGATTGAAATCACGGGACAGAAAAACTTGCCCCTGGAGGGTCCGGTGATTCTTGCCCCAACTCATCGATCGCGCTGGGATGCGCTGCTGGTTCCCTATGCGGCAGGTCGATTTGTTACAGGGCGCGACATCCGATTTATGGTGACTGCCGATGAAGTGAAAGGGCTTCAGGGTTGGATGATTCAGCGACTGGGTGGGTTTCCGGTGAATCCGCGACAGCCTGCGATCGCCAGTCTTCGATTCGGCGTTGAAGTGCTGCACAACCGCGAAATGATGGTGATCTTTCCAGAGGGGGGAATCTTTCGCGACCATCAGGTTCACCCGCTGAAGCCCGGACTCGCAAGACTCGCGCTGCAAGCCGAAGGAAATCAGCCTGGATTGGGCGTTAAAATTGTGCCGATTCATCTGGAGTATGGGCAGGAGTTTCCCACTTGGGGCTGTCCGGTTAAGATCGCGATCGGCAAACCGCTTGAGGTGAATCAATATGGGCAGGGTAACGTGAAACAGCGTGCCCAAAACCTTACCCAGGATTTAGAAAATTCCCTGCGGCAGCTTGGCGGCGAACTCTCGGAAGGCTCTGCCGATTGCGTTTCGGTTTCTGCCTCGTAGGGTCTGAGTTTCAGCGATGATCAAACAAAAATCAGGCGATCGGCACTTCTAATCGATCGCCTGGTTTCGGCTCGATCACCTGTGCTGAGAGCTTTGCTGCTGCCAGGCGTGATTGTAGTTCCGCCGCACTGCCTTCTGCCTTAAGTAGACCGGGAAGAATACCGCTCATCTCAATATCGCCCCCAGCTGCGGTGGGCAGAATTACTTTAGGATTCAGGACTTTTGCCAGTTCAACCGTCGCACTTCTGCCGCGAATCACTGCCCCCACGATCGGAAGCTGCAAATCTACGATCGGCGCAATCACCACATCGATCGGCGCAAGTGCTTTCAGCATCGGGGCGTGGTTGCCGTGCGGTTCATAATAAAGCGAAGTACCTTGCTGAAGATCGGTTAGCACATAGCCATTCTCAACCAGCGTCGGTCCGACCAAAGAACCGGGTACTGCCTGAATCTTGAGCGCGTTTGCCAGCGTGAAGCTTTCGCCGTGTGCCAGAGCCGTTACCTGCGCGTAGCCCAACCGATTCACCACTTTCGCCGCATTTGGAGAAGCAACGACAGGAATCTGGCGATCGAGCTGCTCTAGCGTAGGCGGATGGGCATGGTCTTCAAGTCCCTGGGAGAGCAAAATCAGATCAATTGCATCAGGAATGGCACGCTGGGAGCGACGATCGCTCTTAAACAGCCAGGACATCTTGCCAAACATCAGCGACCCTACAAGCCAGGGATCGAGCAGGATTTTTTGTCCTGCCATTTCAATCAGCCAGGAATTAGTGTCGAGCCAAGTCAAATACATCGCACATTTTTTGAGAGACTTTCCTTCATTATTGTCGCAATTCCATTACGTTGAGAGGGAATTGGGGCGATGTGAAATGGTTTTTATTTAGAGGTGATATTTAGAGGCGATCGGTGAGGTTAAGTAAAACAATGCTAAAATCCTTTATCCGTTTGCTGCTCTGCTTGTCTCAAGGCATCTTTGAAATGTCTTTTGCCCTAAAGAAAGATTACAGAAGGCTTCTACGATCTGCCCGAGTTTTGAACTTTGCTGAATCCAAATTTTTTGGACAGCCGCTTTAGTAAAAGCTATTCTTTCAATCATTATTTTTTCAACCAAAGGCGCAAGAATAGGCTGTTTAGCTTGTCATCCAATGAGCGTTAGCAATTTGTGTTAAAAATTCTTGGCTTCTAAAGTAGCTAATTCTCAAAGGCGACACTAAAACACAGTCATACAACAGTGATATAGATGAGCAATGCGGACTATAGAATCTGCTTGCCAAAGATAGAACTCCCCGTCACAATGGCTTTCAAACTCAGGCAGAATCAATGGTGAAAGCGATGATGCAAGACTGGCAGCGGCTCCTTGATTCAGCAGCAGTGCGCTTTGTGCGGATTGTCTGGTGTGATAATGCGAATGTGATTCGGGCGAAGGCATTTCATACGGCATTTTTGGAAGAACATCAGGATTGGGGCATTGGGATTTCGATCGCCCAACAAGCCGTTCCCGTGATGGCTGATGCGCCTGCGCCAGAGAGTGGTTTGGGTCCGGTGGGAGAAGCCTGGCTAGTGCCGGATTGGTCTACGCTTGCGCTATTGCCCTATGCCCCCGGTCATGCCCGTGTGGTGGGAAAGATGATGCGTGAGGGGCAACCCTGGGCACTTTGTCCGCGCAGTTTTTTGCAGCGCATGATTGCTCAGGCACAGGCAATCGGCTTAGAGGTGAAAGCAGCGTTTGAGAACGAGTTTTATCTGCTGTCCCGCAGCAGCGAGGGAATTGCGCCCGTCGATCGCACGCTGTTTGGTGCGTCGCTGAGTATGGATCAAAATCGAGCTGTGATTGATGACATCGTGGCTGCCCTGATCGCCCAGGGAATTGCAGTCGAGCGGTATTATCCAGAGTCCGGCCACGGTCAGCATGAAATTTCGATTCGCTATACTGGGGCACTCACAGCCGCCGATCAGCAGATTGCGTTTCGCGAAACCGTTCATGGTGTTGCCCTTCAGCATGAGCTGATTGCTTCGTTTTTGCCCAAGATCTTTGCAAACCAGGCAGGCAGCGGTTGTCATCTGCATCTAAGTTTGTGGCGGCAGGGGGCAAATCTCATGCCTGACCCACAGCAACCGGGTGAACTGAGTCCGATCGCCCTGGCTTTTGTTGCCGGGATCCTCGATCATTTGCCTGCGCTGATGGCAATCACGACACCCAGCGTCAATTCCTACCGTCGGTTGCAGCCTCACTTCTGGAGCGGCGCGTTTCGCTGCTGGGGCAAAGACAACCGGGAAGCAGCCGTTCGGATTCCGAGCAGTCCCGTTCCACCGAGTCCGACCCATCTGGAACTAAAAACCGTGGATGCGTCTGCCAATCCCTATTTGGCTCTGGGAGCCACGGTCGCTGCTGGGCTGGACGGTATCCGACGCGCCCTCACGCCGGGTGAAGAAGTGACGATCGATCCCGGTAATTTCTCAAAAGCAGAACGGCAGCAGCGCAAGATCGATCGCTTACCTTCAACGCTGGGTGAGGCGATCGAGCATCTGAAGCAGGATGAGCATCTTTTGAACGCGCTGGGAACCCCGCTGACACAGGCATTTCTGGCAGTACGGCAAGCAGAATGGGCAGCGATGCAGGAAATGACGCTGGAGGAGGAGGTGGGGATGTTGCTGGAGCGGTACTAGGAGGTGAGAGTAAGGGGATGAGGAGATAAGAAGTGAGGTTTAAGGTTGTGCGGGTTCTTCCTGGGGCTGATCAGTGGGCTTGGCAGGGGGGAGATGGTCGATCGCAATAATCGACTCCATGACGGATTTGACGATCGGTGCAGTGACAGTTGAACCATAAGCATCATCGCCCTGCGGCTCATCGACTACTGCCAGCACCACATAACGGGGAGCCTCAACCGGGAAAATGCCAACAAAGCTGGTGATGCGTGCGCCGTCGATATAGCCTCCGTCGGGGCTTGCTTTCTGAGCGGTTCCCGTCTTTCCAGCGATGCGGTAGCCAGGAATCTGAGCAGCCTTTCCGGTTCCTTCCTCAACAACGTGTTCCATCATGTTCAGTACGGCGTTTGCCGTTTTGGGTGAGAAGACTGCTTCGGGCGTAGGCAGGTCCGGCTTCCAGACCAGGCTTTCATGGGGGTCAACCAAGCCTCTCACCACATGGGGCGTAACTCGCTTACCACCGTTTGCCAGCATGGCGTGAAGCTGAAGCAGTTTGATCGGCGTGAGCGAAAAGCCTTGTCCAAATGCGGTGGTCGCGGGTTCAATCACGGATTCGGTAAACTGCGTGTAGTCCTTAAGCTGCCCGGTCGCTTCCGAGGGCAGATCAATTTCTGTTGGCTGATTGATCTTCAGCTTTTCGAGCCAGCCGTAGTACACACCGGGCTGTAGCGTTTCCATCAAATGCACCATGCCCACGTTGCTGGAATGCTGCAAGATTTCAGTGAGGGAAAGCTGTCCGCGCCCGCCTGCGTAGCTAAAGTCTGCGTTTTGAATGGGCCAACCGTCTACTTCGATCGCCCCTTCGTCGTAGAAAGAAGCATCGGAACCCACAGCTCCAGATTCCAGCGCGATCGCCACGTTAACGGGCTTAAAGGTTGACCCCGGCTCATATAGGTCGGTCAAAATCCAGTTTTTCAGCTGCTCGATTTTTGCTTCATAAAACTTGTTGAGATCAAAGGCAGGGGCGGAGACCAGCGATCGAATTGAGCCGTCCTGCACATCCATAACCACCACAGCTCCCCGCTTGGCGTTGTACTTCTGCATTTGCCCATCCAACGCAGAACGAGCCGCCCGCTGAAGCCGACTGTCTACTGTAAGCTGAAGCCGCAAATCGTCTTTCTGATGCTGAAGAAAATGCTCGGGCAGGTTAATGGGCACAATTCCCCCATCACCCGATCGTCTGAGCGTCATTGACGCGATCGACTGCTCAATCTGAGGTTCTAGAGAAGCTTCAACGCCGGACTGACCCTGGCGATCGGCATTCACAAATCCCACAATTTCCGGAAAAAGAGCCTGCTGCGGATAAATCCTTTCCTGCTCAGGAACCAACTCTAAGCCGTCGAACCCCAGAGTTGCAATTCGCTCCTGGGTATCTTCTGAAATATCATCCCGAACTCGAATACCGCTTTCCTGAGCTTTAAATTTGTCCATTAACTGCTGCACCGACTGTCCCACGATCGGCGCCAAGTCTGCGGCAACCTTCTCTTTAGCTTCGTTAAACAGAAAAGGATGGGCAAATAGCGTATAAACGGGCTGATCGATCGCCAGCACATTCCCGGATCGATCCACAATCGGACGACGGGGCATGACCGGGCGCAGATCGAGCACCTGCTGTTCTTTTGCTCGTTCTTGCAGCATCCCTGCCTGGAATACTTGAATTTTCAGCAAATTGAGCAGCAAAAGCAGCATTGCACCCAGCATAATCAGCCAGACAATCAGCAATCGCTGCCGCTGCACCTTTGGCGAAATCCCAAAAGAACCGGAACCAGAACCCGAAACTTTTCGATCGCGCTGGACTCGATCGCGTCGAATGGGGTTTTTCGATCGAGAACGCGCTACAGAAACCGAGCTAAAGCGGTTTTCCCGGCGGGACGATCGCTGCTGCGGAATTGGAGTTCCTGAGGCACGACGGCGACTTCGGGCAGAGGCACGGCGCGAAAATTGGGCAGCAGATTGAGCAGAAAACGGGAAAGGAGGAGTAGCCATCGACCAACTCGAAACAGGGAGTGATGCCAGAACGATAATCTGAACAGAAAAATTCTGCTCAACATTAAATGTCAAAAAATGTTAAACAGAAAATGCCGAATTAATAGCCCAAAGGACGGGCAGGAATTGGAGTATCCGGCATAGGGGTTACTTCAGGGGCAGTCGCAGGACGCAGGGGGGCAGGACTGAGGAAAATTGTGCTGTTGGGGTCGGGTGGCACTAAACCTGTTCCCGGCTTTTCTGCCTGCTCTGCCATCTGATTTTTAAGAACTTCGTTAGTCGTGAGAAACTGCCGTTCCCGCTTCTGCAATCGCTCGAGCTGCCGATAAGCGTCGCTCCATCGCTGCTGGGTGTAAACCGTCCAGCCATAAACGCCCAGTCCTGCAATCACCAGCAAGAGCGTAATCAGCGTTGATCCCTGCTGTAAGGCAAACAGTCCCCGCAGCCAGAGGGGAAGCGGCTGGGGCTGGGGCAGGCTTCGCACTGACGATCGCTTTGCAGCCGAACGGGTTGTGGCTTTCCCTAAGGAAGATTGCTCCAGATGGCGCAAGTTGGCTTCTGGGGCGATCGATCGCAGTTTTCCTGCCGAAATCGTCAGGTCTGAAGCAGGATCTGAGACAGGATTGGTTTGCCGCAGCGGAACCACTTTCGCTCTACCTTGCTTCGCCTCTCCCCGAGTCGATTGCTTCGCAGTTCCTCGAAGTGAAGATCGCGTTGCCGAATTTTTCCGACGGGGTGCTGTTGAGGAGCGGGACGATTTCCGCCGAGCAGCACTGGGATCAAGCACAGCCGTCATAGCCTTTCACCTTTTAGAATGACCCTTCAGAATTTAATCTCTACTGCTATAGCACGATCCCATTAATTCAGCACGACTAACGCTAGATAAAGGAGTTTTCCACCACAGCCAAGTGCATGAATCTGACCGTTCCAAAAGTATAAGGGGGACTCGTGCGATCGTCACTTTTTTTGCGGAAGGATTCCTGACTGAATTGGCAAGCTTAGCTGCGGTAGTCTTCCCGCGTACCTCGTGTCCGCAGAGCTTGTCCCAGGCGATCGAGGGCATGAACATAGGCGGCGGTTCGCATTGAGCAGGAAAGCTCTTTTGCCGTTACCCAAATCCGCTCGGTTTCCTCGGTCATTTTTTCATTGAGGCGGCGGTTCACTTCTTCCAGGCTCCAGTAAAGCCCGCTGCGGTTTTGCACCCACTCAAAGTAGCTAACTGTGACGCCGCCCGCATTGACCAAAATATCGGGAAACACCTGAATTCCCTTGCTTTCCAAAATTGCGTCGGCTGCCGATGTAATGGGTCCGTTTGCCACCTCGAAAATGTATCTCGCCTGAATGCGATCGGCGTTCTCAGCAGTGATCTGGTTTTCGAGCGCAGCCGGGATCAAGATATCAACATCCAGTTCGAGCAGTTGCCCATTGGTGATGACTTCATGGTCAATCTGGCTGCACACGCTGCCCCTGCAATAAACTGCTTTGATGCCGCGTGTTGCGTCTTTGATTTGGCGGACGCTGGGGATATCCAGTCCTTGTGCTGCATAAACGCCGCCCTGCGAATCACTGACCGCCACGACTTTGTAGCCTGCCCGGTAGAGCAATTCTGCCAAAACTGCTCCAGCATTGCCAAATCCCTGGACAGCTACCGTCGTTTCGCTAGGTTTGCGATCGAGCTTCGGCATCAGTGTTTGGATCGAGAAGAAAGCCCCCATTGCGGTTGCAGTTTCACGTCCGAGGCTGCCGCCCATGGTGATCGGTTTGCCCGTCACAACTCCAGGGGTAATTTGCCTGCGGATCGTGCTGTACTGATCCATCATCCAGCCCATGATCATGGCATTCGTGTAGACATCGGGGGCGGGAATATCCACATCGGGTCCAATAAAGTCGGCGATCGCGTCAATGTAGCCTCGGCTCAGGCTTTCTAGCTCAAATTTAGACAGCTCCTTAGGATTCACGGTCACGCCACCCTTTGCGCCGCCAAACGGCAGATTCAGCACGGCACATTTAAAGGTCATCCAAAATGCTAAAGATTCAACTTCGTCGAGCGTCACGCCCGGATGAAAGCGAATCCCACCTTTTGTTGGACCCCGGCTGTCGTCATAGCGGACGCGATAGCCCTGAAAAACACGTAGCGAACCGTCATCCATTCTCACTGGGATCGAGACGGTAAGGCTAGCTTTGGGTGCTCTGAGCCGTTCGATCGCATCTTCGCCGATCGTCACGTAGCGCAAAGCTTTTTCAAGTCGAGTATTTGCGTCAGATAAAAGAGAACCGGACACTTGATGAGCGATCGTGCCGGAGTTTGGGTTAGACATTCGATGCCTCCTCATTGCGGAAATTCTCAATGACTTCTCAATGGCTGAGCAGGAGACGACTGAAGCGATGGTTTGAAGTGATGATTTGAAGCGATGGTCTGTCCTGCTATCTCTATCTTTCCCGAAAAACTGTAGCAAAAACTACAATTTATTATTTATTGAGTAAAAGATACAAAACTAAATATTAAAGGAGTGCGGATTGCTCCTATTCTCTGGCGCTTATTATGCAGGAATAGGTTGTGCCCCAAACAATTTACTTCTCCAGGTTTTACGTTTTATCTTTTTTTAATAGTTATCCTTAGAAGAGAATATTGTTAAATTGCTAGCCGCAAAATAATAGCGGAGCTTATCCTGATCGCAATAGGATGGGTCTGATGAGTCTTTTTCATAACGACTAGCCCTTCTTATTCCCAGACCTTCAAAATTTCCTGTGAGCTGATTCATGACTACCGATGTTCCGTCTTCTCAAACTCCACTCTGGTACACACTGGAAGCTGATAAAGCGGTCCAAATTCTTCAGGGCGATCGACAAGCAGGATTATCCCCAGAACAAATCGCCGAACGGCAGCGGCAATATGGTCTCAACGAGCTAGAAGAGACAAGCGGGCGCAGCTCTTGGGAAATTTTGCTTGATCAGTTTAAGAACATTATGCTGATCATGCTGATTGCAGTTGCCCTTATTTCCGGCGTGCTGGACTTAATCGATCTCCGGGCAGGCACTGCTTCGCCAGATGAAATTCCCTTTAAAGACACGATTGCAATTCTGGCGATCGTCATTCTCAACGGCATTTTGGGTTACGTGCAGGAAAGCCGCGCTGAAAAAGCTCTGGCTGCGCTGAAGAATTTAGCTTCGCCCCGTGTGCGGGTGCTGCGCGACGGCAGAATCAGCGAAATTGATGCAAAGGATGTGGTTCCGGGCGATGTGATGATGGTGGAAGCCGGAGTGCAAATTGCCGCCGATGGTCGTTTGCTGGAAGCGGCGAACCTGCAAGTTCGGGAAGCTGCCCTGACGGGAGAAGCCCACGCCGTCGTCAAGCAGGCAAACGCCCAACTACCCCAGGATGCTTCACTGGGCGATCGGGTCAATATGGTGTTTCAGGGAACCGAAGTTGTAAATGGGCGCGGCAATGTCCTGGTGACGGGAACGGGAATGCGAACCGAGCTGGGCAAAATTGCCACTCTGCTTCAGGGCGTTCAATCTGAGCCGACTCCGCTCCAGCAGCGGATGGACCAGCTCAGCAAGGTTCTGGTTTCAGGTGCCCTGGCACTGGTGGCGATCGTCGTCATTGGCGGGGTTTTGGCGACCGGAATTGGACAGCTCCGCGACTTCCTGGAAGTGTCGCTCAGTATGGCGGTTGCGGTCGTTCCCGAAGGTCTGCCTGCAGTCATTACCGTCACCCTGGCACTGGGAACGCAGCGAATGGTGCGCCGTCAGGCTCTCATCCGTAAACTGCCTGCGGTAGAAACCCTGGGTTCGGTGACAACGATTTGTTCGGACAAGACCGGAACGCTGACCCAAAACAAAATGGTGGTGCAGTCGGTGCATCCGCTCTCTGGGTCGCTTCAGGTGACGGGCGAAGGCTACGTTCCTGAAGGGCAGTTTTTCCATCCGGGCGAAACGAAACCGATCGAGGCTCCCGATAAAGCCGATCTTCAAGCTCTTCTGCTGGCTTGTGTTTTGTGTAACGATGCGGCTCTGCAAACTGAAAAGGGTCAATGGGCAATCATCGGCGACCCAACCGAGGGCGCATTGCTGGTTGTCGGCGGCAAAGCCAGACTGATGAAAGAGCCACTGAATAATCAGCTTCCCCGGGTGGGCGAGTTTCCCTTTTCTTCCGAACGCAAACGGATGAGCGTTGTCGTCAAAGATGCGACCGGAGAAATGCACCAGCAATTCCCGACGTTGTTGTCTCCCAATTCGCCGCTGGTGATGTTCTGTAAAGGATCGCCTGAACTGGTGCTGGAGCGGTGTCAGCAGGTGATGGTGGGCGATCGCGTTGAGACTCTGACCGAGGCGCAGCGTCAGCAGATTCTAGAACAAAACAACCAGCTTGCCGGACGCGGACTGCGGGTTTTGGGCTTTGCTGCCAGACCGCTGACCCAGATGCTTCCCGAAGGCAATGAGGACAACGCAGAACAGGATATGGTCTGGCTGGGGCTGGTGGATATGCTTGATGCGCCCCGACCCGAAGTGCGCGATGCCGTAGCCCGCTGTCGGACGGCAGGCATTCGTCCGGTGATGATTACCGGAGATCACCAGCTTACTGCACAGGCAATTGCAGAAGATTTGGGCATTTCTTATCCAGGTGATGCAGTGCTGACTGGGCGGGAACTGGAGCGGTTTAGCCAGCAGGAACTAGAGCAGCAGGTCGATCGCGTTGGCATCTACGCTCGCGTTGCACCCGAACACAAGCTGCGAATCGTGCAGGCGCTCCAGAATCGAGGCAAAATTGCCGCCATGACCGGAGACGGGGTGAACGACGCACCTGCCCTAAAGCAAGCCGATATCGGGATCGCGATGGGCATTACCGGAACCGATGTGAGCAAAGAAGCCAGCGATATGGTGCTGCTGGACGATAACTTTGCCACGATCGTTTCTGCGGTCGAAGAAGGACGGGTTGTTTATACGAATATCCGCCGCTTTATTAAGTACATTCTGGGATCGAACATTGGAGAAGTGCTGACGATCGCCGCTTCCCCGCTTCTGGGTGCGGGTGGTGTTCCCCTGACTCCCCTACAAATCCTTTGGATGAACCTGGTTACGGATGGTTTACCTGCACTTGCCTTAGCGGTTGAACCTGCGGAACCGAACGTGATGAACCGTCCGCCCCACGACCCGAAAGAGAGCATCTTTGCGCGGGGACTGGGCTCATACATGGTGCGAATTGGAATCGTGCTGGCAATTATCGCGATCTCGCTGATGGTCTGGGCATATGGCTACACCGAGCAGGTGCAAACAGAACTGCTGGTGCGCGATCGCTGGAAAACGATGGTCTTCACCACGCTTTGTCTGGCACAAATGGGGCACGCATTGGCAATTCGCTCGAATTCTCGCTTGACGATCGAGCTTAACCCGTTCACCAATCCGTTCCTGCTGCTCGCAGTGGGCTTAACCAGCCTTCTACAGCTTGCACTGGTGTATGTGCCGCCTCTCCAAGACTTTTTTGGAACTCACTATCTCAGCCCATTTGAGCTGCTAATTTGTATTGGTTTCAGCTCGTTGATGTTCGTTTGGGTCGAACTCGAAAAATTGTTCTTCCGGTTCTACTTCAAGAATCGTGAGGCAAAAGTGCGAGCGTAGTGGGATTGGTCGATCGATCTGAATTCTAAAGTTGAGAAGACAGAAGCCTGCTAATGCGGGCTTTTTTATTGGGATTTTAAGCGTTGCTGAATAGAAATATGAAGAACCCAACTAAGCTCCTGCATCTCCCCCTAAATCCCCCAATGCTGGGGGCTTGGAGGATTAGTTCCCCCAAAGCTAGTAGTTCACCAAATAAACTTTGCCTAGTTAGCATGCTTTAATTTAGGATAGAGATGCCCTAACCGAATGCGCGCACCTGCACTGGAAAATCTCCAA
>JACJNZ010000018.1 GCA_014695325.1 Cyanobacteria bacterium FACHB-502 | reverse complement strand
AACCTCACAGCAAACTTGGCTTGCGAGAGTGCTAGGCGTTGTCGCGTTTCCCGCACCAGATCTGCTAGCTCTGTTTGACCGATCGTGGGCATAGAGTACGAATATTAAATTGCATTTACTACTTATACCACGTGGTATATCACTCATCCTCTCTCCTATGGGGCAGGGAATACGGTTGTGTCGCAAATACTTTTTAGTGACAAACGAAGTATCTCGTTTGCGTTTCGTTAAGCGCTAATTCCGAAGAGTGCTTCAATCAATTTTACTTGAGCCGCACTGTCCCCTTTGCTGATTCCCTTGACTTGTTCTTTGCGAATCAGACTCATTGCTTCAATTCCGTTTAAGGTTCGTCTTGCCGTGTTAAATGAGCCGAATCTCATCATTGGTTGGCTTAATCGCTTGATGTTGCGGTGAGCCTGCTCAATGATATTATTCAGGTACTTGCTCTGCCGTAATTCCGTCTTTGCTGTGAGCGTTTCATCGCCTTTCAAGGCTTCGACTGCTCCTGGGTAGGCAGCGTTATTGTCCACCGTAATTACTCGCGGCGTTTGAGGATGAGTCGCCTTGAGAACTTTGCGGAAAAATCTTGTGGCTACCTTGCTATCCCGCGATCGCAATTTAGGGTGAGGCTAGAGAAAATTGAGCCCTACGACTATAATTCGGCTGAAGAGCATAAAAGAGGAGTACCTCACGACACGGAGCACTCCTCTTATTATTGAATGGATTATGCGATCGCCAAACTGTTCAAATTACCGCTGTAACCTGTAATTTCGACAATGGCATCTGCTGTGGCAGAAAATCCATCTATATTGTCATTCAACGCTACAAAGGTGCGCGTATTTCCTCCAGTACCAGAGGTAAAGACGGCAGCGTCATTCGCTTTAAAGGTGCCAGCCGTTAATACAGCCGCAATTCCCGTTTCTGTTAAGCTGCTGACTGCACCTAACTTAACGACATTAGCAGCACTGACCACATTAGGACCGTCGATGATGTCTGTTCCAATTTGCAAGTCAGTAATGCGATCGAACGCACCGAGCAGTGAGTCACTGAGGTTGGTATAGCGGAACGTATCAGTACCGTTACCGCCCGTAAGCTGGTCGGCTCCAGCCCCACCGATCAGGCTATCATCGCCATTTCCACCGAGGAGTGTATCATCTCCAGTTCCACCCATCAGCGTGTCAGTTCCGTTGCCACCATCCAGGTAATCTGGACCATTATTGCCCATGAGCGTGTTGGCTCCATTGCCACCTAATTGTCGGGTTCCAATCAACAGATTGACGCTGCCTGTTGTGGTGGCCCCCTTACCGTCACTGAGGCTGTAGGTAAAGCTGCCCGTGCCACCACTTGTGGGACTAAAGGTGACAAAATCATCAGCAAAATTTGCAGGAGTACCGTTGTTGTTTAAGCTTACGGTACCACTGATCACATTATTCACTCCAGTAATGGTCAAGACATTTCCTTGATCAACATCACTATCGTTAGCGAGAAGATCAGCAACGGAAATGGTTCGTGGGGTGTCCTGAGCCGCTGTAAAGAAATCTGCTCCAGCAACGGGTGCTTCGTTGACATCCGTGAGACTCAGGGTGAAGTTAGTGCTGGCGTCGGGCGTATTACCTACAGTTGCATCATCAACGTTGACGGTTACAGCATAGCTAGCTTTTGCTTCAAAATCGAGGGATGTATCCGCTTTCAGGTACAGCGCACTGCCATCAATTTCAAAGAAACTAGCATCGGTTCCGCTGAGGCTCAGGGCATTCGTGCCAACCTCATCATCAGTAATGCCAATATCTGCTACCTTGATGCGGCTGGTAGTGCTGGTATTCTCAACTAAAGTCGTAATCGTGTTGGTGAATATAACGGCTGTTGGTGCCTGGTTAGGAACTGCCAGATTAAACCGTGCTAGCACTGGATCATGGTCGCTCACCTGGTCGGCAAACTCAGAGTTAATGTGAACCACATCAAACCCGTCTAAACGGTTCAACAGGTTGTTGCTGACTAGAATGTGATCGAGGGTCTGAGCATTTCCTTCAAAGTTATAGGTATAACGCTCGTTCGCTGGCAGGGTTTCTGCCAGAGTATTGAGTCCAGCACTTTCTAAAATTGAGAGTGGGTTTGAGAATTCAAAATCGTTCAAATCGCCTGCAACGACAACATTGGCGTTAGGATTGATTGCTAGAATGCTTTGAACAAAGTTCTTAACAAGGGTAGCTTGCTGGTTACGCTGCACTTCGGAGTTGAGGGTTGGCGGTTGATTGGGACCAAACAGCGGCTGATCACCCCCCTTCGAGTTGAAGTGGTTGCCAATCACATAAACGGTTTGCCCATTAAAGAGAAATTCACCCACCAACGGCTTCCGGCTTGCGTTAAAGGCAGAATTGGTGGGGTCAATTAATCCAGGGCTAGCAGACAAATCAGGAATACCATCACTGCCGATGTCCGTAACGGTTGTGTTGGATGTAGAAGTACCACCGGGGCGATCGACAAAGCTAACTCGATTGGGATTGAACAGGAAACCAACCCGAATATTGCCACCAGGTTCTCCTCCATTGGTGTCGTCTACTGGATTGACTTGACGGTACTCATAACGAGGACCCCCAGCAGCGACGATCGCGTTAATCAATGTTTGGTAGGTCAGACTGGCATCTACCACACTGTCATTGGTGGGACCATTATTATCCTGAACTTCTTCCAGGTTGATAATGTCAGGCGATTGTAAATTACTCACAACCGCGGTTGCCAAGGCATTGAACTTGCCAGCACCATCACCGGGGTCAAGGTTCTCGACATTAAAGGTTGCAACCGTGAGTTGATTTGCAGTGCCCGTCAAGTTAGTCACTTCTCTTTGCAGAGATGAGGCTTGTACGACAGTAGGTGCCGTTGATACCAGGACTTCGTAATTGTTGAAGTCGTAATTAACCACCCCAGTAATCGTACTCAGTTGGGCACCCACATCTGCTGCCGGTAACGTGACCGATCCATTAATGAGGTCATCAATCTGAATCCGTTCTGGATTAAAGTCTGTTTGTGTGATCAGGCTGCCACCCCGAACTGTGCGACTGGAGGCATTCGCTCCATTGTCTGCGAGTACCCAAACTTCCTCAGAAGTCCCGAAGTTTGCTGTAGGAGATGTGGTGATAGCGTTGTTGATCTGTACTCGCATTCCCTCTAGGCTTTCGTAGAAGTCAATGCCGTCCTGCGCTGGATCGAAGGTGGTAGCACCTGTTTCGATGTTGCCTGTCGTGTCGTTATCAATAACTTGAGTAGGAACTACCCGTCCACCGTTGCCTAGAATAGTTGCCGTTGGCAGCGCATTACCACTCGACAAGACGGTGATGGAAGGACTGGTAATCCGCGTAACCGTGAGGTTATTGGCATTGTTACCAGGACGAAATTCCGCTACCGTGCCGCCAACCTGAATCGAGTCTCCTACCGCAACCGTTGGAGCCGAATTGGTGAACACGAAAATGCCTTCAGATGTTCTGTCGTCAGCGTCAGAATTGGGGTCTTGTAAATAAAAGCCATTTGTGGCAACTGCTGTAACGATACCTGCTACATTACTAACCGTTTGCCCAACTAGAGGAGAACGGTGAGATGTGCCTTGAATGTCACGAATGCGGATGGTCGGTGATGGAGGGGTGTCATTGTCAGCGATCGCTACATCTGCCGCAGTCGCTGCACCCAAATCGTAATCAGCCGTATCAACCACCGTCAGAGTAACGGTTTCGCTACCTTCAACCTCAGCGTCATCAACTGGCGTGATGGAGACATCCACAAAAAATTGTCCAGCCGCGATCATTGCAGTGCCTGTTAAGTTAGGCGTATAGTCTCCTGCACTAGCCGTCCCGCCAACAGAATAGCTAACCGTTAGAGCATTGGCAGTATCACCAGTGCGAGTGATGCGGAAGGTTCCAGGATCCTGATTTGCTTCGGCAGCATTGGCATCAGCAGCAGTAATAGTGACGGTTGGAGTGGTTGGTGAAGTAGAAGAAGCCGTCAAAGAGAAGTTGTCGATCGCCAAACCGTGATCATTTCCTGCATCATTGCGCTCAATCCAACGAACCCAAAGCGTATCACTTGGTGCCCATGAGGTCGAAATCGTGCCTCCCCGACCACTGACTAGACCGGCTCCGTTGCCGTCTACCGCAGCAGCGCTGGCAGTGGCAATAGGGGAAGACCAATCAAAATTGCTACCTGGGGCAATCCAGGTTGTGACTGTATTAAAACTAGACCCAAAGCCATACTCTAGCACCATCGGTTGTGCAGATGTATTACCACCATTGCGCCACTGCTCTCCATCAAACGACAGGGTGAAGGATGAGAAAGTTGATTCGGATGTATTGGTTGCACCAAAGGCAATCCAACCTGCGATCGCACCAGAAGCTGGGCTACCGAAATAAGTAGCTCCAGAACCCAACCCCCCTAAAGCGCGATCAGTCATTGTTCCTGTGGTTGGTCCGAAGCTATAAAAACTTCCAGTATTACCAGTTCCAGTGCCCGCTGCATAAGTTGTGATGGTTGTGCCAGAGGAATTAAAAAGCAACCAACCTGGCAATAGTGTGTCGTTAGTCCAAGTATTAGTCGTTCCTGAAGTCAGCAGGCTGTCGAAGTTTTGGGAGTAAGAACCGTTGAAGTTAATAGGCATAAAACTTTTCACAAAGAAGTAAATGTTCAGTCGAGACGGAAGGATTCAAGTTGCGAAGCTAAAAAACAAGTTAAAAAGCGATGCAAGTTAACTCAATGATGCACCACAAACTCTAAAGCAAGGAATCAAAATTACCAAACTGGCTTGTAAGTTTGTTAATCAAAGGCTTGAACTTTAAGAGTTGCCATTACACATATTCTTTAAAAACTGTGGTAGTGATTAAGCTGAACGCGGAGGTAAGAAAGACACAACAGAAAACAAGCAAAACAAACACCCCCATTTACATGGAGAATTCACAATTACCGTCAGCTAGTTAAGGTAAAAGCGTAAAGCTAACTAAAGTAAAAGCATAAAGATTAACTGCATTGAAAGGATGCGTGTTCAACTTCTTCAAAAATTACAGCTATAAATATCCTTGACCATTTTTGACGAGTAAGCTAAAGCTAACGAATTAAGCACTAGTAATTCTTCAGGTAATGCGCTTGAAATAACACAAGACATTTTGAGGAAAAATATGAACACCAAAACTAGATTCCGTAGCTATTTAACAATAGGGTTTTCACGGACACATGTTTGCACCAATACAATCTCTATTAAGATTGTGTGAAGTAATACATTTTGTGAGTGGGTTTTAATCTCTTGGTCTTTACTAAGGGCGAGCAGTTGTCTGTCCTTTGAGATTTGGAGTCTGTAGTTGCTGATATCGAGTATCAACCAGAAGATTTGATTGCAGGTGAAGGAGTTTGCAACTATCCCTATCATCGGTTGTGTCGCGAGAACTTTTTAAGGACAAGCGATCGGTATCGTTTGCGTTGCTCTAAATAGCAATGCCAAAGATTGCCTCAATCAATCTAACCTGAGATATAATACCTCAGATCTTGCAGCCTAGCCAGTAAGCCCAATCTGGCAGAGGTTTGAGTATGATTTCAAATCCATAGTTTGCAGCAATGTCAGATCGAGTTGAGATAAGTTTTAGCAACTCGAACCAAAGGACAGAGGGAAACAACACGGATAGGGTAAATTACTCGCTGCTTTCCAATTCAGGACAGGTGGTAGAGACCCTGGGTCAATCCAATGCACCAACAGATAAGCAATTAGTAAAAGCATCAGCCACGATAGACTCCAAGCTTGGTGGATTGACCAAAATAATGCAACCCAAAGCGATGCTTGATGGTTTTGAAGAAGCCCTCAATAGCCCAGCGTTGGCGTCCGAGCCTGACCAAGTACACCCCAGAATAGGGATCAGAGCCATCCCAGAGTTTTCGGTTGCAGCGCATCCCGACTACTGCTCGCCATGACCGCTGCCTGACAGCGGCGAGAAAATCGACCGTGCCAAACTCCGTGTCTGCCAGCACAATCACGGTTCTCCCGTGGTTTAGGGACAATGGTTTCCATAACCGTTCAGTCAAATCTTTCTTACGCCTTTTCTTCCAGATTTTTCCTCCTTTTGCAACCCCTTGTTGAGACTGGTGCAAGATCTCAGTTAAGCTTCATGTCGTCGCTTCAGAACCATTCTCATGCCATGCTTTGGACGAAGCGTGAGCGAGGGTTCTAACACGACTGGCTCGTTAGAGGATAGGCAAAGGCGAAATTGGGATGCGATCGTCGCCACAATGAGTACAGCTTCCATCATGGCAAACGCCTTACCGATACAAATGCGAGGACCTGCACCAAATGGAAAGTAAGTGCAAGGAGGCAGCCGTTTCTGGAAATTATCCTTCCATCGATCTGGATTAAATTCCATCGGCTGGTCAAAGTAGCGAGCGTCGTGATGCATTAGCCATTGGCTCATAAACACAGTTGATCCGGGTGGGATTAGATATCCCTCCAGCTCACAGGCTACAATTGCCACCCGGCTCATCCCCCAAACGGGCGGGTAGAGACGCAGCGCTTCCAAAACAACGCGTTCAGTGTACTGTAGCCGCGAAATGTCCTGTAGGGTGGGCGCTCGTCCCTCCAGTACTGTTTGCAACTCCTCATGCAATCTGGCTTCGACTTGAGGATGCTGGTTGAGCAGGAACCACAGCCAAGTTAAGGCATTTGCGGTGGTTTCATGTCCTGCCAGCAGAAGGGTAGCTGCTTCATCGCGCACTTGCTGATCGGTCATCTGGCTGCCATCCTCATCGCGTATCTGCAGCAGGAGCGATAGCAAATCTCCCCGGTCTTCATGGGTTGATCGCCTCTCAGCAATCATGTGATAAATAATGCTATCCAACTGGCGAATTGCATGTTGATAGCGAAGATTGCTGGGTGTTGGTAGCCAATTCGGAATCAAATACTGATTCATTAACTGGTCATTCACGTGAATGACCACATCGAGGACTGCGTGGATGCTTTCTTTCTCTTCAGCAACATCAACGTCTAGCAATGCCTTCGCAACAATCGCAAGGGCTAAATTCATCATTTCTGAGTGGACATCGCGCACTTCGCCGTCCTGCCACTGCTCCAGCAGACGCTGGGTATAGTCAATCATCAGGGTGCTATAGCTTGCAATCCGCTCCCGGTGGAACGCAGGTTGAACAAGGCGACGTTGCCGCTGCCAGAAAGTCCCTTCGCTGTTGAGCAAACCATTGCCCAAGATCCGTAAGCCTCGGCGATAGACACTGCTTTTTGCAAACTGATGCACCTGTGTAACCAGGATGGTTTCGATTAAGCTCGGGTGATTTACGGCGTAAGCAGGGAAGGGTCCAAAATTCCAGCGAAAAATATCCCCATACTGCCGTGCACAGTCACTAAAGAAACCAATGGGATCATGGTTAATCTCAGGCAGATGACCAATTACGGGACGGCCCTGAGGTCCAGGTGGAGGACGAAGTATCGGCATAATGCCTTGCAGCGTTTAATCGAGGATAACCACTACAGTATTCATGTTAACAATTCTGCTACAAACCGCTATTCGGCGGGAGAGAAACATTCTGAATTGATTGATAATCTCCTATGTTTTTGCAACATAGCTTCTTGAGCCTAAGTTTACGCAAATTCACGAAAACAGCCCTCTAGCTTATTGGGGATCGACGATCGCCAAAAAGACTACTACAATGATCGGTATTAGGTTGGTATACACAAGTCTCTTTTCTAAGCGAGCGCTTACGTCATCTCTTCTCGCGTAGCTAAGCTTGCTTAAGCTAATGAAAATAAGCAACAAGCAGTATTGTTTGGGCTGTCGCTACATAACCCTTAACGTAAAACCCTCAACAGCAAAAATCTTAAAAAATTATTTCTGGCCAGCAGCATCTGGAGTGTAGTTGGCTCCATCTCTTTTTGATTCATCTTTAAGAGTGAAAGGTATCTGCCTACTTTTTGTCAGTGGTAGGCCATTGGGCTGCTGAAATTCATTTAAGTGAGGCAATTGAATCCAATGTTGAATTTCTCTCAATCCCAAGCATTTATTAAACCAGAAGCAAATTGTCTGGCGAGCTATGTTTTGGAGTTTTTAACGGCGATCGACGTCAAGCCACTCCAGCCTTCTTTTGCCAATTTGCCTGCTGACCCCTATCTGGAGGGCGGTTATCGGTTCCGGCGGCTTTCTCACTTCATTGTGAACGGCGATCGCTTAATTCAGCAGCCTCATCGTCGTCTATTTCAAAGTCGGCAGTATAACCCACTCCTGGGGGACGTGGTTCGAGAGTATGCCGAGCTAGAGGATGAACTGATTCAGCAGGAAGTCTTTCAGCGATTAGTCTGGGAATTTTACCAGTTTTGTCAGCTTTGCTCGCCCTACAAAGAGATTGGCGTGCATCAAATTCGGACGGTCGCATCGGCTCAAAAGATGGGCAATCCTGCACCTGAAGGCATTCATCGGGATGGGGTGGATCTGGTTGGCATTTTCTCGGTCGATCGCCACGACATTGACGGTGCGGAAACCCATCTTTATCCCAGCAAAGAGGGCAAACAACCTGTATTGAGTAAAGTGCTGTATCCGGGAGAATTTCTGGTGTTTAAGGACGATCAATATTTTCACTACACCTCCCCAGTGAAGGCGATCGGTTTTGGTCAGGGCACTAGAGATGTCTTTGTGTTGACCTGCCCAGGGCTGTTCCCACCGAATGAGGAATAGGGGAAAGGATTCATGACGATGCTAGATCTAAATTGGATTCGTGCCCAGTTCCCTGCTCTGCACCAGGAGATAAACCGCCATCCTGTAGTTTTTCTGGATCGCCAGAGGAAGTTTATCGTCTGTTACACACGCTGCATGAGCTAGCAACACATCCGGTTGCAGCAGGAGGTTCGACCGATGAACAAAATTCTAGTCACAGGTGCGAGGGGACAGCTTGGCAGCGATTTAGTAACTGCCTTATGCCAACAATATGGAGCAACCAACGTGATTGAAAGCGGTTGGAGAGCCCCCTCTGATCGCTCCAGTTCCTTTGCCTTTGAGGTTTTAGATGTTACCGATCAAGGTCAGCTGCAAAAGCTAATTGAACATTATCACATTGATACTGTTTATCATTTGGCAGCGTTATTATCTGCGAAAGGAGAACAATTTCCCGATCGATGCTGGGATGTTAACGTGAACGGACTGCGGCATGTTCTGGAGGCTGCACAACGATTCAATCTGCAAGTCTTTTTTCCCAGTTCGATCGCAGTTTTTGGACCCCATACACCCAAACTCGATACGCCCCAGGTCACTGTGGAAGATCCAACCACCATGTACGGCATTACAAAGGCGACGGGAGAATTCCTGTGCCACTACTATGCCCACCGCTACGGGGTTGATGTACGGAGTCTGCGCTTACCCGGCATCATCAGCTATAGTGCTCCTCCAGGCGGGGGAACTACGGACTTTGCGGTCGAAATGTTCCAGGCAGCCCTGCGCTCGGAAACCTACACCTGCTTTGTTCGTCCGGAGACGCGCCTCCCCATGATGTATATCTCTGACGCGATTCGTGCCATTTTAGGCATTATGCAAGCAGACTCCAACGCTATTAAAATCCGGTCGAGCTATAACGTGACCGCGATCAGTTTTTCTGCCGCAGAACTGGTTGCTGAAATTCAAACCCACTTGCCCCACTTTACCTGTCGTTACGTTCCCGACTTTCGGCAAACGATCGCCGATTCCTGGCCCTCCGTGATTGATGATTCAAAAGCGCGAGCTGATTGGGGTTGGCAGCATCAGTATGATTTAGCCGCGATCGTGACCGAGATGCTGGAGAAACTACGTGCCCACAGTCAGAATACCCAGAGTTAGGATGCTTAGAGCCAAAAAACAGGAGTTCTGCGATCATGAACAAAACTGCCGTAAATAAAACTGCACTTTCCTTGTTTGGTACGTCTCTTGATGAAATTCAGCGAGCAAATCTGGCAAAGGAAGAACGTCTCTTAACCACTCCTCAGGATGCCGAAATCAGAATTGAGGGCGATCGGACGGTACTCAATTTCTGTGCAAATAATTATTTGGGACTTGCCAATCACCCGGAAATTATTGCAGCAGCCCATAGAGGACTCGATGAGTATGGGTTTGGTTTAGCATCTGGTCGGTTTATTTGTGGCACTCAAACCATTCATAAGCAATTGGAGGCAAAAATTTCCGCGTTTCTGAATACAGAGGACACTATTCTATATACGTCCTGCTTTGATGCGAATGGAGGATTATTTGAAACGTTGTTGAATGCAGATTGTGCGGTTATTAGTGATGCGCTGAACCATGCCAGCATTATTGATGGAATCCGGCTTTGCAAAGCGCAGCGCTATCGATTTGCCCATAGCAATATGCAGGAATTAGAACACTGTTTACAACAAACCCAGAACGCCAAAATTCGCCTCATTGCGACGGATGGCGTGTTCAGTATGGATGGTGATATCGCCAGGTTAGAACAAATTTGTGATCTGGCAGAGACTTATGATGCGTTAGTGATGGTGGATGACAGCCATGCCACGGGTGTAATCGGTGCCACGGGACGCGGTTCTGCAGAACACTGTGGCGTTATCGGACGGGTGGATATTATTACCAGTACTCTGGGTAAAGCGTTAGGCGGCGCATCGGGCGGTTTCACCTCCGGGCATAAGAGCATTATCGACCTGCTGCGACAGCGATCGCGTCCCTACCTGTTTTCTAATACCCTGGCTCCGACGATCACCTACACCAGTCTCACGGTTCTTGACCTGCTGGCTCAATCCAGTGAACTCCGCGATCAACTAATGGAAAATACCTGCTATTTTCGGCAGCAGATGCAGGAACGGGGCTTCGAGATCAAAGCAGGGGTTCACCCCATCACGCCGATCATGCTCTACGATGCGAAGTTAGCTCGCGATATGGCGCAGGACTTGCTGGCGGAGGGCATTTATGTCATTGGGTTCAGCTATCCCGTTGTGCCTCAGGGACAGGCTCGGATTCGAGTCCAAGTTTCGGCTGCCCATACGCGATCGCACCTTGATTGCTGCATTGAAGCATTTACAAAAGTAGGACAGCGCTATGAAATTCTGAGAAGTCTGACGAGGAGCATTTGATCGAGAAAAAGCACCCATTCCTTGTGGAGAAGCCCCTTCTCAAGGATTAAACTGGTTTATAGTAGACTTGTCGGGAAATAAGCAAGAATAGAAGGCAGAAATGGGATAAGCAAATGCTGGATATTGAACGGGTGCTGACACAAGACCGCTTGCTGCGCGCTTTAACTGGCTTGAATCG
>JACJNZ010000017.1 GCA_014695325.1 Cyanobacteria bacterium FACHB-502 | reverse complement strand
TTGAGCAATTCATCAAGGAGTTCAGGTCGAAAAGTCATAGTTCAAGTGGCGTAGGTTCAGTAGTTCATTAGATCTCATTTCCTGACCTTTGACACACTTCAATTTACAATCCCTCTGGAAATTCTATCCTTCACCATCTTGAATAAGTTTGGGCTTCTCGCACCAATTCGGGCGTGTTCACCGTTGAATGCCATTAGCTTACATTGCTGCCGCAACATTGTTCCAGTCGAAGAAGGCTGCACTCTTTCTAAAACTTCCTCCCACACCTGCTCCAGGTCAATAGCTTCTAGTGTGACGTGAACCGCTCGTCCACACGCTGCTTCAAAAGCAGTTTCAATGGATGGCATTTTACGTTCAGCTACACTGAGTAGCCCTTTTGAAACCCCGATCTCAGCTTGTTGCCCATCAAACGCTAAGAGCTGCCCCTGCTGCTCCAATAAACCGCGACAGACATTAGAGGCAATACAGGGCAACACCTTTTCCCACACCCGACGCAGTTCTAGATAATCTGCTTGCTTTAGAGCTGGAGTTATCCGTGTCACTCGTTCAGGAATGAATCCAACAGACACTGTGATTGGTCTGCCACAGACCTTTTGAAACGCTGCTCTGATCATCGGGAGCTTGCCTTCGGCTTCCTCCAGCAGCTCCTTCCTTCCCACTACAAGGTCTGCATGATCATCCACAAAGAACATGAGAAGCAGGTCTTTCCCATAATAATTCTGAGATTTAGCAGGATCATCTGGTATAACTGCCACAACCTTCTCCCAGAGCTGGTCAAGCTCTGATTGTGTCCATTGCCTTGTTTTAGGTTCTTGCAGCAGGGTAGATACCTGAATGTCTCGCCTGTATACAGCAGCAAAGGCAGACTTCAGATGAGATAGCTTCACCTCAACCGCTTCCCGTGTCTGGTCTGCAACGCTGACAATCGCCCGATCCTCGTTAAACGACACAAGCTCACAGTGCGCCTGAAACAGCGATCGTATTTGGGAAGAGAATATACTGCCTGTCACCGTTTCCCACACCTGAGCAAGCGTAGGAGCAGGTTTACTTGCTGAAAATACTGCCTGATATAGTTTGTCCTCTTTCAGGGCATTCAGATAGCCTTGCAGTCCGCCCATATAAAGGAGTTCGTCCATCTTGAACTTGGCTCCCTTCTTCTGCCAGTTTTCGTGCAGCTCTGGCTCCTGAATTATTTCAGTGGGTATGAATCCGGCAGCGATCAAGTGATAGCTCGCCTGTGCTTCATTCACTGTCTCCTGAATCAAAAAACAGACCAGTACATGATTGCGCTGGATTTCCTCCGAGTCAATAAACCACTCAATATCGTTCGGTGAGCCAGTTCGCGCTTTTACCTGAATGCCAATGTCCGAGCAGCCAGAGAGGGTGAAATCTACCTTGCCGTCGCCCCCTTGCTTAAGTTCATAATCAACAGCCGTCACCGCATTCCCCAACAGGTTTACTAGCGCTTCCTCCCCCAACTTCCCTTTCAGGTTGTTGACGAACTGTTCCTGGATAGGCTGAGACGAATACCGCCTGAACTTATCGACCATATCCCAGCAGAACTTGCGGATGCGGGCTGTGTCCTCAGTCGAGATCGTAATGACCTCACTATGACAGCCTGCGGCATTGCATTGAAGTATGGCTGCCGGAGACTGCCTCAGCCGCCCAATAAAGTCTCGCTGTTGCTCATCCAGGAGGGCAATAAAGTCTGACGATACGGTGAACGATCGGCTTACAGGAGGTTCCGTAATTTCTAAGCCGCTAACAGTGCTGCCTTCTACCGAAGCCAGATAACTAAACACCTGCTCAATCGCCTTACGATGGCAGGAGATCAGGCTTAGCTTTTCTGGAGAGACGATGAGGGTGAGCTGCCAGCGGGGAATTTCTGTACTCTTGTCTTCCTTGATTCGCAGCGTAGCTTTCCGCAGAGAAATTGCAGCGTCTGGGCTTTCTGAGGCAAGTAGACAGATGGCTTTGACCAGCAGTTGCTCTGCGTATTCAGTCGTGCGGTCTTTCATAAACTTACCCCAGTGTCCCCGCCTGCAAGGTGTGTCATGTTCTCAAGGATAGTGGGCGTAGCAGTATCTATTCCAACCCCACCTTCGCTTCATCAACAAATCTTTTGCTTCGACCCCTTGAATTAACCGAACACTTCAAGATTGGCTGAACCTGAAACAGATTACATAACCTGAAATCCTTGCTATATTAAGTTTCCTGTTGCTGATTTGCGGTCTATTGCAGACTTGCTTCCCACATCTTAATGATTGAGTTGTCGAGGCTTATTTTACAAAGTTGTTGGCTACCCAGCCTGACCGTCCATCCGATAATTCGACTCGTCGCCATTTACCATCAGAGCTGACTTCAAAGGCTTTAACCTGTTCCCCACTCCTAACCTGACCAATGATAAACTCATTGCCGTCTTTAGGTTCTGACCGTAAGTTTGCTCCTGCATAGCCAGTCACGGCAGGCACATCTATTCGGGCTGGTGCGGGTTTAGGCTGGGATGAGTGAAAAGAGACTATTACTCCAACCAGTATTCCTAAAAGTACCGCGAGTACCCCTCCTATGGCGACAAGGTTGTCAGATTGACCGCCACTATAGGAAGGAGATGAGTCATAAGAATTTTCATAGAAATAGACTGCTTCTTTGTCATAAAACGGCTCATAGGATGTGTTATGAGACGGTTCATGAACAGGGTTTTCGTCGTACTCATTCATGATGTCGATAACGAAATCAATACCTGTGTCTCCAAAGTAAAACCACTCAGCACCACCCCCATTAGGAGGGCGACAATCGCTTAGCCGTCTGTGCAAAGCAGCTTCAACAGCATAGCCATCAGTCGCGCTAATAGTATGTAAAGGCTTGACAGGACGAGGGTTTCCTCCTTGAAGCTGACGGTTACGAGTATAAGCTCCTACCTCTTCTTTGGTTTTTCCAATTTTGTAATAACCAGTGGGATAACCATTAAAATCAAATTCCTGCAACAGGTAAACCTGATCCATAGCCTACACACAGCGATTTTGTCTGTCCGATAGCTCTAATAATGTACTAAATCGCAGAGTCCCGTTACTACCAAAACATTAAAATATCTCTGCGGTTGCCACCACTACTGGGAAATAAGGGCAATTCTCGCTTTAGGCAAGTTTCTACTCAGGCACTCGCCTTGACCTCAAAGTTAGTAATCACACTCTTCAAAAAAGCGAACCCAAAGATGAACAGTAGCTTCCTTTTCATTTCTTGGGAACCAAACGATCCTTTCGATTTTGTAGCCGCACTGACCAAACTCAAACTCCTCTCCGATACAAGGGACACGATCGAATTCGAGAATTTGATTGTAAACTTTACCTATTTCAAAATCAGGAACCATTTGATCCTTGTCAGGGTCATAAGGGAGAATGAAAATTCTACATTTACACTTAGACATTAGTTATTCGCGTCTACCGATGTATAGTCCTGATAAGAACTTAGAGCAATTTTCAATCTATGCATCATACGGATGCTGTGTTCCTCGATCTTTGATAGGGAAGAAACAAAAAGCACAGCAAAAGCTAAACTGAATCTGGCTACTAGTTAGGCTTCTTTTTCTGCTGCTTGTACCGCTCTAAATCGTTAGGGAAGAAGTCATTCATATCGTAGAGTCGAAACGGGTTAGGGTCGCCCCACAAAGTACTCCACCCTTGATTGCCGCCTTTTCCGTCAATACGGTAGGTAAACCATGATTCATTCCAGTTCATTGGCAGTATCTCAATCCGCTTACCTCCCTCAGCATAGACAGTTGCATTCAAAGAGGGGGTCATTGTGATCTCTTGAAGCAGTCTTGCTGGTGAGAAACTGGCTTTATTACCGAAATGCTCGCCAAAAATGTGCCCCAATTCGTATAAGTCTAAGTTCTGTTTTTCCCTTGTCCAGCCATTGCACAGACATCGATACCGGCGATCCAAGTAGTCTCGCTCAACCGCCAGCACTCCAGAGCGAGTTAAGCCCTCCACGCCATACTTTTCTTTCCCAAACGAGGATGGCTTCAGCCCGACAAGCGCATGAGAATAGTCAACAAAGCGTGTATCGTCCATCGGGAAGCCCTGGTATGGGGTGCTGTTAGCCTGCCAACCCCAATCTAAAGTGGATGAAGTTTGCCCACCGCCACCACTAAACAAATAGGTTTCGTCTTGAAAAAAGACTTTAGCCATTTCATCGAGAGATGGCACATAGTTGCTGGGATTTCTTCCTTCCCATCGATTCTCAGGTTGGTTCGCACAAATCACATTAAAGCGAATATCGTTACGATGATGCTTGAAGTCCAGTACAAGCAGAGCCAGACACTCCTCAAACAGTGTTGTCCCATCAGTTGCGATGTGAATAAACTCAAAATCAGTAAACCCCTTTCCCTTCAAAACGAAGGTATAAGCAGGATTATTACCCCGCGAGATGTAGTCCTGGAACTCGTCTTCCTCATCATCAATGTGCGCGAAGATGGCAGCGATACGATCGAAGCTCCGTATCAAAAACTGAAATATTCCAGTTGCGGAAGGCACTTGGCTAGTTCTTATGATCGTCATGCCGTAAGGCGTTTGATAGTTAGTCTGCCTTGCCTTACCTGACTCCAGAGCCAGTGCATATTCCACCAAAGCGGATGTTACTAGTGCTGAATCATTGACCAGACCAGGGCGATGCTTGCGGATAGTTGCCATTGCCCTAGTAATTTCATCGCTCTGAGTAACCTGTAGACGGGGACGCAAGGGAGTCATCATATTTGCTCCTACTGTTTGTACTCAATTTGCTCCATTGTACTCAAAATGAGTAAAACGACAATAGAAAATAGAAATATTTTTAGTCGGGACTGAAAAATGTTCTCGAAGTGCCTGAAGGAGTGGGATCAGAGCTACCCCACTCCGATTTCTTCAGGCTCACGGTCGCTGTGATCTACTCGCTAATCGTACACTTGTTCTAGGCTTTCAGTAGGTAAGTCACGATCAAAGACAGTCTTATGTATGGTTGATTTTGAATGTTTTATGTTCCGCTCTTTAAGCCTTGAAGAGTTTGTGTCTGCCTTTACGGTGAACCCTGAGCAGGGGCAGGTCTGGTATGGGTGGTGGTCAGAAGAATACGATCGCTTGTCATGGCGATTTTATAAGGAGCAATACAACCGACACCTGTTGCAGGAATTTCGTGACTTTTGCTTTGCGAATTCCTTGAAGCTGAGTTATCCCGATGAATTAGAAGAAAGCTACGACTCAGATTACTATCAGAATGCCTGGAAGCGTTGGCAGGAGCAGTCCCAGAATCTTCAGGAACATTGGGAAGTTGTAGAATGCCTGTTAGAAGAGCATTCCCGTCCGCCCAGGTCGCAGGCGATCGCCGAAACCCTACAGGAATATCAGCAGCAGCTTAAGCAAGGTTGGACTGATGTAGAATTTGAAACGGCTAAAGCAGCTTGGTTTAATGTAAATTTTGCTGCGCCCTCTGCAACTGAGCAACGAGAACTCAACCAGCTTCCCTATCGGAGTTACCTCAGAAGCGATCGCTGGCGCAGGATGCGAGCCGCCATGCTGTTAATCAATTTCGCCAAGTGTGCAGCGTGTGGCGTTTTGGCTGAATCGCACTATGGCGGCGATTGGGAGACTGAAATCCATGTTCACCATCTGCGTTACAGAAAGCGAGGTCGTGAACGTTACACAGACCTGGAGCTGCTTTGCAAAGCCCATCACGACCAGGAACACCATGACTAATCTACCCAGAAACCTCTCATGAATCGCTTTACTCACTCGACTTCCTGCTAAATTCCCAAACAAACAACTGGGATCAAGGGATTTTCACCCTATCAGCCTAATGGCAGCATCGGCGTGCATGGAAAGACCCTAAAAAGCGTGTTAAGTGACACCTGAATCACTTCAGAAACTTTAAAGGCCGAATGTATTTTACGAACGATTTATAAATCCCTCGTGCCTTTGCCTTATGACTTAGCTTTTATCAGGATGTGGTTATAGCTTTAAAGCAGACCCTAGCTCATGTTGATGCAGATTCAGATTCACTTGCTCTGAATCTATGGATATTTCCAGACAGTTGACTCTAACTTCCAAAGAATTATGACCAATCAAACAAAATGGCTTACTGGATTAGCAACCGTTTTGACCCTAGGAACAACCAGCGTCGCAGTAACAACTCTCTCACCACCTCCTCAAGGGCAAGTGGATGTATATTTGCCCTGATTGTGGTAGTGATCCATTCTTGGCTGACTTGAAATCGACAGACCAACAAGCAGCAACCAATCTTGATTTTTGGTATTAAAAGTTATACTGGGTACTGAGACATCTACAACAGTCTAGAATCAACTGGAATAGGAGAGCCAATCGTTAATTGACCAAGTGTCAAAGGCAATCGTGTTTCATCTCAAGCTTCTTGTATTACACTGATCACACCTTCACAATTGAACATGGAACTTTTTGAGGAGCAATATAGCTAAATTGTTTGTGTATTGCACCTACCGTCCAGGCTAGTACTTCAACACACCACTCTGAACTATAGACAACATAAGTTGAGTAGCATTTAACATTGCTAGTCGTCGGAGAGAACCAACACCAGTTGCATCCATCTCTGACTTTCGCTCATCCCCAAAATCAGAAACTCCACGGATAATTAGCCATGGAACCTGCTGAGTGCGCTTTACTGCAGCTCTTGCCATACCAGCTGCTTCCATCTCTAAAACTCGAATTGTTGCGTCACGGGATTTTAGAAAGGTTGTAAAACCAGTTGCTGCCCCAACAACGGAACCGCTTGCCAAATGTCCAACATGAAGAGTTGGATGTTCCCGTACCACCCCAGTACTTTTAAGCTCAGATGCTTTATCTTTTGGAACCAATGCATCAAGCAACGATGCACCTCGGTTATACCAAGCTTCATATTGCTTACGATGAGTGAAGCGAAATTGCTTAACAATCTGCAGAAGTACATGCTCGCCATGAAAAACAGCGCCTCGATGCTGTAACTCCCACCCACTTTCTTCACTAGACACCGCTTTAAGATTTGCATCATACGCATCAACCTGATCTGCTATGAGTACATCACCGAGCTTTATATCTTCATGAAGACTAGCAGCAATACCAATGTTGACGATTAAGTTTGGACGCCACCGCGTGAGTGCCCTATCAGCTGCCAGCTGAGCTTCAGCAATTCCCATTCCGCCAACAAGTCGGGCTACCGTGCGGACTGGTTGATCGGTTCCCCGAATTGTGAAGATGAAATCAGAACCACCATGTTCAGGATCTGGTACAGCTTCCATATCTGGAAAGAGTTGGTATAACTCTTCAAATTCTTCTTCTAACGCAACCAAGACAAGTAAATCACAACTTTCCCAAGACTCAGCTACTGCTTCACGCCACACTCCCCTAGCTCCAACGCTGATCGCATAGTGAAAGCGATTATCCCGCCAGTCGTATACACGGATAGTGGGGTCAACCTTTGGAAGAAGCCGACGCCCACATTCAATCGATATAGACAAAGGTGCTGCTGGAAGTAGATGAATTGTGACATTGGAGCCATGCTGTCCACGAATCTCATTTAGAAGTTCGCGCCATTTAACAACGAAATCCTGAAGATGCTTCTTAGTGCGTACAATAGACCTCTTTCAGATTAGGGATCTCTCTAACTGTTGAAGCCCAGAAAACAGAAAAATCAGGACATAGCAATTGAAAGCGTCCTGATGATGAATTACACCATAGCGCAAACCCTCTTATCTAATGTCAACTACTTTTCCGGTCAGTGACAACTATTTTTCCGGTTTATGGATAGAAAATAGATGACATCTTAGAGTGACAATTACAAGCACTGGATGATGAGAGAACATAAAAAATACCTGCTATTTTGATGTCCAATGAGACTGGATCAGATCGCATAGAATGCTTGCCCTGATGCAGGAGAGCGCAACAGGGTCAAAGTAGGATTGAAACGTAAGTCAGGACAGTAACATTACTTCTGCTTAGAACGCTCTACCGCTGACTGTTTGCGAAAACTTTCAGCCTGGATTTCAATGATCAAGGCATGATGCACCAGTCGGTCTACCGCCGCCACCGTCATCATGGAGTCGGAGAAGATCGCATCCCACTGGCTGAAGGGTTGATTGGCGGTAATCAGAAGGCTGCGTCGCTCATAGCGGTGAGCAATCAGTTCAAAGAGCACTGAGGTTTCTGCCTCATCCTTTTTGACGTACCCCAGATCGTCTAGGATAAGCAGGTCGAAGCGGTCAAGTTTAGAGAGGGTGGCAGGAAGTTGCAGTTGGAGTTTAGCGTACTGTAACTGCTGAACGAGAGTAGTGGCGGAGAAGAATTTCACCCGTTTACCCAGTTGGAGCGCCATTTGTCCCACTCCAGCGGCTAAATGAGTTTTCCCAACTCCACTGGGTCCCAGTAAAATCAGGTTCTCTGAGCGTTCTAACCAACTCGTTTGCTGGACCAATTGCATAAGGGCAGCCGCATTCAGCGTCGGGCAATGGTCAAACTCAAAGTTGGTAAAACTTTTTCCGAGCGGCAGTTGAGCCTCGCACAGGGCACGCTGCATCCGTACTTGGAAGCGGCGGTCGGACTCCAATTGACAAAGTGCGAGCAAAAATTGAGCGTAACTCCACCCCTCCTGAGTCGCCCTCTGTTCGATGCTCTGCCACTGGTTGAGCATGTGGGAGAGACGCAGTTGCTTGAGGTGCAGGCTGAGACTGTGGTAAGGGCTGTTCTCGCTCATTGGATTCAGAGGTGGGAATGGAGGAGGGGTTGGCGTGGTTGGAGAGGAGTTGGTCATAGGAGGCAAGCGGATGTTGTTGAACCGTGGAGGAGGGCAGTGCCCCTGCTGGCAGAGTGCCAAACTGTTGCTGTAAACCCGCCAGAGTCAGGCTACCCGCCTCTAGCTGCACTTGCAGGTAATCGGCAACAGCGGTTTCCTTCTCTTGAGTGGCAGCAATGTAAAGGGCTTCGACGACTAGCTTGGCGGCACTATCCGGCTCCCAAGTCTCGCTGATTTGCGTCCAAAGGGTTCGCCATTGTTCAGTGGGCAAAATCTCACGCTGCCAGGTGCAGTAGAGAAATGCTCTGGGCTTGCGCCTCAGCCCGGCAATAATGTGACGGTAGTTGATACAACGGGCTCGACGCTGAGTCCCACTGCTGGCTCCTCGGACCCGCGCTAACTCAACCACCTGCTGTTTCCCCAGATACCCGACTAAGCGGTCATGATACAACCGGATCGTTAACTGCTGCCCAATCAAGCGAGAAGGTACGGTGTACAGGACGCAGCGAACTTCAATCGTGCTGTAGCGGCTCACCCGAACCAGCAGTTCTTCGTAATCCGCCCCCCGATAGCGGGGTAGCGGTTGCAAGTGAGCCTTTTCCTCGGTGTACTTGGTCACACACTTGCCATTGAGGGTGGTGACTACCTGTTCAATGAACCGCTGGTAAGCGGCCACCGACTCAAAATCAAAGCTGCCTCGCAGATACAGTTGCTGAGTCAACCGACGCTTGAAATGCCCGTGGGGAGACTCTATCGACCCATTTTCGTGAGCGATTCCTGTGTTGTTGCGGGTCGGTTGCATCCGATAGTGCTCACACAATTGGTCGTACAACTGGGTCAATGGTTTATATCGCTTACCCGCCATATTCCGATAAGCAGCACTAAGGCTATCAGTTCGATGGATCTGCGGTACTCCTCCACAGGCAAATAGGGCATTCTGCAAGCCCTCGGATAAGCCGATGAAGCTCTCGCCACCCTGGATCACTTGCACGTACTGCCAGCCGCTGTAGGCTAAGCGGTAATGGTAGAGGAGATGCTCAAACGGTTGTCCTGCAATCGTAATCGTGACATCTTTGAGTTCGGTAAAGTCAGATAAACCCATCTCTCCAGGCACATGCCGGATCTCAAACATCACCTCTTTGGGGTCACCGTATAAGGCTTTCCACGCTTGCACTCGTCGCTGCACTGTTCTTAGGGTCTGCTCATACTGCCCCGGATATTTCTCCACCAGGTATTCGTAGAGCGTCATTGCCTCCAAGCGTGGTTCCGCTTTGAGCATCGGCTCCAGCTCACTCTCCCACACCTGAGCTAACGGGTCGGGGCGCGTGCGCCAGGTCCGTTCCTCTCCTAAGTTTGGGGAACGCTCCCCGGACTCAATCCGACGACCGCTACGCTCAGAAAACCCAGCAATAACAGCAGATTGGGGCTGGGTACAGCCCTGCTCCCGTGCGCGCATATACACCTGAACTTGATAAGGTTGAAGCATCTGCACTAGCCCTCATCCCGTTTTCTCTTTGGGATTGATCTAGTGCTTTTTCTATGGTTTTGGCTAGACCTATCTAGTTGTCGCCAACTCCCTCTACGATCTCCAATCTGCTGACGATCTCAAAACCTAAAAGGGGCGATCTAGAACAGGTCGAGTAGTTGTCATCTTTGGTTAAAGCTATTGTCGCCTAACACCCTCTCGCCTGAACACTTCAAACGTCGCTTCGGAGTGCAGCGGCAAACGTTCAAGCAGATGATAGCCGTGCTCAACCCCCTGTGGAGACCAACGCCGAAACCTGGAGCGAAACCAAAGCTTCAGCTTGAGGATCGCGTGCTGGT
This sequence comes from Cyanobacteria bacterium FACHB-502, assembly GCA_014695325.1. Lineage (GTDB taxonomy): Bacteria > Cyanobacteriota > Cyanobacteriia > Elainellales > Elainellaceae > Leptolyngbya_A. The sequence goes on along the minus strand of JACJNZ010000017.1, from coordinate 5,717 downwards.
CGCATTGGAATATTGGCGTGAGTATCGCACCTACTTCCACATCGGCACAAGTTGGGGAATTAGCGAAGCGAGCGTCTGTCGCATTGTTCATTGGGTTGAAAATGCCTTAATCAGTTCGGGTCGCTTTCGCTTGCCAGGCAAAAAACAGCTCGTTCGAGGATTTGACATCCCGTCAGTCGTCGTTGTGGATGTGACTGAAGTTCCGATTGAGCGACCGAAATACCGTCAACGTCAATTCTACTCAGGCAAGCAGAAACGACATACCCTGAAGTGCCAACTGGTGATTGAACAGATGACAGGCAGAATCATTTGCACCTTTTTCGGCAAAGGGCGACGGCATGACTTCAAGTTGTTTCAAGCTTCAGGAGTGCAGTTTCATCCGCAGACCCAAAGCTTGCAGGACAAGGGCTATCAAGGCATGCAAAAGCTGCATCCCAATACTCGCTTGCCTAAGAAGAAGCCGAGAGGCGGACAACTCACGACCCAGGACAAAACGGACAACCGCACTTTGGCTCAGGAGCGAGTCGTAATTGAGCAGACCAACCGCTGCCTGAAGATTTTTAGGATTTTAGCGGGGCGTTATCGCAATCGACGGCGACGCTTTGGCTTACGCTGCAATCTCATTGCCGCTTTGTACAACTATGAGCTATCCCAGTCCGCTTGATGGGGTTAATTTGCAAGAGGTCTAGTGCCCAAACACGCTGTGCCCACTCAATCTCGACGAGTAGCATCAAGCTAAGCCACCGTAACCCACTAGCTTTAACAAAGTGACTATCCGACGAGCGTACCGGGTCTCGATAGATGCCTTTGGCCATGATGCGTTTGCCCCTGCGCCGTTCAATCGTGTCGTCAATGCCCATCACCAGCACTCCAGCCGGGACGAATGTAGCGATGAGTTGATTGAGCAAAATTCGACTGGCCTTGCGGCTCGACCAAACTGCCCGATTCAGGACGCGATGATAGTTCTGGAAGTGCTGCTCCTGACTCAGTCCCATTACTTGTAAACCTGCACTCACCGTGCGTTTGCCTGGTGCCAGGATTGCACCTGCAATCAAAACGAGCGCAGATCGCCAAGTCCGTTTAGAGAAGAGCGAGGCAAACGGTAGGATGAAGCTGACAAATTCAAGGGGCAGCCAGTTCATAGAGCGACACTCACAACACTTCCTCTATCCTGACCATTGCCCGCTCAATTGGATAAAGTCGAGCTAAGGAGTACGAGCGTTGACCGATATTGTCACAACTTCTTTGTCGATCAACTACTGACCAAAAACACCAATCCCGTAGTAGCAATAGTTGGCTTGACAATTTGCCATATCCACTTGAAGGTAAAATTGACCACTCCAGCGAGGAACCACGCTGATTATAGGAGTACTATCAGCAGCAATATCCGAGCTAATGAGATTACCATTTTGGTCGTAGAGCTTGAGATCAAGATCGGCACAATCTGCATCACAAACTCCAACGAGTCTATAGGAAGCCCCTGATCGCAAGTTTAGAGTCATAACACTAGAGCGACCATCTCTCAAAGTTTGAATCTGAGGCTCGTGAGTAGGCGGAATATTTCGATGTCCTGCGAGGATAGTAGCTTCTACTAACTGTCGAGCAACCTGTTCAGTGTAACTGTTTGCCTGTGCTGGTTTTGGAAGTAGTAGTTCTCCAGCAAGGATAGTAGTACTGAGGGTTGCGATTGCTGCTTTGAGCATCATGTTGTAATTCATCTTGAAATTTCCTCATCATTATTTTTCATGCTTGATTAGTTTTTCTTGCTTCTGAGCATTACAACTCATTCGCGAAATAACACTATCGCAACGCAATACATAAACTGGACCGAAACTCGCTAGTGATATTGAATCCAACTGCTGTTACAAACATCGACTCCGAATTCTCTATAACTTGACTATTAGCAAGAACAGCAAGGAAGTCGTAACTGCAATCCTAGGAAGACATATTTTCAAAAGAAATCTGGTTGGTGTAACCACTGAATAAACTGGTAGATCTAGTAAGATCATGCCCCTAACTGCGAAGCTGAGATTCCAATATATACAATTTGACGATCGAGTTAAGGTGTACCAAGTGCATAATGACCTTGCTTTAACGATGATGGTTTGACAAAAAGCACATCTTTCAAACTTGAACAGCTAAATTTGACCTTACAAACTTGAATCCATCAGCCAAATTAGCAAACTGTTTTCCTGTTCCGAAGCCGTCATCCGCTTGATTCTGGTTATAAAACAATCCACCTGTAGGACGAACATAAACAACAAGAGCAGCACTCTTTTGAGCTTGGCTAATCGATCCAACAGAAGCGAAGCTGGCTCGCTGTCCCTTAATGCCTTTGAATGTGGTTTTGTCTAAAACAATTTTGTCGAAACGCTCAAAGTCAACAATCGTATCTACCCCAATCGATCGATTGAAGGCTTTACCGATATCAAAAATAAAGAAATCTTGCCCGCTACCGCCTTCGAGTGTGTCTTTACCAATATCGCCGTGGAGCGTATCGTTGCCCTCTCCGGCAAAGAAACGATCGTTGCCTCTTCCACCAATTAGTTGATCATCCCCACTCCGGCTCGTGAAGGTATCATTGCCATTTCCGCCTCGCAGGATGTCAGCGTCTGTTCCTCCTTGAAAACCGTCATCCTTAGAAGTGCCCGTGACGATGAAGCGCTCTATGCTGTCAGCCCGAATTCCTTGATCGGGAATGCCATAGTTATACCTACCAATTGCATCAATGCCAGAGCCGATGCCCGTAGCATCGTTAGATGCAGACCAGTCAAAGGTGAGCGAATCGATACCTTGTCCCCCAACAACAATATCACCCTCATCTCCTGGTGCGTACCCCACGATCAGCGCATCGTTTCCATCTCCGGCAAAGATCTGATCGGCACCTGTACCGCTATTTAGAACATCATCGCCGATATCTCCTTCTACTACATCATCACCTGCACCTGCATCGAGGCGATCGTTGCCTGCACCCCCATTAACTCTATCGTTTCCTCCATTCGTGCTGACGATATCGTCGCCAGCTGTCGTAGAAATGGTGTCATCGTAGTCTCCAGTCAAGGTAATGATGTCATTGCCGCTGCCTGTAGTTAGCGTAAATGCTTCAATTTCGGTGAAGGTCGTGCCGTTGGTCAAACCGCTGGTTCCAACATTTGTCACCGTTTGACCTAGCGTTGTGAGAGAAAAATTAATTACAACAGAATCCTTTCCGCTACCACCGATTAATGTGTTTACTCCACCATTGGGAATGAACCTGTCATTGCCCTCTCCACCCCTGAAAATATCATCTCCTGTACCACCAAATAGCTCATCGTTACGAATTGTTCCGGTGACGATGAACCGCTCGATACTAATGGCAGTAATCCTTTGGTCAGGAGTGCCATAGACGTATTTACCACTCCCATCGATACCAGAGCCGATACCTGTAGCAGCATTAGCAGTAGACCAGTCAAAGGTGAGCGAATCAATGCCCTGCCCTCCATTAACGGTATCACTTTCATCTCCAGGAACATAACCCAAAATCAGAGCGTCATTGCCATCTCCACCAAAGAGGAAATCTGCGCCTGTCAGCCCATTGAGAATATCATCACCCTCTAACCCTGTAAGCACATCATCGTCAGAAGTTCCGATGAGGTTGTCGTTACCGGCTGTGCCTCTGATATTTACCATGCTTTAATCCTTGTAGTTTGGTTTTCCACTATTGCATTAAAAGCAGTAGATTTACCTTCCCTGTTGCACCATTTCAATCTGAATTTCAAAATGGACGTGGGCTTGTTTTACTGAGCAGGTCTTGCTCGATCGCCTATGGGAAGCACCCTGCTATTGATGTTTTTATTTGTGCTTGCTTCTACAACTGTTCATCAGGCATAGTCGCTCCTCGAAGATCAGCACCGCCCATCTGAGCATTTGAAAGATCAGCACCGTTCAGATTAGCGCGACTGAGATCGGCATTGCTTAGGTTAGCCTGATGCAGATCGGCATTATTCAAATCTGCTTGCTTCAAATTGGCATTGCTGAGATTACTCTGACTGAGATCAGTGTTACTGAGATTGCTGTTTCTCATGTACGCACCGCTTAAATTTGCACCACTTAAATCTGCACCGCTAAGATTAGCTCCACCCAGGTCTACATTGCTTAAGTCTTTACCACGTAGATTGGTCCCACTGAGGTTACAGCCTGAGCATTCCTTCGTTCTCAGCAGTTGCTGAAGGGCTTCCTGTATAGGATCAGGTTGTGAAGATGATGGACAGCCGTCTACTACACAATCTGTTGCTTCATCAAATTCCTGATCAGCATGGTCGATCACGTCATCGATTCCGCCTCGCACTGTCTCATTAATTCTATCTCGAACAAAAGTTCCAAGTCCGTCAAAGAAACCAGCTTGGGCAGGAGCAGGAGCGATGAAGCCAAGTAGAGAAGTAATCAAAGTTACAGGGACAAGAAGTTTAATTGATGTTTTCATGGAATGTCTATTTGAATCGTGAGCGGAAGCATACTTCAACTTGTAGAAATCAGTTGAAGAGCCTGTTTAGGGAGACGGTAGAGATAGCTCAGGATGAGGAAGAAGCATTCAGATCAAGACTGATGATTTCAAGTAGATGCTTGTTGAACGTTCCTCCTCAAACCGCTATTGGCTCTAGAAATAGACAGCTCAATTTCTAGGCTTAACGACCGATGGGAATAACCCAGGAGTTTGAACCACCATTTGTAACAGGGTTCACAAAAACTAGAGTAACTTTGTCTTTATTAGGGTCTTCAGGCACTCGATAATTTAAAGTGAAGTTGCCTTCGTGATTTGTTGTGGTGCTGGTAATCGTGCGCTGTTCTGTGCGCCGACGCGCTGAATTAAAAAAGATTTCCTGGATTAACAATGGCGCACCTGCTACTGGTTTACCGTCACTGCCTAAAACTCTGGACACAACACGGATATCAGTGCCGCGAGGATAACGCGATTGGCTTGGATTGACAGATAGCTGAACCCGGTTCGCTGCTTGTGCAGCTTCGATACCTGATGGAAAATGGGCGATCGCACCTGCAAAGGGCAGTGCCAGCAGCGCGGCCAAAACAAGTTGAGAAGAGTAACGCATCATGTGGTTCTATCCTAAAGTACTTGAAATAAGAAGAGGGAGTAAAGAAGCTTACTTCTCTCACAAGCGGTTTCAGAGAGTCCGGCAGGTGGTTGTGTAACGCTCTTCCGCTACCCTTCTATTTAAGTAATCAGTCAGGTATGACAGGTTTTATACAAACATAAAAATTAAGTTTTGTAAGGCTATAAAAATAACCGATTCAATAGATTCGCGAATATTGCAGACCCAATCGTAGAGACAGCAGCTTGAGGAGGCGAGCGTTCCTGAAGCAGTTGTGGTTAAGATCTTGTCCGGGATGAGGTGATTCTGTGGAAGGAGCGCGACTGAAAGAATTGAAGCAAACTGTACTCTTGCTGCGACAGCTATTTGCAAAACACAAAATGAATTAGAAAAAACAGCTATGGTATGTAGCGCGATGCAGACATTACTCCTGGGGATAGGAATTTAGACGATACAAAGCAGTTTTTCCAGCGAGGTACTCAAGCAAATCAATGTTTTTCAGAACAATGCTCAATAGACTTGTCGGGAAATAAGCAAGAATAGAAGGCAGAAATGGGATAAGCAAATGCTGGATATTGAACGGGTGCTGACACAAGACCGCTTGCTGCGCGCTTTAACTGGCTTGAATCG
>JACJNZ010000016.1 GCA_014695325.1 Cyanobacteria bacterium FACHB-502 | reverse complement strand
ATTACAGCTTCTGCAATACGAGATTTACAGCAACGGTACGAAATCCCAGTCACAGGGCAAGTCAATCCTACAACTTGGGAAGTCCTAGATATGCGCGAAAACCCCTATCGATCACCGCTTCCCTGGAAACAACAGAACATTACACAACCACAAGTCACAGGAGATTTTTCATGAACCGAAAGATTCTTTCAACCAAAATTACAACTACAACCACAATCGCAATCACAATTCTGTTCGGCGTACTCCTACTGTTCAATTTTCCATCCCTGGCTCAAGTCAATTCACAAGTGATTCCCAGAATCGAAGTGATCGAAGGTTCCCAGGAAATTCCACCCAGCTACCGTTTAGTCATTAGCCGATCTCAGGACAATGTTTATGTCTTCTGTCCGACTGACTTCGAGCCAGAGTTGAACTATCTGCGAAATGTGAAGGCGATTCAATGTAAGCCGTTTACCAGTCCCTAGAAGTAAACTAGTGAGGGGCAACAGCATAACAACTCACACCACTTTTTTGCTTTGAACAGAGGAGAGATTCAGATGTCAGAGAAAAACAAAGCCATTTTAGAAGAGGCAAATGCGGCGAACGCTGCAGGCAACTATGAAGGATTCTTGTCATTCTGCACTGACGACACGAAATGGACGTTCGTAGGGGACAAGACCCTTAACGGAAAAGAAGCTGTTCGCCAATATATGGCAGAGACATACATAGAGCCGCCAAAGTTTACGGTCGCCAACTTAATCGCTGAGGGTGATTTCGTCACGGCAGTTGGCGACATCACACTGAAGGACGCAGACGGGAAGGCGGATCATTACTCGTACTGCGATGTCTGGCGCTTTCGTGACGGAAAGATTGTCGAATTAAGGGCTTTCGTCATCAAAACCGAAGTCAAGGATGAAACTAGCAGCGCGGCGTAATTAGAAGCTCATAGATTCGTCTTTTGAATCCACCGCAAGCTAGAGGGTATAACTTTAATCTTGTCCGTAATCTTGTCCGTGGTGTGATCGCTGAGGTAGGGTAAATCGCGGCAGCGATCGCCGCTCTAGTCACAACGCTTCTGCACAAAGCTGCAACGCTTTTGTATCAAATTGCAATCCTTTTGCATCAGACCGCAATGTTTCTGTATCGAGTCATCTTGCTTCTGTCACAGGTTGCAATGTACAGCTATCAGCAAAAACTTGATTGATTTATAACTCATAGTGAGCAACTTTAACACCACCTAAGAGGTTTTTTATGCAAGAGACAAAATACTCTTCCTCAGTGTCTTTTGAGACTACGCACAGGCTCTCAAGCCGTGAATTGGAAGTTTTGAAACTCATGGCGGAAGGTCAAAGTAATTCTGAAATTGCAGCCCATCTATATCTCAGCCACAACACTATAAAAACTTATGTACGTGGTATCTTCAACAAACTTGGAGTTGACCATCGTGTACAAGCTGCTGTAGTTGCTTTACGTCAAGGGCTGATTTAAGAGGTTCAATGATGACTTCTGAAGAAGCACTGGAAGTTGTAGAGCAAATTTTACCACCAGGAACACTAACCTCTGTCAAAGTAGTGGTATTTCATCACTCTTGGAACGGTAAAGAATATAGAACCTATTTGAGATCTTAAGGAGAGGCTGCAAGCCGCTTAATCATTAGCCGAATGAAGCAAAGGTTGAGTTTGGTTATGGCAATGGCAAGCGTCCGCTCAAAGTTCTTGACCAAGATTTTACAACGCTCCATCCAGGCATTGGAACGCTCAATCACCCACCTGGCAATTGCCGGAACAAATCCAGATTTTCCCTGTTCTGCCTTTTCTTGTTTCGAGGGCTTGGTCAAAAGCTCAAACCTGATTGGTGGTACTCAAGATGTAATGATGAAGAAGCAAAGTCTTTTCTGTTCTCCTACCATGCCTGCGTGCCCGATTTGTGCATCCACCAAAACGGTTAAGAATGGTCACATCCACAACGGTAAATAACGATTCAAATGCCACGACTGCAAACGACAGCTCATCGAACAACCCAGCAAAAAAGTGATCGACCAAGCCACGCGGGAACTAATTGACCGCTTGCTGTTAGAGCGGATTTCATTAGCTGGTATTGCTCGTGCGACACAGGTTTCTCAACAATGGCTGCAAACCTACGTGAACGAGAAATATGCGAAGGTGCCCCGTCAAGTGCAGGTGACACCCAAAAAAAGGGGTTCTGTTGCAAAGATTTTAAAGTAACAAACGAACTGCTCTCGTTCGTATTGCTTTAAGCACTCACTCCGAAGATTTCATTGACGAATTCTGCTTGAGATACACTTTCCCCTTGGTTAACCCCCTTCACTTGTCCTTTGCAAATCATCGCCATTGCTTCGATTCCTCTCAATGTTCTTCTCGCTGTGTTGAACGACTGAAATCCCATCATTGGTTTTACAATCCGTTTCACGTTGCGGTGGTCTTGCTCAATCATGTTGTTCAAATATCTGCTTTGCCGTAATTTGGTCTCGGCTTTTAACGTTTTATCTTCCTGTAATTCATCTATCGCGACGGGATAGGCAGCATTCTTATCAACGGTGATCACCCGTGGAGTTTGAGTGTGTTTCGCTCCCAACACTTTGCGAAAAAAGCGTGCCGTAGCTTTTCCGTCCCGCTTCGCACTGAGCATGAAGTCCAAGGTATTCCCCTCTGAGTCCACCACTCGGTACAAGTACTTCCACTCCCCTTTGATTTCGATGTACGTCTCGTCCACCCGCCAGGAATCGTTTGTGGGATTGAGAAGGGGACGAATACGTTTGTCGAGCTCTGGCGCGTAGTCCTGCACCCATCGATAAATAGTGGTGTGATCTACCTCGACTCCACGTTCTAACATCATCTCTTCTAAATCTCGATAACTCAAAGCATAACGGCAATACCACCGTACATTTAACAGAATGATCTCTGGCAAAAAATGCCGCCACTTGAACGGAGCTTTCGGATCAACCACCGGACGTTAATTTTTCTCTCGGTAGACGCTAATTCTATCACTTCTTGCAACAGAACCAGAAATGCCGCCACTTGAACAGAGCAGCAGTAGCCATCGGAGGGCGAGAAGGCATAACGGGGCTTGTCTACCTTACCAGCGGCTGTTTTTGCGACACAACCGCAGTTTGAAAACCAGGACACGAAACGCGCTAATGAAATCCTCGCCAGGGCTAATCGTATTGCACAACAACGACTGCGTTTAGGAACAGGGATTTTAGCTGCTGCACTGTTGGCAGCCTCAGGCATTACCGTCTGGTCAACCCGATCGCTGAATCGTGCCACGCTTGTTGGCCAGGCAGAACGAACGAGCACTAGTGCCCTCGGCCAGTTTTCCTATCAACCCAGTGAGGCATTAATTTCTGCGTTAACGGCAGCACAAAACTTACAGCAAGCAACGGGTGATGCAAAGCAGTACGTTACAACTACACCTATTCTAACCCTACAGCTGATACTCGATCGCATTCAAGAACAGTCGATCGGCGCAACCAGCAACACAACTGCGCGTCCTTTTACCGCAAATGGTGGACAGATATTATTTTACACAGGACACACGCAACGCGATCGCACTGATTATCAAATTTTAGACGTTGAGGGACGACAAATTAATCAATTTCAGCAGCAGGGAATGATTGATAAAGTTGCCCTGAGTCCTGATGGAGAACGTTTTTTAGCAATCAAAGCAGACGGTACGGCAACGCTTTGGAGTACTGCGGGCAATGCAATCGCCACTTTTTCAAGCCTGCAAACTCCAATTTTAGGAATTGCGTTCAGCCCTAACGGTCGCCTGCTTGCCACGATCGAACCTGTTATTGATGCTGGTAGTGACAATAGTGCAACTTAGCAATGACAAATCATAAGGCTCTGGAATGATCAGGGACAGCTTGTTGCGGCACTGAATCACCAGTCGCTGGTCGTTGAATTCGGCCCAGATGGAGAGCATCTGCTGACGGGTGGCGATCGTCAGGTAAAGCTCTAGAACAATCAGGGACAAGCTGTTGCGATTTGTCAGGGTCAGGGGCAAGTCCTCAAAGCCCGTTTCAGCCCAGATAGTCAGTCTGTCTTGATGGTCGCTGCTCAAGGAAGAACCGCCATAGTGACGCAGTGTGATTTGAATGGCAGGGTAAAGACATCAGTGGAAACGCGATCGCAGGGAACGATCGATGCTCAAATTAGCCCAAACAATCAATTTATGGCGATCGGCTCAGAGGACGGTAAGCTGCGGCTTTATGACCTTCAGGGCAATCTGCTCCGAGAGTTTCAGGCGCATTCAGGCGGAATTTATGCAATTGCTATTAGTCCGGATGGTCAGCAACTTGCAACGATTGGCAGCGATACGGTAACGCAGAACCGGGACGATCGCATGCGAGTCTGGAATCTTGCCGGACAGCAGCTTACCGAATCGAGATTTCGAGGATATAGTATAAGCTGAAGTTCAGCCCCAATGGCAAAACAATCGCCCTTTCTGATACCACGTTTCTACATCTGCAAACGCCTGAGACTTTATATTCTCCGCTCTCTCAGCAGGTTTCCATAGTGCGAATGAACCCAAGTGGAGAATCGTTTGCAGCTTTATTGAATGACGGCACAGTAGAGATCTGGAATTCTCAAACTCAAGGCAATTTGTCACTCCCGTTAAGTGAATTTGCGATCGATAATTTACGATTTAACGCATCAGGAGAATATCTTTTGATGCATAGCGGTCAGAACAGAACCGTAACTGTCGGGGATCTACGAGGAAAGACGATTGCGAAACTTGCTGGAACTTGGGGCGAAGATTGGCTGAATCCCCTGACCTGGAACAACCCAATCAGTCCTGATGGACGCTATGCGGCAACGCTGCAAGTCGATAATACGATTCAAATTTGGACGATAGCTGGAGACAAAGTTGCAGTAACCTCTCCAATTTCAGGCAAAGTGCAATCGATCGCCTTCAGTCCCGATGGTCAATTCTTGGCAACTGCTGGCGGGCAGGGGAAAGTTCAGCTCTGGAATTTGCAGGGGCAACCTGTGGCAAACTTTCAAGCGCATCCGAACTGGGTCGATCAGGTGTATTTCACAGCCGACGGAAAAGGGTTGATGACGATCGCTCCCAGTGATTCCGGTACAGCAGCAGTGCAAACTTGGGACGTACAGGGCAACCCAGTTAATAAAATTCGTAGCGATCGATTTACGGACGGTACAACTTTTTCCGATCTTGCCCGCTTTACGTTTACCAATCCTCAAACCAATCAATTTATTTCTGCTGCCGACGATCGAGCTTTCTTGTGGAATCTCAACGGTGAAACTGCGACGCTGCATGGGCGACAGGGCTGGTTTATTCCCACTTCGGTTCAAGCTAATGCCGTGCAAATTAGTGCAAGTGGTCAACAGATTGCAACACTAGGAGGCGATCGTCAGATTCGCGTGTGGGATGGCAGAGGCAATCAAATTGCTCAGTATGAAGGTTACGCGATGGCACTGAGCGCAGACGGCAAAAGTATTGTTGTAATTTCTGCAAACAACACACCAAAACAGTATCCGATTCGCGACTTGAATGAATTAATTGAGCAGGCTTGTCGCTGGCTCCGTCCTTCAATCGCCCTAGAGGGAACATCAGAAACTCGTCAAATTTGTGATGTTCCCTGACTTGATATGAAACCATCAACGTCAATACTCATTAAACTGAACATGATGAGTAGAGGGTTTCCACGAGCAAAAGGCATAGAATTCAAGACCCATCATGAGCTTATTATTCGTTCACGTCCTATTTAGGCTGGCTGTAGTTCTTCTGCAAATCGGTCATGTTGAGCGGTCTTAGTTATCCTGGATAAGGAATTTCTAGCATGTTTTTGAAGTATAATACAGTAAACCGATCAAGATATAGTATTTATTACAACTTTTCTGTCAAAACTTTTCCATGAAACTCCACTACATCACCCTTAAGACTACGGAGGAAGCCCGTCAAATTGGCAATGCTTTACTGGAGCAGAAGCTAGCAGTCTGCCTGAATTGGTTTCCAACTACCTGCGCCTACTGATGGAAGGGCAAGATTATTAAGGAACCGGAAGTGGGCTGATTGTGAAAATGACAATCTTTATACATTAATATTCAATTGATATTCAACGTGCAGAAAGAATTTCGGCAAGCAATACCTGATCGGATTCAAGGTCATCCTACTAGGGCAGTGTCCTATCTATCTCCGAACTTGTTCTGGTTTTATGAGGCGATCGTTGCCTTTCTTGATCGCACCTTCCATCTCAATATTCAATTTGAGCAGGGCAAATTTGATCCACTCGATGATCCTCAACTGTATCAAAACCAGTGGGATTTTGTGTTTATCTGTGGTTTGCCGTTTGCCAGATATCTCATGCGCAGCAAAGCTGATCTGGAATGGATCGCACCAGATTCACTTATTGCCATCGCTGCGCCTGTGATGCAGAGCGATCGCTATCAGAGCAGTCCCATCTATTTTGCTGATGTGATTGTTACAGTGGATAGTCCCTATTTCAGTCTCAGTGACTTGGCAGGAAAAACACTTTGCTATAACGATCGCGGTTCTAACAGTGGCTACAACTTGCTGCGACAGCGAATCCTTGAACAGGGCTATCCTGCCCCATTTTTTGCGCAAGCGATTTCTTCTGGATTCCATCAGCAATCAATGCGCTGGGTTGCAGAGAAACTGGCGGACTGTGCGGCGATCGATAGCGTTGTTTTAGAACAAGAACTGCGAGATTTCCCTGAATTGCAGCAACGACTGCGCGTGATTGATTCAATTGGGGCTTGCCCAATGCCGCCGATCGCAGTTTCTCAGCGGTTTGACACAGCAACAATTCAGCAAATTCAAGCAGCGCTGCTTCAGCCGGATACCGAACTGCAAATCGCAATGACAAAAGCACGGATTCGTTGCCTTGCCCCAGTTCGATCGGAGGATTATACGATGCTGGCAGTGCAGTACCAGGCTGCCATTGAAGCAGGATACGAGTTTATCTAGCGATCGCTATTCTGGAATGGGGAAGTGGGCGCGGCTGAGCTCGTTTCTGATGTCGCTGTTCCTGATGTCGCACTGCATCGCGATAAATTTGCTGGAAGAGCTGTCGCTGGGCGTGGCTCCCGCCAATCCTCCAGAGCTGCGGTAGAACGGGCTGCAGATGGTCGATCGCTTCCTGCCAGTGCCCCTTCGCATGGTCGATGATACCCTGTGCCGCAGGTAAAGCAACCTTGAGCCACGGTGATTGTGCCTCCGGATGCAGCGTTTGGATGTGCACTTCCATGCTGTTAAGCATTTCCCTTACCCACGACAAGCGACCTGCTCGCGTCAGGGCATAGAGGTAATGCAGGTCTTGAAACGGCAGGGCGTGTTCGTGAAGGCGGGGCAACAGATACAGGGCTAATGCTTGCCAACGAGATTTGCCAACGTCGATGCCTTGCAGTTCTAAGCGCAGCAGCAGGGCAATCGCCCCAACCTGATCTTTCGGGGAATCCTTGCGGGCATGCCCCCATACTTTCTGGTCATACAGCTTCAGCACCCCTTGAGCATCCTGCTTTGCTAAATAATAAAGCGCAATGTGCCACCAATTATGCGTATAAAGCATAGAGTTGCAGCTTTCCCAGGTATTCGCGAGGCTTTCCATCCAGGCAATGCCTTCGTCTACACGCCCCTGCATCTCCAGCACATGGGCAACTGCATGATGCGCCCAGGGATTTTGCCGCTGCATTTCCGTTGCCCGTCGCCCCCACTGTTCTGCAGTTTCAAGCTGATGGCACTGTTCCAGTCCAAAGGCAATCATGCCGTGTAGATAGGGATTTTCTGGATTGGCAGGAAGAACCGTTTGAGCAATCCACAGCAGTCCTGCTTTGTCGCCTTGATAAAAATAATGGTACTGTCCCTGCTGTACAGAAATTAAATCGCGAGGAAACTTTTGCGCGATCGCTTCGTGCAGTGCGATCGCCTCATTAATCTCACCTTCTGCCCAGGCTGCAGTTGCCTGAATATAAAGCTGTTCTCCCTCACTCGTTCGATCGGCAAATTGCTGTGCTGCTCTGAGATGGGGAATCGCCTGCTGTCGTCCGGCTTGACTTTCTTGCGACAGGTAATAAGCCGCAGCATAAGCCCGGACGATCGCGCAGGTTGGGTCGGCAGCAATGCCCTGAAGCAGCAGCGATTCAACCTCCTTTCCATAGCAGAGTGCCCGCTCGGAAAAGGTATCGATCGCGACGATCGTCTCTGGTGAGTCTGTCGTTATATCAAGGTCTTGAGCCGTTTTTAACATCAGATCTTTCCACCCGTAGCAAAATGTTCAACATCATTAGCCCTATCAAAGGCTTTCAAATCAAGGCGAATTAACTAAAATACAGTAAGCTGACGTACAAACCGTAGTTTAATTAATTGAGATATAACATGGCTAAAAATGAATGTCCAGATATCGCTGTGGCTTGACGCTGGAAATCAAAGAGCTAGAGAATCTTTGAAAACACCAGAAAATGTGATCCAAAAGACATCTCTCTTTTGTGACTAAACTCAATTTGAAGTCTTTCTAATGGAGCTACGATGCCTAAAATTCGTGCCGTTGTAGTTGAACCTAGCGCTCCTGAACGCTGGCTTGTGCGAGAAGTCGATGCCCCAATCCCTGCTGCTAATGAAGCTTTAGTCAAAGTGCAGGCAGTTTCCCTAAATCGCGGTGAAGTGAGACGGTCCCTGACGGCTGAGTCAGGCTGGCAGCCCGGATGGGATTTAGCGGGTGTGATTGAAACTCCTGCGGCAGACGGTTCCAGCCCACCTGTAGGAACGCGAGTTGTGGGGTTTGTTCGATCGGGAGCTTGGGGAGAGATAGTCGCGGTTCCAACAAATGCGATTGCCCTTTTACCGGATACCGTTTCGTTTGCTGAAGCAGCAACCCTACCTGTTGCAGGATTAACGGCATATCATGCGCTAAAACAGGGCGGACTCTTGCTGGGAAAATCTGTCTTGATCACAGGCGGATCAGGCGGTGTAGGCAATTTTGCTATTCAACTAGCGCGGCTATCCGCTGCAAAGGTCATTGCTCATTTGCGGCGATCGGATCAAGAAGCCGCAGTAAAAGCTGCAGGCGCACAGGCAGTGGTGATTGGGGAAGATTTGCCGTTAGATAGCGAATACGCTCCCTATGATCTCATAATCGAATCAGTTGGGGGCAAAACCCTTGCAGCGACGTTGGGATCGGTTGCACCCGATGGAACGGTTGTTTTGTTCGGTACGTCGGGCGGCAATGAGGTGACGTTTAATGCGCAACGCTTCTATGGTGTGAGCAATGGTGCAAGCCTGTATGCGCTGATTCTGTTCCATGAACTGAGACGAGAAACGGCATCGGTTGGATTACAGCGGCTCTTGGGACTGGTAGCAGAGGGACAGCTCAAGCCGCAAATTTCGGTCGAGGCTCCCTGGATGCAGGTTGCAGATATTGCTCGGCAATTACTCGATCGTCGCTTTCCAGGAAAAGCAGTTTTGTATTTTTGATTTCGGAAATTTCGCAAACTTGGAGAAGTCACTTTAATTAGGAGTCACAAGACTTTAGCTAAGGTGATTTAGTTAATGTGATTTAAGCAGCTTTATGTTCTTCTATCCTTAAAATTGTTACTCAAGCAACAACTTTTAGATCCAACTTTTCGAGCGAACATTACAGCTCATTGCGCTTTCAGAAAAAACAGAATTCGATTGCTTGACTTGAGGCAGTCGTCCCGTTACTATGCCTAGTATTCCTATTAAATACGGTAAATCGATCGACTTACAGCAATTTAATTTGAATGCTTAGGGTATTACAGTATTGCTTTTGCCATGGAAAGAGAAATTCGGCGGTAAAAGCAGTACTGATTTATTATTTATTGGGCTTTTATTGGGGTTAATACCACTGCTCAATGCCTCATGGAGTGACAAAGGAGGTAAAGAACAGACTGGATCAAGCTCATCACCCTTAAACCTAATCGAAAAAAGGGACGTTTTGGGGGTTTGAGAAGCATGAGTTTCCCTGCCCACTCTGACCACAGATCCATCCGGCTAATCCATAACTGTCTATACAGTCCAATGTAAGTAGGCAATCGCCACCAGCAGGACTAAAGCTTGGAACCGTTGTCCAGTTGCTCGATAGCTTTCCATGTTGTAGCCGCCCTTCTTCAAGTCTTTGAACATCGGTTCAGTCGAAAACCTTTTGGCGTAACTGTTGAGTGCAGCTTCAAGGCAGACGAGGTTGGTCAACAGATACCAGACTTGATTGGTTTGAGATTTCCGATAGCTTCGTCTCCAGCGGGTTACGAGATTAAAGCGACCAGACCCCTGCTGTCGCGTCACCTGCACTTGCACTTCAAAGCAGGCACTCCCCGGAAACTGGAGTAACTCGTTCAGGCGTTCAAACTGGGCGTCTGGACGAAACTGACGGTGGTGCTTTGAGGTAGACCAGCATGAATCCTACCTGCTGATGGCCCAACCCGTCAGCAAAGGCAATGCTGTGAAATTCTCGCTCTCCCAACACAATTGAGCGATAGCGTTGCATCAAAGCCAATACTGGATGCAGAACGATTTTTTGTTCAGACGCAGAACTTGAGCTACCTTGGTCGAGGCAGAAATCCAGTTAGCAACAGAATGAATTTTTGCTAAGTGCTTTATTCCTGCCCCGCCTACTTGAATGTTTTGAATCTCTTATGACAATCTTTCTATCTCCTTAATCTCTAACAGCTGCTCGGTTACAGCTTCATTATGCAATTCAACCGATTGCGGCAGTGGGTGCTGTTCTGGCATCGCCTGAGCCTGATGGTAGCCACACTAGTCTTCACTGGAATGCTCAGTTTCACGTTTTTGTCGAGAATACCATTCCCATACAGAACTCTTTCCGAGTAGCACTCGATTCGGTGAATCTGGTCCTCCAAATGCTCGATAGCCAGTGAGGATCGCACGAACTCGATCAGAGCAGCTTCCTAGTCCGGCATTTCCTCAAGGCTTCGTGGTTCTTGCTTGGGCTGCTGGTTCATCTTATGCCGGTAACGACTGGACGCCTCATAGACCTCCTTGCGTAAACGCTGAATCGATCCCAGCGGCTGATGTTCTGCAATACAATGCCAGGCATTAAACGATAAGACGTCATCCACGTACACCTGCCGGGCAGGGCTGTATGCTTCCTGTGTTGGAATTGTGATTCTGGCGATCGGCTGATAAAGACTTTCCCCTTCTGGCCACTCGATCGACGCATCCTCGATCGGCATCGTTTCTAGATTGGTGCAAAGCTGAACACGCAGTTCATACTCAGCGGACTGTTGTCGGAAGAACTCAACGATCAGGTTGCGCAGCGCAGAAGCATTGTTGGTATTAATGCGTTTGCCAATAAGCGGCTGAAGGCTGGCAGAGAGGGGAGCAATACTCAATTTAGCAATGTAATCTCCATAGCGCAGGGCAGCAGCAGTGTAATAGGTTTCCCCTAGAATATGAGTTTCAGGATGAGTAATGCCCAACGCTGTTGGATAGAGACTGATGCCTGCTTTTTCGGTTATCGCATTCACTAGGCGGGCAGCCGTTCCCAACAGTTGTTGCGCCTCCTCTGGGGCACTGACCACAACCTTTTCCTGAAGGAGCTGTTCCGGGAGAAAGCGAGCGATATTACCCGATGGAAAAACCGGACTGTTGATCAAGAGAAAATCCTGGGTGACGGCATCCGGCTCCAGTAGCTTCGGTTCTGCCACGCCAATGACCTTGATTGCCATGCCACGAAAGCAGGATAGACCATCGGGCATGATGTCACCCGGAACTGTCGAGAAGCGAATCATCACTGGGTAGGTGCCGGGCTCGCGGAATAATCCCTGTGCGAGGTGAACAGGCAAGTTGTCGTAAACAGTCAGTTCCCCCTTCAGTCCGCCATGGCTCTTCGCATGGGCACCCCGCATGGCATGGCGATGCTTGTCAAACACCTTCTGCCCCTGCCGGGCAACAGAGTCTAGGATTTCGCGGACGAGTCGATCCTCATCAGGTTGCTTGACTTCTACAGTCTGAGAGTAGCGGACGTACGGTTTGGGGTTGAGCATTGGGCGATCGATTCGAGTGGGATCTAAACTTATACATCTGTAGTTTAAGGATTCGTCCCTGGCTCCTCTACTTCATCCTACTTAAGGAGGAAATGAATCAGAAGGCATAACACTCTCGATGACTGTATCGAATTGCTAAACCAAACATCTGTATCTTGGGAAAAGCACAAACTTAGGGAATACTAAACCCTCGTACTACGGGTTTTGTTCTCTAAGCGGTTGTGTCGCAAAAACAGCCGCTGGTAAGGTAGACAAGCCCCGTTATGCCTTCTCGCCCTCCGATGGCTACTGCTGCTCTGTTCAAGTGGCGGCATTTCTTGCCTGAAATTATCCTGCTCAATGTTCGTTGGTACTGCCGTTA
>JACJNZ010000015.1 GCA_014695325.1 Cyanobacteria bacterium FACHB-502 | reverse complement strand
GCACCGATCAAGCCCTCGACCAAGCGATGACGGAAGCAGTTCAGTTCATTACTGAAGATGACGCCATTGGTTGGTTCAATCACTGTGGTCTATTCACATGAAATTTGCTGTAAGCCACAGAAGGAATGTTGTGCGTGCAAATCGCAATGTACCGCGTGCAAGAAGCAATGTATCGACTCACAAAGGCAATGTATCTTGTACAAGAAGCAATGTATTGAGTGCAAGAGGCAATGTATCGACCCACAAAAGCAATGTATTGAGTCATAAAGGCAATGTATTGAGTGCAAGAGGCGATCGTTTGGCTTGCAGAGTCAAAACACGAGCTTCTGTCCTGCTTGTAGTAATGTTAAAGACTCGTTGCTGTGACCCAAACCGCCCCCCTAACCCCCCAATTCTGGAGCGAACCGAGCCTTCTTCCAGTTTCAAAGTCCCCCAAAGTAGGGAGATTTAGGGGGCAATGCAGCACCTCAAGCCCTTTTCAAGAATCAACATCTTACTCAGAACCTTGAGAAGGACCAAACTCATCCGGCAATTGTTCGATCGGAATCTTCAACTCACGGCATAACGCTTTCACTTGAGGAATGTTGGGTCTTGCTGCTGATTCGCCAGATTCCCAGCGTTGATAGGTCCGAAGGGGAATTCTACAGCGTCTTGCTAGCTCTTCTTGAGTTAAGCCAGCCTTTTCCCTCAACTGCTTTAAGGGTGATTCACCTGCTTTCGATTTATCTTCAGCCATGCAAGACGACAGTTTGTTGCGACAGATTGACGTAAGAAAGAAGGCATGGCAATATGATTTTTAGTTCAGCAGCATTGCCAACCCAGATTTTTACAGTCCGACTTCGGTTAAACCTTCCGTTGACGGTCTGTTCATCCTAAGTTTCGCATCCGTGGTGAGATTTTCGCTCATCGCTGCCTTGCGCTGCTCAATTTTTCCTTTCAAACTCAGGAGAATTCTAATGACTGATTCCTACTCGACAAACCCAACCCAATACCGCGATCGCCTCCAGCCCTGGTGCATCATTCGCCATTTGCCCAAACTCCAGCGCGTTACCGTTGCCCGATTTCGTGCCCGTCAGGATGCAGAAGCCTATTTGAAAGTCTTACGATCGCTCTCGCCCAATTTTAGCTACAGCATTGTGTTTGATGTTGCTAGTGATTTTCCGCCGAGCAAAGCAGATTACTGCGATCGAATTTCGGCCTGAAGCAGTAGGCATTATGAAGGATTTGAAAGTTCCTGAATTGCTCCAGAAAACCACGCTGCCGCACTCGTATTTGTTCCTTTGACCATGCGATCGATCGCCTCATTCAACAGCGAAATTGGCAGTCCGGCTAGCACATTAGACTGCTCAATCAAATGATATTTTCCATCCTGCAATTGAAACGCAAATACTCGCTTTCCCTGCGTATCAACCACCCAATATTCAGGAATACCTAACGCCTCGTACAAATGCTTTTGCTCATCTAAATCACTCGCCAGCGTTGTATCTGAAATTTCGCCGACTAGATCGGGAACGCGACAACGAGTCAGGTCAATCTTGCGGGGTTCGCCCTCTTTCCATTGCGGCGAGTCTGCTCCCACATACAAAACCAAATCAGGGGCACAAGTCTGGGTTTCCGGCTGCTCGATCAGGCAGCGTCCAATGGAATCAAAAACCTGATCTGGATGCTGAATTGCCCATAGAAACAGCATCGTCGTAAACAAGTCGCTGTATTTTGCGTGATTAATGCCTTCACCACCCATACTCACCCTCATTCGATTCTGATCGAAGTCCAGCCTCATTCGTCCCTGGCTCGCATCATCACGAAGGGCATCACGCAACGCGATATAATCCTGCCAGGTTGCAGCATGCCAGAGGGGCGGGGTTGTTTTTTCGGCAGCAGAGCGGGGGAGAGAAATCGTCATTGCATGGACAGCGATGGGGTTCCGTTGTCTTGATTCTATCCAGAATATCGATCGCCTCCCCACGACTTAACCCTGCCTGATGCCCAATTAATTCAATATTTCTCTGCCGAGTGACAGATTTTTTTCTGAATAAAATTAGACAAGAGTTCAGCCCCTAGAACGATTCGATCGCCTTCAGATTCCAGGTAAAAGAGAGCAGAAGGATTGAAAGAAACCGATTCAAGAAACAAGAACGACTTAAACATTTTTTGGAGGCACTTAGTATGAATTTTCGGCATCGGATGGCGGCAGTATTACGCCCGATTCGCACCTTTCTCGTGGCAGTGACCTGTGCATTGGTGCTTTTCATGAATGCTGCACCTGCCCTGGCAATCAGCAGCCCGCCGACTGATCCGGCAAAGGGAGAACCCGGACTGCAAGATATTTTTGAAAAATCAGAAGATGCACTGAAGTCCGACGATACCCTCACTATGAAGGTGAAGGATGAAGCTAATAAGGGCATCAACGAAGTGCAGGGCGCAGCAGATAAAAACGATATGTATCGTCCTGAGAACTCCCAGCAAGCAACAGATGCTGAAACGCAGGTTGAGCGCGCACTGAGCAAAATCACCGAGAAGTTTCCGGGCAACAATCGCTAAGCTTCGCGAACCTTCAACCTTGATAACTGCGTTTTGCTAAAGTCGGGTGTAATATCAGAGCCAGGATGGGTCATCTCTCCTGGCTTTTTTTTGCTGCCTTTCCACAAACTTTGGCGATCGGCGTAGAATTACGCTATATATCTACGGTATAACGCTGGATGTAGCGGCAAAGTCTTTTTACTTAGAGGAGATACGCCATCTACAGTTAACCCGGCTTTTGCTTTCGCAGTTCAGAGTGCCTTCCTGTGACCCAATCTCCCCTTCGTCAAATCGGTCAACTCGCGCTTCTCGCCGTTCTGATTCCCATTGGCTCAGCCGGACTGCTGGGGCTACTGCAGTATTATTCCTGGGGCGGAGCCGTCACTCCCCTTTCTTCGGCGGCTTCTGCACCCGATACCAGTGCTCAAAGTATGGGTTCTCAGGGCATCGATCGCCTGGTGAACCGAATGAACGGCAGACCCACCCTCTCTCCCTTGCCCGAACCGAAGGAAGTTTGGGAGTGCGAAGTGGTGGTGGTTGGCGGCTCAATGGGGGGCGTTTCAGCGGCGGCACAGTCAATGCGATCGGGCGCAAAGACTTGTCTGATCGAGCTGTCTCCCTGGTTGGGCGGACAAATCAGCTCTCAGGGAGTCTCTGCGCTAGATGAATCCGTCACGATGAATGAAAGGGATAACCTGTCGTCCGACTGGCTCGACTTCAAGCGTCTGGTGAAAAAGCAGCAGGTGGAAGTACCGCCCTGGACCAACCTGGCTTCGCCCCAGTCAACCTCAGATTTAAATAGCTGCTGGGTTGCCACCCTCTGTTTTCTGCCCAGAGCGGGAATGCAGGCATCAGAACAGTGGCTCAAGCAGGCATCGGCTCAATCACCGGAAAGTCGTTGGGTGACATCAACTGCCTTTAAGGGCACAGAGTTTGACCCAACCGGACGCTTAATCACAGCCGTTTATGCAGTGCGGCGCATTCCTAAAAATCCGGCTTATGTACCGCTGGGTCGCCCTTCCAAGGAGTTGCCCGCCTGGTACTCGTGGTCGTCAGATGATCAGTTTAATAAAGTGCCGATGCGTCTTCAGCCCCCAAGCGGCAAACAAATGATCGTGATTGATGCCACCGACACGGGCGAACTGGTGGGCTGGGCAGGCATTCCCTATCGCCTGGGTTCTGAGGGGCGATCGACGACTAGCGAATATTTTGCCTCGCGGCAAGACAACCCAGACTGCACCCAGGCATTTACCTTTCCATTTGGCTTAGCGATTCTGGATGACGGTCGTGCCAGTCAAAAGCTGCTGTCTGAGGTGAAACCGGGCTATTCCAAAGCAGAACATCGGCAGTACTTCGACCTGGAAGGGTTTCCGATGTTTGGTAGTGCCAGCGTGTTTAACTATCGCCGGATTCTCAGCACTAGCCAAAACGACTCACGCAGCGATGATCCAGATCCCGGCGACATCTCGATGATCAACTGGAATCGCGGCAACGACTGGACTTATATGGACCCGCCGCTGATCTTAAACGAAAAGAAAATCACCGAATCAGGACAGCACGAAAACTGGATGGGAGGCGTTTCGATTAGTGCCCTACGCCATGCTGAAGAACACGCCCTGCTGTTTGCCGAGTGGCTGATCGAAAAGCATTCGACGCCCGAACTGCCGATGACTTACCTCTACGGGATTGAGATGCCAATGGGCACGGCATCGGGTCTGAGCATGATGCCCTATATCCGCGAAGGACGGCGAATCCTCGGACGCAACGGCTACGGACAGGTGGAGTTTATGATGCGCGAGGCAGACATTCGCACCGATATGCGCGGCGGCAGAGATTTTCGCCCCACGACGATCGCCCTCACCCACTATGCGATCGACATGCACGGCTGCCGCTACCGCAACTCGCGAGAAACCTGGGAAGCCAGCAGTGCCCCCCTGCAAGACGAAAGCATGATCAAGCCCATCTATATCCCGCTGGAAGCAATCGTGCCGCAGAAAGTGGATAATCTGCTGATTGGGGGCAAGTCGATCGCTGCAACCCATATTGTGAATGCTTCAACTCGGCTGCACTACGGCGAATGGGTGATTGGCGGAGCCGCAGGCGCAACGGCAGGATGGCTGGTGAATTACAATCAGCGACAAAATCAGTCTGGGCTGCTGCCGCCGGAGATGATTCGCAAGAACTATGTCGATGAGCTGCAAAAGAAACTGCGCGATCGAGGGTTTACGCTGGATTGGTAAGTTTTTGAGATGGGCGAACGCTTCCCAATGCAAGGAAGACACGACAAGTCCCAAAACATTGAGCAGTCGGGTGGGCTGAAGCAGGCAAGCCCAGTTTTGTAGACCGATCGCACTGGCAACAGGCTTTCTGGGGCGAAGCAATCAACACAATTATTTATTTTTTGAGCTTTCTCTGCCCTTAATTTTCTTCCATTGGATTAACAGAAGAGCATTAAGACGATGGTACATTTTAGGTAAGAAGTCAGGGGTATCTCCGGGTGTGTAGGTCTCCTACATTACAGCCGTCAGACATCCTGCCATAAATCCAAGTCTGAGGTGAATCTCCGTGTCTGCACTGTTTTTTGTCTTCAATGGGGGGCTGCTCACGATCGCCCTCATACTCCTGCTCCCGATTGGCGTGCTGCTGATTGAGTGTGTTTCGGCTCTGTTGCCCGTTAGAAAAGGAATTGGGCAATCGTCCTATCCGGCAGGTAAGCAGGCAAAAATCGCAGTCCTGGTTCCGGCACACAACGAGGCTGCGGGAATTCGCCCGGTACTGGAAATTTTAATCGCGCAGCTCAAATCCTCGGCTCTGTCGACCGATGGAACGCATCAAGGAGCACATCAATTAGTTGTCATTGCGGATAACTGCACCGACGACACGGCAGATATTGCCCGATCGATGGGTGCTACGGTACTGGAACGCCAGGATGCCGATCGCCGCGGCAAAGGCTTTGCCCTTGATTATGGCATGCGCTATCTTGCAAATAATCCGCCCGATGTGGTGGTGATGGTCGATGCAGACTGTGAAGTGACCGATGGGGCGATCGATCGAATCAGCCGCAAAGCTTTAGCTACCCATCGTCCGGTGCAGGCAGTCTATTTGCTGGAGCGACCTGCTCAGCCCCAGCCCAAGGATGCAGTGTCTGCTCTGGCTTTTTTGGTGAAAAATTTAGTGCGTCCGCGCGGCTTAGAGCGACTGGGTTTGCCGAGTCCCCTTACCGGAACGGGCATGGCGTTTCCCTGGGCAGTGATTCAATCGGCAAAGCTGGCAAGCAGCAATATTGTGGAAGATATGCAGTTGGGGGTCGATCTGGCGATCAAGGGACATCCGCCCGCTCTCTGCCCAGAGACGCTGGTGATGGGTCGTTTACCGCAACAAGAGCAAGCTGCGAAAAAGCAACGGACTCGCTGGGAACACGGACATCTGCAAACCTTACTGACCCAGGTTCCCCGCCTGCTGAAAGCATCGCTGCATCAAAAGCGGTTTGATCTGCTGATAATGGCACTCGATCTCGCCATTCCGCCCCTGTCGCTGCTGGTGATGCTCTGGCTGGGCGGGCTAACCCTGTCGATCGTCTTGTTGGGGCTGGGCGGCTCGGTGTTGCCTGCCATTCTATTCAGCGCGGGTGGAGCCATGCTGCTGCTGGCGATCGGGCTTGCCTGGGCAGGATTCGGCAAAGCGGATCTGCCGCTGACGACGCTGTTGACGGTTCCGCTTTATGTACTGTGGAAGATCCCGCTCTATTGTGCATTTTTGGTAAATCGTGAGAAAACATGGGTTAGAACCGAACGAGATGTCGTGTAAGATCCTGGCTGTGAAGTGACTCACAACCTCCAGGAAAGGCATGAACATTACTCAAACAGAAATTCCCGATGTCCTGCTGATTGAACCTCGCGTATTCGGGGACGATCGCGGATTTTTCTTTGAAAGCTTTAATGAGCAGGTGTTTCAGGATAAGACTGGACTCAGTCTACGGTTTGTGCAGGACAATCACTCGCGATCGGCAAAAAATGTGCTGCGAGGATTGCACTACCAGATTCAGCAGGCGCAGGGGAAACTGGTGCGAGTGGTAGCAGGGGCAATCTTTGATGTGGCAGTAGACATTCGCAAAGGTTCGCCGACGTTTGGGCAGTGGGTTGGCTACGAGCTAAGCGCGGCGAACAAACAGCAGCTCTGGATTCCCCCTGGCTTTGCCCACGGCTTTGTGGCACTGGAAGACGGAACCGAAGTGCTGTACAAGACGACTGACTATTACGCGCCCGCCCATGAACGATCGATTTTGTGGAACGATCCAGACCTGGGCATTCACTGGAACCTGTTAGGAGAGCCGATCGTTTCTGCAAAGGATCAGGCGGGCATTCCGCTCAAACAGGCAGATTTATTTGACTAGCACCCTGATTTGCCCTTTCTGCCTGCGGTTCTGGGCATCAGTAATCGAGGCTTCATCGATCGCTAAAGATTTCGTAATGTCGCCCAAAGATCAGAAAAATCTCGCTTCCCCATGAGGGATGATTGGGTGAGATAGCAGTTTCTACGGAAATTCAGGGCAGAATAGCCCTAGCGAGTGAAATTCCCTAACGAGTGAAGTCAAGGTTTCAGCGTAACCTCCTGATGCAACCAGAGAGCAATTGAGAAATTCATGACGCGCATTCTATTAATTGGCAAGGCAGGACAGGTCGGGCACGAACTGCAACAGACCCTCAGTTCCTTAGGCAAGGTCATCGGCGTGGCGCGAGACGAACTCGACCTGACCGAACTCGAGCAGATTCGTCAGACCATTCGCGAAGCTCAGCCCGATCTGATCGTGAATGCGGCTGCCTACACCGCCGTAGACAAAGCCGAAACCGAAGCAGATCTGGCACAGGCAATCAATGGCACTGCGCCCACCGTGATGGCGGAAGAAGCCCGATCGCTCAAAATTCCGCTGATTCACATTTCCACAGACTACGTGTTTGATGGTTCTCAGAGTACGCCTTACACCGAAACTGACCCTACCAACCCGATCGGCGTTTACGGTCAGTCGAAGCGGGCAGGCGAAGTCGGGATTCAGCAGGTTTGTGAAGATTCTTCTGCGCCCTACACAATTCTACGAACAGCCTGGGTCTATGGAACCTATGGCAAGGGCAATTTCGTCAAAACTATGCTGCGGTTGGGTAAAGAGCGCGAGGAAGTCCGGGTCGTTGCCGATCAGATTGGCACACCGACCTGGTCAGCGGACATTGCCCGTGCGATTACCGTTCTCTCTGGTCAGTTTCTCGCCAAAGCCAATGGTCGCGATCCGGTGTCGCTAAGCGGCATTTATCACTTTACGAATAGCGGAGCTGCAAGCTGGTATGACTTTGCAGTTGCCATCTTTGAGGAGGCGCAGGCGTTAAACCTGCCTCTGAAGGTCAAGCAGGTTATTCCGATTACCACGCCGGAATATCCAACCCCTGCCCAGCGTCCTGCTTACTCAGTTTTAGCCTGCCAGAAGGTTGGTAAACTGCTTCCTGCTCCGCCGTCCCAATGGCGACAGGCACTTCGTCAGATGCTCACTGAATACATCCACGCCCATGAAAGCAATTATTCTGTCCGGCGGTAAGGGAACTCGTCTGCGCCCGTTGACCTATACGGGAGCTAAACAGCTTGTGCCTGTTGCCAATAAACCGATCCTCTGGTACGGCATCGAGTCGATCGTCGCTGCAGGGATCACCGAGATTGGCATCATCATCAGCCCCGAAACGGGTGAAGAGGTGAAAGCAAAAACGGGCAACGGCGATCGATTTGGCGCAAAGATTGAATACATCTTGCAGGACAAGCCTGCAGGACTGGCACACGCCGTCAAGATTGCCCGGCCGTTTTTAGGCGATTCGCCGTTTGTGATGTATCTGGGTGACAACCTGGTACAGAGCAACCTGGATCTGTTTCTAGAACACTTCCATGCCAACAGTCTTGACGCGCTGACGCTGCTTTGTCCGGTTCCAAATCCGAGTGCCTTTGGGGTGGCAAAAGTCGATGAAAACGGACGACTGCTTCAGCTGGTTGAAAAGCCTAAAAATCCGCCCTCGAACCTGGCACTGGTAGGAATTTATATCTTTACCAACACAATTCACAAGGCGATCGATTCAATTCAGCCTTCAGCCAGGGGCGAACTCGAAATCACCGATGCAATCCAGACTTTGATCGACTGGCAAAACCCAGTGGAGGCACGGCAAATTCGCGGCTGGTGGCTAGACACCGGGAAAAAAGACGACCTGCTGGAAGCCAACCGGGTGATTCTCGATAGCTGCCTGGATTGCAACGTTGAAGGCGAAGTAGACGATCGCAGCCGTATTATCGGACGGGTTCACGTCGGCAAAGGCACAAAGATTATCAACAGCACAATTCGGGGTCCGGTGACGATTGGCGAAAACTGCCATCTGGAGAACTGTTTTATCGGTCCCTACAGCAGCATCGCCAGCGAAGCCAAACTGCTAGAAATCGATCTAGAACACAGCGTCATTTTGCAGGGCGCGAAGCTCGAAACCATTCATCACCGCATTGTGGACAGCGTTATCGGACAACGTGCCCATCTTCGCGAAGCCGACTGCCGCCCAAAGGCTCTGCGATTTATGATCGGCGACGATTGCCAGATCGAACTGAACTAAGCCTCGAACCATCCCCCTAGTCCCTAATTTTGCAAGGAACCGAGCCAATCATGCTGGCTTTCAACGTTCCTCCTCGCTCTTTTAGAGCAGCAAGTAACAAATAGGGGATTTAGGGGGCAATATAGAACCTCTGCAACTCCTCAACCACCCTAAAACCCGATTCAGCAACAAATATCTTCAAGACAGGAAATAGAAAGTATGTCTCTCGACCAGACCCGCCTGCCGCGCAAGCTGATCATTACCGGAGGCGCAGGCTTTATTGGCTCCAACTTTGTCCATTACTGGTGTCAGCACTATCCGGGCGATCGCGTCGTTGTGCTGGATGCGCTCACCTATGCCGGAAATCGGGCAAACCTGGCTGGGCTGGAAGGACACGCTAATCTGCGCTTTGTGAAAGGTGATATCTGCGATCGGGCGTTGATTGACGATTTACTGCGCGAAGAAGGCATCGATACGCTGGTTCACTTTGCGGCAGAGTCCCATGTGGATCGATCGATTTTGGGTCCGGGCGCGTTCGTGCAAACCAATGTGGTCGGCACGTTCACTTTGCTAGAGGCATTCCGGCAGCACTGGCAGGCGCAGGGCAAACCAGAGCATTATCGCTTCCACCACGTTTCGACCGATGAGGTGTACGGCAGCCTGGAAGCGGATGATCCCGCCTTTGCAGAAACGACACCCTACGCACCCAACAGTCCCTACTCGGCATCCAAGGCAGGCAGCGATCATCTGGTGCGCGCCTACTACCACACCTATGGTCTGCCGACGCTGATGACCAACTGTTCCAACAACTACGGTCCCTATCACTTCCCGGAAAAGCTGATCCCGCTGATGTGCATTAATATTTTGCTGGGTAAGCCGCTGCCCGTGTATGGCGATGGACAAAACATTCGGGACTGGCTGTATGTGGAAGACCATTGCAGCGCGATCGATACGGTGATCCAGTCCAGCAAACCGGGCGAAACCTACAACGTTGGCGGCAACAATGAAGTGAAGAACCTCGATCTGGTGCAAATGCTCTGCGACCTGATGAACGAACTCGCACCTGAGCTGCCCGTGCGTCCGGCGCAAGACCTGATTACCTTTGTCAAAGACCGACCGGGACACGATCGCCGCTATGCCATTGATGCCACCAAAATCAAAACCGAGCTGGGCTGGACGCCTTCGGTAACGGTCGAAGAAGGCCTACGACGCACTGTGCAGTGGTATCTTGACCATTCGGAGTGGTGGCAGCCGCTCTTATCAGACGAGTATCAGGCGTACTATCGCAAAGTGTATGCATAGGGGCAGGGTAGGCATCGGGGTCGCCAAGCAATAGCCAGTTCACAAATTCAGGAGGAATCATCCATGACTCGCAATATCAGTGGCGATCGATGGAGTACCCTATTCCGAAAATGGTTGGCTCGCCCTAGCTACCGGGTTGGGCGGTTGGCAGGACTGTTTGCGATCGCCCTCTCTCTGGTTTTGGGCTGTACCTCGCTGTCGAATTTTACGGCATCTCAGGATGCGGTTCACCCGGCGAGGGCGGCTTCGGCAGATAATACGGTGGGTCAGCTTGCCCTGGGGACCAACCTGGCGGGAATTGCGGACTGGTCAAGCCAGATTCCTTTTCTCGATGCGTTTAAGTTTTCCAGAAGATGGATTACCCAGTGCGATGATCAGCCGGATTGCAATTCGACCTGGGATACTGAGGAATTTGACAAGCTGGCTCTCGACGAGCATGGCTGGGTTAAATCACTGCCCACCCCCGCAGATCCACCAAAGTACACACAGGTTGCTACGTTGCTGTTTCGCGATCTGAAACAATATCCGGGTGGGCAGTATGTGGTGCTGTACGACGGCGAAGGCACGATCGACTATCAGTTTGACGGCAAAAAGGATGAGGCAGCTTCTCGACCCGGACGTGATGTAATCAATGTTACGCCTTCCATGTCGGGTTTGCTTTTGGTTATTAAGGCAACCGATCCGAATCGCACAGGCAATTACCTTCGCAATATTCACGTCGTACCGATCGCCTACGAACAAACCTTTCAGCAGCAGATTTTTAATCCAGACTTTCTAGAGCGCACCCGCAAATTTAGTGCTCTCCGGTTTATGGACTGGATGGGAACCAATAATTCTGGTCAGAAAGAATGGTCGAACCGTCCCCAGGTGGACGATGCCTCGTACGCAGTTAAGGGGGTACCGATCGAAATCATGGTCGAGCTGGCAAATCGACTCAAGGCAAACCCCTGGTTTAATATGCCGCATCAGGCAACCGACGAGTACATGACCAACTTTGCTCGCACAGTTAAGGAGCGGCTTGATCCCAACCTCCGCGTGTATGTGGAATTTTCTAACGAAGTGTGGAACTGGCAGTTTCAGCAGGCACACTACGCCCTAGAGCAGGGAAAAGCGCGCTGGGGACAAGATAAGGGCGATGCGTTTGCTCAGTGGTATGGAATGCGGGCAGCGCAAATGTCTGACCTCTGGAAGCGAGAGTTTGGCGACCAGAACGACCGCCTGATTTCGGTGATTGCGACACAAACTGCATGGAAGGGCTTAGAAGAAAGCATCCTGAAGTGTTCCTACTGGGTAGCCGAGGGCAACCGTCCCTGCTATCAGCACGGCTTCACCACCTACGCGATTACGGGCTACTTTAGCGGCAATTTGGGCAGTCCAGAAAGCCAGAGCACGGTGCAGTCCTGGATGCGAGAGCAGGATGGTGGCATGGCGAAAGCCTTTGAGCAGCTTGGCATGAACGGCACTCAGGGCGACAGCGTGGCAGACACGGCAAACGGGTTTCGCTATCAGGCAGAGGTTGCCAAACGCCACGGGCTGATGCTCGTTGCCTACGAAGGCGGTCAGCACATCACCGGACGAGGTGGAGTTGAAAACAACGAAGCGATGGTCAATTTCTTCACCGCGCTCAACCGTGATCCCAGGATGGGCGAATGCTATACCGACTTGCTAAATCAGTGGAAGGGAGCAGGCGGAACCCTGTTTATGCACTTTTCCGACATTGTGCAGCCGAGCAAATGGGGCGCGTGGGGCGCGCTGGAATCGGTCACGGAGACTCGATCGCCTAAGTATGACGCGCTGATGAACTTTATCGATCGCAATCAGCTGCGGTAAAAAGTTTTGCTGCCCCTGTCCTGGACAAGGAGTTTGAACCTGCGCGAAGGGCTTGTACAAGTGTCTGTAGCTGAGCATACCAGGATTTTCTTTTTTGCCTACTATTATAAAATCAGGCTATTTTGAAGGTCTGCCTCAAGAATCTTGAATTTTTGGCTTGTCAGAATAGAGTAAGTATGCTCAAAATTAGGATTTTCCATTGCCCTTACTAAGGTTTCATTCTTCAGCTTGGCCATGCTGCGTCTTGGCAATGCTGCGTCAGTGCTTGTTCCAGCTAGTTACTCTAGATAGCCACTCTAGGTAGTTATTCCAGGTAATTATTCTAGGAAGAAGGCTCAAGCCAAGCGTTAATTTGCGATCGTGGCTATTTCCTTGCGATCCGTTGGACTGCATCCGTCTGATTCAGCAGATAAGCTTCAACCGATAAAGCTTTTTAGTCTTCTCAGAGTTCAGTTCTTGATGAACCTTCTCGTTGTCCCAGGGTTGAATCCCCTATGAACCTGTTTGTTCTCTCAGAACTCAATCCTGCTTGTAAGCATGTAGGCTGGTCAGTAGCTCACAGCCTGGAATCTACTCTGAGGAGTGTCTGCGATCCGACGTTTATCTATCCTTTTTTTAATACCTGCGTTCGTTTGTTCGACCACTCCAAAGTGCCAGACAACGGCGGTCATCTTCTGTGGCGATGGCGGCATCGCTTATTCAAGTCTTGGTACAAGGTGGGAGAGTTGCCCCCTCTGCCGCCCGGGAGAAATGTCTTGATAGTGGTGGGTATGAATCCCCGCTTCATGCTGTCCGTTCATGCGCTGGATTCTGTACTCAAACAATTTGACCTGTGCCTGGGCTATATTCTGGATGGCTTCAATCCTCAGCATTTTGATTTCACCCTAGCAGACAAATTTGATCACTTATTTGTGATTGGAAGTGAGCTGGCAGAGGATGTAGAGCGACTTCGGGGCGTTTCCGCCAGTTTTCTGCCGCTGGCAACCAACGTCTTGGAGCCGGAGCTAAATTTGCAGCATCGATCGATCGATCTCCTCAGCTACGGGCGACGCAATCCCGAAGCTCATCAGCGGCTATATGCCCACTTTAACCAGCCAGGCAGCGATCGGTTCTATTACCATTCCACCTTCTCCGAACCGGATGTGTACAACCTGGAGGAACACGCCACGCTGCTTAAAAATCTGCTGAATCGGGCAAAAGTGAGCTTGTGCTTTGAGGCAAGCGACAAGTCGCGGTTTATGGGCTATTCGCCGATTTTGTATCGCTGGTTTGAGGCATGGGCGGCAGGCTGTACGGTTGTCGGTAAAAAGCCCACGGGTCGCGGAGTTGCAGAGTTAATGCAGTGGGAAAATAGCGCGATCGAGCTACCCGACGCCCCCACAGAATGGATTCCTTTTATTGAAGACGTGCTGGCAGACGAAGCCACACTTCAGCGAAACGCAGAACGCAACTACCGCGAAGCTTTGCTTCAGCACGACTGGCGGTATCGGATTCGGGAAATGTTGAACAGGGTGGGGCTGGAAACGCCGGAGAAGTTGGAAGACCAGATCAAGCAGTTGCGCTGCACAGCGTATGGAATGCTTGCTAGTGTTCAGATGTCTGCCTGATGAACAAAACAATTCTCGTCACAGGAGGCAGTCGCGGGATTGGTGCAGCCACCGCAATTTTGGCAGCCCAAAAAGGGTATGCCGTTTGCATCAGCTATCGACGAAACCAGGTAGCCGCCGATCGCGTCATCGAGCAAATCCAATCTTTAGGCGGAAGGGCAATCGCAGTTCAAGCAGACGTTTGCTCCGAACTCGATGTGATCCGGCTGTTTGAAGCAATCGATCAAACCTCTGGAACGCTGAATGCGCTGGTGAATAATGCCGGAATTTCTGCCCCCGCCCGACGAGTTGAAGCGATCGATGTAGATCGACTTCAGCAGATCTTTGCCACGAACGTGATTGGGAGCTTTCTCTGTGCCCGTGAAGCCATCCGGCGGATGTCGATCGAGCGCGGCGGACCCGGCGGAGCGATTGTAAATGTTTCTTCTGGCGCGGCAAGGCTCGGATCACCGAATGAATATGTGGATTACGCGGCTTCAAAAGGGGCGATCGATACCATGACGATCGGCTTAGCCAAAGAAGTGGCAGATGCCGGAATTCGCGTGAATGCAGTACGACCCGGATTTACCCATACCGAAATTCATGCCGCCATGGGTGAACCGAATCGATTGGAGCGTGTGAGGTCTACCATTCCAATGCAGCGGGGTGGAACGGCGATCGAAGTCGCGAATGCAATTTTGTGGCTATTGTCTGAAGAAGCGTCTTACTGTACAGGGGCGATCGTTGATGTCACCGGAGGGCGATAGTTTACAAATCTCCATAATTTGACAGACCTTTTACCCGAAAGGCGATCGTTAGCATAATCAGTGCCTCAAGAATTACAGGCAATCATGAACTGAGTCCCTAACTGATGGCTGAGGAATCAATATGGCAATGAACGGATTAAGTGTGTTTGATAAGACTGTTCAAATTACCGAGCAGTGGGTCAGCGACGTTGCAAAAGAACTGAATATCGAAGACAAGCACAAAGCATTTCAGGGTTTGCGGGCAACGCTACACGCGGTTCGTAACCGGATGCCAATGGGCGAAGCGGCTCACCTGGGCGCAGAACTGCCCACCCTGCTTGCAGGCTTTTATTACGAAGGCTGGAAGCCCGAATCGACCCCAACCAAAGAGCGCACCAAAACCGCTTTTCTAGAGACGCTGAAGGCCCACTTGCATCAGTATATTCAAAACGCCGAGCCGGGCTTTGAGATCGAGCAGCTTGCCCGCGCTGTCTTCCGCGTAATGAGCGATCGAATTCCAGCGGGAGAAATGCAGGATATCACCCACATGATGCCTACGGAAGTAAAAGAGCTGTTTCCAGAGGCAGTGCGAGCTTAATAGCTGACCTGAGTGACATCGACTTGCTTAGTGCCATCCACCTGGCTGGCAACCTGATGGAGCTGATCGATCACGGCACGGTCTAGCACAGTTCCAACCAGGATAATCGTACTGCCGTCTTGAACGATCGTCACTGTGTCAATGTCAGCGAGTTCAGCAACGCGATCGAAGGCAATCGCAACCCGTTTCGCAAGTCCCTGCTGATCGTATTCGCCTTCAATTCCCATACATTCTGGCGGTGGGGGCGGCTGATGCTCTCCCGCCTTTTCCCGCAGTCCCCAGTCGTAATTTCCCGTAAGTCCCGGACTCATTGCTCCTGCCGCTGTACTGGCTCTTACTTTTCGATCGCCAACAGGCAAATCGCAGATTCCAAACAATCGTTCAGACCAACTCATTGTTCTGCTCCTGAATTCAATTTTCAACGGTTTTAACCAACACCCTTTTAAGCTGCTCAGGTTGATTTTTTTAGCTAATTTTCAGGTTTCGCAGTCGTTTGTTTCGCGGTATTCTGAACGGCTAATCACTTTGACAATTTTTTTCTGGTTCCTGAGCATTCACTCAAGGGTTGCTTCTAAAAAAGAAAACGAGTTTATCGATCGCAACAGAAGTAAAGCTGTAGGTCTTCAAGAGAGTAAGTATCATATTCCTAGTTCACAAAAGAGTCTTCTTTCCTGAGAGGGGTTCTTCTAAAACTGAATTCAACTTCTAATTCAATAGCCAACTCCACTCGATTTTTCCCAGCAAAATTAATCGCTGTCGTCGATCGATTCAACCTGGAATACAACCCAGAAAAGGGGATAAAACGTTGCTGTACCTGCAAGGCTGGCAGCAGGGATATCCACCACTGTAGGGATGTGGAACGATGACTGGCTGTTTAAGATGCGCTCATCGTTAATATACGCCTGGGTAAAAACGTGAAGCTGGGTCAATGGATTGGCTTAATTGCCTTACTCATTTCGCTGTATATTCTTTGGGAAATCAGGCAGGTTGTTCTGCTTATTTTTACTGCCGTAATTTTCTCAACTGCTCTCAACGGGATGGTGATTCGATGGCGGCGATCGGGCGTGGGCAGAGGCTTTGGAGCGATCATGTCTGTGGTGGTGCTGTTAGGCATTCTGCTATTTTTTGCCGTGATTATTGTGCCGCCCTTTATCAGCCAGTTTAAGCAGCTTGCCGAGCTTGTGCCGATCGGGTTTGGGCAGCTTTCCAACTGGTTAGATAGCCTGAAAGAACGGTTTCCAGGGCAGCCACTTTTGCCGGATATTGACGTGCTGACGCGGCAGGCTCAGCCGTTTGCAAGATGGGCGTTTAACAATTTCTTCTCGCTCTTTTCCAATGTGCTGTCGATCGTTCTCAGCATTTTGCTGGTGTTTGTGCTGACAATTATGCTGCTGATCAATCCCAAACCATATCGACAGGGATTCATCTCGCTGTTTCCTGCTTTTTATCGGCGCAGAATCGATGAAATTCTGACCCGATGCCAGGTGTCGCTAGGAGGATGGGCACGCGGTATTTTGATCAACATGGTTGTAGTCGCCGTTGTTTCTGCGATCGGTTTATCAATTCTGGGAGTGCCACTGGTATTTGCCAATGCCTCGATTGCCGGACTGCTTGAAGCGGTTCCCAATGTCGGACCCACGCTCAGCCTGATTCCCCCGGTTGCGGTTGCCCTGCTCGATGCCCCGTGGAAAGCAGTTGCCGTCATTGTGCTGTACCTGCTCATTCAGCAGCTTGAACAGTATTTGCTCGTGCCTTATGTGATGCAGCAGCAGGTATCAGTTTTACCTGCGGTAACGCTGATCGCTCAGGTCATATTTGCGATCTTCTTCGGGTTTTTGGGGCTATTCCTGGCAATTCCGCTCGTGATTGTGGCGCAAATCTGGATTCAAGAAATTCTGGTCAAAGACATTCTCAACCCCTGGGAAGAACATCCGCGCCAAGCCGATCGGGTTCCAGTTGTAACAAGCGATCGAAGATAGTCATTAAAGCAGATTTGAGAAGTAAGGGTTGCTACCCGAATCGTCTCTTAAACCCCCTCACTTTTAAGTTTGGGGAATTTTTTTTAAATTTAAATTGGAGGAACTTTGAACCGGAGAATTGACTCAGAAATCCCCCAGAATTGCCCCATCTACCCTAGTTATTTAGGAGGCGGCGCAACGAAGGTAAACCCAATGGATTCATCCTTGAATTTAGCCAAGCCCAAAGCTTTACCAGAAGCTTTCTAGATTTCTTCGAGCTGCGATCGCAACTGTTTTAGATCTGCCTCAACTTCAGGATCAACAGACTTTGACTGGAGCTGGGGAGCAGTAGAGCCGCCGCGCAGCAGCTGAGATTTCATGGCTGCCAGTTCACTGTCTACATCGCCACCGTTTTCGAGTGCCTGGAAACGCCGATCAATGTCATCACCTTCGTTTAGTTCTGCAACGGCTTCTGCCTGTGCCTCAATCTGCTGCACTCGTTCTTCCATACGTTCAAATGCTGCCATTGCTCCATTCGGATTCATGCGCCCCAGCATATCGTTAAGCTGCTGCGAAGCTTGTGCCGATCTCGCGCGGGCAATGTACATATCTTTTTTGGTGCGGGCTTCTGACAGTTTGCCTTCAAGTGCCACCATGTTTTGCTTGAGCTTGGTGACGATCGCGCTTTGCTGGTCGAGTTGTCCGGTCAGGGCATTGGCAGTATCTTGAAACGATTTGCGCCGAGTTAGGGCCTCTCTTGCCAGCCCTTCTTCACCCTTTTGCAGGGCAAGCTGTGCCCGCTGATACCATTCATCTGCGTTTGCCTGGGCCTGGGCTGCCTGACGCTCGGTGCGCTTCTGGGTCGCGATCGCCTGCGCCACCGCCTGCCGAAGCTGAATCACGTCATTTTGCATATCGATGACCGTCTGTTCCAGAATCTTTTCTGGATCTTCGGCTTGATTCACCAGGCTATTAAAATTGGCGCGAATCAATCTCCAAATGCGATCGAGCAGTCCCATATCCGCACACTCCGCACGACAATTGCTAAAATACATTAAATATTTGATTAAGCATTTTGATCCTATCGTATTCCTGCCTGTTGCCCTCTGCCCAGACTCATAGAAAAAATCATAGAAAACCGTAGGAAAACGGATAATAAAAATCCCCAGCCAAGAACCCGAAGCTGGGGAGTGAGTGCATCTACGTTTGTACTCGCTGTGAGTCGCTTAGTTGTTAAGGTAACAATGCACTGGAACGCAAACATCTGCCCATTTATAGATATTCCAGTGAACTTATTAGGCAGCATCAAGCAACTGCATCTCGCGAGCGGCGATCGTTTCGCGCTTCTCTAGCTTCAGGACACCAAACTGGTTGCGAAGCAGGTTGAGGTCGATCTCCATTTCGGCTCGTTCGTCTTGTGCCATTTGCAGATTGGCATAGGCAGTGCGATAGCTGGCAGATCCCATCAGTTCGACTCGTCGTGCCTTGCGCTGAGCATCGTTTTTGAGGGACGTATCAAAGGCGATCGTCGTGTCGATCTCGGCGGTGAGGCGGTTCAGAATCTCTTGCTGTCGGCGAACGTGCTGCTCAGCGCGAAGAAGCTGGTGCTGTTTTTCCGCAATCGCGGCAGGATAGTCTATGAGTTTCATAGAGTCAAATTTAGGGTAAGGAATGCTTGAATGGCTTGGATCAAGAAGACGCATAGGATAGGAAAGCTTTAGGCGGCAATCGTCGGAGCTACTGTTGGAGCTACGGTCGGGGAAATAGAATGGGGGGAAGCAGAAATCGCCTCTGCGGCAGGGACAGGCTGAAGGTGCTGCATCTGCCGCTCAAAGGCGCGACGGTTAAAGGCAAACGCCCGATCGCCCTCAAGGGTGTGAAACAAGGCGTCTTCGACCAGACACTCGATCGATGACTCCAGCCAGCAGACTAAGACCTGCTGCAAATCTTCGAGTCGATAGAGATTCCCTTCTTCATGAGCAAGGTGTGTCTGAAGCTGGATTGCGGCTTGCTGAAGCGCGGACTGAACTGTACTACTGTCAATACGACTGGCGATATCGATCGAACCATCGAACCAGCCCACGATCGTGCTACGATCAGTGCTACTATCTATAGTAGGGCTGTTAAGAGACTGGCACCAGATTTGGAGTAATGCGGCTTGATTCACGGCAGCACCTAGTACATCTGTCTTATTTCCCCATTGTAGCGTGATGCGCGAGCGGGGTGGTAGGTTTTTGGTGGGGAAATAGCCGATCGATCGAGTTTTGGATAGTGGCTGAAAGCAAGACGTAGCAGGCATTCTCAGTTCGTAGAATTTTCAATAGCAGAAAACCCTACCTGAGAGTTAGATAGGGTTTGCTTATCGCTTTTAATTTTCTCGATCAGAGCCAAATCTCTTACTGGATGGTTTGCAAGGAAATTATTTCGCTTCTGGATTGAGGTCGATCATTTGGCGTGTGGTGATTGTGCCAATCGGACTCCATGCCAGGTAAGGCAGAAGCAGCAGCGTTGCCCAGGGTGAGATAAACCAGACAAAGAAGGCAAGCACGAGCCCGAGCGCAACTCCGATCGCCCCCAGCGTTGTGCCAACGGCAAGGCTATGGGATCTCAGCGTCGCGGGAATGTAGGCAACGGTGACAATTTCAAGCAGCAGGTAAACTGCCATCAGCAGCCAAGTGGTAAAGGCTCCGGGGGCAGCATTCCAGACGATCGTCGCTGAAGCGGCTCCTGTGACAAACACAATTGTCCAAATCAGGGGAATTGCAGGTTCAAACACCAGCCAGCGTGGGCGATCAAGCTTCATTTCCCACTTGATATCGCGGGGGCGAATTAGAAAAGCTCCAAAGGACACTAAAAATGTCACGCCGCCAATAATCATCCAGGGTTGCATTATGCGTTCTCCACCATACGTTTCACGTCGTCCAGATTCAGGTTAAATCGCGAGGCGATCGCATTCAGAATCTGCGCTTCTTCGGGAGACTGGCTGCCGTTCACCATTGCAATCCGGTAACACTGTGCCAGCAGCGGCGTTGCAAAGTCCCGATTGAGCTGATTCAGCAGTTCTTCCAGCGGTTGGGGAGAATGAATCTGAGCAGCGATCGCTTCCAGAGATGCGGGGCTCAGCTGAAGGGCTGCCAGGTTGGGCAGAATGGCTTCCCAGTCCTGATTAGGGTAGCTTGCAGCGATCATATGAACCAGAAGTTGATCCATAATGGTCTGCTGATTGATCGCGATATTGGTCAGGTAGCGATCGCTCTGATCTTTCAGTGCATCGATCGTTTCGGTAGGCAATTTGTCGCTGTCGAGTTTCGCTTCATAAAATCGGCAAGCAGCATAGCCCAGCGCATACATCATCGTGGCATTGCTACTTGCCCCAATCAATGCGCCCGCCATCGGCACGTTTCGCAGCAAGCCGAGTCCTGCCCGCACTGCCTGACTGCCGCCCAACGCTAAACCAAAAATTGCCAGCACTTCTCCTTTTCGAGCCGGATCATTCAGATCCAGACCGTAAGCCGCCGCAATCTGATAAACCATTTCGGTTTGGAGAGCAGTCGTCGCCGCCAGATCAACTGCTAGTAGCGCAGCCGCTTCGCCCGGAACCACACTGCTGGCAAATCCCATCCCGCCTGCATAGACTGCTTTTTCGACCATGAGGTGATGTGCAATCTGGCTGGGTGATTCTCCTGGATACTGCTGCTGAAGTTTTCTTACCGTTGCGGTCGCCTTCTGAGTATCGACGCGATCGATCAAATTTAGCAGCCAGTCAATTTTCAGGAAGTTAAACCACTGGCGCAGCTGGGGCAATCTTGCCACCGCATCCACTGCCTGTCCAGTTCCCTGTAAGGCTTGGTCAAGCATTTTGTGCGACTGTCGCAGCGTCGTTTCGCTGACCTGATTTGCCCAATCAAAGGTCGATTTGCCCATCTCGGTCGCATTAGTGCTGAAGCTGGCGATCGTCTTTGCCAGTTCTGTAGTCATTTCCGAAGCGGTGTCGATCGTGGATTGCCCCATGCGATAAACCGTATCTTCGATGATGCCGGTCATTCCGGCTCCCAATCGCTCAACCAGCATCATCGCAAAGTGAACCTGCTCTGCAATTTGCCCGGAAAGCTGCTCTGAATTCGGCAGTTGAATTTCCGGCGGACGCACAGGCAGCGAGGGAAAGCTCGAATGGTTGTCGGAAACGGTTCCCTGGTTTGCAGAGTTGTTTGCAGAATTGGAAGGAGTCGGTTGCGAGTTACTGTCCATAAGCGAAAGGAAGGAATGAAAGTTTATAGAAAGCAGATTTGCAGGGAGCGATGTTTATAGAAAGCAAATTTGCAGGGAGCGATCGTTAGTGATTGTCCGAACTGGGAATATCGCTTGCCTCAGGATCAGAACGGCTGACAGTGTTTTCGGCGACGGTACTCGGTGCAACGCTGCCCGCGCCATTGTCCGCTTCTCCGGCAGCTGCGGCTTTGGCTTCTTCTAAGGAAACGGTAGGATCAGCCGCGATTTGGGCTGCTTTTGCGCCCGCTGACTCTGCCGGATCGAAGTTTTCGATAATTTCTTTGCCCTGATCGGTTGGGTTCTCTGCCATGAGAATGACTCCGTTTTTTCTGTTTTCTTTAGAGGGTCTACAAATAAGCGGTCGATTGCAGGTCGATTCCCGCTAATGACCCGATTAAGAACTAGCTTAAAGGTGGGATTCGAGAAGGTGCATCAGGCGATCGGCAGGCATTAGGTTCTCGGTGCGCTCATCCTCTAGACGGGCAATCAGTTCACCATGCTGAAACAAAAGCAGTGTGGGCAAGGCATGAATCTCGTATTGAGAAGCCAGCGAAGGATAGCTTTCACTGTCAATTTTGACGATTTGCAGTCGATCGATCGTGCGCTGTGCCACTTCTTGCAGAACTGCGTCCATCAAGTGAGACGGTCCACAGAGCGGGCTAAAAAACACGATGAGCAGCGGCAGGTCCGAGCTTGCCAGTAGATCTTTCAAGCTAAAAGATTGAGCAGTTATCATATCGGGTTATGGAGGTTGAGATGAAGAGAATCAAGCAAAAGAGATAGATTAATTCATCGTCAGAAGCAGTTCAACGCATTAATAGTTAAGCGCATTAATACTAAAACTGTGCAATCAATCCGTGTCATTAAGAAATCGCACAATTGATCGGTTTCAATTTTCCACTTTACGCTTTTGGTTCAAGCTGAACCTTTGATACCACAGCACTATAACCCTTACATTATTAATTTAAAGCAAAGTCTCAGAATCGTCGTCAATCTAATGGTTGAACTTGTTGCTTCGTGTATTGCTATGAGTGTTCTGAAGCACTCGAAAAGAGTAACTTATATAACAGAAATGCAACTATCGCACTGTAGCTAAACCATCCCACGCCATAAACAATCGCCGTAGTTAAAATTGTTCCAAGCTGTCCTGTAAAAGCAGGGCAAAAGGTCGCACAAAACAGGGCACTACTTCCTCCTTGAATTGCCCCCGCGATCCCACTTGCTACAATCCAGCGGCATCTTGCTTTCTCGCCAGTTCGTCTCCACAGCGACGGCAGTAGCAGACTTTGAGCCGTTCCCATTCCCAGGAGCGCGATCGGCTGTTTGACCACATTCAGCCAGAAAACTTCTCCGCCGCCAAGCTGAGTCAGGTGCGCCACGATCAGATCAAGCCAGCCGCCGAGCCAGATCATGAGCTGCACCCCTATCAGCCAGCCGATCGCGCTAACCCAAATCCAGCGAAATGCCTTGCGAAGAACGTGCCGAAGCACAAACCACTGAGCCACACCCACCAATAGACCTGAGAAAATCAGCGTTGCCATGAACTGGAATTGGCTCGCTTCGAGTGCGCCGATCGTTAGACCTGCCAGGGTGTGGAGGAGGAGCCATTGGAGAAGGGTGGGGAGCATGGGTGGGGAGGGTGATTGCTAGAGATGATTACTAGAGGTGATTGCTAGATTTCTCTGGTAGAGCATGAGTACTTGTGGAGCATGAGTAAAAGAGGAGGAGATTTGTTCCATAGGGTTAGTTTTGGAGAGGAAGGCAGTTAGTAGAATGGCAGTTTTGGGATCTGTTCTGAGAGGGGAATTCGAAGCGGAGCGGATCTGTCTCTAGAGGAAGATGTATTGTTTTTTTGAAATTGCTAAGGTTCCTTCAATATTTTTTCGTGATTCAGATTTAGTTTTTGATTTCTGCGGCGTACTCTATTCTCCCTGCCAAGCAGTTTTCTTGCCGAGTAATCAGCGACTTCTAAATCTAATTCACGTTTTGTTTTCTGCAATGGGAATTCCTAGCCACAACGCATTCATGATTCAAACCTCTAGCCGTTTTGTGCAGCTTGCCAGCGTTGTCACCGATCGCGTTGCAGAACTGCTTTATGCTCCTGTTTTTGTCACGAATGAACGAGGAGTGGTTGTCACGAGCAGCGAACCTGACCGAGTTGGGCGATCGATTACTCCTTTGGGAAACTGCGAGGCAAGCAACTGGGACGGCAAACAGGCACTGTCTCATTTCCTCAGAATTCCGCTACAGCATGACACCGAAACCGGAGAAGTAATTGTTGGCAAGCCTGCCGATCGTGAAATGATTTCTCCTCGCCTTGCTCAAGCATTGGTTGAACTGGTGATTAATCAATCCACACAGCATCATCTTCCAAGTCAACATGAACTCAAGAATGAATTAATCGACGATCTGCTACACGATCGCATTGAGGATGAAACAATCATCTGGAATCGAGCAAAACGATTGGGGATTGATTTGTCTCCACCCAGGGCTGTGATTCTCATTGATGCTGCCTGTTATATCTTGCCTCAAATGAATGCTTCGGGGATGGAAGCAGTTGAGATTGAGCAGCGACGGGCACAGGTCGTGATTAGCAGTATTGTTAGCTTTTTTCACCTGCCGAATGACACGATTTGCGCTTATCTGGGTGAAGGCGAAGTAGCAGTCTTAAAAGCCAGCAACAGCAAAAACCTGGGGCTGTGGGCAGACTGTAACGATGTGGCTGAAGGATTGAGTTCTTCCTGGGCAAATTTAGCGGCTCTCAAGCGGGCGGCGGATGCGCTGTTGCTGCGGCTCAGAAACGACATGGGCGCGACGATTAATGTTGGCATTGGTCGATATCATCCCGGCGTGCGGGGACTGGCACGCTCTTATGAAGATGCAGGGGCCGCCCTGTCTTTAGGAAAGCGATTGCAGGGCGATAATCAAGTCCATTGCCTGGGTGAGTTGGGGATTGCTGCCTTTGTGGGCGTTGCAGACGAAGAAACGAAGAT
This sequence comes from Cyanobacteria bacterium FACHB-502, assembly GCA_014695325.1. Classification (GTDB taxonomy): domain Bacteria; phylum Cyanobacteriota; class Cyanobacteriia; order Elainellales; family Elainellaceae; genus Leptolyngbya_A. Next base: position 62,870 of record JACJNZ010000015.1, on the reverse strand, counting down.
TGATCTCGCTAAATATCTACTCAGTCCGCTCGATCATGAGCCTGAATTATTGGTTACGTTAAACACCTTCTTTGCTGAAAACTGCTGTCCTTCTACAACTGCAAAGCAGCTATCAATTCACCGCAATACACTCAGCTATCGGCTTGATAAAATTGCTTCGCTAACCGGATTGGAGCCAAGAAAGTTTGACGATGCGGTGCAGATGCGGCTGTGTCTGTTACTTCGATCGCTTCAAAGTCAAAATAGCTACCGATAAAGCAGTTGATAAAGCAGTTTATTTTGCTGCGAGATATCCCTGGTGGATGGGAGGTGAGAGGGCCAGTTGAGGTAACATTGCTTCCTTCTCAAATTTTGATTTGAATCGATTGTTCTTAGGATTGATAGAGAGTTGGGCAGGTTTAGCAGGGTTCAAAAGCGATGTCCTCTCTCATTACAGCCTTGTTCAGGCGATTGAAGTACAAAAAATGGGGTGCAGGGGCTGTGCCCTGTACGGCGAGAAAGCCCATACCCCCCGTACCTTACGGGAGTGAAAAACGCTGTAATTCAATAGTGGAATCAAATATTGGGAGATTAAAGCCTGCTCACTTGCCCGTATTTTCAGGATAGCTTTTCAGGACAGCAGAGAGAGCACTCTAGAAATTCAGCTTGAGAAGTAATTGATCTACTACCTAAAGGTATAATTTGGCTAATAAGGCTATGAAGTCTAAGCGGGATTACTTCTTTTCGTAATCTTTTTTTTGTGAGCTTAAACTAAAATTGTGCAATTGCATAACTTACCTAAAAAAAGTGCGGGTGTTCTTTGGGCAATTGCCTGATGCTTTCCAGAATTGCGACTGACTACTATAACCCTATCCCCTACCAGACGATTTCTCAGAGCTGCTGGCATAATTTTGGATTAGTAAAAATCTTCAGTTGAGATTGATTCTAGAGAAGCGAAGACAATTCTTTCAAAGCCAAATTTATGTCCCACTAACACAGGCTTAAGCAACACAAGCAGATTCAGTGAATTCAGGTCACTGCACAGAATTGTAGAAAGCTTATCTTTAATGCCGCTCTTTGATGCCGCGTTAATTCTTCGCAGCCGTTTGTTGCGCCCAATAAGGACAAGCGGACTGAGTTTATTTCTCACTTATTCCTTCCCCGACTGGCAATGGAGACTTTGATCAGTGGACATCTTCAATTTGATGACCCTGCCCCCCAGCGAATTGCGATCGTACGTGCGCTGCCGGGATTAGGCGATTTGCTGTGCAGTGTGCCTGCTTTTCGTGCCTTGCGATCGGTGTTTCCTGCCGCAGAGATTACGTTGATTGGGCTGCCCTGGACAAAGGCGTTTGTGCAGCGATTCAGTGCCTATCTCGATCGCTGGCTGGAGTTTCCCGGCTATCCTGGCATTCCCGAAGTGCCTTTTGTAGCAGAGCAGACGATCGCTTTTATGCAGCAGGTGCAGCAGGCGCCGTTCGATCTGGCACTACAAATGCACGGCAACGGTTCGGCAATGAATAGCTTTACGCTGCTGCTGGGTGCAAAACGCACGGCAGGCTTTTTTCCGCAGCGGCAGTTCTGCCCCCATATCGACTGGTTTTTGCCCTACCCAGAGCATTTGCCTGAAGTGCAGCGACCTCTCCATTTGCTGAAGTTTTTGGGCCTTGCTACGCAGGGAGAATCGCTGGAGTTTCCTATCACTGCTGCCGATCGCGACGAGTGCAACACTATTTTGAAAGCTTATCAGCTTCGCCCGAAGTCCTACATTTGCATCCATCCGGGAGCCAGTACCGCCGATCGCCGCTGGAACTGCGAGCATTTTGCTGTCGTTGCGGATGCGTTGGCGGCTCAGGATTTTCAGATTGTGCTGACGGGAACGGCTGATGAAAAAGGGCTAACTCAAAAAGTGACAGAGACAATGCAGTATCCAGCAATTGACCTGGCAGGAAAAACGAGTTTGGGGGCACTCGCGTTGCTATTGCAGCAGGCAGGCTTGCTGATTTGTAACGACACTGGGGTTTCGCATTTAGGGGCAGCAGTTCAGGTCAAAAGTGTGGTAATTTTCTCGCAGTCTGAACCGCATCGCTGGGCACCGCTCGATCGCGATCGTCACAAAATTGTGGTGATGCCGTCGCTGGAAAATGCCCATCTGTATCCGCCAGCAACGCCGATGCAAGTTTTGCGGGAAGCGTTGAATTTGCTGCACATCGAGGAGGTGTCTTATGCATCCTGATTGGCAGCGCGTCAAGCGGCTTCTCTTGGTGAGTCTTTTGGATCAGGACAGTCAATCTGAATTGATTCAAAGTTTGCCGCTGCTTCAGCAAAGCCTGCCGGAGACTAGCATTTCTGTTCTTGCCGCATTTCCAGATTCGTTATTTGATCAACAGCTTGCCACGCTAGATCTGATTCCTTTTCCTTCTCCTTTTTTCGATCTGACCGATCACGCAAGCAGTCTGATTCAGAGTCTTAAAGCGCGATCGTTTGATGCTGCGATCGTATTCACCCTGCCGCAACAGTCTCCTTATCTCATAGCATACTGTTGCTATCTTGCAGGCATTCCGATTCGTGTGGGCCAGTCCTGTGAGTTTGGCGGTGGGGTTTTGTCACACTGCGTTAAGCCGCCGCTTGATCCGGTTGATGCTCTGGAGTATCAGCTTCATTTGCTGCGATCGGTTAATTTGATTCCTGCTCAGACGATTCATTTGATTTCGTCTTCTTCTTTCCCGGTGCAGCCGGCTGATACAGCGATGGCTTAACTGTTTTTCCTGATGGTTTTGGTTAAATTTGATTCACGATTGATTCACTATGCGTTTGAAAATTCTCACCTGGCACGTTCACGGCAGCTATTTGTATTATCTGACTCAGGCTCCCCACGATTTCTATCTGCCTGTCAAGCCGGGCAAACCTGAAGGATACGGCGGACGGCTGGGCGGATTTCCCTGGGGTGAGAATGTGCATGATATTCCCGCCGAGGAAGTGCAGCATCAGCAGTTTGACTGTATTCTGTTTCAGTCGCGCCGCAATTACCAGGAAGATCAGTACGACATTCTTTCCGAAGCACAGCGAGATTTGCCGCGCCTGTATCTGGAACATGACCCACCTCGCGAACAGCCCACCGATACCGCCCACTGGGTAGACGACCCGGAAACGCTGCTGGTTCACGTCACCCATTTCAATCAACTGATGTGGCAGAACAACCGCACCCCAACCTGTGTTGTTGAGCATGGTGTCGTTGTTCCTGATCGGGTTACCTACACCGGAGAATTACCGCGCGGGATCGTGGTAGCGAACGGTTTGCGGAAGCGCGGTAGACGGCTGGGCGCAGATATTTTTGAGCAGGTGAAGCGATCGATCCCCCTCGATTTAGTCGGCATGGACGCAGAATCGCTGGGCGGCATTGGTGAAGTCACGCATCTTCAGCTTCCTGCGTTTGAAGCGCGATATCGTTTTTTCTTTCATCCGGTGCGCTATACCAGCCTGGGATTAGCAGTTTGTGAAGCAATGATGCTGGGAATGCCGATCGTGGGGCTGGCAACAACAGAACTGGCAACGGTCGTGGAAAACGATGTGTCTGGATTTGTGGATACTAACGTGAATGCCTTAGTCGATCGAATGCAAATGCTAATCGATAACCCCGAAGCTGCCCATCGACTGAGCCAGGGAGCCAAAGAACAGGCACGATCGCGCTTTGGGATCGAGCGATTTGTCCGCAATTGGAATGCGGCGTTTGAACAGGCAATGAGTTTGAAAGGAGGTTTCAATTCGAGCCACCGCTCTGGCAAGTCGATTCTGGAGGGGAACCGAGCCTAATCCGGCTTCAAAGCTCCCCAGCACTAGAAGATTTAGGAGGCAACGTACCGCTCACACGCTTCAAGCATCTCTCAAACTTCTTCACCCGATCGCTCGGTTCCACTCAATCATTTAAGCCAGTCATCAATTTTAACCCAGTCATCAATCCGAAATCCGTTTCTGAATCTTCACCCTATTCTCTTAAGACACCTATGACCAAACGAATTGCACTCATTAGCGAACATGCAACGCCACTTGGCATCTTTGGCGGTGTCGATAGCGGTGGACAGAATGTGTATGTGGGGCAGTTGGCAAAGCATCTAGCGGCGATCGGCTATCACGTAGATGTGTTTACGCGTCGTGATGCTGATCATTTGCCGGAAGTCGTGGATTGGCAACAGGGCGTGCGTGTCATTCATGTTCCCGCAGGTCCAGCGGTGGCAATGCCTAAAGAAAAGCTGCTGCCGTATATGAACGAATTCACCGCATTTATGGTGGATTGGTGTCACTCCCAGACATCCTACGATCTGGTTCACGCAAATTTTTGGATGTCTGCGCTGGTTGCGGCAGACATGAAACGGGTTTTAGGGATTCCGTTTGTGGTGACGTTTCACGCGCTGGGACGGGTGCGGCGACTGTATCAGGGTGATGCCGATCAGTTTCCAGACGATCGCTTTGCGGTGGAAGATCGGGTTGTGCAGGAAGCAGATCATATCATCGCCGAATGTCCGCAGGATCGGGAAGATTTGCTCAATCTCTATCACGCTCACCCCAGCCGCATCGGCATTATTCCCTGTGGCTTTGACCCGTTGGAATTTTGGGCGATCGACAAAACCCGCGCCCGGTTAACGCTGGGACTGCCGCCGGATGAAGCATTGATTTTGCAGTTGGGGCGAATGGTTCCGCGAAAAGGCGTGGACAATGTGATTCGGGCGTTTGCACAGCTACAAAAGAAACAGTTGCAAAAAGCGCAATTGCAGCAGGAACAGCCTGTTGCAGCACGACTGATTATTGTCGGCGGCGAAGCCGAAACCCCTGACCCGCAATTAACACCTGAGATTGGGCGACTCAACACGATCGCTCAAGAATTGGGTGTGGCAACGCGAATCTCCTTTGTCGGCAGACGGGGACGGGAGGTGCTGAAGTATTACTACAGCGCAGCAGATGTGTTTGTGACTACTCCCTGGTACGAGCCGTTTGGCATTACGCCGATCGAGGCAATGGCTTGCGGCACACCCGTCATCGGTGCAAATGTGGGCGGCGTTAAATTCACGGTGAAAGATGGTGAAACGGGTTATCTCGTTCCTCCCAATGAGCCTGAGGCCCTTGCCGATCGGCTTCAGCATCTTCTGGGCAACCCGCAGCTTCGGAACCTGTTTGGACGGCAAGCAATTCGCCGCAGTCAGGAGCATTTCACCTGGCAGAAAGTGACCAGCGCAGTCGCAGCCCTGTATGAAGAAGTGCTGAGCGGGGTTTCAACCGTGGCAGGCATCGAGGCAAACCAGATGGCAATCCTTGACCACGGCTTTGAGACGGTGATCAAAGCAGTGCAGCGATCGCAACGGCTTCTGCGTCCGACAATTCAAGCGGCATCTCAGGCAATGAGCAACTGCTTTCTGCGGGGCGGTAAGCTGCTGATTTGCGGTAATGGCGGCAGTGCGGCAGACGCTCAGCATTTGGCAGCCGAACTGGTTGGGCGGTTTTGCTGTCCCCATCGCGCCGGACTTCCGGCAATGGCACTAACAGCAGACACAGCATTTGTCACCGCCTGGGCAAACGATGTCAGCTATGACAATATCTTTGCGCGTCAGGTTGAAACTTTTGCCCAGCCGCACGATCTGCTGATCGGCATCAGTACCAGCGGACGATCGAAAAACGTGATTGCTGCATTTGAAGCTGCACGACGGGCAAACCTGACGACGATCGCCCTACTCGGCGGAGAGGGTGGTGAACTGCGGCACTTAGCAGACATTGCGATCGTGGTTCCGGCGATCGAGACTCAGCGCATTCAGGAAGTGCAGTTGATGGTGATGCACCTGCTCTGCGAACTGATCGAGGAACAATTGCTTGCTGCTGCCCCGAATGAAACGGCTCGATTAGGACAGTGGGAAACGCCGCAGTACGAGAGAACGATGGCGAGTGTAGAAGGGATGGGGTTGAAGGCTGGGGGAGTGAGGGGATGAAGGGTGGATAAGGGGGTGGATGGGTGAGGAGATGAGGAGATAAAGGGATGAGGGGCGATCGTGGATTGTGCAATGAATAAATTTGAGACGAATTGATAGGAGTGAATTGAAATGGAAACGTTGACTGGAAAAGTAGTGCTGGTAACTGGTGGCGGACGCGGTTTGGGAGCTGCGATCTGTGAGAGTTTAGCAGAAGCGGGGGCGATCGTTGTTGCTGCGGACGTTCGGATGGATCTGGCAGAGCCGTTGACGCAAAAGCTACGCGATCGCGGGTTAGAGGCGTATGCTTTGTCGCTAGATATTACAGACGAGCAGCAGATTCAGACCAGCATTCAAAAAATCATCGATCAGCACGGCAAAATTGACGTTCTGGTGAATAATGCCGGAACGGATTTAACGGTATCGATCGAAGAAATGGGGATCGATGATTGGGATCGAATTTTGAGTGTGAATTTACGCGCTCCGTTTATTCTGGCAAAGCAGGTCTTTCCGCTCATGAAGCAGCAGGGCAGCGGGCATATCGTGAATGTGGCATCGACGGCAGCTAAACGGACCTGGGCAAATGCATCTGCCTATCATGCGAGTAAATGGGGACTAATGGGTTTGAGCCATGCGCTGCACGTTGAAGGTCGTCCGCATGGGGTGAAGGTAACGGCGATCGTGGCAGGCGGAATGAGAACACCTTTCTTGCTCGATCGATTTCCGGAGCTCGATCCAAATGTGCTGCAAGATCCGCGCAATGTGGCGGACACGATTCGCTATGTGCTGCTGCAACCTGCCGAAACAGTCATTCCAGAGGTGACAGTGATTCCGATGCGGGAGTCTTCCTGGCCCTAAGCGGTTGTTTAAAGCGCATTGGAGATTCTACACCGCCCCCTAAATCCCCCAATTCGGGGGGGCTTTGAGATTCAGAAGAGCAACTTGCAAATGTGAAAATAGGACTGTTAGGAAAACTCTTGCCTAACCCCCAACAAGGCACTTCTATGAGTTCGCCAAGCAAGCTAAGCCACTTCAAAGCCCTCCAGGAATTAAAGGATTTAGGGGCAATCTGGAACGCCGGAACCCTGACTCAAACCGCTCACTCAATTAGCAGTATCAAAAAAAGCAACCTGCCAATGCAAACTCTCCCTCAAAAAGCGGTTTTTCTCGATAAAGATGGAACGCTAATTGAGAACGTTCCCTACAACGTTGACCCGGCTTTAATTCAGTGGTGCGAAGGGGCGATCGAAGCCTTGCAACGACTCCATGAGGCGGGATACAAGCTGTTTATCATTACGAACCAGTCAGGAATTGCACGAGGCTATTTTGAGGAAACGGCTCTGGCGATCGTCCAACAGCATCTCACCGGGGAGCTTGCTCGGTTTGGGATTCCGTTAGCGGGGTTTTATTATTGTCCGCATCATCCAGACGGAACGATCGCCCCGTATACGATAAACTGTTCCTGTCGAAAGCCGGAGCCGGGTTTGCTGCTTCAGGCGGCAGCGGATCACCAGATTGATCTGAGTACGTCCTGGTTTATTGGCGATATTTTGCATGATGTGGCTGCCGGACGTGCCGCGGGTTGTCGCACTATCTTGATCGATAACGGTAATGAAACCGAGTGGCAGCTATCTCCACAGCGTTTACCGCATCATCTTGTTTCTGATTTGGGTGCGGCTGCTCGTGTGATTCTCGCAATCGATCGTTCTGATTTCTCTCTTTCGTTCCCTTTTCCATCCACTCTCCCTCCGATTTGCCGATGAACGATTTGCTTTCTTCGATCGATCGCTGGTCGTCATTTAGCGTCCTGGTGGTTGGCGATGTTATGCTGGATGCGTATTTGGCTGGGGATGCGAATCGCCTTTGTCAGGAGGCTCCAGTCCCGGTTGTGGCGATTGATCAGCGACAGGATTTTCCCGGCGGGGCGGCAAATGTGGCGGCGAATGTGGCAGCGTTTGGGGCACGTCCAGTTTTATTGTCAGTGATTGGGCAGGACTCGGAAGGCGATCGGCTTTTGCACAGCCTCCAGCAGCGATCGCTTGAGGGAAATCATTTGATCGTTTCGCACGATCGGGCGACGCTGGCAAAGCAGCGGATTGTGTCACAAAATCAGATTTTGCTGCGGTTTGATCAGGGCAGCACGGCGGCAATTTCAGCAGAGCTGGAAACAGGGATAATCGATCGCCTGACGCAGCTTTTTCCGCAAGTGGATGCAGTGATTCTCTCCGATTATGGCTATGGCATTCTCACGCCGCGATTAATTGAGACGATCGCCCAATTACAGGCACAGCACGATCGAACTTTGGTGATCGATTCCAAGCAGCTTGCGAATTATCAGCGCGTCAAACCTACGGCAGTCAAGCCGAATTATGGGGAAACAATCCGCCTCCTCGAACTGCCTGTTCAGAAGGGCGATCGGGTGGCTCAAGTTTTGCCTTGTGGCGATCGATTGTTGGAACTCACAGGCGCGAAAATCGTTGCGGTAACGTTGGATAGCGAAGGCGCAGTTTTATTTCAGACGGGGAGTTCTCCGATTCAGATTCCAGCTCAGCCTGTGCCTGCGAATCACACTTCTGGGGCGGGTGATACGTTTATTACAGCTCTGGCATTGAGTTTGGCGGCGCAGGCTTCGGTGTCGATCGCGGCTCAGATTGCCAAGACAGCAACGCAGATAGTGGTACAGCAAACTGGAACCAGCGTTTGCACAGCGAATCAATTACGGCAGCAGTTCCAGCCCGATCGTCCTGCGGTATCAAACAAGCGAATCCTGGATCGCGCTCAAATCGTTCGCTGCCTTGAAGCACACCGCACTGCTGGAAAACGAATTGTGTTTACCAACGGCTGCTTTGATTTGCTGCATTCCGGTCATGTCACTTACCTACAGCAGGCAAAAGCGTTGGGTGATGTGCTGATTGTCGGCGTGAACAGCGATGAAAGCGTGCGTCAGCTTAAGGGAATGGGGCGACCTGTGAATGCGTTAGACGATCGCCTCACCGTCTTAACTGCTTTGGAATCCGTGGATTATGTGATTCCTTTTTCTGAATTGACTCCCCACCATTTGATTGAAATCATTCGCCCCAATGTGTTTGTTAAAGGCGGAGACTATACGCGAGAAACATTGCCGGAAGCTCCCCTGGTTGAGCAATTGGGCGGTGTTGTTCACATTCTCTCGTTTGTAGAAAATCGATCGACCACGCGCACGATCGAGCAAATTCGTTCTGTTTCTGCTGCCCCATCTCCACCCCAGCTTTATCGCTAACTCATTCCCCGTTCTATTCCTGACTCCATTCCCATGTCTATTTCCTGGAACACTGCCCAAAATATTCTCTGCGTTCGGCTGGATTCGATCGGCGATGTGTTAATGACTGCGCCTGCAATGCGTGCCTTAAAAACATCTTCTGATTCTCCTCGCCGAATCACGCTAATGACTTCTCAGGCCGGTGCAACGATCGCCCCCCTGATCCCCGAAATCGATGACGTGATTGTTTACGATGCTCCCTGGCTCAAAGCGACCGCACCACGACCCAATAGCCAGCCTGAATTTCAAATGATCGAGCGGCTGCGATCGAGGCAGTTTGATGCTGCCGTTATCTTTACCGTTTACAGCCAAAATCCTTTGCCGTCGGCGTTTTTGTGTTACATGGCAGATATTCCTTTGCGGCTGGCGCACTGTCACGAAAATTCCTATCAGTTGCTCACCAACTGGATCAAAGACCCGGAACCGGAACAGATGATTCGCCATGAGGTACAGCGACAGCTTGATCTGGTCAGCAGTGTTGGCTTCAGCCTCGAAGACGATCGCATGAAGCTCCAGATCCCCGCAGAAGCAGTCGATCGCGTTCGCCACCTGTTAGCAGCTCAGGGGGTAGATTTACAGCAGCCGTGGGTCGTGATTCATCCAGGGGCAACGGCTCCTTCGCGTCGCTATCCACCCGAGCTGTTTGCGATCGCAGCGCGGCGACTCGTGCAGGAATTCGGCTTGCAGGTAATTTTGACGGGAACCACGCCGGAACGGGAACTGGTGCAGTTCATCCAGACGGAAATGCAGGCAAATTCTGTTTCGCTGGTCGATCGCCTCAATTTATCGGAGATGGCAGCGTTGTTGTCGATCGCCCCACTGCTTATTTCTAATAACACTGGACCCGCTCACTTGGCGGCTGCGGTGGGTACGCCTGTGGTAGACCTATATGCACTAACGAATCTTCAGCATACTCCCTGGCGTGTTCCCAATCGTGTTCTGTATCATGAAGTTCCCTGTCGCCTTTGTTATAAGAGCGTTTGTCCTGAAGAACATCACCACTGTTTGCGACTTGTTGATCCCGATGATGTCGTTAAGGCGGCGATCGAATTGCTCTCTGAGGTAGATATATCTCCTGCGATCGATACTGGCTCTTTAATTCCTTGTTAGTTTCAAATTATTAGTATCGTATTCTTGCTGGTTAATTAGAAATCATTCTGTATTGTCTTTATGAATCCGGCTTTAGATGTTCTGATTCCAACCTGTAATCGTTCTGCTGCCTTAGCAGTCACGTTAACCAGTCTGTGCGCTCAGACGTTTACTAATTTTCGCGTGATTGTTTCCGATCAAACCGAAACGAACAACACATTCCAGTCTGGAGAAGTGATTGCAGCCCTGCGCGTTCTGGAAGCACACGGACATTCGATCGCCACCCACAGGCATCTACCTCGGCGCGGCCTCGCAGAACATCGGCAATTTCTCCTCGATCAGGCAACGGCTCCCTATGTGCTGTTTCTGGACGATGATCTCATTCTAGAACCGTGGGTCATCGGGCTACTCATGCAGACGATTCAGCAGGAGCAGTGTGGTTTTGTCGGCTCGGCGGTGATCGGTTTAAGCTTCAAGCAGGATGTCCGTCCGCATCAGCAAATTTTGGAGTGGTGGGAAGGAGCAGTTGAGCCAGAAATCGTGCGATCGGGAACGCCCCAATGGGAGCGATATAAACTACACAACGCCGCAAATCTCTATCACGTCCAGCAGCAGCATAACATTACGCCCGATCGCCCCCGCAAATATCGCGTTGCCTGGATCGGCGGCTGCGTTTTATACGATCGGGCCAAATTGCTAAACGTGGGCAGTTTCGAGTTTTGGCGTGACCTGCCAGAAAACCACTGCGGCGAAGACGTATTGGCGCAGCTTCGAGTCATGTCTACCTACGGTGGCTGTGGTGTGATGCCCTCCGGCGTGTATCACCAGGAGATTCCTACAACCATTCACGATCGGCATAATGATGCACCACAGTTGCTTTCAATTTAATTGGTGTTAGATCTATGGGTGACACCTACCGCATCCTCTTCATCGAACTCCTGGGCGGCATTGGTGATTTGATCATTGCGCTGCCTGCAATTCATGCACTGGCAAAGTCCCATCCAGCAGCTCGTGTCACGGTTCTCACCTTTGCTCCTGGGGATCAGCTTTTGCAGACCGATCCGCTGATCGATCAGGTTGTGATTGCACCACGGGGCGAGGCAAGAGCTTCGCTCGATCGCCTGCTTGCCAGCGAATCGTTTGATCTTATCGTCACGGATACCACCTATGACGGCATTGCAGAAGCGGTACAGCAGTCAAACGCGGAGCAGGTCGCCACGAATCTTTGGCGATCGCCGCCTGAGAATGAATTGGTGAGCGATCGATTTTTGGCGATCCTTCAGCAAGAGGGACTGATCCAGCCAGCGTTGATGCAGCGTCAGGCAGAGCTTCATCTGACGGTATCGGAGAAGCTGGAGGCACAGCGGCAGCTCGGGGCAGCTTATCGTCCACTGGTGTTCTTCTGCATTGATGCGGGAATGGCAATCAAACGCTGGGCGGAGGCTGATTTTGTGCAGCTTGGGCAAGCCCTTCAGCAGCAGTACAGCGCATCGATTCAGATTGTGGTGGGAGCCGATCGCGATCAGACAGTGCAAATCGCAGAGGCAATAGGTGGCAATGGTTCAGACGGCAAAGTTTCACTTTGGGAGCGGGGTAGTTTGCGGCAGTTAGCAGCCGCTTTCTCGTTTGCCGATCTGGTCATCGGAGCGGATACCGGACCCGTGCGAATTGCGGCAGCAGTCAACGCGCCCACTATCACCTTATTTGGACCTTCCTGGCACGGACGCTATGGGCAGCCGGAACCCCATGTAAATCTTCAGGGCTATCCGCAGTGCGGCGATCGTCGAATTCACAATTTCACCGAGCAAGCCTGCTGGTATAGCGGCAACTGTCCGTTGGAATGGCAAACCTGCCTGGATGAAATTACTCCGGCGCAAGTGTTGGAGGCTGCGCGATCGCTGCTGTCCCGTTGCAAAGAAATAGCTCCTGATCCAAGGCGAAGCAGTTCCCCTTTAGGAGCCATTGCCTCTTTAACGCCCTTGCCCCCCTCCCCCACGGAGTCAAATTCTGACTGGCGATCGGTGAAGAATCTGCTGGTGATGCGGCTGGACAACATCGGCGATGTGATGATGACAACCCCAACGCTACGTGCCTTGCGGGAAAATCTGCCTGATGCAAAGATTACGCTGATGGCAAGTCCAGGCGGAATGCTCACGGAACCTTTGCTGCCCTGGATTGATGCAGGATTGCCTTGGCGGGTGCTGTGGCAGGATCTCGGACGGCTGGACTTTGACCCGGCACGAGAATGGAACTTGATCGACAGGCTGCGACAAAGGCAATTTGATGCTGTCATCATTCTCACTAGCTTTAGCCAGAGTCCCCATCCGGCAGCTCTCATTTGTGCGCTGGCAGGCATTCCTCTACGACTGGGCGAATCCAAAGAAACCGATCTGGGAACGCTCACCCATGCTGTTCCGCCTGCTCCCGACGAAATTCATCAGGTCGATCGCAATCTGCGGCTAGTCGAGTCGATCGGGTTTACCGTCACCGATCGCGCCCTGTCGCTGCACATTTCTCCAGAAGCACAAACCGCGATCGCTCATCTGCTGCATACCAGAGGCATCCCTGCTGAAACACCCTACCTGCTGCTCAATCCATGGACAACTTGCCAGTCGCGCAACTATGCCCCCGATCGTTTTGCGGAAGCTGCCCGTCGTCTCAGCGACCTCACCGGATGGTCAGTGATTGTCACCGGCGTTGAAAAAGACCGCGATCGATCGCAGGAGATTTTATCGATTTTGGGTGATCGAGCGGTTGACCTGATGGGAATGACAACCCTGCCGGAACTGGTTGCCCTGATTGCCAACGCAAAACTGGTGTTGACCAACAACACTTCAACCATGCATATCGTGGATGCGCTGCAAGTGCCCAATGTCGTCATGTTTGCCGGAACCGAATACGAGTGCCAGTGGCAACCCCGCTATAGTCCTTCTCGGCTGCTGCGTCGTCCGACGGTGTGTAGCCCCTGCTATGCCTTTGCCTGTCCCTACCACCTGGAGTGTCTGGATATCGAGCCAGAAGCGATCGTGCAGGCTGCCCTCTCTGTTCTGAAACCTGTCCTGGAACCTGTTCTGGAATCTGAACTTCCCTTTGTGGAGAATTGCTGATGCGTGTCGCCCTGATTGCCGGAACCTACCAGCCCGATCGCTGCGGAGTTGCACACTACACTCAGCATCTGCGCGAAAGGTTGGCTCTATCCGGGGTTGAGTCGATCGTCCTTACCACTCGATCGGTTGCAAATGGCAGTGAGCGAACCGTGAAAGGCGCGATCGATCGCTGGCACATCACCGAACTTTTTTCCCTGGTTCGGGCAGTTCATCAAACCGACGCAGACCTGCTGCACCTGCAACACGCAGCGGGAACCTACGGCTTCGATCGATCGATTTTTCTGCTGCCTTTGCTGCTGCGGCTTACGTGCTGGCACAAGCCGATTGTCACCACCATTCACGAATACGGCTGGTGGAACTGGGAGCCAGACTATTTTCCTGCCCAGTGGCTCGATCGCCTCAAGCAATGGGGACAGCAGCGCGGCTGGTGGGATGAGGAAGACGGCTTTCTGCTCACGTTGAGTGATGCCGTAATTACGACAAACCATGATGCAGAACAAGTGATCGTTAAACGGCTTCCTGCCCTAAAAGAAAGGCTCCATCGCATCCCGATCGCCCCCAACATCGAGCAAGCAAAACACAATAAAACCGACGCAAAATTACGAATTCTTCAGCGGTTAAACTGGTCAAACGATTCGCTGCTTGTGGCGTTTTTCGGCTTCCTGCACCCGGTAAAAGGACTGGAAACGCTGCTGTCTGCTTTTCAGCAAGTAATCACTCAAATTCCGCGAGCAAAACTGCTTCTGATCGGCGGTGTAGAAAGTTTGGCACTGCGAGGTACAGAAGCCGATCGCTACTGGGAAAAATTAGAGTCTCACATTGCTTCTCTTCAACTTCAACCAAGCGTTCACATGACCGGATATTTAGATGAGCGATCGGTATCCGACTACTTATCAGGTATAGATATCGGAGTCTTACCTTTTAATCATGGCGTGACGCTCAAGAGCGGTTCGCTTCTGGCATTAATGCAGCATCAACTTCCTGTTATTGCGACTTATGCAAGTCCACCTGATCCAGAATTGCCAGATTCGATCGCTTATTTTATCCCTCCCCGTTCCGTTGAAGAATTAACGATTGCGCTTACTCATATTCTGTCTGATGCTTCACTGCGTCAAAATCTTGCTCAGGTGGGTTGTGAGTTCAGCCAGTCTTTTTCCTGGTCAGATATCGCTGAGAAACATTTGCAAATCTATCGCGATGTGAGTTGAAAGAGAAATGACTTCACCTTTGCGCGTCACTGTTTATACAGACTCTGCGGGAATTGGCGGCGCGGAGATCAGTTTATCGCATCTGGCTGCAACCGTTTCTTCAGAAATTCATCTGACTGTTGTGGGTGTTGATGAAAAGGTTGTTCATTTTATTGCTGCGAGTCGTTCAGAGATCGATCGCTTTATTCTTCCTGCTTCTGGTATAGGAGCATTCTTAGAACATCGCCGCACATTTCAACAGCTACATCCTGATATTATTCACTGCAACTTGTGTACACCCTGGGCGGGGGCGATCGGTTTAGCTGCAGCTCTGTCCTTACCTAAGGTGCGGGTGGTGCGGGTCGATCAGCTTCCCCTGCGGACAACGGATATGCTGACCCTGTGGCGAACTCGTGCCCTTTGTTTGCGATCGGATGCTCATGTGGCAGTGGGTCAGGCAAGCACAACTAAGATGGAAGATTTCTACGCGCTGGGCAGAAACAGCGTGATTTCCATTCCTAACGGGGTGCCGGATGGGGGCGAACCGGAGTTGCCTGCATATCAGAACCCAGCACAAATCACCGTCGGCAGTATCGGACGACTCGATGCGATGAAGGCACACGATATTTTGCTGCGGGCAGTGGCGCAGGTTCCTCAGGTGCGGGCAGTGATTTTGGGGGATGGAGGCGAACGATCGAATCTGGAAAAGCTGTCAAGCGATCTGGGCATTCGCGATCGAGTGGAAATGCCAGGATGGGTCGATCGCCCGCAGTCTTATTTGCCCCAGTTTGACGTGGTGGCGATGCCTTCACGATCGGAAGGGTTTCCCCTGGCAATGGTCGAAGCAATGCTGGCGGCGCGTCCGGTGATTGCAACCCGAGTTGGCAGTATGCCGGAAGCGATTCAAGATGGGATAACAGGGCTGCTGATCGACAAAAACGATGTAGACGGCTTAACTCGATCGCTCAAACGCCTGCGAGACAATCCCGAATTTCGGCATCAGCTCGGCAAGCAAGCCCGCGATACGGCTCTGGCTCACTTCACAGTGGGAACGATGACGTGCCGCTACGAAACCCTCTGGCGAGAGTTGCTCGATCGTCCCCCAGTTCCCCGATTGAAAGTGCCTCGTCCTAAGGATTAGCGACCGCGAAATGCCTGCTCGAGTCGATGCCAGCCTGCTCTCACCGCAGGACGGGCTTGCTCCCAACCTAACCAGGACAATCGCCGCTCTTGCTCATACTGCTGCTGAAGTTCGGGTTCAACTTCGTCGTAGCTCATGCCTGTGCCGTGATAGCGCGTGTAGCCTTCGTAGCCCAGACGATATGCAGGCTGGTAATCCCGGTAGGTCAACCCCGATTGATAGTAAGGCTGTGCCGTGTAATGCTGCTGCCAGTATTGATCTTCGTTAGCAACCAGAGAATTCCGTCCGCGCAGCGCCGCATGAATAATGGACTGCTCGACCGTTGGCGGGGTGGCCCCAGAAGCATAAACCGCTTGAACAGAAACAGGCTCAATTCGGCGATGCGAGGCAACACTTCCACGGGGAACATCGCGCGGTTCAATCACCTGCACGTCGTAATCTTCGATCGTTGGATGGGTGGCTTCAGCAGCACTCTTACCCACTAATCCACCCAAAATACTGCCGATCGCCGCGCCTGCAATCGCTCCCACCGGACCCGTCACAGAACCCACCAGCATCCCGATTGTGCCGACAATTCCTGCCCCAATTCCAGTTGCGATCGGGTGCGATCCAGTTTCTCCGGTGATCGGGTCGGGATGAGGATTAATTACGGCTTCGCGTCGTCGATCACTTCGTCGAGCAATTCGTGGATCAATAACCTGTTTACTCATAGCGGTTTGCCAATTTTATCTAAAACACACAGCTTAAGCCTTTAGTCGCAAGCTTCTGGTCACAGAGCAGTTCTCACAAAGTCGTTCTGCTGATTCAGCAAGACACTGATTCAGCAAGGGAACGTTGCAGGGACTCACTTCTCACCGAACTTACTCCTTACCGTATCGAATTCTGTTTTCGTCAACCGTCCTTCCTGCGAGGGAAGTCTGCTCATCGTTAAGCGGATTTCTTTCCTAAGACTTATCCAATTTCTCCAATTTCTCGGTACCTGTTTATGGAAACTGTCCCTCTTGATAGAGGATAAGCCGTTCTTTCATTCGTTACTTTCAAAGTAAAGTAAAGATTTCAACTTAAAACAATGATTCTACAAGACAAACAAACGGGTGTATTAATCGAAGTGATGGATACAGAAGAGCTAATTAACCCGTCGCACGACACGATTAAAGGCAGAATTCAGGAAGGTCAGGAAGAACAGCCGCCCGAAGAAATTGGGAAAGACACGCTAGTTTTTCCTTCTGGAGAAGAGCTGCCTCGCTGCTGGCGAGATGCAGATTATCGCTCGAACTAATTATTGCTCGAACTAAGGCGATCGGTTTTCTTTCGCCTTGCAGTTTTCTTTCGCTTTGCTTAGATCAGGCATGATCAAAAAGCATTCAAGCAGGATTCAAGCAGCGAGATAAGGGGGTAAAAACTCCCTATGTCTCTAGATCGATTGCTGACTGCAATGAATTGTTTCTAATAAAAGTATCGTCTGCGGACGGATAGTGAACACCATTTTGAGGAGATACAGCCAATGGGTTGGCTACAAAGATTATTCGGAGCTCAGAAGCCTCAGCAAAATCAAGCTCAGGCTCAGCCTCAAGCAAATGTAGCAGCGGCAGCTCAAGGCGGTAATGCAGCAACGGCAGCTCAAGGCGGTCAGGAATCAATTCCTCCGGAGCGGGTTGGCTTGAACGGGGAATACGATCAGAGCGGTCTGGCAAAGCGAGTTGCGCTGGCATTTGACCAAGATCCGGGCATTGATGACATTGACACGGTTTATGTGGCTCAAACAGGCGGCACGGTTGTTCTGAAAGGAAAAGCCCCAAATCAGGAAATCGTGCAAAAAATGACGTCTGTTGCCCGTGGAGTAAGTGGTGCAACAAATGTTGATACCAGCCAGGTGACGGTCGGTTAAGCATCAAAAACACCAAACTGATTCGTTCGATCGAGGCTGTACCACAAACTCGTTTTAACGTTTCAACTTACCTCCCAAAAAGCGACAAAGGGGCAGATTGCATCGCGCATCTAGCCCTGTTTCTAATTTTTAGGGCAGAATCTTTTGGATCAGAATCTATGTTGAGCGCCGAATCTACTATCAGTCCGATCGAGTCCGCTAAAGCAGTTGGTTTACGCTATGTTAGCGATACGATTCCCGGCATTCGTCGAGAACGATCGGGAAATGAATTTGTGTATCTTGGCGTAGATGGTCGTCCGATTCAGGATCCTGAAGAACTAGAGCGTTTCAAAGCGTTAATTATTCCGCCCGCCTGGACAGACGTTTGGATTTGTCCATTACCCGACGGACACTTGCAAGCAACCGGACGCGATGCCAAAGGACGCAAACAGTATCGCTATCATGCTGACTGGCGCAAAATCCGCAGCCAAACTAAATTCGATCGCATGGTGCGCTTTGCTCAGGCGTTGCCCCTGATTCGCGAACAAACTGATCGCCATCTGCGCCTGCCCGGTCTGCGCCGTGAAAAAGTGCTGGCAACTGTAGTTCAGCTTTTAGAGAAAACCCTGATCCGAGTGGGCAACGAAGAATATGCTCAAACGAACGATTCTTTTGGACTCACCACGCTGCGCGATGAGCATATCGAAGTCACCAGCACGAAGATTGTATTTCACTTTCGTGGAAAAAGCGGCGTAGAACACGAAATTGAATTAGGCGATCGACGCTTAGCCCGCATTGTTAAATCCTGTCGTGATGTACCGGGGCAAGAATTATTTCAATACATCGACGAAAACGGTGAACGTCAGACGATCGACTCTAAAGACGTAAACGACTATCTTTACGAGATTACCCAAGAGAACTTCACTGCCAAAGATTTTCGTACCTGGATGGGCACGGTTCATGCCCTGCAAGAACTGCACATGATCGGACTGTTTTCTTCTCAAACTCAGGCAAAAAAGAACGTTACCGAAGCCATCAAAAACACCGCTAAACGCCTGGGCAATCGTCCAGCCACTTGTCGCAAATACTACGTCCACCCCAGTATTCTGGATGCCTACCTGGAAGAAAAGCTGTTCGACCTGACCCAATCGCTAATCGAGCTTGAAGAGGCGATCGAAGCTGTGGAAGCTGCTAAATATCAACTCCGTCAGGAAGAACGCGCCGTACTCGCCGTCCTAGAAGCTTACACCGCAGCCCTGCAGCCCGAAGCGGAAAAGCCGAAGCGAAAATCAGCGAAAAGTAAGCAAAAGTCGATCGCGGCTTGAGGAAATTTTTACAAGGTTCTGTTTGAGCGGTAAGCTTCGTTCCAGTCCTTTAGGCTGGCTCAATTGCGATCGCCGATGCCGCTACAATCGCGAATTCAGGAAAAGGCTCTCCTCCAAATGTCCAAGCCCCTCAGCCTGGGCAATTTAGGGGACAATGGAACCGCTCACACTCCTTAATTCCTCACCCCCTCATTTCTCAATGACGATCGGCATCTGGATTCTTGGCGATCAGCTCTGGCTAGAACAATCTGCGCTCCAAAGCTGTCTTTCGCGTCAGCAGGAAACGCCTGTTCTCTTGATTGAATCTGTTCGCCACGCGCAAAAGCTGCCCTACCATTTGCAAAAGCTCGTCCTGGTCTGGTCGGCGATGCGCCACTTTGCTCAGGAGCTTCGCGAAGCCGGATGGCAGGTAACATATCGAATCGAGGAAGACTTTGAAACGCCGCTCAAAGCCTGGATTGCGGAATATAGGATTACCGAACTGCGGGTGATGACCCCCACCGATCGCCCCTTTCGCTTGCTGATTCAATCCCTTGATCTCCCCTGCACGGTCACCTTCACGCCCAGCAATCGCTTTATCTGGACAGAGACAGCCTTCACGGAGTGGGCAGACTCCCGCAAGCGGCTGATTATGGAGGACTTTTATCGCGAGGGACGGCAACGCTTCAATATCTTGATGCAGGGGAAGCAGCCCCTCGGCGGTCGGTGGAATTTCGATCGCGAAAATCGCAAGCCGCCCAAAGGAAAACTAACGCTGCCCGAAGCCCTCTGGTTTGAACCGGATGCCATTACCCAAGACGTGATCGACTGGCTCAAACAGTCCCCCGCCTTCAAAGAGAGCCACACCTACTGGCAGATCGATCCTTTTCGCTGGGGAGTAACGCGATCGCAGGCAAGGCAAGTGCTCGACTTTTTTATTCAAACCCGCCTCTCAAACTTCGGACCGTACCAGGACGCGATGATCACAGGCGAGCAAACCCTGTGGCACGCGATGCTATCGCCCTATCTCAATCTGGGACTACTGCATCCGATCGAGGTGATTCAGGCAGCCGAGCAGGGCTATTACGACAGTCAGTACAACGATCCCCAGGGTGAATGGCAGCTCAGCAGCATCGAGGGCTTTATCCGGCAAATTCTGGGCTGGCGGGAATATATGCACGGCATTTATCACTACATGGGCGAGGAGTATCCCGATCGCAATTTCTTCGACCACCATCAGCCCTTGCCTGCTTTCTACTGGACAGGTGAAACCCAGATGCACTGTATTCATCAGGTTGTCCATCAGGTGAAAGAAATCGGCTATGCCCATCACATTCAGCGGCTCATGGTGCTCAACAACTTTGCTCTGATCGCCGGAGTCTCACCGCAGGAATTGCAGGACTGGTTCCACACTGCCTTTATCGACGGCTACGACTGGGTAATGCAGGCAAACGTGATTGGCATGGGACAATACGCTGACGGCGGACTGATGGCATCTAAGCCCTACGCTGCCTCAGCGAACTACGTCAACACAATGAGCGACTACTGCAAGCACTGCGATTACAACCCCAAACGGCGCACCGGAGCGGATGCCTGCCCGTTCAATTTCTTTTACTGGGACTTTCTGGCGCGGCACCATTCCAAGCTCCAAAACAACGATCGCATGAAGCACATTCTGCTCAACCTAAATCGCATCGCATCTGAAGAACTGGCGCAAATCCAGCAGCAGGCCGCTGACTGGCGTATTAACCATCAGCAAACCGAATACCTCCT
Organism: Cyanobacteria bacterium FACHB-502; assembly: GCA_014695325.1. Classification (GTDB taxonomy): domain Bacteria; phylum Cyanobacteriota; class Cyanobacteriia; order Elainellales; family Elainellaceae; genus Leptolyngbya_A. The sequence continues at coordinate 42,171 of JACJNZ010000015.1, read as the reverse complement.
GCCCTGCACGCCCCATTCTTCTAAGCCTGATCCACATGACCCATCTGCTTGAACTTCGCAGCCGCTATCTTGAACTGACGAATCGTACTCTGCCCCAGCTTGCACAACAGCGCGGGTTTCCCGTCAGCGATAACCACTGCTTTCAGCGCATCATCCTCGATAATTTGTTGGGACAATGCTGGTACGAAGTTCTGGAACGCGGTAAGGTTCCCGCCTACCAACAGCTCACCGCATTGCAGCTCCAGCAGGCGATCGATCTCGCAGAAGCCATTATCACTCAACCTAATTTCTATCTGAAACAGCTCAATCAGAATAGCCTCACCTGGAGAAGGAAGGGGCGATCGAGCCTGCCCAAACCCGCAGAAACGGCAGAAAAACCATAGGATGAGGTATGCCTCATCGCTTGTCCTTATTCTGCATCTGCATCGGAATGCTGGTGTACTTCACACAGGTAACGGTGCTGTTTCCGGTGTTGCCGCTTTATGTAAACCAACGCTGGCAAGATGCGCCGCTCGGGTTTGTAGTGGGGGCAATGGCAATCGGGCTGCTGTTTTTTCGTCCGCCCATTGGCTGGCTAATCGATCGCTGGGGACGTAAACCGGTGCTGTGGATAGGGCTGGGCATCATGCTGGCAATTTTGCCGCTCTATCTCTGGTCGCCGACTCCTTTCTGGCTTATGGGGGTGCGGGTGCTGCACGGTATTAGTCAGGCGGCATTTGGCACAGCTTCTCAAACCCTGCTGGTGGATCTGGTTCCCCCAGAGCGTCGGACGGCGTTGCTGGGATATCTGGCAATGAGTAATACGATCGGCTTCTCGCTAGGTCCGCTGCTGGGATCGCTGGTGTTTCGGCAGGGCGGCTTTTCCCACACGGTGCTGCTGATGGGAGTTCTGACGCTGGTTGGCATTGTTTTCAGTCTGCCGCTGCCCTGGAAATCGTCCTCTCCACCGCCGAACCGTCAGGCGATCGTCAACCGTAGCTTTCCCTGGAAGACGATTCTCCGTTATCCGGTGAGAGACGCAACGCTGCTGTTTTTTACAAATTCATTTCTGCATGGCGCAGTCGTGACTTTTCTACCGCTGTTTGTGCCGAATGCTGCCCTCTTCTATAGCCTGAATGCACTGGTTGCGGTACTGGTTCGGTTTGGGCTGGGGCGATGGGGCAACCGCCTTTCTCGCCGATGGATTGTGAGTTTGGGCATCTTTTGTTCGGGGACGGCGTTGATAGGGCTATCGATCGCGCCTGAGTGGCTGATGCTATGGTCGATCGTTTATGGGCTAGGATTTGGCTCTCTGTTTCCGGTGCTGTCTGCCGTGGTGTCGCTGTCGGCTCCGCAGGCGGTTCGCGGTCGGGTGTACAGCGTTTTTCTCGCCGGGTTTGACGGGGGCATGACCTTAGGGGGGGCAGGGGTACAGCTGCTCGTTGCTGTGCTGCCGTTAAATGACTTATTTCTCATCCTGGGCAGTCTGGGAAGTGGGGCAAGTCTGGTTGCGCTGCGGCAGTTTGCTCAACCGCTTCCCCATGCGGAACACTGCTCTCCAGCAGCTTCAATCGATCGGACAAGGGACAAGTAAGGCAGGCTGGCAGTCATCACCCAGGACAACGGGGTCCTTGTGCCATCATCATGCTGCCATCCGTCCAAGCCAGATACTTATCTTTTCATCAAAAATTAGCTTTATAAAGTTCTTTTACTGAATTCTCTTCGGTGCTTTACCTTAAAAATTAGCTTTAAACTTCCTTTACGAAATTCTCTCGCTTCTTTACCTTTTCTAGTCCATCCATTATTGCGAAAGGCGAGCAGGATAGTAATAATACTGACATAGCTAGTTCCAGTAATGTTCCAGGAATATATTAGAGCTACCAGGCGTCCAACTCGGTCGCTTTAGCTCTTCTTCATAAAACTTCCCCCCTTCTTCACATTCTCCAGTCTATGAACTATTGCTTAGAGCGGGTGACATTGGTGATAATGCTGGCATATCGGATTTCACCAGTACGGATAGAGTAGATACGGTAGAACTTCTTTATGAAAAGCTTATCGATGGCTCTTATCTGCTGAGGTCTCTGGTTGCAGGAGATTTAGTTGTAAAAGATTTATCAGTGCAACACTACTTTCCAGAGCCACATTACAAAGTTATTGTGCCGCTTCTTGAGAGAGGTTGCTTCTTCCTGGAAGGGTAGATCTCAGCACAGCCACCGTCGCTCATACCACGATTTATCAGTGAAACCAGTTTGGCAATTGGTTATAGATTGCTGGCAGACTTTTACGTCTTAGCGCGTATTCCAAAGCCTCCCTACTCCTGCCAGGTTTCAGCCATTTTTCGTTCCTTTCCTCATCAGAAGCAGTATGAAAGCAATCGTTATCGGCAGCACAGATATCAAGACGGACTCGATTCCGTTCTCCCAGCTCTTTCCGTTCTTTGATAATCGGCAATGTCTGCGTCGCGAACTGGGCTTTGAGTTTAAGCATGTTGATGCGCGTTCTCTAAAAGAGATTGAAGCGGCAAGCCTGCAAACCGCCGATGCGTATTTCGTGCGCCCCTGCTGGCGAGAGAATCCGAGCGATGTCACCCTGGTGATGGAGAAGTTTCGCGATCGTCAACCCAATGCGCTGATTGTCTTTATCGACCCGTTCGATCAAACCAGCAGCCGCTTTTTCGGCGTTTTGCCTTATGTCGATCGCTTCCTGAAGTATCAGCGACTCAAGGATGTCAGCCAATATCTGAACCCGCTGAAGGGGGGGACGGTCCTCACCGATTATTTAGTGAATGAGCTGGGATACGACATTAAGGATTGGTCTGTCCAATCTGAAGTTCCGGCAGGTTATGAATCCCGAATCGAAACGGGCTGGTTCGTGACCCTGACCAAGCGGTTCCAGGAAGCACTGTTCCATAAGCCAATGTTCTGGAACCAGGGCAGTAAAAAGAGCATCGATGTCGTTTGTCACGTGTCCTACGGGCCAAGAAACAACCTGGAATGGTATGGTCAGCACCGGATGCTGGGTGTCGAAGCGCTCAAGCGAATGGCTTCTGACTATACGCTCTCGGTGAGCGGCGAATTTTCGGGTGAGCAAACCATCTCATCCCGGCAATATCTGCACGATCTGAAGCGGAGTCGCATTGCGTTTAGCCCGTTTGGCTGGGGAGAAATTACCTGGCGCGACTATGAAGCAGCCTGCCACGGATGCCTGCTGATCAAGCCTCTGGTCGATCACATTGATGTTGAACCCAATATCTTTATCCCTGGCAAAACCTATGTTCCGGTGCGGTGGGACTTTGCAGATCTCGAAGAAAAGTGCCGCTACTATCTGGCAAATCCTGACGAGGCAGAGCAGATTGCTCACAATGCCCGCGAAGCGTATAGAGCCTACTTCACCGAGAACAAGTTCGTTCACAAGATAGAGGGTTTGATCCGCACTGCTGCCCCTTTAGCACCACTTGAAGCTGAAACGATACTCGCAGCCGCTTAGTTCTGTCGCGATCGCCGTATCTAAAACCGCAGATCACAACTATAGGAGTGAAAAGATGTGGGGGCATGATTCTCAGGAGTTTTGCCCCTGCTTTCTTATTGCTTCTGCACTCTAGAATCTACGAGCGGTCAGTTTACGAGCAGTCACTTCAATTTCGATCTTCATGCGCGGGTCGGCAAGTCCGGCAACAAACATGGTGGACGCAGGACGCACATTTTCAAAATACCGCCGAAACACACTCCAACAAGGCTCAAAGTCAGCGCGATCTGGCAGAATGTAGCGAACCCGCACCACATCTTGCAGCGTACATCCTGCTTCAATCAGGGCAGCATTGATATTTTGAAAACACTGCTCGGCTTGTTCAACCACATTGTCAGAAATGGTCATCGTTTGATAATCAAATCCAGTTGTCCCAGAAACAAAAACCCAACCTCCATCCACAACTGCTCTGGAATACGCGACTTCCCGCTCAAACGATGAACCCGAAGAAATTAGCTGACGGCTCATTTGCGTTTAATGCTCCTTTTGAACGACCACACAATTTTCTGAATTCCAGGAAAGCGTTAGCGTTTCATCCGATCGATCGCCTCCGCTATAAAGTTCTGTCACCATCAGCATTCCCAAATCAGTCTTCGCTTGAATCTGCAACGATTGACCAATATAGGTAATTGATTCGATCGTTCCCCTCACCCGGTTATCAGCAGAAGCATTTTGATTGATCTGAATTCGTTCTGGACGAATCATCAGCGTCACTGTTTGATTAATCTGGATATTTTGATCAGCGAAGCGGTCACGGGGTAGGCTTGCTTTGAGCAACTGACCGTTAACTTCGACGATCGCCATTCCTTCATCCACCTGCTGTACTGTTCCCGTGAGAAAATTCGCTTTGCCGATAAACTGCGCCACAAACAGCGAAGCCGGACGATTATAAATTTCCTTTGGTGTCCCGATCTGTTCGACTTTGCCCCGGTGCATCACGGCAATGCGATCGGATAAAGCCAGAGCCTCTTCCTGGTCGTGCGTTACATAGATAAAGGTGAGATTGAGCCGACGCTGAAGCTCTCTTAGCTCTTGCCGCACTTCTTCTCGAATTTTGGCATCCAGCGCAGAAAGCGGTTCGTCCAACAACAATACTTTCGGACGGCTGATTAATGCCCGCGCCAACGCCACCCGCTGCTGCTGACCCCCCGAAAGCTGAGACGGTTTTCGATCGCCCAATTCCTGAATCTGAAACATTTTCAGCGACGCTTCTACCTGGGGCGCAATCTCAGCACGGGGCAGTTTGGCGATCGTTAGCGGATAGGCAATATTTTCGGCAACGGTCATGTGCGGAAACAGGGCATAGTTTTGAAACACCGTATGCACATTGCGGCGATAGGGCGGCAGCGTCGTCACGGGTTCTCCGCTAATGTACACCTGTCCATATTCCGGGATTTCAAACCCACCGATCATTCGCAGCGTCGTCGTTTTCCCGGAACCGCTCGACCCTAGCAGCGAATAAAACTCTCCCGGCTGCACGTCGATCGTTACATCCTGCACTGCATAAACTTCACCCTTTGCTGATGGGTAAATCTTGCTGACCGACTCCAGGTAAACGACGCTTTTCGCCTTCATGTTTTTCTCCTGACTTCTCCCTATCTTAATTCGCCGCAGGTTAGTCCGCGGGGGAGGTTCGCTGGCTCAGCAGCACCAGTACCCCACTTCCCAGCAAAATCAGCGTCGCGATCGCCGCAATTTCCGGCGTAATATCGGTTCGCAGTCTGCCCCAAATCTCCATCGGCAGCGTATTATCTTGTCCGGTGAGGAAGATTGTCACAATTACCTCATCAAACGACAGCGTAAACGCCAGCAGCGCACCCGCCACGATCGCACTGCGAATGTAGGGAAACACAATGTCAATAAACACCCGCCCCGGCAGTGCCCCCAAATCATAAGCAGCTTCCTCCAGACTGTGGGGAAACTGACTTAATCGCGTCACGATCGGACCAAAGGCAACAGGCAGCCCAAACACCACATGACCCAGAATCACCGTCAAGAGCGATAGCTCAAACCCTAGGTCTGACAGGTACGCCAGCATTGCCACTCCGGTCACAATTCCCGGCAGCAAAATCGGCAAATTGAGCGCGATCCGAAAGGCATTTCTGCCAAAAAACTGATACCGATATACTGCAAACGCCGCCAGCAAGCCCAAAACCGTTGCCAGAATCGTCGCCGTCGCTGCCACCTTGATCGAATTGATCAGCGCGACCTGCAAAGCCGTGTCTCGAAGTGCAGTCTGATACCAGTTCAGCGTAAATCCTTTGAAGGGCAGCGACAAAATGCGCGATCGGTTAAAACTCATTAGCACCAGGACGGCGATCGGCAAATACAAAAACACAAACACCAGCACTGTCCAAATGCCTAGCAACCAGGGTTTTGGTTGAGACCGAGGCAATTCCCGTACAGCTTGTTTGTTCATAAACTTGCCCCTTTGCGAAGGGCGATCGTCAGCCCACTAAACACAATGGTCATCACCACCAGCGCAAACGCTGCACCCAGAGGCCAGTTATACGCTACGCCAAACTGCGATGCAATCAGGTTGCCCAGCATAATCCCGTTCGGACTGCCAACTAGACTCGGCGTAATAAAATCGCCCATGGTCAGCGAAAACACATTGATCGACCCTGCCAGGACGCCCGGTGTGACCAGCGGCAGAATAATCCGTCGAAACGTCGTCCAGGGGTTTGCATTCAGATCTGCCGAAGCTTCCAGCAGCGAATTGGGCAACCGCTCAAACGCAGTCACGATCGGCAAAATCATAAACGGCAGCCACACATGGGCAAACGTCAGCAGCGTCGAAAACCGGTTGTAGAGAAACAGCGAACTCGGCTCGTGTAAAATGCCCAGCGACAGCAGCGCCGTATTCAAAACACCGTTATAGCCCAGAATAATCTTCCAGGCAAAGACGCGCACCAAATAGCTCGACCACAGCGGCAAAATCACCAGCATCGTTAGCAGCCCGCGATAGCGTCCGCCGTGCTTTGCAATGAAGTATCCCATTGGCAGCGCGATCACCGCATCTATCAGCGTCACCCCCAGCGCAGTCAGCACCGTTCGCAAAATTACCGTGCGGTAGGCAGCGTTTGTGGCGATCGTCTGAAAATTTTTCAAACTCAGCGTCTTGACAATCTCAAACGATTCCAGCTGCCAGACACTATAAATCAGCAGCAATCCGAGCGGAATAAAATACAGCAGCGACATCCACAGCAGGGGCGGCAGCAAAGATGCATATAGCCCAGTTTGATCAGAACGAGGCGATCGAGCAGGAATAACAGTCACAGAAGTTTGAGCAAGAATTTGAGCAGAAGTTTGAGTAAGAATTTGAAGAATTTGGGTGAACTAAAGCAAAGATAAAACAGAGACTTTAGCTCGCCTATTTCCTCATCCTAGCTTGCCCCCGAATACGGCATTTACAAAGTTCGATTGTGTCGCAAAAACTAACCAATCGTTAAGTTAGACAAGCTCCGTTGTGTCTTTTTGCCCTCCGATGTCTACTTCCTCTGTGTTTAGCAGAATTGCCTTAATAGAATAACCTCAACAGCATAGCCATCTCGCAAAAATTCTTGTAAAGTTCCCTGCAAAATTTGTTCTGCTTTGCCAGCCTGCCTAGCTTCTTCAGGCACAACACAACCTGAACAAATCCATCCATCGTGTCATACAGTACGGTCTAAAAAGGCTACCCAATTGGGTGAATTGCAACCGGAATACGCAGCCTACTATGTAACCAATCGAACAAGCTGTTCGGTTCGACCGATGAATCAACAACGAGTAAACCATTTGTTTTTTTGGAGAAGCACTATGACGACTGCAGTACAGCACGCTAAACCTAAACTCCTTGCATCTGGTGAAGGGGATATGCATACTATGCTGACTCACACACTCGTATGGAAGCTAACTGGAAATGATACGAATGGTCAGTACGCTATGTTTGAGATGATCGATGCGGCGCATGGAGAACCACCACTCCATAGCCATCCTTGGGAGGAAACGTTTTACATCCTGGAAGGCGAACTCGAAGTCACCTTAGGTAGTCGTAAGCATGTTGTTACAGCAGGTGCAGTGACCCACATTCCTACAAATGCTGTGCATACCTTTAAGGTGCTTTCCCCGATCGCTCGTGTTCTGATCATCGTTTCACCTGCTGCCGCTGCCGAATTCTATCAAGAAGTTGGTGCAAGAATTACTAGCTTTCCACCTGATCGAACTGTTTTAGAGGAAATCTTTACTAAGTACGATTTGCAGCTTTGGTAACCCATTAAGGAACTCATACTGAAGTCGTTCGGAGAATTACGATTTTGACGACAGAAGCCCGAGGGGATATTCAACCCTTCATTGCCCTTAAACAAGGATTGAAACAGGCTGGATATCCTGGATATCAAGTTAAAATCGCCACCCATGACACGTTTCAAGAAATGGTGCAACTGCTAGTCACCCAGGCAATCGCTGATTCTGGGGCAGTTTGTCAGGACAGTGATGCAATCATCCTTACAGCTATAGCAGTTTGGGGGTAGGACATCGCTGAAGCATTAGGAAGGGTATGTCAAATCGTTTGTGTCAGGGTGCAGGAAGCTAGATTGGCAAGCGATCGCCCAACTCAGTCGCAAAACTCAGTCGCAAAATGGTTGAGAGCAGGTTTCCAATCCCGAATTAGCATCATCCATTTCTTTGTCCATTTCTTTGCAATGTTGTGACTTGCCAGGATACCTGTAACGAAAAGCAAAAGCCTAAAAAATTCCTCTGCCTCATCCATTGGGAAAGAACAGAGGAATTTGAAGTTTTTTGAAGCTTGTAGCAGGGTCAGATTCGGCTAAACGTTAGGAACGAACCTCATTCCACACCTGCACCCACTGGTCATAGTTCGGCACACTCTGCCACATCTTGATCTGTCTATGCAGCGACAAATCATCCATAAATAAAGCGTGAGCACGGTCTTTGCCGATCGCCTCAGCCCCTAACTCGGTCGCGCCCGAATATCCGGTCACATCCATCACACCTTTTTGCCCCTCGCCGCTGAGGATAAAATCAACCCATTCATAAGCTGCATCTTCGTGGCGCGAATTCTTAGAAATCATCCAGGAATCTGTCCATCCGGTCAGTTTGCCTTCCGGACTCACCGTTCCAGCCGGAAACCCTTCAGAGCTGAGCTGCGTATAAGTGAGGGGCCAAGCATGGGCAATCACCACCTCTCCCGACTGAAACAGATTCGCCAGTTCCCCCGCCGTCGTCCAGAACTTTCGCACCTGGGGACGCAGTTCCAGCAGCTTCGCCTTCACTTCCGCCAGATCCTGCTCGCTCAGATGATAGGGATCGGGCTTGCCCAACCACAGCGCAACATCGGCGATCGTCATCGGGTTATCCGGCAGCGAGATTTTCCCGGCATACTGCGGGTCAAACAGCACATCCCAGCTCTTCGGCTCCGAGCTAACCTTCTCCTTGTTGTAAACCATGACATTCGGACCCCAGGCAAACGTTACGCCATAGGGTGTGCCATCAAACGTATTCCAGTTGCCGCCGCGAAACGACGAGAATACTGAATCGTAGTTTTTCAATTTACTGGGGTCGATCGGCTGCACTAAACCTGCCCGATACAGCCGCTCCGTAATATCACCCGACGCCGAGATAATGTCATAATTGCGACCTTTTCCGGTACGAAACTTGGCAAACATCTCGTCGCTCGATCCAGCATAGGTCGCCTTCACAGCACAGCCCGTTTGCTGCTCAAAAGTCTGAGCAAAAGACGAATCGGTGTAACCTTCCCAAACGATCGCTGATAAAGTGCAATTTTCTGCCTGAGCAGCAGGCACGCTTAAGACGATCGCTAAAAAACTGAGAACTCCGGTTAAAAGGAGTGCCTTGAAGCGGTACAACATAAACCTTTCTCCTGATCGAAATCGAAACCTTGCAGCCCTCAACTCTTCAATACCAGAAGGCTTCCAATTGATTCAAAGCCCCCAACATTAGAGGATTTAGGGGGCGATATAGCCCCTAGAACACGGCTCAACCACTCTCCCAAAACTCAACCTTCAGAATCAACGGCAAATTAGCCATCAAACACCACCGAGTGCCATGCCTTCTTCTGATCGCCCGTAATATCAAACATGACGTGCTTAACGATCGTGTATTCCTCCAGCGCATAGTACGACATATCCTTACCCATGCCGCTTTGCTTAAAGCCACCGTGTGGTAGCTCGCTGGCGATCGGCAGGTGATCGTTCACCCAAACCGTGCCAAACTCTAGGACTGCCGTGACCCGCATCGCTCGCTGCACATTCGTCGTCCATACACTGGCTGCCAGTCCGTAGGGAATATCGTTGGCTAGCTCGATCGCTTCGGCTTCATCGGTGAATCGATTCACCACAATTACCGGACCAAAGATTTCTTCCTGCACACAGTTTGCCGCCTGAGGCGCGTCCACCAGAATTGTTGGCGGATAAAAGTAGCCTTCTCCTTCGGGCAGCGTGCCACCCGTTGCCACCTTAATTCCCTGCTGACGCGCTTCTTCCACGAACCCATGCACTTTAAGTCGCTGAGTTTCACTGGTGAGCGGACCAATATCCGTATCCTCAGCAAAGGGCTGACCAAACTTAATTTGCTGCGTTAGCTCGGTCAGGCGGCTCAAAAACTGATCAAATACCTCATTTTGCACATAGATTCGGGTTGCTGCCGTACAGTCCTGTCCCGTATTCATAAACGCTGCCGGAATCGCACCTCTTGCAGCCGCTTCAATATCCGCATCGCTAAACACCACAAAGGGAGCCTTGCCGCCCAGCTCCAGCGTGACGCGCTTCACCATTGAACTCGCCAGCTCTGCAATGCGCTTTCCGGTTCGGGTACTGCCCGTAAAGCTAATCATGCGCGTGTCAGGGTGGATACAAATCGCTTCTCCGACTTCGGCTGCGCCCGTCACCACGTTGATCAGTCCGGCGGGCAAGCCAGCATCCAGCGCGATTTTAGCCAGCTCGATCGTCGTAATAGGAGTGTTGGGAGCAGGTTTAATCACGGCTGCATTTCCCGCTGCCAGTGCCGGAGCCAGCTTCCAGATCGCCATCATAAACGGGTAGTTCCACGGCGTAATCGCGCCCACAACCCCAATCGGCTCTCGCCGGATAAAGCTGGTAAATCCGCCTACATACTCACCTCCGGCAACGCCTTCTTGCCGCCGCACCACTGAAGCAAAATAGCGCAGATTGTCGATCGCAAATGGGATATCGCCGCCCAGTGTGAGTTTTAGAGGTTTGCCCGCATTCTGGCTTTCCAATCTTGCTAATTCGTCTGTTTTTGCTTCCAGCGCATCAGCAAATTTCAATAAAGCAACGCTTCGCTCTCCCCAAGAACGAGCTGCCCACTCTTTCTGGGCCACTTTTGCCGCTTTCACTGCGCGATCGACATCGGCAACTGTTCCCCAAGCCACTGATGCAAACGGCTTTCCCGATGCCGGATCAATCAAATCTTCACTGCCCGTCGTGATAAAGTCACTCCCAATCACCATTGGGTAATGCGTTAACTTTTCCATAACATCACCTGAAGTTTAAAAAGTTCAAGAATTAACACAACGCTCTTTGACTCTAGATCATTGCCGAACGTTTGACAGAAGACGATAACACTTATCACAGCTTGTACAGGTGTTGCTAGATACTCCTTTCAACTCATTACACCCAGGCAGACTTTCTTTACAAACGGACATCTAAACGAGTGGCTTCAATTTGTTTTGAGAGAGAACGCAAGCTCAAGCGATCGTCCTCTGCATCCCCCAATTCATTCTCCGTTGATTACAGTCGACCACTCATTTGACAACTGATTTCACAGCCAAACAGATAAACCAATCACAACAATTTTTATTGTTTTTAAGATCAACTTTCGCTTCAATCTGCGTCACTCTAAAGAACGCCAGAACACAAGATTTTTTTATAAATAGCAGCTAACTGAATGAATTTCAGACGGAGCGGGAGATAGGAGGATGTTTAAAAAGCCATCATCGTGACCCAAACCACCCCTCTAACGGGCCAATTCTGGAAGGGGAAACGAACGGCTCGGAGGAATATCCAAAGTCCCTCAAAGCTGGGGGATTTAGGGGACGATGCAGCACTTTTGGTTCCTTTAAAGCAACCTTGAAGAAAAAATGGAGCGATTCTGCCAGCAGCGAGAGTGGGCAGCTGAAAAAGAGATGCTGAACTGAGAACGCATCCTTATCCCTTTGCCCAAGCCCAACTGCCGATCGCCCAACTGCAACAGGTTATGCAGAACGCTAGCGGTTTAATGAATTGATAGAAACTGGCAGCGGATCAACAAAGATTCAGTGAGCCAATCCGTTCGTGAATCTAGTAAATCGCTCTACCGCGATCGTGTTTTGCAATAATCCAGATGGCATGAATAATGCCCGGAATGTAGCCCAGCAGCGTGAGCAGCAGGTTAATCCAAAACGCGCTGCCAATCCCAACCGTCAGGAACACGCCCAGAGGCGGCAGAAAAATCGCGCAAATAATGCGAATCAAGTTCATCTCTTCCTCCAGAGGTTTGATTAAAACAGAACTATTTTCCATCCTAGATAGAGATTTGCAGTTTAGCAGGGCAAGCTCTCAAACGCGAGTGTCTTTTGCTGAGCTGAGCGGGCTGCGCTATCGTGAAGAAGTGTAACTGCTCGATCGATTTGCTCTTTATCTGTTATTCGGCCAAAGTTACCTGCTTAAAGCTATGACCGCAATCCTGCCTTCTGGCATTCGTGAGCGCGAAATTATCGAAGTCTTTATCCGGCACGGATGGGACTATATGCGCCAGGTTCTCACACTGGGCAAGGGCGGCGAACCTGAGATTCCAGCTCCTGAAGTTTTGTGCAATATTCTGACCGATCTGGGCCCGGTTTACGTCAAGCTGGGACAGTTGCTCAGCACGCGCCCCGATCTGCTCTCGCCCCGCTACATTGAGGCGTTGAGCCAGCTCCAGTCCAATGTGCCGCCCGTCCCCTGGGATGACATTGAGATCGTGCTGCGCCAGTCGCTTCCCCAGCCGTTTGAGGAGCTGTTTGAGTCGGTGAGCTTTAATGCGATCGCCGCCGGATCGATCGCCCAGACTCACAAAGCCATACTCAAGAACGGACAGCCCGTTGCGATTAAGCTTCAGCGTCCTGGTATTGAAGCCGTCGTTGCGCGAGATATTGCCGTATTTCGGCGAATTGCGGCACTGCTCTCGACCACTGACTTTGGCAAACGCTACAACATCACCGACCTGGCAGACGAGTTTAGTAAATCGCTGCAAAATGAACTCGACTTTACCCAGGAAGCCACCTACACTGACGATCTGCGCCGCAACCTGTCGAAAAGCCGCTGGTTTGACCCCGATAAAATTGTCGTTCCCAAGGTCTACCATGAGCTGACCAGCAAAAGAATTCTGGTGCTGGAATGGCTGGATGGCGTACCCATTTTGCAGGCAAAGCTAAAAGGCATTGGCTTTAACGGCGACCCAGAAGCAGAACGCCGCGCCTTTACGACAACAGTTTTTCGGGCATTTTTGCAGCAGTATCTTGTAGACGGCTTTTTTCACGCTGATCCCCACCCTGGCAATCTGTTTTACCTGGAAGATGGCAGAGCCGGAATTCTGGACTGCGGCATGATGGGCAACCTCAATCCCAGAATGCAGTCGCTCATGGTGGAGCTGGTGCTAGCAATTATGGATCTCGACCCCGAGCGCTGTGCCCAGATTTCGCTTCAGCTTGCCGACCGGATGGATCAAACCCAACCGATTAACCTGGCGAAACTTCAGCAAGACTACGATCGCCTCCTGCGCCAATACTACAGTCTCAGCCTGGAAAACCTGAACGTGGGCGAAGCGTTTGGGCAAATTCTGGAAGCAGCCCGGATCAACAACTTGCGCTGGCCCAGCAACGTAGGACTTTTAACCAAGTCGATCGCCAACTTAGAAGGCTCAGGACGCAAGTTCGATTCAAACATCAACCTGATGGCAGAAGTCCGTCCGCTCATGAGTGACCTGTTTCGCCGCCAGTTGGTCGGCAACGACCCCCTACAGTCTGCTCTGCGAACCGCGCTGGAATTCAAGCAGTTGTCTCTCGACTCGCCGCGCCAGGTTGCCTTCCTGCTGAATCGTCTCACCTCCGAAACGCTCAAGCTCAATCTCTCAATTCAGGATCTCAATGCCTTGCGCCGCACGATCGCTGAATCTGCCAATCGCCGCTCGTTTAGTACCGTAGTGGGTTCGCTGATCATCGGAGCCGCGATCGTCGCCAGTGGACAACAAACACCCCAGCTTCAGTTGCTCAGCAACATCTTCTTTGCGGCTGCCAGCCTGCTGGGCTTGTGGCTGATCGTGACGATTATGCGATCGGGCAGATTTGAGTAAGGTGACGCTAGTTATATTACTCGACTGGATTTAATAAAAGAATTAAACCGCCCGCCGCACCCTTCCTGATTATTGGTGTTCAGCGGTTTGACGAGCGGTATGGTTGGCGAGCCAGCGATGCAGGATCATCATGACGATCGCCAGTGGCACCATCAGCATCGGAATGATTTCCAAATTGATTTTGTCTGCCAACCAGCCAACTACGGTGGGAATACTCACCGCTCCAACACTGCCCACGCTCGTTAAAAAGCCGATCGCCGCTGGAACCAGCGCAGATGGAACTCGACGGGGCATCAGCCAAATTGTGGCTGGGAAAATAGCAGCCAGCGCGAACCCAATCAGCGGCAAACTCCAGAGCTGGCCAGGCAAGAGCCACCAAATCAGCAGACCGACGGTGAGCAAGGCGAGAGACGCATCAATGAGCCGAATTGCGCCAATGTGTCTTATCAGTTGCCCCATTGTTAATCGTCCCAGCGTCAGTCCAAACCAGTAGGCGGTGATGCTATATCCTGCGATCGCAACGGATGTACCGCGACTGAGGGTTTGCACCGTAAAAGCCCAATTTCCTACAGAGACTTCCGTACCCACATAGACAAGCAACAGCAGCCCTGCGACTAACACAGTCGGTTCTTTTAATGCCAGATGCAGATTGGTTCTCGCGCTTTGATCAGAAGGCAGAGCGGATGAATCCATAAACGAATGACGCTGGGAAACGACCCACACCATGCCAATGGCTAACAGCAGCACCATTCCAGCAAACACCCAATACGCCGATCGCCAACTCACTCCCTGCGTTAGCAAAATTGTCGCAATCGCCGGACCTGAAAGTGCTCCAATGCCATAAAACGCATGAAGCAATCCCATCAGATTGCCGCTGTCCTGTTTATCGGCAATGAACGTGTTAATGCCTGCGTCAATCAGCCCAATGCCCAATCCTAGCAGCGTTCCGGTGAATACCATGACCCACCAATAGGGCGTTGAAGCATAAATGCACAGCGCGGTGGTTACACTCACGGCTGCCAGCAAAATCATTCGAGCCAGCCCGATGCGGTGACTCAATAAACTGCTGGTAAGGGCTGCCACCACATAACCGCTAATTTGACTAAAAAACAGGGCGGTTACGGTTGCTGTCGTTAGGTTGTAGGTGTTTAGAATCGAGGGCAGCAGCACGCCCAAACCACCTTCTGCGATCGCGATCGCAATAAAGGCATAAAACGCTAGTCCAACACCAATCCAACCAGGAGGAGCGTTGCGCTTCATGATGGTTCCCTCAGACTCCGCACGTTAATCGATTGCCCAGGGAGGACTGCTTTGCACCGCATTTCTGCTCACCAAGCTGCTACCACCTCTAGGTCGCTGTCTTTATTCACGATGCGATCATAAATTGCAACGCTCATTCAATCAGCCCTCAGTAGAAATAGATCAGGCATTGCCCAATGTCACTTCCACAGGTAAGCGGGCGGTTCAGGTCAGGGTGCTGCTGCTTGCCTGACAGGAAGCTTTACGACAAATTCTGTTCCCTTGCCCGGCTGAGACTGGCAAAGTAAATGTCCCTGGTGCTTCTTCACAATCTGGTAGCTAATGGATAGCCCCAATCCCGTGCCTTGCCCAACGGGTTTAGTGGTGAAAAAGGGATCAAATAATTTGGCTTCAGCCCGCTCTGGAATTCCTCGTCCGTTATCTTTGATCGACACTGCAACCCAATCCTGATCAATACAGCTGGTTGAGATCGTAATTACAGATGATGCATCCCTTTCGATCGCAGCAGCTTGTAATTCGTCGATCGCATTACTGATCAAATTCATAAACACCTGATTAAGCTGTCCGGCGTAGCATTCTATAGGGGGGAGTTTACCATAGTGTTTCTCAAGGCGAATCGCAGTTCCCGAAGTTGCTGGCTTCAAGCGGTGCTGCAAAATCAGCAGTGTACTTTCCAATCCCTCCTGCAAATCAACCAATTTGACTTCAGATTCGTCTAAACGCGAGAAATTTCGCAAGGACAAAACGATGCTGCGAATTCGATCTACCCCAATTCGCATCGATGCACAAAGCTTGGGAACATCCGCTTGAATGTAGCTGAGGTCGCTTTCCTGAAGCTGTTCGCGCAGAGCGGGCATCGGATCAGGATAGTGGTGTTGATAAGACTGGAGGAGTTCGAGTAGGGTTTGAGTATATTCCTGAAGCGGTGCTAAATTGCCGTAAATGAAATTGATCGGATTATTGACTTCATGAGCAATGCCCGCCACGAGTTGTCCCAGGCTCGACATCTTCTCGCTTTGAATTAATTGAGTTTGAGTTTGTTTAAGTTCTTCTAACGTATTTGCAAGCTGTTTTGATTGATTCCGAATTTCGGATAAATATTCTGCCTGCTGAAGCGCGACTCCGAGCTGCAAACCAATTTGCTGCATTAGCGCAATATCCAGATCTTCCCAATTGCGCGGACCTGAGTTTTGGTAAGCGGCGAGTAATCCCCACAGTTTCTCACTCTGGACGATCGGCACAATTACATAGGCTCTTGCCTGATAAAACTCCAGCACCTCCAGGTAGCAGGGTGAAAAACCTGCTTCATAAACATCTTTGACCACTCGTTGAGTTGACCCCTGCCCATAGTGCCCGCCCTGCGTATCTTGCAGATAGGTATCTACCGAGCGACAACCCAATTTTTTCACAGTGCAATCGCTGATATTGTCGCGTGATGCTGAGTTGTCGAGCTGCTTTTCTAGCAGAGCATCCCAACCCTTTGCAACCGATTCCGCCACAAACTCCCCGCTCCAATCCGCCTCGAACCGATAGATCACCACGCGATCGGTGTTTAGCAGATGTTGCACTGCTTCGGTTGTGGTTCTAAAAATCGTTTCAATATCCAGTGAGTCGCGGATTTTTGCCACAATTTGAACAAACATGGTCTGCCGTTCGACCAGCCGCTCTAGCTCGGTATTTGATCGTTCTAACTGCTCCGATCGGTGTTTCACTTCTTGAGTGCGTTCCTCGACCTGCCGCTCTAAGCTGGCATTCAAACCTTGCACCTGCTGATACAGACGATATTGCTTGATCGTGGCTGCAAACCGTTCTCCCAAAACCTGAGCATATTTAATCTCTGCTGTTGTCCACTCCTGTGCCTGGTCTTTCTTCAATTGCCTCCACACTTCAAACGATTGCCGCGCCATTAACTGACGAGTATCAGGATTGTGATACCCCGCCCATAGTGTCTCGGTATCAATGCTCCGGCGAAAGAAAGTGAGACAGCCCAGGATTTGGCTGCCTTGCCTGAGCGGAATGATCAGGGCACTGCGAATCGTCGTGTTGCTAAAGAAGGGGGCAAGCGTACGAAATAAAGGTTCTTGATAAATGTCGTGAATTGCCCAGCAGGAAGCCGTAGTCGCGATCGACTGAGCGGGTTTTCCCAGTGCGTAAACGGTACGCATCCATTCCACTGACCAGGGCTGATGGCCCGTCGCATCTACAGATGTATCCATTCCTGAACACATATATTTCTGCCAGAGTAAATTTTCCTCGATCGATCGCTGCTGAATGGAATCAAGCAGGGCAGGCTGCTCACCGATCGTATAAATTTCTCTGGGGGACTCTGTGGGTAATTGTTCACTGGCAACGAGATAAAGCCTGCCGTCTGCCTCCAGCGAACTTGCTGCGGCTTGAAGGACATCTTGCCAGTTCACCATTGGCGAGGTTTGCAGCAGCGCAGTGACCTGATTAATATTGGATTCCTGGTGCGCCTGGGCACGAACGTGGTCGAGCAGAATCGACTGGGCAATGACCACCTCCACCTGATCCACCACCGCCTGAATGAACTGCAACTCTGTCTCGCTTACCGATCGCGGTTCAGCATGATGAGAAACCAGTAGCCCCCAGAGCTGATTCGGCGGCTGGAGCGAGGGGGGGTGGTACGGACCTGCCGCTTCGCCTTCTAAAACGATCGGAACCACGACTGAAGATTGGACACCCATTGCCATCAGGTACTCTTGATGGCACGGATCAACCGGACGATAGCGAATATCTGTTTGATCGATCAGATCCCCGGTTTCCGGGCAATTCAGCGGACTGATGCCGATCGCATGGGTACTCAAATCCACAACACTACGCTGGCGTGCCCGCACAAACAGTTCGCGAGCATAAGGAGGAATATCATCCGCCGGAAAATGCAGCCCCAGCAGCGAAGGTAAGCGATCACTACTCAGCGACTCGGCGATCACAATTCCGTGCCCATCCGGTTGAAATTGATAGACTTTTACGCGATCGGTTCCCAGATAGGCTCGGACTTCAGCAACGGTCGTAGTTAAAATCTCTTGAAGCTCCAGGGATTGCCGGATGCGATTGGTAATACGGAGCAGTAAAGTTTCTTGAGTAAAAGAATGATCAGAATTCGGGAACGACAGCATAGAGTTGGCACTAAAATTGTGCGTGGTTTCTTAAGGCTAGGATTCCCAACTATTCCAAGAAAGAGTTGCCCTGCTCCAAGAAAGAGTGCCCTGCCAATGAAAGCGAAACCTTCCTAGCAGGGCTGCATTGAACTTCTGTTGAATCGCTTTCGCCGATCGTTTCAAGTTCGGGCGAGTTTGAGTTCGGAGATTTTCTCAGACCTAAACGCGACTCGAAATGCCAACGAGCTGAGTGGGTATCCCGTTGACCACCACTGTTCCTAGCTTCGCTGCTGCACCGCTAGTCAGATTGATGCTATACAGGTCAGAACCCGACATTCCATAAGCCGTGTTGCTCAGGTTACTGTCGGTGAAGATATCAAAACCAGCACTGGGGCTGAAATCAACACCAAGCGCACCCACGGTTGTAAGATTACCAGGAGCAGGCACAACGGCAGCAGTCACTTCAGCCAGACGCACGAGGGCATCCAGAGTAGTGTCGATACCATACAGGGCTGTAGAGGTCGAACCTCTGAAATTGTTGCTATAGGCCAAAGCCGTTACGTTAGGATTTTGGGCAGCATTGGCATCCCCTGTTGCATAGGCAAGGGCTGTATCCATAACAACGGTAAAGGTATTGGTTGAGCCGGATACTGGCGTCAGGACACGATGTTCATCGGCATCGGTGACCACCCGAATGTTGCCGCTGGTGGGGTCGCAGTCCAACCCGATGGCTGTGCCTGTCAGGGCAAGTGGATTGGTAGATGTCCCAGTAGAGGGCGTGGTAGAAGTTGTGCCGGACGTGGACAGCGTCATTGCGATCGCCGCCCCTGTTGCTACATCGATTTTGTAGAGCTTGTTAGCACTGCTCAAACCAAACAAGTCACCCGTTGAGGACTGGAAATCGACTACCTTTAGCGTTTCTCCAGCAGCCAAGCCTGTAATGCCCAGTTGAACCGTGTCGGTGGGGCGATCGGGGTTAAACGCAACCACATTCGTGCCCTCACTGGTCAAGCCAAATAGCTTTAGTGGAGCAGAGGTAAAGCTGAGATTGTAGCTGGTTGAAGCGTTTGCGCCCGCAGTGACACGCACATAATAAGTGCCACCCTTTAGGCTCAGGTTGACCAGATCTTTTGCGGTTCCTGGGACATTTGAACTGCCAACCACCGTCCCGCTCTGATCCAGCACTTCCAAATTGGCATCAGCTGCTAAACCATCTAGCACTAGATTGAGGCTGCTCGGCGATGCGATATTCACTTTGTAATAGTCGTCTGAATCTAGCACACCAACATAATCTTTGAAGACACTGACACTGGGACTGGCGGAAACAACACGAGCCGCACTGACATTGTTGCCGCTAAAGTCGATCGGCACTGCATCAAACTTCAGCTTCAGCTTATAATCAACGCTTTCGCTTTTTACCTTCAGGCTCAGCTTGACAAAATATTTGCCCGTATCCAGAAGTTGAAGGCTGTTGTTAGAAATTGTGATTTGCTGCTGATTGCTGTCATACAGCTCAATTTCCACATCATCGCCGAGGCTTTTCACGAAGCTGCTAAAACTGCTTTGTTGGGTCAGATTAAATTGATAAAACCCAACTGGGCTGTCGCTGCTGAGCGTCCCCGAATAGCGGTAAGATCCCTTAAGCTTCAGCTTTTTGGAATTGATCTTTAGTGCTTCTTTGCGGGTGCGTCCGGGTAGCTCGATTGCAGAAGAATCACAGGAATACTCAATTTCTGTTGCTTCGGTTTCAGTGTCTTGTTCAAGCGATCGAATCCCCAGAAAGTAGAGTCCTGCCCTCAGCGTTTTTTTAATCGACAGCGGGCTGTTTTGAACTCTGGAACGGGTACGAAACTTTGAGTTATTGTCGTCGTCATCGTCGCCGTCATCATTGTCTGAAACCGAAATTTGATTGCCTCGACGATCGAATAAAGCTAGCTCAACATCGTCATCGTCAAGGTTGAGAGCACAATCAAATTTGCTGCGTTGCTTGAGCTTAAATTGATAGATATCAAATTCGCCAGAGGAGCTGATTGCTCCATTAAGATTAAGCTTTCCTTGATCGAGCTTAACCTTAATTGCCTCTGAAAATTTGTAGCCTGAATCTTGCGCCATAGGTCTTAACCTTCCTTCGCATCCATAAATTGAAGCTGCCAGGAAACAACTTCCTGAACTAATGCCTGAGCAACACAGAGCCGCCTGAAAAAGACATAGAAATTCCCTAGCTGCTTGTCAGAAAGCAACGATTGGAATCAAATAATTTCTGGATTCAGGCAATTTCTTTGCTAGAGCTAATCATGCCCATAAACGCATCAAAATTTTCAAACTCAAACTTTTTTTGCCATTGTTTGTGCTGAAGGAAAGCATTTACAAGCCTGTTTTTTTCACTATCGCTATTCCTCATTTGTAATCCTTAGAATTCATCGATCGTGCTAATCCCTGCACACGACCCAATTGCCTCAATTCACCGATTATTTCGGAGGGAAAGCGGCTCTGTAAAAAGGCAATAAAAAAGGCAATAAAACGTGCGATCGAGCTGGGGTTTTTAGTGAGAACCCGCACAACGATGTGCTACCGCATAGGCAGCATCCCACTTTTACAACCCTCCCCCTCAATCTCGCTGCCGCTAGTCTCCTGTTGGGGGCGAGGGACTTATTGAAGGGACTGGCAGTTCCCTATCGGATGGGGGTGAGGGGCGGTTTGGGACTCCACCATTCATCCTTGGATTCAGCAGTGCTCACTTTGCTTTTACCTGAAGGAGAACAGTTAGGAATCCTCGTCCTCAATGACGGCAGATCGATCGAGCAACAGCAAATTCCTCAGCGCATCGGTATCTAGCTCTGTCAGCCAGTTTTCCCCAGTTCCCACAACCTGTTCCGAAAGGGCTTTTTTGCTTTCAATTAGCTCATGAATGCGCTCTTCCAGCGTACCGTTACAGACAAATTTATGCACCTGAACGTTGCGCTTTTGCCCGATGCGGAAGACACGATCGGTTGCCTGGTTTTCGACTGCGGGATTCCACCAGCGATCGAAGTGAAAGACATGATTGGCGCGGGTAAGGTTGAGTCCAACGCCGCCTGCTTTAAGGGACAGAATAAAAATGCGCGGAGCCTGCGGATCGTTCTGGAAGCGATCGATCATTTCTTCGCGCTGTTTCTTGGCGGTGCTGCCGTAGAGGAAGAACACATCGCGGCTGAAGCGGTCTTTCAGATAGGCTTGCAGGAGTTTGCCCCATTCAGCGAATTGGGTGAAGATCAGGGATCGATCGCCTTCTGCCAACACTTCTTCGAGCATGGCTTCGAGCCGCTGCACTTTGCCGGAGTGGGCATCGAGGTGAGCCGCTTTAGACATCGCAGTCTCGTCTCCGAGCAGAGCCGGATGGTTACAGATTTGCTTCAGGCGGGTAATCAACGCGAGGATTTTACCTTTTCGCTGGATGCCCTCGGCGGATTCGATGTCGGTCAACGACTGCTCGACAAATCGCTGATACAGGTCGGCTTGCTCGGAAGTCAGCCCACAAAAGACGGTCATTTCCTGCTTTTCGGGCAGGTCCTGAATAATGGAGCGATCGGTCTTCAAACGGCGCAGCATAAAGGGCTGAACGAGCGATCGCAGGGTTTTAAGCGAAGCAGTATCACCGTATCGTTCGATCGGGATGGCAAACCGTCGCTGGAAGAAGTTTTTGGGCCCGAGGTAGCCCGGATTGAGGAAATCCATGATTGACCAGAGTTCTGCCAGTCGGTTTTCGACGGGAGTTCCGGTGAGGGCAACGCGAAACTGCACCTGGAGCTGCCGCACTGCCTGCGATTGTTTGGCGTCCGCGTTTTTGATGTTTTGCGCTTCGTCCAGCACGATGCCTTGCCAGGAAACGGTTTGCAGATCTTTTAAGTCGCGATAAACGAGCGGATAGCTGGTGATGACGAGATGGTTGCCTTTGACGGCTTTGGCAAAAGCTTTGCCCTGCGAGCGTTTGTCACCGTGATGCACAAGAGTTTTCAAATCGGGCGCAAATCGCTTTACCTCTCGTTCCCAGTTGCCCAGCACCGAAGTGGGACAGACAATTAGCACCGGGTCGGTCAGCGCGTCTTGTTCTAGAAGGTACAGCAGAAACGCAATACACTGGGGGGTTTTTCCTAAACCCATATCGTCAGCAAGGCAAGCTCCCAAGCCCCACCGCTCCAGAAATGCCAGCCACGAGGCTCCCCGCACCTGATAGGGACGCAGCTCTCCCTGAAAGGCTTCGGGAACCGGGATGGGTTCGACGCTCTGGTTGCCTTTGGTCAGCGTATTCACCAGCTCTTGCAGGGCACCAGATGCTTCAAAGCCGAGGACGGGCAGTTTTTCGATCACCTGGGTATCCCCTGTGCTGATCCGCAGTGCGTCTTCTAGCGACAGAGCCATTTGGTCTTTGCGGCTCTCAAAGAAGGTTTGGGCGGCGCGGATATCCTGCGATCGCAGCTCGACCCATTCGCCGTTAATTTCCACCAGGGGCGTGTTGAGGGTGACGAGGCGATCGAATTCGGCTTTGGAAAGTCGCTGTCCGCCGATCGTCAGTTCCCACTTAAAGTTCAGCAGGCTTTGCAGCCCGAGACGCTGGCTGGGTTTAAGTTTGGGCGTTTCTGCCTGAATTCGCAGTCCGAGTCGATTGGCCCATCCTTCCTGCTGGGAGAGACTGGGCGGCAGCACTACACCGAAACCGCTATCCTGCAATCGCCAGGCAGTGGACTTGATAAATTCATACACCTGGAGCGGATTCAAGAGACAGGACTGGGGCTGTTGCTGCTGAAGGCTCGGTTCCAGCAACGGATACAGGCGCGATGCTAAGCCTAAGCCTGCCAGCAACGTTTCCTGGGGGGCGTCAATCGTCCGTCCCAGATATTCCAGCCGCGCCACCGGGTTCTGCCAGACGGTGCGGGCACTAACGAGAAATTCTGGGTCATTCGTTGCCTGCAAGAAATATTCCAGCGTCCAGTCCTGCTGACCTTCCCTCGGCGGATGCAGATAGAAACAGGTGCGAAAGGCGGCAATTTGCTGGGAGAGATAGGGCTGAACCGGAGCAAGCCACTGTTTCAGCGTGTTTTGCAGGCGATCGAGCCTCACCGGATCGGCGGTCAAAATTGGCTGTGTGCCCGATGCCTGAAGCCATTCCTTCAGCGGCAGATCTTTAATCAGGGTGGTGGTGGGCAGCGGCGTGACGGCAGCAACCGACCGCAACCGCGTATGAGTCGCCTGATTGAGAAAGTTCAGCAGCAGCGTGTGGGCATCGATCGGAGAAACCGAATTTTCTAGCTCTTCACAGGACAATTCCAATTCATCAGTCCGGCAGAAATAAGTGCGACAGAGGGGCGGCATCTGACGGGCAAACTGCTCCAGGCGCGCCTGATCAACTGCGCTATCGATCAACACCTGCCAGTGAATGATCGCCCCATCGTCCTGCGGCTGAAGCAAAGGCAAAAACTTGGCGCGTGCCATCAGGTCTAAATGCCAGCGGCGGATGTGCGACCAGAAGCGCAAATCGGCTCCCATCCAGGACGTGAGATCGTCATTCACGGAACTGAGTGGAAGGGACTGCAAAAAAGCGAGGGCTTCATCAATCGTTAAGCGAATACCCTGCACCTGCCAGGTTTGAAGCTGAAGTTCAGGCAAATTTTCTGAGGATTGAGATTCTTCGGGCAAGACATCTGCTACTGAATGCTGGGGCAGTACCGCAGGCGAATTGTGTTCAGGGTCTTCTGAAGGAAAAAGGTAGGTGGGTAGGGCGATCGAAACCGACTGCCAGCGGGGGGAGGACACAGGTTCTACAACCGTAGCAGCTCGTTTACGGGAACGGCTTCCGGTTGGGATCAGCACTTCCAGCGCAAATTCGGCAATCGTCCAATTCAGGGTACGGGCTTGGTGCAGCGATCGCAGCCAGTCGCGCAGCTCTGCCTCGGTCATACAAAACGGGTTGAGGCCAAAATCAGTTACGCCTGAGTCGATCGCCCCTGAGTGACCTTCACCAACCGAGGAATGACTTTGCATCGGCTCAACGCGCCGCCAAGTTTCTCCCCAAAGCAAGAAATATTGATCTGCTGCATCGGGTTGGGGGGCTGCATCGCTGGGAAAGGAACGGTGAGTAATCCAGTTGCCGTGTAGAATTGCCATGCCAGCAAAGGTTTAAGGCGAAGGGGCGAGGGCTGCTTCACCGCAGAGCAGTAGAGCAGTTCAACAAATTTGCTGATCCCTTCCTTAACTTTGAGTCGTTCTACAAGCTTGTAGAATTTTGGCAGCATGCGCCAGGGCAGCAAATTTAATTGGGCAGATGGAATCAAGCCTCTTGAAATCAAGCATCCTGAAATCAAGTCTCTTGAAATCAAGCACATTGAACCAGGCAGCTTCGATCGTGCAGAAGCTTCTGCCATTCAGCGAAACCCTGCTCATTGCTAGAGTACTCTTTGAGAGAACACTCAGAACACTCGATCGCAGCCGCTTCACTCAATCATGCAGTCTTGATCATGCAGTCTTGCCTGCCAGGATTGCTTCATTTTACATCGCTCCTCTGAAAAGGAAAGAGGAAGCCCCTTCGACCCCAGCATAAAGACTAATTCATGGCAAATTCACTGCGGCTTGCTTTAAGCTGAGTTTGCAAATCCTTATCCCGGCGTGAAATCACTTTTGCCGGAACGCCCACTGCCACTGAATAAGGCGGAATATCCTTTGTCACCACTGCCCCTGCCCCGACCACACTGCCCCGTCCGATCGTCACGCCATCCATCACTTTTACGCCTGTCCCTAACCAGCAGTCGTCTTCGATCACAATGCCTTCGGTGGTCACGCCCTGAAGTACGATTGGGCAAGTCAAATCATCAAAGTTGTGATTGTTGGCATAAATGCCTGTGTGGGAGGCGATCATACATTGCTTGCCGATCTTGATGTGTCCTGGACCTGCCATGCACACATAGGGACCAATGTAAGTTCCTTTGCCAATTTCCACCAATCCATTTTCCAGGGAACGAATATCAACGCCGCGATCGAGACCGACATTTTGATGCAGCACAATCTGGCTATTGTTTGACATGGTGCTCAAGCGAACCCCGCTATCAAGATGGCAATCTGCTTCAAGCACGATCGAATTATTTTTACCGCTTGCATCAAGGCAAACGTGATGAGTCAGATATACACCCTCGCCAATTTTGATCTGATTGGGCTGGCGCAACTCCACGCCGTAGTCAATCATCACCGACCGACCCAATTGGTTAAACAACTGCCGATAGGCAAAACCCCGGAACACGATCCCTGGCTTACGCGGAATCCAGCCCAGAGCCGTTGTAAGCAGCAGTTCCTTTAACCGTAACCACGTTGCCGACGCAGCAGAATGAGGGAAAGCCATCGTTTTTCTCCAGATTTCTCAATGTGTTGGTAAATAGATAAATAAAATCAACCGGAAATTAATGAGAGCCAGATTGAACCAGAGCTAAATTTATCCGTCATTCGTTATTCGTCAACGATCGATCACGCATT
Source organism: Cyanobacteria bacterium FACHB-502 (assembly GCA_014695325.1). Classification (GTDB taxonomy): domain Bacteria; phylum Cyanobacteriota; class Cyanobacteriia; order Elainellales; family Elainellaceae; genus Leptolyngbya_A. The sequence goes on along the minus strand of JACJNZ010000015.1, from coordinate 16,441 downwards.
ATCAATTGGCTAATCACCCATCATGAATGATTGTTAATTAATAACCGTTAATCAAAAATCAATAATCAGCAACTAATAACCAATGACAGCATATCTGTGTATTCATTCCTGTTTCCTTGCTGAAGTGAAAGGCATTAACCAATAAAATAGACACGATCGAGGAGAACATCAGGTACAGCAGCAAAAACTACTCCATGTGGAATTTAGCTAAGGCCGTAATCCAGTAGCCTGTCACGATCGCCCCCAGCACCAGTAGCCCGACCAGACTATGCAATGCCCGCCGCAGTACAGGCTAGTAAGGTTGTTCCGACTTCGGGTTTGACCCGGTGAAGTTTGCATGAGCGAGATCGATCAAGGCTTGCTTTAAAGCTGCCTGACCAGATTCATAGCAGTCATACATCCAGTAGCCTGTCACGATCGCCCCCAGCATCAAGAGTTCCATTAGGCGATACAACAGCCGCCGCAGTGAAGGTTGGTAATGTTCTAGTGACAGCAGATGGTACGACATAAAATTTGAACCCGATAGGATTTGAATCAGGGATGAAACAGCTTGTAAATTTACAATGACAGGCGGCGATAAAATTGGTATGAAATCGAGCAATGTGGTTTCTGCCAGAACCCAGAATCAAAGTCCTGGTCAGGCGCAAGAGCTTTTCCATTCCTGGTTTCTACGAAAGTGAAAAAGGCTGTATAAGCGACTGTACAAGTACTGTACAAGTAGGGTGAACGGCTGTGCTAAGGTCAAAATAGCCGACGCTAAACAAGACAATGAGAGTTTTACTGGTAGAAGATGAGCCGGATTTAGGAACTGCGATCCGATGGGCGCTCAAGCAAGAAAAATACATTGTCGATTGGGCACAGGATGGCAACGAAGCCTGGGAATATCTCCAAAATCAAGGAACCCAGTACACGATCGCATTGGTTGACTGGATGCTGCCCGGCATCACCGGAATTGAGCTATGCCAGCGACTCCGCCAGCGGCACAATCCTTTGCCCGTTTTGCTGCTGACTGCCAAAGATCGGTTGCAGGACAAGATTATGGGACTGGATGCGGGAGCCGATGATTATCTGGTCAAGCCCTTTGAGATGGAAGAACTGCTTGCTCGGATGCGGGCACTCCAGCGACGATCGCCTGCCATCCCAGTGCAGCAGCTTCAAATTGGGCAGATTTTGCTCAACTACACCGATCGCACCGTTTACTATCAGCAGCCCGATGGCAGACTGGAGCCAATCCTGCTCACAAACAAAGAATTCCAGCTTTTAGAATACTTTATGAACCATCCCCATCAGATCGTAACCAAAGACCAGCTTCTGTCCCGAATCTGGGAAATGGATGCTGAGGTCGGCAGCAATGTTGTTGCGGCTCAAATTCGCCTGCTGCGACGGAAGCTGACAGAAAAAGGGTGTGTTGACTTTATTGAAACCTTACCCAGTATGGGCTATCGGCTGCACCCGGATTATGCAAAATAAACCATCGCAGAATCAATTATTACAAAACAAATCATTCTACTTGTCGAGACGGCGGTTGGCAGCGTGGCACACCGTGATCATGACGCTCATTGTTGTTTTTTCCGGGCTGGTCGTTCATCGCCTGGTCGTTCGTGCTCGATGGCTAAATCTGGTGGGAAACATGGCAGACTTCGCCAGAGACGTCGAAAATCTGATGGAGCCAACTCTCAAACAAGCTGGAGCATTTGAGCCAGCCACCTACCAACAGTTGCCCGGTTTGTGCAGCACATCGGTTAACTGTCTGTCTGATATTGCTCTCTTGAATCAATCGCAGTTGCTCGAATCAGAAGCCGCATTGAGTAAAGCAGATATGTTATCCAGGCTAACCGAAGAGCCGTATTGCATTCGCTTCTGGACTAATTCCAGGCAAGTGGTTGGCTATCTCTCCGTGCCGATCGACAATTCAGTTTGTCAAGAACCAAATTTTTGGAAAACGCAACGAGATAGTCAGGGAAGATATTATCATGACTCTTTCTTTCCCTTGCAGACTCGCTACGGGGTTCAGTGGGGTTCGATGCAAATGGCTGGCTCGCTAAGCAGCTTAGATCGCTACCTCATGCGGATTGAAATTGCTTTGGTCGTGATCACTTTATTAGCCATTGGACTGATTGGCTTTGCGAGCTGGTGGCTGGCAGGATTAGCCATGCGTCCTGTACAGCACTCTTATCAGCAGATGGAGCAATTTACAGCTGATGCCGCCCACGAGCTACGGACACCCCTGGCTGCCTTACAGGCGATCGTCCAAACCGCATTACGTTCTGACCAGTTAACCCTGGAAGATTCGAAGGAAGCTTTGCAAATTTTGAGTCGTCAGAGTTATCGCCTGACTAAATTAGTGCAGGATTTGCTGATGCTCACTCAAATGGAGCAACAAGGCTATTTAACTGCCTTTGAGCTTTGCTCTTTGAATGAAATGATTACGGATTTGGTCGATGAGTTTGAAGCATTGGCGATCGCAGCAGAGATTACATTGGTAACAGAAATTGATTCTTCGACAATTCATGTTTTGGCAAATGCAGAGCAACTGTATCGTGCTGTTGCAAACTTGCTCAGTAATGCAATTCACTACACGCCTGCAAAAGGTCAGATTACAATTCAACTCACGACTGAACAATCTCAGGCAGTCATTCGGGTGAAAGATACCGGAATTGGAATTCCTGCTGCTGCACAGCCCTATATTTTCGATCGATTCTATCGAGCGGATCAAGAACGATCGCGGCACAAAGGAGGAACCGGGCTGGGACTAGCAATCACGCGATCGATCGTGCAGGCACATAAAGGAACCATTCGGGTAGAGAGCAAGCTGAATCAGGGCAGTGTCTTTACCATTTCTCTACCGTTTTCCGATATTAAGTCTGGTATTAAGTCTGATATGAAGCCTGATATAAAGTAGGCATGAGTATTCAGTAGCTCATGAACCATTGTTGAAAGCCGCTAAAGCAGCGCAGATTTGGGGCAACAGCGGACGCAGAGCGGGAACCGGGTTCATACAGTCCTGCTGAAGACGACGCAGGTGCTCGATCGCCTTAATCTGGTCGGGATGATCGGGGGCAGGGCGACATCGATCCAGCAAATCTTCGAGCAAGCAGCCAAATGCTCTAACTTCCAGGGAGGGCAGCGATCGACTGAGGAAGCGATCAGCTGGATCATAAAAGCAGGCTGCGCCAAAATCTCCCAACAGACTTTCCCCGGTTTCGTCCACCAGAATATTGTGAGCATAAAGGTCGCCATGCATTATACCCCTGGCATGGAGGTGTGCTGTGGCTGCGGCAATGCCCTGAGCAATCCGAAGAATCACAGGCAAAGTAAACGCCGTGTCAGGCGGATAAGTGTCTCTTGTACAGGTTTCCAGGCTGGGCGGTCCACCCAGGTTTTTGTAGCGCGGCGGGATAAATGAGAACACCAGCCCTGCGCTGTGGGTCGGATGGTGAATCACCTTTCCTAAAACTCGCACCAGATTGGGGTGGGTTCCTGCCGCAATACAGGCACGCATTTCGTCTAGGGGAAACCCATCGCTCGTAATTTCTCCCTTAAACAGCTTGATCGCCACTTCTACGCTCTGATGAACACCAGAATTCCAGGTTCCCTGATAGATAATGCCTGAAGCTCCCTGTCCCAGCGGTTCCCCCAGCATTAAATCTGTCCATTTGATATGAAGCAAATCAGGATTAGACGAATCGAAATCGGGTAAACCAGTGTCAGGCAGCGAAGACAATCGACTTGAATCACAAAACGGATTTCCGGCATAAGCTAGCCAGGATAGCCGGGGCAACGTCGATAGCCAGACGGGCAGTGCAGTGAGCTGGTTTGCTGCCAAACGAATTAGCTCTAGATTTTGACAGTTTGCCAGTTCATCGGGGAGCGATCGCAGCTCGTTTCCGGCAAGCATGAGCTTCTGGAGCCTGGACAATTGACCGATCGAAGCGGGAAGCTGCTGAAGCCGATTATCCGTCAGGATCAGCCAGCGCACCAGCGGCGGCAAGGCATTTTCAGGGAGTGCGGTAATCCGGTTCGACTTAAAGCCCACCATTGAAAGCTGGGGACACTGAGAAAGCACTTCCGGCACTTCTTCAAAATCGTTGTTGCTAAGGAAAACAATTTTCAGTTTCTTCAACTGCCTAAATTCGTCAGGCAATCGCTTCAGATGATTATTTGACAAATCCAAAATCTCTAAAGAATCTGCTAGCTCAAGAATCTCCATTGGAAATTCCGTTAGTTCGGCAGCAAGATTAAGTCTTCGGGTTCCAGCAAGTTGTCCAGTTTGCAGTAAGTCGAGCGTTTTCATTCCTGAAGGGCTTAATAGCGTTAATGTCCCAGCCTGTTATCGCCTTACCCGGTTATAGCCTTACCAGGGAGGATTTGAGAAGTCGAGATCGATGCCTCCCAACCCTCAAGGAGAAGACCGGGGATAAAGGGTGGGGAGATGAGGGGCATGATGAAGGGCATGATAAGGAGCATAAAGTCTGCCAAAGCTGGGAATCAGAAAGGTGGGAATCAGAAAGAGAAATCGTCGGAGCGATCGAGGCGATGTGCAACGTTCACCCCCTGCTCAGATACAACACTTTAAGTATTATTAAGCTTATTTAATGAAGAAAGGTATCTGAACTTATCGCTTGGTTACAATCCAAAAGTCTTCTCCAAAAGGCATAGGTAGAAAGTGGTAGCGTGAACAACAACAGCCACAGATAACCAACCTTTCGAAATATGTACGATAACAACACACAAAAAGACTGGGTCGCTGCCGCAGTAACTGCCGGAATTGGCGCAGGCATTCCTGCCACTTTTGCCGTAAGCCAGGGTCAAAATCCCCTCATCGCTCTAGTGCTTACGGGTTGTGCGATCGTCACTGCTCTCGTGATTGATCACTACTGTTAAGCAGAATTCTGTTCAAAAGACTTCCAGAGCAGACTGTCTCCGGTTCGGTATCTGAGTTATTTTCTTCCTGTCATCTTAGATCATACTTCTTTGCAAATAAGCCAGCTTCTTCGGAGGTTGGCTTTCTGCTTTTAAACCAATTTAGAAGAAATCGCATAGAATAATTTGCTTGAGGCGGCTTATTGGTTACCTTACGCTATTAGTAAAGAAGAAGCGGGAAATTTACCGATTTTCCACTCTACCGCTAGTATTATAGCTGTCACTCGTCGGGTTCTTTTATCCAAGGTGGGGGCTGTGCCTCTGGTCGGGGGTTGCACCCCTGCATCCCGTCTTTAGTCGATCGGTTAAGTCTGTAATCTCTTTCGCTTTATTTCGCGCACTTTCACTAGATTCTGCTCCTGCACTGCTTTTCACGACTCGGTTACTGCATTTCTTGCCTGATCTCAAGGAGGCTTTTCATGACCCATTCCCTGCCTGCTCGTTCGTCTCCTCGTTCCGCGATGCTCAGACTATGCCTGTTTCAACGATCGTCCAAGCCGCAGAAAAGTGATCGATCGACAGCGCGGCGCGTGTTTTTGCTGCTGGCACTGACACTCGGCTTGGGAACAGGAAGTTTTGCAGAGCGAGGTCTGGCTGCTGATCCCACAGCCAGGGGGCAAGTTGCCCCGTTTCACTTGGCACAGGCAGTTCCAGCAGGAGATGGGGTATTGCAGCTCAACGATAGTGGCGATGCAGTTGCCGACCTTCAGCGACAGTTGACGCGGCTCGGATTTTTTAGCGATGAAATTACTGGATTTTTTGGGACTGCGACCCAGGCAGCCGTGAGCCAGTTTCAGCAGGCAAATGGTTTGACCCCCGATGGCATTGCAGGAGCCGCAACGCAGGCAGCATTAGGGCAAGGCAGTTCGGCATCGGAAGCGACTAGCAGCGCACCCCGTGATTTTCTCCAGCTCAACGATTCTGGCGATCAGGTCGCAGAATTGCAGCGTCGGCTGACAGCCCTGGGCTACTACAGCGGCTCTGCTTCTGGCGTGTTTGATGGGGCAACTCAATTTGCCGTAATTAGCTTTCAGCAGGCAAATGGTTTAACTGCCGATGGCGTGGTGGGTGCAGAAACGACGGCGGCACTGCGTCGCGCTGGGGGGCAAGGCTCGTTCTCAGCTGGATCTACTCCGGCTGGATCTGCTCCGGCTGCGCCAACTTCCCCTGCACCAGCGGCGATCGGTTCTTCTGTCGCTCCTGAAGGAAGCTTGCTACGGGTGGGCTCTAACGGGGCGGCGGTAAGTACCCTTCAAACTCAGCTTCAGTCGCTTGGCTTCTACGTGGGAACGATTTCGGGCGTTTTTGATGCCCAGACCGAAGCCGCCGTCACTGCATTTCAACGATCGCGGGGTTTGGTCGCGGATGGCATTGCCGGACCCCAGGTGAATGCCACTTTAAGCAGCGCAACGGGAACCAATCCCTCAGCCGCAACTCAGCCCAACAGTCCGGCTCAAGTGCAATATATCCAGCAGATGCAGCAGGCGCAAATTGCCGCAGAACAAGCCCGCCGCGAGGCAGAGCAAGCCCGTCTGGAAGCCGAAAAAGCGCGTTTGGTCTATCAGCAAAACCTGCAAGAAGGACGCTATAGCACCGTCGAACTGCAAAGACGGCTTCAGTCAAACGGCTACAATCCCGGAGATCTAAGCGGAGTAATGACTCCCACGACCGAAGGTGCGATCGCCGATGCCCAGCGCAGCTATGGATTGAGCGAAAGCGATTTCCTGGGAACGGGAGGAATGCCTTTGTTTTAGAACAGACGATCGCAATCATTGCGCTAAGCATTGCTCCAAGCATTACTCTAAGCGTTAACCAATCCAGGCTAAGCCTTTGAGGCGGCTTTGAACGATCGCCCCGGAACTGCATTCAGGAGCAGTGCCAGCAAAATCAGCACAATGCCGATCGACTCGCTCATTGAGGGGATTTCGCCAAGCTGAGTCCGAGCTGCAAAGACTCCGACGACCGGAACTGCAAGTGTCCCTAAGCTGGCAGCCCCCGTGGGCAGTTGCCGCAGCGCGTAAAACCATAGGAGCCACGCCACTGCACTTCCCGGAATAATGTTGTAAAGCAAGGCAGCCATAAAAGAGCCTGTCCACTGCACCGGGCGATCGGACACCGTGAGCGCAATCAGGATCAGGGGCAGACTGCCGATCAGCATTTGCCATGCGGTAAATGAAACCAGGTCGATCGATCGCCGCTGGGTCAACCGCTTCAGAAAAATTGCGCTCGTTGCCCAGCAAATTCCCGACAAAATGCCCAAGCCTTTACTGAATAAATCGCTGGTGAAACTCAAGGGCAGCAGCACCAGCAGCAGTCCCGCCAGCGCAAAGCCAACACTGAGCCACTGTTTACCGTGCAGCCGCTCTTTAAGAAAAATCCAGGCAAACAGCAACGCCCAAAACGGCATCGTGTAGTTGAGCACCGCAATCTTGCCCGCCCCGCCACCAACCAACGCCCAGTGAATGAGTCCGATCACTCCGGTGGTTTGCAGTAGCCCAAACACGATCGTCTCTGGCAGCACCTCCGGCTTGAGCGATTTTCCCTGCACCCGCAGCACCAAAAACAAACTCATCGCCCCAAAAAACGCTCGCAGCGCGGCAAAGTCAAACGGCGACGCATCCTGAAGCGCGATTTTCATCACGACCCAGTTATAGCCCCAGACGATCGCCAGCGCAACGAGGGCAAAAAATGCGAGATGCCGTTTAGCAAAAGCCATGCGCTATTTCCTGTGTGCGATTCCAGGCAAGCCAATGTCCTGAAAAACCTTTCGATCGTATCGCATGATTTGAACGGGCTGCTGCTGAAATTTTGTTTGGGCGATCGTCTGCCAGCCCTGCCGTCGATACCAGTTCATTAACTCGGTCTGCTCTGTCCATAGATAAACTAAGGGCAATTTGAGCCGATCGGCTTCCTCCAGCGCACGCTGCACCAGCAGACGACCGATCCCCTCCCCCCGTTTTTCAGGAATCACATAGAGCGAAGCAAGCCAGGGCGACCACCCTGCATACTTCGGTGGAGCTTCTGTTTTGCCGTGCATCAGCGTCACTGTGCCAATGAGTTTAGGCTGCGGCGATTCTTCTAGAGCAACGATCGTTAAAGGTAATCGATCGCGATTCAGGTGCGTCTCTAGCTCTGCGGTAAGTTGCGCCTCGGTTTCTGAGGGGTAAAACGAGTGCCATTCCTGATGCAGCCATGCGGCGATCGTCCCAATGAAGTGGGGATAATCAGCCAGGTACGTGAAAAGGAGGGAAGTTTGCAATGATTTTCCTCTTTAGCTTGAACGCTCCCAGCGAAACTTGCGATCGGATTCCTGAATCGGCACATCGTTAATGCTGGCATATCTCCGCATCATCAATCCATTTTCGGCAAATTCCCAATTCTCGTTGCCATAGGAGCGATACCAGAAGCCAGAGTCATCGTGCCATTCATATTCAAATCGCACCGCAATTCGATTGTCCATAAAACACCAAAGTTCTTTTTTTAACCGATAGTCGAGTTCTTTTGCCCATTTGCGCTTGAGAAACTCCACGATCGCCGCTCGGCCATGAATAAACTCCGCTCGATTTCGCCATTCAGAATCTTCGGTGTATGCCAAAGCAACTCGTTCAGGATTGCGCGTGTTCCAGGCATCTTCAGCGGCTTGCACTTTTGCCTTTGCAGTTTCCAGCGTGAATGGAGGCAGGGGAGGACGATGAGTTGAATCAGACATAGTTAAATTTTTCCCAGCAGTTGAAATGAATAGAATACAACGAAGGAGAACGCTGACGTAGTGAAGATCAGAAATATTGGTAAGGTTTCGCGTCAATGGCTTTACGAAATTGACATTGATACATTAGATGATTTACAGAAGTGTGGCGCAATAACTGCATTTCAGTTGATTCGTGAAAATCATCCGCTTGTTTCGCTCAACCTGCTTTGGGCATTAAAAGGGGTAATTCTGAATATCGATTGGCGAGACATTCCAGAGAAACGCAAGCAGGAACTACGACAGCAGCTTCACGAGACATAACTCGCTAAACATAAAGTAGCATTCGGGAGCGATGCAGGATCACTGCCACTGTTCAAATAACCGTTTATGGAGCCGTTTGTCTAAACGGTTACTCCAGGCGGTTGCTCCAAGCTAATGTTCTAGCTCATGTTCTAACTTACGTTCTAGCTCATGTTCTAACTTACGTTCTAGCTCTTGTTCCAACTCAGCAATTCGATCGCGCAAAGGAGCTATCATTGCTTCGACTTCAGTTTCTGAATAACGGATGGGAATGTGCTGCGGACAGTTTTCGCTGATGGCTTCTACATGAAAGAGAATCGATCGCTCAATTACCGCAGGATAACCGGGAACGCGCAGTCGTTCAGTCCATTCTGATTCTCCTTCGATAAATTCGGCTCTGCCCCAAATCTTGATGCGTTTACGATGACGGTAATCCATCAAAAACAAAAACGCTTTGTCGTTCCCCGATAAATTCCCGATCGTGATGTACTGCACATTGCCCGAAAAGTCAGCAAAGCCCAGCGTTTTCTCATCCAGCACTTTTAGAAATCCTGGTGAACCGCCGCGAAACTGGATATAAGGATAGCCGTTAGAGCTGACCGTTCCGAAATAAAAGCCATCGAGCTGTGCAATAAAATCTGCAACTTTTGGAGCGATCGCATCGTTTGCAGGACCATTCGCAATGTATTTTTCGTAGGTTTGACGCGAGCCGCGTTCTGCTTGTGCCGCTTTCACTTCGGGCGTAAAGGCAATTTCGCCAAACTTGCGGGACATGATGTTCTCCTAAGCGGTAACGGGTTCCGAAATGCCAGTCATGCCAACAAAACCGGGAAGATGTTTAATGCGATCGATCCAGGCGAGCACATTGGGGTAAGGCGTAAGATCAATCTTGCCGTCTGGTGCGAGCGCGACATAGGGAAACACAGCGACATCGGCGATCGTAGGATGTCCCAATTCCAGCCAGTTTTGTTCTGCTAAACGATCGTTTAGCTGCGTCAGAATAAATTCTGATTTTTGAGTTGCCCGTTCCAGATTGATGCTGGTGGCTTTGAACAAGTGATAGAGACGAGCCGATTCTGGACCCTGACGCACTTCTCCGGCAGTGGTGGAAAGCCAGCGCATCACGCGACTCATCCCCTCTGGATCTAATGGCAACCAGGATTCGCCGCCATACTGTCGAGCCAGATACACCAAAATTGCTTGAGCATCTGCCAGCACCGCTTCTCTATCCACCAGAACTGGAACCTGTCCAAACGGATTGAGTGCCAGGAATTCGGGCTGTTTGTGTGTGCCTTTTAGCAAATCGACTTTAATCCAAACAGACTCTAAACCCAGCAGCGACAGCATCAATTTAACTTTGTAGCTGTTGCCAGACAGTTCGTGACCGTAAAGCTGAATCATGATGGTTTGCCTAATTGATTCTTTCCAAAAACTATACAGTTGAACTGTACCGTTCGTTCGGTATAACTAACTGTACCGTTCGTTCGGTATAATGTCAATCAGCCAACGCCAACCTTTCACGCCAACCCTTCAATGTCCAAAAAAACCAATGCCGAAAGAAACCTACATTCCATCCCTGTTATGTCTGTTTCGGCAACACGGCTACGACGGCGCAACGCTAGCCAAAATCTCTGCAGCAACCGGATTGGGGAAAGCCAGCCTTTACCACCACTTCCCTGGCGGCAAAGATGAAATGGTTGAAGCGGTGCTGGATTACCTGGAACGCTGGATAGATCAAAACATTGTGCAAAAGCTTAAAACCCCAGGCGATCCGCTAGCTCAACTACAGCAGATGTGCGATCGCCTGAGTGAAGTGTACGACGGAGGAAAACAGCCCTGCCTCTCAGCCATTCTCTTATTAGGTTCTGCCCGTGATGTGTTTCACAATCGCGTCCAAGCCCTCTATCAAATTTGGATCGATGCGATCGCCAATGTCCTTACCGCAGCGGGAATGAATAAAAGCCTGGCTCACCAGCAAGGAGAGAATGCAGTGATCGCTATTCAAGGAGCATTGATTTTATCTCAAGCATTAAACAATTCAGCTCCGTTTCAGCGAGTGATGCAGCAATTGCCCAAGGAGCTTTGTAGAAATGGATAAATTTCCGTTTAAAGCTTTGCTTAGAATCTTAGTCGCCGATCGATAGCAAAACAGCTTGAACAGAGGTTTTCATAATAGGCAATAGATACAACCGACACCATACCAAAATCATTTACCCCTTTGGTAGGAATCGTTCTCTATCTTAAGGTAGAAGCGGTTTTTGATTAACTAAATCTCGTTCTGATGTTGTTCAACCTTAGGCTGCTTTTTCCTATTCTCTATCCCTAGAGCGCTGGCATAAACTATTTTTTTCAACAGTTGTTGAATAAATAACCTTGCAGTGTTAAGAATTTGTTCCTATAGATAGAGGAATTATGGTACTAGCCATAACTTAAGGTTGAGGTGAAAAGACGATCGGCTTTCGAAGATAAAGCAATTCACACTCCTCACACTTACTATTCATCATGGTGAGCAAAAAGGTGAGTAGAAAAGTGAACAGAGCCCACATCTTACGAAACCTCTTTTTCCAATTCAAAGGAGCGTCTATGGGAGCACGATATTTCGCTTTATTAGCGGCATCGTTTACGTTCTGGTTGGAATTCTCGGCTTCATTCCTGGTATGGTTGCAACTCCCGGTGCTGCTCCTCAACTGGCTGTTAATGCAGGCTATGGCTATCTGATGGGTCTCTTTCCAATCAACGTTTTGCATAACATTGTGCATTTAGCAGTTGGGTTTTGGGACTACTTTCCTACCGCCGATATAGCAGTGCAAGAACTTACTGCCGGGGATTGGCGATTTTCTATGGATTGCTCACGATCATAGGCTTCCTCCCCGTACTGAATACAACGTTTGGGTTAATTCCCATCTTTGGTCATGATATCTGGCTGCACGCTGTAACTGCCCTCATTGCTGCTTATTTCGGCTTTACTAGAACTCGCAGCGCATCAGGGTTGCGGGATGATGGGCGGCTTTCAATGTGAGGAAGAATGGGCGATCGTTAAATTCGTTAAATTCGTGTTTCAGTGTATCGATTCACGACCTGATTAGACGTTGTTTCAGAACCGCGTAGTAAGCTGTACACTCAAACAGGAGGATGAAAATAGACACAAGAATTATAATCTTGCTAGTAGAGTAATTGAATTGGTTATGCCTCACGTTCTACTTGTTGATGATGAAGCACCGCTGCGCGATAGCTTGACTTATGCCTTGCAGAAAGAGGGGTACGAAGTCACAACCGCATCAGATGGTGCTTCTGCATTAAAACTATTTCATAAGCAGGTTCCCGATGTAATTTTGCTGGACTTAATGCTGCCGGAGGTGAGCGGCATGGAAGTGTGCTGGCGAATTCGGGCTTTTTCCAATGTTCCGATCGTCATGCTGACTGCAAAAGATCAAGATATCGATAAAGCGTGGGGACTTAATGCTGGAGCAGACGACTACATTACAAAACCCTTTAATACTGGTGAACTATTAGCGCGGATCAAAGCAGTTTTGCGACCGCAATCGGCAGGAGAGGACCTACGATAGGTAGATTAGCAACAATGCAGCTTAAACTGTTCCGCTCAATCAAATGGAATTCTCTACACACAAAGCTGCTAGTGACCTATTGGCTGCTTACTGGGTTAGGAACTTCATTAATGGCTGGTTTCCTACTGCAATCGCTCTCCACCTATTTCATAGAGATGCGGCAGACCGATTTAGGAAATTGGGCAACAGCGATCGGTGAAAGTGTGGCAGACGAGCTGGAACAGCAGAATCTTCAGCGCGTTCAGCAGCTTATGCAACTCCATGGTCAAGCCGAAACAGTAATAGTGCGTGTCTTTGATTCTCAGGGTCAACTTCTTGCCTCTTCTACTACCGAAGACCGTCGTATTATAAATTGGCTAGAAGTGCCAGGGGTGCGGGAAGCTCTACAAAATCAAACCGTTCAAGGAACAGCGAAAGGCATATTATCAAACGACGATCGCCTATACGTGGCGCGACCAATTCAGCGCAATGGGCAGCTTCTAGGAGTGCTGAGAATGTCAGTGACGCTAGAACAATTTCAGCGGCAGCTCTCCTTGCTGTGGTGGACTGTGATCGGTGCCCTGCTGTTGACGATGTTTCTCTGCGCGGTGATTAGCGATCGGTTAGCCAGAAGTTTTGCAATTCCAATTCAAACCATGCGAGACTTTGCAATTCGGTTAGGGGGTGGTCATTTTGGCGACGAGTTGAGTATCCATCAAAGCAATGAATTAAATGAGTTAGCGATCGAACTGAATCGAATGAGTGAACGGCTAGCCTCTCTCGATCAGGAGCGTCGTGCCTTTCTAGCAAATGTCTCGCATGAACTTCGTACCCCCATTAGCAATATTCAAGTCACCGTTGAAGCACTGCAAAATGGAGCCGTAGAAGAACCTCATCTGCGCGATCGCTTCTTTCAAACGATTAGTGATGAAACGCAACGATCAGCCCGATTGATTCACGATCTACTGGACTTGGGGCGGTTAGAAGCAGGGGCAACCCTTTTAGAGCAACAGACAATCGATCTCCAGCAATTAATCGATCGTGCAGTTCGAGCGGTAGAAACGCGAATGCAAAGCCGTGGAATGTCGCTGCACCTGAAAGTTACAAAAGTTTCCCTAACCGGCGATCCGGAGCGACTTCTGCAAGCGTTATTAAACATTCTAGACAACGCAATCAAACATTCAAAAGAAAATTCTCAAGTCTTTATCGCTGGAATACGGAATAGTCAGCAAGCCATCATTACCATTCAAGACCAGGGACCAGGCATTGATCAAAACACATTGCCACGAATTTTTGAACAATTCTACACGGGCGATCCATCGCGAAAGGGAAGCAGCACAGGATTAGGGCTAGCAATCGCACAACGCATTATTCAGGCGCACGGCGGCAATATTACAGCAAGCAGTTCTCTTGGACAGGGTGCAAAATTTATAATTTGCTTGCCGCTGCATCCATTAAGCTAAATCACTTAAGCTTAATCGCTAAGTTAGATCGCGCGAAACACCATAAAAACACAACAAGCCAGAAAATTGCTAACGTGAATGAGTTGTAAATTTCAATGCGCAATCGTCAGCTTTGAGTGCAAGTAAATGTTTCACAACAGTTCACAACGGTTTAATCAACGTAACGAACAAGGGCAGGGAAAATCAAACGATGCGCGGTGATTCAGCCTATCTGATCTTCATCTGGTTTGGTGTAATTTGGGTTGCCCTTGGCATTGCTGCTGTCATTGCGCTGCTTAGGGCAGACAATCAACCAATTCGATTCGGGAAATGGGGTCTCTTGGTAGCGATTCCCAGCTTTCTTCCAATTCTAATCGCACTGATTGTTGGAGCAATTCTGGCAAGACAAAGCTGAATAACAAGCTATATTCAACGGCAAATATAGCGATCGTTAGCGAATCGAAAACGGGGTGTAGGAATGGCATTCCTATATGAGACACATAAAATGCATTACCTCAACACCCCTAGCAGAATAATTACAAACAAACACTTGCAAATAGCAATCTCAGCTTATTCCAACTCGCCAATCGCTTTGTTCACATCTGTTGGCTTCGCATATTCCTGATCCGGAATTTGTTCTAAAATCTGCTGCACATTTTTATCTGCGCCGTTCTTTTTCGCGTGTTTGAGAATATCCTCCTTAGTCGCAGGATAGTCGATCCCTTTTAGGTCTTTCTGAATCTCAATCGGATTTGCTTTTGCCATGACGAAAACCTCATAATTCTTTCCTCTATTTTCTAAACGATCGGTTTCCGTTGCTTCATCCTACTATTGACGGAATCCCTTTAACCAAGCAAGTATTAGCCTGTCTTGCTAAGCTGTTAATTTCTCTTCCCCTCCTAACCATGAATCGATCGCCCTTTCCTTCCCGTCTGCCTCAAAAAATAATTAATTGGTTTATCAAAAGCAGTCTTCTGTTCACGCTGCCTTTTGTGTTTTCAGGCTGTCAGTCCGTTCAAAATTTCTTAGAGGAAGCTTCACAGAAACTTCCTATCCTAAAAGAGATTGCTTCGCAACCTACACCAACTCCGGCTCAATCTTCATCCATTGCCATAGTGGAGAAGCAAATTTGGCAAGAGATTAATGCAATTCGTCAACAGCAAGGCTTAACCGAGCTGAATCATAACGATCGGCTTGCTTCTGTCGCTAGGAAATACAGCCAAAAGATGGCAGAGCGCAAGTTCTTCAGCCACACAAGCCCCGATGGAGACTCTGTTTCCGATCGCGTTCGTTCCGCCAACATCTTCTACTGGATAGTAGGTGAAAACTTATTTCGGAGTGTTAATATCGCTCAGCCCGTTCCTGCGGCAATTGAAGGGTGGATGAATAGCCCAGGACACCGAGCAAACATACTGCGATCGGAGTATCGGGAAACAGGCATCGGAGTTTGGCGTATTGGTAACTCCTATTGGGTCACGCAGATCTTTCTGCGTTCAATTCCATAACAACCTGATTAACGCAAATTTAAACAAAAAATGTGAGGGGTGCCTAAACATCAAATCGTTCACCCACTCACTCCATAATAAATCAAAGAATTGTTCAAAACACTAGCACTCGCAAAATACAGAAATCTAACTTAGAAATACCCCTCCGTCGCGCTGAATATTCAATGCACCCTGTCCAGCATCAACATCAACTGCTTCAACAAGGGTAACTTCTAGAACTCCTGGAGCAATCTGGCGAGGTGTCACTGTAACAAATCCACCATCAGGACGCACAAAGGTCATATTAACTGGAACCTGTAGCCCCTGAAGGGTTACTTGCGAACCACCCACAAGCGATCGCTGATCAGTTACCCCCAGCACCTCATAAGTTACATTAGTATTCGTATTATTAATTAACTCAATGCTAACTGTTCCATTAATAGGCGTAACAAACGCGCTTGGCGACTGAACAGTTTCTGGCAGAGGAGCCTGTTCTGGCGCAGTTCCCGGAAAAATTTGACCAGGTACAGGAGCAGAGGTAGCTGGACTTTGTCCAGTCTCTTGAAGAGTAGCAGCATTCGGTGGGCACCCCTGCGGCACACGGCGAGTGCTGTTAAATGGCTCTTCGTAGTAGATACGTGGACAGGGATTAATCCCAGGCGTTTGTGCTGCTGCTACAATCGGGATCACAGGTAGCGCAACAAGCAGCCCACCAATCAAGAAGCTAACTCTTTTACCGCAACTGCTTTGCATAAGATTTCTCAGATAGCGCATCTTTCAATGTCCTCACTTCTGAGGGAATCATAACCTATCTGTTTTCTTGTTCTCGTCGATCGTTAGGTATGGGTTAAAAAAGTAAAGTGATCATACTTACTTACGCCCTAAGCCTCAAATCGAGCGAAACAAAATCTCCCCCAAGCATAATCACAAGGGGGAGATTTCAGAAAATTACCCTGGCATCGAGCTATTGTTGCAGGAAGCAACCCTCCAACTATCGTCGCCGTTTCAGCGTTTCACACCTGAGTTCGGGATGGGTCAGGGTGGGTCCACCGTACCATA
>JACJNZ010000014.1 GCA_014695325.1 Cyanobacteria bacterium FACHB-502 | reverse complement strand
AGAGCAGCAGTCCTGACCAGCCGATGAAAACGAATCTGTCGCGCTTCAGCCAGTCGTCGACGGTGTCGAACCATCCTCGCTGGGCTTGTGCGCGCCCCATTGCTATGGTCATTGCACAATCTCCAAGAAATTAGAAATTATCTGATCAAAATGAGTTCGCCTGATTCACAGTCGCCTCGCGATCGCGCCCTGAGATATGAGATAAAGAGGCAGAAAACGCAAGGGAATGAGAACAGAGTTTACTTTTCTTTACTAATCACTCATTATACAGACACCCTCTAGAATTTTTCATCCCCTAAATCTGAATTTTCCTTAACAATGCGAAGCAGTTTTGTCGGTGGGGTTATTTAGGCAGGGATCAGCTAGTGCGGATGCGACCGTACCGATAAAGAAAACACTTGCTGGGCTGAACGAGAGATACTAAAGAAGTAAGTTCACAAGTTCAGTGGTAAAGGCAGCCTCATGTTTATTGTTGACGTGGCTCTCAAGAATAACCCCGTACCGATATCGGTTCAGCGAAAATCCGGTGATGACGCAAAAGCTCTGTACCAGCAAATTTCAGAAGCAATGCGCTCTGGCAATCCGGTTTCGATCGAACTCACCTGCGAACAGCAAGCTGGAAAAACCGTTTGTGTTTTAGTGAGCGAAATTGCTGCGGTACAAATGGCGGAAAAATCGGGCAGTGCAACTTCGTCGGGTAGACCTCCCGGCTTTTTTGCCTTAGCTGAGTAAGCCATAGGGACAAGTGGGGAATTAGGCGAGAGCGATTACCTCGAAGAGAAATTGCTTCACATCGCCACCCCACTCCTTGTAACTAGGTAACGTTAAGTATCAAGCCAAATTATGGGTAAACCCTCGATCGTTGTTCAGGACGTTTCTTTTCAGTGGCTCAAGGAAGCTCCCGTCCTGCAAGCCTGTTCGCTGGAAGTGCCGCAGGGCGAATTTTGGATGTTGCTGGGCACAAACGGCAGCGGCAAATCAACCTTGCTGAAACTCTTGACCGGGCTACTAAAGCCCCAGATTGGAACCGTTGAAGTGCAGCCTCCGGTTGGATTTGTCTTTCAAAATCCTGATCATCAGCTCGTGATGCCGACAGTGGGGGCAGATGTTGCCTTTGGTCTAGTTGAAGAAAAGCTGTCTTTTAGGCAAGTGCGGCAGCGGGTTGAGGAAGCATTGAACGCTGTGAATCTTTTGCCACTTCAGCGTCGCCCTATTTATGCTTTGAGCGGCGGACAGAAACAGCGGATTGCCATTGCAGGAGCGATCGCCCGCCATTGTGAAGTGCTGCTGCTCGATGAACCGACCGCTTTACTTGACCCTGATAGCCAGCTTGATCTGGTGCGGCAAGTTCAGGGATTGGTGCGGAGCCGAGGCATGACGGCACTCTGGGTAACGCACCGTTTAGATGAGCTTGACTATTGTGATGGCGCATTTTTATTAGAAGCAGGCAAAGTGGCGGATCAGGGCGATCCGACTCGGCTGAAACAAAGACTGATGCAGACTAGCATGAGGAGCTGAGCGCGGATTCTGAGGAAGATTTTAAGTAAGAAGCTTTTCAAGTATTCTTCTAGCCTTCGGTCAGACCCTTTCTACGGCAAGCACCCTTCGGCAAGCAATTCCCAAAAACGATTTGTAATGAATGATGAGAAGAAATCGAAGCGGGTCGTTCTCTTCCTGGTTTACAATTTGCAATCATGAATGACAATATATAAGAATATAAAATAGCTTCTACCCATTGCCCTCCAATGTAAATTATGCCTTCTTCCCCTCCCCAAGCCCTGCTCCTAGTTGACGGCTATAACGTAATCGGTGCTTGGTCAGACTTAAAGCAGACCCGCGATCGACATGGGTTAGAGGAAGCGCGGCGTGAGCTGTTGCATAGCCTGATGGACTACAGCTCCTATCACAGCTTTGATACTCATGTTGTGTTTGATGCTCAGTATCAAGACACACCGGGCAGTCGCGAGGTCATCACCAGCTATCTTTGTATCTGCTACACCGACTATCGCCAAACCGCAGACTCCTATATTGAGAAAACCTGTGCCTTGTTTCGCAATGACCCGCGTAAACTCAGTCAGAGGCTAATTGTGGCAACCTCCGATCGCGCTCAGCAGCTGACCGTGGTCGGCTATGGGGCAGAGTGGATGTCAGCGCAAAAGCTTCAGACAGAAGTTGAGCTAATGTTTGCCAGAGTTCGACGGCAGCATCGCACAACCCACAGGCAACAAAAGCAATCGACCAGTCGATTCTTAGCGAGTGGGCTTGATCCTGCCGCTCAGCAGCGTCTTGCCGACCTGAGATTTGGCAAAGATCGGAAAAAAAGCTAGTTTTCCTGGATGAAAGCTTTGCTTAGATGAATTTGTTTGAATAAGTTTGTCTGTAAATTTGTCTGAATCAAGCTGGGTTCTCGCTCTGATTTGGTTGCCTCCGCTGCATTCAGCAAAAAATTTTAGAAAAGTGGTTGCCAAATTCAGGCTTTTCTGGCTATTATTAGATTCGCGTGAGCATTCCTCAGTAGCTCAGTGGTAGAGCGGTCGGCTGTTAACCGATTGGTCGCTGGTTCGAATCCAGCCTGGGGAGTTAAGTCAATTCAATCAAAATAAATTTCGCTAGATCAGTTAAGTTTTGCTAGATCAGTGAGAGAAGGATGATAGGTTGTCAACTTAAAGTTAAAGCTGACGATTAAAGTTGACGATCGCCATCCATGAAATCAATCGACAAAAGACAGACAGGGATAGATTTGGGTACGCAACCTCAATCCCCCTGGCGCCATCATTGGTCACTCGATCCCAATATCACGTTTCTGAACCACGGTTCTTTTGGAGCCTGTCCGATCGCCGTTCTGGAACAGCAGCAAATTTTTCGACAGCAGCTTGAGGCAGAGCCATTGCGCTTTTTTGAGGATGCCTATGAGCCATTGCTGGATCGATCGCGTGAGCGGCTAGCCGAGTTCATCGGAACAACGCCACAAGAGCTGGTCTTCGTTCCCAATACCACCACAGGCGTGAACACAGTGCTGCGATCGCTGTCTTTGCGGGCGGGGGATGAGCTGCTGACGACGAATCATGAGTACAATGCCTGCCGCAATGCGCTGGATTTTATAGCGGAGCGATCTGGGGCAACGGTGGTGGTTGCAGAAGTTCCCTTTCCGTTAGCGTCTGCTGAGCAGGTAATCACCGCTGTTATGTCACAAGTTTCTGACAAAACTCGAATTGTGCTGCTGGATCACATTACCAGCCAGACCGGGCTGATTTTTCCAATTCAATCGATCGCACAGCAGCTTCGCGGTTCAGGGGTGGATGTTTTGGTCGATGGGGCACACGCCCCCGGAATGGTGGCACTCAACCTGAAGGAATTAGGGGTAACATACTACACAGGGAACTGTCATAAATGGTTATGTGCGCCGAAAGGAGCTGCTTTTCTCTATGTTTCCGAAGCAAAGCAGTCCTTGATTCGCCCGCTTGTGATCAGTCATGGTGCAAATTCAGTTCGGACCGATCGATCGCGCTTTCATTTGGAGTTTGATTGGACAGGCACAGACGACCCAACCGCCTATTGCTGTGTGGCAAGTGCAGTTGAGTTTATGGACTCCCTCTTACCAGGGGGCTGGAATGCCGTCATAGAGCGCAATCATCAAATGGCAATCAGGGCGCGTCAACTTCTTTGTCATGCCTTGAGTGTGTCGCCTCCCTGTCCCGACACCCTGGTTGGTTCAATGGCAGCGATTCCTTTACCTGGGAAATTGGCCTCAGGGGTACAGCATCAGTTGTTCGATCGCTTTCAGATTGAAGTGCCCTTGATTCCCTGGCAGCGTGTTTTCGGGCAGGGTAAAGCCGATTCTTTCGTGGGGGAACTGCAAAGCAACGCTCTGATTCGCATCTCAGCTCAGCTTTATAACAGTTTGGCGGACTACGATCGTCTCGCTGAAGCCTTGCTGACGCTGCTGGCAGAATCCGCATCGAGTCAACCCAAACCCGTTTAAGGGAGAAGTTTCAGGAAAAGTTTTCATGGTTGGGGCAGTCATCGCATTAAAGGAGCCCGCGTAGCGTGAAAGCGGCGTTTAATCATGGTCGGCAGCATCTCTGGCTTTTGCTGTTTCTAATAGCATTGGGGCTGGGTTTGCGTCTGATTCAGCTTGCTGCAAAGCCGCTCTGGACAGATGAGTTTTCTACGATCGTCTTTAGCCTGGGCAATCGTTTTTTGACCGTGCCGCTCGATCAGGTGATTACAGCCGATCAGCTTTTGCAGCCCCTGCGCCCGCAATCTAGAACCGGCGTGGATCAGGTCGTGCAATCGCTGCTGAGCGAGAGTAACCATCCGCCCCTGTATTTCATACTGAGCCACTTTTGGCTGAAGCTTTTTCCGACGAATCAGCTTGGAACGGTTTCCGCCTGGGCAGCTCGATCACTGTCGGTTTTGTTTGGCGTTGCTTCGATTCCGGCAAGTTATTGGCTAGGCCGGCTGGCGTTTCGATCGCGGATTGTGGGACAGGTAGCAGCCGGGCTGATGGCAGTTTCACCGTTTGCCGTTTATCTCGCTCAAGAAGCGCGGCACTATACGCTGCCAATTCTTTGGATTATTGCTTCCCTTTGCTGTTTGATTGTGGCTACCCGCACGATTCGCGATCGGATTGCGTTGCCCTACTGGGTGTGCTGGGTTTGGATTTTGATCAACGGGTTGGGCATTGCGAGCCATTACTTTTTTACCTTTACCCTGATTGCCGAAGCCGTCGTCATTGCCTGTCTGGGATTGGTGCAGAGCTGGCGAGAAGGAGGAATCTGGCATCCTTCAGTCCACTGGCAACGCATCTGGCTTGTGGCAGCCGGAACTGCGGGCACGGGAATCGTTTGGTTTCCGGTGCTGCTGAATATTCAGGATGGGGAGCTAACGCGCTGGATTTATCGAGGCGAGCGCAGTGGATTTGCCTGGTTAGAGCCGGTCGGTCAGGCAGTGGCAGGCTGGATTTCGATGATTTATCTGTTACCAATCCAGTCCCCTTCAGAGACGATCGCTGTCCTATCGGGAGCAGGGCTGTTGATGTTGACCCTGTGGACACTGCCCAAAGTCTTCTGGGGGCTAAACGTGCAGTGTGTCGATCGGGATACCCGACTTTCCGTTTGGGTGCTGGGCTGCTTTGTCATCAGTGCAATTTTACTGTTCTTTAGCATCACCTATCTTTTTGAGGCAGAGTTGACCGGCGCGTTTCGCTACAACTTTGTTTACTTTCCGGGGACGGTTGCCCTGATCGCGGCAGGTCTGGCGGCAGGGTGGAATGTTGTTCGTGAGATTGCCCAAACCCGTGCTGATCAAGTGTCGATCGCCCTACTCAAGCTGCTGCGCGTAAGTAGACGCAAAACCATTCTTTTAATCGGGCTTTTGAGTCTAGTCGGTGGACTGACCGTTGTTTTCAATTTGGGCTATCAAAAAGTTCATCGCCCGGATGTGGTTGCACAGGATATTCTGCGGCACTCCTCGCAGAGCACTTTGATTGCGATTCCCCACCGCACCCATGGGCAAACCGGGCGGTTGATGGGAGTTGCTCTGGCAGTTGAACAGGCTGGCTCCCAGGCGACTTCAGCAGGAAAAACGCTGCCGATCGATCTGCGGTTTCTTCTGGCGCACGATACTCCGCGCAGCACCAGCACAGTTGCAGAAACATTGGACAAAACTTTAAGCGAAGTCACAACACCGATCGATCTATGGCTAATTAATTTTCATGAGGTAGAGCCAGGGTTAGTCGATCGAGTGCTTAAAAAGCAGCGTTGTGCGGCAAAAACAGAGCCAGAATCAGTTGATGGATACCGTTATCGGATGTATCGCTGTCGCGGCAGGGTCAAGACATCGAAGCTAAAGTAGAGCCATCGGGAGACAGAAGCGGAAAAGTCAGGATAAAGGTAGAGCCAATGCCGAACTGAGATTCGAGGTGAATTTCGCCCTGGAACAGCTTCACCAATCGGGAAACAACTGCCAATCCCAACCCCGTACTTTCGCTGTCGCGGAGCTTCTGCAAATTGCTTTGTACATAGGGTTCAAAAATGCGCTGCTGCTCCTCTGAGGCAATGCCCAACCCGGTATCTGCAACTGTCAGGCTCCAACAGGGAGAATCCGCTTTCCCTTTTAGGAGATTGATCGCCTCCGCCCGACAAATGACATGAATTTCACCTTGCTCGGTGTAGCGAATGGCATTGCTCAGCAGATTAGTGACGATTTGCTGAAGCCGTAGAGAATCAGTCAAAATATGATTTAGAGCGGGATCACAGTCAAACTGGAGCTGTAAATTTCTAGCCGCCACCAGAGGTTGCACCATGTCCACCGTCGTCTGCACCAGCTCACAAATATTCACCGGACTGAGCTGAAGCTGCATTTGTCCTGCATCGTAGCGCGAGATTTCCAGCGAATCATTGATCAGGCGGAGCAACTGTCGTCCTGCCTGTAAAACACGATCGATACTCTCTAGATTAGGAACCGAGTCTCTGGTGCTACCGTCCTGTCGATGCTGCCGCAAAAACAGATCCGAGTAGCCAATAATCGAAGTGAGGGGCGTTCTTAGCTCATGGGCAAGCTCTGAAAGATTAGCTTTGCTGGCGCGAACGAGGCGGGTCAATTCCTGATTCGTCAACTTAAGCTGACTTTGAAGCTGCTCTAACTCATGCAGCCGACTCTCGGTATAGCTTTGAAAGCAGCGGGCGATCGCCTCATCAATCACCGTGTCAATTAACCTGACCGCACGCAGCAGTTCGGCAGCCGAAGCTTGAAGCAGCTCGGCTTCAATCACCTCAAAAATAATCGATCGCAGCAGGCGATATTCCCGCGCAATCTCACCCGGATCGAACCCCTGATCCGCCCGGACTATGCCATGTTCTAGCGTTGTTTCGATCAGGGTTTGCACGTCGCTGCGTTCTTCCTCAGACAAAATCGTTGCCAGCGCATTTAGCACTTTAGGCAAGCTATTTTGAATGGCTTTGTAGGTGAGTTCGCCAGTAGTTTGAATTTGCTCATCCTGACGCACCGCTTCGACCCACTGCTGAACAATGGTATCGGCTTGCTGGTGCATTAATTTACCGAAGTCAATCATGCCGAAAGGGGCGAGTTGAAGCGTTTGGGCGAGGCGCAGAGTGTCAGATATCGTTCAAATCCAACCCTGCAAACTCTCAGTAGGATATCAGTGTTGCGATCGCTCCGCATCTTAATTCAGACAGAGATGGATCGCCCTACGTCCTTCATTTCGTTATTTCTGGCAGTTGTTTTTGAGCAAGAGAAATTTAGACAAAAGCGATTTGGACAAAAGCGATTTAGACAAAAGAAAACCGGGGTACATTCCCGGTTCCAGAAACTATCGTACGACCCACAGCCTGAGCGATCGGCTCCAGACTCCGCGCCAGATTCACCATTTCCTCAAGCGAAAGTGCCTGACGCGCATCCGAAACAGACTGCTCCGGCTCCGGGTGGCACTCAACGATAATGCCATCTGCACCGCAAGCGATCGCCGCTTTTGCTAGATTGGGAACGAGTTCGCGCTTTCCGGCAGCATGACTAGGGTCAACGATCACGGGCAGGTGAGTGATTTGCTTCAATGCGACGACTGCACCCAGATCCAGCACGTTGCGAGTGTAGGTATCGAAACTGCGAATGCCGCGCTCGCAAAGGATGACGTTCGGGTTACCGTGGCTCATGATGTATTCGGCTGCCATGACGAATTCTTCGATCGTCGCTGCCAAACCGCGCTTCAGCAGAATCGGCTTGTTTGCCTGTCCCAGTGCCTTGAGCAAATCGAAATTTTGCATATTGCGGCTGCCAACCTGAAGCACATCGGCATAAGCTGCGATTTCTTCGATTTGGGAAATTGCCATCACTTCGGTAATCACAGGCAGTCCGTAGCGATCGCGCACCGATGCCAGAATCTTCAGCCCTTCGATGCCGAGTCCTTGGAAGTCATAGGGCGAAGTCCGGGGCTTGTACACCCCGCCGCGAATTGCCTGAATTGGACCCGTAGCGAGGCGACAGGCGACTGCTTCCATTTGTGCCGCGGTTTCGACGGCACAGGGTCCGCCGACAATCAGCAAATCAGAACCGCCAACGGTGACAGTTTCGCTTAAATGGACGATTGTTTGAGGCTGAGCGGAAGTTTTGAGGACAAGTTTTGCTTTCTGCATGGTGGAGTTTTGGGGATTGAGTGAGAGATGGGACTGAAGGAGCATTAAAAAACCCGGAGCCTTGAGGCTGTCCGGGTAGGGTTCGACTTTTGCATGACGACTTTACCCGGACGTGAGCCTGGTCCAAAAGTAAAAGCCAAAAAACCAAACAGTGTAGGGCATAGTCGTCATCGGTGCGAATCGAGTGTGATTAATCGAAGAAGCTAGATAAAACAAAAACCGCAGACTTTCAAGTTCTGCGGCTCATCGAGAGGTTCCCTAACTGAGTGGAATTACCCCCGGTGAGCCGTGGTAAAGCTAAACCAATAAAAGTAAGACTGATTTGCCAGACCCATAGGAAAAGAAGATCCTTTCTGCGAACTTGTGTTGCAAGCTTGCGCTGCGAACTTGTGTTAAGAATACTTTATTCTATTGCTAATCGTAACAAAGTTATCAAAACTTCGTCAAGTCAACTGCAGGAAAATATCGTTAAGATCTGACACGGTTGGATTCCCTTTGGTTAGAACTTGTCCGATCGCCTTATGATTAGCGGTGCAGTTCTTTTCCGGGAAGATTTCAGGGAATTTCTGGAGAATTCCGTCTAAAGAGGATGTTTGAAGCGTTGTATCTGCAACTCGATCCGCCCCCCTAACCCCTAATTCTAGGAAAACCGAGCCGATCGGTTTTAACGCTCAAAGTTTCCCACCTGTCAGGAATTTAGGGGACAATGCAGAACCTGGAACCCTTCTCAAATCTCCTTATAGATGCCGAACAAATGCGAATTGACCTGAATTGGCGATCTCCGACCCTCCCGATCATGTCGCTTATGATTGCAGCAGAATAACCAAAGCAAGCCATCTGAAGCAGAACCATCTGAAGCACAACAAAAGCAGAATGATTGAAGCAGACCATCTGAGTAAGATTTACGGCACGACTTCCGCGATCCAGGACATCACATTTTCCGTGGAGAAAGGCGAAATTCTGGGCTTCCTGGGACCAAACGGAGCCGGGAAAACCACGACGATGCGAATTTTGACAGGCTATTTGCCTGCGACCAGCGGCACAGCCCGAATTGCTGGCTTTGAGGTGCATGAAGACTCGATGGCAGTGCGTCAGCGCATTGGCTATCTGCCCGAAAATCCGCCGCTCTACCCGGATATGTCGGTGGAGGGCTATCTGAATTTTGTCGGTCGGCTTAAGGGGGTTTCGGCAGGCGATCGTCCCACGCGGGTAAAGCTAGCAATGAAGCGGTGCGGCTTGTTGGACAAGCGACAGGTTTTAATTCGCAAGCTGTCGAAGGGATTTCGTCAGAGAGTCGGCATTGCCCAGGCGATCGTGCATGATCCGCCCGCGATTATTCTAGATGAACCCACGGTTGGGCTTGATCCCCGTCAAATTATCGAAGTTCGCAATTTGATTAAGAGCCTGGCGGGAGAGCATACGATTATTCTCTCGACCCATATCCTGCCAGAAGTAAGTATGACTTGTAGCCGGGTGGCAATTATCAACCGGGGGCAGGTAGTCGCGATGAACACACCCGATCAGCTCATGGCACAGCTCACGGGCGGGGCGGGTTATGAGCTAGAGGTCGAAGGCGATCCACTTTTGATCCAGCAGCAGCTTCAGCAGTTGCCCCCGATTAATGCAGTTGAGGTCATTGCAGACGAGGCTTTACCGGGGACGCACCGCCGATATCGTCTGACATTAGACGCAGAACTCCAGGCTGGACATCATGTAGGACGCGATATTGCAGCGGCGATCGTCTCCGCAGGCTGGGGGCTACACGAAATGCGGCGAGTGCAGGTGAGTTTGGAAGAAGTGTTTTTGGAACTGACGACCGAAGAAACGATTTCAGAAGAAGCCCTCGGAGAAGCAGCAGCACAGAGCGAGTCTAATTCGGCAACGGGTACGGCGATATAAGGAGAAGCGGCAATGGGAATCGTATTAAGCAACATCATCGCAATCTATCGGCGGGAACTGCAAAGCTATTTTGCTTCTCCCTTTGCCTACATCATTGCAGGCGTGTTCTGGCTGCTGAGCGGCTTTTTCTTTGTGTCGATTTTGCTTAGCCCCGAAGGGTTAATTGCTCAAGTAGCAGTGCGCGATCAGGTAGGAATTACAGAACCGCCGATCGACGTTGCCTATCAGTTTCTCACGGTGTTTTTGGGGGTACTGGGCTCGCTGGCTCTGTTTGTGCTGCCGATTTTGTCGATGGGGCTCTACACCGAAGAGCGCAAGCGGGGCACGATCGAACTTCTAGCAACTTCTCCGGTAACAAACTGGGCGGTCGCGCTGGGCAAGCTGTTGGGCGTGGTCACGTTTTTTACAACGCTGGTGCTGCCGTTGCTAGTGTATCAAGCGATCGCCCTGAGTGCTGCTGACCCGCCTGTGTCGCCCACGGTGATGCTGCTGGGCCACTTTGCCCTGATTCTGATGGGGGCGGCGATTTTGTCGCTGGGGATGTTTATCTCTTCGCTGACGGACAGCACAATTCTGGCGGCAATTCTCACGTTCGGGCTGATTTTGCTCCTATGGGTCGTAGATCTGGTCGCTAACGCGATCGGTGGTCCAGTAGGTAATGCGCTGGGTCATCTGTCTCTGGTGAAAAACTACACGAACCTGACGCAGGGCATTGTAGACAGCAGTAGCTTGATTGTGTTTCTCAGCTACATTGTGCTGGGGCTATTTCTCACGGCACAGTCGATCGAGGCATTTCGATTCCAGCGTAGCTAGTTGGGGGATCGCAGTTTCCCTCCGGCTCATCCATACAAACAGGTTTATTTCTCTGTCTCTCCCTATTTCCTCAGATGTCCATGAAGCTGACAAAACGACTGAACTGGAAGCAACTGAACTGGAACCATCTCAAGTGGCTATTTTGGCTTGGTCCTGTGCTGATGATTGTGGGTGCGACCGCAGGAATCGTAGCGGGAAACTGGGCGGGCATTCCATCTGGACTAATGATCGCTGGATTTGTTCTCCTCGGACTGTGGCTAGTATTTCTGATTTATCAGCAGCCAAATTTTTGGGGTAGGCGATCGACTCAAATTGGCACCAATGCGCTGCTGTCTGCCCTTGCCGTTTTAGCCATTTTGGGCATGGTGAACTTTCTAGCAGTGCGGTTTAACAGCCGGGTTGACCTGACGGAAAACCAGATTTTTACCCTTGCTCCTCAGTCGCAGGAGATCGCGCAGCAGCTTCAACAGCCCGTTAAAGCCACGATTTTTTCGCCCACACCCAATCCGATCGATCAGCAGTTGCTCGATAACTATCGGCGAATCAACTCTAATTTCAGCTATCAGTACATCGACCCCCAGCGCGAACCGGGACTGGCGCGAGAATACAAAGTGCAGACGATCGGCGATGTATTTGTTGAATCGGGAACGAACCGCCGACCTGTGCAGACCGTGACTCCAGAGCAAAAACTTTCAGAACGACGGCTGACCAACGGCATTGCCCAAATCACCAACAGCCAGCCGCAAAAGGTTTACTTCTTGCAGGGACACGGTGAACGCAAGCTAGAAGCAGGACAGGGCGGCTTTTTGCAGGCATCCCAGCGGCTTACTGAAGAAGCCTATGAAGGCGCGCCGCTCAACCTGGCAGAAAACCCGCAGGTTCCGGCAGATGCTGCTGTGCTGGTAATTGCCAGTCCCCAGCGTCCCTTGATCGAATCAGAAGTCAAAGCCCTCAGGGAGTATCTGAAGCGCAAGAGCGGCTTAATGCTGCTGATCGATCCGCAAACCGACCCCAAGCTCAATCCGCTGCTGGAGGAGTGGGGACTTCAGATGAGCGATCGCATTGTCATTGACCCCGCCGGAGAAGCTTCTGGCTTGGGTCCGGGCGTGACGATTATTAATCAATATGGCGATCATCCGATCACACGCAGCTTTGGCAACGGCATTTCCTTTTATCCTCTAGCGCGTCCGGTGCAGCAGCGGCAGGTCGAGGGCATCGAAGCCACGGGTCTTCTGATTACCAGCGATCGCACCACCGCCCAGCGCGTTGCCGAAAATGGTGAACTTCAGTTCGATGCAGCGACCGATCCAAAGGGTCCATTTGCGATCGGCTATGCCCTGAGCCGGGGGGTACAGGCAGAAGCTCCAAGCCCTGCTCCGAGTCCCAGTCCCAGCCCCAGTGCCAGTCCTAGTGCCAGTCCCAGTGCCAGTCCCAGTGCCAGCCCCAGTGCCAGTCCTAGCCCGGAAGCCAGTGCCAGTTCCAGTTCGAGTCCTAGCCCGGAAGCCAGCCCTAGTCCAGCAGCCAGTCCCAGCCCCAATCCAGCAGCCAGCGAAAATAAGGGACAATCTCGCCTGGTGGTGATTGGCAACTCTGGCTTCGCAACAGACGGCGTATTTGCCCAGCAGCTTAACAGCGATGTGTTTTTGAACTCGCTGGGCTGGCTGAGTCAGCAAGACGATCAGGTGTTGGCGATTCGTCCGCGAGAAGTGAAAAATCGCCGGATTGTGATGTCTCCTCAACAGCAGATGTCTGCCGCCGGAACTGCGCTTGCGCTGCTGCCTGCGATCGCTTTTGCTGCTGCCGGACTGGTGTGGTGGAAGCGGCGATAACTGTTCTCTAAGATCCGATTCCTTGAACTTGCAGAAGCAATGAAGATCAAACCCTCTACTTTTCTGCTGCTGCTCACTGCTTTACTGCTGGGTGGCGTAACGCTGGTGGCGGTACAAAATCAGCCTCAAAATCAATCACAGGGTCAGCAGGCTTCCCAGAGCGAACCTAGCGATCTCTTTGCCTTCACCGAAAAGCAGGTTAAAACGCTGTCGCTCACGACGCCCCTTCGGTCGCTTAAGTTTGAGCGTGACGCTGAGGGAATCTGGCAAATGCAGCAACCTGAACAAACCCCTGCCAGTGCCGCCTCGATCGCCTTTCTGCTGGATCTAATGACATCGGGCACGAGCGATCGGACGTTTACAGTTCCGGCAGCACAGCGAGAACAGTATGGATTTCATCAGCCGTTTGCAGCGATCGAAGTCACGCTCGACAACCAGGAAACCCATCGCCTGATTGTAGGGGAATATGACTTTAACCGCAGTTTTCTCTACGCGCTAGCTGATCCATCCACCGACGCCAATGCCGATCTAAAAGTAAGCCTGGTTTCTCCCAGCTTTGAGAATGCAGTCAATCGTCCTTTAGCAGAATGGAAACAAACAGCAGCGGAAAAGCAGGCTGCACCCGCAGCGTCTCCCAGCCCATCTCCCGGTGCATCTTCTCCGAGTCCTGAAGCATCTCCAAAGCCGTCACCTGATCCATCCCCTGATGCATCACCGAGTTCGGCAAGTTCTCCGAGTCCTGAAGCGTCTCCTGCAAGTCCAGCCGCTCCGAGTCCTTCTCCAAACTCTTCTCCGTCTTCTCCATAGTTTGTCTTGAATTTCTTCTGACGCACAGCAGGCGATCGACCAGGTAGATGGTCAGGTTCAACTCCCTACCCTACTGCATCTCTCGATTGCCCAACTAAACGCATCGCCAGAGAAACGATCGCTATGTTTACAGACAATCATCAACTTACAGATAATCATCAATAGTCTGTAAACCCTATTGCTTGATTAAAATTCACTAAATTTATGCAAAAGTGACTTTCAGAAAATTTTTGGGTGATTCGTTAACCCCAATCGAAGGCAAAATATACTGATATACCAACAATAATAGATAGACAAAATTGATTTTTTTGTGATGACTCTAATAAATAAATTCAAGTCAAGGTATCAATAAATTACCAATTATTAATGTGGCAGCAGAAACTATACATATTCTATTGATAATTCATTGATGATTTATTGATGATCGATCGCCGAATAAAATTGCAGTCACCGTTTCCTCAGACAGTCCTCTTAGTGGGTTATCAAAGAGCTTGCACGTCTTCCCTCTGGCAGTGTTTTTCGTCGCATAAACTCTGAACAATAAGGGAAGCAATTACCCCACAAGGGAAACTGCGAAGCATCTGAGAAGCAAGCCATCGAGGACGATGAAAAGGGAGGAGGATAATGCTGCGTAGACTGATTCTCTGGTTGATTGAGCTAGGTTTTATTGCCTATGTGTTTTTGTTTGCGCCGCCGCTGCGGGTCAATTTGTTAGAACCCGTGCAAACGCTTCTCAAGGGACAGCTCCCTGCGATCAATCCGGTGACAATTTCACTGTTTAGCATGATTGGCATTTGGCTATTGATTTATAGCTGTCTGATCTTCCCGGACGGCAGAATGCAAAAATTACCCGCCTGGGCATTTATGCTGGGTTCAATTGGAACTGGATTTCTATCCCTGGTTCCCTATCTGGCACTGCGCGAACCCAATCAGCAGTTTTCCGGCGAAAAGGATGCCTGGTTAAAGTGGCTCGATTCTCCAATCATGGGGCTGATTTTGACGGGCAGTACGCTGTTTTTGCTGGGGTTTGCCCTGTTCTTTGGCGATTGGGGGGCGTTTGCTCAAGTTTTTCAGGGCGATCGCTTTATCCACGCAATGACGCTGGCATTTGGCATTCTCTGTTTGCTGTTTCCCTATCCCACGCTGCTAAGCGATGATATGGCACGTCGAGGACTCCACAGCAACTCGCAGTTGTTCTGGATCGTCGCGCTGATTCCCCTGTTTGGCCCCCTTCTCTACTTGTGTATTCGTCCGCCGCTGCTGATGTTTCGCACCCAATCTGCTCAGGAGTACTCTGGCTCAGGGCTGGGTCAGTGAGCTGAGCTGCAAGCTGTTCACAATTTCGGTGAATGCTCGTCGATTGGGTTCATCCACTTCTGGATTGCCGATCGTTGCCAGACTGATGACAATCACTGCTTCTCCGCTGGGATGGGCAACCACGACGTTTTCATGTTCATATAAGCCAGTGGAACTAAAGCTCAACCCGTTTTGACCTGCGATCGATCGTGCCTGAAAGTCTTTTGGCTGCGAGAAGCGGCTGGAGTGACCTTCAACCCAGGCTTGTAAATCCAGGTTATCGGGATTGCGATCAACAACAACTTGGACACTGGACGGATATTCGGTTCCGCCTTCATACTTTCCGGCAACGATGTCGTCATACACTTTCTGCTGCCAGAGTTCTAGTAGCACGAGTCCATCAGAAGCATTATCGACCGGATCGGCAATCGCAAAATCTGCGGGATAGACAAAGCCGAACCCTGCTTGCGGAAACGCATACCGCTTCGACGCAGATGGACTGGGGGTAGACGAGGTCGTATTAGTTTGGGTTGGTGTTTCTGAAGGAGTAACGGGAGCCGGGAGGGGGCGGGGCGCAGATTGACAGCTCACCAGCAATAAGGTGATTCCACTCAGTCCCCACAGCATGAGGCGTTTGGGTCTGGTGAGGAAAGCGAAGGGGCTGAAATGGTGGGATTGAGTTTGGCGATCGAAGGGAGTCAGCATGATGGGTCGTAAATGAGTTGAGGGGAAAAAAGGTTGTTTGAGGAGGCTTGGAGTCTCTACATTGCCTCCTGAATCCCCCATCTGTAAATTGCTGCTTTGAAAGAGCAAGGGGGGACTTTAAGTTGAGACGTAGAGCTGATTACTGCTGTGATGACTCCTGCAAAGGGGTTGATTCCTTATTTTCTGGCAATGTTCCGGCACCAGGTTCTCTCGTTACATTTTTGCGAACCATCGATTCGGGAGTCGCAGCCCATTACCATTCTCAACGAGCACAAGGGTAACAAGATTAGTCATTCCAGCGAGAAAGTTCGATAGGTGCTCGATCGATCGCACTTTTCCTACAACTCCTTCAGGGTTGCATTCGGCAAAACTTAATTCGTTCAGCAGATTCGCTGCTGGAGCAATCCTTCTAAACTGACGTAGATCGAAAAAGTAGATCGAGAAATTAGAAACCAAAATTTCAGGAGGAAGGCGATCGTGGCAGATCTGGTGCTGGTGGTGGGTGCAACCGGAGGCGTGGGACAGTTAGCGGTGGCAAAGCTGCTGGAAAAAGAAATTCCGGTTCGGGTTTTGACGCGCAGTGCAGAGAAAGCAGAAAAACTGTTTGGCGATCGAGTAGAAGCGGCAATCGGGGATATTCGTCAGCCTGAAACCTTGCCGTCTGCCATGCTGGGCATTACCCATCTGATTTGCGCCACTGGAACAACCGCGTTTCCTTCGGCTCGTTGGCAGTTTGACCTCCCCGAAGCGAAAGGGCTGCAAACGCTCCAGCAGTGGAGCAAGATTCTCCTGGACAAAGGCTACCGGACTGCTCACGCCAAAAATAGTCCCCAAATTGTCGATGCGGACGGCGTGCGCCATGTGGTTGAGGCAGCTCCAAGTTATCTTCAGCGATTTGTCTTTGTTTCTTCCTGCGGCGTGGAACACAAAACCCAGTTTCCCTATACGGTACTCAACGCCTTTGGTGTCCTGGATGCAAAACAGCAGGGCGAAGCGGCGATCGTCCAATCCGGCTTACCCTACACCATCATTCGACCCGGACAACTCATCGACGGTCCCTTTACGTCCTATGACCTCAATACGCTGATGAAAGCCACCACAGGCGGTAAAAAGGGAATTGCGATCGGCACCGGCGACACGCTCTCCGGGCAAACCAGCCGAATCGATGTGGCGGCTGCTTGCGTAGAATCCCTGCATAACCCGAATGCGGCAAACAAGATTTTTGAGATGGTGAATAAGGGGAATCGTCCTGAGGCGATCGATTGGTCGGGGCTGTTTGCTTCGATCGCGTAGGGGGTGTGTGGGTGAAGGGCGATCGTTTTCCCAAAATCGATTCCCACAAAAGAAGCCGGAGGTTGGCTCCCGGCATCCAGGCATTCACCTGAAGCTGGACTCAATCCTCCGACTCAAGACTTAATGGGTTAACGCAAATTAAGCTTTGCTGCTTTCCTGAGCCGCTTCCCCTTTGCGCTTACGGAAGGTTGCAATGCCCATGCCAATTAAACCTGGCAGGAGGGCAGGAGTCGGAACTGGCGTAGCAGCAAGTCGCATTTGACCAATTGCAAAGTTATCTGAACTCGAAATGGTAATTGAAGTAATTTCGTCAGTAGCATTGTCCGAGTAGAACCCGAAATATTTGGCTCCCGCTAAACCGTTAACAGATTGGGTCAAGGTCGCACCACTTGCAGTCGTTGCTGTAATATTGCGGAAGTCAAAAGGATTGGGTTCAGCAAAGAAATCGAAGGCAGTGATAGGGGATGAAAAAGCAAGCGTGAGGCTTGTCGTCACGGAATCACTGTAGACAGGACCTGTGTAACCATTGCTCCATGTAGACCATCCATCAGGAACTGTCCTTTTACCAGTCTCTGGGCTGAAAGTGACCGTGATTCCATTAGGTGCTAAAAGCGAGGAAATTGTAGTTCCGTTCGGAGCAGCACTGTCCGTCACATTGACCAAGTTAAAGCCAAGATTAGCGATCGTATTTGTTCCAAAAGGTGAGTGGGAATCACCCAATGCAATAATTGCGGCATCGGAAGCAGTTGCCGATGTTAGCAAAACACCCACAGTGAGCATTGCTGTTCCAAAAGCGGTTGCTGAAACTTTCGTTGCTGCGTTCTTCAACGTCAACATAGGATTATACTCCTGAAAAAGGTGAATGGTAGGAGTCCCTGAATGTTGACCACCTGAAATGAGACGATCGCACAAATAAGACGATCGCCTACCTTGAGCTAACGCTGCGGAGTCAACTCATGCAAACTGTGATCCTGATGCAAAAAGCCTGATTCTACGGATGCTCTGATAAACCACCCCTGGCATCCCAACATTCCCTGATGCAATCTGATGAGACGGGAGTGATTGGAGCAAATCGAGTGAAGATGCCCCGCTAACGTTTTCATTTCTGGGTCAACTGTTCACAGTTTACTTATTTCCACAAAAAAATATAGTTCCTACGTAGATTCTACACAAAGGTTAAAAAATACACTTAGATTCTACTTAGAAATTTTATAGAGATTGTCCGGTTGGGCAGTGATACTCGAACCTTGCGAATTACTGGGTGACTGTATCACTACAACATCAGGGAAACTGCCTTCTACGGTTACGGGCGATCGCATCAACAAAGCGTAACCAACATTACTCCTCTGGCAAAACCTGCCCTTACAGAGACTATGGCTCTCCTCTCGGAAGCCAAATCTATCTCGGCACGGCAAATACCACCTGTCTGTTACGGTTCGCCCCCACGCGCCACCCGATCGAAATTCTTACACTAAGACCATGTGAGCTTTGAGTTTGGGATTTGAAATTTCGGATAAAGCCTATCTGTTCTGCGATCGATCGTGGTTTTGTTCTATCAGCACCCTTGCCGTTTGGATCTTCTACAGATTGGATCTTTTACAGAATAGACAAACTCATTCATCAATCCCGAATTATCAAACCGTCCCACCCCTTGTTCGGTAAACCCGCCTTCAAGGAATGAGCAAAAATACACACTATAGAGGTAGTGCTGCATCCTGAGCTGTGGCGGCGTTTGGCTGTTTATTGCAGTCTCGTTGCTTAGAACAAAGGACGACCGGGACACCCGGCAGCCGAGGGACGGACACCCCAATCCATTTGGTTTGTGAGCAACCAGATCATCGAGAACTCTAGAACCGGAGATTTGAAAGGTATATGGCTAAAGTTGTTGGAATTGACTTAGGAACAACCAACTCGTGTGTGGCAGTGATGGAAGGGGGTAAGCCGACCGTTATTGCAAACGCAGAAGGGTTCCGCACGACACCCTCGGTTGTTGCTTATACGAAAAATGGCGATCGTCTTGTCGGACAGATTGCAAAGCGTCAGGCAGTGATGAACCCAGAGAACACCTTTTACTCGGTGAAGCGGTTTATCGGTCGTCGCTTTGATGAAGTCGGCAACGAGATGACCGAAGTGTCCTACAAAGTGCTGAAC
Organism: Cyanobacteria bacterium FACHB-502; assembly: GCA_014695325.1. GTDB lineage: Bacteria > Cyanobacteriota > Cyanobacteriia > Elainellales > Elainellaceae > Leptolyngbya_A. Next base: position 213,155 of record JACJNZ010000014.1, on the reverse strand, counting down.
ATCAACGGCAACGTCAAGATTGACTGTACGGCACAGGGCAAGCAGTTCGCCCCCGAAGAAATTTCCGCCCAAGTGCTGCGGAAGCTGAAGGAAGATGCCAGCAAGTATCTGGGCGAAGACGTTACTCAGGCAGTGATTACCGTTCCTGCTTACTTTAACGACTCCCAGCGTCAGGCAACCAAAGACGCAGGCAAGATCGCAGGTCTGGAAGTGCTGCGAATTATCAACGAGCCGACTGCTGCATCACTGGCATACGGTTTGGATAAGAAGACCAACGAGACGGTTCTGGTATTCGACTTAGGCGGTGGTACGTTCGACGTATCGATCCTGGAAGTGGGCGACGGTGTGTTTGAAGTGCGATCGACCTCCGGTGACACCCACCTGGGCGGCGACGACTTCGACAAGAAGATCGTAGACTTCCTGGCAGAAGAGTTTAAGCGCAACGAAGGCATTGAACTTCGCAAAGATAAGCAGGCACTCCAGCGTCTTACTGAGGCAGCCGAGAAAGCCAAAATCGAACTCTCCAGTGTGACTCAGACCGAAATCAACCTGCCCTTCATTACCGCAACGCAGGACGGTCCCAAGCACCTGGATGTCACCCTGACCCGCGCCAAGTTTGAGGAGCTTTGCTCTGATTTGATCGATCGCTGCCGCATTCCCGTTGAAAACTCGCTGCGCGACGCGAAGCTGGACAAGAGCCAGATCGATGAAGTCGTCCTGGTGGGCGGTTCAACCCGGATTCCCGCTGTGCAGGAAGTTGTGAAGCGCGTGCTGGGCAAAGACCCCAACCAGTCGGTGAACCCGGATGAAGTGGTGGCAGTCGGTGCGGCAATTCAGGCAGGCGTGCTGGCAGGCGAAGTGAAAGATATTCTGCTGCTGGACGTGACTCCGCTCTCGCTGGGCGTTGAAACCCTTGGCGGCGTGATGACCCCGATCATTCAGCGCAACACCACCATTCCCACCAAGAAATCTGAGACCTTCTCGACGGCAGCTGACGGTCAAACCAACGTAGAAATTCACGTTCTGCAAGGCGAGCGTCAGATGTCAAACGACAACAAGAGCCTTGGAACCTTCCGTCTGGATGGCATTCCCCCGGCTCCCCGGGGCGTGCCTCAAATCGAAGTCACCTTTGACATCGACGCTAACGGCATTCTGAATGTGAGCGCGAAGGATAAGGGCACGGGCAAAGAGCAGTCGATCAGCATTACGGGTGCTTCGACGCTGCCGAAGGATGTGGTTGAGCAAATGGTGCGCGATGCCGAAATGAATGCATCGGCTGACCAAGAGCGACGCGAGAAGATCGACATCAAGAACCAGGCTGAATCGCTGGCATACCAGACTGAAAAGCAGCTCAAGGATTTGGGCGATAAAATTCCCGCAGACGACAAAACCAAGCTGGAAGACATGGTGGCAGAGCTGCGTCAGGCGATCAACGCCGAAGACTACGACAAGATGCGCTCCCTGCCGAACGAAATGCAGCAATTGCTCTATAACATCAGTAGCAATCTGTATCAGGGCGCAGGCGCACCGGGCGCAGGTCCGAGCGATGATGGCGGCAGCACGGGCGGTTCGGCTCCCAGCGGCGATGACGTGATCGATGCCGAATTCACAGAAGACAAGTAAGCCAGTTAGAACTCCTGTGGAGTGCAAGTGATCTGGTAAACCTCCGATAAAACAACTGGGGCGGCTCTGCCGCCTTTTTTGTTGCTTTACGGGATGCTCCCTAAGAGTAGGGGACTTTGAGCTGCTTTCGTAAACTCGATCGCTAAACGAGGTTTCCCTGCCCTATTCTTGGAAACCAACAGGGCAAGGGACATCACTCGCAAAGTTAGAAGCAAAAGTCAGACGCAAAAGTTAGGAGCAGGCAAAATTTAGACGCTGCTTTGCGCTCCCTCAAGGATTCGAGGTCCGTGATGAATCTTGTGCTTATACTCTTTCTCTGCCAATTTCTGGCGAACGATTTGCCCTGCATAGCGCAGGGGGCGCCCAAACTGTTTTTCGATCGCCGATCGACGCAGCCATTGTTCGTATCCTTGAGCGATCGGTCCAGTTAAGAAGTGATGCCATTCCAAGATGACGCGATCGAGGGTATATTCTTGAGCGCGCTTAAAGCCGTTTTCAACCATTGCTAGATAAAGTTCGGGATCTTGCTGGAGCCGCTGGAGAGCTGCGATCGCTTCTTCGGGGGTGCGTACCTCAAAGTAATCCAGTTCCGATCGGCGTATTTGTTGATATCCTGGCTCTGGACCCAAAATAGCTGGACATCCTGCAAACCAAGCATTGATCAACTTCAGAGCTGGCTTTAGAGAAATATCGTAAACGGTGTTATTCCGCACTGCAATTACGGCATCCGCCTCAGTGTAGTTTGCCCAATCCGCAAAACTTGAATCTAAATTTTCGGTACTCATTCTCAGAGTAATTCCCATTGCTTCCAATGCTGATAGAAACTCTGGAGTTCTGAACGGTTCTGCAAGATTATAAGAGTGTCCTTTGAAGACAAGATTTTTGAGCGTTATGCCCCGCAAAGCATCACGAGGTCGAAGATTGGGCTGAGGTCGATGGGGTAAGTAGTGATGAGTTTGATCTCGAACCTGTAGCGGGTTGATAACAATTCGGTGATTACAAAGTTGGGGGTGAGGAGTATCGTATCGGCAGCCGATAACATAGCTTTTAAATAGCCAATCTTTAGGTTGAAGGTAATAGTAAGGAATAATACAAATTTTTCCTGGTACTGGCTCTGATACCAGATGAACATCAAAGCCGCGCCGCTTTAGATCGAGATATGCCTGAGCCGACCACATGTCATGTCCAGTGACGCACAGTTCATAAAACGAATCATCAAACGCCAAATCGGGGTTATTAATTAAGGGAAGCCATTTGGGGTCTTTGGTTACGAAATAGACAGGATAGGGCAAGGGCTTGAAGAAATTTTCTGTAACCGTGAAGTAAGGATTTTGAGTAGATAGCTCCCGGAGGCGATCTGTAAGAAGCATATTCAGTATCTCCGTGCTGCAAATAGCTTGGTAAGGGAATTCAGGGTAAGCAATAGAAACTAATTAAGCCAATCAAAACCAATCTGGAATTTATGAAGCTACAGTGTTCGATTTAATTTCGATTTAATTATGTTCAATTCAGTCTCCAACCTCACGTTACGGACGTTCCAAAAAAATCAAGGCACGGTGGTTAAGAGCAGTACCTTTCTAAGAAAGCCTCAGCGTCTCTTAATGCAATTGAACTAAAGATAATACTTGATCTCCCCTAGAGAAAAAGGCATGAAACGGTCGTCTTCGTAAAAACTTTATTACGCCTCCGTCTGAGTGATCCTGAAGGATAAGGAGAACAAAGGTTGCTAACCCTACTAAAAAGCTTGCCTCACAGTACTTTGAGAGTCTGAATAATGCTTGTGTTTGCCTATAACCGAGAGAATCGATCGTCTTTGTAGAAACTTTATTGATTTCTCGACCTCACTTACTCGACCTCAAACCGCAAATTCACGGTTTACGTCAGTATCAGAAACAACTTCTGTAAAAACTTTAATCAATCCTCCTGCGTGAACTATGGCTGCTGAAGGCATTGAACAACAGGCGAGCAATGGGGATAGGGGAAGTGTGATTGAGACGGTAGCAAATTGAAGCCTAAGTAAACTTAAACGATACTCAGCTATACGAGTGAGGATATGACTAAAAGAAAACTGTGGTGAATTTGTTTTACTTTTTGTCAAGTACCCAGAGAAACAATAAATCGCTCAAATTAGCGGAGATTGTCTAAAATCAGGAAATTGCCTCTCTTAGCCGATCGAATTCCATGAATCAAGCTGGTTACTATCGCTATCCCACCCTGAGCGGTGATCGTGTTGTGTTTGTCTGCGAAGATGACCTGTGGACGGTTCCGCGATCGGGCGGTGCGGCAGTCCGGTTAACGGCAAATCTAGGTGAAGTGAGGCATCCTGTTCTCTCTCCCAATGGCGAGCTGCTGGCGTTTACCGGACGGGAAGAAGGACACCCAGAGGTTTACTGTATGCCCGCAACCGGGGGCGAAGCCACTCGGCTCACGTTTACGGGTTCCGCTTCAACCGTAGGCTGGACTCCCGACAGCCAGATTGTGTTTTGCAGCAGCGCAACGCAGCCCTTTTTTCGAATGCCCCGGCTGTACACGATCGAGCCTGAGGGCGGTCTACCCAAAGAGCTTCCCTGGGGTGTGGCGAATGCAGTGAGCTTTGGTCGTGCCGGGGGTGTCGTCATCGGCAGAAATATTGCGGACCCGGCACGCTGGAAACGCTATCGAGGCGGCACTGTGGGCGTGTTGTGGGTTGATGTGCAGGGGGACGGTAACTTTCGGCTGCTGATTCAGCTCAACGGTAATCTGGCTGCGCCCATGTGGGTAGGCAATCGCATTTATTTCATTTCAGATCACGAAGGCATCGGCAATATCTACTCTTGCACCCCTGAAGGGGAAGATTTGCAGCGTCACACGGATCACGGCAAATACTATGCCCGCCACGCTTCTACCGATCGACAGTGCATTGTCTACCATGCAGGAGCAGAGCTGTACTGCTTTGATCCCGCAGCCAACACTAACACTCGAATTGAAGTTGACTTCTACAGTCCCAGAGTGCAGCGACAGCGAAAATTTGTCGAAGCAAGCGAGTTTCTTGACAGCTATGACCTGCACCCAAAAGGACATTCCACGACGCTGAGCACCAGAGGCAAACCGTTTGCCTTGAGCAATTGGGAAGGGGCAGTGCTGTCGCTGGGGCAATCTGAAGCCGGACGCTATCGATTAACGCGCTGGCTAAATGACAAAAAGCGATTGGTATCGGTGAGCGATTGCACTGGAGTTGAGGCACTGGAAATCCTGTCACTGAATCTGGATACAGAAGCAGAAGTTTTGGAAGGGCTGGATATTGGGCGGGTGAACGGGCTAGAGGTATCGCCGACCGCCGATCAGGTAATTTTGACTAACCATCGACACGAGCTGATCTGGATTGATTTGAATACCAGGGAGCATCGAATCCTTGATCGCAGCAATTTTGCCTGGATCCAGGGCTTTTCCTGGTCGCCAGATGGACAATGGGTTGCCTATAGCTGCGCCGAGAGTCAGCTCACTTTCTCGATCAAGCTCTGTCACCTGGAAGACGGAACCTTGCATCGCCTAACACCGCCCCGCTTCCGGGATGTACAGCCTGCTTTTGATCCGGGCGGTAAGTTTATTTATTTCCTTTCAGTGCGCGACTTTAATCCGGTGTATGACTCAATCTACTTTGATCTGGGCTTTCCAAAGGGAATGCGTCCGTTCCTAATCTCGCTGCAAAAAGAGACACCGAATCCGTTTGTGATGCAGTCAAAGCTGCTAAATGGAAAGGAAGAGAACAAGACAAACGATAAGAAAGAAGAAGAAAAAGAGAAAGATTCAGAGAAGGCAGAAAAGAAAATTCAGCCTGTCAAAGTTGACCTTGAAGGAATCGATCGCCGCATTCTGGGATTCCCGGTCAGCGAAGGACGCTACGGGCAAATCTGGGGCGTAGAAGGGAAAGTGCTGTTTACGGCATATCCGGTCACGGGCAGCCTGGAGCAGGGCAACGGCAATGGCAACGGCAAAGCAACGCTGGAACTCTATGACTTTGAAGCACAAAAGCAGGAACGTCTCGCCTGTGAAGTGTCGAGCTTCCGAGTTTCAAGAGATCACAAGACGGTGATTTATCGATCGGGTCATCGGCTGCGGGTCTGTTCCACCAATCCCCAAGATAAGGAACGCGCCAAAGAAGAACCGGGTAAGAAAAGCGGCTGGCTCAAGCTCGATCGCATTCGGGTCTCTGTGACGCCTGCCCAGGAATGGCAGCAAATGTTTAAAGAGATCTGGCGGCTTCAGCAGCAGCAGTTCTGGACGGCAGATATGTCCGGCGTGGATTGGGAGCGCGTGTACGATCGCTATCGTCCGTTGCTCGATCGGATTTCAACGCGATCGGAGTTTTCTGACCTGATCTGGGAAATGCAGGGCGAACTGGGCACGTCCCATGCCTACGAATACGGCGGCGACTATCGCCACGAACCCCACTATCACCTAGGCTTTTTGGGTGCAGATTTCCAGTACGACTCAGATACAGACGGCTATCGCATTACCCACATCGTGCAGGGAGACTCCTGGACCGAGCACGATTCACCTTTGAATCAGGTCGGGCTGAATGTGCAGGAAGGCGATATTTTGCTGGCGATCAACGGGCAACGGGTGGGGTTACACCGATCGCCCCAGGAATTGCTCGTTCACCAGTCGGGCTGTGAAGTAAGCCTTACCTTTGCCGCCCGTCCTGAAGAGGCTGAAACCGATGCCGAAACCGCCCAAACCAATTCTGCCCCTACTGAAACTGCCCCTACTGAAGCTGTACCTACTGAAGCTGTACCTACTGAAGCTGCACCCCCAGAGAACTCACCCGATAATTCAACAGATAACACAGCCAGCGAATCGAAACCGACGACTCGCACTGTCTCAGTCAAAACACTGAACCGGGAAACCCATATTCGCTATCGAGAATGGGTCGAGCGCAACCATCGCCAGGTGACAGAAGCAACCCAGGGCAGAGTTGGCTATCTGCACATCCCGGATATGGGCGCGGGTGGCTATGCAGAGTTTCACCGCTACTATTTCGCAGAAGTCCACAAACAGGGCTTAATTGTAGACGTGCGCTATAACGGCGGCGGTCATGTTTCTCAGCTTTTGCTCGAAAAATTGGCGAGAGAGCGAGTTGGCTACGATGTGCCGCGCTGGGGCAAACCAGAACCTTATCCGAGCGATTCCGTTCTGGGTCCGGTCGTCGCCCTGACTGACGAACAAGCCGGATCAGACGGAGATATCTTCAGCCACTGCTTTAAGCTGATGAAAATCGGTACGCTGATCGGCAAACGCACCTGGGGCGGAGTCATTGGCATTTCACCCACTCACTCCTTGGTGGATGGCAGCACGGTGACGCAGCCTGAGTATTCTTTCTGGTTCAAAGATGTGGGCTGGAATGTTGAAAACTACGGCACTGATCCCGATATTGAAGTCGAAATCACCCCGCAAGACTGGCGACAGGGCAAAGACTCTCAGCTCGAAAAGGCGATCGAGGTCGCTCTGGCTCAGCTTGAGCAGCAGGATGTTTCCTTGCCCGACTTTGGCGATCGTCCTTACCTGCCACTGCCGTAATCCACCCAATCGCCCTATTCTCCCGATCGCCTCCCAAAACCACCCTGCACTCACCCACTCACCCCCGAATCAGGCAAAATAAAACAGACCATCTGATTCCCCCCACCGATCGCTATGGCAGGACTCAACCCAGAGCAGCGCAACTACTACTATCTCCTCGAAGCCGCCCGCACTGGGATTCATAAACCCATTCTTGCCGCCCTTTATGCTGTCCAGCGTCGTCCTGCACTGAGCGATGGAGAAACGGGGTTGGGCATTTCGCCTGCCAATCGGATTCCGCCGGAGCAGGTGGATACGTTTCCAGAACAGGTACAGTTTGCAGCAAATACGATTCGCAGCCTGACGGATAAGTTGACGGCTCAGGGGTGGAAGGGGGCGGATTTGTGGAATGGGGCAGAGGGGCGGTATAGCGATCGATTCATTCAAACGGTTGCGCTGGGCTACATTCCGCCGGTGAGTGAGCCGACTTCTGCTCGATTAGAACCCGGCGATCGGGATGCACTAAAGCAGGCTTTGATTGCAGATTTGGCGATCGACTTTAGCGGAAGCCAGTTGCCGCAGAACTTAGATTATCTCGACAATGCGCTGCTGCGATTTGTGGAACGACTGCCGCGCTATTATCTGGGACTGAGCTATCAGCAGGAATCTTTGCTGGAAGCGGTACGAATCTGGCGCAAGCTGAATACTCGTGAGGCGACGATCGCAGGCTTGCTCCGAATCCCGGAAAACGATCCGGCTTTGCTGACCCTGGATGCGACCCGGTTGGATCAGCCTTTGCTTCAGTTTATGCAGCAGGTTTCACCTTTTTTTGCCGGATACCCTCATCAGCGAGAGGCATTGGTGCGATTAGTGCAGCTCTGGCGGCAGCTCGATTCGCGGGAAGAGGCGATCGTCGCGCTGCAAAATAATCTCTCGGCAGAAACGAATATTCAAATTGTTGATCCGGCGTTGATGGCGTTTGTGCAGCGCATTCCGCAGTTTTATCAGGGACGGGGCGATCAGCGCAACGCACTCACAGAAACCTATCGCCTTTGGGCAGGGTTAGACTCGCGCACCTCGGCTCTGACGGCTCTGGGCGTGAATTCGCAGATTCTGACCGCCAGCAATCCCGATCGCACACAGCTCATCAATGCGGCGACTCAGCTCGATCGCGCTCTGCTGGACTTTATGCGCCGTGTGCCCGTTACTTATCGCGAAACTGACCAGCAGCGAGAGGCGCTGATTCGACTGGTGCAGCTCTGGCGAGGACTGGATACCCGCGAAAAGGCACTTCAGTCTTTACTGCAAGATGTGCGGCGAATGGAAACGGCTGGGCGTGGATCAACCGACGCTGCCCCTGCGCCTGAACCTGCGCCTCTGCCTCCCCGTCCGACCCGCTGGACACCGGAGAATATTCAGCTTTATGCGGCAATTATGCCCAACGGCAGCTTTACCTGGGCAGAAGCCACCCACGGCGGAACCCGAATGCCACCCAATCAGGCGACGGTAGACGGCATTGTGCGAATTGCAGCTTTAGCCCAGCAAGCCCGCGACCGCATTGGTCGTCCATTTCGGGTAACAAGCTGGTATCGTCCTCCGGCAATTAATCAGGACGTGGGCGGAGCTTCGTTTAGCCGTCACCTCATTGGGGATGCGATCGATTTTTACTGCGATGGGCTGACGGGTGATCAGGTTTATCGGGCACTCGACCCCTGGTGGACAGGCGGATTAGGACGCTACAGCAGTTTTCCGGCTCTCTGCCATCTGGATGCGCGAGGGTATCGTGCCCGGTGGACACATTAAGCAGAAATCTTAAATTCGACAATAAAGGCAGTTTGTCCAGCTGCACTTTCCACGCGAATTCTACTGCCTAATCGCTGAACAAGCTTTTTCACTAACGCTAATCCCAGTCCTGTCCCGTCGTATTTCCAGGGGTCGCTGTTGGGAATACGGTAGAACTTGTCAAAGATCCGCTCATGTTCCGCTGGAGGAATTTCGACACCAGAGTTGCTAATCCGAATTGCTAAATGTTCTGGTGTGGCTTGGGCAGCAAGGGCGATCGCTTCTCCAGAGGGGGTATATTTGCAGGCATTGTTCAGCAGTTCGCTGAGAATGCGCCCCAGATAGGACATATCGGTGATGAGGGGAGGCAGATCGGACGGGATGTGGATGGCGAATTGCTGCTGTTGCTGGCGGGCACGTTCAACAAAACTTTCAGCAAGATGGGGAAGATAGTACTGAAGCCCAATGCTTGTGAAATTGAGCGGGTCAGTCCCCGCGTCCAGACGGGTGAGATCGAGCAGATTGTCAATTAAGCTAATCTCGCGCTGTCCCTCAGTTCGCAGCACATTGAAGTAGCGAGCGATCGGATTTGACTCATTGGTGAGGATGCCCAACTGCTCCAAGCTAATTCCGAGCATATGGGTTGCCATACCGATATTGGACATTGGCGTTCGCAGTTCGTGGGAAACAGTGCTGAGGAAGTCGTCTTTGAGCTGATTGAGCCGCTCCAGTTCTTGCACCTGCTGCTGCGCTGCCTGGAAAAGCCGAGATTGACGCAGGGCGATCGCACATTGATTGGCAACCTGCTGCACAAGCCGCACTTCTAGCTCGTTAAACAGTTCCTGCGAATATTTGAACAGCCAGATCTCTCCCAAAATTCCTTTTTCATCCCGAATGGGACAAGCCAGAATCGTCAACAATTGCTGCCCGGAGCGAAGGGTATTGGTCGTCAGCCCACAAAATTGGCAGAGTTGTCCTTGCAAAAGAGAGAGATGAATCTCGCTGTGAGGAGCCTTGGCAATCTCAAAGGTTTGTCCCTGAATCGGAGAGAGAGTATTGGTAAACTCGTACACAATGGTGCAAAGCGTCTGCTCGGCGTTGTAAATTCCAGTGTCGCAGGCTTCGATCGGTAAATCCTTGGCTAACTCTTCGACAACTACCTGCAAGATTTGCTGTTCGTCCAGGCTGTCTCGCACCTTATCCGTAATGCGTTTCAGCAATTCCTCAAAGTGGAGAGACTGCTGAAGTTGAGCGGTTCGCTCCTGCACCTGCAACTCTAATTCAGCGTTGAGAATTTGCACCTGCTGATGCAGTTCTGACTGCTGAATAGCGATCGCAAGCTGGGTTGCCAACTGCTCCTGCAATGCCATTTCAAAGGATTCCCACTGGCGAGTGTTGTGGCAATGATGTGCCACCAGAAGCCCCCACAAATGGTCGTTCTGAAGAATGGGCACCACCAGCAACGCCCGCACTTGAATTTGTTCCAGCATTTCGAGATAGCAGGGAGTCAGGCTGGCACGGTAAATGTCATCGACGGCAGTGATTTGTCCCTGAAAGTACAGCTGTACCTGGGTTTCTGCAAAATAGGTATCAGTGATCTGCCTGCCCAGCAGCGATTGCCATCCTTCCGCCACGGATTCAGCCACAACCAAGCCGCTCCAGCCGGCTTCAAAGCGATAAATAATCGCGCGATCGACCTGAAGCAGCCGCCGAACTTCTATGACCGCCGTGTCGAGGATTTGCTCTAGATCCAGCGTTTTACGAATATTTTGGGCGATTGTGGTCAGAAGCCGTTCCCGTTCTGCCTGCTGATGCAGCGTTGCTTCGTATTCCTTTAACGCAGTAATGTCAACGGCAACGCCAACCACCTGTCTGGGGTTTCCCGCAGGAGTGCGGTTCCAAATTTTGTCTCGACCCAGTAGCCAGCGAAAGTCTCCCGATTTATGCCGCATTCGGTACTCGGTTTCGAGAAACTCATTCTCCTGCATTTGAGAAAAATTCTGCTGATTCTGGATGACTCTGGGCATATCATCGGGGTGAATCAGCAGCACAAACAGCAGATCACCCATTGCCTGAACCTCGGCGGAGGAGTATCCCAATACCGCTTCAACCTGCTGGCTACAGTAGACGTTGCGCTGTTCAATCAAGTCGTAGATATACAAAATTGCCAGAGTCGATTCCGCAATTTGCTCAGTTAACTGCTGCTGTTCTCGCAGGGCGGCTTCGGCAGCTTTTCGTTCGTTGTCAACGCGCTTGCGTTCGCTAATATCTAGATCGATGCCAATTATCCGAATCGGAGTGCCCGCTGCATCGCGCAGCACCAGCGTACAGGATTCGATATAGCGCAGGGTTCCGTCTGGTAAAATTGCCCGAAACTCTGATTTAACCGCTGTTTTTTCTACAAGAGCTTGCTGGATAGCCGCACGGCGGGTCGGTAGATCATCAGGATGAACACAGGCTTCCCAGGCTGCGTAGGAGTCGACTGCTCCAGGCAGCTGAATGCCATAAAGTTCATGAATGCGATCGTCTGAAACGAGGCAATCGTTGACCAGATCCCAATCCCAAACCCCCATATGGGCTGCTTCTACCGCCAGCTTAAGGCGATTGGCTAGGGCTTGTCGCTGTTCCTCTGCCTGTTTGCGATCGGTGATATCGGTATGAATGCCGATCATTCTTAGCGGTTTGCCCGTTGCCGTCCACTCCACGACCTTGCCGCGATCGAGAATCCACTTTTCGCTGCCGTCTTTGCAGTAAACCCGGTATTCATTCTGATAAATCGGAGTTTTGCCGCTGAGATGGTCAGCCAGTTTGTCGTTGCACGAGGCGCGATCATCAGGATGAATTCGACGATTCCATTCCTCCAGTGTCTTGATTCCCCCAGGCTCAGCATCGTCCAAGATCGCTCCCCACTGCCAGGAAAAGGCGATCTGATTGGTTTGAATATTCCAATCCCACACGCCATCGCCTGCCCCTTCTAGCGCAAACTGCCAGCAAGCCTCGCTTTGCTGAAGGGCGAGCGTGCGTTTCTGCACCCTAAGTTCGAGTTCCTGGTTAAGCTGTTGCAGAGCAAGCTCAGCCTGTTTGCGTTCGTTTTCGACCCGCTTGCGCTCGGTAATGTCAATCTGAATGCCAATGATGCCCGTGGGGTTGCCGTCTGCGTCATATAGAATTTCACCTATATCAGCAGACCAGCGCACTTGGTTATCCGGCAAGAGCACGCGATATTCTATGCTGCAGTTCCGTTTTTCTGCTAATGCCTGGGTCACAAACCGATCGGCAGCTTCTCGATCGTCTGGATGAATCGCGTTAAGCCAGTTTTGATAGCTGGGGTTATGGATCTGCGGCTCATAGCCCAACAAGCGGTAGTTCTCTTCTGACCAAAACGTTTGATTGGTTATCAGATCCCATTGCCACATCCCCGCGTTTGCTGCTTTCAAGGCAAGTGACAAACGATTTTCACTGGTCTGCAATGCCTGATAGATTTGCCGTTGGCGATCGTCTAGCTCAGCGACTAGCCCCTGCTGAGATTGCTGCAAATTTGCCTGTTGAACCGCAATGCCCAGATGAAGCGCGACCTGCTGCAAATATTGCATTTCGATCGGCTGCCACTCACCCGGGCTGCGGCAGTCATGAACAATCAGCAGTCCCCACAAGTTGCCCTGGCTCCCAATCGGCGCGACCAGATTGGCTTGCCCCTGCAACCATTCCCACCGTTCAGCCGAGCTGGCTGGCAAATCTCCTGCTCGAATGTCACAAATCACTGCGACTTCGCCCTGGCGGTATCGTTCGACCCAGATTTCATTAAAACTGCGATCACAAATCACCTGCCCGATCAGCGGTGTCCACTCCGCACCAGCAGACTCATAGGCAATGACAGCATTCCCATCTTCTCGCAAGCAGTAGATCAAGACGCGATCGGTTTGCAGTCGGCTTCTGGTATCAGCGATCGCCCACTGTAGAATCTCCTCTAAATCCCTGCACTGTTGAATCTGAAGGGCAAGAGCGGAAATGTTCTCTAGAATCTTCTCAAGCGAAAGCGAGGAGCCCGAATTTGCAGGTGCCACAAGATTTTCAGTTGGCGAATGACCCTTTTACAACAGCGAACCCAAACTTTTACAACAGTGAACCCAAATGATAGAACCTAAACAGTGAATCAATAAACAATAAACCTAAACAGCAAGCGGCGATACTAATATGCTTATGTTGCCTTTCCAAGGAATGATTAGTTCGTAATGAGACAAAAAATGCCCCTTTCATTCTGCGTTTAAAAATTAGCGGGATAAAACAAACCCCAATCAACGGCTTAGCTCCCCTGATTTAACTTATTATACAAAACGCCCTGAAGCCCGCTGCCTCCAGTTGCATCAAGACTGCTCTTTGCTAAACGATGCGCCAGATTTTTTCCACACCCCGTCGTTTAATCGTAGGAAACGGGGAAGAATTTGTGCAGTGAAATTCATTGCCTGATTCAGCAACGTCCGGCAAAGCAACCCTCTGCCAGATCAACCCATTCCAAATCCACTGTTACTAAACCAATCATTGCCAGACCAACCATTGCCAGACGAACCGATCGAGGCTAACCTTTGAGCAGCGCAACTTTACGCAAATTCAATTCGTCAGTGGATTCGTCAGTAAATTCGTCCAGCAATGAGGAGAGCGTGACTTTACCGACCATGATGCAGCCCTGTGAATGCCTGAACTGTGACCCGCTTCAAGGAAAATTACCCATTCCTGAAGAAAATTCTAACCCTGCCGCCAAGCTGCAACTGCTGACGCTGGGGCTGATCTTAACAGGCGGATTTTCCCTGATTGAATACAGCATGGGCTGGTGGAGCCACAGTCTTGCGCTGGTTGCCGATTCAGGTCATTTGCTGTCTGACTGTCTGGCAATGGGGCTATCGCTGCTGGCAACCTGTGTGGCGCAGTTAGCAAACCGTCACCCGTCTTTTCTGAATATTCGACAGGCGGAAGTGCTGGCTGCGATCGCCAATGGGATTGGGCTACTGGTGTTGGCAGGCTGGGTTGCCTGGGAAGCGATTGATCGGTTTCAGAGCCATACTGCGATCGTGAGCGAAGCGATGCTGCTGACGGCGATCGTTGGGTTGCTGTTTAATTTGCTCACTGTTCGTCTTTTTCATGCTCACAGCCATTCTGATTTGAATGTTCGCGGCGCGTTTTTACACATTCTCGCCGATACCGTGAGTTCGATCGCCGTCGTTATCTCCGCTCTATTAATTTTGGTGTTTCATTGGGAATGGGCAGATGCGATCGTGAGCTTACTTGCTGCTGCCTTTATTGCTGTGAGCACACTGCCCTTTTTGCGTGAAAGTTTGCAGGCGTTGCGTCGTTCTTCGCAGGCTTAGCGGCGCAGGCAAAGGTTTTCTCCGCTCATATCTCCCACACAGTTTCCGTTTTGGTCGAGAACGACTACCGATCGAACCGTTGGGAATTGTTTGAGCGTGGCATTTAGAGAACTCATTATCCGCGCATCATCCCCCACTCCGGCTGACACCACCTGCCGACAAAACTGGAGCCTTGCTGTTGCTGAAGTGATCGACAGCGTGAAGTCTCTGCCGCCACAGTTAGAATTGCCCTGTAAGGTGAGGGGTGCGATAAACCCTTGCTGTCTTTCCTGGCGAGTTGGCCCTGCCACCACCTGGCTCACGGCAAACCGAGCCACGCTTGCAGTTTGAGCCTGTCGCCACACAGGTTCTACATAGCTCAGGTCGCTTTGCTGCTGCGGATTTTTGGGAAAGAAAACTTTTACCCTTTGAGGCCGGGGAGCCGTTGCTTCAAGCTGAGCGGCGATCGTAGGCGTGACGGCAGCCGTTAAACCTGCGACGGTGACTAACCCTAAAAGAAATCTATTGCGAAGAGAAGACTTAAACATCGTGAACATCTTGAACATCGTGATATTTTCAGGAACTCCGAGTTGCAATCCAGCTGATCTCGGATGACATGACAAGTGACGATCGAGCAGGGGTGGAAGTTTCGGCAGGAAAAGAACCTGCTTTGGCATTGCTGAATTATTTGGCGTTGCTGAATTAAAGGATAAACGGTTGGGTTTGACTATGCTGGGCAGCTCCCTAAATCGGTCAATTCTGGCAGATTTTGAGCGTTGAAAGTTTTGCCCTAGTGAGCGTTTCAAGTCAAATTCATTGCATGATTCAGCAACGCCCTTAGTTTTCTTCACTCCTTTTCCATCGAGTTTCAATCGAGTCAGGCAACTCGGATACCAGCCCTAATTAAATTCAACCCACGATCGCCCAATTCCTTAATCCCCCTCAAAATAAACTCGCCGCAGCGCACTATTTAATCACTGAGCCGCCCTCATTTCCCCAAAAATCACTTTCCAAATCACAACAAATCCTCCTAATCAACTTAAGTTCGGCTGTATTAAAGTGCAGTCGTACTGTTATCTTATGAATATGCGTATGGCTTGCTCTCCGTGATTCCGCAGCAGCTTACTCTCAAAAACTTTCTGAGCTACCGCGAGGCAACGCTCGATTTTCGCGGCTTAAATGTTGCCTGTATTTGTGGTGCAAACGGAGCCGGAAAATCATCGCTTTTAGAAGCAATTGCCTGGGCACTTTGGGGCGCGAGTCGGGCATTGAGCGAAGATGATGTAATTCACCAGGGAGCGATCGAGGCCCAGGTGGATTTTGTGTTTGAGTATCAGCAGCACGCCTATCGCGTGATTCGCACCCGGCGGCGAGGGCAAGCCAGTTCGCTAGAGTTTCAGATTTCAACGCCCAATGGATTTCGCACCTTAACGGAAAAGGGAATTCGGGCAACGCAGCAGCTGATTTTGCAGCATTTGAAGCTGGACTATGAAACGTTTATCAACTCCGCCTATTTGCGTCAGGGACGGGCAGACGAGTTTATGCTCAAGCGTCCTACCGATCGCAAGCAAATTCTCGCCGATCTGCTCAAGCTAGAACAGTACGATGATTTAGCCGAGCAGGCAAAAGAACGATCGCGCCAGCTCAAAGCGGAAATGACCGTGCTGGAACGCACGCTAGAATCGATCGCGGCTCAGTTGGCACAGCCCAGTCTAGAAGCAGACGAAGCCAGCCTACGCGACACCATTCAGCAGTTGCAGACCGAACAGCAGCAGGATGGCGATCGGCTCTCAGCACTGCGTCAGTTGCAGCAGCAGCGGCAGGCGTGGATGCAGCAGCAAACCCTTCAGCAGCAGCAGGTTCATCCCCTAAAGCAGGACTGCCAGCGGCTTCAGCAGGAGCTAAAAACCCTTCAGCAGCAGCAGCTTCAGCTTGAGTCGCTTTTGCAAAACGGGGAGGCGATCGGCGCACAGTACGCCCAATATCAGCAGCTTCAGCGCGAAGAAGAGCAGCTCACGGCAAAGTTTCAGGCGCATCAGAATGCTCTGGCACAGCGGAGCCAACTCCAGCAACAGCAGCAAGCAGCCCTGGGGCAGATTAAAGACCAGCTTCGGCAGGCACAGTTACAGCAAGAGACGATCGCCCAACAGCAGCAAGAAATTGGACAGATTCTCAGCCGAGCACCCGAAATCGAAGCGGCACTGGAACAACTCCGGCAGGCGCGATCGCACCTCGCACAGCTTGATCAAATACAGATGCAGGCTTCTCCGCTGACACAGCGCAGACAGCAAGTGCAGACTCAGCTCGATCGCGCTCAAGCAAAGCTCACAGCCCGTCTTGAGGAAGTCCAATCCTTACGGCAGCAGCTAGAAGCACAGCAGCAAACCCAGCCTCACCTGCAAAAAGCAACCCTGACGGTTTCCGAACAGATCAGCTATCTGGAAAAACGCCGCCTTTATCAGCAGCAGGTTCGCGAGAAAGGCATGGAGCGGCGCACCTTTATGGAACGCTTGCAGGAACAGCAGCGCAAATGCGAACGAGAACTCGCCGAACTCGATCACAAACTGCGAATGCTTCAGCACGATGCCGCCGAATCTGGGATTCAAGCAGGCGTTCAGCAATTGCTTCAGGCGAGTAGACCCGCAATCCACGACGGCGAAGACGCGCAACTCTCGGTCGTGGCAGCAATTGAATCTCGATTCCCTTCCGCCTTTCCGCCCTGTCCGTTGTGCGATCGTCCTCTGGATGAGGATCACTGGCATTTGGTGATCGAGCGGCATCAGGCACAACAGCAGGAAATCCGCAATCAGCTCTGGGTAATTCGGGAGCAGCTCACGACCTCCGATCGTGAAATTCGCGTCTTGCGGCAGGAATATCGGGCAGTGGAGATCGAGCTAGAGCAGTATGGCACTGTTCTGGAGCGGCGCGGACAGTTACAGCAGCAGCTTTACGGCGTTTCGGAAGCACAAACCCGACTTCAGCAGGTGATATCAGAACAAATCCATCTGGAACGATCACTTCAGCAGCAGGATTACGCCGCCGACCTTCAGGAAGAACTGCGGTTACTGGATCAGCGGCTTACCCAACTCGGCTACGACGATCGCAATCATGCCCTGGCACGGGGACAGGTCGATCGCTGGCGATGGGCAGAAGTCAAGCAGGCAGAGCTAAAGCAGGCTCAGCGCAAACAAAGCCAGCTCCTCGAACGCGAACCGCACATTGCCAAAACGATCGCCGCCCTGGAACAGCAGCTTCAGCAGATTCCCCATTCGCCCTTGCAGCAGCAAATCGAGGCAATCGATCGTCACATTCAGGAAATCGGCTATGACCTGGAACGGCATACGGCTTTGCGGCAAACGCTCAAACAGGCGCAGGATATCCCGCTGCGCTATCAGGAACTGCTTCAGGCACAGCAGCACTATCCTCAGTTGCGTCAGCGAATGCGTGACCTGACCGAACTCTGGCACGATCGCACCCAGGCCCTTCAAACCCTTGCCGCCCAGCTTCAGGCGATCGATCACACCCTCGCCCAAACGCCCGATCCTGCAGCAGACATTCGATCGATCGAGCAAAATTTGCTGCTGAGACGATCGCGCCTCGATACCCAATTTGCCGCCCTGGGTAAGCTTGAACAGCAGCGACAGCAGCTCCTCGTACTCAGCAATCAGCAAACCGCCCTGGTCGAACAGCTTCAAACCCTGCACCGCCAGTACCGGGTGCATCAGGAACTCGCGCAAGCCTTCGGCAAAAACGGACTTCAGGCCCTCATGATCGAAAACGTGCTGCCCCAGCTCGAAGCCGAAGCCAATCAAATTTTGGGACGGCTCAGCGCAAACCAGCTTCATGTACAGTTTGTCACCCAGCGTAGCCGCAAATCGGCACAGTCAGGGAATCATCAATCTGCCAATAAACTGATCGACACGCTGGATATTTTGATCAGCGATACCCAGGGCACGCGCCCTTATGAAACCTATTCCGGCGGCGAGGCGTTTCGGGTCAATTTTGCGATTCGCTTAGCCCTGGCAAGACTTTTGGCACAGCGATCGGGCACTGCCTTACAGCTCTTGATTATCGATGAGGGCTTTGGAACGCAGGACGATGCGGGGTGCGATCGGCTAATTGCTGCCATTAATGCGATCGCCCCGGACTTTGCCTGCATTCTCACCGTCACCCACATTCCCCACCTGAAAGAGGCGTTTCAGACCCGGATCGAAGTTCATAAAACCGAGCAGGGATCGCAGATTCAGTTATCTGTTTAAGCCCCCGTTTGAGCCCCTGTTTAAGCACCTATTTAAGCACCGTCCTGAGCTTTGCAGATCTGGGCATCAATCTGGTGATACAGGTCTTCCAGCGTTCCGGTATTGTCCAGCACCACGTTTGCCTGCTGAACTTTTCGCTCGATCGCCATTTGGCTATCAATCCGTGCCTGGATCTGGACTGAGTCAAGCTGATCGCGCTGCCGAAGCCGCTGTCGCTGCTGGTCTGGAAACGTTCGCACCACCCAGATTTCGGTGACTAGATCAGTCATACGGGCTTCAAACAAAAGGGGGATCACCAGCACGACGATCGGATAAGTGTCTGCAGGGAGTAGGCGTAAATCGCTCTGCATTCGATCGCGCACGTAGGGATGAATCTGTTGCTCCAGCCAGAGCCGCTCTGCCGAACTGCTGAATATGATGTCGCCTAATCGACGGCGATCGAGCTGCCCATTTGACTGGAGTACACTTTTTCCATAGCGTTCGACAACTTCGCGCAGCACCCGCGATCCGGGATGAACGGCTTCTCTGGCATACAGATCGGCGTCCAGAACCGGAATTTGATAGGTTTGTGCGAGATAGCCCGAAACCGTTGTTTTACCCATGCCAACGCCCCCAGTAATGCCAATAATGCGCTGACGAGAAGATGCAGAATTTGAACGTGAATTCCCCGATGGTTGATTTGAATCAGTCATAGCGGTTAGAGCAATTTCCTCCGGTAACCCATTGCCCGATCGCTTGCGTGAGTCCTTCCAGGGTGTACTCGGCTGCCTCTACATCGACCCTCTTGAAGTACATCTGACAAGCGATCGAGGTTTGGGGCCCGATCGAGGCAAGGCAGGTGCGGGGAGAAGGAATCGGCTGAGATGCAGCAGGGGCGATGCTTTGCACAAGCTGATGAAAGCATTTCACCGTTTTAGAGCTAGCAAACGTGATTACATCAATGTGCAAGGGAGCTTCGCCTGAGGTTATCGCGTCCTTTTGCAGTGCCTGGGCAATTTCAGGAGCGATCGTGCGAACACAGCCCGACTCGTATGCTGCGACTTCCACCACTGTTGCGCCCTGTGCAGATAGCTCTTTCACCAGCACTTCCCGTCCACCCGTCTCGACTCTGGGAAACAGCAGCTTTAGTTCAGGCAACCGATCGCGATCGGGAAAATGCTCGACCAGTGAATCAGCAACATAGTTGGGCGGAATAAAATTGGGCTGAATTCCTTTTTGCTGAAGACAGGCAGCCGTTTTTTGCCCGACCACCGCGATTTTGAGCTGATACAGCACACTGAGGGATTTACCCTGAGCCATTAATCGTTCTATGAAATAATCGACGGCGTTGGTCGAGGTGAGTATCAGCCAGTCGAACTCGTGCAGCCGATCGATCGCCTGGTCTAAGCCATGCCAGCTTGAGGGGGGCGTGATCTCGATTGCAGGCAGCTCGATCACCGTTGCACCCTGCTGCTGGAGCAGTTGCGTAAACTGGCTCGATTGTCCAGCCGCTCGCGTAACCAGAACGGTTTTGCCCGCAAGCGGCAGCGGTAGTCGGGGAAGAAAAAGGTTTACCACGGTTCTATCGCTATCGTTGTTTTTATGTAAATCTACTGATCTTACTGATCACGACTATTGTGCCTGTTTAAGGGGAACTGAAGATAGGGGCGCAGCCGCACAACTTCTCCGATCACCATGACCGCAGGCGAGAGAGACTGGCGATCGGTTTGCCGCACAATCGTTTCCAGCGTTCCTGTCCAAATTTGCTGATTGGGCTGTCCTGCCCAGCGAACAATCGCAATCGGGGCAGTAGACGATCGCCCGTGCCGCACCAATTCCTCAATGATGGTCGGGAGCTGTTTTGCGCCCATTAAAATGACCAGCGTTTCAAGCTGTGCCAACGCTTGCCAGTTCAATGCATCAGGTTCATGTGCCGTCACCACTGCAAAGCCTCGGCTCAGCACCGGATCGGTCAGGGGAATATCTGCCAAGAGCGGAGCCGCTAACGCCGAGGAAATGCCCGGAACCACCTCAAACGGGCAGCTTGCCTCCATCAATGCCTGAATCTCGCTGGTCGATCGCCCAAAAATAAACGGATCGCCACTCTTGAGCCGCACCACCTGCTTTCCCTGCTGGCAAAGGCTGACTAGGAGACGGTTTATCTCCGCTTGAGGGGTACTGGGCTGTCCGCCTCGCTTGCCCACGTTCAAAATTTCACAGCCTGGGGGCGCAAGATCGAGAATTTCCTGATCCACCAGCGCATCATACACGATCGCCTCTGCCTGACTAATCAGCCGATACGCCTTGACCGTAAGCAGGTCGATCGTCCCCACGCCGGAACCCACCAGATAAACCTTCCCAATCCGATTTTCTTCTGGAGAAAACTGCTGCTCACCGCTCATTCGCTCTTTTTTCCTAACCGTATAACCTCACTTTCTTACCTTAGTTCCTTGAAAGTTCCTAATGCTTGTTAGCTGACTTTCAGTTTTTTCTTTTATAGGCTGGATAAGTTCTTACAAAGGCAGAAATCGTCAAAGGTCGCTCGGTACATAGCATTCAGCAGCTAAAGCAATCTCCTCAACTTGCTATGTCAGACGGTGGACGATCGCCAGCCTAGTGCTTTTCGATGGGAGTCGTTTCGATGCGTCACAAAGAATTCAAATTCAGGTTCAGGACAGTTTCTCTCTGCTTTTTGGTTGGAATGTCTCTGGTGGGATGCCGAGACTTTAGCAATGTGCGAAAGCTAGGCGAGAACTCCAAAGAAATTGCGGCAAAATCACAGGAAATGGCAACTGATTACTATCAGTCCTGCCTCAGGCGTGCCAGGGTTCCGATCGACACATTTCCAGATATTGCCAATACTAGAGCGGCGGCAGAAGAGGCTTGTCGGCAAAACGATCGTGAGTTAGGGATGGCGATCGCAGATGCAAATCAAGTGATAATCGCTTACCTGAACAATCTGATGATGCTAGCGGACAATCGCTCCAGCGTGATTACGCCTGAAAATCAGAAAAAGCTACAGGGCGCGTTGGGAGATTTGTCTACCTCGCTGAGCGATACAAGCGGCTCGGTTCCAGAGCCAGTCAGCACAATTCTGGAACAAGGTTCAAGTATCCTGAACGTCATTTTTGATGCGGTTGCGGCTGACATTCGCGGAGACACAATTCCCCCGGTGATGGTTTGTACAGACGAAGCGATTGACAGCTACACCCAGGGATTAATCGAAATTGCGTCGGTTGTTTATGTGAATCAGCTTCAGCTAGAAGCAGACCAGCATCGACAATATTTCGGACTCCTGACGCCACCACCAGGCACTGTTTTCACACCGTCTGAGGCTCTTAGCTTGCTTCGGCTCGATCGCGAATATAACGAGGCGATCGACAAGATTAACGAGAAGAAAGCATTTGCTGAAGAATTTGTAAAAGTTCTGGACGCAACTCGTGGGAGCCACAAATCGATTAGTTTAGTCTTTGCAGAAAAGCTTGACTTAACGAAGTTGAATCAGGAGAAACAGCCAGAAATTGATCCGCTTAAACGAGATGCTTTTTGTGCCGAGCGTGCGACTCAGCGTTATCAGGAACCCGTGTCGATTCAGCTCACGCCGTCGGATGTCAGCAGAATTGTCAACATCTTGAAGGATTACGAAAGAACTACGGCTCCCATGATTGAAAAAATGAAACGAGTTGATTTCAAGCAGTAATTCCTGTCTTCGATTGAGCGATCTTTAACAAGTTTCTTCAGGAGATCTTATGTCAAGCACAACAAAGTTAGCCGAACTCATTACGACAGTCAAAGAAATTGGAGATGCTTCGTTTGCTGAACGAACAGCACTCTTCAAAGCAGGCAAGATTTCCACAGTTAAATGGGAGTTAGCAGATCAAACCGCAGTTCTGGATTATGTGAAAGCAGTGGCAGATAGGGCTGGCTTGACCGATTCAGAAAAGAAAAATCTGGTGAAAGAAGTGACAGATCTACTGGCAAAAAGTAGCCCTGCCAAACCCACAGTTCACGCCCTGGAACTTGAGCTGATTAATCTTCGAGCCAAACTCAACAGTACTCTTTTAACAAAGATTATTGCTGGCATGAGTAGTTATGAAAAGACGATCAACGATGCGTCCAAAGACTTAAAAGAGGCACTGGATAAGCTCAAAGAGCTGAACGAGTCATTTGGGGCGATCGCGATCGTTGTCAGCTTGGTCGCAGCGATGGTTTCACTCTCATCCGGTAAATTTAACTTGCTTGCCAAAGCCGCTGGAAACCTGCTGTAAAAGCAATCGAAAGATGGGAGCCGCCGTGATGTGCCTCTGTCGCTTGATCTAGATTTGTCAGTCAATCAGGATTTTGCTTCTGCAAACGCTTCAGTCGTGTCAGGCTGGGGCGTTTCAAGTTGTTCCAGGACTTCGATCATCTCCCGCTCGAATGCGACCTGTGCCCGATTCGTTTTGCCACCGATGTAGGTTCTGTTTGCAGTTTGCAGTGCCCAGATTTGCGAGTGGGAAACGTAGCTCATGACAACGCCCAGCATCAGCAAGCCAAACCCGGTGTAAACCAGTGGAATACCCGGATCGGCTTTAATCTGAAGTCCCGTACTGCCAACCACCTGCTCGATCGCCAGCGTCACGCCATTCACCTCAGTAGACATTCCTTCGCGGACGGTTGCGATCAGCTTGCCCTGCATATCGTAGACCAGCAAAATGCCCTGAAGATCTTTGGCAACGATCGACACGCCTGCCGTTAAATCCGGTTTGGTAGGAATCCAGGTTCCCCACAGGCGACCTGCGCCTCCAGTTTCAAGCTGCGCCATCGGAAGTTGAAGGCTGGGGCTATTGTTGATGTGGAACTTGAGAGCGGCGATCGACCAATCGGCCTGATAGAAAGTAACTCCTTTGTGTCTCAAGGGCTTATTCACATGAATGGTTTGGCGATCGACTTCCTGCCCTTGCTGATCGAGAACGGATAAATCGGAGTAGAACTGATCGATCGTGCCGTTTGGTGTGTAGTCGATCCAGAAGCGATTCACCCGCATTGACCAGTCCTTGGGAACCTGCGCCGCTGCCCACGGCCCTGCATCAAAGATATTCCTCACCTGAAACGTTTCGCCGCTGGGAATCATTTCCTGGGCAAAAAAGCCCGTCATTGCGCCCCAGATTGCCCCCACCAAAATGAGCAGCATACTGGCATGAACCACGATCGGACCAATGCGTCCGGTAATGCCTTTCCGCGCATAGAGCTTGTCGCCTTCCTGAAAGATGCGATAGCGTTTTTGGCTCAGCAGGTGGGAGAGTGAGTCGATCGAAACCTTATCCACTTCGGCACTCAGGGCAAGCTTTTCAAACTGGCGTGGCTGCTCATAATATTTCCATTTACGGGCAGCTTTGAGGGCGGGAAACTGGCGGGTAAAGGTGCAGGCAGTGAGGCTGGAGCCAAACAAAATCAGCAGTGCCAGAAACCACCAGGTTCGGTAGACATGATCGAATCCTAGCGTGAGAATGACCTTCCAGCTTAGAAAGCCAAACAAAGCTGGATCTTCAGGATAGTTCGCCTGATAAAAGGCAAGGGTTTGACCCTGCTCAATCACGGTTCCAGAGACGCTAAAAATGGCAATTACGAGAAGGAGGACGATCGCCAATCGCAAATCGGCAAGTAACGGCAATAGTTCTTTTTTGAAATATTGTTTGGGAACATTTGTGAATTGAGCCAGGGCAGAGCGAAAGGAGGAATCGGCAGACATAGTTAAAGATAGTTTTGAGGACAGAAAAAACAGAGAATAATAAACGTGGAAATTTGAAAAGTTATTGTTTAGGAAATGTCTGTGAGGATTGGAGTGCTACAGCCCCTAAATTCCCTATCGATGGGTATAAACGGGAGGCTTTGAATTGAGAACTAGATCGGAAATGCTTCACAGGTAAAGGGTTAACTGGTGAGAGGTTGGGGGACGGCTCGGTTCCTCCAGAATCGAGGGGGGTTAAGGGGGACGGTTCGAATCGCGATCGTAATTCAAACCTCCTCTTAGAAATTCGCTGTGCTAAACCCCTGTGGGAAATAATCGAAACAGCAGCGAGAATAAGCCAAACCCGACCAGCAACGCACCGCTTGCAGGCGTAATCCAGCCCGACCAGCGACGCAGCTCTAACAGTTTTTTAATCGATGCAGTGAATGTTCCTGCCAATACCAGGGGAGAGACATAGCCTGCCGTATAAGCCAGCAGCAGCATTGCGCCCAATTGCGGGTTTCCGGTTTCGGTAATCCATGCCAGCAGGGTGGCGAGAACGGGGGTGCTGCATGGGGAAGCGACTAAGCCAAACGTTAAGCCGACCAGATACGATCGCACGCTTTCCGGTAGCTCTTTTGAAATCCATTCGGTTCCGCCCCAATTGGGCAACTGCAATGGCAGTAGCTCCAGCAGGTTCAGCCCCATCAAAATTGCAATCATGCTGACGACGATCGGTAAACCAATCCCGACCTGACCGTAAACCTGACCGACGATCGCCGCTGCAATACCCAGCCCTGCCAGTGTAGTCGCCAAGCCCAGCGCAAACCATGCTGACTGAACGGCTGCCTGAATCCGACTTCTGGCTTCGTAGCCGCCGATATAGCCGATCGTGATGGGCAACATCGACAGCATACAGGGAGTGAGACTGGTAAGCAGTCCCGCCAGAAAAATCACCCCAACGCTGACTGGACTCAGGTGAACGAGCTGATCGGATACCAACGTATCGGCGGAATGGGCAAGATGATAAAGGAAAGTTTGCAGCGAATCCAGCATTGGGGGCGATCGATATCGGTGAGGTTCTCCTTTTCTATTCTACCGAGTGGGGGATGCGGAGGGGGTGGAGGGGTAGAGGGATGGAGGGGCGAGGTTAGAAGCGAGTTTCGAATTCCAGGATGGCGCGGCTTTCTCCCTGGAAGTTGGAGGAGCCTCGGACAGAGAGCTCATCGGTGAGGCGGTAGCGCAGGTTTAATTGGGTAGGTTCGGGGGCGGTGAGGATTTGCAGAGCGGAAACAGAGAGGTTGTCAGTGATGTCAAAGCCCAGCTCGGCGGCGATCGCCAGGGTGGAAGTGCGGGCATCATCGGAAACGAGGGTAGTGGGGAAGAGGCTGAAGTCGGTTAAGCCGAGGGCGTTGCTGATCAGGTTTTGGAGCTGGCTTAATACGGCTGATCCGGCAAGGGAGGCGATCGCGGTTGTCACGCCGCCCTGTTGAGCCAGGGTGCTGACATAGCCACCGCCGATCAGCGCGAGAATTTCGGTTTCGCTGCGGTTGGGGCTACTGGTTAACTCTAGATTGTTGAACACCTGGCTGGCAGGTCCGGCGACGCTTGCCTGCACTCGCACAGTTTCCAGGCGACCAAAATCGGCAGCTAAGGGTAGATCGGCAACTTCAGCAGCGGCAAACGGAGAAGTATTGGGAACCGGATATCGGGTGATTTCAGGGACAGAGGCAACTAACTGCACATCCAGTAATGGATCGAGTCCGCGACTGGGCTGAAACACGACCGTGTTGGTGTAATCGCGATCGAGATTAAAGCGCGTTGTAAACAGGTTGACCTGACCACTCCGCAACTGCACAGTTCCCTCCGGGCGCAGATCGTCGATCGTGCCATCCACAATTAAATCTCCTGTCACCACAAAGCTCAGCAGCGGATCGCGGGTGACGCGCAAATCATCACCTAGCGTGAGCCGCAGACTCTGCAAGAGAGGGGGTGTGAAAAGCGAGGACTCTGTATTGCCAAACTGGGAAGTTGGGGCGGCGGCGATCGTTGAGCCATTGTCTTCGGGTAACTGCACTTGCCCATCGCTTAGCAAAACTTCGCCGCTGATTTCTGGAGCCAGAGCTGTTCCGGTGAGAATGACCCGTCCGGCGACATCACCTTCGTAGCGGTCTTGCAGATCGAGCGCGATATTGTCCAGATTGAGTGTGAGCGGCGGCTGGTTGTCGGGGTTATTCACGGTCAGCGGCAGGAGGATCGGCAGCGTTCCCTGCGCTACGATTTGCCCGTCGCTAAACTCACCTTGCAGGTTTTGCACCTGAACCTGATCGTTTCTGAAGACGATCGTGCCGTTGAGATTGGTGATATCTTCGGGCAGAGCCTGCGCCGAAACGCGAGCATTAGCAAATTCAGCCGTGCCGCCGATCGTCAGATCTTGCTGAGTGTCGGTCAAAATGCCGCTTGCCTGAACCTGCACATCTGCCTGTCCCTCGCGCCATGCCACCTGATCGGTAAAGGCGTTAATCAGAGTCAGCCCATCGTTTCGCACATTCAGATTGACATTAAAGGCACTCGACGCTGGCTCCACTGTCATAAAGGGAAACTTGTAGGGAATGCTGCCCGTGAGTGAAAACTCGTCGGTTGAGGTGGGTTCGGCGGGTTCGGGCGTGATGTTTCTGGAGCCATCTGGATTGTTTGTCCCATTATTGTTTGTCGCACTGTTTGCAGTGGTCTGCGGCTGCTCACGCACAAAGTCTGTATCAAAGGTCAGCCGCGCATCGTTGTAGCCAAACAAATTGCGAAGCGGCGGCAGTTCCGTATTGTTGACGATCGTATTATTGAGCTGAATTTCCCCGATCACCTGCGGATCTCCGATCGAGCCTGCCAGGGTGGCGTTTGCGGTTAGATCGCCCTCAATGTCGATCGGCAGCCGGAACACATCGCGCAGTGCCTCTACCGGAATTCCTTCGGCAAGCAACTGTCCAGACTGCTGTTCACCGCCCACCTGCCCCGAAAACGTGAGAAACGACTCATCCGACTGAAACCGGAGCGGCAGCAGCGTCAGCACGCCATTCTGAAACTGTCCCTGTGCGATTACCTGATCGACTTGATAATCTTCCCATCGCCAATCTCGCCCAGCGAGGTCAAATCGAACATCCACGCCAGTTTGGGCAGAAGAGGCAATGTCGATCGCCCCGGTAAACACGCCTTGCAGCTTCGAGAGATCGGGAAAAAACGAAGACTGTTCCCGCGCAGCAGCCTGCTGACTCAGCAACAAATTGATTTCTGAGTAACGGCGAAGCTGATTGATGAGAGCGGCATCCGGCTGACCCACCGAAAAGGGCTGAACCTCGGCAGCAGTCGCAAAAACCGGGGAACGTAGCCCACGCCCAAAGTCAGAAAAATTAAAGAACTGAAGTGCCGTGAGAATGTCTTCGATCCGCCCCTGATCTGCCACAATGCGAGCTTGCAGCGGATTGTCCGATCGCGAATTAAACGTTCCCGATAGCAAATAGCGGCTACCGCCCTGTTGCAGTTCGCCCTGTTGCAGCACCGCCACCCCGTCTACATAGCGGAACTGTCCCGCAAACCGCTCGGCTGCAATATAGCCTAACGCCGGACGATCGATCGTCAACTGCCCGATGACGCTGGGATTATTCAAATTGGCAATATTCGCCTCGATCTGACCGCTTGCCTCACCCGCGACAATGCCAATGCCGTAATCTGCAGCGGGGGCAAGACCCAACACCTGAAGCGGAAAGTTTTCCAGCGTTGCCGTGAGAATGTCGCCTGCGGTGCGTCCTTGCGCGATCGACTCTCCTTGCTGCACCAGGAAACTCACCGGACGGTTGCGATCGTCCAGCGTCAGGGCAACTCGATCCTGCTGTCCTGCCACATCCAGGCTGATACCACGATTCGTGTAGCGAAAGTCTCCGGTCAGGCGCGGTTCAAAGGCAACCTGATTCACGCGGAAATCGTTTAAGCCCAGCCGTCCGGCGACTCGTGGCGCATCGGGTGTTCCCGTGACTCGTCCGCTAAAGTTGGTGCGTCCTGCCAGCCGGATTTGCTCTGGAGTATTAATCGGCAGTTCAGAGAGCGCATAATCCTGCAAATTCACATTCAAATCCAGATTGGTGATCGCAGGCGTGCCTTCCAGCCGCGCAAACACCAATCCGTCTGCCTGAAAGCCCGTCGCCGTCGCATTGCGAACCTGAAGCCGATCGCCCAGCCAGCGCACATCTGCCGTTAAAGGCGAGTTAATAATTGCTAGCCCCTCCGATAGCCGCACCTGTCCCGATGCCGCGATCGCCCTTGGACTCAGGTTATTCAAACTGCCTGCAAGCTGGAAATCACCGCTCAGCAAGCCCCGCAAATCCGGCGAAAACTGCCGCAGCGCAACCCCCGAAGTCTGAACATCTGCGGTGAATCGTCCGTTGACGGATTCTGCATCTGCCCGAACAATGCCGCCTGCCACCAGAGCTGCCCCATCCTGCAACTGGATTCGATCGCCCGCAATTCGCACTCTTCCCCGTGCTGCATAGGTTGCCTGGGGAGCCTGAAAATCTACCGTCGTCACCAGATTATCGGGAGAACCCGAAAGCCGCGCCTGGGCATCGACTAAGCCGATCGCAAAATTATTCAGATTCGCGCCATATTGACGGGCAATCGTGTCACCGGGCAGGTTTTGTCCCTGCAGATTAAAGGCAACGCTGCTGTTTTCGCCAAAGCCAATGCGTCCACTGCCCGTAACCAAGCCGCCCCCACGCGGCACTGCCCGAATCCCATCAAACGCCAGAACGCTATCCCCGACCCGATAACGAGTTTGCGCCGACTGAAACGTCACGCGATCGGCAACGATAGGCGTTAAATTCTCCGCCACGCCCGAAACCACTGGCTTATCGATCGCCCCAGTAACTTGAAGCTGAGAGCGCACTTCACCCGATACGGGAACCGGAGAATCCACGTCAAACGTATTGAAGAGATCTCGAATCGTGGTGCGATCGACCTGCGCCCTCAGGTTGTAGTTGCGCTGGGTGTTGAGGCTGCCGCCCACCCGAGTCGGGATTAAGCCATACCTACCGCGCACGTTTTCAAAGAACACATCCTGACCGCGAAACCGCAGCCTGCCGTTGACTTGCGTCAAGAGCTGTGGAACCTGCTTAATTTTGCCCGTCGCGTTTTGAAACTGCACGACTCCGTTGAGCTGAAGCGACTCGTCTTCGGGGGGAAACACCACCTCCAGATCGCTCGATAAGCGTCCGGCTCTAATTTCCACAGGCAGCGGAACCAGCAGATTCACATCAGGACCCAGCAGATTTTCACCTCTGGCGCGGAGCGTGGTTTGTTCGCGATCAAGGTTAGACTCGCCTTCGATTCGCAGTTCGCCCCCAGTATCGGGTCTGCCCGTGACTTCGTAGGAAATCAGCCTGTTTTGATTCCGAAACAGCGTAGCGGCATCCACATCTCGGATCACAATTTGCGGACGGGCAACGGCATTGCGGGAAAGGGTTTCCGGCGAATCATCGTCACGCGGTTCGGGCGTCGGGTTTTGCGGATTCGGCTCATCCGGGTCAACCACTTCTGATTCCTCTACGTTTCCATAGGGCAGCAGCGTTAATGTGCCATCCCGCACGCGCAGCGCATCGACTTCAACGGCAATAAAAGGGTCAGGTGCATTTTCGTTGTTTCTTGCCCTTGTGGTGATCCACTGTCCTTCTGCATTCTGGTCGGCAAATGCTTGGGCGTTTACCAGCGTCACATCTACGCTGAGCGTTTGATCCCACAACACTTCAAACGGGTTAAACGTGACCTCAACCCGCTGCATTTCTAGCCGATCGCGATCGGTTGGCGTTGCCGGAATTGCAGAAGGACCAAAGACAATCCGCGTCAAAGAAATCTGCTCGACCTCGCCTGCCTGCACCGGACGATTGAGCTGCGTACTGACCTGACGAGCAATCAGGGGAGACAAACCCTCGTTCACAAATCGCCATGCCCACCACACGCCACCTGCCAGCCCCACGAGCAGCAGACCCCCCGCGACGAAACCCGCCCGAATTACCGTGCGCCGCCTGCCCCCCGTACGGTTTTGCCTCGCTGTAGACGTTTGCTGCTCAGGCTGATTCTCTTTATTATTATTGGGAGAATTCGTCATCCGTCTCACCCCACTCGCCTTTCCCACCGCTGTCCTTCGGCTGTGCACCAGCGCAACCCGCCTCACGACGGACAGAACTGCCGAAAGATTTTACCCGTTTCTTCAGAATCGTTTTCTCAAATTGTCCTTAAGCACTATAGCCGAGTCTTTGGGAGAGGGAGCAACACAAATGACAGCAGGATACCAGATTTTGCGGACTCCCCTGTGTCTAAATTGTCGCTAAGTTTCTACGTCTCTCAGCCGATCGCTTCGCTGTTTCCCAAAGGGATAATTGTTCTCGCTAGAGAACTGCCTGGCATGATCTGTCTTGTCGAGCTATGGGGCTGAGGAATTTGAGGATGATGCTCCATCGCCAGCAGCAGAGCCAGACTTGCTAGCAGCAAAAGGCCAATACCAAACCCAATTTCAATAATCCACGAACGAATCTTAAATTGCACTGCCCGATCTCCACTGCGCCTCTCATAAGATAGACGATCGCGAAACGCAAAAGGTTCTTAGATAACTAAATTTAGTTCCAGGGCTTGTTACCCCAAGGCAGCATCGATCGCACATTAACGCATCAGCAAGCGGGGACGATCGCAAGTAGCCAGTATCACAAAGGCAGTCGATCGTTTTCTACCATCGTTTTCTACCATTGATTGCTGATTCATCAGAACAACCCTCCTGATTCACACCGAAACGATTCCCCTCACCGTCAATCTTGATATCTAAGCCACAGTTCGAGGCAATGGGAGCAGTCAGGAAAGCAGTGTTTTTTTAACGAGCGCTCATTATTTACGATCGTTCACAGGGGGCATAATGGCTAACGGTGCGATAGTCTAACTGCCATTGAGGGGACAGGGACAGATCGGAAGTCTTTTGAACGGAGCGCGTTGTTTCCACAATCCAGCCGGAGCAATCGTCTGCTTTGGCAGGAGGAATCTCTTCTAACACTTTAGATTCAATCTTGATTTGAATCGAGTAAGGCTGTTCACCCCATACGCTGGAATGCACTTCACCCCGATCGCCCATAACTTGAAAGCGCAACTGCAAAGCAATTTGACTGGAGTTTTTCACGACTAAATCTTTGTAGCCATAGGCAACCGCAGCATCTTGCCCCAGCGGATAAAAGCGTTCGTCGCCGTAGGCATCAATGCTGTGACAATGACGTTCTAAAATCTCGCAGCCTGCCTGTAAAAATGTGTTAAACAAATTGGTTGCAATCAAACATAAACCACCACCCACATCGGTCAAAACTTTACCCCGAATAAAGACTGGAGCGGCTCGAAAGCCATTCTTTAAAGTAGGTTCACCGATCCGATCGCAAAAACTGAAAATTGCTCCCGGTGCTAAGCGCAAGCAGTGAATCCGTTCGGCTGCAAGCTGCAAATTCCACAGACGATTGGCACGAATTTCGGGAGTACCGCGATCGGGAATCGGCGTTCTAAATTCACTCCATAAATAACCGTAGCGGTTAGCAAATTCGGGGTCTTGCGTTCGAGTGTAATAAAAGGGATAGCCTCGTAAAAACGCTTTACCTTGTTTCAGCCGATTACGAATCGGTCGCTTACAGTTCTCCCAGAAAAGATGCATGATTGTTCTGTTGGGAAATTTGTTTTCGATCAACACCACTCGATCGCTTTCGTCTGCTCAACAATATCTTCAGATTGAGGAAACTCACCGATCGACTCCCCTTCAGCGATTATAGTTTGACTGAGGTAAATTATTCGATCGCTTTACAAATTGTTCGATCGCTCTCTTGCCTGACATCCTGTAGATGATGTTTCGGCACATCAAACAGAATGCGATAGGTGGCAGTGGGGCTAAGGTGCTGCAAAATTCGCAGATGTGCTTCGGCATCAGGACATCGCTGCGGCTCTAAACCAGGCTTGACGCATTTCATTTCACGCAACCTTGCTATGGGGGTAATGCTTTGTCAAAGATCTAGCTCTTTCCGGCAGTAGCCAGACTGGGATGGGTATTTTAGAAGAGATTCGTATTGTCACCCTCATGCCATAAATCGCGTGTCCACGTTCTTTGATCCAGGGCAATGTCGTAATGAATCGGAGGTAGAGAGTAAGTTTATTGTTCTCTATCTACTGCCGATGTTGGGCTATTCACCACAATGTTGGCAGCAGGAGGTCACTTTTGGCAGAATTCGCCTTGATTTTTTAGCGGTTGCAGCAAACTTATTAGGCTATCAAAATCAGCTCCAATTAATTTTAGAGGCGAAGCATCCTCGCCAAAACCTCGATCGCCATGTCAGAAAGTTTCGCCGCTATCTAACAAGTTTAGATGTTCGCTATGGACTGTTAACGAACGGTCATCTGGTCAGAATCTATGAGCAGAGCAATGGAGAGCTAAACCTACTGCTGCAAGTTCCAGGGCACGAGGTTCCTCAGAAGATTGGAACCATCAAACAAATTATTGGTCGAGAAACACTACAGCAGGAAGCATTGATTCAAGAGATATCGCCGCAACTGCACCCAGCAGATCCAGAGCAGCAAATAAATCAAACTTCATCAAAGCAGGAGCCAAACATGAAAGTTATCGCGGTTTATCACAATAAAGGTGGAGTAGGCAAAACAACGACTGTGATTAACCTGGTTGCCGCTCTCAGCAAGCAGAACAAGCGAGTCCTCGTGATCGATTTGGATAGTTAGGCAAATACGACATTTGCTACAGGATTAGTTAAGTTTCAGGATGAACTGACAGACACAATCAAGAATTCATACGTGTATCACGTGATTATTGAGAAAAACAAATTCTCTATTTCTGAAGTTGCACGGCAGTCTAGTTTTTCATCGCCTGAATTTGATGTCATTCCCAGCCACATTCGGCTGATGGAGTGTGAACAGGAATTTGTTCAAACTGAACACGCTCGCACAAGACTGGTGAAAAAGCTTCAGGATGTGAAAGACCGCTATGATATTGTCTTGATTGATACACCTCCCTCACTCAATATTTATGCGCGGATTGCTTTAATTGCAGCAGACTATTTGCTTATCCCGTCGGATCTAAAGCCCTTTGCAAACGAAGGCTTAAGGAACGTGCAGAAATTTGTTGCAGAAATCAACGATTTTAAGGAAGAAATGGGCAGAGATACAATTAAAGTGCTGGGGGTTTTGCCAACCAAGCTAGCGACCTATGCCCGATTTGTAGACTACACGCTGCCCAAAATGGAAGCGATCGTGCAGAACCAATACGGCTTTCCGCTGCTGAAATCGCGCATTTTTGAACGTCGAGATGTCTCATCAGCAATTGAGCGAACCATTGAAATGGGTCAGCTTGATATTCCTGATCCGCGTTCAATTCTGGATCACAAACCAGATTCCCAATCTGCTGAAGAATTTAGCCAATTGGCGCAAGAAGTTCTCGCGTTGATTGACGCTTGATTGTCACTGCTCCGCAGATTCCAGACATAATAAATTGAGAAAATTTTGGCAGCAAGCTCCAATGAGTCTACTCACATCAATTGTTGATCTGGATAGTATTCAGGTTAATTCTGCATCTTTACCGTTTAATCTGGACGACAAAGCAACAGAGATTGAAGCCTTAGCTCATACCATCGTTGAGCTAAGAGGGCTGATTGATATTCCTCTCGTCCGAGCGCTAAGAATTGATGAATACGAACTGGTGTCAGGACATTTAGAGTACTATGCTTTCCTCAAAGCAAGAGAAATCGATCCCGAATTACCCGATCGCATTACGGTATTCATTTTGAAGCCCAAAATTGAGGGCGCAATGCTTAAACAATTAGAGGTAACTGAAGCCGTTCGTCAACCTCCACTGCCAGGCCCTCCATCCCCTTCAAATCCAGCCCTCTCTGATGAAGGGACTTTATCGCTTAAGCTGAAGAATTTAGAATCTAGGCTTGAGCAAAGCTTTAAGCATCTCAGCAGTTCGATCGAACGGTTAAAGCTAGATTTAACAGAAACGATCGACAGCAAGTTGCCGCAGCCTTTACCGCCGCTGGAGGCATTCAATAGAATCTCGGAACCGGCAGTACAGCAGCAAGTACTTAAAAAGCTGGAGTTTTTAAGCCAGAAAAAGGCACTTAAGATTATTGAAAAACTCCAGGAACATCGCAAGCGTCATCCAAACGCTCAGTTTAAGCAGTTCAACGACGTGCTGGGTGTCCTGGAAAAAGGAACACTGTCTAAGGAAAAGATGCTGGAAGTGATCGATCGCTGGAACTAACTATGTGTACAGCAATAAAACGAATTGCCAATCTCGTCGTCTAGAACCCTCATCTTTAGGTACAGTTTTTAGACGGTACGAAAAAATGGTTTGCCAATTTACTCCATTTGTTGCAATTTCTTGATCCTACTCTGTGATAAAATAAACTGCCAATTTTTGATGCCTTTGTAAACTAAGGCTTTCAGGTACTACATTCCACATGGCAGCCGACCCACAATGAGGAGGCGATCGTACCTTGTATCCTACTACTAAAGAATTTTTGAATCGTTCTTGCACCACCGACCGGAGGGCAAGCTCGAACTGATCGAAGATCACCTGATTGTCGGTAGTACAATCGTGGGTAGCCAACTACTGCTGCGACAGATTCTTCAGGGTTGGCTAGCGATTGCGGCGATCACGTTTGCTCCCATTGAAATTTTGCTCCTATTGAAATATGAATCGAGGCGCTGTGGATAGGAGAGCGATCATTTGTTCGGGATGGTGTCATGCGGTTGGGAGAAAAAGGATTTACGCCTGACCTGATATTTTTCCAGTCCAAGAGTCCTTGAGAGGTGGCATTTCACAACCGCCTGTGGTGAAGCGAGAGAAGGGAAGGAGGGAGAGGAGCGTGGGGAAGGGGCAATTACCCCTTTGGGGAACTGCGAAGCATACGGGTGGCTGATGTTTAGAAAAAATTTTGAGGCACTTCGCGCCAGAGGGAAGAGAAAAAAGGGCAGAGGGCACAAGGGTAAGAGGGTAAAGGGCTACGGAGTCCTCGGAGCACGACACCCAGAGCGAGGGGGGCTTTGAGCACCAGTTCCCTCCAACTTTGGAAGGCTAGGGGGGCTAATCCTACTCCGGTTCAGCAATGCCACATGCCAAGAAGAAGTTTATGATTCATGACTTATAGTTTGTATAGGAATTAGCTCAATTCATCATTTTGAGTTAAGTTACGTTAACTTAACTACTGCCGAATAAAACCTCTTGTTAAAGCCCTGCTGCTAAAAACACTGATTCATGCATCCGCAAAATTCATCAGCCCCTTCCTTATCTTTAGATTCTGCAATTGATCGACGCCCGTTGACCATAGCTCCTGATGCGTCCCTGGGCAGCGCGATTAGGATGATGAGCAAAGCGCAGAGCAGCTGTGTTCTTCCGGGTTTAGAACTCTCGCTCAATACCGTACTGATGAGCGAAGCGCGAGCAAGTGGCATTCTGATTGTAGAAGGGGTACGGCTCCTGGGGGTATTCGGAGAGAGAGACGCCCTACAGGCGATTGTTTCAGGGCGAGATTTAACGGCAGTGAAAGTTGCTGACGTTGTGCGTCAACCAGTCATCGCCTTGACCCAAACTGAAGATCAAAACGTTTTTACTGCCCTCGCTCAGCTCCGTCAGCATCAGATTTATCATCTTCCTGTTGTGGATGAGCAGGAGCAGTGGCTCGGTATCATCACCCCGGCGAGTCTCCGCTGTGTCTTACAACTAGATGAACTACTGAAATTAAAGCAGTTAGCAGAAATTGTTTCTCTGCCGATCGTTCAAGCACCTGCAGCTACATCAGTTCTCCAGTTAGCTCAATTAATGCTTGATCGTGAAGCGGATTGTGTCGTGCTGACAGCAGCAGATGATACGCAGGATAATTCCCACCCTGTGGGATTACTTTTAGAGCGGCATGTGCTTCAGCTTTGGACATTAGGGCTAGATTTATCGCAGATACAAGCTCAGACAGTGATGAGCAGCCCATTCCTGCACTTCCCATCCTCAGAGTCGATATTAGTTGCTTACTGGAAGATGCAGCAAGCAAAAGTGCAGCGGTTTGGGGTATACGGACCCCAGGGAGAACTTTTAGGCGTTGTCTCACCCACAAGTTTTCTAGAGGTTCTGGCTCTTAATGAGATGTATGACGCTGCGGAACAACTGCAGCGATCGATCGAGCAGTTTGAGGCATCAAGCGGTGAATTGGCTCAAGAACAGGGTTCAGAATTGGCTCTTCATCTGCTAGAAAATCCGGTAGGCTTGCTGGAACAGCTGCAATGCAGCCAGATTCTAGCCGCGATGGCACTCCACATCCGAGAGTCCCTGAATCTTAATGACATCCTGCAGCGGAGTGTCGAGGAAGTCCGGCAATTTCTCAAAGCAGATCGAGTGATTATCTACCAGTTCCATCCAGACTGGAGTGGCACCGTCGTGGTCGAGTCAGTCGAAGACGGTTGGAGGCCTGCACTCAATAGCAGCATCCAGGATAAGTGCTTTGGGCAAAACTATGCCCAAGCTTATAAGAATGGACGGACTCAGGTTTGTGAGGATATTTATACAGCTGGTTTAACTCAGTGTCATATTGACATTCTGGTCCTATACGATATACGAGCAAGCCTGGTTGTCCCGATCCTGCAAGGAGAACACTTGTGGGGATTATTATGTGCCTATCACTGCTCTGGCCCCAGACAATGGCGATCGTTTGAAGTTGATTTATTGAAGCAACTCGCAATTCATATGGCGATCGCGATTCAACAATCTGAGCTGTATCAGCAAGTCCAGAACGAACTGAAAGAACGCAAGCGAACCGAGGAGCAGCTAAAACTGTCATTGAAGGAAAAAGAAGCCCTATTGAAAGAAATCCACCATCGGGTCAAAAATAATCTACAGGTGATTTCAAGTGTCTTGAGACTTCAATCGGACTACATCAGGGACGAAAGGGTACTTGCACTGTTCAAGGACAGCCAAAATCGAATTCGTTCAATGGCGCTGATTCATGAAAAACTGCATCAATCGAGTGATTTACTCAAAATCAACTTTGATGAATATATTCGTGACTTGGCGAATAATCTGCTTCGGTCCTATACGGCAAATTCGCAAGCAGCAACGCTACGAGCTGAGGCAGCAGGCGTTTGGCTCAATATTGATACAGCCATTCCCTGTGGATTAATCATCAATGAATTAGTTTCCAATACCTTAAAACATGCTTTTCCTACGCCAACCTCAGAAAATGAAATCCTTATTGAAATTTCCCCCACTTCTGACAATCGATTCATATTAACTGTTCAGGATAATGGAATTGGCTTTCCGTTAGAGCTAGACTTCCGTAACACAGAATCACTCGGCTTGGAACTTGTCTGCGTCTTTACTGAACAACTCGAAGGCACTATAGAACTCGATCGAACAGAAGGAACAGGAACGACCTTTAGAATTACATTTTCAGAATTAGAAAGTATAGGAAGGGAACAATAAATGGCTAATGAAAGGATTTTAGTCGTTGAGGATGAAAGAGTTGTTGCCCGTGATATCGAGAAGCGATTGAAAAAGTTGGGGTACAGTGTACCTGCATCAGTCGCCTCTGGAGAAGAAGCAGTTGAAAAGGTCGCGGAATTACGACCAGAGTTAGTTTTAATGGATGTCCGACTTAAAGGTCAAATGGATGGCATCGAAGCGGCAGAGCAAATTCGAGCCGATTTTGATACGCCTGTCATTTATTTAACGGCTTATGCTGATGAAGCCACATTGCAACGAGCCAAAGTGACAGACCCCTTTGGATATATCGTGAAGCCGTTTGATGAGCGGGACTTGCATGTTGCAGTCGAAGTTGCCCTCCGCCGGAAATTGTCAGAAACTGCGATTCGCGTCGCTCTAGAAAAAGAGAAAGAGTTGAGTGAGCTAAAATCTCGGTTTTGGTCAATGGCAGCTCATGAACTTCGAGGTCCGATGACCTCAATTCTGGGCTGTGCCCAATTGCTGGAGCAGGAAAATCATAATTTAACCGAAGAAAGACGACGCGAGTTTTTATACATAATTCAACAATCGGTTCGATCGATGAATCAATTGTTGGATGATTTATTATCTGTTGGTCAAGCCGCAGGTGGAAGCTTGAAGTTTAAGCCAGCCTCTTTAAATTTAGATCGCTTCTGTCGAAGACTAGTCGAGGAAATCCAATTTAGCACAGGTTCAAAGCACCGCATCCTTTTCAACAGTCAGGGGCACTGCGAGAATGCTTGTCTGGATCAAAAACTCCTCAGGCACATTCTCACGAATTTAATTTCAAACGCAATTAAATACTCTCCCCAAGATCGCCCCGTCTATTTTGACCTTTCCTGTCATGAAGAACAAGTCACCTTACAAGTTCGAGATATGGGAATTGGAATTCCTTCTGATGCTCAAAAGCATTTGTTTGAACCTTTTCAACGAGCAAACAATGTGGGCAAAATTCCTGGAACTGGGCTAGGGCTAACCATCGTAAAACATTGCTTAGACTTGCATGGCGGGCAAATTGATGTAGAGAGTGAAGTGGGCGAAGGAACAACCTTTGTTGTTAAGCTGTTCCAGCCGCTAAATAGCCAACTGGAAAGAACTGCACCGAGTTAAACAGGAATGACAAGGCGCAAGACTGCCAACAAAAAACTCTCGACTGACAACGGTAGTCGGGCTTAGCAATGTTTGTGATATTTATAATGTTTGTAATATCTACTATAGGAACAGCTTCACTGTCTTAATTGGGACTGTCTCAATTAGGCTAATGTAGCCACAGTGTTGCGTCGCAAAAAATATCTGAATGGCAAACGAACTTGATGGGCTGATTGCGTACACAAGGGACAAGCCACCGTTTTTCTCATCTTCTAGGTTAGAACATTCTCCATATAGACAAGCTAACTGCCACAACCTTCCTTCAGTGTGACAGTTAGTTTAAGACTTTACGCACGAGTTTAGAACTTTACGCGCGAGTTCAAGACTTTATTGTTTGCATACAAACATCGAGAACAGCTTCGTTAGAACAGCTTCGTTAAACTATTCAACTGTCACTGACTTCGCCAAATTACGCGGCTGATCCACATCTAAGCCTCGGCGCGACGCAATATGATACGCCAGGAATTGTAGTGGAATGACCGTCAGAATTGGAGAAAGCAGTTCCTCGACCGAAGGCACGGGCAGAATATCATCAAACACTTCCGCCGCATGAGCATCATTCATCGGTGTCACACCAATTAAACGCGCATCACGAGCTTTCGCTTCTTGAGCGTTAGAAATCACTTTCTCATACACCGCTCCCGGCATGGCAATCGCCACCACAGGCACTTTTGCATCCAGTAACGCGATCGGACCGTGTTTCATTTCGCCTGCGGGGTAGCCTTCGGCGTGGATGTAGCTGATTTCTTTGAGTTTGAGTGCGCCTTCGAGGGCGATCGGGAAGTTGATGCCCCGTCCTAAAAAGATAAAGTCCTGGGTTTCGGCGAAATCGTGGGCGAGTTCTTCGATGTAGCGTTCCTGGCTTTCAAGAATTAGCTCCATTTCTGAGGGAAGCTGGCGCAGCCCGGTAATGATTTGCTCCAGGCGATCGAGCGGAACGGTTTTGCGCCGATAGGCAAACTCTAACGCCAGACAGTAGAAGGCGACGAGTTGCGCAGTAAAAGTTTTGGTTGCTGCCACACCAATTTCGATTCCGGCGCGAGTGTCGATCAGATGATTTGCTAAATGTCCCAAAGTGCTGTCGGTGCGGTTCGTGATACCCAGGATGCGGGACTGAAATTTGCGATCGAGATCGGTTCTGCGTCGCTTGTCCATTTCCAGGGCAGAAAGGGTGTCTGCGGTTTCGCCGGATTGGGTCACACCGATCGTTAGCGTATGGGGCGTGAGTGGGGGCGGTGCGTAGCGAAACTCAGAGGCATACTGCACCTGTGTGGGGATTTCGGCAAGCTGTTCTAGCAAATACTTACCCACCAGTCCGGCGTGCCAGCTTGTACCGCAGGCAACGATCTGGATTTGCTCAATATCCGCATAAAACTCATCCGGCAGATTCAAGCGAATTGGGGAAGTAGAACTAGCGGCTGTCCACCCACTATCCAGATAGGCTTCCAACGAAGTTCTCACCACACCCGGCTGTTCATAGATTTCCTTCACCATGAAATGCCGGAAGCCCTGCTTTTCCACCTGAATCGGGTTCATGTCCAGCATTCGCGGCGTTTTCTTGAGTCGATGCCCGGCAAAGTCATACACTTCTACGCCCAGCGGGGTCAGCCTTGCCAGTTCGCCATTTTCCAGCGTCAGCACAGCGCGAGTATGCGTCACCAGAGCCGGAGTATCCGACGCACAAAAGAATTCGCCCTGCCCAAACCCGATCGCCAAAGGAGCCTGCTGCCGCACTGCAAGGAGTTCATCGGGATAGTCGGCTGAAACGATCGCCAGCGCAAACGCGCCCTGAAGGTCATTCACTGCCAGGCGTGCCGCTTCGAGTAAGGGATTGGGGCTGGTAGAGAGTTCTGCCAGATAATCGGCAATCAGGTGGGGAATCACTTCGGTGTCGGTATCCGATCGAAACTCGTGTCCCTTTGCCTTCAGGTGTTCGCGCAGTTCGCGATAGTTTTCAATAATGCCATTTTGCACGACTGCCAATCGCTTTACCGTATCCATGTGGGGATGGGCGTTGTATTCCTCCGGCTTGCCGTGGGTTGCCCAGCGCGTGTGTCCAATGCCGACCTGTGCGGGAATATGTAAGCCTTCTAACTTGTCTTGCAGATTTTGCAGTTTGCCCTTCGCCCGGACACAGTGAATTTCGCCTTCCCAGATGGTGGCAATTCCCGCGGAGTCATAGCCGCGATACTCCAGCTTGCGTAACCCTTCGAGCAAAATACCGCTTGCTGCTTGAGTTCCGATGTAGCCAACAATTCCACACATGGGCTGACGCTCCTCTTCAGGCTAAAGTGGATGGATTTATTTTAATGGGGGCAATTATTGTTCACGCACCTGGATATACAGCAGTCGATCTGGTGATTCCAGAAAGGTGATTCCAGAAAGGTGGAGCTTGGCTCGATCGCGAAGGTTTGCCCCACCCTGCCCTGCGGACTTCCCTCCCTGGAGGAGATGGGATTAATGGGTTTGTTTTGGGTTTTGTGAAGTGAGGTTAGTCTGACGAGATTGTGATTAGGCGATCGCTGAACGCTAAACAACGGCGCTTAAATCAGACAAGGCAGAGCCGGGCTGAACTGACCCTGATGCTTTCAAACTGTCAAGAAACGCATAAACCGCCGGAGAATGTAACCCTTCTGCCAAGATTGCTGCGCCGATAATTCGCTCTAGTTTCACGGGCAGACTTCTCACCTGAACATGGGGTGGCAGTGGCTCGGCGGCTAATCGTCCCATAATCGTAATGCCCAAGCCTTGGCTGACCATGCCCACAGCGGTCGAATCTTCCGTTACTTCGTAGGTGGGTTTTAAGGGCTGCTGAAAGCGATCGAAGTGAGCATCAATCAGGATGCGGCACTCGTCCTGCGACGAAGGCAAAATTAAGGGCAGCCTGTACAGATCCTGCCAGGTGAGGGAGTCTTTGAGCTTGCAGCTGGGGGGAAACAGAACCAGATACTCATCGCGCAGCAGTTCCCAGGATTCAAATTCATCGGTCGTCGGCAAAATGGTAATGCCCAGGTCTGCCTGACCCTGCCGCAGGGCTTGAGCAACGGAAACGCCGAAACGACATTCGCGAATCGTAATACTCACGCCCGGAAACCGCTTCTGAAACTCTGCAATCACGCCGGGCAGCACGTGAGTCGCCGCACTCCGAAATGATGCAATTCGTAGATGACCGCCCTGAAGCCCCTTCGCGAGGTTTGCTTCTTTGCCGATCGCCTCCAGATTATCCAGCATGGTATGAGTATGCGTCAAAATGCGTTCGCCTACGGGAGTTAGCGAAGCCCCATGTCGCCCCCGCGACAGCAGCACCACGCCTAATTCAGCTTCTAACGCCGCGATTGCATGACTGATGGCGGATTGAGACACACCAAGCTGAAAAGCCGCCTCACTGAAGTTGCCATACTTGGCGATCGTAGCCAGTGCCCGCAGTTGCGATAGCTTAATGCCTTCAAGATTCATCGCGTCCACCTCTTCCCTGCACTTCCCAGATTGTCGCTTAAATTCTCAGGAGACTCCAGAGGTAAACATGAATTTTTTTCATGGAAACGATGCAGTGCGCTTTTTGATTTCATCGTTGCAGCTACTTAAAGTGGGGCTATCAGATGAAATTTTGTTACGGCGATGGAGTTTATTCCGCCATTCAATTTACTCATCGTGCTCCAGCACGAGCATGACCAAAGAAGTAATCTGCCTGCAAACCGTCTGATTCACCCTTCGCATCCGGGAGTCATGGTATGAGAACTGATTTCAATCCGATTCAGCAATCCTCCCCCCTCGTTAATCCACGATCGCCGCAAACCTGGCAAAATGGACGCCTCAAGCGGATCTGGGATCGATTTGTGCAATATTGTCTCGGTTATTCTGAACCGCAAATTACGCTGAAGCGCGATCGATCGGGTGAACATTACTGGAGCGTCTACGACCCGACGACCCATCAATCACTCACCTTCGGGAGCGCAAACGAAGTTCGGATCTGGCTCGAAGAACGCTATCGCAGATGAAAATCCGACTTAATTTTGATTGGCTCTCTTTTAATCGAACAGCAACCAAATTCCTGCTAAGGCGATCGTCGCTCCTAAAATTGCCCTTAAACTCACTCGTTCTCCTGCCCAGAAAGCGATCGGAATCACAAACAGCGGACTGGTCGAGGTGAGAGCCTGAGCAATGCCCGTGGCAGTGAATTTGAGGGCAGTTTGCTGGAGCCAGATTGCCAGATACGTGCCGCTAAACGCGGTGAGTGCCAGGATAGCCAGGAAGCGGGGCGATCGAAGCGGCTGGAAAACTCGGAGGGGCTGACGCTTTGCCACCATCCAGACTAGCAAAATTAGCACACCTGCTGCAAGACGAATCAGCGTACTCCAGAGTGGGCTGACTGTGGTTCCGGCTAACGCTGCTCTGGACAAAACGGCTCCGCCTGCCTGACCCAGTGCCGCCAGTAATCCGAAGCCAATCCCCAACCAGCGGTGCGATCGATCTCGCGGCTCATTGGGTGTGCGTTCCACCACGACCCAGGCAACCCCTCCCAGGGTTAAGGCAATTCCGATCCAGGTTTGCAGCCCTAGCTGTTCGCTAAGGAATAACCCTGCCAAAATTGCTGCCATCGAAGGCGACAACGCCTCAAATAAGAGCGATCGTCTTGCCCCCAGCGCATTCAAACTGGCAAAAAACGCGGTATCGCCCAACCCAATTCCGATCGCCCCGCTCAACCCCAGCAGCAAGACACTCATCCCGCTCAAGTCAGGCACATCGCCCCGCAGCAGCAGCGTCAGCAAAATAAAGCCGATCGCAATCCCACTCTTCGTAAAGTTCAAAATTAGGGGCGGCATCTGTTTCCCCAACCCCACATAAATCGAGGAAGCGATCGCCCAGATCAGCGCAGCCCCCAATCCGGCGATTTCACCCTTATAAGTCTCAATCCAATTCACAGGTTC
This sequence comes from Cyanobacteria bacterium FACHB-502, assembly GCA_014695325.1. GTDB lineage: Bacteria > Cyanobacteriota > Cyanobacteriia > Elainellales > Elainellaceae > Leptolyngbya_A. The sequence continues at coordinate 169,293 of JACJNZ010000014.1, read as the reverse complement.
TCAGCGTCCGAGTCAACCTTTCCATTCTGCCGTGTAAATAATTTGGAATTCGGAATTGGCAATTGCAAAGCCTGGAGTGAGCGATCGTGCTCAATGCGTCTCTTTGCTGTACCGCTCTCCCTTTTCAAACTGTTCCTCAACAAACCGCACTGCCTCGGCTCGATCGCGCACCACTCCATCCAACGTTGCATCAAAAACCGTTTCTAAAATCTCCTTATACTGCCGTCCGGGTTTGAAGCCAAGCTGTTTGAGATCGTTGCCGTTGAGCAAAGGTTCGATCGCCGAATCCTTAGTGAGGTATTGCCAAATACGTCGTCGAATTGCGCGAGAACTGGTGATTGCTAGCAGCGTCAGCGTCTCAAAATCCAAGGGTTGCAGCAGCCGATAAACCTTACTAAGACGGGTTGTCCCAGAAGGGAAGTGCTTCGCATCGCATTCAGGCAATTGCTCATTTACCCATTTTTGTCGATCGTCAAACTGTCCTAGTCGATCGAGGCTGCCGGCAGGAAGCTGAAAATGCGTTGCGACTTTGACTCGGGCTGCGGGTAGCAGGTGCAGCAGCATGACTTCGAGCAAAATTTGCCAGTGAGAAAAGGTTTTGGAAGGGGCAAATTGTTTCAGCCAGCGATCGGCAAAACGGAGCTGGTACCAGAGGGAATCGGTGAGTTTCAGCTCAGGATGGATACAGCAAATTGCGCCCAGATGATCTAAAAGCGCGATCGCCCGTTTCCAATAGGAAGCTTCCAGAATGTATTTCAACTCTTGCTTCAGGCGGGTTTGCAGTGCGGGGGTTTTCTCCATTTCGAGCTGGATTCGGTCATAAACCCCGCTGGCGATCGCATGGCGAATGTAACCTTCAGTTTGCGGTTCGATCTGAAATCCAAGTCGCGTGGCAAAACGCACTGCGCGATAGATGCGCGTTGGGTCTTCGATAAAGCTATTGGCATGGAGGACACGGATTTGCTTTGCTTCCAGGTCAATCACACCGCCAAAAAAGTCGAGCAGTTCGCCGCGTCGGGGGGTAGTCAACCGGATTGCCATCGCGTTAATCGTGAAATCGCGCCGATATAAATCCTGCCGGATTGAGCTTGCCTCGACTTCAGGGTTTGCCGCCGGATAGGGATAAAACTCGGTGCGAGCCGTAGCGATGTCCACCCAGAGCGAGCCAAGTTCGGGATCGTTGTGCCAGAGGAGGGCTGCAGTCTGAAATCGTCCGTGGATTTGCAGCTTCGTTTGCGGGTAGCTTTCCTGCAATGCTCGTGCTAGCTCGACTCCTGCTGCCTGGTCTGCCGATCGATGAAAGCCATCTACCACTAAATCAATGTCATACAAATGGGGTTCACCGCTCTGGGACAGCAGCATATCGCGCACTGCACCGCCCACCACATAGAGCTGCCAACCGCGCTGCTCTGCCAGTGTTGCTGCCTGCATCAGCACATTCCACAAAGCTGGAATCAGGCGACTTCGGAACATTCCCTGCACAACTTCTGGAAGGAGGCAAGCTTGACGCAGTGAGGGTTTTTTCGCATCGCGTACCGTTTGCCTTGCCTGGTTTTGCCTGCCCTGATACTGCCTATCCTGATGAAGCTGGCGCAGCACATCGGTTCGTGTCACCATGCCAACAAGCTGTCCGTCCTCCAGCACAGGCAATCGACCGATATCAAAGGTGGTCATCAGCGATTCGATTTCCGGCAGCGAGGCATCGGGGGCGATCGTCTTTAGATTCGTCGTCATGTAGCCTTTCACCGGAGCATGGCTGAAGCCGTGATGCAGTGCAATGTCAATATCCCGTCGAGAAATAATGCCAACCAACTGCCCTTCCGCATCCACCACTGATAGCCCCGCATGACCGTACCGCAACAAAATTCGCTGTGCTTCCTCGATCGTCGTTTCTGGGCGAATCGTGCGAACCGGAGAAGACATCATTTCTCGTGCCGTTGGCGGCTGGGGAATCTGCTGCGTCAAGCGATCAACAATCTGCTGAAACTCGCTTTCCGGATCAGCCGCCCTCAGGGATAACGATGCTGCCCGCGAATGTCCACCGCCCCCCCAGGGCTGGAACAGCTCACCCAGATTCAATTCGTCTAATCCCAGTCCACCTCGCGAGCGTCCGATGACCGTCAACCGTTCTTCCGTACCGTCTCCTAAACTAAAGCGCGTCGCCAGCAGCAGCACATCCGCCTCGGTCAGGGTCAGCAGCCGCGATGCTAGATTCGACAGCCCCACCACATGACCTCCCACGGGCAGCAGCACCCAGGCGATCGAATTGCCGCGAATGGTTTCCGTCTGCATTTGCTCCAGGGCGATCGTCAACAGCTCTTGCAGCTCTGGAGATAATCCTGGCTCTACATATTCCCCGATCGATCGCAGGTTTGCGCCCTGAGCCATCAGCCAGGTCAACGCTGCTGCATCTCGCACAGTCGAATGATCAAACGTGAGCGACCCCGTATCCACATGAATGCCCAACGCCATCACGGTTGCTTCTGCCGGAGTCAGCGTGATTTGTGCCGCCTGAAGCTGCTCCACGATCAGCGTGGTGGCTGACCCGATCGCCTCCACACACATTTCGTCTGCCGCAATATCTCCATCGGGATGATGGTCGTACACCGTAACTTTAATTCCCGGCAAATCCAGCCATTCCGCCGCCTTGCCCAACCGATCGCGCCACTGCGTATCCACTACAATCAGCGATCGAATCTGATCAGCATTTACCGATCGTCGCTCAATCAGCGCATATTCATCCCGATGCAACGCCAAAAAATCATGCACTGTGGGATGACTTCCCCCCGTCAACACAACTCGCGCTCCCGGATGCAGCCGCGTTAAGCCGATCGCCGCGCCCAGGGTGTCAAAGTCAGCCGTGGTATGACAGAGGATGATATCCATAGTCACTGTAGAAATAATGGCAAAACGATTTCTTTACTTTAGCGATCGTCTCCCCGCTTTTGACCAAACAACCTGAAAAGACGAAGCAATGCGAAAGAGCCTCCCCAATTCAATGGAAAACTCGATCGCACCTGCTTCGCCCTAAACGATTTAATTAAACGACTTAATTAAAGGGGTGTGAAAGGGGTGTAATGAATAGGCAAGTGAGCAGCCTAACTCTGCCGCCTAACGCTGCACAAAGCTGAGGATGAACGATCGCACCTGTTTCTTAAGGCAATCCAGCGATCGTCTCCCTGATCGTCATGCCATTTGCGAATCATTAACCAGCAGAACACTGTGCGAAACGGCGATTAACTTCTTCCCAGTTCACCGTGTTCCACCACTGCTTCAGATATTCGGGGCGGCGGTTCTGGTACTTGAGGTAATAGGCGTGTTCCCAAACATCGTTGCCCATGATCGGGTAGTGACCATCGGTGATCGGGTTGTCCTGGTTGGGGGTGCTGACGATTTCGAGTTTGCCGTCGCTAGAGCGCACCAGCCAAACAAAGCCGCTACCAAACCGCTTCACGCCAGAATCGTTGAACCGCTCTTTAAAGGTTTCAAAGCTGCCAAAGGTGTCATTGATTGCTTCTGCGATCGCCCCAGTCGGTTCACCGCCTGCATTAGGAGCCATCAGCGTCCAAAAAATCGTGTGGTTGAGGTGTCCGCCGCCATTGTTGCGAACGGCAGTCCGAACGGCTTCTGGAACAGTATTGAGATCGCGAATTAGTTCTTCAATGCTCTTGCTTTGCAGGTCAGAGTGGGATTCGGTCGCCGTATTCAGGTTCTTAACGTATGCGCCGTGATGCAGGTCGTGGTGGATCTGCATGGTCTGAGCGTCGATGTAGGGTTCGAGCGCGTCGAAGTTATAGGGCAGTGCGGGGACTTCAAATGCCATAGTGAATCCTTATTATTCTCTCAACTGTTTCTACAGATTATTCTAACGAATCTTTTGAAAGAGAAAACTATCAAAACCAATTTTCAACAGAAATTTCTATCAAAACCAGTAAAGAGGCGGAAGGATATAGCGGAAAAGTTGCTGTCGCTGTATCGCTTTAGATCGATCGGATTCAACGCTAAGAGGATACAGGCTCGCTCCAAAGCCAGGCTGCTCAGAAGCTAAAACAGCCGATTACAAACTTGCGTTATCGGATCTCATTCCTCTAATTGTCTTAGGTGACTCTTGGGATAGAGATGCCTTAGAAAATCAAGCTGGTATGCTTCGGGATGATTATTACTGCTCTGTCTTAAGTCTCCAAAATTGGAAAGCTGGACGTGCTTTCAAGGCTCAAAGCGGCGTAATTTTTTGCCGCAAATATCCTCTAAAAAAATCCTCTAAAAAATACTGTGTGAGGAAAAGAAAAAGTATGAAACCAGTCATCATCGTTCATGGTGGAGCAAAAACAATTACAGAAGATAAGGTGGCAGCAAATCAAGCGGGATGCTTAGCGGCAGTTGAGGCGGGCTGGGAGGTGTTACGTACCGGAGGCAGTGCAGCCGCAGCGGTTGAGGCAGCGATTCGTGTCCTTGAAACGGATCAGACGTTTAATGCGGGCTTCGGTTCGACGATGAACAGTGAAGGCGAAGTTGAAGTCGATGCCGCAATCATGGACGGGGCAACACTAGACTGGGGAGCCGTCGCAGCTGTCCAGGGCGTTCGCCATCCGATTTCTGTTGCTCACAAGATTATGAAGGAAAAATCCCGATTTCTCGTGGCACGAAGCGGGGAACGGTTTGCGCTAGAACACGGGCTAGAAGTGTGTGCTAAAGAAGATTTGGTCAGTGAAGAACAGTATCAGGAGTGGAAAGAGGAACTTGAGGTTTTAGACCGCCCCAATACGGTGGGCTGTGTCGCGTTAGATGTCAATGGGAATCTGGTCGCCGGAACTTCCACAGGCGGAACCACTGGGCAACCTCAGGGGCGAGTCGGCGATACTGCATTAGTCGGCTGCGGCTTGTATGCCGATAACCGCTCTGGAGCTTGTTCGACGACAGGAGATGGTGAGTCGATTATTCCAGTCGTACTGGCAAAAACCGCGATCGATGCCTTGGTTGCCGGAAAGCATCCCGATGATGCAGCGCAACATGCGATCGACACCCTAATCGATCGAGTGGCGGGAGAAGCAGGCTGTATTTTGATCGATCGAGAGGGACAAGTTGGCTGGGCACATAACTCATCTGAAATGGCAGTTGCCTATATGTCCGATGAGCTAAAGCAGCCTGCCTTTTTTACCCGTCAGGATCAAAAGTTCACAGTTGTTTAACTCCTCTGTTTAACCCCCTCCCCGCTATGGCTTCTCAAACCTCCTTCCAGTTTTTTCAGGGCAATTCACTTTCTGATTTGTTTGCTCAAGACATTAGCAACGGAAACTACGCGCTGATTTTGAACTACCCAGCGACAGCAAGCTGGGCAGCTTATCCAAACACGCAAAAATACTTTCTGCAAGATGGCAGCGGCGAATCAACCAAAACATCCTTCGATAAGATTTGCCAGAAAGAACCCTGGAAGAATTTAGCAGTGTTGGGGCACGGGCTGCGCGGTGTGGTCATCAGTCCACCTAGTAACACACTGATCCACTATTGGCGCGAGCATTTTGGCTTTCGCGATTTACAAGCAGAGAAGCTGGATTGCTCAACATATCTGGATGATCTCAGTCAGGGTAATGACTCCTCTGGGCAACTGCAAAGTAACCAAATCGATCGCGTCATTACCCTCTTTCCCTTTGATCACCTGCTGCCCGAAAGACACGCTGTTGATCCAGAAATTCATTACCGCTTGCTCAGTAAAGCAACGCTTTCCCAATTAGGAGTGCCCTGCCCTACTTATCAAACTTATCAGTTAAGTGAAGTTCGTCTTGATCAAATTCCGCTCCCTTCCCAATTCCCCTACTTAATCAAGACGTCGCATGGTCTTTCCGGTGAGGGAACTTATATCATCCGTACTCAGAGTGACCTGAACTACTGCCTGGAAGAATTAGAGAAGTATCTCAAAATTAAACTGCTCGAAACAATTATTGTTTCCGATTTTGTTAAGCATGAAGTAAATAATTACTGTGTACAGTTTTACGTTAATAAAGCTGGAGAAATCACGTTAATTGGCGTAACTCAGCAGCTTGTCAGCTCTGAAGGGACATACTTGGGAGGCGTGATTGACTACACCAATGATTTGAGCAAGTTTTCCTCGATGATTGCGGCAGTTGGAAAATATGCCCATCAGCAAGGATACTTTGGAGTCATTGGTTTTGATGTATTAGAGAATCGGAACGGCGAACTTTACGCGATCGATGCTAACTTCCGCATCAATGGTTCTACACCTCTTTGTCTCCAGCGGCATCAGCTATTGAAGCTGAATAAAACAATCGCAAAATACTCCAGCGATTATCGCATGGAAGGAACGCTTGACTCCATTCTGACAACGCTCAAGTTGCATCTCGATCGCAGAGATTTCTTGATTCTCTCGGCTCTGGAAAAAGTGAAATATGGAAAAATCTACACCGAAATTTACGGCATTGTCACTGGAGAAACCGTAGAGGAGATGCAGCAGGTTGAGCAGAGTTTGCACCAAAAAGGATTGCATTTAACAGGCTAAATAATAAACCGCTGATAAACAATTGGAAGGCAACCCAAAATGACGGCAGCGATCGACGATACAAAACGAATAGCAATCGCCATGCAGTTAGCAGAGATGAAAGCATTGCAAAATCTGCTAATTCACAACGATCAGCTACTCCTGAATGCGATCGAAGATGATGAGATTCATCATGAGTTGCAGGAAATGCTAAAACAGGATGAAAAGAACCTGGGCATTCTGGAAACGGTCATCGTTCAGTATGGGGTTCCGGGTGAGTTAAAGGAAACGGTTGAGCAAAGTCTTGAGAACACCCAACACTTGATAGAAGATACTGAATTAACCCTGTCTGAGAAAGTTTTGCAGCATGAATTGCTGAAGCATCAGCAGACGATGGCAGGACTGATCATTCACAAAGCAGCACAGGTAGTTGGGGCTGATATTGAAGCAGCGATCGCGCCCTTACATGCCATCAACTTTGAAAACCGCGCTCATCAAGAACGGCTCAAAGGAATCTTAGAAGTGCTGGGGGTGCGTGAACTGACTGGACAAGATCCGGCTCAGGGACTGTTGGCAAGAAGCGAGGATGCGGTTGCAGCTTTCACAGGCATCGTGGGCAGTGTGGTGACGCGATCGGATGATGAGATGAGCCTCCGCGATCTGCTTTTGATGGATCACAGCAAGGCAGATATTCTGTTTGCCGAAATTTTAGGAAGTGATGATCCACAAAAAATTCAGGAGTATTTTGGGCAGCTTTATCGGGATGTCAAGGTTCACGGCTTAGCTGAAGAACAGGTTTTCTATCCGGCTCTCAGCCCCTACTACGAGCAGATGCAGGAAATTGTTGATCAAACCGATGATGCGATCAAGCTGCTGGATGAGGTCAAGCAAATCGATCCTGCCGACCCCAGCTTTAAAACACGAATTGAACAGGTGAGGCTTGCGGTTCGAGGTCATGTCGATCAAGAGGAGAATGATATCTTTCCCCGCATTAAACAGTATCTCAGTAACGATCAGCAGAAACAATTGGCGACGGATTTCAAAGCCGCTAAAAGTCAGTTACAGGAACAGGAGCAGGAACACCATAGAGCTATCCCTGTATTAGAGCCGCAGATGAGTCAGAGCAGAGGTGGTGGCAACACAAAACCCTGGTTTGTTTATATGAATCATAGAATTCCGTGGAAGCTTGTGTTTCAAACGAAGGCTGTGATCAACTGGGTTGAAGCCGTTTTGTTTCTGATAGGCGATCGATGGGTACGAGAATTTTTGAATACAGAACCACTCGTCAATCTCGAATACTCGCAGCTCTTCTATGGCTTCGTTTTCATCATCGGCATTGGTTATTGGTGGGTGAGCCAGGACGTTACGCAAAATCGCGGCATTGTCAAACTCGGGATTTTCGCCCAATTTAGCGTTTTTGGATTGCTTGCTTATCATACTTTGATCGGCAGTCTTCATCCGTTTTATCTGCTGTCCGGTGTGTTTGATTTGACCTTTGCAATCTTATTTGTTCTGTTCCTCTACTTCGATTCCCAGGCGAAACAAGATGTTCCAACGAATGGAGTTTTAGAGTAGTCAGAATCACATAGCAGGCGATCGATGGCGGAAGTGAGTTTGAGGAGTGTTCGAGGGGCTGCATTTCCCTCTAAATTCCCCAACTTTGGCGAACTTTGAAACTTAGGGAAGGCTGGCTCAGTTTCCCTGGAATTGGGGGCTGTTCGGATTTCGATCATCGATCTTTAACCTCTAAATCAATTAGTTGTAAATCAATAAATGTCCAAATCGATCGACTTATCTAAACCGCTGCCTACGGCTGATTTTTACCAATTGATCCATGAGCAAATCAGCAATGAAGATGACTCGATGAGTCAGCGGGTAAACTGGCTCATTCTTTCACAGTCATTCTTCTTTAGCGGGTTTGCGACACTTTTAACTTCACCGCCTGACCCAGAGAATGGCGGCTATGCAGAGTTACATCAACTCTTGCTCTGGATCGTTCCTGGCATTTCTTTAATCACAAGCATTCTGATTTATGTCGGAATTCTGGTTTCCCTGGTTTATATGGCTGAATTACGGAACCTGTTTCAAACCTATCCGCAGGATGATACAACCGAGCATTATCCGCCAATCCAAGGTACAACGCTGACTCGTCGTTTAGCCCAAATGCCTGCGATCGTCTTACCCCTGCTTTTCATCTCCACTTGGACAGTTTTATTGATTCAGGAAGTGCGTTAGAGATGGGTTGAACATTCAGCGCGGCAGTGCATCACGACGTGATCGAACACAGTAGCTTACGCAGCATTGAACAAAGTATTGATGCAGTAGAACAAGTTGACGCAATAGAACAAGCTGACGCAGTAGAACAAAGTGAGGAAGTCGATGAATTCAACGCAAAAGATGTCCCCGCCAGCCGTGTGGGCTGGACTGGAATGTACGGTGAATCGAATTGGCGATCGATATTTTGACCAAATGGAATGGAATGGACACGCCAATCGAATTGAGGATCTGAAACGATTCGCCGCGCTGGGTGTGGAAATGATCCGCTATCCGATCCTGTGGGAACGCATTGCGCCGAATGGGGTAGAACAGGCAGATTGGTCATGGGCAGATGAGCGGCTGAAAATGCTGGATGAGTTGGGCATTTGTCCGATCGCCGGATTAGTGCATCACGGCAGCGGTCCTCGCGATACCAGCCTGATCGATCCGGCATTTCCAGAAAAGCTGGCAGAATATGCGCGGGCGGTTGCCGAGCGATATCCCTGGCTGAGCCATTACACGCCTGTGAATGAGCCGTTAACGACTGCCAGATTTAGCGGGCTGTATGGTCACTGGTATCCGCATGAGCGCGATGACCTGATGTTTGCCAAAGCATTGATTCACGAGTGCCGTGCCACGGTGCTTTCCATGCAGGCAATTCGAGAAATTAATCCGCGGGCACAGCTCGTACAAACCGAAGATCTGGGCAAAACCTTTAGCACGCCTCTGCTGACATACCAGGCACAGCTTGAGAACGATCGCCGCTGGCTGTCGCTCGATTTGCTGTGCGGGCGCGTCAATCCTGACCATCCCCTGTGGAGCTATCTGCTGGGGGCAGGCGTTGAGGCAGACGAGCTGCTGTGGTTTGAAGGCAATTCCTGTCCGCCCGATATTATCGGCATTAATCGCTATGTGTGCGGCGATCGGTTTATTGATGAACGAATGGAACGCTATCCCGAACATACGCGGGGCGGCAATGGCAAGCATCAATACGCCGATGTGGAAGCGGTGTGGGTCTGTGCCGATGGCATTTACGATCACGCGGCTCTGCTAAAGGAAGTCTGGCAACGCTATGGGCAGCCGATTGCTATTACTGAAGCCCATTTAGGCTGTACTCGCGAGGAGCAGTTGCGCTGGCTGAAAGAAATCTGGCAGGTGGCTCAGGCAGTACGAAATGAAGGGGTAGACTTTCGAGCCGTCACAGTCTGGTCGCTGCTGGGGACTTACGACTGGAATAGCCTGGTGACTCGCGACGATGGATTTTACGAGCCGGGTGTATTTGATGTCCGATCGGCGGTGCCCCGTCCGACGGCGATCGCTAAAATGGTGCAATCGATCGCCACAGGGCAGGAATATACCCACCCGTTACTGGATCTCCCCGGGTGGTGGCAGCGATCGCAGCGGTTGCTCTACCCACCTGTTAACTATTCACAAAAATCAGGCGGATGGATTGATACAGAATCAGGGGCGGTTTGTCGCTCCGTCGAGATGAGGCGGATTGGAAAAGATTCTGCTGCCGCTTCCACGCCGCCACTGCTCATTACGGGCGCGACGGGTACCCTGGGACAAGCCTTTGCTCGCCTTTGTGAAATTCGCGGCATTCCCTATCACCTGCTGTCTCGTCAGGAGATGGATATTACAGACTCTACTTCGGTAGCGCAAGCGTTGAAGGAATTGCAGCCGTGGGCGATCGTGAATGCAGCAGGATACGTGCGAGTCGATGATGCCGAGCGGGAACCGCACCTGTGCCATCGCGTCAACGCCGAAGGGGCAACGATTCTAGCGGAAGCCTGTGCCGATCGCGGCATTGCAATGGTGAAATTTTCCTCGGATTTGGTATTTGACGGCAACCGCGCTGAACCCTATACGGAAAGTCAGCAAGTCGCGCCGCTTAACGTTTACGGACGGAGTAAGGCGATCGCGGAACAGCAGGTTCTAGCCGCTCATCCCAATTCTCTAGTGATTCGCACCAGTGCCTTCTTTAGCCCCTGGGATGCCTATAACTTCTTGACGATCGCCCTTCGCACCCTGTCAGCCGGACAACCGTTTATTGCCGCATCGGATGCGATCGTTTCGCCTACCTATGTGCCCGATCTGGTCAACGTGACGCTGGACTTGCTGATTGATGGCGAATCTGGGCTGTGGCATCTGGCAAACGAGGGGGCGATCGCTTGGGCAGACCTCGCACGGGAAGCTGCCAGGCTTGCAGGACTTGATCACACTCGCATTGATGCCCGTCCTGCTAAAGAACTCAACTGGGTTGCGCCTCGTCCGGTTTACAGTGCGCTGACAAGTGAACGAGGGGTGTTGCTGCCGGACCTGGAGCAGGCGATCGGGCGATATCTGAAAGAGCGCGTTTCAGCCTGAACGGGGTAGACCAGCGTTGCAGGGTGTTTCTGAGCGATTGCCGCTGAGGTTCCTGGAGCCAGGCCAGCGGCAGCAGCGCAACGAGCCGGAAAATGCTGGAAAGCGCAAATAGTTCTGTGATGTTACCTGCATTGCTAGATTGCGCCAGCCAGCCCCCTGCTAACGCCCCCATTGCCCCCGCCACACCCCCGATCGCCGCCGTGGTTGCAAAATACTTGGTTTGGTGCTGCACCGGAACGATCGCAAATTGCAGATTGTTGATGCACAGGTCGATCGCCGCCCCCGTCCCACCGCCTAAAAGATGCAGAAGCGGAAACCAGAGCCAGAGCGAGTGTGAATTTGCACCCGTCCCCAGCCAGAACAGCGGCGTCACCGCAACCAGCAGCCCATTCAGCAGCAGAATCGATCGATTGCCAATCCGGTCTGCCAGCCTACCCCACTGAAGAAGCATCAGCAGATTCGCGCCTGCTCCTATCCCGTTGTAGAGCGTGACCCAGCTCAAATCCAGAGCCAGATCATTCAGTAAATACAGATTAAAAAAGGGATTACTGAGGTTAATCCCAAATGCCCACAAGCCGAAGTAGAGCAGGAATAGCCCGTAATGAGAGTTGTGGAATAGTTTGTAGAAAAGGCTGGGGTCAGCTGTCTGAGGCAAACTGGCGACCGGGTGGCTCGTCTGGCTCTCCTCGATCTCCTGCATTCCAGGACAAAGCTCCACAGTTTCCTCTTGAGCGCGATCGCAAATCACCGCATTTTCGGGTTGAGAGACTGCCGGGCCAGAACCATTTGCCTGCGGATTGATATTTCCCTGAAAACTAATGTTTTCCTGAGAACCAATATTTGCCTGAGAGCCAATATTCGCCTGTGGATTTACATCGACCATGCGCGACTGAAAGCCCAGGCTAATGACTCCTGCAACAACTGCCACAATCATCATCACGCCAAATCCCTGAATGCTGCCCCCCGTCCAGCGCGAGACAACCACACCCAGCAGCGGCAGGGCAATCAAACCGGTCAGGCTAAAGGCACTATTCCGCAAGCCGAAATACCGTCCGCGCAACTGTCGGGGAACCAGTGTCGCCAACCAAGACAGCCAGGAAGCACTGCCGATTGCATTTATCAAATGCGTAATCAGCATCACCACCAACGTCGCGAAAATCATCGGCTGCAACTGGTTAGGATGTCGGCTAGAAATCAGGATGACGATCGCCAGCGGCAGCCACAGCAAGCGGGAAAAGCCGTAAACCCAGAGACTATAGCGACGACGGCTCGTGGTGCAATCTGATAAATAAGCCCCAAGGGGCTGCAAGAGATTTGCCACCATTGGCATCGAAGCCAGCATCCCAATCTGAAGCGGCGTTGCCTTCAGCTCGACGAGAAAATTACTAATCAGCACTCCGCCAGTCACGCTAGAAAAAAGCGTTGCAAAAATGCCGTCCAGCGTTGAAGCGCGGAGACTAGAGCGAATTTCATCTTTTGAAATTTTGGTTAGCACTTGGTTTGTTGACACGGTGTTTCTTGACACGGTGTAGCGCGTGTCCAACGCCAGCTCCGGCTCTAACCTCTCCTGTGGCGAAGCAGAAGCCACATCCTGTAAATAGTCCGTTACCAGAGTGTACTTCTGTTGTCAACTTCTCTATTCAATCACTCATGGACACTCTTCCTAATTCATATTGTTTTTTGCCTATTGTTCTTTAAGTGCTGTCACGATTAGATCAATCATTCCTTCTAAAGGGGCAGCGATCGTTTCAGCCGTCATGCCATTAGCAGGAGGGAAGTGAGCTAACCCCAGCCTAAGATGCAGATATTATCCTTCCCTGATGCAGAACGATGTCCCTACTCCTGCTAGACCTTGACGGCACAATCCGGCAATCGCTCAGTGGAGAGCAGTACTTCCAGCATTCCCAAGATCAGCAGGCGATCGCAGGGGTTGAAGATGCGCTTCGTTCTTATTCCGATGAATGGATTATGGTTGGGATTACCAATCAAGGCGGGGTTGCGGCAGGACACAAATCAATACAGCAATGCATCGCAGAACAGCAATACACGCTAGAACTCTTTCCACGGCTAAAAGAGATTTACTTCTGTCCAGACTTCGGCGGCAAAAAGTGTTTTCGAGTGACTCGCCACAATGTTTATAACCACAGCAGAAGTCAGTGGTCAGGGCAGTACCGCAAACCGGGCGCAGGAATGCTGAATTTGGCAATGGCGCGGCACAAGCAAACGCCTGAAAAAACCTATTATGTGGGCGATCGTCCAGAAGATGAAATTGCCGCTCGTCGCGCCAGAGTGCAGTTCCAATGGGCAGGGGAGTGGAGAGAGCAGCAGGGAGCAAGCCACAAAAATGCTTTCATCCCAAAAACTCTTATTAATTAAGATATTCATTAACATCAATCAAGAGCGATTGATTAAGCAATATTGATTGAGGATTGAGTAAGCGGGTAACGCGATTCGAACGCGCGACATCAACCTTGGCAAGGTTGCGCTCTACCACTGAGCTATACCCGCATCAAGCACATTTACTAATGTCTCAAAAAACTGAGGTTTTGTCAAGGTTTTCTGAACAGTTTTTTGAGACCGGAGCGACATCAATCTGCTATTCAGCCGAAGCGGTAATGTTCTTGAGCGTCGCGGGAAGGGCTGCGCTGCTGCCTGGAAGACTGCCGCTGGGGTCAGCGTTGAGGCTGCGAACCTGACGCATCAGGGTTGCCATCTCGATCGCCCCCATTGCATAATCCCAGCCTTTGTTGCTCTTGATGCCTGCCCGTTCGAGTGCCTGCTGCATGGTGTCGGTCGTCAATACGCCGAAAATTACCGGAACGCCAGTCTGGAATCCGGCAGCAGCAATTCCTTTGGACACTTCGGCAGCCACATAGTCAAAGTGGGGCGTAGAGCCGCGAATCACTGCGCCAATGCAGATAATGGCATCGTATTGATGGGAAATTGCAAGTTGACGTGCCATAAGCGGAATCTCAAAGCAGCCCGGAACCCAAAAGTAGTCAACCTGAGTCCCATGAGGATCGGCATCGATCCCATGACGCTTAAGACAATCCTGGCAGCCCTCCAGCAATTTCCCGGTCACTAGGTCATTAAATCGACCAATGACGATCGCGAAACGCAGAGCGGCAGTATCGGTAAACGTGCCCTCAAAAACAGCCATAACAACTTCCGTGAGCTTTACCCAACTGGTATAAACAATTGGGGTGAACAGGTTCTTTGCATCAGAGCGGTTCCAATCCGATCGCCCTGCACAAAACGCCTTCTTCTAGGCTAAACCACTAAACCACAAAGTAGTTTAAGCCGCCCACTAAAAGCACTAGCAGCAGCCACACTCCAGAACCCAGCAGAATCAGCCGCTTAGATTGCTCCCAGTTGCGGGGCGAGGCATAGGCGACCGGAACGCCAATTACCATCACAAACGACATCACCACGAGGGCAGCGAGGGCAAGTTGAAACAGAATAGACATGATTTTCCTCCCAGTACAGCGACAGGTCAACAGCGAGAACTGCACCTGAATAACTCATGCTTTAAGCTACCAGAAATTGACCCCTGCTAGAAAGGTGGAGAAGTGAGTCAGTGGGCAGGGATGGGGTTACACCGCAAAGGACGATGATCAGCAAGACAGCACCCAGTCTCATCGCGATCGGTGCCTCCACTGCTGACGAAGCGTCCCCTCAATTTTCTTGTGCTGCTTGAGCTGCTGTTTTAAGTCCTTCACGGAAACCTGAAGCGATTTTACATGGGGACAGTGTTTGCATTCTGGATATCCGGCGGGGGATGCAGGATTGGCTTTGGGTGGGGTTGAATTGTTCCGTTTTGGCAGCTCAGCCGCTTCTAGCTGAATCCGTGAGGTGACCGCGTTGGAATGATTTAGCACAAAGTCAACGACTGCTTCGGCAGGGAGGGGTTTACTGAACAAATAGCCCTGTGCTACATCACACCCCAGGAGGCGCAAAAATTCAAGCTGCTCCACCGTTTCCACACCCTCTGCAAGCGTCTTCAGATTTAGCCCCTGCCCCAATGCCACAACTGCTTTGGCGATCGCTGTATCGCTTGGATCGGTAATCAAATCGCGCACAAAAGACTTGTCAATTTTGAGCGTGTTCAGGGGAAGATGCTTGATCGAGTTGAGCGACGAGTAGCCCGTGCCGAAGTCATCCATTGCAATCTGGATGCCCATGCGCTGAAGTTCCTGCAAGACGGAAATGGTGAAGTTAACGTCCTGCATTGCCATGCTTTCGGTGATTTCTAGCTCTAAATACTGCGGCTCGACCTTTGTTTTCTGGAGGATTTGCACGATCGTTTTCACCAAATTGCGCTGCTGAAACTGATCGGCAGAAAGGTTCACCGCAACCCGGATCGGCGGCAGACCCGCAGCCCGCCACGCCTGATGTTGTGCACACGCCGTCTCAATCACCCAGGCTCCGATCGCCCCAATTAATCCCGTTTCTTCAGCGAGGGGAATAAATTGATTGGGGGGAACCAGTCCAAGCTGAGGATGCTGCCAGCGAATCAGGGCTTCCATGCTGGAAATCTCGCTTGTGTAAATATCCACCTGGGGCTGATAGTGCAGCAGAAACTCGTTTTTGATCATTGCCTTTCGCAGGTCGGTTTCAAGTTCCAGGCGTTCTCGTGCCTGCAGATTCATTTCTGGAGAATAAATCTGATAATTGTTGCGACCTTGCTGCTTAGCGCGGTACATCGCAGTATCAGCGTGTTTTAGCAGGGTTTCGACATCTTCACCGTCGTAGGGAAAGAGGGCAATGCCCAAACTGGCAGACACATAGAGTTCCTGGCTTTCCAGATAAAAGGGTGCACTCAACACATCCAGGACGCGCTGGGTCAGCTTATTCACATCATCCACATAGCCGATGTGGGGAAACAGCAGCGTAAATTCGTCTCCTCCCCAGCGTGAGATGGTATCGCACTGGCGTAAACAGCCCTGAAGCCGCTTGGTCACCTGCTGAAGCAACTGATCTCCTACAGCGTGTCCCAGCGTGTCGTTTACAGTCTTAAAGCGATCGAGATCCAGAAAAGCCACGGCAAGCGTTTCTCCTCGCTGTTGCGCCGACACCAGTGCCAGAGAAAGCTGTTCGTCGAACAATAGCCGATTGGGCAGCTTGGTCAGGCGATCGTGGGAGGCTTCGTGGCGCAGCAGTTCCTCCACCCGTTTTTGCATGGTTGCCATGTACAGGTGAATCCCGATCGTTTGTGCCAGCTTGACGACTTCCTGGCTCCATTCGGGACTTTGATCGGTTTTCAGCTCGCGCCATGCCTCAAAAGACCGACGAGGAAACTGATTGCGCTCATCAGGATTTTGACGACCCGCCCACAGGATTTCGGTGTCATAGCCGTTGCGGAACACGCTCAGCCAACCCACACGCTGATGATGATACTGAAGCGGAATCACCAGCACCGAGCGAATCGGAGTCGATTGAAAAGCAGCGGCAAGGGGCCGAAACTGAGGATCTTGAAACAGATTGGTGAACATTGCGGGAGGCAACAGCCCTCCATTTTCTGAATAAACACTTTCCCTGGAACCTTGCCCACGATCATTTTGCTGGCTCAGGGTTTGCCTTGTCATGTTTCGTTCTGTAATCCCCCGAGCTGCGATCGTTTGCCCGAGAAAGCTGAGCGGCATGAGGGCATGTCCAGAGGGTTTCCAGATCGTCGCCACTGCATAATCTGTGACAGGTTGATCGGGTAAAGGGTACTGCCCACCCATTACCTGCTGCCATCCGCAGCCCTCTTCAATAAAGGCTTCGCTCGGCTGTTCGCCAAAGGTGTAAAGCTGTGCTGGTTCTCCCCCCGGTTCTGCCACCAGATAAAGCCGTCCTCCTGAGCCGTCCAGAGCTTTGACCGTTTCCTCTAAAACCACCTGACGAATTTCAGCCTGGCTCAAGGGGCAATGCAGCAAACTGCTGATGCGATTAATCGTCGCTTCGTGATACGCCTGCTGTTGAACCTGCTTAAGCAGCGTGGATTGAGCAATGGCGATCGATACCTGATCAATCAAAAGCTGCACCATCTGCAACTCCTGCTTAGAAAAGTGGCGAGGCGAAGCATGATGAATTGCCACCAGACCCCAGAGCTGCTGCTTATGCACGATCGGCAAAACTAACGATGCCATCACCCCCATTGCCAGCAAATACTGCACATGGCACGGATCAACAGGCGCGTACCGCAGATCCTCGATCAAAAGGGGTTGCCCGGTTTCCTGGCAGTCGAGGGCATTGAGTGTTTTGCGCTGTGCGGAAACATCAACAATCACGCGCTGCCGGGTTCGGAGAAAAAGTTCTCGTGCCTGAGACGGAATATCTCCAGCAGGAAAGCGCAAGCCCAGCAAAGAAGGCAAGCGTGCATCCTGAATCGACTCTGCAATAACGATCCCACTTCCATCTGGCTCAAAGCGGTACACTTTAACACGATCGATGTCAAGAAAACCTCGAATCTCTTGGGCTGCTGTGGTTAAAATCTCCTGCAGCTCAAGCGATTGGCGAATCCGACTTGTAATGCAATGAAGCAAATGCTCTTGGTCGAAAGCGGTTTCTGACATGATCGGTGTTTCCCTACCTGCTGAGTTCAGCAATAAAGTTCTATTTCTAAGATGAGGCTTAGAGAAGAATTGCTAACAGAATCTCAAAAAAGTTCACATTACACACTTTAGGCAGATGAAAAAAGCGTGAATTTTACTCTCCTGATGTTTTGCTGGCTCAACTTGGTATAGAAACTTAGCGCATTCCCAAAGATATAAAAAAGGAAACAACGATTCGGAACGATTTCAGCTCAGAAGGTGGATTAACCCCAGACCTTAACCCTTGACCGCTTCTTCCAGCCAGCGTTTGATCGTTGGAACAACTTCATGAATGGAGATTTCCTGAGATTCCCGAGTTGCCCGACGAACGACTTCGACTTTGCCCTGCTGGAGGGATCGACCTGTCACAATCCGGTAAGGAATGCCAATCAGATCCGCATCTTTAAACTTCACGCCAGCCCGCTCATCGCGATCGTCGAGCATTACCTCAACGCCAGCCCGGCTTAGCTCGGTATAAATCACGTTTGCCGCCGACACTTGATCTGTATCGTTGACATTGGGAATGACGACGATCGCCTGATAGGGTGCAATGGCAACGGGCCACACGATGCCGTCTTTGTCATAGGACTGCTCTACCGCAGACTGCGCCAATCGAGATACGCCGATGCCGTAGCAGCCCATTACAAAGGGCAGTTCTTCACCCTGTTCGCTGGTAAAGGTCGCGCCCATTGCCTTCGAGTATTTGGTTCCAAGCTGGAAGATATGCCCGATTTCAATGCCTCGCGCTGTCTGGAGCGTCTGATTGGGATCGTGCATGGCTCGATCGCCTGCGCTTGCCTTTCGCACATCGACTTGCAGCGGCGGCAGTTTGAATTGAGTGCCCCAGTTCGCGCCGACAACGTGGCGATCGGTTTCATTAGATCCCGTAACAAAAAGCTGCAAATCTACAGCTGTCTTATCAACCAATCGCAAGAACTTCGGCTCCAGGTCTTTAAGAGGCTTAATGTAGTCATCGTTGAGGTCGGGAGCCATGTATCCCAGCGGCAGTGCTTTCGCTGCCCATTTTTGCTGCTCTTCGGCCGAGGGAACGGATAGGGCAATGATCGTTTTGCCGCCGTACTGTCCTGCCAGTTTGGTCAGTTCGTTTTGCAGCTTCACCTCGTTCACATCCTGATCGCCTCGAATGCTGACGATTACCAGCACCGTTTTGCCGTTATCGTAAACCACCTGATACAGTACGTTCTTGACGATCGCCGTTGGAGAGCAATTCAGGAATTTTGCCAGACTTTCGATCGTGGGCGTGTTAGGCGTATCGCGCTTTTCAAATTTCTCAAAGGGCGAAGGCTCCGCGTCGGGCGGCAGGGAAACCGCTTTTTCTACGTTTGCGGCGTACTGACCGTCTTCGGTGTACAGCACTTCGTCTTCGCCTGCTGCTGCCAGCACCATGAATTCTTGAGAGCCGGAACCGCCGATCGCCCCCGAATCCGCATCGACGGCGCGAAACTCCAGTCCGCAGCGCGTCAAAATTCGATGATAGGCATCGTGCATCTTGCGATAAGACTCCTTCATGCCCACTTCATCCAGATCAAAGGAGTAGGCATCTTTCATGATGAATTCTCTGCCACGCATCAAGCCAAAGCGGGGACGAATCTCATCCCGGAACTTGGTCTGAATCTGATACAGATTAACCGGCAACTGACGATACGAGCGAATCATATCGCGGGCGACCGCCGTAATCACTTCTTCATGCGTCGGTCCCAAAGCCACTTCTCGCTTCTGGCGATCGGGAAAGGCAAACATAATGCCTTCTGCCTGGGTATAAGTGTCCCACCGTCCCGACTCTTTCCACAGTTCCGACGGCTGAAGCTGCGGCAGCAATGTTTCCTGTGCCCCGGCAGCGTTCATCTCTTCGCGCACAATCTGGGAAACCTTTTGCAGCACGCGCCACATCATCGGCAAATACGCATAAATGCCGCTGCCAATCCGCCGAATATAGCCCGCCCGCACCAAAAGCTTGTGGCTGGGGATTTCTGCCTCTGCCGGATCTTCCCGCAGGGTGACAAACAGCATTTGAGACAGTCGCATAATCGGTTCCCTTTTCGTGCAGAAGTTCGATTCTTCAGTTTATCTCACGTCTAATTCTGCTTTGCGCGAAGTGCTTGAATTCTGGCGACAATTCTGCGATCGCCTCTATTCCTTCCTGTATCTTCCATTCCTTCCCGTATAATGCTGCGAAACAGGCTTTTTCAGGAGTGTTTTGGTCACTACGCGATCGGGGCAAGATTCCTAATAGCAATTCTCTTTCTGCTTTCCTCCACTCCGCCCGTATGCTCGTAATAGAGTCCTCACCCTACACTCCTCACCCTATCGTCCTCACCTCACGGTCTTCACCGCTGCCCAACGCCCGAAGCTGCTGCATTACGCTGCGCTAACCCATCCTAGGCTCTACTCTCCATCCCGTCATCCACTTCGCTTCCCATCCCCCCATCCACTCCCTATGGCCGATCGCTCTCTCACTCGCCTACTCGTCAGCCTAGCCAGTCTGGTCATTGTGATCGCGGGCTTAAAGGCAGCATCTGGTTTGCTCAGCCCGATTTTGCTGTCGCTGTTTATTGTGCTGGTGTGTTCGCCGCTTTTGGCTTGGCTGCGGCATAAGCGAGTTCCAGGTTGGCTAGCTTACATGATTGTGATTCTGGGCGTCATTGCGATCGGGCTGGTGCTGGTTGTGTTTCTCGGGATTTCGGTCGCTCAGCTCTCAGAGGCACTGCCGCAGTATCGCCCGTTGCTGGAAACTCAGTTTGCGCTCATGCAGCAGCAGCTTGCTCGCTTTGGTATCCAGCAGGAAGACATTTTTCAGCTTGATTTGATCAATCCGGGACGCATTATTCAGCTTACGATCGCCTTTATTCGCGGACTGATCGGCACGCTCAGCAACGCAGGCTTAACCCTGTTCATCTTTATTTATATGCTGATCGGGGCATCGAGCTTTTCCAACAAGCTGAAGCGTGGTTTAGGAGCTAGAAATCCGATGCTGGCTCGCTTGACTGCCTTTAGCCGCAGCATTAGCGTTTATCTGCTGATCAAAAGCTGGCTGGGGGGAATGTCGGCGATCGGACAAACGATTCTGCTGCTGTTTCTGGGCGTGGATTTTGCCGTGCTGTGGGGCGTGCTGTCGTTTTTGTTTAACTTTATTCCTAACATTGGCTATGTGATTGCGCTGGTTCCGCCGCTGGTGCTGGCGTTGCTGGAGTTTGGGTTTGTGAAGGCGGCGATCGTGTTTATTGGCTATGCCCTGATTAATAACTTTTTTGATGTGGTGGTGGGTCCACGCTATCTGGGTCGCGGCTTGGATTTATCAACGCTGACCACTTTTCTGGCAGTCATTTTATGGACGTGGATTCTGGGTCCGATCGGTGCATTTCTGGCGTTGCCGCTGACCGTGCTGATCAAAAAACTCGCGCTCGAAACGTTCCCGGACAGCCAAATTCTCGCCACTCTGATTGGTGCAGGAGATAGCGAAGACACGCTCGACGAAAAGACACAAGGATAAATTTGCGACGTTGCTGAATCCGCTGAATCCAAGGATAAAGGGTTGAGTTTGACCCCGTTAGGCAGCCCCTTGAATTGACCCTTCCCTTATCCCTGGTTTTACTTCTGGTTTTGTCTCTGGTTTTACTTCTGGTTTAACGCTGTCGTTCTGAACTGCCGTAATACGATCGATACCATTCCACAAAGCGAGCAATTCCGGTTTCGATCGGGGTGCTGGGCTGGAAGCCAACATCGCGCATCAGGTCAGCGACATCAGCGTAAGTCGTGGGCACGTCTCCGGGCTGCATCGGCAGGAAGTTCTTTTGGGCGGTTTTGCCGAGGGTTTGCTCGATCACTTCGATAAAGCGCAGCAGTGACACGGGCTGATGATTGCCGATGTTGTAGAGCTTGTAGGGAGCCTGGCTGGCTACATTAGAGTTACCGGAATGAGGCGGGTTTTGCATAACGCGCACCACCCCTTCAATTACGTCATCAATATAAGTAAAGTCGCGCTGCATTTCGCCGTGATTGTAAACATCGATCGCCTGACCCGACTCTACCGCCTGCACAAATTTGAAATATGCCATATCCGGTCGTCCCCAGGCTCCATAAACGGTGAAAAAGCGGAGTCCGGTCGTAGGCAGCCCATACAAATGGCTGTAGGTGTGAGCCATCAGTTCGTTGGCTTTTTTGGTGGCAGCGTAGAGGGAAATGGGGTGATCGACGTTATCGCTGGTGGAGAAAGGCACTTTGGGATTAATGCCATAGACCGAACTAGAAGAGGCAAAAACAAGATGCTGGATCTGGCTCTGACGACAGCCCTCCAGCAAATTTACGAACCCTGTGACGTTGCTGTCTACATACGCCCAGGGGTTGCTGAGCGAATAGCGGACGCCCGCCTGCGCTGCCAGATTTATCACATAATCAAACTGCTGCTGCTGAAACAGGTTGGCTATTTCCGATCGATTGCTCAGGTCAAGATACTGAAACGTAAATCCTGGTTTATCCGTCAGTCTTGCCAGTCTCGCTTTCTTCAGGTTGACATCGTAGTATTCGTTCAGGTTATCGATGCCATAAACCGCAAAGCCGTTTGCTAATAGCCGCTCGGCGAGATGATAGCCTATGAATCCGGCAACTCCAGTGACTAATACTTGCATGATGGTTTCGATGACGAATCTGACGGTGGGCATTCAGTCTGCCCTTCTAAAATCTGCCCTTCTAAAATCTGCGCTGTTGAGCATAGGGTTCATCCTAGCAGGAGTCGTTTCAGCCGAGGCTCAGCCTACTGCGTCTCCTGAAGAAAGTCCTGCTTCTAGGACTGAGCAGTCCATCGATCTGGATCCCAGCATCATCGAAAATAGTCCAGTTTTGCAGCGATGGCTAAATGAAGTGCCGGATGTGCGATCGCAAATTCGCAGCGATCCTAGTTTTCGGACGCGCCTGAGACTCTTGTATTCCCAGTATCCTGCCAGCGAACAGGCAGCCGGGGTTCTGGTGGGCGTGGAAGATGTGTTTCTCGGTCGATCGCCCCTGACCCTTAGCGCACAGTATCAAACTGCCTTCGATCGCCCAATCGAATCCTATGGAGCCGATTTGCACTATTACGTTTTGCCCCTGGGCAGCAATGTTAATCTTGCGCCGATCGTAGGTTATCGCCATATCGAAACTGTTGACGGCACAACCGACGGCGTGAATGTGGGAGTCCGACTCATCCTTGCCCTATCCAGAACCGGAGCCGCTGATGTTGTGCTGAGCCAAAGCTGGGTCGCGCCCGGTTCAGAATCAGAAGTTGGACTCACAACGCTTTCTGTAGGCTACGCGGTCACACCGCACCTGCGTGTCTCTGCCGATGTGCAGCAGCAAAACGCCCCACGGCGTAAAGATAGCCGGGTCGGAATCGGGCTGGAATGGATGCCATAGAAAATTCAGGCAGGTCTGCGGGCAGCAAAGGCACAAAAAAGCCCCTCCGCTGGTGTGAAGGGGAATTGTGAAGGGGGAATGTGCCTGAGAACCGAGCGCTCTAGGTTCCGCCATAATTCCTGCGCGTTACTGCAAAGCAACCGATCGCTTTGCCGTTACCACTCCTGAAGAGTGATTGAGCATCATCGACCCACCCTTGCCCTTGCAGGAGGGGATGGGTCTGAAGTAGGAACGAGGGGATATGGCTTCAAGACCCACAGAACTACTTCCAGCCTGCCCGATCCATAATCTGGAGAGCTGCTGGGTTGTTTCGTCCAAAGACGCTTGCATTGATCGCATCATCGCGGAATCTGCCGTAGCTTGCCAGAACTGGGTCAAGGGATACGCCTTCCACGACCGGATATTCGTTGTTGCTCTTGGCAAAAATTTCCTGCGACTCGCGGCTGACCAGATGCTCCAGGAATTGCACGGCTGCTTCCGGGTTGGGAGCCGTCTTTAACACGCCGCCGCCGCTGATGTTAACGTGCGCTCCCCGATCGCGCTGGTTGGGGAAGAATACGCCAATTTTTTCTGCGATCGCCTTTTCTGCCGGATCTTCAGACTTGGCAAGGCGAGGCAAATAGTAAGTGTTGACAATGGCGATCGACCCTACTCCCGCAGCACAAGCTTGGATTTGGGCAGTATCATTGCCTTCGGGTTCACGAGCAAAGTTTGCCACCACGCTTCTTGCCCAGGCTTCTGTTCTGGCGGCATCATTGGCTTGCAGCATCGAACCAACCAGCGACTGGTTATAAACATGGCTGGAGGAGCGCACCAGAATTTGTCCTTTCCATCGCTCGTCTGCCAACGCTTCGTAAGTCGAAAGCTCTGCCGGGTTGACCTTGGTTTTGTCGTACATGATCACTCGCGCCCGCTTCGACAAACCCACCCACAGTCCATCAGGATGGCGCAGATTTTCGGGGACTGCCTGCCGAATCACTGCAGAGTCGATCGGCTGTAACAGTCTTTCTTGCTCTGCTGCGCGCCAGAGCCGTCCGGCATCGACGGTAATCAGCACATCGGCTGGACTGTTTGCTCCTTCGCTTTTGATCCGCTCGATCAGCGCGTCGGCTTCAGCTTCGATCAGGTTGACGCGAATGCCTGTTTTAGCAGTGAAACTTTCGTAGAGGGCGGTGTCGGTGTCATAGTGCCGCCCAGAATAAAGATTCAGCACATTCTGAGCCTGAGCAGTGCGAACCACCGGAGATTGAGCCTTTGCTTTCCCTGCTTGACCAATCGCCACGGCTGCCGTTGCAGCACCCCCACACAAAAAAGCGCGTCGCGTAATTTTGTTCATATCCCGTTGAAGAGTCGAGGTAAAAGAGTATGCACAGTTGTGATATTTGCAGCAGATTGCCTGACGGGTGGTCGGTTTCGCTGCTGGAGACTCATTGTACACTTATTGCAACTCATTCTCACTAAACTGGCTCTGCTTTTTAGAAAAATTACTGAAACGGCGAGCGCTGCTTCTGGAGCAGAATCCTAATACAGCAATTGCTTGAGCCAAAACCGCGCAGCAAAATTCGCAACTCTTTAGAAAGAGTGCCATATGGCATCGAAAGTTTGTTGACAAGATATCTTGTTTAAGTTCGGATTGAATTCTAGATTAAAGTTCGGATTGAATTCTGGAAAGACAACGAAAAACGGCGATCGCAGCTCGAGCTATCCCCAGCCGCCACAGTGGGAAAGGAGATTTGACCCATTTGATTGCCGGGAGTACCGCTTTTTCGATTTCCCTAAATTCTTCGCAGGCTCTCTTTGGCTAGGGTTTGATGGCGATCGCAGCCGGATGAGCAGCCGCGGGTAGCCATCGATTGGCGATTGGCATTCTCCAGCCTGTGCCAAAGGCGCGATCGGTGACTTTTAAGCCAGGAGGAGCCTGTTTGCGCTTAAATTCGGCGCGAATCACGAGTTTGATCACACGCTCGACCGTGGCAGCATCGTGCCCACTTGCAACAATCTCGTCGGGCGATCGATTGTCGTGGATAAACTGATGCAGAATATCATCGAGGATGTCGTAGGACGGCAGCGAGTCTTGATCGACCTGCCCGGGCTTGAGTTCTGCGCTGGGCGGCTTGACGATAACATGAGCCGGAATCAGCTTTTGCCCAGTGGAGTTGAGCCATTGGCAAATGGAATAAACCTTCGTTTTAGGCACATCTGCAATTACCGCCAGTCCGCCGTTCATGTCGCCGTAGAGGGTGCAGTAGCCAACCGCCATTTCGGATTTATTGCCCGTAGACAGCAGCAGATGCCCAAATTTATTCGAGAGTGCCATCAGCAGATTGCCACGAATCCGCGACTGCAAATTTTCTTCCGCCAGCCCAAACTCTGTATCTGCAAACAGCTCTGCCAGCGTGCGATCGTAGCTTTGCATCAGGTCGCCGATCGGCAATATCTCGGTTTTAATCGCCAGATTCTGCGCGAGCTGCACGGCATCGATGATCGAGTGCTTGGAACTGTAGGGCGACGGCATCAAAACTCCCAGCACATTTTCTGCACCGATCGCCATCATTGCCACGGCTGCCACCAGCGAAGAGTCAATCCCGCCGCTTAAGCCCAGCACAACCTTCGAGAAGCCGCACTTTCGCACGTAGTCCCGCAAGCCCAGCACCAGCGCAGACCACATTTCGGCGTCGTCATTTTCAGGCTGCGGCGCGATCTGGTTGGGATTGAGGCACAAATCCTGCTGCGTGTGATCATATTCAACCAGGACCAGATCCGGCTCGAAGGCATTTGCTCGGCAGGTCATTTCACCCCGGCGATCGAAGCCGCTGCTGTTGCCGTCAAAAATCAGATCATCGTTGCCGCCTACCTGATTAGCATAAATAATCGGAGTCTGGTAGCGAATCGCCGCATGGTGCAGCATGGCTTGGCGAATTCTTTGCTTGCCCATATGAAAGGGAGAGGCAGATAAATTGACGATTAGATTCACCTGCTGAGCCACCAGATCCTCGATCGGGCTGGCTTCATAGCTGCGCTTGCCCCAAAATTCTTCGTCGTTCCACAGGTCTTCGCAGATGGTGACGCCAATTTTGAGCGAGTCGATCGCAAATGCCATGCTTGCCTGCCCCGGCTCGAAGTAGCGATCTTCGTCGAACACATCGTAGGTGGGCAACAGCCGCTTGTGGAAATACTGCTGAACATCGCCATCTTGCAGCAGCGCAATGCTGTTAAACAGCGGTTTGCCTCCGGTTTGAACAGCGCGATCGTTGGGAACCACGGTTCCAACCAGAACGGCGATTTGAGGGGGCAAATCTTTTGCTAATTGGTTTAGCGTGTCTGCCATCGATCGTGCAAACGCAGGCTGAAGCAGCAAATCGCGAGGCGGATAGCCGCAAAGGGAAAGCTCTGGCGTCAGTAGGAGAGAAACACCTTGACTCGCTGCCTGTTGAGCTGCTTCGAGAATTTGGCGGGCGTTGCCGGAAAGATCGCCGATCGTAGGATTGAGCTGAGCAATGGCAATTTTCATAGGAATTACAAGAGTTACAAGAATGTAGGAAAAAGAATTACTCGCTTAGCTGATAAAGAATAGCTAGAGGATTCACTTTAAATTCAGCTAAATCTTGTTCAATCACTTGCCAAACTTTTTGAAAATCAACCCTTCCAGAGTCATGAATTAAAAGATTTCGCATTCCAGCAATTTGTTTCTGGGGAATTTGAGGGTGAGCTGTTTTTAATGTCTGAGAGGTTCTTTTAGTCGCTTTGCTAATGACTTCTAAATTTCGCTCGATCGCGTCCTGCCACATTTTGTCGCTTGCTAGTGCAGTCAATGTCGCTATGATTTGTTGCCTCGTCTCTTGCAACAGAGCCAAAGATACGAACATTTAAAGCTTTATGCTGGGCAGCAATTGCTAAAATCTCTTCGCGTTTTTCTCTGATGAATTCCTCAATTTTCATCCTAACTTTTCCTACTCTATCTTTGCTAAAAAAGACCTTTGCTAAATAAAGACTAACGGCTTGTCCTTAAAAGGAGCAAACGCATCGGCATCAAACCGATAAAGGCTGGCAGGCCGTCCGGCTCCGCGTGAGATTTTGACTCCGGTATCCTGTAGAAAGCCGAGTTTTAACAGGCGCGATCGAAAATTAGAATAATCTGAGAAATTTTCGCCTAAAACAGTCGTGTAAAGCTGATATAAGTCGCTGAGAGTAAACAGTTCGGGCAGCACTTCAAAGGCAACAGGACTGTACTCTAACTTATTGCGAAGCCGACGATAACCATACTGTAAAACCTGGTTGTGATCGAATGCTAAAGGCGGAACCTGCTGAAGCGGATACCAGGCAATGCCACTCACCCCGTCTGCAATCAGTTTGGCTTCGGCAAAGCGTACCAGCGCGAAATAACTGACCGAGAGATAGCGCACGCCATACTGATGCTGGCTTTCACGCGGATCGCGATCGGGTCCGCCAAAAGTATAAAGCTGCTCCAGATACAAATTTTCAACCCGAATCTTTTCAGATAGCACCCGATATGCCGCATCTTCGAGCGATTCACCCTTTCGAACAAGGGTTCCAGGCAGGCTCCACTGTCCCAAAAACGGCTCTTCCCGACGCATCACCAACAGCACCAGCAACCGATTTTGCGCGGTATCGACTGAAAAAATCACGTTGTCCACACCCACTTTAAAGTCGGCTAGAATTCCCGCGATTACCTCTTTGGGGGAACTGCTTCGCAACGGGTCGGTAGATTTTTTGGTGCTGCGTCCTGCCATGTGTAGAGCTGTTCTCGATGAATGTATGCCTCGATCGGCGGAATGACGGCTTCAGCGTCTCTAGTTTTCCGATAATCGGTAGATGAAACGTCTGGTACGGGGATAGAGGCGATCGTTACGCTGGCTCCCATTTGTCTCAAGGGTTCTAAGTCTACCTCGCTTAAAGGATAGCCCGGTCGTGGAATCACGAGTAATCGAACTTGCTGCAACAGTTCCTCAATGCAATACCATCGGGGAAGCTGCGCCACCAGATCAGAGCCAATGACCAGCGTAAAGTCTGCGTCCTGCCAGCGTTCTCTGGCGCGCTGCACCGTAATCAATGCTCTGGGATGGCTCAATTCCGCCTCCAGGCACAAATTGTGGCGCGGCGGATCAATATCTTCGATCAAAAGTTGCAGCATCGCTGCCCGATGAACAAGCGGCGTCTGGTGAGACTTAAAGGGATTGTCGGATGCCCAGACTGCTACCTGATCAAACTGACCTGCCAGCCAAGCCAAAACTGCCTGATGTCCGGCGGTTGGTGGGTCTGCGCTGGTTCCGAAAAGGGCGATCGAGGTCATGAGTAAGTGAGTGGATGAGTAAGGGGCTAGACGGGATGGGGGTGGAGGAATTTGTCGATGGATCAAACGATTCGTTAAAAGCGATCGGAGGTGTTCATAGGTTCAATCCTGCAATATCAACATTCACCACTATTTCGCTAATATTTCGCCATTGTTTCGCCACTGTGAAAACCCCAAGACCCAATTCACTCTCCGCCTCCTTATCTCCTCATTCCATTTCTGCCTCAAACTCTCCGCCTGGTTTCCTCAATCAGGGCTTGCAGGGCAGCAGAGATTGGGGGGGCGATCGTTTCCGGGTGGTGAATGCGGCGAATTGGTTCAGGTAGGCTGTTGATATTGGTGAGGGTGCGATCGGCGATCGTTTGCAGGGATTCAGGAGGGATGATGCGCTGACCCTGCTTAAGAACGGGCTGAAGGACGGGCTGTTCGTTTGGTTCGGGGGGTTCGCTGATCAGTCCCAGTCGATCGCCCTTAAATTGTCCCTGCTCAGTCTGTCCTTTCTCAATGCGGCGAAAAATCTGCTTGCGTCCGGGGTAGGTGGCCTTGCCTTCGGAAGCTTTCATAACCGGGATGCCGTCGATCTCGACCAGTTTATACACGCCGTTGATCGGGTTGCCGGAGACAAGCTTGGTGCCAATGCCGTAGCTGTCGATTTGTGCGCCTGCGATCTGAAGGCGATCGATTTCAAATTCATCAAGGTCACCGCTTGCCACAATGCGCGTATCGGGCAAAAGCTGACGAATCTGCTGGGACTGGGAAACCAGATCGCCAGAGTCGAGCCGGACTGCTTTGAGGGTGAGGTTTTCTTGCTGGATGCCCACAGCGAGTCGCTGGGCTGCGGCGATCGAATCGTAGGTGTCGATCAGCAGCGTTGCGCCGGGGAAGTAGCGGTGAAATGCCTGAAACGCCTCGTCTTCGGTTCCTTCAAGCGCAGCCAGTGCCATGACTAGAGCGTGTGCCATTGTGCCGCTTGGCTTTTGCCCGACCTGAAAGGCGGCAAGAACGTTTGAGGTGGCATCAAATCCGGCTGCCAGTGCCGCTCGTGCTGCAAAGAGAGATGCTTGAGGACCAAATGCCCGCCTTGTGCCAAATTCGAGCAAGCTTGCAGACCCGGCAACGTCTCGCATTCGCGCTGCTTTGGTGGCAATCAAGCTTTGGTAGTTGAGGAGATTTAGCAAGCAAGTTTCAACGATTTGCGCCTGCCACAGGGGAGCTTCAATCCGCAACATCGGCTCATTGGCAAACAGCACTGTGCCTTCAGGAACTGCCCAGACATCGCCTGTGAAGCGTCCGCTTGCCAGCACCTCCCAAAAACGATCGGGCACATGGGCAAAGATTCCGGTGGCTTGCAGGGCAGCAATTTGTTCTGCGCTAAAACTGAGCTGCTCCAGATAGTCGATCGCCTGCGCCAGCCCCATTGCCACGATGTAGCCAAAGTCTTCGGGCAAACGACGGGTGAACAGCTCAAAGCTTGCCCATTTCCCAGCGATGCCTTCTCCCACATAGCAGGCAGCCATTGTGAGCTGATACAGATCGGTGAGTAGGCTGTAATCCTGGGAGTTCAGGAGCAGTGCCGTATCTGGCATAGGGAATGGAAGGTAAATGGCTCAGAATGAATGGCTCACACTCGATGCACGGGTGTAGCGATCGTCCCGATCGGGAAAATCTATCAGCCTAGTAAGTATCAGCCTATTAATTATAGTTAAATTTACTAAAAGTTTTGGTAATCGTTCGCAGGATTCGGTTCGATCGTGTCACAGAAAGCTGATATTACACAAGCATTGCGTTCTGTGCTCCAGATCATTCTGCTGAATACTCAACTTTTGTAAATGATCCTACCTCCAACCGATTATATTGAGTTGAACTAAAATTTTCGATCGCTAATGTTCCCCATTAGTGCTCACAATCCAGCATTTCTAAACAGAGATAACTTGTGCAATTCGGGTATGAGCAGCCTGTATACTCTGAAGGGCGATGGCTGAACTGGATATGGCTTGCTCGACTTTTCTGAGTGATTCTAAACAGCGATCGAACTAGTGGTCGCAAAAACCGGGCTTTCTCTCACTGCTTTCCCGAATCAGTGTCCCTGTAGGGTCGATGAAATCCTTCCGCAAGTTTTGCCTGATGCGGTTGAAGAATCCCTCAACTCATCATGGCGTTGACCTCACTTCCTCTCACTTCCTCAAGTCGTGTAACTTCCCCTGCTCCGGTTCGGTTCTGCCCACTGCGATCGATCCTCAAAACTTGTTACATTAATTGACATCAGAGCGATGTCATCGGTGAAACAAGCAGAGAGCATCCCTGATACATCAAGCCACTGTCCACCATGGATGAGGTTCCCAACGTGAACGACGCAACAAAACGGCTATCAGAATTTTTTGAGGGCAGCAATACAACGAATGAACTGTGGCAATATGTCCAGTCCCTCAGCCCCGAAACCGTTGCTCAACTTTCTCGACCTCAATCGCGGGAAGTGCTGCAAGTGATGGAGCGCAACATTATTGGTCTTCTGGGCGGTTTGCCCCCTGAGCAGTTCGACGTGACAATTACGACCAGCCGTGAGGATCTGGGTCGGCTGCTGGCTTCCGCAATGATGAGCGGCTATTTTATTCACAGTGCTGAGCAGCGCATGAACTTTGAGAGATCCTTGCAAGGCGCGATCCTGACCGAGGACGAGGCAGCGTAAGTTTTCTGGAACGGGCAAGGCAACCGAGCAATATAATTGCTCATCCGTAAAATGGAGCTATGCCCATCTCTTCTTTTCATCCGACTTATAACGACAATCCCAATCCGGTAGGTCAAACGATCGATCTGCCGGGTTTTCGTTTGTCTGCTGATCAGCCTGGGAAGGATTTATCGAATCACGAAATTCATGACCTGCGGCAGAACTTGCTGCGATGGTATGGCGAATCGGGGCGAGATCTGCCCTGGCGACGCACCCGTGATCCTTACGCCATCTGGGTTTCGGAGATTATGCTTCAGCAAACCCAGGTAAAAACGGTGATGCCGTATTATGAACACTGGATGCAGCAGTTTCCAACGATCGCCCACCTTGCCCAGGCAGACCAGCAGCAGGTTTTGAAGGCATGGCAGGGGTTAGGCTATTATGCCCGCGCCCGCAATCTGCACCGAGCCGCCCAAATCATCCTGGCTCAGCATGGCGGCAAATTTCCCCAGGATCTTCCATCTGTGATGTCCCTGCCCGGAATCGGACAAACCACCGCAGGCGGAATTCTCAGTGCCGCATTTAACCAGGCTGTACCGATATTAGATGGTAATGTAAAGCGAGTGCTGGCACGGCTGAGGGGAATTAACGTTCCGCCGAGTCAGGCAATCAAAGCCCTCTGGCAGGTTTCAGCCTCCCTGCTCGACCCCCAGCAGCCCTGCGACTTTAATCAGGCATTTATGGATCTGGGCGCGACCATCTGCACCCCCAAAAATCCTGCCTGTTTGCTCTGTCCCTGGAACCCTTACTGTCTGGCGTATCAAACCAATATGCAAAACGAACTGCCCGTCTCTGAAAAGCGTGCCCCGACTCCTCATAAGCAAATTGGCGTTGCCGTCATCTGGAACGATCGCGGACAAATCTTGATCGATCGCCGCAAACAGGAAGGTCTCTTGGGCGGACTCTGGGAATTTCCGGGCGGCAAGATCGAGCCAGGTGAAACCGTCGAAGCCTGTATTGTGCGCGAGATTCAGGAAGAGATCGGGATTGAAATTACAGTAGGCGATCGACTCATTACCATTGATCACACCTACACTCACTTCCGTGTCACGCTCAACGTGCATCACTGCCAGTATGTGAGCGGAGAACCGCAAGCGATCGAGTGCGATGAGGTGCGCTGGGTAGAAGTGGCTGACCTAGAGCAATTTCCCTTTCCGCAGGCAAACGTGCAGATTATCGAGGCGATTAAACAGCAACAGCGGCAATGAGATACTAGAAGGCAATTAGAACCATCCACAGAAATTGTCGATCGCTCAAACCTGAGCAATGATAGATTCATTCACCTGAAGAATGTGATCTGGAATATGGCAGACCCGATCGATAACCTCCTGAAACAGGTTCAGCAAGGCGAAACTGCACGATCGTCCTCACCTGCGAACTCGCTGTCGCCGATTGAATCTTCTGCGGTTAAGTCAATCGATTATCTCCTGGCTGAATTCGAAGCAACTACCAGCACCCCAGTTCAAACCGTCCCACACGACAAATTCTGAAACTCGTCAGCCCGAAAAACAGCGGCAAGAAGCGATCGCACAACAAGCGCAAGCGTGGCTTAACTGCCTTCACCCTCACAACGGCAATGCTCTGTTTTTTGAAAAGCTAGCTGAAAAATATTCTTCTCGATTGGAAGCGGCGATCGATTTTTTGGGGCTAAACCAGGAATAGGCTGGCTCTGTTCGCCTTATTTCCGCTCACCCAATATATTCCTGCTCACTCAAAAACAGAACAGTTTAGAAATCAGCAACTTATCCAACTGCCTGACACAGCCGCGATTTTTGTCTTAGACTAGGACAGGCTAATCGCAGCATAAGAACTGCCTCGGTAAGGGTGAATTCATGGACGACTTGTTGAATGCTCAATTAAACGCTCAGGCGACGGCTCAGGGACTAATGACGGTGGAAGCAGTCCAAAAGGCGCTGAATCGATCGCGAGCATCGGTCTATCGCTACGCCAACACTAATCCTTCTGACCTCAATCCGTCTTACGATGCGCGGAAGCTTAACCCGGAACTGCGGGTGAATAAAGACGATCCGCTTTTGTTTCACCCCAACGAAGTCGCTCGTTTTGCTCAGGATGTGCTGGGCATCAAGCAAGTGACGATCGAGGTGCAGCAGCCCAGCGAAAACGTCACCCACGATCTGCTGCGGGCAATTTTAACCGAGCTTCAAAGTCTGCGATCGGCGTTGAAGGATCGAGCGTAGGATTCATTCGCGATTGGATATCCTTTATCGGCAAATTTCATCTCTCCATAACCTGCATCTCATCCAACCGTTCTCAAAATGTATTAGCCTTTAAACTTGAAAGATTTTTTGGAACCGGGGTAGCTGCTTGTGCTAAATCCTGCGATTGCTTCGCTCACGGCTGATTTCCGCATCATTTTCGATCGTGACCCTGCGGCACGAAACTGGCTGGAGGTGATGTTTTGTTATCCCGGTCTTCAGGCGTTGCTGCTGCATCGGTTTGCCCATCGGCTGTATAAGCTGAACATCCCGTTTATTCCCCGTCTGATTTCCCACATTGCCCGCTTCCTGACTGGGATTGAGATTCACCCTGGTGCACAAATCGGTCAGGGCGTCTTTATCGATCACGGGATGGGCGTGGTGATTGGCGAAACGGCGATCGTCGGCAACTATGCGCTGATTTATCAGGGTGTCACCTTGGGTGGCACGGGCAAAGAGAGTGGCAAACGCCACCCCACTCTGGGCGAAAATGTGGTCGTTGGAGCCGGGGCAAAGGTGCTGGGCAATATCGAGATTGGCAATAATGTCCGCATCGGCGCAGGCTCAGTCGTGCTGCGAAATGTGCCTTCTGATTGCACTGTTGTCGGCATTCCAGGACGCATTGTGTATCGCGCAGGCGAACGAGTTGATCCGCTGGATCACGGTCAGCTACCCGACTCCGAAGCGCAGGTGATCCGGGCATTACTCGATCGGATTGAGGCACTTGAACAGCAGGTACAGGCATTACAGCCTCCTGCCCCACAGCCTAAAGTTGAAGTGAAGGTTGAAGATTCCACTCGCGTTCCCGTAACAACAAGCTGTCGCCTCAACGACAAGATCATCGAGCAATTTCTCGACGGTTCGGGGATTTAGGAGAATTTCAAGCTCTAGGCAATCCCACGACAGGCGATTGAACACTTTCCCGATAGGTTCCTGGAGCCTACATCAGGGATTCACTTCTTCCTTGGTCCATTCGTCGTTCGTTTTCTGATAGACATACCGATTTTGAGGATCGCCGCGCAGCAGCAAATGATCGACCTGAACCGGATCGAGCAGCAGCAAACAGAAGTTAGGCGGAGGCTCGATCGCATCAGGTGGCGGCGGAGTAAAATCACTTTCGGCAGTTCGTAACTGTCCCGAAGCTGCCCAGGCAAACTGTAATCGAGCTGCATCCGACAAATCCTGCCACTGGGTCTGCCGTGCCTGCACCAAAGTACGATCGCCAAAATCTGCCCGAACGATCGTCAACGTTCCCAGCAGACGAAACTGCTCTCGGGTTTTGGGAAAATACCAACACAGCTCGCCCCACGGATTCTGCTCGATTTGGGCAGCCTTATCGCTGCGATCGTCGGTAATAAACTTAAGCTGATTCATGTCGTCCAGAAAGCCGCGAAACACGACGGTGCGATTAGCAGGACGATAACTCACACCTGAACCATTTTCGGAAGGGGACGATCGCATTGGTGAAGATCGGACAGTGGCAAGCTGGGCATAGCGAGAGTAGATTAGCGATCGATTGCGGTGCAGTGCGCCTGTGAGAGCAGCCCGCCAGGGAGCCAAAATGAGGGAATGGGTTTCAGTCACGTTTACTCGTCAATATATTCGCTGGCAGGTTTAGTTTCTGGAAGCTGCAAAAACTCTTCTAGCCTGAACCTCTGGGACGGTGCTTGCATCGTGATCGATCGCTCCACAAACGCCAATCAGACTGCCTGGCTCTCCTTTATCTTAATGGTTTGAGGTTTTCTGGCAGGGAAAGGAGGCTTAAAGCGTGGATAATCAGATTCGACAATCCGATTCGACCCAGAAGGAAAGGTTTAGATGTACAGTAAATTCCCAAATCGCTTCTTGCTCCTGAGTTTGAAGTAAATTTGCTGTCTCTAAAGTCCCCGTTTATAAAAATTTTAGGGGGCTAAAGCACTTCTGCCACGACTTCGATCGCCGCTCAAGCCCGTTTCTCTGTTTATTCCTGTTCCTATGCCTCTTGCTGACTGGATTTATCCCTTTCCGCCCCTGCTTCCCGGCACACTGATCAAACGCTACAAACGCTTTTTTGCCGATATCGAGCTGGATACCGGAGAAACGATCGTCGCCCACTGCCCGAACACAGGTCCAATGACCGGGGTCTGTTTACCAGGAAATCGGGTGATGGTTTCGATAAGCAATAGCCCGACGCGCAAGCTGCCCTACACCTGGGAGCTAATCGAGGTTGAGGATAGGGTTTGGGCGGGTACGAATACAGCTATGCCAAATCGCGTGATTGAGTCGCTGCTAACCGCCCGGCTTTTGCCGGAGGTGGGAGAATATGACCAGATTCAAAGAGAAGTTCCCTATGGACAGGATAAAAAGAGCCGGATCGACTTCCTTTTAACTGGCGAAAATACCGCTCGACCGATTTTTATCGAGGTGAAAAATACGACCTGGGCACGAGGGACGCTCGCTTTGTTTCCTGATACCGTAACCACGAGAGGACAGAAACACCTTCAAGAGCTGATGGCTCTGACTCCGCAGGCACGGGCGGTGATGCTGTACTTCATTAATCGCGGCGACTGCACGCAGTTTGCACCGGGCGATCAGGCTGATCCGGTTTATGGGCAGCTTTTGCGTCAGGCGATCGATCGTGGGGTAGAGGTGTTGCCCTGTCGGTTTGAGATTACCCCGCAGGGGGTTCGCTATTTGGGGTTGGCGGAGTTCAGGATCTGTCAAATTAATTGAAATGAGCCAGAACTGCTGCCAAAGGGAGTTTGGTGAATTTAAGAGGAGAACACTGAATGAATCCGACTCAAATCAACTGCGCTGAAGCCTGTGTGAATGGCTGCGTTCTGGGCGATGCTCAATGTCCCAACAAAGAGCACCGCGAAAAGGCTTCCAGGTTTATTCAAGAAACGTCTCTCGATCAAATGCTGGCGATCGCGGAAGAATCGCTCCGTCGCCGCACGACCGCATCCCAGCCTAAATGGGTCTTCCCCGAAGATGGGGTCAATCCAAACCAGTAGTCAGAGAATTCAAGGCTGTTGAGTCGATCGCAGGCGGCAGTTCCAGTGGAATTGCTCCCAAAATGCCTTTACGAAAATCGTTGAGAATCTGATTGGCTGCCCGCTCTTTGTCTCCCTGGTACCGCGCTTCTGCCAGATCAGCAACAAAGCTCTCTCCGGTGCGCGGTTGGAGGGCGAGGGTGTAGCGATCGCGCAACGGTTCTTCTGCAAATAGGTTAGGCGACTGGTGAAGAATTTGCTTAATCCGATCGACCAAAGCCGCCGCAACCCGCTGATTATCGTAGGCAGCCTGGCCGATATCGTCGCAAAAGGCAAGCTTCAGGGCAGCGTCCTGATCGTTTAAGCGGGAAGGCAATACGCCCGGTGCATCCAGCAATTCCAGTTCGTCGGAAATTCTCACCCACTTAAGCTGGCGAGTTACTCCGGCTCGACGGGCACTCTCGACGACACGCCGCTTGAGCAATCGGTTAATCAGGGCAGACTTACCCACATTGGGAAAGCCGATCACTACTGCACGAACTGGACGGGGCAGCATTCCACGATCGTGTCTGCGCTGGTTGATTTTTGCGCCCACCTGTCGGGCTGCCTGCGCTACGCCGGAGATGCCCTGTCCCCCATGGGCGTCGGTGAAATAGGGCTGTTCGCCTGCGGCGCGAAACCACTTCGTCCAGTCCTGCTGCACGATTTGCGGAATCATATCAACGCGATTGAGAATCAGCACGCGCTCTTTGCTGCCGATCCACTGCGAGACCTGCGGATGACAGGTTGCCAACGGAATCCGGGCATCGCGCACCTCCAGCACCACGTCCACTTTTTTGAGCTGTTCTTGCAGGGCTCTCTCGGCTTTAGCGATGTGCCCCGGATACCACTGAATCGGCGGTGAAGTCATTAGCGGATAGAGTAAGTTGGATAAAGTATTTAATTCGGTTTCTTTAATTGTGACAGGCGCATGACGATCGCCCGATCGCCCTGCCGTATCAGCGAAGCTCTACTTGGGCTGCGGCAGCAGATAGATCGCGCCTGAAATCAGCGTTAGAATCACCGCCAGCCAGAAAGCAGCCAGCGCAACGGAAGTCCAGGCAGCCGGAAGCGGAGCAATTAGGAGGGCGATCGCCGCAATTTGGGTGACGGTTTTGAGTTTGCCCCAGAGGTTTGCCCCAGAGATTTGGGTTTGGTTAACGCGCCAGCCTGCGATCGTCAGTTCGCGTGCCAGGATGAGAAACACCCCCCAGGCGGGAACCTGTCCCAGTTCGACCAGTGACAGCAGGGGAGCCAGCACCAGCAGTTTATCGACCAGCGGATCGAGAAATTTTCCCAGGTCGGTGACTTGATTGAGCCGCCGCGCCAGATAACCGTCGAGCCAGTCGGTTCCGGCTGCCAGCAGAAAAATTGCCAGGGCGATCCAGCGAGTGCGATCGATCGGATGAGCCAGCAGCACCAGCAGCAGCGGCACACCCAGCAAACGAGAAACCGTAATCCAGGTGGGGAGATTCATGGGCGATACGCTTTGGGGAAACTGCGAAGCATACGGAGACAAGCCAGCGATAAAAACTTTTCGGTCAGAATTCAGCCAAAACAAAGGGCAAAAACTTAGAATTATCCTTAGCCCAACGTCTATTATCCAAACTCGATCGCTTTTATCGCTATGCGTGTTTTTGTTTTACTGTTTCTGAATGCTCAAACCAACGAAGAGGGAATTCATACGCTGAGGATAGGCGATCGAAACACCGTTCTCATGTTTGAGTCTGAAGACGACGCAACGCGATTTGGGCTACTGCTAGAAGCACAAGATTACCCCAATCCCAACGTTGAGGCGCTTGATTCGGAAGAGATTGAGGAAATCTGTCAAGACGCAGACTACGACTGTAGGCTGGTTCCTGAAGGAACGCTGCTGATGCCGCCCGAATCGAGTATCGAACAACCCGAATGGCAGGAAGATGGAACTCCGGGTGAGCCGGCTGAAGCAGAATCAGAAATGCCCATGTCTGAGCTAGAGCAAATTCGGCGGCGACTGGAGGGACTGCTATGAGCTGGTGGCACAAGCTAAAAAATAACGGTTTGGCGCGGTTTGGCGCACTGGTGCTGCTGCTGTTTTATCTGGTAGTGATTCTTGCTGAGTTTGTTGCGCCCTACGATCCTTATGCTTCGCAAGCTGACGGATCGCTGCTGCCGCCAACGCAAATCTACTGGCGCAATGAGCAGGGACAGTTTATCGGTCCGCACGTCTACCCCACTACGCAGGGTCCGGTCGAGCTTAAAACGGGCGATCGCTTGCTGAAGGTCGATCGAAGTCAGCCCTCTCCGGTGCGGCCGTTTGTGCAGGGCGATGAGTACCGCTTTTTGCAAGTCAAGCTGCCCTTACCGACACGATTCTCCCTCACGAATCCTCAAATTGAGGAAGTCGAGCTGTTTCCCGGCATTCCAGGGAATTTGCACCTGTTTGGCACAGCAGGTCTGGGCAGGCTAAATCTATTGGGAACCGACGAAGCCGCTCGCGATCAATTTAGCCGTTTGATTTACGGTGGGCGGGTGAGTCTCAGTATTGGACTAGTAGGGATTTTGATTTCGTTTCCGCTAGGACTGCTGGTGGGCGGCATTTCGGGCTATTTTGGCGGCGTTACCGATGCTGTGCTGATGCGCATCGTGGAAGTGCTGATGACGATTCCGGCGATTTATCTGCTGGTGGCACTGGCGGCGGTTTTGCCTCCGGGATTGACCAGCTCGCAGCGATTTTTGCTGATTACGCTGATTACGTCTTTTGTGAGCTGGTCAGGTCTGGCGCGGGTAATTCGCGGGCAGGTGCTTTCGCTGAAGCAGCGCGAATATGTGCAGGCGGCAAAGGTGATGGGTGGCAGACCGCTCTATATCATCCTGCGCCATGTGCTGCCGCAAACCGCGACCTATGTGATTATTTCGGCAACGCTGGCGATTCCGAGCTTTATTGTGGCGGAGGCAATTTTGAGCCTGATCGGGTTAGGGATTCAGCAGCCCGATCCGTCCTGGGGCAATATGCTGTCGCTGGCAATTAATGCTTCGATTCTGGTGCTGCAGCCGTGGCTGGTGTGGTCACCTGCCATTTTGATTGTGCTGACAGTGCTGGCATTTAATTTGCTGGGGGATGGCTTGCGGGATGCGCTTGATCCGCGTAATACGCAGCGTTAGAAGGGATTAGGGTCTGAGTACCGTAGGGTGCGTTAGCGTCAGCGTAACGCATGATTTCCCATTGTGGAGTGCCCTCAACTGCAAAGCCTCTTCAACCGTCCGCACCCATTAAATTAAGCGTGATTTGCTGAATCAGGGAATACTCCTCCACGAAACCCGATTACCCCGAAGGGGGAACTGCGAAGCAACCGCCCTACGCTATGCCCTACTACCGCAGAAGCAAAATTGCAGGCGGCACGTATTTCTTTACCCAGGTCACGCATCAAAGACAGCCCTGGCTCTGTAGCGAGATTGCCCGATCGCTCCTACGCTCGGCTTTGCTCAAGGTTGGTGCCAAATATCCATTTACGATCGAGGCGATCGTTCTGTTGCCTGACCATTTGCATTGTATTTGGACATTGCCGCCGAATGATAGCGATTATGCAACGCGATGGCGATTGATTAAAAGCGAGGTGACGCGGCAGGGGTCAGACTTGCTGGGGGTGCAAGCAAGCCGGAGTGAATCGCGGCAGAAGCGGCAGGAGGGCAATCTTTGGCAGCGACGCTTTTGGGAGCATACGATTCGGGATGAGGCGGATTTTGCGCGGCACTGTGATTATATTCATTACAACCCGGTGCGGCATGGGTTATGCGAGCGGGCAGTGGATTGGCAGTATTCGAGTTTTCACCGCTTTGTGGCGCAGGGGGTGTACTCGAAGGATTGGGGGATGTAGGGGGAATGGGTGCCGTTTTTGGAAGGGGGCGATGGATGAGGGGAATGTTGCGCTAAGGGTTGTTATCGTTTTGGGGTGGGTGTTTCGGGGTTTGGGTCATGCGTTACGCTATCGCTAACGCATCCTACAAGATCTACGATCGCACTGCTAACTTAATGGCTGAACCTGAAGTTGCTAATCATTTAGGACTCCATATCGAACCCAGTATCAGCACCGTCCAGACTATATCCTCCTTTGACGTTGGTGAAGTCAGCACCTATCAGAATGGAGTCATTAAAGTAAGTGCCTTCACAGTTAGCGAAGCTCAAGTCAGCCCCGCTCAAGTCAGATCTATTGAAATCGACGAATTCAAGGTTAGCCCAACTCAAGTTAGCATTTCTCAGGTTGGCATCGGACAGATCACTGTAAGCAGGCTCGATCCTTTGGGCATATCCATATCCACTCAAATCAGCCCCACTCAAATCAGCCCCACTCAAATCAGCCCCGTTCAGGTTAATACCTCTCAACTCGGCATCCTGCAACTTGGCTCCTCGCAAGTTGACTCCGCTAAAGTCTCTTTCTCCAGCAGCGTAGCGTTGCAACAATTCCTCAGCAGTCACAACTTCAGTCTCCAAAACACTACTGTCCCTACCTGGACAGAATTCCTTCGAGAGACGACTCCATTTAACCTTAATTTCAAAATTACCGATCTCCCATCTGGTCAACTCGCAGAAGCCTCTCTCACCAGCTACGACTCTACAGGTCGCCCCACCTCCGGCACCCTCACCCTTGACATTGACGGCAATGGCTTAGGCTGGTTTATCGACTCCACTCCCTGGGACAACAGCGAATTCTCCACCACCCTCATCGATACTGCCTTCCGCGCCACCCCCGGCTCCGCTGCCTTCGGTCGCTACGACTTGCTCACCACCATTCTCCACGAAACCGCCCACCTCGCAGGCTTCATCAACGGCTATGCCGGATTCGATGCCCATGTCAAAACGATCAACGGCACACCCACCTTTGTCGGCAACGGCTTCACTGCTCCCCTCACTCCGGATCGCTCCCACCTCGACTCCCGCTTCTTCCCCCACGACCTGATGAACACCACCCTCGCCCCCGGTGTTCGTAAACTTCCTTCTGCCCTCAATTTGAAAATTCTGGAAACGATTCGTGCCTGGGCAGAGGAGCAGGGGAGCAAGGGAGCAGGGGAATTGAGTCTGACCTCACCGCTGACGGCTCCGGCACTGATCGGCATTCAGAACGGCAGCTTCGACTCCCCCACTGGCTGGGATACCCGTGGAGCAGCACAAGTCCTTGCAGGTCAAGCCGTCCTGCGCGAAGACTCCCCGCTCCTGACCAACTTCTCCCAGGCCTTCCTCATTCCCGAAGGCGCAAAAGCACTGCAATTCACCCTGGTCAGCACCGACCTTGACAGCAGCAACAACGCTCCCGGCGATGCCTTTGAAGCCGCCCTGCTTGATGCCCGCACCCTCACCCCGATCGTCCGTTCAATCAGCGGACTCAGCAACACCGATGCCTTCTTCAACCTGCAACAGAGCGGTGATACCTTCGCTGGCACTGGTGTCACTGTGCGGCAAAACCCCAACAACACCCGCACCGTTACCGTAGACCTGACCGGGGTTGAACCCAATACCCTCGCCACCCTTTACTTCGATCTGCTGGGCTTTGGGACCAGGGAAGGCTCCGTCACGATCGACCCGGCATCCTCACTAGCAGCGAACTTGACCCCGTTGCCGCTGACAACACCACCACGACAAACCAAAACCCGTCCTGCTTCGGCTGACGAACGAGCGTGTTCTGTAAGTTTTGCGAAGATTAAATCATGCGTTACGCTGTCGCCAACGCATCCTACGAGATCTCTTCACCTGAAGATTACCTGCTCTAGCCCCCTGAGCGAATACCACGGAAAAAAGCAACCCGGTGTTCCATTAGAAACAATACATCGACGATAACGGGAACGTTCCCAATTCCCCTGTGAGTCCTTCTTAAACTCAACCAGCATATCTTGTGCACCAGTTTCGACCATAAACGCAACGATTCGGTGGTCGTCATACTCGACTACTCTAGAGAACTCTGGAGGCAGCATCCATTCATCTGAATTTGCTCGAAGCAGGGCATCAACCTCTTTGCCATGCAATAAAGTTAGAAGCTCCCATTTACCATAAGTGTTTCCCACCAAGAGCAATACAGCAAATCCAAGAAATCCGCAACCTAGCTTCTTTGTAGAGAAACGCAACATTTCTTGTTACTTAAGCTTAAGGTAGCGGTGTATATCAAAGATCATGCCTGCTAAGTCAAACGTTGGGTAACACTTGAAGTAGAACAAGATGAAGAACAGTTCTTCTTGATTGGTGAGTCAGCTAGTAGGATGCGTTACGCTTCACTAATGCATCATTTCGCTTCATCAACGGCATGGATGCTGTGACCAAGCAGGAGATTGACTTCAAACCTGATCCGTTCGGATGCTTCCGTCTGGTATGAAAGTGTTTCTAAAGATGAAGCAGTGCTAAATTCTTCTATCCCGCCTTAACGCGCCTGGGCAAGTTGCTGCACAAATTGCTGGTGTTCTTCTGAATTAATGCCCTGCTGCAAGACGGCTAAAACC
The DNA here is from genome assembly GCA_014695325.1 of Cyanobacteria bacterium FACHB-502. GTDB lineage: Bacteria > Cyanobacteriota > Cyanobacteriia > Elainellales > Elainellaceae > Leptolyngbya_A. Next base: position 126,465 of record JACJNZ010000014.1, on the reverse strand, counting down.
TGCTGCATTTCTCCGTTGAGTAAGGCAGAGGTCGCTAACCACAAGCCAGGAAATACGCTGCTCTGAATGATGCCCTGCTCATCGATCGCCAGCGATAAATAATCATCGTCCTCTAACTGAAACCAATCAATCTTGCGATCGAACACCTGCCAGACTAGATATTCTTGAACGCCGTTCCGGCGATATGCTCGCTTTTTGTCTCCCAGGTCGATCGATGCGCTGCTTGCTGCCACCTCAACGACCAGTTCGGGTGCGCCCTCAATATAGTCATCAGGACTGAGCCGAGCTTGCCCGCCTGCGCTTTCCTCAATTAATAAAACTGCATCCGGCTGAGGTTCATTATCCCGATCGAGGCGAACCGTTGGATTATCGCCGATTAGAACCTTGGGTGTGAATGCTTGGTAAACGCCCAGCCAGGTCATCAAATTCCCATGCGGTTGACCATGACTCCGAAATCTTAGAGCAGCGGGCACGTACACAACTCCTTCGATCAGTTCAGCTTTCTTCAGGTGGGGCATTGCCTCATAGCGACGCTCAAACTCATGACGAGTCAGACGATCGCCGCTTTCCAGGGGTGGAATCTGCATCGGAGGGGTGACTTTCTGCTGAGAAGGGGTATCAACCATCGTTATCAGGAGCGATAGGGCGATCGTTTGTATTTTATCGCTCTGATTCTCTCACCGGACTTTGACCATAAAACGGAACTGCCTCTACCCAATGAGGACGTTCTTCTTTCTGCCATTCCTGATAAGCGAGTTCTAACAGAGCCGGAGCTGTTGCGCCAAGTCCGTCTTCGAGTTTGATTAGCTTGTAGGGACGTTCCCAGCGATCGAGAAAATTCTGCCAGGAGTCGATCGCCTGCACACAATCCTGCAAGGTTGGTTGAAGTCCTGAAGCTGCTGAAGAAACGGTATAGATTGCTGTATGCACTTCCCCCCGTTGAGCGGGCATCTCGATCGCCAGATCGATCGGTTGTGAGGATTCATCGGTCAAAGAAGGTCGATTTGCCCAGGCTGCGGCAGCAAGGGTTGAAATGGGGAAAAGCGGTAGGTTGAGCTGTTGTGCCAGGGTTCGGGCGGTGACGACCCCGATGCGAGTGCCTGTGAAGCCTCCCGGACCTTTTGCCACCGCAAGAAACATCAAATCGCGCCAGGTTTGCGGCAAGAGGAATTCCTGCAAGTAAACGTGCAAATGCGTGGAGAGATCGCGCCCTAAGTCCCAGGTTTGGCTGCGCCGATGCGAAGCTGTTCCCTCTTTGGGGTAATCGCCCTGAAAATTATCGATCGCTAAACCAAAATCGGAGCTGGCAGTATGCAGGGCAAGGGCATAGGTCGGGTTTGAATGGGTCGTGAAGGTAGCTGGCAAGATTAACTCGTGTGAATACAGACAGTTTCATTCTTCAGAATAGCTTTAGCATGGGAATACATTCCCTGCTCCTCCCCCACTAAAATGCGTCTGTCTTTTCCTGCCTGGGTTTGGCTTGTCGCTGGTGCAGGTTTGCTGGCGATCGGCTATCAAAAGATCGAAACGCTCAGCCACTCAGACCTTTCAGACCCGTTGCTCTATATTGTTGAGCGTGATGCTGCGCGGCGTGATCATTTATCGTCTGATTATTTGCCTCGAATTCGCACCAGCGAAGGAGACAATAGCGAAGGAAACGCTGAGACGATCGCGATGAATTCAGACATTCTAGAGTTTGATGCTGCCTCTAATTTTTCAGAAGGGCTGGCAGTGGTGCGGATCAAAGATCGCTATGCTTTTATCGATCGCACCGGGCAGGTCGTCATTCAGACCGATGAAACCCTGGATGGCGTCGCGCCGTTTGTCGAATCACGAGCGGTGGTGCGGACGGCAGATTTGTATGGCTTTATCGATCGGGAGGGCAACATCGTGATCGATCCGCAGTATGCCAGCGCAAATCCCTTTTCAGAAGGGCGGGCAGTGGTGCGAACGGGCAGAGCTTACGGCTATTTGAATCCAGACGGGACGCTGGCGATCGATCCACAATATACGCTGGCGACAGACTTTTCCGAAGGGAGAGCGGCGGCAAAGCTGACCAATTTGTATGGCTACCTCGCGCCAGACGGAGCCTGGATTATTCCCCCGCAGTTTGCCGATGCCTGGAGCTTTTCTGAAGCTCTCGCGGTGGTGAAGGCGGGCGAGAAATGGGGCTACATCAATCCACAGGGCAACATCGCGATCGCACCCCAGTTTGACGGAGCATTTAGCTTCTCAGAAGGGCGCGGACGGGTGCGGCAGGGCAGTCAGTGGGGGTTTATCGATCAGCAGGGCAAGCCGATCGTCCCCATTCAGTATGACTTTGCCTCAGATTTTTCCGAAGGGCTGGCAGCCGTGCTGGTGGGCAGCCAGTGGGGCTATGTAGACCATGCCGGACAAATGGCGATCGCGCCCCAGTTTGAGCTTGCCTCAGATTTTTCCGAAGGGCTGGCAGCCGTGCGGCAAAACGGCAAAATGGGCTTTATCGATCGCACAGGCCAAATCATAATCGCGGCGCAGTTTGAGAATGTCGGTTCTTTTCGGGAAGGGCTTGCCTGGGTGCAAATGGGCAACAAGTGGCGATATGTCGATCGCAACGGAGCGTTTCTGAAGCGGCAGCAGCCTGGCAATCTTTAAATCAAGTTTGGAAATCATCCTGATCAGGGCAATTTTCGACCGAAGAGTTATTTGGTAGATGCACCCTGATTATCGCCTCCCGGTTTCGTACTGGGGGGTTTTATTTTTTTGGTAGGATCTCTGGGCAGGGCAGCTTTCGCAACCATACGTAAACAAACTAGCGGAACGAACTCGCCCAAGTGACCGTCTCAAGTGCAGCCAGTCCGGCTGATGCTCCCCGTTTAGTTACGCGATTTGTACGGGCAATAGGGTACTGTCGCTTTAGTAAGCTTTTTCCGTTTGAGACGATCGAGGATCTGAATTCGTGAAATCTTCCTGGCTTCTTTCTGGTTTGGCAGGCATGGTCGGTGTCCTGCTGTTGTCTTCTCCCGCCGAAGCAGGCAGGCTGCAATCCTGGCAGTTGAACCGCAGTACAGACAGTCCCACACTGCGCTTTACTACCGATGATGATGTGCAGCCCAGAGTGCAGCTTTTGGCAAACCCCAGTCGCCTGGTGATCGATTTGCCCGAAACCCGGCTCGATCGCCCTGCCGTCACTCAATCTGAAATAGGCGCGATTCAGTCGCTTCGGATTGCCCAATTTGATGGACAGACGACTCGCATCGTCATTCAGTTTGCCCCCGGCTACACGATCGATCCGCAGCAGGTGCGCGTCCGGGGAGCCTCGCCGACCCAGTGGACTGTTCAGATGCCGCAGCCTGTCCAGATCGCAAACGCATCCGGGGAGCAAGGGGAGCAAGAAAATCAAGGAAATTTTCGCGCTGCGTCCCAGCTTGAAGAATTGCGGGTCACGCCAGATGGGTTCTTTTTGCGAACTGGGGGCGAAACGCCGCAGATCCGGCAGCGATGGGAAGACGATCGCCGCAGGCTCATCCTGCAACTGCCGAATACTGCCCTTTCTCCAAGCTTCAGTCAGCGTCAGATCGAAATCGATCGCTACGGGGTCGAGCAGATCCAGGTGGATCAGGCGGCAGGAGATTCGCCCAATGTCACGGTGACGCTCATTCTCAGTCAGAACGATACCGACTGGCGCCTTTCTCCCGGTTCGGGCGGCGTTGCGCTGATTCCCATCCATTCGATCACGGCTGCCCAGCGTCCCGACAGCTCTCGATCGCTTACCCGTTCTGCCCCCGATCAACCCGCCACCATTCAGGGGATTGACTTCGCAGATAGCGGCAGACAGCTTGTAATTCGCGCCGATCGATCGCTGACCAATCTGGAGAGCGGCTGGAATCGTACCACGGCAGAGTATCAAATCGTCATTCCCAACGCCAGATTAGCCGATAACACCGCCCAACCCCGGCTGGAGCAAAATAGCCCGGTTCTACGGTTTCGCGCCGAGCAGCGTGACCCAACGACCGTGGTGATCCAGTTTCTTCCAGCAGCGGGGATTGTGATTGGCGAATTGCGATCGGTGCAGCAAACGGTCGCCCTCAGTTTGCAGGGCAGACGAATTCCAGCAGGTTCCACCCCATCTAGCCCTAGAACCCCTGCCCCTTTGCCCAACGTTAGCGATAGTCGAATTACGATCACGATCGATCCAGGGCACGGCGGACGCGATCCGGGGGCAGTCGGCATCGGAGGTATTCGTGAAACCGATATCGTGCTGGATATTTCGCTACAGGTGGCAGAGCTGCTGCAACGGCAGGGCGTTGAGGTGCTAATGACCCGCACAGATGAGCGCGAAATCGATTTGCAGCCACGCGTTAGTCTAGCAAACCGTGCCAGAGCCGATTTGTTTGTCAGCATTCACGCTAACTCTATCAGCTTGAGCCGTCCCGATGTCAACGGTGCAGAAACCTACTACTATTCCGACAGCGGGCGGGTGCTGGCGCAGGCGATTCAGAACAGCATCATTGAGGCAACGGGAATGCGGAGTCGGGGGGTCAAATCTGCCCGCTTCTATGTGCTGCGAAACACGCAAATGCCCGCTGCCTTGGTCGAGGTAGGGTTTGTCACAGGTGCAGAAGATGCCCGCCTTCTCGCCGATCGCAATTTCCGCAGCACCATGGCACAGGCGATCGTTCGCGGTATTCTGCAATATGTACAACAGAGCTTCTAACCCATGCAGCTTACCCCGCACCAAATCCAGTGCATTCACAGTTTAATTCGCGACTGTGGACAGATGGCTCTGAAAATGGCAGCCGAACCGTTTCAAGTTTATGAAAAAGGGGTGGCAGATTACGTTACCACAGTCGATCGCGCCCTCGATGCCAAGCTTGCATCCGGATTAATGTCGCTGTTTCCGGGCGATCGGATTATTACCGAGGAAAATGCTCAGTCCTGGCAGGTGTTTTCGCAGCAGTCGGGTCCGTTCTGGCTGATCGATCCGCTGGATGGAACCGACGATTTTATTCAGCGCAAGCAGCACTATGCCGTGATGGTGGGCCTGCTAGAGCAGCATCAGCCAATCGCCGGATGGGTCGGTGCGCCCGCCTTCGATCGGCTTTACTACGGCGGCAAAGATTGGGGCTTATTTGAAGTGGTAGGCGATCGGGCAGCAGTGCCGCTTGTGCCGAAGGAACCCGCTCCCCCGACGATTGATGACTGTCTGATTTTGCTGGGCTACAAAGATCAGCGCCGCTTTGGGGAAGCGATTCAGCAGCAGATTCCGGCGGCAAAGTTCGACAATATCGGCAGTTTTGGTTTGAAGGTGCTGCGGGTAATTGGCGGCGAGGCAGGAATCTATCTCTATCTCAATCGCCGCGTCAAGCTCTGGGATACTACAGGACCGCTGGCAATGGCAAAGGCGGCAGGACTGGTGTGCTGCGATCTGGCAGGCAACCCGCTCCGGTTTACCCCCGATGCCGTGAAGCTAGACACCCTGGCACACCGTCAGACGATCGTGGTGGGCTGGCAAAGCTATGTCGAGCCGCTGCTAGAACCGCTTCAAAAGGCGATCGCTCAGGTAGGACTGGTGGATTAAGTCCGGTTATTGCTGTGATTAGAGAACGTCAACAGTCTTGAGGGCGATCGATCGCTTCTTCATGAAGTATCGACAAGCTTTTGGGAGACAATCAATAAAGGTCACTACAGATCGCCTGATCAATCGGACGGGAAGGGAAGGATTGCGATGAAAAAGCTGATTCAAGGGCTGCGCGAATTCAAAGACAGCTACGTTTCGACTCACCGGGAGTTGTTTGAACAGCTTTCTCAGGGGCAAGATCCCAGAGTGCTGTTTATCACCTGCTCAGACTCGCGCATCGATCCGGTGATGCTGACTCAGACCGATCTGGGCGATTTGTTTGTGATTCGCAACGCGGGAAACATTATTCCTCCCTATGGTGCAGCCAACGGCGGCGAAGGGGCAGCGGTCGAATACGCGATTCACGCATTGGACATTGACCAAATCGTCATCTGCGGACACTCGCACTGCGGCGCAATGAAAGGCTTACTGCAATTAGGCAGCCTGGAAGAAGAAATGCCGCTGGTCTATGACTGGCTGCGCCACGCCGAAGCCACCCGTCGCTTGGTGAAGGAAAACTATAGCAACCGCACCAAAGACGAGATGCTGGAAATTGCGATCGCCGAAAACGTGATCACCCAGATCGAAAACCTGAAAACCTATCCCGTCGTGCGATCGCGGCTATTCCAGGGCAAGCTGATGATTTTTGGCTGGGTCTACCTGATCGAAACGGGCGAAGTGCTGGCTTACGACCCGGAAACGCATTCCTACGTCGCTCCCCAAAGCCAACTGGCCCAGTACCTACCGGACGATGTGCCCCAACCTGCCACCTTCAGATCCACCAGTGCTCCACCTGTTGCTTGTGAGTTGCCGAATGGCAGCAATATTGCTGTGTCGCAGCCCGTCCCGAGACCCGTCGCGGTTTCTGGCACTCCCTCTGTTACCCCAGCGACAGCCGCCGCGAATGCTCAATCTGCCACGAACGGCAGCAGTCACACCCCCTGGCTTACTCCAGAGCAAGCCGATCGCATCTACCGGGGAAGTGCAAAACGGTAGAGCTCTCATGCCAAAATCGCATCCAGCAGTAGATCTGCGCCAAAGCGAATTGGATCGGTGCAGGGAAGCCCGGTAGTAGAAGTGGCTCGATCGATCGCCTGCTTCGCCTCACTTTCGCTGAGTTGAAACGTATTCAGCGCAATGCCGACTACCTTAACTGGAGCAAAGGAACCTCCGGCATGGGCAACGGTTTCGTAAAGTCGCACCACGTTTTCAAGCGGCGGAATTGGCACATCCGGCACATTATGGATATGCTGCTGTCCTGCCCGGTGTACCAGGATCAGGTGAGTAGGCTGTGTCCCTCTCACAAGCGGTAAGGTTGCGGTCGAACCAGGATTTAGGAGTGATCCCTGTCCTTCGACGTAGACAATCTCGTGATCATTGCCATGGCGCATCACAATTTGTTCCACGGCTCCTGCTGCAAAATCAATCCGAATCGCATCCAGCGGAATGCCGTCATAGCCCAGCATTAACCCCGTTTGCCCCGTTGCCAGAAAACAGGAACGAATGCCGCGCTGTCGAGAGAGCCGATTCAGTTCTAAACCTGTGGACATTTTGCCGACGCTCATATCGGTTCCCACGGCCAGCACCCGCCGACAGGACAACGATCGCGCCTTACCACTTCCGATCGCTAGATTCGCAGGTTCTCGTCGCACATCCCAGATCCACTGATCGGACTTTAGCAACGCCTGAAACTCTGGATCATCCGCCATTGAGGTATGCAGCCCGTTCATTACCGACATTCCCGCAGCAACCGCCTGCTTCACCTCCTGCCGCCACGGTTCCGGCAATGCTCCGCCCGATGGCGCAATTCCGATCGCCAGCACATTTGGCTGATATTCGATCGCCTCCTGGGTCGAAGCCACGATCGGTGCATCGCGATCGATTCCGGTCAACTGCAGCAAAGACTGCCCGGCACAGGCGTGATCAATTACGGCGACGATCGGGTTTTCGCTGTAGCGCAGCAGAGAAATTCCGGTTTTTCCCTTCGAGCTTTGGGTTCCTTCGTGGAGCAAAATGGCAATGCGATCGGTCGGTTTCAGCATAGAAGAATGAGGAGAAAAGGCGATCGAGTGAAAAATTCAGATCAGGCGCGAATCACACCCAAGCCGGGCGCATCAGAAGGAATCAAACAGCCCTCCTGCATCGTTGCCCCCACAAACGGGTCATCCTTCAAGTTCAAATGGCTATCCAGATCCAAATGATCTGCTAGAGGTGCAAGCTGAGCCGCCGCCGTGTTCGAGAGAGCGCTGTCGGAATAGCAGCCAAACATCACCTGTAAGCCGCAGGCTTGCGCTGTGTGAATCATCCGCAATGCCTCTGTCAGTCCGCCCGACTTCATGAGTTTAATGTTGATGCCGTTGACCCGATCGGCAAGGGCAGGAATATCGCGGCTGGTAAAGCAGCTTTCGTCTACAAAAATCGGCAGGGGCGATCGGCGATAAACCTGGGGCAAGTCGGCTTCCTGCCCGGCAGCGAGGGGCTGCTCAATATAGGTAATGCCCTGGTCGTTGAGCCAGTGACTCATCTCGATCGCCTCATCAACGGTCCAGCCGCCATTGGCATCAACGCTCCATTTTGCATCCGAGGGGGCAACTTTTTTCACGGCTTGCAGCATCGCCCGATCGGCTTCCACCCCTGCTGGACTTCCGAGTTTAACCTTCACCGCTTTTACCGTGGTGATGTCCATCCATTGCAGCATCCGCTGTTTTGCCGCTTCCGGTGAGCTAATGCCGATCGTCACTGAAGTCGGGACAATTTTGCGGCGATCGAGTCCCCAAAGCTGCCAGAGGGGAAGTCCCACTTTTTTGCCTATCCAGTCGTGTAGTGCCAGATCCACGGCTGTTCTGACAGCTGAGAATAAGGTGACGGTGCGGAGTAAGCGTTCAATGGGCTGGCGATCGAAGGGGGTGAATTTTTCCAGGCGCGGCTTAAGGGCTTGCAGATTTTGCAGCAGCAATTCAGTTGTTTGCGGCACGTCTCCCACCAAGAAAGGCGATGCTTCACCCCATCCTTCGATGCCGTCCTGTTCCACACGCACCCAAAGATTGGTACTTTCGCTGGTTGTGCCCCGGCTGATGGTAAGTGGGACGCGCTTGTGAACGGTGAAGGTTTCAATGTGGATCTGCATGAATGCTGGAGGAAAAGCGACAAACTTTAATTTAGTTTAATTGTCGATTACCACGCTGGTTAGCCGAATCAACAAATTAAGCATTCGCATCACGAATGTTCAAAATGTTTGCATGGTAGAAGTTCTAGCTCTTTTTATAGAATTCTTCGAGTTAGTGTAGAAGCAAGTTAAGGCACCCATTACGCGGCCACTGATCTGAGTATTACTGTGAAAAAATAACCTGATGATTCTTCAAATCTCTGGAGTAAAATCATGACTCACGACTCTACCGAGAAGCGCGATCGTGCCGAAGCTGTAGTATTACAAGGGAAACAACAGCTTAAGCAGGCAGCTCTAGACTTTGGGATGCAGTTTGCCTCGAGCCTTCGTCAGGAAATTGAAACCTTGATGAGGCAGTTGCAGGAAAGTTTAACGCAAGGTGATGAGATTCGCATTGAACAATACTCTATCGATTTCCAAATCAAGTTGGACGAGCTAAATCAGCAAATGCACCAGCACAACACATTCGATTCCTGAGGAGGGCTGAGGATGCGATCGCTGCGGTTAGCGGAATCTGAGTGATTGGGGGATTAGTCGTAGTGGGTGTTTGGAGCGGGGTTTTGGGTTATACCTTAGTACTGATAGTACCGATCGTCAGGGTTGCCGAACTTTTAGCGTACTTGGGCATTCTAAGTAAAGTGCGGCTATCAGGAAGAGGTACGCGTTCGAGACTTTGACCAACGGGGAATGATAAGGTCGTGCTCCGCAAGGTGTTGAATGCAAAATAGACCCGGCGGGGCAATCAAACGATCGCCAGAATCGCTCGTGTTATGATGCTGTCTGAATTTTGCCCATCTCGCCAGTTTCGCCCGATAACATTCGCCCGATGACAAAAGATACAGCAAGGTACGTCAAGTGGCGATCGCGCTGGTTTAGAGGTAGGTCTGTTCCGGGCAGTCCCTACGTGCAGCCAAATCCGGGTGGATTGGTGAGTCGGACTTCGCAACGAATGCGGCGCAAAATGTTTGAGGCATTAATCCAGCTTTATCCTCCGTCGCCCGGTCTGAAGGTTCTAGATGTGGGAGTAACCTGCGATCGGCGAGAGGACTGCAATTTTTTTGAGCAGTGGTATCCGTTTTCGGGTCAAATTACTGCCGTGGGAGTGGAAGACGCTGCTTTTTTGGAGGAAGACTATCCGGGGTTGAAATTTGTTCAGGCAGATGGGCTAGACCTGCCCTTCCTGGATCAGAGTTTTGATCTGGTGGTGAGCTTTGCGGTGATCGAGCATATCGGCGATCGATCGCGTCAGGCTGCCTTTATTCAGGAACTGCTGCGAGTGGGTCGGGTCTGCTGTATTACCACGCCAAATCGCTGGCATCCGATCGAATTTCACACAATTTTGCCGCTGGTTCACTGGCTGCCACCGCAGGTGTTTCGCCAGATTTTGCGATCGATCGGCATGACATTCTGGGCAAAGGAGGAAAATCTGAATTTGCTGACCCAGCGTGATTTGCTGACGCTTGTGCCTACCGAAGCTCATGTTCGGCTCATCCCGTTTAAGCTGCTCGGATTTGTCTCAAATCTGTTAATTTACATCGACCCTGAAGGTTATCAAAGGGGGCTTGATCAGCGATGACTGCCGAACCGCCCTCCAAGCCAACGCATTCTAGAGGGAAATAAGCCAATCATTCTGACTTTCAAAGTTTCTCAGCATTCAGAATTTCAGGGGCAATTTAGGGGATTCACAACTTCTCAAACAGCCTCTCATCGCGTTCAATTAAAGGAATAATTTAAGAATCAAGTCGTCAAGTTGCCCATTCAGGAGTATTCTGCTGGTAGAGCAGGGTAGCGATTAGGACTTGGTTCAAGTTCACGAGATTCCTGTTGAAAACCTATTGCAATAAAGCCGGGTGTGATGAAGCTTTCAGTTGTAATTCCGTGCTACAACGAGTTGGGAACGATCGGTAAAGTGGTGCAAGCCGTCAAAGCAGCCCCGATCGAATCGCTAGAAATTATTATTGTTGATGATTACTCAACCGACGGAACCAGAGAACTGCTGCAATCTACGATCGAGCCTCAGGTCGCTCAGGTGATTTATCACCCGCGCAATCGCGGCAAAGGAGCAGCGCTACGCACCGGGTTTGCCGCAGCAACAGGCGATATTGTCGTGGTTCAAGATGCCGATCTAGAATACGACCCGCAGGAATTTCCCGATTTGATGGCACCGATTCTGGCAGATAAAGCCGATGTGGTTTTTGGTTCGCGCTTTGCAGGTAGTCGTCCCCATCGGGTGGTTTATTTCTGGCACATGGTTGGCAACAAGTTTCTAACGCTGCTGTCCAATATGTTGACCAATATCAACCTGACGGATATGGAAACCTGCTATAAAGCGTTTCGGCGCGAGGTGATTCAGTCAGTTCGGCTTGAGGAAAACCGCTTTGGCTTTGAACCAGAAGTAACTGCCAAGGTCGCCAAAATGGGTTGCCGCATCTATGAAGTAGGGATTTCCTATTACGGTCGCACCTACAAAGAAGGCAAAAAAATTGGCTGGAAAGATGGCTTCCGCGCAATTTATTGCATTTTGAAATATAATTTGCTGCGTTAATTGCGCCTGCAAAGATTCCTGTGGAAATCCCTGTGGAAATCTCTGTGGAAATCTACCAAACCCCAGTGCGCGTCAAACTTCATCACATTAATTACGCGTGCCGGATATTGCTGGCTCTGTTGCTAAGCCTTTGGTTCGATCTCGGTAAGGAGCGATCGTATAATCGCCCACTTTTTTAGCGTCTCCAGCCTTAACTAAACAGTGCCTAAACTGCTGAATTTCTTCAGGAAACTCATCTAGCCATTTCTCTTTAACCAGGTAAATCGTTTCAGACTCGAATACCCGCTTTGTACAGCGACGACAGCGTACTCTACCCACTTTTTTCTGCTGCTCAGGGTTAGGCAAGCAGGGACTTTGATTTGTTGCTTCATCAAAAGGAGTACAGTTGAGCTGAGCCGGATTCACAGTACAAAGGATATAAGAACTCCAATATCCACCGATAAATCCAGCTTTGCCTAGAGCCTGAAATTCCTGTAATTCTTGAATTTTAGGTTGAGGTGCATTGAGTGCATACGTTCGAGGTGGGAGACTCAGACTAGAGGCAAGAGCAACCAGGACGAGCAGCAAACTCATCAGTTTAGAGTTAGCTCCTTTGAGTCCATCTGCAAAGAAAAGAACGGCTAGCCAAAGGGAAATGTAGCTGACTGTAAAATACCTCAGATTTGCTCCATTAATGTAAACCCACTTGGAAAGCGGCAGCAAAATTAAACTCGCGATCGCATTCAGCAGAAACAGATAGCACCATTTAGAAACGGTAAGCGATTTGTGCTTTCGCAGACGGTGAATTAAATAAGCAATCGTGGCTATCAAAACAACGACAAGGATGGCGTGAATGCCCAAAAAAAGAACCCGTCTTGGGGCAGTTAGAAAAAAAGTATTTTTGAAGGTGATTGTTCGTAGCACAGAGGACAGCAACTTAGCCACAATTTCTTGAACTTCGCTGAAGCTGTTAAAGGTACTGTACCTGGACGGCGTATTAGCTGCATTTTCCTTAGCATAAGCAATAAAGGCGATGCCAATTGCCGAGGTCAGAGCAACATTAATGGCATCCCCAGCAGTTAGACCAAATCGCTTTAATCCCTGCAACGCTACATTTTTCTTACCCCGCTGATAGATAGAACCAACGACAATGCCACCAAATAACAAAGCCGTTACAAGAGAAAAGTCTGATAGCCAGATACTAATAAAAAGGCTGATCGTTATCAGTGCAATAAAAAGCTGTCGTTTGAAACCTTGTATCGACGGAGAATTCTCAAAGCGGCTTGCGAGCACAATCGCAATGCCAATAAAAGCCATCTGAGGACCATAGGGCTGAGAGTTCATCACTAACTCAGTAAAGGGAACCAGCGGCAAAAACCAGGCGAGCGCAAGAATAACTTTGAGAAGGTTGCTTTTAAGCAAGCTAGCAAACGCAAGAAATCCAATCAGAAGTAGTAGATATTGAGCGAGTGAAACTGCAATAACAGGCGATACGGAAGTAATTTTCAGCAAGAAATGCCCGATGATAGGCACTAAACTTCCTAGACGATCTTGTCCCCAATAATAAAAGTCCTGTGGTAGACGCAAATCATACGCCATGAGGATGTGAATGGCATTGTCAGAGTTCAGAGCGGGGTTCAAAAAGGCAGCAAACGATCGAACCGACAAAATAAAGATGAGCGTTATCAGCAGAATGTACATTGGAAAGGATGCTCCTTGGAGAGGACGTTTAATCAGGTTGGCTCGTCAGCGTCTCAGCATCGATGTCGCTCGAAATCTCCAATAGATTGCCATCTGGATCACGAATGTAAATCGATCGAATTAAACCGATCGCCCCTGTCCGATCGACGATGCCCGCTTCAATTTCGATTTGATGCTGCTGAAAATGCTGCAAAACATTGGCCAAAGGCGTTGAGGTAATCAAACATAAGTCCGCAGAGCCACAAACTGGATGACTTGCTCTCGGTCCAAATTCTTTGCCTGCCTCGTGCAAATTAATTTTTTGTTGACCAAACCGCAAAGCTTTTCGTCCCTCACCAAAGGTGATTAGTTCCATACCCAAAACGGCAGTATAAAAAGCGCAAGTTCTCTCAATATCCCGTACCGTTAAAACCAGGTGGTCAAGACGATCGATCTGAATCATTCTGCATCATTACTGGACGCATTCACAGGCAATCAGAATAAAAGCACTAGAAAAATAAAAGCATTAAAAGGTAAAAATTAAAATAAAAAATAAAGGGGCTGCTGCCCCTCGTGCTTCTCAATTAAAGTTGCTATCGCAGAATCACATTTCTGCCGCTTTGTACGGTTTATTTGTACAGTCTGATCAAATTAACAAAACAATTCCCAGCTTAACTTGCTTGCAAAGCCGGGGAACTGCCAAAGGTATTTTTGTTGAGCAGTATCAGAACTACATTCCAGATCAGATTCCAGACTACATTCCAGGAATATTTAAACCAGAAGTTAATTCTTCCATCCGTTCCCGCATTGTTGCCGTGGACTTGTTGTAGGCATCCTTCATTGCCGCAGTCACCAGGTCAGACAGCACTTCTGCGCCTTCGCCCAGCACATCGGGCGCGATTTCGACTCGACGAGGCTCCTGGTTGCCACTCATCACGACCTTGACCAGTCCGCCGCCAGCTTCGCCCGAAATTTCCATCTGCTCCAGTTCTTCTTGCAGCTTTTTCGCGCCTTCTTGAACCTGCTGAGCTTTTTTAAATGCCTCAGTCAGCTCTTTCATCTTGCCCAGACCGAAGCCGAAACCTTGTCCTTTTGACATACTCTCTCGCTACAGGGTTGAACGTTTACTTAACCATTATTCCCACCTGGCACAACTGGATTGCGAGGATGCAATGGCTCCCAAGAGTGGGCGCAATGTTTTTAACCTCTCCAGTATAGGTGACAATGCCTTTGCATCGCCGAAAGCTATCGATCGAAAGCAACCGAAAGAAATTAAGCTGCCTGAAACTCGCCCAGCATCTTCACTTCCGGTTCTAACCACAGTGACCAGCGCCGATCGACCTGCTCCTGAGCATGGCGAATCAAATTCAGAATGTCACTTGCAGTCGCTCCACCACAATTCAAAATAAAGTTTGCATGACGCTGGGCAATTTGTGCTCCGCCAATTTGATACCCTTTTAAGCCCGTCTGCTCAATCAGCCACCCCGCTTTGTGCGATGCAGGATTGCGAAACACACTGCCGCAGCTTGGCAGGTGATAAGGCTGGGTATTTCGCCGCTGATCGAGATGTTCGGTTGTAGCCGCCAGTACCGTGTCTGGGCGTGCGCCGGGTTGCAGTTGCAGGGTTGCTTCGGTCACGAGCCGGAGGGGCTGATCTTTATTTGCCGCAGCGGTTTGCAAACTGGACGATCGATAGCTATAGCGCAAATCCGCAGGCAGCAGCAGCGACGGCTCACCCGATCGATTTAACACGTTTGTATTGACCAAAATCTCTGCAGTACAGGAGTGGTGTGCCCCCGCATTCATCACCACCGCGCCGCCTACCGTTCCGGGAATTCCCACTGCCCATTCCAACCCCTGCCATCCTCGCTCTGCCGCTTGCCATGCAAGCCGAACTAGCGAAACGCCTGCCCCTGCCGTCACCTGCCCCGTTTCTTCATCGAAGTGGGTGTAGCGAAGCCGTCGGGTGCAAATCACTAGCCCTGGCAAACCTCGATCGCTGACGAGCAGATTGCTGCCTGCCCCCAGAAACGTAACTGGTAAACCGCGATCGTTTGCCCAGGCAAGGCTGAGCTGCAAATCTTCGAGTGTGCGAGGGGCGGCATAAAGCTCCGCTGGACCCCCGACCCGATACGAGGTCAGCGTCGATAGGGGGACTTTGGGCTTGATGAGACAGTCTGTTCCTGGCAGACGAATCGGCTGCGGTGGCTGCCCCAGCGGGAGGAAGGATGATTCAGGCATTGCTCGATAGCCCAGTTTGGGTTGAACGGGAGCAGCAGTCGTGGGATCATGGGAAAGGGTCATAAAGATGCAGGATGAGAATGCTTGCAGAAACAATAAAGGATCAAAGCGGTAGAGCGCACCCGGAGCGGGATATATACCCCTAAGCAGGGCTAACGCAAGCCTCTACTCGGCTTTCATCAACTTTTTGGTAATAAGCAGTCAGCTCAGGAATAATTCGATTGAGGTTTCCTGCACCTAAAAAGATCGCCAAGTCTCCTGCCAGCAAGGTTTCTATCAAAAAGGCAGCCGTGCTCTGAAGCGTGGGCTGATAAATGACTTGGGCATGATGAGTGGCGATCGTGTCTGCCACCTGCTGTCCCGTCATATTATCCACATTGGGCTCGCCTGCACTGTAGATATCGGTAATTACCACTAAATCAGCGTCGCTAAATGCCTGGCCAAACTCTGCAAGAAAAGTCTGAGTTCGGCTGTAGCGATGGGGCTGGAACACGGCTACCACTCGTCTGGGCGGTGTCGTCATCTGGGCACGTAAACGAGCGGCTGCCAGCGTCACCTGAATTTCGCTGGGGTGATGAGCATAGTCATCAATAAAAAGAATCTGGTTATGCTCTCCGCGATGCTCAAATCGCCGACGTGCGCCTTCAAACGTTGCCAGAATTTCAGCAATCTGCTCAAACCCCAAGCCCAGCTTTCGTCCTACCGCGATCGCCGCCAGCGAGTTGCTGAGATTATGCCGTCCTAACAGACGTAGTTCGAGCTGTCCCAGCAGCACTCCCCTTTCCCAGACGCGAGCCGAAATTCCCATTGCGTTGTAAACCACGCGATCGACCGTGTAATCTGCATCAGCCGAGGGCTCTAGACTGTAGGTAATCGTAGGCTGAAGGGCTTCCTGCACCGTTGGGCAATCTACACAGCCAATCAGCGTCTTGCACTGCCGCGCAAAGGTTTGAAAGGTATCAATCACCTCATCGAGGGTGGCATAGTGATCGGGATGATCCAGCTCGATATTTGTAACAACACCAATTTCAGCCGCAAGCCGCACCAGCGACCCATCCGACTCATCCGCTTCTGCAACCAGATATTCTCCCTGACCGACAACTGCATTGCCTTCCCAGGCATTCACTTCGCCGCCGACAATAATCGTGGGGTCTAGCCCTGCTTTAAGCAGCAAATAGCCAATCATGCTGCTAGTAGTCGTTTTCCCATGGGTTCCAGCAACGGCAATGCCACGCTGCTGCTGCATCAATGCGGCAAGCAACTCCGATCGATGAAAAATCGGACACCCCATCTCCAGCGCAGCGCGATATTCTGGATTAGCAGGGTGAATTGCCGTCGAGCAAATGACCTGGGGCAGGAAACAATCGGTCGGCACTGGCTGAATTGAACCGGATGGCATCTCTGTTCCCGAAGAAACGCTTGCCGAACAGAATGCTTTGAGATTATCGGCAACCTGACTCCAGAAAATGTGCGCGCCCTGCTCCTGAAGCCGTTGCGTAATATGGTTGAGAGAAAGGTCTGACCCAGAAACAGGCAGTTTGCGCTTGGTGAGTACATACGCGAGAGCAGACATTCCAATTCCACCAATGCCGATGAAATGAAATGGTCTCCCGCTGAAGTCCACAGAGTTCAGCATCATAGCTCCTTACACCACACCACACCAAATAACACGCGATATCATAGCAAGAATTGCTTTTTGTGCGACATCTCTCCAACACCAGTTTTTTCAACCTGATTTGCGTCGAAATATCGCAATTAATCACTCAGAAGCACGAAGATTCAACGAAGCGATCGGTTCGATCGATTCAGCAGAACTCCTAATTTTCTGACGGCAGAAGCAATTTTGAGGATTTATCGTAGCGTTCCCATTGAAAAGAGGAAACAGTCGTTTTGAAAAAAGCAACAATTGTTACACTCTGGTATCGCTGGTAACGGGTAAGTCTAACAAATAAATCTAGGATCACTTCACCATTCGTTTGAGTGATTCCAGAAAAAAAGAAGAAATTGGGTTATGAGCAAGGTAGGCATTTTTGGCGGCACATTCAACCCGATTCACTGGGGACATCTGCTCGCTGCTGAAACTGCCCTGGAGCAGGTACGGCTCGATCGCATTTTGTGGGTTCCCACCTCTCATGCCCCCTATAAAACCACCGTTCAACCCGTTTCTTTTCACCACCGTTATCAAATGGTGCAACGGGCGATCGATTCCCATCCCCGATTTTGCCTGCCCCCGTTCGAGCAAATTGCCGCTCCTGCCGCCTCCGCCTACGCAATCGATATGCTCAAGGCATTGCAGCACCATTATGAAGCCTGCGAGTGGCACTGGATTTTAGGATTAGATGCTTTTCATTCCCTGCCGCGCTGGGTCGGTCGCCGTGAGCTAATTCCACAATGCCTCTGGCTGGTTGCCCCTCGAGCGAATACCCGCTCAGTTCAGCACAGTTGTGCCCCCACGGGTACAGTGTCAGCAAATGCGCTTGAGCAGCTAGAATCCTGCTGTGATAGGGTGGCGGACCAGCTGCGGACTGAGGCAATCGAAGTCAGATGGCAGCTTCTGCAAATGCCGATGGCGCAGGTTTCCTCAAGCCTGGTGCGCCAGCATTGCCAGCAGCAGCGATCGATTCGCTATCTGGTGCCGGAAGCCGTGCGGGACTATATCGCAACGCATCATCTCTATGAAGTGTAAATTCCAGGAGATTAATCAGCCGCGTTATTCCAAATTTCTAGCAGCCACAAAAATTTTATCGAACAGGCTTGCTAGAAATTGACTCCTTCAGACCCATTCACGTCCATGTCCTTTGGCAAACCCTGCCCCTACTCCTGCCGCCACCAAACCGGATCGATCGCCCCAAACCGAAAATGAATTACTAGAAAACACTTCCAACATTGGACTAACTAGTCTTATCAAAAGATAGTAGGCATAAAGACCTATTGCTTCTTGATACGCTAGGATCCTTGTCCTTCAAAGGTTTTAGGCTGTCTCCAGGCTGAGAAACGCCCGTTTTTTGCCCCCAATCTCTGATCCCCAACTCTTGAGAGGCAAACTCCTAAGAGTGTATGATCTGGTTCACTACTATCGATCTTTATTCGTTCACAGAGGGCAAGACGCAGTGATTAGAGTAGCAATCAACGGGTTCGGGCGAATTGGACGAAACTTCTTACGATGCTGGGCCTTGCGCGAGAGCAGTAATCTTGAGGTGGTCGCCATTAATGATACCTCCGACCCCAAAACGAACGCTCACCTGCTTACCTACGACTCCATGCTAGGGAAGTTCAATGCTGATGTAAGTGCGGACGATAACACCATCACGGTCAACGGCAAGGTGATCAAATGCACATCCGATCGCAATCCCCTAAACTTGCCCTGGGGAGCCTGGGATGTTGATTTAATCATCGAGTCTACGGGCGTGTTCGTCTCAAAGGAAGGCGCATCAAAGCACTTAGAAGCAGGGGCTAAAAAGGTTTTGATTACGGCTCCGGGCAAGGGCGATGATGGAACTTTTGTGGTGGGCGTCAACCATCATGACTATGACCACAGCAAGCACAACGTTATCAGCAACGCAAGCTGCACCACTAACTGCCTTGCGCCGATCGCCAAAGTCTTGCACGAGAGCTTCGGCATCATTAAAGGCACCATGACCACTACCCACAGCTACACAGGCGATCAGCGACTCCTGGATGCTAGCCACCGCGATCTGCGTCGGGCAAGAGCTGCTGCGCTCAATATCGTTCCTACAACGACCGGGGCGGCAAAAGCAGTAGCACTAGTTCTTCCTGACCTGAAGGGCAAGCTGAACGGGATTGCGCTCCGCGTTCCCACTCCCAACGTTTCGATCGTGGATCTGGTCGTGCAGGTCGAGAAGCCGACGATCGTAGAACAGGTCAACGAAGTGCTGAAGAACGCTGCTGAAGGTTCGCTTAAAGGCGTCTTAGCATACAGCGATCTGGAGCTGGTCTCCTGCGACTACCGGGGAACCGATGCGTCGTCGATCGTGGATGCGAGCTTGACGATGGTGATGGGTGGCGATATGGTCAAAGTTGTTGCTTGGTATGACAACGAGTGGGGCTATAGCCAGCGTGTGGTTGACCTGGCAGAAGTTGTGGCTCAGCGTTGGGCTGCCTAATCACGATCGGGAAGCGATTGACCCAATTGTATTAACCCAAAATAACTAAATGGCTGGTAGTGACGGACTCAAGATCCCAAGCTACCAGCCTTTGCTGTAGCTCAGGGATACGAGCATCCGAAAACAATCAACCTTGCTGGATATCAACTTCCGTGAAGGGCAAATCAATTGTGCAAATCAATTATTGATTAAGTTAAGTTGCAGACTCAGGTTGCAGACTCACCTTTTTCAAATTGAGGAGCCTCAAATTTGTAGCCCACACCGCGAACGGTTTGAATCAGCGCAGGCTGAGAGGTATCAATCTCGATCTTTTTACGAATCTGCCCGATGTGAACGTCCACCACGCGCTGGTCGCCCACATATTCATAGTCCCAAACCTTCTGGATTAGCTCTGCTCGCCGCCAGACTCGGCCTGGATGGCTAGCCAGGAAGTGCAGCAGATCAAATTCCAGGGCAGTCAGGGGAACCATGTCGCCGTTTAGCGTCACTTCTCGCCGTACTGGATCGATCGCCAGACTGCTGAAGGTGAGGCACTGCTGCTCAGCAGCGGTCACGGGTCGCTGCCGCTTCAGAATTGCACCAACTCGCACTTCCAGTTCACCCAGACTAAAGGGCTTGGTGAGATAGTCATCCGCTCCCTGGGAGAATCCGCGAATTTTATCTGCCTCGTCGCTGCGGCTGGTCAGCATCAGCACGAACACCCCTGTTCGGCTTTGCATTTCTTGACAGAGGTTGTAACCGATCGCATCGGGCAGATTAACGTCAAGGATCACAAGATCAGGATTAAATTGCTCAAACACTGCCAGAGCCGTTTTGCCGTCTTCTGCGGATTCGAGCTGATAATTCTGCTTAGAGAGAAATCGGTGGATGAGCGTCCGAATTGCGGGGTCGTCATCAACTACGAGAATCTTGGCTGGTGCCATAGCCATAACCTTAGCAATCGTGAATGAGCGTAGATGGGCAACACCTCAGCAGTGAGTCTAAAGCTGAGGTAAATTTTTCAAGCGACCGAGCGATTCCACTTCGATGAGGTTCACAATAGATCTATACTCTGCATGATAGGCTGCCATCAGAACTATTATTAACTTATTGCCTAAAGAATTAGACATCTTACAGATAACAAGCTTCCGTTTTGCAGTAGAGCACTCGGTCAGGCAGCGGATGCTGTAATGATTTTGATCAACTCTATTCGCAAACTCAGGGTAGATCGCTAAACTATAGGCTAGCAGTATTAATGGAAACTTGGAATGAGGCGGCGAGCGTCGCGATTGCTCTCATCCTCAAACTTCTTAATGCCAATCATAATCGAATTATGTCAAGGGAGTCCTCCGGAGGTCAGCAATGAGCGATATAAATCCCTACGAACAGCTAGGGGTAGATGAAGATGCCTCGTTCGACGAAATCCAAACCGCTAAAAATCAGCTCGTTGAGGCTTGCGGCAGTGAGCGCAAGCAGGTTGAGGCGCTCGAAGCCGCCTATGATGCCATATTGATGGATCGACTCCGCCTGCGTCAGGAAGGCAAGATCAAAGTGCCCGATCGAATTCGCTTCCCGGAAAAGCTAGCAGAGCCAGTGCCTCAATCCACCCCTGTTGTCGCGCAGCAGACTTCTAACTGGCTTCAGCAGTTCCTTGATACGCCGAGGCGTAGTGAAATTGTGCTGCCTGGGGGTCTGTTTCTTGCGGCTAGTTTACTCAGTTTAGTGATGCAGCCCGCCCTGCCGCTTGCGCTAGGAATCTGTCTCAGCATTTACTACTTGAATCGCAAAGAAAATAAATTCCTGCGGGCAACCCTGCTGACTCTGCTGGGGTTGATTGTAGGGGTTGTAGTAGGGACGCAGCTTGCAGCTCTGCTCCAGCCACAGCTCAGCGCACTCTCGCTCACGGCAGACAGTTTTGCAGCGATCGTCACCTTTGTGATTCTCTGGCTGGTATCCAGCTTTTTGCGCTAGCCCTGGTGTCCGTTCTGGATGGGGTCGGGCTGACGACCGCGATAAAGGGCAGTCAATGCCCCAATCAGGTACTTGACCAGGGTTTCACCCACCAGCAGGGCAAGAATCTGATCGAGCGGCAGCACACCCCAGAACGCGATCAGGGTAAACAGGAAGGTGTCTAACGGAATCGAGACGGCATTGCTTCCGGCAACGCGTACAAACCACGATCGCTGAAGCAGCTTTTGATAAATTTCTGTATCAGCAGTCTCGGAAAGCAGAATTGCAGCAAATGACGCGATGATAATTCGCATCGGCACACCGAGCACTGAACTCATTAACACATTGGCGAACGCAGCGACGGCGATCGTGCTATAAACCCAGCGACGCCCTGCGTAATGGAGTCGATCGCGCTGTGTAAATGTTGCGCCAAACAAAAAGGTTCCAAAGGCAACCTGCCCAAACAGGGGCAAGGGAATAAACCATTCTGGCGTGGTGGTGTAGTTTGCACCCAAAACCGCCAGAATATAAATCAGGCTATGCAAAATCATGGGACTAAGAAGGCAATCGTTTTGACTTCATGCAGTCTATCGCTTGTGCCTTCGCATTGGTCATTAAAAGTGATTAAACCGGATCTTCCTCGTCCCCGATTTCTGGCTGCTCTTTCCCTGTAAACAGCCCTGCTTTAAATAGAAAATCAAGCTGGGCAGATCGCGTTGTCGCGGTAGAAGAAACGATCGAGCTAGCGGCAGTCCCGCTCCCTGGCATCACGACCACTTGATGACAGAGCACTGCCAGCAAGCACGAGCAAAGGGCAAGCAGACAAAAATCAAGATTGCGGGTTGAGTGCAACCACGGCAAAGCAGCGGTGATTGCCTTTGGAGAATGCCTCGAAGCGTGCGCTACTGGAACAGCACACGAAGCAAGCGGTAACTGATTGCGAGTAGAAATCGTCATTGGCTCTCTAGTAGGTTCTTCATTGGGGCGATCGGCAGATGTTTCAAAATCCAAAGCGGGATAAGAGGGTTTCGAGGTGTCCACAACAATCAGCCCCAATGCAGCTTTAATCACTTTAATCAACTGATTAGCACAGTTTGGTTTAGTCAGAAGGTTTGAATCAACGCTTAGCGCGATCGAAAAGACAGCGAAAGGCAAAGTTTAATTCAAATTATCTGAATCTTAGACTGCCCATCTTGGACGAGGCAAATCTCATTTTGGTTCCAAGTCTTTGATTGAACCCAGGTTCGGCTATTAGTCTAGACGATTTAGGCAAGGATTAGTTCAGCGTTTCTAGCTCCGATCGCCCTTCTGCACTAACCCAGGCAATCTGGCGAATTCGTCTTTGACGAGCATAGCTGCGAATGTCATCCGGGTTCGATCGATCGCCCAGCTCCACTTCAACTCGCACCAGCGGGACAGACTCTCGCAGCGTTGCAGCATAAGCGAAGGCATTTGCCATTGATATAGGCGTTTTGGCTACGACCAGCCAATCGCAGGCAGGGGTGTGGAGCGGCAGTTTTTCTCGACTAAGCAGAACTTGATGCAGTTCCTCAATATTCAGCACAAAGCCGATTCCAGGACAGGGAATTCCTTGAGGATGATATAGCTCTAGAAGCTGGTCATAGCGTCCCCCCTGACCCAAAACTCGCTGACCGGAAGCCGTACCGCTGACGACCTCAAACACAATGCCCGTGTAGTAGTCAAAGGTTTGAATCAGGCTTAAGTCCAGCACGATCGCAAGCGATTCCTGAAGCTGACTGGCTTGGAGCAGTTCCAGCAGCAGTTTCAGGTTGTTGACCGTTTCTCGCTGAGCAGGCTCCAAGTCAAAGCCGGAGATTTTTTGCAGTACATCCGCCGGATTTCCACGCAAATCGAGCAGCAGCAGTGCCCGTTCTCGCAGTTCTGGCGACAGGTTCATGGTTTCTAGCCGCATTCGATCCAGAGTGGCAATCGCTTCTCGCACCTGATCGCGCACATTTCCCGGAAAGATTGACAGCAGCGATCGCGTCAGCCCGGCATCGCCCAGAATCAGATGACAGTGGGGCAATCCCAACGCCTGCAAACAGTTTGCCAGCAGCAGCACAATTTCTGCATCCGCCGCAACGCTGCCCGCGCCCAGTAGCTCAACGCCTGCCTGGTAAAACTCCTGCTGCCGATTGTGGTTGCCCTGCTCTGCCCGCCGAAACACATTGGCGTTGTAATAAAGCCGCTGTGGATAGGGAACACCTGCCATGCGAGTAACAGCAGCTCTGGCGATCGAGGCAGTCAATTCAGGACGTAACCCCAAGGGTTGCCCTTCTAAGTCTTGAAGCTGGATTACGGTTGCTGGGTCGATCGCCCCGCCTGCCATAAGGGTCTCCAGCCGCTCCAGGGTAGAGGTAATAATCCGGTGATAGCCCCAGCGATGAAAGACGGTTTGAATATGATCTTCGATCCAGCGTTTTTGAGCGACATCCAGGGGAAACAGATCTCGCGCTCCGACAGGCGGTTGATAAACCATTACAATTACTTCTTCTTGCCGCCAAACAACCCAAACAAACCTCCGCCTCCTGCATTCGGCTTTTTGCCTTTTGCATCTGGTTTCGCGGTGGCTGCCTTGCTGCCTGGACCCTCTAGTTTGCGTTTACCTTCCAAGGCTACCGCATCTTGGGGATTCAATTCTAATGCCTTGTTGAAGTGAATTTTTGCCATTGTAAGCTGGTTGGTCTTGAGAAAGACAACTCCCAAGCGGCTATGGCAGGTGCTATTGGTTGGCTCCAGTTTTAATGCTTCGCGAAGTTCCAAAATTGCTTTGGAATAGTCTTTGCGATTTTCAAGCTCTTGTGCTCGCCACAGGTAGGATTCAATTAGCGCGTCGCGGGTCGGTGGGGCGGCAGGCGCAGGCTGAGCAGGAGTTGGGGATTGAGCATTTGCGGCTTTGACAGCTGGATTCGAGGAGTTGCTCTGAGGCGAAGGTAGCGGGGACTCCTTTCTTTTTTCCTTTCGCATCAGGTAGACCAGATTCAGTTCACTAATCTGCCCAATCATGTCGATCGCCTGGTCAAGCTGCTCATATTGCCGGGATGCAAGTTCGCGCATAGCTGCCCGGTAAGTGTTGTCTACATCGCTAGTCGCTGCCAGCTTTAGCGCGGCATCTGTCATCAGTGCCACGGTTTCCTGCTGCTGGAGTGCCTGCTGTCCCTTAAGCCGCACTAGAATACAGTATTCGCTGTAGTTCTTTTCCTGAGACAGCTTCTCATAAGCTGGATTGACCAGCTTTGACAGGAAATTGGCTGCTCGGTGTCGATCGGTTTCATCCGCCGCAGAGTTACTGTCTGGGTGAAGGCGACGCGCCACTTGCAGATATCGTTTCCGAATTTCTTTTAGATCTGCATCGATCGCAACGCCTAAAATTGCGTGGTAATCGGTGAAGTTAAGACTAAATAGCCCTTGCTCAATTTTGAAAGCCATGCTGCTGATTTCACACCCTCAACAGGTCTAGTCTAGGGTTCCCTTCAGTGTACTGCGATTATCTAACCAATGAGAACTGCTGAATCCGTATCCGCTTGGGCGACCTCGCGGTAGATTCTCAGGTCTTGAGTGATGGAAGATGGCTGCTATCGACAAGCGGCTTCACTTGCAGCAATTCTTGACTTATTTCCTGATGAATGCGTCCGTTCGTTGCCAGAATTCGCCCTGATTCCAGTACAAACGAACTGCGATCGTATGCCGTCACTTCTCCCCCCGATTCGCGCACCAGCACTACGCCTGCCACCATATCCCAGGGCGACAAACCCCGCTCCCAAAAGCCATCAAGTCGCCCACAGGCAACATACGCCAGATCAAGGGCGGCTGACCCACTCCGTCTCACACCCTGCGTTAGATGGGTGAAATGACAAAACTCGGCATAGTTATTGTCGGGGGTTTGATGACGATCGTACGCAAAGCCCGTCACCAGTAAGCTCTGTCTCAGATGCTCGGTCTGAGAAACCCGAATCGATCGCCGATTGCAGGTTGCGCCCAATCCAGTTGCAGCGCGAAATAGCTCTTGCCGAAACGGATCGAAAATCACGCCCACTTGAGGAATGCCCTTAACCAATAGCCCGATCGAACAGCAATAGGCAGGATACTGATGGGCATAGTTCGTCGTACCATCGAGGGGATCGATCGCCCATAACCAATCGCCTTCATCGCCGGAGCGTCCCGATTCTTCTGCCAGAATGGCATGACTGGGAAAATGCCGCCGAATAATTTCTAGAATTGCCGCTTCTGCTGCTTTATCTGCTTCTGTTACCAGATCACCTGGTCGTCCCTTTTCCTGAATCTGCTCCAGCTTGCCTGTAAATGCTTGCAGAATTGCTCCGCCTGTTAATGCAGCCTCGGTCGCAACATCGAGAAAAATTTGCAGTTCGGCAGTTTGTGCATTAACCATTTGTGGATTAACCGTGGGGCGATCGCCGATCGGTTCAGTCATGGATGCTATTCCTCGTCTAGTGGCAGTCCGCGCCGCACAGTTCCTCTGCCAAAATGTTGCCCAAACTGAAGCTCATACACTTCATCTTCATCCTGGGTTTCGACTTCCAAATCCGAGCGCGGATAGCTGACGCACAACAGCGCATAACCCTGTTCCCGCAGTTTCGGAGACAGCCCCATCGCTTCCGGCTGATACACCTCGCCAGAGTGAATTCGAACGGCACAGGCAGTACAGGCTCCATTACGGCAAGAATATGGCAAATCTGCACCCTGCGATTCTGCCTTCATTAGAATGTATCGATCTTCGGGAACCTGAACCGTATAGCAAGTCCCCTTCTGCGGATTTTGAATCCGAACGGTGTAAACGCGCGTCATGAATCAGCCTCAAATTGCTTCGGGCAAAGCTTAAACAACGGAACATCTGCCCTAACAGCCGATGCTCAGATCCTTAATGCCCAATAGCTCATCATAGTGGCTGCCATGTCCTTCTGTCTGAGTCGCTAGCGAGACATTTGTTAGGATGCCTCGTTACCTACAATCGGGACTGGCAATCGGGACTGGATTGTCGAGGGGATATTTTTGGGGCGATCGGATTTCTGCGGCTGATTTCTGCTACCATAGTTTTCTTGTGAACAGCAATGGCTCACAAATCATATCCCCTGGAGAGATGGCCGAGTGGTTGAAGGCGCAGCACTGGAAATGCTGTTTAGGGGTAACTCTAACGAGGGTTCGAATCCCTCTCTCTCCGTTCTGAATTCCAGAGATTTAAGGTTTTCTCCTAATCCTGCACCCTGATCAAGCGGTGCTCCTCTTTGAGATCCTAAGTTCAGTTAAAAGAGCAGTCCAATAAAGAGCAGCCTAGTCAAGAGCTGACGGTGGGGTGTAGAAAGCTGCTTCATCATCGCTGTCCCGTGATAGCTCCTAAGGCACCGTCATAAGCGATTCGTACCTTTCCACTTCGTCGCTTTCCACTAGGTCTGGTCTGGCTGCCAGGTTGATGCTTGTGAAGATACAAAATCTTTGCCCTTACTGAAGAACGATTTTGCTGGACAATCTACACAGGCTACGAATTGGACGCAATAAGTCCAGAAATCGGATTAGGGTATTCTTCCAAAGGCATGAAGGGTTCAGCAGCGATCGCCTCCTCTAGGGCTTCCTGCAAAGACACTAATTGGGGGACATCTGCAGTAATCTCTCCTTCAGAGAACCGTGGAGTAACCGAGGTAGCAAACAGAGGAGTGGCAAACGTGCAAGCCCGCCAGCGTCCCTGAACCAGCACCCCAAGCTGATAGCAAAAACCGCCACGCCGCCCCTCCATCTTGTAAAATTGGCAGTGCCGACAGGATGAAACCCCCCTAACCGTCGTATCCATAAGATGTGAATGTCTAATTGGTTAAAAAAGCTAATCTCAATCTTCGTCTAGGCTAGCGATTCATTTTCCCGAATAAAAAATCGGGAAGTCTTTATCCGGTGAGACTTTGGCCTATCTCAGACCGTAGATCGGTATTCAGATTCTCTTTAGAATCGTGGAATTAATCCTGACTCTTAAGTTATAAAACTCAGTGCTTTCCCCATTGTTAATTTCTATTTCTTGCCGAGAACACAGCGGGGATCAAGCTAAACCTACTGCCAGGCGAGTAAGCCTATCTCAAAACATCCGGTCAATCTACGGTCATTTTGAAACCGGAATGAGCGGGGATAAAGCAGCTACTTCTATTTACGCTTGACGATCTGCCCATTACAGTGATTGAGATCAGCTTTCTCCAGTTTTCCTAATTTTTACGATTGCAATTAGTATCCTTTATGTCTAGTTCTGCTGCTCTAACGCTGGATGAAGCCCATCAACTGCTTAAGCAATTTAGCTGTTTGCAGTCGTCTGGTTTGCAGCCACCTGATAGACAAGCAGACGAAGCACGCTTGGGCGATCGTCCTCAGCTCCAACAAGCCCTGATGCTACTGACAGCGGAGTCTGATTATCAAATGCTGGGGATTTGTGCAGACTCGATTGAAGCGGGACGCACTGCCTTAGCTGCCTATACTAAAGCACTAGGCTATCAGCCGAGCCTGGAGCTTCAGCCGATCGAAGGACCTGTTTATATCAAGTTCAATTCCAGAACCATGTCCTGCTACGCCAGCCCTTACGAGGGCCAACATCGAGGCGTGCTAGTCTCCTGTCAGTCAGCAGACGAAGACGGCATCAACGAGATGTATGGACATTTGCCGATCGATTTATTTGTAGATTAGCCGGTTCTCCTGAGCTTTCCTGGTTCTAGCGTGCCCAATAAATAATCTTTTTCTCAGCCAGCACAAAGAAGCCGTAGAGAATTACCCCCATCAGTGCCAGCACCACCAGTCCAGCAAAGGCGAGGGGCACGTTGAAGTCGGATGTTGCCTGCACAATCAAATATCCCAGTCCGGCGTTTGAAGCGATCGATTCTGAAATTACGGCTCCAATAAAGGCAAACGAGGCAGCAATCTTAAGCGACGCAAAAAGGTAAGGCAGGGTATGGGGAAAGCCGACCTTCTGGAAGGTTTCGACCTGAGTTGCACCTAGCGATCGCAGCACGTCTTTCATTTCTGGCTCCACCGTATCCAGCCCTAGAGCCACATTCACTGCGATCGGAAAAAACGCCAGCAGAAAAGCCGTAATCGTTGCTGGAATTGCATTTGCGCCAAACCGGATTGCCAGCAGGGGGACAATTGCCGCCTTCGGAATCGTATTAAACGCCACCAGCAGGGGGTAAAGCGTCTGGTAGGCAAGGCGGGAGTAGCCGATGAGAAACCCCAGCACTACACCGACCAGTACCGCAAGCGAAAAGCCGACGAGCGTTGTCCACAGCGTTCTCATCGTATTTGCCATCAGCTGCGGCGCAAATTGAATCATTGCCTGAAGTATGCTTGAGGGCGCAGGCAGGGTAAACGGCTGAATTTTGAACAGGATGACTGCCAGTTCCCACAGGGCAAACAGCAGCACCGTCGCGACAAAGGGCAGCACAAAACTAGCAGTTTTAGATTTGAGGAATCGATTCATATCTAGGGGGGTGAAGGTTTTGGTCTGCTGTAGGGGCGGGTTTAGCAGTTAGTGCTGGATATGCCGCCGGAGAGTGGAGAAATAGTGGTTGAATTCGTCGGAGAGTTCCATTTCGAGGGTGCGGGGACGAGGTAGATCGATTTTCACGTCGTAAATAATTGAGCTGGGACGCGCACCCATCACATAAACCCGATCGGCAAGAAAAACTGCTTCACGCAAATCGTGGGTAATCAGAATGCTGACGCACTTAACCCGCATCCAGAGGGCTTGCAGCATCACCCACATTTCTTCCCGGGTGAAAGCATCGAGTGCGCCAAACGGCTCATCCAGCAGCAAAATCTCCGGCTGATGAATCAATGCTCGACAAAGGGAAGCCCGCTGCCGCATTCCGCCCGACAACTGCCAGGGAAACTGCTTTTGGAAGTCCTGAAGCTTCACCGTTTTGAGCAAATCCTGCGCCATCTGCACAAATTCTGCTTTGCGCTGCTTAAACTCCCGCTTGTAAGGCTGCACAATTTCCAGCGGCAGCAGCACATTATCCAGCGTCGATCGCCAAGGCAGCAGCACCGGATTTTGAAACGCCATGCCAACATTCTTCATCGGACGGCGAATTGTTTCGCCCCGGTAGCGCACCGCTCCGATCGGCGCAGGATTTAAACCAGATACCATCCGCAAAATCGAGGTTTTGCCGCAGCCCGATGGACCAACGATCGCCACAAATTCTCCCGGCTGAATCGAAAGACTGACCTCCTGGATAATGCAGCGCATTGAACCTTCAAATGGATATTCCAGCCCAACCTGATCAAACTCCAGCAAAGGATCTCCAGGGGCAGAAACGGGCTGAACCTTGGCGGAATCGGTGGTCTGTTGAAACATAAGGAATCGACAGGGGTGAAGGACAACCGAAAAACAAACTGCAGACGATGGGTAGAAAGACAAAATACGGAAAAGCTGCCTCGCCCTATCCATCGCCTGAGAACTACACGCTCTAGCTCAGGGGCTTACGTTCGCTGGCGGGGGGCAACTGGCGATCGGCTTCAGCAGGCAAAAACTGATTGGTAAAGACATCAGAAACAGCTGGCTTGCTGGGTAGACCAAAGCCTTCCACCGTTTGCTCGATCGTCGTTTCGAGCCGCTTCGGGTCAACTGCGCCCAGACCAAGCTTTTCGACTTCTGGCGTAATAAACATCCGCTCCAGCGCAATTTCCATCCGCACTTTTTCAGCGTTGCGATCCATCAGCTTGCTGTCGTCTGATGCCATCACAGCATCCAGCCCGGCAGATGGGTCGCGCAGCACATCCTGCATTCCGCGCAGATATGCCCGAACAAAGCCCTTCACGGCTTCAGGATTCTGTTCGGCAAAGCTTGCCCTGGTCAGGATCGAGTTGCCGTAGAAATCCATGCCATTGTCGTTGTAGTAAAACACGTTGAGGTCGCTCATTTGCTTGCCGCCCTTGAGCAAACCGGGCAGGGCAGAGGTCGCAAAGCCGCTAATGGCATCAACCTGCTTTTGCAACAGGAAGCTTTCGCGCAGTTTTGGCTCCATCGTTGTCCACTGCACGGAGTTTGGGTCAATACCCACCTGGCTAGCAAAGACCGGGAAGAGTTTTCGGGGTCCGTCGCCTGCGGGTGCGCCCAGCTTCTTGCCCGCTAAATCCTTGGGTGAATTAATGCCGCTTTCCTTTAGAGTGATGATTGAGAAGGGTGCTCTACTATGAACTGAAGCGACTGCAATCACGCGATCGTTGGGGTTCTTGCTGTTGAACTCCATCGCGTTATAGATATCGCTAAACGCAAGGTCAAAGGAACCTGCTCCCAATTTGCTGATCGTGTCGGCATTGCCAAAGCCGCGCTCATAAACCACATTCAGCCCTTCTTCGGCAAAGTAGCCCTTGTTCATTGCGATAATGAGCGGCGCATCCAGACTTTGCTTCAGGAAAGACAACTGCACCTTAACCGTTTTTAGCTCTTCATTTGCCGGAGCCGCAGTTTGGGCAGCAGGAACCGCAGAATTTTCGGTTGGATTGTTTGCCGTCGGAGCAGTACAGCCTGCAAACATAACCAGGGATGCAGTCAGCAGGGAAACTCCTGACCATTGCTTGAGAGAAGAACGCTTCACCATAGACTCCAAAATTCCCATTAATGCTGATAATTTGCGCGATCGATTAGTCAATTAAAAAACATTCAGGAGCAATAAACCAACTACACAGCTACTAGGGCATTGAATTTTGGAATAGAGCCTGCTTTCTGTGTTAAGGACTACAGTCTTCCCATTTTCATGACCCTACTAAGGAATTCTGACCAGGTCGTTTTTAATACTCAATCAAAATTATTGGGAAGAAATAGGGAAACCAGGGAGATTCAGGGGTTGTCATTTGTCATTGGTTCTTTGTCCTTTGTCCTTTGCAGAGAACCGCAGATCAATGACCGGTAACAGTGAGCGATAACAGCCACCTCTAGCACTTATTTTTGTCTTCTTATTTCTTTGTCTTCTTATCATTTATTAACACTGCAAATTTGCAAAACTGAATTCGACCGCAAAAATTACAGAACCTAAAAACTGCAAAAAAGATGCCCTCGCCAAATGGAAAGGGCAAATTATGATATCTATTCCGAGGAAAACGAAAAGCTTAGATAGAGGAACCGAGTCCTGCGTAAGCTCCGTAGAAGAAAAGACCAACTACCACCAGCACACCCGTGCCAGCGATCGTTGCAACAACCCAAAGCGGAATTCTACCTGATTGCAGCATGAGCCTACTTTATCCTCCCAAGATCAAGAACTTTTTTGTTCCAGAAACAACGTGCAGCTCAAAAAGAGATTGCGACTCCTGCACAAAGCGCAGCAAAAATGAGATATCGCGACCCAAAAGGGCTAGTTGAAGAAATAGCTGGAGAACAGAATACCCAGCACAAACACCAGCAGCAAGCCAAGATAGAGAGAGGTCCGGTTTAGCTCAACTGGCTGCTTATTGGGATTGGATGAACGGTCTAAAGGTGCCATCTTTTGACTCCTATCGTTGAATGAACTGCATCGCTGCAATTGCGCCCAAGAAGAAAACAGAGGGCACTGCCAGCGTGTGAACGGCTAGCCAGCGAACGGTAAAAATCGGATAAGTAACGGGTTGATTTGGAGTATTGCTCGTCATAGTAGTCTGATGATAGTTACCTAATGCTAGAAGCTACTTTTGCTGTAAAAACTGTTGAATTTGCTGCTTCCCTTCAAAGCGATCGGAAACGATCGGCACTTCTTGACGGGTTTGCGTATAGTATTCGTTGGGGCGGGGCGTTCCAAACGCATCATATGCCAGACCCGTGCTGACAAATAGCCAGCCTGCAATAAACAGTGCCGGAATTGTGATGCTGTGAATTACCCAGTAGCGAATGCTGGTCACAATATCGCCAAAGGGACGCTCTCCAGTAGTACCTGCCATCCAGTTTCCTCCCAGTCAAACAATTGAAATCTTACTCTCTATCATACGGGAGAGCGTAGTTGGTCACAAGTCAATTACTACCTCTCCATTTCCTTTTTTCAAGACTATTCTTCAGGATAATTCAAGACAGTTAAACCAGCCCATCTCTGAACTGATTTCTATCAGAATTTAGGCGCGATCGTAAGCAGTCTACCGAAAAATAGGATTCGATCGATCGCTGACCTGAAGCACAGCCTACAACAGTCAAACCAGGGCAAATCCTTAAGCGGGCTGTTCATATCTCAAAACCGTACCGCGCTGACCCAAAATGTATCCTTGCTCCGGCGAGAGAAACACAATTTTGTAAAAGTTAGACGGTACATTCTCAACGTCTCGATCCTTCTGCCAGGTTTGCCCACCGTCATAGCTCACCATTAGGTTGCCGCTGCCCCCCGCGACCCAGAGTTCATCTTTAGTGCGGTACGCCAGATCGAGTAGCCCCCAGCTTGTGGCAAATTCTGGATTCACCGTGTTCGACCAGCTTTCGGGATCGTTGGGATCACTAAACTGCACTTGACCGCCTCTTGCTAGCAGCCAGAGTTGCCCATCCTGACCATAGCCCATGTTCTGAAGGCGGCGAGAACTGGTGCGATTGTGGGGTGTCCAGGCATCCTGACCGGGTTCCCAAGTAGAAAAGAAACTGCCGCGAGCCGAAACTGCTACATACTTACCGTCCGGCGATCGCTCAATGTTTCGCAGCACCCCAACGGCTTCTTGAACCATTGCCTGCCAAGTGCGTCCTCCGTCTTTAGTGCGGTAAATTGCACCCACATTGGTGGTCATTTCGGCTTGCTTTGAACCAAGAGCAACGATCGTATCCGGCGCACCGGGCAGCTTTTCGCTCAGCGGAACCCGCGACCAGGATTTGCCGCCGTCTTTGGTATGCAGCATCAAGCTTGGCTGCCCAACAACCCAGCCCTCCTGCCCAGAGAAACTGACCGACGAAAGGCTATAGCTAGTGCTGTCTCCCAAATCGAGTTCGCGTGGCTCCCAAGTTCTGCCGCCGTCTGTCGTTTCAAGCAGGGTTTCATTCGTGCCGACCATCCAGCCGTGACTTGCATCGTCGGTAAAGGCGACATCGGCGATCGTTGCTTCAGTCGGTAAGGTGAGCACCTGCCACGGGTTTTCGGTCGCAGATGCCAGGAAGCCTCTGGCACAGCTACTACACAGCAGCACTGCCACCAGCACAATCACAACTTGCTTAAAAGACTTAACGAATGAGTACATCGGACTTTTTAGAAGGAATAATTCAGGTCAGGAGAGATGAGTTTGGCAGCGATCAGCGCGAAGCGCAACCCCGAAGGAACCGCTCTGCGGGCAACTGTTGAAGCGATTACCTCTTTCGGGAACTACCAGGCAAACAGACTTAAAACAAACCAAGTGACGTGCCCACGACGAGCAAACAAGGTTTAAGCAAGCTTGGACTCAGAATGAACCGCGCTAGTTTAACCCGTACAAACTGAGAAAGAAAATGACGCCCAGTGCCAAACCACCAAAAATGAGAATGTTTTTCTGACCGGGGGTCAGTGTGTTGACTCCCAGCCCGTAGCCCAAATTCTCTTTGAAGCCAGAGGGATTACCGACTGGACCAATATTGCTAAAGCGGCTCTTTCGTACAGTGCAGACCGGGCAACGCCAGTTCTCCGGCAGTTCCGTAAACGCAGTTCCGGCAGCAATTTTGCTGGTATTGTCTCCTCGGACTGGCTCATAGACATAGCCGCAAGCTCCGCACTCATAGCGATCGAGGGTTTTGGGATCAAGTGCTTCCGTACTCATAGCGGCACTCACCGTAAAGATTACAGAACGATCGAACAGAAATCTGAGAAACTCTGTTAAAGATTATGACATAGACTGTTGCCAGCACCGAGGATTGATCCCAAGGCAAAAAAAACTACTGCTAATCTCTTGTAGGCGGACGTTTGGCTTGACCGTTTCCGTTCTGCGGACGAAATGCCACGATTAACAGACAGGCAATCCCAAGATTGATACAGATATCTGCCACGTTAAACACCGGAAACTGAATCAGGCGAAAATCAAAAAAATCCACGACCTCACCGCGCAGGAAGCGATCGATCCCGTTGCCTGCTGCTCCCGCCAAAATGAACCCATAGCCAAACTGCTCCCAGCGATTGAGTCGCGAAAACCAGCCCAGCGCAATCAGCCCTAAACTGACGAGCAGCGACAGCCAGCGCAGCCATTCTCCGCTTTCGCTAAACAAACTAAATGCCGCGCCCTTATTTGTTACAAACGTAAGGTGAAACACATCCTGGATGAGTGGAATCGTTTGCCCTAGCTCAAACGTGCTAAACACCAGAAGTTTGGTGACCTGATCTACGATCAGCCCGACGAGTGCGGCAGCCCAAAATGACGGATTCTTTAGTCTCATACCATCAGTAAAGCAGCAGGTGACGCAGGAGAAAAGCCAGCACCGCCACGGCACACACGATTGCCATTTGGCCGGGAAGCGGCTGAAGTGAATAGGTGAATAGGGCGTTGGCGATGGTCAGACTGCCCAATTTTGCCCAGTTCAGCGATTGCGCCAGTAGCAAATAAAGCGTTCCTGTGAGATGAATCGTCAGCAAACCCATCAAACTGCTAAACGCGAGAAATTCCAGTCGAGCCGGCAATCGAAATGCTAACCAACCACAGATCCAGGCTCCTGGCACAAACCCCAACAAATAGCCAAACGTGGGGCGAAACACATAGTCAAAGCCGCCGCCCTGCGTGAACACATTAAACCAGGTGAGGCCCAGCAGCAGGTAGGCAATTTGGGAAATGGCAGCCGGACGACTTCCCGCCAGACAGCCAATCAGCAGCACTGCCCCTACCTGACAGGTTACGCCCAGTGACAAAGGCTGCACACCCTGCCCCCAAGCCCACGGAGGAATGGTAATAAACGCCTCAACCAGGGTTCCGCCGATCGTCAGGATCAGCCCAATCAAAGCCCAGAGCAATTGGGTGGGTGCAGTTAATTTCACAGGACACCGGGGTGAGGGAATGTCAGTGAGATTATACTCTTCCCCTGTTCGATCGCATCACTGCCGCCAGAATTGCCCTTAAAACGCAGCCATGCAGCCAATCATAAAGCTTTTGACTTCGCCGGAGTTGGCTTGGCAGCAGAGGCAGACGCTTTGCCTGCGGTCTTCGAGGCGGATTTCCTGGGCTTTTCTGGTTTTGTGGCTTCCTGAGTTTCTGTTTTTTGCGCTTCGGATTTCTCTGCCTCAGACTGGCGACGCGGAATTTCGTAGGTCATAAAGTCGTGCGCCATGATCGTCTGCGGGAAAATGGCTCTGGCTTCGATCAGAAGGTCCTCGAGGACGATCGAATTTCCGGGAGCATAGCGGGGGCTAAAGTGGGTCATAATAAGCTGCTTCACCTGTGCGCCTAATGCCGTTTGAGCCGCCATCGTTGAAGTAGAGTGAAGCCGCTGATAAGCCAGCTCGGCATCTTGATGAGCAAAGGTGGCTTCATGCACCAGCACATCGGCATCTTGCGACAGTTCTACCGCGTTTTCGCAATAAATCGTATCGGTACAGTAAACGAACTTGCGCCCAATTTCCGTTTCGCCGCAGAGGTCTGCTCCGTTGATCAGGCGTCCGTCGGGCAGCGTAATCACTTCGCCTCGCTTCAGCCTGCCGTAGAGCGGACCAGCGGGAATTCCCATTGCCTGAGCGCGATCGACATCAAACCGTCCCGAGCGGTCTTTTTCGGCAACGCGATAGCCAAAGGCAGGTAGGCGGTGAGTCAGCGGCGCAGAGGTGACGGTAAATTCTTCCTCTTCCAGCACCAAACCTGGCTCGATCGTATGCACCTTCACCGGATAAGAAAAATGGGTTTGGGAGTAGCGTCCTGCAGCTTTGAGATACTCATCCAGCTTGGGTGGACCGTAGATATCAATCCGGCTAGGATTCCCTGCCAGTCCACAGCTGGCTAGCAGACCCATTAGCCCGTAGATGTGATCGCCGTGCATGTGGGTAATAAAGATTTTGGTGATCTGACTTACGCGCAGATCGCTGCGAAGAATCTGATGTTGAGTGCCCTCGCCGCAGTCAAATAGCCAGACCTCCGATCGCTGAGGCAGCCTCAGGGCAACACTGGAAACGTTACGCGATCGAGTGGGCACACCCGAACTGGTTCCTAGAAATGTGATCTGCAAAGCTTAAACCTACCCAATGCCGCAGTGTTGGACTAGATCTATCGTGACATAAGACGAGGAGAGTGGGAGGGTGAGGAGATGAGAGTTCGCTTGTCCTGAGTCACCTTTAAAGATTCAGTGGATTAATTTTAAGAATTTTTTGTTGAAGCTGCTGTGGAACTTGAGGTGGCGGGGAATAGTCTGAAAGCAAGAGTTGAATGATGAAGTTGAGATGAAATTTTGAGTAGCTACAGGAGCGATCGCGGCAATTACGGAATTTTTGTAGCTAAACCTTAAAAAGTTGAAATAAGATGAACCAGGATTATTGTGATTTCGTTTCCAGCGGAGTCCGCATCGCTCGATCGGTATAAAAACTCAACGAAATTAAGCCAATACTAAGCCAATGATGAATGTTGAGGGGAGAGGAGCCTGACGAATGACAAAGACGCACCACGTAACAGCAGCCAACCATGAAATTCAAGTCAATCGAATCCAAGTTCCTCAGGTTCAAGGGCTGAAGTGGCTCTGGCATTACGGTAAAAAGTCGGGCTGGATGACCCTTTTGTTTTGGCTGGTGGCGATCGCGCCTGCATGGGCAGGACTGGAACTGCGAGTGGCGATCGAACAAAACGTGAGCCAGGTGAAGGTTGGCAGCTCTACCGATGCAGTGTTGCGAGACGGTTCAGGACAGGTCTTGGCGCAGATTCCGGGCATGAACGCGGTGATGGCGCAGTCAGAAGACGGACAAATTGCAGTTAACGAGGTCGAAACGAGCCAGCTTTGGGTAGAGCCAAAGCGTTCCGACGGCTATGTCTTTATTGGGGACAAGTGGTATCGCGGCAGAACGCTGGTGATGCCAACTGCAGGCGGATTAACGGCTGTGAACTACGTTGATCTAGAGCACTATCTCTACAGTGTTGTGGGTGCAGAAATGCCGACAAACTGGGATTTAGAGGCTCTGAAGGCTCAAGCGGTTGCTGCTCGCTCTTACGTGCTGTATCAGCGTCAGAACAGTGCCAATGCAGTCTTTGACGTGGGCGATACAACTCAGTGGCAGGTTTACGGGGGACTGGAGGAAGAAGCTGCCAGCACCAGAGCCGCCGTGGATGCTACGAAAGGACAGGTTTTGACTCATAACGGGCAGATTATTAACGCCGTCTTCCACTCCTGCGCGGGCGGACACACCGAAAACGTGGAAGATATCTGGACGAATCCGCTGCCTTATTTGAGAGGCGTCGTCAGCCCAGACCAGGATATGCAGGGATGCCAGTGGGAATCGCGCACTGTATCAGCGCAAGAACTCAGTGAGGCGATCGGCTACAGCGGCACGATTTATTCAGTCATGGTGAATCGTCATCCTCACGGGCGCGTCCTCTCGCTGCAAATTGACGGCAGTGCCGGATCTGTGACGATCGATGGGGATGAGATGCGAAACAAGCTAAAGCTAAAAAGCACCCTTTTCTCGATCGACCCAATGCGCGGACAAGTTGCCAGTGCGGGGAGTGTGCCTGCGGCTCCGCTCACGTTTCAGATTAGCGGCAGTGGCTTTGGGCACGGGGTCGGGATGAGTCAGTACGGTGCCTACAAGCTGGCTCAGCAGGGCTGGAACTATCAGCAGATTGTAAGCCATTACTACACTGGGGTCAGGCTGTCACGAATCGAGGTGCAGTAGGGGAGATCGGGTCATTCCAGGAGCGTGTTTGAGTAGTCGCCAATGTCCTGCGTTGCCCGCTAAATCCCCCAGTGCTGGAGGACTTTGAAACCTAGAGCAGGGTTAGGGTGGTCGTAAGCATTGGTGTTCAAACATTCCCTGTGAAGATTTCTATTCAGGTACACCGATCGCAGTGTCCGCATCCTTTCCTGTTTTCTTTTAGCCGATCTGCCTCTGTTGGAAAGCCAAACGCTCGAAGCAGAAATTGCCAGCGGCAGGCTTTGGTCGTGAGGTACTGGCGCATGGGTTCGGCTGAGTGTTCAGTGGCTTGCCTAGCTTGCTGCAACGAAAAGGGGATTGATTTGTGAGGCGATCGAATCACGTAATGAAAAGGGTCTTGCCATTCTAGCTGGCCAGTGCGGTGTAGCAGGGCAAGGGCAATCTCGCTCTGCTTAAACTGACGGCTGACCTCGATTAAATTGCCCTGAGCTGGGATCTGGCGGATCAGGGTTTGAGCTAATTGCTGCTGTTTGCGGAACTGCGCCTGGAAAAATTGCTGTCGTTGGCGATCGGTAGGGTCGAGCCATCCGGTCGGTTCGCTGATAAAGGTGAGTGCCTCTGAGGGTTTGCCGTCGCGTCCTGCCCTGCCGACTTCCTGAATGTACTCAGACAGCAACATCGGCGACTGAAAGTGGATAACCCAGCGGACGTTTGGCTTGTTAACCCCCATTCCAAAAGCAGAGGTGCAGACCACAAAGGGCATTCGATCGCTAATCCAATCCTGTTCGATCGAGCGACGTTCTGGAGCACTCAGCCCCGCATGGTATGCCGCGGTAAGGTAACCCTGTGTGGTGAGCCACCGAGCCAAGTCTTCTGCATCGTGTCGGCTTCGTGCATAAATCAGTCCGGTGCCTGCTTGCTTACCATTCCCTTGCAGGGGAACTCGTTGACGAATAAACCGCAGGATCTGCTGTCGTCTGTCGCGAGGAGACCAGGCGATTTTGACCGCTAGGGACAAATTCGATCGATAGGGACTTTGCAGAAATTTCTGTGGCTGAGTCAGCTGAAGTACCTGGGCGATCGTCTCTTGCACTTGTGGGTCGGCAGTGGCAGTAAAAGCGGCGATCGAAAGGCGAGTTCCGGGCGGTTTTTGGTGCAGCAGGGCAGGACGCACAGTTCCTAAACGGCGATAGGCAGGACGAAAGCCGTCTCCCCATTGAGAAAGGCAGTGCGCTTCGTCGAGGATGAGACTGTGAATGACGAGATGAGGTTGGGACAAACGCTCCCACACAGGGGGGCTGAGCAAAGTTTCTGGTGAAAGGTAGAGCAGGCGAAGTTTTTGCTGATCGATCGCCGAAAAAATCTGGCGGCGTTCATTGCTGGAAAGCTCGCTATGCAGCAGGGCAGCAGGCAACCGACGCTGACGCAATTCCTGCACCTGGTTCTCCATCAAAGCCACCAGCGGCGAAACAACCAGGGTCAGTCCGGGACGCATCAGGGCAGGCAACTGAAAGCAAATTGATTTCCCACCTCCGGTCGGTAGGACGATCAGGGCATCTTGTCCGGTTAGCAAACTCTGAATGATTTCTGCCTGAGACGATCGAAAATCGGAGTAGCCCCAAATTTGCTGAAGGGTCGATCGCGCCTGCTGCCAGTCGAACGAGGTGGAATGAGTCATGGGACGCAGCCTGATTCCGGGATATCAAATTCAGCGTTCCCGGTTTCAGTTCGTCAATTCACGGCGATTTTAATCTACAAAAACCTCGCCTAAGGCATTCACAAACACAGCTGTTTTGCCTGCGTGCTCACCACCATTGCACCTAACCATTCTCAGACGGTTTGCTTCTCCTTCGGGTTGAACTGTTTTTCTGTTTGAATTACCTTTCCGGTTGAACTGTCTTTTCGGTTGAATTACCTTTCTGGTTGAACTGCCTTTCCGGTTGAGCGGTGATATTGAAATCAAGC
This sequence comes from Cyanobacteria bacterium FACHB-502, assembly GCA_014695325.1. Classification (GTDB taxonomy): domain Bacteria; phylum Cyanobacteriota; class Cyanobacteriia; order Elainellales; family Elainellaceae; genus Leptolyngbya_A. The sequence continues at coordinate 86,498 of JACJNZ010000014.1, read as the reverse complement.
CGATCGCCTGGGGTGAGCACAGTTGGCTTTATGGGTTGCAGGGATTGCCTCTGAAGGGAATTGTGTCTGAAACAAGCGATTCCCCCCTCCCTGAAAAGAGGCTAGGGGGGATCAGAGGGGTTTTGACCTGTTTAGAACCAGTCGGCGTGGAAGGTTCCGGGCTTGTCGGTGCGCTCGAAGGTGTGTGCGCCGAAGTAGTCGCGCTGTGCCTGGGTCAGGTTTTGCGGCAGACGATCGCGGCGGTAGCTGTCGAAGTAGTCGAGCGATGCGCTAAATGCCGGAACGGGAACGCCCAGCTTGGCAGCCGTTGAGAGAACTTCTCGCCATGCATCCTGGCGATCGAGAATCGTTTGCTTGAACTCTGGTGCGAGCAGCAGGTTTGCCAACTGCGGATTTTCGTCGTAGGCGTGTTTGATTTTGTTCAAAAAGCCTGCCCGAATAATGCAGCCGCCTTTCCAGATGCGCGCCGTTTCGCCCAGGTTCAGGTTGTAGTTAAAGTCCTGGGAAGCCTTGCCCAGCAGTGCCATCCCCTGCGCGTAGGAGCAGATCTTGGAGCAGTAAAGGGCATCGCGGATTTTGTTGACGAATTCTTTTACATTGCCGTCGTATTTGCCCGTGGGACCATCCAGCACCTTCGAGGCAGCGATCCGCTCTTGCTTGATCGAGGACATAATCCGGGCATTCACTGCTGCCGTAATCGTGGGAATGCTCACGCCCAGTTCTAGCGCGCTGGAAACCGTCCAGCGACCTGTGCCCTTTTGTCCGGCAGCGTCCATAATTACTTCGACCAGGGGCAGCCCGGTATCGGGATCAAGCTTCTTAAAGATGTCTGCCGTGATCTCGATCAGGAAGGAATTGAGTTCGTCGGTGGTGTTCCACTCGGCAAAGACTTCGTGAAGCTGAAGATGATCGAGTCCAAGGGTATTTCTCAGCAGGTCGTAGGCTTCGGCAATCAGCTGCATATCGCCGTACTCGATGCCGTTGTGTACCATTTTGACGTAGTGACCCGATCCACCTGAACCGATGTAGGTGACGCAGGGACCATCATCCACCTGTGCAGCAATTTTGGTGACGATCGGTTCAATTTCGCGATAGGCAGATTCTGTACCGCCAGGCATCAGACTCGGACCATTCAGCGCACCTTCTTCGCCACCACTCACGCCCATACCAATAAAGCTTAGCCCGGTTGATTCCATTTCCTGGACGCGCCGCTCGGTGTCGGTGTAGAGCGAATTACCGCCGTCGATAATCATGTCGCCTTCTTCCAGCAGCGGCTTGAGCTGATTCATCACCGCATCCACCGGGCTTCCAGCTTTCACCATAATCAAAATACGGCGTGGACGCTCCAGCGATTGAACAAAATCTTCGAGCGTATGGGCAGCATAAAAATTCTTGCCCTGTGCCCGCGTTTGCATAAACTTGTCCGTCACGGAGGTCGTGCGGTTGTAAACAGAGACGGGGAAGCCGTTTCGCTCAACGTTGAGCGCGAGGTTTTCTCCCATCACGGCGAGACCAATCAAACCAAAACTTTGTGCCATAGGACTTGCGTTATTCTTTGCTTACTCTGGGTTTGCTGACTCTGGAACTGGCTTGTAAGACCTCACAATGAGGTCAGGGCAGTTAAGACAAAAGAGATTGCTAGCGAAGATTCGATCGCAACCAACCAGAAAGATCTCAGTGAGCCGATCGCTTCAAGGAACCACTGGAAAAACTGAGAACCGAACTGAAAATTAGTGAAACGGATCAGGCAAATTGCTTTATCCCCTTCAGGGTAGACAATGGTTCAAGCCAAGCTGGGTTGCCGAAAGGTTTTCTTTATACGAGCGGTTAAAAATCGTTTTTCCACTTTTATTAGCGATCGTCCCCATCAATGCTTGCCTCTATCTCTGGTTGCAGACCGTGCCTGATAATAGTGAGGAGACGTAACTAGGTAGGCTTTCCATGACAACGAACGTAACGCCCGAACCGCAATCCTCCTCTGAGTCCACCACTGGAGCAGACGCGATCGATCGGGCAATTGCAGCCGGAATCGATTTTGACGGCTCACCGATCCCGCCGGCAAAGCTTGATCTTTACAACCAGGTGATGGGGCTCGAAGCCGGACGGCAGCGCAGCGGCGTGTCAAATACCATGCGATCGCGAATTGTGCGAATTGGCGCGAAGCACATTCCCCAGGACGAGCTAAATCAAAAGCTAGAAGCCGCCGGGTTTGCCCCGCTCAAAGACAAAGAGATTGCGTTTTACTACGGAAGCAAGTGAGCTTTACCGGCTCCCAGTATGCTGAGGGGAAGTCATTAAGCGTCAGATACAAACCGTGAGGGACATTGGATTCTTTGTATCAGGTTCTTCACGGTCAGGTCGATCGTTTGAGGTTAACCTTCTGAGCGAAATGGCTGCCTCTTTTCCTTACATTCCAGTTGAACCGACGTTCGATGATGGAGCTTCTCTTTGAATTCTCACGATCGCACTGTATTGCGATTTGCGCCTTTCTCATTCCGGCGAATCTATTCTCGACGCTGCAAGCCATGATCTTTACAGGGATCGGTCGCCCGATCGCTCAAGTGGGGATCATGTCTGGTGCGGCCTTGGGCTATGCCACGCTGATGATGATCCACGTTATTAGCTGGTGGGCAATCGGGGTGGTGATGCTGCCCACTTACATCCTGCCTGCACTGGCGGGGGTTTGCCTGGCAATTAACCTGGTCTGCCTGATGATTAGCGCAACGCACTTCCGCCCAGAAATTCCCTGGATTGATCGGCGAGAGTCGTTTGCAGTGGCGTGGTTTTTGCGTCGAGTGGGGATGATTTAGCTTGCGTAGGATGGGTTAACGCAGCATAATGCATCAGCTTCGGGAATACAAAATTCTCAGGAAGCGTCCTGACAGTGAAACTGGAACTCTTCTTCCAAGCTGGGCGTTTCGATTTCGCTTTGTGCCATTGCCTGAAGTTCGTTCATCTGCTGTTGCAGCTTTTCAATTCGTTCCTGTAAGCGTGTCTTGATCTCGGCAGAGCCGGAGGTTACGCAGTCGCGGCAGGCTTCCCCCTGCATCACGTCGCGATCGTCGTATAGCACTGCCAGCATAAGCCGATTGCGGCGGGTACGAACTGGATAGGCTCTGTGACCGCAAATCGCACAGAAGACAGGGGCATTGCCGATGTAAACGCTCTGTTCCCAGACAATTTTCACGGGTTGACCTCTTAAAGCACTTTTAAAGCAAAGGTGTGCGATACGCAGGAGTTTTTACAAGGGAATTTGGGGAATTAAGGAAGTAAGGCTCGATCGCCGCAGAAGATTTAACTTTGGACTATAGCCTAAGCGATTTTTCGTGATCCTGTGCCCGAAGTTCAGACTGTTTTAAGTCGAATTGCAGAGGAGGTTCTGTTGATTTTGCGACGAGAGCAGTACAGGAAGAACAATCAATCGGGCGGAGCGGGTATCCATTTTGCGGGGATCAAAGCCGATCGCCAGAACAGACCAGAGCCTCATCAGAGTCTAATCAGAGTTTAATCCAAGCTCAATCAACGCCCAATCGATGTCGTAATTCAAGATACAAGCTTCTGCATGACACTTAAGATAAAAGTGTAAGGGCTGTGAAGATTAAACTCAGATTCAATGGGGCAGCCGTTTTGCAGGAAAGCAAATTCATGGATAACCTCGCGATCGATCGCCTCTTGAATAACCTGAAAAATCCCGATGAGCTAACCCGGCAGGAGGCATCCGAGGAGCTTTGGCGGATTTGGTTTCATCAAAAAGGGGCTTATGGACTGGAAATCCTGAGTCAAAGTCAGGCATTGATCGAAGCAGATCAGCGAGAGGCAGCCGAGGCACTGCTGACTGATCTTGTGCAGGATCAGCCCGACTTTGCCGAAGCCTGGAATCGGCGTGCGGTGCTGTATTACCTGCAAAAGCAATATCGTCGATCGCTTACTGACTGTCAGCGAGTAGTCGAACTAAATCCGGTGCATTTTGGCGCACTGCACGGAATGGGTCTATGCCATGCTGCGCTAGGCGAATATGCTGCGGCGATTCAGGCATTTCGTCGCGCCCTTGAGATTCAGCCCTACGCGCTGATGAATCAGCGATTAATTTTAGAATGCACGGCACGGTTGTCTTAGGACGTGGTTTAAAGCGTGTTGCGATTGATTACGCTATAAAGATCGGGTGCATCAGGTACTGGGGGACGTGCCCAACGCGGTAATCCAGGATGCCTACACGATCGAGCTGGCTGAACAGTGTCAAATGCATCAAACTAAATTTCCCACCTGTAGGGAGCTTTGAGCAGTTTTTCCAGCATTCGGGGTGAGGGGGCAGTTCATCAAACACTTTGGCTTGCTGCGATCGCTTGTGGGTATCCAGCAGACCCTACCAGGGGGGAACCGACGATCGTAGTTCTTGTTTCAAAGTCCCCGATTTATGGAGACTTTAGGAAGCAATGCAAGGTCTCAACTCTTGCTCAAACTCCCTTCAGCCCCTTCTCCTTCTAGAGACAGAGATTCTTTTGAGGTGGGAAAACCGCACTCGGCTTTTCAAGACAGTGCCATAAAATTAAACGTGATGCTGAATTGCTGGATTGAAAAGCGTTTCAGCCTTCTGAGATAGCTGTCGATCGGTGCGTCACTCTCCCGGTGAATCACGTACTCATTGATGGCTCGATCGCGATGAAATTTTGGGATGGATAGCACATGATCACCCGCAGACTCGCACAATTCATAGTTGGGAAACTGACCCGCATTCTGGCAATCACGCTGGGTATTGTTTTTGCATTTGCCTCTCCCAGTTGGGCAAGCCCCTTATCGTCTTACCAGATGCCGCAGACAATTGCCCAGGCTCCCGCGATGCAGCGCACCCGCAGCTTTGTCGCAACAGCGGTCGAGCGCGTGGGTCTGGCAGTGGTGCGAATCGATACCGAGCGAACGATTAGTCGTGGTCCTGATCCATACATGAACGACCCCTTTTTCCGGCGATTCTTTGGTGACGGCATCTTTCCGCCTGGGGGTGAGGAGCGGCTTCAGGGACAGGGTTCGGGCTTTATTGTGGATAGCAACGGCACGATTTTGACCAATGCCCATGTTGTAAGCGATGCCGATCGTGTAACGGTGATTCTCAAAGACGGTCGCCGCCTGGATGGGGAAGTGCTGGGCGTGGATGAAGTCACCGATCTGGCAGTCGTCAAAATTCCGGTGCAGAGCAGCCTGCCAACGGCTGCATTGGGCGACTCTGACGATGTGCAGGTGGGAGACTGGGCGATCGCGATGGGCAACCCGCTGGGCCTGGATAATACGGTGACCTTGGGAATCGTGAGTACCCTGAATCGATCGAGTGCGCTGGTGGGCATTCCCGATAAGCGATTGGACTTTATTCAGACTGACGCTGCTATCAATCCGGGCAACTCTGGCGGACCTTTGCTCAACGCCGACGGCGAAGTGATCGGCATCAACACGGCGATTCGGGCAAACGCGACGGGCATTGGCTTTGCGATCCCGATCAACACGGCGAAGCAAATTATGCCGATTCTGGCACGCGGCGAAGATGTGCCCCATCCTTATCTGGGCGTACAAATTGCTGATCTCACTCCTGATCTGGCACGGCAAAACAACCGCGATCCCAATGCCACAGTAATGCTGCCCGAAGTGAATGGAGCGATCGTCTTAGGCGTCGTCCCTGATTCTCCCGCAGCCCAGGCAGGCATCCGACGCGGCGATGTAATTACTCAGATTGAAGGGCAGGCGATCACCTCTGCCGATCAGCTTCAGGGATTAGTCGATCACAGCCAGGTCGGTCAGCCCTTGCAGGTAAATGTGCAGCGCGGGGAACGATCGCAGTCGCTCACAATTCGCACGGCTCCGCTGCGAGAAAGACGGCAACGATAGACTGCTTGAAAGACGAAAAACACCGAGCGAGGGGTAGAGCAATCTACCTCTTTTTTTACTTTTGCCTTGTTGCAAGCAACCTGTATCTAAAATCTCCCTTGAACTTCTGTGAGGAGTTGGTCAACCCCTTGCTTCCAAAGTTGCTTATCGACCGTAACGAGCAAAGTATGACCTGTGTTTGGAAAAATAACGAGCTGCTTTGAGCCATTCAGATTCTGAAAAATCTGATCAACCTCTTCTAAGGTCGTCCATTTATCGAGTTTGCCGTGCAGTAGCACAGCAGGGCATTTGACCTGAGTGGCATAAGTAACTGGATCATGCGTAAAACCATTAAATCGATGTTGAATGCTCCCCCAGAAAACAAGCATTTCGGCGATCGGAAAGGTTGGCAGCCTGACTGCTCTTAATCGACTTCTAACCGCATCTAAAAGTCGTGCAAAAGGAAGCTCAAGAATGACTGCATCAGGGTTCACTTGCTCGCGGGCAACTGCTCTCAGAATTGCGGCACTTCCCATTGACACCCCGTACAGCACAAATGGACGCTTGAAGTTTGAGCGTTGAGCGTAACTCAGGGTTAGGGCAACATCTTTGGCTTCTCGTACACCGATCGTTGTTGTGTTGCCACTGGAACTGCCAACCCCTCTAAAATCAACCAGCAAGGCATCATATCCTAGCTCGTGAAATACCTCGGCTGGAGCTAAAAGCTGTTTAGCCTTGCTCCCTCCATTTCCAGGAAAAAGTAGAACCGTCCCGCGAGACATAGATCCTTGAGCAGGAATAAACCAGGTCTCCAGCCACTCGGTTGGATTGATGGAAATACGCTGCTTGACAAATTCAAGTCCAACATCGAGCGGGAGTTTAGAACTGGTCGGTCTAGGACGTCCCAAACCCCACTGTCCAGGAGGATTATAGTGAGTCAGAGCATAAGCCCCTGCATAGGACAAAACATTGAGCGCGAAGAAAACAACCAGTAAGACCTGCAAGAGACGCTTTCTGCTTTTGCGATAATTTCTGGCTGCATTCATCATAGACCTTATCCTGAATCTGCTCACTCAGCATCAGCTTAAACCCGCCTGCCTGATCGCCACCCGCGTGATAACACTGTAAGCATTGATATCAGACGAAACCGAATGCTCCCTGTCCACGGGCAACAACCCGATCGCAACGTCATTCTTTAGCCCGATCGAACCCGCTAAAATGGGAAAGATCTCCCGGATGAGCAGCTTTTCAGGCTATGACCGTGCAAACGCCCACTGATTTTCAAGACTATTTTGATGTCGTCGTTGTCGGAGCCGGGCACGCAGGCTGTGAGGCAGCTCTGGCAACGGCTCGAATGGGCTGTCGGACGCTGCTGCTGACGCTGAATCTGGATAAAATCGCCTGGCAGCCCTGCAATCCAGCGGTCGGAGGTCCGGCAAAATCGCAGTTGACCCATGAAGTTGATGCCTTGGGCGGCGAGATCGGCAAAATCGCGGATCGCACTTATCTGCAAAAGCGGGTGCTGAATATCTCGCGGGGTCCGGCGGTCTGGGCGTTGCGGGCGCAAACTGACAAGCGGGAATACGCAGCCGTAATGAAGCGCATCATTGAAAATCAGGAAAACCTGATGGTGCGCGAAAGCATGGTTACGGATCTGGTGTTGGGCAAAAATGACGAAATTATTGGCGTTCAAACCTACTTTGGCGTTGCCTTTGGCTGCAAAGCCGTCATCCTAACCACGGGCACATTTCTAGGCGGCACGATCTGGGTCGGCAACAAGTCGATGGCGGCAGGACGCGCCGGGGAGTTTGCGGCAGTGGGCTTAACCGAAACCCTGAACCGCATGGGCTTTGAAACCGGCCGGCTAAAAACCGGGACTCCAGCACGAGTAGACCGGCGATCGGTTCACTACGACGCACTCGAACCCCAGCCCGGAGACTCCAACGTGCGCTGGTTTAGCTTTGATCCTGAAGTCTGGGTCGAACGCGAGCAATTGCCCTGCTACCTGACCCGCACCACCCCGGAAACCCATCGCATCATTCGAGAAAATTTGCATCTGTCTCCGGTGTACGGTGGCTGGGTGGATGCGAAAGGTCCGCGCTATTGTCCCAGCATTGAAGATAAAATCGTCCGCTTTGCCGACAAAGAATCACACCAGATTTTCATTGAACCTGAAGGACGCGACATTCCTGAACTTTATATTCAGGGCTTTTCAACCGGACTGCCGGAAAACTTGCAGCTTCAAATGCTGCGATCGCTCCCCGGCCTGGAAAACTGCGTCATGCTGCGTCCGGCGTATGCGGTGGAATACGACTACATCCCCACAACTCAGTGCTACCCAACGCTGATGACTAAAAACGTTGAGGGGCTCTTTTGTGCAGGGCAAATTAACGGCACAACCGGATACGAAGAAGCCGCCGCCCAGGGCTTGGTGGCAGGAATCAACGCCGCTCGCTTTGCCCGCCATCAGGACATGATCGTGTTTCCGCGTGAGCAGAGCTACATTGGCACATTAATTGATGACCTTTGTACTAAAGACCTACGCGAACCCTACCGGATGCTGACTTCGCGATCGGAATATCGCCTGATTCTGCGATCGGACAACGCCGACCAACGCCTGACCCCCCTCGGACGCGAGATTGGATTAATCGACGATCGCCGCTGGGAACTTTTCACCCGTAAACAAGCAAACATTGCCGCTGAAAAAGAACGGCTGCACGAAACCCGCGTCAAAGAACACGAGCCGATCGGCAAGCAAATTGCGGCAGAAACTCAGCAGGCAATCAAAGGATCGATTACGCTGGCAGATTTGCTGCGTCGTCCTGGAATTCACTATGCGGATTTCGATCGCTATCAGCTCAGCAACCCTAGCCTGGCCCTGGCAGAGCAAGAAGGCGCAGAAATCGACATCAAATACTCCGGCTACATTCAGCGGCAGCAAACCCAGATCGAGCAAATCGCCCGCCAGGAGCATCGCCCGCTCCCCCCCGATCTGGACTACCACGCCATCTCGACGCTTTCAAAAGAATCCCGTGAAAAGCTGGCAAAGGTAAAACCCCTCACTGTTGGACAGGCGGCCCGCATTGGTGGCGTGAATCCGGCAGACGTGAATGCGCTGCTGGTGTATCTGGAAGTGCGTATGCTTCGCAGTTCCCTGAAGGGGTGATCGCGCACCAGATCGATAGACGAAGTCATTCGGTAGAGCCTTGTGACCCGAACTGCCCCACTTGTCCCTCATTGTCAGGTTCACGCCGATCGTCTCCACGACACTCAAGCTCTGAAGCAAACTCCGAAGCCGGCCGATTTGCTGATTTTTATAAACCATTTTCAGAAATCGGGGCAATCCTGATACAGTTGGGAGAAAAATACTAGTTTTCAACTGCCCGCACCTTTGAACTGACTACAAATAGCGATCGTTTCCTAGTTTCAATAGGTTACAACGCTGCATTTACAGGTTATAAAAGAGGGCAGTCTCGATCGAGAAGGATTTTATGTTTGGGCGAATTATCCCAGAAGTTCTTCTCCGCATCGCTCTTGATCACTGTCACTCATCCTGTCGTCCTATGTCCCAGCCTCCTTTTCAGCCTTCCTCACCCACCGACGATCAGCCTGCTCAGGCACAAGCCGAAGCAAGCATGGCGCAGACAGCCCTGCTAGAGCCGTTAGAATCTGCGGCAAGCAGTCCGTTTAACCAGAGTGCCGATCGCCTGATGGATGACCTGTTTGGTGGACTGGAGCAAGCTCTGGCACGGGAAACGTTGTTATCCGTTGAGCCTGAGCCTGCCGAAAAGCCCGCTCCGCCTGCGGAACTTCCTGTGGGGTCGATCGCCGCTCCTGGAGGAATCGCTGCCCTGATGCCTCGCCTCACGCCGCGTCAGCTTGTTCCAGGTGAGGTGGAGCCTGACCCGGATGTGGTGCTGGCAGTCAGTCAGTCAGCCCATCCTGCGGCAAAAAGACGATCGTTTGATATGCTGCTGCTTTCGACGCTCTGCGCTTCTTTGCTAACCACAGGAATTCTCTGGCTATGGCTTCGCAATACAGAGCAGCTTCCGCGCTGGGGAAATGGGCCCGCGCAAACTTCCGCACCTGTGGCAAAAGCTCCCCCGCCAACCGCAGAACAAATTCAGGCAGCACAGCAGCAGCAGTTTTTAGACTATGTAAATCGCTCGCTCGATCGCATTGGGCAAGCAGCCAAAGCAAACCGACTGGCTCAGCAAAACCAGCCCGAAAAGCCCGCTGCCTCGCCGACTCCTTCCCAAACCGTTCTAGAGCGGGTCTACGTTCCGGTTTATCCGCCGCCTCAGGTGATCACCGCACAGCCTAACGTCGTCATTCAGCAGCCCAGTGCCTCCGCAACTGCCCCAAATACTGCCCCAAATACTGCCCCGACCACTCCTGCACCTGCGGCAAACGTGCCCAATATTGCGGCAGCTTCCAGCTACAAACTGATTGGTGTTCTGGAGCTGGGCGATCGATCGGCAGCCTTGTTTGAAGTTAACGGCAGTCCACGCCGGGCACAGGTGGGTGAACCGATCGGCGATAGCGGCTGGATACTGGTTTCGGTTTCAAATCAAGAAGCGATCGTGCGGCGCAACGGAGAAGTGCGATCGATCTACGTGGGGCAGGAGTTTTAGGGAAATGATTTTGACTTTTCAAATTCAAATCCTTGCTGAGGCAGTTACCGATAGCGATGGAGAATCATTCTGCTAATGTGATAGTCTGCTTGGGACGATCGCGATCGGTCAGGAGAGATGAAACCATTTCCCGCTCAGGCCAAGGTGAGGCAGATTCGCTATGGACAATGGGCTGAATGGCTAATGCTATTTGGCAGTACGCTGTTTATCTATCTGGCGAACGGAGCAATCATCAGCTCGAATGACAGTGTGCCGAGTAGCCTGCTTGCCTTTAACTGGCTGGAGAATCATACGCTGCATTTCGATGCTTTTCGCGGCGGACATTACTATATGCCCAATGATATTTTTGGGCAGAACGGTATTCCCTATTTCTTTACCGAATCGCCGACCGGACATCTCACTTCTGCTTATCCGATCGGTACTGCATTACTCAGTTTTCCGCTCTATGCGCTGTTTTTTCTCTACCTCAAGCTGAGCGCAATTCTTCAGCATCAACCGCTGGGTTTAGACATTACGAATCCGGCATTTGAGCCGCAGCGACAGTTTTATGAAAAGCTTGCCGGAGCCATCTTAGCTGCTCTGACCAACGTTATTTTTTATCTACTGGCAAGGCTGAAATTCGATCGATCGATCAGTTTATTAATCACCTTTATCTACGGCTTTGCCACACTAAATTGGGCGGTGAGTTCTCAGGGACTTTGGGCCCATACACTTTCAAACTTGGCTCTGGTTTGCATTCTGCTGTGCCTCTGGAAAGCTAATCGACTAGAGGGCGAAAGTCTCTCGCATCGGCGCAAAACCATGTTGGTCACTGCCGGCTTTTTTAGCGGTTTATTGCCTGCAATTCGTCCAACAGGTTTACTGTTTCTTGCTGCAATATTGGTCTACGTTGTCGTTACCTATCGCAGGGAAACGCTGTTTTTTCTGATTGGCGGACTGTCTTTTTTGTTCAATAGTGCCTGGAATATTTATTATTTCGGATTCAGTCTGCGGGTTTTGATTGTCGGTGGCTACAGCAGCCTATTTCAGCATTCAAGCACCTATGATTGGACGCTGAACTATTTTAATACGGCGTTTTGGGGATATCTCATCAGTCCGAGTCGTGGCTTGCTGATCTTTTCCCCGGTGCTGCTATTTTCAATTCCGGGATGGTATCAGGTTTACAAAAGACGATCGCAAACTGATGAACGGCTGCTGATTCTGCTTGGGATTGCCTGTTTGGTGCTGTTTATTCAGTACTGTTTCTATGTGCCCTGGTGGGGAGCGATTACCTACGGATCAAGGTTTCTCGTCGATTTTTTGCCCGTCCTGTGTTATCCGATCGCCTACGTTCTAGCGCATTTATTAAATCAGCTTGAGCAGAGCCGAAAACGAGTTTCTGTTCTTCTGGTTTCAGTATTTTTATTACTAACAGTTTACTCAACCTTTGTGCAGGTTGTGGGCGCATTTAGCGATCGGCATATTTGGGACACTTCCCCTTATTTCAGCGTCGATCGCTTGTGGAACTGGCAGGATAATCAAATTTCAAGACACACTAAAAACCTGCTGCTCAAGTTTAACGATCCGATTCCTCGTCCTAGAGTTTATCGTCGCCAGCTCGACGGCGTAATTGAAAAAATTCAAACCCAAAACGGTCAACTGATTCCAGAAGGGATCACCGTTCGCCCTTCCCAGGAAATAATTCTGCAAGCGCAGCTCAAAAATACGGGCAAGGCACAGTGGTTTGGCTACGATACAGGACTAAGGCGCGGTAGAGCGATCGTGAAGGTGCAGTTTTTCGACCGCGATCAACAGCGAATTCCTAACTCAACACCAAACTTGCTCTTTGTCCAAGGGACACCCCGTCCGGGAGAAGCCACCAAAGCAATGGGAGCGATCGTGTTTCCCCAGCAGCCCGGAACCTACCAGATGGTTTTCACCCTGGGACTGGAGCGCATGGGAAATTTTCCGCCTGACACTCGACCCGTTAAATTGATTGTTCAGGTGACGCAGAGTGCCTTGGGTCCTCAATCATTTGAAGATGAAAATTGCTTTCAATTGCTGATCTACAAAAGTTAAGATTCTGCGATTAAATTTGGGCTAACTGAGAGAATGAGTACTTATCGCTCTTCGATTACCGTTGGCATTTTTCGCTCAGATCTCTCTGTTTCTGATATATCTGCTGCTCACTCATTTACTTTTTTCTTAATGAGAAAGTTTATTTACTTTTTCAAAGATTGGGACATTAGATGTTATGACAATTCGGAAGTTTCCCCTAGAAGCAATTCAAAAACTCAGAAACACGATTCAAGCGGAGCTTGCGATAGCAAATACCCAAACTCAGCTCTCTAGCTGGCCTGAACCCAGTACAGAAGTGCCCGAACCCGAATTCCTCGACGACTTGAGCGACATTTTTACCTTTGGCGGACGATCGAAAGAAGAAAGAACCGATTTTGTGCAGCGAAGCCCGTGGTTAATTAGTCCGTTTAATCCGGCATCGGTGCTGCTCAAGCTACCCGGACTATGGCTCAAACCGGGATATTGCTTGGTGGGCTACCTGTATCGCACTGCTTCCAAAGAAGCCGGACTAATCTTTGCCCTGCCCGAAGCACTCAGCACCACAGCTCACCTGCAACAAGCCCTGACCCACAGCACGATCGCCACTCCCCCTAAGCCCGAAGGCGCAATGCCACACTTTATGGCTGCGATCGACGGCGATCGATCAGCCGCTTCATTTATGGTCGCTTCTCTACTCAAGCGCGAACTGCAAGAGTTTGGGACGAGGCAAAGCAGTTCTCCCCCCGAGGCGATCGGCAAGCGATCGATATGGCGCCACCACCGCCTGATCCAGGCTTTGCCTAGCAAACTTCCCTGGCAGTGGCACACCGAAATGCCCAAAGACTGGTTCCCTAAAGCAAGCGTCCTGCCTAACGGACAGGCAGCCGTTGAATTTTTCTCCTGCCGGGTGAGCGCACAAGAAGCCGTAATGTATCGTCATCTCGATCGCTATCCCGTGGATGGGTATCAGCCGACTAGTTCGGAGCGGGCGTTAGCAGTGGTGAGGCGATCGTAGCGGGCAGGGGGCGGAGTCTCCTCATCCCCACTTTCCCATCCACCCATCCACCCATCCACCCATCTACCCCTCATGACAACACCCCTGCTCCTTCCCCTTTACCGACGGCGGTACATCTAGCGCAGGATTGGCATCAAAGAAGCCAACGGGCTTGAGCATAAATCCCGAATAGGCAGTGGGCATGACGGGGAAGTCTTCGGGGCGGGGAATGTGGTGGTGTCCGAAGGTGTACCAGACAACGAGATCGGTGTTTTCGATCGATCGATTGGCTCGCGTCCATTGGGGTAAGCCTTCGTCGCCCGGATGCTGGTTGGGATAACTGCCTGCGGCGAACATCTCATCGGGTTCGTAGGGCGTGACCCACAGGTGTTTAGTCATGAATCCGGCGCGCTTCAGAATTGGCGAGTCGGGGTGGGCAAAGGGCAACACATTTTCACCAGGGACAATTTTGAAGCCAACGGGTTGACCGAGTCGATTAGTGACGTTCGGATTGACAACCTTCCAGTAGCGGGCGGTAAAGGGGTCGATAATGCGCTGGGCTTCCTGTTCGGTCGTGAGCAGCGTTGATTGAGCATAAAAGGCGTTGCCCTGGGGGTTTTCGGGGCCGATCGCCTCAGCGTAAGAATTCACCTCACAAACCGAGTTGCCTGTGCCATCCAGGTCAAAGTCAAGCCGCAGGTTAAAGAAATGCTGGTGGTTGAGGGCATTCAGCTCGGGAGCAACAACGGTGCCATACTGAGGAAAATCGACCAGCGTACCGCAAAGCAAAATTCCCGTCAGCTTGACTTCGTACTGAATCGTGCCGTCTTGATAGAAGTACCAGAAGAAACCGTATTCGTAGTTATCAACGGTGGCAATAAAGGAAAGCACTAAGCGGCGCGATCGTCTCACCTGCGCTTCGTTCAGTCGCCAGTCGGTATGCTTCCAAAGAATGCCGTAGTCTTCTTCGTGCAGGCAGACTGCATTTTCCGTAATTGCAACTTCGCCCCAGCTATTGGTCAACACGGCATCAAAATAGCGGATTTCGCCCAAACAGTCGCAGCCCAGCGTCAGCGAATTTGCCAGGACACCCACGCCATGCTCGCCCACATCAAAGGCATTTTTGCGGTAGTGCTGCGGGCGGGGATCACCATAAGGCACGACCATCTCCGACAGAGAAGCGCGATAGAGAATCGGGCGCAGCCGCCCCTGGTCTTCGTAGCTCACCTGGTGCAGCACTAGCCCTTCACGGGGAGTAAATCCGATTCGCAAATCCCACTTTTGCCAGCGGATATGGTGTCCGTCCACTTCAAAGCTCGGTCCTTCAGGCTGGGTGATGTGCAGGGGTTTGATGTCAGTTCTGAGCGGTGGCTGAAAGCGGTCGGCATATTCACTCGCTTCCGGTGGCACAGGGACAACGTCCATATCCTCGATCCGCAGCACTTCCATTTTGTTCAGGTTCACAACTGGAACCAAACCATCGATCGGGCGAGCATAGAAGTTGCCGTCGGGTTTTTCGCGTAAATAGCACAGTGCCCGCGACAGCCGGATTCCCTTCTCGTCCTCAAAGCCAAAATTACCGATCGCCCACGGGTCAACGACCACCAGACCCAAATCCGTAATGCCACGTTTTGCCAGGGCTGCCCGAAAGTCCGGGTGCGCTTTCACGGCTGCCTCACATTCTGACAGCTCATCCGGCATAATATTGGGCTGTACATCGGGAATCGCCTGCCAGAATACAACCCGCTTCTGGGTCAGGGAAACGATCGCCTCATAGGTGGTTCCAGTCTCATTATCTAGCAGGATTAAGAGGGCTTGCCGCTCGATCGGATCACCCACCTGAAAGTTCAGCACCGTAGACTTCGGCGGCTCCTTCAAGGTGACACAGGGAAACCGAAACGATGCCCCGACATCAACCCCTAGATTGGACTCCTGTCGCACCAGAGCCACTGCCGCAGCCACTTCTTCAACGGTGAGCGGCTCCAGCGGGTGATTCACAGGTTGAGTTAGGGCAAGTCTTAACACTTCATGCGTACTGGTCATAACAAATTGCTGAGCTAAAATTTTTCGATCCGGTTGCTTACTCCTTGCGGACGACATTTTTTTTGCCCGAAAGAAGAAATAGGGTTGCTGCCTTCGAGTTTAGCAGGGTCTTGATTTGACCTACTTCAGCCCCAGCGGAATGCCATTTGTCCTGCTAAAGTTTTTTTGGAGCCGAGCGAGCATTGCCACAGAGATATTCCGAAGGAGGTAGCCTGAAAGGCAGAGATAGCATTAGGATTGATAAAAATCTAAACCTCGTGCTTCTTGCCCTTTTCTAGTATCCCTTCAGCATTCACAGATGCTTGTGGGGAATCGCGTGAAATGGAAGCTGACATTGCGCTCCTTTTCGCTGCGTACTTCCTGGTTTGTATTCCGTCGGTCTGCATCTACATCAGGTTCGTGATTAGACTAAGTTCATTCAGTTGATTTGGTTCGTTAACTTTAGCTAACGAATTGACTGAGTTTGCTTTGCCCTATTTCACTTTCCTTCTGTTATCGTTCGAAGCTCGGTTGTGACGGAACATCAGCGCAGCTATTCTTAACATGAGTCGCTCCCATTCCCCGCTCAGTCCCAATAAGCCGCTGGGCGGACGTTATCGAATTATTCAGCAGCTAGGAGTTGGCGGTTTTGGACGCACTTTTCTGGCGACTGATTTGCATTTGCCGGGGTATCCGCAGTGCGTTATCAAGCACCTCAAGCCCCAGGTCAAAAGCGAAGATACGCTGCTCATGGCGCGACGCTGCTTTAACACCGAAGCGCAGGTGCTTTATCGGCTAGGCGTTCACGATCGCATTCCCCGCCTGCTGGCACACTTCGAGGAACACCAGGAATTTTACCTGGCTCAGGAATTTATTGAAGGCGAACCGCTTTCCCAAGAATTGGTCGAAGGCAAGCCCTGGTCGCAAGCAAAAACCCTCACCTTTCTGCAAGAAATTCTGCAGGTGCTGGAATTTGTGCATAGCGAGCAGGTGATTCATCGTGACCTCAAGCCTTCTAACCTGATTCGGCGTAGGCGCGATCAAAAACTCGTGCTGATTGACTTTGGCGCAGTGAAGCAAGTCAGCAACCAGAATCTTGACCCCGACACCGGACAGACCAATCTCACGATTTCGATCGGCACTCAGGGCTATATGCCCAGCGAACAGCTTGCCGGAAAACCCCGCTTTAGCAGCGATGTGTATGCGGTTGGCGTGCTAGGAATCCAGGCACTGACCGGACTGCACCCCAAATATCTGGGCGAAGATGCGGTCGGCGAAATCGACTGGCATTCCTTTGCGGCGCACGTTCATCCTGCCCTGGTCGAAGCGATCGATCGCATGGTGCGGTACGATTTTCGCGAACGCTATCCCACTGCATCCGAAGCCTTGGCTGCCCTGAGCAACCTGCCTGCTGCCGTCGCTGAAGACATGACAGAACCGCCCTTGGTTCCTGTTCCAGCCACAATGCGCCAGCGTTTCACTGTGGCAGGGGCTTCTGGAAATAAAGCAGGGCTGAAAAATTCTGCGGGAGAAGCCGTCGCCCAAGCAACCCTTCAGGGGAACATTCAAACGATCGCTCCCAAGGCTGACAAAATCGACTTTCTGACACCGGAAGAAGACGAGCTGGCAACCGCCCTCTGGATACCCTCTGAGTCTTTTGGCAATAGCATTCCTGCTCAAACAGGCGCAACCCAGCTTCTGGGCAAACTCAACGCCCAAGATCCCATGATGACAATCGGGTCAGTAGCCTGGAGCGGACAACGCTGGCAATGGCAGCCCTGGTTTTTGCTGGGTACGGTAACAGCGGTCGGGCTGTCTGTGGCTGCGCTTCAGGCACGATCGCCGCTGGCGCTCAGAAACTGGTTCGAGCGCAACCCGCTTGCTTTTCCGACTTCGATCACGGCGAATCCTTCGACCAGCCCTTCTCCGCTGCCGAGTGATCCAAAGCAGCTTGCGACCGTACTGGTAGATCAGGCAACCCAGCTTCAAAGCAGCAAAAAATACGAAGAAGCCCTTCAGCTCTACGATCGAGCAATTGCTGCCCAACCGGACTTTGCCAATGCCTACACCAAACGCTGCGAAGTGCTAAACCTGCTGAAGCGTCCTGAAGCGGCGATCGTTTCTTGCAATGACGCGCTGGCGTACAATCCCAATGACCCAATCGCCCTTTGGAGCAAGGGCAACGCGCTCATGCTGCAAAACCGCACCTACGAAGCCCTCAAGATCTACGAAGAAGTGACGGCTCTGAAACCGGATTATGCGCAGGGATGGATGCGACGGGGGGTTGCGCTGCAAACCCTGGGACGATCGGCAGAAGCCCTCAACGTCCTCGATCGGGGCATTGCCCTGGAGCGCAACGCGGCAGAAGCCTGGATTACCAAAGGGGCTGCCCTGCTGAACCTCCAGCGATACAACGACGCGATCGCTGCCCTAGACAAAGCCCTCCAACTTCAACCCAACAGCCACGAGGCAAAGAAATTGCGTCAGCAGGCATACGATCGAATGGGGCAGTAAACGGTTTGGTTTTAGCTCGAGATTGGGATGCGGATCAGGCAGGAAACGACTTTTTTCACCCAATTGCCCAAGCCAAACTCTAAACTAGAAAAGGTTATCAGGAGAGATTGCTAATGACTGAGAAAACCGCACGCGATCTGTTTCGGGCTGCTTACGAAAACCGCAACACCTGGGACAGCAACTTTCCCGGCTACACGGCAGATGTAACCTACAAGCAAGGTGACACCGTTTACACGGGCAGAGTGCGCGTCAACCCCGACAGCAAGGCGGACGTACTGGACGTAGAAGACGAGCAAGCTAAAAAAGCCATTGCGGCGCAAATGTGGGAAACCGCAATCCACCGGGTTCGCTACAGCTTTGAAAACACCCATAAAGAAAATACCTTTTCCTACGGGGCAACCGACGAGACCGGAGCAGTAGAAATTCTAGTCGGCGGCAAGTGCGAGGGCGATCGCTACAAGGTGCGCGATAACGTTGTCACGCTAGTCCATCGCCATATCCATGGGGTTGTTGTGACAATCAACACCTTTAGCGTGAATCAGACCAGCGAGGGCTATCTGGCTCATCGCTATGACTCGGTTTACCACGATCCGAAAACAGGTGAGCAAAAGGGCGGCGTGTCTCAGTTTGAAGACACCTTCGAGAACGTAAACGGCTACTCTATCCTCGTGGGTCGCGTCATCACCACCGAGGCAAACGGCAAGACTCACACTGACGAATACAGCTTCTCCAACGTCAAACTGCTTCAGCCTGCGGTCGTGTAATCCGTATCGATCGCCCCCCCGACTGCGCTCAACCCTTTGCATTACAATGAAGTCAACGAAATTCGGCAGGTGAACGATGCAAACAATGGAACTCACGACCGATAACGTCGAGAAGGTGCTGGACGAACTGCGCCCCTACCTCATATCAGACGGTGGCAACGTCGAGCTAGTTGATATCGATGGTCCTGTAGTGAAGCTGCGCCTCCAGGGAGCCTGCGGTTCCTGCCCTAGCTCTACCATGACGCTGAGAATGGGCATCGAGCGCAGACTGCGGGAATACATCCCCGAAATCGCAGAAGTGGAACAAGTCATCTAAGCGGTGACGAGTTTGTTATTTTATCCACTTCAAACCAGGTAATTTAAAGCAGGGAAGGCGATCGCGTTTTCCCTGTTTGTTTTTTGTTTGTCCTGCTGAAAGCTCGAAAAGCTATCTCCTGTAACCTTATTCGCCTCACCGCCCCCCATCTCATCCTCGTCCTATGGCTTATCCGCTCTACGTTGCATTCATCTGGCATCAGCATCAGCCGCTTTACAAAAGTCGCCTGGACGGGGAATATCGGCTGCCCTGGGTCAGGCTGCACGGCACAAAAGACTATCTCGATCTGGTGCTGCTGCTAGAGCAGTATCCTCGGCTGCGTCAAACGGTGAACCTCGTGCCGTCGCTGATGATGCAGATCGAAGACTATGCAGCGGGAACTGCCTTTGATCCTTACCTGACGCTGGCACTCAAGCCCACGGATAATCTCAACGAGGGGCAAAAACGATTTATCGTCGAGCATTTTTTTGATGCGAACCACCATACGATGATCGACCCCTTTCCCCGCTATGCCGAGCTTTATGGACAAAGGCACGATCGCGGCTGGGATTGGTGTGTCGAGCATTGGAACCCAGAAGACTACAGCGACTTACTGGCATGGCATAACCTTGCATGGTTTGATCCGCTGTTTTGGAACGATGCCGAAATTGCTGAATGGCTAGAGCAGGGACGTGGCTTTACCCTGAGCGATCGCCAGCGAATTTACTCGAAGCAGCGTCAGATTCTCAGCCAGATTATTCCGCAGCATCGCCAGATGCAGGAGACGGGTCAGCTCGAAGTCACGACGACGCCCTACACTCACCCGATCTTGCCCCTGCTGGCAGACACTAACGCCGGACGAGTGGCAGTGCCGCAAATGAAGCTGCCCCAGCTCCGCTTTCAATTTCCGCAGGACATCGATCGCCATCTCCGCAAAGCAAAGCAAATGTACCAGGAGCGGTTTGGCTGCGACCCGAGGGGACTGTGGCCCTCTGAACAATCGGTGAGTCCGGCAATTCTTCCAAAAGTGGCGCAGCAGGGCTTTCAGTGGCTTTGTTCGGATGAGGCAGTGCTGGGCTGGACGATCGATCACTTCTTTCACCGGGATGCGTTGGGCACCGTCTCAGAACCGGAAGCGTTGTATCGTCCCTATCGCTTAAACACCACCGAGGGAGATTTGGCGATCGTCTTTCGCGATCATCGGTTGTCGGACTTAATCGGCTTTACCTACAGCGCAATGGAGCCTCGTCGGGCGGCAGCAGATCTGGTAGGACAGTTAGATGCCATTTCACGGCAGCTTAAATCGCATCAGGCTTCCGGCAGTACTGTGCTGGAGCAGCCCTGGCTCGTGACGATCGCCCTCGACGGCGAAAACTGCTGGGAGTTTTATCAGCAGGACGGCAAGCCTTTCTTGGAAAGCCTGTATCAAACGCTGAGCGATCATACCGGCATCGAACTGGTAACGGTTTCCGATTATCTGTCCAAATTCCCACCCACCGAAAGCTTGCCCAGCTACGCCCTACATAGCGGCTCCTGGGTAGACGGCAGTTTCACCACCTGGATCGGCGATCCGGCAAAAAATCGCGCCTGGGATTACCTCACCGAAGCCCGTCACGTCCTGGAGAGCCATCCCGAAGCGACTGAGGAAAACAATCCCGAAGCCTGGGAAGCTCTGGACGCTGCCGAAGGCTCCGACTGGTTCTGGTGGTTTGGCGAAGGGCATAGCTCGAACCAGGATGCCATTTTTGACCAGCTTTTTCGCGAACATCTGTTGGCCCTCTACCGTGCCCTGAATCACCCGGTTCCTTCCTACCTGCGGCAAGCCGTCGAAGACCACACGGCAAAAGGAGATCATCGTCCTTCGAGCTACATTCATCCGACGATCGACGGACTGGGCGACGAGCAAGACTGGGACAAAGCGGGACGAATCGAAGTTGGCGGAGCCAGAGGCACAATGCACCAGAGCAGCGTTGTTCAACGCGTTTGGTACGGTGTCAATCACCTGAATCTTTATCTGCGGGTGGACTTTAAGGCAGGCGCAAAACCGGGAATTGACTTTCCGCCGGAAGTGCATCTGCTCTGGTTCTACCCCGATCGCCCCATGCACAACAGCCCTGCGCCCCTAGCAGAACTGCCCGACGAGCCGCCGCTGAACTACCAATTTCATCACCATCTGGGCATTAACCTGACCACAAAAGCAAGCTGGTTTCAGGAAGCCGGGGACCATTTTCAGTGGCACGCTCACCGCAGCCGCGCTCAAGTTGCCTTTGATAGCTGCCTGGAAGTCGCAATTCCCTGGGCAGATTTACAGGAAATCGAGCCAGATTGGTCGCTGCGTCTCGTGGTGCTGCTAGCGGAAGAAGGGCGATATGTAAGTTACCTGCCGGAGGATGATTTGATTCCGGTGAACGTGCCGTAGGACGATCGGGGTTGGTGGTTCACGTTCAGCGGTTCATGTTCAAAAATAATTCTCGCCAAAATGCAGCACTCGCTTTGTTCCTGATGATCTCTGCTGCCAGTTGCGGGATTGCTGCCAGGCTATATAGGCCAGGAATCGCAGGACAATTTCTTTTTGCGGCAACAAGGGTGTGGATACTTGTATTCCCTCTGATCTGGTTTCTTCGGGTCGATCGCCGCAGAGCCACCCTGTCACCTCCCTCGCTGCGAGACGTGCTGGCTGGGACAATATTAGGAATTTTCATGTTCAGCGTCATTTTGGGTACTTATTGTCTCGCGGGACAGTATTGGATTGATCCTGAAATTGTTCGAGCAAAAGCACAACAAATTGGGCTAGCAAATCCAATTTCTTATCTTCTTGGAGCCATCTACTTTACTTTCATTAATTCGTTAGTTGAGGAGTATATTTGGCGTTGGTTTGTCTATCAAAAATGTGAAGTTTTAGTATCAGGAAACAAAGCTGTCTATCTCGCCGCCCTTTGCTTTACACTACATCACACGATCGCCCTGACAGCCTATTCTAGAAGTTGGCTGATTGTTGCATTCGGTTCGATTGGTGTGTTTGCGGCGGGAGCAGTTTGGTCATGGTGCTATCTGCGCTACCGCTCGTTGTGGGCGTGTTACATCAGTCATTTATTGGCAGATCTGGCGATCGCCCTGATTGGCTGGGATCTTCTATTCGAAGGTGCCTTATTTGCAGGTGCTTTAGTGCATGAATTGCCAATTTGACTGAGCTAGCAGATTTAATTTTTAGCATCGATTGGCCAAACCCTATGCCAAAATAAAGCTGTTTTGTCGGGAGGGTGAGCCAGTGTTGCAGTGGTTAACGCGATCGGACTATCTGCTACGGGAGACAGTGCTGGGACTGCGGCGCGGCGGTTGGATGAACTGGGCGGCGGCGAGTACGGTAACGGTGCTGCTGTTCTTGTTTGGCTTAAGTTTGCAGCTTTCCTGGCAGGTGGACGGGCTGCTGAATCAGTTTGGCAGTCAGCTTGAGGTATCGGTTTTTCTGGATACTGGAGTACAGGCAGCCGATTTGCAGCCGATCGTAAAAGCCATTCCTGAAGTGCTATCCACCGAAGCCGTTACCAAAGAATCTGCTTGGGCTTCGCTTTTAGAGGAAATGGGACTGGCGGACATTGAAGGGGCAACGGCTCAGCTCAACGGCAATCCCCTCGTGGATGAACTGAAGGTCAAAGCGCAAAACTCGACGCAGGTTCCGGCTCTGGCGGAGAAGCTAAAGCAGATTCAGGGCGTGGATGAAGTGCAGTATGTGGATGAGGCAGTGCAGCGAATTGGGCAACTGAATCAGGGCTTGCACTGGATTAGTTTGGTGATGACGATTGTTCTCACACTTACGGCGATCGCAGTTACCACCACCACAATTCGCCTGATCGTCATGGCAAGACGGCGCGAAATTGAAGTAATGCAGCTTGTGGGCGCAACCACAGCCTGGATCTATATGCCCTTTATTTTGCAGGGTCTTACGCTAGGGGCGATCGGCGCAGGAGTTGCTTGGGCGTTAATTTTGGGCGTGCAGCAGTTTATGCAGAAATTGCTATCGCAGCAGCCTGCCCTGATTCAGTTTTTGACTGCGGGAATGCAGTTGAGTGCGATCGAAACCCTTTTGCTGCCGCTGTCGCTGCTGGGACTGGGGGGCGCGGTTGGGCTGATTGGAAGTTTGTTTGCCGTGCGCCGTTTGGTAATGAAGTGAGGCTAACCTTTTACACCGCTTCCCGTCTCAGTGGGAACGATGTATTGCTGCATAATCAGGAAGAACAGCAGAATTGGGGCGATCGAAATCACCGATCCTGCCGCAATCAGTCGCCAGTCCAGCGAAAACGCGCCTGCCAGCTTCGCAACTCCCAGAGGCAGCGTGTAGTATTCCGGCTGATCCAAAATAATCAGGGGCCACAGAAAGTCACTCCAGGCACCAATAAACACAAAGATTGCCAGCGTCACCAATGCCGGACGAATCGAGGGCAGCATCACAAACCACCAGATGCCCAGTTCAGAACAGCCGTCCATCCGGGCTGCTTCTTCGAGTTCTTTGGGAACGCCCTGAAACGCCTGCCGCAGCAGGAAGATGCCAAACGCAGAGGCGATCGCCGGAAAGATTAATCCCAGATAGCTATTCCGCAAGCCGAGCTGAACGGTGAGAATATAAAGCGGAATCATCACAATCTGAAATGGAATCAGAATCGTGGAAACAATCAGCGTAAACAGTGCATTGCGTCCGCGAAAGTCGAGCCGTGCCAAAGGATACGCTGCCAGCGAGCAAAACAGCAGATTCAGCCCCACCGTTAGCAGGGCAACCAGCGTGCTGTTAAACAGATAGCGTCCAAATGGATTGGTTTGCCAGACTTCGATGAAATTGGCGATCGTCGGCTGAGCGGGCAAAAACTGGGGCGGAAACTGAAAGATATCTTCAGTGGACGACTTAAAGGCAGTGCTGACCAGCCAGATCAGGGGCAGCAGCATGACCAGGGCAATCAGCCCGAGCAGCAGATAAGTGGCGATCGTGCGGACAGGCGAGCTTTGCAGCAATCGCCTCAGCCTTTGCCAGGGAGAGACAGGAGCCGCAGGTTTACTGGAAAAGGAAATTTGCTTGCCCATCGTTAAAAAATAGATGAAAAAGGGTGAGCCGTAACCCACCCGTCAAGCTGTTATATCACAAATCGAATCGTCGGATTAGCTCACTGCCTGTACTTCCCCATGCTGAGGATGCAGTGACTTTACTCCTTGCAGACTGCCGTAGAGCCGATTCAGCGCATTCACATAGGCATGAGCCGAAGCCACAATAATATCGGTGTTTGCCGCGTGACCGGAGTAGAGCCGATCGTCATATTTCAGGCGAATCGTCACTTCCCCGATCGCATCAATCCCAGCAGTGACGGACTGCACCGAGTATTCAATCAGCTGGTTGGGCACATTCACGACACGATTGATTGCCTTATAAATGGCATCGACTGGACCTGTGCCGATCGCCGCATCCATCAGTTCTTGACCGTCTGGCGTGCGAAGAATCACGGTTGCTGTAGGGCGGGCATGATCGCCACAAGACACCTGAACGTGCTCCAGCTTAAACAGTTCGGGAGCCTGTTGGGCTTCGTCGTTGACGATCGCTTCCAGATCCCAATCGGTGATGTCTTTCTTTTTGTCTGCCAGTTCCTTAAAGCGGAGGAATGCTCGGTTGAGTTCCTGATCAGAGAGGTCGAAGCCCAGTTCTTTTAGGCGAGTGCGGAAGGCGTTGCGTCCCGAATGTTTGCCCAGCACAATCTGGTTATCGGTTAAGCCGATCGATTGAGCGTCCATAATCTCGTAGGTCAGCTTGTGCTTCAGCACGCCGTCCTGGTGAATGCCCGACTCATGCGCGAAGGCATTGGCTCCAACGATCGCCTTGTTGGGCTGCACCAGCATTCCGGTGAGGTTCGAGACAAGGCGCGAGGTTTTGTAGAGCTGGCGGGTGTCGATGTGGGTGAGCGAAGCTTCGGATTCGGGCGATCGTCCCAGGAAGGGATTGAAATACTGTCTGCGGACATGGAGTGCCATCACAAGCTCTTCCAGCGCAGCGTTGCCTGCCCGTTCGCCGATACCGTTGATGGTGCATTCCAACTGACGTGCCCCATTTTTGACAGCTTCCAGGAAGTTCGCCACTGCTAAACCCAAGTCGTTGTGCCCGTGGACGGAAATAATCGCCTGATCAATATTGGGAACGTTTTCCTTGATGCCGCGAATGATTGCGCCGAATTCCTCTGGAGTGGTGTAGCCGACCGTATCGGGGATGTTAATCGTGGTTGCACCTGCGGCGATCGCCCGCTCCAGCACTTGATAGAGAAATTCGGGATCAGAACGTCCGGCATCTTCCGGGGAAAACTCGACATCATTGACAAAGCTCTTGGCATAAGCCACCATTTCCGGCGCGATTTCCAGCACTTCCTGACGGGTTTTCTTCAGCTTGTACTGCAAATGAATATCCGACGTAGCGATGAAGGTATGAATGCGGGGCTTCGCTGCCGCACTCAAAGCCCTCGCTGCGGTTTCGATATCCTGCTTTGTAGCTCGGGCCAAACCGCAAATCGTGGGGCCATCTTCTGTGCCGACCTGCTGAGCAATTTTGCTGACTGCCTCAAAGTCACCCGGACTGGCAAAAGGAAACCCTGCCTCAATTACGTCCACACCCAGTCGCGCCAGCTGCCGAGCGATCGTTAGCTTTTCATCAACGTTCAGGGTCGCGCCGGGAGATTGCTCACCATCGCGAAGCGTTGTGTCGAAGATAATAATGCGCTCTGGGTTGGACGGAGTGTTCATAGTTCAGGTTTAGGGTGAAACGAGTGAAAACAGTGAAGAAATAGACGTTAAAAGAGTCTATTGTATTGATGATACTACACTTGTAGTTATTTTGTAATATAGCTACTTTATACAGCTACTTTAACAGCCACTTTCAAAAGTACAGATTCTGCTGACAATACTGCTATTTTAGGAGGTCGATCGCGCTTCCTCTGGTGCTTTATCAAATTTTCCTGACGATTGCAGCAGCTACATCCGTCTATTCTGCTTCGGATGCTGGCTCAGCCGCCTGCTCATTTTCGTTTGGGGAATTTGAATTCGATCGATCGCCCCCCGCTGCCGAAAAAACTTTTTCCTCAACAGCTCCCGGTTTGCCCATTGGCTTCGGTTCGTCGCCGTTATCTGAAAGCAGAACTCCGCCTGCATTTCCCGCTCTGATCCGAAGCTGAGTATTTGCAGTTAGCGTTCGCTCTGTGCCTTCGGGCAAAACTTCGGCGAGTGTAACCCTGCCATCTGCCTCAACTTCCAGCCAGGACTGCGCTTTGAGCTTCACATCCACCTGCACGGGCTGGCGATCGGCTGCATTGCTGCTGGCATTGGGCGATGGCTTAGGTTTGGATGCGGCGGGGCTGGCAGCAGGACGAGCAGGATTTGCAGGCGCGGGAAGAGCAGAATTAATCTGCGGCACGGGGGGTGGAGCCGATCGGCTCATTAAATGCGAGAGCCAAGTTACCGATGCCACGATTAGCACGATATAAGCAATATAGAGATGCACGGGGCGGAGCTGTGCTGGAGAAATGCCCCAGGTTGGCGTTGCCTGCTTGATCGTACTGGTGGCAGGAAAGGCTTCGGCGATCGCATGACTATCCAGCCCCATAACCTCCGCATAGCGGCGGATAAATCCCTGAATATACACAGGCTCAGGCAACTGCTGAATCTTACCTTCTTCCAGTGCCCGTAGCAGACGAGATGGAATCAGCGTTCGCCCTGCCACTTCTTCTAGGGTCCAACCCTGAGCTTCGCGGACTTCGCGCAAATAGCCGCCAATCTGCATTAGCCGTTCAAGCTGCTCTTGCTGTCGCTGGGATTCTCTTGTCATCGTCTACCTCGCCCGCTCCACATCACCATTCTGCTCAGTTTATTGATGCTCAGTTTGCCCGTGCTGCCTCCCAGACTCTTGCCTGGTTCGCGGTTTGATTTGTGCCTTCAAAGCCCTAATCTCGTCATCGGTGAGCGATCGATATTGTCCTTCCGGTAATTGTCCCAGATCGATCGCGCCAATGGCGATCCGCCGCAGCCGAATCACTGGATGCCCCAGCAGATCTGCCACTTTGCGAATTTGACGATTGCGTCCTTCCCGCAGTTCAATTTGCAGCAGGGTGCGTTGCGAAGCACTCCCCTCTTGAGGGGAACCAGGCTTGGTTTGCACAATTTGCACCCGAGCAGGCAGCGTTTTTTGCCCTTCCAGCATCACGCCCTGCCGCCAGCGAGTCAGCGTTGCCGGAGATGGATGCCCTTTCACCCAAACGCGATAAAGTTTGGCAATCGTGTGTCGGGGATGAGTGAGTCCCAGGGTCATCTCTCCATCATTCGTCAGCAGCAGTGCCCCAGTGGAAGCCGCATCCAACCGCCCGACCGGATACACGCCCGCATCGCGCAATTCTGGCGGCAGCAAATCTAAGACGGTGGTACGTCCTTCTGGGTCATGGCGGGTTGAAACGACTCCAGCAGGCTTGTTCAACAGCAGGTAGAGCCTGGGAGGACGTTTTCGCGAAATGGATTTCCCGTCTACCTCGATTCGATCGCGCTCCGGGTCAGCCACTTGCCCCAAGCCGACGACTTCCCCATTGAGCCGCACGCGCCCAGCCAAAATCATCTGCTCCGCCTGTCGCCGAGAAGCAATTCCCCGCTGGGATAGGATTTTTTGTATCCGTTCTGCCATGCTGCTTTGTGATTGCGGATTGAATCGATCGATGTTGCCAGTTCAGCTAAGACAAGGATATTACGCTTCGCAATCGAGGTTTTGCCCCTGCCCCTTAAGGTTGTTTGAGGAGGATTCGAGGTGCTACATTGCCCCCCAAAATCCCCCAATGCTAGGGAACTTTGAGACCTGGAAGTAGGCAGTTTCCCCAGAATTGACCTGCCAGGAAGGCAGTTCGGGTGACCGCGATGACTTCTCAAACCGTTGCTCAACCCGATCGCTACCGATTCATCTTATCGATTTTATTGAGCTATCCCGGTAATTCTATCCCGATGATTCTGATGAAGCGTTGGGAGCCGCGATCGGAGTGTTGGTTGCTTCGCGGCTTCCCGCAGGGGTAATCGCCCGATGGGTAAACAGCAGCGGCAGCCTTACCTGAAGCCATGCGCCTCCGGTCTCAGGATGATTGCGGGCACTGACCGAGCCACGATGCGCCTCAACGATTTGCCACACGATCGCCAGCCCTAACCCACTCCCGCCCTGAGCATACCAGTCAAACGGATTGTGTCGCTCCTGAGATTCAGAGGAATTTGCTTCCAGATGACGGGCACGAGCCGGATCAGCCCGATAAAATCGCTCGAATACGTGGGGCAATGATTTTTCTGGAAACCCCTGTCCGGCATCGATTACGTCAATTCGGACGATCGCCTCTTGAGCCATTCGCCCTTCTGTCATTGGTTTGCTCGAAGCAGATTCCAGCGAAACGCGCACCTGAATCGTAGAGTCGATCGGGCTGTACTTAATGCTGTTATCCAGCAGGTTCATCAGCAGCCGATGAATTCGTGCGGGGTCAATTTGCATCAGCAGGTCATCGGGTCCCTGATAGTCCAGGTGCAAATGCTTTTCGCGGGTGAGCGGCTCCAGCATTTCCCAAACCGAATGCAGCAGACCGACCAGATCCACCGTCTGAAGCTGAAGGGTTTCAAACGAACCGCGCTCCATGCGATTGAGATCCAGCAAATCCTGCACTAGATTGCTCAGGCGCACCGTTTCGTTAATCAAGCGATCGATCCAGCCACGCAGGCTCGGCTCCAGGCGGAGTTGCAGCGTTTCAGCCACCAACCGAATCGAAGTTAGGGGGGTTTTGAACTCGTGTGCTAGATCCGATGCCCAGCGATCGCGCTGTTGCAGCAGGGTCATGGCTTCCTGACGGTTTTCGAGAAAGATCGCCACCTGATTATCCAGCAAGGGAATGCCATAGCCTCGCACGGCATAGGCAGGCTGCTCCGAGAGCCGCGACGGATCAGCACTCACCGGATAAAACGTCCAGTGGCTCTGGCAGGGCTTTGCGGCAGTGCGAGTCTGCTCAATCAAATCATCTAGCTCGTAGGAGCGCACCAGTTCCAGCAGCAAGCGCGGCTTTGCCGCAGGGTGATCGCCGCTGATTCCCAATAAACCTTTTGCTTGAGCATTGCACCAGAGCAGCCGATTTTCGTCGTCTACCTGCAAATAGCCGATCGGCGCAATTTGAAGCACCTGTTGATAGGTTTGCACTTCCTGCTGAAGCTGCTCAAGCTGCTGCCGCTGATAAGTCAAAGCGCGGGAAAGCTGCGTTGTCGCTGAAAAATCAACATCCTGATCAGGCGATCGAACTTCGCGCAACAGTTTCTTCAGCCTCGCATTCGAGCGCGACTGTTGCCAGACTAGAAGCACTAATCCGATGAGTAATCCGACCCAGAAATACAGAACCGCCACGGCTCAAATCACTGCCAGTTTGTTGAAGGTTGCCAGAAAACGATTGATCTACGATCGTGTTACCCCAGCGTACCTGTAAATTGCGGCAGTGGTCAGGCAATTACCCGGAAAAATAGCTGTTTCAACGGAATAAATCCGTTTCCACCCGATTAGCCAAAGCGGTAGCCAAAGCCTCTCACCGTTAGCAAGTATTCGGGACGGCTCGGATCAAGCTCTAGCTTTTCGCGCAGCCAACGAATATGCACATCAACGGTCTTACTGTCGCCCATAAAATCGGGACCCCAGATACGCTCGATTAGCTGCTCGCGAGACCAGACGCGCCGAGGATTTGCCATAAACAGTTCCAGAATGCGAAACTCCTTGGGCGATAGATTAATTTCTTCGCCGCGAACCGTCACCCGGCATTCCTGCGGATAAAGCGCTATTTCATGGAAGCGCAAAACCGACTCCTGAACCTGTTGCTGAGTATGGTAGTGGCGACGCAGCAGGGCTCGACAGCGGGCAACCAGTTCTCGCATTCCAAAGGGCTTGGTTAAATAGTCATCTGCGCCCACTTCCAGTCCTACCACGCGATCGGTTTCACTGCCTTTTGCACTCAGCATCAGAATTGGGACACTGCTTCCTTCGTGCCGCAGCAGACGACAAAGATCCAGCCCATTGACATAGGGCAGCATTAGATCGAGAATGATGAGTTCAAAGGGTAAAGCTTCAGACTGTCCCAGTTCTCCAGAACGACTGATCAGGTCTAGACCCTTGCGACCATCTTCTACGGTCGTAACCTCGTAACCTTCTTCAGTCAGGGTGAGGGCGATCGTTTCTCGAATCAGCTCTTCGTCTTCAACGAGCAAAACCCGTCCGAGCTTAACTTCCTGCTTGTATCTTGCGGTTTCTGGAGAAAAGGTAGGCAGCATATTATATTGTTGCTTACTTTGTATTACTTATTTTGCGTTACTTTATTGCCCATCTTACCAGAGTCCCATCTAATCGCTGTCGGGACGGGAACTTATTCTAATTACTGTTATTAAAGTTACAGAAAATTGGACTAGCTTAATAATTCTTTTGCCAGTGCTGCTGCCAGTGCTGCAATGTAGGCGACAGCGACTGTGCCAGCGTCACCGGATCAACTCCTAATTCCGTGCGGTCTCGGGCTGACCAAATGCCTGCCTGCGCATGCCACCACGCTGCGCTCACTGCGATCGCCTCGATTGCCGCTTCCCCCATTCTGCCCTGCGCCAGCAAGCCGCCCATTAGGCCAGTCAGCACATCCCCACTGCCGCCTCGTGCCAACGCTGGGGTACTGTCAGGGTTGAGCCAGACCTGACCTGCCGGATTGCCGATCGCCGTTCGTGCCCCCTTTAGTAAAACGATTGCCCCGCTTGCCTGGGCTGCTGCCTGAACTGCCGCGATCGAATCTCCGCTATGCGTCTCTGCAATTTCAGGAAAGAGCCGCTTAAATTCGCCCCAGTGCGGCGTGAGAACCGTGGGAACCAATCGCTCTTGTAATGTTGCCGTTGCGCCCAAACCGGAGAGGATATTTAATCCGTCTGCATCCAGCAACAAAGGAACTTCCTGATTTAGCAAATGGGAAACGATCGATCGCGCTTCGGGGGTGAGTCCGGGTCCGCAAGCGATCGTCTGGTATTGACTGAGATTGATTTCCTCAGGTAAATGAGCAATTGCGCCCGTCTCATCTTCTGGGCAACCGATGATTAGTGCGTCTGGAAGCTGTGCCACCAGAATGGGCTTCAGAGCTTCGGGAACAGCGATCGACAGCATTCCTACCCCGCTGGCTCTAGCAGCCAGTCCCGCTAATAAAGCCGCCCCCGAATAGCGACGTGACCCCGCAATCAGCAGTAGATGTCCCTGTTTGTATTTGTGGGTGACAGCAGGACGAGGCAGCGGCAGGGCAGCCAGGGCAGCCGCAGGCAGAATGCGCTGAAGGGCAGGAACGTCTCCCAGAATGGCGTAAATATCGGCAAGGGGCAGCCCAAAGTCGATTAGTTCAGCAGTTCCCGTATAGGCGAGAGCAGCATCCTGAAGAAATGCACGTTTCCAGAGTCCCAGGCAAAAGGTGTAATCGGCGCAAATCGCGGTTCCCAATGCGGCTCCGGTATCAGTGTGCAGTCCCGAAGGCAGATCAATACTGACGATCGCTCCCTTTCCTTGATTAATTTGCTGAATCGCGGCGGCAAGTTCTCCCTCGATCGATCGGGTTAAACCAAAGCCAAACAGTCCGTCCACGATTAGATCGCAGTCTTGCAGGTCAGCTACCTGAGCCGTTGTGGGAATGCCTAAACTTGCCGCATAACGGGCATGGCAGTCGGTCAGTTCTTTGAGTTTATCGATCGGCTGATAGCAAATCACGCGATAGCCCCGCAGATGCAGTTCCCGTGCTACGACCAGCGCATCGCCGCCGTTATGTCCGGGTCCGACCAGAATTCCGACTTGGGGAAAGCAATCGAGCGGATACAAATCAATCAAACGCTGCGTAATTCGTCCCGCCACCTTTTCCATCAGTGCTGCAACAGGCATTCCCGCCGCAAACATCCGCCCCTCGATCTGGCTCATCTGCGCTGCGGTGACGACAAACTGCTGGATTTGTACCGATCGCTGTTTAATCGATTTCGTCATGATGCCGCTAACCCTCTGTTTTTTCTGAATGCCTGAAACCAGAGCGTTAAGAGCAGTGTAACGTCATTAAGTTCTACGTCATTAAGTTCTACGTCATTAAGTTCTACATCGTTAAGTTCTACAGATGATCGGCGAATTCGTAGAGTCGTTTAACGATCGCCAAAATTTTCGTTCCGTAATCTGGGTCAGCCGACCAGCGACCGCTTAAATCTGCCACGGTGGGAGCAATGCCGCGTCGGACGAGGTGAAATCGGGGGTCGGCAGGAGATTGAACGAGCGGTTCTGCACAGGCATAAGCTTTGAGGTGCTGAATTTGTGCCCGGATGCCGAGCAGTGGCGTCGTAAATTTGGCTCCAATTTCGTCCACTGTCGCGCCGCCCAATCCGGCAAAGTTATGATGTTCTAGCTTTACGGAATCTGAGAACTGAAGATACTGGGTTTCCAGGCACATCTGGGCAAAGGCAATATCGTGGTTCACGCCTTCAATTTTGCCTTCGTCGATGTAGAGTTTGGGCACTTCGTAGAACTTCGTCAGGCTATCAGGGTTAGAGCTTTTGAGGAACATCATCATCTGCACTTCGGAAGCGGTTCCCCGTCCCATAATCCGATCGATCGCCGTGGGCAAAGTAGACAAAATCGATCGCAGATTGAGCGTCTGATTCTTACTGTCCCAGGTGAAAGCAAGATTAAAGTCCCGCAGGTCGATCGCTCGTGCATAAACCACATTGCCGTAGTTGATGCGGTGAATGGACGGACTGAGCGGCAGTTCAATTCCCATCTGATCAATCAGATCGATCGGGATATAGGCATTGCCATCCAGCAGCACTCCTTTTTCGGGATATTCTGCGCCATTCACCTGAAGCGAAATGAGTGAGTTTCCTGCCGTTTGTCCTGAATTGAGCGATCGGCTCCAGACTGCCAATCCTTCCGCGATGCCCAGCGCAACTTCCTGTCGCTGACCCTGAAGAATCTGGCGATCGTCTGCATGATTCAGACAGCCTGCTTCCAGATGCAGGGCAGGCACGATCGTATCCCGACAAAAGGTGAGCCGACCGAGCAGGGTTTGGGTGTCGGACTTGACTCCGCGACTCGAAAACTGGGGGACACGCCGCAGATAGGCTTGCAGGAGTTGAGACGCTTGCAGCCGCCGCTCATCGTTATAAGCAACATGATAGACAGCCGCTCCCCGTAGCGTATGGGTCGAGCTAGCAACCTGAAGCGACAGAGCCAGATCTCCCTGCTGACTACGCCGATTAATCCAGTCGATCGCCTGCGTTAAACTCATTTCATCGGGGACGGCAACAGCATCATAGTTTCGCGATCGTAAAAACTGCACCACCCGATCGCGCAGCAAAACCGTCTCCTGGACTGCCAAGACGCGATCAATTTCACCCGGAAACGTGCTGTGCTGGTCTTCGGGTTCGCCGTAGGCTGCTGCTACAAAGATTCGTGTCATTGTGGTTTTTGAGCTGTCGATCAAGCAGAAGTGTAGCGAATTCGGGCATCGATCGATACAACTTTTTCGATATCGCTTTTGGGGACGATTACCCCTGCGGGAAACTGCGAAGCAACCGACGAGATGCTGCCGAGATTCTAAAGTCTCATCGCTAGAAGCGATCGAAATTTGTGGATCTGAGAGACTATAGGTGGACTTAGAATCATTTTCGATTTGCCCAACTCAACCCGCCGACTATGGAAATCCCCCGCCTGCATCCCGACACGATCGATGAGGTGAAACAGCGAGTAGACATTGTGGATGTCGTCTCGGAGTATGTGGTGCTGCGGAAGCGAGGCAAGGATTTCACCGGGCTATGTCCGTTCCACGACGACAAATCACCCAGCTTTAGCGTCAGTCCGGGTAAACAGTTTTATTACTGCTTTAGTTGTGGCGCAGGCGGGAATGCAATCAAGTTTTTGATGGAGTTGGGGAAGCGATCGTTTGCCGATGTGGTGCTGGATCTGGCGCGTCGGTATCAGGTTTCAATTAAGACGCTCGAACCCGAAGAACGGCAGGAGTTTCAGCGGCAGCTTTCTTTGCGGGAGCAGCTTTATGAGGTGTTGGCTCTGACGGCAAGGTTTTTTGAGCACGCACTGCGACAACCCCAGGGAGAAACAGCGTTAACCTATCTGCTGGAAAAGCGGCAGTTGAGCGAAACTACGATTCAGCAGTTTCAGTTGGGCTATGCTCCGGCAGGGTGGCAGACGCTCTATGGTTATCTAGTAGAGCAAAAGGGGTTTGCCGTTCAGCTCGTGGAGCAGGCAGGGCTGATTGTGCCACGTCAGGAAGGGAAGGGGTATTACGATCGATTCCGCGATCGATTAATGATTCCCATTCATGATCTTCAGGGGCGTGTCATTGGTTTTGGGGGACGATCGCTGGGAGATGAGCAGCCGAAATACCTGAACTCACCAGAGACGGAACTATTTGACAAAGGGAAAACGCTGTTTGCGCTCGATAAAGCGAGAGGCGCTATTGCAAAAAGCGATCGGGCGGTGGTGGTCGAAGGCTATTTTGATGTGATTGCCCTTCATGCTGCCGGGATTACGAATGTCGTTGCCTCTCTTGGAACTGCGCTGAGTCTGCATCAGGTACGCCAGCTCTTGCGCTACACCGAATCAAAGCAGATTGTGTTTAACTTCGATGCCGATGCCGCAGGTGTAAAAGCCGCAGAACGGGCGATCGGGGAAGTGGCAGACCTGGCATATCAGGGAGAAGTGCAGCTTCGCATTCTCAATCTGCCGCAGGGCAAAGACCCGGATGAATTCCTCAAGGCAAACTCCGCTGCGGACTATCAGGATGTACTTAAGAATGCTCCCCTGTGGCTAGACTGGCAGATTCAGCAGATTCTCCAACAGGCAGACCTTCAGAAGGCAGATCAGTTTCAGCAAAGCAATCAGGAAATTGTTAAACTGCTGGGCAACCTGCCCAACGCTAGTCTGAGAACGCACTATATCCATCGCTGTGCGGAACTCCTGAGTCAGGGTAATGCTCGATTTGCCGTCCAGCTTGAAGCCGATTTGCGAACTCAAGTTCGGGGGCAGCGGTGGCATGGTCGATCGCAAAAATGGCAGCGTCCGGGCGATCGAAGCCTTTTAGAAGAATCCGAAGCACAGCTTTTGCGCCTCTATCTCCATGCACCCGAGTATCGATCGATGATCATGGAGGCGCTAGACGAGCGGGATTTAGACTTCAGCCTGTCCCACCATCGCTATTTGTGGCAGCAAATTCTCGATGCTCAGAATCAGGCGATTGCCTCAAACGATCTGCTCAATCTGCTACAGGATAGCTGTCCAGATGATAAGGTCGCGCAACTCTATCCGCTGTTTCAGCTAGACGAGAAATCACACCGAGATATTCTACGCGCCCCTCTGGTCATTCGAGCAGCGGCGGCTTGCCTGGAGCAGGTGATGTGCGAAAAACGCTATCGCCACTTTAATGATCTGTGGAAGCAAACAGACTGTATTCAGTCGTTTGAATTGGCGCAGTATTACCAGCAGCAAATGTACGCCGAGAAGCAGCGTATCCGTGAACTGGAGCAAGAGCAGCGGCGGGTTTCGTTTGTAGATTTGGCAGGAATGCCGTGGGTTGGAGATTTTGATTTGGGTGGGGCGATTACCGCTTCCGAGAACTGCGACGCAACCGATTCTTCTGAAGCGGCTCTGCATCAAACTGAGAGTCTGCCTTAATTTTTTGACACTCTATCTCAAAGCAATTTGAGAGAAGTTTCAGAGGGACTGCATCGCACCTAAATCCTCCCAGGTGGAAGACTTTGAGATGGGAAAATAGCTCTCTTCCCTTATAAATTAGCGAGCTGGAGGTTTGATTTGAACCGAATTTTAGGTTATCAAATATCCTCTAGCAGCCCAACGTCTCGCGGGTTTCGCGTCCTGTGGTTGGGTTTGTACCGCTTGCAGTCTGGCAAAGGATGTCTTGCATATCTTCGCGCAGCAGCACATCGGTAAAATCTGCACCCTCAATCACAGCGTTGTTGAACTTGGTGTTGAAGGCAAACGCCCCTTCTAAAATGGCATTCTTTAGATTAGCTCCCACCATTCGAGCCGAGTCCAGGGTTGCGGTGCTTAAGTTTGCGCTTTCTAGGTTGGCATCCTCCAGATTTGCGCCAAAGAAACTGACGCCCTGTAAATTGGTATTACTCAAATTGCTGCCGCGCATATTAGCTTTCGTGAAGCTAGAGTCGGTCAGATCCTTGCCCGAAAAGTCTCGATTGACCAGGAATTCTCGATTGTAGTCCTCTGCCAGGGCGCTCGACGGCAGCAGACCGCTCAGACAAAGCAGGCTTAAACTCAAAACGACACCACACACAACCGATGCGAAGAAGTTCTCTTTTTGGAGAAATCGCAGCCGACACAACCAAGCGTACATGGGCAGACTAAAAAAACGACGAATCAGTTTTAGATCAGTCCTGCATTACAGAACGTGATTTGATCCTACCTGAATCTGTTAACCGTCTCATCGGCTTGCTTAAAGTCTCTTATTGCCATTTATGAAGTTACCCAGAAAACGATCGTCCGCAAGGGAAACTGCGAAGCCGCCAGCCGATCGGGCTAAACAAGCCGCACTACAAACCGGACATCTGGCAGAATCCTTTGTAGCTCACTGGCTCACCGCTCAAGGCTGGACTGTTTTACACCAGCGATGGCACTGCCTCTACGGGGAACTCGATGTCGTTGCAACCCAGCCTGGCACCTTAGCCTTTGTGGAAGTCAAAGCCCGCAGTAAAGGCAACTGGGACGAAAATGGTCTCCTCTCCATCACCCCCCAAAAACAGGCAAAACTCTGGCAAGCCGCCCAACTCTTCCTCGCCGAACATCCTCACCTAGCCGATCTTCCCTGTCGCTTCGATATCGCTCTGTTATCCTGTAAACCTGTCCGAAGTTCTGTGAAGGGATCGATTACCCCTAACGGGGAAGTGCTTCGCACCGACTCTCAGCTTTCCCTGCCGCTTGCAATCGAATTGGGTCAGCCTGTTGTTTTGGATGGCTATGAGTTAACGCTTCAGCAATATATCGTTAATGCCTTTTCAGAATTCTGAATGCTGCCCGTGATGTTGAGGGAGGTTTTGTGGCTTGTGGCGATTACCCCGAAGGGGGAACCACGAAGCAATCGTATAGATCCTACATTGCCCCCTAAATCCCCCAATTCTGGGGGACTTTGAGAATTGGTTGGATTAGACGCTTTCAAAGATTTTTAGAACTTTTGCTTTATGCCGACTGATGCAAAACCGTTTCCCCTGAAAGGCGATCGCCCTCCTCGCACAATCCTGGTTTGTCAAAACAAAGCCTGCCGTAAATCAGGTTCTAAAGCCGTCCTCACTGCATTTCAAAATCACAAAATCCCAGAAATTCCTGTGATTGGTAGCGGTTGTTTAGGGCACTGTGGCAACGGTCCAATGGTGCTGGTTTTACCGGATGAGATTTGGTATCGGCGCGTTCGTGCTGAAGAGGCGATCGAGATTATGAACCGTTGGGCAATCGACTCATAAAGCCTAAATTCGCTACATAACCCAAAGTCTCTTACTTATAAGGAATTTAGGGGGCTACAAAACCTCAACCGCGCCTCAAACAGCCCCCTTGTCAATTGCTAGAATCACGACCCTTGCCGCAACTCCCTCATAATCTCCTGCGCCAGATTCCTTAATCAGAGAGAATTAAACAAAACTTCTTTATCTTTAGTCAGATTGCTGAAACCATTAAAAAACGAGAATTATTACTTTATTTGCGGTTTCCACAACTTAGAAAGACAAAGATTAAACCTTTCGGGGAAAATAATTTTCCTTGCTAGAACTGTGAACAATGTAAGGTTTGTGTCCATAATTCTAGCTTTGTAGCTGATATGAGTTTTGTTGAAGTTCACTTTGATGGCGATTTTGCTTACAACCACCAAGTTTCACTAAGGAATTTAAGTCGGACCTTGACATGTTTACAATCAGCTATTGACAGGGCACACCTTGATAATGCACATGGCAGGGTTTGGAAACATGCAAGGATGTCTTTTAAAGACTATAAAGTGACCGATTTTTTGGTTCAGCCTCCAGAAGAAGGGGGGTATATACTCAAATTCTTGTCCACTTCTGAAAAGAACGCAAAAGAGATAATTCAACGTATTACAGCAGCTCTTCTACCAGCCTACGAAAAGGCAATGGATGAGGGAGAGATAGAGATCAATAAATACAAAAATAAAGTTGTTGAGCGAAAAGCCCAATTATCTCAAGGAAATCCTACAGTTAAATCCTACGAATCAATAATACAACAACCAGACAGCAAGATGGTTCGTCAGTATGGGGATAGGGCGATAGTAAAAGAAGTAGACAAAATGCTTGTTCCAGTTAGAACAAACAACTCAGAGAACAATATAATTGAGTTGACTTTTAATGCAGAAATCACTACCAAGTTTACCTTTGACAAAACTAATAGCCAAAGGTTTCATTCGATAGTTTCGCAAAAAGATTTGGGAATACCAGTCATCTACAGGGCAAACATAAAGTCCCTTGACAATGATGTGTTAAGAGGTCGTATGTACAATTTAGATAGTCGCAAAGATGCTTATATACACTTTCATAATATAGAGGATCTCTTAAAGCTACATCCTTTTCTTGCTAGGAAAGAAGAAGAAGTTCGATTTATTGGCTCTCCAATAATTGAATATGGAACTTTTGACCCAGATGCTGGTGACATATACTTCCTCGACTTATATTCCTAAAAATGGATGAACTAATTAAGGCTTTAAGAGAAAAGTATATTAAAGATTTAACTTCGTCATTTTCACTATACAAAGTGGCGATTTTTTTACTGTTTCTAATTGCCTTAGTTGTTATTCCTGATAGAGGGCATCAGAGCTTATGGTTTGAAGTAGCGGATGTTCCTCTTACTGCTGTTCTTTCTACATCTAGCTCTTTTGTATCAAAGATATTATTACTACACATATTTCTTGGGGTAGTGCTTACTTACTTTACTGGGCTACTTTATAAAAGAATTCAAATTGCAAGCTTCAATTTTTTCACAACCTTTCGCGACTTCAATCAGTACATAAATAGGTTGCGCGCCAGCATTGAATTAGAAGCTACAGAAAGTCAAGCACTTAATCTTTACATAACAAAGGATTTTAAAGATGAATTAAAGCTTAGGAAAGCCTCTTTATACCAAACACATATCTGGGGAGAAATTGTGCTTGCATGCTCAATAGTATCCCTTATGGGCTGTGTCAAATTTAATATAACTGACCTTCTAATTGGGCTAGCAGGAGTTCTGCTTATTTATGCTATACAACGTAGTGCTTTCACATATTACACCTCAAAAATAGTTCCAACCTTAGTTACAGAAGGGGTTTTTTCAGATAGAAATATTGAATTTAATAGTGCACTAGATATGTAAATTTCACTTTGAGCTAGCTAGGTGAGCTACATTGAGAATTAATCTTTGCTAGTCCTTCTCAAAAAATTAGTGCTGAGTTTGAGAGCGGATGTCGAAAGGATTGCGCGAAGTGATAACTAAACCAATGCCAGCGATTGAAAAAGTTGGAGTTAAACAGGTACATGTGTAGTTCCCATAGATCTATACGCTTCTTCTTACTTCCAGCAAGTCGAGATTCCTAGCCTTAATGCTAGGCTAAATGGCTATCCTATGCCCACTCATAACTTGCAGTAAGCTATGGAATCAAGGAGAAATACTTCCCAAACAAAAATCCCCCACCCGAAGGTGAGGGACTCAATTATCTAACTAAAAGCTCGATCGCCTGATCAGCCGTAACGTGCGGCAGTTGATGCGATGAGGAAGGCAGCATAGGTCAGGATGTAGCCAACCGTGAAGTGAGCTAAACCAACCAGACGACCCTGAACGATCGACAGTGCAACGGGCTTGTCCTTCCAGCGAAGCAGGTTCGCCAGCGGAGTGCGCTCATGCGCCCAAACGATTGTTTCGATCAGCTCTTGCCAGTAGCCTCTCCAGCTAATTAGGAACATAAAGCCCGTAGCCCAAACCAGGTGTCCGAAAAGGAACATCCAGCTCCAAACTGCCAACGAGTTCATGCCGTACGGGTTGTAGCCGTTGATTAGCTGAGCAGAGTTCAGCCACAGGTAGTCACGCAGCCAGCCCATCAGGTAAGTCGAAGACTCGTTGAACTGAGCCACGTTGCCCTGCCATACACCGAGGTGCTTCCAGTGCCAGTAGAACGTCGTCCAGCCGATTGTGTTCAGCATCCAGAACATCGCAAGGTAGAACGCATCCCAAGCAGAGATGTCGCAAGTACCGCCACGACCCGGACCATCACAGGGGAAGCTGTAGCCGAAGTCTTTCTTGTCGGGCATCAGCTTCGAGCCGCGAGCATCCAGCGCACCCTTGACCAGAATCAGAGTGGTGGTGTGCAGACCCAGAGCGATCGCATGGTGAACCAGGAAGTCGCCAGGACCGATTGTCAGGAACAGCGAGTTCGTACCGCTGTTAATAGCATCCAACCAACCGGGCAACCAGGTATTCGCATGGTTGGGCCAAGCGGTGGAAGCAAGGCTATCAGGGTTAGACAGTAGCGTATCGAACCCATAGAGCAGTTTGCCGTGAGCCGCCTGAACGAACTGTGCGAACACAGGCTCGACCAGGATTTGCTTCTCAGGCGTACCGAAAGCCTGCATCACGTCGTTATGAACATACAGACCCAGGGTGTGGAAGCCTAGGAACAGCGACACCCAGCTCAGGTGAGAGATGATTGCTTCTTTGTGGTTTAGAACACGATCGAGCACGTTACCCCGGTTTTGAGCCGGATCGTAATCCCGTACCCAGAAGATTGCACCATGAGCAAACGCACCAACCATCAGGAATCCAGCGATGTACTGGTGATGGGTATAGAGCGCAGCCTGCGTGGTGTAGTCCTTCGCCATGAAAGCGTAGGGCGGCAGGGAATACATGTGCTGAGCGACCAGAGAGGTGATGACACCCAAAGCTGCCAGAGCCAGACCAAGCTGGAAGTGCAGCGAGTTGTTAATGGTGTCATACAAGCCCTGGTGGGGCAGGTTGAACTGACCTTCGCTCTTTCTACTCGTCAGACCTGCTTTGGAATCCAGCATTTCTTTGATGCTATGACCGATACCAAAGTTAGTGCGATACATATGACCTGCCACGATGAACAGGACCGCGATCGCCAGGTGATGGTGAGCCATGTCCGTCAGCCACAAGGACTGAGTTTGCGGATGGAAGCCGCCCAGGAAGGTAAGGATTGCAGTACCCGCGCCTTCAGACGTACCGAAGACATGGTTAGCAGTATCTGCATTCTCGGCATACACACCCCAGTTGCCAGTAAAGAAAGGAACCAAACCAGCAGGGTGGGGAGGGGTCGTCAGGAAGTTGTTCCAGCCAACGTGCTGACCGCGCGACTCAGGAATTGCCACGTGGATTAGGTGGCCTGCCCAAGCCAGAGAGCTAACCCCGAACAAGCCAGCCAAGTGGTGGTTCAGGCGAGATTCAGCATTCTTAAACCAGGACAGCGACGGACGGAACTTGGGCTGAAGGTGGAGCCAGCCTGCGAACAGGAAGATCGCCGATAGCAACATCAGGAACAGAGAACCCGCATAGAGTTCGCCATTGGTCCGCATCCCGATCGTGTACCACCAGTGATAAACACCGGAATAAGCGATGTTGACAGGGTTAGACGCGCCTGCACGAGTGAAGGCGTCCACCGCAGCTTGACCGAAATGGGGGTCCCAAATCGCATGGGCGATCGGGCGCACATTGAGCGGATCTTTGACCCACTGTTCGAAGTTACCTTGCCAGGCGACGTGGAAGAGATTACCAGAAGTCCAGAGGAAGATGATTGCCAAATGACCGAAGTGGGAAGCGAAAATCTTTTGGTAAAGATTTTCTTCCGTCATGCCATCGTGGCTCTCAAAATCGTGGGCAGTGGCAATCCCATACCAGATCCGACGGGTAGTCGGGTCTTGAGCCAATCCCTGGCTAAATTTTGGGAATTTTGTTGCCATAAGTCCGAATTGATTTTCTTAATTAGCGATTAGCTTTTCGCCATCTAGCTTTGGCCCATCTGGACTGTAGACGATGGAGTTTGAACAATACAAGGTTTAGAGCCTTTCAGATTCATTGAAGAATCCTATTAAATTCATAGCCTCGCTTAGAGTTCGCCCCCCATCGTTCGCATCCAGGGGTCTAGAGGAGAGACAGCTTAAGAATCACTAGCTACCACTAACAGCAATGATGCGAGCCAAGAAAAACGCCCAAGTCGTAACGATGCCGCCCAGCAGGTAATGAGCAACACCGACTGCCCGACCCTGAATAATGCTCAGAGCACGAGGCTGGATCGAAGGCGCAACTTTCAGCTTGTTATGTGCCCAAACGATCGACTCAATCAGTTCTTGCCAGTAGCCGCGACCACTGAACAGGAACATCAGGCTGAACGCCCAGACGAAGTGTGCGCCCAGGAACAGCAGACCGTAAGCAGACAGCGCAGAACCGTAAGAACCAATCACTTGAGTTGCATGTGCCCACAGGAAGTCACGCAGCCATCCGTTGATGGTGATTGCACTCTGAGCAAAGTTGCCGCCCGTGATATGGGAAACCGTTCCATCTGGTGCGACCGTACCCCACACATCCGACTGCATCTTCCAGGAGAAGTGGAAAATAGCGATCGAAATAGAGTTGTACATCCAGAACAGACCGAGGAAGACGTGATCCCAACCAGAAACCTGGCAGGTGCCGCCCCGACCGGGACCGTCGCAAGGGAAGCGGAAGCCCAGATTCGCTTTGTCTGGAACCAGACGCGAACTACGAGCAAACAGCACGCCCTTCAAGAGAATCAGCACCGTCACGTGAATCGTGAAGGCATGGATATGGTGAACCATGAAGTCTGCCGTGCCCAGGGCGATCGGCATCATGGCAACCTTGCCGCCCACTGCAGCGATACCGCCGCCGAAGGCATAGCTCACAGGCTCTAGCTGGTTTGGTGCAGTTGCACCAGGAGCTAGCGTGTGGATGTTTTGAATCCACTGAGCAAACACGGGCTGGAGCTGAATCGCCGTATCCGAGAACATATCTTGGGGACGACCCAGAGCACGCATCGTGTCGTTGTGAATGTACAGACCGAAGCTATGGAAGCCCAGGAAAATACAAACCCAGTTGAGGTGAGAAATGATGGCATCCCGGTGACGGATGACGCGATCGAGCAAGTTATTCATGTTTCTTGCCGGATCGTAGTCACGCACCATAAAGATAGCCGCGTGTGCACCCGCACCGACAATGAAGAATGCTCCAATCCACATATGGTGGGTGAAGATCGAGAGCTGTGTCGGGTAATCCGTTGCAAGGTACGGATAGGGCGGCATCGAGTACATGTGCTGCGCCACGATAATCGTGAGCGAACCCAACATTGCCAGGTTAACAGCCAGTTGCGCGTGCCAAGAGGTGGTCAGGTTCTCATAGAGACCCTTGTGACCTTCGCCCGTAAACGGACCTTTGTGGTTCTCCAAGATTTCCCTGATGCTGTGACCAATGCCCCAGTTCGTACGGTACATATGACCCGCAATGATGAACAGGACTGCCAGAGCCAAGTGGTGGTGCGCCGTATCCGACAGCCATAGACCGCCAGTTACAGGGTTCAAGCCACCCTTGAAGGTAAGGAAATCAGCGTACTCACCCCAGTTCAGGGTAAAGAAGGGAGTCAGACCCTTCGAGAAACTGGGATAGAGATCCGACATTAAGCTGGAGTTGAGAATAAACTCATGAGGCAGGGGAATCTGATTCGGAGGAACCCCAGCATCCAGCATTTTGTTAATCGGCAGGGCAACGTGAATCTGGTGACCTGCCCAGGAGAGACAGCCCAGACCCAGCAAACCAGCCAGGTGGTGGTTCAGCATCGACTCCACATTCTGGAACCATTCCAGTTTCGGAGCGCGCTTGTGATAGTGGAACCAGCCTGCAAACAGCATCAGAGCAGCCGCTACCAGACCGCCGATCGCCGTTACATAGAGCTGAAATTCATTTGTAATCCCGGCAGCACGCCAGATTTGGAAAAATCCAGATGTGATTTGAATGCCGTGGAATCCACCGCCCACGTC
Source organism: Cyanobacteria bacterium FACHB-502 (assembly GCA_014695325.1). Classification (GTDB taxonomy): domain Bacteria; phylum Cyanobacteriota; class Cyanobacteriia; order Elainellales; family Elainellaceae; genus Leptolyngbya_A. The sequence continues at coordinate 42,263 of JACJNZ010000014.1, read as the reverse complement.
ACCGTTTAAAATCTCTTGACCAAAGATGGGCCAAACCACCTGAGCACTAGGCTTCACGTTCAGGGGGTCAGCCATCCAACCAGAGTAATTAGAGAATTTTGCGCCGTGGAAGAACATTCCACTGAGCCAGACGAACACTACAGCAAGGTGACCGAAGTGTGCGCTGAAGATTTTACGAGAAATATCTTCTAGGTCACTGGTATGGCTATCGAAATCGTGAGCGTCGGCATGAAGGTTCCAAATCCAGGTTGTGGTCTTGGGACCCTTAGCGAGGGTGCGATCGAAATGACCCGGCTGTGCCCACTTCTCGAAGGAAGTTTTCACTGGATCTTTATCGACGACCACTCGCACCTGTTTGGTTGCCTCCCGCTCCCGTGGGGAAGTTGTCATTCGAGACTCTCCTCTCTAGACAAAGGAACGAGTTGAGCGACCAGCCCCCAAGCTGCCAAATGACAGCATCTCTCTTCGTAACATCAGCAGACAGGCACATAACCGACTTGGGTAGGAGCGTCGAAGCCAGAAATGACCCGTGCCTAGAAGAGGTGAACTGCAACCACACATTGAATATCAGTCCAATGAGCGATCCCAGTTCCATGGGGAGGTACTTGCAGCATTATAGAACTGGAATCTCACAGACTTTAAGCGAGGTTAACAATAATTCAAGATGTAGAAGCATTGATTTACCTACGTTCCGAGGGAGACCATCAGCAGATAATATGCGATCCATTGAGGAATCTTTACAAATTGAAATGTTTGATAAAAGTTATACAATCTTGCTGTGATTGTGCTACCCTACATCTTCATCTTGTAGAGGCTGAAATAGATGTTGGAAGCGAGAGAATAATCAGGATATTAAGTTAACCTCTAGGATTTTCTATTAATGCCATTGACGATCGAATTTCTTCGTTTTTCTTAATTGAATTATTAATATTAGAAAAGATTTGAGCAATATCCTACGGTTTGCATTGCTCCCCCTAGGACAGAGAAGCCGAGCTGTCGAAAGAATAGAAATAGGCAGGTTGACAGGTAAGCAAGCGAAAGAACTGCCGCTATTTCGATGAGAGATTGCCTCCACTTCCGAGAATTCTGACTTACCCTGTGAATCACAGTCTTTTCCCGAAGCGGTGATTCTAACGTATCCCATCAAAACCGTTGGGTTTTCAGACTTGCTCACGCTGCTAAGTCGTCACGCGATAATAAAAAGTAAAGCGTGCCTGATTTTAAAAATTGACTGAACTAATCTCTCTTCACGTTGACCACCCGACTGAACCCCGCCTCGATCGCTTCCTATCCGCACAGCTCCGTGACTTATCTCGATCGCGCATCCAGAAATTGATCGAAGACGGACAGGTTCGGATTAATGACAAGGTTTGTACTTCTAAGAAAGTCACTGTGCAGGAGGGCGATCGGATTGAGGTCAGCATTCCTGATGCAGAGCCACTTGACCTGGAGGCCGAGGACATTCCCCTCGACGTCCTTTACGAGGATGAGCATCTGCTGATTTTGAATAAGCCTGTGGATCTGGTGGTTCATCCTGCGCCTGGACACCAAGGTGGAACGCTAGTGAATGCACTCTTAGCTCATTGCGGCAATCAGCTTGCCGGAATTGGGGGGGTGCAGCGTCCGGGAATTGTGCATCGATTAGATAAGGATACGAGCGGAGCAATCGCGATCGCTAAAACTGACCTTGCCCATCAGCAGCTTCAGGAACAGTTCAAAACCAAGACGGCGCGGCGAGAATATCTGGGCGTGGTGTATGGCGCACCGGCAACTGTGAAGGGCACGATCGACGCACCAATTGGCAGGCATCCGATCGATCGCAAAAAGCAGGCAATTGTCCCTGAAGAGAAGGGTGGCAGACGAGCTATGACGCACTGGACGGTCGAGGAGCGGTTGGGCAACTTTACGCTGATGCGGTTTCAGCTTGAGACAGGACGGACGCATCAGATTCGGGTTCATAGCGCAGCCATTGGTCATCCGATCGTGGGCGATCCGCTTTATGGGTCAGGGCGATCAATCGGGGTCAATTTGCCAGGGCAGGCACTTCATGCCTATCGGCTAACGCTTCAGCATCCGGTGACGGGTAAGGCGATCGAGGTGACGGCTCCTGTGCCGCCGCACATAACGAAATTGTTGGACATTTTACGACAACGGGCAGGAACGAGAAGGCAGTGAGAACGGTCGGAGGGTTGCTTTGAGGTGAATGAGAGGACAATCGCAACTGTGTCAAAGTTTTTGCTGGTAACAGATCTCGACAGCACCCTGGTTGGGGACAATGACGCGCTCCAGCGTCTGAACAGTTGGTTCAAACACCATCGCCAAATTTATGGCTCAAAATTGGTTTATGCCACCGGGCGATCGTTGAAGTCTTATGAGCGATTGATTTCTCACACTGCGCTGCCAGAACCCGATGTACTAATTGCTTCTGTCGGGACTGAAATTTATTATCCAGGCAACGAATTGGATGAAAACTGGTCTAGCCTGTCTTCCCAAAATTGGGATCGAGCAAGCATTGCAGTGGTCGTCGAACAGCTTTCCCAACTGGTTGCTCAGCCTGGAAGCGAACAGCGTCCCTTCAAGCTAAGCTTTGTGCTTGATGAAGAAGACGCCTCTGTTTTATCAGAACTGGAAGCTCAACTCATTGCTCAAGGACTGGAGGCTGAACTGATTTACAGTCATGGACATGACCTTGATATCGTGCCGCGTAAAATCAATAAGGGCAGTGCTGTTACCTATATTCGTCAAGCCTTTAGGTTTACAGCAGAACAAACAGTAGTCTGTGGTGATTCTGGCAACCACATTGCCCTATTTGCTGCCAACCAGATTGGCATTATTGTTGGCAATGCGAGAAGGAAATTACTTCAGTGGCATCAGGATAATTTTGAGGGCAATGCGCAGCAGTTCCCCCTTAGCGGTCATTGATACTTAGCCCAAGCCCACTATGCTGCTGGAATTATCGAAGGGCTAAAATACTTTGGAATCATGCCCGCATGAAGGTGTGTTTGAAACGGCACAACCGTGTTTGAAACGGCGGAGTGGAGCCAACAATTCAAAGTCCCCCATTGAAAGTCCCCCACTGGTGGAGGATTTAGGGAGTTGCAAACCCTAGCCGACTTGCCTAAAACATGTGTATTCCTCGATAATAGAACGATCGTATTAGCGGGGTTGGCATGACCGCAGAAAATCCGCTGGGTTCGGTGATACAGGGTTCCTTGAGTCAGGGGCTAGAAGTGCGTTTGCATGCCGATGTCTCCGTTGAGGATATGCGGGTCGGGAAATTCCTGGTCGTGCAAGGGGTACGATCGCGCTTTTTCTGCATGCTGACGGACGTTGCCCTGGGAACTGCGACACAGCGAATCTTGGCGAACCCGCCCGATCCAGCGAATACGTTTTTGCAAGAAGTGCTGGCAGGAACCGGAACCTACGGCACGATCAACCTGTCGCCGATGCTAATGTTTACACCGAAGGCAGAAAGCGAGCCTCGTAGAACGAAGACGCGATCGAAAGCCTCAGACTCCCTTGCTTCCTACGAAGCGAATACGAATGATGTGGAGCTGCTGCCCGTTAAAACCATTCCGGCTCACTTTAGTCAGGTCTACGACGCATCGGAGCGGGACTTTCGGGCGGTGTTCGGCTGGGAGGATGATCCCCATCGGCGGAATTTTGCGATCGGGGAACCGATCGATATGAATGTGCCAATCTGCCTGGATCTCGATCGATTCGTGGAGCGGAGTAACGGGGTGTTTGGTAAGTCGGGGACAGGAAAATCTTTCCTAACGAGACTATTGCTGTCTGGAATTATTCGCAGACGAGCCGCAGTGAATCTCATCTTTGATATGCACTCGGAGTACGGCTGGGAAGCCACGCGAGAAGGCAAGCAGTTCAGCACCGTAAAAGGCTTGCGTCAGCTTTTCCCAAGCCAAGTGCAGATCTATACATTAGATGTAGAGTCCACGCGACGGCGGGGTGTGCGCGATGCCCAAGAGCTTTACATTAGCTATGACCAGATTGATGTCGAAGATCTAATGCTGGTGCGGGGCGAACTAAATCTGTCCGAGGCCAGCCTGGAAAACGCGATTATTCTTCGCAATGAGTTTGGCAAAGCCTGGATCAGCCGTTTGCTGTCGATGAGCAATGAGGAAATTCAAGAATTTTGCGAAGTCAAGATGGGCAGCAAGTCCTCGATCATGGCACTTCAGCGCAAGCTGACCCGTCTGGATGATTTGAAGTATCTGCGGCAAACTTGCCCCAAAAACTATGTCGGTCAAATTCTTGAATCACTCGATGCCGGAAAGCACGTTGTAATTGAGTTCGGCTCTCAGTCCAACCTGCTCTCTTATATGCTGGCAACAAACGTAATCGCCCGCCGGATTCACCATGCCTACGTCCACAAAGCCGAAAAATTCCTGCAAACCAAAAACCCGATCGATCGCCCTCAACCTCTAGTCATTACGATCGAAGAAGCACATCGTTTTTTGGATTCAGCAACCGTCCGTCAGACCATTTTTGGCACGATCGCCCGCGAGATGCGGAAATACTTTGTGACGTTGTTGGTGGTGGATCAGCGGCCATCGGGGATTGATAACGAGGTGATGTCTCAGGTAGGAACGCGGATTACCGCACTATTAAATGATGAGAAAGATATCGAAGCGATTTTCACAGGGGTATCCGGTGGACAGGCGTTGCGATCGGTTCTCGCGAAACTGGACTCGAAGCAGCAAGCACTGATTCTAGGTCATGCTGTACCGATGCCCGTTGTGATTCGGACTCGCCCCTACGACGAAACCTTTTATGCCCAGATTGGCGAAACGCCTTGGGAAGACCTGCCCGAAGCCGAAATTCTCCAAGCCGCAGAAGCCGCAAAAGCCGATCTAGGATTTTAAGAACCAAGCAACTATACTTGAGACTCGATCGCCTCAAAGGGAAACTGCTTCGCATCGCCCTTAAAGCCCTGCCATGCACTCGTATTCCAGAAAAAGGTACGGTTTTCTGCCTCGGTAAGCCGTACCCCTAAGGAAGGAGAGAAGGTGCATTATAAAGATTGAGGGCATTTGTTTATCTATGGTTTATGAGGTTGGCTAAGTTGGGATTTTGAATCGCTCGGAGTGCGCTGTAGGCAAGGCAAATGCTACAATTTTTACCCCTTGTTTATTCCCTCTTCAAGTTCATCCAGTTGGATGAATCCTCCTCCCTTTACCTAGCGTTAAATTTGTATTACTATCTTAATTAGGCAAACTCATAATGACTTCGGGCTAGGACTTGTGAAGTTCTGCCCCGATTGTTACTCCTCCGTTTCTTACTTTCCACTGTACGAGCATTTCTCAGGCTGTGAGCTAGCATTCTAGACTCACGAGGATTAGAGACAATCCTGCTTTGAGGTTTACTTGCTAATTGCCCTTCACCTGCGACAAAGCAACCCTAGCCGTTTTTATTTCGTTTACTCGCACTTCACCGGGCCTGAGGCGATCCCATAGGGACTAGCGAAGCTGCCCATTTCATTCACCTTTCCTTTACTGTTCATTCGCCGTCAGTATTCGGAAACCCTCGGTTTCCCAGAGATCGTATTCCTTTTATTTCGTTTGCAGCACTGTTGTTGGAGTTCAACGATTCATGGCATTTGTAGAAGAGAACGAAGTCAAGTCCCCTAAAGAGAAAGCGGACAAGTCCATGTTTTCGGCAGACATGGTTCGGACCTATCTGCACGAAATTGGGCGAGTACCTCTGCTGACTCACGAGCAAGAGATTGTGTATGGTAAGCAAGTCCAGCAGATGATGAATCTCCTGGAAGCCAAAGAGAAGCAAACCAAGAAGGTGGGACACGAGCCGACCGATGCTGAGTGGGCTGCCTACGCCAAGCTTAGCGAAGACGAGTTGCGGAAGACCCTGCGCCTCGGTCAGCGTGCTAAGCAAAAGATGATCGAAGCCAACCTGCGTCTGGTCGTGGCGATCGCTAAGAAGTATCAGAAGCGCAACCTGGAGTTTCTAGACCTGATCCAGGAAGGCACGCTGGGGTTAGAGCGCGGCGTCGAGAAGTTTGATCCCACTCGCGGCTACAAATTCTCGACCTATGCATACTGGTGGATTCGTCAGGCGATCACTCGCGCCATTGCTCAGCAAGCCCGCACAATTCGTCTGCCGATTCATATTACCGAGAAGCTGAACAAGATCAAGAAAGTCCAGCGTGAGCTGACCCAGTCCCTCGGTCGCAGCCCGAATCCGGCAGAGATCGCCGAAGCCCTGGAGCTGGAGCCTTCTCAAATTCGCGAGTATCTGCTGATGTCGCGTCAGCCTGTTTCCCTTGAATTGCGCGTGGGCGATAACCAAGACACCGAGTTGCAGGACTTGCTCGAAGATGAGAGCGAGAGTGCTTCGCCAGAGAGCTTTGCGACTGCGGAATCCTTGCGGCAAGACCTGGAAGGAATGCTCTCTGAGCTAACCCCTCAGCAGCGCGAGGTTCTGACCTTGCGGTTTGGTTTATCGGACGGCAACGAACTGTCTTTGGCAAAGGTTGGGCAGCGCATGAATATCAGTCGGGAGCGCGTCCGGCAGCTTGAGCGTCAGGCTCTCGATCACCTGCGTCGTCGTAAGGCGAATGTGCGCGGCTATCTTGCCAGTTAAGGTTGACTGTGTTTTCGATCGTCCGGAACATGGAGATCGATCGTTATTATCTGTAGAGTGAGTTGGGGCGGTTCATCCGCCCTTTTTGCTTGGCTATTTTCATCCAGGCAGAGGGCTTAAGTATGGCGGGATAGCGGGATGAAGGCTGCCCATCTAGCCTCTGCATTACCCCACCCCTAGATTCTTCCTAAATCGGGGAACTTTGAATCCGTTGAGCTAAGCGAAATAGCGGGAAACATCCAGCGTTTCAGCACCTGCGTCTCCGATCGCCAGTCGCGTTCCGGTCACATCAATCAGCAAATCCTGCCCCAAATTCAAACTGGGTTTTGCGCTGTTTACGGCAAGATAGGTCTGATTCGACGATCGAAATAAAACAGCTTCCCCCGCTTGAAGCACTTGATTGCCAGACTGCACAATATTTTTGTCTCGAAACGCAGCCCGCATTGCTGCAATCACGCCCTGTTTTGAAGGCAAATTAATGACGCCTGCATTAAATAGCGCAGTGGGTCGCTTGATCGCAAGCTTGTGGTCATCGTCGAGCTGAATTGCCTCGGTTCCTGCCATGAGACGATCGCTCCCCATCCTGCCTGTGAGCCTGTCCTCCAACCCAAGCAAACGATCGCTGCCCGATATATCAAGACTCTGATTGTCCTGAGAGCGATGTCTAGGCTGATAGTTAGCGTGCAGTTCTATTTTGCCTGGCGCTTTTAAGGCTCTCGTTTGAGCGCGACTGAGATCGATCGAATCGTTGGGATCAAAGCGTCCGTTGATTCTTATAAAGTCGCTGTCGCTGAGCACAGGCTTACCGGAAATAACGGCGAATCGTCCACCTATGCCGAATCCGGGTGTTTTGCCGTTGGGGTTATAGAACAGGTTGCCTGTGGCTCGGCTGTAGGTTATTTGAGCATCGCGAGTCGCAGCATTAGCATCGGTAGCGGCGATCGAAAACCGAGTTCCGGCAGCAAAGGTATAGCGGCTAAGTGCGATCTTGTCTCCCGGCTGAAAGTTGAGCGTATCGACGCCAAGATTGGCAGACTCAGAGGGAGTCCAGCTATCAAACACATAGGCATCGCTACCAGCGTCTCCACTCAGCTGGTCATTGCCCGCCCCGCCCGTTAGCAGGTCATTCTCATTACCTCCCTTGATCGAGTCACTACCTGGCCCTCCGGCAAGGCGATCGGCTCCCGCATTACCTTCCATTGCATCATTGCCATCTTCTCCATGCAGACGATCGGCTCCTGCGCCGCCCTTGATCGAGTCATTGCCTGCGCCGCCCAGGAAGATGTCATTGTACTCTGTGCCTACTAGCGAGTTGTCGGCTGCGGTACTACACTCATAAAGTCCAATTCGCGTTGAAGAACCTCCTGTGTTCCACCAGGGCGCGTTGTTTGCCATAAAGGTTTCTAGCGCTTTGTACTTGGGCGAACTGGCTTGATCCAGATTCTCCAGAGCACCCCAGCTTCCCCATCGGTTGGGTGCGCCGATGTCGCTGTACTGGTTAAATTGTGTGCCCCCGGCAGCCCTCCAGCCATTTAAAAGATCTTGATAAATCGCCTGCATCTCTGGATGACGATTCAGCTCAATAAAGAAGTTGGTAAGCTGCGCGTCATTTTGTACCCCATTGATGCCGACAATGTGCTGTCCACCCTCGTAGGCAACAAGCTGTAGCCCGTGTTGCTTTGCCACATCTGCCTGATAGCGAAAGCTGTCGATCGTTTGTTGAATCGAGTCTTTGCTAGGAAGTAAATTACCCTGGCGCAACTGCTGAAAGGCCTTGCTAAATCCACCGTCGGGATCACTAAGCCACGATCGCACCGTACTTGCATGGTCGGGTTGCCCCAGAGAACCACCGAAGTAGCCTGTCACTGCGTAGGCATCAAATGATTGATAAACAGGGTGCTGTCCCTCTGCGATCCAAGCAGGCGGATTGAGAATGGCAGCCTCTAGCCCTTTCCAGCCTGTGTGTGTAGCAATCACCCTGACCAGCCGACTCGGACTTTCGCTGCCATAAACCGACTTCCAGATATCTGCAGTTTGCGCTGCCCGCATTCCGTACCACTGCATCCAGCCGCCCCAGCCTGCTGGACTTTCGCCCCATCGCTGTTTTGCCTGGGCTTCAGCATAGCCCGCCTGAGAAAACTGCCAATTCCAAACTTCGTTGGAGTATTCCACGTATGCCTTGAGCTTTGGATCAAGATGATCGCGCACATAAGCTGCAAAACGGCGAATATAGTCATCTGTTGCGCTGTGGGGCATATTGAACCAGGGATTGGTTCCCGTTTCGTTGGCAAGCTGCACCATTAGCTCGATCGGAACTCCCTTGCGCGACCAAGTTGCATCGCTCATCAGGGGGCGATTTGACCAGTCCTGCTGCCGCGAGTTGTTTGTGGACATCCAATCCATGTAGCGGAGCGTGCCGAAATTCTTGATGCGATCGAGAAATTCAGGATTAAAGCGCATTCCCAGCTCAACCAGCGGCAGATCTTTCTCGCTATAAACACGAATATTGCGAAGATAGTCGCCCGTTTGATTGGGGTCTGTTGCCATAATTTGCAGATGAATGCCGCCTGCCTTGAGGCTATCTGCCTGAATCAGATCCATTCCTGGACTCGAACTTAGCTTGCTGGCATCCAAGCCGTACTGCATCGTTCCAGTACCGTCATACAGCACACGATACTGCCCTGACTCATAAGGCACATCCCAAAGCATCAGGGTACTGACGCGATCGTAAGCTGCCGGAGCATTCGTTGCCGGAACTGATTGCACCCAGCCTTGAGGATCAAGATTTAGCTGAGCCGCTTCTCCGGTGTCCCATTGAGTGGAGCTTTGCGGAATCCAGGCGCGAGCAGATTTAAACGCATCTAGAAAAGGAATCTGCGTTGAAAAATCAGCAATTCCACTTAGCCCAATTCCCAGAGAGCGCGCCTCTGTAATTGATGTAGACATGGTAAAATTCGTTCCAAGTAGTAAGCAAAGATCGACTGAGGTTCGACACGGTAAAACCTGCTGCTACAGGTGTGCCAGCCTCAGTTTTTATTTGGGGTAAAGCCCTCAGGTTAAACTCAGCCTGAATGAGCGATCAAATCGGTAGATTTGAAAAGCCAAGCACATGGCTGATTAGCACCCTGCCCTTGCTAAGTCAAGCAGGAATGCCTTCTGTGCAAACTTCGGCAAATTTAACCAGAAATTTAACCAGACAGATCAGCGCGTAAAGACAAGTCAGCGCGTCAAAAAGTAGCCATTCTTAGAACTACTCTGTTACAGCAAAGGTGCAGAAAAAATTTCAAAACAGCGGTAGTGAGTTGTATTTAGGCAGGCTTTCTCAACAAAACAACGAACCGAGAAATGGTGTTGCCTGGACACGATCAAACTGTTTGAAAAACACTTTGAACTCACCAATTGAATACATGAGACAGACAAGAATCAGCTCTCGGCTCATTGCGAACTGCGGCAATGCAATCAACTGCGAAACATAAGCTTTAGAAAAAGCTGAAATATTCTGATTTTAGGCAGCATCGCTCAGGGTAGATGAACTGAGCAAATTCAACAGATCTGCCACTGTGCTTAATGCACTTACCGACTATGCACTCGCTTACACTCACTCGACACGCACTGATGCACTCATTTCGCTCAACAAAACAACAGGCACTCCTCAAATCCGGAACTGGGCAACTTCCGCGGTTTTGCGTTTAGGTTTTTGTAGTTTACAAAGATGGTCTAACTTTGGTCTTGCGTTAGTTCATCTATGGCTTACCTGGGATTAGGACAGGATTCAACGGAACACACTAACTTTAGGATGAAGTTGCGATGAAGATAATCCGTAAATTCAACCAAATTTGTTGAGCTTGTTCATCGTCCCCTGCAGAAGTGTACCTGTCGAGATAGGGATTTAGGAAAACAAACAAACTAATGATTTCAGATTGAAAATTCCAATGATTTCCTCGTTAATGTCCGTAACCTCGCAGTTGATTTATTGAAGTCATTGCTCTTTTTGTAGGTTGCAGCAACCAATCTGGAATCCAGGTCACAGCCCTTGTAGTGATCCTGAAGTGCGACGATCGCTCAAAAGGGCATCTATCTGTTCAGCGGATCTACCAGGGATTGACAGGACAAATCCTTCTTCGCTTCACAAATTCTTTGCATTATCAGGTCATTCCCCCGATCATGGCAGTCCTGGTTTACAAGTTTGCAAATTTTCAGTAAACAGAGTTTATTCTTAAACCATAGGCATCATCTCAGGAGGCGTTTTGTCATGATTTGGCAGAATGGCAGACCGTTGCAGGTTTGGATTGCTTCGTCGGTCAAGGTGCATCCCTGGGTTCGATCGTTAGCTCAAGGGCAAAAAACTGTTAGCATCGCAGCCAGCATTCTGATGGTGAGCGGTGCGATTGCCCTGATGCCGATTTCCCCGATCGAAAAACTGCCGGGTATCGCTCCTCTTCCCGCACAGGCACACACGCCGATCGCCCAGGAAATTGCTGCCCTCAAGCGATCGAATGTGGGCTGGATCGAAGTTAATCTATCGCGTCAGCGGCTCATTGCCTGGGAAGGACGCACGCCCGTTTATGCCGTAGTTGTTTCCACCGGAACCGCAGCGCATCCCACATTACCGGGAGTGTTTGCAATTCAATCCAGACATCGGCAAACCCGGATGCAGGGCGACGACTACGACATTCCCGATGTGCCCTACACCCTGTACTACGACGGCAGCTATGCCATTCACGGCGCATACTGGCATCGTCGCTTTGGCACTCCGGTCAGCCACGGCTGCGTCAACGTCGCGGTCAATCATGCTCAATGGCTATTTCACTGGGCAAGGATAGGAACCCCTGTAGTCGTGCATCGCTAACCCCCTCACCTCGTCTTCCTTTCATCCCCTCATTCCCTCACCCCTAACTCAACTGCACCACCGGACGATCATCCACCAAAGTCTGAGTCGTCAGAATATCCTCAACTGTAATTCGCAAAAATCGCGCCTCGTCTACGCGAAACAGCACCTTGACCCGATCGCTTCCCGGATATCCGGGAGGAGCTAGTTGGGCGATCGTGCGGGCACTGTCTTGATCGTTAAGGGGTTTCACGGTTGGTTTGCCGCCGCTGACGGCGCGAGTGACAAGTCGATCGCCATCAAAAAAGACTTCGGTTGCGCCTGTTTCCTGTCCCAGTTCGCCGATCACCAGCTCAATGCTGGGCTGATTTTCGATCGAGGCTCCCAGAAAAAGTTCAACGGGCTGCTCCATGGGGTAGGGTTGTCCCTGTTTGATTAAAGGATGCCAGCCGTGGCAGTTGTTGCGCCGATCCCAAAAGCGGATGCCATAGCTGTGATAAAGGTAGTCCTTCACCTCCATGCCCTGCTGAAGCTGAAGCGCGCCCAGGGCGATCGCCTCAAACGGTTTATCCGATCGAATTTTTTCTGGCGGAAAGTACTGCTCGACCCAGGCTTTTACGGCGGGAATTTGGGCTGTGCCGCCCACTAGCAAAACTGCGTCAATTTCTTCGAGGATCAAACCCTGTCGCTGTGCCTGCTGCAAAACCTGGTTCATCGACTGGTCGAGGCGATCGAAAAAGCCCTGCTCTTGCAAAATTTGCTCGAATCGATCGCGGCTCAGGTGCAGCTCGTAGCTGTCGAACGTTTCATCATTGAAGTAAACCTCGGTTGCCTCGGGCTGCTGAGAAAGCTGAATCTTGAGTCGCTCCGCCAATCGCAGCGTTAAAGGACTAGCGGCAATTTCCTGAGTCTGCGTGAAATAATCAACAATCCAGTTATCCAGATCTGCCCCGCCCAGACTCTGCCCTGCTTTCGCTAAAACCCGCGCCAGTTTCGGACGCTGCGCCGACTCTTCGAGCACCTTTTGTCCCCACTTCAGCAGAAAACCGAGCGGCTTCTTGTCGGGGTTGCGCTTGTCGCCTTCGAGCCGCACCAGGGAAAGATCGAGCGTGCCGCCGCCAAAGTCGATGACCAGAACCGTGCCCTGATTTTGCAAACCGTAGCCCAGCGCTGCCGCTGTTGGCTCATCGAGAATGCGAACCTGCTCGACCTTGAGGGTATGACACACCTGCGTCAGCCATAGCCGATATGTCTCAAAGCTATCCACCGGAACCGTAAACACGATCGAATCCAGATTAGGATCGACCTGCTGCAAGTGCTGAATTACATCGCTCAGAAACCATTGCCCCACCTGCTCAAAGGTGACAATGCGCCCGTCGAGCTCTGGTAGAAATCCCTGAATGTCTGCGCCGATGCCGCGCTTGAAGTTGCGAAAAAACCGCGAATCGCTGCTCAAATCTAAACCCCGATCGCGCACTGCCTGTCCTGCAATCAGCTTGCTTTGACTGGCATCTTCGACATAAAGCAGACTGGGAATCAAAGGCGGATTATTTGCTAGACGCTGGGAGCGTTCCGGCAGGGTCAGCGTTTCAGGCTGCTGCGTCACCGGGTTCCAGCGCACGACCACCGTATTACTTGTGCCAAAATCGATCGCGTAAACCATACTTTCCGGGCGTTAGTTCCTTCTCTATTCTTTAAGGGAAAAGGGCGATCGAGAAAAGAGGCAGACGAGGGAATTGTCGGTTTTATTGAACTTGATCTTATTTACCCTGAATGGGTTTCTTTCGATAGATTAGGAGAGGAATTTCTCTGCGATCGTCAAAGAATTGTTAAGAGCATTACAAACAGGAGCAAGCGCAATGCCGGATGATGCAGATCCAAAAAACAGGTTTCTCTACTCCCGCAGCCGCTACCGGGGAGAATTTACGCCGCAGCATCTTGTCTTTAACGCCAATCTTCAGGAGTTTGCCCAGCGCATTGAGTATCTATGCAACCTGGAAACCAATGGCAAAATTTCTCCGGGTGAAGCGTATGAAGAAATCAGGAAGCTGTACAAGCAGCTTAAGCAGAGCAAAAAAGCCCTGGACATTCCAGACCCGCCTGACCAGGGCGGCACTCCTGATCAGTAATTGATCAGTAATTGGATCGTTAGTCGAGTGACGGTGATCGGTGGTCAAACATCAGCTTGATTTCAGGCAGCTAGATTTCAGGCAGCTAGATTTCAGGTATCGAGTTTGAGCTGGTTAAACTCTACCACCGTATCCGGCAGCAGCTTATTCACCGATCGCTCCTCTATGCCCGATCGAATTTCTCGCTTGCTCAGCAGATAGTAGTCGCCCACTTTTTGATAGCTGTCGCGAATATCGTCTCGCTCGATGACTGATCCGGATTCGGCATCGCGAAAAACTACCTGAAAGTGAGTGGGAAGATAGCCTTCGGTAGTTTGCATCGAGTCGATCGTATTCACCTCAACCTTTAGATCGCCCAGCGTACGGTTCACCTGAACAATCTGCTGATCCTTCACTTTGTAGTAAGAGTCGGTCTGGTCGCCCAGTTCTTCGATTCTGACGGCTCCGGTTTCGTCCTGTCCGGTTTGCTCAAACTGGCTGTGTGCATGAAACTGCTCGAAGGGCGATCGGGTCAAGTGCGTGGCAGTCATTTGAAGTTGGGCGGCGACAATTTGCCGCAGATTATCACTGCCAGAATTCTGCACCGTTACAGCATAGTTGGGCAGTAAATGTGCTTCTCCCTCAAACTGCTCCTCGCCGTCCCGCATTTTCACCTGTGCCGAATAGCCGGGAAACGTCTCATTCCAGGTATAGCGATGTCCATAAGCTTCTCGAAAAATGGCTTCGGCAGAAGCTCCATCTGCAAAAGCGGGCAAGCTCCAGCCCAGCAGCACCCACAAAAACCCAACGCTCCAGACCAGGACTTGCCGAGTGAAAGATTGCAGATTCATAGGCGATCGACTCCTGGAAAATCTCTTTTGCAATAAATATCTAGCTAATTTAGCCTAATCGTCTGAGTCAAACACTTATCCTTTTATAGAGTTTCTGGTTTAGGGATTGGTTCATAGCAGAGTGGGGCGATCGTCCTTGTGCTACTAGTCTTTGTGCTACTAGTCTTTGTGCTACTAAAAGATGTTCTGGTTTCGATCGCCGCATCATTTGTAGTGGAGTATGGATTTGATGAATCGCCCGATCACCTATCCCAAACATTAAAATGACGAAGAATGCGATCGATGAACTCTCTTAACGCGATGCCTACCCTCACTGCTGGCGATCATGCTCCCTGGTTTGTATTGCCCTCCCATGCCGATGTGTTGATGGGCGGGTATCGATCGGTGCTGTTCTTTTTCGGTGGCACAGCGCAAAATCCGCAAATTCAGCAGGTATTAACCGGATTAGCGGCAGCGCAAAATCAGCTTGCGGCGGCAGGATTTTCCTTTTTTGGCGTGAGCATTGACCCACGCGACAAAGAGCTAGAGGGTCGAATTCAAACGAACGATAAATTCCGATTACTCTGGGATTTTCAGGGCGATCTCAGTATGCGCTATGGGGTTTTAGGCAGCGACAAAAACGGCATTACCTATGATCCGACATCCTTTATATTGGATGAGAATTTGCGCGTGGTGCAGGTGATTCCCCTGGTAACGAACAAAAACCACGTCGCCCAAATTTTGCAGGCAGTTCAGGCTCTACCGCCGATCGCTTCCCCCCAGCTTGCTCAACGTCACGCGCCTGTCTTGCAAATTCCCCAGGTGTTCTCACCCAATTTTTGCCGTCATTTGATCCAGCTTTATGAAGCAGATGGCGGGACAGATTCGGGATTTATGCAGCAGGATGGGGAAAAGACGGCGATCGTTATGAATCCCCAAGTCAAACGGCGACGCGATCTGATCCTGACGGATGCTGCCCTACAAAGTCATATTAATTCGCTGATTTGGCGACGAATTCAGCCGGAAATTGAGAAAGCCTTTCAGTTTAAAGTGACCCGCTACGAACGATACACCGTCGCCTGCTACGAAGCGGGAAATCAAGGCTTTTTTCGCGCCCACCGGGACAATACAACAATGGGTTCCGCGCACCGACGCTTTGCCATGACGCTGAATCTCAACACAGGCGAATACGAAGGCGGCAGTCTCCACTTTCCCGAATACAGCACTGCACAATACAGTCCGGGCATCGGGGATGCACTGATTTTTTCCTGTTCACTGCTGCATGAGGCAACTCCAGTGACCAAAGGACGGCGATTTGTGCTGCTTTCTTTCTTCTTTAACGACGAAGATGCCAAATTGAGAGAGCAGACCCAGAAGCAAATTATGCGAGAAGGGTAGGGTCTAGTTCTTTATGCTGGAATGTCAGGCTGCGCTCGATCTGAATTGCACGATCGCGGCAGCATCAAAACGCTTACACGAGCAGCAGTACCTTCGATCGCAGGGCATCTCTAAGGAAAGTTGATCAAAAGACTAAAGATCAAAAGACTAAAAAGGGGCACTGTTGCCCCAAAATCTACTTTCTACCAATACCCTCTAGCAAAAGGTAGGTGAAAACGCTTTACTGATTGCGTATGATTCGTTCTAAGCGATACGGATAGCTCGGACAAATAAACCAGGAGTGAAGTTGCGTTTAGCGTTAACTGTCCAAGCCCGCAACAGCTTGTTATCGAGGATTTGCAGCAGTTGCTGTGCCCATTACCTGAAGGCTAACGGGGGCAACCCCTGAACTCATCAATCCAATGACTCGTGCGGCTCCTGCCGAAAGATCAATCACGCGCCCATGAGCATAGGGACCGCGATCGTTAATGCGAACAACAACCGAAAGCCCGGTGTCGATGTTGGTGACGCGCACCTGGGTCCCAAACGGAAGAGAGGGGTGAGCTGCTGTGAGTGCTTCTTGGTTAAACACTTCACCGCTTGCACTCCGATTACCGTTAAACCCAGGACCATACCAGGATGCCAACCCGCTAAACGCCATCTGAATCGCACCAAACGAAAGCCGACGGGCTTGGGTGCGTGGGTCGCCGGAAATTCGATCGATTGGGGGTGCATTACCAATTTGACGGCGGAGACGATTGGTCGCCTGCAAGGTGTCTTCTGCAGGATCGCGAGTGGTGTCAGGCAAAATTGCAGTTTCACCGATTTCAACCAGTTCTTCATTGCCTGCTCGAATCTCGTATCGCTGCCGATCGTCATCCCAGGCAGCAGTGAGGTCGCTAGCGTTGAAGTTGTCACGGTAAAGCTGATTGAGGCGGGCTGCGATCGTGGTCGCTTGCCAGACGGGGTCATTGGGGTTGACCGAAGCTTCAGCCGAACCGTCCGTCATGACCGCTGCTTGAGTCAATTGAGCATTTTGTTGGGTGTTTTGTGAACTTGGGCTGGTGGTTTCATGCTGGCTTTGAACGCTAGCAATTTTAACCCCAGGATCAGCCATCGGATTAGAAGCTGCCGAATCGACAGGCGAATTAACCGAATCAGAGCCAAGGAACGTTAGGACAGGAATATTGCGAACATAGACTGTTGCTGCTTGCTGTCCGTTTAGCTCATGAGCATGGATGCGGGCAATTGTCGCATCTGCTTCAGCAGTGTCCTGGGACTGGTATTCCCCAATCTTGACTGCTTCTTGAACTGGAGCGGCTGCCACAGTAGTCGCAGGTTCGGTCGGGGTAGAAGTCGATGCCTCCTGAGCAAACGACGTTGTAGTAGGAACATCTGCTTCTGAGGTTTCGTCTGCAACCGCAGGCTGTTGAATAATTTGGCTTAAAGGAACTGCTCCTAGCGCGGTTACCAACAGGGTAGCGGCAGTCAGACCGCTCAAAATTTTATGGTTCATACGTCCATCGTGAATGGTACATGGAGAGTGAGCCAGCGATTTGGGAAACAAAAAGGCTAACAAGGGTCAGCAGGTTTCCGGTCTAACTCATACTCGTTACGTGTTCACTCCTGGCTACGCAACTGCAACAGACTAACACGAAGTTTTTGCTCTGGGGATCAGGGACAGTTTCCGAACCGCCACATCTTTACAATAACTTCATATAAGGAAATTCGGTCAAACACTTGTTCTGCCTGACTTCTAATTGTTTTCCACCAGTTTTAACTTTATCAAAACTTCATACTAATTTTCACATTTTTTTACTTTCTGAAGCTATCGCAGGTGTTTCAAATTGGAAAAACAAATGCTAGGCAAGGCACCCGCTCGATCGCGGAACAATCTTGGTTTTGTATTAGCTGTCCTAACCAGGTTGAACGTTCGATCGCCTGATGCGACAAGGGACGATCGAATTGGGCCAGGTTTCCCACCCTGCACTTCACGTCATTAGCC
This sequence comes from Cyanobacteria bacterium FACHB-502, assembly GCA_014695325.1. Taxonomy (GTDB): domain Bacteria; phylum Cyanobacteriota; class Cyanobacteriia; order Elainellales; family Elainellaceae; genus Leptolyngbya_A. The sequence goes on along the minus strand of JACJNZ010000014.1, from coordinate 24,497 downwards.
TGCAAATTAGAGGAAGTTTGCCAAAAGCCTTTGCAAAGAACCTGTATTTTTGGTTTTTACAGGTTCCGTATTTTTACTTAAACTTTAATATGTCAAAGCGAATCGATATCTTTGTTCTGCCTATTTATTGCTATCGCCAACTTGGTTAGTAAATAGGCGGGGCAGCACAGTCTTACAATAGCCTTTGGTCGGAAGTTCGCGCTGCATTCGCTCTTTAATATCGCTACGGTAATTAATGAAGCGAAATCTATCGGTGAAACAAACGGCACAGAACCTACCACGGTTTAATGGCGATCGTCCCAATCAGCACTGCTAGGCGACAAGCCAAAAAGAAAATCTTTAAAGTGCCTACTGTCGATTCAGCAGTTTTTCGAGGATGTCTTTCGCGGGTTCTACCATTGCCCAGGTTCCTTCGGGCTGCTTACGCAGTGTAGCAATATGAACATAGTCCCCTGAGCCGATCGTCTCTCCTTGCTGCACCGTTCCGAGCTTCGGCTGCTTCAGCCCACAAAGGCGAAACAGATAGGCAGGCACATCGGGGCTGGAAAACAAGATGCAGCCGGCGACATTCTGCTGCACCTGTCCATCAAAGGGCGCGTAAACAGAATCACCGTTGAGCCGAATGGAAATATCGCCCAATCCAGCAACGACAGAATGATTTGCGATCGCGTCGCCAGGCTGAAGCTGCCAGGTTTGCTGAATCTGAATCATGCGGGTCAGCGGCAGCGACGATCGCTCAGGAGCACAGCCTGTTTGAGACAAAAGCAAAACTACCCCACAGATCACCATCACGATCGGCTTCATACTTTGCCCCCAAGCAGCAGCCCAATCATAATCAGCGTTAGACGGCAGCCCCAAAGAAAACCAGACTGGGGAGCAACAGTCGATCGATAAATCGCAACGGCGGCAGGAGCCAACATCAGCAGGATACTCATCAGCGAAAGGGCCGGATAAAGCTGGCTCACTCGGTCAAGCAAAATTCGTAGCAGGGCGGCTCCGAGCGTGAGGGTCAGGGCTGCCTGAGCAGAGGGAAAAATTTCGGCTGAGTCGATCGATGGCTGTTTGACGTGCTGGCGGTTAAAGGTCTGATTGCGAAATGGTTTTGATCGACGCGCAGATTGAGCAGTTTTGAGGTTGAGCTGAACACAAGCCGTAATGCCAAACTGAACCATTGCCTGCAAGAGCCAAACGATCGCCCGAACGCCCATTAGAATCAATGGCAGAAAAGTCATTGCTCCCCATTTAGCCCCCTGCCTTAAAACCATCCCCCATGACTGTGCCAATTGCACTTGGCTAGATGCGGCTCGATCGCAGAAAACTTGCCCTCCTGTCGCCTGAGACTTGGTTCGATCGCAATCGGTTTGCCAGCTTAGATCAATCGATCGCGTGCCGATTCGCAGTTCGCCTGCCTCCGTTTTTTCGACATAAGGAATTGCGATCGTCTCCTGGCTCTGCTCCAAATCACCCCTCAGAGCATTCGGCTTAAGCTCACTAGGCTCAAGATTATTTGGCTCAAGATAACCAGCCTCAAAAAGTCGCCGAATATCAATCGATTGGGTAGAACCAGAAACCCTGTCTCGATCGCGCTTAATCTGCTGGACGATCGCTTTGAGCCGCAAAATGGCAGCTTCCTGGTCGGCTGCAAGCTGATTGACGTAGTGCATCTGGTCTTCGAGCCGTTGCCAGAGCCGCTGCATTTCTGAATCAAAACGGCTAGCGGACTGAGCGGATTGAACTGGCAATTTGCTTTGTGCAACGTGAAGCTGTGCAGCAATTGCCCTAACTTCTGCCTGCGGTTCTTTCATGGGGGAGGAAAGCTCCTAGTACTTAGGTACTATTTCCTCAAACTATATCTTAATTTCAGATTACTGCTCAAGGATCTGAGTGAATTTCGAGCGCAGTTTCTAGCAGGGACTGCTGTAAAAATCGTGCAGGTCAATTTGTCGTGGAATGAGAACTAGTCCATTTGCGAGTTGCTGCTAGCTGACGAGTCAAAGCTTAGTCCTCTGAGCCAACAATATTAGCACTGAACCAATCAAAAATCGGATCAGGCGAGCCAGCACTGCTCTGTCACCGTATGCGTTGAAAGCAATTTGCCTGTTTTACTTTGTTCTCATGTTGGCAAACTTGGTCATCAAAAATTTTAGATCGTTCGCGAGATAAACTCCGTAAGTATTTTCCATACTGCCTGATTCGATCGACCTTAAGCTTTTCTCTAGCTAGAATAAACTCGATCGCCCTTTGCCGATCGGCAGGTTGATTAAAGTTGCAGGATTGAAAGGAATGAGCACGGGTATCCTGCGGACTTTTCATGATTTAGCAACAAACAAAAAGAATTGCCTGAAGGCAGGAGCAGCGCCCGATCGTTTTAGAGCGGTTTTCTCTAAATTCTCAGTTCTTAGTAAGGGTGATTTCGTCGAGACATAAAAGGCAGGTAATCATCTTCTTAAGAGAAACTTGCAGCGAAGCAAGCCAAAGAAATTATCAAGACACTCAATTTAAGACATAACTTAGGAAAACTTATAACCTCACCGTTGTTCTCTAAATGTAGTGCCACTTACATCAGAATTTTAGCCAGCGCACCACTCGAAAGGGTGAATCGTTAGGTTTAACTTTAATTCACTCCGGTTCTTCCCGTAATCTGATGTGTACCGTTTGTCTCTACCCCTGGTGTGTACTTTTTCTAGAGTTGTTTCGTTTTTCAATCACAATCTTGTATTCCTTCAGCGATCGAAGCAGGCAAGCGCACTTGAAGATAAGGAGGCAGCCGATCGCTTTCAGAGTACAGCAGGCTGCTCAAAAGCCAGGTAAGCCGGGAGAAATTTAACTGTAAACAGCTTCCAATCAGGAAACAGCTTCGTCTGAATTACTGCGGTTTGCTCCTGCAAGCTACAAAGAGCAATCTGACGGTGTTCTAACCAGCGAAAAAAACAAGTGAAATCTGTATCGGTGCTCCGGAATTACTTTTTGATAGAAAAGTATTTTTCTCCAAAATAAATGTCCTCAAAGCATGAATTCCAAAGTTGCAATCAGGGCTGTTTCTGCTCAGGAAATTCAGTGCAAGAAGTTGCTTAAAACGTTGCAGAATAGACAAAATTATGATATTCGTAGAATAAATGAATACACTCAGATTTAGCATCTCTTCTAAGAGTGTTTCTGGGAAAGCAGATTTAACTCTTGGGGCTGCTTCGTTAAGCAGGGCAGGGGACATTTTGCAGAGTTGAGCGACTCAGTTCCAGAATTGCCTTCTTTGAAGAGGGATTACCTTGCAGTTCACGTTTTGAGGAGAAAGTAAATATGGAGACTTTTGGATATCTCCAAACTTCTGAAGAGTATGAAAGCTCTGAAAGCAGAGCTTTGGTTTGTGTGCAAAATGGGCTACCTTCTGTTCCGGACTTTAAAATTTCTGGTCAGATGATGGCAGTAGTGGCGGGGGCAGCTTGCTCTGCTGCTGTTCTCGGTTCTACCGGAGAGGCTCAAGCATTTCCGCTCTATCCCGGCGATAGCGGTCCTGATGTAACCTATGTGCAAAATCTGCTGACGAGTGCGGGCTATTCCGTCCCGGCAACAGGTTATTACGGTTCGCTGACCGAAAGTGCTGTTACAAGTTTCCAAGCGGCTAGAGGTCTAGGTGCCGATGCGATCGTCGGTTCGGCAACTTTAAACGCACTAGAGGGCTTTATTCCGGTTGAACCCGATTCCGGCGGCAGAACCGGCACATTTCGCTTCGGCGATTCTGGAGCCAGGGTGGGAGATCTGCAAATTTTGTTGGCGAATGCTGGCTACTTTTCTGGTGCGACAACGTCATACTTTGGTTCTCAAACTGAGGATGCGGTCATTCGCTTCCAGCGCGCAAATGGTTTGACCGTAGACGGAGTTGCAGGTCCGGCAACCTTTGCAGCACTGAATAACTTTGTTCCGGTTCAGCCCGATCCCGGCAGCAGCGGTAACCTTCGCTTTGGCAGCTCTGGTGCCGAAGTTACTCGTTTACAAAATGCCCTCACTGATGCAGGCTATTCGGTTCCAGCGACAGGCTACTTCGGTTCTCAAACCGAGAGTGCGGTTATTAGCTTCCAGAGGGCAAGCGGTCTAGTGGCGGATGGGATTGCAGGCCCGGCAACGCTAGGCGCGCTGATTGGCTTTGTTCCGGTTAACCCTCAACCGGTCGGCAGTCTCCGGTTTGGTGACAGTGGGGCTTCCGTTACCCGTTTGCAAAACCTGCTGATCGATCGCGGTTTTCTCGCAGCGGGACTGAATACAGGCTACTTTGGTGCAGCAACCGAGGCAGCTCTGACTGCATTTCAGCGGGCGAACGGTCTAGTAGCGGATGGCATTTATGGTTCGGCAACGGCATCAATCTTGGGCTAGTTTTAGGCTAGCCTTTGTGAGTCCGCGATAGGTGTTACTGAGTAAGTGCAGGTTGAGTTGGCTCGTAGTTTTTTGCTGCGAGTCAACCTTTTTATTCAGGCGCATCTCGATTGCCTCTCTTTAAGATGTACTCAGGAATTTTTTTTTACTGAGTCCCCTTTTTACTCAGTAACGCTGCTTTCACCATGATGAGGAGAATTTTGCATGGAACTTTTTGCCCATCTGCAAATCGCTCAGGCTTATGAGGAGTCTGGTGCTGACGATTGGATTAATTTAGCCGATCGCTTCGATGACGCTTCGATACCTCCAGAGGGAAAACTGCTTCCCATCGCCAATGCAAATCCGACAACGCTGAGAATCTTGCTTACCATTACTGCTGCCTGGTCAACCCTCCTGTCAGGAACTGCACTGGCAGTCGAAGAATATAATCCTGGTTTTCGAGCAGGTGTTGCGGATTCAACTTATCTGCCGATCGCGCCAGCAACCGAGACCAACCGGACGGTTCCTGCGAATTGTGCCAATGCCCTATGCAGCGCAGCCTGCGGAAACAGGAATTCTGCCGGCGTTGTTCCAATTAACAATTCAACAATTGAGCGTCCGGTCGCAGGAGCAAGTTCTAACAATACATTCATTGCAGTTCGTCCAGGTTCCTCAACTGGAGTCTTTCTACGCCGAGGCGATTCAGGTTCAGAAGTTACTCGAATTCAAAATCTTTTGCGATCGGCAGGCTATTTTGATGCGGCTTCGACTGGGTTTTATGCCACGCTGACCGAAGCTGGCGTGAAAGCATTTCAGCGCGATCGGGGATTGCCTGTGGATGGCATTGTCGGAGAAGAGACTCTTACTGCGTTGCAGGGTTATCGTCCGGTTTCCCCCACACCTTCTCCCACGCCAGTGCCGCAGCCCGGAGTCAATCGATTGCAAATTGGCGATCGGGGAGAGGATGTCGTAAGGCTTCAGCTTGCCCTGCAAAATACTGGCTTCTACCGGGGCACGATCGACGGCGTGTATGCTGCCCAGACCGAGCAGGCAGTCATCGCATTTCAGCAGGCAAACCGTCTAGCCATTAGTGGAATTGCAGATTCAGCGACGCTGGCTCGACTGGGAGTCGCGATCGATCGAGTTGCGCTTCGATCAGACGCATGAAGACACTTTACAAGAAACTACATGATCAGAAATCACGATAAGGAATCGGGGTTAACCGCGGAATCAATCGGTTAACGAAAGCAAATTAAAGAAAACAGGGTACCCTGACTGTTTTGAGGAGTCGGTTATGCAAGGAACAGACGATCGATCCAGGCGAACTGCCCAACGATCGATATTCCTATGCTGCGTGACGAGTCCTGTGACAACGCTTTGCGCGGGTATTCTTCTCTAGAGTTAATACTGTCTAGAGTTGATACTGTACGCTAAGACAATGCCCAAAGCCAGACCACGAGACAGGTTTCGATCGCTGTTCTATCCCTTCCTAAATCAACAGTCTGATATTTGCTAATACAAGTGTACCACACTCTTGGGATTCTCCCACCGCAGTCTTGTTTCTAGAATTTATTAGGGCAGCAATCCGGCATTTGGGGCAAGAGCTTACCCAGTGCAAAGGATTTAAGGCGAAGGATGAATTCCCGCAATCTGGGCTGATTTGAAGCAGTTTGCCTGAAGCATCGACCAGGGATTTGCAAAGATTGTTGCGACGATCGATCGCAAATCGTCTAATCTTAAGAAGCGAATTCGCTAGTCGATCGCGTTTCTCAAAGTCTTCGTCCTCAAAGGTAGCTGTGCCGAAACGTCTCTCTTTTCTTGCCTTTCTCCTAGTTATTGGATCTTGGGGAGTCAGTCAGCCTGTTTACGCCCAAGCACTCATTCCTCACTTTGTTCAGCTTGATGATGAGCAAATTAGACAAGAAGGTTTAGGATTAGCCCAGGAAGCCGCTCAACTGGCGCAGTTTCAGCAATACGGTTTGGCTCTTGCAAGGGCACAGCTGGCCTCTCAGCTTGTTCCTGACAATGCTCAGGTTTGGGCACTGCTGGGCAGTCTACATCTTCAGCTTGAAGAGCCTGAACCTGCAATCGCTGCTTTACTGAAGGCAAGGACGCTCGACCCGCAGAATGCCGCAGTTTTTTTTGCGATCGGCTCTGCCTACTTTCAGCAGGAAAATTATCGATCGGCAATTCAGTATTTTCAGTCTGGGTTGCGGCTGCGACCCAATACGCCCGGAGCACGGTTTGACCTGGGCAACGCTTATTACAAGCTAAAGCAATACGACCAGGCAATTGCCGAATATCGCAAGGCGATCGATCTGGATGCAAAATTCTGGCCTGCCATTAACAATATGGGCTTAGTGCTGTATGAGCGGGGCGATGTGGCTTCGGCAGTGCGCGAGTGGCAGCGGGCAATTGCGATCGATCAGAATCAGGCAGAGCCTCAGCTTGCGCTAGCGGTTGCCTTATTTACTCAGGGACAGACCGACCAGGCAGTTCAGAAAGCGGGGATTGCCCTGCGATTAGACGATCGCTATGCCGACGTGAATTTTTTGCAGGAAAACCTGTGGGGCGATCGACTTCTAACAGATGCCAAAACCTTTTTTGCCCTGCCCCGGGTTCGGGAGGCACTCGCGCAAATTACCCAATCGGCTTCTCCAGATCGCCCAACTGAGTAAAGCTTTTTTCCTGATACGCAGCCTCATTGCTAGCAAAATAGTACGGGAACCTAGTATGGCTCATTGAGTCTAGGGTCGAGGGCAACAAAGTCTTCGAGACAATTAAATCCGCCCTGCTAAAAATAGTCAGAGGGAGGATAAATTTGCTGGGAATAAAATGGGATAAATAGTATCGAGCAAAGTCGATCGTCATGAGTTACTGCATAAGAATATGTCGATGGTAAAAAGCAAGATTTCAGCAAGTCAGAGAAACTCGATTCGGTGCAAAAGGCTATTGCTGTCGATCGCGCTGCCTTTTGTCATGGTTCCTGCAGCGATTGCGGCATCCGTTCCCGGCAGTTCCCCTGCTGCTCGTCCTGCTCAGTCCGTTCGTCCAACGAACCCTACTCCTACCCCTTCTGCCCCTAACTTATCGGTCGAGCAACTGGCGATTATTACCACTCCCGATCTGCCCTCGCTGGGAACTCCTGATCGCTTTTTGCCAAAGCCCCAGCCCCAAATGCGTTTAGTCATTCGCTTGGGGGCACGGCGGGTTTATGTGTATGAAAACGATCGCGTGAAAACCAGCTTTCCGGTTGCGGTCGGCAGACCTGGCTGGGAGACTCCGACAGGAAACTATCACGTCCTGCAAATGATCCAAAATCCTGCCTGGCAAAATCCGTTTACGGGAGAAGTTATTCCGTCCGGACGAGAAAATCCGCTAGGAACCCGCTGGATCGGCTTCTGGACGGACGGTAATAACTATATTGGGTTTCACGGCACGCCCAACGAAGAATCGGTTGGCACTCCGGCTTCCCACGGCTGCATTCGGATGTTCGACCGGGATGTGCAAAGGTTATTTGAGATGGTGGCACTCGGGACTCCAGTGAGTGTTGTGCCATAAAAAATTTCCTCTAAATGATTGAACGAATCACTCAGAGGAAACTGTTCAAATTTGCTTAAGCATAAGATTCAGTCGGGAGGGCAAGTCGAAAGATTTAGCCCTCCTTTCCGCTTAGTTATTCTTCATCATCGTCGCCGTCCTCATCCACGGTGTCATCATCGTCCAGCACAGAGCCGTAGTCATCATCGACATAGCTTGCGCCGTAGTCGCCGCCTTCTGCTCGATCGCGTACCGGGAATACATCGAATCCGGCTTCGCGCTCGAAGGTACGGGCAGTGCGATCGTCTAGTACCACGTCGCTCAGATCGATATCTTCTTCAAACAAACTGTTTTCGTAGATTGGATCGATCTCGACGGCAGCAGCGTTGTCTTCGTAAGCATTGAATCCGGTTCCGGCAGGAATCAGACGACCAATAATCACGTTTTCCTTTAAACCGCGCAACCAGTCCGACTTGCCCTCAATCGCCGCTTCCGTTAGAACGCGAGTCGTTTCCTGGAAGCTGGCTGCCGAGATAAAGCTGTCGGTGTTGAGGGATGCCTTGGTAATACCCAACAGGATCGGCACATAGTCTGCGGGTGCACCCCCTGTGATTGACATTGCCTCATTGACCTGCTCAATCTGGCGCAGTTCGACAAGTTCTCCCGGCAGCATCGTGGTGTCGCCACCGTCTTCGATTCTGCCTTTCGAGGTCATCTGGCGCACGATCACTTCAATGTGCTTGTCGGAAATTTCAATGCCCTGCGAGTTGTACACGGACTGCACCTCGTTCACCAGGAACGTTTGAACCTCCTGCAAGCTCCGTAACGAAGCTTCGTGAGTTCCCATCGTTTCGCGGTAATAGGAGAAGAAGATTTCCAGAATCTCGTGGGGATTGGCAGGACCATCGGTGAGCGGTTCCCCGGCACGAACTTCCTGGCCATCAATGACCAGAACGTTTTGACCCGGCAGCAAGGGATACTCGGTTGTAACTCCATCCGATTCGATCACTTTGACCTCGACGGACTCATCATCACTGTAAATTACTTGAGCTGTTCCGGGACGACGCGACAGCACACAGGCTTCCTTCGGCTTCCGGGCTTCGAGCAGTTCCTCAATTCTCGGTAGACCCTGAATGATGTCTCCGGTTTTCGATCGCTCGTACACCAACAACACCAGGTTGTCGCCTCGCTGTACCAGGTCGCTGTCATCAATATGCAGTACCGCTCCGGCAGATACTCGGTAGGGGCGAGCCGATCGCAGTACGACTTCTCCATCCGATGCCGCAATCACCTGTCCAGACTCTTCGCTTCTGACGCCGCCTGCGACTTCGGTTCCTGCCACGATCAGATCGCCAACTTTCACCTTGGGAGCCTGTCCCTGGGTATCCAACGACACCAGATCCGCCTGCCGCACGACCAGAACTCGGCGAACGGCTTCTCCGATATCGCGAATCCCACGAATTTCTCCGGCTTCTTTACAGAGAATCTCGGTACGCGCCACGACTGCTCCTGGTGTGATTTGGTCGCCATCCTTCACCAGCAAACGAGTATTGGTACGGCCCTGGGTTTGATCCGCAGCGATGTCGCGACGAATGACCAGCGATTCCAGAATTACAAGCTGAAGCCGCAGAATGTCCGCGCTCTTCTCGTCGGGAACTAGTTCGATATCTGCCGCAAGCTGAGGCGCATCTTTCTCAATTTCCAGCACAAGCTGAGTCCGCAGCAGATCTAATCCTTCCACAGACTTCACCCGCTCACTGTCTTTATAGGCAATGCGCTGGATTGCCCGCAGTTTGATCGATCGACCCGATTCTTCATTATTGGACTCCTGGCTGGGAACCGAAGGCTGATCGGGAACCTGGTATTCGGTGACAGGGCGCAGCAGCAACGCGGGACCTTCAGGCGACTCCACATATTCCATGTAGCGCAGCTCATCCACCGTTAGTCCAGGCATCACTTCCTGCCCAGGATTGACGATCGTGCCATCCTTCGACATCACCGCTTCTGGATTGTCTGCCAGATGCAGTTCACCAGGCTTGATCACGATCTCGCGCAGAATGTCATTTTTCTGCGTCACTTCGACCACACCACTGCTTTGACAGAAGATGTCCTTCACGACTTCCGTTCCGGCTTCGACGTATTGACCGTCTTCCACCATCAGCAGCGAGATGTCTTTGTTGACTTCGTGAGCCTCTTCAGGAATCCACAGGATCGTGCCGCCCTGAACGACTTCATAGCCCAGCTTTGCTTTGCCCTTCTTAGCCACTTCGATGCCGGAGAACTTGATGATGCCGCCCGTATGCGTCCGGTACCGATCGTCAATCAGTTCTGCAACCACCTGACCATTCGTCACCTTCGTGCCCGGAGTGGCGATCAGAGAGAATCGCTGTCCGTACTGGGTTTCGATCAGATAATGTTCCCGACCCTGCTGGCTTTCGGCGATCACCTGCGCTTCGTCCAACAGCACCGACGCGGTGATGATTTCAATCTCCCGTCCGCCTTTGCCTTCGCTTTCCTGCGGGATTCGCACCACGCCGCCATTTTCGGTGACGAGCTTGGTTTCCGCCATAATGCTGTTCGGCTCGACGCGATCGCCGTTTCGCACCACGGGTTCTGCACCCGGCGGCAGGTTGTACACCTCACCGGAGAGAATCCAGATTAGTCCGCCTCTTTGGGCAATTCGGGTCGTGTTACCCTGACGGTCTTTCTTTTCTTCCGGCACAACATCGGCAAAGCGAACTTCGCCTGCCATGTCCGAAGCCACGTCCTTGGTCGCTTTTTCCGTGACTTTGCGAACGCGACCCGTGCTGGGCATTTCCACCATCATCTGGTTCGCTTTCACGCTGTCACCATCGCGCACAAAGATAATCGAACCCGAAGGGACCTGGTGGACTTCCTTGCGATCGCCCGATTCCACAGTGATATCGACGTTCACTTCAGAGATTTGTGCGTCTTCCCCGTGACGGGTGCGGAAGGCACGAGCGCGGAACTGCTTCGGCTTGGTTCTCACTGTGCCGTCAAAGCTGGCACGAATCTGGGGAGCGACTTCCCCGGTAAAAGTTCCTCCCGTGTGGAAGGTTCTCATCGTGAGCTGGGTTCCCGGTTCCCCGATCGACTGCGCCGCGATAATGCCAACCGCTTCGCCCATATCTACCGGAGTTGCGTGCGCCAGACTCCAGCCATAGCAAGACTGACAGACCGATCGGGTTGCCTCACAGGTGAGGGGCGATCGAGCCATGACTTCTTCGACTTTTGCCTTGCCGACTAGCTTTGCCATGTCGTCCGAGATCGGCTCGTTGCGCGGGATGATCACTTCGCCCGTTTCGGGGTGAACGATGTCCCGTGCGGCAACTCGACCCAAGAGGCGATCGGCAAGGGGAATCAAGACACGCTCACCGTCGGTCATGCTGCGAACAACGATCCCGCGATCGGTGCCGCAGTCGATTTCCCGAATGATCACATCCTGAGAAACGTCTACCAGTCGGCGGGTCAAATAACCAGAGTCCGCTGTTCGAAGTGCGGTATCTACCAGACCTTTCCGTGCCCCGTAGGAAGAGATGATGTACTCCGTTACAGTCAGACCTTCCCGGAAGTTGGTCTTGATCGGCAAGTCGATGATCTGTCCCTGCGGATCTGCCATTAGACCGCGCATTCCTACAAGCTGACGCACCTGAGAGATATTGCCTCGCGCACCGGAGAACGCCATCATGTAGACCGAGTTGAGCGGGTCACTGGCTTCAAAGTGGCGAATCACTTCGTCTTTCAGCTCTTCGCTAGTTCCGTTCCAGGTATCGATTACCTTTTGGGAACGCTCAACTTCAGTAATTTCGCCGCGGGTATACCGCTCTTCGGTGTCACGCACCTGTTCTTCTGCTGCTTCCAACAGATCCCGCTTGCTGGGCGGAACCATCAAGTCATCTACGCTAATCGATACCCCAGCTCTGGTCGCAAAGCGGAATCCGAGGTCCTTGAGTTCATCCGCCATTGTTGCGGTGCGGGCAGTCCCATAGTGAGTGAATGCCCAGGCAACCAGGTTTTTAAGCTGCTTCTTATTCACCACGCGGTTGCGAAATAGCATCCCCTTACCAGACTGTTTGTTTCCCTGCTGCTCTGCCGTCATTTGCGATTACCTTTGTAATGATGAATTCGCTGTTTGCTTGCTGCTAATTTGCTCAAGCTTGCTGCTAGCTCACGAGCGCATCGTGAATCGTCTTGTTGTAAATCACTCGCCCGGGTGTAGTGCGAACATACTGCGAAAGCAAATTGCCCTCTGCATCTTTCCGCACGCGCCGATCTGTATACAGTTCGGTAACTGAACCGTCTTCACCACGATGAATTTCCTGCGGCTCCCGGTCTTTGCCGTCATCCTCAACGTCGCCGTCAAATCGCAACCAGATATAGGAGTGCAGATCGACGACCTTTTGCTCATAGGCGATGATCACGTCATCCATGCTGGAGAAGTAGCGACCCACTCCCAGTACGGCATTCGGGTTCTCTGCAGTGAGGTAATAGCAGCCTAATACCATGTCTTGGCTTGGCAGCACGATCGGTCTACCGGTTGCCGGAGACAGAATGTTGTTGGAAGCCAGCATCAGCAGCCGTGCTTCTGCCTGAGACTCTAGTGAGAGGGGAACGTGAACTGCCATCTGGTCGCCGTCAAAGTCTGCGTTAAAGGCAGGACAAACAAGTGGGTGAATCTGAATGGCGCGTCCTTCTACCAGGATCGGCTCAAATGCCTGAATCCCCAAACGGTGCAGCGTTGGAGCGCGGTTCAGCATCACGGGGTGTCCGTCGATCACTTCTTCCAGAACGTCCCAGATTTGCGGATCGTTGCGCTGGATCAGCTTCTTCGCGGCTTTGATGTTGTTCACCAGACCCTGTTTGATCAGGCGATGAATCACGAACGGCTGGAATAGCTCGATCGCCATTTCACGCGGCAGACCACATTGGTGGATCTTGAGCTTAGGACCAACTACGATTACCGATCGTCCAGAGTAGTCCACCCGCTTACCGAGCAGGTTTTGGCGGAAACGACCCTGCTTCCCTTCGATAATGTCCGACAGGGATTTCAAAGGACGGTTGTTTGCGCCCACAACCGTGCGTCCGCGTCGTCCGTTATCAATTAGCGCGTCCACTGCTTCTTGCAGCATCCGCTTCTCGTTTCGGACAATGATTTCCGGCGCAAGGATTTCTTGCAGACGGGCAAGACGGTTGTTCCGGTTGATTACGCGACGATACAGATCGTTCAGGTCAGAGGTCGCGAAGCGTCCACCGTCTAGCTGCACCATCGGGCGCAGGTCGGGCGGAATTACCGGGATCACGGAGAGAATCATCCACTCCGGCTTCGACTGGGTAGCAATGAAGTTGTCGATTACCCGCAGTCGCTTGATCAGCTTGGCACGCTTTTGCCCTTTCGAGTTGGCAATCTCTTCGCGAAGCTGCTCCGCTTCTTTCTCCAGCTCGAGATCCTGCAAAAGCTGCTGGAGTGCTTCTGCCCCGATGCCGACTTCAATTCCGGTGAGCTGAGAATCTTCGCTGTAAAGCTGATCTTCGATCTCAATCCACTGATCTTCCGTCAAAAGCTGCTTGTAGCTCAGGTTCTCCGCGTTGCCCGCGTTCAGCACCACATAGGAATTAAAGTAAACAATCTGCTCCACGTCCCGCAGCGGCATATCCAGCAGAATTGACATATAGCTGGGAATGCCCTTCAGATACCAAACGTGAGCCACGGGAGCTGCCAGCTTGATGTAGCCCATACGGTGACGACGAACGCGGGACTCAGTGACTTCTACGCCGCATCGCTCACACACAATGCCCCGGTGACGCACCCGCTTATACTTACCGCAGTGACATTCCCAGTCCTTCGCCGGACCAAAAATCCGTTCACAAAACAGACCATCCATTTCCGGCTTTAGTGTCCGGTAGTTGATGGTTTCGGGCTTGGTTACTTCTCCGACGACCATGCCGTTCGGAAGCGTGCGCTCGCCCCATTGACGAATCCTTTCTGGAGATGCCAGACCGATTTTCACATAGTCAAATCGCTGCTCTAGCTTTGGCATCGCTATTCCTTCCTCTTAGATTTATTGCTTGTGCTTCTGGCACTTCTTCAACAGATAAGCGAGGCATAAGGGCAGTCCGGTGTCGAACCTGTATATCAATTCCTTCACCTACTGCCCCCACGCTATGCCCCAGACACCTTACTCCTCGACTTCTTCCATTTCGTCGCGCGAAATCGATTCGTAGGTGGGGCGGGACGGGGTGCGGCGATTGCCGACATCTGCCATCAGATCCACTTCTACGTCGCGGCTAGTTCCGTCCTCCTGGGTTTGCAGCTTGTGCGCCGCAATGTCAAGACAAAGCGATTGCAGCTCGCGCATTAACACCTTGAACGATTCGGGGGTGCCCGGACGCGGAATTGCCTTCCCTTTGACGATCGCATTTAGAGCTTCGTTGCGTCCCTGCATATCGTCGGACTTCACGGTCAGCAGCTCTTGCAGGATGTAGGCAGAGCCAAACGCTTCGAGTGCCCACACCTCCATTTCTCCAAATCGCTGACCGCCCTGCTGCGCTTTTCCGCCAAGAGGCTGCTGCGTCACCAGCGAGTACGGACCCGTGGAACGAGCGTGGATCTTGTCGTCTACCAGGTGCACCAGCTTCAGCATATACGCCTTGCCGACGGTAATGGGGCGATCGAACGGCTCACCTGTGCGTCCGTCGAACACCTGGATCTTGCCGGGGTTCTCTGGGTCGTAGACCCAATCCTGTCCGGTGACTTCGCGGGCTTCGCTCAGCTTGCCGTGGGTGGTTAAACGCGATGCTTCTTCGCCGTGCATTTCGTCGAACGGAATCATCTTGAATCGTGACCCCAGGTTATGACCTGCCCAGCCGAGCAGACACTCAAACACCTGACCCACGTTCATACGCGACGGCACACCAAGCGGGTTCAGCACGATATCTACCGGACTACCGTCGGGTAGGTAAGGCATGTCTTCCTTCGGCAGAATCCGGGAAATAATCCCCTTGTTGCCGTGACGACCTGCCATCTTGTCGCCCACCTGGATCTTGCGCTTCTGCGCCACATAAACCCGCACGACCATGTTTGCGCCCGGAGGAAGCTCATCGCCCTGCTCACGGGTAAACACACGCACGTCTACCACACGACCTTTTTCACCGTTTGGCACGCGCAACGAGTTATCCCGCACATCCCGCGCCTTTTCACCGAAGATAGCTCGCAGCAGCTTTTCTTCCGGCGGCTGATCCGATTCACCCTTAGGTGTAACTTTACCGACGAGGATGTCTCCGGCTTCTACCCAGGCTCCAATCCGAATGATTCCCGTCTCGTCGAGCTGACGCAGAGCATCTTCACCCACGTTCGGAATTTCCCGCGTAATTTCTTCGGGTCCGAGCTTGGTTTGCCGTGCTTCGATCTCGTATTTCTCAATGTGGATCGAAGTGTAGACATCGTCGTAGACCAGGCGTTCGCTGATCAGGATCGCGTCCTCGTAGTTATAGCCTTCCCAAGGCATATAGGCAACGGTGACGTTTTGTCCCAGTGCCAGTTCGCCCTTCTCGGTAGCAGAACCATCAGCGAGAATCTGCCCTGCAACAACTCGATCGCCCACAAACACGATCGGACGCTGGTTCAAACAGGTGTCCTGGTTCGATCGCTGGTACTTTTGCAGGGTATGCTCATGCTCTCTACCATTGCTGGCAGCGCGAACGCGGATTCTGTTGGCATCCACATACACCACTTCGCCATCCACGCGGCTGATGATTACCATTCCAGAGTCGCGGGCTGCCTGCGCTTCCAGTCCAGTTCCAACCAAGGGGCGTTCTGGGTGCAGCAGGGGTACTGCCTGACGCTGCATGTTTGAACCCATCAGGGCGCGGTTTGCGTCGTCGTGCTCCAGGAAGGGAATCAGCGAGGTTGCCACAGAAATGATCTGCACCGGGGAAACCGCCACATAATCCACTTCATCGGGCGTTGTTTCTGTGAACACCTGACGATAGCGCACCGGAACCTGCTCACCCAGAATGTAGCCATCTTCGTCTACCGGAATATCGCCTGGAGCGACCCGCAGATCATCTTCTTCATCAGCGGTCATGTAGAGCGCAGCAATATCACGACGGACACGACCGTTCTCCACACGCATAAACGGCGTTTCGATAAAGCCATAGGCATTGACGCGAGCGTGGGTTGCCAGCGAACCAATCAGACCTGCGTTCGGACCTTCTGGCGTTTCGATCGGGCAAATCCGACCGTAGTGCGACGGGTGAATGTCGCGCACCGCAAAGCCTGCCCGTTCACGAGTCAGACCACCCGGACCAAGGGCACTCAGACGGCGCTTATGGGTCAACTCAGCCAGCGGATTGGTTTGATCCATAAACTGCGAAAGCTGAGACGAGCCAAAGAACTCTTTGATTGCAGCCACCAGCGGCTTTGGGTTCACCAGCGAGGCAGGCGTAAGGGCATCTGCATCGGAAACGGTCATTCTTTCTCGAATAATCCGCTCCAGACGGTTCAAGCCGACGCGCACCTGGTTTTGCAGCAGTTCACCCACCGATCGCACCCGACGATTGCCCAGGTGGTCAATATCATCGGTATTCCCGGTGTCAAACTCCAGGTTGATTAGATAATCCACTGCCGCCAGAATGTCTTGAGCAGTGAGAACCCGGGTCGCTTCCGGCACACTCAGGCGCAGCTTACGGTTCAGCTTGTAGCGTCCGACTCGTCCCAGGTCATAGCGTTTGGGGTCAAAAAAGCGAGAGTCGAGCAACTGCTGACCGCCAGACACGGTGGGAGGCTCACCCGGACGCAGCTTGCGATACAGCTCCATCAGAGCTTCTTCTTCGCTAAAGTCGCCCTCTTTATCGATCGTCTTCTGAAAATACTCAGGGTGACGCAGCGCATCGAAGATTTCGTTGGTCGAAAGTCCAAGTGCCTTCAGCAGAACTTGCGCCGACAGTTTGCGGGTCTTGTCAATTCGCACCCACACCAGGTCATTCTTGTCGGTTTCAAACTTCAGCCATGCGCCCCGGTTGGGAATCAGGCTGGCATTGAAGGTACTGCGACCGTTCTTGTCGATCTCTTTCTTATAGTAAACACCAGGGCTACGAACGATCTGGTTAACAATGACCCGTTCAGCCCCATTGATAATAAAGGTTCCGCGATCGGTCATCAGGGGCAAATCGCCGATGAAAACCTCTTGCTCCTTAATTTCGCCCGTTTCTTTATTAATTAGGCGCGTCGGCACATACATTTGCACTGCATAGCTCGCATCTCGACGCTTCGCCTCATCTACGTCATACTTGGGACGACGCAGCTTATAGTCCTTGCCGAGGAAGTGTAGCTCTAGCTTCCCGGTATAGTCTGTAATTGGTGAAAAGCTGTCCAGCTCTTCGATTAAACCCTCTTCCAGGAACCAGCGGAAGCTCGCCCGTTGAATTTCGATCAGGTCTGGTAGGGTAAAGGTGGGTGCAGTTTGGGTCAGGTTACTCATGCGTCTCCTCAGATGGGTCGCGGCCGGGATTGCCCCTAGCACAGCGGTACTTGAGCAAAGCTATTAACGAAAAAACTTCAGTCCTCAAACCGAAGACTGAACGACACTCACTTGAGTCGATATTGATTGATGAATTGTGTAGAGTTCCAGCGGAGGTTCAATCCTGGGAGATGAAAAGACTGCGCTTTAAGGCAGGGGAAGTATAACTTAAACAATGGAGTTCGTCAACTGCTAGCAACAGAGTGGCTCGAAACAACTCGAAACAATGGGTTCGATAATTGAAACAATCAGAAGACGGGCTTAGCCAGAAAATTAACTTTAGAAGGACTAAAAACCGTAGCTCTGGGATTGACCTTAAACCTCAATTGCGCTAATGTCCCAAACACCATTATGGCTGATCTATATCATTTTGTGTACTCTTTCTGAGAATCCCACAAAATTTTCTAATCATGACATAGCGATGGGAACTTGCGCCGAAGATTCAAGGATGGGCAGCTTAAACAGACGACGAGCATTTTCAGTGGTTTGGGCAGCGATCGTCTCCAGGGACACCCCTCGCAACCGGGCAACTTGCTCCGCTACATACCGCACATTGGCGGGCTGATTCCGGCGTTCGCCCCGCTTCGGAACCGGAGACAGAAACGGACAGTCGGTTTCAACCAAAATGCGATCGTTCGGCACCAGCTGAGCCGACTCCTGCACCTGGGTCGCATTCTTAAAGGTAACAATGCCGCTAAAGCTAATGTAAAACCCCAGATCGAGAAACCACTTCGTTTCCTCTGGCGTTCCGCCCCAGCAGTGCATCACCCCTTTCATCGTCCCCGACTTTGCCCACTCGCGCAGCAAATCTGTCATTGGAGCAGCTGCATCACGACAGTGAACAATCACCGGCAACTCGAGTTCGCGGGCGATCACTAACTGTTCCTGAAATGCAAGCTCCTGCTGCGATCGATCGTCTGCCTTGTAGAAATCTAGCCCGGTTTCGCCAATGGCAACTACGCGGGGGTCAGATTGAGCTAGCGACCGAATTTGATCGGCTGTGTCGGGAGTCCATTTGTCCATATCCAATGGATGCAAACCCACTGCAAACGAGAGCTCGGGAAAGCGATCCGCAATACTCCGAATCTGCTCAAATTCCGCAGGCTCTACACAGGAGTGAACCAGTTGGGCAACGCCTACCTTGCGCCAGTTTTGGGCGACTTCCTCTAAGTCAGGCTGGAAGCTATCAAAGTTAAGGTGAACATGGGTGTCGATTAACTGCATGATTCAATAACCTGATTGGCTCCAACTTTTAACCTGTCAACTTTTGACCTGTTGGGTGTTGCCGAGCGACAAAATGAGGGCAAAATTTTGATCTTAAAGAACAGCAATTGCAACCAGTAACCCTTTTTATGGGGTAGATGTCCTTACCCGCTCCGTGCAATAGGTATCCCTCTGTAGGACTGAACAGACGGGAGCCCATTCCCCAAGAGTCACTGATAATTTAGCTTGCTGTATCTAGCTCACTGTATCTAGCTCGCCGCCCCAAGACAGCCATGCCGCAATTCAGTAGCACTATTTGGCTTTTTGCCGATCGCTCCGCCGCCCCCGAAAGGTAATTGCCCTTCTAAATTAAGGTAATTGCCCTTCTAAATTAAGGTAATTGCCCTTCTAAATTAAGGTAATTGCCCTTCTAAATTAAGGAAGCCGATGCAGTCGATGCGGTGGCTGGCGCGGTCGATGCCATTGCTTTTGCTTTGAACACTCTCGACAGACGTGCCTTCTTACGTGCGCCATTGTTGGGATGCAAGATAC
This sequence comes from Cyanobacteria bacterium FACHB-502, assembly GCA_014695325.1. Lineage (GTDB taxonomy): Bacteria > Cyanobacteriota > Cyanobacteriia > Elainellales > Elainellaceae > Leptolyngbya_A. The sequence goes on along the minus strand of JACJNZ010000014.1, from coordinate 5,316 downwards.
CGTGCTTGACGGCTTTGTCAATTTTGCTGTAGGCAGCCGACATCCGCTGCTGCACTTCCTGTTTTGCTTCAGGCGTTGGATCCACCGTGTACTTGTTCACAGCCTCGATATAACGCTTCGTCAGGGTTTTTACAGCGGATTTATAGGACTTGTTCCGCAGGCGGTTGCGCTCCGCGATTTCGACGCGCTTAATTGCAGACTTAATATTTGCCACAGCTATCTACCACTTCAACTTCTAGACAGTACAAATTTGAGACCAAGAATCTCAGGCGGGCATCATTCCAGCGATCTACCATCTTAGCAAAGCATTTGCCATAAACATAGGCTAAACTCGCATCTTTCTAGACACATATCCTCTAAAAATCCGGTTAAGCTAGAAGACATAATCGGTTCAGTCAGGTTCGCGGTTCCATCTGCGGTTCTCTGGGGATCGCAAACCCACCGTGTCAACCTCAGGCAGTTCCAGGCTTTCTATCCTTACCCATTGTGGCGATGCTGCGAATCATTCATCAGCGGGCTGAAGCACTCACCGAACTGCGACGGATCTGCGATCGCACTCATGATGATCAGGTCGTTCATAAAGAGGCAACCGTTCGAGAAGTCTTGCAGGCAGTGAAACGGCAGGGTGACCGGGCATTGCTGCACTACACCGAAGAATTTGACCAACTCATGCTAGAGCCAGGAGAGTTGCGGGTCACAGGCTCGGAGCTAGAAGCTGCTTATCAGCAGGTTTCCAAAGAGTTGCTGGAAGCAATCCAGCTTGCCTGTCGTCAGGTCGAAGCCTTTCACCGCCAGCGAGTGCCCAAAAGCTGGGTGCAGTTTGGCGAAAATGAGGTCGTTTTAGGCAAACGCTACACGCCGGTCGATCGTGCGGGGCTGTATGTGCCGGGGGGACGGGCTTCCTATCCTAGCACGGTGATTATGAACGCCATTCCGGCGAAGGTCGCGCAGGTTCCCCGCATCGCAATGGTGACTCCGCCTCGCCCAGATAAGACGATTAACCCTGCCGTTCTGGTAGCAGCACAGGAAGCCGGGGTACAGGAAATTTATCGTGTTGGAGGGGCACAGGCGATCGGCGCACTGGCATACGGAACCGAAACAATTCCCAAAGTGGACGTGATTACGGGGCCGGGCAATATTTACGTGACGTTGGCGAAAAAGCTGGTTTACGGCACGGTTGGTATCGACTCCCTCGCGGGTCCCTCTGAAGTCCTGATCATTGCCGATGGTCACGCCAATCCAGTCCACGTCGCAGTCGATATGCTGGCGCAGGCAGAACACGATCCAATGGCAGCAGCAATTCTGCTCACGACTGATACTGATCTGGCAATGAATGTTGTGGTCGAAGTGAAGCAGCAGTTGCTCAACCACCCGCGCCGATTGCTAACCGAAAAGGCGATCGCTCACTACGGTCTGGTCGTTGTCGTAGACTCCCTCGAACAAGCCGCCGAACTATCTAATGAATTCGCTCCAGAACACCTGGAACTGGAAGTCGAAGACCCCTGGAGCCTATTGGAGTATATTCGCCATGCGGGAGCAATTTTCTTGGGCAATTCTACCCCTGAAGCCGTTGGCGATTATCTTGCTGGACCCAATCACACTTTGCCAACTTCCGGTTCTGCCCGCTATGCCTCTGCTCTCAGCGTCGAAACCTTCCTGAAGCATTCCAGCTTGATTCAATACTCGCCGCAGGCACTCCAGAACGTGGCAGGGGCGATCGATGCGCTGGCAACTGCCGAAGGGCTGCCTTCGCACGCAGACTCAGTACGATTCAGAGTTCAAAAGGATGCAGGCGATCAGGAAGGGTAGATAGGAGCACGGGACGCTTAAGCTTTATTCTGGTCAAAGTTGATTTTGGTCAAAGTTGATTGAATTTTCAGGCTGAACCCGCGACACTGGACAGGCAAGCGATCGTTCTGGGAAATTCCAGGCTGAAGAATCATGCTGAACAAAATTCTAGTTGCGCTCGATAGTTCAGACTTATCGGAACTGGTCATTAAAGCACTTCATCAGCTTTCCCTACCGCAGGATGCTCATGTTGTTCTGGCGCATGTTTTAGTGAACTCTGACGCAAATCCTGACATCGCAGCCGATCGCCCCCCGGTTGACGCGGAAGAAATTTCTTATCATTCGCTAGAAAAATTGCAGGCTTATCAAGCAGATCTGCCCTGCAAAAGCGAAATCGAAATTGTGCGCGGCGAACCTGCGGAAGAGATTGTGCGCTTAGCCAATATCCATCACGCTGATTTGATTGTCATTGGCAGTCGAGGTTTGACAGGAATGACGCGCATTCTCAAAGGCTCGGTGAGCAACCAGGTCGTTGAAGAGGCAAGTTGCTCGGTACTGGTCGTTAAGCCGAGATAGTTTCCTTTGCTGACCTGAAGCGTGAATTCAGCTTGCAAGAAACTGTTTTAGGCGCAGCAGGCTTAACGTTTGTCCCAAATTCAGCGGCAGCAGCGAAACTCCCTCAAGGCGCGACTGCACCCAGCCCTCCCCCCAATACCATTCGTGATAACCATCAATCCCCTGGCTTAGCAAAAAGCGCAGACTATTAGGGGCTGCCCGATCAACCTGATGCTGAATCACAACTGGACCAATCCAGCTTGTAAACGAAAGTCCTGAATGCAGCGTTTCAGGCAACCCCTGTGAAAACGTTTGGGGAGAAAGCCAGCGACGAAACTGAGCCGGAAGGAGCAGACTGTCGTGGATTTGCTGCGCTGAGGCATCGAGTTCAATCCGCAGTGTACTTTGCTGAAAGGAGCCGAGCATAAGAGCTTTTTGTTAGAAGCTTGCAGGATACTTTATTCAGTATGCCAGGGTTGAAATCAAGTTGGAGACCAGATATCAATGAACGATCGCACCTCAATTACAGTAATCGTCAAGCTCTTTGCTGCCTATCAAGAAGCCTATGGAACCTCGGAACTGGTGCTGCAACTTCCAACAGAGTCAACCGTAGCGCAGGTTCGCGATCGACTCATCAGCGAACACTTTGAATTAGAACAGTGGCGCAGTCTGACTCGCTTCGGCGTAAATCTTCAGTTTGTGGAACCGGAGACCGTTTTGCAGGAAGGCGACGAACTTGTCCTCATTCCGCCCGTAAGTGGGGGTTAAATATCGCTTTATCAATCCCGAAGCAATCCTGAATTATCCCAAATCAAACCCGACAAAAATAGTCGGGTATATTTGACGGTATTTTTCGCCTGTGATAGCATCCGTTTTAGTTGGTCAGAAAACGCGACAGGGTTTGATTGGCTAACGGTTTATTGATCTGCTGAGTTGACTCAAGAGAGCGCATTTAGAGAGGAAGAAGTTCATGACCCAGGCGATCGACCCCACCCAAACCGCTGCTACCTTTACGGCTCTGAAGTGTAAAGAGTGCGGTGCAGAGTACGAACCTAAAGCACTCCACGTTTGCGAATATTGCTTTGGTCCACTGGAGGTCGCCTATGACTACAGTGCGCTGAGCCGGCTTGTGACGCGGCAATCAATCGAAGCCGGACCTAAATCTATCTGGCGGTATCGTCCCCTGCTGCCCGTCGCTACTAACAACCCGATCGATGTAGGCACTGGCTTTACTCCGCTGGTGAAAGCAAACCGTCTAGCACGTCGTTTGGGCATCAAAAACCTCTACATCAAAAATGATGCCGTGAATATGCCCACTCTGAGCTTCAAAGACCGGGTGGTATCGGTTGCGCTAACTCGTGCGCGTGAACTGGGCTTTACGACCGTTTCCTGTGCCAGCACCGGAAATTTGGCAAACTCGACGGCAGCGATCGCCGCTCATGCCGGACTTGACTGCTGTGTGTTCATCCCCTCCGACCTGGAAGCTGGAAAAGTGCTAGGTACGCTGATCTATGGTCCTACGGTGATAGCAGTTCACGGCAATTACGATCAGGTGAATCGCCTCTGCTCGGAAGTTGCAAATACCCATGGCTGGGGCTTCGTAAACATCAACCTACGCCCCTACTACTCTGAAGGTTCCAAGACGCTGGGCTACGAGGTCGCTGAACAGTTGGGCTGGCAGTTGCCCGATCACATTGTTGCCCCTCTGGCATCTGGTTCACTCTTCACTAAGATTTATAAGGGCTTCCAGGAATTCGTCAAGCTGGGACTGGTCGAAGATAAGACTGTCCGGTTTAGCGGTGCCCAGGCTGAAGGCTGCTCTCCAATCGCCCAAGCATTCCGCGAGGAGCGCGACTTTATTACCCCGGTGAAGCCCAACACCATTGCTAAATCAATCGCGATCGGCAATCCGGCAGATGGCGTGTACGCGCTGGATATCGCCCGCAAGACGAATGGCAATATTGAATCGGTGAATGATCAGGAAGTCGTAGAAGGCATCAAGCTTCTGGCAGAAACCGAAGGCATCTTCACTGAAACCGCAGGTGGCACAACGATCGCTACCTTGAAAAAGCTGGTCGAAGCAGGCAAAATTGACTCCGAAGAAACCACGGTGGTTTACATTACGGGCAACGGTCTGAAGACTCAGGAAGCGGTACAGGGCTACATTGGTGAGCCGCTGACGATCGAACCCAAGCTGGATAGTTTCGAGCGGGCACTGGAGCGGTCTCGAACCCTCGATCGCCTGGAATGGCAGCAGGTTCTTGTCTAGTTTTGCCTGATAATAAAGGCTTATGATTGACCTTGATTTCTGAGATTTCTGAAAATAACTATGGCTGTTAAAGTTCTGATCCCGACTCCGCTGCAAAAATTTACTGCCGACCAAGCCACGATCGAATGTGAAGGGCAAACGATCGCCGAACTGCTTGACTCTTTGGAGCAGAGCTTTCCCGGCATCAAAACCCGGCTCTGTGACGAGCAGGGTAATTTGCGTCGCTTTATTAACTTCTACGTCAACAGCGAAGATATTCGGTTCCTGGATGGACAGAACACCTCGCTGCAAACGGGTGATGAAGTCAGCATCGTTCCAGCAGTGGCAGGAGGCTAAGGACACCCAAGTCTTAAGTCTTTCGTTAAGGCAAGGGCTAAGCGATGAGTTACAGCAAGGCTCAAAAGGGGCGAAGAAACGCTTAACGGCGAAGAGGTGCCTCACTAAGCCGACGACCTGAATCTAGTTATTCATCAAGGAGGGTGCGCTCGCTGTGCCCTCTTTTGTGTTGCATGGATTCTAACTGAGCTACGTGCAAATCTTGCTGATCTTAATCGCTGAAGTCGAGAACAGTATGAGTTCCTCAGCGCTATTTATAGCTTTACGGATACACGTTCGAACAATGGTTGAAGGCAGCATCGACACAATCGCGAAAGCTATCAAATTCATCCCAGCGTTGACGCATCCAATTCTTGAGCACGAACCAC
>JACJNZ010000013.1 GCA_014695325.1 Cyanobacteria bacterium FACHB-502 | reverse complement strand
AGTGGCATCAACTCAAGACGCATGAGATCGCGGGCAGAATTTTTGACAATGAGTATGATTTAGCCAATGCCATCATGGAAGGCTTGGAGCATCGTTCTCAACATGCGGGATGGATCCTAGAGCGTCTTACACTTAAATCCGCCTACTCACATCTTGCATCAGAACAAATGCTCTAAGTTTTGACTTCCACCAACTGCAGATCTAATCCAAGGGATTGGAAAAGTGGGCGAGCCTGCTCCAGGTAGACAAGAAGTAGACAGATCACGACTTCAGGCAGGAGGAGTTTCATGGCTAAAGTGGCTGATGCTCCCCAATCAGGCAGAGTGGATGAGCCGGCGGACAAATAGACCCAGTGCGCGAGCACAAAAGTGACCAAACAAAGGACAAACCAGCGATAAACGCCCTTGAGCGTTTGCTGGCCAAATCGATGTAACCCGAAGCGGTGTTTGGCAGTCTTAAAGAAGCCTTCAATGCTCCATCGCTTGCGTCCCCACCAGAGGATGGTGCTGGCTTTGAGCGGACGAGTCGATAAGACGAAGCGTTTCTCCCACTGACCCTCGCGTTTGAGGTAAAGCCAGGAAATCGTTACGGGAAAGTCCAAGCCCTCTAAGCGCACCTGTTGTCCTTTTGTGACCAAGTTGCACACAGAGCGACCATCCGAGAGTTTGCGGTCACAGCGCACTCCGGCAATCACCGGATAACGTCGCTTTCGCATGGCTTTAAGGAATTCCACACTCCCAAAGGCGGTGTCTGCGAGGACGACGACTCGACAGGCTTGAACTAAGGTGGAAGGAAGCGTATCAATCAGACGCACCGCAAGTTGAGCGGCACTAGGCGCGCCTTTGCCTCGCCAAACCCGAAATCCCCAGAGCACTCGAAAACTGCCCACGACCAAGTACAGCACTACTAGATGTAACCCTCGCTTCCCTTGCAGGACCAAGATCAAATCGGCGAAAGCTTTGAATTTGCCGCATTTCTCCAGCGTGGTCAGGTCAACAATGACCCTCAGCCAGGGTCTTCGTCCTCGGTGACGAGTTCTAAGCAGTTCCTGGACAATTTGCTGACGCACAGAGCGAATCACACCTCGCGTAGACCAATCGTAGTGATTCAAAAACCGGCTCAAAGCCGCCGCAGATTTAATGGCACTGTGTTCGGGCAAAGGATGTCCCTGCGCTTCCAGAAATAGTCCCAGTAAGGCTTGCAGGCTATCGCGTTGGTAAGCCGTCGGCATCAGACCGAGCAGGGTGTAAACTATCGCTTGGGCGTGTACAAGAATAGATTCCACTGTTCTTGAAAACCTTATTGCATCACGCCCTTTTCTCGCATGGATTGGCTCCTTGGCAAAGCCATTCATTTGTACTGCTGCAAGATGTGAGAATACCAACAAACATTTCTAGCTGAAACTTCTACTTTTCCCAGTTTCTCAGCTTTTTAGCAACAATGATTAATCATCGTCAAAATCAAAATCATCATCATCAGAATCGTTGTTCGATGTTCTTAGGTTCAACTGATACTCAACCTCGTTCTCGCTGCGCCCTGTAATCCGGATTGAGTAAGTTCCAGGATTCAGGCGAATTCTAAACTCATCATCGTCTTCGGGTCTTATTCGACTAGTGGAATCCAATACGTCACCGTCTGCATCAAACAGCCTTGCCTGAACGCGCTTCTTGGTACCAAATAGGTCGAAAAATTCTAAATTCTCCCTATTCTCTAAGTTGATACTCAGGTTTGTTCGTTGGCGAAGACGAAATACATAAGTATTTGCCTCATCTTTAGTTACTTCATCAGTGAGGCTAGCTCGACCCCTAAATGTACCCAGATTCTCGCGAAATCGAGTTTTACCTCCGAGTTGCAATGCTGGACCATTGTTGGTCAAACTGCTCAGCGATCGAATTGAGTAATCGTTTAAAGTGCGTTCCTTCATAGTCCCTTTGCTCCCTAATTAGTACAAATTGTTTAAACTAAGACACACAAAAACATCAAGCTAGAAAGACTTTTGTTCTCGCTTCAATCTGTATTTCGATTGCTTCAGTATCAATGATTGCCTGCCTTAAAACATCATCCAGTCGGTCAATTTTTTCAGCAGATTTAAGAACGTCCATAAAATGCCTACAATGGGAATACGGTAGTTCATCAAGTTTTGATGATAGCAACGTTACCTCGAAATTGCCAGAGATAGGGACACAAACCCTGCCATTCTTGTTCTCAGTTGCAAACTGCTGCATTCATCAAATGCTTGGCAAAATCATCCCTTACTCCCAAACAGCCTAAACCTAGAGTTGTATAGTAACGCTGTTTAATTTTTTGACAACTCTGTTCAATCGGATTTTCTAAATAGCTTCTCACTGCATGCTCAATGTCTGCACCTAAGGTTCCTGCGATCGCTTTAGTGTACAGCGGGCCCATCAGTAGCAATCTTTTCGGGCATTGTTTGAGCCATGTTACGGGCTTGAGCAAAGAACGCTTTGGTAATTGCCATGGAAGTAGTGTCACAAAGTTGTTTCTGGGTTGTCATTTGAGTTCTCATTGCAATGTTATCAGTGGATGCGAACACTTTGTTCAAGTTACGTTCATGAGTGAAGTTTAGAATTTTACTCCTAACATGACCTCCTCTGATTTGTCTCAGTTGATCGGCTCATCCGATCGGGTGAATCGATCGATAAAGGAATCCCTGCGATCGTAGGAGGCATCAGTTCCCTTCAATCCGTGAAGCTAATTCTAGATTCACATTGGAGGTGAACCTATGAAGACGCTCACAGCTTCTACACTGAAGCTGACTCAACTGACCAAGTGCATCTTGTCTGAAACTGCCTTTGAGTCTTCTCTCTCAGTTCATTTGTTGGGTACTTCGGGTTACAAGCCGGTGGGTGTTCTGGAGATATTGCGATCGCCCTATTTGATCAAGCTTAGGTGGCTCAAAAATTGCTGTCGAGCCTACGAGATTAGCCAATTCCAAAAAGACTGTGGCATTCCTACGCGATGAAACAGGTCAGGTTATAGCTTCAGTTAAAGATCTCGTGCCTATTCTCGCTTTACTCCTTAGATATAGAGATAGAAAGATAAAGATGAAAGACTTGGTTATGCGTACACTCAAACGATGGATTTCTACAGTCAAACCTATTTCTACCTCATCTGAGTTTTTGGCATGGCGACAGCAATTTTTACCGGGGCGGCTGCAGCTACTTGCCTGGGTTGTCTTGATCATTCTCATCCTAGTGACGATGTTACATCTCACTGTCACCATTCCCAGCCTAAATGCATCTGGAGATCCAAAGGTTGCATTTAGTGCCGATCGCCTAAGAGCCTACCTGGCTAATACCATCAGCCAAATCCTGAGTGTCTTTGTTGGTGTATTGATCACACGATCACGATGGATTCGACAAAGCCCTGAACGAGTCTTTCTACTGTTTAATGCGCTGGTGCTTCTGCCGATGCAAGTGGTCGCAGCATTTCGGGGAGAGGTTAGCTTTGATAGCGAAATTTGGTTAATTTACTTTGCAATTCAAGCCATTCTAGTTCCTGTTTATTGGCAGTTGCATCTTCTGTCACAAGTTGTAGCAATCGGCTACTTCGTCACAGCATTTTCCTTTGGTTGGCGTGATCCCAATGTGGTTGTTCCGGCTGTCTATCTGTTGTTCGGAGTGTACACCATTTTTATTTGTGCGGTTGCTAATACAGGAGTGTTTTTGTATGAGCGATCGTGCAAGCGGGAACTAGAGTTACGACAACAGTTACGAGTGTTCATTCATGCGGTTTCTCATGATTTACGCAATCCTATACTGGGAATGACGATGACGCTAAAGAGTTTTGTGAAACCATCGGGTGAATCATCTGCTATTCCCCAGGAGCTGTTAGTGCAACTAGTTGCAAGTGGCGATCGCCAGGTTGAATTGATTAACTCGCTTCTAGAAGCCCATGCGACAGAAGTACAGGGTCTTGCTCTGCATCGTCAGCCTATCCAACTTGCCGAGTTAGTGAATACTACCGTCAATGATTTTCAACCCTTCTTTCAACAGCTAAAAACATCTGTCTATCAAACCATTTCACCCAATCTACCGCCTATCAATGCCGATTCACTGCAACTTCGACGGGTGTATGAAAATCTAATTTCTAATGCATTGAAGTATAACCGCCCCAGCTTGCAGTTAACGTTTGCGGCAGAGGTTGTTGACAGTGAAAAATTAGGAAAATGGGGAAATAGGCAGAGCGCAAGCAGGCTACAGCACTCACCACTACACTGGCTGCATTGCATTGTGACAGATAACGGAGTTGGTATGACGCTGCAGCAAAGCAAGCACTTGTTTGATCTCTACAGCCGCGGACGTGATCAACGACGATCGCTCAGCCTGGGATTAGGGCTCTATATGTGTCGGCAAATTATCGCAGCACATGGCGGCGAAATTGGAGTGATTAGTAGTCCAGATCAAGGTGCAACGTTTTGGTTTACCTTGCCGATTCAAACCTGATTCTCGTCGTTCAATTATTTTTTCAAAAAGCGATGCCTACTCACACAGCAAGAACTCGTCATGTTATGAAGTGGACTTGGATAACTACCTTCACGCTCACGATGCTTTTTACGATTGGTATGGCCGCATTTGCTAAAACTCGTCCTCAAGACCCTCAACCCCCTTTTCCTTACCAAAGTGTTGAAGTTAGTTACAAAAACTCAAAAGCTCAAGGTGTTCGTTTAGGTGGGACGTTTGTGATTCCAGCAGGGCAACCGCCGTTTCCGACGGTCTTGTTGATCACAGGATCCGGGTTGCAAGATCGGGATGAGACCATTTTCAATCACCGTCCGTTTGCGGTAATTGCTGATTATCTAGCTCGCCGAGGTATTGCTAGTTTACGGGTTGACGATCGGAGTGTTGGCAAATCGACAGGCGATGTTGAGAATGCAACAACAGTGGATTTTGCAACAGATGTTGAAGCAGGGATCGCCTTTCTGAAAACTCGTGCTGAAGTCGCATCTAAAGGAATTGGGCTCATTGGTCACAGCGAAGGAGGGATCATCGCCCCAATGGTGGCGGCAAAACCAGAGAATGACGTTGCGTTCATTATTCTACTGGCTGGCACTGGGGTTCCCGGCGATCGCATCTTGCTAGAACAGCAAATCGCCGCTGCAAAAGCAAATGGAGCCGCCTCTCAAACAATAGAAACACAGCGTCGGCTCATGGAAACAATTCTGCCGATGATCAGAACTAGCAACGAGTCTAGGGATGCTCTCACGAATCGCCTGGTTGTAACCGCGAAGACAATTGACCCTACGGTATCAGAGGAAGAGATACGGAATAGAATGCATCGCCTGACATCTCCGTGGATGCGATTTTTTGTGAGCTACGACCCTGCTCCGACTTTAGCCAAGGTAAAATGTCCAGTGCTTGCTCTGAATGGAGCTAAGGATGTTCAGATCACCTCACAACTTAATTTGACAGCCATTGAACAAACCTTAAGGCAGTCAGGGAATCAGAATTTCAAAACGTTGGAGCTTGCTGGACTTAACCATTTGTTCCAAACTGCTCGAACAGGCTCACCAAGCGAATACGAAGAAATAGAGGAAACGTTTTCACCAACTGTTCTCAAACTAATTGCTAATTGGATTGAGCAAAATCTCAAGAGAAGTTGGTAACAAACATACTTTAAGAATGCTTGTCATTATGCCGTTGAGAAGCACCTTTATATTCTGGAACTGATTCTAATGGGGTTAATTATGGTTTCGCGACAATTTTTACGCCTTTCTGGGTTTACCAGAGTAAATCGAATTCAAATGATTGATTGTGTGAGTGAGGCAATTAACCAAGCAGGAGCCTGGATCACCGACTTTCACCTTTACTCGAACATATTAATCTGCATCAACTTTGAAGTGTCGATCGCCAACTTAGATAAACTTGCTACATCTTTGCAAGCAACCGGGCTACAGCTTAGCCAGGAAAGCCTGGAGCAGCTGATGCCTACTGACACAGCCCAAGGACAAAAGGAGCTAGTAGGGACATTGCAAATTACCTTTATACACAATGAACCCGACTTGCTCCGAGATGTACCTGCGGTTCCGGGGTAGTTGATGTTATCCAACCAAACCTAAACTTTGTTGCAAGGAGTATATATGGAACGGAAACAATCGCATCACAAACCAGTGAGATCTGAAGGTAGATATGCGGCACTGAGGCTTACAACCAAACCGAACACATTCGCTCAGCGCTACCTTAACTCGTCATTTGTATGGCTCTCTCTCATGCTCCTATGGGCTGTCACGGATGTGCTCCACGCCACAATTCCTTCGGGGGGTCGTCCCATAGAGCCGGATACGTGGATTACACACCTCGTGTTCACATTGGTGGGTTTAGCCGCGATCTGGTGCATGCAGCAGAGTGGTTTTCCCGCAGCATGGGACAGCCGCATTTCGGTTAAACAGCGACTGTTGCTTCCTATGTTTGTAGGCGTAGCCTTCGGCACCTGCGCTATTTTGATCGATCAAATAACAGGAGCTACAAGTATTCTGGCAGCCAAGGTGGGGAGTGATTTTAATGTTGGCTTCCCAGGGTCCCTGTTCGTCTATACAGGAGGAGCGATCAAATTAGAGTCTGTGTTCCGCATAATACCCATTCCGATCATTCTTTGGCTTGGATCTTCTGTTTTCCTGAAGGGTCGTGCGCAAAACAAAATCTTTTGGATCTTGGCTGTGCTTACTTCCGCTGTTGAGCCGATTATTCAGGGCATTCCGTTGATGCAGTTGGCAGGCGGCGAGATTGGGGGGTTCTCCTTCGCTGCTTACGCAATTCATGCTTATGCCTTCAACTTCGCTTCAGCAGTCTGTTTCCGATTCTATGGCTTGTTAGGTGCTGTCCTCGTGCGTTTCGGAAATTATATAATTTGGCACATCGGGTTCGGCTTCTATCTCCAGTATTTAACGAGATAAGTAGGGCAACCTAATAAAACTTAAAACGTTCTACCGGGTAGCCGCTGTTCCTCCCCCTGTTCTCAATGCCCTCCATAATCGCATCAGCTAAATCGACCTCATCGTCAAAT
>JACJNZ010000012.1 GCA_014695325.1 Cyanobacteria bacterium FACHB-502 | reverse complement strand
CGTCGCCTTAGCTCGTTCGCTTTGGCCTCGCTCCCTCCACCGCTTTATCAATATAACTAACCTACCTCCTCACTGTCAACCCACACCCCTCAAAATTCTTGGGAAATTGCTGAGACGGTAATTGGAGCGATTAGATCTATGTACAGATACGTGTACAGACCTGAAAGCGGGTGGATGCCAAGTGGTTTCCTACACTTTGTCAGCTTGTCAAGCAGAGCAGAAATGCGCCCAAATTGGTAACGTTTTTGGGTCAATCCTTTGGGTTAACACTCTGTTGCAAATTGGTTTAGTCAATCTCGTAGCTTTACTCAAATAATCGCCCTCCTACACGAGATTCTATAAGCTGAATCTTCGATCGCAAGAGCCGTCGTGACCTTTAACGAACCAGGCTGGGATCAGAAATGCTGAAGGTTGTGGTTTTAGGGTACTTAAGCATTGCCTCGTCATAGTCTACCCTGATGAATTTGTAGATCTCGGACAGCAGAATCGGTTGAGTCTAGAAATGCTCTGATCTCCGAAATGTGGCCGACGGAATGTTCAAACTCTGTCCGTTAGGCAATTTGGGGCTGATGACTCGACATAAGCCGCAGTAACGTTATCCCTGAACGCTCAGACTCTACAAAAAATAGGCTCTTTTACAGCTTTGGTGAAACCTTCATTCAGCCTGAGCCTTGGCAAGTCTTGCAACTGAGCTTGAGCAACCCCGCTCACCTGATATCTCAGCACACTCTATCTTTAAGGAGAAATAATTCGATCGCCTCAAGGTCGGAACAGCTTCGTATCCCCGTTGCTCTGCCGTAGCCAGGGTTACACTAAACGAGTTAACTGCACCCGGTAACGATCCTTCTTTGTGACAGCCACTTCTCCGACTTCAAGCCGTCCCTTGCCACGAATGGCAACCAGATCGCCCGGCTTCAGCGTATGACTCGACTGAGTAATCTCCTTCCAGTTCACTCGCACGTCACCTGCGGTAATCAAATCCGCCATTTTGCTGCGCGACATTCCAAAACCTGCTGAAGCGATCGCGTCAAGGCGCATCGAAGCTTCTACCGTGGTCATCTCTTTCTTCTTGGGTGGCTGAACCTTGAGTTCACTCAAGTCAATGCGGCGCGTCTTCACTGGAACCGATCGCACCTGAGTCAGATTGATTTCTAGAAAATCTGTAAGTTCAGGCACAACGATTGCCTGTGCCCCCCGCTCCCCCAGCACAATTAAGTCACCCACTTTTTCCCGCACAAGACCTGTGCCTAAAAGCGCCCCCAAAAAATCCCGATGGCTGGCGGGGTCGAACAAAAAATTTCCGGCAATTTCCAGAGCAGCTAGCTCGACCTGAGACCGATCCAACGGCAAATCCGATCGGGCAATGGCAACACGCTGTCGTTCTGCCTGCGGATAGCCTCCCCATGTGAGAAACTGCACATCGACTAAACGAGAAAACATTTGCTGTACTTCTGCCAGTTCGGGCGGTGATAGGAAATCGGTGCAGACGACTTCCCAGGTCTTGATTGCGACTTCTGCCTGGTCAATCACGCGAACCGCCGTTTCTCGATTTTCAATTCCTTTGAGTAGATCTTCCCGTGGCAGCATATTTTCTTCAGCACTCGGATTTTTATTCTAGCGGGTGGGGGTCGGGCAGTGCGTGAGCCAATCGAGAGATGAATTTTTTTGAGCAGGGCATGGTTAGATGACAAGGAGCGGCACATGATGATGAGATTGCCGTCTTGTCGTTCAGGTGGTCTTTGTGTTCATTCTTCATCTTGTTTTTTCGCATGGTCAAACGCATTTTTGTTACGGGCGCAAGCGGCTGCATTGGTCACTATCTAGCGGAAGCACTGATTCAGCAAACGCCGCACGATTTGTTTTTTCTGGTGCGCGATGTGAGCAAGCTGAAGTTTGACTATAACGCTCGTCCTGGCATCACCCTGGTCGAGGGCGATATGCGCGAGATCGATCGCTTGGGTGACTTGTTGAAGACGATCGACTGTGCGATTCTCGCAGCAACTTCCTGGGGCGGTGCAGGCGAAGTATTTGACGTGAATGTGACCAAAACGCTGCGGTTGATGAGTCTGCTCGACCCCGGCCGCTGTCAGCAGGTGCTTTATTTTTCGACAGCAAGTATTCTCGATCGTCAGAATCAGCCTTTGAAGCAGGCAGGCGAAATCGGCACAGACTATATCCGATCGAAATACAACTGCTACAGTCAGCTCTCGAAACTGTCGATCGCTCCTAAGATTACCACTCTATTTCCAACGCTTGTGTTTGGCGGCGATGAGAAAAAGCCCCTGTCCCACCTGACTTCTGGAATTCGGGAAGTGCTGCGCTGGGCAGGCTTGATTCGCTTTTTTAAGGCAGACGCAGGCTTTCACTTTCTCCATGCCAGGGATATCGCTCAGGTGGCGGTACATCTGGTAGATCATCCTTTAGAAGTGGGACGATCGCACGATGTGGTGTTGGGCAATGAGGCAATGACAGTCAATCAGGCAGTCAAAGAAGTTTGCGACTATTTGCATCAGCCGATCTTGTTTAGAATTCCGCTCTCGATCGGGCTTGCCAATTTTCTGATTGCGGTCTTTCGGATTCAGATGGAAGCATGGGATCGGTTCTGCTTGCAGTATCGCCACTTCACCTACACTAATCCGGTCAGTCCCTTAACGTTTGGCTTGCCTACCTACTGTGGGACGCTAGCAGATGTGCTGAATGTGAGCGGCGTTCCGCCCCGCTAGGACCGTCCTGGTAAAGCTACGGATGGCGATTTGATAGCAATGAAAATTTAGGAGTTGGCTTTGTTCAAATCGGGCAAGGCCTGACTGCCAAAGGCTTTTTGACTGCGCTGGACGACAATTTGCAAAGTGTGGGAGCCAAATTTGCTATCGTCACAATCATAATGCTGGATGAAATTTTGCCCGATGCCCTGACCGAGTTTCTACTAAGCACCTTGACTGATTAATCCAGCAACTAAGCAGCTATAACTTGCCCAATTTTAATCAGGTTTCCATCTAAATCAACCAGATAAAACTCTCGCATTCCCCAGGGCTGATTTGCGATCTTGCCGAGTCTGGGAATTCCCTCAAAGGGTAAGGATTGTATTTGAAACTCACGGAACAGTGAATCCACATCCCTCACCCGCAGATAGCATCCTGCATAAGATTCGGCTGGAATAATCTCAGCAAATCGAAAAAAATGAAGCTCGATCGTCTCACGAGAAACAATCGAGTAGTCTAAATCCTGAGCATTGGGGTCGGAAGACGCTTGAAACCCTAATTTCTGATAAAAAGCAATCGTCCTGCTTAAATCACGAGAAGGAAGCATTGGAATTGCAACATTGCATAACATAGCGTTTGCTTCCCACAAAGTTTGCATTGCATAAAATTTGCTGGCGTTGCCAATTGAAAATTATATCTGCTATCTGCATTTAGCAACGCCTTTCCGCAATGCCTACTTCAGTAATTTTTGAGGGGCATCATCTCCCTAAAGAACAAATTCGATTGTAGAGAAAACAGCTACTTTCGAGGTTCTGAAGAATTAGAAATGCCCCTTTTAGCAAATCACGACTATTCGCCCTTTGTGAGGCTATCCACTGCATCTACCGCGCTGTCTACAATGTTTTTCAACCCGTTATCGCTGGTTTTCATCATCGCAGGCGTTTTGGGCGTTGCATGGAGTTTGGGCTTGGGTTGCGGCGGCTCAACTTCTTCTGCAAGCGGCTGCGGATTTGCCACGTACTTAAATTCTCCTTTGCCATCGATCGATTGACCTTTTGCCCATCGTCCTTCGGCACTGTCAGTTCCATCGGAATGGTTCCAGAATTCATAAGCGTGTTCCCGCTGCCCGTATTCGTGTGCGATTTTGGGGACAACGGTTTCTTCAAAGCCATCGCTCTTCAGTTCTTCGATCGCTGCAAGCCATTGATTCTGGTGCATCGTATCACGGGCAATCATAAAGCTCAGGTGATCGCGCACGCCTTTGTCATTGGTCATTTCATACAGGCGAACCGTCTGCATCAAACCTTGAGATTCGGCGTGGAGATTAGAGCGGAAGTCTGCCAGTAGGTTACCGCTTGCCGTGATAAAGCGACCATTCCAGGGGAAGCCAACGCTATCCGCAGGCATCGCGCCTTGACCAGACACAATCTCGTGCTGAGGGTTCATTGATGCAACAATTACATCTCTAGGATTTGATCCTCCCATTACCGCACCTACAACCGGATCTTTTACCCCTTCTTCTTGCATTTCGACAGGGGCTTTATCAAGCAGAAATGCAACCATTGTGGCAAGCATTTCAACGTGACCGATTTCCTCAGTTCCAGTATCGAGCAGTAGATCTTTATATTTTGCAGGTCCGCGACAGTTCCAGCCCTGGAAAAGATACTGCATCATAACAGTCATCTCGCCCATCGATCCACCAATGAGTTCCTGCAACTTCTTGGCGTAAATCGGATCGGGACGTTCTGGTTTGGTAAAGTACTGCAAACGCTTGGTGTGTAGAAACATGGTAACTTCCTTGACGTAGTTAATTACTTTCTGTCTAAAACAAAAGGCATTCCTCAAAACTGAGCGTAATGAGATGAATGAGGAATGCTTATTTTCCTAAGCAGCTTGCAAATTTTTGTGTAGAGCATAAGTTGCTCGTGGAATAAATCCTGTTCAAACTGCTAAAAAATTTGCCTCACTGGCTACTGTTCTAAAGATTTAAGAAAACAGTATGATCAACCTATAGAAATACAAATAAGAATTTGAATCGATCTTATGACCAGCGGAGTATTGAAATAGTTTTATCTAAAATCTGAGCTTTGCTTACCCTCTGTCAATAGTTCACTATTTGATTGCCTAACAGAAGTAAATGAAAGCCAAAATTAATGTGAGCTGTAGAAAAAGCAGCAGGATAGAAGAGCCTAGAATGTCTACACAAAACCCTTCTGCAAAAGCTTAGGGAGATTGAAGATATTTTGCTGCCAAACTCACAGCAATCAAGAAACTTTAACTCCTGCCCAGTCCCCCACATCCCAAGGCGAAGTTGCTCAAGTCGTGAATGTTCATGATGGAGACACGATGCGCATACTCCGGGACGGGAAAGAAGAACGAATCCGGCTCTGTGGCATTGATGCGCCCGAACTCAAACAGCAACTGAGAGAGGCAAGCCGGAACAATCTGCAATCACTGGCGAAGCGATCGAACAATCAAGCCAGGCTGACTGTGGTGGATGTCGATCGCTATGGTCAAGAAGTCGCAGAGGTTTTCAGTGTTAGCAGAACGGTTCTAAACGTCGAGCATATCAGAGCGGCAATGACTATCTGTACAGGCAGTATGCTTCTAACTGCCCTCACAAAGCTCAAATGGAGCAGGCAGAAACAGCAGTCAAAGCAGTCAAAGCAGGGAATCTGGAATATCTAAATGCCCTCAAGCCCTGGGAATATCGCAAAAAGCAACGGCAGTGAGGCGATTGCCCCGATGCCATCAATAAAACAGCCCTCGCTCATTCAGGTAGGGGCTTTGTTGTAGCCGTTTTTTAACTCTGAACTGAATCCCGGCAGCTTGAGCTTGAGAAGAAGGATGTCTGCCACGATCGGTGATAAACCCAAACTTAAGTTTTCTTTTTATTACGCTCTAAACACAACAAATAGTCCTCGAGAAACTTCAGCTTAAATGGAGGTAAGAAGCATCACAAGGGCAAAGCCATGGCAGTGCCAATCCCAAGCAATGAAGCTGAAAGGCTAGAGGCGTTACGGCAGTATCGAATCTTAGATACTGACCCTGAAGCAGGACTTGACGATATTACTCATCTCGCCTCATTTATTTGTGGAACACCGATCGCGTTGCTGGTCATGCTCGATCAGCATCGGCAGTGGTTCAAATCAAAAGTTGGGTTGGCTGTCTCGGAAACGCCCCGCGAGCAAGCCTTTTGTTCCTACGCGATTTTGGGACAAGATCCGATGGTGGTTGAAGATGCACATGCTGACGAGCGGTTTGCAGACAATCCTTTAGTGACGGCAGATCCTTACATTCGCTTCTACGCAGGTGCGCCACTGATCAATCCAGAGGGGCAAGCCTTAGGCACCCTTTGTGTAATCGATCAAAAAACTCGAAAACTCAACCTAGATCAGCTTTCTGCCCTACAAGCCCTCGCTCGGCAAGTCGTTTCTCTGTTGGAATTGCGTCGTGTTTCTGCTGCCTTAGCAGAAGCTGTCGAAAATGTTCACGCCTTGCGTGGATTGTTGCCCATTTGCGCTTGGTGTAAGAATATTCGGAATGATGAGGGGTACTGGCATCGTGTCGAAGATTACATTAAGCAGCTTTCCCACGCTGAACTGACCCATGGCATTTGCCCAGATTGCACGAAAAAGCATTTCCCGGACGTACCCGACCTGGTCAAGTGAATCGTTAGAACAAACATCAAGCTTTCTCTTCAGTGGCTGTCTATACCGTGGCTGTTGCGCCTGTTGTTGGAAGGCTTCGATCAGCAAGAATTCCCTTTCCAGTGACTGTTATAGCAGAAGCAGCACAGCAGTCAAAGTAGAAAGTATGGCAGGATTCAAGCCTCATCCATCAGCTCGTGCAGAGTTTACGCAACCTGGACTGTTGCATCAAAATTGAAATAATTCTTTGAAGTCGGGCTGAAGGAGCTTTGCAATTACTTCTTGACACCGATACTTAGCAACAAAACTCCCTTTTTCAAGCAATCTCCTGAATCAAACGAGATTCAGCAATATCGCGAATTAAGGAGACATTCGCAGTGAGATAGTCATCCAGTGCCCGCACTTCTTCACCATTCAGCAAAATTTTCTGAGAGACACGCTGCAGCAGGAGCTTGACCAATATTGCATCTGAAAGAGCGACTAGATCATGGGGCAAAGCTTCTTCGGTAACAGCCCATGTCATTCGCAATATCGAGGGGCTAACCAGCATCACTTAAACTCCTTCTGAGATATTTAAGATTTTCTTTAGATTTTATGCTAGCAGCATTCATCTGCTCTTTAGAATTGCTTAACAATTTAATATTCTCTTTAGGATTGCTCTAGTTTACTTAACATAATGCAACACCCTGCTACAATTCAGAGAAAGTTATGGTTAGAACGCCATAAAGCTACAGTTCTGATAAAGTCACAGTTCTTCTCATTGCCCTGCCATGAATGGGTTTGAACCCCATAACACCCCTGGTCTTCCTCCAGGCAGTTTCCCTTCCGAACCTGTCCATTTCGCAGGCTCAATCCAGCCCTTTGGCATTCTGTTTGTGTTGAGCAATCCTGAACTGGTTGTGCTGCAAGTTAGCGCGAATACTGAGGATTATTTCGGCGTTTCGCCCGAAAATTTGCTCGGTCAGTCGATCGGTGTCCTGCTCGATGAGGTTGCGATCGCCACAATTCAACAGGGAGTAAAGCAGGCGAGCCGCTACAGCAAGGCAGCCCTTCACCTTTGGAGAGGCACGCAGTGTTTCAACGGCACTGTACACGCAACGGCCACCGTAATCATTCTGGAGGTAGAACCAGCGCACGCCCAACCCCATCTGAATGCCTTACAGCTCTAAACGCAGGTGAATCAGACGATCGCCCAACTGCGTCGCCTCCCCGATCTGGCGGAATTTCTGCAAGCCGCAGCCGTAGGGATTCGTGTGCTCACAGGGTTCGATCGCGTCATGATTTATCGCTTTGATGCTCAGGGCGCGGGGGCAGTGATTGCAGAAGCAAAGCGAGAAGACTTAGCTCCTTATCTGGAACTGCACTACCCGGCAACCGATATTCCAGAACCCGTGCGAGAACTTTATCGACGCGGACTGCTACGCTACATTCCCGATCTCAATACCCGACCGATCGCGTTAATTCCCGCAGAGAATCCAGTCACCCAACAACCGGCCGACCTGGAACGCGCAATTCTGCGAAGTGTTGACCCCTGCTGCGTGGAATATCACCAGAATATGGATGTCGCTGCCATTCTGGTCGCCGCACTGAACCAGGGCGAAACCCTGTGGGGGCTCATTTCCTGTCATCACCAAAGGTCAAAAACAATCAGTTACGAAATGCGGGAAAGCTGCGAACTGCTGGCGCAACTGATTGCATCAGAACTGGCAAACAAAGTCAATACCGAAGAACTCAACTATCTGACAAAGCTGCGATCGTTGCAGTCCGACCTTTCTCCAATCGATTTCCCAGGCGAATGATCTGAAACAAGCCCTGATCAATCCTGCTCCTCGCCTGCTGGACTTGGTTAATGCTGAGGGGGTAGCAGTGTGCCTGGAAGATGAAATTACCCTAGTTGGAACCACTCCCACGCTAGAACAGGTTCGCGCCCTGCTTCAGTGGGCAGAAATGCAGCTTCCCCGGTTCAACGCCCCGCTATTTCACACCGATTCACTGCCTAAGCTTTATGCTGCCGCCGAGCCATTCAAGGACAGTGCCAGCGGAGTGCTTTTACTGCAAATTTCCCAGGTGCGACGCTACACAATAATTTGGTTTCGCCAAGAAGTGCTGCAAACAGTCAACTGGGCAGGCGATCCGAACGCTGCTTTGAACGTTGCAGAAAACGGCAGCATCACCCTTAGTCCGCGCAAATCGTTCGAGCGATGGCAGGAAGTCGTGCGGTTCACCTCGTTGCCCTGGAAAACCTGCGAATTGGAGAACGCGCTCGATCTGAGAAGTGCGATCGTCGGCGTTGTCCTTAAAAAAGCAGACGAGTTAGCCAAAGTGAACCGGGAGCTAGAAAACAGCATTCGCGAGCTAGATTCCTTTGCTTATGCGGCTTCACATGACCTGAAAGAACCGCTGCGCGGCATTCACAACTACTCTAACCTGCTGCTGAAAGGCTACTCAGACATTCTGGACGAGTCCGGCAAGGCGCGGCTGCGAACCCTGACCCGCCTAACCCGCCGCATGGAGTCGCTGATCGATGCACTGCTGAAGTTCTCCCGGCTGGGACAAACCGAACTCTATCTTCAGCCCACGGATCTCAACTCAATCCTGCATCAAGTCATTGAAGAACTGCGCCTCAGCCGCCCCGACCTGCAAACCGAATTTCGGATTCCGCGTCCGCTCCCGACCTTCCACTGTGACTCCATCCTGATTCAGGAAGTCCTGATGAACCTGGTCAGCAACGCTGTCAAATACAATGACAAGCCTCATCAGTGGGTCGAGATCGGCTTTATTGAAGCAGACAGAACACAGAAAATCATAAACAAAACCCTCTTCTCCCCATCTCCTCACCCCCTCACCTCCTCATTCCCTCACCCCCTCACCTTTTACGTCCGCGACAACGGCATTGGCATCCGCGATCGCCATCTCAACAGCGTCTTTCGACTGTTTAAGCGACTCCATGAGCAGCACTTGTATGGCGGAGGAACAGGGGCAGGATTGACGATCGCTAAAAAAATCATTGAGCGTCACGGTGGGCAAATTTGGATCGAGTCCTGCTACGGCGAAGGCTCAACGTTTTATTTCACTTTGAATTAATCAAACCAAGAATTAATTGAACCAAACGCCCAGAGGCAGATCCAGATGTCAGCCTGAGTAGGTAGGATTAGAATATTAAGTTTTTGTAAGATATCTGAACTTGCTGTAGTATGCTTGATGGAGCATCGGTGCTTAGTAATACAGAATGGCAGCTCAATCCTTCAACCCTTTGCTGATTGCCGAAGACAGTGACGAGGATTTTGAGATACTGGAACTGCTGATGCAGCAGATGAAGGTGCAGAATCCGATTCATCGCTGCACCAATGGAGATAAAGTTTTAGATTTTGTTTACCAGGATAGAGCAAATGGAAAGCAGCGCAATATACAGCGCCCCTCAGTGATTTTGCTCGACCTGAACCTACCCGGTACAGACGGTCGTGAAGTGCTGGAACAGCTAAAGCAGGATCAGAGCGTTAAAGAGATTCCGATCGTCGTCTTTACCACTTCTTCAAATCCCAAAGACATCGAATTCTGCTATCAGAACGGAGCGAACGGTTATTAGAGTTGTCGGGAAATAAGAACAGAGTTAGCCAATGCGACCTTTCAAGTTCTTCCTATGCCGCAGTCAGGTAGAAGTTCCATAATCCTGCTGCGGTTAGCATAAGGTGATCATCAGACTCCGCTTTTCGATTGCGATAGATAGCGCTCACCGCGTTGTAACGCTTGACTCCAGCAAACGCATTTTCACAGACCACTCGCGATTGACTTAAGGCTCGATTCTCCTCCTTTTGCTGCGGACTCAACTCTCCTCGTTTCGGTTTGCGATG
>JACJNZ010000011.1 GCA_014695325.1 Cyanobacteria bacterium FACHB-502 | reverse complement strand
ACGGCATTAATTGCTTTGCGACGCAGGTCGTCACCATAAGGGGAAGGCATAGGCACTTCTAGACGCTGGTTTTCCCCTAGCCTAGCGTTCTAACCTAATCGCGTAAAGCTATAGGAACCTTTGGATATTTCGACGAACACTTTCAAATTGAATGGGTTGAGCAAACAAGGTTGCCAAGCGCTCGATACTGACACGACGTTCTCGCTGTAACAGGGCGACCAGCATCTTCAAAGCCAGCAATTGGATTGAACTCAGTTGCGCTTGTAGACAAGCTTGATAGAAGGCAACATTTTTGAATTAGGGGTGATTTTTCGGATTCACCCTATTTTTTGGGCTTTGGGTTGTCCCTGTCTACCACCAGCCTTGCATTCTAGCCTCGTTTGTTACCCCCTGAGCAATAACCCCCACCGCTCGACTGCTGAGTGAGCCGAAATCTAAAAAAGCTAAAGAAGCACCTTGAAAGGGCTGGCTCTAACAACTTAATGCCAAGTCAGCACATCAATAATCTGCTGAGCAAGAGTAAGCGGACGGAAGGGTTTGGTAAAAATGGCTGCAACGTCTAAATCGTGAAGATTGTGCTGCTCTGAGGCTTGCACTTTAGCAGTCATCAGGATTACGGGAATGGATTGAGTTTCAGGTTGTTGCTTGAGGTGTTGTAAAGTGGCACGACCGTCCATGTTCGGCATCATCAGATCGAGCAGAATCGCATCGGGGTGATGTTGAGCTGCGATCGCAATTCCTTCAGCCCCAGAGCTAGCAGTGAGAACTTCCCAGCCCGCTCCCATTTGTAGACCGAGTGTTGCGATTGCTCTTACATCTTCTTCGTCATCCACAATCAAAATTTGCTTATTCATCGCAATCCTCTAGCAACCTAATGCTTATAAGGTATCGCTGAATCGGGGAGAAGTCGGGGAAACACGATTGAATTAAGCGTTAAGCGGCAATTCAATATAGAATGTGCTGCCTTGGTTGACGGTGCTTTCTACCCAAATCCTGCCACCGTGCTGCTCGATAATGTTACGGCAAATGGAAAGTCCAAGCCCGGTTCCGCCTTTTTGGCGGGCATCGGATGCATCTACCTGTTGAAATCGCTCAAAGATAGTCTGGATCTGATGGAAGGGAATACCTCGCCCTTGGTCACAAACACGAATACAGACACTTGAAGTGTCAGCTGAACTGTAAGCCTGCATTTGAACGGTTGTTTGAGCGGGTGAGAACTTAATTGCATTACTCAGAAGATTGGTCAAGGTTTGCACAATGCGATCGGGATCAGCATTAAGCAAAATTGACATCGGTTCTGTAATCAATTGAATTTCGGAGCGATCAGCCATTGCTTGCATTTCTTCAGTTGCCTGAGTCATTAAGTCAGCAAGATCGCACGATCGCCAATTCATCGTGATTTTGCCCGAGCGAATCCGTTCGAGGTCGAGAATGTCATTGATTAAACGAATCAAGCGTTCTGCATTTTTTACGCCGATACTGAGAACGTGCTGCCCTTGCTCAGTCAAGCTGCCTAACTGCCCACTACTGAGTAAATCAAGCGACCCCATCATTGAGGTTAAAGGAGTGCGTAGCTCATGGCTGACTAAGGAAATGAATTCGTTCTCCAGACGTTTACGTTCAGTGATGTCGTTCGCAATCAGTAAAGCGTAAGTTGTTCCGTTCAGTTCAATGCGATCAAGGGATAGCAAAATACTTTTGACACTGCCGGAGTGGGTGAGCAGTTCAAATTCTAAGTTGTGAAAGGTTTCGGTTGTTTGAAGACGACGCAGAAAATTCGCTGAATCGTGCCCTAAATGGAGCTGCGTAATCGAATTGCCGATGACTTGCTCCCGTGTGTAACCGCTAATGCTGAGAAAACTAGGGTTCACTTCGATTAATTGCCCTTCAGGAACGGTCACGATCGCAATCGGGTTGGGGCTTTGTTGAAAAATGGTGGCAAATTTTTCCTCTGCGTGTTTGCGTTCGCGAATTTCTTGCTGAAGTTGTTCATTCTGAAATTGCAGTTGATTCTGAAGGCGTCTCAAGGTTAGGTGGGTTTCAATTCGAGCAAGGACTTCTTCGATCTGAAAGGGTTTTGTAATGTAATCTACACCACCTGCTTGAAATGCCTTTACTTTGTCGCTCACGGCTTCTAAAGCACTGATAAAAATGATGGGAATATCACGGGTGCGATCGTCGGCTTTCAGATGTTGACACACTTCGTAGCCGCTCATCTGCGGCATATTCACATCGAGCAGGATTAAATCCGGCGGCATCACTTGTGCGCCTCGGATGCCCGTCGAACCCTTCGTAACGCTACGAACCTTGTAGCCGTGTTCAATCAGCAGGGTCGATAACAGATTGAGATTTTCCGGCGTATCGTCAATGACCAGAATGTCGGCTTTGGGTGTAGGCTCAGGCATTGAAGCATTTCATTGGAACTCCCACCCGATCTTAAGATCAGATCACTAGGATCTAAAGTAACCTCAGCAAAAAAACGGATTTCCCCAATTCATGAGCGAAACGGATTGAGAACTCCCCGGCTTCTCCTCGATCGTTGCCTACAGTAAGGGACATCAGCAAACCAGGAATTAGAGGTTACTATGTTTCATCACATTTCAATCGCCGTGGATCATCCGTTGCACGTTGCTAATGTTCTGGCGGAAGTGTTGCAGGGTCGTTGTTTTCCCTTTCCTCCCCATGAAGGAAGCTATATGGTCATCGTCGATGACAGCTTTGGAACCGGAATTGAGCTTTATCCGGCTGATACTCAGTTAATTCCAGAGCCAGAACAAGTTGGCTTTTCTTCAGGAAATTCTCAAAACTTTACGTCTGTTCATGCCGCGCTTTCGATTTCGGTTTCGCAAGAACAAATTGCACAAATCGCCGATCGCGAAGGATGGTTGGTGCGATTGTGCGATCGCGGTCCCTTTAAAGTGCTCGAATTTTGGGTAGAAAACAAATTTATGCTCGAATTGCTTACCCCCGAAATGGCGAAGGACTATCTACAATTCGTTGCCAACTATGAAGCATTTTTGAATCAGGCTGCGCCCCAGCTTGTTGAAGCTTAGAAATTAACTGGAGCGAAAAGAATCATGATAACAATGGAAAAAGTAGAAGTTGCTCCGCAAGAGACGATGCTGAGTTTGATCGGTGGCTTTTGGATTGCTCGATCGATTTATCTTGCTGCTAAATTAGGCGTTGCAGATTTGTTTGATGATCAACCGCAAACGATCGCTCAACTTGCAGCAGGAACCCAGACCGATCCGCAATCGCTCTATCGCCTCTTACGCGCTTTAGCAAGTGTTGGCATCTTTACAGAAGTGTCCGATCAGCATTTTGCGCTCACTCCATTAGGGGAAACGCTCAAGAGCAATCGTCCTGGCTCGATGCGATGTGCAGCAATGGCACAAATGGGCTATGACCATTCTCTGGGCTGGAGCAATGGACTACATAGCCTAAAGACAGGTGAAATTGCGTTTGATGCCGCAGCAGGAATGCCCATCTGGGAGCATTATGCTCAACATCCTGAAGATGGCAAAGTTTTCTCAGATTCGATGACCAGCATGGGAACTGCGATCGCGCAAGCAGTTGTCGCAAGCTATGACTTCTCTCGATTTAATACGATTGTGGATGTGGGCGGAGCGCAAGGGAGCTTAATTTCTACGATTGTGCGAGCAAATCCCCATCTCAACGGCATTTTGTTTGACTTACCTGAAATCATTGCCAACGTTCAGGTCGATCAGAATATTCAACCTGTTGCCGGAAACTTCTTTGAGTCTGTGCCGACGGGCGGCGATGCTTACCTGATGCGATGGATTATTCACGATTGGAATGATGAAAAGTCTTCGATCATTCTGAAAAATTGCCATCAAGCGATGCCCGATGATGGCAAGCTGTTGCTCATCGAAAGCATCCTTCCACCGGGAAATGAACCCTCTCCAGCAAAGTTCATCGATGTGATTATGCTGTTGATGGCAGGTGGACGAGAACGCACTGAGGAAGAGTATCGATCGTTGTTGCGATCGAATGGGTTTGAACTGACGCGCGTGATTCCGACCCCTTCGTTGCTTAGCATTATTGAGGCAGTAAAAATCTAGCAGAAGTTCAGCCTTCTTGTGCTTCCTGAGAAAGCTCGGCAATTTCGTCAAAACAGAACTTGTAAACCAACTCCGTTAATGCAGTCGCTAGATTAGCGTCTGAAGTCCGTTGAACCAATTGCAAGATTCGGTCAGCATCGACAGCGAGCGAGGCTTGATGCAGTTCTGCAATCCAATCTTGGGGCATTGTCGCTAGCATTGAACGAGTTAACGTTAACTCATGCGATGAATTTTCAATCGGATGTTCGTTATCTTCTTCGTACAGATAGTTCACTCCAAGATGCTCAGCTAGTTTCTCAAATAAGTGAGACTCTCGAAAGGGTTTTGCCAAAAAATCATCGCAGCCAGCCGCCAAAACTGAAGCGCGTTGTTCTTCAAAGGCACTGGCAGTTAATGCCAAAATCTTAGGTCGAGTTTGAGCTGATTCAAGTGCTCGAATTTGCCGAGTTGCCTCATAGCCATTCAGGGTCGGCATTCGCATATCCATCAAAATTAGGTGCGGTTGCCATTGCTGCCATTGTGCGATCGCATCTTCTCCATTCACTGCTGATTGTGTTTCAAATCCCACCATTGTTAACAATTGCTCTACGAAATCTCGGTTCTCAGCCCGATCATCGACGACTAAAATTCGATATTGGGGTTGCTGCGGTGCCAGGTGCAGCACTCGTTTTGAAGTCGAGGTGGGTGCAACTTCTGCCGGATTTGCGATCGCAATTTGAATTTCAAAGGAAAACGTTGATCCTTGTCCCACGGTTGATTCAATGTGCATTTCTCCACCCATCAATCGCACAAATCGACGACTAATGGTTAACCCAAGCCCTGTGCCTTCTCGCAGCTGAGAACCGCTACGGGTTTGGATAAACGGGCGAAATAGCTGCTCAAATTCTTCTGGAGCAATTCCCTGTCCCGTATCTTGGACTTTGAATTGCAGCATTAATTCTGACTGCACCGTTGCTTTTAGCGTGATGCTGCCACTGTCTGTAAATTTCATTGCATTGCTCAGCAAATTGATTAAGACCTGGCGTAGTTTATTTTCATCGGTTTGAATGTACTGAGGAAGATTGGGCGCGATCGCAAAATTCAACGCGAGTTTCTTTGCTTTTGCTCGAATCAAAAACATCTCTTGCAGTGTCTGTAAAAGATGATGCAGATCAAAAGCAACCACATTTAAGGTTGTTCGTCCTGCTTCGATCTTTGACATTTCCAACACATCATTGATTAGATTCAGCAAGTGTTCACCACTGCGATTGATAATGGCAAGGGAATCGCGTTGGCGATCAGGAAGGGCAGCATCGCGTTCTATCAATTGCGAAAAGCCTAAAATTGCATTCAATGGTGTGCGTAACTCATGGCTCATGTTGGCTAAGAATGCACTCTTGGCTAGATTTGCTGCCTCAGCCGCTTCTTTGGCAATGCGTAAATCAGTTTCGGCTTTATGTCTTGCTCGTCCGATCGCGATCAGTTCGCTCACAAGCTTGAGACAGTCAATATCTTCTTGGCTCCAATCCTTCTGAAAATGAACCGTGTCTATTGCTAAAAATCCAGTCACCTGACCTCGATAGATCACCGGAACACCGAGCACCGATTGAATCGACTGACGGACAAATAGCTGGCGCTCGGGTCCTTCTGGTATCGTCTGAACATCAACCGTTTGCAGGGCTTGTCCTGAGAGAAACTGTTGATGCAAATGGGGATGCTCGAAAATGCTTGCCCCTCTTGCTTCAGACGTCAGTGGGGCAATTTCATCCCCACACCATTCGTAAACTAATTGGCATCTCGTCTGGTCAGCGTCATACTCGAAGATTGTGCCTCGCTCTGCACCAATATGACGGGCGATCGATTCTAAAGCACTATGAATCGCAGTTTCTGCATCCTGGTCAATAAATTGCCGAGAAAGAGAGCTAAGTAAATGATCTAACCTGGCTCGACGTTGCAGAGCTTTTTCGGCAGCTTTGCGATCGCTAATATCTCGCACCATCGCTAAAACATGCGGTTTTCCGTTGTAAAAACAGGTGGTTCCTTTAACTTCAACATCAACCAGGCTGCCATCCTTGCGAACATCAACTGCTTCACCACAGAACGGCTGCTTTAAGGTCATTGCTTTGAGAAAGCGATGAAATACCGATATGCTGCCTGGATGAATATACTCTGATGGATGTAACGTCAAAAACTCCTCGTATGAGTACCCATGCATTTGGCAAGTAGCAGGGTTCACTTCGACCACAGTGATTGTGTCAAGATCCATGATGAACAAGGCATCAGTAATCGCCTCAAAGATAGTGCGATACTGTGCTTCTTTCTCCTGTAAGGCTTGTTGTTGAGCTTGCAATAGTGCATTTTGATGCAGCAACATTGCTTCAGCTTGTTTTTGCTCAGTGATATCGGTTTTAGTTCCAATCCATTCTTGAATGTTGCCTCGCTCATCGAGTATCGGTACACCTCGAACCGCGAACAGTCGATACTCGCCAGATGCTACTTGAATGCGTTGCTCTACTTCGTAGACTTTCCCAGAGTTCACTGCTTCTAGCCAAACTTCTGCGGTTGCAGTTCGATCGTCTGGGTGAATACTCTCGAGCCATCCCCAACCATTTGCGCTGACCTGGCTTCGTCCGGTTAGTGCACACCAAAGTGGAATATCTTCCACCACTTCTCCCACCGCGTTGGTCATCCAAACGGCTTGAGCCGTTGCAGTCACGAACGCCCGATAGCGCGCTTCACTCAGACGCAAGGCTTCTTCGGTTAATTTACGATCGTGGATGTCTCGCGCGACGCCAACGATTTGTAATTCTCCGTCCGCTCCAAGAGTCGGCGCAACGTTGACGACTTGCCATCGGTAGCTGCCGTCTTTGTAAAGCGATCGACATTCAGTTCCAGCCACCGGTTCACGGGTCTCGACTATCTGTTGGTTCAGCTTAAAACACGACTCAGCATCGTCAGGATGCAGAAATTGAGGGAATGGTTTACCAATCATTTCTTCGGGCAGGTAGCCCATGACGTTAATAACGTTTGGCGAAACGTAGCTAAAAATCCCTTCTGGTGTATTGACAAATAAAATATCATTTGCATTTTCTACAATGTTGCGAAAGTGTTGTTCGCTGCGTTGCAAAGCCGCCTCGGTTTGCTTACGATCGCTAATATCTCGAAAGAGTGTAATGCGCCCATAGTACTCGCCAGTAGAAGATTTGACTGCTTTACTATGCCGTTCGATCGTCCGCCCATCTCTCAACAAAAGCTCATCGTGAAAGACTTCATCTAGGTTTTGATAAAGCGCTTCGATGCCTGCTAAAAAGGCTTCTGAGTCTTCAAGCTGATCTGCAACCATCTCGGCAATCTGTCGAGAATTTTGAGTTGGCAAAATCTGGGGCAGTCGCCAGATGTCGCAAAACTTCTGATTGTAATCCACGATATTGCGATGTTCATCTGCCACTAAGATGCCATCGATCAACGCTTCTTGTTGGGCTTTTAGTAGAGCATTACTGCGACGAAGTTGCTCTTCAATGGCTTTCTGCGCGGTGATATCTCGCATGATCGTGGAGATAAATTTGAGCGATCCATCTGGGTTTTTATGCGCGACAATGATTTGAGAAGCTGAAATTTCTCGTTTATCTCTCGTGACAACAGCCGTTTCTCCAATCCAGATTCCGTCTCGAAGCGCGATCGGAAAAGCTTCTTCAAGCAAAGCTTTAGCAGCTTCGGGCGGATGATATTCTGAAATGGGTTTCTGTAATAAGTCTTCGGCGTCCCCAAATCCTAAGGTTCGACGTGTAGCCTGATTGGCATAGAGGGTTTTTCCGGTTGCATCGGCAATGCCAATTAAATCCACAGCGGATTCTAAAACCGAAATCAAGTCTTCTCGTTGCAGTTGTTGAGTTTGAGAGGTTAGTGCTTCACTCATGAATCGATCCTTCTAAGCAGAGACTCGCAGTTTGATAGAGCGATCGTAGCGTTAGCCCATCAGTTGGATAGTCCACGACAGCAAAACGATAAATCAGATTCGGAGTTTCAAACCGTTGTTGTTGCAGCATTGCTACGACTTCTGATAATTGCTGCTGAAACATTGCTTTTGTCGTGTGAGAACTGGCAATCATGAATTCACCATTTCTCCAATAGCCAAGAATTTCACCGTTGCAAAAACTAGATTGCAAACATTGCCCAGTTTGTTTGAGAATCTGATTTCCAACCGTGTGCCCCTGCTGAATGTTGATTTGTCTGAGGGTTGGAATATAGAGAATTGCAAGGGAAGTCGTTTGATGATTGTGGAATTGAGCTTCGATCGCTTGACTCGAATAAAACTGATTTGCAAGTCCGGTAATCGAATCTTTGGTGCTCAACGTTTGTAACAATCGCAATCGCTCTAACCGTTGTGTAAGCCGTGAAAGTAATTCTTGCCCCACAATCGGTTTTACAACATAGTCATCGGCCCCGGCTGCAAAGATTTGTTGAACGGTTGCAGTATCTTGATGAGCGGTAAGAAAGACGATCGGTAAACTTTGCCAGGTTGGATTTGCTCGAATCGCCTGACAGAGCGCAACTCCATTCATCTGCGGCATTTCGACATCCAGAATTAGCAAATCGGGATTGATCGCTGATAAAACCGTCCAAAATTGTAGCGGATTATCGATTCCGGTAAGGCACATTCCCCAAGGTTCAAGGAGTTGTTTCAAGGTGGCAAGAATGATCGGATCATCATCGACTGCTAGAACTGCCCAAGAGCGGAGAGACTGTTTAGATCTCCCACTATGGAGAACTTTAGATTCAGAATCCCTCATTTCTGGAGAATTTAGAGGGCTTTCCCCGGTTTCAACCGGACCCGAAAGATTCAGAATATCGCCCAGGCGCCGAACCAGTGATTTCGTAGAGATTTCTGCTTCAGCAGATCGCACTTCTTCCGCTGGTAATTTGGCTTGTTCTTCAAACTGTTTTTCAAGCTGTCGGGCAATCTGTGTTCCTTCATCGCAATTGAACATGCCTAAAACACCCGCTAACTTATGAGCCGCGTTTTCTGCTGCTTCTCGCAGTTCAATCGATAAGGGGGAAGTATGAGCTGCTTGATGCAGTACCGCGAATCGTTCTTCCATTAACCCGCGATACTGTTCCCAAAGCTGTGCAAGCTGGCTGTCATAGGACTGCGTGGATTGTTCCGGATTGGCTTCAATTCC
This sequence comes from Cyanobacteria bacterium FACHB-502, assembly GCA_014695325.1. Classification (GTDB taxonomy): domain Bacteria; phylum Cyanobacteriota; class Cyanobacteriia; order Elainellales; family Elainellaceae; genus Leptolyngbya_A. The sequence goes on along the minus strand of JACJNZ010000011.1, from coordinate 875 downwards.
TTCGCGTAATCGATATCCCAATCCATACACGTTCTCAATCCAATTAGCTGCACCTCCTGCTTTTAGCTTCTGCCGCAATCCTTTAATGTGGGATTTAACGCTTTCTTCTTGGGGCGGATCATCAAACGTCCAAAGGTGCTCGATGATGTCTCCACAACTAAAAACGCGACTGGGGTGGCGCAAAAACAATTCGAGCAAACTATACTCTTTCGGTGTCAGCGGCAGTAGTTTCTCAGCATAGGTCACTTGGCACGCTCGCGGATCGAGCTGTAATTTGCCAACCGTCAAAACTGGGCTTGCTGCTACCGTTCCCCGCCTCAACAAGGCTCTAACTCGGGCTTGAAGCTCTCCCAAGTCGAACGGCTTTGCTAAATAGTCATCTGCTCCTGAATCTAAGCCTCGAATCCGATAGGTGCTGTCATCTTTGGCGGTCATTAACAAGATTGGGGTTCCACAACCGCGATCGCGAATTCTCTGGCAGAGCGTGATCCCATCTAATTTAGGCAATCCTACATCGATTAAAATCAGGTCATAAGTCGCGCTCTCAACGCATTCCCAGCCAATCGCGCCATCCTCTGCTGCGTCTACTGCATAATGATGTTCACTCAGCGATTGTGTAATCGCATCTGTCACGATCAAATCATCTTCAACCACTAAAACCCGCATACCTATCGCTTACCTAACCCTAAAGTGATTGTAAGGTAGGTCATCCTGCGTCTTGAAGCATTCTTACAAGAACGCAACAATCGAGCAAGCATAAATTATAGCCCTACGCAACAGAGATAGGACAGTAACATAGAGGCTAGAAGAGAGTTGGGAAATGGTCATGTCCGCCCCCTACAGCTACGACCTCCGCACTAAAGCAATCGAGGCAG
>JACJNZ010000100.1:2500-4964 GCA_014695325.1 Cyanobacteria bacterium FACHB-502 | reverse complement strand
AATTACCCTGGCATCGAGCTATTGTTGCAGGAAGCAACCCTCCAACTATCGTCGCCGTTTCAGCGTTTCACACCTGAGTTCGGGATGGGTCAGGGTGGGTCCACCGTACCATAGACACCAGGAATATTAAAATAAAGCGTTTTACAAAAAGTGAACGCTTAAAAACTGCATAGCTACTTGTCAAGTCATTTATCAAACTACCTACGTTTGTGAAGTCAAGCCCTCGGTCTGTTAGTACAGCTCGACTGCATGTGTTACCACACTTCGATCTACTGCCTATTAACCTGTGGTCTACAGGTGACCTTACTGACTTAAAGTCATGGGAGCACTCATCTTGAGGTGGGCTTCCCACTTAGATGCTTTCAGCGGTTATCCACTCCGCACTTGGCTACCCTGCGTTTACCGTTGGCACGATAACAGGCACACCAGCGGTGCGTTCCTCCCGGTCCTCTCGTACTAAGGAGGACTCCTCTCAATGCTCCAACGCCTGCACCGGATATGGACCGAACTGTCTCACGACGTTCTGAACCCAGCTCACGTACCGCTTTAATGGGCGAACAGCCCAACCCTTGGCACGTACTTCCGCACCAGGTTGCGATGAGCCGACATCGAGGTGCCAAACCTCCCCGTCGATGTGAACTCTTGGGGGAGATCAGCCTGTTATCCCTAGAGTAACTTTTATCCGTTGAGCGACGGCACTTCCACGCGCATACCGTCGGATCACTAAGGCCGTGTTTCCACCCTGCTTGAGTTGTCACTCTCACAGTCAAGCGTTCTTCTGCCTTTACACTCTGCGGCTGATTTCCAACCAGCCTGAGAACACCTTTGCGCGCCTCCGTTACCATTTAGGAGGCGACCGCCCCAGTCAAACTGCCCCCCTGATACGGTTCCCTCCCCAGATCATGGGTGAGGGTTAGAATTCTAGCTCTGACAGAGTGGTATCTCACCGTTGACTCCATTGTCCCCACAAGGACAACTTCATAGTCTCCCACCTATCCTGCGCAGTCAAAGCCCGAACCCAATACCAGGCTACAGTAAAGCTTCATAGGGTCTTTCTGTCCGGGTGCAGGTAGTCCGTATCTTCACAGACACTCCTATTTCGCCGAGTCTCTCTCCGAGACAGCATCCAGATCGTTACGCCTTTCGTGCGGGTCGGAACTTACCCGACAAGGAATTTCGCTACCTTAGGACCGTTATAGTTACGGCCGCCGTTCACCGGGGCTTCGGTCGCCAGCTTTAGCCTTACGGCCTGACCGACTTCCTTAACCTTCCGGCACTGGGCAGGCGTCAGCCCCCATACTTCGTCTTGCGACTTCGCGGAGACCTGTGTTTTTGGTAAACAGTCGCCTGGATCTCTTCACTGCGACCAGCTCTCGCTGGCACCCCTTCTCGCGAACTTACGGGGTCATTTTGCCGAGTTCCTTAGAGAGAGTTATCTCGCGCCCTTTAGTTTTCTCAACCTTCCCACCTGTGTCGGTTTAGGGTACGGGTCAATTTGCGTTAACGTACTTCGGGCTTTTCTTGGAAGCTTGACTTCACACACTTCGGGGACGTATCCCCTCGTACTCATGCCTCAGCTCAAGCTGTTTTCTCCAGCTCTCATCGCCTCGAACACTTAAACCGCTAACCAACATGCGGCTGTGCTAGCCTTCTCCGTCCCCCGGTACAACACAAATCAAGTATCGGAATTTTAACCGATTGTCCATCGACTACGACCTTCGTCCTCGCCTTAGGTCCCGACTAACCCTCCGTGGACGAGCCTTGCGGAGGAACCCTTGGGATTTCAGGGGATAGGATTCTCACCTATCTTTGCGCTACTCAAGCCGACATTCTCACTTCTGCTTCGTCCACACCTGCTTGCCGCTGATGCTTCACCCTACCGCAGAACGCTCCCCTACCACTTGTATTACAAGTCCACAGCTTCGGTATATCGCTTAGTCCCGTTCATTTTCGGCGCAGGAGCGCTTGACCAGTGAGCTATTACGCACTCTTTCAAGGATGGCTGCTTCTAGGCAAACCTCCTGGTTGTCTCTGCACTCCCACCTCCTTTACCACTGAGCGATAATTTAGGGACCTTAGCTGGTGGTCTGGGCTGTTTCCCTCTTGACGATGAAGCTTATCCCCCACCGTCTCACTGGTATGCTTGCCGATTGGTATTCTGAGTTTGACTCGATTTGGTACCGCTCTCGCAGCCCGCACCGAATCAGTGCTTTACCCCCAACCGTCATCACATACCGCTGCGCCTCAACACATTTCGGGGAGAACCAGCTAGCTCCGGGTTCGATTGGCATTTCACCCCTAACCACACCTCATCCGCTGATTTTTCAACATCAGTCGGTGCGGACCTCCACTTGGCTTTACCCAAGCTTCATCCTGGACATGGTTAGATCACCCGGGTTCGGGTCTATAAACACGGATTATCGCCCTATTCAGACTCGCTTTCGCTTTGGCTTCGGCATTTCCG
>JACJNZ010000010.1 GCA_014695325.1 Cyanobacteria bacterium FACHB-502 | reverse complement strand
GTGGTTCGTGCTCAAGAATTGGATGCGTCAACGCTGGGATGAATTTGATAGCTTTCGCGATTGTGTCGATGCTGCCTTCAACCATTGTTCGAACGTGTATCCGTAAAGCTATAAAAGAAACGACCCTGAATGGGATGGTGAGCCTTAAGAATCTGTACAAGTCACTCTCTCGACAAGTCCGCGCGACAGGAGACGAACACAACACGCTCACAGGCACTAGCAACGGAAGCGATGATACCGATGAAAGCTCAGCAACTCGTCGTCGCCCTGGAATCATCAAAATCAGGCTAGCTGACGGCAAAGAGCGTACCCTTCAGCACCAGATGTCCACCAGCTTCTGGAGTCCAGATGGTAAACCCATGACCGCTGCTCAATTTGTGGAACGCCTCTTTGGCGAAATCCCAGAGCTATTCGGAGACGACGAGCTACGGGCATTGTGGAGCCGCCCCGACACCCGGAAAGCTCTCTTGGAAGGACTAACGGAGAAAGGCTATGGACAAGACCAACTCATCGAGATTAACTACCTTATTGACGCTGAAAAAAGCGAGCTGTATAACGTTCTAAGTAGGAGAACCTAATTAAACTTAAAACGCTCTACTGAGTGTTGACCGTTCCTACCCCTGTTCTCAATACCCTCCATGATGGCATCGGCTAAATCAACCTCGTCGTCAAACACTCGACTCGCTAATTCATTCCGTTTGAGATACAACTACTCATTCTCGATCCGATTCATTTATGGGCTGTAGGGCGGTAAGAAAAATAGAAGCAACCCCTGCTGTTGCCAACGTTGTTGCTGTTGTTGACTCAGTTTGCTGCGATGGACTGAGTCGTTATCCAGGACGATGACTGTGAGTTGTCCGGTCTGTTCGAGTTGCTGTTGTGCCTTGATGGCTTGCCAATCCATCAGTTTCAGGAAGGTCGCAGTTTTCAGACTCCCGACCATCAGCGCATCATCGAACTTGACTTGGGGCTGCCATATTCCCAAAATGTTAATCCGCCTGCCCCGTCGTTTGCGCTGTTTCACGCGCTTTTGCTGCCCACGGGGACTATAAGCATAGTCACTTGATCGCTGAACACAAGAGCCTGACTCATCAAGACTTGAGACAGACAACACCCAACTGCGCCCACGCCTTGAGCATCTCCCAGCCGCTCCGCTTTGCTTGATAGTGCTTCGTGGGAGTGTTCGTCGGTGGACTTTGCCTGATCCGCTTCCAGGTGTAGTTTTTTTTTGAGAATCCGCCGCACCTGTTCTTGACCCAGGTGGACTTGTCGTTCAGCCGCAAGTTTGGCAGCCAACTGCGCGGCACTGTAGCGACGGGGTTCTTGGGTCCATTGTGCCAACGCTTGCCAATCTTCCTCGCGCCATCGACGATGTCTGCCGCGACCATCTGCCTCCCACAATCCTCCTAATCCCCCCGTTTGCCAGCGACGAATGGTTTCTCGCACCGTTTGTTCTGCCTAATCGAGATGCACCGCAATCTGAGGCACACGCCAGCCAGAGGCATTGAGGCGCAGCGCGGTCGCACGTTGCTTCACCCTTTGGGGCACGCCATTGCCGTAGCTCAGTTCCCGCAGGGTGCGGTCCTCTTCGTCGGTTAGAAAAATCTTCAAGGGAGCTGGTATTGGACTCTAGCCATTTTCTATCCCTTCTATCTTAGGTTTTATTTGGTTGTTCTACTTAACAAGCCAAACTAGCTATCACTTTACAAACTACACCGTGTCAATATCGCTATGTAGTCGTGGCGATTGATGGCATCAAGCTGGATCACAGACCACAGTAATAGGGTCCATAGAAGGTTTGTGTTTTTGTGGAAGTATCTATCATGCAAATCTCCACTTGCGTGCTGAAGCATTTTCGAGACAGGCAGTTGCCAACTGAACTCGATTGATTGAAGCAATAGTGGAAAGCTGTTGCCAATCGAGAATCGATGCGATTGATCGCTAAACCTTCAGAATTTTATTTTGAACACTATTCCCAACTTGGTCAAATGAGAACAGCTTGAAATAAGGAGAAACCTACGATGATTCATCATCTTTCGATCGCCGCTCAAAACCCAAAACAGGTTGCTTAGGTTTTAGCAGAGCTGTTTCAAGGAGAAGCCGTTCCGTTTCCTGATGCTCGATATCCTGACAGTTACGTTGCCCTGACTTTTGATGTGCATGGAACCGTTGTTGATGTGCAGGTTCTGTCGCAAGAATTTTTAACGCTGAATAATCTACATCATTCGCTCTGTTCTATGCAGCAATTCCAAAGATTGATTCAATAAACCTTACTTGAGACACACTATCCCCTTGTTCTATCCCTTTCACTTGTCCTTTTCTAATCATGTTCATCGCTTCAATTCCTCTCAAGGTTCTTCTAGCACTATTAAAGGACTCGAATCCCATCATCGA
>JACJNZ010000001.1 GCA_014695325.1 Cyanobacteria bacterium FACHB-502 | reverse complement strand
GTTCGGTCTTCTTCAGCCGTCAGAACGATATGGACAGGAGCAGGCATACTCAGCAAAACGAGGGAATTTGGTCTTCTTCTTATCCTACGTTTATTTGCACCTACCTACTTAGAACACAAGGCAGTCAGACTATTAGGACTAATAATTTCTAACCTTGCAGGTGAAGCCCAAGAACGATACATTCAACTTTGCCTGAACGTTTAGTGGAACTACCTGCGTAAGGTTACTTCATGCCCGTAGTTACTAGCCTTCCTCTGCTCAACCAGCAAAAACACCTCAGTACCTTGAGCTCCAATCTGAAACCGTCGTCTTAAAGTCTCTGTCCTTTGTAAATTGCTGGAATGGCGATCGTCATCAACATCACTAGATTGGCAGCCCAGAACAGGACAACAACCGCAAAGCCGATCAACGTTAAACCGGATAACGCTAATCCAGTGAATCCATCCCCTAATTGCCATAACCGAAAAGCCGTGTAGCAGAAGCCAATGGGCACTACGACACTCCCAACGAGCCACTGGCTGAACACCCGCTCAGAAATTAGCTGCACCGCAACAACTAGGAGGTAACTGCTCCAGAAGCTCACTGAATCGGGCTGTCCCCAAGCCTGAGCAAGGAGGACGATCGGCAATAGAACGCCAGCCACTAACGCTAACTTGACCCACCCTTTCAGAAATGACCATTGCGGTTCACTGAATCCAATGTCTGCTGAGAAGGGCAGGCGTTGTGCTTGCACACCCCAGCCATAACCTGTTGCAAGACTGGTGATGACCAGGATGAAAAGCATGATCGTGAGTCCATCATTCGCTGTCATAACTGTTTCTTGTGTGAACTTTCAGCGTCATCTTTCGGTCTGCTTTAAAGCTAACTTCATTCTCATGCTTTGCGAATCGCGACGGTGTAGGACAATCGCTGCCTCGCCTCTCGTTATGTTTTGGCAATCCGGAAGTCCAGATCGCAGTAAAGATGCTCCAATTGGGGTGTGGCTTGGAGAATTTTTTCGACCTTTTTCGCGGTCGATAGGTCAAAGTTCTTCAGCTTTGCCAACTTCGGAGCGGCAAGGGCCTTTTGGAACCAGGCATCTGCCACATTGAAGTGGACCCGAAAAACTGGACAGGTGGCTAAGCTCTGAACGATTGACTCATGATAGAGGTAGTTCATGGCAAACAAACGCAAACAATACAACGCTCAATTCAAAGCTAAAGTCGCCCTTGCCGCAATTCGGGGTGAGAAAACAGTAGCAGAATTGGCAAGCCAGTATGAGGTCCATCCGACGATGATCAACAACTGGAAGCGGCAACTGCTAGAGGGAGCGAGCAATGTCTTCGAGTCAAGCAGTTCCGCCGTCTCTGCTCAAAGCGACCAACAGGCACAAATTGATGAACTCTATCGGCAAATCGGGCAACTGAAGGTAGAACGGGATTTTTTAGCCAATAGACTTGTCGGGAAATAAGCAAGAATAGAAGGCAGAAATGGGATAAGCAAATGCTGGATATTGAACGGGTGCTGACACAAGACCGCTTGCTGCGCGCTTTAACTGGCTTGAATCG